>JAVYJL010000001.1:0-5525090 GCA_034541955.1 Kovacikia ellensis JS3 | reverse complement strand
ACACAGGATTACAATTTCCAGGTGGAGGGGAACTGGCTTTTGATCATCCCCAAAGATGATGCTCAAGAGTTTTTCGCGATTAGCCGTGATGGGCAGGTAACCTCGACCTTCTCACCTGAGCAACAAGCGGATTTGATGGAAAGATTTGCGATCGCTTATAGGCAAATTCAGTCCACAGAGCATCGGCTAAATCATTCACAAGATCTAGAGATAGGCTAACCCTGGAAATACCTACTCGTTAGAGGCGCTATTTGCTACAGTAGGGGTTGACTTTTGGAAATCGCTTCCAACACTATGCAGCCTACCGATATCGAACTTTCTACAGCGTTGATGGCATTAAGGGCGATCGCCTACCAGGCAGAACACCAATTAAAATTTCTGACCCAAATCGCATCGCAGAAGGATGCAGCAGACCAGGCTGATCTGGAATACTTGCATAATTGCCTTAATGCAATTAATCCTGCAATTTCCTGGCTCGATGAACAGGTCTTTGAGAAAAGAGGATAGCTCTTGGACAGCCGAGCCAACCTTTAGATGTCTAACATATTTCAAAGTCGAACATCATCTCTAAAACTCTGGTACAAAAGTTCTCGCTTGTTACCCGCGTAGTGACGATAGATTACCTCCGGAGAATTGCCAACAAGTCGAGCTACGTCTTTGGCATCCAGACCATTCTCTAGGGCAAGGGTGATAAAGGTATGCCGAGTTTGGTAAGGTTTACGATACGGAATGTCTAAGCCTTCCAAAACAGTCTTCCAGGCGCGGTTTCTGAAATTATGAAAGTCAATATATTTCCCTTCTGGACTAGGAAATAGCAAGTCAGTTGGTTCCGCACCCTCTGATTTAATCCGTTCCAGAAGCCTCTGAACGATAGCATTACAAGGAACTTACGCTTTTCTTGGGTCTTTAAGCCTTGCTTGATTGCAAGTCCTCCTTCAGAAACGGTGACTGCCTGCTCAAAGCTAATTGTCCTGAAATCACTGCTAACGTGCTTCCACTGTAGAGCCAATACTTCTGAGGGACGAGCACCTGTGGCAAATAGGAATTCAACCAACGAGGCATAGTATTTGTAATAGCGATTGGCAGTGAAGGCAGCAATAATCTGGTCGCGCTCAGTCGCTGAGAAAGGATTAATGTCGTCTTCCATTTTCTCTGACTTGGGTAATTTGATTTCAGCCGACATCCCCTGAAATGGATTCTCCGTAATTAGCCCCGAGCGAACTGCCCAATCACAGCAGGAGTTCAGTGCGACGATGAATCGTTTTGCCGAATTGATAGGAATGGTTTGAAGTGCTTGATCTCGCATCTCGCTGGCACGATCAAGATCATGAGTTGGTAACCTCTTGAGATATGCAGAGTAAGCACGGTATTGGTTTTCATCGTGCTAGGAGCGCATTGAGGGCGTTTCCACTCCACGTATTTAGTCCAAATTTCAGCCAAGGTAATTGCTGGGGTAGAAATTGGGGTAAAGTTGGGGTAACGGTGCTGAGCGCGGATTTGGGCTTATATTTTGCCAGGGTTTCGTCAAATCGCTCGTAGAGAATGTCTTTCTCAATCTCAGTCGCTTTCATCTGAGCGAGTTTTCGGTATTGAGGCGTGTCGGGATAGCCCGTAGAAAGGTAATGCCGTTTGCCTCCGAAACTGAAGACTAACTGCAAACGACTGTTTGAGGATTTTACTTGTACCGATCCTTTATTCGCCTTACCGGGCTTGTCTTTGGAGTACATGAGGTGAACCTCCAGCGAGAATACGGATGTTCTATAAATTTACCCCAACTTTACCCCAATTTCTACCCCAAACTCATCTAAAAACATCCAACGTTCTTCCATTCTTCGACTAAAAAGCCTTCCTGAAATCGTCTCAGGAAGGCTTTTAGTGCTTGAAAGGCTTGAAGCCGATGGCGGGATTTGAACCCGCGACCGCTCGATTACGAAGCGAGGAGCGCTCCTCGCTTCGTAAGGGTTTCAGCCTTTCCCTTTGAGGTTTACCCCAAAATTACCCCATGTCCAGGATTTCTTCGGCGGTCAGCAAACCATTGGCGCATCCGAATCTATCTTCCTGTGGTTGGGATGGATCGGGAGCAAGGGCGATCTCGCTCCCCAATCCCGAAGGTCATCCAAAATCCCATGCGTTGCCAGATGAATGATTTTTGCTTGCTGCATTTTTTGGACGATCTCGGCTTTGTTGCCTGACTGCCTGTAATTGCCTGTGTGGAAGAGGGGAGTGATTCTGCTTGGGCTTCGATTCCAGCACTGATTCATCGCACTCGCTCCACCTCCCGCACCGCCGCATCTGCATTAACTAAACCACTACCAAAGTAATAGTGCTGTGCTGATACTGCGCGAGGCTGACCAAACACTCCCGATGGACGGACGAATGGAAAATCCAGGGCGGTGCCAAAGCCGATCGCGGCCTGTAAGCGATAGCGATTTTCGTCGGCTTGAGAGAGTGCCAGGGTTGAATAACCAGCGGTTTGCTTCAAGATTTTCACCAGTTGATCGCGGCTGAGCCGATGGGTTTGATTTTCCCCTGCATCAGTGCCAGCACCCCCGCTACATTTGGCGATGAGAATGATGTTCCCTGCACCTGCACATAGTTACCGAGTGGATCGAGCGCCATACTCCAGGGACGATCCGGCGCTGAAATACCCTGCCAGAAACCCGCCAGTCCAGTGCCGCCCGTTGTCAGAATTCCGCCTTGCTGCTTGAGGGTCGTTTCACCCCGGAGCCACCACATCTAAGCGTCCACCAAAACTACTGTAAAACGATCTATTACCTGCAAGATTGGTTGCTCCGACGGAAACCACCCCGGAATGGCGGCTGGAAAGGCTGCACCATCTAAACTTTCATTACCTGCGGACGCGGTGATCAGCAAATAGCGATGGGTATCCAGCACATGAAAAATTTGGTTTGTCAGATCTTCGTCGGGCAATAAGCCACCCAAGCTCATGTTGATCACATCGGCCCCCGATCGGCAGCATACCCGATCGCTTCTACCAAACTATCAGAGGAAATCTTGCCACCTAATCCAAATACACGCACGGGGAGGATTTTGGCATTCGGCGCGACGCCAACCGCCCCTTGATTACCTTGGGGATGGGCGGCGATTACCCCAGAAACCCAGGTGCCGTGAAACTCAGCCGCGATCGTGCTGCGAATGTAGTTCCGAATGGCGCTGGCGATTTGAGTAGTGGTGTAATCAGGGCGACGTGTCTTTACCTGACTGGCTAAGTCCGCATACTGCTTCAGCAGGTCAGCATCCGATAGGCGAAAGGTGTTTTGAAAATCGGGACGCAGTTCTGCCAATTCTGCATCGCTAATGCGGGTATCGGGATTGCCCCGTTTTCACCCGAAAAGTTCCATCCATGTGTTTCACCCGGTAGTTTATTCCGCACGTTGCTCACCGTGTAAACGTTCGTGACAAGATCCGGATGGTCCCATTGGATCATGCTGTCAATTACCGCGACGACAACTCCCTGCCCACCGTTGCTGTGTCGCCATGCCTCGACTGCATGAATATCGGTGCGGGGAAACCGACCTCGCTCCAGTCTGCTGTCTAGATGCCATTCCAAGGGCAGGAGGGATTTAGGAAAGGATTGGTTAGAAGGGAGACTGGCAAGACGTTTGTTAAGGTCAGGATCGGTTTGAGGCATTTCAGCAGTGGCAATAGCTCCCCGCATCTGCTCCTGAACTCCGAAGGGAAGTGATTGCACAAAGTTGGGTGTGGCTGATTGAATCCCAGCAATCCCATGCAGCCGATTGGCGATTTCCAGAATCGCGACTCCTGAAGCTGATCGAGATTTCACTAAATAGCGATTCTGCGTGAAGCGTAAGGGACGGATCACCTCCAAGTTATAGCTATCCAGAATGCTGTGAATTTGGCTACTTCCCAATCCTGGTTCAAAACTAACCATAATTTCGTTGGGCAGGACGATCGCCTCATCGCGCACCTGGTTTCCATCTTTGCGTGCCAAAACGGGGAGGGTTCCTGCCACATAGGACTGTTGCTGTACCTGTTGCATAATGTCTGACTTGCCAATCCCGCGTGTTCCAGTGGGCAATTTCACCAGGGCATAGTGTTCACCCAATGGTTTAACTTCGATGGTTACGGGGAGTTGGAATTCAGTCCTCGGCTGTGGTTTGCTTGCAAGTCTCTTTGGAGCTGTTGATATAGCGGTTCAAATTCACCACGAGTGCCTGTTGGAACAGGTTTGAAGGCAACGGCAACCATATCCTGCCGCAGAGCGAGCGGAATCTGCTGACCATAGAAGGTGTAATACAAATCCCCTGGTGCTGGGGCAATCTGATTGAGCTGAACAGAGCGCGGGGAGGCTGGTTTGGCTTGAACGGGAGTGAGATGGGCGATCGCCAGGACATAGCTGGTCAGACACAGACTGGATAGAAATCGCTTCATGATCTGAATTCCTTAAATGTGGTTATTCAGTCATGTCTCTGGGGTAAGGGAGGTTATGCAAGCTGAAGTTTTTCGTTCAAAATGCCAAATCTGCGGCTTTGACCTCGGATAATGGTGCCTGGAACTGAAATGTTGGGGTTCAGGACTCCAATCATCGAGTTTGGAGCCTGAAGTGCCGAGTTTGGAACTGGAGCGATCGCATTTCAAACTCAAGCGATCGCATTCCAACCCGGAACGATCGCCCTCTGAACTCGAACGATCGCGCTTTGAGCAAGAAGTTTGTTGTTTAAAGGGGCAACGATCGCGGTTTAATCCGAAACGATCGTCCTCTAAACTGAAATCGCCAGGGTTCAAGCTCAAACGATCGCCTTTCAACCTGAAATGATTGCGTTCTGAACCCAATTGCTCCAGGTCTTAACGGAACTGCATAACCACCTCCAGCCGAGAGTGATAGATTAATGACCATGAGTTTCTCTACCTGGGAAGGATTGTGTTATGCGCCCTCGTTTGAAGTCTGTTGGCTTTGTACTGCTTTTGCTTGGCTCGACGGCGATCACTCTTTGCGTTCCTGCCATAAATGGCCGATCGCCCGCCTTAGCCTAATCAATCACTCAAGCTCGTAAAACGGAAACCAACCGTCTCCTAGAAACGGCAAAACAGAATTATCGACGGGCAGAGTTTAAGCAGGCGATCGCGCTCTACCAACAAGTACTAACTCAGGCTCAACAAACTGGCGATCGTTCTGAGCTGATTGAAGCATTGCTGCAATTAGCCGACATTGATTTGTTAATTAGTGATGTTCCACAAGCAGAAATTAAAGTGCAGCGGGCACTAAACCTGTCGCGCGAGGTAAAAGACAGTAAGCATGAGGGATTTGCACTAGCAGCGTTAGGAGATGTGTATCGCAACCAGCAACAATATCCCAAAGCAATAGAGGTGCTACAGAAAGCATTGGTGATTGCTCAAAACCTCAAAGATCGAAAATTAGAAGCGCGATCGCGCTTTAATATGAGCGCAGTGTATTACGGACAAGCACAATAGACTTTATCGGAAATAGCGGAGCATTTAGGAACGAGGCAACCTCCTTTAGGGATTTCAAACTCAGGCAGCTTTGAGTTGGCGATGGGTGAGCCGAAAGTTATGCAACCCACAAGCTGTTTCCATCACATCATCCACAAAATAATCAGTGCGATTGCGAAACTTATGCACCAGAATGTTGCAGCGTTTGATGCCGCTAATTTGATGCTCGATTTCAACCCGTTCTTGGGCAATCTCTCGATTCCTTTGTTTGTCCACGTCACTCAACGGTTGGTTGCGCGGCTTTTTCTTCGGCTGCCAAATGGTAACCCCAGGTGGTGCAAAGCCCTGAAATCCAGTATCTTGCAATAGCGTACTCCCCTCTGGAAACTGGTACTCTTCGCCATCACAAATCGCTTTGTCATGCACACTGCCACAGTAGGTGTCACTCAAAAACAGAACCTTGCCTCTCCGTTCACTGATGACGTTATTCGTGACGCTATGGCGCTTTTTCTGCCACTGTAATAATCCTGCTGGTCGTCTGGGTCTTGGGGGCGGTTGATCGGGCGCTGGGTTCCATCGATCAGAAACTCCAAACTCGGACACGCTCTCAAAACCGCTTCTAGTCGCGCTGGATTTCGCTCTGGTAACTGTTTCTCATAACCCAACGCTTGATTCAGTATCCGACTCAGTTTGTGAATCCATTCGCATGCTTGTGTTTGTCCCAACCCAAACAAAAATCCTTGCACAACCTGAGTCGGATACAGTCGGAAGTACACCAAAACGAATAACAGCTTGTCCGACTGCTTGATAACTCCGCATGCCGTCCTCCCCCGTAGCGACGCGCACGCGGTCTCTGGATATATTCTTGCTCGATATACTCCTGCCATGCCACCTCAAAGCTCTTGAGCAATGTCTCAAACTCTGACTGATTGAGTTTAGAAACCAGGAGGAGTGACTCTGGCTTTACCCTCAAGCGCAAAGCTTGCTGTTTAGATAAAGAGCCTCCTCCCCTCAACTGGTCGGTTGTCATCAGCAAACTGGACAGTATTACAGGGCTTCAGCATTCTGAAAGCACCCCGAATCAACAAGGATAGTGCTGATTGCGGCAACCAGACCACTGCCCATTCGAGGAGCATTACCATGGCGCAAGTAGCAGTCAGTTTGGGGCTAGACATCAGCAAAGCGACATTTCATGCGGCGGTGCTGAAAGACGAGAAGCGGGCAACAGTGAAGGAGTTTAGCAACGACGAGACTGGGTTTACCCAACTAAGTGAATGGTTGCGGCAGCAAGGTCTTGAGCGGGTACATGGGTGTATGGAAGCGACCAGTATCTATGGTCATGCCTTAGCGACTCATTTACAGAAGCGAGGTCACCTGGTGAGCATTGTCAATCCCGCCCGCATCAAAGGTTATGGTCAGAGTCAGCTGCGACGGACGAAAAATGACCGTACGGACGCCAAACTGATTGCCCACTTTTGTCGGGATATCAAACCAGCGCTTTGGCAACCGTCAGAGCCTATAGTGGTGGAGTTGCAAGCCTTGACCCGCCGCTTAGAAGCCCTCGAGCATATGGCAACACAGGAGAAAAACCGCCTGAAAATTACTCCGGTAGCGCTAAAAGCAGATATTGAGGCTCATCTTGTGTTTCTGGAAGGACAAATCACTGCCATCAAACAGCGTTTGCAAACGCAGATCCAGGCGCAACCAGCACTGAGAGAGCAACACCAGTTACTCACGACGATTGTTGGGGTGGGCGACTATACAGCTTCGGTTGTGCTGGCTGAAATTGGCTCCATTACGCTGTTTCACTCGGCTCGTCAATTGGCTGCTTTTGCTGGCTTAACGCCGCAAGAACATCTATCGGGCACGTCCGTTCAGGGTAAGACCCGCTTGTGCAAGATTGGCAAGGTGCGCCTGCGTAAAGCCCTCTACTTTCCAGCGCTAAATTTGCTCCGTCGTTGTCCTGAGATCCAGGCCCTGCGCGATCGCCTCTTAGCGGCAGGGAAAACCAAGATGCAGGTCGTTGGTGCCGTCATGCATAAATTGATTCGGGTGATCTACGGAGTACTCCACTCGAAACAACCGTTTGACCCCACAAAACTATGCCCTACCCCTTGACATCTAAAACAGTATCTAAAAAGTTCTGAAAAGAACTTAAAACGAGATAATCAATTTCTGATAGCGGACGTTTATCAGTGGCAAGGAAATTCGGCTGAGTTAGAGGGGCAGTATCAAACAGCAATTCAGCTATGGATGAAGGAAGTCAGGTTTTGGGAACAGGCATTAGCCATTAGCAAAGAAATCAAAGATTCTGAAGCTGCTAAGGTGATTTTGGGGAAATCAGCGGTGCCTACTCAAGCATTGCCCGAGCGTATGAAAATTTAGAGCAATTTCAGCTTGAATTAACTTCACTTCAAAAAGCTGAGGCAGTTGTTAAAGAAGCAGGTGATCCTGATTATGAGAAATCAGTTGTACAAGGTTATTTCGGCTTCTACAACGCTCTAGCCAACTTCTACGACAACCCGACGCAGTATCAGAAGCAACTGGAAGCCTATCAGCAAGTTCTCCTGTTTGCCAAGAAGTTGAATGATCCTTACAAGGAAGCAATCGCGCTAGTTGGTATTGCTCAAATTTATCGGTTTCAGGGGAAGTATGCTCAAGCCATTGAAGCCTTTCAGCAAGCATTAGTTCGTGCCCGTGCTGGTCACAACGCTCAGTATGAGTATTTTGCACTGAATGGACTGGGGAACGTTTATTCGGATCAGGCAAATTTTCCTCAAGCCATTAAAGCCTATGAGAAAGCGTTGCAAGTAAGCCATCAGCCTGACCTGAAGCAGAGTCCCCTCAGTGAGCTAGAAACCCTTAACAACCTAGGAAATATCTACAAAGCTCAGGGCAACTATACAAAAGCACTAACCAACGCCCAACAATTGCTAGAGGAAGGCCAGAAATACTACGAGCAATATGCTAGAGGAATTACACTTTATACCATTCGAGCAATTTGTCTGCAATTCTATACGACTGCAAATAGGGCACCGGAAATACAGGCTTTAGCCTCTGAACCCTGGACAGAATTTGGCTACTGTACTCACCCAACTCAACTACCGACCGGGGAAATGCTCAAACACTTTCAGGCAAGAGTAGCGGATCAAGTCAAGCTGGGGCGGTTAATAATGGCACTTGAGTTCGGAAGCATTGGCAGTATCTACTCCGATCGGGGTGAATTTCAAAAAGCGCTAGAGTTCAAACAGAAAGAACTAGTAATTTACCGTGAGATCAACGATCGCGAACGCGAAGGAGAAGCTCTAGAGGGTATTAGTAACACCGAGCAATACCTGGGGAATTACCCCAAAGCATTAGACTTTATACAGCAAGCCCTGAAGATTGCCACAGAGCAAGGTGATCTTACGAATGAAATCGATTACCTGAGTACTTTAGGTGCATTTAAGAGCGATATATTAACCCGGCAATAATTGAGCTTGCATCTTGTTTGATGCATAAGCAATCGACGGATGCTCAAAATACTTGAGAATTCGTGATGGCAACTTCTGTAACTTACGCAGATGGGAAAGCAGTCGTTGCTTGAGTTGAGCCAGATTGCGAGATGGTGGTTTCGAGTGAACGCCCTGCTTGACATCGCCATTGAGATACTCAGTGGGATTGAGTTCCGGTGAGTAAGAGGGCAACAAAAACAGTTCAATCTGCTCGTTGTGCTCTGCTAACCACTGCTGCACTTGTCCGCTACGATGCACGGGATGACGGTCTACAATCCAAAACAGCTTGCGTGCTCGTTTAGCAATCAGACGCTTGAGAAACCTCAAAAACACGGCTTCGGTGAGCTTACTGGTGTAGAGCATGAAGCGGACATTCCCTTGGTTGCTGAGACTGGCAAGAAAATTGACTCGCACTCGTTTCTTCTGGCTCAAATGAATTTCAGGGGTTTCGCCGATAGGGGCATACCCACGTCCTGATTGAGCATCCGAACGCAATCCTGACTCGTCGCCCCAAGCAATCTCGGCTCCTTCAGTTTTGGCACGCTGCTCAATCAAAGGGTAGGTCTGCTCTAACCACTCCTCCACCGCTCCTGGAGCTTGCTCATAGGCTCGTTTGAGCGGTTTCTGAGGGCTGTAGCCCCAGCGCCACAGATATAACCCCACCGTCCGGATCGGCATCAAAACCCCACACTGCTGCTCAATCAATGCCTGAACCGCACGCCGTGTCCACAGCGCACTATCAATCTCAAGGCATCGGGAAAATGCGCTTGCATCAACTCCTGGACATGGTTTTCCTGCTCCTGAGTTAAGGTGCGTCCATCGCCAAGTTTGCGACCTCGATGTTGCTGATTCAGGGCGACCTCACCCATCTCCTGGTAATGCTGCCACCAATCTGAAACCGTATTACGATGGACCCCTAAGTAGCTGGCTATATCCACAAATCGCTTCCCTTGCTGACTTAACCGAAGCGCTTGTTGACGCAGATAGTTTTGGGTATTCGGGTCGAGTAATCGAGCATCGGGTTTATGCATGCTTCCATTGTACTAATTGCCTCATTCACTCTGCATTCTCTTAACCTGCCGGGTTAATAGGTCACTATGCAGATGCCTTAGATGCTTTTCAAAAGCTTTAACACTTAGTCAACAACTAGGGCGACGGTATAGAGAAGCTTCCATTTTGAATCAGATTGCCAATGTCTACAAATTACAAAGCAAATATGCGGATTCCATTGCTTATCACCAGAAAGCACTGAAAATTCGACAGGAGATTAACGTGCCTGTCAGTATTGCTACCTCTTTGTCAGATTTGGGCTTAGTCTACGCAGAAGTGGGGCAATATGCCAAAGCGCTAGAACTCCACCAGCAAGCTCTGATGATTAATCAAAACTCGGTCTTCGCCCTTCGGAAGCCAGTATTCTTAGCAATATTGGCTCAGATTATCGTAAACAAGGTCAACTCGATCAAGCACTCAAGTACTATCAACAGAGCTTAAATTTGGCTAGAGAGATTGGCTACCCGCTATCCGTAAGCAGAGCGCTTGCCAATATCGGTAGAGTCTACTTACAGCAATCCCAGCCTGAAAAAGCCTTAGTTGTTTTGCAGCAGGCGATCACAATTCAACGAGCAACAGGCAATTGTTCTAATGAAGCTGATACGCTCAGTTTAATCGGTCAAGCGCAAACACAATTAGGGAATACCGACGCGCAAACAAACTTGCAGCAATCGATCGCCCTTGCTCACGAAATTGGCAATACTGCCATTGAAGCTCAAGCTTTGAGAAATTTAGGACTGCTCTTTGTCAAGCAGAATCAGCCAGATTTGGCGATCGTCCTTTACAAGCAATCCGTCAAGCTCACTGAAGATATCCGCAAAGGCATTCGCACGTTGCCTATAGACCAGCAGCAGAGCTATACCGAAACGGTGGCGGATACCTATCGTCAGTTAGCCGATTTATTGCTGAAGCGTGATCGGGTGTTGGAAGCGCAGCAAGTTCTCGACTTACTGAAGGTACAGGAACTGAAAGATTACCTGCGCACGGTGCGGGGCACGCTTCAACCCTTAGCTGTGCTGAAACCGGAAGCCGAGATTCTGAAAAAGTACGATCAACTGCAAGCTGCCGCTGTGCAACTGGGGGAAGAACTTGCCAAACTGCGAGCTATTCCGCCCGACCAACTCACCCCTGCTCAACGGCAACGCCTGACCCAACTGGATAGTCTGGAAACCGACCTGAATCGGCAGTTCCGAGATTTTTTGAGCAAGGACAAACAGGTGCAGTCCTGGTTGGCAGAACTGCGGACGATCGCACCGGGAGAAACGATCGCCGATGCCAGCTTTACCAACATTCGGGGCAAACTCCAACCCCTCAAGGCGGCACTTCTCTATCCCCTGGTGCTGGACGATCGCCTGGAACTGGTGATCACAACCCCAATTCCCCGCCCCTGCGGCGGGTGGTCCCGGTTAAGCGAGAAGACCTCAACCGGGAGATTGCCGCCTTTCGGTCCGCTTTGCAGTACCGTCAGGATGATATCAAAACCCACGCTCAGAAACTCTACCAGTGGCTGATTCAGCCGATCGAAAACGACCTCAAACAAGCCCACATCCAAACCATCATCTACGCCCCCGATGGTCAATTGCGCTACATTCCCCTGGCAGCCCTTTTCGATGGCAACCAATGGCTGGTGCAACGGTTCCAGATCAACAACATCACCGCCACTTCCCTCACCAACCTGGATCACCAACCGCCCCAAACGATGAATATCCTGGCGGGAGCGTTTGGGCGGAAAGATACTACGGTCAAACTGGGCGACCAGGAATTTCACTTTGCCGGATTGCCCGCCGCCATCACGGAAGTGGAAAACCTCGGTGCCATTGTCCCCAGCACCCGAACATTTGTAGACACCGCCTTTGGATTAAAAGCCATTAAGCCATTTCTGAATGATTACAAAATCATCCATTTTGCCACCCATGCCGCCTTTCTACCCGGTCAACCGGAGAATTCCTTCATTGTCTTTGGCGATGGCAGCAATGCCACGTTGAGTGATATTGGTAACTGGACGCTCACGAATGTCGATCTGGTGGTGCTGAGTGCCTGCGAAACGGGGGTGGCGATCGATACGGGCGGCAAACTGGCACTGAAGGACGGGAGAGAGGTTTTGGGATTGGGCTACCAGTTTCAACAAGCGGGTGCAAAGGCAACGATCGCCTCCCTCTGGGAAGTGGATGATGGCGGTACTCAGGCACTCATGGATGCCTTCTATGCCGCGCTCAAAACAGGCAAAATGACCAAAGCTGAAGCGTTGCAACAGGCGCAGATTGCCCTGATTCATTCCAAAGTAGGTCAGGAGAGTAGTGGCGATCGGGCAGACGTGATCATCTCTGCAACCGTGCGAGAGAAATTATCTAAACAGGTGAGCGACAACCTCAGCCATCCCTACTACTGGGCACCGTTTATTTTGATTGGGAATGGGTTGTAGAAATCACACCGCATATGTTCTCCAAACAGATGGCGGCGATCGCAGCAGCACCGCCAATCTCAGAACACTGGGGCTTTCCAGGAGAATCAACGTCTTGCCAAACTCTGTCTCCGCTGTTTTATTTCCAATCAAATCGAGCAGGTTTGTGCCCAACTTGCTGCCCAAGCGGTTCCAGCAATCCACATCTCTGACACTCTCACCGGAAGCTGTTCAAGTTAGACTTCGAACCCTTGGCAGAACGTCTGCGCCAGCATCGGATTCAGGCTCGACGGGGTTCTCCGATGAATGTTGTTTCAGACATTCCCGATCTGCCGGATGTGCCGTTGAGTGAGATCAGTTGGCTCAAGAATTGAATTGGATGTTACTTCCACCGTTTGCCACAGAGATGCGTTCATCGGGAGCGGAGATTCCGTTGCCGCTTGCTGCTGGGAATCGAGCGCGATCGCCCGTTGCGGAGTTGGAGGCGATCGTCCAACAACTGGAGCGAACTGGACTGCGAGTTCCAACCCAGGTACAGGGAGCTTATCGAGATTGGGTGATGGCAAATATACCGCTGCGATTGTATGTCGTCACGGGTGAGCGAATGGGTGCAGAGCAGTCTCTAGAGTGGACACTGCTGGTGATTCTGGAAGCGCAACCGGAAGCGGAATTACCTCAAGAAATTCAACTGTGCGTGAGCGATCGCACAGGCGTTTTAATCGAGCGCACATTAGATCCGCAAACAAATGCAGATTACCTCTTTGCCCAGGTTGCCGGGACGTTTGATGAGAAGTTTCTGGTGACGATCGCACTGCCCAATGGTGAACGGTTGACGTTACCGCCCTTTGGCTTCCAGCCGATTGAATAAGTGTCCCGATCCATTTGACTGGGCAGCTTTCATGCTAATTGGTGAAGCGGAATGAGGACAATTCCTGATCCGCTCACCCCAGGTCTACATCTTTCAGCAACCGCGATCGCTGAATACTGCGATCGTGTTTATCCAATTGAGAAATTAATGTGGCAGAAATCATGAATGTATGGGTTGAAGCAATTCTCTAATCTAGGAATCAGCACATCGCTATCTGATTAAATCCATCATCACCTGCATAAGTCTCTGCTGCTTCAGAGAGACATAGGAGGGAAGGCGATCGACATCGCCGGTATCGAATTCAATTCAACGCTGGAGAATACTTCTATGTATGACGTTAGACATCCTTTCGCCATTGATTCTGCATTGCACACACTAACTGGATCTACTAAACAGGAGCATCGAAAGAGTCTGAGTACAGGTGATGATCGGAGCTTACAATCTCACTGCTGTCGTGATACTGTCGGGCAATCATCCCTGGAAACGGTAACAGCAAACTCCTGGGGCACCTCTGGACGAGACGATATGCCGGTGCATGGTTCTATTCGGCAAAACCCTCTATCTGACTCCACTCTCTCGATCGCCAATCCGCTGGAACCGGGAACCTATGATGTTCAGGTTCAGGGTTCGCTCATTAGCCCTCGCCATATTGCCGCTGGCTTCAGTCCGACTCCCGATCACGACCTGGTGTTTCAGGGAGGTAAGACCATTGCCAATCTCCAGTTTGCCAACCTCTACATTGGCGGTGCCCAGTCCTGGAACCCGAACGACATCCAGGCGATCAATGGCTCCCTGGCAGCCGCCATGAGTGACCCCCGACTTAATAGTGTGGTGGCCCAATATTTCCCGAACCAGCCGATCAGCAGTACGTTTCTGGGGTCTGCCACGATCGCGAGCAATGCCCCTTCAGAAATTTCTCAGGACAGCCTGGAGAACTATATCAGCTATCTCGATCAAACTGGATTCTTTCAAGGAGCTAATCTGCAATCGACAGTCTTTAATTTCATGCTGCCCGCAGGAACGGTCCTTTCCGAAGGCGGTTCCAACTCCCTGGAAGGGTTGGGGGCTTTCATGGCTCAACGCATGTGCAGAATCCGAATGGGCGACTCGATACGGTTTACTACGCGACGGGGTTTACTCGGCTGACTATGGCACCGTCACCAATGGCATTCCAGTCTTCCCGCAATCCTGGGAGAATGTGGTGGCGACCTTCTACCATGAGCTGAATGAAGCAAGAACTGATGCGGATGTGGAGGATGCGATTCATACGGGGAATAATTCCTACCTGGGCTGGGTATCGCCTCAAGGGGATGAAGTCGGGGATTACCCGGTGACAGAAGCGGGCGCGCTGGGAAATGTGGGTTACGCTTTTGGCTATGCCCCTCTGACCTATGGACAGGGAACCGTGCCGATTCAATTGCTCTATTCCAATGCGGTGCATGGACCAGAAGATCCAACAGCGTAATCGGTAACTTTAGAATCAGGGTTGATGCAAAGATCCCCGGCTTCTCTGTCAGATAGGCTATACAGCGCTGAAGATTACCAGAAGCCGGAGATCTGAACCCTTGATGGGTCATTCTAAGCATCAAGTCTGCCAGCGATCGACTCAGGAGTGAGCCTTCAATACCCGTGAATGAGTCTGGGATACCCGTGAATGAGCAATTGGATGTTCATCAATGAGTCTCTCATGCTCGTGAAAGAGCCTCTGATGTTCATGAATGAGTCTGGGATACTTGTGAAAGAGCTTCGGATAATCATGAATGAGTCTGGGATACCTGTAAATGAGCTGTTGGATGCTCGTAAATGAGTCTGGGATACCTGTGAAAGAACCGTCGATACTCGTGAAAGAGCTGTTGGATGCTCGTAAATGAGTCCTGGGTACTTGTGAATGAGGCTTTCAGCCTTGTGGTTAAATCCTCAAGGAAGGAGAATAAAGTGCAAGTGTCTCGCTTGCGCGGGCAAGATGTCCGCACTACGATCAAAAACTTGTTCATGCCTTCACAAACACAATCGTCCCTAAATTTGCATAACCTCTTAATAGTGAGAGGTATAGCTTTTCAGAACAAACTGGTAATCCCTATGCGCCCTCCATCCTTGATCACGCTTGCCTCCCTACTGCTGACGGCTCCCGCTGGCATCTTCCTTCCCACACCCCACACCCCATACCCCACACCCCTTGTTCTGGCGCAGACCACTCAAGACCGCAAAGCCGAGGCAGATCGCTTGAATCAGCAAGGAATTCAGCAGTGCCAAACTGGACAGTGCGAAGTGGCGCTGCAATCCTTCCAACAGGCATTAGACATTTACCGGGAAATCAAAGACCGCCAGGGTGAAGGATGGGCACTGGGTAATCTGGGAGAAGCTTATCGTAACCTGGGCAACTATGCCAAAGCGATTGAGTATGAACAGCAATCCCTGGTGCTCGCGCGGGAAATCAAAGACCGCCAGGGTGAAGGATGGGCACTGGGCAATCTGGGAAATGCTTACGATTCCCTGGGCAACTATGCCAAAGCGATTGAGTATCAACAGCAATCCCTGGTGATCGCGCGGGAAATCAAAGACCGCCAGAGTGAGGGAGCGTCACTGGGCAATCTAGGAGTTGCTTACCAAAACCTGGGCAACTATGCCAAAGCGATTGAGTATCAACAGCAATTCCTGGTGATCGCGCGGGAAATCAAAGACCGCCAGAGTGAGGGAGCGTCACTGGGCAATCTGGGAGTTGCTTACTATTCCCTGGGCAACTATGCCAAAGCGATTGAGTATCAACAGCAATTCCTGGTGATCGCGCGGGAAATCAAAGACCGCCAGAGTGAGGGCAAGGCACTGGGCAATCTGGGACTTGCTTACTACTCCCTGGGCAACTATGCCAAAGCGATTGAGTATCAACAGCAATGGTTGGTGATCGCGCGGGAAATCAAAGACCGCCGGAGTGAGGGCCAGTCACTGGGCAATCTGGGACTTGCTTACTACTCCCTGGGCAACTATGCCAAAGCGATTGAGTATCAACAGCAATCCCTGGTGATCGCGCGGGAAATCAAAGACCGCCGGAGTGAGGGCCAGTCACTGGGCAATCTGGGAGTTGCTTACGATTCCCTGGGCAACTATGCCAGAGCGATTGAGTATTACCAGCAATCCCTGGTGATCGCGCGGGAAATCAAAGACCGCCGGAGTGAGGGCCAGTCACTGGGCAATCTGGGAATTGCTTACAGAAACCTGGGTAACTATGCCAGAGCGATTGAGTATGAACAGCAATGGCTGGTGATCGCGCGGGAGATCCATGACCGCCAGAGTGAGGGCAAGGCACTGGGCAATCTGGGAGTTGCTTACGATTCCCTGGGCAACTATGCCAAAGCGATTGAGTATGAACAGCAGTTGTTAGTGATCGCGCGGGAAATCAAAGACCGCCAGAGTGAGGGTAAGGCACTGGGCAATCTGGGAGTTGCTTACTACTCCCTGGGCAACTATGCCAAAGCGATTGAGTATGAACAGCAATGGTTGGTAATCGCGCGGGAAATCAAAGACCGCCAGAGTGAGGGTAAGGCACTGGGCAATCTGGGACTTGCTTACCTAAACCTGGGCAACTATGCCAAAGCGATTGAGTATCACCAGCAATCCCTGGTGATCGCGCGGAGATTGGCGATCGGGAAAGTGAAGGGATTGCCCTCAGCAATATTGGTGCAATCATAGCAAAGCAGAAACAATCAGAGTTGGCGATCGTCTTCTACAAACAATCCGTCAACGTGCGCGAATCCATCCGGCAAGGCATTCACAAGCTACCACGTGAACAGCAGGAGTCTTACATCAAATCCGTTGCGGATACCTATCGTGCTCTGGCTGATCTGCTGTTGAAGCAAGACCGAGTCCTGGAGGCGCAGCAGGTTTTAGACTTACTCAAGGTACAGGAACTGGAAGACTATCTGCATACGGTACGGAGTGCCAATCCCCAGGCAAACCAAAAAGTGTCATTCAATGCGCTCGAACAACCCGTCATCAAAAACCTGGATGAATTCAATCAACGAGCGATTGATCTAGGAACAGAACTGACGAAACTGGAAGATAAAAAGACCGCACTCCGGCAGACCAGCAGCGGATCGTCGCTCTCCGCCAGCAGGAACAGGAGATTGCCAAACAGTTTGTAGCATTTCTCAAGACGGACCCCGTGTTGAAAGCTTTACAGCTACGCAATCAGACTGCTGATAAGCAGGATCTCGATATTGCAGAGTACGAGCGCCTTCAGGCAAACTTGCAACAGTTTCAACAACCGACAGTCATTCTCTATCCCCTGGTCTTACCCGATCGGCTGGAGTTGGTCCTAATTACTCCCAACAGTAAACCAATTCACCAGTCTGTGAATGTTAAATCAGAGGAATTGAACCGGGCGATCGTTGCCCTCCGCTCTGCCCTGACCGACCCGACGAAGGATGCCAAAACCCCTGCCCAACAACTGTATCGCTGGCTGATTCAACCGATTAAAAAGATCTGGAAAAAGCAGGCACCAAAACCATTATCTATGCGCCCGATGGCCAACTACGCTATATTCCCCTGGCAGCGTTGCATGACGGTCAACAGTGGCTAATCGAGCAGTTTCGGATTGACAATATCACAGCCGCTACCCTGACCGATTTCACTCCCCATCCACCCCCACCTTAAAAGTTTTGGCAGCCGCCTTTACCCAGGAACGCGCCGCTTTCAGGTAGGCACCCAGGCATATGAATTGTCTGGATTACCCGCTGCCGCGACGGAAGTTTCAGACTGGCAAGCCTGATCCCAGATACCACGCAACGTCTGAATGAGCAGTTCAATCCAGACCTGGTTAACCTCATGACCGACTACTCGATCGTGCATCTGGCAACCCACGCTTTCTTTGCCACCACTGGACAGGCGACCGACTCCTTCATCCTGTTTGGCAACGGCACGCCCGAAACGCTGCAAGAGGTTCAAAGCTGGGATTTGAAGCATGTGAACCTGGTTGTCTTGAGTGCTTGCCAGACTGGACTGGGCGGCGTTCTGGGCGATGGACGGGAAATTCTGGGATTTGGGTATGTGATTCAAAAACAGGGAGCGCGATCAGTTTTATCATCTCTGTGGGAAGTGGATGATGGCGGCACACAAGTCCTGATGGATACGTTTTATGCCGCCTTGAGAACGGGCAAACTCTCCACTACAGGGGCGCTACAACAAGCCCAAATTGCCCTCATCCACTCCACGAGCAAGAATGATGCAGGCGGACAGCGGGCAGGGCTGGTTATCTCTCCAAAAGCACGGGAAGCATTATCCAAACAGGTGAGCGACAACCTCAGCCATCCCTACTATTGGGCACCGTTTATTTTGATTGGGAATGGGTTGTGAACCAATGAGTCAAGCCTCGCACTATTGGACGATCGCTCGACTTGATCTGGCTGGACGGCTGAAGCAAGCAACGATTCCTGCTGCTTCCGAATTCTTTCAGCATCATTTTCCCAACCTCAGCGACCAGGATGATGTTGCCGATGCCACCATTCAGGTTCAGCTATTCGCCCGACGAGAATCCGCCGATGCAGCAACTGGAGCGATCGCAGAGCTGTGTCTGCGCTGCTATATCTCGCACCAAATTGTCCAGGTCTGCACCGCGATCGCATCACAGTTTGGCAACTACTATGGGTTCACGCTACAAGACCTGTTGCCCTACGTCCTGAATGATGAGGGTCGAGTACCTCCTAACCCGGACTGTCTTGCAATCCAAATTTTGCAGAACTTTCGACCCGCATTGAGTCGTCTTGCCACATGGACGGCTCGTTCTGTTCGGCAAGATCACAGACTCAATCGAGTGCTGATTGAGCATGGGCTGTATCTAGTTAGCGACTGGGCAATTTTGAACGACACCAAACCAGAGCAGTTACACGGCATTCTGGGTAATTTCTATGGTTTATCAATGGCTGAAGTGGACCAAAGCGGTGTGTTGCTCGAAAGCTACCGAGCGGTGTATTTGCCCGATCGCTTAAAGCAGCGTCGCAGTAAATGTGCTGATCCGACACCTGAGCAATTGCAGCGCATCAGCGATTTAATCCAAATCAAAACCACAACCTTTATTCCACCAGAATCCCTTTTGGGGCATCTGCGAAACCTGGCGAAGCGTTTGCGTCAGTATCGCATTTACAGGCGAGGAGGTCCATTGCCAGCGGAGTCCATTGACACTCCAGCAGGGCAGGCAGCCGTTGAACAGTTAGAAGCGACTACCATTCATCCTTCAGAGGGATCTCAGCCCCGATCGAGGTTTCTTCAACTCTATCGACAACTATTTCTTGCCAGTCTGGATCGGGCACTAAAGCAGGTCGTGACCGATCGCTGCCAAACCAGCAAAACGCCAGAAAAGGCGATTCAGTTTACGACGGCGCTGCATTTGTTTTACTGTCAACAGATGAGTATGACCGCGATCGCCCAGCAACTTGGACTACGTGGACAGGACACTATCACGCGCTTACTCAAGCTCAAAGATTTTCGGGATGATGTCCGACGGCATATGCTCAAGTCCTTGCAGAGAGATGTCTTAGAGAGGGCAAAGGAGTATGGTCATCCCGATCGCCTGCAACAGCTTGATGATGAGGTTGAGTCTGCCTTAAATGAGCAGCTAGATGCTCTGATGGAGGAGGAAACGAAACGTACTAAAACCCCAAAAGATTGTTTGTCACAAAGCATCTTTACGCAAAAACTTTGCCAGCATCTCGACCAGACAAAGGCGTAACCATCATTCCACCCTGATCCATCCCTATGAGTGACGATTTTATGAATGCAATTGAATTAACTGAGTTTGAATGCTTACCAGCGGATGCCATTTCCCTCAGTCCGGCACACATTGATCACGCGCTTGAATTGAGTCAGCGATCGCCGCAGACTGAAAACCGCTGGCAAATTTACTTAACCGCACTGGCGTTAGCTGGTGTTGAGCAATGGCTGCACGATCGCACCCCTGATCTCAGCGTCCAGCAAACCCACTGCACCCTTCTGTCTTCTCCATTCACGGATGCAACCACCGCTGCCTGCAACCTCCAGGTGAATGGGTTCAAGCTTTGCATTCTTGGGACAGAAAGTGTGTTTGATGATGCCATTGCCATTCCTGCTGCGGCGATTGATTCCTCTGACTGTGTGGCTCACTTTTATGTTCCCGTTGAAGTGTATGAAGAGCAGGCACACATTCGCCTGTGGGGGTTTTACGCTATGACCAGTTACAACAACGTCTCGCCCAGTTGGAACGCACTGAAGCAGACACCTATCGCTTACCGTTGGATTGGTTTGAGCGTGATATCAATCGGCTGTTACTGTTCTTAAGCTGTTTAGAACCATCGGCGATTCCATTACCCGACACTACATCCACCCGTCAAAATCGAATCGTTACACCCGCCCATCTGCATCAAATCGTGGTGCAACCTGCGATCGATATCGGACGGTGGCTTCGTCAGCAGTGGGATGAGGTAGCGCAAGAACTGAGCTGGGTTGCTTTAAATCCCTTAGAACCCGCAGGAGCGATGCGGGGGCGCAGGATGTCGGACTGCGATCGCCTGATGCCGCCTTTGCCACAATTCTCACAACGCTCGAACGCAGTGGTCGAACCCTGCCCCCAATCTTCAGGGGATGTATCGAGATTGGATTTTTTCCAACTATCCGCTGCGGCTGTATGTCGCGACGGCTCCCATCACGACCGAGGGTGAAGTATCGGAGTGGTCACTACTAACGATCCTGACCCGCCAAGATCAAATGAATTTACCGTCAGGAATTCGGTTGCGGGTGAGTGATGGTGACACCTTAGTTGGTGAACAGGTGCTAACAGATACAACACCCGCTGATTATTTGTTCCTGACGGCGATCGGCAGTTTAGAAGAACAGTTGACCATCACGATCGCCCTGGCAGATGGTACATCCCTGACACTGCCGCCGTTCAGTTATTCACTGGCTCACAACCCCTGATTCATCCCGTATTTCCATGCAGTTTGCACTTGATATTCAACAGATTGAACAAACGTGTAGCTTCAAATTAACCTGGGGTAGGCAGTTACGGCTCACCGCAAAGTTACCGTATTCAGAACTGCTCACGACTCGCTATCAGACCTGGCGAGAAGCATACCTCAAGTTCTATGGAACTGGCTTGCGGGCGCGAGTCGAGCAAGGTGGAGCCGGTACGTTACCCGATGTCGATTGGCGTGCTCGTCTGGTGCAGGCAGAAGCAGCCCTACTCTCAGACTTTCATTCCTGGTTGAGCGGTGCTGAATTACTTCCGATTCGGTCTGCTATTGCCAAGGCGTTGGCGGCAGGAGCACCGGAGCATACCGATGATAGAGTGGATATTCTATTAACCTGCGACTCATTCGTTTTAGAACGCTTACCCTGGGAGACCTGGGAACTGGGAACGGAGTTTGGATCTAACAAACCCATCCGCATTGCCCGCAGCCCGACGAATATTCGGGCTGAGACGCTACCCCGCAAACGTCGAGGACGACTCCGTATTCTGGCTATCTTGGGGATGAAACTGGACTCGACTTCAAAGCCGATCGGGAAGCAGTGCAATCGCTGTCCCCGATCGCGGAAATTACCTTTGTCGGTTGGCAGTGGGGGCAGGAACAGCCGGATTTGAAAGCGAAAATTTGCCGCGCGATCGTCGATCAGCAGGGGTGGGACATCCTGTTTTTGCCGGACACAGCAACGAAACAGAATTGACCGGAGGCGAACTGACGATCGCGCCGAATCAATCCATTTTCATTCACGAAATTGCCCGCCCGTTGACGATCGCCAAAGAGAACGGCTTACAGTTTGCCATCTTCAACTCCTGCAATGGCATGAGCATTGCCAGTACCTTAGTTGATTTGGGTTTAAGTCAGGTAGCGATCATGCGCGAACCGATTCACAACCGGGTGGCGCAGGAGTTTCTGATTGGGTTTGTCAGACGGTTAGCGGAGTATACCGATGTCCATACTGCCCTCTTGTCTGGCTGCCGTGCGCTCAAGCTGGATAAGAATTTGACTTACCCATCGGCGTATCTGATTCCATCCCTCTTTCGCCACGCCGATGCGGAACTGTTCAAACCGGAACCTGTGGGTTGGCAGCAGGCACTCAAGCAACTGTTGCCCAAAACGCGCATCGAAGTGATTGCTCTCACAGCACTCTCGATTCTGAGCTTGCTGCCGCCCGTGCAGGATCTCTTAATGGATCTGCGGTTGTGGACACAAGCGGTTTATCGTCAGGCAACCCATCAACTCCCCAGGACAGTTCAGCCGCCTGTGCTTCTGGTTGCGATCGATAATGATTCCCTCCAGGGAGGAGGGGTTGATGCTCGCAAGATTAGCCCGATCGATCGTGCCTACCTCGCTCAGTTACTTGATAAAGCCCAGACGCTGGAGCCAAAGGTGATTGGGATTGATTACGTCCTGAGCCATCCAACCCGTGAGGATGATCCATTCCTGAAACAATCAGTCCAGCGGGCAGTGGCACAGGATACCTGGTTAGTGTTTGGTTCACAGGAACAAAATGGGCAAGAGATCAATCGCGTCACACCGACGATCGCCAGCCCAAATCAGGTTTTGAATGGCTATGTCACCGCGACTCCAAACTTTGTGGAACTGTTACCCCAGGGGCGATCGTGTCAGGCTGCCTGTCCGTTTGCTGAATTGCTGGCACTCGCGCAATCGCTTCGCACCTCACCGATTGCCACATTGCCGCAACCCTCCCAACCCAATCCGCTCGATTTCCGATTACGGGTGATGCAATCTCTGGCCGCGCACCCGTCTGCGAATTCAACCGGACAATTCATCCAGCACGCTCAACTGCCTGCTATTACGTCAATCTCTCAAGTTCTGGCGCAGGAATGGCTCCATCCCATTCTAGATTTCTCCCTGCCACCGACTCAGGTATATCGACGTGTTTCGGCACGACAGTTTCTCGATCGTTCCTTCAACCTGGCTGAACGATCTGGACTGCCACCGATCGTGCTGATTGCCCCGGAGGCTATACTGAGGCGGGCGTGAACCAGCCAGGTGAGGATAATTTTGCCGTACCGCTGGCGATCGCCTACTGGCGCAATCAGGAGCCTCTGGCTAATCAACAGTGGTTTACTGGAGCCGAATCCCATGCTTATATGGTGCAGCATTTGTTGAATCGACAGTGGGTCATCCCCATTCCTGATCTCTGGATGCTGGTGTCGCTGTGATTCTTGCCAGAGGAACGGGGTTGATTCGGAAATTGCAACGGCGGGGTCAGATGCGGCTGACCTGGCTCATACTGGCGTTAGCGATTTATGGCGGGGTGGGTTTGCAAGTATTTATTGCAGGGATTGTGCTGCCCTGGCTGTTACCCTCTGTCCTGTTTTGGATTTACATACAACCTGAAAGAAGGAGAAAATTGCATGCAACATCGTTGGTGTAGGAGATTTGATTGGCAAGCTGGGACCTGCTTACTGGGTCTAGTGATCCTGATGATTTCTGGTTCTACCTGGATGGCGCAAGCTGGCTCCGCCAATCCCTATCTCATCGCTCAACAAATTTCCTGGGGCGATATTCTGAGTCAGTTGAGACGATCCAGAAAGAACTTTGGCGGTAGAGGCGGTTTATGTTTGCTGATTCCAGCCAGTGCCAGGGAGCCAGAGGTCCTATGGCACGATCGACCATTGTTTGTCTGGCAAGGGTTTGAGCATACTGTTGGATTGCGCCAAACCGGAAGTGAAACGGTGTTTTGGCGACGATCGCTGTCTCAGACTGGAACTATCGTAAACCAGATTCAGTATACCGGGCAGCCGCTTCAACCGGGGCAAACCTACGATCTGCTCCTATTTAGTTCACCCACTAACAGTCAACCTGTGCGATGGCAACCCTTTACAGTCATGGCAGACCCCGATCGGGCGGCGATTACTGCTGACCTGCAAACGTTAACTACCATGCTGAAAGATAAGAAATTGGGTGATGAGGCGATCGCGCAGCAACGAGCCAGGTACTTTGGTCTACATCAGCTTATGTCTGATGTGTTGCAAGAAGTCTATGGCGTGAAGCATCCGTCTGCTGAACTCAGGCAAAAGACTCAGGCGATCGCCACCGACATCTGTAATCCCTCTGACTCAGAGAAATAATCGCGCTCCAACCTGAGATGATTAAGTCCAGAACCCGATCACTCCAGATCTGAACCGGAAGCATCGGGGTTGGAAGTCGCACGTTAGTATGGACAAAAGATGATGGTTGTCATTTAACTGGTTAGCTATGAATCCTGCTGCGATTGCTTCTGAACCCAATCATTCAAGCTCACTGACCTATTCGGTTGCTGTAAAGCAGGAAACCGAAGATAGTTGGACTGCAACGGCTTTAGGCTGGTGGGATTGCAAAGCAGAGGGGACAACTCGTGAAGAAGCCTTGATGAGGCTTAATCAGGTTTTGGCAGAGCAATTAGCCCAGGTTGAAATTGTGCAACAAACACTACCGCTACCACAACGTGAAAATTCCTGGCTAAAGGTGGCAGGGATGTTTAAGGATGATTCGCAGTGGAACGAATTTATCGAAGCGATGGCAGCTTATCGCCAGGAACTGGATGCCGAACTGAAGGAAGAGTATCAGCAAATGGACGAGGTTGAACAGAACCACAACTCGGATGGTTCTGCCGCATGACCTTATGGATATTGGACACAGATCATGTGTCACTTCTGCAACGTGATCATCCTGGCTTGAAGCAGAAAATTACTATGACTGACCCTGAAGCGATCGCCATTACCATTGTTACGGCTGAGGAACAGGTACGTGGACGGTTAGAGGTGATTCGACGAGCTGGGTCAGAACCCACATTAGTTTTAGCGTATGCCAGATTGCACGAGACGTTGCTGTTTTTGCAACAGTTTGTTCATCCATTAGCATTTAGCGATGAGGCTTATGGGTGCTATATGGAATTGAAGCGACAAAAATACGAGTTGGTTCTCAAGATTTACGGATTGCCTCCATCGCCCTTTCACTGAATGCCACTGTTGTAACGCGCAACCAACGAGATTTTGGGCAAATTCCTGGTCTGCCGCTAGAAGACTGGACAGCCAACGGCTAACAACTTTTGCATAACCTCCTATAGCCGAGAGTGATAGAGTAATGACCATGAGTTTCTCTATCTGAAGAGGATTCTGTGATGCACCCTCGTTTGAAGTCGATCGGTTTTGCAATGCTGCTGGTTTGTTCGACAGGAATCGCTCTTTGCGTTCCTACCCTGAATGGACGCGCAGCAAAGCTGATCCGTACCGGATCGTTCGTTCTGGCACAATCCACAACAACGCCAGATCGTAAAGCGGAGGGCGATCGATTACTTCAAAAGGGAATTCAACAGTACCAGACCAGCCAGTTTGAAGCCGCAATGGAGTCCTGGCAACAAGCATTGCAGATTTACCGGGAAATCAAAGACCGTCAGGGGAAGGATGGGCACTGGGCAATCTGGGAGTTGCTTACGGCTCCCTGGGTAACTATGCCAAAGCGATTGAGTATGAACAGCAATTCCTGGTGATCGCGCGGGAAATCAAAGACCGCCAGAGTGAGGGACATGCACTGGGCAATCTGGGACTTGCTTACGGCTCCCTGGGCAACTATGCCAAAGCGATTGAGTATGAACAGCAATCCCTGGTGCTCGCGCGGGAAATCAAAGACCGCCAGAGTGAGGGCAAGGCACTGGGCAATCTGGGAAATGCTTACGATTCCCTGGGCAACTATGCCAAAGCGATTGAGTATCAACAGCAATCCCTGGTGATCGCGCGGGAAATCAAAGACCGCCAGGGTGAGGGCAAGGCACTGGGCAATCTGGGAGTTGCTTACTACTCCCTGGGCAACTATGCCAAAGCGATTGAGTATTACCAGCAATTCCTGGTGATCGCGCGGGAAATCAAAGACCGCCAGAGTGAGGGCAAGGCACTGGGCAATCTGGGACTTGCTTACGGGAGCCTGGGCGACTATGCCAAAGCGATTGAGTATGAACAGCAACTCCTGGTGATCGCGCGGGAAATCAAAGACCGCCAGGGTGAGGGAGCAGCACTGGGTAATCTGGGAGTTGCTTACGAGAGCCTGGGCAACTATGCCAAAGCGATTGAGTATCAACAGCAATGGCTGGTGATCGCACGGGAAATCTATGACCGCCAAAGTGAGGGAGCAGCACTGGGCAATCTGGGAAATGCTTACAAAGCCCTGGGCAACTATGCTAAAGCGATTGAGTATCAACAGCAATCCCTGGTGCTCGCGCGGGAAATCAAAGACCGCCAGAGAGAGGGAGTAGCGCTGGGTAGTCTGGGACTTGCCTACATTTCTCTCGGCAACTATGCCAAAGCGATTGAGTATGAACAGCAATCCCTGGCAATTGCACAGGAAATTGGTGACCGAAAAACTGAAGGGATCGTCCTTAGCAAAATCGGCGAAATCTTGGAAAAGCAGAAGCAACCAGAGTTAGCCATTATCTTCTATAAGCAATCCGTCAGTGTGCGTGAGTTAATTCGGCAATACATTCGCCAGTTGCCACGAGAGCAACAAGAATCTTACATTCAATCCGTAGCCGAAACGTATCGTAGTCTTGCCAATCTCTTGCTCTATCAAAGTCACCTTCTGGAGGCGCAGCAAGTTCTGGAACTTTTGAAAATTCAGGAACTGCATGATTACGTCGGCAATAGTAGTACCACTAGCGGTGTCCCTCTCAATCCGCTTGAACAAACGATTTCGGCTGCTTACACCGATAAAATTGCTCTAGATGGTCAACTCGCTCGATGCGAACAAACCAGATGCCCGCAACGCCCGCAACTAATTGCCCAGCAGTCTGCTGCTAACGAGAAAATCACTGTACTTGTTGAACATCTAATAAAACTCTCACGCGACCAGGCAAATAAAAATGTACGCCAATCACAAGTCACTACCGACATTAGCCGTGTCGTCAACGCTCGATCCAATACTCTCCTGATTAATTATCTTGTCAGGGCCGACAAGGTAAATATCGTTTGGGCAACTCAAAATAGAAATCAGGGTGTTGTCGTTGCCTCCGCTACCTGTCCACTATCTGAAACTAGACTTAATGCCCTCATTAGCACTCTACACGACAACCTTATCAATAGTCGCGAGATCAATACTGTTCAAAGCGTCAGTCAAGAACTCTATAATTGCCTTATTAAGCCTTTTGAACCTGAACTCAACAAGCTTCGTGATCAAGCTCAACACAATAACACGATCCCAAATCTTATCTTTATTGCCGACCGTAATATCCGCAAAATTCCTATGGAATTTCTGTTCGATGGTAAAAATATTTAGTTGAACGTTATAACATTAAGAAGATGCTTTCTGCATCAGAATCACAATATGTGAGAACACTCAGTGATTACCATGGCTTATTAAGGTTTTACCAACAGTGGAACGATCAAGATGGCGAAGGAACAACTCTTAGCAAATTGGGAGAATTGTTTGTAAAGCAAAACCAACCAGAGTTAGCCATTGTCTTCTACAAACAATCCGTCAACGTGCGCGAGTCCATCCGAAGAGAGATTCAGGTACTGCCGCGTGAGGTGCGACAGTCCTATACCAGAACTGTTGCAGATACCTATCGTGCTCTCGCTGACCTGTTGCTGAAGCAAAACCGTGTCCTGGAAGCACAACAGGTTCTGGATTTGCTCAAAGTGCAGGAACTGGAAGACTATCTCCATACGGTGCGTGGCACCACGGGGCAGGGATACCACTCCTGCCTACAGAACAGCAGATCAAAGATCACTACGATCAATACGTCGAGAAGGCAATTCCGATTAGTCAAGAACTGGCAGCGCTGCAAAAGTTCCTTATAACCAGCTCACGCCTGCACAACAACAACGCCTGCACACCCTGACTCAACTGCAAGCCACCTATCAAGGCTCCTTCAATCAGTTCATCCAGACTCCCGATATCCATGCTTTGATTGTCCAGTTGACCCAACAAGATCCCCAGCAACAGAGCCTGGTTCTCGCCAATCTCAACAAGTCCCGCGACAACCTGAAACAGGTTCAACAAGTCCTGCATATCAATGCAGTCATCCTCTACCCGCTGATTCTCAAAGACCGCCTGGAACTGGTCCTGGTGACACCGGGCGCTCCTCCCATTCACAAAGCCGTTCCCGTAACCCAGGATGAACTCAACCACACGATCAGCGATTTTCTGAGTGACCTCAAAGATCCGCGCTCCAACCCTCAGCCTAATGCCCAAAAACTCTATCGCTGGCTGATTCAGCCAATTAAAGCCGAGCTGGATCAAACCCATACCCAAACCATCTTCTATGCCCCCGATGATCAGTTGCGCTATATTCCCTTAGCCGCCCTGCACGATGGCAAACAGTACCTGGTGGAACAGTTCCAGATTGACAACATCATTTCTACCAACCTGCAAGCCATCCAACCCTTGCTGCCCTTTCAACCCCACGTCCTGGCAGGAGCCTTTGCCAATGGCAGCTATACCGTTCGCGTCGCTGATCGCGACCTCACTTTCCAGGGACTCGAATTTGCCGGAACCGAAGTCCGCACGCTGGCAACCCTCCTGCCCAATACCACCACCTTGCTCGACAAAGCCTTTGCCAAACAATCGACCGTGGATCAGCTCTCGCAATACAACATCGTGCATCTGGCAACCCACGGCATCTTTACCGACAATGGTAATCCCCAGGACTCGTTTATCCTGTTTGGGAATGGCGATCGCGCTACCCTCACCGACATTGGCAGTTGGGATCTCTCCAATATTAATCTGGTCGTCTTGAGTGCCTGCCAGACGGCGACCTCTGCCACCCTCGGTAAAGGCGCACCGATTCTGGGATTGGGCTATCAAGTACAGATTGCCAGGGCACAAGCCGCGATCGCTTCCCTGTGGACCGTTGATGACCAGGGAACTCAGACCTTGATGGATACCTTCTATACGCTGCTCAAACAGGGCAGTCTGACTCCAGCACAAGCACTGCAACAGGCTCAACTCAGTCTACTATCTGGCAAAACTCCTGGCTCAACTGATTCACCTCAAAGAGCCTCACTCATTCCCAAACTTCCAGCCGAGAAACGGGCAGCGCATCCCTCTACTCCAGGCTTCTCCCATCCCTACTATTGGGCACCCTTCATCCTGATTGGCAATGGATTGTAAGCGTGTTAGCCCCTTGCATTTGAGTGAGTAATGTTTACTTCCAGAGAATAGATAGAGTAATCTAGAACCCGTAATGGGGATGTTCTTGTTAATAGGGGATGTCCTTATTAACAATCCATCTAAAGGGCTGCTTCTGAAGCCATCTCAGTCAGTTCTTGCCACCTGCTGTAGTGCTCTGGGTAAAGTAGTTTTGCCAGGAGTGAGCGATCGTCTTTTATTGTTGGAGCGTTTCTATGCCTACTAAACGGATTGCTATCTTTGCAGGAATTACGGTTGCTTTCATCGTGGGTGGTTTGAAATGGGTTTTGCCTCAACCTGCAATGGGAGCACATGCAGTGATTCATTATAAAACTAACGCTCCCAAGCCAGTCTCTTTCGAGGTTGCTTCACCCGCCAGCAGCGAAAAACGGCAACTCCATTCCGATAGCTTTATCCCGACCAGCTTGCAGCAATCAGAAAATCCCAATCCTGGTAGTCGTAACATCTTTGGCAAAGATGCTCGTATTCCCATGACCGCCTCTGACTATCCCTGGTCTACGATCGGTCGTCTGGAAGCACCGATAGATGCGAAAACAGTGAAGTTTTGCACAGGCACCTTGATTGGTAAAAAGCTGGTGATTACCAATGCCCATTGCGTTTTTTGATGATAAGGGGAATCCGCTCCAGAACCTTACCTTCTATCCCAACCTGATCAATGGCAAATCCAACGATGCGGCAGCAGTGACGCATGTGCTGGTGGGAACCAAAAAGCCAGAGGAAGAACGATCGAAGGATTGGGCGATTCTGACCCTAGATCAACCTTTGGGCGATCAGTATGGCTGGATGGGTTGGGTGATGCTCGATTTTGCGGATCTGGACAGTCTGCGTGGCCAATTCATTTTGGCTGGTTACTCCCATGACTTTCCTGCAGATAACCCTGGATTGACCGCTGGAATCCACAAAGGATGCAACATTCGGGGTTTGTGAATGGTGAACCGGGCGTAATTTCCCATGATTGCGATACTACTCGCGGTTCTTCGGGTGGTCAATCTTTGCCTTTTACAAGGGAAAGGCAGTAATTGTGGCGTTAAATGAGGCAGAAAGAAAACTGCCAGGGAATGGGGAGCATGCTGCCAAGTTTGCCGCAGACACCGCTAACTTTGGTGTGGTAACGGACAATTGGGCACAGGATGCCAGCGAATTATCTGCCAAAGTACAGTGAGAGGCGATATGCCATCATCATTGATCCGAATGGACACCGCCATTTGCTTGAGCTTATCAAGATCCAGAGTGGGCGAAACTGTAGGCGACGGCTTAATTGCGATCGTCAGGGAGGAAGTGACGATCGAGTTGCTGTTGATTTAACCGGGAGGTCGAATACAGAATGAGCGGCGGAACGATCGGGGATTGTCACAGCAGGTTGCGAAACGGTTGCAATGGTAATGTCTTTTGCCTGGGCGATCGTTGTTTGGCTGACTACAACCGTTGTGATTGATAGCAATGTCATCAGTAGAGTAGTAGGTTTCATCGTTTTAATTGAATGCTCTACTGCAACATCTCTCCAGCCTTACAGAGGATATGCAAATTCAGGAATGGGCGGTTGGGAATCGAAGATTTCTTTGTGGAGTCCGCTTATGCAAGAGAGATGAGTTGCACCGGAGATTTCAGTCGAGGTATGAATCAAAGAAACAAGCGCTCTACCGAACAGCTAAAACCAGGTAACAGAGGGGAGGTCAACGTATCGGTTGCAAATAATGTGTAGACCAATTTCAATAGGGCATTTTGTCGTCGATACACCTCAAGCTGTTGCGATCGCCAGTCCAGAATCCAATATTCCTGTACGCCTCGCTCACTATAAAGCTTGAGTTTCGCTTCGCGGTCACGTCGTTCATTCTGAGTCCCTGGAGATAAGACTTCAACCACCAGATCTGGCGCAAGGGTGAGATGTCCCGCTTCATCCAAACCATTTGCCAGCCGTTCGGTGCTGACCCACACCACATCGGGAATCACGTTATCGGCATCGCTAAAGATGACTCCTGGTGCTTGAACTGCCTTACCCAACTGGGTGGAAAGCGACCAATCCCTTAATTCTGCATAGGCATTGCCACCAGCATTTTGATGTCCCCAATGAGGTGCTTTGGTCACGAACAGTTCTCCATCGATGATTTCGTAGCGGTTGCTGCTTTCGGGCAGCAATTCCAGATCGGATGTGGTCCAGCGGACGCGATCGGTGGTGGGCTGATTCATACCGCCTCCTGATGGGGATACGTTTTCATTGTATGCCCTGTGGTCAGGAAACCGCGTGGATGGGTTTCGCCTTACTGACAAAACTTGAAGCGTTGAATTTCAAACCATGTGATTTGAGCGCAAAGCTGAAGTTTTTCCATTCAAAGGAGCAATGTTGTGGTTCAGAATGGGGATAATCGAGCCTGGAGCTTGACGTTTCGAGTTCAGAACTCAAACGATCGCCCTTTCAAGTCAGGCAATCGTGTTCCAAACGGAAGCGATCGCGTTCTAAACCGAAACGTTCGCCCTCTGAACAAGAACGATCGTGTTCCAGGGGCGATCGCTTCAGATTTGAACGAAACCCTTTGAGGTTTGCACTCAATGAGTGGTCTTCCCAAACTCAATAGAATCTGAATCTGCATAACCTCTCAACTTTGGGAGGGATAATTGATCAAACCAAACAGTAATCATGTTTATGCACTCTCAGTCGTCACTGGTTAAGCTTGCCTTGCTATTGCTCACTGCTCCGGTTGGTCTATTCCTCCCTTCAGTACAAGCAGCAGAGATTGCTTACCGACATGTCCCGCGTTCCTGTCCTCAGACTCAACTATTTCGTACTATTGTTGATTCAGGTAAAGTTTCATCTATGGGAATCAGCCCCGATGGCTTGATATTTGCCGATGGTAATGAAGATGGTACTATTAAAATTTGGAATTTAAAGACAAGCAGATTGCTTCACGATTTTCAGGGGCATTCAACTAAAGTTTTATCTATCACTATTAGTTTAGATAATCAAACTCTCATTAGTGATGGTAGTGATCGTATCATCAAAGTTTGGAATCTGAAAACAGGTAAGTTAACCCGAAGTTTTTAGGAGATTCAGATTTGCTTGCTGATCCTGCTATCAGCTCAGATGGTAAAGTTCTTGCTAGTAGCTTTAAGAACGAGACTAAAATCTGGAGCTTGACCACTGGTCAATTCCTCCATGCTATTCCAACTGGGTTTCAATCTATATCTATCAGTTCAGATAATCAGGTTCTTATTGGCAACTTTAAAGGTGAAACTCAAATTTACAGTTTAAATACTGGCAAACTTCTCCGTAAACTTCAAATAGGATTTAATTCTATTGGTCTAGGTGCCTTTTCCCAAGTGTTTATTGGTAATTCAGAGCGTATCGCCTGGGTTGGAGATCTACGTACTGGAGAAATTTTCCGCACTTTCTGTATAAAGGAAGATATCTTCAATTCTGTTAATGTTAATATCACTCTAAATGGGCAGATCCTTGCTAGTAGGATTGAGCAAAATAGCACAATTAAGATTTGGCGTTTGAACGCTGAGAACTTACCTCAAAGCTACTCTAAGCATCCAGGTGATGCTTGGAGTCTTGATTTTGCTATTGATTCTCAGAAACTCCCATTTGTTAGAGCTACGCCAGAAATCAGACCTGTAGTACTTTCCCTGACCTCTCCTCCTCAGCTAGAGAACGGAGTTCCCTTAGAAACATCAAATATCCCAGTTCAACCATCAGCAGATCAAAATGCAAAAGCTGAGGCTGACAGATTGAATAAATCAGGTATTTACTCGATGTATCTTGATGGCTGGCAGATAAATAATGCAATATCTATCTTCTTAGATGTTTTAGTAATCTACGGAGAAATTAATAATATTTCAGGAGAAGGAGAAGCTTTTAATAATCTGGGAGCGGCATTTGAAAGAACTGGCTCATACTTATCTGCCCTAAAATTCTATCAACAGGCTCTAAGCAAAGCTCAAAGAGTTGGCGATCGTATCGGTCAAGGAAGAGTCTTCAATAATATTGGAGTAATTTATTTAAAGCTGGAGCAACCGAGAAAAGCTTTGGAATTTTTGATAGAGCGTTATTGAATTTCGAGTAACCAATCACTATGCTGAAAAATCAGTTACTTTTAGCAACCGGGGGTTAGCCTATGCTTCGATCAATGAATACTCGAAGCTAATAGAGATTTTGAAAAAGCTTTAGGAATAGCACGAAAATCTGGCAATTCTGCGAGTGAGGGCATTGCTTTCAATAATCTTGGTGCAATCTACTTTAGGCAGGGTAAATATTCTCAAGCAATAAAAACTTTTGAGGAAGCTTTAGCAACCTTTAAGTTAATCAATTACCGTAATGGTGAGTGGATGACTATGAGTGGTATTGGTTTTTTACTAGAGAAGCAAAAGCAACCCGAACTAGCTATTGTGTTTTATAAACAAGCGGTAAATAACGTTGAGAAGCTTAAGCAGAGTATGGAGCAATCAACAAAGCAAGCTATTTTCGGAACTGGAGGAGAACTCATACCTCAGGAAAAGTCAAGGGTATTAAGGGAGTCTGCAACAGGCACGTACAAAGCCTTGGCTAATTTGCTGCTGATCAAAGGAAATGTACTGGAAGCGCAGCAGGTTTTAGAACTGCTCAAGATTCAGGAACTGCGGGAGTTTGATCCCACCACACGCGCTCGCATCAGCAGCACTGGTAAAGTGGATCTTGACCCGGTAGAACAAGCCATTATTGACAAATACGGTAGCTACATTACTTTCAACCAAAAATTGCAGGACTGTGAACATCAAAAGCCAGTTTGCGCTGACTACGATTCATTAAACAACCTGTGGAAAGCCAACAAAGCGGAATACGATCGCGCCATTGCCGCTCTGGAAGCAAACGTGAAGCAACGCAAAAACCAGGATGAACAAAATGTTTTAGATCCCAAAAATGAACTCAGCCGTAAAGCTGCCGACATTCTCAAAGATGACAAAACCGCCCTAATCTATTTCTTTGTCACCGGCCAACGCATCTGGATCATTCTGGCAACCAAAGGGGAAGTGTTGCGACGCTTTGAAGTGGCAGTCGATCGCAAGACTCTTTCCACTCAAGTTGTTGCCTTTCGTCAGTTAATGGAAGCCTGTCAGCAACGGGTTTGCACTGCTGCCGATACGGAAGAAATCAAAGCGGTCAGTCAAAAACTGTATGGTTGGCTGTTTCCAGTGCCGTTGCAAAAGAAATCAAAAGCAAAATCCAGCATCTGGTATTCTCGCTCGATCGCAATCTGCGCTACATCCCCATGAGTGCTTTGTATGACGGCAAACACTATTTGATTGAAGATTACGCGGTTTCCACGATCGCCTCTGCCAGATTCAACTACACCGATCCATTCCAAACCGATAACTCGTCGGTCAATGTATTAGCGGCTGGGTTCTCCAATCCCTTTCCACCCGACTTTCCCCGTCCGCTGACCAACGTTCCCATCGAGCTAAACGCCATTGTGCGATCGTCCAATCAATCCCAACCAGGCGTTTATCCCGGCACCATCTTGTTAAATCAAACCTTCAACCTTGATAACCTCCAGAAAGACCTGTTTGGCAACCGCATTTTGCACATCGCGACTCATGGTGAGTTTGTCCCGTCTGGTCAGGGCAGTTCCTATATCCTGTCGGGCGATAAGCAGAAAATTGATATTCATCAGATTGATGATTTACGCGGCATTGGAGAACTCAAACTGGTCGTTTTGTCTGCCTGTCAAACTGCATTAGGCAAAGAAGGACAGGATGGCGTTGAGATTAACAGCCTGGGGTTTTCGTTCCTGGAAAAAGGAGCCAAAAGCGTCATGGCATCGCTATGGAACGTCAGCGATATCAGTACCAGCCTGTTGATGCGGCAGTTCTATCAAAACCTGGCGAATGCGCCAACCACTCGTGCTGAAGCGTTGCGACAGGCACAACTACGGTTTATCAGAGGTGAACTAACGACTGCTGATGGCGATCGGTTACGGGCAAGAGCCGATTTGACAGATCCAAAGCCTGCAAAGTCCAATCCGAGTGATCTCAGCCCAGACTTCAAAAATCCCTATTACTGGTCGCCCTTTGTCCTAATTGGGAGTGGATTCTAGGCCAGAAATTGGGGTTCTGTCATTGCAGGGCTGAAATCCCATTAACGGCACCATAAGAAACCCGATTTCTGAATAGAAACGCTTTCTCAGACTGGTTCCATCAACAAGAGGAGATTGCATCGTGTCTGCTATCAACCGTCGTCAGTTTCTACACTTTGCCGGATCAATGTTGGCAGCATTGGGACTCAGTCAGCTTGACTTTATCAGACAGGCAGATCGATATGGTCGGGTTCTAGCAGAAGCCAGTCCCGGTCGCAAACTGGCGCTCCTGATTGGGATTGAATATCACCAGGACAAAACAGTTCCTTCCCTGCCAGGATGTATTACTGATTTAGAACTGCAATGGCATTTGTTAGTGCATCGCTATGGCTTCAATCCCAAAGACATTCTGGTACTGTCCGATCGCCAACCGAATTTTCTGAATCAGCAACCGTTGGCACCCACCCGTCAGGCCATTCTAGATGCCTTCGAGCATCACCTGATTCAGCAGGCAAAAGCAGGGGATACGGTGGTGTTTCACTACTCCGGTCATGGTGCATTGGTGGCAGACGATCGCAGCAAGCCTCCCTGTTCACGGAAGCAGGCCATGCCGTCGATGGCACAATCGTGCCGCTCGATCATTTGCCTGACCCTAACCCCACCAACGTTCGAGATATTATGGGGCGATCGCTGTTTCTGCTCACTGACGCACTCAAAACCGACCATGTAACCGTCATTCTGGATAGCTGCCATTCCGGTGCAGGTACACGCGGCGGCAGTTTAATCTATCGCTCGATTGAGCGCCGCACAAATCAACCCGTTGATCCACCCAGTTCAGAGGAATTGCAGTATCAGGATCGGCTTCTGCACGACAAGCAATGGACAGAGGCAGCGTTTGATCAACACAGAGTTAAGAATGCGAAGGGGATTGCGATCAACTCGACCAGCTACCAAACCCTGGCAGCAGATGCCCGTTTCGATCACGACAGTTTCAAAGCCGGAGCCTTTACCTATTTGCTGACGCGCTATCTCTGGCAGATGGGAGAACCACAGTCGCTGAAGACGATGAATGAAAAACTGCAACTCAGTACCAGCGCTCTTGCCGCTGAGTCCTATCTGACGCAAATTCCAGACTATCAGGTGAATCCTCAGCGCGATGAACAACAGCCGCTCTATTTCCTTAAACCGACCACCTCCTGGGCAGATGCAGTCATTCGCAAGGTCGCCGTCAATGGTGAGATTGAATTTTGGTTTGGCGGCATCTCCACTCTCAGTCTGGAAGGAAATAGCAAAGGGTCAGTCTACAGTGTGATCGATGCAAACCAACGGGAAATCGCCCAAATTGAGCAGAAGCGGCGCGATCGTCTATTTGGCTACGGTGTGCTCAAATCGGGAACAAGCGCGGCAATCAAACCAGGTGCGCTCCTGCGAGAGGTGATTCAGGGATTGATCCGAATCCAGTGTTGCGAGTGGGCATCGATTCTGTGTCTCTGGGCAGGGATGCCGCCGCCGTAAAAGCGGCGCTGCAAACCCTGTCTCAAGTCCAGGTGGTTCCGATCGAACAGGCAGCTTACGTGGTAGGGCAAATGACCCCGCAGTACCGCCAGCAGGCGCAGAAGCAGAAGCTTTCGTTTATTCCACCAGATCAGCAAATTGGATTATTTACAGCCGCCGGATTGCGTCCGGTGGAGGGTTCTTTCAGACAGGAGCGGTGGCTGAGAGTGTCGATCGCCTGCGTCCACAACTGAAATCCCTACTGGCAGCTCAGATTCTCAAAACCATCACGGGCAGCGATGTCACCACTGCCAGCCGTACTCCCAGCCTGAATGTGACCACACAAATTATTCCAGTCACAGGTCAAGCATTGGGAGGTGCGCGTGCTCAACGGTTCAAAGCCAATACAGAGATAAAACTGGAGTTGGTGAATCATGAAAATCAGAATCTCTATGTGGCGGCAATCTCTGTTAACAGTGATGGAAGTTTGTCTTTTCTTTATCCCACCTCAGGAGTTGAGGAAGATGCGGCACTGCTGAAACCAGAACAGCCTGCCTCCAGTGCGGCAATTACCCTATCCCCCTGCTGGCTTTGTGGAAATTTTGACGATCGCCAGTGCTAAATCGATTCGGCAGGCACTCTTAGTCCTCCAGCGGGTGGCAATTGCTAATGGGATTACCAGTCGGGAGCAGCCATTCCAGTTAATAGTGATGATTCACTGAATGTGATGGCGGATTTATTGGGAGATTTTGATAAAAACACACGCGCATCTGCCCATATTGCTCGAAACGTTTCTGGCGTGAATAAAAAACAGGTAGCGACCATTTCAACGATCGTCGAAGTGGTGGAATAGGAGCGATAGCAGTTGATAGGTGTAGCGTAGCCCATCTCCTCGACTCCTCGACTGATTTCCTTTCAGTTTGCATAACCTCCTCTGAGTCAGAGATACGTTTAAGTAGTTCAACCAAACGCAACATGCAACCCCAAAACCTCTCATGGTGAATGATCGCAACAAATCAGGTGCAATCACTCCGCTCGATATCAGGCTCGGTTCGTTGTTGCGATTGGATGGGAATCAACAAAACCGACTTCAGGAGGTTAACAATGGAATCTAAAGAGAAGCGTCGTCAAAAATCCAGTTTCTTACCCCGATCGAAACTATCAGTGATGCTCAAACAGTTGCTCGTCAGGGCACTTGGGCAGCTTGTTTTGTCACAGGCATGACGACTTTGTTTGCCGTAGCATCGATTTCTGGAATGCTGCCGAAAGAGTTCCCGATCGATGGTTGGGCTTTAGTCGATGCGGCTATCTTCGGGATCATTGCTTGGGGAATTTACCGGATGTCACGAGTTGCGGCAGTGGCAGGTCTAGTGGGTTATAGCCTGGAGAAGATTTATATGCAAGCAACCCTGGGGTCGAAGGTCGGCTCAGGTCTATTTGTGGCAGTTATTATCATTCTGGCGTTTATCAATGCGGTGCGAGGAACATTTGCCTATCATCGGATGAAGCGGGGGGATGGTAAGTTTCTGTGAGGTGGTGGGTGGTAGGTGGTGGGTGGTAGCAGAAAACAATAGGGTGCAGTTCTGGGCTTGAACGATCGCCCCAGAACACGATCGTTGCGGTTCTGAACACGACAGATGCCGTTCAAAACACGATCGTTCGAGTTCATAGCTCGGCATTTGCACCTCGAAGCACGATCGTCCGAGTTCGTAGCTTGGCATTTGCACCTCAAAGCTTGATCATTCATGTTCGTAGCTCGAATGGTGAAGATCGGAGGGGCAATCAGCGCAAAAGACAACGAACGCGATCGCTCCTATCTACTATTACCAACTTGTCTAAAGAAGCGGTGCACAAGACATGCAAAACCTGGCAAAATTGGTGAGGTGATCGTGTCTTGAGCATTATAAGTCGCCGTTCGCTTGAGGACTGCATTTTCGCGGCGGTACACTTCAACCTGCTGTAACTCGCGGTTGACGATCCAATATTCCTCAACACCCTGAGATGAGTAGAGTTTGAGTTTTGCTTCGCGGTCTCGTCGTTCATTAATCACGCCTGGGGACAGCACTTCAACGATCAGTTCGGGTGCGCCTGTAAAATGCCCTGCTTCGTCTGTAAAGCGCTCCATCTGCTCAACACTGATCCAAATGGCATCCGGGATGACGTTATCGGCATCGCTGAAGACAATACCAGGAGTGGGGAATGCTTCTCCGAGTTGGGTCTTGTCCGACCAATCTTGAAGTTCTGCACAGATGTTGCGAATCACAGCTTGATGCTTGAGGTGCGGTGCTCTGGTCACAAACAGTTCTCCATCAATGATTTCATAGCGCTTCCATTCGTCGGCTGCGAGCAGATCGAGATCAGCAGTCGTCCAGCGCACTTTTTCAGAGGAGGGTTGGCTCATAGGGTGTCTCCGCGACCTTACATCATCTATTCTCGCTTGTTTTAGTACCAGGAGCGACCCTTTCAACGATCGCCCGTTTCTGCTGAAGGTTGATCGCTCTCCTTCTCAACTTGAATGCTGAAGATCGGAGTTGCGATCGTTCCTTAATCATCTCCATGCAATAATTGCTGGGTGAGGAATCTTGAAAACTCGTCAGTGACGTTAAGCCAGAGATGCAATTCACCTGGGATGAGAACAAGCGGGAATTAAATCGAGCGAAACATGGGTTTGACTTTGTAGATGCAAAGCGTGTGTTTGCGGGTGCAACGTTTACGTTTGAGGACGATCGCTATGCTTATGGGGAACAGCGGTTTGTTACATTGGGACTATTAAATGGAGTGGTTGTTGTGATTGCCCATACCGAACAGGGCAATGACGTTCGGATTATTTCAATGAGGGGAGCAACAAAGCATGAACAATTCGTCTTCTTCCGAAACTTCTAAAACTGATTGGGTCAGGGTGCGATCAATGTCTAATGATGAGATTGATTTGACTGATATTCCAGAGGTGACCGAGGAACAGATGGCACGGGCGGTACTGCGAGTGGGTGGGGTCGCTGTCGATCGTGGCAGCAACAGGTGAGTTTACAGTTAGATACTGTTGTATTGGAATATTTCAAGGCAAGGGCAGGTGAAGCGGGGTATCAAAGCTTGATCAATGCAGTTTTGGCAAGGTATGTTTTGACCAATTCTGACCGCGATCGCCTTCAGTAAGCCCCAGCAATCGCTGGGTCAGTATAAGTGCGAGATCGTCTCTTTCCAAACTCGACACTTGCAATTCCAGACACGATCAATTCCTGTCCAGGCTCAAACGTTGCAGCTTAAAGCACGATCGCTCCGGTCTTAAATGAGACGAATGCATTTTCAAGTGAGAGTGTTCCTGCTGAAAAGACGATCACTCTCGTTCCAAACATGATCGTTCGAGTTCAGAGGTCGATCGTTCGAGTTCGTAGCTCGGATGTTGTACCTCTAAGCTTGATTCTTCGAGTTCGGAACCGGAATGGTGAAGATCAGAGGGGCGATCGCCAAGAAAATACTACGGTTGACGCGATAATACTGGTTGCAGGTGTGGTTAAAGTGCTGCCATCTTTGCATAACCTCCCAAGTATGGGAGAGATAGTTAGCTGTTGAGTTATTACCTGCATGATGAATCGCCAACGCCATCGTTTCAACCTGAGATTACTGTCAACCCTGCTGGCTGGATGTGTGTTGGCTGGGGCGATCGACAGCTTGCCCAGAGTCACCTTAACCGGACTTGCTCAATCTACCCCACCGCTTTCGGCGGAACAAACAGCGGCTCTAGCAGAAGCAACGCGTATGAACCAACAGGTAGTGCAGCTTTATCAGCAGAGCAAGTTTAATGAGGCAATTCCGTTGGCGGAACAAGCGTTGGCATTGAGAAAACGCACCCTGGGTGAGAACCATCCTGATGTGGCTACCAGTCTCAATAATCTAGCAGCGCTGTACCACAGTCAAGGACGCTACAGTGAGGCAGAACCGCTTTACAAACAGGCCCTAGAATTGAGAAAACGCACCCTGGGTGAGAACCATCCCAACGTAGCAAACAGCCTCAACAATTTAGCTTCGCTGTATCAGAGTCAGGGACGTTACCACGAGGCGGAACCACTGCTTAAACAAGCATTTAAACTAACAAAGCTGATTGTAGGTGGAAACCATCCTGATACTGCCACCATCATGAACAATTTAGCAGCGCTCTACTATATAGAAAATCGCTACAGCGAAGCTGAATCCCTCTATAAACAGGTACTAGAGTTGCGTGAGCGAACCCTGAACAAGAACCATCCTGATACTGTCCAGAGCCTTATTAATTTAGCGTTGCTCTACCACAGTCAGGGACGCTTTAGCAAGGCACAACCGCTTTATCAGAAGGCTTTAGAACAAGGCAAACACGCTTTGGGTGAGACACATCCTCATGTTACTAGTTGTCTCAACAATCTAGCGGGACTGTACTTCGATCAAGGTCGGTACAGTGAAGCAGAACCCTCTTCAAGCAGGCACTAGAACGATACAGACGCGCTCTGGGAGATGAACATCTCAACACTGCTAACACATTGGGCAACTTGGCAAGATTGTACCTCGCTCAAGGGCGCTATAGCGAAGCAGAAACGTTCTTTAGGCAGGCTATAGAACAACGTAAACACCTTCTAGGCAAAATACATCCGTCCACAGGTGCTATTTTGGGTGAGTTGGGATGGTTGTATGTACAGCAGGGGCGTTATGTGGAAGCCGAAACGCTGTTGACACAAGCACTATCGATTCAGAGGCAGGCATTCAGTGAATATCATCGCAATGTCAGCATGAGTTTAGGTAATTTAGCATCACTATACGTTTTGCAGGCGCGCTATGCCGAGGCAGAAAAGCTCTATAAGCAGGCAAATGCAATTGATAAAGCTATTTTTGATGAGAATCATGTAAATATTGCCACTGGACTCCAGAATTTGGCGTGGTTGTACCTTCAGCAGAAACGCTATGTCCAGGCTGAGCCACTGCTTAAACAAGCTCAAGCAATCTACAGACGCACCTTAGGTAATAATTACCCTGGCATTGGCAACAACTTCAGAGATCTTGCAATACTGTATCTTGACCAAAGCCATTATGGAGAAGCAATTACAGCCCTTCAACAGAGTCTACGAGTTGAAGAACACAACTTGGAAGCAAACCTCCTGATTGGAAACGAAACCCAGAAACGAGATTATCTCGCTACAGTGACAGAAACGACATATATTGCCATCTCGTTTCACCTTGCATCTGCCCCTAATAATGCCAATGCTGCCCGCCTTGCCCTCACCGCCATTCTCCAGCGCAAGGGTCGCATCCTGGATGTCCTCACCGACAACCTCAACCGCCTGCGCCAAAATCTTACTCCTGCCGACCAAACCTTACTCGACAACCTTGCGAACACTCGCACCCAGCTTGCCACCCTTTACTACGGTGAACTCGGTAAACTCACCCCTGAGCAATACCGCGATCGCATCACCCAACTACAGCAGCAGTCTACCCAACTGGAAGCTGACCTCAACAACCGCAGTGCCGAGTTTCGCACTGAAAACCAACCGATTACTCTCGAAGCGGTTCAGAAACAAATTCCTGCCGATGCCGCGCTGGTCGAACTGGTGTCGTACAAACCTTTCAATCCCAAAGCCAAGCCAGCCGATCGCTTTGGCAAACCCCGCTATGCTGCCTATATTCTGTCTCCCCAAGGCACCATTCAAGCGGTAGACCTCGGTGATGCAGCCGCGATCGACCTGCAAGCCGAAGCCTTCCGTCAGGCATTGCGATCGCGCGATTCGAGAGTCAAGGCGATCGCCCGTCAACTCGATGCCAAACTGATGCAGCCCATTCGAGCAAAGCTCGGCAACACTCATAACTTGCTCATCTCCCCGACAGTCAGTTGAACCTCATCCCTTTCGCTGCCCTTGTAGATGAGCAAAACCGCTACCTGGTTGAAACCTATGACATTAACTACCTCACCTCTGGGCGTGACCTGCTGCGCCTGCAAACGCCCGTTGCCAACCGTCAGCCTCCCGTTCTGATTGCCAACCCCGACTACGCCGATCCGGGCGATCCTGCTTCCGCCCAACTCATTCGCAAAGCCGTCGTCATCGCCTCCTCCCACTCCCCCACCCTCCCCACCTCCCTCCCTCCACCCCCCCCGCAGCCCCAATCGACGCTCCACCGACCTCGCCAACCTGCGTGTCGATCCCCTTCCCGGCACTCTGGCAGAAGCCAACGCCATTGCTCCCAAACTGAAAGGGGCGATCGTCCTCACGGGTTCCCAGGCAACCGAAAACGCCCTCAAGCAAGTCCAGGGACCCCGGATCTTGCACATCGCTACGCATGGTTTTTCCTGGAAGATGCGGTTCCACCCACCGTTGCCAGTCGAGCGACCCTGATTCCTGTCCTCACCGACCCTAATCTCTTTGCGGGCATCCGTCCCCTGTTAGTGGCAACACCGAAAACGCTCTGCTGCGATCGGGGTTAGCTCTCGCCGGGTTCAACGTGCGGCAAAGCGGCGATGAAGATGGGGTTCTCACCGCTCAAGAAGCGGCGGGACTGGATTTACGCGGGACTCAACTCGTCGTGCTATCTGCCTGCGAAACGGGTATTGGTAATGTTGCCAATGGTGAAGGTGTGTATGGGTTACGACGTGCCTTTGTATTAGCCGGAGCCGCCAGCCAACTCACCAGCCTGTGGCAAGTTAGCGATGCAGGCACCAAAGACCTGATGGTGCAATACTACGATCGCCTGCTTGCAAACGAAGGTCGCAGTGCCGCGCTCAGGCAAACCCAGCTAGCGTTTCTGCACAGTACCAACTATCAGCATCCCTACTACTGGGCAGCCTTTGTGCCCTCTGGGGACTGGCGATCGCTCAACCATGTCACTTGATTGGGGTATGGGGTGTGGGGTGTAGGGTGTGGGGACGGACGTTTTCATGGTTGAGGACGGTTGGCTCTGTTGTCTAAATCGCTGAAGCTGTAATCGAGTCTCCAAAACTGGTAACACTGCATAAGCTCCTACGACTGGGAGATAGAGTAAGGTGTAGACAATTCTCTTTGATGGAGGATTTCGATGCGCGATCGCCCAACCCAACCGTTCAAGGCAAAAAGCCCAAGGCAAAAAGCACTCTCTTTTATCCTTTATCCCTTATCTTTCATCCTTCTCCTCTCTCCCCTCCTCCCCACACCCCACACCCTACACCCCACACCCTTGCCCTGGCACAGACAACGCAAGACCGCAAGGCGGAGGGCGATCGACTGCTTAAACAGGGGATTCAGCAGTTGGATACTAGCCGATTTGAAGTTGCACTGCAATCTTTCCAGCAGGCATTGCAGATTTACCGAGAAATCCATGACCGCCAGAGTGAAGGAGCGGCACTGGGTAATCTGGGAATTGCTTACAAAAACCTGGGCAACTATGCCAAAGCGATTGAGTATGAACAGCAGTTGTTAGTGATCGCGCGGGAGATCCATGACCGCCAGAGTGAAGGAAAGGCACTGGGTAATCTAGGACTTGTTTACGAAGCCCTGGGCAACTATGCCAAAGCGATTGAGTATGAACAGCAGTTGTTAGTGATCGCGCGGGAGATCCATGACCGCCAGAGTGAAGGAGCGGCACTGGGCAATCTGGGAATTGCTTACAAAAACCTGGGCAACTATGCCAAAGCGATTGAGTATGAACAGCAGTTGTTAGTGATCGCGCGGGAGATCCATGACCGCCAGAGTGAAGGAAAGGCACTGGGCAATCTGGGAAATGCTTATGAAGCCTTGAACAACTATGCCCAAGCAATTGAGTATCATCAGCAACATCTGGCGATCGCGCGGGAGATCAAAGACCGCCAGAGTGAGGGAGCGGCACTGAATAATCTAGGACTTGTTTACAAAGCCCTGGGCAACTATGCCAAAGCAATTGAGTATTATCAACAGGGGCTGATAATCGCGCGGGAGATCCATGATCGCCAGAGTGAGGGAAAGGCATTAAGCAATCTGGGAAATGCTTATGAAGCCCTGAACAACTATGCCCAAGCAATTGAGTATCATCAGCAACACCTGGTGATCGCGCGGGAACTCCATGACCGCCAGAGTGAGGGAAAGGATTTGGACAATCTGGGAATTGCTTACGAAAAGCTGGGCAACTATGCCCAAGCGATTGAATATGCACAGCAGTTGCTAGCGATCGCGCGGGAGATCAAAGACCGCCAGAGTGAGGGAGCCGCGCTGGGCAATCTGGGAATTGCTTACGGTTCTCTGGGCAACTATGCCAAAGCGATTGAGTATGAACAGCAGTTGTTAGTGATCGCGCGGGAGATCCATGACCGCCAGAATGAGGGCAAGGCATTGGGCAATCTGGGACTTGCTTACTATTCCCTGGGCAACTATGCCAAAGCGATTGAGTATCAACAGCAATCCCTGGTGATCGCGCGGGAAATCAAAGACCGCCAGGGTGAGGGAGCGTCACTGGGCAATCTGGGCATTGCTTACTATTCCCTGGGCAACTATGCCAAAGCGATTGAGTACGCACAGCAATGGCTGGTGATCGCGCGGGAAATCAAAGACCGCCAGAGTGAGGGCAAGGCACTGGGCAATCTGGGAGTTGCTTACGATTCCCTGGGCAACTATGCCAAAGCGATTGAGTATTACCAGCAATCCCTGGCGATCGCGCGGGAAATCAAAGACCGCCAGAGTGAGGGAGCGGCACTGGGCAATCTGGGTTTTACCAATTCAAATTAGGTCAACTTAAGGTGGCAGAACAGACTTTGAGAGAGGCGATTCATATCTGGGAATTCCTGCGACAGGATCTGGGCAATAACGACGCCAACAAAGTTTCCATCTTTGAAGGGCAAGCCCGCACCTACCTATGGCTGCAAGCAGTTCTGATTGCCGAGCATCAACCCAATGCGGCACTGGAAATTGCTGAGCGGGGACGGGGACGGGCGTTTGTAGAGTTGCTGGCAAGGCAATTGGCGACTAGCGGTCAGCCGTCAGCAAAAAGTGGTGAGATCGCGATCTCACCACCTGGAATAAAGCAAATTCAACAGGCTGCCAAGGCTCAGAACTCTGCGTTCGTCGAGTATTCCATCATTTACAATAACTTTAAAATCCAGGCGAAGCAAGAAAGTCACGAATCTGAACTCTACATCTGGGTGATCCAGCCCATCGGTCAAATCACCTTTCGTAAAGTCGATCTCAAGCCTCTGTGGCAGCAGCAGAATACTATGCTGGCAGAACTGGTGGAAAATAGTCGCAAAGGCATTGGCGTACTTGATCGCGGCGATCGCGCAACCCTCACAGCGGTTCTGACACCGAATATCTGCATCAACTGCACAAGCAACAATCTCGTTATCTACATCAACTGCACCATCTTCTGATTGAACCGATCGCCGATCTCCTTCCCAGTGATCCAAACGCTCACGTCATCTTCATGCCGCAGCAGGCATTATTTCTCGTACCCTTCGCCGCCCTGCAAGACAAGTCCGACCAGTACTTGATTCAACAGCACACGATTAGCATCTCCCCGCAATTCAAGTTTTGGATCTCACCCACCAACAGAGACAAACCCTTCAGCCAGCCGCCAACATCCTGGTTGCAGGCAACCCTACCATGCCGCAAGTCACTGTTCCCGGTGCCGATGCGCCCCTCGTTTTGCCCGATCTGCCCGCTGCCAAACAAGAAGCGATCGCCGTTGCCAAAACCCTCAATACCACCGCTCTCACAGGTCAGCAGGCAACCAAACAAGCGATTGTGCAGCAGATGCAAACCGCTCGAATCATTCATCTGGCAACGCACGGATTGTTGGATGATTTCAAAGGCTTGGGCGTACCGGGGCGATCGCCCTGGCTCCCGATGGCAACGGTCAACCCAACGATGGACTATTGACCTCTGATGATATTTTGGGCATGAAGCTAAAAGCCGAACTGGTGGTGTTGAGTGCTTGTAACACGGGCAGAGGAACCATCACAGGGGATGGGGTGATTGGCTTGTCGCGATCTCTCATCTCAGCAGGTGTGCCCAGTGTCGTCGTATCCCTCTGGTCTGTTCCCGATGCGCCTACTGCAACACTGATGACAGATTTTTACACCGCACTTCAACACACTCCAGACAAAGCCCAAGCCTTGCGACAGGCAATGCTGCACACGATAAAGGACCATCCTGAACCGAGAGATTGGGCAGCCTTTACCCTCATCGGTGAAACAAAGTAATCAGATTCACAACACTCTGTAAAAAATGCTGCATAACCTCTCGAATTGTCAGAGGGATGTGGTAATAAATCTCACAGCCCTATTCTCTGGAACGAGATTTCTTATCCTCACCTGGATGCTTTGTGATTAACCGTTACAACTGTTAGGAATACTGCAAGATGTCCCTAATTAAACGTCGTCATTTTCTCCAATTCGCGAGTTCAACCCTGGCTGCGATGGGTTTGAGCCAGATCGGATTTTTCCGGCAGGCAAATCAACAGGCTCAGGTGCTTGCCCAAAGTACTTCCCGCAAACTCGCTCTGTTAGTCGGAATAAACGCATATTCCGCCCCGAATCAGTTGCATGGCTGTAATACGGATGTTGACTTACAGCGGGAATTGCTGATTCACCGTTACGGCTTTAATCCAAAAGACATTTACGAAATTCGAGATCAGAAAGCAACCCATCAGGGCATTCTGGAAGCGTTTGAAAACCATTTGATTAAACAGGCACAACCCGGCGATGTCGTTGTCTTTCACTACTCTGGTCATGGAGCGCGAGTTAAGGACGCTGATCCAAATCCCGGTCTGGTTTTCAATGGGCAAGGCTTCAACAGCACGATCGTCCCGATTGATCGGGAAATCCCAAATTCCGATGAAGTGCGCGACATCATGGGACATACGCTGTTCCTGTTAACGTCTGCCTTAGCAACGGACAATCTGACGATGGTGCTGGATAGTTGCTTCTCTGGCGGTGGTTTGCGCGGAAATACTCGCATTCGAGCCTATCCGCTGCGCCAGAGCGATCGCATCGAGGAACGCCCCAGTCAAGCCGAACTTGACTATCAGAAGCACTGGCTGGCGGATAAACGGGTAAACCTGACACCGAAAAATTCGCCCAAAAGCGGAAAGCAGGAATTGCCAAAGGAATTGCGATGGGGCGGCTCTGGCAACGCAGGAAGCCAAAGAAGCGCCAGAGCAACCCTTTGACGGAAACCTTCAGGCAGGGGCATTTACCTACCTGCTAACCCGCTATCTGTGGCAACTCTCCACTCAACAGTCGATCACCACGACCTTCGACTACTTGGCGCTCAGTACGGATAAGCTGACAGGTGGACAGCAACCCATATTGGAACCGACTGAATCCGGATCTCCAGTACGAAAGCAACCTGCCTATTTCCTCAACTCAACTCGACCTGCGGCAGAAGCAGTAGTGAATCAAGATCCAGAGAGCAATCAAAAAATCCCCTTCTGGTTAGGCGGAGTCTCCCCTAGCACGCTGGCGACCTATCCACCCGGTGCAAAATTTGACATGATCGATAACCAGGGAACGGCGATCGGGGTGATTGAGCTAACAGGTCGCGACCATCTACAAGCGGTAGGCAAACTGCTACCAGGCGCAAAAGGAGCGGTGACCAATGGGACGTTGCTGCGCGAGCAAATCAAAGGGGTGCCAACGAACCTGGCGCTCAAAGTTGGACTGAATGCGTCCCTGGGCAACGATCGCGCCACTGTTCAACAGGCACTCCAGTCCATGAACCATATAGAAGTCGTGCCAGTCGCGCAGGATCATGAGTTGGATTGTCTACTTGGGCGGATGACTGCCGATAATTTACACCAGTTGAGCGTACAAAAGCTTGGGAATCTTCCCCGAAAACAGTTACTGCTTATTCTATCCAGATCTAACACCCATCCCTAACTCTCAGGGGTCTGTTGGCGAATCGGTGGAATCTGCGATCGGGCGAATTCGTCCCCGCTTGAAGTCATTGCTGGCTCGAAAGGTGCTGAAGGCAGTTTTAGGCGATGGTAACGGTTCTCCATTGCGAGTCAGTGCTGACATTATCCAGGTGGATGGTCAGGGGCAAGAAACGACTTTGACGACGTTGAATAGTCGCGGGAATCAAGAAGCGGGCAAAAAGTCATTCGCGGTCAAGATTCAATCACAGCCATTAAAACCCAATACCAATCTCTTTGTGCAGGTAAAGAACGTAGAATCTGAAAGCCTTTATGTAGCAGTTCTGGTGATTTCTGACAGCGGCGAACTGAATGTGTTGTATCCAATTGGAAACGCGATCGATTCTGCATTAGTCGCCAAGGACAAATCCTCAGAACTCCCTATCCCATCGTTACTGAGGGTCCGGCAGGCTATTTTGAATTGTTGGTGATTGCCAGCAAAGATCAATTGAGGGATGCCCTTAAGGCAGTGACGAAAATTGCCAACGGTCGCGGCATCGGTCGTGGTGAACCTGTTACCCTACAAGAAGATGAACCACTGCAAGTCGTGAATGAGCTATTGGATGATGTGTCGCGCGCAGGTGCAAAAGCTGGAGTTCGGGGAATCGATACCCGGAACTTAGCGACCTTATCTACGGTTCTTCAGGTAACGGATTGAATCACAGAGCTTTCAGAATGAGGCGATCGCTCCAATTTTGTTGAGTTGCAAGGGAGCGATCGCAGCCGATTCAACTGCTCAAGCGGCCACATAATTTGCCAACTGCACCTCGCATTGCTGAAAAATGTAATTGACGGTTGCAAACAACTGCTCCAGGTCAAAAATGGTTTGTGGCGTACTATTGCGGGTGAACACATCCACTTCCAATTTGCCCAATTGCCAGGTGGCTCCAGATGATGAAATGGCTGCGGTAGTGCTTCCAGACTTCTTTGAGGACGGGGTAGATCAGATTCTCACAGATGGCAAACTCGGAATTATCGACCACGGCTTCTCGCATCATCAATTGCAGATCGTCCCGAAAATAGTCTGGGATTGCCATTATGAGTTGTTCAATGAACTCTGCTTCGGTGTAGCGAACCTGGAATGCTTTGACAACCTCACCGATCGTTCTGGATTGGCTGCATAACATTGCACTTGCTCCAGATGCTCTCTCCTCGTCATTTTAGTCGATTGGTGGGTACTGTTAAGGCAAATCTGCTTGAACGATCGCCCATTGAATAGGAAATAATTACCTTCTCCATCTTGAATTCGGGAAAGCAATAGATACTTTACAACAAGGTTTAATGGCAGCACGAGAGAACAAAGATCGCCAAGGAGAAGGTTTTATTTTGCTTAGTTTAGGCAAGCCTACAGTACTTCCTATTGGAACAATGACAATCCCAAGAAGGATAATGTCAAAGCAAGTCAATACATTGAACAAAGCTTATTGATTGCACGCGAACAAAAGATTAAATTCTTGGAGGCTCAAGTACTAAGTCAGCTAGCAACGTTAAAGTTGAATTCTGGCGATCCCAAAGAAGCTGTCAAGCTGTCTCAAGAGAGCCTTGAAATAACACAGGGTCTTAAGAAGGACAATCAGTGGAAAAACCTAAGCATTTCTTTAGAACTTTTGCTTTTTCAACAATTAGATTTAACCTACGAGGAACTTGGTGATACTGAAAGCCAAATCAAAATTCTCAACCAATATTTGCAGATAGCTCAACAGCTTAACAACGAGGAGATAGAAGGTCAAACCTTATACGATATTGCTTCTCCATATCTAGAAAGAAGTGAGTTTGTTGTCGCCATAGATTATCTTGATAGAAGTCTTAAAACCGCACAAAAATAAATAATATCCAACTTAAAATTAAGTCTTTTCATATGTTAGGTTTAAGTTATTCCTCTATAGGGATTTTGACAAAGGACTTGAATACTTCCAGAAAGCCCTATCTACTTTACAAACAGCTAATGCAGAAGATTTAGCCGATAGTTTAGGAATTCCTTTTCCTACTGCATCAGGTTTGGTCAACTCTTCATCAAGAAATACAAACGAATCACTTGAGAGAATCTCAAAAATAAAGATTACAAGCATACATTGGAAATAATGTTAATTTCCAGTATTGCTGCCACGTACCTATTTAAAGACTTTGACACCAATGATTACAGTATAGAGCAGGCAAAAGAAATTTTAACCGAGCGATAGACTATTATCAGCAAAGTTCAGAAATAGCTCACAAATTTAATCTTCTAGATGAGTTAGAGATATTTATTTCGGTTTGGCAAATACTTATATGGCTCTGGGGAACTATCAAAAATCAGTTGAGTACTACGAGAAAGCTTTAGATTCTGACAAGAAATTCCTGAATACTGCTCGTAGGATACATCATTTACGCACAGCAATTACTATGATGGCTCTAGCGCGGTTTCAAGCTCTAGTTGGAAACCATAAGAAATCAATTTTTCTAGCTCAACAAGCTTTATCAGTCACCCGAAAAAACTTGTTGACTCAACAACAACCAACCAAAGTTTATACTAGGGAGTCTAGCTTTTTAATGGAATTTGGTTTTATTTTATTGCAGGCAGGTCAATTTCCCGAGGCTGAGAAGGTTTTGCTTGATGCAATCTGTGGAAATGAATTTATAAGGTCGAATTTAGGAAGCAAAGATCCATTTAAAGTCTCATTTTTCGATATTATTCGTGAACCCTTTAGCTTACTTGAATATATCTATACTAAAGAACATAAACCAGAGAAAGCGTTGGAGATTACTGAGCAAGGTCGCGCGCGCTGACTGACTTATTGTCCAAACGAATTTCTACTACGTCAAATCCTCAACAGTTTACGCCATTTACTATTGAGCAAATACGACAGGTTGCTAGAGTAAGTAACGCTACGCTTGTTGTCTACTCAATAGCCTCTGATCCATTAGATTCACAAGCACTAACACCTTCGTCAATTTTGCGTATCTGGGTAGTTAAACCAACAGGTAAGATCGACCTTCGTCAAGTTAATCTCAAGCCTTTTCTACAGCAGCATGTTTTATTAGGGCAACTTATAGCCAATAGTCGTAAATCGATGGGTGTGCGAGGGTTGCCTTCCCGAGCGACTCTGATTGCTAAATTGCCGACAGAAAACCAACCCTCTTCCGCACTACAAAAGCAGCGCCTGCAACAACTGCATCAAATGCTGATTGCCCTGATCGCTGAGCTGCTTCCCAAAGATCCAAGCGATCGCATCATCTTCATCCCCCAGGATCTCTCTTCTTGGTTCCCTTTCCTGCCCTTCAGGATGCCAATGGTAAATACTTGATTGAGAAGCACACTATTCTCACATCCCCTCAATTCAGGTATTGAATCAAACCCATCAACTCCAGCATCAGCAAAACAGCTATTCTTCCTCTGAAGCCCTAGTGGTTGGCAACCCAACCATGCCCGTCGTAACACTTTACCCAGGTGAAGCAGCACATCAACTTCCATCCCTACCCGGAGCTACAGCAGAAGCGACCGCAATTGCCTCTTTCCTGCACACTCAGGCAATCACAGGCAATCAGGCAACCAAATCTGCAATCCTCCAAAAATGCAGCAGGCACGGATCATTCATCTGGCAACTCACGGAATATTAGATGATTTGCGCGGGTTAGGGAGTGCGATCGCCCTCGCTCCTGATCCAGTTAAACCACAGGAAGACCAATATGGGCGTGCCAATGGCTTACTCACGGCTGAAGAAATCCTGGATATGAAGCTGAACGCCGATCTAGTTGTGCTGAGCGCTTGCGATACCGGACGTGGCAGGATTACGGGCGACGGGGTGATTGGGTTATCGAGATCGCTCATCTCCGCAGGTGTTCCCAGCGTGATGGTATCCCTCTGGTCAGTGCCCGATGCACCTACAGCAGAACTCATGACCGACTTTTATCAAAACTGGCAGAACCAACATTTAGACAAAGCTCAGGCACTCCGTCAGGCAATGCTATCGACTATGAAAACCATCCCAACCCGATCGACTGGGCAGCCTTCACGCTCATCGGTGAAGCGCAATAGTTTAGACTAACTGATTTTCAATTTGCATAACCTTTTCAATAAACTTGACCGGAAATAAGGTAAGCTCAGAGATAAATCTGATTTCTGGCAATAAGTGATGTTAAGCTACAGCAGGGTTGAAGGTAACTCCAATGTTTTGCAAAGCCTGACAGGACTCAATCAACCGGAGTTTGAGACCTTGCTCAAGAGCTTTGAGGTAGCGTGGCAGGCATATATCGAGCAGGAATATGTTCAAAGACCGCGAGCACGTCGCTATGGAGGAGGACGGCATGCGGAGTTATCGAGCAGTGCGGACAAGCTGTTATTTATCTTGGTGTACTTCCGGTTGTATCCGACTCAAGTGGTGCAAGGATTTTTGTTTGGGCTTGGACAGACGCAAGCGTGCGAATGGATTGACAAATTGAGTCGGATTCTGAATCAAGCGTTGGGCTACGAGAAACAGTTACCAGAAAGGAATCCAGCGCGATTAGAAGCCGTTTTGCGCGAGTGTCCGAGTTGAGAGTTTCTCATTGATGGAACCGAGCGTCCGATTAACCGCCCGCAAGACCCAGACGACCAGCAGGACTATTACAGTGGAAAAAGAAGCGTCACAGTGTGACCAATCATGTCATTAGCGAGCGGAGAGGCAAGGTGATGTTCTTGAGTGACACCTATTGTGGCAGCGTCCATGACAGAGCGATTTGTGATGGTGAGGAGTACCAGTTCCCAGCGGGTAGTACATTACTGCAAGATCCTGGGTTTCAAGGATTTGCTCCACCTGGAGTGACGATTCGGCAACCAAAGAAAAAGCCGCGAAATCAATCGCTCAGTGAAGTGGACAAACAAAGGAATCGGGAGATTGCCAAAGAGCGGGTTGAAATCGAGCATCAAATTAGCGGCATTAAGCGCTGCAACATTTTGGTGCATAAATTTCGTAATCGCACCGACTATTTTGTGGATGATGTGATGGAAACAGCGTGTGGACTGCATAATTTCCGGCTCACCCATCGTCAACTCAACGCTGCCTGAATTTGATAGCCTGAAGGGGATTGCTTCGTTTGAAAATGCCTCCTTATTTCCGGTAAAGTCTAATCTCTAGAGATAGATCATTACAGAGAATCCAATTTGCTTCTTTGAGATGAGGTTATGCTATCCGCCCCCGACTTATCTCTATTGAATCTGGATGATGCAACGAACATTACTCAACTTTCCCTTCCCCAACTTTCCTGCAAGCAGGAGTATCAAATGTCAAGCTCCTTTCCAAAAAGTGACAACTACTTGGCGGGTTTCATAGGATCGCAAAAATCCTGCCGAGCATCATAAGCAGATAAGGATGATAATCATTGTTCGATTGATCTGTATCAAGTCATGAATACAGAGATAAGCAAGCAAAACCAATCGCCTTCAGACGACAACTGAGATCGAAGTGACAACTAAGATCGAAGTGACAATTAAGATCGAAGTGACAACTAAGATCGCGCCATTACTGAGGCTTGGCAACTGACGTTGGAGCTTTAGCTTTCTTTGCCACCGCCGACTGCTTGCGATAACTTTCGGCTTGAATGTCTACAATCAAAGCATGATGTACTAATCGGTCAACGGCGGCAACGGTCATCATTGAATCGGTAAAGATAGCATCCCACTGACTGAACGGTTGATTGGCAGTAATCAAAAGACTTTTGCGTTCATAGCGGTGAGCAATGAGTTCAAACAAGACTGACGTTTCGGCTTCTGATTTTTGACATAGCCCAAGTCATCCAGGATCAGCAGGTCAAAGCGGTCTAGTTTTTGAGTGCCCCTTGCAGTTGCAGTTGCAACTTTGCCTGCTGCAACTGTTGCAGCAGGGCAAGGGCAGAGCAACACTGGACTCGCTTACCCAACTCCACCATCCGCCGCGCGAGTGCGGCGGCAAGATGAGTTTTGCCGACTCCACTTGCGCCAAATAGTAACAAGTTCTCAGCCCGTTCCAACCAACTGGCGTCATCTGCCAGTTGCATCAAGGGTGCCGCATTAAGCTTTGGGCAATGGGAAAAATCAAAGTTGGCAAGGGTTTTGGCGTTGGGTAGTTGGGCTTCGCGTAAGGCTCGTTGGAGTCTGGCACTCCAGCGTCGTTGCGCCTCCAATTCGCAAAGTGCCAGCAAGAACTGCGCGTAAGACCATCCCTCCTGCATCGCTTGGGCTTCGATGGTTTCCCAAGGGGTCAGCCTGTGGCAGAGGTGCAACGCTTTGAGGGGCAGGCTCAACCTCTGGTAAGGACTGGGCTGATTGGGCGGGAGGCAGGAGTTGGTCATAGGCACAGAGATCCGGTTGGGGAGGAGTAAGAACTGGCAGCAGAGTTGATTTGAGCACGCCAAAGTGCTGCTGGAGGGTGGCAAGGGTTAACGTCTTTGCCTCTAAGTGGGTTTGCAGGTACTCCACAACACGAGATTGAGCGTCTGTGGTTGCAGCAATGTACAAGCTTTCAACCATCAAGATTGCTGCACTATTAAGGTCAAATTGGGCTTTCATCTGTTGCCATAGTTGTTGCCATTGCTCATCGGGCAGTAAGTCCTGCTGCCAGGTGCAGTACAGAAAGGCTCTGGGTTTACGTCTGAGTCCCTGGGCAACGTGACGATAGTTAATACAGCGGGCACGCCGTTTGCCTTTCCTCAGATCTTGCACCAGTCTCAACAAGGGGTTGCCAAAGGAGCAAAAAGCTGAAAGAAAGGGCGTAAGAAAAATCATCGGACGGTTATGGAAACCATCGTTGAACACGCCCAAGGGCTAGTGTATAGCCTGCTTTGTCTGCTGCCTAGTGTGTACCAAAAAGCCAGCCTGAACGCTCTGTTGGGGCTATTTCTTGAAGCTCAAGGACATCCCTTGCCTCAACATACGTCGGTCAAATCTGCGAGTTCGTTGAGTCGCTTTCTCAATCATTACGGCTGGTCTACTCGTGGAGTGATTCGGACGACCCGCCAAGCTGTGTTGGGGCAAATCGACCGACATCGACCGCCTCGGGGGTGCCGCTGCGGGTGTTGCTTGACCTGACCAGTCTGCCGAAATGCGGCAAATTTTTCCATCTCAGCACCCCCACTGAAGACCCCGATACGCCCGACCCGTGGGTGCGAGTGCTCAACGGCAAACGTGGCTTACACCTGGTTGTGTTGTATTTGGTGCTCGGTGAGTGGCGAGTGCCCTGGAGCTTTCGGGTCTGGCGCGGTAAGGGCGATGCCAGTCCGGTACAACTGGCGTGCAAGCTACTGGCAACGGTCCCCACCGAGTTGAGTCAAGGGCGGGTGGTGATAGTGCAGGCAGACACAGAGTTTGGCACCGTAGAGTTTCTCAATGCCGTGCGAAAGCGCTCTTGGCGAGCGGTGGTAGGGATGCGTTGCAACCGAAAAATGGTCGATGGTCGCGCTCTCAAGCAACTGTATCGCACTGGCAAGCGGGGACAGCAAGTCTATTTAGAGGGCAGCTCCTACCCGCTGACGGTCTCCTGGTTCTGGCTCAAACGCTCTCAAGGCAAGCGAGAATTGCGCTTTGTCGTCTCCACTCATCCCTACGCTGGGGTTTATCTCGTGCGCCTTGGACGCAAACGCTGGGCCATCGAGGGCTTTTTCAAAACCATCAAACATCGCTTTGGGTTACATCGCTTTGGGCAATCAACCAAACTTGGTGTCTATCGTTGGCTGATTCTGTCACTGATTGCTTATCTTTTGGTGCATTGGATTGACCAATGGTCTTTGCCACCCATTCTCGATTGGAAAGCAGCCTGTGATTTAGCCTTAGAGGTATTGTTCCCCTCGATTGTCTGGTTCCAGTTGCTCAAATCCATCCAAAGCCGTGCCAAAATTGCGACCCAACGAGGGTTTGAAGTTGTCCTCAAACCGCTGCCCAATCGGGCTTATCGAGAATGCTGCAAGATCTGAGTTTCCCATCCGGTCTATGGCGAGGAGTTCGACCACCACTTGGCGATGGAGATACCCCACTATCCGGTCGTGGTACAGGTGCAGTTCCAGTTGCCGTCCAATCAGACGGGCGGGCACCGTGTACAACACACAGCGCACATCCATCGTGCTATGGCAACTCACTTTTGCCGTTAAGACCTCGTAGTCTGCCACTCGTCCTTGAGGCAGGGGGTGCAAGTGAGCTTTTTCGACTGCAATCTTCTCTTGGTGTTGAGCATTGAGTCCCGCCACCGCTTGGTTGATCACCCCTTGATACTCGGCGATGCTTTTGAACTCACAACTGCCGCGCAGTAGTAGAGCTTGCTTGATCCGGTTTTTCAAATGTCCGTGCGGTGACTCAAGTGAGCCATTTTCATGGGCAATCCCAGTATTGTTGCGAGTGGGCTGCATGCGGTAGTGGACGCATAACTCATCGTACAACCGAGTCAACGGCTTGTTGCGAACGCCGCCTAAATTGCGATACGCGGCACTCAAACTATCGGTGCGATGCTGCTTGGGTGCGCCACCGCAAGCAAACAGGGCATTCTGTAACCCTTCGGACAGTGCAATGAAGCTTTCGCCACCCTGAACAATTTGGGCGTACTGCCAACCGCTATAGCCCAGTCGGTAGTGATAAATCAAATGTGAGAAAGACTTGCCGTTGATGGTGATCTCGACTCCCTTCAATTTGGTCAAGTCGGAAAAGCCCATCATCCCTGGTTCATGGCGTAACTTGAACATGACTTCTGGGGCGGGTCCATGCAATGCCTTCCACGTTGCGACGCGCCGTTGCAACGTCCGCAACACCTGCAAATACTTGCCAGGGTAGTGGGCTTGCAGGTACTCAAACAGGGTCATTGGTTTGAGACCAGGTTCCCGTTTGAGCAGCGGTTCAAGCTCGCTTTCCCACACGTCGGCTAGCGGGTCAGCACACGTGCGCCAATCGCGCACCTTGCCTCGATTCGGTTGGTAGTCTCCCGCTTCAATCCTCTGTCCACTGCGTTCTGAAAACTCGGCAACATTAGCCGCTTCGGCTTGCGTTAAGCCGAATTCTCGGACTTTCATGTACACTCTGACTTGATATGTTTCGATTAGTTCTCCAGGCATTGGAGGCCCTGATAGGTGATCCTCCAATGTCTTTTTGATGTGGAAAAGTGACGCATCAATTTAATCGACAACGACATTTACGGACTGTTCGCACCCGCCAAGTAGCTGTCGTTTACCTATTTAACCCGTCATCCTCATTGTCATCTAACACCCGGTAGGACCGACTTTTGTGGGATTTCGCATCTTCCACGATCACATCCGGGTTAAGTCCGCCAATCTTCAACGGGCCAGATATCGCCTCAGACAGTTAAGAAAACAGTACGCTGCAAATCACATTACGTTTGAACAGCTAACCCAATCAATTCAGAGTTGGGCTGCCCATCTTAGCCATGCAGACACCTGGCATCTGCAACAGAATATTTTTTCAACCCTGGTATTTACCAAATCTTAAATCATTCGCGATCCAACTCTCTGCCTTTAGAGGATGATCTACGATACAGGCGGGGCAAATCAGCCTAGCTGCTGCGGGGCGGTTCCTGGTACAACAACCCTGAAAACTGCCGTTCTGCTAACCGCAACCGGAACACACCCACCAACCAAAACAATAACATTGGTTTTCGGGTCGTCCGTGTTTCCTCCTGCACTCTTCAGTACCAGAGTTGATGAATGGGAATTCATCGAGCGTGTCAGAGAAGAGTCCAGATTTGCTCCAGTGATGTTGGAAACAGCATCCAAAAATAAAACCGGACCGGATGGTTTGGTAGGTTCGCCGAAGATCCGTCCGGTTCACCCTTATGTTAAGCAAGCCCTCACAAACTAAGCGTTTAGAGAAGAATAAGAAGATTAATTCACCAGTACCCTAGAGAAACTGAACAATCGATCGCTCCATTCCTGGACAGATTTAGCAATTTGCAGGCGATCGCTTGAGCTTAACCAAAGCGTTGACCAGTGGAGTTTCCATTGACTCAGTTGGCGTTGCAGTTCAACCAATTCAGTCGCCAACTCCAGGTTTGTCTCCAGGTTCAGATGAGACACTAACCACTCAATGAAAAACTGACTTTCTCGAATCAGGTCTTGGGCAAGTTGCTCCTCCGTCCCCGCCTGCACTAACACTTTGATTTGCATCAGGTTCTCCACCAACCGACCAAGCTGAGCTGAACTGTCCTGTTGAAGATATTGGGTTTTGAGGACATCCAAATTTACTGCCATGACACATTTCCTAAACGATCTTGTACAACGCGGTTAATCTGCTCTCGAACAACTGGATCTTGGACTTCCATTGAGCGATTGCCAGCGCTGGGGCGGAATGTTGATTAACGATTCGTAACCTACACTCTGCTTGAGGGGATACCAGTCTGCCCCCAAACATAGGCTTGCTCACTGCCGTCCTCCAGCAATACCTGTTCACAGTCAGCATGGAGTTCTCCTCCTCCCGCTAAAATGCCTCGTTGGATATCTACTGCTAGTTTAATGTAGATCCCCAAAACCTCCAGCATTTGTCTCATTTGCTCTGGGGTGGCTCGGTGGCGAATGATTTGGATCATTCAGGAATCCGTAAATGACCTCATTGTCACATCAGTTGCCGCCGAATGTCCGATGGATTGCTGATCCACCTTTTACAGTGCCAACCATCCGATCCATTCCTGGTCAGTATCGTCTTCAGCGGCGTTCCTCCCGGACTCGCCCAGGAACTCCCCTCTCCCATTCCCCTCACCACTTATAACAGTGCCCCCGTTCCCGCCTGGGACAAACTCTCCTTCGCCTCCCTGCCTAACCTTCAAGCGGGTGGAGAGCTTCAAGTCCCATCAACCGTAGCGAATCAACTTGGCTATAATCCCTTCCGTCGTTGGCAACCTGGTGCTGCCCTGGGCGATGTCCTGAAATTAGGCGATGTCCAGGATGCCTTTGGCATGGAGAAATTCACCCTGACTGCGATCGCCAACGCTCTGGCTCCAATCTTGACTCCCTGAACCTCAGCCATTTCCCTTTGCTCCAATCCCAAACCCTTGCCAGTTTAGTCAATACCATTCCTGGCCTGGGGAACGTTCCCTCAATCAGGTCAAACCTCTGTTTGATTTGGTGCAACAACATTTCTCTGTGCTTGCGCTTGGCAACATCGATTCCAGCAATTTTGGCAAGTCAGTCACTTTCTGAAATCGCCAGCATTCCACCCCTCGGCAACCTTTCCTCAGTTCTCTCAATTTCAATCAGTACAGCTTCACGCAAATCCCAGGACTGGAGCAAACCCCACTGAGTCAGTTCCAGGGCTGGCAAACCGCGTCGATTAACCAAATCCCAGGACTCTCCCAGATCTCCTTTGCCAACTTTCCCATTTCACGCCATCAGGCTTTCTCGGTTTTGTTGCCCTCCACGATGTCACCTATGGAGCCAAAGAACATCGCCAAACTTGCCACCCACCATTCCATCACAGGCAGCGACAAAGTGGGCTTTCACTACCCCTGCGACCAAATCAAAGGCTGCGCCCATCTGGAACTCAACTCACCTCTTTCCCTCGGCATCGCAGGCGACCCCACCGGGCTGCATGGAGCGCAATGGATCAAAGGCGGCACCGCTGCCGGAGGGCAAATGGTCCCTGGAGGCTACGGCATTCTGGGACAAATTAATGGCGGCAAAGAACCCACTGGAAGACTCCCCTACGGACCCGCCTTCAAAGTCGTCCTCACTGACACCAATGAATCCCAGGGAACGGGCACCTTCGGCTTATTCTTCCGCGTTTGCCATCATGGGCTGATCGACCTGGGCTGCACGCCCTACTTTATCGGTCCCGTTCCCTGGCTCCCCTCCCATGAAAAAGGACTCATTTTTGTCGGTGAAACTCAGGGCACTCCACCTCCCGGCATTCAGGCACCGGATACGCCCCAAGACGGTACAAGACCTGATCAACCAGTATGACCCGGCTAGAAGTGGCGATGAGTCAGGATACGACGGAGATTGTACCAGTCAGTTAGCCAGTGTTGCACCCAGTGGCGATCGCCCTTATGCCGCTCAAGCCATTCCCACGTTACTCAAAGCCGCTCAACAATATGGAGTCACCGACCCCGGACAGGTTGCTTATATTCTGGCAACGACCCAGGCAGAAGTGGATTTTAACGCTCGCAATGAAGATGGCATCTACTCCCGCTCCGGTGCCTGTGGCGAATACTGTGGTCGCGGGTATGTTCAATTGACTCACGTCGAAAACTACGAGCGAGCCGGACAAGTCCTCGGCATCGATCTGGTTCATAACCCAGATCTGGCCAACCGCCCGGACGTCGCTGCCAAAATTGCCGTGCTGGGCATGAAAAATGGCTGGTTTACCACTCGCCGTCTGGGAACCTTTATTCACGGTGGCACTCAGGATTTTACGAACGCGCGCACCATTGTTAACGACAGCGATCGCAGCCAGGAAATTGCCGCCGCTGCCCAACGCTATAACAACGTCTTAAAACAGTGCAACCGCTCATCCGGTGGTGTGGTCACCACCAAAACCTATTCAGGACAACTGATCAGCCAAGCCCATGGCAACGCCGTTGAACAAAAAATTGTGCAAGCCATCAACCAGCACTACGGCGAAGCCACGGCGGCGGGACCTGCCAATGGCAATGAAGCCTGCGCCTGGGAAGTCAACCGAATTCTGCAAGATGCCGTCGGACATCCCATCGGCAGCAATCCGAACTATGAACCGTCCATCGAAGCCGCCCTCCAGAACGGAGCCGGAACCCGCGTCAGTCCCACTCAGTCCCACGCCGGAGACATTGTTGTATTTGACAACGCCGCTGCCAACAAAGGACACATTGGCTTTTGCATGAATGATGGCTGTACTCAAGTGGTCTCCAATTCATCGAGTCAAGCTGCTTTTAATTGGGTCGGCTCCCGCTCTTCCTACGATGCCTACTACGGCGTCAACAGCGCCAACCACATCTATCGAGTCAACAAATAGCTTCTTTATGAGGTAAAAATCATGCTTCTGATCTTTTGAAACTTCTGATGGCCGTCTTGATGGCTGCTAGTACTCTGACGGTTCCACTTCCATTACCCCTGTTTGTCAAACCGGCCTTTGCCGAGAGTCAATCTGAACAACAGCAGATTCAAACTGTTGTAGTGCAACAGCTAAGCACGCCTAGATTGCCAGCCGATGCCAATCCCAGAATGACACATGTCGCGATCGTGCAGCCTTACGCGATCGCGGGATGGCTCTTGGGACAGGGCGGCGGAGAAATGCTGCTAATCAAACGGGAGGGCAAATGGCAGGTTCTCACCGGAGGGGTGGAGCCATGAATACCAGCACTCTGGTTGAGCAAGGCGTCCCTAACCGATTGCCGTCCAACTATTGCAACAGTATCAAATGCAACAGTATCAAAAGCAGTGGCACCAGCGAGGGCAATAAAATGAGACATTCATCCTCTCGATGGTTAATTTTGGCAGGAGCTTTTGTGCTGGGCTGATACTGGCCATCTTGTTTCAAAGCAAGCTCTTCGCCTCGGCTCAATCGGGTCTACTGCGCCTGTCCCTCGTCCGTCTGCGATCCGCGCAAGTGCGACCGACAGTCAAGCGCCCCCTTCCCAGTCAACTATTCAGTACAGCTTCCTGAGGAACTGAAAATCTGCCTGAGTGCATCCGGGGAACGCTTTGATCGTTTGGGAATCGTTCAGGAGAAACCCAAACATTCTACCTTCTAAGTATTTATTCCGACTTCGTTACCACCGATCCATTCGACGCAGCGGATGAGTTGATTGTCGTCCATCAAGCCTCCAAACCTTGGTGCGAGCGATTGATACCTCAGGGGAAATGGCTCTGAAGCCCTTGAATGCCTTTATGTCGGAGGCTTCAGCTCTCAAACTGGAGCGACAGCGCTACCGCCACTATATCGATCGACTGGGTGGACTCCAGCCCCTTCAACAACAGTTGCGTCAGAAAATCGTTGCAGGCAGAGGCAATTATTTGCTGTCTGAAGAACAGGTCAAGGCGCTGCATCAACTGGGCATTCCGTTTCCCAAAACTACCGCCTGCTGCGTCCAAACACCTTTTCCGATTCTGGAGGTTCGCATGATGTTGATCATCCGGCGATCGCTGCTTTGTATTCTATGCAGTTTGCTCATGAGCTGTTCCGCCACCGCCCAGGAACCCGCTCCAATTCCAGGTGCCCAAATAGTGCTACCGATTTTCCAACCGATTCTTGAGCAACTTCAGCGCCAAACTCGCATCCCAGTCGTACTACCAACCGATATTCCAACCGAAGCCGTTGTTCCTGAATCCACTGGCAAACCCCAGGCTTACATTGCTGTTCCCATCACTCAGGATGGCAAGTTCCAGCACGTTTACGTCCATATCATTGATGCCCAACCTGACAGATATGAAATTTCTCTCGATGCCACCTCAACCTGCCAGGGACAGGATAGCTGTTCCTTTGGCTTGCTCTCAGCACAACAACTTCACCAGGGAGATCAGTCCGTCCAGGCAGAATATGCCTTTGAGCAAGCCCCCGATTTCCAACCCACTGGACGTTCTCCAGAACCAATAGGCGAGGTAGCTTTAGCGCGAGGCATCCCAGGCTATTTTGTGCCCTTCGTCTGCGGAGCCAACTGCGATACTGCCAAAGTCATCTGGGAGCAGAACGGCTATCGCTACAAAGTGGGCATCCGTTACGCCGAAAAAGCCACAGTGGTTCATTTGGCGAATTCAGTGATCCAGAACGAACAGTAACGCTCCCGTCGCCGCCATTCAACGAGATTGAGATTATGGTCACCTTTGTGGGTAAACAGCAGGCTTCCAAAACACTAGACCTGAGCGGGGAAACCCTCAAGCGCTACAGACTGGAAGGCAAGTGGATTGAAGGCATTCACTGGGTCAGGCTCAACAGCCGCTGTGTTCGCTATAACCTGGAACTGATTCAAGATTGGTTCCACAATCAGCATGATCCAGCTCGCCCACTGGCGAGCGATCGAGGCGTATCAGGAGACCTTGCTGAGCAATCAGAAAAAATCAACCCGAAAACCAAAGCCAGTGAGGAAGTTTCGACAACCTGAATCGATGCTCAAGCGATGTTCATAAGCCTTGACAATTGTGCTTTTGGAATAAACCTATGCAGCCAGAACCTTTTTCTGAGAACAGTTACGAGTCAAACACTCTAATTCCTCTGGAGCAGGGACAACACACCATGCTCCTTCATGAACAAATGTCAGAAAGCACGGAGGGAACGATCTATTTCAGCTTGCCTGACCAGGAAACCTATCTCTACGAGTATGAGGGAGATTTAGAGGAAGCATTACAAGATCTTCCAGACATCTATGGCGCGACCGCAGCCAGTGTTGACATAAACCAATCCCTTCAGCCAAATCTCACGCTGACCCCGGAAGCCAGTGCCGTCATTGAACAACTCTGGCATTATTTTGATCAAACTGAGAGCAAACCTTCGAGGGCACACAGGATTACAATTTTCAGGTGGAGGGGAACTGGCTTTTGATCATCCCCAAAGATGATGCTCAAGAGTTTTTCGCGATTAGCCGTGATGGGCAGGTAACCTCGACCTTCTCACCTGAGCAACAAGCGGATTTGATGGAAAGATTTGCGATCGCTTATGGGCAAATACAGGTAGCAGAATTTCAACAGAATAACGACCAAGAATGGGAGGTAGGATAAAGACTGGGAGGTTTCCTTATTGTAGGATTCAGATGACTTTGGGGTAAACAGCGAAAGGAACACGGCAATGGTTGCGACTCCTGTCTTACTTGATGATTTCCATATAGCTGACTTGCAAGGTAAGGTTACTCAGCGGATTGTGCTGGAAAATGTGAGTTGGCAAACTTATCAGGCGTTACTCACGGATATGGGAAGCCATCGAGTATCCCGGTTGACCTACGACGAGGGAACGCTAGAAATTAAGATGCCATCAAAGCTACATGAGATTATTAATCGACTGCTGGAGTTGATTATTACCGCCCTGGTTGAAGAACTGAGTATGAGCATCAAGGGCTATGGTTCTACAACCCTTGATCGAGAAGACCTGCAAAAGGCGTTGAGCCGGACTCTTGCTTTTATATCCAAAATGCTTTCCGCCTACAAGGACTAGATCCAGAGCTACCAGAAGGGTTACCACCAGATTTGGCAGTCGAAGTTGATATCACTAGTTCCTCGACACGCAGGATGAAGATTTACAAGCAGCTGAACATACCTGAAGTTTGGCGGTATACCAAACAGGGAATTACAATTTTCGCTTGGAAAACGGGGACTATGTGGAGTGTGAGTTCAGCCCTACATTTCAAATGATTTCCGCAGAGACCTTGGTTGACTTTATTCAACAGAGACAAACGACAGACGATATTGGAGTTGTCCGCTTTGTGCGAGTCTGGATTCAACGGTGGCAAAAGGATAATAGTTAAACCCTTTAAGGGCTTTACTCATGTTATGGCTAAAAGTCAAGACGTAAGAAAGATTTGTTGCAACTCTTAGCCTTAGTCATCGGATAAAAATTACTAAGAAAGTATCCCCGGTCTTTAGTGGCATTTTCTTGATCAAAACAATTTAATCTCAATAAAACATATAGAGTGAGAAATTGCATCAAGCCTGATTGATGCATCTAAGATTGTAAAATTTTCTTAAGCGCAGCAAGCCAAATCTATCCATTACTTTTGACTATGAAATGACTATGGTAGTGAAAATTCAAAAATGAAAGCCTTATCGAATAGACGTTTCATAGCTTTTGTCATAGCACTGGAAATGCTGTTTAGGGGTAACTCTAACGAGGGTTCGAATCCCTCTCTCTCCGTTCTCTTGTAAGTTCTTGTGGCTCCCATTCAATCCATCGGTGTTGAATGGGAGCCATAAAATACCCCTTACGGTGAAGGGTGTAGAGCGATTGCCTTCATAAAGCTCGGTAGATGCGCTAACAGTGCTATTAGTAGCGTTCGTTGCGGAACTCAAAGCGACCGGGAACCCAGTAGCGGTGCCCAAAGCGATCGAAATCAAAATGTCCAGCAATCCAAATACGACGATGGCGAGATCGTTCGACAATCACAATGCGGCGATCGTCTACTCGTCGAGTTACCACTTCATGGGCAGACGCAGGTTTTGCTGCGAGGGAAGCGGTTGCCATGGGAACCAGAAGCAGGGCGGCGGCGATGGTTTGTTTGATGTTCATGATTCAGTTTCCTTAGTTGTGTTGGGTAATACCCGTGTTGGATGATCCCAATTTATTGGCTTGCAACAACTAATGGTCCCTGCCTCCTGTCATGCATCACCCGTGACAACTGTCATGCTCTCAAAACATTTTTAGAATCGTGAATTAAGTAAACTGATCAACTGTCACCCTTTATCTGTACGGGCGCGGCATTCGGCAGAGATCTCTGGAACAATAGCAAGGGCTTTTTACCGAATGCTACGCCCCTACGCCAGGAATTACCCTTAATAAATCCGCGATCAATTGTTAAATGGCAGGCTGACGGTAAAGGTTGCTCCTCGCCCTTCGCCTTCACTAGCTACTTCGATCGTGCCGTGGTGTAATTCGACGAGGTGACGGGCGATAGTTAATCCAAGCCCTACTCCACCGGGTGTATGGCGGCTCGGCACTTCTGCTTGCGTGAAGCGATCGAAGACGTAGGGTAAAAAATCGGGACGGATACCAACCCCGGTATCGCTGATAATAATTTGGACATGAGCGGTAGTGGGTAATGGGTAATCGGTCATTGTCTGTTGGGTAAGTTGTTTACCTATTACCAATGCCCTATTACCCATTACCACATCGAGCCGAATCTTAATCTGTCCTCCCTCTGGCGTAAATTTGAGGGCATTGTCTAGCAGATTGGCAATCACTTGTTTGAGGCGATCGCCATCGGCACGCACGTTTCTCGGCACTGCATCTGATATTGTTTCGACCAGTTGAATCTGCTTTGCTTCAGTCGCTTCACGAAAGGCTGCCGTCACATTCTGGACTAAAGAAGCCAGATCAACCATTTGAGACTTCAAGCGCAGCCTGCCAGAGAGAATGTTTGAGACATCCAGCAAGTTCTTGACCAGTTTTGCCTCAGAGGCCGCGTTGCGCTCAATGGTGACTAATCCTTGGGCGATTTTATCTGGGTCAAACGATCGTGATTGGAGTAAGCGTGCCCAACCGAGAATTGATGCTAGGGGCGATTGTAATTCATGCGTCACCATTGAGAGAAATTCATCTTTCAAACGGTTCACAGATTGCTCCTGACGCAACCGTGACATTTTCAATTGAGTATTTACCCGAGTTATCAGTTCTCGTGCTGAAAAGGGCCTGATCAGGTAGTCATCCGCTCCTGCTTCTAACCCTTTAACGGCTGCTTCTTCACCTGTCCGTGCTGATAGCAGAATGATTGGAATGGCTTTTGTGCTTGTGTTTGATCGCAATGCGTGGAGCAGTTGAAACCCATTCATTTCTGGCATCGTCGCATCAATCAGCACCAAAGCAGGGGGTAGGATTTGATCCTTGTTAAAGCAGTCTCACTATTAGCAGCGGTTTCTATGTACCATCGTTCACTTAACAACTGCTGTACGTAGTCATGCATATCGGCGTTATTACCCACCAACAGAATGTGTGTGGTTTTACAGTCAGCGATGGAACGTTGAATGTTTGAGTTTAGCACCCGAAGATCCGAGTGCAGCGTTTGAAGATTGGAGTATAGCGATCGAATGTTTCGGCGATGCGCTTGAATGTTTGAGTACAACAGTTGAAAGTTTGAGTTTTTAGGTTGAATCTCTAGATTGAGCGATTGAGCATTAGAGATTTGTGCTTGAAGCTCTGAGGTTGAAGGGTTGGAGGGTTCTTTGGCACGGTCAGGTTCTGCTAAGAAACTCTGCTCGTTTACGTTCTTCCCCATAACTCCGAGCCGCTGCAATCGAGCTTTTAACCTGCTGGGCACTGGTATCATTTGCGGGTTCGTCCCTACGGCACGATCGACAACAAGATCGATGGAGCCGTGCTGGTGTTGATTGACATTGATGATCTCAAACGCAGTAATGCCCAATTGACAGAAGCACGAGACTACGCAGATGCAATCGTCGAAACGGTATGGCAACCGCTGATTGTACTCAACGATGATTTTCGAGTGATTACAGCCAACCGTTCCTTCTACGACACGTTTGAAATGTCACCAGAGCAAACGGAGCAGCATTCAATTTTTGAACTGGGCAATGGACAGTGGGACATTCCCCAATTGCGATCGCAACTGGAAGATGTTCTTGCCAGCAATGCCAAGTTTCAAGATTTTGAAGTTGAACATAATTTCGAACAGCTCGGACAGAAAACCATGCGGCTTAAAGTTCGCAAAATGCCCAAGATAGACAGCACTCAAATGATGGTACTGGCGATCGAAGATATTACGGCGCAAACACGCACCCTAGAAGATTAGGAGGGGTTGATTTTGTACGGGCCTGATCCAACCGATAAGCATCCAATGAAAGGGTTTCCGCAGGTCTGCTTCATTAAGAACACCGTATCAAATCCAAATATCATCATTGGAGACTATACCTATTACGATGACCCGGAAGACTCCGAGGACTTTGAGCGGAATGTTTTGTACCATTTCCCATTTATTGGCGATCGCTTAATCATTGGAAAATTTTGTGCGTTGGCAACCGGCATAAAATTCATCATGAATGGTGCCAATCACAAACTAAATGGGTTTTCCACCTACCCGTTTTTTGGTCTCAAGAATGGCTGGGAAAAAGTGTTCCCCAACCAGGAGAACTGCCCTATAAAGGCGATACAGTCATTGGTAATGATGTGTGGAGCGGCTATGAAGCAGTAATCATGCCAGGAGTACAATACCCTCGCGACTAAACTGGAACCGTTGGAATAATTAGGTTCACCCTAAAACCATACAGTCTGTCCTCCATCGCATCCCTTAAATTTGAGGCAAAATCGAGTCTGATAAGCCGGTTTCTTAATGGCTCTCAGCTAAAGTCAGCAACTTTAAGTGCTTTCTCAAAAGCCATTGAAATTACTTCTCTAAATGCTTAAGGCGAAATACGCAATGCTTCTGTAGTTAGCTTCGGATTAACTGATTTTGGATGATCAGATAAACTCCAAACACGATCGGGTTTACAGAAGATCACACCAACGATGCTAGCCTGCCCTGTAATAGGCTGATTCAATAAAGATCGATTTGGCAATGACAATATTTAGGCTGAACATCATTACCATCCAATCTTATAGTATCGGTCAAGCGAGAGCGCGTACTGGGTGTTGGATGAGATAACGCGTTTAAGATGTCTCACTGCTGTTACTGTCCCTCTTGAAGCTGCAAACCGCTGTAACGGGTGCGGGAATTGGAATTGTTTCAGTAACGGCGATCGGTAGTTTGGCTAAGTCTGCTGCTGCCCAAACATCACAACCAGGACAGCCAACTCCCCATGGAGGAGAGTTACCTCCTCCAATCCAGTTTCCGTCTATCCAAGCACAGACCGAGCAGGATACAGGTGGACATCCAACCGCCCTTCCTCCTGAGCGTCGAATTGGCTTTGCGATCGTGGGTCTTGGCAGATTGGCGTTAGAAGAAATTATGCCTGCGTTTGCAGAATGCAAGCTGGCAAAACCAACCGCCCTTGTTAGTGGAGACTCTGCCAAAGCAAATCAAATTGCTCAACAGTACGGCATCAAACCTCAGAATGTCTATAGCTACCAGAATTATGATAATCTGCACAACAACCCTGATGTTGACGTGATTTATATTGTGCTGCCAAATTCGATGCACGCAGAATATACCGTTCGGGGGCAAAAGCAGGAAAGCATATTGTGTGCGAAAAGCCGATGGCAAACACGGTTGAGGAATGCCAACAGATGATTTCGGCCTGCAAACAGGCAAACTGCAAGCTCATGATTGCCTACCGCTGTCAATATGAGCCGCACCATCGCGCCATGATTCAACAGGTCCGAAATAAAAGCTTTGGAACCGTGAAGCTAATTCAGGCGGACAACGGGCAAAACCAGGGAGGTGATTTGAATCAATGGCGCTTGAAACGATCGCTTGCGGGGGAGGGGCATTACCGGATGTGGGGATTTATTGCCTCAATGCGACTCGTTATTTAACAGGAGAGGAGCCGATGGAAATCAGTGCTAATCTTTTACGACTCCCAATGATCCACGATTCCGAGAAGTAGAAGAAACGGTTTCCTTTCAGTTGCGCTTTCCTAGCGGCATTTTAGCCATTTGTTCAACCAGTTATGGTTACCACAGAGCAAGCCGTTTACGGGTTTTTGGGTCAGATGCGTGGGGCCAACTTGATCCCGCCCTTATGTACAATGGGCTGCAAATGATGGAGGCACGCAAGTCACAAAGCAATAGCATGGCGGAAAACGTCACACAAGTACGAGTAAAGGAAAAAATCAGTTTGCCTTAGAGATGGATCACATGGCGGATTGTATCATTCACGATAAAGTGCCGCATACCCCGGAGAAGAGGGATTGCAAGATCAAAAGTTAATGGCGTCGATTTATCAGGCAGCACAAACGGAAAAGACCATTGCTCTGCCTTCTGTATCTGGCCAGGATGTGACTCGTGGTCCTGCTCCCAGAATGTTGAAATAAGTGTTGATACCAAATCTGCCTGTTAAGTAGCGATATCAGTAGGGGCGCAGCATTCGGCAGAAAGATTGAGACTAAGTTTCAGAGCGTTTGACCGAATGCTACGCCCGTACACAAAATATTGTCTCTTAATGGAATGAATTCTGCTTGAAATGCTTTAGAAGCATTAATGTAAGCGCGACTACCATCGTTGATTCCATCGGAAGAGTGAAGAATACCTTTTGTGTCTAAACGTATGCTTGGATACATTCGTCAGAGTGGCTGTCAAGTAGCAAAATGATTCGCTAACTTGAAGCAATGCCTGTTGACTCAACACACTATTTGGTTAGGAGGAATCAATGGTAGAAGCATCAAACATTAAGGAACATCTGATGGTACATGCAAAGGGTCCAGGAAGCATGCAAGGGGCACCTGGTGTACATATTGGAACTGTGGATAAAGTTGAGGGTGGTAAATACATCAAGTTGACGAAGGATGATTCACCGGACGGTCAACACCATTGGTTGCCGATCGACTGGGTGGAGTCGGTTGATGAGAAAGCGGTATATCTCAGCAAAACTGCCGATGAGGCAAGAGCAGAACTGATCAATCAACAACCTTCTGGCGTTTAATTGCCGTATTTCCAACGCATTTGGTTAATATGAGATCCGGTTAATCAGATAAGGTTGCGTAGGAGCGGGTTTCGCTCTCAAACGTTGCTGCATGAAGGTTCTCCGCGGCTAAATCCGCCCGTACAAGCGACAAGTATTCAATCGGATTTCATATACCCATCTGATCAACCATTGTGTCGCTGGTCAAAGCCAAGTGGTGTCAGGAGCAGCCGATTGGCCTATCAACAGATGCTCGATTGTTAGGATGCAAGTCATGGTAGACAGATCTACCAAACTGATGAAAGCGGGCGCGGCGTCATCTACCAACCCAAATCGGAGCGCCGCAGTCACTATTTCTACGCCAAGTTGCCAGATCAGTTCGATGCCGTGATCCACATTGACGATACACGCGCTATAGAACCGCTCGATCGCCTCCCTATCAACATTCTGAAGAAGCACCAGAAACGTTTCCCACAGGTATTTGAGGGAAATTGCTCGTTTTTCTAGAGGGTCGATTCAATGATTGCTATAGCAGTACTGCTACACATCAAGACAATCAACTACTGAGAGCGTTGCAATGACTGGCTTTCACACTTAGCGCTCAGTCCTCAGCACGCAGCACTTTGCTCTATATAGCAACATTGCTTACTTGCGTGAAGACACGCTTTCTGACTCATTGGCGGCATCTGGTGATGCTTCGTCTACATCTTCAGGTTTTTGGTCAGAAGGAGTGCCCGAATGAGGCCACTTCCAATCCTTAATGTCTGGCATATCATCGCCATATTTTGAGATGTAGTGTTTATGTTCCACCAGCTTACCGCGAAGCATTTGTTTGACGTGTGCGCCGACAAATTGGAGCTTCGGCACGCGATCGATCACATCCATCACTAAATGGAACCGATCAAGATCGTTGCGCACCACCATATCAAAGGGGTTGTGGTCGTTCCTTCTTCCTTATACCCCGGACGTGAATGTTTTTGTGGTTTGTTCGCCGGTAGGTTAATCGATGAATTAGCCAAGGATAACCGTGGTAAGCAAAAATGACAGGCTTATTTGTCGTAAATAGGGAATCGAAATCACGATCGTTCATGCCGTGGGGATGCTCGGTTTCGGGCTGAAGCTTCATTAAATCCACCACGTTAACGACCCGTACCTTTAGATCAGGAAAATGTTGCCGTAGCAAATCAACAGCCGCGAGCATTTCTAATGTGGGAATATCGCCACAGCAGCCCATTACAACGTCCGGTTCACCCCCTGATCATTACTTGCCCATTCCCAAATGCCCACACCCATTGTGCAGTGCTTAATTGCCTCGTCCATATCAAGATATTGGAGAGCGGGCTGTTTTCCGGCAACAATCACGTTGACATAGTTGCGGCTGCGTAAACAGTGATCGGTTACAGATAAAAGCGTATTGGCATCGGGTGGTAGGTAAATTCGAATAATGCTGGCTTTCTTGTTAGCGACCACATCGATAAAACCAGGATCCTGATGGCTAAAGCCGTTGTGGTCTTGCCGCCAAACGTGTGACGTTAGCAAATAGTTCAGCGACGCGATCGGCCTGCGCCAGGAAATATGGTTACAGCTCTCCAGCCACTTGGCATGCTGGTTAAACATCGAATCAACGATGTGAATAAACGCCTCGTAACAGGAGAAGAAACCATGTCGTCCCGTTAGCAAATAACCTTCCAACCAGCCCTGACAGGTATGTTCACTCAGGATTTCCATTACCCGCCCATCTCTGGAGAGGTGGTCATCGTAGGAGTAAATGTCCTCCATCCAGGTTCGATCAGTTGCATCGAACACTGAGCTTAATCGGTTAGAAGCGGTTTCATCCGGTCCCATTACCCGGAAGTTACGGCTCGCCAGATTGAGCTTCATGACATCGCGCAGAAAATTACCCATTACACGGGTTGCTTCTGCGTACTCCGTTCCAGGATTTTTTACTTCAAACGCATAATCGCGGAAGTCTGGCATCCTCAAGTCTTTAAGCAGCACGCCTCCGTTGGCATGGGGATTGTCTCCCATACGGCGCTGCCCTTTGGGGGCTAATTCGGCCAGTTCATCTTTCAGCTTGCCATTTTCGTCAAACAATTCCTCTGGTTTATAGCTTTTCATCCAGGCTTCCAGAAGTTTGACATGCTCTGGCTTACTCTTCATTTCTGCAAACGGCACCTGGTGCGATCGCCAGAATCCTTCCACCTTTTGCCGTCCACTTCTTTCGGTCCCGTCCAACCTTTGGGCGATCGCAGCACAATCATAGGATATTGGGGACGCTCCGTAAAACCGTTAGTGCGGGCATCCTGCTGAATGGCTTTAATTTCTTCAATAATGGTGTCCAGCGTCCCGGCCATCAGTTGATGCATGGCCTCTGGCTCTTCCCCTGCCACAAAGTAAGGTTTGTAGCCATAGCCAACAAATAGGCTTCTCAACTCTTCATCGCTCATTCGAGCAAGAACGGTTGGGTTGGCAATTTTATACCCGTTTAGGTGCAGGATTGGCAGTACGGCTCCATCCCTCGCAGGATTAAGAAACTTATTGGAATGCCAGGCTGTTGCTAAAGGTCCTGTTTCAGCTTCCCCATCGCCGACAACGCAGCAAACCAGCAGATCGGGATTATCAAAAGCGGCTCCATAGGCGTGCGCGATCGAATACCCCAATTCACCGCCCTCATGAATCGATCCAGGAGTCTCAGGGGCAACGTGGCTGGGAATACCATAGGGAAAGGAGAACTGCTTGAACAGTTTTTTCATTCCTTCCTCATCTTGAGAAATGTTGGAATAGTAATCGGTGTAGGTTCCTTCCAGATAGGTGTTCGCTACTAACCCTGGCCCGCCATGCCCCGGACCTGCAATGTAAATGGTACTCAGGTCGTGCTTCTTAATGATGCGGTTGAAGTGGACATAGATAAAATTCAGCCCTGGTGTGGTTCCCCAGTGACCCAGTAACCGGGGTTTGATGTCATCAAGCGTCAGCGGTTGCTTAAGCAGTGGATTGTCGAGTAAATAAATCTGACCAACTGACAGGTAGTTTGCCGCACGCCAGTAGGCATCCATCTTACGCAGTTCATCAGCGGGCAACGTACCCTCTTGCACGTTGGGAGCGATCGCTTGAGTCATAAAAACCTCTTGCCTTTGCACCAAGTCACGTTTAGTTTACCAGGGGCTTGGCTAGCTTGATGTTAGGCAGTAAACCGTAATGAAGCGTCTTTCTCCAGAGGAATTAATTATGAAACGGATGTGTCAAGGTGAACACAATGGAGCGGTGCAGGTGAGGGGTGAGAGGTGAGGAGTAATGGGTAATGGGTAATGGGTAATGGGTAATGGGTAGTGATTGCACCTGCTATTACCGATTACCCATTACCCATTAACCCATAACCAATTACCGGTTATCACGTTATCCTTCTAACTCTTGCATTGTCAAAAAATCACTCTGAAGCAGAGAGTCGCCACAGAGTGATGATATTTAGACGCAAACGAAAGCTGTTAAATTATTCTTCCTCTTCTTCCTCTTCCTCATACGAGAAAATTTCATCGATGATTTCATTGGCCCGATCTTCTGAAATTCCAAGAGCTTCACATAAATGGTTGATATAGTCCTGTTCTTCTTCAGGCATTTCTCCATCAGCCGCAATTACCATAAGAGCCACGATAAATGCAGTTTCCTCAATGCCTTCGTCCCGTGCGGTGGAAACTGCTTGTGAGACGACCGCTTCAACCCCTTCATCGTTAATCAGGCTAGCGATTTCTTCCCCCAGTGCGGCAAAATCATCTTCTGAATAGTCTTCATAAAGGTCGATCGCAGACAGCATTTCGCCTAGGGCATAGGTTTCTGAATCGCTGTAAGATTCTCCATCTGCAAAAGTAGAAAAATCCCGATCGCGGCGATTGACAACTCTGGACTCAATGCAACTTGGGTACCGCCACCGCGAGGTAATTTACGTTTCGGCATAGTCTTCCTAATTCTCCTGGGTAAACCAATGGATGACTGAATTGCTTCTTTCCTGACTCAATTCAGGTTGACTCTAGATTTCCCAGCAATAATTTAGAGTGAACATACAAATGCAGAAACGAGTAGCAAATGTTACATGTGAGGTCAAATTCTCGCTAAAGTTATTCCAACACAAATTGCTCAAACCCTTTCGAGTACGGTACAAAGAGTTGCTCAACCAGAAAGAATTTCTTGGTGTATCTTTGTTAAGAAGTCCGACATTTGTTAGGGCGAAGCATTCGGGCAAAAAGCCTTGCATCAATTACAGGTATCTGCCAGATACTTCGCACCTACAGTCGGAATGTTCGATGTTATTTAATCCATGATTCTAGGCGACCTTGTACCATCGGTATTGAGCAAGTCAACCGACACTCTAAGGGGATCGATATGGATGTCGAAACCATTTTGAGACGATACGAACGAGGAGACCGTAGCTTTCAGAAGATCGATCTTCGAGAGAGCGATTTACATGGTGCCTGTCTTCACGGAGTGAATTTTAATCAGTCAGACTTGCGGCGGTCTCGCCTGGGCAAGACCGATTTAAGCCGAGCCAGCTTTCGTGAGGCCGATTTGAGTGAGGCGCTTCTATATAGCGCAGATTTGAGTGAGGCGGATTTGTACCGGGCCGTGTTGCGGGAAGCAGATTTGAGCAATACTCAGCTTGAGTATGCCAACCTGGAGCGATCGAACCTGATGAAAGCCAGCTTGAATGGTGCAAATCTTGTTCGTGCCAGATTGTTTTATGCAATGTTATTTGAAGCTGATTTGCGTCCGACTTCTGACCAGAGCACAGATTTAAGTCGAGCCATCCTAAGCAATGCAGACTTGAGCTATGCCAAATTGAGCGGAGCCACGTTATTTCAGGCAAAGCTAGATGGAGCAAAGCTTTGCCGTGCTCATTTAAATCGGAAAACGAAGTCAGGTTTTGCAGAAACGGATTTAAGTGAGGCCAACCTGGAGGGGCTGACCTCAGCTATGCAGACCTCAGTGGGGCGAACTTGCAGAAAGCAAATTTGAGGGATGCCGATTTGACTGGTGCAGTGCTAACCGATGCTGATTTGCAAGGAGCCATCATGCCAGACGGAACAATACATTACTAGGATGTGTTTCAAAGTACCAATGACTAAAGACTGAGTGCTGAGGTTAATACTCAGTCCTCAGCACTCAGCACTGTCTCAACCAGAAGTTAAGGGCTTTAAAGCAGCAAGCCCTAGGAATTTTGGTTCAAATTAATGGTGTGCAGACCACATTCTTTCTTTGTTGCGTCTTCCCACCACCAGCGTCCTTCCCGCTCGTGCTGATTTGGCAATACGGGCCGAGTACACGGTTCACAGCCAATACTAACAAACCCCTCTCGTGGAGTGGATTATATGGAACCTCGTAGGCGCGAATGTACATCCACACATCCGACGACGACCAGTGGGAGAGGGGATTGAACTTAATCAGAGTCTGATCGCCCGTTGAAAACGCATTGTCGGCTTGAACAACTGGAACCTTCCCGCGAGTGGCTGGGTTTTGGTCCTGCCGTTGGCCCGTAATCCAGGCATCTAGCGTCGATAGCTTGCGGCGTAATGGAGCAACCTTACGGATGTCACAGCATTCTTTGTGACCATCCTCATAGAAGCTGAAAAACCCCTTTTCCCTGACCAGTGCTTCTACCTGGGCTGCATCGGGATACATAACATTGATCGTAATTCCATAATGCTTTCTGACCCGATCAATGAATTGATACGTTTCGGGATGCAAACGCCCCGTATCCAGGCTGAAAACCTTAACATTTGGGTTGATCTTGTGGGCCATATCAATCAGCACAACATCCTCTGCGCCACTGAATGAAATGGCGATGTTGTCAAATAAACTCAACGCACGCTGGAGGATTTTCTGTGGACTCTGACTAGCAAGCTCCGCTTCAAGCGTGGGGATATCCAGTCCAGCGATCGTTGGCTCAGTTAACTGCGTCATAGTCCGGTTTCTCAAATAGGAATCGTTGCATTGCGTCATTTCATTCTACCGTGCAAAGGTATTCGACAGAGGTTTCCCGATCGTTGGTTTTAGGCCACCGTTGATTCCATCTACCACGGTGGCTGATGAGATTTATTCCCACAAGTAGGGAAACATATCTATCAAATGGTGGATAATTGGTGGAACTGGGGATTGCTGCTTCATATGCTTTGCGTCATTTTTTCCTAAATTTTCATGGCTAGAAAGTTTGATAGCGGCATACCCTATCCTAGGGAAATCGGGCCAGCTCAGAATGTGGTCGTTGCTGCCTTTGCGCTATCTTCTATGAATCAGTTGGCAGCTCAAGTCAAACTGCCCGAAGGATCGGTCATGAGTCTGGTGGACCGTAACGGAACGCTCCTTGTGCGCTATCCAAACCCGGAGGATTGGGTTGGGAGGCGTTTACCGCAGAACATTTTTAATGAAATGAAGCGTGCTCAGGGGAAGGGGTATACGAGGGAATGAGTCTGGACGGTGTGCCTCGTATTTTTGCCTTTGCCCTCTGGGAAATGACCTGCGCGACCCAGATGCTTATGTTCGGATTGGCATCCCGACTGCGGCTGTCTTGACGGATGTTGATCGACTGTTATTGCGTAACTTGATTGGTCTGGGTACAGTTACGATTTTGGCGTTGGTTGCTGCCTGGGTAGGCGGGGACGTTTTTTGCTGCGCCAGGTGAAATCGCTCATGCGAACTGCCCAGAAGCTTCAACGTGGGGATTTTACAGCACGCACTGGGTTCTCAAACTCAGTCGGAGAACTGGGTCAGCTTGCCCGAACTATGGATGAGATGGCAGAGGCGATCGCCACACGGGAACACGAGATAGCTGCCCTCAATCAGGATCTGCGAACGTTATTTGAAATCATTCCGATCGGAATTCTTATTGCTCAAGATCCTAATTTCAAGCAGGTTAGGGCGAATCCTTCCTTTGCCCAAATTCTGGGTCTTCCGCCTGAAACCAATGTTTCTTATACGCCTGTCAATGCACAGCCCCCTCCTACAAGATTCTGCGAGACGGGAAAGAACTGAAACCTGATGAATTACCGTTGCGCTATGCGGCAATTCACAAAAAGGAAATCAAGGGAACGGAGGTTGATATCGTTCGGGGTGATGGAACCGTATTCAACCTGTTTGGCTATGCTGCGCCATTATTGGATGAACAGAATGAAACAAGAGGTTCCGTAGCCGCATTTCTGGACATTACAGAACGCAAACGGGTAGAGCAGGAACGGGAACAGCTTTTGGCGCGGGAGCAGGCAGCACGGAAACAGGCGGAGGCTGCAAACCGGATTAAGGATGAATTTTTGGCGGTACTGTCCCATGAGTTGCGTTCCCCGCTGGTTTCCAATTCTAGGTTGGGCAAGGCTATTAAAGACGCGTAAGTTTGACGAGGAATCAACTAAACGGGCGCTAGATACGATCGAGCGTAACGCCCAATTACAAACACAGCTCATTGAAGATTTGCTGGATGTTTCTCGCATATTGCGCGGCAAAATCGTGCTCAACGTTGCTCCGGTGAGTTTAGTAACTACATTACAAGCGGCGATCGAGACAGTGCGTTTATCTGCAGACGCAAAGGCGATCGATTTGAGATTAGAGATTGCAGATTTTAGAGTAGAAAATCAATTAGCAGATTCTCAATCACATGATCTCAAATCTTCAATCTCCAATCCTCAATCTTCAATCTCCAATCCCCAATACCAAGTCCTTGGTGACTCAACTCGTTTACAGCAGGTGGTGTGGAATCTGCTTTCCAATGCGGTCAAATTCACGCCAGAAGGGGACGCGTTGAGGTGAGATTGGAACGAGTAGAGCGTGAAAGAGCGGGAGCGTGGGAAAATGAAACACCCCTCACTCCTACGCCCAAATCACCGTCAGCGACACCGGTAAAGGGATTCCTCCGGCATTTCTTCCCCACGTTTTTGACTATTTTCGGCAGGAAGATAGCACCACAACTCGAAAATTTGGCGGGTTGGGATTAGGGTTGGCGATCGTTCGTTATCTAACTGAACTGCACGGCGGGACGGTTGCAGCAGAAAGCCCAGGAGAAGGGCAAGGATCAACATTTACCGTTCGATTGCCACTGAGGAACAGTCAACATCTTGGAACGGGGAAGCCTGAAACAGATCCGAATTCCATTCTTCCTGCAGCCGCTCAGCCTCTCACGGGTATACGGATCCTGGTTGTTGACGACGAACCAGACATGCGCGATTTGATGCAAACAATTCTTGAAAACTCTGGTGCAGAGATAGCCATTGCCGAATCCGCAAAGCAAGCGCTTGAACGATTTGGTCAGTTTCGACCTGGCGTTCTAATTAGCGATATTGGGATGCCAGAAATGGATGGCTACACGCTCATTCATACCATCAGAAAGCGATCGCCGGAGGATGGTGGAGAAATTCCTGCGATCGCGTTAACAGCCTATGCCGGAGAAACGGACCAGCAACAGGCACTTACCGCCGGATTTCAACAGCACATTGCGAAACCCGTCGTTCCAGAAAAATTGATCGGAGAAATCACAAAATTGATTTCACTGAAAGATGAAAGCTAACGGTGAAGTTGTGCGGCGGCAGATAATCTCAGCATCACCGCCAAAATGTCTTATCCGTCCGCTTCATCGACTTTATGGGGAGACGGAACTGAGATGGAGGAGTACACTCACCTCAGGACTGGGACGCAGGGTGGGCGACGACCATGCATTGGGTGACATGCGATGTCTACTAACATATCGCCTCGCCCCACCCTGTGCTTCTCTCTAAAACGAATCCTCAGAGGTCGGTGCGGCTACACCTTCCATAATCTTTTCGGCCTGAGTAGAAGCAGTCCCAGTTGCATCACCAACTGTAGTTTGAGAATAACATCCTGAACCAGGATGCATATGCTGCTTACATTGGCATTGATTGGTCTGACCGCAAACACGACATTTATCTTTACGACTGCCCCACAGGTGAAGCAGAAGAGCGTGTCATTAGTTCACAACCGGATGCCATTCAAGCTTGGGTAGAGGGACTCCGAAAACGGTATGGGAATGCCTTGTTGGCAGTGTGTTTAGAACAGAAACGGGGACCGCTCATTTATGCTCTATGCCAATATGAAAATCTCATCCTCTATCCCATCAATCCTCGTACTGTTTGCAATTATCGCAAAGCCTTTCAACCGTCTCGTGCCACATCAGATCCGATTGATGCTCGAATTCTAGTGGAGTTGCTACAAAAACACGGTGATAAGATTCCCGCTTGGAGACCGGAAAGTTCCCAAATGCGAGCACTGCGGCAGTGGGTGGAGTCTAGGCGAATGTTAGTCGGTGAGAAGGTTCGATTAACCAACCGCCTCACTGCCGCTCTCAAAAACTACTACCCTCAAGTATTGGACTGGTTTGAGGACAAAGACACCCAGGTATTTTGTGAGTTTCTGGAGCACTATCCCACGCTCAAAGCAGCTCAAGTGGCTACCGCAGCAGAATTAACTCATTTTTTCGGTCTCATCGCGTCATTCGTCGCAGTGCCATTACGCGCCGCATTGAGCAAATTGCCACCGCTGGTATTCCTTTGATAGAAGACCCAGGCATTGTGGAACCAATGCAATGGTTAATCCAAACGCTAATCGGTCAATTAAAACCATTACTTCTACGCTTAACGGAACTGACACTTAAAATTGACCAATGCTTTACGGGATTACCTGATGCTGACTGGTTTACCGCCTTACCAGGAGCAGGAGAGCATCTCGCTCCTCGATTACTCGCCGCTTTTGGTGAAGATCGATCACGCTTTGATAATGCCCAGCAAATGATGTGTTACTTCGGCATTGCGCCAGTCAAAGAAAGTAGCGGTAAAAAGAATTGGGTTCATTGGCGATGGAGTTGTCCAATTTTCTTAAGGCAAACCTTTGTGGAATGGGCAAACCAGAGCCGCTATCATTGTGCTTGGGCGCAAGCTTTCTATCGAATGCAGCGTTCCAAGGGAAACTCGCATCCTGCTGCCATGCGATCACTTGCCTTCAAGTAGATTCGGATTCTGTTTCGCTGCTGGAAGAATCATGAATCGTATAATGAAGCGAAGTATGTAGCAGCATTACAGCGCAAAGGTTCGCCTATTGCAAAACTGCTGGCAACATCAACAGCTAATTGACTCTGTCCTCCTCAGAGGCTATGTTAGCTGACGGCTGAGAATTAAATGCTTGATTTTGCTGCATCACCCTAATCAAAACCGTAGAGCTTCATTCACCGCATCAGCATTGGGAAACATTTCAGCAACATCCGGCTCTAAACGCACTGTCGCTGTGCCAAAACTCTTTCGACCTGAACCTAACTTTCTAACTTGTAGGCTCTTCAAGTCATACTCTGTCCGCAAATCGTCTTCCATTTATGACTTATCCTTCTTCATAAGCTTCTCGCTCAGATCGTGTGACTTCTCTTGCGCTGATGAGACGCATCGAATCGCCTCTTTCGGTATAGGATACAATCAACAATCGCCCTCGATTTGACTCCCCAACAATAAGGTATCGCTCCTCATCCTCAGAGTGGTCTGGATCATAAAAATCAACGTAGAGAGGATCATCAAAAACTGTTTTTGCCTCCTCAAATGAGACTCCATGCTTTGTTAGATTCTGCCCTGCTTTGCTTTCATTCCACTCAAACCGCATAACAGCTATTGTACCGCTGCTCACTCAAACTGATTGCACATTTTGATCTGGAAGAGACTTAATAGCACGACAGAGATCAGCGATCGAAACAATGGCTATCCAAGTGTTAGCGCCATGATTGCCAGAAAGAATAAGCTCATGAACGACCTCATCTGCGAAAAACCAGCCTTACAGGGATCTGCATGGGCGATTTTGTTCAACGCTTCCCTGAGTTGCAAAGGCTCGAAACCAGCTTTCTCGCTATAAGGTGGTCGATAGTTATTTAAGGTGGTAGAGACTTCACTGATATTGGTAGCGCGATTTAAGGCACCGACAGTTGTACGAATAGAAGGAATGCTACCAAAATCTTGTTCTGAGCGGATTGAAAGCGCTAACACCCGCAATATTTCAACACCTTTTTCGGAAGACTCTTGTAAAATTTTCTCCCTGCTTTGTTGATCTATTCTCGATTTATTTGTGTAGGCGTCTCTGAAATCTCGACTGAGTATCTCTAGCTCTTCAGCACACTCATGGAATGTCCTTCGTTTCCACATTCTGAAGCCTCCGCCCTAAACGGGAAGTCTCAAATAATACTGGGTATCTAAGCGGTCTAACGGCTCAAATCAGCGGCGGCGCAAAGACTTAAACGATAGACGAGAAAACTTTACACCGTCCGCTCCACTGCATTTTATGCTGCGTTATCACTTTGCGATTATTTCAATGTCGGTGGACTTTTGGTGCGGACCAAACCCTCCATAAGGCTTTAGTGGAATGATCAACAGATCAAGATAATCCGCTGCTACTAGAGGGAAGGTGTTCAAGATTTCTTGTAAATGCTCATCCGATTGCACCTCAAAGATTCCTGCAACTCCAGGTGCATCGGCACAATGCCAAATTTGCCGGAGCGTTTCATCCACATAGCAGGCTCTTGCCTTCTCCTGCTCAATATGCAGCAACGCTTTGTAGTCAGGCAGTAACTCATCTGCCGCTAAATCAGCCTTGGGGCGTGCAACAACGAAAAACTGCATTGTAAGCTCCTTAGAACGAGGTTTCATTAACAAAACTACTTATGTTAGTATCTTTTGCAAGAAGAAACCCAGAAGTTGTTAGGCATCTAAAAGTGACCTACAAGGACAAACCAAATCCAAACCCTTACCTTGCATCTTGCCCGACGCGTCTCGTCCTTGACCGCATTGCCAATAAGTGGACTGTTCTCGTCCTTGGGCTGCTTGTAGACCAGCCGATGCGTTTCAACCAACTGCGGCATAGGATCGAAGGCATCTCACAGAAGATGCTCACCCAAACCCTTCGGGATCTAGAGCGGGATGGGTTGGTCAAACGTCAGGCATTTGCGACAGTGCCGGTGACTGTCGAGTATTCCGTTACGCCTCTGGGTAGAACATTAGCTATTACTGTCGATGCGCTTCGTCATTGGGCAGACATGCACATCAAAGAAGTTTTGGTTGCTCAAGCAGATTATGATGCCAAGCACCACAATGAATCCAATAACTTAACAGGATAACGTTTCCCGTCGTCCGTCGCAGATCCCACTTGTATTACAGCCGATCAACTCTCAGAGGTCAGTGTGCATGAGCGTTGTTGTACTGACACTTTGTTAATTCTGCTGTAAATCGCTTTTAACCTCTCCCATCGATAAGCCAGTGATACCGTAGTTTCTAATTATCCGATTCGCAGCTTCCTCTATAGTTGCTCCTCCTAGACGAATTTGTTCTTTATAGGCTTCAATTTCCGATTTATATCTATATCTTCTACTGATTAAATATATCAATGGGTAGGTGCCTAAGGAACAGTAAAATTGCCTGCAGTGAACTAACTCATGCTCTAGCAACTTGCATTTACCCCGTTTTTCTGGTCTTATAACAAAAAAAAACACCAACAGAAGGCAGAATACCCCATCGTTAAAGCTTTCGTATAGAAAATAGGAACTGGAATGATTCCAAAAATCCAATGAATCTCCATAATGATGCATCTCTATCTAACCGCTTGTTAAAGAAAAACTTCTGGCAATATGCTGACCCAGAGAAAATCTTGTCTGCATAACGCTCACGCTAACCGGCGCGCACAATCCTGCGATATGACAAACGCCGTGGGTGCGCGTCCGGTTGAGCGTGTTGTTAGCTGCGCCTTCGAGGTCATAATGAGTCCCTCTCTTTAGTGAGAAGCGGCAGAGGCACTTCCACGCCGCCCCTCTTCTCTCATTCTCTATAAGTAGTAACTGCAAAGCGCACCTTCATATTTCCCTGCGTGCTTACAACACTTCTTGAAACCGATGCCCTGAGCCGTATGGACAGAGATCATTGCGCCCAAGTTTCTCCAGCAACTCTTTCCCATTGCCGACAACTCTGAACCCCTTCTTCACGTGCGTCTCTGATGGATAGCCACGTCGCCGTTTGCTGGATCGTTCAAAAGCAGGAGAGATCCTCGTCTGTATATCTGATCGGCATGATCGTATTCTCCTTCTATGTTAATGATTCGCAGAAGCGGACGCAGGAGTGTAGCAGATTCCATGTAAGGCGGAAGCAGCTAACTATTACTTAACCGTCAGATCTGACGGTTAAGTACCCTTTTCCCAGGATTATCCATCATATTTGCGGGATAATACCTAATGACCAGGACTTAAACAGCATTTTTGCAGGTTAAGTCCGTACTTTCAGGGTGTTATTCATCACTTTTGATGGTTAATACGCCCTATTGGGATCTTATCCGTCAATTTTGCTGGATAACACCCTCCCACAGGATTTTATCCAGCGTCTACCGTGTCCTAGTCAGAACCAATTCATTTGATTAAGTTCCTCAGTCCATTCGGCTCAGGCTTTTAGCCCTAAAACTGAAAATCTTATCTGCACTACATTTTGGGAAGTATACAAAGAACCTCCAAGATGTATGCCATTCTTTAGAATGGTGTACATCTTCTAACGCTGCAAGGGCGACGCCTATTATTGCAGCAGTTTATTCTCTCCTGGTCGCATGCAAGCAAGACAACAAATCATTGCCGCTTTCTCAACGTTTATCCAATTTACGGGCGATCGCTTTCACCAGTGGCTCGTTGAGCCAAAACTGCGGCGGAGTATGCAACATTGTCTGGAGCAGAGTCGGCAAACAGGTATGGCTGATCTGTCTGAGCAATTTTGGGTATTGTATTGGCATCGCCGCTGGCAGGCAGACTCAAACTATTTAGCGACAGGGCATCTTTCAGCCTACTTGCAGGAAGCCTGCTACTGGGCAGCGCAGCGCACGATCAGCCGCTTACCCAATACACAATATGGGCTGTCTGACTGTTTTCAGACGGCGATCGCCAATTTACCCATTGTGCTCAAAGGCTACAATGCCACCCAGGAGCCAGCCTCAAAACCTATGCCAACCTTGTTTTTACGAATACGATTCGTGATACGTTGCGCCAGCGGCAAGAAGCAGATAGCCGCAGTGATTGGGGTTGTTGCGAAAGCTAAGCCAAAAGCGACTGGTGGAATCGTTGCAAATGGCCGGTTTGTCCACTGAAACGATCGACGCTTACTACCTCGCGTGGACCTGTTTCAAAACTCTCTATGCCCCGAGTGAATCGGCTGCGACGCGTCAACTGGCTCAGCCGAATCGAGAAATCTGGGTAGCAATTGCTCAACTTTACAACACCCAACGATGTCGCCAATTGTCTGCAAGCATGCCCGAAGGCAATCCAGAACGCCTGGAACAGTGGCTCAAAATTTGCGCAAAGCGGGCACGGGTTTTTCTGTATCCAACCACAACCTCTCTCAATCTTGAGAAGTCGGAAAGCGGCGCGGGAGAGCTTCTAGATGATTTACCTGACCCCATTGGGGCTTCCCCTTCACAGAGCTGTTGCTTCAGGAAGAACTTCAGCAGCGACAGACTCAACAGAGTCAGATTAGCGAAGTTCTGACGATCGCACTTGAGAAACTGGATCCGCAAGTCCGGACATTACTTGAGCTGTATTACCGAGAAAAGCTGACTCAGCAGCAGATAGCAGCCCAGCTTGAGCTGAAGCAGTATACGATTTCGCGCCGACTCAGCAGCACTAAGGAAATGCTGTTACTCACATTAGCAAAATGGAGTCAGGAAACACTGCATATTTCCCCGACTTCGACCGCAGTAAAAGATATGTGTGTAGTTTTAGAAGAGTGGTTAGCCGCTTACTACCAAAATGCGGCTAATTACACCTCAAAGGATGTTCCCTAATGATGCTCTTATCTGATTCTTCAACCCAATGTCTAGAGATTACGCAAAAGATTCAGACTGAATCCTGGCAACAGAGTCAATCCATCTCAACTGCTGGCCATCGCTGGCAGGCTTATCTAAATCGTGTCTGTGTTCAGACAATTCTGCCCTGGCTGCAAGAGAAAGCTGGTATTGAGCCGATAATTACCAGTCCCCATGATCCTGGTTTCTGGGAATTCATGAATGGCAGTGCGATCGCGCTGGGTCATACTCGTCTAATCGTCGTCCCTACGGAAGCAATGGATCGCAGTGAGTTTCGGGTGCCGCAGGAATGGGTTGATATTCCCAACTGGGTTGGTGACTATTACCTGGCTGTAGAGGTGGATACAGACGAACAGCAAATTTGCCTTTGGGGCTATGCAACCCATCAACAGCTAAAATCCCACGGACACTACGACGCCAGCGATCGCACCTACTGTTTGGATGGCAGTGAATCATTCCAGGACATGACCGCTTTTGGGTGGTCTATCAATTGGCTTCAGAACAAACCAGGGCAGCGGTTTTGCCCCTTGCGCCGCTGACTTCTGCTGAAGCAGAGGCGCTAGTCCGAACCCTTGGTGATGCGGAAACAGTCTTTCCCCGGTTAGAAGTTCCCTTCGCCCAGTGGGGTGCCTTGTTACAGCAAGATCAGTGGCTCCAACGCCTGTGCTTGCAGCGACGAGGACAGGCAAGTTCCGAGGACGAGATCGATTCCCCCTCGCTACTAGCAAATTTGAGCCAATGGCTCCAGCAGAGGTTTGAGATAGGCTGGCACTCAATCTCAGACCTGTTAGGTGTAGAACCTGATCTGGCGTTTAGTTTTCGGCAGAATGATACCGTTGAAAACACGACTCAACGGGCAAAGCGAATTCAGTTAGCGGCTGAGTTGCCTGCCATGCTGCTGGTCGTTACTTTGCAGACTGAAGCAGATGCGGGCATTTGGATTTTGGTGCAGTTGCTTCCCTGGACCGGGGATGATTATTTGCCTGCAACGGTGCAGTTGACTCTGCTGACTCAGACAGAAAGTATTCTGCAATCGGTTCAAGCCAGCAATCAAAGCAATTACATTCAGCTACGACGATTTAAATGTCAACCAGGAACGAGTTTTCGGCTGCAAGTGGCGATCGCAAATCTCAGCTATACCGAAGCATTTGTTAGCTAACATCGAGTCGTGAAGCAAGCATGAGTCAACTGGTTGTAATTAACCTGGGCAACGGAGATTGGCATCAGGGATGTGACATTGTCACTGCCCAACTCTGGGTCGGAGATGAGTTAACCCCCATGCAAGTTACCGGAAGTTTGCCTGCTGCGCCGGAATTTGGCTCCCTCTATCCTCGTTGGCAACGGTTGTATGAAGCACTTTACGCCCATAGGGGTTGGCGCAAGTTGAGAGCAGCAGAAACCCTGATTGAGATTGAGGAGGACGAAAATTTTATTACGGATGTTTCGGAAACGGCGTTCAATTCCGTTTGCCAGGAACTTCAAAATTCCCTGAATGGGTGGCTAAACTCCGATTCATTTCGCGGGATCGATCGTCAGCTTCGCACCCGTTTCGCCCCCACCAATGAGTTGCGAGTAATTATCATCGCTGCGACCCATGATTTATTGAAGCTGCCCTGGCACCGCTGGCAATTTTTTGAAGACTATCCCTACGCTGAACTTGCGCTTAGCTTACCGGAATATACCCGTTCCGTGAAAGCGATCGCCCCCAATACCAGGGGAAAAGTGAAAATTCTTGCCATTCTAGGAAATCGGCAGGGAATCAATATCACACACGATCAGCAACTGCTCGAACAATTACCGGACACAGAATTAACATTATTAGTTGAGCCAAATTTAGAGGAACTCAATCAGCAACTGTGGCAACCGAGATGGGATGTTCTCTTCTTTGCTGGACACAGCTCTACTCAAGGCAAAGGCCGGATTCAGATCAATCACACGGATAGCCTCACCCTGGATCAGTTGAGGTTTGGCTTAAAGAAAGCGATCGAACGTGGGTTAAAGCTTGCCATCTTCAATTCCTGTGATGGATTGGGAATCGCCTGGGATTTAGCGGACCTGCAGATTCCCAGGTAATTGTGATGCGGGAACCGGTTCCCGACCTGGTGGCACAAGACTTCCTCAAATATTTTTAACCTCGTTTTCTGAAGGGCAATCGTTCTACCTGGCAGTTCGGGAAGCAAGAGAAAAGCTCCAGGGATTAGAAGCGGAGTTTCTCTGTGCCACCTGGTTACCGGTCATTTGCCAGAATCCCGCCGAGCTACCGCCAACCTGGAACGAGTGGTGTGGCAGGGAGGTACAGGAACTAGAAGACGAGAGAGAACGAGAAACAGGGAGAGAGGATGCAGGGGTTTCTCAACCCAAAATTCAAACCTTAAAATCTAGAATTCTGGCGGTTATGCTGACGAGTGTTGCAGTAACAGGAGCCGTTTGGGGAGTTCGATCAGTGGGGCTTTTGCAGCCTCTAGAACTTTGGGCATTCGATCGATCGCTTGCCCTCAGACCTGCTGAAACGTTAGATTCTCGCTTACTGGTTGTGGCCGTCAGTGAAGCAGACATTCAAGCTCAAAAACCGGGTCAGCGACGGGGTTCGCTATCTGACCAGACGCTAAACCAACTGCTGCAACGGTTAGAAGAACTGCAGCCACGGGTGATCGGGTTAGATGTGTATCGGGACTTTCCAGTAGACTCCCAGAATTCAGGCTTGAAAACCCAACTGCAGCAGAATAAACGGCTCATTGCAATTTGCAAAGGAGCGACCTGGCCTATGACCCTACAGGTGTCGCGGCTCCGCCGGAAGTACCAGAATCCAGGATCGGTTTCAGCGATTTTTTAGAGGATAGCGATGGGGTGCTCCGTCGCCAACTGTTGCTGATGGATCCTGCTCCAGCTTCATCCTGCACGACGCATTATGCCTTTAATGTGCAACTGGCACTCCAGTATTTGGCCGCAGCAGGCATTGCTCCCGAATTTACACTAGACGGGAATCTGAAACTCAAGAACACAATATTTCCTCGCTTGTCGGCTCGCATGGGAGGCTATCAGCAAATTGACGCAGGCGGTAATCAAGTATTGCTCAACTATCGGTCTTTGCCGTCTCCCCAGGCGATCGCGCCCCAAGTTTCCCTCTCCCAGGTTCTAGAGCAAAAAGTTCGTCCGGAAGTGGTTAAAGACCGAATTGTTTTGGTTGGCATTACGGCGAATACGGGAGGAGATATTTGGTCAACCCCTTACGGAACTGGTACTGCCGAGAAAGTTCCTGGAGTTGTGATTCAGGCTCAAATGACCAGCCAAATTCTCAGCGCCGTATTGGATCAACGTCCCCTGATTGGTGCCTGGAATTGGTTGGGTGAAGCGGTTTGGATTTTAGGCTGGTCATTAATTGGCGGGAGCATCATTGTGTGGAGGGGTTTCAGGCACCGATCGATTGACACAACCGTTCAACAAATCATCAGTTATGCGGTTGCGGGCGGGGTGATAATCGGACTCGGCATTGTATTACTCACGCAAGGCACCTGGATTCCGATCATTCCGGCTGGAATTGCCCTATGCTTGACTGGAGTTATCCTTAAGTTACGTGAATAGGAGCTTCTGATGCGTCAACTGATTAAACTCACCGCCACCCTGACGTTGATTAGCGCAGGTTTAATCAGTTCTTCGCAAGCAGCCTGGTCACAGGTAACGGAACCTGCTAGCACACCGCAGGATCCTCAAATCATTTTTAACTCCTCTCCTCCAGGTCAGGGTTCACCCAGCGGACGGCGACGCGGGGGCCAGTCGTGGGCCTTGTCACCAGTTTGAAGCATTGACGGCACTGGTTCCAGCGAAAGACGGAATTGTTTGGGGACAAACGGTTAGCGATCGTCCAACGTTCTGGTTTTATGTACCTGATCAGTTAACAACCCAAACCCTGATCGAATTTACTGTGCAGGATGCGGCTGATAACTACGTTTATCAAACCCGTCTAACAGCATTGGTTAAAGAACCAGGGCTGATTCAACTGTCTGTTCCGGCTACAGCGAAGCCGCTTGAAGTTGGTAAACCCTATGCCTGGACGCTTTCTGTGTACTGTAATCCAGACAAGCCTTCTGAAGCTGTATTTGTCAAAGGCACAGTTCAACGGGTTGCACCAAACAGCGTTCTCGTTACTAAACTGAAATCTGCAACCCCTTTGGAACAGGTGAACCTGTACGCAACTGCAGGGATCTGGCATGAGGCATTGAATCAGCTAGCAGTCCTTCATCGTGCCAACCCAAAGAACCCACAAATTACGAGTTCTTGGACACGGTTGCTCCAACAGGTTGATCTCGCCAACCTGACGACAAAGCCTTTTGTTTCCTGTTGTACGGCTGAGCAAGGAACGGGCGATAGGCAATAGGGCATAAGAATGCCTATCGCCTATCGCCCATCGCCCATTGCCTTTCCCCCTATATGTCGTGTTTTCAACTCAAATTAGTGTAACTTCCAGTCCTAGCGAATAAACTTCAAGCTTTCTGTTTGACGCACAAACAAATCAGTAAAGAGGCTTAGAACCGTGCGTTTACGCAGTTTGATGTTGGCATTAAGTGACATGCCTGATTGAGGGAGATTTCCCGCCCGTTCGCTGTAATTGATTGTCGCTGGAGCCGAATTTTAGCCGGAAAGCGGTAATACTGGTGGAGTTGGTCAGGCGGTAACGCATCGGAACCAATCCAAATAAGCTCTCCTTTGATGTCCCCAAACTCCTGAAATGGAAAGGAATCTAACTTCACGTTAACTTCCATCCCTTCTTTGACAAAGCCGATATCTTTATTGGCAATATCCACTTGAGCAACCAGGCTATCTGCTGGCACAATTTTTAGGACTGGGATGCTGGGATTGGCGACATAACCGGGACTGGTTACCTTCAGCTCAAACACAGTGCCATCGGCTGGAGCGCGTAACTCCTGATATTGCAGCGTCAATTTTGCCTGACTCAACTGCGTGTCTATTTCAGCAATTCGCTTTTGATTTTCTAGAATGGTTTTCGTTGCTTGAATATCGGTGTCCGCTACTGATCGTTCATTGGTGGCAATTTTGGTCAGAATTTCTTGCTGCGATGCTGCAATAGCCTGCCGTGCTTTTTCCTGGGCCTGGTCGATCGCCAACTCCAATCGTTTTCCTTCCTGAAGATACTGGTCTACCTGCGATTGTGCTTCCACAACGGTTTGTTGCTGTTTGGCAAATTGGACCAGAGAGATCCCTCCCTGAGTGGCAAGGGAGTAAATCGATCCAGGATGGTTTGATTAATCTTGAGCGTTTCTTGGGCGTTTTTTAGTTGGATTTTATTTTGCTGAAGCTGCCGTGTAATTTGTTGGGCATTCAATTGCGCATCCCTAATGCGAGAATCGAGTTCCGTTTGCTGAGCGTGTAACCGCAACTGTTGATCAGCGTTGAGATTTGTCGTAGCAGCGCTATTGCTCAATTGTGCCCGATAAAGATTATTTTCCGTCAAGATGGCAGTACGGCTGCGCTGCAATGCTGCCATTTCTGGAGAAGTGGAAAGAGTCTTGCCTCGGAGTTGATTGCGGTAAAATTCCATCTCTTGCACCAACGCCGCCCGGATCTTTTGCTGAGATTCTACTTGAGCTTTAGCGGCTGTTGTATCAAATTGAATCAACAGTTCTCCTTTCTTGACCCGTTGTCCATCTTTGACTAAAACATCCCTCACGACTCCCTCGATCGGTGTCTGAACCTCTTTGACGGCGCTCTGCGGCTCTAGTTTGCCCACTGCGGGAACGGCTTCTTCCAGTTGAAAAACAGCTGCCCAAATCAGGATAAAACCTGCTAATCCAGTAATTCCAAGCGCGATCGCCCGTGACCATTTAGACGATTGACGTAGCAGGATAGGCTGTTCGAAAGGTTGTGGTTGATGTACCTGAGTAAGTGTCATGGCTAGGAAAAGTGATAAGAGTTTGCGGTTTAGGTTAGCGTTACTGTTTTGGCTAATCTGGCGACTGCTGAAGCTCTCAAAGCAGCGATAGAAAGCGTTGCCCAATTGAATATCCAAAAGTGATGTAAACGTTTCGGCAATGAATCACATCTGTGATGCCTGCTGCTGATACAGGTGGTAGTAATAGCCCTGAAGTGCCATCAGTTCAGCATGAGTTCCCTGTTCGACCACCCTGCCCTGATCCATCATCAAAATGATGTCGGCGTGACAAATGGTGCTGAGTCGATGGGTGATAAAGAAGACAGTTCGATCGCGGAAGGTTTTCCTTAGATTCCGACAAACCTGTGCTTCAGCGTTGTAATCGAGGGCGCTGGTGGCTTCGTCCAGGATGAGTAATTGGGGTTTTGCAGGACAGTGCGCGCGATCGCAATCCGCTGCCGTTGACCACCCGATAGGGCAGAACCTCGTTCACCCACTTGGGTACTGTATCCGTGGGGTAGTGCCATGATGAAATCGTGGGCAAAGGCAATTTTGCGGCTTCAATCACTTGCTCATCCGTGGCGTCAGGATTGCTGAGGGTGATATTGTCGCGGATCGTGCCGTCAAACAACAGCGTATCTTGTAAGACCATGCCAATTTGCCGACGTAAGGAAGAAAGTTCCACCTTACTAATGTCGTAGCCATCGATCACAACCTTGCCAGATTGAGGCTCATAGAGACGTGGCAGCAGTTTGGTCAGGGTACTTTTTCCGGAGCCACTCTGACCCACAATTCCGACAAATGTTCCAGCCGGAAACTCTAGATGGAGATTGCAAAGTTGCAGGGGTCCGGCTTGACGAAAAGCAAAGGAAACGCCTTCATAACGCACATTTCCGGTAATGGTGGGCATTAAAAGTTGGGATTCGCCCTCTTCCTGCTCGGGGAGCATCCAGAATATCGCCCAGCCGTTCCAGGGACAGTGCGGTTTCCTGAAAATTTTGCCAGAGCTGTACCAATCGCAGGAGTGGACTTGTGACATAGCCCGCAATGATGCGAAAGGCAATCAGTTGTCCCAGAGTGAGGCTCCCTTGCAGAACCAGATAAGCCCCAGCCCACAGAACCAGCATGCTGGATAATTTATTCAAAAGTTGCTAATCGACCCAGCCGTGGTTTGAGTAGAAACCGTGCGAAATCCTGCGTTAATGTAGCTCGAATAGTGGTTCTGCCATTGCCAGCGGGCTTTCATTTCCAGGTTTTGTGCCTTAACGGTTTGAATTCCAGACAGCGTTTCTACCAGATAGGAATGGGTCGCAGCATTCTTTTCAGATTTGACCCGAGCTTGCCGTCTAATCATCGGAGAAACCATGAGCGTCAACAGGGCAAACAAAGGCACCGTTGCTAGAGCGACCAGCGTCAACATGGGGCTGTAAAACAGCATTACTGCAATGTAGACAATTGAAAAGCCAGCATCAAGCACAACCGTCAGCGCTGTCCCGGTTAAAAACTGGCGGATTCGCTCTAATTCATTCACCCGTGTTGCCAATTCTCCTACGGGTCGTCGCTCAAAGTAAGACAGGGGCAACCGTAACAGATGCTTGATCACTTGAGCACTGAGTGCCAAATCAATTCGATTGGTAGTATCGGTAAACAAATGGGTGCGAACATTGGTTAATACGCTTTCGACAACCGACACAACAATCAGAAACAAACCCAGTACGGTTAATGCATCCATACTGTTTTGGCTCAACACTTTATCGATAATGACTTGTGTTACCAGTGGATTCACTAACCCAATTAATTGCACCACGATCGATGCAATCAACACTTCAATTAAGACACGACGATGACGTTTAAGAGCTGGCAAAAACCAACGCAGGTTAAACCGTTGCTTGGGCGTGGTAGGAGTTGATTGCAGTAAGAGAACATCTCCTTCCTTACCCCAGGTTTCAGCAAAGGCTTTCGGAGTTTGCCGAACAATTCCCTGCTCCGGTGTGCCAAGCACAATTTCGCGATCGCTGGTGTGATACAACACAGCAAAACCGTCCGACCATTGGATCAGGGCAGGCGTTTGAAGCCGATGGAATGAGGAAATTGGAACGCAAATTAACTGTGCCGTCAGCCCCATTGATTCCGCCAATCCGCCACAAAACTGAAGCGAGACGGGGGTGTTACTTCGTAGCTGATTTTCGATAATTCGGCGCAAATGATCCCGCCGAAACGGAACCCGCAGGAATTGAGTGAGCATTTGAAAACAGGCTAGAGTCCCTTCTACAGGGCCATTGCCGCGGCTCAACGGATAGTTCACCTGTTTATTAGACGCTGAAACGGCAGGTAAATCTGAGGCGTAGGGAATATCAGCTTGCCAATCGGAGGCGGGCTGAACTACCGTTGGGGTGATGGGAAGATCGGTGAAGGCAGTAGCGGGTAGTCCGAGTAAACGTGCACCCGCTGCACCCACTGCTTGGTTCGCTAAAGATGCAATCCGATCGCCGATCGCCAAATTTCCAAGTTTGCCGCTGCTGAGTAACCAGACATAGTCGGGGTCAAGGGAAAACCGACTGCCATCGTGATCGACCAATGTTTGCACCACCGCTTGACGGGCTGCGGTTTGGACCCGATCGGTTAAATCTTTGACAACAATAGCGCGGCGATTCAACTCAGTTCGCAGTAGCTCAAACACTTCATCAATCGCTGGGCGATTCTGAAATGCGTTTGCAACGTAAGAATCCTGCCTGAGTAATTCTAAAAACTCGTCTACGGGAATATTGAAGCAAACACTTTCGGAAGAGGCGATCGCCATTTCACAGGACACTCCACGAATGGCACTGATCCAACCGATCAAATCTCCCGGTTGCAAAAGCTTCAACGTTACAGGAACTTGTTCACCAACACCTATCAAACGAATTTGACCCTGATAAAGCAAACTGATATGGGTCAACATTTGTCCAGGAGCAAGCACCTTTTGACCCATCCGATAACGCATCAGTTGACCTTCACTGGCAATTTTGTCCAATTGAACGGATGATAACTGGTTAAAGGGAGCAATCTCAGCGAGAAAATCTTGAACACTGATTTGGGTGGTAGTCATAGCAGAGAGAAGAATAAAGAGGGGCAGATGGAAAATGGTGAACGTTCGGAGCCTGTAATCAGTTATTCGGTCGATGGCAAGGGTTTATGCAGCGAGTTGCCGATTTACCTGCTGCTGTAGCCAGTCGTTGAAGAGTTCATCCAGTAATCGCTGCCGCATTGATTCATTCAATTGAGCGGGTAGGAGTTGTTCGAGCCGCACAAGTACATGCCATTCTTTGTATCGGAATGGCGGTAGGAGTTGTCCGGGTTGGCTTGCCAGCAGTCGTTGCGCTAGCTCAGGAGTGAGCAATTCTAATTCAACCGGGCCAACCAATCCGCCAATGTGAGCTTCAGCCCCTCGAGAATAGTCCCGCGCCAGTTCTGCAAAGGACTGTTCACCTGCCTGGATGCGGAAATAACTTTCTTGAGCAATTCCCAGATCATCGGTGCGCAGCAGGGAATAAATGACACTATCAAGTTGTCCTTTGCGCTTGAGGAAATAGGAAGACAGTTTGTGTCCCCAAGTTGTTTGCTTGAATTTTTCAATTCTGAGCGATCGCGTTACCATCTCGTCCAAATGCTGGGAAGTCATGTAGTGACGCGCTAACCAATTCTCTAAACCTGCTTCCAAAGTGATGCGGTTTTGCTGACAGAATTGTTGACGCGCAGCTTCGATTTCTGTAGGAGTACAGACAATTTCTGCAATGGCTGCATCGATTGCCAACTGCCGCCAAAATTGGGGCAACATTTGATATTTAGCGAGCAGTGGCAGAACATTATCCGTTGCAATTAATTGGGGAGAAATCGGTTTGTTTATTGGGGTATCGATCGCATTGCTCCTGACCATATTGCATGACCTCAACACTTATCTTTAGGGGCTACTATTCTTAGCGGGCGATTTGTGTTGTTTATGCACTATGGCAGAGTTTTTAATGGCAGATTCAAATTGAGAAGAAGGCAATGGGCAATGGGCAGTTCCCATCGCCTATCGCCTATCACCCATCGCCCATCGCCTATTCTTCACACATAGGCATAGAAAAGGAGCGATCTACGATCGCCCCCGTCAGTCAGTTATGCTGTCAGGAAATAAACTAGCGAGTTGAACTAATTGATGTACTTGAATGAATTTGTGCGCAGGTAGGAATCATTGAGAGGCTCACTGACATCCTGCAACACCGCAACGACATCATACTTATCTTGCTCAGGTCCCTGCCAGATGATGGCATAGTCCGTTTTATCTGTGCTTCCAAAGGTTTGCCCCAAGAGACGGGAACAATCTGGTAGTGAGACGCATAGCCATCGAGTTCGATTTTATCTTCACCCAGCTTGAAATCAGTGATGACTGCAAACCCACTGCTGCCGCTGGTTTTAGAACGTCATCGTTTATGTAGCCGGGGTCTGCAACAGGTTTACCACCGATAGTTTGGAGGTTCGTCACGAGGGAGAAGGTATCTTTGCCTGACCCACCCGTTAGTTGGTCAAGTTCGCCGCGAGAGTTGCCACCACCGTTCAGGTAGTCGTCACCATCTTCACCAAACAATTTGTCACTTCCCTTGCCACCGAACAACTTGTCATTTCCCTTGCCACCGAACAGTTCGTCATTTCCTTCAAAACCATAAATGGAGTCGGCGGCGCTAGTGCCAGTCAACTTATGATTACCTTTGTCATCACCTGAGGTTCCATTGATCGTAGCCATTTTTGTTCTCCTTACAAGGTAGATTTGTCAGTTGGGGGTTAACCGGAAGAGCGCGAGTTCCTTGTGTGGAACCGTCGCTTCATCCGCTATTAACCTTGCGGTCAGCTTTCTAGGTTTATGCACAGGATCCAAAAATTTCTTCTGAGAAAATGGGAAATTATTTGGGAAATTATTGGCGGCCTATAGCCATAGCCACACAGGTAAGGCATCTTGTGGTGCTGAAACCTTTTGCCAAAGGCTGTTTTTTCCTGACACCTGATACCTGACACCTGGCACCTGCTATATACGTGCCCCAAATTTCTGAAGTTTCCGAAATGCTGTCCTGGTTCAGGAAAATTACGCTAGAGTTTGCATGAATCGATCGTGACCCAAACCTATGCACCGTTTGAATTGGCAGAACATTCCTACCCTGAAGGCAATGAATCTTTTGGGATTAATGGGTTTCATGATTCAATTCGCGATCAATTTCACCGAAACGCCTGTCCTGGCCCAAATTACACCAGATAACTCCTTGGGTGCGGAGCGATCGCAATTTACGCCTGGTGATCTAATTAGAGGAGGGCGCGACGCGGCGACAACCTATTCCACAGTTTTCAGACTTCAACGTTGCGAATGGGCAGGCAGTCTACTTTAACAGTCCGTCTGGAGTCCGAAACATCATCAGTCGGGTTACAGGCAAAAGTCCTTCTACCATTTCGGGCATATTGGGGGTGGTTGGCTTTAACGCGAACCTGTTTCTCATCAACCCCAACGGCATTACATTTGGTCCGAATGCCGCAGTCAGAATTGAAGCTAGATCGTTTGTCGCCACAACCGCCAACGCCATTCAGTTTGGCAGTCAAGGCGTTTTCAGCGCCACTAACCCAGCGATTCCGCCGCTTCTATCGGTCAATCCATCCGCATTGCTGTTTAATCAGATTACAGCTCAGCGCCCTGCTCCGATCGACCTTCGCTCTGTTTCTCTAGGTGTCCCAGCAGGTCTAAGTTTACTGCTGGTTGGTGGGGATATCTCTCTCAAGTTTGCTCAGTTGCAAGCAAGTGGAGGGCGGATTGAATTGACAGGATTAAGTGCCCCTGGAGCCATTGGGCTAAATGTTGAGGGCGATCGAATTCGTTTAAGCATTCCAAATGAGGCTAGCCGGAGCGACCTTTCAATGGTTAGCTCAGGCGTGAATGTTGGCATCCCAAATACTGCTTTTCGTTTCGGTGGAGACATTGTGATGCAGTTCCGAAATATTGAGATCTTAGGGGACGATACTTACCAGAGTTATCTTTTTCTGGAATTACAAACCTGGTGGACACCGTTGATGGTCGAGGAGGGGATATTATCCTCAACGCTACGGGAGAAATTGCGATTGCAAATGCTTCAGTGGATAGCGCGGTACAGTTTCGAGCGATCGGAAATGGAGGAAATATCAATATCACCACTAGCTCTTTGATGATTCGAAAGGGCGGTGGGATTTTTTCTAGCAGTGCGGGGTAGGAGCTGCAGGGAACATTACCATCAATGCGCGTGATTCAGTTGTAATTGACACTGGCACTATCTCTAGTCGCCTGCTAGGCAGTATTCCCAGCGTTCCTGATGCAGGCGTAGGTCGAGCCGGAAACATTACGGTGTCAACTCGATCGCTCAAGATTATCAATGGCGGAGACATTAGTGCAGATATCTTGTTTAGTGCTAGGGGAAGGGCCGGAGATATCACCATTCGTGCTTTAGAGTCAGTTCTTCTGGATGGTAAAACGTTGATATCCGCAGGGAACCCCTTTTTCTCTGGCATTTACACATCTATTTCAGCAGGAGCAACGGGGACAGGGGGAAACATCAACATCGATACAGACGTTCTTTCCATCAACAATGGAGCGGTCTTAAAGGCGAGTAGCTCTGCCATTGGTGCAGCCGGTAATACGATGATTGATGCCCGTTCGGTTTCCCTCAATGGCACAGGCAGCGGCATTTTTAGTGCGCTCGATCCTGGCGCAATTGGTCAGGGCGGAAATATTACCCTTCTAACCAATTCATTTTGGTTAGCTAACGGCGCTCAAATCAATGCCAGTACCAACGGCAAGGGAGATGCGGGTAGTATTATCGTTACAGCAAACACATTTGATGCTATTAACGGTGGACGATTGTTGACAACCACTGCTACTAACAATGCTGGAGACATTACTTTAAAGATTCGCGATCGCCTGTTCTTGAGCGGTTTTGGTACAGGATTATTTGCCAGTACTACGGCTGCATCTACAGGACGGGGTGGTAATATTCGCGTTGATCCAAGAGCGATCGCGATTCAATCTGGTGCCAGAATTGCGGTTGATAGTCAGGGTAGCGGGGAAGGCGGAAATATTGAGATTGCGGGTGGTTCAATGATTCTGGATCAGCGGGCAGCCATTTCGGCAGAAACAGCAAGCAGCACAGGCGGCAACATCTCTCTGAATTTATCGGATTTGCTGTTGTTGCGGCGGGGCAGCACGATCTCGACGACGGCTGGAATTGCTCAAGGAGATGGCAAGGGTGGCAATATTAACCTCTCTGCTGGCTTTGTCGTTGCTGTGCCCAATGAAAACAGCGATATGACTGCCAATGCTTTTAGAGGACGGGGGAAACGTTAACATCACCACTCAAGGAATTTTTGGAATTGCTTTTCGCGATCGCCTGACGCCTTTAAGCGACATTACGGCCAGTTCTGAGTTTGGCCTTGCCGGAAACGTCACGATTAATACGCTCAATATCGACCCGATCCGTGGCACGGTTGAACTTCCAACCACCTTTAGCACTCCACCTATCGCCCAGGGATGCCAAGCCCAGGGTAGCCAGGCAGGCAGTTTTGTCAGTACGGGACGAGGGGGTTTACCTGCTAGCCCAACCGATCCGCTGGCGGAAGACACGATTTGGCAGGACTGGGATCTGCTTGCTGGTGAATCACAGAAACGGAGAGATGCAGCAAGCGGAAGTCAGGATTCTCATCCTCATCCCCCTCCCCCTCCCTCCATCATTGAGGCTCAGGGTTGGACGACGCTGGTCGATGGCACGATCGCGCTGACGGCTCAGGCTCTTTCGGTAGCTCCTCAACTCCTCAACAACGAAGGTAAGAAGTGTGTCCCCGTTTTACAACCAGTTTCCCACTAGAATGTAGGGTGCCCAGTAGCGCGGATGGCGGTAGTTGGGGTCACGCAGCAAACTAAGCTGCGCTTGCCGTAGGGCTTCTGCTTTCGATGCATTGGTTTTTGCCAGCTCGCGGTAAAACTGACGCACAAATTTTGCGCCCGATTCATCATCCAAGCTCCACAAAGAGGCGATCGTGCTGCGTGCGCCTGCCTGCACAGCAATCCCTGCCAACCCTAATGCGGCTCGTTGATCGCCTGCCGCTGTTTCACAGGCACTTAGAATTAACAGTTCGATCGCCTCTGCTCTTGAGTTCTCTCGACTGCGAAGTAACGCACTCAATTCATTCACCTTAATTGGTTTATCCCAGGCAAGCACAAAGGTTTCATCGGCATTAGAGCTAAACTGCCCATGTGTTGCCAGATGCACAATCCGAAACGGCGATGCATTGATCTGATTTTGCAGTGCAGCGCTAGTAAATGCCTGATTCAACAGAATCTGATTTGGGACTTCAGATTGAATTTCTTTCAATTCCAAACCCACGTTCGCCAAAGCACCAAATCCATGACGTTCCTCAGTTAACCCCGCCGCTAATGTTTGCAGTCCCTGATATTGCAATGGTTGGGGTTCAAGAGCTGTAGCCCTGGCGTTAATGCAACCCGATAGTGCTCGATCAGATAGTGCTTGCCATCATACAGCGCCGCGACGGGTACGTTTCGGAGAGAACCATCCAGAACAAAAACGAGCGTTTTGAGCGATCGCGTGGCTAATTCCGGTTCCATCGGACGAATCAGCCAGCCATACACTTTTTCTCCTAATTGCTTGCTTTCTGGTGTGGTCAGTGGTTTCTCCAAATTCTGGCGTAATTGTTCCAGCGTTTGCTCAACCTCCCTTTGGGGACTAAAGCAGTGTATTGGCGTAAAGGTTGACCAGGGATGCTGAGAATAACTTCCAGGCGATCAGCCAAAATGATCGGGTAAATGACGGCTGTTTCCGTTTGATCGACGGCATCGATCGCCACGATCTGTCCTTCTAAACAGGTTGTGCGGAAGAAGTTATTCAGTTCTGCCAGTCGTAACGATTCAATCACCTGACGCGCTTGCCGCAAGTTTTTTGGATCAGGGATGCCTGGGTTGCCGTTGCTGATTGCTGCAAGAGCAAATCCACGAATTCTCGGTATACAAGTTCTACACTTTCCCGGAATGAGAATTGCAGATCGGGGCTGGTCGCGACTAAATCACCCCGGATAGATTGCAACGTCTCAAACGCTGCTTGATAGGCTTGAAGTGCCTTTTCAGGTTGCTTTTCTGCCTTTAGAATGCGTCCCAGCTGCCGTTGCCATTGATAGGCAACTTCTGGTGCATTGATGGATTGGGCAATCAAAAGCGCTTGTTCGGTCAACGATTTTGCTGCCTTTTTTGATGGGTTTGCTCATACAGATTTCCGAAATATCCCAAGCTATAGGCTTCGGACCGTTGATCGCCCAGGGTACGAGCCTGTTGAGCCGCACGGGCAAGAATTTCTGCTGCATTCTGAATGAAGGAATCTGTGCCCTCTAACCGGATTAGACTTTGGGCAAAATTGATCTGAGCAAAGATGCCTGCTCGACTTGGGGAGTTGTGTGAGCCGTTTTTGCAGGGTGGGCACGAGCGATCGGGCATCTGCTTTCTGTCCTCTATCCAGCAGCAAACTCATCTGGTTAAGCTGTGCCTGAACCTGGATCAGCGGCAAACTATCCCGTGTTGCGACCTGCCGATAAAAAGCCAATGCTGCTGAAGTATCATTTTGAGTACGGTTCGCATTTCCCAGACTGAGTAACGTGGCGCTCTCTTCCTCAGCAAGTCTCAGTTGTTGTGCCAGCGCCAAACTTTGCAGCAAGGCTCGTTGGGCATCCTTAATATTCCCAACCGACAACTGGGCATTTCCCAAACTACGGAGTCCCATTACCTTAAGCTGTGAATTGGGCTGTTGCTGGAGGAGCGATTCAACCTCGATTAAGGTTTGCTGCGATCGCACAAATAGCCCCAACGCCTGTTGAGCCTTTGCTTGATTGATTAAGCTGCCAATTTTTCTAGTAGTATCACCCACTTGAGTATAGAGCGCGGTTGCCTGCTGCCAGGTCTTTAGGGCGGCTTCTGGTTGCCCTTGGGCAAGCTGTAAACTTCCCTGGGCGTTGAATGTTTGGGCAAGAATCAGTTGCTGATCGTGGTTTGGTTGGGGCTGTTTTTGTAAAAGTTCCAGACCTGTTGCGATCGCGCGCGTTGCCTCCGACCATTGCCCAACCTGTTGATATGCCAGCGCCAGATAGCTCAGAACCAGTGCTTGATTGAGCGGCTCTTTCTGGTTCTGGTAGATTGCAACGGCTTGCTGCCAAGCGGCGATCGCTTGAGCAAACTGTCCCGCCTGATACAGTACTTTCCCTTGTTCTATTTGTTGGGTTGCCTCTGACTCTGCGGCACCCTGATTTAAAATCCGAGGGGGAACCTGGGCTATCTCTGCTCCATAAAGATCCCTGGAGATTTGGCCATCCAGCACAGCAGTATTTACGAGTTCGAGGGCTAATCCATTTTTCCCCTGCCACAACCCCAGTAGGAGAATTAGGCTTGCTCCCGCCATCTGTCCCAAAGCTACAAAGAGTTGATTCAATTCTCTAGACCCTCACCGTCTTGAATCAAGTTTGGCTGCTCGATCATGCAACGTCTTGGACATGTTGTTTGGATTCTATAGCGTAATGAGGGTTTATGTCGTTCCATTCCCCAGCTTCGCTGTGAACTGCTGCAGCCGACATGCTCCTGTTCCTTCCCACAAAAAGCCTGGTACGGGTGATACCAGACTGTCCGCAGTCTATTAGAGGAGGAATTGTTGTCTCAACAAAAGCATTAGTGAACTTGATAGCGCCAGTTAACAGCGTGAGGAGCGGGTGAAGCTTGAGGTTCGGTCATGTTTGCAACGTAAGCAGTACCGCGATATTGCAGATTCCGAGAGAGAGGACCTGCAACTGGGTTGGAGCGAGAAGGAGCAGACTGAAAGTTGTAAGCTTGACCACGGTATTGCAGTTGCATTGTTCGTTCTCCTTGTTGGGGCTTGGTTTGAGTTCGTTTTGTTTCAATGATTGATTTATACGGCTACTCCAAACTTCAGTCGATTTAGAAAAGTTAGGGAGTTTTGGAGTGCGATCAACTTAACTTTTCCCCATGCAATATTTACAGGCAATAGGCAAACCTCTTCAGCCTCACGTCAGATTTTTAGTTGGTGAATGTTCTCTACCAGATTGCACAATACATCTCGTTTATTCAGGCTTTTCTCTACGTGTAGATATAGTCGCTGATCCCATATTCTTCCCACTTTCGCTGGAGAAGAGATTCTTACTATAGGTGGGCATACTTCCTCTGCGTTGCCTGTTAATTTGGGACCATAACAACTTTTCTGATAACACTATTCGACGGGAGTTGACGTTATGAATATCTTGGCTTGGATTGTTTTAGGTCTAATTGCAGGAGCGATCGCTAAGGCCATTTATCCTGGAGTTCAGGGCGGTGGTATCCTTGGAACTATGCTGTTGGGCATTATTGGTGCGTTTGTGGGTGGTAGCCTTTACACCTTCCTGACGACTGGAACACTGGCATTAACCTCAGCAGGTCTAAGCTTAGGCGGCATCGTAGTAGCCGTTCTGGGCGCACTGGTGGCCTTGTTTATCTACTATGCTGTAGCCCGTCGTAGCACGACCTACTAGTAGGTTATTCGTCTAAACGCTTTTAACGCTTAAAGTCAAAGCTTCTGCAAACGCGGAAGCTTTTTGCGTGTGGATCACAAGGGTCTTAGAAAAGCCAACCCCATGACCAGTAAGTGCACAGGGGTCAGCAGCGAATGAACATCTTGCTTGGACGTTTACGCCCTAACATCTAAAGATAATTCGACAGTCTTGAAATTGCGTCTTTCATGGGTACAGTCCAGCCTCAAGCTGCGGGAGCACTTATGACAGAAAAGCATAACAAACGCTTTCAACCTATTGATAGAGAAGCACACTGATCTGTGACAGACTCCACTCTATTGCTTGTCAATTTGCTTGTAATAAAGTAAAAAGATTTTGTTGCACAAAAAGGCGAATGGGCTGAGGCCTTAAGTTTCATCTAACCCAACAAGACCACTGTATGATCGCCATCAGCTATTCGTTTCCAAAGCATATTGCTTCAATTCATTCAGGGATACATACTCTAAAGCGGAGGCATGAGTTGCAGATAGCACAATTGAGGAGCAACACCTGCATCTAATGCTTCCTTCCACCGAGAAGCACATAGGCACCAGCGATCGCCCGGTTTCAAACCAGGAAAATTAAAAGCCGGGACTGGTGTAGATAAATCATTCCCCCTTGATCGAGTAAATTCCAAAACTCCTCCATCACCTGGGCACAAACCATGGGGCCCATATCCCCGGCACCAGTGCGACACATCCCATCCCGGTAATACCCGGTTACTGGAGACAAACAGCACGTCTCCAGCGGTCCTCCCAATACGTTGCTTGCTTCTGCCATTCGTATTCCTTTTTGTGAACATATACCATTTTAGATTGCAGATTTTAGATTGCAGATTTTGAGAGCCTTATAGGCGAATTTTTTAAGATTGTGTCTGCCTACACGCAGTTTAAGTTGGTAAAGTTGCCCAAGTCTACATCCCTTAACGTCATCCCTGACCCTGACCCCAAACAAGTCATAATGACATCATGATGCAAAAGATTGAGACATGAAACGGTTTACGCTTCTCTTTCAGCAGATTGATGCCACCACGTCTACTAATGAAAAGGTCAGGGCGTTACAGCGCTATTTCCAGGCAGAAGAACCTGCTAATGCGGTCTGGGCAATTTATTTGCTGCTTGGTAAAACGCGTAAACGGCTGATTACTTCCCGCATTTTGCGAGACGTTTTTCTGCAAATTTCTGATATCCCTGAATGGCTGTTTGAAGATTGCTACTCCCATGTGGGAGACTCAGCAGAAGTCATTGCCCTTTTGCTAAAAGATACGCCCGTTGAAACGCAAACTGGCAGGGATATTTCCTATCTCAGTGGATGGAAGAAATCATTCCGAAAGTCAAAGAGATGGAGTCGGAGTCGGAGTTAAAAGACCTGATTGTGTCCTGGTGGTCATCGCTCGACTCGTTTGGCGTATTCGTTCTAAATAAAGTGCTGACGGGAGCATTCAGAGTTGGCGTGTCAGACAAGCTGGTGATTAAGGGGCTATCTGCGGCTTATGACGTTCCGGAACCTGTGCTAGCACACCGCTTAATGGGAGATTTTGCACCCACGATCGCTTTTTTCAATCAACTTATTCAGCAGGAAGAAGGGGACCGATCGCCGAGTCGTCCCTATCCATTCTTTCTGGCGTCACCCTTAGAGGACGATCGCTTTCAGCAAGAGGAAGACTTTTCTCGCTGGCAGGCAGAGTGGAAATGGGATGGTATCCGTGCCCAGGTCATTCGCAGAGCCGATGAAGTTTTTATCTGGTCACGGGGCGAGGACTTAATTACAGAACAATTTCCAGAAATTGCCAATTTCTTTCTGACGTTACCGGATGGGCTGGTACTTGATGGCGAAATGTTGTGCTGGAAAGACAATCACCCCTTGAGCTTTAATCACTTACAAAAGCGCTTGGGGCGAAAGCGCGTCACCCAAAAATTATGAGCGAGAATCCCGTTCATTTTATTGCCTATGATTTGCTGGAACACAATGGGCAAGACATTCGGGAAAAGCCCCTGAGCGATCGACGTAATCTCATGGTTGGCTTGCTTGATGAGTTGAACTCAACGTTAGTCAGCTACTCTACCCGTTTGAGCTTTACGACCTTCGATGATTTGAAATCCCTGCGAGAACAGTCACGCCAATATGGTGCAGAGGGATTGGTTATTAAAGCGGTTGATAGCCCCTATCTTGTTGGTAGAAAACGGGGCTATTGGTGGAAATATAAAGTCGATCCAATGTCGCTTGATGCTGTACTCATTTACGCTCAGGCAGGCAGCGGCAAACGGGCGAATCTTTTTACGGACTACACCTTCGCACTGTGGAATGGTGAGGAATTGATGCCGTTTGCAAAGGCATATTCTGGTTTAGACAACAAAGAAATTGAAGAACTTGATAAATGGATTCGGAGACACACGATCGACAAATTTGGACCTGTGCGATCGGTGGAACCCATCCATGTATTTGAAATCGGATTTGAGGGGATTTCTCAATCCAATCGGCACAAATCTGGAATCTCGGTACGCTTTCCTAGAATCCTGCGATGGCGTAAGGACAAACCCATTCAAGAAGCTGATACCATTCAAGCCGCTCTTGCCCTGCTAGAGAATGGCTAACTTAATTCTCCTCTCTGTCTTCGTTCTGTCGTAGCGCTTTCGCTTTCTGTTTGTCCGCCGTTGCTTCCTTATTATCTTTCAGTTTTAGACGAGCTTTCCCGCGCAAATCGTACGCTTCAGCAAGATCAGACTGAAGACGAATCGACTGGTTGGCATCGGTGATCGCACCCTTATAGTCTTTTAACTCGTAACGTGTTCCACCTCGACCCAGGTATGCCCAGGAATTTTGTTCATCCAAATTCAGTGCCCGATTGTAGTCCTTAAGGGCTGCTTTGTAGTTATGCAGTTGATGATAGGCATAGGCACGATCTAGGTAAGCTTCAACATCATTACGATTTGCCTTTAAGCTCTGACTTGCTTTCTCAATGTGCTGCTCCTGAATCAATCTTTCTGCTTTTTGCCAGTCTATCTCTGCTCCCTCAATATCCCCAGAAGAGCGGCGGACAAGACTCCGCAAGCTGTAGCCCTTAGAAGAACTTGGATCAAGCTGAATCACTTGATTTGCATCCGCGATCGCGCCTGCATAATCTTTCATCATGCGACGAGCGACTCCCCGTTTAAGGTAAACTTTGACATCTTTGGGATTTTCCTGCAAAGCTTTGTCCGCTTCCTCAATTTGTTGCTTATGAAATGCGTTTTTATCTCCACTGGCAATACTTGCAATGTGGTGCCAATGGCGCATGGGAATGAATGCTCCCACTGCACCCACCATTCCCCCTAGTAAGCTAACCGAGTAGAGAACCGACAGCGCAACCCTGGTAAACCACTTCGCGTGGGATTCCTGATGCCGTTGCAGTAGATCTTTTGCAAGAGTGTAGCGTTGGGCAAAAGCGAGAGTTTCCAAACCCGATTGTTTTAAGGTTTTGAAAATCGCAATCAGTAAGTTATCCTCATCTCCTGCTTTCAGTTGGGGTAAATCTCTTCTGAGTTTGGCATCCAACTTTGCGCTGCGAAAACCGGATGGAATGGTAAGCGCGACGATGATGGCGATCGGCAAAACCAAGGGGCTGCCCAATCCCATTAACCCCAGCACCCCAACCGCAAATAGCTTGAACAGCACATCGCTATAGGGATTGCGGGAGAACCATAGCAGGTTCACAATCTTCCCCCATCCATTGGAAAGATGGGCAGTAGATTAAACAAATTAATGAAAATCAGCATCCAGATTCCGTACCAACCCCAGGGAGGAGCATTGCTTTTCTGGGTCGTAATGGCCAGTACAATCCCCAAAATCAACCCGGGTAATGGACCTGCCAGCAGCACCCAGACTTTCTCAGACAGAGAGGCGTTGTCCTTCCGTCCGGTGACTGCTGCGCCAAAGAAGGGTAACTCAGATCTTGCAGCATTCTCGATAAGCCCGATTGGGCAGCGGTTTGAGGACAACTTCAAACCCTCGTTGGGTCGCAATTTTGGCACGGCTTTGGATGGATTTGAGCAACTGGAACCAGACAATCGAGGGGAACAATACCTCTAAGGCTAAATCACAGGCTGCTTTCCAATCGAGAATGGGTGGCAAAGACCATTGGTCAATCCAATGCACCAAAAGATAAGCAATCAGTGACAGAATCAGCCAACGATAGACACCAAGTTTGGTTGATTGCCCAAAGCGATGTAACCCAAAGCGATGTTTGATGGTTTTGAAAAAGCCCTCGATGGCCCAGCGTTTGCGTCCAAGGCGCACGAGATAAACCCCAGCGTAGGGATGAGTGGAGACGACAAAGCGCAATTCTCGCTTGCCTTGAGAGCGTTTGAGCCAGAACCAGGAGACCGTCAGCGGGTAGGAGCTGCCCTCTAAATAGACTTGCTGTCCCCGCTTGCCAGTGCGATACAGTTGCTTGAGAGCGCGACCATCGACCATTTTTCGGTTGCAACGCATCCCTACCACCGCTCGCCAAGAGCGCTTTCGCACGGCATTGAGAAACTCTACGGTGCCAAACTCTGTGTCTGCCTGCACTATCACCACCCGCCCTTGACTCAACTCGGTGGGGACCGTTGCCAGTAGCTTGCACGCCAGTTGTACCGGACTGGCATCGCCCTTACCGCGCCAGACCCGAAAGCTCCAGGGCACTCGCCACTCACCGAGCACCAAATACAACACAACCAGGTGTAAGCCACGTTTGCCGTTGAGCACTCGCACCCACGGGTCGGGCGTATCGGGGTCTTCAGTGGGGGTGCTGAGATGGAAAAATTTGCCGCATTTCGGCAGACTGGTCAGGTCAAGCAACACCCGCAGCGGCACCCCCGAGGCGGTCGATGTCGGTCGATTTGCCCCAACACAGCTTGGCGGGTCGTCCGAATCACTCCACGAGTAGACCAGCCGTAATGATTGAGAAAGCGACTCAACGAACTCGCAGATTTGACCGACGTATGTTGAGGCAAGGGATGTCCTTGAGCTTCAAGAAATAGCCCCAACAGAGCGTTCAGGCTGGCTTTTGGTACACACTAGGCAGCAGACAAAGCAGGCTATACACTAGCCCTTGGGCGTGTTCAACGATGGTTTCCATAACCGTCCGATGATTTTTCTTACGCCCTTTCTTTCAGCTTTTTGCTCCTTTGGCAACCCCTTGTTGAGACTGGTGCAAGATCTGAGGTAAGAAAACATGGAGGTACCCTGGTAGCGGAACAGCTTCATCGCCAGGAAATGCCCCAACTCGTGCAGAAACAGCACGCCGATTAAAATAATTAGTGTGTGAGCGTCAAAGAACATTGCAAAAGATGCCACAAACAAAGCCAAGCTGCCCAACAGCACCCACAGCCCAAACTTGCGCTTCACCCGTCCCTGTTCCATCTGCTGCATGCGGCGGAAGCGATCTAACTCGATTTCTGGCGGAATATCTACCTGTAGCGCTGGACTCGCTTTCGCTATTTGCTGGCGTTGTTTTTGTAAAGCGGCAAACTTGCCCTTGCCTTTTGACATCCTGACAATAAGCTGCAACGCCGATCGCCAACTGAATTGAAATCGGTCTGTTCCTGAAACAGGAGAAATCTGATGAAACTTAAGTAGGCTATCAATATAAATCTTGTAGTGAGCCTGTAATGCTTTCAGAAATCCATCGGGAGATAAACCGCAAGCGGTTTTCGTCACAGTTAACGCATGCAGCTTATCTTGATGAGCTTGCCACTGGTCCTCAAGATTTACGCTATAAGGATCCTGAATGGTGGTGTTGGGAATTTCGCCCAGAACTCCATGGGCCTTGCCATTCATCGTTAGCAGCAGCGATCGATCCTTAAAGAATGTAAGAAATTCAATATCAAACAGATTGGCAGGGTCACAAGCATGACGAATTTCAATCTTTGCAAAGGTTTTAGATGCTTTCTCGTACAGCAAAGCTGCCCAACTTTTGGGCATATCGAAACTCGTCAACTCCTCCATGTGTATGTAGCAAGCCAGTTTGAACCCTAACGTCTCAACGAATGAGATAGGCTGCTGGAACACCTCCCTCAGGTAGTTGGGGACATCATTGATCGGTCTACTCTCAAATGTTGGATACTGGAGTGCAACCTTCATCAATCGCTGAAAGGTGATGATGTAGGTAACAGTGAAGAGTATCGCGTAAACAGCGATCGCAGAGATAAGCAGGCGTTCCATTGGCAGACCAACCTTGAAGTTACAGGTGCATGGCTAACGTTTTGCAGTCAAATGTGCACCCAGTATTCCCAAGAATGGTCTGCCACCTTTTCCGTGGTTACGCTGACTTCCTGTTAATCTCCCAACTACTCGCCTGTAATAGACAGTTCATCTACCCAGATATAAGGGCACACACCACCGGGAGTAAGATGAGCTTCTGGCTCCACATAAATGATTGATTTGAGCAGTTCCAGAAAATCACCCGCAACCGTTGCCGATTCAATACTGGTGCGCTGCCCCTTATTCACTAACCAGCCATCAAAAGGCAGAGAGAATGAACCTTGAAGCGCTTTTACTCCAGCATGGAGCGCATGCACATCATCGATTAGCACTACGTTTTCGGCGGTATCCAGACTGTATTCCTGCTCAGCAGATTTGCCAGGAAAGACGTGGTAGAAATGGGGACTAACAGTCACTTTGGCACCGATATTGGCATGCCCAGTTGGTTGGGTATTAAACCGCTTTGCCGTTCCTGCACTGTGAAGAAAACCAGATAACACCCCTTCAGTAATAAGTGGAACCCGTCGGGTGGGCGTGCCCTCTCCATCAAAGGTGGAAACGCCCACATTTTCCGGGTGCAACGCATCATCACAAACAGACAGCAATGGAGATGCGATCGAAGTACCCAACGATTCGGGTGTCGAAAGACTTTGTTTATCTAAAATACTTTGAGCATTGAATAGGTTGGAAAATGCTCCCAGCAAACTCAGAAAAGCTTCTGGTGAGAAAACAATGCGATACTTGCCCGTAGGAATCTTTTCGTAGTTTAAGTGACTAATCGTTTTGTCCAGCGTTTCCTGCAAGCAGCCCTCTAGATCAAGCTTTTCCAGATTTCGGCTGATCCGAAAGGCTCCCGCACTGCGAGGCTTTTTGCCCTCTTCTTCGGTTTTACTGTAGAGGTAAACCGAGGATAGGGAATATCCTTCGGTACGGGATGCACCATCACTGTTGAGGTAAAAGTGATCCACATCCCGTTGCGCTAAACCGTTGTAAGGAACGCTGACGATCGCTGGATGGGCCTCTACCAGTTCTTTTTCCGCCACAATCAGCTTTTCCAGCAAATCTGTGACGGGAGCTTGGGGAGCTTTTTCAGTAATCTGCTGCGCCAATGGAGCGGTTGCGTCTGGACTAAAATCCGGTACGTTTTCTTTCACGCCAAAGAAACTGGCTTCATAGGCTGTTTTTAACGCCAGTTCTAGCCCATTTGGGTCAACATCCGTGGTAGAGGTAATCCCCATCGTGTTCTCTTCATTCCACACGCGCACCGTAACACTGGAGCGTTGGGACGCTTTTACCTGGTCGGGCTTACCCTGGTCTACTTTGACGCTGGTTTCATCTACCGCAGAGCCATAAATGTCAAACTTTCGGATTCCGAGCCGATCCGCTGCTTCTTTTGCCTGGGCTGCAAGTTCGTTAATGGTTGGCACGGCAACTTCCTCAAAATTCGCTAGAAACTCACCTTGAGTTTTATCTTCTCCTCTAGTATGAACGATCGCGATCAATTCCGTGGACGCCGTTGAATATCAAATCCCTTTATTAAATAAAATGGTGAATCCTTCCTGGGTAAAGTGGCGATCGCTCCCCTTCACTATTCAGACCCGGGGAGCGATCGCCTCCATCAAACCAACTTATGCCCCACCACACCAATGATTCGCATTGGTTCCTGAATAGGCTGCTTTTAAGCGATAGTTGTAGACTCGGAAAAAGCGTCCTCTGGAGTCTTTATCAGGATTGCAGTATTGATCTTTCTTAGGAGAAGCAATCAGACAGACCTGAACTTTGTCGCCTACTTTTGCTGTGCCAAAGCTGAATTGGGTGCAGCGCTCCGATCGACGACGGCTGCATGATCATCCGGGAATTGCTCCACTCCTAATTTGGATTGAAAGACCGCATAAAAGCCACTGCTGGGGTCATTTTCAAAGTAAGTGCCAACCTTGGTGACAACCGAATCCTCACAGCGGTAGGGTTGAGGGTTGTTTTCAGTGGGGTCGTCCGCAAAGGCGGCGTGGGACTGAGCGAGTAAAAGGACGGTTGCAAGGGCGATCGATCTTCCAAATCCAAGCTTCATGGTGGGTCTAACGTTGATGAATTGAATGGTTTTCAAGAGTCGAGAGAGACTTATAGCGATCCTATTTGGATTGAGAAAGGATTCCGCAGGAATCCTTTCTCACAAAGCCTCTCAATCACAATTGATTTAGGACTGCTGTATAAGTGAACGAATAATGGGTAATGGTAACTTTCATCACCTATATACCCATTACCCATTCTTGATTACCCATTCCGCAAGACCTCTTGCCGATTCCTACCGTCCGCCAACAGTAATGGAATCTACTTTGATGTGAGGTTGCCCAACGGTGACATAAACGCTACCGCTGACCGAACCGCAGAAACCTGCTGCCAGGTCCAGATCTTGAGAGCACATGGAAATCTTGTTCATAATTTCCTTTGCTTCGCCAATCAGGGTAGCACCCTTGAGAGGTTTGGTGATTTTGCCGTTTTCAATCAGGTAGGCTTCGTCTACTGCAAAGTTGAACTGCCCCGTTGCGCCAACGCTGCCGCCACCCATCTTCTTGCAGTAGATGCCTTTATCGATCGACGCAAACAGGTCATCCACTGAGTAATCCCCAGGTGCGATGTAGGTGTTCCGCATGCGGGAAGCAGCAGCAAAGGTGTAACTCTGGCGGCGGCCGCTGCCTGTGCGGGGGTGTCCCGTACGCACTGACCCTGCTCGATCGGCAATGAAGTTTTCAATACGCCCTTCTCAATCAGGAGGGTGCGCTGGACGGGCATGCCTTCATCGTCCATATCGATCGTGCCAAAGGCATCGGGGTTAACCCTTCATCCCAAGCCGTTAGGCTTTTGTGGGCAATCTTCTCCCCTTTCTTATCAATGAAGGGAGTGGTGCGCTTTTCGATTTGGGTCGTTTCGAGCAGGTGGCCGCAGGCTTCGTGGAAAATCACGCCACCAAACTTGTTCGCCATGATGATCGGGTAAGTGCCCGATTCAACATAGTCTGCATAAAGCATTCTTCCGGCAGATTCGGCAACGCTGTCTGATACTGTGTCAAAGTCCCATGATCGCAGGAAGTTGGGGTCTCCGGTATTGCCTGCGCGATCGGAAATGGAAGAACGATTTGCCCCATCGGCACAGAGCAGGCTATAGCCAACAGACTGGGTCAGGCGAATGTCTCTAGCAAAGGTGCCATCACTGGATGCAACCAGCACTTCCTGCCAGTCCCGGAAATAAACGGCTCGTCGGGACTGAACGTGGGTTGCTTTTTGCTGTAAACGGGCATTTGCATCCAGCAGCACTTCGCCCATTTCCCGCATAGAGCTACATTCGGGGAGCCAGGTTTCCTTTCCTCGCAAGGTAGCATAGTCGCGCAGGGGTTCCAGATTGATTTCGGGAACAAACGCTCCAGGTGCGGGAAGCTGCAAGCCCAGGATGGAAAGACCTTTTTCTAATGCCGCTTTCAGCCCTGAAAATGTGAGGTCATTTGTGCTGACGTAGCAATCGGTATGTCCCCGAAAGACGCGCACGCCCGCTCCTGTGGAGAGGCGGGGAGAAATGCTGGTAATTGCGTCGTCTTCTGCCAAACAGCTAATGTAGTTAACTCGTTCTAGAAAGAACTCGACAAAATCTGCACCCGCAGCCCGTCCTAAACCAAGAAGGGTAGATAATGGCGACTCCCAGGTGTCATCAAAACGAGTGGGAGTGGAGGTGTACTGTAGCGTTGGTAATTCTTTAGAGCGTAGTAGGGGAGTTGCAAGCATAGTTATTGTCTCGTCTGCGATCGGGACTGGAGGCTGTTCATTCTGCTATGGGGCAGTCTTAGAGCCATTTCTAAAAGCCATAATCTAACTAAAGGTGCTTTGGCCTATTAACCGCAAATCCACCTCAAGACTTCTATTCTAAAAGGGACGAAAACAATTGTCAGCGAAACAAAAATTCAGGTAGTTTTAAACTCTTTTGTCAATACTAAAAGGGTGTTCTTTTCTATACCTAAACGGGTTGCTTGTGAAATATCCTGTCAAGGGGATGAAGTCTTCGCTACGTCACTTGGTGCTGATTCTGCTAGGGGTCTGTTTGGCAGTTGGTTATTCTTACTTGTCTCCTCGGTTTAGTCGCATTCCTCCTCCAACGCTTTCTCCTCCAAATCCAACCCTTCACTCCACTGAAGTTAAGCAAGCCGACGTTACTGATGATACTAAGCTTATCGATATTCGTTCGATTAATCTAAACATTGTGCTAGATATTCGCTATGCAACAAAAAATAACTTTACCTACAAACAGCTTTATCCCAAGGCGCGATGTTTACTTCGGGCAGAGGTTGCACAGCAGTTGTCTAACGTTCAATGGGATTTAGAGCATCAGGGGCTTGGGCTGAAAGTCTACGACTGTTACCGACCCCTCTCAATTCAAAAACAAATGTGGAAGGTTGTGCCAGATAACCGCTATGTTGCAAATCCGGCGCAGGGTTCTCGCCATAATCGAGGGTCAGCCGTTGATATTACGCTGGTCGATCGCAGCGGTAGAGAGCTATTGATGCCTACTAGGTTTGATGATTTTTCTGAACAGGCCCATATTGATTACCAGGGTATTAGTCTTCAAGCAAAAGAAAATCGCCAGCGGCTTGAAGTCGCTATGAAAAAGCAGGGATTTATCCCGCTCGAAACCGAATGGTGGCACTTCGACGCAAAGAATTGGAAGAAATTCCCAGTCCTGGATGTTTCCCTCAATGCGGTTCCTGAAAAATTCTAGGGTGTGTTTTAAAGGGACTGAGTGCTGAGTGCTGAGTGCTGAGAAAAGGCGAATACTCAGTCATCAGCAACGCCTTTCTACTGAGGACGTCTTTCTATTGAAGCAGCCAAAAGCCGCTATAGGTCATCCCTGAATCATCTGGCTGCACCAGCAGAAAATGCAGCCCTTTGCTTGATTGCTTGCGCTGTTCGTAGGTTTGGGCAGCAGACACGACTTCAGTATCCTCGAAGGTAGCAATGATCCAGCGATCGATCAATCCTGCTTCCAGAATTAACCCAGCGGGTGCACCTGAAACAAAGCTCACTGACGCTGGCCGCACATTCTGAAGCCATCGGGCCAACTGCATCGATCGTCGCCCTGCAATAATCACCACACCTGGAACAAGGGTGGTCGATGCTAGACCAAGGTGAAGCGGCAACAAACCTTCTGGCATTTCCAAAACTGGAATCATGCGATCGGCGAATGCTTCGGCAATATTTCCCGCAGGCAGACTCGCAAACTGCCACTGTTCGCCCCACAAATTCTCCGGTAGGGGAAGGGGCGGTGGCTTATCAAGATTTAGAGGCTCGTAAGTTTGGCCCGTGTAGTTTGGTTGCTTCGGGTACTGTTGGGATCTTTCTTCCAACCACGCTTTTAGGGTAAGCGTCTGGCGAGTTGGTTCGACCCTAATTCCTAGAGATTTAGCGGCACTTTCCAATAAGTTGAAGGTCTGGGGACGAAAGACGCGAATTTCCTTTGGAATGGAATGTCCTTCGGCTGCAAGCTGCTGCAATTGGTTCAACAACCAGTCGGTGCTTGCCAGGGGTTGAGGACAAAATTCACTATAACGAAAAGAGCTGGCAGGATCACAAATCAGCAATTCCCAAAGAGGATTGCCGTTCTTATCCTGAAGAGGACGACGATAAAAATCAGCTTCCCAAAAGGACATTGAATAGGTTTCAGGGGTCAGGGGTCAGGGGTCAGGAGAAAATGCAGCGAAAATGGATGGGGAATAAGAGTTTAAAGGTTTCTTATTTCCCATCCATACTCACCTTACCTCTAACCTGATCCCTGATCCTACTTTAGAAAGGCACCTTCGCTAAACTCAGCCCAATCTTGGCCTCGGTTCCCGGTGCGTAAACCTTGGTAACGTAATCGGCAATCATTCGATGGGTGTTGAATGCCAGACAGTTGGACTTGATTGATGTTTTCATCATCTTGACCCAACCAGAGGGAACGCCGTTTTTGTCCTGGTCGTAGTACAGGGGGACGATTTCCTCCTCTAACAGGCGGTAGAGTGCATCGGAATCAATCTTGTCCTGGAGGTTTTGGTCGCTGGTGTTGGCGTCCTGACCGATCGCCCAACCATTGGCCCTTTTCCGTTGGTGTCTGCCATATAGCCTTCACACCACCACCCATCCAGCACACTACAGTTAATGCCACCGTTGAAGCAGACCTTCTGGCCGCTCGTGCCGGATGCCTCTAGTGGACGACGGGGTTGTTGAGCCAAACATCCACACCTTGAACCAGTTTGCGAGCAGTGTAAATGTCGTAGTCTTCAACAAAGGCAACTCGATTCCCGAGTTCTGGTCGTTTGCACCATTCCATCAGACGCTGGATGATGCGCTTGCCTTCCTCATCGGCGGGGTGGGCTTTGCCGGAGAAGATAATTTGCACCGGACGATCTAGATTTCCAAAGATCTTGAGGGCGCGTTCCGCATTCCGCAACAGCAAATCTCCTCGCTTGTAGGGACTGAAGCGGCGGGCAAATCCGATCGTCAGAATGTTGGGATCGAGGATGTGATCTGCTGCGTTGACATGATCCCAGTCTTCCCCTCGATTTTGCCGGGAGGTCTTAATCCTGTGACGGGCATGGGCAATCAGGCATTCTTTCAAAACCATGTGCCGCCACCAGAGTTCCGCATCCGGAATGTTGTCAACGTTGGCCCACAGTTCGGGATCAAGCACTCGGTTATCCCAGTTTTTGTCCAGGTATTCGGTAAACAGATCGCTAATCAGGGATGCAGTCCAGGTTGAGGCATGAACGCCATTTGTGATGTAACCGATCGGAACCCTATCCTCCGAGCGATCGGGATACAACACAGTCCACATTTGGCGGGAAACATGACCATGAAGTTCGCTGACTCCATTAGCTGATCGGCATAGTCGGAGTGCCAGAACCGTCATTCCAAAGGGTTCCCAGGGATCTCAAGCCGACGCGCACCCAACGCCAAAAACTGCTCACGGGACAGCCCTAACTGATCCCAATAGCGGGCAAAGAAGGAATCCATCAGGTCAGCAGAAAAGACATCATGCCCAGCTGGAACCGGCGTGTGGGTCGTGAAAACACAGCGATCGCGGACCGATGCCTCAATGTCATAGAAGGATTTGCCCGTTTTTGGATTTCTAATCGGGCCACTTCTAATAAACAGAAGGCCGCATGGCCTTCATTCAGGTGATAGACGCCGGGTTCAATCCCGACTGCTTGCAGTGCCCGAACGCCACCGATCCCCAAAACAATTTCCTGGGCAATTCGGGTTTCCTGGTTTCCACCGTAGAGGTGGCCGGTTAACCAGCGATCGATCGGGTCATTATCTTCGCGATCGGTGTCCAACAGATAAAGGTCAACCCGTCCTACCTGGGCACGCCAGATTTGAATTTTGACCATCCGGCTGCGAACCAGTAGCTCCACCACGAGGGGTTTCCTGCCCATCCCTCATCAATTCCAGGGGCATGTGATCAAATGGATTATCGACGTAATAATCCTCCTGCCAACCTGCCCGGTTAAGCCGTTGGTGAAAGTAGCCTTGGCGGTAAAGCAAGCCAATGCCCACCATTGGGACACCAAATCGGAGGCAGACTTTAAATGATCCCCGGCTAGAATTCCCAGACCACCGGAGTAAATTGGGAGGGATTCATGAATGCCAAACTCGGCGCAAAAGTAGGCAACGGGATGTTCTCTAGTAACCTGGGGCGCAATTCGGCTGGCCCATGTGTCTTTTGCTTCGATGTAGCGATCGAACTGGTTTGCGAGTGCGTTTAATCGCTTGAGATAATTTGGATCGATTGAAACTTGGGTCAGGCGTTCGTAGGAAACGGATTCTAAGAGAGCAACTGGGTTATGCCCACAGCGTTCCCACTCATCAGGATTAATCGTTTCAAACAAAGAAACCTGGTCAGACGCCCAGCTCCACCAATAGTTATAAGCGAGGTCTGCCAACCGTTTGAGCGATCGTGGCAACCTGTCGCTTAAATGGGCAGCAGGTGTCTTATGAAGCGTATTTACCATATAGCCTTTGCTTTCAGAACGACTTTTTAGAGCCTGGACAGGCCAAAACCAACAAATAAGACATCAAGTATACGGAAGAAATCTGCGGCTGTCCAAAGCAGTTAAGACAGAGATTGTTCTCTGAATGAACAACAACAATTCAGAGAAAAACTGTCTCATTCAACACATAGACTGACAGCATTTAGATAGAAATCCTTGATTTTTAGATTATTTGCGGGTTTGCAACCGATGATACGCAATAGGCATTGGTGGAACTGGCGGTAAATTTTCATCACCTTACTGCCCCATCATCTCCATCGTTTTTCCCTCCTGCACCTGGCCTGCTGCCCCATCCCTCCTGGGTACTGGCTGCAAACTGGCATAGCATGGCATTCTACAGGTAGCATTAGTTAGCGACGTTACCTCACATTACCGTATGAACCCTGCCCTCACCCAAACTGGCAATGAAATGTCTCGCTTGACTGGAGTTCGGGCGATTATGAAAGACATTAAAGAAACCTTGCGAGCCGGAGCAGGAAGGGAGTTCATCAATTTAAGTGCGGGAAATCCATTGATTTTGCCTGAGGTTGAGCAGCTTTGGCGTGACTGTACGGCTGATTTGTTGGCGAGTGCTGAATATGGTGAAGTGGTCTGCCGCTACGGCGATAGCCAGGGATATCAACCGCTGATTGAGGCTGTCATCCGTGATTTTAACCGTCGCTACGGGCTGAACTTGACCGATCGCAATATCCTCATTACGCCTGGTAGCCAAAGCCTCTATTTCTATGCTGCTAACGCCTTTGGTGGACATACTGCCAGTGGGATCTTTAAGAAAATTGTTCTGCCGCTCAGCCCTGACTACACAGGCTACGGTGGAGTAATCCTGGTTCCGGACGCACTGATCGCTTACAAACCAACGTTGGACATTGATGAACCCGCGCATCGCTTCAAATATCGTCCCGATTTTAGCCAGTTGGAGATTAACGAAGAAACGGGCTGTGTTCTGTTTTCCCGTCCCTGTAACCCCACCGGCAATGTTTTAACCGATGATGAGGTGAAGAAAATCGCGTCCCTGGCTGCTCCCTACGATATTCCAGTTCTGATTGATTCTGCCTATGGTCCGCCCTTTCCAGCGCTGAACTTTACCGATATGGTTCCCCTGTTTGGTGGCAACATCGTTCACTGCATGAGTCTTTCGAAGGCAGGGCTTCCAGGTGAGCGAATCGGAATTGCGATCGGGGATGAGGCTGTGATTCAGGTGCTGGAATGCTTCCAGACGAATATGTGTATTCATTCACCCCGTTATGGGCAGGCGATCGCCGCCCGTGCAATCAACTCCGGTGCTCTAGCCGAGATTGCTACCAGCGTAATTCGCCCGTTCTACCAGGACAAAATCAAGATTGTCGAAACAACGCTGGATCACGCCATGTCCGATGACGTTCCCTGGTTTTTGCATCGGGGCGAAGGAGCTATCTTTACGTGGCTGTGGCTAAAAGATTTGCCGATAAGCGACTGGAGCTCTCTACCAGAAGCTGAAGCAGGCAGGAGTAATTGTGGTTCCAGGCAGCCCGTTCTTCCCTGGATTACGAGAAGACTGGGATCACACCCACCAGTGTATTCGGATTAGTTTGACAGCTAGCAATCCAGAAATAGAAGCTGGTATGAAACGCTTGGCAGATGTTGTAAGACAGGTGATGAAGTGATGGGGGCAGGAGGCCGGGGCCAGGGTTCAGGGATCAGGGATCGGATAATTCAAAATCCAAAATCCAAAATTCAAAATTCAAAATTCAAAATTCCTCTTTGATTCCTCACTCCAAGACTCAACGCTCAAAACCTAACATTGATAGTCGCTTTATTGAGATTGGCAAAATTGTTTCTGCTCAGGGGCTAAAGGGTGAAGTGCGGGTTTACCCAGACTCCGATTTTCCAGAGCGCTTTCTGCAGCCAGGAAAACGTTGGTTACTGCGACCAGAGGAGTCGGAACCTCAACCAATTGAAGTGCTGAGTGGTCGATACCTTGTGGGCAAAGGGCTTTATGTGATGCAGTTTGCAGGCATAAACGATCGGACCCAGGCCGAATCGCTCCAGGGTTGCAAGTTGTTGATCCCAGAAGACGATCGCCCCTTGCTGGAGGAGGATGAATTTCACGTCCGCGATCTGATCGGGTTGGAGGTATTTGAGCAGGCAACTCAAGTATTTGTCGGAACGGTGATTAGTGTGATCCCCGCAGGCAATAATTTATTGGAAGTGAGGCAACCTGTCCAACCAGAATCAGTTAATCAGAGGGCCAAAACTATTCTGATCCCCTTTGTCAAATCGATCGTGCCCCTGGTCGATTTGCAGCAGAAGCGCATCGAAATCACGTCACCCCTGGTCTGCTTGATCTTTAGGTGTCAGGAATTTGCAACGACATCTAGCAACTCAGATGGTTGGTGAATCAGAAAATCGGGATGCTGCTCAGCCAGTATATTGCTGGAATTGAACCCCAACCCACTGCAATTACTCGAATTCCAATTTTTCTAGCCGTTTCGATGTCTCTGGTCTCATCCCCAACATAAAAGACGATCGCCGGATCCAAATTCTGCTGTTTGAGGATCCGTTGAATAATCCTGCCTTTCCCAAACAGAGTTAACCCTGAGCCAACAAAATCAAAAAGATTTCCCATCCCCTGTGCCTCCAGGAACGTGACGACATTTTCCTTAGAGTTTGAGGTGACGATCCCAAGAACATTACCGTTTTTCTTCAACTCTTGAAGGACATCCTTAATGTCAGGGATGGGGCTTAGACGGCAGATTTCACGGTTAAGCTCTATTCGCAGCCGTCGTAATAAAAACGGTAGCTTAAAAGTGAGACTCCTGACTGCCTCAAGATTTCTCTGGATGTCATATTTTTGAGAAGTTTGACATCCTCCGGTCGGGCAGGAGGAAAACCAAATTCATTTGCCAGACGGTTAGTAATACCCAAAACTACGTCGAATGAGTCGGCGATGGTTCCATCGAAATCAAAAATAATAACCTTCACGTCAGATACAGCGCTAGTTGCAGCAGTATTGCCTGGAATGGCCCAGTCTTATCAACAGCTTTAAACATACTGGAGTTTAGCCAATTCACTTCAGGCAAATTATCCAATACAATATTGTCAGGAAACCTTTATAAATCTTTCTTAAAGCCGGGGTCTTTTTGGGAATAGTAAAATAAGATACAGACACAAACCATTTCGTTCATCTCTTTCTAGGGTTTCTGAATATTTCTCATGTCGGAAACACTCTGAGATCGCTTAAAGAGACGGAAGTAGGGAAGAATCCCGAAGGAACGCATCACACTTCTCTTCAAACCCTATTTTCGATCGAGACTGAACATATGAAGCTCTCTTATCGTGGTGTCAACTACGAATTTACGCCTCCAAGCCTGGAAGTTACAGAAGGTGAAATCCTTGGTATGTACCGGGAGTAAGCTGGCGCTGTAATACGCTGCTTGAGACATCGATCCCAAGAGTAGATAGAACATTAACTTACCGTAATGTTCGTCATTATACAAATCAAAACAGTAATTCTGGGGTTGAAGGTCTTCGGCGAGTTGCTTCCACCAAATCTACCAGCAATGTTTCAGTACCGAAAGCATTTCCCGTTCGGAAAGAAACAGAGCAAATTCACCGCATGAATCTGCTTCGCAATCTGGAGCGCCGCTTACAGGTTGCCAAGGAGCGAGGTGATCAAAATTTGATTACGTTGCTGGAAGCTGAATCAAGACAAATCGTTCGTTAGGTTTCCAACCAAACCAATTGGGCATTTTCGAAGTGCCCCAAAAGAGTGGCTTAATCGGGGTTCTAAGCCCGTTTGAAAAAGAAAGGTTTACCCCTACGGCGGGGAGATGAGTTCACTGGCGATCGGAAAATTTCTGTTAGTCAAATTCTTCTCTCCGACCAAAAAGAGGTATGGATTTTCCATACCTCTTTTCTTATGGCCATTATCCTTACAAGGAACTTCTATGACTATTGCTCCTTCCAAGGCCGCTTTACTCCAAACCCAGTTCCCGTTTGAGGAGTTCAATCGATTTCGACACAATGAAGTTTTCGCAGCAGATAAGTTGCGGTGGGCGAATTAAATCCTCACGGGCAGCAGAGATTGCAGCTTTGACAGCCGAACAGCTTGCTTGATCACTAATAACGGTTTGAGCGCTACGAACGATCGCATGCAGCTTGTAGGTATCCTCCAACTGGGAGGGCATAACCAGGATTTCGTCCCCGCGCAGGCTGTGAATAATGACTTCTGCTACTCGGGCGGTTTCGGAACTCAAACTGACTACGCCCAGGCAGGTTCCTTTGGGAAGCTGTTTGATCAGCTTAATTTCTGAATCGAAGTCGTAAATATCAACCGGAATCACACGAACCGATTTGGGTGCTGCAATTGCTTCTGCTTGGGCGATAAAATATCGGCTAGTGACAACGGTTCCAGAGCGGGTCTGGTCAAGCACCTGGTTCAGTTCTTCAAGCGGAACTAACTGAACAGGAATGTTTAGGGATCGCTCAAGGTCTCGGACCATCACTTCTCCTGCTTCAATATCGTGATTAGGAGCCGTCACCAAAACCTGAGCACTACAGCGCAGCCGCCAATCAATTTCTGCTAGAAATAGCTCCCTCGCCTGATTCAGGGAACAACCTAACTTCAACAATTCGTCTAGACTGTTTTGGACCACTCTGTAGGCGTCTGGATATTTCTCCAAAACTGGAGATTTCACTTTGGCTTCGATCTCCTGCGTTTGATCCCGCACGTAAATGCCGGAACCTGCTTGGGCGTCTACAACCCCTGCTTCCTCTAGTTGCCGATACACCTTGCTGATGGTATTACGGTGTAATCCGGTTTGCATTGCTAGTTGGCGTGTACTAGGCAGGCGGTGTCCAGGAGGAAACTGACGCGACGCGATCGCAAATAGGATCTGATTGTAGAGCTGCGTCGAGGCTGGAATGTCGCTATCTGCCTGAATGTGGAATTGAACCATAGATGAATCTCCAGGCTTACCTGAAGCTGGAATGGCTGGTTACAGTAAATACCCCTTAATAACTGCATTATGCTTCCTCAATTGATGAACTATCGTATTTTTCTCAACCATACTTCATGAACTAAGGTCGCTCACAGCGTAGGGAGCTGTCTTTCAGGGAACAGAGACAACACACAAACATCCTGCTTAGGAAAGAACTTCCATCGATTTCTTTAAGCATTCTAAAGTTTCTTTCAGTACTTTCGCATCAAAATCCGAAAGAAACCCTTATTTAGATTCCAAATTAAGTTGAATTCTGATATTCAGTTTTGAGAGGATGTTTGAAAAATTGCAATTTCCTTGCTTGCAAGTAAAGATTAAATAAGTTCGAGATTTGGTAGGGGCGAAGCATTTGGGCAAAAAGCCCTACAGCTCAATCACAGCTACCTGCCGAATGCTTCACTTGTACAACCGAAATGTTCAATATTATTTAATCCGTGAACCCCTAGGAACAGCGTATTAAGTAAAAATTTTCATTAATCCTGGTAATACTCAGTTCGAATGCTTCACTCTCATCAACTGTGATGAGCGCCACAGCATGTAAAATCTTCTCTTAAGTCGTGTTTCGTATCCAGATTACGAGAAGGATTTCTAAAAGAAATCTTCCTGGAAACGCTTCTCAATTTCTCAAATAATTTAGGGCTGTTTTAGCAACGGTTACAGGTAAAAGAAAATGACAGATTACGGTATTCATACCAAATGGGTAAAGGTTCCGAATGACGCCTTACAAATTGATTCTTACCTGGCAGAACCTGAAGGGGATGGATTGTTTCCAGCGATTGTTGTCATTCAAGAGATTTGGGGTGTGAATGCTCACATTCAGTCTGTGACGGAACGGTTGGCGAAAGAAGGATACGTGGCGATCGCGCCTGCTATCTATCAACGGACAGCCCGCGGATTTTCGTTTGATGAATACACCGAAGAAACGACAAAGCTTGGCCGTAAGTACAAAGATTTGACTAGAGCCGATGAGTTACTGAGCGATGTTCAGGCAGTCATTACGTTTTTGATAACCTTACCCAAGCTAAAAAGGACGCGATCGGCTGCATTGGTTTCTGCTTTGGAGGGCACGTAGCTTATCTGGTAGCAACCTTGCCCGATATTAAGGCAACGGCATCTTTTTATGGCGGTGGAATTGCCACTATGACTCCGGGTGGGGGACCAGCGACTCTTACTCGCACCCCTGAAATTAAAGGCACCCTTTATGCGTTCTTTGGTACTCAGGATCCACTTATCTCCACTGACGAAATCGATCAAGTTGAGACAGCACTTCAAAAGAGCAACATTCCCCATCGCGTTTTTCGCTATCCAGCAGGACATGGGTTTTTCTGCGATCGACGAGCTGATTACAATCAAATGCTGCTTCAGATGCGTGGGAGCACGTGAAGCAATTGTTTGCTGAAACGCTCAGCTAGGGATTGGGGCGGTAAAGCTGAAGCTTATTTACTTGCTTATGTATTTACTTGCTGATGTAGCCGTCAGCAAACTTAGGATATTCTGCATGGCCGAAACTCTTCGTCACTGACTGTTTGTTCTCTGACACCTGGCATCTGATACCTGATATAGCAAAGTGCTGAGTGCTGAATGCTGAGTGCTGAGTATGAAAACCAGCTATTGCAATACTCTAAGCAGTTTGATTGGCCTAACCTTTAGTACTGCTATATTTGCTATAAACCCGTGAATTCTGACGGAGACAAGAAATAGGAGGCAAGGGTTACGTCCCATGCCTCCTTAAACTCGCTTTACTCAGCAGAATGTCAAATCCTACTCTGACTTACGATGCCATTCTCCGTCTTCGCCCTTTTCGTAATCTCGTTTAACTGCGGCCCATGCAACTCGAAAGGCTCGTTCTTCTTCCCCGTATCCTTCTTCGGCGCTATTGAAAGCAGCTCGAAAAATTTCCTGGGCATGCTTAGGTAGATGGTCTTTTACAGCGTCTGGTAGATCACGAACCTGTTGGTAGGGCATGAAGTCCTCCTTAGCCGCCGTATCCTGCTTCTCGAATGACGTCGGAGATTTCTTCGGCATCCTTCACGTGGTGGAGAGCCTTTTGAGTACCGTCTGGTTCATCAACAACAAAGTAGGTTGGAACTACAATGTGGTCGCCCGTAATGTCAGGAGCATCCACTGCAACCTGCTTAGCCTTCTCCTCGATCGACTTTGAGTCATCAATGCGATCGCCCGGGTTAACCGTCAGTAACTCGTTGTTTTGCACTTCCGCTTTTTGAGCTTGCTTCTGAGCAGGATCAACCTCCTCAGGCGTCATTGGCTGATTGATTCCTTGTGTATTATCGTTTGGTTCAGAATCCTTGTTCATAAATCATTTCCTGGAAGTTCAACCTATGAAATTAGATTAATGAAAAGTAGAAACCATTGCCTCCTTCCAATGGAGAACGTTTTACTACCTCAATTGGAATAGGTTAAGGACATGTAGGGCGTGCTTTACAACGTTAGATACCTGAATTAGGCGATCGTGTAGCACCTGTAGAACGTTAAAGAAACGCTAATACATAGACAATGAAAGGTTTTTAACATACGCTTACTGCTCAAACCATTGGATATATGTCACTGGAGAGATTGGTAGCTACCCTCACATTGATTCTTTAGGTAGAAGTAATTTTTTTGTGCTAACTCAATACTAGTTTCAGTTCGATTTTGATTGACTTACTGATGAATTCTAGGTGTAATTATGACGGATAGAAGAGTTGATAATGAACAGCGTGTAGAGTCTGACTCCTATGATAGAGGCATTATTCCCGCTGAAACCGCAGCGCGTAAAGAGCGGGAAGGGGCAGAATTTAAGCATGTGCCTGGGGAAACCAGTGATATCAATGTTGAAGGTGGCTACACTGTAGATAAAGAAGGTCTGGCAAATAATTACGCAATTGAGCCAGAGATGTATTACGAAGTGCCGGGTGATGCAAGACAGCATGAGAAGGAGGTCTACGCTGAGCGGGCTGAAGACCTGGACGAAGTAAATGAGACAGATGAAACTGGAAAGCTGACGTCAAAGCACGACGATCGCGGCAGAGGAACCGGCATAGTTTAAGATTACTAAGATTTTCAGGACCAATAGAGCGACTTGCATTGATTCGACACTTTCACGCGGCTAGCGCCTGTGGAAGTGTTTTTCATTTAGCCAACACGTTTAAGGACTAATGATTAAACGATCGCTGGATGTATTAAAAGCTGGCTTTACCTTACCTCCCTCAACAGGCAGAACCATAGGCAAAAATTCAGTTCTTTCTGTTGCCTTTCGCTAGAGGATCAAATATTTCAGCATTATTAGAATAGGCATACGAGTTGAAAGGGTTACGATTATGGTCTTCAAAGATCGTATAGATGCAGGCCAGCAATTGGCGAAACGGCTAGCTCACCATGCAAGCTGTTCTAACGTTATTGTTTTAGCACTTCCGAGGGGTGGCGTTCCGATTGCGTATGAAGTTGCAAAAGCGCTTCATGCACCTTTAGATGTTGTTTTAGTGAGAAAGCTGGGGGTTCCTGAGCAGAAAGAGTTAGCGATGGGAGCGATAGCAAAGTTACCTGGCGCTGATTTTGCCTCTGATGGTACAAAAGTGCTAAACTCGGATATTGTGCGCTCTTTTCGTTTGTTTGGAGCAGCAATTCACAAAATTACAGTTAGAGAACAGCGTGAACTAGAACGTCGAGAACGTTTTTATCAGAGCTGCCTCACAAAGGATTCTGAGACACAGTACGGCTCAACGCTTCATTTTGAGGGGGCTACAATTATCCTTGTCGATGACGGGTTGGCAACCGGAGCAACAATGCGAGCCGCGATCGCAGCCTTGCGAAAACATCATCCCGCTCATATCGTTGTGGCAGTTCCAGTCGGTTCATCGGAAGCCTGTGCTGAGTTTAGAGCCGAAGCTGATGAGGTGGTTTGTGTGAACACACCCCAGTGCTTCTCCAGCGTCAGCCTCTGGTACGAAGATTTTTCTCAGGTGTCAGACGAGGAAGTTTGCAAGTTGCTGAAGCAATCTGCCAACAACTCAACCACAATTCCTGCCTGACTCCTTAAGCCTTTAACTTCCTTTTTCGGAGTTTTGTAGTCTCCCAAAATCACTGGAAACGGCTTGTCATCGGCTTGCTTGTAGTGTCGGCAGTTGTTCAGGACGAATTGTCAATGTTGCAATTTGCCCTCGTCGTCGTATCCCCACCTCCAACTCGCCATCAACCCCTGTTTGTTCAAGCAGTTTCTGAATGGTTCGTGCGTCTGTTACAGGTTGCTTATTAACTTCTTGAATGACATCACCCTCTCGCAATCCTGCTTTTGCCGCTGGCGTGCCTCTCCCCACTTGAACAACCAACACTCCCTTTTCTTCTCCTACTCTAATATCACGGTAGGGGCTTTGGTTAATTTGCTCCTTGATCTGAGAATCCAGCGTAACCATTTGAACTCCGATGTAGGGATGTTCTACATAGCCGTTGACGATAAGCTGCCGAGCAATTTGCTGAGCTGTTTTGATTGGAATGGCAAATCCAAGCCCTTGTGTTCCTTGAATGATGGCTGTGTTTACTCCAATAACCTCACCTTTGGCGTTTAGAAGAGGGCCACCGGAGTTGCCAGGATTAATTGCGGCATCTGTTTGAATAAACCCAACCCGCTTATCCGGTATGCCGATGCTTAAACTAGATCGTTCAGTGCCGCTGATAACGCCAACGGTTACTGTTTCTTGCAGCCCAAGTGGGTTACCGATCGCGATCGCCCACTCCCTTGTCGCAAATTGTCTGAATCACCAATGGTAATCGTTGGTAAGTTTTGCGCTTGCACTCGAATTACAGCCACATCCGTTACTGGATCCTTCCCTAACACTTTTCCTGCCAGTACGCGGCCATCCTGAAATGAGACCGTTACTGTATCAGCTGCATCAACAACATGGGCGTTTGTCAAAATAAGACCGTCCGAATTGATCACAAAACCAGAACCCAAACCACGTAAAACGCGACCTGGAGATGCTGAGCCTGAAGGTCCGCCCAAGAAAGGTTTGAAGGCACTTGGTAAGTCTCCACCAAGTGTTTTGGAGATATTGACTTGGACTACGGCAGATTCTGCTTTATCAACTGCCGCAGTGACAAAGTTGGAGCTAGCGTCTCCAGCGTCAGGGGATTGAAGCGATCGAGCCTGAGCAAAAGCTGTCCAGCCGCCAAACCAGCTAGCTAACGTGTATAGGAACAACATCAACAGACTAACGAATAGGTGCTGAAAACGATGGCTAAATAGAGTCCAATTTCTTCCGAAACTTCTTCTGATAAAGCTTCGTGTCAAAAATCTAACACGCATATGTCGAGCAGAATCTACCAGATTATCTTGCCTCCCTACAGAGTAATGAGCGTTGCTAAATTATCTTCCCTCTTATGGCAGAATTTCTGGTTCGGGCGAAAGGTAATTCCAACGGTCTAACACATCCTTGATTAGAACCTCCGTAGCCAAATCTGGCCGACAATTACCAGTGGAATTGCTAAAAACAGGCCCAAGAAGCCAAAGAAAATTGTAAAATTACCTGAGCCAACAACGTGACTGCTGGAAGAAGGTTTACTTGCTTTTGCATTACGAACGGAACAAGCAGGTATTGCTCAAGCTGTTGGATCAATATGTATAGGATTAAAACTGCCAGTGCTTTCCAGGGTGCATCCAACAACGCAACTGCCATCGGTGGAATGACGCTTAGAACAGGACCAACGTTTGGAATAGCTTCGAGTAAACCCGCCAAGGCGGAGTTAGCCAGAACTAGCGGTACCTGCAGAATCCAAAGGCCGATCGCGCTAACTAACCCAATGACCACCATATCAATCAAAATGCCTCGAACCCACCCAACCAGTGACACTTCGCATTGAGATAAGATTTCATCAACTCGTCTACGGTAGAATGCTGGAAACAAACGCACAAATCCATGCCGATATGGTGTTGGATTAACCAACAGCATAACCGTTAGCACCACTACCAGAAGGAGATTTAAAGCAATCGTGAGCAGATTAGAGAACAGGTCAAAAAAGTGATTGAAGACCCACGCAGCCACGGGTTGTATCTGGCGAGTCAGGTCGTTTAGATTTGGAAGCTGCATGTAGCCAGGAATTCGGGTTTGTATGATTTCAGCCCACAGGCGAAGTCTCTCAAAACCTTGTGGAACAAGTTCTATTAATTGCTGAAACTGACTAATAAAGGGCGGCACGATCAGCCCAATAAAAATAAGAAGCAATACCAAAAATGAACTGATTGCAAGCAGAGCGGCAATTCCTCTTTTAACTCCAGATTGACGCAAACGCCTAACCACTCGACTTAAAGGAGTTGCAAACACAACCGCAGCAAATACAAGCAGAACTACCTGTCGAATCTCCCACAGAATGTAAAGAGACAGCAGCAGTGCAAATAGCCCTATCCATTTTCCTAGTTTCACAAAGCCTCTCAATATCACACGTAATCTAAAACTGCTGTAAGTAGACGCAAGCAAACTGACGAATGCCAACTGTTGATGGTTGCTAACTGCTATCTGCTAGCTGATCGCCGCTAACAATTAGCCCTAGCGATCGACAGGCTGGTTTTCTCGGAGGCAGAATAGCGTTGATTTTACTTTGATAGAAAATAGGAAAACAGTCTTCACTCCAAAGTTTGACTCTTTAAGCAAAAATATCAAATGGTGTTTCTTCTTGTTCGCCAAAAAAACTTCGACTTATCTGCCTACACTTATCTGCCTACAAAAATTTTGATTTTATCCACAGTTCAAACTTACTGTGAATAGAGTTTTTGATAAATAGGTTTTAATAGTTAAGTTCATTTTCTAAATGTGTTTGGAAACACACTGAAGCTCAATAAAACCTACCTCTTTCGAATTTTAGTCGGCCTCATATCATATCCATAAGTCGGAGGAGAAGGGATTTTAAGCTTTTTAGAATGATACCAGCGAGTGAGCTTGAATTTTAGAGATCTCAAGATAAGAAAAAGAAGCCTGATAAATTTGTGCAGATGAATTTATGGGATAGGTTCATCAACAAACTCAGGATTGCGCTTTCTTGTGGTTTCGTCAGTGTGTTTCATCAGAATTTAATCCAGCCGCTTAACCCAATTTTTGTAGGAATCAAGGGTTTGGTGTAAACAGATGTTTAATCGTTAGGAGCCAGTTATGAGCCTGCTGTCGATCGATGAACTCAAAACTCTGATTAATCAGCATCAGGGGTTATGTGTTTCCATTTATATGCCAACCTATCAAGCTGGAACTGAAATTCAGCAGAACCCGATTCGGTTTAAGAATCTAATCAAGCAGGCCGGAAACCAATTGGAGGAACAGGGAGTCCGTCATACGGATGCGCTGGCCTTGCTGCAACCTGTTATAGACCTGGATAAGGAAGACTTTTGGCAGCATCAAAACGAAGGACTTGCCATTTTCTTAGCGGATGGAGAGCTTTATTATTACCGTCTGCCGTTGCAGGTTGATGAAAGGGTTGTTGTAGGCGACCGCTTTCACATCAAGCCTCTACTGCCCGCTATGACGGGGACAGTACGTTCTACATTCTTGCTCTAAGTCAACAACGGGTCAGATTTTTTGAAGCAACCCGCTATGGCATTAATCAAGTCGAAGTTGAAGGCTTGCCCGCCAGTATGGATGATGCGTTGCAATACGATGAAACCGCTCAAGCGGGTCAATTTCGCATTAGCACTTCAAAAGGCGGCACCAATAATTCTTTTCAACATGCAGGAACATTTCACGGTCAAGGAAGCCCCGATCGGGACGATATTAAACAAGATATTCTGCAATATTTTCACCAGATTGATAGTGCGCTACATAGCGTTTTACGAGACAAACATGCTCCACTTGTGTTGGTAGGCGTTGAATACCTCTTCCCCATTTACCGAGAAGCAAGTACCTATCAGCATTTGCTGGATGAAGGCATTAACGAGAATCCAGAAATCCTTAAGCCTGAGGAGCTTCACGCCCAGGTGATTCCAATTGTAGAACCTCTATTTTCACAGGGAGAGCAAGCGGCGATCGAACACTATCAGGAAATGAGCGGAACCGACAACACCTCCACCGATCCCAGAGAAGCTATTCCTGCCGCTTATTACGGGCGGGTTGAACAGTTGTTAGTAGCATTGGGCAGGAATCAGTGGGGCAGTTTTGATCCACAGTCGAATGAGTTGGAGCTACATTCAGACGCAAAGCCAGGGGATGAGGATCTCCTGGATGCTGCCGCCATACAAACGCTACTAAATGGTGGAACTGTTTACGCAGTTGAACCTGAGAAAGTACCAGGTTCAACCCCTTTAGCGGCGGTGTTCCGCTATTGAGCGATACGGTGGACTTAAAAAGTAATAATGCGCGGCGCTAGCCTCCATCGTTAACAGCTCCAAAATCCTTACGACTTTGGTACTGCCAGCGATGCAGATTCCGTTTGTTAATCTGTTTACAATCCAGACGGGCGTATATATATGTGCGCCCGTAAAAAAGTAATTAGCAAAGCGGTAGACTTGTTACGGCTCAAACTGAATTCGATTGCTAGCGGAGTAATGGTCTAGCCATTGCTGATAGTTCTCTTGCAAATCGGCATTATCAAGCACAATCTCAATGCGAATCCTTTGATAACCAGGTTCAGGACGGTTTGCGATCGCGTCTAAAAATTGGCTTGCTGCTTTAGCAGATGCAAATTCACCGCTAACGGTTGGTTGAAGCGCTGAACTGGAATGACCGGCTATTTCAACCCCATCGATCGCTGACTGGCCTACAGCAAAGGTTGCAAGCTGCTTGTGCTCGGGGCTAATTTGTTCAATTACCAGCTTTTCACGGCGTACAGGAACCTGTACTGTTTGCGTCTCAATTTCTTTACGAACAATTACTTCACCAACTTTAATCTTTTTGCGATCGACAATCAACCGTTCTTTCAACAATCGAATTGTTTCTCCTTCTACAACTTTGGACGTTTCTATAGCTTCAGGAGTCAGTCTCGATTCGGTTGATGGAATTGGAGATGGATTCACAGGGCGTTCTGCAACTCTCGGAGTTTCTAGACTCTCAGACGTTAACCTTGGCTCACTTGTGGGAGTGATAGTCTGATTGATTGGATGTAGAGGTTCTTTCGACTCAACAGATTGTTCCGTGAACGTTTCATTTACTGGAGCCGCTTGATTGAATACCGAATATTCTGTTGGTGCAGGCACTCCCGCTACGGGCATGTCCGTTTGCTTCGTCACAATTTGGTCGGCGACTGTTTCTTTATAATCCAGTGGAACAGAAGCCTCTAAAGGGGCGGAATCCTCCAACGAAACATTGTTTAAAAGTGGAGGCCGAATTTGTTTCTCTGATGAAACCCCTTCCACAATTCCAGTGCTTCTACTATCGCTACTGAAACGGTAGGCAGGTAAGTCTAGAATTTGCGCTTTACTTAAACCTGTTACCGCGATCCGCCGCGATCGTTGATCGATTAAGACAGAATTAAACGGTAATACGATTTGCTTATTTGCGAGCTTAGAATCTAAATCTACTACCAAAAATCTTGAGTTGTCCGCTTCGCTTGTAAGCAGATCCACTACTTTACCAATCCGTTCATTACGATCGATGTAAACATCAAATTGTTTAATACCGCCACCAACTACTTGTTGAGGTTCATTTGCATCGTTGCCACCCGGTCTTGAAGGTATCATGATGTCTCCACGAATTTTCAATGGTGTGCTATTAACGTTTAAATCAAGAAAGCGCAGGTAAAGCGGAATAACTTTACCTGCACAACAAAACATTTCTAGGCTGGGTCAATCCATCCACAGTCGACCCAAGATATTTCTTCCTAGATGCGTCTATTACGACCTTCTTCTGGCCTTTTATCGATCGCTGGACGACCCTGCGTGTCTACATCCAGCTCTTCACGGCGAAGTTGGTCTTCAGCCTCAGCCGTATCCCGATCAACTTCCTTCCGACATTCACTTCCTCACGAACAACCGTTTCCTTGTGGATGTCAGGTACTTCTTCGTAAACATCTATCCGAGCGACTTCACCTTCACGGAAATCAGCATCACCAGCAGCGACAGGACTGCCAATGTCGGTTGAGTTTGTCCGCTCAATTACAACCCGCTCTTTCTCAACAGGAACTGAAACTCTAGCAGTCTCGGTTTCAACGTGCTTACCAACTGCTACCTCTCCAGTCTTACGACGCTGTTTGTTAGCAATTAATCGCTCTTCGTAAAGTCTGAAATTCTGGTGATTCCGCTCGTCTAAGTTATACAAGTCGGGGTCTTGATCGTAGCTGTAGTTGTCACGGGTGTAAGCAGAGCGATCGTATGCTGTGCTACCGACTGTAGTACCTTCTAAAGGAACATTTCCAACGGCTGCTGACCGATCCACGGCAGCGTCTCCGGGAGTCACGGCGGAGTGCGGTATGAACCCTCACATTCTCTTCGTAGTCGTAGTCAATATTAGAGTTCTCATCATAGGAAGGTAAGTTTTCTACTTGAGAACGGCTGAGGTTATCGACATAAACTCGACGATCGGTTTGAGAAATACGGGAACGACCGATCGGCAGCAGGACCTTTTTACCAAAAAAATCCAAAGACCAGTGTTGACGACGAAATAGCGGAAGTTACCACTTTCATCGACTAAAAGATCATCAACTGAGCCGATTTTTTCATTACCGCTATAGACATCAGAACCGATAACGTCTTGATTATCGAAATGATTACGGTAGTCGGGGTCAAACTCTTTGATTCTATGCAAAGGCATTTTAATCCTCCAGATCGTTAAATTGTTTCATTGAGTTCTAACTAACCTTAAAGATTTGGAAGAACTGAAGCCTCTGCCTAAGTGAGGATCAAAAGTAATTTAGTCTACAAAAAGTAGATGAAACGAAAAATTTAAATTAAACAATGTAAATAATTAGTGCTGATTTTTCTTTGGTTCGGATGAGTTACATAAGTCACATAGTAAAAAGGTCTAGAAAAGTCAGAAATAGATTAATGAGCAGCAGTAATAGAAGATTATGATTAGCCTTATGTTTCTACACGATATTTACGGAGCTTTCGTAACGAAAAGCGCTTGTCACCAGAATGGAATTTAAGGACAGGAATAAGCTGATCGGTCACAGTTTTACTCCCGTCCTTATTCTATGCTCAAGAACGATCAACGGTTTCTTCAGTAACTTGTACCGCGTGCTTCGACGGTTTAATTGGCGTTCCCCGATATTTGAGTAGACCTGGGTAAACTCCGCTCCAAACAGCAGGATCTGTGCAGAGTAAAACACCCATATCAAAAGGACTACGACAGATCCTGCGGCTCCATAGGTTGATCCCACACCGCTATGGCCAAGATATAGCCCAATTAGAACTTTGCCGATCGTAAACAGTAGAGAGGTTACTGCTGCTCCAACCCATAAATTTTTCCAGGGAATTTTTGCATCTGGCAGGAATTTGTAAATTCCCGCGAACAGAAAAGTGATAACGATAAATGAAATCACAAAGTTTAAAATTTCTCCTAATGCTGCAAATCCTGGGATTAGATTGCCAAAGAAATTACCAATTGCGGTAAGTACTGTGGAAAGCACTAAAGATACCAGCAGCAAAAAGCCAATGACCAGCACCATCGCGAAGGACAAAACCGAGACTGAAGAAAGCTTTGAATTCCGCGTCCTGGTTTTGGCTTCACTTCCCAGATGGTGTTGAGGGCTGTTTGTAGCTGCCCGAATACCCCGAGGCACCAAAAAGAAGAAGAATGATGCTAACAATGGTGGCAAGTGTGCCGCCCGAACCCGGTTTACTTGCATTCTGAATCATGGTCTGGACTGCTTGTGCGCCTTCCTGACCAATTAACCCTTGAATTTGGTGAACAATTTCACCTCGTGCTGCTTCTTCCCAAAAAAGGATCCTGCAATGGCGATCGCGATTAGCAGCAGCGGGGCCAGCGAAAAAATGGTGTAATACGCCAGTGCCGCTGCAAACATTGGTACATTGTCTTCACTCCATTCGCTGGCAGTGTCCTTCACAAGCCTAAACAATCTTTTCAACCGCATAGCACAATCCCTTCCTCGCCTTTACTCAGACAATTCTTTGACTCAACAATTCAGATATAGCAGCCCCAAATCAATGGTGAGATTGTGAGACTTTGTGAGAAAGGATTACATTGGAATCCTTTCTCACAATCCATTTAGATCGCTATACACGTTTTGACCTTGCTTTGTTAGCAACGGAGCAACATGAGGATTCCATTATGCTTTCACTGTGCCAGTCTGGGTTAGACACTACATCTTCCGAAAGATTGTCTTTGTCAAGGTTGGAAGGAATCGAACACCAATTTTAAGAATTGGGTTAGCCAGTGACCTAGGGAGTATTTTCTTTGTATAAAGATGTAGGAATTTTTAATCGAAGGAGTAAAGGCAATGAAAGTCAAGGCGGGTTGGAATTTGCTGAAAGAAACAGCCAGCGAGTGGCAAAAGATAAGGTATCGCTTTGGGCAGCCGCGTTGTCCTACTACACAGCATTTTCCCTTGCCCCGTTGCTGGTGATTGCGATCGCGATCTCAGGGGCGGTGTTTGGCGAAGACGCTGTGCAGGGTCAGATTGTTGGACAGATTCAGGGGCTGGTGGGGAGACAGGGAGCAGAAGCCATTCAAGCCCTGTTAAGGAACGCCTACCAACCCGGTTCAGGAGGCACTCTTACCACAATTGTTGGTGTTGGAGCCTTACTTATTGGTGCTTCGGGAGTATTTGGCCAACTTCAAGAAGCGCTCAACACTATTTGGGGTGTGAAGCCAAAACCAGGTCTAAACTTGAGAAGTTTTATTCGCGATCGATTTCTGTCTTTCGCAATGGTGCTGGTCATTGGCTTTTTTGCTGTTAGTGTCTCTAGTTCTAAGCACGGTACTAGCAGCCGTTAGCAGCTTTATTGGAAATCTAATTCCAGAATGGGCTATGGCCGGACAGATTCTAAATTTTATTATTTCCTTCGTAGTAATAACGTTGCTGTTCGCATTACTCTACAAGGTTCTACCTGATGTAGAAATTCCCTGGAAATACCTGTGGATTGGAGCTATTTTTACTGCTTTGTTGTTTAATGCTGGCAAATTTTTAATTGGATTGTATTTAGGTAGCAGTAGCGTTAGCTCTACTTATACTGCAGCCGCTTCCTTGGGCGTTATTTTGCTTTGGGTTTATTACTCTGCTCAGATTCTTCTTTTTGGTGCTGAATTCACCAAAGTCTATGCACGTAGGAAAGGATTGAATCGCATCAAACCTGGCAAACATGCTGTTCCTATTGATGAATAATAGTGATTCTAAATAATCTATTAGTCAATAGAAGATTTGATGTCAAATTATTTTTCACAGCTCAATTAACGTTCTTTTTTGCTTCTACATCTTCGGGAAGATGTTATTGAAACTCTCCCTAAAGATGTATGAATATATAGCCCTATCCTTGTCTTACTGAAAGAAGTGACTTATGAATTCCGTAGAACAGGAGACTCTGAAATGGCGCAGGATAAACCAGACCTAGGAGAACAGGCTCTGAGTAAAGTAGCAGAAGTCGGAATTGCTAGCCAATTGGATGAAGTAGAAAACATTGACGTTGATATTCGAACGGATCCTGGGAAACTGGTTCAGGGAAAAGTGGATTCCGTAGCGATCGAAGGCAAAGGGATGGTGATGAAAAAGAGCTTCGAATGGAAACTCTGGAGATTCAAACAGATGCAGTTTCTATTAATCCGATGGGTGCTCTTTTTGGTAATATTGAACTTGAGTATCCTACCGATGCTGATGCTCAGGCCGTTTTAACTGAAGCAGACTTAAATCGTGCACTCAAATCTGATTACCTCCGTGACAAGATGAGAAATCTTAAGTTGGAGGTAAAAGGTAAACCAGTGATCGTTGATGTACAGCACGCGGAATTGCACTTACCTGAACTCGGTAAAATGCTCTTAAGTGCAAATATTTTTCTGCACGAAACGGGCGAAATAAAGCAGTTCTCCGCTGAAGTGGAGCCTCACGTGAAATCAAACGGAGAGTCAATTTCTCTTGAAGTTTTGTCCGCTGAAGGAAAAGGCTTAACCCCAGAGCTAATCACTGCGTTGTTTGAAAGAGTAATGGAGTTGCTCGATTTGCGAAACCTGGAAGTTTCAGGGATGTGTCTTCGACTCAAACAATTTGACATTGAGAAAGGCAAGCTAATCTTGCATGCCAAAACTCGAATTGAGCAATTTCCGTCGGCTTAAATTAAGCCTTCGAGCATGGTAGTCCTGGTACGTTTATGAATGAAAGATTTGATGGGGAAGATCCAGCAAAGTTCTTTCACTATTTACAGCAGTTTTCAATTAAATAGATCTCAAATTGTAGGGTGAGCACTGCTCACCAACTGTCGGAACTGGTGTATCTGAGCGACTGATGGGCAGTGCCCATCCTACTAAAGCGAATCGGCGATGTTGTCCTAATGAAAACGACTGTAATCAGGACTGCTGTAACTCAACCATTTGACTGCACAACTATAAAAACTATCTCTTCAGAGGGAAGATTTGCTTTGAAGAGATTCTCTAAGTTGGTGTGGTTTGGTTTGGGGGCTTCGCTGCTGTGTACGAAGCTTACTCCCACGACTTCATACCTATCGACCAGTATTAGACATTAAATTAAGAGGCATTCCCGGAGGAGACTATGACGCAAACTCCTAATATTCCACCCGTAATCGAAAGCGAGGAGAGTGATTACCGTGACAGCGGTGTAGTAAGCACCGTTGCAATCGCGGGTCATCCCTTGCATCCCTTAATTGTTACTCTTCCGATTGCTTTTTTGGTTGCGGCGTTCGGTACAGACGTTGGCTATTGGTTAACTCATGATCCGTTTTGGGCAAGGGCTTCCATCTGGTTAATTGGCTCAGGATTCGTTACCGGAATTGTAGCGGCAATAACCGGGATGTCTGACTTTCTTAGGATCGATCGCGTTCGCAAACGTAGCGCGGGATGGACACACATGGTTGGTAATGTTGCAGTCCTAGTTCTAACCTTATTCAATTGGGTAAGACGTTTAGGTAATATAGAAGACTCAGTATTACCATTGGGATTAATTATCTCCTTAATTGTTGCTGCGCTTCTAGGCATCACTGGTTGGTATGGAGCAGAATTGATCTACCGCCACAAAATTGCTGTAATCGGTTACAGCAGTCGTCAGGAGTCTTAGCGGATTAAATAAAGTTCGAAATTTGGTAGGAGTGAAGCATTCAGCAGATAGCTTTGATTGAGTGGTAAGGCTTTTTGCTCGAATGCTTCGCCCGTACAACCGGAATGTTCAATTTTATTTCTCCATGATCCATATACTGAATCTTGTTGAGTTTGCACTAAATGAAAAGGCTGTGAGGACATGGCACTGCCATATCCCTAGCTCAGAATTAAATGCAGCTTTTAGAGAATTGGTATTAGTAGTTACTAAGTCTGTGTTTGCAGTCATCAGTAGAGGTGTACAACATTATGCCTCTACTGGTATGATGTATATCCACTTTAGATAATGAATATTACAAGTGAGATCTTTTGCGAATCGCAAAAGTGATGCTGTGCTACATCAAGCCGATTGACGGACTGTAGCCATTCCTTTGTGAGTTGCGATTTGTTTACAGCAGGAAAATTGTTCAAGAAGCGCGAGAACGGTACGCTCTTCTGGCCGCAATGCGTAGCGTGGATCTCCACCTTCTACTGTTGTGTCGGGTTGTTCGATGATGGGTGGAAGGCCGCTTTCCATGTATGTATCGATGATTGTTGGGTGAATGTAGTATTTACGGCATGTAGCAGGTCGGTTTCCGAGCTGTTTTGCAACATTTTTAACAGCTTGAACAACGTTCCTTTTTGCTTCTATCTGCGAATCAGGGCTATTTCATTCTAAAGATTGATTTGAGTTGCTTCAAGCTGAAACCGCAACGACGTTGGGCTTGAGCCATATTGTTAAAGCCCAAGTCCCGATAGAGATTGAGTGCCAGATTTCGAGCAATTGCCCATATCTGAGGCAAGGGAACTATCCGGATTCTACAAGCATCCTCAGCTTGCGTCACATCTCGCACATAATGCACTTTGTTTTCCACACCCCAATATGAGCGAATTCGGTGAGCAAACTGACACGCAGTTTCACGCAACGAGGAAATGTAATAGCGTATCTCGGTTTTACCCACAATTTCATACTCTCCTTTCAGCAAGGTACGAGTAGCCCTCACGCGAATCAAGGTGCATAGTCCTGCCCAAGGACGAATATCATCAAGAGTTTGACAAATTTCAACTATTCGTTCCTCTATGCGTCCATGACCTTTGCTAAATTCTGTGTAAGTGTCTTCCACTTGAAAGTTCGCCTTGACCTCTTTGAGCAGCCCAGATTGGTTGCCTTTGAGTGCTCCTAGATAGTGATTGTGACTCTCAACAATTGAGGTGCAACTTTTTTGGGTGTTGATCGCATCAAAAGCAAACACCACTCCATTGCAAGCGAACTGTTTGACTAACTGGGGCAACACCTTGATCTCATTGCTCTTATGCTCAACCTCGTAGGGTTCAAGAATCAAACCCCGTTCAACCAAATACACACTCACCAGTTGAATCGCTGGATGCGGCTCAGTGGTTGAATGCTCCGATACCAGTTGATAGGAGCCACGCCATCGTTTGCCATCGACAGCTACCATCTCACCCGCACGAGGACTAATCTCAAAAAACTTGGCTAAACAAGCTGAATACTGTTGATAATCTACGTTGAGCAGCACTCGGCGAATCGTGCTGTAGGAGGGTAAACGTCCTTTAGCTGGGTCAAACAACCCTACTAATTCATCGTGATAAGCGTTGAGCCAATCTCCAATGGCTAGAAACCCTCGACATCCTGCTGCCACTGCTAAGGTGAACAATGCTAGACACAGGGCTTGATTGTGCCGTTGTCCGGCTCCTCGTCGGGGTCAGGCAAGTGAGCAAAAGCTTCCACAATCGCAAGGGTGCTCATGGTTGAACGGCAGTAACGGATTAAGCCTCAGCTTATCGGATTGTCTACCTCGTCTAGAATGAAATAGCCCTGTTTCTTGCTTAAACTCACATTCACGGGTCAAAGATATATTTATATGGGTTATCGAAAATGAACTTGCTTTTGAGCTTTCGATGAATTACTTGCCAGGGGGCATTGAAGAACTTTTTCTAGATGTCAGTGTAATCGACTATTGCGTAGCAGTTTTAAAGTGCCAATTTCATGAAGAAGTTTGGCAGGCTTGTCAGTTAGTTGCGAAAGAATGTGGCTGGATTCTTCCCTTCGAAGAAGTTTGTTTCGTTTGCGATCGTCCTCGTGTCCTAAAATTTGATTCGGACGATCGTCTCCATGCTGAAGGAGAACTTGCAATTCAATTTGCGGATGGCTATCGGTTGTATTCCTATCATGGGGTTACTTTGCCAGAAAAATATGGCAGTTTTCATCCTAATAATTGGCAGGCTAACTGGTTATTAGAAGAGACAAATTCAGAACTGAGACGAGTGTTAATTCAAGGCATTGGTTATACAAGAATCTGTCAAGAATTGCAGGCAGTTGAGTTAGATAACTGGCAGGAATATACCAGGGCTATTTCATTCTAGACGAGGTAGACAATCCGATAAGCTGAGGCTTAATCCGTTACTGCCGTTCAACCATGAGCACCCTTGCGATTGTGGAAGCTTTTGCTCACTTGCCTGACCCCGACGAGGAGCCGGACAACGGCACAATCAAGCCCTGTGTCTAGCATTGTTCACCTTAGCAGTGGCAGCAGGATGTCGAGGGTTTCTAGCCATTGGAGATTGGCTCAACGCTTATCACGATGAATTAGTAGGGTTGTTTGACCCAGCTAAAGGACGTTTACCCTCCTACAGCACGATTCGCCGAGTGCTGCTCAACGTAGATTATCAACAGTATTCAGCTTGTTTAGCCAAGTTTTTGAGATTAGTCCTCGTGCGGGTGAGATGGTAGCTGTCGATGGCAAACGATGGCGTGGCTCCTATCAACTGGTATCGGAGCATTCAACCACTGAGCCGCATCCAGCGATTCAACTGGTGAGTGTGTATTTGGTTGAACGGGGTTTGATTCTTGAACCCTACGAGGTTGAGCATAAGAGCAATGAGATCAAGGTGTTGCCCCAGTTAGTCAAACAGTTCGCTTGCAATGGAGTGGTGTTTGCTTTTGATGCGATCAACACCCAAAAAAAGTTGCACCTCAATTGTTGAGAGTCACAATCACTATCTAGGAGCACTCAAAGGCAACCAATCTGGGCTGCTCAAAGAGGTCAAGGCGAACTTTCAAGTGGAAGACACTTACACAGAATTTAGCAAAGGTCATGGACGCATAGAGGAACGAATAGTTGAAATTTGTCAAACTCTTGATGATATTCGTCCTTGGGCAGGACTATGCACCTTGATTCGCGTGAGGGCTACTCGTACCTTGCTGAAAGGAGAGTATGAAATTGTGGGTAAAACCGAGATACGCTATTACATTTCCTCGTTGCGTGAAACTGCGTGTCAGTTTGCTCACCGAATTCGCTCATATTGGGGTGTGGAAAACAAAGTGCATTATGTGCGAGATGTGACGCAAGCTGAGGATGCTTGTAGAATCCGGATAGTTCCCTTGCCTCAGATATGGGCAATTGCTCGAAATCTGGCACTCAATCTCTATCGGGACTTGGGCTTTAACAATATGGCTCAAGCCCAACGTCGTTGCGGTTTCAGCTTGAAGCAACTCAAATCAATCTTTAGAATGAAATAGCCCTGTATGAAAAACCCTAATGATGGTAGGTTCATTCAAATTTCCATCATTGACATATTCAATTTATCGAATTCAAGATACAAACAACTTCTATGAAAACCTGAATGGTGGATACCAATACAACCTTTTCAGGAGGTGAAGGAATACTCTATGCGTTTCCCTGAAAGGGAAGCAATAAGGTAACTATGGAATAACTCTAAACAAAACATCAAAGCTTACCCGAAATCAAGCACATCGATTAATTAAGGTTTTGACCGCAATTCGATACGGTGACAAGATTCCGTCACTTGCAGCGATAGATTTAGACACGCTGGAAATCGTGTACACCCACCTTGAGGAAGAATTAGCAGAACTATCAGCACTTACAAAAACGAAAGAGGATTTAGAGCGTTTATGGCTAAGCGCATCGTTCCGCGATAAACCATAGGCTCGATCGCATTCATAACCTTGAAACTATAGCAGTCCTAAATCAGTTGTGAGATTGAGAGGCTTTGTGAGAAAGGATTCCATTGGAATCCTTTCTCACAATCCATTTAGGATCGCTATATATAGCAAAGTGCTGAGGACTGAGGACTGAGTGATAAGTGTAAAAGCCAGTCATTGCAATGCTCTCAGCAGTTTGGTTGTCCTAATGTGTAGCAGTACTGCTATATTTCAGGTCCCAGTGACACAAGAATTCACTATCTTCTCAAAACGCCTCTAAACGCTTCCTTGGCCAACACCCCTTCTTCTGAACAACGCAATACTATGAGGAGAGGGCAATAGGTCAGGAATACCCCTCGTCTACTGCCCATTGCCTTTCAACCCTCGTATTAACGATTGGTTTCTAGCTGTTGCAGGATGAGATCGAGATTATTTGCCGCTTCAAGATCACCTCGAAAACGACTGAAATCTCTCGCTTCTCGGATGTGAGCAATACCCTCCATATCTCTACCAAGTTGGAGCAATACCACACCCAAATTAAAATGTGCTTCAGGAGAGCTTGGCATAACGTGGACAGCCTCGGAGAACGCATTCTCTGCTCCGGCAAAATCACCTTGGCTACTTAGCAATATTCCTTGATCGAACGCATCCTGGACTGTTTCAAAATCGGTCTGCCCGTAAGTTGATCCCATGCCTGATGATGAAATCGAATCTGTCGCATCCATTGACTGGGAAACGCCTATTCGATCAGACGCAATCGCCGATTCAGCACCTGTTGACATTCCACCTGGCACAACGGGTTGAGAATCTTCAATGATTCCCGAACTAATATCAGTTTGGTTACCCAACCCAATATCACTTGGAGTATCAATATCGGATTGATAATCAGACCCGATGCCACTCATTGTGTCGATACTATCGGTTGAATGTGAAGCAGCATTTTGTGTTGCACGCTGAACAGAGTCTGCCACGTTAGAACTAGATGTCTGCACATTGTCAGCAACGCTTTCTATTGCTTCTTGCACTTTTGGTTGAGCATTTTGGGCTGCTTCTCCGATAGACTGAGCGGAGGTCTGAACCGTGTCTGCAATTCTTGAAGCAGAGGATTGAATGCTCTCAGAGGTACTTTGAACTGCTTCTTTTACTGAGGGTCGAGCATCCTCGATCGTTGCCCTGATTGCATCCGCTGACTCTACAACAGAAGGGCGTGTTTCATCAATGGTTTCTGTAACAGCATCGATCGCTTCTGCTACTGAAGGACGAGCCTCATCAATCGTCTCTTTTACGGAATCGATCGCGCTTGTGACTGAAGGCTGAACCGCTTCAATATCTTGTTTAACCGCCTCCACGGTATCAATTACGGAAGGCTTAATATCCTCAACCGTTTGTTTGACGTTCTGCTTGACAGAATCAACGACTCCTCCGATCGTCTGGTCAACTCCTTCAGCCGCTTCACGCCCAACATTTGCACCGGCAACACCGCCAACGACTGCACCGATCGCAGCACCGAAGCGTCCACCAACAAGCCGACCAATCACGGCTCCAGCCAAACCGCCGCTGACAACCCCAAGACCCGTTGCAACCGTTTGAACGGGATCCCGACCATGATTTACAGCGGTTTGCAGCTTCAAGAGGGACAGTAACAGCAGTGAGCAACCCAGTTCCGCAAATGGTTAGGATTGATTAAATCCATGGCTGTTGCAATCAGTGTATCTATCATTTTCGAGGTAGTCGGCGAGAACTGTCGCAGAAAAGCTTTCAACTGAGACCACCAGTGCTCTATTGGATTGAAATCTGGAGAGTAAGGAGACAGATACAGCACTTTTGCCCCCACGGCTTCAATCAACGGTGCCATGAGGTCTATCTGATGGGCAGGTAGGTTATCCATCACGACCACTGCCCCTTTCCATAGCTGCGGCACACGGCACTTGGAAACATAAACCTCAAAGGCAGCAGCGTCCATCGACTCATCCCTCGTCATCACAGCCAGCACCGTCGAGACGCTAATCGCGCCAATGACACTCACCTTGCTGCCTCGATAAAAGGGTTTGAAGTCGTAAGCTCTCGCTCCCGGTGCAGCACGGGCAGGGGTTCGCATCAACCCCAGTAGCACACCCATCTCATCGAGAACTACCAAGTCGTTGAGGGCTATCTCCTTTACTTGCGTCCAATAGGCTGCTCTCAAGCGTTGGACGCGCTCACTCCTAGCTTGGCTGGAGCGCAGTGGGGGTTTTAGGCGGTAAGTTCAGCCTCTGGAAGGCTCGGCACCTCGTGCTTTGGCTGACCCATAACCCTGTCGCATCGGCAAGCAACTCACACTATTCGGCTAAGGTCGCCTCCGGTTGTTTTTCATGAATTGCGATCAACTGGTCTTGATGGGCCATCCCACCACTGACTGAGCCACCCTGTTTGGATGGGACGACGTGTCCTTCTGTGCGCTTCTGTGTCACCCAGCGCTCGACACAGTTTTTGCTGCCACAGAAGCGCTCAGCTACTTTCCTGAACGAACTGTCACCCTTCGCTATGGCACTCACAACCTTCTCGCCTAAGTCTATCGAATAGGGTTGCATTCCTAACCTACTTTTGTAATGCCTTATTGTCCCCTATCTGACTGCAAACCGCTGTAAAGAGTTTTATCAGCTCCTTGCCCGTAATTTAGATAGAAATATAGCCAATCCCAAGAGGAGGTTTGAAGAAGTATGATTAGCAGCGGATTAATAACAGATGCAACGGATAGCGACGATTTTAGCTCGACATTACCATCCAATTCATTTGTTCTTTATCCGATGTGAACGGATTTGCCACTTTTTAGAAATCCTCTTCAGGCAGCCTTTGATGAATTGCTGATAGTTTTTGAGGTTAGTTCTTGAGGATTCCAGTTACCCCAACGAATTATTAACAGACTATAGAACATAAGAACATATCAATCTGGGATCTCTTTTTAGAAAGAGATGACTTTTTAGAAAGACATAGAGTTAAAGCGGGTTAGAGTTTTTCGAATTTACTTCATTGGGACTCATGCAAACCTCAGAGGTTTAAGAGTCTATGTTTATCATGAAGCTCCGTTTTTGGTCACGCCTCCGGGGTTTTGGCAGAGAACGTAAGTCCTGTTCTTAATATGACGTTAATTTTCCTTCTTTAAAGGCAAAATCCGTTTTCTATACAATTAACTTCACTACCTAAATCGATCGCCTCAGCATTCATCAAAACGTTCAGAAACTTGAAGGCCAGGGCGAGCAGAACCCGTTGCTGAAGACGAACCGCTGTACTTAGTGCCAATTCTAAAAAGTATTGGAAGTTACTCTTTAAGTTCTTCTATTCCTGATAGCGTAGCTTTTTTATATTTCTTCTGAAACCATATCCATCCCATGGGAACTGTAACCACTTCGATACATTTGCATCAAGGAGAATTCAATGAATAGAGGGGATGAAACGCCACACATTATCGAGAATGAAAATGAGAGACTGCGAGAAGAAGATTTAGTTGAAGACGATGTTAAAACGCTTCATAACCTTGGTTATGCTCAGGAATTGTTGAGGCGAATGAGCGGGTTTTCAAACTTCGCGGTTTCGTTTTCCATTATTTGCATTTTGTCAGGTGGTATTAACTCGTTTGCGTTGGGCTACAGCAGCGTTGGCGGAGCCGCGATCGGTTTGGGTTGGCCGTTTAGCTGCATCCTTTCGCTGCTTGTTGCTTTGGCAATGGGGCAAATTGCATCCGCATTTCCTACGGCTGGAGGTCTTTATCACTGGGCTTCAATTCTGGGTGGCAAGGGCTGGGGATGGCTGACCGCCTGGTTTAACCTGGTGGGACTGGTGACTGTTCTATCTGCAATTAACGTGGGAACGTACCTCTTCCTGGCTTCGGCGTTGGGTCCACTGGTCGGGTTTGACACCACAAAGCTGAGTCCCGAACTTGCTGTAATTTGTCAGGTTATTGGCGTTTCAATCATTACTTTCTCCCATGCGCTTTTCAATCACCTGGGCATTCGGTTGACCACAAAATTAACCGATTTTAGTGGGTATTTGATTTTTGCAGTTTCCACTTTGTTGACGCTTGCCCTACTGTTTTTCTCGTTTGGGCACGGGATCGATCTTTCTCGCCTGGGTACGTTTACCAATTACAGCGGGGAACCCGGTGGAAGTGTTTGGCCCCAAACCGGCAACCTGTTCTACCTATTTCTTCTGGGATTAATCCTGCCTGCTTACACCATTACGGGCTTTGATGCATCGGCTCATACGTCTGAAGAAACGATCGGGGCATCGCATCGGGTACCTCGCGGAATTGTCAATTCGGTACTCTGGTCCGGCATATTTGGTTGGGTAATGCTATCGGCGGTCGTGCTTGCATTCCCCAATATGAATGATGCCGCTGCGCAGGGAACGAACGTTTTCTTCTGGACAATGGATAATGTTCTGCCTGCTCCAGTCAAAATCCTGCTGTACATTGGCATCGGTGTTTCCCAGTATCTCTGTGGTCTGGCAACCGTCACCTCGGCTTCACGGATGATCTTTGCCTTTGCCCGGGATGGCGGATTGCCCGCGTCTGGAAGCTTGCGAAGTGTTGACCATCGCTATCGGACTCCGGTCATTGCCATCTGGACTGTCTCGATTCTGGCGGTGCTGTTTACGGTCTACACTCCGGTGTATTCCACCATTACAGCGGTCTGCGTCATTTTCCTCTACATCTCCTACATCATCCCTACTGCATTGGGGCTGTTTGCCTACGGACGCACCTGGACCCGCATGGGACCGTGGACGATCGGCAAGTGGTTTCAACCTGTCGCCGCTCTGTGCATTGTAATTTGCGCACTGTTGATTTTTATTGGGGTTCAACCGCCGAATGACAAAGCGTTGGGCGTCACCGCAGGCGCGCTGGTTGCAACTGCTGTTGTCTGGTTCGCCTACGAAAGACGTCGATTCCAGGGGCCGCCGCAAGGAGTCATGATTCAACAACGGCAAGCCGAAATCGAAGAAGCAGAAAGAGCGGTTGGTGAGATCCGTTAGGGAAACAATATGGGAAGAGTCGAAGGGAAAGCCTGTGTAGTCACAGGGGCAGGGTCCGGGATTGGAAAAGCAATCGCGGAGCGCCTTGCTGAAGAAAAGGGCAGCGTTCTTTGCGTGGATATGAACGAGGAAGGCGCGATCGCGACCACAGCGAGGATTTGTCAGGCGGGGGTACTGCCGAAGCATTCACTGCCGATGTGAGTGACCCCCAGCAGGTAAATGCGTTTGTCGATCGATGCGTTGACCTTTACGGAAAGATTGACATACTGGTTAACAATGCCGGAGTCAACATTCCTGGAGTGTTCCATGAAGTTCCCGATTCGATCATTGACAAGATCCTCAATGTCAACGTCAAAGGAACCATGTACGGCTGTCGTGCTGCAATTCCGCATATGTTAAAAGTTGGGGTGGGTCGATCGTCAATATCTCAAGCGTGAATGGCCTTGTCTCCGAACCGTTTCTGGCGGTTTATTCGGCATCCAAGGGTGCGGTGGTAATGCTCACTAAAGGAATTGCCCTGGACTACGCCAAGCAGGGCATTCGCTGCAATGCGATTTGTCCCGGTTGGGTCGATACCCCATCAACTACGCTCACGCAGAAATGCTGGGTGGCTTGGATAAGGTATATGCCACGATCGACTCCTTCCAGCCGATCGGTCGTCCGGGAGAACCACGCGAAATCGCCCATCTCGCCCTTTTCCTGGCCTCTGACGAAGCATCGTTTCTAACAGGTTCTATTATTGCAGCAGACGGTGGGATGACTGCTCAGTAAGGAGTTAGGGAGTGGGAGTGGGGAGATGAGAAAGATGGGGGAATAGAGGGAAATGGGGAAACGGAAGACACGGGGACACGGAGACATGGGGACACGGGGGCTTCCAATCCTCACCCCTCACCCCTCACTCCTCACCCCCATCCCTCACCCCTCACACCCCGCCCCTCACTAAGCGCTCCGCTTCAACTACCCGAATCCATCAGAAAGCTGAGCCGTTTCCTTGTGCTTTGTTTTTTGGGTGCCAGCTTAATCGTTTTATCAGGATGTCAGCCTTCCCAGTCTGCTTCGGAGAGCGTTATTCACCTGACGCTCTGGCAGGGCGTAAACCCTCCTCCTAACCGGGATGTATTGCAAAAGCTGGTAGACCAGTTCAACCGTGAGCATCCCACGATTCAGGTCGAGTCGCTTTATGTCGGACAAGGGGACCAGCAGTTGCCCAAAATTCTGGCAGCGATCGTCGGTAACGCCATGCCTGACATGCTTTGGTACGCACCCATGCTAACTGGGCAACTGGTGGAACTAAATGCGGTTCGCGCTCTAGACGATTGGTGGAAAACGTCGCCAATTCGAGAACAGGTTGATCCAGCATTGCTCGAAAGCATGCAGCTAGAAGGGCATATTTGGTCGGTGCCCTTCGGGACAAACAACGTTGGAATTTTCTATCGTCCCAGCTTGTTTAAAGCAGCGGGAATTGCGAAATCACCGGAAACCTGGGAAGAACTGCGCCAAGTTGCTCGCCAGTTGACCCGCGACACCAATGGCGACGGAAAACCTGACCAGTACGGTATGCTTCTGCCGCTGGGTAAAGGCGAATGGACCGTATTTACCTGGTTGCCGTTCATGTGGAGCGGCGGTGGAGATCTAATCCTCATCCCTCATCCCCATCCCTCACCTGACCAACCCGGGTGCGATCGCCGCACTTGAATTCTGGCGTAATTTAATCCAAGACGGTTCAGTTATCTTGTCTGGACCAGAGCGCGGATATGAACTGGATGGATTCCTTGCCGGGAAAGTGGCGATGCAGCTTACTGGCCCCTGGACGCTGGGTCAACTTCAGACAACGGGGGTTGACTTTGCCGTTATGCCGATTCCAAAGCGGGCAACGCAGGCAACGGCAGTTGGGGGCGAAAATTTGTTTGTTTTGAAATCCTCACCAGAACGCGAACAGGCGGCCCTAACATTTGCGGAGTATGTGCTGAGTGAGCCGTTTCAGACGCAGTGGGCGATCGGAACAGGGTATTTGCCTGTCAACTTGAAGTCGCGCCAGAGTCCTGAGTACCAGGCATTCAAGGCGAAACAACCTGCCGTTGATGTGTTTTTAGAGCAAGCACCGCACGGACGATCGCGGCCCATCTTTCCCGGATATAACCGAGTTTCCGAAAATTTGGGACGGGCGATCGAGGCCACACTTATGGGTAAAAGCTCTCCCCGGAAGCCCTGGAAGCATCGCAAAAAGGCTGGATTTAATCTTTGCTGGCAAATAAACCTGGAATTAGACGTATGGAAATAAACAGGCAATCGTCAGAACAAACAAAATTTTGCTGACAGCATTATGCGTTTTTCGCATAAGTTAATTGCGCGAAAGGCATTCGTCATTAGTTCTTTACATTCTGCGTTCTTCAGGTTTCCTATGATCGTGATGGAGAAAGCATCTCCGAGAAACCGACACCTTCTATTTAAGAATCGAGATGGATGCTGGACTTGGGAAAGGATCAAAAATCAGCAAACTGAACCATCTGCCAACAGCCAAAATAGCCATTTTGACTTTGATACCTGGGCAGTTCAGGTGAAGCGGCAGATGATTGCGGCTCTAAACCGCCGAGGCGTTAGATAGGGCTGTCCCCTCTAATAACGACGGATTAAATTACTCCGAAACTTATATCTCCCTGTTCTCCTGCTTGAATTCGAGAGGTGATAGGGGAGATTTCATGGAAGCTGAAAAATTTGTATAATCTCAGCTTGTTCTACTAAATTTCGTCCCTGCTGTCTTGACCGTTTGCAGGTCAACACCCGTAAGGTCTGCATCAATAAGATTGGCATCGCACATGATGGCATCAGTCATATCGGCATTTGTGAGGTTTGCCCCAGTCAAGTTGGCATGACAGAGATTTGCACTCCGGAGGGTCGCCCCCGTCAAGTTGGCATGGCTGAAGTTAGCGCCGATCAAATTCGCGCCCTGGAGATCGGCATTAGTCAGGTTGACACTGGAGAGATTCGCACCAATCAGGGTTGCGCCTCGAAGTTCCGCATTAACGAGATCATCACCGATTAGTTGTGCTCCGGTTAAGTTTGCAGCATTCAACTCCGCATTTTGAAGATCGGCACCCACGAAGTTATTACCGCTGAGGTCCGTTCCGGCTAACTGAGCATTGTGGAGATCAGCACGACCAAAATCCAGCCCTTTCAATTTTGCTCCAGTTAAATCGGGAGTTACTTGAGCATTTTTTGTCGCCACTGGTTCCAGGCGTCAATTCCCTGTTCCAATATAGAAAGATGCTGTTCGTCTGCCATGGATTCCGTCCTCTACAAATTCCGTCCTCCTTTGAGGCAAATTCTCCCACAGAAATCTACTCCTACATAGCAGGCTTAAATTAATTGTGAGATTGAGAGGCTTTGTAAGGAAGGAAGCAACTGTACTTTATCCTAATGAGGAAACCAATATAAATCCGTAAATGATTCTTTTAAGGCGCTGAGAGGAAACTTGCGTAAGTGGTGAAGGAGGTGTTCTCCTCCAAAGGGCGTCAAGATATAGTCTTCAATTCCCAAACTACGATCGGTCCAGGGGTGACAATATGGATTTTGGGGACTGAGCGCAATAATGGGAATCTCTCGAAATTGAGAATGACAACGAAGCTGTTTTGCCCAATGGTTTGCTTGTGCTTCTGAAACGCTACCGTCGATAAATATTAAATCAATAGGGTCAGAGAGCACCTGCGATCGAATATCCTCAGGGTCCATAAAAAGGCAATTTCAAAACCATTCAGTGACAGCCATTCTCCCAGCAGGTTGGAATTTGTAGCTGGAGTTCCAATCACAGCGATGCGGGTAAACGCTGGCTCAACGTTTGTAACTTCAAGGGATTTACCTGATCGACACGGTTGATTTATAGGGGGCACAAGGGCAAGCCACGTTATAGATGCCTTGATCGGCAACAAGAATTGGCAAATAGCAGCGCGCACATTCTTTAACCGTGCAGCTTTCTGACAACGACTGGCGGAATCGATAGACATCCCCCTCGAGGTGTAGTTCTTCGAAGTCGTGTCGCTGTCGTAGCTGCTGCCAAAAGTACAAAAATCGCGATGGTACCCAGAGTATTGATAGACCAGTCCCTCAAACGGTAATGCTCCATGAAAAGGGCTAATCACCTGCTTACCACGACTAACGTAATAAGCCACATAGCTCATTAACAGATCAGCTTTTGTAATTTCCTGGTTTTCCTGATAAGGCAGTTCAACCACAAAACTGGTCCAGTCCGATCGGCTTTCAGCCCAGATTGAACCTCCTAAAGCAACAACCAGTTGCTTGGCCAATGCTAATCCCAAACCTGTTCCCTGATATTTCCAGGGGTCACTGTTGGGAACACGGTAGAACTTATCGAAAATACAATTCAACTCGTTGGGAGGAATATAGACTCCTGAATTAGTGACCTTAATTTGAATCCAACCCATTCGTGCCGAAGCCGCTATCGCGATCGTTTCCCTGGCAGGAGTGAATTTGCAGGCATTAGTAAGAAGTTCCCGAAGCAGGCGATCCATCAATGTAAAGTCACCCACCAGCGGTGGAAGATCTGAGGAATATCAACCTGAAACCACTACCCGCCATTACTCCCCTGAGCTTTATACGTTTCAACAATCTGTAAAATCAGACTTTGAACGGAGATTCGGATAGGTAACAGTAGTTGCGTTCCTGCTTTGAGCTGCTGCAATGTCAGCAAATCATTGATTAAACTAATTTCTTTTCGACATTCTTCCTTAAGGTTGGTTAGAATTGGGCAATTTCTGAGGCATTCGACGCAGCGTTTTCTTGTTCAGCAGCAAATAATCCGGTCTGCTGTAACTTCAGCTCTAACATCTGAATCGATAGCCACATGCTCGACAGAGGCGTTCTCAATTCGTGGGAGGTTGTATTTAGAAAATCCTCTTTGAGAGCATCTAGTTTTTTTGCTCTTCCTGTGATTGAATGATTTGTTCTTGTATTTCGCGATCGTGCTGAATATCATTAGTTTGCGGTGATTGTTTGAGCGGCTGTGATTGAGCGATCGTTCCGGTTTTCTCAAAGGAGTATTCTGATTCTGACGTCGTCTCAGTCAAGCGTCTGCTAGTTCCAAAGGGAATGTCCCTGCGGCAGCGTTTACAAAACCAATAAGGCTTTCCCTGACGAATTTGACAAAGGAGAGGATAAGAACAGTAAAGGCATTCGGACGAAGGGATCATGATTATTTCTTCTGCAACGTGCTAACAAGTGAATGCGCCACAGCACGCCCATCTGCATTGCGAACAACGTTTCCTGCTTCACTTTTTTGCTCTATCACTTATCTCGCTTTAGCAATTGGCGATCGGCAACCAACCCCGAACGCTGATAGCAATCCTCCATTACTGAGGCGGTTGCGTTTAACCAGTTTGAACTTGCCAGGTCAATGGCAGATGGGAGATCACCGCTGCATCTTCAAGGTGCCCAGCGACGCAAAGAAACCATGAAAACTTAAAAAAGTATTGAGACCTTCGTATAACACAACAACTTCATACGGAGAATCTGATGACAGATCGAGTTTTAATTTTGGGCGGCAGCGGACGGATTGGTAGCAGTGTGGCAGATGATCTTGTTCGCTATACAAAGGCAGAAATTACGATCGCTGGACGAAATTCCGACGCAGGAGAGCAAATTTCCGATCGTCTAGGCCGTAATGTTCAATTTGTAGTTCTGGATTTAGCAGACCAGGAAAAACTGAAGGCCGCTATTAGGGCTTCAAATCTAGTAATTCACTGTGCGGGACCGTTTCATTACCGCGATGCGAGTGTCATAAAAACCTGCATTGAAGCAGGCGTTAACTACGTTGATGTGAGTGATCACCCTTCCTACACGCGCAAAGCGATTGAATGTCGATCGGCGGCGGAAGCGGCTGGAGTGACCGCCGTGGTTAACACAGGCATCTTCCCCGGTATTTCTAACAGTATGGTGCGGCAAGATGTAGAGCAATTGGATAAGGCAGAACGGATTCACCTGAGCTATGTGGTGTCTGGGTCTGGGGGAGCCGGAGTCACCGTAATGCGCACCACATTTCTGGGTTTGCAGCGTCCCTTTCAAGCGTGGATTGGTAATGAATGGAAGTTAGTGAAGCCTTACAGTGATCGGGAAATCATCGAATTCCCCATGCCCTATGGCCCCGTTGATGTCTACTGGTTTGATGTGCCCGAAGCGTTTACCCTTCCCAACACGTTTCCGGTCGAGACCGTCATTACCAAGTTTGGCACCGTACCGCGCTTTTATAATTTGTTAACGTGGAGTGTTGCCCGCTGGTGGCACCCTTGGCTTTTGCGCCAAACTCCCGTGATTGAATTCCTCTCCCACGTTAGCCACTTTATGACGGATGTAACGGATCACCTGGTGGCATCGGCGTTGCAATCCGATCGGAGGTGACAGGGAAAAAGATGGGAAGACAGCTCGATCGCTCTCAACGCTGGTACATCCCAATACGGCGATCGCGGCTGCCTACGGGACGGGCGGTGTTGCCCAACTGCTGCTGTCAGGCAAACTTCACAAACCGGGAGTGTGGGCGATCGAAGAAGCCTTACCAACTGATTTATTTGAACAGATAATGCAGCAGCGCGGGGTTCAGATTCATTGCCAACTGGATTACATTGATCCTACGTAAGGTATGAGTTTTAAGCATGATTAGCACGTCCCAGCCCGTTCTGGATAGCCCTCAAGAAGGCACCCATCGCGTTATTTTGCGAGGGATTAGTTGGAAAACATACCTGGAGCTTTTAGCCGAGTTGGGAGACCATCGCGCCTCCCGACTCGCCTTTGATGGAGAAAACCTTGAAATTACAATGCCATCTAATCGTCATGAAACAAGTAAGAAACTTCTAGAGCGCATGATAGAGGCATTGACGGAAGAACTTGATTTACCGACCAAAGCATTTGGTTCAACAACACTCAATCGAGAAGATTTACAGCGTGGGGCAGAGCCAGATTCCTGCTACTATATACAAAGCGTTGATCGAATCCAGGGTCGAGAATTAGACCTGGCAAGGGATCCTGCACCCGACTTAGTGCTAGAAGTTGACATCACCAGTCCCTCCACCATAAAGCTACCAATATATGGACAGATGGGAGTTCCTGAGATTTGGCTGTACACCAAACAGGGAGTACAAATTCTGCGGTTGCAGGAAGGAATTTATAATCCCTGTGATAATAGCCCGACTTTCCCGTTCGTATCTGGAGCTATCCTGACTCAGTTTCTACAACAAGCCGAAATTCAGGACGATACCACTCTGATTCGTTCATGGCGTAAATGGGTCAGGTCTCAGGGAGCAGGTGATAAGTGATAGGGGTCAGAAGGTAGTGATATTTGTCTTCAACCGTCAAAACTCAAAACGCCCCACTGGAATCTACCTGCGTAGGGTGGCAAAATGGACGGTACGATTTTTAGTTGAGAAGCACCATGACGATTTCTTCCACGCTACAGAGTGCCCTGCAACAGGGACGCGCCCTGAAGATTATTAGCGGTTTGAATAACTTCGATGTTGAGCGAGTTGCTGCAACTGTTAGAGCTGCCGATCGCGGTGGTGCAACGTTTGTTGATATTGCGGCTGACCCCAATCTAGTTCGCATGGCAAAACAGCTTACCCATCTGCCTATCTGCGTTTCTGCTGTAGAACCAGAGCAATTTGTGTCGGCTGTAGAAGCAGGAGCAGACCTGATTGAAATTGGCAACTTTGACAGCTTCTATGCACAGGGTCGCCGCTTTGAAGCGGAGGAAGTTTTGGCACTAACCCACGCCACCCGTCACCGTTTGCCCAATCTCATGCTGTCAGTGACTGTGCCCCATATTCTGACATTGGACCAACAGGTGCAGCTAGCGGAAGAACTGGTAAAAGCCGGAGCTGACATCATCCAAACCGAAGGCGGCACCAGTAGCCAGCCTATCCACTCTGGGACGCTGGGTTTGATTGAAAAAGCAGCTCCCACTCTTGCGGCTGCCTATGAAATCGCGCGCGCGGTTTCGGTTCCAGTTCTCTGCGCATCGGGTCTGTCAAACGTGACGGCTCCACTGGCGATCGCAGCCGGAGCTTCTGGCATCGGCGTAGGTTCCGCCATTAACCAACTCAACAGCGAAGTTGCAATGGTCGCCGCTGTACGTAGCCTGGTGGAAGCGTTGGCAACCGTTCGACGAGAAAAAGCGTTGGTTTAGTTAGAGAGAAGGATGAAGGCTAAAGGATGAAGGCTAAAAAGCCCTAATTCCCCTTTAGCCTTTGTCCCTTATCCTTTATCCTTTCCTACTATGTCTGACCCTCCTCCCCAACTAAGCCCTGCTGAACTAGAAGCATGGCAGCTTGGAATTCAAGAGGCAAACCGATACAACGTTTTTTGCCACTGTCGTCGGTGCGATCGAGAATGGGTTGCATCCAGCGAAGAAAGCTGTCTTTGTGGTAGCCAGGACGTAGAACGTATCTTCTGCTGGCAGTTCCCAGATGACTAAAGATGAGCGCTTCACTCTGTGAATTATTTGACGACATTCCATCAATCAGCGTTGTAGACGTTGGAGCAAGCCCGTTGGATGGGCAACCTCCCTATCAACCATTAATTGACCTCAAGAAAGCAAAGGTTGTCGGATTTGAACCGAACCCTGACCAATTTCACCATCTTCAAGAACAGCAAAACTCCTTTTAAGGTTTTTACCCCATGCGGTTGGAGATGGGAAAGTGGGCAGGTTGAATATCTGCGCTGCACCAGGGATGAGTTCTCTTTTAGAACCAGATATTGAAATTCTCAACCACTTTCATAGCTTGGGAGAGTCTGGGGAAATCATTCGTACTCAAGACGTCTCTACCCGCAAGCTTGATGATATTGACGAAATTGAATACATTGATTATCTGAAGCTAGACGTACAGGGAAGTGAATTATCCGTTATTGAGGGTGCCTCTCGACGCCTGCAAAATACGTTGGTTGTTCACACAGAAGTGCAATTTATCTCATTCTACAAAGAACAGCCGCTTTTTGCAGAGTTAGATCAGGCGTTACGAAACGCTGGATTTTATGTTCACTGCTTTAACCCGCTAATTCGCCGCACATTTAAACCGCTTACAGTGAATAACGATGTTTTTCTGGCCTGAATCAAACTTTATGGGCAGATGCCGTGTACGTTAAGAAATTTACAGCGTTTTCTCAACTGTCGAGTCATCAACTTTTGAAGCTAGCGTTCATCATGCACGACTTGTATTATTCATTTGATTTGTATGCGCTGGCATTGGAACACATCGATCGAAAAGAAAATACAAATCGGCAAAGAACCTATCTCCACTACTTAACAGGTGCGTCACTGTAGTAATTCTAAGAGGATGTCTGAGACATATGATTAATAGCGGATTAGTAACGCATGGAACGGATAGTTGACAGTTTCAGCTTGACATACCGTCCGCTTCATCCGTTTTCTATTCGTTGCTAACTGATTGCCATTCACAATGCCTCGTAATCACACAACGGTTAATAACTCTGGTTAAAGACTGTGCGGAGGGCTTTAGAGAGTTCTTAGCCTCTTAAAATCTGTATGCGGATTACTTCTTTTACCCCATAATTAATCTGTCCGGATATTCGACCAACCTTCTGTAGAACTGAATATCCTTCCTGGAAAGCTACCGAAGCGTTAGGTCAACCCTATGAAACTTGGGAATCTTGTCACCGTAGCATTGCTAATAGCCCTGGGAACCGCTCCCGCAATCTACGTCAACCAATTGAATAAAGGATCCAAAACGCAAACCCTCAACTCTAACTCTCTATCGAATAGCACCGCTGCTATTGCTAATCCCCACTCAATAAATTCCAAACCCGCAGGCGATCAGGAAGCCGCTAATGGTGGGCGATCGCAGGCAGCGCGATCGCTACTTGCTGATCGAACCCCGCTTGATCAATTGCAGGAAACCGGAGATTGCCCGGGATGTGACTTGCGAGGGGCAAACCTGCGAGGAATGAATTTGGAGAGCGCGAACCTAGAAGGTGCCAATCTGGAGAGAGCCGACCTTGCCTTTGCCCGTTTGGAAAACGCCATTCTCAGAAAAGCAAATTTGAAACACGCCAATTTGGAAGGCGCGTCTTTGGGCTGTAATTTCAGCCTTAACCTCCCTCGAACCCCAAACGGTAACGGCCTTGGCATTCATACCAACAGCAACGAACCTGGAAATTCAAACGTTGATGTGAATGTCAACGTCAACAAAGGTAGCACTACGATCGACCTCTATGCAGATGGAAATGTAAAGAATGCACCGTCCTAAATGGAGCTGACCTGAAAGAAGCCAAACTCCCAGATGGCTCTGTTTACCGCTAGCCACAACTCTCATTTCTGAAGAGTTAGCGGTGATCTGCCAGCACCAATTTACCACCGTGATATTCTCTACTCACGCCACGATTTTGGGTGCAAACTGGTATTGCGTGGGGTTAGAGGAACAAGCATGATATCCGAGCATCAATTGGCACCCCCAAAGTCCTGGTATCGCTCGATTAGAAGCCGTTTATGGCTAGTTATTTGTGGACCCGTATTTGCCCAATTGCTTGGGAGCGCGTTTAACATCTGGTACAACTCCGCCTATGTTCAACCGCTGTTGAATCCAGCGCAGCTATCCGTCTTTTGGACTACCGTAAAAGGATTTAATGCACTACTTTATCCAACGGGAGTAGGAATTTGGATCTGGATTGTATTGGCGTTGCAGCGGCCTTGCGAGCAGTTAGAAACGGGCCAACCGATCGACCATGATCGCCTGCTTCAGGCCAGACAACGGGTCATCAATCTTCCCTGGTGGGGAGCCACGATCGCTGGCAGCATTTGGCTATTGTGTATCCCAGCATTTCTGCTGGCTCTATCTCAGGCACCCGGAGAACTCAACTCTCGTATCTTTTCAGATCTACCCATTTCCTTCATCATCTCCGCGCTGATAGCTATTACCCACGGCTTTTTTATCATTGAGCTTTTAAGCCAGCGGTTGCTGTATCCGGTCCTATTTCGAGATGCCCGACCTGATATAGTTCCTGGCGCATTCGCCCTTTCGCTGAGACTGCGGGGAGTATTTTTGGCCTTTTCTGGCGGGGTCTGCCCGATCGCCTCCCTTTTGCTGCTCATTGCATCTCCCCATTTTTTTGAGATGCGCGACCCCTTGTTTGCGATCGCGGTCGGCGGGGTAGGAATTGCCTTTAGCCTCAGCAGCGCCTGGATGGTGGGGCAACTGGTGGTTGAACCAATTAAAGAGATTCAGCGGGTTGCAGCGGCGGTTACTGATGGTAATTTGAATGTGCGGATTGGGTTACTGCGAGCCGACGAATTTGGCTCGTTGATCCATGAGTTTAATCATATGATTGCGGAATTTCAGGAGAAGCAATTGCTCCTTGAAACATTTGGTCGCCATGTTGGAGAGCAGGCAGCAATCCAGATTCTACAGCGAGACCCAAACCTGGATGGTATTGAACAGGAACTGACGGTTTTATTTGCCGATCTCCGCAACTTCACCTGGCGCTGCACAACCGAACCTCCCCATCAGATTGTCGATTTGTTAAACCAGTTTCTCAAAGAGATGGTGGATATTGTTGAGCAACAGCACAACGGCATGGTGAATAAATTTCTTGGTGACGGATTTATGGCGCTGTTTGGTATTGGCGACCATCCAATTCACCATTCTGTTCGAGCGGTAGCGGCTGCCCAGGATATGCTCGATCGCCTTCGAACGATTAACGAGGAATTAGAAAGTCAGGGACGTTCTCCCCTGGCGATGGGCATTGGCATTCATACTGGAGTCGCGGTTGTTGGCAGCATTGGCTCCAGTCGTCGGTTGGAATATACGGCGATCGGCGACACGGTCAACGTTGCAGCGCGAGTCGAATCATTGACCAAACGGGTGGGAGAACCATTGCTGTTGACGGCGGCCACCCGTCAAGCACTTCCGGTGACTATCCTGACAGAACAACTACCGCCCCAATGGGTTAAAGGACAACCTAAACCGCTCAGTATCTATCGAATTCAGTTGAACGGGCGTAAAGCTGATAGCTAAGTTAATTTGCATCAACTTTCCCCGAACCTCACACCATATACTCTGTAACCCATTTTTCAACTTACCACCTGCCCTTTACACGCCATCTTCCATGATTGAACACACGCTAAAAGCTACATGCGAAACGGTGCATTTTGGAGGGTTTTCCTCTGCGCTAGAGCCTGCACTGGTTGTAAATTCAGGCGATCGCGTTCATGTCGAAACGTTTTCGGGCTTCAATGTGTATGAAAAAGCGCCCCCAGAGTTTGTGCCTCCGGCGTTCCAAGAGATTTGTCAAAATCTGCGGGACGATCGTAAAGTGGGTCCCGGCCCCCATCTGCTGACTGGCCCCATCTATGTCAATGGAGCAGAACCGGGGACATTTTGGAGGTACGACTGGAGAAGATTACCCCAGTCTGCCTGTTGGGTTTAACGCCATTCGTCCTGGTTGGGGAGCCTTGCCAGAAATATTCACTCAACCTGCGCTACGGTTTATTCCTTTAGATTTGGAACAGGGCATTACAGAGTTTCCTCCCGGTAGTGGAATTTTAATTCCACTTCAACCGTTTTTTGGAATTTTGGGAGTTGCTACCGATGAAACATCGCGATCGTCAGTTCCCCCGGATACTACGGCGGCAATATTGATAACCGTCAGTTGCAGGCAGGTTCGCGGGTGTTCTTACCTGTGTTTCTACCTGGAGCACTGTTTTCCATTGGAGATGGGCACGCAACCCAAGGGGATGGAGAAGTCGATGTAACGGCGATCGAAACCTCCATGAACGGCACGATTCAGCTCATCTTGCGAAAGGATTTACAGTTTCCCGCACCAATAGCCGAGACACCCACCGATTTCATCACGATGGGTTTCGGGCAGACCCTAGATGAGGCCTTCGAGTTTGCGCTTCAACGCATGATTGCCTTCCTGGAACGGTTTGTCGGAATTACTGCTGAAGAGGCTTATGTTTTATGCAGTCTGGCGGTTAATTTTCACATCACACAAGTCGTTAACAGCCCTCAAAAGGGCGTGCATGGCCTACTACCAAAGGCAATTATGTCCGAAAAGATTAACCTATAACGTTCTGAGTCACCTGCCGCTAATGCGCTTTCGCCCAACCAATGAGCTTGATACGGTGAATGCGCGATCAAATCATACAACCCTCTTTGCGTTCTTCAACTCCTCGTCGTTGAGCACTTTCGGGACAACTACAGGATTACCAGATTTCAAATTAAAGAATGGCGTTTGTTTGTATCTACTATCAAAACGCGCTTTCAGCATCATGGCAATAATGCGCAGGGTGCCAGGTAGAACGCCTGCTGACTTTGGCTTAGTTTCCCCGATCGCAGATCCAGTGTGTACATACATTCGAATGGGACCAAACGCTTCATCCAACGACGTTTGATCCGAACTCAAGCAGGTATGGACTAAACCAATGAACGATGGGTTGGGGTTGGAAGCGTATTACCGATCGGTGTATTACAACATGCAGTGTACCATCGCAACAGCCCACGCTCTGTAAGACGCATACAGGCCAAATTCTCAGTGCCCTCGGTAAACGTAATGTTAGCCGGGATGGTTTGAATGATGCTCGTCCCTCCCTTTTCATCGAGTATTTCATGCTCTCGTTGTAGAAAACGGGCGAAGGCTTGACAATCAGCACAGTAGCACACGCATCTATTTACCTCTTGATTGCGGTTAAGTGTGCCCTTGAGTTTGCCACAATGACAACGAATCGAGTGGGTCATAGTTCCTGTTCCTCTTAATCGAAGAACCCGCGATCGGGTGTAGTATAACGTTCCTGGTTAGCGATTGCCAAAAGCTTTGTAACTCCGGTACAAATAACAAAAATCCGCTGCATTAGGCTTTCTATATGGCATTCTTTACGCTCAGAACAAAACTTTAACAATCAACTGTAAAAATTACTGCTCGACCCTTGATTGATGCAGTTTCATACAACTGCCTTACCTCCTGAAACCATTTCCACATGTACTGAAAATCATCATCACTCAGCGTCCCATAATCATTCTGTGGAATGCTAAAGTATCGTTCTCGCATCCAATGCTGGGTGATTTGACTAAGTGCAGCCGCAACATCTGTCACTTGCGCTGTGGAAACAAAGGAAACAGTGTAATCCTCTCCACTAAAAAGTTGTTGACCACCACAAATGCAATGGTTGAGTGGATATCGTCCGCTCTCGTAGAGTAAACTACCATCTGTCAAGCAACCGTGAATGGCATTCCAGGCTTTGTCAGATTGTGCAAGATACTCCTCATTCCATTCCTCTTCAATTTCTTCAATGATTGACATTAATTCATCATCATTCTGGGCTGCGAGTAAAGCCTGAGTTTGAGAACCAGTCAATGCAAAATGAACACCTCGATGTGCCATTCAAACTACAGGATTCAACAACTTGTTTATATTGCCCGACAGAAAGCCTTGAAGTGCTACCAAGAGCGATAGACAGAGCCGCACAACTTTAAATTCGGCTTTAAACATACACAGGAGAAGCCATCAGTAGTTCGGTTTTCAAGCCATTTTGGCGGTACGAGTGCAACCGGGTCAACAGGTGGGGCAGAATTAGAAGTCGCTGCCCAACGTTTGCGAATGATCGCCCGAACTATGATTTTAGAGTCGAGTCACTATTGGTTAATTAATGCCCACGTCCCTGAATCTCTCATGGTTCGTAGCAAGCAAGGGCGAAGTCGTAATTGGTTAACCTCCCCACTCCTGATTCCCGGCCCCCGACCCCGACGGTCTTCTCCCGGTCGATATTGAAATTAATGACGGCATCATTTCCAGCATCGCCACCGCTGGTACCCTCTCCGCTTACAACGCACCGTCGATCGATCTGCGGGGTGGAATGGTGTTTCCCTGCTTTGTAGATATTCACACCCACCTGGACAAAGGCCACACCTGGGACCGGACACCAATCCCGATGGAACGTTTGCCGGAGCGCTCAAATCTGCGAAGGAAGATTCTGCAAGGCATTGGGACGCTGAAGATATCTATCGCCGCATGGAGTTTGGGTTGAAGTGCAGTTATGCTCACGGGACTAAAGCGGTTCGCACCCATATTGACTCCTCCGGTGAGCAGGCTGCTATTAGCTTTGATGTATTTAAGTCCCTACAGACAGAATGGGCCGATCGGCTGATTCTTCAGGCAGCTTCCCTGGTTTCCTTAGACTACTATGCAACCGCAGAAGGCGAAACGTTGGCCGATCAAGTCGCTGAAGCGGGTGGCATTCTGGGCGGAGTAGCTTTCATGCAGCCTGACGTTGAGGCTCACATCGATCGCGCCTTTACCCTGGCAAAAGAGCGCAAGCTTAATCTGGACTTTCATGTGGACGAAACTACGGATCCATCTTCTGTTACGCTTCGCCATATTGCAGCAGCGACTTTGCGCCATCGCTATCAGGGAAAAGTGGTCTGCGGGCACTGTTGCAGCTTGTCAGTGCAGGAGTCTAATGAGATCGCAACCATAATCGAGCGGGTGAAACGAGCAGGTATTGGAATTGTCAGCCTGCCCATGTGCAACCTTTACCTGCAAGATCGACGGTCAGGACATACCCCTCGTTGGCGCGGAGTGACCCTGGTGCATGAGCTAAAGCAGGAAGGAATTCCGGTCGCCCTCTCCAGCGACAATTGCCGGGATCCCTTTCACGCATTTGGCGACCACGACGCACTGGAAGTATTTTCTATGTCGGTCAAAATTGCCCATTTGGATCGTCCCTACGGCAACTGGTGTCAGGCTGTTACCATGACCCCGGCAGATTTGATGGGTTTGCCAACCGTGGGCCGAATTGGTTCCGGTTTACCCGCCGATCTGGTTTTGTTTCAGGCCCGTCGTTACAGCGAACTGTTGTCACGTCCCCAGAGCGATCGCATCGTATTACGCGATGGAAAAGCGATCAATACAACCCTACCTAGCTACGCCGAATTGGATGATTTACAACAGAAACGCTAGACCATTTATTTCAGGCGCTTTAGACACCAAACTTCTAACAGAGTCGTCCTACTCTACTCAATAATTGATTTAGCAGTCCTAAATCATTTGTGAGAATGAGGTGCTTTGTGAGAAAGGGTTTCAGTGTAACCCTTTCTCACAATCCAAATAGAACTGCTATATATCCTTTCCCGGAGTTGATTGCATGGCCTTTACGACTGCTCACCCTGCCGACCTGAAACCGTTGATTGCTGATCTATCCGGTTTGGAAATCATTACAGATTCCACTCAGATCACAAAGCTGTCTCAAGACTATTACACCTATAGCCCAATCCTGCAAACGCTGCTTGGTGAAAAGCGAGGCGATCTGGTCGTGCGTCCTACGAGCGAGGCAGAGGTATTGAAGGTCGCACAGGCATGCGTGAAGTACAAAGTTCCTTTAACGGTGAGGGGAGCAGGAACGGGCAACTACGGACAGTGTGTACCGCTTCATGGGGGCCATTCTAGATCTCTCAAATATGCAGCAAATTAAGTGGATTAAACCGGGAATGGCATGCGTTGAGCCAGGTGTGAAGCTAGCTGCGCTTGACAAGCAGGCGCGGGAAACGGGTTGGGAAATTCGTATGGCCCCTTCAACCTATCGCAAAGCCACGATCGGTGGCTTTATTGGTGGCGGTAGTGGTGGAGTCGGTTCTGTCACATACGGGCAACTGCGCGATCGGGGCAATCTGTTAGCCTTAAAAGTTGTCACGATGGAAGATGAGCCACGGGTGATTGAACTGCGCGGCGACGACGTTTACAAAGTTGCCCATGCTTGGGGCACCAACGGCATTATTACAGAACTGGAAATTCCTCTGGGTCCGGCCTATGCCTGGGCAGAGGTAATTGTTACCTTTTCTGACTTTATGACCTCTGCACGCTTTGGGCAGGCACTTAGCGATAGCGATGGCCTGATTAAAAAACTGGTATGTATCTGTGCGGCTCCAATTCCCGGTTACTTTGCCGCTCTTCGCAACTACATCCCAGAAGATACCCATTGTGCCCTGCTTTTGGTTGCTGAATGCTGCTTAGAGTTCTTCGCCGAATTGGTGAAAGAGTACGGAGGCACCATCACGTATCAAAAAACGGCTCAGGAAGCCAGCAAAGGAATCACACTGGTGGAATATTCCTGGAATCACACCACCCTTCATGCCCGCAGCGTGGATCCCACATTGACCTATCTGCAAACCCTGTTTCCAGCCGACAAGAACCTAAAGCTGGTCGAGCATATGTATCATCACTTTGGGGATGAGGTGATGATGCATTTAGAGTTTCTTCGGCTAAATGGAACCGCTATCCCGGCAGCCCTACAGATTGTTCGTTACACAACCCCAGGGCGATTGAACGACATCATGCGCTATCACGAAGAAAAGGGAGCGTTCATCGCCAATCCCCACACTTGCATATTGGAGGATGGCGGGAGAAAGACCGTTGACATGGCCCAACTCCAGTTTAAAGAACAGATGGATCCCTATGGCCTGCTGAATCCCGGCAAGATGCGGGCATGGGACGAGCGATCGACGCTATGATAGTGGTGAGGTTAAGTTGTGTAAAGAAATTGACTACAACCTATCAATCTCCCAACAGTGTTGTTTTGCCAGCAGCGTGGCATGCCCTTGATCCCATCTGGCAAGGCGATGAGAAGACGATTCAACCGGGGTTGTCCCACAACCGTTTATCTCCCACCTGGCAAATGCTGCTGCTGGGCGACGGTTCCCCCACCCGCCATCTGCAATTGTTAACAGGTGAACCCACCGAGGTCGATGTGATTGATATGTCACCGATCGGGCTGGATGCAGATCACGCCCCAGTTCAAATAACCGTTGTGCCGGGGCCGCGTTTGCGGCGGCAGGTCTGGTTACGAACCGCATCGGGGCAACGGTTGGCCTACGCGACCTCCTGGTGGGAAGCCAGCCATGTGGATGAATACCTGCAAAACCGATCGCTCCCCATCTGGGCCAGTCTCGCTCGCCTAAGAACTGAGCTTTACCGCGATGTCCAGGGCATCTACTACGGCCACTCTCCCGCTTTAGAGCATGCTTTTGGTGAATCGGGTCCTTTTTGGGGCGTCACTACCTGTTCTGGCATCACGGCCAACCCTCACCCTCATCTATGAAGTATTTTCTCCCTATTTAATAAAATATTTGGGACCCACCAAGCTAGGTTGACCGTACCTCCCATTTCTGGAGCTATAATTGCTTTTCAAGCATACGATCGCATGCTATGACTGACCAACCATGCGAACCAACATCCCAACAAAAATTGGACCAGCTCATCCAGTCAACCAGCGCGTTGCTGGAATCTTCAGCCTTTCTGAGAAGCTTGAACTCTTGACCGATCAGGTAGGACAGTTCACTGAGGGGTTGCCCGAACTGAGACGGATGGTTCGAGAACAGTTGGACGTAACTAAAAGTCAGGAAAAAATATTAATCTTCTCGTTGGGATCGTCGATCGCCTGGTCCCCGAAAAGCCATTTATGATCTTTGGTGCAAAGCGAAACTAAAATATATAGGATTGGGCACCGCATTTATAACTGCGCTATCCTGTGCTTAGCGAGTGGCTCAGCGGAAAACGTTTTAATTTGGAGAAAAAAATGACTTGGCGCGGGTCTGCAACAACTCAAGACCGAATTCTTGCAAGTCTCCCATATGCATTCCCAATGGTGGAAGCAATGGGATTAGGGACTTTTTGATCGCACAATTTCCTGGTTAGCTTTGATTCTTCTGCCGCTGACCCCTTTGCTTATGTATACGGGCTTTTAGACTCAATCTTTGCAGGATATGGTGGATTTGTAATTTTCTTTGCCCTGTATCTGTTAGTGGTCAGGAACGAAAAAATTAACCCTCTCATCCGGTTCAACACAATGCAAGCGTTACTCATTGGCATTGTTGTGGAACTAATTCTGGTGCTTCTTAATCTCCTGGGTATTCTAAAAGGTTTGATATTACCCATACCCCTCCCCTTAATCGTGCTTTTCAGCACAATTTTCCTTGGAGTAATGATTTCATCGATCTATTCGATTGTTTGTGCAGTGAGAGGGCGATACGGGGAAATTCCAGTTCTTTCTGAGGCCGCTTATTCACAGGTTCGCTACTAATCCTAGAGTCTCTCTAATTCAATAGGTCAAGCTTATTTCATCACTCGTGTTCCCTACTAACGAGGGTGCTATCTAGATAGCCAATTCCCTCAATTTCAACACGGACTCGATCGCCCACTTGCATCGGCCCAATTCCCTCTGGGGTTCCTGTAAGAACCACATCCCCTGGCAGCAGAGTCATCACCTGACTGATGTAAGAAACCAGAACATCGGGGGAACACCATCTGGTCAATAGGGGCGGACTGCACAGGCTTAGAATCATCGTTTAGGTAGGTTTGCAGCAGCGCTCCCGGACTAATTTCTCGCACAATCCACGGTCCTAAAGGGCAAAACGTGTCAAAGCCTTTTGCCCGTGTCCACTGTCCATCGCGTTTTTGCAAATCGCGGGCCGTTACATCGTTAGCGATCGTATAGCCCCAGATTTTCCCTCGTGCCTGTTCCGGTGTGCAGTCTACACACCGTTCCCCAATCACCAACGCCAATTCCCCTCATAATCCACTCGTTGAGATTGACGCGGATAGTGAATCTCTGAATCAACTGGAATGACGGACGACGGTGGCTTTAGAAATAACAGGGGTTCCTCAGGAACAGGAGTCCCCATCTCCGCTGCATGATTAGCATAATTCTTCCCTACAGCAACAATTTTAGAAGGCGCACAGGGCGCTAGAATTCGATAACTTTCTGAGGGTAGTTCCAGGTCTATTGGCTGCCCTTTTAGCCAGGGAGGGGCATCCAGTACTCGCACCTCTCGTCCGAGTTGAAGTAAGCCATAGTAGATGTGTCCGTCTGCTGCCTGGACCCGGACATAGCGTTGTGCCATAGGTTAATAAATATGCTCTAGTTACTAGTGTTTTTACCTGCTAGTGATGATTATCGATGTAAGAAGCTTAAATTAGCGTTGCACTGTCCAAAGTTTTAGGCAACTCAGCAAGATACCTAAAAACTGATATAGAATTGTAAGTCCTTGCCTCTTTTAGGGTTGGGCGGCTAGAACTAGACGATGGGCAATAGGCGAGAGTCAATAGATATCTCAGATTAGTCCCTGAAACCAAATGCCTAACTTCTGACCCCTCTAAGAAAGGCCTTTAGTCCATAAGGAGACACACAAATATGGAAAACCTTTACGAAACGATGTATATCCTTCGTCCTGACTTAGATGAGGAGTCAGTGGATCAGGTGATCGAGAAATATCAAACAATCCTGCGAGAGAATGGTGCAACAGTCCTCGAAACCCAGCATCGGGGTAAGCGTCGTCTGGCTTACGAAATCCAAAAGCAGCGTGAAGGCATTTACATTCAGATGAATTACCAGGGCGACGGTAGCCAGATTGCTTCAATGGAAAGGGCTATGCGCCTGAGTGATGAAGTTATTCGCTACCTCACCATTAAACAAGAAACCCCCAAAGCGGCAAGCGCAGCCGAAGTACTTGCTTAAATACATAATGGGAGTCAGGGTGCATTGAAGATAGGAATTGCCAAGCAGTAAGCCTGTAAACCAAATAACATCGCAGCAACTACTCAACAGCGTACCCTGGCTTTAAGAATCTAAACTAAAAATTAGGATCTGTTGCGTCTCGACCACCCCACCTTATGAAAGTGGACCTATGAAGCTCTCCAAGAAGAATCTGGATCAGCGACTGGAGCATGTCTACGACGTAATAATAGTAGGGGGCGGGCGGGAGGATTATCTGCCGCCATTTACCTGCAACGCTATCGGCTTTCCTGTCTGGTCATTGAGAAGGGGCGCGGACGATCATTCTGGATGCAGGATCTCCGCAATTATCTGGGGCTATCACCTGAAACGCCTGGTAGAGAGTTATTGCAACAAGGGCAGGACCACTTTCTATTCTTGAATGGGGATTACCTTCCTGGGTTTGTTGAGGAAGTCAGGGATGAAGGCGAGACCTTTGCCATCAAGGTCAAAGTCGGTAAAAGGACAGTATCTATCCCCTTTTCCGCTGCAAATATCTCATTGCCGCTAGCGGTATTATCGACAATTTACCTCAGCTTGAGGACATGCAGAACGTTTATGACTATGCAGGGTATAACCTGCACGTCTGTTTAATCTGCGATGGTTACGAGATGGCGGACAAGCAGTGTGGGTTATTTGTGAACTCCGAATCCGCCATTCAAACTGCGTTTGTCCTCAACTGGTTTACTCCCTACATCACAGTTTTTACCCAGGGGCTGTTTGAAGTGGGGGTAGACATGCGTGAAAAGCTAAAGGAGTATGGGTTTCCGCTGGTCGAAACACCGATTAACAAATTTTTAGGTCACGATCATGAGATGACTGGTGTAGAATTGACCGACGGTTCTGTCGTGGAGCTAGAAACGGGTCTGATATCGATGGGTTCCCACTACTACAGTGATTACCTGAAAGGGCTGGATCTCGTGTGGAAAGGGGAAAATCTGGTAACCGACTCGATGTGCCGCACATCCCATCCCCGCCTCTTTGCTGTAGGGGACTTAAAGGAAGGGATTAACCAGGTATCGATCGCCGTTGCGGATGGTACCCTGGCGGCAACTGCAATTTGGCGGGAAATTCGTCGCGCCTCTCCACCCCGTCGCTGGGAGAATCGTCTTATCCAGACTGAAGCGATTTAACGCGCCTAGGCGAAAAATCCTTCCTATAACACCAGTCCCTTACTAACACGGGTGACAAAGACGTGGCTTATTCTGGTAGCGCTACTTTGACTGATTTGCAGGCTGAGGTGTCTCATCTGCGGGAAGAATTGCAGATGCGAGATAATCTGGTGCAGCAGCTTTCTCAGGAACTGTTTCGTCTGGTAAAAGGCAATGCCAATTTCATTCCAAGCCCTGAGGTTTCTGAGCGGCATATGGCTGAAATGCGAGCTTTACGCGAGCAGTTGCAGGGCGTGGAGCAACAAGTGACCTTTTATCAGGAGCAAATTTCCGATCGCGACAGTGAAATTTACCAACTCCGGCAAACGGTTCAGGAACTCACCGATCGTTCACGCATGCTAGAGCAGGTAGTACAAGAGCTGCCCAAAATCTACCGCCAAAAATTTGCTGAGCGCATGGCTCCGATTCGGGAGAAGGTGACTCAAATCCAACGGGAGAACCGTCAACTCCATGCGGAGCTACAGAGCGTCAGCTATCGTCTGGCCGTCAGAACTCGTCGTCAAACCCATCTGGATCTTCCCAGCTTTGGTCGGTTTGCTTCAGGGGTGACGCTTCCCAGTTTTGGGAATGCTTGATGTTCTGATCGTCGTCGAATCAATTGAGGAAGATATTACGATTCAGATGGTATCTGCCCTCAAGCACGCCATCTCATCGACCCATCCTCAGCTCGCCATTGAGGTTATCCCCAGCGCCGATGTAGAATCGGCCACGCCTGACGGGAAAATGCTGGAGGACCACTTTCTAATATGCCCCTTGACGCTGAATCTGCCAGACTGGCTGGTACTTCCTGGACTAACGGTTTACCAAGCTTGCCGAGATGTGTCAGGTTTGCAGCAACGTTTGGTTGAATGGAGCTATCCAACAGGAGCAGGCAATTTCTGGTTGCCGATCGTCCTTACGGCAAAGGGGCCGCTCTACGGCGAGGTGATTGGAGTGGACGTTGAGCCGTCTCCACAATTTATCAGTTCACCATCTACTCGCGACTCATCACCTCGCTACCGTCAGCCCGTGCATTTGCCAGATTCTTGGCGACAGCCGCTCTACAAATTGGGGCACCGATTGCTGCGATCGCTGTCTGCTCCTCCAGCCGTTTACCTGATGCAGTTTGGCTTTCAGGAACAGTCTCTCTGCTTCGATCGATTACTGCCATTTCCAACCGCACCAGCAATCTCCAGTCTTGGCATTCAGGCTCCAGACCTATTTACATGCCACTGGCTTTGCCTTTCTGGTCAACCCATTCGTGACCTTGTAATTGACGCATCAATCTATTACACGCACGAAAGGTGAACTAACAACACATCGCACATCCTGGCTGTACGGGCGAAGCATTCGGCAGGTAACTGGGATTGAGTTGTAAGGCTTTTTGCCCGAATGCTTCGCTCCTACCAAATCTCGAACTTATCTAAATTCCTAAGGAACGGGAATTAAATAACTTCGATACTTTTTTGTGCGGGCGAACAGCCGTTCGCCCCTTCAGAAGACAAAATATTCGGTCTTATTTAATCCACGCTCCTAAGCAGCCATCTGACTAGAATTTGATGGAGGAGATGGCTCAGAACTCTCCCCAGAAACCACTAAACTTTCGATATGACTGTCAATGATTTCAAAAATTTGGTCAAGTCGGGTTATTTCAAAATCAGACGGACCGCAGGGCGTGGATTACAAATAACCAAGCGGCACCGATTTCGGGTTGCAATATTTAATCCGTTAATTAAAGCAAGAAGACCTGCACTATCAATAAAATCTACTTCAGCCATGTCCACGACCCACAGGTTGTGCTGCTGATTGTGTCGCTCAGGCTCGATCATGGAGAATTGCTGCTTTAAGCTTGCGCCTCCTCGACTATCGAGACGTCCCTGGGGCTGAAGTAAAACAAATTTGTCTTCGTTTACAGGTGCCATATCTATAACCTGGTAGACGTCGTTGCCAATAGAAAAACTGCAAACAGTCCTTTCTTACGAAACGTTAACCTAAAAACCCTTTCTTTAAAGTGTCAGAGCTAACAGGGAGTCAGGATAGTCGCTGAAGATCGGTCTGTCGCTAGGTAAGATTGCGGTCAATTCACCAAATATAGGAAGCCCAACCTTAGATATGCTGGGATCTGCTGAGGACTTTATGCAATCTTTAACTTCTCCGCATATCCCACATTGGTTTTAATAAATTCCTTACTTTAGGCCTGGAAAGTAGCTCTGTACACGTTGTTGATTGTCAACTAACTTTGGAGTAGTTCATTTCGAAAAGTCCTGACAGCTTGAGAAGAAGATGAGGGTCAGGCTGAAGGTCCTGTTTCACTTCTGTAAAAACTGCTATATCCAGAAACCCAAGGAACCGCTAGAAATCGGTAAGATGGAGAAGTCGCGATTGACAGTTTTCTGGAGATCACGCAAAGATCAAGACGAAGAGTAACAATTTGTAAAAGTCGCAGTGCATGTCCGACTTAATTTCGTTAGAGGTGATTGAAGGAATTGCTCAGCAGTATGGCTACTGGGCAGTTTTTTTGGGGATTCTGCTGGAAAACCTTGGTATTCCAATCCCCGGTGAAACCGTGACTCTGGTTGGTGGCTTTTTGGCAGGTAGCGATCAGTTAAACTACTGGATTGTTTTAGCTGATGCAGTGTTGGGAGCTACGCTGGGAGGAACGTTTGGTTATTGGATTGGCAGGTATGGTGGTTGGCCATTGCTTGCAGGAGTAGGAAAGTTATTTCGAGTTCAGGAAGAGCAGCTTGAATCGCTTCGAGAGCGGTTTAGTAACAATGCTGCTAAAACTGTTTTTCTAGGTCGCTTCATCGCGCTTCTGCGGGTATTTGCGAGTCCTCTGGCTGGTATCGTCCAAATGCCCTACCCCAAGTTCATGATCTACAACACGTTAGGGGCTGTAGCTTGGGCTTCCGTTATGGTGACGCTGTCCTACGTAGCGGGACAGGTGATTCCTTTAGAAAAATTGGTCGAATGGGCAGGCCGATTTGCATTCCTGACCTTGTTGATTGTCGCTGCTTGGATAGGTATCCCCTTCTGGCTGGAAACTCGCAAAGCTAAGCAAGCGGCGGCAGTGGCAGGGCAACCATCGGAAGAGCAAGCGGTGGGGGAATAGGATAAAGGATAAGGGGTAAAGGCTAAAGACGCTTTTCATCCCTCGTCCTTTATCCCTTATCCTTTCTTTTGGTCTTGCCAAGAGGGCACCGATCGACGTTCAATGGCAGCTATAGCGATCCTAAATGGATTGTGAGAAAGGATTCCATTGGAATTCTTTCTCACAAAGCCTCTCAATCTCACAACTGATCTAGGACTGCTATACTCCCTTTAGTTAAAGTTTTGGTGCATGTCCTGCCGTGCTACTTTGGCTCAATTGAGCACCGTTATTAGTGCAACTCCGTTTAATCTATCGAATGCGACGGCAACGCTGGCAACTGGCATAACAACGGATACCCGGTCTCTGAAGCCCGGTGAGATTTTTTTGGCGCTGCGAGGAGAAATTTTTGATGGCCATTCCTTTGTAAGTGGAGCCATTGAAAAGGGTGCGATCGCAGCGATAGTTGATTCTAAATTCTCGATTTCAGAAGCTCAGAATTTGTCATTTCCGCTTCTGCAAGTCCCAGATACCCTACAGGCTTATCAAACGATCGCCCGCTGGTGGCGCGACCAATTCTCTATTCCCGTGATTGCCGTTACTGGTTCTGTTGGCAAAACCACTACAAAAGAACTCATTGCCGCCGTCCTGTCCTACCCCACTCCCGACTCCCGACTCCCGACTCCCCCATCCTCAAAAGCCAGGCAAACTACAACAACGAGATTGGGGTTCCTAAGACTCTGCTGGAATTAGGACCAGAGCATCGGTATGCGGTGGTAGAAATGGGAATGCGCGGGCCTGGAGAAATCGCACTGCTGACAAAGATTGCCCGTCCTGACATCGCGGTAATTACGAATGTGGGAACCGCTCATATTGGACGTTTGGGGTCCGAAGAGGCAATCGCCCAGGCCAAGTGCGAACTTTTAGCAGAAATGCCTTCCTCGGGTATCGCCGTTTTGAACCACGACAATTCGCTTCTGCTCAAGACGGCAGCAGACGCATGGCAGGGAAAACTATGACCTTTGGATTGGAAGGCGGGGATATTCAGGGGCAACTGCTGGATTCAGACACGTTGCTGGTTGAAGACTTACGGCTGCCGCTACCGCTCCCCGGTCGGCACAATGCGTTGAATTTCTTAGCGGCTCTAGCAGTCGCAAAGGCTGTAGGGAATGACCTCTCTCGCTTCACTGATGGATTAAGGGTTGACTTACCCGGTGGCCGAGCACGACGGCTCGTGTTGCCAGAGGATATCGTGATCCTGGATGAAACCTATAACGCTGGTCTGGAATCCATGATTGCCTCGTTACATCTGCTGTCGGAAACGCCAGGTAAACGACGAATTGCGGTGCTGGGAACGATGAAGGAATTGGGAGAGCGAGCGCCCGAATTTCACCATAAGGTTGGTTCGGTCGTGCAGCAATTGAATCTGGATGGCTTGCTAATTCTGGCGGATGAAGCGGAAGCAACAGCAATGGCGGAGGGAGCCGTTCCCTAGCGGCAGAGCGGTTTTCCAACCATGCAGAGGTTGTCTCACGGCTGAAGGAACTGGTAAAACCTGGCGACCGTCTGCTGTTCAAAGCCTCCCGTGCGGTCGGATTAGATAAGGTGGTAGAGCAGTTTCGCCAGGAACTAAGCAACGCCAATGGCAAAATCCCGCAAGCTTGAAGAAACGCTCGCTGTACTTGCCCAGGTTCGGCAGGATCCCGCTTCGGAAGACGCAGTTGCGACCCTCCGCCAGGTTCTTAAAGGGCGATATTCCGTTGCGATCGCTCAAGTTGCCAGGATTGTAGGGGAACATGCGCTGACTCAACTGGTTCCCGATCTGGTCGCTGCGTTTGATCGGATGATGACCAAACCCGTTGAGTCTGATCCCGGTTGTCTTGCTAAGAAAGAAATTGCAGAGACACTATACCGCCTTGAGTATGGTGGAGAGAATTTGTTTCTCCAGGGAATCCATCATGTGCAGATGGAGCCAATCTGGGGTGGAAAGGAGGATAAGGCAACCACGCTACGCGGAGTGTGTGCCCTAGGACTGGTGAGAATGCACTACCCGAATGTGATGGTGGAGTTGGGGGACCTGCTGGCAGACCCGGAATCGGAAGCGCGAATTGCTGCCGCACGCGCGATCGCCTATGCGGAGAATCCCGCAGGGATTCCTTTATTACGGTTGCGGGTTAAGGTTGGCGATCAGCCGCCGGTCCTGATGGAATGTTTGATTGCCCTGCTGAAGCTTGCCCCTGAGCAAAATCTGCCCCTGGTAAAACACTTTCTGTATAGCCGCAGGGGACCGCTGGAATTGAAGGATATAGAGTTTGCTGAAGCGGTATCGCTGGCGTTGGGCGAATCTCGCCTGCCTGAAGCCTTCGAAATCTTGAAGGACTGGTGGCAGCAAAATCATGAACCGGAACTTCGTCGCAGTGGGCTATTAGCGATCGCCATGCTGCGACAGGATGACGCCATCAGTTTTTTGCTGGCTCTGGTTGCAGACGGCAGCAGCCAGGATGCAAAAGCGGCGATCGCGGCTCTCAGCATTTACCGCCAGGACTCTAATTTGTGGGAACGAGTTTGCAAAACCGTTGAAGAGAGGGGCGATCGATCTCTAACCACCCTTGTTCGTCAGAAATGATGAGACCATTAGTAGCCTGTAGCCCAGCTTTACGGTCTACCAAAATTCATTACAGAACACGAATCAAGAGATTGGAGAGAACTTCTTTGCTGGCACGCAGGCTGCTGCAAGGAATGCTGTCTGGAATAGAAGCGCTGACTGTAGGCTTGAGAATTTCAAGTTGGGAATCTGGCTGGGCTTGAAACAGGATGGACTGATCGGGCAGCACTGTACGCTCAAATGAGTGGTTGGGGATATCGGTGATTCTGACCGTTTGAAGTTGATTCGTTCGGTTGGTGTAGTAGCAGAGAATTTGCTGGGGTTGCTTTTCTGTTAAGGGGCTGACAGCATAACAAAATCCTTCTAGGGGCTGATTGAATGGGGGCATTCAGATACTCCACTGTTTAATATCTACAATTCCGTTCCACTTTCCGGTGACGAGCAGGAATTCTCTTTGTGATTATTTCAGGATGCCTGAGTGATATGGCGCACAATGCAGCGCTTACGCATAATGCTCTAAATTCAGGGAAGAGGAACATTCCAGAATAGCGTCCATTCCGAATCTTTTTTTCATGGAATTTATATCCGATTCAACACACTCGCCCGAAACTTCAACCTCTCTAATCAGCAAGTTAAATAGTTCAGAGGCGGGACCCAAATCAACAACGTCATTGCAGCAGCGACGATCGCCCCTAGCCTCTGCTCAGGATCAACTAGCGACGTTGGGCGCGATCGATCTGAACCGGCTTCCCCATCAGGCAGATTTTGATGCAACCTTGAAAGCCAACAGTTGGCAACAACTGCAGCCTGCGAACCTAGAAATCTTCCAGATCAATGTCGGGAAGTTGTGCAACATGGCCTGCCGCCACTGTCATGTGGATGCGGGGCCAGACCACCGAGAAATCATGGACCGGAACACGATTGAAGCGTGTTTACGTGCCCTCGACCAGACGGACGCGCATACCGTCGATATTACGGGAGGCGCACCAGAGCTGAATCCCCATTTCCGGTATTTGGTTGATCAATGCGTGGCGCGGGGAAAACATGTGATTGATCGCTGTAACTTGACGGTGTTGCTGCTTCCTCCTCTACAGGATTTGCCGGAATGGTTGGCAGAACGAGGCGTCGAGCTTGTTTGTTCGCTGCCCCACTACCGCCAGCGCAACACCGATGCCCAACGGGGACGGTACCTTTGAGAAATCGATCGACGCGTTGAGGCGGCTGAATGCGGCAGGCTACGGTCAGGGAGACCCAAAACGGCAATTAACCTTGATGAGTAATCCGGTGGGGGCGTTTCTATCAAGCAGTCAGGGAAAATTGGAACAGGAATGGAAGGCGGGCCTGCAAAAAAATTACGGTATCACCTTCGATCGCCTGATTACGCTCAACAACATGCCTATCTCGCGCTACCTGGAGTGGTTAGAACAGTCGGGAAACTTGCAGCGCTATATGGAACTGCTCGTCAATGCCTTCAACCCAGCAACGATCGCAGGCTTGATGTGTCGCAATACTTTGTCCGTATCTTGGGATGGGCGATTATTTGACTGCGACTTCAACCAGATGCTGGAGTTAGAAATTCAACAACCGGATGACAATCGTCCTTCCATTCACGATTTCAATCCTGTAATGTTGTCCCAGCGGCAAATCGTTACAGGACGTCACTGTTTTGGCTGCACAGCCGGAGCGGGAAGTTCCTGTGGTGGGTCGATTGCTTAAGTCAGGAGTCAGGGGTTAGGAAACAGTTGATGACTAATAGCGAAGTGCTGATACCTCAGCGGAAATCTCAACCGTGGTAGTTCGGTTCCACGACTACCAATTGTTGTCTATTGCAGATACCTTCGTAGTAGGACTCATGTAAAGGGCATTCTATTGTTAGTTACGGGGTAAATGTTGTGCCCAAGTGGTTATTGCCAACCCTCAGCGAAATTCTAACCCTTCACGACCCAACGTGGAACGTGCAGTATGACCATTTCTCCGACCCAGATGGGATGATTGGACATGCTGGTCTACATCGTTCAGTTAGTCGGGTAACGCTTCAGCGGGTACGGGCAGAGCGAGAATGGGCAGGGGCGATCGCTGCCCTTACTAAAATGCTTCACTGTGCCCTTTCCGGGGACGCTTCCGCCGATAACAATCAATTCTCAACGCAGGGCAACCAACCTTCAACGCAGGGACTGGTTCTGTCAGGTCCTCTTCCTGTGCTGAGCCATCCTGAGTTGGTTACAACTATTTCTAAATGGTTACTGACTTCTAATCCGCTGCATATTACCAACTGGCTCCCGTTTAAACTTTTGCCAGCGGTTGATCAACGACCGGTGCAAACGACGAGTACCGATTTGGCAACAAATGCATTGCCCTTGCTGCCAGACGATCCGTTGGCCAGCGAACAGTTTTGTTTGGTTTTAACTCCTGGTTTAGCCTGGTGATGGTTTTAGGGGAGGATCTGCTGGACAAACCAGCATTCATGTTTTCCTTCATGCCGGACGTGGTGCAGCAAGCTTGGGAGGCAATTCGTCCACGCATTTTGTTGATGAAACCCCATCAGGTTGAGCAACTGGATGATTTGGTACACCGATTTTCTCCAGTCGCGCCTGACTACAAAACGGTAATGCAGTTTAGCCGCTTGATGCTGGAGCATTTGCCTGAACCCCTAGAAGAATTAGAAGGGGAACGGCGGGATATAAAAGGCAAGCGAACTGGGTTTGGAGCTTCCTCAGAAAATGGGCGATCTGCACAAACTACTTCTCTAAACTCCAGTGATCGCGATTCCAAAAATCCTTTTAGGACAGAACACATTTCCAGCGATCGCACCAACCCTTTGAATGAAGCGAAAGCTCCCGATGTCGAATTGTTGAAAGCCCTTGCCCACGAGATTCGGACACCGCTGACAACCATTCGCACGCTGACCCGATCGCTGCTCAAACGGGTTGATCTTTCACCCGATGTGCTCAAACGTTTAAGCATGATTGACCGGGAGTGTAGCGAACAGATCGATCGCTTTGGCTTGATCTTCCGGGCAGTGGAGATAGAAACATCGGCTACTCGCCATGCTGCGATGTCTCTCACGAAAACATCTCTAGCGCAGGTTTTTCAAGCCAGCATTCCCCGTTGGCAAAAGCAAGCCAGCCAGCGTCAGCTTACGCTAGACGTCGTGCTACCTCAAAAATGCCTGCGGTTGTTAGCGACCCGACCATGTTGGATCAGGCACTTACCAGCTTGATTGAGCGGTTCACCCGCAACCTCCCAGCAGGAAGCCACATCACAGTTGAGGCCATGCCCGCAGGAAGTCAGCTTAAGCTACAGCTCCAGTCCCATCCCCAAAAGAACGATGGTGGAAAGTCTCACCAAGGGTCAGGTTGGCCAAATCACGGAGGGTATCAACCGTTGCTGAAGTCACTTGGACAACTCCTGATGTTTCAACCTGAAACAGGCAGCCTCACCTTAAATCTGTCCGTTACCAAAAACTTGTTTCAGGCACTTGGCGGAAAGCTGATTGTGAAGCAGAATCCTCATCAGGGCGAAGTGATGACCGTCTTTCTTCCCCTAGAGGTGGACAGTTTGAATGTTGTGGATGCTTAAGCAAGTGCTGAGTGCTGAGGACTGAGTGCTGAGTTTGAAAGGTCGGTCTGTCATGGTTTTCAGAATTAGCAATGTCCTGACAACCCTTCCGTTGCTAGAGCTATAGCTATGAGAATTAGGACATCTTGTGGTGCTAAAACCTTTTTCCAAGGGCTGTTTGCTCCCTAACCCCTGCCCCCGGCACCTTTTGAATTCTGGCTGGATTCCGTTCTACTGGAGCAATTGAAATCCTTCGATCACCATTGCCACGATCACTCCAATCAACGTATTTACAATATTCACAACTTCGTTTGTTAGCCAGCCAAATCGGGTTTGCAGGGTAGCACCAATCACGCTTTCCAGATTTGTGGCAATGAACGCGGCGATCGCACAAACGGCAATCATCCACGGGCTAATAAGACCAACCGCCCAGCCTACCAGTGCGATCGCGATCGAGGCCACAATTCCAGCAAGGGTTCCTTCCAGGCTGACTGCTCCCTCGGTGCCTCGCGGAACTGGCTTTAAGTTGGTAATGAGGAAAGTCCGCTGTCCATAAGCTTTGCCAATCTCGCTGGCGCAGGTATCTGCCAACTTGGTGCTAAAACTCGCGACATAGCCGAGCACCAGGAGGGAAATGATTTGGGATCCTGCCGCCCCGGATTAAGAAGCGACACGACTAAAACACCCACTGCACAAAGCGCCCCGGTTAATGCTGAACCCCAAACATTTTCCGGTCCCCGTGCCCCAGACCGTTTCTCCGCAATGCCTTCTGCCTCCTTTTGCGCCATGCCAACGCGAGTTACCGTTGAACCCACAAGAAAATAGAACATCACTACCACGTATCCCTGCCAGCCCAGCGTCCCCAAACCAGCACCCCCAGTAACCAGGCATGCAGCAATCCGGCTGGCGTTAACAGTTTTTTGGGGCACCCCAGGCGATCGCGCCCAAAATCGTATTCAAAGCAACGCCGATCGCCCAATGAATGGGAGAGGATGTAGAAACCAGCACATCAGAAACCAGGGCAAGAGAGAACATAGGACCCACATAACTTTGGAACAAACACCTTTATTTTGCACCAGCCAGCTTATCTTTTGAGGATGAGCAATTGAGGAAGGGATGAGGGATGAAAACTTAAAAGAATTCTTTTTATCCCTTATCCTTTATCCCTTATCCTTTTCCCCCTCCTCACCCCCTCACCCCTCCCATGAAAAAAGTCCTTTTCCATCTGGCGTTTCCGGTTAGCAACATTCCACAGACGAAGGAGTTTTATGTGGACGGTTTAGGCTGCGAGGCAGGGCGAGAAGGTCCAAGCTCGCTAATTCTCAACTTGCAGGGTCATCAGTTGGTTGCTCATATTACGGATGAGCCACTAACCCCTCAAAACGGCATTTATCCCAGACACTTTGGCCTAATTTTTACCCAGGAATCTGACTGGGAAAAACTGGTGGAACGGGCACAGCGAAAAGGGCTTCAATTCTATCAGCAGGCGAAGCTTCGATTCTCCGGTCTACCCTTAGAGCACCGCACGTTTTTTCTGCAAGATCCCTTTTATAACTTTTTAGAATTCAAGTTTTATCGCCACCCCGAAGCAATTTTCGGCAGCAGCGAATTCACTCAAATTGGAGACAGAGCAGCGGTTAATTGAGAATTATGAGTTTTGAATAATGAATTATGGGTTTGAAACTTCGTTACAACCTGTTCTACGGCGTACAGACCAGAGACGTTTACGGAGTATACACCACCCAATCTGATTGCTTGGCAAATTTCTGATGAATACCTTAACCCGCCTTGCCCTGGAAGTGCAGGCTAACAGCACAAAGTCCTCTCAAAGAGCACTGTATTGTGCCTCAACCCGTTTCAAGGGGTTTCGTGCTGTTAGCCCAAATTTTTAATCATGGGCGGGTGAGCAACGAAGCGATCAACTTTCTGGAACGGTTGTCAGTCAACTACGCACTTAAGTCGATTCAGCAGTCAGGTTAATAAACCGGGTAACTTGGAGTCTTAATTCGCAACGGTTCTGATAGAGCGGCCGAAACAGATAGGAGGCTCCTGGGGTCTGTCACCATTAATGCGTGCAGCGGAACCCAGACTCTAACATCTTTTCCAACAGGCATCAGCGAACTGCTGGCAGGGACTATCATGGTATCGAGCGGTGTCCAAATGGAGGTAAAGTTCAGCTTCTCCAGCAGTTCAACATCGCGATTCAAATCCCGGAGAAATAAGCTGTCGGGGCGCATTTGCAAACAGCCCGGACGTAAGGATCCATAGGCAACCCAGGTTCCATTGTGAGGAGAGGACAGGGTAATGAATCGATCGACGCGATCGTGCCCTCCTAATCGTTGAACGTAGTAACGGCTAACAATGCCTCCCATACTGAAACCGACAATATCCACGGGTTCATCATCAGCAAAATTCTGGTCAATGTAGGTAGCGACTTGCTCTGCTAGATGCTCTAATTGCCCATCTCCGTTATTGGGAGTCATGTTGAGGTCATGCACAGACCACCCCTGCTGAGTTAGATAGCTCCGCATTGAATTAAAGATTGCAACGGTGTCCCAAATTCCGTGGACCAACAGTACAGAATTTCGCTTTTGAGTTTTCATAGAGTCCTATCTGCCCTCCTGATTGCAGTCTAGCTTTTAGAAAAGGAAATGGACGATCCGAATAGGCCAGACAACGAAATGGCTGACGTGAACGTGAAAGCGAGCGTTGCAACAGGGGACAGATCGATAGGTTCCGAATTGATAGGAGACGAATCAATAGGTTCGAACAGCAATTACCGATTACCCATTCCCCGTTCCCTTCACAACCCGTTAAGCTCTGGACTCATCCAGTCCTCAAGTAAACTTTTACAAAGAAGTGTAGATAAATCTTGCAATCGGTTTCACCCGAATCTCATAATCGTTGACGATGAATATTTAGGATCTCCAAATTTCTTCAACACTCGCCTTCCCCAATCGTTGTGAATTTGTCGGTACGCACTCAGGAGCAGTTGTATGAGCGGTTTTATTAATTTTCTCAAAGGATTGTTTTCGGGAATCTTTGGATTTTTCGGTGGTCTTCTTGGTTCAAAAAAGCAAATGAAACTGGTTCAGAAGCGACGCCAAAGGTAAAACCCAGAAAGTCGAACGGATATTTTCTGGAAATCGATGACGCTAAAGGGACTGGAAATACTTCCAACGGCTCCTCGGAAAAACGACAGAATCTGCCAAAAAGCCTGAGCCTGTTGCAGCAAAAGCCGAGTCTAAGCCTGCGAAGAAGCCTGAGCCTGTTGCAGCAAAAGCAGAATCCGCTCCTGCCAAAAAGCCTGAGCAGTCTGCTGTTGCCAATGCGCTTAACATTCCTCAGCCCAAGGTTACGACATTTGCGCCTGATTACCTGGTTCCAACCAGCACCAATGGCCGTCGTCGCCCCGGTGCGAATATGGCTTCTTATCTAAACTTGGCACGCCAGGTGAAGACTCCTAGCTAGGATAATCAACTGGATAGCTAACCTTAGCGAATCGTTTACCTGAATATCAGCTATTTACTGGGGCATTCATACAATGCCCCTATTTTTTTGGGGGAGTGGTCGCCAGAAGCACCAGCACTTTGTAAAAGATCAAACCGCTATAGAGCTGAAACGCTGGATCCCAGTAGCTGTCAGACAGGCGGAGCAGATGAATATGGGATTTCAAACGCCTCAACGGGATTGCAAAATCAGCAGTCGTCTCAGCAAAAGGCGTGAAGTCTGACCAAGTAGCTGTATGCGGTAGCTGCTGGCTAAGCAGATCAACGAGACGATTCCAGTTTGTGCGAATTGTGCCGCGATCCAGCTTGTTAACGGGTGCCTGTTTAGGAATCACAGCAACTCCCTGGTGAAAGTTGTACTGACTGTCGTGGATGCGTAAAATGCAGCGTCTACCCGGTAAGTGCAGGTCGCAGAAGTGGGTGTAATCCTGGGTTTCTTCTTTGCGCTCCAGGCGATCGCGGTAGCCAAGCGTCACAACTCTCTCAAAAATCGGAAGTATGCCCTCGACTCGCTGACATACCTCTGACCAGTCAAAAGCAAGCGAACCGAGCTGATCGTGTTCGTTCTGGCAAACAACAGTAGGCTTGGGAGCGATCGTTTGGAAATGGTGAACTCGGAACACCTGGATCTGCTGCAGTTGGGCGAGGGATGCTGAAAATGCCGGAATTCCTGCATGACGTAATTCCTGCTCATAAACGTGCAGCTCTCCAATCGGGCCTGTACGATACAGCCGCCAACCCCGACTCGGCAACAAAAGCCGCGCCGTATAAGCATCTAGCTTCATAATGCGGGCAAGATTTTGAATCGCGATCGCCCGTTCGCTATCTCCCTGAACAGATTCCAACACGAGAAATCCCGTTATCGTATTGGCAGAATCAGTCGTTGCCTCAGCAATCTCCTTTTGTCGTCGTTGCCGCTGGTTGGTCTCCAAGCGCTGAATTCCCTGACGAACCTGAACGGCCAACTTTGGGTTGGTTGCGTTTCGCAGCAATTGACGATAAATTTCCTCGGCGGAATCGAACTTTCCCGAAACCTCCTGGAGGCGCGCTGCATAAAACTGCACCCAGGGGTTCTGAGGAGACTGCTTCAGCAATTCTTTTAACAACTGGCTGGCAGTTTGATAATCCTGGCGTTCAAAGGCAGCAGCAACATCGTCAAGCATAGGGTTGAAGAGGTTGAGGAGTGAAAAAGGAACTAACCTCTAACCGTAACACTCAAAGATTAGGCTTTTCATCGTTAATATCCTGTGTTTTCTGATTGCTTTGAGGAATTTGTGAGAAAGGTTTCCGAAGAAAACCTTTCTCATAATCCAAATAGGACCACTATGGGCCTGCATAAACTGCCGATTCAAAGAACGCCGAAATGATCGCAAGGGCTACCAGAGGTGCGGTTACGGTTCGAAGAATGCGAGGACCAAGCGAAACAGGTTGATACCCAACGGCGATCGCTTGTTCAACTTCTGTATCTGTCCAACCGCCTTCAGGTCCGATCGCCAGCACAATGGATGGAGCCGGAGAACCGTTAGTTACTGATTCATGACTGATTAAGCGATTCATCAGGTGCGGCGCATTGTGGCGGGTCACGCAGATAAAGCAGATGGTCTGGGTACTAGAGGAATCCGACATCGTTTGCAGAGTCTCCACAAACGGAACTGGATCCAGAATGGTTGGCACGATCTGACGTTCCGATTGTTCCGCCGCCTCCTGGGCAATGCGTCGCCACCGTTCCACCTTTTGAGCACTGGGGTTAAGCAACGTACGATCGCTGATTACCGGAGCAACACAGGCCACTCCCAACGCAGTTGCTTGCCGCACAACGTCATCCAGACCATTTCCCTTTGGCAACGCCATCACCAGTGTGATATCAACCGGTAATTCAGTTTTTACAGAGATCGCTTCCAAAATTTCAGCCTGATGCTGAGTAGAAGAGGCTTCAGCCAGCAGCTTCGCCAGCCATGACTGGCCCTGCCCATCCATTGCAATGAAGCGATCGCCGTCTCGCAACCGCAACACTCGGCACAGGTAATGCTGTTGCTTGATCGTTAGACTCAGTCGTTGATTGTCAAACTGATGCGGAGCAACCACTAAACGCTGCAGCATTGGTCTCATACCATTTTGGGTTGGAGGCTAGGGCTGGGAAAGGATAAAAGGATGAAGGATAAAAATACACTTATCTATCCCATTACCGCCTTACCAGCCCTTAGCCTTCAGCCTTTATCCGTCAGCTTTTCCAAATACTCCTGTATTGCTTCATTCGCTAACAAGCTGACTTGTTTGCCCTGGCTAGCAGCAGTCTCTACAAGACGGGCGTAAAGCTGTTCTTGAATGGTAATACGGCGACGGATGCGAACGGGCTTAGAGGATGCTTCGGACGTTACTGCAACGTCCACAGGTAACCCATTATCTTCAAACATATTGTTGTTAGGTTCGTAACTTGCGACAAATTGACGAATAGATTCTAGACCAACCCGATCGCAAAAATCGCCAAACCGCTCATCCGGTTTCCGAGATTGCTTGAAGAAGACAAAAATTGGTTCTAGTGTCGTTTCCAGGTCATCGACGTTCATTTTGTCGATATAGGGCTGTGCTAGCCGAATCTGATTCGGTGCGGCTCCCAGCCAGACCTGGTAGAGATTGGGTCCATTTCCAACAAAGCCAAGTTCTGCAAGATAGGGACGGGCACATCCGTTCGGGCACCCCGTCATCCGAATAATGAAATACTCCTCTGGCAGACCAACCTTATTGAGTAACGCACGGATCCGATCCAGGATGGTGGGAATAGCCCGTTCTGACTCAGTGGTTGCCAGACCACAAGTAGGCAGCGCTGGGCAGGCAATTGAGTAACGCACGAGCGGATCAATCTCGTCCTCTCTCTGAACGCCATAGCGCTTCAGGATGGACTGAATCTCTGCTTTGTGGGCAGGGTCAATTTCATAAAGAATGACATCCTGGTTGGGCGTCAACCGGATGGGCAAATTATATGTCTGCACAATTTCTCGCAGGGCGGTTTTCAACTGCAAGGAACCCTCATCCTTGATTCGCCCATTCTGAATGGAAATTCCCACAAACCACTTGCCGTCACCCTGTTCATGCCAGCCAAGAAAATCCAGATACTGAAACTCTGGGAGGGGTTTGAAGGGTTGAATCTTTTTACCAAAGTAGCTTTCTACTTTGTCACGGAACCGTTCAACGCCCCAATCTTCCAGGAGATATTTCATCCGGGCATGACGCCGATCGGTGCGATCACCATAGTCCCGCTGGGTTGCCACAATGGCTTTCACCAGATCATAGACGTCTGCTTTGTCCACATAGCCAATGGGATCAGCAATCCGAGGGAAGGTTTCCTCCTTGTTGTGGGTGCGACCTAGTCCACCGCCAGCATAAACATTGAAGCCTTCTAGCTCCCCATTGGAATCGGTGATGACCACCAAACAAACATCCTGGGAAAAGAGGTCAACGGAGTTATCGCCAGGAACCGTGACACAAATTTTGAACTTCCGGGGCATGTAATAGGTCCCGTAGATCGGTTCTTCGTTGTCGTGGACGATCGTGCCATTACCGTTTCGCTGGCGGGCTGCCACAACCTCTGGATTTTCCTCAGCAGAGATCGCCTTTTCTCCATCTAGCCAAATCTCATAAAATGCGCCCGTCTGGGGAGCCAGCAAATCTGCCACATTGTTGGCATATTCCCAGGCCAACTCGTATTCCCGACGATTCTTGAAGGGGGCAGGGGAGCCATGACATTGCGGTTCAGATCTCCACAGGCTCCGAGGGTTGAACCCATGTTTTTGAGAATGGCTGCGATCGTGGCTTTCAAATTCTTCTTCAGCACACCGTGAAGCTGAAAACCCTGACGGGTAGTCGCCCGAAGGGTGTGATTGCCGTATTCATCCGATAGCCGATCTAGGGTCAGATAAAGCTGGGGTGGAATAAGTCCCCCAGGGCTGCGTGTCCGCAGCATAAACTGGTAGTCTTTCTCCTGCCCTTTGACACGGTTATCTCGATTGTCCTGCTGGTAAGAGCCGTGAAACTTCAAAATCTGAATGGCATCTTCAGAGAAATGGGTCGTGTCCTGCAACAGTTCGGACGCGACTGGCTCACGTAAAAAACGGCTGCGTTCTTTGATGCCTTCAACTTTGGAGGGTTTACGGACGACGGGAGGAATTTGAGTATTAACCATTTGGATCGACACTGGGAGGAGAGAAAACAGAGGGCTTCCCTTGTATAGGGACAGACACAAGAATACCAACAAACTGGAAAAAACCCTTTGATGGGTATTTATTCCCAGTAAGTCGGTCGGAATTCTGTTAAATCAGCACTGTCGATCGTATCATTGGTTTCCCGATTCTGGAAAATTCCTACAGAAAATCTGAACAAACGAAGGTCATGGGTGTGACTACGCTATTTCTTAGAAGAGGAATTTTCTGCAGGTGGCAGCTTGGCAGTGGTTTTTGATGAACTTTGCCCATCGTCCCTAATTGCTTCGGCTACCTGATAGAACAAGTCACTTAACCGTTTGCGAACCTGACTTTCACCCTGAGCCAGAGCCGTTCCAGCATCTCCAATTCTTTGTTGAACCTGGTCAAAGGCTTGGTCAGCCTGGGTTTTGACTTCCTCAGCCTTTGGTTGAACTTTGCTGTACCAGTTCTTAGCGTCCTCTAAATGAGCGCGTGCTCGATCGTAGTAGGTGCCAGAGTGGGCAGCTAAGTTAGCCCGCAGAATCGCCACTTGAGCCTGAAGTTGGGCATAGCGTTTCTTCAGTAACGCGACTTCTTCACTGTCTTGAAGCCCTGCGATCGCCGTGTCAATCTGCTCTTGCACTGCAGCAGGTGCCTCTTTTCTGGCTTCCTGAATCCCCGCAATGCCGCTCTCAACCTGCTGTTCCAAGGCTTCTTCTTGCCGGGTCAGTTCAGCCTGTAGCCGCTGAATCTCAGCTTCCGTCTGAGCAATTTTCTCCTGACTTGTACGGCTAATGCCATCAATAACTCCTTCTACAGAGGCTGTCACTTCGTCTTTGAGGTCGCTACCTGTTTCTTGAAACGCGGCGATCGCACCTGAGAAGGCATCTTTCACAAGTGAGCGAATTTCTCCAGAACCTTGCTTTAACTCGGTTTGAAGATCAGACAATGCGGAACGGACAATATCCCGAATGCGATTGCTGCGAAGCTTGCCCACATCCTTTACTTGCTTAAGATCGGTTGTTATACGTTGTTTAATAGCAGACATTGCAAAACTCCAGTATCGTTTTCTTTCATGCTGGCAAGAAAAATGATATGTGGGTACCTCCTTCAGTAGGAGAATGGAGAAAGCAAACGGTGCTTGAAGAGTGGTTGAAACAAATTAGGGGCACGTCGATCGCACCCCTTCAGAAATATGCAGTACTAAAGTCGTAAGGGTTTTGAAGCTGTTAGCGGTGGCAGCTACCGCCGCGCATCGTTACCTTTGTAGGTCCATCAGAATTATTTCAGCGAAAATGACCCACTCGTTAGAAGCGGTAGCCTAAACCTGCCTGAATGCTGAGAGCCGATGCAGGACTATTTTTGTAGGCATCAATCCCCCACTTAACATCGCCGTAGCCGACAATATATTCGCCAATGCCTGCCTCTGCGCCCGCCGTGATTACAGCAGAGTCTCTATTTCCTAAAGGCGTTGGTTCTCCATCCTTCTGCACAAAAGAGTAACCAGCCCCCAAATAGACATTCGCATTATTAGCAATGGGAACGTCATAGGTAAGGGTTGGGATGACCGTGCTGTTTTCGTCTGTAAATAGCACTGCTCCTCGAACCGAAATAGGAACGGTGGGAATTGCAATACGACCCTGGATGTTACCACCAAACGTCGCCGACTCTCCTTGTCGCCCGCCGTTGGTAACGCCTGCCGCTATTCCTGCTCCAACGTAGCTGCCGTCAAAATAGATAGGTTTCGCGGAGGCAGAACCCGCAGAGAGGAGTATAGGAACGATCGCAAGGGCAGACAGGGCAGCCATTCCTATGGGAAATACATTGCGGATCGCGGTAGAAACATTCAGAGAGCGTTGCATGTTGATGTCCTTCAAGTATTGCAATTCATTGGATCAGGGCTGAGTATTAAAGTCGAAGGAGTAATCTACTAAGTTCCAGAATTAGGATTCAGACATATTATAAAGCCGCTCATTCTTGTCGATTTGATGTTGAATTCAAGAAATACCTATAACGACGTTGGTAGCGCCTAAATCATAATGATTTTAGAATTTTTAACGACGGCGGCTAACGTCGCAAATCATTCCCTGATTAGGTTCACCACGGCGCTAACGAGAAAAGACCTTAATCGGAAAGACAACGTTAGGGCTTTCTTAAACCGTGATACCACAGATATTTGATCTTCAAACAAAAATTTCGCAGGTTTAGAAGTATCAAAGGGAAGTCACGATCGATGAGAACCGAATAATGACCTGCAGGAGGGAGGAGGAGTGAGGGATGAGGGATGAGGGGTAAAATCAGACCCGAAGAGTAAGGGTTTATCGCTTGCGGCCCTTCCTCATCCTGTTTTTGTATTGATACAGGCGGAACCTGGTAAATGATTAGAATCGCCGCGTTTTTGTGGATGTCAATCATCAGTTCATCAAAATGTAGCGGGTCAAGATGCTCATTACTTCACCAGGATTGGGACCTGGCATAAGCGGGGCCCACTCTCTAACCTCAGCGAAGCGAAGACGATGCAGGGTTTGAATTGTGCCGTTTACACCGTGACGAGAACCAATTACTAAAATTCTCAATGCTTCTCGGGCGGGCGGGTGTTCACCAGGATCTTTGATAGGGGAAGACATAGGTGAGGAGGATTCAGTGGTATACATTAAGAAGCTTTTAGGCATCGAGCAACCCTTGTTTATTTGAATAAGTTGACGTAAATATGGATGGCTTACAGTACGGGTGATTGGCATCAGCAATTGACGTCAGCACCAGTTAGACATCACCAGTTAGACATTACCAGCAGAACCGTTCGCCAATAAAAACAAAATACACGGTAGCGCGTTAAAAGTAAATACCTGCCGCTGAAAATTTTTGCTAGCGGTAGATATAGCCGTCCATAGGGAGCCATCCCTTAAGGAAGGAAGTACATCTCACTGGTTAGCTGTTTGTGCTGTCCTAATGACTAATGACGAGTGGCCAATGGCGATCGTGCTTCTATGCCATAGCCAGCAAACTTATAACAATCTGATTTGAGAAAGTTGCAAATTGGGTAGGGGCGAATGGCCATTCGCCCCTACAAAGGGTCGATGTGTAGCAAGTTCAATTTGAATCGGTATTAGGACAACCTGCATGGCTGAAACCCAGTATCATCGACTATTTCTGCCCTGAAACCTGACACCTGACACCTGACACCTGCTATACCCAACCGTAGAATCTTTCAAATCTAAAATCTGCAATTTAAAGTCTACAATCCAAGATCCGTCGAATCTCTAGTCCTCTTCGTACTTGAATTCGGCCTTTTCTGCGACCATCGACAAGTGGCTGGAGGTAGCACGCGTTGGCGAGTAAATTCCCTTCTCCCATTCGCTGACGGTTTGCTGACGAACCCCTAATACTTTGGCGAGTTCTCCTTGCGTTAGCTGCATGTGCCGTCGCAGTCCCCGAATTAACTCGCTGTTCCACTGCACGACGCCATCAACGCGATGCACTTTATAGATTTGAGGAGGTTTGACGAAGGTAACTTTTTCCTCTTCAAGGTCAAGTTCTTCAACCAGGTATCCAGCATTCATCCAGGCGGTTGCCTGCAACGCTCCTTTGCTGCGGTTGCTCCACCAGTCGCGTTTATTGCGGGCTGACCCTGGCAACGGCTCTGCCATCAAAGCCTCGATCTCAGAAAAGGTGAGGGCAACTCGCGGACGATCGCTCTGGCGCAAATAATCCAACAACGGCTGATATTTACTTCCGCCCTTCATATCATCCCCTCACGCCTTTAGTTTCCACTCATCAAACTTTACAACGGCGGATTCCGGTTTTCTGATGTCGAAATAATAGCTGCTGATACTGCCCGTTCCAGTGTCTAAAATGCTGAACACTGTGAGGTCATTGCTGGCGATGTAGGGCATCGGTTGACCGTCTGAGTTAATAAGTGGAGCAATGGTCGGAACTACGGGTTCTAATCCATTTGGGTTGCCAAGCTGAGCATAATCTTCAGGGTGATCGGCAGGAACGGGGCGGGTAGTCTCGCCGACATAAGCGCCGTAGGAATTTCCCACATTAGATGTTTCTAAAAAGTGCATTCCACCTGGACTGATAAAACGGTTCCACAAATGGGAGTGCCCGTAGAAAACAAGCTGTACTCCGGCAGACTCTAACAGGGGTAAGACGTCTCGCACAATGTAATCGTTCTGTTTGGGATACGTGTAATGAACTGCGGTGATTTCACCAGCCGCGTTTCGCTCGATCGTCGGCATTGGGTCGGTGTAGGCCGGAACCACGTTGAACCCCAACGAGTGGGGCGGGTGGTGGAACATGACGATCTTGTACTTCGCTTGTTTGAACTCCGGAGAATCGAGTTCCTGCTGAAGCCAGGTATACTGAGGCGTTCCTTTCACGATCGCGCCGAAGATGTGCTGTCCGTATCCCCAGTTCGTTGGGTTGCTCAAATCCTGCTGGCGCTCTTGATACTTTCCCTGACATTGGCAGAAAGGTTAGGAGCGCGCCACATATTGGTGATATACAAAACCACTAACCGGATGTCCCCAAATGTGATGGCGTAATACTGCTTGCCGCTTGGAGACGTGTCTGGCAGGGTAAAGATCTCCTCGTAAGTATCAGTGTTAAAGGAATGATTCTTGACCCACGCCTCCCGATCGGTTGAATTACCAGCGGACTTAATTACACGCTGCTGGTAAAGCGTCTCGGCGACACTCCGGGGAATGGAATTGTCGAATTGGTCTCGCAAACTCAGGTCCTTTGAGAAGCGCCCCATAACCTCGTGGTTACCGATCGCTGGAAACAGTGGGGCAAACTGGATGAGTGCTCCCCTTGTAAGGCGTAAGGGTGTTTCCCTGTTTCAGTTCATAGTGGGCACGCCCTGTAGCACCGCAAAAAAACCGTTGCCATTGGCGTTGTCAAACCAATCGGAGGCGCGATCGGGAACGTCCACCAAATCCCCGCAAAAATACAGCATCCACCTGTCCAACAGTTTCCACCACTTTTTGGAGATTTGCCGCCACCATCGGTTTAAGTTGATGGTCAGACGTCAAGAGAATCTTGAGCAGCCTTCCAGGAGACGGTTTAGCAGCCAGGGTAAATGTTTTACTGTGAACCACTGCCCCATCTGACCGCACGCTGCTTACCCTGTAGGGAATGCCCTTATCTGGTAGTAACCCCGTCACTTCTGCTTCATGCCGCCAGATGGGGCGAGGGGTCAACGTTGACGGGGCAACCGCAACGTTCGATTTGGAATCTTCACGGGTGCGACTAAGCTGGGTGGTCGTTGCGGTAGCCGTCTGCTGTAGATCCGTTCCGTAGCTGACAACATGACGAGATCCCGTAAAGTCTGTAAACCACACGACTCGAACAGATGTTTCGGTTGGGAGCTGCAAGAACGGATCTGTCAGGAGTTTTGGCTGAGATGACATGGCACTAAGGGTCTGATTAAACCAGAGCAGAATCAACGTACACGCCAGGACAATCACTAGCAGAGTACAGCCAGTCAAAACTCTAACTCCTAACTCAGTGCATCGGAAAGGTAATCGGCAGCAGCTTCAACAAGGGCGATCGCGTTCTCATAGACCATGCGGGTTGGTCCCAGCATCCCGACGCTTCCTACAGGCATTGAACCCCGGCAGTAGGTAGAAGAAATCAACGTACAGGTGCGAATGGGTTCAAGCGGATTTTCGAGCCAATTCGAATCGTTACCCGCTTACCAGGATTTTCCGATTCCGGTTGTTCAAAGATCAATGGCAACAGTTGGTGCTGTTCTTCCTCTAGGAGGTGAATGATGGTTTGCACCTGGTTTAGCTCAGAAAACTCTGGCTGACGTAGCACTTCGGCTAACCCCGTCACCATAATTTGGGTAGGAACGGGTGGATGAGAACGACGCGCCATCTCAGCCAAAACCTCTCTCAAAAAGTCGGAATAGCGCTTAAATTCTCGATCCAATTCTCCCCAATCCAATAGGGGTAGTTCAGCGATCGCCCGTCCTCGTAGATGACTATTCAAGAAGTTTGACAAGATTTGAAGTTCCCGTTCCATTAATTCAGCATCCAGCTTTACCTCTTCAACGGACACAGGCAAATCCATCAATGCAGAATGGGTTTCGTAGGAATCGGTAACAAAAATTAGCATCACCGCCCCGGATCAACCTGCACAAGCTGCACGTGTCGCAGGTGGGTTGTGCTGGTCTGCGGCATCGTAATTAGCGTAATGTAGCCACTGACCGTCGCTAAGATTTGGGCAGCACCCCGCAGCAACGCTTCTAAACTCCAGTCTTCGCGGTTGAGCTTGTCTCCCAGCAGTTGCTCAACCTGCGATGTAAGCTCGCTAGAAGGGGTGATCAATCGATCGACGTAAATTCGGTAGCCTGAGTCGGAGGGAATCCTTCCAGCAGAGGTATGCGGTTGATAGAGCAGTCCGCTTTTCTCCAGAACCGACATCGCATTTCGAATCGTTGCCGAACTGACACTCAGATTATATTCTTTTACCAGCGCTTCGGAGCCAACGGGTTCTGCTGTAGCAATATAGTGGCGTACAGTTGCCCAAAGCACCTTCTGCTGGCGATTTGTAAGATTCATTTGTAAAGACATGTAATAAGCCCCGTACCCAAAAAACGTCTAAAAACCAATCGATGTTATAGGTTCTTACTCAAGCGATTCTGCTTGAGGTAATAAGCACACTATAGATTTAATTTGGAAACAGTGTCACGTCTAAACCAGTACTTCCACGGAACATCCCTGATATACATAAACGGTGCTTAACAGGGTTTCTGCCTGATAGCTGTCACATATTGGCTAGCAGTTCTGCGGTTTTCGCACCAAACACCTGCTATATCAAGTCCCATGTTTTTAATTTGCATTCAGTGTTAAACGTTACTGAACATTAATGACAACTTGACGTGAATGCTGCGATCGTCTGTTAACTCTGTATTGACGGGCTTCTAGCAGCCAGCCAGAAGTGATTCGCCACTGCCTGCAAAATGGAGCGATCACCCCTCTGCTGCCCCTTCTGTTGAGATTCATGGATTGGACTGGCGTAATTTTCAGATCGCGCTATATTCAAGCCCATAGAATCGCTGGAGGACCTTGCTGATGAAATCATCCCGCCCTGGAAAAATCTTGGTCGTTTTGAACGGCAAGGGTGGGGTTGGCAAAACAACCACTGCCATCAACCTAGCAGCAACCCTTTCAGAGAAGAAGCGGGTTCTACTGGTTGATGCCGATCCTCAAGGTTCAGCAACCTGGTGGATCGAACGGAGTCAAAAAATATGGGGTTTGATCTGACGCAAGAAACAGATCCAGCACTCCTTGGCGGGTTGCGCAAGATTGAAAATTACGACGTCGTAGTGGTGGATACGCCTCCCGCCCTAAATTCCGATGCATTGGCTGCGGTCGTGCCTGTCGCTGACTATGTCGTTTTGCCCACGCCACCGGCACCAATGGACCTAACCGCATTGATTGAAACCGTCAGAGCAGCAGTAATGCCTTGTAAAGTTGCCCATCGAGTACTGCTAACTCGGGTTGACCCACGCAGTCTAAACGAAGCATTGAGGCTCAAAACACTCTCATGGAGTTGGGCATTCCGGCATGTAATGCGTTTGTGCGGGCATATAAAGCTCATGAACGGGCAGCCCTGGATGGAGTAGCGATTACTCAATGGCGTGGCAAGAATGCCAGAGAGGCAGAGGCAGATTACCGTCGGGTTGCTGAAGAAATCCAGCGAGATTGGGGCAACGGAATTCAACGAACTCCCTAGTTCGCACAGGCACCGCGTATTATGCGCGTATCAACTGTGACGAAGATCACATGTAACCTATGATCAGGATCGTTCAGCCTTCCTCCTTTAATAGCGATACTTAAGGAGACTCAACTTTAGCCGAGTCATCAACAGGGAACACGACTGGCCGACAGGGAACTGTCGGTTTTTTATTGTATAAAAATTTCATGTGACGAAGATCACACGTGTTGATGATCAGATCGCTCCTTCACGATCGTTCAATGGCGATACTTAAGGAGACTCAACTTTAGCCGAGTCATCAACAGGGAACACACGACTGGCCGACAGGGAACTGTCGGTTTTTATTGGGTTTTCAAGTTCTTATTGAGCTTCTCATACCAAGTCGCTTTCTAAAACGTAACAATCAAAATCCGCTTAACTTACTCAGCACTCAGTTCTCAGCACTCAGCACTAATTCCAAAGTTACGTTTTGGGTTGCAACTTGGTATTAAAAGGCAATTGCCGTTCAGCGCATAGCTCCCATTACCGTTTTCCAGGAAAGCTCCTTACACAAAATCGACAGCGCCCGCTGGTCAACCTCAGCAAAAAGATTGCTATCGATCAGCTCATTAAGTACTTGTTGCGTCAGTTGGGCAGCAAAGGTTCCGCCACATCTCAGCAAATGGCTGTAGTAATAAAACTGCGGGCGTTGTTCCTGGTTGAGGTGAAAGTGGTGAATTTCATCCTGAGTCATTTTATAGACAGGCGTATTGACTGGAACCACCACTTTGGGAATGCCCTGTATACCATACGGTTCCCCGTTCTGCTCCTCCAGCGTTCCGATCAGAACGGTCCACAGCAGCGTTCTGGTTTCGCTGATTAAATCGGGGGTGAAGATGGGGTCGGGTTCGCTAGAGAGGCGAGGACCCATATTAAGGAACATTGGATTGAACAATTGGGAATTATAAACCAGTCCTACTGCCCAATGGCGCTCCCTGCTATCTAGCTTGACGAAGGAGCCAAACCCATAGTCGTCTGGTTTTGGTGAATCATCTCGGCTTTGCTCATCATCTAGCTCTACGATGTAATCGCAGTGGGAATTTGACTTGACAACTTTGCCCAGACGCATAGTGATTCAGGTATCAGAGATTAGAGAATCAGGGGTCAGGTAATTTTAAGACGCGTTGGAATTACCTGGTTAGATACTACATGGAGTAACTTTGTTTGATGAAAAGCAAATTATAAGGCTAATTTTGTAAGCTGAATGTTTTCTCCCCACTAACCCCATCACATAACCACCTCATCCCCGCCTCATCTCCCCACCTTGCTTATGATGCACAGCTTTATCCCTTCGACTCGTTTCTTTCCCTATCTGACCTGGACTGAAATTCAAGCGATGCCGGATCGATCGAATGTGGTGATTATCCAACCGATCGGCGCGATCGAACAGCATGGACCGCACTTACCACTCGCTGTTGATGCGGCGATCAGCTTGGCTGTATTGGGAAAGCCCTGGAAAAATTACCTGCAAGCGTTCCTGCCTATGCTTTACCGTCGCTTTATTACGGTAAATCGAATGAGCATTGGCATTTTCCCGGAACGATTACATTAAGTGCTGAAACGCTAATGTCGATCCTCAAAGATGTTGGGAAAGTATCTATCGGGCTGGTTTTCGTAAGCTGGTATTGATGAACTCCCACGGAGGCCAGCCTCAAGTCATTGAAATTGTGGCGCGAGATTTGCATCAGACGTTTGAGGATTTTTCTGTTTTTCCCCTGTTTACCTGGAGAGTTCCGAATATTGCTGGTGAACTCCTAAACGAAAAAGAGCGATCACTGGGAATTCATGCAGGCGATGCGGAAACCAGTTTGCTGCTGTCAATTCTGCCGGAACAGGTAAAGATGGATCACGCAGTAGCAGAATACCCACCAGACTTTTCCGATCAACTTTTGAGCGTGGAGGAAATTTGCCCTTCGCCTGGACAACTCGAGATTTAAGCCAGAGCGGAGTTATTGGAGATCCAACAGCGGCAACACGAGAAAAAGGCGATCGTATCCTGGAATCTCTTTCAGACGGTTGGGTACAGGTCATTAAAGACATCTACCACTTTGAACAACCCCAAACCTGGAAAAACCAATGATCCCGTTAGTCAGACGATTGAAGATTGGAGATTGAAGATTTCAGATTGGGGATTGAGAATCCCCATATCTTCTCTGTCTTTCCCAGACCCCCGACCTCCGACCCCTAATACCTGACCCCTACCACCTACCACCTCTTAATACTGCGTTGCCGCTGTCCGGCGGTTTCGTCTAAGAAATGACTGAACGGCTTCTACACGAGTTGCCAAACCGCTGCCATCCCGTAATAATCCCTTATTTACCCCAATCATTTCTCCCTCAGAGTTGAGCAGTGGACCACCCGAATTTCCTGGCTCAAGCAATCCGGTGCTGGTTTGAATGCTTCCGTGGGGGTAATTCGCTTGAACGTGCCGATCGTAAAGGTTCCCGATCGTCCTGCTGGGCTACCGATCGCATACACCTTCTGACCTGGCTTCATATTCACACCGTTTGCCATTCGTACAGTTGGCAACCGATCTTTAGTATCTAGCTGAACCAACGCCAGATCAAATTGAAGATCGACCCCGATAACCCAACCGGGGTAAATTCTGCCAGTGGCGGTCTTCACCTCTAGCTGGTGAGAATTCCAAACGACGTGCTTGTTTGTCAGCACCAATCCTTCAGGGTTCAAGATGATTCCAGAGCCAATCTCTGGACCGCTGTAAATTGTGACTACCGCAGGGTTTACCGTCCGAAAAACGTCATCCGCAATTTGTTTTTCACTCTTCAGGGAACTCGGTTGTGAGCTAACGAGCTGTGGCTGATCCGCAGTCCCTGGTTGAACTTGATCTTGATTGACTAGTTGAGTCAAAACTTTGGTGGATGCCCTCAATGCAGGAGCCATTAGAACCAACCCAAGGCATGCAATGCACAACAACCAATATCGAAGTTTCATAATGAGAAAAATGATGTAAATTGTGCAGGAGCGTTGGCATCAGCTTTGCAGTTGCAGCGATCGCTCCTCATCTCTGATCAACCCAATACGGTTTCACAGTGACGATGATATTGAAACACAAGACAGCGAAATTGACCCTTAGTCTTGGACTTAGTTTAGGATTTGGTTTGAGTAGTTGCTCCTCCATTCCCTTACTCGATCGTTCCTCGGCTCCAAGCCCCTCCGCTTCTCCTGCGGTTTCTGCTTCTCCAGCAGCATCTCCCACGACTTCTCCATCACCAGGAGTTCCCCTTCTACCACTCCATCTGCTCAACCCAATAAACCCGCTAAATCAACATCCAAAATTCCATTAACGGTACAAAAGCTAAAGAACACTGAATATTACCTGTTGGCAGAAGGACCCGTTAAACTCACCAATGGAAAATTTCAGGATAAGAAGAAACGAACGTTTACATTAGGTGATGTGGTTGCCTACGGCGACTTAAATAAGGATGGCATTAAGGATGCTGTTGCCCCATTAACTGTCACGATCAATGGTAGAAATTTCACCTATCTGGTTGGCGTGTTAAACGAAGGCGGTAATCCCAAAAATGCATCAGCAGAGTTCTTGGGTGAAAAAGTAAAAGTAAAAACGCTTTCTGCCAATGCTGGAAAAATCAACGTGAAGATGGACAAATATGGTCCTGATGATCCAGATTGTTGTCCCAGTCAAACGATTACTCGAACCTACATTTACACGCCGTTCAAACAGGCGAACGCAGATAAAAAGACAAGAAAGCCAAAGACAACAAGGATAAGAAAAACACTAAGACAAATCCAGAAACAAAAGCAAGCCCAGAAACGAAATCATCTCCCACTCCAGAAGCGTCTCCAAAAGCTAGGAAGCAGTGGCAGATAGCTCTGTCACTGCTCTAGCGGAGATCAAAAAAGGAGACTAAAGAGCGGGGAATGAATCTCGTTAATAGAGATAGTTTGTAGCTACCCACGCACCATCAGACGCTTGTTGCCAGGCGTACCCGTCTCTGTAAATCACGCCACCATAGGTGCCAACGTAGGATCCTTCATCTGCACCAGCGACGACATAATAATCCAGCCCTGGACCAGAGCGAACGTTTAACCCAACACGGTGGCGAGTCTCTACAAAGCCACCATCCCGGCTATAGGACACGGGATAGTAACCCTCATCATACCCATAGCCGCCGTAGCCACCACGATCGTGATCATAGCCACCACCATAGCCGCCACGGTAGTCCGAGTGGGAGTAGCCACCACCGCCGCAGCCACCGCCGTAACCACCGTAACCACTGCCCTGATAGGAAACAGGATAGTAGCTATCGGTAGTGTAGTTGGAAGCGACCCAACCACCCGTGTAAAGGGGCGTCCAGGTGTAGCCGTCGTTGTAAACGACAGACTCATAATCCTGAGATAGATAGGCTCCGTCTGGCGCACCTCCAACGATCCAGTAGCCAACGCCCGGACCCTGACGAATATTCAACCCTACGCCATAGTAGGTATCGACAAATCCAACGGGATGATAGTTTTCATCCAGCCCTAAAGCGGTTGCAGTTTCTTTGCCTACAACACCGTCAATTTCCTTGGTTTCCCCTGACGAATTTGGAAATCCATCACAGCAGTTTGAGTCTTTGCACCGTAGTCGCCATCCGCCTCGATGCCTAATGCTTTTGAATTGCCTGGACTTCCTGACCTGATTTGCCTGGACCGACAGAGGTCGTTGCAGCCATCGCTTTGTCAGAGGCTCCAGTCAAAACAGATGCCGCGATCGCAGCGCCTGCAAGGCCCATTAGAGCTGCATTTGGTACCTTTAACTCCAAATTATTAAGTACCACCAAATCCGGTTCTGGATTGGGGTCTTCATAGTTGACCGATGCATGAACGAAGGCTAATGATTCCATAATTTTCTTCCTCGCTTCATCCTTGTTGATTCAAAGTCATCATCATTGTCTTGCTTGCAAATTCATTCGCGTTACTGAAAGTGTGAACCAGATGATTATGCTTTCGCAAGCCAATAGTTGAAGAGACGACAAAGATAAGCGGTGTATTACCGCTTATCTTTGTGGAGTGGAACCTTTATGGGGTTCCTGTAGGCCCTGATTTATTCAGGCTTTAGTAGCAACCGCAACCGCCGCCACATCCGCCGCCACCGTAGTAGTAAGCGACAGGGTAGTAGTCATCGCAACCATAACCACCCCTGTAACCATAGCCACCGTGGTGACGATAGGAAACAGGATAGTAGTCATCATCGTATCCACCGCAACCACCGTCGTAGCCGCAGCCGCCACGGTAGGAAACGGGGTAGTAGTCGTCATAGCAGTCGTCGTAACCGCAGCCGCCATGACGGTAGGAAACGGGATAGTAGTCGTCGTAGCAGTCGTCGTAGCCACAACCACCGCCATGACCATAACCGTAACCGCCATAGCCACCGTAGGAGACGGGATAATACCCTTCCTCGGTGTAGTCAGCCGCGACCCAGCCACCCGTGTAGAGGGGCGTCCAGGCATAGCCGTCGTTGTAGACGACAGTTTCGTAGTCCTGTTCCAGGTAAGCACCATCTGGGGCACCACCCACAACCCAGTAGCCAACGCCTGGACCACTGCGGATATTTAGTCCGCATCCAGAACAGGTTTCAACGAATCCTACTGGGCGATAGTTTTCATCTAAACCCAGAGCGTTTGCGGTTTCCTTGCCAACAACTCCATCGATTTCCTTAAGACCTTGACGGATTTGATAATCCATCACAGCCGTTTGGGTTTTGGCACCAAATTGTCCATCAGTTTGGATGCCCAGTGCCTTTTGAATGGCCTGAACATTTTGACCAGAACTACCGGGACCGACAGGGGCAGTTGCCGCCATCGCTTTACCGGACGTGCCACTTAAAACAGATGCAGCGACTGCAGCACCTGCAATACCCATCAATGCAGCATTGGGAACTTTGAGGTCCAGGTTCTCAAGGATCTTTAGGTCCAATTCGGGGTTAGGGTCTTCGTAGCTAACAGCCGCATGAATATAGGCTAGCGATTCCATAGTTTCCTCACTTGTTATGTCCTCACTTACTCAAACTTATGGAGCATCAGGGCAACGGTTTTGCCTAGCCTCAATTGAAATCCATAAGAACCTTGCAACCTTAAGTAAAGTAGACTTCTAATTTTTCATTTCACGATCGGCTCAACAAAAATGGCTTGAGTAAGAGTTGTTGCTAACGGTGGAAATCGCTGTAGAAACTAACAGTTTTACTCCACCCGCATCACATCTAAAACATTTAAAGTGGTTCCAATTAAGTTCAAGGAAACGAAAAATTATTTTATAACATTAACACGTTGACAGTGTTTTGGAAACCTTTAGGAATTATTTATCACAAAATTTCAGGGTTTTTGTCGCTCGAACCCTGCTCTATTCTGCTAGCACCCTGGAAAAAAGTTAGGCAGATTGTAAACGAATCACAGAGAATTCAACCAACAATCAAATCACTCTGCGTCACACCTAAAAAAGGACGATAACTGATAATTATAGTTTTTCTGCGCAAAACGAAATACAAAATTACTAGAGAAATAGATCTTCTTCCCGAGAAGTGCAGGTTATTCATCAAATCCATAGGGTATTACTTTCTAAGTGCCGTCGGAAAGGAGTTTTGAGAAGAATCGCTTGTATCAGAGAATTAAAGTTGTTTTAGGGGGTGCCCTGATAAAAGGGGATGGCAAGTAATTTTTTCAATCTTCCGTCCACGCGATCGGTAGCGAAAAGAAGCCATCTAGAGAATTGAGGGAACCTTTCGGCGAAGCGTGGCATCAATCTTCAGTTCACCTGTCTAATTTTGTTAACCATTGTGAATTAGAGGATAAAAGGGACCAAGATTTTTAGTACGTTCGGACCATTTCTTCCTAATCTTAGATGAGCCTGACGGGGTCATTCAAAAGAAACCGCTAGCGCAACTCTTCTAGACTTAAACAGCCACTACTTTTCTCACCTTAGACTAGGTTTAAGATTGCCTTGGCACCGGAATCTTGTAAAAATCGAAATGATTTCCGATAAAACTCATCAATCCTTCTAAAAGAAATCACTCTCCTTTTGGAAGATTCAAAAGAAAACTAAGCTCTGTCTTTAGAAGTTGCAAGCATCTCTACAATGACTTACTAAAGAACTGACTTATTTTGAATTGGAAACCTATTTGTTTGGGTAACCTTCATTCTTTTTGAAAGTAGCTTTCATTGCTGCCAAATTCAATTAGAAGAGCTAGTAGAACCGGGCACAAATTCATCAATTATTTGATTGGGCAGTGCTGGGTGCTGAGTGCGCGTCAGAATAATTGGTGCATTTCTGTTATCTAGTAGAACCTGGACGATCAAATAACTTCGCCATATAACGACCCTAAATGGATTGTGAGGAAGGATTCCCATTGGAATCCTTCCTCACTAAGCCTGGCAATCTCACAACTGATTCGGGGCTGCTATAAATACGACAAAAATACAAAATGTCTCTATTGACCGTGTTCGATGGCGCAGTTTCTTCTAAACTGCGTATGAACTGTTTTCAACTCCTCTATTGGCCATGTCTATCGAAAGCGAATATATTCAACAAGCTGCCGCTACGAGAGTCCGGGTTCTGAGTGAAGCTCTGCCCTACATTCAGCAGCTTTCTGGTAAGACGGTTGTGGTCAAATACGGTGGGGCTGCGATGAAAGACGGCAGCCTAAAAGATAAGGTGATCCGCGATGTGGTGCTGATGTCCTGTGTCGGCATTCGTCCAGTCGTTGTACATGGTGGCGGACCAGAGATTAATACCTGGTTGGATAAGCTTGGGATTGAGCCTCAATTTAAGAATGGTTTACGCGTTACGGATGCCGCCACGATGGACGTGGTGGGAATGGTGCTCGTCGGTCGCGTTAATAAGGAACTCGTTGCGTTGATCAATCAGGCGGGTGGCTCGGCGGTTGGTCTCTGTGGGGTAGACGCTAATTTGATTAAAGCCCGTCCGTCAGACCAGGAGGGGATTGGATTTGTTGGAGAGGTAACCAGTGTTGACACAGAGATTCTGGAGTCCCTAGTAGAGAAAGGCTATATTCCAGTTGTGTCTAGCGTGGCAACCGATAGTACAGGTCAGGCTTACAACATTAATGCTGACACGGTAGCCGGGGAACTAGCAGCCGCATTGGGAGCTGAAAAGCTTATTTTGCTGACCGACACGTCTGGCATTTTAAGAGACTACAAGGATCTGTCAACGCTAATTCCAAAACTGGATATTCAAGAGGCCCGCAGGCTAATTGATACGGGCATTGTCTCCGGCGGCATGATCCCGAAGGTGAACTGCTGTGTGCGATCGCTCGCTCAAGGTGTTCGAGGTGCCCACATTATTGATGGACGGATTCCCCATGCATTGCTGCTGGAAGTTTTTACCGACGAAGGCATCGGTTCAATGATTGTAGGGTCAGGGCTTTCAGGGTGAGGAGATGAAGAGGCGGATGGGGAGTGCAATCAATAGAGCGTATATGGTCTAGAAGTGCGAATGAACCTGCATTTTGGTATGCTTTGCTGCTTGAAACATTGGGTTTCCTAACAATCATCTGCTTTCTGCCTTTAGCTTCTCACTCCTCACCTGCTAACCCGATCGCTTCCGAAATTGATTTCAAGCCTCTCTCATCTAGCTTCTGTAACAGTCCTTTCAAAATTCGGCGGACCATCCAGGGACCTTCATAAATCCAGCCCGTATAGACCTGGATCAGGCTGGCTCCAGCAGTAATCTTCTCCCAGGCATCATCAGGGGTAAAAATGCCGCCAACGCCGATGATGGGAAGAGTTCCCTGGGTTTCCTTCCAGATAAAGCGGATGACTTCAGTAGAGCGATCGCGCAGAGGCGCACCACTGATCCCTCCCGCTTCTTCCTGGATTGGGTTTCCAGTGGATTCCAACACATGAGTTTTGAGTCCATCCCGACGAATGGTGGTGTTTGTAGCAATGATTCCCGCTAAACGGTGTTTTTGGGCTAAATCTAGAACAGATGCGATCTCGTTCCACTCCAAATCTGGCGCAATCTTGATGAGTAAGGGCTTTTGTCGCTGATTCTCTTGCTGGAGTGTGGTCAGGATGGGAGCCAGTTGAGAGGTAGCTTGGAGCGATCGTAACCCCGGTGTATTGGGGGAACTCACATTCACCACGAAGTAATCTCCCAGTCTTTCAGCAGTCGAAAACTTCCCAGGTAGTCCTCCGCGGCTTCCTCCAGGGGAGTAATTTTGGATTTGCCAAGATTGATGCCGAGGGGAATGGGTGTAGGGTGTGGGGTGTGGGGCGTGGGGAAGAGTTTTGAGTTAAAGGTGAGGAGTGAAGGGTGAGGAGTGAGGACTGAGCGCTATCCGACTCCTCACCCCTGACCCCTGACCCCTGCCCCCTACTTCCCCACCGCTCCCGCAATCGCTCCGCCATGTCCGCCGCTCCCTGATTGTTAAAGCCCATGCGGTTAAGCGCTGCCTGATCCTCTGGTAAGCGAAATAATCGAGGCCGGGGATTGCCGGGTTGGGGATGGAACGTTACCGTACCCAATTCGGCAAAACCAAACCCAAAGCTTGACCAAATACTCGATGCAACGCCATCCTTATCAAATCCGGCAGCTAACCCGATCGGATTTTTGAAGTTTAGCCCCACAAGGTTTGTTCCAGATGAGAATGGGTAAGACCGTAGGACTGTTTCAGTTGAGTATCGATCCAGGTTGTAGGGATTCGATCGTGGGTACGATCGAGCCAACCAAGCACTTGGAGTGTTTTCTGGTGTAACCACTCTGGATCTGCTTTGAGGCCAGAAAATAAAATTGGACGAATTGCAGCCCGATAAATGTCCATCTGAACTTATAGAAACAAACTAGGATGGAATGAACGTTCTCTCAAGGATTATGGCAGCATGTTGAAGATCGCCTCTGCTGGCGGTATTTTAGTGTGAATTTTTACATTAAATTGTTTGGCATACGGTCTGCATCTCTGATTACTCTGGTTTATTAGCGTTTTTGGCGCTTCACAACATGGTTCAACCGAAAGAGCCAACTGCCCATCACTACAATAGACAATTAGTCGCCCTCGGTCGCGTGCTGCAAACCCTGCGAGAAGAGGACAACGCGGATGTTTTGATTGATACCGTTTTGGGCTATCTCCAGTCGGAATTTGACTATCAATTGATTTGGATTGGAATACGATCGTTTAGAGCATCGCTTGTATGGAAAAGGCGGGGTAACGCCAGCAGGAGACGTTAATTTTCTTAAACAACGATTTGCCCTAAATCCAGGAGATATTCTAGAGCAGGTTGTTATTCAACAGCGTCCTCTGGCCGTGCCTGACCTACGGGAAGAATTACGGGCAGGGGAGTGGCGAAAAGCAGCGAGAAATTTCAATATTCAGGGAACCGTTATCTTCCCGGTTCGTTACAAAGATCGCTGTTATGGAGTGACGTTACTGGGAACGCCCCATTGGGGAGTCTCGCCTCAAACTGAGGAAAAGGCAAGGCTTTCCATGATCTTGGGGAACTGGGAGCGGCGCTGTACCAGATTGAGGTGGAATGGCAGCGTCAACAAACAAAACGTCCGGATCAGCCGCTTTTATCCCTTCTGGCCAAGTTGCGATCGCTTCCTGGTTTAGGTGCCCGTCTGGAAGCGGTTGTTGAGGAAACGCACCAATTTATTCAACCCACCCGCACCAGCGTTTACTGGTTTGAACGAGAGCGTCGCTATTTCTGGCGCAGGGTTAGTAACCGCCAGAAAGCAACCGGGTTTGGAGAAACAGGTCAGCCCGCCTCTGGAATTACGGTTCAGGAGGTCAGCGGGTTTTACCAGGCGCTTCTGTCTGAGCAGGTAGTTTCAATTGGTGAGGCACACAGTTCTCTTAAAGCAGACACCACCAGCCGTCTGATGCAGCAAATTCGAGCACGATCGCTGTTGGCAGCACCCATTCTCTTTCAAAACGAGCTATTGGGCTTTTTAGCAGTAGAAGGAATGGAGCCGCGTATTTGGGAGGATGAGGAAAAGAGCTATGTTCGGGGAGCAGCCCAAATTATTGCCCTCCTGGCTCCTCTAGACGAGATGGAGCAAACGATCGAACAAATCCGTTTAGACCAGACACTGACTGCCGAAATTGCCCATTCCATCTACAGCGACGATGATTGGAAAACGACGCTGAAGATGTCCGCCGATCAGCTTTGCAAGCGTCTTAGAACCGAACGGTTTGTCGTGTTGCTTTTCAACAAAGACCTGGGCAAATTTGATGTTTGTTACCAGAGCCAACCTGCCAATCGCCGTCCCTTCGCTGGACCGTTGGATGTTTTGAATGCTTCCGACTGGAAACTGGTGGAAAAAGCTCAGAAACCATTGACATCGAAAACCTGGATGGGGATTTGAGGCTGCTGGTGTGGCGCGAGCGCTTACTAGAACTGGGCGTCCGATCGCTGCTTCTGTGCAATACGTCGATCGGTCATCCGCTGGAAGGAATCGTAATGGTTTGCCACGAAATCCCTCGTACCTGGAACCGGGCAGAACGTGAACTATTAAGAGTTGTCAGTCAGCAAGTTGGCCTGATTCTGCACCAGTGGCAGCTTCAAAAGCAGAACGAGCAGCAGCAGAAAATTAACCAGACCATTCAATGGGGCTGACCCTAATTCAGCAGACCCATCAGCTTGAGTTGCTAGAACAGGCTGCCCTCCAGCACATCAGTCAGGTGCTTCAGGTGCCGCTGACAACCCTGATTACCTGGCCTCCAGGTCAGGGAACGGGCCGCGTCGTTAGCCCTATCATTACCAACGATCGGTTTACGTTGAATGTGGACGCAACGATCCCGGTGCTGGCCGACCCGCTCGTTGCATGGACCCTCGAGAGTGATGGATTGCTGTCTCTGCCGATCGCTGACATTCCCGCTGAAACGCGACAGTGGTTGCATGGCGTAGGTATTGGCCAAGTACTGTCAATGGCGCTGCGAACCTCACCCGACCACGAACCTACGGGAATTGTTCTGGTGGCAGACGCTCCGGAACGATACTGGTCTGAGCGTCACCTGAGCGCAATGGGAACCCTGACCAGTCAGCTTGCCTGGTCCCGCCGCTACCTCGCCCTTACTCAAAATCTCTCAATCCAACGGGAAGACTTAGAGCGATTGAACTGGTACAAACACCGTCGGCTGGAGGATGTGTATCGTTCAGTGTCGCTAGGTTTGAAACGGTTAGCGGAACTCAACAACCCCAAAGATCCCCTATTCATTACTCGCCAACAGCAGGTCTTACGGCAACTCAATGATTCGGTTGCTCCCTGGCTCCGTTAATTCAGGAGGAACTATGGCAGATACGCACCTTTCCTCAAACGACATCCCTCGTTAGCTTACTAAAACGAGCACTTGAAAGGGTTGATGCTCTGATTAAGCAACGGCAACTCTGGTCCCAGGTTCACAACGACAACGAAGCCAACCTGACCGTTGGAAGCGATGTTATCAAGATTGAATTGGTGCTGTATGAGTTGCTCTTGGTTGCTTGCCTGAGATCGGAAGCAGGGGGACGGATTGACATCTGGTGCCGCCAGATTGACAGCCGATGGCTAGAAGTATCGATTACGGACAACGGACAGATTGAACCCCGGCTAGTTACCGATTTAGAAGTAAGCCGAGCCGTCGATTTGCTGGCACCCTCCCTTCTGGACCAGCCTCCTGGTCTGCATCTCATGATTTGCCAGTCTATGATGAAGCAGATCGGTGGCGAATTTAACCTGTACAAGTTAGAAGACGATCGCATTCTCAGTCGTCTCGTTCTCCCCTGGCCCAAACGAACCGTGTCACCAGTCCTCCCGCTTCCTGATTCGATTCCCGGTGATTCTACTCCTGCGGCAGAAGAAATCCCATCGCTATCTTCCATACCAATCCGACGAGAATTAGACCTAGCCCTACTAACCAGATTTGCGCCTCAACCCAAAAAGCCAAGAAAAGACAGGCGGCTAGACCAATCCACGCAATCCATCTTGGGTAGAGACGGTCGCGATCGGATAAGCGCAGCGCAGCCAGATTGGTAATGGCGTAGTAAACCAGAACCGTAAAAGCGCTGAAGGACCAGGTGGTTTTGACATTTCCAGATAGGACTAATAAAGCGATCGTCAGCCCCATTACCATCACTGCGATTGATGGAGCTGTCTCCGTTCGATTCAACCGGGCAACTTGGCGGGGCATATCCCCTGCGTCCCATTGCCAGAAGCACTCGCGATAAGCCCAAAATCAGATTCAGCAACACTCCCAGCATGGCAGTGACAGCCCCGATCGCCAGAATCTGTGATCCCCGGAATCTCAAATCGCCGCACAGCCACTTCCAACGGAGCTGCTCCCTGAATAGCGCTGCTCAAGTTTGCTGCTCCAACGGCACCAACGCTCACAGTGGCGATCGCCATGTAAATCGTCATCGTTAGCAGCATTGTGACGATGATAGCTTTAGGAATGGTTTTCTGCGGTTCTCGCACTTCTTCACCCATTGTGGCAATTCGTCCATATCCCGTGTAAGCCACAAAACCAACGCACTAGCATGCAAAACCGCTGTAATCGGGTGTTCTGATGGAAAAAGGGTGAAAGATTTGTTGTCCCGCTAGCTATCAGTGGCTTTAGTCCTGCGAGAACAAAAAAGCCAGCGACAGCAGCGTAATCGAAACGATGGCAATATTGACCTGGTTCGATCGCTGAATACCGCTCAACACCACTAGCGTTAACACCAGCACCGTCCCCAGCGCTAACGGAACCAACCATTCCTGTCGCGATAACCCCAACGCATTCAGCAAATAACCCGCAAACCCCAAAGCAGCGGTTGCGGCTGAAGCCGACTTCGCCAGCAAAAATAGCCATCCAGCAATAAACCCCAGCCAGGGATTGAGATACCGATACCCATACTCGTAGGTACCGCCGCTGACAGCGTGGTTAGCCGCAAGCTGAGCACTACTCAACCCATTACAAATCGCCACCAGAGCCGCGATCGCCACTGCCAGAATTACCGCTGGGCCTGCAATTCCTGCCGCGATCGCGAGGCTGACAAAAACTCCTGTACCCACGATCGACCCCAAACCCATTAAAATGGCACCCGGAACTCCCAACTCTCGCTTCAGTAACTTCGGCGTTGTTTGATCCATCACTTACGTCTCAAACTCTTCTATAGCGATCCTAAATGGATTGTGAGAAAGGGTTCCAACGGAATCCTTTCTCACAAAGCCTCTCAATCTCACAACTGATTTAGGACTGCTATATGATCCGCAGTTGGAGGCATGGCACTGCCAGGACGCTCTAACTGAAACAATCCTTCAACATCACGCCTGATAAGTCTCGTTCCTTAGACACAAGAGGTGCTAAACATACAAGAGGGCTTAATTAGACCCTCTCCCTGGAATCCGAACTGATTGTTCCAATCCAGAATTCGTGTCAGATCAAATGACCTCAGCAACTGAACGTATGGTTACATCACTGACTTAGCTGTTAAGGCATTACTTTTAGACGAGTTGAAATGACGGACTTTAAATTTAACTTCTTCCAACACTGGTACCCTATTTCACCGATCGAAGATCTCGATCCTGAGCGTCCCACACCGATTGTTTTGCTAGGTCAGCGAGTCGTCGTGTGGAAGCCACGTTCCTCAAATCAGTATCACGTTTTTCTCGATCGGTGTCCCCATCGTTTAGCTCCATTGAGCGAAGGACGCGTAGATGAGAAAACGGGGCATCTAATGTGCAGCTATCATGGCTGGCAATTTAATACCCAAGGAGTTTGCACCCATATACCTCAAGCAGAAGATCCCAATCTAATTGCTAAAAATCGCGAACATTACTGTGTCACTGTTCTGCCAACAAAGGAAGCCAACGGGTTACTTTGGGTTTGGCCTGATGCCAGTTCGGCGGAAATTGCCAATTCCCAGCCCTTACCGCTTTCGCCGCAAGTAGATGCAGACCGTGGATTTGTCTGGTCATCGGTGGTGCGTGACCTTGAGTATGACTGGCAAACTCTCATTGAAAACGTTGCCGATCCATCCCATGTCCAATTCGCCCATCATGGTGTGCAGGGCAACCGCAGTAAAGCGAAACCACTTCCCATCAAGATTGTGGAATCCACCCAGGACTGCATTGAAGCCCAAATTGAGGGTGGCTTTCAAGCACAGATCACGTTTAATCCCCCTGTCATCTCGAATATGCCATTAATTTTGGAGGCGATCGACAAGTTGGACTGGTAACCTACTGCATTCCAGTTTCACCCGGTAAGTCCAGGCTTGTGGCTCAGTTTCCGCGCAACTTTGCTAAGCGTCTGCACGCATTGACTCCTCGCTGGTGGGAGCATCTATCGGTGCGTAATCTAGTACTGGATGGCGATATGATTTTGCTGCATTACCAGGAACGAGATTTGCAGCAACGATCGCAAACTGAAAGCTGGAAGACTGCCTATAAGTTGCCCACAAGCGCTGATCGAATGGTGGTTGAATTTCGTCGATGGTTAGACCAATATTGCCAGGGACAATTGCCCTGGGGAATAGCTGATACATCAAACCAGTTACCCATAAGCGATCGCCAACAGATACTGGATCGCTACCATCAGCACACCGTAAATTGCGGAAGTTGCCGTGAGGCCTTAAAAATGTGCATCGTCTACAGATAGGGCTACTTGGTTACTTCGCTATTGCACTATCAGTAGCAGCTATCCTGCCGAATGAATTCCGTGTTCGAATTGGGTTGCCGTTAGTTCTGACGGCCTTGCTTGGAGTGGCCATTTACGCGGGTCTTAAGTACTGGTTAGAACCCAAGTTTTACTTTGTAGACTACATTCACGCCAAACGATGAATGAGAGTAAGTGCTTCGTATTGCCCAAACCGCAAACGTATATGGCGACCCTAAATCAGTTGTGAGAATGAGAGGCTTTGTGAGAAAGAATTTCAATGGAATCCTTTCTCACAATCCATTTAGGGTCGCTATAGAAGACTGGTGTTATGCAAGTAATCGTGTTCGCCACTCCTTCACCACTGTTTTGAGGTGAACCGGGAGGCGTTCATAGTATTGAGGATAAATTGGCAACCGGGGAACTAGCTGCCAGTGTGCTTTCGCAAGTGTTTCTGACAACTTGGTATCGATCGGATGTGGATAGTCAGGATTCACTTCATCGCGAGGCCCAATACCGCCTAAATCTCGCGCTCCTGCCTCCAGGCAAGCCAGCAAGTGTTGAGGATTTGGAATTAAATTCGGTGGAATTTGCAGCGTTATGTCATCCGGCAAAATTTGACGAGCCGTTGCAACCACCTCGATCAAATCCTCTGCAATAAAGGCTTCCCCATCCCACGCTTCCCTTTGTCCAGGGCTGTAGGGTTGTAGGATGACTTCCTGAATGTGTCCCCAGCGTTGATGAATGTGGGCGATCGCCTCCAGCGTCTCCTTGCGATCATCCGTAGTTTCGCCGATTCCCAGCAGTAAGCCAGTCGTAAACGGAATTCCCAACTCACCCGCCCATTCCAACTGCTGTAAACGCAACTCCGGCAGCTTGCTGGGGGCATGACGATGAACCGTTTTCAACAATGCTGGTGTAATCTGTTCAACCATTAGCCCGATCGAAACATTTACCGCCTTTAACCGTTCCATTTCCACAAAACTCAGCGGTCCAGCATTGGTATGAGGAAGAAATCCTAACGATAAAGCAAGTTCGCAGATATCATAGATATGTTGAAACCATCCTGCCCGACGCGAACTGCTGGGATGAACTTCCCCACTTAAAACAAGGATTTCAATAACACCCTGACCCCTTAGAGAGTTTAAGAGCGTCTTTGCATCAGTTAGAGACAGCCAGGGACTTTTACCCGGATCGGTTCGAAAATTACAATAGCTGCAACGGTTGAAGCACTCATAGGTAGGAACCAACGTATAGGCAGGACTATACGTTACGGTTTTAGGCAAAAGTGTCATTAATCAATGGTTATAGTCATTAGTCATTACCCATTGTCGTACTGACACCTGACACCTGACACCTAATACCTAAAACCTGGCCTACTCTGAACACCAAAACTTTTCTTGCCCATGAAAACTGCGCCGTTTCGCATAGACATTTTTGACGTGGGTTTTTACGGTGTTCAGACTAATTTGAAGCACGCGGGCAATTTCCTGATACGTGTATTCCTGCCGCAACAGCATCCAGATCTCTGCTTCACGCTCGGTGAAGTCATACTTCTTTGCTCAATCCGCAGTTCTTCCTGAAGCACATCATCACAGTTTTCCAGGAACACCAGGATATAGGGCTGTTGTTGCTCTTCCTCGATTCTTCCCTGAAACTCTCTTACATTGGCAGAATAGCCAGAAGCACCCATTTCTCGCGGCAGAGGTGAAGAAAGCCAACGAACACTGATACGAATTGTTTGTCTTTCTGCCGTTTGACACTCCATAACAAGTACAGAGCTATCAGAACGGTTTTCTCGAATTAATCGACGGCAAACGTCAGATACAACGGGGGCAATTCAGTCGATGAAAACGTTGTGTCCGACAGGTGGTCGCAGAGTTCTCTGCCTTTCAGATTCCAATAGATTAGCTTCAAGTTTCTGGAGGTAACAATCACACCCTGCTGGAGTAACTCAATCAAGCTGCTCCAAATCAGGCTGAGATCGTGACTTTCGTTAGGAATAGCTCTTACGGTGTTTCCTAACCGTTGACGGCTAGCAACCTTCGCGTGGGGACGACGCGGAGAACAGATGCCAGGGCCAACGGAAGAGCGAGAGCTAAACAAAGAACTAACAGGTGCAGGCTCCAGAGAAACAGAAAATAGGGGGCTGTCATAAATCAAGTTCCTCAAGTGTTGAGGATATTTTGATCGAGGCGCTTATGAAGAGACAATGAGCAGCCTGAAGACAGTTCCAGATGAAAGAATCAAGGTCAGGAAGTATGAAGTAAACTGAACCGGGGTGAAGAGGGGTGAAGTTTTTCCATTTACCTCTCACGGCAATAAAAATAACATTTGTCCAGAAACCCAATATAATGAGTTCAATTTGCTGAAAAACTTATCTGGCTGATGTAGTCCTGAATGGAAAGGAGGGAATCAACCGGACTACTCGCTAATGCGTACAAATTAGTGCATGCAAATTCACTGCGTTCTGGTAGAGCAGACATTGCCAGTGCATCAACGCATTAGGCAAGAAATAGTGTATGGAACTAATCTCACACTGGTCGAGATTTTATCCTGCCACTTCGATTTAGATGGGCGTCATCCATATTCTCGGCTCAGCTTTTCTAAATGTACTCACCCATTCGGGTATTATTCCGCCTCAGCCTTGATCGCCTCTAATGCAGCCTGCCACTGATTCCTCTTTTTAATACCTGTAAATTAATGAGACCTTTGAAGCATCCGTCCGAATCGAGTGAATCGATAGGACCGGAATATTTAGACTATTTCTTCCCTCCTGAGCAGCAGCGCACCTACGTTTCAGTGTTAATGGGTCGGGGAGGGTTAACTCGTCGTCGAGCTGAGTATTTCGTTCGCCTTTGGGCATATCTCCTGTTAAAACATCAGCAAGAACTAGGGGAACACGTCTCTAAACCGCTTGCCCATCTTTATATTCCTGAAGACTTTGTTGCCTGTACCCATCGGGAGGCTGCTGCCTTATTTTACGGGCAGCAGGAGCGGGGTACCGATCGGGCCGCAGGGATGATGGTTGATCGGTTGGTTGCACTTGGGTTGATAGAAAAACGCTTTGATGGCCAGAGCCTCTGTATCAAAGTTCGCCCTTTACCAGAGTTAGTCAATTCAACGAAATCGTCTAAACCCACCAAGCTGGAACCAGACAGCTTTAATCCTCGAACAGATGCGATTCCGATCGCCAGTTTGATTGCTCAAACTTACATATGGGCTACGAAGGACGAATCAGTTACCCCCAGCGGATTGCACGAATCCTGCGGAACTGGTCCCAAACATACCCCACCTGCCTACGTGTTTTACGTCGCTGTGATAACCTCAATGCCGTTGGAATTTCCATTCTTTATCCAACGGAAGTTGAATCGGAGGATGTTTTTTCGTCCTCCAGCCAAAAGCTTCTACCTGACCAGTAACGTAGCAAACGACCCTGTTAAGATGGCGCATCCGGGAGACATGGAATGTACCTCTGTTTACGTTAGAGCCTGGTACATCGACATGGCTTATATGCGACCAGATTGTCTCTACGAATTCTTGAGAGATACGCAGAGCACTCTCGCAGCGATGCAAGCTGATTTTCCCAACCTCTGCGATGTCTACTCTCCGGTCATTCATCCACTTTATGAGGAATTACGACTGGCTTTGGGATTTCAGAGAACAAATGAGGAGCATAGGCCTTGGTACTGGGCGTACCTGCCTTTGGATCGGTTCCTGGAACTCAACCTGGAGCAAGTCTTAAAGAAAATGAAGCTTGCTTCCGTAAAGAACGATTGAGTAACCGTCAAAAATCGAAACATCTCTAACTATTGAAAGGCTTCCCTTAACATCAGCTTTTTGATGACGGGGAAGGTGTTTGACAGGACTTGGAATGTTACTAAAGGAGAATAAGATGTCAGCTTTTCAAGCAGGCATGATCACCTCCAGTACTTGCTCACAAGTGCGTCCCTGAGCAAATAGCGCCTCAACGAGTTCAAGCATCTGCTGATAAGCTTCACGGGTCAAGCTGTAGAGCCGTTGTCCCACCGTTTGCTTTTCCTTTGCAAACATAAATCTCTCTGATTTTTTGCCCTCACAAGCCGCTTGCCCCAAGAACGACTGCGCGATGCAACTTAGGCGGAAGTGTCGTTTGACCGCTTCCTGGTTGCGTACCTGAGCCGACTCAAAACCCGCAACTTGTTTGCAGAACTCATGAAAGATTTCGCAAGCCCAACGGTAACTCCAGGTTTGGATGACCCGTCCACTTTCCCAATGCAAGGCATCGGTCAATAACAATCGAGGCGCATCGCTCAAATCCTGCTGATCATGTACAATCACCAATCGTTTGCGTCCATATCGTTTGAGCCGCACAGTTTTGGTGAATGCCCAAACCGACTGAACGGCTCCATTACGGCAGTTGACCTGGAGTGCCCGAAAACTTTCTGGATGTTCCTGACGCAGTTCGGCGGCAACTTGATCAACTCGTGTCCATTGCCCATTCCACTGAATCAACCGAGAGCATTCAATTTCGCTGACCCAATGCTTGCCTGATGCTTCAATGACCTGCGTCAATTCCAGCGTCAGTACTCCGTTATCAAAGGCATAATCTGCTTTGGGGAAATGCCCTCAGCTTCAATTTGCCGCACCATGTCTACTACAAGTTCGGTCCGCTTGCGATATGCCAGTTGGTTCTTCTGATGATGTAACAACTCCACCAAGCGTTGCATCACCTGTTCCATTTGCTCATAACTCGGTTGGGCAGTCATCTTCAGGGATCCTCGCTCTGCCTCACGAAAGTCGGGCATCTGCACCTCTACTGCCATGCCATCTATCTGCTCAGCATTCGCAATCACGGCAGTCACAACCGTTTGAAAGCGGCTCATGCAGTGATTGACATAATCATAGGAGCGTTTCACTCCATAAATCTCAAACCCATCTTCATGGTGCAAGAGCGTCCAGTCCAGGCTAATCACTTCACGCCCTCGTCCCTGATGTCTTTTGCCCACAACGGCGCGATGCTGCTGCATCAAGGCTTCACTATCCCACCCCGCTTCAAACACGGCTGCGTGCATTGCCCGTCGGCTCACCGCTTCCCCTTCCGGGTATACCTGTTGTGCGGCTATCCCTTGCAACGTCTTGTTCTCACTTAGCAACAGCCCACTGATGTAGCGACTCACATGCTCAAACCCTGCCGCTCGACAAAACACCTCTCGGTAGGCGCTCATGCTACGGGCGATCATCCGGGGCACACCTACAAAGGAAGCATGGAACACTCCTTCTCACAGGTTCAGGAATATTCTATTTTTACCGATTATTTCCCTCCTTCGTAACTTGCCAAGTCCTGAAGGGTATGAATTGTCCAGGGTTCGCAATTCCTACATTTATCTATGCACCTCCACTGATTTAGAAAGACTGGCGAAATCGAAAAGATGGTTATCAGCGAGATGCGAAGGAGACACGTTTTGAAGGCTGCGAAACAGGCTCTCAATCCGACCTGGATAGTCCTGTTCCCACGTTTGCAACATGTGTTTGATTTGGGCACGTTGGAGATTATCCTGAGAACCGCACAGGTTGCAGGGAACGATGGGAAACTGCCGAGCGATCGCATATTCCTCAATATCCCGTTCTCGACAGTAGGCTAATGGTCTGATAACAATGTGGTTTCCATCATCGCTGAGAAGTTTGGGCGGCATTGCCTTCATCTGCCCGCAGTAAAACATATTTAGAAATAGGGTTTCTACAATGTCATTCCGGTGATGGCCGAGCGCAATTTTGGTTGCGCCTTCTTCGCTGGCGATCCGGTAAAGAATGCCCCGACGCAACCGTGAACAAAGGCTACACATCGTTTTACCTTCAGGGATCACCTGTTTGACGGATCGCCCGCCTCAATCATGGCGTAATCCTGAATGGCCTTACCCACTTGATAACGGAGTTGCGTTTGCAATTTAATGAAACGCTTTGAGCGAGGCATCTTTGTCACTTCCATTCAGAAATATTCGTTTCTTCATCAAATAATTGAGCATCAATCTTTTTAGCAATTTTCAGACATCTTAAATTTAGGACGGCTAGACGCTGGTTGTCTGGTTACCCATACTCGTTATCCTGGTGTTATCCATGGTTTCCTTCGATTTGGTAGAGATCGCATTAGAAAGGCTGACGATCGCGGAATTTACAGCCTTGCTAAGTCTTCGATTTGAAGGAACGCTGCCGTCAGTTTAGCAATGTTACTTGGAATTGATTTAGGAACTGGTTCAGCGAAGGCGTTGCTGTTGGAGATTGACGGCAACGTACTTGCTGAATCGTCTAGTCCCTATTCTGTTCGGGCCTCCCAACCTGGATGGGCAGAAACTGAGCCAATGGATTGGTGGGCAGCCGTTGCGATAGCGGTTCGAGCAGTTGTTGCCGACCGGGCAGATCAAGTACAGGCGATCGGGCTTTCAGGACAGATGCATGGCGTTGTTCTAGCGGATGGCAATGGTAATGCACTGCGTCCTGCAATTCTTTGGGCAGATACCCGATCCAGCAAGGTCCTCAACCTGTATCGGTCCCTTCCACCAACTTTCAAAAATGTTCTTGCCAATCCAGTAGCTGCCGGGATGGCAGGTCCGTCTTTATTGTGGTTGCGCGTTTATGAACCAGAAATTTACACAACAGCTTGCTGGGCACTTCAGCCAAAAGACTGGTTGCGCTTTTGCCTGACAGGTGAGGTTGCGACAGAGCCATCCGATGCTTCCGGGACACTACTTTATGATGTCTTAGCTGATCGTTGGGCGTTAGATGCTTTGAGCGCTCTAAATTTACGATCGGACTGGTTACCACCCCTACTTCCCTCAGGCAAAATTGCAGGTTATCTGAACGCTAGTGCTGCTGACCACCTCGGTTTACCAATTGGTTTACCCGTTATTGCAGGGGCCGCCGACACTGCTGCTGCGGCACTTGGGAGTGGACTATTGGAAACAGGTTCAGCACAACTGACGGTTGGTTCGGGGCACAAATTTTGTCCCTACGCGCAGATCCAACAGTTGATCTTACGATCGCACCCATCTGTTTCGATCGGCCATTCCCCAGCAATGGTATACCCTTGCAGCTATCCAGAATGCTGGACTGGCGCTGGAATGGGTTCGAAATCTTTTGGGGTTGAGCTGGCAGCAGGTGTATGCCGACGCATTTTCCGTTCCAACAGGCTGTGAGGGGCTTACGTTTTTGCCCTATCTCATGGGTGAGCGTACTCCCCATATGGACCCTTCTGCGCGGGGAGCCTGGATTGGAATGGGGTTACATCATTCCCGATCGCACCTGATGCGATCAGCGCTGGAAGGGTTGCCTTTTCGTTAAAACAGGGCTTAGAAGCGGTCGTCGCTACGGGAGTGCAGCTAACAGAGCTACGTTTGGCAGGTGGCGGGACGCTTGAACCAGCCTGGAGACAATTGGTATCTGATGTCCTCCAAATTCCGCTTTACAGTTTGACGATCGCTGCCGCCTCCGCCCGTGGTGCTGCCATCCTTGCCGGAATTGGTATTAACGCCTATTCCAGTGCTCACACAGCTCCTCAAATTGCCATTGACCCCAACCCCACATTACCCAACCCATTTTCTCTAGAACTAGAGTCTGCGTGGCAACGCTATCAATCCCTCTACCCGTCCCTACATCAATGGAGTAGCTGAATATGAACTGGTACCCAATCAAACTAACAACCCACGTTCGCCAGTATTACTTTGGAGAACGTCAATTCCAGACCGGCTTAAAAACAGGGTTTACCTGCAGGCACGATCGCCGAAACCTGGGAAATTAGCGACTACCGGGATACAACCGGAACCGTGTTAAATGGCCATTTTGCTGCCCAAACGTTACACGATTTAACGCTTACCCATCCTGATGAACTTGTCGGTCAGGGCTGGCGAGGTCCCATTTTCCTCTGCTAGAGAAGTTTCTTGATGCCTCTCACATGCTTCCAGTGCATCTTCATGCCGATGATGAAACAGCCGTCCGTATTCACAAGGAACCAAACGGTAAAACAGAAGCATGGCATGTTCTTTGGGCGGCACCGGGAGCAACGGTATTAGCGGGATTGAAAGGAGACTTCTCTCGTCAAGAATTGTTTGATGCCTTCCTCGCGCAGGACTATGATTCGGTGATTGTCCGCCACCCTATTCAAACGGGTGACACAATTTACGTGCCAGGCGGCATCATCCACTCGTTTGGCCCCGATTGCCTGGTTTTTGAAGTTCAGCAAACATCTGATTTAGGTCAGATGGTCATGCCCTATGACCTTTATGCTCGGCAGCATTCGCAGGAGCAGTGGTACGCCAACATAAACGCAACATTAGATGAATTACGCAACCACTACCATCCCAAACCAAATCCTGGCCTTGCACTTCAGGAAGGGAACAACCGTCGAAGGATTTGCTGTGCAGGTCCCTATTTTGCCCTTGAGCACTGGACACTCGTTGAACCCTATATCGAGCCATCCCATCCTCGCCGCTGCACAACGCTGTCAAACGTTGGAGACCCCATTCAATTAGAATTTGCGGAGGGAACTGAGCAATTGAATCAAGCAGAGTCTTGCATTTTGCCTGCCGCGGTCGGGGAGGTTCGCATGGTGCCAGATCAACAGGCTAGCCTTGTCGTTTGCTACGTGCCCGATCTGCAAAAGGACATTGTCGAACCATTGCGTGCAGCGGGATACACCGATCAGCAGATACACGCGTTAGGAGATACTTCAGGGCTTTAAGGCAATAGGCTCTGAAATGCGGTTATTTTACGAAAAAATAGGAGTCAGGATTTAGATGAGACACATCTTCTAAATCCTGACTCCTGACAGCGTCTTAACTCCTCAGTTGTTCAATACATCCTTGAACAAATGAAGGTTTTGCAAAATAAAATAGGCAAAAACAGCCCCACCAACGCCACCAATGAAAAAGCCACTGGCATACTCATCCCATCCTCCGGTGGTTGCTAACTCTTTGGGAGGGTTGGGGACAGTAATGGTTGCAGCGGGTGCGGGGGATCACTTGACGCATAGAGTGAAATGGCAAGGGTCGAAATAAGGATCAGACCGATCGTCGCAAGCAAACCCGCGAAATCACCAGCAGGGGCATTCCGCAAGGGGTTAAACGTAACAAAAGGACCCAACAACCAGTAACCATGGGCTAAGCCGACCTCTAAACCCCGTCGTAATGGAGACAATCCTCTACGGTAGGCAGGCAGGTTATTAATGTAAGTGCGTACAAGTTTAGAGGAATTGATAGGGGTTGCAAGATTCCCCAGTTGAGGATCGTCCCAGGCAGGAAAAACGACCTCACGATTTCTGGGATCTCTCAGTTTTCGCTGGACCTATCAATCTTTTCGGCGATCGAAGTCATGGTTCACAACTTTGTAGAAGTACATCAGTCATAGGCTTTAGCTTAAAAAGTGGTGTGGTTGGAATCATCTTTCTTTAGCTACAGAGTTGAATCTATAGAAATGATATCAGAAACACAATCGACATTAACAGTAGAAAAATATCAAGTTCTAGCAAAGCACGCTTTATTAAAAGGATTATCGAAAGGATTATTGAACGATCAATGAGAAAGATCTGACTTATGAGTGAGGATCTCTGGCAACGCTTGTAGGACTCTAATAAGGGCAATGGCGGAACTCAAAGTAAAACATAGCTAAAGCAGATTTGCTCAGGCTGAATGTTTTAACAGGACAGATCTTGTGGTGAGGAAGCCTGGTGAGTATAATCTGCGACTGCAAGAACGAAGCCGCTTAGTTGGACTTTCAGTTGAAATCCTCATCGGTTGGTTTTGTTCTATTAGCGGTGGTTTCAAACACCTCTCCCAAAGCCGGTAAGAATCCTGTTTTGGCGGGTTTCGTCAAGAGACCTCAATTTTGCATTGATGTTTTGCTTTGAAATTCTAATTCAACATATGGGAAGTTGTCTATTCTGATAACGTTCAATAACTTTGGTGGGATAAACAACCACAACTAAGCAAATTAATAAGGGCCAAATTAATAAGGGTGAGTTTTAGTTCTAAATAATCTACCCTCATTGCCTCGAGATATTGCAGATTCCCACCTGCGGGAGATGTAAGTCTCTGTTTTTAGATGGAGTCTTGAGTTACAAGGGCAATTATTTTGACTTTTTAGAGACAGAGTTCTAGGCCCAAGAGCAAATTAAATGTAAACGCTTCGTCACTACGTTCGTACGCAACGAACAACAGAACAGAGGGCTTATTTCCAGGAGAGGATAATGGCTGACATTACACTAACGACAACAGAAATATTGGGGAGAATGCTTTGGATAGCGCAGGCACCAAGCACAACCGACACTTCGAAATTAGCGACCCCTGAGGCAGCATCAGTAGTATTCTCGGGTCCTCATTTCTTCACGGCTCTTATATCCGGAGTTCTATTAGCGTTTGGTTTTCAACTTTTATTTACCAACCTTTCAGTTGCAGCAGGTATTTCCTATCTTGGGCGTTCCTCTCATTCTGATGAATCCGATGATTCTGGTGGGGAGTTTCTATTCGCAAGATCGGTCTAGGAGTTGGACTTTGGACATTAATAACTGTCACGATCGCTCTTTTTGTTGCCTGCTATTTAGCGGTTCAAATGAGTTTAGTTACCGCTCCTCTACTGGGTGCAACGATCGGTTTAGTGATTTGGGCAACCTATTTTTCGTTGTTGGTTTGGTTTAGCTCGACTACGATCGGCTCTCTTGTTGGTTCTGTCGTTGGGGCAGCAACTTCTGGCTTTCAGGCAATTTTGGGTACTGCTTCTGCAGCGATTGGGGGCAAAGCCGCAAAGCAGCAGGTCGTATCCACTGCTGAAGCTGTTGCAGCCGCCGTGCGAAATGAGTTAACCGCTGGTGTCGATCCCGATCGCATTCGTGAGTCTATTCAAGACTATATTGGACGGCTTCGCTTGCCCGATTTTGATTTATCAAGAATTCGCGGTGATTTTGAGAACTTATTGAACGACCCAGAGTTCATGGCCCTCGCTGAAGGGGATAACCTGCGTCATATCGATCGCCAAACGTTTGTTGATTTGGTTAGCCGTCGTACTGACTTCAGCAAAGAGGATGTAAACCGTCTCGCCGATTTATTAGAAGGCGTCTGGAAACAAACGCTGGGGCGTCGTCAGCGGCGCGATCAAACCGCAGACTTAGTCGATTATTTGAAGTCTACCCAACCGGGTCAACTGAGATTGGAAGAGGTTAATGCAAAGTTGGATCGGCTGCTGGCTGAACGGAGTAAATCACAGTCTGCATCATCCGACCAAAAACCTGGTGCGCTACAACAAACCGTTCAAACTGGTTTGAATACAGTCATTGGAATGTTGATGGGACGGGCTGACCTCTCTGATCTTGATCTTCAGAAAATACTGGATCGGCTGAAAATCGATCCCAACAAGTTACCTGAGCAAGCCAATAGAGTAGTCGGTCAATTGAAGGGTGACAGTCAGGATACGTCTGCTCCAAGCCCCATTCGGACTGATGTAGAGCACTATCTGCTGAATGCACCTTCCTGGCAAATGAACCGCGCCACGATCGCCAGAGATTTTCGCAATCTACTCTATGATCCCGATGCCGACCCCGCTGCGATCGCGGATCAAGTATCACGCCTAAACCGCTCCTACTTTGTTCAATTGCTGAGTTCTCGTGGCGTTTTCGCTCAGGATAAGATTCAGGACATTGCTAATCAGCTAGAAACCATTCGTCAGGAAGTTCTATCAACGGCGCAACAGGCAAAAGAGCGTGAAATCACGTCTGACCTGAGACAACGTATTGATACTTACCTAACGTTTACGCCCAAGGAGCAACTCTACTCGGAAGACGTGCTTCCTGCATTTCGCGCATTACTGGACGATCAGGATGCCGATTATGAAACCCTCAGTCAACGCCTAACGCCCTACAACCGGGATGCGCTTCGGCAAATCCTGCTGCGCAGACAGGATGTAACCCCTGTAGAGGCAGAGGCAATTCTAAATGCGCTGGACAGGACCCGTGATCGTGTCTTGACTGATTCCAAGTCATTGAACGAGCGTGCCAAAGAGCAGTTCCTGGGACAACAGCAAAAACTAGAAGACTACCTCCGCAACACAGGTAAATCCGAGCTGAATCCTGAAGGAATTAAGCGTGACTTGAGACTGTTGTTTACCGACCCGCAAACCGGATTGTCTTCCCTACAGCATCGGGCCTCCAAGATCGATCGCGATACGTTGGTCAAACTGCTGGCACAACGACAGGATATGACTGAGTCCGAAGCCAATCAGGTTATAGACCAGGTTGAGTCGAATTGGAATGGTTTGATCAGCTCACCGCGCGCTGTAGTTGATACGGTGAAGGACAAATACGACCAAACCCTTTCATCCATTTCAGATTATCTGCGGGCAACCAATCTGGAAGAACTGGATCCCGATGGCATTCAGCGCGATCTCAGCAAACTGCTAGACGATCCAAAAGAAGGAACGATTGCGCTGCGGCGGCGGTTATCCCGAATCGATCGGGAAACGCTGGTGCGCCTCCTGAGCCAACGGGAAGACATTACCCCTGAGCAAGCGAACCGGACGATCGACCAGGTGCAAGAGGCAATTCGCAGGATTGTTCGCTCGCCCCGTCGATTGGCGTTGCGTGCTCAACAACAGGTGGTCGATTTCGAGTCTGCCGTGGAAGACTATCTCCGCAATACAGACAAGGAAGAACTGAATCCAGAAGGCATCAAGCGTGATTTTGCGCTGCTGGTGCAGTCGCCTCAGCAAGGATGGCAAAATCTAGGCGATCGTCTATCACGATTTGACCGGAACACTATTGTGGCGCTTCTGGCTCAACGCAAGGATATGACGCCTGAGGAAGCCGATCGCATCGTCTCCCAAATTGAATCCGTACGTGATCAAGCTCTGGATCAAATACGACAAATTCAGTATCGGCTTCAGGAAGTCATTGATCGCATTTTTGCCCGCATTCGGGATTACCTGAATTCCCTGGATCGTCCTGAGCTGAACTACGACAGCATCAAGCAAGATGTTCGTACACTGTTTGATGATCCACAGGCTGGACTGGAAGCGTTACGCGATCGATTGGGCCAGTTCGATCGGGGCACTTTGGTTGCACTTATCAGCTCTCGGAAAGACATTTCTGAATCGCAAGCAAACCAGATTATCGACCAAATTGAATCTGCTCGTAACAGCGTTCTAAATCGCGCTGAGCGTATTCAGCAGGAGGTTCAGAAACGGGTAGAAGCCGTTAAATACCAGGCACAACGTCAAATGGAAGAAACCCGCAAGGCAGCAGCAACGGCAGCCTGGTGGTTATTCTTTACTGCGTTACTATCCGCGATCGCCTCTGCGGGTGCTGGTGTGCTTGCTGCTTAATCTGCACAACCCGAGTAAATATCTAAAATTTAAGTTTTCTCCGCCCTTCTCCTGGCCCTGTGAGAAGGGCTTTTCTTATACATCGTTAGGCAGAACAGCACCCTATTAATTTGCCTTTCTAAGGATTGATGAATCTGATTGCAAATAACGAGTGAATAGATACACGTGCGTACAAAACCACGCGTTCATTTTCTGTATCAGTAACCCCAAATTCACACGTGAATGCAAATGCGAAAGCAAACTCACGAGCTGAATAGGGTTGTTCTAGTTGTAGGAGGTATAAATGAGAGTCCTTCAATCGCTTCGCAAGGTTGTTATTGCGATAACAATGGTTCTTCTCCTGGTAACGACTTCAGCATGTAGTGGTGGAGCCGTTGCTCAACAGGACAGAGCGAGCTATCAAATAAGCCCCGATCGCAGCATTGGTTATGCAGAGTTATCCCGAGGTAATACCTTACAGGGACAAAACTTTGGCGATTGGGTCGTTAAAACCAGTAAAGGGTTGGTTCAAGACGCTTACGTGCGGGATAACAACAAGTTGGGTGTGGTTATCTCACCTCAAGTTCGTCCCAAAGAGGTGAAGCCTTTAGCGCAATCCCTTGTTCAAGGCTTTCGGCGGAGTTCTCAACCCGATCGAGATTTGACTGTTTTGATGTATGCGCCAGATAAAAGCTGATTTTAACAGCCCGTTATAACGCTCAGTCAAAGCAGATTGAATACAAGGCTTAACAAGCAAACTACTTTAAGACTTTTAAGATTTTGTTGTGAGTAAGGAGACCTTAACAATGGCAAGTAGTGACGAGTATAAGCGCCAGATTATGAACGACCTGGCGCAGGGAAACAAAGAAACATTGGGTGACGTAGATTCCTCCAATGAGTATCAGAACTTTGATGATTTTGCTCAACGATCGTCGCGGGAAGAACGTCGGAAGTTGTTTGGTCGCTCATTCCACCCTGACAACATTCCCTCCACTCAGATGGAGCCTGAACTTCAACGGGCGATCGCGCAGATCAAACCCAACGAGCGGGAAAACGTAGCGCGTGATTTCTTCAGCCATTTGAAAAAGCGGGGACTGAGCGATCGCGACCTGGAGCATCAGCTAGGTTTGTCTACGCATCATCCCAGCCGCATGTCGGCAGATGACGTTAGCAAACTTGCTGCGTTTGCCTATCACAATCATCCCGATATCTTCCAGGATGTGTTGGCAGATCAACCCATGATCGTCAAATTCCTCAGCAATCCAGTGGTCGGTGCTGCGCTAGGTGCCGTTGCTGCTAAATGGTTTGGACGCCATTAAGGAATCGTCCATTGAGGAAATATCCAATGGCGAAGATCATTTGGATAAAGCAGACCAATGCTGATAAATGGTTTTAACAGACCATCATTCAACTAGCCCCATTCACCGATAGCGGTCCTAACCAACTGTGAGATTGATACGCATGTGAGAAGGAACTCCGCAGGAATGCTTTCTCATAAGCTAACTAGGGCCGCTATGCCAAAGATGTCCTAACCAGGGCATCTTTTCCTTGAGAACGTAGAAACAATGACAGAGCAAGTACAATTTCAATTACCAACCTCTATTACTGATCGTTTCCCAACAGCAGATGACCCCGGCACGTCCATCAATACTCTAATTACATTTCTGGGTGAAGTATTACACTGCGATCGCTGTTTTCTGTACCTGCGCAATCCCTCAAGCAGCATGGGGAAAGTTACCCACTGTTGGCGTCGCAGCCCACAAGTTCCTAACTTGCTCGACCCAGACTGGAAGCCAGAGCCAAAATCCCTACCCGACGAGGATCCCCTCTTTGCCGCTGCCTTGAATGCAGAACCATCCATTTTTGTTGAGGATGTTGAAACTGCCAATCCATCCGTCGTTAATCGGGAATTCGAGCAAACCAATTTTGGACATCGCGCATTAGTTCACGCGCATCTGATCGAAAACGGGCAACTGTGGGGAGTTTTGCAGCCCTGCGTTTTGGTCAGCCACGGGTTTGGACCGATCGTGATCGCGCGGTCATTCGCCAGGTAGAGCAAGCGATAACGCCCCTGGCAATTTCCCTGGTCAAAACGGCAAATGTTTGAGTTCAGCAACCAATTTGAATTGATAACGTGACAGATATAGCAAGAGGGCGATGGGCAATAGGCGATAGGCAATAACGCGTTCTGTAACCCATTGCCCATTGCCCGCCGCCCATTGCCTGTCCTCCATCTGCCACTCTATTTCTTTAAGTCAGTAACAAACAAAAGGACATTAATCGAAAGGATACTCATCTATGATTGTCAACCTGGTTGAGAATGGCTGGGAAGTAATTTATCACCGCGCCCACGCCTTACTTGCAGCCCAATTAGCAGGCCACTGGAATCGAAATGATAGTCCGGTTCGTTTGTATGAGACGATCGCCGCCATTTCCCACCATGACGATTTGGAAAAGGAATGGGAAGGAAACGAACTGACCGAAGCAGGCGCCCCTCTGGACTTTACCCTCGATAACGATTCATCCCTAGAAAAATTGAAAAGTTTGATTGAAAGTGCCCGTTATCGGGGACGTTGGGTCACATACCTGACCTCCAAGCACATCTGCTTTTTGAATCAAACCCAGTGGGGAAAGTCGCCGGAGTGGGATGATTTTCTAAATCAGCAGCTCAAAAACCAGGAACAGTGGCGCAAAGACCTGGGAATTGAAAAGGATGAGGCGGAACGGGCGTACCAGTTTATGCGCTGGTGCGATCGTCTGTCGCTTATTCTTGCTCAACGAGAAGTTCCTGATGCTGGACGGGCCGTAGAGATCACCAGTGGCATCGATGGACAACGTTACGACATTCGGGAACTGGAGGATGGACGAGTAACCGTTGAACCCTGGCCTTTCGGAGAAAAGGAATTTACGGTCAACGTTGAGGCATGCTATCTCACAGAACTGAAATATGACAATAATGAAACACTCGTCAAAGCACTGCAGCAAGCGCCCATTAACGTTCTAGAATGGACATTTGTAAAACAAAAGTAGGGAACGTAAATTTACCAACGGATCAAGGGACTTTTGCATACAAAACTTAATGCTCTGATGGAAGCTAGATACTTCGATCGAGAGATTCTTTGGTCTACAGGTTTGTGTTAATTCCCTACTGAGGCGTTAAATAGATGCCAAATCTACACATTTAGTATTGAGGGAAAGCTATGGTCTCAAGGGGTTCTAAAGTTCGGGTTCTCCGCAAAGAATCTTTTTGGTTTCAAGATGTTGGAACAGTTGCTTCCATCGATCAAAGCGGCATTAAATATCCTGTCATTGTACGTTTTGAAAAATTGAACTATGCAGGCGTTAACACAAACAATTTTGCAGAAAGCGAATTGTTAGAAGTGGGTCGCGCTACAAAAGGAAAGGGTGCAGCAGCCTCTGGCGGTAAGCAGACGACCATTGATCCAGCCACCCGCAGAACGGGTCAGGGCTAGGGCCCGTTAGACCCGGAGCTGCTCCTGAAGCGGCAGGAACAGACAATCCCGCAGTTGAAGGTGATCCAAACCAGGGCACCGATGCTCGGTAAAACGTAGGTGATAGGGAATAGGTGACAGGTAGGGTATTCTGCCTGTCACCTATTTTTTGAACTACCACTGATTAGAGACGCACGCCGTGTGCCTCTACTACTTCATTGCTTCCCGTACTCGCTGTTCGGCTAGTTCCAGGGCAGCCTGTCTGGGTAGCTTTCCGGTTTTGCGGATTCTTGAAGAATGACCGTGGTGTTGTGACGAATTGTATCGGTAATAGTTTGTAGGGCGATCGCGTGGGTTCCGCCCTGATACTCCACAGCACCACAAATTACACCGCCTGCATTGGCAATGAAATCAGGGATGACGAGAATGTTGCGGTCATGACAAATTTGCTCGGCTTCGGGTGTGAAAGGAATGTTTGCACCCTGAACAACCAGTCGTGCATTTAATTGAGCGGCATTATCCGCATGCAGCACATCGGGCCTCGCTGCTGGAATCCAGATATCGCAGTCGATCTCGATCGTTGCATCAGGTCTGAGCTTCTTGCCGTTAGACGCATCCATTACGCTCTGACCAGCCTGTTTCAACGCAATTAGCTGATCAACATCCATTCCGCCAGGGGCAAATAAGGTGCCTTTCGAGTCGGATGCTGCAATCAAAATGGCTCCTTTCTGTGCCAAAAATTTTGCTGCATGCTGACCAACGGAACCGAAGCCCTGCACTACAACACGAGCGCCTTCAATGTTGAGGTTGCAGAATTGACTTGCAACGTCTGCCGCAACGCTGACCCCTAAACCTGTTGCGCCGATTTCATCCAGAGGAATTCCCCCACCTCCGCTGGCAAGCCAATTGCCCGACCAATTTCGTCCTTAACCCAGACCATGCACTGCTCATTGGTGCCCATATCGGGACCAGGGATATAGTCTGTAATCGGTTGAATGGCGCGGGCAAAGCTTCGTATCAAACGTTCTTTCTCAGACAGCGATATCTTGGGGTCCGCCAGAATTGCAGATTTGCCACCACCATGGGGAATGCCTGCGGCGGCATTTTTAGAGTCATGGCGCGGGCTAGCCGAAACACTTCTTCGGTTGTGACGTCTTCAGCCATGCGAACTCCGCCGATTGCAGGTCCAATGGCAACATTATCAACGACCAGAATTGCCTTCAAACCTGTTAGCGGATCATAGAGATGAAGGACTTTTGCAGGTCCTAGATCATCGATAAACCGAAAGGGATTACCTTCTCCAATAGACTTCAAGGAGTCTTCAAGTCCGGATGAGGAATACCCCGATCGGTTTGAATTTGAAAGTTGAACCATTTGATCAACCATTTTAAGCCTCTCTTTTGATATAAAGTTTTGGTGCTGAATTGACTAAAGACGTTATTGAAGCGTTGAGTGATTTGCGATCGCAAACGGCGTAATTAAACACCATAACGAAGCACTGCAACAATGTAGGGACATAAGTACTTATGTCCCTACATTGCTTTGCAAAGCAATTCTCACCAATGATTGAATTATCTCTGTTAAATCTCATGACTCGTAAACAGACTCTTCAAATAGCTTGAAGAGTTTGTATCAGATTGCAACGCTGTTCTACTAAAGCCTTATTTTGAAGTGGTTTGGGGTTAACTGTTAGGAGAGAACGTTAAGAACACCCCTCTTTTTCCATCTCCTACCTGCATTATAGCGCGGGGTTTTCATGACAAAAATGACTACAGTTTGTATCAATTCGATGCATCTTTGGAAGGATGAAGCAGCCAGTTGTCACTATTTAAGATTGGCTGGGATCAGTGAAGAAAGGGTGATCAACCACTACTTTCACTACCCAGTCAGAAAAAATGGGGTTATGATAGGTCTTAGGAACATGTGAGGAATTCAGGTAAAACGCTCACATGTTGATGAGTTCTGATTTTAGATTTGACTAATGAGAAGCTTCGATTCCATCTACCATCTCTCCGCGAAAGAAGTAGTGGAATTGTAATAACTGCTTGCTAGTTTTTTTCTGTGGAAAACACCTTCTATAGTTCATCTAATCGGCTCATTTCCCAAGCCGTCTTTCAATTTTTCTAAAGATTGAACAATGAGCGATAGGTTGAAAATGTGTTGTTTAGAGAAGGGAGAAATTGAATCATGCGGAAATTAATAGATACAAAGCATCTTAAATGTACAACTAGTTACGCTTTAGAAAGACTGAATTCTGTTGACGTTGAAAACTAGAACCCTTCTTTCACAACCTCCCGGTTGATCCTTATTTGAAGGGAAACTATCGGTTTCGGAAATATTCTCGATTCGAGGTTTCTAACAATCAGCTTGTTCAACTACCGTATACAAAGTTCTTTCAAAGCAAAATTTACAATCGCGTGCTTGGCGATGTGGTCAGGGAATACGAGGAACTGGATGACGAGTTGATTCACCTGGATGATTTTCAAGCGATCGCGCTGGAGTTTTTTGAGTTCTGTAAGGTTTGTTCGACGTATACCGATTTTGGAGTGCATCAAATTCGGATTACAGCCGATCCACGTCACAAAGGGAATCCGGCACCCGAAGGCATCCACCGGGACGGGGTTGACCTGGTTGGAATTTTCTGCGTGAGCCGAACGAATCTTAAGGGTGGAGAGACCCATTTGTATCAATCGAAAACCAGCCCGCCCGCATTCACGAAAATCCTCAATCCGGGCGAGTTTCTGACGTTTAGCGACCACGAATTTTTCCACTTTACAACCCCTGTCAACGCCACAACGTCTGACATTGGCAGTCGAGATGTGTTTGTATTCACCTGTCCAGCGTTACCGTTCCGCGAAAACTAGGAGTTTGCTATGGAATCGTTTGACCTTGAGTGGATTCGTGCTCAGTTTCCCGCCCTTGCACAAACGTTAAACGGTCATCCTGTGGTGTTTTTGGATGGTCCGGGTGGAACTCAGGTACCAAAGACGATAATCGACGCGATCGCCCATTACATGCTGACGTCTAATGCCAATTTGCACGGTGCATTTGCCACCAGTAAACGAACGGATGCTTTGATGATCGATGCTCGGACCGCGATCGCCGATTTTTGGGGTGCGACCACAACGAAGTGGTGTTTGGTTTGAACATGACCAGCTTAACGTTTGCGCTGAGCCGAGCGATCGGGCGGGAACTTCAGTCAGGCGATGAAATCGTTGTAACTCGGTTAGATCATGACGCCAATGTCACACCCTGGCTAGCGCTGCAAGAACGGGGCGTTGTTGTCCGGATGGCCGATGTTCATGATGATGACTGCACGCTGAATTTGTATAGTCTGGAGCGACAAATTAACGAGCGGACCAAGGTTGTTGCGGTTGGCTATGCCTCAAATGCGGTCGGAACCATTAACGATGTTGCAAAAATTGTGCGGCTTGCCCATGCTGTAGGGGCTTTGGTATTTGTGGATGCTGTTCACTATGCACCCCACGGTCCACTCAACGTCCATGCCTTAAACTGCGATTTTCTTGCCTGTTCGGCCTATAAGTTCTTTGGACCTCATGTTGGTATTCTTTACGGTAAGCGGAGCATCTTGCTCGATTACGCCCTTACAAGGTCCGACCTGCACCCGATGAGATTCCCTATCGCTGGGAGAACGGAACTCAGAATCATGAGGGACTGGCAGGCGTTGTTGCGACGATCGAGTATCTGACTGAACTGGGGCATCGGGTATCCCCTACCGCAAAATCCCGTCGAGACGCTCTCGTAGCGGCAATGGCAACGATTCAACACTACGAGAGGCACCTGAGCGAACAGCTTATTCCAGGCTTATTGGATATTCCCGGTCTCAAGCTTTATGGCATTACCGATCCGCATCGCTTTGCCTGGCGCACACCTACGGTTGCTATTCGTCTGGACGGGTTTACACCGCTTGAACTGGCGAACGCATTGGCTGATCGCGGAATCTACACCTGGAACGGTAATTTCTACGCACTTAGCCTAACGGAAAACTGGGGATTGAAGCCAGTGGAGGATTTCTGCGAATTGGATTTGCCCACTACAACACGATCGAAGAAATGCACCGCTTGCTGCACGCCATCCATGAGATAGCCGTGCAGCCTCTAGTCGGCGTGAGGTAAATCATGAACCGCGTTTTAGTGACCGGAGCAACCGGTCAAATTGGTAGCGATCTGGTCGTCGCATTACGTCAGCGCTATGGAGTCACACAGGTCATTGAAAGCAGTCGGGAGATAAAGCCATCCGTACAGCACGATGCGTTGCGTGAGGTTCTGGATGTCACCGATCGAGCATGTCTTCTTGCATTAATCGATCGTTATCAAATTGACACGGTTTACCATCTGGCCGGATTACTATCTGCAAAGGGTGAACAAATCCCCGACCGCTGCTGGGATGTCAACGTAAATGGGCTTCGCAATGTCCTGGAGGCCGCAAAACGAATCGATTGAAGGTATTCTTCCCCAGTTCGATCGCGGTGTTTGGTCCGCACACCCCAAGCTAGATACGCCTCAAATTACGGTTGAGGATCCGTCTACGATATACGGCATCACCAAAGTGACGGGAGAACTGCTGTGTCATTATTACGCCCATCGGTTTGGCGTTGATGTCCGTAGCCTCCGCTTGCCGGGAATTATCAGCTACAACGCACTGCCCGGTGGTGGCACAACCGATTTTGCGGTGGAAATGTTCTACGCTGCGTTGAGGCATGGCACCTACACCTGCTTTGTACGTCCAGACACGCGATTACCGATGATGTACATGCCGGATGCAATCAACGCAATTCTGATGTTGATGCAGGCCGATCCAACCGCTATCAAAATTCGCTCCAGCTATAACATTGCAGCTATCAGTTTTTCAGTAGAAGAGCTGGTGAGGGAGATTCAAGTGCATTTGCCTGACTTTACCTGCTCCTATGTTCCAGATTTTCGACAGGCGATCGCTGACTCGTGGCCTGCCATTATTGACGACTCCCAGGCGCGGGCCGATTGGAGCTGGCAACACACCTATGATTTATCCGCCATTGTGAAAGAGATGTTGACGAAATTACGCGCAAAGGAAATCAAACGCCAGACATCAACGGCAGAAATGGTTCCATCTTCGTGACTTATATAAAATCCGCTTGAATACTTAATTGTTTGTACGGGCGGGTTTAGTAGAAAAAGCCCTCATGCCGCAAGGTTTAACAGTGAAACTCGCCCCTACAAAACTTTAATTAGGCTCTTGAACCCACAATCTTGAACCAGGTTTTCCATTCCACTCTGGAGGTTCAGCCATGTTAGCAAACGCCACGTCCGTTTTTGAATCTCAACTGGATGCGATCGAGAGGTCCGGGTTGCATAAAGAAGAGCGGGTTTTAAGTTCGCCACAAGGGGCAGAAATCGAGGTTCAGAACGGCAGGGCAGTTATTAACTTCTGCGCCAACAATTACCTGGGTCTTGCCAATCATCCAGCGTTAATTAAGGCTGCTCAGGAGGGAGTTGCCCGGTACGGATTTGGATTATCATCGGTGCGGTTTATCTGCGGAACGCAAACCGTTCATAAGCAGCTTGAAGCAAAGATTTCAGCGTTTTTGGGACAGACGATACAATCCTTTACACCTCCTGTTTTGATGCCAATGGTGGATTGTTTGAAACGCTATTAGATGCGGATTGCGCAGTGATTAGCGATGCCCTCAATCACGCCAGCATCATTGACGGGATTCGCTTATGTAAAGCAAATCGCTACCGATATCCCCACAGTGATATGCAGGAACTGGAGCAGATACTCCAGGAAACCCAATCTGACAGAATTCGCCTGATTGCCACTGATGGCGTTTTTAGTATGGATGGGGATATGGCAAACCTAAAGGAAATTTGTAACCTGGCAGATCAGTACAACGCACTGGTGATGGTGGATGATAGCCATGCAACGGGTGTTTTAGGCGCAACTGGGCGGGGTTCTACCGAACACTGTGGCGTTATGGGACGGGTCGATATTATTACGAGTACGTTGGGAAAAGCGTTGGGAGGAGCATCCGGCGGTTTTACAACGGGTCGGCAAGCAATTGTTGATTTGTTGCGCCAACGATCGCGCCCTTACCTGTTTTCTAACACGCTGGCACCTGTTATTGCCTTTGCCAGCCTGACAGCATTGGATTTAATTAGTGGAACGAATGAGTTGCGCGCTCAACTGATGGCAAACACTCGTTACTTTCGGCAACAAATCAGCGATCGCGGGTTCAAGATTAAACTGGGTACGCATCCGATCGTTCCCATCATGCTATACGATGCGAAACTGGCACGGGCAATGGCCAGCAGATTGTTAGACGAGGGGATATATGTGATTGGCTTTAGCTACCCCGTTGTGCTTCAGGGGCAGGCACGAATTCGGGTTCAACTCTCTGCGGCCCATACGCATGAACATCTCGACCACTGTATCGATGCGTTTACTCGCGTTGGAAAAGAGTACAGCGTGATTTAATCGTCTTTGCCTAAGGTAGGATGATTATGCGTTGATTTTGGGTGAAACAACAGACCTAAATCAAGCATTCACCTGACTTCCAGATTGTTTCGGTTTGCATCAACACGTGTTTAGCTATGAGAACTCCCTGGCGTCTTAGAGATTATGTGTTTGCTGCCTTCATGACGATCGGCATGGTGATTGCTGTTTTCATTGTTGGTCCATTTGCACCCCTGGATTTCAGCTCCTTGCCTGGTCGCCGCTAGCAGGAATCTTTTTAACGTTGGGAATGGCCCGCCTACAGCGTCCTGGCAGCATTGCGTTGATTATCCTTCCGTTGGCGGTTCTGCTGGGGTTGCTTTCGCCGCTAATTACGCTTTATCTAGCTGTTACCGTGATTGTTATCGAGGCTGTCCTGTACTTTCTGGGCAGTTACCGCAAGCGGATTAACCGTTTGATTGCAAACGTGCTGTTTTTTGCTAGTGCAAATTTAGCTGGTTTACTGGTTCTCATTTATTTCTCACAAGGTTTAATCTCAAGGATAAAGGACCCGAAGCGGGCAGATGCGCTTACCCATGTCATTCAATTTATTAATCAACCTGGAACGCTAATTTTGCTGACGATTCTGGCAGGGGTCGCTGGAGCGGTAGGTTGGTTTTGGGAGAATTGACCATTAAGCAACTTCAGAAAGCCGGAAAGATGGATGTTGACGTCTAATTTTGCTCAGCCAGAATCTGGATTATTATCACGAATCAATCCACTCCTAAAAATTGGTCTTTGTTTCCTGCTCATTGGTTTTGCACTCGCGCTGCATCGGCTGGAAGCGATCGCGCTACTGGCAGGAATTTTGCTAGTTCTGCTGTTGCTCTCTGTGCGTATTAATCTCAAAATTCTGGGGTATGCGGCGATCGTTCTGGTGCTATTTGTGGTGTTTTCTAGCTGGTTGAGAGACGTTTCCACGGCGTTAACTAGTGCCCTGCAACTGATTTCCATTGTGATACCCGCTCCCCTACTGGCCAGTACCACATCGCCTGCGGATTTGGTGAGAGCATTGCAAACCATAAGGTTGCCCCGATTTATGGTGCTGAGTTTGATGCTGATTTGGCGATTTCTGCCGCTGATTCAGCAGGAGGCTCAACGCATCATCGAGTCTAACTGGCTGCGTGGCGTCAATCTGGCAAGACAGCCTGCCCACTGGTTTTCTGGATTGTTTATGCCGCTGATTTTTCGGATTGTTGCCTATGCAGATGACGTGACGATCGGCCTAGAAACCAGAGGATATGACCCGACTGCACCTCGCAGCAACAGCCGCTCCCTTAAATGGCGAAGAACGGATTCCTGGTTTGCGGCGGGTGCGATTGCGATTTTGGCGCTGGTGAGTTACATCGAGTGGGTAGCGTAGAAAAATGTCATCAACTCTACCGTTGGTTGAAGTCGTTAATCTGTCATTCCGGCATCCCGGCGGTTCTCAGCCGACGATCGCAGGAGTTAAGCTGACGCTTTACCCTGGTGAAGTTGTTCTAATTGCGGGGGCGACCGGAAGCGGTAAAAGCACCTTGCTGAGTTGTTTGGCTGGAATTGCCCCTGACCATACGGGAGGTGACCTTCAGGGGACGATTGTTTACCAGGGTAAGGATATCCGGGAATGGTCGATTCGTCAGCGATCGCGCCATTTTTGTACGCTGCTGCAAAATGTCGAGATTCAAATTTTTACCGATCGTGTTTGGGAAGAGTGTGCGTTTGGACTGGAGAACTGGAATATCCCATCTGCCCAAATTCCCTCAGTCATTGACACATCCCTAAAAACGTTTGGATTGGAAGCCCAACAAGATTGGTTTATTCATCAGCTTTCAGCCGGACAAAAACAGCGGTTGCTTCTAGCCTGCCTATTGTCGATCGAACAACCCGTTCTGCTGCTAGATGAACCACTGTCTTACCTGGACGTCCATAGTGTTGAACAATTATTGCAACTTCTACGATCGCAAGCCAACCAGGGACGAGCTGTACTTCTCATCGAACATCGGCTCGATGTCGTCAGGGAGATCTGCGATCGGGCCTACTATTTCGACGAAGGCAAACTTCTAGAAGGCTGGAAAGACCTTACAAGAGATAATGGAGATGTTGAAGAAAGAAACCCCTCCTCTCACCCCTCACCCGTCACCCCTCCTCCACTCCCACCAACTTAGCTGGGGTGGCTATCCGCCCTTTCCTGATTTACAGGTCGTTGCGGGTGAAACGGTATTGTTAAAGGGAGAGAATGGATGCGGCAAAACCACGCTGCTTAAGCTTTTAAGCGGGTTGCTCAAACCAACAACTGGACGATTGGAAATTTTGGGTCGAGACGTCGGGAAACGATCGGTCGTCCAGATTGCTAGAAATGTTGGCTTTGTGCTGCAAAATCCGAGTCACCAGCTATTTGCAGACAGTGTGCGGGCAGAAATCGTTCAACCCGGAGTGCCCAAAGACGTGGCAGAATCGTTGCTTGAGCGACTGAGCTTAAGCGATCGCGCCGACAAACATCCCCAAGCGTTGTCTCAGGGTCAGAAAAGACGGCTAGCGTTGGGTGCCGTGTTAGCGAGGCAACCAAAGATTTGCTTACTGGATGAAATTACGGTTGGGCAAGATCCACGATCGTTATCGCTGATGTTGCAGGTGTTGAAAACCTTTACGGATGAGGGAAGTGCTTTGATTCTCACATCCCATGATCCTTTAGCGGCAAAGGCACTCAATGCAAGAATCGTTCAGATCGGAAATGTTTAGCAGCAAGAGTAAATGGAAGATAGATGGGCTTCGTTATGAGATTTACGCCGGGGACTTCCCCCGGCTCCCCGCTTTGTCGGGGCCTAATTCCCCACACCCCGAATAAGAAGTCTGTGGTTACTTGCAACAGCTCTCTTATGAGGACGTCGTAAGGCATGGCTACCTGTGCAATGCGAAGCGCGCTTTCACATCCCATCGTCAACCTGATCTGAAGGGGGTTGGGGGACGGCTGCGTCCCCAAGCATTGGATTCTGACAAGGACCAATTCCCCTAAAGGTAAGAGACTGGCGTTAGGTTTGAGAAAGATCCAACCTCAAAAAAGCGTTTGATAACCAACAGCTGGTAGCTAAAAGTTTATTCCTAACGAATAATTTTCGGGATGGCTTTTGAATTCGCTCCAGAGCTTCATGGATGTTTTCAAGGAGTTTGCATAGGAAAGCCGTAGATATCCATCGCCAAATGTTCCAAAGGAGTTTCCCGCTAAAACGGCGACCCCTGCTTCTTCCAGAAGATAATCGGCCAACGCTTCACTGGAAAGGGGCAGTTGTTTGACGTTGGGAAATACGTAAAAAGCACCTGCGGGTTTGAGGCAATGAATTCCTTCGATCGCGTTTAGCCCTTCCACGATCGCGTCTCGCCGCTGTTTGAATTCGGCCACCATTTGAGTTACTGAATCCTGTGGTCCCCTGAGTGCTTCTACTCCGGCAATTTGCGTAAATGAACAGGTGCAGGAATTGGAATTAATCATTAACTGCACAATTTTCTCAGTGATAGGTTGGGGTGCAACACCATAGCCTAATCTCCACCCCGTCATTGAATAGGTTTTTGAGTGACCGTCCAGCAATATTGTGCGCTCTTTCACTCCGGAAAATTGGGTAATGCTTTGATGCTGTCCCTCGTAAATAATGCGAGAGTAAATTTCGTCTGAAAGCACGTAGAAATCGTGTTTCTTTGCTAAGTCTGCGATCGCTGCTAAATCTTCGGCTTCCAGCAACCCTCCTGTGGGATTTTGAGGCGAATTCAGAATCAATAATTTTGTGCGATCGGAAACGGCTTTCTTTAGATCCTCGATCCGGAACCGAAAATCAACATCCTCGCGTAACGGTAACGGAATCGCGTTTGCACCCACAAAGCGAATAATCGATTCATAAACCGGAAAACCTGGATCAGGATAAACAACCTCATCTCCTGCATTGACTAATGCCAGCAACGTGAAAAAATGATGGGTTTAGCACCCGGAGTAATCGCGACTTCATCTGGACGGACCTCAATCCCCTGGTTGTTGAAACATAGTTTGCCACTTCCTCCCGAAGTTCCGGCAATCCTGCCGCAGGTCCATATCCGGTGTATCCCGCCTTCATTGCCCGGAACGCCGCTTCACAAATATGGGGTGGCGTTGGAAAGTCAGGCTGGCCAATTTCAAGGTGAATAATTTTTTTGCCTTGTGCTTCCAGTTTACTCGCCCTGGCAAAAACCTCAAAAGCAGATTCAGTCCCTAAATGATCCATGCGTTCTGCAATTTTCATCATTGGTTATTCACCCGTTAGTAATGGATATTGATCGCGCAGCACACGCCGCATGACTTTATTTGAAGCCGTTCGAGGTAACGCTTCAACAATGTTCAAATCATGAATTTTAAACAACGGATTGAGATGCTGTTTGATTGCCGTTTGCAGTTCGATCAGGAGTGTTTCTCTTGACTGCTGTAATTCAGGAGTGACGACGGCATAGATGATAAGTTGACTTGGACCTCCATTGGGTGGAGAAATGGCGATCGTAGCCGTTTCGCAAATGCCTTCGACTCTGTTCAAAACCTGCTCAATCTCCGCGGAACTGACTTTAATTCCATTCAAATTCATTGTGTCGTCCACACGTCCGTGAGCACGGTAGTAGCCGTTGGGAAAGCGTTCCAGTTGGTCACCGTGACGACGAAGAGGAGTGGGGAGTGGGAAGTGGGGAGTGGGGAGTGGGGAATGAGCGAAATAAACTTGGTGGTGATCTTTGTTGAGTAATTCGGTGGAGAGGCCGATCGAGGGAGAGATGATGAACGCCTCGCCTTTATTGGTTGGGCGGTCTTCGCGATCAAGAATCACCAGATCTAGCCCTAAAGCGGGAGTGGTGAAGGTTGCAGGGGTACAGGGTTGAACCATTGTTCCGGTGATGTAAGCTCCGCCGATTTCGGTGCCGCCGCAGTATTCAATCACAGGTTTATATTCAGCTAGAGCCATCAGGTAGAGCATGTCCTGCGGATTGGAACATTCCCCGTAGAGCTGAACGATCGGATGGCACTCCAATCCAGTCCCTTCATACAGCGAGTGGTTTTCCAGGTATTGACCAAACTGGGCACAACACCCAACATGGTGACATCTGCATCCTGAATAAATTGCCCAAATCCCCGCTCGGTTGGTGTTCCACAATAAAGCGCGATCGTTCCCTGATTGATCAAACTGGCGTAGATAAGCCAGGGTCCCATCATCCAACCCAGGTTGGTGTACCAGGCAAGCACATCACCGGGATGAATGTCTTGGTGAAGATAAGCATCAACCGCACACTTAATGGGAGTTGTTTGTGTCCAGGGAATCGCTTTGGGGTCGCCTGTTGTGCCAGAGGAAAACAGAATGTTGGTATACGCAGATGGCTCTGTCAGAACTGCTTCAAATTGGTCGCTGGAACTGAGAAACGCTTTCCAGGTCAAATCACTGGGACGCAAATCGACGGACAGAGCCGAGCCAAGCGGCAGCACGATCGCCATCGGCGCATTGGCATCCACAATTTTTGAGTAGAGCGGCAACGGTTTACCGCACCGCAAGCTACAGTCCTGGGTGAAGATTGCTTTTGCATTGGATATTCGCAGCCGTGTCGCAATTTCGTCCGCCGCAAAGCTATCCGCAACGGAAACCACGACGCATCCAGCTTTGATGATTCCCAGGTAAATAGCAATGGATTCCGCAGTCATTGGCATCGCAATCGCGATCGCATCACCCACCTGAAATCCCAAATCTACAATTTCGTTTGCAACCCGATTCGTCAGCTCCTGCAATGCTCCATAAGTTAGGGTTGAGAGGAACCCCCTTCCAACTGGGAAACGATCGCAGGAGCATCTGCTGGTGCCTGGAAACAACTCTCGACAATGTTAAACCGAGCACCCAACAACCATTCAGGAACCACGGCCCCATTAGATAGATCCATCACCTGGCTATACGCTTGTTGAAATTGAATTCCCACCAGTTGAATCATCCGATGCCAAAATTCTGCACGATGCGTCGTAGACCAAGCGTGTAGTTCTGTATAGGAACTCAAATTCAGTTCTTGCATCAATGCCCAAATATGGGTGGATTGTATCTCCTCCCTCGAAGGGAACCAGGCCGGAGGCGGCCCCTGCGACCTATCCCAATTAGAGAACGTTTTGTTGTAAAGAAGCTCATGCAACGAAAAGGGATAGTCAGGTTTCAGTACATCTTTTGTAAGTTTCTGCCAGCACTCAGCCGCTGTAAGTGACATAAGAGATTGATTAACTACTGGCAAGATTGCCGCTGCCGTATCCATGTCGATACCGCATTCAACAATCTGCTGCAACAACACCGATTTTTCGATCGCCACGTCCCTTACTTGCATTGATTTTAATTACATCAAAAACACTTCAAAATTGGTTCGCTCAACTCAACATCCTCGCTCGTTTTCAAGTTCTGCCTCGAATTGCATTACAAGGCTCTGCTCCATAACAAAAGATTGGTGACCATGAGGCACTAACCAAGAGATCTTGAGCTACAAACCGTCAACACTCTTATTCGGGGGTCCGGGGAAGTCCCCGGTCAGATCCTCCAACGAAGTCAAAGACGATATAGCAGGTGGTAGGGCGAGGCCACTCACGAACCAGATAGGAGCACCCAAAAATCGAAGTTAATCATAAATGTGGTTAATCCGATCGCTATTTAAGCCATTCCAAAAACAGCGATCGCATCCAATATTTCCCTCCCTCCTTGCATAAACTTAGTTCGATCAAAGTCCGGCTTAAAATAAACCGTCTCCAACTCCTCCAACGTGTGTCCGGCATGCTGCGCCTCAACCCGGTTATGCCAGGTAAAGAACGCTAACCGTAACTGGGGATGACGAGTCTGCTTGATCTGCATCAATCCATCTTCCAACTCCTGCCAGAATCCCGCTGCTGCCCAATTTTCAACAGCAAAGCTGGCCCCTTCTGCAATCTGCGGATCATCGCTGCCATAGAGTCGCTGCAACTCATTACAGAAATGCAGCGTCGTCGGTCTGCTGTGCTTGCGCTTGCCGATGTCCTCGTAGTGCAACCCCAATCCTTCCGCCACGCCAACCAGCCATTCAAAATGAGCGGCCCGGAATCGGCAAATACCGCCATCAACAGTCCCTCCGTATTGACAAGTTCAGGGTCTCCTTCCCGGTCCTTATCTACGGTTGCGCGATCGCCCATTTCGTCAGTTTTAGCGTCTAGTTTGCGATAAATAACACCCAACTCATTCAGCAAAATCTCCCGGCTAGCTCGCGACTGCTGAAGCGTTGGTGAGTTGATAACTTTTAACAACGCCGCTACCAGAAATTGGTTGGAAAAACCGAAAATTGCTTGATGAAATGCCGCAGTTCTTCATCGGTTGCGGTGCCGTGTTGAAACCAATGAGTATAGGCATTGTGAGCAATGATGGGATGCTGCAAAACTCACGATTGACTTCAGCCAGGAAATGATGAAAATCATTTACCTGCTCCTGTTTGAGTTCTCCCTGCTGCAATCGTTTTTCAATACGCGATGAAACACTTAAATGTGGTTCTGTAGCTTGAATCATAATAAGTTCCTTCTGATGTAGCTATTTATTTGAATATTGATTGTCTTCTTGATGCTAGATAGGTTAAGCACTCCAACTGTAAACGTATCCTTTGTCCTCCAATTCAATTGCGTTCTGGGTCAATTTCAATGGACGAAACGTGTCAATCATGATAGCCAGTTCATCCGTTCGCTCCTTGCCAATCGAGCCTTCGTATAGCCCTGGATGCGGACCGTGCGGAATTCCACCGGGATGAACGGTGATCGACGATCGCTCAATCCCCTTACGCGACATAAAATTTCCCTTCGCGTAATAAATCACCTCGTCTGAATCGGTATTGGAATGGTTATAAGGGGCTGGAATTGACAGTGGATGGTAGTCAAACAAACGCGGCACAAAGGAACAAATCACAAAACCCGGAGCCTCAAACGTCTGATGAACCGGAGGCGGCTGATGGATTCGCCCGGTAATGGGTTCAAAATCCTCAATATTGAACGCGAACGGATAGAGGTGCCCATCCCAGCCCACCACGTCAAGGGGATGATGGTCGTAGAAATAGCAGGTAATGTGATCGCGCGCTTTCACCCGCACCGGGTACTCACCTAATTCATCGTGGCAAACCAATTTATCTGGCGGGCGAATGTCTCGTTCACAATAGGGAGCCTGCTCCAGAAATTGACCGTAGCGATTTAAATAGCGGGCAGGCGGCTCAACATGACCGTTCGCCTCAATTACCAGCATTCGTTGCTCAATGCCCTCATCCGGCAGAATTCTCCAGAGCACTCCCGTTGGGATAACCAGGTAATCTCCACTGCGATAGCGCAGGATACCGTACTGGCTCTCTAGCAAACCGCTACCGTCATGAATAAACAGGACCTCATCTCCCTCAGCAAAGCGGTACCAGTACGACATTGCTTCGGTTGGTCGAGCCACGGAAATGCTCAGGTCGCTGTTTGCCATGAGCGGAAACCGGGCCGCTATCGCATCTCCTCCCGGTTCGACACTAGCGGTTCGCAAATGACGGGGACGTAGCGGACCGGGTTCTTCCGTAGCGACAGTAATCGGCGGTTCCAGCAAAATCTTCTGGATTTGGGTGGGTGGGTGTAAATGGTAGAGCAAAGATTGAATTCCGGAGAACCCGCGAATCCCCATCAACTCTTCGTAGTACAATGTTCCATCCGGTTTGCGAAACTGGGTGTGTCGTTTATGCGGAATTGTTCCCAGCTTGTAGTAATAGGTCATGGCTATTGAATGACGAATGATGAGTTGTGCATGATGAATGATGAGCTATGGACGGTGAAACTTGATTGATCAAATTCAGACCTCTTAATTCATAATTTCAGAGGTTTCCTCGCAATGCCTGTTCTCGCTCGATCGCCTCAAATAGGGCTTTGAAATTTCCCTCGCCAAATCCCTGTGAGCCATGCCGTTCGATCACCTCAAAGAACAAGGTAGGACGGTCCTGGACAGGTTGGGTGAAAATTTGCAGCAAATATCCATCCTCATCCCGATCAACCAGAATTCCCAACTCCGCCAGCTTGTCGGTCGGCTCATCAATCTTTCCTACCCATGATTCCAGCGTTTCGTAATACGTCGTTGGAACGTGCAAAAACTCGACACCCGATTGTTTTAGATGGGTAACGGTTTCAATGATGTTGTTTGTTGCAAGCGCAATATGCTGAATTCCGGGACCACAGTTGTACTCTAAATACTCGTCAATTTGAGATTTTCGTTTACTGGGTGCGGGTTCATTAATAGGTAGCTTGATTTTGCCCGTCCCATCCTGCATCACCTTGGACATCAAGGCAGAATAATCTGTGGAGATGGCCCGGTCGTCAAAATGCACCAGAAGGCTGAAACCGATCGTGTCCTCAAAGAACTTGACCCACCGATCCATCTGGCCCAGTTCGACATTCCCTACAATGTGGTCGATCGCCTGTAAGCGTGCTTTTCTAGGCCTGTTCTCAGCCAGTGTTGCATTGAATCGGTCTGTCAAACAGGATTTAAAGCCTGGTGCAAATGGACCGTTATAATCACTGCGATCGACAAATTTGATTAACGCATCTCCGTAGGCATGAATGGCAGAGTACCGCAGTAATCCAAAACCATCTTCCTCTTCCATTGGCTCAATTGCGCTGATCGCGCCACGTGCTGTTGTTTCCTTATAAGCGCTAATTGCATCGGGCACTTCTAGCCCAATAACAGCAACGTTGTCCCCATGGTTGAGAACGCTTGTTGCAACAGGATGATCCGGCAGCAGCGCCGTACTCAAGACGAACCGGATGTCGCCTTGCTGCATTAGATAGGACGCAACATCACGACTTCCGGTTTCTAGCCCCGGTAGGCCGTATTGGTGAATTGAAAACACGTTGAATAAAAGTTTGCTGCCTGTCTGGCATTTCCAACATAAAACTCAAGATGATCAAAGCGCTTAATCGGACAAAAATCACGCATGTGGATTCCTCCTTTCCCCGTTCAACGAAAACTCATGCAGGTCAATAAGGAACGATCGCGTAGGAATGTTAGCTCGGGCGATCGTCAATTAGAGCTTTGAAGAAAACGGGCTGTGTAAGGATTCGAATCGCTTATGGTTGTCAAGCTTCTGGCTATTGCCTTTAACTAAAAGCTTCTAACTTCGATTATAAATTTGTTTTTTCAGGTTTTCCAGATATTGATGAGTAACCAAAAGATTGATTTAGTTTTGTAATGAACTTGATTCCCTGTTTGAGTTAAAAAATGCCAAGTTTATTGTTCTAAAGCTGTTTCTTTGGGTTTTCAGAATGAATAGAGTAGTAATCATTCTCAACATATTTGAAATTTCTTCAAACGTATTACCTTAGAGATACGGCTTTAGAAATAGATTGTAAAAGAGTATTCTTGTTAACCTTAAGCTGAATTACTACCTCTAATTTCAGTCTTAACATAGCCACTAAATTTGAAAGAAAAGGATCTTTCAATAGCGCTTTTCTTTAGGCTTTCCAACTTCGAACCTTCAAACGTTACAAATAATTAGAAGAGGCAAAATGAAGTGCTGAAAACGGTTAAAGCGCTTTTCTCATCAGTTGTAGATTACGCAGGATTGTTTCCTCCGGCAGCGCTCAGCCTGCAGGTGGCGATGGAGAACTACGCCCATGATAGTGGGAACCAATATAACTGGATGCTGGGACGGTTTGTTTTGCCGATCGCAAAACTGGACGAATTTGAAGCGCTTTTGCCGCAATTTGCGTTGAGGCGATGGTCACTAAGCATTCTGCTTTCAGCTAATTGGAAGGCGGATATTGAACGTTTATGGGGTGCGAGGAGCGAAATGTGGAGGACGGAATCTGAAGGAGGCAGTCGCGATCGCCTCCCTGGAGTTTCCTCCCCTTTCGCCCACCGAAATTGAAGCAGCAGCAAAGGTTTTGCCTGTTGGTGCGGATACATTTTGAAATCCCCTTGGACAAGGATCTAACCCCTTACATCAACGCGTTACAGGGAACTCATGTGGCTGCAAAAATTCGGACGGGTGGTATTGTGCCTGATGCATTTCCAACTGTGGTTCAGTTGTATCAGTGTATTCATACTTTCGCTGAAGCTCAGATTCCGTTTAAGGCAACAGCAGGTTTGCATCATCCCTTACGCGCTAGCTATCCAGTTACCTATGACGCTGGTAGTCCCACCACAGCGATGCACGGCTTCTTGAATGTTGCGATTCTGTCTGCGCTACTTTACCAGCGACCCTTGGCTGGAAAATGGCAGGCAAGAGTCGGGAGTCGGGAATCGGGAGATAAATCTTTCGGCTCAAGGCTAAACCAAAATCACGGGAGTTTGACGATGGATGAAGGACTGGATGTTATTCAAACGTCATCCATCCAAGCATTTCACTTCACAGACGATCGTGTTTCCTGGAACAATTACCATCTGTCACTTCCAGAGATAGAAACTGCCCGACAACGGTTCTTTCGATCGTTCGGTTCCTGCTCGTTTCAAGAACCCATTCACAATCTCCAACAACTGAGGTTGCTATGACTCGCACGATCGATGCTACCCATGATCCAAATTTGCAAAGTTGGGTGGAGTCTGCAAACCAGTCAGGAACTGATTTCCCCATTCAAAACCTGCCGTTTGGCGTGTTTCAAGAAGCGGGAAGGAGTGAACCACCCCATGTTGGAGTCGCGATCGGCGATCAAATTCTTGATTTACATCGCTGCTATCATGCAGGTTTGCTTCAGTCCCTGCCGGAGCAGTTGCAAAGGGCTTGTACAGCTTCCATGCTGAATCCGCTAATGGCGATGGAGGCTAACGTTTTGTCCCAACTGCGCTATCACATCAGTGGTCTGTTGCAGGCCGGACACCAACAGCCAATCTCTGACAGTGAAATACTGGTTCCCTTAGCGGAAGCTGAACTGCTTCTGCCTGCTGAAATTGGGGATTACACAGACTTTTATGCCTCCATTTTCCACGCAACGAATGTTGGGAAGCTGTTTCGTCCCGACAATCCCCTGTTACCCAACTATAAATATGTTCCGATCGCCTATCACGGGCGAGCATCTTCCATTGTTCCTAGCGGTACAGCGGTTCGCCGACCTCAAGGCCAGATAAAGAAACCAGATGAAACCACTCCCAGTTTTGGACCAACTCGACTGTTGGATTACGAATTGGAAGTGGGGTGCTTTGTCGGCAGAGGAAACGAACTGGGACAGGCGATCGCGATCGACGAAGCTGAAGATTACCTCTTTGGTCTGTGTCTGGTTAACGACTGGTCAGCACGCGACATTCAAGCCTGGGAATATCAGCCTTTGGGGCCATTTCTGGCAAAAAATTTTGCGACCACCATTTCTCCCTGGGTCGTGACGTTAGAAGCCCTGGCTCCCTTCCGTTGTCCATCATTTTCCCGTCCTTCAACCGATCCATCGCCGCTTCCCTATCTCAGCGCTGCTCAGGATACAAATCAAGGTGGGATTGATTTGACGCTTGACGTGTTGATTTGCTCGGCTCAGATGCGTGAGCAAGGAATGAAACCTCACCGCTTGAGTTGTGGCTCTTTTCAGCACATGTACTGGACGCTGGCTCAAATGCTCACCCATCACGCAAGTAATGGCTGCACCATGCGCCCTGGAGATCTATTTGCCAGCGGAACAGTGTCTGGTCCCGAACCGGGTTCCCAGGGGAGTTTGTTAGAAATCACGCAACGGGGTGCTCACCCGATTCAACTTCCATCGGGTGAGGAGCGATCGTTTTAGCGGATGGAGATGAGGTGATTTTGCGGGGATATTGCCAGAAAGAAGGGTTCAAACGAATCGGCTTCGGCGAGTGTCGTGGCACTGTTTTATAGCAGGTGTCGGGTGTTAGGTTTCAGGTGTCAGGGATGAAAGCCTACTATTTAGCTTATTCCCGTTAAGCTGACTGTTCTAACGATTGTGGCGACAGCTATATAACCCTAGTTAAGGTTAGGGCATCTTGCGGTGCTGAAACCCTTTGGTTGCTTGTTTGCTCCTTGACCCCTGCCCCCTGACCTCTGACCCCTGCCATACCTGTAAATAATCTGTTGTAATTTCTCTCTGTTAAGGAGATGTGTACGCTACAAAGAAGATTCATATAGCTGCACATCTTTCGCATGAAAAGACGGTCAAAGCATCGATCGCGGCGTTCCCTTCCGCGTGTTCCCATTAAGGTTGAAAATGGTCGGTTTCAGGTGCCTGGAATGGGTGCCTGGTATTCCTACTGGCGCGACCCTTACCACCTGTTGTTGACCATATCCTGGTTTGGTTTTATCACGTTTATTGTCTTCTCGTACCTGGCAACCAATGCGCTGTTTGCCCTGCTTTACCTGGCAGGTGGGGACTGTATCAAAGACGCTCGGCCTGATTCATTTTTAGACAAGTTTTTCTTTAGCGTTCAAACCCTTGCCTCTATTGGCTATGGAGACATGTATCCTACAACACTTTACGCCAACTCGATCGTCACGATCGAGGCAATGGTTGGCTTAATGGGAATTGCAATTCTAACCGGATTAGCCTTCGCCCGATTTTCTCGACCAACAGCGCGGGTATTGTTTAGTCATGTCGCGGTCATTGTGCCCGAGGACGGAGTACCGATGCTGAAGTTTCGTACGGCCAACCAGCGTCGTAACCAAATCCTAGAAGCCCAGTTGCGGGTTTATTTAATGCGCGACGAAATTAGCGCAGGTGGTCAGTTTATGCGCCGTATCTATGATTTGAAACTGGTTCGAAGTCAGACCCCAGCTTTGCGCTCAGTTGGTTGGCAATGCACGCTATTGATAAATCAAGTCCGCTCTACGGAATGAATGAAGAGTCCCTTGCGAAAACCAATGCCGCGATCGTGGTTTCCCTAAGCGGCATTGATGAGACCGTCACGCAGGTTGTTCATGCCCGTCATACTTACGCCGCAAACGAAGTCTTGTGGAACTATCAATTCGTTGATGTCATTTTCCATACCGCCGATGGCCATCGCTTCATCGACTACAACTATTTCCACGATGTGGTGCCACTGGAACACGTGGAGGGTTTAGAAAGGGTGTGAAGAAGAGCGCTAACGGAATGCTTAGGAGCGTGGATTAAATAAGACCGAATATTTTGTCTTCTAAAGGGTCGAACGACCGTTCGCCTGTACGAAAAAGTATCGAAGTTATTTAATTCCCGTTCCTTAGTGAAAATTAAGGCTGATCAGAGGATGATTCCGGCTCTGCGGTGGGAGGCTTGATCGGCTTAACAACCACCTGATTGTTCTCAACAACTGTCTCCATCCCTGTATTGTTTTCGGGAGGCTTAGCAGAGGAATCACCGCCCTGATAATGGCGACGGATTAATTCTTCCTGCTGCTGATTGAGGACTGAGATGTATCCAGGGATTGGAACCGACATAGCATGCCTTCTAAGTTCTATTTCTATTATCCCTCTGCCACGACTCGATATAGCAGTCCCAGATCAGTTGTGAGATTGAGAGGCTTTGTGAGAAAGGATTCCATTGGAATCTTTTCTCACAATCCATTTAGGATCGCTATAGATTCATTGGTTTGGCGAATCTACCGAATTATACACGTACGGTTTTACTAACTGTTGTGCGGGCGAAGCAGTTTTCAACCTCACCCGCAGCATCTCGCAAAACGGCTAACCTTCACCTTCATCGAACTTCAAGGAAGGAGGTGTGCGGTTTCTCTGTTGGTTGAATGGGGGCAGGTCAACCCGGAAACCGCAACGTTCATTTTGCGAGATTACCTAACGTCACGATATGCAAGTGATACCAACTAAAGAGACACGGCGATGGGCGACGGGCGATGGGCGATAAATTGTGGAAATTGCCCCTTGTCCCTTGCCTATTGCCCCTTGCCCTCTTCCTCCTATGGCTTCAGCTACTCGTCTTTTTCCTTCTTTCGGTAGGCAACTGGTTCATACTCGTCTGGTTCATCTCCCTGAAGCAATATGAACAAGCCAACGGTGCCTAAAACGATGCCTGCAAAGAATAGATGCATGGTAAGTATCCTCAAGTAAATTCAATCCAGTAGAAGGAACTGTGGTTTAAGTTCTGCTTAATCAATGGTTTTATTTTCCACAGGAGACTTAAAGCAGTCGATACAGGCAACTTCAGGCTTTTTAGATGGGTTCAGTCAACGGCATCCTTGATAAGTTCAGCTTTTTTCCTAAAAAGTCAGGAATCACCCAGGACTACTAAAGGTTTGTTTTGAGGTGGTTTAGAACTGATACTTTGGTTGATATAGATTACCAGCGATCGCTACAACGCTTTGACATAGCTCCGTAAGGCGAATAATGGTTTGACTCAGTTGCTCAGATGTTTCGCCCGGGTGAGCCAAAAGTCCGGTGATTGTTTGCACATATCCGTTTGGGGCAACAGGAAAAGTTTCAATCAAATCCATCGCCCTTTTGTCGCTCATAAAGTAGGTCTCATTCAGGGCAAAGAGTACCTGAGTCAGATTGGTAGCTACGCGGGTTAGACAGCCAACGGTGTTATAAACATCTGCGGCGGCGGCAATTTGCGAGCAAGGATTAGCGTAAATTCCGCAAGCCACAGGGAATCAACGATCGTTCGTTCCTTCAATTTCGTCGGATAGATTTCAACTTGGTGTTTGAGAGCTTGAATTTGGGCATCAGGGTCGTAGAGCGGAATGCCAAAGTGGATTTCTGCCAGATAAATGACGCTGTAAAACCCGTAGGCAGGCTGCTGATTGTAGTGGTGATGAACAATGCCTTGCTGTGCATCCGCGATCGTCGCGGCAACCTGATCTAAATTGCCGTACAAAAACGACTCGTCCCGCCTCAGTTGGAATCCAGGCTCCTCCATTTACCCACGGCCCCCATTCATAGAAGGTTGTCACAACAGGTGCTTCCTGGGTAGAAAATTGCTTCGCAAGGCGTTGAATCGCTGCAATAGACGGTGGTTCTGCTTCGAAATAGTACAGACCTAAATCCAGGTCTGATTGTTCATGCTGGAGTTCCCTCGCGTAGGAGCCGCCAAGGGTAATGGCAACAAGACCAGGGATATGCCGCAACTCGCAAACCAGGCGCTTCAACAATCGCTGCTTGCTTTCAGGCACCCTTGCTGGTATTTCCAGTTCAAATTGGGCCATCGTCGATCGATTTCTCCATTTGAAAGCGAATCAATGTTTGTCCCCTGCGCTCCACTTCCTCTCGATAAATTGTTTGGAATCCTCGTTTTTCAAAGAAGGGTCTAGCCGTGAGGCTGGCTTCTACAAAGAGTCGGCGCAATCCCAGCGACTTTGCTTTTGCTTCGATTTGATTCAGGATTTGGCTACCCACTCCCTGTCGTTGAAAATCTTTGTGACAGAAGAAGCGTGCAATATGACCGTCGGCTTCTAATTCGCCGAATCCCGCGATCGCGATCGTCCTCTGCAATATACGTAAATCTGCCTTCAAAACCTTTTCTCCAGGCTTCGGCATCCATATTGGCAGGTGCCCACGCATTGACCTGCTCTTGAGAATAGTCTCGAATGTTGACCTCATGAATCGTGTCGTAAAACAACTGCATGAGTTCTGCGGCATCCTCAACCCGATAGTCTCTGATTTTCATTGAGCAGTTCTCACCCACGGGCATTGCCCGACTGAAGGATTTAGGAGTTAGAAACTGGAGCAATCAGAGAGTAGAGGCTACAAATCATACCATTAAAGAATTGAGGCTTACGCAAACCTCGAAGGTTTTGACCAAACATTGAGTTTCATAACCAACCTCGGCACTTAAAATTCCGAGATTTTTGGCAGATACCACCCACCAGCTACGACCTATCACCTAAAGAAAGCGATCGCATCAGGTGAATGCCTTGAGGAAGTTGGACCTGATGCGATCGTTGCTGGACTAATTTTGAATGTAGAGACAAATCGGGAAGAAGTCGGGAAGTCGAGAAAGATTTTTACTGCCCCGTAATGCTCCGACTTTCCTTGATGTACCAATCGGCAAAAAGTTGACTTGCTATGACCATAGTCCCTAATACTCATTTACAAGGGGTTAGCTACTCATCTACACCATTGAACCTTCATTCACGAGACTCCAATCCTCATTTATGAGGTTCACAATCCTCATCCACGAGTCTCTGAGATTCGTAAATGAGGCTCGATCGCCCAATCATCAGACTCACCCGTAGCTGTAGGTTGGGTTAAGACACTGATGCTATCTGCATACCTTGTTAAAGAAGTTGGGTTGACTGGTAAAAACTGAAGCTTCGTTGCTCCCCGCCCATGATTAGAAATCTGGGCTAATAGCACGAAACCCGTTGAAACGGGTTAGAACATAGCTATAGTCCTCTTCCAGAGGACTTTGTGCAGTTAGCCTGCACTTCCAGTGCAAGGCGAGTTGAGTCATTCATCGAAGATTTGTCAGTCAATCAGCATAGAAGCCGGGAATTTTTGCGTCATGCTAACGCTTCATTTCCAATTCTTCACTCATTTCTAAACTCTCAACATTCGCTCCTCGAGCGTCGCCCAAGTCTGAGGAGAGACCCTAACGGCAGCCTGCTTGCAGCGCACAATTGACCAATTGGCATAGAGGTAGCGTTCCAGCCTGCGAAGTTCGTCGGTGGAGAGGTTAATCCAGGTTGGGTCCAGCTTTAGAGTATGAAACCAGACCTGATAGATGCGGTTATGAAATTCCTGCGATGCACTGGTGGGTTGGCGAATATCTGGAGCCTGTTCCCGCAAAACTTCTAGCCTTGCAGCCAACGCTTTGAAATGGATGTCTTTACAGACCGTGAGCTTTTCTAGCTCCTCAATAAAGGTTTCGGTGAAGGTATCAGAAATAGCCCGACCGACGGGACGGCGAGTGGAGGGGGTAGGGTCAGCGCAATGGCAAAGGCGCGGGTAGGAATGGCCGCACGGGCGGGCGTATTATCTGCGTTCTGGGCGAACTCAGGCATCCGAGTGTTGGCAAGAGTTCGAGCCAGTTCCAGTGTACGAGCCAGGTTTGGATGGAGAATACGAGCGAGATTCAGGGCGTGGTCATTAATCAATGCCAGAAATAGGGCGGTTGTGCGCCTTGCTGCTGGAGACACTTTATCTGATGGGCAATCCGTGACTTCATGTGCCCAGTTCAGCAGGTTACGCAGCTTTGGTGTGTTGATGTAAGATTTGGCCTGGGCTTCCATCGCCATTAGCAAGGAATCGGCACCTTTACGCATCAGTCCGGCAACCAGCAAAAAAACCTCTTGCCAGCGTTCATGACCGAGATGATCGGTAACAAGCTTGCGGGTCAAGTCATGATCATCAATATACTGGGCGGCCAGATATTCCTGAAGCGTCAGGTGGGAGAAGGAAAACACATCCTGGGCACGTTCGACGAGGATGCCCTGTTGAATGGCGATCGCATCCAGGACCGCTTCCCCGTCCAGATGTTTGGGTGCATTCAGATTCTCTGACAGAAAGGTTTTAATCTGGTCTACCACTTCCCGCTGGGAAAAGAACAGCCGATTCGCTTCAAATCCCCTATAGGCAATTTCAGATAACAGCACCTCCTCCAGTTCCGTGCTTAACCCTTGATAGATTTCGTCCTGAAAAATTCGTTTTTCGGCTGCCCACTCTTCCAGCAATACACGCAGGGCTTTCCCATACAGGACGCTGCGATTTTGAGGAAAATTTTGGGAACTGTGATACACCAGGCACAGCAGCGTTAGCAGCAGAGGCGATTGGGCCAGCTCTCTAGCAGCTCGGTTTTCTGGCTTTTGCAGCAGATTCCAGCATTTCTGGGCGGTATTTGCTTCCCGATCGGCGCTAGAGGAAAACCAGTTGGTAATAAACTGCTGGATTTGGGCTTGACTAAAATCTGCCATCGCTACGTCGGTAAAGCGACGAAAGTTGTGACGATAGGCGGCGATTCGGCAGGATGCGATAAATCGGTTTTTGTCGTATTGGTCTACAAAATTTTGAATTTGACGGATGGCATCGTCCATATTCTTGCCGGGGACTTCATCCAATCCATCTAGCAGAATTAACAGTTTGCCCTGCTCCAGCAGCTTTGCCGTGACTTCATCAGGTGACGGAAAACCGCAAATACGAAACTCCTGGGCGATCGCTGTTTCAATATCAATCTCAGCAGAACTGAAGCTTTTCAGCTCAATTAACACCGGAATACACTCATGCCCGTAACCACCCCCACTCCCTTGAGTGTTTCTAAACCCATCTTTCGTAGGAAGGTCGATTTGCCTGCGCCCGGTCCTCCCAAGACCATCAAATATGGCTTTTCGTTGGCAACCCGAAGTCCATCCAGCTTTTTGAAGTTGCGCGGCTGAAAGCTGCGATCGGCTTGCTTGCGAAACGCCTTTTCGAGGTCTTCGATCGACTCAAACTGGCTGATACCAATGCGATCCAAAAACTGAACTGCAGTATAAACCGACTCTAGCGGAACCGGCTCCCGCATGCCCAGCACTTTCAAAATGCCGTGCCGTGCCGCGTAATTCTGGATATATTGTTCAGATGCTCTCGCAATAAGCCGTTCCGGGTCCTCATCCTTCTCCTTCACCCAGCTCAGAAACTTTCCGCCCCCATCACAGACCACACGGCTGAAAATCGATGCAAGGGTTAGGGCTGCTGCCGGAATGATAATTCGTTCGATGAACATATTTGAGGGTGAGGGGTGGGGAAGGGGTGAGGGGTGAGGGATGAGGATGAGGGATGAGTGGTCAGGATCAGGATTAAGAGGGAGGGAGCAAGGGAGAAGGGGAAACTAGAAGCAAAGTTCTTAATTCCTAATTCTTAATTCCTAATTCTCCCATTTGGTAAGTGAGTCGCTACATTTCACTGTAGTAGCATGGCAACGATCGCCAACACGATTTTGAGTGAGTTTTGGAAGTATGACTTACACGCCCAGGATTTTGGCCTTTGCTGGCAGCACCCGCACCGACTCTTATAACAAAAGGTTGGTCAAAATTGCAGCGGCAGGTGCCAGGAGAGCCGGGGCAGATGTGACCTTTGTAGACCTGCGGGACTTAAATCTGCCGCTCTATGACGAAGACCTGGAAAAAGGAAGGGCTTCCACCAGGAGCACGTCAGTTTAAAGATCTGTTGCTGGCAAACGATGGATTGTTGATTGCCTCGCCCGAGTACAACAGTTCCGTCTCGGCTGTGCTAAAGAACGCGATCGATTGGGCCTCCCGTCCTGTCGATGGAGAGCCTCCCTTGCTTGTTACGTTGGTAAAGTTGCCGCCCTTATGAGTGCATCTCCCGGAGCGCTCGGTGGGTTGCGGGGACTGGTACACCTGCGGTCAATTCTGGGAAATATCAAAGTGCTGGTGCTGCCAGATCAGGTAGCCGTACCTAAGGTCCATGAACAATTAAATCCTGACGATAGCCTGAAAGATTCTAAGCAGCAGGAATTGATTGAAAAACTGGTGAAAACGTAGCAACCATTGTTGCCAAATTAAAGGGCTAGGATGGGCAAAAGGACTGAGGACTGAGTGCTGCATGCTGAGAAAGGGTTAATACTCAGTCCTCAGCACAAAGATCCCCGACTTCTGTATACGGGTTATGCAAATAGCAACAGGTTTTTAGTAGAAGTCGGGGATCTAAAAGCTTTGTTGCATAAATCGTGGTTCACAGGACTTGGAATGTTACTAAAGGAGAATAAGATGTCAGCTTTTCAAGCAGGCATGATCACCTCCAGTACTTGCTCACAAGTGCGTCCCTGAGCAAATAGCGCCTCAACGAGTTCAAGCATCTGCTGATAAGCTTCACGGGTCAAGCTGTAGAGCCGTTGTCCCACCGTTTGCTTTTCCTTTGCAAACATAAATCTCTCTGATTTTTGCCCTCACAAGCCGCTTGCCCCAAGAACGACTGCGCGATGCAACTTAGGCGGAAGTGTCGTTTGACCGCTTCCTGGTTGCGTACCTGAGCCGACTCAAAACCCGCAACTTGTTTGCAGAACTCATGAAAGATTTCGCAAGCCCAACGGTAACTCCAGGTTTGGATGACCCGTCCACTTTCCCAATGCAAGGCATCGGTCAATAACAATCGAGGCGCATCGCTCAAATCCTGCTGATCATGTACAATCACCAATCGTTTGCGTCCATATCGTTTGAGCCGCACAGTTTTGGTGAATGCCCAAACCGACTGAACGGCTCCATTACGGCAGTTGACCTGGAGTGCCCGAAAACTTTCTGGATGTTCCTGACGCAGTTCGGCGGCAACTTGATCAACTCGTGTCCATTGCCCATTCCACTGAATCAACCGAGAGCATTCAATTTCGCTGACCCAATGCTTGCCTGATGCTTCAATGACCTGCGTCAATTCCAGCGTCAGTACTCCGTTATCAAAGGCATAATCTGCTTTGGGGAAATGCCCTCAGCTTCAATTTGCCGCACCATGTCTACTACAAGTTCGGTCCGCTTGCGATATGCCAGTTGGTTCTTCTGATGATGTAACAACTCCACCAAGCGTTGCATCACCTGTTCCATTTGCTCATAACTCGGTTGGGCAGTCATCTTCAGGGATCCTCGCTCTGCCTCACGAAAGTCGGGCATCTGCACCTCTACTGCCATGCCATCTATCTGCTCAGCATTCGCAATCACGGCAGTCACAACCGTTTGAAAGCGGCTCATGCAGTGATTGACATAATCATAGGAGCGTTTCACTCCATAAATCTCAAACCCATCTTCATGGTGCAAGAGCGTCCAGTCCAGGCTAATCACTTCACGCCCTCGTCCCTGATGTCTTTTGCCCACAACGGCGCGATGCTGCTGCATCAAGGCTTCACTATCCCACCCCGCTTCAAACACGGCTGCGTGCATTGCCCGTCGGCTCACCGCTTCCCCTTCCGGGTATACCTGTTGTGCGGCTATCCCTTGCAACGTCTTGTTCTCACTTAGCAACAGCCCACTGATGTAGCGACTCACATGCTCAAACCCTGCCGCTCGACAAAACACCTCTCGGTAGGCGCTCATGCTACGGGCGATCATCCGGGGCACACCTACAAAAGGAAGCATGGAACACTCCTTCTCACAGGTTCAGGAATATTCTATTTTTACCGATTATTTCCCTCCTTCGTAACTTGCCAAGTCCTGTGTTTGAGGGATTGCGATCGCTCAGCTATATAAATACGCGTAGAGAGAAACCTCTCAGAATTCATTTTTATTTTCTTAAAATTAATGATTCTCAGAAACCGCTAGAGATACAATTCATCCCGCTAATCCCACCGCAGATAGCGTTAGCAAAATTTTTGGATGAAAAATCTCGGCAAAATTCTTTACAAAAGTCCATGAAGAGAAGTAAACTACTTTCAAGTGGTTAATCCACTGTTTTGATACACGTTACATCAAGCACTCATAGGACCATGACTACAACGTTACAACGCGCCGAGCGCGCGAACTTGTGGGAACAGTTCTGCAACTGGGTAACCAGCACCGAGAACCGCCTGTATGTAGGCTGGTTCGGCGTACTGATGATCCCCACCCTGCTAACTGCCACCGTCTGCTTCTTGATTGCCTTCATCGCTGCTCCCCCGTGGACATCGACGGCATCCGTGGCCCCGTTGCCGGCTCCCTTTTGTACGGTAACAACATCATCTCTGGTGCGGTTGTCCCTTCTTCCAACGCCATCGGCTTGCACCTGTACCCCATCTGGGAAGCCGCTTCCCTCGATGAGTGGCTGTACAACGGCGGTCCCTACCAGCTGATTGTGCTGCACTTCTTGATTGGCGTCTTCTGCTACATGGGACGGGAATGGGAACTGAGCTACCGCTTGGGAATGCGGCCGTGGATTGCCGTTGCTTACAGCGCGCCTGTTGCAGCAGCATCTGCGGTCTTCCTGATCTACCCGATCGGTCAAGGCTCCTTCTCTGACGGGATGCCCCTGGGTATTTCCGGTACCTTCAACTTCATGTTCGTGTTCCAGGCAGAGCACAACATCCTGATGCACCCCTTCCACATGCTGGGCGTTGCCGGTGTGTTTGGTGGCTCCTTGTTCAGCGCCATGCACGGTTCGCTCGTCACCTCTTCCTTGGTGCGTGAGACGACCGAGTCTGAGTCGCAGAACTACGGCTACAAGTTCGGGCAAGAAGAAGAGACCTACAACATTGTGGCGGCTCACGGCTACTTCGGTCGCTTGATCTTCCAATACGCCAGCTTCAACAACTCCCGTGCCCTGCACTTCTTCCTGGGTGCATGGCCTGTGATTGGCATCTGGTTCACGGCATTGGGCATCAGCACGATGGCGTTCAACCTGAACGGGTTCAACTTCAACCAGTCGATTGTGGACTCTCAGGGTCGGGTTGTTTCGACCTGGGCTGACATCCTCAACCGGGCCAACCTGGGTATGGAAGTGATGCACGAGCGTAATGCTCACAACTTCCCCCTCGACTTGGCCGCAGGTGAAGCAACTCCCGTTGCCCTCTCTGCTCCTTCCATCAGTGGCTAATCGCTAGTCGAATCGTTTGTTGATGAAAAGCGCTCCCTTTCCAGGGGCGCTTTTTGCGTTGGCGCTGATGAGGTTAATCCAAAGTAAGATTCATAAATGTGTTCACCTAATTCAGGAAGAAAGAGTAGAAGCATTGTTAGCAGCATTACTATACGGGCAGGAAAATTTGCGGCTGGAGCAGGTGACGATCCAACTCCAGCAGCGGGAGAAGTAGTGATTCGGGTCGGAGCTGCAACCACCTGTGGGACTGACTTAAAGGTGTGGCGTAGGGGTGGTCATGCCCGAATGCTTAAACCGCCTACGTTGTTTGGTCATGAAGCAGCGGGTGAGATTGTCGCGATCGGCGACGGCGTAGAGGGTTGGAGTGTGGGCGATCGCGTGGTTGCCAACAACTCTGCCCCTTGCATGAACTGTTTCTTCTGCAAAAAGAGGAGTACTCGCTTTGCCAGAATTTGCTGTTTAACAACGGGACATTTGCAGAGTATTTAAGAATTCCGGCTCCGGTTGTGCAGCACAACCTGTTGCCGATTCCAAATGAGGTGCCCTACGAGCTGGCATCTATGACCGAGCCATTAGCCTGTGTTTTGCATGGAGCTGCACGATCGAACGTAAAGCAGGGCGATCGCGTGGTTATTTTAGGCGATGGCGCGATCGGTCTGATGTTTGTTGCCGCGCTGGCATCTGGTAAAGGAAATTGGGTAAGCGCTCATTCCCCATCCCTCATCCTCATCCCTTTGCTGAAGTGTTTCTGTTTGGAGGCAACGACCAACGGCTGCAGGTCGGTCGAGAATTGGGGCCGTAAAAACATTTAATTACCGCCAAGTAGACGATGTTTCTGCTCTGGTTAAAGATCTAACTGAGGGTTGGGGCGCTGATGTGGTGATTGAGGCGACGGGAGTACCTTCTGTATGGGAAATGGCGATCGCCTGTGCTCGACCCGGTGCAACGGTCAACCTATTTGGCGGCTGTCCGCGTGACACGACCATTACGGTAAGCACCGAACAACTCCATTACACCGAACTAACGTTGAAAGGTGTTTTCCACAATACTCCAGCCTACGTTCGAATGGCGTTGAACTTATTGTCGAGCCAGGTTCTACCGTTTGAGCTGTTGATCAGTGGGCAACAACCATTGAGCCAATTGGGGCAGGTTTTTGAAGAAATGCGGCAGCGGAAAGTCATTAAAGTCGCGATTGTTCCTTAATTGGAGGATTCATCGATTGCTCCAAGCATCCTCAGCGTCTCTTTCTCGGCCTGGGTTAAACCATTCATACCAGTGATATTGGTCCCTTCATACGGTCGGGGAACTCTTAGTGTTTTCAAACATTGCTGTGTTTCCCCAGAACGTTTGTGCAAATGTCCGTCCCATAGTTTGATGGAGCCATCCTGGCTGCAACTTGCAAGAATATCGCCAGTGGGACTGTAGACCAGAAAGCGAATCCATTTTTGATGCCCCAAGAGAGTAGCCAGAAGAGGCGGGGGATGATGGGAGTGGGAAGTGGGGGAGTGGAGAAATTCCGATACATCCCAAAGGTTTATTGTGCCGTCCCCACCACCGGTCGCCAGAACTTGTCCATCAGGGCTGAAGGCGATCGCCAAAACCAGGCTGGGGTGTGCTTGAAACGTTTGTAAGCATTCGCCTGTATCAATCTGCCATAATTTCACAGCTCCATCAGAACTGCCGCTGGCGAGAATTCCCCGCTAGGGCTGAATACAATGCAACGGATCCAGCTGATGTGCCCTTCTAACGTTTTAAGGAGATGCACGCTCAGATCAGACGAGTTGTTTGGGTTGTTCTCTGAACCCGCATCATTCAAAACGATCTCCCACAGTTGAATGGTCTGATCCTGGCTACCGCTGGCGAGCAACTGACGATCGAACCTACTGACATCAGAATTTGGCGCAAAGGCAACAGACCAAACGCCGCTTTGATGGTGCTGCAAAATACGCAAGCATTGACCGTTTAAGCGATTCCAAAGCCTAACAGTTCCATCTAGACTGCCACTGGCGATCGTTCGGCTATCTGGACTAAAGGCAACCGACCAAACCGCATCTGTATGGCCAGAAAGAATATTGGTTCGTGAATGTTGAGTGTTAGGCAGCACCGAATTTTGATTAAATTCTACGTCCTGCTTTCTGTCCTCCGGTTCCTGCCCTCTGTGTTCTATTTCAAAACCATCCCACAAACGAACTGTGCCATCTTCATGACCGCTCGCAATGGTCGAACCATCGGCGCTAAACGCAACGGACCAAATCCAACTGTTGTAGTCAGGACGCGCACTGGGAATGGGAAGAACGTTTTGAGTTTTGAATTCGCCCCGTGTCTCCCTGCCCCCTGTCCCCGTGTTTCCTGTCCCCTAGACTCCCTCCTATCGCCAAATTCAGCGATCGTCCATAAGCGTATTCTTCGGTCCTGACCGCCGCTGACCAATGTGTTGCCATCGGGACTAAACGCGATCGACCAAATGCCACTGTTATACCCCTGCAACACTCTTAAGCAGGCGTTTGTGTGGCTATCCCAAAGACGCACCGATTGATCTTCGCTACCGCTTGCGAAAAGGCAACCATCGGAACTGGCAGCGACCGCCGATATCCAACTGGTGTGACCATGTAAGACTCTCAAGCAATCCCCTGTCTGACTCCAAATTCTTACAGAAAGATCATCACTACCGCTGACGAGGTAATAGTGATTGGGAGGAGGAGTGAGGGGTGAGGGAGTGAGGGGAGGAGACGTTGGAGTATCAAAATTTGAATCGTTCCGATGCTCGTAATTTTGGGGTTCTGTCCTGTGAACTAGGGCAAAGGCGATCGATCGAACGGCCTGGGTATGTCCCGTTAGGGTTTGGATGCAGTGACCTGTTTGAACATCCCAAATTCTGATCGTGCGATCGCTGCTGCTACTTGCCACCGTTTCTCCATCAGGGCTGAAGGCTACAGACCAGACCCAGTGGGAATGACCAGTGAGTGTGAGCAAGGGGGAGTGGGGGAGTTTTGAGGTTTGAGCTTTGAGGTTTGAGTTGGGTAATGGGTAGTGGGTAATGGGTAATGAGTTACCGGAGTTGAATCCCTGTCCCGTGGTTTCCTGTCCCCTGATACCTGACAACTCCCACAGCTTGATGGTGCGATCGTAGCTGCAACTTGCCAAAATGTAGCCGTCAGGGCTGAATGCAACGGAGCGGACTTCATCCGTATGGCCGGACAGAACAGCGATTAATTCACCAGTAGTAACGCTCCAAATGCGAATTTCGTGATCCTCGTTGCCGCTGGCGAGGAGTTGACCGTCTGGGCTAAAGGCGAGAGAAAAGACTCGACTGGTGTAGCCACGTATTGTTTGGATGCACTCTCCTGTCTGCACGTTCCATAAATGGATGGTGCCATTGGCGCTACTTGCTAGCAATCGACTATCAGGGCTGAAACTAACAGACCATGCCCAACCATCAGTAGCTTTACAGGTTTGAAGCTTCTTGCCATCAATCACCTGCCAAATATGAACTTCGTAACTAATGTCACTTGCGGCTAAAAGTTTGCCATTAGGGCTGAAGGCGATCGAAAGAACTTGGCTGAAGGTTTCAATGAAGGCTGACTTAGCCAGATTAGAATGGGCCAGATTGGTTTGATGTAGGGTAACTTTGCGTAAGTACGCCTGCCAGATGGTCAAATGGGAAAGGTCGCGATCGCTTAAGTCTGCCTCAATTTGACATAGCAAGTTGAGAATGTTGCCACCGATATAGCCTGTCTCCTGAGCGGATTTCCCCGCAACTCAGACATTAGTTCCATCAATCGACTATCCAACTCTTCCTGCCCAAAGGCATGCAGGAGTCGATCTGCGATCGGCTGCAAGATTAAGCGAATTTGGCTTTCACGGATGTAGTCTTTGGCTTGAGCTTTGATCAGAGCGTAAGTAGAAAGGTGGGGAGTCGGGAGTGGGTCGTCGGGAGTTAGAGAATTTTGAATTTTGAATTTTGAATTTTGAATTAATTCTGACCCCTGACTCCTAACCCTAAAACCTCATCACAAACCTGGTTAATCAAACGGTCTGTGACATACTCCATCACTGTAGGCTGGAGTGTAAATTGGCTGCCGCTCTTCTCAATTAAGGAACGGCGCTCTAAGGCAGTCAGCGTCTCAAGCATATGGGTGGAAGACACTGACGGAACACAGTCAGACTGCAATTCAGCAAAGCTAATGGGTTCACGGTTAATTGCTAACCAGGTCATCACCTGTTGCTCTAGGGTAGATAGGCGTCCGATCTGTCGTGCAAGCAGATCGCGAATGTCACCAAAAACGGACCCTCCCTGCTGAGAAAACTCCAGAAATTGAGCAATGCTGCCATTGAAGAAGTCGGCGATCGCAGTCGCAACAATTTTCAACGCCAGCGGATTTCCTGCGTAGTGATTGATTAAAACGGTCCAATCCTCGGTTGAGCCAATAAATTTGCCTTTAACGGTAAACAGTTCCCGCCCGATCGCGAGCCAACCCCGTAACCTGAAGCGATCGAACTGGAAGGACATCGCCTTCCCGAGAAGCAAATCCCTTGGGTTTTTCCCGACTGGTCAACAGCAAACAACTCTGGTGGTCTGTTTCTCCAACACACCGCAGCAATTGGCCATATCCTTCATACCCAGGCTGATAGCTGCCGTCTCGATCTCCCACCTGCATCACTGTTTCCGCATTGTCCAAAATCAACAAACAGCGATGTTGACGCAGATATTCCAGTAATCGCAGTATTCGTCGATCAAGATTTTCTGGTAGAACGGTTTCACGCTGGTTCGAAAGGAACTGAATTAGATCGGCCAGCAAATCGTGGATTGATGGTGCGTTGCGAAGCGATCGCCAGATAACAAAATCAAAGGGGGTAGGGGGTAGGGGTGGGAGGTAAAATTCTCTGTCTGTTCAACACCTTCTGCCCTTCCTATTTCACCATCTCCGGTTTCCGACTCTCGACTCCCGACTCCCCATTTCTGATTTTCCACCAACTGCTTGGCTAACTTTACAGACAGGGCTGTTTTTCCGATACCTCCCATGCCAAACAGTCCTACCAGGCGGCAGCGGTCCCTTAAAACCCATTGTTCAAGTGTAAGAAGTTCTTCAGCACGACCGTAAAGGTAGAAACATCTGGGGCTTCACCCCAATCCTGGTGGGGCGTTAAAGGCGACAGTGAAAAAGTATCTGGATAAGGCAGCGCTGGCTTTGCGGCTCTCCCACTCCCCACCATCCTTCGGCGCTTGCTCTCTTCGTGACATAACGCTTAACTGCACTATGAAGGGTTCCCTTACTAACCTTCTCACCGAGTACTTGTGAAAGTATCTGCCAGAGTTGGGAACCAATCTGCTTGATGTAACCAACCTCATAACCTGAGCTTTTAGCAATCTCCTGGTAAGACAGGTCATTCCATGTCTGCCGAAAAATGGCCATCTGAAGTTTACTCAGACGCTCTTCACCAAGAGCTTCTTCAGCAATTTTCAATGCTTCTTCAGCATTCATATCGATGGGATAGCAGTACAAACCATTGACTAAGTGTCACAATTGGCGATGGGAATTGTCAGCCAGGTTCGTTGAGCGTGCGATCGTAAAGAGGGCATTCTCTAACTTTACACTCACCTTTATCGAACCTTGTCAAACTGTTAAACCGTCAAATTTGGCACATTTGGGTAGCATTTTTCACATAGGCTGACAAACATCCTGCAATACCTTGAGACAGGGATTCACTAGCATTGTTGAAGAACGTGTCCTGTGGAGAGCTTCTAAGGACAGCGTTTTCAGAAGGACTGAGTTTCTAAGGAGAGTTAGACGGTGAGCGATAGAAGGCACATTTATATTCCCCGTCGCCAGATCATTCGGGGTCTTCTTGCAACAGCAGCATTTGGGGCATCCTCTAGATTTTGGACTGGCTGTAGTTCCTCCCCGCCAGAAACTCAGGCCAGTGCTGGAGGGAATACAGCCAGCTCTGTATCTGGCAAGCCATTGGTGATTGGCTTTATCTATAACGCACCCAAGGACGACTATGGATGGAATCAGGCTCAGGCTAAAGGGGCAGCCGCGATCGCCAATTTGCCTGGAGTCAAAGTCATCGAGCAAGAAAGCGTTCCTGAAACGAAAGAAGTTCAGGAAGTCATGCGAAACATGATTGACCAGGACGGGGCAACGGTTGTCGTTCCGACATCGTTTGGTTACTTTGATCCGCACGTGCTGGCAGTTGCCAAAGATTATCCAGAAGTGCAGTTCTTCCACTCCGGGACGCTTTGGAAGGAAGGATTGCCCAAAAACGTTGGCAGCTATTTTGCACTGATTGATGAGGGGCAGTATCTGGCTGGGCGAGTTGCCGCTCAAACCAGCAAAGCAGGCAAGATTGGTTTTGTCGGTGCAAAGCCAATTAACCCGGTTCTGCGAAACATCAACAGCTTTATGCTGGGCGCACGGAGCGTTAAGCCGGATATCAAGATGCAGGTTATTTTCACAGGAGACTGGTCGCTACCCGTAAAAGAAGCAGAAGCAACCAACTCTCTGGTAGACCAGGGCTTTGATGTAATTGCTGTGCATGTGGATAGCCCCAAGGTGGTGATTGAAACAGCGGAGAAGCGTGGCGTTTATTCCAGTGGCTTCCACTCTGACCAATCTGCTCTGGCACCCAAGGGCTATTTGACCGCAACCATGTACAACTGGGGAACCATTCAGAAGAAATACGTCGAACTTCTCCAGTCTGGCAAAACCCTGATGAACGGAGGCATCCCCATCAGGTGATTGGTGGTTTGGCGGAAGATTACATTAGCCTTGCTCCGTTTGGTCAGGCGGTACCTGAGGCCGCTAAGAAGGATGCGGATGCGACGAGTGCCAAGATCAAGGACGGTTCGTTGGTGGTCTACAAGGGGCGATCGAGGACAATTCTGGCAAGGTCAGAATCCCGGCAGGCACCTCTTATAAAGTAACTGCGAATGAGTTGACCCAAATCGATTGGCTGGCAAAAGGCGTTGTTGGTAAAACGAGTTGAAGTATGGCACTAAGACGTTCTAATTGGCGACCAACAGCAGAGGCGATCGCGATCCCAGTCGGTGCGCTTCTGGTTGCTCTGGTACTGTTTGGCATTTTTGTGCGTTCTGCGGCAAGAATCCATTTGCGGTTTACGGTTCAATCTACACGACCGCTTTTGGAAGCTGGAGAGCTTTTCAGGGAACTCTGCTGCGGGCCGCCCCGCTGATGTTAACGTCCCTCTGTACGGCTCTTCCCGCCCGTTTGGGACTGATGATTATTGGGAATGAGGGTTTCCCTGGTTATGGGTGGCATTGGGGCGACGATCGTTGGGCTGTTGCTCTCCTTCGGAAGTGTGGTTCCATCACCCGAGCAGCTCCAGCATGTCTCTGGCCTTCCTCCAATTTTGGTGCAGGTTGGCATGGCGCTAGCGGGAATCGTTTTTGGCGGCGTATGGATTGCGATCGTTGGTGCATTGCGCCATTATCGAGCGGTGAACGAGACGATCAGCAGTCTGTTGATGAACTACATCGCGATCGCCTTTTGAACCACCTGGTCGAAGGTCCAATGAAGGATCCGGCATCCCTCAATAAACCGTCCAGTTTTCCCATTCCAGAGGCTTACCAGATAAGCAACATTGACCACACCCGAATTCACTACGGATTAATTTATGGCGTTGTTGCCTGCATCATTGCCTATTTCCTGATTCAGCGCACCACCTTTGGGTTTGCCGCCCGTACTGCCGGAGGCAACGTAAAAGCAGCCCGGATTGCAGGTCTACCCGTTGGCAAATTAACCATCATCATTTGCTTCCTGGCAGGCTCCTGTGCAGGGTTGGCAGGAATGGTTGAGATCGCCGCAGTTCAGGGGCAGGCCAATGCGTCTCTGGTGGCGGGTTACGGCTATGCAGGTATTCTGGTTGCGTTTGTTGCCCGCTACAATCCACTGGCCGCGATTATTGTCGCCGTTTTGTTGGGCGGCATCATCAACAGCGGTGGGGCGCTTCAGCGTACCTTTGGAATGCCCGATGCAACCGTTCTCGTGTTCCAGGGTCTAGTATTTATTGCGGTTCTGTACAGCGAGTCTCTCTACGGTCGCTTAAAGATCTTCAAGGAACCAGAGGTGACGGCAACACCACCCGCTACTTCAACCGCAGTAACGGTTTGAAAGGCTGAAGGTTGAAGGATAAAGGATAAAGGAAGGCTAAACATCCATCTTTCAGCCGTTAACCCTTTCCCCTCTTTCCAAGTTCATCATTCGTTTGGAGGAAACGTATCAATGGCAGCAGAGGCATTAGGTTGGTGGGGTGTACCCCTTGGGATTTTGGCAGGGACGCTGCGGGGTAGTGCGCCCTTTCTATTTGTTAGCCTGGGTGAGTGCCTGACAGAAAAAAGCGGCAAGATTAACCTGGGCCTGGAGGGAACCCTGCTGACTGGGGCCATGAGTGCCTATGCTGTGTCGTACCTGCTTCAGGATAAGGTAGGTTCCGCTTTGTCTCCCTGGATTGGAGTTCTGGTCGCAGGCTTTGCTGGAATGGCGCTTGGGTTTATCCACGCGTGGCTGTCCCAGCAGCCGAAAGTGAATGATATTGCGGTTGGAATCGCCATGATCATTTTTGGCAGCGGGATTGCGTTCTTCTTTGGTAAGCCGTTTATTCAACCCCAAGCGCCCCAGCTTCCGACATTTAACCTGGGTGCCTGGAGTTCGAATCCAGCGGTTCAGTCAGCGCTGAAGATCAGCCCCTTGTTTATTCTGGGAGTGGCGATCGCGCCGTTAATGTTCTGGTTTTTCAAATCGACTCGCTGGGGACTGTTCATTCGAGCGGTGGGCGATAGTCCAGATGCGGCACTGGCGATGGGTGTTTCGATTCCCAAAGTCCGAATGCTGTGCATTATTGCAGGCAGTTTTTAGCCGGAATCGGTGGAGCTTGCCTGTCCCTCTATTACCCCGGCATCTGGTCAGAGAGCATCTCTAGCGGTCAGGGTTTGATGGCTGTGGCGCTGGTGATTTTTGCCCGCTGGAACCCAATTCAGTGTCTGTGGGCATCGCTATTCTTTGGTGGAGCACAGGCCGTCGGTCCTGCTCTACAGGCGGTTGGAATTGAACAAGGCCGCTATCTGTTCAACGCCGCCCCCTACATCCTGACCCTTCTGATTATGATCATCACCTGCTCTCCAAAGAAAACGCTTGCGGGTGCGCCCGGTGCGCTGGGAACCATCAGTGGGTGAGAGGATTTTTGAACGCATTCGAAATCGCAACTCTAAACTCTCAACGTTGTTTTAGGAGGCAGAATGACAGACGTTGCCAATCCTTCGCTTGATAGCTCTATATCCGATATTCACACCCCGATCGCTCCGCCCGATTTGGAAGTGGTCAACATGACCAAGCGGTTTGGAACGTTTACCGCCTTGGAAAATGTATCCATGAAGCTGAAACCCGCCACCTTCCATGCCCTTCTGGGAGAAAACGGGGCAGGAAAGAGTACGCTGGTAAAGTGCATTATGGGGTTTTACACTCCTACATCGGGTCAGGTGTTGATTAATGGGCAGGCACGCGAGATCAACAGTCCCAGAGATGCTCACCATTACGGAATTGGCATGGTCTACCAGCACTTTACGTCGGTCCCTGCCATGACCGTCGCTGAGAACCTGGTGCTGTCTCGGTTTGAGAGTCAGAATCTAATTAACTGGAAAAGGAATACGAAGAACTGTCCGCCTTCATGGAGACGGCTCCATTTAAGGTTCCGCTGGATCTTCCGATCGCGCAACTGGCGGCGGGACAGAAGCAAAAGCTGGAAATCCTGAAGCAGCTTTATTTGAAGAGTAAAATTCTGATTTTGGATGAACCCACCTCCGTATTGACCCCGGCTGAAGCCGATGAGGTGCTGGGTCTCATCCGGCAACAGGTGACGGACGGCAAGATCAGCGTTCTGATGATCAGCCACAAATTCCGGAGATTATGGCCTTTGCCGACGAGATTACCGTTCTGCGGAAAGGGAAGTTTGCTGGGTCCGGCAAAGTCAAGGAAATGACCGTCTCGGAAATGGCTGAGATGATGATGGGTGAGAAGCGAGACCCCAAAAGGTTGAAAAGTTTGCTCATTCAGAGGTTGTTCCCGTTTTGGAGATCAAAAATATCCATGCCAATAAAGACAACGGTTTGGAAGCCGTTGGTGGGGTAAACCTGACCGTTCACAGCGGCGAAATTGTTGGGATTGCGGGCATTTCCGGCAATGGCCAGCGGGAATTAGTCGAAGTGCTAGCGGGGCAACGGCCTGCAACAGCGGGGCAGGTGTTGGTAAACGGTGACGTTTACACCATGAGCCGGGCTGAAATGTATAAGCATCGTGTCTTTGTGCTGCCAGAAGAACCCCTCCGCAATGCTTGTGTAGCCCATATGAGCGTGGCAGAGAATTTGGCGCTGCGTACCTTCGATCGTCCTCCACAGGCAAAGGGAATTTTGCTGATCTTCAAAGCAATCCGTGAAGCCGCTCAGGGATTAATTAACTCGTTCAAAATTAAAACACCGACCCCTGATACCCCGGTTGGAAACCTGTCGGGTGGAAACGTGCAGCGGACCGTCCTGGCGCGGGAACTCTCTGCTGACCACATCAAGCTGCTGATTGCGGCAAACCCGTGCTTTGGTCTGGACTTTGCAATGGTGGACTATATTCACGGTCAAATTCTGGAAGCCCGAAACCGAGGCGTAGCCGTATTGCTGGTGAGCGAGGATTTAGATGAACTGCTGAAGTTGTCCGATCGTATTCTGGTCATCAGTGGCGGTCACTTTGCCTACGAAAGCCCCATTGAAGAAGCCGATTTCGCCCAAATCGGCCAAAGCATGGCGGGACACTAAGAAAGGATGAAGGATAAAGGATTAATGTTTTTATCCTCTCATCTTTGCTTTTTTAGCGCAGGTTGTGAGAATTGCATTTAGTTGACTTGCTTCGTTCAAAAGATTGTTCAATTGAGTTTCTTTAAGAATTTTTGACTCAATTAGGAGTTCCAACCAGTAAACAGTTTCTTCTAATTCCTGAAGTCCCACCTCAACTTTGCTGATAAATTCAGCATTAGAGCGACCTCGGCTAGCCTCACGATAATGAGCACCTAGAGATGTACCGCTCCGCAGCATTTGCTTTCCAATAATTTGGGCTTCTGTAGATTTTGGCAATGCAGCATAAAGTTTGATAATTCTTAGGGCGAATTCCTTCGTTCTTTTCTTCAAATCCCCATCCATTTAATACCTTTCATTTCTGCTACCTACTTCTCTATCCTTCCCCTTTTATCCTTTATCCTTCATCCTTTATCCTTTCCTATGGTTACCATTTCTGCCCAACCTTACGAATACGAACTTCCGGCTTCTAGTAATGTTGCTCTGGTTGTGATTGATATGCAGCGGGACTTTTTGGAACCGGGTGGGTTTGGGGATGCGTTGGGAAACGATGTGCCTCGATTACAGGCGATCGTTCCAACCCTGAAGACATTAATTGAGGGATTTCGAGCGCTGGAGTTGCCGATTATTCACACAATTGAATGTCATCAGCCCGATTTGTCGGATTGTCCCCTTCAAAAATCAAGCGCGGAAGAGGGGAACTGACGATCGGTAGTGAGGGACCGATGGGCCGGATTTTGATCAAGGGCGAACCTGGAAATGGCATCATTCCCGAATTGGCACCGCTGCCGAGTGAGTTTGTGATCCATAAATCGGGGAAGGGAGCGTTCTATGCCACCAATATGGAACTGATTTTGAAAGAACAGAACATTACTCACCTGTTTATTACAGGCGTTACAACGGAGGTTTGCGTTCAGACAACGATGCGCGAGGCAAACGATCGGGGTTACGAGTGTCTGATGGTTGAGGACTGCACCGAAAGCTATTTTCCAGAATTTAAGCAATCCACGTTGGAAATGGTTCGCGCCCAGGGTGGCATCGTGGGTTGGACATCTACGGCGGCGGAAGTGTTGCAGGCTTTGAAAGCATGGAAGCCATCGAAGGCACTGGTTTGAGGTTTAATTTTCGCATGATGATGGATTGGGCGATCGTTCTTCTGCATCAACCTGATTGCTAATACAGAACATCCAAGTTTGAACGACGTTTGAATAGCTACTGGCTTAGGGTAGGCACCCATCCCGCCTACCCTATTTTTTTAGTTATTGCATTGGTTTCTTCTGCAAAACGTTGTTGGCGTTTTCGGTGCCTTTTGTTGAGCGAATAAAGTTTTGCTGCGATTTACCAACGAAATGAATTCACTCCGGTATCCTTCCTGATCCTTGCCCCTGGCCTGATTGGCAAGTTGCAATACGGTGTTGATATTGGCTGCACCTTTGAATTCGGAGTCGCGCAGCAGCATGCCGAACATGACGACTGCGGCAGAGAATTTTAGATTATTGGAAGCACCATTTACCTGTGTATTTTGATCCAGAATTGGTTGCGAGATGATTTGACTGGTAGAGTCTTTAGGACTTTTGCAGCGCAGTTTAACCTGCATTAATTCACTACTGCTCGATGATGTTGCTGTTGAGGATTGTTGATATTTGAGGGGATCGATCGACGGCAGTTTGATATCGCTTTCCATACCTGTGGGAATGACTTCATACAGGGCAGTAACGGTATGTCCGGCACCAATTTCGCCTGCGTCTTTGGTGTCATCGTTAAAGTCCTGATCGTGCAATAGGCGATTTTTGTAGCCAATCAATCGATAGGCTTGCACTTTTGCCAGGTTGAATTCCACCTGGATTTTCACGTCTTTGGCGATCGCAAACAGCGTCCCCGCAAGTCATTCACCAGCACCTTTTTGGCTTCCAGCAACGTGTCAATGTAGGCGTAGTTGCCGTTGCCCTTGTCCGCCAGTTGCTCCATCTTGGCATCCTTATAGTTTCCGGTGCCAAAGCCCAAAACGGTGAGGAAAATACCCCGATCGCGCTTTTGCTCAATCAGTCGCACCAGTTCGGCATCACTGGAAACACCCACATTGAAGTCGCCATCGGTTGCCAAAATGACACGATTGTTGCCATTCTTCAAAAGTTTTGCTGCGCCATTTTGTAAGCCAGTTCGATGCCTGCCCCGCCTGCGGTGGAGCCGCCTGCTTCCAGCTTATCAATGGCATTCATAATTTTCTGCTTCTGATCACCAAGGGTCGGTGGCAAGACCAGACCGGCATTTCCAGCGTAAACAACGAGGGTAACGCGATCGCTGGCGGTCAATTCATTCACCAGTAAGCAAAGCGACTGTTTCACCAACGGCAGCTTATTTGGCTCATTCATCGAACCGGAGACATCCACCAGAAACACCAGATTGCTCGATTGCGCTTGCTGCAACTGCCGTCCCTTTAAGCCAATCTGCACCAGCTTGTGTTTTGGATTCAGGGGCAGCGGCAACATTGGTGGTAATCGAAAAGGGTTTGTTGCCTTCCGGTTGGGGATAGTCGTAGGGGAAATAGTTGATCAGTTCCTCAATCCGCACCGCATCCTTGGGGGCAGTTGTCCCTGCGTCAGGAACCGCCGTACGTTGCTGTAGGATGCCGTGTCTACATTGATCGAAAAGGTAGACAGTGGATTGCTGCCCGGATGCAGGAAGGGATTTTCGTTAATTGGAGTGTAGCCTTCTGTATTAAAAGTTCCGGGTCTGTGAATCCGGTCTTTAGGCGAAAGGCCACCAGGCGCAGAGGATACGTTTTCAGCCGGAGGTAATGGTTTTCCTGGTGCTCTTTGACGGGTTTGAGCCTGCCCAGAGTTTTGAGTTGCAATGTTACCAGCCGCAGGAGAAATGACCGCAGGTATAGATGTGGATGGTAGGGGAGTCGGGTTTGGTACCGCACCTTGATTTATAGGAAAATGACTTCCCAGAGAGCTTAGTGGTTGTCTAGTACTGCATTTAAGCCTGCTGCAAATTCAAAACGAGTCATCGGTTTTCCACCGACTTCAGCAATATAGGGACTTGTAATTTTGTAGCGAGAAATCAGCGATCGCAACGCCTGCACATCGGGATTATTGGGCTGAAGGACTTCCGCACCTGTACAAGTAGCACCCGTGCGTATGGGGCGAGGAGAAGCCTGAGCACTCGCAGGGATGACCAGCATTGAAGGGGTCAGAAGTATCGCTACTGCGAGAGATCCCAGCCGTTTTAACAGCAAAAATTGTAAAAATTGTGACATCTTTTCAACCCTTATACTGAAGTTAGGAAAGATTGTAGCGGATGGAAAAGGGCGATCGGTTTTTTTGTTGCAGAAAAGGTAACAGTTCTAGCTCTATCACCTATCACCTACCACCTGCCAACTGATAAAGTTCGCTACCCTTGGGGTAAGTAGCATCTTCCTTGATCTGTGGTTCGTAAACAGTCTGCCAACCAACTTGCATCTACCGAAATTCAGCAAAAGCGCTTTTGGTTCACGATCGCCTCTGTGCGACCTATGGATGTCCCATTCCTTACTTTCACAATCTCGATCCATTAAGCGAACTGGTTTCATCACTTTTATCTCACCGCACGAAGAATCAAAATTCTGGTAAAGCTTACAAACAGCTACGTGCCCTCTTTCCTACCTGGGAAGCCGTACGAGATGCCCCGTTGGAGGCCGTGCAGGAGGCGATCGCGCCCTGCACCTTTCCTGAAGTGAAAGCACCGCGTTTGCAACAAATTCTTAGACTGATTACAGAACAGCGTGGAGAACTCAATCTAGATTTTTTGGCAGAGTTGTCTGTTGCCGAAGCACGGGCATGGCTGGAATCTCTTCCCGGTGTCGGGCCTAAAACAAGTGCAGCGGTTCTCTGCTTCAGTCAATTGCGCCGTCCTGCTCTGCCTGTAGACAGCCATCATCATCGGGTTGCCGTTCGTTTAGGCCTAATCCCAACCAATGTTGCAGTCGGTCCTGCCCATGAACGTCTCGCGGCCCAACTTCCGAAGGATTGGACAGCACAACAAATCTATGACAACCATGAAGTACTCATGCTTCATGGGCAGCGCTGTTGCTACTTTGCAAACCCCGCCTGCCAAAAGTGCTCTGTTCTAGATTTGTGTCCATTTGGCCAGGAGCGAGTAGGCAGCACATAATTAACTGCCTTAGGCAGACAGGCTGAGTTGAGAACCATTCTCCGTTTTGTAAACTTCAATGCGGGATTGAAAGGCCTCCTTGAAGTGGGGGACGTGGGTGACGGTGAGAACGCAGGCAAAATCGGAGGCGATCGCGTTGATGGCTGCAATCAGGCGATCGCACCCTTCCGCATCCTGCGTGCCAAACCCTTCATCCACAATCAGCATTTGCAGCGCGGTGCCCGATCGATGGGCCAGTAGCCTTGCCAACGCCAACCGAATCGCAAAATTGACTCGAAACGCTTCACCGCCAGAGTAGGTTTCGTAGGGGCGAGTGCCGCGAGCATCCGCGATGAGAATGTCCAGGGTATCAATGAGTTTTGCATTTTGAATCTTGAGTTTTGAGTTACGCGATTGATCGCGCCGACTAGAGCGCTGGGTGACAAATTGAACGTGGAGTTGATTGCCGCTGAGACGAGTGAGAATTTGATTGGTTTCAGCCTCCAGTTGGGGCAGGGCATTTTCAATCATGAGTGCCTGAATGCCGTTCCTGCCAAAGGCCAGCGATAATTCCTGATAGACCCGATATTGGCGTTGCGATGTGCGGATCTGGGCTGTCAGCGCTGAATGCTGAGTGCTGAGAGTGGCTAACTGCTGCTGCTGCTGTTGCAGCCGTCCTTGATAGGCGAGTTTTTCATCCAGGTGCGATCGACGCTGTTGGATTTGTAACTCCAATGCTTGAATTTGGGATTGGCAGTTCGGCGTTTGTTCTAGGTGCTGCACAAATGCCTCGATCGCGGTTTGTGCGGTTTGCAATGCCTGCTGCCGTTCCTGAAACGTTTGACTCAGTTGCGCCATTCGCTGTTGCATCTGGGGTATTTTTGCCGGGCCTGACAAAGCTGTTGATGGCGAAGTTGCCAGGGTTGTGCATCTCGCAACAGTTGGCGAAGCTGATTGTGTTGCTCCATGTCATAGCAGATCGCGGCAATTTTCTGATCCCAAAGCGTCAAATGACGGGCCGTTTCCTGACTTAACTCGTCTAAGCAACGCTGTAATTCAGCAATTTTGCCTGAAATTCGGGTTGTCGTTGAGCAATTTGGTCTTGCTGCCGCTGGGCTTGCCGAATCTCTGCCTGCCGAATCTCCGCCCATCGCCAGCGATCGACCTGTCCGCGAGCTAACGCATGGTCCTTCTCGTCATAACTTAACTCCTGCAGCCGTTGATCGAGCAAACGCAGTTCTTCCTGAATCTCTGGTGCATAGGTTCCTATTTCCAGCGATCGCTCAATGTCCACCGCTTCTGCTTCGATCTGTTGAAGAGTAGCTTGCAGTCCTACCATTGTTTGAAGCTGCTCTTGAAGTTGCCCCCGCCGTTGCAGCGTGGAGCCGTAATGGGTCAATTCCTGCTCTAGCTCCCGATATTCCTGCCGTAGAACCTGAATCTCTCGCTCCGAAACCGCCAACTGCTCCCGAATCGTCCAGATCTGATCCAGAATTTCCTGCTGTTTAACCCGATGTTTCTCCAGAACCAGATTCCAGTGATGTTCGTCAAGGGGACGATCGCACAAGGGGCAAGGGGATACAAGTCAGAAGAGATTGCAGATTGCAGATTGCAGATTGCAGATTGAACGGAAGTTCCCATTTCCCCGTTCTCCCGTGTCTCCGCATTGCCATCTAATCCCTGGCCCCTGACCCCTGACCCCTGACCCCTAATTCTCACCTCCTGACTCTCAACTCCCGTCTGAAGCAGTTGAATCTTTTGCTCAACGTCCGCTAACTGCACTTCGTAATCGCGCTGATGGGCCTGAAGCCGTTCCATGAAGCTGCGCCGTTCCATGCCCTTCTCCCGAACTTGCTGTTGATAGATTCGACGATGTTCTAAACCATGAATACGATCGTCAATTTCCAATACGGCCCGATTTAACTGGGGTTGTTGCTCTTGCTGGGTTTGAAGCTGATGGGCAAGAGAGCGAAGTTCTTCCAATCGCGTTGCCAGGCGCGTGTGCTTGTGGTCTAGCTGGGTTTGAATTTGTTGACGGCGTTGCAGAAGGGGAGATGCCTGAATCTGAAGCTGGTCAAGTTGATTCAACTCGGCGCGCGCTTGATGAAGTTGCTCTAGAGCCGCTTCCACATCGGCAGATTTACTCAAAACATGCTGAATCTCAGCCTCCTGCTGTGTTAGTGCCTCCAGTTGCGTTTGGGCTTGCTGAAGTTCACTCTTTAGGGCCGATAGTTTCTCGGATTGCTGCTGTTGGTATTGTTGACGTTCTGTCTGAGCCGTCTGATAAATTTTCAGCCGTCCTGCCTGTGTCTCTTCCTGAGTTTGCAGGGTTTGAAAATGATGATAGCCTGTTGTGATCGCCTCTTCCTGCTGTAGAAGTATGCCCAATTCCTGCTGCTGTTGTTTTGCAGACGCTAATTCCTGCTGAAGCCGCTGGCAGTCCTGCATCAGGTTTCGCTGCTGCTGCTGCTGCCATGACAACTGCTGCTGCCAGGTCTGACGCTGCTGCTGCTGCTGCAGCAAGGCATGTAGCTGGTTGTTGTCTTCCGTTTGCTGTTGCTGCATCTCGGCCAGAACGAGTTCCAGTTCTGCATGCTCCTGAGCAATCTGCGATCGATGCTGCAGTTGGTCCTCAATTGACTTCAGATTACGCTCTAGCAGATCAATCTGCCCCTTAAGCTGACGTGCCCGATCTTTTGCCTGCTCTGCCAATTCGTCGTACTGGTTGAGCTTTAGTAGGTCTGCCAGAATTTCTTTGCGTTCGGCAGGTCTTTTTAACATGAATTCATCGGCCCGCCCCTGACGCAAGTAGGCAGAGTTAATGAACGTATCGTAATCAAGTTTGAGGTGTTCTAAAATTCGCTGCTGCGTTGCCCGAACCCCTTTCGCCGTGAGAGAACGAAAAGAGGGAGTGGAAGAAAGGGGAGTGGGGAATGGGGAATGGAAAGTTGGAGAATTTTGAATTCTAAATTCTGAATTCGAACTAATTCTGACCCCTGACCCCTGACCCCTGACCCCTGTTCCCTTTCCTGTGCAATTTGAAACTCCAATACGGTTGCCTGTCCACGATGGCGGCTGCGAATGATGCGGTAGAGTTGCTGATTACTGCTGAAAATGAAATCAACCTGGACTTCGTTTGCGCCAATGTGAATAACATCATCTTCAGAAGCGGCACGACTTTGCCCCCAAATTGCCCAGGCGATCGCTTCCAACAAGGAAGACTTTCCCGCTCCATTGGCACCACAGATGCAAGCGGTGTGCAACCCCTCAAAATTGAGGGTCGCTTCCCGATAGCTCAAAAGTTCTTTAACGACAGGCGTTGGGGAATCATTCGGATCAATTGCTATACGCCTGTTCTACAGATTAGCAGTACATTCGCACTTAAGTACAGAAGAACGTTAGTACAAGTGAACCGAAAATGTGAAAAATGCAGCGTTTATTAGGCTTTGTAAGCATGAAGTGATCTAAAACTGTTGCTAATTGCGGGACTCATTACTTTCATAAACGCGTTGCGAAAGCCCACTACCAAGGGGTGTTTGAGCTTACCCATTCTGCTTGACCGTAAGGATTGCTCAACGATCACTTTAGTACGGGGAAACCGTAAAGCCTCATACCGTTGAAATGCAATACCTGGATCTTGTTGCGATCGCAAACATTGGGCAACAACAGATGCATCCTCCAGCGCGGTGCAGGCTCCCTGTCCCAGGGTAGGCAGCATGGGATGGGCGGCATCACCCAGTAGCGTAACCTTTGCTGAGTCCAGGGCAGTTTTGGGGGACGATCGTACAAATCAGTGGTCAGAATATCGGCTTCATCGGTTGAAGCAATTAATTCAGGAATCGTTGGAAACCAATCCTGAAACATCAACTCAAGCTCTTTTTGCGCCCAATCGCTGCATCGGGTTGTCCTTCTGAGGCGATCGCTGCAGCGTACCAATACATTTTGCCTTTGCCAAGCATCATAAAGCCAAATGCTTTACCACCTCCTAAAAATTCCTGAATGTAACCGGGTTGATATTCATTCGGAACATAATTTGTCAACCCTCGCCAACTTCCGAAGTTGCGGTAGATGGGTGGTTCATCACCGAATATGGTAGCTCGTACCCGCGATCGCAATCCATCCGCACCAATCAACGCATCACCTTCGCTCTTTAACCCTGAAGCAAAATAAGCAGAAACCTGATTACCGTTTTGCTCCAATCGTTCAAACGTTTCTCCTAAAACGAATGCTTCTTTTGGCAAATTATGCCATAACAGTTGATGCAACTCAGCCCGATGAATTCCAATAACGGGTAACTTAAATTCGTTGACTGCGATATCGACTAACCTCTTACCGCGTTGGGTATTGAATTGGTAGTTCGTGATGGGGTAGCTGACCTGCACCGCGTCTTCTAACACGCCTAAGTTTTTCAAAACGTGGGTTGCGTTTGCCCAAAGCGCGATTCCCGCCCCCACTTCTCGTAGCGTTTTAGTTCGCTCAAAAACGACAGGCTCAAAACCTGCACGACTTAAAGCAAGCGCCGTTGCAGCCCCTCCAATTCCCCTCCAACAACAATGATTCTCTTCATAACGCATGGCTTATCGACAGACTTGTCAGTTGGTTAATTCCAATCAAACGATTTCTACGCACATTTGTCAACTGACCTTTCAGTCAATTACAGCTATACTTCCTTACAGAGCGATTCTATCTGAATTGTGGGAAGGATTTTCTATGGAATCTTTTTCATAAAGCCTTCCCGTTTCACAAATAAGTTAGGACTGCTATAGCTCCTGTTTCGCAAAACTGCTGTGGTGCGTACAAACGCTAAAAAGGTAGAAATGAAAACCTATTCGAGATGCTGAAGCGACTCAAGCCGTAATTCTGGCAGCCGCGGAAGAGGAGTTTGCCCAGCATGGTTTTGCGGCTGCCAGAACGGAAGCGATCGCTGCCAAAACAGGGGTCGCCAAGTCAATGATGTATTACTACTTCAAAGACAAGGAAGGCTTGTATCAGGCAGTTTTGGAGCGATCGCACGCCGATCTGTTGCAAGCAGTTCAGGCGTTAGAGTTAGAGCATCTGTCTCCAGAAATCGCGTTAGAAGAATTTTTGAGGGCACTGCTTGCGTGTGTATCGCGCAACCCAAAACTTCCAACCATCATGTTTCACGAAGCTGTGCAAAACAAGGGGAAGTACTACAAACGCAGCAGTTCTCTTAGTATCGATACAACGCTAGTCACCATCATCGAACAGGGTGTAGCCGAGGAAGTGTTTCGTCCTCTTGATCCATTTCACACAGCCATCAACATTATGGGGACCTGTCTGTTCTATTTCATTGGTGCCGGAAATATTCAGCAGTTTCCCAGGGAAAGCGGCTTCTGAGCAAAGCAATGCTGGAACAACACACTCAAGAGGCGATCGCGCTAATCTTAGCGGGTATACGGCAATCCTAATTCGTGAACCATTTGAGGATTTCTGGTTAATCCTGTTACCTGCTGTAACTGAAATCCTTTTGAAAATGCGGCTTTCGACTTTTCAGGAAATAGGTCATCATCTCTCCCCTGCCTTTGACATGAATCAGACCGCGTTCTTCTAATTCATATTGATGCTTCAAAGCTTTGTAAGTCGTTTCGGTAACTTGAATCTGCCCCTTTATACCCTGGGACTCCATCCGGCTGGCAATATTGACCGTGTCTCCCCAAAGATCGTAGAGAAATTTTTTTCGTGCCAATCACCCCTGCTACAACGGGTCCCGTGTTAATCCCAATTCGTATTTCAAACGTCTGACGATGTTCGCTGCTAAAACTGGCGATCGCCGCCTGAATATCCAACGCCATCTCTGCAACTGCCTGTGCGTGGTCATTCTTGTGCTCAGGCAATCCGCCAACAACCATATAGGCATCGCCGATCGTCTTAATCTTCTCTAGCCCGTGCTTTTCTGCCAGGTCATCAAAAAGGGAAAAAATCTCATTGAGCAAAGCAACCAGATCCTGAGGAGAAAGGTTGGCAGAGAGCGGTGTAAAGTCCACAATGTCTGCAAACAGCACCGTTACCTGGGAGAAGCTGTCAGCAATGGTTTGCTCCTCCATCTTCAGCCGTTCGGCGACGGGAGACGGCAGAATCTTTAGCAACAAACTTTCCGATCGTTTTTCGCCTCCTGAAGTTCCGTCATAATTGCGGCCAGAATTAGAGCCGTCAGGGCCAGAACGCAGATGTAAGCCTGAAGCGAACCAGCCGCCTTCACGCTGATATTGTTGCTGAAACTAAGAAAAGGACTGATTCCCCGCACTACTCCCCAGGTTGCAAGATTAGTGACGATCGCGATGGCTAGCGCAGCCCCTGCCTGACCAAACCGCAGCGCTCCCCAAATGATGAACGGAAACGGCAAATACTCTAACGGGAAATGGGCAATTTGCAATCGCAGCGTTGAACAGAACACAAACCAGGTGGACAGTACTAACAATCCCAGCCATAAACCAGCCTCAATCAATCGACGAGGGTGACGGGCGATCGCTTTCCATTGATGCAGGGTCAACAGCATTGGCACAAGCGTTAACACCCCCGTTACGTTGCCAATCCACCACTTGAACCAAATGCTGCTCAAGTGCTCCCACGAAACAGGGTCCTGCAATTTGCCAAACCCGTAAAGTTTGAGAACGCCTGCCGAAGCACTAAAGCTAGCAGGAATAATTGCTCCCAGCGCGAAAAGTTTAATGGCGTCCTGCAACTGCTCTAGCTTGAGGTTGAATCGACTGCGCTGGAGGAGCATGACCCCAAGCCAGGTTTGCAGGACATCATTCAGGGCTGAAACAGCCGAAAACCAAAAACCATAGCCAGACAGAATTGGCAGAAGAAAGGAGCCGATCGCAATTCCTGGAAGTAACCGTTGTCCATAAAGCAATATAACGGTTTGAGCAAACCCAGCCGGAAGCCAGAGTGGCCAGCCAATTCCAACCCCCTTCAATGGAATTTGCAGGATAAGCTTTGTCACTCCAAAATAAATCAGGGCGCAGACCGCGATCGCTATCAGGTAGCGCCAGAATCGTTTAGGAGTCAGAGCCATACTGGGTGAAAGATAATTTTTGAGGGGACGGCACAGGTGCTCACAAAAACAGATGTTTGCACAAACAGACGCAATCGCAGATACTCCCTCTCCTGATTATCAACCCTCTAAAAAAGTATTCGGGAAAGTTTGAAAATTGAATTTCCAGCGTTGTTGACTTGAGGAATAAATTTTGTAGGGGCAGTTTGCGAAACGCTCTATAGTAACGTCCTATAGTAAGGACAACATTCACAAACGGTCCCGGATTCTCTAACGCTTAAATTTTCAGCTCTATTGGATTTTTGCCTCAAACGATTGGCAGAAATCATGCACGCCTGTCTTGGTCACATATAGACCGACAGGAATTGCCAATTTAAGGGGTAAGGTTGTCTGCTCAGTGAGCAACAGCAGTACGTTTGCCGTCAATCCTGTTTTAAGGCTCTCTTTTACATCAGGCTGACACAGCACGTGCCGCCAGCGCTTTGCTAATCCATCAATCCAGCGATCGCTGGTGCTTGGTTCCTGACCTACCTGAATTCCCAGCACGATCGCCGCATCTTCCAGATCACCCTCACAGGCTTCAATTTCGTCCAGGGCAACCAACCCGTCTGGGTAACTCGCCAACTCTGCCCGGAGCTGCTCAATTTCCTCCGGTGTAACCGTAATAGCCATGACCTATCTCTCTCTTCGTAGGCCAATCCTAGCATCTGAAGGAGAGGGCAAGAAATCAAAGGACTAGAGGCCAACTAACTCGCGCGATTCCAGACCAGTGAGCTGCTGAGCGATCGCTAACTGCGTTTCTAGCTTGGCAACGCTAAACTCATTTCGCAAATGCTCCAGCCGAGCCAACGCATTTGCCTTTTCAGTCGATAGACGGTTTAGGGTATCCAGCGCATGCTTATATTCTGAATTCATCTGAAGAACTTCAAATCGGCGGGCTTTGCGCTGGTTATCATTTTTGAGGTTCACCTCAAACGCAACGATCCGATCCGCATTTCCTTCTAAGCGGGCAATGTGGAGCCGAGCTTCAGCAAGCCGATGCTCAACGTCATTTGCGGCTTGTGCAGCCTGGGCGATCGCACCAGGATACTGACTAAGACTAAGTTTCATGGAACTTATCCTTAAGAACTGGTAGGGTCAAGTGAATTTAAAGCAAACAATCTATAGCAGGTGCCAGGAGTCAGGTATCAGGCGTCAGCAAAGGAACAGCGGGTAATAAGGGTTTCAGCCTTATAAAATGTCCTAACTTTATTGGCGACGGTTACAACACCTGAAGTTAGCGTCTCGAGTTGAGCAGCCAACATCCTGTCCTGTCAAAAACTTTTGAAGGGTTTCACTCCCTCGAGAGATAACTGTATAACCCCATTTAGCCGTCAAACTTGACAGCCGTTACGCCACCAGTTCTGCCAGTTGAGGCCGCTGAACGTTACTGGGAACCTCAACGAGACCTGGAGTGACGCGATCGACCGACTCAACAGGGACTTTTTCCAAAACTTTGACCTCAATGTTGACCGAAATCAGGTAGGAACCAGGTTCCTGTCCGATCGCTTCGGCTACCAGGTCAGCCAGGGCAGGATGGGCGGCAGTAATAGGATCGCGCAGGGTACGACGGTCCCATTCGTACTTGGCCTGTGGGTCAAGGCTGAGAATGTAATGTTTTGTCATTGCTCAAGATGTGTCGTTGCTCAAGAACAAAAATGGTCAGGAAATTGAATCCGTAATGTACTAATTATAGTACAAATGTACTTTGCCTGCCACCTGGTCCCTGGGGACGATTGGTTTTATTTGGATTGTTCTCGTTCAGGAATGCTCATCAGCTTTCGCAGTCAACGTGATTCCCATGACGCCCCACGTTAGAAAAAATTGACGAAACAAGTCTTTACTGGCATTCATCAGGTTGCCGTCTGCATCAATCTTGCCGCCTTCAATGAGTCTGCCCCGATCGGTTCGAAAGCTAAGCCGCAGGTCTCCTTCGTCATCTTCCTGAATGAACAGTTGCCCATTCGCCAGCACTTGCCCAGAACCACTTGAAACCGAACACCGCATCGCTGAATCACCCTCATTGCCTATCTTGAACTATATAGCGGTTCTTATACAGGTGGGGAGTCAGAGATCGAGAGTCAGGGGTCGGAATTAATTCATAATTCATAATTCTCCAACTCCTCATCTCCCATCCCCCGTCTCCCCATCAGCAGAAGGAAAATGGTTAACATGGATTTATAAAGAACTGTTGCAAGCTCTTTGGAGCTTCTTGGAAGGTGAGTTATGGGAATTGAAGTTCTTGACGTAGACCAATTACATCAGAAATCTACAGAGAAACTGAAACAGGAACTTCTGACGCTGACTCAGGATCAAGACAGTGTTCCATTCAGCAAGAAGATAAAATTTTTCAAAGGTACGTTAGAACCAATTTTGAAGCGTTAAAACAACGGAATCCATTTCCAGTTGCTAGCGAGCAGGTGGCCATTGTGCAGGGCGTTTGGAAACCTATCTGGTCAACCATTCCATTCCAAGACTCGATTCCGGGTCGCCTACGAGACCAGTCCTATCAAATCTTTCATGATGATGGCTATTACGCAAATGTAGCTCGTTACACGCCGGGGAGCAAACTACCACTTTTGAAACAGTTGCAGTCATTTCTGGGTGCTTATGACTTCATGATTGTGCAGAAGTATCAAATTGAGGACGATCGCTGGTACATCGAAAATGTAGCCATCAAGCAATCCTTCAGGTTTGGAGCTGTTCCTCTAACCATTGAAAAGCGGAAGAGTGGTTTACCCAAACAGTCGAATCGAAAGTATCGTCCACCGGACCTGTAACTGACACGCTCGAACCTTCTGACCTGCAAAGTCTGGATCCGAAAACGGCAAAACGATTTGAAAAAACCCTTGGGGCGACACCCCAGCTTGAGCATCTCTACATCGATCACGACTTTCGCATAGTGAAATCTCAACGGAGGCCAAACAACGCCCCTCCTACACGATCGCGGTGCGGCTTCGTTAGATATGGGCAGGGGCAGGGGATAGGTGGTAGGTGGTAGGGCTATCACCCCCATCACTAACAGCGCATCGGAAGCCAGCAAAGATTTCTCGCACATAGGGGTGGTACCAGTTACGGAAAGCACATCGCAGTGCCCAGGGGCGCGTTGCCCAACTGCCACCTCTAAGGACTCGGTGCTGTCCGTCGAAATACACCTGGGAGTAGCCCCTATAAGGGTACGAAGTAAAGCCATCGTAGCCATGAAACCAAGAAGCGGTCCACTCCCAAACGTTTCCCAACATGTCATCGCAACCATAGGCGCTTTGACCTGCTGAATGGGCATCAACAGGTGTTGTATGGCCTACTCTATGGCCGTAGTTGCACAAATCACTATTTGGATCCTCTGTGCCCCAGGGGTATGGTTGCCGATGACTTGCAGTCGGATTCCAACTAGCTGCCTTTTCCCACTCTGCCTCGGTTGGTAAGCGCTTACCAATGAATCGAGCATAGGCATCTGATTCATACCAGCTCACTCCACAAACGGGGTGATTATCCCAACTGAAATCCGCTTTCCAATAGCGGGGCTGCATCACTTGAGCTGCTTGAAGCCATTTCCAACCTTCAGGCGACCACCAGCACGAGTTTTCGTATCCTCCTGCTTCCATAAAAATTCGGTACTGTTTGCAGGTGACTGGGTAGCGATCGATCCAGTACGTCTCCAGATAAACCTGATGAACCGGTTGTTCATTGTCCAGGGCATCGATCGAATCATCACCACACTCAAAATACCCGGCAGGAATACACACCATTGGGGAGTCGGAGAATTTTGAACTTTGAATCCTGAATTTTGAATTCTGAATTCTCTGCCCCCTGCCCCCTGCCCCCTGCCCTCTGCTCCGTGCCCCCTGCTTCTTCTGCAACTCCAGCACCAGCGCGATCGTCTCTACATGCTGGCTTTCGTGTTGTAGAAGCCAGCGCCACAACCGCTCCTGGTCTTTTACAGGCGCGACCTCTAAATAGTCAAAAACATTTGCCCGAATGCTGTTCAGGTACAACCGAATTTCGTTAAATGTCGGGAGATGAACACGCTCCGACTTGGGCAATCCATCGGCGGCAAAGAGGCGGCGACTTGGCGGAAATTGTGGTGACAGACCAACATTCTTCTCCAGAAGCCAGAGGGATTCCGTATAAGCAATATGGCCTAAATGCCAGCCGATCGGGCTGAAGTCTGGATGCGCTTGACAGGTAAACGTGTCGTGATCAACCCCTTCAAAAAGCGCCAATGTTGATTCACGGCATTGCTGCATCCATTCACGAATTTGTTCTCGTAATGCAGTTGTCGAAGAAGAATCTTTGGATTCTAACGTTTGAATCTTGAGTTGAGGGCTAGATGTTGAGTTTTGAGTGTGAGTTATCGGTTCACTTACTTCCCCATCTCCCCGTTTCCCCATCTCTTCAAGTTCTATAGGCTCGTGATTGGAGTTTGGGGAGGTGTTTCAGACTGGCTGAATTTGGATGTCGAGGTCATGGTCAACCGTAAGAATGCTATGTTCGGGGCAGAGGGTCCACTTACCATCAAACAGTGGCTCAGAGGCAATTAAAACTGCCTCAGGAAAGAGGGGATCGTCGCGCAGCCAGTAGAGGGTCGGAGTAGCAGAGCGATTGGCAAATCGAGAGGCGACCAGTTGCTGGCCATCGCTGATTACCACATTGGCAGAAAAGCTAACCTGCATATCGCCTGCCAGTTTGCTAAGCACCAACAGCCCTCTGTGCAAGGCTTCAACCAAAGAGATGTCTGGGCACAACTCCAGCTCGTTTATGACCAGGGCAAACAGATGCTCTGAGTCGGTGTTGCCAACGATCAACTGGTAGGCCAAATCACTTAGACGGTCGCGAATTGGACGGTAAAGCGTTTGACGAAAGTTGGCAATGAAGCCATTATGGATCCCTAAGATGAGACGATGCTGAAAAGGCTGACAATTGCTCAAATCGACGGCCAAACCAGGTGTTGCGCTACGAACATTTGCCAGAATGCAACCAGACTCCACATAGCGGCTGAGGCTAGGCAGATTGATGTCGTTCCAGATGGGTGCCGTGTTTTTGTAGGTGAACGGCTCTACCGATTGCTGGGCGTGATACCAACCAATGCCGAAGCCATCTGCATTCAGCAACCCAGCGGTCATTTCACGTGGTTGATAGCTCTGAACGATCAGAGAATGCTCCGGCTTATTCAGCAGGCGATCGAGCTGAACAGGACGACCCAAGTAGCCTAGTAATCGGCACATGTAGACAATCACTCCTCATAACAATTGCTGGGTGGTGTCTAAGCTGTAAGGATTCCTGAGTCGTTAAATGCAGCGATTAACGCCTGATCTACGCATCCGTTGAGTCTAGTGATCCAAGGACCAGCTTAGCAATTGCCACTCTTCAAATTCTAAATGTCCTGTTTCGTAGGCATCCCGCAGGAATGTTTTTAATGCTTCGCAAGCAAAAAATAGTCAATCTGTTCTAGACCCACTTTCCATGCGGTGTAGGGGTGGGATTGAAGCTTTGTCTCTCGCAGCTCTTTTCCATCTGGAGCGTGACAAATGACCCGAAATCCCTCTTCCACAGAAACAACTTCAACCATCCACCCCGATGGAAGTCTGTCAAACTATTTGTATTCATGAATTTCTAAAAATATATGGCGCACCGATGGGTGCATCAGGCTTAAGACCGCCATCAGCGTACTTAGTGGGAAACCCCAATCGCAACTGACCTTTTAGGCTTAAAACACTGCATTTCTTTTAGCTTAGGGATTATTAGCTAGATTACAGTGTGGCCTGACGGATCATTTGTGCGCCATTTGTACCATTAGCTGGTAATGGTGCCTGTGGTTGGTGAACTAGCCGCAGCATAGGTTTTGACAGGAATGCGCCCCGCTTTATAAGCAAGCCGTCCCGCTTCTGCTGCCATACTCATGGCGCGTGCCATCCCAACAGGATTCTGTGCTTGAGCGATCGCGGTATTGATCAGCAGCGCATCTGCCCCCATTTCCATCGCCTGGGATGCCTCACTGGGCACTCAATCCCCGCATCCACAACGACAGGCACTTTGGCGTTATCGATGATGATTTGAATGTTGGCAGCGTTCTTCAGCCCCTGCCCAGAGCCAATAGGTGAGCCAAGCGGCATCACGGTAACACAGCCTGCTTCTTCCAGTCGCTTTGCCAAAATCGGATCAGCATGAATGTAGGGCAACACCGCAAACCCTTCTTTGATGAGCTTCTCAGCCGCTTCCAACGTACCGATCGGGTCCGGCAGCAGGTATTTGGAATCTGGAATAACCTCTAACTTGACAAAGTTATTGTCTTCCTGCCCTAACAGTTTCGCCATTTCCCGCCCCAGTCGGGCAACCGGATCGCTTCGTCGGCTGTTTGGCAACCCGCCGTATTGGGGAGCATCCAGAGCCGAGTCCAATCTAATGCTTCTGCAAGCCCTTCATGACCAGGGGCACTCATTTGCACTCGTCGGACGGCGACTGTAACAATCTGGCTACCGCTGGCGGCAATGCTCTGCCGCATCTCAGCAAAATTCCGGTATTTGCCCGTTCCTGTCATGAGGCGCGACTGGAAGGTACGTCCGGCGATCGTCAACGTATCGTCGAGGGATTGCCCCAACGCTCTATCAAGTGTTTGCATGTCCTATCCTTAGAGTCAGAAATCTTATCATAATGCCTGTTCACCAGCCACCTGGAATAGGCCGAAGCGGCTGCGATTGAGCCGACGACGTTCCATTGCTGGTGGTATTGCCATTGCTGGTGGTATTGCCATTGCTGGTGGTTCCACTGTTGCCTGTTGTTCCCCCGTTGTTGGTTGTTTCCCCGTCTGTTGTTCCCCCGCTGTTTGGCTGAGGGTTAAGGGGTTGGGTCGTACTGGGTTGCGATGGAGTACTAGAGGTAAGGTCGGCGGGAATAGTGGTATTGAAACCCGTTGTTTGGGTTTGGTTTGATCCACCCATCCGATTCAAAATATTTTGTTGAAAAAAGGGTGAACTAATGATTCTTAAACCCAGCAGCACTGCAATTAGAATCAGAACTGCAATAACCAATCGGCTCATAAGCTATTACCTGAAAGTGAACCCAACTTGGGAGTGAACTCGAATTGGGCTGGAAGAAAAGATTTGAGTGAAACAAGAGTTGTGAAACCAGAAGCTAGCTTTATTCTGACAAACTTCTATCAAATGATTTGACGAATCTCTGTAATTTTGTTGTGCAAACAGTTGTAACGTTAGCACAGCGAATTCTTACAGGAATTGCAATATTTTTCGATAGACACAAGTAGTTTTCTAGAATAGGACTTTGTAGCACGAACTTCTACTTCCTTTTCCGTTCTTCTCAACTTTTTCAACGCTAACCTTCTGGTTCCCTAGCCTCCATGACTTTAGACCCCTCTCGCCAGATTTGGATTTACGACACGACGCTACGCGATGGTTCTCAGAGAGAAGGCTTATCTCTTTCGATCGAAGATAAACTTCGCATTGCTCGACAACTTGACAAGTTAGGTATTCCGTTTATTGAAGGCGGTTGGCCTGGGGCAAATCCTAAAGATGTTCAGTTCTTTTGGCAACTTCAGGAGGAGCCTCTATCCCAGGCGGAACTGGTGGCGTTCTGTTCTACGCGCAGGCCCGGGGTCTTAGCTTCCGAGGACACAATGCTGCAGCCCATTCTGGCTGCTGGAACTCGGTGGGTAACTACATTTGGCAAATCCTGGGATCTTCACGTTACGGAAGGACTGAAAACAACCCTGGATGAAAACCTGGCGATGATCCGCGACACGATCGAGTACCTGCGTGCTCAGGGGCGTCGGGTAATTTACGATGCGGAACACTGGTTTGACGGCTACAAGCGGAATCGCGGCTATGCCCTGGAGACGTTGCGGGTGGCGATCGCGGCGGGTGCAGAATGGCTCGTCTTCTGCGACACAAACGGAGGCACCCTCCCCCACGAAATCAGCCAAATCGTTCATGAAGTGATTCAAGCCTTTGATTTTCCTGTGTTAGAGGAGGCACGAATCAGGGATCAGGGGACGGAATTAATTCAAAATTCAAAATTCAAAATTCAAAATTCTCCAACTCCCTCATCCCTTATCCCTCATCCCCCATCCCTCCCTTTCCCCCAACTCGGCATTCACACTCACAACGATTCCGATACCGCCGTTGCCAATGCTCTGGCTGCCGTTTTGCAAGGAGTTCGAATGGTGCAGGGAACCATTAATGGCTATGGGGAACGTTGCGGAAATGCAAATCTTTGTTCTGTAATTCCTAACTTGCAAACAAAGCTTGGGTTCTCCTGCATAGCGTCTGAGCAACTGGCAATGCTGACCGAAACCAGTCGGTTTGTCAGTGAGGTGGTGAACCTTGCACCCGATGACCATGCTCCCTTCGTCGGGCTTTCTGCCTTTGCCCATAAAGGAGGGATTCATGTCAGTGCGGTTGAGCGTAATCCCCTCACCTACGAGCACATCAAACCAGAGCAGATTGGAAATCGTCGCCGTATTGTTATCTCAGACCAATCAGGACTTAGCAACATTCTGGCAAAAGCCCGCAGCTTTGGCATCGAGTTGGATAAGCAAGACCCTACCTGCCGTCAGATTCTGCAACATCTTAAAAGTTTGGAGAGTGAAGGATATCAGTTTGAAGCGGCTGAAGCCAGTTTTGAGTTGCTCATGCGCGAGGCACTAGGGCAACGGCAGCGACCGTTTCAAATTAAAGGCTTTCAGGTCCACTACGACATGGTTCCCGAAGCAGAAAAAGTCCGTACTATGTCCTTAGCAACAATTAAGGTCAGCGTTGATGGCACAGATATTTTGGAAGCGGCAGAGGGAAATGGTCCTGTTGCCGCTCTGGATGCGGCTCTGAGAAAAGCGTTAGTCAACGTTTACCCTGAAATCAAAACCTTTCACTTGGTTGATTACAAGGTCCGCATTCTGGACAGCACCGCCGGAACCTCTGCAAAGACCCGTGTTTTGATTGAATTCAGCAACGGACATCAGCGCTGGATGACTGTAGGCGTCTCCAGCAACATTCTGGAAGCATCTTACCAAGCAGTTGTGGAAGGACTGGAGTACGGACTACTGCTTCAAAGCCAGGCAAAAGAAGCTGTGGCTTCTTCCACTTAAACTTCAACCTTTACGCCTTTCCAGAAGGCAATATAGCCCGTGATATTTTTGGCGGCGTCTTTAGGTTCTGGGTAGTACCAGGCTGCATCCTTATTGGCTTGTCCGTCTACTTCGATCGTGTAGTAGCTAGCAACGCCTTTCCAGGGGCAGGTGGTGTGGGTACTGCTCTCCTTGAAATACTGCTTATTGATGGCATCAGGAGGGAAGTATTGGTTTCCTTCGACGACTTCACAGTTATCGCTTTCGGCAAGGACGGCACCGTTCCAGGTTGCTTTAGGCATAGTTACTGCATCCCCAAATTAATAAAAATCCAGAAAAAGCCTAACGAACTGTGACGGGTTCGTGCAACCTGATACTGGTCAGGTAGGGAGGTATAATGCAAACTTTAGTTGGAGAATAATGCCAGAAAAGGTTCGCAACGTAGATGCGGAGAGTTAACTAACCCCACCACTCGGGCAGATTGAATTCTGTCCTCAGTGAAAATCTGCTCTACTTGCAAAGCGGTAGGGTTGAATTAGGACGATCGTTGTTGTTTAAGCTACAGGAATACGTTTTGAGTTCCAGGAGTGTTCGAAATGAGCCGTGCCAGTGCCTACTCCATGTCAGAGCGAGAACGTCAGAATCTCGGTCTTCTCGCAGACTACAGCGATGTGCAGTCCGTACCTGCGATTTGGGCAATAACGGCTCAACGCTACGGTCAAGTGACCGCGCTCTATGACCCCCATTCCAAGCCAGAAGTTAAACTAACTTACGCTCAGCTTTATCAGCAGATCCAGCAGTTTGCTGGAGGACTTCAGGTATTAGGGGTTCAAGCGAGCGATCGTATTTCATTATTCTCCGACAACAGCCCCCGCTGGTTCATTGCCGATCAGGGCATAATGACAGCCGGAGCTGCTAATGCGGTGCGCAGTTCCCAGTCGGAACGGGACGAATTGCTGTTCATTCTAGAGAACAGCGGTTCTACCGGACTCATCGTCGAGAAATGGGCAACACTGAAGAAACTGCGAGACTATCTGGATGGTTTGCCCCTGCGATTCGTCATCCTTCTGTCGGACGAGTCGCCGACTGAAGAGTTGGGCTTAAAGATTTTGAACTTTACTCAGGTGATGGATCTGGCTGTCAATCATTCGCTTCAGCCCGTCAGCCAAAACCATGATACTTTAGCGACGCTGATCTATACCTCTGGTACAACGGGTAAGCCGAAGGGCGTGATGTTGAGTCATGGCAATCTGCTGCATCAAGTCACCACGTTAGGGTCCGTTGTGCAGCCGCGATCGGTATCCGCAAAAAGCCCTATGAAGAAACCCGTGTTCTCAGCATTCTGCCCACCTGGCACTCCTACGAACGCAGCATTGAGTACTTTTTGCTGTCCCAGGGCTGCACCCAGATTTACACCAGCATTCGCACCATCAAGCGGGATTTGAAACAATTCAAACCGAATTACATGGTCAGCGTTCCCCGTATTTGGGAATCAGTCTACGAAGGCGTTCAAAAACAGTTTCGGGAGCAACCTGCCAACAAGCAAAAGCTGATTCGATTTTTTCTGGGTATAAGCCAGCAGTATATCGAGGCAAATCGCCTTGCACAGAATATGGACTTGCTGAACCAAAATCCACCCCTGAGCGATCGCCTTTTAGCCCAGACCCGCGCCGCTTTCCTCTATCCGTTACATGCGTTGGGAGAAAAAATTGTCTACAAGACCGTTCGGGATACGGTAACGGGCGGTGAATTCAAGCAAGCCATTAGTGGGGTGGCTCCTGGCGAAACACCTGGATGACTTTTTTGAGATTGTCGGCATCGATGTGCTGGTGGGCTACGGTCTGACCGAAACGTCGCCCGTAACGAATGCTCGCCGACCCTGGCACAATTTGCGTGGCTCATCGGGTCAACCCATTCCGGGTACCGAAATTCGCATTGTGGACCCGCAAACCCGCAAATCCTTAGCTCAGGGAGAAAAGGGAGTCGTGTTAATTCGGGGTCCTCAGGTGATGAAGGGCTATTACCAGAACCCGGAGGCCACTACAAAAGCGATCGATCCCGACGGTTGGTTTGACAGTGGCGACATTGGTTGGGTGACACGCGAAAATGATCTGGTCTTGACCGGACGGGCTAAAGACACGATCGTTCTGACAAACGGCGAAAACATCGAACCACAACCGATCGAAGATGCTTGCCTGCGGAGTCCTTACATCGATCAAATTATGCTGGTTGGTCAGGATCAGAAATCTCTGGGGGCGTTGATTGTCCCCAACATAGAAGCGCTCCAGAAGTGGGCAGTGGAGCAAGGACTAGAACTAGGAGAGGGGATAAGCTTTCTTTAGATAGAAAACCTGTTCAGGACTTGATTCGGCAGGAACTCAACCGCGAGGTCCAGAATCGTCCTGGCTACCGGATCGACGATCGAATCGGTCCTTTCCGGTTACTTCTGGAACCCTTTACGGTTGAAAATGGATTGCTGACACAAACTTTAAAGATCCGTCGCAATATTGTGATGGAGCGCTACCAGGGTATGATTAACGAGATGTTTGTTTAGCATCAATACGTTGATATTGATGTAGGTTGCACTGGTTATTGGAAGTGTGCGCCCAACTAACGGCACCTGTGAAGCTGTTTGTGGGCGTTTTCCAGTGAAAGTGTATTTTATGGTCCTCACACTCTTTTCTAGGCAAAACGGTTATGGATGTTTCCCAATCTCATTTGCTTCTGAGACGAGCCGTCAATATCAAGGCGATCGTCACTCCACGATGGAAGGAAGAAGCCCAACAACAGCTACAGGCTCAGATTAATCAGCTCGATAACCAGCTCCAGCAGTTAGAGATGCAGGGACAGCGGATGATTGCTGAAATCGAAAAGCAAAGCTTAAAGCCGCTTGGTCCCGAAGTAAAGCAGCAAATTGAAAATATCCAGATCCAGGTAAACCAAAAGAAAAGCGAATTTCTGGAGCAAAAGAATCAAGTCTTGCAGCAGCTTCAACAAGTTCAGATGTTGGAACTCGATCAGGAAGTGCAACAGGGGCAAATTGATAGTATCTTTCGAGTAGAGCGGGGAGAGAATCTGATCGAAAAGATGCAGGTTGAAATTCTCCTTCGCGACGGCATCGTTGAAGATATTCGGGGCACACTTTAGGCAAAGAATTTTTGCTTCAATTCGATAGAATCTGACTGGTCCTCTGCATTTGCGATCGCCGTTCGTGGGCAAATCAATCTGTAGTTGTGGCACCTCCACCAGAAAGTACTTCTGTTAGTCTGCTGACTGTATGGAACGCTTATATCTGACTCTTTGATGTACATTCTCGACTTGGAATCGACTTCATGATTTACGAAGTATTTATGCCAGCGCTCAGTTCCACCATGACCGAGGGAAAGATTGTCTCTTGGGTTAAGTCGCAAGGTGACAAGGTAGAAAAGGGCGAAACCGTTGTTGTGGTTGAGTCTGACAAGGCAGATATGGATGTGGAGTCGTTCTACGAAGGCTACCTGGGAGCAATTATTGTTCCTGCTGGTGAGACGGCTCCTGTGGGTGAAGCGATCGCTCTGATTGCGGAAACTGAAGCTGAACTTGAAGCGGCTCAGCAACAATCCCAATCAAAGGCACCTCCGCGCCAGCAGCAAGCACTGATGTATCCACCACTGCCGCAGCCGCAGCCGCCAGTTCAACAGCCGTTTCAGCCCCAGCAGAAGCAGCTCAAAATGGTGGTGCATCTGGTGGAAATGGTCGAATGGTGGCGTCTCCCCGTGCCCGCAAGTTGGCGAAAGACCTCAAAGTTGACTTGGCCACTGTCAAAGGAAGCGGCCCTCACGGGCGGATTATCGCAGAAGATATTGAGGCCGCAGCCAATGTTGCTAAACCTGCCGCAAAACGCCAGTTGCTCCAGCAACCCCTGCCCCTACCCCCGTTCCAGCAGCCAAACCTGCTACCCCAGCAGTCCCAGCGGCGAGCGCAGCCGTTGCAGGCCAGCAGGTCCCCCTAACCACACTCCAAAACGCCGTTGTACGAAACATGGTTGCCAGCCTGGAGGTACCCACTTACCACGTTGGCTACACCATTACCACCGACGGTCTGGATAAGCTCTACAAGCAGATCAAATCGAAAGACGTGACAATGACAGCGCTTTTGGCGAAAGCTGTTGCTGTTACGCTGCAAAAGCATCCTCTGCTGAACGCCAGCTATGGGAACCAGAGCATCTCCCACCCGGCCTCCATTAATGTGGCTGTCGCTGTCGCCATGGAAGATGGCGGCCTGATTACTCCGTTTTGCAGAAAGCAGACCAGGTGGATATCTATTCCCTGTCTCGCGCCTGGAAAGATTTGGTAGATCGGGCAAGAGCCAAACAACTCCAGCCTGAAGAATACAACTCTGGCACATTTACGCTTTCAAACCTTGGCATGTTTGGGGTCGATCGCTTCGATGCCATTCTGCCACCTGGTACAGGCGCAATTCTGGCCGTTGGTGCATCCCTTCCGACCGTTGTTGCTACAGACGATGGCATGTTGGGTGTTAAACGCCAGATGCAGGTCAACCTCACCTGTGATCACCGAGTTATCTACGGTGCCCATGCCGCTGCTTTTCTAAAGGATCTGGCAAATCTAATTGAAAACAACGCCCAATCGCTTACGCTTTAGAGATAGAAGTCGGGCAGGTAATGGGTAATGGGCGATGAGTTTGAACCACAATTACCGACGACCGATTACCCATCATCTGATTGCCCCAATACCCCTTTGCGTAAGTCTTGAGAGAGTTAGGTGCGAACGCATGGCTGAACTTCCCAAAACGATGGATGAGGCGATCGTCCAGGCGCAGCACGCGACCCAGGCGGCAATTGCTGCTGGCTACAGTCGGTTACAGGTAGAGTTACTGTTGCCGGAGCTGAAGCCAATGCCGATCGCGCTCCAGTACCTTCCCGTTTTTGCGGATTTGGGAAGTGGCCTCAAGGTATTTTTCACAGATGCGGGGGCAGCAGCGCTGGCAAAACGAGACTGGGGCGATGTTCCCTGCAAGCTTGGCAGTCTAGATGTGGCAGGCTCACGACAAACCACCTCTGTTGAAGAACTGGCTGAGCCGCAAGATCGGGCATTTTTGTTTGTTGCTCCCTCCTCGGTTGAAATAGCGCCCGTTGAGCAAGTTTGTAATGCGGCTGGAGAACGCCCCTCAGTGCTGCTCAATCCCCGCCTGGAGGATGTCGGCACTGTCGGCATCGGTTTCGCGGCCCGAAGCATTCGCAAACGCTTCCTGGAAACCTTTGAACCCTGTTATTACCTGCGTCCTTTGGGTTCAGTTGTGATTTTGCGCTGCTATCCATCTCCCTGGCAGGTCTGGTTAGAAAAGGACGAAGACTCCTATGAGTTGATTTCGGAGGAATTGCAGAAACCGGATTCGGAAAGGCTGGACGCCATTTTGAAACAGTCAGTCGATCCTCAAAAAGCACCTAAGCGTGGCTTTCTAACGGACCTACAGCGTCTTCTGAGAGCGTTGGGACAATAAAAGCCCTAAGTTTGCTCTAGTAGTCCACCCCAGTGGTTTTGAGGGTTGAAGAACCCTGAAGAAATTGATCTAAAAGGTTTTGATAGGTTTTCAACCCATCAAATTATGCGTGGCGTAGTACTAGCCGATAAAGACTTAATAAACTTCAAAATCAAGAATGTGATGTTTAATACCCCGACTGGGAGTAGCCAGAATAATCGGGGCATAATGGACCTAGTGATTCACATCACTTCAACTTGAAAGTATTACAAATCAGCCATTTGGTTGGTGTTAAGTTTTATAAGAACAGATAGAAGGCGATCGCATGAGTGAAGCTAACCATCGTCGTATTATCATTGGCGATGTTCACGGTCACTACGAAGGATTAATGACTCTCATGGAGGCGATTTCACCTGGCGCAGGCGACCAGGTTTACTTTCTAGGGGACTTGATCGATCGAGGTCCGGATAGCGCCCATGTCGTCAACTTCGTTAAACAAAGCTCCTATCCCTGCCTCCTGGGAAACCATGAACAGCTAATGCTTGAAGCAATACCAGGTGTGCGGTCCTACTCCCCGCTTTGCAGGCATGGCTCTATAGTGGCGGGAAAGCAACGGTTACCAGCTATGGGGATGCTGGAATTCTGCTGGAGCACGTCGAGTGGTTCAAGAGCTTGCCAATGTATTTGGATCTGGGCGACCTCTGGTTAGTTCATGCGGGTGTACATCCCAGACTACCCCTTGAGCAACAGTCCACCCAAGAATTTTGCTGGATTCGGGATGAGTTTCACAGCATGACAAAGCCCTATTTTCCTGACAAGCTAATTATCACCGGACATACCATTACGTTTACCTTGCCCAAAATTGCTCCTGGCGAACTAGCTCAGGGCTGTGGTTGGCTTGATATCGACACGGGGGCGTATCACCCTAAAAGCGGTTGGCTGACAGGGGTAGATATGACAAATCGTCGAGTTTATCAGGCGAACGTATTCAAACGTTGCGTTCGCGTGCTGCCACTCGACGAAGCCATTGCCCAGGTTAAGCCCGAAGATGTACTTGCCCATCGGCAAACGCTACGTCTGTAGCCACATTTGCATGCTTTGAGAGGAAACGGGGCCGAATCAGTGCCCGAATTAATAGCCACGCGGTTCGAAGCTCTCCCGGTGCGGCTTGACGCGACCACTGACCGGATTTACAGAATAACCATTCAATTAACTGACGGTGCTGCTCAGAAGTTACCTGTTCAAAGGCAAGCTTGAGTCTCGGAAGCTTGGAGTGACGGTAGGTATCGGTTATTGTGGCTGAAACGGCCAGTTTCTCTCCCGAATCGTCAAAAATGTAGAGCTTTATTAGTTGGTCCTCCTCTAGAAAGGCTGGCATTTCTGAGTCAAAAAGTTTTATCTCGGCACCCACTTCAGACAGGCGGGTTGTAACTCCGTTGATGACCTGATCTGCCACCTTCAACTGAACAGGCCGTCTCCGCTCAAACCACTCGTAAAGGTTGGGTTTGGGAATATCAACATAGCTTAGAATAGCGGCTCCTAAAATAAGCATGTTGTAACTTCCCCAAATCAAGCCCAGTTTGAAGAAGTCCTCCGCTGCCGGATTTTGCAAAGGTCTAATATGAAATGCCAGAATAATCGCCTGCCAGATTAAACTACACCCAGTCAAAATTAGCAGGATAATCAATGGCATTGCCAGATTCCAATGGAAGGTGACTTTGGTGTTGATTGTTCCTTTAGGAGTGACTCGAAATCCTTTGGAAAAGGGTCTAACCAGGGTTTGCAGAACGGTAGCCGAAACGGGAAAACAATTCATGACTGAATAAACATCAGCAACGATCGCAGAACTGGCACGATGATTTAACCAGGCAAAGGTAGAAATCTGGATGAGATAAAGAGGCAAAAGAAGTATGCCCAGTCAAGGATGGTCGTGGAGAAAGGCACAATTCCGAAAAAACTAGCCACGATCGGAACTGCTAAAAACCCAATTCGAAAGGGACTGTTGAACCACTGGAAAATCCCTCAAAGTAGGCTAACCGTTGCCGCAAATTAAACCCTGGAATCGTCAACGGGTTTTCCTTGAGAAAAATGCTTGCATGCTGCCCCTTGCCCAGCGTTGGCGCTGAATCACCTGCGACGGCATATCTTCTGGCACCAAACCTGCACTTAAGTTCTCGTTCAGATAAATCACCTGGTGCCCTTTGGCTGCTAGCTGAATCCCTGTGAAAAGGTCTTCAGATACGCTGTGGGTGACAAAGCCGCCTACATCTTGCAAAGCACTGCGGCGCATCACAAAAGAACTACCGTAGCAAAGGGAACTGTTTGAACCATCTCGAATTAGGAGATAGTGGCGACCGAATGCTTCATTTTCATGGGGCATTTCCTTATCCAAACCCAAGTTTCGGGCGAAGGAATCTGCATTGTAAAAGCATTGGTGGGTTTGCACCAGGCCGATCGTTTTGTTCTGGAAGAAACCAACGGTTCGAGTTAGAAAGTTGCGCGTGGGTACAAAATCAGCATCAAAACCACAATCAAATCACCGTTGGTCTTGTCGATCGCGTGGTTCAAGTTTCCTGCTTTGGCATGGCGATTGTCAGGTCGGGTGACGTAATAACATCCCAGTTCTGTGGCTAACGCTTTAATTTCTGGCCGTTTTCCATCATCAAGCAAATATACGTTTTTTCGAGAATAGTTTATTGCTTGACAACCCACGATCGTTCGTCGAAGGACAACGGGAGGTTCACTGTAGGTTGGGATGAAAATATCAACCGATGGCAAGAAGCTTCCATTTTCAACAGACACGGAATAAAGTTCCGCTTCGTGATGCCGATCTTTCTCACGCAGCATCAGAAAAAGCCGGATTGCAGCGTTACTAGTGGCCAGTATTTCAATGACGTACAACCCGAGGCTAAATGCTCCATCCAAGGGAGTTGACAAATTCAGAGTCGCTACCGATCGCCATAGCAAGTATCGGGCAGTCAAGACTAGAAGAACGGTGATAATGAGAAACCGCGACCAATACTTGGGTTGGGGTGATATGCGAATAATAATCTGCGTACTTAGCAGCAATCCCAATGCCAGTAGCCAGACCGACCGCTCATCGGGTGCTTTAAGATTCTCTGCTGCTTGTTGTTGAAACAGACTAAGCCATTCAAAAAACAGGTCGGCTTGCTCAGAATTTGAAATCCAAAAATCCCGATTGCGACTAAAAATGCTGTTAATCCGATTATTCTCAGTAAGTTTCGTTGGGAACGCCGCTGTGATTCTGTTAGAAAAGGCTTGATGCGTTGAACTTGACCCTGCTTAGTAATCACGAGAACCTGCCGCTGTGAAACAACACGAAACGATGGATGCTTTTACTTCTTTGTTAAAAAACATTAAGTTTTCAAAGAAATTAGAAACATAGATTGACGTAGAGGTCAACCCTACAAATTTGCAGGAACATTAGGATTACCGTTAACGACCCCTGCTTTTCAACCATGCAACAGAGGTGTCATCTTCTTGGAGTACGTTGGTCAAGGGGTACTGGATGGATGACGTTTACACATCTTAATATTTCTGCCAGTAAGGAATTGAGAATCATCGCTGTTGAATGAGGAACCGATTTTTCTATCCGTTGTCAGTGCATTGCTGGTACTCTTCTGCCACTATGGACAGTGTTACCTTTGGTCCTTTGCCATGACTGCTAACCAACCACTTGCCTACCCTAAGAGTCATCAAGTGAATCAGGTTGACGACTATCACGGTGTAAAAGTTGCCGATCCTTACCGTTGGTTAGAGAACCCTGACTCACCAGATACAAAAGCCTGGATTGAAGCCCAGAACAAAGTGACGTTTGGTTACTTGGATGGCATTTCCACCCGTTTATCTATTCGGGAGCGTTTGACGAAGCTATGGAACTATGAAAAATACGGCATTCCCTTCAAGGAGGGAGACGATCCTAAAAGGCTTCTACCGAGCGCTACTTTTATTTCAAAAACGATGGGTTGCAGAACCAAAGCGTTCTTTACACCCTGAAGACGCTGAATGATGAACCGACGGTATTGTTAGACCCAAATACCCTTTCGGCAGATGGCACGATCGCCCTTTCTGGACTGGCAATTAGCGAAGATGGCAAGTTGGCAGCCTATGGCCTTTCTACATCTGGCTCGGACTGGCAGGAATGGAAAGTAAGGAATGTGGAAACTGGCGAAGACCTCAGCGATCGAGTGCAGTGGGTTAAATTCTCTGGTGCGTCTTGGACTCATGACAGTAAAGGATTTTTCTATTCTCGCTACGATGCGCCGAATGAAAAGACCAGACTAGAAGAAACCAACTATTTTCAAAAGCTGTTCTACCATCGCCTCGGAACACCCCAGTCGGAGGACATTCTGATTTATGAACGGCCCGACCAAAAGATTGGGGATTTAGCGGTGGCGTCACAGAAGATGGTCGTTATCTGATTGTTTCCGTTTGGCTGGGTACCGACACGCGCAATCTCGTTTTCTACAAAGATCTGTCGAGTCAGAATAATCCAGTAGTTGAGCTGATCAGCACGTTTGAGGCAGAGTACAGCTTTATTGATAATGAGGGCGATCGTTTCTGGTTCCGCACTAATCTTGATGCACCTAAAGGACGGGTCATTGAGATCGATGTTACCCAGCTCGATCGGGCGAACTGGAAAGAAATTATTCCCCAAACCGACGAAACCCTGGAAGGAATTGGGGTCCTGAATCATCAATTCGTCGCCACGTACATGAAAGATGCCTACAACCAGGTAAAAATCTTTGATTTGAAAGGCAAATTTGTTCGCGACGTGGCTCTGCCAGGAATTGGTTCCGTGAGCGGTTTTGGTGGCAAGCGATGGGATACTGAAACCTTTTACAGCTTCACCAGTTTCACGACCCCCCACCATCTACCGCTACGACATGGTAACGGGCGAGAGCACCGTTTTTCGCCAACCCCAAGTAGACTTTAGCTCGAAAGACTATGAGACTCAGCAGGTTTTTTACAAGAGCAAGGACGGAACCCGCGTTCCCATGTTCATTGTTCACAAGAAGGGGCTGAAATTGGATGGGAACAATCCCACTCTCCTCTACGGCTACGGTGGGTTTAATGCGTCGTTAACGCCTGGCTTTTCTGTTAGCCTGCTGATCTGGTTGGAAATGGGCGGAGTCTACGCGGTGCCAAACCTGCGCGGCGGTGGCGAGTATGGCGAAGACTGGCACCAAGCAGGCATGAAGCTGAAGAAGCAGAATGTGTTTGATGATTTCATTGCCGCAGCGGAATGGCTAATTGCCAATCACTACACATCAACACCAAAACTGGCAATTTCTGGCGGTAGTAATGGCGGTTTGCTGGTCGGTGCCTGCATGACTCAGCGTCCAGAATTGTTTGGTGCGGCTTTACCGGCGGTTGGGGTAATGGATATGCTGCGGTTCAATAAGTTCACGATCGGTTGGGCGTGGACGGCTGAATACGGTTCACCGGAGGACCCAGAAGAGTTCAAAGCCCTTTATGCATACTCTCCTCTGCACAACATAAAACCCGGCACTGCCTACCCCGCAACCCTGATCACAACCGCTGACCATGACGATCGCGTGGTTCCCGCCCACAGCTTTAAGTTTGCGGCGGCCCTACAAGTGGCTCAAAAGGACCTGCACCCATTCTGATTCGCATCGAAACTAAAGCAGGTCACGGTGCCGGAAAACCAACGAAAAAGCAAATTGAGGAAGCCAGCGATCGTTGGGCATTCCTGACGAAAGTTCTGAATATCTCAACGCCTTGAACGAATCGCCTGAAGGAATTCTTTGGCTGCCTGCGGCTGATCCTGCGGTCGAACGTACTCCGCCAGCAGTTGCAGATCCAGACTAGGGAAGAACTCGCTTTGGTCAACTTTCTGGTAAGTTTCTCCCCGCAAGTCGTAGAGAGTCAGTTCGCTATTTTCCCAAATCAGCACTTCGGGAACACCCAGTCCCTGATAAACCGCTAGCTTATCGACTCCTCGGCACTGGTCTTCTAAGGGAGGAAAGCAATAAAACCTCTTTGAGTCAGGAGTTCATGTATCGATAACGGACGATCGCAAAACCCCATTGCCATTGCTGGAGTGGTGCCTTTGACTAGGCCCCAGTGCGGACGAACCCAATTATGGATCAGTCGTTGCACCTCCAATACTCGTTGTAATCCTTGTACACACTTGGCGTGGAGGTTCTGTCGTCTACGGTAAGCACTACAGCGTCGTCTGAGTGCGCTTGTCGGGGTCGTACATAGTCAAAACCTGCCTGTTTAGTGCTGCAAATTCAACGGGCCTAATCATGACTATTCTATTCTTAGCGTTCTTGCAGTTGTTACTATCTTTAAAGTGCTGAAACCCGTTAAAGTGCTGAAACGACCTTCCCCTTACGGCTTCCCGCCAGGTAAATGCATGTCCACTGAACTCCAAACTGAACTCCAAATAGCGGTTGAGCATCGGCGCAATTTCGCCATCATCTCTCACCCCGACGCGGGAAAACCACCCTGACCGAAAAACTGCTGCTGTATGGAGGTGCGATTCATCAAGCGGGTGCGGTCAAGGCGCGGCGGGCACAGCGCCATGCCACTTCCGACTGGATGGAGATGGAGCAACAGCGGGGAATTTCCATTACCTCCACCGTTTTGCAGTTTGGGTACCAGAACTGTCAGATTAACCTGCTGGATACTCCTGGACACCAGGACTTCAGTGAAGATACCTACCGGACGTTGGCAGCGGCAGATAACGCGGTGATGCTGATCGATGCTGCGAAAGGGTTGGAACCGCAGACGCGCAAACTGTTTGAAGTTTGTCGGATGCGGGGTTTGCCAATTTTACCTTTGTGAACAAGCTGGACCGTCCCGGACGGGAGCCTCTGGAGTTACTGGACGAGATTGAGCAGGAATTGGGCTTGCAAACCTATGCGGTCAACTGGCCGATCGGCATGGGGGATCGCTTCAAGGGAGTCTTTGATCGTCGTTCACGTCAGGTACACCTGTTTGAGCGGAGCGCTCACGGTCAGCGGGAGGCGATCGATACCATTGTTGATCTGGGTGATCCACGGATTGAGGATCTGCTAGAGCAGGAGCTTTTCTACCAGTTCAAGGATGACCTGGAAGTGCTGGAGGAGTTGGGTCCAGAGCTTGACTTGGAACAGGTCCATCACGGCAAAATGACGCCTGTTTTCTTTGGTAGCGCTATGACCAACTTTGGCGTAGAGCTATTTCTCAATGCGTTTTTAGATTACGCCCTTAAGCCCGGACCCCATGTCAGCAGTCAGGGGAAATTTCGCCAACCTATCCGGAATTTTCAGCCTTTGTATTTAAGCTGCAAGCCAACATGGACCCAAAACATCGCGATCGGTGGCGTTCGTTAGAATTTGCTCTGGCAAATTTGAAAAAGATATGACCGTGAATCACGCCCGTACCGGTAAGATTGTGCGGCTATCCCGTCCCCAAAAGCTATTTGCCCAGGATCGGGAGGTGATTGAAGAAGCCTACCCAGGAGACGTAATTGGCCTCAACAATCCGGGAGTGTTTGCGATCGGTGACACCATCTACGTCGGTCAGAAGCTTGAGTACGAAGGCATTCCCTACTTCTCACCAGAACTCTTCGCTTATCTAAAAACCCCAACCCTTCCAAATTCAAGCAGTTCCGTAAGGGCGTTTCAGAACTGCAAGAGGAAGGCGCAGTGCAAATTATGTATTCCGCAGACGAGTCTCGCCGTGATCCAATTCTGGCAGCCGTTGGACAGCTTCAGTTTGAGGTCGTTCAGTTCCGGCTACAAAGTGAATATGGAGTTGAAACGCAGCTTGATATATTGCCCTACAGCGTTGCTCGCTGGGTAGAAGATGGCTGGGAAGCACTGGAAAAAGTCGGTCGGCTGTTCAATACAGTGACCGTGAAGGATAGCTGGAATCGGCCAGTGTTGCTATTTCGTAACGAATGGAACCTGAATCAGATGCAGGCGGACCATCCGGAGTTAAAACTAAATGCGATCGCCCCCGTAATTTCTGGGAGAGAACCTGCCTCTTTATGAAGTTATCCTAGAGAGGCTTTAAGAGGAGATCTACCCCTATGCCTCTTCCTGATTCGTCATCTACCGCCAACTCCAAAATTTTAGCCGATGCAGAAGCCGGTCTAACAGCCCTCAAACAGGGAGATTATCCGCGCGCGATCGCGCTTCTGAAACGACCCCGGTGCCTCCCAATCATCCATTGGGGATCAAAGCGCAAATGGGTTTAGTGGTTGCCTATACCCGTAATGGGAACCCGCAGCAGGCTGCTGCTTTGTGCCAGTCTCTCTACCAAAGCGATACTCCCCAGGTAAAAGAATGGGCGGCGCGAACGCTAGCGAATTTAGCGAAGCGGTATCCGCAAATTCCTGGCTTAAACTTAGACACAGCCGATGTCGGAATTGGGGAAAGTGACCGGGTAGCTGAACCAAATTATTCTGTTTCATCAGACTCATCAAATACCCAGACGGATCTCACTGGTTTTGTTCCGTTTGATGCCTCGTCTCAGCCTTCTCAATCAACGGTTAATGAGTCGATCGAAGCCGATTCAACCGGATTTACCCCATTCAGTTCAGCTCCCGTTAGCCGTGAAGGTTTCATTAACGACAAAGAATGGCACCTAGATAAGAAATACGGGGAAGATGAGGAAATTGAGGAACTTAAGGAAACCCCTCATTCTCCAACCTCCAATCGTCAACCTAAAATCCACGCCTCAAAAGCTTAACGGAAATTCAACCAGAACCGTTGCCCTATCAACCTTCCTGGAGGCAAGCAGAGCGGGCAAAACAATGGAAGCTATCAGGTAGGGTAGACATTGCCTGGTTAGTGCTTGTTCAGGTTGTAACGGCGATCGCCCTTTTCTGGGTTGTGCAGCAGAGCGTCGCCTTCGTTGTCATGGCTCCCAGTGCTGTCATGGCTTCTATTCCCTTTGTGGACTATCGGCATGAGCTATTTGACCCACCCTTCTGGTCAATATTGATAATCCTGATTGGGTTGTTTATTGCATCTCGCTGGCTGTTGGATGCGCTTCTCACTTACTTGTATGGATTGCAGTCGCTATCACTCAGCAAACTGGGAAACTATAGCCCAGAAACAGTTCAATCCCTGAACCGCTTCTGCCGAAAGCGACGGATACCCATGCCCACGTTCGGAATTCTGCCTGTTTCTGCTCCAATCTCTTTTAGTTACGGCTTTTTGCCTCATGTAACAAGGGTTGTGGTGAGTCAGGGTCTTCTCGAACAACTAGCCGATGACGAAATTGCTGCCGTTTTTGCCAGTGAAATTGGCCACATCGGCTTCTGGGATGTGCCCTTGATGTCGCTTCTAGCGGTTGTCATCCAAATTCCTTACACCATCTATTGGCTGGTTTCAGAATGGGGAAATCGGCAACCATCGGATATTTTGCGGACTCTCGCAAACTGGGGAGCCGCCGCAGCCTATGGCTTCTACACATTGCTGCGCTGGATTGGACTATGGCTCTCCCGTCAGCGGACTTATAATAGCGATCGCGTTGCTGCCGATCTAACCGGAAACCCTAACGGACTAACCCGTGCCCTCCTAAAGATCGCAGTCGGCACCGCAAAAGACGTGCAACAGCAAGGTCGGACGGGCTATTTGTTAGAAGGATTTGATGTATTGACACTGTTGGGACATCGGCTAGCAACTCCTTTAGGCAGCATTTATCCCTATGTTCCAATGGAAGCCGCCTTGGAATGGGAACGGTCTAGCCCCTATCGCCATTGGTTATCACTCAGCAATTCCCATCCTCCTACAGGCGATCGCCTTAATCGATTAGCAACGCTCGCCCGCCAGTGGCGATTGAATACGGAGTTGGACTTTGACACAACTCGTCAGACAACAACAGTTCGTCCACGCAAAGCAGCCCTTACAGCGCGTCAATGGCGAACCCTGTTGCTTCAAGGAGCACCCTTTTGGGGTTTGGGCGCAGGTGTGGCGTTAGCGATCGTCCTTTTGTCATTGGATGGATAGCGCTGCGGCTAAACATGAGCCATCTTTCCTGGATGTATGGCGATCGGACCCTCATTCGTGGATTGCCCCTAATTGGATTTAGCATTGGAACATTCATCCGCATCAACTCATTTTTCCCAGACTTTCAGCTTTCAGCGTCCAGAGCAACGGCCCCTCTCCCCCACTTGCAGGACTGTTGAAAGACCCTGAAATGCTCCCCATTGACAGTGTGCCAATCCGCTTTGAGGGCAGGCTAGTTGGTCGTCCATCAATCAGTAATACACTCAGTCAAGACCTCCTCCTGCAAACGGAAACAGGTTTCGTGTGGCTGCACTGCCTGTCTCCCCTTGGTCCCATTGGGAATCTCTTTCCTCAAGAAATCCGATTCACCGATCTGATCAATCAGGATGTGGCTGCAACAGGCTGGTTCCGCCGAGGCGCAACCCCTGGATTGATATAGATACCCTTCGCACCTTAGGTGGCCGTACCTATCGCAGTAATCATCCAATCTGGTCTACCCTTCTGGCTGTATTAGCTGCCGCTCTGGGGCTTTTCATCATCTTTCGGGGTGCATAAATTGCTACCCGTGTAGCAACTTTATCGTCGGTAGTCATTAGCGCCTTATTCGTTTCGGCAGATTCTTTAGGAGTGAGGAATTCAATAGACAGTTGTATGAAAGCTATCAGCTTAGCGTACAGATGCTAAAGTGCAATTACAGCAGTGTTTTGCTTGAAAGTCTGCCATGCCCTCTCCATTCCCTGGTATGAATCCCTATCTGGAGAATCCGGTTCTTTGGCGGGAAGTCCACAAACTGCTGATTGCTGAGTTGGCAAGAACACTCAACAGTCAGTTGGACGATCTCTACCGGGTTGCGGTCGAAGAACGAGTTTATCAGGATAGTGAGGAATCCCTTTTGGTGAGAATTCCTGATGATGTCGTAATTCGAGATAGCGGAACGACTCGAGCTTCTAACAGAGAAAATACTGCTTTAGCGGCGACCCTTTCGTCCCCTGTCAGCGTTACATTGCCGATGCCTGCAACCATTCGAGAATGGTACTTGGAGGTGCGGCGGATTCGGATACGGGAAGTCGTTGCTGTAATAGAGATCCTCTCGCCTAAGAATAAACGCGAGGGGAGGGACGCAGGGAATATCTGGAGAAACGTCAGAAAATTCTGAGTAGCGCCACCCATTTAGTTGAGATTGATTTGCTCCGTAATGGCAAACGAATGCCGATGGGACCAGACAATCTAGCCAGTGACTATCAGATTTTGGTTAGTCGCAGTGAACAGCGTCCCAAGGCTGATCTCTACCCGTTTGGTCTACGAGATCGCATTCCTCTCGTTCCACTGCCTCTCCAAACTGATGAAGATCCGGAAGTCGTGGAACCGATCGTCGATTTGCAATCCTTACTTCACAACGTTTATGACTTGAACCGCCTGGAAATGGAAATTGATTACAGTATTGATCCTGTTCCTCAGCTCTCAAATAACAATGCAACTTGGGTGAACACTCTGTTACAGGAGCAACAATTGCGCTAAAAAAATCATTTGTGGCGCTGTACGCATTCATCATAGCCACTTATTAGCAAGGAGCTTTGCTGCTTTTTGCTTGATGAGCGCATCAAAATTTTCAAAAGTTGCAGACGGATAAGCATAAGTTACATGCCACTAACTTATCTTACAAAGATTTGAAATGCTTCAATTAACCGGACAAATCGTATAGGGTGAACCGCTCGTCTTCTTCGTCCTGAATAAGGAGCTGCACATTCTGTGGTTCTCGCCAACGTTGCGATTTGACTACCTCGATAAACTCGTTCACCTTTAAGAAGTTATACGCCCCACCAAATACGCGAGCTTGCATCAAATTTTCCCGTATTAACATGCTCATCCAGGTTGTCAAGCGGTCTGTACCCATGCTCTTCAAGCCAAGTATTAATGTTTCTTACTGGTAGAGGGGTTTGACTGGATTTCCATGTTCATCAGCCTCTACTGGGTTTTCACCATCCCAGTCCTCGCCCAGATTAAACAGCAGAAGGACATCCGTTACCCAACTCATTGGCAGAAATAACTCCTGACGCTAATCGCCAACAGCTAACTCGGCTGAATCAAATAGCCACAGCGGTGTTCGCCATTGACTATCCAGTGGGTTCGTTCTACCCGGCAATCGAGGGCAACGGCGAACATTTCCAGTTCATGACCGCAAACGCTGGGGAAGGATTCGGCAATGTGGGAAATGGCGCAGTTGTATTCTGTCAGGATGAGGCGATCGCCCCTTCTACCTCAACGCCGTCAGCATTGATGGAATAACACTCGGCCATATAGCCTTCCGTTCGCCGTAGTTCGACCAGTTTTGCCACCCTCTCCTTGAGGGAACCGCCGCCTAATTTCTCGCGGTACTCCATCGCCTTCCGTTCCCATTGCTTCCGGAGGATAGAGCCAACCTGATCGGGACCAACCGTTTCCGCCAAAGTATCTAAAAGCGAGACAGCGAACTCGTCGTAGCGAACCGGGAAGCGATCGCGCCCCTCCTTGCTGAGTGTGTAGATATAGTTTGGACGGCCCATGCCCGCCTGGACCACCTGATGTTCGATTAGCCCTTCGGTCTCCAGATCTTTTAAGTGGCGACGGGTCGCTTGCGGGCTAACCTGGAGAGTTTCGGCCAACTCCTGCGCGGTCGCTTGCCCATGCTTCAGAAGATGATGCAGGATGTCCTGTTTGGTGGAGTTTTGCTGGGTAGCGGTCATGCTCTCTCCAGAGATAACGCCGACATCCATTGGTTCGGAACCAAACGGTCGTGAAAACAAAGCGAAGACAAAACAAATTTAGCTTAATCCGCACTTTGACAACAAACTTGTTGCTAAAGTACCCTAAAATGAAGTTAAGCAACATTTGTGTTGTTTTAATTATAGAATCGATCCGTTCTCTTGTCGCGCAAGCTCATGAATCCAGAAGACGCTCAACCTATAAAAGCAACCGATAAAAGCCTTGAGGCCATGAGGCACTTTTCAGAAACCTATGCCAAGCGCACAAATACCTTCTTTTGCGTTGATCCAGGGGTGACGGCTGTTGTAATTGAGGGGCTTGCCCGACATAAGGATGAGCTTGGCTCTCCCTTTGCCCCTGCCGCCACTACGAAGATAAGGAGGCTGAAGTTCATGCTAGTTATTGGAATTGCCCCTGCGTCCCTATGCGAGAGCGTAAAGAATGTCACTGCATGCTCTTCTTGACTCCCGACAATGATTTCGCAGGTGAGCAGCAGGAAATTTCCTTTGAGGAAATTAGAAACATCACCGATCAATACTAGAGAGTTATGGGTTGCGAATTTTGAGTTCTTACAATTCAAAATTCAAAATTCAAAATTCAAAATTCCTTGAGAGAGAACCTGACCCATGAGTACGATCGTCCAAAATCTGGTTAACCAGCCCTATAAGTATGGGTTCATTACCAATATTGAGTCTGACACCATCCCCGTGGTTTGAGTGAAGACGTAATCCGCTTAATTTCGGCAAAGAAAGAAGAGCCGGAATTTATGCTGGAGTTTCGGCTGCGGGCGTATCGTCAGTGGCTCAAGATGACCGAGCCGACCTGGCAAAACGCTAGCTATCCCCCTATCAACTATCAGGACATCATTTACTACTCCGCTCCCAGGGTCAAAGAGAAGAAGAAGAGCCTGGAGGAAGTCGATCCCGAACTGCTGGAGACATTTGAGAAGCTGGGTATTCCCCTTTCAGAGCAAAAGCGCCTCACCAACGTTGCGGTGGATGCCATCTTCGACAGCGTCTCCGTAGCCACCACTTTTAAGGAAAAGCTGGCAGAGCAGGGCGTGATTTTCTGCTCGATCTCAGAGGCAGTGCGGGAGTATCCTGACCTGGTGCAGAAATATTTGGGTAGCGTTGTTCCTGTTGGCGACAACTACTTTGCAGCGCTCAATTCCGCCGTATTCAGCGACGGCTCTTTTGTTTACATCCCCAAAGGCACCAAATGCCCGATGGAGCTTTCCACCTACTTTAGGATCAATAACGGCGAATCCGGTCAATTCGAGCGGACGCTCATTGTTGCCGAAGAAGGTAGCTACGTCAGCTACTTAGAAGGCTGTACGGCTCCTATGTATGATACCAATCAGCTTCACGCTGCCGTTGTGGAATTGGTGGCATTGGACAATGCGGAGATTAAATACTCCACTGTGCAGAACTGGTATGCCGGAGATGCCAACGGTAAGGGCGGGATTTACAACTTTGTGACCAAGCGCGGTTTGTGTCAGGGCGTCAACTCCAAAATCTCCTGGACTCAGGTGGAAACGGGTTCTGCGATTACCTGGAAGTATCCCAGTTGTGTGCTGGTCGGCGACAATTCGGTGGGTGAGTTCTACTCAGTGGCGCTAACTAATCACCATCAGCAAGCGGATACGGGCACCAAGATGGTTCACATCGGCAAGAACACCCGCAGCACCATTATTTCGAAGGGTATCTCGGCGGGCCAATCCAAGAACAGCTATCGCGGTCTGGTCAAGATTGGTCCCAAAGCAAAGGGTGCGCGCAACTATTCCCAGTGCGACTCGATGCTGATTGGCGACAACGCCCAGGCTAATACCTTCCCCTACATCCAGGTGCAGAACAATACGGGCAAAGTGGAGCACGAAGCTTCTACGTCCAAGATTGGTGAAGACCAGTTGTTCTATTTCTCCCAACGCGGCATCTCTGCTGAAGACGCCATTTCGATGATGATTAGCGGCTTCTGCAAGGATGTGTTTAATCAGTTGCCAATGGAGTTTGCGGTGGAAGCCGATCGCCTCCTCAGCCTCAAACTCGAAGGTAGCGTTGGTTAATAAGGCAGTTTTGGCGCTGCTGATTTTGTTGAGTTCGGACAAGAACCATGAGTAATCAGGGAACGAGTGATCAGGACAATACAACCGCTCTGGTCGAAACCTGGCGGACCATCATTCAGGATGAAGGCAAGAGCTGGGTTGTGTTTGAAAATGGAACGTGTCTGATCCTTTCTGAGCCTCAGGAGAATTTGACCGAACAGGCATTGAAAATTATGGGAGAGTGGGGACCCGTTAACGTAGCGAGCGCTGCTGGGAGTTTCAAGGTCACAAAGCTGGAGGACAAACCGGGATGGATTGTGACAGGGCATTATCCCGACATGCTCAATTACGTCGGCCCCGAAGATTTGAGAAAGGGAAACTCCAGCGATCTCATCGTTGGGTTGCTGGGAAGAGGTAAACGGGAATCGGATGCTCAATCTTTGAACATTATTCACGTTGAAGACAAGAGACCGTAGGGTCTGGCCCGTCGTTATTTGGGCGATCGCAGCAGAAAAACGCAAATTAGCAGGTAAGAGGTTGAGTGGTGATTAGGGAAAACAGCGACGTCATTCTCTCGGTGCGGAACTTAACCGCTGAAGTAGATGAAACCCCGATCCTGAAAGGGTTGAATCTGGAAGTTAAAGCGGGTGAAATTCACGCCATTATGGGGCCGAACGGTTCTGGTAAAAGCACCTTTTCCAAAGTGCTGGCAGGGCATCCCGATTACACGGTCACGGGTGGAGAAGTGATCTTTTGGGACAAAACCTGTTGGAAATGGAACCGGAAGATCGCGCCCGATCGGGTGTCTTTCTGGCGTTCCAATATCCGATCGAAATTCCCGGTGTTAGCAACCTGGACTTTTGCGCGTTGCCTACAACTCCAAACGCAAACACCAGGGTTTAGAAGAACTGGATGCGTTTGATTTTGATGAACTGGTGCGCCAAAAGCTGGATGTAGTCAAAATGGACCCAGCATTTCTCAGCCGCAGCCTGAACGAGGGCTTCTCAGGCGGGGAGAAAAAGCGCAACGAGATCCTGCAAATGGCAATGCTGGAACCGAAGCTCGGTATTTTGGATGAAACGGATTCTGGCTTAGATATTGATGCGCTCAAGATTGTGGCTGGTGGAGTGAATCAACTGAGAGCACCCGATAATGCGATCGTCCTCATCACTCACTATCAACGCCTACTCAACTACATCGAACCAGACTACGTTCACGTCATGGAAGGCGGACGCATTATCACCACAGGCGGCAAAGAGTTGGCGCTGGAACTGGAAGACCGCGGTTACGAGTGGGTGCGTGAAGAGGAGGCAGTGGGAGCGAAATAAAGGATGAAGGATAAAGGATAAAGGATGAGCATTTGCATTATCTGTGTCCATCTGCGTTTGCAAGGATGAAAAGGGTTGTTGAGGTGGTAATACGATGACAGGTCAGGTTTCTACGGTTTCTGATGGGGCGGCGACGAATGGGAAAGCGAGGGGCGATCGATCTGCTTACCTTCAGCATTTGTTGAATTTACGTCCAGAACTTAATGATCCGGTTGGTTGGTTGCAGGCGATAATTCGCGATCGCGCCACTGCTCAAATTCAAGAACTTGCTATCCCTTCAACCCGTGATGAAGAATGGCGCTTCACTGATTTGTCTCCACTTTTGCAGGTAAAATTTCAAGCTGTCAAAGAACAGCCTGCGATCAGTTTATCTGATATTCAACCATTCATTTTGCCAGAGGCGGTAAATAGCCGTTTAGTATTTGTTAACGGAATCTATTACCCAACTTTATCTAGTGTAAATAGTCTGCCTGACGGTGTTATAGTCAGCACTCTTGCAGCACTAAAGGGCTTGCCCGAAAAAGATGATGAGACAGGATTACTTGATGATGTAGTCAATTATCTTGCATGGCGAGAATGGGCTGAAGAGGTTGCTACTTCGCTCAAAAAAGCTGATGAGATGATAGGCGTAGACTTTTATGCTCAAGCGAACTTACCCATTACGCAAAAGGTACTACAGCAATCTGCTAAGGAAGTTTTTGCAGCACTTAATGGCGCTAGCATGACGGATGGGGCTGTAGTATTGGTGCCTGAAAATCAAGTCGTGAAAACGCCGATTCAGGTTTTATTTGTTTCGACGGCAACTCAGCCCACAGTTTCCCATCCTCGCGTATTGGTTATAGCAAAGTCCAGCAGCCAATTAACGCTAATCGAGGATTTTGTCTCGCTTAGTGAAGGTATTTACTTCACTAATGCGGTGACGGATATCATAATTGAGGACAATGCAGAGGTGCGCCACACTAGGATACAGAGGGATAGCAATCAAGCGTTTCATATTGGGACAACAACAGCATCCCAAGCCTCCGATTCTCGTTATATCTGTAATGCAATTAGTCTTGGTGCCCAATTTTCCCGTCACAATTTGGAAGTGCACCAATCCGATAAGCAAACAGAGACGACGCTTAACGGTTTAACGATGATTGGGGATGAGCAGGTAGCCGATACCCACAGTTTGATTTCCTTCACCAAACCGCATGGCACCAGTCACCAGATTCACAAATGCATCGTGGATGACCGCGCCCATGCCGTCTTTAATGGCAAGATCTTTGTACCGAAACCTGCCCAACTAACGGATGCTGGACAGCTCAGCAGCACCCTACTGCTTTCGGAAAAAGCCAGAGTTGATACCAAGCCGCAATTAGAGATCACCGCCGATAACGTCAAATGTGCCCACGGGGCAACAGTTAGCCAGTTAGACAGCGATGAGGTTTTCTACCTGCAAAGTCGCGGTATTGATGCCGAAAGCGCCCGCCGACTGCTGACCTATGCCTTTGCTTACGATGTGCTGAAGGAAATTCCGGTGCCGTCGCTCCGAGATACGCTTGCCCAGTACGTTAGAAACCACTTCTAAACTGCAATGACTTTTACTCAGGAAAAACACTTGCTGCAAAGGTTCGTGCCGACTTTCCGATTCTGAACGAACAGATTCACGGTAAGCCGCTGGTGTATCTGGACAATGCGGCAACTTCGCAAAAGCCGATCGCGGTTCTTAATGCGATTCAGCACTACTACGAACACGACAACGCCAATGTGCATCGTGGCGTACACACTCTCAGCTCGCGCGCAACCGATGGTTATGAAGGGGCGCGGGACAAGATTGCAGCATTTATCAACGCGGCTTCCCGTCAGGAAATTATTTACACCCGCAATGCCAGTGAAGCCATTAATTTAGTAGCTTACTCCTGGGGTTTAGCGAATCTGGAACGGGGTGACGAAATTATCCTGACGGTAATGGAGCACCACAGCAACCTGATTCCCTGGCAATTAATTGCCCAACGTACAGGGGCAGTGCTGAAATTTGTCGAGCTGACGAAATCTGAAGAATTTGACTTCGACCACTTCAAGTCCCTCTTGTCAGACAAGACAAAACTGGTTGCGGTTGTGCATGTCTCCAATACGTTGAGCTGCATTAATCCGGTGAAGGAAATTTGTGCTGAGGCGCACCGCTACGGTGTCAGAGTGCTGATTGATGCATCCCAGTCTGTCCCCCATTTAGCCATTAATGTGCAGGATATTGACTGTGATTGGCTGGTTGCTACGGGGCATAAGATGTGTGGTCCTACAGGAATTGGGTTCCTTTACGGCAAACGAGATTTGCTGCGTTCTATGCCTCCCTTCCTAGGTGGTGGCGAGATGATTGCCGATGTGTTTTTGGATCACTCGACCTATGCTGATCTGCCCCACAAATTTGAGGCAGGCACCCCGGCAATTGCAGAGGCGATCGCGCTTGGTGCTGCGGTAGATTACTTGCGTGCGATCGGTATGGACAAAATCCATGCCTACGAAGAAGAACTCACCGCTTACTTGTTTCAGCAACTTAACCAGGTTTCGGGCATTAGAACCTACGGTCCCAAACCCAATGCCGATGGCAGTGGTCGGGCTGCGCTGGCAGCATTTACCGCTGGCGAAGTGCATCCCCATGACTTGTCCACCATTTTGGATCAGGCAGGGATCGCAATTCGGGCTGGGCATCACTGCACTCAACCGCTCCATCGTCATCTCGGCGCTCAATCTACTGCACGGGCAAGTCTATATTTCTACAACACCCGCGAAGAGATTGATACCTTTATTGCATCGCTCAAAGAAGCCGTTGAGTTTTTGGCGACATCTTTAGTTGATGGTGTCCATTCGATAGGCAAGATCCTAAAAAAGCACCAACAGGAATGTTGGTGCGAACGCGGAGTCAACCAAACTTTTAGCAATGTCAGCCGAACTTCGATTCAATCGGTTTACAGTTTCGTCTACGTAACGCTGCAATCGCCATATTCAAACTCGTTGCGTGAGATGGCATTGCAGCAGAGGGAATGGCGATCGTGTAGTGCCCCTGGAAAGGCCAGCGATCGCAGCATCGGTCACAGCATCAGACAGCGGATCAAATCTGATGAGTTCACTGCTGTTGTGAACCTGAAACGCATAATCTAAACCACAAAACAATCCGTTGCTAAAAATAAGCCGGGGACAATCCGGAAAACCGATGGCTGATGAAGCCAGGTATGTATTACCTAGAAATGACAGATTCAGGGCGATGAAACCTGCCCCAAGCTTTAGAACTTCTAGCCCTGAACCTGCCACATAATCAGGCTTCCACAAAACCGTACCGCTACCCTCTGCCCCTACGAATGTTCCAGATGAGACGTTAAACACAAATGAGGCAGATAAGGCAATTCCCTGAAGCGGACGGTTATCAAGATCAACCATTGCCAAGGCTGTACAAGTTTCGCGGTGTAATCCATCTAATCGTTTTGCCATTGCAGAGGTTGTCATGGGTGATTCCTTCGAACAAGGGATTAGCGGCAGTGAAATCCTTTTTGCAGAATCAGAAAACTCTTACGATTTCACTGGTCTGCTCAATTCAAATTACGCCCATACCGTAGTTGAATTGATCCATCGATTTGGCTTTAGTTGTACCACCTAACAAATTGTCATGAACAACTTCATTTGATGGGTTTTATTGATGCGGTTGCATCTGTACCGATCGCAGAACTGGCATTAAAAACTGACGAGAGCGTAGACATTACTTCAACACTCGCAACGGTTCATGCTTGTAAAGATGCCAAAATGCGCGTTCGCTCGAAGATTGACAGCTATAGTAGGGGTAAATAAACGCACCCTTAATCTTACGATCGTTGGTCAAACGGTTATTTAAAACAAGGTTGTTTCGACACGTGTTGGAACAGTTCAATGGCGAACTGCGAAGACCCTGGTTGGGAATTTTTTGAATCTAGCAATCAGTACGCTTTACTTGTGGCTAATCACCAAAATTCCCCAACGTCCAGATTATTGGGATGAAGCTGCCATAATCGGACTCTGGCTTCTCATCTTGTTAAATTGTTTTGCGCTGGTAAGAAAAATTATTTAGGCGATTTCTGGAAAGGAATTTATCTTTATAGAAATGGAAGTCATTTCGCTCTGGCCATTGACCTTCTAAACCATACAAAATTAGTGACGTTCAAACGAACCATAGAGTTATTAGGTGCTTCCCTGTCTGGATTAATACCCCTTCTGTTAAGCGCAGTAGGTCTGTTTTTAAGTGCTTGGATAATTATTCCGGCTCCGACCTTTTTTTCTGCTGCCTTTAGGGGTCGGTGCTCCCGAAGTCAGTCCCTGTCTAACAGGGCTAAACACGATCGCGCTGTTGCTTGCCTTTTTGGTATCAACAAGGGTTGGTTGTGCAAGGCTGCCTTGGTTTGTAGTGTGATTGGCCTCATTTTTAGTACCCTGCCCCTCATTCAGTTTCCTGCCGCTAATGCCCAAGTGGCAACCGAAATGGAAACTGTTTTAGGAAGAGACTACATGGAGAAGATTCCCATGGAGGTAAAAGCTCGAATGCGATCTTACCCATTCATTCTGGTGGACGCACTTCGAGGAATCTCCTCCGGCGAAGTTCGAGTGACACGCGGAATTCCGTTTGCCACTTCCGATAACGTGACGTTGCAGCTTAACGTTTACCGCCCGCCACAGATCGGTCATTACCCGGCGATCGTCGTTGTTTATGGAGGTGCCTGGCGAGAAGGCAGCCCCAACAGCAATGAAAATTTTAGTCGTTACATGGCCGCCCGTGGTTACACCGTTTTGGCCATCGACTATCGCCATGCGCCCCAGTATCGATTTCCGGCTCAAATTGAGGATGTGCAAACAGCACTGTCCTACATTCAACGGAATGCCAATGAGTTGGAGGTCGATCTGGAGCGAGTAGCGCTGATGGGGCGATCGGCGGGAGCACATCTAGCCTTGCTAGCGGCTTACCAATCGGCTGTCTTTCCCATCCGGGCAGTGGTTGACTACTACGGCCCTGTTGATCTGAAATTGGGCTATAGCGACCCACCCGTTCCAGATCCGATCAACACGCGGGCTGTGCTCCAGTCCTTTCTTGGCGGAACTCCCGATGATGTACCGGATTCCTATCAAAAAGCGTCTCCCATCAATTACGTTACGCCTTCCTTACCTCCCTCCTTCCTGGTCTACGGCGCAAGGGACCACATCGTTCAAGCAAAGTTTGGCCGAATGCTTTATGAAACGCTCCGCTCTAACGAGAATCGTGCTGTTTGGTTAAACATTCCCTGGGCAGAACATGCGTTTGATGCTGTCTTCAGCGGCGTTAGCAATCAGTTAGCCCTTTACTATACGGAGCGCTTTCTGGCATGGGCAACACAGGTTAAGCATGAAAAGTTTTGAATTCTAGCATTGGGCGAGCGGTGATGGGCAATGGGCAATGGGCAAAAGTTCCATAAAACTTACTCTGTGGCTCCCCGTTCCCTTACCTTCCCTAGAGTATTTAGAATCTATACCTTGTCTGAATGGAAGCCGTTCTGAGCTATAAAATTTTGCGAGAGTTTATTTTTGCAATTCAGATAAGATTGTTGTCTATGTAACTTGTTGGTGTTCCTGGGTCACACTAGAAAAACCAGGAAAGAATCATTCCTAATCGTCTATCTCTAATTTCTCTACACAATGCAAACCCTCGAACGAACCCATCCAAAGTTCCTGGAGCTAAAAGCTCGCCTCGCCGAAATTGACGATATTAGCTCCGCAGCCTCCCTACTGTACTGGGATCAGGCAACTCATATGCCTCCGGGAGGAGCAGTCGCTCGGGGGCGTCAGTTGGCAACGCTGCGTCAGATTGCCCATGAGAAATTGACCGATCGGGCGATCGCTCAGCTACTTGATGAGCTGCAATCCTATGAAGCAGAGCTTCCCTATAATTCTGATGAAGCCAGCCTGATTCGCGTCACTCGCCGTATGCATGAACAGGCGGCAAAAGTTCCAGCCGATTTTACGGCAAAATTCTCCCAGCATCGGACCCAGTGCTATCAAATCTGGGCAAAGGCCCGCCCAGACAATAATTTTGCGCTTGTCCAGCCCTATTTAGAAAAAATGCTGGACCTTAGCCGTGAGTGGGCAAATTTTTTCCGGGGTATGACCACGTTGCCGATCCATGGATCGACTTGTCCGACTACGGAATGAAGGCAACGGATATTCGAGCGATTTTTGCCGAATTGCGGGAGCAGCTAGTGCCGATCGTTCAAGCAATCACCGATCAAACAGTCGTGGACAATTCCTGCTTGCATCGTGGTTACCCAGAGTCCGAGCAGCTTGCTTTTAGTCTCAGCGTTGCCCAACAGATGGGCTACGACCTTCAACGGGGACGGCAGGACAAAACGCTGCATCCGTTTATGACCAACTTTTCGATCAACGACGTGCGGATTACAACTCGCGTTTATGAGCATGATCTGAGCCAAGGACTGTTTAGCACAATCCATGAGATGGGCCATGCCCTTTACGAAATGGGGGTTGCACCAGAATTTGAAGGGACCCCTCTAGCGGGAGGCGTTTCATCGGGTGTTCATGAGAGCCAGTCTCGCCTCTGGGAAAATTTGGTCGGGCGGTCTCGTCCCTTCTGGAATTACTTCTACCCCCAACTGCAAAAAACGTTCCATAGCCAGCTTGCAGATGTGCCCCAAGAAACGTTTTACCGAGCCATCAACCAGGTGGCACGATCGCTCATTCGCACAGATGCCGACGAGGTAACCTACAATCTGCACGTCATGATCCGCTTTGACCTGGAGCTGCAATTGCTGGAAGGAACATTAGCGGTGCGCGATCTGCCTGAAGCGTGGAATGAACGTTACCGTAGTGATTTGGGCGTTGTTCCCAGCAGCGATCGGGAAGGCGTGTTGCAGGATGTCCACTGGTATACAGGTCGGATTGGTGGCATGTTTCAGGGCTACACGTTGGGAAATTTGATTAGCGCCCAGTTTTTTGAGGCAGCCCTAAACGCCCATCCAGAAATTCCTAATCAGATCGAACAGGGAAACTTTACAACTCTTCATGAGTGGCTCAAGGCAACCATCTATCAGCATGGACGTAAATACAGCCCGTCGGAGCTGATTGAACGAGTTACAGGAGCGCCTTTGAGCACAACTCCCTAATACGCTACATCCGTCAGAAGTTTGGGAAATCTACGAGATTGCTAACACAACAGCGCATTTTTAAGTGCGGATTACTTTAAAGAAAGTATGAGAATCCTGGCGATTTTACACAAGCTTCATGGAGGTTCGGTAAAATTTATGAAATGCATGTGAATTTGCGGTCTACCAGGGTTTACGCTTAACTCTTCATTTTGACTAACAGCAGACATTAGTCCCCAGATATAAATTGATGCTGGATACAGGTCAACTACCACTCAATGGCGAGGCCCTTCAGCGCTTTCGGCAAGGGTTGACGGCGGCTGCAGCCACTGAGCACGAGCAAGCGATTTTTCATTTCGATCGCGTCCTGCAAATCAGACCTGACTTTTACGAAGCCTGGTATGAACGGGGTCTGGCGCTTGAAGGTTGCGGAGACTACGCGGAGGCGATCGCCAGTTTTGACCAGGCGCTTAGCAAACGTCCAAATCTGGACGCGTCTGCTCAAATCTGGCATGCTCGCGGAAATGCGCTTCAGTATGGTCTGGGAAACTACGTGGAAGCCATTGCCTGCTACGATCGCGTTCTACAAATTAAGCCGGACTACGAGTTGGCATGGCATAACCGGGGAAATGCCTTGCTCTACGGTTTAAATGCGCTTGAGGAAGCCCTTGCCTGCTATAACCGGACGCTACACATCAACCCGGATAATTATCTTGCGTGGCGCAATCGAGGAAACACATTAGGCGAACTGCGCCGTTATCCAGAAGCGATCGCCAGCTATGATTGTGCGCTGGCCATCTGTCCAAACGACGAACTCTCTCTTCAAGCGCGCAACCTGATTTCTGAACAATCGGGAAGCAGCGACAGACAACCGACCACCACTACAAACCCGGCCTGGTATGGTGTCGGACATGCAGACGAAACGTTTGTAGAAGGAGAGACGGATGCACCCGCAACCTTCTCCTCCAACCTGTCCTCTAGCAGCCAGAATCCTCTGATCTCCCAGGGGCATTCGCTGCTGATCATTGAGGATGAAGATGGAAGACGAGAAGTGGTTTTAGATGGCGATCGCTATTCGATCGGGCGTGATCCCAAAACGGATATCTGTTTGCGGTCCCAGTTTGCGTCGCGTCATCATGCCACCTTAATCAGGACTTCTAATGAGGATAGTACATTCACCTTCCACATCATAGATGGTGACCTGAACGGAAAACCCAGCACGAATGGATTGTTAATTAACGGTCAGCGATGCCAGGAGCAAGAGCTAGGGCATGATGATGTGATTGTCTTTGGGCCGCGCGTACGGGCGATTTTTTGCAAAGCGCCCGCAAGGTTTTCGGTTGATCCGTGAAACAACGGAATCTTTATTAGAACTTACAGGTTTCGCTCCGTGTCTTTACAGATCCATCATTGAATATACGGATATGGTTGTTGGCAGATTGCTAGCGTTTTACATTCATCTGAAACCTGTTCTGGCAAAACATCTCTAGAAAGGTAGGCGCATCCTGTTGCAGAATGATTTATAGATGGATGTGAATGTGCAACGTTCTTAGGAATACCTGGGGACTTTACCTAACAACTCGCAATCGAAGCTTGCTTAGATTGTTCTCCTGCTCAAGGAGATGTAGGTGATACCCTGGTTTCTCTGTTGTTGCTATATGAATCCGGTTTATTTCACCTACATCTCGGCTTAAGATTTCTGGATTCAGAAAACTAACCGGAACCTGGTATCAATTACTAGCATCGAGTAGCGAACGTTGGCAGTTTTCGGGCATGGCGAGTATTGATGTCTGTACAACTCATTGACACGCAGAGGGAGAATGATTGATGTCCGATTTGATTCAGGCTGTTCTAAATAGTGATGAGAAACCAATCTACGCCAGTTTTCCAGCCTGCTACGTGCATCCGAAAAGCGATATTTACTCCGGAACGAAATTCTCACGGCATTTGCTGATTATTGTCGCGATTACGAAAAGTCTGAACGGTTTTACAATTCATCGCGTTTAAGTAAGCTAATTTACTACGTTCAAGAGATCATCATTGACAATGAAAGTCTTTGCATCATTATTCGTCCCAGAATTGCAACCCAGGAAGCTTACCGCTTATTAGAGGATTTAACGGTAGAGCCCGTCAGCCCAGAGGAATTGCTAGACCTGCGCGATCGCCTCGTCAACCGCTATCATCCTCAAGAAGGGGACGTTCTGGAAATTGACTTTCAGCCGTTCTATGACTACTCGCCAGCCATTCGTGACCCCAAAAATATTGGGAAGGGCGTAGCGTTTCTCAACCGCTACCTGTCCAGCAAACTCTTCCAGGATCCGAAGCAATGGCAGGATGCCCTGTTTAATTTCCTCCGTCTGCACCGCTATAACGGCTATCAGTTACTGATCAACGAACGGATTCAGACCCAGCAACAGCTATCTGATCGAATTAAGACCGCATTAAACTTACTCAGCGATCGTCCAGCGGAACAACCCTATGAATCCTTTCGATTTGATTTGCAAAATCTGGGGTTTGAGCCGGGATGGGGAACACGGCTGGCCGCGTGCGCGACACGCTAGAAATTTTGGATCAGCTTATTGATTCGCCCGATCACCAGGCATTGGAATCCTACATCTCCCGCATTCCGATGATCTTTCGAATTGCGCTGATCTCTCCGCACGGGTGGTTTGGGCAAGAAGGCGTTTTAGGACGACCCGACACTGGCGGGCAGGTTGTTTATATTCTGGATCAGGTTAAAGGTCTGGAAAAGCAGCTTCAAGAAGACATTGAACTGGCAGGATTGGACGTCCTCAACATTCATCCCAAGGTCATTGTGCTGTCGCGCCTGATTCCAAACAGCGACGGGACACTGTGTAATCAGCGACTGGAAAAAATTCACGGCACACTGGATGCCTGGATTTTGCGCGTTCCTTTCCGTGACTTTAATCCGGCCCTGACGCAAAACTGGATCTCCCGCTTTGAAATCTGGCCCTATCTGGAAACCTTTGCGATCGATGCGGAAAAGGAGCTGCGGGCGGAGTTTGGCGGCAAGCCTGATCTAATCGTGGGCAACTATTCTGATGGTAATCTGGTTGCGTTTTTGCTTGCCCGTCGGCTGAAGGTAACCCAGTGCAACATCGCCCATGCTTTAGAAAAATCTAAATACCTGTTTAGCAACCTCTACTGGCAAGATCTGGAAGACAAGTATCACTTCTCGCTTCAGTTCACGGCAGATTTAATCGCCATGAACGCTGCTAACTTTGTTATCAGCAGCACCTATCAGGAGATTGTGGGTACCCCTGAAAGCATCGGGCAATATGAGTCCTACAAGCGCTTTACCATGCCCGAGCTGTATCACGTAATTAACGGCATTGAGCTGTTTAGCCCCAAGTTTAATGTGGTGCCACCTGGGGTAAACGAGAATGTCTTCTTTCCTTACACGCGCACCAACGATCGACTACTGGAAAGCCGCGAACGGTTAGAAGATCTTCTTTTTCACGCTGGACGATCCATCTCAGGTATACGGAACCCTGGATGACCCCAGCAAACGCCCAATCTTCTCAATGGCGCGTCTGGACCGAATTAAAAACCTGACGGGTCTGGCAGAATGCTTTGGAAAGAGTAAAGAACTTCAGGAACGCTGTAATCTAATCCTGGTTGCGGGAAAACTTCGCACAGAGGAATCCACCGATCACGAAGAGATTAGCGAAATTGAAAAGCTTTACCGCATCATTGAGGAATACGACCTGCACGGAAAGATTCGCTGGCTGGGAGTACGGCTGCCTAAAGGAGACTCCGGAGAAATTTATCGGATCATTGCTGACCACCAGGGCATTTTCGTTCAGCCTGCGTTGTTTGAGGCGTTTGGTCTGACCATCCTGGAGTCAATGATTACCGGCTTACCAACCTTTGCGACTCGTTTCGGTGGTCCGTTGGAAATTATTCAAGATAAGAGCAATGGGTTTTACATTAACCCGACGCTGTTGGATGAAATGGCAGGCATCATTCTGGAGTTTGTTTCCAAGTGCGACCAGAACCCGGCTCTCTGGGAGGAGGTTTCTAAACGGGCGATCGATCGAGTCTACAGCACCTACACCTGGAAGATTCACACAACCCGTCTGTTATCTCTAGCCAAGATTTATGGCTTTTGGAACTATACGTCTCAAGAAAACCGGGAAGACATACTGCGCTACATTGAGTCGCTGTTCTATCTGCTCTATAAGCCACGGGCACAGGCACTGCTTGAAGAGCACATGCGACGCTAATGTGACAATCCTGTCTGAATAGCGAAAAAGGGTTCTTTTACAAGCCCTCTTTCGCAAAACTCCTTGTTTTCATAAGTCATTTAGGACGGATGTAGTTAAAGGGGGTGGACTGACTACCCACCCCTTAAGGATTCCTCTCGTCACGCTGGGCGTGAGTTGTTTATCTCCCTGAGTTAATAATCTCTAAACATTCCCACCAGAACTCCCTGAATATGCACTCGTGATGCATCGTCTACCTGGATCGCAGGGTATTTAGGATTCGCAGGCATCAGCGTAACCTGGTTTCCTTTTGATAGAAATGCTTGAGCGTTACCCCTTCCCCTTCAACCCGCGCTGCAACGATGCTGCCTGCCTTGAGCTGCTGGGGATCCACTTCTGGACGCAGAATCACAATGTCTTCGGGAAGGATGTGAGCGTTGATCATGCTGTCTCCAATGACTCGGAGCGCATAATTACCCGGCTTCTTAAACTTTTGAGGCAAATCTAGCAAGAGTTCTGGTTGGTGATCGGTAAAAGACTCGACCACGCCCCTGCCGCGATCGTACCGAGCAAATACACACCGTCCTTTCGATCGGGCCGTTGCAGGATTTGCAGGGTCCGCATTCTACCCTTTTCCCAGGCAACATATCCTTTGTTCTTTAAGCGATCGAGGTGAAGCTGCACGGGGAGTTTGACCGAAACCCTAACGCCTCCACCATTTGACGGATACTAGGCGCATATCCGTGCTCGTCAATATAGGAAACGAGCCAGTCAAATACCTTTTGCTCACGAGAGTTAAGAGGAATCATAGATGTACGTAGTAACGGTATCTTTCTAGATTATAGAACAAATGTATTAATAGAACAAACATATTATCAGAATGGATACAACATTTTAAGAGGAGAATCTGAAGTAAACACAAAATTTTTGGCTGGGTGGTCCCAAATCGTAATGATTTTGGAGTTGTTAACGATGGCGGCTAACGCTGCACAGCCTTACCTTTTAGGTCCACCTTTGGCTGAAGGTCGGCAACCTACCGCTTAAATTTCTTAGAATTCTGCTCCCAAAACCGCCAACGTAGTCATAATGGTGTCTTGTTTGACTTGTGTTTGGCGTGCGGGAATGAATGTTGAGTTTCCCAAAACAATCAATCGGCAATCTGGTGGTTTGCAGCGGATTCTAAAGATGACCCTCGGTCTGCTTTGGCTGGGCGTTGTACTCTGGTTCCTCACAACGCCTCGATCAGTCGAAGCTCAGTTACCCGATCGCTCAATGCAGATTGCTCAGGCGGGGGCACTTAAGGAACTTCAGAAACAACAGCAGCAAATTGAACAGCAGCGATCTCAGGTTTCTAAAGAGCGCAATCGCCTGCACAACATTCAAAAAGCGGCGGAAGGAAATTTGTCAGGGTTGAAGCAAACCATTAAAGCAACCGTCAGTCAGATCAATCAGAGCGAAACTCGGCTTCAGCAGGCAACACAGCATCTTCGGAAACTGGAGACGGTATTGAAAAAGGCGGAAGAATCTTACCATCAGAGACAGTTTTCGACGGTTGCCCGTTTACGATTTTGCAGCGGCAGCAGATGAATCGAGGATGGGCGGTTTTGCTGCAAAGCCAGAATCTGAATGAGTTTCTAGATCGCCGTCACCAGCTACGGTTGGTCTATGCCAACGATCGGGAAATGCTTGCAGGATTAAAGCAAGAAGCAGACCAAATTGACAAGCAACGCAGCCAGGTAGAACAGAAAAAAATGAGATTAGCCTTCTCAAAGAGCAGCTTTTAGCCCAGAAGGCAGACTTTGAAGCAGAAGCAGTTTCTCAGAAAGACAAGATTGAACATCTGAAGACCGATCGAAAAGCTCTGGAAACAGCCGAAGAACAGCTCCTCAAAGATTCTCAAAATATCACTGCAATGATTCGGCAGCGCCTCGGGGTCGGCTCGATCGCCTATCGTGGTACAGGGCAAATGCTTCTCCCTGCATTGGCGAAGTTACCAGTGGTTTTGGCTGGCGTATGCATCCGATTCTTGGCTACGAACGATTTCACTCTGGAATCGACATCGGTGCTGATTATGGAACCGTCATCCACGCCGCGGACAGTGGCACGGTTATCTTTGCCGGTTGGTACGGCGGATACGGTAATGCCATTATTATTGACCACGGTGGCGGAATTACTAGCCTGTATGGTCATACCAGCGAACTCTATGTGAGTGAAGGACAACAGGTTCAGCGAGGACAGACGATCGCGGCGGTTGGCTCAACAGGTTTTTCCACAGGTCCCCACTTACACTTTGAAGTTCGTGCGAATGGTGAACCCGTTGACCCATCCGCCTACCTTTAAGGGAGTGAGCCATTAAGGATCATAGATTAAATTACATCAAACATTCTGGCTGTACGGACGAAGCATTGGGCATATTAAGGATGATTGAGTTGCAGAGCTTTTTGCCCGAATGCTTCGCCCCTACCAAATCTCGAACTTATTCAATCCTTATTCCCAAGGAATGAATCATCAATTTCTGGACAAACCCTTTTAATTCACAATTCCTAATTCACAATTCAACTCTTTTATTTTCCAGGCTTTTTATCAATTACTACCTCCACTCGTCGGTTTGTCTGCCCGTTTTCCGAAGTGATTGCTCCTTCGGGCATTGAACCAGATGCTATGAACGGAGCTGCGCTAAACCCTTTGTTTGAACCCGCTTGGAATCCATCCCAAACGTTTGAACCAAGTATTTCTTGACCGCTTCGGCCCGCTTTTTAGACAACGTTTGGTTATCTTCAGTCTTGGCTGTGTCGTCTGAATATACGGCTATAGAAACTGGAGCACTGCGATCGTTCTTTAATAACTGATTGAGCTTAGATAGGGTTGATTTTGCTCCGGGAAGAATATCTGACTTGCCAACGCCAAACAAATCGTCGATTGGTAGGTCAACTCGAATTCCTGCGGAGGTCTCTTGAACCTTCAAATCAGAAGAACCTTGTTGGGCGATCGTTGTTGTGCGTGAAGGTTTTATGATTTCTAGCTTGGTGACAGGAACGGGGCGCGGAGGCTCAAGCGTTGTGACAGGTGAGGGAGACGGTTGAGAAGATGATGAATCCGCAGGGCTAGTAGAGACACTATTTTGCTTACTGCTGCAACTAGCAAAAATCAAGAGAAATGATGAAACAATAACCCAATTCCACCAACGTCTAGGCTTGCTCATTTCACTTCTCCTTGAAGTGGAATGTCAAATGAAATTTTGGGATTAATGCTGAAGTCTTGAGTGTCGCCGAACTTGCTGTTTGTGGTTAAGGTGAGGGAATTAGCTCCAGGCGCAACATGGCCCTTAAACACAAATTGGCCTTTGATTGTATTACCAGGAGCAATGATAATAAACTCGTTGCTTGGCGGTTCTGCCAAATTGTACTGATTTCCGAAGTTATCAGTAATAACCATGTCATGGGAAGCATTAAGCCGAATTTCGGACGCATAACCATTTGTCACTGTTAAGCTTGCTGTGATGCTATCCTCAGCAAACGAAATTTGGGTGAGTCGGGCGGTTGTTCCATTGGCATGATTCACCTGCAAATTAAGAGATTGGGCAGCAGGCAATCCATTTGGGGTAGGCGTTGTAGACGCGATCGGAGATGGAGATGCAGTGGCCGCAGTTTGAGGCGAAGGAGAGGTTGTAGGAGCGAATGTCGGTTCCGTGGCGGCGGTTGGGGGCAGGGTTTTGACTACGCTGGATAAAATGGAAAACTCCGTAGCCTATGACTGCCAAAAGCGCACTGATCCACGCTCCGAAGAAAAGACTACGCCACAGTTTGCTGCTTCTGAGCGGAGAATTTGTCAGCGTTGGCGGATTAGAACGATCGGCCATTTGACTACCAGAATACGTATCAGGAGAATGAGCTTCCGAACTGGTTTGGTCAAGCGTTCTGGAACCAGTGATTTGTGAATCATTGGTTTGGCCGGAAGTTAAAAATGTTTCTTGACTGTATTGATTGTGATCCTGTGAATTAGGCATTGTTTGTACACAACTCTTCCGAGTTTTCAGGACAAGTTCCTATTTCCAATAAACGCTTACTAGGCATCTGCGTGGAATTAATAGACCGCGTAATTACATTAGCTTGTGAATTAATGTAAACGCGTCTGCCGAATAGTTAAACAATCCTACTTTACGGTAGAGTTCACCCCTACTAAGGACTAATCGACGGAACTTGACGAAAAATTGTTGCGATCGGACTTTTGCAGCGAATGGTCTAAAGCAGACCAGCCGCATCTATCCCTAGGTAGAGACGAATCAAGAGCACTCGACACAGGTTTAAGCTTTAACTCCTATGGCCGCAAATTCTGTCTACCAGGACTGTTTCGAGAATCGCGACTGAATACTGTCAAAGCAAGTGTTTCATCTCAAGGATTGAAAGTGCTATACTGGCCCAATGCAAGGGCATGTAGCTCAGTGGATAGAGCATCAGGTTCCGGTCCTGAGGGTCGGGGGTTCGAATCCCTCCATGCTCGTAGGTGTACAGTTAGGGAATTGATTGTTAGGATGCTGTTGCAGTTTGGTCATTTGGTGGGGTCTCTACTTTAGTTTGAGTTCTACCCTGCACAGCAAGAACAGAGCAAGACGCATGGTGAAGGACGTAATTGCTGACACTGCCAAGCAGCAATTCGTTTAAACCAGAGCGACCTCGACGTCCTAACAAAACCAAATCAGCTCCCCAGGTTTGGCCTACTTCACAGATAGCTCGACCGGGATTGCCAACCTTTTGGGTGAACTCTGTATTCACACCTGCCACGGTTGCCTTCTCTGCCAACGACTGCAACAACTTCAGACCCTGATTTTCATAGATCTGCCAGTTTTTCTGATAATTTTCAAACAACGTACTATCTACTGGAAAATACTCCAAAGTAGTTAACGTAGGCATTTTAGGACAATCTTCTTCTTCACTGCATAGAACATGCAGCAGTAGGAGATTTGCTCCCGTTGCTTTTGCAAGTGAAATTGCATTATCAAAAACATGTTCACTAATCATCGATCGATCTAATGCAACTAGGATTTTTTGAAACATATATCCTCCCTTAGCTGTTGCGCCTTGGTTATCCCCAGTGCTGCCCATTGTGCCTGAGTATTGCTAATGAGTAGGGCCAACATTCCTATTCTGAAATTAGGAGAAGAAAGTGAGGAACCTGTGAGGTGTCAATGATGCAGTATGTTCGCGATCGTATTTTGCCTGCAAAGCCCGTTCAACTGCTAATTCAGACAGGACTGAAATGGCAGCAGGATAGCTGCTCCAACATGGCGGCAGCCTTATCGTACTATGCTTTGTTTTCGCTATTTCCTATTCTGCTGATACTGTTAAGCATTGCCAGTCACTGGATTGAGCCAGGTTCAGATGCCTTTAATTTGATGCGGCAAATCGTGCAGCGATCCATGCCAGCAGACGTCTTTGAAATGATCAAAGGCACGATCGTCGCGCTAAATGAAAGCAGTACTGGAGCAGGCATCATTGGGTTTGGGCTGTTGCTTTACACCGCCAGTACCGTTTTTGCGGTGCTAAATAGCTGTGTGCAGAAGATCTGGCGTGTCAGCCAACAATCATCGATTCGCGAAACCGTTGTGTCATTTGTATTAAACAAGCTGCTCTCTTTTTGCTGGTTTTAGGCCTGTCATTACTACTGCTAGCATCCCTCATCTCCCACATTGCGATTCAATTCATTCTCAAGTTGGCGGAAACCTTCAAAGACCTTTTCACCGTGATTCATTTAGATGAACTGCAATTGACAAAGGACTGCAATTTGGCTCATCTTTTTTGATTGTGGCGATCGCTTGCTGCATTCTGTTCAAGATCCTGCCCTCTACGCGGGTTGCTTGGCAGGATACCTGGCTGGGGGCTTTACTGTCCGCCTTTCTGTTGGTTGGCTTGCAGCGGCTGGCTGCAGATAGCGTGATTTCGATCGGTGGGCGCTATCTGTCCTACGGCGTCATCGGCGGCGTGATGATTTTGCTGCTGTGGCTGTATCTGACCTGTCAAATTTTTCTCATGGGCTGTGAGTTTTCCTATGTTTACGCGCACTTGTTTGGTAGCCGCCGTAGCTTGAAATAACTGAAAGACGTGCAGTGCAAGCGCAACGTTAAAACGGTTCCGAAGGTTCACCGCTGTTTGTGGGACAATAAACTTGATTTCCCTTCTCAGATAGATAATGCTTGTTGTTGTACCAATGGGACTTGCAACGACTCTTAGATAAATAGGTCACATGAGTTCTACGGCCCTTGATCGCTTTTGGGACGCGCTTGGATGGATTCTTTCCCTCAACGGAGAAGCCTTCCGGGTTGCCACAACATTACCCCGTATCGGAGCGCTTGCCGTTTTGATTGTGGTGCTGGCAGGTCTTTCCCAGACGATCGGGCAGAGCGTCATCCTGTTCATCAATCAGGTCAAACCCAGACGCTTTGTCCTGAGTTTGGTGGTTAATGCCGTGCTGTTTGCCATCGGCTTCTTCTTTCTAGGGTTCAGCACCTGGCTAGTCTTTGCCCTAACTCCGTGGGTTAACGTTGCCTTTGGCACCGTAGTTGTTGTGCTGGCGTTGAGCTATGCGCCGCTCCTGTTTAGTTTTTAGGTGCACTACCCCATCTCGGCTACCCGCTGTTGAACCTGCTTGCAGTCTGGCACCTACTGGCAATAGTGGTTGGAGTGGCGGCGGTGACAGGCGTGAAATTGAGTTCTGCCTTTGGATATGTGATGATTGGCTGGGTTTGTTTGCAGGTGTTGCAGCAAACGTTGGGACGACCGATCGCCCAGTTGGGAAAACGGCTGGCAAATTGGGCGGCGGGAGTAGAGCTAGCGACCGATCGCCTCGACCTGCAATCAGTGTATGAGGAGCGGGTGCAGCAAACCTCTGCCGCTTGGAGAGCGGACTTACGGGAGCGGATTGCCAGTGCCCGTCAGGATTTGACGGTGCCACTAGCAGAAAACCGGGTCGGTGTTGGGAATAGCGGAATTGCCGCGATTTCTACCGCTCCGACTTCAGAAAGAAACCCGTTTACGGACAGGACGGCCAAGAACATTCTCCGGTTATTGGGTATAGCGCTGCTGACGGTGGTCGTGATCGTCTTTCTGCGTCCAATTCGGGAATGGTGGTTTGGTTGGTACAACAATTTACACACCATTCCCCGGTTGTTGTTCGATCTGTGCTGGATTGTGGTCATTGCGATCGTGGTGGCTGGACTCCTCGCCCCACTGGAAAGCCTCAGCTGGTGGGCCGGTTGGTACGAAGATGAAGTCAATACCACTGTTAAAGTGGGTGAACTGCAAGTCCCAATTGCCAATCCCAAGCAGGTTTCCCGCTATCTGGTCTATCTGGATGGCATTTGTCAGTCCGATTTCAAATACCTGCCAGATGTTGAAGAATTTCTCGATACCTTAGCCCCAACGTTACCAGAAGATAAGGCGCTGGTGCGCGGACTAATGGTTTACTCGGTGCTTAACACTCCCCTGGATCAGAATCGTCCCCTGTCGTTTCTCTGGAAGCTGGCTGATCGCAACCGCTACACCAATCCTGCTGACATTTTGGGAATGCTGGTAAACCTGCGGAACGTCATCATGGTTGCCGTTTCGGCGGATAAACGCTATGGCCCCCTATATAACCAGGGCATCGCTCAAGTGGTTTACAACGGCTTGATAAAAATGGCTATCAGCCAGGAAGTGGCACACCCGTTACCTTAATTGGCTATAGCGGCGGTGGGCAGATGTCAGCCGCCGCTGCTCCTTACCTACAGCGAGCTTTGAGCGCTCCGGTAGATATTATTTCGTTGGGTGGGGTTATCAGCGCCAACAATAACTTTTGATTTTAGAACGCCTCTACCATCTGCATGGCGGCAAGGATAAGGTGGAACTGGCCGGTCCTCTGATGTTTCCGGGTCGCTGGAAGGTGTTTCCCCTGTCCTATGGGAATCGGGCTAAACGACGCGGCAAGATTTCCTTAATTGATCTCGACCCTGCGGTGGGGCATCAGGTTCCTGGTGGCATTCTCGATCCTAAGTTCATCCTGGGGATGGTCGTAGCGCCCTTCAGCAAACGATCGACACCATCAATACGATCCTACAGGGCGAGTTTCTCGGCCAGGAGGATCTCGGCTCGGTCAAACAGAGCCACTATGATCGCTACATGCAGGCTGCCTTTAATCGACCGGATGCTTACCCGATTCAGCAGTCGTTGGCACCGGAACTGTATCAACCGAGCGCTCCCTGAATGGGACGGTTGATCTTGCCTCAGAAAGCGGAACGCCAGCAGATGCAGGGCTGCCTGTTTGAGGTCTACCACACCGATGCTGCCCATAGGGATTTGGTCAGCCGGGTGGTGACGCTGCAATGGAACCAAACGCCCGCGTTGCAAAAGCTGGTGGCGGCAGTCACGCAAGACATTCACTTTAGCGCCGAAGCCTCCTACACCAGTAAATATGGCGGGTTGGTCCACCCCAATCGGCTGAACCACTGGCTTCAAGTGAACCCGCTGGAATCTCTGGCAGGAGCGCGGGCAGAGGACGACATCATTGTGATGTTGAATGAGCCGATCGATGTTGAGGGCAAGTCGTTGCGTATCCGTAGCACGCCAGTACAAATTACGGGTCGCTACGTCGCGCTGGCCAGGTTTGTGCAACCTCTGCCTGGTGAGGAGTTTCGGATTGTTCACTTCAACCGTATCTCGCGCCAGTTTGATGGGCCTGAAGACGTTGTGCGAGTGCCTCAGGTGGTGCTGGCAGAATCCTACGGCAGTTACCCGTCCACAGCTCAAGGGATTGAACAGTCACCCTTAAATGAAACGGGCTGGTACCTTTACGGCACTCAGGATCACCAGGGTCGGTTTGTGGTGCAAGCGCTTGGTCCCCGTTCCCTGTTTCGGCTGCAACCAGATGAGGTCATTTTTGGGCACAAGCCCGCCTACAACTATATTCGCAAGCGAGTTTGGGCAGACGTGATCGCTCAAAAGGCAAGATTTCATCGGTCCTGTGTACCCCTCGATCGCAGGATGCCGTCGATGCCAACCAGTCGGCGATCAAGGATTGGAAAGAAGGCGATCGGGCACTCCTGATGCATGTCTATGGCGGCATTGGCGGCAAACAGGCAGAACCGGCAGCATCCACTCCCATTTTCTTTGGTCACTTTGCCTACGGCGTTGCAACCGTCGTGCGCGACCCGCTGAGTAATGACCTAAAGTTTGATTTACGCTATCACCAGGTTTATAGCCACAACACGGATGGGCTGGTTGCGGGGACGTTGCACTGGTCGCGCTACATGGGCGACCGTCAATTTGGTTGGTTGGGAAACCGTCCAGTTGCCGATTTTCTGATTCGCCATCCTGCCTTCACCGAGCCGTTCGCGATCGATGGATTTCACCGATCTGCCCTGGACTATATGCTGCTCCAGCTTCAGGTAATGACTGCTCGTTACCGCACCGGAGATGGCACAGGCGGCACCTATGTTGGCCCCGTCAACAACTGCGCGCAGGATTCTAACCAGGCGTTGTTTGCTAGCCTGCGCCAGATGGAACAGCTCATTCGCGCCAAAGAAGCCTCCCTATGGCAGTGGGCAGAGGCAAATCCAGAGCAGGGACAACGGTTTAGACAACTCCTCAGCCTCAATCGAGAACTGAAGACGAAATTGCAGCCGTTGAGCGGCTCTAAATCGACCTGGGAGCGCAATGAATTTAACCTGGGAAGCACCCTGGAAGACCAACCTTTACGGAATTTATTGATAGGGTTGGGAAGCTGGCGAACGTTGTTACCCCGTCTCGCCAGTGAAACGATCGCCCGCATTTTTCTTAAGCACGGTGCCACAATTTGGGTGTTACGCACCAATCAAGTAGGCGGGTACGATCCCGATATTGCCCCCGTTGTCCCGACTGCAATTCCGTTTACCTGATTGCTCTAACTGATTGCTCCAGTGGACCTAAAAGGTAATGATGCGTAGCATTAGCCACCATCATTAACAGCTCCAAAATCCTTACGACTCTGGTACTACCGTTGCTCTAATGTGATTAAAGGGGTTGGCTGCTGATGCGGATGATTATGGTGTGCAAATGCGGAGAACTTCAATCAAACTTGCAATGCCCAGGTCAAAAGCCTCCTCGACATTACCGCCCAAGCGGAATGCTCCTGCCAGTTCCATATCTACAAAACCATGCGTGAATGCAACCACAATGCGGGCTGCACTAAGCGATCGTCCCGGCTTCACCCATTGTTCGATCGCCGTCAGTAAAGGAGCCACAGCAGCGGCACTGATTTTGACATCGGGCTGCATCTCTGTGGAGAGGCGAGAATACAGGAGTGGATAGAGCGTTGCATGTTGATGGGCAAAAGCCCGGTAAGTGATCGCGATCGATCGCAAATCATCCTTTAAATCGTTTCCTGGGCTGCACCTGCTAAGGCTTCCCTAACTCGTTAAGCATCGCTTCTAGAACAGCCTTCACCAGTTGGGATTTATTTTCAACATGCTTATACAACGAGGGCGCACGCACCCCAATGCAGTCGCTAACGTCTGCATGGACAGGTTCTCTAGCCCTTGCGTTTCGATCAAGTGTTGAGCGGTGCGAATGATTTCTGGATAGGACGTTTTGGCAGGCGCAGGACACATGATCAATTTCCGATCGCAGGTAAATTGGATTTTAACGTTTGATGGGCAAAGTCAATTAAATGGGGCAGAAGACGTTCTGGTTGCTTACGGTGGGGATAGTGACCAAGACCTTCCAACAAATGAACTTTAGCCTGCGGCATCATGGACTTTAACCAATCTGCTTCCGCTTGTGGATCATCATAATCTGGATCACCTGTGCCGAGAAAATCAAGAATGGGAACCTGAATTGTGCTGACGTGAGCCGGGTTACGCCCTGTGAATGCCATAGCTCTGAACGCCGCAAACCGTCCTGGTTCCCGCAGATTTTCCTTCAGTTGGGCCACATACGCATCGAGATCGTTTGGAGGCGTGGAGGGGTAGAGCGATCGGTAGTACCAGCCCCAGGCCGAAATTCCCCAGGGTTGCAGAAGCAGGAGCCGCAGAATAAACAGCATCACAAGCCTTTTGAAACCCGTAAATGGAACTCGCCGAATTGGAGCCAATCCGACTAATCCTGCTACCCGTTCTGGATGTTGAGCCGTAAAGTAAGCTGTGCTGGCACCGGAAATCGAACAACCAATCAATAGGGCTTTCTCGATTTGTTCAGCATCCAGCACTCGCCCAATGTCACTCGTTAAAGCCGCAACATCATAACGGTCCCACCCTACAGAAGAATCGCCGTGACCCCGCAAATCAGCAACGATGACTCGAAAGCCTGCCTCTACCAGTGCTGGTGCCAGACGATCTACTCCTGACGCAAATCACCCATCCCCGGGAAGCACACAATGGCTGCTCCACTGCCACCAACCTCATAGGCAAGCTGTTTTGAGTTGACTGGCGTTGTTTTGAACTGAAAATTTGGAATCATTGCTACCTCTTTTAGCTAACATCATTAGCCTTCAAGGTTAATACTATTAGCCTTAAGAATTGTTGTCAAGGGCAATTTCTCCTGGCAAGCCAAAGCTCTCTAATATCAATTTGATTTGAGAACGTTGCAGATTGGGTAGGGGCGAATGGCCATTCGCTCTCACAAAGGGTTGATGTTTAGCAAGTTCTATTTAGATCGGTACGAGAAGCAACAGCCAAGATTGTTTTGACGATCGTGCAGGAATAGGAAAATTTCGAATTTCGAATACGCAATTGAGTATCTAAACAGAAAAGCCTCTCTGATGGAGTTACTCCATCAGAGAGGCTTTATCTTTACAACACATCTTTCCAACAGGGATGTTACCTGAGACGTGCTTTGAAAGGACTGAGAACTTGGTGCTGAGAAAGGGTTGATCCTCAGTCCTCAGCACTCAGTCCTCATTACTGCTACAACCAGAAGTTGAGGACTTTATAGCAGTTCCTAAGCTTCTTCCCAAAGCTGACGTACAGAACCCGGTAGGTACTCAGCGATTTCTTGAATTCGCTCCTGTGATAGTTCGTCTTTCGTAGCTGAGAAAACAGCTTTTACAGCTCGCTCTGGCTCAACATGGGCAGGTAATCCCGCTTCCTGCCTAACGCGAAACAAAAATGTTGTATCGCGGATTTGGAGGGTTGGACGAATGCGGCTCAGGAAATGAACGATCGGGTTTGTGTCTTTCCACAGATCTTCAACTTCGGTAGCCAACGGGTGGCCGTATAGACAGTGCGATCGGTGTTTTCTTCCATCAATGGCTTGTGCAGTTCCTGAGCAACATGATCGATAGATTCGTTTGTCATCATGTCGCGCATCGTGCGAAACACAACTTCCGTTATGTCTCTGGCATCATAAATATCAGCAAGCCCAGCCTGAGCTGCTACTTTTTCTAGGAATGAGTGGTGTTCAGGAGCAGGAACCGCACGGGAATCTTCAATTTCTGTTGGATCTATTTCTGGAGTTGGTGAATTAAAAACTTCGTCTGGCATAACGTTCTCCTATGTTTTCTATATGAGCAGCCTTCACTGTTCAAACGCCCCTTGGTCAAGATCAATTTGACAATGATTTTTTACGGCATTGCCTTAGATAACGATGTATGAGTAAGGAAATTTCAGCACTATCCTGAAGTTGAGATTAATACAGCCAAAAGTTAGAAACGAACAATGGCCGTTCGGTCTTGCATTCGCTTTGAACTCCCGCTATAAATTCAGCGTAGGGTCAGTGGCCTGGTTTTAATTTTGATGTAGGATTTTTCAAGAGATGCCTGAGAAATCAGGCGACCGTCCCACCCAGTTGTAAGGATGCATTGTGACTCAATCACCCCCACCGGAACGCCCCTCGTCGCAAAGACGCCCTCTAAACTTTGACGATCTAATCGGTATTCTGGTCGCGTTTGCCAGTATCGGGACGATTTTGTTTTGGGCCATTAGCCGTGACAACCAGGGGTTTAATTTTTCCATACTTGGTCAAACCAGCCCTCCCCACCGTCTCCCAGCTCTTCGCCATTTGTAGACAGTTCGCCTGCTCCCAGTCCTGCCATTACGGTTCCCCCAAACCGCCCATCTGCCCAGGGAACCATTGCTCCTGTGGAACAACCCTCCCTCGAACAGCTCCGATTCCGGTTCCCGTTCCCATTCAACCGGCATCTCCTCAGACAGGTGCTGCCTCCCCAAGGCCGCAGAATTGTCGGATGTGCCTTCTAACTACTGGGCGACCCCATTTCTAGAAGAACTGGCACGTCGGAATGTGATTGAACGTTACCCAGACGGCACCTTTAAGCCGGATAAACCAATTACCCGGGCAGAATTTGCCAGCATGGTTAACAAAGCCTTTGATCAGCCTAAGCAGCGAGAGGCCGTTCGCTTCAATGACATTCCAACGGGCTTCTGGGCAACGGATGCGATCGATAAAGCGATGCAAATGGGCTTCATGAATGGCTACCCTGGCGGCATGTTTCGCCCCAATCAGGTCATTCCCAAGTATCAGGCGGTCATTGCCCTGGCCACAGGTTTAGGACTGCAACCCCCGCAAAATTCTGCTCAAGTTCTTAAGGTTTACCAGGATGCGGAGCAGCTTCCTCCTATTCAACCGATAAACTGGCCGCTGCTACGAATGCGGGGTTAGTGGTTAATCACCCCGATCGTGAACGTCTGAACCCCGATCGGGATATCACAAGAGCTGAAGCCGCTGCTTTGATTTATCAAGCGCTGGCTCACTCAGGAAAAGTATCGAAGGTGGATTCTGCCTATATTGTTCCACCGCAGCCGTAATTGATTGGAAGGGATGAGGGATGAAAAAGGCTAAAGGATAAAACCTGCTATCACCCCATTAACCCTCTCCCTTCCCCCCTCTCCCTCTCCCTGATACCTCACCAAATAGCCTATGGTAACAGATATAGATGGATCGCTCGCTTTAGTCGTTGGGGCGAGTCGGGGAATTGGGCTGGAGTTTGTTCGCCAATTGCTGGCAAGCAATTCTGTCGATCGTGTCTATGCGACCTACCGGAGTCCAGAGGCGGAGCTTTTGAAGATCTCCGATACCCGTCTCCGATGCCTGCCAATGGATATTACAGATGAGGCGCAGATCGCCGCTGCTGTGAAGGAAATTCAGGCGGAGACAGCGGTGCTCCATACGGTTATTAACTGCGTTGGGGTACTGCATGAGGGCACGATGCAGCCAGAGAAGAGTCTGCGGCACATTAACTCAGACCAATTGGTGCGCTATTTTCAGGTAAACAGCATTGGCGCGGTACTGCTGGCAAAGCATATACAGCCCTTACTGAAGCATCGAGAACGGGCAATTTTGGCAACCATTTCTGCAAAGGTGGGCAGCATTGGCGATAACCAATTGGGCGGTTGGTATGGCTATCGAGCATCGAAGGCAGCGTTGAATATGCTGATGCGAACGACGGCACTGGAATATAAACGAACCTGTCCACAGGCGATCGTCGTTACCTTGCATCCGGGCACTACAGATACCCAACTGTCCCGTCCTTTTCAGCGAAACGTTCCACCAGAAAAGCTATTTTCGGTAGAGCTTACGGTCAAGCAACTGTTGCAGGTTCTCGACCAACTGCAAGAAAGCGATAGTGGCGAATTTTTCTCCTGGGATGGCAATCGGTTGCCCTGGTAAAAAGGCACCGGGTGATGGGGAGGAGTTGGGAGTTAAGAAATGAGAAATGAGAAATAAGAATTCAGAGTTATGTACGTCCGCTTGATTTTTGATTCTCCATTCTCAACTCATAATTGATCTCATTTGCCCCCTGGCGATGGATAATGACCATCATCTCGTTTGATGGCATTGTTTCATCTGTCAGCCAGGGCACTTATGACAAACCATTTAATTACCAGAAACTTTATTTCAAGCAATTTGACTGCGATCGCAGAGGAGTTTGCCTGCGGAAGCACTCTCTCAAGCATTGAACCGTTTGGCAACGGCAATATCAATGATACGTTTCTGGTTGCCCTGAATGACGCAGATAAAACTCGGTTTGTGTTGCAGCGCATCAATACAACGGTTTTTCGCCAGCCTCAACTCATTATGAAAAACATGCGCACGTTGTCTGAGCATGTTCATCGGCGTTTGCAAACGACTGTGCTCGATCGTCGCTGGGAAATGCCTCGTGTTTTATTGACGACGGACATGCAGGACTACTGCTGCGATTCTGATAAATCATTCTGGCGAGCGATTAGTTTCATTGATGATTCGGAATCCGTCGATCGCTTGCGGAACGTAGACCAGGCGAGGGAAGTCGGCTATGCCCTTGGCATGTTCCATCACCTGATTTGCGATTTGTCCCCTGAGACGCTTGCCGATACTTTGGAAGGATTTCACATCACTCCGCTTTACTTGCAAACCTATGAGAGGGTTTTAGCAAAAACCAGGCAGAGCACATCACCGGAGGTCTCCTATTGTTTGCAGTTTGTTCACGATCGAGCAGCCTGGGCAACGGTGCTTGAACAGGCAAAGGCGCAGGGGAAGTTGCCGTTGCGCTTGATGCACGGAGACCCCAAGGTAAACAACGTGATGTTCGATCAGGCAACAGGGCAAGCGGTCAGCGTGGTAGATCTCGATACGGTTAAGCCGGGACTTGTTCACTACGATATTGGCGACTGTCTGCGATCGGGCTGCAATCCAGCAGGAGAAGAAACGGAGCAGTGGGAAACGGTTTACTTTGACTCCGACCTATGCCGAGCCATCCTGCAAGGATATCTTTCCGTTGCCACCGATTTCCTTACCGAAAACGACTATGCCTATTTATTTGACGCGATTCGGCTGATTGCGTTCGAGTTGAAACCGGTTCTTTACGGACTACTTGGATGGAAACGTCTACTTCAAGGTCAAGCACCCGGAGCATAACCTGGCGAGAGCACTGGTGCAGTTTAAGCTGACTGAAAGTATCGAGTCGCAGGAACGTGCGATTTGCAGCCTGATTCAGGATATGAAATGAGCAAGCAGAGCTTTTCCCTGAAGCCTTTTCCTGCCTCTAAGAACGCCCAAGCACCATTAGATCTGCAAATCACCGGCAGCATCGATCGGCACAACAATACGCTTTCGATCGCCTACGAGCTTTCTGGTAAATTGTCTAAGGTTCAGATTGCACCTCCATCAAACACACCTGCTCGTAAGCACGATCTGTGGCAAGAAACCTGCTTTGAATTCTTCCTGGGTATCAAAAACTCTCCTGTCTATTGGGAATTCAACCTTTCCCCTGCTGGTCACTGGAATGTTTACCGCTTTGATGATTACCGACACGGAATGCGAGAAGAAACAGCATTTATGTCTCTCCGTTTCACATTCAGGCCCAGCAAACCATGCTGTCGCTGCATCTTGATTGCGGTTTGGATGCGATCGTCCCAATGGGCCAAAATTTGGACGTCGCCATCACAACAGTTATCAAGCAGAACGACGGTGAGATAACGTTTTGGGCATTAACTCACGAACGACCAGAAGCCGATTTTCATGAACGGAAGAGTTTCATCCTCAGCCTGTAAGAAGCATCCGATGAAATTTCCTCAAGGTTCACACGTTTTGACCAAAACCTCCGAGGTTTAACTTTTGTATTGGTCATGAGGTTCAGTTTTTAGGTGAAAACCTCCGAGGTTTGCGTAAGCACAACCCTTAAATCTATTTTGCTCACCCAACTGGGAAAAATAATGTTGCAGCTAGAGTAGAGGCGCAATAATCCGGTCTCTACAAGGATTTACAAACTTATACCGACTTAAAGAAACAAAGTGGTAGATGGAGAATAGGCAATGGGCAATAGGTAGTGGGTTCACGAATTCGTTATTGCCTATCGCCCATTGCCCATCGCCCTCTTCGTACGTCTGTCACGTTATCAATTCAAATTGGTTTTACAGCAGCAATCAATCTCCCAATTTTTTCGGACTGATTGATTGTGCGGTGAATGAATCTAATCGTACGCCCTGTCACCTCATTGTCCAAAATGTCAACCTTTAACCGTCGCCGTTTTTTGCAATTTGCAGGGTCTACCCTGGCAACGCTTGGTTTGAGCCAGCGGGAGGTGATGCAGCATAGCGATCGCTATGCGCAAGTTCTGGCTCAGGGAACCCCACGCAAATTAGCCCTGCTGGTGGGCATCAACGCCTATCCAGAAAGCAGCCAATTTTCTGCCCTTCAGGGATGTGTCACCGATGTAGAGCTTCAACGGCAACTGTTGATTCACCGCTTTGGCTTTAATCCATCAAACATCCTCACGCTAACTGACGCAAAAGCAACACGGCAAGACATTCTGACGGCGTTTGAAGAACATCTCATCAAGCAGGCAAAACCGGGAGATGTGGTTGTGTTCCACTATTCCGGGCATGGCTCCCAGGTGGTTGACCCAGACAAGGATGCACCCGATGGATTGAACAGCACCTTTGTTCCGGTTGATAGCGCATTACCATCTGGATTTCCTGATTCTGGTGGCCCGGTAAAAGACATCATGGGTCATACACTGTTTTTGCTGATGAGTGCGCTGCAAACGGAAAATGTCACCGTTGTGTTGGATAGCTGCCATTCAGGCGGGGGAACGCGGGGCAATTTACGGGTACGATCGCGGGCAGGTGGTTCCATTCTCCAGGCGGACCCAGCAGAGTTTGATTACCAGAAACAGTGGTTATCCCGATTAAATCTTTCTCCCGATGAATTTATTCGTCGCCGCAAAGCTGGAATTGCAAAGGGGTTGTCATTGCTTCGGCCAAGCGGGACCAACTGGCCGCTGATGCTCCATTCAGTGACTTCTATGCTGGGGCATTCACCTACCTGATGACCCAGTATCTCTGGCAGCAAACCGGAACAACCGTCATCAACAGCGCGATTCCCAACATCGCCCGCAGCACAACGAAGGCGTCTTCCAGCAAGCAGGAACCCATTTATGAAGCCAAACCGGGCAGCAATCTTGAGAAGCAGTTAATTTACTTCACGCCCCAGCAAAACACACCCGCCGAGGCCGTTATTACAAAAGTGGAGGGCGATCGGGCCGAGCTTTGGCTAGGAGGTCTAGACCCTCAAAGTCTGGCAGCATTTGGCCAAAATGCTGTTTTAACCGCAACCGACAGTAAGGGCGATCGACAAGGACAGGTCAAGCTCGAATCTCGCAGCGGCTTGGTTGGGCGTGGCAAACTCCTGAATGCGGCAAAACCTGGAGCGCTGCTGCAAGAACAGGTGCGCGGAATCCCCACCGGATTAACGCTGAAAATTGGTCTAGATCCTTCGTTGGGTAGTGATGTTGAGCAAGTCAGGAAGGCGTTGCAGGCGGTTAAACGGGTGGAAGCACTGCCCCTTCAGCAGGGAGAAGTGCAGTACATTTTAGGCCGCATGACAGACGCCAATCGCCAAACTCGATCAAGTTCACCACCTGTAAACAGCATTGGCTTGTTCTACCCTGGCCTGGATTGGGTTCCAGGTTCATTTGGAAGTGCCGGGGAATCGATTACGTCTGCGATCGATCGCCTACAGCCCAAGCTCAAATCCCTACTGGCGGCACGCATCGTAAAACTAATCTTAAATCCCAACTCCTCGCGGTTGAATGTGGCTGTTGCTATGAACCCGGCGGGTCAGGATGGTCAACTCCTTGCCAGTACCTTTGCTGTCCGTGGAATCAGCCAAGCCACGTTTAAAGCCCAACCTGCCAGTTCCAAAAATCCCAGAACGTTACCGTTAGGCACGTCCATTCAATTTCGCCTGACGAATAACGAACCCCGCGACCTTTATTTCAGCGTTCTGGTGATTGATTCCACAGGCGAGATGTCAGTCATCTTTCCAAATCGATGGACGGCCTCATCGGATGTCATGAAGGTTGCTGCGGGACAAACGCTGCGAATTCCGGGCGCTGAAGCGGGTTTTAGCCTGGTGACCCAGGAACCGAAAGGAGCTACCGAGGTGCTTATTATCGCCAGCGCCACACCTCTGGGAAATGCATTAAAAGCCTTGCAAGGTGTGGCATCCAGAGGAGGTCAATCTCGGGGACCTGTGACGCTCAGTGAACCAACTGAGGTTGTCGGCAATCTGCTGGATGATCTGGGTGCGGAATCGCATGGCAGCCGTGGAGTTGCATCATCAAGCAACGGTACCCGCACTGTTAATGCGTCGCAGCTAGCGGCATTGTCCATTACATTCGAAGTCGTTTGATATGGCCAAAACCTCGGACATTTAAGCGTCCATGTTGGTTATGAAGCTCACTTTCTGGTCAAAACCTCCAAGGTTTGCGTACGTTCCATATGTATAGCTGTCGCCATAATTGTGACAGCCAGTTTATCTGAAATGACCTAGTTGTAGGGCTTTCATCCCTGACACGTGACCCCTAACACCTGACCTCTGCTATACATTGCGCCTCACCCGTGTGAAAGATTCCTATCTTTAATGCTGTGTCGTTAAAATTGCTTTTATTTTTCCATAATTTCGTCCTGCTCCTTCTTGACCGCTTCCAACCGGCTCAGGAGATCCATCAGTTGCTCCTGTTTTTCCGGTTCCTGCTGTTGGGGTTCTTCTTTCTGAGAATTGCTGAACTTAAACAGTTGGAACCCAAACTGGAACACCCACTGCGCGAATCTTAACGGAAAGGACAGAAGCGAAAGCCAAACCCGTTCAGACAAATGCGCGATCGCCTTTAGCAATCCCCAAAACAGAAAAATTCCCAGCACAACCAGCCCAATCGTCCAGATGGGATGTTCCAAAATCCAGGCTACAACGGGATGGCCATCCACCCAATTCTGAACTGGCGTTTTGATGAGGCTTTGGAAATCCATAAATTCTTCATTCCGCTACGCTCCACCCATTACGACAAGGAAACTCTAAAACATCTGCTTATCGATCGTTGTGGGTGAAGGATTTGGCATTTTCGCCGGAGTAGGTTGCTGCAATGTGGCCATCGCCGACCAGTTGGTACTTATAGGTTACTAATCCCTCCAGGCCAACGGGACCACGGGGTGGCATTTTTGGGTACTGATTCCTACCTCAGCCCCAAAGCCATAGCGGAAGCCATCGGAAAAGCGGGTAGAGCAGTTATGGTAAACTCCTGCGGCATCAACCTGCGCCAGGAAGGTTTCGGCTGCTTGAGGGTTTTCAGTAGCGATCGCCTCGGTATGTCGGGAGCCGTAGGTGTTGATGTGCTCAATAGCGTCTTCCAACGAATCGACCACTTTGATAGCCAAGATCAGATCGCTGTACTCGGTGGACCAGTCAGCTTCGGTTGCGGCTGGAATGGTTTTCAAAATCTCGCGGGTGCGTTCGTCCCCCGGAGTTCAACGTTCTTCATTTGCAGGGGCACGACCACTTCCAAAAGGAACTCTGAGGCGATCGCCGAATGGACCAATAAGGTTTCGATGGCGTTACAAGCGGCGGGATACTGGGTCTTCGCGTCAATCGCGATCGCAACCGCCTTTTGTACGTCTGCTGCCTTGTCCACGTAAAGATGGCAAATGCCTTCCGCATGCCCCAACACCGGAATGCGGGTGTTATCCTGCACGAATCGAACGAAGGAATTTGACCCTCGCGGAATGATCAAATCAACATACTGATCCAGTTTCAGCAGTTCCAGGGTTTCCTGACGGGTTGTCAGAAGCTGTACAACAGATGGATCGATTCCGACTTGGGTTAAGCCTTGACGGATTGCTTTAACGAGCGCTTCACAGGAGCGAATCGCTTCCTGGCCGCCTTTAAGAATCACACCGTTGCCCGATTTGATAGCCAAACTTGAAATTTGCACAACTGCATCAGGACGGGCTTCAAAGATGACGCCCAAAACCCCCAAAGGACAGGTCACTCGCTTGAGAATTAACCCCTGATCCAGCTCCCGATCGATCTGCACCTCGCCAACCGGATCGGACAACCGGGCAACATCCCGCACACCCGCGATCGATCCTTTCAGTTTGGTGTCGTCCAGCTTAAGGCGGGCATAAAGTGACGTCGAAATGCCGTTTGCCTTAGCGGCCTCACAGTCAGCCGCATTTGCTGACAGAATCTCTGGCGCAGCGGCCTCTAACGCCTGTGCGATCGCCTCTAATGCCTGATTTTTTCTCGCCTGGTAACATCGCCAGTTGCCGAGCACTGGCACGGGTTTGTTGAGCAGCAGTGACCAATGTTTGGCCAGTGGAAGCAGATTCGGAAAGCGCAGCAGATAAAGCAGTCATGGATGGTTCCAATCAACAACCTGGCAATATCCAAAGTGTAACCGAGCCAGGAACCATTCAGCTGCAAACCTACAGGTCGAAATCCGGTCCCACATCTAGAAGATAGTCAAAATTATCGTCTCCAACATGGTCTCTGAGTGTGGCAATAATTCTGTCAGGATGAGCGTAGGAACCGCTGATATAAAAGGAGAAGCATGATGGCGCAGTATTACAATCCAGAGCATCTGCCAAATTTTGGGACGATCGCAGAAGGAAACCCGGAGCTGGCAGAAAAGTTCTTTGCCTACTACGGAGCTGTTTTTGCTGAAGGTGCGTTGTCTGCCCGAGAGAAAGCGCTGATTGCCCTGGCGGTTTCCCATACGGTGCAATGTCCCTACTGCATCGACGCTTATAGCAAGGACTGTCTCCAGCAGGGAGCCGATCTGGAACAAATGACGGAAGCAGTTCACGTGGCAACCGCAATCCGAGGTGGGGCATCCCTGATTCACGGGCTACAAATGCTAGACCATGTTAAACAGGTGGCGATGTAGGGAAAGGATGAGGGATGAGGGATGAGGATGAGGATGAAGGATGAAGGATGAGGGATGAAGGATAAAAATGTTTTCTTAACCACTCCACTCCAACTCCTCCCCCTCACTCCTCACTCTTCCCCCCTCACCCCCTTGTCGCTGATTACGCCCAATCTGGGAACCTTAAGGGGAACTGCTACGGAACAGGGGCACTTTGAAGTTTTATGAGTCAAATCATCCAGACTGAAGACGTGACGGTTGAAAGCGTTTTCAGAAAGGTTTTGAGCTGAGTCAAGCGGGTGATTATGAAGCCGCGATCGCCCACTTCGACCAGACAATTCGGCTTCAACCTGGGAATTGTGAGGCGTGGAATGAGAAAGGCAATGCATTAAGTAGCCTGGGTCGTTATGAAGCGGCGATCGACTGCTACAAAAAAGTGATTGAGTCTAAACCAAGCGATCCATTTACTCACTACAACCTTGGTCGAGCGGCTTATGCAATCCAGCAGTATGATCAGGCGATCGCAAGCTTTGAAACCGTGCTACGCATTGAGGCAAATTTTCCCTACGCGCATTACAGTTTAGGGCTTGCGCTTTATATAGCAGGCAATTATCGGGAAGCAGTCAACACGTTGCAGCAAGCACTGAATTTGCAGCCCGATTTTGCGGACGCGTGTTATGCTCTAGCGTTTGCGCTCTACTCTACCGAACGTTACGAAAGCGCCATCAAACACTTCAATAAAGCGTTAGAGCTGAAGCCTGATTGCTGGGAAGCCTATAGTGGACGGGCTGATTCATTGAGACAGATTGGAGATTATGAAGCGGCGATCGCCAGCTATGACAAAGCACTGGGGCTAAAACCGGATGATGCCGAGTCCTGGTACCAGTGGGCCTTCTGCTTGAAGAACCTGGGTCGGCACAAGGATGCGATCGTGGGTTACGACAAAGCTATTTCGCTTGATGCAGATGATTGGCGCTTCTGGTACGGCTGCGGCAGTTGCCTGATGAAAGTGGGAGATTTTGAGGAGCCATTGCCAGCTATGATCAAGCGTTGAAGTTCAAACCAGACTGTTACGAAGCCTGGTTTAATCGGGGAGTTGCGCTCAAGAATCTGAACCAGCTTGAAGCCGCAGTTGCCAGCTACGACCGAGCGATCGAACTGCAACCAAACGACCACAAAGCCTGGAACAATCGGGGAAGCGTCCTGCTAAATTTGGGGCGGTTTGAGGACGCGATCGTTAACTACAAAAAAGTGCTTGAGTTAAACCCTAAAGACGATCGGAACAGCAGAATTTAGCGAAGGCAGTCAAACGGGTCAGTCACAGATCTACGGTTATTGAAAATTGATGCGTTGCAGAGCAAGAATAACTTCGGCTCGTCCTAGCTTTGCTGGTCAGTTAAATACTTCTGATATCCAACCTCATCAAGTTTTGCCTGCTTGTCCATGACCATCTGATTGAGACTTTCGCGGTAGTACTGAACTTTTGCTAGAAGCGTTGCGTCATTGGTTGCCAAAACCTGAACGGCAAGAAGTCCGGCATTACGGGCATTCCCAATCGCAACGGTTGCTACCGGAATCCCGGCGGGCATTTGCACGATCGAATAAAGTGAGTCCACCCCTGTAAATGACGACTGGGAACAGGAACCCCAATCACCGGTAAGGGCGTCAGGGATGCCACCATTCCAGGCAGATGAGCGGCACCTCCAGCCCCGGCAATAATCACCTTCAGTCCCCGAAGGTGGGCCTGTTTTGCATAATCCACCATCCTTTCGGGGTGCGGTGGGCGGACACGATGGCAACCTCGCAGGGAACCCCAAACTCTTCGCAAGCTGCGATCGCTCCTTGCATGGTGGGCAAATCTGAATCGCTGCCCATGATGATGCCGACTAAGGGTTGGTTCATGATTGGGCCAGATAATCCTTCAAAAACGTTACTGCCTGTCTGGTGGTTAATGTAATCGGTTCAGGCAAATTCTCAATGGGGAACCACTGGAGGCCACTGTGCTTGTGGGTTTCAACATTGCGGGAGTTCCTGTAATTTTTATCAGAAATACGGGAGCAACCCAATGGACTCCCTCTGCTGGAAGAATGTGGTCAGTGACGCCCAGAAGGGTAACAATGTCACTTTCAACGTCCAGTTCTTCCTTTACTTCGCGTTTGATCGCATGCTCGATCGTCTCACCAAACTCCACAGCCCCACCCTGAATTGCCCAATAGCCTGCTTCGGGTGGCTTCAATCGCTTAATCAGCAGAATTTGCTGGTCTTCAACGATAACTGCCCCAACGCCCACCCCGACGTAATCCTTACCCCGTTCCAATGTAGATTGGACTTGCAAGCCTTTCTCCTTGACCGTGTTCAATGGTTCAACAAGATTAACAATATATAGCAGTCCTAAATCAATTGTGAGAGTGAGACGCTTTGCGAGAAGCGATTCCTGCGAAATCCCTTCTCGCAATCCAAATAAGATCGCTAAAGCAGCAAAAATAGATTCCTCCATTTCCTGATGCATGCTTGAAACCGTTATTCTCACCAACGCACGAATTCCTGGACAGGAAGGTTTGCAGCAGATTCTGATCAAGCAGGGAGTCATTGAAGTGATCGCACCCCTCATTCCTGTTGATTCTGAAACCATTCCTCGCTGGGAGGTGGCCGGAGACTGGATTTCGCTTGGCGGTGTTGATCTTCAAATTAATGGAGCGTTAGGTTTAGCGTTCCCTGACTTAGACAAAACGAATGTTGATAAGCTCAACCCAATTTGTGAATTTCTGTGGAAGCAAGGCATAGACGGCTTTTTACCCACCATCGTCACAACCTCTGTTGAAACCATTCAGCGATCGCTGTCCACCCTCTCCCAATTCATCCCCATCCCTCATCCCTCATCCCCATTTCCCCTCACCCCTCACCCCTCACCCCTCACACCCCATCCTCGGCGTACACCTTGAAGGACCATTTCTCAACCCAGCCAAACGGGGAGCACATCCCCAGGAATTTTTGCTGCCCCTCACCCTTGAGAATGTGAAACGGGTTTTGGGCGATTTTGCGAGTGTCGTCAAAATTATCACCCTCGCTCCAGAACTGGACTCAACAGGAACGGTGATTCCCTATCTCCGATCCCTGGGGATCACGGTTAGCTTGGGGCACTCTCTGGCAACGGCAGACCAGGCCCAACAGGCGTTTGATCAGGGAGCAACGATGGTCACGCATGCATTTAACGCCATGCCTGGATTACACCATCGGGAACCGGGACTGCTGGGAGCCGCGATCGTCAATCCGTCGGTTCACTGTGGAATGATAGCCGACGGGCAGCACGTTACGCCAACCATGCTCGATATTCTGCTGCGAGCCAGCCATCACGATAGGGGAATTTTTCTCGTCAGCGATGCGTTGTCTCCCCTGGGATTGCCGGATGGGTTTTACCCCTGGGATACGCGTCAAATTCAGGTCACGCACGGAACCGCACGCCTACCTGACGGGACTTTGGCCGGAACGACGTTGCCCCTACTGGTTGGCGCACAAAACCTGGTGAAGTGGGGAATTTGTGACGAAGAGAGGGCGATCGCCCTTGCCACCAGCGCTCCCCGAGAGGCGATCGGTTTACCCCACCAACTTTTGGGACAACCAGCAACCTGTTTACTGCGATGGCGCTTATCGTCGCCTGGAGAGCTTGTTTGGGAGAGATTGGGTGGGTAATGAAGGGATAGGGTGATGAGAATTCTCAATTCTGACTTCTAAACCCTGACACCTGACACCTGACACGTGATACCTGGTACCTGACACCCGCTCCCTTCCGTAATAGGATTAACTTTGTGACAAAATCGCCAAAAATCAGAATTTATGACCGTAACAGACGATAAGACAATTGTTAGAGAATATTTCAACGCTACCGGGTTCGATCGCTGGCGCAGAATCTATGGCGATGGCGATGTCAACAACGTTCAACTAGATATTCGCACCGGGCATCAGCAGACAGTAGACACAGTGCTGGACTGGCTAAAAGCAGATGGCAATTTGAATCAGCTATCAATTTGTGATGCTGGATGTGGTGTGGGTAGCCTCAGTATTCCGCTTGCAGAAGCGGGGGCTAAAGTTTTTGCCAGCGATATTTCCGAGAAAATGGTGGGTGAGGCAAAAGAGCGTGCAGCCGCAACGTTGGGGCAAACCGATAACCCAACCTTTGCCGTTCAAGATTTGGAGAGTTTGGGAGGAGCCTATCACACGGTCATTTGCCTGGATGTTCTAATCCACTATCCCCAGGAAAAAGCCGCCGAGATGATTACCCATCTCAGTTCGCTGGCAGAGTCCCGCCTGATTCTCAGCTTTGCTCCAAAGACGCTTGCTTACAGCTTGTTGAAAAAAATTGGCGATTTCTTCCCTGGCCCCAGTAAAGCCACCCGTGCCTACCTTCACCGGGAAGCCGATATTGTGAAAATTCTAGAAGGGCTGGGCTGGAAGATTCAGCGTAATGCCATGACGAAGACACGTTTCTATTTTTCTCGCTTGCTGGAGGCCACAAAGTAGGCAAAACACTGGAGACAGTCAGCGATCGAAGCGGCTAGGATTGTCGTCAAATCCGAGTGGAATTACTAAACTGTCCCTATGAAGTTACTTGCGAAGGCATCGGCAGGTGTTTTGCTATCGATCGGAATTGGGTTCCTTCTGTTGATGTTTATCGGAGGGACTACCATTCGTGACGAAAAAGACAGAACTAATTTGCTTGTAGGTGGCTTGGTTCTGGGACTTCCACCGACGCTAATCGGCGGTTGGTTAGCCCAAAGCCTCTACAAACAGCAAAAGGAGCGCGATCACCTTCAGGCGACCTTCTTCAAGCTAATCCGTCAGGGAGATGGGCGACTGACAACGCTAGATTTCTCGATGGAAACAGGGTTAGACGGAAAATCAGCCAAGGCGTACCTGGATGAACGGGCGATCGAATTTGATGCGGCGTTTGATGTTGACGAAAACGGGAACCAATTCTACCGCTTCCGCAAAGGCACGGCGAGCCTACCTCCTCCAAACGAAGCTGCTTTCAAACCGCAATCAGGTCCTGCCGGAACGTTTGATGTCATCCTGGAATCGGTTCCTGCAAGAAGCAAAATTGCGGCCATCAAAGTTGTACGGGAACTGACTAGCTTAGGCTTGAAGGAGGCAAAGGACTTGGTTGAAGCAACCCCTGCAACCTTAAAAAATAGTGTCTCCAGTGACTTTGCCTATAAGTGCAAAGAAAAGTTTGAGGCGATCGGAGCGACGGTGATGGTTATTAGCAATCAGTGATAAAGAACTCGAAATAGATTATTCCTAAAGAGGCTCTTTTTTATTTAGTTCCGTGGTATTAAAATTCTAAGCAAGTGTAGCCTCAGAGGCAATCTTTGAACCTACGCTTGATGTTTTATACCGTTGCTTCTTAATACGATCTCGCTTGAAACAAGACCGTACCAGATGTAAACCCTGGAATGCTGAGCGAACAGAAATTCAGCATTTCAGGATTGTGTGATGAGGATGTGAAACCAAATGTTGAAAAAATCCTGATCCCATCGATCGCGCTGCTGCCCTTTCTGGCAATGGGTAATGTTTTGGCAGCGTCAGACAGTAACCCTTCGCAGCCGCAAACGTCTGCCACACCATTAGACATTACTCCAGCAAAGCAGTATAAGTGCCCTCTGTTGGCAATGGCGATCGCCCAAAATCCCGCTGTTGAGGAAGACAAGATTGTAGGCACCGTTTACAGCGTGGTGGGGAATATTGTCATGCTGGAACTGGACAATGGCGAAACGCGACACGTCACGCTTGACTGGTGGGAAAGAGGACAGTTGGGTCAACTGCTCGGCAGAAAAGTGGTCGTCAGGAATGTTTTCTGTAGCCGAGTGGAGTTGGCTCCATACCCAATTCCCGTTGTGAAGCCGATCGAGGTTCCACCGATTCAGTTTTCGCCGGTGACACCCACGCTTCCACCGCTGCAACCGAGGCCAACCGCTGAGCCTGCACCTGCACCTGCACCGTATGTCGTTCCTCAAACCTGGTAGAAGCGCCATCCGTATCATGCCAATTTGATGAGGAGATAGGAGGCAATAGGCGATGGGGCAATGGGCAGTAGGTCTAGAACCGTCATTGCCCATCGCTTACACAAGTCATTACTGGGTCCAATTGTCGTAAAAAACAAACATCGATCTTGGCACAGAGAGGATTCACCTTTTAGACTGAGAACAGCAATTCGCCCAACCAGTAGTTTGACTTTAGGCATCTGCTTGAGACGATCGCTGAGAAGCACTTGAGCGTTTCTCTCGTGTATTTGCGATCGTTTCAAGAGTTGGGCGACAGCGCGTCTATTTAATTATTTGCTGAACTTATTCGCTGAACGGTTAACGCATGGCACCTTGGCTCATCCATCATTTACTTCGATCAAAGAGATCGTTTTCAGGCTTTCTCCTGCTCTGCCTTAGTACAGCATGCCTGACACTATCTCCCGTGAAGCAAGCAGTTGCACAAACCTATTCAGACGGATATTCAGTTTTACCATCCAGTCAGCCATCTGCGAGAGGATATTCCACGTTACCGTCGAGTAAATCCACCTCGGATGGATACTCCATTTTGCCATCTCATGTAGAAACGAAACCAAATAGTGGAAATGGAACCCCAGAGGAACAGGTACAGGAATCCAAAAGTACTCGCGTTCCGTTAACTGTAGACTCACTCCTACCCAAACCGACCATACCGCCGATCGGGGCATCCTCTGCCTATCTTCCAAGTAAGGCAGATGCATTGGGGATCCATCTCATCGTTAAGCTGAGCAGCCGTCGCGTTTATGTCTACAAGGGCGACCAAGCCCTTACCAGCTATCCGATCGCGGTTGGAAAACCTGGTTGGGAGACCCCGCTAGGGAACTATCAAGTTTTCTCAAAGGAATTGAATCCTATTTTCAAGAGCTTTAAGACTGGTCGAATGATCAATCCGGGACCAGACAATCCGTTAGGAGTGCGCTGGATTGGCATCTGGACCGATGGTAAAACCCAGCTTGGATTTCATGGCACGAATCAGCCTGAGTTGATTGGGGAAGCGGTATCCCACGGCTGTATCCGGATGCGAAACAAGGACGTGACTGCACTCTTTGACCAGATTTCGGTTGGAACCCCCGTCACAGTCGAGCCTTAATAAAGAAAAATAGGGTTTCCCCGCCTCTGACGCTACTAAGGGAATCATTGAAGTTATATAGCGCTCTCCAATCCAGCGAGAACCGCTATAGCGATCTCAAAAAGTTGTAAAACTGAGCGATCTTGCAGAAACGGATTTTTACGGAATCCTTCCTCGCGGGGTTGGTGGGATCGCAATTCAACCCTGAGTGGTAGGTCTAGGCGGAAAGATGCCGAGTTTAATCAATCTATTTTCTGTCAGCGGTGGATTTATTCCGCATGGTCACTGTTACCTATGGAAGCCGGAACTGATAGGGTTACACGTTCTTTCGGATGCGCTCATTGCCCTCGCCTACTACTCAATTCCGCTGACCCTACTTTATTTCGTGCAAAAGCGGAAAGATTTACCCTTCGTCCGGGTTTTTCTGCTTTTTAGCGCGTTTATCGTTTCTTGCGGAACAACGCACCTAGTGGAGATATGGACACTGTGGTATCCAGTCTATTGGCTATCTGGAGTCATCAAGCTGTTGACGGCTATTGTCTCAGTCATCACAGCGTTGATGCTGATACCGCTGGTGCCAAAAGCCCTAACGTTACCTAATGCAGCAGAATTGGAGGTAGCGAATCAGGCACTTCAGCATGAAATTAACGATCGCCTGCAAGCGGAAGCAGATTTGCAGCAAAGTGAAGCCCGCTACCGTGCAATTGTGGAGGACCAAACCGATCTGATTTGCCGATTTACACCGGATGGAACGCTTGCTTTTGTAAATACTGCCTATTGTCGCTACTTTGACAAAACTCATAAGGAACTTCTACACGAAAGCTACCTACCTGTTGTTCTTGAGGAAGAATTGGCGAAGGAGCGAGGGCTATTAGGTGGGTTAAGCCAGGAAACGCCGATCGCTACAATCACCAGCGAGGTTATTCGTCCTAATGGAGTTCGAACCCAGCAATGGGTTGTGCGAGGGATGTTCAACCAGCAGGGACAAATTACGGAGTTTCAAGCGGTTGGGCGAGATATTACCGAACTGAAACGAACAGAGCAAGCACTACGAGAGAGTGAGGCTCGGTTTCAAGCGTTCATGACCCATAGCCCGTTAGCAGCCTGGATCGTAGACGCCAATGGGCGAATGCTTTATACCAATCCGGTTTATCTTCATACCCGGCATAATTTTGCAGAGGAAATTGTTGGCAAAACAATCTTCGACCTTTATCCAGCAGACATTGCCAATCATTACTTTGAAACGACGCACCAGGTGATTGAGACAAATCAGGTATTTGAAGAAATTGATGTCGCCCTTAGAAAAAATGGCTCGGTGGATAAGTTCCTGGTGTATAAGTTTCCGATTTCGGGCGTGGCTAAACAAACACTGGTTGGTGGTATTGCCATTGATATCACCGATCGCGAACGAACCAAGGAACAACTCAAATCGCTCAGCGATCGGCTGCAATATTTGCTCACCAATGCTCCAGTTGCCATTTTTAGCTGTAAGGTCGATGGAGATTACGGAGCAACCTCCATTAGCGAAAATATCAAGGGGATTCTTGGATATGAATCGCGTGAAATTCTTGAGGATTCTGGCTTCTGGCTGAACCATCTCCATCCAGAGGACCGCGATCAGCTTGTTGCTGACCTGGCTCAAATCTTTGAAACTGAACAGCACGCCCGTGAGTATCGTATCCTCCATGCAGACGGGAATTACCGCTGGGTTTACGAGCAACTCCAATTGATGCGAAATGAAGCGGGAGAGCCTGTTGAAATCATTGGGTATTTGGTAGGCATTAGCGATCGTAAACATGCAGAACGAGCTTTACAGGAGCGAGAGGCGTTTTTGCGAGCGATCGGTGACAACATCCCCAACGGCTACCTTTACCAACTTGCACGCGAGCAAGATGGCTGCTACCACTTCACCTACGTTAGTGCTGGCGTTGAGCGTTTGAGCGGTTTAAAGCCAGAAGAAATTTTGGTCAACCCTGATCTTCTATTTAATCTCCTCGTTGAGGAGGATCGCGCCTATCTTCTTCAGAAGAAAGAGGAATCTGCCCAAAATTTATCTGTCTTAGATATTCAAGCGCGACAACGCTTACCCAACGGCGAGGTGCGATGGCTGCGGTTGTGCTCAACCCCTCGTAAATTGAAGGATGGGCGAGTTATCTGGGACGGAATTCGACTTGATATTGATGACTTAAAGCACACGGAGGAGAGCCTGCGCCAGAATGAAGAACGCTGGCAGCTAGCGGTTTCTGGCAGCAACGATGGGATCTGGGATCACGACCTGCGGACCGACCAGCACTACCTCTCTCCTCGCTGTATGGAAATATTGGGGTATTCGTATGACGACATTAATACCTTTGATAAATTAGTACAGCTTGTACTCCCAGAAGACATAGACACGTTGAGGTCTACCTTTCAAGCCCATGTGGAGCATCGTTTGCCGAAATATGCCTGTGAGTACCGAATTCGGTGTAAAGACGGCAGCTATAAGTGGCTTTTGGCAAGGGGACAAGCGCTATGGGATGAGAAAGGTAATCCCATTCGAGCAGTTGGCTCCGTGACTGACATTAGCGATCGCAAACAGGCAGAAGACGCTCTCCGTCAGAGTGAGGCGACCAATCGTGCCATGCTGGCGGCGATTCCTGATTTGCTGCTGCGGGTAAAGCGGGATGGCATTTGCCTGGATTTCATCCCACCAACCGACCCCAACGCAGGAACATTCCTCCCTGTCAGCTATCATCTTTCCGAAGCGCTGCCCCCGATATACTTCAGCATCAGTTACAGCGCATGGAGCAGTCGTTAGCCACCAATGAGCTACAGGTCTGGGAGCATCAACTCATGAAAAAGGGACGGCTCTGTGATGAAGAGGTTCGTCTCATCCCTTGCGGAGATGATGAGGTCCTGATTATTGTGCGCGACATAACCGATCGCAGACAGGCGGAAGAAGATTTGCGGCGCTATAAGCGAATTGTATCAGCAACGACAGACGCTATTTTGCTGCTAGACAGCAACTACGTTTACCAGGTTGTTAATCAAGCCTATCTAAACTGGTACGACAAACAGTCCCACGAGATTATAGGTCGATCTGTCAGCGACATTCTACCCCAGAACGTTTTTGAAAATACGGTCAGACCGCAATTAGACAGGTGTTTGGCCGGACAGGTCGTACAGTTCGAAATGTGGGTTGAGTACCCATCTCTAAGACCGCAATTTCTGAGCGTTACCTGTGATCCTTACATTGACACGAATCAAACCATTACGGGAGTAGTGGTCAGCCTGCGCAACATTACGTGGCTTAAACAAGCAGAGATGGAGCTAGAGCTTCAGAGCATTATCGTGAGAAACATGGCTGAAGGCGTATGTATGCTTAGGGCCGCTGATGGTGTGATTGTCTACGCTAATCCGAAGTTTGAGCAGATATTTGGCTATGACCCTGGTGAACTCAAGGGCAAACATGTGTCTGTTCTGAATTATGAAGATACGAACCAAGGCGTAGCTGACAGAATCATGATTGAAATTAAGGCTCTTGAGGAGCACACCTACGAAATTCACAACGTCAAGAAAGATGGTAGCGATTTCTGGTGCCAGGCAACCGCTTCTGTGTTTGAGCATCCTAGCTATGGAACGGTGCTGGTTGCCGTGCAGCAGGACATTACAGATCGGAAGCAGGCAGAGAAACAAATCAAAGCATCCCTTAAAGAGAAGGAAGTCTTACTTCAGGAAATTCACCATCGGGTTAAGAATAATTTAGGAATTGTGGACGGATTGCTTCAAATGCAGGCCCGTCGATCGCCCAATGCCCAAACTATCGCTATCTTGAAGGAGAGCCGAAACCGGATTGCCTCGATCGCCCTTGTTCACGAAAAGCTATACCGTTCTGAAGATTTAGCAAAAATTGATTTTGCTTATTACATTCAGGACCTGACCACTCAACTGTTTGGCTCCTACAATGTTCGTTCCAAAAATATCCAGCTAACAGTTCATACAGATAACATCGTGCTCGATATTGACAGAGCCATTCCCTGTGGTTTGATCATCAACGAACTGGTATCAAATGCGCTGAAATACGCCTTTCCAGATAACCAACCAGGGAAATACAGGTCAGCTTTTATCAGAACGAAGACGGTACACAAACCCTAACCGTAGGGGATAACGGCATCGGGCTGCCTCAAGGTTTCGACCCGAAACGAACAGGAACGTTGGGACTGTCACTCGTTCAAGGACTTGTTAACCAGCTAGGGGGAACAATGGAAATTGGCGTTCAGCAGGGAACCACATTTGTTATGAAACTGTGACAAGTTTAAGAAATGTAAGCAACTCAATTGATAAAAAATAATCAAGATAAAAAAGCACACAGATTCGTGTGTAATAGATTCGTGTTTAATAAAATGAATATTAGAAAGATCCGAAGAACCTACGTATGATTGTCGCTTTTCATGCACTATCCTTGTAAGAATGACGCGAATCCTCATTACTGAAGACGAATATATCATTGCAGCCAATCTCCGGGAAAATCTGGAAAGTTTGGGGTACGTAGTCGTAGACACTGCTAGTTCAGCAACTGAATCAATTGCGAAAGCGGCGGAACTCTCTCCCGATCTGGTGTTGATGGACATCCGGCTTCAAGGCGAAATGGATGGCATTAGCGCTGCTGAGCAGATTTGGAACCGTTTGCAAATTCCAGTTATCTACCTCACTGGGCACTCCGACAAAACCACCCTGGAAAATTCAAAAGCGACCTTTCCGTTCGGTTATCTCCTCAAACCAGTCAAAGAGAATGAGCTTTATGTAACGATCGAGACTGCCCTAAATCGCTTTGAACGGGAACAGCTTCTATCTACCGTTCTTCGCAGCATTGGCGACGGAATTATTGTAGTCAACACGCTTGGCCGCATTCTGTTCTTAAATCGGTCAGCTGAACTGTTAACCGGATGGCAACAGCATGAAGCCAGAGATCGGGAATTACCAGACGTTTTAGAATTGTTTATGAAGAAACTCGGCTCCCATTGGGGAATTTGGCGCTGGCTGTGATCGAGCAAGACACAATTATTTCTATTAATGAACGGGTTCTCCTCATCAATAAGGAGGGAACGGCACTTCCGATTTCAGACAGTATTGCCCCAATTACCAATCGCAGAGGGTTAATTACAGGAGCGGTACTGGTATTTCGAGACGACAGCCAGCGTCGCCTCCGAGAGAAGCACACCTTAGCAGTTCAACGTGCCCAGATTTTAGAGCTACAGAAACAAGAATTACAGCGGCTCAATCAACTGAAAGATGATTTTTGAGTACCGTTTCCCATGAGCTGCGAACACCGCTGTCAAACATCAAAATGGCTATTCAAATGCTGGAAGTAACGCTAGATCAACAGGATTTACTGGATACGGAGAACAATCCTGCCATTGATCGCATGACTCGTTACATCAGCATTTTGCGCGATCAATGCAGCCAGGAATTAAATCTGGTAAATGACCTGCTAGAGCTACAGCAGCTAGAGGCAGGCACACTTCCTATCGAGCTGCAGTCAATCAATCTCAATAACTGGCTTCAGCAGGGGGTCAAGCTGTTTCAGGGACGAAGCCAGAGCCACGAACTGCAATTCTGACGCGCATCTTTACGGAACTGCTGATGAATGCGTGTAAGTATACGCCCCCGGTGAAGAAATTACTGCACGAATCAATCCTCAACCTGAAGACCGCATTCAGCTTATTGTTTCAAATACAGGAGTTGAAATTCTGCAGGAAGAGCTGTCACGAATTTTTGACAATTTTTATCGGATTCCCATGGGTGATCCTTACCAGCAAGGGGGAACCGGGTTGGGATTGGCGCTGGCCAGAAAACTCGTTGCCCATCTCGGTGGCTCTATCTGGGCTGAGAGTGATTCCAACGAAACCCGCTTTATTGTTGAGCTACCGAGCGTGCCACCAGATCGAGCAAACTCCAGTGCCGATCAATAGTGTTTCATTTCAAATGGATTGTTTTCTTTTGTAGGGACATTGCATGCAATATCCCTACAAAAGAGTAACTACCTATTATGGATCTAACAATGATGAGTAACGTTAAGCATTACCATCAGTAGAACCAAAATCATTATGATTTGGACACTCCCGTTACATCTCTAGACAATGTATCTAGAGCATTACAGCCACGTTTAAGGAAAGAGTTTTGTGGATTAACGAGCACCAACCTGCTGTTGGCTTAGCTCCTGTGCCAAATACTGCTTTGCTCGATCGGCACACTGCCTGTTCTGGTTTTGAACTTCACGGAAGAATTGAACAAGATCCTGATTTCCAGACTGTTCTGCGTCCTGAATGTATTTTTCAACCGTTGTTGCGCTCTCTAGCGCGTGGTAAAGCACACTTACTAAATTGAAGTGTTGATTTTCAGTTCCAGTTACATGAGCACCAGTTGTCATCATTTCGGCCTCCTTGGTTTAGCAGAGCAATGATTCAGAAAACGCTTTAGAAATTGTTGCTGCTTTTCCTGGATCAGTATCCAGAGTATGTCTCGGGAAAAGCGTCTCCTCATTCCAAAGCGATACCCTTATTACTCTTAGGGTGATGATTATGTGCGCCCAATGTGTAGCAGAAACTACAGGATGAACTGACCGCACTGTAACAGTGTGGTTCTCTCCATAGGGTGACGAAAGCCGCGATCGAAATTTTTAAACTGGAAAGGCGAATTCACCTGGAAATGAATCCCATTTCCCCAAATCATCAACACAGCATCGGGTTAAGAACAGCTAAAACTCGTTGATAAATTCGTTGAATAGGCGGAGCGAGTGGAAGGGTGAATTTATTGTTGTGACGATGCGCGTACAACCCTCTGCAATCGAAACGCTTGAAACGATCGGGAGTTTGAACCAATGACATCTGGTACAAGCAATCATTTATTAGAAATTAAACAGTATGGTCAAAGTATCTGGATGGATAATTTGACTCGCGATTTGATCCAGTCTGGTGAGCTAAAGCGACTGGTTGAGAATCAAGGCATTTGCGGCATTACCTCTAATCCAAGTATTTTTCAGAAAGCGATCGCGGGTAACGCAATTTACGACAAAGACATTGAGGCGGGCATTCGTGCTCACAAATCGACGCTAGAAATCTACGAATCTCTGATCTTTGAAGACATTCGCAATGCCTGTGATATTCTGCGTCCGGTTTATGACTCAAGTGAAGGGCTAGATGGCTATGTCAGCATCGAAGTTCCGCCCAACATTGCCCACGATACTGAAAGCACAGTTCGAGAAGCACGACGCTACTATAAGCAGATCGATCGCCCAAATGTAATGGTCAAAATTCCCGGAACAACGGAAGGCATTCCGGCGATCGAACAGGCAATTCATGAGGGAATTAACGTCAATGTGACGCTGTTGTTTTCTGTGGAGAGCTACGTTAACGTCGCCTGGGCTTACATTCGTGGGTTGGAAGCGCGGGTTGCTGACGGACAAGACATCTACAAAACATCGTCCGTCGCTAGCTTCTTCCTGAGCCGCATTGATACCAAAATTGATCAGCGAATTGATGAAAAACTCAAAGGCGTGACTGATCCAGGTCGGGAAGCGCGGTTGAGAGAAATCCGAGGTAAGGTCGCGATCGCAAACGCCAAAATTGCGTACCAAAAATATAAGGAAATTATTGCCAGCGATCGCTGGCAGGCGTTGGCAAAAAGAATGCCAACGAACAGCGTCTCCTGTGGGCAAGCACCAGCACTAAAGATCCGGCCTACAGCGATGTGATGTATGTCGATGCCCTCGTTGGCCCAGATACGGTCAACACACTGCCACCCGAAACGATTGAAGCCTGTGCAGATCATTGCAACGTTGGCGATCGGCTGGAAATGGGAACTGATGAAGCCCAAGATCTGATCCATAGCCTCAGCGATCCAGATATTGAAATCAATCTGGATGAAGTAATGGACGAACTCTTAAAAGAGGGAATTGATAAATTCATTCAGCCGTTTCAATCATTGCTGAAGTCTTTGGAAGAGAAAGCAAATCAACTCACTGCTGTCTAGATCGACAGATCAAATAGCGTTAGCTGAATTCGCTGGCAGGAGCGTGGAAGTTGCACCTGTCAGCGAAAAATATTCTTTGTTCCCATCCTCCGGCCAAGTTCTCCTCACACTTCGGGAAAAACCCTTGTGGTTACAACGGGACTACTGTGACAGAGTGGACCTAAAAGGTAATGATGCGCGGCGGTAACCGCCATTGTTAACAGCTCCAAAATCCGTATGATTTTGGTACCCTGCGACAAAATGAACAACATAAAATTTCATAATCATTTACATTAAGTAATAATCCGTTTACTTGAGGATGATTATGGTTGGATTTATCAAGGGTTTGTTTGGCTCCAAAAAACCTCCAAAAGAGGAATTCACGCCTCCACCTCTAGCGCCTAAAAATCTCAGAAACCAGAAGCGTTCTTTCTAGGTTCGGATGAAGCGCAGAGTTTAGGTGATCTTAACTACATACGAAAGGCAAAAGCGATTCGACGCACCTTTCCTAAAACCTTCAGTAGCCCTGAAGAATTGGCGATCACCGTGGAAGTTTCTTCGCTCGCGAAGCGGAACGGCAATCTAAATGGTCAGGTCATTTCAGCTGAGACTATTTCTGCTGTACCTAATAAGGATGAAGCGGCAGATCGTCGTCGCACCGACACGAGCATGGACATGTTCCGCAGTATGGCGCGCAGCATCAAAAAGCCCAAGTAGTCCACCATTGTGGTTTTGAGGGGTTGCAAAACCCTAAAAAATCGATTTATGGGGTTTTGATAGGTTTTCAAGCTATCAAAATCTGAGTGGTAGAGCACTAGCTCTAAAGACCCTTAAGCCGTGGCAGACTGAGCGGTTGAAGATCCGTTGAGATAAGGCAGAAGGCGGAGGGCAAAGGGTAGAAATAAGCGGGGACATTTCGTTCCTTTTATCTTCTGGCTCCTGTCTCTTGACTTTTGCCTTATCAACCTCGCCAGACTATAATCATCAACGCTTTAGCTCAATTTGACTGGGTGAAAACCATCTCTAATAAGATGCGAGATTTAGCATTTATCAACATAAAAAGCGTCAGAGCACCAGGGTTCTGCATGAAGGAAGAGAATTTGCCTAATCTAGGGAAATGGGCCTTGCACAACCAATCCTGCACAGGAATGGATAATCACTCTTTATATGGATAAAAGGTAGAAATTCAACCAATTAGAATGAAGGATTCTACGGTGACTAAGGTTGATTTCAGGCGTTAGAAATGGCCAAAAATAAGAAGAATAAAGGCAAAGGCAAAGGAAAAAGTTTTCTAAAGAGAAAGACGGACTTGTAGGTGCGGACACTCTAGGAACAAACGTGAGACAGATCGGCACCACGATCGCGGGTATTTTAATTAGCGAAGTTGTGGAAGCTGTCGTTGAACGACTGGTTGAACGACTTGATAGTAATCAAAACCATGCCAGTGCAGCATTAAACGAGGAAGTAGGCAATCCGATCGCTGGTTCGATCTCCAGTGTGGATACTCATCGAACTGACATTGCTCAACATCCTTCAGATACTGTTCCAGATGCTGTAACATCGCTACAACCAGAGACAAATGTAGAAACGAATGGAAATGTGAAACCATTGGTGCAGGAAGCCGTTGAAGTTATCAAAGAAACGGTGAGTGACTTTACACCAAGCTTGGCAGATGTTGTTAATGCACTAAAAGATAGGCCAGCGCGATCGTTTCAACAATCAGTTGATACAGTAACTAACAAAGCCGGATTAACCGTGGAGACGGCTATGGATACTGCCAGGGAAGTGGTGCAGGTTCTGAACGCAGGCAATTCTTCTAAAAAGGGTAAAAAGCTAAGAAAAAGAACAAAGACGCTTGAAACAAGGATTAAATAAGTTCGAGATTTGGGAGGGGCGAAGCATTCAGGGAAAAGCCTTGCAGATCAATCATCGTGATCTGCCGAATGCTTCGCCCGCACAACCGGAATGTTCAACATTATTTAATCCGTGATCCTTAGAAATTTTAATTTGAGTGGACCTAAAAGATAACGATGTGCAGCGTTAGCCATCATCATTAACAGCTTAAAATCATTACAATTTGAGCAATACCTTAATTCGAACCTTGATGGGTGGGTGTTTGAGCATGACCATCAACCCGTTGTGGATCAAAAAAGTATACTGTTCGGATTGGATAGGGAATACTCAGACCCGCATTATCGCAGGCTTGCTTGAGCGCCATCATGACACGACTCTGGGTTCTTAGCACATGAACTTTTTGAGGAAGCGTCCAGTAGCGAACAACAAAATTAATTGAACTGTCTCCAAAGCTCACAATATCAACCTCGATCGGTGGCTGGGGCAATACACCGTCTACATCAGTTAGTGCTTTACGCAGAACTTGCTGTGCGTCAGGCAGAGACGTATTGTAATCCAGCCCAATTTCCAGATCAGTTCGACGAGAGGAGTAGTGGGTCAAAACGTGAATTGGGCTGGTAAATACAAGTGCGTTTGGAATAACGACTCGTTCACCTTTGTATGTGCGAATTTGAGTTGAGCGAATGGTAATAGACTCAACAGTACCTTCGTATTTGTCTACGATGATCTGATCGTTGACTTTAAATGGCTCGTTTATGAGCAACAAAATTCCTGCCAGGAAGTTTTTGAATATATCCTGAAACGCAAATCCGATCGCAACGGAACTTAGCCCTAAAAGACCAACAATATCCCCAATCGAAGACTGGGAAAAACCAGCGTGCACGCCACCAGAATGCCAACGACCCAAATAGACACTGATGCGATTTGGACCAGAAGCAGTTCCAGCGAAATACTGTTTGTTAGCCGCGTAGCACTCGCCCTGACAAGCCGCGTTACGGGCTTAACGCTGAAACGAGTGATTGTAAGGATAATAACTGCCGCAATTAGCGCTGGCAGAATCTCAACTGTTCGGCCAACTAGATTGAGCAGGCTTTGATTAATCGTGTGGAAAAGTTCGTTCATCAGCAAATGGAACAGCAAACACTGGAATAAAGATGTCAGGGTGGACCTAAAAGGTAAGGATGTGCGGCGTTAGCCGCCATCGTTAGCAGTTCCAAAATCATTACGATTTGGCGCACCAACGATGTCAGAGATTCTATCTGTTCCCCGAAAATTCCGTTCCCTCAATAGAAAGAAATGGTGCCTCTAAGGCAATAACATTTACTCCACAACTCTTGGTTTTCTTTTGAAAAAATTTGAGCTGTAGCAAAATTTAACAGGCCGTTATTCAGAAAGGCGGGGAGAATCTTCCCTAAGGATCTCGCCAAAAAAAAATTGCCCTTCATGATTAGAACAAGGGCATTAGTAAGTAGGAATGATCAACAATCCTATTTGGTTGGATGGTCCTATTTAGATGGTGAGAGAAATCCCTCTGAAATTTTCTCTTACATAGCCTTTTTCCTACCAGTTATCCAGGTTGGTTACATGACAAAAGAATCGGGGAAGAAAACAATTTTTGCAGCATTGGGAGCAAACTTGGCGATCGCCATCACTAAGTTTATTGCCGCATCCATTACTGGCAGTTCCGCCATGCTCTCCGAAGGAATTCACTCGGTCGTTGATACCGGAAATGAGCTTGTCTTACTTCTGGGAATGCGTTTAAGCAAGCGGCCTCCCGATACCAATCATCCGTTTGGTCACGGTCAAGAACTCTATTTCTGGACATTAATTGTTGCCATTCTGATCTTTGCAGTGGGTGGGGGATGTCTGTTTATGAAGGCATTACTCACATCACTCACCCCCATCCAATCGAAGATCCCACCTGGAATTATGTTGTTTTAGGAATCGCGATCGTTTTGAAGGGATTTCCTGGCGAGTCGCATTCAAGGAATTCCTACCGTTTGTGGATGAACAGGGCTTTTGGCATGCGGTACGAACCAGCAAAGACCCAACGATTTTTACGGTTCTATTTGAAGATTCGGCGGCGTTGATAGGGTTAATCGTTGCCTTCCTCGGCGTGTTTCTGGGCCATGTGCTGAATAACCCTTATCTAGATGGAACCGCATCGATTGTCATTGGCGTCATTTTGGCGATGGTTTCTGTGATACTGGCCTATGAAAGCAAGGGATTGCTGGTAGGAGAAGCAGCAGATCCAGAGACAGTTGCCAATGTGCGATCGCTTGCCACTGCTGACCCTGCGGTAGAAGGAGCTTTGCGTGTTCTCACCCTTCACTTTGGTCCCCATGAAGTACTGTTGAACCTGGAATTACAATTTCATCGGGATTTGACAGCCGAGCAGGTTGCCCAAGCGATCGACCGTCTAGAATCTACCATTCGTAGTCAACATCCCACCATCAGCAATATTTTCGTTGAGGCAAAATCGCTAGCTAGCAGCATCCAAAAAGGGTCCAAATCTGATAAAACACCATCTACCAACAACGGTGACTCTCAAATTACTCGCTAGACACGAAAGAATCAGTCATAAAACAATCATTCCTAAAGCATCCACAAGCCAATCACCCATAAAATAATCAGTTATAAAACAAGGTTAGAGATGTCAACATCTAAAGACGACAGCATTTGGTTTCAGCTCACTCGTGGCGCACCGCTCGCCGTCATGGTTGCAGCGTCGCTTTATATTCTTTACCAGTTACTGCCAGTATTGAAGCTGGTGGCGGTTGCAGTCTTGATTGCAGTCATTCTCAGAACGTTACTGCGATGGTTAGAACGGTTAGTTAAATCCCGTTGGGTTGCCGTATTGATATTAGTGAGCTTCATTGTTGGTTTTGGAGTTTTTCTGTTTGCGGTTGTATTTCCTAGCGTGATTAATGAAACCCAACAGTTACTGATATCGTTGCCAACTTATCTAACGTCCCTGATTGCGTTATCAGTACAGCTCCATCAAAAGATGGGGTTTATTCCCGATCTTTCTCAAGGGCTGACTCAATTTAGAAATTTTACTGACCAGATTCTCAGCTCATTTCCACCCCTGCTAGGCCAAACGTTTGGATTGACGATCGAGCTGGTTGGCATGTTGATTCTCGCCTTTTATATGGCCTATGATCCTCAATCACTTATTAGCGGGATTCAACGAGGAATTCCCCGCAGGCACCACCAGCGATTTAAGCGACTTCTGAAAGCAACCGGGTTAAGACTACGCGGTTGGATTTTTGGAACCGGAATTGCCATGCTGTTTCTAGGTGTTTCAGCAACCATTGGTTTGTGGATACTGGGAGTTCCACTTGCGTTGCCCTTTGGTGTCATCGCCGGAATGTTTGAAGTAATTCCCTACTTTGGGTCGATCGTCGGTACTTTTTACCTGCGCTGGTTGCCCTCACCATTTCACCGCTGAAGTTTCTGCTGGTTGTGATTTTGTTCGTGGTTTTGAATCAAGTGGATGCGTACATTGTGCAACCGTTGGTCATGGGTCAACAGGTGCGTCTCCATCCCGTTGTAGTAATTCTGACGTTTCTAGTGATGGGGAAGCTGTTGGGGTTTGTAGGCGTACTTCTTGCCGTTCCAACCGCAGCGGTAATTGTCACGCTGGTCGATGAATTTACCTTTAACGACCCACCAAAAGATGCTCCTGATGTTGAACCAAAGCTGTTAAGCAGTAGAGTGGAGAACAGTAATCGCTGAATTTCTCAAGCATCCGTGCTGCTGTATGTCTACCACTTATTGGTATGAGGGCCGCTGTCCCCGAAGCAATCAACTGTTAAAACTACCACGAACACTGCAAGCAGAAGCGATCGCCCGCGACTTGATGCAACAACAGCTTGCCTGTAATGAGCGGTATATGCAGGAAGGCAAAATGTACGGGGTACTGCTAACTGAAACACCTGATGGGAAACAAGTGGTACTGAAAGCATTTTCTGGGCTTTTGAATGGTTGCAGCATTGTTGAGGGATGGGTACCACCGATTCCAGGACGAGAGCAAATCGTTTTGAAGAAGCCCATGCGCTGCATGGGCTAAAAACCATTAAGCAAGAGCTGATTAGGTTGCAGAGTGCTCCGGAGCGATCGCAGTACGACGCTCTATTTCAGGAATTTGAAACACGCTTACAGCACCTCACGATTCATCATCATCAGCGCAAACAGGAACGGCAACACCAACGTCAAATACTTCTCAAAACGCTAACTGGAGCGGCACTAGAAGCAGCACTAGAGCAGCTCAATGAGCAGAGCCGTCAGGATGGGATTGAACGACGACACCTCAAGCGCCAGCAACATGATGCATTGCAACCCCTCAAGCACGAAGTCGAACAGATTAATAGCCGAATTCGTAACCTGAAACAACAGCGCAAGGAGATTTCCCGACATCTCCAAGCCCAAATGCAGGCAAGCTATAGGTTAACCAACTTTGCAGGAGAAACTTTACCATTGCAACAGTTGATGCCAGATGGTTCCATGCCAACCGGAACTGGCGACTGTTGTGCTCCAAAGTTATTGCACTACGCTGCAACGCACAACCTCAAACCATTAGCAATGGCAGAATTTTGGTGGGGACCATCTCCCACCACAAGCGATAAAGTACAGGGAGAATTTTATGGAGCCTGTGCAGAACGCTGTCAGCCCTTGATGGGGTTCCTATTATCAGGATTGTCTAATGAAGTGTGGCTAGAAACCCCAGACCTCTTATTCGGGGGGTGGGGGAGTTAGGACCCCACATCGCGGGGGACCGGGGAAGTCCCTGGGCTAAATCTGGCAACGAAGCAACTATACGCGTCTACAACAATTCAGCAAAAGAGGTAGGGAAAGGTTTCACCCTCCCATTCTCTACGAAGACCAATGGTTAATTGCTATCAACAAACCGGCCGGACTTCTTTCCGTCCCAGGACGCTACCTCGATCGCCAAGATAGCGTCCTCACTCGCCTACAGTATTTGCTATCAGATGGACAAACGCTCATAGCAGTACATCGTCTAGATCAGGAAACGTCAGGCATTCTTCTTTTAGCCAAGGACAAACAAACCCACTGCCATTTAAGTCAACAATTTCAGCAGCGAAAAGTCTACAAATTATACGAAGCCATCCTTGCCAGAACCGTTGCAGAGGAGCACCATTTAATTGAACTGCCATTATGGGGAAACCCCAACGATCGCCCCTACCAAACCGTTGATTGGCAGCATGGGAAACCCAGTATCACCCACTTTCAAGTCATTGCAAAAGAAGGAAATCAAACGCGAATCAAATGTGTTCCCATAACCGGACGAACTCATCAAATTAGAGTTCATGCAGCCGGCTCAAGAGGGTTAGGCGTACCTATTTGGGGCGATCGACTCTATGGATGCAGTGAAAATATTGACCGTCTCCATCTCCACGCACGAGAACTCCGCTTTGAACACCCGCAGTTAGGAAAGATGCTTTACTTACAGACAGAAACACCCTTTTAGCAACGGAACTAAACAGTGATCGCGACTCAAAAGTTATTACAGTAGGTTTATAGCAGTACTACCTGATTGACTGACAAAACAGGGGCAGTCTGAAGGACAAGCTAGGAGGGAAGCAGAGCTTGATTTAAGCTGGAAAGCTACCACACCTCACAGCAAAATCAATGACTCCTACTTCCCGTCTTTATGATGCGTTGTCGCGTTATTTGAGTCAATGTGACATTCAATGGCAAGATGCGCGTCACTTACAAACACTCTGCTGGATGATGATTGGCATGATCCAAAGCCAGAACGTGCATCTCAATAGATTTGGCGTGTATGTGATTAGTCGCGCTCAGGTCGCGCAGTCGCATCAGAGACGATTTCGCCGATGGTTGTCGAATCGACGAATTGATGTCGTTGCCGCTTATCAAGCTCTGCTTAAACAAGCCCTGTCCGAGTGGCAAAGCGAACGCCTCTATCTGAGCCTGGATACAACTGTGGTTTGGAATTGTTTCTGTATCGTTTGGGTAGGCGTGGTCTATCGGGGTAGAACAGTCCCGGTCGCATGGCGGGTCGTGGCACAATCGAGCAGCACAGTGAGATTATGGACGATTCAAAGGGTACTACGGCAAGCGCAAAGACTCCTGCCCGATGCGGTGACAATTGTCCTGTTGGCAGATCGGGGCTTTGCCGATGGCAAACTCATGAAGTATCTCAGGGAGAATCTGGGTTGGCATTTTCGCATCCGCATCAAGCGCTCCTTCCAGTTTCAACTTGAGGGGCAGTGGCACCAGGTGTCGTCGGTGCAATTGCAACCTGGACAGGCCTACTTCACGAGTGCGGTTTCGGTCGGTAAAACCAAGCCCTACCCTAACGTTTACCTTGCCTTTGCCCATGACAAGCCAAGTGGTGAAGACTGGACGATTGTGAGCGATGAGCCGACGAACTTGCAAACCTTTGCTCAATACCGACTCAGGTTTCAGGTGGAGGAATCCTTTTTGGACATGAAGTCGAATGGCTTCAATCTCGAAGCATCCAGACTACGGGACAAGTTTGCGCTGTCTCAATTGTGCAGCGTTATTGCCCTGACCATGCTATTTCTGATCTTGCAAGGGGTACAAGTGGTCGCATTGGGCAAGCGTCACCACGTGGATGCCCATTGGCATCGCGGCATGAGTTATCTCAAATTGGGGTGGAATTGGATTCGCCTTGCTATCACCCACCAATGGAAAATTCAAGTTTTTCAGTTCCTCTCAAGTCTGCCTGACCCTCATCCTGCACTTGCTTCCAAACGACAGCAGGATGCTTCCTTCAAGCGCGAATTTACCGTTATCAGCCGTTTCCCAGCTTCTTAGTTTTGTCAGTCAAGCAGGCAGTACTACTAAAGGTTAGGACAATCAAACTGCTTAGAGTATTGCAATAGCTGGTTTTCATACTTAGCACTCAGTCCTCAGCACTTTGCTATATTGATTCTGCTTCAGCGGATTTTAATTTGGTAGAATCTGTCGAATATACACGATCGCGTTTTCGTTTTCTCCTGACGTTCCTGAACAATAGATATTAACCTGGCAAAGTGAGAGAATGCAGAGGTAAGGGTGAAATCGTTAGCATGGAGGTATGGAAAACCCGATGCACGATTTCTAAATCCGACAACCCAGAACTATCTACGACAGCAAGCAATTCGACTGCGAAAACAAGGAAAGCGATTTGTGGATTTTGCGGCTTATCTTGGCGTTCACCGGAATACAGTATCAGATTGGTGGCGACAGTATCAGCAGATGGGAGAAACTGCGTTAGAGCAACAACCGCGAGGCAACAAACTGGGGAAGGCCGTCACTTGAGTTGTGAAGAGGAAGCCCAAGTTCAACAGCAGATGCGGGAGAATTTTCCCGACGAGTTAGGCATTGACAGTGCCCTGTGGACTCGTCAAGCGGTTGGCAGTTTGATTGAGCAGGTGAGTGGGGTTGTGATGCCAATTCGGACGGTGGGAGAGTATCTCAAACGGTGGGGTTTCACGTCACAAAACCGCTGAAGCGGGCTTATGAGCAAGACCCAAACCAAGTGGAACTATGGTTGCAGCAGGAGTATCCGGCGATTCAACAGCGTGCTAAGCAACAAGGAGCAGACATTGCTTGGGGTGATGGATCAGGATTGCGTTGAGATGCTCAAGGGGGTCGAGGGTATGCCCCTGTTGGAAAAACCCCTGAAATTCGCTTGAGTACCCAACGGGCACGCGTGAACTATCTTGCCAGCATCGATAATCAGGGCACAGTTCGGTTCATGCTCTACACCCAAAAGCTCACAGCCCAGGTATTCATTGTGTTTCTCGAACGCTTGATTACCCATCGAGTGCGAAAGTTGATCTGGATTGTAGACCGACATCCGGTCCATCGTTGTGGGGCCGTACAAGCATGGCTTGAGCAGCATCGGCAAGCCATTGAGTTAGTCTATCTACCGCCTTACTCACCCCAGTTGAACCCAGCAGAGTTCCTCAATTGTGACGTCAAGCAAGGGGTGCACTCCAAACCCCGACGCGTGACCAAGCTCAGTTGCAGCAACGAGTAGTGTCGCATCTGCACAAACTCCAGAAGTTACCGGACAGAGTCATGCGACATTTCAAACATGATTCCATTGCTTATGCCGCTTAGAAGAATGCACTCTCAATGATTGCCGAGTTAATAGATGAAGAACTATTTGAATTTTTACAAGACCCAATCACAAGAAGTAGTTTAGTAACTGTGTTAGTTGCTCGATGGTTTCCGGGTAAGTTTCAGCTAGTTGAGGAGATTTCACAAACTGATGATTTTCAAGATCCACCAGAATACTTAAGAGATGACTATTGGGAGCTTTATAACGAGCGATGAAGAAAGACCTGAGTTACTACACTAAGGAATTTGTAAAGCTAGGAGTCGATCGCGCTCATGGAGTTGCACCACACAAACCAACTCTATTGCTCTCCGTGATTGAACAATTTGACAAAGGTAGAATACAGCACAATCAAATTTATTTAGCTCCTGAATTAATCGCTACATTTCTCAAATACTGGTCAAATTTAGTAACTACTGATCATCAATCAGATATTTCCTTACCGTTCTTTCATCTTACGGGTGACAAGTTTTGGCATCTCATGCCCAATTCTGGTTTCGAGGCAACGATCGCAAGTAGAACTAAAATCAAAGGTTTAGCAGCAATTCGCAACACTGCCTAACGGGCGCAACCGAGGTTTGGGGAGACAACGTAGGATTAGCGAGAATAGAAGGGTATGGCAAATCGGAATGTGGTTTGCCAAAACATTGGTCGAACAACAACTGAATGAACGCGGCAAGCAACTGGATGAATGGGGAAACTGTAGTACGTGCGGTCGTCGCATACAGAGTAAAGGGTTTGTGAGACGTCGGATGTTAACGTTGGTGGGACGGGTGGAGTGGATCGGTTCCAGCATGGTCGAAAGTGCTTGCAAATGGTTGATTAACGCAACGCTTTAAGGGAACCGGAATGCGTTGGAGTGAGCCAGGATTTAATCATCTCCTTCATCTTCGTCTCGCTTGGGTCAATGAACGATTTGATGCTTTGTTTGCAGATTATCCTCTCAATCCCACCCTCTACTCCCCAACCGCTAGGTGCGCCCGTAGACAAAATAGCGGTGATCTAATTCTGGCAACACGACGCGGGTTTCAAACCCACGCTTGCGAAGCTCCTCCAAAACCCCCATTGCTGACGAGTGCAGCGGCGGTAGCTCTTGGCGAGTGTCGGCGTAAAGGACGGTTAAGCTCTCAGGTTTGGGAACTTGCCCCGTTTCGATCAGATGAGCAATCAGGGTGACAGTGGCAGAAGAGTCCTTACCCCTAGAGAAGGCGATCGCCCAGTGTTTGTAGAAGGAGCCATAGTATAGTGACGCAACGATTCCACCGATAGCTCAATGCTCTTCGGCAGTGTCAGGCGATCCTCCTCAAACAGGCTCAGGGTTCTCATGAATTGGGCTTTTGTTTTCCACTGGCTCCTAACAATAGCAGAAATTTTGGAGCTTACACCAGATATGGAGGTTGAAGATTCAGATTTAGTATCTAGTACACTAGATGATTGTTAAGAGTTTGCTTTAGTATAGCCGTACTTAAAATCGTCCTGCGCCGCCAACGGATGAATACCCTATGCTGGTTTTAGCGTCTGGGTGAAACTCTATGGATAGTGTAGGGGCAGCAACGTGTGCTTCAACGTCGATCGATCAGCAGTTTGCTGAGGTTGTGAAGTGCTGCGATTTCTCCGAAGTTGCACGGAGCGCAAAACGCAGTCAAACTGGCAAACGCCTCCCTGGTGCCCTTTACGTTCATGTCTCTGCCCTCTCTGACCTGGAGCGATCTCTCCAAGATACCCGCAAGGGGTCGCTGCAAGATTACGAGAATCTGGCTTGTCAACATCTGAAAAAGCTGGAGGGGTTACCCTCGTCAAGTTCAGCACGGACCAGCCCAGGGTTTCCTACCTGTCTTACCCTGATTTTGATACCGATGCCCACCCTGCTCTGCAACGGAGTGTTCAGGTTACCTGGTAACTTCGCAGGTGGGTGTGCGGAATTACAACGACACAGATAATCCGCCTGTTCTGCACCAGAAGGAGTTGCTGGCGCAGTCGGACTATTCGCTCTATGAGAAATTTGCCAAGCTGAGTCGGCAGGAGGCGGATTGGGGATTACTGGATGCGGTAAGAAAAATGAGCGGTGGCGACAGCCTGTACGTCAGTACGCATCGACGAGGTTGGCAGAAGTGCTTGGAGGAACACTGTGCAGAATTGAAGGGACATCGAGTAGTGTGGCGCAAGGATGCTGATCCCTATCGAGTGAAGTTGGTTAAATCTGCACAGCGACAGCGAACTGGTTGTATTGCCCTTAAAGAGAATCATCAAACAAAGCCGTCAAATCTTGATAGCCACTCACCACTCTGAGTACTTCAATATCATCATTGAGTAGACGGTAGAAAATTAAATATTTCTCGTAGGGCAAACTGCGCGAACCAGGATAGAGTTCATCTCGTTTACGTCCAATTTGAGGAAACTGAGCAATCCGCTGAAGGGTTGAATCAATGCCAGTCAAAAACCGTTCTGCACGATCCAAGCCGCTTTGGGTGGCAAGATAGTCTGCAATTGTTTCAATATCTCGACTGGCACGAGGTGTAATCCGACAAACTCGGCTCATGATCCAGCATGGCGATCGCGTAGGCGCTGGCGAATGGCTTCAATTTCACTTGCTGCATCCAGAAGCTCTCCCCGTTCGGCTTCTGCCACTCCCAACAACACTTCACGCCGCAACTCTTCAAATCGTCCTTGATAAACCTGTTCCTGCTCTGCCAATACTCGCAGCCCCGCCAGCATCATCTCATCCAGAGAAGTATACTTTCCACTGGCAATTTGGCGATCGGCAAACTGTTGTAAATCTGGTGGCAGAGGTAGGGTCATGATCGTATCTACGGGAGGAAGACGAATATCTGTAAGTTTAGCTTAGCTGGGCGGTGGCGATAGCCTGTGCGTCAGCACGCATCGGCGAGGTTGGCAGAAGTGCCTGGAAGAACACTGTGCAGAATTGAAGGGGCAATTTCCTGCGGAAAGACTACGCCAACGGGTGGTGTGGCGGAAAGATGCAGACCCGTATCGAGTGAAGCTGGTACAGTCCATCCGTCGGTTACGTGAAGTATGATCAACATGGACAAAGAACGAGCAAGGAGGGCAGGCTTATGTCCAGCGTCACGAAACCACACATGACGTTTGAAGAGTACCTGACCTATGACGATGGAACAGACCATCGTTATGAATGGATTGATGGAGTGCTGATCGAGATGCCAACAGAGTCTGAGTTTAATGCATGGCTTTCGTTGGCATTGCAACTCTATTTCATTCATGCTGGATTAGTAAAACCTAGACTTACCCATCGATACAACTGTGAAATTGAAGTTCCCGTTTTGAAGCCGAAGCAAGCGCGAAATCGATTTCCTGATTTTGTGATTTTGCGACCGGAGCACATTGATCTGACCCAAAAACGATTAACAATTCGGTTGGATATGCCTGCTCCGTTGCTTGTGATGGAAGTTGTCAGTCCGGGGCAAACAAACCGCAACCGCGACTACGAGGATAAACGCGACCAGTATCAGGCACGAGGGATTGAAGAGTATTGGCTGCTTGACCCGGAACAGCAGGTTGTCACAGTGCTAGCGCTCGTCGATCGCGTGTATCAAGAAAGCAAATTTCAGGGAAGCGATCGCATCATTTCTCCCCTATTTCCAATGTTTGAACTCACGGCTGAACAGGTGTTGAACCCCGAAGAGTAAAGCGATCGCTTCAATATCTCGACTGGCGCAGGGAGTAATCCAACAAACTCGGTCATGGTTCAGCATGGCGATCGCCGAGGCACTGTGGCAAGGCTGACATTACAAATTTCCTTGCTAAACCGATTGCTACAAAACTTCTAATCTCTAGGCATTTCCCGTTTTTTAGAGAGAATTAGAAGCAATCATCTCAACCTTGCCCTATGGCTGAACCGAGTCAACCCACAGAAGCTTCACCAGAACCAGCGTCCTCGCGTCCCAGTGCTGAACGGCGGTTTGTGCAACGTCAGATTGTGCAGCCGTTCATTCAATGGATGCCGTTGGGGGAAGTGGATGGCTGTTTATGAGTTTTTTGCTTAAGCAAGAATGGACTCAGGTGCTCCTCACCTTTCCAGTGACGATCGTGACCGCAGTGTGGGCAGCCTACAGTAAAAACTTTGTAGAGCAATTATCAGAGATTTCTGCCGAACGAGGTCGGCGAGATGCTGATGCTTTAACCCACGGGATGACTAGCTTAAATGAGGCTCTGAAATGGCAGTTTTCCGGCTTTGAAGCTAGGTATCTTAAGTGTCAGCGGCTAGACTGTCAGGAAGATAACCCTGATGGGGTGAAGCACGAAGACGGCATTTTTACACCGCTGCTTCAAGAAGTTTATGTTCCCCTCAGACTTTCTTCAGACTCAGTACTGCCTGGATATGGAAGGCATCTCAAAGATGCAGCAGAACTAGAAGCGTGTCGCATGATGCTGATTTGGGATTTGTTGCGACGGGTGCGCCAAGACTCAGCCTATCGCCAAATTGCCATTCGTGCCTGGGGTGGCTATGGCAAAACAACCCTGTTGAAGCACATTGCCTATACCTACGGCGCAAACGCCTATCGCAAACATCGTGCTCCTAAACTGGTGCCGTTTTGTTGTATCTCACCCGGTGCTGGCCGGAATTAAAAAACTACCGCCAGAAGATCCCGCCAGTTTACCCAAACTGTTGACAGATTATCATTTACCGCGTCTTCCCCAGGCAGCGGAGTTAAACGTACCGCCCAACTGGGCGCGGAACTTGTTGAAACAGGGCGATGCGCTGGTGATGTTCGATGGGTTTGACGAGGTGCCTCTGGCAGAACGCCAGACGGTGAGTGAGTGGATCAGTCAGCAAATGCGCCACTACCGCGAGTCCGTATTTATCATCACCTCCCGCCCCACCGCCTACCGCCAAGACTACACAGCCCGACGACCCACCGCCAGCTTTTGGATTGAAGATTTTGATGACACCAACGCCAACGCTTTGTAGAACAGTGGTATGCCTGCCAGGAACGGTATGCCAGAGGTGGACGCAACACCCCTGATGTAAAGCAGCGGGCCAAACAAAATGCAGCATCTCTACTAACGCAGTTGGAATCTCGTCCTGAACTTAAAGCTATTTCGGGCAATGCGCTGCTGCTGAATATGATGGCGCGGTTTCATCGAGATAAACAGGGAGCCGAACTGCCCCAGCGCAAAGTTGAACTGTATCAAGATATTTGCGAACTGCAACTTAGCCGCCGACCCAGCGCAAGGGGATTTCTTTGTTGCTCAGTTCGTTGAGCCAGCGACAGGAAGTGCTGCAAGTTGTCGCGTTAGCGATGATGCAACGAGCTAAACAAGATGAGCAGAGCTTCAAGCAAATTCGTCGAGATGATTTGCTGACAATCATGACAACTGCTCTGGCAGAACGGGACCCGGATGTATCTGCTGAGACTTTTTAGACCAGATTGTGCAGGTGAGTGAATTGCTGGTGGAAAAAGAAGGAGAAATCTATGAATTTGCCCATCTCAGTTTTCAAGAATTTTTAGCCGCCGCCGAGATCGTCAGAATCCGGCAGGAATTGATGCTGTATGACGTGCTGGGGTCGATGCCTGGAAGCCCACAATTTTGTTTTATGCCAGTCTGACGAATCCTACTCAGCTAATTCGGGAAGCAATGGATCGTCAGTGTGTGGATTTAGCGTATCAGGTGGTGCAGGAAACCCCAAAACGAGTTGATTTATCCATCGCAGAACAGCAAGAGCTTGCAGCCCTGAAGGGAACGGTACAAACTTCTCGGTATACAAAGCTAGAGGAATACCTGAAAAGCCAGCAGTGGCAAGAGGCAGATCAGGAAACCTATCGCCTGATGATTACTACCGTGGGGAAAGAAAAGGGCAATGGTTTGAACCGGAGGAGTTGCTGAACTTTCCCTGTGAGGAGCTAAAAGCCATTGATGGGCTATGGGTAAAGTACAGCAATGAGCGCTTTGGCTTCAGCGTTCAGAAGCAAATTTATGTCGAATGCGGTGCTAAACTGGACGGCAAGTATCCCGGTGACGCAATCTGGGAGGAGTTTGGCGATCGCGTGGGTTGGCGCAAGGGTGGCAAGTGGTTGAACTATGACGAACTAAACCCCTCTCTTTCCTCTCCCAAGGGAATATTTCCACGGTGGGGTTTCTTTGCGAGGTCACAGCGGAGGGCCGGGGGGGGGGGGGGGGAGGCTTTTGGTTCTCTGCTCTCGCACAAAGACTTGTAGACTGTAGCACGAGCCAGTCCTGAGCGTTTCTAAAGTTTTGTATTAATCCCGATTCTCTACATAAAATCCCCCTTTCAGCGATCCGTTACCTGGCACCGAAGCCCTTACCCTGTATTATTGTTTTCCTGAGATATAAACTGTTGACTGGCATAGTTGGGATCAAAGCAGTTTGCTAGAACAAATTTTTCGGCAACCTTGCGAATTTCTTCAGTCGGTGCGTCCCACTCCTCCCACAGGCTTTTCTGTCCGGGGCTAGTTTTCGTAGGCTTGCCTCTGGCTCGTAGCTTTGCCAGTAGTTTGCTCCCCCAATGGTTTCTCTTCTCTGGCTTGGGTTGCGGCTTATACTTTTGCAAAACTTGCGGTACGCTGCCGCACACAGCTCTAATGTGGTTCCCAACGCCAAAAACGCTGGATGCCATTGGGTGATTCCGTCATTCGTCAGCCGATCATAGGTTCCATAATTGCTGAAGTCATAAAACCAGCCCTGCTGCATATTTGCTGCTTTGGGGTTGCCATGTATGTAGCGCAAGTAAACTCGCGATTATTACAGCGAGTCGTGATGTGGTAGCAATAGTCTGGCTTGAGTTCTCGATAACGCGACATAAACTGAAACTTGCGATCGCTCTCCAATCCCATGATCCGAAAATCACAGGCAGCACCGAGGCGATCGCCAGCCTACACCTCACCATCCAAAATGCTGCTGATATCTTGAGTTGCGTACAGAATTCGCACAACTTCGATGACCTCCGATCTGCCATAGGCAATCGCATCATCCTGTTCAAAGTAAAAAATCAGATACTTCTTGAAATCCTTCACTGCCCATTTCCGTAGCCCCTGCAAGCGAGGATTTTCGACTGGGTAAAGGCTACCCATTCCTGGCATTTTGGCAAGTTGAGCGATCGTTGATCGTGCTGAATCAAAAAATTTCAGGGCTGCTTCAAAATTATTCTCAGCAATGTAGGCAAAGTGGTTGTCTAAATCCTGGCTCGCCTTCGGTCTGATGATAATTCGCCTGGTCATGCGTCTGATTGCTGAAAGCGTGAAGCTAATTGGGTGCGCTTTTGTTCCCACCAATCATCGGTTGCTTCAACGGGTTCTCCACTCTCCAACCCCTCTACCAGCAAAGATTCAATTCGAGCTTTCTGGGCAATGCGCTCCTGTTCGCGCAGAATCAAATGATAGACATACTCGTTGGCAGAGTTAAAACCTGCGGCGATCGCCTGCTCCTCTACAAAGGATTGCACCTGGTCTGGAAGAGAGATGTTCAGCACAGACTACCACCTCAAGATGTTACATCACTCCTTCAGAATAGCTAAAAATGCGATTTAATCTGCTCAAGCCAAGGCTCAACCCCCTTCCTGGTTGGCACTCCTCCGCTTGTAAATGTCCAAATATTGTGCCTTTGCTGAGGAGCGTAGCTGATATGTATCGGTCGCGCTGCTTCGCCGATACCGCAAGGGTCGCCCCCATAGTAGTACAGCGAATCAAACGGTAGCTGCTGTTCCAGAATCCACTCTACGAGGCGATACGCGTTACCGCACACGCTATCGCCACCGCTCTCCAACCCCACGATCTGAAAATCACAGGCAGCACCGAGGCGATTGCGGCTTAAACTGGAGGAACAGTAGGCGCGATCGCTCAAGCAGAGGCAAGTATGGAATCATCAGTCTATCAAGTGAATGCTTTTTGGGATGACGAAACGGCGGTCTGGGTCGCAACTAGCGAAGACGTGCCAGGATTGGCAACCGAGGCTGACACCATTGAGGCTTTGAGTCAAAAACTGCGAAATATCGTTCCTGAGCTGCTGATGAGCAATCATGTGATTTCTGCTGATTATGTGGGGGCGATCGCAGTTCAACTTACTAGCCAGCGTCAGGAGTTGATTGAGGTCGCTTCCTAGATGGCTAAATCTCTGACTCCCGCTCTCAAGAAACTGCTTTTGGAGGCTGATTGTGTTTTTGAGCGGCAAGGCAAAGGCGATCATGAAATCTGGTACAGCCCTATTACCGATCAGCGGTTTGTTGTAGACGGCTCGATTAAATCTCGTCACACGGCAAACGCTGTTCTCAAACAGGCAGGACTACCCAAGGCATTCTAACCAATGCTCAATCCCTTTTCTGGTTGGCACTCCTCCGTCTGTAAACGTCCAAATATTCTGCCTTTGCTGAGGAGCGTAACTGATGTGGATGGGTCGCGCGACTTCGCCGATACCGCAAGGGTCGCTCCCATAGTAGTACAGCGAGTCAAACGGTAATTGCTGTTCTAGAACCCAGTCCACGAGGCGCGCGCTTTGCGTTACCCGCGAGGGGTCGCTCTCCAACCCCACAATCCGAAAATCACAGGCAGCACCGAGGCGATCGCAGCTTAAACTGGGGGAACGGTAGGTGGATCGCCTATTCATCCGATAAAATCAGGAATTGAGCCAATTATGGAAAAGAACTTATTACAACGCATTACGCATAATCCAGAGATATGTCATGGTAAACCCTGTGTTCGTGGGTTGCGCTACCCCGTCGAGTTCATTCTTGAACTTCTAAGCTCCGGCATGACACCTGAAGAAATCCTTGCCGACTACGAAGATCTCGAATCGGACGATATTCTTGCCGTTCTGCTGTTTGCCGCTCGTCTTAGCCAGGTCAAAAGCATTCACAAGCTAGCATCATGAAGTTTCTGGTTGATGCCCAACTTCCCTTCGACTTGCCCGACTATTACAGGAAGCTGGGTATGACACCATCCATACCAGAGAGCTTCCTCAGCAAAACGCAACTCCAGACTCATTCATCAACTCAATTTCCATTCAGGAAGAACGAGTCGTCATCACCAAAGACTCAGATTTTGTTGATTCCTTCCTCACGATGCAGCAACCCTATAAACTTCTGCTGGTCACAACAGGAAACATTAAAAACACGGACTTAGAAGGTCTCTTCACTACAAATCTACCCTTGATCGTTGATTTGCTACCTCAGCACAATTACATTGAATTGAGTAGAGACTCTGTGATTGTCCATCAGTAAGAAAAATAGATTTTAGTTCAATTGGTTGGCTGCTTTTATCCAATTTTCAATCCCTTTCTTTGTTGGCACTCCTCCATTTGTAAATGTCCAAATATTGTGTCTTTGTTGAGGAGAGTAGCTGATGTGAATCGGTCGCGCTGCTTCGCCGATACCGCAAGGGTCGCTCCCATAGTAGTACAGCGAGTCAAACGGCAATCGCTGTTCCAGAATCCACTCTACGAGGCGCGCGCTTTGCGTTACCCGCGAGGGGTCGCTCTCCAACCCAGTAATCCGAAAATCACAGGCAGCACCGAGGCGAGCCGTTCCGGAAGCTCCGTTAACGCAGTAATACTTGCCATTTCGATTCTTCTCATGTGCCATGTGCTGGTCGATCATCGCCTCTTCCATCTCCAAACACCAAGCATTCTACCCCTGCTACAGGGTATCCTCTCGCGTGTTCCAACTCTTCAATTCAAGATACCAACGCAATATCCGACCAGCCCCAACATTACTGATGTATTGAATCAATCGTGCCTGTGCCGTGTGCCGCAGCTATGGAAAGGGGCAGTGGTCGTGATGGATAACCTACCTGCCCATCAGATAGACCTCATGGCACCGTTGATTGAAGCCGTGGGGGCAAAAGTGCTGTATCTGTCTCCTTACTCTCCAGATTTCAATCCAATAGAGCACTGGTGGTCTCAGTTGAAAGCTTTTCTGCGACAGTTCTCGCCGACTACCTCGAAAATGATAGATACACTGATTGCAACAGCCATGGATTTAATCAAGCCTAACCATTTGCGGAACTGGGTTGCTCACTGCTGTTACTGTCCCTCTTGAAGCTGCAAACCGCTGTACAATTTCTGGAGTATTCAGCCGAGTCATTCTTTCGGCTTCCTAATCAATTTGAGCCTTTTGGTAAGGGACCTTGGCCTTGTCTAAATCAAGCTGCTTCTCATTTTCATCAACCTGTCATTCAAACATGTGAAATTACTTACACTCAGGATCACGGAAAGCCAGTAGGTACGTTTCACTGCTTCTGCGGCTTCATCTACTGCCGTACTGGTCCTGATAAAACTCAAGAGGATCAGTTTCGCATTACAAAGGTTCGAGCTTTTGGCTCAGTCTGGGAAGAAAAGTTGAAAGAACTGTGGGCTGATTCAACAGTCAGTCTTCGAGGCATGGCACGAGATCTTGGGGTTGATCCAACTACTGTCAAACTACATGCTCTGCGCTGGAATTGCCTTTCCCACGCCAAGGCGAGCGACAAACAAACAGAAGTAATAGGGAACTTGTTTCTTCATTAGAAAATCGAGAAGGAGTGCCAGCAGCTACTTTGGAGAACTACAGGGCGGAATGGTTGACTGTGCGAAGAGAAAACCCCATATCAGGAAGAACGAAACTGAAGAATCAATTTCAAAGAGTTTATACCTGGTTACGGCGAAATGATCGTGAATGGCTAGAAGCTAATCTGCCTCCTAAACAACAAACAAACTTGCCATCTCCACGTGTGGATTGGGGAAGCCGAGATGCTGAACTTGCAGAAGCAGTGAGGCTTTCTGCTACCAATTTATACAAACAGGAAGGACGACCAAACCAGGTAATAATTGCAGCGATCGCACGCGAACTGGGTCAACTGGCTTTGATTCAAAAACATCTAGATAAGTTACCGCTAACGGCGAAAGTTTTGACGGATGTTGTAGAAACCCGTGAATCTTTCGCATTGCGACGAATTAACTGGGTTGTACATTGTTATAGACAAGAAGGTAGTTATCCACAAAGATGGCAGTTAATTCGTCGGGCAGGTTTACGCCCAGAACTTATAACACTTCAACCAATTCATGAAGCTATCGACTCAGCATTAGAGTTACTACATGGTACGTTCCCTTTAGAACCAAATTATGAAGTTCTAGATCAACAAGATTAAATCAAAACTTTTCAGTCCCACCAATAAACAACGATTGGTGGTGGAGCAGGATGTCTGCCTAAGAGAGAGCTGGTACGAGTGCGATCAATAACCTCTGTACTGCTGCATTGCCATTCCTTGCTTAAATCCAGCAAAGGAATTACATAGTCGTCGTCACAAGACAGGACATACAAAGTGTCTGCTTTCCACCTATAGTGCAAATCTCGAAGTGCAATTAGTACCCTATCTAGAGGGTATTCTGTATCCTCCGGTAACGGTGGTCCCATTGCAAAGCTTTTCCACCACTCTCTGTGAGCATAAAGATCAGACAAAACCTGTTTAGGGTCAAACTGGTTGAATGCAGCCTTAAGCATTAGGGCAGCAACTAAATCTTGTGGGGAGCAGTCTCCAACAGGTTTTGCAGGATCTAACATGCAAACAGCTTTAGATAAAATTGAAGGATTTGAACATTGATGAATGATCTAGCTTGTAACACAACCAGTTTCGTTTTCAAATTTAATCTCTTACCCTTGCTAAAACACGACAACAATGATGGTTTAGGCACTAAAGGCAAGGACAAAGCAGGGACAGTTCACCAGCTCAACCAACTGGATTAGCGATGAATAGCGATCGCTTCAAAACTGCCCCTACACTGCAATTTTGCTCAAAGGGATTATTACCAGCAAAAGTAAGTATTTATGCTCTGTGCCAGTTAGTAAAGAACTTTATTTGCTAGTAAAGAACTTTATTTGTGGCAAAGAACATTATTCCCATTGATCAATCTGTCAGTTTCATGCATTGACCTATTCCACAGTTACAGATTTGGCGAGGTTGCGTGGCTGGTCGACATCCAACCCTCTCCGTGCGGCAATGTGATATGCGAGCAGTTGCAGGGGATGACCGTGACGATCGGCGACAGAATTTCATCCACATGGGGAACGGGAATCACGGTATCAAAGGTGTCTGCGGCTTCCTGTTCATCCATGGGTGTGACGCCAATCAACCGAGCATCCCGCGCTCTGGCTTCCTGAGCATTCGAGAGCACCTTCTCAAACACCGTTCCCGGCATGGCGATCGTCACCACAGGCACCTTCGCATCCAGCAGCGCGATCGGACCGTGCTTCATTTCCCCAGCGGGATAGCCTTCCGCATGGATGTAGCTAATTTCCTTCAGCTTCAGCGCCCCTTCCAGCGATCGGGAAGTTGATGCCCCGTCCCAGGAAGATGAAGTCCTGCGTTTCCGCAAAATCGTGTGCCAGTTCCTCAATGTAGCGTTCCTGGCTTTCCAGAATCATTTCAATCTCGGATGGAAGCTGACGCAGCCCGTCCAAAATTTTCTCCATCTGGCTGGGAGAAATGGATTGGCGATGAAAGGCCAAGTCCAGCGCCAGCGCATAAAACGCCATCAGTTGTGCAATGAAGGTTTTGGTTGCCGCAACCCCAATCTCGATTCCCGCGTGGGTGTTGATGATGTGGGAACCAGATGCCCCAACGAACTTTCGGGCCGATTGGTGATGCCCAACAGTTGCGCTTGAAATTCGGAAGACTTGGTCGATCGACGCTCCTTTTCCATTTCCAATGCTGCCAGGGTGTCTGCGGTTTCTCCTGACTGGGTGACACCAATGGTGAGCGTGTGAGGGGTGAGGGGTGAGGGTGAGTAGCGAAATTCGGAGGCGTACTGCACCTGGGTTGGTATCTCTGCCAGTTGCTCCAGCAGGTATTTACCAACCAGACCCGCGTGCCAGCTTGTTCCGCACGCAACCACCTGAATACGCTGCAAATCCTTGTAAAGGGACTCCGGCAAGTTCAACCGCACGGGAGAGTGTTGGTGGTCTGCCGCATTCCATTCGCCATCGAAGTAAGCTTCCAAACAGGCTCGTACCACCCCTGGCTGCTCGTAAATTTCTTTGAGCATGAAGTGCTTGAAGCCCTGCTTTTCTACCATGACAGGGTTCCAGTTGAGGGTGCGGGGTGCTTTCTTGAGCCGCTGTCCCTCAAAGCTATAAACCTCAACGCCTAAGGGAGTTAACCGTGCCAGTTCTCCATTCTCTAGCGGCAACACAGCACGGGTGTAGGGAACCAGCGCAGGCGTATCTGAGGCACAGTAAAACTCACCCTGCCCAAAACCTAGCACCAGGGGTGCCTGCTGTCGTGCCACAATCAGCTCATCGGGATAGTCGGCGGAAATAACCGCGATCGCAAAGGCTCCCTCTAATTGGCTGACGGCTTGACGAATCGCTTCTAGTAAAGGCGATGGGCGATGGGCGATAGGCGATGGGCTATCTTCCTTCCCTATTGCCTCTTGCCCATTGCCAATTGCCTTAAGCTTCTCTGCAATTAAATGCGGAATCACTTCCGTATCGGTATCAGAGCGAAACTCGTGTCCCTTTGCTTTCAGAGCTTCGCGCAGTTCACGGTAGTTTTCGATAATGCCGTTTTGCACAACGGCGATGCGGCGATGGGTGTCGGTATGGGGGTGAGCGTTGTATTCTTCTGGTTTGCCGTGAGTTGCCCACCGGGTATGCCCAATTCCAATCTGCGATGGATTAACTTCACCTTCCAGCTTTTCTTGCAGATTGTGGAGCTTACCTTTTGCCCGCACGCAGTGAATATCACCTTCTAATACGGTGGCAATTCCGGCAGAGTCATATCCCCGGTACTCCAGCTTTCGTAGCCCTTCCAGGAGAATGTCGCTTGCTGCCTGGGTGCCAATATAGCCAACGATTCCACACATTTAGCCCACCGCTCCTACTGTGACTACCGTACTATACTCCGACTGTTGTAACTTTTGTAGGACGGGAATGTCTACAGATGAACTGGTAAGAAAAATCCGCAGGGAATAAGGTCTTTTGTAACAGAGCAGAGGGCTGGAAAGCGTGCTTAAGGCTTTATCCCTGCGGAACGAGTGGGAGCATGTTGACTAAGTTTCATCTTCGCTCAATAACCTATCAGCCTGAAATTGGCCCAACATCCCCGATCTGTTCACCCGATCGGGGGTAACTAGACGTTTGCAATAGTTTCATTAAATCCACGCCAAAACTTTAATTTGTAAAAATGGCGTGAATCGGGAATTGGGCATCGGGAATCGGAGAGGCTCCTGTCAATTTTGAGTTGAGGGCAGGGCATAAGGGTTAGCTAAAAAAATAGCCAGAAAATAAGCCAAAAAATAAGGGCCAACTTGTCATGCTGGGAACAGGTAAAGCAGGTGTCAAATTTATGTCTGGTTCGTATCAATTCAAATCAGCGTTTCAGAACCGATTAAGACCCCTCGTTGGTCGGCTAGCGGCGACTGGAGTGAGTGCCAATCAAGTGACGATCGCGGCGATCGTCCTTTGTGTTTGCATGGGAAGTGCGATCGCAATCTGGCATCCATTCAAATGGGTGTTGTTGCTTGTGCCTGTTGTTCTATTCATCCGAATGGCGCTAAATGCGATGGATGGCATGCTGGCGCGGGAATATGGGATGGCAACTGCATTGGGAACAATCCTCAATGAATTGGGGGATGTGGTTTCTGATGCAGCAATTTATCTTCCCTTTGGCTTCATCACAGGAGTGAATGGAGGGCTACTCGTCACGATTGTGGTCCTGTCAATTATCAGCGAAATGGCAGGGCTACTGGGGGTCGTTACGGTTGGAAACCGTCGCTATGACGGATTGATGGGTAAGAGCGATCGTGCATTTTCGTTTGGCGTTATTTCCATCCTTCTTGCCGCTGGAGTAAGGCCGGGAATTTGGCTCAATTTTGTTTGGCTCAGCATGATTTTTTTGCTGGTGGAAACGGTTGGCGATCGCGTTAAAAATGCATTGTTAGAGGTAGAGAGCGATGATTTGGGCGTTACCTCCCACTAATGTTTTATGGGCGTTGGCAGGAGTTTTTGGGTTATTGCTTGGTGCTAGCGGCATTGTTTGTATGTTGTCTTGGGTGAATCCGCCAAAGATTACACCGAACTCATTCAGCGAATGAAATCTTGGTGGGTCATCGTAGCTATGTTTGCCGTTGCTCTGCTGAGTCGCGAAGTTTCGTTAATTTTTTCGCCTTCGTTAGTTTTCTGGCGTTGAAGGAGTATCTGTCGCTTATTCCCACGCGGCGCGTCGATCGACAGGTTTTGCTTTGGGCATATTTTGCGATCGTCGCTCAGTATTACTGGATTTACATCAACTGGTACATCATGGCGCTCATTTTTGTACCTGTGTATATGTTTCTATTTCTGCCCATGCGCATGGTGATTTTGGGAGAAACTCAGGGATTTCTCAAAGCGGTAGGAACGTTGCAGTGGGGTTTGATGTTAACTCTTTCAGTCTCAGTCATCTGGCTTATTTGTTGATGCTTCCCGCATCGGGTAATTCTGTTGCAGGAAGTGCGGGATTATTAGTTTACGTGGTGTTCCTAACTGAAATTAATGATATTGCCCAATATATCTTTGGAAAATGTCTTGGACATCACAAATTGATTCCTAACGTGAGTCCAAATAAAACGTGGGAAGGATTTTTAGGCGGCTTTTTGACAACAGTGTTGATGTCGGTCATGTGTGCTCCCTGCTTGACTCCCTTTAATACGATTCATGCGCTCGCAGCGGGAATGTTGATTGGCTTAACAGGTTTTATTGGCGATATTACGGTATCAGCGTTGAAACGGGATTTAGGCGTAAAGGATAGTAGTCAGCTTATTCCCGGACATGGCGGCATTCTCGATCGGATTGATAGCCTTACCTATACTGCCCCCTATTTTTCATTTCACAGCTTACTTCTATTTTCATGGTTGGATAGGCACCTTACAGTGAACACACTATTGCGATCGCTATTCTCTTTACTCATTGTTCGACCTGTTGTTTTGATTATTCTGGGATTAAGAGTCAGCAATCGAGAACGGTTACCCAAAGCTGGTCCTGCAATTATTGTTGCTAATCACAATAGCCATCTAGACACGATGGTTTTGATGATGCTTTTTCCGATTCGCTTACTCAATAAACTGCGTCCGGTTGCAGCGGCAGACTATTTCCTAAAAATCCACTTCTTGCCTGGTTTTCACGTAGCGTTATGGGAATTATTCCGCTTGAACGTAATCACCCTACAAGCTGCAAAGACCCACTAAAAGGATGCTCAGAAGCACTGCTAAATGGAGATATTTTGATCATCTATCCCGAAGGTTCGCGGGGAAAACCGGAATCGCTGGCCGACTTCAAATGTGGAATTGCCCATCTGGCAAAACGTCATCCGGCTGTTCCAATTTATCCTGTCTTTCTTTACGGTTTAGGAAAAGCCCTTCCTAAAGGTGAGCGACTTCTGGTTCCGTTTTTCTGTGATGTTTTGATTGGTGAACCAATCTGGTGGACGGGTGATAAAAAGGGTTCATGAATTTGCTAAATGAATCTATTCAAACCTTGCATTCGCAAGAGAACTTTCTGGCCTGGGAGTAAGGCAAAGGGATTTATAGAGCAGGTGTCAGGCGTTAGGTGTCAGGTGTCAGGGAAGAAACAGCGAGTGACAAAGAGTTTTAGCTCTATAACATGTCCTAACTTTGATGGCTATCGCTATCAAAATCTAAGTCAGTTGCGAACAAGAATTGATACGTAGTGTTCCGCTATTAACTATTAACAAACAATACTGGAGTTTTTGTATGGTTCAACATCAGTTACCTTCTTATGCGGCGTTATCTCAACCTTTACCAATTTGGCATCCCAAGCAGGCGTATTACCGTATTTTCAAATGGTTGTTAACAACGGTTGGGCGACTATCGAATGGCATTTGCATTGGCTTAGAATACGGGTTTGATTCAGGGTGATGCTGGAATACGTTTACCGTAATCAACCTGCCGGAAAAATGCTTTTGGGGCAGATGATCGATCGCATCTACCTCAACTCAACAGGCTGGAAAGGAATTCGTAAACGGGAGCAGATCCTTAAAGGAGTGTTGTGGCAAGCCATTCAGGATAATCTTTCTCAAGGTGTTGCCACTCGGCTTTTGGATGTGGCGTGTGGTGGTGGGCGATACGATTTAGAGGTGTTGCGTAACGTTCCAGCGAATGCAGTAGTCGCTACCCTACGGGATTACAAACCAGAAAACGTGAAAAAGCGCAGGAACTGGCTGCACAATTGGGTGTGTCTGCAACCATTGAGCAGGCCGATGCATTTAGTGATGCAGCGTTGGATCAGGTGATTCCCCGCCCAAACCTGATTATAGTCTCCGGACTGCACGAGATTCTGCCGGATGATGATCTCATCCAAAATCATTTCCACCAGCTATACCGCATCCTGGAGCCGGGTGGTGTTCTAATTTTCACGATTCAACCCTATCATCCACAGCTAGAGCTGATTGCAAGAGTGTTGAATTCCCACACGGGAAAACCCTGGATTATGCGATTGCGATCGTTTGAACGCACAAAAGCATGGGCAACTGCCGCAGGTTTTCAGGCATTCGAGTGGCAGATGGACTCCGCTGGAATTTTTGGCGTTGTAAAAGCACGCAAAGGAAGGGCAGTTACACAAATCGCGTCAATTGAACCCGGTAGCGGTCTTTCTTTGTGATAGCAATTTCTCCCACTTCAACCCGGCCTTTACCGCGAATGGCAATCAGATCGCCATCTTTAACGGCATAGCTGGCGCTGTTGATTTCCTTCCAGTTCACGCGCACATCGCCTGCTTCGATCAGGTCGGCCATCTTGCTGCGGGACATGCCAAATCCGGCAGAGGCGATCGCGTCCAACCGCAACGACGCTTCCACGGTGGTCATTTCCTTTTTCTTCGGCTCCCGCACTTTGAGTTCACTCAACTCAATCCGCTGGGTTTTCACCGGAACAGACCGGACCTGTTTCAGGTTCATCTCCAAAAAGTCCACCATGTCGGGAACGACGATCGCCTGTGCGCCCCGCTCTCCTAATACAATGATGTCCCCAACCTTATCGCGCACGATGCCCGTTCCCAGGATGGCACCTAAAAAGTCGCGGTGGGTCGCCAGGTCAAACAGAAAATTTCCGGCAATTTCCAAAGCCACAACGTCAACCTGAGATGGGTCGAGCGGTAATTCGGAGCGAGCGATCGCCAACCGTTGCCGCTCTGCCTGCGGGTAGCCTCCCCAGGCCACCAGATGTACTTCGGTCAGGCGACTAAACGCCTGCTGAATTTCGACATATTCTGGCGGAGATAGAAAATCGGTCGGCACCACTTCCCAGGTCTTAATCGCCTGGTCTGCTTGATCGATGACCCGTGCCGCAGCATCGCGGTTCTCAACACCCTTCAGTAACTCGTCTCGTGGCAACATGCAGTTGATTTAGCAAAACTCTATTCTAGCGATCGCTCGCTCTAATGCTACTAAGATCAAGTTTTGCTACGCTATGGGCAAAATTCTGTGTCTGATGAGGAAGTATGCGATCGCTTGAAGAGCTAACAGAAGAACTTTTATCTCTGGCTAATGCTTCAAGAGCGCTTTTGGCAGAGAAACTGGTGGAAAGCTTGGAATTTGATACTGACCCAGCTATTCAGGTAGCATGGTCAAACGAAGCTGAAAGACGGCAGAATGAAATTCGTGACGGTCTTGTACAACATGTTCCAGGAGATGAGGCGTTAGCTCAAGTGAGACGGTTACTTGAACAATAAGCTTGAGCAATGAAATATGCATTTCACCCTGAGGCGCTTTTAGAATACGCTGAGGCTGTTCAATACCTACTGACTTGGTAGCATTTCGGTTTCCAGAATCTCACTGCACAGTTCGACACATTCATTGCAGATGTAGGCTTCTGGCCCGGCGATCAGTTTTCGCACTTCTGATTGAGTCTTACGGCAGAATGAACACCGTAACGTGAACTCTGCACTGTCACAAATTTCACCAATCCAGTACTGAACCCATTCTCCGAAGATCTCCCGTTCAGCTTGAGTTTCGGCCTGGCTATAGGTTACGGGAATATCTTGATCCTCTAAATCTGCATCGGTACTTGAATAGACAACCCGATCGAATTTTTCTGCCCAGCCCCGGCATTGGTCTTTCTCCAGATACACCGTCCAACCACGGGGTTGCCTTCGATGTAATAGCCAAAATGTTTCAATTGGCCATCATCATGAAACTCGGCATAGAGTCCCGTCTTCCGATCTGTTCGGTATCCTTCCGGCAGGATTGAAGCATCGATTCTCATAATCCAGGCAATCCACTGTCAAGAACAACTGTTGGCTGAGCGTTTTATCAGGTTCCGTTGCTATCTAGTTCAACCAGCTTATTTTTGACGATGCACCTGACCTAATCCTAATCAAAGATTTTGGTACGTCAAATTCCTTTGCCAGCAGTTGAATTAATTCCTGATTCGCTTTGCCATCTATTGGGGCGATTTGAGATGGACGGTCAAACTCCCATCGTTCTTCCGTCGGAGCGATCGCTGACAGGAGTTGGGCTTGACTTTAACGCTGAGAACTTTCATAGAGTTGAAGCATCGTTTGGGGCTTAGTTTGGAGAGCGGTCAACCCAGCCTAACGAAAGGTTAAGTTTAGTCTGCGTAGCAGCATCCAAGTGTTGTAAACTTCAATAAATTTTCTAGCAAAATTTACAAACTTTTTTGCATGTATCACTTAACTTACCCTTACTTCCAAATGGTGATGTCATTCAAAAAAATTAGCGTTAACTATGGTTCATTTCATCGTTGCGTCAATGCCCCTTTAGTTTGGAGATGCTTATGAAAGCTCTGCTGCTCTGGCCCGTGATGCCTAACTCATTCTGGTCCTACCAGGAAACCCTGGATCTGGCAGGTCTGCGCTCCACCAATCCACCATTGGGTCTAATCACGGTTGCGGCCATGCTGCCCTCTGAGTGGGAAATTCGGTTTGTTGACCGGAATGTGCGGTTTGAGACGGATGAAGACTGGGAGTGGTGTGACATGGTCATCATTTCCGCCATGATTATCCAGAAGAAGGACTTCCGGGAGCTGATTCAAAAGGGTGTTGCTTTAGGCAAGAAGGTAGCGGTAGGTGGTCCTTACCCCACGTCGGTACCTGAGTATGCGTTAGAGTCAGGGGCGCACTATCTCATCCTGGATGAGGGAGAATGCACAATCCCAATGTTCCTGGAAGCGTTGGAGCGTGGGGAGGAGCAGGGCATTTACCGCTCTCCTGAAAAACCGGATGTAACTCAGACGCCGATCGCCCGCTATGATTTACTTGACCTGAATGCCTATCTGGCCATTACCGTCCAGTTTTCACGGGGATGTCCCTTCCAATGCGAGTTCTGCGACATTATTAATCTCTACGGTCGCAAACCTCGTACGAAGACGCCTGAGCAGATGCTGGCAGAGTTTGAGGCGCTTTATAACCTGGGTTGGCGACGCTATATTTTTGTGGTGGATGATAACTTCATCGGCAACACGCGAAATGCCAAAGTGTTTCTCCGGGCACTGATCCCCTGGATGGAAGAACATCAGTATCCGTTCAAGCTAATTACAGAAGCATCATTAAATCTAGCCCAGGATGATGAGTTGATCGACCTGATGGTGAAAGCCGGTTTCGTGCTCGTCTTTATGGGCATTGAAACCCCTGACACTGATAGCCTCAAGGGGATCAATAAGATTCAAAATACGCGCCAGTCGTTGATTGACTCCTGTCACAAAATTACCCGAGCTGGGCTGCAAATCATGTCAGGCTTCATTATGGGCTTTGACAACGAACGTCCCGGTGCTGGCAAACGAATCTGTGACTTTATTGAAGAAACGGGGATCCCACAAGGTCAGTTCAGCTTGCTGCAAGCGTTGCAGAATACGGCCATGTGGAACCGTTTGCAGCAGGAAGGCCGCCTAATGACGGGTTTGGGAACGTTCCATCAGGGAGCCATCATGAACTTCATTCCCACTCGACCGGTAGAGGAAATTACTCAGGAATACATTGATGCCTTTTGGTACATCTATGAACCAATGCCTTACCTGAAGCGCACGTTTCGCCATTTCAAAATGATGAAGCATTGGCGCGGAAAGACTTCCCGCAAGCTCGATCGAGAGCAGCTAAACCTGTTCAAGGCGATCGTTTGGCGTCAGGGGTTGTTCGTTCAACCCGCTTCCGGTTCTGGTGGCAGCTAGCTGTAATGGCGCTTTCTAAGCCCCAACTATTGGAAGAGTATCTGGCAACGCTTGGTATTGGGGAACACTTTTTACCTATCGGTATGAGGTGAGGAGCAACTTCAAAAGCAATTGGAGTTGCTAAAGCAGGTCAAGCTGACAGAACCGGAAAAGGCACTCGCTCCAGATGCTGCCCCCGTTTTGGAAGAACTGGAGAAGGCACCAGAGGCTGCTTTGAAATAACGCCCGATTTGTCAGTTTGTTTGATGGGGGTTATCTCCCCCATATTAGGCTGGCTGCCAACACTCCAATTCGGCGATCGCCCGATTCACTAGTTCAAAGATTTGCTGGCAGTGGTTATTTATCTTTAAAGGTAACTCTTCATTCTTCACAACCAGGTCGATGCGTGTTTGTCGCTGTTCAAGTGTGGGTGCACTAATTAGAACCTCCACTCTGGTTAACTGGGAATAGGAAACCTGCCCCGGCTTTTCCTGAGCGATGAGATAATCTGTCGTCTCATAAACCAAATCTAAATCGCAGGATCGAAGGATTTTGGAGATGGTCTGTTGGAGTGTTAGAGGTGGGTCTGGCGAGTGAAACAAGTTACTATATCGAGCCATAAGAGATGAGTTAGAACTCTTAAGTTTAGGGAATACACGATTCAGGGAATTGGTACAGGCACTCACACGATCGCGAAGAAGGATGGTCTGTTCACCAATACTTAACGTTCTCATAATCGGTAGAAGCAGCCTGCGTCAATCATTCGAGCAGATAATAGCATGTTCGCCTGTGCTTCAAATGAATCCTGATTGACAATCTGTTTGATAGAACTATCACAGATTCATCAAACAAGAATTGTTGGGTGAAATAGTGATGGATGATAACGGCTGCATGCAAAAAGGTGCTCATCAAAATTACGTTGGCAATCTGCTAATCATTATTTGTAGTGGCCTTTATGGTCGCACACATCCTTATGTATACGGCTTTTGTCTCTTAATCATTGATCATTGTTTATTAACAGCATTCAAATAACCAATGATTAACGACCAGCGGGTGGAAAACAGTGAATTAACTATCAAAATTACATCCACATTGCTCCGATCGAAATAGCAGTAGAATCCCTTCAAATGGGCTTTTGAAGCTCTAATGTAATAGAAAGCCGTATAGGTTCAGGAATAAGTAATTTATCAGTTTCGCTTTTAGACAAAATTTATTCTGTTACATAAAATACACTCAATGGCTTCTAAACTAATTTTTTCTTTTAAGAAAATCTTTACAACAATCTGGACTTTTTCGCTTTCATTGTGAGAGGATTCCCGCTATTTTGATATAGAGCTTTCCACTGGTCCTGAAACGATTTCTGTTTTACATAAATGCCTAAAGTTATCTCCATTCATTCCTACCGAGGCGGCACCGGAAAATCTAACTTTACAGCCAACCTTGCAGCGGCTGTGGCATCTCTGGGAAATCGGGTTGGTGTGGTTGACACAGATGTTCCTTCACCTGGAATCCACAATCTCTTTTCACTCGAACCAGGGAACACAAGCAAAACGCTAAACAATTACCTCTGGGGGAATGCGGTATTGAAGAAGCTGCCTATGACGTCAGCCCTAATATTGGGTTAGTCGGGGAGGGCAAGATTTTTTGGTTCCTTCCAGCGTTCGGGCGGATGATATTGCCAGAATTTTGAGGGATGGCTACGATGTCAAACTGCTAAACGATGGGTTTCGCAAGCTTGTAAAAGAACTTCAGCTTGAGTATCTCTTTATTGATACCCATCCGGGATTGTCGAAGGAAACCTTTCTGTCGATCGCGATCTCCCATATTTTGATTCTGATTCTGCGCCCCGATAAGCAGGACTATCAGGGAACAGCCGTTACGGTAGACGTTGCACGGCAGCTTAGGGTTCGAAGAATGCTGTTGGCGGTCAATAAAGTGCACAGCAAACTCAATGCCGATGCTTTAAAGCAGAAAATTGAGGAGACCTATGGTGAAACGGTTGCTGGTACCTTTCCTCTCTCAGAAGACGTTGTGCAGCTAGCAAGTGAAGGGATTTTCTGTATGAAATATCAGGATCACCCCATCAGCCAAGAGTTTAGAAAGGTTGCCAACCAGCTTATGACAGTGACCTAGCATCACTTTTTTGATCCGAAGCACCTGAATTGAAATTCATAATTAGAACCTGTCATCGTACGAGAGGCCACTATGGTTGAAACAGGCGACTTGCAATCCCTGGCTAATTCGATTCACTCAGTCACGTCACCGTTTCGATCGTACTTGAGTGATTTGCCTGACAAATACCAGCCTCTGGATCACGGTACCGTTGCTGACTATATTCCTGAACTGGCGTTGGCAAGGCCTGAGTGGTTTGGCATCTCCGTCGTAACAACGGACGGACAGGTATTTGAGGTGGGAGACTGCGACAAGCTATTCACTATTCAATCGATTTCAAAGGCGTTTGTTTATGGGTTAGCAATCGAGGATCACGGTCGCGAATATGTTAACAGCAAAGTCAGCGTTGAACCGACAGGGGAAGCGTTCAACGCGATCGTGCTGGACGAACAAACAAACCGTCCCTACAACCCAATGGTCAATGCTGGAGCCATTGCCACAACCGATCTCGTTAAAGGCCACAACGCGACGGAACGACTAAAGCGCATTCTAGATATGTTTCGTCGCTACACCGGACGAGAACACGATATTAATGTCCCTGTGTTCCTTTCAGAGAAAGCGACGGGCAATCGAAATCGGGCGATCGCCTACCTCATGCTGAACTTCGGCATGGTTGCCGACCGTATTGAGGAAACGTTGGACCTTTATTTTCAGCAATGCTCCATTTTGATCAATGGTCACGATCTGGCAATGATGGCAGCAACGTTAGCCAATGGTGGGGTTAATCCAATTACGAAGGAGCGGGCGATCGACGAGCGCTATGTGCAGGATGTTGTCAGCGTCATGCTAACCTGCGGTATGTATGATTACTCCGGTGAGTGGACTTATCGAGTGGGAATGCCTGCCAAAAGCGGCGTTGGCGGTGGTATTACGGCAGTTGTTCCCGGCAAGTTAGGAGTTGGTACCTTTTCTCCACCGCTAGACGAGAAGGGAAATAGCGTCAGGGGTATCAAAGTCTGCGAAGATATAGCCAGAGATTTTGGGCTGCATCTCTTTAATGTAGCCAAATCGGAGCGAGTCCTGAAGGATTGGATTGAGGGGGCGAATCGGTCGATGCCTGGTAATCCCAGGAAGAAGTTTCGGCTACGGACGATGCTGGTCGTCCCATTTGTCCTGCAAGTTGTGGCTGCCGTTAGCCTGGTAGGGTGGCTTTCGTTCAAGAGTGGTCAACGGTCGGGGAATGCGCTGGCAACCCAACTTCGACATGAGGTGAGCGATCGGGTAGAGCAACACCTCAACGCCTACCTTGTAAACCCAACCCAAATTAGCCAACTCAACCTGAGCGCTTACCAACTAAGCATCCTTTCGTTACGCGACCAATCCCGTCTGAGGCGCTACTTCTTCGAACAGATGAAGTTGTTCAAGAATGTTAGCTACATCAACTTTGGAAGCAAAACAGGGAGTTTGTTGGCATTGGTCGCCAGGATGACGGCATCCTCTACCTTGAATCGAGCAAACCTTCGCGTCCAGGTCTACTCACTCGCTATGCCTTAAATGCTCGGGGAAACCCCACAAGAGCACTTGCCACTGAACGGTACAACTTCTTCAACGATGACTGGTACGGTAACGCAGCAAAAGCGGGGAAACCAGTCTGGAGCCAAATTTATCAGTGGCCCGACCAGCCAGAAATCTTCTCCCTTTCTTCGAGTTACCCCGTTTATAACAACGACAGAACGTTTGTGGGTGTTCTCGGCGTTGATTTAATCCTGTCACAAATCAATTCCTTCTTGAACACAATCAAGATCAGCCCTTCAGCAAAAATCTTTATACTGGAGCGAAATGGTCTGCTGGTTGCTCAATCGGGAACCGATAAGCCCTACCGTCTCCTCTATGGTAAACCCCAACGCATCCAGGTTTCAGATAGCTCGGATGAACTAGTGCGGGCTGCTAACCAGTATTTGACCCAATCGTTTGGCAACCTGGGAACGATTCAAAAGAGCCAGCTTCTTAACTTTGACTTGAATGGCAAACAGCAGTTTGTTCAAGTTACTCCCTGGAAAGATACGTTGGGACTTGATTGGTTAATTGTTGTGGTTGTTCCAGAGTCAGACTTCATGGGGCAAATCAGCGAGAATACCCGGAATACCCTATGGCTATGTTTAGCGGCTCTAGTAGCTACGATCAGTGTCGGAATTCTCACCGCTCGCTGGATTACCCTTCCGATTTTGCGCGTTACTAAGGCGTCTGAAGATATCGCCAACGGTAATCTAGATCAGCATATTCAATCAAACCGAATCGTTGAACTTGAAAAGCTAGCGATCGCCTTTAACAGCATGGCGAAGCAGCTCAAGACATCATTCGAAAATTTGGAAACGAAAAATGCCAATCTGCACCAGACGGAGGAGCGAAATCGGGCATTTCTAAACGCAATTCCAGATTTGATTTTGCGAATTAACCGGGATGGTATTTATCTAGATGCTGTCGATGCAAAAGGAGTGAATACGGTTGTATCTAAGCAAGAGCGGATCGGCAAACGAGTTTATGATGTGCTGCCGATCGAACTAGCCCAGGAGTACATGCGCTTCATTGAACGTGCATTGGCGACGGGAGAAACTCAAATCTTTGAATACCAACTCACCATTCAGAACAAGCCGAATGATTTTGAAGCGCGGGTTGTTGCCAGTGGCGTCGATGAAGTTATTTTTATCGTGCGCGACATCACACAGCGGAAGCAAACGGAGAGTGCGCTTCAGTTAAGTGAAGCAACCAGCCGCGCTCTGATTTCGGCAATTCCTGACTTGCTGATGCGGGTTAGAGGTGATGGAACCTATCTGGATATTGCTGGCCGCGATCGGCTAACAATTCACGATGAATTCCATCTTCTTTCAGGTTCCAAGGTCCATGACTCACTGCCATTTAAGCTTGCCGAACAGCGGATGAACTACATTCAAACGGCTCTTAAGACCGGAAAAATGCAGGTGTATGAACAGCGACTTAGGGCTAAAGGTCAGCTTCACGAGGAGGAGGTACGCATCATTGTTTGTGGAGACAATGAAGTACTCGTAATGGTGCGCGATATTACCGATCGCAAACAAGCCGAGGAAGCTTTGCGGATTGCCGAAGAGAACTATCGCAGCATTTTTGAAAATACGCTTGAGGGCATTTTTCAATCCTCCCACGACGGGTACTTTATCAATGTCAATCCGGCAATGGCACGCCTGTATGGCTACAACACGCCGGAAGAAATGATTGCCAGCGTTACCCAGATTGACACGCAAACCTACGTGAATCTAAAGGCAGGAAGGAATTCAAACGCTTGATGGAAGTAGAAGGCAAGGTGAAAGATCTGGAGTACCAGATTTACCGCAAGGATGGCAGCACATCTGGATAGAGGAAAATACGCGAGCAGTTCGTGATACCAGCGGCAATTGGCTGTATTACGAAGGGATCATTGAGGACATTACCCAACGGAAAAGTTTGGAAGAGGAACTCAAACGCCAGTTGCAGGAATTACAGATAGAAATTGACCATCAAAAGCGAGATAGGAAGTTGCTCAAATTACTCAAAGCGATTACTTCCAGGAGCTACAGGCAGAAGTAGCGGACCTTCAGGTAGATGAATTTTGGGAAGATTGATCTTTAGGTTTGGGCAACAGGCAACAGGTAATGGGCCATGGGCAGTAGGCAATGGACAATGAGCGATGGGGCAATGGGTATAAGAAGTGCTCCTCGCCTACTGCTCATTGCCTATTGCTTGCCAACTTTTATGAAAGCCGATCTTTCTCGACGTGATTAATGAGATGGGCGGAATCGGAATGAAGATGTATAAATGACGCTTTTGCCTGACGGAATTTATCAGCGATAGCTTCCTCATAATCCCGCTCTTTCTTCAGTTGCCGGATCGTTTCTTGACTGGCACCAATTAACAGACCTGCAATTCCACCAATCAGCGTGTAGGTGCGATTGAGGTTCTGGTAGGGTTTCCCTGTGTAAGGACAGGGCGCAAGGGCAAGCACCACAAGCCCCAAGCCTACCCCAACAACCCCCGTGACCATACCTGAAAAGACGATCTTTTTCGTATTCATGTGTTGCCTTCCCTTTCGAATCTCGCTTAAAACAGTCAACTTTTGAGCATTTGCTAAATCATTAACGGAAAGGCTTTAGGTTTTAAACTGATATACCTATTTCTCTTGCGTTCAAAGCTTGGTTTCCACCAATTTCCATCACCTTAAGTATCTCAATCCTTGCTCGATTTCGGTATTAGTTGATAACTCCTGTAACATTTTTCTAAAAAGAACATTTTGAGAAATACTTTCTGTTCTAACTAGTTGCGGTTTCAGCTATTTCACCATTAACGAACCTAATAAAACTTAAAAATACTTCAACTAACTAGCAAACGGTTGAACCCGTAGGAATCTAACGCTTTGCCCCCGTTCAGTTGATAAATTTTAGATTCACTTAATACTCAATTGGCGGGAAAAGAGAGTAAGACAAGCGACATTTTAAGATTTTAGGATAAGGCAAGAGAAAATCGATAGTGATAGTACTTACTTTCTGAAGTGCCTCGTATTTCTTTAGGTGTTTTTACCTGTGTCTGAAATCTGTCTGAATGCCGATTCTTTGTACAGGCAGTTTAAGTCGTGGAACACTTATGGAGACAATGTTTGGTAGCAAAACTGGTCCAGCGTGACCTTATACAAATTTACATTTGGTAGACCTAAAAGGTAGTGATGCGTAGCGCTAGCGGCCATTGCTAACAGCTCCTGGATCCTTACGACTTTGGTACTACCTTGTATTTATAACAGGCACCTAGAGGAGGAAGGCAGTAGGCAATGGGTATGAAAGATACTCCGTAGATTGGAACGTTGGCAAATGACCGAAATCACTTTAGATACAGGGTCTTCTCACAGCGTCCCTATTTGAAGATCACAGGAAGCGATTGGAACGGCTCCGCTTAAACGTGAATCCTCCTACATCACACTAAGCCCCCAAGGCAAAAGGAGCCTAGATATGCAATTACATTACCGTGGACAATCCTTTGACTTCCAACCTTCCCCGCTCGTCTTCCAAAAGTCGCAGGCTTGCTGCCCAGAACTCTAACCTACCGGGGCAACACCTATACCTGTAAGCTAGCTGTGACGAAGCCTGCCCGTTTGCCCCGTGCGGTCAACTGGCGCTATAGCTTATCCTGCGAAACCCCTGCAGGAGTTCTTAAACCTTCTTACTAGGAGTGCTGAGTGCTGAGGACTCAGTATTAAACCTCTCAGTTCGACACGGAAACTGGGGACACGGGGACGCGGAGAAATTTAGATATCGCGCTTAATCTCCGCCTCTCCCTTCCCCCTGTCCCCGCGTCAGGCTAACCCAAAAATTTGAGCATTGCCCAAAAATTTGAGCATTGACAGACCACTAGGCTGGAGATTCACCCTGGTGTTTTGGGGATGCCTCCCGTTGAGCAGGTTCATCTGCCCAGGGATCGGAGGAACCATCCGAACCGTCCCTCTCTGCTCGAGAGGTGGATGAAGGGGGTCTTGTATTTCCGTCGTCGGAGCGATCGGGGCCGTCCGTTTTATCTTTGAAGAATCGTTCTTCCAGACCCTTAATGACGACGTAAAGCACAGGCACAACCAGCAAGCTCAGGAACGTTGCTACCAATAGTCCCCAAAAACGGCAGTTCCAAGCGAGTGGCGAGCATTTGCCCCTGCTCCGGTAGCCGTTACCAGAGGGAAGAAGCCAACCAGTGCTGCAAACGCGGTCATCAGAATAGGTCGAAGCCGTTCCTGAGACGCCGTTAATGCAGATTGAACGATCGTCTTCCCTTCTTCTCGCGCCTGGTTCGCAAATTCCACGATCAGAATGGCGTTCTTGCTGGCAAGACCAATCAGCATTACCAGCGCGATGTTGCAATAGACATCGTTGGACAGGGTTGGTTCAACGAAGCGTCGGAGCGCGATCGAACCCAATGCACCCAAAATAGCCAGCGGTACTGTTAGCAGAATGATCGTGGGATCGATGTAGCTCTCGTACTGGGCAGACAGCACCAGGAACACCATGATGATCCCAAACAGGAAGATTAATGGACCCAGACTACCTGCTGCAACTTCCTGCCGGGTCAGGTCTGCCCAGTCAAATTTCACCCCTGGTAGGGCGGCTTCCTTGTAAGCATTACTGATTGATTCGATCGCCTGACCACTACTGTATCCCTCTGATTGGGTGCCTTGCAGCAGAATGGATCGATACCCATTGAAGTGGGAGATTACCGCCGGTCCGGTAAAAGGCTTGATTGTCACGAGCTGGTCAAGCGATATCATCGTCTGGTTATCTCTGGCCCGGACATAGATTTGTTTTAAGTCCTCCGGTTTACTGCGAAACTTGCCATCAAGCTGAACATACACCTGGTAATAGCGAGGTCCCAAAACGAACTGCGTCACGTAGGACGAGCCGATGCTGGTGCTTAAGGTATTCAACGCGCTACTGAAATCAACGTTGAGGGCATTTAGCTGATCCCGGTTAATGTCGATTTCATACTGAGGGGTGTTTGCTGCAAACTGAGTAAATGCGCCGGGAGGCTGGAAGATGCCGCTTCCATTGGCTTTCTGTAAAATGTCCTGGGCGTTTCCGGCAAACTCCTGGAACGAGAGTCTTCCCCGGTTGTGTCTTCAAGCTGCATATTGAAGCCACCCAACGGGCTAAATCCTGGAATAGGTGGCGGGCTAGAACCGACGGCTGTCGCCCCTGTAATTGTTCCAGCAAATTGCCCATTCAATTTCTTCAAAATGGCAGCCACCGTTTGATTCGCCTTGGGACGATCGCCCCAGGGTTTAAAGTGGGCAAAGAAAATTCCCTGATTCGCTGCGTTTCCGTTGAAACCAGCTCCACTAATTTCTGCCGTGGATTGAATTTCTGGCACTTTTACAACCGATTCATGCACCTGTTCCAGAATCTTTTGGGTGTATTGCAGTGACGCAATGTTAGGACCCTGAACAAATCCCAGCATTGGCCCTGGTCCTCAGCCGGAACAAACCCAGTCGGAACGACTCTAAACATAAAGACCGTGGCCGCTAACCCCACCACAAAGAGGGCAAGAATGAGATAGCGAAGTCCAACCAAAAATTCGACGATGCTGATGTAGCGATCTCGGAACCAGGTAAACCCCGGTTGAACCTGTTGAAAAACCATCCCAGCGGACCGCGAGTCTCTCGCGCAGGCCGAAGCAAGATAGCCGCAATACTGGGGCTAAAGCTCAACGCATTGAATGTCGAAACCGCAATGGAGAAGGCAATAATTAGGGCGAACTGGCGGTAGAGCAAGCCTGTCGCTCCGGGAAAGAACGCAACGGGCACAAATACTGCCATCAGCACGAGAGAGGTGGCAAGAATGGCTCCTGTCAATTCATTCATAGCTTCGTAGCTGGCCCGTCGGGCGGATAGCCCTTCATTCTGAATCTTGGCGGCCACAGCCTCCACCACCAGAATGGCATCATCCACCACCAGACCCGTTGCCAACACCAGACCGAACATGGTTAAACTGTTGATTGAGAAGCCAAACAGTTTGGCAAAAACCATCGCTCAATCAGAGAGACGGGAATGGCGATCGTCGGAATAATGGTAGCCCGCCAGTCCTGCAGGAAGATAAAAATCACCAGGATAACCAACACGATCGCTTCTATCAGGGTGATGATGACTTCCTTGTTGGATTCCTCAATAAAACTAACGGTGTCATACACCAGTTCTGTGGTGACTCCTGGTGGAAAACTCTGTCTCAGTTCTTCAATTTTGGCTTCAACCTGTTTTGCGACATCCAGCGCGTTACTGCCGGGAAGCTGGTAAACCCCCAAGGCAACCCCCGGTTTTCCGTTAATTCTGGTGGAGCTGGCGTAGGTCTGTGCTCCCAGTTCAGCCCGGCCCACGTCCTTGAGCTTGATCAGCGTTCCGTTGCTGCCTGACTTGACGACAATATTTTCGGCATCAGCCACATTTTGAACTGGCCCTGCAGTTTCAACGGGATCTGATATTGTTGCCCTTTGGGAGCGGGTTCTGATCCGATCGTTCCACCACCCACCACAACGTTTTGGGATTGGACAGCGCTTACAACATCACTAACGGTGACTCCCCGACTGGCTAGAGCGTTGGGATCTAACCAAAATCGCATTGCGTATTGTAGTTGTCCAAAGACGTTGGTTTGTCCAACACCCCGCACCCGTGCAACTTCATCGGTCACATATAGGTCAACGTAGTTACTGATGAAGGTGGCATCGTACTCGTCGTTTGGAGAGTAAAACCCATAAACAACCAGAAGGCTAGGAGATGCCGTTTTTACAGTGATCCCCTGCTGCTGAACCGATGAGGGTAACAAGGGAACCGCCTGTTGCAGGTTGTTTTGTACGTTCACCTGGTCATCATTCGGGTTTGTATTCACCCCGAAGAACGCCGAGATACTGCTGGAACCTGTGGTGCTCGTGGAGGAAAAATATTCCATATCGCGAGTACCGTTCAGTTTTCGCTCGATCGGGGTTGTAACCGTTGTTTCGATCGTCTCCGGGTCTGCTCCTACATAGCTGGCGCTGACTTGAACCTGGATGGGCGCAATCTGGGGAACATACTCGATGGGCAGCAGCGGAATACTGACTCCCCAACCAGCAGAATGATGATTGTACAGACCGTTGTTAAAACCGGTCGTTTAATGAACGTATCAGCAATGGAAAAAATCACGCAGTCCGTCTCCTAAGTAAGGGGTCAGGGGTCAGGAATTAATCAGGGGACAGGAGTTAGGGGGCAGGGGTTAGGGGTCGGAGTTAATTCAAAATTCGTAATTCATAACTCAAAATTCCTCCGCTCCCCATTCCCCACTCCGTACTCCTCAACGCGCACCCCTTTTATGACGGAGCTTGCTTAGGTTCGCCGCCTGCTTGGGGAGCAACCGGAGCACCATCCCGCAAGCGCAGGATTCCAGAGGTAATGACCTGATCACCTGCTTTCAAGCCTTTAACAACTTGATAGCTTTGTCCTTGAATGCTTCCTAGCGTAACCGGAACCTGTCGAGCGACTGTCTGCTGTTTACCATCCTTTGTTTGATTTTCTGCGACGAACACAAAGTTTTGTCCACCGATCGTGGTGACAGCGGTGGTTGGAACCAGAACACCAGGTGATGTTTTCCAGATTACTCGTGCTCGAACGTATTGGGAGTCTCTCAGCTTCCCCCTTCATTGGAGAAACGGGCACGGGTCTGAATAACCTGTGACGTTGAATCTGCCTGAGGTGAAACAAAATAAATAGATCCTCTACCCAACTGGTCACCTGTATTTGGATCCAGCAGTTCAACTCCTAGGCCCGTTCGCAATTGTCCTGAACGGCTGAGCGGAATTGGAATTTGCAGGTCAAACGCATTATTTCTGTTGATTGTCGTCAGCGTTTGCCCCGTCGTAACGTAATCGCCTGATTTCAGCGTGATGTTGCCTACTGTTCCGTCAATGGGTGCAACAACCTGTTTGAAGTTAAGGCTTACTCTGGCTGTTTCTGTATCTGCCTGTGCTCTACGAACATTTGCACCAGCCTGATTGAGGATGCTTGAGCCGCTTTAACCTGATCTCGCGCTTGCCTGACGGCATCTGCCTGCACTTTCAGGTTGGTCGCATATTGATCTGCTGTCGCTTGGTCGATCGCCCCTTGCCTGGCCAGGTACTGATACCGTTCGTTGTTTGTTCGGGCAAGCTCATATTGGGATTGAGCTGACGCTAATTGAGAGTTGGCAACGCGAACCTGCTGAGACGCGGTGTTGCGGGCCGCGATCGTTGCATTAACGTTTGCCTGTGCACTATTAACCTGGGGAGCGGTCTGATCAAGGCTAAGGGTGAAGATAACGTCTCCCTGATTAACACGTGCTCCGGGTCTAACAAGAATTTGATCAATGCGCCCATCAATTTGGGGCTTTAAATTCACGGTTTGCTCAGCTTCAAGGGAACCGACATACTCCGTGCTGTCCTGGAGCGTGCCATTTTGCAAGGCTTGCACCTGCACGTTTGAAGGAGGAGGACCACTCGCTTTGGCGGACTCTCCAGACTTACCACAGGCTGATGTCAGACCAGATAGCAGAACTGCTGCGAAAAATAGCTGATAACGTTTCAATCCAAACCTCCCAGGGGTGGAGACTCTGTGGACGAAAAATTCCTTTAATTGGGGGACCTTTTACCTTGAATTCTGTCGTCCTTATTTGTAACGCGGCTCTAGATTCTTGTTGAAAGCTGAGAGCCATTGAACTTACTTGTAGAGCCAGCACACATACCTAAACTGTTTACGCCTAACTCAAGCTGTATTTTTAGAGTTATTACGGAGTTGAGTTAGGAACGAAAAAAAGCGAGCTAAGAATTGTACCTATTCTCGGGCTTCTGTCGATTTTTGGCTAGTCAAAATTGGTAACTCACGGAGAAAGAATAAAAAATTAGAAACAAAACTGCATCTTTCTACAAAAAGATTCAAACTGTTCTTCCAAAACTTGCTTACAACGATTCTAAAAGACTAGAAATTAACTGAACAAATTTCTCGTGACTCAAATCTCAACGCTACTCCGCTTTTGTAAGGAAGTTTCCTCGATCGTGCCCTCTGCTTGAAGTGCGATTAGTCGTAACGCTTCAAGTGTATTGGCTGATACTCCTTGCCATAATCCTCGTTGATGGGCTTCTAGCAGGCGTTCTGCCATATCTCGCAGCGCCCAGGGATTCTTCTGCCGCACAAATTCCTGCACAATTGGATCGAACAAATACGCCTCTGCAATCCCCTGATACATAAAATCCTCAACACAATGTGTGGTTGCATCGTAGGCAAATAGGTAGTCGATCGTAGCTGCCATTTCAAACGCTCCTTTGTATCCGTGCCGCATTACCCCCGCCAACCATTTGGAGTTAACAACACGGTTCGATAAACTCGCGCAATTTCTTCCTGCAATCGACGAATTTTAGGATTTTCGGGCAGCGAATGATCGCCAAAGTAGGTTTGAGGATTACGCCCTGCACAGCCCGAACCGCTGCCGTTAAACCACCCTGGAATTGATAATAGTCGTCTGAATCTAACAAATCATGCTCGCGGTTGTCTTGGTTGTGAAGGACGATTTGCATCTGGCTCAGCCGTTGCTCAAACGCTTCTGGTGCAGAATGTCCGTTGCCTGCTCCCGTGTAGGCGTAGCTGCTCCAGTTGATGTAGGCACGCGCCAGATCGTTATCGTCTGTCCAGTTTTGGCTATCGATTAGCCCCTGGAGTCCCGCCCCATAAGCCCCGGTTTCGATCCAAAGATGCGGTAGCTCGATCGTACCTGTGCTTGCTTGTCGGTGAACCCCTGCGATCGCCAGTAGGCTACCTCCTGCTTTACCTGCCTGGCCAAAGGGTTCTGGTCTTCCGGTTCATCCAAGGCTGCAACGGTGGCCACTGCCTGGTCAAACAGATCAATTAAATTGGGGAAGGCATCCCGGAAAAATCCAGAAATTCGTAGCGTTACATCTACTCTGGGGCGTCCCAAAACGGACAGTGGCAAAATCTCAAAATCAATGACGCGACGGGCCGCTCCTTCCCACACGGGTTGTACCCTAACAATGCCAGCGCCTCTGCCAGGTCGTCTCCCCCGTTCGCATAGTGGAAGTGCCCCAGACGGACAGACCGAGCGTCTTGGGATATTCGCCATGCTCCTGGGTGTAACGCTCGATCAATGCTTCTGCTGCCTTTCGACCTACATCCCAGGCCGTTTCTGTAGGGATGGCGCGAATATCGACGGAGTAGAAATTACGTCCGGTTGGCAGTACCTCTGGACGCCCCCGTGTTGGTGCTCCGCTGGGTCCAGCAGAGATGTACTGTCCATCCAGCGATCGCAGAAGGTTTGTGATTTCGCGATCAGTTTGCTGGAGGGACGGAAGGAGCTGCGTGGCGACCCAGGTGAGTTCGAGGGAGGTGAGGGGGTGAGAGGGTAAGGGGTGAGGGGTGAGAGGGTAAGGGGTGAGGGGTGAGAGGGTGAGGGGGTGAGGAGTGGTTCGATCAGGGTGGTGGCGTGATCTTCGAGAACGGCGATCGCGTCTCCTACAGTACGACACGGCTTTCCGGCAACTTCAAGCGGTTGGCCTTGATCATCTGTTAGCGAAATTGCTGGGTCTGCCGTCAGCGGATCAAAATTGAGTCCCCAATCCTGGGCAATGGCGCGGGTAAGTCCAATTCGTCCCTGACCGGGATGACGGGCGATCGCTACTATCAGGTCGCGCAATTGCCGTCCTTCAGGACATTGCCCAAAAATGTGTAACCCATCCCGGATTTGAGCTTCTTTTAACTCGCACAAGTAACCATCAATAGAGGTGACGACCTCGGCAAATGAGAGGGATGGGAGGGGGTGGGGAGTGGAGGAATTATGAATTATGAATTTTGAATTTTGAATTAATTCCAACCCTGACCCCTGACCCCTGACCTCTGCTCTCTAACCCCTGACCCCTGACCCCTGACTTCTAAATCTTTATCAAGGTTCTCACGCTGAATAAGCTCTGTAATTCGCTCTCGAATCATGTTTAGCCGAGAGGATCTAGACTTTGGGCTTCGTAGTATTCGTCGATCAAACCTTCGAGTTGTTGCAAGGGGCCATACAGTTCAGCGCGGGTCATTGGTGGCGTCAGGTGATCTAAAATGACGGCTTGCGATCGACGCTTTGCCTGCGCGCCTTCACCCGGATCGTTGACGATGAACGGATAGAGGTGGGGAAGCGGTCCCAAGGCGACTTCTGGGTAACAGCGTTCTGAAAGGGCAATACTCTTCCCAGGCAGCCACTCCAGATTTCCGTGTTTGCCGACATGGACGATCGCGTGAGTGTCAAAGTGATGCCGAAGCCAGTAGTAGAACGCCAGATACTGGTGAGTCGGTTCCAGATCCGGCGCATGGTAGTTAAGCGACGGATCCTGGTCGTAACCACGAGCAGGCTGAATGCCAACGAAGACATTGCCGAACTGAAGGCCGGAGATAGGGTATGGGGGATCAGGAATGGGAGATGGGGGATGAGGGATGGGGGATGAGGGATGAAGCGTTTTAATTTCTGAGTTTTGATTTCTAAATTCTGAATCTTCTAACCCATGACGCTTGAATTCTGGCTCTCTCCAACGATCGCAAATTCCCTGCTGCACGGCCTTTGGCAACCCTGAAAAGTACTGTTGATAGTCTTCTGGCGAGACCTGCTGATAAACCGGGCGAAGGTCTTGTCCCTCTGGATCGTTGGTGATACCTGATGTCAAGCGCTGCATCAGCTCGTCCGCTGTTTGAGGCAAATCTTCAACTCTGTATCCTGCCTGCTGTAACGCGTTGAGAATTTCTACACAGCTTGCGGGGTATCCAATCCAACTCCGTTAGCAAGCCGACCATCGCGGGTGGGGTAGTTTGCCAGGATGAGGGCAACCTTTCGCTGTTGGGGTGGCGTGCGGCGCAAACGAACCCAGTTTGCAGCCAGGTCAGCAACAAACTGGATGCGATCGTCCAACGGGTCATAGCTAACCACATCTGTCTCAATAGCTGTATTACGAGTTTGAACAGACTTGAATGACACAGCCCGACTGATAATTCGCCCATCTACCTCTGGTAGTGCCACATTCATCGCCACATCCCGTGGAGATAACCCCTGAAAATAGCCTTGCCACTGCTCCACCGTGCCGCTGCTAAGGATGACCTGTAGCACAGGGACATTGAGTTGGTGCCAGAGAGATGAGGATGAGGGAGGGGGAGGAAGGGGGAGGGATGAGGGATGAGGATGAGGATGAAGTAGAGTTTTGAGTTGAAGCTGAGGACTGAGGACTGACGATTGAGGACTGAGGACTGGGAGAAGTGTTTTGGGTCTTCAATTCTAAATTATGAACTTTAAATTCATAATTACTTGACCCCTGCCCTCTGACTCCTGCTATCTGTTCGATCGCAAAGCTTGTAGTATTTAGCACCACATCAACCGCCGCTTCGCCTTTAGGCAGAAAGTATTGCATCACCTCGGTTTGTACTTCCGGGTCGCGGAGGGACGAAACAAAAATGGGAACAGGTTCTAATTGGCGCGAAATCAATGCCTGACAGAGCGCATCGATGGGAGCCATGTTGCCAGCCAGGTAATGAGCACGGTAGAAGAGAAGGCCAACTTTGGGGGGTGGAGAGTCGGGAGTTGGGAGTGGTGGGTGAGAAATTTCCCTCTGCGTCTCCGCGTCTCTGCGGTTCTCTCCTTCTTCCACTGTTCGTCCCATCGCTGACTGGCAGGAATAAAACCCAACCTGCGGAACCGGATTCGGAAGTGGAGGTTGTAACCATGTCCCAGGCATTTATCCGCAATGAACTGAAGGGCGTTTGTGAAGTTCTCAATTCCACCTTCGGTTAAGTAACGCCAGACTTGATTAACGATAGTAAGGGCTACCGTAGAGTGGCTGAGAAGGTCGGGGTCGGGGCGATCGTCCCCCGGTAACACAATTAATGTTGCTCCAGTGTTCTGAACGGTTTCTTGAACAACCTCTAGTCCATAGGACCAGTAAGCTCGTCCGCCCAGCACGCGCAAAATAATGACCTGGGCGTGTTCCAGAACATTTTCGGCATAGGTGTCGATCGTGAGCTGCTGTTGCAGATGAAGCAGATTCGCAACCCGCAGATCTGGAAAATCGGGAGGCAACTGGGAGACAGCCCTTGCCAGCATTTGAATGTCTGTGTCAGCAGCGGTCAGAAAGACGATTGGTGCTGGAGTTTGTTCCACAAATACAACCCCTTCATCGCCAGGATTCCATCCTCCTGGTGTGGCCGCAATCCGATGCATACGCTGTCTATCTCCACTTTCTGCTGTTGCTTTGCATTCCCAAAGCGCTGTTGGCTACCATACCGCAATTTTGAAAGGGAGAGTTGTAGGTGGGGAATGGGTGATGGGCGATGGGCGATACGAGTGTTGTCAATTCAAATTGGGATTAATTTCTGATCTCGTAATTAAGAAACGTTGATCCCTTCAGCCATAGTTGCCGTAAGCTAGAAAGTTAGTACTAGAAAAATCCGACGTTTTGCTGGTCCGACCATCTGACCTGTAGACACACCATGTCTCTCGATCGAACCTACCGCCTAAGCCGGATTCTGCCATCCCCAGTGTTTGATCGCCTTGGTAGTGTCGTACAGCAAATGGCACAGGTTATTGAAGACCAGACGCTTGTGTTGACGGAAGCCATCCTGCCATCAGAAGACCGTCCCTTTAATCAGGTGAAGCGCTTCTTTGTTGTTGTTTCTAGCCAGTTCAGTGGGCTGTTGGTCGCCGAAACAGTTCCTCCTGAGGGGAATCATTCACTAGAGCAGAAGGGGAGGGATTAACAGCAAGTGCCCAATTTCAGTCAGATGTCTTTCAGGTTCGTTTGACGTTTAGTCCAGACACGATCGCTGCTTTTTTGACGGAGTTAGGAAGGTTGCTTCGGCAAAATACGGTTGCAGTTAAGGCTTTGGAGCAAGCCAAAAGCGAATACAGCCCAACGATCCTACTGTGCAAAGCGAATTCACGTTGCGAATGGTCGAAGCGCTTGCTGTTGAGTCTTTCCCAATTTCGCCGAATGACTCTGCCTGTGATTTGAGAGTCGAGCAAGCCTTGCTGCAACAGGTTGAACAGGAGCGATCGCTGAATCAGGTAACCACTCAAATCCGCAAGAGCCTTGATCTGCCTGCCATTTTACAGACGGCAGTACGGGAGGCGCAGAAGCTGCTCCAGACGGATCGGGTTGTGATCTATGAATTTGAATCGCGTTCAGGCAATAACCGTCCATCCCCTCTGAATGCAAACCCACTGCCAGCAGAAAATATAGAGAACCTTCCTCAAGTCAAGCATTCCCCAACTTCTGTATCCGTCCGCTCGTCTACAATTTCACCAGAAGAAGGTATGAAGTCACACTTAGCCAATGGGCGAGTAACCTATGAAGCATCGGCAACCGATACGTTGCCATCTGTCTTGAATTTAGTAGAGGAAGCCTATTGTTTCTCAGAGGTAACGGACTACCGCACTAAGTACTACAAAGGAGCCATCTTAGCGGTCGATGATACCGAAGCAAGCTATGTCTTTTCTCCCTGTCTATTGAAGCTGTTGCGTCAGGCGAAGGTGCGTGCCAAGCTTGTAGTTCCCATCATCGTCAGGGAGGAGTTGTGGGGATTGCTGGTTGCTCACCAATGTTTTGAGCCGCGTCACTGGGGAGATCACGAAAAGACATTTTTGCAGCGAATTGCCGAGCATTTGACGATCGCCATTTACCAGGCCAGTCTCTACAATCAGCTGCAACACCAGAAGCAAATGCTGGAGCAACGGGTAGCCGAGCGCACCCAGGAACTTGGCGATACGTTAGTGGCAGCCCAGGCTGCTAGCCGCGCTAAAACAGAATTTCTGGCTGCGATGAGTCATGAGTTACGCACCCCTCTGACCTGTGTGATTGGCATGGCAGAAACCCTCCTGCGCACCATGTTGCACAAACCCGATACCTACTCCCTCAAACCCGAAAAACAGCAGGAATATCTCAACATCATCAAACGCAGCGGCGAACATCTTCTAGAACTCATTAACGACATTCTGGATGTATCGCAGGTAGAGGCTGGCAAAACAGTGCTGAATGTTAGCCAGTTTTCCCTGTCTCAATTGGCGCACCAAAGTTTGCAAATGCTGCGAGAAAAAGCCCAGTCTAGTGGAATTGAATTCAACCTGGATTTACGCTTTGATTCAGAACCTTCCGGTGGAAAGCCTTCCCAGGAGGACCTTTTTACAGCCGATCGACGTCGCGTCAGTCAAATCCTTCTGAATCTCCTCAGCAATGCGGTCAAGTTTACTCCATCGGGCGGGCGCGTAACCTTGCGTGTTTGGGTCGAAGAGAAAACCGCTATCCTTCAGGTTGAAGACACGGGCATTGGCATCCCCGAAAACCAGTACCCTTTACTTTTCAAAAATTTCAGCAACTGGACGGGGCATACCATCGCAGGTATGAGGGCACAGGTTTAGGTCTGGCGCTTACCAAGCAGCTTGTAGAACTACATGGCGGTAAAATCGATGTGAATTCTAAAGTTGGCGTGGGGTCTACTTTTACGGTTAGGCTCCCAGCTCAACCCCTCACCGACAACAGCAGGGGTGTCAAAGCATTCCAACCCTCTTCAGATACTCTCCTGGTCAACAATATAGATAACGGTACTGAAGCCACCTATGCGTTGAACTTCGGTGGGCGGATTGTCTTAATTGAGGACCATGAGGAGACGGCCATGTTGATTTGCGATCTGCTGACCGCGGCGGGTTGTCAGGTTATTTGGATGGTTGATGGGTCTACTGCAATCAAACAAATCGAAGTTTTGCAGCCCCTGCTTGTGATTACGGATATCCAACTGCCAGGGATAGATGGTTTTGAGATTATGCAGTTTTTGCGGCAGCACCCGCAACCCAACACACCAAAATCCTAGCGTTAACTGCCAGAGCGCTTCCCGAAGATAAGGATCGCTGTCTGGCGTCAGGAGCCGATGATTACCTATCAAAGCCAGTTCAGCCCTATCAGCTACTGGACAAGGTCTCAGCACTGGTTAGGTAGGACGGCTGCCTTAAAGCCTTTAACTGCTGGTTGAGACAGCACTCAGCACCTTTAAGGCACGCAGTCTACAGTCCCTTCGCCAATTCTCGAAGCACCTGTTCTGCCGATCGTGGGTTCCAGCCTAGTTCCCGTTTTGCTTTGCTGCCATCTACGCGCACGCAGCGATCGTAGACGTAGTGAACCCGTTCTCGACTCAATGGGGGTTGCCAGGAAAACAAACGGCCAATAGGGTCCAGCAGATTACCCACCAATCTCACCAAAAACTCTGGTGCTTCCGCTGGAGCTGGAATTCCTGTCTCCTGACTGAAGATCTCAAACATCTCGCGAGTCGTCATATCTCCGGCTGAGATGATGTAGTGCTCTCCCCGTTTTCCCTTCTCAGCCGCCAAGATCATTGCTGCTGCCAAGTCATCGACGTGGACAATTCCGGTAACGCGGCTTCCGCCTGCCCACAGCTTCAAGCTACGCTTAAGAAACTGCCTCAAAACGGGACCAAAGTGAGGGTCATCTGCCCCAAAAATCCCAGAGGGGAGCACGCTCACCACAGAAAAGCCTTCCGCTGCAGCGCGATCGACCAGTTGTTGGGCCTCATACTTCGTGCGATCGTAGGCTGATGAAAAGTCCTTCTGGGTTCGCACAAACGTCTCGTCAATCGTTTTCCCGTGTGTATCGCCAAACACACCGATCGTGCTGCAATAAACCATTCTAGGAACGCGGATTGCCCGGGCGGTTTCTAGTACGGCGCGTGTTCCCTCCACATTGACCCGTTCCATCTCAGCCGCATTGACCAACCCCAACTCCACATAGGCTGCAACATGGAAAACGGTATCAACCCCAGTCATGGCAGTTTTAAGGGCATCACGATCGCAGATGTCCCCGTAGACCAACTCCGCTCCAGTTCCCGTCAACCGGGATAAATTGCTCGATCTTCGCACCAAGCCGACTACCTCATCACCGCGCCTTTCCAGGGCTTTTACCAGGTGAGAGGCACTAAATCCATTGGCTCCTGTGACGAGTGCTTTCATAAGCTAGGTGATAGGGAGTAGGTGGAAAGGATGAAGGATAAGGGATGAAGGATAAAAGCTGGAGGCTCAAAATCTCTTGCCTATTGCCCATTGCCTATGACCCATTGCCCAATTCAAACCTCTCCAGGTCCTTCTCATAAATCCGATAGGTCTTGTAGATTCTCCCACCGGATGCCTCAATGAGTTTGCGGGAGGGGAAGTTGTCTTCGTAAACCCAGGAAAGTTCTGCTCGTTTGTATGGTTTACCCTTTTGATGCCGCCCATCATTCCCAGGTAAATTAATGCCAGAGGAACCATTTTACGGCGGTATTCAGGTAAGGAACAAATGGCAATCACCCGTCCCTGATTGATCTCACGGCGATACCAGAGAAATTTAAGGATGCCGAGCCAATTCAGTTTGCCGTTAATGTGTTTAAGCGCAATGTTGTAATCGGGTAAACCCATCCAAAAGCCAACCATTTCACCGTTATATTCGGCGATCGGAAACACGTCAGGGTCAACCAAACTCTGCAAGTCCCTCGCTTCCTCTAGAAATTCCTCCTGGGTGCGGGGGTAGAACTCCAGTTATCAGAAAAAGCTTTCGTGAATAAGTTATAGAGACTGATGCAATCCTGCTCAAAGCCCTCACCCTTCGTTCTCAGGGGCGAAAAGTGACGCCTGATTTACACGCAATTCGGTAGGCTTTCTCAAACTCCTCCGGCAACGGTTTGTCAAGCGGAAAATCATAGGCATAGGCATCTTTCGCCTTCTGCCATCCGTCCTGCTCCACAAATTGAGGGTAGTAAGGCGGATTGTAGGGCATCATGATCATCGGCGGTGAGTCAAAGCCATCTACCAGGAACAGGCAATTATTGTGCGTGGAAAGGTCGATCGGCCCTCGTACTCTGGTCATCCCTTGCTGCTGCAACCAGCTACAGGCTGCATTTAGCAGCGCCTGAGCAACCGCAAAATCATCAATACACTCAAAGAAACCAAATAACCCAACGTTCTGCCCTTGGCGATCGATCAGGCGTTGGTTAATTGCAGCGACAACGCGACCAATAGGACGTTCAGAATGTTGAATTTTCTGATCCCCACCTCCTGACCCCTGGCCCCTGATTGCAATAAACTGCTGCAATTTTCCGTACTGAAAGAACGGATTTGTTGAGGCAAACTGTTTGGCAATGCTGCTACGAAATGGAGGAACCCAATTTGGATCATTGGCATAAACGATCGCTGGCACATCCAGAAACATCTGCTGTTCCGCGTCGTTTGTAACGGAGCGATCCGAAAAGACGACGATCGTTGCGTTTGAGAAGGTTGGGTATTCAGGGAAGAACTCACAGCACAGGCACACTATACGACACGACGACAAAAGAAGTCGTTACGGAGCACTATACCAGTAATTGATTTGGAATAATCAATTCTGTTTTTGCTGTGATTTCTGTGTCTGAATCGTGTGTCACTCCTGCGCTGAAAGCGTGTTAGCCAACCGTTCATTCACAGAGATCTTTGAGACAAGAAAACGGGAAACAAACTTTAGGCAAAAGCAAACTTACGATAGCTTGAAAGACAGCACCGGAAACAAAGGCAATCAGCAACAACCACAGTTTGCTTCTTAGGAAAGGCAATGAACGGTTTTGTCGTGATTCTGCGGTTGAAATAACTATGGATTCTAAACCAGATTGCGCTGCTGTCGGTTGGTAATCCGTTATTGTTGAACGGATAATGGCTGTGTAAAGGAGGTCTGTGATAATTGCAGCACAACTGGTTCAACATAGATAGGAATTTTCAAAATGATTGGGATAACAACTTCACACTGACCAACGGTATCATTTAAGTTAGGGGTTATTTTCATGTTCATTACCCATTTTACTTCAATTGAATTTTTAAAGTAAGTGTGTTTCTAAGCGAGTAGTTTATTATTCTGTAGGGTCAGCTTTTTAGTTGTTAGCTTTTAGTCATTAATCATTAGGCGTTAGCATTGCTTAACGGTCTGAAAAATCTTTTTGTAGGTTGAGTTGAACAGCGTAAAACCCAACATTAGACTAGGTTTCGTTGGGTTAGGCTGTTGCTAGCCCAACCTGCGCAAGAATCGGGGTTTCAGAGTTTTGTCAGTTAATCAGGAGATGCACCCAAAAAAATGAGCGATCGCTAACGGCTGAAAGCTGATTGCTGACAGTCGCTGGCGATCGCCAGGAGCCTTAGTATCCGTTCTTTGCTACGCACTTAGGCTCTTTCTCAATCACGATCGGAGCAACGTAAACAGGTACTTTCAGGACGATCGGTACACACACCTCACAAGCACGTTTGTAGTACTTGTCATATGAATCTGTGCTGTATTCTTCTTTTTGTAGTTTTCGAGTTCGGTAGTCATGCAGGGCTATTTCATTCTAGACGAGGTAGACAATCCGATAAGCTGAGGCTTAATCCGTTACTGCCGTTCAACCATGAGCACCCTTGCGATTGTGGAAGCTTTGCTCACTTGCCTGACCCCCGACGAGGAGCCGGACAACGGCACAATCAAGCCCTGTGTCTAGCATTGTTCACCTTAGCAGTGGCAGCAGGATGTCGAGGGTTTCTAGCCATTGGAGATTGGCTCAACGCTTATCACGATGAATTAGTAGGGTTGTTTGACCCAGCTAAAGGACGTTTACCCTCCTACAGCACGATTCGCCGAGTGCTGCTCAGCGTAGATTATCAACAGTATTCAGCTTGTTTAGCCAAGTTTTTGAGATTAGTCCTCGTGCGGGTGAGATGGTAGCTGTCGATGGCAAACGATGGCGTGGCTCCTATCAACTGGTATCGGAGCATTCAACCACTGAGCCGCATCCAGCGATTCAACTGGTGAGTGTGTATTTGGTTGAACGGGGTTTGATTCTTGAACCCTACGAGGTTGAGCATAAGAGCAATGAGATCAAGGTGTTGCCCCAGTTAGTCAAACAGTTCGCTTGCAATGGAGTGGTGTTTGCTTTTGATGCGATCAACACCCAAAAAAGTTGCACCTCAATTGTTGAGAGTCACAATCACTATCTAGGAGCACTCAAAGGCAACCAATCTGGGCTGCTCAAAGAGGTCAAGGCGAACTTTCAAGTGGAAGACACTTACACAGAATTTAGCAAAGGTCATGGACGCATAGAGGAACGAATAGTTGAAATTTGTCAAACTCTTGATGATATTCGTCCTTGGGCGGGACTATGCACCTTGATTCGCGTGAGGGCTACTCGTACCTTGCTGAAAGGAGAGTATGAAATTGTGGGTAAAACCGAGATACGCTATTACATTTCCTCGTTGCGTGAAACTGCGTGTCAGTTTGCTCACCGAATTCGCTCATATTGGGGTGTGGAAAACAAAGTGCATTATGTGCGAGATGTGACGCAAGCTGAGGATGCTTGTAGAATCCGGATAGTTCCCTTGCCTCAGATATGGGCAATTGCTCGAAATCTGGCACTCAATCTCTATCGGGACTTGGGCTTTAACAATATGGCTCAAGCCCAACGTCGTTGCGGTTTCAGCTTGAAGCAACTCAAATCAATCTTTAGAATGAAATAGCCCTGATTGATGGCTGCGTGGCGGGGTTTAGGAATAACGAGTCCAGTTGGTGCCATTCGACCAGGTAATCCGGTTGCCGTTATTTTGGAGTACGCCAGTAACGTTCCATTGGGGAGCAAAGACCCGGTTGCCCATGATGTAGCCGTAGGCAACGCTGCCCTGTTCATTCACGAAGCGGTAGCCGAAGGGTCCATTCCGGTATATGTGGGTTGTTGCACCACTGAAGTTTGCATCTGTGTACCAATCTCCGACAAGATTACCATTTGAGGAAACGGGATTGTTGCATTCTGTAGACATTCTGGAGCGAGTTTCGTAGTGGCTCTGAGTTCAGACTCCGTAAGCGTTGTAGTAACCGGGAACATACTGTTGATAAAAGACCCGGTGAGGAGCACAGGTTCCACCGCCACCAATGATCATTTGAGCTTCGGCTGGTTTGGCGTTCATTGAAGCACCACCTATTAGACCTGCTGCGATTAATGTACCAGCTAGAACGTTTTTCAGTGAGGTAACCATAACTCTTGTCTCCGAATAACCTTATGAATTAAGCATCGCTTTTTCACTCTGGTCTCAGGACGAAGAAGGATAACTTAAGGGTGAAGTTAAGGGAACTTATGCCGAGGTGGGAGGGGAGAGGGGAGAGGGAAGAGGGCTATGGTTTCTGGCTGTTCTGTATTTGCCCGATTCGGTTATGGTGTGTCCCAATTGATTTTGTTGGTTGGGTCTGAGTCTTTGGCTTCTTCGCGATATTGCGCGAGCAGATCTAGCGATCGCTCAAGTCCGTACAGGACGATGACGACGAAAATCACTAACCAGAACCACAGCTGGGGCGGCTGGCTAAAAAGGATAACAATGAAGATTCCCGCTCCGATCCAAACCCACCACTTTAACCACCAACTCCACCATTTCGGCATAAACGATTTCTGTCCGCGATACAAAACAAAATAAAGAACCTGTTATAGCAAAGTGCTGAGTGCTGAGGCCTGAGAGCTGAGTGCAGCCCGACTCAAAGCGTTTAATGAACTGAGTGCGGAAGGGGCGATTGCTCCCCTCGACGTGACGCTGGTTCAAATTATTCAGGCTGAACAAATCAACAAAAATGAAATTACCAGTCTAAGGGCAAAAATTGAGGATATTGATGCCCAAATGAAGGCGTTGCAGTCGAAAATTGGGGTAGCGATTGGGATTGGTGTCACCCTTATCTTCTGGCCCGATAAGCCCAAAGAAACGCTGTCAAAGAATCTCATCCAGGTGTTGCGTAATAGTGAGCGGTTGCTGCAAACCATGGTCGGAAACGATCGCGCAAACCCCTCTGCTAGTGCCGCAGAAACGACATTAATTGGCGAGATTGCCAGCGCAATCAAAAACAGCAAAAGCGTCTTAGGTCAGGAAATGTATGGCATTATCGGCAGTAATCTGGCTCAGGAGAATTGGAGCAGCATTCTCGCATCGACAGAGCGAATTCATAGGCATTTAGCACAAATGATTCAACTGCTACAACCGGAACCCAGCAGGCTGAACCATTCGTTTGCTGAACCGCTGGCGGTACGGACCGATCGCGTTTCCTATACCTGTACGGCTCTGACAGAAATCATTCGCTCTCCAGATTCGGCAAAGGATAACCCATTTCGCCTTCCGTTTTTGCACCGAAGCGGAAACCTTTGGTTGACCCCAAAATTCATCTCGTGAAAGAAGCATTGCAGTCAATCATGGATCAGCTCAGTCAAATGCGATCGGCTGGAATAATTTATCGCTATTCCCTGTCAGAAATTAGCCAGTTCTATCAATTTCTGCATCATGTGAATGAATTCGTTCAAGCTGTAGAACAGTTGGCGATCGCGCTGGTGCATCGAGAGAAAATCGAGTCTCAGCCGGAAGCTGCCCTTCGTTTAACCTGGCATCCAGTTCCATCAAACCGGATTTTTCACATTTTGAAAACGGGGTTTGCCATCTGGCTCATCATGGTTCTGCTAAACGATTGGTTAAAGCTGCCCTTCAACTATTACGCAATCATTGCTATCGTTGTTGCGATGCAGCCAACCTTTAGCAAAGTCATGGTTGCCGGAGGTCAACGAGTCATTGTTACCGGAATTGGAGCAATCTATGCGCTCCTGCTCATTAATACCCTCGGTAGCAATCCCTTAACGCTGGCAATGGGGGTGGCTTTGATTATTCTGACCAGTTCTTACCTGGAATTTGGTCAGGGTTACGCGACAGGTTGCGTGCTGATCATCCTCTCAATCCTGTCCCATAGCAGCAACCATAATGCCTATATCTGGGGACAATTCTTTGAGACATTAGTCGGGACAATCATTGCCCTCATTTTGTCCCAGCTATTCTGGCCAGATACCTCTTCACAACAGTTAGACCAGGGGATTGCTCGGACCTTCGACAAGATGGAGCGTTTGTACAGCAGCTTGCTCACCGCCTATTTACAGGGAACGGATTCGACGGAGACAGACGCTCAGTTGAATGACATCAAGAAGTCGCTCAAGAGCCATGAAGCATTACAAAAGGAAACGCAGCAAGAACCTGTTTATAACCTGGTTGCTCCCAAAGCCCAGCGCAAGTGGAACCTGCTGCTGAACTATGAGAAGGCGCTGGCTCAAAATCTGGAGGTGCTTCAGGAGACGGTTCAACAGGGTACTGCGACTCAATTTCCGCAGGAGCTACGCGATGCAATACAGGCAGCAGCTCGGGCTACGGCGGTAAGGTTTAACCAGTTGGCAACCGCAGTGGAAAGATGCCGCCTCAGCAAACTCTCGATTCGCTGCTGTCACCGTTTGACACGATCGAACAGGTGCTTACAACGATGCGATCGTCGGGAGTTGGGTTATCTCACTCCCTGGAACAAGCCCTTTCTCTAACGACGGTTCTTTCAGTAATGAAGGATACGGCTGAGAATTTACAGCAGATCTCCAGGGATTTGCAGCAGGGGACAGGGATTCAATAACGAAGTGGACCAAAAAAAGTAAGGATGTGCGGCGTTAGCCGCCATCGTTAACAGCTTCAAAATCATTACGATTTGGGCACCACCGATAACGACAATGCCTAAGTCGCACTTAAGTTGTCTTTCTTCACCCTATTTCAACTGCAAACGCGGGAACCTGAGATTAGTCAAAGATTAAACAAGGAGACAAGATGATGAATACCCTCAATAAAAAATCTGTTTCAACCGTTCTTTTATCTGGTGTCGTTGCGGCTGGTGCTTTTGGTTTTGGTCTGAACGCTAACGCAGAAACCGCTTTATAGATTGGTCCAAACGCCATTTGGCAACCTGGAATGACTCAGATACGTACCATCATCAATAACTGTGCATCGTTATCTGGAATCCAATTTGGCAATTGTTTCGCAAACGGCATGCAGCAATCGGGTGCATCTCCTCAAGCGATCGCTTTTACACGCAAGATTAACAATGATGGCTTCATGCGAGATTTCCGTCAGGAAGGCAAGGTTAGTGTAGCCTACGTCTATTTCCCCTTTCGGGCAAACGAAAATCAGGGTGCTTATTTAGTCAACGGAACACCAGCCCTGATAGACATTGATAATCAACAGCTACTTGCAAAAACAGCGTTGTTGAAAAATCCGACCTACCAAAACCTGAGCAGAAAATATCCCAACATCACAATGTTTACGGGCGATCGTGGCGGAACGAATTTTTTAACGGTTGAGAAACAAGCCGGAGGTGGACAGCGGTTCATCGTTCCCTACAGCTTACGAAATCAATGCCACGCCTGTACTCTGGTTGGTACCATAAACTATGCGTTTGATTTCAACAACAATGGCAAATTTCTTGGAACGCGATTGGTCAGTGTGATACCTGCCGCTTCCTATGCCGCAGGTGGACCCACAGGGATGACAACGGCCTACAGTCGAGCAAACAGTTTGGCGGTGCTGAGAACTGAATGGCAGCCAGCCCCTGAAGTAAGTTGTCCTGCAAATCAACCGATCGCTTCCTGCGCGATCGCCCCTGCCCAGCAGCGTTATACAGTCAACCCTCACCCTGGCTCAGTCACAACGAAGTGGACAGTAGAAAATTTTTCCAGTGACACTGCTGTTTTCTAACCTTCGTCTTTATTGTCTAGAATGAGATTGTGAGTTACACAATGAGACTTAGATTGAGTCTCATTGTTGACCTTGAGACGAAGCGATGGCATCAAACCCAATTTGTAAAAAGCACTATTCTGGTGTGCTGTCAGCATTCAGTCGTAAATGCTGAATTTTAGTCTCAATATTTCTGCCGAACGCTGCGCTTCCGCCAATCCCTCTACTTTACAGACGAGTTTGGCATGAGACTCTAAAATCACGAATAGTAAGACTTATTCTTTCTTGCACTTCTGCGTAAACCGCAGAAGTGCAATTTAACCACCATTTCCCAAAAACATTGTCTTGCAAGGCTTATACCGTCAGGTCAACATGGATTCAGATTGTGCTGGACTAAATTTGGACTAAAATCAGCCTTACTTCTTCCGCACTTTCTAGGACTGTTTGCTAAGCGCCTCAAATCTCGCGAAAGCGTTGCAGAAAGTGTCCTTTCACCAAACGCTAACACGCAACCAAGTGTCTCACAAATCTCTTTAGAGACTCATGCGAGTCCAATATTAATTCACTATTTCTCATATGAGAGGAGGTGTCTCGCTCAGTTCAAACCCACATTTTGCAACCTTATTCTCGCAGTCTTGTTTGAGACACAAATTGGGTCTTATGCCGATTCTAACATTCTCATTTGATACAAGATGCTATAGCTATAACTACCAAAGTTAGAGCAGTTCATATAGCTGAACCCTTTGTCACGACTCTTTCCCTGACCCCTGACCTCCAACACCTGCCATCCCACCTGTCAAATTCAAGAGCTGGCGTATTGAACGAATTGCTCAACGTAAAACTCCGTAGATTTTGTTGTTGCTCTAACGGAGTCTCGTAGCTGCATCGTTATCCACCACTCCCGCAAACGAATGCAGTCTACAGGTAATGCAGCCCCTCGATAGTGATCCAGAGCAGGCATTCGTTCAAACCAGGGATAAAAGGTTAGATCCACAAGACTCAAACATTCCCCCAACCAGTAGGGACCATCAACCGACCATTTACCCAGCCCTTCTATCTCCATAAACTGGAAATGCCTTTGCAAATTATGTAACCACTTCTCTTGATTTTCAGGGTCTTGACTCAGCAACAGGTTATGGAAGCTAGGGATAAATTGAGTAGTTGCGAAGTCAATCCAGATGCGGGCGATCGCGCGCAAACCAGGTTCTTCCGGCATTAATGGTGTAGCTGGAAACTGCTCCTCCAGATACTCATTAATAATCGTAGATTCCCAAATCCGATCGTCCCCGCACAACAGCACCGGAACATTGCCATAAGGAGAAATTTGAGCAAACCACTCCGGTTTATTTTGCAAATCAATTTCGATTGCATTGAAATCAATGCCTTTCTCTAGCAGTACTATTTTGCTTTGTTGCGCATAGGGACACGCGCAAGCACTATATAGCTCTACATTGGGTATCACAAACTGGATTCCTTCACGCTCTCGATAATTTGCCTAGTGCTGCCCAAATCGTAATGATTTTGGTTGGGCATGAGTCAAACTGGAATCTCTCCCCATGCTGTTGAAGTTTTATTAGAAAACTGTAATTCTTACTGACAAGCTTGTAGAGAATTTGAACTGTGAAACGAATGAATCCATTCCACGATCGCTCCATCTTAGGGTACTTAATCGCTGCACTCATTCTGGCTCCAACTTCAGCCCTTCTAGCCAGTACACATTTATCTTCCCTCCCCAATCGAATCGCGCAGCAATCGGATTGCACCAATCCCCAAACCCAATCCGAAATGAACATTTGCGCTGGTCAGAGTTGGCAGCGAAGCGATCGTGCTTTAAACCGAATTTACCAGGCACTTCTTCCGAACCTTTCAGAATCCCGTCGCCAATCCCTTATCACTGCTCAACTGAAATGGATACGGTTTCGCGATGCTGAATGTGCGTTCGCTGGCAGTTCAGCCGAAGGAGGAACCATGCAGCCCATGCTGATTGCTGGATGCAACGATCAGATAACCCAACAACGCATTGCAGACCTGAGAGCCTATCAACGTGGAGGACCAGCACCTGCAAAAAGCAACAGCTACCAATCCGCTGATCGTCGATTGAACCAAACCTATCAACAGCTTAGACAACAGCTTCAGCCAGAACGCAAACAGAAACTTGAATCCGCTGAACTTGCATGGATTGGTTTTCGAGATTCATCCTGCGAATTTGAAGCTGGTAGCGGTGGCAGCGCTGCTCGTAATCAGTGTTTAACCCGCATGACCGAACAGCGCAGTCGGCAATTATCCGATTACCTCCAGTTATTAAGGTAAGGAATACAGCAAGGGCAAAGCATTCGGCAAAAAATTTGAAATATATCAGTACCGCTACAGCGTAGGACAATCAACCTGCCGAAGTATTGCAATAGGTAATTCTCATACTCAGCACTCAGTCCTTGTTTCTCAAGGGAATAGAGGAAGACCGAATGCTTCGCCCCCACAGCCCCTTATCCTTTATCCCTTATCCTTTATCCCTTATCCCTTATCCCTTATCCTTTATCCCTTATCCCTTATCCCTTATCCTTTATCCTTTATCCCTTATCCTTTATCCCTTATCCCTTATCCCTCCTTCCCTAGCCCTTCCATCCCTTTCCATCCCCTTCCTCATCACGCGGTTGAAACTCCACCACGTTCTGGCGCACCGTCACGTCAAAGCTATTGAAGAAGTCATGACCGAGCAAGCCAAAGTTCATATCTGATAGGCCGATCGCCACAGCTACATTGCTAACTTTTGCTCCGTCCACCTCAATCGAATTCACGTATCCCACATCAAACGTGGTATAACCATTTGCGGTTTGGGCCGTAGCCTGCGAGACGGGCTTAACACCCAGTGTGGATGCCATCCGTTGCGTAATCAATGTACCCGCTGCCCCGGTATCTACAATCATTGGAAAGGTTGAACTGCCATTAAACGTCACCATGATTACGGGAACTCCGCGTATACGGCTAATAATGGGAGCTTGGTAAACGCTACCTTTGCCAACATCCAGCGTAACTTTCTTGGATGTTTGGGATTTAGCAAACAGCGTTTGGGCCGATCGAAGATTCGCTCCCAGCAGAATCAGAATAAATGCAATGATTCCTGAAAACGCAATCTGGTACATTCGTTGAGCGTTCGCTTTCGGGCGAATTGGCGTTGTTCCCCCAACATTGGTTGTGGCATTTAGCTTGGGTGAGACCAAGTGAAAGGGGATTCTATTGGTAAATCTGAGACTACTTGAGATTCTTGAGATGTGGGTAAGATTGCGGCACTCAATTGAAAGCTTTGACGCCATGCTGGAGCCGCCGCAAAGGCCTGCTTTCCCTGTAATTCAACCGTTGTAATCGTTGAAATTCCCAGCTTTTCCAGGTTTCTCTGTAAATATCCAAATAAAGCGGACTGGTTAGGGATCTCATCTGCTTCCAGCAACACTCTAAGCCAGGTATCTTTGCGAGTCACCCTGGCCGTAATCCCTTTGGATTGAAGCGATTGATTGATTAATGTGGCGATCGCCTTTGGATCCCCTCGTTTTGCCAACTCTAAAATCTCTTGAGAAGGTACCATCCCCTTTAACCGTGCCTATTTTTAACCACCAGCTATTTCAGTTCTCTCCTTAATATTCCCCAGACTTGCCTCTCTCAAATCAAAGGCAATGGATCAATTCAGCTTCGATTGTCTCGAATGTCTTAAGTGAGACTCAAGGATAGCTTCATCTTAATTCTTATAGTCTCATTGTGAGACTTTATGCTTTAAGAGGATGATATTTACATCCATAACTGAGCGCTTGGGAATACAGAAACCCTCATAATCTAACGCTTTGTTAAGCAGGTCTCCAACCAGTGCCGTTCATCCGGATTCTGAAGTTCAACTTATGAAGTTTCTTACCAAACCAGGAAAATCTTCCTAGTTCTTACTAAATTGCAGAGTACAGTTCGAAATGAACGTTTAAGTTGAGATCAAGAGAACCAATATGAGACCAGCCTTAAGTCTCACTTTCTCAAATAAAACAAGAGTTAAATTTCGTTAGCGTTCTAGACGTATATAGTTTATCTTCTGTAGAAATGTTAGGCATAACCTTGCTACAGAAGGATTTCAGCCCCTATTGTTGAATTTTTCTCTGGAATTTACCTGATATGGAGCAGAGACCGCAGCCCCCGCAACTATCGTTACCACAGCAGAAGCAGCAAGAAATTCCCACTGGCACATTGGTAGGCGGTCGATATCGGATCCGAAAGCTATTGGGACAGGGGGTTTGGGCGATCGTACCTGGTGAACGATACCCAGCGTTTTGATGAACAGTGTGTCCTCAAGGAATTTGTTCCAGCCACTCAGTCCGGCCAAGCTCTTCAGAAAGCGATCGATTTATTCAAGCAGGAAGCCAAAACCCTCTACCAGATTGACCATCCCCAAATTCCAAAATTTTTGGCTGGTTTTACCCAGTCTCAGCGGCTGTTTATCGTGCAGCAGTATATTAACGGCATCACCTATGCTCAACTGCTGCAACAGCGCAAACAGCAAGGACGGTTGTTTTCCGAGAATGAAATCATTCAATGGCTGCGGGAATTATTGCCCGTTTTAGATTACCTGCACAGTCTTAACCTGATTCACCGCGATATTGCGCCCGATAACATCATGTATTCCCGATCGACGGCTGCCCGTCCTGATTGATTTTGGGTTAGTAAAGATTCCATCAACTTGTCCATTGGCTCTGAAACTACCGGATATCTCAGGCAAGTTTCTCGCTTAGGGAAATCGGGTTACTCCCCTCCAGAGCAACTCAGTATGGGGCGCTGTTACCCCTGTAGTGATCTCTATGCGTTAGGGGTAACAGCAATTGTGCTGCTGACGGGCAAGAACCCAAACAACCTGGTCAACCCCGACACATTGCAATGGGCATGGCGCTCCCACGTAACGCTGAAAACGCCGCTCGGTCAGATACTTGACAAGATGGTGATGCTGAAACCCAGGGAACGGTTTCAGTCTGCTCGGGACGTACTGAGTGCGATGCAGAGTTTACCCGTTCTAAAACCAGTTAATTCTGGGCCAGAACCCACTCCGATCGCATCTGCCACACCTCCAACAAACGCCCAACCTTCAGGGCCATTCGATCGTATCCAGAACAAACAGATTGCTGGTTCCATCGACTTATCGGTGACAACCCCTCCGTCGGAACGGTTGACCACCACGTCAGCGTTTATAATTCAGTGTCGTCAAGAGCTAACCCGCTGCGTTGGACCGATCGCCAGCGTTCTGATCAATGACACTCTGACCCACTATCCCGACATTACACCCCAGGGATTTATCGCTGTTCTTACATCCCATATCTCCGATCCCAATCAAGCAAACGAATTCAAACGGCGGATTGAAATTCCCCAAGAATCAACGGCCAGTCAATCCTCGTTTACCGCACCCGTTCCCACCTATCAGTCCCCTGGCAATCAGCCCTCCGGCAATCAACCCTCTAGCAATCAGGGGTCAGCCTCGTCAAACCAGGATAGTTTAGCAGGTGCTCCCGCGATCGACGATGCGTTTGTTGCCTGTTGCCGACAGGAACTCATTCGCTGCATTGGACCGATCGCAAAAGTAGTTGTGAAACAGGTTCTAGCAGATTATCCCTACGCCGATCGGGCCATGCTGGTTGAAATTCTGGCTGCCAAAATTCCCGACCCTCGCCTTGCAGCAGAATTCCGACAACGGTTAAAGAGTGCTCGTGGCAATTAGGAATGAAGAATTAAGAATGAAGAATTAAGCGAACGTGGATTACTCAAAACTCAAAATTCCTAATTCTAACTTCTCAATTTCCAACTCCTTCGCTCCTTGCAAGTCAACGATAGAATGATTCAGCAGCTTGAATTATTCCAACCAAACTCATGAGCTTATTGCTATATTTCATGCGGCATGGAGAAACGATCTATAGCCGCACCGATGGGTATTGTGGAGACCTGGATCCAGACCTGACGCCTGAAGGGGTTCAGATGGCCGAAGCATTTGCCGCCGCCTACAAAAGCTTACCCTGGACGGCAGTATACGTTAGCCCCATGAAGCGAACGATCGCCACCGCGAAACCGCTGTGCGATGCCATTGGAATAGAGATGCAGCTACGGGATGGGATCAAAGAAATCCGCTATGGCGAATGGGAAGGGCAAAGCCGCGACTATGTAAAAGAACACTTCCTGGAAGACTACATAAAGTGGCTGACCGAACCAGCCTGGAACCCGCCTACGGGTGGCGAAACCGCTGTTGAGATTGCCAGTCGGGCATCTCTGGTGGTGACAGAAATTCAGGAGAAATATAAGAACGGGAATGTGCTGGTTGTTTCTCACAAAGCCACGATTCGCATCATCCTTTGCACCCTGCTGGGAATTGACCTGGGACGCTACCGCGATCGCATCGACTGCCCCGCCGCCTCCGTTCACGTCGTCAAATTTGACGAACACGGACCCCCTGCTGCAACGATTGGGCGATCGGTCCTTTATGGATAAGGATCTGAGTTCTCGCCCAGGAACCTGAGGCACCTTAACCCCATCCCTTTTGAATTGGAAACAGCGTCAAAGGCGGGGAACGCAGGATTGCAGCGGGCTGGAGTCGAAGGCCCAGGTGTCACCAATCAACGCTTCCAGGCGGTGGTTCAGGCGGGGCAGAAAGACGTCAGGGTCGTTAAGCTGCTGTTGGGTCAACCAGGTTTCAAACGCTTCCGGGGTTTCAATGCCCTGGGCACCCGCCGCCCCTGCCATCATTTTCCCGCTCAGGTCTTGCAGTTGCTCGATCTGGGAATGCCCCTCCCCCGCCGGGCACAGAGAACCAGGGCATAGGCTGCCAGCAGCGCCTCCAGGTCATCTCCCTGGGGCACCTGATCGTAAAGAGTTTTAATTAGAACGATAGCATTGGTCAGAGGCGCTTGAATCCGCAGGCAGAGCCAGAGGGCTTGAGCTAGGTAGGCAAGGGAATTCGTTTCAACGGTTGTGCCCAAATTGCCTAACACCGTCATCAGATCGCCGTAGGCACGCACTTGTCCCAATGCTTGCGCCGCCTGCAAATTCAGCTCAAGTTGATGTGCTTTGTTCCCTGTTTTCCCTGCCCAATAGGCCATATTTGCCAGCGTTACTGCTTTGCCCTGCACATCCTTGATTTGCTCCTTAATTTGCAGCGATTGACGGTACAACTCCAGCGCCCCTCGATGTCCCCTTGTTGGGCAATAATCCCGGCCATCGCGTGCAAGGTTGCTGCTTTGCCCTGCACATGATTGATTTGCTCCTTAATTTGCAGCGATTGACGGTACAACTCCAGCGCCCCTCGATGTCCCCTTGTTGGGCAATAATCCCGGCCATCTGGTGCAAGGTTGCTGCTTTGCCCTGCACATCCTTGATTTGCTCATAGGTTTGCAGCGATTGACGGTACAACTCCAGCGCCCCTCGATGTCCCCTTGTTGGGCAATCAGGGCAGCGTGGTTAAACAAAATGCTGGATCTTTTTGCAAATCATCAACAGGGCAATGGGTCAACGCTTGAGCGTAGTGAGCATCAGCAGCCGTCACGTTGCCCAAAACCACTTCTGCCCGGGCGATGGTGCCTAAAATCCGGTAGTCTACCGGAAAAACCGCCAGGATTTTTGGCAGAGTTCCAATGCCTCCAGAAAGCGGGAACCGTTAACCCATTCGGTTGCCACGCGATCGCCAATCCTTCCCGCGATCGCCGCGTCTCTACCCAACAGCGCCAACCGCACTATTTCCAATCGCTGGGCTTCCGTTGAGCTTTCTGCTGTTTCCCACCAGACGCGGTATACCGCCTGCGCCGCCTGTGCCTGGGTCGTTTGCCAGTCGGCCTGACTCAGCACAGGCTCCAGCAGTGGAGACAGAATGCTTGTCACCCGGTATTCCGTATTGGTAGGGCTGGTGGCCGACTCCACCAGGCTCAAACTGAGCAACCGCGCCAGGGTCCGATCACCGCTGTCCCCTTTCAAAGAGGGGGAACGTTTGCCTCTGGGTCCGTTTCGAGGGAAGGTGGAGGGATCTCCGTTACCGCTGCCACAATCTCCTGGTCACAGGCAACTGAAACACGCTCAGCCGCGCCAGAAACTGTCGTTCCACCTCGGTCAGGCTGTTCAGCAGCGTTTTCGCTAAAATCGTTTCCCGAAATCTCTGCTTCGTTTGCTCCAGTTGGCTCAACAGCGCCGCCGTATCCATCTCTGGCTGTTGCAGCAGCTTCAGCAACCACTCCAGCAAGCGAGGATTGCCATCCGCCACCCGAATCACCCGCCCATACTGAGGATGCAAGCGCACCTGGCTGTAGTCCGGCAGCAGCCGACACTTCTTGTCAATATCCGTGGGGTTCATCCGTTTCAGCCGTTCCAGATGCAGCGTCGGCGGAAACGGGCACTCATAGCGGCAGGTAACAATCAGGCGACTGGCCGCGCTCATTTCCTGCTGCATCACCGCCAGCGCCCCGCAGAGGGCCATCAACACCGCCACCGCATCGCTTGTTGGGCGCAGGGTGCCATCGTCTATCGCAGATTCAGGAATATTCTGCTCAAAATCATCCAGCACCAGCAGCAGCGGACGGTCCAACGCTTCCACCGCCTCAATAAAGTTCTGCAACCTGCCGCTCAGGTTGGGGTTGATTCATTCAAAATTTTTGGAATATCCGGGTATCGGTCATAGGCACTGGACAGCTTTTGCAGCAGGGTTGCTTCATTCACCACCCCACCAGCACCACCCGCTGAAACCCCGGACGTTGCGCCTCTACTCGCCGACACAGCCGCGCCGCCAGCGTGCTTTTACCCAGGCCGCCCATGCCCTGAATAAACACCCCCACCCGATCGCTGGTGGGCTTCATCGCCTTTAGACAGCGCTGTAGCGATCGCCTGCGCCCAACAAACTCAAACGGACTGGCCACCTTCACCTGGTCCTGCGGGTCCAGAAAATCCTGCTCCGGCTGAATCCGGCGTAACCGCTCCCGCTTCGGCGTTCCCATCGGTGTCACCAGGGAAGGCAGCAAACGAGAATCGCAATACACCCGCAGCAAATGCCAATCCGGGCACTCCTGCCGGATCATCTCCATCACCGCCACCTTCACTGCCTGCTCCACCGAACTGGCCGCTGCCAGTTCCTTATAAATCACCTGCGCCGCCACGATCGCCGTCTGGTCCAACACCGGACGCGCCCACCCCAGCACCATCTGCGCCCCCGCCTGCACCAACGCCTGCGCCATGGAGGGTACACTGCCCCGATCGGGCACCTCCCCGTATGACAGCCTGACAAAAACACAACCCTGGGAACGCGATCGCCAAAGGACCGTGCCAGGTCAGGCACCGTCGTTAGCTGCACATTGCCCAGCGTGTCTTCTGTAATAAAGCAGGAGTATTTTCGGGAATACGAGGTGGTGGCTGAATCGTTGCCGCTAAACCGCCGTACTCTGCCTCGGTATAAATTAACCCATGCCCCGTCAGGTGAAAGACATCAAAATACCCATCAGGATAAAACTTAATCAGATTTTCTAACTCTGTCACCGAACCACTTTCTTCCACCACCAGCAGCAACGGTTGATTCTCCGTTGCCTGCACAATGTTGGCCTCCTCCTGCTCATAGCTGAGGACAGGCTCCACCCCTTCCGGTGACGTAGCCATCAACAGCAGATGCAGCGGTCGATTGGCAATGGTATTCTCGCCCGATCGCTGCTGCACAACCCGCATTGGCGGTAGAGTCAGCCGTTGGGTTTGCAGCAAAACCCACTGCCGTCGTGCAGCAACTCCCACGGTAAATGGGCCAGCCCCAGGGCAATGCGTTCGGTCTCCCGGTTTAACCCCTGCAGCTCCAGACTATAGTTGAGCTGGAACGCAATAGTCTGGGGCAATCCTGTTGCCAATGCTTGCCGCAGCCAGCCCTCATTCCCATCGAGCCAGCGATATAGATTGCCTCCTAATTCAGCCAGTTCAGCAGGCACATCCTGCGATCGTCCATACCAATCCCTGGGTCGCCCAGAGTAATAGCGGTGTTCACACTGCTCAATCAGGTTCAACAGGTCTGGACTGGACAGGCGACGGGTTTGCGTCCCATTGCTTAGCTGAAAGTGTTGCTGGCTTAAGTCGAAGGTAAAAGTGAGGGGCATAGATTCGAATCGTAGAGACGCTTTCCCATTCACTGCAAAACTAGCTTAAGTTTCTCTACACGCGCAACTTAATTGTTCCGGAGAGCCGTCACGGAGGACGGGTTTCGCCAAGGCTCATGGACTAAAGTAAATCGAACATTCTGGCTGTACGGGCGAAGCATTCGGTAGATGGCGGTGATTGAGTTACAACGCTTTTTGCCCGAATGCTTCGCCCTACTGAGCAAATTGTTAGGACAAGCGCCTTTTGCCAAAACTTCGGAGGTTTTAGCATCAGTCTTGACCATGACGCTCAATTTTTGGCTAAACCTCCGAGGTTTGCGTAAATCCTGGTCGTTAAGCCTTTACCGTCGAACCGTTTTCGATCGCAGCCGTTCTGCTTTCCGTTGTCGTCCCAGGTTGAGATGCCGTAGTCGTGGTTTGGGATGCGCCGGAGCGTCGCCCCGTAGAACGAGGTTTTCCGCCTGCCATTCGATATTCTCGACTGTCTTCGCCATAGCGAGCCGCCACATTTACCATGAGTCGTTTAGACAGCGTTGCCAGCGCCTCCTCTGCCAGTTCGACTTCCCTCTGGGCATCATCAACGGTAGACAGCAACGTGTTGTAGTTGGCAAGTTTCTGCCGCATCTGGTCGATCAAACTAGCATAGGTTTGGGTAGACACGTCATTACCAAAGTCCATTGTTGCAGCGATCGACTGCAACGATTCCAATTGACGTTCTGACTTTGCAAGCGTACGGGAGTTGCGTTTAGGACGAGGCATTTGCACCCTCTGGTTGTAGGTCATTCCTAAACTAGCGACAAAAAATACACCAACGTTCACCGTAAATCTGGGGAAGTTGTTCTCAAATTTACACACCTCACGAATTTACACCGTACTTTTTCGGACTAGCTATAATACGAAATCCCGGAAGGGAGGATTAATTGAAGATACGGTGCGTCTTCAATTAATCCCCTCAAAACAACACACCCTTCAATTCCGTATAAGAAATAGAAGCCAATTTAGAAAACGTTGAAACGTTTCTAGAAAACAGATCTTCATCCTAAAGTTTGCTTGAGGATTTATGAAAAATCCCGCAAGAGTTTGCTAAACGGAGGCCGATTCATCAGTAACGCTTAGACGTTGATGAAAATCGTTTCAATGTTTTTGATAAATCGAGGTAGGTTAGCAAAAAACTATAGCCCTAATAGCTAGGATCGGCGCTGAAATCGTTTGTCAAAGGCTATTTGCTCCCTGACCCCTGACCTCTGTTGTCCTAACTGTCTCTCCTATCACCTCAGCTAATGCATCCAGAGGATACAGCAACCCGATACGACCGAGTCTACTCTCCTTCTGGATGCAGGGCTTCCTCCAGTGCAGGTTCCATTTCCAGTTTGGGTTGTTTGCCATCCAATAAACAGCTTACGGTCATATCTCCCATGACGTTAATGGCCGTACGGCAGCGATCGAGAAACCAATCAACCGTAATCAAGATAGCGATGTACTGAGTTGGTAGACCAACCGCCGAAAACACCAGCGTCATCGTTACCAGCCCCGCCTCTGGAATTCCCGCTGCCCCAACGGATGCAAAAATAGACGTAAGCACCACCACGAGTTGCTTATCGAGCGACAAATGCAGCCCCAGGACCTGAGCCACAAACAGGGCAGACATTGCTTCATAAAGGGCCGTTCCATCATTGTTAAAGTTGCTGCCTACCAGCGCTCCCAACGACGCGGACGACTCCGTAGGCCAACCTTATCCAGCAAGCCGCGAAACGTGACCGGCATAGTTGCTGTCGATGAAGCGGTAGAAAAGGCCGTCATAAACGCATCCGACCCTCCCGACAAGAAGCGTCTGGGACCAACCCAGGATCCAAACGACACGCGCACCAAGTAAAAGCACGCCTGTAGAAACAACGCTAACAGCACTGCAAGTACAAACGCACCCAACGTTTTGAATGGGGAAAACCCTTCCAGCGCGATCGTCTTTGCCACAATGCCGAAAACCGCCAGCGGTACGAGCACAATCACCCATTTCAGAATTCGAATAACCGCCTCAAACAGGGTTGTAACAATTTGCTCGATCGGCAGGTAGTCTGTCTTGTTATGGGCCACCTGCTCTGCCTTTAGTGCCCTCAGCACAATTCCAAAGGAAAGCGCAATAACGATCAACTGGATAACATTGTTATCCACCAACGGCTTTATAATCGCCTCCGGCACGCTGTCTTGCAGCAAACCCCAGGGGTCAAACTGTTTAGTAACCGCATTTTCACCACCAGCAGGCGAACCAATTTGTTCCCAGCCTCCCGGTTGCAGAATGTTAGCCACCAGCAGCCCAATTAGAATCGCCGCCAACGTGTTAGTGAGCAATAAAAACACCAACCGACGGCCCGATCGTCCCGGAATACTGGTTGTTAAAAAGGAATGCAAGACCGCTAGCAAAATCAACGGCGTTGCGAGGGCGCGTAACGCCTTCAGCACAAGACTACAGGGAATTGCCAAATCCTTTGCAATCAGCGCATTTTGGGGCTGGGTTGCCCCGCACCCAGAAATACGCCTAACCCGATCGCAAAAATCAGGGCAATCAGAATTTGGACATAGAGTGGAACCCGCTCCCACCAAGGAAGGGTGTGCTTATGCTCAGTCATGCGTGGTTCTCAGGTGGTTGATAAGGAAAGACACAATGAGTAGACGGAAGATTTCTGAAAACTGGCAGCAGGCAGCTATCAACTTTCAAAAGGTTGTTCAATTATGTCCTCAATCCGTACATCCAGCATGCGAGAAGAGATGCTTATCGTCAATCGAAACTCCTACAAATCCGAGAACCTGAAATTGGAGCCGTTGCTAATCCTGTTTACGATCGCTGATATCTTTCATAAAACAGTGATGCCCAACAAATTGCGTCTGCTCATCGTAGGCAGCAATCATTACCAGTTGCTTGTAAAAACAGAACCATCCTTCCGCAGTCCTCTAGCTTCTGCTTCTGCCTTGCCGCTGCTCACCATTTGTTGATAGGCAGCAATCATTTTTTGGTGATCGTCCGGGTGAACGGTTATTTGCCAGTTCATCCCAACCATTTCCTCCTCTGAGTAGCCAATCATGCTGGCATAGGCCCGGTTAGCGGTGACATAGCATCCTGCCGTATCCAGTCGCGAGATTCCCTCTACCGCATTACTCAAAGCGGCACTCAATTCTCTCAAGTCCTTTTCTGCCCGTTTGCGATCGCTAATATCAATCAGAACTCCGACCATTCGCACAGCCCGACCCGACTCATCGAAGATGCCGTGACCTTATGACTAGCAGCGGATTGGTAACGGATAGAACGGATAGTTGACAGTTTCAGCTTGACATCACCATCCAACTCATCCGTTTTCTATCTGTTGTTAACTGATTTGACACTTTCAAACATCCTCCGATCGCAGAAGCTGCGCTTTCCCGTACCCTGTACCCGTACTCCAAAATTTGGAGTCTACTCATTCGAGAGGTTTTGCCATCAAATTCATTGCAAGGGGCAAATTGGACTGCTAAACCCGCCTGTACAGTTTGCGGATTTATTAATTTCCCGATCCTTGAGTGCCAATTTAATAGTTTTTGCGGCAAAGACAAAATCGAGGGTTATCGCAGTACTACTAAAGGATAGGACAATCAAACTGCTTGGAGTATTGCAATAGCTGGTTCTCATACTCAGCACTCAGTCCTCAGCACTCAGCACTTTGCTATAAAGTTGAGCTAAGAACCCCCGATGTTTCTTATGCTTGCTTTAACAAAAAGATTTGGAGAACTCGCCAAAGCAGAGACGCGTTAGCAGGTTACACCTTTATGGCTCCAACCATTGTGATTGCCGGAGTCTTTCTAGTCCTGCCAATTATCTATGCGGTGATCCTTGCCTTTTACAAAGTGCAGCTTTTAGGTGAAGTCAGCTACCAGTTTGCTGGAGCCAAGAACTTTATCCGCATAGCAAACGACGATCGCGTGTGGACTGCGCTAAAAATACGGCCCAGTATGTGGCGATCGTCGTGCCCATTCAAACGCTTCTTGCCCTTGCCCTCGCTCTGGTCCTCAACGCTCAGATTAAAGGTCGCTCCTGGTTTCGGGTTGCTTTATTTCTACCAACCGTTACCTCTTCGGCGGTTCTGACCCTTATTTTTATGTGGATTTACAACTCCAACGGGTTGTTAAATCAACTACTGAGCTTCTTTCACCTACCAACCTACAACTGGTTAGGGGATCCAGAAGTAGCGCTCAAAGGGATCATGATCATGAATATTTGGTCAACCGCACCGCTGTTTATGGTGATTTATCTTGCTGCTTTGCAGGATATTCCAAACACCCTTTATGAAGCGGCAAAGCTGGATGGGGCAGCTCCTGGGAAATGTTTTTCTACATCACGCTTCCCTTTGTGCAACCCGTCACGTTTTTTGTCATTGTTATGGGATTAATTGGTACCTTTCAGCTCTTCGACCAGTCCTACATTTTTCGGCAGGCTCAGGTGGACCAAACGATGCAACCCTAACCATCGTGCTGTTGATCTATCAGTATGCTTTCAAAAATTTGGATATGGGATATGCGCTGGCATTGACGTTGATGCTGGCGATCGTGCTAATGACCGCAACCATTATTCAGCGCAAATTATTCAAAGAAGAGCGTTTAGATTAAGGGAACCCACGATGAAACATAGTCACTGGTCAAACGGGATTCTCTACACGGTTTTAATTGGCTATGCCTTGATTACATTTTTGCCGTTTGCCTGGGCCATATCTGCCTCATTCAAACCGCTGTCTGAAATTGCCGAAGGGGGAATTCACTTCATACCCAAAACGTTCACTCTGGCAAACTATCAGCAAATTTTTACGCAGGAACCGTTATTTGGGCGGTGGTTGCTGAATAGCGCGATCGCCGCCATCTGCGTTACGCTCCTCAACCTGTTGTTTAACTCCATGGCGGGTTATGCCCTGGCAAGAATTCGGTTTCCAGGTAATCAATTTTGGTTTTTTCTAATTCTGGCTGCACTGATGATTCCGGGGCAGATTACCCTATTGCCCAAGTTTCTCATTCTTAAATCATTAGGCTGGCTCAACTCCTACCAGGGACTCATTATTCCCGGGGCTATTAACGCCACATTCATTTTTATGATGCGTCAGTTCTTCATCAATTTTCCAAAGGAACTGGAAGAAGCCGCCGCATTAGATGGTCTGGGCAGACTAGAAACCTTTTTCCAAATCGTTTTACCGCTAGCAAAACCTGCGCTTGCAGCTCAAACTATTTTTGTTTTTATGGGTTCCTGGAATGAGTTTTTGATGCCGCTAGTGGTGATGTCCGACCCAGAAATGTTCACTCTTCCGCTGGGCTTAAACGCGTTTAAGGGCGAATACATCAGCTACTGGAACTACATTATGGCCGCCTCCATGATTTTCACGTTGCCCGCCCTGGCAATCTACGCCTTTTTAATCGCTACTTCATTCAAGGAATTACGTTTACAGGCGGGAAGTGAGACCACTTTACACCCATCGCTTACCGTCAAATAAGACAAAGAACGATCGTATTCTAAACTGTTGATTGTTCGTATCTGAAATCATCATGAATTATTTCGATAGGTAGAGGATATAAGCAATTTAGATTGATAGCGTTGAAGCATCAGATTCGTACATGGAGCTGAATAGGGACTTTGTTGTCTAGCTTTTACGGAAAGTATTGAACCAACACTCCTGCTTTAAATTTGCCCGTCGAGATTTCAACGCGGTTCAGATGGGCTGTCTTTGTCTGTAAAGGCGATATGCATGACATCCCTACAAACAAGAAACAGCACAGCCAATCGGAAACACAGTTAGATTACACCCGAAACAAGAAAGAGCGGAGGAAAACCAACAGTATGGCACTTCACAAGATTAAAGACTTTTACGACAGTTACCATGATCAGAATTCTCAGGAAGACATTCGAGGATTCGACCTTTATGCCGAAGACGATAAAGTCGGCTCAGTTGATGACCTTTTAGTTGACGATGACGGTCGCTTTCGCTATTTAGTAGTGAACACAGGCCTATGGATTTTTGGCAAAAAAGTTCTGCTGCCGATCGGGCGCTCCCGCATAGACCATGATGCCCGTCGCGTTTATGCGATCAATTTCACCAAAGATCAAGTAGAAGCACTGCCCGAATTTTCAAATGATAAGGTTGTTGATTTTGATTACGAAGAGCGGGTCAGACAGGTTTATCGCCCATCTACATCCGCTGTTCCCACCGCTTCGGGCACCGGTTACGCAGGCTATGAGACGGCCCCTCCGCCCCCGCCGATGCTCCTGCCTCCTATGGAACAGGCCACGCAGGCTATGAGACGGCTCCTCCCGCTCCCATAGATGCTCCTGCTTCATCTGGGACGGGCTATGCCGGGTATGAAACGGCTCCTCCCGCTCCAACCGATGCTCCACCATCCTACGGAGTTGGATACGACGGCTATGAAAACGCTCCCTCTGCCACAGATAGAGCGCTTTCGCCTGACCTTAACAGTGTTGCGGTCAATCGCGGTAGTTCCTACACCTACCAGCAAGACCCTTCATTGTATGAAATGAACGAGCAAAACCATCAGCGGTTAAAGCTTTACGAAGAGCGTATTAGGGCAAGCAGAAAGCATTAAAAATTTAGAAGGACTGAGGACTGAATGCTGAGTGCTGAGAGAGGGTCATACAGCACTCAACACTGCCTCAATTGGAATCCAAGGGTCTTGGGACAGAACCTATATCGAATCGCTGTAGTCTACATATTTGCCTTAATAGATGCGGATATCTCTTCCCGCACCTGCAATTCTTGACAAGCTAGCCGATCGGACAAAATTGCGCTGGCGAGCGTTCCGGTGTGAATCTCTAGCTGGGAATCGACTGGCGCTTCAAACAAAAGCCTCTGTCCTGGAAAAACAACCCGCTCAAAATACCAGGTAGCGATATTTGTAATTCGGGCGACTTGAATCTGGCTTGTGCTGTTGACATAGCAGCAAAAGATAGAGCCAGAATCAGAAGGAAGAGGATCAAGGATTTGAGTCATGGTAAAGGTCTTCGACTTTATCGAAATGGACCTGCAAAGCCCCGTTGGCAAATGTTAGATAAGCGAGCGATCGCTCAACGCGTCCTAAAAATATAGCAAGTCCTAAATCATTTGTGAGATTGGGAGGCTTTGTGAGAAAGGATTCTAATGGAATCCTTTCTCACAATCTATTTAGGATCGGCTATAGAAATTTGTTACAAACACCTTAAGAAATTGCCATCATTCTACTTTGAGTATTTTTGCTCAGTCAAGTCCTGTTTTTATCTTTAAATAGAAAATGGCGGTCAGGGCTTAAGATGCAGAGCCTATAAGCCCTGCCTCCTATAGCTCCTAACTTCTGACTGCCGGTTTTTACTTTTTGTGGCGTGGCGATGAACGCAGGTCCCAGAAAGCAGCCCCACACTAAAGTCCGAAAACTCTTATTTCTCACCCACGAATTATGAGAAAGTGTTGCAGAACTTTATAGAAAACGTTACATTCATGCTGACGGATTCTAATAAAACTGATGGAATCTGAGATGCAATCAAAGCTGCTTTGCTTTCTGGAGGAAGAAATTGGAATTCCTCCAACTGAAGTTGCTACAGCACAACGGCTCCTGAATAGGCTAAACCCACAGCAATCTGACCAGAGCCCAAATCTTCTGCCGATCGTCCTGTGGCAGTATGGGCTGATGACTCTGGAACAGCTCGATCGCGTGCTTGACTGGCTAGATAAAGCCTATTTGCTGCTTAACTAGCCGAGATAAAGGCAATGGGTAGGGTTAGCTCTTAAACCCCAACCCATGCAGCGCTAATAACGCAGTTCCGTAAGCTGCTTCTGTGTAGTGTGATCGGGTTACGGGCACTCCAAGTTGGCGAGCGCGAATTGCAGTCCATGTATCGTTTTGGGCACCCCCACCAGCCGTATACACATGGCTTAAGCGGGAGGCCCCCAACTCTTGCAGCAGTTGATAACCCCTTGCCTCAATGCGTGCCATACCCTCCAGCAACCCGTGCAGGAACTCCACTGGGTTGTCAGGACGGGGTTCCAAACGAGGAGATAACTGTGCATCGTTGACGGGAAAGCGTTCTCCCGGCTGAGTCAGGGGTAGTAGTCTAAAGAACTCTCTTGATTCACAGAAATCTGTTGACTCAACTCATTCAGTTCTTCCGCTGAGAAAAACTGTTGCAGCACCGCTCCACCTGTATTTGAAGCACCTCCAACGAGCCACAAGTCTCCTAATCGGTGGCTATAAATCCCATAGCGTCCATCCTCAACAGAAACGGTGCTCAACAGCTTCAATACCAGCGTCGAGCCTAGCGAGGTCACTGCCTCACCGGGAGATGTCGCCCCGCTTGCTAGAAAAGCCGCGATGCTATCGGTGGTTCCAGCACAAATTTGGCAATTCTGCGGTAGCCCTAAACGATCGGCAACCTCTGGAATGATTGGACCAATAGGAGTTCCCGGTTCAACAACCCTGGGCAACAATGGCAAAACTCCTAGGTCTTCCATCCAATTTGGATAACGAAGATGGCTGACATCGTAGCCCAGTTTTAAGCTGTTGTGATAATCAGAGATGCCTAACTGACCATGCAGCAGAAATCCCAGCCAATCCGCCTGGTGCAAAAATACTTGGACTTGGCAAAGAATGGCTGCCGTTGCCACCACAACAGCTTGACCAGACTTGATGTTGCACTTAGAACCGTATCCCTTCCCGACGCGATCGCAGACGGTCTCCCCGCAAAAAACTGGCGCAATGATTCTAATTCCGCTTTACCCCGTGCATCGTTGTAAAGCAATGGAGCGGTAATCGATTGGCCCGCGCCATCACAGAGCAGAACAGTGGAAGACGTACCGTTAATCGCGATCGCCTTTATCCCCTGGCGATAATCGTCCGGTATCTGTTTAAGCAACTGAAACAACGTTTCTTGCCAAATTGTGGCCCAGTCAACTAATTGATCGGATGGATTACTGAAGCGATCGCTTGCCTCCAAAAGCAACCGTTCCTCCGCATCAATGATGGCGATGCGCGCTCCAGACGTTCCAAAATCAATGCCTGCATAAAAATCCATGTCCCCTTCGTGACCTTCGCTTGTATTTCAAGAAGCCCTAAAAATTAGCAGTCACCCTAGGACAGTGCTTAACACTGTTTTACGAAATCTACCTGTCTAAAAAGTCATTCATTAAAATTCACTATTCAAATACTCCCGTAATTGATGCGCCTAATTCGCAATGATTTTGGTTTTGTTACCGATGGTGGCCAGCACTACCCACCATTACTTTGTCAGGTTCCCCTCATAATTAAATTCGGAGATTTCATATGGCTTATATATTTGAAATTTTAGGTGTGTCGCCAGTGCTCCATTTCTTCGACTATCAACAGGACGTAATAGACCAGTCTCAGACTGGTGTGGAGTACCTGGGTTCCTATAAGTGTACTCTGGATGCCCTGATTGAATCAGTTGAGACTGCTCCTCTAAAGCAACGTTGGGAGTTGGACCGAGTTGTCGATACGGTCATTAATTTTTGGGTCAATAATCTTGACAGTATTCGTCACTGGAAACAGCGGTTAGAAGATGCAGGAGATCAGAACCTTTTGATTTCAAGGTTGGCGGACTATACGTCCCTCAAAACAGAGTTTGAGCGGCTTTTTGAGCAATAACAAACCTGCTGAACAATTCCCCATACAGCGATCCTATCTGGATTGTAAGAAACGATTCCTGCGGAATTCTTTCTCACAAAGCCGCTCAATCTCAAAATAGATTCAGGACTGCTACAAATAGTTTTTAAAGATATGGGGTAGGGGCTTCTGCATGTAAGCGATTTTCTCTCGAATATGGTTGGATGGATCTCGGACAAATCACCCGTATGGAAGAAGCCCCTATGAAAATCAGCGTGATTCTACCCTGCTACAACGGAGCAGCTACTCTAGCCGTTCAACTAGAGGCATTAACGAGGCAGCAGTGGCCTGATGGATGGGAATTGATTTTTGTTAACAACGGCTCTTCGGATCAGTCCGTAGAAATTGCTGAACAGTACCGCGATCGCCTTCCTGCAATGACGATCGTAGACGCCTACACGCCACCCGGACCCCGTTTAGGTGTTCCCCATTCCTATAACGTAGGCATCAGGGCTGCAACGGGCGATGCGTTTGCTTTTTTGTGAGTCCGATGATGAGGTGGGAGACGGTTGGCTGACAGCCATGGGGCAAGCGCTACTTGAACACGGATTTGTAGCGGCGCGAATTGACTACCGCAAACTGAACCAACCCTGGTTATGGCCCCGTGATGGGAAGATATACGACCAGGAAACTGAGCTGGCACAATGCCCTGTTCCTCCCTATTTGCCCTATGCCAAGGGAGCAACCTTTGGCTTGAGACGATCTGCCTACGAAACTATCGGCCCATTAGATACCGCGTTCTCCTATTCAGTAGACACCGAATACTGTTGGAGGGCTTATCGATTGGGAATACCCATTCGCTTTGCCCCTGATGCTGTTGTAAATTATCGCCTGCGCCACAACTTCAAGGGAATGTATTTGCAAGGACGCACCTGGGCAAAAGACTTTACCCGATTGCGAAAAGTTTACCAAAGTCCGCTTGGCCAATTCACGCCCCTAAAACAGTTAATTAGAATCCCAAAAGCCTTACCTAAGGGCATCTGGCATTACTTACGGTTGTTGCTGAAAGTGCCAGGAAGCCAATCTAGCTTTGCTCACTGGGTTTGGGATTTTGGCTGGCGGGTTGGAGAATTTCAGGGGCCATTTACCCCGTTGACAAGTCTGAAATGGTCGTTGACCTGAAACCGCTTCCTGCGGCACCGTCAATGACCTCCTAAAGAATCCCATTCTGCAATCATTTCTGCGGGGATTGCCTGCGGACGCATCGTTGTCGAGTTGACCCAAACCCAGAGTGCTTCAGCTGTTACTAACAAATCTGCCTCACCCTGGCGGCGAATCTCATAGCGACGAACGGCCCGAGGTCCCCGCATTTTTCAATCCAGGTGGTGATTTCTAACAAATCCCCTGCCACAGCCGCACGCAAGTATTCAATTTCAACCTTTCGCAGAACAAACACCCCACCCAGTTGCTTGTAGCGATCGACCGTAAAGCCAACATGCTCTGAATGTTCGATCGCCGCATGCTCCAGATAATGTTGATACACCGCATTATTGACGTGTCCGATCGCATCCATCTCGTAATGCCGCACACGCAGTTGAGTTGTAAAAGCTTGCATAGGACCTAACTCATCTCCCTCGCCCAAGGGACAGGAGGTTGAGGCTTAGAAAGTTTATTGGCTTTTGTAAAAAGCTTGCCAACCTGACTCAAATCCACGTTTCCACCGCTGATAATCACCCCGACTTTGGCACCCGGAGCAGAAACAACCCCTTCCAGCACCGCAGCAGGGGCAACGGCTCCCGTCGGTTCCACGACAATCTTGAGCCGCTCCCACAGGAAAAATAAGCTTCGTAGGATAGCAGCTTCCGAAACCGTCACCATGTCGTGTACATAATGCAGCACCAGCGGAAAGGTAAATGTGCCAAGGAATGGAGTACGGGCACCGTCCGCGATCGTGTTGGCATTGTGGATCGTTTGCAGCGTGCCGGAATGGAACGATCGTGTCGCATCGTCTGCCTGTTTGGGTTCCACCCCAATCACCTTGCAGTTTGGGGAAAGCGTCTGGGCTGCGATCGCGCATCCCGACAGCAATCCGCCTCCGCCACAGCAAACCAGCAGCAGATCCAGCGGCCCCACCTCTTCGATCAATTCCTTTGCGGCTGTCCCTTGACCAGCAATGACATCGGGGTGATCGTAGGGCGGAATCAGCGTCAAGCCGCGCTCACCAGCCAACGTTTGTGCCAGTTCCTCCCGGGATTGAGTCGCCCGATTGAACAGAATCACCTCTGCACCATAACCACGAGTCGCTGCTAGCTTTACGGCAGGGGCATCATCTGGCATGACGATCGTAGCGGGAATGCTGAGAAGCTGACTCGAAAGGGCGATCGCCTGGGCATGATTCCCTGATGAAAACGTCAACACTCCCCGTTGGCGCTGCTCTGAAGACAACTGCACCAGCGCATTGTACGCGCCCCGAAACTTAAAAGCACCAATACGCTGAAAGTTTTCGCACTTAAAAACACTTGACTTTTGGTGCGGTAATCAACTGTGGTAGAGGTCATGACAGGAGTTCGATGGGCGTGACCTTCTAAACGTTCCGCTGCTGCCTCTATGTCTGCGTAAGTGACAGCTAACAACGCATCGCTTGAGATATCGTCCCTTGCAGTGTTACTCAAATCTGTCATAGCAAAACCAGTAGATTTCTGACTTATAGCCTCTATGTCCTGCAAAGGAACAGACGCCGATTCTACCCTTACAGTGTACATCTGTACCTATCCTAAAACAGGCCATTGAATTCATTTAGGCCAAAGCACAACATCGATCGCTCAAGAACAATACCTTTGCTCAGATGTCAGCTTTTTCTTGAGCATCAGAGCTTGATTGAGAATCAGGTGCTGTTTTTTTAATGCTCACAAACGTAATACAATGGTTAAAACACACCACCAAATAGCGCTATACCAGGGACTAACACGAGATATGGCACGATTTTGTTTCTCTAACTCTACCCAATACTGCCAATTGAATCCTGATAACCAAAACTCCATAATAAACCCTACAATCAACACTGCGGATTGAGCGCAAACCATACCAAAAGCCAGATTCTGCAATCCTCTTCGGGGTCGTTCTAGTTCATAAGCCATTAGCACAATTAGCAGCGTCAGCCCGATCGCGCCGCTCGATGGACTGGTTGTAAAGAAGTAGCCGCAGATTATACTGACCAACTGGGTCCGGAGCAAGGTGGCATGATTTACTTCGATGTGGTTTACGACGCACTCTCAAAGGTGCCAAACAGCCTTAAACACCGCATCACTGCTTCATTCCAGGATGCAAACCAAGCTCCACAAACCTATACGGTGATCGGACACACCGGCGCAATTTCCGGCTACTCAAGTTTTGTCGGTTATCTCCCCGATCAGGATGCAACCATCGTTGTTCTGACCAATCTCCAAAACGCCTGGGATCTAACTAAAGAGGAGAAGAAATCGCGCCTTCTTTAACCCAGGTGATTGTGCAGCAACTTGTGAAGCAGTAATTTTTGTGTTCACTTGCCATTTCTCAGTAATACTCTTTCTCAGCAACATCTCAATGAAAAAGACCTGCGTTAAACAATGCCGTAGCATTCTACCAACACTCACGTCGTATCCCTGGGTAGCAATCCTTTTCTTCTTTCCCTGCTAGTTCCAGCTTCAACTCAAGCACAATCGGTAACACCAATAAAAATTCAAAATCAGTTACCGTTGCTCAGGCTTTAAAGACGCAAGAAATTACGGAAACAAGCGTCAAAGCAGCGTTACCCATGCTGGAAAATCTTGCCACTACGTTACAGAAAAAGACAGGTGTACCGGGACTGGCGATCGCGGTTGTTTATAAAGACCAGATTGTTTATCTCAAAGGATTTGGCGTACGGGAAGCAGGTAAACCCGCTCCAGTCGATCCCGATACCGTCTTTCAGATTGCTTCTCTTTCCAAACCGATCGCGTCAACGATCGTCGCTGCCGTCGTTGGGGATGGCTTAGTGAAGTGGGATGACCCAATCATCAAGTACTACCCCACCTTTGAAATGGATAGCCCCTACGTTACCCATGAGGTAACCCTGCGGGATATGTTTTCCCATCGCAGCGGTTTACCCGACCAGGCAGGAGATGATCTGGAAGACCTGGATTTCGATCGGCCAACCATCCTGCAACGGTTGCGCTACTTGCCCCTCGGCGATCGATTTCGCTCAGTCTATAACTACACCAACTTTGGACTGACCGCAGCAGCAGAGGCAGCAGCAAAGGCGTCTGGGAAATCCTGGGAAGATCTCGCCGCCATTCGACTTTATAAACCCTTGGGCATGAGTCATACCAGTTCGCGCTATGCTGATTTTGAAAAGGCCCGGAATCGGGCGCTTGGGCATGTTCTCGTCAACGGTCAATGGGTTGCAAAATACAAACGACAGCCGGATGCCGAGTCTCCCGCAGGGGGCGTCAGTTCAACCGCCCGTGACATGGCGCAATGGATCCGGTTGCAGCTTGGGAATGGCAAATTCGAAGGGAAACAAATCATTGTTGCCAAACCGTTAGCAGAGACCCACATTCCTCACATGGTCAGAAATTCGCCAGAGAATCCAAATCTTGATCGGGCAGCCTTTTATGGCTTGGGCTGGAATGTCAACTACACCGATACTGGGCTGGTGCAGTTGGGCCATTCCGGTGCCTTTAATCTAGGCGCTGGAACCACTGTCTATTTGCTGCCAGCGAAAGAGATTGGCATTGTAGTTCTGACCAATGCCCGCCCAATTGGTTTGGCAGAGTCGATCGGGGCAAGTTTCATTGATATGGTGCAGTACGGAAAGTCTCGAAATGACTACTTTGAGCTGCTCCGACCTGCCTTTGCAAAGTTCGACCAGCCTCTCTATGGAACATTGGTTAATTATTCTAAGCCACCTGCCCGAGGGTTACCTGCAATGCCCTTAATGGCCTACACTGGCACGTATCGCAACAACTATTTTGGTCAGATTGAAATTGCCTTACGAGAGGGCAAACTGTACCTGATCCAGGGGCGAAGAAAAGGCATTTCCACTGCAGCACTACGATCGCGATATGTTTGCCTATCAACCAGAAGGGGAATACGCTTACGGATTAAGTGGCGTAACGTTCACCATTGGAGCAAATGGAAAAGCAACAACCGTAGTAATCGAAAATTTGGACATTAAGCACCAGGGAACATTCAAACGTGAATAGCCCTAAAGGTATAGCAGGTGTCAGGTGTTAGGTGTTAGGTGTCAGGGATGAAAGGCCAGTATTTAGCTTATTCCAAGTAAATTGACTGTCCTAACAACTGTGGCGACAGCTATAACGCACAACTAGATTTGTCGGCGATCTCCTCCCTAGCTTTAGCGCTTATGCAAACACTTAAACGTCTTCTTGGGAATAAGTTGGAGATCACAAAGACACACTGCCAACTAAAGCGCTATTAACAAACGAACTTGTGTTGTACATACCCAAGAAAATCATTTTTGTATGTACATACCCAAGAAAATCATTTTTGTAGGATAAACGACCGTTATGCCTAGCCTTTTTGCTATCTGGAAACGCCTGTTGCCGCTGACGATCACCTCTTTCAATCGTTCAATGGCTGGCCCGACGGTAATATTGCGCCCATCTGGGTCAACGAAAACGTACTGGATATAACCATTACGCCCCTACCTCCGAACAGACGGTCACGATCGACTGGCGACCCAAAACGGCTGCCTACACGGTCAAAGCTAGCAACATCAAGGTTGTTCCAAAGGGGGAGAAACACAGCTTCAGACAAGATTAGTCTCACCAGGAGTCGTTCAAGTCAGTGGACAGATTGCTGCTGGCAGCAAACCTCTGCTTCAAATCTGGCAAATTTCAGACCCTTCCAGCTTTGCCCGCACTGCCTTCATCGAAGCCCTCAATCGCGCTGGAGTAAAGGTAACGGCCCCTGCAACGGGAGCAAATCCCTCCAAACGACTCCCTGCAAACGCCACTTACGCTGATAGCCAAAAAGTGGCAGAACGCATTTCGCCGCCCTTGTCTGAATACATCAAGGTCATTCTTAAAGTCAGCTACAACCGGGGTGCCGATCTTATGGTCTGCCTTGTGGCCGTTAAGAACGGGAGCAAGGAGTGTCCAGCAGGAATCGCTTCAGTGGTGAAGACCATCTCCAGTCTGGGAGTCTCTAAAGACAGCACCTTTGTGTTTGATGGAGCCGGTTCAGACGAACACACTCGGACCTCTCCCATAGACATGACCACATTTCTCCGCTCGGTCAGACAGAAATCCTATAGGCCAGCTTTTCGGAACAGTCTGTCCATTTTGGGTGTGGATGGTACGGCTGCCCAAACTCAACGAGGAACTCCGTTGCCGGCCACATTCGGCAAAAAGGGGGTACCCGCGCTGCCGGCACACCCGACGATCGGGGATTGCTCACCGGATTAACACAAGTAGGCTATATCGATGCCAAAAGCGGTCGTCAGCTTGTCTTTGCGCTTATGCTACGGGATGTGCCGATCTCATCTCCTGAGGAGATTTCTGCTGCTGATGCGGATCAGGGCGCGATCAAAGCAGCAATCTGGCAAGGATTCTAACCTACCACCTGTCACCTCCCACCTCCCACCTGCCTTAAACTACTTCTGAAAAAGAACTGGTTAACCCCATCCAGTAAAGTTTCAACCGCCAGCGAGGCAACAATTAAACCCATTACCCGTGTAACCACATTCACTCCTGTATTACCCAAAACCCGTTGCACTAACTCAGACGATAGCAGAATGACATAGGTCAAAATTAATACCACAACCAAAACACCAGCTGTTGCTGCCTGTTCAGGAATCGTAAATTTGCTGTTATCGGTGAGCAGCACAACCGCCATAATCGCTCCCGGTCCGGCAATGAAGGGCATTGCCAAGGGAAACACGGCAATGTCATGGGTAGCGGCTTCGTCATCACTGGGTTTGGTTGTGGTTAGCTGATCCTCCGGGTCATCCTCCAGCACCATTCTTAGCCCAATCACCAGCAAAATCAATCCACCGGCAATCATAAATGCAGGCAAGCTGATGTGTAATTCATCTAGCAGAAATTGCCCGAGAGCAATAAACGACAGAAGAATAATTCCTGAAATAATGACTCCCCTCAGGATGATACGGTTTCTAGTTTGAGCCGTTTCTCGCTTGGTCATTGTGACGAAAAGCGGCACCAACCCGATCGGATCAATAATCACAAACAGCGTCACCGCATTTTCAAACACGTGCCCAAACATAAGAAAACTCCCAGCGTGAACTTAGGTATAGCAGTCCTAAATTAGTTGTGACATTGAGAGGCTGTGAGAGAGGATTCCTCAGAAATCCTTTCTCTCAATCCAAACAGGATCGCTATAAGTTGGTAGTAACACATTCCAGCACCACAAACTAAACGCTTCTGAATTAATCTATTCATACCGTTGATTATTTAATCAGTCGCAGGAGTGAGTTTATCTGACATTCTTTAGTAGGGGAACATCAGCCTATGGGGCGGTTTAGCTACTAACTCATATGCAGTAGAAATAGAATGCTAAATCTCAAGGAGATTGTATTTTATGAAACTGAATTATTTTAAGGAATCTCTTTCAGTCGTGGGACGCTTAATGGCGACTGTTTTGCTGCTTGTATCAGCCGTAACGTTCATATGGCACGGTGCCTTCCTCTCCAACACCTCAGCAATGGCCGCTCCTAATGTAAACCTGATTGCTGCATCTGGCACAGGCGATAAGATTCAAGGGAAAGCCAGTGAAGACGCAGGACGGACCAAGAACTTTGTCCGGGATACCGCTAACAAAGTAGAGCGGACCGCTAAAAGAACGCCAGTCGAGTCGATCAGGCAACGGACAATGGCAGCTTTGTTGAGCGCAAAGCCAAGAGAGATGCCGCCCGCATTGAGAAGCGAGCAGAAGAAGATACCGCCCGGACTCAAGGTGCGATCGACAAAACGAAGAATGCGGTTCAGCGTGCCGTTGAGGGCGTCAAGGATGCACTTAACTAAAGAGCAGAACGTAACATTCAGCACAGCTTATTTTTGAGCTTGTTCTGAAAATGCAAAGGTTAAGAGCGTACTGCATCTCTTGCCTTCAATAAACTAGGCGAAGGGTCAGGGTTAAATGGTGAACAGCTGCCTGAAGAGCTTTTCCATAACCTGCACCCTTCGCCTTTCTTATTAGGGGACTTACGTAGGTAATGGGTAATCGGTAATGGGTCTTAGTGGATCTCAGAAGGTAATCATGCGTGGCGTTAGCTGCCATCGTTAATAGCTCCAAAATCCTTACAACTTTGGTACTACCTGGGTCATGACTCATCGGCTGACCGTGCAATTACCCATTACCCACTACCGATTGCCTGCGTAAATCCTAAAAGCATACGGATCCCCCTTCATCAAACCTTTAAAGTTCATCCAATAGGGTGAGCCTATAGCCATCCAGATGGGGGAGTAGGGAAACAGCCACTTAAGAGAAACTGTACACAAGCGATTAAATCATTTTCCAGATGTGTTGGACTATGAAAGCCATTAATAATATCTCCCGCTCTAATATCTCGATCGGTCAAATCATCAACCGCATTCGGTCCTCCGGGAAGATTACCCGCGCAGACGAAAAATTTGTCCTGAGAGCGCTTGCAACCGAGACAACACTTAGCAACCGCGAAATGGACATGGTGAGCGATGTTATCACCCGTATGCAGATGGGATTGATCCACGTCACCGACTAAGTTTTACGTTACTGATTAAGGACTTACCATCCCACAATCACCTTCCACATAAGTGACCCGATTGCCGCCATTGCCAAATATTGAGGTATCAGGTTCAGGAATGATTGACGGGCTATTTTCTGGGTCAATATGACGCTTAGCCAGAATGAGAACACAAGCGTTGTTGCCTGTAAAAGGAGACTACAGCAGGATGTGCGACAGCAACAGGTAAGTTAGCGGTTCCCATGCCAAATGTTGCGAACGTTACTGGAATAATCCGCCCTGCTTCAGTCAATCCCAGTCGCAAGTAATGTGCTAAGTTTGCACCCAAAACCAGCGGTAAATAGCCGTAGGCAAGTTCTAAAAACGGGCGCGGCTTCTGATTGCGGCTAATAATGCCAACCAAAGGATGGGCAACAAGGGCGATCGCGACGGGCACCAGTAACGCCAGTAGTGATATTCCCGTATGTAGCCCAAAATGATTGAGGTGTAGATTCCAACCAAATTCCTGCTCAATCTCTGGCAAGCGATGCAGAAATACCGCACCAAATAGCAAAAACAGCAAGCAAATTTCGTAATAGCGCGGGGTGTGCGTTGTCCATAGCTCAATTCCCGGTGGACGCAGATTAAATTCCACAGAGCGGTGTGGACAGGCTTTTAGACAGGTCATGCAAAGAACACAGTCCCGGTTATCTTCCAGTTGTGCCGGATGGGAATAGAGGGGGCAACCACCCGTTTCCTGTCCTTCTCCCTTTGTGGGCCTCCCTTATAGCATTGATAGGTCGTGCAGGTTGCTGAACAGATTCCCTGCTGCGCCCGCAATTCCGTCATCGATAGTTTGGCAAACAGGCCATTCATTCCCCCGATCGGGCAGAGATAGCGGCACCAAAAGCGACGCTCAAACAGGAGGGAAAACGTTACCGCGCCTGCCGTGATCAGCAGCAGCAAACAGCCCGACAGATAGGCGGTATTCTCCAAATTCCATAGCTCCTCCCACAGCAGAATGAGGGTAAACATGCCAAACAGAAACCAGCCACCCACCTTTTCTGCCTGCTGCCGTGGCCAGGATTGAAGCTGACGGGGAAATAGCCAGAGGGAAAGTTTCTGCGCCAGTTCGCCATAGATCATAAACGGGCAAACCGAACACCAGAGCCGACCCACAAAGGGAAACGCTACCAAGATCAGCGGCCACCACCAGGCCCAAAACAAGTTAAGAGCAGCGTTATGTTCCCGATCCTGCGGTCCCAGCATTAGCATGGCAACCACAATCGCAAATGCACCTAGCGTAAAGCCGTAGTTGATGCGATCGGGATACCAGGGACTACGCAAAAACTGCCGCAGTTTGGGATAGAGATTCAGCAAGTTCACCCGAAACCGTTTCGTTTTGGTGCTAACCGACCAGAAGACTTCCTCTGTCAGTTCCGGTGCTCCATCAGCCTGCAAGATTGCCCGTTTCACCAGACTTTCCAGTTCGGTCAGATTGCCAGGAAAGTCATACCCTTGCAGTCGGCGCAAGGCTTCGGGAGCTACGGTCGGTTTTGGAATGCCTCGACCCCGGCAAAATAAACTGAGATAATACTCCACCTGGGAACTAATGTCGGCCTTTCGTACCCGCAGCGGTGGCACCCGAATAATGTGCCCCACCAATCCTTTTCGCTCTAAAGCAGGTAGCGTTTTTCAGACGTCATCATGATTCGTGCCTGACAGCGGCGCGGGACTGGTGGCGGTTCTCCCTCTCGTTCAACGGGTGTATATTCCCCGGTTTCCAGCAGGGACACCAATTTGTCCTGCAGGTCGGGGGTAAGCTCTTGAATATTATTCAGCAGCAGCGTACCTTCTCCCAACCACTCAATGAGTCCTGGTTTGCCGCCTGCCCGCCCAAATAGCTCCGCTCCACTGGCCTGCAATGTATCGCAGTTAATCTTGATCATTGGCTCATGGCGATCCTTAGAGCCAAAATGAATCAGCGCCGTTGCATTGTCCTTTCCTAATCCCGGTTCACCAAATACCAGCACCGACAGTTGGTCTTGAGCAGCCTTACGAATTTCTTGCCGCAGGCGCACTGCATAACGGCTCGTGCCAATAATTCCCCGCCGAACTTTGGGCACCAAGTAGGGACGAAGCGCTGTCTGCCGCTCCCGCTCATAAGCAAGCTGGGCTGACACCTGATCCAGCTCTGTTGCCAACTGGCGGGAAAAAATTTGGGCAATTTCGGGAAACTTTTGAGCGATCGCCAAAAACTCTGGACCAGGGATAATCCAAAGAACGCACTCATCCAGCGTGATCACCGTCTGTTCAGCGGGCTGATCCAGCAAGAGTTCTTTCAAATGCAAAATGCTACCTGGCAGTAAACTGACCACACTGGCCATACTGTTTTTACTGGTGCGGTAACTCTCTAAGTGCCCCGATTGAAGAATATAAAGCGATTCCGGTTTGGTATCTTCCAACACTAAACGGCGATTTCCCTCAAATGCTTCTTCCTGAATCGCCGCCGCGATCGCCGCCAACGCTCCCTCAGATAGAGATTCCAGGCTGGTATTTCGTCGAAGCCAGTCCACTCGTTCTGCCTGTTCCATCTGTGCACCTCCCGAAAATGAATGAGACCATAGCTCACTCACTTAGGTTAACGAACTGAACCATTCTCCCACTTTATTTAGGGAACTGAGTCATTCAGGAACCCAAACACGATAAGAACAAAATGATGCACAAGCTCTGATTCAATTACAGCAGAGTAAATTCTTACGGTGTTGTTTGGGAAGCGGCTTTAGAGGCATTTTGAGAAGATCCAAATGTTACTGTCCATGAAATGGCACGAAGATTAGGCGTCCATGACAAACTGTAAAACGCCAAGCTGCTCGACTGAATCTACCTCTACCAAGGGAAGCCATTTGGCCCATTAGCGTTGGTGCTGAAGTTACACGTCGGCGAAATAAACCTCCTAAAGCAAATAGACTCCAGCTTTACCAAAATGAGTGGCTCGTTGTAAGACATAACCATCCCGAAGCAAAGCGTCAAAATCTGAGGAAGTTGGCTTCCACTGCATACAATTGGTTAAGTTTGTATGATTTGAAATGGCTTAATGAAAATTCCCTCCATCAGTAAGCAGGGCTATTTCATTCTAAAGATTGATTTGAGTTGCTTCAAGCTGAAACCGCAACGACGTTGGGCTTGAGCCATATTGTTAAAGCCCAAGTCCCGATAGAGATTGAGTGCCAGATTTCGAGCAATTGCCCATATCTGAGGCAAGGGAACTATCCGGATTCTACAAGCATCCTCAGCTTGCGTCACATCTCGCACATAATGCACTTTGTTTTCCACACCCCAATATGAGCGAATTCGGTGAGCAAACTGACACGCAGTTTCACGCAACGAGGAAATGTAATAGCGTATCTCGGTTTTACCCACAATTTCATACTCTCCTTTCAGCAAGGTACGAGTAGCCCTCACGCGAATCAAGGTGCATAGTCCTGCCCAAGGACGAATATCATCAAGAGTTTGACAAATTTCAACTATTCGTTCCTCTATGCGTCCATGACCTTTGCTAAATTCTGTGTAAGTGTCTTCCACTTGAAAGTTCGCCTTGACCTCTTTGAGCAGCCCAGATTGGTTGCCTTTGAGTGCTCCTAGATAGTGATTGTGACTCTCAACAATTGAGGTGCAACTTTTTTGGGTGTTGATCGCATCAAAAGCAAACACCACTCCATTGCAAGCGAACTGTTTGACTAACTGGGGCAACACCTTGATCTCATTGCTCTTATGCTCAACCTCGTAGGGTTCAAGAATCAAACCCCGTTCAACCAAATACACACTCACCAGTTGAATCGCTGGATGCGGCTCAGTGGTTGAATGCTCCGATACCAGTTGATAGGAGCCACGCCATCGTTTGCCATCGACAGCTACCATCTCACCCGCACGAGGACTAATCTCAAAAACTTGGCTAAACAAGCTGAATACTGTTGATAATCTACGTTGAGCAGCACTCGGCGAATCGTGCTGTAGGAGGGTAAACGTCCTTTAGCTGGGTCAAACAACCCTACTAATTCATCGTGATAAGCGTTGAGCCAATCTCCAATGGCTAGAAACCCTCGACATCCTGCTGCCACTGCTAAGGTGAACAATGCTAGACACAGGGCTTGATTGTGCCGTTGTCCGGCTCCTCGTCGGGGGTCAGGCAAGTGAGCAAAAGCTTCCACAATCGCAAGGGTGCTCATGGTTGAACGGCAGTAACGGATTAAGCCTCAGCTTATCGGATTGTCTACCTCGTCTAGAATGAAATAGCCCTGTTAGGTGATAGAGAGTAGGGATTTAGAAATTGAGAATTAGAAATTAAGAATTGAGAATTCAAGCGGATGGACTAATCATCATTTAATTCTAAATTCTTAATTCTTAACTCTTAATTTCCTACCCTTTTCCTCCTGTAAATGGAGTGCCCCAGAATTCCCAGTTCTCTTTGTTGAAGGGCGATCGCCACTTGAGAATCAGGGCTAATTCAAGTCGCTGACGATCGCGAGTCTTCACAGGTGCTTGAGACCAGAAGCCGATATTCACCGCTACTGGTAAGCCATAGGGACGATGGGCAGATACATAATTCAAAATGTACCGCTTGCAGTCGTGCTCCCCTTTCCAGCGCACATTTGACTTTACGGTTTCGCCCACGTATAGCAAGATAGGCAACTCGTAATCGACAACGAAGTACAGCGCTGACACGCCCTCGTCGCTCGCCTTCCAGCGCCAGAACTCGGTATTTTGTTGGGGTAGTTCAAAAGGATTGATGCGATCGGCAATTTCCTCTGCTGTCGGGATCAGGTCAAACAAGGTTCCCTGTTGGGTCGTCTGGGAACTGCCGATCTGCTGTTGAAACTGAAAAATCCGCTGCTTCCACTCCTGCAACGCATCCCGACTCATCGAAAGCTCCGATCGGGGATTGGGACAATAGCAGCCTTGCAGTTCTGCCGCTGAGAAGAGGGATTTTTGTTCGCTACGGGTCGTCAATTCAAAACTCCGGTCAGATTCGAACCGGAACACGATAACACAGCCAATGGAAAGTGGAGCAGTTAGGAACTGCGCCTAATCAGGAACTGCGAGAGTAGGTGTGGCTAATCCGGTATGCCATGACCGCACACACAGTAAAGCACAAACCAATGCTGATCGCACTGATGGCCCAAGCGATCATAGGGTAGTCAATCAAATGAATGTCCATAAGTAGTCCTTTGGAGATGTCCTCAATGATTCTCGACAAACCGACAGCACCCGAACAATGACAGGTACCAGATACCAGGGTGCACACATTACGGCCAAATCTATCAGGGATCTGTTACCAGATTTGCAAAAATGAGGAGGGTTTGGCGGTCCCTCTAGGGTACTTTCCTATGAACGCAATAAACCTCTACTGAGAGCTTTGGAGCTTTAGCAGCAAGTGTTTAACAATGAATTCCCATTCCCGGTCAAGTGTTTCTACAGGCTCCGATCGTCCAGCTCGTCTGTACCAGTAGCGTGCATTACTCAGGTCGCCCTCTTCACGATGAAGGTAAGCATGAATCCAGGCACTATCTGGGCCTCCGCATTTTGCACAATTTCGTGAGCTTTCTGCCAATCTCCTTTGCGGTCATACCAAAGCGCCTGTAATGGCTCTGGGAGGGAAACAGGGCAATTTTCTTGAATGCTTAGAAGGGAAATAAATTGATCGAACGTCATATATAGCAGTCCCAGATCAGTTGTGAGATTAAGAGGCTTTGTGAAAGGATTCCAATGGAATCCTTTCTCACAATCCATTTAGGATCGCTATTGCCTCAGCGGAAACACCCATAAAAATAGGAAGGGCATCGCGCTCACCAAGAAAAACAACTGAAGCAGCGCTTATCCTTAATTAGAGCAAACGTGTACTGGTTCGTGTGAGTTATGTCTGAAGATCGATCGACATCAACAGATAGCCTCTTATTGAAGCCCGGAAACCTGTGGAGCAGGACAAAGGAGCAGACAGAGCACGCCCTTCAATCTGGGGCACTTCAGCCGATTCCAACGCGATATGTTTTTGTTGAACAGGACGGCGTTCAATTTTTCGTTCGTATATCGGACCTGGCGCGCAAGGATGAGGACCGCAAGAAACAGGATGAGGCAACCGCCCGTTTAGGCAAGGAGATCAATCCATTTCTGCCCTACGACGAAGATATGTTTGTCGCCAATATTTCAGACACGCACCTTTGCCTGCTCAACAAGTTCAACGTTGTGGACTACCACCTACTGATTGTGACCCGTCAGTTTGAGGAGCAGGAAAGCCTCCTAACGTTCAAAGATGTTGAGGCGATGTGGGCCTGCCTGGATGAAGTCGATGGATTAGTTTTTTACAACTCTGGAGAACCATCTGGTGCAAGTCAACGGCACAAGCACCTGCAACTGGTTCCATTCCCGCTGGCTCCGGGGATTTCCAGGATCCCCTAGACCCAGCATTGGACGCTATCCATTCCCATGACACCGTTGAAACCATCCCTATTTTCCCGTTTAAGCATGCCTTGATGCGGTTTGCACCAGACTTGCCAGAGTCTCCCTCAAGCAAAGCGAAATTAACCCTTGAGCACTACTACACGTTGCTGCATGCGGTGGATCTCATGACCGAAGCAGATTTATTGGAAGGCGATGAATCTAAACAGTCCTGGAAGCCCGATCCATACAACCTCCTGATAACACGGGAATGGATGCTGATGGTGCCCCGATCGCAATCCCACATTGAAGGAATCCCGGTAAACTCTCTGGGATTTGCGGGAGCGCTTCTGGTCCGTAATGAACAGCAGTTGCAGTATCTAAAAGCAACTGGTCCGCTCGGGATTTTAAAAATGTTGCGAAGGAATAGCAGGCGTTTTATCCTATCCTGATAAAGTTTCAGAAGTCCTAACAGACTTGGGATCTGAATCAGGACAACTGGAAAAGCATTCTCTGTGTTTTCGCCCCGTGGAGGACGTATGGCAATTCGTGAACAACTGAACGCGATCGCTGATCAAAAGCATCTACTCAAGCACCCCTTCTACATCGCCTGGACCGAGGGGAAACTCACCCGTGAGCATCTAAAGAACTACGCTATTCAATATTTTCGGAATGTGCTGGCATTTCCAACCTATGTGAGCGCGGTCCATTTCAATACGCCAGCTATTGACGGCACGATCGCAGCCCGTCAAGAAATTTTAGAGAACCTGATTGAAGAAGAACGAGGCGAACATAATCACCCAGCATTATGGAAGCGGTTTGCGACCGCCCTCGGCGCAACGGAAGCAGAACTGGCTGAAACCGCTCCCCTGGCAACCACAACCAATCTAATAGACACCTTCCGCAGCCTCTGCATTAAGTCTCCCTTCTACGCAGGACTGGCCGCACTGGTTATGTACGAATCCCAAATTCCTGAAATTGCTGCCGTCAAAATTGATGGACTGAAACAGTTTTATGGCATGACCAACCCAGACGACTACCAGTTCTTCTCAGTCCACCAAGCGGCTGACGTATGGCATACCGAAGCGGAACTGAAGCTAATCGAACAGCACGCCGACACACCGGAAAAGGAAGCCGAAGCGTTAGACGTTGCCAAGCAAGCGGCTAATGCCCTCTGGCAATTCCTGGATGGGGTTTATGAAACCTACTGTGCCGATATTCACGCCGAAATGGCGGCTGCATAACGGTACTCAGTGAGCATGTTTGCGATCGATAACCATTGAACGCAACAACAGTGACGCTGAAATAGGCAATAGGCGATTGGTGATAGGCAACGGGCAAATCCTACAGACCATTATCGATCGCCTTCTCATTCCATATATTTGTGCTACCGACTCAAGCGTTACAAGCGTATGCGGTATAAAGGCCCCTAAGAAGCCTACATATAAACGCTTTTGCGGTCTGCGTTTAAAATCTGCAATCCAGAATGATATCGGTATGCTAGGTTGAAGCATCCTCGATCGTTCTGCAGATGGTGGAGATTATGGTTCAACTACAACCTTCCTCCCAAACCGAGATTCATTACCCAGAGAGTGACGGAAAGCGGATGGCGGATAGCACCAAGCAATTTCGCTGGATTGTCACCATCAAGGAAAATCTAGAATGGCTCTTTGCCCAAAACTCGGCGGTGTTTGTTGCAGGGGATTTGCTGTGGTATCCCGTGGAAGGGAATAACAAAATGGCTCAGGCTCCCGATGTGATGGTGGTATTTGGGAGACCCAAAGGAGACCGGGGTTCTTACCAGCAATAGCGGGAGGAGAATATTGCACCGCAGGTCGTATTCGAGATTTTGTCTCCCACCAATACGCGAGCTGAAATGAATCGTAAGCTTCTGTTTTATGACCGCTATGGCGTCGAAGAGTATTACCTGTACGGTCCTGACAATTCTACACTGAATGGTTGGCTGAGGCGAGAGGGATTTTTAGATGTAATTGAGCCGATCGAACAGGGGTTAGCCCCAGACTACAAATTAAATTTGATTTGTCTCAAACAGAGCTTTCAATCCATGGCCCTGACGGTAAACATTTTCTTACCTATACTGAAATCGCAGACCGAGCAGACCAAGCAGAAGAACGGGCAGAACAGGCAGAAGAACGAGCCGCAAGGCTAGCAGAAAGATTAAGGGCGTTGGGAATCGACCCGGATCAGGAATAAGAAGCGATCGCTCACACCTCTAACCCCATTAGATCAGCGACGTTGCTGAATTTGGCTATGAAATAGATGATCTATACCCGAAACTTCGTTTCGTTTCATAGGGCTTTTCAGCAACGCCAGATTAGCCAACCAAATCGGGAAACACTTCCTGCACCGCAGGGTGAACCAGGTGTTTACTTTGCACATTCAAACCCTTTGCCAAAGCAGCGTCCCTATCCAGGGCGGCCAACCCATAGTTTGCCAGTTTCATTACGTAGGGTAACGTGCTGTTGTTTAACGCTTGAGTTGCAGTCCAGGGAACCGCTCCGGCATGTTGGGCACTCCAAAATGAACAACCCTTTCTTCTATGTAGGTCGGATGACTGTGGGAGGTAGGCCTTACCGTTTCAATACACCCCCTGATCAACCGCAACGTCCACAATTACAGAACCGGGGCGCATCTGTTTAACAAGTTCACGGGGCACCAAAATAGGTGGTTTCCGTCCGGGAACCAGTACAGCACCAATCAGCAGATCCGCATCGGGAACCACAGTCTCGACCTGAAGACTGCTGCTGTATAGCAACTCGACTCGCGAACCAAAGATGGTTTCCAGATAAGTAAGGCGATCGACATTCACATCCAGAATTTGCACCCGAGCACCCAAACCAACCGCGATTCTAGCGGCTTCCGTACCAACCACCCCACCGCCCAGAATCACCACATTCCCAGGCTTGACTCCTGGCACACCTCCTAACAACACGCCTCGTCCTCCCTGCTGCCGTTCCAGGTATTGAGCGCCAAACTGAACCGATAATCGTCCGGCAATAACGCTCATGGGAGCGAGCAGGGGAAACCGTCGATCGGGAAGTTCGACAGACTCATAGGCGATCGCGGTTGCCCCACTATCCAACAATTGCTCCGTCAGCGATCGACTGGCCGCCAGATGCAAATAGGTAAACAACAATTGCCCCTTTTGCAGAAGGGAATATTCAGGCTCCAAAGGTTCTTTTACTTTGACCACCAGGTCCCGATTCCAGGCATCCTTTGGACCGGAAACAATGTCAGCGCCCGCTTGAATGTAGTCCTCATTAGTGAAGCCAGCGCCCACTCCCGCATCTTTTTCCACATAAACGGAGTGGCCTTGTTCGGTTAAACTTCTCACACTGTTGGGACTTAATCCAACCCGGTATTCCTGATCCTTCGTTTCCTTGGGGACGCCAATTTCCATTGTTACCTCGATCGCATAGAGGATAGACGTTAAACTCTGGACTTGGGACCGGACAGCATAGGGCTGTGATCGACAAGCCTCAAATTAGTGTCGGTACCCCAGAGTTTTCCTACTACCTCTAGCTTAGTGTGGTGACATCGAAATTGTGGTACTGATCGTCATCTATACGATGGGCATCCCAAACTTCACGGTCTCGCCCTTCATCTGTTGAAGCTACTTTTTCCAGCCGTAATCATTGATAACACCGGGATGGGTCGCCTCTAGCTGATTTAGCATTTCGCAAAGGGTTCCGGCGATCGCAGTTGCAGCCAAGCTCTCATCCTCCAGGTGGTCGCACTGAAGATAGGTCAGTAACGTTGTTGCACCACTTAATGCCAACTGTTCAAGAGCCATCATGATTTACCTCACCTAGAACATCATCAAGAACACACGAACCATCAAATTAATTGCTTTGCATCAATCGTCTAATAAGGCATACGCAGTCTGAAATGTAATTCCCTACAAAAATGAGAAATTACCCAAATGGGTAATTCAGTTGAGTGAGACTTGAGGAGTTTAAGGTTATGAGTTTTGAACAGGTAATCGGTAATTGGGAATGGGTAATCGTAGTAAACAGAGATAGTCAGGTCAACCGTCCTGATTCTCACGTCCCAAGTCTCAACACCCGCCTCCCACAATCGTAACTATCTCCAGGCGATCGCCGTCCTTCATCTCAGTTTCGTCCCAAAATTGGCGATGCAGAATCTCCCCGTTATACTCCACTGCAACCATACGAGGATTCATACCAAGTTCTTTTAGAAAAGCAGGTAGAGCCAGGTGAGATGAACAGGTTTTTAGTTCACCGTTAACTTGAAGCATAATCGAATCAGGCATAACTGAAGTTTTGAGATTAACGTTTTGAGTTGCGGATTGAGCTTAGGGTTTGGGAAAGTTTTGAATTCTAATTTTGAATTCTCAATTCTTAATTTCAATGGTGTCTTCTGCCTTTTGCCTTCCAACTGAGCAAGCATCTGCTGTGTAACTTCAGTAGGCTTGTCTGCTTTCATAATGGCGCGAACGATCGCCACTCGTTTAGTTCCGGCACTTAAAACGTCGGGCAAATTGTTGGTATCAATACCGCCGATCGCGAACCAGGGGATCGTCGCGTGTTCGACAGCATAACGGACATAGTCAAATCCAGCGGCAGGTCTGCCCTCCTTGGTGGGAGTTTCATAAACGGGACCAACGCCGATGTAGTCTGCGCCCTCCTTAATAGCGCGGTGAAGGTCATCCGGTTTGTGGGTTGATCGTCCAATTAAGCGCTGTGAGCCAACCAACTGACGGGCAACCGCAATGGGAAGATCATCCTGGCCTAAGTGAACCCCATCGGCATCAACTGCCACCGCCAGATCGACCCGATCGTTAACAATAAATAGCGCACCGTATTGACGACAAAGCTGGCAGAGTTTTTGGGCATTGCTGAGGCGAATGGCGTCGTCAGCAGTTTTATCCCGGTACTGCACGAGAGTCAGCCCGGCTTGAAGGGCTGCTTCCACCGTAGTGAATAAGGTATCGGTTGGTGACGTGACGAGGTAAAGACGCGATCGCTGCAACAGTTGGTGACGCTGATAGGCCATCAGCCTGCTGTCTAACGTGTAAACCCGGTAACGCATTTGTTTCAGGGCGGCTCCCATCTCCGGGCTATAGACTTTGCCATATTCCTCAAGCACTCGCAGGGCTTCCTGTACTCGACACAGGTTCGCCAGCAACACCTGCTGCACGTCCGATCGCTCAGCCTCGTTAGGATGGGTCAGTGCAGTTCCCGTGTCGCCCGGTGTGTCTCTTGCAGCCCGTAGTTCAGGCGTATGCCAGCGAGCGAGTTCCTGCCGCAGGTGTTTACACTCGTCGGTCAGACCAGCATCATCCAACCCAAAACGGCACCATTCTTCAATGATTCGCAAGCCCTCACGGTACCCGGTCTAGATTGGCATCTAGAATCCGGTAAAGTGCAGGCTGCACAAATCGAAGCTGACTATCGCCCATAAGACTTTCTGCTGTGTCCCGATCGTTATACTAACGATCCTATAGCAGTCCTAAATCATTTGTGAGAATGAGGTGCTTTGTGAGAAAGGTTTCCTGCGCTAATCTTTCTCACAATCCAGATAGGATCGCTATAGTGGCCTTACATGCCCTTGCAGCGATACATCAGCAGTTATTTCAGCGTTTTAATAATTCGTTCCTTGATGGGCTGTGCCGGATTCCCTGCATAAATTGTCATAGGCTTTAAAGATCGTCCGGTAACGCTGCCTAAGCACAGCACCGCTCCTCTACCGATCGTGACTCCTGGACCAACAACCGCATTCGCCGCAATCCAACTTTCCGCTTCAATGTAGATTGAATTAGGCGTCAGCTTAAAGTCTGGATGGCTCCAGTCGTGATTTCCAGTACACAAATACACATTCTGTGAAATGCAGATATGGCTTTCCATCGTTACAGGAGCAACATTGTCAATCCAGACATTTTCGCCAAGCCAAACATAATCACCAACCGTTAATCTCCAGGGGAACTTTACCCTCACTCCCGGTTTAATTCTCACCTGCTGCCCAATCTGCGCCTCAAAGCAACGCAAAAGCCAAACCTTGAAGGCAGACACTGGCAGCCAGTAGCTGCGAACCAGCGGATCCCCAATGAAGTACCAGAGAAGCTGCTTCCAATAAGGTGCGCCGGGAGTATAAGTATCAAGGGTGTATTGATTGAGCTGCATGGACTGAAGGAGGCAGATGGAAATGAAGAGATGAGAACAAAACTAAACCCCACTACGATCGCGTTTCCGATAGTAGTGAGGCTTTCTAATTCCGTGCTTAAAAACGTTACGCAATCCATTCCGTAGGGTGAGGTCTCCTTGTAACACAATGTCTCTAAGTGGCTGTTCAGGACGACCTCGAAATGACGTCACATGGAAATAGTTTTTGTGTCAGCAGGTTTTGGAGAGAAATAGTAATTAGAAACGCAGCAGCGCTGGCCTTGATGTTCAATTTTGCTGACGGAGTGCCAGGAAATGCGATTGGTGATCATAAGGACCAGGCGATTAAACCTGTAGGGAATTGTTCGGCAGGGTTGTTTAACGCCCCGGTCCCAAAGCTCCAAATGGCCGCCGTAGGATTCATCCCAATTTGGAGTGACGTAATATAGCAGGTTCAGCACCCGATAATGGTTGCGATCTTTGTCGTGGGAGTTGTCTAAATGGGGATTCAGGTAACAGTCGTTGTGCATCAAACTAATGCCACCTGCATAAAGATACTCATCAGGTAGGAGGTTTTCAATCCCGGTAATTTTAGAGACAATCGCAACAATCCTGGGATCTTGAAATGCATAAATAATCTCTTCAAGAATTGGGTTGTATCGATTCATTTGCATCCCAACATACTTGTACTCCCGCAGATCTTTCAGGAGCAACATCTCTTCTTTTTTGGGAAAAGCGGCGTAAATTTCTCTGGCATCACTCTCGCTAAGCAGGTTGTCAACCCAACAAGACTGAATCCGATCGGTAGTAGAAAACTCTTTCTGCAATAAAATCTGACAGGTTTCCAACCGTGTCAAAATCTCGTCGGCATACTCATGCCTAAGTTTAGGAGGGGTTGATTTTTCAGCTGTAGCTTGAGTCTGCATTTCCGCGCGATCGTGCCTCCAAAAGACTCTCCTACCAGTCTTTCAAGCATTGCTCAAGTAATCCGGATAATTGAAATAAGGTAGAGATGGGTGGGGAATCATATGGGTGTACCAGTTAAACAATCGGAATACCAGTAAGTTGAGAGTATTAATAAGTACGGTAGTCTAATCTCGACTTTGTTGAGTCTTACAGCAGTTCAGACCGCGTTGAATTAGTAAGACTTCCTACCTTCTGTCTTCATCCTGATTTATTCATTTCGAAACGACTATAAGCTTAATTAGGATCAGCTCTACCACAAAGGATCTGTGTGTATCAACCAGCATCACTTGCATCAGATTTGTAGACCATTATCGGTGGACCAAATAAGAGTGTGATGAATAGCGCCAGCAATCATCATAGACAACTCAAAAATTATTACGATTTGGGCACCGTCAATCATTCATTTTGGAGGTAAAGCCTGATGATAAACCAATTAGCAGGGGCTTTGTCTCTATATCTCGCTAAAACAACCAATATTGATCGATGGGATGGGGATATACCCGTTTGTAAAATTCCTAACCCAACGTTAGCCATTCAAGCAAACAGCTATTATTTTGGGCATCCCATATGGTCCAAAGGCTACTTTGAAGCGTGCCATCGAGATGAAGCGTTTGCGTCACGCTGGCGAGCAGTTATTAGTAATTGGCAGAACAAGATTGTAGTGGATATTGGATGCGGTCCGGGCAATCTGTATGCAACATTGGGCGATCGCTGTGGGAAACCCCAACTGCTAATTGGCGTTGATGTTTCTGCTGGTGCCTTAAAAATGGCTCAAACACTTGGTTACACCCTATCCTGGCGGACGCCCAACAGCTTCCATTCATTTCCAGATTTGCAGATATTGTTATGGTTAACGCCACCTTACACCACTGTGACAGTATGGTGAATGCCCTGGCAGAAGCCGCCCGATTAGTTCGTCCCAATGGTCTTCTAATCACCGATCACGACCCGCAACAGACCGCATGGCACTATCAGGGCATGGGGCTGTTGATGTGGAAGGCCCGTTTGCCGATTTATCGCTGGATGAAGCGGGGTGGACACACAACACCAGAAGAGCAGTTTTGGAGCTTAGCGACGGAAGTTCACCATCGACCAGGTGATGGCGTAACACCCGATCTCTATCACGAGGTTTTAGAACCGCTGGGGTTCCACGTTCACCTTCATCCTCACAATCACTCGATCGGGGCAGACGTTTTACAGGGTAATTATGGGCGATCAATTTGGAAATGCCGTCTGGCGCAGCGGTTATCAGGAATTAACCCTGATTTGCCAGAGTCTGCACTATCCCTGATGTGTATTGCGAGGCGAAAAAGAGAGATAGGAACTGAGAATTAGAAATGAGGAGTTGAGAATTAAATAGCTCACCAAATAAGCTTAGGAGATTTAAAGGCTGAAAGCCCTCAGGTTTAATTTGTTTAATATTTTCTATTTAATATCAAGAACATTGCTTGAGCTGATGGGTTGAACAAAGGTTTTCGTACACGAAATTTGCGATGGTTTTGTTGCCGCCCACCGTTAGATGCTTACTGTCCCTAAAATAGGTAGACACGGTGGTTTTAGGCAACGTTGACCAAGAGCGGTGAACATCAAGCACGGGAGTCTTTTCGGCGGCCAGAAAGCGAATGAATTCGGGCTTGTAGTTTGGCGTAACAACGGTGGGAAGTACGTCTTTACGATCGGGCGTATAGAGAACATTAACCGATGCGTTCTGCTTTTGACCTAAGGAGATAATTTCTTTTAGCAACTTCATATTCTGCTGGAACTGCTGATCGGCGACAGGCAAAGACCTTGCAGAATGAATAGCTGATTCATCTGTATTCACTGCATCATGCACGTCAGGTAAAACGTAGCGAACGATCCCTTCTTGAATTGCAAACAAAGGAGGATGATCGGGGAAGAACGGATTTTGTCCAACCCGATCGCTCGTGCTGGTGGGTTGCGTTAAATTATGGCTACCAATCAACAGAATCACAATATTACTTTGAAACGTGCCAAACTTGCGGATATAGCCAAGCTGATTTCCAATTCCCCAGGAACTTGCAGACGCATTCAGTACCTCTATTGAATGACCTGAAGCCTTAATTTTGTTTTCAAGCAGTGCTGTGATAGTTTCGGACTGATCGATCGGATTTCCGCCATTGAGAACCGAGTCTCCCAGCATCAACACTCTGATTGTTCCGTTTGGTTTTTCTAGGGTAATTGTTTTGGATCGTTGGGAAAACTGATTGTATTCCATCCGCTTCTCGAATCGGGTAATTTTTTGATTGGGTTTAAAGCGATAACCTGTTTCTACATCTTTTTGAAAAAGGACAGGATTACCGAGTCCAAACGCGATTCTTAGGAATGCTTCAGTAATGATAAGGGTGACGAATCCCACCAAGGGAAACCTGTAGCGAGCGAGCGATTTCATCATTTAAGAATGAGAATTTTTCAATGGCTTTCTGTTTTCTCGGCTTCTATCAACCGAATTCCCAATAGAAGTTCTGCCAGAGCACGCTGAAATGCGTAATACCAGCCACGCCAGCCATCAAGGATGCCGCCCTTAAAAACAAGACAGTAGACCAGAATAACAAACGGTGCCAGAATTTTTAATCGACGAATACGATCGCCCCAACTCAGTCCACTCATTGGCGTTTCTAGAAGCTTTTTAACTTCGATGATCATGTAGCGATCCTGTGCCCAGAGCCAGCGGCTTAAAGGCTTGCGATCGTCGTGATGAATGTAGCTAGAAAGGACACTTGATTTGCCGTTAACTTGTAAGAGCTGCGTGTGGCCATCATCAATATAAATGGCTTTGCTTCGACGAAAGAGCGCTTCACGGGGTGGCAAAATTGTGCTGCGAAGCGGTTTACCAAACACACAAAATTTGAATTTAATAAAATAACTATCAATCCCGTTCTCATCGGGCAGTTGACTCATCTCGGCAACAAGCCGATCGGTAACAATATAATCAGCATCAAGTGAAAGAACCCATTCGGTTTGGATTTGCTGCAAACCATAATTCCACTGCCCTGCATGGGTATCAAAGGCGCGTTGAAAACTTTTACCTGAGGATACGAGTGCAAAATCTCCAAGGTTTCATCCGTACTGAAACTGTCGAGCACCACAACAGTTTGCGCCCAGAAAAGTTGCTTTAGCGTTCGATCAATATTGGGTGATTCATTAAACGTGAGAATCAATGGGGTAATCGTTTCTAAATTCATAACTTCCCACTCATTGATTGCTTGTTATTAACGATTTGAATTCAGCAATATATTGGTTTGCAACCTGCGTATAGCTAAATTTCGATGCCATGTGAATCGATTGTTTTGCTATGCCGCTTGTTTTGCTCCAATTCAACGTTGCTTTAGCCAGAATATCCGAAAGATTGATTGCCGCATCAGAACCTCGATGATCAAAGCAGTAACCCGTCTCGCCGTCTAAAATAAAATCTTTAAAGCACTGCAAATCCGATACTACTGGTACAAGCCCCGTTGCCATTGCTTCAAGGGGGCAACTCCAAACGCTTCCCCTTTTTCGGCCAGCGACGGATAACAGAATAAATCTGCATCCCGGTAAACCTTTACTAATTTTTCGACATCAAAAATCGGTGCACAAAATTCAACGTTGAGTCCTTTTGCCTTGAGCTTGAGCTGATTGAAATAGCGATCGCCACCGCCCCCTGACTTTCTAGAAATGGACCCACAATTCTTAACCGAGTTGAGGGAAGCTGTTGAGACAGGATTGTAAATGCATCCAATAACAGGTGAATTCCCTTTTCCGGGTGGAGCCTGCCAACATAGAGAATCACCTTTTCCTCTCGTTCTGGTTTGGGTTGAGTCGATGGGGAGAAGGTGCAAGTATCAATCGGATTTGGAATCAGACGGATTCGGGGAATGGCAGGCGGGTACTGTTGCGCGATCGCCTGCTGAATGGCGCGAGATACAGCGACAAAACGCGCCGCACCTGCATAAAGCGGATACTGACCTTTCGGAAACCGATTAACGTTGATAACGATCGTTCCAGCGTTGGGGCGTAGCGCAGCAAAAACGGGTAGCCAGAAATCATTCGTAATTAGGATATCTGCATGAGGTAGGGTAGGAAAGGTTTGCAGAGCATAGGCCAAATCCTTGAGCAAATCCTGCCAGATGTTTGGACTTTGGGAAAATCCACCGCTACGAATGTATCGAACTCCGTTAATTACTTCGGTTCTAGGCTGTCCTGAATAAGCGCGACAGATAATCGCCACCCCATGACCAGCGGCAGCAAATTCTTCTGCGAGTCCCTGCCACAGACGATGAACCGCTCCCCCTTGAACAGCAGGAACAGGCAGCCAGGGTCCAGTGGCGATCGTAATGTTCATGTGAATACCACCGAATTGGGAGCAGTACCTCCCGCCAAAATCCAGCGGTAAACCTCCGCCATTTGTTGCCCAACAGAGTTCCAGGAATACTGGCTTTCAACCAGGTCTCGCCCCTTTTGCCCCATCGCTTTGCGCTGTTGGGAAGACAACCGCATTGCATCCTCTAAGGTGTTTGTCAGCGTTGAGGGTTGCTGATCAATCCACCAGCCGCACTCATAGGTATTCAAGTCCTGCCAAGGTGTTCCTTTTGTGGTGATAACTGGAACGGTGTAAGCCAAAGACTCGGCGATCGCGATTCCGAAGTTTTCCGAATGGGTGGGCAAAACAAACAGGTCAGCATTTCCCAATGCGGAAGCTTTCTGCTCGCCTGAAAGCATTCCGGTAAACGTCACCCGTTGTTGCAAGCCCAACTCTTCCGCCAGTGTAATTACCCTTGCCTGATAGCCGATCACATCCGGACCCGCAATTACAAGCTGCCAATCAGGAAAGCGGGAAGCGAGCGGTTGCCACACCTGAAGCAATGTATCCAGCCCTTTTTGGGATGAATTCTGGAAAGAAACAGTAACCACTGTTTGTCCGCCAGTTCGGGAAACGATCGAGTTAAACAATCTCTTGCAGGAATTTGGTTAAGGTTGGGAAGGCTTACCCCGTTAGGAATCATCGCGATCGCCTGCTTAAACCCAAGCCGACGAATGGAGTGGACCTCCGCAACAGACGTGGCATGAAAGACCGTTGCATTGCTCAAATTCTTCTGTTCATAAAGCTGCCATGCCAACCATTTCTTGATCTGTCCATAGTTCAACGACCACGCTTCTAACATGCCTCTAGGCGAAATCACCAGCGGCAAATCGTTGTATTTTGCAGCTCGACGGGCATAAATGTTAGGAAACATCCAAAGACCGTGATTGTGAATCAGATTCAATTCTGTGGAGGCTAGCTGTTGAAGCGACTGAAAGGCGCTGGGTTGAAACCCTCGAAAATATCGAGCAATCGTAGTCGCGGGAGAACTATGCAGCTGAATATTGCTTGCTTTTACCTGCTTACCGTGCCAGGGATAGTCCAGAGTGAATAGATGGGAGCCAATGTTTTGATAAGATAAGGTTTCAGCCAGACTCGTGACTGAAAGGGCAGGACCACCAATATGTTCGTTAATGCAAGCAACAACCTGACAAATTTGCGGTTGATTTTTAGCGTTATTTGAGATGGACGCAAATGGAAAATGAGTCTCACTGCAAACAGTCATAGATCGCCTGTCAGAGATTAATAACGACATCCCAACGCTGCCAGCACAGCTATTTAGAGATACGTCTCTCTAGCCATCGATCAGGACGATTGGTAATTATGAATTGAAAATCAAGAATTACGCTTGTGCACAACGCATAGACCCTTGTACAGGTTCGGCATTCGGCGGATAGACGCTGCCGCCAACCCACGAAATGTTGCCCGAATGCCAAACCCCTCCGGTTCGATTCACATTCGACATGAATTGGGAATTTAAGGCTCTTAAATTCCCAATTCTCAATTCCTAATTTTCAATTCTGCCCCCTCCGCTTTCATCCCTCATCCTTCATCCTTTATCCTTTATTCCTCATCCTTCCCCTTCCACCTGTTGCCACCAATGCTGCAGCATCGCCAAACTCCAGCGACGCGCCCAAGGGTTTAGGGAATTGACGTTGGACAATGGATGGACGTGAAATAGTCCTGCCATTCCTGGGAGAACCATTGTTCGAAGGGGAAGCAAAACCCTTGTTTTGGACGGTTTACAACCCAATCTGGCAGTTCGGGAACTGCTTTTACCAGAAGCTGTTTTCCAGCGGCTAAACGGATTGAACTGGGGATGGTTGCGATCGTCTCCAGCAAAACCTGATCCACCATTGGAACACGCAGTTCTAACCCCCATGCCATACTCATCACATCGCTGTCCCGCAACAGTTGGTTTCGCATGTAATAGCTGAGTTCCAACACACTAATTTCATCTTTTAATGTGGGAAAGGAATCACTAGAGGCGCGGGTTTGACGCCGCGGCAAAGCGGAATCTGGCAGGTATTGACCGGCGATCGTGCACGCTTCCCGGTGGGAAAAATTCCTCGAAAACTGCGATAAGCAGCCGCAGTCGTTGGCGATTGCTGTAGAAAATCTCCAACTCGTCTCAATTGAGGAGATTTTGCCCAATGCTCCAAACCTGCCCCGACGCCCGAACTGAGAGGGTACAGCATTCGAAGCTGTTTACCAATCTGAAGCATTTTAGGAATTCGTTGAAATGAACCATAGCCGTTGAATAACTCATCACCGCCTAAACCGGAGAGAACCACTTTTGTACCGTGCTGGCGAGCCACTTGAGACACGCAAAAACGTTGAATCCATCAATACTGGGCTGATCGATCGCCGCTAAAAACTGCGGCAGTAATTCCCGCCCCCACGCTGCCGTAGCTCTAAATTCGGTGTGTTCTGTACTGAAATGCTCGGCCACCTTTCGAGCAATGTCCCCTCATTCCAGGCCGATTCTTCAAACGAGATTGAGTACGTGCGAATGGGGCCAGACTGGGTTCGACTGGCTAACGCAACAACAGCGGTTGAATCAATACCGCCGCTTAAAAACACACCGACAGGCACGTCACTAACAAAGTGATACTGAATCGATTCCAGCAGGGCTGCTCGCACCTTCGCCTGGGCATCTACCAGGCTAATGGCTTCATTCGGCATCTGAATGCGCCAGTACTGAGTTGGGGCTAGTTCACCTGATCGCCAGGTTAAATGGTGCCCCGCTTCCAAACACTGGATTCCGTCAATGAGCGTGTGCGGTTCTGGAACTGACCCACTCACTAGATAACCATACAAACCCGCAGTGCTAAGTTTAACAGCAGGTAATTTGGTTGCCAAAATTGCTCTTAATTCTGAAGCAAATATCAGGGTTGAACCATTTACCCAGTAGTACAGCGGTTTGATTCCGAGCGGATCTCGCGCTAAAAAGCAAGTTTTCTCGCGATCGTCCCAGATGGCGAAGGCAAACATTCCCCGCAAGTCGTGGACACACTGTGCCCCTTGCGTTGATACAGCTTCAGAATGACTTCCGTATCAGAATTGGAATGAAACTGTTCACCCTCCGCTTCTAACTGTGCCCGTAGCTGTCGATAGTTATAAATTTCACCATTGAACGTAATCCAAAAGCGTTCCTCTGGTGTAGACATCGGTTGCCGTCCAGCGGGGCTTATGTCGATGATTGCCAGACGGCTATGAGCCAAGCCAATCCGACGATCGTTGGATACGTACTGACCTGAATCATCGGGACCACGATGGTTCAGTTTCATCTGCATTCGCTTTAAGAACGTTTCAATCTGGTCAATGGGTTGACTGTGGGTAAGAATTCCCGCGATTCCGCACATTTAAATAAAAGCCTACTTTTGTTAGCGAAGTGGAATCACATCGTCTCGCAGGTGCGAAACGATCTCGGCAAATTAATTCCGAAAAGTTAGGAAAACTTTTCAGACATTTGCTTGCGTTAATGCTGGCTCTACAGCATCAGGTGAACGTACAAAAGGAGCTTATGAGTTTAGTTAGAGCAGTATTACACCAGCATTGAAAACCCATTCCATAAAGGAATGGGGCTTTGTTATTCTATCTGTCTAATTCTTTCAGATAGCCAGTACGGAGTCCGGAATTTTACCGTTTATATTCGCTCAATTTATTTAAGTGGTGAACCAATGACTGCCGGAACCGTTCAAAACCATATTTTTCAATAACGTGTTGTCGAAGTGCTTCGGACTGATACATTAAACCGTTCGAATATTTTTTCTGTAGAATTTGAATTAGCGTTTGCGTAATTTCTTCAACGCTATCTGGATTGACTAACGCTCCCAATTCTCCACAGCAAAGCGCATCTACAGCGCCATCCTGATTTCCTCCCAAAACGGGTTTGCCACAGGCGAGTGCTTCCAGGTACACAATACCAAACCCTTCGCACTTGCTGGGCATTGCGAAAACATCACAGAGATTATAGTAATCACACAGCTCCTCATCTGAAACAAAGCCCGCCAACGTTACAGAATCCTGCAATTCGAGTTGGGCAATGAGCTGTTCAACTCGGGGGCGATCGTCTCCTTACCCACAATGATGTAATGCACATCGGGAATCACTCGACGGATGTTAACCAGTGCTTGAATTACCTTGTCATAGCCCTTATAGGCTTCCGTACTGCACAACCGATTGACGGTCAGAATGACGGGTTGCTGAGGCTTGAGATTGTATTTTTGAAGCAGATGAGTTGGTTTGTCACCGATTTGAAAGCGGTCTGCATCAAAAGTATTGGGTAACAGTAGAACCTGACCGGGATCGAGATCCTGCTCTCGCAATAAACGATCGCGGGTGTGGTTACTCACCGCCAGAATAAGATCGGCATGGCGCAATGCACGCTGCAAGGTTGGGCGGCGAATATCCCAGGCTTCGATGCCGTGCGCGATCGTCCAGTAGGGAATTCCCTTCAATCGCTTCAGTTCATATGCAGCGGGCGTAAAATTTAGGAGCGTTGTAATCACCAAATCCGGTTGCTGCAAAAGGCCCCAGGCCATCAGTTGAGTGGCAAAAGCAACGGTGCGAATTGAGGGTGGAAACGCCCCTGCAAGATGAAACCGGGTATGGGAGAGATGAGAAACATGGGTCAGAATCCGAGCATCATGTTTCAAAAAACATCAAAAGAACTGTGGGGATAAAGGCTCTGCATCGCCTTCAAGAAGAACGCCGAGTAAACCTGCACGCCTCCCTTAAACTCAAATAGATTGGGCATCCACAGATGAAATGTTGGCTGGTTTGACTGATTCCTCATTATTTATTCCTCAATCTCTCCATCCGTTGGTCTCCTTTCACGCGCTCCAACGCTTGCCGCAATCCCTCCGTTGCCTGCACATAGCTATAGCGGGAGACAATCTCACGACTATTTGCGCCCCACAATCGGAGCCGTCGATCGTCAGAAAAAATCTCCTGTAGACAGCCTGCTAACGCAGATACATCTCCCGCTGGAAAAATCAGACCATTCTGACCTGGTTGAACTAAATCTTGAGCACATCCCACATGGGTACTGACGATGACCGGACGGGAGAGGCACATTGCTTCATTAATTGCCAATCCCCAGGTTTCCTGAATCCCGTAACTGGGCAACACGACTACATCAGCCACCGCATAGGTACGCGGCATCATCGTTTGATTTTGAAAAGCCGCAAAGTAAATAGTCGGATGAGCTAAAGCTATAGACTTCAACTGCTGCTCTAAAGTTCCCGCTCCTACAAACAGGAGTGATACGTGTGGCAATTGCGCTTGCAAAAAGCGTGGAGCAAATCCAACGGGCGCTTTTTGGGTTCAAATTTACCTGCAAACAGAATCACTCGATGATTTGATGGGATTCCCAGTTCTTGTTTCCAAATGATCGCCTGCTGTTTTGCAGTATTTGCCTGGCCAAAGAAGCGATCGTTATCAACCGCATGGGGTGAAAAGAATAATTGATGGTCTGAAACACCGTGATAGCGAAAGTATTCGTAGTTCGCTTTACCAACGTAAAGACAGGCTGCAAACCGTTGGTAAATGAATGAAATGATTTGCTTTCGAATTTGCGCCTTTAAACCGATCGCTGATAGCAAACGGTGCGAATCGCCCCGAAATAGAAGTGGAGCCTGATGCGCGTTCCATTTCCATAAGAAGCGATACAAACTGGCGTAATTGTAGTTCATTAACAGCACGGCATCAGGAGCATACGCTTGAACCTGCGAAACCAGCGACGGATTCTGTAACCCCAGAAAATGATGGGTTCCCGGTTGAGCGCTGACATTCGGAACAAACTCAAAATCGTAGCCATCCAGCAGAGGAATGTCCCATTCAAACGCCTGCTTAAATCCCGCATCGACCTGTTTAGTAACGCCAAAATTCCATAAATAAAAAACTTTGACAGCAATATCAGCCGTACTGGCAATGGCGCGAAACCAGGGCGCGTAGTACTGAATCGGATGGGAGGTGATAATGGCCAGTTTTTTCATAATCAATGCTGCTAACAGCTATAGCCAGCAAACTTAGAGCCGTCTGAATGGCTGAAATCTTTTATAGCAAAGTGCTGAGGACTGAGTGCTGAGTATGAAAACCAAGCTATTGCAATACTCAAGCAGTTTGACGGTCCTAACCTTTAGTAGTACTGCTATATCACTGCCGTTTTATTCCCTGACATCTGACACCTGATACCTGACCCCTGCTACAATCGCTGAACGCTGACAGCACGATAGCCATCAAATTTCGCACGCTACTGCCGACGAATCACTGGAAAGCTGTGGGACCAATACGTTCTCATAAAAAGATTGCAATCAACAGCAACACCGTGCTGGACTGGGAGAATGACGCTGCAAACGTTCCTGCCGTCCACTCTGTTTGAATAGAGAACGTCAGCATCAATACGGTAAATAGCGATTGCAGGGAAAGGGTTGGTGCGTTGATGCTCCACCGCGTGAACTGACCGTAGAGTGAGCCAATTACGATGGCTAAACCCGCACAGCCAAGCATCCCAAAATTGGCGTAGGCTTCTGGAACCAAGCCCCAGGAAATACTGGTTGTTTGGGTTGCCTCTTCGGTCTGCAATCCATAGTGAACGCTTAACATGTGCGTTCCTTCCTGGCTACGAATCCGATTGACGTTCAGAATACGGGGACCATAACCTGAGGAATCGTTTCGTAGGTTTTTCCGTATAAAAAGGGAAGCGGATCAGGGCTTTTGCTTTGAGCCAGCAGCAGCATTTGGGCGATACTTGCGCGCTCAAAGAAGGACGCCTTTTTTCTGGTTCCTGTGATTTATTACGATCGAAATAATTGTCTGCGGAAAAGTTTATCCATTCAGAATAAATGGTGGGATAATCCCACACCTGTATTTGCTTTGGACTACTGGGATCAAACCAGTATTTTGCTCGCATATCGCTCTTTCCAGCCTGCAAAAAGTCAGGATTGATAACGCGATCGCAATTGCAAGAATCGGTATCTTTTGCGGGCAATGATAAATGCCACTGTGAAAATTAAAAACGTCGATGCCGCTCCAATTAACAGGAAATTCATAGAGCTAGCAATCATGTTGGCAATCAACAGAAACATGAACAGTAAGGACTGCCGTTTAGACAATTCCCGGCCACCAAATCGGTAGGAAAGAATAAATGTGGATAGGGCAGCCAGGCCAAGCAACGCGCTGCGAATTGCTGTAAACACCCCAAACGGTAAGGTAGAAAACCAACCGCCCGTGGAGAGAACGTAAAACATCGTGCTGCCAATCATGCCCAGAAAGAAAAAGCGATCGCCTCGTCTTTTCCCCAGTGCCCAGTAGTATTTAGGTGGTGGCGGCGCTGTGCGAACAAACTGAAACCAGACTAAGGTTCCTAACGCCACGACTCCTGCAACCGTTGCTGCCGCATAAAATTGTGCGGTTGGAGAATAAGTCACGATGACCGGGTGATTGCTCACCATCGGTAGGGCATAGGTCCAAATAAACGTAAACGCAAAGAACGGAAAAATTGGCATTCCCAACGCTTTCCCTGAGCACCACAGGTAGCTGGGAATGAGAGCCGCGATCGTAATTAAAACGGCTCCAAAGTTACTGAGTAATGAACTGGTTTGAGTAAAGTACAGCTCATAAATTAACAAACAGGGCAAAATTATCCAAAAGGCCCTTAGCAACTGTTTTGGACTTTGCCGATTCGAGGGCGATCGCGGACGATTGGCTGGGAGATTCGACACGTACTCTGGAGATTGGGTCATGCAGATTTCTCCCCCTTGGTAACTGAGAGACACTGATCAAAAATGGCGCACTGCTGATGGGTCATTTCCCGCGCTGTGAACGGCTGGAAGGCTGCCCAGTTTGTTTCGGGCACTGTGTTTTTGGGAAGCGACAGTAGCCAATTTAACTGAGCAGTTACGCTTGAGGACAGCTCATCTGGTTGATCCGCTGAGGTGAATGTAATTGCCCGTCCGGCCTGACACCGCCTCAGAATTTCCACAACGGAGCTTTGCTGGTGGAAAATTGCAAAAATGGGTCTGCGGGCCAAAATGCAGGGATAGAGCTTAGAAGCAGTGTAGCTAGGGTCGTCCGAGCCAATCAGCAAAATGGCGTCACTGTCTACTAGGATTTGAAGGGATTCAAAGTAGGGAAGACGTGTGGGGTATTCTTCAACCAGATCAGCAACGCCAAATTCTTGGGCGATCGGCTCTACCGTTTTCTCTGCGCGATCGCGGGGAGCATAACTGGTTCCCACAAAATGAAGACGAACCGCATTCCATGCTTCGGGATTCCGCTGTCGCTCCAGTTGAATCGCTCGAAACAGCGATCGCAACGCCAGTGACATATCCTTTCCGCCCCTGCCGACGTAAACCCAATGACGCTTGCCATCGCTGGGATCAAACACGGACTGCTGAATGTGAAATTGCGGCAACATTTCAAAATCCGTTTCGGGTGCGCCAAAGGGGAGAACAGTAAATTGGTCATTACGTAGCCAGGGGTAGCGTTCGTGCAGCGTTTTGGGGTATTCGGGTGAAACGCTAATAATGTGGCTAACCTGATGCATCGCCTTTGGCTCCTGCCGTTGAGCCATCAATCGGGCAAAGCGATATTTGAGGCGGCCACCGGGCGGTTGAACCGTGGGCGATCGCTGATAATAATCGTTCAACCAGGGATCTTGGAAATCCAGAACATAGGGAACTCCAAACCGACGCTGCCACCGAGAAGCCAGCGACATCGTGAGAAACACCGTCGTCGAAAAATAAATGAGATCAAAGCGTTCGTTCGCTAAAGCTGATCGCCTGCTTTCGCCAATGACGGCAAACATCGCCAACCAATATCCCCAACCCAAATCGCTGTGTCAGTTGAGTGGGTAATGCATCCGTTTGGACCACGGGAACGTCGTCGGGTACAGTTTTTAGCAAAAGTGGATCATATATACCATCAACCCGATCGGGTCGCACCGTTAAAATCCACGGTTCCCATCCAAACTTCCGAAAATAGGGCAACGACATTCTGATCCGCTGATGGTCCGCGGCATTAATGGGTGGAAATCTGGGGCTGATAATCAGAACTCGATGACCCAATACTCAAATCTCCATTTCATGCGAGTGCGAGTAGTTGTCTTATTTTGAGAAGTATCTTTAAAGGGCTAAAACCATTTAGAAATCTGCTTTTAAAGTTTCGTGCCACTTATTAGTACAAGACTCAAGCTGAACTATCAGGGAAACCTGCAAAATGGCATTAAGCGATCCACCGTTTATCAATTCTTAGCGGACTACGTTTGGGTACAAAGATCATGTCAATCTGCCAGAGTGCCTGATCGAGTGGACGGCGAATAAATCCACAAATGTCATAGGTCACCCAATCCCGATCGTTGAGCCACGCAACAACGTCCGCTAACAGGGGAACATTCTGGTGAATGTCCAATAAGTTAATCTCTGCCAGGATGACTTGAATCTGCGGCAGCGTTTTTTCAGCCCCTTTAAGCACCTCTAGCTCATAACCTTGAACGTCCAATTTCAGGAACTCAGGCCCTTGATCGCCAAAATGCTCGGAAACAATTTGATCGATCGTTCGCATCGAGTAGTACGTGACCGGAAAGTTTTGCGGAATATGTTCAACTAAAACAGAGGATGCCGTTTCGGACTGATACAGCGGCACTTTTCGTGGAACTCTGCTCCCAGCAATCCTGGGAAAACCTGGATTGTAGGATGCTTAACCGCTAAGTCTTGAAGCTGTGAAACTTTATGATCCAACGCTTCAAAACAACTCACCTTTGCTTGAGGCCATACGTGCAAACAGCACTGGGCGAATTCTCCTTGGTACGCGCCCACATCAAAAATAAGATTCGGTTTAAACCCAAGGTTTGATAACCGTTCTAGGGCGAGGGGAATCTCGGGTGCTCCCAGGCGACGGGCAAGATACTCCCGAATCTTGGATTTAAGCGACCAGGAATCAGAGAGCAATCTGGACATGAGCGGATCCTTTTGTCTAGCAGGTATTAGGTATCAGGGGTCAGGGGTCAGGGGCGGGAGCAAAGCCTTATAGTCATCAATTGCCTAATTACTATGGTGTGCTGAATCATTGGTTAGGGATGGTTCAACATACGGTCGTTGCGAAATTTCCGTCTTAAATTTTGCCCTAGTCGTTTCCACCAGCGATTTTGAATTAGAGCATTGCGTGCGCTGCTCCAATCAATTAGGCTGTCATTTACATCGTGATCGCCTCGCTGTGCTTCAGGAATATTGCCAGATTCAATTCGTTGTATTAAGTCAGGTAGGCTCTCGTAGAAGTTTGGTGAGCGGTAAGGTGGATGTAACGACCACATTCCGGGTGGTTCACCTAAAAATTCAACCCGATGCAGATGATGCCTTTGCATCGCTTCCGAAAAATTTCTTCGGGAAGTTTGTAAGGGTAATGTCCTTCAATAACCGCTTTAATTACACCCCGAACGGTAGTGTACGGGAGCGGCAACCGTTGAACTTGAGTGCAAAAGCGATCGCGATCCATTAAAAATAGCGTGTGCTTAATGAATCAAATCGAAACGCAATCGAATCATGGGGTTCATGGTTTGCTACCTGCGATCGTAAACGGCCATCTGGAGTTGGGGGACCGGGAAGCGGACCGCAGAATAGAACATCAGGATGTTCTGCAAGAAACTGAACAGCCTCCGCAATCCAGGTTTGGCTGCCCCCACCAAACATTAGATCAGAATCCAAATGCAGGATATAGGGGTGCGTTGCAGCATATAGCCCAAAGAAATACGAGTAAAACGGACCTCCCCGAAAGTCTTTTGGTGGGACAGGGCGACCCCAAAAACATCGCGCTAACGTTGGCCACGACATCTGAAGCGTAATTCACTTCTTCCACACGGGCATGGGAGTACTGGCTACAGCAGTCCTGAATTAGCTGTCGAATTTTTGGTAATCGCTCCTCCCATCCTTCAGCAAATCGTCCGGTGCTGCGGTGTAAATCGAATACAAGCAGAACCTCATCCACTTGGTGAGCAAATTGCCGCAGATGATGAGGCAGCGTGTACCTGGCATGAAGCCAATCACTGGGCGCAAGGTTGATTTGCAGAGTAACATTTAGCTTCGTGTTCATTTGTTGTAGAAGGCAAACAACTCGTCGGTCTGTTCCACGTTTTTTGCACCGATCGGCTGAATTTCGTAGCCAAGAGACGCCAAAACTGACAGCATTGCTTGTGGATGTCGTCTCCGTGTGTAGCCAGAAAAAGCGTTGGATGAGCGGTTGACAGCAACGATTTGGCTCCATGAAACACATCCATCTCTGCCCCTTCAACATCAATCTTGAGGTAATCCGGTACGGGCAGTTCACCCTTCGCTATCAACTCATCCAGAGAAACCGTTCTAACCTGCAATTTGCCCTGGTTAGATAAACGTCCTTGAAAACTGCTGGCGTGTTCCTCAAAAACGCAGTCCCATTGCGATCGGAAACAGCCGCTTCAATAACGGTGACGTTCGTTATCTGGTTCAGCCGTAAGTGTTCTTTCAGATAAGACAAATTTTGAGGCATGGGTTCAAAGGCAACCACCTTTCCCTTTGGACCAACCAGCGATGAAGCAAGCAGTGTATAGAAACCCGCATGGGAACCCAGATCGAAAACCACACTGCCTGCTGCAATACTTTTCGCTAACAATTGTTGTTTGTCGTGCTCATAGCTGCCTAGCCAGCAGCCATGTTGACCGGAACCAACAATCCATTGTTTTCCTTTTAGCGTTCCCTGTAGGATAGGAAGTCTCATTGTTGAGGGAATCAATCGCAATGGATAGCGGAAAAACTTTCCTGCAAAGGATTGATCTGATAGACCAGAAAAATTCATCAAATGATTCTCCAGAGCGGTGCTGCTTCGGTGGAGTACTCGCATTTATTCAGCTCAAACGAACTAAGCTCAAATGAATTAAGCGTTAACTAAGCCAGTGCTGTCTGGACAATCGCCAGTAAAACGTCGGACTGTTTCTCCCAGCAATACTGGGTTTGTGCTGCTTCTAGTGAAGCGGCTTTTGCCGTTGCTAAGACAGCAGGATTGCCCAGTAACTCTTTCAACGCATACGCCAGGGCTTCAGGATCTTTCTCGGAAATTAATTGTCCAATTCCGGGAAATTTGGAAAAAACCTCGCGCTGCCCGGCAGTGTTCGTTGCAACGATCGCCAGACCTGCCTGTAAATATTGGAACAGCTTATTGGTGATGGTTAAATTGCGGCTTGGAATACTGCTGCTTTCTAATGCTAGACCTACATCATGTTCGGCAATACGAGAAATTAACTCCGCATTTGGAACGGTTGGATGAATAAACACCCGATCGCGCCATTCTTCAGGGATTAACGAATCTAACCACTGACGATAATGAGCAGGGCAATTGCCCCGTAGATGAATTTCAACCGGAATGGACAGAAGTGGTAACGCCTGAAACAGCATTTCCAGCCCTCGCCCCGGACCGATCGTTTGAGAGAACCAGTGCAGTGAAGGCAAATGAGGATGTTTGCGATCGTGCATCTGTCCATCGATAAAGCGCCGATCTGCCAAGGGAAACGTGTTGTAAATAATGGTCGGTCTGCGCGTTTGATAGGTCGTGGACATCGCCTCTGCCAGGGCATGAGAGGTTGTTAGACAGTAGACGCAATCCCGCAGCAAGCGAGATTCTAATCGTTTAAGCTTGGCGATCGGTCGAGTTACCCGGTCTTTTGGCAACAGATCTTCCGAAAACCAATCCTCAAAATCGACGCCTACCCGAAACCCTTCATCCAGCAAACGATCGCCAGCCCACAGCCCCGCTTCTGAATGCACGATCGTTAAATCAGCGCGAGTCTGGTATGCAGCTTTGAACATCGCCCTTGCGCCGAATCCCAACAGGTCGGGGGAAAAAAACCAAACCGCTGGAATAGTGACTTTGCTAACCGCACCTGCGATCGAATTCTCAAATTTCGCCAGCGATGACTGGGTTGAAAGTCAAGAATCGGTTCAAACCGCCAGGGCTTGTCTTTGAGAAGGCGACGATCTCGCTCAACAAACTCTGGATCAAACCAGCATCCCCGAATCAGCACCTCGTGTCCTGCCAGTGCCAGCGCATCAGCCTCTTTTTTGAGGACGGGGGCGTTGCAGAGATGCCCGCCAATCAGAATTAAAATTCTCGCCACAGCCGTTTCCCCTTCCCTGAACGAATGATGTTGAGAGCTTATAGCTATTGGCTTTCAGCAAGACTAGTCACTAATGGTTGTCTATTTGCATTGTTTTTTGCTGTTTCTCAGATACCCGATCGGCAGTCTGCTGATCTAAAAAAGCCCAAACGGTTGGATAGGCGCGTATCGATCGTAAATTAGCCCATGCTTCATTGGGTCGTTTAAGGCAGACTGCTATAAAAACAGCCAGTCGGCAAACGTTGCGCCATACAATAGGTAGCGGCATTCCAAACAAATGAGAGCGGCAAAGAACAGGCTTGCTGTTGATTTCGCGGGTTTAGAACGGGCATCACTCCAAACCTGACGAATGATTTCTTCAGTTACAGAAACGTGCTTAAAGTAGCTGGCAATTAACAATATCTGTATTTGAGACCAGGTTGTGCGATTTCTGGATCGGGAAGAAGTCTGAGTTACGGCAAAATTGGCACATACTTGCGGGATGAACAGAATTGGAAAGGGAAATGCCCGCTCACGCACAGCTTCAACTGTTGCGAAGGGCGTTTCTTCAGGAATAACCAGACGATTAGCGATGAACGATCGTACTAGCATTGCTCCGTTTGAATGAAGCGCGCCCATTATTTGCTGTGGTTGTCCCCAGTCAAATAGCTGTGAGCTATCTTCATTACCGTTCCAGATATTCCTGCCGGTATCAGTCCAGCTTCCATCCGATTCTTCCTGCCAAAACCGCATGTTTGACCATGCAACCTGAATATCAGGAAATTGTTCGATTGCGTCGATCATGGATGCCAGAAAGTGCGGCTCCCACCAGTTATCATCCTCCAGCAGGCTAATAAACGGCTCCGCTGTTTCCTTAAAAACAAGATTGAACGTGCGTGTAGGCCCTAAATTTTTTGCATGATTGACGATGACAATTCTAGTATCGGCATATTTCTCAACAAGCTGACCAGGGAAGGGATCCGTCGGCTCATCATTATGCAGTTCACAAACCCAATCCGTCACCGTCTGATTCATTAAACTGTTTAAGGCACGGGAGAGTAGATGGTTGCGACGATAGGTCAATAAGTAAATGCGACAGAGGGCCATTAACCCATCCTCTGATAGATACGGTTGTGACCAACGTTTAGAACATTCACGAAGCCAAAGGATGGAATACATTCACAGGCCCGCGAGACTGTTTCATGTCCCTTCCAAAACGCATTTCCGGGAAGATAGTAAGAAGCATCATCCATCACTAAAAACCGTTTGGTTCAATTAAGCGACTGTAGTTTTGGACATCTGCCACGACTCCTTCATGGGTGTGGTCGCCATCAATATAAATCAAGGAAAACGTTTCGTTCTCAAGCGTTTTGAGGATGGATGGATCGTTAGAGTAACCTTTGAGCAGACGAATTTGGGAGAAATCCAATTGAAAGGTATTAAACAGGTCTTCAATGATGGAGCGATAGTCTTCTTCAGGGTAGAAGTTGCCAGATGCCAGGTCTCGACGAAACCTTAAATTGATGAGTGAGTTCCATCGTCTGCTCCAACGGGATTCAGGGAGGGGATTCCCTTTGAGAGGAGAAATGCCTGTCCTCGAAATTTCTAACTGCTGTTGCGCTGCGATCAGTGACCAGAGGGAGATAACCTGGCCCTTGAACACCCCAATTTCTAAAACTTTGGGGTGTGGAAAGGTTTCCGTTACATGTTGAATTAACAGATACCACATGTAATGAAAGGCCGCATCACCAAAACCAAGATCGTTGTCTTCAATGTACTTTCGATGCTCTTTTAAGAAAGGAATCGTCTGGACAAGCTGCGTGAATTCCTGGTGAATCCTGTCGTTGCATTCGGCTGTGTTTTCATAACTGGCTATTCTGCTAGCGAAAGAGTCTGTTAGAAGCATGATATTGCTGCCTTTTGGCTAAACGACGATGGGCTTTTTGTAGACGCCAACTTTGAATTCGTCTTGCCCATTTCCAACCAACGATCGACGAAAGACGCTGAAAGTTTGGACCTCCGATCGGTTGAAGATTAGAACCTCCAAGTTGCTCAACCTGGGCCTCTGCGGACTGTGACACGTCAGGCGCGTAGGAATAACTTTCGTAAATGAAGCGTTGAAATCTGGTTGCACAAGCATGACGGGTTCGTGGGCTGTCTTCTTTAGCAAGCAGTTGATTCTTACTAAGCTCAACGGAGTAGAGCAAAGACTCCCATGCAGAACGGGAACGGGTGCCACTTAAGCTGTTTCCCAAACCAGACCTGTAATAAACTTTTGCACCCGAGCAAAACAACACCTTTCGGCTCGCTAAGATAACCCGGCAAAAGTATTCACCATCGTCATCTAACGTTAAACGTTCATTCCACGGACCTGCTTGTTGGGCGATCGCTCTGGGCACTAGCCATGCCGCAGGATGCATCATCCAGTGACCTTCCCAGGCACAAATAAGCCAGTCAATTGGGTTCATATCAGCCCAAAGGGGTTGTGGGGTAAAAACCGCTTCAGAAGGATGGTGGTAAAACCGTGCCCATTCTCCCGATGCCACGCAGTCCAGATTGCCGTCTTGCAAGCGATGAATTTGGCACTCAATCTTGTTGGGATCTAGAAGATCATCAGCATCCAAGTACTGAATGAAATCACCCTGAGCCTCATGAAGTGCACGATTTCTGGCAGTGCTGGCTCCTTGATTGGACTGGCTAATAACGTTGACTGTGGGGATGCAAATCCCTTGGCAACGGATAAACTGCTATCTGTCGAGCCATCGTCTACCACAATAATTTCCGTATTCATCCACGTTTGCGCTAGTGCAGATGCAAGCGTATCTACCAACCACTGCTCAGCGTTGTAACAGGGAATCAGGATTGAAACGAGTGGTTTCATGCCGTTAAAGCAGGTGGTAGGTGACAGGTGACAGGGTTTAGGATCAGGGGTAAGCTTTGAGGGTTTCTGCTCACTGATTCACGGTCTACTGTTTTATAAGGAGTTAAGCTTAAGTCCTGTAACTAAAACCTCGTAAATCGATGCCCCTTCATTCTTCAAAAACGTTACTGAAATCCGGACGTCTGGATTAGCTTGTTTAATAAACGTCGTGCTGAAAAATTCTGCGGAGTACACCGCAGAGAACGCGGAGGAAATTCGCTGCAACCTTTCTGCCTAGTGCTTAAAGAATGATGGGATTTATTCGATATTTATCCCTTGATATTCTGGAAGAAAGGCCTATATCTGGTCGGGATCAATTCCTAATTCTCTTAAGCGAGTTGCTAATCGTTTAAACCCGATCGCTCCTTACAATATGCTTCCAGCCATAGCGAAAATACCAGGTTTTTGAATCGGCGACATAGTGGTGCAATACCCCATTCGCCTGAATCACATCAATTTGTTCTGGCATTACGATGTAGTCGGTTTCAGGAGCAACAGCACAGGGTTTGCCTGCGACTAACATGGCAACCAGGGCCTGTTCTAGATAATAGTTAGTGCCTTCCCGATCGGTCATTGTCTTGCACCAATCCTCAAGCTGATTCCAGTCAATGTCATCACTCTTGGCTCCACAGATTCCCACATTGAGCCGCTTTGGAATGGATGCCTGGGCAAGAGAGGTCATCAACGCTTGTGAGTAGCCGTAGGACGTTTCTGTATCAACCATGTAACAGGGCTGTTGGGGAGACTGAAGCCAGTTGTGCAGAAAATGGGGGCCTGAAAAACAGCATGTCAGAGTCCAGCACCAGCCTCCAACCCTGAGAGCCAAGGTGAATATCGGTCAGCTTGCGAATGTTGGGATAGTTGTCACGACGTTCTCGCAAGTAAGGAAACTGACTGCGTGGCAAATAGCGATCGACATTAATATCAATATCAGGTTTGAGAATGATTTTGGCCCTTGGGAATATGCGGTAAATTGCGTCCTGATAGGTCTTTGTAAGTGAACCATCATCATAAATGACTGGACGAATCGGACGATCGCTCTGTTGGGCCAACGAGTACGCACAAAAACAGGTTTGATACCAGAAATATTTGCCTGTCAGGAAGTATACGTCCAGCGGTTGCTCCATTGACGCTGGAGCGACAGTAGGAATTTGGTAAGTAGGAATCTGATAGGTAGGAAGCTGGTAGGCCGCCTGTTCCATTTGCTTTCGAAGCCAGAAATCCTGCGCCATGTTAACGACTCCCTTACGAGCGCAGATTTGGATAAATCCTTTGGGCGCGTAATAGAAGCGATAGGCAATCTCGCCCAATTTCCATTGTTTGGCTAACTGGCGAAGATTTCCGTTCAATATATTGGACTCAATCATGATTGTTTTGTGTAGAACAATTGGTTCAATCGTTTTCGAGCAAATGTGAGTTGTCCATTTCCGCCATTTAACCAATCCGTTACGTCAAAATATTTGTCATTAGCTCTTGCAGTTCACAATTGCTCATTGTTTGGATGGTGGAATAATCCGATCGCTGCATATTCTTCAATAATAGAGCAGCATTTTTAACGCCCATAATTCTAGACAGTTGGTGAAATCGCTTCCCACCCAGGTTCGTTAAATTTCCTTTTGGTGACTGCTCCCAGACTTCCAAAATTTTCTTCTCAAATTCGGGGTGGAAGTTTTTGGTAATCGTCGCCAGGATGTAAATGCACACTCACCCACTTGCCTGCGGGCTTTAAGAGTAGCGTCGGTTTGCGGACAGTTTTTGACAAACATCAGCATGAGTAGAAGCGAGGCCACTCCAAGCTTTTCCCAATGGTTCGTGAGTCGTTCCTGCTCGTGATGGACATAAATGCTGTATTGCCCCTTTACGTGCGTGATGGCTGCTGGATAAATCGCCAGATTGTAATAAAGCCACACTTCCCCGATCGATCCAAAATGCGCGCTTCAGGAATAATCGGTTGACTCAAATGCGTCAGCAAATAATTCCTGCGGAACATGAGGTTGTTCGAACCGGGCTGTGCGTTTAGATAAAGCTCAACGGGGCAGTTAATCTCTGGAAACGATCGTCCCGGTTGCAGCGTGAGAGAGGCGAGATCCCCATCCATTTGACCTTCGGCTTCATCCGTATAGCACACATCGGCGTTGGTCCGCTCCAGTTGAGTTACCTGAGCAATTAGCTTTTGGGGATGAACTACATCATCCGAATCAACAAAGGTAACGTATTGACCGTTGGCTTCCTTCAGACCACGATTCTTGGCAATCACGCAGCCCTGATTGGTTTGGCGGACGAATCGCAACGGCAAATCCAGAAACCCTTGCAGATGGTTTTCTATCGGTTCTATTGACCCATCATCAACAATAATGACTTCCGCTTCCAACGGGCCGATCGCCTGGTGAATACTTTTAAGCGTACACTTGAGCAATTCAACCCGGTTATAAGCTGGGATCACTATTGAGAGAACGGGAGACATTTTGTTAAGCCAATAGGATTGGAGATTGGGGATTGCAAATAGAAAAGTTCTGTATTTATTGACCTGTCCCTGGTAATGTACTCAAGCCTTCAAACATGCCGCACGCGGCTTGCCACTGGATGTAAGCGGCAGGGCTTTTCCAGGGTTGGTAACTGACAAAGGCTTTGATCTTTCTGGGGAAAACACTCCATTGAGAAATTTTTTTCCAGGGGCGAATGCCGTGTACATCTAACACATGTACCCAGGAACGAGACGTTGCATAACTAATGCGGGCAAGATAGTCCTTTGTTGTACGACTGGTGGGAATCAGATGCGTTAGCTGTAGATCTGGAATATAGCCAACGCCCCATCCTGCATCCAATAGCGTTAAGGTGATGTCGCAATCCCCACCCGATTGCAGACTACGTCCGGTGCGATCGAAGGCGAGTCTGTTTTCGTCGGTCAAAACACATTTGGTGTACATCTCAGCAGCATCCCGTTGCAGCGCCATACCTGCCCCGATCGGTGCAAAGGATGGATGATGTTTGGTTGGCTGTGAGTTGGTGGGATGGGAATAAATCTGTATCTCATCCCCAAAATCTCGCAAAGCCAAACATACATGAAACTGATGCACCCAGGGTTCCGGTTCTACTTCAAACTCTGGCAGAGATTTCCCGCCGATCGCGCCCAGTTGAGGATGGGCTTGAAAGATCGTAACAACCTGCTGGAGATAGTCGGAGCGCAGCACGTTGTCATCATCCACAAACACAAGATACTGTCCCTGACTTGCCGCAATTCCGGCTAAACGTGCCCGCGTTAGCCCAATCCGATCTTCTCGAACGATACGAGCGGCAGGATGCCAACTCAAATCAAAACTGGGAACCCAATATGGATCGGGGTTGCATTATCAATTACCAGCAGTTCCCAACGATCGTGGGAAAGGTCTGTACTTTCAAGCCTTCCAGCGACCGCTCCAATCGAAGTCGGTTAGGCTGGTGGGTTGGAATAATGACTGAAACTTGGGGAAGCATGGTACCGATTTGAGATTTAGATTGCAGATTTGAGATTGATGATTGGAGATTTTAGATTGCAGATTAATATCTTCTACTCCACTCCCTACTCCCCACTCCCCACTCCCTGTCTCCTCAATAAACCACTGGGCATCATCAGCGACTTGATTAATCCCCAGGTTTCACGGTCCTTCAACAAATCAGGATGGTAAAACACAGACGGTAGCAGCATCCCTGTGGCCCTTCGTTTGCCAGAAAGTGCCTGGTTGTAAATGGGAGTTCGAATGAGTCGCCGTTCAAAGTAACGGATGCTTTTTCGCAGTTGGTTGCAGTCTTTTGGCGAAAGCTTGCTGATGTACTTCTGGGCAATATAGAGCCGTTCTAAAAGCCACTTCTCATCAAAATTGAAGGTTTTTCGAGAGGAATGTTCCCGCTCGACGCTGAGACTGGTTTCCCAAATCAACGGTTGATATCCTGCACAAATCATGCGCGCCCAGTATTCCTGATCAAAACAGTAGTAAAGGGTTTCATCCAGTAGCCCCACCCGATCCATTACCTCTCGTCGCCAGAAGGAAGACGGTTGGGGAAACCAGAGTCCTTCAATCCAGTTGACGGTTTGCCGGAAGGGAGAAACGGGAGCCGTTTTCAGGTAATGGCTCTTTTCGTCAACAATGTCGATCGGGCCTCCGACCCACTTCACTTCAGGATGGGTGGAAAAATGTTGCCGATCGCCTGCAGGGTGTCGGGTTTATACAGATCGTCGCTATTCAAAAACGCAATGATGTCGCCGGTGCATTTTCGAAATCCTTTATTAATTCCGTTTGCCTGGCCGGAATCCGGTTCGCTTACCCAATAGGCTAAATGAGATTCGTAGGTCCGAATAATGTCAACGCTGCTATCGGTACTGCCGCCATCAATAATGATGTATTCCAGGTTTGGATAATTTTGCGAAACGACAGAGCGAATCGTTTCTTCTAAGAATCGCCCGTAGTTGTAGTTGGTCGTGACAATGCTGATTTTGGGATAGGTCGCCATTATTCGGTAGCCCCGTTACGATCGTGTTCTCAAAACCTTAGCGGGAACCCCAACGGCAATGGAGTAAGGCGGCAGGTCTTTGGTAACGACGGCCCCCGCACCGATAACGCATCCATTCCCAATGGTTACTCCGCCCAGAACAGTGGCATTTGCTCCCAGCCAAACATCTTCGCCAATGGTGGTGGGTAACGAAACATCGGGTTCCCACCGGATATGCCGCGTTCGATCAGGAATCGTGTGATTGGATGACAAAATCTGACAATGGGCCGCAATTAACGTATCTTTGCCGATCGTCACTCCACCATGTCCATAGATAACCGTGTAGGGACCAATGAATACATTGTCGTCAATCGCGATCGTGCCACCCCAGGCATCTAAAACAGTTCCTGGCCTAACTCCACCGTTGCACCCAGTTGGATAGTGCCCTGTCTCCCATTGGCAACCCCTAATCGGGCAGTGACTCCTTGAGCAATCAGGCAGGAAGCATCAAGATCAACACCCAACTGATTCAATTGAGTGACTCTCCACCAATTCTGTAAGGGCTGGAGCCGATTCCAAACTTTCCTCAGTATTGACGATCGTCCGGATTCTAGATTTAACGACTCCAGACCCGACTGAGGCGTGTCTAAAACGGGCATTGGTCCTTGCAGATGCTTCGAGTCTGTCATGGAATCGTTCAATCCTTTCGCTTAAAAATCAGCGTAAACATTGCATCATCAACGCCCAACCTCTGCGGTATTGTCTGTGCTGCCATCGTCATAGCAAATGATTTCATCGAAGGGAACGGTTTGAGCCTGCACCGTTTCCCAGAGGCGAAGCAAATATTGAGCGGCGTTGTGGCAGGGAATTAGAAGGCTACAAGAGTTCATTGCTTCATTGCTCATCACTTGCCTCTTGGAAAATGCTCGGAAGGTTGACTTTTAGATGCTTTGGAGGCTATCAACCCAACACTCTTTACAGCCCGTCTGGTTTTGCATCCGGAGAAACAACCGAAGGTTATTTTTGCTATTTGCCCAAAAAAGCCCTCTTCCAATGCTGAAAGAAGGATCAAGGATGTACTACGCACCAGGCTTTCAGATCCCCGACTTCTAGGAGAAAATTGGCATTATCTGCAAACCTTGCGTAGAAGTCGGGGATCTTTGGTTAACTTGCGACGGACTGGGTTGAATTGGTTGCTGGCAACGAAACAACCGATCGAGTTGATTTCTTGCGGTTTGACTTGCGAACTCCACCCGCCATTTCATATTCGTCGCTGTTCTTTCCGTATTTGGTAGCGACGCCCAACAGCATCAGCTCCATCAGGTCGCTGAGTTCCTGTTCAGCAGTCATCATGTCATTGTAGGTTTTATCTACAGCGGACAAAATGGAATTATAGGCATCGACCTTGGCCCGAACGTCATCAATCTTGCCTTGAAATTTTGTAAGGGTCAGGTCATTGCCTAAATCTAAATTTAAGCTGATGGACTTGATTGCCGACGCTCGCCGATCAGCTTTTTCCAACACTTTAGAGGTCCGTTTTCTACGAGGCATGCGGGGAATTTCCTGCAAAAGGGATATTAATACTTTAAGCAAGTTCGGGTTTGTTAGCCCTGCGGAAACCTACTGGAAAATAACGGGTAATTAGCCGCTAGCCGTAGCAAATTCCCGTAGTTTTTCTCTGGGCATGAAATAGCATTTCGCAGTAATCATATGAAACCCAGTTTAACAATTAAGGTTTTGTAGGGGCGGGTTTTGCTGTCGAACTTTGGCTGAGTAAGGGTTTCTTCTGCTAAACCCGCCCGTACACACAATAAGCATTCAAGCGAATTTCATATCAGCGATGCAACACGTAGAATTCAACATAACCGATTACCCAATGAGTGAAATGAGACGTTGCTGAAGTGAAAACGATACGGGCTTAAGCAGAATGGATATACGCTTATGAGAAAATCGAAATCGCTTAAATGAAACTTATAAATGCTTGAGTTGGATCGATAAACACTCCCGTTGAATTCATAAAGGCTGAAGTAGAATCGCGATTCACTTCAATGAAACTGATGAACGCTTAATGGATTGTCGAAATTAATCAAGCCGCAATCGGAACGGTTGGAATGCAACAATGGATTACTTCAATACTGGCGATAATTGCTTCAGAAACTATGAGAACTGCTTAAACGGTTTGGGAAGGGGTTTTCTCGTTTGGCTTCTAATACGTGCTCGTATAGCTTGATGTACCGCTGTGCCTGACGATCGAGAGGGTACTCTTTGAGCGCAATCTGCCGACAATTTTGGCCCATCTCGTGACGAAGCTGATTATCTTCTAATAGCTGCACAATCCCCTTACAGAAGTCGTCGGCATCTTCAGGAGTTGCCAGGTAACCCGTGATGCCCCGACGAACCAAGTCAGGAACGCCGCCAACTTTGAATGAAACCATGGGTATGCCGCAGGCTATGCTCTCTTGCAGGACGAGCGGCAGGTTATCGGCCCGTGTTGGAAATACAAACAGGTCTGCGGCAGAATAGGCGATCGATTTAAGTCGATCGCTGCTAACGTATCCCAGATTAATGACAGGCATGCCAATGGTTTCGGCGATCGCGTCTCCGCCATCCCCTAACATCAACAGAACGGTTTCAGCTTTTAGGGAATCGGGGAGGAACTGCAACGCTTTAAGCAAAGGTCGCCGCCCTTGCGCTGATCGGTGAGGCTCTGAGCACCAAATAAAAGCACTCGTTTATCCAGGGGAATTCCTAAAACCGAACGGCACTGGCCTGAATCTAGCGGTTGATAAGCATCCGTGTCGATGCCATAGGGAATGCAGTGAATTGGAAACTGGCCCAGCATGCTCTTTCGGGCTTGTTCTGCAAGCCATTGGCTGGGTGCAACAATGGTCAGGTTAGAGTGCTGGTAGGTACGATTCTTGAGCTTCCATTCCCAAGCGGTGCTGTCTCGTGAGATGCCTGGGTAACTGTCGGGATAGGGACATTTGCCGCAGCCAGTCTGCCACCGATCGCAGTCGTAGCTGTAGGCACAGTGACCGGTAAAGCTCCACATGTCGTGCAGCGTGAAAACGGCTGGTTTATGTTTCGTCAGATGGGAAATCGCCAGGTAGTTGAAGTAACCGTTGTGGAGATTATGAAAGTTTAGAACATCGGCATTTTGGTAAAACGGATGAGCCGTAATGTCAAAGCTGCCGACGATGTGGACATAGTTTAGACCGAGGCGGCGGAGAACCGAAAGATGCGTCCTTCGGTTTGCCGTTTTCGTGGAACAGGGGCAACACGATCGCTGATTGTTTTTGCGTTTCCTACCAGCAGCTTTGAGTCTACCCCTTGAGCAAGTAACCCTTCATGGAGACGAAAACCGGCGATCGCGGCTCCTCCTGAAATATCCGAATGGTTAATATGTAAGATGTTCATTCTGGATAATCCTGCTGCACGTCAGGACGTTGTTGAAATCAGGTCTGCAAATACTGCTTCATAGCGTGCAATACATTCATCGATAGAAAATTTTTAAACGCTTGTTTTGCCAACTCGGCATGCTCTTCGAGGAGATCTGGCTTATCTAGATAGCGGGTCATTGCTTCTGCAAGTTGAGAGATGTTGCCGACTCCGGTTGAGGTTAAATCAACGGTACACCCTGCTTGTCTATCTTCGAATGTAAGCATTTCCAGAATGCCCCCTATCTTTGTAGCAATAACAGGTTTTCCCAACGATAAATACTCAATTACAGAATTAGGTAAGCTTTCTCCAGGGAAATATGTTGGCAACAAACCAACATTAAATGCTTCAATCCAGAAATTAGGATCGGTGGCATGACCGACGAAATGAATGTGCGGCTGTAGCTCTTGATTTAATGTTTCACGCAAAGACGTTAAATAATCACTTGCGCCGACCAGAATTAGATGAACCGTTGGTTGAGCGCGGTTTCGAACCAGTTTAACGGCTTCAATTGCCTCAGCCCAACCTTTTCGGGAATTCCCCTAGCCACCATACCAAAGACAAAATCAGTCGGTTGTATGCCAAGTTTCTTTCTGGCATTTTGATCCCATTGGCTAGAAGCTGGTTTAGGAATTCCGTAATAGATTTTAGTGCCGTAGCCAAATTTTTCCAAAAACTCTGCTAGCACTTCGGCATTAGAGTTCGAGACGTAAACAACGTGGTTAACACGGTTAAAAATCCGTTCTACATCTTCAACGGTTGCCGTGTTCTCTTGAACCACGAAGCGGTAATCTCCGTGATCGCTGAGGACAATGGGAAGATTGGAGTGTCGCAGGCTACCAGTGACAAAGCGATCGGAGTGGTAAAGGTGAGTGTTGATCAGTGCAATTTTGTGAATTTTGAGTAGTGTTTTGAAGTGCGCTCTCTTAAGGAAAAGCCAGATGTTAACGTTTAGACTGAGCTTATGGGCGTAATAATCCAGTTTCTTTCCCAACCGATCCAGAAAACGGGGAAGCCTTAGTATTTTGACTTCTTCTGGCAAGATGTTGAGCACGCTGTTTGATTGATTGGATGAGACGTACTCATAGTCATACAGAAATACGGCGTGGTTGCTGCTTAATCCCCTAGCCAACCTCGCCGCAAAAGTTTGCGCTCCACCAATATTCAGATGAGAAATGGAAATTAGAATTCTCATTGATTAGAAACAGTGTGATAAATATCTAAGGTTTTAGCTGCAATCTTTTCCCATGTAAAATTCTGTTCAGTGTATAACCTTGCCAAGGCTCCTCGTCGCTGCCTTTCCTCAAAATCGTCAACAAGACGCAGAGTTGCAGTTGCCATACCCTCAGCATCTCCTACAGGAAAAAGGTCAGCGAAGTCAGGAGTAGTATAATCCCGTGCTCCTCCAACGTCGTTAGTTACAACAGGTAGTCCACAAGCCATCGCCTCCAGTAAAGCGTTGTTGGCTGTGCAATCTATAAGGGGTAAGACAAGCACATGCGCTCTTTGATAAATATTTCGAAGCTGCTCATCGTTGATGTTAGAGTGCCAGAAAACTTGGTCATGGCGAGCGATGCGATAAAGCGAAATGTCGTCGCGGTAGCCTCGTGGAACGATTAGGTCGAAATGGATAGCTGAATTTTGGGCAAGTATTAGATCAATTACCTGAGCGAGAGTTTGGAAATCTCTTAACCATTTACCAGAGAAAACGCAGCGAGGGCAATTGAGAGCAGAATCAGAATTTGACAGTTCAGTATTGGGATGAAAAAAGTTGTGTCAACCCCGTGTGGAACGAAATGAACCCGCTCAGGAAGAAACTGCTCAAAATAGCTAATAGGTTTAGTTGCAGGAACAATCAGTGCATCGAGAGAAGAAATGCTTTTGGGTGAGGATGGACCAAGCGCCACCAGCTAACTGGTTGATGTGCTGTACCAATAATTTTATAGTTGCGTGAGAGATTATAGACAGGAAGGATACCGAGATGGTTCTCAACGTAAGTAACGTGGACAATTTGCGGGTGATATCTAAAGCACTGCCATAGAACACCAACTTCCGCAGCAGTACTAGTGAGGTTATAAAATGAGCTAGTTTGAACGTTTCTAGATAATCGAGCCAGAAAGCGGCTGCTTCCTTTGGGTAATCGCTTGTAGGGATCTCTCCATACACTTCTATAGCAACCTGGTTGAGCTTCAGTGATTGCTTCACAGAGTTGGTCATACCCACTATGCGAACCCATCCAATCAAAACGTTCACGTAGCCAGAGCGCTGTAGGTGCCATAGAAAAGCTGTTGTTTATCTATTTAAGGTTTCCATTCAAAGCAACACTCAAAATATTTAATAATAAATCTCTATACTTGACCTTTAGATAATGCGAATCCAAGTAGGACAATCTCCAAATCTCCGAAATATGTAATCTCTGAAAGCAACCAGAAGAACTTTGCATCTTAGACGAAAATTGGAGTCTGCTCTTGGGCTAAGGAACACACGAGCATTGAACTTCAATTCTGGAAGTACGATACGGGAATAAATTTCGATTCTTTCTGCCAAACTGAGATTGCGCTCTATCCATAGAAGCCGATTTCGAGACATGAAATACTCGTGGAGAAGTCCTCTTTCACCTCCCTTAAAGGAAGCGGATACTTTATGCCAAACATGGGCTGTTGGAACATATAGGCATTCGTGACCAGCACGCCTAGCTTTATAGCAGAAGTCTGTTTCTTCCCAGGTCAGGAAGTATTTACTCTCTAGTAACCCTATTTTTTTGCACTACTTCAGCTTTAAAGAATAGTGCACATCCGCACGCATAATCTATTGTTCTGACTGAATTCCAATTAGTTTGATCATCTATCTGATCAAAGCCTAGATGAGTGAACTGAGCAACATTGTTTTGCCAAGCCCCTCCAGCAAACCATATTCTATTTGGCTCGTTATAGTAATAAATTTTTGCTCCAAAAATTCCTGCTTGAGGATATCGGCAACTTGCATCTATAAAACTATTCAGGATTTGCGGATCGACGATCGCATCATTATTTAGTATGAAAATATACTCAGCCTTCTCTGCGATCGCGCGTTCAATTCCTTTGTTATTTCCTTCTGCATACCCCAAGTTTCTCCCGTTTTCGATTATCTCTACTTGCGGAAAGCTCTGTTGAATTGCTGTTACAGAATCATCAACTGAGCCATTATCGATAACAACGACTTGATAATTTGGATAATCAAGCTTTTGAACAGACTCAAGACATTCAAGAGTGTTCTCTTTACCGTTCCAATTAAGGATCAGGATAAAAATCAATGGGGCAGTTTTTCCATGAAACCTCTTCTAGTTCTTGAGCTTACATTTCTAACTAGCTACATCTCCAAAAAAACTTGTTTGAACGAAACTTGCTTTAAAGCGAAATGTATTATTCAAGCGGCACATTTTCTCAACCAAATACTTCCTCCAGTATTTTTCAGACACAAAGGCATTTCTTGCTGAAGCAAATCACCGTGAAATTTCCCCATAAATGAGTTGAAATACAAAATCTGGAAGGCGGAGTTATATTGCAGGAATGCCCTAAGAAAATAAGCCTCGTTCCAGGCCCGTCCTTCCTCTAGCCATTCTTGAGGGTATTCAAATGAATGGAAAATGTCATGGAAATGAATAATTACTCCCTCCTTCAAGCGAGGAAGAATCTGAAAAACAATATGGATAACGTCACTCCCAACTTTAGCAATATGGGAAGAATCAATAAACAGTATGTCGTTCTCGTTCAAATCATCAAATATTTTAAGTTCAACATCTTGAACTGGTTTTTCAAAAATTTTGTGCTGTTTATCCTCTTGCTTCAATAGCGTTTGAAGCCTGTCAGGATAAGGTTCAATGAAAGTGAAACTTATGTCCCCGCGTAGAAACTTTTCACTAGTGTCTAACATCACTGCTGAGGAGAAGCCAGATCAATTTCAATTACTCTTCTAGGCTTATATTGGCGTAAGAATGAATACAAAATTATTGCATCTGAATAGCTGAAATAGGAATTTTGGTAATAATACCGACTAGAGCCATTTAGTAGGTCAGAAAAAGGTAAATCTTTATAATAAAATGCAAAATCACTTAGAAGTTTAAGCTGCTCCTCCTCCCTTAGGTCAATTCCTAGACATTCTTTGGAATTCACATTAAATATAAAATTCTGTCTGTCTAAAATGTAATTAATATCAGGAATTGGCGAGTAGAAGTGACCTGGAGGAAATACATCCAAAAATGGAGAATGTGCTAGAAAATTGCCAGAACCTTTAGATTTTATGAGACGTTCGTTAAACTTACCAAACCTGGAAAAGATTCGAACTAATGACTTTGCTTTGTTCATATCTATCACCTTTACAGGTTTACAAATTGCTTTGAAATTCATCCCAAATTCCCATCTAGTCTACACAGATAATATTTTCTGAAAATCTTAGCTCCCATAATTCATTTTTTCTACTTACTTAATTGCAGCGAGAGCCTGAGCTGAGGGATAATCAATGGAAAAGATCCTGCATTCCTGAAAACCAGCTTGAATAATTTGTTGCCATGCATCACATCCATACTCCGTATAAACTATAAAATCGGTTTTCCTATCATTAGAACCATGGTAACTAGAAGGTAAGCCATCCCTACGAGAAGTAAGTCTATTTACAATAATTGGAATCGTAAAGCACATACTCCATTTGGTTTTAAGATTCTTCGGCACTCAGACAAACCTCTTACTGGGTGTAGAACATGTTCTAATACGTCAGAATGTAGGACTAAATCGTAGGATTCATCCTTAAATTTCATACTCATCATATCCACATCAGGATATTGAGATAAGGTATGCTTTGGTAAGCAAGACAGAAATTGAGTTAAGCTCCCAGCTTCATTTATCTCTAAAATTTTTAAGTCTTTGATTTGCTTTTCTTTAACAAAATCCTTAAACAGACCGCTATACCTAAAGCATTTCATTATAGAGAAAGCAAGTGCAATAGAACGTAAGTTTGAATTGCAGCCAGCACATTGAAGTCCTTGCTGTTTATTTATGTAATCTACTTCAAAATCTGCTATACGCCACTCGTCAATTAATTCCTTCCAAAGAACTGAGTTTGCCTTAAAGTTTAAAGAGCCGCAGCAATAGCAGAACATCGGTTTTCGCCTAGTGAATATGTGAAAATTTTGAAGCTTTAAGTTGAAAGGCTGAATTATTATCTATCCTTAAATAAATTTCTGGCTAGCCTTAAAGGAAATGTAATTAACTGCCCAACTTTGTAACTCCATGATGACTGTATCAAGACTACTGCTTGCATCCATTTAGAATCTAATAAACTGTATAAAGCTTTCTTTCCATCAAAAAAACTAGCATCAAATTCATCTAGCTTTTGTCTGAAGCAATGCAGATATTGTAAACAGGGTTTCGAATTCCTTTGACAGAATTAATAGACTCGTAGCTTCCTGAAAATCACTAAAACCAGCAGTACTGTTTTCTGGAAAAATAAGTGAGCCATAGACCATCTTTTGAAAGAGCATTATATTGTTCTGAAAGTATCTGTCAATTAATGCCTTGAATTCTTCCGAGTAAAGCTCCTTGACATGGTATGAGTTTTTGAAATTAGGTATATCAGAATAATTCAGTTTATCTGGTGAAGAAATTACTAATATGCCATCACTCTTTAAGATGCGCTTGATTTCTCTCATCATCTCGTCATGTTTTTCGTGATGCTCAATTGTTTCAAAACTCACAACGACATCAATTGAATTAGATTCGATAGGAATATGTTCTACTGAACCTTGCAAAAACTTTAAATTGTTTCTCTTATATCTCTGGCAAGCATAATTTATAGCCTCTTCCGATATGTCTACTCCTATGACGCTTTTTGCAACTGATGCCAAAAGATTTGAACCATATCCTTCTCCTGAAGCTATGTCTAAAACTGCTTTCCCCTCTGCTAGATTCATTGCAACAGCATATCTATGAAGATGTTCAATTGCAATATCGTCATACGTATTAGCTTCTAATCTTTCACCGTGCCATTTTTTTGTATTTTCACTTATCATTGCTGTCAAGCCCTAGTAAGTTTACTCTTCAAATATTGTTTGTATCCCACTTGAGTATTGGCCTCACAATACCTGGGAAGCTTGAGGTATAGTTTCCTCTTGCAGAATTTCCATCCATAGGATCTACAACATTAAAAGCTATTACATCAAGTTCGTGAAAATGAACAAAGAATGGATCTTGTTTAAGAACAGCAACCCCTACAAGAATTGTCCCTTCAGCTAAGAAGTTTCCGGGTATCCACATAGTAGAAGCATACAATCCTTTACTTCTAGGCTTATTTCGAATTTCTGAAACGATGTCATGAGAATTAAGGACGTTAATACCAGCTTCGTTGAATAGATTTATGCCATGAGTAAAAAACTGTTCGTCCTTTAGTACCTCATAAATTATTGTTATTCCAATGGGTTTTGTTATATCAAAGTTATCAGTTACGTTTCCATTCTCCTCATGAGCCGCCACTTCAATTAACCGAACACAGTCATCTCCAGGCGCTCTTGTAACATCATCCCATCTACGTTTTGCTGTTGTTCCAAAATCAGACTTTAAGTAAACACTTATCGCTCTATCTGTTGTTCCCGAAAATTTAATTGAGCCATTATTAAGAAGAATAGCTGTATTGCATAATCTCATGACTGTATCCATGCTATGGCTAACAAATAGAACAGTTCGACCTTCATTAGCTACCTCTTTCATTTTTCCCAAACACTTCTTCTGAAATTGAGAGTCTCCTACTGCTAGTACTTCATCTACAATCAAAATTTCAGGCTCCAAGTAGGCAGCAACCGCAAACGCGAGCCGTACATACATTCCTGATGAATAACGTTTAACTGGAGTGTCTAGAAACTTCTCGATTTCTGCAAACGCCACGATTTCATCAAATTTACGTTGGATCTCCGCCTTGCTCATGCCTAGAATGGCCCCATTCAAGAAGATGTTTTCTCGTCCTGATAGTTCTCCATGAAATCCCGTTCCCACTTCCAGGAGACTGGCAACGCGTCCTTTGATATGAATCTTTCCAGAGGTGGGTTCCGTAATGCGGCTAAGGATTTTAGCAGGGTTGACTTTCCTGCTCCATTGCGGCCAATGATGCCAACTCGATCGCCCTGCTGAATCTCAAACGACACATCCTTAAGTGCCCAGAACTCCTCCTTAGAAGGATTTTGAATGTTGAGTTTTGAATGGTTAGCTGAAAAGTTCAATCGGTTTGCCAGCAATCGGGTTCGCTTCACGAGGGTATCTCGCAAAGTGAGGTGGCGATCGACCTCCTGGTGATCAATAACGTATTTCTTGCTTAGATTCTCAACCCGGATAACTGGCTCACTCATCGGTTAAAGAGTCCTAGACGGCAGACCTGCAAACTTCAATGCCCCTGATTCCTCTAAACCTATACAGTTCTTTTGTCTAAAGATCTGGACAAATAAAGGATTTCCTTACTTTTTCTGAGTACTAACTGTATGAGCTTCTACACTTCTCTGGATATATTTGCTTAGAGGAAAAATAAGCTCACAACTGCTTACAAATTTACTGAAATTGGTTTATTAATCGACGTGTTTTTTCTCCGTTGCTGCCACTACTTTATTCAGTAGTTTCACCGAAACGATCGCAGTAAAACAAGAATATTTCTTTGCTTACGGCAACCCTTCTACAGAAAAATCCCTTGTTTTTACATCTTGAAGGTTATCAATGGCTACCCTCCAAAGTGCTGAGAGCATTAGTTAGAGAACTAAAATTTCTTGAGCAGCCTGATGCTCACCCCGTTGTTTTGCACAGTAAAAGCGGCGTTCTCTAGACTCCATACACATGGCACCCAAAAACGGAAAGTCTTTACTAATGCGGAGAACAACCTCTAGGTAGTCTGCATCCAGCACATTATCATCAACAAAAACCAGGATATCCCCGATCGCCTCCTCAATACCCCTCAACGGGCAAAGGTTAGCCCCAATCTAGATTCATAAATATGTCGAGCATTGGGATACCAACTGATATCAATTTCCTCTTCTAAAGGGCGATCGCTGGCATTATCAATCAACAGAAACTCCCAATGCCCATACGATAGGGTTTGGGCATGTAACGCAGCCGGCACTGGTCTTTTAGTTCGTGATAGCTAGGAACCCTCGTAAAGTCAGGAATTTTTCCATCAGGATAGGACGATCACAGAATCCCATTGCCATGGCAGGTGTCGTTTGTCGTTTCAAACTCCAATGGGGTCTGATCCAATTGTGGATTAATCGTTGGGCAGTGATGGCACGTTGTAACCCATCGACTGTTTTGGCGTAATGGTTTTGCCGTCTACCATAGGCACTGCAGCGACGACGAATGGAACTATTGAGCGCTGCATTATGGTTGGCATGAACCTCACAGGGAGAACTGATTGCTGTAAACGGGTGCTCTGGTTTGACCCATTCGATGCGTGGGTCACTTTGGGAGCCTTTGATTTTGCAGGCAACTTCTAGCCCATACCGCCAAACTTTTCGATGCCCATAAACACTAGAGGGTTCCTGGTTGCTTTAACCAAACACTTGCGAATTTCCACAACTGTTGAGCCTAGCGACGTTCACCATGTTACCGTTTTTGATCACCTCTGGGCATTGGCAATGAGGGCATCGCATGGCTAGAACTATTTCACTACCCTCTATTCTAACCACCACTAATTAGGCGACCAGTGCCCAGGCGTATCCAAAAACTTTTCAACTTCTGCAAACGCTACAATTTCATCAAACTTTTTTTAACCTCTGCTTTGCTCATTCCTAGAATCGAACCATTGAGAAAACATTTTCCCGTCCAGTTAACTCTGGATGGAAACCCGTTCCCACCTCCAGTAAACTAGCAACTCGCCCCTTAATCTGAATCCTTCCAGACGGGGGTTCCGTAATGCGGCTGAGGATTTTTAACAGCGTTGATTTTCCTGCTCCATTACGATCAATAATGCCAACGCGATCGCCCTGTTGAATCTTAAACGACACGTCCTTGAGTGCCCAAAACTCTTCCTTAAGGGAATTTTGAATTTTGAATGTTGAATTTTGAGTTGAAATGCTGATTTTGTTTGCCAGCGATCGCATTCGTTTTGCAATCACATCCCGCAACGTGAGATGGCGATCGACCTCCTGATGAGCAATCATGTATTTCTTGCTCAAGTTTTCAACCCGAATAACTGGCTCAATCATTGACCAAAGAGTCTGAAAACAGCAAAATTGTGCTTCTCAATGATCCCTTTACCTCATATAGCAGTCCTAAATCAGTTGTGAGGTTGAGAGGCTTTGTGAGAACGGATTTCATTGGAATTCATTCTCACGATCCATCTGAGATCGATGTATCGATCCACCGTTTCAAAATCAAGACAAACGAAGTGTCAGTTTGTCTATTAGCTTCTCTATCACCGACTTCCTACCACCCATCAAATCCTTAAATCGGCTGTAATTTCTGACAAATAATTCCCTGAAATGTTCCCAGCAAATATTTCTGGCTGATGAACTAATTCTTACTCAACTACGGTAAACCTTAACTTTACCAACTCTCTAACTCTTTAGGATGAGATGTCGTTTACTCAAATCACATCGGCAAACGTTCGTTCAACTTTGCGGAAGTACCAAATACCGCTAAAAACATTAGCAGCACGAGCACCATCGACAGCAAAAACTTGGTAGATAAAGGTCGAAGTTTCCACCCAGAATGGCCCAGCGAAACCCATCAATTACGCCAACCATTGGGTTGAGTGAATAAATTAATCGCCATTTCTCCGGTACAATGCTGCTTTTGAACCCAACCGGCGAAATGTAGGTACCAAACTGCACGATAAACGGTACGATGTAGCGAAAATCCCGGTATTTGACATTTAAGGACGCTAACCACAACCCAACCCCCATTGAGGCAATAAAGGCGATCGCTATAAAAACGGCAGCATCAAAATTCGCCAACTGGGCACGAAGTTATACCAGGCCATTAGCCCTAGCAACAACATTCCCGCTACTAAAAAGTCCACGAAACTAACAACAACTGAACTCAACGGCACAATCAAACGAGGAAAATAAACTTTTGACAACAGGTTCGCATTACCAATCAAACTGTTGCTGCACTCCGACAAAGCGTTTGAGAAAAACTGCCAGGGCAACATCGCTGAATAAACCAGGATTGGATACGGTGCTCCACCCGACGGAAGTTTAGCCAACGCCCCAAACACGATCGAAAACACAACCATTGTTAGAAACGGACGAATCAGCGCCCAGGCAATGCCGATCGCTGTTTGCTTATAGCGCACTAGAATATCGCGCCACGCCAGAAAGTAAAGCAGTTCCCGATAACGCCATAGGTCTTTCCAGTATTGCCGTTCGGCTCGACCTGCTTCAATCACTAATTCAGCTTTATCTGCTTTTGTCGATTGATTCATCATGCGTAAAAGGGTTTTGAGATTTTCAGGGGCAAAACCTTGTATAGCAAAGTGCTGAGTGCCGAGGACTGAGTGCTGAGTAGGAAAACCAGTTTTTGCAATGCTCTCATCTGGCTGTCATTTATGACCTAAGCGTTTCGCGTCTCAGATTACCTGGGTTTCGTTTGATGATCGCCATGACAACGTAGTAATAGGTGGTAAACAGGAGCGCTGAGAAGATTTGCCCTCCCCAGAAACCATGCCAAAAACCGAAGACCACCTGACCCCAGTAAGCATCTGACATGGCCAACAACATGATCCGGGGAACGTTGAACAACAACGCCAGGATAATGCCAAGGCCGACCATCAGCAGGATTTGCAGGCGACGTTGCCGAAAAAATAATCCGATCAGCAATCCAGCAACCGCAACATTTAGTGCCATATCGAAGCCATTACAACCCCAATCTACCCGCACTGAACCGCCCGGCAGCGTTATGACATCGTTCATAAATTTAACTGGCTGGCCGATCGCCTTCAAGCCTAATCCTCCGCCCCAAGCCATCAATCGTTCAAGCAAGTTATAGGGGTAAACGCCTGCCAAAGTGCTTTGGCGATCGGGCTTTTGTTGGGAACGATCGCTCCAACAACTAGAAGCGCTGGGAGCAGATGAGACTTGAAGAACGCAGCACCCCAAGTGCTGCACGCTATGCCAATTAAGATGACTGAACAAACAAGGGCTAAAGCCCATTCCAAAGAAAGGAAAACCGGGAAAGCAGCACTCCACCTAGAATGAGCATATAGCCCAACAGCCGATCCTCCTCGCCTGCCTGCATTTGCTGAAGTTGGTGGCGATCGTTCCAGAGTAACCACAGCCCCACGCCGATAACTCCAAACGTCAGAATGCCAGCCGAGAATCCCCGCAAAGAAACGATCAGTAGGTTAAGAAGCCGGACTGATAAGTAAGCAAAGACAATCACCAATCCCCTGACACAATCCGAGAATGGGTTGACTTTGTACTTTCGCGGAGCAAACGCTTGATTAATGGCCTTATCTGTTTCCATTTCATGAGAAGAAATGAGACGCTTAAACTTTACTCTTACGCAGACGCATGCCATAACGGCCTAAACTAACCAGCCCCAGCCCTACAACGGCCAAGTTGCCAACACTGGAAACTCCGTTTTTAGTAGCGTTGTTTTTGCTGTTTGCTTAAGATTGTTCGCCTGAATGTTTAACTGTTGGGACGCTTGTTGAAGTTGCTCGGGGTCACTTTCGCGTCTGCACTTGGTTTGTTCTGTGCATCTTGAATCCGAGTTTGAATTTGCGATGCCTGATTGCTGATATTGCTAATGGCCTGCTGCTGAAGCGTTAAACTGTCGCGGATGACCAACAAGGTGGACAGCAGAAAAATAACACCAATGACTAAGCTCAGGGTCGAAAATCGCTTTAACAAACGGCGGCTGTCAAGACTAAAAATTGTCAGTGCGGCACCCAAAAGCATAATAATGCTACGATCGGCCAGTTGTTGCGTAAACCCTGCACGCCATTCCAGACTTGCAAGATTTGGTGGCAGGGCAAGAACCACCATGTCAATCACAAAGCCAGCCAAACAGGCGAAGCCTACGATTTGGCAGATAACCTTTGCGCTATATGAACCGGCCCCGTTTGGGGTGGGTGTAGAAATGGATGCCATAGAAGAATGAATGATTGCGAAAGGGCAGAACTGCAATTGATTGCAGCCACTAGACCTTACGCCCGTCTGAGCAGCATTCCGGATAGTTCAATGAATCGGTTTGACTAGAACAGATGAAGCTACTGTTGCCGATGATGAAGGACTGATGAAGCCAGCGATCGCCAAAAACCTCTCTATCTTCCTTAAATGCTGAGTTAAAACACTACCAGCATAGGGATGATAGAGAGGTCTATCATTGGCAAAGAATGCGTGAAACGAGCGAAAACTAGGCGTTAGCCTCAGTTAACCTCTTCTGCTGCTTCAGCCTTACGTCTCCGCAAAGCCGCCCAACCTAAACCAACCAACCCTGGCAAAAGCGCAGGAGTTGGGATCGCGGTCTGAGTTCCAGCAAACACGCCAAACGATGTGTTGGGAACGGAACTGGCAAAGAGCGCTCCCTGACCCGAAACTTGAGGTACCCCATTAGAAAGAAACTGAAGGTCAAAAATGGCACTACCTAGAAGATAGTTGCTCGTATTGACGAAACTGCCAGAGAAGGAGAAACCTGAAAGATCTACGGATAGCGGATCTCCACCAAACGTCAGTCCACTTACAAAGTTGCTGACTGAAGCCACCGTATAACTTCCCGGACCATTTGGAGACAGCGTTAAGGGCTGAAAAATCGGTGTGCCTGTGACGCCAGCAAGACCTCCACCCCCGATTGCGGGAGCAAGACCTGTAAAGTTGAGTTGGAGGTTTCCACCACCCAAGTCAGTTATGGAAGTACTCACACTACCCGGTCCGAAAAGAAGAGAACTGGGAGCAGTGATGGTGGCCGCCTCAGCGGGAGAAACTGCGATCGCAGAACCAGCGACTACGGCTGTTGCAACGGCTGCGTTAAGGCTAAATGTTCTGAAATCCATAAGTTGAACCTACCTAGGTGTACAGTTGTTCGATTCGACTTGGTTCGAACGGTTCGGTTCGACATGATCGAACTGAACGAGATAGACTACCGACCCCAGCAGCTTATAGGTACCTAGTGGTGGTGCAGAATAGCAGTATGAATTGGAAGGACGTTTCTATTCGTACAGCTTTTAATTCATACCCAAAATCAGCAATACCCCTTTAGTTGAATAGACTGGAGGAGTTAGTGAGGTAGTCCGGCAGTGCACTTTGGTAGAAGCGAATAACCCCGAAAATATGGAGGGCATTACATGTCATGAAATTCTAGAAAATTTACAAGGAACGACAACAACTTTTACAGGGGGTTCACATTACCTTCACATTGCCCTTGGGGGAAGGGATTACAGACGTAGCCGAGAAACGAAAGATTGCTAAGGAGGACTTATTCATCCCCTTTCTTCAAACGATTTCCTCGAAATCCGGATAGTTTTAGATTTATTGCAATCTCCGATTTTTCACGTCTGACTCCGCCCTTAAATTCGGCCCTTTGATTACTCGTACCCACTATCTCTTGCTGCACTGTTTCGATTTTAGAGAGGCTACTGTGAGAAAAGCGCTAAGGATAGTTCTATGGTGGAGTCTTTGAATAATTTTTTTGTCTCTGGCCCTTTTATTCCTCATGGACACTGCTACCTCTGGAAACCAGAGCTGGTTGGACTTCATATTGCGTCTGATGGGTTGATCGCCCTCGCCTACTATTCCATCCCGTTCACATTGTTTTACTTTGTCCAAAAGCGCCGCGATCTTCCCTTCGATTGGATATTCCTGCTGTTTGGGTCATTCATCGTTGCCTGTGGGACGACTCACCTGCTGGAAATTTGGACGCTCTGGCATCCAACCTACTGGCTGTCTGGAGCGGTCAAAGTGGGAACGGCTGCCGTCTCTCTCTACACCGCCGGAGCGTTGGTGCCCCTGGTACCAAAAGCACTCTCTCTTCCTAGCCCTGCTGCCATAGAAGCAGCAAATCAAGACCTCGAGCGCGAAATTGCTGAGCGTAAGCAAGTGGAGAAACCCTGCGGGAAAGCGAAGCGCGGTACCGGGCGATTGTCGAAGACCAGACTGAGATGATCTGCCGATTTTTGCCGGATGGCACGCTTACCTTTGTAAACGGCGCTTACTGTCGATATTTCGATCGCAGCGCCGACGAATTGATTGGAGGCAGCTACACCCCTGTCATTTTTCCCGATGATCTAGCCTACGTGGAAAGTCAAATTAACACGTTGAGTCGAGAAAATCCGGTCGTTATCGTCACAAATCGCGTTATTTTACCGAAAGGGAATATTCGCACCCACGAATGGACAAATCGAATGATTTTTGACCCGCAGGGGAATCCCATCGAGATTCAATCTGTTGGACGAGACGTTACAGAACTTCAACGAACCCGGCAGCTTGAGGCTGCATTGAAAGAGAAGGAAGTGTTGTTACAAGAAGTACACCACCGGGTAAAGAATAATCTACAGATCATTTATAGTTTATTGCGCTTGCAGGGCAGACAGCAGAAAGACCAGCAGACAGCCCAGATTCTCTTGGATAGCCAAAACCGAGTAAAATCGATCGCGCTCATTCACGAAAAACTGTATCGATCAGAAAACTTTTCAAACATTAATTTGGCTCAGTACATTCCCAGTCTTGCCGCCAACCTTTTTAGTTCCTACAAGATCAGTGGAGACACCATCGATTTAGAAATTCAAGTTGAAGCCATTTCATTAGACATTGATAACGCGATTCTGTGCGGATTGATTATTAATGAATTAATCTCAAACTCCCTTAAATATGCATTTTTAGCAGAAAAAGGGGCAGAATTAGTTTAGAGCTTCGTTCCGATCGCGATAACTTGGTTAGCTTGATTGTTAGTGACAACGGCAGTGGGATTCCACAAGAAATAGACCCTAAAAAGTAAAATCACTGGGATTAAATTTAGTTGCGGATCTGGTAACTCAGTTAAAAGGAACGTTAGAAATCCATCGGCAGAAAGGCACAATGTTTAAGATTACATTTCCGAGGAGTCAAGCATGATGGCTGGGACTAACAGTCAGCTTTCTCAACCAAAAACGTTACAAATTTTGGTAGTTGAAGATGAGGTCGTCATTGCTCGAGACATCGAAGAATGCCTCGAAAATTTAGGATACTCTGTCACCGATATTGCTTCATCGGGTATGGAAGCTATTAACAAAGCGACACAATCTCGGCCCGATTTAGTGTTAATGGATATTCGCATAGAAGGGGAGCTTGATGGCATTCAAGCAGCAGCCCATATCTGGGGTTCTCTCCGGATTCCCGTTGTCTATTTAACGGGGTTCTCGGACAAAAATACGCTGGAACGGGCAAAGATTACCCACCCGTTTGGCTACATTCTGAAACCCGTTGAAGAACAGGAGCTGTATGTAGCGATTGAAACTGCGATGCATCAGCACCAGGCAAATCGGGGAGATTCAGGACCGCGAACAGTGGCTAATGAGAGTCCTCAGGGATATTGGGGACGGCGTTATTGTCATTGATACGCAGAAAAAGGTGATGTTTCTTAATCTGGTTGCCACAACGATGACCGGTTGGAGACCTGAGGAAGCGATCGGCAGAAATTTGCTTGATGTCTTTCCGATTATTGACGAAGAGACCCATGAACCCGTAGAGAATCCGGCAATTCAGGCATTAGAAACTGGCCAGTTAAACTATCTACCAGAGGAAGTATTGCTAGTTTCAAGGACGGTTTGACGGTTCCCGTCTCTGATAGTGCTGCCCCTTGCGGGATGAGTCGGGTGCCATTACTGGAGCGGTCCTAATTTTTCGAGATATTACTCAACGACGATTAGCTGAAGAGTGGGAAAGCGCTCTCCAGAGAGCCGAGCAGCTAAAAGTGCAGATGCAAGAACTAGAGCGACTCAACCAACTGAAAGATGACTTTTTGAGCACGGTCTCCCATGAACTAAGAACCCCTTGGCAAACATGAAAATGTCCATACAGATGCTAGAAGTGGTTCTCAACCAGCAGGGTCTACTAACCGAATCAAATCTTTACAAGAATCGCACCGTCCGCTATCTCGAAATCTTGCGAAATCAGTGTAACCAGGAATTGGCACTGGTTAATGATTTATTAAACTTGCAGAACCTCAATGCCAGCACTTATACATTCACACGCACCCTAATTGAGCTGGAAAGCTGGATTCTGGATATTTTGGAAGGATTTCAGGAACGTATCCAGAGTAATCAACAACGGCTAGAGGTGAATGTTTCGTCTGGAATGGAACCGATCGTATTCGATGAACCCAGCCTAGTCAGGATTCTATCGGAGCTGCTCAACAACGCTTGTAAATACACCCCTGCCGGGGAAACAATAACGGTATCTGCAACCATGTTAAAGCCTGGAAATGAAGCAGAAAGGGATGAAACTCAGGCTGCAATTTCCACCTCCCGTAGTTCGCATTTCTTTCAAATCAACGTTTGCAATTCAGGCGTTGAACTTCCCAGGGAGGAGCAAGATCGAATTTTTGAGCCGTTCTACCGAATTCCCCGCTCCGATCTTCGAAACCAGGGAGGAACTGGACTAGGGTTAGCCCTGGTAAAGAAATTGGTTAATCATTTAGATGGGTCAATTCAAATTGAAAGTGGCTCAGGACAAACGTGTTTTATTGTGGAGTTGCCGATCGAGCTTCCTAGTTCTTGACTAGATGTAATCATTATTTGAAAAGTACCCGCAAGGGGAATGTAGACATCCAATTTCTTTAGAGAGAATTTGGTGTCATTAACTTTTGGTGATGTCCCATGACTACCAGGGCTATTTCATTCTAAAGATTGATTTGAGTTGCTTCAAGCTGAAACCGCAACGACGTTGGGCTTGAGCCATATTGTTAAAGCCCAAGTCCCGATAGAGATTGAGTGCCAGATTTCGAGCAATTGCCCATATCTGAGGCAAGGGAACTATCCGGATTCTACAAGCATCCTCAGCTTGCGTCACATCTCGCACATAATGCACTTTGTTTTCCACACCCCAATATGAGCGAATTCGGTGAGCAAACTGACACGCAGTTTCACGCAACGAGGAAATGTAATAGCGTATCTCGGTTTTACCCACAATTTCATACTCTCCTTTCAGCAAGGTACGAGTAGCCCTCACGCGAATCAAGGTGCATAGTCCTGCCCAAGGACGAATATCATCAAGAGTTTGACAAATTTCAACTATTCGTTCCTCTATGCGTCCATGACCTTTGCTAAATTCTGTGTAAGTGTCTTCCACTTGAAAGTTCGCCTTGACCTCTTTGAGCAGCCCAGATTGGTTGCCTTTGAGTGCTCCTAGATAGTGATTGTGACTCTCAACAATTGAGGTGCAACTTTTTTGGGTGTTGATCGCATCAAAAGCAAACACCACTCCATTGCAAGCGAACTGTTTGACTAACTGGGGCAACACCTTGATCTCATTGCTCTTATGCTCAACCTCGTAGGGTTCAAGAATCAAACCCCGTTCAACCAAATACACACTCACCAGTTGAATCGCTGGATGCGGCTCAGTGGTTGAATGCTCCGATACCAGTTGATAGGAGCCACGCCATCGTTTGCCATCGACAGCTACCATCTCACCCGCACGAGGACTAATCTCAAAAAACTTGGCTAAACAAGCTGAATACTGTTGATAATCTACGTTGAGCAGCACTCGGCGAATCGTGCTGTAGGAGGGTAAACGTCCTTTAGCTGGGTCAAACAACCCTACTAATTCATCGTGATAAGCGTTGAGCCAATCTCCAATGGCTAGAAACCCTCGACATCCTGCTGCCACTGCTAAGGTGAACAATGCTAGACACAGGGCTTGATTGTGCCGTTGTCCGGCTCCTCGTCGGGGGTCAGGCAAGTGAGCAAAAGCTTCCACAATCGCAAGGGTGCTCATGGTTGAACGGCAGTAACGGATTAAGCCTCAGCTTATCGGATTGTCTACCTCGTCTAGAATGAAATAGCCCTGGCCATCAATAAACACATTGAAATAATCTAATTTAAATCCCCGACTTTCTAGTAAAAGCCGGGGATTTGAATTTTTATGCTTGCTTAAATGAGCGTATAGGGCATGTTTTGAAGTCCTTAACTTCCGGTTGCAGCAGTGCTGAGTGTTGAGAACTGAACATTAATCCTCTCTCGGCACTCAGTCCTCAGCACTCAGTCCTCAGTCCCTTTAAAGCACATCCTAGGCTGCCTTCTTCTGCCGCATCGGGCGTTTGTAGGCAGACTTTTTCTTACGTCCGACGGTCTGGGCTTCACTGCTGTCGGCTCCAAACTGGGCAATTACGGCATTTTTAGCCTCAAGGATGGTGTTGTGAAACGCCCATTCAGCTATTCGGGCAGCATCCACAGCAGCACGAGATTGAGCCTTGAGTTGGGCTTCGAGATTTTGCGATCGCAGCATCTCAGCCTGTGCCTGTTCGATTTGGGGGATGGAGGCTTCCTGAAGCTGTGGGCGATAGTCGGTAAGGGTTTGCAATCCCTGGAAGATGTCCTGATCTGCATTCAGGATACTGGGACTGATGCGATTGTTGGTGTTTTGAGTCGTCATAGTTTAACTCCCCGATGATGGAGGAGGATAAAGCGCCGCTAAAGTTGAAACAATGTAGGAAGGAGAGTCAGGAGTCAGAAATCGGGAGTTAGAAGAATTGCGATTTCCGGCTTCTGACTTCCTCCTTCCCACATTGTTTTGGTAGTCAGTTGATTGTCATAGTTTGAAGTTGCCCGATCGCATCTCAGGCTGAACGAATGAAAAATTGGCTTTACGAATTCTTCAACCAGAAGCCGAAAATCGAGGCAAAACAAGGTGAGGGATTTACCATTACTTCATATCGACTAGTCAATTCGTTCAATCGACGGGTCAGTTCGTTCAATCGACGGGTCAATTCATTCAATTGATGAGTCAATTCGTTCAATAGACTTTACCGGAAATAAGGAGGCATTTTCAAACGAAGCAATCCCCTTCAGGCTATCAAATTCAGGCAGCGTTGAGTTGACGATGGGTGAGCCGGAAATTAGGCAGTCCACACGCTGTTTCCATCACATCATCCACAAAATAGTCGGTGCGATTACGAAATTTATGCACCAAAATGTTGCAGCGCTTAATGCCGCTAATTTGATGCTCGATTTCAACCCGCTCTTTGGCAATCTCCCGATTCCTTTGTTTGTCCACTTCACTGAGCGATTGATTTCGCGGCTTTTTCTTTGGTTGCCGAATCGTCACTCCAGGTGGAGCAAACCCTTGAAACCCAGGATCTTGCAGTAATCTACTACCCGCTGGGAACTGGTACTCCTCACCATCACAAATCGCTTTGTCATGGACGCTGCCACAATAGGTGTCACTCAAGAACATCACCTTGCCTCTCCGCTCGCTAATGACATGATTGGTCACACTGTGACGCTTCTTTTTCCACTGTAATAGTCCTGCTGGTCGTCTGGGTCTTGCGGGCGGTTAATCGGACGCTCGGTTCCATCAATGAGAAACTCTCAACTCGGACACTCGCGCAAAACGGCTTCTAATCGCGCTGGATTCCTTTCTGGTAACTGTTTCTCGTAGCCCAACGCTTGATTCAGAATCCGACTCAATTTGTCAATCCATTCGCACGCTTGCGTCTGTCCAAGCCCAAACAAAAATCCTTGCACCACTTGAGTCGGATACAACCGGAAGTACACCAAGATAAATAACAGCTTGTCCGCACTGCTCGATAACTCCGCATGCCGTCCTCCTCCATAGCGACGTGCTCGCGGTCTTTGAACATATTCCTGCTCGATATATGCCTGCCACGCTACCTCAAAGCTCTTGAGCAAGGTCTCAAACTCCGGTTGATTGAGTCCTGTCAGGCTTTGCAAAACATTGGGTTTACCTTCAACCCTGCTGTAGCTTAACATCACTTATTGCCAGAAATCAGATTTATCTCTGAGCTTACCTTATTTCCGGTCAAGTTTAATATGCCCTGGTTTCCAACGAAGTCAAGAGAATTAGGTTCAAAGCTGTTGAATTACTGTTTTCTTTAGATTCTTCTTGTAATCTTTTTCATTAAACTAGATGCAGCATAAACGTATCAAAATTGGGTCATCTATTCCTCAATTCTGATTTTATTGAAGTATTGGTTTCTGTTGTGTTCTATAGCTCTTACGTCGTCTCTTCGATGAGTGCTAAGTTTTGCACTAATGGTGAACCTTGCCCTTCAATGCCATCAAATACTTGACTTCATTGTAGGGCTGTCGGTCTTGCCAGCAGCGGAATATGATACGGATCCACTTAAAGGCTAAAGCTCGGATTGCTCCTTGATGGGTCTTGCCCTTTTTCGTTGCATTTGGTAAAACGCTTCTGCCCAAAACGAGTGTTTGCGAGTTTGCAGCGCCCATTCCACAAACGTTTGTCTGAGGAACTTGGGGCAACTCCAGCGCCAATGCACCCATGATTTCTGCCCACTGCTCTCTTTAACTGGAGCAATCCCGCTATAACGCAATAGGTCTTGAGCACTTTGAAACCGTTCACGGTCCTCTCCAAAAGCAACCAGAAGTCTAGGCGCTAAATGCGGTCCGGCTCCAGGTAGTGCAGCAAACAACCCGGCATCCGGGTGGGATTCAAACAACTCTTCTATCTTCGTATCGAAGGTGGTAATGCTGGGTAAGAGCGCCCGCAACTGGGCAATTAGAGCTGCAACGAGGAGTTGAAGCGGTTCGACAATGCCTGCATCCTCGGTCAATGCAACCCCTGTTGAATTTGCTCCAATCGACGCTGAATCGTCTTTGCCTGCACCACATGATGCGATTTGAAAACTGCTCTAGCTCTTCGTTTGGGGCACACTGTGCACTTTTGAGACTGGGATAGCGAGTCAAAAACTCACAAAATATTTGAGTATCCTTGTCCTCAAACCATTTGAGCACTTGAGGATAATAGCCTTTCAGGGCAGCGGTGATACGATTGGTCAGACGTACCTTCTCTGCCACCAACATCCGTCGGTTCTCGACCAACTGCTGAAGCGAACGCAGAATAGCACTGCTCGGTTGCCAGGCTTGCAGTTTGTCGTTGTGCTTGAGTAACAATTCTACTAACAGTTGAGCATCCATGGGGTCTGATTTCGCCCGAGAGGAAGTGAACGCTTGTCGGTACTTGGCAACCGTTTGAGCATTAATGGGGTAAAGGACTAAAAATTTGTACTTACACAACGCATAAATTAGGGGTCCTCGCTTTTGTTCAGTGCAAATCGCGATCATTGCTTCCTTGAATCGCTTCCTTAACCCGTCTACCCAGGCAGCGATTGCTTCTGGTTGGGAGCTAATGACGGAGAATTCAAACTCCTGGGTGCTTGGGTCATACAGACAAATATCGTGCTTTTGGTCAGCCCAATCAATGCCCATGTAAGCAGCGTAAGGAGATGCAGTTGTTTTAATGCCTGACGATATAGACTTCTTCATACTCACACCCGGAAGTGGCAGTTGGTTTAGATGAAGCTCGAATTCCCCCAACTTCAGTCGAAAGGATTAGGGCAAGGTTCGTTAACACCAAGCCCTGAGAGTTCGTTAGTTGAAGCAGGGACAAGAAGCGAGTGCGTGAGATATTGTTATAGACATCGGATGTCACCGCGTTGCAAAGTCGTCACTCGCCTCCTCCGAGTTCTGAAGTTGAGTGTACTCCTCAATTTCACTCTCGTCCCCCATAATTCAAATGCACACCGACCGTATGGAGTATGCTTACTGTGTCCGAGAAGTCACTAGCGGCGGGTGAACGGGGTCGTTCGGCGCTCCCCGTTCGGGCGGCATCTCAGAAGGTAAGGGGAAAGGAAGCATCCGTGCAAGAGAGTGAAAATCGCAGAACGATCCTCGCCTACGTGGCGGCATTCAACGGGCGGGATACGGAGCGACTCCGCCAGATTCACACCCAGGACGCAGTCGTACGCGGGGTGCTCGGGTGGGGAGGCATCGACGAGGTGATCCCGATCTGGCAGATGCTCTGGGCGGCCTTCGCGATCGAGCTGGAGATCGAGGACGTGATTGAGGAGGCGGATCGGCTCTCGGTGCGCTACACGGAGCGAGGGCGGTCGGTGGGAAGGTTTCGGGAGCAGGAGCCTACGGGCGGCCCTACGAGGTGGTCGCCATCGAGTGGTTCGAGATGCAGGGCGGCCGAATCCGCCGGCGGTGGGGCGCACGAGACTCCGGTGCACAGATGCGGCAGATGGGACTCAACCCGCTGTAACTGGCTGCTTCGAGCAGCGACGCGCCGAACAAGCGGTTGCACCGGACGCCGCGCAGCCATGGTGGCCGATCGCTTCAGTGAGCCGCGCGGCGCCGGTGAACCTAAGCGTTAGACCGCTAGGTTATCTGTTTGAGTGTAACTGAGAGGTTAATGGCGGGGTGCGATCGCAAGTGTGTAAAGGTTGCGTAAAATCCGTGAGTCTACGGTACTTTTTCCGGGTAGTCGTAAATCAGTGCTGTAATTTTTTACAGAACAAGTAAATTCTCAAAACCCTTTCTTCAAAGCAGGGGTGAGGCTTTGGGCAAAGTGTGATCTCAAATTAACTACATTAAAGTTTGATGCAATTCTCCAGGTAATTGTTTATGTACAAGAAATCTTTTTATATCTCTCTATCTTTCTGGGAGGGATACTGATAGTTGGCTTGGCTGAAGCTAGTAGCGCTCAAGTTTGTACACCTGGGCAATCAATTGTCAAAGAGGTTGCACATAATGAGGCAAGAACAGGAGATGGTCCGGTCTTTAGTGATGGTGAGCCACTAGCTAGACAATCTACTTTCACAGCCGATCCAGGATATGCAATTGTTCGCTATGAATTTGTTGAACAAAGATCGTGGGGTAAAACAAGCAAGCGAATCGATGAACTCGCTGCTGGTACAACCCTTATTACAGGCAGTGATATTGAGAGCACCAAACGTGAACTAACTGATTATATCGGTGGCAAGGTTTCCATTCTCGACAAGATTAAGATAGATGCAAGGCAACGTTTAGAGCAGCTTTCAAGTCAATATCTATCTCTCTCAAAGCAAGCAGTTACAAGCAATGCTACACTACAGTTGACTTTGGAGGCGATACCTCGCTCTCAAAAAGAACGTCCGACATTCAAGGTTTTTTGAGAGTCACTCTTAAATGTGTTGGCTTTACTAATCAGAACGATCTACGTCTATCTCTACGGCGCGAAGTTGATCAAATTCTTGCCAAAGGGGTTGTACCAACTCCGACCCCGGCTCCTAAGCCAGATCAAAATGCTAGATTTGCAGCATTTGCTGTTTCTAATAGTGCTGGAGAGTACGGAATTGCATGGGGATCTCAAACTCAGGCTGAGGCTGAAAATGCTGCCTTACAGGCTTGTACCAACCTAGGATTTTCAGACTGTAGCATCGCTACTTGGTACAAGGGGGACACTTATGGAGCTATAGCGAAGGCGGATGACAAATCATCTACTGGATGGGCATTAGGTAGTTCTCGTGAGGAAGCTGAACAGATAGCACTTAGGGGTTGTCGAGAGAGGGCGCAAAATCCGGACTCATGCAAGATTGTTTTCTCAAGAAGTGCTAACGGATTGCGGGCGCATGGCTAATACTTAACTTTACTCTTTCCGTTCTATGTCTGAATTCGCGATCGCAGTTTAGAATTCCTTCGTTGAGGCACAGTCTAACAAGTCGATGAAGCGGCGATTGGAAGATTCTGGGTTTCGTTCTAGTTCATTTGTCGCCGCTGACTTTTGTCGTTGTGCCGCTTCGGTTGTGGATTGGGAAGATTCTTGAAGATGGTTGGTGAGGCGATCGCTCAGTGAGAGAGTTGCGTTTCAAACGTTATGTAATGCATTGTGCAGGTGGAATCTGGACGCACGGTACGCTTAAAGACTTACTACTTGAGGTGTTGTACAGGTTTATTCCACCTTTCCATATCTTGAGTCACTTTTTGAAACATGGTGTGCCAAACGAATTTTTTCCTGATGGATTTTTACCAGACGGAAAAGTTCAATACGATGCTGGAATGAGCGGAGGGTGTTCCTGGAAACCTTTTGAAATTACACGGGAGGAATATGAAGAATTGGTTTTAGATCTGCTGACAGATCCGAAGTCTCGATTTGAAGTTTTGGATACGCCAGCAGAAATTCAAACTTATACACAGTGGGTGGAATGGACATCAGAACACCTGAAATCAGTGGAGAACCGATCTTATGGCAGAGCTATAATGTGAGGAAAATCAAAAACTATAGCCTATTATGTCAACTCTTGAGCAAATCGAAGCCGCTATTCTTACACTCCCATCAGACGAGTTTCAGCGACTCAGACAGTGGTTCTTTGACATAGATTACCAGCGTTGGGATGAGCAACTAGAACAGGACATCGCAGATGGCAAACTAGAGGCTTTGGCTGAAGAAGCGATCGCTGAGTTCAAAGCGGGTCATTGTCGAGAAATCTGATGCACTACACAACCCGGAGATTTTGGAAGTGTTATGACGATTTGCCCAAGAACGTGCAGGAGACAGCAGACCAGTGCTATGAGCTTTTGAGAGATGATCCGTCTCATCCATCATTGCACTTCAAGAAGATCGGTAAAAAGTACTGGTCAGTTCGAGCAGGACTAGATTATCGCGCTTTAGGTGTCGAAGTAGAAAGCGGTATCTCTTGGTTTTGGATTGGAACTCACGCAGAATACGACAAGCTCATTGATAAACTGTAGCCAGCGGCACAACAACCTGATTGGAGCGGACGTGCAAAGTCTTTCGTCTAGTGTTCAAGTTGGTTGGTCGCCGCTCAATCGGAACTTATGCTTCTCAACTTTCGGTCAGAGCAGCATTTCGGGATTCTTTGCTAGCGTTTAGAGCATCTGAGGATGGTTTTGAGAGCAACATTTTGAAGTTATCAGAGAAGCAATTTAGAAGAAGGTGATGCCTGTTTAAAACGCCACTGCTAGAATATCTGTACTCATGTCAACCTCTCAATATGCAGACTTTAAATTTAACTAAAACGCAGAAAAGCTTTTGCAGTGGCTAGTAGAGCAAGTACTTGCTGGGATGCTTAATGAGGAGGAAATTTGGTTTGCTTGGTCTTTTGACGGTACAAGTTTAGTAGGTTATCAGGGAATGTCCCTGAAGTAAAGACGACAACTCTCGACGCTTTGCAGAGTAGTGGTTGTTTATCATGTGACCGAAGTCGTCAATATCAGTATAAGTGTGCTCTAACCAGCAAAACCTATGAAGCCGTTGACTCTAATTTTGGTGCTCCCAACTTGTCTGCTATTCCTCATTTGATTCCTCTAACTGAAGTTAAGCATTTAGATCCTGAACTATGGGAGAGGTGCCGTTTTTCGTTGAGTGCTGGTGGAGATGATCCAAAAGCCTGGGACAAGGCAGTTCGCACAGCAACGGTGGTGCTAGAAGAACGTTTGAGGAAACTTGGAAGAACTGAAGCTACCAACCCAGATGCTACTGGTGAAGGTATCGTGAATCTCATTTTTGCTGGTAAGAACCCAGTGCTAGCTGGCAAGCTTGATGAGAAGCAACTCAAGGCATATCGTGATTTATATGCAGGTATGATGCCCTTTTAATTCTCCTCTAATCTGCTTTGCGTTTGGTGCAGTTACATTTGTACTTCAAATCATAATTCCTTTTGGATGCGTAATGTTAAAGAGACTTTTGACTTCACAACTATCTATGTTAGACAGCTTAATGATTTGTACTATTCCTGCAATTTGTACGCTTTGTCTATACATTCGACAGTTATGGATTACGTACACAGGCGGGCAGAATATAGAATTCATAGTTTATCAAGGTTCTAACAACGAAGAAAATGATGAGGAATTTATGTATAGATATTCTTTGTTGGGGCAGGAGTACAGGGATTTTCGTATGGAGTTGGTTGATGCATCGGGTAGAAAAGCATACACAATGCGTTACAAATCTGATCCATGTAAAGGCTCCTTGATCAAGGAAATGATAGAGGTTTTGTTTGCAAGTAGTGGTCTACTAGCAATCTGTCTTGCAGGTGGTTTATTTGGGTGGTTCTTGACCTAAAATACAAGACTCGGAAATTATAAAGATATTGTAATCACGCAGTCGAACAAGTCGCTGCACCGGTAACATTGCAGTGCAGTTAGTCGTGAAGAAGGCGATCTATTTCCGGTAATTGGAACCGTTAGGCTTACATCGTGCAGTGCGTAGATCTGCGACTCCAAAATCCATTTTGGATCATCGCTTTTGATAAGCTTTAGGTGTCATCCCTGTCATCTGACGGAAGACTTTTGTTAGATGAGTTTGATTTGCAAAGCCACAGTCTAGAGCAATGTCGCTAATTGAAATTGTTTGCTGTTTCAGTAATTGCTTGGCTCGTTCCACACGTTGTTGCATCAAATACTGATAGGGCGTAATTCCCACTGATTGCTTGAAAGATCGGCTAAAGTGGGATTCGCTCATGCTGGTCAGGGTCGCCAAATCCAAAATCGATAAATCTTGTGTCAAATTCGCCTTCATGTAATCAATGACTCGCTCCAACGGGGATTGAGGTAAACCGTAGGCTTTGAATTCAAGCGAAGGTTTGCTGACTGCATAGTTCTGCACCAAACGAGCGGCAAGCGCTGTTCCCAATGACTCGCCATACAGCCTGCCAGACATACAACCCGTTTGGATTTCCGTCTTGAGCGCGAGGGCTAATTGCTGGATTACTGGATCATTGATCGAAAACTGTGGAATCAGTTCTATTTCACGCTGCATCAATTCCTGAGTAGTTTGATTCAGCAATGTTGGACAAATTGCGATCACCGAAAACTCGACTTCTTGATCCCAGTTTGTCCAATGATCTAGAAATGCTGGGATAACATCTACGCGACCGTTGCCGTGGGCGTAGTGTTTAAACTTGCTGTCCAAACGACGCTCTGCCTGAAAGCAACTTTTGGGGTCTGTGATTACCAGTGAATGTTGTAGAAGGCAATGCTCCACCGTTTTGTGGGGAGGATGGCAGTAGTGGGTGAAGGTTAACCCTTTCCATCCCGTATGATAGCTAGCGACTAGGGGTGTTTGTGGAAGCACTCGCGCTGCTTCCTGTTGGTTTGTAAGATCAAGTGTGGAGGTTGCATGATTCATGATGGGCTTTAACCCAAGCAAGATTTCACATCCCAAGCAGGATTAAGATAATTTTAGCAGAATTGGATGAGACGGCAGGTTGAGGCTAAGACTATTGTAGGGGTGTCCGCAAAAGGCGATAGTAGCGAGCATCCCAATAGAAGGGAGAAAATTCGTTCAATATCAAGTTGACACTGTCCCATCTCCACCTACCTCTTGTGCCAAATCAACCTGCACCAGAAATCGAGCTGCTACGCACAGCGTATGCAGCCTTCAACGCGCGTGACATTGATGCCGCCCTCGCCCTCATGACTCCCGATGTGCATTGGTCAAGAGCATTCAAAGGTGGTTTTGTCCGTGGACCTGAAGAAGTCCGCGCTTACTGGACGGAGCAGTGGAGCGAGATTAATGGACGGGTTGAGCCAGTTGCCTTTCACCTGGAGGATGATGGGCAGGTGTTGGTCGAGGTGCATCAGGTCGTGCGCGATTTGGCTGGAGCCGTGCTTGCCGATGAGCACGTCGGTCACCGTTTCACCATTGAGCATGGCTTGATTCAAGCGATGGAAGTCTGTCTACTTTCATCGTCCGGTCTCGGTGCCTAACAATATGCCCTGGTTTCCAACGAAGTCAAGAGAATTAGGTTCAAAGCTGTTGAATTACTGTTTTCTTTAGATTCTTCTTGTAATCTTTTTCATTAAACTAGATGCAGCATAAACGTATCAAAATTGGGTCATCTATTCCTCAATTCTGATTTTATTGAAGTATTGGTTTCTGTTGTGTTCTATAGCTCTTACGTCGTCTCTTCGATGAGTGCTAAGTTTTGCACTAATGGTGAACCTTTGCCCTTCAATGCCATCAAATACTTGACTTCATTGTAGGGCTGTCGGTCTTGCCAGCAGCGGAATATGATACGGATCCACTTAAAGGCTAAAGCTCGGATTGCTCCTTGATGGGTCTTGCCCTTTTTCGTTGCATTTGGTAAAACGCTTCTGCCCAAAACGAGTGTTTGCGAGTTTGCAGCGCCCATTCCACAAACGTTTGTCTGAGGAACTTGGGGCAACTCCAGCGCCAATGCACCCATGATTTCTGCCCACTGCTCTCTTTAACTGGAGCAATCCCGCTATAACGCAATAGGTCTTGAGCACTTTGAAACCGTTCACGGTCCTCTCCAAAAGCAACCAGAAGTCTAGGCGCTAAATGCGGTCCGGCTCCAGGTAGTGCAGCAAACAACCCGGCATCCGGGTGGGATTCAAACAACTCTTCTATCTTCGTATCGAAGGTGGTAATGCTGGGTAAGAGCGCCCGCAACTGGGCAATTAGAGCTGCAACGAGGAGTTGAAGCGGTTCGACAATGCCTGCATCCTCGGTCAATGCAACCCCCTGTTGAATTTGCTCCAATCGACGCTGAATCGTCTTTGCCTGCACCACATGATGCGATTTGAAAACTGCTCTAGCTCTTCGTTTGGGGCACACTGTGCACTTTTGAGACTGGGATAGCGAGTCAAAAACTCACAAAATATTTGAGTATCCTTGTCCTCAAACCATTTGAGCACTTGAGGATAATAGCCTTTCAGGGCAGCGGTGATACGATTGGTCAGACGTACCTTCTCTGCCACCAACATCCGTCGGTTCTCGACCAACTGCTGAAGCGAACGCAGAATAGCACTGCTCGGTTGCCAGGCTTGCAGTTTGTCGTTGTGCTTGAGTAACAATTCTACTAACAGTTGAGCATCCATGGGGTCTGATTTCGCCCGAGAGGAAGTGAACGCTTGTCGGTACTTGGCAACCGTTTGAGCATTAATGGGGTAAAGGACTAAAAATTTGTACTTACACAACGCATAAATTAGGGGTCCTCGCTTTTGTTCAGTGCAAATCGCGATCATTGCTTCCTTGAATCGCTTCCTTAACCCGTCTACCCAGGCAGCGATTGCTTCTGGTTGGGAGCTAATGACGGAGAATTCAAACTCCTGGGTGCTTGGGTCATACAGACAAATATCGTGCTTTTGGTCAGCCCAATCAATGCCCATGTAAGCAGCGTAAGGAGATGCAGTTGTTTTAATGCCTGACGATATAGACTTCTTCATACTCACACCCGGAAGTGGCAGTTGGTTTAGATGAAGCTCGAATTCCCCCAACTTCAGTCGAAAGGATTAGGGCAAGGTTCGTTAACACCAAGCCCTGAGAGTTCGTTAGTTGAAGCAGGGACAAGAAGCGAGTGCGTGAGATATTGTTATAGACATCGGATGTCACCGCGTTGCAAAGTCGTCACTCGCCTCCTCCGAGTTCTGAAGTTGAGTGTACTCCTCAATTTCACTCTCGTCCCCCATAATGCATTGGTGCGGACGGGTGAGAGATATTGGTGGATGTCGAGGTTGTCTGCCGCCGCTGATTTGAACCGTTAACTGGCTTCGTTTTTGGACTGGGACGGTACAGTGAAATTATCGTTTAGGGGTGAATGTTAAACTTGACTCAGAAACACTAGGAGAGCGATCGCTGTGGCTTCTATCACAATTGACCTCTCAGACAGCCAATTCCAAAAGCTACAGAATTTAGCAAGAGTGCATGGCATTGCAACTAAAGTGCTTTTGAAGGCAAGCCTGGAAGATTGGCTAAATCTACAAAAGGTGATTTTGTTAATGCAGCCGATTATGTGTTAGCGAAAAACGCTGAACTATATCGGCGTTTGGCATGATTTTCCTCACCCAAAACTCTGGTACGCTTCCTTGCCGCCGAAGGCGCAGGGGATCATTGTGAGCTGCAAGGGCGGTCCTTATTTCATCAGGGAATGTTCGACTGGCTCGACGAGAGAATGACTGGTGCAGCATAATCCTGCCCCACAACCGTGTTAAAGCCGACCGTATTAGGGTTATCTATGGGGGCGATCTCATTACTATTGAAATGGCTACCCTCAAAAATCGTTAGTCTTTAGGAGACGGACCAGGAAACGTTCATGACTGCAAGTAAGAGCCACGCCTATTTCACTCCCGAAGAATACCTGGAGATTGAGCGCATCAGCCCCATCAAGCATGAGTATCTGGATGGGCAAATCGTTGCAATGGCAGGCGCAAGCAAAGCTCATGTCATCATCACAGGGAACCTTTCTGCACTTATTCTTAACCACCTGCGCGGCACTGGTTGCCTTTCCTACGCCACCGATATGAAGGTGCGGTTACCTGGTTCGCGCCTATTCTACTATCCTGACCTGGCAATTACCTGCGACGAAACCGACAAAAACTCTGAGGAAGACTTCATCCTCCACCCCAAACTGCTGATCGAAGTGCTGTCTGATTCAACCGATGCCTTCGATCGAGGAGATAAATTTGCCGATTACAAAACGATTCCTGAATTCGAAGAATATCTACTTGTCCACCAGAACCAACGTCTTGCCGAGCGCTGGAAGCGCATAGCTAATAAAATCTGGGTTCCCACCATTTATCGTGCAGGAGACGCGATCGAACTAACCAGCATTGGGGTTTCTTGCCCCATCTCTGATCTCTATGAAAACGTCGCGCAACTGCTCTAAGCTGTGCCCTATACCAAGTTGCAATCCGAAACGTAATTTTGGAGTTAGTGCTGAGTGCTGAGTGCTGAGTAAATTTAGCGGATTTTGATTGTTACGCTTTAGAAAGCGACTTGGTACTAAAACTGACAAAAGGAGGTCACGTTGAGCTTACTGGGAAACATCATCTGGCTTATTTTCGGTGGATTGATGGGCGGAATCGGATACATCATTGGTGGCATCGGAACCTGCATGACCATTGTTGGCATTCCGTTTGGCATTGAGGCGATCAAAATTGAATTGCCACCTTCACCCCTTTGGCAAGGATGTTGTCCGAAATTCCAGCGCTGACACCACACTCGCTTTTATTCTCAACATTATTTGGATTGTGCTGTTTGGTTGGGGAATTGCGCTATCCCATTTGCTGTGGGGCGCATTGCTGGCAATTACGATCGTGGGACTTCCCTTTGCCAAACAGCACTTTAAGCTGTTGACCCTTGCCCTGTGGCCGTTTGGTCACGATTTGGTGCAGAAGTAGCGACCCCTTTACCGCCCAAATTGACGGCCATGTTAACCAAACAGGCATTCAAGCGAAACAGATAATAAATTGAGTTTACAAACTGAAGCGTTTTTGCGTCTGAGTCCACAGCCAGTACCGCTTGCAAATAGATCGCGTGTCGGAGGCGATCGTGAACATCTTCCATATCTTCAATCTGCGGTCGCTTTTTATCCCTGAGGGCGTCCAGCATTGCATCGACATTGGTAGCAACGCGGGATTGGGCTAATGTCAAGATATTTCGCAAATTAGGGTCATTAATTAACGGTCCACTGGTCACATTTGCCGCTAATCGTATCGCGTACGACGATGCTGCCCGCAGCGGCGTTAGCCATTGCACCAGACGACGAGAAAAATCGCCCATTACTGTAGATTCGTATCGCAACGCATCCAACGCAGTGGCGATCGCCTCAATCTCATTGGAAAGTTTACGCACAGCCTCCGGTAGATTCGTTGAGGTTGAAATCCCCATCAAACGGCTGACCGTATCGCGCACCAGATTGTCGTGGGGTCATGGCTTTCCATGTTGGATCGAGCACAAACTGACGACCACAGTCGCGACATTTGTCATTTTGTTTGCCATGACGAGTTTGACCATTGCAACTAATCTCTTGTGACTCTCAACTTGGACAGGTATGCATTGTCATACTCACTGACATCCGCTCAAAACTTCTTTAGGTTCACCCCCTATCCTATCCTGCCCTTCAGGGCGCTTCGCATACGATTAAAGACATCTGAATCAGGTTCACACATCATGTAGGAAATATTCATCTCTTCGCAAACAAGCCTTCCTCCTGGTTTAAGCAGCGCTTTCAATTGGCGCAGGCCATCAAGAGGACGTGTCAAATGCATTAACACTAAGCGACAGTAAACCAGATCGAAACTGTGCGGCGGCAACCCTGGTTTGTAAATGTCTCCAACCCGAAACATAATGTTGTTTAGATTGGTTTCATTTGTCAGATTGAGGGCTTGCTCAATTTGTGCAGAGCTTGCATCCAGCCCAACAACTGAACCGGTTTCTCCAACTTGTTCAGCAAGCCAACGGGTAATGTTGCCGCTACCGCAACCAATATCAGCAACCCGCATTCCTACACTTAAACCCGCCTCCATCAACCATTTTTCAGTTTCAGATCCATATAACTGGTTCAAAATATCCAGACGTTTTACTTCGATCGCTCCAGTTGCTAATGCATAACCAGAAGCGTTAGAAGATGGTTTTTCAATTGTTGTTTTGGGATCTTGAAGTCTATCTATATCGAATGATTGTCGAGTTGGTATTGTAGTGTTCATCGTTAACTCCTTCAGACACAATCCTTTATTTGAGTTAACTTCAGTGTCTTGTTTCTTAGAAGTTCTGAGGGCGAAGATGAATAACTTAGCGGTGAAGTTAGCAAAAAGTTTCAGAACAATACGTTTTCGATGAATCGATCGCGATTCCTTTGACTCAGCTTCAAAAAGCGTTGAACGAGTTAATCAGCCACTTTAAATCCTCAACCAAATTGGTGAAAAACGAAGTTTCTTCAACCTCCGACGCAACCCAGGCGTTTGCTCTTGTTTTTGCTCGAGGGCGGTTATCAATTAGCGTTTGTCCAAGAGTCCATTCACCCCTCGTCTCAACACTGACATTGGCTCGTTGGAGTTTTAGAACCTCCGGGTAAAACAAATAGGCTAGCGTCGCAGCATCATGAACCAGAAAACCGTTTAAACTACCCGTTTCGCGGTAGCCTAACGCCGTTCCTATCATGAATTCACAAAGCGCGGAAAGAAATTTTGCCACCTCAATTCCTGGATTTTTCTGACTCACAGCTTGAGCCATTGCCCGTATAAAAATCAGGTGCCTGGTGACATCCAGGGAATTACAACACTATCATCTCGACTGTTGAAGACGATCGCAGCCGCATCCGGGTTATACCAGATATTGAATTCTGCGTGAGGCGTAACATTTCCCGGACAGTGAAAAGCACCTCCCATAATCACAAGCTCTTTCGCTTTCTTGAGAATGCCAGGGCATTTTTTCTCAGCCGATGCCAGGTTCGTGAGCGGCGCGATCGCCACAAGCGTAATCTCATCCGGTGCGGCATTAAGCGTTTCAATGATGATGTCGTCCGAAAAGCGGGCAGTGTCATAGTCATTAGCTGCCGCAGGAAGCGTTGTGGAAAGGTTTCCCATACCATCAGCCCCATGAATATGAGCCGCATCTTCCCCTGCTTTTCCGGCCACAGGAACGCCACGCCCGACCTCAACGGAATCAAACCCGCCGAGCGCCAAAACCTGACACGCGCTGGAAAACGTCTTTTAGCAGAGACATTACCCTCCGCCGTTGTGACAGCCACAATCTCCACAAATCCCTGCTTTGCAAGACTTTGCAGCCAGAACAGCGCAAAAATATCGTCACCACCGGGGTCCGTATCCAGTATCACTTTAGGGATTGCAGATTGAGTCGTCATGCCTTTCTGTTGCTGATGGACCTTGTTAATAGTAACTGGGTAACTCTCCAGCCATCCTGTTTCCTACACAGCAGTCCTAAATCAGTTGTGAGATTGGGAGGTTTTGTAAGCAAGGATTCCAATGGAATCCCTGCTTACAATCCAGATAGGATCGCTATATAAATCCGTGAGTATGCGGTCTGATTCACGATTAAATAGGTAAGGTTCTTTAACAACAGACAGGCAGCGTGACTGACTCCAAAAAAACTGCTCGTTCCCTCATGGGGATTGCCGGAATTGTGGCGATCGCCACGCTCATTAGTAAACTCTTCGGTTTAGTTCGCCAGCAAGCGATCGCGGCGGCCTTTGGGGTAGGCCCTGCCTTTGGAGCCTATAACTTTGCCTATGTAATTCCCGGCTTTCTGTTTGTGCTGCTGGGCGGAATTAATGGTCCCTTTCACAGCGCGATCGTCAGCGTGTTGGCAAAGCGCAAGCGGGAAGAAGTTGCCCCGATCGTGGAAACCATTACCACGTTAGTCGTCGGCATTTTGCTGCTGGTGACGGTAGGGCTGATCATTTTGCCGACCCTCTAATGCACCTGGTTGCCCCGGACTTTTCATAACGCCCCAACAAGCACAAGCGCAAGGAATGGATCCGGCCACGTACCAGACCCTACAGCAGACCAAAGATATTGCGATTCAGCAATTCAAAATTATGGCACCGATGGCCGTGCTGTCAGGGCTAATTGGCATTGGGTTTGGCACCCTTAACGCGGCTGATCAATACTGGTTGCCCTCCATTAGCCCCCTGTTTTCCAGCGTAACGATGTTGATCGGGTTGGGAGGACTGGCGCTTTATCTGGGCAAAAGCATCGAACTACCTCAATATGCAATTCTGGGAGGAGCCGTTTTAGCCTGGTCAACGGTGGCGGGAGGCGTTTTGCAATGGCTGGTTCAGCTTCCGGTCCAGTGGCGATCGGGCTTGGGCAGCCTGCGCCCTCGTTTCAATTTTCGCCAGCCAGAAGTGCAGGAAGTCATCAAAATCATGGGGCCTGCCACCTTTTCCTCCGGCATGATGCAAATCAACGTTTGGACTGACCTGTTTTTGCATCCTTCATCCCCAATGCTGCCGCTGCCGTTTCTGCAATGGGCTATGCCGGACTGCTGGTTCAGACCCCGCTAGGCATCCTGTCAAATGTCATACTAGTGCCGTTGATGCCCATCTTCGCCCGATTAGCGGATCCGGAGAACTGGTCAGAACTCAAGCAGCGAATTCGTCAGGGGCTTCTGATGACAGCCGTCACTATGCTGCCGTTAAGTGCTCTGATGATTGCTCTGGCTCTCCCCATCTCGCGAGTCGTCTACGAACGCTATGCCTTCAAGCTCGAAGATTCCTACCTGACAGCGTCCGTACTGATTGCCTACTCCGCTGGAATGTTTGTTTATTTAGGGCGCGACGTTTTGGTGCGTGTTTTCTACGGTTTGGGCGACGGAGATACCCCATTCCGCATCAGCATCATTAATATTTTTCTAAATGCAGTTCTGGATTTTCTGCTTGTAAAGCCACTGGGAGCACCCGGCCTGATTCTGGCAACCGTCTGCGTCAATCTCATCTCAATGGTGATGCTTCTGTGGATTCTGAACCGTAAGCTAAACGGTTTACCTCTGCGGGAATGGGGAATGCCAACGCTAGGGCTTGCCTTAGGCAGCGCGATCGCGGGCCTCGCCTGTTGGGGCACCCTTTTGGCAACTCAACACTTCCTCGGCACCGAAGGATTACTCATTCAATTAGTACAGATTCTTATTGCTGGCTCCGTCGGCTTTATTCTCTTCGCCCTGTTTGCCACCCAACTTCACCTTCCAGAAGTCGATTTATTAATCAACCGCCTGCGTCAACGATTTGGTAGAAGGTAGGTATCAGGTATCAGGTATCAGGTATCAGGTGTCAGGTGTCAGGTAGTAGGGAAGAAAGGGGAAATTAAGAATTAGAGGTTAGGAGTTCTAGGGTTAAAGCTTTGAATCGCAAGTCTCCTCCGTTTCCTTAATTCTCAATTCCTAATTCCTCACCCTTGACCCCTGGCCCCTGCCCCTAGTACCTATCACCTTCTACAGCTTCCGCTGAAACTCTTCGAGCAAATCCATCAAATTCACCTGGCACTGCATTGGAATCAGGTCACTCAGCGGAACTTCACGCTTACCGCCACCAAGCTTAACGGGGATGTTTTGAATGACGTTCAGTACGTCATCCTCTTTAAGGGACTTTGAGGTCAGCATGGGATACAGCTTTTCTGCCAGTACCGTATGAAGGTGAGCATCCGACAGGTAGAGATGCCATTTCGCTACATCAATGTAAACGTTTTCACCAATTTCAGCGGCAAGGGATTCGATCGCCTCACTCGAACTGATATTTGCCATTGCAGTAACCCTCTTAAAATTTTTATTTGACGGATTTAACAGATTTTTCTCAGTTTTCGGTTGAAATCCAACTCCCGGTTCAGTTACAGGTCCGGCCCCCAGTTTCTCATACTTAGCGATTGCAAAAATGAAAACGGCATGGGCAAACAGAACTCCCGCCCAAGCCGTTGTAAGCCAGGGTGTCCAGGACGGTCCTCCGGGAATTCCCAAATCTGATGTGTCTCCCAGAACTCTAAAAACCAAAGCCCAGAATTTACGACCGCAAAAAGTGCTACGTGCATAGCAAAATTCATCCGATCATCCAAGCGACGATAATCAGGATCATTGCGATCGGGTTTGCGAGGCCAACGCGGAGGCATAGATACAATCCATAAATAAGTCGTGTACTTCTACGTTATCGGATTGTGCCAAACTCTGGCAGTGAATCCTGCTATTCACGTTTTCTCCTAAACTCTCCTCACCCCTTTACCTCCTTAATCTCCCCGCTTCTGAAGAATTGATTAATTGCGCGAAAAATCTGATTCTGCACCCTGGAAACAGGAGTTAGAATGCAGACAGAATTCACCCATTCCTCACACCCGCTAAAGTCTGTGAAGATTTCCCGATTCCTGCGAAGAGCCAGCTTCAGGCGTCGCCAGAGCCATCTTGCTGTCATGGTACTTGCTAATGAAGCCGCTGCATTCCAGGCTTACCGTCTCCTTCACTATCACGGAATTTCGCCAGAGCATCTGGCGATCGTGGGTGAAGGCTATAGCAATCCCGATCGTGTCGGGTTAATGCAGCCAACCCAAATTGCCGTAAGAAAAGCTCGAAGCTACGCTTTAATTTCTTCCATTGTTGGTTCCGCGGTTTGTCTGGGGATTTCTCTAGTAAATAAAATCGAGCCAAGCACCGTGCTGATTTTGATTTTGTCGATGGGTGGAATCTGCGGAATCTGTGGCGGAGCAATGGGGGCGCTATTCGGGTTTGTAGGTGAGGGTAGCACAGCCAGTATCTATCGCCATCATCTCAACCAGGGACGTTATCTACTGATGATGGAAGGTTCCGAACAGTTGGTTCGGTGGGGGCAGGAAGTGCTCAGCCATTACTCTACACCCAGTCTCCACTAAAAGTCTGGTGGTGCCAAAGTGGTAAGGATTTTGAAGCTATTAACGGTGGCGGCTAATGTCGCGCATCATGACCTTTTAGGGCCACTAAATTTTGCTGTAGGACTGGCAGAAGATTCCCCTGATGATTAAGATCAAATGGGTTGGAGAAAGAATTTCTAAATTAATTGCCGTTGTTAGGAGAATCTTTGTGGCTGATAGTGCAGATAAAAGCAAAGAAAAGTTCTTCTACCCCGTTGGAACGTATCGGGGAGAGTTCACACCAGAACATCTAGCATTCAACGCCAACCTGCAAGAATTTGCCCAACGAGTTTCCATTATTTGTGGTTTGGAGACAGGCGGAAAGATTCCTCCTGGGGAAGCTTATAAGGAAATCAAACAGCTGTGGAACCAACTTAAAGAATCCAAACAGAATTTGCTGGACCAGGCGAACCGCCCTCGACCAGACTTACCTGAAGATGGCCAGTAGCTAACGCCATTGATAGCACGATCTGAATGACAACCTAGCTGAAAGCTAACAGCCTCCAATCTATTCATTAAAGTAGTTCTCAACGATTTGCAAGATACGATCGCTGGCGTAGCCATCCCCAAACGGGTTTACAGCGTTTGCCATTTTCTGATAGGCAACGGGATTACTCAGGAGTTCCGCTGTGCTGCTTAGAATGTGGTCTGGGTGTGTACCCACTAATTTTGCAGTGCCCGCCGTAACTGCTTCCGGGCGTTCCGTTGTTTCACGCAAAACCAGAACAGGCTTACCCAGACTTGGCGCTTCCTCTTGCAAGCCACCCGAATCCGTTAACAATAAATAGCAGCGCTGAATAGCTCCCACTAGATCCGTATAGTCAAGAGGTTCTGTTAGAAACGCTCGCGGATGTTCGCCCAAAACAGCCTTTAACGGTTCGCGAACGGTTGGGTTTCGGTGCAACGGCAGCAGGAGAGCGGTATCAGGAAACTTTTCTAGAACGCGCAAAAATCCCTGCGCAATATCTTCTAGCGGTTGCCCCCAGTTCTCCCGACGATGAACGGTCGACAGCATCACGCGATAGCTGCCCCAGTCCAGTTCAGGTATATCGCAGGGTGGATTGCGAGCGGCAACCGTCAGCAACGCATCAATGACCGTATTGCCCGTTTGATGAATCTCACCCAAAACGCCAGAGTGTTGCAAGTGCTCAACGGCCAGGGAGGTTGGCGCAAAATGCAGTTGGGTCAATTGGGAAATTAACCGTCGATTAGCTTCTTCCGGGTAGGGGTTGTAAAGATCATCCGTTCGCAGTCCTGCTTCCACATGACCAACGGGAATCTTTTGGTAGAACGCCGCCAGCGTTGCCGCAAATGCAGTCGTTGTATCCCCTGAACCAGCACCATCCGGGGTTGGAGCTTTTGAAACAGGTCCTCCAATCCACGCAGGCTCCAGCAGGTAATATCCGTTAATGTCTGGTTAGGCTGCATGATAGCGAGATCCTGGTCCGCAGTCAGGTCAAACAACTGCATCACCTGATCAACCATCTCTCGATGCTGACCCGTCAAAATAACGTGGGTATCAAAGATTGGGGATGCTTTAAACCGTTGGATCACCGGAGCTAACTTAATTGCCTCCGGTCGGGTTCCCAAAATGATATTGACCGGGATAGGTCGCTGCTGCATTGAGATAGAAGGGGGCAGAACAAGTGGACAGGGCTTAAAAAAGCCTTCCCTATCCTAACAGGAGACTGAGAGTGGGCGATGGGTGATGGGCGATGGGTGATAGGCGATAGGCAATGATAAATTGAGAATTAGGAATTGAAAATGAAAGCGTCCTAATTCTCAATTCTTAGTCCTCAACTCTTAGAGGATATCTGAGAAGTATGATTAGCAGCGGATTAGTAACGGGTAGAGCGGATAGTTGACAGTTTTAGCTTGAAATTACCATCCGATTCATCCGTTTTCTATCCGTTGCTGACTGATTTGCCTCTTTTCAGACATCCTCTTAATTCTGCTTTTAGCCTTCATTCTTTACATCTCCCTTCTCTTGCAACCATAAACTTTTTGTACCAAAAACCCGACCTTTGGCCGGGTTCAAATTTTTTATGAAAGGGGAAGTCAATTTATCGTCTGATCTCACAAGTTAATGGGCATGAAGCATAAACAGATGTGTGGCGGGGGTCATCGTCCCCGTGTAGCCACCGGAGCCAGCTTACCTCTTGAGGATGCACACCTCTTAATGTGAGGGCTGCTGCGCCTAGCATTACTGCTAAAAGATTAAATCCAAGCATGCCACCTGCAACCACTAGAACAGCACTTACTGGTAGAACTGATTGCAAAACAACTGCAAGTAAAGAACCGATCGTAACCATTAGAATAACCAGGGAAAACCTATCACTAGTAAGCAAACCGCCAACGTAAACACCCAAATTAAAAAGCTTTTGAGCATTACTAAGTAATAGAATCTCCTAAAGCTCTGGCTCTGAGATAATGCCATGCCTCTGCCTCCATTTTGGTTAAATAATTGAGTTAAACAGAATGCTTTCTAGCGATCCCCAAATATGGGATCGGGATAGTTTCATAGTATAGGGAAACCACTTAGAGAAGATGAACCTTTGTTGGATAAATTTACAGTTTCTGGTGATTATTTGTTTGCTTTATCCTGTTGTGCCGTGAGGAGATGCGAAGAATTGTTAATCACAGAATTAGACAGCTTGGCTCAAATACCTGATAGACTCGAAGTTTCAGCTTTTGAATTTGTGTAGAAAGCTTCTATCCAACTTTTACAGAATGCAACATAAACCACGTAGCAATTTGTACTTCATTCTTCTTATCAATTCCTACCATATTTCTCGGATTCTAAGTCTGCCTTGTTTCCTGCATCAGTAAGCACTGACTATGCAGGTTAAATACGGATGTTCAAGCAATTGAACTTTATCCCGAAATGTAAAGGTTACGAGACTTAATAGACGCTGGAAATTTGATTCCAACCACCATCGATCGCTAGAAACCAACTAATAGCAAGCCTTTAAGGCTAAAAAGCGTTTTACTCAATCATTTTTGGTCCGCTTCAACTAAACTCTGTGAAGCCGAAAACACGGATTATCAGCAACGTTCTGCGTGGTTTGAGGCTACGTTAAGTTTTTCATCATTCGGTGAATTCCACCTGCCCGAGTTACCTGCTCAAACCGGAGGGTGCTTTTACTACAAACGACCTGATACCCCATTCGTTCAAAAAGCGCTTTAGCAGACGTGTTGGTGTAAGTCACATCCAGGCAAATAGCGCGACAGTCATAAGACCGAGACTGGATTTCGGTTTGTTGCAGTAGGTAAGTACCCAAACCCATCCCACGAAATTCCGGCAAAATGCTCAGACCTAGGATGTAGTAGTCTTTAGGGTCAACATCCTGCTTAATGCGGGTAAGATCTGCTAGATTAACCAGGATCTTAGGCAGCTTTCGTAAGGGTAGAATGCGGGCCATGATCGGCTGCATTTTTCGTCGGCCTGACGCTTCACAGAGCCGGAATAACCAATAATTAACCCTGCTGGTCGAGACGATACCTCAACAACTTGTGTATGCTCATAGCTAAAGGCATGCTGTGGACGAATAAACGCTTGCCGAAGTATATCTTTCGATTGGTTCGGGGGATGCAAAGACGTAGCTGAATAATGCAGGGCCAGTGGCAAACAGTAGCGGAACTGCCCAATCTACATCCTCGACGATCGCCGGACGCATGGTGACGTTTTGAGTTGACGTTGGGTAAGAGGCTGAGTGAGAACCATGGTGCTCAGCGTAATGGTTAGATTTCGTTTTAAGTCTAAGGGTTTTGCCCAATTATTGCTGTTCAGTGCATTAATAGGGAAGTCAGGTGGGATGATGGCAGGAATATTCTTTGAACACAAGCTGAGCCTTGAAGAAAATTACCTTGAGTTAACCTACCCAGTGACAATTTTTTCCAGAGCGAGTTAGTGAATTGTGATGTTGCCAGAATATACAGTCCGGGAAAGCTCTCGGGCAAAACATGTCTCCCTCAAGATTTCTGTAACAGGTAGCCTAGAAATTATTGTTCCCCCGGTTTTGACCAAAAGATATTCCCGAAATTGTTCAACGAAAGCAATCTTGGATCGATCGAGTCACCCAGCGAATGCAGCATAGACAAACGCTTACTGGTGTAGAAACATCCCGAGATTTGCCAAAACAAATTGACCTTCGCGCGATCGCCGAAACCTGGCAGGTTGAATATCAAACCACCCAAATCCCTGGCGTTAGAGTTTCTGAGCAGCCCAGTTTCAAACTTACCCTGTTTGGGAATACGGCTAACCAGGATACGTGCAAGGTTGCCCTACAGCGCTGGATTACCCGTAAAGCCCTAATACACCTGGTCCCCTGGCTAAAGAGTGTAAGCAAAGAACTTGATCTTCCCTTTGGACAAACATTAGTACGCCGACAGAAAACCCGTTGGGGAAGCTGTTCTAACTCGAAGACAATCAGCATCAACTGTAAACTCCTATTTCTGCCGAGCCAGCTAGTGCGCTATGTTCTCATCCATGAACTTTGCCACACAGTCCATCTCAACCATTCCTCCAAATTTTGGAAGTTAGTCGCCAACTACGAACCCCAGTATCAGCAGTTTGATGACAGCCTGCGAGATGCCCGCTGCTACGTTCCCCTTTGGATGGAGGAATAGCTTCAGCAGGTGACAGGTTGATGACAGGTGGTAGGTGATAGGTGGTAGGGACAGAACAGCCACTGAAAATGCTTTGTACATCTGTTCGTAGCTATCTCTTGTAGTGTTATGCGTTGCTGTCATCTATCAGCATCTATTTCGTTCCCATCCCTCTGCCCTTATCCCTCCAACAAATGACTCTTCCTCCCTGGCGATCGCCCCTTGCCCGTGCCTTGCACCGCAATCGGTCTCTTCCTTACGCCCGTTATCTACAGCTAGCAACCGTGCGGGCAAATGGTCGCCCTGCCAATCGAACTGTTGTGTTTCGAGGATTTCTGGATGGTTCTGATCAGCTCAAATTTGTGACAGATGCTCGCAGCGAAAAAGCCGAACAGGTTAGCCAATTTAGCTGGGGAGAAGCCTGTTGGTATTTCCCAAAACCCGCGAGCAATTTCGGATTGCAGGGACATTGTTTCTGATTAAAGAAAATTCCCCAGACTCAACCCTGCAACGTGCCAGAGATCTAGCATGGCGTGAACTCTCCGATGCTGCCCGTACCCAATTTGCTTGGGCATACCCCGGTAATACCCGAGCTAGCGACGAAGCGTTCAACGTACCATCTCCCGACCCCAACATTCCGTTGCCCAATTTTTGTCTACTGCTACTCGGCCCCACAGAAGTGGATCATCTTGAACTCAGAGGAAACCCACAAAACCGCTGGTTGTACATGAGAAAGGACGAAATCTGGTCAGTTGAGGAGGTAAACCCCTAATTAAAGGACTCCCTTTAGATTCCTGAACCGTCCAAAAACTCTTCAATCACCTTGTCTCGCAAACGGCAAAGGCGAGTGTGCTCAGCCGCCTGCGTTTCTGGGTCGGATTGATTAAACAAAGCCGAGTTTCCATCCGAAGAGTCGATCGCGGCTGGAACAATTGAAAAGGAATCCTTGAGAGATTGTCTTGTCTGAAGAATTTGCAGTTGCTGTTCAAGGGACTCAATACGATCAACCAGAGCGCGAATAACCTGAGCTTCAGAATCGGGCAATCGTCCATGTTCCAACGGATCTACCCGCTCTCCCGATCGATAAACGATCCGTCCTGGCACACCCACAACAGTGCAATCTGATGGCACATCCCGTAGAACAACCGAGCCAGCCCCAATTCGAACGTTATTGCCAATCAGGATATTGCCCAACACCTTGGCACCCGCTCCAACCACCACATTCTCGCCTAGCGTCGGATGGCGTTTACCGCTTTCCTTTCCGGTACCCCCTAGAGTTACGCCCTGATAAATCAGAACGTAATCTCCAACGATCGCTGTCTCACCGATAACAACACCCATTCCGTGGTCAATAAAAACAGCCTGCCCAATTCATGCCCCCGGATGAATTTCAATCCCCGTCAAAAGCGAGCAACGTGGGAAATCAACCGAGGAATAAACGGAATACCCAAAATATATAGCCAATGAGCAAAGCGGTGAAACAGGAGTGCCTGCAGCCCTGGATAGCAGAAAAGAACTTCTAACCAGTTACGGGCAGCAGGGTCGCGCTCAAAGATGATGCGAAAGTCAGCAACAAGAGTAGATAACACAGGGGTTCTCTGACAAATTCACCAACATCTATATTAGCGTTTGTATTTGAATGCTTAAGCAGTTTTCCCTGACATCCTCATTTCATTTGACGCACAGTTAAAGTGTAGTTTCGGCGTACACCTGGGGTTGCTGTACCAACCCAAACCCTGTAGCTGCCAGCACTCCAGTTAGTGTCAACCATGTTGGCATCCCGTCTAGAGCCAATGTTGTCTCCACAGCGAACGCTGCCATCAGAACCTTGAACCACAAGCGTTGTGTCCGGTCCACCGCTAACCTGGAGTTTTAATTTTGGAAAATTATTCTGCAATACTAAAATATGGTCAGGCGTAGGATCCCCAAATCCCAAGCAAGGGTTACTGTGAAGGTCAGTGCTGCTAACGATCGCGGGAAGGGATGTGGAACCTCCCGTCGTTCCACTTATAGAACCAATTGCTCTATCGGACGTGAGCGTTAAGGTACCAAAGTTGGCATTCTGGGCAGAAGCCGGATAGACAGCTAGAATGAGACTCCAAAATAACCAGTTTTTCCATCTCAGCCGATTCATCAAATCTGTTACCGTAAGCCGACCCATGCTATTCTCCTGTTCAAACAGTTCACCCTGATCGTGTAGACGAGCTAGGAGGGGTTCCTAGTTTCAAAAACTAGCGAAATTGTAGACAAGATCTATCTGCCGATAGTTTTCCAGCCGTCTATGTGTATTTTCTTGAACCATCCGCAAATTGACCATAGCAAAAGAGTTAAAGTTCCTGTTCTGAAGCAACTCTGTAGAATTCACCGATCTTATTGGCTTGCTAAAGTATGGTTGTTTGTGCAGGTCAACTCCAGGTTTTCACCATGCCGTTTGCAGTCCTGGTCATTCTGATAGCAATCAGCTACCTAATTATTGGGGCGTTGTTTCTGCCCACCTTTCTATTGGAAACGATCAGCCCACCAAGTTGGCTATGGTTAGTACCAGTGTTTCTGCTAGTTTCCTGGTGTCTGGGTGATTAATTTATGAAGTTGCCACAGCCTGACAAGCAGTCAAACAGAAAGAATATAGTAAGGCATTATCAGGTTTCCAATCCTGGTACAGACACTATCTTTCATGATCTTGTCCAGTTAGCAACATTCATATGTGAGTCTACGATCGCGTTTATTTGGCTAAAAATGACGATCGCTCCCCTATTCAAGCCAGTGTGGGGGTAAATTCGTCAGAAATAGCCCACTACACCGATTTTTGCAGGCAATGTCTGAGCCAGACTGAGGTGTTGGTCATGCCCAACTCCAGCCTGACTCAGGAAGGGGCGCATTCAATTATTCCTGAAGATACGTCCATTCAGTTTTGTGCGGGCGTTCCCTTGATCAATACCAACGGGATGGCGATCGGTGTCATTTGTGTCGCTGATCGGGAAGCCCACCAACTGGGGTCTCATCAGATAGAAGCTCTGCAAAGCCTCAGCCGTCAGGTAGTAAGCCAATTAGAACTGCGGCAAAACCTGAAAGCATTAGTTGGCGAAAAACTGGAATTTCATCAAACCGAGGAAGCCCTTCAAACGAGCAAAGAAACCCTTCAGGACTTGATTCAAAAACTCCAGGTAGGAGTGGTTCTACAAGGCCCAGAAACAGAAATTTTGTTATGCAACCAGACTGCGCTAGACCTGCTCGGTTTGGATAAAGACCAACTATTGGGAAAAACCTCCTTCGACCCAAGCTGGAACGTGATCCATGAGGATGGTTCTCCCTTTCCTGGGCACACGCACCCCGTGCCAATGGCGATCGCGACCCGGCAACCAGTCCACAACGTTGTGATGGGCGTTTACCGTCCTCGCTCCAACGATTTGGTTTGGATTCTCGCAAATGCCGATCCTCAATTTGCTCCCGATGGCAGCGTTCGCCAAGTTATTTGCACCTTCAGTGACATCAGTGAGCGCAAGCAAACCGAGGAAGCTCTGCAAAAAAGTGAGTTCAGGAACCGCGCCCTGGTAAATGCCATTCCCGATCTCATGTTACGAATTAGACGGGATGGTACCTACCTGGATGTCAAACCGGCCAAAGATTTCGATACCCTTCTACCTCCTGAGGAACTAATCGGAAAACAGCAGGCAAACACCGTTCCCCCGAACTAGCTTTACAGCGGGCTTATCACATTCAAAGGGCACTGGAGACAGGCGAAACTCAATTTTGTGAATACCAGATTCTGATTAACGATCAGTTGCGTTATGAAGAATCTCGCATCGTGATCTCCGGCGAAGATGAGGTGTTGATCATCGTTCGAGATGTAACCGAGCGCCGACGAGCGGAGGAAGAATTGCGGAGCCAGAACTACCGCGCCTATCTCCTAACAGCGATCGCCCTGCGGATTCGCCAATCCCTAAATTTAGAAGAAATTCTCGCTACCACAGTTGCGGAGGTTCGTCAGTTCCTTGAAGCCGATCGGGTTATGATCTACCGCTTCAAACCAGAATGGGATGGCACTGTCGTAGTAGAGTCCGTCGATTCCAACTGGACGCCCGCATTGGGAGTTGAAATTCAGGATACCTGCTTCAAAGAAGGACTTTGGGAACAGTACTACCGGGGTAGGACCCAGGCAATCGACGATATTTCCCAGGCAAAACTGACTCCTTGCCACCGCAAAATGTTGGCCCAGTTTCAGGTCCAGGCTGGGTTGGTTGTACCCATCATTCAGGGGCGCGGGGCAACGGGTAGACCTCAGCTTTGGGGACTGCTAATGGCCCATCAATGTTCTGGTCCAAGGCATTGGCGTTCCTTCGAAATTGATTTCCTGGTACAGCTTGCAGACCAGGTTGGAATCGCGATCGCCCAGGCCCATCTGCTTGAGCGAGAAACCCAGCAGCGAGAACAGCTAACACAGCATAACCTCGCCCTCGAACAGGCTCGTAGAGAAGCTGAACAGGGATCCCAGATGAAAAGTGTTTTCCTGGCTACGATGAGTCATGAAATTCGCACCCCAATGAACGCTGTTCTGGGAATGACGGGTCTGCTGATGGACACGGATCTGAATCCTGAACAACGGGATTTTGTTCAGACCATTCATACCAGTGGGGAAACCCTACTCACCCTGATCAACCAGATTTTGGATTTCTCCAAGCTGGAAGCAGGGGAGATGGAATTGGAAATTCTCGACTTCAATCTAAATACCTGCATTGAGGAAGTCGCCGATTTACTCGCCCCCGCTGCCCACGCAAAAGGGTTAGAACTGGCAACTCTGGTTTATAGGAATTTGCCGACCCAACTGAGAGGAGACGTTAGCCGATTACGACAAATTTTGACAAATTTAATCAGCAACGCCATTAAGTTCACAAGTTCTGGAGAAGTTGTCATTCAAGCCGCGCTCAAATCCGAAACGTTAACCACTGCGACAATCGTTCTCTCGATCACCGACACGGGAATTGGCATCCCACCTGAGGCGCAAGGGAAACTGTTCAAACCGTTCTTCCAAATTGACGCCTCCACAACCCGTCAATATGGCGGTACTGGTTTGGGATTAGCCATCTCCAAACAGCTTGTTGAACTGATGGGAGGAGAAATTGGTGTCGAAAGCACCCAACACCAAGGCTCTCGGTTCTGGGTTACGCTCACCTTCGATAAGCAGGTGCCAAGTGATTCTCCAGACGCTCCGCTTGCGCTCATCACAGATACCCTGAATGGTCTGAAGGTGTTAGTGGTAGATGACAATGCCACCAACCGCAAAATTTTGCGCTATCAGGTTACCTCCTGGGAATCCACGTTGATGAAGCAGAGAATGCCGCGATCGCGCTAGACCATTTGCGGGAACAGGCTCTGGCAAAAGCCCCTACGACCTGGCAATTCTGGATATGCAAATGCCAGCCGTTGATGGAGAAATGTTAGGCAGCCAAATCAAAGCCGACCCCTCCTGACCGATACCCGATTGATTATGATGACCTCCTGAATCATCGGGGAAGCGCAAGACGAGCGCTAAAGTTGGGCTTTTCCGCCTACCTGGTCAAACCAGTCAAGCAATCTCGTCTACTGGATTGCATTATTAATACCCTGGCCCAAACCTCCGTGGTTCCAGAAGCTCAAGATTTGCTCCCGCTTCATGTTCAGACGTCGTTCTCTTCGTTGGAACCGGTTGAGTCGCAACAACCAATTCAGAAGGCCGACCTGAAAATCAAACGCAACTCACGATCGAAGAAGCAACCCAAACAACCCCATCTCGTTCAAAACTGGGACGGTAGTGCATCAACCGTTGAGAACGGTGCTTTATTCGATCGTTCCCACTCGCTGCCAAAGCTAAAAATTCTATTAGTAGAAGATAACGTCGTTAATCAGAAAGTCACCTTAAAGCAACTGGAGAATTTGGGCTACAAAGCAGACATTGCTGCAAATGGACAGGAAGCTCTCAAATGATGGCTCAAATTTCCTACGACCTGGTGTTAATGGATTGTCAAATGCCGGTATTAGACGGCTACGACACTACCCGCCAAATTCGTTGTCTAGAAGGGGATAACCGACACACCATCATCATTGCGCTGACTGCAAATGCAATGAAGGAAGATAGAGAACGTTGCATAGAAGCAGGAATGGACGACTACTTGAGCAAGCCAATTCTAAAAGAGAAGCTGGCATCCAAGTTAGCCGATTGGGGTGAGGTTTTACAGGCAGCTAGAGTTGAGACTGCGGCTGTTCAGCTCAAGGGTGGATCGATCGTATCTTCAAATGAAGTCACTTCTCAACCTTTTGGAAGTCCATACTTGGTCGGGTTGGAAATTGATTGGGAACATCTTCACCAAATCTCTGATGGAAATGAGGACTTTAAACTTGAATTGCTCCACTCATTCGTGCAAGATACCCGAAATTACCTGGCGATGACTGAGACTGCGATCGCAAACGAGGACCTCTACCAATTAGAACAGGCCGCTCACCACATTAAGGGTGCCAGTGCAATGATTGGTCTAAAATCAATGCAAATTGATGCCTGTAAATTAGAAGAACAGGCTCGTCAGCAGCGTCTGGAAAATACTGCTGATCTGCTAACGGCCCTGGATCAGTCTTTGCAGAAAGTTCAAACCTTTTTACAGAACGTTGGATCCTAAAGGCTAATCTGAGTAGTTCTTAATGATGAGTAGACAATTCCGATTATCGAGGGTGCGCGTGTAGCTCAAAGAGTCGGCAATCCGTTGCATCAGCTTTAATCCTCGACCACCTTCTGCATCGCTGTCCATTTCCTCCGGTAGGCTGTCGAGTTTTTGTATCAAATCAAACGGCTCCCCGTGGTCCCAAATTCTAATCTCTAAATGCTCAGCAAAAACGACGACTTCAACTTCAATCGGTAAGTCGATCGGCTGCCCCTCATGGGCATGACGCACCGCGTTTGTGAACCCTTCTGCCAAAGCAAGCTGACACTGAAGCCAAATTTGATAGGAAATTGGAGGACCGTTAAACTGGTCAAACCACGAAAGAACCTCCGTCAAGGCATTAAGGTCTGTATTAACTTGAAGACAGGCTTTGTGGATTGGCTGCAATGCTTATAAATCCTCGAATTGAGAACCTGGGAACAGTATATTCGTTCCCTAGAAAGGGCGGTATCAAAACGGATCGAATTTTAGCTAATTTTTCTAGCTTTAACTAAATCAGATCTAGCCTTTACTAAATTACTGCTTTAATTTCAAGTTCTCGTTTGCATTCATCGCAATTTCCCTGCCATAGTTTGTAGAGACATTCTGACAAAACCTCTCTAAGATGCTATCAAAGGAGAACTGCTGTAGATCGTCTTTCCATCGTGTCTTTGCTTTATGCCCAAAATTCTAGTCATTGACGATGATCCAGCAATTCAGATAGTTCTCAAGAAGCTATTGAATGCACAAGGGCATGAAGTAACGATCGCACCCAACGGGCTTGAAGGGGTAAGACGGGCGAGAGAGCTTCAACCTGCAGTTATTATCTGCGATTGGATGATGCCTCAGATGGATGGTTTAGAGGTTTGCCGTCGCATCAAAGCAGATCCCGACTTGGCGACTTCATTCTTTATTCTGCTAACGTCCCGCGTTACGATTCAAGACCGTGTTCATGGACTCGACAATGGCGCAGACGATTTTCTGTGCAAGCCCGTTGAGCTAGATGAACTGAAAGCGCGTGTGAAGGCTGGGTTGAGACTGCACCAGGTGAATCAAGACTTGCAGGCGCAAAAACGCATGCTGGAATCGGAGTTGATTGAAGCGGCAGAATACGTACGATCGCTCCTTCCCCGCCGTTGACTGGCAAGATTTCCATTGACTCTCGCTTCATTCCCTCCCGGCAACTGGGAGGTGATTGTTTCGACTACTACTGGCTTGATCCCGACTACCTAGCAATTTATCTACTGGATGTTTCTGGACATGGTTTAGGAGCAGCATTGCCATCGATTTCAGTCCTAAATATGCTGCGTTCCCAGTCCATGGATGGAGTCAATTTCTATCAGCCAAGCCACGTGTTAGGCGCATTAAATGAAGCCTTTCAAATGGATAACCAGAATGAGAAGTTTTTCACTATCTGGTATGGCGTTTACAATCAGGCGAAACGCAGCTTGATTTATTCAAGCGCTGGCCATCCACCTGCTATTTTGCTTTCTAAATCTGCTTACGGTGACATTCAATTTAAAGAACTGAAAACCGTTGGAATGCCGATCGGAATGCTGCCCGATACACGATTTGTCAATCAGCGGTGTGATATCTCTGATGAGAGTACGCTGTATATTTTCAGCGATGGCATCTATGAAATCATTCAGCCTGACGGCAACGTTTGGGGTTTAGAGGCGTTTACCGAACTCCTGATCAATGAAAGAAAAAGATCGATCGGGTTGGACTTGATTATGTTTTAGAGCAAATTAAGGCAATGAATCCTAAAGACGCTTTAGACGACGATTTATCGATCCTCCGCATCGTTTTTAATTGAGCACGCACAGATTCACCACTACATGAATAAGGTGCAAAAAAGAGGTTGCTAAAGAAGAGGGAGTTAAAGCTTCTTTCAACGAAATCAGTAATATAGCAGTCCTAAATCATTTGTGAGAATGAGGTGCTTTGTGAGGAAGGTTTCTAGTGAAAACTTTTCTCACAATCCAAATGGGAGCGCTATAGTTTTTTCAAACTCTTCTCGGCTAGGAAATATTTCAAACACCTTCTCTGTCCCGGTTAGCTCAAACAGCATTCTGGGTTGTTCACCGATCGAGCAAAAACAGAGCCGACCCCCAACCGATCGTAAAGTCTTCAACGCCATCGCCAGACCCGCAAGCCCTGAACTGTCGATGAAGGTAACATTCTGCAAATCAACCAGAATAATCTTGCTTCCAGCTTTCACACTATTGCTGACTTCCTCGCGGATTTGGGTTGCTTGAATACCACCCACAATACCGGAAGGTTCAATCACTTTAATTAGAGCGTTCATCAGTTATTCCCTAGCTGACTTATCTCTAGCCTCTTCCTAGAGTCGAGAGCAGAATCAGGGAAATTTCTCATAAAAGAAGAATTTTTAAGGTCACCTTAACAAATGGATAGCGGGCAACAGCATCGTTTTTAAATTCCTCACTCTTGTCCAACCCCCATCACTCTCTTTCCAGGTAACGTATTCCTCCGTTTTTTCCCGTGTCACGGGTCATTTGGAACCTTTACATAAAATTCAGCAGATGGATAAATCCTGACTTTTTGAAAAGTTTGCAATTCTTAGCATTAGCCTGAATTTTCCCCACTTATTCCACACCGTTTCCACAGAGAAATTGAATTTTCTCCACACCTTCTCCACAGGTTCTCCACAGGATGAGATGAGTTTTCCACAGCACAAACGGAATAATCGGACTTTGCCGCTTTGTTCATTCAGGCGCGAAGGAATGGGAAGAAGCCATTCAAATTCCACGATTTTGTAAAGTTAAGTAACGCAAAATGCGTTGAAACCCCCATTCTTTCGTAGACCTTTTAAAGGCCAAAGAGGTTTGTAACATTTCGCAGCATTGACAATTCACTGCCAGGAACCGCAAAATGATGCGACCTGCTTGAAAGCGCGTTGACTTTAGCGAGTAGAACCCTTGTCCTATCGGCATTTGAGGACAAGGATAGACACGAGCAAAGCTTGGCTTGCGCTGCTTTGGTTGCTCTGCAAACGAAATCGTCTGGTCGTTGAACACACATTCACCCCAACCCGGTGTGGGAATTGAGGCTTATATGAACAGCACCGTTAGTCTTTTGATTGAAATCCCTGAAGCTCTGCACGAATCTCTCAAAAATTACCTGGAACTACGTCCCGATTGGGATCAGGACCGGGTGCTCACTGCCGCACTGTCCCTCTTCTTACTACAAAATCGGGGAACCGATCCCGCTCCCGAAAATCCTTATCAACGTCAAGCATCTCGCATCTACCTGGATACAATGTTCAAGCGCCCTGTTGGACAAAATAACTAACACGACTGACAGCCCGAAAATCATCGTGTTGCAACAGGTGATTTTGAAAGAAACCCGGTTTTTGCCTAAGATCTACCCCTTCAAAACCTTCGTTTTGACCCATTAGTAGTTAACTGAGCAATATGGCTTACCAAATTTCGGCAACGAAGCTTCAAGCGTATAATCGCTGCCCCTATGCCTACTACTTGCGCTACGAAAAGCGGTTGACTACTAACGAAGTGTTTGGTTCAACAGCATTGGGTACTGCGCTGCACCAAGCGCTTGCCCAATGCCACAGGGATTGGCATTACCATCAACCGATTCCTGATCTTCGTTGGGTGCATCATTGCTGGTATCAGCACTCCACCGAGCTAACTCCACTCAAATTTCAGAGGGGCGAGAAATACTGGAAACCTACTACTACAGCTTTATTGCCAATGAGGTAGCAATCATTCAACCGCTTGCTGTAGAAGGAAGAATTCAGGGCTACCTGCAAGTTGAAAACCTGGAGTTTTTGATTGCAGGACGGTACGATCGCCTCGATGTTCTCCCAGATGGGCTGGAGTTAATCGACTACAAATCAGGCCGAGAAGTAAGACTGCCTAACGAAGCAGAAATGGATGTTCAAATTGGGCTTTATTACCTGGCCCTTGAGCAAACCTATCATCAAAGCCTGAAGTACTTGAGTCTGCTCTTTCTGCGAACAGGAGAAAAGATTCGGCTTGAAGCAACCGAGAGCCATAAGGAGCGCGTGCAGGAGATGATTGGCAATCTTGCCATGCGGTTGCGCTACGACCGGGGCTGGGAACCCAAACCCGGAACACAGTGCGATCGTTGCACCTTTGCCCGCTACTGTTCCGCGGTCACAGCAAACCCGACCCCCTTCCTGAAACCCACTCCAAATCCCAACTTCAGTTAGTGTTGAATCTTTAGCTGGAATGGGGAGTGGGGAGTAGGGAAGGGGGAATCGGGGAGAATTTTCTGTTTGCGTAAAGGTGAGGGTTGGGGGTTCCCAACTCCAATTCAAAAGGGAGAAGGGAAGATAATCTTGAAGCTTTACCCTTGGGCTTGCATCAAGCCGATCGGGCAGAAGACATTGGTACCGCCTAAACCACAGTATCCATTGGGATTTTTGGCGAGGTACTGCTGATGATAAGCCTCAGCATAGTAGAACTCAGGAGCATCAAGGATTTCGGTGGTAATCTTGCCGTAGCCCGCTTTGCTCAATTCCTGCTGATAGGCATCACGAGACGCCTCCGCCAACTTCCGCTGTTCGTCAGAGTAAACATAAATACCTGAACGGTACTGTGTTCCAACATCGTTGCCCTGACGCATTCCCTGAGTTGGGTCGTGGCTTTCCCAGAACACTTTAAGCAAGCTTTCGTAGCTAATGACGTTTGGGTCATACACTACCAGTACCACTTCATTGTGGCCAGTCATGCCAGAGCAGACTTCCTGATAGGTGGGGTTAGGGGTTAATCCAGCAGCATAGCCGACAGCCGTAACAAAGACCCCTTTCTGCTGCCAGAACTTGCGCTCCGCGCCCCAAAAGCAACCTAAACCAAATACGGCAACTTCCATACCAGCCGGATAGGGTGGCTTAAGCGAATTTCCATTCACAAAATGGCGATCGGGAACGGGCATTTGCTCAGCCCGTCCCGGAAGTGCCTGCTCAGAAGTAGGCAGGGTTAGTTTTGCCAAGTCCAAATAACGCCATGAGCTATAACTCTAAATTCTCAATAAACATCTTCACCTTTCTTAAGGATAGATCACTACCCCAAAGTAAGAGGGCTGTAACTCAATCCATCTGAAAAGGTGTCGCCTAATAAAAGATGTTATCGAGGGAGTTTGAGAATCCCGTGAATTCAAGGTTAAAAGGGCTGAGATCTGATTATCCAGGCCCTTGAAGCAATTATTTGGAGCGATTAACCCATTCAGTATCCCTAACAATAAGGGGTTGGCAGCGCCAACCCCTATCATTGCAATTTATAAAATCTGCCAGCCTTAATTCGAAACTTCGGCCATCTCAACAACGTTCCCGTCGTAATCCTTAACCAGAAAATTCAATGGCTTTTCCTGGCGGATCTTATATTTCAGACCACGGGTCTGCACCCGCAGTAGAATCTGCTCTAAACAATCGCGATCGAAACAAACGTGACGTTGGCGGTTCTTCTCTCCCAAGCTGGCTCCAGTAATGATGTGCAGCTGAGTATTTCTCTTCAGTTGATACCACAAACCATCGGGGTTGCTGGCCGAGCGAATTGTCGAACGGCTAACGGCTGGCGTGGCGTAAAGGGGGTCTATCGCGGCAGTCCCCAACGTCTGCTCGTAGTTGTAATAGTAATGTAAAGGAACTTCAGCGGCTGGTAACTCCAGCATTCCTTCGTACAGCATTCGAGCTAGTTCCAAATCAGACACCATCACCGTAAAGACCTTGGGGGCGCTGGTGAGGAACATCCACATGGCAACAGCATATGCTCCCAGCAGCATCACCATTATTCCCTGGGTGGAAAAAAGGTGTCTAAACCAGGAAGAAATGCTCCTACAAACAAGGATGGAGATGAAATCAGGAAAGTGCTAATGTCCAAAATCATGAATATTACAAGCAAGTAATTACTAAAACCGCACGTATATAGAGCGTTTGCCGCTAGAAACGCTTTGAGCAATTAGTCTAATCAATATTCTATCAAGAAGCCCCGGAGACAACTGGATGTGAAGGAGAGGGAAAGGAGGAGGGATACGTTAAAAACCCCTCGATCGCTACTCAACACTACCACTTAAAATTTCTTGTCAAGAAACTAACCGATCGCTGGTTACTATTTTTTTAAGAAATTGTGCCAATTCTGAAAAACCGCATATATATTAAAAGGCTACACTTTGAGGCTACTCTTTCCTCTTGAACACCTACCTTGGTGCTTAGGCTGTGTCGATTCCTACATTCCCCGCCATTCCCACCTTTCCTGAGTGCAATCATCCGATTGTGAAAGGGTTGGTTCATTACAGTGACCAAGAACTGCTTACTCTATTTCAGCGTCACCCCGATTCAGGCCAGTATTTTGCCGCAATTTTCTGCCGCTATAGCCCGATGGTTTACACGCTAATCCGGCACTCAGCGAGATCGCCTGTCCAGGCTGATTACCTGTTTGCCACGACCTGGCGACATATTTTCCATGAGTTAAGCGGTTTAGACCTGCGCAACGCTGGATTAGAAGATCTGCCCAGCATGACCTTACAGAACTGGCTGATCAATGTAACCGCAATTTGCATCAATCGGTCAGAATTACCTCCGGTTGAAGCCATTCATTATGATCTGCAAGCAGCCTCTCCCCGTTATGGTGCTACATTGAACGGGCGCTTGATCAGCTTCCTCCCATGCTGCGATTAATTGTTTTGATGGCGCAAACTTTTAACTGGAGCGAAACTCGGATTTCTGCTTACCTACGCGCTGAGGGTGAAGTTCTCTCCCCTACAGAAGTTCAGACACAGCTACAGGAGGGGTATCGGCTACTGGAGGCCGCACTGCCCGAAGATGTGCGAATGATTTATCTCGTAGGAAGCAACCGCAGCGGAAGCCGTCAACTTGGTCTGGATGCTGCTTACGAAAACAGGGTATAGGGGAAGCATAAGATGAAGAGTTAAGGATAAACGTCGAGGGATGGGGAAATGAGGACGATGGGGAGATGAGAGGGAGAAATGGAAAAGCTTCTGGTCAGTGCTGGATTGGGTTTAACAACCGTCTTTTCACGATTGCTCTTGGGGCCATAGCGGTAGCTCCACTGTCCAGTGGAATTACGTTCAGTTTGAGTAAACCTGCCGTTGCAGCAGACCTCAATCAGCAGCTTACGATTTATCTGAATAACCGTACCCGCAGCAGCACCAGAGATGAAGCCGATCGTCTGCTCCAACTGGGGAAAATACAAGAATCTGACGGGCGTTTGGCCGATGCCATAAAATCCTGGCAGCGCGCAGTCACTACTTATCAGGATATTGGCGACCAGGAAGCCGCCGCCGTAACTTTTGGCTATCTGGGCCGCACCTATGCTCAACTGGGGAGCTTAAGGCTGAAGAAGATGCTCTGCGTCGCCAACTGGCCCTCACCCGATACCGTCAGGACTTTGATGGACAAATTTATGCTCTGAACAATCTGGGCAGGTTTTTGCTGGGTCGCTATTTGGCAGGTTGTGGGAGTGCTCAAGCCGCTAGAGATCTGTTTGTTGAAGCATTGGCAATTTCTAACAGTACTGGAAGCTTGAGAGGACAAGCCATTTCTCACACCAGCCTGGGATTAGTTGCATTTGAACTGAAGAAATATGATCGGGCGATCGCCGAGTATGAATCTGCGCTTGACGCTAGCTATCGTTCGACCAATACCTTTAATCAAACATTTGTTCTAAATAATTTGGGGACATTTCCCTACTTAGACGAGATTACAGACGCGCCATCAATTATTACGGGTTAGCTGTCAAACTAGCTCGGATGAATGGCGATCAGCCTAACCAATATCGATCGCTCGATGGTTTAGTTCTAGCCCTCAATGGTTCAGGTCTTTACAACCAATCTCTAGAACTGCTAAATGAACGCTTGAACTTGGCCCGTAACTCAGCTAATCCTTACCAGGAAATGCTCACTCTCCATTCTTATGGTCAGCTTTACCAGCAGGTTGGCAATTATCCTAAAGCGAAACAGTACTACCAGAGTGCGATCGCCCTTGCCCGATACCTCAAAGACGTTAACCAGGAAACCCTTCTGCAAGAGCGGCTGATTACTCTCAATCGGGATGCTGCCTCTAACCATTGATTACCAGAACACGAACGGCACCCTTGTTTGCGGTGATTCCCTACAGTGGTTGCCGACTTTGGCTGATGAATCAGCTGATCTTGTATTTGCTGACCCTCCCTATAACCTCAAGAAGGCAGAGTGGGATGTATTCGAGTCCCAACAGGACTATGTTAATTGGTCCTCTCAATGGATAAAGGAAGCCGCCAGAATTCTCAAGCCGTCTGGTTCCTTATACATCATGGGCTTCTCAGAAATTTTGGCCGACCTTAAATATCCGGCGTGTAAATATTTCAAAGCATGCCGCTGGCTAATTTGGCATTACAAAAACAAAGCAAATCTTGGGAATGATTGGGGCGCTCCCATGAAAGCATTCTGCTGCTGCGGAAGACCGCCAACGCCAAAATTAATATTGACCGGGTTAGAATACCCTACGGCAACCACACACTGAAGTATCCATCCCATCCACAGGCTGCAACCAGTCAATATGGCAACGGCAAAACCCGCAATCGCTGGCTTCCCCATCCTGATGGCGCTAAGCCAAAAGATGTAATTGAAATTCCCACTACCTGCAATGGAATGCAGGAAAAAACCAAACATCCTACGCAGAAACCAGAGGAACTGATCCGTAAGTTGATTTTTGCGGCTTCTGATGTAGGAGACCATATTATTGATCCGTTTTCTGGTTCAGGAACCACTCTTGTAGTAGCAGAACAATCTGGACGCAGATGGTCAGGTTGCGAAATTAGTCCTATCTATAACCAATGGGCAATTCAACGGCTCAAATCAGTCCGCCACTTGACTGAGCAGGAGTGGATAGAAAGCGATCGCAAAAACGAAGAGCGCCGTAGAAAAATTCGGTAAATGCTAGCGCGATTGCTTACTCACCCGTTCTCTGTTTATTAGCGAAATATTTCTAGCAGACTTCATTCTGCTGGGAAAATCACTCTCATCGTAAATTTCTCCGACCAACTCCTCCAAAATATCCTCCAGTGTCACCAACCCCACGGTGCCACCATATTCATCCACCACGATCGCAATATGCAAGCGCTGTTGCAGCATTTCCTTGAGTAAATCCGCCACCCGCTTCGTATCTGGAACATAAACAGGGGGTCCATTGCTTCGGTTACGGGTCCATTGGTTTGTCCTTCCTGGCGCAGATAGCTTAACTGCTGTAGCGCCCGCTTCAGGTGGATAATGCCCACAATCTCATCTTTAGACTCTTCCTGCACTGGAATCCGCGAGTAACCCGTCTCCAAACAAAGATCAATCAATTCTTGAAGCGTTGCTTCCCGCGAAATTGTACGCATTTCAATTCGCGGTTTGACCACCTCCCTGGCGCTCAGCTTATCCAACATCAGCGCCTTGTTTAATAGTTGATGTTGGTCTAAATCAAGCTGCCCCTTACCTCCCAAAATCTCAATCATCAACTGCAAATCCTGCAAGGATTCTCCTGATGAACCACATCCCCTGAAACATGCGAATTGCAGACTGGGTGATATTTTCAAACAGCCAAATAATCCCAAAAAATGACAGAAATCTGGAAAGCCAGTAAATCGGGTACACTATCAGCCTAAAAATCGGCATGACGTTATTGATCGCCAGCGATTTTGGCACAATTTCACCGAACGTGAGCGTCAAAAGGTCACGACAAATGTTGCAATTCCGATCGCCCGACTTCCAAACCACAGACTAAAAAGGTTGCTGGTCAGAATTGCAGAGAAGTTATTTACCAGCGTATTTCCTACTAATAGGGTTGTAATAAACATCCGCCGATTCTTAAGAACCAGCGTGAAGATACGGTTCGGGTCCCCCTGCTCTTTAATCAACGCCTTCAGTTTCAGGTTGTCTAACGCTGTAATCGTTGTCTCTGAACCAGAAAAAAAGGCAGAAAAGAGTAACATCAGCACGAGCGCTGCAATATCAATCCAGACATCTCCCAAGAGGGGACCAATATCAGAGGTAATCAGCAGATAAGAGATGTTGGATAAAATCACAAGATGCCCTGAGGCGATGCAAAATCAGCCCAAGCTAAAGATTTCTATTCGTTGATAATAGCTTCCTTGCTCAAAGCTATCCATTAGATATTTGAATCGGTTGCACAAATTAAATCCCAACACGTGAATCTGTTTGATTTACGAGAGAAATGGCAAGGAGTATTTTTCTCCCTGACCCCCTACTCCTGATTCTTGCTACGGACTGCTATAGCGGCATCTTTAAGCGGCGAAGACGACCGGAGTAGCTTCGCATAACTTCTAAAGAGAATTCGGGCGTTTCCTGGACTGCAAACAAAAAGTGCCGTTCATTCATCGCTGCCAGCTTGCAATTTGTTTTAGCGATCGCCATTGAAGTACGCAGCCTATCAGAGTGAACTAGCGCACCCTCTCCAAAAATGTCCCCAGTTTCAAGGGTTTCTACAACTTCCCATCTACCAACATCTCAATCTCACCTTCCAGAATGCCGTACACCTCCTCCCCTGTCTGGCCTTCAGAGAAAATAACCTCACCACCTGCAAAGGTTCTAGGCTCAGACAGATTTTGAAAGATGCTGACAGTTTTGGCAGGTTCTAGCATTCCCTTACTCCATGAAGTTCCAAAGCAAGATACTAAAACACTCTCATTAAGCAGAATTTAAGACCACTTAATTCAGCTGCAAAACTTACCTAAGCTGATTCAAATCCATCCTTCACCCAGCTAGTAATTTGAATCGATGTTAGAACTTACATCCGTTCTAAAACTTGAATTCCTAGTAGCGATAATCCAAGCTTTAGAGTCCGGGCTGTTAAGTCACATAACACCAAGCGAGAGGTTCGAATGGGTTCTTCCGCTTGCAGAACGGGACAGCGATCGTAAAATTGATTGAACTTCTGACTTAACTCAAACAGATACTGACAAAGACGGTTAGGAAATAAATCCCGCCCAACATCTTCGACCACTTCATCCAATTGCAGCAGATGTTTTGCTAAAACGAGTTCTGTTTCTTCCCGAAGCAAAATCTTGAGATTTTCCCCTAGATTCTCAAAATCAATCTGCCCCTTACGGCTAATGCCCTGGACCCGCACATAAGCATACAGCATATAGGGAGCCGTATTGCCCTGTAGTGCCAGCATTCGATCGTAACTAAAGATGTAGTTGCTGGTCCGGTTCTGGCTCAGGTCAGCATACTTAACGGCACTTATTCCAATAACCTTGGCAACATTCGCGATGAACTCTTCCGTCTCTTGACGGTTATCTTCTTCAAACGGGTTTCCAGGTCAGCACGCGCACGCACGATCGCCTCCTCCAGCAAATCCTTCAACCGCACTGTTTCACCAGAGCGAGTTTTGAACTTTTTACCGTCCTCCCCCTGCACAAAACCAAAGGGAACATGAACTAACTGAACGCTATCAGGCACCCATCCTGCTCGTCTTGCAACTTGCCACACCTGAGCGAAGTGATTGGCTTGCCCCGCATCCGTAATGTAAATAATTCGATCAGCATGGTCCTGCTGAATCCGATAGCGAATGGCTGCTAAATCTGTTGTGGCGTAATTGTAGCCACCATCCGACTTCTGAACAATCAGCGGCAGCGGCTCACCTCCCTTGTTAGTGAACCCTTCCAGAAAAACGCACTTAGCCCCTGATCTTCCACAAGCAACCCCGCTTTCTCCAAATCCTCAACCACGTCAGAAAGTAACGGATTGTAGAAAGACTCGCCCCGCTCAACTAATTTCACATCTAATAAGTCATAAATCTCCTGATACGCCAGTCGGGATTGCTCACAGAGTAGCTGCCATGCTCTTAACGTGTCCTCATCCCCCGATTGCAGGCGCACCACGGCCAACCGAGAGGCTTCTCGAAATGATTCATCTTCATCAAATCGCTGCTTAGCTTGCTTATAAAAAGTGGTCAAATCTCCTAAAGCTAAAGCATTCGCGGTGGTCAGAGCATCAGGATACGCTTCCTGCAAATAAGTAATCAGCATTCCAAACTGCGTGCCCCAATCACCAATATGGTTCAGCCGCAGCACATCATGCCCCTGAAACTCCAAAATACGGGCAATACTGTCCCCAATAATGGTCGATCTCAGATGCCCCACGTGCATTTCCTTCGCCGTATTGGGAGCCGAAAATCAACAATAATCCGTTGTGGATGCTTAACCGGAGCAACCCCTAAGCGATCGTCAAGTTCTATCCGCTGGAGTTCCCGCTCCAAATAATCTGATTTCAATGTCAGGTTAATAAACCCCGGACCCGCGATCGCAGGAGTTTCACAAATGTCCTGAACATCAAGATGGCGAACTATATCTTCCGCGATCGCCCTTGGAGGTTTCCCCAACTGCTTCGTTAGTGCCATGGCCACGTTCGACTGCAAATCTCAAACTTGGGATTACTAGCAGGCACCAAAACGGGGTCAGTTTCAGCATAATCTTCCCCAAAGGCAGCGATCAAAGCTGCTTCAAATTGGGCTTTCAAATAGGAGATCGTAGAGTTCATAAAAGCGAAAACGATTTCTGCGTGGCAACTTATCAGATACAAATTCTGTAAAGTTGTCTCTCTAATTTATCAATCAAGTTACATTTCATATCAGCCTACGATTCAGCAATGCTTGAATCCGGCAGCAGGCGACTGGAATCAAAACCATCAAAGCGATCTCACCGGCCAACGAAGACTTAAGGAATTGGTCTCTTAAAGCTGTATTTAAAGACGTCCTTGTTGCTTTCTCTGACCATAAGGGAATGCTAACAAAGAAATTCCTTCTGCCCTACACAAAAAACATGGGATGCAGCTATGACAGCAGTTCTTAAAATCCTCAACGCAACAACCTTTAAGAGAAGACCCATTCAATCCTCAGAGCTACCCGACGAGCAAAAACAATTGATTGAAGCCGGGAAAAGTTTGACGTGCAATCCTACGGCATTGAACGTGACCACGTCAAAATTGCCTTAGCGAAGGACTCATTTAAGGGCTTCAATACCTGGTATGCTTTCGGCGGGCATATTCAGATTATTAAGGACGGAACTGTAGCTTTCCCAAAACCAAGACCCAGAACTGTCAAACTCACCATTCCCTATAAATCCCAATTAGACAACGAAGAAAATCCCACAGGCTCTTGCAATGTCACTTCACTGGCCATGTGTTTGGAGTTTCTAGGTGCTAAACGTAAAACGAGTTCTGGCCAATTTGAAGACGAACTCTATCGGTATGCAGAAGATCACGGTCTGAGCAGACATGATCCCCATGATTTGGCAATGCTTGTAGAAGCCTACGGTTGCAGAGACGACTTTAGAGCCAATGCAACGATAGAACAGGTGCAGAATTGGCTAGCTGACGGTAAACCGATCGTCACCCATGGCTATTTCACCTCATTTGGGCATATCGTTGTCATTACAGGCTTTGACGATACAGGATTTATCGTTCACGATCCCTATGGAGAATGGACATCTTCCGGCTACCGAACTGACCTTAGCGGCAAATACCTCCATTACTCCTACAGAATGATCAAGACAGTCTGTATTCCAGACGGAAGTTTCTGGGTCCACTTTCTTTCTAAGAAATAAGGATGGTAATGGATAATCGATAACTGGTAATGGGTCAACTTCCTCAAAATTGTTAATACCCATCACCGATTACCCATTACTGACTACCGATTCAGGGCTATTTCATTCTAGACGAGGTAGACAATCCGATAAGCTGAGGCTTAATCCGTTACTGCCGTTCAACCATGAGCACCCTTGCGATTGTGGAAGCTTTGCTCACTTGCCTGACCCCCGACGAGGAGCCGGACAACGGCACAATCAAGCCCTGTGTCTAGCATTGTTCACCTTAGCAGTGGCAGCAGGATGTCGAGGGTTTCTAGCCATTGAGATTGGCTCAACGCTTATCACGATGAATTAGTAGGGTTGTTTGACCCAGCTAAAGGACGTTTACCCTCCTACAGCACGATTCGCCGAGTGCTGCTCAACGTAGATTATCAACAGTATTCAGCTTGTTTAGCCAAGTTTTTGAGATTAGTCCTCGTGCGGGTGAGATGGTAGCTGTCGATGGCAAACGATGGCGTGGCTCCTATCAACTGGTATCGGAGCATTCAACCACTGAGCCGCATCCAGCGATTCAACTGGTGAGTGTGTATTTGGTTGAACGGGGTTTGATTCTTGAACCCTACGAGGTTGAGCATAAGAGCAATGAGATCAAGGTGTTGCCCCAGTTAGTCAAACAGTTCGCTTGCAATGGAGTGGTGTTTGCTTTTGATGCGATCAACACCCAAAAAAGTTGCACCTCAATTGTTGAGAGTCACAATCACTATCTAGGAGCACTCAAAGGCAACCAATCTGGGCTGCTCAAAGAGGTCAAGGCGAACTTTCAAGTGGAAGACACTTACACAGAATTTAGCAAAGGTCATGGACGCATAGAGGAACGAATAGTTGAAATTTGTCAAACTCTTGATGATATTCGTCCTTGGGCAGGACTATGCACCTTGATTCGCGTGAGGGCTACTCGTACCTTGCTGAAAGGAGAGTATGAAATTGTGGGTAAAACCGAGATACGCTATTACATTTCCTCGTTGCGTGAAACTGCGTGTCAGTTTGCTCACCGAATTCGCTCATATTGGGGTGTGGAAAACAAAGTGCATTATGTGCGAGATGTGACGCAAGCTGAGGATGCTTGTAGAATCCGGATAGTTCCCTTGCCTCAGATATGGGCAATTGCTCGAAATCTGGCACTCAATCTCTATCGGGACTTGGGCTTTAACAATATGGCTCAAGCCCAACGTCGTTGCGGTTTCAGCTTGAAGCAACTCAAATCAATCTTTAGAATGAAATAGCCCTGGTCAAAGGGTGGCTTAACCACACTTGAGAATCTTCAAGTATTGTCACGTAAAGCACATGCAGAAAAAACTAGATTGGAGAATCTAAAAGGTAGTGAGCCGCAAAGCTTGAACGAGTCCACCGTATAACAATTCGCTTGGAGCGGACTGCCGAAATATCCTGGTGTTGAGTTCAAGGTTGTTTGCATCCGCTCAAGCGGAACGTTAGGCTGCTTCAGGTTACTGTTGAAACAGTACTTAGAGGCTATTGAGTGAGGTGATGGATCTCTAACTGCTCACGGATCATCACGCATTGACTTTGATCAGGACTTGGCAAGTTACGAAGGAGGGAAATAATCGGTAAAAATAGAATATTCCTGAACCTGTGAGAAGGAGTGTTCCATGCTTCCTTTGTAGGTGTGCCCCGGATGATCGCCCGTAGCATGAGCGCCTACCGAGAGGTGTTTTGTCGAGCGGCAGGGTTTGAGCATGTGAGTCGCTACATCAGTGGGCTGTTGCTAAGTGAGAACAAGACGTTGCAAGGGATAGCCGCACAACAGGTATACCCGGAAGGGGAAGCGGTGAGCCGACGGGCAATGCACGCAGCCGTGTTTGAAGCGGGGTGGGATAGTGAAGCCTTGATGCAGCAGCATCGCGCCGTTGTGGGCAAAAGACATCAGGGACGAGGGCGTGAAGTGATTAGCCTGGACTGGACGCTCTTGCACCATGAAGATGGGTTTGAGATTTATGGAGTGAAACGCTCCTATGATTATGTCAATCACTGCATGAGCCGCTTTCAAACGGTTGTGACTGCCGTGATTGCGAATGCTGAGCAGATAGATGGCATGGCAGTAGAGGTGCAGATGCCCGACTTTCGTGAGGCAGAGCGAGGATCCCTGAAGATGACTGCCCAACCGAGTTATGAGCAAATGGAACAGGTGATGCAACGCTTGGTGGAGTTGTTACATAATCATAGGAGCGTTTCACTCCATAAATCTCAAACCCATCTTCATGGTGCAAGAGCGTCCAGTCCAGGCTAATCACTTCACGCCCTCGTCCCTGATGTCTTTTGCCCACAACGGCGCGATGCTGCTGCATCAAGGCTTCACTATCCCACCCCGCTTCAAACACGGCTGCGTGCATTGCCCGTCGGCTCACCGCTTCCCCTTCCGGGTATACCTGTTGTGCGGCTATCCCTTGCAACGTCTTGTTCTCACTTAGCAACAGCCCACTGATGTAGCGACTCACATGCTCAAACCCTGCCGCTCGACAAAACACCTCTCGGTAGGCGCTCATGCTACGGGCGATCATCCGGGGCACACCTACAAAGGAAGCATGGAACACTCCTTCTCACAGGTTCAGGAATATTCTATTTTTACCGATTATTTCCCTCCTTCGTAACTTGCCAAGTCCTGTCCCATTCCCCCATAATCACCAGATTCCGATCCGAGAGTCCCTGACCAATAAATCGCAGGGCAATCAGCAGACACAGTCCCATCATCACCAGTGGCGACAGATCAATCCATTCTGCCTGATCCGGGTCATCCTCCGCCTGGATATCCATATCCAGCACCGATCGAATCAAAAACTGGGGATTGCCATTCCCTTTGTGGCAAGTTCCCTTGCCTGCTGGTAAGGCAGTTTCACCCCATAGTGTCGAGCCGCCGCCTGCACCAGTTTGAGAGACTACGTTCGGTCCAGCGGCTTCAATTCCCACCGGGGAAATTTCAGATACAGTTCCTTCTTCGCAGGCAGTGTCCCCACCAGAAGCAGCACAGCTCCCTGCTCCAGCCACACCTCAATATGGTTGCGAATCTGTGCCGGGATGCTGTGTGCCTTGTCCAGAATCAGGATGTGCTGCTCCTCTACCAGCGTTAGCCCGATGTCCTGAAGCAGTTGCGCCTGGGGAATCCGTACCATCTCCCCGTCTCCATTGTCCTTTTCAGTCGGAAGCCCTAGTGCCTCACAGATATCCTTGATGAACTGTCCCTGGGGAGTGGTCCACCGGAAGAAGTGGGCACTGTACCCACCTTCCTTTAGCAGCACACACACCCGCTGCGCCAGAAAGGTCTTCCCGACTCCCCAAGCACCATGCACCAGCAGGCTCCGTCGCCGCGTCAGCACTGAGAACAAACATTTTTCTTCAGTTGACCTACAGGACATGGTGATAGGCAACTCTTCTCCGGGTACCGTTTCACCCGTTCGTCCCAACCACCTCACTACCTGCTGGCGCTGTTTCTTTGCTGTCTTGTCCCAGATGTTACGGACGATCGCTCGATAGGTGCGCTTACCCTGACGAATCGTGCGAATGAATGCCATTATGCCGCCTGCACTAATCCACGAGCCTTTTTCCAGTTCGCGATCGCCCGTCGGCTACATCCTTCCCCGGTATGACGCTGAACGTAGTCAATCAGTACCGGGTAGGTCTGATAACCCAATTCCCATGCTTCATCAAGCAGAGTGTGAACCAGAGCTGCTCGGGTTTGCGTAATCCGTAGGGGAACCACTTCAGCCGCCACCTCTGGAGTTAGAGATTGGATTTCAGGTTTTGGCTCAGGTGGTGAGGAGACCGGGACGTAGAATGAGACAGATTCAGCAATCTGCAATGCTTCCATCTCAATGGCGGAAATAGCAGGAGTTTCTACCATTACCACACTGGGAACATTCACCGTTTTTGCAGATGGGAGTTGTCGCCTGTGGTAAGCAGTAATAAAACCGTTTTTGAGCAGTGCGATCGCATGAGTCAGTTGCTGGAGTTTCTTTAAGAATTGGTACATCATCTTCAGGTATCAGAAATTACTTGGTTTCATACTGGTACTGACCAACTTCCAATCAGCACAATGCAGAGAGTACCGGCAAGTGATGATGATTTGATGAAGTAGCGCCACTCTTTCCCGTCTCGTCGAGACACAATCATTCCTTCCATACTCAAGTTTTCGTTTGCCGCCGCACCTGGTCGTAAGTCAGTCCCAGAGCAACCAATTCCTGACGCGATAACCCATTCCGTTCCTGTAGGATGGCAAGGAGTTGCGCTCGTGTTTGCCGCCCCTAATCTGTAATTTGATGTGTACTGAACATTCCTGTAATGACTGGTACTTTATCCTTATTGACAGACCTTCATGGTTCGCAACAATAGTGAAAACCCAGATGTGCAGTAGGGTTCATTAAATCTTTACCCCTTGAAAGGCAGGATTTTGCCTGGAAGAGATAGTTTTGAGATACTGCTTTATTGCGAACGGCTGAATTCTTTAGAAATAGAAGGGCAAACGTGGGTAAGTCTCTACTTTGGGGTAGTAGGGGTCGTGGGTTCAAATCCCGCCGCTCCGATAGCAAGGAAACCCTCTCTTTGAGAGGGTTTTGAGTTTTAAAGACTATTGAAATTTGAAGTAATAATTCTCGTCGTGGTGCTTCAGTCTTAAGCGCGCTCAAAGTAGCGTGCCCGTTCCCAACTGGTGACGACTTCATCAAACTTGCGTTGCTCGGTACGGAAGAAGTGCAGGTAGTGATCAATTACGTCCTTACCCAAGGCACTTCTGGCCCAAGTGCTTTTCTCCAGTTCAAAAATTGATTCATTCAGGCTGTGGGGCACCTGGGGCAAATCCGCGCTTCGTAAACATCTCCCTCAAACATAGGGGGCGGTTCAGTTTGATTTTTAATGCCATCTAATCCGGCTGCAAGCGTTACCGCAAAAGCAAGGTAGGGATTGGCATCGGCACCGGGGCGCGGCACTCCAAACGAAGGGACGAACCATGACCAAGAACCCGGAAGCCTGCCGTGCGGTTGTCATAGGCCCAGGCAATACCCGTAGGGGCAAATGAACCCGCAACGTAGCGTTTATAAGAGCTTGGGTAGGGGGCGTAGAACGCAAAGATTTCCCGGATATGGGCCATCCATCCTCCCAAAACCAGCGGAACAGCGTGGAACTGTGGACAGGGCCAAAGGCTTCTTCTCCGGGAAAGAGTGGTGTGCCCTCAGCATCCCAAAGGCTAACATGCAGGTGCATACTAGACCCGGCATAGCGTTCGTCCCACTTGGCCATGAACGTGATGGCCTTATCGTTCTGCCAGGCAATCTCTTTTGCCAGGTGCTTATAGAGAATATGACGATCGCACATCTCCAAAAAATTCGTATAGCGGAGGTTAATCTCCTGCTGTCCCGGTCCCCACTCTCCTTTGGAAAACTCTACAGGAATTCCTGAGCGGTCCAGGTGCTTACGAATAGCCCCTACAACGAATTCTTCCTTTGTACCCTGAAAAATGTGGTAGTCCTCAATGTAGTCACCAATGGGTTTCAAGTCGTGGTAGTTTTTGCGTTTGGCTTCAGCGTAGGAGTCATCAAACACATACAGCTCTAGCTCAGAAGCTCCCATGAGGGAATAGCCCAGAGATTTTGCTGTATCTAACTGCTTCTTTAGAATATTGCGGGGAGCAACGGTTACGGGAATGTCAGCTTCTTCATTGAAGACATCACACAGGACGATCGCTGTCTTCTCTAACCAGGATGCGATCCGTAACGTCGTCAAATCGGGAACAAGACGAAAATCCCCATAACCTGTTGCCCAACTGGTAAACGCATAACCAGGCACCGGATCCATTTCCATGTCGCAGGCAAGCAAGTAATCGCAGGCATGGATGTGGTATTTCAGTACGTCATTGACGAAGTACTCACCCATAATCCGTTTTCCCATCAAGCGCCCGTAGAGATCGGGGAAAACGGTGAGCACCGTCTCAATTTGTTCGTCCTGAACCAATTGTTTGAGGGTGTCCACATCCAACATGCCGCGTACTGAATGGTTCCCCATGTTTACTCCTTGTCCCTACAGCTAATCCATAAAACGGCCTACAACATTGCTGAATTGTCCATCTACTGCGATCCTATAAGATTGGGAGAGGTCCGGTTCATCCAGACCTACGCTTCGTCTCCGTGGAAGGCGTTGTGTTAGTACATTTTCCCAACTGAACTGCGGTAGGAGAAGTCTCTTGGGCTACCAGAGGCGCGATCGCATCTTCCTGAATCCAACCAATTTGTCCTGCTTGTACGGTAGGAGTCGCAGGGTTTTTCGTGACAGAAGTAGAACAGACTTTAAGCTGGAGCCAGTTGCCTTTACCTGAAATCTCCTGTCTGCTTAAAACCTGCAAAACGGTCCCTACCGGGATTACGTCAAACACTGCTGTTCCAGGAGTGGGAGTAGTGCCAGGCGGTTGAGACCGAAGGGCGATTGGGTTTGCTTCAGCATCTCCCTCCGGGGTTGAACGGGTAATCAGTATCAAATTTCCCGCCCTTAGCGAGACGGAGGGCTGAGGAGATGGAGGACTGGGGGAAACTGAAACGGAAGTGGTTGGCTGGGGAGAGGGCGACTCCACACTGCTAACGGGAGCATTTACCCCGATCGAAGGTTGGACGTCAAAACGTAGGTAATCACCCCGACCATTGCCAAAAGTACACCAGTTCCCAAAAGCCGAGGAATGGGATTCGGTGGCGATCGCCGGAGAATTTGGGTTTTAGAGGTTTGCGGTGCAGAATACGCTGACTTCTTACCAGAAGCTATATTTAACAAGCTATTGGAAAACGTTGGTGGGGTAGCAAGGGCAACATCCAGCGGTCTAGACGAACTGGATGCATGATCGCCCGGTGACACTTTGCAATGGACTAGCCCAATGGTGACGTTATCGTGTCCATTTTGGCTATTGGCGATGGCTACCAACCGCTGAACGGCTTTAGCACTATCAACCTTACCTTCCAAAACAGGCAGCAACTCTGTTTGCCAGTGCTCCTCGACCCGATCGTTATCACTCAGTCCATCGGAGCAAAGTAGAAATAGGCAGTCTTCATCCAGTATGAATCGCTGCATGGTTGGATGCAGCAGTGATGACGGACCCATACCCAATGCCTGCACCAGCGATCCTGATCCCTGCTGTTGCAGCGCTTCCCGATAGGTTGCGTACCTAATCGCGTTTCCCTGGATGCCAAATCATCATCCAGCGTGACCTGATGACAACCATTCCGGGTAATCCGATAGGCTCGGCTATCTCCTACATGGGCCAGATAAAGTTCATGGGCATGAACCAACGTCATGACAAGTGTAGTTCCCATACGTTGGCGTTCTTGCCGAGACTCACTGTCGTTTCGTTGGCTAATAACGTTGTTAGCAGCCAGCACTGATTGCTCTAATTGGTTAGCCAGCGCATCAGGATCAACGAATGAGGAAAAATTTCGCTGCAACTTCTGCTGCACAACTGTGATCGCCAAATTCGAGGCAATTTCCCCCTTCATGCCCTCCAATTCCATCGCAAACTACTAGCAATGGGGCTACTTCTGAAGACACCGACCCGCTTCGGCTTGCTTGCTTTGAAGAACTTGCATCTCCCTGGGCGGGAGTAGCGATCGTCAAAACGCTACCGCTAGGTGGATAGCACGCATCTTCATTACGCTGACGACTGGGTCCTTGATCAGTCTGAGTGGCAATCTTAATTTGGCGAGACTGCGTTTGCCCACAAACGGCCAGCGCTTGATCGAAAACTGCTACAATTTGCTCGGCACTTCTGATTTGCCCCTGCAGCATTTGCTCACAAAGCTTTGCCAAAAAATCAGCAATCAACGGTTGAGCAGTAGGCTGCCAGTTCATCCATAACTGACCCAACTCAGCAAATGAGGGAGCCTTTCTGCCGTCTGGTTGCAGCTCCAATATCCGAACGAATCCGCCCTCCACTCGCAACAAGTCCGGTTGAAGCAGGGTAGAGGCAACATTCTGAACGCTCAAGGGCTGCCACAGTTGGGCAATTTGCCAGAGCCAATTAAGCTGCCGCAAGGCGCTACTTTCTTGCCAGACGGATGCCAGACCGGGCATCAAGTACCCTTCCAATGAATCTGACGCTCGGCTAGCGCTAACGCCCTCAGGATAAATAGGAGCCTGCTCTAGCAGTAAAACATCCGTAACTGAAAATCCATGACGTAGCTTTATCAACCCGTAGGCTTGCGGTATATGGGGTTGAAACGGCGAAAGTCTGAGGTACGGTTCAACGGTTTCAGGAATATCCCTGGAGAGTCGGGCGCTAAACCAGGCTTTGTATCTAAAACAATGCGATCGCGCTTCAACCAGTAGCGATCGGCCAATAGCTCACCCGGACGCAAAGAATCTAATCCCTTACCAGCTAGCCAGAGGTAGCGCTTGGGTAGGGGACTTCGACACTGAAAACAAAACCTGTGGCTCTCCGGGTTCGGAGCCTGACACAAAGGATTGGGGCAATAAATCGTTATCGCGTCACTATGCATGGAGATCCCGAATCTTCCCTCTATGTTAATCCCAGGATTTCAGCCTGTTCAGCAATTTGTTTGGAAAGTCCGAAATCATCCCGCAACCTCCAAAGGAACTGTCGATTTCATTCCTAACTCCTGTCTAATCATCTTGTTCATAGGCGTTTTCTAAAAGCCTGCTTTGAACAATCAATCGAGGCCATGCCAACAGAAAGAACCCCATCCAGGTCAGCACTGGAATTGCGACTAAGACCGTTACCCAAACCATCCTTAACAACCACCAGCTACCCCCAATCAGCACAATACTGGTCAACGCGATCGACCAGGGCTGGCACCACCAGGGTTTGTAAGACCAGGGATTAACGGGTTTCTCAGAGGTTGTCATAGAAGTCTAAACCTTAACCGGGAGAAAACAGGGCGGTCAGAAGTCGTAACCATTTTAGATTGCAGATTTATTTAGATTGCAGATTTGGAATGGTTTCTACCAGTTTCTCTAACAAGTCTGACTAAAGCGAAATCAAACCACCATTGCAGTCGCTTTTACGCAAGCCCCACATCATGTAATCCTGCATTCTGTGCTCAAATATCATGATCCTCCGGAAGTGAGTATTTTTGCCAAGTTGCCTCTAGAATGGGAGTGAGATGAGTAGATATACACAGACGGTGAGCAAGTATGGCTGGTGGCGATTTTCAGGCGCAGGGTCCTCTATCTGAACGAGAACTGCAAGTTATTGAACTGGTAGCCGCTGGCTTAACAAACCAGGAAATTGCTGAAAAGCTAGAAATTAGCAAGCGAACAGTTGATAACCATATCAGTAACATTCTGACAAAGACCGAAACAGATAATCGTGTTGCCCTGGTTCGTTGGGCATTGCAGTGGGGTAAAGTTTGCATTGATGATGTCAATTGCTGCCCGTTGCCAAACATTAGCCCGAACGTCAGCAAAGAAGCGAGTTCTTAGATGAGATTTCGAATTCGATGTAGTGGCCTCCCCTTGCGGTTTACAAAGAGGTAGCAGCTCACCTATGTCAGGTGGATACTGTTGAGACCACGTTAGTTCCCCAGCAGTGGCAGCAATTTGATTATCGTTTAAGTCAAATCGATAGCTTGTGGGTTCAACATTCGGATGATCTAAATTCCGCCTGCCGTAATCGGTTACAGCAGATTTTGGCATACTATAGCGATCGCTACGGTGCTTGGGAAACGGTTGAATCGGATCCTGTTGGAACTGGCCCTATTGGAACTGAAACCTGACCCTACCGGAAAGCACCGCTCATTTCATGTTGTAGGTATTACAGGTTCAACTTAGAGTAATGGGTTCAATTCAGGCATTACGGGGAACGCGAGACATTCTGCCCGATGAGATTGGTTACTGGCAGTGGGTAGAATCGGTTGCCCGTGACATCTTTTCAAAAGCTGTCTATCAGGAAATTCGTACCCCCATTTTCGAACAGACCGACCTATTCGAGCGCGGTATTGGAGAAGCCACCGATGTAGTCGGTAAAGAGATGTACACCTTCAAGGACCGGGGAGAACGCTCTATTACCCTCCGTCCCGAAGGAACTGCTGGGGCAGTGCGTGCTTACATTGAGCATGGTCTTGCCGCCCAAGGTGGCGTACAGCGCCTTTGGTATACCGGACCAATGTTTCGCTATGAGCGCCCCCAGGCAGGCCGACAGCGGCAGTTTCATCAAATCGGCGTAGAAGTACTTGGCAGTCCATCGCCCCGAGCAGATGTCGAAGTTATTGTGATCGCCACTAACATTCTGCAAACGCTGGGGCTTAAAACCTGCACCTCAACCTCAATTCGATCGGGTCTTTGGAGGATCGTCAGCGTTACCGGGAAGCCCTGGTTAATTACCTCACCCCATTTAAAAGTGAGTTAGATCCAGATTCTCAGGATCGCCTTAGCCGTAATCCTTTAAGGATTTTAGACAGTAAAGACGAACGAACTCAGGCAATTCTTCAAAGGGCACCCAGCATCCTGGATCATCTTAACCCTGACTCAAATGCTCGCTTCGAGCAGGTGAAAGATTTGCTAACCCGTCTGGAAATCACCTATGAAATAAACGCTCGGTTAGTGCGAGGGCCGACTACTACACCCATACCGTATTCGAAATTCAATCGGAAAACTTAGGCGCACAGGCAACGGTTTGTGCGGGTGGTCGTTATAACGGTCTGGTTGCCGAACTGGGAGGACCAAACACCCCTGCAGTAGGATGGGCGATCGGTTTAGAGCGTTTGGTTATCCTTCTACAACAGCTAAAGCCCCTTCCTCCCGCAACTGTTGATCTTTACCTGGTTTCTAAAGGAGAAAAGGCAGAAGCCCAAGCGCTGGTGCTGGCGCAGACATTAAGGCAAAAAGGGTTCATAGTAGAGTTGGATCTGAGCGGAAGTGCCTTTGGGAAACAGTTCAAACGGGCCGATCGCAGCCGAGCCGTTGCCTGCCTGGTTCTAGGAGATGCCGAGGCAGAGAATCAGACCGTGCAGCTTAAATGGTTAGGAACAGGAGAGCAAGAGGCAATCTCTCAATCTGAACTGCTAGCAAATACAGACCAGCTTTCCCAAAAGATTACCGCCACAAAATAAATTGTTAGTTCCAAAAGGACACAACGATATAAGAAACCTGTTTCACCAGCGTTCTCTCTATACCTAATTCTCTGGCAATCAAATTTTTCTCTCGTCTTGATTCCCTGGCATTAGCCAGATTCAACCTGGGTACAATGCAAGACTTAATTAACTTTTCTAAACGTCTTTAGCGATTTGCACTTCTAGGATCCCATCCCTGCATAGAATATGAACTTAAGTCTTCTGATTTTAATGACGAGGAGAGAAAAAATCTATGGCAGATCCCAGAAATGCCGAGCTTATTAAACCCTATTATGACGACCCCTTCATTGGTCATCTGTCTACTCCTATCAGCGATTCTGGATTCACGCGAGCATTTATTGGCAACTTGCCAGCCTACCGCAAGGGACTTTCTCCCATTCTGCGGGGTTTAGAAATCGGTCTAGCGCATGGTTACTTCTTAATTGGACCCTGGGTTAAACTAGGTCCCTTACGTGATTCAGACGTTGCTGCCTTGGGTGGGCTTATTTCAGGCGTTGCTCTCATCCTGATTGCAACCGTGTGTTTGTCTGTATACGGACTGGCAACGTTTAAGGATGAAGAAGCCGTCGAAGCTGACGCAGCCCAATCCACCAGTCTAAAGATAACTAAGTCAAGTAAGTCATTGCAGTCAGCAGAAGGATGGAGCCAATTTACAGGTGGCTTTTTAGTAGGAGCAATGGGTGGTGCTTTCACCGCTTACCTCCTGCTGTCAAACTTTGGCGTGGTAGATTCTATCTTCCGTGGGCACGTCAATTATTAAATTACTCGTGCCTTAGATCATCGGTTAGTATTCCGAGAACCGAGTTCTTGGTGAGGATTCACGATGAAACTGGACACCTTATAAAAGAAAACTGGTTTCTGCAATGATTCTCTAGTTTCAATCAGTAATAAGAATGGCCCGGATAGTTTAGCTGTCCGGGTTTTTCTTAGCTATACATAGTAGGAGTCAGGAGTTATGCCGATTTGAATTGAGAAAGCGACGTATGAGAAGGCAACGGATAATGGCAATAGGTAATCCCCATGATTTATCGCCTATTGCCTCTCGCCTCTCGCCTCTTATCTCTCGCCTCTCGCCTATTGCCTCTCGCCCATCGCCCATCGCCTATTCTCCATCGCCTACTATTTGTCCTAGATTTATAGCTACTGCTGTAGCCAGGCTTAAAGAAGAAGCCCGACAGTACTAGTGCATCTGTCGGGCTAGCAATTTATCAAGAAGCTAATACTACCGAATGTATTCCTTGAGCACGCTATTCCGATTGGGGTGGCGCAGCTTTCGGAGTGCCTTCGCCTCAATCTGACGAATTCGTTCACGAGTAACGTTGAAGATCTGGCCAATTTCTTCCAGGGTCTTCATCCGTCCATCGTCCAACCCGTAACGCAGTCTTAAAACATCTCGTTCGCGGGGGCTAAGTGTATCGAGAACGTTTTCCAAATCTTCGCGTAACAGGTTCTTAGAAACCTGATCTTCCGGAGTTTCACCATCCGATTCAATGAAATCACCCAAGCGAGAATCTTCTTCTTTACCGATCGGAGTTTCTAAAGAAATCGGGAGTTGAGCGGACTTAGCAATAAACCGCAGCTTCTCGATCGTCATTTCCATGCGAGTCGCAATCTCTTCTTCGGTAGGTTTGCGGCCCATCTCTTGAGAAAGCAGCTTTGTAGTCTTCTTAATCCGAGAAATTGTTTCGTAGAGGTGAACTGGAAGACGAATTGTACGAGATTGATCGGCGATCGCCCGTGTAATAGCCTGACGAATCCACCAGGTTGCATAGGTGGAGAATTTATAGCCCTTCTCATGGTCAAACTTTTCAGCAGCACGAATCAAGCCCAGGCTTCCTTCCTGAATCAAATCCTGGAAAGATAGCCCACGATTCATGTACTTCTTCGCGATCGAAACAACCAGCCTCAGGTTGGATTGAACCATCTTATCTTTCGCCCGCCGACCCAGATGTAGACGATGACGAAAGGCTGGAAGGGGCATATTCACTGCATTTGCCCACTCTTTGTCTTGGGGATCCCGGTCCAGCTGTTGCTGAAGATTCTCCCAAATTCGCTCCAACTCTAGCAGGTCAGCAATTTTACGAGCTAGCTCAATCTCTTCATCGGCTCGTAGTAATCGAATCCGACCAATTTCTTGCAAATACAAACGGATTGAGTCCTCTGTATAATGCTTCTTCTTTGCTTGAGTCCGACGCCGGGGAGATCTACCCTTACCGGACTTATCATCCTCATCCGCAGAAGCATCTAAAGATTCGTCTCGATCGTCGTCATCAATAAGAAACTCCAACTCAGCTTCAGGAAGATCGGAGGTGTTGTTTAAGAGGTCGATTTCGAGTACGTCGTTGGCCTGGGTCATGCCGCGTTCCTCATGCTCCTTAACTAGAAAACAAAAACTGGTCAACAGAGAAAACTACACGCTTGCTGAAAGCCAGAATATTTAGTCAAAGTATTCTGACAAACAATCAAACTAGCTAACTAATCAGTTTACCTCTCCACAAAAACCGTGACACGAGATAGAGGCACCGTATTAAAACCACAAACAGGAATTCACAGAAGATCCTTCCGATTGTAGCTTTTCTGACAAAAGTTGCACGCTTTCCATTTACCTTTGCCACGAATTTGGGAAATTACAAGAGATGGCTCTACCTTCTTTACTGGCGCAGTTTAACTAGAGATGGGCAAAACTTTCAACATACATACTTCAGTTCAAAAGCAGTTTCTTACAGATCACAGGCTGAAACAAAAGTTACTGGGGGCTAAGCAGACAGTTGAAAAATCTCTTAATCCAGTAAACCCGAACAACCGAAATTGAGTGGTGCTTAAATTCAGACGTTTTTGAGTTGTTAATGATAGCGACTGACGCTGCTCATCCACTCGTTCTAGCTCCACTCCGGATTGAAGAGTTAACTTCCTGATAGCTACGTTAACTCAAAAATCCAAAGACTTATATCAAAACTACTTAAACTAAAGTTAAGGGCTTCTCTAAGATACTGAGGATAAAAAGCGGAATGTTCCTGTCAAAATGCTGAAATGACTCAGCCATTTTAGTGATCTCCCTGGGAGTCTGGTTCCGCCCCTGATACCTCTTTCCTTTCAAATTGAACCGCCGTTGAGCGTAACTTAAACAAACGTTTTGGGATCAGTTGAATGCAATACCGTCAATTCTGTTGGGTATCCGCTGAACGGCTGTTTTCTGATGAAACTGCCTCTGCATTAAATAGCTGGAGGGTAGCCGGATTTAGCAGAATGTCTTTAATAATAAATGCGCGTAAGCTACCCCACAAGCTGCAAGTGTTTGTGGAGCAAGACACAATGATAAGGGCATCCTCCTGGCCTAATTTGCAGCCAAGCTGATAAACCCAAGGTCGCTGCTGGATGTTGAACGTTTTTAGCTTAAAAAAGCTCATTTCGGTAGTACATTCCCTGGTGAACAGCGTCATCAAACCAGAAGTCAAAGGTAAAGATTTTATCTTCGTCAATAACCAGGGGTAACACCAGAGATACCTATCAACAGTTGTGGTGATTAAGAAAGGAACTTTACCTACATTATGGGTTCACAGAACGAAAAATTAACACTTTTACAGAAACAAGAGCCAGACGTCAGAACTGGTAATCTGTAGCGCAAATTATGGCATCGCCACGCCCCGAGTCCAGAATTAAATGCAGCTTCTTAAAGAATTGGTATTTAGAAACCAGGAATCAGGGTCAGTGGTTGTATCCCCTGACTCCTGGCCTCTAGTCTCTGAAACAGAATATCAGCGTAAAAGCTTTTATGAGGAACGATCAAACACCAGCGTTTACAAGTTGCGCTGCCCAAAGCTGATCGATCGTCACAAATTGATAATGATGTTGAAGCAGAATTGGAATCAGTTGATCGACGATCGCCGCAACATCTTCCCCACCGTGATACCCATCATGTAAAACAATAAGCGATCCGTTTTTGGTTTGTTCGAGAACACGCTGAACCACAACAGAAATTCCTGGCCTGACCCAGTCCTCAGGTACAACGCTCCACATGACGGAGCGGTAGTTCCATTGGGTGAGTAGGTCTAAGGTTTGCGGTGTAAAGAAACCATTCGGAGGGCGAACGTCGCGAACGAATTCAGGAGAAATCTGGCAGGCTGTCGCAATTTCAGCTTGCGTTCGTTCTAATGTTTGCTTGAGAGCCAACGGAGAGAGCAGGGAAAGAGCGATGATCATATCCGTGCAGGCCTATCCAATGACCATGATCGTAGGTAGCTTTGGCGATCGCTGGTGCCCGGTTCACGCATACTCCTAACCAAAAGAAGCTGGCTGGAATTCCATACCGGTCCAGCACTTTAAAAGCTGCGGCGTGTAGTGGGGGTGAGGGCCGTCATCAAACGTGAGCGCAATCGTGCGATTGCCCTCACTTCCTGACCAGAGACAACCCGGAAAACAAGGTTTGAGAACGCGATAAATTAGGGGTATAAAGGTGCAAGCTGCATGTAGCAGTGAACAGAAATTAGATGTTAGAGATTTGCACAAGTAATGCAAGCCTTCAACTACTAGCTTAACTAGCTGGACAGCAGGTATGTCTAGTGTGAGCAGATTGAACCAGGGATGACAGAATTTCATTGCTAATTGGGGTTACCAAAAATCCATCAAATCCCGGATTTTCTTCTTGGTGGATCCAGCTTGGAGCGTGAAAGTCAGTTAGGGCAATGAGTGTGATGTGATGGATATTGGCATGGGTACGCAGCCTGTCGAGCAAGGTGTGCGACCAGTGTTGATGGTTACCCGCAAGAATGATAAGAAACGGAGGTTTGTGAGTGGTGTAGGCGATCGCTTGCTCCTCCGTACTTGCAACTACCACAGAATAACTTGAGCGTCCTAGCAAAGATGCCAGCACACTTACCCTCTGAGGCTTTTTCGCTAACAGCAAGATATAACTCGACGCGAATTGCATGGCGTAAAACCATTTAAGCTAATCGCTAATATAGCTGTTGCAACAAACCTACTTTTGGAAATAAAACTACTGAAGTCTTTTGCTATTTCCTTTTAGCTCTATTCATTCACATTCTGGCGCTTCCGTTTTTCTTAGCTTTTAGGAATGCTTGTCAAATATCTTGAAATATTTCTTAGAACTCAATTTAAGGATAGTATGCGTTTTATGATGAAACCCTAAAGTAAGTAAACTTAGCAGCAGTAATCATTCGAATGAAGCGTGAACGTAAAGCAAAACCTAAATTCCTAATGGTGATCCTAAAAGAATTGGAAAACGTGAAACGCTTTGGGGAAAATGTTTTTAGCGAAATTTGGCTTGCGATTTAGATGGAATCGCTTTATTTCTACACTCTACTTCCTTCAATGTTAAATCCAAACTAAATCTAAAGAAACTGTTTGCTTATTTTCCCTATGAAACCAGTAGTTTTCCTTTAAAGTTTTTTTCAGATTTATAGCTACACTGATGTGGATTAAGTAGAAGTATTTGGTACTTGTATCAACTTAGATTGGATTGCAACATATGCTCTGGATCAAGGCATAGGCATAGCCATGTCGGCAACTTAATTCGTAGCAATGATTCTTAAAATTGCCATTAGAAATTGGGTTCTTTAATTTGAGCTTATATGGCAGTAAGGATGAGGGATGAGAGATGAGGATGAAACCAAACCTTGAGGAGCAAGGCTTTTTGCCCGAATGCTTCGCCACTACCAAATCTCGAACTTATTTAATCCTTATCCCTAGGCAACTTAAATTGGGACGTAATCCAAGAATTCTTTCAGCCGCTAATCTGGTTGCTGCATTTGGCGTTGAATTCGATTGCTCAAACTGCTGTGTTTAGAAGCAAGGCGCGCTTTTCCAGCCGCCGCCCATTCTCGAAGGAACTGAATTTGTTCTTGAGCAGTGCGGGCAAGGGGACAATTTGGCTGGCAGCTTCCAGAATATCGTCGGTTGTGAAGTCTCTGTTTTGGCTAAACCCAATGTGCATTGCCTCAACGAGGGTTTGCTCAATTTCTGCTCCAGAGAAGTCAGGGGTTTCATAAGCCAAGCGATCGAGATCGTATTGCTTCAGATTATGTGGACGCAAACGGGAAAGATGTACCGAAAAGATAGCCTTGCGTTCGTCTTGACTCGGTTTCTACAAAAAGATTTCATCAAATCGTCCCTTGCGTAGCATTTCTGGGGTAAGGACTGAATGTTATTAGCGGTTGCAACGACAAATACAGGGAGGTTTTTCTGCCAGCCAGGTGATGAAGGTGCCGAATACACGACTGGTTGTCCCAGCATCTCCTCTACCATCGACTCCGAGAAGGCTTTATCGATTTCATCGATCCAGAGGATACAGGGAGCGAGTGCCTCTGCAAGCTGAATCATTTGCCGAGTGCGGGATTCAGACTCCCCTACCAATCCGGCAAACAAACGACCAACATCTAAACGAAGGAGGGGTAAATGCCAATGATGAGCAATCGCTTTAGCGGTTAGCGACTTTCCTGTTCCCTGAATGCCAACCAACAGCAATCCCCTGGGATGGGGTAGCCCATACTGGCGTGCCCGCTCCGTGAAGGCTCCACCCCGGCGAAGCAACCAGTCTTTTAAGTTATCTAAACCGCCAATATCAGAAATGCTGGCAGTGGTCGGATAAAAATCCAGGATCTGAGTCTGGCGAATTGTTTGCCGTTTCTCCTCCAAGATTAAGTCCACATCTTCGGGACGAAGCTCGCTGTGGGTTGCAATTGCCCGTGCTAGGACTCGACGAATTCGCTCGATCGAAAGTCCTTGGCACGATCGAACCAAGTCATCGAGAGCCGCTCTTCTAAAGATTGCCCCATTGCGGCTAACAGCCTTTCTACCTCAATTCTGATTTCTGGTGCGGCTGGCAGGGAAAATCCAGTACTGTCAGAACTTCAGTCAATTCTTCAGGAATACCAACCTGGGGAGAAATAATGACGATGTTTTTGGGTTGCGCTTTTAGGAGACGAGCCAAATTACGAAGCTTACGAGATACAGAAACGTCATCGAGAAATCGATGGAAGTCTCGCAGAATGAAAATCGCTGCCGCAGTCGCAGGTAGTTTCTCAACGAATTCTAGTGCTTGTAAAGGGTTGCGCTTGCCAAATCCTAGATCGTTGGGATTTCCTGATATCCATCCACAAAGTCCCAGATGTAAACTGCTCGACTACCAAGCTGCTTAGCAGAGTGGGCGATCGTAGACTCGATTCGCTCTTCTTCACGGGTTGGGATATAGATCAATGGATACCGTGCTCTTAGAAGTAGCTCAAACTCGTTGCTAAAGCTCATAAAAAATTATTGAAGCAGGCTTAAAAACAAAGCAGACTAAAAACTGGAGAGACGATTGCAATCAGTCTCTCCTCATTTTGCCTCTTTAATTTTCAATTGTTAATTTCTATCGGAAAGCTTTTGTTTCAAATCCGCCAATGATGCCCACCGTTGATCGATCGTTGGTCCCTTCTTCTCTGGTTGCTCTACTTGAATTCCCTGGCAAGCCTGGTCACATAGCTGCCGTTGGGGAATCTCTAAACATAGCTGCTCATACAGCCACGTCTTTGGATCGAAATAGCCGCTGGGGGAGTGATTCAACCAGATCTTCAGAGGCAATTTCTCGATCCAACAGGACTGGCTCAGCTTGATTGGCTGATTCATCTAGCCAAATCATTTCAGTTGGCGTAATTGCCAACCGATAATTGTACTGCTGTAGGCATCGGTGACAGGTCAACGTAATAATCGTTTCTGCCTTTGCTAAAATTTCTAGATAATTTCCTTGATGCGTGATTTTGATACTTCCCTGAACTGGAGTTAGCGTCTCAAGTCCTGGAATTGCTTCGTTAAAGTCGATGCCCTCCGTTCGCTGAGGTGCTCTTGTTAAACGTGGAATATAAATTGGTTCCATAATTTGCCGCCTCCCTCAAGAATGGGAGTGTAGACGAGAGATCCTAAGCTTTTTACTTTGAGGCTTTTACCAATCAAGCAGGATTTGACTATTTGTACAGTTAGAGTTCAACCTCAATTTGCTTAAAGTTCAAAACGCTTGAAATTCAAGAATCGCCGGGTAGTAGTGGGACTGAGTTACTAAAACCGAGGTTAATCCTGCAACAGGCGAACGACCAGACGACGATCGGGTTCCTGCCCGCGACTGTATGTTTCCAGGTCGTCATACTCCTTTAACATCGTATGAACTTGGCGTCGCTCGGCAGAGGATAGGGACTTAAGCTCAAATTCCTCACCAGTCTGCCGAGCGTGAGCAGCAGCTTGTTCTGCCATAGCCTCTAATTCCGAGTAGCGGTTCAATCGATAACCCGCTAGCTCAACTGTAAATGCTCCCTGCTTATCTGGCTCTTGTCCTAGATTAAGTGTGGCATTCATTAGATATTGAATGGAATCTAAAACAGCCCCATCTGGACCAATTAACGACTTGATCTGCTCGGAGGTTAGACTTTTTCGTCAATGGTTAACCAACAGCTATCTTCGGCAAAAGCTGGATTTGGCTCTGTTCCGACTGCTGATGGCAACTCCGCTAGGCGCAAGAGTTGTTCTAGCCATTGCTGGCCACGCTGCTCCAGACTTACATCCATACCCCATCCTCAAGTTTTCTTCTTAGACCGTCCTGGCTCGAAGGGAGGTGTATCCTTATCTCCCTTACCTTTATCCTTCGTCGCTTTCGTCTCAGGTTCTTTCTTAGACCGTCCTGATTGAGGAGTTGAAGCAGTATCTTTGCTGGACTTAGTTTCTTTCGTTTTCGGTTCTGATTCCTTCTTAGACCGTCCTGGCTCAAACGGTAAGGAGGTGGCGCTGGCCGTTACAAGTTTTCCTCTGCGTCTACCAACTTTTGAATGTCTTCAGGTAGTGCTTCCCTCGACAAAATAAACGTTTGCAGCGTTTGGAAGATGTTGGCAATCACCATATACATCAACACCCCCGCAGGAAGCGGGAAGAACAGGAACATTCCCGAAAAAGAATGGGGGTAATTTTGTTCACCGTGTCCTGGTTAGGGTTGGAACTGGAACCTCCCTGACCCGAAAGAAGTTGGTTGATGTAGATACTAACCCCGAAGAAGACGATCATGCCAACAATATCCCAATGGATCGTGCCATCGGAGTCGATCGCTCCAACACGTCCCAGCTTGTCAATGAAGAGGAAGCCTTTATCGGATGCTAGACCGGGAACAAATCCCTTAACGGTTACATCCCTGGCTGAAGCGCCTCAATCGTCCCGTCTTCGTTGACCTTAACGCGCTCTGCGCCGCTTGCCACTTCAATTCGAGGAACCAGCTTGTCTCTGGTTTCGGGATAGTCTTCCAGCAATGTTCCCAAAGGCTTTCCTTCGGTGGTCTGAAACTCTACCCTGGTTTTTCCCCTACGGCTAACTTCGTTCCATCAGGAACAACTGCCGCGATCGGGGCATGGATTCCGTCGGTGAGATAGATATTCTGAGGAGACGTTGCATAGGCCTGGGGCTGAATCTGCTCAATCTGCTCCCGTGGAAGAATCTGGAAGTTGATTGAATAGGGAACATCTGAAAAAGGTGATCCCCGCAGCGTTGCAAATAATGCAAACAGAATTGGCATCTGAAGCAAAAGCGGAAAGCATCCAGCAAGCGGGTTTCCCAGCTCCTGCATGACTTTCGCCATTTCCTCCTGCTGCTTCTGCGGATCGTTCTTGTAGCGCTCTTTAATTTCCGCCTGTCGCTTCTGCATGATGGGCTGAACAACCTTCATGCGACGCATGTTGCGAATAGAGCCTGCACTTAATGGATACAGGGCAAAGCGAACTACTAGCGTCAAAGCCACAATTGCGAGTCCATAGCTAGGCACAATCCCATAGAAAAATCTAGGATTGGCAGCATTACGTTGTTGGAGAGAAACCCAATACCAAAGTCCATTCGCTGAACGTTGCCCCTTGTCTCTGAACTGTCTAAATCTAAAACGGTTGAAATCTATCCAAGTCTATCCAAACATGACCAGCATACACACAGAAACCCAGCGGTATGCAAGTAGGGTTACTACACCACGTTCAGGGTTTAACTAGCTTTGGCCACCCAGATTACCACTTGCTGCCCTTGCTCTCGGAGTCAACTTATCATTGATGTAGTCGTAAACCTCACGAAATTTAGGAACGGCTCTTAATTCTAGACGACTTCCATCTTTAAGGGTAATAACCATGTCACCCCAACTTCCCCAACCGCGAGGAACGGTAACCACCTTTGAGATTTCGGAATAGATAATGTCTGAGCGATCGCGCCCCATCCAGCCACCTGTTACAGAGATACGACGATTCGTGATGCGATAGCGCAACCATAATGCCCTAACGACTGCGCCAACGGTTAGCGGCAGACAAATAACAGTGAATCCTAAAAGTAAATTGACGATGAGATCACCAACGTGGGGACCTCCTTCGTAGTAAACATCCTCACGAATGCCCATTGAGTACCTCGGCGTCTTTCAACAACTGCTCTAATTCTCGCAGAAATTGTAAGTAATCGCACCGAACAGCTTGAGGTTGAACGACAATCACTAAGCTCCAACCTGGTGAAACCTTCGGCATTAGCTGTCTGAGCACCGCCCGAATTTGACGCTTGATCCGATTGCGAACGACCGCAAGTTTGCTGACTTTCTGGCTAATTGAAATACCAATGCGGGTTGGTTGAGGAGTGGGCAAGACGTTATCGCGATCGCTACTGCTAAAGCTAGCCTCAGAAGCTTTGAACCGCTTCTGTCGCAATGCAAATAGGGCTAAATGGCTCGATTTTCGTCGAATACCTTTCTGATAGACAGTACTAAAATCTTGCCGACGTCTGAGGCGATTTGCTTTTGGCAGTGCCACACAACCCTCTGCTTTCTAAGCAATAGCCAATACTCTAAACAGCGCGCTTTTAAGCAACAGCCAATCTCGTCCGTCCTTTTCTTCTTCGCGCTCTCAATACTCGTTGACCATTTTTTGTCCGCATACGAGCACGAAAGCCAGATTTTCTCTTCCGCTTACGGCTAGTGCCGCCTAAGGTTCTTTGAGTCATAACCAGTAATCCCCCGCTTCCCAAATTTGATACTAAAAACCACAATTGTTGATTATACCATCATCTAATGCTGGAAGTTTCAATTAGATTTGTGGATTTGTGGTGTGTTTAGACTAACCGTTAAACCAGGACTGTCATACACACCAGGGATGAGAGGTGGGAGTCAGGGGTCGGAATTAGTTCAAATTCTCCGACCCTCAATTCCCGACTCCCAAATCCCCTCATTCAATCAATTATTTCTATACCTTCAATTTAGTGAAAGATTTACAGATCGGGTGGCTGGGGCGGACGGGGTGGCTGGTGACGATGTTGCTTCATCAAGGCTGCAATTCGAGTACGCTGCTCTGGGGTAAGAATGTCTCGAATTGCGAGCATTGTTTCAAAATGTTGGTCATCAAGTTCTTGGCGAAGGCGTTGAACCTGCTGATGCTGGTTTTGATTTGGTCCGCGTTGGTGTTGCCTGTCATTAGCGATCGCTCCTGGTCTTCAGCTTGCTGCAACTGCTGGCGGAGAGACTGCGTTGCGCTTTTAGACTTATCGTGAATAGCTTTGATCCGAGTTTTCTGCTCCGTGGTCAGGTTAATTTCATTCACCCAGGGTGGGCCTTGCGCTCCGTCAGGTTCTTCGTCGGGTCTTGCATCGGGAGGACGCTGAGCTGTAAAGCTGGATGTGTTAAGGGCCGACTTTAAATGGGCGCTGGCTGACTGCGATTCAATCACTGCACTAGTACCAACAACTGGCAGAATCAAGCAAAGTACAGTCAGCACAAGCAAATGACGTGAAGCCATTAATCGATCTCCTGTAAAAATCTTTAGGGGTAGTGCCAAATCGTAATGAGTTTGGGGCGTTTAACGCTGGTGCTCAATGCCGCGCATCATTACTGTAATAGGTCCACTTTTTGCGGAAAGGTTTTGTATCTCTGACCCTTATCGTAAAAATTTAGGGAGTCAACGTGCCTGAATTAAAGCTCCCAAAGTTCCTGTAACTGAGGGACTGACTGAATTTGGTACCAAAGGACTAAGCTGTTGATCGATTTCCGCAACGTTTGATTCTGTAGGGTCTGAATGCAATGTTTTATAGTTTATAAATTTAAGGTAAGAACATTGCAGCGTCATGTTTCTACCAATGCCAACTAAGCACAATCCGTATCTTTAGGCGATCGACGACCTCTGAAAACTTCACTGCTCTCATCTCTGGCTTCTGCATTTATACAGCGGTTTTCCTGGAAGAGGCACCCATTTCGGCTGTTACTCTACCTGGAGTGGACATTGCTGGGAATTGCGATGGTGATGGCGTTTTCCCCCATCCGTTTCATCTGCCATTGCCCCATCCGCCGTTGCCGCCTGACCACCTTCCACCATTGGGCTTTCCTCCACCTTCTCCACAACCCCTTCCTCCACCGCCCGATCGAGAAATGCGGTTCCCCTTCGTTGCGCTACTCATTGCAGGGGATTGGGCGTTTTGGGGTTGCGCTTGCCCCTAGGGGTGTGGCCGCTACAGGTGCTTTATACAGGTTTGGGATTTGGGCTGTGCTGGCTGGCCGTATTGCTTGATGGGCAACGCGAGGGATATTTTTCTTCCCTGCTGCTGGTTGTGGTTATTCGCGCCTGTCTCCTATTTCCGTGGAGGGGCGTTTGTTAGTGGCATTTTTGCCTATGGATCGTTTCTGCTGATGCTGCTGTCAGCCATCCAACGAATTCACCGACCGGGTATTGATCTCGATCGGTTGACTAATTCCACGCAGGCATCAAATGCGTTCTCTGCCTTTTCACAACATGTAGTGACAACGCTGTTTCTGAACTCGGCCTTGCTATTTGGGTTGATTCTGGTTTTTGTGTTGTTGCTGGTTGGGTCGTTGCTGGCGGAGCGTCAGAGTCGGCAAGATCTGGCGATCGCGAACCATCAATTACGCCAATACGCCCTGCTAATTGAGGACCAGACAATTCTGCAAGAGAGAAACCGCATTGCGCGTGAAATTCACGATTCATTGGGGCACTCTTTGACAGCCCAAAGCATTCAATTAGAGTATGTTGCCATGCTGCTATCAGATGATGTGAAGCGGGCAGGACGTCATCTTCAAACAGCCCGACAATTAGGTAAGGAGGCACTCCAGAATGTGCGGCATTCTGTAGGCAGTTTAAGAAGCCATCCGCTAAAGGGGCGATCATTGACGACAGCCCTAGCCAAACTGCTGCAAGAATTTGAACAAACAACCGGTATTCAGACTAATTCCTCCATCCATTTACCCATTGATCTTCTGAGGAAGTAGCAACTGCTTTATACCGCATTACCCAGGAGGCGCTAACTAACATCGCTAAACACAGCAGCGCAACTCAGGTTTACCTCCATTTGGCAGAGAGTAAGATGGAAATCAGCTTACGGATCGAGGATGACGGGCGGGGATTTGAGCCAGTTGTCAACACGACAGGGTTTGGACTACAGGGGATGCGCGAACGTGCTGAAGCATTGGGCGGCAGCTTTTGTTTAGTCAGCCAGCCAAGACAGGGTTGTCAGATTCTGGCCAGCATTCCTTTGAGCGTTAGAACACTTGAATTTACAGGTAAGTTGGATACGGGAACTGGAGACATGGAAACGCGAAGGAATCCAGACATCGCTTAATCCCCGCATCTCCCCTCTCCGTGTCCCCGCGTCAAATTGACCCCAAAATTAAGCATTGACAGATCATTAGCCTTCTCCTCAAGCATGCAAATTTTTCCCTAAACCCTAACTCTGTGCCCTGACCCCATTCTTTACCAAGGAAACAACCTGTGATCCGAGTGTTGTTGGTTGACGATCAAAGCATTATTTGTGAGGGGTTATGTGGATTGCTGCAAGCAAAGCCCGACCTGGAAATTGTTGGGGAAGCGGAGAATGGTCGCGATGCGGTAGAAAAAGCGCTTGCTTTGCAGCCAGATGTCGTGCTGATGGATGTACGGATGCCGGTGATGGATGGTGTCGCAGCAACTCAAATGCTTACCCAACAAGCGCCCGATATTCGAGTTCTAGTGCTAACCACCTTTGATGATGATCAATATGTTACTCAAGCGATGCGCTACGGAGCAAAGGGCTATTTGCTCAAAGACACCTCATCGGAAGATTTGGCGCAAGCAATTCGGGCTATTTACAAAGGCTGCACTTATATGGGACCGGGATTGTTTGAGAAGGTAATGACAGTCACCCCGCAAATGGAACTTCCCCAGAAATTAAACAACTGACTCTTCGAGAACAGGAAGTACTGGCCTTGATTGCAGCGGGACAGAGTAATCGAGAAATTGCCCAATCGCTTTATATCAGCGAACGCACGGTTAAAAATCACGTCAACAGTATTTTGAATCGCTTGAACTTGCGCGATCGAACCCAAGCAGCGATATTTGCAACTAAATTAAATTACAAAGGCTAAACACCTGAAGAATATAGACTTTCCAACGCTTCCTTTGTGCGTTCTCACTCTAATCTCATCCTGTCGAATCCATAAAAGCAACGGATTGTTCAATGAATTTCTGAGCCGCAATTAGAGCTGCGTTGTAGCTTGGGTAGGATTTTCGGTTGTTTAAAAATAAGATGTCAAACGGGTCTGAGCAATAAAAGCTAAATCGATTCTTTTGAAATCCAAACCAGCGTTTCTTTGAGGTAACTTCTATATTCCACCCTAAATAAATATGGCTCTTGCAACCCGCATCCAGAATTAGGGGAGTTGATGCTCCACTACCTTCAACCAGAGATAATTGTGACATAGTGCTCTCCAGATCTTAGGAAAATGTACTTAGATGACACCACTAAATTCAAATCGAGAGGGATCTAAGTGTTAGAAACGCACAGAATTAATTTCCATTTTTGAGACTGGCTATGCCTGCTAACGTTCCAAATTTGCTTCCTAAGTAAGAAATGAGATAGAGCACCGTTTGTTTTTTCATGCTTCACAGGTGAATTAAGCTTTTTGCTTACAGCGACAATAGTTAGTACAGAAGGTTTCCACTGTCTAACCTTAGAGATATTATATAGACGCATTTAAAGGTAGGAATTGTAGCGTAATGTTCACTCGCGCGTATTTTTGAACATCTCAAAATTCCTTTCTTAGAAAATTTCTCTTCAATCAATACCTAATCTATGCGTAGAGTAGCGGCATTGGTATAGATGTAGCAGTCGGTAAAAAGATTGAGACCAAGTTTCAAAGTTCGTGCACGTATTACTGTGCCCGTATGCAGAAATAGGGCTTCTTTATAAAACGAATTCCGTCGCAAAGATCCCTAACTTCTACAGCAACGTTATGCAAATCGTATCAGCTTTAACAAAACGCAGAAATCTGAACCCTGCGGGCGTCAATCCAATTTATAGCAGTCCTAAATTAGTTATGAGATTGGAATCTTTGTGAGAAAGGATTCCAATGGAACCCCTTCTCACAATCCATTTACGATCGCCATATCAGCTCAAAAAAATCCTGAAAATCCTGTTTAAGAACGGGATGAAAGATTTTGTAATGCCTACGCTAGAGCTGTTCAGATAGTGGCTTTTACAGTTGTTCTATCTAAACTTAGGGCTGGAAGACCGTCCTCTTCTGCTAAAACCCATACAGAAGACACATCCTCTACAAAATTGCTCTCACTGACTCTTTTTCCCCTTGTGAGCCGAACCGTTAGAGTTGGCAGATAAACGCCATCTCGAATTTGGTGCCCGTAAGCAACCACTTGACCAACCTGTCCACTTCCCTGGTGCCGCACGTAATCACCAATATTGACCATGGTTCAGACCTTCCTGATTTGATCGAAGGGTTTGCTGGTTGAATAAATTGAAACTGAAGGAGTATATACCTATTTCAGCTAAATGCTGTGGGGGTATCGGGTATCAACCCCAGACCCTATCCACACCCGCGCCACTAGATAATCATTTCTTCACTTTCATAAAGAAACTGCCTTTAGGATGAGTTTGCAATCCGATACAGTTTGTGAATGGTGGTTTCGTCACTAGGATATTCAGCAACCGCAGCAGAGCAGCTTGCCTGAAACCGTTCGCCATCAGGTGCCGTGAATATCTGCTGACGCAGGGTTTGGAGAACATCACAAAGACGATCGTCCATTTCTGCTTTCCTTAAACCGGGCAGTCCAACGACAAACTCTCCGTTCCCCCAATACCCCAATACTTCATTGCTATGGAAGGCTGTCCTGAAAATCTGCCCCCAACGTTGCAACACCCCATTTCCCGCGGCATGGCCGTACTGAATATTGATTGAGCGAAGCTCAGAAACTGTGAGAACAACCAGGCAAAACGGTTGTTGGGCATGTGCTGCATCTTGTAAAAGACGCTCTAGATCAGCGCTAGATTGGGGTTGGTTAGCCAGTCCAGTTAGAGGGTCTTTGGTTGAAAGAGTTTGTAGCAGTCGGTTACGCTCCAAACGGTTGCTAATTCGGGTTAACAGTTCGGGACCTACTACGGGCTTAAGAATGTAGTCGTCTGCTCCAGCAGCAAATACTTGTTGGACAGTCTGCGAATCTTTGTGGGCTGTAAGGAAGAGAATGGGTAGAGATTGCCAGGTAGAATCAATGCGCACTGCCTGGCAAAGGTCGACGCCGCTGATTCCTGGCATCTCTACATCCAAAATCAACAGATCGGGTAGTATAGTTTGCAGCATATCCCAGAAATGGTGTGGGTTGCTCAGTCCTGTCATACGAATGCCCCAGGGTTTTAGCAGCGATCGCAGTGCGTCTAGAAAAATGGGATCGTCATCTACTACCAGAACATTGATTGCCTGCGATCTCGCCCGTTGCAACAGTTGAGTCGCCGTTTCCCATACCTGAGCAGCCGTTACAGGTTTGCTCAAGAACCCCTGCGCTCCTGCTCGCGCGACCGTGACCCGATCGGGGCCGTCCGTAGGAGCAAGGACCAGGACCGGTACAGCGGGTGTGCGGGCCGTCAGGTCTGCCAGCATGGGTAGGCTGTCTTCCCGGGAGGTAGTGGTGTCAGTAGACACGATCGTCAAGGCGGGTGTGTGCGATCGTAACCAGTTGTGGGCTGACTCCAGACGTTTCATCTGAGTACAGCTGATCTGAACAGATTGGGCGAGAACCTGTAACTCCCGACTCAGCTCAGGATCGGTATCCACAAGCAGCAAGGAAGCGATTTCTGTGGACGAGGAAGCCTCTACAGCAGTAGACTCTCCCAAATCTAAAAGGGTATTTAGCTCCTGAACAAGCGATACGACTTTAGCTGTTTGAGTTGGTGATAGCGGGCTGTCTCCTGCAAGAATCTCCTCCAGTTCCCTGGCTATCATCGTCCCCGTTTCTTTCTCAAACATGCCAAGTACACCAGCCAGCTTGTGCGCCGCCTGACACGCCGCCTGTCGTAGCTCTTGCAAGAGTGTGTTCGACTGTACAGCAGTAACGACCGTTTGCAATACGGCCAAACGCTCAGCCATTAACCCTTCATAGCGTTTCCAAAGGCCCCCATTGCCTGGTTGAACTGCTGTTCGGCTGACGAAATACCGGAAGTCGAAAGAGCGTTCTGAGCTATAGAGTTTGAGGTTTGAATGGACGTCGAGGACTGAGGGCTGAGGACTGAGGACTGAGCGTTTTCATCTCCTTGTCCCGTTGTCCCCCTTTCTCTCTGTTCCTCTATTTTTCCTTCTGACCCCAGACCTCGGACTCCTGACCCCTGGCTTCCAACCCCTTCCTTCAAGCGGTAGCCAATTCCATAGACATTCTCGATCCAATCTGCTGCTCCTACCGCTTTTAGCTTTTGCCGCAGTCCTTTAACGTGTGCTTTTACACTTTCTTCTAAGGGGGTCGTCGAAGGTCCAGAGATGCTGCAAAATTTGACCCCGGCTGAAAACTCGGGACGGATTTCGCAGAAACAGTTCCAGGAGTGAGTATTCTTTTGGCGTCAAGTTCAGAGGCTTGTCTGTGTAAGTCACCTGGCAGGTGGAGGATCTAATCGTAGGTTGCCAACCTGAAGGGTCGGGAGGGTGGGAACTGTGCCCCGTCGCAGAAGCGCACGTACTCTTGCGTGAAGTTCGGCAAGATTCAGGGGTTTTGTCAGGTAATCGTCTGCTCCGGCATCTAGACCCCGAATGCGCTCCTGGGGAGCGTCTTTAGCGGTCATCAGCAGGATTGGGGTGGTGTAATTTTCAGCCCGTAACCGCTGGCACAGGGCAATGCCATCCAGTTTGGGAAGACCCACATCCATCAAGATAAGGTCGTATTCTGCACTCTGAGCGTAGTCCCATCCCGATCGACCGTCTTCTGCCGTGTCTACAACATAGTTCTGACTGGTCAAGGATTTGAGCAGAACGTCTGTCAAAACCTCGTCATCTTCGATGAGCAAAATTTTCACAGCCAGGTACCCCAACGTGTTGAATGAACTGCAATCGTCCTTCTCTAGTTCCTCCCGATCGCTCCCTAATTTAAAGACATCAGATAGGGATTTGCTGTTAAATCTGTCAAAACCGGCAGGTCTATCTGCAAGCCACTCTCAAATTTACTTTGAAACGATAATTCGCAAAAGGCATTTCTGTTTCAAGCGAGATAGATTCGGACGAAATTAGTCAAACAGTTCTTCGGATTGGGTCTTTGGATTGGGGCAGATACCGATTAAGCGATTAATGGAAGCACTAATTCTTATTCCCTGGGTTAAGTGATATGACGATCGCACTTGAACTGCTATCTCCAACTGAATGCTCTCTCCAACAGAACTGGCTGTTTAATGACGAGACTGTCATTCGGATTGGACGAGCCAACGATAACCATATTTCTCTTGATAACAGTGCAATTTCGGAATATCACACGATGTTATGGGGATATGACAACGAGTGGAAAATTGTGAATTTAAGCTGCAATGGCACGTATCTGGATAACAAACCTGTCACCCATGCTCTGTTGAAACACGGTGCCATCATCCGCTTAGCCACATCTGGTCCCTGGCTCCGATTTCGGTACCTTGGAGCAGAAGCAACGATTTCTGGCAATTTAGAGGGAAAATCAGGAGACACTCGCTCCGATCGTTTCGATCCGGCTACCGTTCGCCCCTACAATGGGGTCTGCTACTAAAATTACCAGTAGTACCAAAGTCGTAAGGATTTTGAAGCTGTTAACGATGGTGGCTACCGCCGCGCATCATTACTTCCTTAGGTCCACCAAATTGCCATTCGTTCGATATAGGCTCCCGAATGTCAGACCATCTTCATCAAACTTCTGCTGAGGCGCGGCATGAAATAGCCGGATTTTTCGTTTAGCCAGTCGGGTGGGGTTTTGGGTAGAGCTAGCGCTGACGGTTACAAGTGCAGTCATTTTGCTATTTGCGATCGCCGATCCCAACTTTAATATCAACATCAAATCTGGGCCAACCCTGTTTGCCGCTGTCGGTGGAGTTGTGGCACTGGGCTTTGGAGTGTATTGGATGTATCACTACAGCCGCCTCGGTAAACGGCTAGAGTCCTCCAACCCAGCGGTCTATCCCAAGAAGGGAGATGTGATTCGGGCCTTACGGTTGGGGGTCAATGCCCATCTTATTGCCATGCTGTTGACCTTAATTTCGACGCAAGTGGTGGTGGGAGCACTGCTGACAAAAGTGATGACGATTCCCCAGGGAGCCACCATTTATCAGTCCCAGCAACTGATTGAGCCACTCGACATCTTTGTGGTTCAGGCAAGCATCTGTATGGTTGCAGCCGAATTTGTGGGCGTTGCCATTTCCTTCTGGTTACTCAAACGCATCAGCCGAGCCTAAGAAATGAAAAGGCGTGCTTTAACGTCAGTTCGACGAACAGACGTGTGATTGTAGGCCAATTTCGAATTCTACTTGTTCTGTAATTCCTGCTGTATCCAGGTGCGGAGGGATTTACTGGCTTGCACTTCGCTGGTGCGACAAACTTCTAGAAAGTCGTACAGTTTGGATTTTGGAACGTTGGGAAAGGTTGGAATGTTTTCTACTTCAATGTACGCCTGATTCTGAAGTTGATAAATTCGCAAAAGCTGCCCGTTGAAACGCCAAAATTCGGGAACACCAATGCTGGCATAAAAGCGGTTTTTATTGATGTCGGTGTGGGTAATATCAACTTCTACAACAATGTCAGGAGGTGGATCTTCCGCGAAGTTTACGTTTCTGCCTTTGACCTGGGGCTGATTTTGAATGTAAAAGGCTTCATCAGGTTCGGCTCCTTTATCCAAGTCAGGATAGCCCATCGTGGTTGAACCCATCGTTTTGATATCAAAGCCCAATTGCTCACCCAATTCTTCAATCAGAATCCAAATAAAGCGACCAATCATACGAGCGAAAAAGTCATGGTCTTCACCAGGCATAGTAATCTCTAACATTCCCTGGTCGTAAAATAAACGAGCGTGACGGCTTTCGGGCAGCGCGTTGAGGATTTGTTGGTAAGACTGCCAGGTCAACCCGTGAATGACTACCCGTTGTTCTCCCTTCAATTCGAGGGTGGGGTTAGCGGATTGGGGAGAAGTCGCAACCATTGCAGCCTCCAGCAGCAAAGTTTCGTTAGGTAAGAACTGGAACCTTAACTTGTTGCAGTTCTAAACCCTGTGCATAAATTGTATCGATTGGCAGCATTTGACCATCTGTGGTCATGAATTTATGGTCTTGGGTGGCGCGAATGGTGGAACCGTCTTCCAGGGTGTATTCAAAGAGTTCTTGCTGCCCCCGATCGTGCCATTGAATTACAGGTTGGGTATACAGAAAGCCCGCACGTGTAACGCTGTAAATGGTGCAATTCAATCGCTTTTCAACAATTTCGCCGATCGCGATGGAACCGTACTCGATCGTCAGGATTTGAGTGTCGTAGCTGAGGCAATATTCAGCAAACAGCACCATTTGATTAAACAGTTCTTCTGCAACTTTGGGCTTTACGCCGTTCTTTGACGCACCCTCGACAAACAGTTCCTGATGCTTCTCCATCTCAGATTTTTTTTCTTACCCATTGCTCGCCGCAGCAGGTCGGCCTGACCGAGTGAGTAGCCTGCCATATCCTGGGCAATTTTCATGATCTGCTCCTGGTAGACCATGATGCCGTAGGTTTCGTTCAGGATTGGCTTGAGGATATCGTGGGCGTAATCAATCCGTTCCCGACCGTGTTTGCGGTTGATGAATTTGGGAATCAGCCCCGCGTCAAGAGGGCCGGGACGATAGAGCGCAAGCACGGACGAAATATCTTCCAGACTGGAAGGCTTCAGATCCCGCACAATCTGACGCATCCCCGATGATTCAAGCTGAAAGATGCCTTCCAGTTCACCTCTTGCCAGCAGTCGGTAGGTTTCGGGGTCGTCCAGCGGCAGGGTATCCACGTCAATTTGGGTGCGGTGAGTCTGCTCAATCAGTTCGACGGTTTTCTGGATCATGGTCAGGTTCTTGAGACCCAGAAAGTCCATTTTTAGCAAGCCCATCGATTCAATGTCTTCCATTGAATACTGAGTGACAACGGCCCCAGCCCCATCCTTGGTATTGGCTTGCAGCGGCACGACTTCATCCAGCGGTTGGGCAGAAATCACGATCCCAGCAGCGTGCATTCCGACACTTTTGTTGGTTCCTTCAATGCGGATTGCCATATCAATCCAGTGGCGAACCTTGGGATCGGAATCGTATTTCTCCTTAAATTCCGGTGCAGGGGTTTCATCGGAAATCATGACCTTCAGCTTGGTTGGCTTCCCCGCAGTACGGGAATCATCTTCGCCATTCGATCGGACTCCCCGTAGGGAATATCCAGCACCCGCGCCACATCTTTCAGCACCGCTTTGGAGGTCATCCGGTTATAGGTGATGATTTGCGCCACCGATCGCTCCCGTACTTCTCCATCACGTATTGAATGACTTCATCCCGGCGATCAATGCAAAAGTCCGTGTCAATATCCGGCATGGACTTTCGTTCTGGATTGAGGAACCGCTCGAACAGCAGACCGTGATGCACCGGGTCGATATTGGTAATACCCATTGCGTAGGCAACCAGGGAACCTGCCGCCGAACCGCGCCCTGGCCCAACTGGAATGCTGTGGTCTCTCGCAAACTTAATGAAGTCCCACACAACCAGGAAGTAGGTGGCGAACCCCATTTGCTGCATCATCTTGAGTTCGTAGTCCAGCCGTTCGCTGTACTCCGGTTTAATCTCTTCGTAGGACTGGCAGTTGTGCCGTTGGAGTAATCCATCCCACGCAACTTTTTCAAGGTAGGTAGCTGCCGTATACCCCGCAGGAATAGGATAGTCAGGAATGCGCGGCTCACCCATGATGTCGTAGCTTTCGATCTTCTCGGCAACTTCCAGGGTGTTGACGATCGCTTCTTCAATCACGTCATCGGTTAAGTGATCCCGAAATAGCGATCGCATCTCGTCGGCTGATTTGAGATACTCTGTTCCGCTATACCGCAGGCGTTTGTCTTCTGTAATCAACTTACCCGTTTGAATGCAGAGCAGGGCATCGTGCGCTTCCACGTCATAGCAAGAGATGTAGTGGGAATCGTTGGTCGCCACAATTTTGATGTCAAGTTCCCGCGCAATGTTGACGATCTCCACATTCACGATCCGGTCTTCCAAGGAACCATGGTCCTGAATCTCCAGGTAGTAATCGTCGCCAAACAAATCTTTGTACCATTGGGCAACGCGGCGGGCAATCTCTGGTCTGCCCTGCAAAATGGCCTGGGGCACTTCCCCACCCAGACAGGCACTCGTCACAATCAGCCCTTCGTGGTACTGCTCCAGCAGGTCTTTATTGATGCAGGGACGGGCAAAAATTCCTTTTCCCTGAAAGCCTTTTAGGTGGGAAATGGTGGTTAGTTTAACGAGATTCTTATAGCCCAGGGTGTTTTTCGCCAGAACAACCTGGTGATACTTGGGACGACGCTCCTGCTTGGTGACATCGCCGTTCATAATGTACATTTCGTTGCCGATGATGGGCTTGATAGCCCCCTTTGTTCTTGCACACCTTCAGCAGTTCGATCGCGCCATACATGACCCCGTGATCGGTGAGGGCGATCGCAGGCATGTTGAGTTCGACAGCGCGATCAATCAGTTCTGGTAACTGACTGGCACCATCGAGCAAGCTGTAATCACTGTGAATGTGCAGACCAACAAAGGACATAACGCTCAAACCACACAACGGCTGAGACAAGGGTACACTACATATGGGGTTTTGAATCAGAAATAACGCTGTATGCAGAAACCAGAGGTTAGGGGTCAGGAAGTCTAGTTTATAGGTTGATTGAGGCACGAAACCCAACTAGAGCAGGTAGCGCCAAATAATTTGGGCGATACAAGAACCAACGCCTGAATAGGTTACGCTATCGCTAACCCATCCTACCAGTCTCACCTGATCCCTGATCCCTAACACCCCTGGTACTAATGTATCAACTATTTGGAGCCTTGCTTGCTGCTGGAAACAGTTTGAGAAAGGTCTGATACACCTGATCGCTTGGACTTCCCTTGAATAACCAGAAGGTTGTTTCCCAGCAGAAGAAGGACACGCCATTATAATGCGTCGATCGGACAGCGGCGATCTCTTTTTGAAGTTGCTGAGCGGATTTGGGTGAAAGAAAGGGTCCTGTATAAAGACCCACACTAATGGGCAGAGAGGTTTTTAGAGCCTGAAGCTTGCTGCTCAATAATTCGTCCTTCAGGCTGGCTAAATCCTCCCAATAGACTTGAACGACAACTTCATCAAGCAAACCAAGCTTCACCCAATGGGGCCAATCCTGTAAAGAGGTTTGATAGGCAAAGTCGGGAGCATTGGGAGACAGCGATATTACGGCCCAAGGAAAACCGCTTTTACCGCGTTTGCAAATTTTCATCATCAATGGTTGCTTAAGCGTCTGCAACGCATCTGGAGACGATTTGCTCGAATCGCTGAACTTATTTTCTTTTCCCCCTTCTAAGTCGTGGTGAGCCAGTCGGGATGCTTGTAGGCGATCGCGGATTTAACCGGAATCATAACCCATACTCAAACCAGGGAATCAGTCGCAGATGCTGGCGATGCGCCTGATCAACCAATCCGCTGAGAATGTCTTGATGGGGCAAAAACGAGAGAGAAGCCAGTGGGTCGCAGGAGGCTCGGCCACTTACCTGGTTGGCGATCGAACTGGGATACAGTGTAAAACCCCGGTTCCAAACCGCTGGATAAACGGTGTTCATCCGATGTTCCGCCAGATTTGCAACAACGTCATCTAGGCGGGTGGTGTAATACATCAAGGTCGCACCGATGTTTGTCATCCAAACGCCACGTAGCTCTTGGTTTACACCCGTCTTCGTGACGACGGGAGCCTGCCAGATGGATAGAACCAGCCAAAGCGATAAGAGCACCAGGAACAATCGACGAAACCAGCGGAAAATGCACCGCTTTCTTCGGCGAGATGGAGGGTTTGGAGTAACCGTTTGGGTTTGCACGAGTCAGCTCATGGGAAATAATAGTCACTTCAATCACGGTAAACTAGCTTCCTGGATGAGTAGTCCCCAACTCATGTTGATTGTTGAGTCGTTAATAATGCCTGTATGAAAAAGCTTCTTTCGTCGGCCTGTTTGCTATTGTTGTGTCTGAGTGCTGTTGCATGCTCTCCTCCAAAACCGGGAAATCGTCTTCATCAGCGTCAACATCGGATCCTAAAACGCTAAAAGTTGGAGCCATTCCTGATCAAGACCCAGAGAAACTTCAGCGGCTCTACGGTAAGGTTGCCAAGTATTTGGAAAAAGAGTTAAAGGTACCCGTATCCTATAAGCCCGTTACCGATTATCCTGCGGCGGTGACTGCGTTTAAGGTCGGAGATTTGGACCTCGTCTGGTTTGGGGGTTAACGGGTGTGCAGGCACGGTTGCAAGTTCCGGGTGCGCAGGCGATCGCCCAGCGAAACATTGACGCTGAGTTTCACAGCATCTTCATTGCCAACAAAAACAGCAAAATTCCGCCCACCATCAATAACCAAAAGGGCTGGCAGCCTTAAAGGGACATACGTTTACCTTTGGCAGCGAATCTTCAACGTCTGGTCGCTTGATGCCGCAATACTTCCTTCAGCAAGCGGGCATTAAACTACAGGATTTCAAAGGCGATGTCGGCTTTTCCAAATCCCACGATGCCACGCTAGAACTGGTCCAAGCAGGTACCTATGATGCTGGCGTGTTAAACGAGCAGGTATGGAATAGCCGACTTCAGGAAGGGAAAGCAGACCCCACAAAAGTTGATTTGATTTGGATTACTCCGCATACCACGACTACCATTGGGTGATTAACCCCAGCGTCAACGATCGCTTTGGTGCCGATTTTGCTCAAAAGTACAGAAAGCCTTGCTTAAGCTGAACCTCAGCGTTCCTGAGCAAAAAAGAGATTCTGGACTTGTTTGGTGCAGAGAAATTCATTAAAACCCAGAACTCAGACTATGCCCAAATTGAAAAAGTCGGGCGGGAGATTGGCAAAATTAAGTAGGGTTGAATTAGGCGATGGGCAATAGGCAATGGGCAATAGGTAATGATGAATTGAGAATTAAGAATTGAGAGTTGAGAATTTGAGGGTTTTGCTTTTAATTCTTAACTCTTAATTCTTAATTCCTAATTCTACTAACCCTACTCTTACCCGATGAGTTACACCGAGCCAATTTTTGATTTGCGCAACGTTCATCATCAGTATGGGAACGTTCCTGTACTGGTCGATATGACGTTGCAGATTTTTCCGGGAGAACGGGTAGCGCTGGTGGGACCAAGTGGGGCAGGAAAAAGCACTCTAATTCGATTGCTGAATGGCACATTGTTCCCAACGGAAGGAGAAGTTTGGGCATTCGGACGCAATCTAAGGCAGTTATCATCGCGGCAACTGCGTCTGGTTCAGCGACAAATTGGCACCATTTATCAGCAGTTTCATCTGGTAGATAATCTGCGAGTCATTCACAATGTCAATGCGGGACATTTGGGGCGCTGGTCGTTGCTTCAGGCTGTCCTGTCTTTGATTAAACCATTGGAAGTCCAAACAGCAGCTAAGGCTCTGGCTCAGGTAGGGATTCCAGAAAACTGTATGCCCGCACCGATCGCCTATCAGGTGGGCAGCAGCAGCGAGTAGCCCTGGCGCGTGTACTCGTACAAAACCCAACGGCAATTTTGGCGGACGAACCGATTTCTAGCCTGGATCCAGAATTGAGCCACGAAATCATGCACTTGTTAAGCAATTTGGGGACTGAAGGTTCGCGTACGCTTGTTGTGAGTCTACATGCTCCGGAGTTTGCCCGTCACTACTGCCAGCGCATGATTGGTTTGCGGCAAGGCCAAATCCTGTTTGATCTCCCAACTGAGCAAGTTACAGCAAGCATGCTGGAAGAACTGTACCAATTGGAGGAAAATCAATTGGAGGAAAAGAAGGTAAGAGGTAAACGATGAACAACCTCCAACCTTCAGCAGAACGGCTTTCAGTTGTAAACAATCGCTATTTGCTCTGGCTGCTGGCAGCGCTGGGCGCGATCGTCCTTTCCCTGTGGCAGAGTGGGCTGTTTCAGAAAGACATTCTGAATCCCGGTGGATGGGGACAATTTTGGCGATTTGCTGCTGCCAGTGTCCACCCCGATTTGAGTCCTGACTTACTTCAGCTAACGCTGACTGCCACCCTAAAAACACTCGCTTATGCAGTGTGTGGAACCTGCCTAAGCGTCTTGCTGGGATTGATAGGTGGAGTGTTGGGTTCCGAAGTGTGGTGGCTAGCGAATAGCAGGGGTCAGCGGCCAAGATTAATTCATAATTCAAAATCTATAATTCAAAATTTTCCAACTCCCCATTCCCCATTCTTGTTTGTCCACACGATTCTGGCGATTCCCCGTGCGATTCACGAGCTAATTTGGGGACTGATCTTTGTCAACCTGTTTGGGTTGGATCCGTTGGTTGCAGTACTGGCGATCGCCCTTCCCTTTGGAGCAATTACAGCCAAAGTGTTTGCGGAACTGTTGGACGAGACGCCCCTTCAGCCTTTGATGGTGTTGCTTAACAGCGGTGTATCGCCCTTCAACGCCTTTCTCTATGGTTTACTGCCTCAAGCGTTTCTCAACTTGCTCTCCTATAGTTTCTACCGCTTTGAATGCTCCATTCGCTCTGCCGCTGTTCTGGGAATCATTGGCGCAGGAGGGCTGGGTTACGAAATTCTGCTGAGCCTGCAATCCCTACGTTATGAGCAACTCTGGACCTTCTTTTACGCGCTCGTTGTGCTGAATGGTTGCGTTGATTTTGCCAGCGCGTGGCTACGCCAACGTCTTGGTTGTTCTACTCGGCTTGATTTGAATCATGGAAAAGGGCAAAAAGGCGAAAGGGGAAGCGAGGCTAGGGGTCAGGGATCAGGACTCAAAATTCAAAACTCAAAATTCAAAATTCAAAACTCAAAATTCATCATTCTATTCCCCCTCCTGCTGATTGCTTTAAGCTTCTGGTATGTAAATGCTGATTTCAGCAAACTCTGGTCGCCTGTTACTGCCCAGCGAATATGGAGTATGCTGTCTGACTGTATTCCACCGGATTGGCAGGTTGTTTCACAGCTTTGGACGCTTTCTGGTCAAACGGTAGCGATGTCTGTGCTGGCGATCGCCCTGGCAGCAGGGGTGGAGCATTTCTTTCGTTTCCTGCTGCCCATAATGTCTTCTTGCCTGGGGACTGCTCAACCCTAGCCGCACAGGTAGTTCTTTTCAGCAAATTTGGGGATGGATGGGGTTGCTGTTGGCACGAGCGGTGCTGCTTTTTGTCGAGCAATTCCGGCTCCAATTTGGGCACTGGTGATTTTGTTTGTTCTGTTTCCCGGAATTCTGCCGGGGCGATCGCGTTAGGATTGCACAACTTGGGAATTTTGGGACGGCTGAAGGCAGAAGTCATTGAAAACCTGGATTTTCGTCCCTTAGAAGCCCTCAAAGCGCAGGGGCACCGAGTTCTCTGGTGTTTCTTTACGGCGTTTTGCCGCTAACCCTACCTCGGTTTCTAGCCTATGACCTGTACCGATGGGAGGTGTGCATGCGGGAAACCGTGATTGTTGGATTAGTTGGAGTTGGAGGATTGGGAAGGCTCCTGACTGAACAACTCAGTAGTTTTGATTACCGAGGTATGGTCATTACATTAAGTGGCTTCCTGATCCTGACCTTTCTCGTCGATTGGGTCAGCACTAGCGTTCGGCGTTCTTTGAGATAGTCATTTTCATCCCTCATCCCCCATCCTTCATTGCTTACTGCTTAGAGTATTGCAATAGCTGGTTTTCATACTCAGCACTCAGTCCTTAGCACTCAGCACTTTGCTATATCAGCCTTTGGTGGTTGTTGCCAGGGCTGCCTCAAGACAGATTGTTGTGCGAACAGACGCAATAAAGTGGTTGCTACAACTGAAACCTGTTGTAATAAGAGATATGGTTTGAAATTATTCATAGCAATTCCAATCAATTGTGACAGAAATTACAGTTCCGAAGACCCATTGGGCTAGCGGAGTAACATCTCCCTATTTGTTGGTTTTTATTGAGCTAATTCTTGCTGCGTTGATTGGTATTGGGCTAATTGCCATTGGTGCAGTAGGAGGTGCCTGGATACTGGGTGGAATTGCTGCGGGAACCATTGTTTTCTATTGCTTTCGGCTTCTCTATCAACATCCCATTAAACCTAACCGAAATTCGCGAAAAGTCGGGCAAATTTTGATTGGGTTAATGATTGGTTTTTCCGTTCAACAAAACCATCTAACTGATCTTTCATGGCAGTTGCCCGGATTCATTGCGATCGCCCTATTCCTTCTGCTGAATGGAGGATTAATCGGATTTCTCTATTCTCGTTTGGAGAAGATCGATTTACTGACTGCAACACTCGCAACCACTCCTGGAAATATTGGTGTGATGGCAAGTATCGCTGCGGATTATGAGAAAAATGCAGCCCTCGTTTCGCTGGTTCAGTTAATCCGATTCACTACGATTATTCTGGTCGTTCCATTTATTGCAAAGGTTTCCTACTCTCACAACGTTGGGGAAACACTGCATACTCTTTTTAAAGATCTCATCGTCTTTAATCCCAATTATTTGTTGCTGCTTTGTATAGTATTAATTAGCGCTTTTCTGTCGGTCTATATTGGTGGGAAATTAAAGATTCCCGTTGCTTCTTTTTCTGTTCAATTATTGTTGGAATTGTGTTTGCCTGGGCACTCACTATTTTACCGTTGGAGTCGTATATCAACTTCAATTTGCCTCCGGTTTTAAGAGTTGTCGGTCAGATTTTGTTGGGTACAACTATTGGTGAATATTGGGGAATGAATCCCCATCTGGGCAGAGCGACGATCGCCCGTGCTACGGTTCCAGTCATTCTCATGTTTATGGCTGGGTGCCTGGCTGCTGGAATGGCAAGGCTATTTATCCATGCCGACTGGTTGACCTGTTTGCTTGTAGCAGCGCCAGGAGGATCCCCAGAAATGATCTGGATTTCGTTGTCGCTTAATCACAATGTTGAAATTGTCACTGCCAGCCATCTCGTGCGGTTGCTGACGCTGAATATTGCATTGCCCGGGCTGGTGTCATTGGTCAACTATCTGGATTCTAAATCGGCAGTCGATCAGAAGGAATCCGGCATTTTAAGGCAGCAAGACGTTGCTACCAACCCTCTCCAAATCCCCGATAATTCCTGAGGAAAACAAGACTCGTTAACGTTGCACTAACTTTTCGCGTAACTTCACGTTCTTATCCCTGCCAAAGGCTTGATGGAAAGACACTGGAATCACAGAGAAAACAACACCCATTCATCTCGTTGTTGACTCAATCCAGTTAGCATTCATTGGAGGGAATTATGCAACCTGTTTTTACAGCAATGGCCGCTACAGTCAGTATTTTCGTCTTTACCCATTCCGCCCATGCAGATGAGATCACTGATTCTTCTGAACATGCCGCACCCGTTCAGGTCGCCGCTTTGACAACCCAACTAGCAACCGTTGCTATAACCAAAATGCAGTCGGTTCACGAGTCTATTCAACCAGGATACTCAACTACGTTGCGGATTCGACCCCGTTGTGCAGAATCAACCCGTCAACTGGTCCAAGTTCTTCAACAATCCCTATTCCACGCAGCAATGCTTCTACTCGATGGAAAAAGCTAACCAAATAGTTGACCCGACAGCAGGAGTTGTAGGTTCACCAACCGGCTCGGTCTGAAAGTACCGATCGTTCGTTTTTAAGTGGAATCTATAGCTATAATCATCGAAACTAGGACATTTTATATGGCTGAAACTCGTTTTCACTAACTGTTTCTTCCCTGACACCTGACACCTAGGACCTGACACCTGACACCTGCTATGGTAATTGCCTTAGCATATTGACCAGCGAAAGACCGTTTTCTTATCAGGTTGAACCTCTATATATTCCTTCTGATACAACAGTTCAGGAAGCTGTACTCGAAACCAGATGCGGCTGTAATAGGTCTTTAAGCCTGGGTAGGAGAATGATTCCGTTGCCTTTTCTGGCTGTCCTTCAGTCGTAATCCTTTCAAACTGCAGCCCATCACCAGCAATACCCAATTCCTCCCGAATTGCCCGTCGTGCTGCTGCTTCAGGAGATTCACCCGGTTTCCGCTTTTCCGCTAACTCCTGCATTCCCCGTTGCCGAACTCTGCCATCCACAAACTCCTGGTAAGCTTCAATCAGTCGCTCTCCTTTGTGGGAAAGGACAATAACCAGGACAACATCGACAAGCCGAATCGGTTGCTCATTCTCCCAGACTATTTGACAATCGCCTATCTGAATCTCCTGCACCAGAGCAGCAAAATCCTTAGCATTGCCTTTTCCGTACACAGGAAGGAATGCCGCTAACGCCGCCTTTAACCTATCCAGTTCCAAAAGATCCAACTTCGATCGTTGTTTGTAGGGCTACTAAGAATATAGGCGCTATGGAACCTCTACGCCAGTCGATGCGGTCCATATAGTAAACCACTGCTCACGGCTTAACTTTAGGGTTTCTGCCTCGGCTGCTGCCTGGATACGATCGCCGGCGATGGGTGCCAAGAATGGGGATGATGTTAACCGGGTGAGACAAAAGCCACGCCAGCGCAACTTGGTCGATCGCAACCTGCCCAAGCTGCTGACCAACCGCAACCAGCGCCTCGCATAGTCGAACAGCCCTGGGACTGTCCTCCTTAAAGAGTTCGCCACCGCCGAAGGGAGACCAGGCCATTGGCGCGATCCGCAACTGCTGACATTGATCGATTGTTCCATCAGCAAACGCTGCTAAATGCATAACTGAAATTTCAACCTGATTTGTCACCAGCGGAAAATCTAGCCGTGAGGCCAACAGTTCAAACTGACTGGGTAAAAAGTTAGACACTCCAAAATGCAAAACCTTACCACTCTGCTTTAGTTTGGTGAAAGCCTCAGCCGTTTCATCCGCATTCATCAACGGATCCGGTCGATGAATTAACATCTCAAAGAGTTATCCACCGATGCCAGGATGTGCGTTTGGCTAGTGTCGTAATGTTTGATAGCAGTGTTGGGTCGATTGGGAGACACGAGCTGAATGCCGCACTTGCTGATCAACTGCATACGCGATCGCAACTGGGGTTCTTTCACTAAAGCAGTGCCCAAAAGCCCTTCGCAGGTGTAATCGCCATAGATGTCTGCATGATCAAACGTTGTAATTCCCAGGTCTATACAACTATGAATGAGAGACAGGATCTCGTCTGCTTCCATCTGCCACTCTGTCATACGCCAAACACCAAAAGCTAACCTGGAGCAGGTTGGCCCTTCTGTGTGCAGTACAGTTTGCGAAACGGGCATAGCAATGACTGATTTGCGGATACTGATGTAGCAGGTGTCAAGTACGGGTGTCTGGATCAGAGAAGAAACAGGCAATAGCAAAGGGTTCCCAGTCCTACAGACTGTCCCAAGTTTGCTGACTATGACTACTTATAACAGATTTACTCTTCCTGACGCCGCTCTTGATAATCCTCTGAAGAGCTAGGCTCCAGCTCCCAACGCTGATCGTCGCGTTGCTCCAACATATCGCCAACCCTTAGAAATGAGCGATCGTCCAGTTCAACGCCAACAGCAGCGGCTAATTCCTCAACGGTGTCCTGGTCAGGCGTTGCGACCGTTCCACCAACTGCCTCCTCACCAACCGCGTCAGCATCTTCATAGTTGGCATCCACATCACCACCCGTCAACGTATAGTCGGGTTTGTTGAGAATGTGTGATTCACGGCGGGAGTATGTTCCTGCTCGGTCGAGAGGTCTGCCCTCAAGCCCAGTGCCGTAAGATTGGGTCAACTCTTGCGGGCGATCGTCCACAATTTCAGGTTCATCAGCGTCATCCTCAATTCCATCTGCATCAGAATCGAGATAATTGTCACTTTCGTCCGAAGGGATGGAATCAATTACCGCCTCATCCAGGTAGACCTCTTTCATTCCAAGCTCAGTTTCCAGGTCTTCCAACTCTTCCGATTCAGGCTCCAGACTTCTGTTCAGATTCGGATCCTTCCTAATTTCCTCCTCAACTTCCTGCCTGACCGCTTCAAACTCCTGCTGAGGATTCGGTCTATCAGATTTATCAATCATAGTGCCCTTCCTACAAATCGTGATGCCACTATTCGTAACAATAACGAATGCTATCCCTAATCCAAATCCTTAATTAGGTAGACAAACGATCTCACTAATCTGTACCGGAATAGCAGGAGAAATCCTGGTTGATGGCGTAAGGAACGCTAAGGCTCCAATTCAGATAAGTCTGTAGGTAGGGGTTTTCTAAAAATAGGGTGCATAGGCTTGGATGTACTGATGAATTGGAGAATCTCCCATGCCCGGTGGTCACGCTAGTCATAAAGGAACAGCGAATAAACCAAACGTCAATGCTCCCGGCTTTGATGATGCCAATGATAGTACGATTAACCCAGAAGAGTTGCTTGCAGAAGGAGCAACCACTAATACAACCCGAACTCAAGAATTTGTGAATTACCCTCCTGCTTTAGAGCGACCGGAACAAAAACCCGAATCTGAGGGTGAAGAAGAATAGCTTTCTATAAAGCAAAATCTACTGAATAGGGCGAAGCACCTTCGCCCTTGAATCTTCACTCTTCTGAAAGCTACACAAAGATCTCCAACTTCTGTAATCAAGGTTGTGTAGACCTGCCAACCTTCTTTTAGAAATCGGGGATCTAAAAGCTTGACTTATTAGTATCGTCTCCGCTATATCTGCTTCACTACGCCTGCTTTATGAATGCTAAGGCAATAAAGGTGTAGTGTTTGTCGTACCAGGATACAGGTTTTTCAGAACACGGTGGAATGTTTGTGGTTTGTGCTAAGGAGAAGCCATGTTGATGCGCGATCGTAATCAGGGCTTCCACATCGGATTTGGAAAAAATTTTCCAGGTTAATCCAAAGGGTTTGATTGATTCATCGATCGGAATTTCCTCTTCCCAATAATCAGTTGTGAGAAACACAAGCCCGTCTGGTTTGAGAATCCGGTTTGCTTCTTTGAAAAAGCACTTATATCGACTCCATGTTCAATTACAGAAATGCTGACAGCAACGTCATACGATTGGTTTAGGAACGCAGTTGCTGTCATATCTCCCTGATACAGCTTGTAGGGAAGATTCTCTGATAATTTTTTGATTTGCAGATCAATTCCGTCCAGATGCTTGACGTGGAGTGTTGCAAGAAAATCCAACGTGCAAAGGTCTCCACAACCTAAATCCAGGACTTGTATCTGTGAAAGTTGGCTCGCTGAAATTGAGTCGTCAGAACTTGGTGCAGCAGAAATTGGTCCCAGTTTTTTTGAACTGTGATGTGAACAGGCAATCCTTGGTTCTCTAAAAGTGTTTTGCTTCTTCAACGTTCTGCCAGTTCTGCAACACCTCAATCATTTGAGTTAATCCTCATCACACAAAAACCACAGCATCATACAGCAATTTGTCAGGTGAATAGATCGCGGATAGGGCAGAGAGTCGGGAGTGGGGGCAAGCAAATGAAAACGGTTACAAACGAAATTGCCTTTATCAAAGGTAACTTCACTCACTGCAATTCTATATCGATCCTAATTGAGGCTGTAAGAAAAGATTTTGCTATAGTCCTCTCTCATAGATCTCTAATCTTACAAATGACTCAGGTTGGAATGTCTTGCAGTACGAAAACCCTTTGCGAAAGGCGGTTTGCTCCCTGCCCCCTGCCCCCTGCCCTATGTTACGGTAAAGCCATTTTCACGGAGCTTCCGCAATTCCATCGTCTTGAATGGTCTTATAGGCAGCATCCGCCAAAATTCGGTGGGCTGCTGTGGTTGGATGAATGCCATCCCAAAATAGGAATTGATCGGGGTTGGTACAGGCACGAGATCCCTCTAGGCAACCACTAACGGCATTCGCAAATCCAAACTTCGCTGGATGATTAATCGCGTCTCGATAAAGAAAACCTACATCCAGAATCGCAATTTGGATATTTGAATGCTGTTGACCTAGTACCTTTAACGCTCGGCGCAAGTTCTGATTGTGTGTTTGCGTTAGTGTCGTTAGTGCTGCGGAACTGGTCGTGTTCCGTGTTGCAGGTAACTGCCCCAAATCGGGTAAGTTTGCAACCAGAATTTTTTAGCACCAACGTTAATCAGAGATTGAATAGCGTTCGTCACATTTCCAATTGGAACAGCCACATTATTGATGCCCTGCAAATAATCGTTTGCGCCTGCCCATACAACGTAGAGGCCATCTTGATTGACTTGCTTGTTGGTAGTTGTAAACGACTGAACCTGAGCCAGTAAGCTTGGTATTAAACCTTTGAGATAAGGATTGTCTCCTAAACTTCCACCGTCGTTTCCAGTGGTTGCCCCGCCGCAAGCAAAATAATTAGTTTTATTGGAGGAGAGGTTTAGGCGATCGGCTAAATATTCGACCCAAACTCGACCATTTGAATAACGCCCCTGAAAGTAAGGCGGATTTGGCGGATAAAGCCCCGGTTGACCGAAATACGGTGCCCGCATCCGAAAGACTATCACCAAATACATAGAGTTCGTTGATGGGATGAGATTTCTGCACTGAGTTAATGAATATCACCATGATTAGAGTCAGCAGCAGTAATCCTGCTGCTAAAATCCGTTGTTGCACGTGTAAAAACCGAATGCTGCAATGCTGTAGGAATGCTATTTACAAACCCTTTCACTCTAACAAGTGATGCCCGTGCTTGTGGTACTAACACAGAATCTCCTCAAAACAACACAACTTGTCAGGACTTGGCAAGTTACGAAGGAGGGAAATAATCGGTAAAAATAGAATATTCCTGAACCTGTGAGAAGGAGTGTTCCATGCTTCCTTTGTAGGTGTGCCCCGGATGATCGCCCGTAGCATGAGCGCCTACCGAGAGGTGTTTTGTCGAGCGGCAGGGTTTGAGCATGTGAGTCGCTACATCAGTGGGCTGTTGCTAAGTGAGAACAAGACGTTGCAAGGGATAGCCGCACAACAGGTATACCCGGAAGGGGAAGCGGTGAGCCGACGGGCAATGCACGCAGCCGTGTTTGAAGCGGGGTGGGATAGTGAAGCCTTGATGCAGCAGCATCGCGCCGTTGTGGGCAAAAGACATCAGGGACGAGGGCGTGAAGTGATTAGCCTGGACTGGACGCTCTTGCACCATGAAGATGGGTTTGAGATTTATGGAGTGAAACGCTCCTATGATTATGTCAATCACTGCATGAGCCGCTTTCAAACGGTTGTGACTGCCGTGATTGCGAATGCTGAGCAGATAGATGGCATGGCAGTAGAGGTGCAGATGCCCGACTTTCGTGAGGCAGAGCGAGGATCCCTGAAGATGACTGCCCAACCGAGTTATGAGCAAATGGAACAGGTGATGCAACGCTTGGTGGAGTTGTTACATCATCAGAAGAACCAACTGGCATATCGCAAGCGGACCGAACTTGTAGTAGACATGGTGCGGCAAATTGAAGCTGAGGGCATTTCCCCAAAGCAGATTATGCCTTTGATAACGGAGTACTGACGCTGGAATTGACGCAGGTCATTGAAGCATCAGGCAAGCATTGGGTCAGCGAAATTGAATGCTCTCGGTTGATTCAGTGGAATGGGCAATGGACACGAGTTGATCAAGTTGCCGCCGAACTGCGTCAGGAACATCCAGAAAGTTTTCGGGCACTCCAGGTCAACTGCCGTAATGGAGCCGTTCAGTCGGTTTGGGCATTCACCAAAACTGTGCGGCTCAAACGATATGGACGCAAACGATTGGTGATTGTACATGATCAGCAGGATTTGAGCGATGCGCCTCGATTGTTATTGACCGATGCCTTGCATTGGGAAAGTGGACGGGTCATCCAAACCTGGAGTTACCGTTGGGCTTGCGAAATCTTTCATGAGTTCTGCAAACAAGTTGCGGGTTTTGAGTCGGCTCAGGTACGCAACCAGGAAGCGGTCAAACGACACTTCCGCCTAAGTTGCATCGCGCAGTCGTTCTTGGGGCAAGCGGCTTGTGAGGGCAAAAATCAGAGAGATTTATGTTTGCAAAGGAAAAGCAAACGGTGGGACAACGGCTCTACAGCTTGACCCGTGAAGCTTATCAGCAGATGCTTGAACTCGTTGAGGCGCTATTTGCTCAGGGACGCACTTGTGAGCAAGTACTGGAGGTGATCATGCCTGCTTGAAAAGCTGACATCTTATTCTCCTTTAGTAACATTCCAAGTCCTGAACTTGTTCAATTCCGTATAAGACAAAGTAAAAGCCCCGACATTGCTGCCGGGGCTTCTAACTAATTGTGGAGTTAGATTGTCTGTTGTAAAGTATGCCCCAAATTTTGGGGACTCTATCATTTATGGAAGAAAAATTTCTCAGCTTCACGTAAGGGATGGGGCAGCTAGTTTAAACCCTCCAAGCTTCAGGAATGGGACTGAATAGCCGACTTTTTTGGTAGAGCCGCTTGAGCCAGCGTCCAATCGGGTCGAAGACTTCTGGCGAGACGAAGATAGGGGTGGTAAATCTCAATATTTGGCTCAGGCGTGTTGAAATGAATCAGGAAGCGAATACAGTGCTGCAGGCTTCCTTCAACGTGCATCTGTTGAACATCAAATAGGGGAACGTTAGACCAGTGGGGCCGTTCACGGGCGATCGTCGCCGGGAAAATAGCGTCTAAGTCGCGGGTCACAGAAAACGTTGCGCTGATCACTTCATTGAGATCGAGTCGATTATGAGCTTCCAACTCATCCAGCAGTTCATGGACAGCTTCCCGAATTGCTTCGACAGAATTATCTGGAACGGTTGTCGCCCCCGAATTGCCCGCACTCGCCAACCCACGCTGAATCCTCCACGTATTTCAAACCACGTATCCCAAACCAGGTACCTCAAGCAAGAAAATCGCTCTGAGATTTTGTCCAGATACCTAAATAACAGTTGCTCCAATTTCAATCATGGCTGAAAACCTGTCAAGCGTCAGCATGAAAGTTCCCCATTTTGACAAAACTTGCATGTTTGAAAAGTTCAACTCCATGAAAGGCCCGCTAAAGTTTGACGCACAACCATTAGCTAAGGTCGGTAAAGCCAGAGAGGCAGACCATTTGTCTCCAGTTCAAATTCCAACCAGTCAATTCCAAATGCCAAACCGGGTGTTGAGACTGCCTGATTCAACAAGCTCTGGTCCCTCGATACCAACCGATTGAGTAAGGGTTTACGTTCCTCTAAGGTAAAGCAGCGAGTTTTGTCAGGGTCTAAACCAGCCAGTTCAGCAGCCCAACGGCGGGCATCTTCCTCTGTTCCCAGGCGATCGACAATTCCCAGCGCTAATGCCTGTTGCCCGGTAAAGATACGTCCATCTGCGAAGCTTTTGACCGTCTCAACCGCTAATTTTCGCCCTTCCGCAACCGTCTCCACAAACTGCTGGTAGCTAACGTCAATGAGCTCTTGCAAAATCCCTTTCTCAGGGTCGGTCAGTTCCCGATCAAAGGCCAGGATATCTTTATAAGGACCGGATTTGATCACTTTGAACGAAACACCAATTTTCTCTAATAGCCGCTCCAGATTATTGCCCCGCAAAATCACGCCGATACTGCCCGTAATAGTGCCGGGGTTCGCCACGATATGCTCTGCGCCCATCCCGATGTAAACACCGCCGGAAGCCGAAATATTGCCAAAGCTGGCGACAATCTTTGTCTTATTTTGCAGGCGTCTAAGTGCGGTATAGATTTCCTGAGAATCGCCAACGGTGCCTCCCGGACTGTCAATTCGCAGCAGTAGTGCTGGAAATTTTCGCTCCTCAACTGTCTTAAGAGCTTCTAGAACGCGTTTCCGGGTAGCGCCCGCGATCGCACCCGTAATTTCAATTCGAGCAATTTGTTTACGAAAACGGGGCTTAAAAGGCCAGACCATAGGTGACTAATGATTCAGATTTCAAAGGATTCAACATGAGAGCAATGAGGGCGGACAGAACCCAAACTCCCCATCGCAGATTCCTCTAGTGTGCCTTATCTCTCCACTGGATGTGGAATTTTAGAACGAACTCGACGATACCGCTATGTAGACTACCTGAGTTAGGTAAAGATTGGTTACAATCTTAGAAGTATTTTTAATCTTACTGCCCTCGCTGTCGTTTGCCTTCCTACCCCTTGAGGCGTCCCTGACCTATGGATTCAAAGCTGACCCTGCTCCGTTCTCCGTTTGCTCCATTGTTGCTGGTTGCCCCTTTCTTCTTCTGGGGAACGGCAATGGTCGCGATGAAAGGAGTGATTCCAAACACCACACCACTATTTATGGCAGGTGTACGACTCGTTCCTGCTGGAGTCATGGTGCTGGGTGCAGGAATGCTAATGGGAAGACCACAACCTAAAGGATGGGCCGCCTGGCTATGGATTGCGCTGTTTGCGCTAGTAGATGGTGCTCTGTTTCAAGGGTTTTTGGCAGAGGGATTAGTTAGAACTGGAGCAGGCTTGGGATCTGTCATGATTGACTCCCAACCGCTGGCCGTTGCTCTAATGGCGCTAGTCCTATTCGGGGAGCGGATTGGGCTGTGGGGATGGCTAGGCCTGGCATTAGGCGTGGCTGGAATCAGTTTATTGGGATTGCCTGACGAGTGGATTTTAGGGTTTCTACAGGGACGATCGCTGCCGGAAGAGCTGAATCTGGGCATGAATTTGATTAGTGATCTTTTTCAGAATGGGCAATGGTTGATGCTGCTAGCAGCGCTCTCTATGGCAGTGGGAACCGTTTTAATGCGGTATGTTAGCCGTCACGCTGACCCCATTACCGCCACCGGATGGCACATGATTTTAGGTGGATTGCCGCTATTTGCGCTGTCAGCGCAGTTTGAAGTGGGTCAGGTTGCCAGTATGGATTCTTCCAACTGGCTAGCAATGGGTTACTCCACTATCTTTGGCAGCGCGATCGCCTATGGGCTATTTTTCTACTTTGCTTCTAGCGGTAGTCTCACCAGCCTCAGTTCGCTTACTTTCCTGACGCCCGTGTTTGCACTTCTGTTTGGCAACCTGTTTCTGGGAGAGATGCTCAGCCAAATTCAATGGACTGGGGTTAGCCTGACGCTGGTTAGTATCTATTTGATTAATCAACGCGATAGCCTATCTAAGCGATTTAGCCAATCTGAAGTATCCGTGATTGATCCAGGCAGTTTGCCTCAGTCTGATCTTGGGGCGATCGATCTTGCTAAGGTACAGGTACAACTGACTGAGCAAGAGTAGCTGATTTTCTGCGAATGGCCGATGTACAAAACCCCCTCTAAAACTGCTGTTCCTCTCAACATCTGTGGGACCGCTCGGTTCTGGTTTGGGTGGTGGCGTTGAGTTAACCCTACACAATATTGCTAAAGCATTAACCCAGCGAAATCACAGCATCAAAATTGTGGCTCCGGCGGGTTCCGTATGTGCCTCATTTCCGATCGTCGAGATTCCTGGAGAACTCCAAACCACCGCACAGAGTGAAGGGCGATATGCCCTGATCACGATGCCAGAGAACTCCGTGCTAGCAAATATGTGGAACTACGCCCGTGAGGTCCAGGACCAATACGATCTGATTGTTAACTTTGCCTACGACTGGCTTCCCTTCTACCTGACGCCTTTTTTTCGTCGCCCGATCGCGCATCTGGTCAGTATGGGATCTCTCACAGACGCGATGGATGCTGTTATTGGGCAAACAGCGGCACAGTTTCCGGGAACGATCGGGGTACACAGTCGGGCACAGGCCGAAACTTTCCCATTTGCGGACCAATGTCGCATTGTTGGTAATGGATTTGATTTGTCCCTCTATCAGTTCTGCCCAAACCCCGAAAACTATCTGGCCTGGGTTGGGCGTGTTGCTCCGAAAAGGGATTAGAAGATGCGGTAGCAGCGGCTGACAGAACAGGTATTCCCCTCAAAATTTGGGGTGTCCTACAGGATGTTCCCTACTGGCATGACATCTGTGACCAATACCCGGATGCACCCGTTAGCTATGAAGGCTTTCTACCGACCGACGAACTGCAACGATCGCTGGGAACGTGTCGAGGATTGATAATGACACCCGCTGGGTAGAAGCGTTTGGCAATGTTGTCATTGAATCGCTTGCCTGTGGAGTTCCCGTCATTACTTACCGTCGGGGTGGTCCAGCCGAAATTGTCTCAGATGGGAAGACAGGTTGGCTGGTAGAACCGGACAGTGTGGCTGACCTGGCGGAGGCGATCGCCCATCTTGATCAAATAGACCGATTTGCCTGTCGTCAACAAGCAGAAGCAGAGTACTCTTTGCAAGTAATGGGCGATCGAATGGAGCAATGGTTTATGGAAATTCTTTCAACGCATGTAGCGCCAGGTTGACAAGAATTCACCCCGAAGGCTACTCCGCAGTTTTTGCTTCTAACTCGGCCAGAGCATATCGCGCGATCGCCAAGCTGAGGCGGGCCTGTTCAATTTCTGATAATTCGTCCCACTGAATCGGACGAACCTTTTCAAGGGTTGCTTCTACCGCACGGCGAGATTCCCCATTACGCATTGCATAAGCCAGGGGACGAGCCAACACGTACAAATCTTCTTCTGCCAGATTGGGGAGAAGTTCTTGAGCACACTGTACTAGCTGGTCGGCCAGGGAGCGAGACGTCGAGAGTACCTGCTGTGCTCGATTGGCGATGGTTGCCAGTAATGATTGGGGAATACGTGCTGCGAACCGCTGGGCTAAAGACTCTTGAAGTGCAGTTGCGGACCACAGTTGGTTTACCCCATTAAAAAAGGCGCTGGCCCGTGTAGTTACTTCATCTTCACTCCAATCATCCAGTGCAAGGCCCTGTTCCAGCTCTGTAAAGAATCCTTCAGCTTGTGGGTCGGATGGGTTCCAAGGATAGGAAACTTTTGCATTGGGATTTTCTTCAACCGAAAACATCTCTTCCTTTAAGGGTTCGTCACCCTTCCAGGAACAATTCACACCCTCTGCGTGTAGGAGCGCACTCCACAAATCACGCTCAACTGTAGTTTCAGATTCTTTCTTGTCGGAACACATTACCCTTTTCTCCATTACAGACTCCTGCATGCACTGACTGACATCGAACTTTGTTGAATATAGCTACATCGTGATCTCAGTCTGTTCCGCAACTCGATCTAATTTAAGTCATTCAGCTTAAAAGTGCTTATTCCGGTTCTATTCCTTGAGGCAGATATATTAGAACCCATAGGCAATTCCACTGGTCTAATTTTGCTTCGCGGGGTTCGTCTGCTATTAAATAAGTACCAAAGAAACGATTGCAAAAACAAGTAACAACTATTGTTTAATCTAAGATTCTTTTGTTTGAATGAACTGTCTATTTGAGTCTGGATCTGTTTTATTCTGTCAGTATTTTATTCGACGACAAATGATACAAATGTGCGTTTTTGGGTTTGTGGTGAACCACACAGCGTTCTAATTCAACGGCACTTAAGACAAATCTCCTCAATCCAATTAATATATTTGGATCACTTTTCAAGAATTCGGCTTAAATTGAATCATGAGTAATTCCTTGCTGTGTGGGTGTTAAGGAGCAACAACGATGAAACATCTCAGGAGTTTAATTTTGGATAGTCAAGTTGTACATCTCTGGCAAGGTGGAATAGCTATATTCGGTAGTGCCGCGATCGCTACCGGCCTTGCTTTAGCCACTCCATCCCCAGCAAGAGCGCAGGCTGCTTACGGTAGTTACATCGGTATTGGCCCTTCTATTGGTGTGACCAGTGGTGGTGCTGGTGAGGACAGCGAAATAGCTGCAAACATAGCCTTTCGCTACAAATTTCTCAAAGTACCCGTTTCTGCGCGGGCGCAGGTTTTAATCGGCAATGGGACAGCGGTTGTACCTACCGTTTCCTACGATATTCCAGTCAATTGGCGTACGGATGTTTACGTTGGGTTTGGAGCGGCCCTTAATGCATCCGGCAATACCCCTGTAGGTGATCAAGCAGCCTTTGCCATTCAGCCAGGAGTTGATTATGCATTGCCTAACAGTGATGCGGTATTGTTTGGGAATGCCATTATCGCCTTTAATGCCTATCGCAACGGTGGTGGAACAGCCGCTTCGCTTCAAGCTGGCGTTGGTTTGAGATTCTAGATTAGCGTTGAATGAATAGTCTAGATTGGCGTGCGCGATCGTACGCCAATTTGCTTTTTTAGGATTTTGTGCTGCCAAAATTGCAAAAAGTTCTTGCCCTTGGGATTGATGCTAAATTACGGCTTCTTCCAAACTTCTTGCACTAGGGCTTCTCGGACCCGTTCGAACACATTCTGCCAGTCATTCAAATGGCGCTGACGGAATAGCCTCATTGTTGGGTACCAGGGGCTATCTTCTCGGTCCAGTAACCAACGCCAATCTGGTGCAGAGCAGAGTAATACCCAAACTGGTTTTCCTAATGCACCCGCGAGATGGGCAACTGCGGTATCAACCGTGATAATCAAATCCATTCCACCGATCGCGATCGCGGTATCAGCGAAGTCATGAAGTTGCTGGCTCAAATCCTCGACAGGAAGGTCAGGTAACGTCTGCAAATCCTTTTCTGCTAGCCCTTTCTGTAGGCTGTAAAAGCAAACTCCTGGTACATCAAATAACTCCCGAAACCATGTCAGCTCACAGGAACGGTATTGATTATTTTTGTGATCGGGGTTACCAGCCCAGACGATGCCGACTTTGAGGGGAGGGGGAGACGGAGGGAGGGATGAGGGATGAGGGTGAGGGATGAGGAGGGGGAGTGGGGGAATGTTGAATGTTGAATGTTGAATGTTGAATTTTCTTGGGATCCCTGACCCCTGACCCCTGACCCCTGACCCCTAAATACGGCATCTCAGCAGGAATTGTTTCCAATGTGGTGCCCAGAATGAAAGGCAAGCTCAGCAACGGAGCATGGGTGTCAAATTCGGGAGGTGAGGAATTTTGGGCAATGAGTTGATCGATGCCAGGCGAATTTTCCAGGAGCCGTAGCAGGGGTGCCTGGCACTCAACAATGACACGTCCTCCCCGTTCTTTAATCAGAGGGGCGTAGCGAATGAACTGAATCGTATCCCCAACGCCCTGTTCAGCATGCAGCAGGATTGTTTTTCCATCGAGTGGGGAGCCGTCCCACAGTGGTTGTAAGTAGGGACGGGGTGCCCAGTGCTTTTGTCGCCAACGCCACTCGTATTCTGCAAACCCCGCCGCAAATCGCCCGATAGGAGCAGGGCATGTCCTAAGTTTTTGTGCGCTTCTGGGTAATTGGGTTCGCGTTGAATGGCCCGTTCGTAACAGGCGATCGCCTCCTGTAAACGCCCCAATCGACGCAGAATAAACCCCTGACTGTAGTGTCCATCTACAAATTCGGGTTTCAGGCTAACAACTCGCTGACAATAATCCAGAGCTTCATCTAAACGGTCCTTGTCTTGTAGAACTAGGGCCAGGTTGTAATAGGCATCGGTGTAGCTGGGGTTGAGGGCGATCGCTCGTTTGTAATAGTTAATTGCTTCCCTGAAATTGCCCGTCTCCCGCAAGGCGCTCCCCATATTGCACCAAACGTCTACAAAATTGGGGTTTAACGATAGCGCTTGCTGTAAATAGGAAATTGCCGTTTCAGCCCGACCAGAACGACAGAGAATTACCCCAGAATATTTAGGGTTTCAACGTGATTTGGCTCCTGCTGCAAGATTGATCGACAAATCCGTTCAGCCTCTGCCAAATTGCCGTTCTGATAGTACTGGATGACTTCTTCAAGTAATTGAGACGGGGAGATTTGAGGTTTGAGATGGGTAAGGGGTAATGGTTGATGGGTGATGGTCGATGGGTAATGCCCTCCTGTCTCTTCTAGAAGTGCTTCCCTCACGCGTTCAATCACGCCAACCCAATCTGCATAGCTGGCTTGCCGGAATAACCGCATCGTGGGATACCACGGACTGTCTTCTCGCTCCAGCATCCAACGCCAGTCTGGGGCGAACGGTAACAGAAGCCAAACTGGCTTCCCTAACGCTCCTGCCAAATGGGTAACGGCTGTATCAACCGAGATGATTAAATCAAGCTGCTCAATTAACGAAGCCGTCTCTACAAAGCCAGTTAAGTTTTCCCGTAAATCCTTTACGTTGGGATGCGATCGCAACCGCTCCAGATCCTCTGGTTGCACCTCCTTTTGCAAACTGTAAAGATGAACGTTGCGCAAATCTCCCAAAGAAAGCAGCATTTCCAACGGACAGGCACGAGTCCGATTGTAGGGGTTTTCAGGATTGCCGGACCAGACGATGCCGATTTTGAGGGGAGTGGGGAGTGGGGAGTGGGGAGTGGGTAAATTTTGAATTTTGAATTTTGAATTTTGAATTAACTCCGACTCCTGACCCCTGAACCCCGCTAAATACGGCACCTCGGCAGGAACCGTTTCCAGAGCTGTGCCAAAAATATGCGGCAGACTCAGCAATGGAATATGGACATCAAACGGAGGGGGAGTAGTACCGTAGGCGACGATTTGTTGAATGCCGGGAATGCTTTTGAACAGATCAACGAGGGGGCATGGCACTCAAGAATGACCCGTCCTCCTTGAGCGATAACCAGAGGAACATAGCGGACAAACTGAATGATGTCGCCCATGCCCTGCTCAGCATGGAGAAAAATTGTCTTGCCTTCTAAGGGAGAGCCATCCCAGAGGATCCCCGGGAACGATCGCATCGGCTGAAAGGATGGCAAGTTTTTTACCCGCCAACGCCATTCATATTCAGCAAATCCCTGTTGAAGATCACCACCAATCAGCAGAGTCAACGCTCTATTCCAGTGAGCTTCAGCAAAATCTGGTTCAATTGCGATCGCCTGGTCATAGTAACGAATGGCAGATTGTAAATCTCCCTGGTCGCGGAAAACATTGCCCCAATTGTTGTGAGCTTTGGCATAATCCGGCTTGAGGGCGATCGCTCGCTGATAGTGGTTAGTCGCCTCCTGAAATTCCCCAGTTCCTTTAAGGCGTTGCCCAGATGGTTATGGGCCTGAGCATAGTTAGAACGAATAGCGATTGCCTGTCGATAACACTCCGCCGCCTGAGCAAACTCCCCTTGAGCGAAAAGGACCAGACCTAGATTATTGTGAGCGTCGGCATAATCTGGTTTGTAAGCAATTGCCTGACGATAGTGATAAATTGCATCCTCTACTCGCCCCTTTGAGCGCAGTGCGTTGGCGTAGTTGTTGTGCGCATCGGCATAGCCTGGTTTAAGTGCCAATGCCCGCTCATAATGACAAATGGCCTCATCAATTTTGTTCTGCTCATGTAGCACAACAGCTAAATTGTTGTGGGTGTCGCAGTGGTCAGGGTTTAGCGTCAGCACTCGTTGGTAGTGAGCGATCGCCTGCTCAAATTGCCGCTCTTGATGAGCAATCAGCCCCAACAGATGCCAGCCCTCTGGATGCTCCTGCTGTTGCAACAGTTGGCGGCAAATCTGCTTGGCTTCCCTAACCCGTCCAGCCTGGTGATGCTTGACCGCAACCTTGAGTTGCTCTGGAATGGGAGTGGGGAGTCGGGAGTGGGGAGTCGGGAGTGGGGAGTCGGGAAATGTTGAATGTTGAATGTTGGCTTCTGGTGAGTCATCCGAACCGGATATTGAATTTTCCTCGGCCTCCTGACCCCTGACCCCTGACCTCTGACCCCTAGCCCCTTCTGTCTCTTTTAATGACTCCTCAACACGCTTTAGGACGCTGGCCCAATCTCCAAAAGCAGATTGGCGGAACAAACGCATGGATGGATACCAGGGTGTCATCCCGATCGAGCAGCCAGCGCCAATCAGGGATAGAGGGTAGTAGCAACCAGGTTTGTTTTCCCATCGCTCCTGCCAGATGGGCTACAGCGGTATCTACTGAAATCACCAAATCAAGCGGCTCAATCAGACTGGCAGTTGCTACAAAACTGGTGAGATGCTCCCTTAAATCCTGAACTTCAGGATGTGCCTGTAGCTGCTCTAAATCAGACACCTGCACCTCCTTTTGCAAGCTGTAGAGATGAACATTAGGCAAGTTTGCCAGATTCAGCAGCAACTTCAGAGGGCAACTACGGGCGCGATTGTAGGGGTTTTCAGGATTGCCGGACCAGACGATACCGATTTTGAGGGGAGTGGGGGACGGAGGGAGGGATGAGGGATGAGGGATGAGGGATGAGGAGTGGGGAGTGAGGAAATTTTTAATGTTGAATTCTGAATTTTGAATTTTCTTCAGACCCCTGACCCCTGACCCTGACCCCTGACCCCTAGATATGGAATCTCCGCAGGAATCGTCTCTAACGTGATGCCTAACAAATAAGGCAAGCTCATGAGCGGAGCGTGGACATCAAACAGGGGTGGGGGCTACCGTAGGGAATGACCTGCTGTATTCCAGGAACCGTTTTTAGCAGGTCAACGATCGGGGTTGAACCTCAACAATGACGTTCCCTCCCTGTTGGGCAATGGAAGCGGCATAGCGAACAAACTGAATGGTATCCCCATTCCCTGTTCGGCATATAGAAAAAGGGTTTTACCGTTCAGGGGTGAGCCGTCCCACCGAGGCTGCAGATATTGGCGAGGCTGGGTTTGCCGCTGAAATCGGCTCCACTGCAGTCGCCATTCATACCCAGCAAATCCTTGTTGTAAGTCGCCTACAAGCAAGTGGGTCAGAGCTTTGTTCCAGTGCGCCTCAACGAACTCCGGATTCAATTCAATTGCCCGATCGTAAGCAGCAAATGCGGCGTCAACTTGCCCATGATTGCGCAACGCAATTCCAAAATTGTTGTAGGCTCCGGCGTAGTCCGGTTGTGCCGCGATCGCCCGTTGGAAGTGATTAAAGGCTTCTTCAAATTCACCAAGCTGCTGGAGAACATTACCCAAATTGCTGTGAATTTCGGCGAAATCAGGTTTAAGCGCAAGGGCAGCTTGGTAAGAGGCTATTGCCGCATCCAGCTTGCCCTGCTCCTGGTAAACATTCCCCAGGTTGTTGTGAACTTCGGCATAATCGGGCTGCAGCGCAATGGCCTGTTGGAAGGAGGCGATCGCTTCCTCCAATTTGCCCTGTTCTTTCAGCGCTGCTCCCAGATTGCTGTGGGCCTCAGCAAAATCAGAGCGAAGCTTTATGGCTTGTCGGTAGCAGACAATCGCCTCCTCCAATTTGCCCTGTTCTTGCAGTGCGTTTCCCAGGTTGCTGCATGCTTCCGGGTAGTCTGGCCGCAGTGACAATGCCTGCTGATAATGAGTAACGGATTCCTCCAGCCTGCCTAGCTGCTGCAAAGCATTTGCCAAACTGTGATAGGCCTCTGGATAATCCCGTTTCAACCCGATCGCCTGATGGTGATAGGCGATGGCATCCTCAAACTTTTTTGCTGCTGCAGCACGTTTCCCAAACTGTTGCATGCCTCTGGATGATTTGGTTTCAGCGACAACGCTTGCTGATAAGCATCAACGGCGTCCTCTAAGCTGCCAAGTCGATACAGGGCTGCACCTAGATTTTGATGGGCTTCCACATAATCAGGTTTGAGGACGATCGCGGTTCGGTAATGCTCAATGGCGTCCTCTAAGCGTCCCTGGCTTTTGAGCAATGCCCCAGGTTATTGTGAGCTTCTGGGTAGTTAACTTTGAAGTTGAGAGCCTGTCTATAGGCGTCGATCGCGTCCTCAATCTGACCTAACTCCCGCAGTGCGTTTCCGAGATTGTTGTAGACCTCTGGATGATTGGGACGCAGTTCTAATGCTTGCCTGTAATAGCTCACAGCCTCTTCAGCCTGTCCCTGTCCCTTCAAAGCAATTCCCATACTGTTGTAGGAATCGGGATTGTCGGGTTGCAGGAGAAGAACCTGCTCAAAACAGGCGATCGCATCGTGGAATCGACCCTGCTGGTACACCAGCGCACCCAGCAAATTCAACGCATCTACCGATTCGGGCTGTTGCTCAAGAATTTGCCGATAAATTTGCTCTGCTTCCTCTAAACGCCCTTCTCGCTGATTCTGTAGGGCAATTGTCAATGGCTTGGGGATTCGCCATGCGGGAAATGTTCATACCATTGCTGTCTGGCAACTATACCTAATTAACATTCCCAAGATCGACAGTCTCTATCTTCACTACTGGTCGATTACCCAACTTAAACCTCAACACTTTCATTACCAGTGCCAATTACCTATCCTCTCTGTCCTTACTGCGGCAGGTCTTGAGCAAAATCCTGTCGTTTAATGAATCGGTAAGGACCCATAATTGCCCCCAAATTGCGCTGCCCGTCTCAGTATCGATGCCTTTGTCGTAGCTCAAAAACTCGTTTGCGCTGGCTTCAAACCCTAGGGAGACCTGACGCTTTTCGCCCTGGTAGGAGAAGTAACAGGGGATATTGGGTGGTGGAGATGCGACAAAAACAGAGGGTTGAGGTTGGGTGATGTTGAGAATGCAGCCCGATAACAAATCAATTTGATCGATCGTCAGCTTTGTCAACATTTCAGGATGTTGTCCCGCACCACTAACGGCTCCTGGATCCTTAAAGCTGTAGTACTGGACCTGTAAAGACGGCTCTGATCCGTCAGAAGTGTGGCTAATCCGTAAGAGCCTTTGCCGATAGGGGTTGTCTAAATAAAGGCTATTTGCCTGTTCTGCAAACAGAGTCAAGCTATCTTCGGTAAACAACGGCACTGGTCGCTGCCAGAGTCGTAGCTGGACAAACCACGTAGGTTCCGCGATCGCCTGCGCCTGATTATCAAATTCGCCTGACATATAGCGGGCAAGGGTAAGGAGGAGTCAGTCATGAGGGATCTAAGATAAGGGATGAGGAGTGAGGGGTAAAGAGTGAGAGGGTAAATTCTAATTCTAAATTCTCTGAATCCTGATTCCTGACCCCTGATACCTACTATCTCTCCTTCTTAAAACTTGGCAAACTGGTCGTCAAGCGCGAGAATGGGATGTATGTCGCCCACCTCAACTTTTACTGTGAATAACGTTCGGACTGTCTCAGAAACAAAGCGAGCCTTCTACACAACCCACACCCGCCCGATTAACTCCATCTACCGTCGGGTGGTAGAAGAGCTGATGGTAGAAATGCATCTGCTGGCAGTCAATTCAGACTTCCGATACGACCCAATCTATGCGTTGGGAGTAGTCAGCGCCTTTAATGGCTTTATGCAAGGGTACCGTCCCGAAGCAGATATCGCCTCCATTTTTGATGGGCTTTGCAAGGCACTGCAGGATGATCCAAATCGCTATAGGCATGACGCAGAGCGTCTACAAGCGATCGCTAAGCGTTTGTCGAGCCAGGAACTGATTTCGTGGTTGGAACAATCTTTGCCCATTACGGATGCCTATGACTTACAGGAAGCTGTACGAGCAATTGCCAATAATTCCCAGTTCAAATACAGTCGTTTGTTTGCAATTGGGATTTATACGTTGCTGGAGTTATCGGATCCTGGGCAAGTGAAAGACGAATCGCAACGGCTAGAAGCGCTGAAAAAGCTTGTGCGGCATTAAAGCTGCCCGAAGAAAAATTCCAAAAGGATTTGGAGCTGTATCGTAGCAATCTAGAGAAGATGGCTCAGGCACGAATTGTGATGGAAGATGCCCTGAAAGCCGATCGTAAAAAACGTGAAGAGCGGGAAAAGGCCAAGGCTGGCTCCTCAACCACGACTTCATCTGATTCACCAGAAACGGGCGGCGAAACAGCATCCGGTTCATAGCAACACCTTTTCAATCTTGAAATTTGACGAGAGGGCAAAGAGAAAGAACTCAGTCCGTTCTCTTTGCCCTCTCTTTATTTAGAAAAGATTAAAAATCTATTAGCTATAGAACGAAAGCGGCCTTAAAGCCCTTCTCCCATGTTCGGGTGAGGGAGAAAGCAATTTGACAGGAATACTATGATCTAGGTGGATTTCAATTTCATATCATCGGAGCAAATCATGGGTATGCAGGTTCCCACTGAGCAGCAGGGGCACTACCGATACGATCCGACCGCTTTAGATCAGCAAGGACCCGCACGTCTTTTTCCCTACGCTGGGGAAGATGGGGTTCTGCGCTATGTATTGACGCAGCTACGTCATAATGTGCTGACACGGGGGCAACTCTCCCAACCATGGAGTCTACTGCTGGAGCAATTTGAGAAGGTAAACCGGACAGCAGCAACCGGATGGGCATTGCTTTCTACCTTTCTGGTTGACCTAAAGATTTTTCAGTCGGGTTGGTTTAATTTCAACCTCCCGCCTGACGAACAGTTCAACGTAGAGTTTGTCCGTAAACGTCGGGCCATGGATGAAGCGATGCTGGCTGCACAGAAGGCAGCAAAGGCGGCAGCTTTAAGTGATAAGGATTCCGAGAATTATCGATCGACGTTCTATGAAGTGCTGGAATCGGTAGGGCGGGTTGCATATCGTGAGGATGAACCACCCAAACGCCCCGTCGTCAGCCAGATTTATGAGCGTGATCAGGAGTTGACCGATCATGAATTTGCCCGTCAACGGCTAGCAGGTCAAAATCCGATGACCCTGCGCCGGGTTATCTCGACCGAGCAATCGTTCCTGCAACCCTGGCTCGGTAGCTCCTACAGCTTAGCGGATGGCAACACGATTGACCTAGCGCACGCCCTAACGGAAAACCGCCTGTTTGTTGCCGATTACCCCATACTGCACCGGTTGACTGAGTCGGATTTGCAGCCCGGTCGTTATGTGGGCAGTCCGATCGCGGTATTCTACCGCTCAGAACAGGGATTGGAACCTGTGTTAATTCAGCTAGAGAAGGGCCGAGTTGTCACCCGGAACCACACCCCAATTGATGACTGGATGCGGGCCAAGCTGTTTGTGCAAACAGCAGATGTGACATTTCATGAGCTAATTGCCCATCTGTGTTATACCCATCTGGCAATGGAAGCGTTTGCGATCGCAACCCCTCGCCAGTTGCCTGCGAACCATCCTGTTCACCGCCTCCTGCGTCCCCACTTTAAGTTTCTGCTGGCAATTAATACTCGCGGTAATACCATTCTGCTGGGTGAGGGCGCTGAGATTGATAAGCTGATGGCTCCCACCCGGACAGCATCGATCAATATGATTAATCGTGCGTATCGAGAGCGTCCCTTCCAAGACTACTCCTTACCAAACGACATTCAGAGGCGTGGGCTGGAGAAGGAGTTCTTGCCGGAATTTCCCTATCGAGATGATGCATTACTGCTCTGGAATGCTGTCACTAGCTATGTAACTCACTACTTGCAACGCTACTACCCAACTGACGAGGCGGTCCGGCACGATGCCTACCTGCAAGCTTGGGCAGCAGAGTTGGGAGCACCTTTGGATAGATTTCGTTCACAAACAGAGTTTCCGCAAGCACCCACCTGGATGCCAAAAAACTGGGTAGTAGATACCCATCTGAATCTGGAGGATTTACCGTCCCATCCTCGGATTCCTGAGTTCCCATCCAGCCAGACAGGCGAAATTCTGAATTTACAGCAACTGATTGAGATTGCGACCCAGGTTATTTTTACCTGTGGTCCTCAGCATGCAGCTGTTAATTTCAGTCAGTTTGACTATGTTGGCTACGTCCCAAATGCTCCGTTTGCTCTTTATGGTCGGCCTGATATATCTGGTTCTTGGGAGGAAACGCTGAAGACACTCCTGCCCAACTCCGATCAGGAAGTAGACCAAATGGGTCTCACGTTTGCGCTAAGCGGTATTCGTTGGAGAACGTTAGGAGATCCTGATTTGATTGGGTTTAAGGATTCAGGCGATCGCAAAGTTCTCGATGAATTTCGGAATAAGTTGAACAAGATTGAGGCTGAGATTAACGATCGTAATCGGCAGCGCCTTGCAGACAGTGGTGTTGAATACCCTATCTGCTTCCCTCCCGAATTCCCAACAGCATCAATATTTAAGGCGGTAGGAAGGAATTAAGAGTTTTGAATTTTGAGTTTTAAGCATTAAGTTTTGAGCACTCGCTTAATTCTTAACTCTTAATTTCACCTATGAGACACATGCTGGGCACAGTCTGATACGTGCAGTCCATATACAAGTTTGCCTGCCCTGCAACGGTTCTCAAGATAACTGGTCAGCCTCTCTCGTTGCTTATCTTACTAAGTAGGTAGGTGGAATTAATTGTAAGATAGAACGTCAGCTAAGTTCGCCTATCATGCCCGCTCCTTTACACATTCATTTGACCGCTGAAGAAGACCGTACCTTAGCAGAATTGCGACTGGCCCAGAACCTTCCCCAACGTACCCGTGACCGTGCCCATATGCTGCGACTGAACGCCCAGGGATGGAACGTGCCAGCGATTGCGGACGTTTGAGTAGTGACCGACTCCGCCGACTCCTCAAAAAACCTACCGCTGGAAACGCCCTCGACATAGCCATCGTAAAAAACAGGACCCCCTGCAAAAGGCACGCAAGCAGGCAGACTTGAGACCTTAAAGCGAGCCGCAAAGAGGGGCACATTGAACTCAAGTATCTCGATGAAGCCGGGTTCTGCCTCTGGCTCAGTCAGCTACAGCTATAGCCGGATGGGCGTGCAGAAACGGATGGAACAAACACCAAATCGCTATGGCAACCGGATTAGCATGTTGGGTCTGTGGCAACCAGGGAAGCGGTTCGAGTATGCCTTAGTTCAAGGCGGATTCAAGGGCAAAAGCTACATTAAGGTGATGAATTGGATGGCAGACAAAGCCGCACAAACCCTGGCAAGAACGGGTCGTATCACTGTAGTTGTGCAGGATAATGGCTCTCTCCATACCAGTCAACTGATACGGCAACAGTGGTCACGTTGGCAGGTGCAAGGATTATTCTTTTTCTTTTTGCCGCCCTACTGGTCAGAGATGAATCCGATTGAAACCCAGTGGCATCAACTGAAAAGTCATGAGCTTGCACGACAGATGTTTGATAACGAGTACGATTTAGCAATTGCTGTCATCAATGGAATGCAAGCTCGTAGCCAAGCTGGTGATTATGCATTGGAGCGTTTTATATTTAATCGCACCTAGCTACTTACTTAAAAGTTTTTAAGAGAAACCCTTTTCATAAAACCCCTCACTTTCATAAGTCATTTAGGGCCGCTTTATTACCGAAATAATTTGTTCTTGCTACTGGTTTTTAGTAGGATGCTCATTGATAAATCAATCCGTATCCCTCTACTTCATCTGTGGTACAAAGCCCTATCGGTTCCCAAACAGACATCTCTCATTTACTGGATGATCCAAACGTCTGGTCTGCTTTTTTGCAGCAATTGCTCGATCGCCAATCGCTTTCTCCCGCGCAGGCTGCACAGCTTATGCAAGGGTGGTTGAGCGAAGCAGTACCTCCCGTCCTTTCGGGAGCAATCCTGGCAGCAATGCAGGCAAAGGGAATTTCCGCTGAAGAACTGGCGGGCATGGCTCAGGTATTGCAAGACCAAGCTTCTCCACTCCCAACATCCAATCTACCCCTCCTCACCCCGCTAATCGATACCTGTGGCACTGGTGGAGACGGAGCCGGAACCTTTAATATCTCTACTGCGGTTGCGTTTGTTGCAGCGGCGGCAGGAATTCCGGTGGCTAAACATGGAAACCGTTCTGCCTCCAGCCGGGTTGGGTCAGCAGACGTACTGGAAGCTTTGGGCATTCATTTGGCCGCCCATCCAGAAAAAATCCAAGCGGCTGTCCATGAAGTTGGAATCACCTTCCTGTTTGCTCCGGGTTGGCATCCAGCGTTAAAGGTCGTTGCGCCTATGCGTCGAACCTTAAAAGTTCGAACCGTGTTCAACCTGCTGGGACCATTGGTTAATCCGATGCGTCCAACAGGTCAGGTTGTGGGAGTATTTGACGCTGCTTTATTGGCAACCGTTGCCAAGGCACTCAAGCAGCTTGGAATTGAACAGGCGATCGTGCTACATGGGCGAGAACGACTGGATGAAGCCGGGTTGGGAGATGCAACTGATTTAGCGGTGCTGTCAAATCAACAAACCTATACAACCAGCATTAACCCGATCGAACTGGGATTGCAACCTGCCCCGCTTAGCGCGATCGCCGGTGGGGATGTTTCCCAAAATGCCGAAATCCTAAAATCAGTCTTGCAGGGTAAAGGAACTCAGGCCCAACGAGACGTTGTAGCACTCAACGCCGCCTTAGCCCTCCAGGTTGGCGGTGCGGTTCCCCCAAACCGAAGATTCCTACACAAAAGGAATTTCCCTGGCAAAAGATATTCTCGCTGGCGGTACCGCCTGGAATAAGTTAGAACAGTTGGTCCGGTTCTTTGGATGAGGGGGTGGGGAATAAGGATGAGGGATGAGAAGTGAGGGATGAAAGATAAAGGATAAAGGATGAGAATCTACACTCCTCCTCACCCCCTCACTCCTCACCCCCTCACCTTAACTGTTCACCATTCACTGTCCACTCCTACTAGACGTGGCATAATTGGGGCGTTTGTAATTGCTTATGTAAAGCTGCTATGGCGCTCTCTACCTCTCAACCAGCACTTCTTGTTTTGGCTGATGGCACGTCTTATCCCGGTTGGTCGTTTGGTGCGACGGGAACCACGATCGGGGAAGTCGTATTCAATACGGGAATGACAGGTTATCAGGAGGTCCTAACTGACCCCAGTTACCTTGGTCAAATTGTGACCTTTACCTATCCAGAATTGGGAAACACAGGGGTCAATCCTGAGGATGAAGAATCAATTCGTCCGCAGATACGAGGGACGATCGCTCGCAACGTCTGCTACAAACCCAGTAACTGGCGTGCTACTCAGTCGCTTCCCGATTACTTGAGGCAGCACAACATCTTGGCAATTTATGGCATTGATACCCGCGCCTTAACCCGTAAGCTCCGTTCTGTTGGGGCAATGAATGGGGCAATTTCGACCGAAATTTTGGACCCCGTCGAGTTGCTGGAGCAGGTACATGATGCCCCAGCATGGCAGGGTTGAATCTGGTGCGAGAGGTCACGACAGACAAAATTTATGAATGGGCGGATACAACTGATCCCAACTGGCAGTACGGTTCTCCGGCACCAACCTCTGAAGAAAATCCTCTAACGGTTGTGGCAATCGACTTTGGAATTAAGCGGAATATTTTGCGGCGGCTGGCTAGCTATGGTTGCCGTGTGATTGTAGTTCCGGCCAATACCCCTCCCGAAGAAATCCTGAAATACAATCCTGATGGCATCTTTCTCTCTAATGGCCCTGGCGATCCGGCGACGGTTACGGAGGGCATCGAAACCACGAAAGCGTTGCTAACCAGCCAGAAGCCCATGTTTGGAATCTGTATGGGTCACCAGATTTTAGGTTTGTCGCTGGGTGCGGAAACGTTCAAGCTCAAGTTTGGCCATCGTGGACTGAATCAACCCTGCGGATTGCACCCCGAGGTAGAAATCACCAGCCAAAATCATGGGTTTGCTATTGATGCGGACTCATTGCCCGATGCCAACGTGGAGATTACCCACCTGAATCTGAACGATCGCACTGTTGCCGGGCTTCGTCATAAATCCCTGCCGCTGTTTTCAGTGCAGTATCACCCTGAGGCAAGCCCTGGTCCCCACGATGCTGACTATCTGTTCGATCGCTTTGTTCAAACCATGCGTGAGCATCGACAGGCAAACAACAATTGAAGAAGAGCAATCTCGCTATTGTCAGTCGATCCTTTAAGGGAACGGATGATGGGGCGAGAATTTTTATTCTTTATTCCGAACCTCTCGTCCATATTTCCGCAATTCTTCGCTAATATATTGGAACTTCAGCCGACTCTGCGGTAGTAAACCGACTAAACAGGGTGTATACTGAAGCCTCGAATTGTGGACTGAAATGCTAGGAGGGAACTATTCCTGAGCAACTGACCCTGACTGTTAGCTTAAGAGGCACACGCGAAGTCAAGGATAACTATCAGCTATTTCGCCTCACAGGTCTTCTAGACGCCTTTTCTGAACCCACCTTTCGCAAGGTGATGACTAAGTGCGTTGAGGAAGGCCCCAAGCATCTTATTTTGGATTTGTCCAAGATTGATTTTGTCGATAGTTCTGGTTTAGGAGCACTGGTTCAACTGGCTAAAAAGCTCAAACAGCAGAAGGTACGCTCCAGATCGTCACGAATCCCAGGGTTACGCAAACCGTAAAGCTTGTTCGGCTAGAGCAGTTTTTGGCGCTGCAAAATTCGGTTGAAATCGCGATCGACAACGTCAAATCTGCTTGAATCAACAAGTGCTTTCTAACCCTGAGAGGATGAGCTTAAAACGCTTTCTAAATCAAGACTGGCGAAGGTTTTCTATAAAATCTCTTAGTACACTAACTGCTAGTGTACTGATTGTTTTTCTGGCAGTTCTCTTCGTCACTAGTCAACTTCCTTCTGCAAAAGCAGATCTATTAATTCAGCCAATTTCTGCTACTGGGATTTCTGCGATGAGCACTCCCCGCCTATCCGATGAAGAATTGAAGAAAGCGTTAGATCAGCTTAGTGGTTGGAGCGTGAAAGAAGGCAAGCTCCACCGTCAGTTTCAGTTTGCATCCTTCATTGAAGCGTTTGGGTTTATGTCTAGCGTGGCACTGGTCGCCGAATCAATGGGCCATCATCCCGAGTGGTTCAACGTCTACAACCGCGTCACCATTGACCTGACGACCCACGATTCTGGCGGCATCACGCAAAAGATGTAGAACTCGCCAAAAAGCAAATGAGCTAGCGAAATAGAAACGATCAATTACGATTTCTAAAATCTGGTCCCTAAAACCATCCCTATCAGCAAAACAACGCCAATCCAAACGTTCTGTTTGAAGAATTGAGCATAGGTGCGGTGGGGAATTGTTTTTGGCTAAGTCGGTAATATTGCCAGGCCCAGGCAACGATCGCAACGCCAAGCGTGATCCAGAATCCAACATGAAGATGCATCGTCATTCCCAAAGCAGCCAGCAGGATGGCAGTTCCGGCAAGAAATACACCGATCGCCTGAACGACGTAATCCCCAAAAACAGAGCACTGGAATTAACGCCAATGCGACGATCGTCTTCTCGGTCAGACATCCCATAAATGGTGTCAAAGCCAAGGGTCCACAAAAGCGTTGCGCCCCACAACAACCAGGTGCTAGTTCCCAAGCAAGCGGTCGGAGCGGACCCAGCCGAACAGCTAACCGCGCTCCAGCTAATTAGCACTCCAAATCCCCAGGCGATTGCCAGCACCAGTTGCGGGATGGGAAATACCCGCTTTGCCAAAGGATACAAAATAATGACCGGAACAGCCGCTACACAAAGCCAGAAGGTTAAAGGATTGAGATAGAGAGACAGAACCCAGGCACAGAAAAACGCCACGATCGCAACCACTAGCCCAACCTTCACAGACAACGCGCGAGCTGCCAGGGGACGATCGCGCGTGCGCTGCACCTTGGGGTCAATATCCCGGTCCCACAGATCATTCACCACACAACCCGCCGCACTAGTAGCAAGCGTTCCCAAAACAATAACGCCAACCAGCGGCAATGGAGGAGTTCCCCGCGCTGCTAGAAAAACCGCCCAGAGAGCAGGAATCATCAAAATCAACCGTCCCTCAGGCTTATCCCATCGCAACAGCCGAAAAACTGTGAGCCAGATAGGTTCGGAACGTCCAGACTGAATTGACATAACAGAGGGAGGAAATGGGGTATGGGGTACGAGGTGTAGGGTACGGGGTACGAAGGAAAAATTATTTCCAGTTACGCATCGGAGGTTGGTAGAAACATACAGCACTCATACCCAGAAATTGCACAGCAACAACTGCTCATTCTTTAGAAGATTACTCTAAATATGATTTTAAAGCGTTGGCTGTAAAGCCAGACAAACGCTAATAGAGAACAGCAAAAGGTTAAAGAGTCAGTCAGCCCGGTCGCTATCCTCTGACCCCTGACCCCTATTACCTACTTCAAACTCAGCATTTTTTGCTGCGCCTGACGAATCCGTTGATTGGCGTGCTGCCAAATTTCCCACGTCGTCCATTTAAGGGAAACCTGGTTTCCGTCGCCGTAGGTTCGCACGCCATATTTTCGGATCAGCGTAGCGCTTTCTTGGCAGACACCGGGAAAAACTGAGTTGCAGTATTTTCGTAAAGCCCTGAGGGTTCATTCTTTTTGAAGTCAGTGTAGGATTGCCACAATTTGAGCACACGTCTATGGTCCTCAACTGCTTCTTCCAAATCCGAGTAAATCAGGTGTTTCTTTGCATCGGGTTGACTTGCAAACTGAGCCAATGCCTCCTCCATCTCCTGAACCATTCGGGTATAGTCCTGATAGGCCATGCCGGTTGAATTTTGGTCAGTCAAATTTTGGTCAGTTGAGCGTTTATCGATCGCCGATTGATTACTTGAATTTTGGGCCGAAGGGTCTGATTTATTTTTCGCTAAATTGCTTAATTGAACGGCTGTCTCCGACAGTTTTTTCAGCGCTATCAGAGCGCTAGTTTCGGTTTCTGCTCGCTGATGAATGATGTCATAGTTATTGCGATAGGTGACTAACTTTTCCTGACTTTTGGCAAACGCTGTCGTGGTTCTAGGAATTTTCTCCAGGAGGGCGATCGCAGCTTGCCATTGGCTACTAGCGGTCTGCCAAACCTTGAGCGCATGGGGTGGATTTTGTACAGCAACAGCGGCTTGCCAGGCTAAATTTTGGGCTTCCTGTAGCTGATCAGCCGCACTCTGTTCAGCCGCAAGTCGGACACTAATCGCAGCATAATTTTCTCGATAAGTGGGCAATTTTTCTTTGACCTGCGCTGCAACGGCTGGATCGTTTGAAATGGATTCTAACAAAGCGATCGCCTGTTGCCATTTGTCCTTCGCCTGTTGCCAAACATCCACTGGATGAGGCGGATGCTGCACCATCACGGCTGCATCCCAGGCAAGCTTGCTAGCAGTCGCGAGATTATTTGAAGCAGGCAACGGTTGGGCAGAGGTTTCATCCTGAGTTGGCTGATTAAACACAGACGAATGAATCAGAGAACACCCCCAGACACAAAATACCTGCAGACAAAATAATGGCTAGGTGAGGTGGTTTCATTCAGAAATAAAACGAGTGAGGACGTTTTGAGGTCACAGGCTATCAGGAAGACGTTGAAACCGCAGGACGGTTAAAAAGAGTAAGAAAAGATAAGTCAGAACGCTTAGAATAATTGAGCCAATTAGAATAATTGCCGGAAGGAAATAGGTTCCACTTCACCTATTACTTAGATACCCCAAAAATTCAACCCCAAAATAATTTCTTCATGTCTATTCGTCAAAAGCTTTATGAAGGTAAAGCCAAAATTCTTTACCAAACTGATGATCCAAATATCTTGCTGACGTATTTCAAGGATGATGCAACCGCATTTAACGCCCAGAAGCGGGGCAGTATTCAGGGAAAAGGAGCCGTTAACTGCGCCATTTCTAGCCACCTGTTTCAGCAGCTAGAAAAAGGAATTCCAACTCATTTTATTGATCAGCCCAGCGCCAATGAAATGCGGGTACGGGCCGTCAAAATTGTGCCGTTGGAAGTCGTTGTTAGGAACATTGCAGCGGGTAGTCTCAGTCGAGAGACAGGAATTTCATTGGGAACCATTTTACAGCAACCCCTGGTGGAGTTTTACTACAAAAACGATGCGTTAGGTGATCCGCTATTAACACGCGATCGCCTGCTGCTCCTGGAACTCGCGACCCCAGAACAGGTCGCCAAGCTACAAACAATGGCGCTCCAAATCAATGACCTATTGAAAGCATTTTTTCAGGACTGCGGCATTACTCTAGTCGATTTCAAACTAGAATTTGGCCAGGATTCAAATCAGGAATTAATTCTGGCTGATGAGATTAGCCCCGACACATGCCGCTTGTGGAATCAATCAGAAACCGATCCAGAACGACGTGTTATGGATAAGGACCGCTTCCGTCTCGATCTAGGAAATGTTGAATCTGCGTATCAACAGGTAATGGATCGAGTTCTGGGTGCTAAATTATGACATTTCGAGTTTGTCTTTAAGCGTCGCTTACCGACAGAACTCAAAACCGAAAATTGGTATTTCAGTATTGTTACCAATCAATGCGGTAGAATCTCAAGGTTTACCTTAAGTTACATTCCCGCCTGATACCGTTTTATAGGACATGCCCTAGGCGGGGCGTGGTGTGTGGATATGCCGACCAATTTGAACATCATGCGCTTATCTCCGGTTCTGGTGGCATTTCTCGCCACCTCAGCAACTCTCAGCTTGTCTAGTACTGCGAGGGGGCAAACTGCTAGCCCTACCGCCAAGTCTGACTCCAATTACTCCATCTCAGAGACGACAAGGGTATCCCCTATTCGCAAACCAGCTACATTCAGGGCGCTTCCCACCGTTTCAGCAACGTCTTCTCTATCAGGGGCAACCCTACCTTCAACCGCGTCCCCTAGTGCCTCTCATTCAAACGGTTTTCTGTTGACGCAGGGATTAGGAACACCCCAACCACTGGCTCCGGGTGATTTATCAGCACCGATTCAGTCCACTCCGAATCAGATTCAGCTTACCCCAATCAGAATCGGCCAAATCCAACGCCGACGGTGCCCTCAGAGGTCAGACCGACACCCACGCCAACCCCTGAGCAAACAGCACCCACTGCTCCTGAGCAAACAACGCCAACCGCTCCCAACCAAACAGCACCCACAACCCCTGACCAAACGGCTCCAGTAGCCCCCGGTGCTACTCCTGAGCAAACAACGCCAACCGCTCCCGACCAAACAACGGCACCCGAACCACGCGTTCTAGTCGCTGAGGTTTTGGTAAGTGGGGTCGAAGGGGACCTCCAGGAAGAGGTTTACAGAGCCATTCGCACGCAGCCAGGTCGGACAACAACGCGGTCTCAGCTACAGGAAGACATTAACGCCATCTTTGCCACGGGTTATTTCTCCAATGTCCAGGCCGTTCCCGAAGACACGCCCCTGGGTGTTCGGGTTACATTCGTTGTGCAGCTAAACCCAGTTCTGCGATCGGTTCAAATAGAAGGGAAAAAGGTTTTACCCGATCAGGTCATTCAGGATGCCTTCAGCGAACAGTACGGCAGCGTGTTGAATCTGGTTCGACTGCAAGAGGGCATTAAGAAAGTTAACAAGTGGTACCAGGATAATGGCTACGTTTTGGCCCAGGTGGTGAATGCTCCCAAGGTTTCGCCCGATGGAGTCGTCACGCTAGATGTAGCAGAAGGGATCGTTGAAAATATCCAGGTCCGCTTCGTGAACAAGGAGGGAGATGACAAGGATGCCAAGGGAAATCCCATTAAGGGGCGAACTCGGCCATTTATCGTTACCCGAGAGTTTGAACTGAAGCCAGGCGATGTATTCAACCGGGCTAAGGTGGAACGAGACCTGCAACGGGTTTATGGATTGGGCATCTTCGATGATGTGAAGCTGTCTCTAAACCCTGGCGAAGATCCCCGTAAGGTTGTGGTCGTTGCTAACGTCGTTGAGAAAAATACGGGATCGATCGCGGCAGGCGCGGGGATTAGTTCCGCCAGTGGTCTGTTTGGTACTGTCAGCTACCAGCAGCAAAACATTGGAGGAAACAACCAGAAACTAGGGGCGGAAGTTCAAATCGGTGAACGGGAACTATTGTTTGATCTTAGCTTTACCGACCCCTGGATTGGCGGCGACCCGTATCGCACCTCCTACACAGTGAATTTGTTCCGACGGCAGACCATCTCTCTCATCTTTGATGGCGGGGGTAATGAGGTGCGGCTGGCTAACGGCGATCGTCCCCGAATCGTTCGTACAGGCGGCGGCATTAGCTTTACCCGACCGCTGAACGGCAATCCTTATCGGCGGGCAGAGTGGGCTGCTTCCTTAGGATTGCAGTATCAACACGTACAGATTACCGATGCAGACGGTAATGATGTCCGGGTTGATGGATTAGGCAACAACCTTAGCTTCAGCGGCAAAGGGGATGACGATCTGTTCAGCGTGCAGTTTGGTATTGTGCGCGATCTGCGTGATGATCCTCTGCGTCCAACCCGCGGTTCGCTTCTGCGTTTAGGTACAGAACAATGGCTCCCGCTGGGTTCCGGCAGCATTCTGGGTAACCGCATTAGGGCTGGTTACAGCTACTATCTGCCAACGCAGTTTATCAAGTTCACAAAGGGATGTCGCGGGAAGAACCCTTCTGGAGCAGATTGTCCGCAAACCATCGCCTTCAACATTCAAGCGGGTACCGTCATCGGAGACCTGCCGCCCTACGAGGCGTTTGCTTTGGGGGAAGCAACTCCGTACGGGGCTACGATGAAGGTGATCTGGCTGCCGCTCGTAGCTACGTTCAGGGTACGATCGAATATCGATTCCCGATCTTCTCAATCATTTCGGGAGCTGTATTCTTTGATGCCGCCACCGACTTTGGCACTCAAGGAGACGTCCCCGGCAACCCAGGTGGTATTCGAGATAAGCCGGGCTGGCTTCGGATACGGTGTTGGGGTCGGGTTCAGTCCCCACTGGGTCCAATTCGGATCGATTATGGTATCAACGATCAGGGCGACAGCCGCATCCACTTTGGTATTGAGAGCGATTCTGATGGAGGTAGAGGTCAGACAGGAGGTAACTAGCCATCAGAAAACAGAAAGTAAGGGACACGTAGTAGAGGCGGTATCGAAGCCGTACCAACACACCCTACAAAAAGCCTTCATTCGATCGGGTATTGGGCTACATACAGGTCTGCCTGTGCAGGTCAAGGTTATGCCCGCCCAATCTGGTAAGGGACGCTATTTTGTCCGTGTTGATCTGCCCGATGCCCCCGAGATCCCTGCCAGTCCAAAGGCTGTCAGCAAAACAGCTCTTTCTACAGAGTTGGCCCAGGGAGAAGCCAGCGTTCGCACCGTAGAACACCTATTGGCGGCTTTGGCCGGAATGGGAGTGGATAATGCCCGGATTGAATTAGACGGGCCAGAAATTCCTTTGCTGGATGGATCTGCCAAAGAGTGGGTGGAAGCGATCGCCCAGGTTGGGACGGCTGTTCAGCCAGAACCCCGTCCGATCTACTGCCTACAGGAACCTGTTTGGGTTCGAGATGGTGATGCCTTTGTCGCAGCCCTCCGGCATCGGAAATTCGTTTTACCTACGGAATTGATTTTGACCTGTCCGCAATTGGGAATCAATGGCACAGCTGGTCGCCAACTCAGGCCAAGATTAATGCCAGCAAAGAATCGAGTCATGACGTCGCGTCCTTTGCTGAGGAAATTGCTCCCGCACGCACCTTTGGGCTACTACACCAGATCGACTACTTGCGCGAAAAGGGATTGATCAAGGGCGGCAGTCTAGAAAATGCGTTGGTCTGTGGACCGGATGGATGGGTTAACCCGCCTTTAAGATTTGCAAATGAACCAGCACGTCATAAACTTTTAGACTTAGTGGGAGACTTAAGTTTGTTGGGGTTTTTCCGATTGCTCATTTCTTAGCCTATAAAGCTAGCCACAGTCTACATACTCAACTCATGCGATCGCTCCATCCCAAACTACTAGTCATCAGTCGTTAGCTGACAACCGCAAAGCCCTAACCCACACTCAGAGCCAGCCAAAACGACCCACTCCAACGATCGAACTTTTTCGCCCATTTACTAACAACCTCGCCCATGTCCACCCTTACGAATCTCACCGATTTCAATCGATCCGACGCTGTTCCCAGTCATCTCGAAAATGCTGGAGAAGTTGACGACGTTTCATCCAGGCATTCCCACACGAGCGCCAATCCCGTTCTGTCTGTTGAAGAAATTCATAAACTTCTGCCCCACCGCTACCCGTTTTCCCTGGTAGACCGAATTATTGAGTATGTTCCAGGAAAGCGAGCGGTTGGCATCAAAACGTCACCTTCAATGAACCCCACTTTCAAGGGCACTTTCCGGGACGGCCAATTATGCCGGGGTTCTCATTGTTGAAGCAATGGCCCAGGTCGGGGGCATCGTGTTAACACAAATGACAGATGTTCAGGAAGGACTGTTTATGTTCGCTGGGATTGATAAGGTGCGATTCCGCCGCCCAGTTGTGCCGGGTGATCAGCTCATCATGACTGTGGAACTGTTGTGGGTTAAAAAGCGTCGCTTTGGCAAGATGCAAGGACGAGCAGAGGTTGACGGACAACTGGTTTCAGAAGGCGAACTTATGTTTTCTCTGGTTGATTAAACTGCATCTTACCGCATGTCTATGACGACCCTGATTCATCCAACGGCTGTAATTCATCCCGAAGCAGAGCTACACCCTACCGTGCAAGTCGGAGCCTATGCCGTTATCGGGGCAAACGTAAAGGTTGGTCCAGGAACCACGATCGGGCATCATGTGGTTCTGGACGGCTGGACTGAGATTGGAGCACGAAATCAAATTTTCCTGGCGCGTCGATCGGGTTAGAGCCGCAAGACCAGAAGTTTGTGGATTGTGAAAGCCACGTCAGAATTGGAGACGACAACTACATTCGTGAGTATGTCACTATCAACCGGGCAACTGGAGCCGGAGAAGCGACGGTCATCGGTAACGGTAATTGGCTACTTGCCTATGTCCACATTGCTCACAACTGCGTCATCGAAAACCAGGTGGTGATTACAAATGCGGCTTCATTGGCGGGGCATGTGTGGGTTGAATCAAGGCAAGAATTGGTGGAATGGTTGGCATTCATCAGTTTGTCCATGTTGGGCGTATGGCTATGATCGGGGCAATGGGACGGATCGATCGGGATGTTCCCCCTATATGCTGGTAGAAGGGCACCCAGCGCGAGTGCGATCGCTCAACATTGTTGGGCTGAAGCGGGCAGGAATGACGACAACCGAAAACGGAACGGTCTACCAAACCCTCAAAAAAGCCTTTCGCATCATTTATCGTTCTGGCTTAACCCTAAACGAAGCTTTAGAAAAGATAGAGCTTCTTCCTGAGAACGATCACCTACAGCACCTACAACAATTTCTGCACTTGTCTCAACAGCAGGGCCGTCGAGGTCCCATTCCTGGAAAGCATCTTGGCACATCCGTAGACGATAAAGACGAGTGAGAAGGTGGACCTACCAGTGAACAGTTCTCAATCTAAAGTTCAAGAACCAAATCCTCAACTCCAAACTCAGAATTCCAGCCCTTCGACAGCCAGAACCGCCCATATTTTCATCAGCACTGGAGAGGTCTCCGGAGACTTACAAGGGTCATTGCTGATTCATGCACTCAATCAACAGGCGAAAGAACGAGGATTAGATCTGAAGGTTACGGCCCTGGGAGGCGATCGCATGGCCGCTGTAGGAGCAAAGCTGTTGGGGCATACCAGTGAAATTGGCTCGATGGGCATTTTGGAATCGCTCCCTTTGTTTTTCCAACCCTAAAAGTTCAACGTCAAGCAAAACAATACCTGAAGCAGTTTCCCCCAATCTCATCGTGCTGATCGACTACATGGGGCCAAACCTCGCGTTCTGTGAGTACCTTCCAACGCATTTCCCCACTGTGCCGATCGTCTACTACATCTCCCCTCAGGAATGGGTTTGGGGCGATCGCTGGACTTGGGGCGTCAGGTTATTCAGGTCCGATCGCATCATTCATGCTGCAAAACGCATTTTGGCCATTTTTCCAGAAGAAGCGAACTATTATCAACGCAAAGGTGGAAACGTAACCTGGGTTGGGCATCCCTGGTCGATCGAGTTCAGAAAGCTCCCAGCCGAGAGGATGCCCGTTCGGCTTTAGGGCTTTCATCCGATCAAACAACCATTGTTTTGCTGCCAGCTTCACGCCATCAAGAATTGAAGTACCTCATGCCAACGATGTTTCAGGCAGCAAAGCAAATTCAGGAAAAAATTCCCAACGTCCGCTTCCTGATTCCTTTAGCGCTTGAGAAATACCGCCGCTCCATTGAGCAAGCTATTCAGCAGTATGGGCTGCAAGCCACCCTGCTAACCGACAGTTCAAAAATGGGGATTCAAAGAATCAGGGTGAATCATCGGTTTCTCTGCAGGCGATCGCAGCAGCGGATCTAGCAATCACCAAATCTGGTACCGTTAACCTGGAAATCGCCCTCCTCAATGTCCCACAGGTCGTCTTATATAAGCTCAACCCATTCACAGGTTGGATTGTCCATCGCCTGCTTCGGTTTTATGTTCCCTTCATCTCGCCGCCAAACCTGGTGGAAATGAAGCCCATCGTCAAAGAGTTTTTGCAGTTCCAGGCAACCCCGGACGCGATCGCCGAGGAATCCCTTGATTTACTGCTTAACCCATCCCGCCGCCAAACAATGCTGGCAGATTATCAGGAAATGCAGCGAGCGGTCGGAGCCGTTGGCGTATGCGATCGGGCAGCCAGGGAAATCTTGGCCCTGTTATTAGAGAGTTATTCAGCCACCAAATGATTACACTCATGGCGAAATAAGTCGATCAACAGCATTGAACTAAACTTTCTGGTAGCTGAAAGTCGATAACTGACAGCCATCGGTGATTCTGAATTTATTTATGAGGCCTACTTATAGCCATTGCCACAATTGTTAGGACAGTCAGCTTACCTGGAATAAGCTAAATATCAAGCGTTCATCCCTAACCCCTGACCCCTGACCCCTAACACCTGCTATATATCTTGCTCAAACCCCAAAAACCGCCAGTCTGGCTCGTTGGTTAAGCATAAGATTGCCTGTCAGACCTACGCTAAAATCCTTTCCGGGTACAAATCCTTGATCGATTAAGCGCTTGCTGAACATGGTCGATATGATTTTCCCAATTTCCTGCATCACATCGGTGGGAACCAGACTTTCGACGGCCCAGACAAATGCGTCTTTGTCGAACCAGATAAGCCGTTCCAGGCTAACAATTAAAATACCAGCTACCTCTTCAAGGGAAAATCGACTGCGTAGATCGGCAATTAAATCACTACTAATAATGGCGTTGCGCGTCATCAAAGCATAGGCCATCTTCGAAATTTCTTGTTCCAGCTTGAAATAGGTCATGTGTTGCACTAGTTTCCTAACTGAATGGGTGAGAGTATTTAGCGAAAGCTCAGACGGGCGGAATGCGAAGTCTGAGACAAATGGCAGTAATATTTCGCCAAGTATACCCCAAGGGGATGGCAAAATTTTTTCTGCAGTTAGTTGGTTAGAGAATAGGGAGGCAGGAAGTAAATGTTTGCCTGGAATTGGTGCCAGACCTTAAGAGTCGAATTGGGAAATAGGGCAATAGCCTTTCTTTAAGGTGCCCGAATGTCTTGAAATATCTGAGATATCCCGGAGTTCATGGGAATACTTAGGCAAGGTTCCGCAAATTTTTAAGCGCATGTGGCGACGGCTCAAAAAACATCCTGTATAGCTTCAGAACTTACGCTGACCTTAGCCCTGATGTTCAAACCCAGCGGCGTGTAAATCAGTATTTGAAGAATCGCCCTGCTCTTAATCCCGAAGAGTGGTTTGAACAGTTCTGGAGATCTCGAAATATTTCAAAACAACTATCTGATTTTGTTTATGTCCAGATGCAGGAATATACTGGGCTAGACTTTGCGAGGGTGCAACCCCACGATCGCCTGAGCGAAGACCTCTACATTCCTGCTGTCTGTTGGTTTGACTGGAACTTTACCTTCACGGAAGATTTCTACCAACAGTTTCAAGTTGACCTCAGCGATCGCTTCGATCCCCAAAATTTCGGCACCGTGGAAGAACTCGTCTTTTTTTGAATCATCAGCTTCTTTCCGTCAACCATACCTGATGATTAACCCGGCATAATAGCCAGATGATCAGCAGGATGAATAGCCAATATTGACAGTTTTAGGACTCAAGCTGCTAATATAAACAAGGCACTACGTTGGGACGTCGCCAAGCGGTAAGGCAGCGGGTTTTGGTCCCGCCATTCCTAGGTTCGAATCCTAGCGTCCCAGTTCTTTAGATACATATCACCAGAGTATAGATATTGCAGGTTATCCCTGACCGCTATGTTCTTCCCTGTCAGACTTAATGTACGACTGGTAGTGCGGCTCAGTTAGAGAATCGCTATAGTACTGTAGAAGCACTTAGCCCTGGGGCATGGCCTACGTTCAGCTACTAACGTTGTCTAATCCACAGTCTTATAAAGGACGGTTTATAGAGGCGTACTCGTACCACAACTTGTAGGGACGAGTCATTTGGGCAAGGATTTCTTGGAAATTCCAGGCAGTTGTTTGCTGTATGATTTGTCTCTGCCTAATGCGTAAGGCGATCGTGCCTTCTAAAGCCTATTCTTAAGCTAGAAACTAACTTGCAAACATTTGGAGAAGCTGTACACAGAAGGAGCATTTTGGGAATTCTGCTTAAATAAGCTACAGCCTAAATTTCTGGGTGGACCTAAAGGGTAAGGATGTGCGGCGTTAGCCGCCATCGTTAACAGCTCTAAAATCATTACGATTTGGGCAACACCAATTTCTGAAAGTAGACCAGATTCTAAAGCCGTGACTTAATCAAAACTATTCATCTATCTATACTTCGTGTCGGTTTCCAACGAATGCACCCGAACCTAACCCTCCCCAGCGGGAATTGAGGAACCCCACCATGCTTGTCTGTCCCCAATGCCAGTTCGAAAATCCAAATACAAATAAGTTCTGCCAGGAGTGTGGCACCTCGCTGACTCACAATACCTGCCTTGAATGCGACAGCTTAGTTCCGTTCGATCGCGTCGATTGTCAGGTGTGTGGTGCAACCGCAGGGATCACGCGATGGGCCATCGTATCTGGAACTTCGGCACAGTTCAGTCACGAGACCTTACCCGAAACCGCGAAACTGGGGAAAACCTAAGCGCTACAGGCTATTTAGATGTACAAAAGCGTTACCGAATTTTAGAATCTGTGCCATCTAACGATGCGGCTGGCCAGGAAAAGCAGTTTAGGGTTCTAGATTGTCAACCGTTTCAAGTCTCTCTTTTGGAAGCACTTACAAAACAGGAAGACAGCACTTCAACTGAAGGAGAATCGACGGTAGATCCTGACATTGCCCCAATCTTTGAGCCAAATTCGGTGAAAGCCGTGACTCTTCCGCCGATCGCCCAACCCTACCTGGCACTACATGACAAATTTTCGCAGGCATTGCCGATCGTTCATGATGCGTGGCAGCAGAACGGACAGCAAATTTTGTTGTTGGAAGACCGATCTCAGTTTCCACTCCTAATTGATCTCTGGCTTGATGAAGATCTGCCGCTGCCGCAACTTCAGGTTCTCCACTGGCTCTACGAGATGGTGGAACTGTGGAACCTGCTGGAACCTTTAAACTGCCACCAAAGTTTACTGGATACAGCCAATCTCAAAGTAGACGAAGATCAAACAATCTGCTTACAGCGTCTCTATACAAACCTGAGAGACCAACCAACCCTGCAGGACCTGGGACGGTTCTGGCAAATGCTGTTTACTGAATCCCAACGAACTCAGTTGGGCGCGCTTTCTCTGCTGCTGGCGGAACTGGAAGCTGGCAAGTTAACTTCTCCGGCAGAGCTGAAAACGCATATTGAAACGATCGCTTATGACCTCCAGGCTAATCAACCAGATACCGAAATGACTCCTAATCCTGCTAACGACCTGGGAACGCTTGATTTACCCATCAACACCCCCTAGTCGAAACGGACGCACCAGATATCAGCTCTGCTGATGTCAGCGCGTCTGTCGCTCCTACCCGACTAGAGGTTCCCTCCGAAACGGTCACTGTTTCAGAGGAGGGTAGTGAGAGCGATGGCGATGACCTGCCAACGGTCGTTCTGCCCATGCAGTTGTTTAACCTGGAGGATGCTGGTCGAACCGATATTGGTCGCCAGCGGGACCATAACGAAGACTACTTTGGCATTGAAACTCAGGTCGATCGACTAGAAAGCCCCTCAGGCAAAACCGTCCATGTCCGCAACCTTTATATTCTGTGTGATGGAATGGGGGCCATGCTGGTGGCGAAGTTGCCAGTGCTTTAGCGGTGGATACTTTGCGACAGTACTTCCAGGAGAAGTGGAAGAGTTCTCCTTTCTTGGGAGCCAATTCCAACAAGCTCCCTGGACCGGATGTGCTAATTGAAGCAGTACAGCTTGCGAATAAGGCGATTTATGACGTTAACCAGAAGAACGCCCGGTCTGGAAGCGGTCGCATGGGTACTACCCTCGTCATGGTTCTGGTTCAGGATACGGAAGCGGCTGTTGCCCATGTGGGAGACAGCCGCCTCTACCGCTATACCCGTAAACGGGGCCTGGAGCAAATCACGATCGACCATGAGGTAGGACAACGGGAAATTCAGCGGGGGTTGATCCTGATATCGCTTATGCCAGACCCGATGCCTACCAGCTAACCCAAGCATTAGGACCCCGTGATGAGCATTTCATCAAACCGGACGTCCAATATCTAGAGCTTAATGAGGATGCTTTGCTGCTGCTTTGCTCCGATGGGCTTTCGGATAATGATTTGCTTGAGAAACACTGTAAAACCCACATTGAACCGTTGTTGAGTTCACAGACCAATCTGGAGCAAGGAGTTGGTCAACTGATTGACCTTGCAAACCAATACAATGGTCATGACAACATTACCGCGATCGCCATTCGGGCTAAAGTTCGTCCAAATCTGGAGCACCTCCGGTAAATCATAAGTTGGTGCGATCGCTTTATTGACTGAGACTGAAAGGCCGAGTATTTGCACTCAGTCCTCAGTCCTCAGTTCTCAGCCCTTTCCATTGCAGCAATGGTCATCCTGACCCTTCTCCACCCTCAGCAACAGACCCCTAAAGCAGTGGCGTTTTGAGAACGAATCTCTGATCCGGATTGGGCGATCGCCCGATAATCATGTCGTTCTAGAAGACTTGCTTGTTTCCCGGTTTCACGTAGAGCTGCGTCGAGTTGAGCCGCCAAGATTCTACTGGAACCTCAACAAGGCTACCAGTGGTATCTAATTAACCGCAGCTCCAATGGCACCTTTGTTAATGGGTATGTAATGTCGCAGGGCGATCTACCAAATAACGCTACCCTTCAATTAGCGCAAAACGGTCCCCTGTTACGGTTTCAAGTATTGGCCACCTCAAGCTTACCGTCCCCGACGATCGGTCCAATGCCTCAAAGCCAGTCGCCCCAATTACCTAAAATTCGCCAACCCGCGATCGCCAATTCTGTCGCTGGTGCAAGCTTGCGAGGCTGCACCCATGAGGGCAATGCTCCGGGTAATTTGTTTTGTATTCGGTGTGGGCAACCCGTCAAAGTCGAGAAAACGATTCACCAGTATCAGGTACTGCGGGTACTTGGCAGAGGCGGGATGGGAACGACCTATCTGGTGTGGAATTCTGAGGAAAATGCGGCGTCCGGTCCTCGAAGTGGATTGAGGGTTCTGAAAGAAATGAATGCGGACATTGCCCGCATCCCTAAAGCACGGGAACTATTTGAACGGGAAGCCAACACGCTCAAGACGTTAAATCATCCAGGAGTCCCCAGGTTTTACGACTTCTTTGTTGAGGAGGGTAAGAAATATTTGGTGATGGAACTGGTGCATGGGCAGGACCTGGAGAAGTGGGTCCGCCGAAACGGTCCGGCAAATCAGCGTCAGGCGATCGTGTGGATGATTCAAACCTGCGAAATTTTGGAGTATCTCCACAACCGGGAAACACCTATTATTCACCGCGATATCAAACCCGGAAACCTACTGGTACAAACGTTGAGCGATCGCGTCGTCGTACTAGATTTTGGTGCGGTCAAAGCCGTGGGAATGCCTTCCAGAACTCGTATTGGAGCAGAAGGGTATAGCGCCCCGAACAAAATCGAGGACGACCCGTTACCCAATCCGATCTGTATGCGATCGGTCCCAGTCTCCTATTCCTGCTTACCGGACAAAACCCTCTTCGCTTCTTCAAGGGGCACGGGCAGGGATACCGATTCGCCATTGAAGGAATCTCCGCGATCACGTCTCCGCTAAAAAGCGTTATTGAACGTGTCACACAATTCCATCCGAACGATCGCTATCAAACCGCGAGAGAACTTGCCCAGGCACTCGCAAGCTGCATCTAACGGCCCAGCCTGAAGGGCTAATGCTAGATCTGGCTACATACCAATCTCAACAAGGGCGCACCGAATACACCCTTGCAAATTATGGCAGTAGCGAATCAGTTGAACTATTCAATTAGGCTACCTAGGCGAGCAAGGGAACAGGTATCTGCCTGACTCCTTGATGTCCTATTCTTCTTCTTCCCAACTGTCAACGGCGAGTAGGTCGGCTACTGGATCCTGCATCGTGAAATCGTAAGCAAGCAATTCTTGTTTCCAGTAGGACCAGTCGTCCCCATAAAGTAGGGCAATTTTCCAAATGCTGTCTGTTGGTTTAAGCAGTTTAGAATCGACCAACTTCTGCACTTGACGTTGCAATTTAACCATTGGTTGAATAACCTGCTGGCTCATACCTTCTTTGGTCATGTTTAGTTTTTACAAATACTTCTTTGAGAAGCTCTCGAAATGTGTCTCAGGAATCTGATTGGTAAACGCGATTGAAAGGAAGCAGCGTTTTCAGTCACTGATATTAGCATACTGCAAGGTTGTGGCACGTTTTTCTCAAAAAAGCCCGTTGTAGATGGGAGATAACCGAACAAAACCCGCAAATGTCACGGTTATACGACAGAAAAAGAAGGTTAGGGGGTAAGAGAACCATAGAAACGGCAAAACTAGATTGATCGATTGATTCGCAACTGCTTCAGAGCGATTATCTTAGGGGATGATTGTGGAGAATCCGCGCACCAGAATTCGACTTACATCGTTCTGTGGTAAATAGTCCCCACTTCTAACGCTAGTCAGGGAATTAGGAGATATAGATGAGCAATCAAATTCAAACCCAGGCTTCTAAAGTCTGGCAAACAGTAACTGACCCATCTACAGCAGCAACATATCAGCAGACCTTGACAGTGACCTGGGCCATTTTAAAAGAGACAGGCTATCTACTGTGGTTAGTGGTGTGCTTGGTTCTCGTTTTTGGTGATTGGATTTGGAAAACTGGCTACCGGACGGGCTGGAATTTTCGAGGATGGATCAACAGTTTTGAGCAGCCCAGTGCTGACCAAGTTTTGAGCGAAACAGGAAAGTCTATTCTGGAGGTTGGCAAAACTACCGCCGCCGCCGCGATCGCCGCTGCTAAAGACCAGTTAGGCATCGAAGATAAACCCGAACCTCCGCTTGTAGCCAGTTCTCCTCGCCCACCGAAGCCAGATCCTGTTCCGCCGCCTACACCCGTTGCCACTCCTGAACCTCCAATCACCTCGAAAATAGAGGAAGAGTAAAGGTTCTGAGAGAAACGAAACGAAGCTGTGTTTTGCTATCAGCATTACTATCAGCATAGAGAGAAAAACTGGTAGCCGAATGCTGATAGCTAAACCAAACATCTGTCTCAAACGGGTGTACTTCCCGACCTACAACCCCAGTACGAATGCGATAAACTGGCATTTCTACAACGATCGCGAGGCTCGAAAAAGATGGGTGGAAAATTAGCTGCATCGAATGCGGAAGGAGAAAACAGTCGGCAGATTTGCAGGAGAAATCGCTCGCTCGAAGCCGTACTAACGGAGCAACGACCCAAACTTCTACAGCCCCTCAGCTAAAGCACTAGCAGCTTGGACGATCGAGGACAGCGAGGAGCTTTACCGAATTACAGGCTGGGGAGAGCCGTATTTCTCCATTAATGCAGCGGGGCACGTTACAGTCTCTCCCCAAGGCGATCGGGGTGGGTCTTTGGACTTATTTGAACTGGTCAACGCCCTAAAACAACGGAACCTTGATTTACCCCTTCTAATTCGGTTTTCCGATATTTTAGAAGACCGAATTGAACGCCTCAATGCAGCGTTTGCCAGAGCGATCGCTCGCTATAGCTACCCTGGCGTTTACCGGGGAGTGTTCCTACAAAATGCAATCAGCAGCGGCACCTGGTTGAAGCATTGGTCAATTTTGGCAAGCCCTACCAGTTTGGGTTGGAAGCCGGGTCAAAACCAGAACTGATGATTGCCCTCGCTACCTTGAAAACTCCCGGAGCGCTCCTAATTTGCAACGGGTATAAAGACCGGGAATATGTCGAAATGGCAATCCTGGCGCAACAATTGGGGCAAATTCCAATCATCGTGCTGGAGCAGATTGAGGAAGTTCCCTGGTTATTGAAGCGGGGAAAAATTGGGAATTCGCCCAATTCTAGGAGTGCGGGCCAAATTAAGCTCAAAGGGAATTGGTCGTTGGGGAACTTCAGCGGGCGATCGGGCCAAGTTTGGGCTGACTATCCCCGAAATTCTAAACACCGTAGAGCAATTGCGTGCCGCAGATATGCTGGACTCCTTACAACTGCTGCACTATCACATTGGCTCCCAGATTTCGTCGATTGCGGTCATCAAAGACGCGATTCGAGAATCGAGCCAGATTTACGTCGAACTGGCGAAGTTGGGGCAGATATGAAGTATCTGGATGTGGGTGGCGGTCTGGGTGTGGACTATGACGGCTCCAAAACCAACTTCTACGCCTCCAAAAACTACAATGTTCAGAATTACGCCAACGATATTGTGGCAGAGGTCAAAGAAGCCTGCGCTGAACGAAATATTCCGGTTCCAACGTTGATTAGCGAAAGCGGTCGGGCGATCGCCTCTCACCAATCCGTTCTGGTATTCAACGTGCTTGGAACCAGCGACGTTCCCTCTGGGCCACCCGACCCCCTTCAGGAGAAGGAACACCTGATTATTCGGAACCTCTACGAAACCTACGAGGCGATCTCCGAGGAAAACTATCAGGAGGCCTATCACGACGCCACGCAATTTAAGGAAGAAGCGATTAGCCTGTTCAACTTTGGCTACCTCAGCCTACCAGAACGAGCCAGGGCAGAACGGCTCTATTGGGCCTGCTGTGAAAGAATTCTGAGGATAGTACGACAGCAGGAATACGTCCCCGACGACCTGGAAGATTTGGAAAAAATCATGGCGTCCATCTATTACATCAATCTCTCAGTGTTCCAGTCTGCACCGGATAGTTGGGCGATCGATCAACTTTTCCCCATTATGCCGATTCATCGCCTGAACGAAGAACCCACCCATCGGGCAACCCTGGCCGATCTAACCTGCGATAGCGACGGAAAGATTGACCAATTTATTGATCTGAGGGACGTAAAACATGTCCTGGAGCTACATGCCTTAAAATCTATAGAGAAGGAGTCAGGGGAAAATGAGAGGATAACAAGCGACTCATCCCTCATCCCTCATCCCTCATCCCTTCTCTCCAACTCTAAACTTAACGCTCAAAACGCCTCCCCTCCCATGAACCCTATTACCTAGGAATGTTCCTTAACGGTGCCTATCAGGAAATTATGGGGAACCTGCACAATCTTTTGGTGACACCAACGCTGTCCACATTACGTTGACGCCCAAAGGCTATCGGATTGATCACGTCGTCAAAGGCGACACGATGACCGAAGTTCTGGGTTACGTTCAGTACGACTCAGAGGACATGGTAGAGAGCATTCGCCAGCAAACCGAACAGGCCTTGCTGGAGAAGCGAATTACCCTACAGGAGTCACAGCTACTGCTGCAAAACTACGAACGGAGCTTAAGCCGATATACCTATCTCTCATCGTGAGCAACTTTGGGTTGACCGTGTAGAATTCATAAAACCACGCGCTAGCGCATTCCTCCTACACCTTTACCTGGATTTATGACAACGGACGGTCAACCTTATTTGCACGATAAACTCGATGTTCTAGTTGATCAGGTCGGACGGTTAACTGAGGGTTTAATCGAAATTAAACTCCTCATACAGCAGCAAGCAGCGGTTAGTCAGAACCAATCTGAGAAAATCGATCGGCTTGCTAATTCTGTCGCACAGCAAAGTCAGAGCATCGATCGTCAAAGTCAGAGCATCGATCGCTTAGCATCGGCAATGGAAGCAACCCATCGCAATCAATCCGAAGCTGTTACCCAACTGGTCGGAATTGTCAATAAATTACTCAAGAAATTACCGAACGCTGACAAACCGTTCCTGGGCGATCGCTCTCAACTTCTCCAAATCCTCTCTTCGGGAAACTGACAGGGGCACTGTCGCCTTAATCGTTTCCAGCAAAATAGCTGTATCCAAAGTTTTTTGAATATAGAGGGAACGGTAAAGCGCAGCAATAACGGCCTGTTCAATTTCCGCGCCGCTGAATCCGTCCGTCGCTTTCACAAGAGCGGCTATGTCAAGCGTTTGGGGTTCTGCCGATGGCGGCTCAAGTGGATTTGCAAAATGGTTGCCCGTTCTCGCTCCTCAGGTAGATCGACAAAGAAAATTTCGTCAAATCGCCCTTTACGCAGCAGTTCGGGGGAAGTTGGGAAAGATCGTTTGCCGTGGCGATGACAAAGACTTCCTGGGACTTTTCCTGCATCCATGTCAAAAGGAACCAAACAGACGCCGACTTAAACCACCATCCGAATCGCTGCTGGTACTTCCCCAACGTTTTTCAATTTCGTCAATCCAAAGAACCGTTGGTGCCATTGACTCAGCTAGAGAAATTGCCTGACGAAAATTTTTCTCCGATTCCCCGACATACTTGTCATATAGTCTGCTGGAGTCTAATTTCAGCAACGGCATCTTCCAGGCACGGGCGATCGCTTTGGCAGCCAGGGACTTCCCACAGCCTTGAATTCCAACGATTAAAATTCCTTTCGGTGGCTTCAGATTGAATGCCCGAGCCTGGGAGCTAAATCCTACCCGCGCCTGCATTAGCCATTGCTTAAGCCCATTAAACCCGCCCAAATCAACCGGGCTATCTTCTAGGGGAAGATATTCCAAGACTCCTCCCTCTCGAATCACTTGGGCTTTACGGTGCAAGATGCGTCCCACATCCTGTAAGGTTAATTTGCCGTCTTCCATCGCTGCATAGGCAATTACCTGGCGCGCTTGCTTCAGCGTCATCCCTGTCAGGGCTTGAACCAGTAGCGGTATATCCTGTTCCTGAAGCTCCACCTGCACGCGGTTCTTAATTTTCAGTGAGCGAATCACATCAGATACCAATTGGTATAGCTCTTCCCGCCCTGGCAGCTTCAGGTCGTAGTAAACAACATCGTGGGCAATCTCGGAAGGCAGCTGGATGCTATCACCGGTCAAGACGATCGCGGAGCGGTTTTGGGAAAACAATTGACCCGTTTCACGAAATAGTCGGGCCACTTCAGCGTCACTCAAGTGGCAGGTAAAGTCCTTGAGCAAAAATATTCCCTTCGAGGTCATCTCCTGCATACACTTCAGCGCTTTTATGGGTTCGCTGGTATCGTCAAAAGCGGCAGGTTTGTTGGCTCCGGGAGGGCACATTCGTCAACCCAGCGGTTGTTTGCCGAGCCAAGCGATCGGGCTAAACCTTGAGTAATACTCCACTCAAACAGTTGCATTCCCATTTCTTGAGTGGCTGCCTGCAACAAACTCTGAACCCGCTCTTCCTCAACGGTTTCAATCACAATGACCGGATGAAAAGACATCACCAGCGTTTGAATCTCGTGGGTGCTGGCATCAAGGGGATTGCTGAATAGTTGCATTGATAATCTGACTGGCTGAAAGGAATCTGAAGGGAGCAGTTATTTCAGGTAACTACCTTAGATTTCCCTTTAATTCCTTAGACGCAGCATAGTCTAATCATGCACAGTGCCATCTGGCAGGATGGTGCCCGAAAGGTTTGCCCCGGTCAGCTTCACCATAATCCGGTTGGTGTAACCAACTCTTGCACCACTCAGGTCTGCACCACTCAGGTCTGCCCCACTCAGGTCTGCCCCAATTAAATTTGTTTCTCGCAGATTTGCTTTCCTCAAATCAGCCTGCAGCAGATTGGCTCGGAACAGATTCGCCCGCTGCAAATTCGCCTCAGCTAAATTGACCCGATGCAAAAAGGCATCCGTGAGATTGGCATTACTCAGATTGGCATGGCTCAAGTTTCGACCGGAAAGATCCTTCTCCTTCAGATTCGCTCCGCTTAAATCTGCCCCGCTTAAGTCGGGATGTTTACCCAAGTGGTTCGATTGGGGCTGTGGCGCAGGAGGCTGAGTTTCAGAACCAGCCTGAGTCTTAAAGCTAGATGAGGGTTGGGAACTGGAATGAGTTTGAGAGCTAGATTCTGTCTGGGTATCAGACCGCGATTGTGAATTAGGCCGTGTTTGAGTAGAGGAATACGCCTGATAGGAAGACCGGGGTTGATTATTGGTAGACCCTGATTGACGAGTCGATTGATGCGTTGACTGGTAAGACTCGTGAGGACGGGGATAGGGTTTGTAGTGATAGCGATTGGGTTGAGCGCTATGGGACGATCGAGAAGACCGATGGCTTCTTAAGCGATCGCGCGCATGATTCAGGTCTTTCAGCTTTTCCTGGGCTTTCTGCAAAAGACGTGGATTGTCCTGGGGGATGCGATCGGGATGCCAGATAAACACCAAATCCTTATAAGCCTGGTTCACCTCTTCTAGAGATGCGCCAGGCTTCAATTCTAGGACTCGATAACACCAATCTAAATCGCTCATCGAAATCACGATAGCATCATTTCTCTCGACCTTAGCGTGAATAGATTTGGAAGAAAATGCAATGGCGGACAGATTTTTCTATTCAGTACCAATTTGGAGCCGTAACACGCCGTATTGAAAAGGGGACGATGGGCAGACAAAACACACCTCCACCCATCGCCCATTACCTATTGCCCATCACCTATTTGCCTACTATCTAAGCAACGGTACGCGCCAATAACACAGGGCAATTGGCATAGACCCTCACGTAGTCTGACAGCGATGAACCGAGGAGACGATCCAGGTCGGGAAGTGCCTTTGCGATCGATGGACGGCGATCGGTGAACCCAGCATCAGCAAATCGACGTTCATTTCCTCTGCAATCCGGCAAATCTCTTCCCCAGGTTTACCTGTACTCGCAATACAACGGTAGGAAACGCCCATACGCTTTGCCTCAGCGATCGCAGAAGCGAGCACTGGATCCCGTTCTGCTTCTGCTCCAGTAAGCTCCTGGCGTTTGTGGGCAAAATCCGGATCAACATGGGCCAAAATGAGCTGCCCACCTTTGATATCTCGCAACAGGAACAGGGCCAATCTGAGACATTCGGTTGCCGCATTGGACTTGTCCAGCGCCACCATCACCCGGTTAATTCGCTTGACATAGATGTCATCCTTAACCAACAGCATGGGCCGCGAGGAAAGCTGGAAAACGTATTGACTGACCGAGTTCTCCAGAATTGAGACAATCCGCTTCAACCCGCGAGAACCCATGATAATCAAATCGGCATCGATTTCCTCAGCCACTTTACATACGACATCTTTGGGGTCACCCTGGCGTAGCATTGCGTTGACATGATCCGGGTCTAATTTAAGGGATTGAATTGCATTAGCCAAAAATCTGCCGCCCATTTCCCACTTTTCCGTCATCGCTTCAGACGTTACTTGAGGGGGAACGACATGCAGCACAGTCACATTTGCTCTCTGAATTGAAGGGATATCCATAAGAGCTTTAAGCATTTCTTCTGAGTGTCCAGTTCCAGAATCAGCCAGGAGAATTTTTTCAATCATGGTTTAACCTCGTAATTTCGTGAAATAGATAGACGAATTATTTTTGATGAAACAGTTAAATTTGGGTGGCTCAGATTTATCAACTTGAACTGAGCAACAACTCCGCACGATCGCGTGTTTCAAGAAGAGGAATTTAAGTTTTAAGCAAACTGTCTATAATATCCTCTTCCAATGAGTAATTATACCCCTGTAAATAGCCTATAAAAAGGATTTCACGCATTTATTCCGTATATATGAATGTAAAGAAGTATCAAACTCTGCCTACTAAAATGTCTGATTATTTTTACAAATATTTCAGATAAATTTAGGAAAATGTTGTGCAAAATCTGTCTTTCGAAATTCAGTCTTAAAAAGTATTTAAATTCATTCTGAGGAAGACTTAAATAAATGATTTGACTTTTAATCCCTCATATTCAAAAGATACAGAGGCAGTCAAACCCCAAACTTAACTAAAGTAAACCTTAAATGTAAAAATAATATAATTTGTCCGTTTCCTACTAATAATGAGTGACATGGCAATCCCTTCAGAGCAACCTCAATTACCACCAACCCTGGCAATTCAAAATTCGCTTCAGGCTGCTCCGAAAACTGGTTCGATTATGCGGTGAAAGCCCATCCTCACCACACAGATTACGCCGGAGTTGTGTGGCATGGGGCTTACATTGCCTGGATGGAAGAGGCGCGGGTAGAGTGTCTCCGTTTGATCGGCGTGGACTATACGGATTTAGTCGCAATGGGCTGTGATCTTTTAGTTGCAGAGCTTTCCATCCGATATCATCAGCCCGTTTTGATGGGAATGTCAGTAATTGTAAGAACCCGCATGGCATACATGGAGGGAGTACGCATCAATTGGGACTACCAGATTCAGTCAACGGATGGGAACGATCGCTTTGTCACGGCTCAAGTTTCTCTAGTAGCGGTCGATCGGGAGAAAGGAAAAATTATGCGGCAGCTACCACCCACGGTAAAAGACGTGTTCGCAAAGTTGTCGGGAAGATAAGAGAGTTAATGAAATTATGCTAATTTTTATTAAGTTCCTCCCTATCCTCAACTCCCATGAGCTTTGAAATACCTGAGTCTATTAAAGTTTGGAGTCAATTCTTTCACCCCGTCTTCATGTGGGTCTTGTTAATACTCGCAAGCTATGCACTTTATCTGGGCGTCAAAGTTCGTCGTACCCGTTCTGCTGAAGGTCAGGAAAAGAAGGAATTGATTAAAGGTAGGTACAACGTTAAGCACTACCAGATTGGGTCTGTACTGCTGGCACTAATGGTGCCGGGTTCCATTGGCGGTATGGTCGTAACCTACATCAACAACGGGAAGCTGTTTGTCGGTCCCCATCTGCTAGCAGGTCTAGGCATGACTGTCTTAATTGCGGTTTCCGCGTCCCTTTCACCGTTTATGCAGAAGGGTGCAGACTGGGCGCGGTATTCTCACATTTTTTGAATGTCGCATTACTCGGACTATTCGCCTGGCAAGCAGTCACGGGGATGGAAATCGTACAAAGGATCATTGCAAAGCTTTAGTCTGACTAAGCCGTGGTTTGGGTGAACCATCGTCTGGAGCGCTTAGGAATGGATACGCCATGGGTGGTATGAAAATCTTCCAGAACTTTGCGAGTCAGACGATGAGAAACCTGACGCACAATTTGACGCAGAACTCGATCGCCCGTGCTTTGGATTAACGATTCAGGTAACGCATGAATGAACCGGGAAACTGAATAGTGACCGTCAAGTCCAAATGCCACTTAACCAGAGTTACGTTGGTCGTTAACGCGTCGTCCGGTAACGATTGAGCCATAGATTCATCTGCACAGGAATCCGACAGTTCCATAGCTGCCCGAAAATCCACGTCGTAGCCTGTCGTTGTGTACCCCGGAATCGGTATCGTTTCAATTCGATAGACGTTTTGCTCCTGCGGCAGCAAATCTAGACCAATCCGCGGTTCTACTTCATACCCAAAAGAGCCAAAACGACCAATAATGAGCGCATAACCATTTTCGCTAATCGATTCGACCTTCATTGGATGGGCACACCGACGAAACCAGGCGTGATGTTCATCAAAATATTTAGCCACCGTTTGTACATCGGCGTGCATTTCCATGCTGTCTATAAATTGATTACTGAACTTTGTAGGTTCAATTCCACCCCGAGCATCTTCCTCTGTCATCGAAGCGTTTGGATTTGTGATAGTGGACGCCGTATGTAGCAAGCTTTCGGAAACCTGAGCAGAGAGGTGTTCAGTTGGATTAACCTGCATAGTTACAGTCCTGCACGCGTTGCTAGTGTATCTAGAGTTGAACTTCTAGAATTAGAGTTCCCCCAAAAGTTCAACCTTTTTCTGGGTTTTACTGATTTCTATAGAATTTTCGACTTTAGCCGGAAACGCTTCAATGAAGCGACTTGAATAACCTTTCAAGGGAAACCATATGACAACTCAGATGCCTTTATTTAACAGAAAAGGCTTAGCATTTTTTAACATATTTATTATCAAGGTGGCTAGCTTGACTTTACTCCAAACAGCGATCTAAGCAATTTGTCACCTGTCAATTTCTGCCCATTGGTATAAATCCGGAGCACTGAAACCAATTAAAAAGAGAAAAGCATAGCTTACTTGAGGCACATTAAGCTTTTCATAGGAAGGCTTTTGCAACTGGGCCTTTTCTTATACAAACAATTAGGGTTACCGAAAGAATGAAAGCATTAGTCGCTGGTGCAACAGGACAAACGGGTCGTCGAATTGTCCAAGAGCTTGTAAATCGTCAGATTCCTGTCCGAGCCTTGGTTCGTAATCCAGAAAGCGCTAAATCGATTTTGCCGTCTGGGATAGAGCTTGTAGTTGGCGATGTATTGGAACCGGAAACTCTGGCAGCGGCGATCGGAGATTGTACAGTTTTGCTGAGCGCAACTGGAGCAGCACCCAGTTTTAATCCAATGGGTCCTTATCAAATTGATTACGAGGGGAATAAGAACCTGATTGATGCTGCAAAGATGAAAGGGATCGAGCACTTTGTTATGGTTTCCTCCCTGGCCGCATCCCAGTTGTTTCACCCGCTTAATCTATTCTTTTGATTCTGGTCTGGAAGAAGCGGGCAGAGGAATACCTCCAGCAAAGCGGAATTACCTACACGATCGTGCGTCCGGGTGGACTGAAGAACGAAGACAACACCAATTCAATTTTGATGTCTTCTGCCGACACGTTGTTCGATGGCAGTATCCCCGAACAAAAGTTGCACAAACCTGTGTGGAGGCGCTTTTTAACCCATCTGCATTCAACAAGATTGTGGAAATCGTGGCCAAACCAGACACCCCAGCAAAGAGCTTCGATGAATTATTCTCGAGTGTGACCTGATTAAGTAGGACATTGCTGCCAATCTAGACTACCGCTTTCCTATTTGGAGGAAGATTTTCGATCGGAGAGCGGCAGAAAGCGATCGAGCGCCAGTTTCAATTCCTTGATTTCGGTTTCGATGTTACCCTCTTCCGCAGCCCGCGCAATGCACTGAGTCAGGTGCTCATCAAAAATCATGCGGGCAACCCGATCGAGCGCTCCTCGCACGGCGGCAATTTGGATCAAAATATCGGGGCAGGGTTCGCTTCTTTGAATCATGGTCTTAACGCCCCGGATGTGCCCCTCGATGCGCGATAGTCGGTTGACCAGTTGTCGCAAAGACTCTTCGCTATGAACATGGGGATGACTGGCTGATTCGTGCTCATGGGGTGATTATTCCCATTCTGGGTGGAATGACTTTCGAGGCGATCGCTGTCCTTATGGCGGTGGAGTTCGGAAGTTGCCATTTAGATTTGGCTCTTGTGTAATTCAAATACTCACGATTCTAGCCTAGTAGTTCCCTACAGTGGGCTTGAGAAATTGCCAAACCTGATGAAAAACAAATCCTTTCCCAGTTTTCAGGAACCGGGAAAGGAATTTCAGTGAACCGGAAAACTAATTTGTAGGAGAAACCGTTGGAGTCGTCGTTGAGGCTGGCGTTGTATTGCTTGCTGGAGTCGTTGTTGTTGTAGGAGTAGTTGTAGCCGCTGGAGTAGTCGTCACTGAAGGTGTTGTTGTTACCGCTGGAGTTGTAACGGTTGGAGTCGTTACAGCGGGAGTAGCTACCGGAGCTGTTGTAGCCGCTGGGGTAGGAGTCGGTGACACAACAGAAGTAGCCGCTGGGGTAGGAGTCGCTGGGGTTGTTTGCAGTACCGGAATTGGTGCAGTTGTGGTAGTAGCAGCCGCAGCAGTAGGTGATGCCTGAACAGGTAAGTTTACTGTCGGCGTAGGAGGGCTGACATTTGGATTTTGAACGGCATTACCAACAGGTGCTGTTGGAATATTCACAACAGGAGTAGGAGGAGTGACCTGCACCTGAGTCTGAACCTGAACAGGCGGTGTCTGAACAGTTACAGGAGTTGGCGGGGGTGAAGGAACCGTATTGGGATTTGGCAACGCATTTGAACCCGTTGGTGTGGGCGTTGGTGTAGGACGGGTTGGTGGTGAAGGTGGCGTTGTTGGTGGTGTAGGCGTTTGAGATACAGGGGATTATTTGTCGGTGGCGGCACCGCATTCCCAGGCGGACTCGATGGCGGATTAGGCGTTGAAGGAGGAGTCGGAGTGGATGGCGGGGTAGGTGTAGATGGCGGGCTGGGATTAGATGGTGGATTAGGGTTAGACGAAGTGGGAGGAGATGGAGGGGTCCCTAAGTCGATTGGAGGAGCCGGAGGTTTGTTTGGATTAGATCCTGCATTTTGACCAGGTGTTGGCGTTGGACGACCTGGATCATTACCGGGTGATGGTCTTCCCAGCGAATTTTGCCCACCAGTATCGACAGGAATTGGGGGTGGAGGAGAGGGTGGTTGTCCTGAAGAAGGTGGGTCATCAGGTTTCCCCGGCTTATTCATCATGTCCCGTATAGCATCGGGACCAGTCGTAGTCTGATACCCAACCTCAGACAGGTTTCGGTCAACGCCGGGTAGAATCGGCAGGACTGTTGGAGTGTTTACCAGGTCTGAGCTTTCATAGGGATTTTTAGATTCCGACTGCAACCCGATCCAGTTGGGGTTCTGAACAACATTTGGTCCCTTGAGCGGAGTTTGGGCTTTGACAGCGGCAGCGGTTTCTTCTTGCACTTTTGCAAGATCCTTGTCTGGATTTGGCTCTGTACTTTTATGGGTCAAATCTAGACCATGCACCATCGGGCTGGTTTCATAAAATCGACGCAAATCGAAATTGAAGATCTGGCGGATCTGATCCTGAACGATGACCGCCATTTGCCCTGCCTGAAGCGGCACCGGTTGAGGATTGCCTTTACTCGAAACCTCAATTTGGCTGTTTGTTAGTGCGCCAACCAGGGTCGTGTTCGTATCGGGGCTGTAGCGGACAAACAGCGCAGAACCACGAATTCCAGCGGCTCCGTTGGGTGTTTGAATTCGGCTTCGTCCCTGTCCTGGAGGGATCAGCAGCAATGCGGTCCCATTGCCGAGGTAGAAGGTGCGTGTGTTTGGCAGAAACTGAAAGAGTGCCCGTTCTCCAACACGTGCCAGTGACCGATCGTTAAACCTCAACTCAGCCCACGACTTTCGGGCTGTTGTTAAGGCATCACCCGGTTTCATGCTGTTCCCTTTTGGGCCTTCTGGGGTGCTCTACCTTCTAATATCAGGCGGACCTGATTGTACAGGTCTCGAACCTCTGCACGGGTAAGCGGGACATCGGCACGAGCGACCGACTGTAAAAGCAGGGTAGCAGTTGTGCAGAGGCTCAACGTGACAATTGACAGAAATCTGCTAGACATGACGGCTCCAGATATTGCAGAACCAGTTGACGATCGCGCTGTGTCCAGAATGACCTTGGCACCCGTGTCATCTCCAGGCTAGATTGGTCTGGAGTCTGGGCACGTATCAGTAATTTCTCTTAAGCATACGGGCGGAACATTATTCGTTGAATTTCGACAATGTTTCGAATAATCAGTTTACTTGCTCTAAGGTTAGACTGTCACCCGGAAGCGAAAAATACCTAAATCAGGCGATTGCATTCAATCAACTTCTATCTAAAAATGACATAGATTGCCTGATATTTCATGAAGAAATGAAATCGCAATGGGGTAGCTTCAAGAAATCTTCATGATGAGTCGTTGTACTATTCCAGTAAATTTACGGTTCCTGATTTGCAGATTCGTCATCGCCTCCTTCCCCTAACCTCCGTAAATCCACGCGTATCCCTTCCTGGCAGTACGTTTTAGCGTGGAGTAGCTTGCTAATAAGCAGCCCTGCGTGGTCAGCACCAAAATCGACCGAGTCTCCTGACTTAGGTAGGGAAAAAGCGCAATTACAGTCGATCGAGCCGTTGATCGCATTGACTAATGAGTCGAATTCGTTGTCGTGTCGGTCAAGTTGGCAATCGGATGCTGCTCAAGTTTCTGCCACTTCAGGTTCAAGCTTCCAGCAGGCAAAATGCGACTGGTCCTACCAAGCTCTACTACACCAGAAAAATCTTTCCCTTGTGGAAACTCCGGCTAAAAACCCCAGTAGCACTTACCAAACCGTCTAAAAATTACTTACGCGATGGCCTAGAACCACCGCGTCGTTTGTCCACTTCTAGGACTAAACAGGTCGCCAGCAAAGCAATTGCAACCGTATTCCCAGAAGAACAAGAGCTTTCCAAGACGTCTGTTTCCTTAGCGGAACCACCTCGTAACGAAAATCATTTAACCCAAGCTCAAAGCTTTAAGGCAGATTATGTCCGAGTTCCCCGCTCCTATCGAGCAGCAACCCTAGGACCATTGCAATCACTCCAGCCAACTATCGATTTTGACAGCGCCTTAAGCGGATTTGAGCCAACCGATTCTTCTAACGCCTCGGTGTGGTTCATTGGTCAAGTAGAACCTGAACGCTCCGATACAGACCCAGATTTGGGCATTTTACGTTTAGAAAAGGAACCTACGTCACTCCCTCAGCAGCCCAACTCCCCTAACAATCCCCAGGCACCTCAAGCAGCGTGTCCAAACCCAGATCCAGACCTTGGTTGTATCCCAATAGAACCGTGGGTACCGCCACCACCGCCTCGTGCTCCGATCGCCTACCTCCTACCTCGAATCGATTACTTTAGAAGTAGTAACGTATTCTCAGCGATCGACCCGGTTGATGATGGGTTCTTTAGACCAGGGCTGACGCTTTTGTTGCTCCGCCGCTAGGCCCTAAAACCTACGTGGTCGCCTCTGTAACTGGCAACTTCATTCGCTATTCCACCCAAACCCAAATCGACTACAACGAGCTGCTAGCCGACGTAGGCATCTTCCAGCAACTTTCTCCAACGATGTTTGGCAAAATTGGCTGGAACTATCAGCAGCTTTTTATATACAGAGACAAAATTTTTGGCTTGCCAGCCGGAACACGCTTTTTGAGCGACCATGCCGTCAAGCTAGAGTTGAGTCGGCGCGATCAATTGATTGAAAAACTGTCCCTCAGTACTTTTTATCAATTACGGATCGGGTTTGCCGAACCTGCTGATCGATCGCGGCTTATCAACTCATTGATTGCTTCCTTGAACTACGACATTCAGCCAACGCTTCAGGTTGGATTAGATTACCAGTTTGCACTCGCACATTTTACTCAGCAAGCACGGGAAGATGCCTATCACCAAATTGGGCTTCGATTGACCTACACAATTTTCCGCAACACCCAGATCAACTTGTTTGCGGGGTACAGTTTTGGTCGCTCCTCCGATCGGACGGTTGACTTTAATGGCTTGGTGTTCGGGTAAGCCTTGGAACAAACCTTCCCCTGTTCTAATTGCTTTAAACATGACTTAATCGGATCTAATAAGACTATCTATAAATTCATACAATTCAGTTTCTGGTTGTCCCTGAAGCTGCAAATCCTTGAGGTCTATTAACCCTTGAGCAAGTTCGATCGCCTGCTTTTTATAAGTGTTATTGGCAGTAAGCAGGTCGGTAAATACTTCCTGTTCCACTTGAAAGCGGCTGGCATCTTCTGAAATAGGAGACATGTACTCAACCGAATCAACGTTGTATTTCAGCAGAAAAATCAGTGCGTTACTCATCTGCTGAAGCTGTTGCTGGAGTTTGCGTGTGTCCAATTCAAGTCGATCGAACCCTACCTGCCCATCAATTCGCAGTTCCACAATGGGCGCTGCTTCTGTCTGAATCTTGCCTGAATGAATCGCCTGCTGAACGATCGCAATAGCCGCTTCCTCTATCTCCTCCAAACGTTCCTGCCCTCGTGCTGTCACTTGCAATCGCACAAACGGACGCTGGTAATAATCTCGCTTCAACTCTGCGCGAATGCCGTTCTGAACGAGTTCAACCAGGTATACGCCCCGTTCAAATTGGCTCTCCTCCACGCTGTTTGCCTCCAGAGAACCAGGATTAAATATCCATTCCTCGTAGGTATAGTGCTTGTGAATGTGGCCGAGCGCCAGATAATCAATGCCCGCCTCCTTTAAGGGTAAAAGATCGCTGTATCGAAGCGCTCCTTGATAGCGGGCGATTTGCCCCTCAACCCGTGATGAAACATCATGACGGAGTGTTGAGGACCAACCGGCAATTGCTGAATTGCTTCAGCGAGATGAGCGATCGCTCTTGGCGCAGAGGTTCCATACCAGTAAGAACCAAACACTCTCACCCCACAATCAAGATCAATATATCCACCATGACTACCATCCCAGGGAGCATATAACGGCTCCCCTGAGGTTGGGTTCCCCGGCTCCAGCAGAATCAGCAGTCCGTCTTCTGAAAGGTAACGTAACCAACTCGCCTGGGTGCCATAGGGACGGTTATCGTGGTTTCCCTCGATCGCCAGAACCGGAATACCTGCTTCCCGAAGCATCTCGAGGCAAACCTTTGCCTGATTTAGCGTGCCTGGTTGAATGTTGCGATGTTCAAACAAGTCACCAGCAATCACAACAAAATTAACTCGCTCGCTGATCGCGTACTTCTGAATTGCGTCTTGAAGTGCCCAAAAGAAATCCTTCGTACGCTCTTTGTTATCGTACCGATCGAACCCTAAATGAATATCAGCAAGGTGTAGAAATCGTGGCATAGATCATCAAGAATCTCGATGCCTATGATACCCTCCCTAACAGGAACTGCAACTAGGCTCGGCTTATAAAATTCGGTATTCACAACACTCCCTTCACCCCTCCTCAAACGAGAAATCACCCATCTTCGGGAACAAAGTGATACGGAACACCTTCGTAAGCATTTGATGTTTTGTTTAGAGATTAATTCACTAAACATTCATCAAGGTGTTTGTTACATGTCAGCCCCCACGTTTTCCAAACCCACAGTTAGGACCCACACTCCACCTTTCTTAAAGACCTCTACGACAACGACATCTGCCCCAACTCGATCCAATTTTCACAGAACGTCTCAATCCTATTCTTCTCCAAGAATGCAAACCTACAGAGCTTTGCTTGACACAGTTGCTCGGTGTCTGATGAAAGAAGGACTGACGTTTATTGAAGCCCATGAAAAAGTACTGATAGTTGGCAGGCTGGACCCCTACACCACTCCTTATCACTTTGCCCAAATCGATCCATCTAGTGATCCGGAGGCCTTGCTAGAGTTCAAAGCCTACAATGCTTCCTGCCGCTTGCAGAGACAATTTTCCCAACTATTAAGCAAATACCCGGAGTTGCTCAAATATCACCACTTAAATAGCTGCCAGACGGGTTGAAATCAAGCATTAGCAATTAAGGCAATTAAGAACCCCCGATCGAGGGACGAAACCAATTCGTTCTCACGATCGGGGGTTAAAGCAATCAACATTACGTAAAACTACCAACTCCTCAACCTTGAAGGAGAGCTATTACACAGCAGATGGTTGGCCGTTCGTTTCGGCAGCTAGGGCTTCTAGCCGCTCCTGTTGATCTTGGGAGATACAGGTCTGAATGATTTCTTCCAGGTCACCTTCTAAAACTGGAGCCAAGCTAAAGTTTTGTCCCAACCGATGATCTGTCACCCGATTGTCTTTGTAGTTGTAGGTGCGAATTTTTTTCAGAACGGGAACCTGTACCAACCTGCATACGACGCGCCGAAGTAACGGCTTCTTGCTGTTCTTGCAGTTTTATCTCATAAAGCTTCGCCCGCAGAATCTGCATGGCACGTTCCCGGTTTTGGAGCTGCGATCGCTCCTCCATGCACTTAATTCGAATTCCGGTTGGCTTGTGAAGCAAATCAACGGCTGTTTCTACTTTGTTGACGTTTTGTCCACCCGCACCGCCCGATCGAATCGTTGTGATTTCAACTTCATTCGGATCGATATGAACTTCCACATCATCGATTTCAGGCATCACAGCTACCGTTGCAGTTGAGGTATGAACCCGCCCTTGTGCCTCCGTTGCCGGAACCCGCTGAACCCGGTGAACACCCGCTTCAAACTTGAGCTTGCTGTAAACGCGATCGCCCTGAATTTCCAAAATGGCTTCCTTAAACCCACCCATATCTGCCAGAGACTCACTAACAAGCTTGACTCGCCAGTTCTGGCCCTCTGCATAACGAGAGTACATACGCACCAAGTCTCCGGCCCAGATACTAGCTTCATCGCCACCTGTACCAGCCCGAATTTCTAACATGATGTTCTTATCATCATTCGGGTCACTCGGTAGAAGCAAAATCTTCAGACGGGTTTCTAAATTCTCAAGTCGGGTTTGAAGCTCATCAACCTCCAGCGCAGCCATCTCCTGCAATTCAGCATCTGCATTCGCATCTTTCAGGATTTGCTTTGCGCCAGTCAACTCATCTTGGGTTGTCTTCCAATCGTCAAACGCACTGACCACATCCTCCAGAGAAGACCGAGCTTTCGCCACCTGCTGAAACTCAGACGGATCCCTAGCAACGTCAGGATCCGCCATTCTTCGAGTTAACTCGTTAAAGGTTTGCTCAACTGATCTCAGCTTATCGAGCAAATATGCTTCAGCCATAGGTAAATTAACCAACCAGTAGATTAAGGGCTATCCAATATTGAATTCTGAGAAAAAGTTCTGAACTAATGTTGGATTCAGAATCTGAACTCAAAATTCCGAAGCAGCCCTGCTACCGTTTCTTCTTCGACTGGGGAGTATCAGTGGCCTGCTCGTCACCCTCCATCATGCCGTACTTACGAAGGAAGCGCTCTACCCGCCCTTCAGTGTCAATAATTTTCTGGGTTCCCGTAAAGAACGGATGGTTACCTGACCAAACATCAACATGAAGTTCAGGCTTAGTGGAACCTACTGTCGTCACTACTTCCCCGTTGCAATAGACCTTAGCATCGGGATACCACTTAGGATGAATACCTGGCTTAGCCATCTCTAATCACTCACTATTATTTCGCTACTACCATTTTAGGATTTGAATTGCCATGTCTGCTTGGTCAATCCAAAAACAGAAAACTCAACCTCAAACTCCCTAACGCTTGGAGTATTGAGGAGCTTTACGCGCCTTCCGTAATCCATACTTTTTCCGCTCTTTTGCTCGAGGATCGCGAGTTAGATAACCCTCAATCTTTAATGGCTTACGGTTATCTGGGTCAAGCTGACAAAGAGCACGTGCAACGCCTAGACGTACCGCATCTGCCTGACCGGTCAACCCACCACCATGAGCATTCACTAAAATGTCGTACTCATTCTCCAAACCAAGGGTTTCTAGGGGAGCTTTGGCAACAGAGAGGTACTCAGCGTTGAACTGTAAATAAAGATCGCCGGGCTTACCATTGATTGTGATTTGACCATTTCCTGGAACCAGGCGAACCCGCGCTACTGCTGATTTGCGCCGTCCTGTTCCGATGTACATTACTCGGCCTTGGTCCGTTGCTTGCATTAATCCTGTCCTCCTGGAATCGTCTTAATTTCTAAAGGCTGAGGCTGTTGAGCCTGATGAGGATGCTCCGGTCCAGCATAAACTTTGAGTTTAGTAAATAGCTGACGACCGAGTGTGTTCTTTGGCAGCATTCCCTTTACTGCACGTTCAATGATCCGTTCGGGAATGCGCGCTTGTAGTTTTGCAAATGTTTCAGTTTTCATTCCACCAGGACGACCAGAGTGGCGACGGTAAAGTTTTGACTCCGCTTCTTGCCAGTAACATCAATCTTTTCAGCGTTGATGACAATAACGAAATCACCCGTGTCTAAAGATGGTGTGTAAGTGGGCTTGTTTTTGCCACGCAGCACCATCGCAATTTCGCTAGCAAGCCGACCAAGTCGTTGGTCAGCAGCATCTACAATGTACCAGTTGCGTTCGATGGAATCTTGAGGAGGGAGATAGGTTTTGCTCATAGCGGTCTCGATGGTTTTCAGAGGGGATGTCAATTCAAAACGTTGGGGTAAATCTTTGATAAAAACTAAGTTCTCACAGAGAATTCAGAGAGTGCTGGAAAAACAAAAGCGGGTTGCGTATCGAACCAGACATCGGGCGGAAACGGAAAGTCTGGATAACCTACACGGAGCAAACAAAGGCCTTGGGCTGGAGCAGCATGTTTGACCTGATCTCGCTGCTGCTCTTTCCAAATCTCTGTGAAGCTAAGGGGCGATCGTGCCCCAGTCCCAACCTGCACCAAAAGGCCTACCAACAGTCGCATCATTCCATAAAGAAATCCGCTTGCCTGAATCTCGATAGAGACAAAAGATCCCTGCCGTTTACACTCTGCTGCCTGCACATCAACCCAGGAATGGGGACGCCGTGATCCTGCTCTATGGAATGCGGCTAAATGATGTTTTCCAATTAGGGAACTAGCGCAGCTTGAATTACCGCTTCATCCAAAGGCTCATAGTAATAGTGCCAAGTGAACGGGCGAATGAACAAGTTAGGTCGGGGATCGGTGTAAAGCGTATAGCGGTAACGTCGCCACAGGGCAGAAAACCGCGCGTGCCAGCTTGAATGCACAGCCGCAGAAGCCCGAATCAGAATATCGCCGGGTAATCGAGAATTCAAAATATCTGCCCATCGTTGGGCAGGAATGCGCGTTGGCGCATCAAAGTGAGCAACCTGAGCCGCGGCGTGGACTCCTGAATCCGTTCGACCTGCTGCATGAATCCGAATCGATCGCTTTAACACTGACTCGATCGCCCGTTCAATCTCCTCCTGCACCGTTCGATGGTTTGGTTGCCATTGCCATCCATGAAAGTGAGTGCCCAGGTATTGGATTACCAGGGCAACTCGTTGGGTTGGTAATGATGCAGAAGAAATCACAGCTTAGGTCAGTTCAATAATTGCCATCTCAGCATTGTCACCCCGACGGGAGACCGTTCGGAGAATACGCGTGTAGCCACCCTGGCGATCGCCATAACGGCTTTCAGCTTGCTCAAACAACGCGTGAACTAGCTGCTTGTCATACAAATAGCCCAGAGCTTGCCGACGGGCAGCCAACGAGCCATCCTTCGCAAGCGTAATCATTCGTTCAGCCTCAGAACGAACGGCTTTGGCACGGGTTTTAGTCGTTTTAATCCGGCCATTGCGAATCAACTCAGTCGTCAATGCCCGCAATAAGGCACGGCGCTGGTCAGCAGGCTTGCTGAGTTGAGGAACACGACAACGGTGACGCATAGGACTTAATTCTAGTGAATGGTAGTTGTGGGTGAATAAGGATGAGCCGTTCGCTTACGTCTAAAACAAATGGCTCAGACGCTTAGAATTTAGGTGCTTGATTTGGATGACTTCTCCGGGGTAAGGTAATCCCCAAGCGTTGCTGTAGGGCTTCGACAACCTCTTCAGCAGACTTTTGACCAAAGTTCTTGATCTCCAGAAGGTCTTCCTGGCTGTAATCTAGAAGATCGGCTACCGAATTAATCTGAGCGCGCTTCAAGCAGTTGTAAGCCCGTACTGAAAGTTGAAGTTCTTCGATCGGAATTTGATTGGCGGGATCTTCATCCGGATAATCATCATCCGCTGTCGGCTCAAAGGTAATTTCCTTCAAAGGATTGAACAGATCAACCAGGATATTGGCTGCCTGGCTGATGGCTTCCTGAGGCGTGAGGCTGCCGTTGGTCCAGACTTCCATGATTAGTCGATCTTTCTCGATCGAACCACCAACCCTCGCGTCTTCAACGGTATAGTTAACCTTTCGAACGGGCATAAAGATGGAATCAATCTGTAGAAAGTCCAGAGCGGTCGTTTCATCCCGCCCTTTTCAACAGCACGATACCCTTTACCGCGCTCAATCCTGAACTCCATCTCCAAGGTTGCGCCTGCGGAGAGCGTAGCGATGTACTGGTTTTGATCAACCAGTTCAACATCAGAAGGTAGATCAAACCGAGATGCTGTAACCGTTTCAGGTCCTTGGACCAGGAGACGCCCAATTTGCGGCTGAGAGGAATAGCTCTTCAGCACGACCTTCTTCATATTCAGCAAAATATCCAAAACATCTTCCCGCACGCCGGGAATTGTAGCGAACTCATGGTTTACACCAGCAATTCGCACAGCCGTAACAGCGGCCCCTTCTAAATTAGACAACAGCACTCGGCGCAAAGCATTACCGAGAGTTGTTCCCTGCCCACGCTCCAGTGGCTCAATTACAAACTTACTTGTCTGACTTTGGTCTCTCTCAGTTTTGGTTTCTATGCATTCGACCTGAAATTGTGCCATGAAGCAACCTCCCCTCTATTTGACGCAAGGCAAAAATCCTTGCGACTCAACGCTGACAACACTCCATCTAACCGCTTCAAACCATAGTCTTCTAACACCAGTTCCAGAAGTAATCACTCACGGAACAGACACCCATTTATACACGCCGCCGCTTGGGTGGGCGACAACCGTTGTGAGGAATGGGAGTAACATCTCGAATCAACGTAATTTCCAGACCTGCTCCCTGAAGCGCCCGAATTGCTGTCTCACGCCCCGCTCCCGGTCCACTAACCATCACCTCAATCTGACGCATTCCCTGATCCGTGGCGCGGCGCGCAGCAGCTTCTGCGGCTGTTTGGGCAGCAAATGGGGTTCCCTTTTTCGCTCCCTTGAAACCACTGGAGCCAGCAGAGGCCCAGGAGATGACTTCGCCACTTGTATCGGAAATGGTCACGATCGTGTTGTTAAAAGTGGATTGGATGTAAGCCACACCACTGGGCACGTTCTTCTTCTGTTTACGTGCGCCGGTTTTTCTAGTTGGTTTTCCTGGAGGCATATGAGTTCTCTACTCTTACTTTCGTGCGTTCAATTACTTCTTGCTAGGTGCTTTCTTCTTACCGGCCACAGTCCGACGCCCGCCTCGACGTGTACGGGCATTTGTTCGGGTCCGCTGCCCTCGAACTGGCAAGCCAAGGCGATGACGACGGCCCCGATAGGTGCCAATGTCCATCAACCGCTTAATATTCATGGCTTCCAGTCGCCTCAGGTCGCCTTCAACCTGATAATTCTCCTCAACAGCCTCTCTCAAAGCAGCAACATCCGCGTCAGATAAGTCTTTGACGCGGGTGTCAGGATTAACCCCAGTTGATTCGAGAATTTCTTTAGACCGAGTCGGTCCAATTCCGTAAATGTATCTCAGACCAATCTCGACACGCTTATCTCGAGGCAGGTCTACACCAGCAATCCGTGCCACGCTCTTTTCTCCCAGTTCAATTACCGCTACAACTAAAACAAGAAAACTACTGCAAATCTCTCAAATCTAACGACCGTTTCAATCCACTAGCCTTGACGCTGCTTATGCTTTGGATTAGAACAGATCACCATAACTCTGCCACGGCGACGGATGACGCGACATTTTTCACAAATTTTACGTACCGATGCCCGAACCTTCATGCCTCATCTCGCCAGTATTACAAACACAATATTCTATCAAGCTTTTATAAAATCTGTCAAATTTAACCTTCTGATTAAAGTTCAGAATTCTAAGCAATCCTACAAATGTCCTCTTATCGCAGAACTATTTCTTATTACGAAGGCGGTAAGTAATTCTTCCCTTGGTCAAATCGTAGGGAGTTAGCTCCACTTTGACGCGATCGCCTGGCAGAATCTTGATGTAATTCCGACGAATTTTGCCAGAGATATGAGCCAGGACATTAAAACCGTTATCTAAATCAACCCGAAACATCGCGTTGGGTAACGACTCGGTTACGGTGCCCTCCATCTCAATCAGGTCTTGTTTAGACAATTCACTATCCCTCAACTCTATAAGTAACCACGACATGACTCTGTTGAGCGTCCAATCATACTGGACAATCCCTTATTGAGTCTAGATCATTTCATTCGAGCACAGCAGATTTAGGGTTTTGCTTGTCAAGCAAACGCTAGTAGAAGAGCAACCCTAAACCAGCTTTCTAATTTCTTCGGTTACAGCCTCCGGTGATACATTTCCGTTGATTGACACAAATTTCTGCTGATTTCGATAAAAGTCAATTAGAGGGGCCGTTTGCTCACGATAGACCTGCAATCGATGGCGAATAACATCCTCCGTATCATCCTTGCGTCCTCGCCCCAGCAATCTTACCAGCAGTACTTCATCAGGCACTTCAAAATTGACGGTGTAGTTGTAAATCTGATTGATCTCGCTCAATAGCTCATCCAGGAACGCTGCCTGGGTGACATTGCGTGGAAACCCATCAAGGATCCACCCGCTTGAGCATCCGGCTGATCTAAGCGCTCCCGGATAAGATCAATGACCAGTTGGTCTGGCACTAAATCTCCCCGGTCCATATATGACTGAGCCTTCTGCCCAAGAACCGTTTGGTGAGCAACCGCCTCACGTAGAATGTCCCCAGTTGAGATATGAGGAATTTGACACAAGGCAGATAGTGACTTTGCCTGAGTTCCCTTGCCTGCCCCAGGAGCACCCAGAAAAATAAGCCGTGACACTACTGCTTCACCATTCCTTCGTAACGTTGAGAGATTACGTAAGTTTGAATTTGTTTTGCTGTGTCGATCGCAACACCCACCAAAATTAGCAACGATGTCGCACCTAAACCTTGAAAGGTTTTAACCCGTGTAGCACTTTCAACAGCCGTTGGTAGGATAGCGACCAATCCCAAAAAGATTGCTCCCAGGAAGGTGAGCCGATTTAGGACCCGCTCAATATAGTCGCTGGTTGCTTTTCCAGGACGAATTCCAGGAATACTCGCACCCATCTTCTTCAAGTTCTGAGACATATCTACCGGGTTAACGATTAGAGATGCATAAAAATAGCTGAAGAAAAGGATGAGAAGCAGGTAGAGTGCTACGTAAGCCCAAGGAGTTGGCCCGTTAGGACTGAGATAGTTAGCAATCTTGATAGCAATTTCATTTTTGTGAATTGGGCCAAGGTTAACGGCAATACCAATACTGCGGAGGCAAAATGATTGGCATAACCCCACCCTGGTTTAACCGTAATGGTAGGTAACTGCTCCGCTCAAGGTACATCCGACGGCCAACCTGACGACGAGCAGAAACGATCGGGATACGCCTTGTACCTTCCTGGACAAAGACAATCCCCACAATCATTACCAGAAAGACAAGGAGCAAAATTACAACGCCACTAACGACTTCTCGATTACCGCTCTGGGCTAACTCAATGTTTGACCAAGGGATGTCGGCAATGTCGAGACGATATTGAGGAAAATAAGCAAAGACGCTCCGTTTCCAATTCCTCTCTCCGTAATCAGCTCACCCAGCCACATAACAAACATGGCACCAGCCGTTAGCGCTAGAACGGTCTGCAGGATAAACAAAAAGCCCCAGCTTTGCACGTAGGGACGAACCCAAACCGCAATACCAACGCTTTGAACGATCGCCCATCCTAAAGCGACATAGCGAGTAATCTGAGAAATTTTACGGCGACCAGCTTCCCCTCGTTCTTCTGGAGGTTCTCTAATGATGGAATTGCTGCCGTCAGAAGTTGGAGAATAATTGACGCATTAATATAAGGCAGAATCCCCAGGGCAAAAATCCCCAAGGCTGAAATTCCACCCCTGAGAAGATATTTAAGAACCCTATCAAAGGACTGTTTTGGATGCTGTTGTGGAACGCTTGTCGATCGATTCCAGGCAAGGGTAAAAACATGCCCAAACGAATCAAGATCAGCATTCCTACAGTTAGTAGAATTCGACCTCTAAGCCCAGCAGCTTGAGCCATTTGGGCAAATGTTTCCTGAGCACTCGGCGTTTTGTCTCGACTAACGACCATAAGAGTCCCTCGATGTGGATGGACGTTTCACTATAAAACTTATTGAAATTATCCCCAGTACACTTTACCAGGGGGACAAAGAGAATGGGGATCGCTAGGAAAAGCTCCAGAGTCAGTCACTCTAATCCTCAAGGAGTTCACACGTTCCCTTTGCTGCCTCAATCTTAGCGCGAGCCGTTGCTGTAAAGGCGGATGCTTTAACAGTCAAGGGGACGCTAATTTCGCCATCCCCAAGAATTTTTAGAGGCCCATCATCCGTTGTAGCAATCCCAGCTTCTAGCAGAGAAGAAAGAGTAACTTCGGTATTAGCCGCCAGCGATGAAAGGTCACTTACGTTAAGGATGGTGTAGTTTACCCGATTGACAAGGGGAAAGTGCTTTAGCTTAGGTAAGCGACGATAGAGCGGCATTTGCCCACCTTCAAACCCCGGCCGTGTTGGGCGACCAGAACGTGACTTTTGGCCCCGCATTCCAAAGCCGCAGCTTGCTCCCTGACCAGCTGCTATCCCACGACCAACTCGACGGGGACGCTTTTTGGAGCCTTCCTTAGGTACGGCATCATTAAGTCTCATACGTCAAATTCTCTGGTAAGGATTTATTTAGACAAACTATCTGGTGATGAACAAAGGGCTTCAACAGGCGTAGGAACGAGCCGACAGATGATTTGGGGTGAGGCGCTAGGCGTAAAGATTTTCCAAAGGGACTCCCCGTTCTTCAGCCACCTCAGAAAAGGTTCGTAACGTCTCTAATGCATTTACGGCAGCTCTCGCGTTATTGAGTGGATTGCCTGAACCAAGTTGCTTTGCCAGAACGTTACGTACTCCTGCAAGTTCGAGCACTGTGCGAACAGCACCACCAGCAATTACCCCTGTTCCTGGTGCAGCAGGACGCATCATTACTTTGGCACCGCCACCCGCGCCAGTTGCGGGATGAGGAATGGAATTAGCTTTAGTGAGAGGAACTTCAACCAGGTGCTTCTTCCCATCTGCGACCCCTTTTTGACCGCTCCGATTACATCACTGGCCTTGCCTACACCCACCCCAACTTGACCGCGCTCATTACCGATAACCACGATCGCCCGGAAGCTGAGCTTTTACCACCCTTTACCACCTTAGTAACACGGCGGATTTGAACAACCCGCTCCTGCCAATCGGTTTCCTTCTCCCGGCTTTTCGTATTTTTCTTTCCCTTTGCCATAGTTAGCCTCTTGTCATTTGTCGGTTGTCGTTGCCATAGTTAGACACTTGCCATTGTCGGCTGCCATTAGTTGGTTGCAAATTCTAGATACTTAAATGACTAGCGACCAATGACCGATGATTAGAAATTCAGTCCTGCCTCACGGGCAGCTTCGGCCAGCGCTTTTACCCGACCGTGATAAAGGTTTCCGCCCCGATCAAAAACAACCTGGCTGATTCCCTGTTTCAGCGATCGCTCTGCGATTAGCTTCCCGACAGCGGTAGATGCCTCACAGTTTGCACTCTCACCGAGTTGAGGTTTGAGATCCGGATCTAACGTCGAGGCCGATGCAAGGGTGTGCTGCTTTGTGTCGTCAATAATTTGAGCATAGATATGTTGGTTTGAACGGAACACCGCAAGCCGGGGCCGTTCTGGGGTTCCAGTAACACGACGACGGACTCGATTATGCCGCCGCTGTATCAACTCTTTGCGACTCAGTTTCATACCTATTTTTCCCTGCCTTACCAGCCTTACGTCTGACAAACTCTCCAGAATAGCGAATTCCTTTACCTTTGTAGGGCCGGGTGGGCGGACTGCCCGAATACGAGCAGCGGTGTTGCCTACAACCTCTTTATCGATTCCGCTAACAACAACGTTTACATTGTTTTCTACAGCAACTTGGATTCCCGAAGGGGGTTCCATCTCAACTGGTTTACTGTAGCCAACGTTCAGAATCAAATTGCGTCCCTGAACTTGTGCCCTGTAACCAACACCCTGGATTTCTAAACGCCGCTGGAATCCTTGAGAAACGCCTTCAACCATATTGGCAACCAGAGTACGGCACAGGCCATGACGTTGCCGGGCAGTCCGAGATTCATCTTTCCGGGTTACCAGTAAGGTTTCTCCATCCTGTGATACAAGCACTCCTTCAGGTAAAACCCTGGAAAGCTCACCTTTAGGGCCTTTTACCGTAACGGACTGCCCGTCAATGGCTACGGTCACCTTATTTGGAATACTAATAGGTCGTTTACCAATGCGAGACATAACCGACTCTCCTACTCAAACCTCTGTTCGTTCTTAATCACACGGGATTTTAGCAACAACGCACACAACGCCATCGAACCAACTACCAGACGTAGCAAAGAACCTCACCACCTAACCCACTACGGCGGGCTTCACGATCGGTCATGATCCCACTAGAGGTTGAAATAATAGCAATGCCAATACCACCAAGCACCCTTGGCAATTCCCGGCGGTTTGAATAAACTCGAAACCCTGGTTTACTAACGCGCTTTAAGGTAGTGATAATGGGTCGTTTTCCCTTACCTCGGTATTTGAGGGAAATTACCAGCTGCCGCTTAACGCCTTCACCAACCTCTTCGTACTCCGCAATGAACCCTCATCCTTGAGGACTTTGGCAATACTGCGAGTCATTTTAGTGGATGGAACTTCGGTCGTTTGGTGACGAGCGAGATTGGCGTTCCGAATCCGCGTCAGCATATCTGCAATAGTGTCGTTTGCCGCCATAGTTTTCCCTTGATAAACCTGCCTTAGTTATCCCGGAAGGGCATGCCTATCTCTTTTAATAAGGCGCGGCCCTCCTCATCGGTGTTTGCAGTCGTGATAATTGAAATGTCCATGCCACGAATCTGATCAATAGAGTCGTAGTCCACTTCTGGAAAGATCAGTTGCTCCCGAACGCCAAGCGTGTAGTTGCCCCGTCCGTCAAAACTTCGGGGCTGATGCCACGGAAGTCTCGAATTCGGGGAAGTGCCAAGTTAACGAGACGATCAAGAAATGCGTACATGCGCTCGGAACGAAGCGTAACCATAATTCCAACCGGCATGCCCTGACGAAGCTTGAATCCAGCGATCGCCTTCTTGGCTCGGGTCACCACAGGCTTTTGCCCGGTGATAATCGCAATCTCAGCGAGTGACGCTTCCAAAGCTTTCGCATTTTGGGCTGCTTCTCCCAAACCACGGTTGACCGTTACTTTTGCCAACTTTGGCACCTGGTGAATGTTTGTGTAACCAAACTGATCCATCAGTTTCGGGACGATCGTTTCCTGATAAAGAGTCTTGAGTTTTTCTGCCATAATGGTGATTCCTTTGAAACCCCTGGGCTTGGTCAGGGAAAAATTTTGAATGATGACGTGTCTGTTATGAATTAAGAAAAACGTTTCAAGTAATCTAAAATTCTTAATTCATAGCGACTAATCAATAATTTCTCCGGTCTTTTTCAGCTTCCGTACCTTGCGCCCATCTTCCGTGAAGGTATAACAGACACGGCTTGCTACCTTTTCTTTTTCTGAATAGAGCATGACGTTAGAGCTGTGAATGGGAGCTTCGCCGGTAACAATTTGACCAGACTCTCCCTCCTGCCGGGGCTTGACGTGTTTCGTGCGAACATTAACGCCTTTAACGATTACCCTGCTCTCTTTAGGAATGGCCTGAAGAACTTCCCCTACTTTTCCTTTGTCTTTGCCAGCAATGACCTGAACGGTATCGCCTTTCTTGACATGCATCTTGTAGTGGGATGGAGCCAATTTGCTATTTGCCATCACAGCACCTCCGGAGCAAGAGAAACAATTTTGGTAAAGTTTTTGTCGCGTAATTCTCGAGCGACCGGTCCAAAAACACGGGTCCCCCTAGGGTTTCCATCGTTGTTGATGATGACCGCAGCATTGTCATCAAAACGAATGCTCATACCGCTTTCTCTGCGCAAACTTTTGCGTGTGCGAACAATAACAGCACGTACCACATCCGACTTTTTCACAGCCATGTTGGGGATAGCATCTTTGACAACCGCAATGATGACATCTCCGACACCGCCATAACGGCGATTACCACCACCCAAGACACGGATGCACATCAGCTTACGAGCGCCGCTGTTATCCGCCACGTTCAAATAGGTTTCTTGTTGAATCATCGGTTTATCCCCTTAAGCCTGAGATGCTGTGATAACTTCCGCTACAGTCCAACGCTTCGTACGGCTAAGGGGACGGGTTTCCTGAATCCGGACTCGATCGCCAACATGACATTTGTTGTCCTCATCATGAGCCTTGTAGCGCTTAGTCCGCGCCACAATCTTGCCGTACTTGGGATGGGCAGCGCGGTCTTCTACCGCTACCACTACTGTCTTGTCCATTTTGTCGCTGACAACTAAGCCAACTCTTTCTTTTACTGCCATTGAGGGTCTCCGGGGAAGAAGGATAAAGGATGAAGGATTAAAGAATGAAATTCGAGGATTGAGTATTAGATCGTCTCTTAACTCCTGATTTCTAATGGCTTTTAGCTTTCATCGTTTTCCTTTACCTGCCGCTCTCGTTCAACCGTCATCAACTGAGCCAGCCGGTGACGAGCATGCTTAAACTGATGGGGCTTATCCAATTGGCGAGTACCTTTCTGAAATCGCAGCTGGAATAACTCGCGCTTAACTGCAACAATCTGCTCTTGCAGTTCCTCATCGCTCAAATTTCGAGCATCTTCAACCTTGGGAAGAGGCATAGTTCAGGACTCCTCCGTTTCACGCGTAATGAACTTTGTCTTGATGGGCAACTTAAATGACGCTAGCCGCATCGCTTCTTTTGCAGTAGCTTCTGGAACACCAGTAATCTCAAACAGAATTCGACCGGGCTTAACAACAGCCACCCAAAATTCTGGAGCACCTTTACCAGAACCCATCCGGGTTTCTGCAGCACGCTGAGTTACAGGTTTGTCAGGAAAAACGCGAATCCAAATCTTGCCGCCTCGTCGAATGTAGCGAGTCATGGCACGACGGCTCGCTTCAATTTGGCGAGAGGTAATCCAGGAGGGCTCTAACGCTTGCAAGCCGAAATCTCCAAAGTTCAGCGTACTGCCACGGGTCGCCAGACCTCTCATCCGTCCGCGCTGCTGTTTACGAAATTTTGCTCTTCTTGGGCTTAACATGGCTGTTTATCCAAAGGGGAGGTTAGGGGTTAGGGGTCAGGGGTCAGAGGTCAGGAGCCAGAATTTCCTCAAAATTTAGAAATCAAAACTCAAAACCGTTTCGTCCCCATCTCTCATCCTTCATTCGATCGGTCTTCAAATTGCTGGCGACGCCGCTGCTGGCGACGACGGGGTTGGTTATTCGTAGGAGCGGGTTGCTCTTCCTGTCCTGGAATAATTTCGCCTTTGAAAACCCAAACCTTAATGCCGAGAGTCCCATAAATGGTTTTGGCAATGGTGTAGGCATAGTCAATATCAGCTCTGAGGGTATGCAAAGGAACCCGTCCTTCACGAGTCCACTCAGGACGGGCAATTTCAGCACCGTTGAGACGACCACTCACCTGAATCTTGATTCCTTCAATGCCTGCTCGCTGGGCACGTTGAATTGCCTGACGCACAACTCGACGGAACGAAACCCGTCTTTCAAGCTGTTGAGCAATGTATTCGGCAATAAGAGCTGCATCGGCATCAACCCGTGCGACCTCCACAACGTTGATGCGAATTTGGCGATCGGTGCCGCCTAGTTCCTTCTGGAGATCTGCCCGCAGGGATTCAATACCCGTACCACCCCGACCAACAACAACCCCCGGTCGAGCTGTCCTTACTTCGAGGTCAATCTGATCGGCTTTACGCTCGATCCGTACCTCTGAAATACCTGCACTACTGAGCTTCTTCTCCACAAGACGACGAATCTTGAAGTCCTCCTGTAGAAGCTCCGGGTAGCGCTTGGTGTCGCTAAACCAACGCGAGCGATGGTCTTGGGTGATGCCGAGCCGAAACCCGGTTGGATGAATCTTCTGTCCCACGAGTAATTCCCCTATAGCAGTCGTTGTATCAACGGTCGTTTAGATTAATAGCAATTAGGCCTTGGTATTTATTCCTCTTCCGCGCCTGGCGCAACCGCGATTGTGATGTGGCAGGTCGGCTTACGGATCTGATAGGCACGTCCCTGTGCTCTAGGCCGAAACCGCTTAAGGGTGGGTCCCTGGTCGGCGTAAGCCTGAGTGACAACCAAACCAGCCCGGTTGAAGCCCTCATTATGCTCCGCATTTGCAGCAGCAGAACGCAGCAGCTTTAGAACAGGTTCACAGGCACGATAGGGCATAAACTCCAAAACAATTAGGGCTTCCCGATAGCTGCGTCCTCGAATCTGATCGAGGACTCGGCGCACCTTATGAGGTGACATTCGGATATAGCGGGCGATCGCCTTAACTTCGTTTGCGGTATTAACAGCCATAAATTTCTCCTCTAGCTATCAGCGGCCAGCAGTCAGCTCAGATTGCTTACTGGAAGCTGACAGCCAATTGCTCTATCGACGTGCCTTCTTGTCACCACCCGCATGACTGCGGAATGTCCGGGTAGGCGCAAATTCACCCAGTTTATGACCCACCATTTGCTCGGTAACGTACACCGGAACGTGCTGCCGTCCATTATGAACGGCAATGGTGTGCCCAATCATTTGAGGCACAATCGTTGATGCACGTGACCAGGTTTTGATCACCTGCTTATCGCCCTTAACGTTCAGAGCCTCAACCTTCTTTAGCAAATGATCAGCTACGAACGGACCTTTTTTAGTGAACGAGCCATAGTTCAACCCAACCTTTGAATCGACTTCGGATCTTTGATTCTGACTTTGGATTGCATTGCCAATCCAAGGCCCAAATATCTGTAGTGCTAGGACTCCCGACCGCCTTTGCCTCGCTTAGAAGAACGGCGACGGCGACGAACAATCAATGCATTACTAAGCTTCTTCTTCTTCCGAGTTTTATAGCCCAATGCTGGTTTGCCCCAGGAGTCACAGGCCCAGGACGCCCGATCGGTGCTCGTCCCTCACCACCACCGTGGGGATGGTCTACCGGGTTCATGACGCTTCCCCGAACTTCGGGTCTACGTCCTTTCCAACGCTTGCGACCTGCCTTTCCAAAGGTGGTGTTTCTCACATCTGCATTTCCCACCTGACCGATAGTGGCGTAGCACTCGCGACGAATCATGCGGACCTCTCCAGACGGCAGTTTAAGGGTGACAAAGTTTCCCTCTTTCGCCGCAACCTGAGCGCTAGCTCCAGCAGCTCGCACAATTTGCCCTCCCCGTCCTGGCACGAGCCAACGTTGTGAACGGTAGTACCAAGGGGATATTTCCTAAAGGAAGCGCATTACCAACTTCAATGGGAGCATCTGGGCCAGAGCGAATGACCATACCGACCTTCAAATTGGCGGGATGCAGAATATATCGCTTTTCTCCATCCTGATAATGGAGTAACGAAATCCGGGCATTCCGGTTGGGGTCGTATTCAACCGAAACAACCTTAGCTGGAATGCTGTGCTTATCCCGACGGAAATCAATTACACGATAGAGCCGTTTATGCCCACCCCCGGTGACGAGTAGTGATGACTCCACGATTGTTGCGTCCTTTGTGGCGATGCTTCGATTTCGTCAGTGATTTCTCCGGCTCACTCCGAGTAACTTCAGAGAAATCCGAAACTGCCAGAGTACGAGTGCCAGGAGTGGAGGGTCGATAGAAACGGATGCCCATGACGTTTAGCTCTTAAGGGTTTTGCTAGATTTCAGATTCTGGAACCAGGTGCTCCAACCATAAGCGAACAATTCATTAGACTTCTGGGAATAGGGTAATGGAGTCCCCAGGTGCAAGCGTAACGACTGCTCGTTTGTACAATGGGCGATGTCCAAAGAACTTACCCACCCGACGGGTCTTACGGGGAGGATTTTGGGTCTTAACCGCTGTTACTTTGACATCAAACAATGTTTCGATCGCGGCCTTGATTGCTGGCTTTGTTGCTTTTGGATCAACCTCAAACGTGTACTGATTTTGCTCCAGCAGGAGCGTTGCCTTCTCAGTCACAATTGGGCGGCGAACCAAATCAGCAAGGGCGCGGGGATCAAAGTTAGTCACCGTAGACCTCCTGAATTTTTGTCAATGCAGATATTGTTACTACAAGCTGATCAGCTGCCAACAAATCGAAGACATTCAAGCTATTAGCGGAGATCAAGCGCAGATTATCAATATTACGAGCAGATAGATACACCATCTCGTTCCGCTCCGCAACAATCAGCAACACCTTGGCCCCAGGCTGAACTCCCCAACCAGCCAACGCTTTTGCCATCTCTTTCGTCTTTGGGCGAGGCAAATTATCCGCAAAATCCTGCACCACAATCAGATCTTCTACCCGGCTCTGAAGAGCAGTTCTGAGGGCCAGCCGCCTTTCCTTGCGATTCATCTTGACAGAATAATCTCTGGGTTTTGGACCAAAGATCACCCCACCACCCCGCCACAGGGGAGACCGATTAGATCCCGCACGGGCACGGCCTGTTCCCTTTGTCGCCAGGGTTTCCGTCCACCTCCACTCACCTCAGCGCGAGTCTTTGTGGACGCTGTTCCTTGACGCGCATTCGCCATCTGACGAATGAGAGCACGGTGAACAATGTGGGCAGCACTTGCTTCACTAGCAACCCTCAGATCCAACGAAGCGGTTCCCGCCTCTGCGCCTTGCCAATCCTTAACGACACAATCAACCATTATCCTTATCCTTGTCCCTCAGATACTGGAGGTCTGTAAACCTCATTGATGTTTTGAGTTTTGCCGTTATTTGCCAACCTTCTTGGCAGGCACAACATTGACAAAAGCACCGGGCTTGCCGGGAACAGCGCCCTTAATCAATAGAAGATTACGATCGGTGTCTACACGAACAACCGTTAATTTGCGAACCGTGACCCGTGTTCCACCCAAACGGCCCGCCATGCGCTTGCCAGGATAGACGCGACCCGGTGTAGTACCTGCCCCTGTTGAACCTGGTAAGCGATGATTTTTAGAACCGTGAGCCATCGGTCCTCGTTTGAAATTGTGGCGTTTCTGGTAGCCAGCAAACCCCGACCAATACTAGTGCCAATAACATCAACGATTTGACCAGGAGAAAACGAATCAACCGTGATCTGACTGCCCAACTCAAACTGGCTAGAATCCTCCAGTCGATATTCACGCAAGTGACGAGCAGGAGACGCTCCTGACTTCGCAAGATGCCCTAACTCTGGCTTGCTGAGAGCCTTTTGAGACACATCACCATAGCCAACTTGAATGGCGGAGTAGCCATCGGTTTGCGCCGATTTGACTTGAGTAACAGTACACGGACCTGCCTGAATGACCGTTACAGGAATAGCCTTTCCTGCTTCGTCAAACACTTGAGTCATGCCAAGTTTGGTGCCAAGGATACCGACAGACACGGTATAAACTCCCTTTTCTACAGACTATTTTCCACACGCCATAAATGGGCAAGGCTTGACGCTCAGCGACAAATCACCTTGCTCAGATACATTCCACAGACAAAACGCATCGACATCCCGATGACAGAAATACTCAAACATCGAGTATCGAAATGCTTTATCAAACTCCAGGCCAGCCCTGAAAACCAATTAAGGCTAAGGATTAACCAAAGCGCCAGACCTTCCATTCCTACGGGGACTTCAGCAGCAAGCCACTCAGTTTCCCTTTTGCAGGAGCAAATCTTCGCTGAAATCGGTCGTTAAGCCTCCGATTTCTTGCCAAGGCACTCTCATTTAGAATTTTAGCCGCAGTTATCCAATATAGAACAAGATAATTCAAATTGTCTATAGACTTGAACACTTTTTTGGGCGACAGACTCTCCAGAACTTATGCAGGGGTTGTAAAGATACCTGTTGATGGGTGATTGATTGCAGTCTCAATCAATCACCCATTACCGATGATCATTCTCCTAGGTAAGTCCTACCTAAACGTCTGCGGACCAAACAACAATTTAGCTTGAGAAAAGCGTCATATCAAATTGTCTCCAATCGCTCTCTTTGCAAAAGTTAGCAGGGGGATCTTCTGCCCGAAAATCTATGGCAATCATTACAATTTGCGATTAGACTTCACAAGGGCGTTATGCGAGACTATTTCTGAAAGGAAGTCTTTGAACCCAAGGCCCTTAGTGGGCAAGTTATGGGAGCAGCTTATTATTTATGGCGCTGATTACTACTGGTAAGCAACTCATTCGTGACCTGGAAGCATCGGGTGCTCTGGGGTGTATGTTCCGCTTGAGGGTGGATTTGAGGGACGTTATCGCCGTCGCATTCGTTCGGCAGGCTATGTTTCTTTATCCATCACTGCACGAGGGTTAGGTGATCTGGCGATGTATTTGACAGGCATTCACGGTGTTCGCCCGCCCCACCTTGGTAAGAAGAGCGGCACAGTGGCTGGAGCGATGGTAGGCTATCGCTACTTTGTTCCGCCGATCGTGACCTACAACGTCGAACAACTTCCTCCGCGTTCCAAAGGCTTGCTGCTGTGGATCATTGAGGGCCATATTCTTTCAAGCCAGGAGCTTGAATACCTTGCGAACCTGCCGAGTATTGAGCCTAGGTTAAAATTGGTAGTGGAATTGGGTGGCGATCGCTACTTCCATTGGGAACCCCTCAAGCAGGCAGTGGCTTCTGCATAAGTTATCTATCTAGAAGAACGTTAGTAGTCTGTGTTTCTTCAGCTGTCGAATTTCCATTCCTCCAAGTTTTGGGATTAGACGTTACCTTTTAATGCGAAACTAGAAGCCTTTCAGGATTTACGCATTTTGTCAAAACCTTTGCTAACCTCGAAGGTTTTAGCCTTCATTGTGTCTGTGAGTTCCAATTTCTGGTAGGCCCTCCGAGATCTGCGTAGGTCTTTGTTTATTTGGATGTAGTAAAAAGTTTCCAGTGCATACCTCGTATTTTTTTGTGTGGGGTATTAGCATGTAAGGGTGATTGATCTGTACTATCCCTTGAAATGCTTAAGGGAGGGTCACTGGTTTAAACTCATTTGCGGAGCCAGTTTTCAACACCTCCCTGCCGTTCGAAACCTAGTGCTAGCGTATACCCTGGCTGGGGCCAACTGTATTGATGTCGCTGCGGACCCAGCAGTGATATTGACTGCGAAAACGGCGCTTGGAGTTGCGAAAGATTTAGCAGATGAAGCCCGACGGCGTGGGTTCGGGAACGAAGGCTTACCGTGGTTGATGGTTAGCTTCAATGATGGGGAGGATCCCCATTTTAGAAAGGCTGAATTTAAAGCCGAGAGTTGCCCAACTGATTGTTCCCGTCCTTGTGAAGCGATTTGTCCAGCACAGGCGATTACTTCATTGGGTGTTATTGACGATCGCTGCTATGGTTGTGGTCGCTGCTTGCCGGTTTGCCCGATTCAACAGATTTCTACTCGATCATATGTATCGTCTCCAGCCGCGATCGCCCCATTGGTTCTACAAACGGGTGTTGATGCCATTGAGATTCACACACAGGTTGGGCGATTACAAGATTTTCAGCGACTATGGCAGGCAATTGCCCCGTGGATATGCAACCTGAGGTTAGTTGCAATCAGTTGCCCTGATGGCGATGGGCTAATCGACTATCTTTGGGCATTGTACAAATTTATCTCTCCCCTTCCCTGTCCCTTAATCTGGCAAACAGATGGTCGCCCAATGAGTGGCGACATCGGTGTAGGAGCAACCAGAGCGGCAGTTAAACTAGGGCAGAAAGTTTTATCAGCCAACCTACCAGAATATGTGCAGTTAGCGGGCGGTACAAACAGTCATACTGTCTCGAAATTAAGAGCACTAGGCCTGCTAAACCCATCTCTTGATGGAAATTCTTTCTCAATCTCCCCAACGCCTCTGACAAACCGATTCCTCATATTGCTGGCATCGCCTACGGTAGTTACGCTCGTACGTTGCTAGCACCGATTCTTAATCAACTGGAAGCAGAATTGGAGGCCACTACCTTTGAGCAAAATCCTACTCCCATTTCTGCTTTACCGTCCTTCAAAGGAGCTGCGATCGCAGCTCCATCCAACCAGCAACTCTCGACTCCCTGGCCTACTCAACCTGCATCCTTGGAAGATGCACCCGAGTTGCTTTGGGAAGCCGTTGGTTTGGCTAATTCACTTGTTTCACAACTAAAACCACCCCGCCATAGGCCATCACTTCTCGCTGATAAGAATTAACAGCCGCTTCTGACTCAAATCTGTCCAAGTATCTACCCCTAGCCAGTTCGTTATCTCTCTGTTGAGCAAATGGTAAATCCTCACAACCTTAATCCTTCCAACAAGCAAACAAGGTCCGAGCTTTCTGCTCGTTCCCATGATCCCTCAGTATTACCTCAAGATGCCGTACAGCAGCCTTTGGAAATGCCCTCTGCATCGGGGAGCAACTCAACGCGGACAACAATGCAAATTACAGACGACTTAGACAAGCTGCTAGGAATTTTGCCTGACCCAATTCAGCAGCGGCTGGCCCAACATCCGCAGAAGGATGTTTTGGTTGAAGTTGTTATGGACCTCGGTCGTCGTCCAGAAGCTCGATTTCCGGGGCAGGCAGAATATCTTTCAGATATACCTGTTTCGTTAGCTGACCTTAATGAATGCATCGCCAAAGTTGGGGATTTTGGCGGAGATAACCGTGCAGGAATTGAACGCACCTTACACCGGATTAGCGCCATCCGAAATCGTCGTGGTGACGTTATTGGGCTGACTTGCCGTGTTGGCCGTGCTATTTACGGCACGATCGGCATGATTCGCGATTTGGTGGAGAGCGGCAAATCAATCCTGATGCTGGGGCGTCCAGGAGTTGGCAAAACAACTGCGCTGCGAGAAATTGCAAGAGTTCTGGCAGATGAATTGGAAAAGCGCGTTGTCATCATTGACACATCTAATGAAATTGCAGGAGATGGAGATGTTCCCCATCCGGCGATCGGTCGTGCTCGCAGAATGCAGGTTGCACGTCCGGAGCTTCAGCACCAAGTCATGATTGAGGCGGTGGAAAACCACATGCCGGAAGTGATTGTGATTGACGAAATCGGTACCGAACTCGAAGCGCTTGCAGCACGCACCATTGCTGAGAGGGTGTCCAGCTAGTGGGAACCGCTCATGGCAATCAATTGGAAAATTTGATCAAAAATCCGACCCTTTCCGATTTAATTGGTGGAATTCAATCCGTTACCTTAGGAGACGAAGAAGCACGGCGACGCGGAAGCCAGAAAAGTGTGCTGGAGCGTAAAGCACCTCCCACTTTTGATATTGCAGTGGAGATGTTGGAACGCCAGCGGTGGGTGGTGCACGAGCATGTTGCCGAAACGATCGACAGTCTCCTCCGAGGTCGCCAGCCTAATCCCCAAGTGCGGACGATAAGTGAAACAGGGAAGGTGATTATTACTCACGAATTGTCGAGTGTGCTACCCGAACAAGCAGCGGGGCAGGGCCGCACGCCGCGTAGCTCTGTTAGCCAGTTTGGCAATCTAGAGACCTTGATTGAGAATCGATCGTCTGTCAGCCAGGGACGCAACAAAGGCCGGGGTTGGCGTTCCTCTGGTCAAATGCGGCCACTACCCTCCCAAAGTCATTCAGAACTTCTGCCCGAGCAGCAACAGTTTGAGCGGCTGTTGAACGAGTCCTTGCAATCGACGTTTAGTCCTTCTAGGGAAGCTAGCACATTGCGGGAACCGCTTGCCGATGGTAGACAAGACGAATTTGGGGAAATCAAGCGGGAATTTGGCCCGAATGGGGAGAATCTTTTATACATCTATCCCTATGGAGTCAGCCGCCATCAGCTAGAACAGGTAGTTCGAACGCTAAATCTACCAGTAGTTTTGACAAAGGATATTGACAATGCGGATGCTGTACTTGCCCTGCGATCGCATGTCAAAAACCACTCCAAACTGCGCCATATCGCTAAAGCTCGACAAGTCCCAATTCATACGATTAAAGCCAGCACCATTCCGCAGATAGCCCATGGCTTGCGACGAATGTTGAACATGGATGACCCTGCGATTCCCGATGCAAATGATCTCAACTTGTTCACTCGAAATGGTAGCGATGATGAAATTGAGGCATTAGAAGAAGCACGACTGGCAGTTGAGCAAATTGTTATTCCAAAAGGCCAGCCCGTAGAACTATTGCCTCGCTCTGCAGATGTTCGCCGCATGCAACATGAATTAGTTGAACACTATCACTTGAAATCACGCAGTTTTGGCGAAGAACCAAATCGTCGGCTGCGGATTTATCCTGCTTGACCGATAGCCCTAGCCCTAAGGATGTCTGTCGCAATTTAGATAGGAAATCGATCAGACTATCAGGTATGATGCCGCATCATTCGAATTGTTTGCGGCAGAACCCCTACGAGTAGTGCAAATGCTTCATCAGGCAGTTGAGCAACTGTTTCTGCTCCAAAATAATTCTCAAATTGATTGAGAATCATCTGGCCCGCTGTAGAGGAACAGGATTATCCGTTAGCTGCTGAGTCAGTCGAATCCATTGTCGCCTAATCAAGTAAGCCTTCTGGCGCTCTTCCTGCGTTTCCGGATAAACCATAGAAAGGTCACCGACAGGAATTGCTCGCTGACAATCCACATCGAAGAAGCTACCGACTGCAGCTCCGGGACCAGCAAATTCTGCATGAAATCGCTTGTAAATAATCAGCCCATTACGCCTACGACTATTTACCATAAGCAACTGACCACTATTTAATTGGGTCAGAATATCGAAGCCGCTGGGGTACTCAATTAGGTCTTGGCGAGGGTTCAGACTCTCATCTCCCATAGTGTAGAAGCCCTAGAACTATTGTTAGCAAGGGCATTGACGTGAAACTAGTCCTGTTTAAGGATTGATGCAGAACTAGTCTCAATCTGAACATTTGTCGAATCCATACCCTAAAAATTAACGTCCTCCTATGGAGTGCACCAGGACCGATAAGAATATAACTGAATCTAGACAGCTAGCAGAATAATCTACTATTGCCGAAATAGCAGGAACATGCCAGAACAAATTAATCTATTCGCTCGACACGCATTTTGTACCTAAATTTTATGGCATTCGTCAATCCCTGCCATCAGGAAAAGCCAGAAATGAATGAGTATAATTGCTTATTTCTATCTAAAATTTCTTCCCCTAAGAGTAGAAATAGGCAGATGCTGGTAATGGGTAATTGGTAATTAGTTGAAAATGCAATTACCGATTACCCATTATCGATTACTAATTATCGGTCATTCATACATCAACCACCTACAACCTACTCATCCCCAATCATGAAAATCCTTTCCCCATAAACTCCATTGGATGAGAATTGTGGACGTGACGACGAGGAACGATCGAGAGTGATCAGTTAATTGAACGGTGGTGCCCAAATCGTAATAATTTTGGAGCTGTTAACGACGGCAGCTAACGCTGCACATCCTTACCTTTTCAGATCCACCACTTGAACTTAACCTAGTTTGATTCATCGACGTAAGCATCCAGCGGTAAGCAGGTGCAAACCAGGTTGCGATCACCATATGCCTGATCAATTCGTCCGACAGCGGCCCAGAACTTATTCTCGCGAGTCCAGGGAGTCGGGTAAGCTGCTCGTTGTCGGGGGTAGGGATGGTCCCATTCATCCGTCATTAAGACTGCTGCCGTATGGGGGCATTTTGAGCAGATTATCCTTACGATCGCCCTTACCTTCTTCAATTTCTCGAATCTCTTCCCGAATCGCAATCATGGCGTCGCAGAAGCGATCGAGTTCCTGCTTCGATTCACTCTCGGTTGGTTCCACCATAATCGTGCCAGCGACAGGCCACGAAACGGTAGGTGGATGGAAGCCGTAGTCAATCAACCGTTTGGCGATGTCATCTACCTCAATCTCAGCGCTCTTCTTAAACTGTCGTAGATCGAGGATGCATTCATGGGCAACCAGACCGTTCTTGCCCTTATACAGGATGGGATAGTGCCCCTCAGGCGCTTTGCAATGTAGTTTGCGTTCAAGATGGCAATTTCCGTTGCTTTCTTCAGACCTTCAGCTCCCATCAACGCAATATACACCCTGAAATTGGCAGAATACTGGCGCTGCCCCAGGGTGCTGCTGAAATAGGCCCAATTCCTGTTTGCCGCCAACTGATACAACTGGGTGCTTCGGCAGAAAGGGCACCAAATGTGCTGTAACACCGATCGGTCCCATACCAGGGCCGCCCCCACCATGAGGGATACAAAAGGTTTTGTGTAGATTCAGATGGCACACATCAGCACCAAAGTCAGCCGGACGGCACAACCCAACTTGGGCATTCATGTTGGCACCATCCATATAAACTTGCCCACCGTTCGTGTGAACAATCGCACAGATTTCTTGAATGGACTCTTCAAAAACGCCATGCGTGGAAGGATAGGTCACCATCAGAGCGGAGAGCTTGTCCTTAAACCGTTCGGCTTTTGCTTTCAAATCCGCCACGTCAATGTTGCCATCGTTGTCACAGGCGATCGCAACGACCTGCATTCCTGCCATAACTGCACTAGCAGGATTGGTGCCATGAGCCGATTGGGGTATCAAACAAACATTACGGTGCGCTTCGCCACGAGCCTCATGGTACTGGCGAATGACCAGTAATCCCGCATATTCCCCTGAGAGCCTGCGTTTGGTTGCAGCGAAATTCCAGCAAACCCAGTAATCTCTGCCAACCATTCCTCTAACTGCTGGAATAACGTTTGATAGCCTTCGGCCTGCTCGGTTGGAGCGAATGGATGAATCTGACCGAATTCTGGCCAGGTAATGGGCACCATCTCAGCCGTTGCGTTCAATTTCATCGTGCAAGAGCCAAGGGGAATCATTGCCGTTGTTAGCGACAAATCCTTAGACTGCAAGCGGTAAAGGTAACGCACTAGTTCTGTCTCTGAATGGTAAGCGTTGAAAACTGGGTGAGTCAGGTAGGCCGTAGTACGTTGGAGCGAGGAGGGAATAACAGGGTCGTGCGAGGAAGAGATTAAATCTTCGGGAAGAAAATGGGCAATAGAGTCGCCAGCAAAAATTTGGAATAGAGCGATCAAATCATCTGAAGAGACCGTTTCATCCAGAGAAATGCCAAAGGTACGATCGTCAATCTGCCTTAGATTAATGTGGTGGGAGTGGAAACCGTCTGACAATGTCTACGGCTTTTCCCTGAGGAACGTTCACTTGCAACGTATCGAAAAACGGTTCTGAACCGACTGAATAGCCCAACTGCTTTAGTCCAGTTGCCAGGATTACCGTTAACCGATGAATTCTATCTGCAATACGGCGAAGTCCTTGAGGACCGTGGTAAATCGCGTACATGCTGGCGATTACGGCCAAAAGCACCTGCGCTGTACAAATATTGCTAGTCGCTTTATCCCGACGGATATGTTGTTCACGGGTTTGAAGCGCCAACCGTAGGGCAGGATGACCTTGAGCATCTTTGGAAACCCCAACTAGACGTCCCGGAAGCTGCCGTTTGAAGGTTTCCTTCGTAGCGAAATAGGCAGCATGGGGTCCTCCATAACCCAGTGGAACGCCAAACCGCTGGGTATTGCCCACCACAATATCAGCCCCGAATTCACCGGGTGGCTTGAGCAAAGTGAGGCTGAGCAGGTCGGCTGCAACCGTAACTAGCCCAGCCACATGGGCGTGCTCAATAAACTCCTGGTAGTCATAAATAACCCCATCGCTAGCTGGGTACTGAAGCAGAACACCAAAAACGGAACGATCGAACTGAAACGACTGGTGATCGCCAACAATAATTTCAATTCCTAAAGCAATGGCACGGGTTTTAACAACGTCAATGGTTTGAGGATGGCACGCTTCCGAAATCCAGAATACTTTTGAATCCGTCTTCGTCAAGCCATAGCTCATGGACATGGCTTCCGCAGCAGCAGTCCCTTCGTCTAACAGAGAGGCATTCGCAATTTCCAACCCAGTTAGGTCGGTCACCATTGTTTGAAAGTTGAGCAGAGCCTCTAATCGTCCCTGAGCAATTTCAGGTTGATAAGGCGTGTACTGGGTATACCAGCCAGGGTTTTCTAATACGTTGCGCTGAATCACGGCAGGCGTAATGCAGTTGTAATAGCCCATGCCAATGAACGAGCGGAAAACCTGATTCTGCTGAGCAATTTCTCTCAATTCTTGCAGCAGTTCGTACTCACCCTTACCAGACTCCAACTGCAAGGGCCGCTTTAGCCGAATCACAGGGGAATGGTGGCATCAATGAGTGCATCAAGACTGCCGAACCCTAGCAATGACAGCATTTCGTGTGTCTCTTCAGCATTCGGGCCAATATGCCGAGTCTCGAACGAGTCAGTATATGCCAGAGGAAGGGATACGGAGCGTGAAATAGAAGAGGTCGGGGAATGAGTTGTAGCCCCGTTGGGTTGTTCAGGGTTTTTCCCGTTTGTCCCAGAATTTCTCACACTTGCATCGGACTGGTACGTAGAAGGCTCTAGCATGGGTGATGACTTCGAGAGAGTTGCTTAAGGATGGGTTAATTCACAAACTTTAACAGTTTTAAGGCTTATTGCGTAGAATCCAGGAAGTGCTTAACTGAAACTTTCATCTACTACAAAACCTTGTAACTGCTTGCTAAAGTTTGCCCTATTCCATCTTGCACTCTTAACGCTGAAACGGGGGTCAATCGCAATTCACTACTTGCTGTATGCAGTTTGCTATTCGCCTTCAACCTGTTCTCGATATTCGCTAGCAGATAGAGCGTCGTCTAATTCAGTAGGGTTCTCTATTCTGACCTTGAGCAGCCATGCTTCTCCATAGGGGTCATCCGCCAACTGTTCTGGAGCATCAACTAATGGTGTGTTGACTTCAACAACAGTTCCAGTGACGGGAGCATTCAAATCTTCTACTGCTTTTACGGATTCGACTGTGCCAAACTTTTCGCCCTTCTCAACAGCGTCACCAATAGCTGGCAGCTCCAGGAATACAATGTCGCCTAGTTGATCAACTGCAAATGCGGTGATGCCAATCGTGGCTACTTCTCCCTCAAGTCGGGCATATTCATGGGAGTCTAGATACTTCAGGTCGTCGGGGTATTCAAAAGCCATGGGTTTTGATCAGGTGGTAGGTGGTAGGTAGTAGGGATCTGGAGTTTGCCTTGCTCGTCGATAAAAAGGCTTCTTGACAACAACTGCCGGATAGAGTTTACCTCGAATTTCGACCTCTAGGGACTGCCCAGGTTGGGAAAGTGAGGTTGGAACATAAGCGAGAGCGATAGCCTGTCCTAAGGTTGGGGATTGGGTACCGCTCGTAACTTCACCAACAGGCTTACCCTCGTGAACTACAGGATAGCCATGACGGGCAATATTGCGTCCTTGCATTTGCAGCCCAACCAGCCTCCGTTTCACACCCTCTTGTTTTTGCTGTTTTAGTATTGCTCGCCCGATGAAGTCCCTTTTACTGTCCAGATGAACGAGCCAACCAAGCCCAGCTTCTAAGGGTGTCGTTGTGTCGTCGATATCTTGCCCATAAAGTGCTAAAGCTGCCTCCAAACGGAGGGTATCACGTGCACCCAGTCCACACGGAACAACCCCAGATTTCAGCAGCGATCGCCAGAGTTCTGCGCCTGTTGCAGGGTCGGTCATCACTTCAAACCCGTCTTCCCCGGTATAGCCTGTCCGCGCCAGAAAACCGGGCTGGCCAAGAACTGTACCTTCTAAATGACCAAACGGCTTAACTAAGGATAAATCTTCTTTTACCACAGCCTGTAAATGCTTTACAGAATCAGGCCCCTGCACCGCAATCAGCGTCTTGGCTGTGGACTGATCCTGAAAATTGAATTGGCTTGAGTCCAGATGTTCAAGCATCCAGGTCTTATCTTTTTGAGTCGTGGCGGCGTTGACGATTACAACCCATTGCTGTTGCCCAGACTCATCAACTCCCTGGTAATAAAAGATTAAATCATCAACAATCCCTGCTTTCTGGTTGAGCAGAACGGTGTACTGGGCTTGGCCGGGTTGCAAACGGCTGAGATCTGAGGGAACCAGCTTTTGGAATTGGTCAAGCAAATTTTTGCCAGCAAACCAAAACTTTCCCATGTGGGAAATGTCAAACATTCCTGCAGCGGTTCGTATTGCCTGATGTTCACGGGTTATGCCGCTGTACTGTACAGGCATTTCCCACCCGGAGAACTCGGTCATCCGGGCGTTTAACTCTAGGGAAAGGTTATAAAGCGGGGTGCGGGAGAGTAGGGGAGAGCCGGGTTGTGCCACAAGTTCTAATTCTGAAAAAGTCCTCTTGGATCATAAGCGAATGTGTATTGAGAGTGCAGACTCGCTTAGGGCACAAACGTAGCTCTAGATAAGGGTTTCAGGAATTGCGGACGGTAAATATGAAACTTTTCGAAGATGCATTAACTCTCGCCATTTTTGATAAACAACCATTATTGATTAACAGTACGCTGCAATGAAAATATTTAATGGACAACTGCTGTAGCGGTTGTCCATTGAATGGTCACAGTACACTGATTTTGCTGTGCTCTTTAGTCATTTATGTACTGCCAATAAGTTATGACAGCAATTAATGACCATTGATTTCTCCAGATGTGTCAGGTTCTGTGAGAACGGCAATCTAGAAAAGACTAAATGGGTCGTTAATCCAAGTAGGCTGTCCAGTTGCCAGGGTCTGACACGGTTGGCTGAGACACACTCGAAACACGGCTAACGCCGTTCATCTGCCAAATTATATTTTGACCAGTCGAGTAGTTGCGCCACAGCAAATCAATTGAGCGATCGCCGTCAAAATCAGCCACTCCATCGATCTTCCACTCTGACCCCTGCACGGTCTGCAGGGACAATTTTGTGGTAAGAGTTGTGCCGTTCATCTGCCAGACCAAATTTTGTCCCGTGGTTGTGTTCCGCCAGAGGATATCCGTCTTTGCGTCTTTAGTAAAGTCGCCAAGTTCGACGATCGTCCAATCTGCTCCCTGCACATTTTGCAAGGAAACCGTCGAACTGCGGGTGGTGCCATTCATTAGCCAAATTTCATTATCCCCAGTTGCGCTATTGCGCCAGAGAATGTCGGGCTTTTCGTCGCCGTTGAAGTCGGCTATTCCACCAACAGCCCAGGGGTAGCCAGTTTGCGGTGACGTTGGTGCTGGCGATGTTGGTAGGAAGACACTGGTGCTGCGGCTAACTCCATTCATCAACCAGACAACGTTTTGGCCATTCAAGGTGTTATGCCAGAGAATATCGGGTTTATCGTCACCATTGAAGTCACCGGTTTCTTCGATGCGCCATTCGCTACCCTGCACCGTTGTCAGATTATAGGTGGAGCCACGGCTGGTGCCATTCATCTGCCAAATAAGATTCTGACCAGTGGAAATGTTACGCCAGAGGACATCCGCCTCACCATCTCCTGTGAAATCGGCGAGTTGTTGGATGCGCCAGTTACTGTCCTCTACGGTAGTTAGATAGAGACCAGTAGCACGTGTGAGGCCATTCATCTGCCAGATGTAGTCTACCCCATTGGTTAGGTTTCTCCAGAGGATGTCGATGTTGCCATCAATGTTGTAGTCGGGTTGAGGGGAGTACTCGTAGGCTCCGATGTCGATCGTTCCAATGATTCGCTTGAACCCACGCTGATCAGCGGTGGGGGCCTGAATTGTTTCCAGCATTAATAGCAGCACTAACCGAACGTAGTGCATGAGTTTGGGTAGGCCCACCGTGGTACGCAAGGGGAGTTAGGCTTGCAGTCGCACCGTTCAAGTCACCTGTGCCATTTAAGGGGAGGTCACGCTGTTGGTCAGGTTGTTGCCTAGAGACGTGAAGGTTGCTCCACTTTCGACCTGGAAGTTGTTTGCCCCGTTGTTGTTGGCAACGATCGTGTTGCGTGCGGTCATCGTTCCGTTTTGCAGCCAGATGCCGCTAGTGCTAGCAACAGCAGCGGTGTTGTAGGCGATCGTGCTGTTTTCGATAGTGGCCGTGCTATTGCCGGATTGGGCGATCGCACCACCCCCATTAGTACCCGCTGTAGAGCTAACTACTTGATTACTGCTGATCGTGCTGTTACGGAGGGACAGTATGCCGTTCTGGTTAAAGATGCCACCCCACTTTGACTGGCAGCATTGTTGCTAAGGGTGCTGTTGATGATGGTCAACGTACCACCATTGTTAGCAACGCCGCCGCCATTCTGGGCCGTGTTATTGCGAACTGCGGTTTTGTTCAATATCAGATTGCCGCTGTTGAGAATACCGCCACCATTCGCACTGCCAGAATTACCGTTGGCGATCGCTACGCTGTCTACCGTGACATTCGCTTGACCGCCGATATTAAAGACACGGGCAGGTTCGCCGCCATTACCGCTGATCGTCAACTTATCTGCACCGGGACCGTTGATAGTTACGTCAGTTGTAATCACCAATTCTCCAGAGGTGAGGGTAATGACGTCAGGGTATCGTCCGTAAAGACATTTCCGGTAAAGCGAATGGTTTCTGCTCCGGGATCCGTCTCTGCCCATAGAATCGCCTGACGCAAGGAGCCAATGCCGCTATCATCTGTGTTGGTGACGAGGAATTCGGTATCGTCTACCGCCGTAACGCTGGTGCTGAGGGTGTTGGTTGCTGCAGCAATAGCGGTTGCACCACCATTGGAACTAGTATTGACCGTGACACGGGTAGAGCCATTGGTGTAGCTGTTTTGGGAATTATCGATCGCCCGTACAGTAAGGTTTGGAGGCGTACCGTTGTAGTTGGCAACTGAAGCAAACCGGATCGATGTATTGGCAGAAAGCGCTAGTGCAGTTGCACCTTCAGCAACGGAGCCAATATCGAACCAATTGGTACCATTGTCGCTGGAATACTGCCACTTACCCTGAGTATTGGCGTTGGCCGTATTTCCTACGATCGCTAATCCCCTAAATTACTGCCTGAATCAGGATCGTTAAATTTGCTGCTGAAGAGGCTGGCGATCGTTGCCCCATTATTGGTCGTTGCATCCTCTAGAACGGGTGCTAACGCTGCATCTCCAGTAAAACTGGGGGCATCATTTACGTTTGCAACAGCAATAGAAGGTGTACCCAAAACCGTTTCAGGGGTACCGTGGCCATCTGTATAGGAAACTTGTACCCGCAATTTCTGTCCAACCTGGGCATCACCGGGAACAAAGGTCGTATTCGTTGCCCCAGTAATATTGGTCCAAACATTACCGTCTGTGGAATACTGCCACTGATAAGTGAAGGCACCCAAACCATCGGCATCGCCCAATCCAGTTGTATTGGCTGTGAGAGTCTGATCTTCCTGCACAGTGCCTGTAATGGTTACCGTACCTGTCGGAGGATCATTCACATTTATCACTGGACCCGTAGCACCACTGGGAACACTTTCGGGGTTCCGTGACCATCTGTGTAGGAAACCTGTACCCTTAACTGCTGCCCAACCTGGACATCACCAGGAACAAAGGTGACGTTTGTTGCTCCAGTGATATTGTTCCAAGTTGTGCCATCTGTTGTGTATTGCCACTGGTAGCTGAAGGTACCCAGGCCATCCGCATCGGCTAATCCGCTGGTATCGGCGGTAAGGGTTTGGTCTTCCTGAACCGTGCCAGTAACAGCAACACCGCCAGTGGGAGGATCATTCACGTTGGTTACAGTAGTGCCCGTGGGGGTGCTGAATACACTCTCGCTTGTACCATAACCATCAACGTAAGAAATTTGAGTCCGCAAATAATTTCCAACCTGAGCATCGCCAGGAGTAAAGCTCGCATTCGTTGCTCCTGAAATGGCGGTCCAATTAACCCCATCGGTAGACTGCTGCCACTGATAGCTAAAAGTACCCAGTCCATCAGCATCCTGCAGTCCGCTGGTATTTACCGTTAAAGGCTGATCTTCTTGTATAGTGCCTGTGATAGTGGCATTACCTGTTGGCGGATCGTTGACGTTGGCTACAGGAGAGCTTGGGTTACTGAAGACGCTTTCAGGGTTATTTTGACCATCTGTATAGGAAACCTGGACGCGCAAATACTTCCCAACTTGAGGGTCATCAGGAGTAAAGCTCGCATTCGTTGCTCCTGAAATGGCGGTCCAGTTAACGCCATCGGTAGACTGCTGCCACTGGTAGTTGAACGGACCTAACCCATTCGCATCAGTGAGCGTGCTTGTGTCGGCTGTCACGACCTGATTTTCCTGGATGGTGCCGGGGATAGTGACATTTCCATTCGGCGCGTCATTGACTCTGGTGGTGGTAGCGCTACTTGTAAAGGTTTCAGTTGTGCCGCCACCGTCAACATAGCTTCCCGAACCCGAATAAATTGGTTACCTTGGGCATTGCCGAGAACAAACGTGGAATTGGTTGCTCCGGAAACATCAACCCAGTTGATACCATCATCCGATTGCTGCCACTGGTAATTTAGTGGTCCCATTCCATCTGGATCACTAAGCGTGCTATTCGCTGTTAGCGTTTGGTTCTCTGCAGCGGTTCCTGTGACGGTTACATTGCCAGTGTAAGGATCATTGACTGGTGTTACTGAAATAGTGGGTGAAGTGCTGCTAGTGGAAGTTCCTCCTGAAGATTGAGGGCAAAGGCAATGCTCCGGGGTGTGGAACTGGGGTTTTCACTGCTATTGCTGTAAACGACTTGGCTTAAAGCGGTCTGGTAGGTGGAAGCTGTTGCACTCCCGGTTAATGTCAGTACTCCTGTACCGCTGTTGTAGCTCCAGGAAAGCCCGTTCACGGTGCCACTGGTGCCACTTTGCCCAGAAATTCCTAGGAGATCTTGAGTGGAGCTAAAGCCACTGCTAATGCTCACCGTTGCACTATTCAAATTTGCGTTAGAGGCGGCGTTTGTAATACTGACGCCAGGGGCGATCGCAACAGGGCTTGCGTTTTCGGTGTAATTGACTGTCCCAGAAGTGCTGATGGACGGTTTGTCGTTGTCTACGATAGTGGCTGTGTAAACCGTTCCGGTAGTCCTAAGTTCTCCAAATGTGGAGTTCCCATCGTGACGACCACTGTTTCGTTGGGTTCAAACAGGGTATCGTCTACAGGCGTTAGTGCAATGCTGCCAGTGAGTTGTCCTGGAGCGATCGAGATCGATGTTGGAATACTGTAATCAGTCCCGTTTGTGGCCGTTCCCGATAGAGTGACAGGAATGCTAACCGTGTTGGTTGTGGTTGCATCTAACCGGGCAGTCAAATTGAGGGTGCCGTTTTCATTTACAGTTCCACTGGTTGAACTGAAATCAATGAGTGGAATGTAAGGAGCACCTCCATAGGTGTCAATGTTCATTCCGGTAATCTCGTGGTAGTTCGTAGAACCCCTGTAGAAGCCGAGAAGCCAAACTTAAATGTAGAGGGTAAGGCTCCATTTACTGAGGTTACATTCAAATTTGTAACGGGCAGTTCACCCGAATCGTTAAAATCACCGTCATTATTCACATCAAACTTGACCGACAGTAAACCTGTTGGAGTCAAATCGATTTGAACGGCATGCTTCGAGGAGGTTCGGTTGCCACTTGTGTTATCGATACCAGGAGATGGAATGGTGGCACCTGCGAGGTAGTTGTAATCTGATGCTTGATTGCCCCGAACAACGACAGAGTCGGGTTGTCCTGTCGTAATATTGCTAGCTCCGTAGCTGGAGGTGGAAAAGTTCCCAAATTCATCAAATCCAACTCCAAGATACCCACCCACAAGACCAGGGGTAGAGCCTCCTCTGGAATAGCCAAGCCCACCACCAGGCGCACCAGCGACTGTGGGGCTAGTATTTCCATCAATCAGGAAGAAACTGATGCCGTCTGCACCGTTTCCACCGTAGGAGTGAATGTTGAACTTAATTGACAACCCGCTGTTAGAGTTAACCGGCAGATTGTAAATGACAAAGGAAGCCTGATTCCCTGCATTACTGGTTAACCGAAGGGCACCATTTCCAGGACTATCGGTACCACCGCCCGGTAATCCGCCGCTTTGTGACGGAGAACTGGAGGAGCGAGCGGTTAAGAAGGGGTCGTTCCGGTAGTGTTGTAAATCCAATTGAATTTGCTAACGTCGCTGCCTGTAAAGTTCTCACCCAAGATGTTGAGGGTTGAAGCGTATTTAGATGTTGCGTCAGCTTTAAAGGCCAGGGAAGACTCTATTTTGCCAGTTGCAACCTCCAAATTCCAGTCGCCTTTTTACCCGTGAGGTCGTTGGATGCTGCTACATCTGCGCCAGTCAATTGACTGAGAATTTGTACAAATGCTTTACCTAGTTCACCCTTCGCTACATTACAGCCGTAGAGGAGGATGTCTGCATCATTGGTTAGAGCTTTGCCCCAGGACTGGATTTCACTAGCAAAGTTGGGTAAATCACTCAAATTTAGCTTGCCGGAACCAAAATCTAATCCGCCAGACTCACCATGCGAAACGATATGAATGCTGGAGATGCCTTCTCGTCCCAAGAGTGTATTTGTAATTTGAGAGATAGCATCCCGTGATGAATTAAGGACGTGTACTTCTGTTCCCGCTGCAGCTCCAGCAAGCAAGGTAGGAATGTCATCTACTGTTGGGTCGATGAAGACCAGGGATGAGGCGTGAAAGGGCGCAGGCAGAACGGTAGTAAGGGTGTCAGATGAAGACGGGGAGGTGAGGGGATAAGGAACAGAGGATGAGGGGTAAGGAGTGGATGAAGGGGCGGTTGAACTTAGGGAATGAGAAAGTACCATGGTGTAGATTCGGGAAACGACAATAAATCGAAGAGCACTGAAAATTTCCAGTTTTAATTGATACCAGCGTCCTTAACGGAGTGGCGGAATCCATATTTATTGAGAGCGATCGCTCGTTGCTTTTGTCAGCATCAGGAGATTGCAAAGCTCAGGTAAAATGCTCAATGCTGTATCCCAGAAAACGCTGAAGCGGCAGAGAGACAAATCTAACTTTGGATAGATGTTTTTTGCTCACGATGGCATTATTCCCTGTATCAATTGAAAACTCACACCTGGAAATTACAGAGAATAAATGAAACAAAAGTGCTCCTTCAGCAGTTTTACGGAAGGCTTGGAGACCAGCGTTTATGAAACCTTCACGACGGTTCTCAGCTTTTGTATATCAACCCTTGAAGGAAGTTTAGAAGGATAACCTCGGTTTTTTGATAAACCCTCATCCATCTCTCATGGCTTTTTCCGTAGCCTAAAGCGAATGGGGTTTTGACGTCAAGCGGGTCTACTATTTTTCCCTGCTGAGTTACCTGAATATCTCCTGATTCCACCAGTTCAGCCCCAATAGAGCGAATGAGGGGCATGAGCGATCGCCAATCCTCCCCGCCCAGTTCTCGAGCCACTTCTGATGGACAAATTGTTTTCTCCGGCCCACGTGCCCGGACTTTGTCTAAAATACATTGGCAAATAGCGGTGCGATCGGAAGACATTAGGCAGAAAGGATAAAGGATAAAGGATAAGGGATAAAAGATAAAAGGCAGTCTAATTTATTTATCCTTGATCCTTCATCCTTTATCCTTTCCCTCTCCCCATGATTGGTTATCTCAAAGGCACTATTGCAGGTATTCAAAAAAGCGGTAATCGAGTCACATTAGTGCTGGAAGTTAACCAGGTCGGGTTCGATGTGCAAATTGTGCCCCGTCTGATTCAAGAATTGCCATCAACCGGAGAATACGCTCAGGTTTTTACGCACCTGCATGTACGGGAAGACCAAATGGTGCTGTTTGGCTTTGGGTCAATGGCAGAGCGAGATTTGTTTCGGCAATTGGTAAGCGTAAGCGGAATCGGTCCGCAGTTGGCGCTGGCCCTGCTAGATACACTGGGATTGCAAGGATTGGTGCAGGCGATCGTCGCTGGTAACACACGCACGCTTGCTAAAACCCCAGGCGTTGGCAGCAAAACCGCAGAACGAATTGCGTTGGAGTTGAAAACGAAGCTAGCGGAGTGGCGTCAGGAGGCAGGTGTCATTAGCGCTCCGTCAGCCGGACCCGCGCTCTCAATTCAAGAAGATGTGGAAATGACGCTGTTAGCGCTTGGATATACCAACAGCGAAATTTCAAAAGCATTACAGGCAGTGGGACAAAGCACCACCCTATCCAAAAATGCAGATGCAGAGGAATGGATTCGGCAGACGATCGCCTGGCTGAGTCAATAGTCAATAGAGTTTAGGAATTGAAAATGAAGAATTATGAGTTTTGAATTCTATGTATCTTCCTAATTCTCAATTCCTAATTTTCAATTCTCAATTTCCCAACTCCTACAGCTTCGTTCCACACTCCGGACAGAATTTGTTAGTGGAGATGTTTTTAGCACCGCAACTGCTGCAATAGATGAGTTCAGCGGCTTTCTCGAGTTGCTTATGTTCGGGTAAACCAATCATCTGAGCATTGCTCTTGCCGGGGGCAACCATTGGGTAGCAGTTTTCATCCCGCTTTACGTGAGCATCCAACAGTACGGGACCATCATGAGCGAGCATTTCAGCGATCGCATCCTTCAGCTCATCGCGAGAGCGAACAATCATCCCCTTAATGCCATAGGCATCTGCCAGTTTAATAAAGTCAGGCATTCCCTTTTGCATATTGGAAGAAGAGTAACGCTCCTCGTAAAACGCTTCCTGCCACTGACGCACCATGCCCTGCCAGCCATTATTAATGATGACCGTCTTCACATTGATGCCATATTGAGCCAGGGTGCCAAGTTCCTGAAGGTTCATCTGAAAACTAGCGTCGCCGCTGATGCAGATGACTTGTTCATCCGGCAGGGCAACCTTTGCTCCCATTGCCGCAGGCATCCCGTAGCCCATTGTGCCCAACCCCGCACTCGAAATCCAGCGGCGCGGACCTGCTTTAAGGAATTGCGCAGCCCACATTTGATGTTGGCCCACATCCGTCGTGAAGTAAGCGTTTGGAGCCTGTGAACTCAGCTCTACAATGACTTCTTGAGGGGCAAGGCTATCGGCGTAGTGGGGAACAACAAGCGGATAGTCTTCCCGCCAACGAGCAATCCGGTCTAACCAAACACGGTTCCGTGCTGGGTCGTGGACATCACCTTCTTCTTTACTGCGGCGCAACAGATCAACCAGCACCTGACGCACATCGCCCACGATCGGCACTTCGGGCGCACGATTCTTGCCTACCTCTGCCGGGTCAATGTCAATGTGAATGACCTTGGCACGAGATGCGAATTCATCGAGCTTGCCCGTAACCCGATCGTCGAAGCGAGCACCAACCGCAATCAGCAGATCACATTCCGTAACGGCAAAGTTGGCATAGGCGGTTCCGTGCATCCCCAGCATACCAACCGACAAAGGATGATGTTCATCAAAGGAACCCAACCCCATGAGGGTTGTTGTAACAGGCAGATTGAAGCGCTCAGCCAGTTCCTTAATCTCTGCATGGGCACCAGCGGAAATAGCTCCGCCACCCACGTACAGCAACGGTTGTTTCGCCTGCCGAATAAGCCTTAACGCCTGATTAACCTGGCGAGGATTCCCCTTTACAGTAGGACGATAACCTGGCAGCTTCACATCACCCGGTTCTACAGGCGGGTAATAGTCAAATTGCTCTAGCGCTACATCTTTTGGAACATCAATCAAAACAGGACCAGGACGACCTGTAGTCGCAATGTGAAATGCCTCTGCAACAATGCGAGACATATCTCTAGGATCCCGGACAACGTAAGAATGTTTGACGATCGGTAGAGAAATACCGTAGATATCGGTTTCCTGGAAAGCATCGCTACCGATCGCATTTCGAGCCACCTGCCCTGTCACCACGATCAATGGAATGGAGTCCATATGAGCGGTGGCAATTCCGGTAACGAGGTTTGTGGCCCCTGGGCCTGACGTTCCAAAACAAACACCGACCTGGCCTGTAGCACGAGCGTAGCCATCCGCAGCATGGGCTGCACCCTGTTCGTGCCTGACCAGAATGTGCTGAATACCACCTTCGGCTTCTGCCCGGTAAAGCTCGTCATAGATGGGCAGAATTGCTCCGCCCGGATAGCCGAAAATATGCTTTACCCCGTGGCGTTTCAAACTGTCAATCAGTGCATAACCGCCAGATACCCGCTTTACAGCCACACGTTGTAGTTGCACAGGGAAGACCTCATCTATCCTTAGAACGATTTTGTATCGAATGATGCACTAAGCCTCAGAACTCCAGTCTAGAGCCGATTGCGATCCCTGTCGAGAGAAAAGCGGACTGAAGTTGATTTCCCGCAATATTGGCTATGTAAAGGGTTCCAGCGATTTCAAAGCCATCAATACATCAATGTTTCATGACATATTAAAATGCCGCAACATTACTTAACACTCAAGAGGAGGTAGAGGGTGAGGAATGAGATGTGAGGGGCGAGAAATTAAAGAGCCAATTTCTTAGCCTTTATCCTTTATCCTTTAGCCTTCATCCTTCATCCTTCATCCTTTATCCTTTATCCTTGCCTTCCTTCTATCTTGCTGATCAAAGAGCGTCTTGCAAAACTCGACGGGTGTTGCGCCATGCCCATATCCCTACCAAGCTCACGATAAAACTCATTCCCAGCAAAACAACCCGAAGCCCCAGGGTATCGGTCAGCGGTCCAGCGATCGCCAACGGCAGGCTTAGGGCGATGTTTATGACATTATTCTGAAATCCGAAAACCTTGCCTCGCATGGATTCTGGAGTCTGTTTCTGAATCAGCGTTTGCATGGGTACTCCAACCATAGCGGCACCTACACCCAGCAGGGCACTCAAGCCTAATCCAACCCATAAATCATCAATAAAGGTGAATACACTCAGGCAACCGGCCACAATCAGGAAGCCGATCAGGGGAGAGGTTTGTGGTGAAAGCGATCGCCCCAATGCCCCAAAGCACCTGCCCCAAGAACCATGCCAACTCCAGCCGCTGCCAGCAGAAAACCAAACTGAGTAGATTTCAGACCAATTTCCTCAACCAGTTTGATCGTCAGCACAGTAAGCGCAGCAAAGACCGAATACAGCAGGGTTAGCTGCAACATTGCATTGCTGACTAATCGGTCCCTGCGCAAGTATTTCAGACCTGCTTTGAAGTCGCTCCACGCATGGGCTGGAACGATCCTTGAATCTGCCCCCGTATTACGAATAGGGAGAGAGTAAAGAACGATCGCTGCCAGCGTATAAAGCCCTCCCACCAAAATTTCCTGACCAAAATGCCCCCAGGATCTAGCCAGAGTGAGGAGCGGTTCCCCGATCGCGAAACCAATAATCAGGGAACTCATCATGGTTGTGGTAAACAGGGCGTTAGCGGTCATTAAGCCTTGTTTTGGCACTAAAAGAGGAATGGCTGCCTGCTCTGCTGGAGCAAAGAACTGGGTCAGAACTGACTGGGAGAAACCGATCGCCAGCAATATCACAAATTCCTTGGGCAAGAGAGGAATCGCCAGAATGATGGCGCCACGCAATAAGTTGCAGCCAGCCAAAATTTGCCGTTTGTCAAAGCGATCAACAAAGATTCCGGCGGCTGATCCAAACAAAATTGCAGGCAACGTAATCGCTATCATGAGCGCTGAGTTAGCGGAATTCTCCCATCCGGGTGGTGGTTGATAGCTAACCAACAACGCAATCAGCAAAACAAAGAGAACCTTATCGGCCACTTGAGAAAGAATCTGCCCAATCCATAAAGCCAGAAAGGGACGGTTCTTCAGCAGCGCAACAAATCCGCTACCAGACGAGCTTGCTGAAAGCATAGAGTTACGTTTCTCAGGAAATTGATTAGAAACCAGACGACAATTCCTCCTAACTAGTTTGTCCTTTAAGGTGAAGAAAAACGCCAATGCTTCGGCAGTTTTATTTCAATTTCACCCAGAAGCTGAGTAATTCTAGCGTTCCCCTATTGAATTGAAACAAGTGATGAAACTTTAAAGAGGAAGGGAGGAGTGAAAGGGGAAGGATAAAAGCTAAAGGATGAAGGATAAAAAGTTGTATCTTCAATTTCTGCCTTTTATTTTTCACCCCTTACCCTCTCCCCATAACGCTGTAGCAGACTCAGTAAGAAACGTGTTGCGGTGGTGCGAACTCTTTCATGAGATCGAGTAGAAGGGATTGACCACCCTTCAACGGTGTGAGGCGATCGCCACAATTCCAGATGATCCACACCCGGATCCGCGTAAAAACTATCCTCACCCTGGCCCAGCAGTGCAGAACTCCAATGGGTAAAGTAGTCGTGGCTGACGCGATGAATTGGAAAATCTCCCCACAATGGCACGCCCCATCCATCCAGGGCAATGAACGCTGTCACCGTTCCACCCATGAGTCGCCAACCCCAAGCTGCCTCGATCGCGCTTACCACTCCCGCACTGAAACCGACAAATACTAATGGAGGTTGAAGAGAGGGTTTGAAAGGGGTGACATCTAGCTGCTGAGTGATGAACTGCAAGAGATGAGGCCCGGAGTAAGCCGGATAACGTTCTGTAGGAAAAATCAATGGATTTTCCTGACATATTTCCTGAGGTAACTGGGCGTTGTCAGAATCTTCAAGCAGATGACCAAGAAAACTCTGAGTCAGTTGAGGTTCATGAATTCCGGGACAAATGACCAGTCGCATTCTGCTTGCGTAAATTCAATAGTTTAAGGCGATAGATTAACAGGAGAAAACTTTAATCTTCTATAGGCTTTTGTAAGCCATACGACTGAATGTAGTGCTACGACTGCAATGTTATAGATAAATCTAATGGTTGTTGATAGAACTGGTTTATCACTTCATAAGCTAAAGGTAAAACGTGTCAAGAATAGGATGGAAAAACCTTTTGAGAATAGATGAATGGCTTTTCCACAGCTTTCATAGAAACCGCTGTAGAGTAAAGCTATAGCACTTCAAGGAGCGGAAAGTCGGACGATCGAAGCGAAACAAATAGACACAATCAAAAACAGATTTTTAGCGTGTCGTTGGCAGGTCCTGCGGAGGAGATGCGGTGGGCAAGTTGGTAGTTTTGAAGTTGGGAGATGGCAGTTTTGAGCAGGGCTTTCCGGTCACATTGCAGATTGGAGAGGAAACAACTCGCCCTTCAACAGAAGTTACTGGCAATCTACCAGCAAACCTGGAGATCTTTCAAACATACCAGCAGTGGCAGTCGGCTTACCGCCAATTGAGTTTGCAATCACGCCTGTCAGCGCCTTCTGGGCAGGTTACGAACGTTTCTTTGCGTGAAGAGTGCAATCGAGCGGCTGCAATCCTACACGCCAGTCTCAATCGCTGGCTGAATACGGAGCCATTTCGCATTATTCGAGAGAAGCTGCTTGAGCAATTAAGCCCATCGAACGAAATCCGAATGGTTCTGCAAACCAGAGATATTCAACTTCAGCGATTACCCTGGCATCTGTGGGATTTTTTGAACGCTATTCAAAAGCTGAAGCAGCGTTGAGTGCTCCTGTTTATGAGCAGGCTGGCCAGGTAAAGTCTGCAAGCGGCAGGGTCAGAATCCTGGCAATTTTGGGCAACAGCAGCGGTATCAACATTCAGGCCGATCGGGCGCTGCTGGAACAGTTGCCCCAAGCAACCGTAAATTTTCTGGCAGAGCCTTCCCGGAGGGAGCTAACGGATCAGTTCTGGCGGCAATGTTGGGATATTCTCTTCTTCGCCGGGCATAGCTCGACCCATGTTGATACGGATACAGGGTGGATAGAACTGAATTCCACCGAGCGGTTGTCGATCGCGCAATTGAAATATGCGCTCAGAAAGGGGGTCGAGCGCGGGCTGAAAATTGCCATTTTCAACTCCTGCGATGGACTAGGGTTAGCGCAGAATCTATCCGATCTGCGTATTCCCAAATTATCGTGATGCGCGACCCGGTTCCTGACCAAATTGCTCAGGAATTTTTGAAGAACTTTTGGAAGCATTTTCGCGGGGTGAGTCCTTCTATCTATCTGTTCGCGAAGCGCGGGAGCGGTTAGAGGGGATGGAGGATGAGTTTCCCTGCGCGACCTGGTTGCCCATTATCTTTCAAAATCCGGCAGAAGTTCCTCCTACCTGGAACGAGCTATGTGGAGGAGAGGATGGACTTCCGTCAGAAGAATTCATCTTCCAAAACCCTGTACTATCCCCTCCTGCAGAAGCGATCGCCATCAAGCCCCTTGTTGAACCTGCTGTTGCATCGGTAGATGAATTTGCCGCACCGGAGTTTCCCGAAATCCCTGAGGTGCTAAACATCCCCGAGATACCGGACCAAGCGTTCTTGAAGCGTTGTCAGAAAGAGTTAACGGCATTTGTTGGACCGATCGCGAATGTCATTCTTAAAAATGTGCTTGCTAACCATCCCCAGATCTCTTCACTTGAGCTTGTGGATGCACTGGCAACGAAGATTTCCAGTTCGCAACAGGCAGAAACTTTAAAACAGCGACTAACGAGACCTCTCGAAACCCTATCTTTAGAAACGACACCTCTTGAAACGGCAGTTTTAGAAGTTGAATCTGCCGTTGAGCCACACGGACGATCGCTTCCTACCTCCGAAGACATTTATCTCCCAACAGAATCGTCCCATCTCTCAGCCCTCAGCCCTCAACCTCCCCTCCCAACCCCTGCGAATTCAGCCTTTTTGGAGCAGTGCCGAACGGAACTGATTCGTTACATTGGACCGATCGGTAACTTTGTCATGAAGGATGTCCTCGCCAAACATCCTCAAAGCTCTGCCCAGCAACTCGTTGAAATCCTGGCAACCAAGATTTCCAACCCTCAACAGTCAGAAGCGTTTAAGCACCGATTGCAAACTACGCTGAACGTCCAGCCAAAGGGTGAACTGCCTAAATCTCCACCGCCCCAAGGAATTTCCTACCGTTCGTTTAGCCGTTCTTCTGTGACGTCTCCAAAACCTGAAACGTCAGCAAGTTTAGATCCATCCTTCTTAGAGCAGTGCCGCTGGGAACTGGCTAAATCCATCGGTCCGATCGCTGGACATGTCCTGAAAACCGCAACAGCCCAGCATCCCCACGCAACGCAGCAGCAATTGATTGAAATTCTGGCCAGCAGTATCCCCAATTCCCATCAAGCAGAAGCTTTCAAGCAAAAGCTTTTATCCTTATAGAAGTACTGGAGCTTACGCAAACCTCGGAGGTTTTACTAGAAATAGAGACATAACGGCCAGCACAAAGGCTTAAACCTCCGAGGCGTTGGTCAAGAATGCTTAACGCTTGAGCACGTTAAGAAATAGCTGAAATTCTTCTAGACATACCGTTCTTTCCACCCCTAACACCTAACCACCTACCAATTATTATTCCTTCCCATGTCCTACTACGTTATCTACGACGGTTTCTGCAACCTCTGCGTTACTCTAGTACAGTTCCTGGAGAGCCTGGACAAAGGCGAACGATTCACATACATTTCCATGCAAGACCAGGAATCGCTTAGACCTCTGGGTATTACATCCCAGGATTGTGAACTGGGCATGATTTTGATTAATGCAGATGCTCCTGAACAGCGCTGGCAAGGAAGTGCTGCTGCGGAAGAAATTGGGCGGCTGTTGCCATCAGGTGAGTTATTTGTGACCGCTTATCGGGCAATGCCAGGAGTAAAGTGGATGGGCGATCGTGTTTACGAACAGGTCCGAGATAATCGGTATGCTCTATTCGGTAAGCGGACAGATACCTACCAGACCCAATATCCCGCTTGCCCTTCAGGTAGCTGTGGAAATACTGTTGGCTGATAGACGACGCACTGCTGATAGACGACTCACTAGGGTTGATTAAATGGTTAACTCAGATCTTGCAGCATTCTCGATAAGCCCGATTGGGCAGCGGTTTGAGGACAACTTCAAACCCTCGTTGGGTCGCAATTTTGGCACGGCTTTGGATGGATTTGAGCAACTGGAACCAGACAATCGAGGGAACAATACCTCTAAGGCTAAATCACAGGCTGCTTTCCAATCGAGAATGGGTGGCAAAGACCATTGGTCAATCCAATGCACCAAAAGATAAGCAATCAGTGACAGAATCAGCCAACGATAGACACCAAGTTTGGTTGATTGCCCAAAGCGATGTAACCCAAAGCGATGTTTGATGGTTTTGAAAAAGCCCTCGATGGCCCAGCGTTTGCGTCCAAGGCGCACGAGATAAACCCCAGCGTAGGGATGAGTGGAGACGACAAAGCGCAATTCTCGCTTGCCTTGAGAGCGTTTGAGCCAGAACCAGGAGACCGTCAGCGGGTAGGAGCTGCCCTCTAAATAGACTTGCTGTCCCCGCTTGCCAGTGCGATACAGTTGCTTGAGAGCGCGACCATCGACCATTTTTCGGTTGCAACGCATCCCTACCACCGCTCGCCAAGAGCGCTTTCGCACGGCATTGAGAAACTCTACGGTGCCAAACTCTGTGTCTGCCTGCACTATCACCACCCGCCCTTGACTCAACTCGGTGGGGACCGTTGCCAGTAGCTTGCACGCCAGTTGTACCGGACTGGCATCGCCCTTACCGCGCCAGACCCGAAAGCTCCAGGGCACTCGCCACTCACCGAGCACCAAATACAACACAACCAGGTGTAAGCCACGTTTGCCGTTGAGCACTCGCACCCACGGGTCGGGCGTATCGGGGTCTTCAGTGGGGTGCTGAGATGGAAAAATTTGCCGCATTTCGGCAGACTGGTCAGGTCAAGCAACACCCGCAGCGGCACCCCCGAGGCGGTCGATGTCGGTCGATTTGCCCCAACACAGCTTGGCGGGTCGTCCGAATCACTCCACGAGTAGACCAGCCGTAATGATTGAGAAAGCGACTCAACGAACTCGCAGATTTGACCGACGTATGTTGAGGCAAGGGATGTCCTTGAGCTTCAAGAAATAGCCCCAACAGAGCGTTCAGGCTGGCTTTTTGGTACACACTAGGCAGCAGACAAAGCAGGCTATACACTAGCCCTTGGGCGTGTTCAACGATGGTTTCCATAACCGTCCGATGATTTTTCTTACGCCCTTTCTTTCAGCTTTTTGCTCCTTTGGCAACCCCTTGTTGAGACTGGTGCAAGATCTGAGTTAATGCAATCGATGTATTGTTAACCAGTTTTGTCCTTACTAACCAGTTTTATCCTTGATCTAGCTCTGCTCAAAAGCTATGGTTTATAGGATTGTTGGTATAACAACGTCGTTTTGTGCGGCATAGTGACCGCTTTAGACTATGGCATTGTTACTTACGCTTATGGAGAGCAAGCAGGCTCTCAAGGAGGATGGCTGGTGTTAAGGAGTCCAGCCATACTTCTCTAGAGGTTGAGGCGGCCTTAGCTGAAGTTCAAAAGCTCCATACCGACCGCGCCTACCGTGATGCCTGTCAGTTGTTCTATATCGAGGGTGTTCGCAACTTCGTACAGGCGATGGACAACCACTTTAAGATTGCCACCCTTTTATTTAGCGACAAACTGCTCACGGCCCCTTAGCTCGAAAATTAGTGCGTCATGCTCGCCGCTCTGGGGTTCACACTATTGCACTCACTCCTGAACAATTCCGGTGCATCTCCTACACTGAAAGGGCTTCTGGAGTTAGGGCGATCGTCCATCAACGATGGTGTCAATTGCAGGATGTTCGACCACAAGCCGGATTATGTTGGGTTGTACTGGAGACTGTGCGATCGCCTGGAAATCTAGGGACATTGATTCGTTCTTCAGAAGCGATCGGTGGGTCTGGTTTTATCGTCGTCGGGCGACGGGTTGATCCATTTGACCCGGATGTGGTGCGGGCATCAATGGGCGCACTCTTCTGCCAGAAGTTTGTTCGCACCAGCTTTCCTGCTCTCCGCCAATGGATACGCCATCATCACTGCCAGGTTGTTGGAGCATCCCCTGACGGCACCACAGATTTACACCAATTCCAATATCCTGATTCGACGCTCCTGTTACTGGGTGAGGAACGGCAGGGTTTGACTCAACAGCAGCGAGATATTTGTCACCATCTCGTTCGTATTCCAATGGTTGGAACGGCTGACTCGCTTAACCTTGCAGTAGCAGGCAGTTTATTGCTGTACGAAGTCTATCGCTCAGCGAAACTGATTCGACCTTGATGTATGCTTTCACTTTCCGACAATAAATGCTGACATCAAAATGCAGAAGTCAGAATCACAAATCCTTTTTGACTCTGACTTCTGCATTTTTATTGAGTAACTTTATTGTCATCCCTGACGCAACTTCTCTAAAACGCCCAGGTCTTCCAGAGTAGACGTATCTCCGGAGACTTCTTCGCCAGCAGCGAGCGATCGCAGCAAACGACGCATAATCTTACCGGAACGGGTTTTGGGCAGCGCATCGGCAAAACGGATTTCGCCTGGACGGGCGATCGCGCCAATCTCCTTAACGACGTGCTGTTTCAGTTCATTCAACAGAGCGTCGCTGGGGCTGTAGTTGTCTTCCAACGTGACAAACGCAACGATGTCCTGACCCTTCACTTCATCTGGTTTCCCAACAACGGCAGCCTCTGCCACAGCCGGATGTGACACCAACGCAGATTCGACCTCCATCGTGCCCAGGCGGTGTCCAGCAACGTTAATCACATCGTCCACCCGACCCATCACCCAGAAATAGCCGTCCTCATCCTGGCGGGCACCGTCGCCAGCAAAGTAGACGTAGTGTCCATCTTTAGGCGGAATGTGTTCCCAATAGGTGCGGCGGAAGCGATCGGGATCTCCATAAACGGTTCGCATCATACCAGGCCAGGGATGTTGGATAGCCAGATAGCCTCCGTTGCCCTTGCTAACCGAGTTTCCCTCTAAGTTCACCACGTCGGCCAGAATTCCAGGGAAGGGTAACGTTGCAGATCCCGGTTTTGTGGGAATCGCCCCTGGTAGTGGCGTAATCATGATGCCACCTGTTTCCGTTTGCCACCAGGTATCGACGATCGGGCAACGCTCTCCACCAATCACCCGGTGATACCACATCCAGGCTTCGGGATTGATGGGTTCACCGACCGTTCCGAGCAACCGCAGAGAGGACAGATCCCGCGCTTTGGGCAGGTGCTCTCCCATTTTGATAAACGCACGAATGGCGGTGGGAGCTGTATAAAAATATTGACGCCGTATTTTTCAATCACGTCCCAGAAGCAGCCAGGGTTAGAGGAACGGGGAGCACCTTCGTACATTAACGTCGTCGCTCCGTTGGACAGGGGCCGTACACAATATAGCTGTGCCCCGTAATCCAACCCACATCGGCTGTACACCAGTAAACATCGTCATCCCGCAGATCAAAGATCCACTTCGTTGTCATGTGGGTGTAGAGGTTATAGCCTGCCGTGGTGTGGACAACACCCTTAGGCTTTCCTGTGCTGCCCGACGTATAGAGAATGAACAGCATATCTTCGCTGTCCATCGGTTCTGCGGGACAGTTGGCTGACGCTCCCGCTTGCAGGTCATGCCACCAGTGATCGCGCTCTGGCTCCATCTGAACTTGTTGCCCAGTCCGCTTCACGACGATCGTACTTTGCACATTGGGAACGCTGTTATTTGCTAGCGCTTTGTCTACCTGATCTTTCAAGGGCACGATCGCGTCTTTTCGCCAGCCCCCATCCGCTGTAATCACCAGCTTTGCTTCGGCATCAATCAAGCGATCGCGCAATGCTTCTGCACTGAAGCCACCAAATACGACTGAGTGAGGGGCACCAATGCGGGCACAGGCCAGCATCGCGATCGCAGCCTCTGGAATCATGGGCATATAAATGCCCACACGATCGCCCTTTTGCACACCCAACTGCTTCAACACGTTGGCAAATTGACAGACTTCCCGCTGGAGTTGCGCGTAGGTCAGTGTGCGTGAATCCCTGGTTCCCCTTCCCATATTAGGGCAGCTTTGTTGCGTCGCCAGGTGCTCAGGTGCCGATCCAAACAGTTGTAGGAAATATTAGTCTTGCCGTTTACAAACCACTTGGCAAACGGTGGTTGCCAGTCCAAAACCGTATCCCATTTTTGAAACCAGTGCAGTTCCTTCTCTGCCAGGTCTGCCCAAAATGCTTCGGGGCCTGCTTTTGCCTTCTCGTAGAGACTGCGATATTCTTCCAGGCTTTTGATCTGAGCGTTTTGGGAAAATTCAGCAGGTGGATGAAATGAACGTCCTTCTTGCAGGATAGATTCGATCGTCGATTCGGACATAGCGCTTGAGGAACTACTCTATACAAATCCCAGCATACAGATTTGCAGCCCTCAAAGCTCCATCTATCTCTATTTGTAAAGGAGCCTTCAATACAATTTATCCATTTGGATAAAATACTTGACAAGTTTTTCGCACAGAGAGAACAATCTCCGCCAGTTGATTCCAAACTCCATAAAATAGTGTTTAGAGTAAGTTATCAAAGATCCTGGATTTAATAAATTCGCAAGCCACGCGGATGGGTTTAGCAGACCGATCGATATTGTGCAATGGAACGGAATCAGGCAGAGCGGCGAAACGGTTGATCTTGCCAGTGGCGCTGCTGAAGTCGATGCATGTGATGAAACAGTTGCCAGCAGTATTGTTCGGGTAAACCACAGGTTACCGCTCCCCGCATCACCACATTAAAGTACCAGTCGTTTGGCGCTAGTTCCTCGGGTAACTTGTCTACAACAACGTAGGTACGGACTTCTGGATAAAGCTGATTCTGGCAGTAGACCTGCACAATCTCCTGCCGATACCCACCCTTGGGAACTTCCTCACGTTCGTCCAGGCGATCGCTCAGTCGCCAGGGCAAATGATACAAAACGCCCTCAACCGACGACTTGGGATCTGGAACAACATCAAGCACTCCACAATCTCGACGAAGCGATCGACGATTAAATCCAAGCCGATAGCCTTTAAGAGTTGCTGGCCCTATGACGAAAGAATGGGTACTCTCACCTAGCGTCCGTTTCAGATCAACCGGACACATACAGGAGCCGTAGGCAAAGTAATAAAACCCTGGCTCACTAAGCTTGGGTGATTGGTGTTGAGATAGCGCTTGAGGTGGGGTAAGTTCTGCCTCTAAAACAATGGCGGTTTCAGGGGGACATTCATAGCTCTGGCTAGGGACAATCGAGAACGTTCATTGCTTCCAATAACACCATAACCCGATAGACAAACCGTAGTTTAGATTATTAAAAATTTTTATTTATTTCATACCGATTAATTCAGTATTTCAACAATTCTTCCCGAAATCTGCCATTGATGTTGCTGAATTTGAAGATTTTTGAATTGGCCAGTTAGAACCTTGAGGTTTCCAATCAGCGAACAGGACTGGACTGAGTAGGGGGTTCCATACGCAATACGCGTCCTTGCCTATCGGTTCGGTATACCCAACGTCGCTTTCCGTCTGACAATACCACTCGCCAGCCTTCAACCATTGCCATGGTGCAAAACTCATCAGGTTTCTCGATCCCCAAACAGCCGTTTGGCCAACTCTTTCGAGATGACTCAACCACACGCAGCTTGCCCGGAGGAAGCCCCGTTCGCTTACTCAAATCCTGTCGCACTTTATTAGATAAGGAAGGGGGTAACGCAGTTGCGGTAGTCGGTTGATTCGCCAGAGTTGTCTCACCTTCTCCGGTTGAAGAAACTATGACAGGCACGGTTGGAAATGATTGCAGCGGAGTCAGCGCGATCACCTCACCCAACCCAACAAAGCCCACTCCTGTAGAAACAACTCCGGTCAATAGCACGATTAAACAGAAACGGTTCAATGCCTTCTGAACAGATTGGGACACTGCTGATTTTGACGTTACCATTGCTACTTCTTTTTCGGAACGGTTTTAGGGGGGTGGCGATTGATCAACAATCAGCGAGCGGACCTGCTGCCAGAGTTGCTCAAAACTTGCAGGAAAGGCAACTCGCCACACGGCTAACACCGCGATCGCCACCATGATAAATGTCAGCACATTGTAGAAAATTTTGGCGATCGGTATGCGAAAAACAGGTTTCGATATTTGCCTGGTTGACCGTTGGCTACCAGCAACAGGCGCTGCCTGCGTTGACAAACTAGCTCGACTCGGTTTTGCCGCCGCCGTTGAGGAAACAAGCCCACTCGCCGCACGCATTAACTGAAGCTGGTGAATCACAACGGGCGGTTTTCGCTCGGTTCGTGTCCATTGAACCAGCGCAACGACTGGAATCGCGCACAGGTTTGGCATTTCTAATGCTCTCAACCGCTGCATTAAACCCTGATCGCTCGACACAATGATGACCAGCCCATCCGGTCGGTTTCGCGCTAATCCATAAGCTGCTTGCACCACCGTTAGGGTTAGCCGCGCTCGCTTACTTAGGGTATGACCTTCAGCAGGTTTGAGGGAGGGATGGGTAGCGATCGATGAAACCGATTTCCAACCGCTCTCCGGGTAGAACCGAGTAAACTCCCTGGCCGTTTGCTCATGGGTCGGTTCTGGTGCGTGGTCGCTTAGGAAGTTGATTTCCTCCAGAACCACCTTGGGAAGAAAGCATTCTCCAATTCGTGAGAATTCTCGCCATTCCCGGTTCCCCCACCCAGCAGGGCAGTAACGTCAAACAGCAATAAATAAGGAGGAAGGGCAGCCATAGGCGTTGTGATATTGATAAAGCTGTAACCTAAACCAATGCATCCCTGAAAAATGTAGCAATCCTAATCGTTTCCGAAATAAATATAGATATAGGTGAGTGCGTTCTTCGGAAAGAGCACCTACAATCCAAGTTAATGATCAACTCAGATTTAGGGTGGACGTCAAGACCAACTGTAACGGTGAGTAAAGAACGTTTCAAAAGATTTAGAAACGGCCCGCCTGGTGAGTAAAGCTTTATTTTATAAATTTACAGTGACCATTAGAGGCAAATTATGAGCAACATATCGAAATATCGGTTAGTATGCACCCTTTCGTTCGGCGATATTTATGGTCAGATTATCGTCTGGCTAATCGTTATCTTTTTGAGTTTGGCTTCTGCAATGGCACTCATGGGCGCTAGCCGTCCGATTTATGCGTTAGCAACCGTTGGGCTAATTCTGGTGCTAACCCTCCCTTTCTCCTGTTCGCGTTCGTAACGACGTTGCTTAACCACATTGAGTTGGCGGCAGTAGATCCGGCAACGAATAAAACTGTAGCGACATCACCGACTGCCAGCCCTACCTCCCAGCGTCCGGCTCAGGCAGCAGGTTAAACTGTAGGTGTGGAAAACCAGCAATCCTTTCTGCAAACCCTACGCTCATCAACACTTTTTGCTCATTATTTAATCTCTGAGAGGTTCCTTGCTGGGGCAGGGAACCTTTGTTTCAGCTTTTCACGTTTCACTCCTCACGAATCCATGATTGATCACGACGTCATTATTGTTGGTGGTGGACTGGCAGGATCTCGCGCCGCCCTAGAAATTGCGCGTACAAACTCGAGCCTTAGCGTTGCCGTTGTTGCCAAAACGCATCCCATTCGATCGCATTCCGTTGCCGCCCAAGGAGGCATTGCCGCAACGCTAAAAATGTGGATGCCAGCGACAGTTGGGAAGCCCATGCCTTTGATACGGTGAAAGGGTCCGATTACCTGGCGGATCAGGATGCGGTCGAAATTTTGACCCGCGAAGCGCCTGATGTGGTGATCGACCTGGAACACATGGGCGTTTTATTTTCCCGCCTAGCGGATGGACGCATTGCCCAACGAGCCTTTGGTGGACATTCCCATAACCGCACCTGCTATGCCGCAGACAAAACCGGACATGCCATTTTGCATGAGCTAATTTGCAACCTCATGGCGTGTGGCGTAACGATCTACGACGAGTGGTACGTGCTGAAACTGATCCTGGAGGATGGCCAGGTCAAAGGCCTCGTAATGGTTCACATCCTTGACAGTCAACTGGTCGTCGTTCGTGCGAAAGCCGTGATGGTAGCCACAGGTGGCTATGGACGCGTTTACAACACCACCTCCAATGATTACGCTTCGACGGGGATGGTCTTTCGATGACTGCCATGGCAGGATTGCCCCTGGAAGATATGGAGTTTGTTCAATTCCATCCAACGGGTCTATATCCAGTTGGAGTACTCATTTCAGAGGCTGTCAGGGGTGAAGGTGCTTACCTGGTCAACAGTGAAGGTAAGCGGTTTATGGAAAATTATGCGCCTAGCCGCATGGAGTTAGCTCCGCGTGACATCACTTCTCGGGCAATTACCTCTGAAATTCGGGCAGGGCGCGGCGTAAATTCTGACGGAAGCGCGGGAGGTCCGTTCGTTTATCTGGACCTGCGCCACATGGGACGGGAAAGATTATGAGCCGAGTTCCCTTCTGTTGGGAAGAGGCCCATCGGCTGGTGGGAGTGGATGCGGTACATGAACCGATTCCCGTTCGGCCTACCGTCCACTACTCAATGGGTGGAATTCCAGTCAACACGGATGGACAGGTACGGCGCAGTGCGGATGAGTTGGTCGAAGGTTTTTTGCTGCTGGTGAAGCAGCGTGCGTCTCAGTGCATGGAGCTAATCGTCTCGGCAGTAACTCATTACTGGAATGTGTTGTGTATGGACGGCGGACAGGAGCCGCGATCGCTCGTTATGTCGAAAACCGCAAGCTTCCCGACCTCAATGAATCTCACTACCTAGCTGAAACGCAGAACCAGATTCGATCGCTATTTGATCAAACAGGTCCTTATCGAATTGCTCAGGTTCGGCAAGCCTATCAGGACTGCATGACAGAATACTGCGGCGTGTTTCGAACACAAAGCATCATGCAGGAGGGGATCGCAAAGCTCAAGCAGATTCAGCAACAGTACGGCCAGATCCGGTTGGATGACAAAGGCACCCTCTGGAACACCGAAATTATTGAAGCTCTGGAGCTACGCAGTCTCATGATTGTTGGTGAAATGATCCTCACGTCGGCTCTAAATCGCCAGGAAAGCAGGGGTTCTCACTCACGGGAGGACTACCCCGATCGTGATGATGCCAACTTTCTCAAACATACCCTGACCTATTACTCCCCTGCTGGTATCGATATTGATTACAAACCAGTTACAATAACGCTCTTCCAACCCCAGGAACGGAAGTATTAACGCCACCCCTACCGACTGCCGATTCCCTATTCCCAATCAGGAGTAGGGAAACCCGTAATTTAGGTAAACAAACGGGTAGAAATCTGAACAGACTGAGTAGAATGACAAATACGAGTCTTTTATTCAAAAAAATTTCGTCTGTATCGTTCCTAGAAGGTTGATGATCGGTTTCCACAATCCAATCGTGACAATGATGCTATGCCCAAACTTGGCCTTGCATCAAATTAACCTCTCGCTGTCAACATCATTCTTTGTTAACCCTGCTAATGCCTGTGATTGAAAGAGCTGAAAGAAAACCAAATCGCGATTTACCCACTATTAACGAGCGCATCCGATACCCCAAAATTCGAGTGATTGACTCGGACGGCGCACAATTGGGGATCCTAACTCCCCGGGAAGCAATGCAAATTGCCAACGAAAAGGAGTTGGACTTGGTTCTGGTCAGTAACAAGGCCGACCCACCGGTTTGCCGAATTATGGATTACGGTAAATTTAAATTTGAGCAAGAGAAAAAAGCACGGGAAGCGAAGAAGAAACAGCATACTGTCGATGTTAAAGAAGTAAAGATGCGTTACAAAATTGAGGAGCACGACTACAATGTGCGGATCAATCAGGCAAAACGCTTCTTAAAGGATGGCGACAAGGTCAAAGCAACCATTATGTTTCGTGGGCGCGAGATTCAGCACAGCGATATTGCTGAGGATCTGCTGAAGCGCATGGCCACCGACTTGCAGGAAGTGGCAGAAGTGCAGCAAGCCCCCAAAAAGAGGGACGCAACATGATGATGCTTTTAGCACCGAAGAAGTGATTTGAAGGAGGTAACGATTCGAATTTGACATTAGGTGGACCCGAAGAGTTGAAGGTAAACAGCGCTAGCTACTCCCATTAACAACTCAAAACTCATTGCAACTTGGGTTTCACCACAGTTGAATCTTGAAATCAGGAAAGGACTGAGATCTTTTGGACGAGTAAGCGTTACTCATCCAAATCTCAGTCCTTAACGCTTCTTTACACTAATAATTCCTACAACGATCGACCGAAGACTATCTACAATAAAAGCCGTTCTGGGCAATCTAGTAAGGTGCTATTCTATTGGCTTCCAAAGAGCAGGAAGCCCCACGGGAAGCAAACGCTGAATGGAACTAAAAATCAGGAGTTTGTAAAAGTAGATTCGGGCAGAAATTTCTGCGTTGGGTGAATTTGCGCCCGGAGGAAAGTGAACGGACTTTCCTCATGTTTGCCTTTATACAACAACCTCGATCGGGCTGGTATGGTTAGAAGCCAGTACCGTCGCTCTCTTTTGCAAGCCTATCGCGCCGAAGAAGGGCTTCCTGGATTTATATCGCTAGCGCTGGAATTGGTTCTGGTCTAGGCTTTCTGTATTCCCAACTGCAACGGGTTTTGCCGCTACATCGCGTCATTGTGATGACGGCCATTTTGATGGCAGCACCCTTGTTAGTATTTTGGTTTGGGCTGGAGCTACCAGAGGGAATGAAAGTTTGGCAATTTTCGGTTCCAGCGATCACTATTTTTTGATGCGCCTCTGGCTAGAAGCCATCTATGTTCTGAATGACTTAAACACATCGATCACAGCCAACCAACTCTTCAATATCCGCGAAATCAAACGCACCTACCCTCTCATTAGCAGCGGAATTTTAGTTGCGGATGTGATTAGCGGTTTCTCCCTCAATTTAATGATTGGGCTGGTAGGGCTGAAGAACATTGTGGTCCTGGCGTGTTTGATGATGGCGATCGGTGCCGGGATTCTGTTTTACCTGGGTCGTGCCTATCGTCAGGCATTTCCCGACTTTCTGAGACGACGAGTTGACGATCGCCAACCGGATTATATTAATCGCCGCTTGAAAGGTCCGCTTCAGTTCTACGTTTTTCTTTTATTCACCTTTTTTATTCTGGCGCAGGTCCTGTTCCTTTTAATTGACTTCCGTTTCCTCACAGATTTACAAGGATGGGGAAAGGAAGAAGAGATTGCAGGATTTTTGGGTCTGTTTAATGGCATTCTTGGCGTTTTGAGCTTGCGATGCAGTGGTTAGCGTCGAGTCGCGTAATTGAGCGGGTCGGAGTTTTCACTGCCTCTATGACACTGCCAGGAGTCATTAGTATTTTAGGTGCCCTATCAATGGCGATCGCTGGCCTTTCCTGGCAGTCGGCACTCTTCGGCAGTTTGGTTTTGCTCAAGTTTTTAGATGAGTTACTCCACTACACCCTTTTTGCCAGTGTCGGGCCAGTGCTGTTTCAACCCATTCCCGATGCCCTCCGCAGTGGAATTCAGTCAAATGTTCGAGGTGTAGCAGAACCCCTCTCCACAGGAACAACCGGACTTGTTCTGCTGGGGTTGGTTGGACTCAATGGGCTGCACTGGCTGCTTCCAGCCATCCTTTGCCTGTCTATTCTGTGGATTGTGGTCATCTGGTTGCTGCGTGCCAAATATGTTGGTCTGCTTGTAATGAGTGCGGAACGTGGCCAGCTCAGTGCTGATGTCGATTTAGTCGAGCTAAAGCGTGCCGTTGTAGAAGCCCTGGAACAGCCAGGAACAGAAGCTCATAAAGGTGCTTGCATTGAGTTACTAAGCCAGCTTGATCCCAAGAATGTAGGTGAAGTTCTCGCACCCATGCTGACAAAACTTCCATTTTCTCTCCAGCGAAAAAGCCTGGAAGAAATGCTGGCCTATCCAAACACGGCGTATTTAGAGCAGGTGCGGGTACTGATTGATCAAGTACCCTCGCCCGAAGTTCTTGCGGTCGCGTTGCGTTACATCTGGTTAACCGATACAGAACCAGATATTCGTCAACTGCGTCCTTATCTACGTCCAGAAGTAGATCCAACGGTGCGCGGAACAGCGGCATCCCTGATGCTGCGGAGAGGCGACGCAACACAGAAGGCAGAGGCCACAAATTCCCTGCGCCTGATGTTGACCCATAAACAAGAGCGGGAAAGGGTTATGGGTTGTCGAGCTTTAGGGGAAGCGGTGTATTTACAAGCATTACGGGTATACATTCCAAATTTGCTTCAAGATGGATCGCTGCGGGTTAGATGCGCGTTGCTGGAGGCGATCGCGGCAACTCATCTGGAGGAGTTTTATCCGTCTCTCTTGCGCGGGCTTTATTACAAGTCCACCCGTGAAGCAGCGATGAAGGCACTGGTACGACTGGAAAACGAGGCAATTCCCATGCTGGTGGAACTGGCAGAGGATGTTCACAAACCAGATTTGGTACGAATGCACGCCTGGAGGGCAATTGGGCAAATTGGCTCAGCCCCCGCGATTGACGCTATGATTTCGCACTTAATGACAGCCTGGGGCACCGATCGACGCAATATTTTGCGAATTCTCCTGGAAATGCCTGGCGATGCGGGTATTGAGAGTGTGCTCGAACGGTTGGGACGGAGCGGTATTGAACGCCTGATTGATCAAGAAATTTTGTTTATTGGTCAGCTATACGCCGCGTTGCTAGACCTGGCTCCCGAACGATTGGCTGGCCGAGAGGCGGATTTGCTAAGGCGGGCAATGCGCGATATGCAGACTGATGCAGAGGAGCGGTTGTTCTCGCTGATGAAGTTTCTCTACCCCATTAATGCGGTTAAAGCAGCCGCCTTTAATTTGCAATCCCACTCGCCAAGCAGCCGCGCACGGGGCTGGAAATTTTGGATAACACCCTCGACATTCCCACAAAGCGCGTGCTGCTGAATCTGCTAGACCGAAGCTCTGACCAGGAAAAGCTGCAAAGTCTGTCAGAGATTATGACTTACGAACCCATGTCTCCCAGCGATCGCCTGCGTCGCCTGCTGGATCTCCGCCATTTTCAATCCGATTGGGCACTGGCTTGCTGTTTTCATTTGGCTCGTCAAGCCCAATGGAGTTTAACAGCAGATCAAACATTAGCTTGTTTGCGCCATCCTACTGGGTTCGTTCGAGAAGCGGTGCTAGGCTATCTAAAAATGGCATCTCCCCGCGCTCTGATAAAGCTGCTGCCGATGTTGAAGAACGACCCAGATCCTCTGGTTGCCGATCAGGTAAAACAAATTATCAACGAGTATTCAAAAATTCTTCAGCAACGGTCAATCAATCGACAAAACGGAGCAATAATGTGATTAATTTTTCAAATACGCCGGGATTTGAGACGATTTAGTAAGGGTCATCTACTTGCTGTGGGAACTCTTGAAGTAATCCTTTGAACGCAGGGTGTATCGTCTAACCAAACTTGGGTGCAACCCAAGATGTCCGGGATCCATTTATGTTAACGAGTGTTGATCGCCTAATATTCGTCCGGGGAGTCCCTATCTTCAAAGAGCTGCGGGACGACTTTTTGGTGCGACTCGCATCCATTATGGATGAGCTGTCCTTTCCAGCCAATCACACGATTTTTACGGAAGGACAGGAGGGGCGATCGCTCTACATTGTGGTTTCAGGTCGGGTACGCGTTCACACTGGCAGTCAGGAGATTGTTCAGCTTGAGCAGGGTGCCTGTTTCGGTGAAATGTCCTTGTTTGATGCTGAACCTCGCTCTGCTTCCGTCACAACGCTGGAATCCTGCGATTGTTTGGTGTTGACTCAACAACAGCTGTACGAGGCGATCGACGAAACCCCGGCATTGCGGTAAATATCATCCGTCTTCTCTCCCGTCGAATCCGTGAGTTAAACCAGAAAATAAACTTAATGCGAGGGGATGGCCAAATTCCCTCTGCTCCCCCTCCTCCATCGCAGCCATCCCAACCATCCCAACCGTCTATTCAATACCCATCCGATTCGGCATCGCCGATGTATAGACCTGCGAAGCTACGTTAAGAAGAAAGGATAAAGGATGAAGGATGAAGGCAATCCGATCATTCGTATCAATGCCCAGTACAACCCACCTATCTCCCAATTCTCTATGTTTCTAGCTCGTCAATAATGTTTATCCTTTATCCCTTATCCTTTATCCTTTCCCCTATGTGTCACTATGAAGGCAGATTGTCTTTCAATGAGTTGCTCTGCCCATGTCTAAACCTATTCGATTTGGGGTGATTGTATTTCCCGGCTCCAACTGCGATCGTGATGTTGCTTATGTCACTCAAACCCTGTTAAATCAACCAACGCGCATGGTTTGGCATGAAGATAGCAATGTGTCAGATCTGGATGTAATTGTGGTTCCAGGCGGTTTCAGTTATGGAGACTATCTTCGCTGTGGCGCGATCGCGCGGTTTTCTCCAGCGATGCAATCAACCCTCGAACATGCAAAGCAAGGGAAACCCGTATTGGGCATCTGTAATGGATTTCAGGTTTTGACAGAAGCAGGACTTTTACCCGGTGCATTGGTAAGAAATCGGGATTTGCACTTCATCTGCGATCAGGTTCCCCTCAAGGTTGAGCGCACCGATTTGCTCTGGACTCAGCACTATCAGCCGGGGAGGTGGTTACAATTCCGATCGCGCATGGGGAAGGTAGTTACTATGCTGATGCTGATACCTTGGCAGAACTGGAAGCCAACAATCAAGTGGTGTTCCGTTACAGCACTGCCGATGGCAAAATTGAGCCATCCGTAAACCCTAACGGCTCTCTCAACAACATCGCTGGAATCTGCAACCGCGAGGGAAATATTCTCGGCATGATGCCCCACCCCGAACGTGCCTCGGATCCCCTACTGGGTAGCACGGATGGTATCCGCCTTTTCAAAGGGCTATTGGAAAAAATTGCAGAGCGGGTTTAACTTGTTACCTTTTACCTGTTTCTTATCCCATTTTGCTCCAGCAGCAGGGTAAGCAATGCCTACCCTACTACTGAAACGTTCTAAAGTGCATCTGTCACAATTTGCTGGGCTTCCTGCAGGATCTGCTCAAGGTGATTTTCGTTCTTGAAGCTTTCAGCGTAAATTTTGTAGACATTCTCTGTACCCGAAGGACGGGCGGCAAACCAGCCGTTTTCTGTCACGACTTTTAGCCCACCGATCGCAGCGCCATTTCCAGGTGCGTTGGTGAGGCGATCGGTAATGGTGTCTCCTGCCAGCGTTGAGGCTTTCACATCGGTAGGAGACAGTTTGCTCAAGCGAGCTTTTTGCTTAGGGAAGCAGGTGCGTCAATACGTTTGTAGAAAGGTTTGCCCAGGCGATCGGTCAAATCCTGGTAGTGCTGACCGGGATCCTTACCCGTTTTAGCGGTAATTTCAGCAGCCAACAAATCCATGATGATGCCGTCTTTGTCGGTGGTCCAAACGGTTCCGTCTTTTCGCAAGAACGAAGCACCTGCACTCTCCTCGCCGCCAAAGCCAAAAGAACCATCCAGCAGCCCATCCACAAACCACTTAAAGCCAACGGGAACTTCGCAAACCTGCCGCCCAATTTCCTTGCCAACCCGATCGATCATGCTGCTGCTCACCAGCGTTTTTCCGATCGCGCTAGATGCGGGCCAGCCTGAACGCTGGGTGAACAGATACCAGATTGCTACAGACAAAAAGTGGTTGGGATTCATTAAGCCAACGCTGCGGGTAACAATGCCATGACGATCGGAGTCAGTATCGTTTCCAAAGGCGATGTCATAGTTATCCTTAATCTTGACCAGACTAGCCATTGCGTAGGGTGACGAACAGTCCATCCGAATCTTGCCGTCCCAATCCACCGTCATGAAGCGAAACGTGGGATCAACGGTGTTATTAACGACGGTGATGTCTAGGCCATAGTGCTGGGCGATCGGTTCCCAATAGGCAATATTTGAACCACCTAATGGATCCGCCCCGATTCGAATACCAGCCGATCGAATGGCATCAATGTCTACGATCGTTTCGAGATCATTCACGTAAGGGGAAATGAAATCAAACGCGTGGGTTGTAGATGCTTTCAGCGCCGACTCATAGGCAATCCGCTGCACACCTCGATTGCGCTCTGCCATCAACGCATTAGCACGATTCTGAATCCACTTTGTAATCTCAGGTTCAGCCGGACCACCAGATGGGGATTGTACTTAAATCCACCATCAGCCGGGGATTATGGGAAGGTGTGATAATGATGCCATCCGCCAATCCACTGGTCCGTCCCCGGTTGTAGCGAAGGATGGCGTGAGAGACCGCAGGGGTGGGCGTGTACTGGGCGTACCCCTCACCTGAAGCAATGTAAACCTCTACAGCCTGCGCCGCCAGTACTTCCAGCGCTGTCTTCTGAGCGGGAGCAGAGAGGGCATGGTGTCCATTCCCATGTATAAGGGACCATCGATACCCTGACTTTTCGATACTCAACGACTGCCTGGGATACCGCCAGGATGTGGTCCTCGTTGAAGGTGCCGTTAGCAGAAGTACCACGGTGCCCCGAAGTGCCAAAACTTACCTGTTGTAGCGGATTCTCAGGTTCGGGATGAACGCTGTAATACTGGTCGAGTAGGGTTTCAACATTTATCAAACTATCAGCAGGGGCAGGCTTTCCAGCGAGGGGTTGACCTTTTCGTCCACGGTTTGCATAACCTTCTCCATATCCCGTTATGGCCTCGTCAAGTAAAGAATAGCGTGAAACGGTAAGCCAAATTCTCATCCTGTAGCAAGGGAATTGAATAGCAATTTGATTGGGGATTGCAGATTGGGGATTGCAAGTTATATCAATTTGATTTGAGAACGTTGCAGATTGGGTAGGGGCGAATGGCCATTCGCCCCTACAGAGGGTTGATGTGTAGCAAGTTCTATTTCGATATTAATTAGCCCTAAGAATTATCAGTTTAAAGTCCTTGAAGCGTCGATCGTTTGTTTCTACTGCCGACGCACTCTGATCGAAGGGTTGGCGGCCTGTTCACTTTTCCGCTCTCGACTAGTAATGGTTTTCAACCCAACTTGATCGAGTAGTGAGAGCAATTCAGCATGAGCTGTTGCATCTTTGTCACCAACGGCTGAAAGGGTTTCCAGGGCGTCATACCATAATCCGGCTTGAGCAAGAATCCGAGCACGCTCCTGACTTGATTTTGCATCGATCAGTTGGCGATTGAGTTCAGGAGACCGCACCACTTGCTGAATGAACGATTGCACAAACATGTCCGTTGATGGGCGATTAGGATTGCAGGTGATTGAAATCGACCAGCGATATTCTTTACCAGCGACCAGTTCCTGATGTTGCTTTGGCAACTGAAACTGCACAATTCCTGGCTTTGTAACTTGTACAGTTTGCTCCAAAATAGGCCTTGGCACACCTGGTTCGACAAGCGTAAATTTAACAGGTCCGGTACTGGATAAATACCAGAAGAAGCTAGGATGGCCAGATACGTTTGGCCGACGTGCCCGTTAGGAACAAGCAACGTCAGCGGTACAGTAAGGGATTTGCTATCGCATCCCCGTGAACCAGTACCACTGGTGCGGCCAGCAGGACGGGGACGAATCGGAGGTTTATAGAACCCATTTGAAATCTTAGGAAGGGGCTGCAAGCCTCTTCAGCATTAGTCTGACAAAGCAGAGATTGATTTTGGTTGTTGCATTTGATAGAGTCCACTCAAAGTTTTTAACTAAACTTTTACAACGCTCCATCCAAGCATTGGATCGTTCAATCACCCAGCGAGCAACTGCTGGCACAAAGCCAGATTTTCCTTGTGCCACCTTCTGTTGCTGCGAGGGTTTGGTGGAGAGTTCAAACCTGATTTTCGTCATCATCTGAGGATAAACTTGCTCTAACGCTGCAATCAAAGCGTCAATGTAATAGCCGTGGTCGAGCAAGATGGTAATCTTCGGAATATTGACGGGTTTCGCCTTGAAATAAGCAAGGTTGAGCGTCAACATCTCAATCAACCCCACATCATCTGAAACATCAGCAGGAGTACAGTGAGTGAAGAAGGAAAATCCAAGTGTATCAACGGCTAGATGCCTTTTAATCCCATTCGTGGCTTTGTAGAAACAGAAGCCCTTCGAGTCCACACTGGCGTTGCAGGTATTCTTCACCGCTTGCGAGTCAATCATGATCAGCGTCGTCCATTTGGCTTTTTTAACCTGTTCCCGCACCTGTCCATGCAACACGCTCATCAGTTTCTCGACCACCCCAGCTTCGCGCCACTGCTTGTAGTGCCAATAGACTGTCGAGTAGGGGGCAGCTCTAGTCCCCGCAGTTGGACCATTCCAATAAATTTAGTGGGAAAGCGTTCATGGATTAGAGAATACGTATTCTCACTAATCAAAATTCGGCAAACGCCCCCTCCAGCGACTTATCATAGCTTTCTAAACGGGACGCCACGTTGACACTATCTCCGATCGTTGTGTAGTCTAAACGCTGATCCCCACCCAGGCTGCCAGTTACTACCGTGCCCGTCGAAATGCCAATCCGCATGCTGGTCGTTGGAAGTTCCTCATTCTCCCATTTAAGATTAAGTGCTCTCAGCGTTGCAGCCATCTGAACAGCACTGCTCACAGCCTGTTGAGCGTCTTTTGCGATCGCCTCTGGTGACGTGCGGGCAATGGGAACCCCAAATACCGCCATAATCGAGTCGCCAATAAACTTGTCTACAATGCCGCCATTCGTTAGGACGATCTGACTCATGGCTTCCATGTATTCATTTAGCCAAGTCATCAGCACTTCTGGGTCGGTCCGTACGGTAATTCCACTGAAGTCCTTCAGGTCCGTAAATAGTACAGTTGCCGTCATTCTGCGTCCGATTAAACGGCCCGCATTCAGAATCTGATAGCGATCGTGCCAGATGGCTTCAGCAATTTCGGCGGTTACATGCCGTCTAAACAAGCTCATGATGGTTTGTCGATCTTCCTGTTCTCGATTGGCGATGTAAGCAGTAAGAACGATCGCGGAAACTGCCAATGCCAGTGCGGGAGGTACGACTGGAATCCACCATCCTCCCAGAAATGCGGCATAGCATCCGAACAGCAAACTTCCTTCAGCCACCACCATACCAAGCACCGCCCATCGGGGCGATCAAATGGCCCAGCCTATCCCGGCTCCCACGACTGACCAGACAACAATCCAAACAACCTCCAAGGGATCGGGCCAAATCTGAATCGTCTGCCGCCCATCCAGTGCAGCGCTCAGGATGTGGCTGGTAATGGTTGCCTGAATTTCAACCCCTGCCATTTTGTCTAGCGAAAGGGTTGATGCGCTGCTGTAAGGGGTCAGGAAGAAGTCTTTAAGGCTTTCGGCGACAGGGCCAATCAAAACAATGCGATCGCGAAACCGATCCACCGGAATCTTGCCATTTATCACATCCGTCATGGAAACCGTTGGCAAGATGCTAGACGGCCCTCGAAAATTTAGCAGGATTTGATAGCCAGCCGCATCTGCACGAATATAGCTCCCATCATTGGATTCAAAAATGGGAAAAATGCCTTTCCCTAACTGCATGTACTCAGGATTCACCGCTGCCTGCTTCGGCTGAATGCCCTGCGCTTGTAAATAAATCAGCGCCAGTTGCAACCCCAAACTTTCGATTGCCTCGTTGGTTTCCGGGCTTGTCCAATAAAGAAATCCACGCCGAATTTTGCCGTCTAAACCGGGAAGAATGTCATTTGAACTGATCTGCCCCTGTTTAGCCAAAACAGGCGGTGGCCCAATGGGAATATCGCTCTTCGCTCCTCCCTTTCGCTCAATTCCAATCAGGTTTGGAGTCGTTTCAAAAACCTTAACCAATTTTTGATAGCTCGGCTCAACCGGAAAATCCCGGTATAGGTCCAGGCCGATCGCCCTTGGTTTCTGCTGTTTGACTCGCTCAAGCAATCCGGCTAGTCTGACATCTTCGATCGGCCAACGTCCAAGACTTTTAATATCCTGATCGCTAATTCCACCAATGACAATTCGAGAATCAGGCGGTTCTAGCGGACGCAGCAAAAAGAACCAATCAAGCGCCATCCATTCCCAAAATTGCAGCGCTCCTGTTAGACGTAACAAAACAACCAGACCTGCAACGATCGGAGCTGTTAACCAAACCGGACACCACTCCCAAATCTGTTTTCTCACAGTTGCACACATTGTCTGCTTCCAGCAGTAAACCAGATTTCGCAGTTTCAGACTCTACCGAATTTGGGCGAAAGATTTCAGAACGATTGAAGAATGGGCGATGGGCGATGGGCGATGGGCGATAGGTGATGGGCGATGGGCAGGCGATAGGCGGTAGGAATTGCCCCTTACCCCTTACCTCTTACTTTGCCCCTTACCCCTTGCCCGTTACCCACTAAAAAAACTCCCCAGCTCGCATCTTGGCCAAGCTGGGGAGTGAGTCAACTTAAACAACGGAGATAGGTAGAGGCAATTACATATCTGGAGGAATAATTACCTTATCAATCACGTGAATCACACCGTTGCTGGCTTTGATGTCAGGTGACGTTACCTTGGCATCGTTCACCATCACATTGCTGCCCGAAACTTTGACTCTGACAGGGCTACCTTCAACGGTTTTAACTTGACCGGGTTTCAGCGTGCTGGAGTCAACCTCGCCAGGCACAACATGGTAGGTCAGAATTTTCTTCAAGATTTCCCGGTTTTCGGGCTTCAACAGTTTCTGTACAGTTCCCTTGGGAAGCGCAGCAAAGGCTTTATCGGTAGGAGCAAATACGGTATAAGGTCCTTTGCCAGAAAGCTCCTCTGTTAATCCTGCTGCTTTCACAGCTTCAACCAGGGTCTTGAAGGAGCCTGCGGAAGAAGCGACATCTACGATCGTGCCTGAAGCGGTTGTCGTATCAGGGGTTGTGGGTGCTTCAGAAGCGGGGCTTGTCGGGGTCGTTTCTACCGACGAAGGGGTGGTCGGAGACGTTGTTGAAGGGGTGGTTGGGGTGACATCCACCGAAGGAGACGTGGGTGAAGTCGTCGGACTGGCATCCGTTGACAACGGAGTAGATACTGGCTTCGCATCTGTCGTTGTGGGCTTCGCAGGGGTTGAAGTTTGATGGGAACCCGATCCTGCCAGAGCGGGAACACCAAGCAGGACAGCCGCAGCGGCGATCGCTGTCAAACTTGCGAATTTACTTGCTGAATGCTTAAACGTTTGAAGGTTCATTCTGTACCAACTCCATTCAAACTATAAAGTTCCGTACAAGATTATTTCGATTTTGTAACGCTTCAATGAACCTAAAGGAGGATATTTTTACTCCTTTTCTATTCTGTAAATACATCTTAAGATAGATTTTTGCGAGGGCATAATAACAAGCCTCTTTTTCGGTCCAATAACCTCTATTCCAAAACCTCTTTCTCATAAAGGTTTCAGAGTTTTTCCTGTTTTTCTTATCCAATGCTTATTCAGGCAGATTCTTTAGCCCTCATAACAGTAATCTGCCTTAAGAGAGGGGCATTTGCTGCTAGCTCTCAATAGTTGTGATGCTCTACACAGGTCGGCAGGCACACCGTTACTTGTCAAAATCAACTCAATGTGGTAAACAAAAATTACAACTAGCTATTCTCAATCGTCTGTACTACTAAGCACAACAGATTTAAGAGAGGTAAGGTTTAGCGTTTTCGACCCAAAATTGTTCGGTGGCGTGGGTCGCTTGGAACTGTGATGATGTGCTCAAACCCCGCTCTCTGCATTGCAGCTTCCACATCAAAGGTATAGTACTCATCCGACCAAGGCTCGGTGCTTTTCATCAGCGTAAAGAGTACGGGTGGAAGGTTCTGAATTACGGGAGATTTAGGGTTGTTGTCAACGATTGCCACACACCCACCTGGACGCAGAAGGCGCAACGCTTCCCGCAAAATCGCTTGTGTTGCAGAACCAGGCAATTCGTGAACCACAAACTGTAGCGTCACCAAATCAAAGGAGGAATTGGGTAAACCCGTCTCTTCTCCTCTTCCATGAATCCACTCAATTTCACGCTTCTCATCCCGCATTTGGGCAACGGTCAGCATGTAAGGGGATAAATCTAACCCCACAGTTCGAACGTTTGTCTCTTGAATTGATTGATAGTAATGGTGGAGTGACCGTGTAGAGATGCCGATCGAGCAGCCAACATCCAATACATCACGTACATTTTGGGGACCATGTTCGGCCAGAACCTGATGAAAGGTTTTCCGCAATCGGGCATGGGCATCTTGCCAGGTTAATGATTCATCTTTCCAAACCCTCAGCGCCATTGCATAGGTGGCTGATTCCGCCTCAAACGCAGCCTTCCAGCAGAGGTTGCCTTCATCGTAGGCATGAAACGGAACTTTGTAATAGTCGGGATAGGTGATGTTGGGATTTGTAATCTGCTCTAGGTGTTGTTGAACGCCAGAAGATTCCAGTTCTGCATAAGCTTTGCGCCAGGGTACCCCGTTTTTTTCTGCCGTCTTAATCAGCACCTGCCTTGCCTGTTGTTTCATGACGGCATAGATAGGCTTCGTGTGAATCAGTATATTGACGAACTGGGAAAGAAGGTCATCACCAGCCCACGCTGGCTTGCTCTGGTTGCTCATCAGACAGCAGTTGGAGAATTAGAACGATCGAACGGACGCCCCCTATTGTAAAGGGTTTGGGGGCAAGAAGTAGGTGGAAATGTAGTCATGGCCTGCCATCGCCTTTAAATAGTAAAAAAGTAAAAGCGCTGATCGTTCCTCAGCAATGCACCCTGTAAAAAGAAGAATGCACTGCCGAGATACTCACTCAGGTCCAATACAGAATCTGAGCATTGGGAAACCGTCGAGAAAGTTCGCAGTAGAAGAACTGACGTAGCGACTTCATCGTTTCGGCGTCATAGACAAACTTCATGCCACCAAACTTGTTGCGCTTGACGCTGCGATTGGCTTCATCCATGTCAAGCTTGGAGTTGGGATACCAGCTTTGTAACACGTCCTTGGAACCGGGAGTGAATCGGTGGGAGATTAATTCAAACGTTAAATCACAATCGAAATTGATCGCGGCACCAATGTCGTCAAACAACTGGCTGTAATGGGCTTCCCAATCCTCCATTGCCATAATTGGCGCAATCACAAGACCAACAGGATAACCACCACCTCCATCACGCTTAGGTAATGCCAGCCGTCGGAGAGCCTGAAGGCGATTGGGAACAGATGCCGTTCCTCCTTCAAATTGCCGAGAAACGGGAGCAGCATTCACGCTAATGCGACAGCGGGTGTGGCCATTGTGGGGTAAATCTAGCAAGTCATCCACATTGTCAAATTTGGAAACCCACCGCAGATAGCCGTCTTCACGCGTCCCAAAATAACGGATGCACTCGGCTAAGCTACCCGTCAAGTGCTCGATACCCAGCGGATCAGTGTAGCAGCTAACCTCAAAAGAAGTTGGCTCACCGGGGCGCTCGTAATTACCAAGATTGGCCAGAATCTGGGGCAAATTTGCGAACACACGAATAACAGGTGGTCCCTGCAAACTGCCTGCCAAATAACAGTACTGACAATGGGCAGGGCACCCTCGGCCAGGTGGAACTGCCAGTCAGCAGAGGGTGGAATAGGGCTAAGCTTAAAGCTGCTGGGTGGTGCGGTCACGATCGCAAGGGTGCGTTTGGCGATCGTATAAGTCTCCCGTTCGCTCTCTCCTTTCAGCCCGGTAAGACGGTTACGCGGCAATTCTTCAACAGGTAGATTTAATGCCTTGACGCGCTCAAGGATCTGCTGTCCCCACGGTTCCTCAAAGGCAGCCGGAGTAACAAGGACACGATCGGGAAGCCAAAGGCGTGAGGGAGACGATGAATTTAGGGGTGAAGCTTGGGTAGGTGATGAAATTTGAGTATTCGGAGCAATCGTTTGATTGGACAAAATCATTCTCCTGATGCATCGCTCTCTATTGTCGAAGATCCCCAGGAAGGTTAATCAGCCATTGGAGGGGGTTCTACACCATTCTGGGTAGGGCTTTGCGATCAGCAGTCAGACTATTCACTTAACCGTCAACTCAAAAATTTTTGCGTTCACGTCTTTCCCGCCAATGTGCAGGCGAGCCACCGAAATGGGTAGCTTAAACCGTCTTGGTCCTGCGCTTCCCGGATTGAGGAACAAAACACCGTTGCGTTCTTCGATGAGTGGCTTGTGAGAGTGCCCACTAATGACGACTTGAAACTCATCCGCTTTTGGGTCAACATCCAGTTCCTGAACAATGTGCAGAAGGTAAATTGAAACGTCTTCGACAGTCACCGTTTCCCGTTCGGGAATTGCCTTCGCCCAATCTCCTTTGTCGTTGTTTCCCGCACTGCGACAACAGGGGCAACTGCCGCTAACGCTTCGAGTACCTCTGGTTTACCGATATCGCCAGCATGGAGAATTAATTCAGCCCCTTTAGCGCATCAATTGCTTCCGATCGCAGCAATCCGTGTGTATCAGAAATTACGCCAATGTGCATTTACATCTCCTTCCGTAATGCTTAACCATTTGATTCTTCGGTTGTATACTCGCCAGACAATGCTTTACGAGTAAGCCGAGTTGTGTAAACAGCCGCCCCGATCGCTAAGGCTAAACCCACCAGCTGCAGTGCCAGCTTTCCGGGTGTTGGTCGGTTATCAATCAACGAACCACCAAAAGCGCCTACATACACATACAGGGCGATGACAGGCAACATCCCCAGCCAGGAGAAGAAACAATACTGCCAGAAATTGACCTTCGTGCAGCTAAAGCCATAGTTGAGGACATTGGACGGAACAAGAGGCGACAGGCGTGTAAGCAGTAAGATTTTCCAGCCTTTTTTGAGCAACAGCATGATCCAATTGAGCCAGATTGGGATTTTTGCAAATCAAGCGTTTGACCCGTTTTCGCGCGATCGTTCGACCGACCCAAAAACAAGCGATGGCACCCAACGTATCAGCGATCGACGATGAAACAATTCCCTGAAGAAAGCCAAACAACGTTCCCGAAATCAAAATTAAAACCACATTGGGCAACCCCAGGACCGTTGCAATCAGATAAATCAGAATAAACGCTGGCATTGCCCACCAGCCTAACGTTGGCAACCAGTTTTTGATAGTAGTCAACCAATCTTGCAGGGGCAGTTGACTACCCAGCAAGACAACCAACATACTGCTAATGAGGATTAGCCAAAATCTTCGACTGCGAAACCATCGTGCTTTCATAATGGGACAATCACGCAATACGGGCTATTTCGTTAGTATCAGCAGTATCAGCAGGTTCCTCTTTACAGGACTCTGAATTAATCGCACATTCAAGCGTTGAATCGGATTCAGCCGCATCCAGAGGATTGATAAAAAGGATCCGGTTTGAGGCGGCAGGGTTGGGTCGATCAATAATTCCACGATCGTCTTCACCATACCCGTCAGAGGAATTGCCAGAATCACGCCCAGCAAGCCGCCAACTTTTGCGCCCAGCAACAGTGCAGGCAACACGATCGCTGGACTCAATCCGGTTAAATTCCCTAACAAGCGAGGAGCTACCAGGTTGTCTTTTACCTGTTGAACCACGATCGCGGCTCCAACAACCTGCACCGCAAGCCACCAATCAATAAAGGCCACCAAAATCCCAACGGTGATAATTCCCAACGTCGCGCCAATAAAGGGAATCACTTCCATCAGGCCAATGAAGATGGCAAAGACCAGGAAAAACGGCACATGCAGCCACCAGAACACCAGCGATAAGGTGACGGCCATGAATAATCCCAGCAGTAGCTGTCCTGAGAAAAACCGCTGTAAATTGCGGCGAAAGGATTCTGTTAAAAATCACGAATAGGCGGCGAAAAAGCTGGTTGCACCTAGCCACAACCGCTTCCCGTCCAGCAGCATGTAAAACGAAATCACCAGAATCAGAACCAGATCAAACACCCAGTTGAAGGTGCCCAACAGCAGCCCTACCCCGCGAGTGGCGATCGTTTCCGCCTGCTCCTGTAACTGCGTCAAAATCTGTTCTTGCAGCAACGGAACAGCAAACCGCATTTGGTGAGTTTTGCTCCAATTTTGCAGATCGGTTAACTGCTGTTGTCCCGAAGCAATTAGCTCTGGCAAGTTAGTAATTAATTGCTGTGCTTGGTTTAGAACGGGAGGCGCGATCGTCACGCCAACAAATCCTACGATTACACCTGACAAGAGGTAAACCAGGCCCACTGCCAGTCCGCGAGGCATTAAGTGTTGCAACCTGACAACCGGATAATTTAGCAGGAAGGCAATTAATCCGGCTGTCACTATGATGCTAATTAACTCGCTGAAATAGCTCAGTCCGTTCAAGGTCATCCACCCCGTAACCAGAACGAGCGCCCAGGTAATCAGAACCCGTTGCAGCGAAGTGAACAAATGCTCCATTATTCTCCCGTGGCTCCAGCAACTTGCAAACATATTATTGCAAGGGTCTTCTGTTAGCCTAACAGTCTCCATCGATTCCTAGACTGTGACTTAGGAGAGAGCTTTTCAGCGCTTCGACTGCTTAGCTTGATGAGCTAGTTGCGAGAAAACAGAGGAAAAATCTGCAATCTAAAATCTGCAATCCAGAATCACCCAATCTGTTCTTCCTCATCCAGAGGCGCTGCTTTGGGCAACACCGAATCGTTCATCGTCAGGAATCCGAACAGGAACGTTGAGATGTTTTCTGGCGGTGTCTTCGGCCAGTTCTTGGTCCTGCCGAGTTTCAAACTGTTCCTCATCTAGGAGATTAGCGTTCTTTGCTGCTTCCTCTCGACTAGGTGGAGCACCGTTTTTCCATCGATATTTAAAATCCATGTTGTTCTCCACGGCTAATTACTTTTCGAATTGTAGGAAGGATTCTCTGCTCTCCCTAATGGAAAGAATAAACTGTACAGATTACTTTCTAAAATCACCGTTTTGAACAGTTTGTTTAACAAACAGTTAACTCCAGCGGAGGATGCAATTGAGTTTTCGTAACTCAACCGTTGGTGAAGAACCTTTGTAACCCTAATATTATTAAGCAACCAAAAACTAAATGTCCAAAATTGAATTGAGACGGCATCTCCTGGCCTTTTCTCGTTTCTCAAACATTTCCTGACGGTGCATTGGCGATCGCTGCTGCTGCTGCTGCTGGGAATCTTCTTTCCCCTCCAGATTTTTGGAGATCTAGCCGAGGACGTTTGGGAGAACGAAGGGGGCTTCCCATGGGATGTTCCCATTCTGCTAGCCATTCACTCAACGGCCAATCCACAACTGACAGCATTAGCCATCAACCTGACTAAACTTGGCGTATTTTGGGGGTCTTTCCGCAGCCAGCGTTATCCTACTGGTCTTACTATGGCGACGCCACTGGCGAATGGCTGTTTATTTTGCCACCACAGCGGTAGGAAGCATCATCATTAACCGAACGGCAAAGGTCTTGCTGCACCGGGTGCGTCCTCATCTTTGGGAGTCACCCGCACCGGAGTTTGATTACGGATTTCCCAGCGGTCATGCCATGTCTAGCATGACGTTTGTTGCAGCACTGGTCATTCTGACGTGGGGTAGCCGCTGGTGCTGGTGGGTAATCGTTTTAGGGGATTATTTGTCTTGACGATCGGCTGGACACGCTTATATCTAGGTGTTCATTATCCGAGCGATATTCTTGCCGGTTGGACCGCTTCAATTGCCTGGGCAACTGGAGCTAGCCTACTGATCAAGCCACACCAAACGAAACAACTTAAATCCGGGTAGATGGTTCTTCGATACTTAGAAACCCAATGTATCCAATTAACAGAATTCCGCCCAGGAAAAGAAATCCGCCTGAGAGGGGATCAAAGAACCAGAACCTGGAGGTAAAAAGCCAACACAGCAAACTTGTGGCAATGAGGATGAAACTGATGGACAACAAAATTTTCAACGTTGACCTCCTCACAATTGCTTACTAATTCTTACTAACTTCGAAGATAAGCACCTGTGTGTCAATCGTATATCAGGGGCTACTAACAACGGATCCGTAACGGTCCTACACAATCTCAACCGACTGCTGAAATCCGATGTCTATACTGGAAGCACCAGGCTGGTGATTCCCCGCATTCGACATGGACGCAAAGATATGGACGATCTACTTAAAGAATTTGAAGACCTACTGGATCAGGGATTTGACAATTTATTGGACATTGTTAGAGAGATAGAAGGTCGGCCAGAGCCAGAATTTCGGGCGAAGGTTCGGAAAAGCTCCCGCACCTATGTCGATCGTGATGCTCAGTCGGATTGGGTGAATCAACAGCCAGATCATTCTTCAACAGCTAATCGGAGTAATACCAATCAGGCAACGGCAGACGCTGAATCATCTACAACAGACAACGTGATTGTTACTCCGCCTTCGGCTGATAGCGTTCCACCTGTTTCTTTAGACGGTGTCGGTGGCCTGTCGCAGGTTGTAAGAGAACTGCGAGAACTGGTAGAGCTTCCTCTCAAACGTCCAGATTTGCTGGCCATGTTGGGGCTAGAGCCAACAACGGGGGTACTTCTAGTCGGGCCTCCCGGAACGGGTAAAACGCTAACAGCGCGTGCTCTGGCAGAAGAGTTGGGGGTGAACTACATCGCGATCGTCGGGCCGGAGGTTATGGGCAAATACTACGGGGAAGCAGAAGCCCGCCTGCGCAGCATTTTTCAGAAAGCATCCCGGTCGGCTCCCTGCATTGTGTTCATTGATGAGATTGACAGCCTTGCCCCGATCGCGCCAAAGTGGAAGGCGAGGTTGAAAAACGCCTGGTTGCCCAACTTCTAGGCTTGATGGATGGATTCGCCAAAACAAAGGGCGTCATTGTTCTGGCAGCAACCAACCGACCCGATCACCTCGATTCAGCGTTGCGTCGTCCGGGACGGTTTGATCGGGAAGTCCAGTTTCGCGTCCCCGATCGCGCAGGTCGGCTAGAAATTCTCACCATTTTGACCAAGGCAATGCCGTTGGATATGTCCGTGAATTTGGGGCGATCGCCGATTTATCGGTGGGTATGGTAGGCGCAGATCTGAAAGCCCTTTGCCAGAAAGCAGCTTACACGGCACTGCGCCGCTTGCTACCGTCGCTTAATGGTCCCATACCAAGCGTGACCACTGTAACTCAAGCCGATTTTCTTCAAGCTATCAAGCAGATTAAACCTGCCGTCCTGCGATCGGTCGAAGTCGAAGCTCCAAATGTCTCTTGGGATGCGATCGGCGGTCTGGAAACGATTAAGCAGACGCTTCAAGAATCGGTTGAAGGAGCACTGCTCTACCCAGAACTTTACCAGCGGACAAAGGCGAAAGCACCGCGAGGCATTTTGCTTTGGGGACCTCCGGCACCGGCAAAACCTTACTCGCTAAAGCGGTTGCTTCCCAGGCACGGGCAAACTTTATTTCAGTAAATGGTCCCGAACTGCTGAGCAAGTGGGTGGGTGCTTCCGAGCAGGCGGTGCGGGAACTGTTTACAAGAGCACGGCAAGCTGCACCCTGTGTTGTGTTTGTTGATGAGATCGATTCCCTCGCACCCGCACGCGGCAGTTTTCAAGGAGATTCGGGGTCAGCGATCGGGTTGTTGGTCAACTGCTGACCGAGCTAGACGGGTTGCAGGAGTGCCCCAACGTACTGCTAGTGGGAGCAACGAATCGTCCCGAAGCGCTGGATCCTGCCTTACTAAGAGCTGGGCGATTAGATTTGCAGCTCAAAGTGGATTTACCCGATCAAGCCAGTCGCCTTGCCATCTTGCAGGTACACAACAGCGATCGACCATTAGCAGATAACATAGACCTGCTTTACTGGGCTACGCAAACCGAAGGCTGGAATGGTGCTGACCTGTCCTTATTGAGCAATCAGGCTGCACTTGAGCCGTACGACGTTACCGAAATGAAGGCTCCACTGACCCCAACACAATTCAAATTACAACCAACGATTTTACTGCCGCACATCAACGGCTCTCCAGCCAACGACAGCCAATTTAGGGAATCAGGAATGGGGAGTCGGGAGCTGTGCCCCAGCAAATGGAAACGGCTGTAAGAATGGGACAACGCTGCCCTGCTGCCTCAGTTTGTGGATAGAAGAGTGCTGAGGACTGAGTGCTGAGTTAGAAAACCAGCTATCGCAATGCTCTTAGCAGTTTGATTACCCCATCCTGTAGCAGTACTGCTACAACTGTGGCGTACAAGATCCTTTAAGTAGAATGGCGCAGGTCACCTCAAAACTCTTATTCGGGGAGTGGGGGAAGTTAGGATCCCCGCCTCATGGGGTCCGGGGACTTCCCCCGGCAACCGATACCGCAACAAAGCCCCTTTTTCTGTCTCCTGTTAATAAACGAGTCCCAGCATTGCTACATAGCAGGTATTAGGTATTAGGGAAGAAACAGCGAGTGAAAAAGGATTTCAACCCTATAAAATGTCCCAACTTTGATAGCGATAGCTACAGATCCACCTAAAGGTTGAGTAAGAGTACAACCGGGTTCCCTCCTTTGTTCAGTGGCAGCTTATTCCTGGCTCAATAAACTGGTGAATAAGGTGGATCCTACTCAAATTTCAACGTATTCTTTGTGCATTTCTAAAAGCGCTGTCGTAGCTCGTTGAGTTGATATAAGTGGGAACCTGCTGAATAACGGGACGTGTACTATGACTGACCACACTCAACCTTCAGAGAATTTACAAGAGCATTCAGAAACCATTAATCCTCCCATGCATGAGCAGCCTGAATCTTCTGAAAAATCCCGCCGCCATGACGAACATGAAGGTTCTCACCCGTTAACAGATACCCTTGCCGCAGTGGTTGGCGGCGGTGTCGCCGGAGCCACTTTGGGGAAAGCGATCGGCGGACGTACAGGAGCGACGATCGGTGCTGTGGTTGGCGGCATCGTTGGAGCTGCGATAAACAAAGACGCGGGCAAGCAAGCCTCCCACACGATCAACATTGCAACTGATGTCGTTCAAGAGTTTGCTCAAGGTGCTGAGCATTCATCTGAAACGCCAAACGATGCTGAACCCTCAAACGATATTGCTGAGCATATTTCTGAACAACGTGTTTCACCCGATCGCAGCGTTTCCTTAGAAACGTCAAGTAATTCTCCCGAACCTGAAACTTTAGCAAAAACGCATTACCAGATTGGGGTTTCGCTCGGTCGTCAGGGACGCATGGAAGAAGCGATCGAAGAATTTCAGGAGGCACTCGACTTTGCTCCAGAATCAGCCGAGACTCACTATAATCTGGGGGTTGCGCTTGATAAGCAAGGAGAGGTAGAGCAGGCGCTTGAGCATATTCAGCAGGCAAAAGAACTCTGTGAAGAACAGGGAAAAACGCAAGCTGTGCAATTTGTAGAGCAGGTCATCGAAACAATAGAAGATAGGCAGCACGAAGCACCCCAGTAGTAACACCAATTCGCCTTGAGAAGGCGACATATCAGGAAGAAGGCAATGGGCAGTGGGCAATTCCCTGATTTATCGCCTATTGCCTATTGCCCATTCTTCATCTGTTACCTTGTCTCTTTTAGTTGGTATAACGCTCTTAATTGAAGAAGCTTCTAACGAATATTGATGAAATAAACCAGTTTAGCTCTCCGATTTTTCTAGAAAAGTCGGGAATCGCACAATTCTGAAGCTAATAATCTGTAACCTAAAATAGTATTAGAAACTATTGTTAAACGAATTGTCATAGCAAATAATATGAGAGCATCTACAGAACAGTCTAGCTCAGGGTTTTCGCTATCGATCGCCACATTGATTGCGATCGTTGCGACCCTATTTGTGAACACAGTTTCCAATTTCTTTCCACCGCAAGGACTGAATATTGGTGAAATTGCAAATACGATCCTTAAAGGAGTCCAAATTACTCCTGCAAATTATGCCTTTGCCATTTGGGGATTAATTTATCTTGGATTGATTGCCTACGGTATTTTTCAACTTCGTCCCGATCAACGCTCAAATCCAACCATTCAAAAAGTAGACGGGCTGTTGATTATTGCATGTCTAGCTCAAATTGTCTGGGTTTATCTTTTTACGATGCGCCAGTTTTGGCTATCGGTTGTGGCCATGTTAGCGATTTTGTTGTCGTTGATTGGCGCTTATCTACAGTTGAGGTCTGGCTCACAAAGGACGAATCGTGAGCAGAAGTGGTTGGTGCAAACGCCTTTCAGCGTTTATCTCGGTTGGATTTCAGTTGCAACGATCGTCAATGTTGCCTCTGCCCTTTATAGCTCTAACTGGAATGGCGGGGGCATTAGCCCAACTACCTGGACAGTAATCATGCTGATTGTAGGCGCAATTATTGCAGCGATCGTTGCCCTGCAGCGAGCAGATGTTGCATTAACCCTGGTTTTTGTGTGGGCCTATGTAGCAATCGCCATTCGTCAGTTCACAATTACACCTATTTGGGTTACCTCAGATCTTGCACCAGTCTCAACAAGGGGTTGCCAAAGGAGCAAAAAGCTGAAAGAAAGGGCGTAAGAAAAATCATCGGACGGTTATGGAAACCATCGTTGAACACGCCCAAGGGCTAGTGTATAGCCTGCTTTGTCTGCTGCCTAGTGTGTACCAAAAAGCCAGCCTGAACGCTCTGTTGGGGCTATTTCTTGAAGCTCAAGGACATCCCTTGCCTCAACATACGTCGGTCAAATCTGCGAGTTCGTTGAGTCGCTTTCTCAATCATTACGGCTGGTCTACTCGTGGAGTGATTCGGACGACCCGCCAAGCTGTGTTGGGGCAAATCGACCGACATCGACCGCCTCGGGGGTGCCGCTGCGGGTGTTGCTTGACCTGACCAGTCTGCCGAAATGCGGCAAATTTTTCCATCTCAGCACCCCCACTGAAGACCCCGATACGCCCGACCCGTGGGTGCGAGTGCTCAACGGCAAACGTGGCTTACACCTGGTTGTGTTGTATTTGGTGCTCGGTGAGTGGCGAGTGCCCTGGAGCTTTCGGGTCTGGCGCGGTAAGGGCGATGCCAGTCCGGTACAACTGGCGTGCAAGCTACTGGCAACGGTCCCCACCGAGTTGAGTCAAGGGCGGGTGGTGATAGTGCAGGCAGACACAGAGTTTGGCACCGTAGAGTTTCTCAATGCCGTGCGAAAGCGCTCTTGGCGAGCGGTGGTAGGGATGCGTTGCAACCGAAAAATGGTCGATGGTCGCGCTCTCAAGCAACTGTATCGCACTGGCAAGCGGGGACAGCAAGTCTATTTAGAGGGCAGCTCCTACCCGCTGACGGTCTCCTGGTTCTGGCTCAAACGCTCTCAAGGCAAGCGAGAATTGCGCTTTGTCGTCTCCACTCATCCCTACGCTGGGGTTTATCTCGTGCGCCTTGGACGCAAACGCTGGGCCATCGAGGGCTTTTTCAAAACCATCAAACATCGCTTTGGGTTACATCGCTTTGGGCAATCAACCAAACTTGGTGTCTATCGTTGGCTGATTCTGTCACTGATTGCTTATCTTTTGGTGCATTGGATTGACCAATGGTCTTTGCCACCCATTCTCGATTGGAAAGCAGCCTGTGATTTAGCCTTAGAGGTATTGTTCCCCTCGATTGTCTGGTTCCAGTTGCTCAAATCCATCCAAAGCCGTGCCAAAATTGCGACCCAACGAGGGTTTGAAGTTGTCCTCAAACCGCTGCCCAATCGGGCTTATCGAGAATGCTGCAAGATCTGAGTTACGGCAGTTGTGGCTGCGCTCGTGATGATTGCCCTACTGATATTTCGTAGGGTTCCGCCTCAACCTTTTAGGCCTGAGGTGTAACGGCTTAACCCAATCCCCAACTAAGCAGAAACAAAATACCGAGTAAGGTTTCTGAGATAACGCCACCGATATTTTGATTGAAACGCTGCGATCAATAAAGCTTGACATTAAGCGAACCGTTGCAGCCCCTAGAGACGCAATCCCTAACACCACAAACGCATCAGTCGATTGCAGCCAGAGACAGGCAGTACCCAGCCCAAGAAAAAAGGTTCCGAGCGTTGACCGAATCTCTGATATGCCTTCAGGCTCAATTGGTTGAATGCCAACAAAAGCCGCAATGGTTTTAGGAAAAAATAAACCCGCTGTACCAAGGATAATCAGAAGTACAGCGGCTAGATTTGGTGCAATTAAGTAAACCATCAACGTAAGAATTTCTAGTGAGCAACACCGTAATAGGCACTGAAAGCTAAAAGAATAATGATGAAAACTCCCAGCGAGGTTGAAACAATAAATAGTAGAGAGGGCTTCTTGGGCAACGGCGTTTCGCTATCATGCTGTATGCCCGTTGGCTCAGAAGGTTTAGAAGTCACTCGGTTTTCAGAATTCATAATAAAATCCCGTGTACTGGTTTTCTTCTATAGTTGCGTTGGCCTTGAATACGTTCATCTAACTTTTGGCCCATCAAAGTGAAGATGTCTAACTGAAGAAATTGAACAAAAATGTAGTCTGAACCACATTATCGAGGGTTTTAATGGAAACCATGAAAGCAGTCCGAATTCATCAATATGGTGGTCCAGATGTTCTCAAAGTAGACTGAAATTCTTCTGCACCGCAAAGCCTTTAATCTGCATTGTGTAGCTTCTTCAGTTGCGACAACAGCGCAACCGAATTACATTGACTGAAGAACTCCGCATCTAATCGTTCGATTAATGGCAATGCTTTTGAGCGTTGTTCCGCCAGATGCCGTTAGAGTCAGCAGTTTGGCGCGAGTATCGAATGGATGAGCATCACGCTTGACTAACCCCTTTGCTTCAAGTTTGCGAACGACCTGAGAAATTTGCATCACATCAATTTTGCAAAATTCCGCTAGTTGCACTTGAGTCAGCAATGCATCATTGCGGGTTAGCCACCCAATGCCTGCTAATAAAACAAACTGCAAATGAGTAATATTCAGTTCAATAAGCGCATCTTCAACGTGACGCTGCCATCGATGCGTTACCTGCCAGAGAAGATAACCTGCACTGTCTTCTGGTACAGCAAATCGTGAACCGGTTGCCCAATTAATCGTCATTGTGGGATTAACGCCTCGACACCCATTGCGACTGCAATTTGAAGAAAATCAGATTCTGGAATTTCAAGTAATCCAAACCGGAAAACGTAGCCCCAGGACTGCTTGTTTTTGATGAAAGATAGGCGATCGATTAATGGTCGAATTGGTGCATCCTGTGACTCAATGAACTGCACATTGCGTCGGTAAGGAACAAAGTCGTGACCCATATCAAAGGAATACGGTTCGCCTTCCAAAACTCGACCGATCGCTGTAAATGCCTGCACCGTTTCTCCACCGTTTATTGCCGTGCGAGGTGAGTAATAAATGAGCCAATCATTGGAGGACAGGCGTTTGAGTGGGTTACTTTTTCCATGACAAAGCTGACAAAAGCCTCCTTCCACACCTTTCTGAACGTGATCCTTAGAGGCGACTCCAATCCAGTAACGCTGTGTCATATGCATTTCAACTCGACATTCTGATTATAGTAAATATGTTTACTACTCTAGATATCCTAAATGTTGATATTGAACAGACCACCTAAGACACTTTGCGTTGAAATAAGCATTATGAGGCGTGTTGCTTGAGTCCCCAAAATGCTATGAATTCTGATTTCAAAGATTCAGCAATAAAGATTCACTCTGCGTTTGAAGGTCCCAACTTGCATCCCTGGGATGCGGGTCCAAGAGTGGCTGAACTGCAGGTGCTGCTCCACGCGTGTGGATATTCTGTAAAAGTGAATGGGGATTTTGGACATCCCACGGAGGAAGCCGTTAGGGCATTTCAACGTCAGCACAAATTAAGAGTAGATGGGGTGGTTGGGCCAAAAACCTGGACGGCTCTAGTCACCCATGTTCAGCCCGGAAAACGACTGCTCAGCTGCTGGGATATGCTTTGTGGCGAATAGTGCAAACCCTGTTTGACCCCGAACACAAAGGCGAAAAAACGACCACAAAACATATTGTGCAAAGGGTAGGTTATGGATTGAGCGCGATCGGTTACATAGGATTGGCATTCACATCCGTCAAGCTCATTATAGGCACCGCCAGGGGTAACAGCGACTCAACACCTGATTGGACAGCCCGCATCATGGCCCAACCATTTGGACGGTGGTTAGTGGGGTTGGTGGGTCTGGTGGTGCTTGCAATGGGGCTTTCCTACCTTTACCAGGCATACAAAGCCAACTTCCAACGCTCGTTGAATTTGTATCAGATGGGTGAAACAGAGCGTCAATGGACAAAGCGCTTAGAGCAGTTTGGGATTGGAGCACGGGGTATTGTGTTTGGCATCGTTGGAATTTTTCTCATGCTGGCAGCTCTCCATGCCAATGCGAAAGAAGCAAGAGGTGTGGGTGGTGCGCTGGCAGCTTTAATAATACAACCGTTTGGTCCTTTGCTGCTAGGTACTGTTGCATTAGGATTGATTGCCTACAGCATCTATTCCTTACTTGAAGCGAGATACCATCGAATTCGTCAGCCAAATGATTGATGTAAATACAAACGGTATTGATCAAACATCAGGTTAACCATTCATTCTTATCGTGGAGATAATCAGCTTATGACTTCTGCCATTGAACAAAGTAATCAAATCCAGAAACTGCAAGAATTGATCAAAGATATTGAATACGGAATGCTGACAACCCTGGATAATGGCTCTTTGCGTAGTCGCCCGATGGCAAGTATGGGGCAAATTGATTCAGATGCTGCTCTCTGGTTCTTCACGGACGTTAGCTCTCACAAAGTGACAGAAGTTGAGCAGAAACAGCAGGTTAACGTCAGTTTTGCCGCACCTGACAAACAACGCTATGTTTCCTTATCAGGTACAGCGCAAGTTGTGAGAGACCGCGAGAAAATGCAGGAATTGTGGCAACCTACGCTCAAAGCTTGGTTTCCCGGTGGGCTGGAAGATCCTAACATTGCGCTGCTTCAGGTAACGGTAGAACAGGCTGAGTATTGGGATGCGCCAGCAGGTTGGGTTGCAAAAACGATGGGGCTTGTAAAAGCTGTAACGACCGGGGAGAGAGCAAAACCAGTGACAATGCCAAAATCAATTTGCAGTAACTTGCACAACGTTTTTTCAGTTGAATTTATAACAGGTGTCATACCGAATCTGTCTATAGAGTGGCGATATCGGTAGGGGCATAGCATTCGGTCACAAACGCTGAAACTTAGTCTCAATCTTTCGCCGAATGCTATGCCCGTATACAAGAACAGGGCTTCTTTACAAAACGGATTCCGTATCAAGCGTCAGGAAAGAAACGGCGCGTGAAAAAGGGTTTCAGCTATGTAAGATTGTCCTAACGTTGATGGCTCCGGCTATATCTACACAGACATTGCTGTGGTTAAACAGGCTCATCTCCTTCTTCGCCATATTTTCGGCTTGCTTCTGGCTCCAGTAGCTCCCTAGGTGGGGCGATCGCGGGTTTTGTGGTCGATCGTCGGCGAAACAGTTTCCCAACCCAACCCTTAAATCCTCTGCCATTCAACCACTTGCCGCCAAACAGCTCATGCAACAGCAGGTAAAAGCAGGGAATAATAAACAACGTCAGCAGCGTTGCGAGAGACAGTCCCGAAAACACGACAACCCCAGCGGCTGCAAAACTCTCCCCTTGTCCCATCCCTAACGCCAACGGAAACATCCCCAGTACCGTTGTAATGGCGGTCATCATGATGGGACGCAGACGTTGAGGGGCCGCCTGCAAGATTGCGGTGCGACGAGTGCATCCTTCTCGTTCGCGGATCTGGTTTGCCAGTTCCACCATGATGATGGCGTTGTTGACCTATCAAATGTCAAGCTCCTTTCCAAAAAGTGACAACTACTTGGCGGGTTTCATAGGATCGCAAAAATCCTGCCGAGCATCATAAGCAGATAAGGATGATAATCATTGTTCGATTGAATCTGTATCAAGTCATGAATACAGAGATAAGCAAGCAAAACCAATCGCCTTCAGACGACAACTGAGATCGAAGTGACAACTAAGATCGCGCCATTACTGAGGCTTGGCAACTGACGTTGGAGCTTTAGCTTTCTTTGCCACCGCCGACTGCTTGCGATAACTTTCGGCTTGAATGTCTACAATCAAAGCATGATGTACTAATCGGTCAACGGCGGCAACGGTCATCATTGAATCGGTAAAGATAGCATCCCACTGACTGAACGGTTGATTGGCAGTAATCAAAAGACTTTTGCGTTCATAGCGGTGAGCAATGAGTTCAAACAAGACTGACGTTTCGGCTTCTGATTTTTGACATAGCCCAAGTCATCCAGGATCAGCAGGTCAAAGCGGTCTAGTTTTTTGAGTGCCCCTTGCAGTTGCAGTTGCAACTTTGCCTGCTGCAACTGTTGCAGCAGGGCAAGGGCAGAGCAACACTGGACTCGCTTACCCAACTCCACCATCCGCCGCGCGAGTGCGGCGGCAAGATGAGTTTTGCCGACTCCACTTGCGCCAAATAGTAACAAGTTCTCAGCCCGTTCCAACCAACTGGCGTCATCTGCCAGTTGCATCAAGGGTGCCGCATTAAGCTTTGGGCAATGGGAAAAATCAAAGTTGGCAAGGGTTTTGGCGTTGGGTAGTTGGGCTTCGCGTAAGGCTCGTTGGAGTCTGGCACTCCAGCGTCGTTGCGCCTCCAATTCGCAAAGTGCCAGCAAGAACTGCGCGTAAGACCATCCCTCCTGCATCGCTTGGGCTTCGATGGTTTCCCAAGGGGTCAGCCTGTGGCAGAGGTGCAACGCTTTGAGGGGCAGGCTCAACCTCTGGTAAGGACTGGGCTGATTGGGCGGGAGGCAGGAGTTGGTCATAGGCACAGAGATCCGGTTGGGGAGGAGTAAGAACTGGCAGCAGAGTTGATTTGAGCACGCCAAAGTGCTGCTGGAGGGTGGCAAGGGTTAACGTCTTTGCCTCTAAGTGGGTTTGCAGGTACTCCACAACACGAGATTGAGCGTCTGTGGTTGCAGCAATGTACAAGCTTTCAACCATCAAGATTGCTGCACTATTAAGGTCAAATTGGGCTTTCATCTGTTGCCATAGTTGTTGCCATTGCTCATCGGGCAGTAAGTCCTGCTGCCAGGTGCAGTACAGAAAGGCTCTGGGTTTACGTCTGAGTCCCTGGGCAACGTGACGATAGTTAATACAGCGGGCACGCCGTTTGCCTTTCCCATCCGGTCTATGGCGAGGGAGTTCGACCACCACTTGGCGATGGAGATACCCCACTATCCGGTCGTGGTACAGGTGCAGTTCCAGTTGCCGTCCAATCAGACGGGCGGGCACCGTGTACAACACACAGCGCACATCCATCGTGCTATGGCAACTCACTTTTGCCGTTAAGACCTCGTAGTCTGCCACTCGTCCTTGAGGCAGGGGGTGCAAGTGAGCTTTTTCGACTGCAATCTTCTCTTGGTGTTGAGCATTGAGTCCCGCCACCGCTTGGTTGATCACCCCTTGATACTCGGCGATGCTTTTGAACTCACAACTGCCGCGCAGTAGTAGAGCTTGCTTGATCCGGTTTTTCAAATGTCCGTGCGGTGACTCAAGTGAGCCATTTTCATGGGCAATCCCAGTATTGTTGCGAGTGGGCTGCATGCGGTAGTGGACGCATAACTCATCGTACAACCGAGTCAACGGCTTGTTGCGAACGCCGCCTAAATTGCGATACGCGGCACTCAAACTATCGGTGCGATGCTGCTTGGGTGCGCCACCGCAAGCAAACAGGGCATTCTGTAACCCTTCGGACAGTGCAATGAAGCTTTCGCCACCCTGAACAATTTGGGCGTACTGCCAACCGCTATAGCCCAGTCGGTAGTGATAAATCAAATGTGAGAAAGACTTGCCGTTGATGGTGATCTCGACTCCCTTCAATTCGGTCAAGTCGGAAAAGCCCATCATCCCTGGTTCATGGCGTAACTTGAACATGACTTCTGGGGCGGGTCCATGCAATGCCTTCCACGTTGCGACGCGCCGTTGCAACGTCCGCAACACCTGCAAATACTTGCCAGGGTAGTGGGCTTGCAGGTACTCAAACAGGGTCATTGGTTTGAGACCAGGTTCCCGTTTGAGCAGCGGTTCAAGCTCGCTTTCCCACACGTCGGCTAGCGGGTCAGCACACGTGCGCCAATCGCGCACCTTGCCTCGATTCGGTTGGTAGTCTCCCGCTTCAATCCTCTGTCCACTGCGTTCTGAAAACTCGGCAACATTAGCCGCTTCGGCTTGCGTTAAGCCGAATTCTCGGACTTTCATGTACACTCTGACTTGATATGTTTCGATTAGTTTTCCAGGCATTGGAGGGCCCTGATAGGTGATCCTCCAATGTCTTTTGATGTGGAAAAGTGACGCATCAATTTAATCGACAACGACATTTACGGACTGTTCGCACCCGCCAAGTAGCTGTCGTTTACCTATTTAACCCGTCATCCTCATTGTCATCTAACAGGCAGCGGTTACCTTTGCGAATGGCGGAGACAACATCGGAATCTACATGCCGCTATTTGCAAGCTGTACCTGGCAAAATCTTGCGGTTATTCTAGCAGGGCTATTTCATTCTAGACGAGGTAGACAATCCGATAAGCTGAGGCTTAATCCGTTACTGCCGTTCAACCATGAGCACCCTTGCGATTGTGGAAGCTTTTGCTCACTTGCCTGACCCCCGACGAGGAGCCGGACAACGGCACAATCAAGCCCTGTGTCTAGCATTGTTCACCTTAGCAGTGGCAGCAGGATGTCGAGGGTTTCTAGCCATTGGAGATTGGCTCAACGCTTATCACGATGAATTAGTAGGGTTGTTTGACCCAGCTAAAGGACGTTTACCCTCCTACAGCACGATTCGCCGAGTGCTGCTCAACGTAGATTATCAACAGTATTCAGCTTGTTTAGCCAAGTTTTTTGAGATTAGTCCTCGTGCGGGTGAGATGGTAGCTGTCGATGGCAAACGATGGCGTGGCTCCTATCAACTGGTATCGGAGCATTCAACCACTGAGCCGCATCCAGCGATTCAACTGGTGAGTGTGTATTTGGTTGAACGGGGTTTGATTCTTGAACCCTACGAGGTTGAGCATAAGAGCAATGAGATCAAGGTGTTGCCCCAGTTAGTCAAACAGTTCGCTTGCAATGGAGTGGTGTTTGCTTTTGATGCGATCAACACCCAAAAAAGTTGCACCTCAATTGTTGAGAGTCACAATCACTATCTAGGAGCACTCAAAGGCAACCAATCTGGGCTGCTCAAAGAGGTCAAGGCGAACTTTCAAGTGGAAGACACTTACACAGAATTTAGCAAAGGTCATGGACGCATAGAGGAACGAATAGTTGAAATTTGTCAAACTCTTGATGATATTCGTCCTTGGGCAGGACTATGCACCTTGATTCGCGTGAGGGCTACTCGTACCTTGCTGAAAGGAGAGTATGAAATTGTGGGTAAAACCGAGATACGCTATTACATTTCCTCGTTGCGTGAAACTGCGTGTCAGTTTGCTCACCGAATTCGCTCATATTGGGGTGTGGAAAACAAAGTGCATTATGTGCGAGATGTGACGCAAGCTGAGGATGCTTGTAGAATCCGGATAGTTCCCTTGCCTCAGATATGGGCAATTGCTCGAAATCTGGCACTCAATCTCTATCGGGACTTGGGCTTTAACAATATGGCTCAAGCCCAACGTCGTTGCGGTTTCAGCTTGAAGCAACTCAAATCAATCTTTAGAATGAAATAGCCCTGACTGTAATAAGTGCGTAATAGTTTAGAAAAGAGCTTGACATACAGGACTGAAATTAAGTGGCTGCTTCTGGGGAATATAGTAGATAACAGTCTGATCTGCCTGTCGATTAGACTTCGCTAAAGGAAGCATAAGCATAAATTCTTTCAGACTATCTGGCAAGCAGTTCTTAGGCTTTTGCCTTGCCTTAAAGCGTTTGTGCGTTTAGTTCATCCCTGTGGTTTCGCACAACTATTTACGCTTAGGAGCCACTCTCATGAAGCCTGAATTTAAGGCCAAGTTTCTACAACATCAGCGTGAAAACCGGCAGAGTGCCACTGAAGGCTTTACTCTGATCGAATTGCTTGTAGTCATCATTATTATCGGAATTCTATCTGCGATCGCTTTGCCAAGTTTTCTTAATCAAGCAAACAAAGCAAAAGAAACTGAATCTAAGCAGTATGTTGGGTCAATGAACCGTACTCAACAGGCCTATTTTCTAGAGAAGAATTCGTTTGCGAGTGATATTTCTTTGTTAGGCTTGGGCATCAAAACTGATAGTGTGAATTACACCTATACGATTGATGCGAGCGTCAGTAGCTCAGCAGTGATTAACCTTTCATATCCTAAAAACACACTGACCCTTCGAGCACACACAGGAGGAGTGCAGGTAGCTCAAACAGCCCAAAGTGAAGCGACCACTCTGGCAATTCTGTGTCAGTCAGTGAAAGCAACTTCAGGAACAGCCGCAGGTGTTGGTTTTAGTGCAGCAACATCCAGCATAGGACCAACTTGTGGTACTAACTATGAACCATTGCTCAATTAGACAGCAGTCCTAAACGTTTATTCATGAGGGGTGTTACTGTTCATTCACCTCAATATTCATATTCTTCTCCCGGTGGATGCTGCCACGATTGAATAGAGCCAAAACCGTGAGGGCATACTGATAAAATGCCTTTCAGGAATTACTTATGAAAACGCTCAAAGCGACCAGACGTCATCGGGCAATGATGAGACAGCTAATGCATGAAACCGGTCATCCTTCATACCAAATATTTGTTCGTATCGTTAGCGTTTGCATTTGCCTATTTCTTATTCCCATTGTCCCTGAGCGGCCTGATTATTGGGATGAAGTGGCGGTTGTGAGTCTGTATATCACCATCTTGTGGCTATCCTATGGTCTAGTAATCAAAATGCTTTAAGAAACGATTATTTTTCCCTTCTGAGATTTGCTTATGAACACTATCTTTAAACGCATTCAACTGTTTAACCAAGGGCGAGATCCAGCCCTGTTGCAGTTGAAATATCAAGCGATGCAAAGTAATGTCTTTGCATTCTTTCGCGGGACTTGCCATTTATTCTATGAAGATTGGCCTACTACCACAAATTTAAACAACGCCCCACCCGTCTGGATCTGCGGCGATTTGCATCTAGAGAACTTTGGCAGTTACAAGGGCGATAACCGGTTAGTATATTTTGACATCAACGATTTTGATGAAGCTGTATTGGCTCCCTGTACATGGGATATCGCCCGTTTTTTGACGAGTGTTCTGGTTGCTGCCCGCTCTCTTGATGTAAATGAACCAGAAGCTCTTGCACTGTGTCACTGCTTTTTAGACAGTTATATTAACACCCTGCAGAAAGGACAGGCACGAACAGTTGAACGAGAAACAGCAGTTGGTCTAGTGGAAGACTTGCTCACAAGTTTGAAACTCCGAGCACGTAAAGCTTTTCTAGATGAGCGAACTAGATCGACGAATGGTAAACGCAAGTTACGAATTGATCAGAAACATACTCGAGCAGTTTCAAAATCAGAGCGATCCAAAGTCACCCAGTTATTGAATGACTGGGCAACTCAACAACCCAACCCAGCATTCTTTAAGCTGTTAGATGTCGCTCACCGTGTCGCGGGCACCGGAGCTTAGGGGTGAAGCGCTACGTCCTTTTAGTTGAAGGGAATGGTTCTCCTAACCGGAATTACTTGTTGGACCTCAAAGCAGAGTTCAAGTCTTCTTTGCAACCCTATCTCCAGCTTTCTCAACCAAAGTGGTCCAACGAAGCTCAAAGGGTTGTTGCGATCCAAACGCGCGTGCAAGGGACACCCCTGCCTTATTAACAGATATAGAAATGGATGGTCAAGCCTATGTTCTGCGAGAGCTTCAGCCGATTCAAGACCGGGTGAACTTAAGCCAGTGGAATGGTAAGTTACGACGCTTAGAAAAGGTGATGAAAACAATGGGCGCGATCGTTGCCTGGGATCAACTCCGCAGCGGTGGTCGAGAGGGATCAGCTATAGCAGATGATTTGATTGGTTTTGCCCAAGCCTGTGAGTGGCGAAAGGCGTTGTTAGAGTATGCCCAGGCTTACAGCAATCAAGTAGAAACTGATTACCGAGCTTTTTGTGTGGTCGCTGCTCCGGGTATTGCCAGTTAATCCAAATTTCTCATTAGATCAGTCCAGCTACAACGTTGACAGTCATTGCTAGGAGAGTCGTGTTGAAGAAAAAGAGAGAATGCTATGTACCAAAGTCAAACGTCTGAGGGAACGAGACCTAATAGCTACATCCGAAACCTGGCTAGTCATGCCAATCACAAAAGAAAAATACAGGAAGTCCCAGTAGTCAGGCTCTAGATTCCCCGGAAAATCAACTCCTTCATCCTTACACTCTTGTAAAGTCCGACCTTTCTGGTAGTAAAGACGCGCATAGTGGGAAGCAAAGATGGTGTGAACCAGTAACCAAGAGCCAACAATAGTGATTGCTGAAAGGGTTACGTGCAAGATAAGAATATTGACTGGCGCTCCTTTTGTATTTTGAAGCAAAAAGCCGATCGCCCCAATGCTAATACAAGCGGCAGCTGTAATTAGACTCAAAATCACCCATCGTCCTGTATCTTCGCGTCGGGCATTTCTTTGCATCGTTTCGGGCGTTGCCGATAACATCAAAATCCAGGATCAGGTTAAGAAACAAATCATTCCAGTATCCCAGATGCACAAAAATCGAGTGGACAAGTGTAGCCAAGATGGTAGGAGCGCGGCAGTGATTCCAGCAACAATTATTGAGACCAGTAGCCGAGTGCGAACACTCAATTTCCCAGGCATTGGAGGGCGAGAGGACGTATTCACAGCGTTAGTCAACCCAGATTAGAATGGCGAACGGGAATGCTTGAAGGCTAGTGTTGGTGTAATATTTCTCTATTTTCTTTATGATTTATTCTTCACTTTTTGCCGCTGTAGTCTGCCCTAATGATGTAGACATGGGCTTTGTGAACCTAGGCTGGTGGAAGGTTCTCATTCTGGGCGTTGTTCAGGGAATTACGGAGCTACTTCCCATTAGTAGCACAGCACACCTACGAATAGTACCGGGTCTTTTAGGTTGGCAAGACCCTGGTTCCGCCTTTTCAGCCGCGATGCAGCTTGCAAGCCTGGTTGCTGTAATTACTTATTTTTGGAAAGATATTCAGCAGTTAACTGGAGGCATGGTTCGAGCAATCCGTAAGCAGGACTTCCAATCAAAATCATTTCGGTTAGCAGCAGGCTTGCTAATAGGAACGATCCCAATTGTGATTGCAGGACTGCTTCTGAAAAGTAAGCTCAACGCCTGCGACTCGGCATTTCGTAGCTTGAAGGTAATAGGCATTGCGTCTATTGCCATGTCACTGCTACTGGCATTGGCAGAAATCAAGGGAAGACGAGACCGAGACTTTGAACAGCTAAATCAGAGTGATGGCATTTGGGTGGGGATTGCGCAAGCGTTTGCACTTATTCCTGGTGTATCGCGATCAGGTTCAACTCTAACTGCGGGTCTCTTTTTAGGAATGGAGCGGGAGACAGCTGCCAGATTTTCATTTCTACTTGGATTACCAGCGGTTGTTTTAGCAGGAGCGGCAGAATTACATTCGCTCCTGAAAGCGGGACTAGGAATGGATGGGTGGTCGATTCTGCTAATCGGTCTAATTTCTGCCAGTATTTCTGCATTTCTGGCTATTTATGGGCTGCTCCATTATTTAGAAAGACAGAGCACTTGGATATTCGTTTGGTACCGGCTGCTCATGGGTATCTTTCTACTAATTAAGTTCTGAATTGAGAATGAGGTACAAGTTAAAATCAGGCTCATTAAAGGTTTAGTGCTCGAAGGAGCAAGTGAATGACAATGCCCCCATAACCGCGAGCGTCACCAGCGCCAGAAAGAGACCACCAAACAACAGCAGCAGGAACCAGCGATTGACTAGCTGACTGGATTTTGGTGTACTTAAATACTCCTCTAATAAGTTGACGTTGCGGGTGTTAGCTTTCCAGGTTGTATCAAACAAATCCCCTAAAATTGGAACTGACCCTGCTAGACCGTCGAGAATGATATTAAAGATCATTCGTGTCAGAACTTGCTTCGATAGCCTAAATTGCAATGCTTGCAGCACAATGTAACTGGACAAGATAATGCCGATGGCATCCCCTCCAAACGGCAGCAGTCCGACTAAAGATTCTAATCCGACTCGAAAGCGAGTGCCAGGAATCCCCAGATAATTGTCCCAAAGATTGCTGACTTGGCGGAGGTGGCGCAATTTCGCTGATTGAGCATTTGGCAATTCGTTGTTCTGAGGACGAAAGGTAGGAGGCATGGGGAACTTGGATTAAGGCTGCTGGGAAACAAGCATTCATTAGAATGCAGCATTCAGTTGGAAGCTGATTATCGGGCTTCTTGTGTCGCTATGACTCCCTCTATGGCTAGCCAGAAGTCGGTTGAATCACCACCCTGGCCTGCAAATCGCCTATACATTCTGATATAGAAGCCCTAAACAAACTGCATTGTCCTATAACACGAGATATAAATCTTGAGTTTGTTCCTTTTAAACACAGAGATATAGCCTGCATAGGTGAAAAATAACTCACAAAGGATGCGGATAGTGTGTTCCTAATTGATTCTGATTAGGTATAAGCATTTCTCATTCTGTTCATTGCGCCTGTCATCGCACAACCAACTTCAAATTCAATTCTATGGCTGCCAAATTGCCATAGCCAATTCTCATCTAGCCCCGCTTACTGACAGCGTAATTTATGTCTACTGTTGCGCAACTCAAACGTATCCTTATCGGTCAGTCTTTACCTACCAGCGCTCATCACGAACAACGTTTAAGTAATGCAGAAGGATTAGCCGTCCTTTCTTCGGATGCACTCTCCTCCGTTGCTTATGCAACTCAAGAAATCCTTTGGTTCTGATTACGGCGGGGACAGCGGCTCTGTCCAAGTCCCTTCTGATCGCATTGGCGATCGTCCTTCTCCTGGCAGTGGTAGTCATGTCCTACCAACAAACGATTCGCGCTTATCCCAATGGCGGCGGCGCTTATACCGTTTCTAAAGAGAATCTAGGGCTTTATCCCAGCCTAGTAGCCGCTGCATCGCTATTAGTTGACTATGTGTTGACTGTTACTGTTAGCATCTGTGCGGGGATAGACGCTTTAACCTCTGCTGTCCCGCTATTCCGTAATATCTCAGTTGGCCTATGTTTGATCTGCATCTTCTTAATCATGCTGGCAAACCTTAGGGGAGTGAAGGAATCTGGACGCATTTTTATGGTTCCTACTTATGCCTTTGTGGTTAGTATCTTTCTGCTCGTTCTTGCAGGTCTTTTGCAACAAATAACGGGACATGCGGCTCCCATTTCCACACCTAGCCCGGTAACCAATGCTGTCAAACCCCTGACAGTTTTCCTAATTCTGCGTGCTTTTTCAGCCGGTTGTACAGCACTAACGGGGGTAGAAGCCATCTCCAACGGAGTTCTAGCTTTTAAGCCACCTGAGTGGAAAAATGCCCGCATTACAATGCTTTACATGGGCGCACTGCTCGGAACAATGTTTCTGGGCATCACCTATCTTGCCCACATTTACCAGATTTTCCCTTCCGAAGAAGAAACTGTTATTTCTATCCTTGGTCATCAGATCCTAGATCACAGTCCTTTTCATTGGTTTTACTACGTCATTCAAACGGCCACCCTACTGATTTTGCTGTTAGCTGCTAATACCAGTTATGCTGACTTTCCCAGGCTGTCATCTCTGTTAGCACAGGATGGATTCGTTCCCCGTCAATTCTCGTACTTGGGCGAGCGCTTAGTATTCTCGAATGGCATCATTGCCCTTAGTCTTTTAGCAGCTCTCCTAGTCGTTGTTTTTAAGGGAGACACAACTGCAATTATTCCTCTCTACGCTGTCGGTGTGTTTACATCGTTTACCCTTTCGCAAGCGGGAATGGTGGTTCACTGGTTCAAAGAGCGTACCTCCGGTTGGCATGCCAGTGCCATCATTAATGGACTAGGAGCGACTTCAACGACGATCGTATTAAGCGTCATTGTAATTACAAAATTTCTCTTAGGTGCTTGGCTGGTGGTTGTGACAATTCCGATTTTGGTAGCTATTTTTTTGGGTATCCGCCGCCACTATCGTTATGTAGCAGAGCGGCTGAGCATTCAAGATTTTGCGCCTAGGGGGTACATTCCTCGACCGAAAACCGAAGTAGTTACTCATCCAGCAGTGGTTATCGTTGGACAACTTAACCGAGGGGCGATGGAAGCACTCGACTACGCCCGCAGTATTGGTGATGAAATTGTCGCGATTCACGTCGATACTGGCTCTACCAATCGAGAACGGTTGCAACAGCGATGGCAGGATTTAGAGTCAGATATTCCATTAGTGATTCTAAATTCCCCTTATCGAGAAATTGTTGCTCCAATTGTTGAGTTTGTCCAAAAGTTTGAGGAGAAACATCCAGGCGTACTATCAACAGTCATTATTCCCACATTTGTCACCCAAACCTGGTGGGAAGGGTTGTTGCACAATCAAACTGCATTCTTCTTGAGGTCTGCTTTGCGCGAGAAACGTTGTCGAGTCATTACAACAGTACGGTACTATCTCTAATCGTAATTGCTCAACCCAGTAGCAATCGGTTTGCTGAGCGGTAAGGGCCGAGAAATCGGATCAAAAGCAGAAATGCCCTGACGCTTGGCTGTATTGATCAGCGAGCGCACCTGAGCGAGTAACGCTGCTCCCCAGTCTGAGCGAAATCCGTTGGTCACCTTACGAAAGATGACACTCCAGCGCAACGCTTGCTCACTGGCATTATTAGTCGGATGAATCGTCTCATCCGCCAAAAACAGCAACAGGTATGCCCACGAGATGCGCAATGAGTGCCAGATAGGAAGCCGAAAACAATGAAAATACCTTTATCAAGCGGTAGATTCTGAAGGCAACACACTCAACTTTATGTTAAGTACGAAGCGAGATGGGAAAGCTGCTGCACGATTTTTCCGCAAAATGCTGGGAGCCAAGCGCACTCAATCTCCACGGGTAATCACTGTCAATAAAAATGCTACCTATCCACTCGCGATGGATGAATTAAAACAAGGTAAAGCGTTAAAAGCCGAGATTGAATTGCGGCAAAGCAAATATTTGAACAACGTGATTGAACAAGACCATCGCAACTGCTGTATTTTCACAACTTCGGCACCCAATTTCTATTAACTTCGGCACCTGATTCTCATGCAACTGCGGGTTCTTTTCTGAATTTGGTGATCTTGGATCGGAGTAGTACCTGGATCAACTGGAAGCTATTTAGCTGGCTAAGATTACCCTTTTTGTAGAAGATCAAAGCCAGCACGCCCATACATCTGACGCTTGAGCATCTTCAGCCGATTGATTTGTCTTTCCACTTGTCCATTGCTCACTGCTAAAGTTACGCCAGCTTTGACCGCCTCATAATCCTCCTGCAAACTCTTAGCAAAGTTCTGAAACTGTTTGATAGAGCTGCAACTGGCTTGCTCCAACCAAAGGTCAAGCTGCTTGGGCAACCGTTGTCGAACCAACTCAGCAAATTGCTGAGCCAAGTTAATTGCAGTTGCTAAAGCAGGATGCTGCTGTAACTCAGTGAATAACAGTTCATCCGCAACCGAGCGCTGCTGCGATAGGTTCAATACCAACCAAGTAGCGCGGCGGGCAGTCAGTGGTGGTTGCTTTGAGTCAACGATTGCAGGAGCAGGACCTCGTCCCTCCAGAGTACTGAGCTGTTGTCGCTGCAATTGGCGCAACTGATGGGTGTAGCGGGTCACGGTCATGTAACTCCCCCATAGCCCTGCTGCCGAATCTGCTCAAACAACCACTTGGTCTGACGCTGCCCTGCGTTCCATTGCTCTAGCAAATAGGATTTGTACGGAGTCAGCAAGCTCTGGGCTTGGCGACGGTGGGGGTAGGGTTGCCATTCAGGAAACTTAGGACTGGACAGATAGGTAAACTCAGATCTTGCAGCATTCTCGATAAGCCCGATTGGGCAGCGGTTTGAGGACAACTTCAAACCCTCGTTGGGTCGCAATTTTGGCACGGCTTTGGATGGATTTGAGCAACTGGAACCAGACAATCGAGGGGAACAATACCTCTAAGGCTAAATCACAGGCTGCTTTCCAATCGAGAATGGGTGGCAAAGACCATTGGTCAATCCAATGCACCAAAAGATAAGCAATCAGTGACAGAATCAGCCAACGATAGACACCAAGTTTGGTTGATTGCCCAAAGCGATGTAACCCAAAGCGATGTTTGATGGTTTTGAAAAAGCCCTCGATGGCCCAGCGTTTGCGTCCAAGGCGCACGAGATAAACCCCAGCGTAGGGATGAGTGGAGACGACAAAGCGCAATTCTCGCTTGCCTTGAGAGCGTTTGAGCCAGAACCAGGAGACCGTCAGCGGGTAGGAGCTGCCCTCTAAATAGACTTGCTGTCCCCGCTTGCCAGTGCGATACAGTTGCTTGAGAGCGCGACCATCGACCATTTTTCGGTTGCAACGCATCCCTACCACCGCTCGCCAAGAGCGCTTTCGCACGGCATTGAGAAACTCTACGGTGCCAAACTCTGTGTCTGCCTGCACTATCACCACCCGCCCTTGACTCAACTCGGTGGGGACCGTTGCCAGTAGCTTGCACGCCAGTTGTACCGGACTGGCATCGCCCTTACCGCGCCAGACCCGAAAGCTCCAGGGCACTCGCCACTCACCGAGCACCAAATACAACACAACCAGGTGTAAGCCACGTTTGCCGTTGAGCACTCGCACCCACGGGTCGGGCGTATCGGGGTCTTCAGTGGGGTGCTGAGATGGAAAAATTTGCCGCATTTCGGCAGACTGGTCAGGTCAAGCAACACCCGCAGCGGCACCCCCGAGGCGGTCGATGTCGGTCGATTTGCCCCAACACAGCTTGGCGGGTCGTCCGAATCACTCCACGAGTAGACCAGCCGTAATGATTGAGAAAGCGACTCAACGAACTCGCAGATTTGACCGACGTATGTTGAGGCAAGGGATGTCCTTGAGCTTCAAGAAATAGCCCCAACAGAGCGTTCAGGCTGGCTTTTTGGTACACACTAGGCAGCAGACAAAGCAGGCTATACACTAGCCCTTGGGCGTGTTCAACGATGGTTTCCATAACCGTCCGATGATTTTTCTTACGCCCTTTCTTTCAGCTTTTTGCTCCTTTGGCAACCCCTTGTTGAGACTGGTGCAAGATCTGAGTTAAGTAAAGAAGAAAAACCCAAGATTCCGAGAAAGGTGTAGACGAAACAAAACTTAAACTGCTAAAGATTCTAAAGTTCTTGACCCTATTGTAAAAGAACTACAAACCGCATATCCAGATATTACCTTTGATGCTCTTTCAGGAGGACTTGTCGTCAAACCTCAACCTGGGAGCGAAATTTTAAGCGTCAGCTACCAGGATAAGAATCCTGAGAAAGTCAAAGCAGTTTTAAGGCGAGTATCTGAAGCTTATTTGAACTATAGCTTGAGGAGCGTTTGGCGGACGTTCGCCAAGGAATCGATTTTGTGAATGCTCAACTTCCTCAGCTTCAAAAACGAGTTGAAGACATTCAGGACAGACTCCAAAGTTTCCGACAGCAGTACAACCTGATTGACCCGGAGTCTACAGGGAAGCAGTTGGCTGAGCAAACTAGTACTATTGGACAACAGCGTCTTGAAGCCCAAGTTAAATTAAATGAAGCACGGGCGCTCTACATTGAATTAGATAAGCAATTATTTCAACCTTCTAATGAATCGGCTGCCGCTTCAGCACTCAGTGAAAATACTCGCTACCAAAATCTTCTTAATCAAATTCTGAGTGTAGAAAGTGATATAGCCAAAGATTCAAGTTTATTTCGCTCAGACACTCCAAATATCCAGGTACTACGGGATCAAAGACAAAATTTACTTCCTTTATTACGTCGAGAGGGTCAACGGGTTCAGGGAGAGGTTGCTAGCAGAATTCGAGAACTAAAAGCTCGCAACCAGATCCTAGCCCAGGCTGAAAACCTTTAGGGCAAAGAGTTAAGCAGTTATCGGTTGTCTCTCGACAATACACTGACATTCAACAAGAACTAAAAATTGCAACAGACAATCTAAATCAGTTTCTGACCAAGCGAGAAGCATTGCGGATCGATGCTGGACAGCGAAAAACCCTTGGCAAATTCTAACTGCGCCAACGGATCCAGTCACCTCATCTGCTAACGTAAAGCGTACTGCAATGTTAGGCGCAATTCTAGGTTTACTGTTGGGTGTTGGTGCAGCTTTAGTACTGGAAAAACTAAGCAATGTCCTTCATACAGCTGATGAAGTAAAAGAAATTACAAAATTGCCGATTCTCGGGATAATTCCCTTCAACTCAGAATTGCCAGAGTTGGAAAGACTAACCTCTATGGACAAGCTGACTTCCGTAGCAGACATGATTGGTATAGTCCAACGGATGCGTCAGAAGTTTGGACTAGATAGTGGAGCTGTAACAAACCAGTATTCAACATCTCCTTTCCTGGAAGCTTTTCGCTCACTTTATACAAATATTCTTCTCTTAGGATCTGATACGCAAATCCGCTCTTTAGTAATTAGCTCCTCTAGAGCAGGGAGGGTAAATCTACGGTTGCTATTTACCTAGCGCAGGCAGCAGCGGCTCTAGGGCAGCGCGTCCTTTTAGTGGATACAGATCTTCGTCTTCCTCAGCTTCATAGACGGTTAGAGTTGGAGAATGAGCACGGACTTACCCATGCAATTTCCTTGAACTTAGATGTTGATCATCTCATTCAGAGATCGCCATTAGAGAACAACCTTTTGTATTGACAGCAGGACAGATACCTCCTGATCCAACAAAACTGCTTTCATCTCAGAAGATGCAGCTACTTATGGATCAGTTTAAGAATGCTTTCGACTTAGTAATTTACGATACTCCTCCGCTTTTGGGACTTGCAGATGCAAGACTTGTTGCATCTAAAACCGATGGTATTGTTATGGTTGTTGCTTTGGATAAGACAGAAGGGTCAGAATTAACTCAAGCATTAGAAGGGCTTAAACTTTCTCCCACCTCGGTTTTAGGTATTATTGCAAACGGCGCAAAGGATCATGAAAGCAGGTTTCATGCTTCCTACCAGCGATACTACATGAGTGGACAGCCTAAACAGATTGTTGAAGAGACAACTCCATTGAAGCAAATTGATGAGTAATTTTGTGCAATTTTAGGCGTTTTCTATGTCATTCTTCTAATTATTAGCAATATCTGTAATGGAGATTTTAATACTGTTATCCTTGGCTGCAGTGCTTTGGCTTGTTAGTTTTCGTCGTTGGCAACGTCGGTTTACTGTATTTGTTACCACAGTTCTGCTGGTTTATCTAATTATAACGTCTTCATTCATAGTTCCTTTAACAAATTGGGGCTGACATTTTCATTAGCAGCAGATCAAGGAGAATTGGTGGACGCTATCGTCGTGTTAGGCCGAGGGCCAGATTTTCAGAACCGACGAGTTGAAATTGTTGATCAGCTGTGGCATTCTGGGCGATCGCCCAGAATTTTTGCAAGTGGAATGATGGATGCTCAATCCATAGTTGAGCGTCTGAAAAATCGTGGATTGCCAGGTCAATCATTGAGTGGTGAAGGCTGTTCTAGAACGACAGAAGAGAACGCTCAATTTACGGCTGCAGTTCTAAGTCCGCAAGGAGTTCGGAAAATTTTGTTGGTAACAGATGCGCCGCATATGTTGAGAGCATCTCTACTATTTCGTGGGTATGGATTTACAGTTATTCCCCATTCAAGTCCGCCGCCTTCCTACTTAAGTACAAAAGATCAAATGCTCACAATCATTCGTGAATATGTTGGATTAATGCAGTATGCTCTAACAAATCGCTTCAAACAACGAACATCTCCGGAGCTAACCCAACTTTCCAAGGAGGCATTGAAAAGAATTTCTGAGTGGAATTGTAGAGTATAAGAAATATAGCTTCTAGTTGAATCATTCTGATTCATTCCCGCTTTCTTGGGATGGAATACTCTCAAGGGTTTGTTCTGTGGATTCTAAACTTTGACAGGGCTATTTCATTCTAGACGAGGTAGACAATCCGATAAGCTGAGGCTTAATCCGTTACTGCCGTTCAACCATGAGCACCCTTGCGATTGTGGAAGCTTTTGCTCACTTGCCTGACCCCGACGAGGAGCCGGACAACGGCACAATCAAGCCCTGTGTCTAGCATTGTTCACCTTAGCAGTGGCAGCAGGATGTCGAGGGTTTCTAGCCATTGGAGATTGGCTCAACGCTTATCACGATGAATTAGTAGGGTTGTTTGACCCAGCTAAAGGACGTTTACCCTCCTACAGCACGATTCGCCGAGTGCTGCTCAACGTAGATTATCAACAGTATTCAGCTTGTTTAGCCAAGTTTTTGAGATTAGTCCTCGTGCGGGTGAGATGGTAGCTGTCGATGGCAAACGATGGCGTGGCTCCTATCAACTGGTATCGGAGCATTCAACCACTGAGCCGCATCCAGCGATTCAACTGGTGAGTGTGTATTTGGTTGAACGGGGTTTGATTCTTGAACCCTACGAGGTTGAGCATAAGAGCAATGAGATCAAGGTGTTGCCCCAGTTAGTCAAACAGTTCGCTTGCAATGGAGTGGTGTTTGCTTTTGATGCGATCAACACCCAAAAAAAGTTGCACCTCAATTGTTGAGAGTCACAATCACTATCTAGGAGCACTCAAAGGCAACCAATCTGGGCTGCTCAAAGAGGTCAAGGCGAACTTTCAAGTGGAAGACACTTACACAGAATTTAGCAAAGGTCATGGACGCATAGAGGAACGAATAGTTGAAATTTGTCAAACTCTTGATGATATTCGTCCTTGGGCAGGACTATGCACCTTGATTCGCGTGAGGGCTACTCGTACCTTGCTGAAAGGAGAGTATGAAATTGTGGGTAAAACCGAGATACGCTATTACATTTCCTCGTTGCGTGAAACTGCGTGTCAGTTTGCTCACCGAATTCGCTCATATTGGGGTGTGGAAAACAAAGTGCATTATGTGCGAGATGTGACGCAAGCTGAGGATGCTTGTAGAATCCGGATAGTTCCCTTGCCTCAGATATGGGCAATTGCTCGAAATCTGGCACTCAATCTCTATCGGGACCTGATTGACTGACAAAACAGGGGCAGTCTGAAGGACAAGCTAGGAGGGAAGCAGAGCTTGATTTAAGCTGGAAAGCTACCACACCTCACAGCAAAATCAATGACTCCTACTTCCCGTCTTTATGATGCGTTGTCGCGTTATTTGAGTCAATGTGACATTCAATGGCAAGATGCGCGTCACTTACAAACACTCTGCTGGATGATGATTGGCATGATCCAAAGCCAGAACGTGCATCTCAATAGATTTGGCGTGTATGTGATTAGTCGCGCTCAGGTCGCGCAGTCGCATCAGAGACGATTTCGCCGATGGTTGTCGAATCGACGAATTGATGTCGTTGCCGCTTATCAAGCTCTGCTTAAACAAGCCCTGTCCGAGTGGCAAAGCGAACGCCTCTATCTGAGCCTGGATACAACTGTGGTTTGGAATTGTTTCTGTATCGTTTGGGTAGGCGTGGTCTATCGGGGTAGAACAGTCCCGGTCGCATGGCGGGTCGTGGCACAATCGAGCAGCACAGTGAGATTATGGACGATTCAAAGGGTACTACGGCAAGCGCAAAGACTCCTGCCCGATGCGGTGACAATTGTCCTGTTGGCAGATCGGGGCTTTGCCGATGGCAAACTCATGAAGTATCTCAGGGAGAATCTGGGTTGGCATTTTCGCATCCGCATCAAGCGCTCCTTCCAGTTTCAACTTGAGGGGCAGTGGCACCAGGTGTCGTCGGTGCAATTGCAACCTGGACAGGCCTACTTCACGAGTGCGGTTTCGGTCGGTAAAACCAAGCCCTACCCTAACGTTTACCTTGCCTTTGCCCATGACAAGCCAAGTGGTGAAGACTGGACGATTGTGAGCGATGAGCCGACGAACTTGCAAACCTTTGCTCAATACCGACTCAGGTTTCAGGTGGAGGAATCCTTTTTGGACATGAAGTCGAATGGCTTCAATCTCGAAGCATCCAGACTACGGGACAAGTTTGCGCTGTCTCAATTGTGCAGCGTTATTGCCCTGACCATGCTATTTCTGATCTTGCAAGGGGTACAAGTGGTCGCATTGGGCAAGCGTCACCACGTGGATGCCCATTGGCATCGCGGCATGAGTTATCTCAAATTGGGGTGGAATTGGATTCGCCTTGCTATCACCCACCAATGGAAAATTCAAGTTTTTCAGTTCCTCTCAAGTCTGCCTGACCCTCATCCTGCACTTGCTTCCAAACGACAGCAGGATGCTTCCTTCAAGCGCGAATTTACCGTTATCAGCCGTTTCCCAGCTTCTTAGTTTTGTCAGTCAAGCAGCTATCGGGACTTGGGCTTTAACAATATGGCTCAAGCCCAACGTCGTTGCGGTTTCAGCTTGAAGCAACTCAAATCAATCTTTAGAATGAAATAGCCCTGTTTGCAATGTTCAGTATTGGAATCTCATTAGTAATCAACTTCTAATGAGCTTTAAAGACAAAGTTGTAGCGGTAATCGCATCAATTAGGGCAGTTACAGAGATGCAACTGCCCTAAGCTAAATGGTTGCGGCTGTAATTCGAATCTGTGTTGTCTTAGTGAAGATTAAGCTTTACAGCGCTCTTTACTTTTCTTCATGCATTTCTCATAATGTTTCAGTCCACCTAAATATTACGTAATCCAATTAACTACTGCTAGTCCAATTAATTATTGCTAGTCCAGCTAATTATTACTCTTGATCAACATCAATTGGTTCCCTGAAGCCGCTAACGTAATCTTCCGGATCTTAAAACGCTAACAATCAACCAAAGCCCAAAGAAGCTAGCAGAGAAAAATAAAACGACGCTGACCCAAAATAGAAGGCCCGCTCCTCCCTGGGATAGAGTGATGGCGGCACCCATAATCAGTGCCCCAACCAGGACACTCAATGAGAGACGGTTAGCAGAGTCGTCTACACTGCGGCGTAATCCGTCCATGTCTCGCATGTTCAGATTCCATTGCAACGTCTCCGTAGTGACCCGTTCTAAGAGCACCTCAATCTGACGGGGAGACTGAAGCCCCAGCGTTTTCAGATCTAACGCCGTTCTCAACAATGCCTGGATTGGTGCTTCGCCAATCAACTGCCGACGGAACAGGTCGGTCATTAACGGTTTGACCTGATCTGAAAAGTTGAATTCTGGATCAAGCTTGCGGGCAATGCCTTCCAGATTTGCCAGTGTCTTTGCATAAAGCCCCATATTGCCGGGAATCCGTAAATGGTTCGCCCGTGCTTTTTGTAGAATTTCGTAGAATAACTGGCTGAAGTTGATATGCGTCAGGCTGACATTGAAGTAGCGACGCAAAATGCGATCGTAATCATTTTCCAGCCTTGAGAGGTTAACGGGCCCACCGACTCTGCCAGTTGCAGTGTGAGCTGGGTGCAGCGTTGGGCATCTAAATTGACGATCGCCAAAAGCATCTCTGTTAGAACCTGCTGAGTGCGGGGTCCAACCGCCCAACCATGCCACAATCCAATAATGCAATTCGTCCATCCTTTAGATAGAACAAGTTACCGGGATGGGGGTCCGCATGGAAAAATCCATCGATATAAATTTGCTGAAAAAGGCCCGTACTAGCAGACTAACAATTGCCTGTTGTTCTAACTTGGGGTCTCCCGCAAAGCCCACTCCCGTAAAATCTGCTAATAGTAGCGGAACGCCATCCAGCCATTCCATCACTAGGAGCTTTCCGGTGGTCAATTCCCAGTTGATCTCAGGAATGACTAGACGGGTTGGATCAAACCAACGGCTATCGGCTAGATTACGCCGCAGTTGGTCTGTATTCGTTGCCTCTTGAAAGAAATCTAGCTCTCCCCGCAAAGCAGTTGCAAACTCTTCTGCCAAAGCCCTGAGGTCGTAGTAGCGCCCAAAGTTTGTACGAGACACTAGATCCGCGAGACTGCGAATCAAGGTGATATCCTGCTCAACGATCGTTTCAATTCCGGGACGCTGAATTTTTAGAGCCACTTCCTGACCATTGGTGAGGGTAGCGCGGTGGGTTTGGGCGATCGACCCGGCTGCAACTGGTTGAGGTTAAGCGTTGCGAAAACCTCTTCCAAAGGATGGCGCAACTGTTCACGAATAACGGTTTCCACATCTTCCCAGGGAACGGGGTACCTCTGCTTGCAGCGCTGTCAGTTCGGCAATGTATTCTGGCGGCAGGAGGTCCGGACGGGTACTCAGCAGTTGCCCCAGCTTAACGTAGACAGGCCCCAGTTCAACAAAGATATTTCGCAGAACCGCTGGAGGAGGTAATTGAGGTTCTTCGGCTTTAGCCCCTGTCAGGAGCCGCCGCATATAACCCCAACCGTTTCGCAAAACAACTTCAGCAATTTCCCGCTGACGGGAACTGGCCTGAGCAAGACGTGAAAACATTGGTTAGGTGGTAAGTGGTGGGTAGTAGGGGTATGTAATTAACATTAGCCGCTGACCACCAGTCGTGCCCTATTTTGCAAACGACCCATGACCAATGACGAATAATCAGTAACCAGTGACCACTTACCCCTAAACGCTAGCAGTAAACCCAAAAAATAGCAGTTACAGAAGATCCTTAAATTGAGGATTTGCCTGTATCTCTTTTAAGACGTGTTTAATTTCTTGCGTTCGGTCTTTTTGACGATTAGAGTAATTTTGCCATCACGGACAATAACAGTATCCTCTAATCCAATGGTGACAATGAGGTCATCCTTATCGGTTGCGTAAAATAGTGCCCCTTGGTGTCGATGCCAATGTGACGGGCCAACTCAACGTTAGGGTTATCGCCCTTCAGCAATCGCTCGATCGCATTCCAGTCTCCCAAATCATCCCAACCAAATGAAACAGGCAAGACATAAGCTTTCTGGGTTTTTCCATCAAAGCGTAGTCAATGCTCTTTTTGGGGAGAGTGGGATAGACAGAAACGCCCTTTTCCTTCAATGGGCCGATAATATCGGGAACATAGTTGTGTAGCTCATCTAGCGCCACCCCTGCCCGAAAGACAAACATCCCGCTATTCCAGCTAAAGCTCCCGCTCATCAGAAATTGAGTAGCAGTCACGCGATCGGGCTTCTCCGTGAAGCGATCGACCTGATAGGCCAAATAACTTGAAGAATGACCACCAGGAGCAGTGCCAAAAGAGCCGACCTTTTCCCCCTGTTTGATGTAGCCATAACCTGTAGAGGGAAGGTTGGCTCAATTCCCAGAGTAACGATCGCAGCCTGTTGAGAAGCCAACTCTGCGGCTGCCCCCAGCGTCGCCTGAAATGTTTCTTCCTCAGCAATCCAGTGGTCCGACGGGAAGAACCCTACAACGGTGTCCCTACCGTAACGTTGGGCAATTTCAAGGTACTCCAAATGACCGCAGGTGCTGTGTCCCGTCCCTCCGGTTCTACCAACAGGTTTTCCTCTGGCAACTCCGGCAATTGCTCTCGCACACCGTCCGCAAGGTGGGAGGCTGTTATCACCCATAGCTTTTGCCACCCTCCTGACATTGGTAGAAGACGATCGGCGGTAGCCTGCAACAAACTTCTTCCGCTTCCATCTAAGCTAAGGAATTGCTTTGGACGATGCTTCCGACTTAGGGGCCAGAAGCGCTCTCCCTTACCGCCAGCCAGAATTACAGGAACCAGGGAATTAGGGGTCATTGGTGCAATCGTATTGTGTAATTGTATTTATCGAAGGGTCTGGACATAAAGGAACAGTTGGAATACGTCTAATCGAATCCCTGGAATCTATGAATACCCTTACACAGACTTCTACAGATGTCTAGAACTCTAAGGTCTGGTCAGATTTTATTAGCCTAGGTTCACAACCACAAATTTTCTCTGTGTATCTACTTATTCTTTACTTCATCTCCTGTTTTCTAAAAAGAATTAACTCGGCTATAGACACGTAATTGAGACATGGCTAACAGAATGCCCTAATTATGGAGCGTGAATTAAATGGCATCAAATATTGTTTATTCACGAACGTGACCAGTAAATAACGCTAATTGAGCTGCAAGCTCTTTTCTTGAATACCTTACCCAAAGCCAAAATCCGACCTCTTGTGTGCACTTCCAAATGTCATGAGCACCAGGAATGTTAAGCAGTTACCCTAAGCTGACTTTGACTAATTCTGATTTGTTCCACAATATCAGCGACGTAAAGTAAGGACCGTTAATTTAAAACCACCAAATCGGCCCCCTCACCCCTTCTGCAAATCAGATGTATTAAGGTTATACTAACTAAATTCTTTAAAGCCTGCGAAACCCTATTCTGGATGTTAAGGAGCTTTCCTGAAATCCAGAATAAGGTTTCGTTAATCATTGGTTTCGTTCGTTAGCTCTATTACTGCTGTGGAGTGGGAACCGTTGGCGCTGTACCACCACCAAAGCGTAAGGGAGCAGTGTTGCCAGGATTACTCGTTGCGGCAGGCAATTGAGAGGGGTAGGGTTCGTTGGAGTTGTGCTTCCTCCAAACTGCCCTCCAAACTGAAGAGGAGCCGTATTGTTGGGCGTTGTTGTTCCAGTGGACTGCTGTGATGGCACGGGATTGCTTGGGTTTACTCCTCCATCAATGGGATTCACGCCGTAGTTAAACCGCAATGGAGAGGGCGCGATCGTCGTTCCTCCGCCAGTTCCGGTGCCTGCTCCCGTTGCGGTCGTTCCTCCGCTAGTCCCGGTGCCGGTTCCGGTGCCTCTTACAGTAGAAGTGGCACCGGTTGCGGTAGAACCAGTATTCGAAGTTTGGACTCCGGTTCCGCCTGTAACTGTTGAACTACCCGGCAAAACAATAATATTCCCGGGTGCACTTAAGCCACCGTTTAAGCTGTTATTGGTCGAGTTGGAAAGGGTTACGCTGGATTGGTTAAGGGGCCTTACAGGAACCCCTGCACTCGCCGGAGGTGTTGTAGGAACAGCATTTGTCGAGCCGCCTAAAACACCTGTAGGCGTTGTTCCAGGCTGAGTAGCAGAGGAATTTACTGGTACACCGCCACCTGAAGTAACCGTTGTGGTGCCTGCCGGTGATGTGATGACAACACTCCCATCGGGAGCGGTGTAAACGTTGGTTGGTAGTTGGTTGACAGTTTGTGAAATGGCAGGAATAGCTGCAAGCGATAGTAGGCCTGTGGAACCTGTCAAAAGGTGAGGAATGTTATAGGACAAATCTTTAGAAATTGCATGGTTGAAGCAGTTAGGTAAGTCTTATATCTCAGGTTACAGACGATCGCTTCAAAATCCACCCATCAACAGATGGAAGGCGATAACATCATTCGTCCTCCTAGCAAAGGATTCAAACAAGAACGAAGGTAAATGGCCTTCTACCCAGCGACATAGCAAGCGTAATTTTCGTGCCGCAAGAACCGCTCCGTAGGACAGAGGTTAACCTTGCGCCAAGTTAACTAGTTTTTGTAAAGAAGAGTTTAGAAAATAAGGAGAACCATTTTGGCAGACCAATTCAAGAAAGGTGACAAAGTTGAATGGAAAAGCTCCCAAGGGAAGGTTAAAGGTGAAGTTGAGAAGAAGCTGACTGAACCAACCGACATAAAGGGCCATCACGTTGCAGCATCAAAGGACAACCCGGAATACCTGGTCGAAAGCGACAAAACTGGAAAGGAAGCTGCCCACAAACCAGAGTCGCTGAAGAAAGTGAAGGAGGACTAGGAATGGCAGACGATAAGGACTCTATAATCCATGAATTTAAGCAGGCGATTAATATGACGCCGAAGGAGCTAGAATCCTGGCTGAAAACAGATGAATCGCAGCAGGTAGGGCAGAAGAAGGACGGAGAGTCTGAGGCGATCGGTCATCAATCAGGAAAGCAAATTGTGGAACTGCTCCAAAAGAAAAAAGCAGACTACACAGATAATGATGTGCACCAAATGCACCGGGTTATCAGCTATGTCCACCGCCATTCTGCTCAGCGTCCTTCCGGTGATGTCGAACATACTCGTTGGCGGTATTCATTAATGAACTGGGGACATGACCCGTTGAAGTAAGGTTTTGGATTGAGATTTTAGATCAAAGACTGGGGATTGAAAATTTTAGGTGACAGTTAATGCGCTTTAAGTTTTCAATCTTTAGTCTTCTGTCTAAAACCTCAAATTTGTCGTCATTAGGATATTTCGTTGGTGTAACGATGGTGCCTGAGCTAGGGTTGGTTTGTATTACCGCATCTAATGAGGTGCGCTACCGTACCATTACGCGCAAGCGGTTATTGCAACTGGACTCTGCCCAGCAACAGCAAACCCTGCGGAACCTGTACGCCGAGAATCTGCGGCGGCTAAAAGCGGCAATCGACTATTGTAAAGCCCATTCCATTCGCCTTTACCGACTTATTTCTGGAACATTTCCCTTCGCTGATGATCCTGTTGGTGAGGACATTTTGGCGGAGTTTGCTGATTCAATGCGGCAGGTTGGCGAGGAGGCTCTCGCTTCAGGTGTTCGCCTGGTACTGCATCCTGACCAATTTGTTGTACTCAGTTCCGATCGCCCAGAGGTCATTGAAAACAGCATCAAAATTCTCAGGAGCCATGCTCAGATTTTTGATTGGTTAGGGCTGCCGAGATCGCCTTGGGCATTGATGAATATCCATGGTGGAAAGGGCGATCGGGCTGAGCGATTAATCAACGTTATTCGTGATTTGCCTGATGCAATTCGACTTCGGTTAACGTTAGAAAACGATGAGTATACATATAGCGCGGAGGAGATTCTTGCGGTTTGTCAGAGGGCTGAAGTTCCAATGGTGTTTGATGCTCATCACCATGTCATTCACGAACATTTAACGACTTATGAAGACCCTAGCGTGGCTGAAATGATTACCGCTGCCCAAAGTACTTGGCCTGTTCCAGAGTGGCAGTTGGTTCATATCTCTAATGGATGTGATTCGTTTAATGACCCACACCATAGCGATTTCATTACTACCATGCCGAGTTTTTATCGGCTTGTTCCCTGGATTGAAATAGAGGCAAAGCAAAAGGAAAAGGCGATCGAGCAACTGCGTCACGACTGGCTGTAATAGCGCTTTAAGCTGGCGCTAATTCCTTGCGTGATACTACAGGCAATCACTCTTTGGACAGAAGGATTTCACTTAGAGCTACTCCAGTAGAAGGATTTTGAACCTCACCCCAATGGGCGAAACCAGCCACAGTAGGGCTTTTGGCTTGAATTACAATATAAATAACGATGTAGAACGTGGTTACAGAGATGCCGTTGCCAAATCAAGTTCTATATAATACTAAGTAGATGCTACAACTTCTGATCATTCATTTCCCGTTATTGGTGATCATTTCGACTGATGGCAATGGTCGTTGATCGCTTTTGACTGACAGGAGTTCGGCAAAATCGTCTTATTTAATCTTCTAAAGTCATACACGCACTTTTTAAGGGCATAGAATTTAGATGCGTAAGATTCAGCAGAGTGTGGAAACATATCTGTTGAAAGTTGAGTATTCAAAAATGAAAAGTTGCGTGTATTTAGGTTTAAACAAACGAAATCTGCTGTAACTCGTTAAAAGCTCCAAAAGCGTCAAGACTGCGCCTATACAGAACGTATTTGGGGTTAATAACGATGAAACAAATCGAAGGAACGTTCAAAGGAGCGGGAGGGCTTAGCCTTTACTATCAAAGCTGGCATCCCGACAATCCAATACAGGCCGTTGTTATAGCTGTTCACGGACTGGGAGGCCACAGCAGTATGTTTAAACCTGCTGTTCAATGCCTGGTTCCTCAAGGTTATGAAATCTATGCCTTTGACCTGAGAGGCCACGGGCGCTCACCCGGAAAGCGGGGTCATATTAGTAGCTGGACCGAGTTTCGGGAGGACTTGTACGCCTTCTTACAGCAGATTCAACGATGGCGGCCCGGCTGTCCCTGCTTTCTGTGGGGACACAGTTTAGGCGGCACGATCGCGCTGGATTATGCTTTGCGATCGCCCGATGAATTGCGAGGTTTAATTATTACAGCACCCGCGCTTGGAAAAGTATGCGTCTCTCCTATCAAACTTGCGTTAGGGTGGATGCTTTCAGGAATCTGGCCTCAGTTTAGCCTGAAGGTAGGGCTTAATAACGACTGGTGCTCGGAAGTACCGGACATCTGTGCTATCTACCTCCAGGATCCTCTGCGGCATGAATACGGTAGTGCTCGATTGGCTACAGAGTTCTTCTCAACCGTAGATTGGATTCATAAACACACATCCGATCTCAAAGTTCCTCTGTTGACGCTTCACGGCGGCGCAGATCAGGTAATTCTGCCTGAGGGAAGTCGGGCATTTTTCAGCAATTGACTTTTCACGATAAGGAATATCGCGAGTATCCAGGAAATTATCACGACCTTTTCCTCGATCTTGACTATCAACGGATATTTGTAGATTTCAATAACTGGCTAGAACGGCATTTAGAGGGTGCAGCATCCTGCCAGCAGCTAAATCTTTGTACTTTCTGAGAGGATATTTGAACCCGTTCGTAAAGCACTTCTAGATTAGGGAATAACAATTCTCTTTCTTATTAAGGAATAACTGCTCCTTGAAATTAACGTTTAGGAGAAGTTTGCTTTCACAGACTTTTCCTAAACGTTTCTGTACGATCGCTAAAACTTTAGCAATCAGCGAACAGAACGTATTAAACATGCGGAAACACTAATTCCATGACGGAAAACGTTGTTTAATGATTTCTTTATTCAAGAAATGTTATCAAACCTGACAATCACATTTATCAATCAGTTAAACTAAGGTTGCGTAGGAAATCTCATCAGACAATAAGTAATTCCTACTTAACGTTACTCAACCAAAAGTTAATTGAGTTCAGATGGGCACGCGTTGCGTCCTCATTTAGTAATTCAATGCCATCCCTGCGAACATTGGTTACTCTGCATTCAACTTGGCTGATTCTTTACCGTGATTTTCTATGCTTTTGTCACTCAAACAGTGACGCTATTGAGGACTGTGGCACTCACAATGCTTAGTCTTCCAATATAGATAAACTGTCCTTGTTGCCATCAAACCGAAAGGAGAACTACATTCTAAACAGGACTCAATAATCAGAAGTTAGCATCTCATTTATCTGGTGAGTCTTGTGCTCTACTTTCAAACGATTTGTTTAGATAATGCACACACTATCAATCGATTGATAAGTAAAAATTGGACTAAAACATACCGAATTAAGTGAGCTTTAACGCATTGATTTCTAGGATGATTTTGAGCTGTAGATCGAGATCTTTAATGATCTCTGCTTTAAGGCACTTAATATCAATTGGTGGGGAGAGGACTTTTTAGCTTTTGAATGTGTAGAGACGTGGCCATCGCGTCTCTACAAACGTCATTAAGCCAATAAATTGAACAGGAAAAGGGTGCAAGACTAACAATTTTCTTCAAACCAAAAGCCCTCTCCTTCCAAATCAACCATACCCTTTAACACGCATCGAAAAATGTTACGGGTTGAAAAAATCTATACAGCACCTCCAAACTCTGGAAACGTCGTTCTCGGACGTACGTTACCTTCATTATTAGATGGTGCTTGTAACAACGCGTCGAATGAGCGAGCATTTAATCAGTGGACAGAAAATGGGTGGCGACCGCTCTCAAATATAGATTTTCGATCTGCTGCTGAAGCCGTTGCGCTTGGCTTAGTCGGCCTGGGTTTAAGGCGAGGCGAGCGTGTTGCGTTTCTAATGCATAGTGATCTCAATTTCTGCATTGCAGATATGGGATGTCTATTAGCAGGCTTAGTTAATGTACCGATTGATTTAACTCAAACCCTTGAGCATATTATTTTTGTTTTGCAGCACAGTGAAGCCAGAGCACTGATTGTTTCCAATCTGGACTTACTGGGGCAAATAATACCCTATCTTGGGGCTATCTCCAATTTAGAGTATGTCGTTATTGCAGATGTTCCTGAGGATTGGCAACAGAAGCGTCTCTCATTTTCAGCCGCATTTCAAACAACCTTCACACTTAGCTCCTCAACGGATACCGCGCCTGACTCTATTTGCTTAGACATTCCAATGCTTCTCCACCCTGTACATTCGGATCATCCTAATGTGCAGATTCCGCAAAGGTTCAAATCTTCTCGCTAGACGACGTTCGAATTAGAGTACAAGAGTCAGACAACAAGGAGCCATCGTTACGAGATGCCCTTACAGCGGATCAACTGGCAACAATTGTCTACGTCCCTGACGAAATGGGGCAGCTTCAGGGAGTGTTGCTCACCCATGAAAATCTTTCGGGCAATGCACTAGCCTCATTTTCTGGTATTCCAACGTTAGGGAAAGGTTCACAAGAGGTTGTACTTTCATTTCTGCCGCTGAATCATGTTCTTGCCCGCGTCATGATTTATGGGCACATCTACTATGGACACAGTATCTATTTTTCAACCCCAAACCGAGTTATCAAGCACTTCAAGGAGGTTCAACCGACTGTCCTCACAACAGTGCCGCTCCTGCTGGAGAAGGTGTATTCTAGGATTTTAGAAAAGGGCGGTAAGCGAACCAGTAAAGACCCTGGAGCGTGGCGATCGCAGAATAAAGAGAGCCAACTTAGAGAGAGCCAATTAGAGGGCTTCGACTATATCTCTCCGTTACCGCATCTCCGCTTTTCAATTGCATTTACTGTTTTCCTCCGGTTTATCAAATCAGTATGGCAGTGGTTTCAGGGTTCGCTCACCCCGCTTATTTTTGACCTGGCGCTGAAGCTTGCTAAACGGTACCCACTGGGACGATCGCCAAACATTCTCTACTTACTTCTACTTAAACTGGCAGACTGGCTGGTGCTCTCAAAATGGCGCGCTGTATTTGGCGGTCGTCTGCGATACGTGATCTGTGGAGGTGCTGCATTAAACGCTGAGTTGGCCAACGTGTTTACGGCAGCAGGCGTGCCAATTCTTCACGGCTATGGGTTAACGCAGGCCAGTGCCGTTGTCTCATGCAATCGGGCGTCCTTCAATCGCTCTGGAACGGTGGGTGTGCCGATCGCGGGTATGGAGGTGACGATCGCAGAGGACAAGGAGATTTTAATTCGAGGACCATACATCACGCAGGGCTACTACAAAAACCCTGTGGCAACACAGGCACTGATTGATCCGCAGGGTTGGCTTCATACCGGCGACCTGGGTGAGTTCACCGATGAAGGATTTTTGAAAATTACGGGTCTCAAAAAAGCCCTATTCAAACTCTCGACCGGAAAATACATCGCGCCCCAGCCGATTGAGAATCGATTGAAACAGTCTGCTTTGGTTTCAGAAGCGATCGCGATTGGTGCGGAGCGAAAGTTCTGTGCTCTATTGATTGTTCCAAATTTGGAAGCGCTGCGTCACCACGTTCAACAAATTGGACTTGATCTAACCGACGAGGCGTTGCTGAAACACCCATACGTTCTGGCACTGTATCAGGCATTAGTTAATACTGCAAATTGCCATCTGCCTTATTGGGCAACCGTCAAACGGTTTCAACTCATTAGCGCCAGGTTGACCATCGACAATGGACTATTGAAATCTACCGGACGGGTCGATCGGACAACGGTAAACATGGTTTTTGCAAACCAGATTGATGCGCTGTATCAAGACGCGGAGACTCGAAAGGAACGGGAAACGGAAAAAGATATTTCCATATTGGATTATCCATCCATTCCTGAAGCTGCATGCCCGACCTTTGCTCAGTCTCTCAATCCACGATTAACCACTTAGGAGGGTTCTAAATGATGTTTAAACCATTCCGAACAGCCGCTGTTTTGGGTGCTGGGGTAATGGGTACACAGATTGCCGCCCATCTTGCCAACGCAGGGCTAACGGTTTATTTACTGGATCTCCTGCCAAAACGGGTAATAAAAATGGATTAGTAGAGGCGGCATTTAAGAAGGGACTCAAACAATCACCCCAGTTTTCTTTGCTGAGAAAGTAGCTCATCGTGTGTTTCTCGGTAACTTCGATGATCATTTTCATTGGGTTTCAAATGTGGATTGGGTTATTGAGGCGATTGTTGAAGATCTAGATACAAAACAACAGTTGATGCAACGCCTAGAGGAAACAATTCGTCGGGATACGATCGTGTCAACCAACACGAGTGGGTTACCCATTCACGCGATTGCTCAAGGACGTTCTGAATCATTTCGCAAACGGTTTTTAGGAACTCATTTTTTCAATCCACCCCGCTATTTGAAGTTGCTTGAACTTATTCCGACTGCTGATACAGATTCTGAAATCGTAAAACAGATGCAGTGGTTTGGCAGCCTTTACCTTGGCAAAGGAATTGTCATCGCAAAAGATACTCCCAACTTCATTGCCAATCGCATTGGAATGTATGTGACGATGCTAGGAATTCAGGCATGGACAGAGTGGAGATACACCATTGAAGAAATTGATACCTTGACCGGACCGATCGTCGGTCGTCCGAAATCAGCCACCTTCCGCACTGCGGATTTGGTGGGATTGGATACGCTGATGTACGTTGCGAAAAATCTTTATCCAGCGATTCCCCACGATGAAAGCCGTGAGGTTTTTCGCGTCCCCAAGTGCTGCACAAATTGGTTACAAGTGGAGCCTTGGGGGCAAAAGCAGGCCAAGGCTTTTATAAGAAGCAGTCAGGACAGATTCTTTCGGTCAATTCTGAAACGCTGACTTATGAGGTCTCAGAACCGCTGAATTTAGATGGGATTGAAGCCATCAGTAAAATGCCTAAATTGGGCGATCGCCTCAAAGCGCTCTATCACGATTCTGGTCGTGCAGGTGATTTTTCCGGCGAACCATGCTGGATGTGTTGGGGTATAGCGCTCGACGAATTCCTGAAATTGCGGATACCCCGGCTGACATTGACCAGGCAATGCGATGGGGATTTGGCTGGGAACTGGGACCCTTTGAGATTTGGGATTTACTGGGATTTGAAACGGTTTTGACAGACATGAAGGCCGCTAACATTCCAGTACCGGAATGGGTCGAAACCATGCACCAAAGCGGTGAATCAGGTTTCTACTCAGAGAACGGTAGGGAGGGAAGGGCGAAAGGCCTTTCGCCCCTACTGTAGGAGATGATTTGGGTGACATCGATCTCGATCGCCTCAAAACCGATCCTCAGCGAACGATTTGGCAAAACGCGGAAGCGGCACTGTTAAACCTGGGGACGGTGTTGTATTGTACGAATTTCGTTCGAAAGGTAATACGCTCAGTTTGAAGGTGGTCGAAGGGCTTGAGCAGGTTCTTGATCTCCTGGAAACAGAGGATTTCAAGGGATTGGTAATTGGCAACAGCAGTCTCCATTTCTCCGGTGGCGCAAATTTAGCAGAGATGGGCATGATGGCCCAATCGGGCAACTTCGAGGCGCTCACCAACTTAATTGTGCAATATCAGTCGCTATTGCAGCGCATTTACTATTTCCCAAAACCGATTGTTGCGGCTGTTCAAGGCCGCGCATTGGGAGGGGCTGTGAACTGGTAATGGCGTGTCCAACAGTGGTTGCTGCTGCTGAATCTTACATTGGACTGGTGGAGTTGGGCGTTGGCCTTATTCCAGGAGCAGGCGGCATTATGCGAACGGTGAAACGAATCGCTGAACGGGCGATGACCGACTCACCTCGACAAATTCAGCCGTTCCTGCAAACGGCGTTTGAAACGATCGCCATGGCAAAAGTGTCCAACAGTGCCTACGAAGCGCAGGAATTTGGCTACCTTCCACCAACCGCTCGAATTTTGATGGATGGCGATCGTCGTTTAGCCGTTGCCAAGGAAGAAGTGCTCTGTCTGTCTCGTACCGGGTACATTCCTCCTCCGGTTGGGAACGCCATTATAGTGTTAGGTCGTCCCGGCAGAGCCATGCTGGAGCACGGAGCATACATCTTTCAGCAGAGCGGTTATGCCAGTGAGTACGATCGCTACCTGGCTGGGCGTCTCGCTTATGTGATGACAGGCGGAGACCTAACCGCTCCTGCTCTGGTTCACGAAGATTATCTGCTGCAACTGGAACGGGAAACCTTTATCCCACTCTTGAACCAACCAAAAACCCAGGAACGAATCGCTCACATGCTTAAAACGAAGAAGCCGCTGAGGAACTGAGGAGAGGGACGAGAGAGGGAGGAGATAGGGATGGGGATGAGGATGAAAGTTATGGGTTTGTGCTTTGGATCAATTTTGGCTTCTAACTCCTAACTCCTAACTCCTGACCCCTGACACCTAATTCAACTGGAGAGACCCAAGATGAAAGATGCATATATCGTTAGCAGCGTACGAACAGCGGTTGGGAAAGCGCCAAGGGGCACTCTTCGCAACATGCGCCCGGATGATATGGGCGCGATCGCCGTGAAAGAGGCCATTTCTCGCGTTAAGGGCCTGGAACCAGACCACATCGATGATGTGATCATAGGCTGTGCGTTTCCAGAAGCAGAACAGGGATTTAATTTGGGACGGGTGATTGCCCAACGAGCAGGATTGCCCGATTCAGTGGCAGGCTGCACCGTAAACCGTTTTTGCGCGTCGGGATTACAAACGATCGCAATGGCGACCCAGGCAATTGCAACAGGACAGGCGGATGTGATGGTTGCTGGGGAGCCGAGTCCATGAGCTTGATTCCAATGGGAGGGGGATCGTTACTTCCCAATGCGGAACTGCTTCAAGAATCACCCCAGGCTTACTGCACGATGGGGTTGACCGCAGAAAATGTGGTGCACCAGTATCAGGTTTCGCGGGAAGACCAGGATGCCTTTGCGCTGCGATCGCACCAGCGGGCCGTTGCAGCTATTCAAGCGGGTCGGTTTAAGGAAGAAATTGTTCCCCTAACAGTGCGAGAAACCCTATACGTTGACGGTAAACCACAAACAACCGAAACCGTGCTCAAAGTGGATGAGGACCGCGCCCTGACACTAGCTTAGAAGCACTGGCAAAACTTCCCGCTGTTTTCCGCATGGCCGGATCGGTGACAGCGGGCAACTCTTCCCAAACCTCCGACGGAGCCGCTGCAACCGTTATCATGAGTCAGAAAATGGTTGAGCAACTGGGCATTCAACCAATGGGGCGACTTTTGGGATTTTCTGTTGCAGGCGTACCCTCTGAGATTATGGGAATTGGTCCCGTTGCTGCCGTCCCAAAAGTACTCCGACAGGTCGGTTTAACCCTGGATGACATTGGCTTGATTGAACTCAACGAAGCCTTTGCCGCCCAATCCCTCGCCGTTATCCGAAAACTTGGCCTCAACGAAGACATTGTTAACGTCAACGGTGGCGCGATCGCCCTCGGTCACCCCTTAGGAATGACCGGCGCAAAACTCACCGCAACCCTACTGCATGAAATGAAGCGACGCAAAATTCGCTACGGCCTCGTCACCATGTGCGTCGGCGGCGGCATGGGCGCAGCGGGAGTGTTTGAGAATTTGATGAGTTAGGTGGTAGGGGTCAGGTAGCAGGGGTCAGGAATTGAAAATTGAGAGTTGAGAATTAAGAATTGAACGCATACATGTAACTCAAGATTCTTCATTCCTAATTCTTAATTCGTTCACCCTCCTCACCTCCTTAATCCCTACCTCCCTTGAAGCAGATTAACGGTGGGATGATGTACGAGCACGCTTCGCGTTTCGCAGGGATCTGTATCCTACGACGTCCACAAAGTTAGATTCTGCAAGCGACCCCAGCGCTCTTATTCGGGGGCGTGGGGTCCTAACTCCCCACATAGCGGAGGTCCGGGGAAGTCCCTCAGCACAGATCCAACAACGAAGCCACCCCATCCCCAACATTTCATCAGTAACAATTTTCTGATTTCTCAAAAGTTTCCAACTTTTACACAGAAATCGCCACATTCTATGTTTCGGTGAAAAGGTTATGATTTCTCTTCCATTTGCGATCGCGATTCCCACTCTTATTATTTGCCTTCTAACATTCAGTTACTTTGGCGTTCCAATTTGGGCATGGACTTTATATACTACGGCCATTCTTTCGATCGTTCCCACTCCCCTTTGGGCATGGATTCCATTCGGCATCGTAGCCCTTGTTCTAAACATTCCCCTGCTTCGACAACGACTCATCTCAGCCCCATTGCTTAAAGCAATTAAAGCGCTGGGCGTCTTACCCAGCATTTCCGACACCGAACGAGCCGCGATCGAAGCAGGAACCGTTTGGATTGAAGGGGAGCTTTTCTCCGGCGCACCCAACTTCAACCGCATCAACAACGAACCCTATCCCCACCTGCCTCCAGACATTCAGGCATTTCTGGATGGTCCCGTCGAACAAGTTTGCCGGATGGCAACCGATTGGGAAATTTACCGCCGCAAAGACATGCCGCCCGACGTATGGGACTACCTGAAGCAAGAACGGTTCTTTGGCATGATGATTCCCAAAGAATACGGCGGCTTAGGCTTCTCCAACCTGGCCTACAGCAGCGTCATGGTGAAGCTTGCCTCCCGATCGTTCACCCACACTGCAACCGTTGGCGTCACCAATTCCCTCGGTCCCGCAAAACTCTTACTCAGCTACGGCACCCAGGCACAGAAAGATTATTACCTGCCGCGACTGGCGCGAGGCGACGAAATTCCCTGTTTCGCCCTAACCGAACCCCTCGCCGGATCGGATGCCGCCAGTATTACCTCCGAAGGGGTGGTGTTTAAGAGAGACGACGGCAAGCTGTACCTGCGATTAAACTTCCGCAAGCGCTACATCACCCTCGGCGCGATCGCTACCCTTATCGGCCTGGCCTTTCGATTGCGCGACCCCGAAAACCTGCTCGGTAAGGGCGAGAACGTTGGCATTACCTGTGCCCTCATTCCCGCTGACACAATGGGAATGATCTTAGGCCGACGTCACGATCCGATGGGAGTACCGTTCTACAACTCGCCTGTGGAAGGTCACGATGTTGTCGTTGCCATTGACCAAATTATTGGTGGAGCAGAACAGGCGGGTCAGGGCTGGAAGATGTTAATGCAAACCCTGGCAGCCGGTCGGGGAATCAGTTTTCCGGCCACCTGCACAGGCGTTGCAAAACTGGTGGCTCGCGTTACAGGCGACTACACCACCGTACGACGACAGTTTGGATTGGCGATCGGTCGGTTTGAAGGCGTTGAAGAACCCCTTGCCCAAATTGGTGGACTGACCTATTTAATGGAAGCTGCCCGTACCTACACCTGCGGCGCAGTAGACAACGGCGAGAAACCGTCGGTTGCTTCTGCGATCGCCAAGTATCACTTCACCGAACTTGCCCGCAAACTCGTCAACGATGGCATGGATATTTTGGGTGGCTCCGGAATCTGTCGAGGACCGAGAAACCTGTTAGCTAACATCTACACCGCCCTTCCCATTACCATCACGGTTGAGGGAGCCAACATTCTCACCCGCACATTAATGATTTTTGGGCAGGGTGCGATTCGCTGCCATCCCTATGTCTATCAGGAAATTGATGCGATTCAGCGAAATGATGCGATCGCCTTTGACCACGCCTTCTGGCACCACATTGGTTTAACCGTGCGAAACGGAGTTCGTGCAACCTTGCTGAGTCTGTCTCGCGGCTATCTTGTCCCTTCTCCCGTGTCCGGTCCCACCGCCCACTACTACCGCAAACTGTCCTGGGCATCGGCCACCTTTGCCGTTCTCACCGACATTGCCCTGTTTACTTTTGGCGGTTCCCTCAAGCGGCAAGAGAAGCTAACGGGACGATTTGCGGATGTGTTGTCGTGGATGTATTTGGGCTTAGCAACATTGCGACGATTTGAGGCAGAAGGACGCAAACCGGACGATTTACCGCTCGTCCATTGGGCCATGCAGTACGCATTTGCTCAAATGCAACAGGCATTTGAGGGAATACTCAGCAATTTATCTGTGCCTGTTTTGGGAGCGATTCTGCGCGGACCTGTGTTGGCTTGGTGGCGACTGAACCCGATCGGTACACTGCCCTCCGATTCTCTGGGACATCAGATTGCCCAATACCTACAAACGCCTGGAGCAGAACGCGATCGTTTAACCGCAAACATCTACATCCCATCCCATCCCGATGAAGCGCTCGGCCGATTAGAACAGGCATTCCGGCTTTCCGTTGAAGCAGAGGCAATCTTGAAAACGATCAAAACCGCCAGTCAGACCGGACAACTACCTCAAGCGAAACCCGAACAATTGGTTGAAGCCGCGATCGCGAAAGGCATCATTACGGAGGCAGATGCCCACTTATTAAGGGAAGCAACGGTCGCTCGAACGGATGCGGTGCAGGTAGATTCCTTTACCCTGGAGGAATATCAACAAGGAAGCTTGGTGATCGGTCATCCCATCAAAGAGCTGATGCATCACTGACCCAGCCTCACTGGCTGAATGTTGCAGGGATGAAGGTTAGGGAATTCTATGGTTGTAAAAATTAATTCCCTACACCTGGAGACCCCTATGCCCTATCAGGACATCAACGTAACCCTGTCGGAGGCTGATCTGACCGAAATTCGCCAGGCGGTTGCAACCATTCAGCAAAAACTCCCGTTTCTAATTACGCTGAATACAACGGAACGCAAGCGCTTGTTCAAGATGGGGACAAGCGCTTAACGTTTGTGCAAACAAGCCTGAATGCAGCTCAGAGCAACCGCAATATCCTGCCTGCCAGTTTTGATCTGAATGGGTTCTCCAATGATTTTCGGTTGGCAACCTCGTTGATGGAAATTGAGATGCTGTTGAATCAGCTTTCGGAACAGGTGGACGACACATTGCTGGCAGTAGGTAGCGAGGCGATGACCAGTAGCCTGACGGTTTACGATTATGTGAAGACCGCAGCCAAAAAGACGCCTGGCTTGAAAGGAATTGCCGAGCAGTTGGGAACCCTCTTGCGGGCGATGAAAAGCAGAACACCCAAAGCAACAGCAGGGGAAAGCCCTGTAGCGAGTTAAACACCAGGGCTGACTCCTAGACCAAGATCCCCGACTTCTCTGCCAATCAGAAGTTGCTACTGCTACGTCTCGACAGGAAGTCGGGGATCTGAATGTTTTTTACATCCAGTGTGCCCCATAGATCCCCGGCTTCTGCGCTAATATCCGGTTCCTATGGTTGAGTTTGGGCAAGAAGTCGGGGATCTGAAGGCTCTCTGGTAAAACTCAAAGTATGATGGGAGACTCTCAATCATTCAGAGCTGAAACAGTGGGGTTAAAACCTGAATCTCAACCATTAGCGGCTGATAGTTGCAGGTTTAACGCTGAACCTCAAAGATTAACGGCTGAAGGTCAATGATTCAGGGTTGAATCTCAAAGATTAAGCGTTTAATAAAAAGATTCAGCGTTGAACGATCGACATTAGCCGATTAAACTTTGAGCTTTACGCGAGATTCTTTAAGATTCAGCGATGATTCATTTCTCATAATCCCGTTCTTCATTGCCATTCGCTTTGCTACTGGCAACATCCCCCAGATAAGTTTTGACAAATTCTTCAGCTGCAGCGGGATTTAATCCTCTGAGGGCTTTAACAATTTCGACAACAGTTTCCGCGTTAGGGTCGCGCACTTCATGAACCCAATGGTAAACACTGCCCCGCTCTACACCTAGAGCGACAGCCAGACTGTTCTGGCTAATATCGTACTTCTCCAAAATTTGCTTTAGAGCCTGTCCCGCTTTTCCCATGCCCCCATCGTGTTAGAGGATGATAACCGGGTAAATGTAAGACAGGTGGATCACATTTCGTATAGTATAAACCTGATCCATTTGGTCTAAATTGAGCTTCATCCAAACCCTAGGGTTATCGTTAGAGCAGGTTCAGGCAATGGCTAATGATTAAGTTCATGGGTAGAAGAAGTTCGCAACAATTCTTCGCACAAAGTGACTGTCTAACTATCTGTGGCTAAACTGATGGGAGTTCTTTAGCTCCTCTGAAGCAATACGTTGAATACCCCAAATCAACTTAAATTTCTTAAATCCATCACACCAGAGAGTAGTGAGTCTGACATCGCGCATAAAGTTGTGTTACCACTCCTGTACACTCTTGGTTATCATGATGACGATTGGAAGTCTCAAGTTGGAATTGGTAAAAACAAAGCAGATTTCTTAGTACATCCTCCCAACCAATTGGTGCATCACCTGCCATATTTAGTGATTGAAGTGAAAGCACCTAACAAGAAAATCTCTCAGAGCATTTGGCAGATTAGTGACTATATGCGCCATTCTAGAGCGTTTCTAGGTCTTCTAACTAATGGTTATACATTTCATCTGCTTTACCACTACCAAGGACAGGTACTCACAATTTCTGAATACTCTCAGTTAGCCTTAGCTGAACACTTTGGTTTGGTTTACAAACTGCTTAGTAAATCAACCTGTTTAAAGGTTAGAGATGTGCTAGAAAGTCGCCAGCGACAAATTCACTGGAAATTTGCCAATTTGATTTCACAGGCTTTCTATAGCAAAGAAATGTTGAAGTTATTTGGTAAACAACCTGAAACCATCAGTCAATCTCCTAAGAAGGAACGTAAATCTATGATTATCACGGTTTTCAACAACAAGGGCGGAGTAGGCAAAACGACTTTAACCATTAATCTGGCTGCTATGCTAACGAAATTAGGTAAACGAGTTTTGCTCATCGATATTGATGCCCAAGCCAATTTATCTACAGGACTAGGAATTGATCCATTAAATGATGTTGAATTAGCAGGTAGAAAAGATATTACTCATTTGCTGCTAGAACCAAGAACTAAACTTAGCGATGTAGTTTATCGTAAGCGATGGGGGATATTCAATTAGATGTTGTGCCATCTCATATACGATTAAGTAAGATGGAAAGCGAATTGATCCAGACAGTTGATAGCGATAGAATTTTAGTTAAAAAGCTGAAGAATCATGATTATGATTTTATTTTTATTGATCCGCCTCCATCCTTCGGCAAAGTAAACAGTATATCTCTAATGGCATCATCTGGGATTCTAATTCCTACTCAACTGTCACCCTATCCAATTCGGGCATTAGAGTATGTCATTGGGCGAGTGGAAGAAGTAGAGGACTATAAAGATGAATCACTGCCCATCTTGGGAGTTGCTGTAAGTATGTATGATCAGAGATCGTCTAGTTTCAATCTTTCGATGGAAGAGTCTCTTCGAGATATTTTGACTAAAAACTCAAAAAATAAAGTGATTGAATTATTTCCTGAAAATACATGGGTACCAAGATTAAATATTATTTCTAAATGCCCGGATCAAGGCTATCCGATTCAACAAGCAGAATTTGATGATAAGTTGAGTTCGCAAGATCGGGAAATGGCTCAATTTGCCATTTCGAGACTAGAAAAGCTAGCTGATCACTTAACGAGTGTAATTTGAGGAGATTTGTCAAGTATGACTCAAGACATTCGACGTGAGCTTATTAGCAGGAATCTTGGCATAAAGCCCATTGATCATGGGCAAGTTTATGTTTTCCAAATTGCACTTCCGGAGTTTAGGAAACAATCTATTTCTCTAGAACATCGACAAGCGATTGAAAGCAGCCTTCTAGCTCATCAGAGTAATTTGACCTCATTAATTGTGCGGCGCACAGATGCTTATGACGATGATATTGAGTATGAATTGGTATATGGTGCTGACTGGTTACAAATTGCTCAAGAATTAGATATTGAAAAGATGTGGGCATGGGTCTTTGATATGACCGATGAACAGGTGAGCACAGCAATTGCCGAGATGGAATTATTAACAAGAGTGTCTGAAAATGCTCAACCTATCCCAAAAATTTCCGATGGAGGGGATGCTGGTATTGCCGATCTAATCGACAAAAACTTCAACTTGCTACTGACTCAATTAGAAATTCAATCACTTCTATTCTTAATGGAATAAAGAGTGATTTAGACGAAAAGTTAAAGAACCTAAATTACAGAATTGATAACCTTAGCAGCAGTGGCAATAATCCAGATTCATTAACAACTGTTTTAGAGAGACTTGATACTATTCAACAGCTATTAACTTCTCGCAGAAGACTAAAGACAGTGCCTATAGAGAATCCGATAAATTTGCTAGAAGCATCAGATCAGGATATTGAAGATGCTCTAAAACAGGTAGGTACTCAAAGACGACAAATTAGTGCTGCGATTGAAGCGGTTCACTATTGGAAGCAATCTAAGCAAGGGCTAACCTGGAAAAATTTGGAAATTTCCGTCAAGGTAAAAAAGGACTCTCCAGATAAAATTAAAGGATTTGCCGAAGGAACATATGAGCGATTATTAGCAGTCGCAACTATTCCTAACGTGGAGAATGCGTAGTTCTTACTCCCATTAACTGTACCTTGTAAGGAGGAGAACCGTCATGAGTAAACCAATCATCACGCAGATCGTCGAGCAGGTGAATGACTTACCCGATGACCTTCAGCAGCAAGTTCTTACCTTTGTTCTCAGCCTACGGCAAAAGCATGTTCAAACACCAGATAGTGCCTGGGATGTGCTGGAATCTCTCACCGGAACCGTTGAAGCCCCTGCCGATTGGTCAGCCGAACATGATCACTACCTCTACGGCGCGCCCAAACGGCAGGAAACAGATTCATGAGCAATGAGCGCTTGTTTCTCGATACTGCCTTTATTCAAGCCTTGCTCAATCCCCGCGACGATTATCACAACCAGGCAAAACAATTGTTTCCTCGCATTCGTGCTGCCTCCGAAGTCTGGATTACAGAAGCCATCTTCGCTGACGTTGGGAACGCCTTAAGCGCATTTAACCGCAATGGTGCTGTTCAATTCATTCAACAGTGCTATCGTACCGACAATATTAAAGTCGTCAGCGTCAATACAGAGCTACTGATGCAAGCACTCACCCTCTACCAGTCTCGTTCCGACAAAGCTTGGGGCTTAACTAATTGCATCTCCTTTGTGGTCATGAAACAACAAAATTTAACTGATGCAGTCACAGGAGATCGTCATTTTGTTCAAGCAGGCTTTCGCGCCCTGATGCTGATCATAGAGTGAGAAAAGAGGCGCGATCCCAATCAGGAAAGCAACGAGAGACTTGCTTATGTGGCTAGCACAAAGATCCCCGACTTTTCCAAAAAGTCGGGGATCTGGTAGCCCATCACTCGTCTAGCATGAACGATCGCATCTTCGCCTCTTGAGGCAACGAATGATCTTCCAAAAACATTCGATAGGCTTCCTGTGTTCCTGTTAAAGTCCGCACCTGTTCCATGTTCGGCAACGTTCCGTTTCTCAACCCGGCATACTCCCGATAGCTTGAAAACTCCCACTCCTCTGGATGCATTACTAATCTATCCTTCACAGGGTTCAAGTGAATGTACCGGACAAGATGAACCAAATATGCCTCGTGATCGACCTGAATCGAGCAAAACCGTCCCTGAAATAATGCGCCAACTCGGTTATATCGGACATTCATGCCTTTGGTATATGCCAGCGACATCGCTTTCATCCGTTCGCTCAAATTGCCACTCTTGAGATGTACCAGTAGATGATAGTGATTCGGCATCAAACAATAGGCTAAAATCTCCAAGTCATCAGTTGGCAGATGCCTCCGTAGCAATCGCAGAAAATGAAGGTAATTCTCGCGTTCAAAGAAGATGTTCTGACGATTGTTTCCCCGATTGTACAAGTGGTAAAAATTACCAGCTTTAAAGGTAGTTGCACGGTACGGCATAGAGGAAGCAGAAAAGACGCTAACCTAGCGTTCCCTGGTGATAAGAGATCCCCGACTTTTTGAAAAAGTCGGGGATCTGAGAGCCTTAGTCTCTCAACGCTAGTGGTTTGGAATCCGTTGCGAGATGGCCGTCTTCCATATACACAATACGATCGGCAATATCCAGAATTCGATTATCGTGAGTCACCAACAAAATGGTGCAGCCTTGTTCTTTTGCCAATTTCTGCATTAGCTCAACCACATCGCGTCCCGATTTTTTATCGAGTGCAGCCGTTGGCTCATCTGCGAGAACAATTTTGGGATGACTGACTAACGCACGAGCGATCGCAACCCGCTGCTTTTGTCCACCCGATAGGTTGTCTGGATAATAGTTGAGATGGCTTCCCAATCCAACCAGTTCTAGCATCTCGGCTGAACGCTGTTGCATCTCATTAGTAGAAATAGCTGGATGCAGTTCTAAACCCATGCGAACGTTTTGCAGGGCTGTCAAACTGCTGTGCAGATTGTGTGCCTGAAAGATGTAACCGTTGTGCCGTCGCGCAAGCGCCAATTCTCCTGCACTCGCCCCACACAGTTCCTGCCCCAATATTTGAAGACTACCAGATTGCCCCGATCGTAACCCACCTACTAATGTGAGCAACGTTGTTTTTCCTGAACCAGAAGGCCCAGTCATGATGATGATCTCACCTGCATTAATTTCCAGGTTGATGTCAAAAAGAACCTGCTTGCGAAGTTGACCGTTGCCAAAGTAGTGATTGAGATTGTGAATGGAGATAACGGGGGATGGGGGATGGGGAGCGGGGAGCGGGGAGTGGGGAGTGGGGAGAAGAGAGGTTAGATTCATAATGATGGATGGGGGAGAGGGGATAAAGGATAAAGGCTGAAGGATAAAGGCTGAAAGCTCTAAGCTCATTGCCTATTACCCATTGCCCATTGCCCATTGCCTATTACCTAAAACATATCTGCTGGATCAGCGGATTGAAGTTTACGGGTGGCGATCGTGCCTGAAATGCCGCACATAATTACCGTTAAAATCAGCACCATCAATGCGCGTATGGTGGTCATAAAAATGGGAAGCGCTGTCGCTTTTGCGGCCAGTTGATAAAGTCCTATAGGCAAAATAAATCCGGGAATAAATCCCAGAAATGCAAGAATAATGGCTTCTTCAAATACAACACCCAGCAGATAGCGATTGAAATAGCCCATCGCTTTGAACGTCGCATATTCTTTCATGTGGGCGTTTACATCGGTGGAAAGCACCTGATAAACAATCACAACCCCAACCACAAATGCCATTGCCGTACCCAATCCGAAGATAAATCCGATCGGGCTTTCTCGCTTCCAGTAAGCTTCCTCAAACTGAATGTATTCTTGTTGAGTTAGCACCTTCACATCATCAGGAAGATGGGATTGTAGGGCGGTGGCAACCTGTTTTGCGTCGTAGCCCGGTTTCAGGTAAATCAAACCCAGACTGATGCTGCCTGCCTCGCGTCGAGGAAACAGAAACAGAAAGTTTTGGTCGCTGGTCATTACGTTTCCATCTGCACCAAAGGACGCACCCAGCTTGAATAAACCCGCGATCGTAATGGTGCGTTTTTCGACTTCAGTGGTTACTGGCTTACCCTGGTCAACCTGGGCGATCGTGGCGTTGTACTCCCCACGCGAACCCCGATCAAGCAAGACGGTATCGGGCAGTTTGATTTTATCGAGCTGTTGATTAACCTCTGGCAAGTTAAAGGCGGGCTGTTCTGGGTTGAACCCGATGATTTGAATGGTTGCTTCATGGCGAGTTTGGGGATTTTTCCAAACAATGGTGTTGGTATAAAGCGCTTGAGCAGACTTCACGCCAGCAATGTCCATCGCCTGATACAACCGTCGCCGGGAGAATGTAGACAGGTTTTGCGTGTTGCGGGCTTGCGGGCTGACCAACACAATATCGGCATTTAGCGATCGACTCAGGCGCGTGTTACTGTCATACAAAGCATTCTGAAACCCAAGCTGCATAAACATCAGCACATCGGCAAAGGCAATACCTGATAGGGCAACCAGCAATCGACTTTTTCGCGGCTCAGTTGCAGCCAACCAAGGGGTGTCCGACGTTGAAGCTGTTGGATCATGTTCATCATTGTTCAATCACCACCTTGACTTGCAGATTCGTATACTTGGCCGCTTTCTGGCTGGATGCTTTATCCAGCGCTACGTGCACTTCAACCACCCTGGCATCAATGTTGGTGCTGGGGTCAGTGTTGATAATCGTTTGCCTGCGGACCTGGGAACCGATTTGCTCGACTACTCCACTCAGTTCCCCGGAATAGAATCACTGGTGACGCGCACCTGCTGCCCTACACGGACTTTATTTACATCGCTTTGATAGACCTCGGCAATCGCGTACATTTGTCCAACCTGGCCTATTTCAGCAATTCCGTCACTGGATACAACTTCTCCGGAGCGAGTGTGGATATACAGGACTTCTCCATTGATCGGCGATCGTACGTATGCCTGCTCCAGATTTGCCTTGGCCTGATTCATCGCTGCGATCGTTCGGTTGACTTCGGCGCGGTCTGCCTCCACATCCACGGGACGCACTTCTGCAATCTGATTCAACGTCGCTTTGGCTTTGCTCAGTTCGGATGGACTGGTCGATCGCAGTCGAGTTAATACAGCCTGTGCCTCTTGCAGGTTCGTTTGAGCCGTTTCCAGGTTTAACCGTTTGCTGTCCCGATCGGAGGCTGAAATTCCGCCCTGCTGAAACAAGGCTTGATAGCGGTTATATTCCGTTTCTGCATTTTTCAACGCAGATTTCAAGCGGGCAACGGTAGCAACCTGAGCATCAATCTCCCCTGGTGTTCGGATTCCAACCGGGTAATCTCTGAGCGTTGGGCATCAATCTGTCCTTGCTTGGCTCCAGCTTGAGTGATGGCCAGTTTTGCTTGCGCCACCTTCGCCTGTTCCTGCGCTTCTTGCAGAGCGGCTTGAGGCGATCGCGGCTATCCAAAATCGCAATAATTTGCCCCTTCTGGATGCGATCGCCCTCCTTCACCAGCAGTCGCTCCACCCGATTCTCCTGACTGGAGGTGGGAGCCGAGAGTTTAATCACTTCTCCCTTGGGTTCCAGACGTCCCAAAGCCGTGACCGTTTTGATTTCAGTGATGCTGGCAGCCAACTCTTGGGCCGCACGCGATTGAGCAGACTGATATTGCTGAAACCGATAAACCGCAATCCCACCCGTCGCCAGCAGGGCAGCGGCAGCAAACCCAGCCCAGCGGGGAATCCGAGGTTTTGATGAAGGAGAACCACCGGCGATCGCATCGTGCAACATAAGCAACTCCTGCTCAATTGAATCCTGTAAATTGCAGACAATGTAAACTAAACTGTTTAGTCTATCCGCATGTCATTTAAACTAAACCGATTAGTTTAGTCTGTCAAGAGGTATGCTTGATGTAGGAAACTGGTAACGGGTAATGGGCAGTGGGTAATGGGTAATGGGCAATGGGTAATGGGCAATGGGTAATGGGTAATGGGGTTAGCCACCTGACTCTTACCTTTTCTGTCTTCTAACCCTTCTACCCTTCCCTCCTACCCCATGCCTCGTATCCCATACCCCCATACCCCATACCCAACCCCTACGTCCGTACTCATGAAACAACCAAAGACCAAAAGCTCAGAACGCGAATTGTCACCGGAAAAAGCGGAAGCCATTTTAGAAGGTGCAATGAAAGAATTTCTGGAACGGGGTTTTGCTGCCACAACAATGGATCGGGTTGCATCAACCGCAGGGGTTTCTAAGGCAACGGTTTATAGCCACTTTCAGGACAAAGAAGGCCTGTTCAATGCTCTGATCGAGCAGATGGTACAGAAAAAATTCTACAACGTCTTTATCCCGCAAAATGCTCAGATAGCAGAGGAAGAACCAAAGGTTGTCTTACGAAATCTGGCAACGATCGCGTTAAGCATTGGGACTAATGATCCACAGTTTCTCAATTTCCTGCGGTTAATTATCGGAGAGTCAGGCCGCTTTCCCCATTTGGCTCAGGCATTTGTCCGCAACGTTGAAAAGACAAGTTTTAGTATGTTGCGGCATTATTTTAGTTCCTGCACAAAGCTCCATTTGCGTGATCCAGAAGCAACAGCCCGAATATTTATTGGTGCGTTGGTTCACTTTATGATTGTTCAGGAGATGCTGCACGGCAGGGATATTATTCCAATGGAGCGCGATCGCCTGATTGATACGTTGATTGAACTAATTACCAATCGCCATGAAACTTGATTTTGTAAGCGAACTGCAACCATTCAAAGGATGGATAGAAATGCATTTGCAAAAATGGCAGCCTGAGTTCGATCGCGTAAATTCAATCGACTCAAGATATTAGTAACGTGATTTTTAACAGTCTGCTCTGAAACATAAAGGGATTCGGCAATTTCGCGGTTGTTGGCTCCCGTAGCAATCAGACGTAAAACCTGCCGTTCGCATTGGGTAAGGTCAGCGAGTTCCGGTGGCAGCGTTGTTGGTTGAGCCGCCATTGAGACAGGAAGTTCAGCGATCGCCCGTTCTCGCATTCCCTGAATACCAAATCCACTCGTGTTTTGGCTTGGGTTAAACCCTCTGCCATTGTCTGAAATTGATAAATAAAGATTTCCAATATCCGAATGTAGGTGAATTATTACGTCCGTCGCCGCACTGTGTTTGTGAACATTCGTCAGTGCTTCCTGAACGATGCGATAAATGGTTGTGGTCACATCAATGGGTAAATGACCAGGAAGATGAATCGTATAATCTGGCAGTATTCCTGTCATTTGATGAAAGTTCTTCACCAATTCTGCGATCGCTGACTCCAATAACAGCACCAATGCCTCTGCGCCGCAAGTAGGCGCGAACGGGAGAGCCAGTATACCCTTTGTCTCCAGCTACTCGGTCAGGGCGTAATCGGGGTCGTCCACGTTCTGCTCGCTTGACTGCTCCGTGCTCCATCAATGGCTCAAACACAACGGACTCGTTGCGTTCTCCTACAGTCAGCAAGAACGTCACAGGCTTACCGTTACCCTCACAACGCAGGTGAAGCTTGGTGCTAAAGCCTCCTTTGCTGTACCCCAGTGCTTCGCTTTGGGCATCACTTTGGGCTGCTCCTGCGGCGCGTTGATGGGCACGAATCACACTACCATCGACAAAATGCAGCGTTCAGTCAAACGCTCCTGCTGCATCTGCTTTCTGTTGTAAACACTCCAGCATCTGTTGCCAGATTCCCCGTTTGCGCCAAGCATAAAAGCGTCCTGATACCGTTTCCTAAGCCCCGTATCGGTCTGGTAAGTCTCGCCAAGGAGCACCCATCCATAAAATACCATTGATGACTCTACGATGCTTATTGGCGGGTCGTCCACCTTTTAGACTCGGTTTCGGCAAAAGCGGTTGCAGTTGTTGCCATTGTTGATTCGTTAAGTCTTTGCGTGAAATGGGATTTCGGGCTACCAAAGTCTACTGTTTGTCCTTGAGATACTGCTACCTCCATCTTAGCTGGCGGGTTTTAAAACACTGCCTAGTACTTTTTGTCAGTTAGTTTGGGACTTCTGTCTCTAGTTACCTCTGGAGGAACCTTTTAAGATTGAGGCTATCAACATCAACCAATCGCACCGATAGTCTGGGAGCATGAGGCGAGCTAACTCTTAGAATACTCGGTGCGATTTCCTCACTGAGCATCGCACTTACAGGACTGGGAATAGAGGGTTACTTGATTCCAGTGCTTGCAGGTGCGATTTTTTCAACCATTTTCTTATGAACGTTAGAGGTACGTTTGTCACGGCGTCTTTAGTACTTTGGTCCTAACAAAATTGGGACTTTCCTTCTTATGATTGCGGTTTCTCTTCTCTAAGATCTAGCTCATGAACTCAACTTCATCCTTGGTAAGGGCTAAATTAAGCCTTCCTACCAAGGTTTTTACTGAAAATTTTCCGTTGAGTATGGCGATAAGGTTAGGTGGCAGAGACAAACCTTGCTCGCATTCACATTGGTCAATCAGCCACAATTCAGGCCGATGCTTACCCTGGAAGAACCTTCGAAGCGCAGGTGATTCAAATCGCGGCCCAATCAGTTGTGGAAAACAACGTGACCAGTTTTGAGATAAAGCTCTCGCTTTCGGATCCGCAACAACTTTTGCGGTCTGGCATGAATGTAGATGTGACATTTAATGGGGGAACGAAAAAGCAGGTATTGGTCGTGCCAACTGCGGCGATCGTTCGTCAGGACAAAACTCAGGGTGTGTACGTGATAACGAACAGCGAACCACCTAAATTTATCTCAATTACAACAGGTATTACCGCAAATGACAAAACGGAAGTTCGCTCTGGTTTGGTGGAGAATGAGCGTATCCTGCTGAGTTTTCCCAGGGTTCTAAATCCAAGTCTCAACAAAGTCCTCAAACACAACCACTACCTGGTCCTCCACCTGGTTTTTAGTCAATTTCATGACTTCAAAATCAAGATTCTAGTGGTGCCGTGCGATGCGAAAGTCACTCTTTCGCAGTGGAGATTTAATCTCCTGGGCTAGTGTCTCAAGCCCATCCTCATTTCTTCCATGCGTATCTGGAAACGGATGCGTGTGAAGCGAAGATAAAAGCCTAAGGAAGTACCTAATCACAAGGAGAAACCGGGCAAGAGGAAGACTAATATGGTCAACGAAAGTTAATCCTCGTTTTACGCCTCGTTAAGGAGTAAGTAACTCGAAAGTGGTTGACACGAGCCAGTTGATGCAAAGTGGGTAACATATCTTAAAGTGGTGCCCTAGAAAGTTCGGTTGACACACTGAACCAGCGAGACACCAACATTGCATCCGGGGTAGAGGGGAGACCTAAGTTAGTCATATCTGCAAGGAGTGAAACGCAGTAACCCTCATATGGTCTGAATGGACGATTAGCTCAGTTGGTTAGAGCACTACCTTGACATGGTAGGGGTCACTGGTTCGAGTCCAGTATCGTCCATAGATTAAAAATCAATCAGAAGGCGACTCGTAAGGGTCGCTTTGCTGTAGGAGGGAAGGGATGTCTCTAGAAGCGAATGCTATCAACCGAAAGGGAAGAGGAAACAGGACTAGTCCCTGATAACTCGATAGATAAGGTAATACCTAATCCGAAAGGATGCAGACGAGAGACAGGTGTTTTATACGATGTTCGTGGTTGAGACTACGAACCTGCTGGGAAAAGTTTGGAGGCAGCAATGTCTAACGTAACCACAGGGACGGATTGGACTTCAGTCAATTGGCAGAAGGTCAACAAAACCGTTACTAATCTCAGACAACGTATCTATCGTGCAGCTAAACAGAGCGACCTCAAAGGGTGCGCTCACTTCAACGATTGATGTTGCGAAGCTATTCAAACCGTTTACTAGCGGTAAGAAGAGTAACTCAACTAAATGCTGGTAAAAACACTCCAGGGGTGGATAAGCTTACCATCAAGACTTCTGAGGCTAGAGGCAAACTTACTGACGATCTGAGGAAGTATGAAATATGGAAAGCCCAACCAGTCCTTAGAGTGTACATTCCAAAAGCAAATGGGAAAAAACGCCCACTAGGAATACCAGTCATGACCGACCGAGCAATACAATCGATGGTCAAGAATGCACTTGAACCTTTTGGGAATCCAAGTTTGAGGGATCAAGTTACGGTTTCCGACCAGGGCGAAGCTGCCATGACGCGATTGAGGCAATATTCAATTCTGCAAAAGGTGATACCCGAAGCAAAAGAAAATATGTCTTAGACGCAGATATAAAGGGAGCCTTTGATAACATCAGCCACGAATACTTGCTAGAAACAATTGGTAATTTCCCAGCAAGGGAGCTTATCAAACAATGGTTAAAGGCAGGATATGTGGAATTGGGGAACTTCACTTGGTTAACAGTGGAACACCTCAAGGTGGTGTAATCAGCCCATTGCTTGCCAACGTTGCGCTTCATGGAATGGAGGAAGCACTCAGCATCAGATGGCGATATAGACGAGACAGAGATGTTTTCGAGCTACAAAGCCGAAGAGCTATGGTGAGATATGCGGATGATTTTGTAGTATTCACAGAATCAAAGGAAGACGCCGAAGAGTGTCAAAGAATCCTAACAGAATGGTTGGCAAAAGAGGTTTACAATTCTCAGAAGAGAAAACTCGAATTGTTAGCCTAGACGAAGGATTCGACTTTCTAGGGTTCAATGTTAAGCGCTACGAAGTCAGGGACCGACGATCAAATCGTAAGCTTTTGATAAAGCCAAGCAAAGAATCTGTACAAAAATTCAGAGATAATCTGAAAAAGGTATGGAAAGGATTGGTTGGTCACAATGTTGCTAGTGTGATCAGAACACTCAACCCCAAAATACGGGGATGGGGAAACTACTTCAAACCGGGAGTTTCAGCGGAGGTCTTCTATAGCCTAGACGCATGGATGTTTACTAGATGCTTACGCTGGGCAAGAAGGACTCACCGTAATAAGAGTCTCAGATGGATACGGCATAAGTATTTCAATACTGAGATTAGGAAGGGTAGTCAGTCATACGGATCTCTTAGAGATAAGAAGAACGGATACGAGCTACTCAACCTAAGCTCAGTAAAGATACAAAGACATCTCATGGTAAAAGGAACGCATTCGCCAGACAATCCTGAGCTGAATGACTACTGGAAGGCTAGAAGAAGTAAGGAAATAAAGGCACTGCCCAAGGGTAAACAGATCCTAGCCACAAGGCAACAGGGAAAATGTCTGATATGTGGAGAATGGCTGCTCAATGATGAGGAGTTACACACACATCACAAAATACCTAAAAGCAGGGGAGGTAGTGACAAATACGATAATTTGGAACTAGTTCACCTCTACTGCCACCAGCAAATTCATTTGAAGAAGGTTTAGATGGCTCATAGAATGCTTGAGCCGTGTGCAGCGAAAGTTGCATGCACGGTTCTTAGGGGAGGGGTTGCAGCGATGCAGCCTCCTTACCCGACCAAATCGTAATGATTTTGAAACTGTTAAGGATGGCGGCTAACGCCACACATCCTTACCCTTTTAGGTCCACATTATTCTGCTACGGATTCGAGAATGCCAAGTTCTGCCGTACGACGCGCGATCGACGTGAAACGCAGTGCAGTCTGACAATACATAGATGATCTACAACGGAGAAATTATGAGACGAGTATTGGTTATCGAACAAGAAGAATCGCTTCGCCTAGCGTTAGTGAATTGGTTACTGTTAGACAACTTTAAGGTCACAAACGTAGAAAACAGTACCACAGGTCTGGAGCTTGTTCAAAGTCAACTGTTTGACATTGTTCTGTGCGATATGGACTCGCTTACCTTCAGTGATTCCCTACTTCTCAGAAGCTTACACGCAAGCCCAATCAAAGGCAGTTTTTCCTGATCATCCTTCTCGGTAAATCGAGTAATCTCAGCTACGCGCTCAGCATTGGTGCAGATAGTTATCTGCTCAAAACTGTTGAACTAGACAAATTATTGTACACGTTAACTACAAAGCTACAGGAACTCGTTCATTTGTAACTTGTATTTCCTCTATCATCTACTTGAATTGCGAAGAAGGTTTCCAAGAGAAACCTTCTTCGCAGAAACTACGGATTGCTTTCAGAAAAACTCATTGCTTTTAGGATGACCAGACTTATGATCAACAGCGAGATGAAAATAATTAAGTAAATAGCGATCAGATTATTTCGCACCTGTTCTTGCACCTGTATCAGGTAACGTTCGATTTCTCTGCGGCAGACGGATGAAGCAACAGAATCAGGGCTGATTACAAACACAAAGGTGCTGGCCCCCTCAATTCCTCATTGCCGCTTACATTGGTGAAGATGTATTAAGCATGCGCATCTGTTTAGCTGTGAAGGTTTCTACCTGATTATGCTGACATTTGTAGCAAAACCACTGATCGATACCAGGTGGATTCCTGAAGGACGTTGCTGATTCCGGGTGTGAATCAAGAGTTTAGGAACTGAAACGCCGTTCCAATTCATCCTGCAACTGGTTAGCGCTAGGCTTTGTAGATCAACTCGACTTGAAAGCAATTGAACTACCTTGTCGCACTGCTATTAACGATATTTTTGCTCATACCGACGCTTCCTGCTGAAGCATCAGTGTGCAAAACGTTCAACGATCGCACCTTTTGCATTCTTAGCATTCAAAGAAGCGCCAAAAATTACTGGGAATATCGAGCGTCCATCAGTGTGGATGGTGTTGCAGGTCCAGTCGAACTCTACAACTGTCGCGATCGGCGCAAAATTCAGCGCAATGGGACTGTTGTAGCCTTTCAGGCAAACGATGCTGGTGAACTCATTTGTCAGTTCTTTAAACCCTAGAGAAACATCCTTTGCACTTGAGAAATGGGACGTTAAACATTGCAATTTTGGGGATGAACAATAGCCACAGGTCCATCCCAAAGATTCAACTTTATATAGCATTCCTAAATCATATGAAATTCGGCTAATTGGTTATTGATGCAATGCTTTCCTGTAAAGGTTTCAGCCTATTCTTACAGTAAGTGATCAACCGGATTTCATATCAGTTGTGAGATCAAGATTCTGTGTGAGAAAGGATTCCTGTGGCATCCTTTCTCACAATCCAAATAGGATCGCTGTATAAAGATCAAATCCGTAATTCTAAGCGTCGGTACCTGCCAGCACCATGCCTGGTAAAAACGTTGCCATGTATTTCTCAGCGCCTTTAGGATCTTGCAGCAGTTGCGCTGAAACCTGCTGTGCCTGCTCTCCTGGATAAACGTCTTCAACATCGTCCAGTAACGCCTGCAAAGCAGCTTTGGCAACTTCAACAGGAGCCACTTTGGGATTCGGCCATTCCTTTGCCAGTTCCGTATCAACCGTTCCAGGCATCACGGCAATAACCAGTGTATTTTGAGTGGCAAGTTCCGCCCGAACGCATTGGGTCATGGATATGGCGGCTGCTTTGGAAGCGCTATAGGAACCGCTAAAGGCAAATTTACCCGTCCCAAAAGCGACAGCACATTAACGATCGCGCCGCCGCCCTGCTGCTTCAAAATGGGCGCAAAGGCACGGCACATAGATGCCATCCCAAAATAGTTGACCTCCATTTCTGAACGCGCACTGTCTAGATTGGGAGCAGAAATGATTCCCTGGTTTAAGGATGTACCTGCGTTATTGATCAAAATAGAGACATCCTGACATTGCCCTGCTCCGGCGGCCACCGATTGGGGATCGGTTACATCTAACGCAATTGGGATAACACGATCGGGACTGAGCGCAACCAGAGTATTCAGCCGTTCGATTCGACGAGCACAAACGTAAATTTTAGCTGCGTTTAATTGAAGCAACTCTTCTACAAAATGGGAGCCGATTCCACCGTTTGCACCAGTCACTAATGCAACTGAATTACTGATTTGCATTGGAGTTCTCCTAAAAAATCGCAAACAACGCCGCAAGTAATTAACCAAACCGTATCACTGTAATCATCAGCAGAACCCCTACGATCGAATCATCGTTTAGCGTTGAACTGCTTTGTTCGTGATATTCTCATAAGCAAGCATGGTAGTACAGACCCATAAAAGTTACCAAATGGATACCCAGGCCAGAACGTATGTCTGCCCGGTGGAAGTGACGATCGCAGCCATCGGCGGGAAGTGGAAATGTTTGATCCTTTGGTGGCTAAGACGAGATGCCAGACGTTTCAGTGAATTAAAGCTGCTGATTCCACGAATTACGCAAAAGTTTTGACACAACAACTACGGGAGTTAGAAGCAGAGGGTTTAATTTACAGAGAATCCTATCCTGAGTCACCTCCGCGAGTGGAGTATGCGCTGACTCCGCAGGGTCAGACGTTTACCCCGATCGTTGAATCGATGAGCGTGTGGGGTAAAGCGCATAAACCTGATTATCCATTCGGTTATTGTCGTCTTGAAAATTTGCGCGTGCTTATCGTATCTCCAGATGCGTCATCTATTTCCGCCATTCTAGAAATCTATCTTACAAATATCATTGCCGCTACGGACTTTGAAGCCGCTTTCCATTCCCTATCTCAAGCCGAATTGGATATCGTATTGATGGATTTGGCACTGCTGAATGACGTAAACGCCCCGTCATTCGTCACCCAAATTCAGCAGATTGAGAAAACCCAGCAAAAGAATCTGGCGATCGTCGCTATTCTTCCCCACAACAATGCGATCGAACGAGGACGAGCATTCAGGTTAGGGTTTCCGGTCCATCTTCCTAAGCCGATTGAATCAACAGAAATGGGGTCTACGATCGCCAGCTTAACGGCTCAGGTCGTTGAATAGCTGATTCGATTCATTTGAACCTAGTACTCTGGCAACTTTGTTTTCTGGCAACTTTATTTTGACAAATAGGGTGAATTGTAGAGGTTATTTCTTGAAGGGATTGCCTCCCTCAAAAAATTCTTGACGGACCACTAATTTCTAGTTGCAGTAAAAATACCTTATCCCTATGAGCAAATTATTTGCATCAGGGGTATCTCAATCATCCCACCCATGATATAGTACACTTGTATCACTGGGGACAGATGAACACAGATCGATGAACACAGGCCGACGAACACAGACCAATGAACACAGACCAATGAGTACAAACAGGCAAGCCCAGATTGAAACGATCACTACGGATATTACTCGCTGATTAATCTGCATTCGTTGATCAATACGCATCAGTATAAAGAGGAATCATGACAAGCGCTACTAGACAGGCAAAACCTAGAAAAGATTCGACGACCTCTGCCCCTGCAACCCGCACACTGGCACTCGATGCGGGCAACTATGACCTCAAATTTTGGGACGGCAATGGTCATCCTAAAGCGATTCGTTCCGTTCGATTTCAGCTTCCCCTCGGGCGGGATGCCGTTCGTTGCTCAGAAGCATCCCCTCTCATCGAATTGCTCGACGGCACCCGCTACCACTTTGGGGCACAGGCTTATAAGTATCGTCGTCAGCAACAGACGGTTGTAGAAAACAAGGTTGAAGTTGCTCGACTCCATCTTTATGCCTGCCTTGAACCGCTGGAAGGTTCAACGGAATTCTCACTCAATGTTTATGCGTCTACACCAGAGCCAGCCAGGAATGAGGATGCGATTCGGCAACAGCTTCTGGGGATGCACGAATTCAAACGTAATGGTTTAGACTACCGAGTCCTCGTTGAACGGGTGGAAGTTGAACGGGAGGGCATGGGAGCGTACCACTACGCCCAACGCCTCGGTTTAATTCCTGAAAGCGGCTACACCATTGTCGTTGACATTGGGGTGGCACTTGGCTGTCTCGCTTAGTCGATGCAGAAGGAGAAGTGATTGACGAAAACGTGATGGATCGGGGCGGTGCTTACGAGTTAGCAACGTCTATTAGCTTCGATCGGCGATTAACCAATGCCCTTGGTACCACCGCTGACCCCAGCGTAATTATGGACGGGTTCCGATCGAACCATACCTACGCAGATACCGAACTATCCTGGGCACCCTGGCTGGAAGAGCACCTGGACCCCTGGTTCAAAGGCATCTTCCAAACGGTGAAGGCGCAGTATACCCCTATATGGCAAGAGTCACGCGCTTTCTGGTTACAGGGGTGGCTCCCATCTAATTTCGGAACGGCTGCAGGGACGCAAGCTGTTTGCAGTGATGGGTGATCCCCAGTTTGCTAATGTGCGTGGTTTATTTCCCGTTATAAATGGAGCGCAGCTATGTATGACAACAAAATAAGGCTCAGCCAGGATGTTTTAGACAAGGCGAAATTGATTGCAGCGGAATGGGGGCTGAAGAATCCCCGTGCAGCCGTGGAAGCCGTATTTCGCAAATATGCCGATGATTACCTGGTGGGTTCCAGGCAACCGTCGATCGCCCCCTGGAACATACCATCGTCTCGAACTGAATCTGCTCAGTTTAGTCAGTGTGAGGCGCTTAATGAGCTAGATGATTTACTGGGGCTTTAGCTACATAGATTTCGATCGCTCGATATAGAGGCAATAGGCAATAGGCAATGGGCGATGAGCAATAAACAGCTTTTTTGACCTACGGCCTACTGCCTGCTCTTGCTCGTCACTTAATTACCTGTTATTGCGATCCTATTTGAATTGTGAAAAAGGTTTCTACGAGAAACCTTTTTCACAACCCCCTTATTTCAAGAGTTATTTAGGACTGCTAATACTGCCAGAATCTGTGCTTGGGGATGCCCCAAACCCCCAACTTGGTGGACGGCTGCGTCCCCAAACTCCCTCCAGATGAGGTTGACAGTGAGAGGCATAGAGCGCTTCGCATTGCACAGGTAGCAGTGGTCAGAAGTAGGTGACGGGTGGTAAGTGATAGGTGGTAGGTAATAGGGGTAGAGGAGCCTATCATCTTGGGTTTGATACCGTTAATTGGTTAACCCTCTGCAAAACCTTCTGGTCCTCACAAATGAAATGTAGCGATCGATCCCAGACCTCTTATTCGGGGGTGTGGGGAGTTAGGACCCCACATCGCGGGGGTCCGGGGGAAGTCCCCGGCATAAATCTAGCAACGAAGCCATTTCCACCAGTTTCTCAGGCAGTTCATCCCGCGTGACGTGTTTTTGGAGCGTTGGGTTATGCTGGCATTTAACCTTTACAGTCCTCACCACATACTCCTCACGCTGACGGAACTTTAGATCCTCATGGAGCAATTACCGCAAGAATCGCTGTCGCTGCTGACTAAGTGGAAATCCCCACCGGAACCCATTAATCAGATCCTGGACACCCCCCAGCACCAGCGGTGATGATCTCACCCGATCATCAGTGGCTCGTCGAACTAGATCAGCCGCTTTTGCCCTCGATCGCGGAATTAGCAGAGCCAGAGGTTGCGGTTGCCGGATTCCGTATTAATCAAAAATCAATGGGCCGACCCGCCATTTTGGTTATCGAAGTATTCAAATACGGCCACTCGGAACGGACACCGCTAAGCAGATTCCCCTTCCCGATGACGCGCATATCAGTTACCTCCAGTGGTCCCCAGTGGAAAAAACTGGCGTTTACCCTGACCAAACCCTATGGCCTAGAGCTGTGGATACTCGATTTAGCAGAAGGAATTCCACGTCAGCTTACGGACGCCACCCTAAATGCGGCTTATGGGGTGCCCTATCGCTGGCAATCGAATGAAGCGCTCCTCTGCAAATTTGTTCCCGCCGATCGAGGCCATCCGCCGATTCAGTCTCCGGTACCTACCGGGTACCCATTATTCAGGAAAATCTAGGACGTAAAACGCCCAGCCGGACTTACACCAATCTGCTGCAGAACCCATACGATGAGGCGCTGTTTGAGTACTACATCACCTCAACCTTAGAGCAGGTGTCATTGGATGGTCGGCGATCGCGACTGGTTGCGCCCTGCTTAATTGACGAAGCAAGGCCGTCACCCGATGGTCGGTACATTGTATTGACGACATTGCACCGTCCCTTTTCCTATCAGTTGCCCGCATCCCATTTCCCTATTCATATCCAGATTCTTGACCAAAGCGGGGCGGTGCTGCGGAGCTGGCAGACCTTCCCTGGCTGATAACCTTTCCACCAAGTTTGATGCCGTCAGGGTCGGACCGAGGCGCGTTTTCTGGCGCACCGATCAACCTGCAACGCTCCATTGGGTTGAAGCACTCGATAACGGCGATCCCACCAATGACGTTCCGCATCGGGATATCTTGGTGGAGCTAGAGCCACCATTTACAGGTCAGCCCAGAGAACTGTGGCGATCGCGCGATCGTTTTCGGCGGGTGCGTTGGGGGCGGGAGGATGTCGCCCTGGTTTGGGAGCGATGGTACGACACTCGCCAGCAGCGAATTTGGCGAATTTACCCCAACCAGCCGGAAACACCACCCCAGCTTCTGGTTGAACGCAGTACCGAAGACCAGTATAGCGACCCAGGTATGCCACGCCAAATTCCTGGTCCTCATGGGGAAGGTACATATTGCGGTTTACTCCAGATGGAAATGGCTTATACTTCAGCGGTCGGGGGCCTCTCCATCAGGGGTTTATCCGTTTCTTGATCGCCTGGATTTAGCAACCACTCAAACCGATCGCCTCTGGCAATGTCAGTCTCCTACTTCGAATCCGTTGTGGCGTTGCTGGATGACGAGGCTCAACAGGTCGTCACCCATCGCCAGTCCCAAACAGAACCACCCAACTATTTTCTGTATTCCCGTTCAGAAAAGCGCTACACCCCCTGACTCACTATCGCGACCCGGCACCCCAATTTGCTGGAATTCGCAAAGAGGTGGTGCAGTACCAGCGATCGGACGGTGTACAGCTTTCGGCCCGTCTGTATTTGCCTGCAGGCTACGATTCGCAGCGGACGGTCCCCTGCCAACTCTTTTGGGTCTACCCAGCAGAGTTCAAAAACCGGGAATTGGCGGGGCAAGTCACCATTGCTGAAAACACATTCAGCCGTCCCTGGGGAAGTTCCGTTTTGTTCCTGCTGACGCAGGGCTACGCAATTTTGGATGATCCAAGCCTGCCAATTGTGGGTGAGGACAGCGCTGAGCCAAACGATACCTACGTTGAGCAGTTGCTGGCAGGAATCGAAGCGGCGATCGCGTATGCCGTGGATCGGGGAGTCGCAGATCCCAATCATTTGGGGATTGGGGGCATTCCTACGGCGCATTTACCACGGCGAATGTTTTAGCTCACAGTCAGCGGTTCCGTCTGGGAATTGCTCGTAGCGGTGCCTACAACCGAACCTTAACCCCTTTGGGTTTCAGGGAGAGCAACGGCACTTTTGGGAAGCGACGGATACCTACATTCAAATGTCACCGTTCACCCACGCAGCAAAAATCACGGCTCCGCTTTTGCTGATTCATGGCGCTGATGATAGTAATGCTGGAACCTACCCCCTACAGACCGAGCGGTTCTACGAAGCACTTAAGGGATTGGGGGCGACGGTGCGCCAGGTTATGCTGCCGCTGGAGGATCACGGCTATCGATCGCGGGAAGCGGTTGGGCATGTGCTGTGGGAGATGACCCAATGGTGCGATCGTTATCTCAAAAACTCTAGCGCTCATCCCCTCTAGTACGGTAGGATTGTATGTCTGTGGGTACGACTCTGATAATTCCAGTAATCCTAACGGCCTGGAAGCTGTTGTCAACCACCGTTGCTCATTAAGCTGATTGCAGGAAAAGGTATGGCGAAGCGTGTTCAGTTAGTTCTCAGTCGAGATGTCAGCAAATTAGGCAAGACCGGAGACTTGGTTGAAGTCGCTCCCGGCTACGCTCGCAACTACTTAATTCCTCAAGGGATAGCAGTTCCTACCACCCCTGGTATTTTGCGGCAGGTAGAACGACGCAGGGAGTTAGAGCGGCAGCGCCTTCTGGAAGAGAAGCAACAGGCAGAGGTGCAAAAGAAAGCATTGGAAACGGTTGGACGGTTCACCATTGCTAAGCAAGCTGGGGAAAAAGACGCCATCTTTGGTACCGTCACAAACCAGGACGTGGCAACCGCTATCCAGGAAACAACCAGCCACGACATTGATCGTCGTTCTATTACGGTTCCAGAAATTCATAAGCTGGAAACCCTACAAGGTAGACATTAAGCTCCACTCAGAAGTTACAGCAACGGTTGAAATTCAAGTGGTTCCAACGAAAGGCGGCGAATAATCTTTAAAAACTCTTCTCCCTCCGAATATTTTGCAACGGCGAAACATTCATCGAGGATATTTACTCTTTAACGCCCTTTATGTTCATCTAATTGGCGGAGATGTTCTAGCAGAATGTCTCCGTCTTGTTTAATGTTGTTAAACCTGGGTTAAGCCTGCTAAACTAGTACTACAGTACTCAAAAGCCAAATCAGGGAAACTGTTCAGAAGGTGACTCCACATTTAGCGGGTAGTTCTGATAAAAACGCTAAATATAGTTGAGTAACTCCTGACCGACGGTATAGTGTTGGGGGTTGAGTGTAGCACGGGCAGCGCTCGACCGCTGAAATGTTTTTCTCTTTGCTGCGCTCCCATGGTTCAGGAACTTAATTTCCAGGCATATACCGATCGTCTTCCGCCTCAGAACATTGATGCTGAAGAGTCCATTTTAGGTGGCATCTTACTGGATCCGGAAGCGATTAATCGTGTGGTGGATCTGCTTCGTCCAGAGGCATTCTACCTGAGCGCCCATCAAGAAATTTACCGAACCGCTCTCCTGCTGCAAAGTCAGGAAGCCCTACGGACTTGATGAGCATCACGACCTGGCTCAGGGACCGGGGCATGCTGGAGAAAGTAGGTGGGCAGAGTAAATTGGCGCAGTTGATTGACCGAACGGTGAGCGCGGTCAATATTGACCAGTACGCCGCGCTGGTGATGGATAAGTACATGCGCCGCAAGCTGATCCGCGCTGGCAACGAAATTTCCCATCTGGGTCATGATACCTCCCTGGATCTGGTCGAAGTTCTTGACCAATCAGAGCAGAAGATATTTGGTGTCACCCAAGATCGCCCGCAGCAGGGGTTGATGGCAACAGCGGATATTCTGACCCATACGTTCTCCGACATTGAGAGTCGATCGCTGGGAATGGTTTTGCCAGGGCTATCCTGTGGCTATTACGACCTCGATGCGATGACGCAGGGCTTTCAGCGATCGGACCTGATTATTGTGGCGGGTAGACCGTCCATGGGAAAGACCAGCTTTGTGTTGAACATCGCCCGCAATATTGCAGCCTTTCATAAGCTACCAGTGGCCGTATTTAGCCTGGAAATGTCGAAGGAGCAATTGGTTCAGCGTCTTCTAGCCAGCGAAGTTCGGATCGAAAGCGGACGTTTACGCGCTGGTCGGATTAGCCAAAACGAGTGGGAACCATTGGGACACGCCATCAGTACCCTTTCCCAGCTTCCCGTTTTTATTGATGACACGCCCAACATCAGCATTACGGAAATGCGGTCCAAAGCGCGACGACTCCAGGCAGAGCAGGGGGCTTTGGGGTTGGTTATGCTGGATTATTTGCAGTTGATGGAAGGCGGCGGCGATAACCGGGTGCAGGAACTGTCGAAGGTGACACGGGCACTCAAAAGCTTGGCGCGGGAGCTGAGCGTTCCGGTGATTGCCCTGTCTCAGCTCAGCCGTAGTGTGGAGTCACGGACGAACAAGCGCCCAATGATGTCTGATTTGAGGGAATCGGGCGCGATCGAGCAAGACGCGGACCTGATTATGATGCTATATCGCGACGAATACTACAATCCCGACACGCCCGATCGAGGCATTGCCGAAGTAATTATCTCCAAACACCGGAACGGCCCAACCGGAACCGTGAAGCTGCTGTTTGAATCGCAATTCACCCAGTTTCGCAATTTGGCCTCCCCAAACCGGATGTAGCCTGCTGTGGCAGGTGGTAGGTGTCAGGTGTCAGGTGTCAGGGATAGAAGCCTTATGTTTAGCTCATTCTTTAAGCTGATTGTCCTAATTAATATGGCAGTAGCTATAAAACAGCCCTATTTCCCATTCTTGTCCGCCAACAACAAGCCCTCACTGATTAACTCAGCAAGGGCTTAGATCAAAAAGTAATTCCGCTTTAGAGAACTAGCTAATTTTCAGCAGTTCCACATCAAACAGCAGCGTGGAGTTTGGTGGAATGGGGCCAATTCCGCGTGCACCATAGCCAAGATCGGGAGGAATAATGAGCTGGCGGCGGCCTCCGACCTTCATCGTGCTAACGCCTTCATCCCAACCTTTAATCACTTGACCAACACCAATTTTGAATTGGAACGGCTGGTTGCGATCGCGGGAACTATCAAACTTCGTCCCATCTTCTAACGTTCCCGTGTAATGGACCACAACATTCTGGCCTGTTTGAGGAGACGCTCCGGTACCTTCTACGAGATCGGTGTATTTCAGACCAGACGGCGTTGTAACGACAGCTTTTTCTCCTGCTTTAGGGTCGTTTGGGGCAGTAGTGGCATCTGCCACCAGGGTTGAAGCGGTAAGCGAAGGTTCCTGAACAGCAACCACTTCAATTGATGGTTTTTCTAGACCACTCGTTTGTTGTAGTTCACCTGCAATTGCTTTATTTCTGCTACCGCTGATCTGCGAAACGATTAGCAGCAGGAAACAAGCAACCATGATTCCAAAGCTGATTAAAATTTCCTTCACAGCAATCCTCCTGACAATCAGCGGTAAATCCATTGTTCCTGGTAAGTCAGATTCAGTTCCTGACCTTGCTTATTGTACAAGGAAGCTTCTACATGAAGCACAGAGTGGAATCAAGCCTTGGGGATGCCCCAACCTCCCCCAAATCAGGTTGATGGTGAGAAGCATAGAGCGCTTCGCATTGCACAGGCCGCTGTGTTCTACGACGTTACCAAAATCAGATGGTGCAAATTACCCCAGACCTCTTATTCGGGGGAGTTAGGACCCCACATAGCGGGGGACTGGGGGAAGTCCCCGGAGAAGGTTTGGTAACGAAGCCCGAATCTGTAAACACAGGAATGTTTAAGCGAGACAACGTGAATCATCCGGTTCCAGAAGATAACGAGCGAGTGAAAGATTAAAGTAGGTAGCTCCCTCGATCGCTCCTGCAACCGCTTCAAACGGCAGGTCAGGCTCGCCCAAATGATTCAGGACAAGTGCCGCCCCAGAAAAATCATCCTGCTGGGTATACCCACTGAATGTGATGACGGTCTTAATTTCGGCTAGGGTAGCGGCTTTCAATCCCTGATAGGAATCTTCAAACGCCAGACAGTATTCCGGCTCAAGGTTCATCGCTTGCAGCGCATAGAAGTAAATATCTGGAGCTGGTTTTTTGAGGGACCATATCCCCGCCGCAATCACCTCAAACCACGAAGGGCTATCCGGTGAAAGCGTTGCTTCCAACAAAGCCGTCACGTTGGAAGGGGTGCTTGTTGTCGCGATCGCCAACCGTACCCCCTGTTTACGTGCTTCTTCAATCAACCGCTTCACTCCAGGACGCAGGGGAATTTTCCCCGTTGCAATTAGCTGTTGATAATACGTTGTTTTTGCTCGATGCAAACTGGCAACCCACTCTTTAAGCGCCGTTGGCGGCTCAAAATCCGGACAGAAGCGTTTCATGTAGGCTTGAATGCGCTCTTTCCCACCCGCGATCGCCAACAATTTCTGGTAAAGCTCAACGGACCAGTTCCAATCAAGCCCCGCATCAGCAAACGCCTGATTAAACGCGACCCGATGGCCATCCCGTTCCGTATCGGCAAGAGTTCCGTCAACATCAAAAATTAGTGCTTGGAGTTTAGGCATATAGCAGGGGACAGGTATCAGGAGTCAGGAGTCAGGGGTCAGGGGATCAACCGCCACTACTGTAAAGGTTTGGTGATGTCCATTGTCCTAACTTTGTAGGGCGATCGCTCAAATTGCTGCACAGACTACTGTATCAAGCGTGATAGACACTTCAGAAACAATTTCGTAATCTCCAACGGATTGAGGCTCTAACCTCCACGCTGAAGATCGAGCCTTTTATCTAATTCAGCCCTCAATCTCTTCACGCTCCCCACCTTCATCCTTCTCTTCTAACACCTCATCTTCACTAGAAGATCGAATCACAACTTCGGCAATGATGGGTGGAGTGGAAGAAGGTTCATCCCCAGAGGCAACCGTTGCCAACGCAGGTTCTGAGCCAGTCTTTCCTCCCCAGTGATCCATCACATCTTCAACAAACACCCGTCGAAACCAAATCTGACAAACAACCATCAGCGGAATCGCCAGCAACAGCCCCATAAAGCCAAAAATAGTGGCAAAAATAACCTGCCCTAGCAGCGTTAAAGCAGGCAGTAGGGAAACCTGCTGAGCCATTACATAAGGGGTGAGCAAATTGCTCTCCAACTGTTGAATCAAAATGTAGGCCGAGGACAAGCAGGGCTTTTAGGAAAGGCGTGTGGGGATCCAGTAGGGAGATGAGCATGGGTGGGACCACACTAAATGTCGGTCCAATATTGGGAATGAAGTTAAGCAATCCCGATAAAATTCCCTGCGCCAGTGCGGCTGGAACGCCGATGATAATTAGGCCGATCGTGCTGAAAACGGCAACAACGCCCATGCTGATCAGCGCACCGATAATCCACCGTCCCAGCGCAACTTCACATTCCAGCAAAATGGTATCAATGCGGCGGCGGTAAAAGGACGGAAATATCCGAATAAAGCCCTGCCGATAAGCAAGTGGGTTCACCAGCAGCATCAGTCCCCACACAATAATCAACAGAAAATTCAGGATGCCTCCCAAGGAAGTTGAGAAGAAGGCAACCGAACTGCTTAACAACCGATTCACAAACGGCTGAGCCTGCTGAATCAGGTTATCAACACTGGGCACATAGGGTTTGAATTGACTAGGAATGCGGTTGATCCATTGTTCCATCTGGTTATTAAGCTGGTCAGTACCCTTTGGCAACAGTACAAACAGTTCTTGAAACTGGCGCGTGAAGGGGGCACAATCAGCCAAACAAAAATGACCGTAACCAGCAGCATAAAAAGAACAGAGAGCAAAACAGCTCCCGATCGCCGCAAGCCTTTTTTGAAGCCACTGGGCCAGCAAATTCAAGCTGTTTGCCAGTACAACAGCAGCAAAGACCAGTAACAGAATTTGACGGATTTCCCAAAGGATGTAGAGGGATGCCGCCAATGCCAAAAGTCCAACCCAATGCCCCAATTTCATTCGTTCAACCCCTCTTTCCAACGGCTTCCCATCCCATCCCTCACCTCAAAACTGAAAACTCTTCACTCCTCACCCCTCACTCCTCACTCCTCACCCCTTCACCCCTCACCCCCTCACCTTCCACCACCGCCAACCAAAAATAATCGCCATGATGGTGCTAGGCAGACAAACTGCAACGATTGCATTCGTTGGTGTGGCCGCAATGGGCAGGGTTGGCCCCCATATTTGATGGCGATTGCCAAAACAGTTGATAGAGCCATTACTTTGAAAACGAAACCACCCATTGTTTTCAACCCAATCACTACCGTCCGCCGTTTCACACGTGCTTCGTCTGGAAGGCCATTATCGGTGATCTGTCACTCTCCCAACAAAGATTATTCCCAAACTTGCCTATTGTGATTTGATGAAGACCATTTAGGGAATTCTACAGGTCAAAACTGTTCAAGTTTGGATTACGTTGCCTCTGTTCACTGCGGTGCGCATCCTCCGCCTTAAATCATAGGAGTTGTCATGTTGGAATCACTCAGAAGTTTCTTAGATTCGCAGGGATTTATTCCCCACGGACACTGCTATTTGTGGAAACCTCAACTGGTGTGGCTGCATGTAGTTTCCGATGGAGCGATCGCCCTTGCCTACTTCTCTATCCCACTGACACTGCTGTACTTCATCTCCAAACGCAGAGATATTCCCTTCAACTGGATCTTCTGCATGTTTGGAGCCTTTATTCTTGCCTGCGGTACCGGGCACATCATGGATATCTGGACGCTATGGCACCCAAACTATTGGACCGCCGGACTGATCAAAGCATTCACCGCAGTCATTTCCGTTGTCACCGCCCTAGAATTGATTCCCCTTATTCCGCAAGCGTTAGCATTACCCAAACCAGCAGAACTGGAAGCCGCTAATCGAGAATTAGAAGCTGCGTTGTATCAACTGCAACAGGCCCAGATTCAACTGATTCAAACGGAGAAAATGTCCAGCTTAGGACAACTGGTTGCCAGTATTGCCCACGAAATTAACAATCCAATCAACTTCATTCATGGCAACCTGAGCCACACCAGCCAATACACAAATGATTTGCTGAAGCTGCTGCAACTGTATCAACAGTCCTACCCCAAACCAATTCTCGAGATTCAAGAAGAGATTGAAGCAAGCGATTTAGGGTTTCTCAAAGAAGATTTGCCTAAAATGCTGTCTTCCATGCGAATTGGCACAGAGCGAATCCGTCAGCTTGTATTGTCGTTGAGAACCTTCTCGCGGGTTGATGAGGCAGAAAAGAAACCCGTCAACATTCACGAAGGAATCGACAGCACCCTCCTGATTCTGCACAATCGGATCAAACCAAAACCCGATCGTTCCGGTATTCAGCTAGAGAAAGTTTACGGTCAGATCCCAGATGTAGACTGCTACGCCGGACAGCTTAATCAGGTATTCATGAATGTGATCAGCAATGCGATCGATGCCCTAGAGGGAAGCTCTAAATTAACCGCTTCAGAATCAGACGGCGCTTCTCAAACCCCAAATGATCTCCCGCAATTACCAACGATCAAAATTCAAACAGAGGTGGTTGATTACGATTGTGTCCTTATCCAAATTTCAGACAACGGGCCGGGCATGACCGAACAGGTCAGAAAGGATATTTTCAATCCATTTTTACGACAAAACCAGCGGGCAAAGGAACAGGACTGGGGCTATCAATTAGCTATCAAATTGTCGTGAATAAACACGGTGGACAATTCGGCTGTATCTCGGCTCCAGAGACGGGAACTACTTTTCAAATTAAAATTCCAATCCATCAGCCCCAAGCCGTTTCACCAACATCTTCAACAGAAGTGCTCCAACCCGCGTTGGCAAATTGAATCTACTGGCCTTTCCTGCATTTCTGGTATAGCCGTTACCCTTATCCTTTTCTGACTCCTAACCCTAATCTCTGCCCCCTGCCCCCTAGCCCCTGACCCCTGCTACCCACCATCTCCATCGCGAAATGGTAGGGAAACCCCACTTAGCAAGGAGAGGATACCGAATCCGGGGATTGTGGAGAATTCTTTACAATACTTCTATAGCGATCCTAAATGATGTGAGAAAGGATTCCAGTGGAATTCTTTCTCACAAAGCCTCCCAATCTCACAACTGATTTAGGACTGCTATATAACAAGTTGTTAACTCCTGATTGTTAGTTACTAAGTAGCTCATTTGACAAATGAGCTAGCCATAAAGCTAATAGCTAATTAATTGCTAATAGCCAGGAGCAAATAATTAACAACGATAAAGAAGGAGCCTCCGCATGCCCGTTGAAACGAAGAAAGGACCTCCCTTAAAGCTCCGAAACCACGGCAGTTTGGGGGTGGGTTGCTAATCTTAATCACGTTGCTCCTGCTGTTGAACTTCGTGATTCCTAGCTTTAGTCCTCGCCCATCACAAATTGCCTACAGCGACTTTGTTGCCCTGGTTCAGGCAGGTAAAGTCGATCGCGCGCTGGTGGGAAATGATCAAATTGAATTTACATTAAAGCCCGATTCAAACGCTCCTGCACCTGAAGTACAGCGACCTCGTGTGTATACAACAACGCCTGTTGCGATCGACCTGGATTTACCAAAATCCTGCGGGACAATGGCGTTGAGTTTGGCGCACCACCCCTAACAAAAGTGGTTGGATTGGTACACTTCTGAGTTGGGTTGTACCTCCCTTATTTTCTTTGGCATTTGGGGCTGGTTATTAAACCGCCAGGGAGGTGGCCCCGCTGCCCTGACCGTCGGAAAAGTAAAGCCCGCATCTATTCAGAAGGGAGTACTGGGGTCAAGTTCACTGATGTTGCTGGTGTAGACGAGGCAAAAACAGAACTTCAAGAAATTGTTGATTTTCTGAAAAATGCTGATAAGTACACCCGTTTAGGGGCGAAAATTCCGAAGGGAGTACTGCTAGTAGGCCCACCGGGAACCGGAAAAACCCTGTTAGCGAAGGCGATCGCTGGAGAGGCCAGTGTTCCTTTCTTTAGCATCTCTGGCTCAGAGTTTATTGAGCTTTTTGTCGGTGTCGGTGCTTCCAGAGTCCGGGATTTGTTTGAGCAGGCAAAACAGCAGGCTCCGTGCATCGTTTTCATTGATGAATTAGATGCGCTGGGCAAATCTCGTGGCAACAATGGTATGTTCGGCGGTAACGATGAGCGTGAACAAACCCTCAACCAGTTGCTGACCGAAATGGATGGTTTCGATGCCAACACGGGCGTCATCATTATTGCAGCCACCAACCGTCCCGAAGTGCTTGATCCAGCGTTGCGTCGTCCCGGACGTTTTGATCGTCAAGTCGTCGTCGATCGTCCCGACAAAATTGGACGGGAAGCAATCCTCAAGGTGCATGCTCGCAACGTCAAACTTGCCGATGATGTCGATCTGGGAACAATTGCTATTCGCACGCCTGGTTTTGCGGGTGCCGATTTAGCAAATTTGGTGAACGAAGCAGCCCTATTAGCCGCTCGTAATAACCGTCAGGCTGTTCTAATGGCAGATTTTAACGAGGCGATCGAACGAGTCATTGGCGGGTTGGAGAAGAAGTCCCGCGTGCTCAACGACCAGGAGAAGAAACGGGTCGCTTACCACGAAGTTGGCCACGCCATTATCGGTGCCCTTATGCCTGGTGCAGGCAAGGTCGAAAAAATCTCGATCGTGCCACGTGGGGTTGGCGCTCTGGGTTACACCCTGCAACTTCCTGAAGAAGACCGCTTTTGATGGGAGAAGACGAGATTCGCGGTCGCATCGCCACCCTGCTAGGCGGACGATCGGCTGAGGAGCTTATCTTTAACAACATCGTCTCCACAGGGGCTAGCGATGATATTCAGAAAGCAACTGACCTGGCAGAACGCATGATTACCCTTTATGGCATGAGCGATCAGCTTGGTCCCGTTGCCTTCGAAAAACCTCAAGCCCAATTTCTAGAAGGCTACGGTTCTCCTCGTCGGGCCGTTAGCCCCAAAGTAACTGAGGAAATTGACAACGAAGTAAAAGATACGGTCGAACGCGCCCATCACATCGCCCTGGCTATTCTGGACAAAAACCGGGATTTACTAGAGGAAACCGCTCAAGACCTGTTGAACCGGGAAATCCTCGAAGGCGAATCGCTGCGTGAGCGCTTGAGTAAAGCCGTTGCACCCGTTGAGATGGATAATTGGCTGCAAACCGGCAAGTTGTTAGAGGGAACCGCTTTGATGCAGGCAACCTTGAACTAATGACTTCTGGTTGAGCTTTAAGTACAAAAGTACTAAAATACAGATGAAGCGATCGCTCTTTGGCTAATGGGAGCGATCGTTTTCTTTTGCCCATTCCATTCCCGATTCCCGACTCCCGATTCCCGACTCCGATTCCCCCACCCCCATTTCCTCTCGTCAATCCCTGACACCTGACCCCGTACCCTGGTAGTCTATAAATTGCTGTCTAAATGTATTCCTCCCTACCGAGCGACCCGTGCGAAAAATCGTTATTGCTGGCAACTGGAAAATGTATAAGACCCAGGCAGAGTCACTAGAGTTTCTGCAAGGGTTTCTGCCTCTGCTATCTGACACCCCAGAAGACCGGGAAGTTGTGTTATGCGCACCTTTCACCGATTTGGTAAGCCTATCGCAGAATCTACACGGAAGCGTCGTTCGTCTCGGTGCCCAAAATGTACATTGGGAAAACGCTGGCGCTTACACAGGAGAAGTCGCGCCTCCCATGCTGACAGAAATTGGCGTTCGCTACGTCATTATTGGTCATAGTGAACGGCGGCAGTATTTTGGTGAAACCGACAAAACCGTAAATCTTCGCCTAAAAGCAGCCCAGGCCGCTGGACTAACACCAATCCTCTGTGTGGGTGAAACGAAGCAGCAACGGGATGCGGATGAAACGGAATCCATTATTTTCAGTCAGCTTGAGAAAGGACTTGAGTCAGTCGATCAGGGAAATTTAGTAATTGCTTATGAACCCATTTGGGCGATCGGCACAGGTGACACCTGTGAATCGATCGAAGCGAACCGCGTTATTGGCCGGATCCGCAGTCAATTAACAACTCCTCATGTCTCGATTCAATACGGTGGTTCAGTCAAGCCTGATAATATCGACGAAATCATGGCTCAACCTGAAATCGACGGGGCTCTCGTAGGCGGAGCCAGTCTAATGCCCGAAAGCTTCGCCCGAATTGTAAACTTCCAGTAAAGTCTAGCTATTTAGTTCCCCTAGCAAAGGGCGCGGCAATGCCGCGCCCTTTGCTTTATGTCTCCGTAATTTAACGAAAGCGCTTTCAAAGGCTTGATGAAGATGGGTAGCACAGGTAAGAAACGATCAGGAAATTGCCTTAGAAGTGATGTAGGTTAACTTGGCACCTGATTTGGGTCACCCCCGCCCGAGGTGTAGTTCGTATACTAGCTGCGAAGCCAGGATTACGAAAGGTAATTTCCCTGTTTTGTTTCAACTTTTCTGGGTGCAAAAACAATAGTCGATCAACAAAATTGCCTAGAACACTGAAATGACCGGGTTTTGTCGAGAGAAAATTACGGAACTCTAAGCAGTGTTCTTTAGTCCTTAAGAGGCGGGAACAATAATCAGTAGAAAGTGGACTAAAACCCATTCCTACCTGGAGCAACTGAGACGAACACTATGCCAGCATCAACTTTTTACGCTGAAGCAGACTACGATGAACAACTCTATGCCCAGAGTTTTCAGGCAAATCGATCCGAGGATGATGGGCCATCGGTCGATGACATGATGAATTTGGAGATGGAGTATCCAGACTCATCCAACTTCTCTCGTCCAAGCCGTAGGACAACCGATTTAGTCCGTCTCTATCTTCAGGAAATCGGTCGAGTTCGCCTATTAGGGCGAGATGAGGAAGTTTCAGAAGCTCAGCGTGTTCAACGCTACATGCGACTGCTAGAAATGCGGGCAGAGGCAGCGACTCAGCAAGGTGGGCCAATTCAGCACTACGTTCATTTAGTAGAAGCCCACGATCGTCTGACCTCCCATCTGGGGCACCGTCCCTCCCTTGAGCGGTGGGCCGCTGAAGCGGGAGTAACGGTACCAGACCTAAAGCCAATTTTGGCCGAAGGTAAGCGTCACTGGGCAGAACTAGCAGGGCTGTCGGTCGAAGATTTAGAGCAAATTCAGGTCGAAGGGATTCGGGCAAAAGAACATATGATCAAGGCGAACCTACGCCTGGTCGTGTCCGTAGCCAAAAAGTATCAAAACCGTGGATTAGAGTTGTTGGACTTGATTCAGGAAGGAACTCTCGGTCTAGAACGAGCGGTCGAGAAGTTTGACCCAACCAAAGGGTACCGTTTCAGCACCTATGCCTATTGGTGGATTCGTCAAGGTATCACCCGCGCGATCGCAACCCAAAGCCGCACGATTCGCCTGCCTGTCCACATTACTGAAAAGCTGAACAAAATCAAAAAAGCTCAGCGTAAAATTTCCCAGGAAAAGGGGCGCACTGCAACCATTGAAGACGTCGCCACCGAACTGGAAATGACCCCACCGCAAGTACGGGAAGTGCTGCTGCGAGTTCCCCGTTCCGTTTCTCTTGAGACCAAGGTTGGCAAAGAGAAAGATACCGAACTGGGCGATTTACTGGAAACAGATGATGTTTCGCCGGAAGACACGCTGATGCGGGAAGCGTTGCGCCGCGACCTGCAACAGCTCTTGGCGGATCTGACTACGCGTGAGAGGGATGTCATTCAAATGCGCTTTGGATTAGGAGACGGGCATCCCTATTCTCTAGCAGAGATTGGCCGCGCCCTTGATCTATCACGGGAACGGGTACGCCAAATTGAAGCTAAAGCTCTGCAAAAGCTACGTCAACCAAAACGGCGAAATCGTGTAAGGGATTACCTGGAAGCCCTGAGCTAACAGGGAAGCGGCAATAGGCAACAGAGGCAATAGGCGATGGGCAATGGGCAATGGATACTTCCTATCGCCTATTGCCTATTCTTCATCTGCCACCCTGTCTCTTTTAGTTGGTATAAGGTATATCTTTCTCAAAACTAATTCTCAATAAGGGCTGCTACTTGAAAATCAGAATTAGATTGTGTATCCTTCTCAATAACAGAGCGTTATTGAGAAGGCAAACATGGTTGCTCCCTACACAGTTGCTTCACTCAAGGCGGAGCCAACGAGAAAGGTTGGCGGTTGACCCCTCAGCGAGAGACGATCCTGCAAGTTTTTCAGAACCTTCCAAAAGGAAACCATCTCAGTGCTGAAGACCTTTACAACCGATTGGAGAGTGAGGGAGAAGGAATCAGCCTTTCCACAATCTATCGGACGCTCAAGCTAATGGCTCGTATGGGGATTTTGCGAGAACTAGAGTTGGCGGAAGGCCATAAACATTATGAGTTGAATCAGCCTTATCCATATCACCATCACCACTTGATTTGTGTTCGTTGCAGCAAAACCATTGAATTCAAAAGTGACACGATCCTAAAGATTGGTTCGAAGACTGCCCAAAAGAAGGCTATCATCTGCTGGACTGCCAGCTTACGATCCATGCGGTGTGCCCTTCCTGTCAGAGATCGCTCCTGCCCATCTAGGATTCCTTGCTATTTCCTCACAAGGAGACGGGAAGCTTTTTTCGGTAGCCCTGTGCTCAGCTCTACCTTATCTTCTGGCCAGTTTGAGAAACACTGGTGATTGAGTGCAGAAAAAGGGAACGACAACTGGTTAGGGCTACATCGTCCCATTTCCAATTGCCCATTCCCTTCGCTAGCCCTAGCTGTGGGTCAAGGCTATTTTGGAGGAGTAGCCCCCAAAATAGCCGACCAATACTTTTGTAGATTTGGAGACTCATAGCAGGTGCTAGGTGTCAGGTATCAGGTGTCAGGAACAAATAGCCCGTGGAAAAGGGTTTGGTACCACAAGATGTCCTAGCGTTACGGTTATAGCTATGGCTCAAATCTTTTGTAGAGAATCACAAACCTCTAGAAGTCCCTATGTCTGACCTGGGCATCTAAACCAAAGGCGCGAAGTTCAGCCGCGCGTGCTTCGGCGGGATCCCGTTCTGTGTAGGACCCTGCATTAATGTATGTGCCCAAGCGAGAGGTGGCAAAAAGGCTCCGGGAGCAAATCGTTGAACCCGGTAGAGTTTTTCGGGATTGTCTGAGGGTATCGCTACAACGTATTTCAGCGTTTCTCTAACGACTGGACCGGGCGTTGGTGGGTAGATGGGTCCAACCGGGTAGCTTGGTTGGCCACAGGATGGGCGACCACAGGATGGGGTATAGGCAACTCTATAGTCATATCTAAGAGCCTGGGCCGTTGCAGGACCGACAACGCCGTCGGGTACTAATCCCCGTGAAGCTTGAAATGCTCGAACTGCATTATCGGTGCCGTAGCCAAATACACCATCAACTGCAACCGGAAACCCAGCGCTCGTTAACCGTCTTTGGAGCGCTGCAACCGCAGGTCCTTCACTTCCGATCGACAGTCCTCCGTCATAGTAGCCACCATAGTGACGACCACTGTAGCCAACCGAACGATAGTGCCCCTACAGCATGACCCGGCGATAGATTCTCCGGTTGTCGCCAGAATGGTTGCGGGAACCAGGATCAGCATGAATAAACCTGCCCAACGAGATAGCCGTCTTCCAGATGGAAATGCTGAACTGGTAGGAGAGGCGTCAGCAAGTAGGCAGGCTTGAATAGCCCGCAGGTGCGTAAGGGTTTTCATAGGATTCCTGCAAAATCTTGGGTAACTAGCCAAAAATTTGGCTATCTATCTTATTTTTAATCAAATTTCTATAATAATCAATTGTGCAGCAAAAATTGATCGCGAACTTTAAAGTTTGCGATCGAATAGGAATTTTTTAGAAATATTTTTTTGCGATACGCAATTCTAGCTTCAGATCGAGAAATGGAGTCAAAATAAATCAGAAAGTTGGGCGATCGAAGGCTGATGAAATATTAGATTAAACCAATGTTCGATCGTCGTTGCCCTTCAGAACCATACCAACGCTCAGCAAGCGCATGTAGATGATCAAGCATTCCAGACAGTTCCTGCCCACGCTCGGTCAAGCTATAAGTAACCTGCGGTGGAATCGTTGGCTCATAGTGCCGATAGACGATTCCGACTGATTCCAGCATTCGCAGTCTTTCTGTAAGAACCTTTGTAGAAATCCCTTCAACCTTTCGTTTTAATTCACCGAAACGTAGAGAGCCATTTCTATCAAGGGTCCACAGTATGTAAAGCGTCCACTGTCCCGAGAGTTGACTCAAAAGAATTTCTAGTGGACCACAATTCAGTTCTTTCATAATTCTTACTTAGTTTCTTTCGGACCCTTTAATTACTAAATAATTACCGCTTTATTTTGGTAACCAACTGTCTTAATGGTTATAGAACAAAGAAGTTTGAGTGAGATGCAACTGGTGAATATCTAACATGTGGTTTCATTTCTCACGGAGCTTTTCTAACTCCTGAAATGTATAAAAGGACCTATCAACCCATATTGCCTATACAACGAAGCATCACGAACGGTAAATGACTGGTGACAAAAGACGAATGCACCACAGAAAGAAGACTTTGAGCATTGGTTCAATCTTCATCGGTTTAAGGAGAGGAGATTCCTGCCGCTAAGGAAAGTCCCTCTAAATTGCTTTCGCCACAACATTCAGTTCAGTTTTTCGGTGTAACCAGATTTAATCCAGCCTTCTGCGTTGCTGCCCTCGACGCGTACCTTCTGCCATTCCTTATCGGGACTCTCTTCTAATACGGTAACTTCGTCGTTGTATTCAATTCCTCCAATTCGGCTGGCATTCCGATCGGGGTCCTCACGCAAATTCAGCCCCTCAGACAAAACAATCCGGGCGCGGTACCCACTTGAGTCAGTCTTTTGGGGAGAGGGCTTGGCGTTTGGGGTTGGGCTGGGCTGCGTAGAGGGACTGACGGCAATCGGTTTGGGCTGAGTTGCCTTGGCAGGTTTTAGTTGTGTAGAGGATTTGTCGTTAGGAAAGATGGGTTTGGGGGCGGAGCAGTGAACTGGGCAATCACTCGCTGAACGGCAAAGTAGCTACCGCCAGCAACCAGAGCGATCGCCAGGAAAAAACCACTTAGCACCTTTAATAAGTTGGACCAGCTCATAGCCTTGCTCAATACAGTAACTTTGGCTGCATTGTATAGTCATCTGCTGGTTTTGCTGCATTTGAATTTGGCAAGATCTCGAACCAACCTCGAATTTCCCTAAAATTCGAGTTCTGTGCCTATTGAATCGTAGCTTTATGGGGCAAGGCGGGCTTTCTTGAGGCGGTTGGTTTCATACCACTCTGCAATGGCCGGCACCCATGCCTGAAAGTGGGGCCAAATTATTTCGCAAAGCTTTTGGGCTTCTAGTTGCGCGTCTAGCTTCCATCGCAGGTCGAGCAAATGCATAAGCGATCGGACATTCGCTGACATCACCCAATGTTGCCGCACATCAAAGGGAATCAACCCCTGGCGTGTTCTTCCGATAGCCCCTCATTAATTCGTTGTTGATAGAGATGGCAAGCTTTTAGACACCACTCCAGGTCTTGCTGTCGTTGCTCGTCGGTGTAGTCGTAGCGTTTCCCTGGCGATCGGTGTAGGCACCGAGGGGCGTAAGTAAAATACATCCTCCACATCCCGCTTGCCTTCTACAACATCAAGGATGCGCTGACCTGTATAACGAAAAAGACTGAACATCAAAACTGATACCGACCCGATGGGTTCGAATCTGCTGCATCGTGCTATGAGGAAACCAACCGCAGTTGAGAATGATTTGCGGATGCTCTAAGGGGCCGTAGTGTCCCCGGTTACCCGCCAATAGGCTACGGACAATTACTTCGCCACATTTCTCTTCGTCAGGCCAGCGATCGCGTTCACTCCAAACAAACCCCTCAGCGTAATCCTGATGCATTGCAGCATAAATAGCCTGCTGGGGATTGGGGTTTGAGCAATCACCTCGACGGTAAAGCGATCCATAAAGCAGAAATTTCAAAATTCAAGCCTTATAGGCTACGGGCTATCACTAGAAGAACCGGATTTTTAACCTTAAATTTCAAATTCCTTGGTTGGGAGATAGGGAACAAGGGAAAAGGGATGAAGGATAAAGGCAAAATTGAAAATTAGGCGTTAGGAATTAAGCTTTCAAACCCCGAAGCTCTGAGAGGTCTTAATTCTCAGTTTTTAATCAGCCATAGCCCATCGCCTATTGCCCATTGCCTAATTCAAAACTTCCCCAATCTCATACTTCATATCCCCCGCTCCATTCCCTTTATGAGAATTGCTGCATCTTCACATTTTTATGCCAGGATGGGCTTTGGATGATTTAAGCTAACTGAAAACCTTATCTTCGCAAATCTGAATCGTGCCCAATCGCAATTCTCTTTTCTCACTTCTGGTACTTCTTGGTCTCTGGGGTATTGCCCAACCAGTGCTTGCTCAGGCATTGGTGCCCCATACCTTGCAGTTGGACTCAGCCAAGCTGGAACGTCAGGGGCTTAGTTTGGCCCAGGAGGCAGCCCAACTGGCTCAGTTTCAGCAGTATGAGCTAGCACTACCTAGAGCGCGATTGGCGACCCAGCTAGCGCCCAAAACGCCTGAAGTATGGTCCTTGCTGGGTGGGTTGTATCTTCAAACAAATGATTTGGATAAGGGAATTGATGCGCTTCGACAAGCTCTGAAGCTTGATCCTAAAAATGCGGCTGTCCTGTTTGGACTCGGCTCGGCTTACTTCCAGAAGGGGCAGTACACCACCGCGATCGATAATTTGAAGTCAGGCTTGAAAATCAAACCCAACGTTCCGGGTGCCCTATTTGATTTGGGGAACGCCTATCTAATGTTGCGGCAGTACTCAGATGCGATCGCCCAATACGAAAAGGCGATCGCGCAGGATAAAGACTTTTGGCCCGCCATCAACAACATCGGGCTGATTCGGTATGAGCAGGGGATGTCAATGAAGCGCTGCGCCGCTGGAAAACCGCAATTGCGATCGATAAGAAAGCAGCAGAACCTCAGCTAGCAAGCGCAGTTGCCCATTATGCAAAAGGCGAACGAGACCAGGGTCTTGCCCTAGGAGCAGCGGCAATTAAAATAGACAGCCGCTATGGAGACTTAAAGTTTTGAAGGACAACCTCTGGGGTGATCGTCTGCTGGCCGACACGAAAAAGTTCCTGAAACCCCCAGATGAAAGCCAGCATTGCGCAGGCTCAGGAACGGATCCCCAGTCTCAAAACACGCCTCAGCCGAGTACACCTCAGCAAAGTACTCCCCAGCAAAGCACGCCTCAACAGAACATTCCTCAGCAAAGCGCTCCCAAATAAACCATTAAATTCTGAAAATTGGCCTTAGGCATAACCGGAATTATCCGGGACATGATATTTTGCCTTTGGGCAGAACAGGCAAGTTCTTATGAACGGTGGATGTTAAATCCATTCCATTTCCGTGACCATATAGTGAACTGTCTGGCAAAAAGCCTCCCGATAACAACGTGGGATAAACGATGGGACTGAGGGGATCGCTCTACTTCAATCGATCGCGGGCTACTTCTGCCAGAACCCCGCGACTCAAAGCCAAAACTCTAATCTGGCTGATTCTGCTCCTTCCTCTTGTTTGGGTTGGGTATCGGGAGATTGGAGATAAGTTTGTGCAGCCTCGGGCAATGCTAGTCCTGGGAGGCGACCCCGAACGGGAGGACTTTGCCGTTGAATTTGCCCGTGAGCACCCCAACTTACCAATATGGGTATCGGGGGTTGGCAACCCTGCCATTACGAAAGAGCTATTTATCAAAGCAGGAATTCCTTCCAGGCTTCTGCATATCGACCAATCTGCCAGCGATACCGTTACCAATTTCACCACGCTGGTTGACAAGCTTCGGGCAAGGGGCATTAACAGCGTTTATCTGATTACGTCTGATTACCACATGCGCCGCTCCCGAGTAATTGGTGAAATTGTTTTTGGGAGTCGGGGAATTTATTTGAAACCAGTTCCCGTTCCATCCAACGATCCCAACGAATCGCTACCAAGGGTTATGCGGGATGGAGCCAGAGCAGTTTTGTGGGTTTTAACAGGGCACACAGGAGCCAGCCTTAGTGGACGGTATGAAAACCGTTACCAGGCTAAGTAGGGCTGAAAGCATAATAAATCAGGTATTGGGTGATTGATCATCGGTTCCCAGCGTATGAAGCTCCCCAGGCATGTGTTGATACTGGCTGCCATTTTACTTTTGGGGGCAGTTCTGCGGTTTTGGAATTTGGACTTTAAGCCGCTGTGGATGGATGAAGTTATTACGGCGATTTTTAGTTTGGGGCGTAGTTTTCAGGATGTTCCCGTCGATCGAGCATTCTCCCTGTCTACACTAAGTCAGGTTTTCACGCTAAAACCAGAAACGAGTTGTGCCCAGATTGTGCGGACTGTTTCTACTGAATCTGTTCATCCACCGCTGTTTTTCTGCTGGATGCACGATTGGTTAATTCACACTAGCTTTTTGCCGCAGTCGTGGGTCTGGAAGCTTCGATCGCTCCCTGCCCTAATTGGAGTTGTGGCGATCGTTGCTCTCTATCAACTGAACCGAATCGCCTTTTCTACCAGCGCGGCTTTAACGGGTGCAGCGTTGATGGCGGTGTCTCCCTTGCGGTTTATCTCTCCCAAGAGGCACGTCACTATACGTTGCCCCTGCTTCTCGTCACCCTGGCGCTCATTGGCCTGTATCTGGTGCAGACCGATTTATATCAGCAACGAATTAGACCCTGGGTATGGCTAGGTTGGATTGCCATCAACAGCCTTGGGTTTTACGTTCATTACTTTTTCTGCTGGCGTTGGTTGCCCAGGTTGTAACACTGGTCGTCAATTGCTTCAGTTTCAAATACCTGCCGACACTGCATCCCGCACCCCGCACCTTAAACCTCTACCGCTCATTGGCCGCGATCGGCCTTGCCACAATTTGTATCTGCCTTACCTATTTGCCCTGGCTACCAACGCTTATAAGCCACGTCAGCCGCCCCGAAACAGACTGGCTAAAACTTCAGGAGTCTAATTGGGCAAACGTGCTTGCACCGCTGTATCAAATTCCCCTGGGTTGGATACTGATGGTTGTTGCGCTGCCCGTCGAACAGCAGCCCGTTTGGATTGCGGTGCTTTCAGGTGGATTTATGCTGACCTTTGCGGTTTGGTTAGTATGGCAAGTTTCAGGACGATTTGGGCAATTATGGAGTACGCCTGAAATCCACCCAGCCACTCGAATGCTGGTCATTTTTACGCTGGTCGTTCTGCTGGAGTTTCTAGGGATTATTTATCTTCTGGGCAAAGACATTACTCTGGTGCCTCGCTACAACTTCATTTACTTCCCCTCGGTTTGTGCTCTGTTAGGAGCAAGTTTGGTGCAGCAGGGAGAAGGTAGAGGACGCAGGCAGGAAGGCAGAAGAAAACAAGGACATGGTTGGATCTTTAGTGGAAGAAGAGTAATCGTCTGGGTGTTGCTGGTTGGAATAATTAGCAGCGTGTTTGTCATTTCTAACCAGGTCTTTCTAAAGCCCTATCAACCAGCATTAGTGGCAAAAGATATGCGGGTTGAGCCTGAAAAGCCACTTTTTGTTGGAATGGGGTACGCGGATTTTCAGGATGTGGCGTTGGGGTTAAGTTTTGCGCTGGCGTTGCAAAATCAAACGCTTAATCAAACCAGTAAAAGAATAGACAATCAGTTTGCCTTTCTGCCGCGATCGCAGAGTTACGGGCAAACTCTGCACGCATTAGCTGAGTTCAGGCAGCCATTGAACTTCCCACTAAATCTCTGGTTTATTGCTCCCGGTTGGAGGCGAACTGATTTTCCACCCCACCTAGCCCTATCTAAACAGGTTGGGAAACCGGACAACTGCAAGATTGACCCCGCAAATTATCACCGACTTGGCATCCCTTATCAGATGTATCGATGTAATTCAGTTAATACAGGCGATAAATAATCGAACTGAAAAACGTTTGTGTCGCCTGGGTAATAGGGGCAATTTTTTCGTTGCAGCCAATTGAAATGGTTGCGTTATCTATTAGCAGCAGAGGTGCACCTTAGTATGCTGACTTAACGCGAATCTGTCCCCTGATTTGGCGCGCCAATTTTGTCAACCTCTCCTCCGGGCGCTTCAGGTTCAGCATCTGAGCGAGTTTCTGTTCCAGCTTCTTGCCCAGTCATTCGATATCGTTCATCGAGTGGAGTGTCCCCGCTCTCCGTCGTTGGGACATTGGTTTGGGTTCCCGGATTATCTTGAGGGTTATGACGGGTATTGTCTTGTAGATCGTCTTGAGGAGTTTTTGATGTCATGATGTGCATTCCTTTTAGTGCATTCTCTTAACGGTAAATCTTCACTTCTCAAAGCTGTCCTATCTAAAGTAGGACAATTGTATGAGGTCATGGATTATTGAAATGATTTATGCCCCTTTAGAAACCATTCAACTTAAGGACTTACGCCAGAAACGATCGTTGTCGAATTTGCGGACCCCCAAGGCTATAACGCTAATCGGGCAACCGCAGAACTACGCCCCCTATCGCCCAGCGCCCAGCGCCCATCGCCCATTTAGCCTTCATCCTTTAGCCTTCATCCTTCTCTTACTCGTCAATCTGCCAAACATCTTTAGAATATTCCTCATCCAGCACTTTCTTAGGGCGCATTGCCAGAATGACCTGTCCCAGAATTGGAATTTCCGGTTCCTGGTCAAACCACTGGATTTGAAGCTGGTTATCCTGGTCAACCACAAAGAAATGGAGTTCACTCCACTGACGTTGTGCCCGGTCTACAACAACCAAAATTTCTTCAGACTTGCCAGGAAGGGGAGTTGGTAGAGCGTCGCTTTCAGTCAAAATGACGATCGGATCTTCAGCAGTTCGAATCACTTGCCAACCCGGAATCGGTACCCAGGCTCCCGTTCCTGAAAACTTCACCAGACGAAAAGGCTCGATTTCTTCAACCAGTGGAACCGCCTGGAGGTCGTCTTTAGTCAGCGGTAATTTGCCCACCACCGGAAGAATTCGGGGCAACTCTTCATCCGCTTCCAGTCGATAAATAGGAAGCCTGGGAGCAGGTTTGGCAGGCGCTACTGTGAAATCCGTCAGCAGTTGTTCCAGTTGCTTACGAGCAGCATCACTATGGGCAAATCGCAACCCTTTTGCAATCAGACGTGCTCGCTCCTGTAAGTCAGACTTCTGGCGCGCCTGCTTCCAAGACTGGTAGGCGATCGCATCGCCTGGATGGGTTGTAAACGATTCTGGCGTTTTCCCCAACCGGGAATATTCTTTTACGGCTTTCGCCGCTTCATGGGCTTCATCCAGATCCAGTCCTTTCTCTAAAACCAGCTCTGCGACTGCTGCCCGTTCTGCCTGAGTCAGAATGCGTAGCTCATATAAAATGTCGCTGCCCTTGTACCCAAAATGATCTTTAACAGCATCAGACACCCTACACCCAAAATGCTGGTGTATACCTGAGCGGCCACAATAATTTGGTTCTGCTGAATCGGTTCAAAACCTGTAGCTTCAAAAATGGTTTGAGGGTCGTATCCTGCCTTTTGCAACGTTTGACAGGCATGCCCCCACTCAACCCACGTTCCTTCTTTGCGGCGGAGCGATCGCAGTAACCCTTCTAAATCATCAGTCTGACTTTCAGGTTTGGAAGCGTCTTGAGGAAGTTCACTCATATAGAATCACGATTACCATTCATCATTTGTTTGTTATTCAGCCGGTTTTCCGTTGATAGCTACCCATCCCCCATCCCCTCATTTTCTCCACCGTTCCAACCCTCGACACCTAACCCTACCACCTATCACCTCCCCTCCTGCCCCTCTCAAATTATCACGCTATCGCTTGACGAATGACTATTCTCAAGGCATTATGAAAGACGCACCAGGGGTTATAGCTCAGTTGGTAGAGCACTGCAATGGCATTGCAGGGGTCAGCGGTTCGAATCCGCTTAGCTCCATTTCCTGAAAGCGCTGCTAGTTAGGGCTTTTTTGGAACAACAAGCATTGATTGTCCCAAAAAGGCAGTTAATGCTTGTAACTCCCCTTGGACAATTAATGCTGGTCAATTTCTTCCTTGTACCAGCCAAGATTTTGGCTGTACTATAAGAGGAGTTTATCATTAGTAACTCCAGGCAGATTCAGCAAATAATCCAGATAGAAGCTCATGCAAGCATTGGTAATGCATGATACAGTTTACATCCGTTACCCAGGAGAACCGCATTGGAGCAGACAGCGTGGACAAAGGGGTGAGGGAGTGAGGGGCGGTCGCTATTTTCCAACGGCGGAATTGGCAGAGTCGGTTGAGCAGGATCAGAAGGAGTGACTATAATTGATCTCCCAACTCGATGGTTTGATTATGGCATGAGGATGATTTGTCCTTTTCTGAAGCGATCGCTGAGTAGGGTTAGAGTTGCGGCGGGAAGGTTAGGTGGGCATATTGCACTACTGAAAATCTTCAAGACGTCCATTTAAGTCAGCAATACAGGCAGCACGTTGCCCATCTGTCGTTGCTGATGTATCAATATAAAACTTAACGGTCCATGAACCATTGCTGAAAATCCCCTCTACTTGTCCTACCTTTAGGCGAAACCGGTTTGGAGACGAGAGATCTGGGTTCCAGTAGTGTGTACGGCATTGACGAACATAAGCGCACTTGTCAGTGATTTTTTGCAAGAAGTTAAGAATTTCAGACCGCGCATTTCCCCATCCATGACTGGTCAAGGCAGGCTCTATTTTCTGCTGATTCAGCACAGATGGAGGTAGGACTGCATCGCGATCAGACTCAAACCGTCCCTTAAATGTTTCGTGAAAAATTTGACCTGTTGGTGAAAGGCTAATCAAGTTGTCTTCACGTTCAACCAGGGTTTCCATTTGCTCACTCCATTCATCATCAAGCTCATGATTCCATTCAATAACTCCTTCTCGATCCAATGCCGTCAACAACCCATTTTTTTCTAGCCATAGGTTAAAGTCTAAAGAGATAGGCATCGGAGGAAAAGCAATAATTTCACTAAATCGCTCGTGCTTGTAATAAACAGGCACTCCTAGCGCCTGCCCCATAAGGACAGCGATCGCAATTTGAGCCTTGTATCCACCAGTAGCATTAATTGCACAAAAGAAGATGTTTGCTCTCGGATGATGCCACTAATAACCTTTGCAAGATTACGCAATCCTTTAGTACGGAAAAGTTTTGGATTCTCATCTTGTAAATCAAGAATTTCTTTGGGAATAACTTTGTACCCTTTTACCTTATAGAAAAGCTGTAAGATATCGGCAATTTTTTTGCCATCAGGTGTTTGAGAATAGCAAAAGAAAAGCTGACAATTTCTACTACAGTAATCTCGGTCAACGAGGTCAGTGACAGAGTTAATTTCTGCACCGCAAAGTCTGACCGTTCCTGGTAATTCGCCTAGATGTTTTGCCAAAGTTTCAATATTGTTTACAGTAAAAGCATCTCTCAGTTTTAGAACAAACTCTAATGGAAGATGTTCTCGATCTTCTTCTGGTTGTGTTTTTAACCAACTCTCATACAGGTTTTCATGACTGGGAAGCCTGGAGAGATTTGGGTATAGTAGACTTGTGCCAACGGTGCAAATTAATGTGTTTCGCATAATCTTCTGTCGTGAGTAAATCAGAAAGGGATTTGTTTCCGGTTTGTGACGGCTGAGGACGATCGCACCTTCCATGCAGCTAATCAACAACTCATCTTCACTAATTTCAGCTTCTTGGGCACACCCGTTTCTCGCATCTCCGTGATTTCAACTCGTACACATTGCCCAACTGATAAGTTACCCGCTTTCTTCGGTTCCTTTTGCGTGAGCTTAATGCCGCCTTTCAATTCGTAGGTGACTTCTTTTCCCTTAATTGCTTTAACCGTCACCTCGATCGCCTGCCCCACTTCAAACTTTGCGGCTTCTGCTGCTGCTTTAATTGCTGCTTGTTTTGCAGACTCTGCCTCGATTTCCATTGGAGCATTGGTTAGTTCAGCGATCGGGCTTGCCTGGTAGTAAGGAATTAGCCGCCCTGCCCAACCGAGAATTTCCAGCATCATCTGGGGCTATCCTGTAACGGTCTTAGGTATTTGATGCAGGCATCATTCAGCCCGCGATAGTAGTCCACCGTGCGCTTGCTGTGACCAATGCGATCGCCCGCACCCACTAAATTGCCCAAGTACTTGAAAAATCTTGTGCCTCCATCCGGTGCATCCGCGCAGGTTCGCAGGTAAGCCATTGCTTTTTTCAGTTCCCCACGTTCGCCCCATTCTGCACGATCTGCCGCGCGATCGCATGGGCAGCTTGCCACTGGTTATCAGTTAATTCACTCATGGTTAGTACATTCCCTCTGGAGGTTCGTGTTCACCGGGATATTTCAAAATGGCTGCGAGTTCTTGCCACTGAGCTTTTTCAAGTAGCTGAGAATTCTTAGCAGCGGTGATTTGGGTTTGCATAAATGTTTGCATTGCCGCTCCTGTAATTTGATCGTTGGCAACAACATAGTCACGATAGCGATCGCGCACATCCTGAATATGGGAAATTGCTGTTACGGTTGTGGTCATCGTTCCCATGCCGATCGGTTTGCCGCCGCCGACTTTTAGGGCAACGGGTGATTGCTTGTCCTGTCCCAGGATCAGCAACAAAATCCCCAGTTCCTCTGGCAGCAGGTTCTTGTAGTGAATCGTTGTCTTAAACGTATATTGCCGACTGGCTTGTTGTACGGGAATCCCCGGTTTTCGCCGCGATCAACTGCACGAGTCATGTTGTAGTAAAACTTGCGCCCCGCCACTCGCCCCCGGATAAAGTATTCTCGGCGCTCAGGACGGGGACTATACAGCGATGGCATAAAGCCAATGCTCGGCTGTTGGGTTTGACATTTAGAGTCAGAAAACTCTACCAATCCCTGCCAGTCTAAAGCACCAAATACGCGACTCGCTGGACAAAGCTGTTGGCGATTTTTGCACGGCAGGCGATCGGGAGGAATTTGATCGCGGTACCTTGATGTAACCACTGCCAGGGTACTGTTGGTAATCGCTTCATACACTGCCCGAATGCAGCCCTTCAGCGAACTGCCCTGAATCACCAACTGCTGATCTGTCGTGGTCATGGTTTTGATCAGCGGTAGGCGGCTACCCACATCACTTCCTAAACCCGTAATGCCTGTGGAGACATGGAGCGCAGTCTGGACTTGCAGAGTTAAGTCGAGGGCACCATGCAGACGATCGCGGTGGTAGCGATCGCCCAATCGGAGCGGTTAATATAGGTCTGCGATCGGGAAACGTGACGAAATCGTAGGGCTTAGGTCCAACGGGTTGATCGCGATTCATCATTTCTTCTCCTCTGCAACCAAAGTAAGTGCCACAAAGTGAACAGTTCCCGTATGTTTGTCTTGAAAATACCGTTGCTCTAATTTGTGATTGTCAGGATAAATCAGGGGTTTGGGAAATCGAGTATCTTGTCGTTCTTCTTCTGTGTCTTTAGGAGATAGATGCACTGCCAATGGTTTTGAAGTAATCCAGATCCGTTCCTTATTTTCCTTGTTTAAAGCTTGGAATCCGTGATCTGATGTTGGCTGAACATGGGCGAGCAACAGCAGGTCATAGCCTTGTTGGGTTTGTTGCCAGCGCACCTCAAAGTTAGGAGTCAGCATTTCACCTTTGGGACTGGGGAAATCTTCTGGCAGGCTGTCGCTAAATCCACTGACCTTATGCACCCAGCGCAGAAAGTAGCAGCGAGATTGGGCAGGCAGTTCTTGCAGTAGAGATTTGAGTTGCTCAGAAGTCTCGATCGATCGCGTACCGACAAATGCTGTCATGCTGTTGCTCCTGTTAATTGCTGCCGCCAAGAGCGAACCGATCGCACAAATAAATCCTCCACCTGTGAACCCTGCCAAGTCATCTCTACCCCCAATCCATAAGTCATTGCCTGTGCAGCAATGGGTAACTCTGTTTGCAGATCGTTGGTGGAAAAGCCATAGTCTTCAGCCTCTTGCGGTGGCAAAAACATACCTGCTCCCAGCAAGGTTGTAGGATTCCAGGTCTTGTCCGTTCCCAGTTGCCAAATACGTCGATCGTCATTTAATACACAGCCAGGATAGTGCACGGTTGCTTTGTCGTACTGCACCGATACAGTTCCTAAACCACGAGATTTGGCAAATCCTAAGCCAAACCAACCATCGTTCAAATCTCGCAGCACCAAACCCAATAAAACCGAGCTGAGCCAGGGTAAAGTTTTTGAGATGAATTTTGGTCTTGAATTCGCCTTTGGTGCAAACCTGATAGTTGAACGGACCCACAGCAACAGAACCAAATACGCGATCGATCGCCACACCATTGCGTTCTTCTAGTTCTACTTTGCCGCTAGGGTAGGCATCCTCAATTCGGAGTCTGCTGGCGATCGCGGTATTGCCAAACAGTTGGCTGATTGTGCAGGAGTCTTTGTAGATAGCAGCCGTATCCTCATACTTGTCGAGATATTCGTACGCAGCCTTGCTCAGCGGATCTTTTGGTGTCCAGACGGGCTGCTGAGAATTTCTTTGTTCTCCACCAACCGTCCGCACAATCCGTTCTGCGTGCGCTCGAATGGCTCCCTTGAGGCTGCTGCCAGGGAGGTAAATGGTTTTTCCCTCAGCATGATAGGTTTCAACAAACTCCATATCTGGTTTGGCAGGTTCTGCACTCTCCTGACCAGACTTAATCAAAATTGGGCCGTCGGGCAGGATGGAGAGAGCGATCGTACAGTGATTAACAAGTTGTTTGTGCATGATCAGATTGGGATAGAGGGAGGTAGTTAAACCGTTACAAGGGAATTGAGTTGCGATGCACATTGTTGAAACACATCGTTCACTGCCGCAAAGAGTTTTTCTAACTCTTGGATAGTGTAAAAGGTTTGATTCAGGGTAAACGTGTTGTTCTCTGACTTGCCAAATTGCCAGAGAGATCCATTAGAGGTAATGCCAAAAACCACAATTTGCGGGGTTTGATTTAACCGTTGCGCGGCAATCATCTCCGCCAAACATTGCCCCCAGGCGGCATCAAAGTTGTCTTGCTTGGCTTCTACCAGGATGAAGTAGGGTTGGTCAAATACAATTTTGCCGAGGGCGATCGCCGCGCCAGAATGTATTCTGAAATCCAGATAGTTGAGCATCACAGTTGAGAAATTGATGGCTCCACAATGTGAACTGAGTGTAGTACTGTTTCCAGACTTGTTTCAAAACGGGATACACTAGATTTTCACAGATGGCAAACTCCGAATTATCCACAACGCCCTCTTGCATCATGAATGCCAAATCTTCCCGAAAGCTATCAGGAATCTGGAAATCTACACCTGTAATAAAGTTGGCTTGGGTATAAGTAATCTGAAACTCTTTGACTGTTTCGCCTAGACTCTTATAGCTGCTAAAAGACATAATCACCTCACTCTCAGTTAGAAGTCCCTCAAAATCAATTAAGCAGGCGCAATGGATGTCATCAGATCCTCCAACAATGCTAGCGACCAATTAGCCTTATGAACTTCGACATCCTGTTGAGTAAAGATGTAGGACTGCATGGTGCCTGTAACTAAATCTTGCATATATTGCAGTAGCTCGTTTCGATTCTGGGGATTTACCCAAATCATTTCAGTCAGGTCTAACTTGACCACACCCAAGCCGCGCGATCGCCTCCTCCTAGCGGAATCATCTCGTTCTCAAACTGAGTTAATCCCAGCATTAGTAAACCAAGTTCTGCTTCTTCTAAGTTCTCTGCGGCAGCTTTGAAGTCAAAAATCGTTCCCGCAGGCACCACCTGAAAGTCATATTTGCGCTTGTCAGCAGCGGTTTCGATATCACGCTCGATCGCTACACCATCCCGCTCCTGATACTGTTCAAACCAGTTGCCTTCCTGCACCGTTAAATCGCGGATTTGTAGCTTACCTGCTAGCCAGGGAGAGCCAAACAGAAACGAGGCTTTGTCTGTAATTGCTTTGAGTTGATTCGTTAAGCGGATGTCACGATCGTGATCATTCTTAATCGCTTCAACTGATTGTTTGATCGCTTTCACTTGATTCATCCAGGTAGAACTGGATAGTTCGCTCGGATCATTTGCAAAGCGAGGATCAATGCCTCGGAGGAAACTTTCTAGGCGCGATCGCAACGCTCCCTTGAAGCTTGATCCTGGAATCAATGGATGTCCGTTAGCATCTTTGATCACAGGCACATCAGGATCAGTCACTTCGATCGATCGACCTGCCCCAATTTTGAGGGCGGTGATGGTTGTCAAAGTACCTGTGAGTTCCAAACGGTTTTTGAAAATATCAAACATAGTCAAATCCTATGGTCAGTAATAGTGAAAGAAGCGTTTATTTCTTGTTATTTTCTGTTCTAGGTTTGAGATAGGTAAGATGCCGCTTGCCATAGCCGAGATAACGACGAATGAGTTCAATGTGAACTTCTTTCTTCTTCTTAATGACATCACTGGCTGCTTCAGCAATCACTTTAGCTTTCTTCTCTAGATCTTTCTGAACATCCTTCTTCTTGTTGACATCACTGGTTGCTTCAGCAATCACTTTAGCTTTCTTCTCTAGATCATCTTTAACATCTTTGATAATCACCTCAGACTGTTTCTCTAAGTCTCCCTGTATGTCTTTAATAACTGCTTCAGCTAAAGATCCTTCCCCTCGCCCCCATTTAGTATCACGCCCAACTTGATACCGTAGGAAGTTTTTGATCACTTCTGGGCTTTCGGTACTCAGGGCAACTTGAACTAAATTCTGGTACTGGGAAGGATCGAGTTGACCATATTTTTCTCAAAAGCGGCTTCAATCTTCTGAACTAAGATGTCTTCATAGTCTCGAATACCCTTCTGAATTTGTAGCTGAATTTGCAACTGAATTTGTTGCTGAATTTGTAAGTCGCTCATACCGCGCCCTCCCGCAATACATTATGAAATTCATCACACACTTTCACTTGCCCAAAGCCTTCTGCCGTCAAGTTGCCAATGCCCCAGATTTCCAAAGTTTCCAGAGCCGATTCCCAGGTCGCGCGATCGCTTTCATCAATGCTAAACAGATAAACTGAACCGCGATCGGTCGTTAATTCCAGATCCTTGTGCAAACCCCAAGCCGTATTCCAACCCGATCGATAGCTATAGCTGCTGTAGGAAGCATGAAGTTGCAAATCGCCACTGGTCAGCCCCACCGCCTGCTGTAACATTGCTGATGAAATTACCATTGTCCGCTGCCATTGCTCGGTCAAAATAGCATCAGATTGCAAATCTAGGGTAAAGAAACAACGATTTTGGATTTCTATAATGGGTTGATTACCAAAAATTTTCCATCGCTCCCAACGTCGTTCTAGTGTCTTGTTGAAGTCACTAATTTGTTGTTGCACTGTAGATCTGGGTTGAGTTAACTCAGGTGAAATTATCTTGATTTCAATTTTTCCTAATCCTCGTGAGATGGCTCCTCCAACCCGAATGTATTGACTTTGCTGCTCCAGATAATGGGTAAAACTTTCAGCAAGGTCATCACAAATCCAGATACTTCCTGCAAACGCCATATCCTTAACCTGATCATCCTTCCGCTTTGTTTCATTCAAAACTTGCAGACTGTAGAGAACTTGGTCTTCGGCAGTGGCACGGCGACGATTGATGCCAACACGAGTCAACAATCGACTACTGGCAGAGTGGCTATAGTACTGGTTTTTGTAGATGCTGTAGAAGCCCTTAAACGGGTCAACGCGATCGCCATCCGTTGGGCAATTGGGATCATAAATTTGACCATAAGCATCCGCACAAAAGCGGTCAATTAATGAATCAAACACTCCTCCCTTTTCATTGGATCTGAATCCTGACTTATTTTTAGAACTCAGCGCTGTTGCAGGCATTATCCGAACGTTGGGCTGAACGCTGAGATTTTCTGTGATTGCGGGATAGGCATTTTGAAAAATTGCCTTATTATCAATAAATAATTTCTTGAAATCACTCTCTGAGTCACTAGCAAAGTCCTGCCCTTCTGCTTGAGCTTGGCGAATCATTAAACCCGCGATCGCACCTCGTAGCACCGTGCCAGGAATATAGGTTTCCACATCACTGATGGAACTGCCTGTTTTTTGTCGGGCGATCGCCAGTGGTGATTTAGCGGTAATGAGTAATTGAATCCGTTGCATTACTTGCCTCCCTTCAGCATTTCCCAGCCTGGATGAGTTGAGGTAATCTTGAGTGTTTCTGGCAATTTCCAGGTGAGCCAACCTAACCCAGCCGACTTGCTACCACCCAGTGCTTTGATGTGTTGAAGTCCGGCAAGCAGCAGTGGCAAGGCATAGTCAATTTCAGAGACTAATTCCAGATGGATTTGTCCCGTAAACTCAAGCTTTTGGTTGGCGGGTGAGGTTTCCAGATAGTAGAGCTTTTCATGTTCAGCTGTACCTCGACGGCGATTGATCGTAACTCCCGGACGAATCACTTCGGTAGGTAGCTCCTCTCGCTGGGCTTCACAAATGAAATCATCTACCCACAAGCGAGAAGAAATTTGGGGATTACCGAAGATTTTGCTAATGACACAATTGGGGGTTTGCATCATTGCCCCAGGATTGGGAGATTCGCTCACAGGTAACCTTAATCCTCGTGCCAGTTTCTCGCATTCGTGACGCAACCGCCCCTTGAGATGGGAACCGGGGATAATCAGTGTGCCAGAAGCGTTTCGGACGATCGGTTTATCTGCCAGGGAGCCGGAAGATCCACCCGCGCCAATACAGAGGGCAGAATCAATGGTGGCAGTAATTTCGTAGGTTTGTACCTGAGTTGTTAGATTGGCAAGTTTCATCGTTCTGCCTCCACCGACTGTTTCTCTGGTGCTTGCTGATCAGAACTATCCTTCGATAGCTTAGGAATGAACTCGTACAGATCAACTAATTCTCGCCAAATCGTTTCATAGTAAGACTTTGATGAATCGCTAGTATTAGAAACATACATCCAGGGGCGATGTTACCGTTATTTTCTTTTGCTACACACCAACTGTTCTCAAATAGGTCAATCAAAGGCTGTTGTTGATCCCTAGTAGGCTTGCGATCGAGTCGAGCACGGAAGTAGCGATAGTTGAGAATTGCAGTGCGTTTACCTTTTTCTAAAAAGCTGCGAATTTGGTAGAGTTGCGATTTGGGAAACTCTACTGCTTTAAGTGATTGAATCAGTGTGATTAATCCACCAATTTCGTGCAAAGTATAGGGTGTGGCATAGAGATGCAAGTCTTTTGGCTTCTCACTTGTATGTGTTTTTTATTTCCGAACGTCTTGACTAAACCATTCTCCCGAAACTCTTTGATATCGGATGAGATCATGGTGACGGATTTCAAAACCAGGAAGTCGATCGTGCCGCCATAGTAGCCTTGCTTCTTAAGCTTCTTTGCTTTCTCTTTAGCAGATTTGAGCAGTTGCTCCGTAAGGTTTTCAGCATAGAGAATTGGTGTATCTTCTGCTGTGATTAAAACACCTGTAGACATGCTCAATCGGCTAGTAGATGGGCTTGCTGCTGTAGGTTGATAGCGATGAATTAAATGGGGTTGAGAAATGGAGCTAACGTGGTAATCTTGCTTCTTGGCTAACTCACGTTCAAATACCTCACCGATCGTCTGGGCGATTTGTAGGGCTTTGTTGGCTGGCACAATTAGGAATACATCATCCCCTCCCACTGTAATGATTTCAAAGGGATGAATCCATCTGTTATTCATGTGGCTTTCATCTGGATCAGTTAAGCCCTGAAGATAATGAATAGTAAGATGCTTGGCTAATGCTTCATAAACCGATTCTTCAGTAATTCTAGAAATATCCTCACTAAATTGTCGGTACTCTTCAGGTGTTCTAATTCCCTGAATGTAGCCTCCCATATTGTTACCGTCCGCATAAATGTAGCCGATATACTTATCTGGTTTGCTTGTATTACCAATTGTTCCTACCGTTTGAGCTTCCCAAACTCTGGTAGAACTGCCTCGATAATTTTGAGCAACATTAGGATTCTGCTGAAGATACCCCTGTAAATTGCTGGTGTAATAGGGAGAAGTCGGATGGGCTTCTAGATAATCCTCAAACCGTTTTACCCAGCTTTCTGCCTTAGGATTGGGATTCCACCGAGACCTGAGACTTTGATACCAATGCTGGCTAGCATCATCTCGTTTGGTAATTTGTCCCATAATACGTTTGCGGGCTGAAGGTTCAGAATACCAGGGAGAGTTCGGTAAATCTGCCTGTAATACTGCCGATCGCTTCTCTGCATTATCTCGTCGTAGATAAGGATGGGTTTCAAACATCACTGGATAGCGGCGGCTGGTTGTTCGCTCGCCCACGTCGTTGCCAGCCCGTCGTTGGTTAAATAGAATCGCCAGTTGACTCGTGATTTCGTTGAAACTTTTGCGATTCTCAAATGCTGTTTTGACCTCTTCTGATGAAACATCAGGCTTGATCTTGAGATAGGCTTGCACCAACTCATCTTGAGCATTTTTCTGATAATGATCTAGCCAAAAGAAATCGTCCGGAAGTTGATCGGGCAATAGACCAAACTGAAGCTCAAGTGGCTTATATGTCTTGCCGACCGCACAAGAGTTAGCGATTAGGGTTTCGGTAGTGTAGCGTTTCTCGATCGCATCGGCTAACGGCATAACCAAATCCTGGGGACAAAACGCCAGAATGTTCCCGCCTGTGGAATAGATGATTAATTCGTGAATTAAGCCACGTTCCAGTTCTTCGTAGCCTTCATCAGTCAGCCATTTGCGAACTGATTTACAGTAGTTCTCCCCTGCGTTACGGCAAGCTTTGAATCTTTCTTCCTCTGACTCCTCTGCGTGGAAGAAAACAGGCAAATCAACCAGGTTAATATTATCCAGCAATGCAGATGCGCCACGAATTTCGTGAAGTTTGGGCACATCAAAAACGTAGGGTTTAATTTTAGTCGCGCCACCGTAAACTAAACCAATCTTCTTTTGCCACAGCCTTGAGTGGGTAGTAATGACGTTCTGGATAACATTCTGAAGGTCTTGAGCTGTATCTGGGTAAGGCAATTTAAACAGCGATCGCACCGCCACAACGATTTCAGCTAAATCACCGTGACAAGGCTGATCGTGATAGAAATGTTGGCGTAATGCTTCAAGAGTTGCTTGATTGTTTGAGCTACCTGGTACATAGGCTAGACACCAGGCAACTCCAAGCAAAATTTCTGTCGATTCTAACTTAATACCTTTCTGATTAACCATTTTGCTTAACCCATTGCGTAATTTTGCGCTCAGATTTGACCAGTCCTGTCGTCCGAAGACGGCAATTTTGCGATTGCGAGTGGCAACCTCCAGTTCTTTGCGTAATGATTCTGGATCTGATCGGGCGCAGACCAGTGCCACCCGTGCTTCTGTGCCGCCAAGTTGCTGTGCTCTGGTGCTGGCTTCAATTAGCTTTTGCTTACAAAGCTTGCGGCTTTCGCTAGTGGTACAGGAGAGGGCAAACAATTGATAATGCCGGATGAAAGCGACATCAAATTCAAACTTGTCGAGAGCTGTTTTAGGATTCTCGATAAGATTGATTTAGTTGATCTGCTGCCCAAGTTAGAGTCGTTGAGGATTCATTGGTTAAGCGAATTTGAAAGCGTGCTCCAAATCCATTCTTATCCTGAAAAGTCCCAATTAATTTATCGCCATTTTCCTCCTTCTTCACTTTAAAGCCAATTCCCTTGATTGCTCTCTGCCCAGAATAAGGCACGGAGTAGCAGGTTGTAATCCATTCTTTTTCCTTCCAAATCTTCTTGACAAAATCCTTGAAACCGTCAGGATAATGATCGTCTCGAAAGCTAGGAGGTTTTCTCTCAGTTGGTTCAGCAGGACGAAGATTAAAAGGTTTGGGATATCGAAGTCGAAAAGCTGTCAGGTAGACTTGACCGATCGGGTTAAGTTCATAATAAACTTCCCCATCTATTTCAACTTCTGTCAGGAAAACTCGTAATTTTTCATCAATTTTGTCTACTTCATTCTGACTAAACATCTCACCTCGCTCGAAGTCAGTTAATAAATCAGCATTGCGACTGAGAATGTCGAAATCAAGGAAATGGGCATGGGTGGAAAGTCAATAATCTCTGGAAACCGCTCATGCTTGTAATAGACTGGAATGTTGAGAGCTTGACCAATGAGGAGAGCAATTGCAATTTGAGCCTTATATCCACCTGTTGCATCAATTGCAATTTGATCAGCACCGCCAAATCTTTGAATATAGCTGCCTATAGCTCTTACTAGGTTTCTAAGCCCATGCACCTTGAAATCCTTTGGGCGCTGATCTTGTAATTGCTCAACAGCTTTAAATTCTACGTTTCTGAGTTTCAGATCGCTTCGCTGCTTAAAGTAGCACTCTAGCACTCTACCTGTATTTCTACCTGCCTCTGTATCGGAAACAAGAAAGACCAAATTCTCCAGATTAAGCCATCCTTTTTTCGGATCTCCTCAACTGTATTAATTTCGGCTCCACAAACGCGGGTTGAAGGATCTTGAATTTTCAGAAGCTCATCAGCTACAAGTGCCCAGTTCTGCAAATCATAAGCCTGTTTTAATTCATGCCAATTAGTAGGAGCGTTGGCGGTGGATTCCGACAAATGCTTGAGGTTACTCTCAAATAAACTGGTACCTACCGTACAGATTAAGGTATTCTGCTTCTGCATATTGTTCCTCTAGATTTACTAAGGTTATTTTCAGTATTACAATTCCGCTAAAGCGTGAGGTATTGGATTGAGTTGTGTTACCTGTTACTTGGTAGTGCCTGCGCGATCGCCTCCATTACATCATTGGGAATTTGTTGAGTTTGAATCAGTTCTTCCAGGTCGATCGATCGCTCAAGAAACCTGGAGTTGGTAGGCTGTTGAAGATCGGGGAAGCTTTGCTGTGCAGGACTGCCAGGGGTTTGAGTCTACTAAACAAGTCATGCCAGGCTGGGATGGTTTCAGGCTGACTGCTAATGATCAGGTAGTGAGTGCATTGTTCCACAACGGGTAATTTCTCAGGGTTAGGCTTGCCGCCCAGATCGACGATCGCCACGTCTACAATTTGTCGAATATTTGCAGTGGCTTGGGCGTGGTATTGAAAGTAGCTCTGGATTAGCAGTTCGGCGTTGGGGAGTTCATGGATTCTGTACTCACCGCGTTTGACGAGAACTTGAACCGTTTCTCGGTCTGTTGTCTCATAGAGCCAGTTGCCTTCTCCATCCCAATTGGCTCGATGCAAAAACACTTTCAGGTCGGGGTAGAAGCGCCATAAAGTAGAGCGGAGTGCATTCGATAAAACACTTTTGCCGCTGTCGGGTGGACCGCCGATCGCGATCGCAATTCCCGGTTTTGCCCGTTTCGGCACCGGAATGAGATCGCCCACTTGAGGAGAATGTGTGGTGCTTCTGATGACAATTGCAGCCTGCGATCGAATATCGTAAGTCGCAATCCAGGGTGCTGGATGACATTGATGAACCAAATGAGCGAATAACCAAATTGGTGCTTGACCAAACAGCACAATTCCTTGATTGAAATTCAGTTGTGCTGGCAGTTTCAATGTTTCTAATTCAGCAGGTTTAATGTGGTTGAAAAATGGATTTCCCTTCTCTGCTTGAGAGGGTAGAAACAAGTCTCCTGGCTTCGATAGAGTGATGACCAGCAACTGATAGCTCAATTGTTCGGTCTGCAATTCTGTGACATCAAGCTGAACTTGCGAGTTGCGATTCATAAAATCTGTGCCTACAACACATTAGCCAGGGAGTTGAACGGGTAGAACACTGCCAACTTTGACAGCGTGAGTGTGGGATGAAACCACCACAATTCCTAGCCTGGGGTCGTAGCAACCTACCCAGCTTGATGCATGGCATTCGTGAACGAGATAGCCGTAGAGCCAGATCGGCCCTTTACCTTCGATCGCAATTCCCTGGTTCCACTGCACTCCATCAGGCAGTTTCAAACCTTTGAGGTCTTGTGGCTCAATCACACCATCCTCGGTGGTGATTTGAAATCTCAGATGCTGATAGTCAAGTCCGTCTTGAGTGGCGTGAGGAATGAGTTGAAGCTGAATGGGTGTCATTGGAGTGCTAAAAAACTAGGACTATGATAACAACGTCTGGAAATGGGGTTTTCTAATAGGTGATCTGGAAGCCTCCAATTCCAGTGGGTGTCATACTGAAACCAGCTACGGCGAATTGATTGAATGTACCTGCCGTAGGATAACCCAAATTCAGATGAATGGATTCGCAATGACTGGATGCTACCGAACTCAACTGACCCAACGCTTTGAACAGGCTCTCATTTACGCCAACCATTTACACATCAGTCAATACCGCAAAGATGAGCGCGTTCCCTACATTGCTCATTTGCTTAGTGTGGCTGCCCTCGTTTTGGAACAGGGTGGGGATGAAGATGAGGCGATCGCCGCCTTGCTCCATGATGCAGTGGAAGACCAGGGCGGTGAAAAACTCGCGCAGAAATTCGGCAACGATTTGGCGATCGAGTTACCGCGATCGTCGATGGTTGTACAGAATCGAACACCCTGCCTAAACCCTCCTGGAAAGACCGTAAAATGAGGTATCTTCAACAGTTACAGCACACCTCAGCCGCCGTGCGACGAGTATCATTAGCAGATAAATTACACAACGCCCGCTCCCTGCTGGCATCGCTCCATCAAGAAGGAACCATCACCTGGAATCGCTTTAACGGTGGCAGAGAAGGAATCCTCTGGTACTACCAATCCCTGAATCAGATCTACCAGAACACCGGCTCAGACTACCTCAGCCAAGAATTCGATCGCACCCTCACCGCGATCGCCTCCTTCAATTAAACAGACCTGATCTCCACTCCCCATCTCCCTCACTCCCCATCTCCCTATCTTCCCCTCCCCCATGCCCTCCCCTTTCTTCTCCGATCCTCCCACCATCGCCCTCCTCCAGTGGCTGGCACGCGGCTCGCTCAAACAAAATCTACCCAGGGCAATTCGGCTGTGGGGCTGGTTACAGTTTCTCTATGGTGAGGAAGGGGCAACATCCGGATTGGTAGATCCCTTCACCTATACAGACTGGCGAGATGCCTTTTTCACTGCCAGCCATCCAACGGGGAAGCCGTGCCCGAACTCCATGATCCCAACTGCCGTTGCGCCCGCAGCACTGCCGATTGGTTGTTTAACGGACATGGGAGAATTGCTCAGAACACCTGGCAGAAATCCTTAAAGCAACACGACTCCCAGCCTGATCACTTAAAAGAAATTCTCAAATCTCGCCTGTTTGGGGTGACTCGACGCAGCCTCTATGAAGACCTGCAAATTCTCTGTAAGTTAGGTTGGGCAAAGCGCAAAGGGCAGGAATACGTCAAAGTGGAGGAATTTCCGACTCGTGCCTTGCCTCCTAGCAGCGGCAATAGTGTGATTGTGCATCCTGACCTGGCGGCGATCGCAGACAACCTATCTCAGGAAATCAACGGCTATCAACGCTTCTTCTTGCATGTGGACTATGTCGTACCCAAAAATGCCCTCGATCAGGTGGATGAGTGGCAAGAACAACTGCGCCGCCTGTGGGAAAAACTCCCGTTCCCCCAGTTTTGCTGACTTACTACAGTGCCAAGTTAAATCAAAATCGCAGGGAATTGTGTATCCCGTTTGTATCTATTACGTGCAGCGGGCGCCTTACCTGTGTGCTTGGGGACAAGTGCTCGGAGACGATCCACAGGCAGTCGATTGGCGAAATTACCGGCTCGATCGCATTCACACTTTGCAGGCGCTCAAGTGGACAAATACCCGAATTCCTGCGTCCCTTCAGCAAGCATTTCAAACCCATACTTTACCAACACCCGATTACATTCAAGAGCAGATGACAGAAGCCTGGGGATTTGATTTTTATCAACCTTCTGCCCTGATGATTTTGCGGTTCGATCGCTGGTTTGACGAAGGGTACATTCGCGGCACGGTGCGGCATGACACTTTTGAGCAGGTGAGCTATGCCAGGGTTAAACCGTTGATTCAGAAGCACACCGCTGATCCAACCCAACGCCAGGAATTATTGAATGTTTGGCAGATGCGATCGCCCCAAGATGCCTATTACATTGCAAACTATCGGGTGGGTGATCCAAATGTGCTGCTGCGGCTACGGGCGTGGCGACCCAAAATGGAAGTGCTGCTTCCGTGGGAACTGCGCCAGCAGATTCGGGCTGAGGTGGCACAGGAGTATGGTTTGTATTGGGAAAGAGAAAAGAGGAAAAATGAAAGAGAAAAGAGGAAAGAGGAAAAATGAAAGAGAAAAGAGGAAAGAGGAAAAATGAAAGAGAAAAGAGGAAAGAGGAAAAATGAAAGGCAGAAGAGAAATGCAATCAATTTATTTTTGAGACTGACGAGCTTTTTGAACCAGGGTGGTAAATATGGCTATCAACTCCGAAGTTTCCTGCAACAAGCCTTGCAATTTTACAGAGTCTATCAACTGGCTCTCTACAAGCAGTTCTAACCAGTAAGCTGTTTCTTCTAATTCTTGTAAACTTCCTTGTACCTTACTGATATACTCCGCAGTTGATCTCGATCGCCCTGCCTCTCGATACTGTGCCCCAACTGAAGTACCACTTCTCAGCACTTGCTTGCCAATAACGTTTGCTTCTACCTTCGACGGTAAGCCTGAATACACCCGAATAATTCGTAAAGCATACTCTTTCGTTCGTTGCTTAAGGTCATTAGAAGTAGTCATAAAAGTAAGAATAATTACCTCAACTTAGACTACCCAAAGGGAAAGAGAAAAAGAAAAGAAAAAGAGGAAAAAGGAAAGAGAAAAACAAAGCAAGTTCGACTGTTTCTTTTCTCTTTATCTTCTCTCTTTCTTTTTCTCTCCCGTCTCAGTCCCCTGAAGAGAAGAGAAAAGAAGAAAGAAAAAACGGGATGGATATTCGACTGTTTCTTTTCTCTTTTAGTTTCAGTCCCCTTGCGGGGAAGTGGTGATGAAAGTCCTGATACCAATTTAAATTGAGCATACGGCAGATGGCTTAGACTGAGAAGAGTCGTTTAAGACTCTTAGAGAGGGTCGGTGTTACCTCCGTTGAAGTGCGAGAAAGTTTGGATGATTTAGCCGAACAGTTGCGTCAAGCTGAAACGTCAACTGCGAAGGAACGATTGCAAGTGCTCTACTGGCTTAAACAGCAGAATGCGCCCAGTATCAGTGCGATTGCCAAGGCTATCGGGAGGCATCGAAATACCCTGCAAACGTGGTTGGCGATGTACCGTGAAGGTGGAATCGGAGCGATGTTGGAGATTAAGCAATCGCCTGGGGAGTGCGGGTAATTCCGCAATGGGCAGAGACGGCTTTAGCAAAGCGGTTAGAAGACCCCAACCACGGGTTTAGCAGCTATGGAGCAGTACAGCAGTGGATGGATGAGACGTTGGGCATTGAAGCGGAGTATCACACGGTCTACCAGATGACCCACTATCGGCTCAAGGCAAAGCTGAAAGCACCTCGGCCGCAAAACACCAAACGAGATCAACAACGACGAGAAGCATTTAAAGAAACCTGGCAGACGACCTCAGGGTCTTGAGCTTGTACTATCGTCAAATTCGCCAGGACGAGCGCGAGATGCGCTATTTTGCTCAGGATGAAAGTCGGTTTGGACTCAAAACTCTAATCGGACGATTAATTACAGCCTGTGGTGTCAAACCGATTGGACAGTGGCAATGGTTATTCAAAGCATTCTGGCTCTATGGTGCGGTTGAACCTGCGACCGGAGAGTCGTTCTTCTTGCAATTTTCCCATGTCGATACTCAGTGCTATCAATGGTTCTTGAATGAGTTCTCCAAGGCGTATCCTGATAGTCTCAACATTCTTCAAGTCGATAACGGACGGTTTCACACCAGTCAGGATCTGGTTGTGCCTGAGAATGTGATTTTGTTGTTTCAACCTCCTTACTCTCCAGAGCTAAATCCAATTGAACACTTGTGGCAATATCTCAAAGCTGATCTCAAGTGGGCGGCATTCAAAACGTTAGACCAATTACAAATCAAAGTCGATCAACTTTTAGCTGAATTAACACCGGAAGTCATCGCTTCCATCACAGGTTATTCCTCATCCTGGATGCTCTATCTGCCCTGAATACCATCTAAATTGGTATGAGATTGTTCAAGCGCTTATTGCCACGATCGATCGTGGAGTTAACGTTCGCATCATCGCTGAAACCCCTGAAGCCAGCAGTGGCAAAATCTCTTTTGGAATGCCAGCTACCTTTGGATCTGAGCTTTTAGGGCGTTCTCGAGTTTATGTTTGGCTCAAAGAGAAACGGCCTATGGATGAGCAGGGACGCTTTGGCTCTCTGCATGCCAAATGTGCGGTCTGCGATCAGCAGCATCTCTTCATTTCCAGCGCCAATCTCACCGCTTATGCCATGTCACTCAACATCGAGATGGGTGTCTTAATGCATAATAGAACCCTGGCAACACAAGTGATGCAGCAGACTAATAGCCTCATCTCGCATGGTGACCTGGCTGCTTGGGAGCATTATAGCTGACAGTTACTCGCCAGTTGTATTGTTATCTAACGACCGAGAACTTTCCGATTGAAACACTGCATCACACACGCAGTCTGCTCAAGTCTCTCGCAGCAAGGCTCTACACAGTCGCTACTGATGACGACTCCGCATGGGTTGAGTTGTGAACCTTCTCCAAAGACCAATATGCTGTGGCAGATGTCTTGGAAGCGCTTGATGAACTTTCAGCGATATCTTCTGAAGCCTATCGTTAGCACACAGTTCCTTGGCCCACTTTCCTGATGGCGAATCTTAACTCTAGGGATGAAATTTTACCTGCTTAACGTCAACAGGTCTCACTCTAATGCCACATTCTAACAAATGCAGCTTTCGATATATTAACCCGGCAATGATTGAGACGACATTTGTTCAAGCGGCATAAGCAATGAATGGATGCTGAAAATACTTGACGATGCGAGTGGGTAATTTTTGCAGTTTGAACAGATGCGAACGCAACCGCTGTTTCAATTGACTCAGGTTACGCGTGGGTGGTTTGGAATACACTCCTTGCTTGACATCACAATTGAGATACTCGGCTGGATTCAACTGAGGCGAGTAAGGGGGCAACAAGTGCATCTCAATTTTGTCTTGATGCTCCTGTAACCACTGACGGACGGCATCAGAACGATGCACGGGATGACGGTCTACAATCCACAGCAGCTTACGTTCTCGTTTGGCAATCAAGCGTTCGAGAAAGATGATGAACACTGGCGCTGTCAGTTTCTGGGTGTAGAGCATGAAGCGAACTTTGCCTTGATTGCTGATGCTAGCCAGGTAGTTGACACTCACTCGTTGCGTATTGGGTTGAATTTCTGGGGTCTGCCCAATCGGTGCATAACCCCGTCCTACTTGAGCATCGGAGCGCAAGCCTGATTCATCCCCCAAGCAATTTCGGCATTCTCCTGCTGTGCCTGTTGTTCCAGTGCCGGGTACTCGATGTCTAGCCAAGCTTTCACCTGCTGCGGATCTTGCTCATAGGCGCGTTTAAGCGGTTTTTGTGGCGTGTACCCCCAGCGCTTGAGATACTCCCCGACCGTGCGAATGGGCATCTTGACTCCACACTCATAGGCAATCAACGTCTGTACGGCACTACGCGTCCACAGGGCGCTATCAATGTTCAATTCATCCGGAAATGCTCTTGCATCACCTGTTGAATCCATGCCTCTTCAGTTGGACTCAAGGTTCGACCTTCGCCAAATTTGTTGCCTCGCGGTTGCTGATGCAGCGCCGTTTCTCCGACTTGTTGATACGCTCGCCACCAGTCTGAAACCGTCGCACGATGCACCCCTAGATAGGTTGCAATCTCGCTCACGCGCTTGCCTTGTTCTCGTAGCCGTATCGCTTGTTGGCGGAGGTAGTCTTGGGTGCTGGGATTGAGTGAGCGTGCATCCGGTTTATTCATACCCTGATTCTACCGATTTTGCCTCTCATCCTGTAGCCTCTTCGCCTGCCGGGTTAATAACTACAAAATTTGTAATGCCATAACCTTTAATGAGGATCAGAAAGTTAAATCTGCTACTGGGTGTGGAGTAATTATCTGCGTCGAGTGCTGAACGTCCGGTCTTTACCTCAGCCTCTGTGATGATGCATTTGGAAAGCGAATATGTGTCTAGTCGCTCTTCTTACGTCGATTACTGTTTTCTACAATCAAGCCACCATTTTTTGCTAGACGAGTTAGTAGAAAAGGCATCTGACTCCCTTTAGAGGGTGCCCTATTCTTGAATCAAGCAGACAAGCAGAGACGAAACACCCGAAACACAGATTGTTGCTTGTTCATAGCTCTCAAAGTTCTCTTTTAGCTCACGACTCGATTCATCCAGGCTGGCACTAGCAACTGCGGCTTACTTTGTCGTGCTGGTTTGTGCCATCAACCTTACTTCAATCCCCAAGGAGTTACATCTCATGATACTGCAACATCTTTCTCAAATGAACGATCGCTTTGCTCAACGGCTAACTGCTGGTCTTTTGGTCATTCAAGCGGCGATCGCCACCACAGCCATTAGCGCTTTTGCCACCCAGCCCGTTTTTGCTCAAGACGTGCAACCAAAGGCTCAAGCAGCTCAACTCTTTGAGACCAAACAAATGAGTACGGCAGCGAAAGCTTTATCACCACAAGCCACAGCCTGCTGGACAAACGCGGCATCGCAAAATTGCTCGTACACCATCAGCCCAACTCATCCCCTCTCTCTGGAATTACCAAAGCCCAATCAATTGAATACGGCAACTGTGGCTGTTCCAGCGACAGCAGCAACCTGTTGGACAAGCGCTACACCGCAAGCTTGCTCGTACACCATCAGCCTTTCTCCAGCCGATCGCATCACTCCTATCCTTTGCAACAGTTGAGCGCGTTGCCAAGCTTTGATGCTCCCTTGATCGTGTCATTCTCGTGCGTGTCCAATTCTAAACTCGCACTGCTTACCTTGTCTTGTTTGAAAAAACCATCCTCATTTACAGGAATACCGCCATGAAATTGCAATTCTTTTCTCAATCGTCTAAGTTGGTTCGCCTTGCTTTAACGGGCTTGATCGCAACTCAAGCCGCGATCGCAACTACAGTCATCAGCGAATTTGCGCTCACCACTCCTGGTATTGATTCGACCCATGCAGCGCTGGCAAAAAATGACCAGTTGTCTGCACAAGATGTCTATCGCAAAGCTTCGCCCGCTGTTGTTTATGTTGAAGCCGAAGGAGACAACGAGCGATTCAGTGGTAGTGGTGTCATTATTGATGCTAATGGCTTGATTGTGACGAATGCACACGTTGTCGAAGGTGCACGGCAAGTAACAGTTGAACTGGCTGACGGGCGCAAATTCTCGGCGAAAGTGGTTTCAGAAGGAGACCCTGATTGCTTAGATTTGGCACTGTTAAAGATTCAAGCAACAAAGCTGCCAACTGTGAGTTTTGCAGCAGCAAATTCTGTACGGAAGGGACAAGATGCTTTTGCCATTGGCTATCCCAAAGGCGTTAAACCTTCTTCAATTACACGTGGTGGCATCAGCAATGTCTTTAGTGATCGCGGTGAAATTCAGACCGACACAACGCTGAATCATGGTAATTCTGGTGGAGCCTTACTTAATGATCGTGGGGAGCTTGTGGGAATCAATACAAGAGGAGAAACTGACGCAGCGCAAATGAATACGGCGATTGCCGCAGATAGGGTACAGGCGTTACTTCAAGCATTGAAGCAAGGAATTTCACCTGTAATCGGGCAGTATCTCATTCCTGGCAACGCTTCAGCAGATACGCCCGTTGCAAAACCACTGTCATTGATTAAACCGCAGCAAGGGCAATTAAAGCGCTCAAATAGCCACATGTGCGTCGATGGTAGACGTACTGATCTGTATACATTTGAAGGTGATGTAGATCAACCCATCATGCTTAAAATGGTCAGTGCAGAAATGGGATCGTTCTTAGCGGTAATTGCACCGGATGGGCAACTGGTGGCTCAAACTGGTGGCGATCGCAATCGTCCGGTTGGCATCGCAGTTAATTTACCTCAGCGTGGAACCTACACCATCATTGCAACTTCCACCCGTCCTGAACAGGCAGGACAATACCAGCTACAAGCCTCGACTCCCCTGCTCATCGAAGAATCTAGATTGACTCTAAGCGATGCACGCCGCTTAAATGGTTCTGCTTATCGGAACTACGTATTTTCTGGAAAAGCAGGTCAGACCATCGAAATCATGCTGCATGAGTTTGAGTTTGATCCATTCTTGGCAGTGGTTGATCCCAATGGAAAGGTTGTGGCACAGGGAACAGCGCAACGACAAGACATCGTTACGGTTAAACTACCTCAAGATGGGCAATATACATTAGTTGTCAGCACTGTAAAACCAGGCGATCGCGGTAAGTTTTTCCTTTCTGTGCATCCGTCAACAGAAACACAGCCCAGCCAAGTGTCGCAGAATCGGTGAGTTGAATGTTTCTAAAAATCCGTAGGGCAATCTTTAAAGATTGCCCTTTTTGCTATTTGAAGCTTTATCGTTTGGGCAGTGTTGTTTTCAGCAATGTTTGTGATGGTTTTAGTTCTGAAGTTGACTGAAAACAGGCATGAATAGACCGATCCACACCTTTATTGTGTTAGTTGAGCAGGCAGACCTTGCCGCTTCAGCCCCATCACTGATGTGTGGAGAGAATCATGAAAACCTACTGTGTGTTTCTATTAATCACTTCACTTTTATTGCCTCAATGGAGCAAGGCACTTGTATTGTCTTCAGCGCCGACTGTTGAATTATCGAGTAGCGTCAAGCACTCGCTGTTAACTACTTATAAACCACCACGCGTTGGTGTTTCTGGTCGTCGAGAGGGCGCAGGCACGCGTTAAAAGAGTTGATAGCGCACTGAAAAATAAATGCCGTTGTCTTGCAATGAGTTACCCGCATTGTCGATCGATACCAGTGGAATACCATAATCGACGCGAACATCAAGTCCTGGGCTAACCAGCCAGCGCAACCCTACGCCTACGCTGGCGATCGTCTGGGGCGATGGATTGCTGCCCCGATTATTCCAGGCACTATCCACTTCCACAAACGGTGTGAGTTGCAAAATATTGGGGTTCTTAGTGAGCGGGAACCGCAGTTCCAGTGAGCCTACCACACCATTGTCTGAGACTAATTCATTTTGTCGATAGCCTCGCACCGTATCGACTCCACCCAGGCTAAAGCGCTCCAACGACAGGAGAGAGTCAGGGGTTAACTGAGCCGCCACTTTACCAATGAGCACGACTCTGGGTGATAACTGTTGCACCAGTTGAAACTGCCCCAGCCAAGCGAAAAACCGCCCATCGGTACCTAGATCATTCACTGTGGCACCAAAAGCATTGATTCCCAGGCTGAACTGCGATCGCGCTGCTAACACACGACTACTACTGCGCTTAGTCCAATCCTGTACAAAGCGAATCACGGCTACTTTGGATTCACCGTTGTCTGGACCTTCCGAAAATGAGAAGGGGATGTTATCTAGAATGAATGTCTGACTCCGCCGTAGATCGAATGCTAAACCGAGGGCAAATTCGCTGTTGGGCGATCGCTGCAACGGTTGACGCACACTCAAGGACAGGGTGCGCGTTTTACTGCGAATGCCCAAATCTTGAAAAGGGTCCTCAATAATTTCGCTGGTGTTATTGCCATAGCTAATACTGGCGGTGCCGTTGAGGGCATTAAAGGGCACGGTATAGCTGAAGTCATAGAGATTGAGCGCTTCAGTACGACTGTAGGTTGCGGTGAGACGATCGCCCAAACCCAATAAATCATCATAGGACGCGAAGATACTGCCTGCAATGGAGCCAATGCTGGGGATTGGTCGTTGGCGATCGCAACACTCGCATGGAAGGGTGGTGCTTCCTGTAGCGTGACACGTAAGCGGTTGCGACCAGGCGTACTGCCTGCGGTGAGTTCGGCATTTACCTGAGCAATCAGCGGATCGAGCTGTAACAGTTGGAGCGCTTCTTCTAACCGTTGTCGTTGGAGGGGTGGTTGGGTTGCCCGCTCCAAACGGCTCCGCACATAACGTTCTTGCAAATGGGTTAAGCCACCAATTTCGATTTGCTCTAGTGAGCCTTCCACCACCTGAATACGCACAATGCCCTGATCCAGCGCTTGATTATTCAGCAGGAACGCACCAGAGGTAATGTACCCATTTTGCGCGTAAAGCTGAGTAATCGCAGCACGTAGCTCTAGAAGCGTTTCAAACGTTGCCTGTCTACCTTTTTCTCCCTCATACTCTTTGACCAGAGCAGCAATTTCACGCTGAAAAATAGTGTTACCAGTTACCTCCACTTTCTTAATGTCAAACGTAATATCAAGGTTTTCGCCGCTGGGGGCTGATGGTTCCGGTGACGTTGATGGAGCAGGCGTTTCTAAACTGGGCGTTGGTGTGGGAGTGGGTGCAACAGGAGGGAGATTGGGCGATTGGGAAGGCGTTGGAATGGTTTGCTCGATCGGTGGATTGGATGGAATGGTGACACCAGCCGGTGGAGGTGTTTGAGCCACGCCGATCGCCGTCCCGCCTAGCAAAACGGCAAAACTGGTGATGGGGGCGATCGGCCTTCTCAAGGTTCGCACTCCCGACTCATAACCAAGCGCCCATTGGCTAACCGATAGATGCCTTGCGGTTCCACGATCGGATCACCCGGCTTCCAGGAGCGGCTCTGCGGTGTCCCTTGCTCCCCGCCTGCTTCTGGGAGCGATCGCACGTCCCCGGTGGGAAAGGACGACAGCGGCGCATCACCGGGACGCACGGGTAACCCACCCGAACCTGTGATGAAAAACCTGCCGTTTTGCTGACGGTTGCGAACGATGCAGCTATTGGCAAGCAACGTATTGGGGTCGATCAGGTTTTGCGCTAATTGAGTGAGACCGTTTTGAATAAAAGTGGTGTCAGGAATGGTGATGATGCCAGAAACCGTGCCGCTGGCATTGACATCGACGCGATTGTTGCCATCCAAGGTACGTGGATCAGTGCCAGCAGGAGCCGGACGGTAATTCTGCCCGAAGAAGGCACGAGTGTTAAGGTTGATGTTACCGCCTTGTCCATCACGGGCAAAGGAAAGAATATCGCTGTCGCTGAGGGCAACAATGGATTTAGCCGTAAGGGTGATATTGCCGCCGCCGCCTGCACCGCTATCAACGAAAGTAGTAATATCACTATTGCCTCTTAAGCGAATATCTCTGGCTGTGATGTCGAGCGCTCCTCCCGAAGATCGAGTAGCGCTAGTTGAAATTGTGCCGTCGTTAGCTTGTAAAAGTCCTCGAACGTTCAGAAAGATATTGCCTGCATTACCGCTTCTGCCACGTTCTGTAAGTAGCCCGCTACTTTGGCTTGTGATCAGTCCACCATTCATCAACGTGATCGAATCTGCTTGAATTCTTATAGTGCCTGCATTTCCTAAACCTCCAGTTCTAGCAGAAATTTCTGCGCCATCTTGAACAATTAATTGACCTGTATGAATTACTAGACTACCTGCATCTGTAAGGCTCGTTGCATCAGTCGAGATGTTACTTGCAAGTTCAATCTGTCCCACACCAAAGGGATCATTGATTAGTGCTGTCAACCCTTTTCCACTGATGAAGATCGACTCCGTAGCTGTTACATTCAGATCACCTCCTCGTCCTCCCAAAACTGAAGCGGTTGATACTGTTCCCCCATTGCTAATAATTAAGCGTCTTGTATTCAGGTTTATTTGTCCTGCATCACCAGTTGAGAGTAAAGAGCTACTTATTAACCCACTTGTTCCATTACCGACCTCAATTGTGTCGGCTGTAACGTTCAGCGTGCCTGCCTGCCCACCTTGTTGTACATGAAGTTCATCATTATCTCTTGAAGTACTGGTCGAGACTTCTGCACCGCCGCGAATTGATAGTTGTCCAGTATGAATGGTTAAATTACCAGCATTTCCAATTCCATTTGTTTTTGCTGATAAGCTACTAATGCTTCCGTCAGGGTCTTTACCTGCGACCTCAACTGCTTCTGAAGCGTTAATAACTAAGTCACCAGCTCGTCCTGCAAGGTTATAAGTGTTGGTTGATACTCTAGCGCCATCACGAATACTCAAGCGCCCGGTCGTGATTGTTAACTTGCCACCCAGTGCAGGCTCAATACCACCTGCAACCTCTAAAAGCCTTCCGGTTTCAGCAACTAAGCTACTGTCAAAAACATCACCCTCAGCATTCTTTGAACTGCCAGTTACCTCTACAGATTGAGGCGCATTTATGGTTAAGTTTCCACTGCGTCCCTGTCCCGATAAGGCAGCGGTTGAGGTAGAAATGGTGCCTCCGTCTTGAACGCGAAGCTGATTGGTTGTAACCGTAAGATCCCCAGCATCTCCATCACCATAAGTTGCAGTGAACAAACCACTGGGTGCCCCACTTTGATATATGCCCGTTATTTTAACTGACTCACCCGCATTGATTGTTAAAGCTCCTCCCTGTCCTGTACCAAATGTACCAGCGGCAACCTGTCCGCCACTCTCAAGTAAGATATTATTTGCTCTAAGAGCTACATTGCCGCCCTTTCCTGAAGCTCCCTCCTGAACTTGAGACTGAATATCGCCTTGATCGCGAACGATTAGATCCCCATTGTCAATTATCACACTAACATTGCCAGCCGCACCAGCGTCAAAGGTGTCAGCTGAAATCTTACTCAACATGCTTGAATTACTTGGTATAGTTCCACTAACTTCAACCAATTCCGAAGCATGAACATTTACATTTCCTCCATTACCTTTGCCGTTTGGAAGCATTTCAGCACCTGCATTTGCCCTAATCTGCGCTCCATTTAGAACGCTAACTCGTCTGGCATCAATCGTGATATTTCCAGCATTGCTGTCTCCACTCGTGTCTGACGCAATATATCCACCTGTAAAGCGCCTCCCGTTGACCGTAAGATCATCTCCGACAATCGATAGCTCACCAGTTTTGATATCAATATTGCCGGCCTTGCCTGAAGCGCCAGGTATGACAAAAGTTGCAATATTGCCTCCATTGCTATTAACTGAATCATTTGTTTGAATGAAAATATTGCCTGCGTTTTGCTTGCCTAGCGCAGGATTTGTAACTTGTGAAAACGACTGCATGAGCAGGCGATCACCCTTAATTTGAATATTGCCTCCGCCTTGCGTAATAACAGAAGCGAAAACATCAAGCGAAATCTCTTTAGCATTCAAATTGATATCGCCACTTCTACCCGTGCTGGTAGAAGAGATTAAGGAAGCAGTAGGATCAAGCGAAATGCTTTCACCCGCTGTCAGTTTAATATCTCCTGCATTACCCAAATTTGAAGAAGAGTCTATTGAAGCTCCTTCTCGCAGAGCAATGATGCCTCGTGAGTCAATGATAACTGAGCTGCCATTTCCTCCAAAACCACGCGCGTCAATTCCTTGTAGAGGCGAAGCAGCTCCTATTCTAGTTACTCCTTTTCCAGTAATAACAACACCTGTATTTGACAGCGTTGTATTCGGGAAATATTGATTTGTTAGAAAGATCAATCCATTTGGTGGAACGATATCGACTTGCCCCAAAACGATCCCTGAATCAAAAGGCTCAGTGTCAAAATCTATACCACCGGGAAAAGTTGCAGACCCGATGATACCAATTCCTCCTGGAATAGTAATGCCTGTTAAATCAACCCCTGCTCGGATATCTAAGGTTGGACGCGCAGTACCATCGACTGGCAATACTGTTTTATCAGACAACTCAACGTTTTCAATAAATGCCGTTGAATCTGTGTCTTCACCCGTGATGACGATAGTTCCTGGAATATATACAAATCCTCCAGCCAGAATGTGTAAAGAGGCTCCAACGTAGTTATTAAGAAATAGATTTCCAGCTACGAGAATGATTGGATCATAGGGACTATACCTGCTTGACTGACAAAACTAAGAAGCTGGGAAACGGCTGATAACGGTAAATTCGCGCTTGAAGGAAGCATCCTGCTGTCGTTTGGAAGCAAGTGCAGGATGAGGGTCAGGCAGACTTGAGAGGAACTGAAAAACTTGAATTTTCCATTGGTGGGTGATAGCAAGGCGAATCCAATTCCACCCCAATTTGAGATAACTCATGCCGCGATGCCAATGGGCATCCACGTGGTGACGCTTGCCCAATGCGACCACTTGTACCCCTTGCAAGATCAGAAATAGCATGGTCAGGGCAATAACGCTGCACAATTGAGACAGCGCAAACTTGTCCCGTAGTCTGGATGCTTCGAGATTGAAGCCATTCGACTTCATGTCCAAAAGGATTCCTCCACCTGAAACCTGAGTCGGTATTGAGCAAAGGTTTGCAAGTTCGTCGGCTCATCGCTCACAATCGTCCAGTCTTCACCACTTGGCTTGTCATGGGCAAAGGCAAGGTAAACGTTAGGGTAGGGCTTGGTTTTACCGACCGAAACCGCACTCGTGAAGTAGGCCTGTCCAGGTTGCAATTGCACCGACGACACCTGGTGCCACTGCCCCTCAAGTTGAAACTGGAAGGAGCGCTTGATGCGGATGCGAAAATGCCAACCCAGATTCTCCCTGAGATACTTCATGAGTTTGCCATCGGCAAAGCCCCGATCTGCCAACAGGACAATTGTCACCGCATCGGGCAGGAGTCTTTGCGCTTGCCGTAGTACCCTTTGAATCGTCCATAATCTCACTGTGCTGCTCGATTGTGCCACGACCCGCCATGCGACCGGGACTGTTCTACCCCGATAGACCACGCCTACCCAAACGATACAGAAACAATTCCAAACCACAGTTGTATCCAGGCTCAGATAGAGGCGTTCGCTTTGCCACTCGGACAGGGCTTGTTTAAGCAGAGCTTGATAAGCGGCAACGACATCAATTCGTCGATTCGACAACCATCGACGAAATCGTCTCTGATGCGACTGCGCGACCTGAGCGCGACTAATCACATACACGCCAAATCTATTGAGATGCACGTTCTGGCTTTGGATCATGCCAATCATCATCCAGCAGAGTGTTTGTAAGTGACGCGCATCTTGCCATTGAATGTCACATTGACTCAAATAACGCGACAACGCATCATAAAGACGGGAAGTAGGAGTCATTGATTTTGCTGTGAGGTGTGGTAGCTTTCCAGCTTAAATCAAGCTCTGCTTCCCTCCTAGCTTGTCCTTCAGACTGCCCCTGTTTTGTCAGTCAATCAGGGGACTATACAAGTTCCCCAAACTGCCATCTAACTGTTCAATTCGGAAGTTGCCTCTACTCCAAAAATGGGCATCGCCACCAACGGTACTCGCGCTTCGCAACACCATGTCCCCACCCGAAAACAAGCCGCTATCGGGGTGATTGAGGGCAAAGATATCGACAGACCGATCGCCCTGCACGAGCAGCTTCCCACCCGCTGAAGCGATAAAGGGAGCGGTTACACTATCCCGAATGCGAAGGGTATCTTGTGCCTGTAGCGTTAAATTGCCACCCGATCGCAGTTGTCCCTGCAACTCCAAATTGTCAGCTGCTAAGGTCAGGTCCCGTCCAGCAGTGAGATTGCCAGAGTTCTGGATGGTTTTAGGTTCTCGCATCTGTTGGTCAAAATACAAAGCTCCAGGCGCGATCGCCAGCAAACTACTTTTATCTGGTTGGGTAGCACTAAAAAGCCCTGGTCGCCCAGCGCGATCGCGTTTGCCGTACTTGCCGTAAAGGAACCTGCCACATCCAGGCTGGCATTCGGTCCAAACACAATCCCATTCGGGTTAAGCAAAAACAGATTGGCATTGCCCAACACCCCAGCCTGCCCAAAATCTCAGAGCGACTGTTGCCCGTCACGCGGCTGAGAATGTTCTCAATGCCTGCTGGATTCGCGAAATATGCGCCTCGCCCTGCGCCAATGCTGAACTGCTGAAAGCTGTGAAAGAGATTGCTTCTTCGGATCGCACCGCCATCAATACGATCGCTGGGCAAGCCTCGAATGACTGTGTTGGGTGTCACCACAGAGCGTTCAGCGCCCAGAGAGGCATCGGGCACAATTTGTGCGATGGCGCGATCGTTCACGCTGATAGCGATCGTTCCCAACACTCCTAGCCAACTCATCACACCAAGCCAAGAGCGAGCCATCACACACGTTTTCATGACAAAAGGTGGTAGAGGATTTCCGCAAGATTTTGCTTTCTACAGCAAAATTACAGATTACTCTACCACCAGACGTTTTAACTGCCAAGTATCACTTAGCACTTCGTTGCTTAACTTGAATTTGCCACCAGTGCGGTTGGGCAAGAAGCCTAGTTGCTATGGCGCTAACTCGATTTCGACAGCCGCCAAAGCTGTCACTACAAACACATGGGGAGTCATCGGTTTTGAGGCACGTAACCCTTGTTAAAAGCCTGTTCAGTGTAGTGAATGCGCCAGCGATCGCTGTTCGCATCCCCAACTGAAGCACTGGCTACTGCTTCAATGCTGTCAATGTGTAACTGTAACCGACCATCTGGACACGACCCCGTAGTGAAACCGATGACCATCTGTGTCGTAAAATCTACCGCTGGTGCCGCCACAGGTTGAAAATTTAGATCCAACTGTGTGCCATTTTGCCAAAACTGCCTCCAAGAGTCAGCGTCACGGAAGACAAGTACTCTGGCAGTCGGTTCAAATCGATCGGCTAAGGGCGTATAGCCCAACTCCAGGACCTGAAAAGGAATTGCTTGGTTCATCGAGAACACCTGTAAGAATATTCAACCCAATCAAGACATGCTTGTCTATGCCGCTCCAGCGCCGATCGCCATTGCCCGTCGTACTGCCGTATCAGCATTGACAAACCCATTCCCATAAACCTGGTCATAACCTTGCGCTCCCAAATCATAAGCAGTTTGAGAGGATCGATTTCACCTGACCAGCGGTTAAATTGGGGTTCGCACTCCAGACCAGCGAGGCGACACCGTGACATTTGGCGTTGCCGCTGAAGTGCCGTTAAACTGCTTATCGTAGCCAAACTGCACCCCTGAAGCAGTCAGGGTACCACTGGTTGCAATCACTTCCGAAGGACCCATCACGGTGAGACCATTGCCATAGTTAGACCCCCACCAACCAGGGTAGGAAATGCGTGTGCCCGGAGCTTTGGGCACCCCATTCATATCCTGCTCTCCCCAGGAAGCGCCCACGGCAATCACATTGTTATATTTCTGAGCCAATGAAGACGGGTAGGAAATGCCATAAATGTTGTCATTCCCGAAGCAATCACAAACAGAGTGTTGGGATTGCTGGCAACAACCTGCTCAAAAGCGGGATTGAGATCGGTGCGTCCAGCCGAACCAGGGACACCCAAACTCATGTTAATCACTAGATCTTGTTTGTTCTGGTTGGCTGTATTAATCATGGTCTGACTGGCTCGATCCAGTGTCCACGCTTGTTGATCCGCGCCAAACACATTGACATGTAACACATCCGATCGCCAATTAATCCCGCTCATGCCAATCCCATTGTTACTGGCGGCAGCAATAATGCCTTGCACATCAGTACCATGAGACGTATTGCCGTCAAGGTAATTATCCTTATAGTTATTGCCATAGACGTAGGTGCTTTCGGCACGCAGATCGGGATGAAGCTTGCCGCTGATGTCTACACCTAAGCCTGAATCTTCAATCCCAACTAAAATGTTTGTAGAGCCAGTCGTGAATCGCCATGCGCTCTGCACATCCATCATCTGTAGATTCCACTGCTGACTGAAACCGGGATCGTTAGGGGTAATCGAAAGATTCAAGACACCGTCAGCAAAGCGAATTTGATCAATGCCCTCAAACAAAATTTGATTGCCATTGCTGAAGCTAATAGCATCAAACACTTGCGAGCCATTACCAGGATTAAAAATGACTCCACCGCGCGTGGCTGTGGCTAAATTAAAGCTCACACTGCTAGACAAAACGCTGGATAAGTCAATGACATCACGCCCGCCTTTGCCAAAGTCCACGTTGCCATTACCAGCGAACACACTGTATTGAAAGCCTGGAAGCACCGTGAACGTATCAGCTCTAACGTTCCACCCACCAGTTGAATTGTGGGTGAGATGGCTTGAGGTGAGGTAGTTGGAGCAGAACTTGTTTGGGCGATCGTGCTACCTGCGGTCGCAAAATCCAGCCATTGTCTCCTTGGTTGAGTCAGCGTCTCTGTCATCAACCCGATAGAGCCATCCTGAGTAACCCACGTTGGTTGATTCAGGTTGAAGCTGTCTGTTTCTGGCTTGATCGAGTCTGCACCAGCTAGACTCCTGACAGGGTTAGAGGTAGCAAGATCACGCTTGAGGTTGCCGACTGCCAGGTGGCTGGCATGGGCATGGACATTGAAGGAATCGTGTAAGCCATGACCGTGTGTTCTAGAAGTGAAATTCAATCCCGCTGCCTTTGCATGAGCTAAATTGGCGTAAGTTGTATCAGTCAGCGTTGTTTGATCCTTGCAGTGAGAGCCGTTCATGGTTGTTACCCGCAATAACGTTGTTGCTCCCACCATAGGAAAAGGCACCTCCAGATCCGCATACCTTTTCTATAGAAGTGACTGCACGTTTTGCTAAAGCACTGGCGCGATCGCACAACTGAAGTTTGTTGGAAACCGTAAGCTACTTGCAGCTCTTACAGCTTGAACTCATCGTTTGAACATTGAGGCAATTTTGCACCGCCCATCTGCTTGCCAGATAAGAAGAAACGTTGAAGTACTGGCAATGAAGTGGAAATCGAGTTGTCACAATTGATAAGCTGACTGTCAGAGGAAATTCTCGGTGTTAGCAATTTTCTTTGTAGAAAGCTACAAACCGCTTAACGGTTAGTTGTCTAGGCAAACCGATCGTCGCTCAGTAATCTAAAAGTAATTTCTCTCCTCGTAAAAACTGTTATGGCTCTGCACCCACCGCTCTCACCGCGTCAATGTCGGCTTTCTTTGAAGCCATATGCCCGCCAAACCTTCAAACTCCTGCTTGGCTGCGTTTCAATAGTCTCTCTAGCCACCTCAGTTGCTTTAGCTGATTATGTACCACCCAGTGACTCTCACCCATATGGACCGACACCCCCACTGGGTACTCGAACTGGCTCCTGTGGCAAAGCATCACGTGGGAAGCTGGCTGCCCTGGCACCACTCAGCCATGTAGGGCAGACGACTGCAACTCATCCAACCTTTGTCTGGTATGTGCCTGATGCTGAATCATATCCGATCAGCCTTTGGTTATACGGGTATGACGGCAACGGCAAACCGATTCCGCTCAGACAGATCGGCAGTTTGCAAAGTAAACAAGGCATCATGCACTATCAGTTGCCGCTTGATCAAGCTGGCTTAAGCAGCGGACAAAATTACCTTTGGGAAGTGACGCTTGTCTGCAAATCGAGTGGCGACCATAACGTTCAACTACTGCGGACAAACATTGCAGTCGTAGCAATGCCAGCCACATTGCAAGCATCTTTAGCAAAAATGTCCGACCATCTGCAACGAGCCAGTCTCTATGCTAAAGCTGGCTTTTGGTACGATGCACTGGCTGAAACTCTAGTCACAAGTCAAAAGCAGCCGTTCACGATCACGTTGTTGGAGGACTTAGTAAAGTTGGAAGCATCCAGCACGTCTAAAGAGGCAAAGGAACAGCGCGATCGGCTCAAAGAAGTGATAAGAGTTGAGCGGCAGTAAGGGATATTCACTGCCAGTTCCCGATCAGCACAAACGGTGCCCAATGGGCAGGATGAGCCAGTCGTTGGTCAGTCAGGGATGCTTGCTCAATCAGCGCTTTTTGTGCCCATTGCAGCGCTTGAGCTTTGTTGAGACTTGTATCAGTCAGTTTGGCGTAGAACGCTTTCGCAACTTGTGCCGTTGCCGCATCATCGATTGACCATAAAGAAGCTAAAGCGCTCCTTGCACCCGCCTGGATCGCTACGCCTGCTAAACCCAGTGCGGCTCGATCGTCACCTACCGCCGTTTCGCAGGCGGTTAACGCTAGTAATTCGAGTGGTTCTCGGTTTAATGTGGTTTGCCGAATCAGGCGATCGAGTTCATTCAGCCGCAGTTTCTGGTTGTTGCCTGTCACAATGAAGGTTTCTTCTGGATCGGTGCCAAAGTTACCGTGCGTGGCTAAATGGATAATGGGGAAAACCGTCTGACCAAGTTCTTTTTCCATACTCGTGGGAGTGAACGCATCATCCAGCAACGGTTTACTGCCAGGAATCTGCTCCTGGATACCCGTGATTTCCTCACGCACATTGGTCAACGCTGGGAAGGTTTGCTGATCGACGATCGCTTCTTGGGTTAAGCCGAGCGCAAGCACTCGCAAACCATTACGGTTGAAAGGCTTTGTATCGGTAGCGCTGAAGCTGGGAGTCGTCGCAATGGCATAGTTTTGAATGAGAAACTGTGTACCATCATGGAGCGCTGCCATCGGTACGCTGCGTAAAATACCATCTTGCACGAACACCAGTGTTTTAATCTTTGCCTGCTTCAGATCGTCGGCAAAGGGGCTGATGAGCCACTTATAAATGTCCTGTGCGAGTTTAGGATCATAGCCGCGTAAGTCATTCTCGTAACTTTCCAATTCACTACGAAAGTCATTAATTTGCTTCGTCAGATCCTCTCGCGAGATGGGATGTGTCTTGACCTGCGTTTGACCATTGGGCAGGCTAAGAATGATGGCAACACGATCGTCCAAAATAAATGTGTTGATAACAGCGGCAGATGGATCGCGCCTTGCCCCTGTGCCACTAGCCCCTGCACTACTCGTATTCGCTGCCACAATGACACAATCGTTGCCAAAGTAGTTTTGCAGTTCTGCCACTTGCAGCGAGTCGATCGTGCCCAAAATCGCTTGCAAGTTGTCCTTTGGTGGTGGCTCGTTCGCTTTGGTTTGCAGCGGTTGCTGCTGCTCCAGTTGCAGGGCAACCAGTTCACGATAGATGGGATCAATCGTTTCGCGGAAATCAAACTGAAGGTCACGGTTTGCAGACAGAATATCACTGCGAATGGATTCAAGAGTGGCTATGGCACGTTTGTAAGCCGCGATCGCTTTGTCGTTGTTCCCCTGCTTCGTGAGCATACGTCCAGTCTGCCACTCCCACAGATACAGGCTGTCTTTTGCTTTCAAAGACTGATCCGCAGCCAGTCGCGCCTGTTCCGTCAAACGCAGTGCTTGCTCCTGGTGACCGCGACACTCTTCCACATGCCCCCAGGCACCCAACGCAAATGATTCGGCACGGCGGTCTTGCAGTTGCTGTGCCATGTCAACGGCTTGCTTCAGAAGCACTTCTGCCTGACTAGCCAGGTTCGGTGAAAGACACTCCCTGCGAGAAGATGCTGGCTTGATCGTTATGGGTTGGAGTAGCCGCGCCAAATCAATCGCAGCATAGACACGCTCGCGACTGGCAGGCAATTTGGGTAGCAGATCGACTGCCTGCTGGTGCGCTTGCTTCGCTGCTTCGTCAAGGCTGGTGCGATAGTAAGCGGGAATAGCACTGATGAGCGATCGCAGTGCGCCAGACCAATCGTTTTGGCTCTGTGCCCGGTTCAAGCTGTCCTGCAAGTATCCCAGCGCTTTCCCATCAGCCGTTAAGCCAAGCTGCTTCTGTCGTTCCGCTTCGTCCCTGTTGCCGCGTTGCTGAGCAGATTCTGCCCGTCGGTAGCTGACTTGGGCGAGACTACTGTAGGCATTGCCGAGACTATGACGGAGAGCAATCTGATAGGTAGGAGTTTCTGCTGTGAAGGCTAAGCGTGATTCCAGCAGCACGATCGCCGCCTGGTACTCACCACGCAAGCGATAGGCATCGCCCAAACTGCCCAGCGCAGCAGCTTCTCCAGTTTCGTCCTTTTTGGTACGAGCGAGATTAACGGCACTCTCCGGCAGGCACACTAAATGGTCGATTGCCTTGAGCGGTTTTTCTTGCTTCTCTTGTCCACACAGCAACTCAATCGCTTTACGCGACTGTCCCAGGCTGCTGTAAACCTGTGCCTGCTCAGTGAGGCTGCGACCCAGCGCTTTCAGGTCTTGGGTCTGTCGGTAGTAGGCGGTGACTCGTTCCCATGCGTTAAGTGCCGCATCGCTTTGTCCCATTTGCTGCTGTGCGCGTGCCAGGTTCTCTTGCACCAGTGTAACCTCTGCCGCCTTTGCAGGCTGCTTCTTGTAAACTTCCAATGCCATTTGCCAGCGATCGACTGCTGTTTGATACTCACCTGCCCGATAGCTTTGAACCCCTTGCTCGACTAATTGTGCAGGATTGACCGTTTGAGCCGTCACAACGCGGCTGAAGCAAAAACAGAGCATTATGCTGCTAATAAACAGTCCCAGCAGGCGATGTACACGGGAGCGGCTAAACATGAGTGATTCCACGATCGAGGGCAAAGTTTATTCGTTGGGCAGATTGTAGCCTGAATGCTGAGCTTGCCTCAGTAGTCATGACAACTCGTAAAAAGTGAAGCCATGCAGAACGTTCTAAAATGAAGTCATGACTCGAAGCTTAGTAACACGGCTCAACCCATGACGACAGAACGATTGGTCAAACTGCCCCCGTTAGAAAGCGGCGATCGCCTCACCCGCAGCGAATTTGAACGTCGCTATGCGGCGATGCCCGACCACAAAAAGCAGAATTGATCGAAGGAGTCGTTTATATGGCATCGCCGTTACGAGCCGCAGCACATGGTGAACCTCACGGAGCAATCATCACCTGGCTAGGAACTTACAGCGCCCTGACTCCAGGTGTGAAACTTTATGACAATCCTACGGTTCGTCTAGATGCGGATAATGAACCCCAACCGGATGTTGTCTTGCGCTTAGAACAGGGCGGTCAATCCCGGATTAGCGAAGATGACTATATTGAAGGTGCCCCCGAACTGATCGTCGAAGTCGCTGCCAGCAGTGCCTCTTACGATCTGCATGATAAACTACGGGTCTATCGGCGTAACGGCGTACAGGAATACCTTGTCTGGCGCACGTACAGTCAGCAGCTTGATTGGTTCAGGCTGGAGGACGGACAATACAAAGCCTTAGCCGCTGATGCAGCGGGCACCGTTCGCAGTCACCAGTTTCCGGGCCTGTGGTTGGCGATCGACTGCCTCCTCTCAGGCGACATGGCAGCAGTGCTCCAGGTTGTCCAACAGGGCATTGCCAGTGCTGAACATCAGTCCTTTGTAGAGACCCTTCATCAAAACTAAGATCCCCGATTTTTCTGTTGTCATCACACCGCTTCAACCAGTGAAGCAGTCGGGCATCTGCCGATAAGACGCATCTTCCACTAGCGGAAGAACTCAGCCACCGCACAGCAAAAGTCAGGCAGGAGCGGGGAAGTGAGCGTATCTTGGGAAACAGCGTCAGGGCAAGCCGCAAGAAAGCCTCCTGACGGCGGTAAACTTCTAGCTGCTGAGTGCGCCAGTCGAGAATCCAATATTCTCGGACTCCGCGTTCCGCATACAGTTTCAGTTTGGTTTCACGGTCTCGACGCTCATTCTGCGTTCCGGGAGACAGCACTTCAATGATCAGCTCTGGCGCAATGGTGAAATGCCCCTCTTCATCGACTCCTGCCGCCAGTCGTCCATGACTAATCCACACCACATCGGGAATCACGTTGTCCGCATCATCAAAGATGACACCGGTGTCGGGACTGTTTCTCCTAACTGCGATGTCGCTGACCAAGTGTTCAGAATACTATACGTTTGTCCGATCGCCTTTTGGTGTTTCCAATGAGGGGCGCGAGTCATGAGCAAATTGCCATCAATAATCTCATAGCGACTGCTGCTCTCTGGCAGGAGCTTTAGATCTTCGGTCGTCCAGCGAACCCGGTCAGAAGCTTGTGTCATGGCACGCAGTGGGAATGCGATAGGATCATGCCTTTATAGTACTCGATCGCTAAATCCTCAATCTGTGTCTGCCGGATGCTCTCAGGAGGGTAAACGAGCAATCGGATGAGAACTCAATACTGGCAGTTAGCTGCGGCGATCGGCTTGGAGATGGGTGGGGCGATCACGAGTTTTTACAATACTACGAGTACCTATGATAAATGGCATAAACTTAAAGCAAGTCCGCTTTTGGAAGTGAAGCCATGCTCGATCTACAGCAAGCAATATTAGGCAAGTTGCAAGCGCTACCACCTGACAAGCAACGAGAAGTTCTGGATTTCGCAGAGTTTCTTTACCAAAAACATTAACCCGTCTGCCATTGCAAAGTTTAAAGGGACTCTGGGCTGACTTAGCCATTGATATGACCCAAGACGATCTTGCTCAAGCTCGAAAAGAAATGTGGAGCGGTTTTCCGAGAGAGGATCTTTGATGCCATCAGTTGTTGCTGATACTCATGCTGTCATTTGGTATTTGCAGCAATCTACCAGATTATCTCTTGATGCACTCACCACACTTGAACAAGCCATTTAGGACGGTAGTCCCATTTATCTTGCCTCAATATCCGTTGTCGAAAAGACAATTTGGTGAGTTAGAGTGCGATCGCACGTCCAAAACTTGCTGTGTCGAGCGAATATTCTTTCGCTCTGCTGATATAATCGCGGCAGTTCAGGTAAGGGGACGATCGCATGAAGACTCAATGCTGGCGGCTGGCTCTGGCGATCGGTTTGGGAGTGAGTGGGGCGATCGTCTCTTTCCCCACCGCTGCCCCTGCTCAAACGGCTCCAAGCAACATCGTGCCAGACGCAACGTTAGGAACAGAGCGATCGCAGGTCACTCAAAACTTTTGGGTCTACCAATTGAAGTGATCGCGGGCGGAGCACAACGAGGGCAAAATCTCTTCCACAGTTTTAGCCAATTCAACGTGAGCGCTGGACGGGGCGCGTATTTTGCAAATCCGGTAGGAGTGCAGAATATTCTCAGCCGAGTGACAGGAGGAAATCCATCGAATATTTTAGGTACTTTAGGTGTACTAGGCTCTGCTAATTTATTTCTGATTAACCCCAACGGAATTGTTTTTGGACCAAATGCAGCTTTAGATTTGCAGGGTTCATTTGCTGCTACTACTGCCAATGCCATTCAATTAGGAGAGACTGGACTTTTCAGTGCTTCCCAACCAGAAACGAGTAATCTACTGACAGTTGATCCATCTGCATTCTTCTTTAATGCTCTTCAGCCTCAGCCGATTATAAGTCTTTCTCGCTCTGGCTTCGCTTTCACTACGCAACAGCCCACTCAAGGACTGCAAGTATCAGATGGTCGCAGTCTATTGCTAGTTGGTGGAGGGGTGGGACTGGGCGGTGGGATTTTGCGAGGCCCCTGGGGGCGCATAGAGTTGGGTGGTTTAGCGGCACCAGGCAGTATTGCTGTGAATTCAACTGATTTGAGCCTAAAATTTCCCAATGATGCAGATAGAGCAGACGTAGTACTTCTAGGATTACCAGGTAATCAATCGCTGGTGGACGTTACTGCTTCAAATGACGGCAGTATTGTTATTAACGCTAAAAATTTAACGTTACAGAATAGTCAACTTCTTGCAGGCATATTTGGGGAAAAGGCTCAGTTCGCAGCAAAGCAGGAAACATTAAGATTGATGCTACAGGAGCCGTAATGGTGACAGATGGCAGTCGGATTTCTAATAATGTCTTCTCGAATAATGTCGGTAGTAGTGGAGATATAAATATTCAAACCCAAAAACTGATTGTTCGCGATTCTCAGGTCAGTGCCTCTGTTTTTGGTTCAGGAAATGCGGGAAGTTTGGTTATTCATGCGACTGATTCAGTAGAACTGAGTGGAGGTGGATTATTTGCTCAAGTTGATATTGAAGGTAGAGGAAAGGAGGAGACTTAAGTATCCAAACTGGAGACCTAAGTATTCATGATGGTGGAACAATACAAGCTGCCACATTTGGGAATGGAGATGCTGGCAGTTTATTTATTCATGCAAATATAATTAACTTATTTAACTCACCCAACTTTAACTCCTCAAGTAGAACAGGTATTACTGCTGGCGTTGAAAGTATTGAAAAAGCAGATGGAACCATAACACGACCCGAAGGAAATGCAGGTAATCTAACCATCGAAGCAAATCACTTAAGTGTTAAAGACGGCTCCCAAATATCAGCTTCTACTGATGGTAAAGGGAATGCAGGTAATCTGAGTATTGATGCTACTGAGTCAATTCAAGTAGCTGGAACTTCCTCTGATGGTCAGACGCTAAGCAAATTAGTGGCACAAGTTGGAAATGGAGCACTGGGTCAAGGAGGAATGCTGAAGATTGATACTTCGCAATTGACTGTAGCAGATGGTGCTCAAATATCATCTAGTACTTTTGGGCAGGGTAACGCAGGAAATATCAACATAAATGCTGGTTCTATCGATTTACACGGAATAGGACCTGGTGGAATGAACGCTTATCCTGCTGGAATATTTGTTGAAGTAGGAAGGTCAGTTACAGGTGAGGCAGTACGTGGAGGTGATCTGACAATTACGACCCAAAGCCTGAGTATTCGTGATGGGGCAAGAATTTCAGGAAACACGTTTGGAGAAGGAGATGGGGGTAATGTGGCTATTCATGCCTCTGACAAGATCGAAGTCACTGGAGCTAAAATTGTCGGTTACCCTCCTGATGGTTATTTTTAAGCAAGATAAGCACTGATGTTTTTCAAGGTGCTAAGGGTAGCAGCGGTAACTTGACACTTGAAACCCTAAATTGGTTGTAAAAGATGGTGCTGAGATATCATCCAGCACATTTGGTAAAGGCAACGCAGGCAACTTGACCGTCCGAGCATCAGACTCTATCGAACTGAGCGGAGAAAGTCCAGGAACAGGAGGAAAAAGTGGTTATGTTGGTGGCTTGTTGGCGCAAGTAGATTTCACAGGCGAAGGGTGTGGCGGCAATCTGACTATCGAGACTGGACGGTTGGATGTTAGCGATGGAAGCAAAGTGCAAACAGCGACTTTCGGTCAAGGAAATGCAGGTAACTTATTCATACGTGCTTCTGAAGTGAATGTATTTGAAACAAATAGCCCTGGCGTTTACACTGCCGCAATTAACGCTGGTGTTACTCGAGGTCCTGGTAATTCCACAGTGCCTATAGGTAGCGGGGAAACCTAACGATTGTAGCCAATCGTTTCAGTGTCAGAAGAGGCGGAGAGGTTACAGTTGGAACTTTCGGTATCGGGAGTGCAGGAACATTACGAATTCTTGCAAGTGAATCAGCAGAGGTTGTTGGAACATCACTTAATGGTAAACGCCGTAGCCGAGTGAGTGCTGAAGTTGGTGCAAATAGCACAGGTAGCGGAGGAAATTTAATTTTTGAGGCTGGTCAACTGAGTATTCGAGATGGAGGAATTATTACCAGCAGTAGTAAAGGGGACAAGGCGGCAGGCAACATCAATATCACCGTTTATGGTACGTTTCAAGCTACAAGCGGTGATGTTTCCACAAGCTCTGTCCAAGCTGGAGGTGGCAACATTAGTATCATTGCCAGAGACATTTTCCTTCGAGGTGACAGTGACATCACAACTGACAGTGGTGCAGGCAATGGCGGCAACATTACGCTGAGTGCAAAAACGATCGTTGCTCTTGATGACAGCGATATTTTGGCGTTTGCTCAACAAGGTAGAGGCGGCAATATTACACTCAACACTCGTGCATTCTTTGGACAAAACTACCGCCCCACTCCTCGCAGCACAGATCCTCGTACCTTAGATGGCAATAACCGTGTAGATATTAACGCTAGTGGCACTGTCTCCGGCATCATCACGATTCCTGACACTACTTTTATCCAAAACGGACTTACCCAGCTATCAAATAATCTAATTGACCCCAATACGTTGCTTGCCAATAGCTGCATTGTTCGCAACCGTCAGCAAAACGGACGGTTCTACATCACAGGTTCGGGTGGCTTACCCGTGCGTCCCGGTGATGCGCCATTGTCGTCTTTTCCTACCGGGGAGGTGCGATCGCTGCCAAAAGCAGGGGATAAGGAACAGGGAACAGAGAATAGACGATCGTGGAAAGTAGGTGATCCGATCGTGGAACCGCAAGGCATCTATCGTCTGTCTAACGGCAAACTCGTCCTGAGCCGTGAGTGCGAGCAGTGAGAACCAAAATCAAAACTGCCAAAACCAGGCTTTGCGTGCTGACCAACTCAGTTCACAGAGCGTGCCCCCGTCGGTCGCCCTTCTCGCACAAACGTACCCCCAACTGCTGCGCCAAACTCCTTGCCTGCTGGGTTCCCATCCCATCTGGCAACGAGCCATCAAACCCGCTGCCGTTATCCATGACTTGAATGAGATTGCGCCCCTGCACCTGCGTACACATCACCTCCAGGCGAGTGGCACAAACGGCGTGTTTACCCACATTACACAATGCCTCTTCTAAAAACTGACAGAGCGATCGCTTTTGCTCAAGGTTCAACTGTTGTTCATCGAGCGGCTCAAATGTCACCAACTGCATTTTGAGCGCCTTAAAACAGGGAAAATCCCGCTCCATCACGCTGCTGTAAACCTTGTACAATACTTCGTGCAGCGGCTCTTGCAAATTTAAGGCTTCATTAGGGGCAAGATAAAACTGATCGCCCTGCACCAGCGCATCTTGCCGCACGGTGTCATACACCGATCGCAATTCTTGATTAAGCTGTTGCAACTCAGTGATGAGTAGAGCCGATGGAATCGTCTGTGCTTGTGCCCGACGTAATAGCACTGCCAGCGTTTGCAGGGGACCGTTGTGGATCGTGTTGAACGTAGAATCGATGACCCGTTGACGGTCTTGCAGGCGCGATCGCAAATCCTGGTCGTAGCGATAGAACAGTGAAGCAGCCAGCCCCGCACCATTCAGTACCAGTACCAACAGTGCTGGCACGACTGGAATCCACCAACTCAACAGCAGCAAGCCATAGCTGATACTGATTAAGGTGACGCAAGCGATCGCTAACCCCAGCAAAATCTGCAAGGGCTGACGGATAAAGCGCCCTAGACTGATGCCTAATATGCCCCAGCTAACAATCCACATGTATTCCCAAAACTCTGACCAAACATGCAGTAAGGGACGTTGATCCAGCACCGCACTCACAATCTGGCTGATGGCGTGTGCTTGAATTTCTACACCGTAAATAAGCGCTGGATTGTCGCTGACGATCGCATCGGAATGTACTATATCTTTCACGCTGGGTGCCGTGATGCCGATGAGCACAATGTGATCGCGAATCCAGTTCTGATCAACCTTCCCAGCTTGCACATCCTGTAGCGACACGACCCGAAAGGGGTGCCGCCCACTGCGAACATTCAGCAACACCTGATTGCCACCAGCATCAGCGTTAACATAACCACCCACATTCGGCTGGAAGCGAGTGAGTTCCACCGAGCCAAAACGCATTGCTACAGGGTCACGCTTGCCATTGTCGAGCGTGATCTGTTTCGTTGCCAGGTAGGTCTTTGCGACCTGTAGCGAGAGTGAAAAATGCCACTTCTTTTGCGCGTCAGACGTGCCTAAGAGACTGCGCCTGAGCGAGCCATCGGCATCAAGGATGGCATCCGCAAAACCGACTTGCTCTGGCGGCAAGGCTGGCGGTGGGTCAACCGTCATACCACTTTGATCAGGCAATACTTTGTTGATTGCAATCACATTCTTGCTGCCGCGCAATGCCTGTACTAGCGCATCGTGTCCCGGTTCCACCGGAAGATCACGAAAAATATCTAAACCAATGACCGCAGGCTGATGGGTTTGCAGCTTTTGAGCAAACCAGCGATAGCGCGATCGGGAATCGGATAAGTGCCAAGCTGCCGAATATCTGCCTCATTAATACCGACAATCAAAATCCGTTCATCGATCGCTTCTGCTGGACGTAGCCGTAAACCCTGGTCTAACGCCCGCCATTCCAACCATTGCAGTGCTCCTGCCAGTCGAGCCGCCACAACCAGCCCAATGATCATGGCTCCTGGTAGTGCTCCAATACGCCAGATGGTAGATTCATGCTTCAGTCGTGACCAAACGCTGCGTTTCACCACACCATGCCCTAAACGTTAAAAATTTGCTCTAATCAATCAGTCCTTCTTGCCGCGCTCGCTGTATGGTTTCAATCCGCATATTTTGACCCTCTTGAGGGTACACTTCTAGCGCATCTTGAAGCTTTCGCCAATAGTTTCGTACTGTACTCTCCGTACAATTGATGCGCTCTGCGATCGCCTGATCCTGCAACTTTTCATCCCAGGCTAACTTCAGCACGGTTAACCACTCGTGTTTTAGTTCTAGCCTGGCTCGCATTCCCTTGGGCGTATAGTTAATGCCTTTCAAAGCCCAATCAACTAGCTCCAGCATCTTTTGCAGTGGCAAGTTTTTATCTGCGATCGTAAAACCACCTTCGTGGTTGCTAATGGCAAGCTTGAGAAGTACAAGCGCTTTTACATTTGCACTTTGCACGACAATGTTGAGCGTTGGGTAGTGCTGCATGAGCGTTTCCAAAAGTTCAATGCCTACCCTTGTTTGAGCGACCTCGCCCGTGCCTTGTGGTATTGAGAGATCCGTCACTAACAAGTCCGGCTGCCCTTGCTTAATCCATTGTGCAGCGGCTTGAGCGGTTTGCACTGTGTGAATTTCGGCATCGGGATATTGGCGTTTCAAGATCTCTACGGTGCCGCTCAACACAGATTCATGATCGTCAACCACTAAAAACTTTTGAGCCGCTTTAGACACGTGCTGATTCATAGTATTCCTCTCAAAACATTAGTTTAACTGAATGGTCGATCGCCACTGATAGCACCAGGTGACGGTAGAATCGTGCTTCTGACAGTAGCATTTTCCCTCTGCCAAGACCTGGAAAAATTGCTGTAAGTTGTCTAGCGGTATAGCACTGCTAGAGAGAAGCTTTGAAACAGTGGGTGCCGTCAGTTGAATATTTAATTGTGCTGCTGTTGTCTGCTGTTTCAAACTAATGTGAAGCACTGCCTCCGATTGCAGTTGAGGCATGATCATTCGCAGCCATTCATCCAAAATCATCAGAATGACACGCCGCTGCTCGACCGTTTCTTGATCCCAGTCAGCTGGTAGGTCCAGTTCCAGGCAGACCGCTGGATACTCGGCTTGCCAATGTTTTAGAAGGTGCTGCATTGCGAGCGGTAAACTATCGCCCAGGTATGGCGGACACAGGCGATGCATCACTGACTCTAACGCTTGCTGAAGCGTTTCAATTTGCGTTAGCCATTGCTGCACCTCCTTTGTATCAACGCGATCGGATAGCAGCGCCAACTCTAAACTTCGTCGCACCACAAACAACTCCTGCAACAAACCCTCTCGAATGCGTCTAGCTTCGTAGTCAAGCCGAACTGCCTGCCGCTGATACCACCAGCGCAGCAAGTGACGCATCTTTAAGAAGGATGCCACAAGCCAAAAGAGAACAAGAAGGCAGATTGCTAGAGTTAGAGTCACGTGCTTTTTAATCAAGTCATCGTAGTCGTTAGGACGTTGAAAACCCTATGCAGCCAATTGAGTAGCTTTTCTCGATCCTCAACGACCCACCCACTACGTACAATGTCGGAACTAATTGAAGCATAGCCTCCTCTTTAATCGAGTTGATCCTAGAAAAGCAGCAGAGAGCTTACACTTTTCTACAATTTCGCGATCGAACTCGTCAGCAGCATCTTTGGCTAAAGCACGGAGAGCTAGTTTGGCACAGATGCGTATCGAGAAAATTCATGCTGCGATCATTTGTCTCTCAGAAGGATGCTTTGTTAAGCATCCTGGATGAGCAGATGCAGCCTTGCGGTGCGCCACCAATCACAACCATTGGGGCAGCTTCGGTGCACACCTCATGCTCAAACAACCTGACTTTAGTGATGCTGCCTCCTCTAGAAACAGCGCTGCCGTGCTCACAGAACCCTTTGAGCACGACTCGCCATAACGGAGAGCCGCAACAAGGGTTGGTCTGTACCAACGCCTCCCGTGTCAATCAGCTTTACGCTTGGTCGGTCGCCACCCAGCAACTAAGACAACTGACGACTCACCCTGAGCGCAAAAGCCGGGTTCAGACCACTACCAATAGTCGCTATGTGCATTCTCTGGACGGCTAGCAGGGCAGTGATCTGGGCCACATTATGCGCGCGTCCCGCTTGATCGTGGCGAAGCCCCATGACATCAAGCCAGTCCTGCCGCCGTATGCCTCAACCAGCTTGAGTGAAAATCGAGCTGCCACTCGATTCAGACTCATCGCCGCTGATGCGACTGGGTTTCAGCTTTATCTCCTGAAACAATCAGGAAACGACGCACTGGTAACACTCTGTCTCTTGTGACGGCCGCCTGCCTTGTGTGGTCTGATGTTCTCTCACAATAAGACAATGGTTGTCGTAGCGACTACAGCGCGAACGGGAACGCGGGCCTTTAGCTTGATGGTATAGGAGACTGCCAGCGGCAAACTCATCAACGAGTCGTACGAAGACGACACCAGCTTTAGCCCTGTTTTTTCTCGGCCCTGACGGGTACCAGCGCTTACTGGCAACCAGCGATCGCTCCAGGTTCAATCACCCCTTCCTTTGGCAGCCCGACACCAGCGCTGGCTGATGTGCATGATGAACTCGATTTATGGGACTGATCTGCCAATAGGTTACAGCTCTTATTGTTTGAGATGCAGCAAGCCTACTACCGCCTCTTTAACTACCCAGTAAGCGCAGCCCTCCAGTATCCGCAAGGCACCTTTAGTAGTAGACAATTCACAGCCAGTGACGAGGTACTGGTGACGTCCAGCAACGCGGATCAACTATTTCACTTGCTGGCACTAAGAACCACTGCAAACGCAGTTTGGGCGTGCTATTAGCAGGGCGGCACGTTTTCAACGAAGCTTCATGCTCACTGTACTAGTGGTCTCAGGAAACCTCATAAACATCGCTTATCAATACCTATTAATGCATTTTACACCCTGCTTTCCGCCAAAACGGTAAGAATAGAAGCAAGCTCTGTTATAGTCATAAAAGGTGTTTCAGGCTTTCCACTTACTGCTTTGGGACTAAATGGTGCATTAATGCTTGTAAATGGAACTTCTGGACACTAATAGCTTGTCGAAGGGGGCGTGAGGCATGATCGCCTCAACGGTAGAATCAGCATTTGAGCGATCAGTTTGGACACTAATAGCTTGTCAAAACTGCCACTTAATGCTTGTTGTCCCACTGTTGCAATTGAATGCATTAGGGCAAATGGCGCACGCTTGCTGGCAACGATTGCCGTCTCATTTTCCCAATCTCGTCTTAGATACATTTGTGGTGATGCCAAATCACGTCCATGGCATATTGGTTTTGACCGAACCCTCTCGTAGGGGCGCGGCATTGGGGCAAAGTTTAGAAGGTTTTACAAGAGGTTTTCATCCCAATGCTGCGCCCTCTAATCCATCCGACAAACCGGAGGTGGCATTCGGATTGAAAATGGTTGAAAATGCCAACGATCAATTGCCGAATGCCGCGCCTAATTTCAATTCGTCTGAATCGGGCGTGGCATTCGGGTTGGAAATGGTTGAAAATACTAACGATCAATTGTCGAATGCCGCGCCCCTACCAGCACGCTTGGTTGCGGGGTCGGCGGGGGCGATCGTTTTGAACTTTAAAGCGGTTACGACTCGGGCAAAGAATCGAATTCAGCGATCGTCAGTAGCCTTGATGTGGCAGCGCAATTATCATGAACACATTGTTCGTGACGAAGCGTTTCTATATCAGCTACGGCAACACATTCAAAACAATCCCCTTTCCTGGCAAGAAGACCAGTTGCATCTGAATGTGCCATCAAAATGGTACGACGATCACTGAGAAAGATAGATATTTTGTGGCCAGAACAGGCCCCTCACTTGCGAATGAACATTCTTCTAAACACAGCTAGAACATTCATTCGCAAGAACGTTTTGCTTCTGTTGTGTTACCGACTGCTTGCTTTAGTCTTGCCAGCACCAGGTCCCGCGCCTAAATCAGCACCAGTAACGGGGTCTGTATCTGGTTTGGACTGGGTGCGGGATGTTGCTTTTTGCAGCAGTTGATTTTCCTGTTCTGTCAAATTAACGGATGCTCCACCATCCCCACCATCGACTGCCATCTGCTTCTCACGCTCTGTGACATACTCCCATTGCTCACCCTGATTCCAGGGACCGCGCATGTCATTGTCACCTTGGGACATGTTGAAGTACTTATCTGTAAACTCAGGCTGTCCGGGTAACTTCCCTGGAGGAAGTTTGGCTCAATAGCGTAAAGTGCTTTCTCAAAGGACTTTTGATGAGCAATCTCTCGCGTCATCAAAAAGCCCAACGCTTCCTTAATGCCAGGATCATCCGTCGCGTTAATTAGGCGCTCATAGACAATCTTTGCTCGTGCTTCTGCCGCAATGTTGGAGCGCAAATCAGCAGTTGGTTCACCGATAGTGTCGATATAAGCTGCTGTCCAGGGCACACCCGCTGAGTTAAACAGCATAGCTCCACCACCAGCCAGGATGCCCATATGGTGACTGTCGCCTCCCGGTTGAGTTCTCGATACAACTCACCTTCTTTCTCAGCCCCTTCGGCGAGCATGCCCTTCATGCCCTTGTTAAGCATACAAATGATATTGCCGATGACCTCTAGATGGCTCAGTTCCTCGGTGGCGATGTCCATTAACATATCTTTTCGCCCAGGATCGCTCTCTGCTAGCGCCTGAGTGAAATAGCGCATTGCCGCTGCTAGTTCACCCTGAGGACCTCCAAACTGCTCTAGCATGTAGCTTGCCAGAACAGGGTCAGGGCCGGCTACACGTACTGTGTACTGTAACCGCTTATTGTGCATAAACATGGTGTTTCTCCTATGGAATGAGAAAAGAAGCTTGTAGAAAGTACTCTTTAACGCTGACAAGCCAGTGGAACACCTATAAAACAGTTCCACACTTCTAGCACAGCCCACTGCTCAAACAGCCCTGTTTTGAGGAGTTTGCAGTGCTGTTTAGTGTTGACAGTTACAGGTAAGTTTTTGCTTGCAGTGTCTTGAAGCTTTATCTTGAAGCAGAATTGCAATCGGTATTATTTTTACAATGCTAGGAGGATAGGTAAGCGATCGCGTCTTCCTAATGGGGAGGAGAGCTATGTGTTTATCGCTACTGCTTTACCTCCTCACTCTTACCTTCTTACTGTAGAGCGTAATTATTACGAATACATTATTCAAATTAAACCAAACTTGCTGATATAGCAGTCCTAAATCATTTGTGAGAATGAGGTGCTTTGTGAGAAAGGTTTCGGGTGGAAATCTTTCTCACAATCCAAACAGGATCGCGATAGCTAAAAGCTGACAGTTATGAGCTTTCAGCCATCAGCGATCCTGAGTTTATTGATGCGGCTCCATTTGACAGTAAGACCTGTTACATCCTGATGCTTTGTCAACGTGGTGAGGGTATGGCGCAACAAAAACAGGGTAGAGATAATAACACGAATATTTCTTCAGGGAATAGTAGTTCGACGGGTATTTAGGTGAGTTTGTTCAGAATTTTATACCTGCTTTACTGAAGCTTCATTAATAATCCCTTAACAATCAATCTGAGATGAACTTGAAAGCTCTGAGCAAGCTTTCTCCGGAAGTTTAGCGGATCTGCCCGTAAAGCTGTGAAGAAATAACCAGCAACGGTTTAAGGAGCTTGCTAATGGTGAAGAAATCCGCACCCAAAACGCTGGACATAGTGAAATCAGGGTCTTCACCAATCAATCATTCAACCTTTCGCAAACTACCAGAAAAATTTGTCCAGCTATCCATTTTACGCAATTCTACCCACCAGATTATGCCGCAACCGGTCAATTAATTGAAGAACTAGCAACGAACCTGCAACATCAGGGGATACAGGTAAGAGTCTTCACAGGGCAACCTGGGTACGCTTTTAAGACAGCATCTGCTCCCAGAAAAGAACAAATCGGTCAGGTTTTTGTGGAGCGATCGCGCACCACCAGCCTTTTTCTAATCGAATTCGTGCCAAAGCCCTTAACGGGTTAATCTTCACAATTCGCTCTGCGCTACACCTGCTAAAAGCTAGTTTTCGAGGGGATGTTCTGCTAGTAACAACGGCCCCTCCGTTTCTGCCGATTCTGGGTTTTCTAGCGCATTGGCTGTTTGGCGTTCCCTACATCTGTCTACTTTATGATCTCTATCCAGATGTAGCCATTGAGTTAAAGGTCGTTTCGGAGAAGCATTGGTCTGCCCGGCTCTGGAATTTTATTAATTGCTGCGTCTGGAAACGGGCTGAAAGCATCATTGTTTTGAGTTCTTCTATGAAACAGCGGGTGATTAACAGATGCCCGGAAGCTGCCAAAAAAATCTCCATTATTCATAGCTGGGCGAATCCTGAATGGATTGTGCCAATTCCAAAGAAAGAGAACTGGTTTGCCGTCAAGCATCAACTCGTTGAACCGTTTACGGTTCTCTACTCTGGCAATATGGGCCGTTGCCATGACGTAGATACGATTTTAGAAGCAGCGATGGAACTGCGAAATGAACCGATCCGGTTTGTGTTTATTGGCAACGGGGCAAAACGTCAAGATTGCATTAGCGAGGTTAACCGTTTAGGGCTTAGAAACTGCCAGTTCTTGCCCTATCAAGACAAAACAGATCTTCCCTTTTCACTAACTGCCTGTGACCTTGCGTTAGTTACGATTAGTCCCGGAATGGAGGGTTTAGTCGCACCCAGCAAACTGTATTCAGCACTTGCAGCGGGACGTCCGATCGCAGCCGTTTGTGAGGACCATTCCTACCTACACCAAATCATTAACAGCGCAAAATGTGGTGCCGTCTTTAGAAATGGAGACAGCAAAGGATTGGCAGAATTCATTCGACGCTTAGCAAATGACAATGGAATAACAAAACAATTGGGAAATTCAGGTCGCCTTTATCTGGAATCCCACTTTACACCCGATGTCATTGCTAAACAGTATGGAGCCGTTATTCGGCGATCGGCATTTAAGAAAGCGGCTCTAGAGGTTCCAACAAGTAGAGTAAATAACAGAGTAAACATCTCTGTTAATCGACATCCTCTGTAGTTTAGAAATGGGAACTTAATAAATCCGCCCGTACAGCTTGCGGATTTATTAAATCCACACCGTTATATTGAACCAGATTGTGAGGGTACAAGGTATGTATCCTCACGTTATTTATTATGGCCTAGCAAGCCGTCTTGCCAGGATGGGAGTCAACGGCAAAAGCAAAAACGGTAGCTTGCACCAGTGGGTATCAAAAAAGACCAAAAGATTGAGCACAAGATCAAAATGAAGTTTAGCAAGCCATCTATACTTCCAATTTTCATAACCCAATCCAAGTCATGATCAAACTTCAGTAGATCGTTGGTTCTAGCGTAATAGCGGTTGAAACAGAACAACAGATTGATGATTAGAAGGTGTGTATCAAAAAACAACACAGCAATTTGCTGACGACCATAATCACCAATTAAGGAAGCAGAGAATGGAATCAATGTAACAAACATCAGAATAATGAGATTAATCCATAATAACGGTCGATTCACGTGTCGAATGTGGTGAAGTTGCTGATGGCTGCTAATCCAAAATGAACCCAATACGAGAAAGCTAATTAGATAGTCATGTAACCGATTCAGCATTCCAAAAATCAAACTTGGAAGAATTTGAGCGGCTTCTGTACTTGGAATGTTGGGTAGCTTTACATTGAGCACTAACAACGTCATCGCGATGGAATAAACACATTCGCTCAACGATTCCAATCGACTTGTGCTTGGGAGGGAGACCTGGGCTTCAATGATGAAGCCGAGAAAAATCGCTTCATAGGTGAGTGCGTTTGAGTAAATCGGTTACTGGGAAGGGTTGGAGATCAGCAACTTTGAACGGGTCAATTTTGAGGGTTAAGCTTGCTAAGGAGCCAAGGAATAGAAGAAGCCAAATAGGTTAATCTTTGCGTTCTTAACGATTTTTAGCGATCGCTGCAAGCTAACGCTGCCAAGCAATCTAGCGGGCAATAGTGCTAATGGATTATCTTCTGCGGAAACATATAACGATATTTTAGAGTCTTTTGTCTTGCAAATTAGCAGATGTGGTTGATAAGGAATAATCCAGCGTCAACCCAATGATTACTGATAAACCTGGTGCGTCTTTGTCAGGTTACTTACTCCGTAATGAAAAGAGACCAGCTAATTCGAAAATACATCAGAGAAATTCGACTTTCTTCGGTAAAGTGGAAAGATTCTGAAATCGTGTCTCAAGCAAACAACAAACCTGATATGACTCGTAGCGAAAATCACTCAAATTCATTCGATTGGGGCTACCTTATCCCGGTTTTTGCGATAGCTGGCATGGCAGGCATTCTGCTCGGGTTTGACCAGGGATTTGGAATGTGGTGAGCCAGTTTTTGCTTCAAGGGTTTGACATCGATCCCACAACTTCTGCGGGAGCCAGGGAGGAGGGCTTTGCTGTCGCCATTCTCTACGTGGGTGCTCTTGGTGGTGCAATTCTGAGTGGCTATAGCTCCAGTCGGGTTGGGCGCAGACGCAGCCTGATGATGGCCGCTGCCAGTTTTTTGGCAGGAATTTTCTTTTATGCGATCGCCCCTTCAATGATCTGGGTGGTTATTGGACGAATATTAATGGGCTTGGGGTTGGAATCGCAGCAGTGGCTGCCCCCTTTACCTGTCCGAAGTTTCCCCACCTGAAGTTCGAGGAGCCGCAATAGCTGGCTTTCAATTGGCTATCACGCTTGGAATTGTGTTAACAGCCCTGATTGGGGTTGTCTATCAACATCTAGAGAATTGGCGCATTATGGTGGGCATTGGGCTTCTACCAACCGCTGTCTTTTGGGCTGGAAACCGTCATCGTTCCAGACAGCCCTCGTTGGCTGGTTTCTAGGGGACGTTCAACGGAAGCCACATCCGTTCTGATGAAGCTGTTGAACAGCCGAGATGTGTCAGAAGAAGTCAGAGGTATCCAAAGTGCTACCCATCGCATCCCGTCGGGAAATGTAGGGCAATTGTTTACACCCCGCATTTTTCCTTTAATTGTGGTTGCATTTGGTCTGTTTATGTTCCAGCAGTTGAGCGGGGTCAACATATTTTTTACCTACTCCACCTCCATCTTTGAACAAGCTGGATTTACACAGTCGGCATCCTATCTCAGCACGTTTGGGTTGGGTGCTGTGAATGTCCTAGCAACGATCGCGTTTATCGGAATGATTGACAGGGTAGGGCGCAGAAATTTGTTGCTAATTGGCTTTGCTGGAGCGATCGGGTGTCTACTGCTGTTGGCATTTTTATTGAATACTGGTAACACAAGCCTGCTTCTAGTCATTGCCTGTTTTGCTTACGTGGTCTTTTTTGGCATTGGGCTGGGGCCAATCCCTATTTGATCACGGCTGAAATTTTTCCACTGCCCATTCGCGGTACGGCAATGGCGTTTTCAAGCTGTGCAAATTGGTTATTGAATGGGTTGGTTGTGGGTCTCTTTCCTGCGTTGAGCGTCCGTTTAGGTACAGGGAACACCTTCTTTTTGTTTGCAGTGTGCAGTATGGTGGGGTTTGCCTTTGTTTATTACCTCGTGCCAGAAACCAGAAGACTGAGCCTGGAAGCAATCGAGGAGAACCTGTATAGAGGAAAATCAACACGTCACCTGGGTGATCGGCAGCGCCATTCTCAACAGGTTGAATCGGGAGTTTGAACGATCGTGCCTTACTAGAAGAAGTCCCAGCAGAAGGGGAGGGTGCTTTCCAAGCGTTATCCAGCAGGGGCAACAATTGATGATCGCCCTCTACTTCAATTTCTCCAGTCCACAACAGTTGGGTAGACTGCCGCATACCGCAGAACATTGCCGTCAACTGCTCGATCGACGTTTTAACAACGGTGGATGCTGGTTGAGGGTTTACGTGCATCTGCCCATCGTTAACGTTGATGGTAATGGAGCGATCGCCCAAAACCGGATCGGTTACTTGAAACGTTAGGGCGAAGGATGCCCCGGTTGCACACGGCGCAGGTGAAAGGCCGCATCCAGATTGACCAGACGCCACATGAACCCGCCCCGATTTCACCGAAACGATGGGTCAGCCCAAAATCAAACGACGAACCTGCCAATGCAGGATCCTGTTGCTGTTCTTTCAGCAAATGGGGCAACGGGTCTTCAGAATCAGTGTTCCAGATAACCGTTGAAACCTGATCGCGCAAAGATGCTAAGAAACCTACAATTCCACGGTATGCTTCTGCTGTCTGAGCAACCCACTCCCGCACGACAACCGCCACAAGATTTTGAGGGGGTTCAGATACGCAAAACGCAGAATAACGTAACCCAGTACCTCTCCCGCTTCAATGTAAGCGTAAATTTCTCGACCCTTGGAGGGTTTCAAATAATCCTGCCACTGCCAGTCACGCCGCTTCAGCCAACCGTTATGATGCTGAGCTGCTTTCTGATAAATCGCTTGCAGTGACTGCTGATGCTGGTCCGGATTGTAGGGAATTACGTTAACCCGCTCAGAGTAGGTCGGCAGATGGCGTGCAGAAATGCGATACTGGTAAGTCTGCCCGGTCCATGCCCAACCCAGCCTGCGGTAAAAGCCATGTTGAAACGGATAAAGCATCATCAGGGGAATTTGCTGCGATCGTCCTTCTTCCAAGGCATGCTCCAGCATTAGTCGGGCAACACCCTCACCCCGACGATGGGGGCAACGGCAACGGCTGCAATCCCGGTTGTCAAAAATTCCTGGCCCTCAAAGAAAAGCCCCAAATCTAGCTGCGCATAGCTACCAATCCCTGGGCCTGTCTCTCCTTCCACTGCCAGAAATAGCTTACGTCCTGGCAGATCAAGCCCGTTACTGTACCAATCCGTCTTAATCTCAGCATTAGAGCTAAGCGGCGCAAACGAGAGCCGATCGAGGTTCACTACCTGAATCAGGTCGCCATCCTCAACGGGACGAACGGTAATCTTTGATGATTTGGTCATACTAAAAAGAGACGCAAGATGTTGCGTCTCCAAAAGAGTAGCTGGAAATGATTAACTGAACTGTTTATTTGATGCGGGATCTAGATTAAACAGCATACTGAGCGTTTGCATCGCGTGGCGACGGGCTTCGATATCCTGTTGGGTCCGCAGTTGCACCATTGGGTCGTGCAAGATTTTATTGACAATGCCGCGAGTGAGGGCTTCGATCACTTCCTGGTGTTTTTCGGCAAACTCAGTGCCTAGGCGAGATAGTGCTTTCTCAAGCTCTTGCGTGCGGATGGTTTCAACTTTTTCGCGCAGGCTGCTGATTGTAGAAACCGTTTCCAGCGATCGCCACCACACATCAAAGGTATCAACCTCTTCATCCAGCAAGGCTTCGGCTTCCATTGCCATTTGGCGACGGGCCTCCTGGTTTTGAGCCACCACCGCTTTCAGGTCATCTACATTAAACACCTGAACGTGGGACAAATCGTTTACATCCGCATCCACGTTTCGGGGCACGGAGATATCAAACAGCATCAGATGTTGACCCGGAGCCAGAGTCATTTCCAGCTTGGCCCTGTCCAACAAAGGTTCAGAAGACGCAGTGCTGGTGAAGACCAGATCAGAATTAGCGATGACCGTCATCATTTCAGAAAGAGGATGCAGGTGTAACTCTGCTTCAGGGAACTGGTTCGCCAATTCCTTAGCTCGTTCCAGAGAGCGGTTCAAAATCGAGATATGGGCAGCTCCCTTAGAAACTAGATGCTGCACCAGCAAACGAGACATCTTCCCGGCTCCGACGATCGCCACACGGTAAGCCGCTAAATTCTGCACTTTCATTTGGGCTAGTTCTACCGCAGCAGAGCTGATGGAAACCGCTCCGGTGCCAATGCTGGTTTCTGTACGGACTCGCTTACCAGCCGTAAGCGCCTGTTTGAAGAGTTGGTTGAGTATCCGTCCAACCCCTTGATGCTGCTGTCCCAGCTTGTGGCAATGCTTAACCTGCGCCAAAATTTGTCCTTCGCCGAGGACTAAGCTATCCAGTCCGGCAGACACTCGCATTAGGTGCATCACCGCGTCTTGATGCAGAAGGGTAAACAAATAGGGACGCAGGCTATAAACGGGCAATTTGCTGTGATCAGATAGAAACTGACAAACCTCTCGGATTCCGTGCTCTGTCTCGCTGGTGACTAAATAAATTTCCAGGCGGTTACAGGTACTGAGGATGGAAACTTCTTCAATATGGGGATAGCTACAGAGTTGGGCGATCGCCTTTTCGCACAGATTTTCTGGAATGCTTAGCTTTTCTCGAACTTCGACCGGCGCAGTTTTGTGGCTTAATCCCACAACGGCAATGTTCATATTAAACCCACTTTTAAAGTCATCGACGGATCGGCGTTATTGAAATGAATGGTTAAAGGCTAGTTGCCAGTGATTCGTAAGGATTTACTGATAGCTGACAACTAGCAAAACCGATTAAACAACTACTTCAGTTGGATGTATTGTGGTTTGTCAAACAGATGAATCGTGTCTACAAACCGAGCGGTTTTGGATTGAGTTGAAATAACGAGCGTTTGCGTTCTGGCTCCACCATGGAAGAACCGAACTCCTTGCAGCAGGTTTCCAGTGGTGATTCCGGTAGCGGCAAATAGGACAGTATTACCAGAGGCAAGCTCTTCAGCGGTATAAATCCGATCGGGTTCAGTAATGCCCATTTCCTTCAGACGGGCGATGTTGCCTTCCCGCGTCCACTTTTCGCTTTCGGGAGTTTTGACATCATCAGGATCGTAAATCAGTTGACCCTGGAAGTGTCCACCCAGCGCACGCATTGCAGCGGCGGTAATCACCCCTTCAGGCGCAGCTCCAATTCCCATCAGCGCGTGAATATTGGTTCCGGCAAAGGCGCAGTTCAGCGCAGCACCTACGTCTCCATCGGTAATTAGCGCCACTCTGGCCCCGGCTTCCCGGATTTCTTTGATCAGGTCATTATGGCGATCGCGCTTCATCACTACCACAACCAGTTCTTCGATCGAGCGCTCCAGACACTCGGACAGAATTTTGAGGTTTTCAGTTGCTGATTTATTAATATCGACTTTTCCTTTTGCCGCTGGAGGAGCCGCTAGTTTCTTCATGTAAAAGTCAGGAGCGGCAAACAATCCGCCTTTTTCGGAAATTGCTAAAACCGCCATTGATCCGGGTTGGCCATAGGCAACCAGGTTGGTTCCTTCGCATGGGTCCACCGCAATATCAATTTCAACCAGTTCGTCTGGGTTGCAGTAGTTTTGGCATCTTCACGGGTACAAATTCCCACTTCTTCACCGATGTAAAGCATGGGTGCTTCGTCCCGTTCCCTTCTCCGATAACGATGCGACCGCGCATGTAGATATTGTTCATACGCTCCCGCATGGCTTCTACAGCAACATGGTCAGCTGTATTTTTGTCGCCCTTTCCCATCCAGTGGGCGGATGCGATCGCAGCCTGTTCAACAACCTCAATAATTTCCAGACCGAGCGTGTTCTCCACGAAGTAAATCCTCCCAACTGCTTTTTACGCGCAATTCTTAATCTTGACCTCAGTTTATAAGTCTACCAAAAGGCGGAGTCGCCCTTGAATGCGATTCTATGACTCAGCCGTGTAAAGTTTTGCTGAGGTCTTCTGTAAATGGGGAAAAATTTAAGGAATCTCGTCTTCCTGCTAGCTTCACTGATCCCACGCTCCCCATTCATGGTAGGCGTTCTTTCCTAATGCTTGCCACTTTCAGCAGCGTTACAGTGGATTCATGCACTTCATCCACGAAGTGCTCGATCGTTTACCGAGGCTTCAATAAATGGCCAAAACCCTAGAATCAACGGATCTAACCAACCTTGAGCAAGAGCTACAGACGTTGGTTGACTACGCCCGCAACGCTTGTAGCACCAATGGGGATTTATCCAGTGAGTGCGCGGCTGCTTGGGATGCGGTTGAAGAGATTCAGGCGGCTACCGCAGACCGTCGTTCGCAAGAAAAACCTTCTTCGATCACTACTGTATAGAACGTCCCGATGCCCTAGAATGCCGTATCTATGACGTTTAAAAATCTTTGTTAGCGTTGATCATCGCTCTGCACGACCATGGCGACGCCATGAATCAACTGTATAAACTCCCAAACCCCTCATCGCGTAAGCTAGAGGGGTTTTGTGATTCAGCATTAATTTCATATTGATGCGAGAGGTTGCATGCACCAGGTTTTGTGGATTGCGATCGCGTGGGCAGCAGGAACAGCTGTCATTTTAGGTAGTTTAATGACGCTGGGCAGCCTGCTGCTGTGGCTCATCCCTACTCATTCAAGTAGGTCAAGAAAAGCAGGCGGAGAAGCGCCAGAGTCAGGGAATTGGCAGAATCAACTGAAGCTAACGGCGTTTTCGATCGCGATCGCCCTGGTTGGGCTTAGTCTTCTCATTGCTGTTCCGTTTCCTCAGGGTCAGTAGCCCACTATGCCGCAGTTTGATGTCCCGCATTTCGAAGAAGAAGGACGAGCGAACCCGATCAACCCTGGAGATAGAATGCCAGCAAAGGAGTACGGTCTCGCGCTGGACTACCTCGTCTTTGCCTGCGTTGATCTTGTGTTTACCTGCGGCAATCAGGTTCTACTGGCGAAAAGGCCCAGTATCCCAGGAAGTCCTGGTGGATTATGGGGGCAGAATGATCGCCGGAGAAAGTCCGATCGCCGCTGCCCAACGAAAAGCATCTGAAGAAGCTGGTCTAGGTTACTTAGATCCCGAGCGTTTCCATTACATTGGTACCTTTTCCACCTGCTTCGCTTTCCGCAACCAGCAGCCCATTCACAACGGGTCTCATAGCGTAAACCTGACCTATCAAATTGCCTTGACGAAAGCCGAGAAAGATCAGGTGCGTTTGAACCAGGAATATGATTCTGACTGGAAATGGGTTGAGGTTGAAGACGTAAGCCACCTACTGGATCTGAACAACGCTCTTGATCGAGCCTTATTAGGCGTGATTCGATCACTTGCTTTATAGCAGTACTGCTACATATTTGGACAATCAAACTACTGAGAGCGCTGCAATCACTGACTTTCACACTCAGCACTCAGTCCTCAGCACTCAGCACTTTGCTATATAGGTTGAGCGTCAATAGAAACCGAGGAGCCGAGAGGAGTACAACCCTCAAACCAAAACAGCTATAAGCTAAAGGTATTAGCAATTTAGCTTTGACGATATCGCCTTAAATAATGCTGAATCTATTTAATTCTCTTCTGAATCGCCACCCTGAAAGTGTTCAAGCTAACGTGGAAATTTACACCTGGCAGACTTGTCCCTACTGCATTCGGGCAAAGTTACTGCTGTGGTGGAAGGGCGTCAAATACACCGAATATAAAATCGACGGAAACGGGGCAGCCAGAACGAAGATGGCAGAACGTGCCAATGGCAGCCGAACAGTTCCTCAGATTTTTATTAATCAAAATCACATTGGTGGTTGTGACGATCTCTATCAACTCGACATCGAAGGCAAGCTGGATACGCTGTTAGCAGAAGCCGCGCAGTAGCTGCGAGGTGTCAAGGGACTAGGGAGGGATTTCGAAATGGGTACTTAGTATGAGGTAGAGATTGTTCTTTCTTCCGAATTCTTTATCCTTGCCTATTTAACTCCTACCGTCCTTTGAACCGTTTCCCTCCTATTGAAAATCCAGAATATTTGCTCCATCGACAGTGGATGGAACGGGCGATCGCGCTTGCTCAGGCGGCTGGGGAAGCGGGAGAGGTGCCAGTGGGTGCGGTTATTGTGGGACCAAATGGTAAGGCGATCGCCGAAGCCGAAAATCGCCGGGAACGGGACCATGACCCAACTGCCCATGCTGAAATTTTGGCACTACGAGCTGCGGGAACAGTGCTCCAGAATTGGCATCTCAACGACTGTACACTTTATGTCACCCTGGAACCCTGTCCGATGTGTGCAGGTGCTTTGGTGCTGGCTCGACTGGGGTTACTTGTATATGGGGCAGATGACCCAAAAACAGGTGCTGTGCGAACGGTCATCAATCTCCCTGATGGTCCCTGCTCCAATCATCGTCTCACCATTATTGGTGGTATTCTGGAGTCTTCGTGCCGTCAGCAGCTACAGACTTGGTTCGCTCAACGTCGTCTCAAATAATTCTGGCTGACATAAATTTTGGCTGCGCTCATGCCACAAGTGAAACTGTCCATCCTTAGGGAGGTATTTCAATCGATGCTATCTACGGTAGAAATAGACACAGTTTCTGCATCTAACCCGTTGTCGCTTTGAGATGATCCCGTTAAATTCTACAAACCCTGTTGATCCTACCCTTAACCAATCACCCAATTCAGGCATCCAGATAAATCCACCGAAATCTAAAAAGATTTGTTGGGGGAAATTTGTCGCAAGTGCTGCAATGATGGCTTCTCACCAGAAGGCGGGACTTGTGGCATCTCCAATTCCTTCTCGATTTTCCCCTGGCTGATTTCTTTGGCGTACCCGATCGGGCGTTACTTTCTCATGCCGTTTTTCTTCAGGCAGATCAAAGTTGAGGGCCGCGAAAATCTTCCTCGATCGGGTCCGGTGATTTTTGCCCCAACCCATCGCTCCCGCTGGGACGCGTTTATGATTCCGTTCGCCGCTGGACACGATGTTACTGGGCGGCATTTACGTTTTATGGTATCTGCGAATGAGGTTGTTGGGTTTCAAGGTTGGTTTATTCGTCGCTTGGGTGGTTTTCCAATCGACACGACTCGCCCAGCGATCGCCAGCTTACGTCATGGTATGGAACTGCTGCAGGCAGGGGAAGCACTTGTGATCTTCCCAGAAGGAGATATTTTTCGAGATTTAGAAATACAACCGTTAAAGCCTGGGCTAGCACGCCTTGCCATTCAAGCAGAAATTAGCCAGCCAAACCTTGGCGTCAACGTTGTGCCAATTTATTTGAGATATACGCCCCCATTTGTTCCTTGGCGATCGCGCGTAAAAATCCGGATCGGAACACCCATTCAAGTTTCTAGTTATTGCGACGGAACTCCAAAGCAAAATGCTCAGCGACTGACAACAGACTTACAGCGCGCTTTGAGACAAATAGGTGGACTTGATTTGCCTTCGTAAATTAAGGCTACCAATTCGTAGAGAAGTACTGAAAATGCCTGTTTTGATACTCTTAACTTCTGCTTGGGACAGTGCTAAGGACTGAGGACTGAGTGCTGAAAGAGGGCTAATCCTCAATCCTCAATCTTCAATAACTTTAAAGCATGTCCCAATACACAACTGTGCGCCCCGATAAGAAGTGTTATGAGGCGGATCTACATCAGACGCACATAGCGAAACGCATACATCGACTATTCAGTATTTAGAAACGACTTTTAGACCGTCGCAGAGATGCAGAATAAATCGCTTTGTCAATGTGGATAGCCAATCGATTTCAAAACCACCGCCTATATCTCTGATGCTGTTTACAGCATTGGCGTTAGGAACGGGATTAAATACAAAGAAGTAGCTCCAACGCAACTATCTCGCTACGCTTAGCGGCAGCAAGCACAACTTCTTTCATTCACGTCCCACAGTCCTTATGAAGGGTCATCGTCAAGCCAAAGCACTGTATGAACAACCAATGGGCAAACGACCAATGACAAACCTGTGAAATGCAGTTATTCAATTGAAAACCGAATACAGAACAAAATGCTTGCTACCTCGTCTTAGCGCACTCTTTTTGATGGGGGTGATCGATTAGGGAAACAAAGATTGCACAAATGAGAGCATAACTAGCAAAGAAAAGACTGACTCCTAACATAAGTTCCTCCTTAGTTGAGGGAATTGAAGAGATTAGTAATGGTTTCTATACCATAATCAGGAGACACGGAATTGACATCCTCCACAGAGGATAATCCGGTTGGGTGATCTTTAGCGTCCAAGCTCCTGCGATCGGGCGTAGGCAGCTCGAACCGCTTCAATGACAGCCGAGCGAAAACCAGACCGCTCTAATTGGGCAACTCCGGCAATGGTCGTACCACCAGGACTGGTAACTCGGTCCTTCAATTCAGCGGGATGCATCCCTGATTCTTGCAGCAGTTGGGCGGTGCCCCTGACGGTTTGCAGCGCCAGCTTTGTTGCGATCGCTCTGGGTAGCCCTGCTGCTACACCACCATCTGTCAGCGCTTCCACCATCACAGCCACAAATCCGGGACCCGATCCCGAAAGCCCTGTAACTGCATCCATTAGCGACTCTGGTACCTCTACCACTTCGCCAACAGACTCAAAAATTTGCTGTGCCTGTTGCAGGTGTTGAAATTGAGTGTAGGTACCAGGGGCGATCACGGTCATTCCTGCACCGACTGTTGCCGGAGTGTTTGGCATGGCTCGAACAATCGGATGCCCTACAAAAGCGGCCTCCAGCTTGCTTAATGGAGTACCCGCCAAAATAGAGATCACTAACGGTAACGACTCCTTTGACGATTGAGAAGAGTTTGCTAAGCCGTTTATAACTGCCTCAAATGCCTGGGGTTTGATGGCAAGCAGCACTACATCTGCTCTGGCTGCTGCCTGGTTGTCCTCAGTTACCTGAATGCCGTACTGTTTCGACAAAAACGCTCGCCGCTCAGTTTGCGGTTCACTAACTAGCACATCCGCTGGTGAATAAACCCTTTTGCAACAAGGCGGGATAAAAGAGCTTCCCCATTATCCCGCCGCCAATCATGCCAAACTTTGCCATCGCTATTAGCCATTAGCCACCAGCTATCAGCTTAAGGTAGGTCAACAATCATCACAACACCTAATTCTGAACAAGAATCCGGCTGGCGGCTGATTGTTAATCGCTAATCGCTTTACTGTGCCATCCGAATCTGCTCAGTTCCCCAAGCAGCAGCGGGGGCGCTTTGACGGGGTGCGCGCACCTGAACCTGAGGTTGAGGTGCGGCTTCATAACCATTGGGCGATTGGGTGCTGACCTGAACACAGCTTGGAGTGAAGAGGAAAATGCTTTCGCCAATCCGCTCTTGATGACCGTCGATCGCATAGGTTCCGCCAGCCACAAAGTCCACTGCCCGTTGTGCCTGGTCTGGATCCATAATCGTCAGATTTAGAACAACTGACTTCCGTTCCCGAAGCGCCTGAATTGCCTGAGGCATTTCTTCAAACGACCGAGGCTCCATTACCATTACTTCGGAGATACCGTTTACGGCACCTGGCATGCCAATAACATTGCTCATGCCTGCACCCATGCTAGGTTCAGCAGCCATTGGGGCACGATCGCGAAATCTAGCTCGACGCGCCCGCAGATCTTCCTGGGGTTGGGGAATTGGCTGGGGTTGCTCCTGCTGATAAAGATTCTGATACTCCTCTCCATCCATTTCGTCGTACTCGTACTCATAGTCCATCGGCTCATTGAAACCGACAAAATCACGTAGTTTGTTGAAGATATTGCTCACTGTTCACGCTCCATCACGATCAGAGTTGATTGAGAATCTATGCCAATGACTAGAAATTCAGAAACACAGCTAACTATAGTCTGTATTGCCGAAAATGAGGATTGCCTTTTGAACGTATTGCTTAAGCCAAACCATAAATTTATGGGCTTAGTCCGTAAACGAATGCTGATAGGCACCCCAGCGAATTCGGCTGAATTGAAAGAACAGTATACAACCAGTTTCTGAAAATGCGCACGTTATTAACGTTTTTCGTTTAAATATCTGAAACGCCCTTAAATAGGACTTCGAGCTTAAAGATCAAATTTGACTTTGATCTAAAAACTTAAAAATCCGAAACCACTCACTTAAGCAAACACTTTTAATAATCTCTCAAGGTTTTCTGAGAAATTCTGGAGTTATTCTAAGAAATTGTCGATAAAGCTCAAACCAGCACTAGGCAGATCGATCGCCAAACAAGATTCGGCCCAAGCGTATCATCGTTGCGCCTGCCTGAACGGCCAGAAAATAATCATCTGACATCCCCATTGAGAGTTGTTCCATATAAATATGGGACCAACCTTGTTCCTGAATTTTGGTTGCTAATTCACGTGTTTTTTCAAAAACAGATTGCGTCTCTGACGAATTTAGCCCCAGAGGAGGAATTGCCATTAAGCCCTTGATATTAAGTGACCTACATTCATTCAACGTAGGCAAATCCTTAAGCAAATCAGGAATTTCCCAACCGTACTTGGCTGGATCGGTCATTATTTTGACTTGAAGCAGAACCTGTGGCTTTTGAGAGGATTGCTCGGCTAACTTATCGAGCCGTTGAGCCAATTTTAAGCTGTCAATTGAGTGAATCCATTGGAAGTGTTCTAGTGCTTTTTGTGCTTTATTACTTTGCAAGTGTCCAATCAGATGCCAAGTCACATCTGAAAGATCCCTCAATTGTGCCTGCTTTGCTTCCGCCTCCTGAACTCGACTTTCACCAAAGTCCCGAATACCAGAATTGTATGCCTCGCGGATGGCAGCAACCGATACTTGTTTAGTCACTGCAATCATTCGCACAGAATCTGGCAATGTCTGACGAATTTGGGAAATGCGCTCTGAGATTGTACCCCTTAGTTCAGAAAACGGCGTCATTGAAATGTTTGTTTATAGATCACCTGAAGGTGATTGTAATCCTGTTGTTGCCCAAGGCGTCGTAGAGTCCGCATCCTGTTTTCCACTAAAATGCGGGCATCTGTTCGAGTAATTGGCTCGAACTCTAATCCCTCTCGTCCATTTGCCACCAGAAAAACAGACGTTGGGCATACAGAGTGGTGAAAAGCTCACGATTTACATCAATCAGACACACTCTGAACAGCAAGCCAAAATTTGGATGGTTTAGATAATTCTCGTTGCTCATTCAGCTTGAACTGGACGAATGTTCAAATGTTATACCCCATTGTGCATGTAATTACCTTACGTGTTAACGCTTGTCTACGTCAGCGGCACAAACTGCTTTACCGAGAATTTCCCTAGAAGGGCCGATCGATCTCAACTATTAACCTTCAATAATGGTCCTCTTTCTCAAATGTACAGCAGTCCTAAATCATAGGAGATATCGGGACCCTTTGAACGATGTTTTTGGCAGAAACTTGTCCGACTTAGCGCTGCAAACTGCGGGGATCTAACGCATCTCTCAAACCATCCCCAAGTAGGTTAAATGCCAGCACCGTCAGAATAATGAGTACAGCAGGAGGCCAAATTAGCCAGGGTTGCAGCACCAGAATGGAGGCGTTGGTTGCCAGAGACAGCATATTTCCCCAGGACGGATCGGGCTGCTGAATTCCCAACCCAATCAGGCTTAAAACCGACTCTGCGACAATGAAGCTGGGAATGGAAAGGGTAGCCGAAATAATGATGTATGTTGCCGTCTGCGGCAAAATGTGGCGCGTGATGATGTAAAGGGACTTGCCTCCCATTGCCCGAGCAGCCTGGACAAATTCTCGCTCTTTGATGGAAAGCACCTCTCCTCGAATGACCCGTGCCAGACTTGCCCAACTAATGAATGAGGTGATCAGAATAATCAGCAGGAAACGTTGGGCACTGCTCAATCCGGGGGCAGTACGGCTGCCAAAGCAACCAGCAGGTAGATGCTAGGGATAGTCATCAACACTTCCACCAGACGCATCAGTACGCTATCGATTAGTCCGCCAAAGTAACCCGAAATACCGCCGACCAACATACCCAACGGGAACGATATGGCGATCCCCACCAGACCAATACTAAGGCTGATGCGTCCTCCGTACAGCAAACGGCTAAATTGATCCCGTGCCTGCTCATCGGTTCCTAGCAGGTTAAACTTGCCTGGTCCGTTTGTACCAAAGAGATGCCAGTTGCCTGGCAATCCAGGGAATAGTTCAACTTCATCAAATTTGGGATCCGTTAATGAGAACTGGGTGGGCAGCGGTAGCCTGATTTGAAGGATACGATACTCTGGACCCTGGACAAACAGATGGAGAGGCGATGGGTTCTCTCGATCGACAATCAGCTTGCGATCGCCCGAATTTAGATCAACAGGTCCCTGCGTTGTGGGATAAACATGGGGACCAATAAACCTGCCCGTCTTATCTTGCCAATAGATTTGAGTTGGCGGCAGCAATGCCCCATCCGGTTGGGACGTATAGGGATCGTAGGGAGCGACAAATTCCGCTGCAATGACTGACAGGTAAAACACCAGCAGTATGATTGCTCCAAACCGGGCTAAGGGATTGTTTTGAGTCGTTGCCACCAGTTCATAAGGGGAATCGGGAGTGGGGAATCGGGGAGCAGAACTTACGCAAGCTTAAATGAAAGCAGGTGATGGTTAATTCCAGTTACAACCAATTACCCATTACCTATTATCAGTGCCGATGTAAGTCCTCAATCGGTAAGAAATCAATTCTATAGGATTCCGCAGAAACCCGATTTTTCTTCACCCCATCCCCTATAACCCGACTCCCCACTCCCCATTCCCCACTTACTACTCTTGTGGCTTCTCATGCTCCACCACAAATACATTGGAGTAGAGATTTGCAATAATCTGCTTGCCTTGCTGAGTCAGAGACAGGTAAAAGAGCGCCTCTTTGATGTAAGGAAATACTCCATACCAGTAGAATTTTGGATAGTTTTTCCGCAAATCTCCTGGATGCCGATATCCGAGAGCTTTGTTTACTCCTGTTTCTTCAAATTCATAAAAAGAGCGCTGATCTTCTTCAAATAGCGGGGGTCGCTGAGTTGCCCGATTAAATCCGAGGCCCGAAGCAATCCCGGATAGTTCATCGTATCCTGATGGTCTTCCGCAGCCGGAACCGGGAAACGGGTTAACTCAATGTTGCGTTTGATTAGTCCTGCGTCGATGAGTTTATGCCCACCAAACCGCTCCTCAATAAATAGCTTTGCCCGATCGACATGATAGGGAGTTAGCCCCGCATCGGTAGATCCAGGCGGCAGCGTGACCATTGCCCCATTCTTGCCCGTCGCGTAGGAACTGTCCTGATCCTGACGGCAAACCCCCTTCACGTAGCCAATATCGTGGCAAACCAGCGAGATAATGAAATGCAGCCAATCTTCACAGGAAACACCACCTTCACGAATATGTTTACCGCGAAGAATTTCCTGCCCAACCAGCGTCACCAGAATTGAGTGTTCAACGTTATGGTAAAGCGCATCGCTGTTTGCAATATTCTCCATTGCCATTGAGCCAACCCAGGCAATGATTTCCTCATAGTCTGACTTCCAACCGCCATAGGTACGACGGTAGCCATCCTTAAGCTTTTTCACAAAGTCTTCAATGAGAAGTTCAGTAGCGTTAAACATGCTGGCTGATCACTATAAGCGGGGGGATCTGAGGAGACGGGGTAGGTGCAGAAGATGAAAATGCAAAAGCTCTAGAACTCTTATACGGGATAGAGCGATAAATGATGAAGAGGTATCGCACCCTGCCGAGTTCATTTACAGTTGTCTTACGACGATCGTTTCACTGAATTTGGCTAACCCGATAGGTTCAAGATCAGTTATACCCACTTAGGGCCTGCTCCGCACTAAGCGGTACAAATTTGTATGAGTACGCAATATGGGCAAAGTGGATAGGGACACAGAACCAGCAATAACCGGAAAGGCTAGAAGAAGAGAAGGATAATAGCTCTTGCCTCTTTCCCTTTGCCCCTTGCCCCTTGCCCATCGCCTATCGCCCATCGCCCCCTACCCATTTGCCAACATCAATTACCTTCTTCTTCTCAGCAGCATACGGAGAAACATAAGGTCAAATTATGTGAACCAGTTTGGGAAGTGTCCCTAATACAAGCGGTCATTTTTACGACAACTTCTACTCTGAATGTGTTGGGTGCTGGTTAAGTAGGAAATTATTCTTACCGGACTGTTTGTTATTTGGAGCATTTAGAGCAACAGTGTCTATGAGTTCTTCTCTCCCAATGTCGTGGTCAGTCGCAAAGGAAACCATCTCCCGACTAGCAGCCCCACCCAGGAGGTTATCCAATGAGGAGCTGGTCCGACGTTGCCAGACAGGGCATTCCCCGATAAAGCAGCATTTACTGAGCTGCTCCGACGCTACCAAATTCATGTTGAAAAGGTTCTATGCCATCTGGCACCTGACTGGCATGACCGGGCAGATCTTGTGCAAGAAGTCTGGATCCGGGCTTACCGGAACATTCCAAGGCTAAGTGAACCAGGAAATTTCGGGTCTGGTTGAGTCGGATTACGACCAACCTGTTTTATGACGAACTGCGTAAACGAAAGCGGATGGCTCCGCTGTTGTCTTTGGATGCCCCAATGATAGTAGAAGACGGTGAAATGGATTGGGAAATTGCGGCCAGCACTCCAGAGCCTGATGAAGAACTAGATCGGCAGGAGTTTTATGGTCAGTTGCAGGACGCGATCGCCGAGTTGCCCGACATTTTTCGCACAACGATTATGCTGCGGGAAATTGAAGGGATGAGCTACGAAGAAATCGCTGAAATTACCGGGTCTTCACTGGGCACGGTGAAATCTAGAATTGCTCGCGCTCGCTACCGCCTCCAGCTCCAACTACAGCCCTATTTAAAGAGTTAGGGTCCAAAGTGTTCAGCAGGGCAAAAAATTCGGGAGCGATCGCCTCTTTTCCCAACCAAATGGCGATCGCTCCTTTTTCTTATCGTTTGGTAATCGGTAAATGGGGCATTGGTTCAAACTGCTATTACCCATTACCGACTTAAGGTGCAGGATTAGGATAACGCGTATGAACAGCATCGATTTCTGCTAAAACTTCCCGACTTAGAGTCACTTCAACACTTGATAGGTTCTCCTTTAACTGGTCGAGGGTCGTCGCACCGGAGATGGCACTGGTCACAAACCACTGCTGACGAACAAAGGCCAATGCCAAGGTAACGGGGCTGAGGCTGTATTTGTGGGCGATCGCAACATATCCTGCGACAGCTTCTTCCACATTTGGCTTCAGGTAGCGTTGTCCGAATCCAGGAAACAGGCTCAATCGAGCATTTTCAGGGTTCGACCGCAAATATTTACCGCTTAAGCAGCCAAACCCTAAAGGGCTGTAAGCCAGAAGCCCCAGATTCTCCTGAAAACAGGCCTCTGCCAGTGCGGTTTCAAAGACACGATTGATCAAATTGTAGGCATTTTGAATAGAGACAACCTTGGGTAGCTCCAATTGGCGGGCAGTATGGCAGAACGTCGCAACACCCCAGGGTGTCTCGTTGCTTAACCCCAAATAGCGGATCTTCCCTGCTTGAATCAAATCGGCAAATACGGCTAGCTGTTCAGCAATCGGAACAGAATCTCTGACCTGTTTTGGGTTGTAGACGGTGTGCCCAAACAAGGGAACGTAACGATCGGGCCAGTGGATCTGTTACAGGTCAATATAATCTGTTTGCAATCGTCTCAAACTATTATTTACCGCCTGTTCGATGTTGGAACGATCGATTGCCTTGGGACCTCCTCGAATCCAGTTCATGTTGCGGGAGGGGCCTGCAATCTTGGTGGCGATAATCAGGCGATCGCGGGGTTGTTTTGCTAACCAGCGGCCAATGTAGTCCTCCGTTAGCCCCTGGGTTTCGGCCTTAGCAGGAACCGGATACATTTCCGCTGCATCGATACAATTAACCCCTGAGCCACCGCATAGTCAAGCTGCTGATGCGCCTCTTCCTGGCTATTCTGCTGGCCAAAGGTCATTGTGCCGAGGCAAATTTCTGAAATGTGGAGATCGCTGTCGCCAAGTTGCCGATATTGCATTGCCATAGCTTGGAATTAATCAGAGGTCCAAATTCAGCGGCACCGATTACTACCTTTGCAAAATATCCGTTTCAATATTTCGGATCAATATTCGGGAATTGTATCAACCGGGGTGTAGTATTGATGTAGTATATATGTAGTAAGCCGACCACGTTTGCATTCATTTAAAATGGCACCCGGATATTTTGACCACCAGGACGATTCTTCAAACTCCAAAAAGCTAAAGGGGCAGGGGTTGCTTGGTGCTGGCTGGCGACCCTTCTACCGTCAGGTTGACTTTAATTTTCTGGCAGATTTGTTGACAAACGACACATCAGAATTTGCCCAGCGAACTTTAAACATCATTAGCTACCTTGCTGATGCAACGGGTCGTCAGAACTACACCTGGTGGGCGAACGTAATGAATATCTTTTCCGCCGACACCCGCTACTATTTGGATGAATTTTGGGACTACGTTACGCCTGAGCCGCCCAACCCTGATTACCGCTACTCCGATGTTTTAAGCACTGAAACACCCGTTAAGCAGGTGGTTAGCAGGGACAATATTGCGATCGACTATGTTTTCAATCGTCTGCGCGAAATTACCATTCGTAAAATTCTTCAGATACTAGGACGCCCCAATCTCATTACCCAGTACTACATGGAGCGCCACTTCTACTACCCGGTACAGCAGTTCACTAACTGGGATCGGCTGGAGGTCATTCATACTGTCTATGCATATTGGCAGCAAGATGAGGTCTGGTTACAAATTGACAACCTTGGCAAAGAGCGGCGGTTAACCTTAATGGCCACGGAGCTAGCCCCTTGATTCGAAAAGCAACCGATGGCCTTGCGGTGATGCTAAGTGGGTATCAAAGTCGGGTAGGCCAAATTCAATCTCCTTATCCCATTCATCGCTTCTCTAAGGATGTACAGGACTTTACCGATGCGGTCCAGCAAGCCATTTTTGACCAGTCCCAACTGGCTGTTCTAGTCAGCGGTGAACCCGGCACAGGCAAGACGGCATGGACTCAGGCCGTTGCTAAGGAACTCTTAGTGCCGTTGGGCTATGTCATCTTTATTTTGGATCACGATGCGGTAGCGAACTTTGTGCCACCTTCGTATCTGGAGCGAATTTGCCTCATTATCAATGAAGCAGACAATTTAGCGCAGAATCGGGCAACGGAAGCCGCTCAGCGAACTAACAAAACAGAACACATCCTCAGCTTGCTAGACGGAACGTTGTACCAAAGCGTTGTTGACGAAACAAAGTCTCACTCTGAGCAGAGACTGGTCGTGTTAATGACCTGCAACACAACTGAGAGGCTTGACCCAGCCGTTCTTCGCAAAGGTCGAGTTGACCTAACCTGTGAATTTATCCACCAATACGTATAGCAGGCTTCAGGTATCAGGGGTAGGGGTCAAGAGTAAAACGATTGATGCGAAGGGTCCGCTTACTAATTGCCCTCACGTTATGGCTACGCGGCTAATTGAGAACCACCAGAACTAAAAAAAAGGACAGATCGAGCATCCCGCATTGCATCCACTGGATTGCACCAAGCTGCTGTCCTCTCGGGAAGCAGTGAGTGTGAGGATCACCAGGCTGAGTTGCTCGTCTGCCCTCGCAGTTCATTCACCTGTGTCACAAAGCTATCAGGGCAGTTTGTCAATCTTGTGTTTCAGCAATGAAGTTGAAATGACAGGTTCCTATCTCTACTGAAAGAAAACTATGTATCCATAGATTGAACCACCGGGGCGATCACCTCAATCAGAAGCAGGGGCGGGCAACTGAGAGATGGCAAAATGATGCAATGACCCTGTAATCAAGAGCACAACGTTCATCCCCACGTGACGATATTGATATTGAAAAGACACATGTGCTATCTACATTCTGAAATTAGTAGGATAGGGTAACAATTAAGTCCTCTAATTTCTATTGCCGGATTTGTTTGCTTTATTCGAAGAAAATCAGCGTACTTCGAAGCTAGTCTGGATATATAGCGATCCTAAATGGTTTGCGAGAAAGGATTCCAATCGAATCCTTTCTCGCAAAGCCGCTCAGTCTCACAACTGATTTAGGACTGCTATATGGAGTAATGCGTTAACAAAGTAGTGCAGCTAACAGAACAGGTGTTTGACTCGAACAATCTCACTTAGTGGACATTCGACAGCGCAACAATGAAAACCTCAACCAATCACCAACCCAAAACCTTAACACTTTTCTGGAAAAAGTCAGCGATTTTTCTGTTACTTCCGTTTTTAGGGGCAGGGGCTGCAATCGCGGGCGATCGTCTGCTTTCATCGGGTATTGCCTCAACGGAACCTGCCGCTGCTCAAACCGTCAGTCAACTTCCTAAAGCGACGGTAGCTCAGGCACCCAATCGCAGCAGTGCGATTCTTTCTACAACGGATTCTAACTTTGTTGTCAATGCCGTTGATCGAGTGGGTCCTGCGGTCGTTCGAATTGATTCTTCTCGTACGGTAAAGACGAAAGTACCCGCTATTTTTAATGACCCCTTCTTCCGTCAGTTCTTTGGCGCAGATATGCCAACCCCTCCATCTACCCGGGTTGAGCGAGGCACTGGTTCCGGTTTTGTGATCCGACCGGATGGGTTGATCTTGACTAACGCTCACGTGGTTGACGGGGTTGATACGGTAACGGTCAAGCTGACCGATGGGCGGGAACTGCGTGGAAAGGTTTTGGGGACAGACCCGCTTACGGATGTTGCGGTAGTCAAGGTTCAAGCAGCGAATCTGCCAGCCGTTAGAGTCGGCAATTCAGACCAACTAAAGCCAGGTGAGTGGGCGATCGCGATCGGCAACCCCTCGGATTGGATAACACGGTCACTGTTGGAATTATTAGTGGAACGGGCCGCAGAAGTTCCCAAATCGGTGTTTCAGATAAGCGCGTTGGCTTTATTCAGACGGATGCAGCCATCAACCCTGGAAACTCCGGCGGTCCCCTACTTAATCAGCGGGGCGAGGTCATTGGGATGAACACCGCCATCATTGGTGGCGCACAGGGGTTAGGGTTTGCCATCCCCATTAACACCGCCCAACGGATTGCAGACCAACTGATTGCCAAAGGTCGCATTGACCATCCCTATGTGGGAATTCAGATGACGACGTTGACCCCGAAATCAAGAAACAAATCAACACCGCGCCTGACAGTAATCTCACCCTCAAAGAAGACCGTGGAGTTGTGGTCATCGGAGTCATGCGGAATTCTCCAGCGGCTAGGGCTGGAATCAAGATTGGAGATGTTCTCCTAAAAGTCAACGGCAAGACGGTAGCGACTGCGGATGATGTTCAGCAAGCGGTTGAAGCCAGTTCTGTTGGCGGTAATCTTCAGGTTGAGCTGAGCCGCAATGGGCAGGTTCAAACGCTGGCAGTGCAGCCAGGAGCCTTTCCAACTAAAACGGCTCAAAACGAGCAGGACCAGTAGGGAGGAGAGGGATGGGGATGAGGGATGAGGATAAAGGATAAAAAGCCGTTTCTACCGCTTCCTCCCTGTCTCCCCACCCTCTTCATCGTCCCCACCTCTTCCTAACCCTCTGCCTCCTTAAAGTGTCAGTTTCCAATTGCTGCCCCGTTTTCAACTTTGTAACCTTGACAATCATCCCGATGACTGAACCCTTAAAGGTAATTGAGTTAGGCAATCCGGTTTTGCGTCAACGATCGCAGCCCATTCTGGATGTAAGAAGCGATCGTATTCAAACGCTGATTGATCATTTGATTGTGACGGTTCAACAGGCACATGGTGTAGGCATTGCGGCTCCTCAGGTGGCCCAGTCTGATCGTCTCTTTATCGTGGCCTCTCGTCCGAACCCCCGCTATCCCAACGCGCCGGAGATGGAACCAACGGCCATGCTCAATCCCCGTCTTCTCTCCCACTCCGATGAGATTGAGAAGGGCTGGGAAGGATGCTTGAGCATTCCGGGCATTCGAGGATTGGTTCCCCGGTATCAGGCGATCGAGGTGGAATACACCGGGCGCGATGGAAAGCAGTACCGACACGAATTGACGGATTTCGTTGCCCGAATTTTTCAGCACGAATTGGATCACCTGGATGGCATTGTGTTTCTCGATCGGGTAGAGAGTACCCAAGACTTGATGACCGAACAGGAATACCAGCAACGAATCGTTCAGGTTGAACCATTGGCCTAGCTAACTTGATGGGTTATGCTCCATTAACCCTCCTGACAGAACTACAAAGGATTAATTCTGTCCAAATGCCAGGATTTGGGCAGCACTCAGCTTGAAATCAGGAACAACCGCTGATGCCAGAGGAGTATTCCCCGGATAGATGGTGTCCTCATATTGGCCATTGACCCACAAACACAGCGTTACTTGCTGCATTTCTGGGTCAATAATCCAATATTCCGCAATCCCGCGCGCTGCGTATTCTGTGCGTTTGTAGCGGTAATCGCGATTGCGATTGTCTTGTCCAGGTGACACTACTTCAACGACCAGGATTGGCGGTGGCATATCTTGAGTAATCGTGTTGCTGGGTTGTCCCACCAGAGTTGCATACCCTTCTTCACTCCAAACAGTCAAATCAGGCAAGCGCACTTTTGCCCGTTTACCACTAACCACAATTTCCATATCCTTAAGATTGATCAGCACGATCGGAATGTATTTCGCTAATTCCAACATTAGTAGTTTGGCAAGTTTGCAGTTTTCTGGAGATTCAGTTGGTATCTCTACTAATTCTCCGTCTACCAGCTCATAACGCGCGTCGGTGCCATCGTTGTAGGCAAAGTATTCTTCCATCGTCATGAGCTTGGGCGCAGTTCGAGTCATGGCTGGGAATCTCCAAGGTCAACGTAGCAAAGCTATCAGGTAGCAATGGGATGCGCCGGTTTTAGCAAATCCTGGTTTTATACCGAGAGGTAAACATTTATAGTTGAAGCCCGCCTTCTGCTAACGGTAAAAGATGTAGCGAAACCCAATTGCAAATAGAAAGATGCCGTATAGCTTTTTCATCATTTCGCTGCTGATGAACGGTTGGTTAGCAAACAGTGCGCCAAACAGGTTCCCAATCAGAAGCCCGATCGCAATAATTACAGCATGTTTGATGTTCAGGTTGCCGTTGCGGTAGTAAACGATCGCGGCGAGGAGTCCGATCGGCAAAATTTGAGCCGCGACCGAGGTTCCAGTAGCAAACTTTTGGTCCATTCCCAGCAGAATCACCATTGCCGGAACCATAATTGCCCCACCACCAATCCCAAACATTCCGCCTGCAACCCCAGCTACCAAACCAATGAGCAGCAGTTGAACAACCAAATTAGACATGCTAGTGCGTCCTTATGCTGAGTTTCTGTGGAGTCAATCATAAGCCAGATAAGAACGCTCTTCTGGAGTTTTTCCAACCACTTGAACAGTAGCTAGACTCAGCTTTACCTGATTGTTATCTCAGTTACAATGTCTGATGCTTTTGGATGGTATCTGTACAAAATTCCGCTAAAGATGACTTGAAGTCTGGCAAATTACTTCCTACAAAGAAGGGGGTTCTGAGGGAATGATATACATCAAATCAGAACCTTCTGATCGAGGTTCTGCTGGAGCAAGCTGAAGCCAATCGTGGAAGCTGATACCTAGTTGAGAAATCGCTTTTGGCACTGGTCTTTTGACAAATGAGAGGCAAAACTTCGCTGAGTCAGGAGTTCATGCATTAGGACCGGGTGATTACAGTATCCCATTGCCATTGCCGGAGTTGTATTTTTCTCCAATCCGTTATGGGGACGCACCCAGTTATGCACTAACCGTTGCACATCTAAAACTCGCTGTAAACCTGCAACTCGTTTGGCATATAAATTCTGTCGTCGTCGATAGGCACTTGCCCGTCGTCTTAAGGCACTATTTTGCGCTTCATTGTGATTGGCATGGACTTCATGCTCAGGGCTGATGGCAGTAAATGGATGCTCGACTTTGACCCACTCGACTCGCGGGTGCCCTTGCGAACCCTTAATCTTTATCGCCACTTCCAGTCCCTCGCGCCACACCTTACGCTGTTGGTAATCCGGGTGAACTTCACCAGAGTGGAGGGGCACACTGGCGAGTTGCCACAATGCTGTGCCATAGTGACGCTCTCCGTCAATAAACCAACGGATATACTGGGCAGGGGATGCCCACACCCATGCGCTTGCTGTTCCTTGGCGAAATAATTCATCCTGTTTTTGCCCTGCTTGTGCAGCAATCCAATAGCGAGTCTCTCGCTCAATGAAATGGATGGTCCAACCCTCGGACTGACTGGGGGAAGGTTCTCGCCCACACGAGTGTAAACTTCATCCCCTTCGACGGTGATGTCTGCTGGCTCTGGTGCAGGGGGAGACCATTGGCTTGCCTGTTGTGCCAAACGGTTTTCCCAGCGAATGATGGTCGAGTGAGATTTGCCAAACGAGCGTCCCGTGGTTCGCACGCCCATCTCTTCAGTGCGCACGTTCATTGCTAGTTCCACAATCGTCGATGGAGTCCGAAGTCTCGCCATTGGTGTCCCCGTGCGCTCATTAAATTGCTTGCGGCAGGCCTTGCCCAGGTATTTTTGAGTAGAGGTGCCATCTTGTAGAGTCATCTTGCCGTTTTTGACCGTTTGTTCGCTTTGACAATCGCGACACTGCATCGCTTGAAATCCACTCACCGCAACTCATGCTACATATCATTCACTAAAAGACCAGTGCTGGCACGGCAGGGGTGGCAAACGTTCAACGGCATGGAGTCAATGAACGCGATGCTAGTGCCGTCGCCTTGACGGGTGTAAGAAGCAGCACAAGAGCATCATGCACCAGAGCAGCAACGCGATAAACCAACTGTAGCTGACCAGGTTGGGAAACGCGTGCCGCTAGTGCGGCAACACGCACAAGGTGTAAAACTCCTTAAACGTGCGAAAGCCAGAACCGTAAAACGCCACAGCGATCGTCACGACCTCACTCAAACGCAACCGGGATTGGCAGCGTCGCTCTCCCGGTAGCGACGGCAGCTGTACCTGGTGTTGCCAGTGGTGCTCGAAGTGCTGATAAAAATCGTCCAAGTCACAGAAGATTTGCACGATGTCGAGGCGCGGTACGATAGTGTCCATAGCTGAGACCGTTACTACAAAACCAGTCTCAGCTTTTCTTGTGGCAATTTCTGTTCGTCGAACTAACGTTAAGGTAAACCATAAGCACCTGTAGGATTTCTTTAATAAAGTTGAATTTCCATCGCCACCCCGAAAAGGTATTGAGAGTAATTACGTAAGCGCCAGGATGTTTCCTTAACGCTATGCAAGCTCCCAACCATCTGACCAAAATCGTGGCGACGATCGGTCCTGCCAGCAGAAATCCTGATGTGTTCAGGCGCATGGTTCAAGCAGGGATGAATGTGGCGCGCCTGAACTTCTCCCACGGCAGCTACGACGACCATGCCAAAACCGTGGCAATGGTCCGCACAATCTCAGATGAACTCGATACGCCCATTACAATTCTGCAAGACCTTCAAGGGCCTAAAATTCGGGTAGGAGACTTGCCAGAGGAGGGAATGGAACTGATCGAAGGAGAACCGCTTACCCTCGTTCCTGCTGATGAGTTTCAGCATCAGCCCAATACGGTATCGATCGACTATCCCTATGTGGCAGAAGAAGCGACTCCGGAGACGCAGATCCTTCTGGCGGATGGAGATTTTGAGCTGAAGGTAACGGCGATCGAAGGGAACGCGGTCCATTGCGAGGTGATTAAGGGAGGCATTCTAACCAGCCATAAGGGCGTTAATTTTCCCAGCCTGAACCTGCGATTGCCCTCCATGACCGAAAAGGATGAGCGGGATCTGGAGTTTGGGCTGGCGCAGGGGTGGATTGGTGTCTTTAAGCTTTGTGCGAAAAGCTGAGGATGTCCGTTACCTGAAGGAGTTAATTGCCCGCCATGGCAAACCCGATACACCCGTACTCGCCAAACTGGAGAAACCCCAGGCGATCGCCAACCTGGAAGACATTTTGAAAGAAGTTAACGGAATTATGGTGGCGCGGGGCGATTTGGGGTGGAGATGCCGCCAGAAAAGGTGCCCATGATTCAAAAGCGGGTGATTCGCCGCTGCAATCAACTGGGGATTCCGGTGATTACGGCTACTCAGATGTTAGAGAGCATGATTCACAATCCCCGTCCAACCCGGGCGGAGGCAAGTGATGTTGCCAACGCTATCATGGATGGAACCGATGCCGTGATGCTGTCTGGTGAAGCAGCCGTGGGTGCTTACCCAGTCCAGGCGGTAGAAATCATGTCGAGGATTGCCTACGAAGTTGAAAAGGAACTGGAGTTTGCTAACTTTCCAGCACCTCAAAATGACGAAACCCACGCCATCAGCGAAGCATTAAATGTTATTAATGAGGTGCTCAATCTGCGGTGTATTGTTGCCTATACCGCAACGGGTTATTCTGCCATTCTGGCCTCCAAGGAGCGACCCAAAGTCCCTGTAATTGCGCTAACTCCGAGCGATCGAGTCTATCACCGCTTGAATCTAGTTTGGGAATTAAACCCCTATTGCTTGAGCAAGAAGTGAATACCTTTGAAGAAGTCATTGAACAAGCCGAAGACCTTTTATTAAAGCGAAACCTCGCAACACGGGGCGATCGTGTTCTCGTTATTGGTGGCATTCCAATGAGCATCTCAAGAGGCACGAATTTCTTGAAAATCCATAGAGTGAGGGACGAGGATGAGGGATGAGAGCGGAATAAAGAGTTAAGAATTAGAAGCTCATTCTCAATTCGTGATTCTCAACTCCCAATTACCCGTTGCCTATCACCCCCATCACCTCCATCACGCTTATTCCTCATCCCCATTCCTCATCCCTCTTCAACAATGTCTAACCTCATCCTCATTCGTCACGGTCAGAGTTCATGGAACGCTGCGAATAAATTCACGGGTTGGGTTGATGTTCCCCTCAGTAAATTGGGTTTGGAGGAGGCAGAAAATGCCGCTAAAAAGCTGAGGTCCTACCCAGTTGATGTATGTTTCACCAGTTTGCTGATCCGGGCGATACAAACGGCGTTGATTTGCCTGGCGGAATCCGACTCGGTTCTGGTTCAGGGTAAGTGTCCGGTGCTGCACCACGATGCCGATAATCCCGATTGGCATGGATGGGATGCCCACACAGGTGATCCCAGGAGGAGATCCCCGTTTTTACCTGCGCAGCGCTGGATGAACGCTTTTATGGAGACTTGCAAGGATTAAACAAAGCCAAAACTGCTGAGAAATACGGGGATGAGCAGGTTAAACTATGGCGTCGCTCCTATTCGGTCCGTCCGCCGGGTGGGGAGAGTCTGGAGGATACCGTTGCTCGTACACTGCCCTATTTTCAGAGCCGAATTATGGCCCATGCAAAGGCTGGAGAGAATGTTCTAGTGTCTGCACATGGCAACTCACTGCGATCGATCATCATGCACATCGAAAACTTGAGCAAGGATGAAATTCCCCAATTGGAGCTGGCAACTGGAGTACCCGTTATTTATGACGTTAATTCAAAAGGAGACATTACAAGCAAAGTAGTTTTAGACGATAAGGCGGCAGCGATCGCGGAGTGATCTAGCCCAAGTGGGGATGGCAAGGGAAGCGTAAAGGGCTATGAGTTGAACGTGAAGCGGTTTGAATTTTGACCCTTTTCTTTCAAAGTCCAAACTCATTAAAACGTCTACCTTTTCCCCTTCCCTATAAAAGGAGCAGATAAATTATGACTATTTTATTAGCAGGAGATATTGGCGGCACCAAAACGATTTTGCGGCTTGTCAGTTCCGAGCATCGAGAGACACAACCGTTGCCTACCCTAACAACGCTTTATGAAAAACCTATGCCAGTCGCGATTTTTCCGGTTTGGTGTCAATGGTCAACAAATTCATGGACGAGGCGAGCAACCAGTTAGAGGAAGCGCCTGTGCCAGAAAAAGCGTGTTTTGGTATTGCTGGCCCCGTTATCAACAACACGTCCAAACTGACAAATTTGGGGTGGCATTTACTGGACGGAGCGATTTTACAGAAGGAGCTGGGAGTTTCCAGGCTCAAGTTGATTAACGACTTCGTTGCTGTGGGATATGGAGTATTGGGTCTCACCCCCAAGATCTGTACACCCTTAGAGGCGGTGAACCTGAACCGGATGCGCCCATAGCGGTCATTGGTGCGGGCACAGGGTTAGGGAGGGATATGTAATTCCCTGTGGTGGCGGATTCAGAGTATTTGGCACGGAGGGAGGACACGTTGATTTTGCCCCGCGATCGCTGTTGGAATCCCAATTACTGGATTACTTGAGAGCCGAAGCGAAGTTAGAGCGGGTTTCGGTTGAGCGCATTGTATCGGGCATGGGAATTGAGACCATTTACCAATTTTTACGCGATCGAGAATACGCCCGCGAATCACCTGTGCTGGCGGAAGCATATAGAACGTGGAAGCAGGAAATTGGTAAGGAGGAAAGAACGGTTGATTTAGCCGCATTGATTTCTCAGCATGCCCAAGATAAGTCAGACTATCTTGCCCAAACAACAATGGATATATTCGTCAGTGCCTATGGAGCAGAAGCCGGTAACATGGCGCTGAAGCTGTTGCCCAATGGCGGTCTTTACATCGCGGGAGGAATCGCAGCGAAAAATTTACCGCTAATGCAAAACGGTGAGTTTTTGCGAGCCTTTAGCTCAAAGGGCAGGGTTAGCGGTGTGCTTGACAAAGTGCCTGTACACATTGTGCTAAATCCACAAGTTGGTTTAATTGGGGCTGCAATCTGCGCCGCCGATCTATGAATTTAACGTTAGGAGACTTATGACTACAGAGGACCTCTGGCAACGCTATCAAGATTGGCTCTATTACAACGAAGACTTAGGGATTTATGTTGATGTCAGCCGCATTCCCTTTGATGATTCATTCGTGAACAGCTTGAAGCCAAAATTTGACGAGGCATTCAAGGATATGGACGCGCTGGAAAAGGGCGCGATCGCAAACCCAGACGAAGACCGCATGGTGGGGCACTACTGGTTGCGGGACCCTGACCTTGCACCGTCGGAAGACATCAAAAAGAAATTACAGAAACCCTCGATCAGATTGAAACCTTTGCCCACAAAATTCTCGCCGGTGAGATTCGTCCACCTCAAGCGTCCAAATTCACGGACGTTATCTCGATCGGGATTGGAGGATCGGCCCTTGGACCAGAATTTGTGGCGGAGGCGTTGGCTCCCGACTTTCCGCCGCTGGCCATCCACTTTATTGACAACACCGATCCCGCCGGGATCGATCGCATTCTGACCCGATTGGGCGATCGGCTCAACAGTACTCTAGTCGTTGTCATCTCCAAGTCGGGCGGAACACCGGAAGCCTACAATGGCATGATAGAGGTCAAGAACGCCTTTGAACGAAAAGGGCTGGACTTTGCCTCCCAAGCGGTTGCCATCACGATGAAAGGCAGCAAAATGTACCAGCTCCAGCAATCCCAGGGCTGGTTAGCAGACTTCCCGATGTTTGACTGGGTGGGAGGGCGCACCTCCGAACTGTCTGCCGTTGGGCTACTTCCGGCTGCCCTGCAAGGGATCGACATCCGGGCGATGCTGGCAGGCGCGAAAGAAATGGATGCAGCCACGCGAGTCCCAGACATCAAAACCAATCCCTCTGCGCTGCTGGCTCTCTCCTGGTATTTTGAAGGCGACGGCAAGGGCAAAAAGATATGGTGATTCTGCCCTACAAAGACAGCCTGCTGCTGTTTTCGCGATACTTGCAGCAGTTGGTTATGGAATCCCTTGGTAAGGAAAAGGATCTGGACGGCAACATCGTCAACCAGGGGATTGCGGTCTATGGCAATAAGGGATCAACCGACCAACACGCCTACGTCCAGCAGCTCCGGGAAGGGGTGCTTAACTTCTTTGTCACTTTTATCGAAGTACTGCACGATCGCCAAGGACAACCCGTCGAATTGGAACCGGAGTTACCTCGGGTGATTATCTTTCTGGCTTTTACAGGGAACGCGTCAGGCACTGTTTGAAAAAGAACGGCACTCCATTACCGTCACCATTCCCCAGGTTACTCCCCATTATGTTGGTGCGTTGATTGCTCTGTATGAACGAGCGGTTGGCTTTTACGGTTCACTGGTCCACATCAACGCCTATCACCAGCCCGGTGTAGAGGCCGGAAAGAAAGCTGCTGCCTCGGTTCTGGCCATACAGAAGCAGATTATACAGGCATTGAAGGGTGAAACTCAGCCGATCGATCTGGTAACGCTGGCAAACAAAGCGGAGTTGCCGATCAGGTAGAAACGGTGTATAAAATCCTGCGGCACCTGGACGCGAATGGTCGCGGAGTTGTGTTGCAGGGCGATCGCGCCAAACCATCTAGCTTGAAGGTTTTTGCCAAATAAACAACAATCCACATTCGCGAATCCTGGTTTGATCAGCACACCCCTCGAACGATTTGGAGTATAGGAGTAGCGTTTCATGCGTATCAAACAAATCACCGCTGCCGAAGTGCTGGATTCGCGTGGGAATCCCACCGTGGAGGCCAGAGTGTTGCTTGAGGATGAGTTTACCAGCGGTTCAGCGATCGTCCCCTCTGGCGCGTCCACCGGGGAGAAAGAGGCGATCGAGCTGCGCGACGGTGATAAGAGTCGGTACGGCGGCAAGGGTGTGTTAAAAGCGGTGGAAAACGTTAACAGCAAAATTGCGCCTGCGCTGGTCGGGATGGATGTCACCCAACAACGGGCGATCGACCTTGCCATGATTGAACTGGATGGAACTCCAAACAAGGCAACCTTGGGTGCAAACGCTATTCTGGCCGTGTCGCTGGCCGTTGCAAAAACCGCCGCGATCGCCCTGGAACAGCCCCTCTACCGTTATCTGGGTGGCACCAATGCCTCCCTCCTGCCCGTTCCCTGCATGAACGTCATTAATGGCGGTGCCCATGCCCAAAACACGGTAGATTTCCAGGAATACATGATTGCGCCCCACAATGCACCGTCATTTGTGGAGGCAATTCGGATGGGAATGGAAACGTTTCACTCGCTCAAGTCTATCCTGCACAAGAAGGGCTACTCGACAGGAGTGGGCGACGAGGGGGCTTTGCACCCGATTTGAAGTCCAACGAAGAGGCGATCGAGGTGATTCTGGAAGCCATTACCGCGGCTGGCTATAAACCCGGTGAAGACATTTCAATTTGCCTTGATCCGGCCACCAGTGAGCTATGGCGCGACGGTAAGTACTTGTTTTTCAAGTCCACCCAGGAAACCAAAACCTCTGAAGAGATGGTTGCGCTCTGGAAGTCGTGGGTTGATCAGTATCCGATCGTATCCATTGAAGACGGGATGGGCGAAAACGATTGGCAGGGATGGAAACTCCTGACCGACACCATTGGCGGCAAGGTCGAGTTGGTTGGCGATGATCTGTTCTGTACCAATGCCGCCATCCTTGCGAAAGGCATTGATGCAGGTATCGCCAACGCGATTTTGATCAAAGTCAATCAAATCGGCACACTAACCGAAACGTTGGACACGATCGAACTCGCCAAGAAATACAGGTACAAGTTCATGACCTCCCATCGCTCCGGTGAATCGGAGGACACAACGATCGCCGATCTTGCTGTTGCAACCAGTGCAGGACAGATTAAAACAGGCTCTGGTTGCCGCAGTGAGCGAGTCGCCAAGTTCAATCGACTGATGCGAATTGAACGAGAACTGGGTAAATCTGCACAGTTTGCGGGGGTTCAGCCTTTAAGTGAGAGGGATGAGGGATGAGGGATGAGGGATGGGGAGGTGGGGAGGAATTAGGAATTAAGAATTGAGAATTAGGAATTGGGAGTTGAGAATGTTCTTGCTAATTCAAAACTCAAAACTCATAATTCAAAACTCTTTCCTACCACCTACCATCTACCATCAAATTAACCAAAGGAGATTTAATCATGACTCTTAAAGTGGGTATCAATGGATTTGGTCGTATCGGACGGTTGGTGTTCCGAGCAGGTATCAAAAATCCCAACATCGAATTTGTAGGTGTCAATGACCTGGTTCCACCGGATAACCTGGCCTACCTGCTGAAATACGACTCTACCCACGGCATCTACCCCGGTACAGTTGAAGCTCGATCGGATGGGTTTGTAGTCGATGGCAAGTTTATTCCTTGCTTCTCGGTGCGCAACCCAGCAGAACTTCCTGGAAAGCTCACGGTACAGATTATGTTGTGGAGTCCACCGGGCTGTTTACCGATTACGAAGGCGCATCAAAACACCTAGAAGCTGGAGCAAAGCGAGTCCTGATTTCTGCTCCAACTAAAGATCCAGAAAAGTTCGTACTTTTGTCGTAGGAGTCAACCACCACGACTTTGATCCCGTTAAGGATGTCATCGTTTCAAACGCTAGTTGTACCACTAACTGCCTCGCGCCAGTTGCAAAGGTGCTGGATGAAACGTTTGGGATTACGGAAGGCTTGATGACCACAGTTCACGCAATGACCGCTACTCAACCGACCGTGGATGGTCCCAGCAAAAAGATTGGCGCGGTGGACGGGGAGCCTCCCAAAACATTATTCCTGCATCCACCGGAGCTGCTAAAGCCGTTGCCCTCGTGCTTCCCCAACTCAAAGGGAAACTGACAGGGATGGCGTTTCGGGTAGGGACACCAGACGTTTCGGTCGTTGACCTGACTGTTAAAACGGCGAAAGCAACCAGCTACAAAGAAATTTGCGCTGCAATGAAAGCAGCGTCCGAAGGGGACCTGAAGGAGATTCTGGGCTATACCGACGAGGAAGTGGTGTCAATGGACTTTCGCACCGATCCCCGTTCCAGCATTTTTGACGCCGGAGCCGGAATCGAACTGAATTCAATTTCTTCAAGCTTGTTTCCTGGTACGACAACGAATGGGGCTACTCGAACCGAGCGATTGACCTGATGCTGGAAATGGCTGGCAAGGAAGGCTTGGTTAAGTAGCTAGGAGTCAGGGGCGGGGAAGGGATAAGGGATGAGGGATGAAGGATGAAGGATAAAGGATAAAAATTATTCTCTTTACCATCTAATGACCGCATCTCCTTAGCGCATAAAGCTGACCCCTAACACCTAGCACCTGATCCCTGACCCCTGACCCTTGGTACCTGACCTCTGCTAAAGCTCTCTTTCAGTTAGTCCTTATCAACCGTCCTCATCAACACAAGGATTCCTAAAGTATGGCTAAGACTCTTCTTGAGCAGTTGCGGGAAATGACGATCGTCGTGGCAGACACGGGAGACATTCAGGCGATCGAAAAGTTCAAACCGCGTGACGCGACCACCAACCCTTCGCTAATCACCGCTGCGGCACAAATGCCCCAGTATCAGGAGATTGTGGATGATACCCTGAAGCAAGCTCAGAAAGATGCGGGTCCGGGTGCTGCCGATCAGCAAATTCTGACGCTGGCCTTCGATCGACTGGCGGTTGCGTTCGGCAAAAGATTCTCGCCATCGTTCCAGGAAGAGTTTCCACCGAGGTTGATGCGCGTCTGTCCTACGACACAGAGGCAACGATCAATAAAGCCCACTATCTCATTTCTGAATACGAAGGCGCGGGGATTTCCCGCGATCGAATTCTAATCAAAATTGCCTCTACCTGGGAGGGTATCAAAGCCGCCGAGGTCCTGGAAAAGGAGGGCATTCACTGTAATTTGACCCTGCTGTTTGGAGTGCACCAAGCGATTGCTTGTGCTGAGGCTGGCGTTACCCTCATCTCTCCCTTCGTTGGGCGGATTCTGGACTGGTACAAGAAAGAAACCGGAAAAGATTACCAGGGCGCAGAGGATCCGGGTGTGCAGTCCGTCACCAAAATCTATAACTACTACAAAAAATTCGGCTATAAAACCGAGGTGATGGGAGCCAGCTTCCGCAACATCGGCGAAATTATTGAGCTGGCAGGCTCCGATTTGCTCACCATTTCACCCGCGCTCCTGGGTGAATTGAACAGCACAACCGCTGACCTCCCACGTAAACTCGACCCTGCCAAAGCGGCCTCAATGGACATTGAGAAGATCTCGATCGACAAAGCCACCTTTGACAAGCTGCACGCTGAAGATAAGATGGCATCAGAAAAGCTGGCTGAGGGCATTCAGGGATTTACGAAAGCGCTGGTTACGCTAGAAACGCTGCTGGCAAAACGGTTAGCTCAGCTAGATGGCGAATTGACCGTCAACCATGCCGCTGAGGACATCTTCAAAACCTACGACCTGGATGGGGATGGATTCATTACCCGCGAAGAGTGGTTGGGAACCGATGCCGTGTTCGACGCGATCGACATCAATCATGATGGCAAAATCACCCCGAAGAGCTGGGAGCTGGTTTAGGAGCCGCATTCCAGCTTGCTAAAGTTGGTTGAAGATTTATAGGAACCGCTTCACCAGTATCTTGAAATTTTTGACGGCTGAAAGCTGATAGCTATTGGCCGTCAACTCGATATATTCATCTACTAAATGGCTAGCCTATCGCTATGACACAGGTTTTTCTTGCGATCGCCGCTGTTTTGGGAGGCTTATCGGTTGCGGCTGGGGCCTTTGGTTCCCATGCTCTCAAGGAACGGCTGACCGATCGTTCTCTGGAAATTTTGATATTGCAACCCGCTACCAAATGTATCACGCGTTGGCAATCCTCCTGGTTGCCGTGTTGCTGAGCCGCACAGATTCCGCCCAATCATTGCTGGTTGCTTCGGCTTCGGCTTTTCTGGTTGGCATCTTCCTATTTTCAGGCAGCCTTTACACATTGAGTTTGACTGGTGTGAAATGGCTGGGCGCAACCGCTCCTCTCGGTGGAGTGGCACTAATGGTTGGCTGGGGCTGTTTAGCGATCGCCGCATTGAGCTACAAGGGAGCGGGATGAGAAACAGAAAGGATAAAGGATGAAGGATGAAGGATAAAAATCATCCTTCATCTTCACGGTTTACGCAGAAGCCAAGACTCTTTACGAAATTCTTTACGAAATAATGTTGTTTGATCATTCAGCTCATACTGATAAGTCCGGTTTCGAAGGATGTCTGAAAAGTGGCAAATTAATTAGCAACACATAGAAAACGGATGAATCGGACGGTAATGTCAAGCTGAAACTGTCAACTATCCGTTCCATCCGTTACTAATTCGCTGCTAATCATACGTCTCAGATATTCTCTCGCGAAAATCAGACATAAATTCTAGTCTCTTAACCTCTCTACAGCTACTAAATCTCGTCAGTGGAGTCGCATAAATAAACTCAAGAGTGCTGACCGCCAACGGCTTAAGGCTGGTAGCTATTAGCCATCAGCAAGTGTGGTTTAATGGCGTTCATTTACTTAAAGCAGCTTTAGCTTATGTAAAGCGATCGCTTTTAGTAGACAATAGCTGAAGAGGTTGCAAGGTTTTTCTTCGTTAATCCATTGTTTCGCGCATATTTGCAATTACCTGATCGAGTAGGTCAGATAGTTTTTCACGATCAGATGTCGAGAGACCTTGGAGAGCTTGCTCACGAATCTCAGTGGCGATGGGAGGGAGAATGTCCTTCAGCTTTTGCCAGCATCGGTTAGCCAAATTCGCCACACCCGTCGATCGTTGCGGTCTCGCTCTCGTCGAATTAGTCCCCGGTCTTCCATTCGATCCAGCACGCCAGTAAGCGTACCGCCCACCTGCTGCAATTTTTCCCCGATACTGGATGTTGCCAGCCCATCCTCTTCCCAAAGACAGCACAGCACAACCCAATGAAATGGGGTCAAACCGAATGGCTCCAATCGCTCCTGAAACTTCCGCGTCGATAGTTGTGACAGCAGTTTGATGCGGTAGCCCAGACTGTAAGGAGCTAGAACAGGTTGCCATCCTGCTGATTTTGCATGCTCGATCGATTGAGAAACCATCCTGCCCAACCCCATTACTTAGGGTGCTTACTATCTTAAAGATACTGCGTATATTTCTGTCTTTCAAGAGTAAAAGCTCTATATCACCGAATTTGGTGAAAATAGCGATTCAATAACGAATGCCCAATAGGTTAGTTTCCAGTAAAGTAGGCCGAGTTCTACCCCTATGCTATCTATCCGAAGCACTTAATCTTAATTCTTTCATCCAATAATTTGCAGTCCTAAATCAATTGTGAGATCGAGAGGCTTCGTGAAAACGAATTCCTGCGGCATCCTGTCCCACAATCCAAATAGGATTGCTATATGTCAAATCTCATCGATTTTTGATCTCTTGAAACAGATGCTGCGAATTCTGCTAAGACCGTATAACCTAATAGGAGGTAAATAAAGAGTCAGCCCGTTCGACTCGGATAGAGATAGTTGGGAGTGAAGGCGTGCCAAAGTCCGCAAAGTATTTGTTGGTTGGATCGACTGAAGCCTACAGTGGCAAGTCCGCAACCATCTTGGCGATCGCCCATCACTTACAGGAAATGGGGTTGAATATCGCTTATGGGAAGCCACTGGGAACGCGTTGGGAAACCCTTAGTATCCCAATCAGTCGATACGGACAAGGATGTGCAGTTTGTTGCTGAGGTCTTAAATCTGCCGCAAAATCGTCTTCTGCCGATGATTTTGTCGCTAGATGAAGGGACGATGCAAAAGCGGATTCGGGGAGAAGACCAGATAGATTATCCAAAGGCGCTATTGAACTACCAGCAGGTACAGGGTTCAGATGTTGTATTGCTGGAAGGTCCAGAAAACTTAGAAGAAGGTACATTGTTTGACCTGTCTCTGGTTCGGGTTGCTGAAATTTTGGATGCTCGCGTTGTGTTGGTTGCCCGCTTCCACTCTCTTCTAATCGTTGGAGCGTTGATTTCAGCCAAGCGACGATTGGGCGATCGCTTACTGGGTGCCCTCATTAATGACATTCCAGAGGACCGTTTTGAGGAAGTTAAAACAACGGTCAAACCCTACCTGGAGCAGCGGGGATTCCGATTCTTGGACTGTTGCCCAGAAGTGATTTACTCCGGAGCGTCAGTGTTGGCGATTTGGCAAAACAACTTAAGGCCGAAGTGCTTTGTCGCCCCGATCGTTTAGATTTAATGGTTGAAAGCCTGAAAATCGGGGCAATGAACGTCAACTCGGCGCTGAAATATTTCCGCAAGGGGCGGAATATGGCCGTTGTAACTGGGGCGATCGCGCCGACATTCAACTGGCGGCGCTGGAAACGTCTACCCAATGTCTCATCCTTACTGGGCAAATGCCGCCTTCTCCAGCTATTTTGAGCCGCGCCGAAGATTTGGAAATTCCCATTCTCTCAGTCGATCTAGACACGCTGACTACAGTTGAAATTGTCGATCGCGCGTTTGGGCAGGTGCGTGTTCATGAGCCAATCAAAGTCCAATACATCTACAAAATGATGGAAGAACATTTTGATATGGACCGTTTGATTTCCGATTTAGGGCTGGAATCTGCTGTCGGTGTGAAATAAAAGCGCAGGGATTAACTCAGCTATAGCAATCCTAAATGGATTGTGAGAAAGGATTCCATTGGAATCCTTTCTCACAAAGCTTCCCAATCTCACAACTATTTAGGACTGCTACATTAGCGTCAGCTATTAGCAACCAGCTTTTTGCTAAGAACTGGCCGCTAAATGGTTAGGTTCATCTACAGCTAATTTGAATTTGCTAATCGTCACTGAGCATGTGCTGAACCAGGGTTCCAGAAAACAATAGGCTCTCCACATAAGAGGAAGCCCAATAACCAGACCAAACCAGCCATAGGGTGAAGAAACTAACCAGGTTAATCGGGTGATTACTCGAATGAGAATTACAACACCTATCACAGCAGCGATAATAACCGATAGCCGAATCTGAAGTTTTTAGAACTCGCTTTTTCTTTCCACTATTAGCAACCGATCGACTTGAGGAAGTAGTGTCTTGGATGGAAGCTGGTTGCTTGCCATTCAATGCTACAGGTTGTTCTTGGTTGATTGTAGATGATTCAATCTTCTCAAGAGAAAGTTCTTTTAATAAAAAGCTGTAGGTGTTTTTAGGTTTTTGCTTATAAATTTTTGCTTGCTTAATCGGTCCTAGGCTTAACGATTGAAGTGCAGCGTGAATATCTTTGGTTAAAGCCTGCCCATCCAAAAACTGATTAGTTTCTAAAATGATTTTTAGCGTCTTTTCTTCCAAACTAACAATTACATTAACCGCCTCATTATTAATGGTTTTTTTTACGACCGTTGCTACTTGCTCTAGAACATTATTTTCAGTTTGAGTTAAATCATTTGAAATTTTCTGCTCTGTTTTCGAAATCTCTTCCTTTGACTGACTTTCTGTTTGTGAAGAATCCGGAGCTGGCATTTTAACGTTTTCTACTGCCAGCGTTTGAGACCAGGCAGGTGTCTTTGTACCATTCTGTCTTCCATAAATTTGGATGGTTCTAACGGAAGGTATTTCTAATTGGGAAATTCCGTTATAAATGAAGGGAATCAGTGAGGTTTTTCAGGAATAGTTGCTGCCTCAAGCATTATTTTTAAGCAATGATCTTTTAGAATTACTTTCGCTATAATCCCTTTTGATTGCAGGGGACGGTTTATCAAGACCGCGATCGCGTTAGAATCTCCTGCTTTGAACGTTCTAATAAATTAGCTTGTACCATGCTTTATAAGCTCAAGGATAGAATGAACTCCTTCAGCAAGGTATCCAACTTCATGTAAAAATGTCATCGAAAATTACACTGAAACCATTTTTAAGTGATACAAAATGGTTCAGCAAAACCCATATATAGCAGTCTTGAATCAGTTGTGAGAGTGAGAGGCTTTTGTGAGAAAGGATTCCAATGGAATCCTTTCTCACAAACTATTTAAGATCGCTATAGTTTAAATCAAATGATGCCTGTTTGAATTCTAAAAGTACTTTCCACTTTTGCTAAGGTAAACGCAAGATAAAGCCAGGTAAAACGTCTTCTCCAGACAGTTCAATTGGAAAGCTAAGCACTTCTACGGTTTGATCTTTCCGATAAATTTCAACCTGTTGATTTTGAGGATTAATTAACCAGCCAAGGCGAACTCCATTCTCCAAATACTCCCGCATTTTGGCTTGTAAGGGTTCTAAATCGTCTGTTGCCGATCGTAGTTCAATGACAAAGTCAGGGGCGATCGGTGGAAATTTCTGCCGCTGAATGGGAGTAAGGGCTTCCCAACGCTCTTTCTGAACCCAGGCGACATCAGGAGAACGATTTGCTCCATTGGGAAGCTTGAAAACGGTAGACGAACTGAAGACGTAGCCAAGATTTGACTGTTGGTTCCAGAGCCACACATAGCCATTAAGATTTGCTTCTTGATTACCGCTTTCCCCTCCGACTGGAGCCATCACAACTAATTCTCCTTCTGCTGAAAGTTCAAACTGGAGGTCTCGATTTCGCATACACAGTTGGTAAAACTGCTCATCGGTTAAGCGAACCGTGTCCATGTTCAACGTCAGAATGTTCATGGCCTAGCAGAAGCGACAAAAAACGGGGCAGGCATTTGCCTACCCCAAGATTAACTTATTGAGTTGGTGTACCGAAATCGCAATGATTTTGAAACTGTTAATGATGGTGGCTACACCGCGATCATTACCTTTTGAGGTTCACCATTGAGCTTACTGAGTCGTTAGTAGCTCTGATGGCAATCGTTTGAATGCCAGTCGTTCATTTTCCACATCCACAAAGATGGTGTCGCCATCGGTAAACTCGCCGCGCAAAATCGCTTTGGCGATCGCCGTTTCCAGTTCCCGTTGAATTGCACGCTTCAGCGGTCGAGCACCGTAGACAGGATCGTAGCCCACTTCTGCCAGGAAATCGATCGCCGCATCCGAGAGCTTGAGCGACATTTTGCGATCGGACAGGCGTTGCGACAGACGTTGTGTTTGAAGTTTAACGATTTGACGCAGCTCCAGCTTGTTCAAGCTGTGGAAGATGATGAACTCATCGATCCGGTTCAGGAACTCAGGACGGAACTGTGCCCGCATAGCATCCATCACGCGACTACGCATCTCGTCATAGCGAGTATCGTCACCCGATATATCCTGGATAAACTGGGATCCGATGTTGCTGGTCATAATGATGATGGTGTTCTTGAAATCCACCGTGTGACCTTGGGAATCCGTTACACGTCCATCATCTAGAATTTGCAGCATGACGTTAAACACATCGGGATGTGCCTTCTCAATCTCGTCAAACAGCACAACCGCATAGGGTCTGCGACGAATTGATTCGGTCAGTTGTCCACCTTCGTCGTAGCCGACATAGCCCGGAGGTGCACCGATTAGACGAGAGACAGCGTGTTTCTCCATGTACTCGGACATATCAATCCGAACCAGAGCCTCTTCTGTGTCAAACAGGTAAGCCGCCAGTGCTTTTGCCAGTTCCGTCTTACCCACCCCGGTTGGACCTAAGAAGATAAAGCTGGCAGTTGGGCGATTGGGATCCGACAATCCAGCACGAGAACGCTGAATTGCATCCGCAACGGCTGTCACCGCTTCATCTTGACCAATAACCCGTGTATGCAGTTCGTCTTCCAGTTGCAGCAGCTTCTGCATTTCCGATTCGACCAGCTTGCTGATGGGAATACCCGTCCACTTAGAGATGATTTCAGCAATGTCCTGCTCGGTGACTTCTTCCCTCAGCATCGATTTACCGCTGTTTTGAGTCTGAGTCAACCTGGCTTCAGCGTCTTGCAGTTGGCGGTTGAGGTCGGTTAATTTCCCGTATTTCAATTCCGCTGCCCGGCTGAGGTCGTAGTCGCGCTCTGCCTGCTGAATTTCGGTGTTAACGCGATCGATCTCTTCCTTCAACGTCTGAATCTTGGTAATGCTGTCTTTCTCCGCTTGCCACTGGGCATTGAGGGCGCTTTGTTCCTCTTTCAGATCGGCCAGCTCTTTTTCCAACCGTTCCAAACGATCGCGAGAGGCAGGATCCGTTTCTTTCTGGAGGGACAGTTTCTCCATCTCCAGTTGCAGAATCTACGATCCACTTCATCCAGTTCCTCTGGCTTGGACGTGATTTCCATCTTCAGCTTGGCAGCCGCCTCATCCACCAGATCGATCGCCTTATCGGGTAAGAAGCGATCGCTGATGTAGCGAGTTGAAAGGGTCGCGGCAGCAACCAGCGCACTGTCAGAAATTTTCACCCCGTGGTGAACTTCATAGCGCTCTTTTAAGCCGCGCAAAATAGAAATCGTGTCTTCGACGCTGGGCTGATCAACAAACACCTGCTGAAAACGTCGTTCCAAAGCCGCATCTTTCTCGATGTATTTGCGGTACTCATCCAACGTGGTTGCCCCAATACAGCGCAATTCACCTCGCGCCAGCATTGGCTTAAGTAAGTTTCCGGCATCCATTGCGCCCTGGGTAGCACCCGCACCAACAACGGTGTGAATTTCATCGATAAACAGAATGATCTGACCTCTGGAATCCGTAACTTCCTTGAGAACCGCTTTCAAGCGTTCCTCAAACTCACCCCGGTATTTTGCTCCGGCAATCAGGGGCCCCATATCCAGGGCGATCAGTTGCCGATCCTTAAGGGACTGAGGCACATCACCACTAACAATTCGTTGGGCCAATCCTTCCGCGATCGCCGTCTTACCTACGCCTGGTTCACCAATCAGCACAGGATTATTCTTTGTACGGCGAGAGAGAATTTGAATCGTGCGGCGAATTTCGTCATCACGACCAATCACCGGATCCAGCTTGCCTTCGCGGGCATATTGGGTCAGGTCACGCCCATATTTCTCCAGCGATTCGTATTTTCCTTCTGGGTTTTGATCCGTCACCTTCTGACTTCCTCGAATCTGGTCGATCGCGCTTTTCAGCTTGTTTTCATCTAGTCTAAATTCTGCAAACAGGGCTTTGCCGAAATGATCATCCTGGGCATACCCTAACAATAAATGCTCAACCGAGATGAATTCATCCCCGTAGTCTTTGCGGTAGCTATCAGCCCGGTCTAACAACGTGTCTAAACTGCGTCCCAGATACACATTGCTGCCGCTACCAGAAATTTTAGGCTGCTTACGAATGAATTCCTCTGTACGATCGCGCAACTGCTGGACATTCACACCCAGCTTATTGAAAATGCTGTTTGCCAGTCCGTCTTGCTCCAGCAACGCTTTAAACAAGTGCTCTGTCTCGATCTGCTGCTGCTGCGCCTGCTTGACAATGTCCGGCGTGCGAACGATCGCTTCCCAGGCTTTCTCTGTAAATTGATTGGGGTTGGTTGGTTGCATACTCCCCTCGATATAGCAGTTCCATCTATTCAACTAAAGCCATTCTAGGAGAGCCAGAACAAATCGCATGATCGGTGTTCACGCCTTTTTACAGGGGTATTGCCGTCCTTTCAAATCGGTATCACAATCTTAGGATCGCAATGAAACAGAGATGCTCTGGTGGAGCATCTCTGTGGATGGGAACTTCTTAGCTTTAACGCTTGAAAATCGCTAGGAAGAGGAGATAGCTGGGCAAAGATTGACGGAATGGAAGCAAAGCTAGCTTCCTAAACTGCTTCGCCTGTTTAGCTTGAATAAGCTCTAATGGGTCGTTGGCTGCGCCTTACAGGTAGACAAAATGCGTTGATCGTTATCGGATAGACGATCGAGGGGATAGTAACCAGCCAATCCTGTGGGGGTGGCAGGATCAGCCGCTGAAGCCGAAACGGACCCCGTTTTCACAGCAACGTCGTAGGGATAGCTTGCTTGTTCATAGCTATTCACCACGTTTAGCGCCAACTGATTTGCTCGGAGGCTGCCGTGAAAACAGTCAAAGGAAGAGTTGGGCATATAAAACGCCCCAACAACTCTATTCTTATTAACCTCAAAAACCATGTAGGCCTTTCCGATTTGGTCAGCCTTTTGGGATTGACCGTAGAGATAGGTACCGTCCTGAAATGGTTGACGCCTGATCGCTTTAGACACGGAGGGGACTTTGGGCTGAGTTACTGAATTGGCAGCCGTTGGAATTTCAGAACTATGTGCAGCAGGATTTATAAATCCTTGAACAGCCAAACTCAGGGCAAAGGTCAATGCAGCACCAGTAAACAGCTTTTCAACGTAGCGAGAGGGGTTTTTAGAAGTGGGGGCGGTGGACTTCATGGCATTAACCTCAGTGAAGGGGCTTGCAATGTCAGTAATATCCCGCTTTTCACTGTGGCACCTGGTGATTTCAAGCCCAAAAGGACTGTGATTATTCGAGGTGCTTCTAGTGATTGAAATCACACAGCAACAGGGTAACTGACCCATTTGAAGAAAGGGGCAGAAGCGAAATCAATATTGCTCTGCCCCGGATTTATGAGAGATGCCACTAGAGAAGCAAACAAGAGTTTAAGAAATGTAAACAGTTCTCATCAAATTTTCTTGTCTTTCCTGACTAAAGAGTGTTTTTCCTAGAATGACGAAATAATCCAAACAACGCCCGCACAGGATGCGACAAGCAACACAGCCATTGAAATTGATTGACCGAGGTGTCTTTGTGAAGTGTTCATTTTTAATAGGAGAGTTGGAGATTTGTAGAGAAGAATACCAACTCTCCAAATAAAGGGACATCCAATCTCACTAAACTTAAAGCTGCTTATTTTTACTTAACTCAAAACTCAGGTAATAGTTTTACGATCGAAACCCCAGTTGCCCATAAGAAATGAACAACAGGACTTACGTGTTTCTGCCCAAACCTCGAGAGTTTAGGCGTTTATGTTGCTCGTGAAACTCAACGTTTGGTGAAAAACCGAATTTTGCCCAAGTCCCAAACATAAAACTCCCTGTGACCTCGGCAACTCTACGGTGATCGAAATAGAGATAGCGATGATCTGGCTAGATCCCTAAGAGGCTTTTACAAGCAGCTTTAGCTCAAAAATCTTTTCCACCACATCTTCCACAATTTTGTCGGGGGTTGATGCGCCAGAGGTAATACCAATGACAACCGGACCGTCAGACAACCAGTGTTCGGTTACTTCCAGCTCGCGGTTTAGAGGTTTATGCTCAATCCGATTACCGGGACCGATGCGATTAGCGCTGTCAATGTGATAAGACGGAATGCCACGCTCGATCGCGATTTCCTGTAAATGGGTGGTGTTGGAAGAGTTATAGCCCCCAATCACAATCATCAGATCCAGATTTTCTTCTACCAGATTAAACATCGCATCCTGACGCTCTTGGGTTGCATCACAGATGGTGTTAAAGCTCAAAAAATGTTCATTTAGCTTCTCGGGACCGTATTTACGCATCATTGTGCGCTCGAAGAGTTTACCAATCTGTTCGGTCTCGCCCTTCAACATGGTAGTTTGGTTTGCAATCCCAACGTTTTTCAGGTCACGCTCCGGATCAAACCCTTCCGAGCAGGCGCGGCTAAACTTTTGCATGAATTCAGCCTTATCACCGCCGTTAAGAATGTAGTCGGTCACGTACTCCGCTTCTTGCAGGTTCAGCACGATGAGATAGCGACCAGCAAAGGAACTGGTGGCGATCGTCTCTTCGTGGTTGTATTTGCCGTGAATGATAGAGGTGTAGTCAACTTTCTTATGCTTCTCGACGGTGTTCCAAACTTTGGCAACCCAGGGACAGGTCGTATCAACGATCGTGCAACCGCGATCGTTGAGAAACTGCATTTCTTGAACACTTGCTCCAAAGGCAGGCAGGATTACGACATCTCCTGAAGCAACTCCAGAGAAATCTTTGTTGCCATCTACAACGGAGATAAAACTGACCTCCATCTCCCGCAAGCGTTGGTTAACCGAAGGGTTGTGAATAATTTCGTTTGTAATCCAGATTCGCTGGGTTGGAAAATGCTGGCGTGTCTCATAGGCCATTGCAACCGCACGTTCTACACCCCAACAGAAACCAAACGCCTCTGCCAGTCGAATGGTGACGTCTCCTCGCTGGAGGGTGAAGTTGCTATTACGAATTTGCTGAATTAAAGCCTGGTACTCTGACTGCAGTTGATCGGCAACTTCAGCTTCATGACCAAACCCTTTACGGTGGTAATTCTCTGAGCTGTTTAGCGATCGCTTAAACGCTTTTGTATCCATTCAATCCTTGCCCCTCGATAGCGCAACCACACCTATCAGTTCCCTTTCATCATAAAGCACGGGGTATATAGCGATCCTAAATGGATTGTGAGAAAGAATTCCATCGGAATCTTTTCTCACAAAGCCTCTCAATCTCACAACCGATTTAGGACTGCCATATCAGTTTTAGTTAAGGATCGCGGATTAAATTAAGACCAATATTTTGTCTTCTGAGGGGGCAAACGGTCGTTCGCCCGTACAAAAAAGTATCGAAGTTATTTAATTCCCATTCTTAAATGAAATGGGGCCTGGAAATTTAGGACAAAGATTAGAGGTCGTTTATGTACTGAAAGATACGAAAAATCGAATTCGCGCTCTTTGAGGGTAGACATTTTGTATAAATTGTGCTGCATCTATTGTTGGTTTCAGTTATAATTTCCTACTGAATAGAGCCTTTGGAGCGATTCGGTCAGCAATTCTTCGTTAACTGTTTCAAGCTTCACTGGACTGTCCCCACACTGTTTGGTTGGAGAGAATCGTGACTATCTACGTTGGAAACCTGTCCTTTCAGGCAACTGAAGAGGATTTGCAGGAAGTTTTCTCAGAATATGGCGAAGTTGCCAGGGTGAGCCTCCCTACTGACCGCGAAACGGGCAGGAAGCGAGGATTTGCATTTGTGGAAATGAAGGATGAAGCAAGTGAAGATGCGGCGATCGCAGAGCTTGATGGTGCAGAATGGCTGGGTCGTGAGCTGAAGGTTAATAAAGCTAAGCCCCGTGAAAATCGCAGTTCTAGTGGTGGCGGTAGAAGCTATTCCAACACCTCTCTTTAAGCGAAACAGTCCTAAATCTGTTACTGGTTTTACTTTCTAGACGGAAGCCTAATGATTTAGCTCGTTAATTTCCAATCAAGGCTTCCGTAAAGTTTTATGTCTAAATTAGTCGTAATCAATGGGCAGCTATAGCTGCTTTGTTTGGGCGGGAAATTTGCGGACCTGGTATTCCCCTTCCTCAATTAGCTTATAAGCGCCTTCCCCTAACGCCTGTGCAAACCGCCGATCGGTTTCTTGCAAAAGGTCCGCTGGCACAGATTTCCATGCCTCACGGTTGGCCCAATGAATTACAAGAACAACTTCATCTTGCTGTTTAGGATTGATCAAACTTCTTTGCCTAAAAAACCAGGAGATTTAGACAACGTCGCTGTCCAAATTTCCTCGTCTTTTGGATGTATGTTTCTCTCAGCTCAGGTGAAACCCTGACTTTCAACCACTCAATAACCATATAAAAGAGAAATAGGAAGTTGACGTCCGCTACTTTTTGAGACAAACAGTCCCAAACTAGCCATTACAGACTATCAAGCTTTCTACATAAATTGAAACTGGCCATAAAAAGCTAGCCATAGGCAGAACGATAGGCAACAGGACTTCCTTTAACCCTATTGCCCACCCATCGCCTCTTGCCCCTCAACTTAAGCAGCTTTAGAAATTAAACGTCGTTCTCAAGACACCGACATATTGAGTGTCGTTTCTGTTGTCGTCTTCAGGATTGAAAATAACCCAGAAGCCAGGAGTAATCGCGATATTGTCGTTGATCTGAATGCGGTAAAACGCTTCTAGGTGATAAGCAATATCTCGATCGCTCCGCACGTCACTGTTGTAGACAGTGGGAGGTACACCAAACAAAAGGCCAGGCAGATTACCCTTCCCTCCTACATCCGGGAAAGTCAAACCAAGCGCTGCATACCAAATGCTGGCATGATCTCCGCTGCCCACAAACAAAGCATCCGTGCCACCGCGACCGTTGGAGACGTTACTTAACCCGTTGGCTTCCGCATTGGCGCTGATGTAGCCACCAAACCCGTGAATGTTGAAATTTTTGGAAATCTTGATGAACCCAGACAGGTTGACAATATCAGCGGAGGTTGCAATTTCACTACCAAATGGCAGGTTTGCCAGAAAGCTTCCGGTCGTGGCACCCAGGAATGCCTTTCCAGCAGGCGCGTAAGAGTGGGTGTAGCCAACCCCGACAGCACCCCAGTCGCCATAAAAAGCAAGCTGCGCCATCGCGTTATATCCACCATCAAACAATCCATTTTTCTGGAGTGGAATCTCTGGATTGAACGCTAAATAACCAGCGGTGAAAACGATATCTTTGTAATGTTCCAATTGAGAGCACCACCACCGCCGCCCCGTCGGTAGAAGGGGCTATACTCCCCAAATTGGGAAGGAATACCCAATCCATCGTCTGCCACGCTTGGCGGTGTGAGTGTGTCCGTAATATCGGTAAAGCCAATTCCTGCCGGACCTACGATGAAAGCAAGGGCATCACTAACTGGGAAGTAATACCGAATGTGAGGGACAAATACTTTATCTTCGAAGTCGTTATCGAAGTTTAGGCGGGTCATATTTGTGCCAGTTAACTGGGCAACCCGGCTATTGCCATTGGGATCGAGGAAGTTACCAAATTCCAGACGAACTCTAAGCAAATCCTTCCCTGTAAAGCTGCTCTCGAAGTTCAATCGGGTTCGATTAGCCAGGAAGGGATTTGTATCGTCACTGTTTCTACCAACCCGATCGCCAAACGTATCGCTAATCGCCCAAATCAACTGAGCATTGAGCTTGGTCGTGGTTGAAAACTGTTGCGCCTCCAAGGTGCGGGTTCGGGTTTCTAACGTATCAACCCGACCTCGTAAAGCAGCAAGCTCAGCCGCAAACTCTTCCTGCAACCGTTGTAGGGCAACCAAATCTTCTTTTCTTACCAGATCGGCTGTAGCTGCCGCCAGCAGTTCATTAATGCGATCGAGACAGGCATTGACACCCGCCGCAAACTCATAACGGCTTAATGCACGATTCCCTCGATAGGTTCGATCAGGGTAGCCAACAATGCATCCATACCGCTCTACCAGAGATTGCAATGCCTGAAACGCCCAATCGGTTGGTCTCACATCAGTTAACTGGGAGACAGAATTTACCTGATCCATTGAGGTAACTTCTTGAGATGCTGAGGTAACTTCTTGAGGCGCATCCGAAGCATCAGGCTCAAAAACGGTTTGAGCGGTGCTGTTGGTTATTAGTGCTCCTAACCCTATCCCTGGCGCAAGCGCGATCGCTGCGGCAAGTTGCAGCGGATTGAGCTTCAAAAGTGGTGCAAATTTCTGATTCCTGATCACGTTGGGCACGTCCTAAAAAGTGGTTTTAAACCGAGATTTTGTAGCATCTCTACTTGCGGACCCTAGTAGCACGGTGCTTTCCATTGCTAAAGCAAGTAACTTAAGGAGCTTAATTCAGGGATCGTATTACTTACTGACTGCTTGAGATTCTTTACGAGCACGCACAGAGAACGGTGTTGAGGAGAGTAAGACCAGAATTGTAAGTCAGGCTATTCAACTTCTAGAACCACACATCTGCTGCATGAGAGATCTTTAGATATAACAACTTATCAAGACAAATTTCGTTAAAAAGTCTGAACTCCCCAGGCTAGCCATCAAATTTGACAGAATAAGGGTGTAAGTTAAGAGCAATCATAAATGCTCCTTCGTTTCAGCCCAAGTGTAGGAAAGCAGCATGGATAACAACAACTGGCTTACGCAACTATTGATGTTAGGGGTTGGTACGACCTCTCTGGTTGCGGAGAAGTTAAAGGAAGTAGGGGATGAGTTGGTTAAAGACGGTAAACTTGACCCTGAACAGGCGAAGGATGTGATGGATGATTTGATGCAAAAGCTGAAGTCGGAACAAGGAAATTTTGAGACGACGATGCAGCGACAGTTGCGAAATCTTTTGCAAGACATTGGTGTACCCCGTCAGTCCGAGATGGATGAATTGCGTGGTCGAATCGATCGCCTAGAGCGCCAGGTGCGGGATTTAGAAAATAAACTTTGGCGGTGAAGTGATTAGGTGGCAGGTGGTAGGTGGCAGGTAATAAGGATCAGGTGTCAGGGGAGGAGGTACGAGAGGAGCGAAATCGGCGTGCCCTCCTGCTTGTTAATCGTCATGCCCGTCGGGGGCAGGAGGATTTAGATGAGGCGATCAACCATCTCAAATCTCTAAAATTTGAGCTGATCGAAGAATCGACCGAAAACCCTGAGCAAATTCCTGACCGGATTCGCCAGCACAAGGACCAGGTGGATCTGGTAATCGTCGGTGGCGGAGATGGAACCCTCAACGCAGCGGCTGAGGGTCTAATAGACACCCGCTTACCTTTGGGAATCTTGCCGCTGGGAACAGCGAATGATCTTGCTCGTACCCTGGGAATCCCAACCGACCTAATAGAAGCCTGCAACATTATTGCTGACGGACAAACGCAACCCATTGACTTGGGTTGGGTCAATGGCAAACATTTTTTAATGTTGCAAGTATGGGACTAAGCGTCAGAATCACTCAGCAGCTTAGTAAAGACGTGAAACGCCGCTGGGGGTTCTTGCTTACGCAGTTACAGCGCTAAAGGTGTTAACTCGATCAGTCCCATTTTCTGCAGAAATCCAGATTAATGGCGAGAAACACGTCGTCAAGAGTGTCCAAATTGCGATCGGCAACGGTCGCTATTATGGGGTGGCCTGACGGTCGCAAAAGATGCGGCGATCAACGACCAGCGCTTAGATTTGTACAGTTTAGAAGTAGAGCACTGGTGGCAAATGCTACCGCTGCTGCCGGGAATGCGATCGGGAAACCACGCTTCCTGGTCCTGGGTTACAGCAATGCGCGGGCAAGAAATTCAAATCAACACTCAACGACCCCATCGCATCAACACTGATGGCGAAATTACAGCCACCACTCCCGCCCACTTCCGAGTCATCCCAAAGGCGATTTCCGTTTTAGTTCCCTAATTCCCTTCTGATTTAGAATCATGGGTTCGTCATTTGAACTGCTATGATTGCCCATTCCAAACAACCTAAAATTACTGTTGAAGACTATCTGGAATGGGAATCCCACCAGGAAGTCCGTCATGAGTATGTTGATGGCGACGTTTTTGCAATGACTGGGGCACGATCCCTCACAATTTGATTGCGCTCAATCTTTACACCCTGCTTCGTCCTCATTTGCGTCAAAGAGGTTGCCGCGCTTTTGTAGCAGATGTCAAAGTACCGATCGACAGCAAGGGACCCTACTATTATCCAGATGTTATTGTCAGTTGCGATGAGCGCGATCGCTCCGCAATTAAGCTCATTCAATATCCCTTGCTGATTGTTGAAGTGCTTTCGCCTGGTACTGAAGCCTACGATCGTAGTGAGAAGTTTGCCCAATACCGTAAACTTTCAACGTTGCAGGAATATGTTTTAGTTGAGTCTGAACGGGTAAGCGTGGAATGCTACCGTCGCGGCGAGAAACGCCAGTGGATTTATGAGCCATTTGTTGCCGGGGACACCCTCACGCTAGAAAGTATCGATTTTTCGTGCCCAATTAATTTTCTGTATGAAGATGTTCCGTTGGAACTTTAACAGCAGTCATTTTCCTCTTTCCGCTTTCAAAGTCACATTCACGGCATATCGTTGATTGATTGAGTTCATCAGTTGGGTTTGGTTGTGCTTTATAGCAACGCCCCATACATAAGCGATCAAATCAAAGCGACCGTCAGCGTTGCGTGACCAGCCAATGTCATAATCCCCTTCCAGGATAGCTACAATATCTGCTCGAACTCTCTGACCTGCATACCCTCGAACCTCCGCATCCATCTTGACTGTATGCCCCAACTGCTCCAAGGATAGCTTCAAGATTTGAGGGTTCGTTATCCTGGTTCGGAATGTACTGAAATGGTTAGATGGGCTAGATGAAAGACGATTCGTGGATGCCGCACCTCGACGTTTTGCTAGGGTGAGCAAATCGTAGTTGACATAGGAAAGATGCCTACTTAGGGAATACGTCTCTTGAAGGAACTCCAATTGTTCTGTGCGATCGTCTGCTCTTGAATTTAACGCTAATGTAAGGTTACGAACTACCGCACTGGAGCCAGATTGCAGTTGGTCGATCAAATGGGCAGCGATTTCCTTGGTTTCAGTACTGATTTGCGATTCATCAGTTTCAGTTGTTTCAAGATTCTGCAAATCATTACAAATATTTAGGAGAGAAAAGGCTAGTCGGTGCGCTTCCTGGAGGAATTCCTGCTCCTCCTCTTGATTGTCCACGTCTTCATCCAGAATCAGTTTTAGCGATCCAATTACTCCGTTCAACAGAGTTTGTATTTCAGGGGACACGTTAGCAAGAAATTCCCAATCCAGTACCATTGCTCTACTCCTGCGGTGATATCTTAAACAGATTCAGATTGTGAAAAAGTAGAGACCCTTTCCTATATTAGGTATGGAAAGATCCGGGTGGAAAGATTAGGTTAAGCTGGGTTAAGAAGTGACAATCGTGCAAGTTCAACAGCATGGTTAATCCGCCTCCAATTCTGCAAACCACTCCAACTGATTCTTGGGTTGAGGCAACCTGGGAAGATTTTTTGACGTTTGCGGACGACCCGACTTTAGCGAGTGGACGCTTTTATTATGACCAGGGCTACATGAGGATTGAAATGTCTCCACTTGGTTCCTTGCACGGTCAGGATAATACAATCCTCTCAACCTTGATTCTTCTGTACGCAGCGCTCAAAAATATTCCCATCAAGGGGCTAACAAATACCAGTTTTAGAAAAGTCAGAGTGCGAGAATCGCAACCAGACCTTGCATTTTATATTGGTGGAAGCCTGACATTTCCTCCTCAGAACAATTCTCCAGTTAATTTAGATGATATCGATCCGCCAACACTGGTGGTTGAGATTGCGGCTTCGTCATTGGAGGATGATCTCGATCGCAAAAAGACCCTTTACCAGCGTTTAGGCGTTCAGGAGTACTGGGTTGTGGATGTGAATGCTGGCAAAGTGATTGCTTTTTCGCTCTCGCCTACGGAAGCGTTGCTGATCGAAGAGTCCCAGGTTCTGTCGGGACTTAGACTCGCGATCGTCGAAGCAGCCTTGAAACGTTCCCGAACCGAAGATGACGGAGCCGTTAGCCGCTGGTTGATATCAGAGTTTAATCAAGGATAGAAAGCAAGCTGCGGCAATCCCAACGTTTCGTCCCAGCCCATCATGATGTTGAGGCACTGAATTGCTTGCCCTGCCTGTCCCTTCATCAGGTTATCGATCGCGGACATGACAATGACGCGATCAGTGCGGGGATCCACTTCTATGCCGATATAGCAAAGGTTCGTGCCGTGTGCCCACTTGGTTTGGGGATAGGTTCCGCTCGGCAAGATCTTGACCCAGGGAGCATTGCGATAAAAGGCATTGTAAATGGTTAACAAATCCTCCCGAACCAATCCGGGATCGCGTAGAGTTGCGTAGACCGTTGCCAAGATGCCGCGCACCATAGGGATGAGGTGGGGCGTGAACTGAACGAGTACTTCGTGACCTGCCAGTTCGCTGCAAATCTGCTCAATTTCCGGTGTATGGCGATGGCGGGCAACTCCATACGCGGCCAGAGAGTTATCGGCTTCTGCCAGAAGCAAATTGGTTTTTGCCTGCCGACCACCCCCAGATGTACCCGATTTGGCATCAATGATGGCCGTTTCCGGTACGATCAAACCCTGCTTCAGCAACGGGGAAAGCGCTAGCAGACTGGCAGTCGGGTAGCAACCAGGACAACCGACTAAATTAGCCTCAGCAATTCGATCTCGGTACAGTTCTGGCAATCCATAAACGGCTGTTTCAGCAACATTGCGGTCTGTACGCTCGCCACCATACCAGGAGGTGTAAGTCGCCAAATCAAAAAATCGATAGTCCGCTGACAGATCCAATACCTTACAGCCTCTTGCCAAAAGGGTAGGCGTCATTTTCCAGGCCAACCCATTAGGCAATGAGAGAAAGACAACCTGACAGCGATCGGAAATTTTCGCCAAATCCAGCGGTTCGACCTGCTGCTGGACTCGATGCCCCAAATGCGGATAAATCTCCGAGAACGATTGCCCAGCGCTGCTCTCACCGCCCAGATATGCAAGCTCTAAACGGGGATGATCCATTAGAAGCCGCGCTAGCTGCACGCCTCCATAGCCTGACGCACCAATAATTCCAACAGGTATGCGTCCCAAATCGCCCATGATGATTTGCCTTTTCGGAGGGTTCAATTACTTAATGTTTGCTGCATTCTAATACTAGAAGCCCCGTTTGTGGTGTAAAACCCGTCGCTGTTTTTGCTGATGGTTTGAACCGGCTAAACAGACTACAATTTAAACAGGTAAAACTTTAAGAAAGTTTAAGGAAACACCCTTGAACGTCACTACAGGCTCCTCTCAATCCGCTTCAGTTCCATTTAAGTTTGATTCAATCGAAACCGCATTGGCCGATTTGAAAGCAGGTCGATCGATTGTGGTGGTTGATGACGAAAATCGTGAAAACGAAGGTGATCTGATTTGTGCCGCCCAGTTTGCGACTCCCGACATGATTAATTTCATGGCGGTGTATGCACGAGGACTGGTCTGTTTAGCAATGACGGGTTCTCGCCTGGATGAGCTAGATTTGCCGCTCATGGTCACGAACAACACGGACAGCAATCAGACAGCCTTCACGGTCAGTATTGATGCCTCCCCCACCGCCGGGGTGACCACTGGCATCTCAGCGGACGATCGCGCCCGCACAATTCAAGTTGCCATTAATCCCATGTCTCGCCCGCATGATCTGCGCCGCCCTGGTCATGTGTTCCCGCTGCGTGCCAGGGAGGGGGCGTTTTGAAACGGGCAGGGCATACGGAAGCGGCAGTGGATCTGGCAAAATTAGCCGGGTTATATCCTGCTGGCGTTATTTGCGAAATCAAAATTCTGATGGCTCGATGGCCCGTTTACCAGAGTTGATTGAATATGCCAGAACCCATCAACTCAAAATCATCAGCATTGCTGACCTGATTAGCTATCGGTTGCAGCACGAGCGGTTCATTTGCCGGGAAACCGTTGCCGATTTGCCCTCCCAGTTTGGGCAATTCAAGATTTACGGGTACCGCAATCTGCTGGACAACTCGGAGCACGTGGCGATCGTTAAAGGTGATCCCGCCACGTTCAAAGATCAGCTTGTCATGGTGCGGGTCCACTCGGAATGTCTAACCGGCGATGCTCTGGGATCTCTACGTTGTGATTGTCGGATGCAGCTTCAAGCCGCTTTGAAGATGATTGAAAATGCGGGTCAGGGAGTGGTCGTCTACCTCCGGCAGGAAGGTCGGGGAATTGGCCTGGTCAATAAGCTAAAAGCGTACTCCTTACAAGACTTGGGCTTAGATACGGTTGAAGCAAACGAGCGGTTGGGGTTTCCGGCTGACCTGCGTGATTACGGAGTGGGTGCCCAAATTCTGAATGACCTGGGTGTCAAGCGAATTCGGCTCGTCACTAATAATCCCCGTAAAATTGCTGGTCTAAAAGGGTATGGACTGGAAATGGTCGATCGAGTCCCCTATTGATTGAAGCGACGACCTATAACTCCAGCTACCTCAGCACCAAGGCCGAAAAGCTAGGGCACTGGATGCTGCGAACCTATTTGGTAACGATCGCCCTCCACTGGCAGGATGAGCCTGGTTCCGTCACGGAGCGCTATGAATGGTTAGAAAAGCTGCGGCACCTGGCAAAAGCTCACGATCTGCTGCTGCAAGAAGAAGTTCGGCCCGTTGCGTCTGCCCTGTTTGGCGCCGAAGGAAAGATCGTGCATCTGGGATTTGAGCAATCCCTTCCAGATAATGTTGATTGGTATGAACAACCAAACCATCCCTATCGAAAAGCGATTTGCCAAATTCTCGACAATCTGGCAACGATACCGGACCTGCAACAGCTAGAGTTCATCGTTTCGCCCGGCTCAGATCCCTTAACTGGCCTACAGATTCAGCTCGATCGCCAGACCTTTCCGCTCAGCCAGACCCCTTCATCCATCTGTAGCCAACTACAAACTCAGACAATCTACAGCTTCGTTAAAACTGAAGAGAGTGAATTGACGCAGAATTAAATTCCTTCCCCTGATAACGCCGCCTTTCCCAGTGCCTCTCTAACCTCAATGGCGCTGACAAACCGCTCTTCTAGTAAGGGATTTGCAAGTTTACGAATGATAGTTACAAGGGCGGGAGATACGCCTGGAATGTATTCTGGATAAACACGAACTCCATTTTCCTGTGAAGTGTAAAATCCACTGGGATCTTTTCCAGTTAGAAGATAGAGAAGCGTTGGTCCCAAGGCGAAGAGGTCGGAGGCAGGTGTTAGCTGGCCCAATTGCTGCTCGGGTGCGGTGTAAGCTGTCGCAGAAAGCAGATTGCTTAGATTAAGAGTTTTGAGAGAAACAAAACCCACCACGACTATCCTTCCGTTTGAGCCAGAAGATTGCTGAATCAAATTTTCTGGCTTCAGGTCTCCATGCAAAAGGGAGGAGATTGCTGATGCAGGTAATCGAGCACTTCACAAACCTGAGAGAGAATTGCGATCGCCGCTGATTCTGGAAGCGGCCCTTTAATGGCTACCTGCTGGTTCAAGTCCTGGCCGTAAATCTGCTCTCGAACCAGATAGGGCTGCCCATTCTCCACAAAGAAATCGACAAATCGGGGAATCCCAGGATGGCTGAGATCAATAAGTTGCTTTGCCTGCTGCTCAAACTGCGCTTTTGCCTCTGCATGATTTGTCCAATCTGGACTCAGGCTCCTTAACAAAAGGCTCTGCCCATTTCGCCAAACAAGCTGGGAAAGACCAATGCCATCCTGGCTGAGCGTTCTAATAATTTGATAATTGCCAACGGTTTGCAGGGTCTGTAATGGTTGACCGCAATCGGGACAAAACAACACATCTCCAACCGCACGGGGATGGGAACAGTTGACTAAGCCCTTGGCTGAACTTGAAGTCACCTCCACAGCCACAGAACCTATTCCCTCCATTGCTGTCATGGGGTGATTGACGGTGGCAGATGGGGTCCGATTTGCAGAACCTTCTGTCTCGTTAGAGTCCGGCTGAATTGTTACAGGCTGAGGAGCCTCTCCTCCAGTCGTATCTACAGCCTCTTGCTTTTCCGTAAAGGTTTCGGTTGCCTTTGACTTAATCCGCTGCGCGAGCGTATTTTCTCCAGCGTTACTTTGGGAAATCTTAGATGCTGACGGACCGATGTGAATTTGAATATTAGGTCCCGATCGCGCCAACCGAATAATGACACCGTCCTCCACGGGAACCTGAGTTATTCGCTTGCCATCAAGATAGGTTCCATTCGCTCCCAGGTTAATAATTTCCCAGCCACCTGAGTTAACCTGCCGCAATTCCACATGATGGCGGGAGACAACCGCGCTGTAGAGAATGACATCATTGTCCGTCGATCGCCCGATTCGGATCACGGAGCCGCGTTCAAATGTCCAACTTTGAACGGGAATTGATTGAATTGGATGCAAGAGAGTTAGCGTAATCACACTGGCGGTATTAAGTCTGAATGGTAGACTGCAACGGAGACTGCTACCGTCCGAAAGCTTGTCTCTATCCTACGTTGCTTTTGCGGAAGTTGATCCGCAAGCTTTACTCCTGGCAACGATTTGTCTCCTAAAGTTAGAGCATCGTGACGAATAGATTGGAACTTATATTTTTGAGATTTGTAGTTGCTTTATTAAGAGCCACAAACGAAAAAAGAACTATTTGCTACTAAAAACTTAGCAACGTTTAAGACATTTGAAACAAAAAAGTTACCTTGTCTCCCTTACCCAGTGCTACACGATCGCCATGCCGCAAACGATGACGATTGCCCATGGGCAGCGGCGCATTGTTGATGTAGGTTCCATTAGAACTTCCCACGTCCTCGATATAGAAAGAATCTCCCTCTACCCGAATGTCAGCATGAATCCGCGAGACAATCTCCGAGTCAGGAAACCCTGAGACATCAACATCAGGTGGAATCCGATCGTTTGGTTTGCCAATGTGAATCACCGATAGACTCTGAGGCAGCTCAACCGGAGTATTGGTCTGAACATGCAGTAACCGAACGGTCGTCTGCTGTAGCTGGGTACTGGGGCTAGTTGCCTTAGCGGGAGACGGTAACGGACCTTTCTCAGACGATCCCACTGGTTGCTTAGTAACGGGGACGGGTGGTGGTGGAACTGACGGATCAGGCGCTGAATCAGCGTTAGAGATAACTCCACTCGAAACAGAAGGAACCCCAACGATGGGATCGGGCGGCACTAAGGGATCCGGAGTAATCAAGTCGGATACGCCAGTCGGAGAAGAAACTGGAACCGGAGGCGGTGGTTCTACTGCATTACCAACCGACATTGAGGCTGTCCGCAAACTAAACCCGCATTGACCACAAAAACTGGCGTCAACCTGCACGGTGGCTCCACAGTTGGGACAACTGGTTGTAGCAGGTAGAGGAGTATAACATGCCTCACATTGAACTGCTCCATCTGGATTTTGATGCGCGCAATTCGGGCAAACAATCATGGGATTTTCCCTAGCATCAGGTGAAGGTTATAGCGTAGTTTTTACAGCCCTGGTGTAATGTTGGAACAGTTTTTAACAGCTGTGTTTACCATTGATTTTTGGTGGTGCCCAAATCGTAATGATTTTGGAGCCGTTAAAGATGGCGGCTAATGCCGCATCTTTACCTTTTAGGTCCACCTGATTTTTAACCGTTGATTCAGAGAAAGCCGTCAGCGATCGCCAACGGCCTCCAGTCTCCATTATTACTTCAAATATTACGATTTCAGATCCTGCCCTGCTGCCTGATCCAATAACCACCAAAGTTCCCTTGGGGTTGAATCAGACGAGCGGGATATGTCTTCTCGTTGGCAGTTGTTGCAAAAATTTGGTCAAGCGCCGATCGTTTGCCAGCCCCAGAAACAATAAAGATGACTGCACGAGCGTGGTTAATCAGCGGAACCGTAAACGTCAATCGCGGCTGACCATCCTTATTACCCACAGTAACCAGACGCTCATGGACCCCAGTGCTTCCGTGTGGGGAAACAGGGAAGCGGTATGGCCATCATCCCCCATCCCAAGGAGAATAATGTCAAACGTCGGAATTTCTCCAGGCTGAAGCTGAAAGAATTCCTCCAGTTGTGTTTCATGCTTGCTAGCCGCTGCCGCTGGGTCAGCCTCATCCGTTGGGATGGGGTGAATGTTGATTGGCGGAATCGCCACCTTATCCAACCAGGCTCGACGAGCCATTCCCTGATTGCTATCGGGATGATCCGGTGGAACGTAACGTTCATCTCCCAAAACACGTGGACTCCGCGCCAGGGAAGGTCTTGCTCTGCAAGCTCTTCGTATAAAGGTTTTGGGGTATTTCCGCCTGCGAGGGCGATCGTGCATTTTCCTCGCTCTGCCAGTGCTGCCTGCATTTTTGCAGAACAATTTCAAACGCCCGTTGAATCAAAGCCCCTGATCTGGCAGCACTTCCACAAATTTGTTCATACCGATCCATGCCCTCGCTCAACCAAATTTTTAGGGACTGAAAGAGAGTTAATCCAGTAGTCTACTATAGGTGGTTGGCGAAGCAATTCGAATTAACTTCCAAATCAAATTAGAAACAACGTGATGAAAGCCCCTACCCTTGCTCCTCTAACCTCTTTTATCCTCAAGCTGGTCGGGATCGTCTTAATTTTGGACTATCTCATCGATCTTGTGGTCTACCTCCTGGCTGCAAATTTCCAAAACAACCAGTGGGTTGTAACGCTGACAACACAACTGGTCGATCGCGGCGTTATTCCCCTAATTGGGCTAGGAGCTTTATTTACAGGATTCTGGGTAGAAGGAACCTCTAATTCAACAGAGGGTAGTTCCAGGGGACTAAAACTAGCAGCGCTCTGGCTCTCAAGCGTTCTGGGACTGGCCTTTCTCCTGATTGTGCCGCTGCATGTCAACGCTACCCGTCTTGCTGCTGAAGATCAGATTAAGCAGGTTGACCAGCAGGTTTCCCAACTGGAAAGCCAGGTTAATACTCAACTTAATGCTCAGTTGCAGCAGGCTAGAGGACAGTTGGACGCCCAGCTAAGCAAGCTGGATCAGGCCATTAAAAGCGGGCAACTTCAGGGAAATGAACTGGCTCAGGCAAAGCAACAGCAAGAGCAGTATGAGAAGCTGAAGACCGATCCGAAAGCGTTGGAAGCCCAGGTTGCCCCCTCTCGTGACAAGGCACTCAAGCAAATTCGCGATCGCAAGCAAGAACTTGTAGACCAAACCAACCGAGGCGCAATGCAAACCGGAATGCGAATTGGCTTAAATAGCCTGCTGTTGGCGATCGCCTATGCCATCGTTGGCTGGATTGGACTCCGGCAAATGCTCAACCCACAGGAACCTCGGAGTTGAATGGGGTACGGGGAGATGGGGTGATGAGTTACTTTTTTATCCTTTATCCTTCAGCCTTTCCGCCCTCATCCCTCATCCCTTATCCTTCCCCCTCGCCTGACCAGAATTTGACCGCTCTAAAGCAAGCCTGAGATGAGCAATTTCTTGTTAAAGAGGATACCGATTGCCGTAGGATATTGGTTGGACTGCGATCCCCAAGTAAACCTCGATCGTCAACCCAATTTATTGAATAAACACTAGAATTGAAACAATCCTTTACACAACTTGTTACAAGTCTTAAAAAGATAGCAGGGTCGCCGACAGGTTTACGCAAAATGTTTTTATCATTTGGGTATAGGTAGACAGGTTAGGGTGGGAAATGGATGAGCCAGGTTTTCGATTTCGATTGATCCCCGTTGCCGATCGCGGCTGCTAGATGCTGCCTTAGTATTGGCTGTTACGCTTTGTTTACAAACTTAAGGAGACTGAGTGAGCTGTGCTCCAACGCCTCAAGCAAGACCTGAAAAATGACCTGATTGCAGGGTTACTGGTGGTTATTCCACTGGCGACCACAATCTGGCTAACCATCACGGTCGCAACCTGGGTCGTTAACGTCCTGACCAGAATACCAAAGCAGCTAAATCCGCTGGTTGATCTGCATGCGATTCTGTTGAATTTGCTGAACCTAGTTGTGGGTCTGGCGGTTCCGTTGTTTTGTATTTTGCTGATCGGCCTGATGGCGCGGAATATTGCTGGGCGCTGGCTCCTAGATTTTGGCGAACGCACACTGCAAGCCATTCCGCTGGCTGGCTCCGTTTACAAGACGCTAAAGCAACTGCTTGAGACGCTGCTGAAGGATTCCAGCGAAAAGTTTCGTCGGGTTGTGCTGGTTGAATATCCTCGTAAGGGAGTTTGGTCGCTTGGCTTTGTAACGAGCGTCATCAGTGGTGAATTCCAATCTCATTTTTCTGGCCCAATGTTAGGGTGTTTATTCCAACAACGCCAAACCCCACAACTGGGTGGTATGCGGTTGTGCCTGAAGATGCTGTAATTAATCTTTCCATGTCCATAGAAGATGCCTTTAAGGTCATTATCTCTGGTGGCATTGTTAGCCCTGACACCCGAGCAATGACCACCCCGCCAATGCCCAAGCGATCGCTAGACTCCTATATTGAACAGGGCCGTCCAGCGATCGTCCTTGAAGAAGAAGTGTAGTTATTTATGCAAGCCCGTCGAATTGCCCGTGAGCTGGCACTGCTCAGTATCAGTCAGCTCCCTGCTAAACAGGACCGTCTGGAAGAGCAAGATTTGCAGAGTGTCGTTGTAGCGGCAGTTCGAACCCTAACCAGTGAAGCCCAAGATGCACTGGAAACGGCCTCTGCTGAATTGCAGCAAAGCAGCACTCGGTTGTTAAGCAGCCAAACTCGCACAACAGACGTTCAGAGCGCAAGGGAAATGGTAAATGAAGCAATCTCCCTGACCCAAACGGCTATTAACCGTCTTGGGGTGGCGATGGAAGTTCCTGAATTTATCCAGTTGGCTAATCAGAAGGAGGTCCGCTCTTACACGATTGAGATCATCCGCACGATGAAAGCGAATCGAGACCAGCTAGACCATCTTCTGTCGCAGGCACTGGTGGACTGGCAACTCTCACGCCTTGCCTGGATTGACCGCGATATTCTGCGAATTGCCGTTACCGAAATTCTGTTTCTGGGAGTCCCCGATCGCATCGCCATCAACGAAGCAGTGGAGTTGGCAAAGCGTTACAGCGGCGACGATGGGCATCGCTTTATCAACGGAGTGCTGCGTCGAGTAATGGATCAAATCAGGGCAGAATCGCTCCTGTAGCGCCCTAATTAACCCGACAAGATAGATTCAGACCCTGTTCTAGCCCTCTACACCTGTCACCTGTTGTATAGGCTTTTTCAACAGTTTTCTTTACAGTTAATAAGAAGGTTTTTTGATACCACATTTAGGGAAGGGCAATGACGTTTGACTGGTTTCGTCGTCGATTCGATCAGCAATCTGAGGAAGCTCAGGCTACAGAAACACAGCCTGCTCCTTCTGAACCCGATCGTCCTGAACCGAGCCAGCCCGAACAGCCCGCCCCTACCGCCGCTGAAGATTACTTGAGTTGGGCAAAAGCGGCGTATCAGAACATTCAGAAGCGTCAGCAGGAAGAAGCTCCAGAATCTTCCCAGGAGCCAACCTCAGACATATCCACTCCTTCCCAAGAAACGGCGGCTGTTGAGTCAGAGAAAGAAGCCGAGCTAGAAGATACATCAGACACGCAACCAGAACCCGCTACAGAAGAAGGTATCGCTTCTGTTGTAGAGACTGATGCTACTGACATTTCAGACACAACTCCCCAACCGGAAGTAGCCACTGAGCCAGCGGCACAGCCATTTTGGTTGAAAGCTGAAGCGGACCGACAGGCCCGGTTAGAACGTCTAAAGGAAACAGCAACGGTTGAGCCAGAACCAGAATCGGTAACTACTGCTTCAGCGGAAGTTAGGGCAGATTCCCAAGCAACAGCACCAGCAACCACAAATCCTGATGAGGTTCCAGCGCTAGATCTGGATGAAGGATTTCTCTGGTCAGCAGAAATTTTGGCTGCTCAAGGACGTCGCCCTGAAGATGTTTCTCTAGAAGAAATCACCTGGCTGAAACGACTCCGTCAAGGTCTCGACAAAACTCGACGCGGGTTAGTAAATCAGCTACGGGCGATCGTTGGGCAGGGACCGTTAACTCAAGATGCGGTGATGGAAATCGAAGCCGCTCTTCTGCAAGCCGATGTTGGCGTAGATGCGACCGACGCCATCATTGAGGCCCTTCAGCAAAAATTGCGAAGTGAAGTCTTGCCGCCAGATGCTGCAATTACCTACCTGAAGCAGATTCTGAGGGAGATGCTCGATGCACCTCTAAACGATGGTAATGCCTTCTTCATCCCGCAGAAAGACACCCTTAACATCTGGCTAATCACTGGAGTCAACGGTGCGGGTAAAACAACCACGATCGGAAAACTTGCCCATATTGCTCAAAAGTCGGGCTATCGATGTTTGATTGCGGCGGCTGACACCTTCCGAGCGGCGGCTGTTGAGCAGGTCAAGATTTGGGGAAGTCGGAGCGGCGTTGAGGTCATTGCCAACCCAGGACAGAATACTGACCCAGCAGCGGTCGTATTTGACGCGATTACGGCAGCCCAATCCAGGGGAACGGAACTCCTTCTGGTAGACACGGCTGGCCGATTGCAGAACAAGAAAAATTTGATGGATGAGTTGAGCAAGGTTCGCCGCATTATTGACCGGAAAGCTGGAGACGCGATCGTCGAATCGCTACTCGTTTTGGATGCCACCTTGGGCCAAAATGGGCTGCGTCAGGCCGAGGTGTTTTCTGAAGCCGCTCAACTCAGTGGCGTTGTGCTTACAAAACTGGACGGTACCGCCAAAGGCGGAATTGCTCTGGCGATCGTTCAGCAACTTGGTTTACCGATTCGCTTCATCGGTGCGGGTGAGGGCATTGAAGATTTGCGCCCCTTCTCCAGCTATGAGTTTGTAGAAGCACTCCTAAATGGGTAGGCAAAGCTCCACCATTTGGAGGCTGGAGATTCAGAACCAGGAATTAAGAATTAGAAAGTAGGAATTAAGAATTAAGAATAGAGGGTTTCTAAGCCAGGGCCATGATTCCCAGATATGGCAATACGAGAATGGGCTAGGACAGGCGGCAAACCATAAAGCTTCGATCTTTAGGGTTTGGTTTCATCCCTCATCCCTCATCCCTACTGCTTATCACCTTTTACGAACTTTGCGTAAACCTTTATTAAGGTTAATCCAGTTAAATGCTGCTACTATCTAGCCATTCGCTAGAATCTGTTGCAAAATTTGTCAAATTGTGGTGGAAGTGGGTTACATTTATCTGACTCACATAAGAAGGAAATCCTCTGACTGTAGAACGACCTTCTCATTCAGTTCGACGATCGCCTACTAGATGTTTACAACGGTATCTCAAGCGCAATCTCCCTCTGTTAGATGATTCGTTCATCCTGATCCAATGACTGCTGTGCCTCTCCCTCGACAGCCATCTCAACCCCCCGATCGCACCACGAGTAGTGGCGGTGCGACTCCTGATATCACGCCAGTCTTTGCGTTGAAAGAACTGGTCGCTCGGTTGAATCGGGAGCAGCACAAGATCCAGGATTTACTAAGCTCTCTTGGGTTTGCCCTTCGGAGTTTTAACAATCTCAATCAGTTTTGGAGCTGATTCCGCTGATGGCGAGTCGGGTAACGGATTCGGATGGGGGTGCCTTGCTGCTCCTTAAGCCGAATGGCCAGGTGCGGCTAGAGCGGCTGCATTGCCAGGACAGTCGCTGGTCTCAAGACGTTCGTAAAGCAATGGAAACCGCAACTCGTCAGGTGATGGCCTCATTGCCACCAGTAAATCCCGGTGAAGCTATCACGTTCCCTCCCGGAGTGATCGCCACCCTTGATCGGCAGGTGAGTCACCACTTGAAGCTCTGATATTCAACTATTTGGCACAGCCATTTTGGTCAAGAATGCTGAGCGGGGACGTCTCTATGTGTTCAGCCGGGATCCCCAGTACACTTGGACGGAAACTCGCCAGAAGCTCGTGCGCCTGGTGGCAGACCAAACGGCTGTGGCGATCGAAAATGATGAACTGACAGTTGAACTCCGAAAAAAGAACGTCTGGACCGGGAATTGGAAATCGGTGCAGAAATTCAGCTACGGCTGCTACCCCGTCAATGCCCCGCCATTGTTGGAGTAGAAATGGCCGCTCGCTGTAAGACGGCAAACCGGGTTGGTGGCGACTATTACGACTTTATTCCCGCCAGCTATGACCAGATGCGCTCCAAGAAAGAACTGGGCAGCGAAACGGGTCGCTGGAGCGTAGCGATTGGGGATGTCATGGGTAAAGGTGTCCCAGCCGGTCTAATCATGACCATGACACGGGGATGCTGCGGGCAGAAGTCTTAAACGGCCACTCCCTGCCCGAATTTTGCAGCATCTCAATCGAGTTATGTATGCCGATTTGGAAAACTCTAATCGGTTTGTAACCCTCTTCTATTCTGAATACGACCCTACAACCCGAATACTGTCCTACAGCAACGCTGCCCACAACCCTCCGCTTCTTTGGCAGGCAGCCACCAACACAATCAGGCGGCTAGACACCTTAGGAATGTTGATTGGGCTGGATGCAGATACTCATTACCAGGACGCACAGGTTCAACTCCACCCAGGGGACACGCTCATTTACTACACTGACGGCTTTACAGATGCAGCCAATCAGAGTGGCGAGCGGTTCGATGAGGAGAATTTGACTCAGGCATTTCAGTGGGCCTGCCAGCATTGCGGTAATCCTCAAGGGATTCTGGATTATTTGTTTGACAGGGTTCAGGCGTTTACCGGCACCAACGATCGTAATGCCGATGACATGACGCTGATCGTGATGCAGATTAGGGAATCCTAAACTAATCTATTCCGATAGTTTTCTGGTATCCTGTCAGTTCTGAAGCCTGAAGTTTACAGCAATGGCAACGCATCGACAGAAGGGAGAGAGCAGTAAATGCTAATCAGCATGATGCACGACACGACAATTTGGTTCATTGGACTTGCGCATTGGACGGACCTTTGCAAACATTCCACTGGCACTTGCCCATCGACCCTGCATTTATGGATAAGCCACTTCAAGTGGACTTAGCAGGAGATGTTCAACGGGCATTCAACAATTTCGTTAAAACTGGTCAAGTTTGGGCGTTTTTGATCGGTGTCATTTTGGGATACCTGTTTAGAACCTTTACCAGCTACGGCTAAGAGGGATTTTAGATTTTAGGTTGGCGATTTTAGATTGCTTTTGACCTTAAACTTAGGGCTTATGCCGAAGTGCTTCTAATTGGGTTACACAGCGAACGGCACGAATTCGAATCTAAAATCTAAAATCTAAAATCTGAAATTTTTAGGGGACTGCTTTGACTAACGTTTCCTCTCAACCATCTACCTGGAGCCAGCGGTTTGAGTCGGCACTTCATCCCGCGATCGCTCGTTTCAACGCCAGTATTGGCTTTGACATTCAGTTAATTGAGTATGACCTCACAGGTTCCCAGGCCCATGCGCGAATGCTGGCGCACACTGGCATCATTTCTTCAGATGAGGGAGAAAAGCTGGTCGATGGGCTGGAGCAAATTCGGCAGGAGTATCGCGAGGGGAAATTTACTCCTGGAATTGAGGCGGAAGATGTCCACTTTGCGGTAGAACGTCGCCTCACTGAAATTGTTGGGGATGTCGGGAAAAAGCTGCACACAGCGCGATCGCGCAACGACCAGGTTGGTACGGATACGCGCCTTTATTTGCGAGATCAAATTCAGCATATTCGATCGCAGTTACGGGCGTTTCAGGCTGTCCTTCTAAATTTGGCGGAAACGAACGTCGAAACCCTGATTCCTGGCTACACCCACCTGCAACGGGCACAGCCGCTCAGCCTTGCCCATCATCTCCTGGCCTATTTTGAGATGAGCCAGCGCGACTGGGAACGGCTCGGAGAAATCTATCAGCGCGTGAACACATTACCCCTAGGCTCCGGCGCATTAGCTGGGACGACGTTTCCGATCGACCGTCATTACACGGCTCAATTACTCCACTTTGATAGCGTATATGCCAATAGTTTGGATGGAGTGAGCGATCGAGACTTTGCGATCGAATTTCTCTGTGCCGCCAGCCTGATCATGGTCCACCTCAGTCGTTTGTCTGAAGAAGTGATTCTCTGGGCCTCAGAGGAGTTCGGGTTTGTCACGCTCAAGGACAGTTGCTCTACGGGTTCCAGCATCATGCCCCAGAAGAAGAATCCGGATGTACCCGAACTGGTACGCGGTAAAACAGGTCGGGTATTTGGCCACCTGCAAGGCATGCTCGTGCTGATGAAAGGGCTTCCCCTGGCATACAACAAGGATTTGCAAGAAGACAAAGAAGCGCTGTTCGATTCGGTCATCACAGTACAGTCTTGCCTGGAAGCCATGACCATCCTTTTAGAAGAAGGGATGGAATTCCGAACAGTTCGCTTAAATGAAGCGGTGAACGAAGACTTTTCCAACGCCACCGATGTAGCGGATTATCTGGCCACGAAGGGGGTTCCTTTCCGGGAAGCCTACAATCTAGTCGGTAAGGTTGTGAAAACTTCCCTGGCCCAAGGCAAGTTGCTGAAAGACCTGACGCTGGATGAATGGAAAGGATTGCACCCAGCCTTTGAAGAGAGTATTTATGAGGCGATCGCGCCCGCTCAGGTTGTAGCCGCCCGCAACAGCTACGGTGGGACAGGATTCGAGCAGGTTCGCCAGGCACTTCAGGCAGCGAAAGCAAGAATCAAATAATAAATCGACAAAAGAAGCAATTTTTGTAAATATTTGTAAACTTGACTATCAGAATTGTTTGATGCGTCATTCTCTGAGGAGTCCTCATGAAGGTGCTGGCTGGTGTTGAGCGGTTTTGTCTCATTGGTCATAGTGTTTCACTAATTTTTGGGTTGGCTGGATTGCTTTTGGTACTGCCGAATCCGGCCTTTATTGCAGCGTTGCCGCCGATCGGTCAAACATTGTTTGGCTTGAGCATGACTGGAGGCGGAGTTGTCTATATCTTGTTAGGAGCTGTCGCCGTTGCAATCTATGCATATCGGACGTTGGGCTGGCGCACGTGGCTTGGGTTTATGCTGCCAGCGGTGGTTTTGTCCCTAAGCAGTGAGCTTTTGGGAACAAGTACGGGGTTTCCGTTTGGTCACTACCGTTACCTAAGCGGGCTGGGCTACAAAATTGCAGGACTCGTTCCGTTCACCATTCCACTGTCCTGGTTCTATCTGGGCATGTCTGCCTATGTGTTGGCGCGCGTAGGGTTGGAAGCGAAAGGATTGAAAGGATGGGCCAAGCAGGGGGAGCGATCGCCCTGGGTGCTCTACTCTTAACCGCATGGGATTTTGTGTTAGATCCGGCAATGAGCCAAACGCCCTATCCCTTCTGGGAATTTCAAGACCCCGGACAGTTCTTTGGAATGCCCTACCGTAACCTATCTGGTTGGTTAGGAACCGGAGCACTTTTTATGTCTGTTGCGGCGTTTTTCTGGCGCAAGGTCTCGCTCCAGCTAACCCGTCGTCAATTAACGCTTCCATTGGTAATCTACTTAGTTAATTTCGCCTTTGGAGCCATGATTACCGTCAGCCAGCTTGATGTACGCTTTTGGATTCCGACTGCAATTAGCGTGGTGCTGGGAGTTGTTCCTGCAGTTCTTTTGTGGTGGAGCGCAAAGCCTGTTGTCACCGAAACCTATTCGTTGAATCAACCTCCGCTTACCGCTGCTTCAAAGGTTTAATTGAAACGTTTTAACTGGGAAGTCCATTGCTAGAAAATGCTCTTCTTCTGGACCTTCTTTGTGTTCAGGTTCCGGCAGCGCTCATTCTGTTGTCGCGCCTCCTGCGGGGTCCATTTCGTCACCCACCCTTACAGCCACAATCGCCTGAACCCAATTTTTGGGTGCTGTAAGCGTTGTAGTGCCAACTCTAAATGAGGTCGAACGAATTACTCTCTGCCTAGAAGGTCTAAGCCTTCAAAGCTATGAAGTACGGGAAATCATCGTTGTCGATAGCCATTCTACAGATGGCACTCCTGAGCTAGTTAAAGCGGCAGGGCAACGAGACCCCCGTTTTCGTTTGATGAATGATGACCCCTACCCAGCGATTGGGTAGGCCGCCCTTGGGCACTCAATACAGGATTTCTAAACAGTTCTGAGAAAAGTGATTGGATCCTAGGAATCGATGCGGATACACAACCTCATTCCGGTTTGACTGCCAGTTTGCTGGAAACCGCTACAACGGAGAACTATGATCTGATTTCCCTTTCTCCCCAATTCATCCTCAAATACCCCGGTGAACTGTGGCTGCAACCCGCCCTTCTGATGACCCTCGTTTATCGCTTTGGTCCCGCAGGCGAGAAGGGAAACTCATCGGAGCGGGTAATGGCAAACGGTCAGTGTTTCTTCTGCCGTCGATCACTATTAGCCCAGGTAGGCGGCTACACAAGCGCCCGTCGATCGTTCTGTGATGATGTAACTCTGGCGCGTCACATTGCAGCTCATGGTGCCAACGTTGGGTTCCTGGATGGGGCAAAGGTGTTAAAGGTTCGCATGTATGAAGGAGCCGCAGAAACCTGGCGAGAATGGGGACGATCGCTAGACCTGAAAGATGCGGCATCCCGTACTCAAATCTGGGGCGACTGCCTATTTCTATTGGCCGTTCAAGGGTTGCCCATTCTAATCACCCTTCTACTGCTTCCTCAGATTTTGAACGGAACCCAAACCCCAACAGCACTCACTGCCTTTGGGCTAAACCTGATGCTGGTTTTGATCAGGATAGGCCTAAATTGGGCCATTGCCCCTTCCTACGATCGAACTCAGGCGATCACCCCTGGATGTTCTGGTTTTCCCCTCTGGCAGATCCGCTGGCAGTACTTCGCATCTTCCTGTCATCTATTCAGACCCCGACCCGTTGGCGAGGAAGAAGCTACGGAGGAAATGAGAGGCAGGGATGAGGAATAAGGGATGGGTGAGTTCTGAATTATGAATTTTGAATTAGTTCTGACCCCTGACTCCTGACTCCTGTAACCCATCACCCCATACATGTACGCCTCTCCTTTTGTTTCAGATTGTTTCGACTCACCGCCGTCACAAAAAAATCCTCCTTTAGACGTAGTAAAGTGGATGGCGATAAAGCTCTATAAGTCGAAGCTTAAGAACAAAAGGAAAAACATGGCAATTCAGCGTGGTTCTAAAGTTCAAGTTCTTCGAAAAGAATCCTTCTGGTATGGCGATGTCGGTACTGTCGCATCGATTGACCAGAGCGGAATTAAATACCCTGTGATTGTGCGGTTTGACCGGGTTAACTATAACGGTGTCAGCGGCAATTCCTCCGGTGTTAATACCAATAACTTTGCTTTAGATGAGTTAGCCGAAGTTAGCTCATCGACAGAATCTAAGAAGCCCGCTGCGGCAGCAAAGTAGAAGACACAGGCTTAAGTTGAGTAATTGACACTGATAATCACTCAACGTTGTTTATAAGTAACGGGTAGAAACGTGTTTTGTGGCACTGCTTTCTACCCGTTTTGTATAAAAATGCGTTTTGCCCTAGAACGGGTAGTGAGAGCAAACCCACTTCTATTCCCTGCTTCGCCCTACCACCTACCCCCTATCACCTACCCCTCCTAATACCCGCTATCCTAGACTTGGTTGCTTCTATTCATACACACTCAAGTGCCCGAACTGCCCGAAGTTGAAACCGTCCGACGGGGTCTCAATCAAGTGACCCTGCATCAAGAAATTCAGGGTGGCGATGTGCTGTTAAGCCGAACCGTTGCCTATCCCGATTCAGCGATGGAGTTCCTATCAGGACTGGAGGGAGCGACGATCGCGCAATGGCACAGGCGCGGGAAGTATTTGCTGGCAGAATTAGTCAGAAAGCAGGAGTCAGGGGTCAGGGGTCAGGGGTCAGAATTAATTCATAATTCAAAATTCGTAATTCAAAATTCAGAGCTTACCCATCCCTCATCCCCATCCCCCATCCTCATCCCTCACTCCCGCTGGTTGGCTTGGTGTACATCTCCGCATGACGGGTCAACTTTTGTGGCTAAATCAGTCGGAACCGCTGCAAAAACATACTAGAGTGCGGTTGTTCTTCGAGGACGATTGGGAGTTACGCTTTGTTGATCAACGGACCTTTGGACAAATGTGGTGGGTTCCTCCCGATCGTTTGCCTGAATCTGTAATTACTGGTTTGCAGCAGTTAGGACCAGAACCTTTTTCAGAGAACTTTTCCCTTGCCTACCTCATGCAGCAGTTCAAGCATTGCCATCGTCCCATCAAAAATGCGCTACTTGACCAGGCGATCGTTGCCGGGATTGGAAATATTTATGCCGATGAAGCCCTTTTTCTCAGCGGTATTCATCCAAACACCCTCTGTACAGATCTCAACCGCAAAAAGATTGATTGCCTAAGAACAAATATCCTGCACGTACTTCAAACAAGCATTGACGCAAAAGGAACAACCTTTAGCACCTTCCGCAGTGTGGAAGGAGTTAACGGCAATTATGGCGGAGTTGCCTGGGTGTATGCCCGCGATGGGGAAGCGTGCCGAACCTGTGGTACCGTGATTGAGCGCCTGCGGATGGCAGGGCGATCAGCGCATTTCTGCCCCAAATGCCAAAAGAGAAGGGTGGTTAGGAATTGAGAGTTGAGAATTGAGAATTAAGAATTTTAAGTCCCTCAAGAACCTTTATGTCTCTGCGCCTCTGCGTCTCTGCGGTTTTCCCACCTTTCCCATCTCCTGACTCCCTGATGTGTGCCCCTCTAACTCCCGCTTAAACGAATCAAGGTCAATGAACAGTATCGTTATCCAAACTCGTCTTGCGGCTGGATTAGTGGCAATGGGTGTTTTGCTCACCAGTAAGCCAATATGGGCTGCTTCGGCTGAAACCTATCGGCAGCTAGGTTTGAGTTACCGGGAACAGGAGCGGTACCGGAAGCGATCGCCGCTTTGCAACAGGCAGTACAGCTTGATCCGGCTAACCTTTCAGGCAGAGTTTTGCTGGGGTGGACTCAACACAAAGCAGGGCAGGAAACGGAAGCGGCCAACACTCTTTTGCAGACGTTCCACCTGAATCCCTTCGATGTGCCAACCCTAAACGCGCTTGGTATTGTTTACCTGGTCAGTGGACAGTTGAGCGCGGCTGTCACAACTCACACCTGGGCAACGTTTCTCAAGCCGGATAACGAAATTGCTTACTATAACCTGAGCCTTGCACTTCAACGGCTGAAGCAGTATGACCTGGCGGTCGCAACAGCAAAGGAAGCCGCAAAATTAGAACCAAGCAATCCCCATCCCTTAGTCGCAGAGGCGATCGCTCACTGGGGGAACGGCGATCGTGCCTTAGCTCAGAAAGCCTATCAGCAAGCGCTCAGCATTGATTCTCGTTATGATGACGCGGCGTTTTTAAATTATCTCAACGAAGCAGGCTTCAGCGCTGACCAAATTCAACTTTCAAAGGACGTGCTACAAAACAGCCGAACATAAGGTAATGAGGAGTGAGGGGTGAGAGGGTGAGGAAGTGATGAGTCACTTTTTTATCCTTTAGCCCTTAGCCTTCCCCCTCACCTACCTCCCCTCTCCCCTCACTTTCAAACAGGCAAATCTGCACGGGGATTAAACGTTTCTAGCTGACGAAGCTTTTCGTAGAGTTCTCGCTCCTGGGGGCTGGGGTCGCGGGGAACCGCAATTTGATTTCCACAATTTGATCGCCCCGTCCACCAGTGCTTGTCAGGTATCCTTTGTCCGCAAGGCGGAGACGTTGTCCAGAGCGGACCCCTGCTGGAATCGACATTTTTACCAAACCATCCAGGGTAGGAACTTCAATCTGGCCACCGAGAACAGCTTCACTGGGGGTAATTGGCAGTTTACAGAGGATGTCAGAACCTTCCAGCTTAAAAAAGGATGGGGAGTTACGTCTATTTTCAGGTACAGGTCGCCCCCAGCAACGCCTTGACCCTTCAGTCGGATTCGCTGCCCGCTCACCATTCCGGGGGCATGTTGACTTCTAGCGATCGCCCGTCTTCCAGACGAATTCGTTCCCGTCCCCCAAATACGCCTTCTCCAACGGAACACCCAAACGAGCTTCCGCATCCCGACGACCAGCGCGGGGCACCGTATAGGTTGTTTTGGTCGTACCGGGACGGAAATAGTCGCGGGAGCCAGTGCTGGTGCTGGTGCTGGTGCCTGGAGCAGTGCGACGGTTCAGCAGTTGGTCAACGAAACTGTTGAAGTCGGGAAATTCGCTGAAATCCACCTCTCCCGTTGCCGATCGATCGCCACCTCGTCCGTTCCAACTGCGGCCTCCCGATCGAGGCGACTGGCCTCCTTGAAACCCACGCTGCTGCCAAAACTTGCCAAACTGGTCATACTGGAAACCGCTTTGTTGAGTCAGAAAGAACTTCATAGGCTTCATTGATATCCTTGAATTTCTCCTCTGCTTTTTATCGCCAGGATTCAAATCGGGATGATACTGCCGAGCCAATCGTCGAAAAGACTTTTTAATCTCGTCAACTGTTGAATCCCTGGCAACCCCCAGTATGTCGTAGTAGTTCCGAAAGTTCTGCATAGGTGTTTGAAATAGGCAATAGGTAATGGGCGAAAGGCAATAGGCTTAAGGATTTACCTTGCCCATGGTCCGTTGCCCGTTGCCTTTATTAGAGCCAATCATCATCATCATCCCAGTTGTCTTGGTACAGATTGGGGCGTGGATTTCGTGAGGATCGAGAAGAACGGCGCTCTCCCGATCGCGCTCTAAGGAGCGATCGTCGTAGGAGCGGCTGTCTTGATACGAACTATCCCGATTTCTTTCAGCATCATAGCGATTTCGTTCGGTATAGCGATCATTAGAATCGGAGCTACCATAACGGTTTCTGGAGTCTGAGTCGCTGTAGCGATCTCTAGAATCGGAGCTGTTATAGCCATCTCTAGAATCAGAGCTATTGTAGCGATCGTTAGGGCCTGAGCCGCTGTAGCGATCTCTCGAATCTGAACCACCGTATCGGTTGCCCGAATCGGACCCACCATAGCGATTGCCGGAATCTCCCGAATCCCCATAGCGATTGCCGGAACCTAAGCCACCATACCAATTTCCAGAGTCTTGTCCCCTATAACGGCTCCGGAATCACGTCCGCCATACCAATCATTCCCGGAATCACGTCCGCCATAGCTGTTTCCAGAATCCCGTCTACCGTAACGATCGCCGCCAGAGTCGCGTCCGCCATACAGGCTACCGTATCCACGCGGCTCGTCCCGGTAGTAGTAATCGTCATCGTCGTCATCGTCCAGAAAGAAGCTCTTAATTGCCCCAAATAAGCTGTCCTCTTCTTCCTCTTCCTTATTTCGCTGGAAGACTTCCCGGTTAAGGTCATAAAGAGCATCCTGTAAATCCGCTTGTGCCTCGTCGATGCCGCGATCGTTGTTCTGGGCAAGGGCTTCCCGTAACTGCTGGATGGCTCGTTCAATTCGAACCCGGTGCGTGCTAACAAACTGCATGCCAAAGTCCAACGTCGCTTCCCGCAGTTGACGTTCTGCTTTGAAGGCAAGCGCTTCGGAATTATTGCGTTTTTCGACCTTTTCCTTCTTCAGACGATCGGTTTCGGCATACTCTTCGGCATCCCGAATCATGCGGCGCACTTCTTCCTCACTGAGCGTTGATGCCCCTTGAATGGTAATGCTCTGTTCACGGCCAGTTGTGCGTTCTAGAGCCGTTACCTGCAAGATACCGTTGGCATCAATATCAAAGGAAACCTGAATTTGAGGAATTCCTCTAGGAGCTGGGGAATGCCAGCCAGCTTAAACCGACCCAGCGACTTATTTCCATTCGCCATATCCCGTTCACCCTGCAATACGTGCACCTCAACCAGGGTTTGGTTATCTTCTCCGGTAGAGAAAATGTCCGATCTCCGGACGGGAATCGTTGTGTTGCGAGGTATCAGCTTTTTCATCACGCCGCCGATCGTCTCCAGGCCCACCGACAGCGGTGTTACATCGAGCAGCAGAATATCTTTCACATCGCCTGCCAAAATCCCGGCTTGAATGGCGGCTCCAACCGCAACCACTTCGTCCGGGTTGACGTTCTGGTTGGGTTCCTTATCAATAAAGCTGCGAACGAGTTGCTGAACGATTGGTATGCGAGTTGAGCCACCCACCAAAACCACTTCGTCAATTTGGGCAGGACTCATCCCCGCATCCCGAAGCGCTTGCTTAACAGGACCGCGCAACCGACTCAATAGATCGCCACACAGGCCCTCAAATTGGGAGCGGGTTAACCGGGTTTCCAGATGCTTTGGGCCTTCTTCTGTTGCAGTGATAAAGGGAAGATTAATATCCGTTACGGTAACGCCAGAAAGCTCTATTTTGGCTTTTTCAGCCGCCTCAATTAGGCGTTGTAGCGCTTGACGATCGCGCCGTAAATCAACCCTTCCGTCTCCAGAAACTGCTCCGCTAGCCAATCAACAATCTTTTTATCAAAATCATTGCCACCCAATTGAGTGTCACCACTGGTGGCCTTCACTTCAAACACACCGTCGCCGACTTCTAAAATGGACACATCAAACGTGCCACCCCCAAATCAAACACCAGAATTGTCTGGTTGTCTTGCCGATCTAACCCATAGGCAAGGGAGGCAGCCGTCGGTTCATTCAAAATCCGCTTGACTTCTAGCCCGGCAATTCGCCCGGCATCCCGGGTTGCCTGTCGCTGGGAATCATTAAAGTAGGCGGGTACGGTAATGACAGCCTCACTGATCGGTTGCTGGAGATATTTGCTTGCTTCATCCACCAGCTTTTTAGAATCATGGCGGCTATTTCCTCTGGGGCAAAATCGCGCTCCAGACGCGGACACTTGATCTTAATATTGCCGCTATCGTCTTTGCGGATAGTGTAAGGAACTCGCTTGGACTCCGAAGCTAGCTCTGCATATTTCCGGCCAATAAAGCGCTTCACCGCATAAAAGGTGTTTTGTGGATCAAGCACTGCCTGACGGCGCGCCATTTGCCCAACTAAGCGCTCGCCCTCTTTACTGAAACCAACCACAGAAGGAGTGGTTCGCATCCCTTCAGCATTGGCGATGACGATCGGCTTACCACCCTCCATGACGGCAACCACTGAGTTCGTTGTCCCCAGATCAATGCCGACTACTTTTCCCATGCGTCTCTGATCTCCCGTGATCTGCTTCAGCAATGCGCCTTTTGCTGAACATATTGTATCGCGCTAAATGAAGTATCCCCGGTTGCAACCGGAATTGGGGCATCATAGAGTGATTCTATTCTCTATCCACCTAAATGTTTGCAACTATAGCAGTCTCTAATGACTTATGGTGGGGGAATAACCGACAATGTTCTCACTTGTTCGTCATCTCATATTCCTTCATCTCACGTTCAAATTGCTAATTTTGCGACGACTATAAAAATTTGAACCTATGTTGACCCCTACGGGCTTTCGAATCACGCTGATTACGTCTATTTTTAGTCATCTATTTGCTCCTCCCCTATGCCTGGTCAGGCAGCACGCCTGTACCCTGGAGTTTATTCAATCAATTCGTCCAACTATATCCAAATTGTTAGAAAGGGTCAGCGATTTTGCATGGCAGATGTCTCTCGAAATGAGAAAACGTTTGCGTCCCTGCGCCCCGATCGTAAGCATCCAAGTCTCTACCAGGTGAATGGACTTTTGGGAAAGGCCGTTTATCAGCAAGACGGGAATACCATTTTCTGGGGTCCTGTGAATCAGATGGCCAGGGAAGCCGCGATCGTCAACGGGAGCAAGCCAACCTGCCTATTCCCAGTGATCTGCAACGCTGTCTTGGCTCTAATAAGCCGTTTTTAGTAGAGGGAAGGGGTGAGGGGGCAGGGATAAGGGATGAGGGATGAAGGATAAGGGATGAAGGATAAAGGATAAGTGAGTAATTCATCAACCCCCGTCAATTTCCTTACCGCTTGTTGTCCGTCGCCCCATTCACAACTCCGCTCCTACCACCTTTCACCTACCACCTACCACCTACTCTATTTTCGGCTAGCCTATATAGGTAATCCCTTTCTGTCTTACGGTCCATGAAGAAGGTTGTGGTCGGGCTCTCAGGTGGAGTCGATAGTTCAACAGCAGCAGCAATTTTGCACCATCAGGGTTATGAGGTGGTGGGACTAACTCTGTGGCTAATGAAGGGTAAGGGTCAGTGCTGCTCAGAAGGTATGGTGGATGCCGCAAAGCTGTGTGTACAATTGGGCATCCCGCACCACATTGTTGATAGCCGGGATACGTTCCAGGAAAATATTGTGGACTACCTTGTGGATGGGTATAAGGCAGGAATTACGCCGTTGCCCTGCTCCCAATGCAACAAGGCAGTGAAATTCAGCCCCATGTTGGAGTATGCCTCCAAGGAATTGGGCGTTGAACGTGTTGCAACGGGGCACTACGCTAGAACACGCTTTGACGAGGAAACATCACGCTATCAACTACTTCGGGCGATCGATCGCAGCAAAGATCAGGCCTACTTTTTATACGATCTGTCTCAGGATGTTTTGGCACACGTCATTTTTCCGCTAGGTGAACAGCCAAAGACAGAAACTCGTCGAGTTGCCGCAGAATTTGGCCTCCATACCGCAGACAAACCCGAAAGCCAGGATCTTTGTTTGGTTGAGGCTAACGGCTCCATGCGGGTATTTCTCGATAAGTACATTACGCCTCACAAGGGCGACATTGTAGACCAATCCGGCAAGGTTCTGGGGCACCATGATGGGGTGCATCACTACACGATCGGTCAAAGAAAAGGATTGGGGATTGCCCATAATGAGCCGCTTTACGTTGTCGAGCTAGATGCCGTTAATAATCGCGTCATAGTGGGCGATCGGGCGGCAACTCTTTCCCCTGAGTGTACGGTTCAGCGAGTGAATTGGGTATCGATTCCTGAACCGAGTGCACCCATCAAGGCAGAGGTGCAGATTCGTTATCGATCGTCTGCGACACCCGTCACCATCATTCCGCTGCAAAATTCCCGTGTCCGGGTTGTGTTTGATGAACCTCAGTCCAGCGTTACGGCAGGTCAGGCCGCAGTTTGGTACGACGGAGAGGTACTGTTGGGCGGTGGCATAATCGAACCTTGAACTTAAATTCTCATTCCGAAAACTCACCTTGGGCATAATCAGCTAAATCCTAGCTGTGCTGTTTATGCCCAAACCCCAAATTACCAGCCTCACTCCTGAACAGAAAGCGCTAATTCCGGTGTACCGGGAGAAGTGGCGAAAGATTGCGCTTTCAATGGAACTGATCGATCAAGAAAAGGCGAAAGCTGCTGTTGAAGCTGCTTACTTGGCAATTGGCTATTACCAAAAACCTGAAATTGTATTTTATGAAAGCCCCAAAGCTGCCTGGAAGAGAACCTTAAAGAGAGGCTCAAGGAGAAAACTTCTAAATCAATTTTTCGACCTTACTCAAAAATTTAGATTAGCTCTCCTGATTCAACAGAAAGTAAAAATAGGTAGTCAAATAGATTCAGATATTTTTTCTTGCTTCAGGGCTATTTCATTCTAAAGATTGATTTGAGTTGCTTCAAGCTGAAACCGCAACGACGTTGGGCTTGAGCCATATTGTTAAAGCCCAAGTCCCGATAGAGATTGAGTGCCAGATTTCGAGCAATTGCCCATATCTGAGGCAAGGGAACTATCCGGATTCTACAAGCATCCTCAGCTTGCGTCACATCTCGCACATAATGCACTTTGTTTTCCACACCCCAATATGAGCGAATTCGGTGAGCAAACTGACACGCAGTTTCACGCAACGAGGAAATGTAATAGCGTATCTCGGTTTTACCCACAATTTCATACTCTCCTTTCAGCAAGGTACGAGTAGCCCTCACGCGAATCAAGGTGCATAGTCCTGCCCAAGGACGAATATCATCAAGAGTTTGACAAATTTCAACTATTCGTTCCTCTATGCGTCCATGACCTTTGCTAAATTCTGTGTAAGTGTCTTCCACTTGAAAGTTCGCCTTGACCTCTTTGAGCAGCCCAGATTGGTTGCCTTTGAGTGCTCCTAGATAGTGATTGTGACTCTCAACAATTGAGGTGCAACTTTTTTTGGGTGTTGATCGCATCAAAAGCAAACACCACTCCATTGCAAGCGAACTGTTTGACTAACTGGGGCAACACCTTGATCTCATTGCTCTTATGCTCAACCTCGTAGGGTTCAAGAATCAAACCCCGTTCAACCAAATACACACTCACCAGTTGAATCGCTGGATGCGGCTCAGTGGTTGAATGCTCCGATACCAGTTGATAGGAGCCACGCCATCGTTTGCCATCGACAGCTACCATCTCACCCGCACGAGGACTAATCTCAAAAAACTTGGCTAAACAAGCTGAATACTGTTGATAATCTACGTTGAGCAGCACTCGGCGAATCGTGCTGTAGGAGGGTAAACGTCCTTTAGCTGGGTCAAACAACCCTACTAATTCATCGTGATAAGCGTTGAGCCAATCTCCAATGGCTAGAAACCCTCGACATCCTGCTGCCACTGCTAAGGTGAACAATGCTAGACACAGGGCTTGATTGTGCCGTTGTCCGGCTCCTCGTCGGGGTCAGGCAAGTGAGCAAAAGCTTCCACAATCGCAAGGGTGCTCATGGTTGAACGGCAGTAACGGATTAAGCCTCAGCTTATCGGATTGTCTACCTCGTCTAGAATGAAATAGCCCTGATCTGCGAATTAAACGTACCAAGTTCTGCTAGTTCAAGGTATGCCTGCACAGTACCCGCCCAGGTACGAAAGTCCTTCGCTGTAAAATCCTCACCTGTAATTTCTTGCAGATAGTCGTTCACATCTTTGGAATCAACGGCTTGACGTTGACCATCCTCATCCAAATACTGGAACAATTCATAACCGGGCAGATCTCGGCAATGTTTCACGATTCTGACTAAACGACGATCGTTTAGTTCAATCTCGTGATCAACGCCGCTTTTGCCGCGAAACCGAAATAGAAGTTTAGTGCCTGAGATTTCAATGTGGCGGTTACGCAGCGTTGTCAAACCAAATGAACGGTTTTTCTCGGCATACTCAGTGTTGCCCACCCGGATAAACGTTTTTTCCAGAAGTTGAACAACGGTAGCCACTACTTTCTCGCGGAAAGCCCCTCAACTGCAAGTGGCGATCGGTCTGCTCTCGAATTGAAGGTAATGCAAGACCAAATCGAACCATTCGATCGAACTTCGTCTGATTTCGAATCCGGCACCACTCAGGATGATAGCGGTATTGCTTACGTCCTTTAGCATCCCGACCTGTTGCTTGTAGATGTCCATTCGGTAGTGGACAAATCCAAACCTCTGTCCATGCCGGTGGAATGACCAATTTTTGATGCGTTCAAGGTCTTCCGGGTCGCAAACTTGGTTATCCTTAGCATCAAGATAAATAAATTCTTCGCCAACACGCTTGCGCTGAATACCAGGTTTCTCATCGTTAACGTAACGCAAGCCCATAGCCTTCGCAGACTGGATAGGATCAATGCTCAACATGGCAATTTTTGTTAAAAGAGAATGTATTGATATGTACTAAAAGACTAGATGCTAATAGCACCTAGCCGTTTCAACGTTGCACAAGTCTTCTAGACGATTAAAACCGAAGTTCTTTTACCAATCCCCGACTGAAACAGAAACGAAAAAAGGTTTCTGAGTTTAGCCTTATTTATTTGCAGCAGCGCGGTAATCCGCATCTACCCAACAACGAGGAAGACTTTCTCCAGACGGGAAAATTAACGCTTCTTTGGAAACTCCCTCAGGGTCTTGCTCTTCCTGCCCTGCTTGAACCTTAACTGGAATTTTACTTTCTAGTGGATCAATTAACGCCTTTGTATCTAAAATCTCCACTAAAACTCCGGTTTCCTTATTTTGTAAAAACATAGTTTTCTAGAAATGAAGTTGAAACTATTTCTTTTAGCTACTTAACAGATTAGTTCAATTGAAATAATTTATACCTCTGCCTTTAGTTGCACGTTTTTTCGTTTGTTTTTCCGTTGATGGTTTGGTTCCCGTTTGAAAAGCTGAATTGTTACGAGCTTTACCACTTACCACTTTTGAGGGACGAGTGCTTTTGAACCAATTGTTAGCATTTGGAGAAAATCGCTCTTTAGTAAATTTAAGGAGGAAATTATGACTGATGAACAGGAAAAGCGAGATCGTCGCTTAGAAGCTGATTCAAACCCCGACCCTATTACAGGTGAACCGGGATCTCATCCGGTTGGTACGGGTGTCGGAGCAGCAGCAGCAGGCGCAATTGGAACTGCGATCGGTGCAGCGGGTGGTCCGATTGGTGCGGCTGTTGGTGCGGTTGTGGGTAGTGTTGTTGGTGGGCTAGCAGGCAAAGCTGCCGCAGAGTCGTTTGATCCGACGGTTGAGGATACATATTGGCGTGAGAATTATGCTTCTCGTCCCTACGCAAAATCTGATCGGACCTTTGATGATTACTCTCCTGCCTATCGAACAGGTTATGAAGGGTACGATCGCTACCGAACCGAAGGCAGAAGTTACAGCGAGATTGAACCAGAATTGCAGCGCCACTACGAAACGAATCGGGGCACAAGCAATGTTGGTTGGGAAGATGCCAAGTATGCGGTGCAGGATGCCTGGGATCGTGTCAGAAATAACTCTTTATTTAATGACGAGGACGATTACTGGGGCCAAAATTATAATTCTCGGCCTTATTACGAGAAGAATTTGAACTACGACAACTATCAACCTGCCTATCGCACTGGATACGAAGGCTATGTGCGGTATCAAAATACAGGTAGAACCTACGATGAGGTTGAGCCTGAACTGCAACGGGATTACGAGCGAAACTACGGTTCATCAGGATTAGGTTGGGAGAAAGCAAAGCATGCTGCTCGTGATGCCTGGTACCGTCTCGAACGGACCTTTCGCGATCGGCGATAATCCTTAAAAGTGAAAAACAGATGACAGGAGGCGAAAGGTATGGGGTAGACCTTTCACCTCCTGCTTGGTTTATCCTAAAATTCCCAAACTCTGATTCATACGCAATCCGGTTTCAGAGTAGCGGTATCGGTAGGGGCTTCACATTCGGTCACGAACTCTGAAACGAAGTCCTGATCGCCTTGCTGAACGCTAAGCCCTTACGCCCAAACAGCACTTCTTTACAAAACGGATTCCCATATTAGAAGTGCTGATTCCTAGGATTGAGTATGTACTTTTCTCAAAACTCAGTCCTTAGCTCCAAGATCCTTGAGGAAGACTCAAGTTTAATCTTTAGGACGTGGAACGCGCAGACGAGGAGATTTTGGCGTTGTTGAAAGTGTTCGCCAAAGATGCTCATATTTCGATGTCATTGACTCTACAGTAAAGTTGAAAGCAGCAACTTCCCTGGCACGTTTCCCGAGGTGAAGCCGTAGCTGTGGATCATCCCGAAGTTGCTTTAATGCCTTTGCTAGACCTGTCACATCATTCTTTTCAATTAAAATTCCGGTTTCTCTGTCAATAACAGCTTCTGGCATACTGCCCACATGGGTAGCAATGACTGATCGAGCAGCAAGCATTGCTTCAACCATTGCTAATGGAAATCCTTCAGAGCGCGACGGCATTACCAAAACATCAAACTCCGGTAAGCGAGAACGGGGATTTTCTACCCAACCTGGCATCGAAATTCGATCGTCCACTTCCAGCTCGGCTGCAAGGTTTTCTAAAGCTGTCCGTTGATCCCCTCCCCTAAAATAACGGCTTGCACACCCTCCACTTGAGCGATCGCCCGTATCAAAATGTCGTGTGCTTTCATCGCATCTAATCGTCCAATGCTGCCAACAACCATTTGACCCTCAGGCCGATCAATTGGCAATGGTGCGTAGTCTACATCCGGTACACCATTGGGGATGGAAATTACGGTGTTGCGACCGAGAGCGTAGAAATCTTCCATCCGTCGTGCGCTGGCTTCGCCAACCGCAACATGAGCATCCACTCTCAATGACAGTGCACGGGTTCGCCAAAGTTCGAGCGCAGCAGTTGTCCGCAGCGGCAGTTGATCCACACGTACAACACGAGCATTTGGCAACGTTAATGCTGCCGTTAATGCCGTAGCACAGGCCCAAGGAGTACACAGATTACAGTGAATAATGTCTGGACGCAACCGATGAAAGGTCGATAGGTGAGCTGCAAACGAATGAAACCCATGTGCAGGCAAAATGACCCGAGGTGCCTGGGGACGACGAGCGACGATCGCGTCTATAACAGACGAGGACACTCCCACGATCGAAATTTTTATCCCATCACTAGCAGTTGCAGCAAGATGGCCGAGACTAATCTCCGCTCCACCAATTCCTTCAGCGTCTGTGTAGACAACAACATGCATTTGAATCGTTTACTTTGCTTGCTTCTGTAAGGTTATGCAATTGATCCTGATGCTGTAATAGTAGTTCCTTCCAGTACGGTTTGGTAAATTTCCCGATGGGCATCTGTAATGCTGGACCAGGAAAATGCTCGGCTAAATTGTTGGCCTGCTTTTCCAAGCTGGTTACGGGCTTCTGAATCAGCTATTAGTTCAACAAGTTCAACAGTTAATTGATTAACGTTGCGAGGAGAAACCAAGCGCACTATTTGTTCGGCCTCTAGTTCCAAGTTGGAACCGTTAGAACGGGTTGCAACAATGGGCAGTGAGTGAGCCATCATTGCCAGCAGTGAGCCACTTTTGAGTGTCAGCCCGTGATTAAACGGCAATACGCCAATATCTGAACCAGACAAATATTTGGATGCGTTCTCTGCATCTAAATATCCAGTCATATGAACCATTCCGGTTAAGTTAAGGTCTGCAATCGTTTCAAGTAACTGGTTCCAATAGCGGGCTGCTTGTTCTCCTGGCAGTGCAAGACTTTCAACGCCGCCAATTAGCAGTAAACGCACCTGTGGATGGGTTTCTAGAACGTGTTTGAATGCGGGCAACAAAGTTTCTAAACCTTTAACCGGATGCAGAAAACCAAAAAACGAAATGATCAGTGCAGTTTCTGGCCAGTTGCAATCGTGTCGTACCTGTTGCCGTGCCTTATCACGATCGATCGGTGCCACTTCCACGTTGGCTCCAATTGGGATTTGCTGAACTCTATCACTTAATTGCGGCAGTCGGGTATGAATAATTCGTTTCGCGTCGCTATTCGTTGTGACAACAGCACTACTTTGGGTCAACAGAAAGCCGTCCTCCCGATCCCACCAGTTTCGCTGTTGTCCGAAGACTTTTAGCCACTCCACAAAACTCGCTGGAAGCCATTTTGGCTGCCACTCCCACCACCCGTATTCGTGCACTGTAGTAACGATCGGCGATCGCCAGCCAGTCAACCTTAACAGCAATGGCAGCAAGAAAATAGACCGATCGAATCGGTATGTTCCTGCGGCATGCTGAATATGCAAAAGGTCTACCTTTAGTGAGTGAATAGCCCAAACCAATGGAAAAAGGGAGGTAAAATTCCAGTCGTAAACAACTCCAAGCACATCAGTTTCATTAGTATCCTGAACCGCTTGGTGAGTAGTTAAGACAACTGATTCAACGTCTTGTTTGGCTAAGGCATCCCTGAGATGTGCAGTGTAATGTGCAACGCCGCAGCTTTTGGGTTGGTAAGTGCCAGCAATCAGTGCAATACGAGCCATTAAGGAAGTTACATCAAGTTGATTTGAGACCGTTGCAAATTTGGTAGGGGCGAATGATTATGTGTCCCTACAAAGGGTTAATATGTAGCGAGTTCTATTTTGAATGGCATTAAAATCAGGAGACGTTTGAAAACAGATCCGTTTGGGTTTATTTCATTGTTGTGACAAACCCTTACTCCCTAAAGTCTCTCGGGATGGGAGAACAACAGACGGGAGTAAGGGATTTTTACCTTATTTCAGCTCAGTGCAGAATAAGTGACAGTTGCAGCTTCTACTTGGGTAGAAGAATCAGGTTAGCTGCGTGAGTTAGGAACCTGTCTGTCCTGCTGACGTTCTTTAGCTCGCTCTTCAGCAAACTCTTTCAAGCGAGAGACAACATTGTACGCACCTTCACTGGGGCGGCCTGTGACCGTGAAACCATCAAGAGCGCCATAAATTTCTCTCCACGCATTGAGTCCACCTTTTAGTTCGGCGACTCGCCGGAATCCAGCCTCACGCAGAATGCTTGCGCCTCTCGATGTTTCCTCGTCGGAATCTCCGTAGACATAGATATCACGCTCGACGGGTAAGCTAAAAAGTGCCGCGTCTGGCAATGTATCTACTGGCATTGCCATTGCCCCTTGAATGTGGCACTCATTATAGCGATTACGCTCGCGGATATCTAAAATGGTGAGTCCGGGTTCTCCCCACTGAAGACGGGATTTTAGCTCATGAACGGTTGCCTGATTGTGAAACCCAGGAGGTGTGGGAGTCACATTAGGCAGTTTGTCTTTAGCATTTACCAAAGCATCTTGAATGTTTTCCATAAGTCAAAAAACCGATTTATCACATCATTTGAACTGTAACGAAGCGATGTAGTCGAACCATCTGCCCTCGGAGGTAAGACATTAAATCTCTATCGAATGACCGAATGAAATTCCGTTCAGTATTCTTTATGTAATAAGGTCTTTTGCACCTAAAGAGTGAACGAAGTTTAATTGACGTTTGATCTGGAAATACCAAGGTTAGAAATTTATTTAGAACTCACGAAAAAGTTATTTTATGTAGATTGCTAGAAATAGCTGAGGGAGACACCTCGATCGAGATGTCTCCCTCAGCTACTGAACAAATTGCGTGGGTTAGAACCCTGCAAAGTTATAGCCAATGCCCAGTAATATACCGACCGCTGGTTCACCTGTAACCGATGCGTTTACAGAAGCCGTCGCTGTGAATTGCGACGAAATGGGAATGTCGATTCCCCTGTCAGCAGTAGGTCTACGCTACCGCCACCGCCCGTGGTGATGGCAGGCCCAAGACCAACGAACGGAGCCACTCTAAAACCGAGTCCTTCAGTTGGCCCTTCACCAAATGAGAAATCATAGGTGATTGGCAGCAAGATAGTGACGTCATCGCTAATTAGCAGAGATGGTCTTACGGAAAACGATCGGGTCAAACCAATTTTACTTAAAACTGCAAAACTGCCTTCTCCAACGGCTGTATCGCCGCTTCCGATTCCAATATTTCCACCAACGCCAAAGTAGCTAGAACCGGAACGAGTTGCTCGTCCAGGTGTTACGGTTGTTTCGGGAGACGGTGTCGTTCCTGGAATGGTCTGACTAGTTGGGGAATTCTCAGTGCTGCTGCTGCCCGGTTGAGAAGTACCCGGAGACGACCCATTGGGTGAAGTTGTACCGGGTGCTGTGTCTGACGGAGTCGTACCCGATGGAGTACTGCTGGGTGAGGTTGTACCAAGCGAGGGTGAAACGTCTGGAGTCGTCGATCGTGGTTTTGGGTTCGTTGGAAACCGGTTGAACAATGTCTGCGGGGGTTGGCCCGGCACTACTGTTCCTGGAATCGCAGCTCCCGGCGTGGTGCTGCCCGGTGTTGCTTGCCCAGCCGGAACGGTACCCGGAGTTGTTTCTTGAGAGGTTCTACCCGTCTGAGCAATAACAGAACTATAAGGAACCAGAACGTCTGCTCCAACGCTTGAAGCAGACGTGAGACTTGAGGCAGATGTAAGGGCTTTACCTGGAGTGGGTTCTACAACAACGGATCCTGAATTTGCGGATCCTGAATTTGTAACTTGAGAATTTGTAACTTGAGCAGTTGCGATTTGAAATGACGATTTGTCTAAATTTGGTTGGCTAACAGGTGCAGTGCTGCGTTTAATGCTGAAATTTTGGGTTGGTACTGAATTAAGCTGCTGCGACTGTTTAGCGGATTTTACAGATTCAGCTTGCGCAGACAGTGCACCAAATCCAACCACCAAAGCAGTAGTGCCAATCAAGTAGGAAAGGCGTTGCGTAAAACGAGTAGTATTCACGTTTATGAAATTTATAGGTGTAAGGTTTAGAGCGCTGGTTAGCAAAGACTTCTAGATACCTTTGTGAGTATTGGAAGCCGGAACTCACTAGCACCTTCAATAGAAGACTAGCCAGCACCCGTTCAATTCGCCTCCTCACAAGGTGAGAGGCAGAGTGTGTAAAGGAGAATACATTCCTGCTTAATAGCTTTGTTGGGATTTACGCAGGTAAATGGTAATTGGTAATTGATAATAGATAAAGGAAGATTTCTCCATTACCGATTACCCATCACCCATTACCAGACTTCTTCCAACACTTTTGCGTAAGTCCTGTCTAAAAATCCTTCAATTAAACCTGCCGAGCGTAATATTCCATTAGCTCAGCGGAGCTAAGAACATATCCGTTCATTGCCTCTTCCACCTGTGCCTTCGTTGCTCCTGCCGCAAGATTCAAGGATTGGTCGAGGGCATAAAGTTTAAACATGTAGCGGTGAGGTCCCTCAGGTGGGCATGGTCCACCAAACCCCAACTGACCAAAATCATTTCTGCCATGTAATCCGCCGTTAGGAAGGGTAGGGTGTTTGGCAACCGCTTCCGGCAGGAATTGAATATCAGCAGGCAAGTTATAAACAACCCAATGGGTGAACGATCGCTCGGGGGCGTCAGGGTCTTCAACAATGAGAACATAGCTGACAGCGTTCTGCGGTGGGCTGTCCCAATTAAGGGAGGAGAAACATTGTCACCATCGTAGGTGTACTGGAACGGGATTGTGCCTCCGGTCATAAATGCAGGGCTGTGAAGATGCATCGCTCTTTCTGATTGGGCTTCAGCAACAGCCTGATTAGGGAAGCCTTTGGGAGTTGACTGATTGATTGTCCATATCATTGATTCCCATTGATTAATTTCAATTGTCTAAAGCGTTGTTACCTTGTCACAGCCTGTCCCATTTAATTATTAGAAGGGTCCTGAGAAGTATGATTAGCAGCGGATTAATAACGGATGGAACAGATAGTTGACAGTTTTAGTTTGACGGTGCCATCCGGTTCATCGTTTTCTATCCGTTTTCAACTGATCTACCACTTTTCAAACGTCCTCTTAAACTTCATTGAGGTTTGAAGCTGTTGGTTCGATCGAGGAACGTTTTAAGCTACTGAGAGAAATCCCAAAATCTGCCTCATAATTCGAGTCATGGGTTCCCAGCAGTTTGTCCCAAAGGGTGAAGTAAAGCCCGTAATGGACTGTATGTTTTCGGTGATGGATAGAGTGATGGGTTGGACCAATTAACCACCTACCAAGCCAGTGGCGAGGGAACGAGGGAGGAACAACTCGAATCCGAGATGATTCCAAACCGCCCAGATCGTCATCGTTATCAGTGCAGCAACTAGGGACACAAAGTGAAGCGGTAAGACAAACACAATCCCCACAAAGAAAAGCCCTTGTAGAAGCGCCTCTGGCGGATCAAACGCAAAGGATGTCCACGGTGTAGGCTCACCAGACCGATGATGCCCATGATGCAGCCACTTGAAGAGAAACGGTCGATGGCATATTCGATGGATGAAGTAGAAGTATGCATCCTGGAGAAACAGCACGGCCACAAAACTCATTCCCAAGTACCACCATCCATATTTATGGGGATCGGTGTATAGAAGGGTTATGTCAAATCCGTAAGCCGCGATGACAACAGCTGCACAGAGGGCAAAAATTACCGCTGAGAGAACCGATAACTCAATATCCTTTCGAATCAGTTGCCACGAGGGTTGTTTTCGGCGTAGACCCTTTTGAGCAAAAAACCTTTTCAAAAGTGAGTAGAAGAGTACGTAGGCTCCCCCAGCTATAAGAACGTATCGGGTTAGAATAACTCCGAAAAAGACGAGCCAGTAGAACCAGAATGAGTGATTTGTCAGTTCAGCTACCAATTATCTACGCCTACTCCTGCCAACCTAGCGGTGGTTCAATCAGAGACTGATCCACTTTACCAGCACTCACACCTGGCTTATCAACAATTTGAACGGTCGTTGCTTGCGGACCCTGGTTTCCTTCCTCAGCTTCGAAACGAACACCTGTTCCAACATCCAGGCGATCGAAATCATTGTTCAGTACGCTGTTGCGATGAAAGTAGATTTCTTCACCGTCTAACGTTTTGATGAACCCATATCCGTCTTCTCGAAAGAGCCGCACAACCAGAGCAGCCGTGTCTGTTGCAGAGCCGCTTTTTGTCTTTTCGCTCTCCCGTTGCTGATCTGTGAGATCTTTGAGCTGACGCTCCATCTTTTGAAACGCATCCCGAATAACGGTATCTACCTCGACATACTGGGTGTTCTCGATGGGATTGCTGTTAGCTACAAGCTCGTGATTGGGAGGGACGGTTAAATCTATCCGGGCACGATAGGGGGAACCACTTTTGGGTCGGTCGTGCACCTTCTCGACAGCGATGTTGCAACTGTTAATGTAACTGCAAAGCCTCTCTAACTTCGCAATTTTGTCGTGAATCAAATGGTCGATCGCCGCTGTTTTATCGACGTCTCGATAAGTAATTTCGGGTGGAACTTTCATGATTATCTCTTCAGGCAAAACTTAGGACTCATCACGGCCATGAATTTCAGCCGGAGGGGACGTTGCTTCTACAGCCGTAAAGGCTTCTAAAATCTTGTAGGTATGGGAGGCATCCTTTGGCACAACCCACGAATTACCCGGCTCTAGCAGCACCATTTGTCCCTCTATGTGTAATTCGGCTCGTCCTTTAATGACGTATCCCACTGTTTCATAGGGGCGTTGTGCTTCCGGCTTCGCTTCCCCGGCTGTTCATCTTCCCAAAGCCGCATGGAGATGCCTTTACCGATCGCAAGATATTTTTGTCCCATCTTCCCTTTAGGAGAAGATTGAGCGCTCACTTTATGAATTGTTGTATCGCTCATACAAATTCACCGCCAAAGAAGTAGCTGTAACCCGATTGTAGAAACCAGGCCATCCGCTTCCCTCTATCAATGAGGAGTGTTAACTCTACTGAATGGTCTATCCGAGGATCAACCAATGTTAAGTTCGATCAGTGAACAGCTATACATAAGGGTTATAGCCGAGCAAGAATTAGAGATTAGAAGTTGAGAATTATGGGTGATGGGCGATAGGCGATAGGCAATAGGCGATGGGCTGTAGGAATTGCCATTACCTATTACCCATGACCCATGACCCCACTACCCCCTGCCCCTTGCCCATCGCCCATGACCCATCGCCCCTTGCCCCTTCCAAAGCTCCAGTCCTGCCGCAACAACATCATCAGGAGTAATGTCAAGGCACTGCAGTTCATAGGGGCAGACAAACGCGTAACAGGGACTGCAAACCGTCGGGCGACGCAACAGGTGAGAAGGGCTATGGCGCGGTTTCCATTGACATTCCAATTCAGTTCCAGCAAACAAAACAACATTGGGAGTATTGGTTGCATCAGCAATGTGCATTGTTGATGTGTTGTTCGTTAACACAAGTTTTGCATTAGCAACCAGAGCAACGAGTTCTGAAAGGGTTGTTTTACCAATGAGGTCGATCGCACAAGATCCTAAAATTTCCAGCAGAGACTGGGAATGGTCGCGATCTTTTTCCACTCCTGTCACGACAACCGACCAGCCTGTTATTTCACTCAGTCGTCGGGCTGCAACTGCAAATCGAGCGGAGTCATAGTTGCGAGATGGGCAGCTTGTCCAAGGATTTAGCAGGATGTAGGGATCAGGACGTGTGGTGCGAGAGACCGGAACCCGCAGGGAAAGGCGGCGATCGCGAACCTGAAAGCCGACTGATTCAATTAACCGTAAGTTGCGATCGACCTGATGCATTTCATCACAACCCGCAGGCACCATATGCGTAAGCGTTCCCATGTCCACTTCCTTAGATTCGCCCAGGCGTAAGGGAATTCCTGCTAACGCACAAATCAGAGCCGGAGGATGGGGACTTTGAGTAAAACTTGTAAAAATAATCGCTGCATCATACTGTTGGGCTTTAAGCGTTTCAATTAATTCCCATTCCCGCTGTGAGTCGAAGTCTAACCGCCCTAGATCCTGCCAGAGAACACGCCAACGCAGTACTCTATCGACCCAGGGCAGTAAGGGTTCTGTGAGGGAACCTGCTGGACTAGCCATTAACGTGATTTTTGCCTGTGGTAAGTTCTCCCTAAGCGCACGCAAAGCCGGACTCAGCATCAGCACATCTCCGATGTTGTCAAGTCGCATGACAAGCAGGTTGCTCACCCGTTTCCAGTTGGATGTTGATTGAGGAGTGGGGAGTGGGGAGTGGGGAGTAGGGAGTGAGTTTTGAATTATGAATTTTGACTTTTGAATTATGAATTTTGACTTATCTGACCCCTGATCCCTGACCCCTGACCCTGACCCCTGACCCCTAGCCCCTGTTTTTCCGGGTTGTCTAAGTATGTTGCTGCCGCTTGCAAAACATCTTGAACAGAAATGTCTTCCAAACAGGTTTGCCACTCATAAGGACATTGGCCGCTGTACCAGCAGCGCTGTTCAGTGAAGTTATCAATCACCCGGTCTGGGCAACCAGGGTATCCCTGTAAGTTGGTATGAGGGTGGGGCTGTCCGTAACGTCCCTGCCAGGAAGGGCCAAGTAGGGTAATAGTGGGAACGTTCAGTGCAGCAGCTATGCGAGCAGGGCCAGTGTCAGCGGCTACAACTAAATCCGCTTCTGCCAACACTGCTGCCAGTTCACGCAGCGATCGCCGTTCCCAGGTTAGGGCTGAACCGCCAATTGATTGAGCGATTTGTTCGGACTGAGTTGGGTCTGAACCAACAGGAACGAGGATGGTTGCTCCTCCATACTGCTGTTGTAATGCTTTTCCCAATGCAATGAAATAGCTTGAAGGCCAGCGTTTAACCTCCATTCCAGCATCGGGGTAGAGGCAAACCAAAGGACGATATGCCGCACCCAATAATGTGCGTGCAGTCGATCGCTCCTCTGCCAGTAAATGAATTTGGGGAGAAACTACATCAATGGCGTCCTTTGTGATGACCCCTTCAGACAGCAAGATGGCTAAAAATCGGTTACTTACAAACTCGTTAGGTGGCGGCGATCTCCATAGATTTGTTACAACTCGATCCGCACCGCTTTTGCAGATTGCCGCATCAATGCCTTCATAGCTAGTATCTGAAACAATCAGGTCAAACCGTTCGTGGGCAAGTAGTTGATCAACAGCCGTTCGTGCTTCACCTTGTTTTGCATAAATAACTCGATGAATCAATGGATCATGGCGCAGTAAGTCACCGCCAGGAGCAAAGGTAAGAACGGTCAGTTGAGCAGACGGATGCGATCGCCCTAATGCATGGATTGCAGGCAATGCAATCAGCACATCCCCGATACCTCCCAGTAATTCGACAAACAAAATGCTGCGAATTTTATCCATCCGTTTCTGGCCGTTCACTAGATTGACAATAATTGAGGGGCATCCATACTGCGATCGTGAATTGTAGTCGGCAATTCCTGGTGATAAACCCCGAGGGTATCACACCACAGCCCCCGTAACTTGCCATAACTCGTAGCTGTGCCAATACATCTTCCCCACAGTGGTTTGAGGGTAAATCTTGCCAAAACCCAAACCCACCCACACTCCGCAATTTTGCCGTGTCATACATCACGCAACCACCGATCCAGGCAACGCGATATTTACGTGGTTGCTCTGGTGTCAACTTCATTCGCTGCTGAACGTGGTAAATATTTGCTGCATTATGGAGCTTGTAACGCTCCCACTCAGGCGTACCCGATCGAACGACCTCTGGTTGCACAGAATCTTCCCAAAACTCAACATGCTGCTGATGAGGACGAACATCGTTCCGAAAACTCAGTCCAATAACGGCAGACCCCACATACCCACAGTTCTCTTCCTGAATTACCTGGAGTAAACAGCTAACCACCCAAGGCTCAAGAATCAAATCATCATCCAAATAAAGCGCGTAAGGAGCTGTTGCCCGATCAAGAAGAAACTGCCGCTGTTCTGCCATTCCGCATCGCGGCAGATGCTTATGTGTTTGAATGGAATGACCGTGAGCATTCAATACGTGCAATGCTGCCAGTACTTCACCTGTTGCTAGCGGATCTGCATCTTCGGTTTGATCCGAAATAATCACCTGAAAATCTCTGAACCTTTGTGCACAAAGGCTGGTTAACGTTACCGCCAGAGCGGCTGGACGGCGGTAGGTAGGGATGAGGATATCAACGGTAGCGGGCATCGGAGGAAGAGGATAAATGAATAAAAAAATGAGTAAAGCGGAATTGGGAGTGGAGATAAAAGAGGCTCTACCGAAGTCACCGATACAGCAAAAATCTAGAGGACTACATGAGAGTTCGTGGTTCAGAACTTGCAGTTAAGAACTTATTAATACTGGGGTTGGGCTAGTTTCCGCTAATAACTCAAGCGCTGCTTCTACAACGGTTTCTGGCTCAACCAGTCGTAGACAATGATGGTGCCCTTCGGGACAAATACTCTTGTAACAGATACGGCAGGGAACATCGTGGAATAAAACCCGATTGGGAACACCCCAGGGAGTATGCTGGGGATTTGTCAGGGCATAGAGATCAACGACAGGTGTATCAACAGCAGCGGCGATATGGATAGGCCCTGTATTGTTAGAGATAAGCAACGGGGCGATCGCCAGTAGCGCCGTTAGTTCCTCTAGCTTCAGATGATTAACCAGCGAACAGGAGGGAACTCCCATCATCATTCGAATGGATTCCACCAGTTCTTGTTCCGGTTGAGTGCCGGTAAATAAAACCTGTATGCCTTCATTCTGCACAAGCTGGCGAGCCACAATTGCAAAACTCTCTGGTGGATAACGGCGAGAGGGGGCCGTTGCGCCAGGATGAATGACAATCCAGGGTCGATCGACATTAACTCCCAGTTCTGCAAGAAGTTGGTGAACACGGTCGATCGCAGCCTGTGGAACACGCAGTTGCATCCGTTCATCTAATGTTGTATCAGAGCTGTTGTTATTTACCGATGCTCTACATCCTACGCTAGCGATGAGATCTAATTGGCGGCGTACTTCATGACGAGTAAACTGCTCCGGCTCAGGATCTTTAATCCAGTCAGTCAATAATTGGTAAGGGTTTTCGTGACAGTGGGCTAACCTCAGTGGAATGCCCGCCATATAGCAGAGAAATGCAGACGGTAGGGGATTTTGGCTGTAAACAGTAAAGATGACGGCTGCATCAAACTGGGCTAGACGCAATCGCTCAATCATTGCATACTCCGGCGTGCTGTCTACACGCGTTGCCGTTGCCTTTAACCAGGGCGCATCATAGACGATCAGATTATCCAGGTTGGGGATGAGTGGCGCGATCGCAGCCCCCGCCGAAGAGGTCATCAACGTAATTCGGCGATCGGGTTGAGAAACTTTCAAAGCACGCATGGCGGGAGTGGTCATAATCACATCGCCAATTGTGTCTAATCGAATGCAAAGAATATTTTTTGCTGTAGTCCAGTCCATAGAATTGGAGATTTTAGATTGGAGATTTCAGATTGGAGATTTCAGATTGGAGATTTCAGATTTGATTCGTAGGCTCAAGCGCTAAACATCAGGCAATAGATGAGAAGGTTGAAAGAACGGAACGTTGAAATTGGGGAGGTATTAAACTTGGACCAGAGGGTTTACATAGTGCTCCTATTTGGATTGCGAGAATAAATTATGCAGGAGTTTATTCTCGCAAAGCTATCAACCTCACAATTGATTAAGGGCTGCTACATATGCATTAGTGCTTTTGAATGAGGTAGATGAGCTTTTCTCTCCTTGTTGAGCGGGATTGGATAACGAATTAATTGCATATTGAAGTAACTCATCTGCATTGCAAACGCTGGTTTCCCGTTGCTTAACAACAATAGCGGTAGCTGCCGCAGCCAGAGATGCTGCAATAGGCGTTAAAGTGTTCATTGCTAGAGCGAGCGTTAATGCGCTTACAAATGTATCACCTGCTCCCGAAGCCTGGTTTTGGGGTACGGGTTGAGCCTGCAAACAGAAGGGAGGTTGTCCTTTCTCAAACACGATCGCACCTTCCGTGTCGAGTGTAACTGTTGCAATTTTTGCCCCGCTTAGATTGAGAATACGCTCACCATAAGGAGCCAATTGGTTTGTCCGATCAGTTAGTTGTTTAGGCAAATTCAACAGTTGAATGGTTTCTCCATAGTTGGGTTTAACCGCTGTTGCTCCAACCGCTTGATAAACGTTGAGTTGCTTGGAATCGATCACTAAAACACGGGAATGCTTGGCTTGTAGCTCCGTCAGGGTTTGAATAATGCGGGGAGTCAGAATGCCATATCTGTAATCCGAAACAACGACAGCATCACATGCAGGAAAGAGCGTAACCAATTTTTGAATCAGCAGTTCTTCTAAATTTGCTGCAATTGGCTCAGTACTACCCTGATCTAACCGGGCTATCAGGTGGGACCCAACGGTAATTCGCTGTTTTGCCAGGGTCATTCGCTGATTGCTTCTTAGCAAATGCTCCGTGCAAATGCCGCGTTGCTTCAGCACTTGTTGCAATCGATCGCCCTCTGAATCATCTCCTATCACAGAGAGAAGTAATAATTTTGCCCCCAAGCTGGTGATGTTAGCGGCTGTATTGCCCGCACCTCCTGGAAAATCGTGCCGCTGGGTAACGGCAACCACTGGTACAGGAGCTTCCTGACAAAGGCGATCGGAGTAACCGTTGAGATAACAATCAAGCATGACATCTCCAATCACTAAAACATTCAGTGATTTCCACGCATTAATCAGATGGTACAGATAAGAATTCATTGGAGATTTTGGTGCTTAGAGGTTGAAAGATGAATGCTTTATTGACTCAGGAGCGGAACTGGAGCCTCCGATAAGAGGTTATTGAAAGAATGCTGAGAGCGGCCTGAAGGGGTGTGTCAAGTGATGTTTCGATCGCCATAATCACTCGCGCTGCTTCAGTCAAATCAGTAACGATATGATGCGGCAGTCGTTGGCGCGATAGCTCCCATTCCGTTTCATTGCCGTTGTCAATCAAAATCGTGCGGCAGCCTGCTGCTCGTCCCGCTTCAACATCATTCAGGATATCGCCAACAAACCAAGATTGGGATAGACAGATGCCAAGTTCACGAGCCGCGGTTGTTAATAATCCGGGTTGAGGTTTTCGGCAGTCGCATTCGATCGCGTAGTTCGGAACAACTCCACCTGGATGATGGGGGCAGTAGTAGAAGCCAGCCAAGGGAACACTAATTTCGGCTAGCAGTTCTCGCAATCGTTGTTCAACCGCTGACAGCGCCGACTCAGAAAAATAGCCACGCGCAACGCCAGATTGGTTGGTAATCACAATCAATGGATAGCCCATTTGATGCAGCAAGCGCAAGCCTTCTCTGCTTCCTGGAGCCAGCACAATCCGCGCCGGATCAACGTTGTACGGCACATCGTCAATCAACGTTCCATCTTTGTCCAGAAAAATTGCTTTGCTGCTCATTACTGTTTCCAAACGGTGGAGAAAATCATACTGGCATAAGTCGCAATTAGAGCAAATAGTTTCTGAAACGCTTACCAACCAAAACCTTCGCAATCTTCAATCTAAAATCCTCAATCTAAAATGGTTTCACACCTAAGGCCAGGAGGATTCCTGCAACGGCAACACCATTACTTCTGGAATTACGGTTTCATCGGGCTGCGTTAGAATAAACCGGACTGTTTCTGCAACGTGTTTCGGATCTTGCAGTTTGTTTAAGGGGTGTCGGGAAAGCGATCGAGAATGAAGGGTGTTTGCATACCACCTGCAATCACAGCCGTTACTTTGACATTATCGGAGCGCACTTCAGAGTGAAGCGCATGGCTTAAACCCAACAAGCCCCACTTACTGGCATGATAGGCAGATGCATTAGGCCATGTACGTTTTGAAGCAGTAGACGCAATGTTGACGATGTGCCCTTTACCTTGCTGCTTCATTACAGGCAGAACAAACTTAGACAAGATAAATGGACCGCGTAAATTTACGTTCAGCACACGATCGATATCTGCAATCGACAACTCTTCAATGGGAAGGGTGACATCTGTTCCGGCATTGTTGATTAGAAAATCAATCTTGCCATATTGATCCACAACTTTTTGCACGATCGTCTCAATCTGCTGATCGTTACTAACGTCCAGAGGAAGGGCGATTGCCTCCAGTCCTCTTTCCTGTAACCCCTTCGCCACCTTCTCCGCTAACTCAATTTGGATGTCTGCGACGATCGCGACTACGCCTGCCTCAGCTAGTGCTTCGCAAATCGCCGATCCCAAACCACGTCCACCGCCTGTAATCAAAGCCACTTTTCCACTTAACGGTTCAATCATTCAATGTTTCCTCGTGAATTAAAAACGGTATTTTGCAAATCTGCATCAGCGAATAGATTTGAACTTTCGCAGAAAGGCTCAGTTGTCTTTCTATGCAAGGGTTGAGTATGAAGTATCAGAGGCCAAAATTTTTGGCGTTAATTCCGCTTGCGTTTGAATTGTTTTGGCTGATGTTTCAAGTTCCCACTGATCGGCACGTTCTGCCTTATCTGAATCGGTTGCCAGCAGTTGACCCTCCACTAACTCGCAAAGCAGGTGGATGATCATAATTTGCACTTCCTGAATCCGCTGAGTTTCAAGTGCGGGAACAACCATTGCAATATCTGCTTTCTCTCGAAGTTCTCCTCCATCTCCTCCTAGGAGAGCGATCGTGCTCAGATTCAGTCGCTGAGCCGCTTCAAACGCTGCAATAACATTTCTAGAACGCCCACTGGTACTGATTCCTATCAGCAAATCGTGCGGCTGAGCAAAGGTTTCAACCTGACGGGCAAACACGTCGTCATAGCTGACGTCGTTCGCCCAAGCAGTGAGAAATGCGCTGTCAGCAGTTAGCGCCATTGCAGGTAATCCAGCCCGATGAGGGCAGCAAAACCGACCGACCAATTCCGCTGCAAAATGTTGAGCATCAGCCGCGCTTCCACCATTGCCGCATATCAATATTTTTCCACCCCGCGAGAAGCAGGCTCCCATTGCCTCAGATGCCGCTTGAATAGAAGGGCGCAACAGTCTGCGTGATCGCTGGACTGCTTGCAGAACCGCTTCAAACCCCCGATCAAGAAGGGCAAGCTGATCGGTTTTGGTACTTGCAACGACGCTAATCCCGGCCAGTAGCTCTTCATAGAGAGCGGCAACCGCGCTGGTCACTTTCTGCCAGGTAAAGTGTTCCTGGCTGCGGCGCATGGCTTGACGCCCAAAAGTCCCATCAACTGTGGATTTTTGAGTAGATGAAGCAATCGCTCTGCTAATAATTCCGGTTCGTTGGGTGGAACCAGGTATCCGGTTTCTCCGTCCTTTACGGTGAATTTGATGCCACCAACATTTGAACCAATCACTGGAGTGCCACACGCCATTGCTTCGATCGGTGTAATGCCAAACGGCTCATACCAGGGCGTTGTCACAAACACATCTGCTGCACTGTAGTAATATTTGAGGACGTCCCGGCCCCTGCGTCCAACGAAGCTAACCCGGGGTGCGACGCCCAATTCTTGAGCGATCGTCTGCAAACGGCTAATTTCGGGTGTGAGGTGCGGATCGGGTGTTTCTGACTCTCCTCCGACAACCAATAGCCGCGCCGCTGGAGCGTACTGCTTGCTTAAATGAGCAAAACCACGGATCGCATTATCAACTCCCTTACGTGGAACCATCCGCCCTAGCTGCAGAATTAGAGGTTCGTCCGGCGGTAATCCTAAAGTTAAACGGGCACGGGTTTTGTTAATTGCCCAAAATTCTGTTGTGTCAAACCCACAGGGAATAATGCGAATCCGTGTAGGGTCTGCATGGTAGAGATGTACCAGATCTTCTCGATCCTGCGGGCATTCAGCAATAATGTAGTCCGCTTCCTGCACAATCCGATCTTCAATTGCAAATCGTTCGTCAGGAAACTGATCAGCTTGCCCCTGGTAGAGACGGCGCACCCGCCCTAATGCATGAAACGTGACAACAAATGGAACCCCGATCGCCCGTTTAATATCTGCCGCCACGAGTGCAGACATCCAGAAATTTGCATGAATTAAATCGTAGGCAACTTGAGAATGACACCAATCCAGCATGAAGTCTCTGAACTGGCCCATAAAGGGCAACAAGTGTTCCTTGGGTAAACAAGTGGGTGGACCGGATGGAACATGAATAATTCTGACGCCCTGCTGCCACTCAACTACTTCAAGGAGGTGCTCACAATCTCGACGGGTGAACACATCAACGCTGTAGCCGATCGCCGCCAAGTGTTTTGCCAACTGCCCAACATAGACGTTTTGTCCACCACTGTCAGTGCCTCCAAAAATTCCTAATGGAGTTGCATGTTCACTAATTAACGCAATTCGTTTAGTCATATTCAAATTTCAGTGTTGAATGTTGAGTTTTGGACTGAGGAGTGGGGAGTAGGGAGTAGGAAGTGGGGAATCGAGCAATGAGTTTCCTACCCTATAGCCTGTACCCTGTGCTTCTTTCTCCTCTGATCCCTGATCTGTGCTCCCTGATCCCTGTGCCTCGCTAACAACCCGCTCAAAGGCTCGGTTCCAGTCGTGGACAAACCGCTGAATGCTAAACCGCGATCGTGCCTGTTCTCGGGCATTTGCACCCAAATAATGTGCCTTGGCGGGATTCTCAATCAGTTCCCGCATATGCGCTTTCAATTGATCAAGATCGGTAGCAACATAGCCAGAAATTCCGTTTTCAATCACCGTCACCAATTCCGTTGTCGCTAAGCCGACGATCGGTAACCCCACCATCATCGCTTCGCAGACAGCCAACCCAAGACTTGTATAACGAACCGGATGGAAGAAAAACGGTAGCGAGTCTGGAAAGCGGGTAAATCGGCATGGGATACCTCGCCCAACCCTCCTGACGATTTGGCATCCATTCCCACCAGGTCCAGAGGAATGGATTGCTGAACCTGCTGGAATACGTCTGCCCCTAACCGTCTCCCCCGCGATCGCAACCCATTGATTACCACAATTCCCTTTGGGATCTCACCTGTGTAGCAAATCTCCTCTGGCACGATCACACCATGTTCGATAACACAACTCGGCGTTCTACCGCTGTTCCACATCAACTGATTGAAGTGCGTAACGTGCACAAGCAGAATGGTGGGATCATCCACAATGTGCTGCGTATCGGTTGGATGCGCCCGTGGGGATCATGTTCTAGATAAAGTCGAGGCAGTTGCCGTTGAGCTTCAGAAAGAATTTCGTATTGGTCATGCAGATAGTTGCGCTGTGACTGAAATAAAATACAGTCAAATTTCTGGTGCTGCACCTCATCAGCGGGAATTTCGTGGACATTGTCTCCCCACTCAAAGCCTCCTAGACGACCTCCGTAACCCTCTGGTTTGCCCGGTTTAACAGGTAAATAAAACTCGTGGGGTGTCTGTGTCAGGTAATAAAGGTAGCTACCGTGAACATGCCAGGTTAGAATTCGTAACCGCATAGGACAAAAGAAATTAGATTTCAAAGGTTGGATGTTAAATGTGGATGCAACGTTGTTTTATTGGCATCTGCTTTAGACGTCTGCGATTGCTTACTGACAAAAACAGGCGTTATCTGAGTTCCTGTCGAGGACATTGAACGTACTGCGTCTGTTGAATCAGAGCATTCTGAAATTGGAAAACCAGCCGACTTCAGCAGGTGAAGATGATGCAGTTTTGGTGCAACCGGATCGATTGGAGGTTTGATGCACGTTGACAAAACACCGCCGCCAAATTCGTTTGACTGTCCGAGTCGAATGGGAATCCCTGCTAAATAACAGAGATAAGCAATGGAATAGGAGATTGATTGGGGAAAGTAAAAATAATTGCTGCATCAAACGCACGACTGCCAATTGCTTCAAGTAGCTCTAAATAACTATTGGTTTGTGTGTTCACGGGTAACAACGTAATTTCAACCGCTGGAAGGGCCTGATATAGTACCCGGAGCGCTGGGTTGCTGCGCTAAACCATCCTTGGTAAAGCCATTTTCAGCAACGCCATCTTCAGTAGCAAAATGGTAGAGCACCAAAAGACGTTTGACCGATCGCCAGATTTCAGGAAGCATAGGTAAACTCCTGTTTAAGCAGATGGGCGGCTTCCGCCAAAACATCAGTAGGTGTTAAATTTCGTTTTCCATTTACTCCATCACAGGCACTCCGACGGAACGTTCCTTCCTTCGTTTTTTCAACACACTCCCCCAAAACTCGATGAAGTTTTTGATTGAGCGGTGCCCAACGATGGGGATCTGAATTGGAAAAATAACAACACTTTTAACTTGAAGGGCAGCCGCTAGGTGAGAAATTCCCGTGTCGTTGCAGATTAGCAGGCAAGCGTTCTTGAGCAGTGCAGCGATCGCGCCTAAACTTGTTTTCCCTGCCAGGTCAATCGCTGGAAATCGCATTCTTTCAGCAATTGATTGGGTCAACCCCGATTCTGCTGCATTACCCGTGAGGACAATTTGCAGTCCCCTTGCTGCTAGCTCATCTGCGACAGCAACAAAGTTCTGCCAGGACCAGCGACGTGCACCAACACTCGCTCCGGGATGAATGCAAACATACTTTCCGGGATGCAGGGTAGTTGCAGAAGCAAGTGCGTTAAATTCTTGCCAATCAGATTGCCAGATTGGAAACTCCAATTGATCCCCTTGTGCGGATATATCTAGAAACTCTAGCAGCCGGAGATGCCGCCAAATCTCTGGTTCATGTTCTGGATAGGGGATAAACCAATTAGGATCTGGACAGGCATAACCAGAAGCAAAAAAGCCTGCACTGCGCTTTGCTCCCAACAGCATGGTGAAACTATTTGTGCAGGACCCATTTCCATGCATCTGTAACGCCAAATCAAACTCTAATTGCTGTACCTCAGCCAGAAAGGACACCACCTTTTGAGGCGAAAATGATACCTCAGGAATACCGGGATAGCCCGGAAATTCAAGCAAGCAATCAATGTAATTGCTAAATCGTTTCACGATACTTTTTGTTTGGGAAGTCCAATCAGAGTAAACTCTGCATCAGGTAAAGCGGTCCTTAATGCCCTTAATGCCGGGATGAAGCACAACAAATCACCTAACCCAGGAAGCGATCGCATAATAGCGATCCTATGAAGTGAAATGCTTCTTAATTGTTGATTTTTGCCAAGATGTTTGTCCATCTCTTTTCACCAAGGTCCAAACCAACACAACACCAATGTTATAAAAGCTGACTTGTTTAACGTCTTAATAATGCGTTGCTTCATTTTTTATACTAGTGATCTAATAATCTGAAGTGCATTGGGCATTTGCATAAAGAAGTAAAATGAGGCGACAAAGCTATTTATGCAAATGCCCAAATGCTATTTGAAAAAGCTAACGCTGGTATCGGACAATTAGTTGATTAACAGTTCATAGCAAACACAAAATCATTATTGAACACGAATATCTATAAAAAGGGTGATGTCTAAGCTCATAAAAAGTGTTGTTCATATCAGTCAAAAGGATGATGAATTTGCGGTTCTGCAATGTGAACCTTTACTTATGCATGCGAATTAGTTGAACCAAGACTGGAGGCGACTGAAATTTTACAGGTCCGCTTTCGGGAAGTGGTGCTCCTTGGCTGATGTTCGCTTACAGGAACGCTTCTACCACTAAGTGTTAATAAATTTCAGTAATGCTGAAAACGCTTTAATAGCTTGAGCTTTTCACATCGACTTTAACTGGTAATTATTTAAATGGTAATTAGGAGATTAAAATGGCTAAGGCAAGAGTGGAAGACCTCCTTTCTTTGATTGAAACCGATCATCGGAAAGCAGAGAGCCTTTTGAGGAGATTCAAAATGCAAAAGGGGCAAAAAGGTACAAGCTCTTTTCAAGCAGATTTATGAGGAACTGACGCTGCATACGCGTGCTGAGGAACTCGTTTTTACCCAGCAATGCGAGAGTATGACGAAACTGAGCAATATATTGAAGAAGCTGAAGAAGAGCACAACTCAGCTAAAATATTGCTTGAGGAAATGAAAATGCTCAAGCCTGATGATTCAGAATTTAAGGCGAAGCTGGCGCATCTCATCGAAGCAGTCAAGCATCATGTTGAGGAGGAAGAAAACGAAATCTTCAGTGCTGTCCGTGAAAGTATGGACGAAGAAGAATTGCAAGAGCTTGGGCAGGAGTTTCAGCAAGCAAAGACCAACATTGAGCTAGATGTTAAAGCTGCTGCACCTGTAAAATAGCCTGTTGGCTCAATGTTAAGGATAACTGTAACCGTAAATGAATCCTACAGCGTTAATTACAGGGGCATCTGAAGGAATTGGCAGATCAACGGCTTACCTATTTGCTAAGAATCACTATAACCTTGCACTTGCAGCACGACATAGCGATCGCTTAGAAACACTGGTTCAAGACCTGAAGGCGCTTGGTCATTCGGCGATCGCTATTCCTACTGACGTAAAAGACGCTACTCAAGTTAATACGTTGATCAAAAAAACGTTAGATCACTACGGCTCGATCGACGTATTAATTAATAATGCAGGTATTTACATTTCTGGACCTGTTAATCAATTTTCATTAGATGATTGGCATCAAGCGATAGACACAAACCTTTGGGGCTACATTCATACAATTAATGCATTGTTGCCCCACTTTCTAGAGCGTGGAATGGGGACGATCGTGAATGTTGGTTCCATTGGTGGTATAACCCCTATTCCTTATCTGGTTCCTTATACAACGAGTAAGTTTGCAGTGACAGGCTTAACAAGGTCATTGCACTCTGAACTAAAACCCAAGGGAATTCATGTTTGTGGAATATATCCTAACTTAATTAAGAACCCTAATTTTTTACAGCGGGCAGTCTTCCAAGGTAATGATACTAACGACCTTCAGGAACGTCGTAAGCAGGTTGAGCAAATTCTAGAGGTACCTGTGTTGGATAAACTGGAGGATGTAGCACAGGCAATCTGGGATGCTGTAAAGCATAAAAAAACGGAAGTGTTGGTGGGTTCTGCAAACATATCAGCAGGAATTAACAGTCTATTTCCTGCATTAATGCAGCGGGTATTTAGACTAACTTTTAAGAATAGAGATTAACTCATTCTTCAACTTAAAGCGTGCTTTTGCGTGGCGAAACCGCATAAAAGTTGTGGAATCTTTGAAGTGGTTCAAAATTCCCCTTATTGGAAAATCTGTTTTAACATTGAAGCGCCTTAAAGCCCACAAATTCTGGTTGGATAAAGTGCTGAGTGCTGAGTGCTTAATATTTATCTTTTTCAGCACTTAGTCCTCAGCACTTCATAAAGCACGCCCTAACGCTGTTTTTCCTATTCGATGTTTCCCACGGCTTTACTAACCTCGGCGGAGTTTCGTATTCCTCGTCGGGCAATTGCTCTAAGGTTGAAAAGACATTTTCATCGGCACCTTCTTGCTTTGCCCGCTCAAGCAAATCTTGTTTACTTGCTGGGTAATCAACACCCTTAAGATATTTTTGAAGTTGAATCGGGTTTACCTTAGCCATCTTTATTCTCCTGAAAGTCTTCAAATTTATGAATTGCTGAACTTTCTGCTGCTTAATAAGCGCACTTTCTAGAGTAAATAATAGAGTTATCTGCTTCCAGGATCCTCAGTCCCTGGATTTGTTTTAAGTTCTAACTTTTCTAACTGTATATAGAGGCTTTATGGATCGTAATAAATCCATCCAAATTTAGAGAAAATTTACTTCGAAAACGTTCTCTCAGACCTCTTTGGCTTCGTTTTCCTTACTGTCAGATAGTACAAATATTGCAGGAATTCTTTAAGCTACTCTCGCTTGTTACTATTGCAAGTTTCTAATATTTCTACAAGTTCTCAAATTGTTTTAGGTTTGCATAGAAGTAATAAAAAGTAGTTAATAAAGTTACTGTATTAGCTCCGTATTTTTGATTAAAAGTAGAAAAATTAAGTGCATCTTTGGCGGAAGACTGCACTAATGGTAGAGAATAGCAAGATGCTTTTTAAGTAAAACTAGAACATAGATGTAAAAATTGTGTATTGCGGCAATCCTGGATGGATTATTAGAAAGGCTTTCTTCAGAAACCTTTCTCAATTGTTTCGTTTCTAGGTCTTGTTAGGGCAGCTATAACGATTACGAACAGTGAGTTAAGCATCATGGGCGAACAAAAACTTTCGGATGCTGCTGAGTTAGTCTATTTGCTCAAGAACGGTGTTTGGCTTTCCGGCATTCCAGCCTGGATATTTGGCGTTGTAGATAGAAGCATTGCTTCTATCTCTGATGGCTATGTTTCGCCGATCGACTTCTTTCAGGTGATTACAGCAGTTGTTTTCTTTGTATCTTGGCTTACTTTAAACCAAAACCAAACTTTAGTGAAGAGGGTCCCCACGACTAGTATTTAAAGGGTTTTTGGGAGACAATCTGTTGAACGAAAACCCTTTTTATGTAAATTCACCTTGCAAAAAAGCACTAAAGAATGGAAATTAAACAAGTTCGATATTTCCTGAGGCAGGTTTCGCCGTCAATTTCGTTGCAGAATTCAAATTGATCTGCTAAACCTGCCCGTACAGTTTGCGGATTTCTTAAATCCACAATCATAAAGAACGTAGGTTAAATAGCCTGTGTGGTTGGACTGAAGCATGGAACCCAGCATTTTCCTAAATATTGTGTCTTTCGAACTCAATTTATACCAAATCTTACTGAGTTTACGCTAAATGGAAAGGCTTTAAGGTTATTGAATTCACTTTAAAAGCACAAAGTAGAACGGCACAAATAAACTTAGGCACCTTGCTCGGTGACTGTTGATAACTATCAGCAGTCACCAATTTTGCTTCAATAACATCCATCTGCTTATTTTTGTGCTGTTTTGCGTCTAACGGCAAGATTCTGATAGCTTCAGGAATTGTGCATGAATGCCGCGCCGCTACCGCTACCATTTAAACGAATTCCGCATCACAGATAGGGAAATTCACTCCTTGAGAATCAGATGATTTTGCGCATCAAAGGCAATCTTTCCCTCCTGTTGCAACTTACCAAGCAACCGAGTAATTGTAACTCGAGTAGTGCAGCAAGCGTTTGCGAAGTCTTGATGGGTTAGTCGTACGCATAGGCGGACTCCGTTCTCGATAGACTGCCCCATTTCCCGTTTAAGCAGCAGGAGTAAGTGATTTAAGCGATCTTCGACATGGAGTTGCCCGTAAATTGCCAAAAACTTTCAGTTTGCCGCAGCCTTTGGCTAATTAGGGGAGCAGAGCCTGGGATAGATGGGGTAAGTGAGCTAGCTCTGTAAGCGGAATAGAAATAAGCTGAACTTTTGAGAGGGCGATCGCTTGATAAATTTGTAAGGCTGTTAGGCTAGGGCCAAAAATCATAGAATCCCGAATTAACCCTATTAACATCTCTTCGCCACGATCGGACATTGTTGTTAGCTTCACTGCGCCCTGTGTGACTAACCAAATTTGTTGGGGTTCGAGAGGGATAATCTCTCCCTTACTAAATGAGTGAAGCGTCCGATCATAGAGAACGTCGTAATTTGAAGACTCCAGAGCTACCTCAGCTCGTTTTCGTTCTGTAATGTCTTGAAGCAACCACCGAACTGTAGGAGAAGCAGTTTCAGGTTCTCGAACACTGCTAACTAGCAGCGAGGCGTTGAAGAAGCTAGCGTGATTGCGTTGAAGGCGTACAGAAAACTCAATTTGACTCCGCTGTGCGAGTTGAGACAATTTTGCTTGAAATAGTGCTCGATCATCGTTATGAACGAGTTTAATTAGTGATTTTCCAATTAATGATTGAGGTTCAACATCGAATAAGTCGGTAGCGGCTTGATTTACTTCCCGTATGGCGTATTCAACATCAGTTACCAAATACCCATTGGGCATAAGTTCAAGCAAGCTCTTATAACGCTTTTGTTCCGCTTCTACCTTGTTTTGCATTGAAACTAGCCGTTCATTTTGCCGCGCCAGTTCCTTTGTCGCAAGCTGCAGGGCTTCAGACACAATTCCCAGTTCCATCAGGACACTGGGTAGTAATTCGGTGAAGGCGAGGGAGACGCACTTGCTCTTTGACACAGTTGGACCAATCGTCCATGTATCTTCTCAATAGAGTGACTGAGAGGAGTTGCATTGCTGCTATTTGACTTCTCCATTACCCAGTTCTGTTCTGAATAGGAATTTTTACTTCTTCTTTCCATAGATAAACTTTTCACGTTTCCTTCACTTTCATTCGCTGGAAAGGGCATTCAGATATATCCAGGTTTGGAGATAGCTACGGAATTTGTTCAATAGCTAGGTTTTGCTGAAAGGTGTTAATCATTAAAACTTTCATTAACTTCCAATAGAAGATAGAAGTAATTAGAAAGCTCAAAAAAGCTAAAAACTCAAGACATAGGCTTACTTGAAAACAACTACCACTACTGATTTACCCTATGTTTAGAAAGAGCGAATTTAAACTTCCCAAAGACATATGTAGAAAAATAAATGAAGACTCATTTTCAAGGGTTACTCGAAGTAGTCTAAAGGTAGTTCACAAAGCGCTCATGTTGTCATTAACACCAGTATTTCTTCTCGGATACGTACTCTAAAAAATAGAAAGAAATAGATCCACCCTATCGAATCATATTGTTCTAGTAGTGGCTTATGGCATCTACCTTTAAAGGACATCATTTCTCTGTTCGATCCATTATTATTGGTGCCATTTGGCTTTGGTTCACACTTTATATTCTCTGGCTAGCACCGCTAGATCAACCAGAAACGTTTCCGATCGTGCAGAAGCTGCTTACGTTTCAGATAACAAAAGTCAACGCTTATCTAATGGCGATTTTCTGGCTGATGGGTGTTTGGCCAATGATATACGCATGTTTGATGTTTGCAGATGCAAGAATGCAAAACTTCCGGCCCTACTTTATTTCATCGCCGCAAATGCAACCGGGATCATTGGATTAGCTCCTATTTGTTAGTGCGGGAACGCAATCAAGCATTTTGTGGCAGACAAGGATTTTGCTTCAAATCCTTGACTCCCGAATTATGGGAATTAGTTTGAGCGTAATAACGATCGGTCTACTGAGCAATGCAGCGGTGATAGGCGATTGGCAGGACTTTTTACATCAGTGGTACACTGTTCCCTTTGTTCATCTAATCACGTTAGACTTTTGTTTTATGTGTGTGCTGTTTCCACTTTCAACTCTTTTCAGGGATGACATGGCGCGTCGAGGTTTAAGAGATCCTCGTATTTTTTGGACTGTTGCATTAGTACCTCTATTTGGCCCTCTTGCTTACCTTTGCTTGCGTCCTTCTCTCCTGAATTTGTAACCGACTGCACTCAGAATGGAATTTGAACGCCAGAACGTGCTTTAAAAGTACTGAGGACTGAGTGCTGAGATAGAGAAATAGCCATCAGCGTTAGGACATTTTTTACGGCTGAGACCCTTTGTCACGTGCTGTTTCTTCCCTGACACCTAACACCTGATACCCGACACCTACTATAGGTTCAACAGGTTCAACCCAATAGCTAAGGATTAATGGCAAAAAACAACGCAAAAAGGGTTTAACTTGTAAACCCTTTTTGCAGGTGAAATAGTTTTACTAAGGATCATGAATTAAATAACCTGAACCAGGGCTATTTCATTCTAAAGATTGATTTGAGTTGCTTCAAGCTGAAACCGCAACGACGTTGGGCTTGAGCCATATTGTTAAAGCCCAAGTCCCGATAGAGATTGAGTGCCAGATTTCGAGCAATTGCCCATATCTGAGGCAAGGGAACTATCCGGATTCTACAAGCATCCTCAGCTTGCGTCACATCTCGCACATAATGCACTTTGTTTTCCACACCCCAATATGAGCGAATTCGGTGAGCAAACTGACACGCAGTTTCACGCAACGAGGAAATGTAATAGCGTATCTCGGTTTTACCCACAATTTCATACTCTCCTTTCAGCAAGGTACGAGTAGCCCTCACGCGAATCAAGGTGCATAGTCCTGCCCAAGGACGAATATCATCAAGAGTTTGACAAATTTCAACTATTCGTTCCTCTATGCGTCCATGACCTTTGCTAAATTCTGTGTAAGTGTCTTCCACTTGAAAGTTCGCCTTGACCTCTTTGAGCAGCCCAGATTGGTTGCCTTTGAGTGCTCCTAGATAGTGATTGTGACTCTCAACAATTGAGGTGCAACTTTTTTGGGTGTTGATCGCATCAAAAGCAAACACCACTCCATTGCAAGCGAACTGTTTGACTAACTGGGGCAACACCTTGATCTCATTGCTCTTATGCTCAACCTCGTAGGGTTCAAGAATCAAACCCCGTTCAACCAAATACACACTCACCAGTTGAATCGCTGGATGCGGCTCAGTGGTTGAATGCTCCGATACCAGTTGATAGGAGCCACGCCATCGTTTGCCATCGACAGCTACCATCTCACCCGCACGAGGACTAATCTCAAAAACTTGGCTAAACAAGCTGAATACTGTTGATAATCTACGTTGAGCAGCACTCGGCGAATCGTGCTGTAGGAGGGTAAACGTCCTTTAGCTGGGTCAAACAACCCTACTAATTCATCGTGATAAGCGTTGAGCCAATCTCCAATGGCTAGAAACCCTCGACATCCTGCTGCCACTGCTAAGGTGAACAATGCTAGACACAGGGCTTGATTGTGCCGTTGTCCGGCTCCTCGTCGGGGGTCAGGCAAGTGAGCAAAAGCTTCCACAATCGCAAGGGTGCTCATGGTTGAACGGCAGTAACGGATTAAGCCTCAGCTTATCGGATTGTCTACCTCGTCTAGAATGAAATAGCCCTGGATATAAACGAACAGCAAAAGCATCTTTGTCACCAGTCTTATTTGTTAGAGTAGAGAGTCTTAACTGCTCAGTCACCATACGATAGGTAGAAATAGCTATCCTACTTAAACTGTAAAAGCTACCTCTGGAAAACCCTTCTTCCTGAGACCTCCAACGGTTGGAAGTGAAAATATAATTGTCCTAAATCAGTTGTGAGATTAGAGGCTTTGTGAGAAAGGATTCCAATGGAACCCTTTCTCACAAACCAAATAGGATGGCTATAGTTGATAACTGCCATATCAACCACAATGCTGATTGAGTTAATAAGAATTGATTTCCATATCAGCAGACTAAATTTGCATATCGTCAACACATACCTGACACAAAACTTACACAAGTCGAATCTACGGTAGATACAAGTGGATGTACCTAATTGAGTGCGCTCATCCTCTAAACGAGATGGGCAAGCGCTATGCGTTTTTAGCTATCACCGGGAAATAGATGAACATTGTTAGCTCAAAAATGCTGATGGCTGAAGGGGTTTGTCCGTTGTTGTTAGTAAAAGGTATGGAAATAACAGATTCAATGCTTCATTGAGTAGGCGCTATCTGATATTTCTCAGCATTTGTACTTCAAGAATTATGAACGTGCATTCGCTCATATATAACTCATCGTTCTACCGATGATTCGCCGGAAATTCCAATATTCACCTAATCGTTTCTAACGATTCATGTTTGATTTCTATTCAGGAGACTTGAATGAAAGCTGAGTATCCCAAATCTGAAAATAGTGCAGCAGAATCAAACCAATTTGAGTTTGACGAACCCAAATTCCATGGGGATGATTTGAGCGATCGACCCTCGCCCGATCGTTCTTGGAAAAAGCCCTCACCTATCTAATGTTGGTCATTTTAGGCGGAGGAGTGGGCATTCTGGGCGAGCGTTTGATTAGCAACAAACCGGTCACCCCGACGCCCCCAACTCCGCTGGTTTCGGCTCCAGCAAATCCGGCACCCCCGATAAATCCTGGTGGTTCAACCGATTCCAGCTTTGTTACAACCGTCGTAGACAAAGTAGGGCCAGCCGTTGTACGCATTGATGCGACACGGACTGAGAGTAATTCAATCCCGGATGCCTTCAAGGACCCATTCTTCCGTCAATTCTTTGGTTCTAATCTTCCCACTCAACCCCAGAAGAAAGAGGTACGCGGCGTCGGCTCCGGCTTCATTCTGACTGAGAATGGCCAAATCATGACGAATGCCCACGTCGTAAAAGGCGTGAAGACCGTCACAGTAACCCTCAAAGATGGACGCACATTTAAGGGAACAGTGGTAGGAACTGACCCGGTTACAGATGTTGCAGTCGTCAAGATTGAATCAAGCAATCTGCCAACGATCGCCTTGGGCAACTCAGACCAGCTCAAGCCCGGTGAATGGGCCATTGCAATTGGTAATCCCCTGGGGTTAGATAACACGGTTACTACAGGCATTATCAGCGCAACAGGCCGTTCCAGTGGTACGCTTGGCTTCGCAAACGAGCGGCTAAACTTCATTCAAACAGACGCCGCCATTAACCCCGGCAACTCTGGTGGGCCATTGCTCAATCGGCAGGGACAGGTTATCGGCATGAACACGGCGATTATCCAAGGTGCTCAGGAATTGGGTTTGCGATTCCCATCAACACAGCAAAAGCGATCGCCGATCAGTTAATTGCTAAAGGCAAGGTGGAACATCCCTATTTGGGAATTGCAATGGTGACCCTAACTCCCGACGTCAAAAACACCATTAACAACGACCCCAACAGCGGGCTGCAAGTCAAAGAGAGCCAGGGGTTCTGGTAACTCAGGTCAAGCAAAACTCTCCTGCCGATAACGCCGGAATTCATGTTGGAGATGTGCTCACCCAGATCAACGGCCGACCTGTAAAAACGGGAGATGAAGTGCAGCAAGCCGTTGAAGGAAGCCAGGTCGGCAGCCAAATTCAGCTAGGTCTAACCCGGAATGGACAAACAATTACGGTTCCTGTGAAAACAGGGCAGCTAGCCACTCAACCCCAGGAAGAACAGCCCACAGACGGTGGCTGATATAGCAAAGTGCTGAGTGCTGAGGACTGAGTGCTGAGTGTGAAAGCCAGTCATTGTAACGCTCTCAGTAGTTTGATTGTCCTAACATGTAGCAATACTGCTATAAAAGCCAGGATGCTGTTTCTCTTTCAATAGTGAAAGTGCCCCTCAGGAATCGATTCCTGGAGGGGCACTTCCTACGTCCCAAAGAAAGCAGGTGCCTGCTCTACCGACTCAGGCTCAATACGCTTCCCAACGCTCGTACCATATTTCGTGGCTCCATTGCGTCAGTAGCAGCAGTTGGTTCATATCCGCAGTGAACCATGCAATCGGCACACTTTGGATTTCCGCTAGCGCGACCGTACTTACTCCAGTCGGTCTTGTCCAGCAATTCCTGGTAGGTTTTGTAGTGGCCTTCATTCAGCAGGTAGCAAGGCTTCTGCCACCCGAAAACACTGTAGCTCGGCATGCCCCAGGGCGTGCATTCGTAATCCTTCTCGCCAATCAAAAGTCGAGAAACAGCGGATTGTGGTTGAAGTTCCAATTTTCTTTCCGGCCTGATAGGGAGCCAAGATTTCCCGGAAAAGGGCACGGGTTTGTTCACGTTTGAGAAAATGATCCTGATCGGGTGCCCATTCGTAGCTGTAACCGGGAGAAATCATCATGCCATCGGTTCCCAGCGTGCCAAGGAAATCAAAGAAGTCTTGCATTTCCTTAGGATCGGTTCCATCAAAAATGGTGGTGTTGGTGGTGACCCGGAACCCCTTAGCTTTGGCCGCTTTAATCGCACTTACTGCGGTGTCGAAAACCCCTTTCCGATCGACACACTTGTCATGATGCTCACGCAACCCATCCAAATGTACGCTAAACGAAAAATAGGAGACGGCTCAAACTTGTGCAGGCTCTTTTCTAACAAAATTCCATTCGTGCAGAGGTAAACGTACTTTTTACGTTCCACCAACCCTCGCACAATCGCGTCAATTTGCGGGTGTAGCAACGGTTCTCCACCGGGAATGGCAACGATCGGCGCACCACACTCTTCCACCGCCGCAAAACACTCTTCTGGAGAAAGGTTTTGCTTTAAGATCTCCACTGGATGCTGAATTTTGCCGCAGCCAGAACACGCTAAATTGCACCGAAACAGCGGTTCTAACATCAGCGTCAAAGGATACTTTTGCGGCCTTTGAGGCGTTGGCTAACGATATATTTGCCAAGGTCGATCGTCTGTTGAATACTGACTGCCATGCGTTTTTAACTCCTCAATGGAACACCACTTAAATCGTTGGAGAATTAATCATTGAGAATTAAGAGTTTTAAGCGTTTGAATCTTAAATTCTTAACTCCTAATTCCTAATTCTTAATTTTCTTCGCTGCCATCGCCTTTTGCCTAAATAGATACGTAACCATATTTTACAAACCAATTGACGGCATCGTGTAAAGCACTTGCAATTGGGGTTTGGGGAAGATTTAATTCACGGACGGCTTTGGCGGGGTATAGTACATCGATTGTTTCGCCATACGAACCCCATCCAGCGGAACGGAGGGCGTTTTTCCAAGGGGGCAAGCAGGCACTCATCAATCCAGGCAACGCTAAGGGGAATCCAGGTAGGAATTGAGGTTTGAGGGGCGGGAATTCCCGTAATTTGGGAAAGTTGGTCTAGCAATTGCTTGAGGCTCAAATTCTGATGCCCCAGAATGTAGCGATCGCCTGATTTTCCCTTTTCCAGTGCCAGCAGATGTCCCCAAGCCACATCCTGAACATGAATAAAGTTCAACCCTGTATCGATGTATGCAGGCATTTGACGGCGTAGAAAGCGCAAAATTGTTTCCCCACTGGTGGGTGTTGGTTTAATATCCCAGGGACCAATGGGCGTGCTGGGGTTCACAACCACCACATCCTGTCCAGCTCGGGCGGCGTTCACGGCTTCCTGCTCTGCCCAATACTTTGACTTCTTGTAATGCCCAACAAGCCTTTCCACTGGACTTTGATAGGTTTCATCGACAGGCTCACCGGATTTCCCAACCCCGATCGCCGCCACCGAGCTGGTATACACCGATCTCTCAACGCCTGCCTGACGGGCTGCCGCTAAAACGTGACGAGTCCCAAAACGTTGGCTTGATAAAGAGCCTCCCGATCGGTTTGCCATAACGAATAATGAGCAGCAACATGAAACAGATAGTGGCACCCCGCATTTGCTGCGACAAATCGGGCGCGTTCAAATCGCTTTTAACGATTTCTACATCCAATCCCTGTAAATTATCCAGACGGCTGGAGGGGCGAACAAGTGCCCGCACAGCGTAGCCTTCTTGGAGCAGCAGTCGAATTAAATTTGCGCCTACAAAACCAGTGCCTCCCGTAACAAAGGCTCTCCTCACACTCATACCGCTTCACTCATACTGAAATAGGTTCCTTGGGAAATACCTAAGCCGCACTGATTTTTGTGTTTTCAGTGACAACTAGCGCTGAAAACCAAAAACTGTTTAAGTCCATCATTTTTGGCCCATCCATCCAGCTTCCACAGGGCTGCATCTTGCCAATGTTCATGCTGGATGAGAGAGATTAGTAGCCTATTATTCTTCTAAGTTGCAGGATTTACAAGGAGGGCACCTAAAAACCTGCAATTGAAGACGTAAGTTTGAATCCGGTGCAGGAATAACCAGGTGAAACGCCCTTGCAAACTTGGAGAGCGCAGGCGGAGCGTTGAAATTGCTCTATTTATGAGCATAGTGGGATTTCGATGAAGGACATCTACCGATCGGGTTAATCACTCTGTTCAGCAATTCGTTTTGCCCGCCTGCGCCTGTAGGATCGTCGTTTCAGAAAGCTCAGATCATCCAGTAGCGCATAGACAACCGGAACGACAAGCAGACTCAGCAGTGTGGATGTAATCAACCCACCAATGATGGCGATCGCCATCGGTGCCCTTAATTCAGAACCGGCCCCGATTCCAAGGGCGATCGGAACCATTCCGAGAATCGTGGCAAAGGTGGTCATTAGAATGGGTCGCAACCGTACCGGTCCTGCTTTCAAAATGGCGTCACTCCGAGAAATCCCTACACTCCGCAACTGGTTGATGTAGTCCACAATCAAAATGGCGTTCTTGTTGGTTAGTCCCAGCAGGAAAATAATTCCAATCACTGAAATAACGCCAAACTCACTGCGAGTAAACAATGTTGCAAGGAACGCACCAAGGATGGAGAGCGGCAGCGAAAGGACAATGACTACTGGTCCCTTCCAGCTCTGGAACAACAGCAGCAGCACCACAAGAATGCAGAGAACTGAAAGTGCCAAAGTCGCCCCAAAACTGCCAAAGATTTCGCCAACTCGGGCGGAGTCGCTTCCTAATGCTAAAGAAACCTCCGGTGGTTTAACCTCATTCACGATCGCCACGACCTTATCGGTTGCATTGCCCAGCGCAATTCCTTTTCCAGGTCAGAACTGATATAAACAACCCGGTTAGAGTTCAAACGATCGATTTCAGCAACCTTTCCAGCTTCAGTGTCTGTCCCTGTAACCGTAATGTCAACGAAACCAGGAAGCTTCTTCATCCGTTGTTGAACCGCTTTAGCCGTTTGGCTGAGAACTTGCGGATCTTCGCCCACTAAAGCAACCTGAAGTGGTTTCTCGCTGCCGGTATCAACGAAGGGAATATCTTCAACGTTGACGGTAACACCTGGTATTGCCGGAAGTTGCCGTCGGAACTGGTCCTGCACCACAGCCGTGTGGATGGATCGATCCTGATGTAGCTTAACGTAAAGCCTTCCCGTGTTTGGCTGTCCATTGCGAGTGCCAACCGTTGTAAATACGGTTTCTACCTCCGGTGACTTCAGGACAAATTCTTCTAATTTCCTGGCTGCGGACACCGACTCAGCCAGGGGATTGACAGGAGGCGTTTGAGCAGCGGCCAAAGCCGGGTTTGTTTTCGCTGAAGCTTCAGACGCGGTTGCGGTTGCTTCGCTTGGCGACTGCGGTACGGCTGGGAGGGGCGCGGTGTAATTAATATAGAATTCGCCCTGGTCTAGCTGGGGAATAAAGCCAGTTGGCAGGTGAGGTATGAGGGCGACTCCAGCCCCAAAGCTGAGAACCGCAATTCCCACAACGATCCAGCGGTGGCTTAAGGCCCACTCCAGCAAGCGACTGTATGCACGAACAAAGCCTGCCCAAAACAAACTTTCCCGATACTCTTCCCTGGGACGGAGCCATTTAACGGCCAGGAGGGGAGAAAGGGTGCGGGCGACTAACAGGGAAATAATGACGGCGGCAGAAACGGTAATTCAAAGGGCCGGAAAAATTGACCCAACACCCCTTTCATTAACCCGATCGGCATGAAAACGGCAACAATCGTAAAGGTTGCGGCTGTGACGGTTAAGCCAATTTCGTTGGTGGCTTCGATCGCGGCCCGTTTCGGGGTGCCCCCTCTTCCATGTGGCGGGAAATATTCTCCACGTCCACAATGGCATCATCTACGATAATTCCAATGACTAGAGCAAGGGCTAAAGGGTGATCGTTTCCAGGTTGTAGCCGAAGATCGCCATGACAATGAAGGTTCCCAAGAGGGACGTGGGAATTGCCAGGGCAGAAATGAGCGTTGCCTTCCAGTTCCACAGGAAGGGGAAAATGACGATGACTGAAAGGGCGATCGCGAGTGCCAAGGCGTCAATCGTCGCGCTGGTTGCTTCCCGGATGTACCCTGCTTGCGTTGCTGCCACGCTCAACCGCACATTAGCAAGCTTGGGCTGCAGTTGCTTAACAACATTTTCGACCTTCTTGACGACCTCTAACGTATTGGCATCGCTGCGTTTAATAACTTCAAACGCTAGAGCGGCCTTGCCATTGAGCCTTACGGCAGACGTTCCTGGAGCAAGAATGACCTCCTCTGCCGCAGACTTCTGTGCGGGTTCTTTAATGCTGGTTTCGGCTGGCACACCCAACAATTCAACCTTTAAAACCCCTGGCACCTGGGCGATCGCAGGCAAAACCTGCGTTTGAGCCAAACCAGTCACCTGGGAAAGGCTCAGTTTAGAACTGACTAGGGCATAGCTAATCGTAGACGACTCATTGAGGTTAATGGGCGTTATCTTGTAGGTTGAGCCTTTCGGAAGTTTTGCCGCATCAAGAGCTTGTTTTACACGCTCCGTCGATTTTTCAAGACTGGTACCGACATCAAAAGTCAGGGTGACAATACTCCGACCTGGATAGGTTGACGATCTCACACCATCTAAGCCGCTCTCTCCCTTTAACGTTTGAAGCTTGCTCTCCAGCGGCTCAGTCACCTTCGACTCCATCTCCAGAACCGTGGTCAAAGGTGCTTCTGCATTCACTACCACTACTGGAAACGTAACGTCTGGAAGTAGGGCGTATTTGAGTGAACTGAAGGCAAACAAACCCGCCACCATCACAGCAATCCAGAATCCTAGCGTTAGCCACGGGTACTGAATGGCAATCCTAGAAATGTTTAGTCGCTCACGAAGAGATTTGTTGGAGATTTGCATGAGTTTAGATTCGACACCGTTTTCATACGGCGAACCGGAATTTGCAAAACTTTATATTCTTTACATTATGCAATACGGCTTATCTTACCTGCCTGCCTCGAAAGAACCAAAGTACGTTTGCTAAGTTAGTGGAGAACTTACACTTATGGTGAATTTTTCTATACAAAAACCATCTTTCATTAAGTTGACTCTCTAGTCACTACAAAAGTGGCAATCAGTTTTTCGGACTTACAGCAAATCTCAAATTACAGCAAATCTCAAAACAGTTAGCCACACGGTAGGGGGCGAATCGCCGTTCGCCGTTACAAAAGATGTGGTTTCTTCAAGCAGGAATGGCTGTAAAGAATTGGGATTAGGTTAGGCGATTAGGTTAACTGTACGTGGAGAGTGAGATGAAAATCGGTTCTAAAGAGCACAAGCAGTTGTTCTGTCAGGGTTTTATAGATAATCACCGCATTTATGAGCCTGAACAATTCCCGTTGCCTCAATTGGATGGCACGACCCTCAATCGCCTGCGCTCCGTTCCCTTTTGGGATGAGGCCCTTTACACAGAACAGAAAGCTGGCAGAATGCTGGATGCGTTCGCCGCAACGGTTGAAGACCCTCTAATTCAGGAGGCGATCGCGCTTCAGGGTACAGAAGAAGCTCGTCATGGAAGATTAATTCAATACCTCCTCAATCACTACGGCATTCAAGTGCCCCAACGTCCTGAACGGGAGCTTCCCGCCGCTCTGGAAGCAGCCTTTGTCAAGTTTGGCTATGGAGAATGTTTTGACTCCTTCTTTGCCTTCGGGTTATTTGCCGTAGCTCGTGAGGCAGGACTTATGCCCGACGTGTTTTTCACCATTTTCGATCCCATTTTGGATGAAGAAGCCCGCCACATGGTGTTCTTCGTCAACTGGATCGCCTACCAGCAGGTTCAGCAAGGACGGGATTGGCTACGTCCGTTTAATTCACTGTGGCAATACATGGGAGCACTTCAGCGACGGTTAGACAACCTGCGCGGCATGGGTCAGAAGAAAAATGGCAGCAAAAGGGTTTTACTGCAACTGGAGCAAAATCTTTTACAGCCAATCTGACCCTGGAGAAATTTCTAGAAACCTGTATTGAAGAGAACGCCAAGCGGATGAGTCTCTACGATGAGCGATTGTTGCGTCCAGAGTTTCTACCCATGCTTGCGGGGAGTGCTCTTCGTACCCTAAAACTGATTCCCAAACGAAAGTCTCGCCCGGTCGCAGATGCAGCTTGATGGATAAGGGCCGAGATCAAGGGTATAAAGCTTATGCAGATGAATGGTAATAGATAATAGGCACTGGGCAATAGGCAATAGCTTCATCCGTCTCTCAGTTAGAAATTCCCATGAGTCTTCCGATTCAAACCATCCTTGTTCCGCAGGGGGCAGAATATCAGGCCATTTGCCGAGGCTTGCGGGGAATTCAAGATCCACCGACGGTTCTTTCCATTCCGATCGGGCCTGTCGCAACTCGCCAACACCTCAGAGCACTTTTAGAGAATGGGACCCTTTCTAACAATAGCGCCCTATTGATCATGGGTCTTTGTGGAAGTTTGGTTCCGCGCTATTCCATTGCTGATGTTGTGCTTATTCAAGAGTGCATTAGGGGTTCAGCTATTTCGAATTCAGCGCCTGACGCTTTAAGCTCCTTGTTCTACGATCCTTTTCTTACAAAGAGTCTCCAGCAAAAACTAGGCGAGCATGCAGCATTGGTCAAGGCGGTAACGAGCGATCGCATGATCTGGGCGGCGGCGGAGAAGCGATCGCTGGCTCAATATGCAGACGTTGTAGATATGGAAGGCTACGCAGCCCTGGAGGTTTTTAAGCAAGTTGGCGTTGCAGTTTCAATGCTGCGAGTGGTAAGCGATGACTCTCAACACGACATGCCAGATCTCAGTTTAGCGGTTAATCCAGAAGGAGCGTTGCTGTCAGGGCGAATGGCGATTCAGATGATGCGGCAACCGATCGGTGCTGTCCGTTTAATCCGAGGTTCGTTACGCAGCTTAAAAATGCTACAGGAAACAACTTCCTTGTTATTTAATTCTCGGTGATGCCCAAATCGTAATGATTTTAGAGCTGTTAACGATGGCAGCTAACGCCGCCCATCCTTACCTTTTAGTTTCACCTAATCCTCAACGGTGATTAAAGGCACGCCACCGTTTGAGAGGGACCGTTGAAACCGATTTCATGGCTGAAAGTTGCCAAGGGCGCTGGTCAATTAGAATAGGTTTGTTTGACATGCCAGTTCCCTATTGCCAAAGCCCTCGGCAGCATTCTTATGTTCGATTCCATCAGGAAACTTCCGCGTCCGCTCACCGTTGGGTTAACGTTCCCCATCATTTTTCTCAATGGATGGCTGTTGCTTGTACTGGTTGAGCAACTTCAACCGCTTGTCAGCATTCTGATTGTGGCGACCCTGATTGCTTTCCTGCTGGACTATCCGATTCGATTTTGCAGCAGCTTAAGTTAAAGCGGGGTTGGCAGCCGGAATTGTACTTCTAGTTGCGTTGCTAATTGTGGCAATTCTGGTGTTGATCCTGGGTCCAATTATCCTTCAGCAGGCTAACGAACTAATTACCCGTTTGCCGGAATGGCTGAAGTCAGGGCAACAGCAGCTAACCAGCCTGGAGGATTGGGCCGTCGCTCAACAGTTGCCGTTTGATTTACGAGCAACGATTAATCAGCTTATTGAGCGCTTAACCAGCTTGCTACGATCGCTCACACGGGAAATCATTAGCCTGGCGTTCAGCGCGATCGGCAGTATTGTGAATATCTTTCTGACGATCGTCTTCTCCATCTTTCTGGTACTGAGAGGAGAGAGCCTGTGGGAAGGAATCTTGAGCTGGCTTCCTCCTCAGTGGAATAGTCGCGTGCGGGAATATCTGCCGGAGAATTTTGAGCGCTACATTGCCGGACAGTTTACAATGGCGTCGATTCTCAGCGTGATCCAAACGACAACGCTATTTATTATGGGAACGCCGTTGTCCCTGTTGTTTGGCTTGATGATTGGGGCAGGAAGTCTGGTTCCATTTGGCGGTACTACGGCAATTATTGTAGTTAGCTTGCTGCTGGCTCTGCAAAACTTCTGGTTGGGCGTAAAGGTGCTGGCATTCACCTTGATTATTTCCCAAATTAGCGAGAATGTGATTGCCCCTCGAATTGTGGGTGATTTGATTGGGCTAAATCCAGTCTGGATGCTGATTTCACTGTTTATTGGCGTCAAGTTGGGAGGTGTGGTTGGGTTGATTGTGACGGTTCCGATCGCTAGCTTCATTAAGGGTACGGTCGATACAATTCGATCGACCGGCATGAATCCTCCTACCTCTGTGAAGGTTACGGAGCTTCCTCCCAGCATTGAGGAAAGCGAACAAGCGGTCAGTAAATCAGGAGTTTCGTAGGGCCTGCTTTAAAGTCCTTAAGTTTCAGTTGAGGCAGTGCTGAGGACTGAAGACCGAGGACTAGGAATCTTGTATTCCCTATCTCCTTCCATACCTTGTACCCCAACTCTTGGCCCCTGGTCTTTTCCCTACCACCTACCATCTGCTACAAAGACTCTTGCGTTGTACATTAGCTCCGGTAATCTTCCTCGTGGTTTTCTTGCTCCTCGTCTGCTTTATTGAGACCTTCCTTGAAGCCGCGCAGAGTTTTTCCCAGCGTGCCGCCCAGTTCTGGTATTTTCTTTGGGCCAAAAATTAGAACGGCGATCAGAACAATGATCGCTACTTCAGGCCAACCCAACCCAAACATATTCAATCTCCCATCACAGCAGTGCTCATTGATTATGGGATGAAATGGGTCCAAAAGAAACCAGCCTCGCTACAAACAGCTTGCAACGGTTGATCCCAGGAATCAATTGGGAGCGATGGCAGATAGGCAAAGTCAAAAATAATTCCGATCGTTGGCTGTGTTGCCCACTCTGGTGCACTCAGCAATCGGTCATAGAACCCTCCCCGTAACCTAAGCGGTATCCCTGGAGATCGCAAGCTACAGCAGGCACTAAAATTAAGTCCACCTGCTCTGGCTTCAGACTAGGAGCGTCTGGATGGGGTTCTAAAATACCGAAGGCACCCGCTTGTAGGGAAAGGGAATCTTGAGGTGACCAGCGATGCCAGTGGAGTGACTTCCCAACACAGCGTGGAAATCCCCATATTTTGGGAAGTGAAAATAGGGTGCTCAAATCGGGTTCCTGCCGGACACTGAAGTAGGCGAGAACCGTTTGAGCCTGATTAAATAGGGATGAGGTTTGCAGTTGGATACAAAGTTGAGCGCTTTTATCCCTCCACAGTTCGATCGACATAGACTGTCGGGTTTGGAGGAGGGATTTTCTTAGCGTCGCTTTATCCATTAAGGCAGGTTATCCATCAAGACATCGAGCTTCCAACGCTTTGGCGGACCGTGGCCTGATCATTAACAGACTGCATTACATGGCCATTCAAGGGAATAAGCCCCAGCGCTTTCAGGTCGGCTTCTACCATTAGAAACACGAGTTGTTCAAAGGTGACTGAGGGTTCCCAGCATAACTGTTGCCGAGCTTTTGTAGGATCACCGACGAGCAGATCAACTTCCGCAGGACGCAGATAGCGTTCGTCGAACTCAACGTAGTCCTGCCAGTTCATGTTGACATACCCAAAGGCAATATCTAAAAATCCCGAACGGAATGGGTCTCGCCCGTTGCAACAACATAGTCATCGGGTTCATCTTGTTGCAGCATGAGCCACATGGCTTTGACATAGTCTTTCGCGTAGCCCCAGTCCCGCTTCGAATCCAGATTACCCATAAAGAGCTTTTTCTGTTTTCCGGCAATGATACGGGCGATCGCTCGTGTGATCTTGCGGGTGACAAAGGTTTCCCCGTCGTGGCGATTCGTGGTTAAACAAAATGCCGTTGCAGGCAAACAATCCATAGGATTCACGGTAGTTAACCGTTTGCCAGTGGCCGTAGACCTTGGCGCAGGCGTAGGGACTACGGGGGTAGAAGGGAGTGGTTTCCTTCTGGGAATTTCCTGGACTTTACCAAACATTTCCGATGAGCCTGCCTGATAGAACCGCACCTGAATCCCCGTGCGGTGTTGATAGTCACGAATGGCTTCTAACAGGCGAAGGGTTCCCATGCCAACGGAATCAACTGTATACTCTGGCGCATCGAAACTGACGCGGACGTGAGACTGAGCACCCAGGTTGTAAATCTCGACGGGCTGGATTTCTTCCAGAATGCGACGGAGGGTGGTGCCGTCAGTCAAATCTCCGTAGTGCAGAAACAGTCGAGCAGTTTGATCGTGCGGATCTTCATAGATGTGATCAATACGATCGGTATTGAAGGTAGAGGTTCGTCGGATAATTCCATGAACTTCGTAGCCTTTTTCCAATAAAAACTCGCTCAGGTAGGACCCATCTTGACCTGTAATCCCAGTAATCAGTGCTCGTTTTTGCTGTGTCATGCTCAACCTTTCCTGCCTATGATTTGAACCGGGTGTATACCGGAGACCGTAAAATGCGGATTTTAGACTGAAACCTAAATCCGTTTCAATCTAACGCTTACGCCCATGGTCTAATCTAATGTCCCACAACGTATGCTTAAAGTTCCCCGATGGAGCCTCATAGAAAATTCATCTGCCCACATTTAAATGATGTTATGCAATCGCACTCAACTTCCTTGATCGACGCTGAGAATTCACGACGGCTCTGCTTTCAACGATTTTTGATCCCTCCCTTTGATCGGCTTAAGTTCACAACTCTATTTGTTCTCGCAAATGGATTGGGCTGGCTCCTGGTGATATTAGTGCTGCGGCCCCTACAGAACTCTGCTCTTTCGGCATCCTGGCAAGAAGGGGAAATTTTAGGAACCGTCGTGAGTGGGTTTGTTTCAGGTGTCGTCATTGGGGCGATGCAGTGGTTGGCAATTCGCCGTTATGTCCCTAGTTTGCTCTGGATTGTTGCCAGCAGTACAGGCTATGTGATTTTGATGACGGTTCTGCAGGGATGGCGGCTTTTCCTACGTGAGCTGTTTCAGAATGGCACGATTTCTGGCCTTCTAAGGGGGCTTCCACCTACCTCCCTTCTAGTGCTTGTGGGAGTCACGGGGGTAATATTTACGGCCCTTTGCACAATTTGGCTGGGTTTAGCCCAGTGGTTGGTGCTACGCCGATACGCTAGGCCGAGTTGGGGTTGGGTGTTTGTGCCGTCGATCGCGGTTTTGCTCTCGTCCAGCTTGTTTTCTATCAAAACATTTCTTCTCGCGCTGAAAGTGTTTTTACCCCTGGATGCGGGCGTTTTGGGCGCAGGTGTGTTGGGCATTACTCAGGCGATTGCCCTGTCTGCTCTACAGCGCAGGGAGGAAGCACCTAATACTCAAAATAACCTTCTAGCAACAGCTCCGGAGATTCTGAGCTTTAGACAGGTACGAATTCTAGCAAAGCGCTTAAAGAAGCAGTTAAAACAGGCGTGGAGAAAAGAAGTTCTGAGCGATCGCCCGTTAACCTACACGGTGAGTGTGGATAAAGAAGGGGCTATCTTGGCTTATGAACCCGCTAATCAACCAACCACCGACTTCAAAGGTGAAACGCCTTTATCTCAACTGATTCGTTCACCTGAAACGCTTAGCGGCGATGGCGATCACCACACATTAACCCGATTTCAGGTTACGTTTATGCCTTCAGGGAAGCTAAAAGTTCGTTCCTGGCGTGGGGTGCCTCTAGCATGGATAGCAATCGGAATGTTGGCTGCAATTATTTTGGCTAGCGCGATTGTTCCTAGCTTGATTGGAAAACTCCCCACCCAAACCGATTAATAAAGCCAGATCCAGACGGAGGTTGAGGCCAAACGCTTTGTGTGGTTCGTGTTCGTCAGTAGCACTCCTATGCCTAGGAGCCAATTCCCAGACGACCTGCTAACCCTGGCGTGAGGGGAGCAACGTCGCCACCATCAAGAACAGCGCCAGCAATCCAAGGGCCGCCCTAGCATCATCAGGTTCAGTCAGGTCGTTTAGAGTGGGACGCTCCAATTCCCGCTGGAGAAACAGCACGACGATCGCCCAGTAGAGCGCTAGCGGATTGACCAGCGAAACCAACCCCAGCACAACAATGGTCCCGATCGTGGTTCGTCCTGCTATCTTGCGTCCATAAATAGCCTGTACGATTCGTCCACCGTCCAGTTGTCCCGCTGGCATCAGGTTTAGGGCAGTGATTACCAGGCCAAGCCAACCTAGAATGACCAATGGGTGAACATCCACCAAGGGTTGCTGTAAAGATTCTCGCAACACCACTCGCGCCAGAGTCCCAACCAAAATTGACCCTTTAAAGAACTCAGTTGGTACCTGAAACACGCTGCCCTGGTGGGAAAGGACCAACCCCGTCAGCAGCATTAACAGCGAGACTAGCCCTCCTGCTGCCGGACCCGCAAAGGAAATGTCAAACAAAACGGTTCGGTTTGATAACAGGGACTCAAACCGGGTCAACGCACCAAACGAGCCAATCTGCCAGGTGGGAATCAGGAAGGGAAGGCTGAGGCGAACCTGGTAACGACGTGCTAGCAACCAATGACCCAATTCATGGGCGGTGAGAATAAACAAAATCCCGATCGCCAACGGGAGCACCTCTGGATACCGATTTGGGGTGCTGAAGAAATCGAAGCCCCGCATCAGACCACCGCTTTCAAGGCAGGTTGCGAGCGTGCCCCCAGCAGCAGCACTGCCACAATCTTTTGAGTTAAGGTCATGGGTTTTGGATCCCGACTGCTGGGCAACACAATGACCACAGGTTTACTGTCCTGACCTTCAACCAAAAAGAGACGGTAGCGATCGCCCACCTGCGTCTGCAAATTGTCTGCTAAACGCGTGTAAGCCTCCTCCGGGTCACCGCGCAAATTTCCCCGAAAAACGGCCCCCTCCTGATAGGGAATCGTCTCTGTCGCAAAAACGTGTCAATTCCAAAAATGCTTTGGATTGCCCGCAAGTCGTCTGCTGGAATAGGAACAATCTCTGGTTCCTTGGAGCTGACCTCTGGTTGGGGTTCCCCGTTGATGTGTAATTGCTGCTGAGTGCTTCTACAGGCTTTTCGTCTGCTTGGTCAGTCTCTTGAGCAATGGTCGAAACTCGTCGGGAGAGCGTTTCCTGCCCTAATGCCCTTAACCGATTACCTAAGAAGATATACAACCCTGTTGACAGGACAAATAGGAACAACACACTGACCAGGTTGAGATAAATACCGGTAGCGGCCAAGCTAAAAAAATAAGCCAGGGAGCCATCAACACTACTGACTGCGACCAGGCTAATATTCCTAGTTTTCCAAAGGGTTTTGCTCGATAAAATCCCCACCCCAGAAAACCTAACGCCACCAGTACAGTAATTGCAGTAATCATCTCAAGACCTTTTCGAGACAAAAGAGGACGCACCCTAATCTAATCTACCTGAATCAGGTACACCTCTATCTAACGACAACAAGGGCCGCCTAAAGACGACCCCTGAGCCACTTGCCAGTTTGTATCTGTTCCCATCTCCTAAGGTTTGATGAGAACTAGGGAGTTGGAGGTGAAGATGATGTGTATCGATCGGTAGAGAAGCGTGTTATTTCTTCTTCTTACCGTCTTTCTTGCCATCCTTCTTGGATTCTTTCTTCTCCTCAGTTTTTGCCTCAGCTTGCGCCTCAGGCTCTTTAGCTGGTTCGCTTGCTGGAGCTTCACCTGCTGGAGCAGTACCTATTTGGGCTGCAACTTCAGCGGCAAAGTCAGATTCCTCTTTCTCGATGCCTTCACCCAGCACAAACCGGACGAAGCGGCGAACCTGGATATTTTCTCCCAACTGGGCAATGTTCTGCTTAACCAGTTCTTCTACCGTGATGTTTTGGTCGCGGATGTAGGGCTGGTCCAGCAAACACAGCTCTTTCAGACGCTTATCAATGCGTCCTTGAACGATTTTCTCTTTGATATTGTCTGGCTTACCTGCAAGGTCATCCTTGCCCATTTCGATCGCTTTTTCCTTTGCAACGATCTCGGCTGGGATATCTGCAACCTTCACGTACTCAACCTGGGTACTGGCGACAACTTGCTTCGCAATATCCCGTACCAGTTTCTTGAAGGCTTCATTCCGGGCTACAAAGTCTGTTTGACAGTTCACTTCTACCAGTACACCGACCCGGCTACCTGTATGAATGTAGCTGTCGATTAAGCCCTCGGCGGCTGTTTTGCCTTCTTTCTTTCCGGCAGAAGCAATACCTTTTTTGCGAAGCCATTCACTCGCTTTCTCAAGATCCCCATCGTTTTCTTGAAGGGCTTTCTTGCAGTCCATCATGCCTGCGCCTGTTTTTGGCGCAGTTCACTCACCAATTTTGCTGTAATTTCCGCCATGTCCCTTAGTTCCTGCTCCAAAATAATTTTGAGTTTTAAGCTTTAAGTTTTGAGTTACGGTCTGATTCAACTCAAACCTCATCACTCAAAACTTAAAACTCAACACTAGGCCCGTTACTCTTCCGACTCTTCCTCATCCTCTGGGATGAACGAGGTGTCGTTGTCTTCGTAATCGAACTCTTCTTCCCCACCGTCGTAATCTTCGTAGTCGTCTTCGACCTCAAGCTGACCGTGCCGACCTTCATAGATCGCATCTGCCAACCTGCCCACTATTAGCTTAATTGACCGGATAGCATCGTCATTTGCAGGAATTGGAACATCGACCAGATCTGGATCACAGTTGGTATCTAATAGGGAGACGATCGGAATCGCTAACTTTTGGCACTCCTGAACAGCGTTATACTCACGTCGCTGGTCAACAATAACCACGATGTCGGGCACTTTCCGCATCGACTTGATGCCACCCAGGTACTTTTGCAGCTTCTCTAACTCTCGCCGCAACACAGACGCTTCCTTCTTAGGCAGCAGATCTAGCGCACCAGTTTCTTCCCGTCGCTCCAATTCTTTCAGCCGTTCAACCCGGGTCTTAATTGTGACCCAGTTTGTCAGCATTCCACCTAACCAGCGCTGGTTTACATAGTAAGCACCACAGCGGGACGCTTCTTGAGCAATGATTCCTGCTGCCTGGCGCTTCGTGCCGATAAACAAGAAACGTTTGCCCTGTTCTGACGCATTGCGAACGTAGTTGTAGGCTTCATCCATCAGCTTGGCGGTTTGCACCAAGTCAATGATGTGGACCCCATTTCTAGATGTGAAAATGTAGGGATCCATTTTGGGGTTCCACCGTCGGGTCTGGTGCCCAAAGTGAACTCCTGACTCTAACAGTTGAGCCAACGAAACAACTGGCATATTTGCTTTTCTCCTTTCGGGTTAATCCTCCATCCAGGCGTATTTCCCTAAAGGGTTTTGCTATCAGCATTCAGCTTTTGAAGCTCTTTCTAGACCGATAGCAACTCTTGGAAACACCCGAAATCCTGAATGTGCGGTATTTTAGACAACTTCTCTAGGGTAACACAGAACAATCACCCTCCATTGCAGGAACGCATTCGGTTTATGCGGTTTGGGGCGTTCGGGAGTGGGAAAGCAAAAAAATAGGGAAGCTGTTTGGCTTCCCCGGAATAATTCTGGTTACTGGATTGGTCCTTGAGTTTCTTTCGCAGTGCTTGAAGCTGCTTGCGGTGTTGGCGCTGGCGGGCTGAGCCACCTTTGCCTTTGTCGTTTCGTCCCTCTCTGCGGGGGGACTCCCATCGTTTGAGTCGGGTCATGGGTGTGTGGTAGGTGATAGGTGGTAGGGGTCAGGGGTCAAGGGGTCAGGGTCAGAGATTCGAGTGTGTTTAGCTGTTGACTATCTACTGTTTACTGCTCACTGTCCATCTCCGCTCTAAGCATTTTATCCTTTCATTTAGATACGGCTCGCACTTAATCGTTTCCGGTAGTTTCTACACTATTCTCGAATCTGTCCCCTGCCACCTACCACCTATTCCCTACCACCTGACCCCTGATCCCCGACCCCTGATCCCTACTTCCCCTTCTTGAGTGTGGTAAAGTGCAGACCTTCTTCTAAAATGAGCCAGGAACCCATGAGTCGCGATCGCCCTATGAATTCGTTCTGGCAAACTTTAACGCTCTCCAATTTGCCGTTTTACCATTGGCGTGCTGCTAGCATTTTGCATCGATTGCTCAGTCCACTGCGACGCTGGCGTAAGAGCAGCTTCATGATGGAATGGGGCGATGTGATTGGGGCAGGGTTAGTGGGTTTGGTGTTTGCGATCGCGCCCTTTGTGTCGGACAGCAAGAATACGTTAGGGGTGTTGCTTATTGCCTGTGCGGGGTTTTGGCTGTTGCTGACGCTATCGGATGAGGTGGAGGAGGATGAACAAGCGGTAAGAGGCAATGGGCAAGAAACCTCCTTTGAGTCTGTTGCACGCAGCCTAGCCCCTTCCCCACTGCCATTAACGACTCCCATTCACGTGCTTGTTCTGCTTTACTGGGGAATCTCGGTTGTGGCAACCGGATTGTCTCCAGTGAAAAAGCAGCGCTGGTGGGTTTGGGCAAGCTCACGCTTTACCTGATTCTGTTTGCGCTGATGGCACGGGTCTTGCGATCGCCCCGCATCCGTTCCTTTGTAATCGCAGTTTATTTGCTGACAGCTCTTGCAGTGAGTGCCTATGGCTTGCAGCAGTGGTTTTCTGGTGCTGCTGCGCTGGCAACCTGGGTCGATCCGGAGTCTCCCCTTTCAAAAACGACTCGGGTTTATAGCTATTTGGGAAATCCTAACCTGCTGGCGGCCTATCTGGTTCCAGCGGTTTGTCTCAGCATTGCCGCTATATTTGCGTGGCAACGATGGCTCCCAAACTCCTTGCTCTGACCATGACGGCAGTGAATGTTGCCTGTCTGGTGCTGACCTTTAGCCGAGGGGGATGGATTGGCTTAGTGGTTTCTGTGTTTGTGCTGGCGTTGCTGCTGGTCCAGTGGTGGAATGTTTCGTGGCCAAAATTTTGGCGAATCTGGGCGGTGCCGATCGCGGCGGGAACGGTTTTAGGGCTTCTAGTTCTAGCGGTTCTGGCAGTCCCAACGTTGCGCGATCGGGCTAGCAGCATCTTTGTTGGTCGGGGTGACAGCAGCAACAACTTTCGAATTAACGTTTGGTACGCCGTCATTAATATGATCAAAGCCCGACCGATTCTGGGCATTGGTCCTGGAAATGTGGCGTTTAACCAGATCTATCCCATCTTCCAGCGAGCCGGTTTTCTGCCCTCAGCGCCTACTCGATTATTTTGGAGGTTGCGGTAGAAGCGGGAATTATCGGTCTGACGTGCTTCCTTTGGCTGTTGCTGGTGACATTTAGCCTGGGCTGGAGACAGTTTCAACGTTTGCGGCAACTGCGAAGTCGAGAAGGCTTTTGGCTAATGGCCGCGATCGCCAGTTTGTTAGGAATGATTAGTCACGGCATGTTTGACACCGTACTCTACCGCCCTCAGGTGAACACGCTTTGGTGGCTAATGTTTGCCATTATTGCTAGCTATTACGGTCAACCAAAACCTCTTAAAGAGATTTAAGGAGTTTAAGTTAGAACAGGTGGTAGGTAGTCAGGGCTATTTCATTCTAAAGATTGATTTGAGTTGCTTCAAGCTGAAACCGCAACGACGTTGGGCTTGAGCCATATTGTTAAAGCCCAAGTCCCGATAGAGATTGAGTGCCAGATTTCGAGCAATTGCCCATATCTGAGGCAAGGGAACTATCCGGATTCTACAAGCATCCTCAGCTTGCGTCACATCTCGCACATAATGCACTTTGTTTTCCACACCCCAATATGAGCGAATTCGGTGAGCAAACTGACACGCAGTTTCACGCAACGAGGAAATGTAATAGCGTATCTCGGTTTTACCCACAATTTCATACTCTCCTTTCAGCAAGGTACGAGTAGCCCTCACGCGAATCAAGGTGCATAGTCCTGCCCAAGGACGAATATCATCAAGAGTTTGACAAATTTCAACTATTCGTTCCTCTATGCGTCCATGACCTTTGCTAAATTCTGTGTAAGTGTCTTCCACTTGAAAGTTCGCCTTGACCTCTTTGAGCAGCCCAGATTGGTTGCCTTTGAGTGCTCCTAGATAGTGATTGTGACTCTCAACAATTGAGGTGCAACTTTTTTTGGGTGTTGATCGCATCAAAAGCAAACACCACTCCATTGCAAGCGAACTGTTTGACTAACTGGGGCAACACCTTGATCTCATTGCTCTTATGCTCAACCTCGTAGGGTTCAAGAATCAAACCCCGTTCAACCAAATACACACTCACCAGTTGAATCGCTGGATGCGGCTCAGTGGTTGAATGCTCCGATACCAGTTGATAGGAGCCACGCCATCGTTTGCCATCGACAGCTACCATCTCACCCGCACGAGGACTAATCTCAAAAAACTTGGCTAAACAAGCTGAATACTGTTGATAATCTACGTTGAGCAGCACTCGGCGAATCGTGCTGTAGGAGGGTAAACGTCCTTTAGCTGGGTCAAACAACCCTACTAATTCATCGTGATAAGCGTTGAGCCAATCTCCAATGGCTAGAAACCCTCGACATCCTGCTGCCACTGCTAAGGTGAACAATGCTAGACACAGGGCTTGATTGTGCCGTTGTCCGGCTCCTCGTCGGGGGTCAGGCAAGTGAGCAAAAGCTTCCACAATCGCAAGGGTGCTCATGGTTGAACGGCAGTAACGGATTAAGCCTCAGCTTATCGGATTGTCTACCTCGTCTAGAATGAAATAGCCCTGATTAATTGAATGAACAGAGCTATGAGGAAACCATCGTTCTTGTCCATAACAATACTCTCGGAGGTATTGCCGTGAATCATCGACTAAATGCCGACTTTTAGCATCTACCCTTTATGCAACATACCTTCACAGTCTTTTGGTAAAGCAGAAAACAACCCCTGGAATAAGGCGGTTGAATCTCTTTGCCACTGTACAAAAACTTGGTGGACCTAAAAGGTAAGGATGTGCGGCGTTAGCCGCCATCGTTAACAGCTGCAGAATCATTACGATTTGGGTATAACCCAAAAACTTAATGGTCGGGTAAGGAGGCTGCATCGCTGCAACCCCTCCCCTAAGAACCGTGCATGCAACTTTCGCTGCACACGGCTCAAGCATTCTATGAGCCATCTAAACCTTCTTCAAATGAATTTGCTGGTGGCAGTAGAGGTGAACTAGTTCCAAATTATCGTATTTGTCACTACCTCCCCTGCTTTTAGGTATTTTGTGATGTGTGTGTAACTCCTCATCATTGAGCAGCCATTCTCCACATATCAGACATTTTCCCTGTTGCCTTGTGGCTAGGATCTGTTTACCCTTGGGCAGTGCCTTTATTTCCTTACTTCTTCTAGCCTTCCAGTAGTCATTCAGCTCAGGATTGTCTGGCGAATGCGTTCCTTTTACCATGAGATGTCTTTGTATCTTTACTGAGCTTAGGTTGAGTAGCTCGTATCCGTTCTTCTTATCTCTAAGAGATCCGTATGACTGACTACCCTTCCTAATCTCAGTATTGAAATACTTATGCCGTATCCATCTGAGACTCTTATTACGGTGAGTCCTTCTTGCCCAGCGTAAGCATCTAGTAAACATCCATGCGTCTAGGCTATAGAAGACCTCCGCTGAAACTCCCGGTTTGAAGTAGTTTCCCCATCCCCGTATTTTGGGGTTGAGTGTTCTGATCACACTAGCAACATTGTGACCAACCAATCCTTTCCATACCTTTTTCAGATTATCTCTGAATTTTTGTACAGATTCTTTGCTTGGCTTTATCAAAAGCTTACGATTTGATCGTCGGTCCCTGACTTCGTAGCGCTTAACATTGAACCCTAGAAAGTCGAATCCTTCGTCTAGGCTAACAATTCGAGTTTTCTCTTCTGAGAATTGTAAACCTCTTTTGCCAACCATTCTGTTAGGATTCTTTGACACTCTTCGGCGTCTTCCTTTGATTCTGTGAATACTACAAAATCATCCGCATATCTCACCATAGCTCTTCGGCTTTGTAGCTCGAAAACATCTCTGTCTCGTCTATATCGCCATCTGATGCTGAGTGCTTCCTCCATTCCATGAAGCGCAACGTTGGCAAGCAATGGGCTGATTACACCACCTTGAGGTGTTCCACTGTTAACCAAGTGAAGTTCCCCCAATTCCACATATCCTGCCTTTAACCATTGTTTGATAAGCTCCCTTGCTGGGAAATTACCAATTGTTTCTAGCAAGTATTCGTGGCTGATGTTATCAAAGGCTCCCTTTATATCTGCGTCTAAGACATATTTTCTTTTGCTTCGGGTATCACCTTTTGCAGAATTGAATATTGCCTCAATCGCGTCATGGCAGCTTCGCCCTGGTCGGAAACCGTAACTTGATCCCTCAAACTTGGATTCCCAAAAGGTTCAAGTGCATTCTTGACCATCGATTGTATTGCTCGGTCGGTCATGACTGGTATTCCTAGTGGGCGTTTTTTCCCATTTGCTTTTGGAATGTACACTCTAAGGACTGGTTGGGCTTTCCATATTTCATACTTCCTCAGATCGTCAGTAAGTTTGCCTCTAGCCTCAGAAGTCTTGATGGTAAGCTTATCCACCCCTGGAGTGTTTTTACCAGCATTTAGTTGAGTTACTCTTCTTACCGCTAGTAAACGGTTTGAATAGCTTCGCAACATCAATCGTTGAAGTGAGCGCACCCTTTTGAGGTCGCTCTGTTTAGCTGCACGATAGATACGTTGTCTGAGATTAGTAACGGTTTTGTTGACCTTCTGCCAATTGACTGAAGTCCAATCCGTCCCTGTGGTTACGTTAGACATTGCTGCCTCCAAACTTTTCCCAGCAGGTTCGTAGTCTCAACCACGAACATCGTATAAAACACCTGTCTCTCGTCTGCATCCTTTCGGATTAGGTATTACCTTATCTATCGAGTTATCAGGGACTAGTCCTGTTTCCTCTTCCCTTTCGGTTGATAGCATTCGCTTCTAGAGACATCCCTTCCCTCCTACAGCAAAGCGACCCTTACGAGTCGCCTTCTGATTGATTTTTAATCTATGGACGATACTGGACTCGAACCAGTGACCCCTACCATGTCAAGGTAGTGCTCTAACCAACTGAGCTAATCGTCCATTCAGACCATATGAGGGTTACTGCGTTTCACTCCTTGCAGATATGACTAACTTAGGTCTCCCCTCTACCCCGGATGCAATGTTGGTGTCTCGCTGGTTCAGTGTGTCAACCGAACTTTCTAGGGCACCACTTTAAGATATGTTACCCACTTTGCATCAACTGGCTCGTGTCAACCACTTTCGAGTTACTTACTCCTTAACGAGGCGTAAAACGAGGATTAACTTTCGTTGACCATATTAGTCTTCCTCTTGCCCGGTTTCTCCTTGTGATTAGGGTACTTCCTTAGGCTTTTATCTTCGCTTCACACGCATCCGTTTCCAGATACGCATGGAAGAAATGAGGATGGGCTTGAGACACTAGCCCAGGAGATTAAATCTCCACTGCGAAAGAGTGACTTTCGCATCGCACGACACAACTGAGCTTCGAACCAGTGACCCCTACGATGTCAACGTAGTGCTCTAACCAACTGAGCTATGCGTCCGCAGTATATGAGCATAGCATAAGTGTATTCATGGATGGAACAATTAGGAACCAAAGCTGAAAATCTGGCGTAAACGGTTTTGGTAAGGGACCGTCTAGTTACTTTGAGAGATACGCTAGTAGCAGGGGGCATCCCATAAGGGCTTAAAACTTCGCAACAGTAAACACTCAAAAGGTTAAACTTCGTTGCAAAGCCAAAAGCGTATCACACTGCGTGATACTTTCATTTACGTTGGTTCATAGTTCAGAGTTAGGAAAAGGAGAACACAGTTGGATTCGCGTCTACGTCAATCTCTCAATCCTTCTTGCCGGGAAGATTTCAGCGAGTACGTTGCTCATCTTCAGCTCCACATGACGTTACAAGCTCGCAATCTAGTTCCTACTCTTACCGAAACTGCGGACAGCCGAGAGCAGTTGCTGCATCAGACGCAGGCAACGTTTGAGAAGCTAATTTCCCGTCAAGCGCACTAGAAAATCTATTTCATACCGTAATACCGTATTTGTGTCCTGTCAGAGCTTACTATCGGCTCTGACTTTTTTTATTTGGGTACGCTACGGAGGTCTGAATCTCTTTTTACTTTGCGGCCAGATTATTAAGAGAACTTCATTATAGAAGAGTGAACTTTGCCCATATGCAGTTCCCTTTGTGGTTTTTTACGAGGATGCGATCGTTGAACCTTTTTAGTACGTTTGAGCTATCCCTGCGGCGTAATTTATTGAGTTTGTTCATCGCTGGGCTGCTTTTCTGGTCGAGTATGGCCGCCTTACTGCCGACACTATCTCTTTATGTCAAGCATGTAGGTGCGAGCAATCATCAAGTCGGGATTGTTATGGGAGCGTTTGCCGTGGGGTTGGTTCTGTTTCGGCCCTGGATGGGTCGTTTGGCAGACTGTCGAGGACGGAAGCTTGTCCTGATTATCGGGCTAGCCGTGGTGGCGATCGCCCACTCGGTTACCTATTCACCCAATCAATTCCGCTTTTGGTCGCGATTCGGGCATTTCACGGGTTGAGCATTGCGGCCTTTACAACAGCCTTTAGTGCGCTGGTGGTAGACCTTTCACCACCGCAGAATAAGGGGAACTCATCGGTTATATGAGTCTAGTGAATCCCGTCGGCACTGCGATCGGCCCTGCGTTAGGCGGCTTTCTGCAAGCGTGGGCTGGATATGGTCCCCTGTTTTTGATGTCAGCCGGAATCGGTCTTGTAGGGTTGATTTGCGCGTTTCAGGTAAAACCAGCATCGACACAAACAAAACAGTCAGTCCCCAAACGGTCCGTTGATCAACCGTTCTGGCGAATGCTGGTCAGTCCCCGGTTACGGGTTCCGACATTCGTTATGTTGATGATCGGGCTTGCCTTTGGCACGCTGGCAACGTTTCTGCCCCTATTCATTCAAGAGACGCGCATAGACTTTAACGCGGGATTATTTTACACCGCTGGAGCGATTTCGAGCTTTGGGGTGCGATTCCTTACCGGACGCGCCTCCGATCGCATTGGACGTGGGCCATTTATCACGATTGGCCTGGGACTCTATGCCGCAGCAATGTTAGCTACTTGGATGGCCCACGAACCAGCCTACTTTCTCATCGCAGGCGTCATGGAAGGAACAGGGGCCGGAATTTTGCTGCCGATGGTGATTGCGCTGATTGCCGATCGCTCCCGACCGGATGAACGGGGTCGGGTTTTGGGTTGTGCATGGCCGGATTTGATCTGGGAATGGCGATCGTCAGTCCAATTCTGGGCTTTTTTGCCGATCAGATCGGTTATCGGGGGCTATTTGCGCTAGCCAGCAGTTTGGCATTTCTAGCGCTGTTGGTTTTTGTCACCCAATCCAGTAAAGACATTTCCCACTCAGTCCGATTTGCCCTTGGTCGGGGCAAGGACCTGTATGCGCTAACTCCTGATTAATACCTTCGCACATTTCATAGCAGGTGTCAGGCATTAGGTATCAGGTGTCAGGGACGGAACAACGGATAACAAAGGGATTCAGCCAATAAATTGCCCTAACGAATACTCAGTGCTGAGCACTTAGCACTCAGCACTATCCAAACCCGCATTTGGAGTTCTTAAAGTAGACCCTAAGCAATCTGCGTAACCCGTTGATTCACACGAGGTCTGCCAAACCGTTCCCATGCGCTTCCGCCCCGCAGAAAAAGTTCCATCCAGCGAACTGGCTCTGTTTGTCTGGGAGGCAACCAACCGGAACTGCCTGGAGCAAATGCGAGGGTTCCTTCAGGTACCTTGAAACTACCGTCGGAATACACCGCATCACTGACCACATCCCCAATCCGAATCACTATTTTGGCTTCTGGTTTTAAATGAAGAGTGTGGGCCGGGATGGTTGTTTTGATGTTGCCATAGCCATCAATCCAGGCGATGCGATCATGGGGTACATCCGGAATTTGTCCCACCGTTAGGCTGTTTCCTAAAATGCTTGAATCTCCACGCAATATGGCAGTTGCCGCAGGAGGAAACACATCTCGGGAACGGAACTGTGATCCACCCCGCGAAACGTTAACTGTCCGTAATTCTTCAGCGTATTCCTTGATGAAGGAAAGCGTATAGCCTGCATTCACCCCAACTACTTTCACCCCATTTTGCAGGAGAGCATACGTCAATCCTTCTCCTTCATTGTCCTGTCGGGCTTCGGGGTCATCCTGTCGGGGAGCGCAATTGTGATAAATCAGGCGATCGTCAGGGCCAGGGTTTAAGCCCAGTTGAGCAATCCAAAACCCGTTGCCAGTGTGCTAAAGGGCGGAACTGAAAGGGTCTGAATGTGGGCATTGGGAAACGCAGATAGAAACCGTTGGGTCACTTCAGCAAATGCCGGATCCCCTGTACCATAGTCTGCAATGATGCAGATGAACATACTGCCCTCCAAAAATACGGTGATGAGCGATCGAAGCCATTCACACCCTACACATTTCCAATCGCTCCTGTCCAAGCTGCACAAATTTATATTGTTGATGGATATCCTCAGGACAGACCAGAGGATAGTAGGATAAGCAACATTAAGGATTATCCTGAGGACAGTCCAGAGGATAGGAGTATGAGTAATGGGGAGATTGATAGACTTCAGGTTAATCAGCTATCCGATCGATATAACCTGGCTAGGAGTGCGGTTTATGAACGGATAAAAGCCCTTGGGATTCAAACCGAAAAATTGGAAACAAAGCATTTGTCAACTCTGAGCAGTTAAGGCTGTTGGACGAACTCCATGAATTTATTCAACGGGGAGGAACAGCGGCAGAATTTCGAGAAATGCGGGGAATCCAGAAAGCAGAAGAGTCTCCAGAACTGTCCTCCGGACTGTCTGCTGCACCATCGGAAATGTTTGGGATAATTACTGCGATCGTTTCCGAAGTTGCTGCTAGGTTTCAACCTCCAACTCCAGAGCCAAATCCGCTTGGTTACTACGACTTTCTGGAACAGGCCGCTCAAAAGGCTGGCTGCTTCGAACATCAGAAGTAGCAAACCTGCTTGACCTACCGCCTTCGGAACTTCGGCAATATGGCGACAGTTTCTCAGAAGCTGGCTTTGTGTTTACAAAAGCAGGGTATCGATCGCAAGGAGAGGTAGCCTGGAGAGTGTCTAAACCTGTAAAATAAAAAAAAGCCAGCGGGCGGCTGGCTTGTATAGATCTAGTGTTCGTTTTTGTTTCTTTAGGTGATGTTGGTGATAGCACTGGCATCACCTCAATCTTTGGGGTGATGGACTGTTAGTCGCTCTGGCATTTGTCCGCCAGCAGGAGCTTACCCACCAGTGGGGGCTGTTTCTCCCTGAACCCTCCAGTCTTTCAACATTCTTCTATTAGTTTAGCATGTCCGTTGGACAGTCCGGAGGACAATCTTGAGGACATTTTGTTAGGTACTAGATAGTGGTAGATGAAAGGACCAGATGGTAATAGTCCAAATAAAGCACTGACACCTAGATAAGTGGGAGTTGCGCTACAACACCTTTACCAGATGCCCTTTGGCTCTAATTGTTATACACGCTATCTGGAAGACTCAAAATCTATTTTGAGCGTTCGATTTATGTCTTAAGAAGATTTCCGAGAAAGATAATACATTTGTACCGGCTTAGCATTCGGCAGATAATCTGTAACCTATTGCAAAAGTCGTTGTCCGAATGCTGGTTCCCTACGATTTACGGGTATTCATTTTTCTGGAAATGGCCTAAGCTTCTCGGAGCACATATCCCACACCGCGAACGGTCTGAATGAGGCGCTTCTCTCCTTCATCCTCAATTTTGAGACGCAGATAGCGGATATATACCTCAATAACGTTTGACTCTCCTACGAAGTCATATCCCCAAACGTTTTCAAGAATTTGTTCACGGGTCAGCACTTCGCGGGGATGTTCCATCAAATATTTGAGCAGTTCAAATTCTTTCATGGTCAGATCAATAACTCGCCCATTTCTAAGCGCACGGCGAGTCGCTAAATCCAACATCAAATCTCCAAACCTGAGCTTCTCACTGCTTGGACTGTCGGGTTGCAGGTACAGCCGCACTAGCCTTAGAAAATCATCAGTTCTGTAGGGTTTCAGAAAATAATCGTCTGCTCCGGCTTCCAGACATGCAATCCGATCGTCTACCGTGTCGCGGGCCATTAGCATCAATACGGGTTTCGGTTTCCCTGCGATCGCAACCGATTACAAAACCACAAACCAGATTCCCCAGCAAGCATCCGGTCCACAACAATTAATGCTGGTTGTGCTTCCGCAGCCTGATGCAATCCTGCAACCGCATCCTGCGCAACCAGCGTGTCATAGCCCGATTCCTTCAAGTCAAGGCTGACGTGACTTGCAAGCGTTTCATCGGTTTCAACAAGCAGCACACGGGGAATGGGTTCAGTAAGCGTTTGATTCATAGAAGAGAAAGCCAGGGGACTAGGTATTAATTCCTAGTTTATCCTTTCCAGTTTTAGCACGTCAAAAAATTTTGTGCTCAACCTATAACAATCTTGTTCAATCCCATCCCTAGTAGTCCACCTCATTGGTTTTGAGGAGTTTTCAACCTATCAAAATAGGCGTACCGTGCTTTAAGGGTAATGAGGACCGAGGACTGAGGGTTGAGAAAAAGCGAAAACTCAGTCCTCAGCACTCAGCACTCAGCACTATCAAAACCAGAATTTCAAAGCTTTAAAACAGAACCTAGGGCAATTCGACTGAGGCTGGTTTTGCAATGTGAGGTAGTCCCCAACCGAGTTTTTCACGTAGAATTCGGAAATACTCGTGCGGGCCTAACCGAATAAAGCGAGCCGTGTAGGGTGATTTTCGAATATGGACCTGGTCGTCAGGCAAAACGTAGCACCCCCATTCCCATCAACTACCATGACTAAGCGGTTGAGATTTGCAGGAAAATAACGACTGGTTCAGTGTCCGCAAACACCAACGCTCGGGAAGCGAGGGAATGGGGACAGATGGGCACTAGCTGCAAGACGGGAACGCCCGGAGTAACAACGGGACCACCTGCTGACAGAGAATAGGCCGTTGAGCCAGTGGGTGTCGAGATAATTACCCCGTCTGCTGCAATATCGACAGGGGCATGTTGGCCAATTTCGACTTCGAAGTGGCACATGCTGGTAAGCGGCTCTCGATGGATCACCATCTCGTTCAGGCAAAGCGCTTCCCAAAGCATTTCCCCATCCCGTACGACCCGAACCGTCAGCATTGCCCGTTCTTCAATCTCGTAGCTATTTGACAAAACGGCATCGATCGCTTGCGGTAACTGGTTTAAGTAGGTTTCTGTTAAAAACCCCATATGGCCAGTATTAATTGTCAGCAAAGGGATGCCATAGGGAGCAACCTGACGAAAGGCAGAGAGAACGGTACCATCGCCCCCAAGACGATCGCAAACGTCATGTCAATGTCAAACCCCGGCGGATTGAGATGATGAATGGGTGTGTGACACACCGGCCGCTCTGGACTGGAGTAGCCCAGGATCCCCCACTCCGGTTGCCAGGCACACTTCCCAACCACGGTCAATTAGCTTGTCCTTGACTTCTTCAGCAGTCCGACAAGCAATGGGTTTTTCATCATTAAAAATGATGCCAGCTTTAGGCACAGCAAATGTCCAGCAGGAAATGAATGAAAGTAATAGGGACTATACCATTTTGGGCAGTTTCGCTGAGCAAATCCTTAACGAGGTCGTGCTTATTCAACAGCCTCAGCCAACCTACTCAAATTTATAAACAGCCCAGGAAAAACGTAACTATAGCGTTAACTAAAACCGAGGGTAGGTTCTCTTTTTCTTTTCCTTAGCCTTTGCTTTTTCGTAATCTAGCTCCTTCAGTTTCTTTAGAATCCGGCTGAAGTAATCTTGCATATAAGCTTCTAGGGTAGTTGTCTCGTTAGGATCGAGGCCAAAGGTGGTGTAGACATCGTCCATTGAAGCATTTAGCGGTTTACCCGTACCAACTACTTCCGCAAAGGCCAACCGATCCGAAACATTCCAGGTCCACTGGAAAAATCGGGTTGCGCGACGGACTCCCCTCAGCAAGCCGATCGGCATTCGTGACACCTTTGCTTCGCGTCCAGATAAACGTTCACACAAGCGAATAATCTCGTAAGCTCCCCATGCTCGGGATCCGACTACCGGAAAAGACTTCTTCCCGGTTTCTGGAACTTTCAAAGCACGAATCGCAAATTTAGCAATATCCTGCGTATCCATATAGGCAGTCGGAGAGGTGTTTCCCATTACCCAGACCGCCTGCCCCTCAAGGATAGGGATGGCATACTGACCAATCAATCCCTGCATAAACCCACAGGGACGCAAAATCGTATAATTTAGACCCGATTCTTTCAAAATTCTTCAGTACAACGCTTAATTTCCATTAACGGAACATTGGGGTACCTCTCGGCATCCAAAATTGAGAAGAAAATGAAGCGTTCTACATTGGCGGCCTTAGCCGCCTGAATCAAGATTGACCTTTCCATCCCAGTCCACTTGTTTGATGCTGTGGGAGTCGGTCGGGCGTGTTGTTGCCGCATCAATTACTGCTGTGACGCCTTCGAAGGCAGACTTCAGGCTCTCCGCTTCACAGAGATCCCCAGGGACCAACTCTGCTCCCCATTCTTTGAGAAATGCTGCTTTCTTGAAACTGCGAACCAGACAACGGACCTGGTATCCTTCGTCTAAAGCGCGACGGGTTATTTGTCTTCCCAAGGTGCCTGTTGCACCAATGATTAATAAACTCATTAGAGAATCGCAGTCAGTTTCTTAACTTTTTGTAAGATTCTATCAGAAATCTCCCTCGGTCTCTCAGTATTCTTCTTAGAAACCCAAGAGCTACATTGGACGGGCCACCCAAAAGCCCCATTGATAAGGGATTATGGCTCCAGAAATAATACAGATCAGAGTTGGAGTTATTCTTGTGCAAATGCGACCCTTAGGGTGTACTAGATTGGAACGAATGATCCCTATCATCCCGTTCCAAATGACGGATCTTAGATTGCAAAAGGCTTTCCTGGTGACTTTTCAGAAATCTTCTGTTCTAGATGCAACAAAAGTCGGTATTCGTCTCTCAGGCTCTAGACGCTAGACGGTTAGTACATCCGGTAAACGACTTGTTTTAATTCAGCAACATTTCTTTACTGAACAGAGGTCATATCTTTTTCCAAGCCAGCACCCACTAATTCTAATTTCAGCACGGAGGAGATGTTGGCTGCTAATTTCCACTGGGGCAGTTCCCCATTTAATCGACCCAAGCAACATGCACCAGCTTCATGATGAGATTCTTAAAATCGACAAATCTCAGCATGAGCAATTTTTTTGGCTTGTTGAGCGATGCAAATCGATCGTGCATTCTTTCTGCACTGGCAGTTCAGGAACTCTAACGCATGTGATTTTTCTGTCGCCGTAAAATGACAGAATCAACCATTTCGTATCAACGTCAAGCATTACAATCGATGCGACTGGTGGCTACTGCAAGCAGAGGCACAACGTCTTTTACTGCCTGAAAATGCCCCATTCCTAACCTTTATCAAGACGTAGCGGATCATCTTGACGAAGGGGACGACTAAGTCCGCTACTGTCTCAAGGTTATTCCTCGCCGCCTTGAATTTTGAGCATTAGAAACCCTACGCCCAATCCAATCATGACGAGAACGGGAGCTAGAATGGCAACATTAAAAATTTCGCCCATATGCTGATTATTCCTTCGCGATCGCGCAACATTCACTGTTAACAAATAGCAGACGACAACTCATTAGCCTGAGCGCTTCGTGAGTCTATTGACGATACCTGCATGAAGTATTCTAAACCAGATTGGACGCCTCTCCACTTTTCATTCTGACGACGAAGCGTTACTCATACACCCGTTCTATCAGGCATTGGGCAATGCGATCGGCGGCTCCGGGTTCTCCCATGCGTCGGTGTCCGTTGTCAGCAATTAGCTGAAGGCGATCGGGATTACTGAGAATTGATTGAATAGCGCTAGCAACTTGGGCAGGTTCTGCAACTAGCCTCACCGACGGCCCCAACAGACGAGTTTGTGCTTCTGCAAAAGCAGACGTAAACTGCGGCCCTTTACCGGCAATGGTAATCACGGGTTTACCCAATCCCGCAAACTGTTCAGCGCCCGTTCCGGTCATTGCGATCGCCACATCTGCCTGGTGCAGAAACTCCGCAAAGCGATTTTGTGCTAGTACCAGCGTTGCTCGCTTTTCTCCTAATCCCACTGAATAAGTAGTTTCTGAAACGCGTTGCCAACGAAAGTCCAGAACAATCTGATGCAATTTTTCCAGATCCAAACTGGGCGCGATCGCTGCCAGCAATTCCAAAGGACGTTCCGTTTTAGCAATCAAACCGTTCACCGCCAACAAAATTGTCTCCCAGTTGGCATAGGCCTCCGGCGGACGTGAACCAGGGAGGAGAACGATCGTTAAGGATGAAGGAGCAAGGCTAAAGGCTGAAGTATCTTTTGATCCTTTATCCTTAATCCTTTATCCTTTCTCTCCCCAGTCCATCCATCATTGGATTCCCCAAATTAAAGGCTGGAACCCTGTAACGTTTCAAAACCTTTGCAGTAATGCTGTCTCTAGGAAAAACAGCTTTGCAGTTAGGGCGACTCATTAACCAACGTTCCCAAGGATGATAAACACAGCCTGTCCAGCGCTCAAGGCGATCGCTCCACCATGATTCCCGTGGCAACCATCCCGCTTCATCCCGCAGATAATACTCTGATTTTGCCGTTCCCACGAAAGCATAGGGCACACCGCTGAGCCAGGCGAATAGGAGAGGGACGATGTCGCCAACAGCGAGGATGAGTGAGGGGTGAGGGTGAGGGCGAAGGGTAAGGGGTGAGGGGTGAGGGGAAAGAATTTTGTTCGCGTGGTGTCTCTGTAGGAGGAATGTTGAGGTTTGAGGTTTGAGTTTTGATTGGCTGTACCCCGTACCTTGTACCCCACACCCTGCACTCTCTTCCCCTGCTGCCCAAGCCCTTACCGCTTTAAGCTGTGCCAATGTCAACTGCACCAACCCGCCTCCAATATCTCGGGCCAACTGCCGCCCATCCATATAGATAAAGCCTCCGGAGGGCATGGTTTTAACGGAACCAATGAGGGGAATTCCGGCGTTGGTGTAGGCGTGTCCCTCTCCGACGATCGGCAATGCTTCGATCGTCGGTGCGTTGGGCTGCTGCTGTAGGGCTTGCAGGATGCGAAGGGCGATCGCGTCCTCGCCGTGGCCGTTGCTAAGGCAGAGTAGTCGCATGAGTCAACGTTGAAATCAAAAATCGAGGCTTGGTTTAGGATATAGCGATCGTGGATTGGATAGCGAAGGGTACCTTTCATCTGACGATAATCCCGGACAAAAAGTGGTACGTTTGTTCTTAGATTGAATTAAGCAACCCGGACTGGGAAGTATCAAAGACTTAGGGACTATTAAAGGTCTGCAATTTTGGAATCCTCGTGCAGAATAATTCAGATAACCGCTAGACTTCCAGGGAACTTTGAAATAAGTGCATCCAGAGTAAATTCAATGACAGCCAGCCTTCCCTTCGCGACTGATACTGATTCTGCCTTACTGGAGCAGGCATTAAAGCATTACTTTGGTTACGACAGCTTCCGGCTGGGACAGCGCGAGATTATTCAAGAAGCGCTGCAAAATCGGGATTTGCTGGTGGTGATGCCCACAGGTGGGGAAAGTCCCTTTGCTTTCAACTGCCTGCTCTGCTGAAGCCCGGTTTGATGATTGTTGTCTCACCCTTGATTGCTCTGATGCAGGATCAGGTGCAGTTGCTTCAAGATAACGGGATCGCGGCAACCTTTCTTAACAGCAGCTTGGGAGTAGCGGAAGTACGGGAGCGATCGCAGGCAATTCTCGGTGGCCGCATTAAGCTGCTCTATGTTGCACCCGAACGGTTGTTGAGTGAGGACTTTTGCGGGGATTTTTGCCCCAGGTAAGACAACGGGTAGGCATTTCTGCGATCGCCATTGATGAAGCCCACTGCGTCTCCGAATGGGGTCACGACTTTCGCCCAGAATATCGTCAGTTAGTTCAACTGCGGCAACATTGCCCGGATGTGCCCGTTTTGGCCTTAACTGCAACGGCGACAGAGCGAGTTCGGCAGGACATTATCCACCAGCTTGATTTACGCAGTCCGGGGATTCACATTGCCAGCTTTAACCGTCCCAATCTCTTCTATGAAGTCAGGGCAAAGCATAAAAACTCCTACAGGGACATGTTTCAGCAGATTCGCCAAGCCAAAGGCTCGGGAATTGTTTATTGCCTCAGCCGCAAGCGTGTGGATGAACTGACCTACAAATTGCAGAAGGATGGGATTCACGCCCTTCCTTACCACGCTGGGTTAGACAACAAGACCCGTACTGAAAACCAGAGCCGCTTTATCCGTGATGATGTGCAGGTAATGGTGGCAACGATCGCCTTTGAATGGGCATTAACAAACCCGATGTGCGCTTCGTTATCCACTATGACCTGCCCCGCAACATCGAAGGTTACTATCAGGAATCGGGCCGTTCTGGACGGGATGGGGAACCTGCCCACTGCACCCTTTACTACGGTGCGGGCGATATCAAAACGGTAGAATTTCTCATTAGTCAAAAGGTGGACCCAAACACGGGCGAACCCCTGGAAGACGAACAGCGCATCGCCCAGCAGCAATTGCGACGGGTGATTAACTATGCAGAAGCCACCGAATGCCGCCGCATTATTCAGCTTGGCTACTTTGGCGAAACGTTTTCTGGAGACTGCGGCAACTGCGATAACTGCCGCCATCCTAAACCTGTAGAAGACTGGACGATCGAGGCTCAAAAGTTCCTCTCGTGCATTGCCCGCTTTGCCCAGCGCGGACAAACCTTTGGCATGGGGCACACAATCGACGTGCTGCGTGGTTCAAAGAATGAGCGGGTGTTGAAGAATGGCCACGACAAGCTTTCCACCTACGGCATTGGGAAGGACAGAAGCGCTGAAGAATGGCGTATGCTGGGGCGATCGCTAATTCACCAGCAGCTTATAGACGAGACCAGCGATGGATATTCTGTTTTGAAGCTGAATGACCTGAGTTGGGAGGTTCTACGCAAGCAACGGACGGTTGCGATCGCGGTCACTTCCACAAAAGCTGACGAAGGCACACGTTTCTCAACAGATGTCAACACTGCTGAAGCCGAAGCGCTGCTCGAACGCCTGCAAAAACTGCGCAAGCGGCTGGCAGACGAACAATTTGTGCCACCTTACGTAGTCTTTGCTAACGCAAGTTTGCGATCGATGGCACAGCTCCAACCCCAAACCTTTACCCAGTTTGCTCAAATCTCGGGAGTCGGTAGCCGCAAGCTCTCCCAGTATGGCGATGTGTTCCTGGATGAAATTCGGGCGTTTCGGGAAGAACGGGATTGCCCCTTCAAGATAAGGACGAACTAGAAGACAGTCCAATTTTGCCGAAGGAACCGGAATCTATTTCAGCCTCTTTTACCCAACTCCAAACCCTCGAACTTTACCAGGAAGGTCTAAAACCTGCGGAAATTGCCGAACGGCGTGGGTATCGTCTCAGCACGATTATCAGTCATTTAGCAGAGTTACTGGAAACGGGCTACCCGATCGACCTCGATAAGCTCGTTCAAGTTGAGCGGCAGCAAAAATTCTGGAAGCCATTCAAGCAGTGGGAGATGATTCCCTCACAAGCATTCGTGAGTATCTTGGCGAAGTCTACGGCTACGATGAGATCAAGCTGATGCGGGCAAGATGGCGTCAGCAGAATGCTTAACCACCCGACCTAACCCTATCTCTCGATTTTCCACCTGGTTTATGTCCTTGAAACCGGCTATAGGATCTGTAGATAATTATTAATTTCCAGCAGAGATAAGAACTAAAGTTGAAATTACACTTTGCTTTCTCTAACTTGTGCACGTACCTCAAAATTCTAGGGCATGCTTTAAAGGGACTGAGGACTGAGTGCTGAGATAGAGTTAATTCTCAGTCCTCAGCACTGAGCACGCCTCAACCGGAAGTAAAGAGCTTTAAAGCAGGCCCTAGGGCTTCACTTCTTCATTACGCAGGATTACAGAACCGTATTTCTGGAGGATTGAACCGAATTTACATTACGTCCACCAGGTTTCTACACGTTGCTTCCTGCTCCCAGGCGAAGCATTTCCATTCTTTATGAGGTTTAATCTTTGGAAATTGCTTCATTGAAACTGGTACAAATGGCCATTTATTCCCATTTTTATGAGCCATACTCTACGCGCATTGATAGTCGAAGATTCTGAAGACGATGCCCTTATAATCGTTCGAGAATTGCGACGAAATGGCTACACCCTAACCTTCAAACGAGTAGACACGCGGGACTCGATGGATGCCGCACTTCAATGGCAGTCCTGGGACTTGGTCATTGCGGATTACAGCATGCCGCACTTCAGCGCACCTGATGCTCTAAGATTGCTCCAGGAGAAAAATTTAGACCTGCCGTTTATCATTGTATCCGGCAGCATTGGCGAGGACATTGCCGTAGCCGCTATGAAGGCGGGTGCCCACGACTATTTGATGAAAGGCAATCTAGCGCGCCTCGTTCCGGCGATCGAACGGGAGCTTAGAGAAGCTCAGGAACGGTCTAAACGACGTGAAGCAGAACAGGCACTCCGAGACAGTGAAGAACGTTTTCGTTCTTTGATTGAAAACGCTTTGGACATTATTGCCGTTGTCGATCAAAAGGGCATTGTTCAATACGTTAGTCCCTCCATTAAACGCGTTTTGGGTTATCAACCAGAGGAATTCATCGGTAAGAATGCGTTTCAATTTATTCATTCAGACGACGTTGACTTGATTTTGGACGCCTTTGCGATAGCCATTCAAACGCCCGATCGGGCGGTTTCTGCGGAATTTCAGTTTTGCCACCAGGATGGGAGTTGGCGTGCGCTAGAAGCTGTAGGTAAGCAATTTATAGAACTTGATGGAGTGAGTAGTTTAGTAATCAATGCACGGGATATTACTGAACGTAAACAGGTTGAGGAAACACAAAAGCCCTCCAAAAGAGAAAGAGCTTAATGAGCTTAAATCTCAATTCGTTTCGATGGTGTCCCATGAATTTCGTACCCCTTTAAGCGTCATCACGCTGTCTATCAGATTGCTAGAACGCTTTTACCATTCGGCTAGTGAAGAAAAACGGCAGGAATACCTGAGCCGCATTCAGGCAGCCGCAAACCACATGACCCACTTACTCGATGAAGTGCTGTTTTTAGGGAAGACAGAAGCCGATCGCCAGGAATTCAAACCAACCCATTTAGACCTCATCCAGTTCTGCCAGAACTTATTAGAAGAAGTTCAGCTCGCATCGAATAGCAATCGATCTATCACGTTCATTTGTTCAGAAGAACGCATTTCTGCCTGCATGGATGAAAATCTGCTGCGGCACATTCTCACCAATTTGCTCTCGAACGCTATCAAGTATTCCTCAGTAGGCTCAATAGTTCGCTTTGAGCTAACTCTTAACGGCGATTGGGCAATTTTTCAAATTGAAGATCAGGGAATTGGTATTCCTGAAGTAGACCAGCCGCATCTGTTTGAATCCTTTCATCGAGGTAGCAACGTGGGTAGAATTCCGGGTACTGGCCTGGGTCTTACGATCGTTCAAAAGTCGGTTCAGCTACACAAAGGTCGCATCACTGTAAACAGCCAGCTAGGAGTTGGCACAACGTTTGAAGTTAGATTACCGCTTGATAATAAACTCGAGTCATATACATAAACAACGCTAAAAATGAATACTGAGCAGTTAGCAACCATACGCGAATACTGTCGAGATAATGCAGCATTTGAGCATCTAAAGCAAATTCTAGTAACTGAGTTGGAAGATACCAGACAAGCTCAGGAGCAGGCTGCCCGATCGCAACAACTACTAGAACGGGAAAGCAGCATTATCCGGGTCATTGGTAAGCTGGGGCAGGCCATTATCGATCGAATTCAGCAATCGCTTGATCTGGATGAAACGCTGCGGTCAATGCTGCACGAGGTCCGTCGGTTTCTAAACGCCGATCGAGTTGTCGTTTATCGGTTCAATCCAGATTGGAGTGGCGAATTCATCAGCGAGTCTGTCAGCAACCAATGGGCCTCATTACTGGAAGAGCAAGAAGGCAACCCAGAGTTACGGCAAAACATCAGCAATTGCAGGCTGAAATATTTACGAGCTGAAGGCAGTAGCTATACAGACTCTCACCTCCAGGAAACCAGAGGAGAAAGCCTCAAAACGCGGGAAATCTTTGTTGTTCAAGATATTTACAAAGCTGGTTTCTCTGATTGTTACATCAAGATGCTTGAGCGGTTTGAAGCGAGAGCTTACGCCAGTGTGCCGATTTTTGTCGCAGGGAAGCCTTGGGGAGTGCTGGCCGCTTATCAAAATTCTGAACCTCGCTGCTGGCAAGAGCTAGAAGTTAATTTGTTGATGCAGGTTGGTACTCAACTTGGTGCTGCGCTGCAACTGGCTAATTCAATTCATGAAGCGCGCTTACAGGCAGAGCGCAGGCAGTTAATTGCCAATATGGTCGATCGCATTCGCAAACCGCTTCCTATTCAAGTCATCCTCGACACAACCACCCAGGAAGCTCGTCAACTGTTTCATGCTGATCGAGTTGCTGTTTATCGGTTCACTCCCGATTGGAACGGTGAGTTTATTTCCGAGTCGGTAAATGAAGGGTGGATAAACTTGGTCAGCCCAGACGTTCCCAAAGTTTGGGAGGATACCCATCTCCAGGAAACGCAGGGAGGACGCTACAGGAACAATGAGACACTTGCCGTGGAGGACATTTACACCATCGGCCACAGCAAATGCCATATCCAGTTGTTAGAGCAGTTTCAGGCGAGAGCCTACGCGATCGCTCCGATTTTTGCAGGAAAAACCCTCTGGGGATTATTAGCGGTTTATCAAAATGATGGTCCCCGCTCCTGGGACGCTACAGAGGTTGATCTGCTGGTTCAGATTGGAAATCAGTTAGGGGTTGCCCTACAGCAGGCAGAACTCTTCGCCAACCTTCAGCGTGAGATTGCAGAACGCCAGCAGGCAGAACTACAGGTGCGCCAACTCAACCAAGATCTCCAACAGCGAAATGCCGAACTGGAGGTAGCAAATAAAGAATTAGAAGCATTCGCCTACTCTGTGTCGCATGATTTGAGGGCACCCTACGCAGCATCGATGGCTTCAGTCAGGCCATTCTAGAAGACTATCCCGATCACCTCGATTCAACTGGGAATGACTATCTTCAGCGAATTCGAGCAGCTACTCAGCGCATGGGACAGTTGATCGATGATCTGCTTACCCTGTCGAGAGTAACCCGAAGCGAACTCCGTCGAGAAAGGGTGGACTTGAGCGCATTAGCCAGGGCAATTTCAGGTGAATTGCAGCAAATGAACCCAACCCGCTCCGTAGATTTCAGTTGTCAGGATGGATTAATTGTTACGGGCGATCCACGATTACTGAGAGTCGTGTTGGTTAACTTGCTAGACAACGCCTGAAATTTACCTCAAAGCGCCCCTACGCACGGATCGAATTTGGAGCTACAATACAGAAAGATGGTAACAATTTATACTTCGTAAAGGATGATGGGGCAGGGTTTGAGATGGCCTATGTTAGGAAACTTTTGCTCCCTTTCAACGCCTCCATGCAATGAGGGAATTTCCCGGCAATGGTATTGGATTGGCAACAATTCAACGGATTATCCATCGCCACGGTGGGCAAATCTGGGCAGAGGGAGAATTAGAGCACGGAGCTACCTTCTATTTCACGCTGTAGTGTTTAGCGGATTGGCAGCGACTTTTGCTTTTATTAAATTGTAATCTTATTAAGATCTAATATTTACCCAGAGTATAAACATGAATGGGAGATCGATCCTTCTTGTAGAAGACAATCCAGACGATGAGGCACTTGCAATTCGAGCCTTACGCCGAAGCCGCATTACGAACGAAATTGTAGTCGTCCATGATGGCGTCGAAGCGTTGGATTATTTGTTTGGCACAGGCATGTATGCAGGTCGAGATACGACCATTCAGCCGACCGTTATTCTACTTGACCTGAAGTTGCCTCGTCTGGACGGCATCGAAGTTTTGCGTCAGGTGCGGGCAGATGAAAGAACGAGACTTCTCCCGATCGTGGTGCTGACGACATCCGAGGAAGAACAGGATTTGCTCGACAGCTACAGCTTGGGATGCAATAGCTACGTGCGCAAGCCGGTTGATTTTGTTCAGTTTGCTGAGGCAGTCCAGCAGCTAGGCATGTACTGGCTACTACTGAACGAACCACCACCCCATAGGGGATAAAGCTTTGTAGCAGGGGTCCAGGAGCCATATGAAATCCGGTTAAGCAGATAGAGTTGCGCGGGGGCGGGTCGCGCTGTTAACCGTTGCTTCACAAAGGTCTTCCTCTGCTAAACCCGCCCGTATGAACGGTAAATATTCAAGCGGATTTCATATCATTTCTACAGCTTTCAACGGTTTTTGAAGTAATTCCATTAGGATGTGCTTTAAAGGTAATTAAGACTGAGCGCTGAATATTAACCCTCTCTCAGCACTCAGTCCTCAATACTGTCTCAACCAGAATTTAAGGGCTTTAGAGCAAGCCCTATGAACTAGGGTACAGCTACTGTGCCCTTCTCCTGGCGAGTACTAATCTGTTGAGTAGTGGAAGATGGCGCTGGTTGAGCTACAGCGACTTTTTCCAGAACAGTGATGGCCCGTGCATATTGAGGATCATCCTTTGTCGCCAGCAGCTTGGGATTGGACGACAACTTTTGGCGATCGCCATCCGTCAGATCGATCTTGACATCAGGAGCGATGCCTTTATGGCTGATATCAGTGCCATTGGGTGTGTAATAGTGAGCAATTGTTACTGCCAGCCCTGACCCGTCTGCAAGGGAATGCACAGACTGCACCAGCGCCTTGCCGAAAGTTTGACTACCAACGATCGTGGCACGTCTGTTGTCCTTCAAAGCCCCCGTCAAGATCTCACTGGAACTGGCGGAGTTACCGTCTACCAGAATGACGAGCGGCAGCTTGGTAATAGCAGAACTATTTGCAGATATCTCTTCGCTGTTGCCTTTGCGATCGACCGTTTTGACGATGTCGCCTTTGTCTAACCACATGCGGCTAATTTCAATACTGGATTGCAGCAAGCCACCGGGGTTGCCCGCAAATCGAGTACAAATCCTTCCACATTTTTAGCGGTCAAGTCCTGAATGGCCCGACGCATCTGGTCGGCTGCATGGGCGCTAAACTCATTCAAGCGAATGTAACCAATTCGGCCTTTTCCTTCCTGCTTCAGGGAATAGCGGACCGTTGGCAGCTCAATCCGGGCACGGGTGAGCGACAAGGTAAAGTTGCCCTTACCCTCACGCCCAACCTCAAGGGTGACCTTGGTGCCGATATCTCCACGAATTAGGGTTGAAGCATCGTCTACAGTCATTCCCTTGGTTGGCTTTCCGTTAATTGCGAGAATGCGATCGCCTGACTGCATACCAGCTTTGAAGGCTGGCGAGTTATCAATAGGCTCAACCACGGTAAGGGTCTTTGTTTGGTCACTAACTTCCAAGCGAATCCCAACCCCAGATAGTTCGCCCGATGTCTGGTTGCTCAAAGCATCATACTGCTTGCGGTCCATGAATCGGGTATAGGGATCATTGAGCTTCTCCAGAGCAGCCTTAAGGGCAGCATAGGCCTGCTCCTTAGTCGTATAGTTCTTGCTAAGCAGCGCCTGCCGGGTTGCTTGCCAATCGGTATGGTTGAAGCTGCCGTCAACATACTCACGGTTCACTATCTGCCATGCTTCATCAACGATGGCTTTAGGGCTGTCCTGCAAGGCGGCACGAACGCGACCAATCCCGGGGCCAAAAAGGAAACCGCAGAGGTAGCAACAACTGCCCCAGTGAACAGGGCGATGTGGAAAAGAGAAGGGCGCTTAGAGAGTCGGTTCATTGAGGGTCGAAGAAGTAGGAGGATTGCTTGATATTGAAGATAGGTACGGGAACAACGGCGGAACTATGAGCAATGGGATGAGTGACATTGATGCCCAGTATTGGCGACTGCAAGAATCGCCAGTGCTCACAGAACCATGACACTTCCCAACTTACCCGAAGGCTTAATCACGATCTATGTAGTAGATGACAGTTTGCCAGGTGAGTTCGGTATCCCATTCGTACACTCCTCTCCCAAGCCTGGCTAAACTTAAGCAAAAAACCTTTTCGACAATCTAACCGAAATTTAGTGAATTGGGATAGAGGCCACACCATTAACTTTTTTAGAAGCCGATTATTAACTTTTGCTGAATAAATTTGAGATCGTTTGAGAGGCCAGGTATTCGTTCAATCCAGTCCCCATTGAGGGAACGGTTGGGGATAATTAGGGAGTGATTGGAATGGGTTAGTAGGGTGAGTTATGGCAGTGAGCGGCAGGAAATCTTGTTTGAGGGGACTTTCTTTTTTTTTTTTGGTCGAAGGGGCGATCGCCGCGATCGCTTTAGTCGAGTGTCATCCTGATGCAGCAGGCTCAACTTAACCGCCCTTCCCTTTGGACCTCTGATCCCAAGCAAGCTGAAAAACAAGAAGCGATTCGACTAGACTTGCTGAAGAAATCTCCTACCTTTGGGTTCAACAACGTCATTGCGGACTGGACCTTTCTCAACTTTCTTCAATACTACGGAGACACCCCGTACGAGAAAAAGTTGGCTACTCTCTCAGCCCTGAATACTTCGACATCATCACGCGCCTGGACCCGCGCTTCGAAGATATTTACATGTTCCTGTCCGGTACACTTTCCTACCAATTAGGTGAACCTAACCAGGCAATTCAAATGATAGATCGGGGTATTGCAGCTCTTTCTCCCTCCATTGATCCCAAGTCCTATCAACTCTGGCGCTATAAAGGATTGGACCAGCTATTGCTGCTAGGAGATGTTCCCGGTTCAATTCGCTCCCATGAAATGGCGGCTAAATGGGCACAAAACACTCCGGACCAGGGCTTAGTTCCAATCTTTCAACAGGTAGTCGATTTTCTTCGCAAAGACCCCAACAGCGTTCCAGTTCGCCTTCAATCCTGGGCAACAATTTATAGTCAAGCCGCTCAGGTAGACGATAAACAGACCCAGGCAAGAGCGAAGCAGGAAATTGAAAAACTCGGCTGGCAGCTACAGGTGAAAGACGGACGCTTGCATTTGGTTCGGCTTGAACCGGAGCCAAAGCCCAAGAAGCCTTAACAGGAATTATCAGATTTCTCTTTCAGCGATCCTTGTTAGCTAGCAGCCATTGTGAATAGGAGGCTAGGACGTGTCTTAAAGCTACTGAAGACTGAATGCTGAGAGAATTAATACTCAGTCCTCAGTCCTCAGTCCTCAGTACCGCGACAACCAGAATTTAAAGATTTCAGCGAACCCTGGCTAAATGCAGTCAGAAGGCCAGTAATGAGGGACTGAATGAACTCAGCGCCAGACTGCTATTGATCCTTTATAGTTAAGGTTATTTCTCTTAGCCTGATTGCTAATCGCTAAAGGCTGATTGCTTAACTGGTGGTGTGAATGAGGAGTTAGGTGAAGTATGTTGAGCTGGGATCAAAGTCCGAGTCTTGCACTGATGCGACGAGAAAGAGCGTGGGTTGAGGTAAATTCGGCAGCGATCGCCCATAATGTCCGGCAAATCAGAAGCCTACTGTCAAACCAGACAGACCTGATGGCAGTCGTTAAGGCAGACGCTTATGGACATGGAGCGACTACTGTTGCTCAGACAGCGTTGCAGGCAGGGGCTACTTGGTTAGGCGTTGCCACCATTCCTGAGGAATTGAGTTGCGAGAAGCAGGCATTGACGCACCGATTCTTGTCCTGGGGGCCCATCACATGCCTGAGCAAATTCGGACGATCGCTCGTTGGCAACTGCAACCGACCCTTTGCACTCCACGCCAAGCCCTGATTTTTCGGAAACGATGGGGAATTAACTCGTCACGCGCCCCTTCCGGTTCACTTGAAGCTGGATACCGGCATGTCACGTTTAGGCACACTTTGGCAGGAAGCAGCAGAATTTGTTCAGTTGGTGCACAGCCTTCCAAATCTCAGCATTGCCAGTGTCTATTCCCATTTGGCAACGGCGGAAGACCCAGATCAAGGCGTTGTCCAGCAGCAACAACAGCGATTTGAAACCGCCATTTCCCAAATCAAAGCGCTGGGAATTGTGCCACCTCGGCTTCATTTGGCCAACTCGGCAGCCACCCTGACTAATTCAGCACTGCACTATGACATGGTCAGAGCCGGATTGGCAATTTATGGACTTTACCCCGCCAATCACTTGAGGAGTGCGGTTGATCTAAAGCCAGCACTGCAAGTGAAAGCCAGAGTAACCCAGGTAAAAACAATCCAACCGGGAATGGGAGTCAGCTATGGCCATCGATTTGTAGCCGATCGGGAACTGCAAATTGCCGTCGTGGGAATTGGCTATGCCGATGGGGTGCCGCGCAATCTCTCAAACAAAATCAGTGTCTTGGTCAGAGGGCAACGTGTACCGCAAATTGGTGCAGTTACAATGGATCAGCTCATGATTGATGTCAGCGCAGTTAAAGATTTGCAAGAGGGGAAGTTGTGACCCTGTTAGGCCGGGACGGCAATCAGTTCATCTCTGCCGATGACTGGGCCAATACCCTCGGCACTATCTCCTGGGAGATCCTTTGCGACTTCAAGCACCGCCTCCCCGAATTGCCGTCAATCAACCGCCAATTGACTCTGCGCTTGGGGTCAATCAGGAGGTTAATTAAACAGATCTAAAACCCGTTTGAGAGAGGCTTTCAGCTTGTCTGCCATTTCGGCAGTCGGGCTGCTTTCTCCTTCAAAACCCAGTTCTCAACGGTAGAAAGCCACCATTGCTTACCTCGGTGGTCGAATCCGGCAACTTCAACGCCAATGGCACGACGATCGCCTGTCACTAAGTCCTCATGGAACCGGATTTGGATTAGGATGCTGCGACTTTGAAGCGAGCGGGAAAAACCAGGAAAATGAAACCCAATGTCGATCGAGTCTGGGTCAACCAGTTCGCGCGTGTCGGGATCATTTGCCCAAGGCTTTAAGTCCGACCTTGCATCGGGGAACTCAGCTTTGAACAGGTTAACCACGGTAGCGATTTTGCTGGCGACTTCCAGGCTTTTTGCCTGCTCGGCTGCATTCACTCGCAACTCCTTTCAATAGCTATAGCAGTCCTAGATCAGTTGTGAGGTTGAGAAGCTTTGTGAAAAAAGATTCCAATGGAATCCTTTCTCATAATCCATTTAGGATCACCCTAAGACGGAGACCTAACTGGAATTAATGCAAGGTTAACTCAAAGATTATTCACAAAACTGTAAACTTTGCAAGATTCTTCTCTTTCGTGCTTAAGATTCTGTCTTCAATTGCCCCCTGTTTGACTGTTCCCAAAAATGATTGAGAGGAGATTCAACATCAACCGTCAGGTTCTCATGTCCGCGATCGCGCCTCGGGCCATTGCGGCAATTGCCTGGTCAGTTGCTTTCGGCAAATGATGGTACTTTCCGCCCGCATGCTTTGCTAATTCCTTAGCAAACCCGGTGGATATGAATTTATTCTCCGTGTCGATTACAAGTAGTTGAATGCCGATAGCACGAATTTTTGCCGCTATCTCTAGCAGCTCGGCCTTGATATCTGGTTTCTCACCTTCAGGAATGGGTTCCCCAGCGATCGTGCCAGCGAAATATTGCCGCGTCCGTCTGTGATCGCCACAATTACTACCTGCCCCACATCTCCAGACTGCTTTGCATTCAGGCCAACCCGCACAGCTTGCGTCAGTCCATGCGCTAGCGGCGAACCACCGCCACAGGGTAACCGATCCAATCGTCGCTTTGCCGCTTCGATCGATCGAGTCGGTGGCAGCAACACTTCCGCCTGCTCTCCCCGAAAGGGAATCAGCGACACCTGATCCCGGTTCTGGTAGGCCTCAGTCAATAACCGCAGAACAGCCCCTTTTGCCGACTGCATTCGATTCAGCGCCATCGAGCCAGAAGCATCTACCACAAAAATAACCAGAGCCCCTGCCTTGCGAGCCAACCGCTTTGCCCGAATGTCTCCTTGTTCGACGAAAACGCGCTTACGGGAAGGAGGAGCGGTTGGAGGCTTGAGTTCTAAGTTTTGGGCTAGCTCCGGTCCCTGACCCCTGACCCCTGACCCCTGGCCCCTGCTCTCTGCCCTCTGTCTCCTACTTTTCTGATAGGGAGCTGCCGCTCGCAGTGTGGCATCGACGGCAATGCGGCGGACCTTACCTTTTGGCAACACGGGTCTAATATAGCGCCCCCGATCGTCTGAAAAGATCAGGGTGCGGCTGCCAGACTTGCCCTGACGAGTCGCCATCTGGGCGAAATAGAGTACCTCCGGATCAAGGAGAACGCCTTCGGGGTCGAAGACGAATTCTTCGGGAATGCTGGGAGTATCCTGTTCGGATTCGTCCTGGTTTTCGTCTTCTTCCTGGTCGTCCTGGTCGGAGTCTTCCGTCTGGTCTGGTGGCGGTGGCGGCGGTGGAGGTGTTTGCTGCTCAGGCGGAACCTCGACGATCGTGGATCGGGGAACGATGACCAACTCCACCGCGCGGCGCAGGTCTTCTGAGTTGACCTCTGTGCGTCCATCCAGGGCAGCGTGAGCTTTCGCAACCCGGAGGGCAAATAACTCTGCCCGGTGGCCCTGGACACCTCCTCGAATTGCCTCTTCTACCAGGTAGGAAATTTGCTCTGGATTGATTCGCACATCCTTGAGCCATTCCCGCGCCAGTAGAACCTGGGTTTTGAGCGAATCAATGTCCTCACTGTATTGGCTCAGAAATTCCTGGGGCGAGTCTGCGTAGCGAGTGGCCTGCTCAACGGCCTGCACTCGATCGTCCAGACTTAGCACCCTATCCGCAGAAAGCGCGATCGCAATTCGATCCAGCAAATGATTTCGCAGGTCGCCTTCTTCGGGGTTGTACGTCGCAATCAATAACGGCTTACAGGGGTGTTGAAAACTGATTCCTTCCCGTTCAATCTGGTTGCGCCCCTCTGTAAGGGCTGTCAGCAACAGGTTGGCAATCTGGTCATCCAGAAGGTTTATTTCATCCACATACAAAACACCTCGATGTGCCTCTGCCAGCAAACCGGGTTGAAAAACCGTTTCCCCTCGTTTAATTGACTGGCTTACATCCACCGAGCCAAGCAGTCGATCTTCTGTGACTCCCAACGGAATTTGGATAAACGGTGCCGGAATGACCTCCGTTGGAAGGGATGAGGATCAATAACAACGGATGAAGAAGTTTCTTGATTTATCCTCGATCCTTCATCCTTTAGCCGTTCCAGCGTTTCATCGTCCCACTCTTCAGGACACAACGGATCGCAATTGCTGATTGAATCCTTAACAACCTCGATCGGCGGAAGCAAGGCATGTAGCGCACGGGCCATAACAGATTTTGCCGTCCCCGTCGTCCCGCAATGACAACCCCACCTAAAGCGGGGTCAACTGCTGAGAGCAACAGAGCCAGTTTAATCGCTTCTTGACCAACAACCGCAGTCAAGGGAAACGCTGTGGAGGTGAGGGGGTGCTGAGTACAGGCATGAATTTGCTCTGAAAGGGCGATCTGAAATTGCTCCGGATCTCAGCATATCAAGTTCTGAGCAACGCTTGAGGCTTTAGTTCATTCAGCCTAATTTAGCCCTTTCTACTCTCTCTGCTCCGGTGTTAGCCTTTAGCGGCAAGGTAACAGTAAACGTTGATCCAACTCCAGACTTCGAAATGAGGCGAATGTCGCCCTGCATTAACTTGACTAGATGGGAAACGATCGCCAACCCCAATCCTGTGCCGTCGGTCTCCTGAGATTGCTGGGGTTGAACTGCCCGAACGTAAGGGTCAAAGACATGGGCCTGATCCTCCAGGCTGATTCCAATGCCGCTATCCGAAACGTCGATCGCCCACCGTTGGTCCGGCAACTCATAGCACTTCAACTGAACCGTCCCCGACTCGGTATAGCGAACCGCATTGCTAAGCAGGTTGGTAACGACTTGCTGCAACCGAAGCGGATCGACAGTAACGGCTTTAGGAGCGTTTTTACAGTTCGCAGAAATTTCCAGATTCTTCGCCCTAGCCAACGGTTCCACCATCTCCATGACCGCAGTTATCAGCTCATTTACATCCGTTTGAACCGGTTGGAGCACCATCGTTCCGGCTTCATAACGGGAAATTTCTAGAGAATCGTTAATGAGACGGAGAAGGAGTCTACCACTGCGCAAAACTCGCTCAATACTTTCCAGGTTGGCGGTAGAGTCTTTTAGGTTTGGGTTTTGCTTTTGCTGCCGTAGGAACAAATCTGAGTAGCCAATGATGGAGGTTAAGGGCGTTTTTAGTTCATGTGCCAGATGAGAAAGGTTTTCTTTGCTAGCGCGCACCAAGCGGGTCAGCTCTTGATTGGTTAATTTCAACTGGCTTTGTAGCTGGTCTAGCTCCTGTAGACGCCCTTCCGTGTAGCTGTTGAAGCAACGAGCGATCGCCTCATCGATAACTGTATCAATCAAACGAACCGCCCGTAGGAGATCTGCTGAAGAGGCCTTTAAGAAATCGCGTTCCATTAAGGAGAAGATGATGGAGCGAAGTAGCCGATACTCGCGGGCAATTTCAGCTGGTTCAAACCCCTGCTCCGCCCGGATAACGCCATGCTCCAAGCTGGCATCCACCAGGGATTGCAAATCACTCGTTTGAGATTCAGACAGCACGGTTGCCATTGCATTTAAGACACGAGGCAAACTGTTTCTCACTGCTTTATAAGTCAGTTCATTTGTTGCTTCGATCTGCTGGTCTTCATAGACTGCTTCTATCCAGCGATCGACAATTGCGTCCCGCTTCTCAATAAGTGCTTGGCTAAAATCCATCATCCTAATCTATTCAGAACTTTGAACTATCAAACTACTGAACATAACGATCCTATTTGGATTTTGAGAGTGATTTCCACCGGAAACCTTTCTCACAAAGCATCTCATTCTCACAAATGATTGAGGACCGCTATATATCAACTGACGATATAAACCAGGGCTATTTCATTCTAAAGATTGATTTGAGTTGCTTCAAGCTGAAACCGCAACGACGTTGGGCTTGAGCCATATTGTTAAAGCCCAAGTCCCGATAGAGATTGAGTGCCAGATTTCGAGCAATTGCCCATATCTGAGGCAAGGGAACTATCCGGATTCTACAAGCATCCTCAGCTTGCGTCACATCTCGCACATAATGCACTTTGTTTTCCACACCCCAATATGAGCGAATTCGGTGAGCAAACTGACACGCAGTTTCACGCAACGAGGAAATGTAATAGCGTATCTCGGTTTTACCCACAATTTCATACTCTCCTTTCAGCAAGGTACGAGTAGCCCTCACGCGAATCAAGGTGCATAGTCCTGCCCAAGGACGAATATCATCAAGAGTTTGACAAATTTCAACTATTCGTTCCTCTATGCGTCCATGACCTTTGCTAAATTCTGTGTAAGTGTCTTCCACTTGAAAGTTCGCCTTGACCTCTTTGAGCAGCCCAGATTGGTTGCCTTTGAGTGCTCCTAGATAGTGATTGTGACTCTCAACAATTGAGGTGCAACTTTTTTTGGGTGTTGATCGCATCAAAAGCAAACACCACTCCATTGCAAGCGAACTGTTTGACTAACTGGGGCAACACCTTGATCTCATTGCTCTTATGCTCAACCTCGTAGGGTTCAAGAATCAAACCCCGTTCAACCAAATACACACTCACCAGTTGAATCGCTGGATGCGGCTCAGTGGTTGAATGCTCCGATACCAGTTGATAGGAGCCACGCCATCGTTTGCCATCGACAGCTACCATCTCACCCGCACGAGGACTAATCTCAAAAAACTTGGCTAAACAAGCTGAATACTGTTGATAATCTACGTTGAGCAGCACTCGGCGAATCGTGCTGTAGGAGGGTAAACGTCCTTTAGCTGGGTCAAACAACCCTACTAATTCATCGTGATAAGCGTTGAGCCAATCTCCAATGGCTAGAAACCCTCGACATCCTGCTGCCACTGCTAAGGTGAACAATGCTAGACACAGGGCTTGATTGTGCCGTTGTCCGGCTCCTCGTCGGGGGTCAGGCAAGTGAGCAAAGCTTCCACAATCGCAAGGGTGCTCATGGTTGAACGGCAGTAACGGATTAAGCCTCAGCTTATCGGATTGTCTACCTCGTCTAGAATGAAATAGCCCTGTACTCAGGCGTTGCCAAAATCATTCCATCTGCCTCTTGAAAGGCTGTCTGCAAGCGCTTTACATCTGGATAATCTAGATATTCTTTGCTACCATCACAAAAGGTAAGTTCAGCTTTCGTAGGTCGAGAATTTCAACCTTTACACCTAGAGCCTCCAGCCGGTGCGCTGCAATTTCGAGCGCCTGTTGACTATAGGAGTCGGGACGGAGACTACCAGCAATGCCTACAAATTTAACCATTTTCAGAAAGTCCAATCGTGTAAGTGCAATTAATAAATGAGTGGGAAAAAATGAGTGGAAATAAATGGAGAAATGACTGGAGAAAATCCCGAACGGTAATGTTTCTAGCGTCAGAGCTTGCAATAGTCGCAGTCTAATTTAGCTTTCAGTCTCAGCACTGGAGTTATCGAACGCTCATGATTCAAGAGTTATTGCTCCAGAATTTATTGCTCCAAAATCATTGCCCCATACCGTACTCATAACGAGTATGAGTTAATTCTAATAATTTATTCCTTTCACTGTCAAGTGAAGCGTAATCCGTGTCTGTGCGTTCTCTGGCTCAAGGGTGAGAAAGAGTTTTTGTGCCAGGAACAGGATATGAATGTGTCTTAAGATGGAGCATTCCTGTGAATCAAGGTAAGGTTCGCTACCATAGGGACAGGTTACGATAGATTCTGGTAAGAGCTGCGCAGCTTTTGCGACTGGCTTTGATCTTTGACAGTCGTAACTAGCTGGCAGAAGCAGTAAAGCAGCAGGTAAAGGCGCTCTGTATGAAAGTCCGGACAACAGCTTCTTTAACACGATCGCAACACAAAGGTTCCGCTGTCAGAGGGTTGATTGCTGCCGTCTTGGTAGTTGCCCAGGGACTGACGCTGACATTGCCCGCAGCGGCTGATGCCCGTAATAACAAGATGTCCTACAGCGAACTCCTGCAAAAGGTGGATAGCGGCCAGGTTTCTAAGGTGGAGATTGACCCCACTCAACGAACGGCCAAAGTAATGTTGAAGAAGGGGAGACGCCGAAAGAAGTTGCGCTGTTTGAACAGTACAAAGAGCTGACGCAGAGTCTCAAGAAAAATAACGTTGATTACGATGTCAAGCCCACAGCTGATAACAGTGCTGTAATGGGGCTTCTGGCCAATCTTTTCCTGTTTTTCCTGTTGATTGGTGGACTGCTGCTAATTATTCGCCGTTCCAGTAATGCCCCGGTGGACCAGGGCAAGCAATGAACTTTGGCAAGTCCCGCGCCCGCTTCCAGATGGAAGCAAAACCGGCGTCATGTTCGATGACGTCGCAGGTATCGAAGAAGCCAAAGAAGAACTGCAAGAAGTTGTCACTTTCCTCAAGAAACCGGAACGCTTCACCGCTGTTGGTGCTCGCATTCCTAAAGGCGTCCTGCTAATTGGCCCTCCGGTACCGGAAAACCCTTCTCGCCAAAGCAATCGCGGGTGAAGCAGGGGTTCCCTTCTTCAGCATCTCTGGTTCTGAATTTGTGGAGATGTTTGTGGGAGTCGGTGCATCACGGGTGCGGGATTTGTTTAAGAAAGCGAAGGAAAATGCCCCTGTATCATCTTCATCGATGAAATTGATGCGGTAGGACGGCAACGGGGAGCAGGCATTGGCGGTGGCAACGACGAGCGGGAGCAGACGCTCAACCAGTTGCTGACAGAGATGGATGGGTTTGAGGGCAACACAGGCATCATCATCATTGCTGCAACGAACCGCCCCGATGTGCTCGATTCTGCCCTTTTGCGTCCAGGTCGCTTTGACCGTCAGGTGACGGTTGATTTACCCAGCTTCAAGGGCCGCCTGGGAATTCTGGAAGTTCACGCCCGCAATAAGAAGTTGGAACCGGATGTTTCCCTAGACGCGATCGCCCGTCGCACACCGGGTTTCTCGGGAGCCGATTTGGCGAATTTGTTGAATGAGGCTGCAATTCTTACTGCCCGTCGTCGCAAGGAAGCCATTACCATGCTGGAAATCGATGATGCGATCGACCGCGTCACGATCGGGCTTTCCCTCACCCCGTTATTAGACAGCAAGAAAAAGCGTCTGATTGCTTATCACGAAATTGGTCATGCTTTGTTGATGACCCTCCTGAAGAATTCCGATCCGTTGAACAAGGTAACGATCATTCCTCGATCAGGCGGCGTTGGTGGGTTTGCCCAACAGGCGTTCAACGAAGAAATGATTGATAGTGGCCTCTACACAAAAGCATGGCTAACGGACCGAATTACCATTGCATTGGGTGGACGAGCCGCTGAACAGGAAGTCTTTGGTGACTCCGAAATCACGGCTGGAGCCAGCAGCGATATCAAAGCGGTAGCTGATTTGGCACGGGAGATGGTAACCCGTTACGGCATGTCGGAGTTGGGCCTGGTGGCCCTCGAAAGCGGAGGAAACGAGGTGTTTCTGGGACGGAGCTGGATGCCCAAGAATGAATATTCTGAGGAAGTCGCGACCCAAATCGATCACCAGATTCGAGAAATCGCGATGCACTGCTACCAGGAAGCCCGCCGAATGATCCGGGAAAATCGTGTGCTGGTCGATCGCCTGGTCGATATTCTGTTAGACCAGGAAACGATCGAGGGAGATGATTTCCGCCGCATCGTCGAAGAGTTCAGGGGCCAGGCTTCCGTTGTTAGCGCCAGTCCAACGTGAGTTGCTAGGAAATTAGTTACGTGAAGCAGTCAGGCATTTCATTCATCCATAAATGCCTGACTATTTTGCTTTTAATAAAACTCTGTCAATTAAACTTTGTGCTACTGAACGTTTTTGGGAACAGCGCTGTATTTTGCTTGCTCGGCGTACATCGCCCTTAAAACCAACGCTGGATCGACGTATTGACCGGAATACTTGAGACCCCAATGTAAGTGAGGTCCCGTTGTGCGTCCGGTCATCCCAACGCGCCCAATGCGAGCGCCCGCAGGAACAACCTGGCCTTCAAACAATTGCAGACCACCTTCCCGATCGATGAGGTACTTCTGCTTGTTAGCGGTTTCTACGTGTCCTTCCATATGGCAGTAGATGTGCTCCCACTTGCCCGATTGAATCACGATCGACGTGCCACAGAGGGTATTGTCAGAAACCTCAACCACCTTACCCGTCCACCAGTTGCGGATATAGCTTCCTTCAGGGGCTGCCATATCCAAACCTTTGTGAAATTCTTGGCTTGGGGAGCCATCGGGAGAACGGCGATATCCGAAGGGAGAAGTATATCCCTGAAAATTTTCAACTGGAAATGAGGAGCCACGCCAACTACTGCCCGTTGCAACAGGGGTGGAACCCGCCTCAAGGGCTTCAACATTTGCCTGTGATGTTCCAAGTGCGAGTGTTCCTATCAGCCCTATCCCTATAAGAACTAATCGCCCAACAAAAAAGACATGGGGTTTCGGGGAGAGGGTTGACCACTGCGCCATTTCATCACTCCTCAGCAGACAGAAGCTCCATGCAGCATGTTACCCCAGAGTGGAACTGATGAATTTTTTTTTTTCAGTGAAGTCACCTGCTCCCGTTGCAGGTCGCGATTTGATTGATACAACGATCGAAGGATACAGCAAAGCACTATAACAGCCGTATGCAGACGGTCCTCATCAAAACGTTGTCCCGTTCCAACCCCACATGGAACCCTTGGCATCTGCAAACTCGATATAAATCCGGTTTGTAGCAACTCCCAACGCCTCACTGATCTGCTTACAGAAGTCCTGGCTCATGGCCTTCGTTTGGGTTGGACTCATGCTGCCAACGCTTTTGACCTCAACATAGCAAACGGGGTCAAAGGTTCCACCGAAGGTCATACTGGTTCCAGGTTCGAAAGCCGTCATCACGTAGGATTCTGGCTTTCCTGTATGCTGCGCCAGACTCGCAGAAAGATGTTTGAGCAGCGCTTCTACATCCGATTGTGCAGCGTTAGAAATGGAGGTTTGAACTTTGATAAGAGGCATCTTGAAAGTTTTGAGTTCTGAGTTTTGAGTGATATTAAGGGGCAGGAAACCGCAAAGGGAATTACGAGTTGGGGATTGAGAATTAAGAATTGAGGGAGTAATACAATTCAAAACTCAAAATTCATAACTCTCCTAACCCTAACCGCCGTACTGCCAACCTGTGCTTTCCAGGAGCAGGGGAGCGCCATCACGGTGAACACCCGCGGCAATGACCTCTCCAACAAAGACGGTATGGTCGCCTTTCTCGACGGAACCCACAACCTGACATTCGACATAGCCGAGGGTGTCAGAAATAATCGGACAACCCGTTTCTCCCAGGTAAAACTCTACGTCCTCAAACTTGTTGCCTACCCGACGCTGCGGTTTAAAGAATTTTTGGGCCAGTTCCTTCTGCTCTGCGGCCAAAATGCTAAGGGCAAAGACTCCGCTGGCTTTAATCATGGCGTTAGACTTGGAATCTTGTTTAACGCAGTTGACGACAAGGGGGAGTAAAGGACCCTGCATAACCCAGCTTGCGGTGAAACCGTTAACGTCATCTCCATCCTTCACGCCACAGATATAAAGCCCATGAGGGATTTTCCGCAGCATGGTTTTCTTTGCCTGTTCGTCTAGCAAGGTTCTCACGCCTCTCAAATCTACACTGTTCAGTTTAGCAAGGCGAACACGTTGGCGATCTCGGCAAGCTAAATTGCAACAGTTTTAGGCGATGGGTGATGGGCAATAGATGATAGACGATGACGAAAGGGTGAAGGGTAAAAATAATGAGTCTTGAGTTCTAAATTTTGGCTCTTTTTGCTCTTACCCATTACCCATTTACCCATTACCCACACCCTTACTGCTACATTGGTCAACTTCCTGGAGGTAACGCCAGCCGATTCAGCAACGTTTGTCCACTCACCGCTGGGTTTGAGATATTGAAGTCGAATGTTCCCTGAATATCGCCCGCGTACTGCCAGAGCAACACGGGAGCAGGCACACTGGTTGCAGGAGCCGCTCTGCCGCTATCAAACGGAGTCGTGGCGATCGCGTTTACCTGGTAGTAGAGGTAGTACGCAATCCATAGCCCGTTACACTCCGCACCGGAGGCGATCGCGCTGGACAAGGCTCTGGATGTGACTGCATCACTGGCATTGAGATAGACACAAGGCAGTAGCCTGACCCTGGAACTTGCCGCTTTCACCGCCTGAGACCAGCCCAAATAATAGTTCGTTGATAATGGATCGCTCAGTTCCACATCCAGGAATAGGTAAAACTCACCGCCCTGAGACTGTAGATAACTTTCGCCAAACTTCCCAAGAAAGTCATTGGCCTGGTCGCTGCCATCCTGCCGTCCCTCTGCTTGACCCTGCCCAACCCGCGTGGTATAGCGCCCGACAGGCAGCACTCGAATATTGTTGGCTCTGAGTGTACTGTTCTCCTGGGAGAGGTATTCCCCTGTTCCCGTGTAGTCGAGACCGCTAAAATAGCGTCCCCAGAAGCCAGGCTTACTGCCGAGAATGCTGATTGCCTGACTAATGATTGAACTGGAAGTAACTCGGTTTAAACTGTCCGCCCCTTTGATGGAACCCTGAACAGGCGGGGCCGAGATGACCTTACTGCCCTGTTCAACCTGGGCGTGACCTTGATAGACGTACCACGTATTAATCCCGTTGATGTAGTCTTTGACATATTTAAACGTGACTTTAACGTGTCCGTTGAACCCCTGCCCATTCGCATCAGTGAAGGCATAGGCCAAAAGGGGAAATGTTCTTCCTGCTGAAACAGGAGCAACATCATCAGGAGGAAGCTCGGAAGACTGAACAGGCTGGCGCTTAAACACGGTGTTGACATTCACGCGCAGGATGTAGCCGTTGGGATCTTCAGGCGGATAAACGACCTTTCCATTGAATTGAACGTAGGCATGACCCTGGTAGACATACCAGGTACTTAACCCCGAACGTAGTCTTCCTGATAACGCAGCGTAAATTTGATGTGGTCCGCAAATGTGCCGCCTGCATCCCTATAGGCATAGGACTGAAGTGGAAAGCTTTGTCCCTGAGTGACATCGTATTTGTCAGAATCGGGCAGAGATGAAGCTTGAATAGGTTGACGTTTGAAAACGGTGTTGGTGTTGATCTGAAGAATGGGATAGGTGGCTCTTGCCTCAGGCGGATAGACAATCTCGCCGTCAAATTCGACCTGGGCATGAAGTTTGTAGATGTACCAGACGCTTTTACCTTGTATGGGAGTGGTCAACGTAAATTTGATGTGAGCATTAAATGGGCCGTTAGCATCGGCATAGGCATAATCCTGAATCTGGTAGGTAGTCCGTGCCTTAACCGAGGAAAGTTCACTCGCAGAAAGTTGGAAAGACTGTAGCGGACGAAGCTTGAAAACGTGTCTGTCGTAACCCGCAAAATTCGCTGCGATACCATACACTGTATTGTCCGGATAAGTCTCGCAATAGCCTAACACCGATTAATTAATCGGCACTTTTTGAGGGAAAATTTTCACCAAACTTGACTCTGCCACCTGTGAAAATAGATTCAAATCGCAATCCTTTCAAGGCGATCGCAATCCTAATGCAACAGTTCACAATGCCAATGTTACTCAACACAATTCAATTGAGATCGCTGCAATTCATGCGCGCTTATTTGCAAAGCATTGTTGCTCGACACAATTCAATTTTGGAACCAACAACTTGAATGCGATCGGCTTCAATAGCATTGCCATTCAGTCAAACAGTTGAAGCTTCTGCAAACCTCGGAGGTTCTCGCAAAGATAAACCTCATATAGCAGCCCTAAATCAGTTGTGAGATTGAGAGGCTTTGTGAGAAAGGATTCCAGTAGAATCCTCTCTCACAATCCATTTAGGATCGCAATAGCCAGCATCGATACTTAAACCGCCGAGGTTTTGGCAAATAAAATGCGTAGGTTCTGAGTTTATTACTTTAGGAATCTGATCGCGGTTCATCCGGATGTTCCTTGGAAACCTCCGCGACTTTCTGAGAAATTTCTGGGTTATAAAGCCGCATGTAGTTCCAGTAATTGCCAAACACAGATTTGACGTAATCTTTGGTTTCGTCGTAGGGGATTGTTTCAACGAATTCATCGGGATCGCCTAATCCTTTCTTTTCCACCCATCCTTGAACGGCATTAGGTCCAGCATTGTAGCTGGCGATCGCCAGCATCGAGTTGCCCCCATAGCGTTGATGGGTGTAGTCGAGATACCAGGTGCCTAGCTTGACGTTGTCATCCGGATCGTTGAGTTGATACTGCTTTAGCTTGATTTGTTTCGCAACCCAAGCACCCGTGTCAGGCATCACCTGCATCAGCCCTTTTGCCCCTGCGGATGACTCAATCCCTGGCATAAATCGTGACTCTTGGCGGATCAAGGCTGTCACCAAAAGCGGATTTAACTGCCGCTCTTGGGATTGGTTCTTGATCGTCTCCATAAATGGGAAGGGATAGAGTGCCTGCCAGTAGGGAAGTCGCTGCTTGAGTGCCTGGTACTCCGACTTCTCACTCGGCGTTTCCCGCTGGTTCAAATAGGAAACCATAAAGATCCCATCCAGGTAATCCCCAACGCCTAACCGCATGACGCCATCGGTAAACTGCTCTGCGACCGAAGGCTGCATCGCGTTCTTAAACTCCGTTTGCCAGAGTGCCCACGCGTCCTGATCCTGCCCAATCTGGTAAAGCTCTTTCAGGGTTTCAGAGCCTGCCGCCAAATCAGGGCGAGAATCGGGCCGTTCCACTTTGGGATTGAGTTGGCGCACTGTATTAAAGTCGCCCACCTGCCAACCCAAAAGGGACGCCGATCGCCATGCGTAATAAGACTCCGGGTATTGGCTAAGAACTCGCTCAAAGGCATTTTGGGCCTCACGATCCTTGCCCAGTTTGTCCGCCCATTTACCCACCCAAAAACCCGCCTCAGGAGCCAGTTCGCTGGTGGGGTTATAGGTCAGAATTTGCTCAGCCCAACGACGGGCATCTTCCAGGTTATTGGCGGTCGCTTGCCCCTGCGCAAAGCTCCAGCGAGCCTCGGCAGCCGCGTCTGATTTACTAAAATGGGTCAACAGCAGCAGCTTTAACTGATTAGCCGTTTTTGCACTGTTCTGTTTTTCATACAGCTTCGCCTTCTCCAGCAGTGCATCCCCTGCTTTTACCGGAAATTGGCTGATTAGCTGATCCAAATAGGACATTGCTTTCGTGGGGTCCACGAGTCGAGACAAGCGTAACAGGGCGAGAGAGCTTTCCTGCGCTTTTGGGAAATCATTGATTAGGCGCTGATAAGCCTGGACAACACCTTCGCGCTCTCCCAACTGAAGCCCACGCGCAATTCGATAGGCATTTCGGGGCGTATAGGGAGCACGGGCATAGGCAGCGCCCGCCTTGCCATACTGCTGTTTTTCCCAGTAGCCAAAGGCGATCGCTTCCCAATCTTCGGGCGTTAGCTGATTCGAAAACTGGCTCACCAGGCGATCCAACACCGCTGTGTAATCATCAATGTAGAGCGCGTGCTTTGCCAGCACCAGCAGCAATTTAGGCTGGTTGGGATTCTGCTTCAACTGCTTTTGAACAACTTCGATCGTGCGAGGATAAGCAGGAAATCGGTCGATTGCCTGATTCAAATAGTCTGCCTTGGTCTTCCCTAAAGCAATCAATGCCTCGGCAGAAACTGGGCTTTGGGAATAGCGCTTTGTTAATTCCTGCCAGGTTCCCTGCGCCTTTGCCTGATTACCCATCAACTCCTGCGCCCGTGCCTGCTGACGCAAAACGTAAGGAGCCAAAATAGGATAGCTGCTGTCCAATCCCTTTAATTGATCCAGCGCTTTTTGTCCCTGACCCTGCTGCAACAGCTCACTGGCCAGCAGGTAACGAGCACGGTTACTCTCAGACGACTCGTTACTCTTCGCAATCTTCTCAAGTTTTGCCGTACGTTGAGCCACTGGAAGTGATTTCAACGAATTAATTTGCTTGATAGGGACGATCGCTCCCTGATCGCCATTGGGTGAAGTGTCGGAATTTTTGTGGCCCAGCAAGCTTACCAGAGGCCATCCGACACCCAAAACGAATGCAGCCATTCCTGCGGTCAGTACGAGAACTTTGGCTCTCCGTTGTTTCAGCATTGCTCCTCGCAGAAACCTGGTGGAACTTCAAAAGACGTTAGCATCCAAGAGAATCTAGCATTTCTAAAGCAGATTGACCGAAAAGATTAAGAAACGCACAACATTTGACGGATTCGCCGACAAAAGGTTTCAGGGGAGGTGGTAGGGGAAAGAGGGGAGAGGGGAGAGGGGAGAGGGGATGGGGATCAGAAGTCAGGAATCTTTATCCTTCCATCCTTCAGCCTTTAGCCTTCCATCCTTCAGCCTTTAGCCTTTAGCCTTTATTCTTCTTCCTTCAAAACTCAGCCCTCCCCCGCCTCCATCTCAGATTTTTGACCGATACTTGAAGCAGTTAAGGAAAAAGGAAATCTTGAATGGATTTGCAGTGACCGACACCCTTTATTACAGTGGTCGGGAGATGGACTGGTAGTTGGGCTGTTTGAAGAACAGGTAGAGCTGACAGGTGATTTGTCAGCATTAAATGAAAAACTGTCTGGGACGCTTCAAGAATTAATTACCGAGGCAGAGTTCAAAGGCAAGGAAGGAAGCAGTGCTGCGACTCGAGTTGGCAGTGGAAGCACCATTCGCAAAATAATTCTGGTTGGTCTGGGCAAAGCTGAAACGCTTAAGCTAGATGGCATACGGCGGGCTGCGGCAGCAAGCGCCCGATTAGCAAAGAAAGAGAAATGTAAGTCTCTGGGAATTTATCTGCCCTTGTGGAACGGCAACCCCACGTTAACCGCGCAGGCGATCGCGGAAGGAGTGGAACTTGCGCTTTACCAGGACGTTCGCTTCAAGTCCGACCCCGATGATAAGGGCGGAAAGGTAGAACAGGTGGAGCTGTTGCAGTTGGCAGGGCAAAATTCTGCGATCGTTCGCGCTCATCAGGTTTGCTCGGGAGTAATTCTGGCAAGGGAACTGGTTGCGGCCCCAGCCAACGTTGTGACGCCTGTAACGCTGGCTGAAACCGCAGAAACCCTTGCCCACGATTACGGTTTAGGGTTGGAAATTCTAGAACGGGAGGACTGCGAAAAACTGGGCATGGGGGCTTTTCTGGGTGTCGCGCAGGCCTCCGATTTGCCGCCCAAATTTATTCACCTGACCTATAAACCGGATGGTACACCGCGACGGAAGTTGGCCATTATTGGCAAGGGTCTGACGTTCGATTCCGGTGGAAACCAACATCAAAGTGGCCGGAAGTGGCATTGAAATGATGAAGACCGACATGGGTGGTGCAGGTGCAACGCTGGGAGCAGCTAAAGCGATCGCTCAGATCAAGCCAGATGTCGAAGTCCATTTCATTACCGCCACCACCGAAAACATGATCAGCGGTCATGCGATTCATCCAGGAGATATTCTGACAGCATCAAATGGCAAAACCATCGAAATCAACAACACCGATGCAGAAGGCCGTTTGACCCTGGCTGATGCCCTGGTCTTTACCGAAAAATTAGGGGTAGACGCGATCGTAGACCTGGCAACCCTGACCGGAGCATGTGTCATAGCGTTAGGAGATGACATTGCCGGGTTGTGGAGTACGGATGACGCGATCGCTCAACAGTTGGCCGAGTCATCAGAACTGGCAGGTGAGAAAGTTTGGCGAATGCCGATGGAAGAAAAATATTTTGAAGGCATGAAATCGCTTATTGCAGACATGAAAAACACGGGGCCTCGTCCAGGTGGCTCCATCACGGCAGCCCTATTTTTGAAGCAGTTTGTCAAAGAAACCCCTTGGGCGCATCTTGATATTGCTGGCACGGTTTGGACCGACAAGGAAAACGGTTACAACAGCGCTGGAGCGACAGGCTATGGTGTGCGGACGTTAGTGAATTGGGTGCTGAGTACGTCCTAAGACCGGAAAGATCATGGGCAATGCCGGGGTGAGGAGATGAGGAACGTGGGGAAGACAGAAAATGCAAGCCTTACCCCTCGTCTCCTACGTCCACGATTAGCCTCACCCAGCGCTTTGCCAAATTTTGACTGATTTATCAAAGCTGCCGCTGATTAATGTTTTTCCATCAGCACTGAGGACGATCGCGGAAACCGGACCTGAATGATCAGAAAGAGTTCCTAAAAGTTCCCATTCGCTGTGCCAAAGCTTAATCGTACAGTCCTCGCTTCCACTGACAAGCATTCGCCCACCAGGGTCGAAAATAATAGATTTAACAGCCCCGGAATGACCACTAAACGTTCTGACTGGAGTTCCCGTAACAATAGAACGTTCATCCCAAAGTCGGATTCGGCCATCGCTTGCCCCTGTTGCAAAATACCGATTATCTGAACTTGCCGCGATCGAAACAAGGGAATCAGACCCGCCTGATATCTTTCTGAGAAGGTGGCCAGTCCTCAAATGGTGCAGTTTAACAGTCGGGGATCGACCGACACCAAAAATTATTCGATCGTCAGGACTGATCGCAACAGACCAGACCGGATCAGCAGATTCGTTCAAAACATAAAGCAGTTTGCCGTTTGTAAGATTCCAGACGCGAATGGTGCAATCGCCACTTCCACTCACTAATGTCTGCCGATTGTGGCTTATGGAAAGGGATTCTACAGGACCTGTATGGCCAACCAACGTTCGAATGAGATTGCCCGTCCGGAGGTGCCAGAGTTTGATAGTCTGGTCTTCGCTGCCGGAAACGAGCAATTGGCCATCGGAACTCACCCTTAAGCACTTAACGCCACCCGTATGGTCGGTCAGGGTACAAAACATCTTTCCGGTGCGAAGATTCCAAAGATTGATGGTGCCATCTAAACTGCTGCTAGCAAGGATCTTGCCATCTGGAGTGAGGGCAACAGATGTTACAGAATTTGTATACCCACTGAACGACTGCACGCATTTCCAGTTAACTGTCTGAGACGTTGGGGATGGGGGAGAGGGTTGTGGTGGTCTCTGCTGGCGAACCGTTGAGTTGGGATACGATTTTGGTGAATAGTCTTCTGGGTGGGGTTTCGATCGGAATGGCGGTGCTTGTTGTGGGTCAGATTGCTGATGGTCGTTGGTAAATTGCTGTTCAAACTGGTTACGCCAGCGATCGAACGATGATTTCTGTTGAACCGTCTCTGGTCTGGTTTCTGCCTTTTGCTTCAGGCCCAATTCTTCCGCCTTTCTCAAATCTGATTCTGCGCCCAGTTCAAACCCCAAGAGAGAATTCACAAAGCCGCGATGTTGGTAAGCTTCAGCATAGGTAGAATTCAGCCGAGTTGCCATACCAAAGTCTTCCAGCGCTTCTTTATGTTTTCCCGCTTTGACATTTTCCGCTCCCTGGTTGTAGAACATTTCAGCCCTCGCAATTCTGCTGGAAACATTCGCTGAATGGGAGCGTTGATAGGCAGTTGAATCCGCTGAATTAGGTTGATACTCTTTCAGCGATTGATATGCCTCGTTGATGTCCTTAATTTTCTCCTCCGCTTGCCGCTTTAGCTGCGGATTGTCGGAAAACTGATCGGGATGCCAGGTCTTCGCTAAATTTCGATAAGCTTGCTTAACCTCCGTCTGAGATGCACCAGGTTGAAGCCCAAGAATTCGGTAATACTGATTGATGTCACTCATTCACGTTGCCTTTTGCCCGGTGTATCTAATAGGGGTGAAATGGGTAGCGTTGGCTATGACCAATACCGTTCCAGCGATCGATAACGATTTGAAGAAAATTGTTGTTTGGAGAATAAAAGGGCTTCTAGTCAAGATTCCCAAAAATCGACCTGTTTTAATGGTCAGTGCTGCTACAGAAGAGCCTTGGCTGACTTCAGAACTGTTGCACTTCTCGATGAACGCTCACTCCGATCTCAAGGGCCTGATTCAGAAGTTTTGCGTAGTCATTTGCCTGGTTCTGTAAATCGAGGGTTTGGAGCGTTACCAAATTGATTTCAATGTTGGCAAGTAGCTCATTCCGACGAGACAGAAAACCTTTATGTTCTCTCAATATTTTCTCGGTTGTTAGTCCACAAATCAGACTATTCCTAACGATGCTCAGCGCTTCTAACGTTTTCTCTCTGTTAACCAGATTACGCTGTAAATGCTCAAGCGTATCCAACTTGTCCAATACATTTACGGCTTGAATAACATCGTTATACCGATCAACGTCATCTAATAAATTTGCCAGGACCGTGAGGATTTAGCCTTTACCCTCATGTAAATGTTCCACCCAATCATGATGAATAAGCTAATTCCCAGTGTGACTTTTAGAAAAAGCAAAATAGTTGGCAAATCACTAACGGATTGCGTTGTATTTCGAATCAGCAAAAGACCTATAGGCAACGTGAAAATAAAGATCAGAACAGCCACAAATAATTGAGTTAAGCAGAACGATACCAATCGTTTTGGATATCGAAAAATGGAGAGTCGGTAGGTTCCCCTAATACTCCACCCATAAAAATGCTATTTACCTCAATTCCGGTAAGTCTCTCCAGCTCTTTGGTTGTTATTTTTAGATCTGCTAAATCAGGTTTCATAGGCAGATTTATGCGTCTGTAGCGAGGACTGGATGATGAGAGCCGAGTTTAGAATTACCTACTGCCTGTTCTTTAGAAGAATTCTTAATCAAGCAGCCGCCGCACCATCAATGTTGATTTTTGCTCGCTGTCAACAACTAAGTTAAAACTAGCTATTAACAAGTAATTCTGATTTTGAATTGATAATTCAGAATCAGAATTGCTATCGGGTAAAAAGGCTAACGATCGCGTTCCAGACACCCGTAAAAAAGCTGCCTTCTCTCGGTCGAAAGAGTTCGAACTGGCCAGGAGAACCAAAGAAAGGGCGCAATGTCCAACCTAACTGGCTCCCAACAAACCCATACAGAATTAACCAGAATCGAAGGATGTTGGTTCGCACCTTGATTCCTTGCGTTGTATCAGCATCTCCGATCGGCTTCATCACTTGATACAAAAAGGAAACGCCAATGATCCCAGTTAGAGCAAAGATGGCCACATTTAGGAGTAGAAAAAGCTGTAGTCGTTGACTGTAATTAAAAGAATAGCGTTACAGGTGCAAACCCACACAGCAGAATGGCAATTACAGAAACGGCTGCCAGCAGATAGGTAAAATGCTGACCGACGCTTTGTTTAGACCCAAATAGGACATTAAAGATATAGAGAGCTGGGAGGCAAATAACTAATGTTATGAGATACAGCGCCGGGAGCTTAATGGCTGAAGATGCAACCTGCATTGGGCTGTGAAATGCGCCAATAATGGCCCCATACAGTCCAAAACAGCACGAGCTGGAAATTAAGAGGAGATAATTTTGTTTTTAAGCCCTAGACCTTCCTGAATTTCTTCCAGAAACTCTTTGCGATCGCGTAATAGGGAAACAACCGTTGAAAAGTAATTCATGCCCATTCTCCTGGCAGGTAGTATCCAAATAACAGGGTGTCTTAGCGAACACAGTCTTACGGATTCTGTTTTTCCAACTTGGGAGCTTTACCTGGGGGAACAGGATGTTGATGCCGCAATTCTCAAAAACTCATGAGGCAACGGGGGCATTGTTAGATACAACGCTCTCTTTGAAATTACGGAAGAATTTATAAAATCCCATCAGAACAGGTGGCGCTGCTGACTTCCGAAAGCAGCGTTCCTCTAAGCCCAACTCCCGCTATTTTTCTGACGGAGAAAGGGTATAAGGGGTTTGGCATTCGGGCGAAAAGTCTTGCTACGATCAAAAGCATCATTGCCGAATGCTAAACCCTCACCATCAGTATCATCGGTATTAATTAATCCGCAATTATTCTAAGAGAGTTTTGCTAGAAACGATAGTAGAGCCTTGGTGCGCGGCGTTAGCAGAGTGCGTCGATAAGCATCAGCGGCTTTTTTGGTGGCTTCTGCTTGAGTTGGGTAGGGATGGATGACGGTAGAGAGCTTGCTTAAGCCAATGTTGTTAACGATCGCGATTGTAATTTCGCTAATCATTTCTCCTGCATGGTTGGCGACGATCGTTGCGCCCAAAATTTTGTCTGTTCCTTTTTATGGTGGAGCTTAAGGAAACCGTCTTCTTCTCCATCGGCAACGGCACGATCGACAGTATCGAAGGGAATTTTGAGGGTTTCTATCTCAATCCCTTTTTCTTGGGCATTTCGTTCGTATAGTCCTACATAGGCAACTTCAGGTGAAGTATAAGTAACCCAAGGCATTACCAGGCTGCTCAACGTTGATCGTCCCAAACCAAAAGGAGAAAAGAATAGATTCTTAATCACAATTCGGGCCGCAGCATCGGCTGCATGGGTAAACTTCCAGCGCATACATACATCGCCAGCCGCATAAATTTTGGGATTCGTGGTCTGGAGGTAATCGTTGACAAAAACTCCTTTGCGGTTGTCGTACTGCACCTCTGCCTTCTCCAGATTTAAGCACTGCACGTTGGGTACTCGTCCTGCGCCAACCAAAATTTCATCAACCGTGACGGAGGTTTCCTCGCCGTTGGTGCTGAAGTAAACAACCTTTCCTCCGGCGTTTTCTCTATTTGAGTTAGTTGACAGTTCAGCACTAGCTGAATCCCTTCCTGCAAAAACGTCTGCTGAACGATTTTGGCGGCATCAACATCTTCCTGATTCAGGACGCGATCGTTTTTGTGCAGCAGCGTAACCTCAGATCCCAACCGCCGGAAGGATTGTGCTAACTCACACCCAATGGGACCAGCCCCAATGACCGCTAGCCGCTGGGGGCGCTCCGTTAGGGAGAAAACCGTCTCGTTAGTCAGAAACCCTGCATCTGCCAAGCCCTTAATTTTGGGATGAGCCGCTCGTGCCCCGGTTGCAATCGCGGCTTTTTTGAAATTCAAAACGTTACCGTCCACTTCGATCGCGCTACGGCTGATAAAACGGCCCTCTCCCAAAAATACATCTACACCTAGTTTTTGAAACCGTTGGGCAGAGTCATTCGGGCTAATGGATGCGCGTATCCGCCGCATTCGCTGCATCACGGCTGGAAAGTCAACATCAATGCGATCGGGCAGGTAAATGCCAAACTGTTCTGCATTCAGGATATCGCCAACAATTCGAGACGATCGAATGATGGACTTGGAAGGGACACAGCCCACATTCAAGCAATCACCACCCATCAAATGCTTTTCAATCAGCGCAATTTTTAATCCCAGCCCCAAGCCAGCCGCCCCGGCTGCCACAACCAGTCCAGCAGTACCTGCTCCAACTACAACCAGGTCATAACGTTCAACAGGCTCTGGATTAACCCAATCTGGGGGATGGACATTCGAAACCAACTCCTGATTGTATTTATCCAGGGGTTGAATGATGGGTTCTTTAGAGATAGACATTTAACTTGCTCATTCGCTCATTTGCTCAGAAACACTCTCGGCCAGCGCTTTTCTGGCAATTCGAGTGACGTAAATTGTGACAGCAAGGGATACAACCAGACCTGCTGCATAGAACATCCATTCTGCTGTTGTGCGCTCTCGGGTGCTTGTCAATGCGGCAACATTACCAATCAGCGAACCGAGGTAAACATACAGGACCGTTCCCGGAAGCATGCCGACAAATCCCAAAAGATAGTCTTTTAGCGAAACCTGAGTGAGACCGAGGGCATAGTTCAGTAAGGTGAAAGGGAATGCAGGCGAAAGTCGGGTCAGGATGACAATTTTCAGGCCTTCTTTGGCGATCGCATCATCAATCGAACTGAACTTAACATTTCTTTCGATTCGTTTGGACACCCAACCGCGTAGCAGGTAACGCCCCAGGAGAAAAGCGATGGTAGCCCCGATCGACGCTGCAAGGAAAACGTAAACCGTTCCCAGAACGACCCCAAAGATAGCACCGCCACCCAGCGTTAACAGCACACCAGGAATAAATAGGACGGTAGCCAGACTATAGATTCCTATGAAGGCGATCGCGCCAACAGGTCCTAAATTCTGAACCCAAATCAATGCTTCCTGCAACAATTCCTGAATATTCATTACCACACAGCTCTCTACTTCTTGCCCCTACCTGTCGCCTCTCACCTTCCTCAAATCCAAACTGCAAAATCCTGGCTAAATTGACTTAGCGAAATTAGGTGAATCCTTGGGTTCTGAACTGCACTGTCCCGGCTTGCCTGTGTGTTGTATCCCCAATCTGCCAAAAATAGTTCAATGGTTTTCAAGTCCGGTTGAGTTGCGATGCCCTGCAAGGTTTTAAGTAGATCTTCCACAAACCAAATGCTTTCGGTATTCCCGTATTCCTGAATCAGTTCCCGTAGAACCTGCTGTTTAGGACGTTTTACCTCCTTGCCAAAAATTCGCAGATTCGTTAAATCGACACCCTGTTTCTGTAGCAACTGCTCTATGAAGCGCTTTTCTTTAGTGCTGATGATAACGGTATGAATGGGGCTTGCCAGAACAGATTTTAGGCGATCGGTAACTCCCGGATAGAAGCTTTGCTCTGCCAGCCAACTCTCAACATCGGTGGCAATCCAGCGATCGCGGATGCCATCCACCTCTGCAATACACCTTGCAGCATCCAAATTCTCTTTTGCAAAATTTTTTAGCGATTCCAGCGAAATCTGAGCCACTTTGCGGGTTAGGCCCATTGCTGAAAAATATCTGCTTCAGAAAACCCCAGCATAATAGCCCGTATCAACACCGGCATTTCCCACCCTGTTTCTACCACTGGGCGCAAACGATAGAAGGCTTCAGCCACCCCTCAGGAGGAGTCTGGTTCTCTGGTTGCCAGATATTACAATAGGCACGCCACGCCGTCTTAAAGTACTCTTTCAGCCCATTGCAAAGCACACCATCGAAGTCAAGGGCGAGAATAGTGGGAAAGCTCGCAGACATGTTTGCAGCCGTTGATCAACAACGCTATTAACCCTAGCGCAAGCTGTTGTATTGGGAAGATTAATTGCATCACAGTTTTGTGTCGATGGGGGAGGGGAGAAGGGAAACGGGGTAGGGGGTAGGGGTAGGGACCAGGACAGGTGCTATAGAAGGAATCTACCCTTCCTTTGTACCGGGTATATTTCAAGGAGTGTCAAACGTGGAATACTCTCACGCTAGTTCTGCTTGGTAAACCGTTTGTAGGAAGTTGACGAGCCATTCCTTGACGTGAAAGGTGGCGCGGCAGTCGTCTTCGTTGTAGGTGAGAATGGCATCAAGGTAAGTACGATCGCCCGTTGCCTGCCACTGGGCATACCAGTAGATCGATTGAGCGCCATTGGCTGTGGGATCACGCCAATCAAAACCAAGCCAGCGGGCGATCGGCTTTAAGGCGTAGCTTTCTACGGGTAACGTTACTAAACGGGTGACCCGCTCGTGTAAGTCAACGAAGCGGGTCAGCAACGGTTTTATTCGATTTGAAGGGGTGCCATAAAGTTTTGCAAGCCGCTCGACCGTCTGCACCTCAAATGGACAGAAGTGAAAAATGGGAGCTGAAGGATAGGTCCAGACCAAATCAAGGAATTGTTGCCAAACCTGGGACTCCTCTTCTGGTTGAGTTGCCAGGAAAGGGTGGAAGATTTCAGTTTTGGCATGGCGATCGACAACCAGAACCCCATGCAAATAAACCAGATTTAGCGCAGGTTCGGCTTCAATATCAAAATAAAGTTCAACCGGGGCGGTTGGAAGCTCATCCTCTGCAACAAATGAATCGGAACGTCGGGTAGGGGAACTCGAACGAGATGACGTCGGCAGCGTCTGGGAGTCAGGGGAGTCGTCAACCAGGAGTGCTCGATTTTGCAGGGTAGACCGAGCCTGGCGAACCAGTTTACGCGCTGCGTCACTGCCAAATCCCGCTAGAGGAGCGAGATCCGCCGGATTTGTTTCTGCCAACGATTTAACGGTCAGCAGATTGAGGGATTGTAGCTGGAGGTAGCGGGCAGGGGTCACTCCGGGTAACAGGGAAAGGTGCTGATCGGCTTTGGCGATCGCATAACAGTGGCTAAACCAATGGCAAAGACTGCAACGGTTTCGCGAGATAAAGACTTCTGGCTCCTGAGAATAGGACATGGTCTGGATGCACTCATCCAGAATTTCCTGCATCCGGGGCAGTACTTCCCACAGATCGACAGAATAAAGGCCCCGTTCGCGCAGCATTAGCCATACGGTTTCAGGCCAGGCTCCCTGCACCTGGGCTAGCACGTAAACATGATAAGCCGCGGTAATTTGATACTCCAGCTTGGGGCGTTTACCCAACTTGATGTCGGTTGGAACATAGAGCCAATCACCAAAGACAGACTGGCCTGGATGCTTTACCAGCAGGTCCGGATTGCTGACCAGGGTTGTTCCTTGCGGTTCTTCTACCAAAAGCACACCCTGATAAATCCGCTCGACACCCTGCCGCATCAGCTCAAATGTTGCTTCTGAGGCAGTCTGCCAGTCTTTGGATGGGTACTCCGGTTGGCGAAACACCTGCTCAGAAATCGCTAATTGCCGATTTGCGTAGCTGTCCTGCAAAATCTTGAGCAAATAGTCATTGGGAGGATCGCGCTGAGCCAGATCGCCATACCTATCCAAAAACGCCCGTCGGCTACAGCGTTGATAGTTCAGCAACAATTCGGCATCAATTAACATGCGTTTGGGCTGACGGGAAGTTGAGTGTTTGGCATTAGCTTTTATTACAGGCTACCTGGAATTTCTTGATAGCACATAACAAATTGTTGCGAAAAACCCTGCCAATAGCTACTATAGCGATCCTATTTGAAGTATGGAAAAGTTTCCCTGGAAACCTTCTCCACAAAGCCCTCTAATTTCATGAATGACTTAGCACTGCTATAGTTCTAAACGCTAACAGCAAACGGTTCGTTGCTGAGGTAGGGGCAAATGCACCTGCTAGAATGCTAAGGCTTTGCTTTCCCATTTGTACAGTGATGACGGGAATTTCTACCCCACAAACTGCCCTCGAAAGCGTTCGAAAAACATTTCCAGCCTTAGACAATAAATTCTACTTCAACTATGGCGGACAAGGACCATTACCACAGACTGCACTGACAGCGATTCAGCAGTCATATCAGCAAGTTCAAGAGTTAGGTCCGTTTTCGGGAAAAAGTAATCTCTGGATCGTTGAGGAAACGGAGCAAACCAGACAGACGATCGCCACTGAATTGAAGTGTCCCCAGAAACCATTACCCTGACTGAGAATGTTTCCGTTGGCTGCAACATCGCTCTGTGGGGAATCGATTGGCAGGCGGGTGATCATTTGCTGATTTCCGACTGTGAGCATCACAGCGTTATTGCGACCGTCAAGGAAATTCAGCGTCGGTTCCAGATAGAGGTTTCTGTCTGCCCGCTGGGAGCAACACTGAATGAAGGAGAGCCGATCGCCACACTTGCTAACCATTTGCGTCCCAAAACTCGGCTTGTGGTTCTCAGCCACATTCTTTGGAATACAGGACAGTTATTGCCATTGGCTGAGATGGTTGCAGTTTGTCACCAATTTGCCAGCGATCGTCCAATCCGGGTGCTGGTTGATGCAGCCCAATCGGTCGGAGTGCTGCCCCTCAATCTGACAGAGCTTCAGGCAGACTTCTACGCTTTTACGGGGCATAAGTGGTGGTGTGGGCCAGAGGGGTTAGGAGGACTGTACGTTCGTCCCGAGGCGAGGGAAGATCTGCATCCAACCTTCATTGGCTGGCGTGGCACTATGACAAACCAATCGGGGTATCCAACCGCCTGGAAACCGGACAGTCGTCGATATGAGGTTGCCACGTCTGCGTACCCTCTGTTTGCAGGATTGAGGGAGGCGATCGCCCTGCATCACCAATGGGGTACCCCTATCCAGCGGTTTCAACGCATTCAATCGCTTAGTCAACAGCTTTGGCAGAAGCTCATTGACTTGCCAGGCGTAACCTGTCTGCGTACCCGTCCCCGGAGGCGGGGTTAGTCTCATTTCAGCTACCCGGCCATTCTCACAAGTCATTGGTGCAATTTCTGGAAGCACGGGATGTTATGGTTCGCACCATCCTTGATCTGGACTGTGTTCGCGCCTGTGTTCACTACTTCACGCTGGAATCTGAAACCGATCGTCTGGTTGAGACAGTGCAGGAGTTCAACAGGAATGACGGGGCGAGTAATCTGTGCTTTTCACCACAGAGGCGCAGCGACGCAGAGAAAACCCTTACAGGTTAATCCAGGAGAAATCAGCGCGGCCAAAGTGGATGCTAAAAGCAACCATCAAGTTTTCTAGGCACTCAACTAGCCACTCAATTTCACCTCTAACTCTCGTCTCATAGTGCTTGAGCATGATGGCAAATCGCCTTGCAAGATGGGCTTTAATCGCTTCCACATTGGATTTGATGTCCCGGCAAAGCAACACAATTTTGAGCAAAAACCCGATCGTGAATGTGGAACCGAGAATGTTGTTGAGATCGACGAAGACAACGTGGTTGTTAAGTCGAGTTGGGCTGGCAACTAAGGACTCTAACAACTGACCGCAGGTTTGCATAATCAAAGCACCGCTGGGTCTAAGACTGTCGCTTTGGGGCAACATGGATTCCAGTTGTTCTGAAAGCCAACGGTTGAAGTGATGTTTGCCGTAATCGGGCTTACTGGAATGGGAAATAGAAGCGGTCAGATAGTCGTACATTTCCCGCTTCACGTCCCGGTAGGTGGGTGCCTGCTTGCTGTAAGCAATGAACTGTTGAGCCAAATCCCGATAGGTGTTGGCACCCTCAACTTTTCCAGAAAACTTTTTAACGGCATTAACCAGTTGCGGCGTCCCAAGTAGGGTTGGATTTTTGATAACGGTTGGTGAAATGCTGCCATTGTGCGATCGCCGCGTTAAATAGGTCATATACCGATGCAGGTCCTGCTCAAATTTCCGCTCTTTGGCCTCTTGCAGTTCCCTTACAACATGCTGCCCCATTTCGCTGGTGTCCCAATTCAGCACGCAGTAGGGATAGAGGTATGGATAGCGGGGAATGAGATTGCGGATGGGCTGATTTTTAATTCATTCTCTGTTTTTGGATTCTCGTCTACAATTCTTGCCCGGTCTTGCAATTCTGCGAACTGTTCTGTTTGGGTAAATTGGCTGATCAGTTCCCGCAAGCGATGATTTTCCTGAGTACTTCTTGCCACAGGATAGGGTGGTTCAAAAATAGAAACCAGGTCAATTGTTGCCTGTTTAAACTCAGAATGGAGCCACCAATAATTGATGAGAATGTAACAGCAACGATTCAAAATTAAGGTGAACTCTTGCTCGGACCAGGGAGAGATTGCAATTCGATGAAGCGCCTTCAAAACTTCCGGTTCATCGTAGTTAGCCCCATCAATTAGTAAGCCTCGAAGCCGTTCTACAACTGCTCCAGGGGATTCTTCTCGTCTTAAATCCAGCAAATGATTGTATAAATTTTCTGCATCAAATCTAAAATGTCGGTAGGAATAATCTCGCCGATGGGAGTAGTCTGACATTGCCTTGTGCTTACCTTGGGTAGAACCCTGAAACCATTAGTTAGTGAAGGATCGCAACCAATCAAGCCGCAAATTCAGGAAGCAAAAATTAACCGGAGCTGTTATATAGCAGCCCTAAATGACTTGTGAAAATAAGAGACTTTGTGAAAAAGGTTTTTAGGAGAAATCTGTCTCATAATCCAGATAGGATTGCTAATATCACCCATTTTAGTGTTGTGAGAGATTATAGAGCTTTGGTAATTCCAAAGGCAATCATCCAATGGACACTTGCTGAAGTGACACTTATTTTTTCCGGCAATGTTTATTGAAACCCTGATTATGACTACCTTAAAGTCCTTAACTTTCGCTTGGGGCAGTACTGAGTGCTAGTATTAATCCTCTCTCAGCATTCAGTCATCAGTCCCTTTAAAGCGCGTCCTAAGCTTGTACCAGAGCGATCGCTATTGCTCAGGAGTTTTTCTCCGTTAACTTTTCGGTGACGTATTCCATCATTAACGGCTGTAGCAAGTATCGAGCTGAGTTTACCTCAACCAGCGATCGCCGCATCAACGACTCCAATCCTTCCAATAGCTGCATCCTGGAGGATGGTTGCACAAGGGTTTGCAGGTTTTCAACTGCAACCGGACCAGGATGCGTTGCCAGATGACGAATGATGCTTTGTTCTAAGTCAGACAATCGTTCAAACTGCTGAGCGAGCACGTCACAAATGTCACCAAAACGGCACTATCCTCTCCGAGCTGATCAAGAAAATGTGTAATTTCGCCACTAAACACCTCTAATACGCGGGTAGCAACTACCTTAAGCGCCAGCGGGTTTCCTGCATAGCGACGAATTAAGGTGCCCCAGTCGCCCTCCGAACCAGAGAACATGCCCTTCGCAACAAAAATTTCCTGTCCCCCATCTCCCCAATCCCTCTATCCTGAGCGATCGGACTCGGTTCGTTTCCCCCTCCATTCTGGCAACCTCTTTGGGCTTTTCCCGGCTCGTCAGCACGACGCAGCTCTGACGAATTCTGCCAACCTCCCGCAGAAAGTCCCGATAGTCTTCATATCCTTTTCGATAGGAACCGTTGTGAACACCACTTTGAAGCACAGCTTCGAACCCATCCAACACAATGCAACACGAATGATGGTTCAGGTAATACAGCAACTGCGATAAATCGGTGCTGGTGTCCTGATGATTCGACAGGACGCGAATTAGATCGGCCAGAAGTTCTTCCAGGGAGGGAGGGAAGTTGGGTGATCGCCAGTTGCTCAGCGATCGCCAGACCAAACATTCAAACTGATCCCTAACCCGCTGCGCCAGTTTGACGGATAGATCCGTTTTGCCAATGCCTCCTACACCGCACAGCGCAATCAGGTGGCAGCCATCAATCTTAATCCATTGCTCCAGCTGCGTCAGTTCCCGGTAGCGCCCGTAGAATGCAGACACATCCGGTGCATTGCCCCAGTCTTGACGCGGGTTAGGCACATTCCAGAAGAGGTCGTCGGCTTCATGATCGACCGACGGGTAGGATGGCTCTCTTTGAGGGGAAGGGGTTTCCTCTGGGCCATTTTCTGAGCTTGTCCCTTCAAACTCCAATAGAGGGGAAACTGGGGCATCCACTACCATCAATCGTTTTGTCTGTGCCCGTTCCAGAGGCCCTCTCAAGTTACTCTTGGTGATTCGTTCCCGATCGTCTCCCCAATAGCTTCCAAAGCTCAGGTCCAACGTTACGCATAAGATGTTCGAGGGTGCGACCGGGACAGTCCTGCCGGATTTCCTTGTAGCTTTTTCCCTCCCAAACCCCACGAAAAACTGCTCTTTGAACATCATTTAGACGTTTTCCACGTTCAGCAAGCAGCTCTTCAACTAGCTTGAGGGCTTCTTCAACGTTCATTATTTCGACGAGATGTAGATGCTTAATTGTTTAGTGTAATGGTAAAGCTGAACTTTCCTGAAATTTCCTGTAGTATTCAAATTTTTAATTTTGTTAAAAAAACTACCCTTCATTTGGAAAGGAATTATTTCGTAACACTGAGCAGGCACCAGAGTTAACCCAAAATAACCATTAAAGCAATCAGGATTGATGCAGTTTGAGCAACCTATAAAACCAACTCTAATTCCCTCAAATAAGAGCTTTCATGACAGTTTTAGAGAGCAAAAACAGTCGCTCAAACTGTCCAAAAGGATTTGGGTAACGCTTTATGTTCTTGTCTACGCCTTTCTCACCAAAGGGTAATGGTTTTGAAAATTGATCGTTCCACCTCAGTAATTCGAGGTAAAGTTTGGGCAGTAGTTTCCTCTTTCCGCAGCGAGAGGACATGACACTTGGTTTGCAATAAACATTAATTAAGTCATACAAACTCTAAACTTTTTGTAAGAGACGTTTGCAAGAAACGATCGTTGTGTGGTGGAAATCAACGGTGCATCGATGTTGCTAGTGAATGAACGATTTATTTGGTGTTGCTAGAACGCTGTGTGGTGTGGAGCGTTGTTTCAATCATTCGGCCTAATTTCAACTTAGAAATTAGCTGCGCCAATCCACTCAAATCAGGAGAAGGGCAATGTTCAATATGATTAGTCTCTTCAATGCGGTTTCATCTGTTGAAATTCCAGAAGTACCCGACGGAATTCCAGAAGCATCAGACCAGCCCTATTCGTTAATTCGCACTGAAGTGGTTGATAATTCCCAATTAGATCCAGCCAATAAAGCTATCGTCACAAATACCATCGAGCCAGGTAAGGCAGGCCAGGTAAGATTTCAAGGATCTTGGTGGAATGCGCGCTGCGAGCAAAATTTAACGCTTACCCTTGGGCAAACAGTCTACGTCATTAGCGACCCAGGCAGCATGCCGTTAATTGTTGAACCTGCACCTGTGGATGAACGCTTTGGTCGCTCTGGTTTACAGAACGTAGCCTAAACAGAAATGCCTCGCTGTGCCTGCCGTTCTCGAATGCGATCGAGACTCCCAACCGGGATAGCGGAAATGAGTTGGCGGGTATAGGGTTTTTGTGGCTCTCGATAAACGCGATCAGAGGGGCCGATTTCCTCAATTTCGCCCTGGTTCATCACCATAATGCGATCACTCATAAATTTGACCACGCTGAGGTCATGAGAAATGAAAATGTAGGTCAGGTTAAATTCTTCCTGCAATTCTTTCAGCAGATTCAGCACTTGCGCCTGAACGGATACATCCAGTGCCGAGACGGATTCATCGCAAATAATGAATTTTGGGTTTAATGCGAGCGATCGGGCAATACAGATTCGCTGACGCTGGCCGCCCGAAAACTCATGAGGATACCGCTGGAGAGCATCCGCATCCAATCCAACCCGCTTTAGCAGATAGACAGCCCTTTCCCTCTGTTGCTGGCGGCTTCCAGGCTTACCGTGAATTTGCATTGGCTCCATCACTGCATCACCCACCGTCATACGCGAATCAAGCGAGCCAAAGGGATTCTGAAAGATGATTTGCATCTCTCGCCGTAACCGCCGTAGTTCATTGAGAGGTAGAACGGTAATGTCTCGATTTTCAAACAATACCTGACCATCCATTGGCTTAATCAATTGCAGAATGGTCCTTGCCAGGGTCGATTTACCGCAACCAGACTCTCCAACCAGGCCAAGAGTTTCCCCGGATAAACATCAAACGTGACATTATTCACCGCCATCAGGTAGCGGCGAGTCTGCCCAAAAATACCCCGCACCGGAAAGGCAACCCGCAGGTTTCGCACAGACAGCAGGGGATTCTCCTTTAAAAGACCGGCAAGCCGCTGTTCCAGTTCTGCGCTGCTGACCTCCTGGGCCAATCGCAACGCATTATCCACATCGGTCTCCCGTTCCTGAATGGTGATCTCTCCGGTGGGGCTGGTCGTTACCTGCATGAAGTCTGAAACGGTCGGGAGATGGCGCAAACGACGATCGAGCCGGGGACGACAGGTCAGCAATCCTTTTGTGTAAGGGTGTCTGGGATTGGAGAAAATTTGCCAAACAGGGCCAGCTTCCACAATTTTGCCCTGGTACATGACGGCAACATAGTCGGCAATCTCGGCAATAATGCCCAGGTCATGGGTAATGAACATCATCGACATTCCCCGTCGATCGCGCAAATCGCGCAGCAAGTCCAGAATTGCTGCCTGGACCGTCACATCCAGGGCAGTGGTTGGCTCATCGGCAATCAATAGGGCGGGGTCGCAGGCGATCGCCATGGCAATCATGACCCGCTGCATCTGCCCACCCGATAATTCATGGGGGTAACGGTTCAGGAACGCCATTTTCAGGCGACTGACCTGACGTTCGATTTCCCGATCGTTGGGCAGACTTGCCCGGGGATTTGTGCGGCGAAGATCCTCTATCAGGCGTTGCCGCATTTCTGCATCATTGGGCACAAGTCGAACTTCTTGAAGGCGGGCGATCGCTTCTCGCTCCGCTTCCTCCTTTGAAACCCGCTTGTGTAGAGTAATTGCTTCTACAAGCTGAAACCCGATCGTAAATACTGGGTTCAGCGAAGTCATTGGTTCCTGGAAAATCATTGAGATTTCCCCACCGCGGTAATCCTCTAGCTGACGACTGGGAAGCTTTGTGAGTTCAACGGGCTGTCCCCTTCTGCCCCCAAAAAAGAATTTCGCCTCGACTGACTCTACCGGGAGACGGCACCAATCCCATCGTTGCCAGGGCTGTCACCGATTTTCCTGAACCCGACTCACCTACAATTCCGAGGGTTTCTCCCCGCCTGACTTCAAACGAAATTCCATCTACCGCTCGAACCAAACCTCTATCAGTTTGAAATTGAACGTCCAAATCTTTCGCTTGAAGAACGATATCACTCATCGGGGTTAGGCACAGAAGGTTTACTGGATCTTAACAGCGTTACTCCTGACAGATACAGGGCAGTAGTGGTAGGTTACAGGACGGTAGTATAGGTACAAAAAGTAAACAACCATCTCTTCCTACAACATCGACAAATCCCCTGCCACTTCCAGTCGAGTCACGCCACTGAGGATCATAAAGTTCTCGGCCAGCGTTTCAGATACAGACGGACTAATCCAGCCCATTTGTTTCAGGAGGTGAATGGCAACCGCCTGTTTTGCTCGCTTTGCGCCATCCATCACCTTAATTGCCAGCCCCATTCCCTCATCTAGTCGCCCAACACATTGAACCCCTTCAGCTCCAGCTTTGCTGACCAGATCGCCCTGGGTCAGGCGCATCAGTTCTGTATCAAACTCGCCATCGCCCGCAATCATAGCTGGATGGTGAGTCATCGCCCGCACAATCCGCTCCATATCTAGATTTTCTCTAGAAGAAAGCAGGGCATAAAGTGAGGCAATTTGCCCAAGCTGCAGAAAATAGGTGGGCGCACCGCAATCGTCTCTGGCGCTAATAAATTCCTCGGCGGGCATCCGCAGCAGCTCGGCAACCTTTTGAATGATTAGCTGTTGAACCGGGTGGCTCCGCTGCAAGTAGTTATTCAGGGACCAGTTGCGCTGCTGACAAACGGCCAGCATCCCGGCATGCTTGCCCGAGCAGTTGTACTCCAACGGACTTCGCTTTCCGGGAGGAATCGGACACTGGAGCATGGTTGGGTCAACATCCGATCGCCAGAGGACGTTGAACGCCTGCCGGACTTGCTCAATTTTGGCCTTGTGAGAGCTACAGATAATTGCCAGGTCGCGATCGGTTAAGCCATATCGCTCTAGCGTACCTGTCGTTGTAACAGCCAATGCCTGAAATGGTTTTAGCGCAGAACGAACAAAGGTAGCTGTTTCTGCGTTACCTGCAACAAGCAAGGTACGTCCCCGACTATCACATACAACGGCCTGGACGTAATGCTTCGACTCAATAATTCCCTCTCGCAGTAACCTGACTTCTAGTTCTGCGGTTTGTGTGCGTCTTCCCCGTGTCATTCTTCGGACTCTAACATGGGTAAGACTCTAGCATTCGAAGGGGACAGCGGCGAGAAAAATTTCAAGTTCATCATTAAGAGTTTTGAATAAAACTGAGCAGGCAACCGATAATGGATCATTGGTTATTGCAGTTTTAGCCGATTACCCCTTACCAATTACCCATCACCACACAATTTGAAACTGCCACGCCAATCCTCCACCTAGAAATAGCAATGCCAGCACTCCAAAGGTCCGTTTCAGCCGATTCAGAATGGGTTGGACCTGGTAAGTTACCACCAGTCTGTCCTGGGTTTGGACCTCTAGCGGCTTGGACCAGGTCTGCCCGTCGTACCAGCCAGATTCCTCGTAGAAAACGGTGGAGTTGGAAAGGCGGAGCTAACGTAGGACCAGCCTAAATAAAGATGTAGGAGAACAAGGGAAAGAAGCAGCGTAGCCCCTCCGCACCTACCAGTAGAAACGGTATTGGGTGTTTTGCTGGCGGAAAACTGGCCGCAGCAACCGGACCCGCGATCGCCCAACTCCATAGCCAAATCCAAAGCAGCTTTTTGATATATCCCGGAGTTTCCAGCGTCGCCAGATGAAAAAACCAGGAATCCTTCAGTTCCCTATACTCGTTGAGTGGCTGCTGCTCGAACGGAACCGGGCAGGCAGAACTAGTGGTTTTCTTGATCAAATCATCCGGTAGCAAGCAACTATCCTCGACAGGCCATCCTACAACGAAGTCCGAAGATTACTGTCAGTATAAACGACTTGGCTGGATGAGCGGTTAGTGAATGGCTTCCTCATCCATCATCTGTCGTCCCGCAGCGGGAGATCTACGGCTCACCTTAGCAGGGCATAGAATTTGCTCCCCATTTCGATAGCCTACAAACCGGACATAAACCCGCTCCCTGATTGAATATCATCGGCATCAGGCAGATGAAGTTTTGGGTCATAGAAAGTCTGTTCCCAAACAGCACCAATCCATTCATACCCCCAACTGTCCATGAGAGTTTTTAGAGGAGCAAACATAGTTATGAAGGTTTTCGCGGGTAGTTCTGGCTTTGCCTGAGCAATTCTGCTGGCGCTGGGATAGTTGACCAGCAAGGGCAGCAATTGTTTGAAGGTCGTAATTTGCAGTTCATTGGTCAGGTTTAACCGCTGTTGTTCCAGTTGGTTTTCGTGGCGCTGCTGTTCGTCAGTCATTCGAACCATTTGCTGCTCCAATTGAAGCTTCAGGCGATCGCATTCCTGAACCTGCTCTTCTAACTGTTGCTGAAGGCGATTGCGCTCCTGTACCAACTGCTCCCTGCTGCTGCCACTCCCGCTTGTTTTGAAGGTGTTCTTGCAGCAGGAGATCATTCTGTTGCTGTAGCTCTCTTCGAAGTCGGGCGCATTCTTGTGTTAAGTGCACCTTCTGCTGCTGAGAGTCTTGTTGGAGCCGCTGATAGTCCTGCTTTAGCTGACTGAGCTTTGTGGTGATTCTCTCCTCCGCCACCTGAGAAACGGGACGAAACAGCATCCAAATTACGAAAAGAAAGCCTCCTCAAGGAGAAAGCCAAACCAAAGCAGATTGTTTGCTTCAAACATTCTGGTTCCTTCAAACATCCCGACCCCTTTGATCGAGCTGACTCTTGAAATAATTCCACAACATCATAAGGGGGCTAACAGAATTTGTGATCAGGACTTACGCCTTTTGACCAAAATCTCGGAGGTTTAAGCAAATACAGCAAAGTGCTGAGGACGAGTGCTGAGTGTGCAAGCCAGTCATGCAACGCTCTCAGTAGTTTGATTGTCCTAACATCTAGCAGTACTGCTATATTTCTGCCATGACAAAACAAAAGGGTGTCTATAAAACACCCCTGCAAAACTGGAATTATTTATCTGGAAAGCTAATAACGGCAGCCATTTCTAGGGTTTGCTTTAGAAGCCTTAACTCCTGGTTGAGCAGTACTGAGTGCTGATGGCTGAGTATTAAACCTCTCTCAACACTCAGTCCTCAGTTCTCAGTCCCTATAAAGCACAGCTTAGGAGATTGTAATCACCCAGGTACCGATATAGCGCAGCAAGGGAACATCCCCTGGGGAGAGAACCTGGCAGTTGAAGTAAAACATTCCGCCAAAGCTGGGATTGCGAACGTTTGCCAGTTGAATTTCGACGCTGCTTCCGGCGGGGATGGGGTCAGTCGGATAAATTTCTAGCAGGTGGTTGTCTTTGTTCCATCTAACTTCCTGCAAAGGAATCGACTTGTCCTTCACCACAACTTCCACATTTTTTGTGTCAAACACCCCTTTGTAGTAGTCGGGATAGGAGATTGCAAACTGCTCTACCGCCAGCTTCATTTTCTTAGCAGGAATCCTCAGGCGGTAGCGGTCCCATGAATTTGCTCTGCCACCGTAGTCGAGGCGGAAATTGAGGTTGTCCTCTCCCTTAACCCCACCAAAAATGGTGAAACCAGGTAGACCATCCGCAAGGCTAAAGGTAGGCAGCCCCACGACCAGGCAACCTGCGATCGCCAAGCCAGACAGGGCACGTCGTACAAAAGATTTAGAAACCATAAGCTGTTTAACCGATTGGCAGAGAAGGGTTAGTAATTGCGGATCCTCTTCATATATGACTTTACCAGGATCCGAATAAGTGAGATCACCTATTGCGAAGAGCCAAACGAAGCGGATGCATATAGTGAACATTCCAGCAAATAAAAAGTTCCCAGAGTAAACCAGGCATTTCAGGGCCTATCATACCTTGAATATTTATGAAGTTTCTTTATTCTCGGTGACGTAACCGATAAGACAGAATCATAAGACAAGGTTAAAGATACAAATCTTGATTGGTGTTAGCCATAGGATGCAGAAAGTTACTCAACCTACGTTGGGAGATCTCTGCAAAGTTCTTTCGGAGCTTTTCTTCCCGTAGTTTCTGGTGCAGGTAATGCTTCAGAAACTGGTGAGGCGGCTTAGTGAAGTTCAGCGTTCCCGGTACATCTAGATTGAGTTCCGAAAGGAGTTAAAGGAAACAGCAGGATGGCGATCGCTATCCTGGGTGCTTGACTGCCATACCGTTCAGTTATTCAGTGAGAGTGGAAGCGCTCATGACTATTGCTGCTGAAAAACACTTGAAACAAGCGAGTCTCCTATTGGGGAAGCGAAGGCGACAAAAAAATTGGAATCCCTAAGGAAGTTTATCCAAACGAATGTCGGGTCGCTGCTACACCGGATACCGCCAAAATTTTACAAAAGTTAGGCTTTCAGGTTTTGATTGAAAGCGGAGCAGGGCAATCCGCCAATTTCTTGGATAGTGCCTACGAGGAGGTTGGCTGCAAAATTGTGCCCGATGCCCAAACGCTGTGGCAATCGGCAGACATTTTTCTCAAGGTGCGCCCTCCCGAAATGAACTCAACCCTTGGCAAGCACGAAGTAGAACTGCTGCCAGAAGGCGGGACGCTGATCAGCTTTATCTATCCGGCTCAGAATGCAGAATTGCTGAATCAGTTAGCTTCTCGCAGAGCAACAGTTTTGGCAATGGATGCCGTACCGCGTATTTCTCGCGCCCAAAAGATGGATGCGCTTAGCTCAATGGCAAACATTGCAGGCTATCGGGCTGTGATTGAAGCCGCCAATAACTTTGGACGATTCTTTACGGGACAAATTACCGCTGCCGGGAAAGTCCCCGGCCAAAGTCATGATTATTGGCGCAGGCGTGGCGGGGCTAGCCGCGATCGGAACCGCAAGAGGGCTGGGCGCGATCGTCCGGGCCTTCGATACTCGTCCGGTGGTGAAAGAACAGGTTCAGAGTCTGGGGGCTGAGTTCCTGGAATTGGACTTTAAGGAAGACGGAACGGGTCAGGGCGGTTATGCCAAGGTGATGAGTGAAGAGTTCATCAAAGCGGAGATGGCGCTCTTTGCTGCCCAGGCGAAGGAAGTAGACATCATCATCACAACGGCGCTTATTCCAGGCAAGAGAGCCCGTGCTGATTACCCGCGAAATGGTAGAGAGCATGAAAGAAGGCTCCGTCGTTGTGGATATGGCGGCAGAGCAAGGCGGTAACTGCGAAGTCACCAAACCCGGTGAGGTTTACCGCTACAAGGGCGTCACCATTATTGGTTTAACCGATCTTCCAAGTCGCATGGCAAACCAGGCTAGCCAGCTCTACGGCAAGAACCTGTGCTACCTGCTAGAAGACATGGGCGGCGGAAGTGATTACAAGGTGGACCTGGAGGATGAGGTCATTCGCGGTGCCCTGGTCCTGCACAAGGGCGAGATTACCTATCCACCCCCAAGCCCCCTGCACCACCAGAGGCACCCAAACCTGCACCACAACCTGTTGTAACCCAATCGGCGCAGGCTGAACCTGCCAAGTCCTCAAAACTAAACATGGGCTTGCTGTGGATGATTCTGGCAGGTTCCGCACTGGTGGGCCTGGGTGCGATCGCACCACCCTCGTTCTTGTCCCACTTCACGGTCTTCGTGTTGGCCTGCTTTGTGGGCTATCAGGTGATTTGGAACGTGACCCCATCCCTGCACACTCCTTTGATGAGCGTTACCAACGCCATTAGCGGCATCATCATCATCGGCGGCATGCTCCAAATCTCTGGCGCACCTACGTCCGCAACTACCATTCTGGGCGCGATCGCCATCCTTATTGGCACTATCAACATCTCCGGTGGCTTCCTCGTCACTCAGCGCATGCTGAAGATGTTTCAGAAGAAATAGGTGGTAGGGAACAGGTGGTAGGTGGTAGGGATCGATAACTGAATCTCACCAAATTCCTGCAAATCCCGCCTTTATGGTGAGGGACACTGTGATATTTCTGTCCTTATCATCTGTAGCGATTACTTTGCCCAAAAACCTACCCCTAACACCTAACCCCCTAACGCCTATTTACCTATCACCTATCACCCATTACCACCATGTCCACCAATCTTCTAACTGTCGCTTACATCGCGGCGAGTGCCTTATTTATCCTCAGTTTGGGAGGGCTGTCGAATCAGGAAACGGCTCGACGGGGAAATGTATTTGGCATTGCCGGAATGTTGATTGCGTTTATTGCAACTGCAATCAGCAGCGTCTCCGCCTATGGTCTGCTCGTTGGGGTGATTGTGCCGGGAGCAATTATCGGTTCGATCGTGGCCTCCCGCGTGGCGATGACCTCCATGCCAGAACTGGTCGCCATCTTGCATAGTTTTGTGGGTCTTGCCGCCGTTTTGGTTGGAATTGCCAACTATTTGAATCCTGATTCGTCTCTAACGGGTGTCGAATCGACCATCCATGAATTTGAGATTTATATCGGTGTTTTCATCGGGGCAGTGACCTTTACCGGTTCCATTATTGCCTTTGGCAAGTTGCGCGGAATCATTGCCAGCAAGCCGTTACTGCTACCCGGTCGCCATTTGCTGAACTTGGGGATGCTGTTTGCCTCCATCTGGCTTGGTTACGAGTTTATGGGTGGAAGTTTGTTGACAGGATTGCAGTCGCTCCTGATCATGGCAGCGATCGCATGCGTTCTGGGCGTTCATCTGGTGATGGCGATCGGTGGTGCGGATATGCCCGTTGTGATCTCCATGCTCAACAGTTACTCCGGTTGGGCTGCCGCCGCCGCTGGCTTCATGCTTTCCAACGACTTGCTAATTATTACGGGAGCGCTGGTGGGCAGCAGTGGTGCCATCCTGAGTTACATCATGTGCCGTGCTATGAACCGCTCTTTTATCAGCGTTATTTTGGGAGGCTTTGGTGCCGGAACGTCCACCGCTTCTGCTAGCAGCCAACCCCAAGGCGAAGTGACTTCCATCAATGTTGAGGAAACTGCCGAATTGCTGGAGAACGCTAAGAGCGTCATCATCGTTCCCGGTTATGGGATGGCTGTTGCGCAGGCTCAATACCCGATTTCAGAAATTACCAAGCGATTGCAGGAAAATGGAGCCACAGTCCGCTTTGGGATCCATCCAGTTGCAGGTCGGATGCCCGGTCACATGAACGTACTGCTGGCTGAAGCCAATGTTCCCTACGACATTGTGCTGGAAATGGAAGAAATCAACGATGATTTCCCCGAAACCGATGTGGTTCTGGTGGTTGGCGCAAATGATACGGTCAACTCCAGTGCCCTCGAAGATCCCAATAGCCCGATCGCGGGCATGCCTGTACTAGAAGTCTGGAAAGCAGGCACTGTGGTAGTTATGAAACGCAGTATGGCAAGTGGTTACGCCGGAGTAGATAATCCTGTTTTCTACAAGGAAAACACCCGTATGCTGTTTGGCGACGCCCGCAAAAACGTTGATGCCGTTCTCGGCCACATTAGCACCCGTGAGCTGGCCGCCTCTCGATAAAAAGGCAACAATCTTACAATTAAGAATTAAGAATTAGGAATTCAAAATTCTTAATTCTCAATTCTTAATTTTTATTTCTCAATTCCTAATTCCGTCTCACTCTCCCCAAATCCTGATTGCCCCATCCCAGCTAGCGCTTACAAATGCCTTGCTGTCGTGGCTGAATACAACTGACGAAATCGCGCTTGGATGTTCGTAAAGCGTGCCAACTTCTTTTCCTGTACGGGGATTCCAAAGCTTGAGTGTGTCGCTTCCAGTCACCAGCAAGTTTCCTTTAGGGCTGAAGGTGAGCGTATTGACTCGACCCGATTCAACGGGAAGGGTGCGTTTTTCTCGCCAAGTCTGGGTGCTCCATAGCTTGACGGTGCCATCCCAACTGGCACTGGCGAACGTTTTTCCATCTGGACTAAAGGCTAGTGCCGCGATCGCCTGAGAATGCCCTTTCAAATTCCGCAATGCCCGACCCGTTTGCATATCCCACAAGGTAATGCTGGCATCGCTGCTTCCGCTGGCAAGGAGTGTACCGTCAGGGCTGAAGGTGAGTGCCTCCACCCGACCGGAATGCCCATAAAGCTCGCCTTTTTCGCGATGGCTGCCCAAGTTCCAAAGTTTGATCGGGTCGTACAGACTACCGCTAGCGAGCAACTGGCCATCAGGACTGACCGCCAGGCTGAGAACAGTATCCGTGTGAAGGTTTGCAGTTCCTAAGCGTTGTCCTGTACGCAGGTTCCACAATCGAATGCTTTTGTCTGCACTGCCGCTAAAGAGGATATCGCTATCAGGGCTAACCCCAGGGAATACACAATATCAAGATGTCCGGTTAGGGTCCGAAGGGGCTGTCCTGTTTGGGCATCCCATAACTTAATCGTTGTACCGCTGGTGCTTGCCAGAATTGGTTCCGTTGGACTGAGCGCAAGGGCATACACCTTTCCCAAACTGATAAATCGATGCAGGCATTGCCAACGTTGATCGGAAGTAACAGACTTTTTGGGCGATCGTCGCTTTGAAGCTGAACGCTGGGCAGATGCCGTTGCCGTTGCGCTAACGGGCGGAACCGGAACAGGAGTTGGGCGCGATCGCGGCTTTACCAATGGCGACGGTTGCTTCGGGATGGGGAATGCTCCAGCGACTGCGGTTCCAGTTCTCGCATTACGTCTGAAGCTAGCTGATAGCGTCGATTTAGTCCGGGTTCCAGTAACCGGTCTAGAATGTGTCCCAACGACTCACTAATCGGGCTTACCAGGTACCTGCGCCAAATCCACGTATCGTGGATTGTATCAAACAGGTCAAAGGGCGATCGTCCAGTTAGTAAATGAATGCAGGTGATCCCCAAGCTGTAGAGGTCGCTGGCAAATACCGCTTTTCCCTGGCTTGTTCGGGAGCAATGTACTCTGGGCTGCCGATCGTGGTTCCCGTTTTCATTAATGCTGTAGTAGTCGCTGTCTTTGCCGCACCAAAATCCACCAACACTAAATGTCTACCCACAATCTCCGGCTCTCCGGATTGCTCATACTTGCGCCGCATCTCGTACAAAAAACGACTCGCATCAGCAACTAAATACTGCCGTTGAGAGAACGTGAGGGCTGAATAGGCGGAAAATTCATTTGCTATCCATTGCCAGCGGCTGTAGTCCGCGATCGCTAAATCCCTCGGCGGATGCGACAAGCTTTGGCTCAAGAAGCCACTGAACTGGTACTGTCGGCTAACAAAATCCCGAAATCCCTGAGTCGCTTCCAGGAGAGCGCCTGAAGCAAGCCTCCCCAGTCAAGTTGCTCCGATCGTTGCTGCCCACGTTTAACCCGCTTACCGGGAACCAAAATAATGTTGCTAGGTTTAATATCTCGATGAATGATGCCGTAGGAATGGATGAACGCCAGTACGGGCAGTAAGCTCAGCAGCACCTCTCGAACCTGCGCCTCATTGAAGCGTCCCTGCTCCTGCATTAGCTCACTCAGCGTTTTTCCATCCACAAACTCCTGCACGAGATACTGGCGCTGATCCTGGCTGAAGTGTGCCAGCAGTGAGGGAATCTGGGCATGACTTCCCAACTCCTCCAACCGTAGTGCTTCCTGTTCAAACAGGGCAGCGGCTTTCTTCAAATGGCGGGGGCCGTGGGCAGCAGGTAGGAACTGCTTAATGACGCAACGAGGTTTAGATGGCTTGTCCTCATCGATCGCCAGAAACGTCCTGCCAAATCCCCTTGCCCGATGGGTCGAATAGGCCGATAACGGTCCTTTAAAAACAGCTTTGCGCCACAGTTCCGGCAGCGATCAATGGCATCGGGATTTTGTGGCTTCTGACAATCGGGGTTGAGGCAGTAGCTCATAGACAGAGAGCAACCAGCAACGGAACCGGACGTATTGACGAAATTAAATTTAGCAGAGGAAATTTCAATTCCTAAACCAGGTCCAGCACTATCAAAGCTCTATTATGATAGGCGGTCCTTGAAATTTGCCTTTAAGGGATTAGAACCGATCAAAACTCCCCACTCCCCACCCCCGCTCTTACTCCCCGTTCACCAAATATTAATTTTTGCCCGTTTCCGATCTATCTCCTGATCCCCTAGTTCTACGATGGAGGGCTAGTACGAGAACTGAGGCAATGTAAGTTATGGTGTCGGCAACGAATCAGGGACCCCTCGTAATCATTGGTGGAGCAGAAGATAAAGAAGGCGACTGCACGATTCTGCGAGAGTTCGTCCGTCGCTCTGGTGGGCTTAAGGCTCAAATTGCAGTCCTAACGGCAGCGACCAGCTTACCGGGGAAGTTGGTGACACTTACATTCGCGTATTTGAGCGATTGGGTGTTGAAACGGTGCGCGTCATTGATACAAATAGGCGAGAAGACGCAGAAACCCCGAAGCTCTAGAAAAGGTTGAGCAGGCCACAGGGATCTTTTTTACGGGTGGAGATCAGGCTCGAATTATTGAGCTGATTAAAGACACGAAACTGCATGCAGCGATCCGCAAGCGTCGGGCGGAAGGAGCGGTTATTGGGGAACCAGTGCCGGAGCCGCCATGATGCCCGATACGATGATTGTTGAGGGGGAATCAGAGACCAATCCTCGCGTGAATGTGGTGGAAATGGGGCGGAATGGGGTTTCTTCCTGGAATGGTGGTGGATCAGCACTTTGCCCAACGGGGCCGCCTGGGTCGATTAATTTCTGCCCTGGTGCAGCAACCTGCGGTTCTGGGATTTGGCATTGACGAAAACACAGCCATTGTGGTGGATGGCGACGAGTTCGAGGTGATTGGCAATGGGGCCGTCACCGTTGTGGATGAGTCCGGCACAACCTATAACAACCTGGACGGACTTCTGAAAGATGAAGCACTGGCCGTCTGTGGTGTAAAGCTCCACATTTTGCCACATGGATACCGCTTCAATCTCAAAACCCGACAGCCGATTGTTACCTAAGGGAGCAATTGACATGACGATTTCATCAGAAAAAAAAAGTGTGGACTGATGAGGAATTCATGGCATTGCCAGACAACGGCGATCGCTATGAGCTAATTGCTGGGGAGTTAGTAAACGTGGGCAATTTTGGGATGGAGCATGGCAACATTGGTGCTTTTTTGTGTGGATTGATTGAGCTACATGTCCGTCCCAAAATTGGGAGTTACCTGCTATTCCAGCACAGCATTTACGATGAAATCAGGAAATAAACGATCGCCGGATGTCTCGTTTGTTTCTAAGGAGAGACTTCAGGGGATGAAGAGACTGCCCAAGGGATTTTTTCAGGGTTCACCCGATCTGGCGGTTGAAATTATTTCTTCCAGCAACACGTTTGAGGAAATCCACGCCAAGATCGTTGAATACTTTGAGAGCGGATCCCGCTTGGTTTGGGTTATTCATCTCGATGAGCAATGGGTCATGGTGTATCGATCGCCTCAACCCGATCGACTGCTGAAATTATCAGACAATCTGGAAGGCGAGGAATTCATTTCTGGGTTCTCCCTCGCCGTATCCGAACTATTTCCAGAGTTAGAGTGGTGATTAGAATTTACCTTCCAGCGCCGGAATACATCGTTCGCAAAGCAGCGAATGTTCCTTCAATTTGCCAACAAAGGTGGAGTAATTCCAGCAGCGATCGCACTTTTGCCCATCGGCATCCACAACGCCAATTCCCAGTTCATCGGACTGAACGCTATAGTTGAGTCCCTTTAGCGCGTCCGTAGACTCCAGCAGTTCAACCTGAGACGTGAGGAACAGGTAGCGCAACTCATCCACTCCGTTACCCGCCAAGCTATCGGAGGGATTCAGCGTTTGAAGCGTCTGACGCAAGGTTTGATCCGGCACGTACAGAAGAATTTTGGCTTGCAGGGAAGACCCGATCGCCTTTTCTGCCCGTGCCTGCTCCAGCACCTTGTTGACCTCGGCTCGAATTTGCCGCAAGATCTGCCATTTTCAGCCAGGTCGGGAGCCTTCCACTGGTCCTCTAACTTGACCCACCCGGCCTCAAAAACCGATTTGTAGGGGGTGGAAAACGGCAAAATTGCCAGATGTCTTCTGCCATGTGGGAAAGAACAGGAGCAATCGCCCGCGCCAGATTCTCCAGCGCGATCGCCAGGACGGTTTGACAACTCCGCCGTCGAGGAGAATCTGGGGCGCTGATATAGAGGCGATCTTTCGCAATATCCAGGTAGAAGTTGGATAAATCTACTACGCAGAAGTTTTGCACCGTCTGGAAGAACCGGAAGAACTGGAAGCTTTCAAAAGCATCCGTTACTTCGTTAAAGACTTCCGTAATTCGGTGCAGCATGTAGCGATCCAGTTCGGGCAGGCGATCGTAGGGCACCGAATCCTTTGCTGGATCAAAATCGTGCAAATTGCCCAATAAAAATCGAGCGGTATTGCGAATCTTGCGATAAACGTCCGACAGTTGCTTCAGGATGTTCTTTCCAATGGGAACGTCCGAGGAGTAGTCCACTGAAGATACCCAAAGGCGCAGCACATCTGCTCCATAAGGTGGTTCTTCCTTCTGGTTCTTGCCGCCGTTGATCACAATCATCGGGTCAACCACATTGCCCACGGACTTACTCATCTTGCGCCCCTGCTCATCCAACGTGAAGCCATGAGTCAGAACCGTTTTGTAAGGAGCTTTGTCGTTAACCGCCACGCTGGTCAACAAACTAGACTGAAACCAACCCCGGTGCTGGTCTGAACCTTCCAGGTACATATCAGCAGGGTATTTGAGGATGAGGGTTGAGGGATGGGGATGAATCTGGTTTCTTCTTCCCATCCCTCATCTCTCCGTCTTCATCCCCTTCCAACACGGCTGCCCAGGATGAACCCGAGTCAAACCAGACATCCATCGTGTCGGTGCCTTTTCGGTAGGTATGCCCGTCATGGCGGTATTTTTCTGGCAGCAGTTCCTCAACGGTCAACTCCCACCAGGCGTCGGAGCCTTTCTCCGCAATGATGGTCTTGACATGATCGATCGTTTCCGCATTCAGCAGGGGTTCGCCTGTCTTCTCGTCATAAAACACGGGAATGGGTACGCCCCAACTGCGCTGCCGTGAGATACACCAGTCAGACCGTTCTGCCACCATTGCAGTGATGCGGTTTTCTCCTTGAGCAGGAATCCAGGTCACTCCAGCGATCGCCTTCAGCGCCTCTTCGCGGAACCCTTCCACCGAAGCAAACCATTGCTCCGTTGCCCGAAAAATGGTTGGTTTTTTGGTGCGCCAGTCATAGGGATATTTGTGGACGTAGGGTTCCTCCTTCAGGAGGATCCCGCTTCTTTCAACGCCTCAATAACCGCCCGTTTCCTTCACCTAAAACGTTTAGCCCAGCGAAGGAACCCGCTTCTTCAGTGAAGTTGCCCTCATCATCCACAGGTGCCAGGATGGGTAGCCCATAGCGCTGACCCACGATGTAATCGTCCTGTCCATGCCCAGGTGCAGTGTGAACCAAGCCCGTACCGGATTCGGTTGTCACGTAATCTCCACCAATGACCACTTCGCTCTGGCGATCGAACAACGGATGGCGGTAGGTCATGTGCTCCAGTGTCTTGCCCATAACGGTGGCTTGCACCGTCAGACTCGTGCCCAGTGTTTCTGAGAGCCGCTCTACCAGATCCTTAGCAACAATCAGATAGCGAATCTGTCCAACACTAGACTTCAAGTTTTGAAGTTCAGGGCCAACCTCAGCGACGGCGTAGACAAGGTTAGGGTTAACGCTGACGGCTAAATTGGCGGGAATGGTCCACGGAGTTGTGGTCCAGATAGCAACCGCCAGTTCGCCCAAGAATGGATCAAGTGGTCCCTGTAGGGCAGGCGGCAGGAAGTCACCTCAAACGCCGCATAGAGAGAGCGGGAGGTGTGCCCTCTGGATATTCCAGTTCTGCCTCTGCTAGAGCCGTCCTGGAACTGGGACTCCAGTGGACGGGCTTTAATCCCCGGTATATGTATCCTTTCAGGACCATTTGCCCAAACACACCGATTTGAGCGGCTTCATAAGCTGGTTTCAGCGTTAGGTAGGGATGGTCCCAATCACCCCAGACGCCATACCGTTTGAAGCTCTCCGCTGCTCATCAACGGTTTTAAGGGCAAATTCTTTTGCCTTCTGGCGTAACTTCAATGGGGTTAACTGCTTTCGTTCCTCTGGTTTCATAGTTTGCAGCACTTTTAGCTCGATCGGCAACCCATGACAATCCCAACCGGGAACGTAGCGGACCTTGCGCCCCTTCAGCAGATGGTATTTGTTGATAGTGTCCTTCAAAATCTTGTTGAGCGCGTGCCCAATGTGTAAAGAGCCATTCGCGTAGGGCGGCCCGTCATGTAACACAAACAGATCACCCGGATTATTCTGCGATAGGTGCTGGTAAATCTGCTGTTCAGCCCAAAACTTTTGTAGCTCCGGCTCCCGCTTAACAGCATTAGCACGCATGTCAAAGTCGGTTTTGGGCAGATTGACGGTATCTTTATAGGCTCCTGGTTCTGTCACAGTTAAATCCTAGGGATAGGTGGTAGGTGGTAGGGGATAGGTGGTAGGTGGTAGGGGAAGTGATAAGGGGTTAGCAACTAGGGATTGAGGGTTGGGCAGAAATCGCAAGAAATTAATCCGTAGTACAAATGTAGTATACCTCAATTGCTGTCACCTACCACCTGTTACTTGCCACCTGCCCATTATCATTGACAACTTGCTGGGCTTCAAGTTTAGCGAATGGATGAGATCGTCCCCAGTAGAAATTCCCCTACAGGTAGGATTCCACCATTGGTAGAGAGTAAATTCACTCACACGACAGAGTCTAGCCAGCTTGAAATCTGAGAAGGTATGGTCAACCTCAAAATTTGCTCTGGAAATCTGTAAACGAGTTGAACGGTAAGAGATATGATTGGTAATCAGTTAAAAACCGTAGCATTACTGGAAAGCTTCTTAAGCGGGCTGCTGGTGCTGGGTGGATATTATTTAATTGGTAATGAGCAAGGGCTTTACATTGGTCTAATCCTCGCCGCAATCAGCAGCTTTAGCTCCTGGTTCTTTTCTGACCAGGCAGCACTAGCAGCGTATCGCGCACAGCCACTTGCGAGAGAACAAGCGCCAGACCTATATGACTTGGTAGCGAGTCTGAGTGCTCGGGCTGACATCCCAATGCCCAAGCTGTTTATTGTTCCTACAAAGTCTCCTAATGCGTTTGCGACAGGACGCGATCCCCAGCATGCAGCCGTTGCTGTTACCGAAGGAATTTTGGAGTTATTAAGCCGGGATGAGCTAGAAGGAGTTTTGGCTCATGAACTGACCCATGTTAAAAATCGGGATACCCTAACTCAGGCGGTGGCTGGCACGATCGCCGGAGCAATTACCTATCTGGGCCAAATCCTTAGCTTTGGATTCATGTATGGGCCTGTCACACGGGACGATCGCCGCAATTCGAATCCTCTCGGATTATTGTTTTTGATTGTTCTGGCTCCACTCTCTGCGACGTTGGTTCAACTGGCAATTTCTCGCACTCGTGAGTACGCAGCCGACCTGGGTTCTGCCCAAATTACGGGCAATCCGATCGCGCTCGCTCATGCCCTGGAAAAGCTGGAAGAAGTTGGACATCAAATTCCCATGAATGGCAACCCAACGATGTCTCCCTTGCTCATCGTTAATCCGCTTTCAAAAGAAGGACTGCAATCGCTATTTCTCACCCATCCTCCCGTTGAAGAACGCATTAAGCGTTTGATGGAACTAGCCACTCAGCGACCCGGAGCCCGTAGCGATGCAGGGGCTGCTTTAAGGTTGATTAACTTTAGCCTTGACAGTGACAAGGATTGAGGACTGAGAGCTGAGCAGACATCTAGGGACGTTACAAGTAACGTCCCTGTTTTCATTAATAAAATTTGGCCAATACAGCTTGAGGGCTAGGACCTATAGCAATTGTAAAACCTTGACATGTCAACCTTTCCGACTTCATCACCTACCACCTACCAACTATCACCTAACCCCTTATCGTATTTGACAGATTAATAAATTTCATTTCAACCCGTGTAAAGGGGTGTGTATTTGCGAACACATGAGATTAGGATGTTTCTCAGAATTCTTAAAATTCCTTTTCACTTCTAATCTAAGTATTGCTTTTCAACCTATGACTCAGCACGAGTTGACCCAGTGTCTCAATTGGGCTAGATCCTTAAACCTCATCGTATCTAGCCGAACCATCAACGGGGTTTTGTATGTTTACAATTCGGCTGGGCATGCTAAGCGCTGGGATAGTTTCCTAGCGGAGTATCCTCTGGAGCGCTTGCAGGCAATGGTGAATCGGGTACAGCTTCGCGGTGATGCCGCCAGCTAGAACTGCCTTAAGAACCGTAAATCGCTGGTATACAAGCGCCGAATATCATCTATCTGGTGTAGAACCGCTGCTAGGCGTTCGACCCCATTCCCCCTGCAAAGCCGGTATAAACTTCAGGGTCGTATCCGACTGCTTTCAAAACATTGGGGTCTACCATACCGCAGCCCATAATTTCCAGCCAGCGACCTTTCCATTCCAAATCCACTTCGGCTGAAGGTTCTGTGAAGGGAAGAAGCTGGGGCGCATCCGAATGGGAACTTCCCAAACATTTGCTCCAGAAAAACTTTAATCGTGCCCTTGAGGTCGGTAAACGTCAACCCTTCATCGATCGCCAGAAACTCTATCTGGTTGAACACCGCCGTATGGCTGGCATCAACCGTATCGCGTCGGTAACACCGTCCCGGAATCACAATCCGAATGGGCGGATCGTTGGCCTCCATGTAACGAATCTGGACAGAGGACGTATGAGTTCGTAGAAGATTTCCATCGGGCAGGTACAGGGTATCCTGCATATCCCTTGCCGGGTGATCCGGGAGGAAATTCAATGCCTCGAAGTTGTAGTAGTCCGTTTCCATCTCTGGACCTTCGGCAACGGTGTAGCCAAGCCCCACAAAAATGTCGATTACCCGATCGGCCATGTGATTTAGAGGATGGGTCCGTCCTTGTGGTCGAAACACACCGGGCATAGACACATCCAACGTCTCTGACTCAAGCTTCGCCTGAATTTGAGCCGCTTGCAGCGCTGCTCGTCGCTGCTCCAAATCCTGCTGGATTGCTTCCTTAATTTCATTTGCCAATGCCCCAATCCGAGGGCGATCAGCAGCATCTAGCTTTCCCATCCCACCAAGCACCTGTGGAATCGGTCCTTTTTACCCAAGTATTTCACCCGGAGCTGTTCGAGTTGCTCCAGGAATCTGCTGCCGCCAGAGCTGTTTGAGCGTCTTGACGGATAGCATTTAGTTGAGTTTCAAGTTCTTGGGCTTGGGCAGTCATAAACAGAAATCAATTTAAGAAAGTGAGCGGAAATTACCAGATTTAGAAGCAATACAGTGTTGAAAACACTCCCCATCCTAACAGTTTAGGGGGTTGGAATACGCCTCTCACCTAATTTTGCTCGGCAGTTCAGCAAAACGATTTTCCAAAGTGTCTAATCATTTGCCATAAGCGAGAATAGAGCGGCGACAGTTCATTCAACGAATCACAGTGAGCTTCTTGCAGTAACAAACAGACAACCTGGAATGACTGGAATGAAATTATTGATTAGCAATGACGATGGAGTTTCTGCCCTTGGCATTCGCTCTCTGGCCAATCACCTGGCAGACGCAGGCCACAACGTTACCGTTGTGTGCCCCGACCAGGAACGATCGGCAACAGGGCATGGGTTGACGCTACATCACCCCATTAGAGCTGAGATTGTAGACTCTATTTTTCATCCAAACGTAAAAGCCTGGGCCTGTTCTGGTACTCCCGCCGATTGCGTAAAACTGGCGTTATGGGCATTATTGGATAGCCCTCCTGATCTGGTTCTTTCAGGCATTAATCACGGTTCTAACCTGGGAACGGATGTGCTGTATTCAGGCACAGTCTCCGCTGCCATGGAAGGGGTTATCGAAGGCATACCCGGTATCGCGTTCAGTCTGTGTAGCTTTTCATCGCGCAACTTCGAACCTGCTGCCCAATTTGCTGAATGTTTGATTGCCCAACTTTCCAAACAACCGCTTCCGGAGCTGCTGTTGCTGAATGTCAACGTACCAGCCGTTGAAGCAAAAGAGATTGCGGGTGTTTTGACTACTCGCCAGGGTATTCGTCGCTATGTAGATGTATTTGAAAAACGCGTTGATCCTCGTGGCAAGACCTACTATTGGCTAGCTGGAGAACTGTTAGAAGATGTCGAGGAACCATCTAATCCGATGGAGAAGACGCCTACGGATGTACAAGCAATTCGGAACAACTACATCACAGTTACGCCGCTGCAGTACAACCTAACGTCTTTTTCAGGGTTGGTAGACCTGGAACGCTACAAATTCGATTATCCAAGTTGCTAGGTCAATGGACTCTAGCCTCCGAATAAATCTTGATTGGTCTAAAAGGATCTTTGGAAAACTGTTCATCTAAATCAGCTCAGGGGTACTTTAGTGTATAGATCTCCAATTACAACCCTTGAAGAGTTTGAAAAGGCAGTTAAAGTCAGAGATAATTCGGAAGAATATTACTCAGTGCTCAAAATCACATAACCACGCGATCGCGATCACTGACCAAGTCGGTAATTTTTATAAAGCTGCCAAGAGGAGCAATCTAGATACTGATTTTCAAGCTGAGTATTAAACCAGGTTAGGCTGTATAAAAATTCGAGCAGCGGTGCCAGCCCTGGAGATTCAATAGGATTTCGCAGAACACCCATGTCCAATACGGAAAACCAGTTCATTGTCACATTCTGGGGCGTAAGAGGCAGCATTGCCTCTCCAGGACCAGAAACGGTGCGGTATGGCGGCAACACCCCTGCGTCGAAATGCGCGTGGGAAGCGAACGCCTTATTTTTGACGGAGGAACAGGGATCCGGGTTTTGGGTCGATCGCTTTTGTCACAAATGCCCTTGAAGCCCATATTTTCTTTACCCATTCCCATTGGGACCATATTCAAGGATTTCCGTTCTTTGAGCCTGCCTTTACCAAGGGAAATTGCTTTCATATTTACGGCTCGGTAGCCCCAACGGCTCAACAATCGAGCAGCGCTTAAACGACCAAATGCTTCACCCTAATTTCCCGGTTCCCCTACAGATCATGGGGGCAGACCTGAAGTTTAACGACATCGAAATTGGGAACGCGATCGAGATCGGAAAAGAGATCTTGGTTGAAACGGCGATGCTGAATCATCCAGGGCAAGCTGTTGGATATCGGGTTAACTGGCATGGCCACTCCGCTGCCTATGTGACTGATACTGAGCACTTTCGCGATCGTTTGGATGATAAGGTGCTGCATTTGGCACGCCATGCTGACGTACTGATTTACGATGCAACCTATACCGATGAGGAGTATCACTCAAAGCAGTCCAGCAAGGAAGGCTGGGGCCATTCAACCTGGCAAGAAGCCGTCAAAATCGCAAAAGCGTCAAACGTCAAAAAATTAGTCATCTTTCACCACGATCCTCTGCATAACGATGACTTTTAGATCAGGTTGGAGAGCAAGTCGTTCAAAAATTTCCCAACAGCTTGATGGCAATAGAGGGCTTTCTATTCAGATTGCGCCTCCAAAGCTTATGCCAGAGCAGTCTGCCCGTGAATCTACTTCTGAACTAAAAGTGTCCGCCTAAGTTGCAGCACATCAAAACTTAAGGGCCACCAATTATTAATATCTAACCGCTAGCTGTTTGAATGTTGGTTAAGTCTGGTAGTCTGCCCAATTGACCAGCAACAAATGGAGGCACATCTGAATGCTGCTTGGTTAGACAAAGTGTGTCAGAATGTAAAGCGTGTGGGTAACTTCTTCTTTGACTGCTGTTATTACTCCAACTGCTGTTGCTCTGGGAAACTTCGATGGCGTTCATCTCGGGCATCAACAGGTAATTCAGCCTGTTCTACCGAGTGAGACAAAAGGGATTGGCAGTAGTCGCCTTTATGCAACGGTTGTTACGTTTCGTCCGCATCCCCAGGAATTTTTTAGTGGTCAGCCTCGGCTGTTGTTGACCCCCATAAGTGAGAAGAGCGCAAAACTCAACTCACTTGGCGTAGAACAGTTGGTATTGCTGCCCTTTAACCAGGAATTGGCAAACCTCAGCCCAAGGGAGTTTGTTGAAAAATACTGGTGAACCATTTACAAGCAAAGCGGGTAAGCGTAGGGCCAGACTTTTGCTTTGGACAAAAACGCTCTGGGACAGCGGTGGATTTACAAGCAATTGCTTCTTTTTACGGAATAGACGTGATGATCGCGCCTATTCGAGATTTAGATGGGGAGAGAATTAGCAGTTCTGCCATCCGCCAGGCCTTACTGGATGGAAACCTTCAGCTTGCTAATCACCTTTTGGGTGACTCCTATTGTTTAGTTGGAACAGTTTCTCAAGGACAACAACTCGGTCGAACCTTAGGGTTTCCTACAGCTAACCTAAAACTTCCCCCGAAAAATTTATACCGAAACTTGGCGTTTATGCAGTTCGCGTCCAGCTACAGAATGAACGGACCGAGTTCAATTTGGCTGAAGCTCCTGTGCATCCGGGAGTGATGAACATTGGCTACCGTCCAACTGTAGATGGCAAGCTACAGGTTGTTGAGGTTCATCTTTTGGACTGGTCAGGGGATATTTATGGACAAACTCTCATCGTCCGTCTGGAAAAATTTTTAAGACCTGAGCAAAAGTTTGCGTCACTGGAAAGCTTGAAGGCACAAATTCAATCAGACTGCATGGCTGCCAGAGCAATTCTTGCCATCGATACTTAGAAAACCGAAACTTTCATGCTATCTTTCAATATCCAGCAGCAGTAAGAAATCCTTAACTTTAGGAGGTGTTGCAGGACTGAGGACTGAGGACTAACTCTCTCAGCACTCGTTTCTGCATCAATCGGACGTTAAGGCTCTTAAAGCAGGCTCTAAGATTCAGTGGTCAGCATCATTGTCCCTAGGTAGCTCTGAACGAGGTTGAGCATTACCTGATTGTCTGGTGGCTTCGTCATAAAATCGGAAGCGCCTGCTAAACGGGCACGGGTACGGTCAATCAGCCCATCCTGACTGGTCAAAATAATAATGGGCGTGTTTTGAAAGGCAGGCGTTTTTCGTAAAAAGTTGCAGAGGTTGTAGCCACTTGTATCTGGCATTACGAGGTCAAGAAAGATCAAATCTGGCTTGTGCTTAACTAAGGTCGCGATACCAGAAAGGGGTTCCTGAATAATCACCACTTCGTACCCGGCAGGTTCCAGCATTGTCGCCAGCACCTGACCAACGGTGGGACTGTCATCAATACAGGCAATAACGGGTTTCGATCGCTTCAAGCTAGGAACTGAAGGGGTGCAGACCTGACTAACCAGAGGTGGAAAATCTGGCAACTCTTCAAGGGCGATCGCCCCTGATGAACCCAGGGCAGTAAGAATCGGGTTACAGCCGTGATCGGACGTTGAGCATGGGAAGAAATGTCCCAAAGGGTGTGTTGTCCCATCAGAAATGGATTGAGCTTGTCTGGCAACGGCGGAACGTTGGATGTTCCGAGTGCCTGGGACTGCTTTAAGACTGGGGCGCTACAAGGGTTCAGCGCGTCCAGTTCTAGTGACTTCCATTGTTTCCAAAGCTTTTGTGCTCGTTGCAGAACTTGCTCAACTTGAGGTGAAGACAGGAGCAAACTCAACGCCGAGTTATTTTTAAGCGCAAACCGCTCCATTGAATACCAGTCGCTCGTCATCAATGGATTACCAACCAGCGAAAATAAGACTTCTTCAAGACTAGCTTTGATTACAGACTGTGCTTGAGTCACACTTAGCAGGTCGTGTGTAACGTCGTGGCTGAGAAGATGGTACTCCCACGGTTCATCTTCTGGAATGTGGTTAGCACAAAAGTTGGGGTAGTGTTGCCTCACGGCTCTGTACCAACGTCTTACACGATGGAAGTTTCCGGTTCCATAAACGAGCCGACCGTGGAAAAAGTAGAGTTTCCAATGACGATCGCCACTACTGAGGGTTAATTCCCCGGTTGCTCTTTGCTGGCTTAACGATGACAGTATCCGTGCTGCGCTTACATATCCGATAGATGCAGAGGTCATCACTAAAATATTGCTACGTGTCTTAAAAATTACCCGATCGTTCGCAGTCTAATCATTTACCCATTGCTGCAAAAATGGGAATTCCCTGATTTATTAAATGCAGAAAATTGAGGCTTTAACAAAGAATGCCCATGCTTGTGTAAATTGATTCAAGCAAGGCAAAAGGGATTGGAGGTTTAGCGCCTTCACTTAGCTAGAAGGTCGAGCAGTAATCATGGAGATTTACTGATCTCTTGTTGCCTGTAATGGTTCTATTGCAGCCCTAAACTGTAGTGGTTCTATTGCAGCCCTAAACTATTTGGAGATTGAAAGGCTTTGTGAAAAAGGATTCCTGCTGAAACCTTTCTCACAATCCAAATAGGAGCGCTATAAGTAGGTGGACGTAATCAAACTGAACTTGCTGAACGCCAAGAACTGATAGCAATCAGCCCTTAGCAGTCGGTTGTTGTAAGTTTATTCGTGCGGCTGTACTTAATAAGGCACTAACAATCAACCGTTGGTTGGCAGAAACGTTTTTATTGCATGTTGTTTGCTCATTGGTTGTCCTAATTACCTATCGTTTTTCTTTGTCTGTTGCTTTGTTTTTAGGTTGGTAACAGTATTCATGATGGGGCACACTAAAGCATTAACCCATCAAATTCGCCGGAGCTTTCATTTGTATGAGAGATCGGATTCAGCATCTCACAGAGAATCTGGGGCAGACGATCGTTGGCAAACGTGATGCGATAAAGCTGGTACTGGTGGCACTCATCTCAGGCGGCCATACATTATTAGAAGACGTCCCTGGAGTGGGCAAAACGCTGCTTGCCAAATCCCTAGCACGATCCATTGATGGGAAATTTCAAAGGATCCAATGTACTCCTGACCTTTTGCCTACGGATGTTACCGGGACAAACATCTGGAACCAGCAAACAGGGAGTTTAGTTTTCTACCAGGTCCGGTATTTACTAACATTTTGCTGGCAGACGAAATAAATCGGGCAACACCACGCACTCAGTCTTCCTTATTGGAAGTTATGGAAGAGCATCAAGTAACCGTTGATGGGGTTTCCGCCAAGTTTCAGGCCATTTTTGTAATTGCGACCCAAAATCCGGTGGAGTATCACGGTACTTTTCCTTTACCAGAAGCCCAGATGGACCGCTTTACGCTTTCACTTTCATTGGGGTATCCAACGGAAGCAGAGGAATTTCAGATGCTGCAACGTCTTCAAGGTGGAGCAGGATTCGACGAATTACAGCCGTGCATTTCGTTGGAGGATGTACAGGAGCTGCAGCGGTTAAGCAGTCTAGTAACGGTGGAGCGATCGCTTCAGCAATACATTCTTAATCTGGTCAGAGCAACACGACACAATGAGGAAATTACGCTAGGAATCAGCCCCAGGGGAACTGTTGCCCTATTTAGAGCGGCTCAGGCGTATGCCTTTCTAGAAGATAGAGACTACGCAATTCCTGATGACATCAAATACCTTGCTCCCCACGTTTTAGCTCACCGAATGATTCCTGCTGGTGGGCGCAGGGCCAAAGCGATCGTAGAGCAATTACTCCATTCCACACCCATTCCATAATGCAGATAGGCGTCAGCCTTCACGTGGCTAAGTATTTGACCTTGATCTCTAGCACCTAAACGCGATCTGAGCGCTGTCAGCTATGACGGTTAATGCCACTCATCATTCCCCTGGTGGGTCCACTACCTCTCCATCCTGTAGCCTTAGTCCCACATAATTTAACCTTTGGCAGGCACATCGAAAACACGGGGTTGCTAATTCAAGATTTAATAGTACAATTGTACCAAACCCTTCAAGGGGATGTTCTGGTTACTTAACTGGACCTCCCCATCTTAGATTAGCTGGTCATTCCTCATTATGGAAGAACTTCAGGCGCGTATCAGAGCCATCCGGGCCTCGCAAACAGAGATGAATCTAGCAAGTCAGCCTTATTCAGCGTTTGATGTTGCTGAAGATATCGAAGCCCAGGATGGGAAAAAGTTGTGGAAATGCGGGAACGGTCACCAGTAATTGGCGAAGCGATGGAGAATGGAACCGTTCAGAAGTCCTCTACAAAACGAAAGGCGCAAAACTCCTCAAAGAAAAAAAGCTCAGTCAACACCAGCAAAGCAAAAGGCAGCCGTTCCCTTCCGTCAATTGCGAGACGGAGGGCAACAACCATTCGTGGATGAGTTAAGGCGGTTAGAAGCTCAGGCAGAACGCATTAATCAGTTGCTTGCTGAACGAGCGCATAGAAAGGCTCAACCTCAAACCTTTGATGGTCGGTCCGACGGACAAATAGAGGATTGGGAGCAAGCAGAGAAGCTTCCACGAAATCAGTCCGTTCCTACACGATCGCCCACGTCTGGTTCCAAGAAGCCATCTTCTAAAAGTTCTCAGCAGGTACACCAAGCGTATGGTGGAGGGAGGTTTCATCGATGTCGGAATTTAATGATGAAGAAACCGAGCGCCTGAAAGCCCAAGCCGAACGAATTAACCAACTCCTAAACGAGTTGGAAGCAACCATTCGTCAAGGGGGACAAGCCCGGATCCCGCCTATTCTAGTTATTCCCCCATCGAAACTCCCCGAAAGGTCGCGGGTTGACCTTAGACCCTCCTTGTCTGACGAATCTCAATATTCTTCCGATGCCTTTTCTTTTCCTAATAGTCAGGCACAGATGCCGCTGGACCGAACCATGAAGCGGGCAGTTCAAGAAGCTGGAGAAACCGCTCAGGCACTTCGCTATTTGTCAAATAGAGAACGAATTGGTCCGTCGAGTGATTGGCAAGAAGGTATAACAAAACCACGTTCTAAGCGGCCTGCTCTTGGTCCCATTCGTCAGCTTGGGTTAAGACTCAGACGATTTCTGCAAGTTCCAACCAAGCCAGTCGATCGCATCGGAGATGCGGTTCTGTGGATTGTGCTGTCGGCAGTTATCCGACTGGGAGCACGATTTCTAGTCATGGCCTATCCTGCCCTTTCACCCGTTGTGCTGATTCTAATGTTTGTTCCTACGGCATTAGCAGTCTATTTGGCGGTCTTTGTACCAAGGGCAGGATTTGTTTCAATCTACCGTTTATTCCTGATTACGCTGGGTCTGTTGCTGGGTGGAAGGCTCTAATCACCCTTTGTCTACAAATGTCTCTGGAGAAACGATGGAATACCGCAAATACGACCGTTTGATTCCTAAGCAATTAGTAGCGGGTGGCTCGGTGATTCTGGCAGCGGGTCTTTTGTTGGATACGCACCTTTTACCGTCGTTTATGAGCAAACGAGATTCTGGTGAAGCTTGTCAACAGGTTATTCAGGCTCAAGCGAAGGTAGCAAGGGAGCAGTTAGCCAAACTATTAATCGTCCCGGAAGGGAATAGTAAGCAAAAGGTCCGCGAGATTCTGAAAGACCCCTACTGTAAGCTGGCAGATTTGCAAATTCGGGTTGGGGCAACCGCCCAACGAGAAGCTTATCCTCTGAGTTTGATCCTCAGACCTGGCTGGTTATTCTCTATGAAGGAGAGCAGTATGCCGGGTACCGAATCAATCCCCGTTAAAGCGAGGAGCGCGATCGCTCACGTTGGGTTTCTTTTCGCTCTACTGCTCACCCCCTCGGCTGTGCGCCAGCGCCAAAAGATAGTCCGGTGCTGGACATCAAACTATACCAAAGCTGGGAACTGCAACCGGGGATGTCGTTGGTGGTCATCCCGTTGTCGGTGGCCTCGGTGACATCTCCATCGCCCTCGATGGCGATAACGTCTACGCCCCCTTCAATGGCCAAACCCAGTTTGACAAACGCCGCTGCCTCATCTTCTCGGCCCCGATGTGCCGGCCTACCTCTTCCGCCTCTGCGGCCTCAGCGACCCGCGCCTGGGAGAGGTGAACCAGGGCGATGCCCTTGGCACGGCTCGTCAACTCGAATTCGCCGCCCTCCGCAAACAGCCCAACGGCACCTGGGCGATCGTTGAACCTGCCAAAGCTATTTTGGAACGGACCCTGCGCAAATCATGAATGCTCGCTTTTCTCCCCCTTTCTGCTGGCAGTTCTCAGTCTTCTAGCTGTCACCCTTGGTCTCACCCCGCCAGCCCATGCCGATACCAGCGATGGCGCGGTTAGCTTTAATCTGCCGGGGACTCTCCCACTGCGCCTGATTCCTTCGTTCCAGCGGCTGATTCGGCTCAGGTTTCACCCCTGCTCCAACGGAGTCGGCGACGCCTCCTCGGGCAGAGGCTCCGGCTCCAACCGATGCTTCTGCACCCGCTCCGGCTTCGACTCCGGCTGAGTCTGCGCCACCGGCTCCGGCTCCTTCTACGGGGCCGATCATCAGCTTCGCGGTGCCCCAACCCTTTATCCCGGCTCCTCCACCTCCCGCCAATCCACCCCCGCTCCGGCTGCTCCGGCTCCGGCGTCAGATCCTCCGGCCAATCAAACGGCTCTGTTTGCCGGCGGTTCAGATTCCCTGGTGGCTCGCACGGTTGGCCATGCGGAAGGAACCCGCACAGCAGATGGTGGCAAAACTCAAGCGTACAAAGGGCATGTAGACCCGGGCAATGGCGTTTGGAACTTGGGTAGTTTCTCCTTTCAGCACTGCCGGGAATACAACTGCTCTACCCCAGAACAGGCCGATGGGCATCAGCTCAAGCGCTTGCAGGGACAGGCAGAACAGCTCCAGAAGCGGGCTGCGGTGTTGGGCATTGCGATGTCAGTTCTGGAGGAGTTGAACGGGATTGACCTGGCCAATCAGGCTCCCTTGGCTGCCCTTGGTTCACCGGGGTATGCCGAGTGGTTGAAGAAGGCGCATGATCAGGGTTTGAGTGGGACGGAGGCGGTACTGTGGGCACGGGTGCAGTCCTATTGGGACCCCAGCCGCAAAGGATGGAATGCGCCGGGTTTGGGCAATAGTGAGGAGCGCATTACCCATGACCAGAATCGCCGCTTGAGTGCCATTTCTCGTGCCCTGGAGACCTATCAGCAGCAGGTGGCTGCTGGCAAGATTAGCCCGGATGCCACTAAAGTAGCCGCCAATCCCGCGCCCGAACAAACGGCTGACCACATCATTTTCCAAGATTTGAAAGTGCCTAAATCCTAATCTGCTACAGCCGTTGTTTCAGGCTCAAACCGTGAGTGTCAGTGCCACAGGTGTTGAGTAATTTGTGGACTTTGCTCAATTGCTCAACTCTTTCCGTCTGAGCGGGACTGGGTCGCCAGGGATTTGGATTGTCGTAGGCATAATAGGTTTCTACTCCGTCAATGCCCAAGCGAGCAGCTTCGGAAATTAGCTCCTCCGGCGATCGACGGTATCGGACTGGGTGTGCTAACACCGCTATGCCACCTGCGGCATGAATGCTGGCAATCACTTTTTCTGCGTCATAGTCGTCGTTCATTGGGGCATGTTTTAGCAGGTAGGACGTCATCGAATAGTGATATGGATCAAACGCATACCCAAGAATATGAACTTCAATGCCTAAAAGGTTCGCATTGATTTCAACCCCATCCAAAGTGTTGGTGCAGATTCCGTTAAATGTTGCTCTTGCCATTCGTTCAGCCAGCGCTGGGCAGCAAGATAACCGTTAATGGTGTGATGGTCAGTGATAGCAAGCCCTTTAAGACCGATCGCTATTGCCTGCTGAATCAACACCTCAGGAGGCAATTGGCCGTCGGAGCAAAGCGTGTGCATGTGAAAGTTGTAGGAGGTAGGGCAACTCTCCAAATGGATAGTTTCAAATACTCTTCGCAGTGCTGCGCTATCCAAAGCTGCTTTCGTCCTATTCATTGCAGCCTGAGCCAGATTAACAGCCATAAATGCCTCAAAAATGAATGTGGCTTGTCAAGTCTATATTTACATACTTTAACCTGGGCTTATTTGAACTGGTTTCAGACGAGGTTCTTCACAACTCCTCAATCTATTTTGAAGTCAAAAGGCAGCCGCGCATAAATCCCTAACGGATCATTCATTGCTTTCAAGGCGGCTAAATCCGCTTGAATCTTCTTAAATTCAGTTGTTAGCGGATTGACCTGCGGAGATTGGCCAAAGACCTGATCACCGATTAGTTTGCCGAACAACCGTTCTTCTAAACCTCGTGACTTTGGATATTCCTCTAGCTCCCAGTTGTCGCCCAAGTTTGCTCGCTTCGCTGCATCCTTGACTGCGTCATTCAAACCGCCGAGTTCATCGACCAATCCAAGGTCTTTTGCGCGACGACCAGACCAGACTCTTCCCTGAGCAATTTCAGCAACCTTTGTGCGAGCGAGCTTTCGGGAATCTGACACCTTAGTTAAGAAATCGTTGTAAAACTTGTCAACTGATTTTTGAATCAGCGTTATCTCCTGAGGGGTTTTAGGACGAGAAATTGTAAACGTGTCGGCAAACCGCCCTGTTTTAACGACATCCCAGGTTACGCCATTGGTATTGGCTAGTTTTTGAATGTTGGGCAAAATGCCAAAAACTCCGATCGATCCGGTGATCGTGCTTGGTTCAGCAAAAATACGATCGCTGTAGGTTGAGATCCAGTAGCCGCCCGATGCTGCAACCGATCCCATGGATACAACCAATGGTTTTGCCTTACGCGTTAAAATCACTTCACGTTGAATTACCTCGGAGGCTGTAACGCTACCACCGGGGCTATTTACCCGCAGGACAACTGCTTTAACATCATCATCCTGGCGAATCTGGCGCAGTTGCTTGGCCAGACGATCGCCCCCACTTCACCGTCATCCCCTGACCATCGACAATATCGCCGTCGGCATACACCACCGCGATTTTATTGCTAGAATTACGCTCTTTTTCCAGAGCGTCCTCAGCCACTTTTGCATAGGTTTTCAGGCTGATCTGACGAAATGACTTATCTTTCTCCTTGCTATCCGTTAACTTCTTTAGATCAGCGACTACTTCATCCAGGTATTCTGCCTTATCAATCAAGCGGTTCTTAAGCGCATCATCCGCCATCAAAACTCCCCGACTGTCGGCGATAGCTTGAAGCTGCTGGACTGAAAGCTTACGGTCTTTTCCGGTAGCTGTTAGAAACTCATTCCACAAATCACCAAGCAACGCCTCCGTTTGCTGTCGATTAGCAAGACTGGGCTTTGTCAGCAATAAGGGTTCTACGGCTGATTTGTACTTCCCAACCCGAGTGACCTGAATGCCGATGCCATATTTCTTTAAGGCACCCGACAGGAACATCATTTCTGAACTCAATCCATTCATTTCAATCGTCCCAATGGGATTGAGGGCGATCGTATCGGCAACGGACGCCAGGTAGTATTCCCGTTTCTTCCAGTTGACATCGTAAGCGACAACTCGTTTACCAGATGCCCGAAAACGTTGCAGGGCCTCCCGGACCTCTTTGAGAGTAGCAAAGCCTGCCCTACCACCGCTGTTGTCCCCATACAGATACAGCCCGACGATTTTTGGATCCCGAGTTGCCTTATCGATCGCGTTTAACACAGCCCGCAGCGTGATTGTATCGAAACCATCCCTAGAGGAAAGAGCCTGGCTGAATGGACTAGTGCTTCGTTTGGAATCTGTGATGTTTAGGGACAGATCAAACGTGAGTACCGATTTGTCTTTTACTTGAGGACCTGTATCTCGTGAAGCAACCAGGATAACCAGCGATACTAATCCACCGATGCTTAAGCCCAAAAATATGAGTATGCCTAAGACAGTAGCAAAGGTGTATTTGAGAAAGTCACGCATAATGGCAGTTTGCTCAGCAGATTGGTTGTGAGTGATAGGGGGTAGATGAGGGATGGGCAGTAAAAGCTTCAGTGGCCCATTCTCTTAGTGGAGTCAGCTATCTTTGGGAAAACTCGGTTGTAGAGGTCATCGGGTTTTCCTCAACAGCAGTAGATCGATTGTAGGCGACAATCTTATCGAACTGGTATCTGCACGATGATAACCTAATGCCTTAAACCAACGTGGCTCCTACTGTGTCTGCAATTGAGCATCAAGAATTTTGGCAATCCGATCGTGCGTTTCTTCCAAGTAGGCACGAGTCAACGCATCCTGTCCATCATCCTGTCGCAGAATTTTGTCTAAAGCGCTACGAAGTTGCTTCAGATTATGCCATGCTAGCGTTCGTGCATCTTCTGGCGCTTCCGCAGTTCGTAACACCATTTTGCTAAGAGTATTTAGGTGGGCACGCTGTAGCCCACGCCGTAGGCTAGAAAGATGAAGGTTAGCCGTGGGTTGCAACACTTCACGCCAAATCGATGTTTGTAGACTGGTGAATAATTCCGCCATGGTAAATGCCTGTCCAGTTTGCGTTTTTAGCTCTGCATCCTGTAAATAACCAAGGCGGCTCTTTCCAAGCAGTTCATTCAAAATAGCGGATTGCAGCAGCAGGATACGATCATAAATAGGATAATCAAGTGGTTGAAATTCGGGAGCCTCCCCAATGGCTCCAACGAGCGGGAGCTAACTTGTTCAGTAATTCGGGCGAGAAGTGAAACATCGAATCGTCCAACACATACTTCTGCAACAACCCCAGTGCCTGCCGCTGCTTCTCCAATGGAATAGGCTCAAAGGGCAGCTTACCGGCGGCATCTCCACCCCGAAAGCGGTTAAACGATTGCCCTCCAATATAACTGGTCAAAAACCGGCTGTATTGGAAGTAGTAATCAAAAATTTCGTCAAACATTAATCTGACGTCATTGAAGCTTTCTCCATCGGAGGGATACCGCTCGTCCAACCGTTTCCACATCTGGTGGGCATTTTCCAGTTGCCAGGAGCGTAGGTGAGTAAGTCGCTACTGAGATCAAAACGGTTAACGAGCGGATCTAAATGGGCAACAGCATCCTCATCCGTTGCATAGGCCAGATCAGACTCCGGTGCCTGACGGGCAATGCTATCTAAAAACGGGTTTCTGCATGGGGAACAAAGGCATTCGTGGGCGTATAGCCAAAGGCGATCGCCCACTCATCATAGGGACCAATCCGATGGGTGAAATAATCGCCCTGTTTCGTGCCCTGCGGTGCCAGGTTTACTGCGCTGTAGTCCATTACAGAACCGACCAGTCCTTTTTGACGCGTCACCTCCAGATTGTTTAAATCAGCAGGCGACAACATTGCGCTGGCTCGAAAGTTATGACGAAGCCCCAACGTGTGCCCGACCTCATGGGCAATCAGCATTCTCAAAAGTCCTGCACATATTGCTTCATCTCCGCACCAGTGAGTGGAATGCCCTGCAACATGGTCAGCGCCATTGAGCCAACCGCCAGTTGATGGGTTGCTTCCATCCCAAAACAGAGATCGTAATTTCCCAATAGCTGTAGGGACAGATTAGGGTTTGTTGACGCCTTTGAAGCGAGCGATCGCTTCATGTAATGGGACTCAATCCCATAACTACACAAGTCATAATTGCCCGTTAATTTTGCTAAAGACGGCATCAGGCGCATCTGATTCTGCTGTGCTATCGTCTGATACTGCCGTTTCATATAACGGGCAAAGCTAGCGTCGATTAAGATATCTGCATCCAGAATTTCTCCCGTGAGTGGATTTACCCGAGAAGGTCCCAGACCGATGAAGCCAGAGTCGAAGGTACTGATCCAGCGAATCGTGTTGTAACGAATATCTGCCGGATCCCAGGTGGCATCATCCGGCATTTGTTGAACTTGAATTGCATCCTTAAACCCAGCTTTTTCAAACGCCTTATTCCACATCAACACCCCATCTCGAACTGCATCCCGATACTCCAGCGGCACTGTGTTCTCAATCCAGAATACGATCGGCTTTTTAGGAGGGGAGAAAGTGGCTTTGGGGTTCTGTTTTTCCAGGTGCCAGCGATTGATATAGCGGACAAAGGGCGTTCTAGGCGAATCGTCGGACAAGTTTTGATAGGCCGTAATGAAATAGCCAACGCGATCATCTGCCAGCCGTGGGCGGTACCCTCCATCCGTTGGAAGTTGCGACAGACTATAGCGAATTTTTAGATCAAATGAACGGCTGTCAGGCAGCACTTCAAGAAAGGCGGGTGCATCCTCACCTCCGCTACCTGAAAACCCATACACTGACTCCAGCTCAACATTTAGCGGAAAACTCTTGACCGCATCAAAATAGGAGCGGTTGCTGTCCAACGAGTAGGGAGAACCAAGAAGTCCCTTGAGCAACGTGGTTAACCCAGGAAAATCGTTCAAAAACAGGGGAGTTAGATCGACCAGATAGCTTTTGTGCTTGGGATTATAACTCTTGATTGAAAGCGCTTGCAGAACGGAGCTGCTAAACGATCGCTGAACCGATCGCTGCAAAGGATCACCCGGTCGAGTACGAAAGTAAACGTTTGGAACAACAAACTGAATTTTGTTATCAACTCGACGAAAGTTAAAGATGAAGTTTGTCAGGGGTAGCCCGCTGTAAATGCCATTCTGACCAATGCCCGACTCCATCGTAATGTTGCAGAGGTAGTTGACGTTGAGCTGGTTCGGCAAAAGCTCCGCATAAAGTTTGCCCTGTGAGCGATCGCGGTAAAGCGTGAATAACCCATCCAACCGCTCAGTCCCTTTTACAAGCTGTTCGAACGTTTTAGGCTTATCTCCATCTGCGTCTTTCGTTCCGGCTGCAATCAATCCATGCTGCTCGATGACAGTCGTTTGCGAGAAGGGAATAAATACCGAGGTGCCCAAGAGGGCAAAGCAGGGCTATATGGGGCCGACATCAGCACCAAAAGAAAGCTGAAAAAATGCAAGAAGTAGCCAAGCTCGTTTCATTAACCTGTAATTCCTAGAGCATTTCTTACTGAAGCTCTTTAGAAGCTCTTTATCAGATTGAACGACATTACTCCTTCTACCCACTATCAACTCCCAATTACCCCTCTCCCTCTCAATCAAAATATATTTATTCCTTGAGAAAGAAGTCTGCGTTGAGATACTCAGGCTACTCCGAAAAGGTTGCATCTCCAGAGTAAATTTATCTAATTTCAAGAATTTGAGTTGAGTAGATTTACGCAAACTTCCCGGTAAGAAGATTAGCGCCAGTCTAGAAATACGTAATTTCTCAGTTGATTCCACCAAAAAATTTTCTCAAAAATTCGAAAAACTTGATTAATTGATGTTAGGAAACTTTTATAGGAAGCTATCACTACTAACAAGTGAATCCCCTTAAAAGAAAACAACTTTATATTGAGAGCATCAATGATAAAAATCACCCTTAGGGTGATACCCCTTTACAAAGTTTGCATTTGTTAATAGCTTTGAACTAAAGAACCTTTGAATCCATTAATTTGAAGGGAATTCGCGCCAATCTTCAAGGCCTTAGATTAAGAATTATTTGAAATATTTTTAATGGCTGAATCTCATTAAGCTATTTAGCTGATATCACTCATAGAAATAGCTTAAATGGTTTTTAAGACTGGCAAATCCAACAAATTTGAATGGCTTAAATAAAGGTTTCCGTAGCTTTTGGAAAGCAATTGTAGCTTGCAAATCTACGCCTGTTGCGTGTGTTCCTCAAGATTTTCTAGCTCATCTGTTTGGTTCATGACTATTCGTACCATTAGCTAAAATGTCACGAGATGCTCTTGTAGTCGGAATTAGTGCTTATCAATGGTTGCCTAGCTTAAATACTCCCGCCCTCGATGCGGAGGAAATCGCCCAACAGCTACAAACCAATGGCGACTTTCGCGTTACCCGCATGCCAGATACTGTCCAGGCAGGGCAATCTAGAATTGGCGTGAAAACGGCAGTAACCCTGGCTGAACTGGAAGCATCGCTGGTTCGTCTGTTCAAACCCAAAGGTGCGAATATTCCTCAAACAGCGTTGTTCTATTTCTCCGGTCATGGACTCCAGAAGGACGCCGGAATACAAGAGGGTATCTGGCTACCAGTGATGCAAATCCTGCCGCTGGTTTCTATGGATTGTCACTGTTCTGGTTACGCCGACTGTTACAAGAAAGCCCGGTCAAACAGCGAATTATTCTGCTGGATTGTTGTCATAGCGGTGAATTGTTGAACTTTCTAGAAGCTGATCCTGGTTTCGTTCTGGAACCGATCGCTTGTTTATGGCGGCCTCACGAGAGTATGAAGCGGCCTATGAATCGATTGCTGGAAAGCACAGTGTATTTACGCAAGCAGTATTGGATGGGTTAGAGCCAGGACGTCTCCCAAGCGGGATCGTAACTAATTATGCGCTTACCGATTGGGTCAGTACTGCACTCAAAGCAGAGATGCAGCAACCGTTGTTTGAGAATTCCGGCAGCGAAATTATTTTGACCCGGTGCCAAAACCCAACAACAATAATCAGAACTGAGTTAACTCAAGAAGTTTGCCCCTATCGAGGACTTGAGTGTTTTGATGAAGCACACGCAGAGTTCTTTTTTGGACGGGAGGAGTTAACCGATCAGCTAATCGAAAAGTTGAAGACCCGAAATTTTGTCGCTGTTTTAGGGGCATCGGGCAGCGGCAAATCATCCTTAGTTCGGGCAGGATTGATCCATCAGTTACGCCAGGGGCATAAATTCTCAGGCAGCGATCGTTGGCGGATTCAGCTTATTACGCCAACCGACCAACCCCTCAAAAGTCTTGCAACGGCGTTTGTCAACTCCAAAGCCCCAACAGTCGATCGGGCGGAGCATTTAATGCGAGCAGAAACGTTACTACGTGAAGGTGGAACCGGACTCTGTCACCTTGTGCGAGCCAGTCTGATCTCATCAAAATACGGCAGAAATTCCCGCCTACTGCTGATCATTGATCAGTTCGAGGAAGTTTTACCTTATGTCAAGGACCCCAAGCGGAACGCGATCGCCATCGATTCTTTAACTCGCTAATCACGGCGATGCAGGAAGCCAGTGATTGTCTTAGTATCGTCATTGTTTTACGAGCAGATTTCTTTGGTAAGTGCTCCCTCTACAACGGGCTGGCGACACAGGTTGAACAAAACCTGATTACAGTTACTCCCCTCACCTACGAGCAAATTAAAGCATCGATCGTGAAGCCTGCCCAAAAGCTGGCCTTACTTGCGACCCAAACCTGGTTTACAACATCCTGATGGATATTGTCGGTGCGCCAGGGAGTTACCCTTACTCCAGTACACATTATTAGAACTCTGGCAAAAACGACAACCGGATCCACAGGGTGGACCTGATCGTTTGACTCTCGATGCTTACACAGAGCTAGGTGGAGTTCGTGGCACCCTTCAAAAACGGGCGAACGAGATTTTCTACAGCCTTAATTTTGAGGAACAGGAAGTTGCGAAGCGTATCTTCATCGCTCTCACTCAGTTGGGGAAGGGACTGAAGACACCCGCCGTCGGATTCTCAAATCTGAACTGGTCAGTCCCCGCTTCTCCGTGGGCTTAGTTGAACAGGTTTTGGAAAAGCTGGTGAAGGCGAAACTCGTAATAACGAGCCAAGCTACTTCTAGTAATCGATGTCAGGAACGCATTGATCAAGGGCTTGCCAACGTCTCTACAGCCCTCCGGTTTGCCCAGATGCGCCAGGGCAAATCTCCGCATCTTGATGTCCCCAAAGACTCTCTTCAAGCCTATTCCGCAACTCTACTGCAAGGACCTCAAAATCTCATCAGCGGGTTAACTCAACTACCCTCCAATCAATTAACTGATCTAACAATTCCTCAAGCAACAGGATTGCTCTACCAAGAAACTGTAGATGTTGCCCATGAAACCCTAATTCGGCACTGGTCTCTTTTAAGGTCCTGGTTAGATGAGAGCCGGGAAACGCTCCGACGGCAGCGGCGAATTGAGCACCAGGCGAAGGAATGGCATAACGCCCAAGAGCCTCGTTCTGCGGAATATTTGCTTCAGGGCGATCGCCTGATTGACGCCAGAGATTATTTAGCGGATCATCCCGATGAACTGTCTGCTTTGGCGCAGCGGTTTATTGCAGTGAGCAAAGAAGAAAACCGCCGTTCTCAGAAAGAACTACGTCTTCTGCAGCTAGTGGTTCCCTGCACGCTGTTGGCCGCTCTGGTGGTAACCATTGTTCAATATCAGGCAGCACTAAAGAGTCAAGCAGAGAAAGACTACCAGCTTCGTATTGCGACCTCTCGTCAGCAAGCAGCGATCGCCCAATCGATCCTGCAAGAACCCGATGGAGACTCTACTACGGCTTTATTAATTAGCCGCCTTGCCGCAGAAAGGGGAGGACATACCAACGAAGCTCAAGCAAGCCTCCGGGCTGCATTGCAAAAGCTTCAGCTCCAGGCAAATCTACTTGGCCATGAAGGAGCCGTGCGTCAAATCATCTTCAGTCCAAATCAATATCAATTTGCAACAGCTGGAGATGATGGCACAATCCGAATCTGGTCGTTGAAAACACAAGCGATTGAGAAAGTACTGCACTGGGAGGACAATCAGAAATCAGAATCTGGAAATCAGACATCAGCTTCCAAATCCCCCATTACGTCCATTGCCTTCAGTCCCAACGGTGATCAGATAGCAGCAATTTCAAAAGATTCAAATCAGGTACATGTTTGGGCTGTGGAATCCGGAGCTTTGCAATTTAGTCTAGAAGGTGCTGATCAATCAACGGCTAAACTTGTATTCAGCTCTGCAAACAATCCTGCCAATAATTGGATTGCAACCGCACGTACAAACAACACGGTCAAAGTTTGGAATGCAAGTAACGGCCAAATCCAAACTCAATTCTCTCATCCTGCTACTATCACCAGCCTTGCCGTCAGCCCTAATGGTCAGCAGCTTCTAACGGCTGGTGGCATGACGGTTCAAATCTGGCAACCCAGCACCGGAAAATCATTACTAGTGTTGCGTCAACCCAGCCAGGTCAAAAACGCAATATTCAGTTCAAATGGTCAATTTGTTGCAACCATTTGTGAGGATGGTAATGCTTATCTTTGGCAGATAAATACCAAACAACTGCGCTATACGTTTACGCATAAATTCAGCTCTCTTTCGACCAAGTCCAATGAAGAGGCCGATCGGACACAAAAACCTGCTCAATCCCTTACTCAGATATTGTTCAGTCCGGACGGGAATTTGCTTGCTACCGTTGACGATAACCGTCGGGCCTGGATCTGGAATGTTAATTCAGGTCGGCTACAAGCTCAAGTGGACAGTGCAAGCGACTCTAGTGCTGACGAAAATCGCAATGCCATCACCTTCAGCCCTGACAGCCAGCACTTAGTCACACTTAAGCGCGATTTGGATATTGATGGGTCAAGAGATGCTGTTCATTTATGGGATGTGCATTCAGGTCAATTGATCACGCGCTTTCAAAGTTTGGATAGCAAATTAGAGGCTGTTCAATTCAGTTCTGATGGTTCCTTAATTGCTACTGCCAGCGCAAACGGTTCTGTTCAATTGTGGGCAACCGAGATGGGCAGTGAGTTCCCAACTTTAAAAATGGCAGACGGACCAATTCAGTGGGCAGCCTTTCGAAATTCCAGTCCGGTTAAAAGCATCAGTATTTCAAAACCATCAAGTACTTCTTCCCCATGGAACAATTAATTAGAGGAGAAAAAAATGGTTCTGAACCAGAACCAGCACTTTCAACTACAGCCAGTCCATCAGATCAAATTATTACCGTTGCAACTACAGGGTCAACCTTTAGCTGGAATATTCCCCGAAAAACAATTATTTAGAATCTGTAACCCCAATTTTTCAGCAGCAGAACTTCGATCGTCTCCTTCAGAGAGGAAAGTATTTGACATTTTCAAGCTAGCTAGTGAATTAATCGAGACAATTAAGCTCAAGATTCAAGGGCAATCTGCTAGTTCATCCATGATTGCGATAGAAACATTTCCGCCTGCCCGATCAACTGCAACCTTTGATACTCAACCGATTTCAACCAATCAACCCAGCAATCAAGCGTCAGGTATTAGCTCATCAACTCATCAACAGCCACCAGCGGAGACAACCCAAACAAACTCACTGTCAATGTCCATTCCAAAAGAGGCTGGATTGGAAGGAATTGCCTTGAGTAGTGATGGGCAATTTGTAGCGACAGTAAACGACTCAAACAGCGTTGAAATCTGGCAGGTTCGTTCAGACAATACGATGAAACGCTTACGTCAGTTAGAAGCTACTCCCATAAAAAATCTTCGAATACCCAAACAAGGCAGCATAAGGCCGGGAAGCCGAAAGAAATTCACCAGCTTTCTTTCAGCTTCGATAATCAGAAACTGCTGGGAGTAGAAGATCAGACCATCTACCTGTGGGATATTGCGTCAGGCAAATTAACCGGACAGCTGCAGGGACACACGGCAGAGATCGAACAAGCTAGCTTTAGCCACGATGGGCAGCAAGTAGTAAGCGCCAGCCGCGATCGTACAGCTCGTATTTGGCAGATTTCTTCAAGTAAAGTAGTCACCACATTCCACCATCAGAGTGTGGTCAGCAGTGCTCAATTTAGTCCCGATGATCAACTCATTGCTACAGCCAGTTGGGATGGAACCGCTAGACTTTTGGATGCAAAAACAGGTGCACTGCGGGTAATTTTGGCGAACCACCGAGGTGCCGTACTGGATGCTGAATTTAGTCCTAATGGTCAACGCCTTGTTACTGCCAGTGCTGACGGTACAGCTCGCCTATGGGACACCCAAACAGGGACAGAAGAAACCACTCTTCGCTCGATCGAGGCAAAAGAGGAATCAGAACCGATTCGAAAAGCATTTTTCAGTCCAGACGGTCGCTATGTAGTTACTCTGGATAAGCATGGACGGTTACATCTATGGGCTGCAACTTGGGATGAACTGCTTGAGTTGGCTCGCAAACGCAGTATTCGTCAACTTCAATCAGAAGAATGTTTACGTTATTTGCGGTTGGCTCCTACCGCTTGTCCCACCCTGGAGACGCAGAAGTAAGCATATAGCAGTTCTCAATTGAGGGAGGCGCACTTCTCTAGTTGGCCACCGATCATTGACCATTTGAAGATTAGCAATGACTAACGGCAAAAGACCAACATAGTTAGTCTTTTGCCATTAGTAGAAATTAACCTAATGGGTGCTTTTAATTTAGTGCTTCTAGCTTGGGTGCTTCTAATTTTGGGTCATCTGTGCATTCAAACAATTAGGGCAATAGTTGACTAACCGGATGAGATATACGGATTCTATTCGTGAGCAGAGAGGGACTGTTGCGGGACTGTTGCTATTTGGGGTAAATCGACTCTACGTGCGGGTGTGGATAGTGCTTCCTGCGTAGAGGATTGTGTACCAAAGCCAATAAATAGGCTAAGCGAGAATGTAATAGTGAACGTTAATAGAAGTTTTTCAAACATAGCTACTCCTCCTGCATCAGATCAAACTGCGTTATCCGAAGCTGCTCCGATTGGTATGAGGCTGAAAGGCTGTGTGAAGGGGGCTTAGGAAACCTGCCTCATAGTCCAAATAGGAGCGCTATTCGGTCTGATTACTTTGCGATACATGAAATTCCGATCGAATTCCAGAATTTCTCAGGTTTTGAAAATGTTCCTACTGAAGAATGTGCCCAATCTTTCTAAGGAATTATGCAAAAAACTTTAAGCTTGTATATTGTTTGTTAGAAGTTTCAGTAAATCGCAACCGTTCTGGTACAAAACGTATCTCTAATCGTAAAAATACTGAGCATTAAGATCTGGATTTGAATTATGGGGATATTTCCTCTCGAAATCTTTTACAAATTCTCTTAGGTTGCAGGACGATTTATGACTGAATTAGCAAATTTAAGAGTAGGGTTAGCTCGTTGTGGATAGATTGAGTTTTGAGTTAGATTAAATTTAGTATGGCCAACTTTGTTGATTAATCGGAAATGGCAGCCACTGTAAGAGATGACTCAATTCCTCGCAGCATCATGTTCCTATGTTTAGGAGCTTCGATCGTGCTGCTGGTCATCCAATGGCGAGCTTGGGCTTCTGGTCCCAATACAGGAATAGTTCATTCTGGTAAGGCAGGCGTAGCGCAAAAGCATTCTGCTGCTCAGGCGTCTACCCAAAGTCAACTTACAACACAAACTGATGCCGCAGTTTCAGTCTCTGCCACGACAGACAATGCGAATACTACAGACAATGCAAGTACAACAGTCACTCCAGACAGCTCCGTAGGTAATGTCAATTTAGTGGTGGATCTGGGCGATCGTCATGTATATTTATATCAGGATAAAAAGCAACTTGCTAGCTATCCGCTTGCTGTAGGGAAGGATGGTTGGGAGACCCCAACGGGTACTTTCAAAGTTATAGAGATGCAAAAAGACCCGCAATGGCTTCATCCCATCACGAAAGAAGTCTTTGCTCCTGGTCCCGACAACCCGTTAGGAAAACGGTGGATTGGATTTTCAATCAACGGGCAGACCCACATTGGCTTCCATGGAACAAACCAGGAGAAACTCATCGGTCAGGCGGTTTCCCATGGTTGTCTAAGAATGCGTAACAGAGACGTTATTGCCCTTTATGAGAAGGTGAAGCTGGGAACTCCAGTGACCGTTCGCCCATAATTGTGAAGTTTAAACAACAGACACCTAAAGCCCCTGCACCTTCAAGCTTTTGTATAAGCCAGAAGTTAACAGGTAGCAGTCCAATTTGAGTTTGATCAACTGGCTGGACCGACTTGAGGTTCAAAGCTCGGTGCGTAGGATTGTAGCAGTGCGCTGACTTGAGTGAGGATTTCATCGCCAGAGTTTTTCCCAAGGGCTACTCGTTCTGGGAAGAATTCAGGGCGATCGAGATTGCGCGCAATCGCCTCACCAACTCGCTGAGCAATAAGCCCCTGCAATTCTTCTTTTGCGCGTTGGCGCTGGTAGCTTGCGCCCTCTTCCGTTGTGGCGTAGAGGGGCGGCAGTCGGTTTAAGGCGTAGGCCGCGATATCCCCCAAGTCGAGAGTGCGATCGCTTGTCGCCTCAATTTCTGCAACACGAGCGATCGCCTCTGTCAGAACCAATTCTTCCATAACATTGATAAATTGCTTACGGGGAACTGCGACTACCTCTCCAGTCAACAATGCTCCCATCAATCGATCCAGAGCCATATATTCTTCAATGGAAAGCTCTGAAGCTGTGTCACAAATTCGTCCCACCTCCGCTTCCATCGCTGGAGTCAGGTAGCCATCCTGTAATGCCTGCTCCACGATTTTCTCAATGCTCATTAGTGCCTCCATACTCCACAGAGCTATTTTTTATTAGATGGGTAGCCTTGAATAATGTTGCCCCAGAATAAACCTGTAGGAACAACTTAAACAAAGCTTAAATAAAACGTTATTCAAATCCCTTTGCCAACCAGGGTGCAGGATCGACTGAGAGACCATTAACATATAGTCCCCAGTGTAAGTGAGGCCCCGTTGCGGCTCCTGTTGCCCCGACTGCACCAATCACCTGACCTGCCTTCACAAAATCACCTTCCTTCACCAGAATTCGGCTTAAGTGTAGGTAAGCAGTAGTCACTCCCTGACCGTGATCGATTCCAATGATGTTTCCATTCACTAGAAATCCATCCTTTTCTCGTCCAACCAAGGCAACTCGTCCAGCGGCGGGTGCAGTTACCGGTGAACCATAAGCTCCAGCATAATCGACTCCACGATGATAGTAATCTTTTGCAAATACACCGTTGTAGTAGCGGCGAATTCCATATACTCCTGTAACTGGGCCCTGATTTGGTCTGAGAAACGGTCCACGCCAATATTTTTCGGGGTTACCTGTCTCTTAAATGCTTCTACCCGGTTATATTCACTGTCTGATATATCCCCATCTTTACCAGGAGGAAGCCAAATTGACTGCGTTGGGAAACTACGTTTTTAGCTTGACCGCTATATTTCCACTTTCTCCACCTCCGTCAGCTCGAACTTGGACTGTTCCTGGTTGATCTAGGGGCGTTGTTGGTAATAAAGCCCGGAATCGATTTGGACCAATCAGAAAAGTTTGATAGGTTCGATTACCCATTGATACAGTCGGAGTTGCGTTAATAGAGGGTGTCGTACTGCACTGTGACGAACAGGGTACTACCTAGCTGAGGAGTGCTCGGTGAGACCTTTATCTGAAGAGCGGTGGCAGGCGGTACTGAGCTGATGCCCTCCAGGAAAGATTGAGCGATCGCCAAAATGCCAACTGCAAGCGTAGCGGTAAGGGGACGGAAATTGATAGAGGAGCGTTGCCCCTCATTACGGTAACTCGGCAAATCATCAGGGAATTGTGAGCAAGCACGTTCTTCGCATGTGCTTGCAAGTTGGCGTTGACTCGAAACGGTGTGGGCATGGAGCACTAGTCTGTCTAGATTGGCTGGCAGTAGGATAGCGTTCCATTGCGATCGTTTCTACCCCTTGTCATCGAATAAGTCAAAATTGCTCGGGAATTTTGATTCGGGAATTTCGATTGGGAGTTCCCGGAAGCCTCGAAAAGTTTGTATTCTGAAGTTTATAGAGAGTAACAGTTTTCATATTTAAATTCTGTGCAAGAAGATTTCAGGCTAATTGTTGATCTGGTATCTGTACTGGCAGCGGCAGCAGCGGGGGCTTATTAGCCGCGTTGCTAAGGCAGCCTATACTGTTGGGCTATCTGCTAGCTGGTATGGTTGTCGGACCAGCAGGACTGGGGCTAATTAAGGAACTGATTCAGGTCGAGACACTGGCACAGTTTGGCGTAGCGTTTTGCTGTTTGCGTTGGGAGTAGAGTTCTCATTCTCCGAACTCAAAAAAGTCAAAGGAATTAGCCTGGGGGTGGAATTCTACAAATTGGTTTAACGATTCTGGTGACGGCACTGGCATCTTTAGGCATGGGTTGGGTTGCGTCCCTGCACAGGGCGTGTTTTTGGGAGCCATTCTGTCCCTATCTTCTACCGCCGTTGTTCTCAAATGCTTAATGGAGCGAAACGAAACGGGGACGCCTCATGGCCAAGTCATGCTAGGAATTCTGGTTGTGCAGGATCTGGCGTTGGGAGTCATGCTGGCTGTTTTGCCCGCTTTAGATAAGCCGCCTGAAGAAATTGGTTTGGCGATCGGTTGGGCCTTACTGCAAACCGGGCTATTAGCGTTAGGGGCGGTTGTTGCGGGAATATGGGTAATTCCTCCCTTACTGAGACTATTAGCACGGACTGAAAGTCGGGAGTTGTTTCTGCTGGGGTGGTTGCACTTTGTCTAGGAATTGCTCTGTTGACAGAGCATTTGGGGCTTTCGATCGAAATGGGAGCATTCGTCGCAGGTCTGATGATATCGGAGGTAGAGTACGCTGACCAGACCCTGACCTATGTGGAGCCGTTGCGGGATATCTTTGCAACGCTCTTTTTGCGGCGATCGGAATGCTGATTGATCCCCTTTTCCTTTGGAACAATCTGGAATTGATTTTGGGGTTAGTCGCGCTGGTCTTTGTTGGCAAGTTTCTAATTATCACGCCCTTAGTCAAGTTGTTTCGTTACCCATTAAAGACAGCCTTGATTACAGGGTTAGGGCTTGCTCAAATTGGGGAATTTTCGTTTGTTTTGGCGAGTGAGGGGCAATCTTTAGGGCTAGTTTCCCGTCGGGTTTATCTCCTGCTCCTGGGCACAACAGCCGTAACGCTGGTATTGACGCCCTTCGTCCTGCGATTGGTACCGCAGCTATTCGCTTGGGCAGAGTCTCTACCGTGGCTCAAGCAATATCTGGACAAGACGGATGTGCCCGTGGAAATTGCCGATGAACTTCCCACTCAGAATCACGTGGTGGTATGTGGTTACGGACGAATTGGACAGAACATTGTGCAATTATTGCGGGATCACAGTTATCCCGTGATTGTAATTGACCAATCCGAGCGGCGGATTCAGGATTTGCGAGAAGCGAACATTCCCTACATTTATGGAAATGCTGCCAGCCTACATGTATTAGAGAAAGCTGGGGTAAAGACTGCTCAGGGAATGGCGATCGCGTTGCCTGATCCAATGAGTACTCGTCTTTGCCTGAAGCGATCGCTGGAACTAACCCCGATTTAGATGTGGTTGTCCGAGCAAACAAGGACAAGGACATTGAATTGCTCTATCAGCTAGGGGCACGGGAAGTTGTTCAACCAGAGTTTGAAGCTAGCCTTGAGCTTTCCTCCCATCTGCTGACGGGGATTGGCATTCCCCTACCTGTCATTCAACGAGAAGTGCAACAAATTCGTAGTTCCCACTATACCGAACTGCGCTCTGAACGTCCTTCCTATCAGGTTTCGCGAGAACTGAAAGCAGCAACCCAGGAAATGAACAGTCGGTGGTACCCGTTGCCAGAAACGTCGCTAATGGTTGGGATGACCCTCGAAGAAACAAACTTGCGCCGTTTAACTGGAGTTAGCCTCATGGCAATCCGGCGGGCCGATGGGGAAGAACTGGACTATCCCGACGGTAAAACGGTATTGGAAGTGGGCGATCGCTTACTGATTGTTGGCGAACCAAGCGAACTGGCCGCATTCGATGAACTGGCAAAGGTGCAGCCGCCGTTCCCACAGAGAATGCTTCATGCCAATGGCTGCTTGTGCCAGAAAACAGCCCGGTTGTAGGCAAAACCCTAGAAGATCTGCATATCAGACGCCAGTTTGGGGTCTTAGTGCAGGCTATTCGTCGGGAAGGCAAATTCATTAGCTTTCCCCACGGCAAGAGTGATTTGCAGGCAGGCGATCGGTTGCTGCTGTGCGGTGGTTTCTATTCCCTTAATCAAGCCAGTCAATGGATCGCGCCTGCTCCACAACCAGCGTCAGCGCTGCAAATTCCTCTGAGCAAGATAAGCGTCAGTGAAGCAATGAGGGATTATGTGCCTCCTGATAGCCAGGTGGAGCTTTAGGGGAAATTCATGGTCTGCATTTCTCGTCTAAACCGGACGATCGTTGGTATTTGCGTTAAAGCAACCTTCAAGTCTGTTACCTTATCAGACCCTTAAAGGGTAGGCGTGGGGAGAGTGATTGGTTACCTCAACTTAGTGACACCAGGGATACATGGCATCAGGGATAAATGCCTAATGAATTGTCCTCATACTGCCACTGCACAGACACAAGCTTAAAACTTGGCTGCTGGTTGGGAGACGTTACTGAAGCCTGAAACCCACCATCCATATTGCGGGTTAGCACATTTGGATAAACCTTTGCATTTAGCATTTGTCCTACCCGCTTTCCAGAGGTGATTTCAAGCGTAATTACTGCACGTTTAATCGTTTGGCCTGTTTGATTATGAACCTTACCAAAAACCAGCCAATGCTTCGAGTCTCGCCTTTGAATCTGGCTTTGAATGAGTGGAACTGCATCACCCGATCGAACGAGAGCCGGACGCGGTTGGGGCACTCGCTCACGAGCGATCGAAACCACTGGTATAAGCAAAGCAGCAGATACCAAAACGAGTATTTTTAGTTGTTTCATTGATTTTCTCTGGTGGATACTTGTTTAGAGTCCCCAAAGAACTTCCAGCATTAACACTTCTGGAAGCTGTCACAGGCAAGTCTTGTTCCTGCGCGACTACCTACCACCTACCACCTATCTCTAACTTCTTGGCTTCATGTAGACGATTGCCTGCCGCCAGATGACCGTGACCTGGTCATATTGGTCGGTCAACGCAATACAATGGGGATCTTGCCACTGTATCTTGCCGGCTAAAAGGTCGCCTGTGACCAGTTTAAGTTCAACCTCTTTCTCTTCTCGGATCAGGGTTTGAACTTGACGAACGCTGGGTAAGCCAGTTTCTAATTCTGTTGTCATCGCTTTTATCCTGCTAAAAGTGACTGTTAAAGCTCAACGTCCAGTTTAGGTGACAGGGAGAGATTTGAGTTTTGAGTTTTAAGTTTTGAATTCATCGTTTCCACTAAAACTCTCAACTTGTCCTATCTTAAAGTTCCCCACCCAAATCCATGACCGCTATCCTACTCTGAATAATTATGACCATTGCCTTCAGCAAATATCACGGATTAGGAAACGATTTCATTCTGATCGATAATCGGGATTCTTCTGAACCCTGTCTGACCCCCGAACAGGCAATACGCTGGTGCGACCGACATTTCGGCATCGGTGCTGACGGAGTCATCTTTGCTTTGCCAGGGAAGGACGGCACCGACTACACCATGCGAATCTTCAACAGCGATGGTTCAGAGCCAGAGATGTGTGGAAACGGGATTCGTTGCTTTGCCCGCTTTGTGGCAGAACTGGAGGAACGTGACAGACAACAGGCAACAGGCAAGGAACAAAACCAACTTGAACGTTCAGTGCCCATTGCCTACAAGATTCACACGCTCGCTGGGATGATTACGCCCAAGCTTGAGGCGAATGGATTGGTAACAGTAGACATGGGTGAACCTCATCTACTGGCAGCAGAAATTCCGACAACGCTTACTGCCGCCGATCAACAGGTTGTGGATTACCCATTGGAGGTTGCAGAACAATCCTGGAAGGTGACCTGTGTCAGCATGGGCAACCCTCACTGCATTACATTTGTGGATGATGTTGAGGCAATTCCGCTGGAAACGATCGGCCCCCAGTTTGAATGCAACTCCGTATTCCCCAAAAAAATCAACACTGAGTTTATTCAGGTAATCCGGCCTGATTTCCTGAAAATGCGCGTGTGGGAGCGGGGAGCAGGAATTACGCTAGCCTGTGGTACCGGGGCCTGTGCCGCCCTAGTTGCAGGAGTTTTGAATCACAAATGCGATCGACGGGCAACGATCGAACTACCCGGAGGTCCGCTTCAAATAGAATGGTCTGAAATTGATAATCGTCTCTACATGACAGGGCCAGCAGAAAAGGTATTTAGTGGGCAAGCTACCGTGTAGGAAATTATGACTGATGCGTCCTCTCAAACCAGCCGGGAATGGTGGGCACAACGCTGGATTGATGTACTAGAATCCTTTGGTTGGGTACGCCGTCTGGCGCGTGCCCGTGTCTATGCCCGAGAAGGCAATGTTCTCAGTATCGAATTTAAAGGTTCTAAGGTATTTGCCCGGGTACAGGGCACTGCACCGGACCCTTACAAAGTTACACTTTCTCTCGACCCATTCACCGATGAACAATGGCAGTATGTGATTGAATCGATGGCCCAGCGAGCCATTTTTTCTGCCAAGCTGCTTTCAGGAGAAATGCCCCAAACGATCGAGGAAGTATTTACCGCAAATGGGCTGAGCCTATTTCCGTTCACAAAGTTCGACATTCATAGCAAATGTTCCTGTCCCGATCCGGCAAATCCCTGCAAGCATATTGGAGCGGTGTACTATTTGCTGGGTGATCGCTTTAGTGAAGATCCCTTCGTTCTCTTCCAGCTCCGTGGCCGAACAAAGGAGCAAATCATCGAAGCATTACGCCAAATACGAAGTGCAGGCAGCGAGAAGGATGAAACAGTTAGCGCAGAGAGCGGGGCAGACTCTCAACACATCCACTCATTGTCTAATGCCCATCCTTTGAAGGTAGACGATTTTTGGCTGTATATCGATCAACTAGAATCGTCCCTAGTCGTCATAGCCCCTCCGCCCAGCAGTGAGACTGTTCTAGATGTTTTAGGACCAATCCCCTTTAAACCTTCAGGTGGGACCGGTAATTCAGCCGCTACTCAACCATCAGCCCAGCCAGTGATGGAGTATCTAAAAGACATTTACCAAACGGTTAGTCAGCAGTCTGTCTTAATCGCCATGAATGCTGACAGCACTTCCTAGGAAGTGCTTTAAAACCCACAAACTCCGTTCGAGCACAGTGCTGACAACGGAATATTCACCTTTCTGAGCACTCAGTCCTCAGTCCTCAGCACTTCTAAAAAGTCTGCACCATTCCAACTCAACTGGTCCGGTTCAAGCTGGAGTCAGTTGGGATACAAAGAAGATTGTCTCCTGGGTACGAATCATGCCACGCTGGCGCAATTTGCCCATTAGTCGGGTTACGGTCACACGAGTTGAACCGATCGCGCTACCAATTTGGGCATGGGTCAATGGAAAGGGCAAACAATATCCGTCATCCGACGGTTCGCCATACTCCTCAATTAACAATGTCAAGAATCCCAAAAGTCGATCGATCGTGCGGCGTTGCCCCAGTGTACTGAGCCATAACAGCTTACGCTGATGTTGGTAACGAAAGGCATCCAAAACTTCCCGCCGGAAGTGGGGCCAGTTGTCCAGATCATGCCAGTACATCCACAAAACCGATGTCTGATCCACATGGGCATAGCTTTGAAGGGTAAATGGAGACTGGGCCACGATCTCAAATGGTTGACCTGCTCCAACAAATCCCAAAAAAGCCTCCTCCGGACTAATACGAGGAAGCCGCGAAGAACCGCTACCACCAGTTGCATTCACTTGAGCACTACCGACCAAGCGAACGGCCCCTTTCTGAACTAAATAGAGAAGCCCAGGTCTGGCTGGAATCTTCTCATCCTTGGCAAAGGTTCGTACACGATAGTGCTCCTGGGACCAATCAATAATCCGTTGCCAGGTAAGAAACGGACGGGATGCCTCTGAGGTTGATGATACGGAATACATAGGCTGAGGCCGGGGAATTTGACTAGGGGTACCAGCGAAAACTTTAAGTCACTATAAACTCTAAATCACTAGAATGATTTCAGAAACCAGGTTGGGATCTCTAAACAAATCAATTAAGTGAGTCTCTTCAGCTCTGCGTCTGTTTCTCTAAGTTTATCTTCACATCACAGTTTTCAAAATTCCTTCAAGGGTAATCGAAGAATCGTTTCCGAATGGAAGAGGTTGTTACACTTTGCCGAATTTGCCCACTCTGCCTTAGATAATCAGGGAATTAGTTTAGAAGAGTCAACGTGAGTTCCATCACGGGCAGATGAATTTCAAGTCCGATTTTACTTTAGCTGAGCTAATTACAGCAATGATAAATGGCGAATCCGGTAGAGGAAGCCTGACAAATGCAGCTGATCCTGTAATCTTGCCATTTCTTCAGCCAATGTTACGAATTAGACTTTATAGATCAATCTATCTCAAGAGGGACATTGTACTTGGATCACTTGTTTCAATTCGATCCAGCGAAAGGCCTGTTGATGTAGGAGAGTTTCTTTGGAAAGAGCTTTCACTCAAACGGGCGAGGAGTTCAACTCAGATTTCATACGTGACAGCGATCGCACATAAGCTTGCCGGGTTGCTGCAGTGTTCTGCCGCTGATGTTGCAGCTCAAATTGTCGATGCTGTATCAAGAAATACCTTAAATCAACAGAAACATCAGTTGAAATTCCTGGATTACCCTGATTTTCCAGGTTTAAAGGATATTTCGTTGAAGACTACCGAATCGGGGTTCATTCAGCTTGATGTAGGGCACCAGGCGATCGCAGAATGGCTGAAACTGCTGCTTTATGCACTCCCTGACTTAATTCACCAGAAAGACGACGCAGGAAAATGGATTCTCGGAAATTCAGACAAGACCTCTTCGAAGGCTTCTTCATCCATCCATCCTTCCGCTTTAGAATTTTCTCCTCATGAGATTTTCATCCTACAGCACACCTACGCTCGTTCCTGCTCTTTACTACGCCTTGCTCATCAGGAGGGGTTGATCTTACTGAACCAGACCGATGAACCTGCTGGCTGGCAGATTGTGTCACCATTCTCAATCCCTTGGTTGACCGCTGAGGGGAAACTTTGGCTGCACAACGCAGACGAACTGCGCCTAATTTCTCAGATCCTTGCAGTTATGGATGAGCTGCCGCTTCTATTCTTATCTGGACTGTCTAACAAGAGGGTTTTACATCTTGCAGAGGAGACGAGCCAAGCATTTCAAGCGTTCTATGCTGCTTGTCCCATTTGGGGTAGTTTCTGGGAGTCGGCTGCGTTAGCGCGTGCAAGATTGGGATTAGTTATGGTAACTCAACTAGTTTTTCGCCTCTTGATAGAGGGTCTATTAGGTATTTATGCTCCGCCAAATCTTTAGTCAGATGGTTCTTCGCGTCATTCTAGTCAATTTCTTTACAAAATGGTTTTTAGGTTGACAGGGATAACTTTTTCTGATTCTTCGAGGGGTGACAAACCCAATGGAGCCGGCTATATTTAAATGGTGTGAGGAGCGAACCAGCAAGGGCACCGAGACGAAACACGGCAAGTCGTCGGTGCTCTTTCTGATTTTAAAGAGTTTTGATGCTTCCATAGAGATTTACGCAGAACTCGAAGGTTTTAACCAAGAATTAGGATTCCTGGATAGGGTTGGCGTTAAACCTCCGAGGTTTTAGCAGAATGCGTAGCCTCTGGCTATAAAAGAAATTCTTTGATCGCAGCGGCGGCTCCATCAGACTCCACACCAGGAGCAATCCAATCTGACTTTGCCTTGACTTCTTCTGGGCCATTGTTCATTGCAACACCGATCCCGGCATATTCAATCATCTCTACATCATTGAAGTTATCGCCGATCGCCATGACGTTCTCTGAATTTAGGCCCAAGCATTCCTCTGCCAAGTAACGTACGGCAGTTCCTTTATTAACCTGGGGATTAGTAGCCTCAAAGAAGGTCGCAACTGATTTTGTGAAATACAGCTCTGCGGGCATATAACGGCTCTGCAAGCTGTTTAGCAGTTTGTCAATCAGTCGCGTATCGTCACTCAATGCCAAAATTTTAGTCGGCGATTGATCCAGCGTTCGGCGAAGATCACCAATAACGATCGGCTCAATGCTGGATCGTTCAGCATAGCTTTTCGTCTCCGATGTCAACTCCCTCACGTAGAGCTGGTCGTTGATGTAGAAATGAACAGAAAGCAGAGAGCGCAGTTCTGGTTGCTCGAAATAATCCAGAAGCTGTGACGTTAAATCTCTAGAAAGGGTCAGGTGGCGGTAAATCGTTTGAGTTGCAGGATCTTTGATCAAGGCTCCCTGGTACGCCAGGAGGGGAAGGGTTGAACTAATATCTTGATGAAAGCGCAAAGCAGAGCGGTACATACGTCCCGTGGCGATTGCAACCTGAATTCCTCGGTCTTGAGCAGCACGAATCGCTTTCCTAACGGGTTCACGAATCGCGTTTTCAATACCGATGATCGTGCCGTCAATATCTAGTACTAGGAGCCGAATGTCTTCAGCCTTAGCTCGAATATTGGCCTGAGCCGCCGAACTGGTTATAGATCGGTTTTGCATGTTGGACTCTAAACGCTCAAACATTCCAAAGCATCAATGAGATACTTCATGTCTACAGTTCACAGTCTAAGGTTCATTGTTTAATTTGTCAGTTTTTCTGGTCGCGGCCAATTAATTTCCGTGCATTCCTGGATGAACAAATCATAATGTTGGAACAGATCTCATTCGCTTAGTAATGACTGAGGCACAGGGTCGCCGTCGGGCAAGTCGTCAGGTTTCTCTAATATCTCTTTGGCTAACGCTGCTGATTTTGGCTGTAAAAGTTTGGATTGGTTGGGCAACCCATTCCATAAGCTTGATTTCAGAGTCACTACACACTCTAATTGGCAGCTTTAGCATTTTGCTGAGTGTGATTGGGCTTTCCTCGCCTTTGCCTTCTGGGCGAGAGGGTTGGGGGCACAGTAAGTTAGAAGCCACCGTTTCATTTCTGTTGGCAGCATTTCTAGGATTTGCCAGCCTTAGCTTACTAGTCGTTTCAGCCCTGCAATTCGAGTTGATCGTAACAGGCTCTACAGAAGGCTTACCTGTGCGAATCAACCTATCCTTAATTCAGCTTTTAGGGGTGGTGATGGCAGTCAGTTTTTGTTTGGCTAGCTTTCAGCGTTACCAAGCGGGAATTTTGGAGAATGCAACGCTGCGGTTTAACGCAAATCACCAGTTTCAGGACTCGTGGTGGCTGATTGTGGTTTTAGTAGGGTTAGTAGGGGTTTGGCGGGGTTACACCTGGATAGATTCGGTGCTGACATTGGTGATGGTGTTAACGGCGATCGGGAACTGTTGTCAGGTCTTCAACTGGCAGTTACCATCGCTGGTGCGACAAATTGCGATCGCGCCGGAAGCTCTGGCACAAACGATTCATCAAGTAGAAGGAATTACCCACTGTTACGATATTAATTCTCGTGGATTAGTCGGGCGGCAGGTATTTGTAGAAATGCATCTGATTCTGCACCCAGAATGTATGAGCATTGCGAGGTCGATCGCCGAACGGGTGGAGCGGGTCATCCGCGATCGCTACGGTCCAGCAAAAGTGGTGATTTACATTGACAGCACCGAGCCTAAAGGAAATTAGACAGAACTATTTAGTCTGATCCACTCCTCAGATTAACGCTCCTGCTTGCGGATCAAATAAGATCACCCCTTTAAACTCCTCCAGAACTTCATACACGGACACAATAACCCAAAAACCATAATGCCCCAATTCGATTTGATGAAATTAGTATTACCCCTTCATCCCAGCAGTATCCCACTCTAAATACGCTAGTTCTCGCTGCTCCCTGAGAATCATAACTGCCAGATTCTTGAAGATACACACGCCGTTCTACGTTGGTCAAAAACTGGCAAGGTTCGCCAATAAATTGAATCAAGTTTTGAGTAAACCCAAGTGCTTTATCAACCTCATCAAAAACAGATGGTTCACCATTGATACCCTAAGTTAGTGGCCACGCAATTCTCCTCTCAGCCTCTTGAGTAGACAAAATTTCCCAAGTTTGAATCGGATGATGCTCAGACAGATATCTTTTGTGAAACCATCAAGACTGTCAAGAAACAAATTAGCCAGGATAACTGGTTCAATTACCTCTTTCAATTTCTGGTGAATTTCAATATCTTTTATAATCAGAAATGCTGTCCCAAGACCCAACGTATCTTCAGCATCAGTTGATCCAACCTCAATGATCTGCTGAAGCTGAATTGCTTCTTCGGATAAACAGGGATGAAACTGAACCTGATGCATCTGATTCACTTGAGATTTAGCGATCTATTTTTACTCCAAAAATCACCCAACCTATTCAATTCCCTTTTGGAAAACTGGCACAAAGGGATTTTGAGCTTCTGAAAAGATTAGAAATCGCTGCTGTCTTTTCGTAGCTCATATTTTTGGAATTATCCAACATTCGTTGATGTTCAAAGGGGCAGAAAATACCGATCGCTTTGCCAAAAATCAGAGATCGAGGGACAAAACCCCAATAGTGGCTGTCGTAGGAATTATTTCGGTTATCTCCTAACATGAAATACTGATTTGTTGGAACAGTGACAGGTCCATAGTGGTATTCAGGACGTTCCCGAATGTAGGTTTCACTCAATGGTTTTCGGTTGATATAAACGGAACCATTTTTGATTTCTAATGTTTCCCTGGTAAGCCAATCACGCGCTTCACAAAAACATCTTTGAAATTCTGTTTCTTCAATGTCTCCGTTGGTTGAAACAGAACAATATCGCCTCTTTGAGGACGTTGGGAACGGTAGGCGGTTTTGTCAACCAGAAGGCGATCGTTCACCTGTAGCGTCGGTGCCATGGACCCGGCGGGAATATAACGCGTCTCAATAACTTCCCTGCACCTGAGTAACGATCCCCTGCGATCGGCAGACGTTGCCTCCAACTTTTCTACTTCATTCTGGCGTAGTGCATCCAGGCTTAAGCTGAGGAATTGAATACATTCCGTCGCAGTTGGTAAAGCCGCATTTGGATCGGGCGGCACCCAAAGGTCTCCCTGGCACCGTCTCAGTAAAGCTTGAGCTTGCTCGGACTCGGTACGGCCCATGGGTGTGCCCCTAGCCAGCTTTTGCACGATCGCTGTGCATTGAGCCGGAGTTGGCCTGGTTTCTTCCACCGCAGGTGCAGCCAACACCTTTGATGTGGACTCAAACAACAAACTAAAACCCAGCACAAGAGCAGCAGTCCTATTCTTGAAATGCGGCATACTCAACTCCCAACTTCTAGTTCCTGACTCCTGGCTCTTGAATTCTCTACAATATGGCATAGCCCTTTATCTGTATTATTCCCTTGTCTCCTTCTGTTTCAACCACAACCAAACCGCTGCTGATTCTGGTCGATGGGCATTCCCTCGCCTTCCGGTCCTACTTCGCCTTTGCCAAAGGGCGCGATGGCGGACTGCGAACCAAGACAGGTATTCCGACCAGCGTTTCCTATGGGTTCTTGAAAGCACTGCTAGAGACGATGGAAAGGGAAAAGCCGCAGTATGTGGCGATCGCCTTTGATATGGGCGAAAAACCTTCCGCCATGAAGCCGACGAAACCTACAAGGAAGGCAGACCGGACGCACCGGAAGATTTCATGCCCGATTTGATGAATTTGCAAGAATTGTTGACCGCCTTGAACCTGCAAATTCTGGCCATGCCCCGTTATGAAGCAGACGATATTATTGGGACATTAGCAAGGAAGGCAACCAACAGTGGGTTTCGGGTCAAGATTTTGAGTGGCGATCGGGATCTCTTCCAACTGGTTGACCCAGACGGAGACACCTCGGTGCTGTATATGAGTACCACCTATGGCAAAGGCACCCCACCTCCCAGGGAGTTTGGCTCCGAGCAGGTGAAGGAAAAGTTGGGCGTGTTGCCATCCCAGGTAGTTGACTTCAAAGCGCTGTGTGGGGATGCGTCCGATAATATTCCAGGCGTGAAGGGCATTGGTGAAAAGACAGCAGTACAGTTATTGACCGAGTTTGGCAACCTGAAACAGATTTATGCTTCGCTAGACAAAGTAAAGGGGGCCGTTCGCAAAAAGTTAGAAGAGGGACGCGACGATGCCATGCGATCGCAATACCTGGCCCAGATTCATTTAGATGTGCCGATCGAGGCGGATCTGGAAGCCTTCAAACTGCAAGAAATTAACGATGAAGCAGTGGTGCCCCTGCTGGAAAAGCTAGAGTTCAACTCCTTTCTCAGCAAAATTCGCCGACTTCATCGTCAGTTTGATGGAAGTTCAGATGAAGGAATGGACGATGCAAAGGCCGCAACCATCAGCCCTCCCCGCTACGAAGATCCCGACCTGTGGTTTTTAGTCCGGAGGACACGGAAGCCGCTCAGAAAGAAATTCCAGTAGAGATTACACCCCACATTGTTGATACTCCTGCCAAACTGGACGAACTGGTTCAACGCCTCAAAACCTTTACCAGTCCTGAAACCCCCGTTGCCTGGGACACCGAAACAACCGCCCTGGAACCTCGTGATGCCGACCTGGTTGGGATCGGTTGCTGTTGGGGTGAGGGCTTATCGGATATGGCCTATATTCCCCTCGGACACGCAAAAGGGAAGAATCTAGACAAAGCCGCCACACTGGAAGCGTTACGTCCCATTCTAGAAAGCGCAGATTATCCAAAGTCACTGCAAAACGCCAAGTTCGATCGCCTTGTTTTGCGTTGTCAAGGGATCAAACTGGCAGGCGTTATTTTCGACACGATGCTGGCGAGCTATGTGCTTAACCCAGAGGGCAAACATAATTTGAGCGACCTCAGCAGTGCCTACTTGGGCATCACTGCCATGAGCTACAGCGAATTAGTGCCTAAGGGGAAAGCCATTACGGACATAGATATTCCTGCTGTTGCCAACTACTGCGGTCTGGATGTTTACACCACGTTTCTGCTGGTGCCCAAACTACGAGCCAAGCTTGAGGACGTTCCCGATCTGCATCGTTTGCTGCTGGAAGTGGAGCAACCATTAGAACCCGTTCTGGCGGAAATGGAGTATTGCGGCGTTCTAATTGATCGAGATTACCTGAAACAGTTCTCCCAGCAGCTTGAGCAGGATTTGCACACGATCGAAGAACAGGCATACGAGGCAGCAGGCGGAAAATTTAACCTGGGTTCTCCTAAACAGCTCAGTGAATTGCTGTTTGAAAAGCTGGGACTGGATAAACGTAAATCTCGTAAAACAGCCAGCGGTGGCTACTCGACCGATGCAGCAACGCTGGAGAAGTTAGAGGGGATCATCCGATCGTGGATGCGATCGTGGAGTATCGTACCCTGTCAAAACTGAAGTCTACTTATGTGGATGCGTTGCCAGCGCTAGTACGTCCAGATACGGGACGGGTTCACACGAATTTTAACCAGACCGTTGCATCCACGGGTCGCTTATCCTCCTCCGATCCCAACCTGCAAAACATTCCCATTCGAACGGAGTTTAGCCGTCAAATTCGGAAAGCATTCATTGCTGAGCCAGAATGGGTCATGGTGTCAGCGGACTACTCTCAGATTGAGCTTCGCATTCTGGCACACTTGAGCCAGGAACCTGTGCTGCTGGAAACCTACCAGCGCAATGAGGATATTCATACATTGACAGCTCGCTTGCTGCTGGAAAAGGAAGACATTAGTTCAGAAGAACGTCGCCTTGCCAAAATCATTAACTTTGGCGTGATTTATGGAATGGGTGCCCAACGGTTCGCACGGGAAGCAGGCGTGAAATCAGCCGACGCAAAGTTATTTATTGAGCGGTTTAACGAACGTTATTCCAATGTGTTCAAATATTTGCAGCAAATGCAGCGGGAAGCGATCGCCAATGGCTATGTAGAAACCATTTTAGGTCGGCGGCGCTATTTCAACTTTGGCAGCGAATCCTTACGGAAACTGAGGGGAACGAAGCCAGATGCGATCGACCTTAGCAAAGTTAAGGTCCGCGACCAGTATGATGCGCAGTCGTTGCGGGCGGCTGCTAACGCTCCCATCCAGGGTTCCAGCGCTGACATCATCAAAGTGGCAATGAATCAGTTGCACGAACTGATCAAAGATCGACAGGCGCGATTATTATTGCAAGTTCACGATGAACTGGTGTTTGAAATGCCCCCAGCGAATGGAAAAAGCTGCAATCTGACATTAAGTCCACCATGGAGTCGGCAGTAAAACTTTCCGTTCCGCTTCTGGTGGAAATCCGGGCTGGCGACAACTGGATGGAGGCGAAGTAGGGACTAGGTGGTAGGTGGTAGGGAGATTTGGGCATAAAAAGTTGCTCCAAACTCTAGAAGATCGGGTAGATTGTTACTCCAAAAGCACCAAGCCGTGAAGGAGAGAGCTTTGTGAGTTTCGCGCCCATGCCCAGCGATCGCTCTGCCATATCTGCCGTTCGATCACAAAAACCCTATTATCTATCCTCGTTAATCTCTACAAGTGCTTGGATTGGGCTTACTGTTCTGCTTTCCTTCGCAACGCAACATGCACCCGCGATCGCTCAGGATGGTTCATCTGCTGCCTCTCCGCAAAACGGCCAAACTACAAATAACAAAACCGTTCTCATCGTTAATCCAACGTCCGGGAATGACTCCACCGGAGATGGTAGCGATCATGCCCCATTCAAAACAATAATGAAGGCATTGCAGGTTGCTCAATCCAACACAGTCATCCAACTGATGCCGGGAACTTATAGTCAAGAAACGGGAGAAACCTTTCCCCTGTACTTGAAGGCAGGCATTACTATTAAGGGAAATTTGGAAAACCGTGGCTCGGATACGACGATTCGGGGAAGCGGCTTTTTCTTAAGTTCTACCTCTGCCCGTCAAAATGTAACTATTTTGGGAGCAAACAACGCAGCCCTGATTGGAATAACCGTGACTAATCCTCACCCTCAGGGTTATGGAGTATGGGTTGAATCAACCAGTCCTACGCTGACAGATAGCACCTTTACCACCAATGGACACGATGGCATCTCTGTTACAGGCAACGGTGCGCCGTTAATCCGCAACAACTATTTTTACCAAAACGGTGCGAATGGTATTACGGTCTATGGCTCATCCCGCCCCGAAATTCGCGAAAATATTTTTGAACAAACAGGATTTGCCATCAACATCAATCAAAGCTCGGCTCCGTTGATCATTGGCAATCGCATCACTCAAAACAAAGATGGCGTGGTGGTGCAGGGAAAGTCCCACCCAGTTTTGCGAAATAACTCGATCGAAGGAAATGAACGGGATGGGTTAGTTGCGATTGGCGAATCGCGCCCCGATTTAGGAACCGCCAACGAACCGGGGGAAATTTCATTCGCAACAACAGTCAGTTTGACATCAATGCCAAACGAACAAGTCAAACCATTTCTGCGGTTGGAAACGAGTTAGTAAAAACCACTGGGCAACTTGACCTGAGCGGGGCAGGGGGTAGCAATGTAGCGGTTGCGGCTTCTGAAGCATCTCCGCTTGTTGCAAAACCCGATCGGGTAACATCAACTCCATCAACAGAGAGTCAAACAGAAAAACCACCGTCGATTACTTCCTCAAAATCGCCATCAGCCTCAAAATCGTCTGCGTCATCCATCTCATTTGGAGAGACTCCATCTAACAATTCGGTAACAGCAGTTACCACTCGCCAAACTGCCCCTTCAGCCGCTTTTCCAGTCCCTTCAGCTCTTTCTGGCAAACCAGATGAACCCCAATCTTATCGCCCAATTCAAATGGTGAGGCTTACTAATTCCAGAACACCTGCTGTGTCTTCATCTACTCAGGAGAGTGGAAAGATAGCGAAGGTCACGGAGCCACAAAAGCACGGAGAAACAGAAGTTTCTACTGAAACAGCTTTTCCTGTTCCTTCCCTTCTCAAGCCATCCTCACCATCACTTGCGATTGTTCCCAACAGTCCTCCTGTTTCAGTGCCACTTCGAGTTTCTGAAACATCTCAAAGCATTCCCGATCCAACGAAATATCAGGCTACGGCGCTCGTGGACAAGGTGCCCATGCAGGTTCGATTGCCAATGGTTGAAAGGGTGCCGCCACCGCCGATCGTTGCATCCATTGTGCGTGAAAAACCAGCTTCTATTGCATCCAAAGCGGACGTTTCCATTTCACCTAAAACGGACGTCAAAGAACCCAAACCTGCTACCTCAATTGAAATTAAGGTGCCCCCACCAGAATCTCCAACGCCAACGGCACCGGAGATGGTTTTAAGCCAGCTCAAACGTCCAATGCGGGTCGTCCAGTAATTATTCCCGTGCCCACTCCGGGTCCAAACCGGATCCTGTCGCAGCACCCGCTGAGCCTCAATCGATTGCACCGCCTCCACTCATCAGTACAGGTCGAACTGATAGCGTCAGCCTGTTGCCCGTGCCTGATTCCAATGTTCCGATCGGCAATGCCGGAAGTGCTTCAAAATCAAGAGCATCAATTAGTCCACCGCAACCCGATGCTTCCAGTCCACCTGCGCCGCCCGATCGTGGAGAGTTAGTCGGAGTTCGCTACCGAGTAATTGTTGAAACGGAAGATGACAGTCAACTGGATCAGATTCGATCGTTGATTCCCAACGCGTTTCGAACGTCCTTAAAAGGGCGAACAGTGATGCAGGTTGGAGCATTTGGAGATCGGGGTAAAGCCGACCAACTCGTACAATCGCTTGTAAGTCACGGGTTAAAAGCGGTAATTGAGACGATGGAATAGGTGGTAGGGGTTTTCATACCAGATCAGGTTTTGCGTTGGGTTGCCAGATCCAGACGATGTGTTGATTGTTAACCTGAGTGATGACTGCGCGATCGCCTCTGTCGAACAGCCTTGCAACAGTATTCAGCGCTTTTTCTCTACTTTTCTCGGCTCTAGCAAAGCTGTAGAATTGCCCGTTGAGCAGAATTGCAAGTAGGCTTTGGCGAAGATGCGGCACCCGGATGCGGCACTTTTGTCCCTGTTGATGGTTCTGTGAAGATAGAGCAATAGAGGAGGTTATCTCATCTCCAGCATGAAATTCAGCATGGCTTTCATGATCTTCAAAGTGGAAATACGGTTCCACTGATTCAAGGGAATTCAAATCTTCAGTGTGCGGTTGGAAAGACATCCAACTCATATCCTGAACATCAGATGGAATCTCGTTGCTTGATCGATCGATAGATGCTGTCGCAAAAGATTGTTGATCATTCGAAAGTTGGGCAGTAGGCAGTAGGCTCGTTGAACTAATTTTACGGGCTGTATGCTGCCTTCGAGATACTTCTGCAACAACCAGCCCCGCTCCCACACTTCCTAAAATACAAAAGCCCACATTGCGAATGATTAAATCTTATTTTCCTTGCTCGTAAGGTATTGAAGCCTGTTTGTTGGAAGTGGAGGCGATTCGGGGATTGTAGCTTCATAAGATTAAAAGCCGACATCAACATGTAGAAAAACACGCTGGAAGTCAATACAGTCGGCACAACAATCGCTTTAAAGGAAGCACTGCTCATAATAACCGCTTTGAATATTGCTTGAAACAGGTTAAGGAGATTATCAGAATGCGGTAGAGCAACCTTTAGAAGCTATTAGCATATTAGTAAAAACGTGTTTGAGCTTCGTCAAAGTAGACGTTTATTTAACTGAAACTTCAATCAGTTCTAAAGTTATTGTCTTTTTACTTCATTCGTTGAAGCTTGATCTTGAATATCCGGACACATCTCATTTTAATAGAAGAGTATTTATACATACAGCGGTTTGCAGCTTCAAGAGGGACAGTAACAGCAGTGAGCAACCCAGTTCCGCAAATGGTTAGGATTGATTAAATCCATCGCTGTTGCAATCAGTGTATCTATCATTTTCGAGGTAGTCGGCGAGAACTGTCGCAGAAAAGCTTTCAACTGAGACCACCAGTGCTCTATTGGGTTGAAATCTGGAGAGTAAGGAGACAGATACAGCACTTTTGCCCCCACGGCTTCAATCAACGGTGCCATGAGGTCTATCTGATGGGCAGGTAGGTTATCCATCACGACCACTGCCCCTTTCCATAGCTGCGGCACACGGCACTTGGAAACATAAACCTCAAAGGCAGCAGCGTCCATCGACTCATCCCTCGTCATCACAGCCAGCACCGTCGAGACGCTAATCGCGCCAATGACACTCACCTTGCTGCCTCGATAAAAGGGTTTGAAGTCGTAAGCTCTCGCTCCCGGTGCAGCACGGGCAGGGGTTCGCATCAACCCCAGTAGCACACCCATCTCATCGAGAACTACCAAGTCGTTGAGGGCTATCTCCTTTACTTGCGTCCAATAGGCTGCTCTCAAGCGTTGGACGCGCTCACTCCTAGCTTGGCTGGAGCGCAGTGGGGTTTTAGGCGGTAAGTTCAGCCTCTGGAAGGCTCGGCACCTCGTGCTTTGGCTGACCCATAACCCTGTCGCATCGGCAAGCAACTCACACTATTCGGCTAAGGTCGCCTCCGGTTGTTTTTCATGAATTGCGATCAACTGGTCTTGATGGGCCATCCCACCACTGACTGAGCCACCCTGTTTGGATGGGACGACGTGTCCTTCTGTGCGCTTCTGTGTCACCCAGCGCTCGACACAGTTTTGCTGCCACAGAAGCGCTCAGCTACTTTCCTGAACGAACTGTCACCCTTCGCTATGGCACTCACAACCTTCTCGCCTAAGTCTATCGAATAGGGTTGCATTCCTAACCTACTTTTGTAATGCCTTATTGTCCCCTATCTGACTGCAAACCGCTGTAAGTTGCAACTCTTGCAAATGAATAGCTTATTGCTATCCTCTAGCAAATAGAAATACTTATTTGTTGACTTGATAACAGAATCGCAAATAGTGTTGAATTTCTCAGACAACTAACAAAAAATTTACGCAGACACAGAATCCACAAGTCTGGAATTCGACAGTAGCACTGTTTCACTCCACGATTACGTTGATCAATAGAGCTGCTCACATAACTTCTCAGTTCAAACAGAATCACAGGCAGAGTTGCAAACTTACAATAGCTTCATTTCCAATTGGGCTTCTTCAAGCTTTTGCAAGCCACGGTAGAACCCCTTGAACTGGTTATCACTATGAAGAATTATGAATGAAGTTACAATACACGTGTTGCAGATGTGGTCTAAACGTTGCAGAATTCGGTAGTACTTAAACCGTAATAATTTTAGTTCTGTTAGCGATATGGCTAGCGCCACCCATCATTACCTTATTCGGTCCACCCAGAATGCATCTACCCCTGTAATGGGTACTGAACAGTGTCGTTGACTTAAACACTAACCGACTGGAATAGCAGTTCTAAATCATTTGTGAATTAGAGAGCTTTGTGTGAAAAAGTTTTCCGAAGAAGACCTTTTTCGTAACCCTTGTGGGAGCGCTAAAGTAATCATTCAACATCTGCAACAAACTGAGCGGCGCTAATTACCAGAATTTAGTAGCGTCGAAAAGTTCTGACCTAGGGCTATCTACCAGATCCTTCAATGTAGACGTGGATCTCATACTTAGAAATTGACCAACGTTGACAGTTTTTTGGCCTAAGCACCATGAGTTTTGTGATGATTCAGAACAGGCTATTCACAACCTGAAACCGCAAATGCGTGTTCCGATTCTTGAAAAAGAATCACTGACAATAGATTTTGCTAAGGAATTCGAAAAGCTTGCACTTTTTGTCGCTCAAGCTTGGTTAGATGAACATCCTAATGCTAATCTCCATTCCCAAACTGATTTTCAAGATTGTGTTCAGTACGTGACGGCTGAACTCGCAAAAGCCGGATCGGCAGTAGGAGGGCCTGCGGGACTCGAACTATTAACAGGTGGCGGATCTGAAGCAGCTTGCAAGGTTTGTAAAAGTGTTCTTGTCGATCGAAATGTCGAAGCGTAATGAATACCGTAAAAATTTGTAGCGACTCAAATCTCCCTTAAGGAGAGAGTAGTCTTAATGGCTAGCTCAACAACCTTGGAGCAGAATTCTTCTGCTTCTATGTGGTGCTGTAAGCGATCGTGTACACCTATTTGATTTTTTCCCTTCAACCTAATTTGTCTTAACCACACTCCCATCCCACACTCCCCACCCAAATTCACACCACGGTGGCTGATTGATTTGAACACTGCTTTATAGCAAATGCCAGGTGTTAAATGTCAGGTGTCAGGGATGAAAGCTTGACAGTTAGCTTATTTCAGGTAAACTGACTGTCCTAACAATTGTGGCGACAGCTATAACTGCCCATCATTACCGCTAGCTCCACCCATGATTTCCCTCGTCAAGCTGACTGCTCAACCAGCGCAATTTCCTTTAAACCTTTTTGGGATTTTCGCGGTCTAAATAATGTTGTTAATCCTTCACGGGAATGACTGTATATCAGCTTGATGTTACCCAACGTCCAATATCCCAAGCGTTTATTCCAACACTTGCTCCAACTGAGACGCGGTCAAAAGCGATCACGGCTGAAGGCATAGAGATGGAATTTGCTTCGGGGCGGGAAACGTTTCAAGTACTGAAAAGAATTGATCTGAAGTCCGAGATGGCGACATCCAGCTTTTGATGGGTCCATCAGGTTCGGGTAAAACAACCCTGCTCTCCATCCTGGCTGGAATGTTGACGCCTACGAAAGGACGCATCAATTTATTGGGTCAGGACATTACTGGATTGTCACGATCGCGGCTTGCTCGCTTTCGCCGGGAGAATATTGGATTTATTTTCCAGGGATTTAATTTGTTTCCAGCACTGACCGCGCTGGAAAACGTTGAGACCGCGCTGGACGTGAAAGGAATTCGCGGAGCTGGCGCAAAACGACAGGCAAGATCCCTGCTCGAAGAGGTTGGGTTAGCAGATAAAGCCAAACAATTGCCCCGTGATTTATCCGGCGGACAGAAGCAGAGAGTTGCGATTGCCCGTGCGCTGGCTGGCAATCCCAAACTGATCATGGCAGATGAACCAACGGCTGCCCTGGATTCTAAGAGCGGCCATGCTGTTATTGAGCTGTTGCGCCAGTTAGCGAAGGAACACGATCGCACTGTGCTGATGGTGACTCACGATCCGCGCATTATCGATGTTGCTGATCGGGTTGCCTATTTGGAGGATGGGCTGTTGAAAAATTAACCCAGTTGGTGGACGTGCTATCCTTCAAGGGATACTAAACTTTTAACAGTTTCTTAATTCTTTAGTATTAGTAATAGATAACGCTTTTTGATTCGTTCATTTACCAGAGCTGTTCCCATTTGCACGCCTACAGTCATGTAAATCGCCAATTATTTCGCAACTACAAATTTGGCTATGGATTGGCAGAGCAACACCGGCAAAAATCAACAAGAAAACACCTGCTCCTGACAATGAACGTATCCCTTCCTAAACTCGCCCTAGTGATAACTGGAACAGCCGTAATAGCATTCTTAGGCTCAGTCATCGCTTTAAAGAGTAGACCCGTTCATACGGCTTCAGTGCCTCGCATGCAGGCTTCTAGCGCTGTTGCGGATCAGCCGGTAAAGACCAATGTGTATGGGAAATTAACGGACCAGGGTAAGCAGCGGACCTACTATCTATATACTCCGCCTTCCTATCATCCAGGCAACCCAATGCCGCTAGTTCTGGCCTTTCACGGCTCTGGCGAACAGGGCAAAGATCTGGCAGCACACAGCGGACTAAACAAAGTTGCCGATCAAGAGGGGTTCATTGTGGTGTACCCGGACGGCATCAACAAAAAATGGAACGTTTCGGGAAGCTCCTCAGAGAATAATGTTGCATTCGTTCACGCCTTGATTGGTCATATTGGTCAATTACGCGCGATCGACCATCAACGCATTTACGCAGCGGGCTTGTCAAATGGAGGTATTTTGGTGCAAAACTGGCCTGTGAGGATCCTGGTGAAATTGCAGCATTCGCAACGGTTGCCGCTTCCCTTCCGGTACAGTTCAAAGATCACTGCCAGATTCAAACCCCAGTTTCTCTTCTAATGATTAACGGCACGGCAGACAAGGTGGTGCCCTGGCAGGGAGGTGAATCGCCAACGATTCGAATTGGACGCAATCTTTCCATTCCGCCTATTCCAGAAGTCGTTCAATTCTGGTTACAGCACGATGCCTGTAGCTCCACCCCTTCAACCAAACAACCCGCAGGAAATCTGGTCAAAGAAATCCGTTATGCAAATTGCCTGGCGGGGTCGGAGGTCAAACTGGTCGCAATGAAAGGGGCAGGGCATATTTGGCCAGGCGGCGGCTATGGTCAATCACCTTATTTAGATACTAGCAAGACCATCTGGGATTTCTTTCAACATCACCCTTTGTCAAATGCGGCACAAAATCAAAGTACAGAGAGAGGATAGAAAATATGTACCTATCTTTAGTTAGATTTACATCGCTTGTCTGACTAGGTTGGAATAGATTTTATTGCCCCTCATTTTGATTGAACCTAGTTCTCTAACATGGAGTCTAATTCTGCACCGTTACTTAGGAACGTTCCAGACGTAAGTCGAAACACTGACTCAATCAATACACTTCAGCCATTCAACTTGATAGATAAGTGATTTTGAAGGAAAAAGGCTCGCTGCAATTTGCTCTATCTCAGTCCTTCAATAATCATCGATTCACTAACGCCAACCCGTCCCTCCTTAACCAAAGCATGACCCAGTATAAATTCTTTACTAAGACCGCAGTTCTGACGATGGCAACGGTCCTTTTGACTGGAGCTAATCTCACAGCTTCCAAAAGTTCAGCGGAACTGCAGCCCAGCCCAAAGCAGATGGTAGATGAGGTCTGGCAAATTCTGAACCAGAATTACGTTGACGGTAGTTTTAACCATCAAGATTGGAAAGCAGTTCGTCAAGAGTATCTCAGCCGCAGCTACAGTTCGAAAGAACAGGCTTACTCCGCAATCCAGGAAATGGTTTCTAAGTTGGGCGATCGCTACACCGAATTTTTTGATCCCCAATCCTACAAAGCGCTTGATACGGACATTTCTGGAAAACTATCTGGCGTTGGCATTGAGCTAGCTGAAGATGACAAGACCAAAGCGCTAACCGTTGTTGCGCCGATCGAAGGGACCCCTGCTGCCAAAGCTGGAATCTTGCCCCAGGATGTGATCGTCAAGATTGATGGTCAGGCCACCCAGGGAATGAACGTTAACGAAGCTGTAAAGCATATTACAGGACCCATCGGTTCTCAGGTTATTCTCACCGTTCAGCGGGACGGTAAAGAGCTGACCTACAAGCTCACTAGGGCCAACATTAATTTGCATCCGGTGGCTTATCACACCCAAACAACCGCTGCAGGAAAGGTTGGATATATTCGTCTGCCAGAATTTACACAAACCGCACCAGCGGAAATGCGTAAAGCAATTCAAGCATTAGAAAAGCAAAACGTGAAAGGCTATGTCCTCGACCTGCGGTCCGATCCCGGTGGTTTGTTAGATGCCAGCGTAGACATTGCCAGCATGTGGCTGAAGAAGAGCCTTGTTGTTTCTCTGGTGAACCGAAATCAGGTCAAAGAGCGCTATGACACAAAGGGTCAACCATTGACCAACAAACCATTGGTGGTTCTGGTTGACAATGGGTCCGCAAGTGCCAGCGAAATTCTAGCGGGTGCCTTACAGGATCAGGGACGAGCTATCCTAGTGGGAACGCGCACCTTTGGCAAAGGACTGGTGCAAGCCATTCAACCGTTAGATGATGGTTCTGCCCTGAAGCTCACGATCGCCAAGTACTACACCCCTAAAGGGCGAGACATCAACCACGTTGGCATTAACCCAAATATCTCGGTAGCGCTAAATGAGAACCAACAGAAAGAACTGGTGCGAGATCGGAAAATTGGGACACCAGCGGATCCTCAATATGCAAGAGCGTTGACGAACCTGACCCAACTCATTCAGGCTCAATCAAAAAATCCAAACGTTCAGGCAAATCGGTTGCTTAGATAACGATCGATACGGCAATCAGTACCCCTGCGGGGAATGGGAATTTCTCCAAGCTCTGCCATTATTTAAGTAGTAATGATGGCAGCTAGATAAACGGGCCATCTCAGATGGCTCGTTTATTGGCTTCAGCTATCCATGCTGGTTAGCAAGATCTTTCTACTTAACCCTTGCTCTTAATAATAGTGGTTTTCTAGCAATACGAGGATAGGTTAATAGGCCGCAAGCTATAAAGCGTTGCTCTCTGGTGTTTGGGTTCATCCCTCATCTTCATCCTTCATCCCTATCGCTATATAATCTTCCCCTAGTAGACTGTCTACTCGAGGAGTACAATAGTACGAGTTCAAGAGGTAGTGCTTTAGGTGGAGTGAGTAGACAGGCGGATTTTGTGCAGCCCTTTTTTGGTTAGAACCTGGAGCGATCGTATGATTTCTACATTCTCCGCAACCCTTATTTTGGGTAGTTTGATAGGAGCTTACTTTGTGGCCTTCCTAAAGGGAGCTTCTAACGATTCCTAAGTAATCGATCCATCCTTCTCTTTTCTTGCAGACGTGGCACGATCAAATCCCTGCAAATCGTGTCTTCAAAATTTACTACTCTGCAAAAACCTCGGAAGTTTTAGCGTCTACATTGGTCATGAAACTCAATTTTTGGTTAAAATCTCGGAGGTTTGAGTAAGTTCCAGTCCCGTAGCTTACATCTGATATAGCAGTCCTAAATCACTCATTGAATTGGAGGACTTTGTGAAAAAGGTTTCCGAAGAAAACCTTTTTCACAATCCAAACAGGATCGCTTCATATCAAACCTTGATGTACTAGCATGGGAACACATCACCTTAAGCAGGAAACATAGAAGAACGATGAGCGATAGTCGCTTGCTGTTCACGTTCCCTCTACTAAAGTCGAGGGGTACGAAAGGACCGCTGATTGCTTTGCTGGTTGGTCTCATAGGGGAAGTGTCACTTCAGCGCAGGCCATTCAACTGGCAGACGGAACGGTTTATTTTGCTCACCCGCCTCAACTTGAACGAGCTTCAGCAACTTTTCAGTCTGTTTATTCCCTCTCAACCTATTTCTTTACGATACGAGTGCCTGAATCAGCAGGTGAGCCTCTGCAAAAATTACGCTGGTTCAGCAATCGGGGTCCGATGCGGTCAGGTTCAATGGCAACGACAGCTACGCCTATGAAGGGACACGCAATGATGAAGGTGCTAAGTTACCAACGGAACCAATTGTGCAGGATCCCCAAACCAAGGTAGTTTCTGTCGTTTTTCACCGCCTTTGGCTCCCGGCAAGCAAGTTACCTTAAGTCTGAGTCCAGTACGTAACCCGGCGGTGGGTGGCACTTATCTATTTGGTGTCACGGCTTTTCCTGCAGGAGAAAGATCCTATGGCCAGTTTCTTGGCTACGGGCGGCTGCAGTTCTACTCATCTGGGGAGGCGGAATTCGTTGAATCTTCTTCTTCGCTGCCTGATGCTGGTTGCTCTAGTAGCAGGTACTTCAGCTTGTGGTTCTGAGCTTTTCACTACATCAAAATCTGTAGCCAACCCCGATCGCAAGGGTTCTGGTCATAATGGACCCAAAGCGCCTACTCCAGCTAACGTTTCCTCGTCTGCCCGTGCTGGAGATGAAATTGGGAAAATCACTATTGGAGGAGAACAGCGGACCTACTTGCTCCATACGCCCAAATCCTACCGGGGCAATCAACCGCTGCCGTTAGTGCTGGCATTTCATGGCTACGGCTCCCAGGGGAAAGATTTGGCGCGAGCGACGGGATTTAGCAACCTGGCAGACCAACAGGGGTTTTTCGTTGTGTACCCCGACGGACTGGAAAAACGGTGGAATGTGCTTGATTCAGGGTTTGGAGGGGTAGATGACGCTGCTTTTGTATCTGCACTAATTGAGCACTTGACACAAATTAGAGCGCTCGACCCGCGCAGGATTTATGCTGCGGGTGTTTCCAACGGAGGTTTTTGGTGCAGCGATTGGCCTGCGAATCCTCCCATCAAGGTTCCTCCCATCAAATCGCTGCGTTTGCCTCGGTTGCTGCGACGTTGCCAGCAGCGTTAAGATCAACCTGCAATCCTCCTAATCCGGTTTCAATATTGATGATTAACGGAACCGCCGACCAGAAAGTCCCCTGGGAAGGTGGTCAGCGTCCCTATGGCGCGATCGTGTCTGTCCCCGAATCGATTCAATTTTGGCGACAACATAACGGCTGTAAAGCATCCATTCCACTTGAACAACGCCCAAGTTCTAGAGTGGATATCGCTCGATATGGTAGTTGCCAGGGTAGTTCTGAAGTTGAGCTTGTGACGCTTAAGGGAGCCGGACACGTCTGGCCGAGGGGCGGCAGTAGTGCAGGTCAGCTTGTAAACGGGAGCCAGGAAATCTGGAACTTCTTTGAACGTCATTCGGCCAAAGAGAACTAGGCTAAATCGTAAACATAAATCGTAAACATACAATAATTTCAATTCTGTCAGCCGTTTTCCATGCTGCAACGGTTGAGCAACCGAGTTTTAGCTTTCATCCGAAGCATTCTAGATTCACCGAGGCATAGATAAGGCAACAATGCCCTGGTGAAATTGCCATAGTTGAAAACTTCGCGTATCAATTGCTGGGAAAGCGTTTTTGACAAAGAATTTGCGCCTATAGATAGATAGCGCTGTTATCGAGGCTAGCTATCGTTATTTGTAGATTTCGTTATGAAATATCTCTGTGCCAGATAATTATTCTGCAACTGCTCTACGGTTAATAAGTTATACCGATTCACTAATAGTTGTAGTGGATTTATTTGGCGCAGATTCTTCGGCGTCAATCTCATCAGCTTCTTAGTAGCTTAAGGACCGTACACGAATTAGAGATTTGTTAAGAACGATACACGGTTGAACACTAAACCATCAATCGAGCTAACGCGTATAACAACTGGACAATCGAAAGCATTGAACAATTTACTTGCACTGATGTTTACTTGCACTAAGTAATGACTACAACACATCTAAAGCCAATCAATCAACAAGTTGTCGCAGTTGTTGGAGCTTCCAGCGGCATTGGACGAGAGACGGCACTTCAATTTGCTAAACGAGGTGCAAGGCTTGTTGTCTCTGCGCGTAGTAAAGCTGGATTAGAGTCCCTTGCCGATGAAATCAAACAGTTTAATGGCGATGTCGTTGCCTTTCCAGCGGATGTTTCTAGCTTTGAGCAGGTTAAAGCGATCGCGGATACCGCCATCGAGCATTTTGGGCGGTTAGATACCTGGGTACATCTTGCGGCAACTGCCGTCATCGCCCCATTTGAGAAGGTTACACCAGACGAGTTTAAGCGGGTAGTTGAGGTGAACCTGCTTGGGCAAGTATATGGTGCAATGGCAGCCCTACCTTATTTAAGGCAGGAAGGACGGGGGCACTCATTCATGTGACGTCTGTTGAGGCAAGACGATCGCTGCCGCTGCAAAGCTCATACGCTGCTTCAAAACATGGCGTTGAAGGCTTTCTCGATTCCCTGCGGGTTGAGTTAGCGCGTGAAGGGGTACCCATCAGCATTACAAACGTGATGCCGGCAACAATTAATACACCGTTTTACAACAAAGCCCGAACCAAACTGGGCGTTAAGCCAACGGGAGTTCCCCCTACTATCAACCCGACCTTGTAGCAAATTCAATTTTGCATGTTGCTGAAAATCCCACTCGCGACATCATTGTTGGTGATGCTGGTAGGGTTCTTGACTTTGTTCAAAAGATTTCCCCTCAGCTAACGGATGCGCTGTTAACTGCGTTTGCTGTAGATGGGCAGCGGACGAAAACCGTTAAGTATGAGAATGACCCCAACAATCTGTACGAGCCGATCGAGGGTTACGACAGAGCCGAGGGAGACTTCAGAAGTGAAACCATCCCAAGTTTTCTAGATTGGTTCGACTGGCATCCAGTAGCCAAATGGGGAGCGCTCGCAGGGATTGGAGCACTTGCACTTCTCGCCGTACAGGGTTTCAAAGATTGAGACACCAACTAACCCTGCAATGTCGAATTTTCGACTTCGATTTCAATAATTGACGTTAAGCGGTAGCCCAAACTCATGGGACGCAAAGGAGAGAACCATATGGAGCTGACCTCACCAAGCAACAGTGATCAAACGAGCAAGCAGACAGGTGAAATTAGCGATAAGGAACGTTGGGGATCGCTAATTACAGGTGGTGCATTAGTTTTAGCAGGTCTTAGTCAACGATCGCTACGAGGTGCGCTGCTAGCGATCGCGGGTGGTGGGTTAGCCTACCACGGTGCAACCGGGCAAAAGAGCCTTAAAGATACGGTAAGCGATGCAGTTGGGTTAGACCAGCGTATTCGGGTTGAAAAGACCGTCACTATTCTAACGAAGACGCCTGAAGAACTCTATCGGTTCTGGCATAACTTCGAGAACTTGCCAACATTCATGAAGCATGTCAAATCGATTCGGGTAATCGACGAAAAACGCTCCCACTGGGTTGCGAATGCTCCTATGGGTAATAGCGTAGAATGGGACGCTGAAATTATCACTGATCAAGAAAATCGGTTGATTGCTTGGGCTTCAGTAGAAGGTGCAGACATCGAGCATTCTGGGTTTGTAAGGTTCACACCAGCCCCTCCAGGACGGGGAACAGAAGTGAAGGTCGTCATAGAATATCAGCCTCCAGTAGGGGCCGTTGGAGCAACGATCGCAAAACTGTTTGGTGAAGAACCAGAACAGCAAATTGGTGACGAGTTGCGTCGTTTCAAGATGCTAATGGAAGCCGGAGAGATTGCCACTACCGAAGGGCAACCAAGCTGTAGGGGTAGAGATAAGGATTAGGTACCTAAGCAAGACATCTCTTATTTCCACGCCACCGTTTGCCAAAAGAAAGCCCCCTGAGTACAGCCTTCAACTACATGATGGAGAACTGTACCAACGTTGTACTTGAACATAAAGAAACAAAGGAGAAAAAAGGAGCGCCATGATTAAATCACTATTTAACTGGCTCAAATCGATTCAGCTACGTCAAATGGTAATTACCCTTTTTGCTGTCGTTAGCCTACTTGCAGCTACTGCCGAACAAGGCTATGACAGTAGAAAAGTCAATGATCCGGCCTTATTTGATGTCGAACGTTCCTCTCAGTCAGTCGATGCCACCCGGTCCACTCCACCTAACCAGGCAACCTATCCTTACACCAATGGCAATTTGGATGGCAATGAGTTAGTCGAGCAATCGCAACAACGCCTGAGGAATGCTGGAAACGGTGACAATTTGATAGACAACGCTCAGCAGAAGCTCAAAAACACTGCTGGTAGTCTCCGAGATAAATTTGATCAGTCTTCCCAGCAAGATACACGGCAACGGTTAAGTGAAGTTCCGGGTCGAGTCGAAGGTACTGCTAAAGGCGCACGGCGCACCTTTAGTGAAGGTACAAGCAAGGCTATTAACGAGAACAAAACAACCAGAAATCGCAATGCTGAATAGATAATAGAGCAGCGATCGAAACTCAGGATCGAGGATTTATAAAGGGGTAATTCCCTACGTAGGGGCGTGGCATTCGGTAAAAGCCCTTGCCATTGTTCCAAAGATCTCTACCGAATGCCGCACCCGTACAGGCAAAGGGTTGCAGTTGTTCAGGTTACAGGGCTATTTCATTCTAGACGAGGTAGACAATCCGATAAGCTGAGGCTTAATCCGTTACTGCCGTTCAACCATGAGCACCCTTGCGATTGTGGAAGCTTTTGCTCACTTGCCTGACCCCCGACGAGGAGCCGGACAACGGCACAATCAAGCCCTGTGTCTAGCATTGTTCACCTTAGCAGTGGCAGCAGGATGTCGAGGGTTTCTAGCCATTGGAGATTGGCTCAACGCTTATCACGATGAATTAGTAGGGTTGTTTGACCCAGCTAAAGGACGTTTACCCTCCTACAGCACGATTCGCCGAGTGCTGCTCAACGTAGATTATCAACAGTATTCAGCTTGTTTAGCCAAGTTTTTGAGATTAGTCCTCGTGCGGGTGAGATGGTAGCTGTCGATGGCAAACGATGGCGTGGCTCCTATCAACTGGTATCGGAGCATTCAACCACTGAGCCGCATCCAGCGATTCAACTGGTGAGTGTGTATTTGGTTGAACGGGGTTTGATTCTTGAACCCTACGAGGTTGAGCATAAGAGCAATGAGATCAAGGTGTTGCCCCAGTTAGTCAAACAGTTCGCTTGCAATGGAGTGGTGTTTGCTTTTGATGCGATCAACACCCAAAAAAGTTGCACCTCAATTGTTGAGAGTCACAATCACTATCTAGGAGCACTCAAAGGCAACCAATCTGGGCTGCTCAAAGAGGTCAAGGCGAACTTTCAAGTGGAAGACACTTACACAGAATTTAGCAAAGGTCATGGACGCATAGAGGAACGAATAGTTGAAATTTGTCAAACTCTTGATGATATTCGTCCTTGGGCAGGACTATGCACCTTGATTCGCGTGAGGGCTACTCGTACCTTGCTGAAAGGAGAGTATGAAATTGTGGGTAAAACCGAGATACGCTATTACATTTCCTCGTTGCGTGAAACTGCGTGTCAGTTTGCTCACCGAATTCGCTCATATTGGGGTGTGGAAAACAAAGTGCATTATGTGCGAGATGTGACGCAAGCTGAGGATGCTTGTAGAATCCGGATAGTTCCCTTGCCTCAGATATGGGCAATTGCTCGAAATCTGGCACTCAATCTCTATCGGGACTTGGGCTTTAACAATATGGCTCAAGCCCAACGTCGTTGCGGTTTCAGCTTGAAGCAACTCAAATCAATCTTTAGAATGAAATAGCCCTGGCTTCAAATGTGAGAGGGAGTAGAGGTGATAAAACTTTTCTAAGTGTCTATCCTGGGTTTAATTCTATCACAAATTATTCTGTCTGCATAGGGTTGAAGAAACGTAAGTAATAGAGGAAAGGCTTCTGGCAAGCATTTGGGATTGACATGCTTGTAATTCCGTGAAGCTCTTACGAAAATTCCAACTAATCGCCTTAAGATCTAAAGTTCAAATCTATAGGTCAAATCTTGATGAATACTTTTCGAGTTGGTGTGGCAGGTCCAGTTGGTTCAGGGAAAACAGCGCTGGTCGATGCGTTGTGTAAGGCGATGCGCGATCGCTTTAACCTTGCCGTTGTCACTAACGATATTTACACCCAGGAAGACGCGCAATTTTTGGTGCGGAATCAGGCATTAGAGCGCGATCGCATCAAAGGTGTGGAAACGGGTGGCTGCCCTCATACCGCGATTCGGGAAGACGCATCGATGAATCTGGCGGCGATCGAAGAGTTGGAGCAGCGCTTTCTGAATCTGGATCTGGTGTTTGTGGAAAGCGGCGGCGACAACCTGGCAGCAACATTCAGCCCAGAACTGGTGGATTTAACAATTTATGTGATAGACGTTGCTGGAGGGGACAAAATCCCACGCAAAGGCGGACCAGGGATCACAAAATCGGATTTATTAGTGATTAACAAAATCGATCTGGCTCCCTATGTTGGTGCAGATTTAGACGTCATGGAGCGAGACACCGAAAAATGCGGGGAAGCAAGCCATTTGTATTTACAAATCTAAAGATTCAGCAGGGCGTTACAGAAGTTATTGAATTCATCCAGACTCAGGCAAATTTCGCGATTCATATTTAGGAATTTTGCAAAAAGGTTTTAAGGGGCGTAAACGCTTAGAATCTATTACAGGCATCCTTTTAAGCGCTTCTATATTTTTAATCTCATCCTTTGTGGGGTTGACAGGCAGCGGATTCAACTCCCGAGAAACGAAAATCGTATAAAAGGATACAATTCGCCATTTCGTCATGGGCCTAATATCTCAGAGTTATTACCGAGTCTCTGTAGTACTCTCGGCTCAAACTAGTTGGGAGCGTTTAACTCCATGACAAATAAGTTTCGTCGGCGTGAATTTATTATTTTTGGCTCTGCTGCTGTCGGCACGACCCTTCTTAAGTCGTGTGCAAGTAGTACTCCGACAGCAAGCACCAGTGCTTCTCCCGAAGCCTCTGCGTCGCCAGCATCCTCCTCTGCATCTGGAGGAACGATTAAAGTAGGCATTCTTCATTCGCTCAGCGGCACGATGGCAATCAGTGAGAAGAGCGTCGTGGATGCAGAAGAACTGGCGATCGAAGAAATTAACAAGGCGGGTGGTGTGCTTGGTAAGCAGATCGAAGCTGTTAAAGAAGATGGTGCCTCTGACTGGCCCACATTTAATGAAAAAGCGAAGAAATTGATCGACCAGGATAAGGTCGTTACCATTTTCGGCTGCTGGACCTCTGCTAGCCGGAAAGCGGTCAAAGATACCTTTGAATCCAAGAACCACATGCTGTGGTACCCCGTGCAGTATGAAGGTCAGGAGTGTTCGAAGAACATCTTTTATACGGGGGCTGCGCCTAACCAGCAAATCGAACCGTCCGTAACTTGGCTGCTGGAAAAATATAAGGGTAAGCCTTTCTTCCTGGTTGGTTCCGACTACGTTTTCCCCAGAACTGCAAACACCATTATCAAAGCGCAATTGGCTGCAAAAGGTGGCAAGGTCGTTGGTGAAGACTACATTCCACTGGGCGGTACGGAAGTAACCCCATTATTTCCAAAATCAAGTCTGCCATGCCCAACGGTGGCGTTATCTACAACACCCTGAACGGTGACAGCAACGTGGCCTTCTTCAAGCAGTTACAGGGTGCAGGTATGGGTACGATAAATACCCCTCCATGTCTGTGAGTATTGCGGAAGAAGAAGTGAAGGCGATCGGTGTGGAATACCTCAAAGGCCACTTTGCAGCCTGGAACTACTTCCAGACCGTCGATTCGCCAGAGAGCAAGAAGTTTGTGGAAGCCTTCAAGAAGAAGTATGGCGACGATCGCGTCGTCAACGACCCCATGGAAGCGGCTTACATCAGCGTTTATCTGTGGAAGCAAGCGGTTGAGAAAGCCAAAGCAGCGGATGATTTGGAGAAAGTTCGAGTCGCAGCGTTGGGGCAGTCCTTCGATGCACCCGAAGGTAAGGTGACGATGGAAAATAACCATCACATCTCCAAGTGGGTGCGGATTGGTGAAGTGGGAGATGACGGTTTGTTCAAGATCGTCTACTCCTCCAAGGATGCCGTGAAGCCAATTCCCTGGAACCAATTTGTGGCCGACACCAAAGGGTACGCCTGCGACTGGTCCGATCCTAAGAAGGGCGGCAAATACAAGACAACCTAGCGGTAAGGAGAGGGGTGGAGGAAAGGATAAAGGATGAAGGCTAAAGGATAAAAAAGCCTCTCCTCTCATCCTTCATCCCTTATTCCCCATCCTTTCCCTTCACACCTCACATCAAGGAAGAACCCTCTTGCTATCAGGACTTCTAGAATCTCTATTTGGTGGGCTTAGTATTGGCTCTGTATTGTTGCTGGCAGCGCTTGGGCTGGCGATCGTGTTCGGGCTGATGGGCGTCATCAACATGGCTCATGGAGAGCTAATGATGATGGGCGCTTACACAACCTTTGTGGTCCAGAATGCGCTTAAGAAAACAGCGCTATCTGAGGTCTATATTTTTGTCGCGCTCATTGCCGCCTTTTTGGTGACGGCGTTACTGGGCATCATCCTGGAACGGGGCGTTGTCCGATATCTGTACGGAAGGCCGTTAGAAACGTTACTGGCAACCTGGGGCGTGAGCTTGATTCTGCAACAGTTTGTTCGCAGCGTCAGCTGGCAGTTTGTAATCGGGCTGGCCGTCTTCTGTGTGCTGTTTTTTGGGGCGCTTTGGGTTCTGGCCCGCCGTCCAGATTTCGAGCGGATTCGAGGGTGGGCGATCGGAATCATGCTATTTCTGTCAGCAGCGGTCGCGCTCATTGCCTCAAACATCTTGGGAGGCATGTACAAGCTGAAGTTTACGAAACCCTGGTTTGGAACTCAAGGGGTGGATGTAACGGCTCCCAAATGGCTACGAGGTGGTCTACCAATCGGAGACTATCAGCTTCCCTACACGCGTTTGTTCATCATTGCGTTGACGATCGCCTGTGTGGCAGGTATCTACTGGTTCCTCAACAAAACACCCTGGGGATTGCGCATCCGGGCGGTGACTCAAAATCGCAGTATGAGCGCCTGTCTGGGCATTCCAACGAAAACGGTAGATGCCTTAACGTTTGCGATCGGATCTGGGTTAGCTGGAATTGCAGGGTGTGCAGTGGCGCTACTTGGCTCAGTTAGTCCGAATACCGGACAGTCCTACATCGTAGACACGTTCATGGTGGTGGTCGTCGGGGGTGTGGGCAAACTGGTTGGTAGCATTGTGGCCGCAATGGTGATTGGTCTTGTTAACTATGTCATCAGTTCCAATGCCCTAGGTCCGCTGGTTTCCTTCAGTCCATTCTTAAAAGCGTTCTTTGACTTCTTTGCTACAGCCAGCATGGCAAAAGTCATGGTATTCGCTTTAATTATTGTCTTCCTCCAGTTCCGACCTGCCGGATTGTTCCCGCAGAAGGGACGCACGGTGGATGCGTAAGGAGGTTTTCATGACTGTAGAAACGGTTGAAACGACGGCTGGGGTCTTACCCGTTGAAAGTGTCCGTAAGAAGAAGCGATCGCTCCTTTATGAAATCGGTATTGTGGTGGCGATCGCGGTATTGCTGTTATTGGTGATTCCGCCCATCCTGTCAGGAATGGGGCAGGGAGTCCGAATTAATCAGTTGGGGCGATTCCTGGCTCTGGCGATCGTGGCCCTTGGGATTGATCTGATTTGGGGCTTCACCGGATTGCTGAGCTTAGGGCATGGCGTCTTTTTCGCCCTCGGCGGCTACGCTTTTGCCATGTATTTGCAGTTTCAGGGGCTTCAGGAAGGACAAATCCCTGATTTCTTCAATCTTTACGGGGTTGAAAAGCTGCCCTGGTTTTGGGAACCCTTTCGCTCTTTTCCATTCACGGTAATTGCGGTCTTTGCTGTCCCAACGATCGTGGCGGCAGTGCTTGGCTACCTGGTGTTTCGTAACCGCATCCGGGGTTTATTTCTCCATCTTGACCCAAGCAGCGCTAATCGTTTTCTTCAACTTCTTCAACGGTCAGCAGAAGTTGATCAACGGCACCAATGGCTTAAAAACAGATACTTCAACGATTTTTGGAGTACAGGCGAGTGACCCAAAAGTTCAAACGGTATTCTACGCTCTGAGCGTGCTGTTTCTGGTTGGGGATACGCTCTCTGCCGCTGGCTCACCAGTGGGCGTATGGGGCGAATGCTGGTCGCAATCCGGGATGATGAACCGCGAGTTCGGTTTTCTGGCTACAACCCAACTGGTTTCAAAGTGTTCGTGTTTGCCATTTCTGCGGCATTGGCAGGAGTTGCGGGAGCACTGTATACCGTACAGTCCGGTATCATCACTCCAAAGGCAATGGACATTGCTTTTCAATCGAAATGGTAATTTGGGTTGCCGTTGGTGGCCGGGGAACCCTGATCGGTGCAATCATCGGAGCGCTGATTGTAAACTTCGCCAAAACGCTTCTGAGTGAGCAGTTTCCAGCGTTCTGGCTGTTTTTCCAGGGGCGTTATTCCTGATTGTGGTCACGGTTCTACCCAGTGGAATTCTGGGCTGGTTCCGCAACGACAGCGTGAATTTTGTGCGATCGCTCGCAGGACGTTCCAAAGTGGTCGATACCTATCCAAGCCTTGAAGAAGATCTGGAAGTGCAATATGAGCGGAAAAATCTTGGAGATCGAGAATCTGACGGTTAGTTTTGATGGCTTCAAGGCAATCAAAACCTCAATTTCAGCATGGATGAGGGCGAATTGCGCGTGGTGATCGGACCCAATGGAGCCGGAAAGACCACCTTTATGGATGTCATCACGGGCAAAACCAAGCCTACTGAAGGACGGGTCTTCTTCAAAGGCAAAAACCTCCGCCCCTATTCTGAATACGAAATTGCTCGGCTGGGGATTGGTCGAAAATTTCAGACGCCGCGTGTTTATCTGAAGCTAACTCCCGCGAGAACCTGGAGCTTTCCTGCTCACAGAATAAGGATGTCACTGGCGCTTTGTGGGGCAAAACGTCTGCTTCTGAACGGCGCACCGTTTATGGATTGTTGGAGACGATCGGTCTCACCGCCAAAGCCGACGTTCCCGCAGAACTCCTGTCTCACGGCGAAAAGCAACGCCTGGAAATTGGTATGCTGGTCGCTCAGTCGCCCGACCTGTTGCTAGTAGACGAACCCGTTGCTGGATTAACTGACGAAGAAACCGAAAAGTGGGGGATCTTCTGCTCGCCTTGGCAGAAAGCCACTCCATCATGGTCATCGAACACGACATGGAGTTCGTCCGCCAGATTGCCCGCCAAGTTACCGTCCTGCACCAGGGTTCTGTTCTCTGTGAAGGCAGCATGGACGAAGTTCAAAGCGATCCGCGCGTCATCGAAGTTTACCTGGGCACGCAGGACGACGAGGAAGCGCACGCAGCTTAAACAAGGATTAAGAATTGAGAATTTATGAATGATGAATTGCAAGAGTTTTCTTAATTCTCAATTCTTAATTCTTCCCTGACACCTATCCCCTGAAACCTGACACCTACTTCCTATGAGCCAAACTAACGGAGCAGTTGCCGTCGAAACTCCAGGCACCGATTCCCAACCGATGCTGGAAATCAACAATCTGAACGTCTACTACGGTGAGAGCCATATTTTGCGGAATGTAGACTTGGGCGTAGCAGCGGGCAAGATGATTTGCCTGATTGGTCGCAACGGGGTGGGTAAAACAACTTTGCTGAAGACCATTATGGGGTTGTTAGCGCCTCGCACCGGAACGATCCGCCTGGCTGGAAAACCCATCAACGGCAAAACCCCAGATCAGCGTGCCCGTCTTGGAATTGGCTACGTTCCCCAAGGGCGGGATGTGATTCCCCGTTTGACGGTAAAAGAGAATTTGCTGCTGGGGCTAGAAGCTCGACCGGGCGGAATTTCCAAGTACAAAGAGATTCCTGATGAGATTTTTGAGCTGTTTCCTATTTTGAAAACATTCCTGCCCCGTATGGGCGGTGACTTGAGCGGAGGGCAGCAACAGCAACTGTCGATCGCCCGTGCCCTCGTGGGTCGCCCCCGCTTGTTGGTTCTGGATGAACCCACAGAAGGAATTCAGCCCTCGATCATCCTGGAAATTGAGGCTGCGGTGCAAAAATCGTACGAGAAACGGGCATTTCCGTACTGCTGGTCGAACAACATTTGCATTTTGTACGAAAAGCAGATTGGTATTACGCCATGCAGAAAGGCGGAATTGTGGCTCAAGGCCCAACCCGTGAATTAAGCAATGAGGTCATTCAGCGATTCCTGGCAGTATGACAATTGCTCGTGAATAGGGGTAGAATCCTGTCGTTTACTACCCTCACTTTCATGAGCTTTGTTACTCTTCTAGGTTTACTGGCTGGAGTTCTTACTACCGTCTCGTTTGTTCCTCAGGTATTTAAGATCTGGCAAACAAAATCAGCCCAGGATTTTTCTGCAAGTATGCTGATTGCCTTTTGTTCTGGCATTTTCCTGTGGCTAATATATGGCTTCTATATTCGTGCTTTACCTGTGATTCTCGCCAATGCAATTACCTTGTTTCTGGCAGGAATCATTTTGTTTTTCAAATTGAAATACAAATAGCGATCGTTCAACGAGCAAAAGCAGTTTAGAAAATCTATAGATACGCATAAAACTTTCGGAACTAATGGTATTTTTATCTGTTCCATTCTTCTGAATTTGTGCAGCAAGTTGATCATTCTCAACCAACTATTACAGGTTCAAACTGGCATGGCAGTTTGCAGATAACTTATGCCCGTGATGGAAATGCGACTCAGGTTGTTCATAGTCGATCGCAAGCCCCGCTAAAACTCCAGCGGCCCTTTTATCCAGAAGGTCTAGAGGTTTGCCATAGCGTTATGTTGCATACAGCAGGGGGTGTAGTTGGGGGCGATCGCCTCTCCATTGATTTACAGCTTCAACCCCAATCCCACGCTCTTATCACTACTGCTGCTGCCAATAAAATCTATCGCACAAATGGCCAGGAAGCCCGTCAAACGATACAGGCAAGCGTTGCAGAGGGAGCCTGTTTAGAATGGTTCCCCCAGGAAACGATCGTGTTTGATCAGGCAATTTATCGTCAGGATATGCGGGTTGAACTGGCTCCCGATGCCACCTGGATAGGTTGGGAAATTACTCGCTTTGGACGCACAGCCAGAAACGAAAAATTCGTTCAGGGAAACTGGCGATCGCACACCGAGATTTGGCAGGATGATTGTCCGTTGTGGATCGATCGACAATGGCTTCCTGGCAGAGAAGAGACGTTTCACAGTCCCCACGGATTAGCAGGCTTCCCGGTCGTTGGAAGTTTCGCCTTTGTTGGGCGATCAGTTGAACCTGACCTGGTGGAAAAAGCACGAACGTTGTGGACAGGGGATGCTGGTGAAGCCGGAGTGACACGACTTCAAGCGGGGTTACTCTGCCGTTATCGGGGACACTCAACATCAGAAGTGCGCCACTGGTTTACGGAGGTTTGGCACCTGATCCGTTTATCATTTCTAGGGCGATCCGCCTGTATACCAAGAGTTTGGGGAGTGTGATTCACAATGCAGTTAACACCACAGGAAAAAGATAAGCTTTTGATTTTTACCGCTGCCCTATTGGCAGAACGGCGCAAAGCACGGGGGTAAAGCTTAACTACCCGGAAGCGATCGCCTACATTACCGCTGCCATTTTAGAAGGTGCAAGGGATGGGCGTACTGTGTCTGACCTGATGAGTTACGGGACCACATTACTATCGCGGGATGACGTGATGGAAGGCGTACCTGAAATGATCCATGAAGTTCAGGTGGAAGCTACCTTTCCCGATGGCACAAAGCTTGTCACCGTTCACTATCCCATCCATTAGTTTTAAGGCACCGCAGATATGGCTTCATCAAACACTCGCTTCTTAACTACCCTATGAAGGTTGCGTTTGTCGTCTATAACCACATGACTGCTCTCGATTTAATTGGGATCTACGATCCAATTACGCGATTGAAGTCAATGGGTTTTTTGCCAGAGTTGGAATGGGAAATTTGTGCCTTTTCTGAAGCCGTTAGCGATCATCATGGCTTGAAATTTAGCCCCACCTATATTGGTCGATCGCTAGAAGGATTTGATCTATTGATCGTCCCCGGTGGAATATCCGCACTGGTCTATAAATTAACAAAAGATAATGATTTTGTTGGTTGGTTAAAAACAGCAAACTCTTGTCAATTAAAAGCATCCGTTTGTACGGGTTCGCTCCTGTTAGGGGCAGCAGGGTTTCTATCAGGTAAAAGGCCACAACCCATCCGAATGCCTTCGATAAATTGAACGAATTTTGTACCGTCATAACCGATCAGCGGGTCGTAGATGAAGGCGATGTGATCACGTCCAGAGGTGTTACAGCGTCTATTGATCTGGGCCTCTATCTTTGCAAGAAATTAGCAGGCTTAGAAGCAAAGGAAAAAATCCGTAAACAAATGGATTATCCCTATGGCGAATATATCTAAAAGGAGTACTGATGATTCCAGGTGAAATGTTAATTGAAGAAGGTGAAATTGAGCTGAACGCAGGACGCGAAACCGTAACGTTGAAAGTTGCAAACACCGGCGATCGCCCCATTCAGATTGGCTCCCATTTTCACTTCTATGAGGTGAATGCAGCATTACGGTTCGATCGCGAACAGGCAAGGGGAATGCGCTTAGATATTCCCGCTGGAACCGCCGTTCGATTTGAACCGGGAGATGAAAAGGAAATCACCCTTGTTGCCTTAGCCGGTAGCCGAGAAGTCTACGGACTCAACAACAAAATTGACGGATTACTCGACGGCAAAAATAAGAAAGAAAAAGGAAGAAAGAAGAAGGAGAAAAGCTAGCATTCATCTACAAAACGCGATGTTCTCAAACACAAGAAGAATTCTATATCGGTGATGCTGATTAGACTTTCCACAAAGATAGCTATTCCTTTGTTACTCTCAGTAAGACATTTGATACGTTGGGAAAACGTGCTATCAGAGGAATCTAATCATACCCTTCATGATGAAAGGGAAAAGCTTGATCAACTCGAATTTTTTCAAGGAGTTTGGAGGTGCAAGGGCAGACAAAACTTACCACCCCCACTTTCGGAAGAATTTAATTCAACTTGGCAATTGAAACGAGAGCTAAATGATTGGTGGTTTATTGGTCAAACTAAAGCAGTAATTCAAGATTCTGTGGGGATATAATGCATACCTAAGGAATTTGTACGAATTACTGCAACAAATGAAGGATATTGAATTAACTCGAAATCCTCGGGATGGCAATCTAATAGATTTATTTGGGAAGGCACTCAAGTTAATGAGTCAGGCCAGAGTACGGCAATACTTGAAGTCATTTCAAAGCGTAATGAACACGAATTTGAGTCAATGCATTACTTCTTAACTACAGAAAGCCACCAATGGAAACTTAGTCTTACCACGTTTTGTAAAAACAAACTGCCTTTTGAACGAATACCGTGTTGTGAGGAATCCCCATGAGTTACCGCATGAATCGTCGCGCCTACGCGGAAACCTTTGGTCCGACGGTGGGCGATCGCGTTCGACTTGCTGACACCGACTTGATTATTGAAGTCGAACAGGACTACACCACCTACGGCGACGAAGTGAAATTCGGCGGTGGCAAGGTGATTCGGGAAGGCATGGGGCAATCCCCAATCACCAACGACGATGGTGCGGTGGATGCGGTCATCACAAACGCCCTGATTCTCGACTGGTGGGGCATCGTCAAAGCCGATATCGGAATTAAGGACGGCAAGATTGCAGCGATCGGAAAAGCGGGAAATCCCCACATTCAGGACAATGTGAACATTATCATTGGTCCTGGTACAGAGGCGATCGCAGGCGAGGGCATGATCCTGACCGCAGGCGGAATTGATACCCACATTCACTTCATTTGCCCACAACAGATTGAAGTGGCGATCGCCGCAGGCATCACTACCATGATTGGGGGCGGCACCGGACCTGCCACAGGTACCAACGCCACCACCTGCACCCCGGTCCCTGGAACATTTATCGGATGCTGCAGGCTGCCGAAGCATTTCCCATGAATCTTGGTTTTCTGGGCAAAGGCAACAGCGCCAAACCCGATGCCTTAGAGGAGCAGGTAGAAGCAGGCGTGATGGGGTTAAAGCTGCACGAAGACTGGGGCACAACTCCCGCCGCGATCGATACCTGCCTCAGTGTGGCGGATGAGTATGATATTCAGGTTGCCATCCATACGGACACGTTGAATGAAGCCGGATTCGTAGAAGACACGATCGCTGCCTTCAAAAACCGCGTCATTCACACCTACCACACGGAAGGCGCAGGTGGTGGTCATGCCCCCGACATTATCAAAGTATGTGGAGAGGCCAATGTGCTGCCTTCTTCTACTAACCCCACACGCCCCTACACCGTCAATACCCTGGATGAACACCTGGATATGCTGATGGTTTGCCATCACCTCGATCCGGGCATTGCTGAAGACGTGGCTTTCGCCGAATCCCGTATTCGTCGGGAAACGATCGCCGCTGAAGATATCCTGCATGACCTGGGCGCATTCAGCATGCTGTCCTCTGACTCGCAGGCAATGGGACGAATTGGCGAAGTCATTATCCGTACCTGGCAAACCGGACACAAGATGAAAGTGCAGCGGGGAGCGCTATCCGAAGACTCTGACCGTAACGACAATTTCCGTGCTAAGCGCTACGTTGCCAAGTACACAATTAATCCCGCCATCACTCACGGCATTGCCGAATATGTCGGTTCTATAGAAGTGGGCAAACTGGCAGATCTCTGCCTGTGGCGACCAGCCATGTTTGGGGTTAAACCCGAGATGGTGATCAAGGGCGGCATGATTGCCTGGCCCCAGATGGGCGATGCAAATGCCAGCATTCCCACTCCACAGCCGATTCATATGCGTCCCATGTTTGCTAGCTTCGGAGGCGCGATCGCCCACACATCCCTCACCTTCATCTCCAAATCCGCCCTCAAAAAGGTATTCCCAACCAATTAGGTTTGAAAAAAAAAGCGGTCGCTGTTTCCGGCATCCGCCAACTCACCAAAAAACACATGAAGCTCAACGATGCCACTCCCCGTATGGAAGTAGACCCCGAAACCTACGAAGTCCGCGCCGATGGAGAACTCCTCATTTGTGAACCCGCTACTGTCTTGCCAATGGCTCAACGCTATTTCTTGTTTTAGCCCAGATAAAACTTAGAACCTTCACGCTCTGATACACCCAGCTGCGATTTTCCTACTCGCCATTTTCAGTAGGAAGCAGAGGCTCAATCGCAGCCAAAAATTCTGGAATACTGACTGTTACAGTTTGCCAAACCCGTTGAAGGTTGACTCGATCGTAGTCATGAACCAACTTGTCGCGCATCCCGGCGATAGAACTCCAGGGAATGTCTGGATACTGTCGCCGGAATTCCTGTGATAGACGTTTCACTGCCTCACCGAGAATTGCAATCTGATAAAGGACAGCAGATTGAGTTCTCCGGTCAGCCTCAAATTCTCCTTGAGTCATTCCCAACGTGAATTCAAGAATCATTTGGGCAGCTTGGGCAATATCGAGTAGGGAAGCATTATCTCGCGACATAGATTGTCTTTGCCGTACTTAGAATTTCCTTGCGACGAATCCAATTATGGCTCTGCTCAATTGATTGCCGTTCAATCAGGTCAACCTCTCGTCCCAAAATCTGCTCTAACTCCTGTTGCATTGTTACCAAATCAAACAAGCTCCAGGTTGCATCAGGCGAAAAGGAAACTAAAACATCAATATCACTATCTGGGTGAAAGTCATCCCGGAGAATAGAGCCAAATAAGCTAAATTCGCTAATTTTCCAATGGCTGCAAAACGTCTTGATCCTATCAAATGGAAGTTCAATTCTCTTGAGTTTTATTGTGTTCATAATGTAGTTTTCTATATCAGAAAAAATGGTGGTTCAAATCAGGAAATATCCATAACTTATAAAGTTCATTGGTCTTAACTTTGAAAATACCTCGTCCATAGTTGTGAAGGCTTTAAGGTTTGACTATTAACCTTTGTAATACTCTTTCTAAGCTTACATAAAACTGGATTCTCTACACATGTACCAGAAACTAACACCTGCCCTTTAGAAAGAGTGAGCATTTTCTCAATTAAGTTAGTTCCTACGATTTCTCCACAGTGCTTAAGAGACTCTTGATCTATTGGGTTGATAAGACGCATGATTAGATGATTACCACAGTGAGTCAGTAGGCTGCTATCTAATTCGTTGGGATGGTGAGTAGCTAAGCCTAGACCGACTTCAAATGACCACCCTTCATCAAGAATCATTCTCACTAATTCACCACAACAACTTGAATTCGAGCTAGCTGGAGCATAACGATGGGCGCTTTCTAACACCCTGGCATGATTTGGAAGATACACAGCGGCGCGATCTCGCTAAATTCGATGTCATCGCTCCCACTGGGGTTCCCCTCATCTACGTTCGTTATGCTGACTACCCTAGAGTCTTGCGTTTCTGGAGCCATGAGGAGGATGAAGTGCTCTACAATCCCTTTACCCAGAGCTGTCAAGTGCATTTGAAAAAATTTCTTAAACGATACTGCCTATAAGTAGTTGACTCTAATAGTTCCACAAGGATTTTTAGGGTAGGCAAGATACTTCCTGCATAACGGCCTGCCTTGGCAACGACTCAAAGCCAGATGATTGTGATCAAGTTCTCAAACATATAAAACCAAGTGCAGAGTTCGTTATTGTGCTTAACTCAGAAGAAATTAGAGAAAAGCGAAGACGATTTTCAGGAATATCGCGCTTGTGCGAGTGTTGTTAATTCAGCGTCGCTCCTTCTCACCACTCCTTTGCCGAACCTGTTGAAGGAGCGATCGCCGAATCAGGGAAAATTTGTTACTTAATCCGCTTACCAAGGGTTCTGGAGTTTACATCTACCCTTATTTTCCCTTAACCGTCTCTACCAAGCGCGTTAGCAACCAAACCAACACACAGAGTAGAAAGAGATATGCAACAGGGCCTGCCTGATCCCACACCTTAACCCAGGCAGGATCAAAGGGATTAAATGAAGGAGTTGAATCAGTTGGAATTTCCACCGTTATCGCGGAACTTCCAGTGGAACTTGCAACCTGATGAGCGTGTGTATCCATAGATAAAACCATTAAGACCCTCAATGGCTGATAAAGATCCGACTCACTTTAGCCGCAAAGTTCAGCAGGGTCAGTTGAACCCCTGATCTGCATGAATGATGGGAGACCCTGAAAAGACTACGGACTACTTTTTGACTCCCAAGACGTTTGACTGCTGTATCAAAGAATTGGTTCCAAACACAGGTAGACATTACTGAAAGATTTTTGTTGTCGAAGTAAGGATAAAAACCCAAGCTTGCTCAGTTTTTAATGCCTGTTGTGGCCATGCCGCGAATAAACTGATGCTGCCCAATTAGAAATAAAACGACCACCGGAATTGTTGCGATAACAACAGCCGCCATTAGCAACGACCAACTGTTTGTAAACTGCTCCTGAAACTCCGCTAACGCTAGCTGCACTGTTCTGAGTGCAGGCCGAGTTGTAAACACAAGCGGCTTAAACAAATCATTCCACTCGCCGATAAACGTGAAGAGAAAGAGCGTTACGAGAGCGGGACGGGCCAGCGGCAAAATTACTCGCCAGACAATTTGAAGCCGATTCGCTCCATCTAGGACTGCGGCTTCCTCAAGTTCGACTGGAATCGTTTGAAAATATTGGGCCATTAGGTAAATGCCAAATCCATTCACTGCAGTCGGCAAAATCAAAGCCCCATAGGTATTAATCAGATGTCCCCACTTCAAGATTAGGAAGATGGGTATAACCAACATCTGAAACGGAATGACCAACGTTGCTAGGGTAATCAGCAGAACTGTTTTTCTACCGCGAAATCGAAGTCGTGCCAGAGCATATCCTGCCAATATGGATAGAACTATCTGTAAGGCAGTGACACTTAAAGCAACCAGAGTGGAGTTTGCGAATGCTAGCAAGAAATTCCCTTGAAGCCAAGCTTGACGATAGTTTTGCCAGGTCCACTGGTTCAAGTTGAGTCCAAGAGGGGAACTGGATGGGGAAAGGGATGCCACCAAAACCACGCCCAGTGGCAGCAACACTAATAAGGCTCCGACGCAAAGCAAAATCAGGTTGAAATAATCCCTTATAGGCGGCGGTCCAGAGGAAATCTCAGGGAACGGTTTGGTGGGCAGGCTTTCTGTCATGGCGTGAACGATCGATTGTTTAAGTGCTCATTCCAATCCTGCGTAGGGCACATCTACAAAGTGATGTGGCCGTAGTCTAAAATTCAGTTCTTCAAACGTCAATGGAACTGGGCTTTTCAGACTTTATATTCAATCTGAGGTTTGGATCTTACTGTAACTGGTCGATTTCCGGCGGGTTAAGAGCTAAAGTGATACAAGTATGAGTCTGACGATGAGTCTGACACGGTATACGTTAACCCTTTGGTTCCCTACTCTGCTGTCCTAATGCCGATCGATGAATCGGCTTTACTTGTGAGGAGATGATAAACCCATGCCACAGCTTGAGGCTAGTGCAGCAATTGATTTTAACAGCGAAATTTACAAAGATGCCTACAGTCGGATCAATGCGATCGTGATTGAAGGCGAACGTGAAGCAAACGAGAACTATATAACGTTGTCAGAAATGCTTCCAACCGACAAAGACCAGTTGTTGAGCCTGGCGAAGATGGAAAGCCGCCACAAGAAAGGCTTTGAGGCTTGTGGACGCAATCTCTCAGTCACGCCCGATATGGAATTTGCCCAACAGTTTTTCTCTCAGTTGCATGAAAACTTTCAGGTTGCGGCTGCTCAGAATAGGGTCGTCACTTGCTTGTTGATTCAATCGCTAATTATCGAGTGTTTTGCGATTGCTGCCTACAACATCTATATCCCTGTCGCAGACGACTTTGCCCGTAAAATTACAGAAGGCGTCGTCAAAGATGAATACTCCCACCTCAACTTTGGCGAAGAATGGCTAAAGGCCAATTTTGAAGCATCTAAGGAAGAATTGGAAGCTGCAAATCGCCAGAACTTGCCACTGGTATGGAAGATGTTGAACCAGGTCGAGCACGATGCCCATGTTCTAGGCATGGAGAAAGATGCGCTGGTTGAAGACTTCATGATTCAATATGGCGAAGCGCTTAGCAATATTGGATTCAGCAGCCGCGATGTCATGCGTTTATCCGCGATGGGACTCGCAGCCGCTTAACCCCAAATGGTAAATAGAGGCTTACGCCTCTACCAATTTTGCTTGTGCTAAGTCCTTACAATCATTGCTCAAATCAATCCTCTAAGCTTTCTTTTTCGATTTTGCTTATGAGAGATGGATTTGGTAACTTCCGGTACTATCTTTTAGCACCCGTTGAAGTTTGCTCATCATAGATAGGTTTCCTTCTAGCAGTTTTCTTCTACCAGAATTCATAACGTTTTGCAGAGTTGTCCATGTTCGGTTTAATTGGTCATCTTACCAGCCTGGAACACGCCCAGGCAGTTGCTAAAGAGTTGGGCTACCCGGAATACGCCGATCAAGGAATTGATTTTTGGTGCAGTGCTCCACCTCAGATTGTGGACACGATTAAGGTCACAAGCGTTACGGGTCAAACGATCGAAGGCAGGTATGTCGAATCCTGCTTTTTGCCGGAGATGTTGGCAGCCCGCCGCATCAAGGCCGCGACCCGCAAAGTCATTAACGCAATGGCCCATGCCCAGAAGAACGGCATTGATATTACAGCCTTGGGGGTTTTCCTCCATCATTTTTGAGAACTTCAACCTGGAGCAAATCAAGCAGGTTCGCAACGTCCTTTTAGACTTCAAGCGATTTACCACCGGAAATACCCATACGGCTTATATCATCTGTCGTCAGATTGAGCAGGCTGCTCCCCGCTTGGGAATTGATCTTTCAAAGGCAACGGTTGCCGTTTGTGGAGCAACTGGAGACATTGGCAGCGCGGTCTGTCGATGGCTAAATGCCCGCTCAAATGTTGCAGACCTGCTGCTCATTGCCCGTAATCAGGAACGTCTGCAAGTGCTGCAAGATGAATTGGGCCGGGGTAAAATTATGGATCTCAATGAAGCGCTGCCCCAAGCCGATGCGATCGTTTGGGTTGCCAGTATGCCACGAGGAGTCGAAATTGACCCCGCAGTTCTAAAACAACCCTGTCTACTAATTGATGGTGGCTATCCCAAAAATCTATCAACCAAAATCCAGCATCCGGGCGTCTATGTCCTCAACGGTGGGATAGTAGAACATTCCCTGGACATTGACTGGAAAATCATGAAGATTGTCAACATGGATGTTCCTGCTAGACAACTATTCGCCTGTTTCGCAGAGTCGATGCTGTTGGAATTTGAAAAGTGGCATACCAACTTCTCCTGGGGACGCAACCGGATCACTGTAGAGAAGATGGAGCAGATCGGGGAGGTATCGGTGAAGCACGGATTTAGACCGCTGTTAGTCTAAGTCTGTTGCTTGGCTAAGTTTGAGGGATTCGGTATTAGAAATTGGGGATCTTATTTTCAGATTTTGAGCCAGGAGTGCTTTACAAACCCTTAAAATAACATTTGGTACATCATGTCTACGTCTCTGGTTACCAATTTTTAATTCCTATTCCCTTACTATTCCTTTACTATGGCTACGGCTGAGCGAAAACCTATTCTTCTTGAATTTGAGAAACCTTTGGCAGAGTTGGAATCGCGAATTATACAGATTCGTGAACTAGCGGAAGAAAACGACGTTGATGTTTCTGAGGAGATTCGTCAGCTCGAGCTGCGATCGCTGGAACTGCGTCGAGAAATCTTCAGCAGTCTGTCTCCTTCTCAACAGCTTCAAGTAGCTCGTCATCCCCGTCGCCCTAGTACCCTAGATTATATCCAGGCCATTAGTGACGATTGGATGGAACTGCATGGCGATCGTCGAGGATATGATGACCCAGCATTGGTTGGCGGCATTGCCCGTTTGAATGGGCGTCCAGTTGTGATGCTGGGGCATCAGAAAGGCCGCGACACCAAGGATAATGTTGCCCGTAACTTTGGGCAGGCAGCGCCGGGTGGTTACCGCAAAGCACTGCGATTGATGGAACATGCCGATCGTTTTGGTATGCCGATTTTGACGCTGATTAACACCCCGGTGCCTGGGCAGGTTTAGAAGCAGAAGAGTTGGGCCAGGGAGAAGCCATTGCCTACAACCTGCGTGAGATGTTCCGTTTGGAGGTACCAATCATCTGCACCGTGATTGGAGAAGGGGGTCTGGCGGCGCGTTAGGAATTGGGGTTTGCGATCGACTGCTTATGTTTGAGCACTCCGTCTATTACGTTGCTTCACCAGAGGCCTGTGCTGCCATACTCTGGCGGGATGCCGTAAAGTCGCCCCAAGCGGCGGAAGCGCTCAGAATTACCGCCTCAGACTTGAAGCATTTAGGAATCATTGATGAAATTCTGCCCGAACCCATAGGAGGGCCCACGCAGATCCGCTCAAAGCAACCGAAATTTTAAAGGAAGCCTTAGTGAGGCATTTAGACGAACTAAGCCGAATAACTGGGGCGCAGCGTCGGGAATTACGCTACAAGAAGTTCCGGGAGATTGGCGTTTTCAACGAATTTTCTGCTTGAGGCTGATTCTGAGTGATATAATGACATCGTTACAAATGTTTATATTGCTCAGCCTTGGCAGCCAGTTTTTTGCGTTTCCCTCCATCACTCATATCGGGAGCTGTCCAAGGAAAACTTGCACGTCTCTAACTCACCGATTGCGTTAGAAATGTTTACACGGTTTTTAGATTTTCCAACGGTCCCTCCAGTACTTTGGACTTACTCCTGGATTTACTCTAAATTACCGATTCAGCCCATTCTAATCTCTGCTTCAGTTCCAGCCGCTAGGTTAATTAACATTAGCGGCAGTTTATCTGGTGTTACACTCTAGGACTTTAGCTACTTCATGACCTATCAGACAGAACGGCGTGCTCTCATTACGGGAGCAGGAAGTGGAATTGGCAAAGCGACCTCACTTGCATTTGCTCAAGCAGGAATTCATCTTGCACTGGTCAGTCGTACCCAAACTAAGCTGGAAGCAGTTGCCAAGGAGGTTGAAAGTAGCGGAGTGAAGGTGCAAACTTACCCGTTCGATTTATCTCAAACCAACGGTGTGCGGGAGCAGATCGCAGCGATCGATGCCAACTTTGGGCCAATTGGCATTCTGGTTAACTGTGCAGGCATGGGTTACACCGGCTTGCTTGCAAATACGTCTTTAGCCGATTGGCAGCAAGTCATCAATCTTAATCTGACCAGTACATTTCAATGCATTCAGGGCATTCTACCTGGGATGCGTCAGCGCAAGCAGGGAACGATTATCAATGTGTCTTCGATCGCAGGACACCAGGTTTTCCCAGAATGGGGCGCTTATTGTGTCAGTAAATTTGGTTTGGTTGCCCTCTCTAAAACCTTAGCGGTCGAGGAACGGGCTAATGGAATTCGAGTGGTTACCATTTCTCCTGGCTCTGTCAATACGTCTCTTTGGGATACCGAAACAGTGCACGCCAACTTTGATCGATCGTTGATGCTGTCCCCGAAACAGTTGCCCAGTCAATTCTTCATGCGGCTCTTTTGCCAGAACAGGCCGTTATCGAAGAGTTGACCCTGATGCCGAACGTCGGCACGTTCTAAAGTTTCTTCGTGTTTCTACCAAATCAACATTCAGTTCTGTCTAAACCCTTTCACACGTACATATCTACCTTCGATTTACCATGACTATTGCTTCTAACGGTTCCAACGGTTCCCCAGTGTCTTCCGTCAAATCGGCTAAAAACCTCAGCACCCGACCCGATCGCAACACGCTCAACGGTCAGCAGGAACCCAACCTCCAATCTCCACCCAACGAAATTCAAGATGAAATGATGGAAGCGGTGAAAACGCTGCTGCTGGGAGTCGGAGAAGATCCTGAGCGGGAAGGCTTGCTGAAAACGCCAAAGCGAGTTGCTGAAGCAATGCGTTTCTTGACCAGTGGCTACCACCAGTCCCTAGAAGAACTCGTCAACGGTGCAATCTTTGATGAAGGGCACAACGAAATGGTGTTGGTCCGCGACATCAACACCTTTAGCCTGTGTGAACATCACATGCTGCCATTTATGGGTAAAATCCATGTTGGCTACATTCCCAATCAAAAAGTGGTTGGGTTGAGCAAACTGGCACGCATCGTTGAAATGTACTCCCGTAGACTTCAGGTGCAAGAACGGCTTACTCGTCAAATTGCCGAAGCCATTCAAGAAATTCTGGAACCGCAGGGAGTTGCCGTTGTGATGGAAGCGACTCACATGTGTATGGTCATGCGTGGCGTACAAAAACCTGGGTCGTGGACCGTCACCAGCGCAATGGTTGGCGTTTTTCAGGAGGAGCAAAAGACCCGCGAAGAGTTCCTTAACTTGATTCGCCATCAGCCAGCCTTCTGGTAAAAGCGACTGCCTGTTGTTTGGTATCACGGATTCTCGATAGTACAGGCTGTTTGAGATAGAGACGTTTCAGTGGAACGTCTCTATTTTTCTATGGGATTTTCCCCGCTCAAAGCGTGAAAAACGAGAGCCATAGTCAACGAAACTCATACATAAAGTTTCAGATCCCGACTTCTGTTAGAAGCTAGCATTGTCCGCATAGCTTACAGAGAAGTTGGGGATTTCTGCGTAAGTTGTGAGTTATCAAACCGTTTTCGAACCGAGAATGCAGCCAGTACGAGGTGGTAAACTCAGTTCAAGTTGTCTAGATTCTCCAGTGTTTGTCCATTGGCATTCATCTGAGCCAAAAAGTAATTGATCGGGCTGAGACTTAAGGGATTCGATCGGAACCTGTACGTGGGCAGGAGCGGTGCCAATGTTGAGGGCAATTACTAATTCCTCTGAATCCAACGTGCGCGCAAACACATAAGCGGTTGCTTCGGCAAACAGCACCCTGTAGTCTCCAGTTCTCAAAGCTGGGTAGGCATGTCGCAAAGCAATGAGCTGGCGATGGTAATTCAGAATCTCCAAATCCCAATCTGCTTCTAGGGGAAATCCACGCCGGGAATCGGGGTCAAGTGCTCCAGGCAAGCCTACTTCATCCCCGTAATAGATACTGGGAGCACCGGGAAAAGTGAGTAATAGCAGCGTTGCCAGCTCGACGCTGGCTCTGTCGTCACCCGCGATCGTTAATAGTCTTGCGGTATCGTGACTGGCCAGCAGATTAAGCTGGGTTAATTGAATCTCCCACGGATATAGAGCAAGAAGTTCTTGAATTTTCTCTGCATACTCTTTGGCGAACAGCGGAGGGTAGGGCTGGTAGGAACGGTCTTGCACCTGTTCCATCACGACTCGATCGCCTGCTGTGAACGCGATCGTCGGTGCAGCAAATAGATAATTCATCACCCCGTCAAATTGGTTGCCATCCAGCCATTCCCGCGAATCACCCCAAACCTCTCCCACAATGTAAGCATCGGGATTGATGGCTTTGACGCGATCGCGAAACTCCTGCCAGAAACCGGGCGTCTTAACTTCAAACGGCACATCCAATCGCCAACCATCAATGCCAAACTTAATCCAGTATTCCGCAATCTCCATGATGTACTCACGGACTTCTGGATTGTCGTGATTAAAGACTGGCAATGCTCGATTATCAGCCCATCCTTCGTAGTTTGCCGGAAATTCGCCGTTATAGGGCGACACAGGCCAATCGTGAATTTTGAACCAGTTCACCCAAGGAGAGTGGGGGCCATTTTCCAGCACATCATGGAAGAAAAAGAAGCCCCGACTGGAGTGGTTAAACACCCCATCCAAAACCACGTTAATATCCCGTCGATGGGCCTCATCCAGCAGGTCCTTAAAGGCTGGATTGCCTCCCAACATCGGGTCAACCTGATAGTAATCGTGGGTATGGTAGCGGTGATTGCTGGCTGACTGAAAAATAGGCGTGAAATAAACAGCGTTAATGCCCAGGTCTTGCAGGTAATCGAGTTTTTCCATCACGCCCCATAGGTCTCCCCCTTATAACCCTGAAGCGTTGGCATTGCATGCCAGTCTTCCCAGGTTGCGTTTTTCAAGAGTCGTTTTCGGGGCTGCTGACTGCGAGCAAATCGGTCTGGAAAAATTTGATAAAAAACCGCATGTTTCACCCAATCCGGCGTTTGAATTTGCATAACACCACTCTTAATTCTCCCACCTGCTAAGGGTACAGGCACCATTAAGAACTGTAACTCTAACCTCTGGAGGAAAATTTCGGAACACAACAAAGATCCCCGACTTCTGAGCAACGTTAAGTAAGTAGCAAGGAGGTTCTATTAGAAGTCGAGGATGTGAATGCCCTGCCCACTTGTCCTGATTCAGAGACGAGCTAAGCAAAAACCAAAATAACTTAAACGGAACTTATAGATGGACGAGCAAAAACAAGAAATGTTTAAGCAAAACTTATAGATAAATAAATAGAATCAATATGGCCTGAAGCGCAAACAAGAAACACTTAAACGAAACTTATGAATGGACAAGCGAATTAAAGAAACACCTGAGTGAATCAAACTCACACTTAAGTGAAATCAGAAAACGCTAAAGCAAACTCGGACAAACGCTTTGTAGATAGAAACAAGGCCGATAGCCGCATAATAAAAACAGTTGTGAGATAAACCGATGATGGGGTTAACTGCCCAACAACTAGAGGCAATGATGCCTGATGGCAAACAGCTTTTAAGCGATGAGCCAGAAATGGAAAGTTCCCTGCATTATGCTCAACTGGCTCTCCTCGTGACTTGCCTGGAATTTCTGTGGCGAGATCGTACCGACTACTTCATCGGTGCCAATCTCACCATCTATTTCAGTCGGCAGCAGTTACGCAATCGGGACTTTAGAGGGCCAGACTTTTTCCTCGTAAAACAGACCGAAAAGCGACCTCGCAATTCCTGGGTTGTCTGGGAGGAGAACGGAAAATATCCCGACCTGATTATTGAACTCCTTTCGGTTTCAACGGCTAATACCGATCGGACCCTTAAAAAACTCTCTACCAGAACCGGTTCCGCACGCCAAAATATTTTTGGTTCTCACCCGAAACGCTAGAATTTGAAGGTTTTCGCCCGATTGGTCATGAATATCAGCCAATTCCCTTAAATCCAGATAATAGACGTTGGAGCGAGGAACTAGGACTATACCTGGGAATAGAGGGCAACCAGTTACGCTATTTCACGGCTGAAGGGAGCTTAATACCGACCCCCGAAGAAGCCGCTCTACAAGAAAGGGCACAGGCCGAGCAAGCCCAACAGCGAGCCGAACAAGCTCAACAGCGAGCTGAGAGACTGGCAGAACAACTACGATCGCTCGGCATTGATCCCGAATAACAACCGAGTCCAAAATACGAAGCTTGGCAGCCTACCCTCGGAACTCTTATTCGGGAGTGGTTGGGGAGTTAGGACCTCAAATAGCGAGGGTTTGGGGAAGTCCACCAGACGTTATCCACAGCGAAGCAACAATAGATGCTATAGCAGTCTTACTTCAGTTGTATGATTGAAAGGCTTTGCGAGAAAGGATTCCATCGGAATTCTTTCTCGCAATCCGAATAGGGGCGCTATATACGCAATCGTTCTCATTAATGATGATGGTGATGTCCATCATGGTGGTGATGGTGATGATGCCGACTGTGCCCATGGTCATGGTGAGGGTCTTGATGACTATGGCTACGGGCAAGACTCGGATTCACAGCAAACGCTTCCTCCGACAACAGCGCCTCAATTTGAGGATTGGCCCATTCTGCGGCTATCTTCAAAAACTTGGGATGATCGTTGACGCACTCCATCTGCACAAACGTGACGTCGGGGCGCTTATTGCGTAACGCGTGGATGATGTGGTCTACATCTAACAGCGTTTCGTGGTTTTCCGTCGCAAAACCGATCGGCATAAAGACGATCGCTGTTGCTCCTAACTCCATTAAATTCTTGGCAGCCAGTTCCGCATTGGGTTGTGTCCACTCAATCAGCGGTGTCTGGTGGTTTAACCAACCCACCGAAATTAGCGGATAACGATGGATGAGCTTCTCCCGCACCCGCTCATACAGCGCTTGGCTTTCGTCAATTCCAGACGTAAAGCCCTTCGCTTTGTGAGGGCAACCATGATTCATCAACACAATTCCGGTCTGGGAGGGAGATGCGCCACTGCCAAATCGGATTTAACCTTCTCTTCGACCAGTGTTGCTATCAGGTCAATGTAGTCCGGTTCATTGTAGAACGAGGGAATATAGCGGATGCCCTTAACCCAGTGCTCCGTGGCATCGGTCAATTTCGCCAACGCTTTGTTGACCTGCTCCACCGCAATTCCGCTGGTAAAAATGGAATCAACTACCAACAAGGGATAGATCAACAGTTTGTCAAAACCACCCGCCTTAATTTCTGTCAGAACCTGCTCTGGTAAGAAGGGGGCGCAAAAGTTGAATGCCTTAAATACCTTGACGCGATCGCCCCATTGCTCCTGCAAATGCCGCTCAATTCCTGCACGCTGGCTTTCAAAAATGACATTGTGGGGTGAAATGAAATGGTTATGCTGATGACTCCATTCATGCAAATCAAAGACCGCCAACAGCTTTGCTAAAGGAGGATAAATCCACATAGGAACTGGCGCAAACTTAGCCGTCAATAAATTAAGAGCCTGCTCGTTGTAATTTGCAAAGTCCTCATAGCTCTCGACTTCGCCATAGCCCATTAATAGAACGGCAACCCGCTCCTGGGCAGAAGATGCTTGAGTTTGTTGCTGGAGTTTCTCGGGAGTTGCAACCACTTCCAATTCCTCAATTCAAGTTTTAATAGACAATGAAACGCTTCACTTAGAAGCCCTTGGCTAGAATCCACCTATCAACTGATCGCAGGTGAAGTTTCACCTTAAGTATTCTAGACCGATCCCCTAGGGGGCATAAGGAATAAAAGAATTTACTAAGAAAACACCATCCATTGAGACTACAGCAGTTTGTGTTGAGATACAGTCCATCTAACGGCTGACTTGGACATGCAATAGTGTTTACAGTTACAGTCGCGACGGTAGGGGTGGTCAAGAATGAAAGACTAGGTCGTGCTTTAAAGGACTGAGGACTGAGTGCTGAGGACTGAGTGCTGATTGAGGGTTAATACTCAGTTCTCAGCACTCAGCACTGCCTCAACCAGAAGTTAAGGTTTTGAAGCAAGCCCTGGATAATTTCTAGTCGGTGCTTAGAAGGTCTGTGCTTGAAAGCGATGAAACCTCAAGTTATTGTTTGTGGGCTAGGTTCGGCGGGTTATAAGATTCTCTATTTGCTCAGACAGCAGGGTTTCCAGGTTATTGGAATTCATGATAAGCCTCTTCCTGGTGAGGAGAAAGACATCATTGTTGGAGACATGCGTTCTTCAGCAGTGCTTTTGGCAGCAGGCATTCGAGACGCGCAGGCGATCGTACTTGCCAGTAGTGAGGACGGCTTAAACCTGGCTGTTCTGATGCAGGCTCGTGTGCTAAATCCTCGCATTCGGATTGTGAACCGTTTATTCAATACAAGCCTGGGAGAGCGTCTTGACAATACTCTGCCCGATCACATCACCATGAGTGTGGCGGCGTTGTCAGCCCCCGTGTTTGCCTTTGCAGCCCTGGGAAATGCGGCGATCGGGCAGTTGCGGTTGTTTAACCAGACCTGGCCGATCCATGAGGAACATATTGAGGATGGACATCCCTGGTGTGGACGAAAATTGAGCGATTTATGGGATGACCGCGATCGAATGCTGATTTACTACTTGCCGATTAACAGCAATGTGGATTTGGTAACGGCGGTAACGCAGGGATTTCGCCTGCAGATCGGCGATCGACTCATTATTGGCACTAAACCGAGCGTCCGGCAGGCCCAACGATCGCTGACACGAAAACTTGCCAAGCTGGCGCTAGGACTGAAATATCTCCGGCAACATAGCCGCGCTCTGATTGCTGGCACGTTGCTGCTGCTGTCGGTCATTTTTATCAGTACGTTGACCTTTGTATCCTCCGTTCTGCACACCTCATTTATTGATGCTCTTTATTTCTCTGTTGGAATTATTACTGGGGCCGGGGCAAACGATATTGGGGTAGACCATGGCCCTATTAGCCTGAAGATCTTTACCGTTATCACCATGCTGGTTGGGGCCGCCATTATTGGTTTGTCCTACGCGCTGCTAAACGACTTTGTTTTGGGTACCCGCTTCGATCGCTTTTGGGATGCGGCTCGTCTCCCGCAGCGGGGCCACTTCATCGTCTGCGGTTTAGGTGGCGTGGGTGTTCAAATTGTTAACCATCTCTGTAGCTATGGTCATGAGGTGGTTGTCATTGAGCAGGATCCCAACTGTCGGTTTTTGAGCACTGTTCGCGCCTTAAAGATTCCGGTCATTCAAGGCGATGCCAGTCTGCCAGCCACCCTTAAAACCGCCAATTTTGAGCAGGCTCAAGCGTTGCTGGCCGTAACCAGTAATGACACCGCCAATCTAGAAATTGCCCTCAATGCGAAAGGATTAAATCCAAAAGCATCGGTCATCGTGCGTTATCAGGAACCCGACTTTGCCCACATGGCCCAGAATGTCTTTGAATTTGACGCCGTTTTAAGTCCGGCTGAACTGGTTGCCCCCTCTTTTGCTGCTGCCGCTTTGGGCGGACGTATCCTGGGCAACGGCATGACGGCAGATAGTCTCTGGGTGGCTTTAGCGACCGTTATTACGCCGGGTCACCCATTTTGCGGTAAACGGGTTCAGCATGTGGCCGCTGAAGCGGACTGTGTACCGCTGTATGTCGTGACACGCTGTCAAACCGTTCACGGTTGGGACTTGTTTGAAGTTTGTCTCAGTGCAGGGGATGTTTTGTATCTCACGATGCCCGCCAGTCAGTTAGAGCTTCTATGGCGATCGGTATCTACTCAACTTCCATCATCTCTAGAAATGGGGAGTCGGGGATAGTTCTATTCCTGATAAGGTCCTGGACAGGTTCCATCAACCACTCTGGACGCTGTTGGCTATTTCCTGCTGTAATCTTTCGTGCTGCGCTTTAAGGAAGTCGGTAGGATATTGCTTCATCGCTTTTTGAGATGACTGAAAAGCGGCTTCCAACTGTCCTAACTGATACAGCGACTCAATCTGATAGAAGTGGGCCTGAACAACTGAATCGCGGTCCTGGCGGATCTCTTTGAAAACCTGGTCGAACGATCGCAGCGCTTCCTCGTAGTGCCCCAAATGATAGAGTGCATATCCCCGGTCGGTCAGGATGTGAGCAGTTCCCGGTGCGTACCGCAGATAGGTATCAAACGCGTTGATCGCTTCCTCATAACGACCCAACTCCAGCAGGGTATCGCCCCGTTCGTGGGCTAGGTCGCGGTAAGTTGGACGCAACTCGTAAGCGCGATCGTAGCTTTTGATGGCTTCCTCAAATTGCTGAAGCTTTGCCAGAGCAAGCCCCCGCTCATGCCACAAATGGAAATCATTTGGATGCTGCCGCAAACCCTGGTCATAAACAGCTACAGCTTCTTTGTACTGCTTTGATCGCTCTAACTCTTTGCCATAGCTGACCCACTGAAGCGCTTGAGTGAAACGCAGTTGGTCCGGTTGCTGCCCGAAACTGCTAGCTCCATTGGAAGTGGTCTTCGAGTTTTGAGTGGCTGAGCGATCGCGCTTACGAGCAAGCCAACTAATAACAGCCATTAGAAGAATAACCAGTCCCCAACCAACGACAGGCGACGTGTATAACGTGTTACCCGAATCCTGTGGCTTTTCAATTTCCTGAGTCGAAAATATATCTTCTGACATGCCCTGTGCTTTACCTACAAAGGTGCGTACTGATTCGCAATCCACTCCTTATGTTTCTAAATTAACACTCTAATTTGGTCGATCGCCGCAGAGCGAAAATATAGAGGGCAGATAGGGACAAGCAATAAAGGAGACAGAGGTGAAAATTCTCCTCGTCTCCTTTATTCCGCGCTGTTGTCTGTCCTTACCTTCCGCTAATAAGCATTTAGAAGAAGGGGCTATTAGTTGATCGTGGTGTAGAACTTGGGGAGTTCCGGTTGACGTTAGAGCCTGGGGAAATTGGTGTGAAGCCCGAACTGGGCTGTGTTGTCCGTGGATAGGGATTATTCAACGTACCCAACGGACTTGACGAGTTCCGATTGTAGATAGTGCTGGGTTTCGTCGTGGAATATGGAGCAGTCGATCCTAGCGGGTATAGGGTGGAGTTATTGGTGGAACCAGGCAAGTTTGTGTTGTTTATGGAACCAGGCAAAGTTTGATTAAACGTCGAGCCTGACCCATTCAAGTTAGTTGAAGACCCTGGCAACGCAGGGGTTGTTCTCGATCCTGGTAAGGTTTGATTGAGGGTGGAACCTGAACCTGAAAGACCAGGGGTTGTTGAAGACCCAGGTAGATTCTGATTGACGGTGGAACCTGGCAATCTGGGAGTTGCGCCTGTACTTGGCGACGGTGATAATTGGGCAGATGCCACAAAGCTAGTTCCTAAGAAAACCGTCAGGACAGCACTTCCCGCAAGCATTTTCATAAACATTGATTTATCTCCGAAACATCAACCAATTCTGAACAGCGTGAGGTTCAAGCCCTTTAGAGTTGAATTATGGGCAAGCGGTACTGCTTAGTGTAATGAAGTAACGGGATTGGCTCATCTATAGGATGGCGTAGTAACTCCTTAAGCTACTGCCACCTAAGAGAGGGTTTCTCATCGCTGGTAGCGCATTCCGGGAAGTTGGGAAACCAGACCCATTAACTCTAGTTGAAGAAGCGCACTGGAAACGTTCCCAGCAGGTAGTTCTGATTTTTGAACGATGAGATCAAACGGAACCGATTCGACCTGCTGTCCTTTGGATAATTCCGTCATCGTTTGGAGGATTCGTTCCAGGTCTGGCTCCAAATTGAAGGGAAGTTGGGTTTGTGCGGGTGGCGGCGATCGATGTAATTCTGGCATTGCTCCCAGCATTTCCAGAAGATGAGACTCGCTCAAAATCACCTGAGCACCGTTGTTCAGCAAATTCAAACACCCGATCGCCTTTGAGTTATCCAGACTGCCGGGCAGGATATAGACATCGCGACCGTATTCATTTGCAAAGTGGGCCGTAATTAGAGCACCGGATTTCTGGGGAGCTTCCATCACCAGCGTGGCACGACACAATCCGGCAATGATGCGGTTTCGGCGGGGAAAGTGAATGCGATCGGGTTGTGTGTTTGTCGAGTGCTCACTTAAGACTAATCCACGCTTAACAACGTCTTTGTAGAGGAAGCGATTAGACCAGGGGTACGTGACGTTTACTCCATTCCCCACAACTGCAAGAGTACGGCCTTCAACGTCGAGACAACTGCGGTGAGCTTCAGTATCAATGCCTTCGGCCAATCCAGAAACGATCGTGAATCCATTTTCTGCCAGAGTATTCGTGATGCGGCGAGTCCACCGTCTGCCATAGTCTGTAGGAGAACGGGTTCCCACGATCCCGATCGCGGGTACAACGCCTTGATTCTCCTCCAGGTCAACCACACCGTCGTAGTAAAGCACAGAGGGTGGGTCGGGAATTTCCAACAGCAGTTTGGGGTATTCAGGGTCAGCAGGAGTCCAGAAGCAGGGATTTTCTCGCTCATGCTGACGCAGCAACGCCGCTGGATCGAATTTCTGACGCTCAATGGCAATAAGTTCTGCGGTCTGGGCACCGGCTCCATCTACCTCAATTAGATCGATCGGGCGTGCTTCCCAAGCGTGGGCTAGCGTACCAAAATATTTGTGTAACCGTCTCAGCAGAATTGGACCGATGCCGTTAATTTGGGACCAGGCAAGCCAAAACGCACGTTCTTCTACCAATGTCTCGTCCTCGTGTAAGATGCTCCATGCCAGTAGAATTAAACTGTCATTTGGCACAGATGCAGACCAATCTGCTTTATTTCAAAGCAGAAAATGACTTCAATTACCCACTATGCAAGCTTCAAAAATCAGAGGCCAAAGTCTTTTTGACCGTTTTTAGTCTCTTTAGTCCGGATTCATCAATGGACTTCCTTGGTATCTTAAACCGCTCCTATTGTTCCCCCGATCGAGCACATGCAATAAATACAACAGCGAATGACTTGGTCATTAGAGTGGCAAATTACTCGATAGATCAGCCACAGATCTATCAGATTCGGTATCAGGTCTTTCAGGTTGAGCAGAGAGTAGATCCTTCTCTAGAGTTTGATGGTAAGGATGAGGAGGCAGACCATCTTTTGGCCTGTTGGCAAGGCAAACCAGTAGGCACTGCCAGAATTCGGAGGCTCAATTCTCAAGTTGCAAAGGTTGAACGCGTTGCCGTTCTTCGGGAGGCCAGGGGATTGGGCATTGGCAAAATGTTGATGGAAAACGCTTTGGAGTTTTTGAACGCGGCGAACGTTTCAGAGATATGTATCCATGCCCAGGAACAGGTAAGGGAGTTTTATCAAAAGTTAGGGTTTGAACCGGAAGGGGCTGTGTTTGAAGAAGCGGGAATCCCCATGTCAAGATGAAAAAGCTGTTGAGGTAGCGAGACGCGTTGGTGATTGGTAAACATTGGCAACCGTGGGTGAGGGGTTTGCCCGTTTTAGGAATCATTTGGCTGGTGGAGGCGGTGGGCGATCGCCTGTGGTTTGCCTTCGACCATGCCGTACCTAGCTGGGATCAGGCCGAGTACCTGACTGGAGCGCTGAATTACTGGCGAGCATTTCAAACGCCACACTGGTTCTCCGCTGACTGGTGGACCAGCCTATGGCAACTCTCCTCTAAAATTCCTCCACTGGTCTATATTTCTACCGCACCGTTCTTGAATCTGTTTGGTGCTGGACCAGACCAAAGTACCCTGGTAAACCTGCTCTACAGTGCAATTCTGCTTGGGTCAGTCTATGCACTTGGCGTTTGCCTATTTAACGTTTCAGTCGGTCTATGGGCAGCAGGTCTCTGTGTGATGCTCCCCGGCTTGTACCGGGTTCGCCTGGACTATTTGCTGGATTATCCGCTGGCTGCAATGGTGGTCTTAAGTTTTACCCTACTGACGGTTTGGCGGAATAGGGGGCAGGGGGCAGGGGGCAGGAGTCAGGTGGTGGGTGATAGGGATCAGGAAGCAGAGGAGGAGGAAGGGAAAGTACAGGATCAATCTTCAATCTTAAATCTCCAATCTCTAATCCCTAATCTTAAATCCCTAATCTTAAATCTCCAATCTTCAATCTTCAATCTCCAATCCCTCTACTCCTGGCTCATCATCATTGCCTTTGGTGTCGCTTTTGGGTTGGCGTTGATGGTAAAACAGCCTGCCTTATTGTTCCTTCTAATGCCGTTGGTATGGGTGGGAGTGGAGACGGTTTGGAAGCGGAACTGGTTGCAGCTAATTCAGTTGACAGTAGCGTTGGGATTTTCGGTTTTGGTTTTTTGCCCCTGGTTTCGCACAAATTGGCTGTTGACGCTCTCTTCAAGCAAACGCGCAACAGTAGATTCGGCGATCGCAGAAGGTGACCCATCCCTCCTCTCGCTGGATGCCTGGACCTATTACCTGAAGGTATTACCCAGCATGGTATCGCTGCCCCTGTTGCTTGTCGGGCTGGCGGGAATTGTGCTGTTTTGGCGACGATCGCGCGTTAGCAGTCAATGGCTAGACAAACAGGACTATGCTCCCATGAGTCGGGACTTTCGGCAGAAAGTCTATGCAGCAACCCAACGATCTCTTATCTGGTTGCTTGTTTTCTGCCTGGGCGGATATTTATTTTCCTCCCTCAACATTAATAAGGATGAACGTTACGTCGTACCTTATTTGCCCGCGATCGCAGTCATTCTCGCCTATGGTTTCACGCTACTGCCCAGACGCTGGCGTGGTTTGCGGTGGGGCGCTGTGGGACTGTCAGCAGTATTGTTGATTTACAACTTGCTGCCGATTGGCGTTGGGGGACGAAGGTTCTGCGAAACCCGATCGCCTATCACCCTGCCTATACCGGGCCGGAGTACCCCTATTCTCAGGTAGCGGCTGAGGTGATTCAGATCGAGCCTTACCTGCGCTCTACGATCGGCGTTTTGCCTTCTACCGTCGAAGTGAATCAGCACAATGTCAACTACTACGGCAATTTGAAGAATTTTCAGGTCTACGGACGGCAGGTAGGCACCCGCTTGAAGGATGTTGAAAAGGACGGACGATCGCTCAACTGGTTTATCACCAAAACCGGCGATCAGGGATCGATTCGCAAACCAGACGCACATGATGCGGTCGTTCAACAGGTCGAATTTGGCGGAGATTTTCAACTTCATAAAACCTGGCTACTGCCAGATAGCAGCACGCTCAAACTGCTTCACCGTCAGGTTTCACTGCTAGAAGTTAGCCCAATAGTGAAGGGAGTAAAGCAGGGGCCAGGGGTCAGGAGTCAGGGGTCAGGATCAATTCAAAATTCGGAATTTAAAGTTCAAAATTTTTCCACTCCCCCAGTTGTATTAGACGAAATCATCGTACCCAAGCAATCCCCTGCTGGAAAACCCATTCCTGTTACGTATCGCTGGTCTGGGTCTTGGGAATCCTTGCAGTCTGGGCTAGTAATGTTGATGTGGCGGAACCAGGCTAAAACAAAGGTGTCTGAATCAGCACGGTGGCTTCATGATCATGGAATAGGGATGGGTTCACTCTACCCTGCTGGACCATCTCCATTGACTCCATCGAAATTAGAACTGTATCAGGTCACAGAACGGATGGCGATGCTGGCCCCACCTGACCTGGAACCCGGTACGTATACGTTGGAAGCAACCTATATGAATCGAAAATCTGGAGAGACAACATCGATCGCGGTGCCTCCAACCAACCTGCGAATTGATCCTCGGCAACGCCAACCCCTGCTCCAGAGCTGGATCTTGTTACTCAATTACGATCGTTGGCTGCTGCCCTTCCAGAGGGTAACAAGGGGCTTAGCCGTATTTTTGATGAAGTCGGACGCATCAACCAATATGACCCTACGCAGGATTACCTGACTCAAGCTCGTCAGGCGATGGAGTATCGGCTAAAGCAGGAACCCTCAAACCTGGAATTTGCCTATGCTTTAGCGTTGTCAAATGTGTTGAAGCGTCAGGTTAATCCTGCGATCGCCGCTCTAGAAACCGTTACCAAACTCGATCCCAAAATCCGAACGCCTACGGCTACCTTGCCTTCGTCAATCTGTATGATTTTCGTCCCGGTGCAGCCAATCAGGCGCTCAGCACAGCCCTAAAACTCAACCCAAACCTTCCAGAACTGCAAGCGCTCAGCGGCGTTGCCTCCCTCATGCAGGGCAATCTAGGACAAGCATGGCAGCATATCCAGACATACCAGAAGCTTGTTAAGAAGTAGGGAGTTGGGAGTGGAGGGATTGGAGATTTGAGATTGAAGATTTGAAATTGAAGATTAGGGACTGGAGATTGAAGATTGAAGATTGAAAATTGAAGATTGACCCTGTACTTTCCCCTTTTTAATTCCCCTCTTCCTCTATTCCCTACCACCTACCACCTACCACCTGATACCTAGCCCCTGCCCCCTGCTCCCTACCACCTAATTCCTGACCCCTCACAAATGCCTCATCAGCAGTGACTCTAACTGCGCTACATTGACGGGTTTGCTCAAGTAGTCGATCGCTCCAGCGGCGAGAAATTTTCTCGATCACCATTCATGGCCATTGCCGTCACCATTACAACTGGAATCCTTTCAAGATCGAGCTGATGCTGAAGTTGCTTTAAGAGATCTAAGCCTGTCAAACTCTCTGAGATCTGAACATCTAGCAAAATTAGGTCAGGATTGAAGCTGCGGACTCGCTCTAGAAACCCGACCCCATCACTCAGATGCTCAACATTGTGTCCTGTAACTTTCAGATAATCCTGCAAAAGCATTGCGCTACGAACATCGTCCTCCACCATCAGAATGCGTTTGGCTTTACGACAGTTTTAACGGATGGGTTGTTTGCAGTCTGGGCACGATCGCAGGGTGATTCCTCAGGGGCAAGTTGAGTCGGCAAATCGGGAAGGAACAGAGTAAATCGGCTGCCTTGATCGACCTCTGACTCAACAGTGATGTCGCCTCCATGCATTTGAGCAAGATTTCGAGACAGTGCCAACCCTAGTCCGGTCCCGCTGTATTGACGGTTTAACTGGCTGTCTAGCTGGGAAAAGGGTTTGAACAGAAGCGGTAGCTTTTCGTCCGCGATGCCAATTCCAGTGTCCGTTACGATAAAGTTCGTACCCTGTGGGGTTCTTTCTACGGTCAGGGTAACGCTGCCTTCAATTGTAAATTTGATGGCGTTAGACAACAGGTTGAGCAGTATTTGTTTCAGGCGGCGCTCATCTGCAAAGCAGGTTGTGGCAGCAGGATCGATTTTGCTAAGAAGTTGTAGGCCGCGATCGTAAGCTTGTTCTCGAACCAAAGCAAGACAGTACTGACAAAGCTCGGAAACCGCCAGACTATTGGGATGAAGCGTCTCCTGTCCTGCTTCCACTTTGGCTAAATCCAAAATGTCGTTGATCAACAGCAGCAAATGTTCACCACTGTTATGAATGTGGTCAACATATTCCAATTGTTTGTCCGTCAAGGGACCAAAAATCTTTCGCTGCAACAGTTGGGATAAACCCAAAACAGCATTGAGAGGCGTACGCAGTTCATGACTCATTGTCGCCAGAAATTCACTCTTGGCACGGTTTGCTGCTTCAGAAATGAGTTTTTCTCGCTCAAGCTCCTGGGTTCGTTCCTTGACCAGTTGTTCTAGCTGTTCATAGCTCTGCGCGTTATAAAGGGCGATCGCCGCCTGATCGGCGACTCGTTTCAGTAGTTGAATTTCTTCATCGGTAAAGGTTCGAAATTCAGTAACCGTGTGCAGGGTGATTGCGCCAAAAAGCTGCTCTCGAATAAAAATTGGCACACTCAGTAACGATTGGGTTTGCGCTTGAGTTAACCATTCTCGACGCGTTCGCGTGGGCTGAAGTTGGCTGAAATCGGGAACATGAAGTGCCCGACGCTGATTAAAATCAGATTCCGGGTCCTGCAAGTCGGGCCATTCGGTTAGCGGTCCCCTGTAGTCCAGCAGAGAAACAATCTGGTCATTCTTTCGCCACTCGTGCCGCGCCTGAATGGCGTCATCAATCGTAAACAGGAGCGCTCGGTCAACCGCGAAACCCTCTCCAATCCAATCGACAATTTCCTGCAAAATACGGTCTGGGTCAAGGCTGGAATTTAATGCCTGGCTGATTTTGTTTAGCAGTTGCTCCCGTTGGGCTTGTTGCTGCACCTGGCTAAAAAGCTGTGCCTGTTGAATTGCGATCGCGACCTGAATGGCTAGTTGCTGCAAAGAATCGATTTCAAACGTTTGCCATTCGCGTGTCCCAGAACATTGATGTACTGTGAGAACGCCCCACACCTCTTCATCTTGAATGATGGGAACAACTATCTTCGCTTTTACCCGCAGAGTGTTCATCAGCCTCAGGTACTCAGGCGGCATTTGTTGCTGTTCGATGTCATGCACAACCTGGGTTTCTCCGCGTTCGTAGGCAGCTTGCCCGTCGCGGTACCACATGCGATGAAGGTCGATTGCTTCTTCAAGATTCCATTCTGGAGAAACGGAGCTTGCTACCAGGCTGCCTGAATGGGCTTCATCGAAGCGATAGATTAGCACACGGTCAGTTTGTAGAAACTGCTGGACCTCAACGGCTGTTCGATGAAGAATTTCTGGTAAATCGAGGGATTGACGTATGCGGAGCGCGATCGCGCCCAGTAATCGATCGCGTTCAGCTTGCTGTTTTGATTGATTTTCCGCTCGAATCTGTTCTGTAACATCCCGTCCCGTTGCCTGGAACTCCACAAAGTTACTCTGCTCATCAAACAGCATCCGGTTTGTCCACTGCATCCAGCGAAACGTTCCGTCGGGCATCATGAACGATTCATCGTAGGTAACTACTGGATTTTCATGGTTAAGAGCTGCAATATGTTGCCGAACCTTTTCCCGCTCTTTCTCCAGAATTAAGGGAAGAAAGCTACGTCCCAAAAGTGCCTCTTTGGATTCCCCGTGGAAGCGACAGTAGGCCTCATTAACGAAGGTGAGTGTGTAGTCAGCCAGATATCGACAAATCATATCGGTTTGGTCTTCAACCACTGCCCGATAGCGTGACTCGCTTCGTCGCAAGGCTTCTTCAATCTGTCCGCGCTCAATGATTTCTGCTTGCAATGCCGCAATCGCGTTTGCCAACTCGTGAGTTCGCTCGTTAACTCGCCGTTCCAATTCGTCGTTTGCCTGGTCGAGTAATTGAGCTTGCTGCCGTAAGGTTTCTGCCTGTTTTTCTAATAACGATTGGGACTGTTTGCGCTCAGTGATGTCGATCGAAATTCCAACAAACCCAATGATGGTTTCCTCCGAATCTTTGATGAGCGTGTTTGTCACATCTGCCCAAAACTGGCTTCCATCCTTTCGTTGCAGAATCAATTCACCCCGCCACACATCTGATTTGAAGGTTGTTGCCAGAATCCTGCGTGCCAGTTTTTGCCCATAATCTGGCGCAAGAAGGCTGAAAATATTTTTCCAGTTACCTCGTCAGATTTCCACTGATAGAGTTTCTCAGCGTAATCATTCCAGTAGGTAATTCGACCTTCCATATCCGTTGCAATAACCGCATTGCAAACCTGGTTTAGCAGCGATGCCTGAAAAAGAATGCGCCTGGAATGCTCTTGACTCTGTTGCTGTGCCAGAAGCAACAGGTTTTCTGACTGTTGATAACGGGCTTCAATACTAGAAACAATGAGCTGCAATTCTTCAAAAGCTGCATCATCTCGACAGTATTTCCGCAAGCTTTTGAACTGATCTGGTTTCATCACATTTCCTGAGAGCGATCGCCTTATTACTTCAATGGGCTTCTAGAAATTACTGCAATGGATGGCCAATCTTAGGAGGAAAAGCTTACGCTTGATAGACCTTTTGGCTTCAATCTATAGTTCCTCAACTCACGCTGTTTTGTAACGCTCGACTCATCACGGTTATCTGGGTATTGTCTAAGTAATCCCAACTTAGAGCATGTTTTCCGTTATACAGAAATCATGGTAAAGATGCAGCCGAATAGCCGAATATCTACGGGATTAGTGATTACAGAAAGCTGGTCAATAAAAGCTACATTGTGTCACAAATGGTTCATCTGGTTTCTCAGAATTCATTCTCAAATGCCCCAAGTTTCCTTACAAACCCTGATTTCTAAAGCCAATTCCGGTGAATTCTGATCAGCTTTCCAACGGATACCGTTCCTGCTCTCGCAGTACGCCCTGATCGGGCAGAGTTGGTTTACGAGGTAAAGCAGCGCAGCCTTGACAAGCCTCTGATTCTAATGGCTGCAACGATCGCCGATATTTGGGGTTATGTGGCTGGTAGCGCTAAAGAGCGTCAAATTTGGCAACAGGTCGCTGAACGCTATCTACCTGGAGCATTAACGCTCGTTTTGCCTGCCAGCGAAAACGTTCCTTCAGCCATGAATCCTAAAGACCCAACTACGATTGGAGTACGGGTTCCAAATCACCCGATCGCCCAGCTTATACTTCGCCAGACGGGTCCCCTTGCGACAACCAGTGCTAACCGTTCTGGCCAGCCACCCCTACTGTCCATGTCTGAAATCGAACACCAGTTCCCTCAGGTTGTCACCCTGTTGCACTCAGAGATTCAAACCTTGGAGCAGCATCCCTCCACAGAAGTAGAAACCAGCATTGCATCGGGCATTCCATCTACCGTTGCCCGCTGGACTGGAACCGAATGGGAAGTTTTGAGGCAAGGTGCTGTGGTTATTGAGCTTTAATCCTGTTGCTAGCGAACGTTCAACAAACCAGGACTTGTGTATTCTGCCAAAACCTCCGAGGTTTAAGCGCCTATGTTGGTTATGAACCTCATTTTTTGGTTAAAACCTCCGAGGTCTGCGCAAGTTCAATAAACCTGTTTTGCGTTGTCTAATCTACCACCAACTGTTTTCGAATCTCGTTTCTTAATCCGCAATAAGAGGTTATTCTTGGCGTGCATTGAACCTGTGTTACTATTGCAGGCTTGGAGATGGGGTTATGCATCTTCGTTTTGCTTTTTTCCCAATCGTGTTGTTTAAGTGGTCTAGGGATGCGCTACAGAGAAATTTGGGTAAAAAGAGGGACCTGTAGATAAATAGACATTTTCCTATCCCCAAGGAAATTTATTCCCAAGATTAATTCGAATTGGGTGGGTTGTAATGAACTGGACTAATCTGCTTTGGCTGGGGTTGGGGTTTGGATTTGGCTTGGCTAGTCGCTGGCTATGGCCTCGTTCTGCAAGAAAAACACCACCCGCTCTTAAACCCCTACCTCTCGAATCTTCATCTAATAAAGCTGAACCTAAAAGCTTGCAAATAGCAGAACGTCTTGATTTACAGGACGAACAACAAAACCAGCTAACGCATCTCAAGCAGCAGCTAGAAGATCTCCAATTAGTCTGTCGCATGGCAACGGAGATGAGCCAATTTAAGGGAGGATTTCTAGCACGTACCTCCCATGAGTTGCGATCGCCCCTAAATGGTTTAATTGGGATGCATCAGCTTATCCTATCGGACCTATGCGACAGTCCCGAAGAAGAGCGGGAGTTCATTGCCCAGGCAAACACGTCAGCAATCAGCATGGTGAATGTGCTGGACCGAATTTTGGAAGTCGCCAGAGTTGAACATGGCACGGTCCGATTGGATATTCAACCCATTCAGTTAGCCCAGATTTTTCAGGAAGTCCACGACCTCACCCATCTACAGGCAAGGAATCGCAATCTCCAGCTTCAAATTCCCCTTCCAGATCCAAAACTCTATATTCTTGCGGATCCCACTCGCTTTCGACAGGTTCTGGTTCATTTTGTGGATGCTGCCATTTCGCGGATGCCAGAAGACCCCATCACTGTTACCGCTAAGCCCGACCTTAGTTCTAGATGGGTTCATATTTGGGTGAATGATCATTGCCCAGCTGATGCACGTAGCGAACCCGTAAATCTCCTCAACAGCGATTTACCGGTAAATGCAGTCATCCCTTCACAGGGACTGAATTTGCTGTCAGCCCAGATTCTTCTGAAATCGATGCAGGGAGAGGTGGAAGTTATTCCTACGTCCTCAACCGCCGATCGCGCAACTAGTGAAATCCCTGATAAGAACGCTGTAACCCGTCTTCAGATCCTAATTCCGCTGGTGAAGGAAGAATAAGGCAAGGTGCTGTTTCAGAAGCTGGCCCGTGCAGAGCTTGAAGCCCGTGAATTACATCACCGACCACCAACCACCTCATTTCTTTCCACCAACAAATCCGTCGGACTTGCAACCAGTGGATTGTAAAGGACCATGGTGGTACTGGTATTAGGTTCAAACCCAATCCGTTCATAAAATTGCTGCTGATGGGTCGTCATCAAATAAACCCGTTCAACCCGGTTCATCTTAGGATGGCCAAGAACGGTTTCCACTAACCTTCGCCCCAATCCTGCGCCCTGGTAATCTGGGTGAATGACCACGTCCCAAATTGTGGCGCGATAAATTCCATCAGATGTTGCCCTGGCAAATCCGATCAGTCGTTCCCTATCCCAAGCCGTGATGACAGGCTCGCTGTTCTCGATCGCTAGCGCTAAATCATCTAATCGTCGCTCTTTCGCCCAAAACGCCGCAATTTGAAGCAATTCCTGAAGCTGCTTCAGGTTGACCTTCTCCTTATGATCACAGAACTGAATATGGCTACAATCCATTGCAACTGTAGTAACTAGATGTTCTCACCTAAAAATAATTCAATTCCCAACCGATGCGTTTCTGAAGTTTGGCGGATTTATTGATAAATCCCATCTACATAAATGCTTAAAACAGTTGGACAGGCTGAGTTAGACGCTATCCTTCGATCTGCATCATGTCAAAAAATCATTAAAATCTCTCTAGATGCCCGTTAGAATACACAAATGACGTTAGTGAGCGATAGCTGTCAACCCTGCGTGGAATCCTAAATTCTTTGCCTAAAGCTCCTAACTCTTGTTCAAGCACGTTCCTATGTTCCATCCTAGTCGGCTAAAACCTCGTTACTCTATGCATCCATACGCAAGCAGCAGGCATCGTCAACCAAAGGGACGATCGATCGTTGTGTTGCTGTTATTGCTGTTGCTGTGGAGTCTTTGCTTGGGATGGGGCTTAGCGCAGGCAACAGAACCTCGATTTGCAGAATCTATTGCCCAGGAATCTTCTAATACTGGCGCTGGACCGACGTCTACTTCTGAATCTGGCTCATCTACGAGATCCGGTTCTGGTGCTTCCAATATGGGCGCATCTACCGCGATCGGTACGGTAGATGTTATTCCAAAACGGTATCAACTAGGGCAGGAAGTCTATCTCCAAACCTGTGCAACCTGTCACATCGGTATTCCCCCTGCGGTTATGCCCAGTGAAACCTGGCGGCAGCTTTTGCAGGATACGCAACACTATGGCACTGACCTCAAACCCTTAGACAAAGTCAATTTGCGGCTTATCTGGGAATACATTCGGTTTACGTCTCGTCCCCTCCCTACAGAAGACGAAGTTCCCTACCGGATTTACCAGTCTCAGCCGTTCAAAGTTCTTCACCCTAAGGTTAAACTTCCATCTCGGCCAAACCTGAATAGCTGTATTTCCTGTCACCCAGGCGCAGGCAAGTATGATTTCCGCACGCTCAGCAGCGAATGGCAGAACGCACCATAGGGCAGAAAAGAACGATAAGGGCTAAAGGCTAAAGGCTGAAGACTGATGAACCATTTAGCCTTTATCCTTTAGCCCTTATTCTTTCCCAGACCGCCTTAAATCGAAATGATAGGATTAAGGTACTGCGGGTCATACCTCTGGTCAAAGCCTTTCCTGCTTTCGGTTTGCAAGAAATAGACCGAAACGAACTGAACCTTTATTTGAGACTAGGAATCTGTCATCTCTTACCATGCTTAAAACTCTGCTGGGTGATCCAAATGCACGCAAACTTAAAAAGTATCAGCCGATCGTCGCTGAGGTTGCTCTACTAGAAGACGACATTAAAGCCCTTTCTGACCAGGACCTGCGGGGAAAAACGGATGAGTTCAGGCAGCGGCTGGAAAAGGGCGAATCGTTAGAAGATATTTTGCCCGAGGCTTTTGCTGTCGTCAGGGAAGCGGGTAGTCGAGTTCTTAGCATGCGCCACTTTGATGTGCAGGTTCTGGGTGGAATGATTCTGCATGAGGGGCAGATTGCTGAGATGAAAACTGGGAAGGCAAAACCCTGGTTTCTACACTGCCAGCTTACTTGAATGCGTTGAGTGGTAAAGGCGTTCACATCGTCACCGTGAATGATTACCTGGCCCGTCGGGACGCAGAGTGGATGGGACAGGTCCACCGCTTTCTGGGATTAAGCGTCGGGCTGATTCAGCAGAACATGAGTCCAACCGATCGTCAGCGCAACTACGCCTGCGACATCACCTATGCCACCAACAGCGAGCTGGGGTTCGACTACCTGCGCGACAACATGGCAACCTCCATGATGGATGTGGTGCAGCGTCCGTTTAACTATTGCATTATTGACGAGGTTGATTCGGTACTGATTGATGAAGCCCGAACTCCGCTAATCATCTCCGGTCAGGTTGAACGACCCAGCGAAAAATATATGCGGGCGGCGGAAATTGCTGCTGCGTTGATTCGAAAAGAGAACGAAGACGACCCCAACGGACATTACGAGGTCGATGAGAAGCAGCGGAACGTCATCCTTGCCGATGAAGGTTTCATCGAAGCGGAAAAAATGCTGGGCGTGACCGATCTCTTCGATCCTGAAGATCCCTGGGCACATTACATCTTTAATGCCATCAAGGCTAAAGAGCTGTTCATCAATGATGTGAACTACATTGTTCGCAATGATGAAGTAGTGATTGTGGACGAATTCACCGGACGGGTGATGCCGGGACGACGTTGGAGTGATGGGCTGCACCAGGCGATCGAAGCCAAGGAGCGCGTCGAGATCCAACCAGAAACCCAGACGTTAGCAACCATTACCTACCAAAACTTCTTCCTGCTGTACCCCAAACTGGCCGGAATGACCGGAACCGCCAAGACAGAAGAAGCCGAGTTTGGCAAAATCTACAACCTGGAAGTAACTGCTATTCCAACCAACCGCCCAACAGGACGACGGGATCTGTCCGACGTGGTTTACAAGACGGAGGAGGCTAAGTGGAATGCGGTTGCCAATGAATGCGCCGAAATGCACCAGTTGGGTCGCCCGGTTCTGGTTGGAACGACCAGCGTCGAAAAATCAGAGCTGCTCGCCCGCTTACTGTTTGAACGGGGTGTTCCGCTCAATCTCCTGAATGCAAAACCGGAGAACGTGGAACGAGAGTCTGAAATCATTGCCCAGGCCGGTCGGAAAGGTGCGGTTACGATTGCAACCAACATGGCTGGACGCGGAACCGACATTATTCTGGGTGGAAATGCAGATTATATGGCCCGTTTGAAGGTGCGGGAGTACTTCATGCCTCGGGTTGTGCAGCCAGAGGAGGAAGACAGTCTGAGCGTGGCAACCGTACCTGGAGCGGAAAGCAAGCGTGGGGGCGGTCAGGGATTTTTGCCTGGCAAAAAGTAAAAAGCTGGAAGGCATCACCCCAGATCTATCCCACTGAACTGTCGAAAGAGACGGAAAAATGCTGAAGCAAGCCGTAGATTTTGCTGTACAGCAATACGGTGAGCGATCGCTACCAGAACTGGAAGCAGAAGATCGGGTGGCGGTTGCGTCTGAGAAAGCCCCTACCGATGATCCTGTCATTCAAAAACTGCGAGAAGTTTACAACCGCATTAAGCACGAGTATGAAGATTACACCACGCGTGAACACGACGAGGTTGTTCAGGTTGGTGGACTGCACGTAATCGGAACAGAACGTCACGAATCTCGCCGAATTGATAACCAGCTACGCGGACGGGCTGGTCGTCAAGGAGACCCCGGTTCTACCAAATTCTTCCTCAGCTTGCAGGATAATCTGTTGCGGATCTTTGGGGGCGATCGGGTTGCTGGCTTAATGAATGCCTTCCGGGTTGAAGAAGACATGCCGATTGAATCAGGGATGCTGACCCGCTCCCTGGAAGGTGCCCAGAAGAAGGTTGAAACCTACTACTACGACATTCGGAAGCAGGTATTTGAGTACGACGAGGTGATGAACAACCAGCGTCGTGCAATCTACGCCGAGCGTCGTCGAGTCCTCGAAGGGGAGGACTTGAAGGAGCAGGTCGTCAAATATGCTGAGATGACAATGGATGACATTGTTGGAGCAAAGGTAAATCCTGACCTGCCTCCTGAAGAGTGGGATTTGCAGGGTCTAGTCAGCAAGGTGCAGGAATTTGTTTACCTGCTGTCAGACTTGCAGCCTGATCACCTGGAGGACATGACGATCAGCGAAATCAGAACCTTCTTGCACGAACAGGTACGAATTGCCTACGACCTCAAAGAGGCTCAGGTGGACCAGATCCAACCGGGTTTGATGCGGCAAGCAGAACGATTCTTCATTCTGCAGCGGATCGACACCCTGTGGCGGGAACACCTACAACAGATGGATGCTTTACGCGAGTCGGTTGGCTTGCGTGGCTATGGGCAGAAAGACCCTCTGATTGAATATAAGAGCGAGGGATACGAACTCTTCCTGGAGATGATGACCGAAATCCGCCGGGATGTGGTCTACTCCCTGTTCCAGTTCCAGCCCCAGATTCAACCCGATAGCGACGCAGCTTAGAAGCACTATAAGCCGCTAATAGGGCAGAGAAATAGCATTGCGCAAAGCGTTAGCCATCAACTATCGGCGGTATAAAACGCTCATAGTTGATGGTTAATAGCTTTGGGTCTTACGCCAACCTCGGAGGTTTTATGGCAGTACTATTAAAGGTGAGGACAATCAAACTGCTTAGAATATTGCAATAGCTGGTTTTCATACTCAGCCTCAGTCCTCAGCACTTTGCTATAACCAAAAATTGAGCTTCATGACTAACACAGGCGCTGAAACCTCCGAGGTTTTGACAGACTGCATGGGTCTTGGGCCTATGTGTATAGCAGTACAAGAATGGGTTAGGATAGGCGGCAAGCCATAAAGCTTTACTCTTCGAGGTTTGACTTCATCCCTCATCCTCATCCTTACTGCCATAAATAGTTCTTCCTAATAGCGTCCTCACGGCCTGCGACGATCGCGCTCTAGGTCGTAAATCGCTTTCTCAATACACCATTGCTCAGATTTGCCGGGGTATTTCTGCTGGGTATATGCTAAAAGACGCTTCGCCAAAGCCTTGTCTCCTCTTGCCGCTGTCAGTAGTTTTCGGTCGATACCATCGATAGTTTTGGAGTCACGCCATATCACCCAAAGAATAGCCACGGTGATTCCCAGCAAAATGACTGCAATAACAGATTGCATAGAAGTAGGTGATAGGTGGTAGGAGTTAAAAAGATCTACGTGATTGGGTTTGTGTCCCTTAGCGATGCAAAGCTCTGTAGCCATCGCAAACATGGGCATGCGGCAACTTGCGGTGGCCCATCACAATCCTAGTCAGCGAACGATTTCGTCGTCAGCCGTATCCCTACCGAATGGAATATCAGTGGGAGATGAGGCCATTATTGACAATGCGGGAAATGCATTGGGGAATTTACTAAGAATCCACATGAGTTCTTTAAACTCCCCGTTAACGATTCCTGCTCTTAATTCGGTTTTCCAAGTCCTTTGCTAGGCTGGAAATGCTTTTCTAGTTGAAGGTATGCACAGACTTTTGACGGGACCACTGAAGGTGGAACGGTTCAAGATTAAAATCGCCGACCTTCCCAATTCTCTTCAAGGCTTAAAACTCATCCAGCTTTCGGATTTCCATTTTGATGGCATCAGGCTCTCCGAAACGCTCTTAGCAGAAGCGATCGCTGCCAGCAATGAGGCAGACCCGGATCTGGTTGTGCTAACTGGCGATCTGGTTACGGATGATCCAGCGGCGATTAATAATTTGGTGCCCTGGCTCAAAGGTCTGAAAAGCCAGTATGGAGTCTACGCAATTCTGGGTAATCATGACCTTCGTTACCGACGGTCTCGCTCAGAAATTACCCGTGCCCTTAACAGCGTTGGTATTCAGGTGCTTTGGAATGAAATTGCTTATCCGGTAGGGGATGGGTTGGCGTTGGTAGGGCTGGCAGATTTTTGGTCATCAGAGTTCAATCCAACTGCTGTCATATCCGGGCTTGAGCAGAACTTACCCCGAATCGTTCTTTCCCACAATCCTGATACGGCTGAAAACCTTCGATCGTGGCGTGTTGACTTGCAGCTATCTGGTCATACCCATGGAGGGCAAATAGCGATTCCAGGAATTGGCAACCTGGCAAAATACCTTGCAAAAATCTATGGAAAAATTCCGAAGCGCTTCAGACGCTACGTTCCCTGGATGAGGTCATTTCATTTCACAGTCAAACATTGGGAACGAGCAGAGGGTCTCCATTCCGTTGGAAATAATGTGCTCTATGTCAATCGGGGACTGGGAACTTACCTTCCTGGCCGTTTATTTTGCCCGCCAGAGGTTACTCTAATCACCCTGATTTAGCGTTGAAGCTATTGAACAAGAAGCTACTGAACAATTCGTGATTTATCCCCGGTCCAAGTGGGTGCAGGTGGCGTTAAACGAGTAGACGGTGGAGCGGGCGATCGGGCAGGATCTGCTGTAGCCGAAGGGTAGCTGCTGATTTGAACAAAACTGGGAGTAAACAGAAAAATGTGCTCTCCAAGCCGTTCTTGATGGCCATCAACCGCAAAAGCAGCACCTGCAACAAAGTCTACACAACGTTGAGCCGTATCCGGATCCATTAAGCTCAAATTGAGAATGATAGATTTTCGTTCCCTCAAAGCTATGACTGCTTGAGGCATTTCCTCAAATGTGCGAGGCTCCATGAGACACATTTCCGTGTGCCCCAAACTTCGGTTTGGCATTCCTACAACATTACTGGGAGGAGCCGATCGCTGTTCTGGAGGGTAAACGCCATCAGAGGCATAAAACCCATCAGGCATTTCCTCGTCATACTCGTATTCATACTCGTCTTCAAAGCGTTCGCCCAATCCTACTGAATCCCACACGCGTCGGAAGATGTTCATGACCGCACCAACCTAACACTAGATCATGTGTTCCATTTTAGCCGAGCTATCCGTTTCTGCACGAAAATCATTTCAAAGCTCATCTTCCTCAGCCGTTTGTGGCAGGCTAATCAAATAACGATATCCCGAATCCAGTGTTCCTTGAATAGAAAGACGTCCGCCATGTATCTCCGCAAGATACTGGCTCAAAAGCAATCCCAAATTTTGATTCATGCTCTCCGAAGAATTCAAAGCTGCTTTTCCCGATGCAGTGCGTTCTATTTCTTCTTCTACAGCGGTTAAACGAGCATTCCATCCACTGAAATCTGACGTATCAGAATTGTATGAAGCCCTGTTGTCTCCAGATAACCCCTCTCCAACATTGACTCCTGCTCCAGCTGATAGCAGGTTGGAATACATCTCTGCATAGGGAAGCCCTTCGCCTAGCCAGGGATGTGATACCCAAACGGCAATATTTAGAGTGTTTACCCGGAAAGAAATGTGTAAGCGAACGGTGCTTCCGGCATTTGAGAACTGCATAACGCTAAAAATCAGGTGATATAGCATCTGCCTGATCTTCTCTTTGTCTAATAGCCAAATCCGATGGCCCGGTTCGACAGATAACCGAATCTGTTGTTCCCGTCGATGTGCTGCTTGCTCTAGCGAGTTGATTGCCTGTTGACACAGCATTTCGATGTCAACAGAGGCAAGATTTAGTGTCTGGTTGCAATGGCTAAGGTCAGACAGTTCCAGAATTTCATTTACCAACGACAGAAGATATTGACCACTGTTATGGATGATGGTTAAGTATTCTTTCTGCTTACTTGTTAGCGGCCCATAGATTTCACGGGTCAGGATGCTTGCCATTCCCATAACGGATGTTAGTGGTGTGCGCAATTCCTGAGTAAGTTGACCTAGGAGCTGAACTTTAAGCTGGTCGGCAACCGAGACATTAGCAGCTTGAGGTGAATTCTGAGGCTCTGACTGTTCGACCAGTTGATGGCTTGAAGACTGTTTACGCTCAAACTCGCTCATGACCCAACGGGTCGTCAACTCTAGAAACTGAACGTCCCGGCTTGTAAACTGGCGGGGTACTGAATCCATGACGGCGAGAGTGCCAACACAAAGGCGGTTTGATGTTATCAGAGGAATGCCCAAATAAGCTCTAATACCATAACGGTAAGATAGAGAGCTACTGGCAAACATTGGATGGGACAGAGCATCTTCGACAATAAGAACTTGATGACTGTCAACGACATGGGTGCAAAACGATTCATTTCGCGGGAACTGACGCGAAGTTGCTAGTTCGTTCATCAACCCTAATCTGGATAAACCAACGGCTGATTTGAACTTTTGGTGCTCTTGCTCCATCAATGCTAGAACGCAGATAGGGGCATTCAGAAAATGGGCTGCTGTTTGAACAGCCTCTTCAAATACTGGAACACTCTCAGGTTCAAGCAGTCCAAGTTTTTCAATCGCCAGCATCCGCTGCTGCTCACGTGTTGAAACGGTCAAACCATCAAGCCGACAAAATAACCTGTTGTCAGGGTTAATCATTCCGCTCTGTAACCCCGTACGCTGTCACCTGCTACCTTGAAGAATATCAAGGCCCTTTACATTAGACAGGATTCCCTAACATTTGAAGCGCTGAACGCTAGAAAGACAGGGGAGAATACTGAACTTTCGTACCCCAGCAAATAATAATCAGGAAAGATTACTGAACTGATCGCTTAGCCCAAGCGGGATGAGATAGCAGTGAGGCAATGACTCGAACGCCCCTTAACTGGTTGGAGAGGGTAGATGACCTTTAGGAGCCGTTAAATCCCAGGTAAATTCTTGAGGATAGCGAGTCCACGCATTGCCTGTCTTCCAGCCAATCTTAGACCAAAACTTTTCCCAATTCTTGCCTACACCGAGCCAAATTTCTCTTTGTACTGAAAAGCCAAATTTTCCCTCAGAGTAGTTTAACCAGAGCTGATCAATGGTTTGCAGATCAGCGATCGGAAACTGCTCCACCTCAGTGAAATAGAGCCACTTCCGTTGAACGGCTGATGAGCCTGCCAGTTCACACATTTTCTGAAGGGTCAACTGGTCCGCCTCTTGAAACTTTTGCTCGGCCAACAGCTTTTGCAAAGGCCCGTAGTTAATTCCTGCCTCAGAGTTTAAGGACAGTAAAACAGACTCTTCGGTGTTAAAAGAGAAGGTAGCTGGAGCAGAATTAGGAAGTTTATCTGAGCCGGATTGTTGCAAACTATCCATGAATACAAAGGATTAGGAACTAAGAAGGGCAGTAGAAAATTCTGAGTGTGGTTAAGCGGGGCTATGAACCTAGGAGACAATTCCTAGGCAACGGCTAGCTAAGATACGCTGAATGATGGCCGATGTAGAACTGGGAATTTCAATGCTGACAAGCTCAATACGCCCACCATAGGATTGGACAATCTGTGCTTCTGGCAATGTTTCAATCTGATAATCTCCCCCTTAACATAAATGTCTGGCATCAGGCTTTCAACTAATTGACAGGCCGTTGATTCGTCAAAAATCACCACTCCATCAACGGGCTTTAGTGCTGCCAATACTTCAGCTCGCTGGCTTTCTGGCACGATCGGTCGTGCTGGCAGCCCCTGTGATTGCGGCTTTATAGTTTGAACAGACCGATCACTATTTAATCCCACAATCAGCGATCGACCGAGACTTTTCGCCACCTGTAAATACCGTACGTGACCAGCGTGTAACAAATCAAAGCAGCCATTGGTGAGAACAAGCGGTCGCCAATTCTCAGGGTTTGTCTCGATCGTCCGCTTAAGTTCGTTTAGGTGTAGAGACCGGGAATCATCGCGAAAAGGTGAAAGGATAAATCCAAGTGGGCGTAACTAAGTTAACTACTACCCTACACCTTGTTCTCCTGGTTTTGTTGAGAGGGTTCTTCAAATGGTGGCTTATAGCCACGCTCAAAGGCGAAGCGAACGAGTTGAGAGCGGTTTTCTAGCTGAAGCTTACTTAGAATATTGCTGAGGTGAGTTTGGACAGTGCGGGGACTGACAAATAGACGATCGCCAATTTGTTTGTTGGTGTACCCCTGAATAACCTCCCAAAAACTTTTTCTTCGGCGGGGGTAAGCGGTAGAGGGGTAGGTGGTGCGCTTACCGGATGGGGCCCTGCTGCTGCGGAACCGTTGGATTCATACTTTTGCATCAGCCGAACGATTTCAGAATGAATACGGCGCGATCGTTCCAGCTGCGCTTCAATTTTTGCTAAAAGCTCTCTTGGTTCAAACGGCTTGATCAAGTAATCATCAGCTCCGATCGAGTGACCCTGCACTCTGTCTTCAACCTCACCTCTGCTAGATAGGAAGATAAATGGTACCAGTTGCCCAGAACGTGTTGCCCGCAGACGACGGCAAAACTCGAACCCGTCCATCTCTGGCATCATGACGTCGGATACTACTAAATCTGGGGATCCTGCTCGAACACAGTCAATGCTTCGATTCCCGACCCCACATCCTGAACAAGGTATCCCCGTTTTTCTAGATAGCGGGTTAGTGCCATCCGTAGGGTAGTGTCATCGTCAACCACTAGAATCTTTTTCATCGAGGTTCTCATCCAGGTAAGACAGGCTGCACACTGACTCTAATCCTCGTAGACTAGCTTTTTAGAAAAGGGTGAAGGCTTGAAATTACCGAGTCCTACTAGTTTAGAAGGGAATTTCATATGCTTCACTCCCCGCAAACTTTCAGCTTTTTCTACCAGTCTTAGGCTCTCAAGTGTTAATTGAGTTCCCTGTGTTCTCATTCTAGAGTTCCCAGCAAGCAGTGAATTAATGGAAGACAATCATCAAGAGATTATGAAAAAGCTTTCGAATGTGACAATTGTATGATTTGGAATCTGATAGTCTACCAGGGCAAGCGATTCGCCTATTTATCAAAGCAATCCTTTTCAAGGACTAGCCCCATTGAGCCAGTTAAGGGAAATGCAAAAAAAGCTTTAAAGTCGTAAACACTTGCTCAAGGCCATAAAGGTATTATTTTGAAATTTTCCCGTGATGCCTCAAATTTTATAACCTCGTATTATCATCCACTATGCCACTCTAATTTCCTTTGCATTGCCATAAAAATTTAGTTCGAGATGGTTCGTGAAAGGTTAGAAAACAGGGCTATTTCATTCTAGACGAGGTAGACAATCCGATAAGCTGAGGCTTAATCCGTTACTGCCGTTCAACCATGAGCACCCTTGCGATTGTGGAAGCTTTTGCTCACTTGCCTGACCCCGACGAGGAGCCGGACAACGGCACAATCAAGCCCTGTGTCTAGCATTGTTCACCTTAGCAGTGGCAGCAGGATGTCGAGGGTTTCTAGCCATTGGAGATTGGCTCAACGCTTATCACGATGAATTAGTAGGGTTGTTTGACCCAGCTAAAGGACGTTTACCCTCCTACAGCACGATTCGCCGAGTGCTGCTCAACGTAGATTATCAACAGTATTCAGCTTGTTTAGCCAAGTTTTTGAGATTAGTCCTCGTGCGGGTGAGATGGTAGCTGTCGATGGCAAACGATGGCGTGGCTCCTATCAACTGGTATCGGAGCATTCAACCACTGAGCCGCATCCAGCGATTCAACTGGTGAGTGTGTATTTGGTTGAACGGGGTTTGATTCTTGAACCCTACGAGGTTGAGCATAAGAGCAATGAGATCAAGGTGTTGCCCCAGTTAGTCAAACAGTTCGCTTGCAATGGAGTGGTGTTTGCTTTTGATGCGATCAACACCCAAAAAAGTTGCACCTCAATTGTTGAGAGTCACAATCACTATCTAGGAGCACTCAAAGGCAACCAATCTGGGCTGCTCAAAGAGGTCAAGGCGAACTTTCAAGTGGAAGACACTTACACAGAATTTAGCAAAGGTCATGGACGCATAGAGGAACGAATAGTTGAAATTTGTCAAACTCTTGATGATATTCGTCCTTGGGCAGGACTATGCACCTTGATTCGCGTGAGGGCTACTCGTACCTTGCTGAAAGGAGAGTATGAAATTGTGGGTAAAACCGAGATACGCTATTACATTTCCTCGTTGCGTGAAACTGCGTGTCAGTTTGCTCACCGAATTCGCTCATATTGGGGTGTGGAAAACAAAGTGCATTATGTGCGAGATGTGACGCAAGCTGAGGATGCTTGTAGAATCCGGATAGTTCCCTTGCCTCAGATATGGGCAATTGCTCGAAATCTGGCACTCAATCTCTATCGGGACTTGGGCTTTAACAATATGGCTCAAGCCCAACGTCGTTGCGGTTTCAGCTTGAAGCAACTCAAATCAATCTTTAGAATGAAATAGCCCTGTCAATTAATAAGGCAATCTAAGAAAATTAGGGAAGACTTTGATCGAGCGTTAGCAGAGTCCAAAGAAATAGAACAAGAAAGTAGGAAATTGGTGGACGAGAAGCACATAAATCGTTCCCACAGGCACCGCAAACAAAAAAGTTCTGCTATAGGAAAGGTAAGCAAAAACTAAGAGATCGTCCGCTTGCTGTTGCACTAAAGGTACTAATTAAAATTCCCTTGCTTCATAGCGTTGATGCAAGGGAAGTATCCATAAAGTTATGATGGACACGGTAGGGAGATAGTGTGCAGCGTTAGCCACTGCCTTCAAGAGTTCCAACACCATTACAGTTTGGAGACTCTCAAGATAATATTGTGCTCTTTACTTACTAAGAGTTTGATTTGCGTCAGGCGCATCCTGCTCACGAGGTACGATGTTTCGATCGGGTTGTGATGGTTTTTTGCTAGAAGGCACCGTTCCAGGAGGACATTTGCTACACATTTGCCCACTACCCTGAGTGGAGGTTTGGTCAGGAGTTGAGGTTGTCCCTGCTGTTACATCACCACTGTTTGATGGAGTGCCCGTAACGGAAGAAGATGGGTTTACACCCGCCCTAGGATCAGACTGATTCGGATATTCCTGTACATTCGAAGGTTTGAAGCCGTTAAGCCAGTGGGCTGACGAGTTGAATGAGTTGAACTAGGAACACATTGAATGGTTGAATTGCCAGAGCGATTAGGTGACTGGGCGAGTACCGGCAAAGCCAAAAAGCTGCTAGCGGCGATCACTCAACAGAGCCTTTGTTGTTTTGATAGCAGCCAGGTTCGTTTTCTTATTCATAATATGAAACACTTACAAGAAATAAGTCATCACTTTTCATTACGAGTAAAGCGTATAGATTTGTAAAAAACATTTCTCTGCCAGGAGTTAGATATTGGCGGATTTTTAGCACTGGAGGGTAGTTTTGACGCTGGTACAAAGTATAGAACTATATTCAGCATAAAGTCGTAGATGATACACAATGCTCAGCAATTTCTCAGCCATTGTCTCTAGAGTTTCCTCCTACAGAAGGATGTTATGGCGGATTTAGCTTGTTCTAAAAGTTGACATAATTACTTCTGACTAGGTAAAAGCACAGGAAAGACGTGGAAAAATATACAGCGCTGATTGTCGAGAATAACTCTGCCCTTTTGGAGTTGATGAAGGATTATCTTGAGCTTCAGGGGATGGTTGTTTGAACGACGAGTTCAAGTTGTGAAGCGCTAGCGCTGTTGAAGCGTTTTCGACCTAATTTGATTTTGTGTGAAGTTGAGTTTGCAGATGGTGATGCTTACTCATTTCTAAAACAATGGCGGAACCATGAATTAACCCAGATATGGGAACAAATCCCAGCGATCGTGATTTCTGGATTAAATTGGGTGGAACATAGCCCTCTAGCCCGCTCAGCAGGATTTCAAGCTTACATTAAAAACCATTTGATCCTGAACGCCTTTGGACAACTATCAATCGGGTTCTTTTGATAAGAGCAGTTGGGAGGAATATATTGCTTTCTAATGGAAGAAACATAGCAACATCGGTAATAAGGTAGATGCAATTAACAGTCTTACTTTGTTTGCTAAGAATAGTCTTTTAGGTATTTCTATGCGAGAGACACCAGCAGTTACACCTGAGTCTCACCAGGAGAGAGCGCGAATTCATCGGCGAGATTTGTTTAATAGTTTGTTAATTGGAGTGCTTTAGGAACTTTATTACTGGGCATTCCGATCGGTTGGTTTTCGCATCGTTTTTATGCTCGTCAGCGAATTGCCCAAGTCCTTCTTTGTCGGCAGCAACACTATGGTTTGCCGGAAGCAGACCTACAAGCTCGTTGCGGTCAGCCCTATTAAGAAATCTAAAAATAACTGCATCTAAATGTAGCTAGTAATGTAGCGATATCAGTCTCAAATGATTTGCGAAAATAAGGGGCTTTGTGAGAAAGGTTTCACTTAGGAACCGTTTTCACGATCCGGACAGGCAAGCTATATCTCTACATTAAAATAATCAGAACCAATACTTTAATTCGACTGATACGTGGGTCTCAAACATATTGACGAAACAGGAGTTTGAGATGAGATTGCTCCTGTTCAACATTCACTGGAGACTGTTCATTGTTTTTGTCATCCAGGAGTTGCTGATGGTCGATTTTTCTAAAGCTCCTGTAAAGACATTACTTTGAATTCTCTTCCATCAGGAATTCATAGCGAATAGGTTGTGTCTAAGATTTGAAGTTGTAAAGAACAATCCAAATCTGATGCCTAAATTCCTTCAATCCAATCCGTTCTGGCTATTTTTCGCTACAGTTTTGGTTCTACTTTCTTTTACACTTTTCTTTGGCTGGGGGTTAATGGTCGGTACGTTATTTAGCTTCTTCTTTCTCTTTCGGCTGACGGGCCTTGAATCACGCCTATCTGAAGAGGAGCGCCGGATATACTTGACAACCCTGCTGCTTTATCCCGTGGCTGAGACAGGGGTTCAGTGGATGCAGGTGAACCATTTAATTCCGGATTCCTGGATCTTGGTTAATCGGTTAGAACATTTTTGTTGGGCTACAGCACTGACGCTTCTATTTCTACCGTTAATTTCACAAATCTGGAAACGCCTGGAAATCTGGCAAAGCTTGCTTTTCGTTGTTGGTTTTGTTTGCTTTTGGGCAATTTGAATGAGTTTCTGGAGTATTTTTCGAGGGGCCAACAAAATCCGATCGACCAGGCTAGATTTGCATGGTTCTACATTGACACTATCTATGATATGATGATGAACCTCCTAGGTAGCTTGGTAGGATTTGCTTTCATGACACGAGTGGAAAATAAGGCTGAAATTTCCAAATAGAAGCGAGTCTGTTGGGTTTCAAGCAACCGCCAGAAGGCAACAATTGAAAAATCAGCACCACCAAAGTCGAAATCGGTACTGTTTCAAGCAACCGCCAGAAGGCAACCCTACTCCTATGCGTGTGGTACCAGAATAATGGGATGAGCAGCAGAGTAGGAGAGCCAATTAAACCAAGAATGACGGGTAGACCTAAAAGGTAACGATGCGCGGCGTTAGCCGCCATCGTTAACAGCTCCAAAATCCTTACGACTTTGGTACCACCGAATAATGAAGGGTACAGGACTTGGAATGTTACTAAAGGAGAATAAGATGTCAGCTTTTCAAGCAGGCATGATCACCTCCAGTACTTGCTCACAAGTGCGTCCCTGAGCAAATAGCGCCTCAACGAGTTCAAGCATCTGCTGATAAGCTTCACGGGTCAAGCTGTAGAGCCGTTGTCCCACCGTTTGCTTTTCCTTTGCAAACATAAATCTCTCTGATTTTTTGCCCTCACAAGCCGCTTGCCCCAAGAACGACTGCGCGATGCAACTTAGAGCGTTTCACTCCATAAATCTCAAACCCATCTTCATGGTGCAAGAGCGTCCAGTCCAGGCTAATCACTTCACGCCCTCGTCCCTGATGTCTTTTGCCCACAACGGCGCGATGCTGCTGCATCAAGGCTTCACTATCCCACCCCGCTTCAAACACGGCTGCGTGCATTGCCCGTCGGCTCACCGCTTCCCCTTCCGGGTATACCTGTTGTGCGGCTATCCCTTGCAACGTCTTGTTCTCACTTAGCAACAGCCCACTGATGTAGCGACTCACATGCTCAAACCCTGCCGCTCGACAAAACACCTCTCGGTAGGCGCTCATGCTACGGGCGATCATCCGGGGCACACCTACAAAGGAAGCATGGAACACTCCTTCTCACAGGTTCAGGAATATTCTATTTTTACCGATTATTTCCCTCCTTCGTAACTTGCCAAGTCCTGTGGTTCAAATACTTGAGGCGTTTGATGTGACACAACTTGCTAGCACATTGCCAATTAAGCTGAACGATTAATAGTTCCGAGATCATTTAATGCTAGTCACTCAACAACCTGTATTAAGGCGCTTCTGGTATCCTGTAATACCTGTGTCCCACCTTGAGGAAGGACCAAAGCCATTTGAGCTACTGGGCGAAAAAATTGTCCTATGGCTGAACGAGTCAGGAGTCCCTGCGGCTGTGCGCGATCGCTGCTGTCATCGGTCTGCTCGGTTGTCCCAAGGCAAGGTCATTGATGGTAACATTCGCTGCCCCTATCATGGTTGGTCGTTCAACGGATCTGGGGCTTGTGTGAAGGTTCCCCAACTTACCCATGACCTGATTCCCGGACCTATCGAGTGGATGCCTACCACTGCCAGGAACGATACGGCTATATCTGGGTCTGTTTGGAGGAACCACTTCTACCAATTCCTGAGATTCCTGAGACAGTAGATCCCCAGTTTCGCCAAATCCACGAATTTTACGAAACGTGGCGCTGCGCCGGACTGCGACTGATGGAAAACTCCTTCGATAATGCCCATCCGCACTTCGTCCACTCAAACACGTTTGGCGTCGAGCAGGAACCCGTCCCTCCCCAGCCGATTCCTTTGAAGAAACGGAATTCGGCTTCCGAATGAAATACGTTTTACCCATCTTTAACAACACCATCCAAAAGCAAAACTTGCAGATGGAGGAAACCAGAACTGTCCGTATCAGCGAGGGCACCTGGTTTATGCCCTTCATCCGTACACTCAAAATTACCTATCCTAACGGGCTAACTCACCTGATTTTTACCGCCGCAACCCCGATCGACGATTCCTCCTCCCAAATCGTTCAGTTCTGTTTACGCAACGACACCGAAGCAGAAGCCACGGCTGAAAGCGTCATTGCCTTCGATCGCGCCGTCACTTTGGAAGACCGCGCTATTCTAGAGGGTACCGATTACGATGTGCCGCTCAGCATCAGCAAAGAGCAACATATGGCATCAGACAAACCCAGTATCGTTATGCGCCATCAACTAGCAGCACTCCTCAAAGCCCACAGCGAAGTGGAGCAACTGGGAACGAAGAATTGAGAATGAAAAATAAGGGGTCTTAGCTTAAGCTTCCTAATTCACGCTTTGTATGGAATGTCCAAACCTTGGTATGGGTTCGGCATTCGGCAGATAGACGTGCTGCTAACCCACGAAATGTTGCCCGAATGCCAAGCCTCTTCAGTTCAATCACTTAGACGTCATTCAAAATTCTTAATTCTCAATTCTCAATTCCTTGTACCCCGTCTGCTCATCAACAATTCTTGAAAACCGATGGGTCTTACTTTCGCCAATGATGATTTCTGCGGTAGTGCGAACGATGCTGCCGTTGCTTAGATGACCGCCGATCGTCCTTCCTCCGAATCTGAAATCGATATGTGTAGATGAAGTCCATCTAGCGAAAGTGTGCCGACGAGAGAAACGATTTCGAATTCCCCCTCAAAGATCTGTTCAGTGGATTTTCCAGCAAAACGGATAGCCGCCCGCTTGAGGCTACCCACAGTCGTTAGAATAAATCCTGCCCAAATCTCATTTGCATTGGTAAACTCCCACAAACTGTCCTTCAAATCGGCATTCGGCATCAGCCGCAACGCTTTCACGTCCATAATCACCCCTGCTGGATTGAACCTTCAGATTTTAAAGAATGGATCTGAAAGAATCTCCAAACTTCGCCACCAGATAGGAACGTCACAAAACCTCTGCGCCCTCTGCAGCTCTGCAGTGCTTTAAAGTCTGTGAATTTTCGACTCCCAACTCCCGCCTCCTAAGTATCGTAATCAACAAATTTTGGTAAATCATCCTTCAAAGCAGCTTACAAGTTTTGGTGAAATGAACTATAATTTTTGAAGTTGAATTCTCTCTTTGGTTATTACCGTGTTTGTAAGTACCCTTCCTTCTCCCAAGGCTGACCGACCGATCGATTTGTTTGAAGCGATTGTCCAACTCAAGAAAGAGCTGAACGCGGTCATCCTGGCCCACTATTATCAGGAGCCAGATATTCAAGACATTGCCGACTACATCGGCGATTCACTGGGTTTGTCTCAGCAGGCGGCAAAGACAGAGGCAGATGTAATTGTCTTTGCCGGGGTTCATTTCATGGCAGAGACCGCTAAAATCTTGAACCCAAACAAGCTAGTTTTGCTTCCCGACTTAGCAGCAGGTTGCTCGCTTGCAGATAGCTGTCCCCCTGCTGCCTTCGCTGAGTTTAAAGCAAAACATCCAGATCATTTGGTAATTTCCTACATAAATTGCACTGCGGACATCAAGGCAATGAGCGATATCATCTGTACCAGCGCGAATGCGGTGCAGATTGTCGAGCAGGTTCCAGCTAATCAACCCATCATTTTTGCGCCCGATCGAAACCTGGGCAAGTACGTGATGCAAAAACTGGACGGGAGATGCTGCTGTGGCAGGGAAGCTGTATCGTTCATGAAACGTTCTCAGAAAAGAAAATGGTGCAGCTAACGATCCAATACCCAGAAGCAGAAACGATCGCCCATCCCGAATGCGAACCAGCGGTTTTACGTCATGCCAACTACATTGGCTCTACAACAGCCTTGCTGAAGTACATTCAACTCAGTTCTAGTCAAGCGTTTATCGTTGCAACGGAACCGGGAATTATTCACCAGATGCAGAAAGTTGCTCCCCAAAAGCAGTTTATTCCCGCTCCTCCCTTTAACAACTGTGCCTGTAATGAATGTCCCCATATGCGCCTGAATACATTGGAGAAACTGTACTCCTGCATGAAGGATCAAGCACCAGAAATTACCTTGCCTGAAGCAACCCGCATTGCTGCTTTGAAACCGATTCAACGCATGCTGGAGATGAGCGCTTGATCCTGGTTCAGTGCTCTAGCCAACTGGTCAGCTCCCAACTTCCGAATCAGACTGATTGGCATAGAACGTTCACTAATATCGCTGGCATAGGAAGCTGTTAAATACGATCGATAGCTGGGCTGATTTGCCAGGTATGTCTTAAAGAAGGCTACGCTGAGAGCATCGACATAGCGACGAGCAATCAACGGATTACGACCAGCCACCTCCACTGGCAACGGAACAACACTTCCACCCTGGTTTTTTACATCCAAGAAGGAGAAATGAGTTCCCCATCAACCAGCACCAAATACTTATCTCGGGGAGCGAATTCAGTAAATGGTTGAATTTGTTCGAGGAGTGCTGGAGCAACCGTGTCTCCATTCCCCGAAAGGATCATGGTTGGGATTTTAACTTGATTAATGCTGGCTGGTCCAAATACAGCGCTAATAAATGGGTTTAGGGCAATAACTGCTTTTACCCGGCTATCGTGCAGGTTGGTTTCGGTTTGCTTCAAGAGAAGCGCTCGACACTGGAGAAGTAAAGACAGGTTCAACGTATTTTCTTGATTCCGACAGTCCGATTGCAGTTCCTGAATGTTGACGGGTGCTCCTCCCACTGCCAGCGCCGTGTAGGCACCAAACGATTGACCGATCACGCCTACCTGGTTCAGATTCAATCGCCCCTTCAAAGACGCTTGTTTTTTCGCCTCCGCCTCCACAGCATTCAACAGGAACGTAATATCCAGTGGCCGATCGAGAAACTCCGCTGGTTCTGCTAATTCGTTTGCAACTCCACTCAACAGGGCCTCGATTTGCCGTGAATTACTGCCAGGATGTTCGGGAACCAGGACCGCAAAACCATAGGAAGCCAAATGCCGCGCAATATAAGCAAAGGTACTGCGATCGGAACCTAAGCCGTGGGAGATGACGATAACCGGAAGCGTTTTAGGCAATTTTGCCTGACCTGGATTTGGCAAATAAACATCAACAGGAATCTGTCGTCCAGACACTTGAGGGGCTGGCGATTCCGTTGATCGAGGCAGCGGCTGCATTCTTGCTATAACAGGAGAAACGGGAGTACTGATGCGGCTAGAATCGGTTAGATATAAGGGGTCTTTTAGCTTTTGCCATCTAAATGGGCCTGCCGATCGCAGATCTTCTGACAAACGCTTAGCCGTTTTTTCTTCCCCACTCATTTCTAGGGTTGATTGCCCAAAAACAGCAGCCGTTGCCCGTTTTGTTTGATTCACCAGTTTTTCCAGGGAAGACACAATCTCCAGGCTCCTCTCCACATCTACCCGAATGCCACGGGTGGGAAATTTGCGGAGAAAATTCAATGGCGTCAGCCCCTCTGGGTCAACGGAAGCCCCAATCAGTGCAGCCCGAATAGCCCTAAAGTCTGATTGACGCGATTCTGTCTGAATCACCTGTCCCAGCCGCTTAAGTAACGCTTCTCCCTGGTAGCTGTAGAGAAATTGTGAAATAGCGACAGGACCAACATCAGCCTTTGAAGTCAGCGCCGACCGCAGTTGCTCCAAATCCTTTAAGTTGGCGTATTGGGCATAAACAGCCAGATCTTCATCAAGAATCTTTCCCTGCTTCGCGTAAGTTTCTAGCGACTTAACTGAAACTGAGCGCTCCAAAACGCTGTACGACACATAAATGCGTTCTGCCGCAACGCTGGAGCCTGTCATTCCCGGCAGCAGCCAGCCAACACCTCCAACGGTGATCCCTAACCACGCCGAAAAACAACAGGTTCGTAAAGATCCAATCCAATTTGCTTGATGGTCAGTTCTAGAACGCTGAGAAATCAGATAGCGCATGGTTAGGGAAATAATATCAACGGATGGGAGACAATTTTGGTGCGATCGCCCCCTGTTACATTTAACACCACTATTCTGGCTCAATCGGAAAACTGCCAACAATCCTAAATTTCAGCTAGAAAAAGCTTAATCCACACACTCAGCCATACGCCAGTTTGTACCAGGAAAGCATAATAATAGTCCGTAGTTAGCGGTTCGTTGTAACACGACTAACTACGGACTACCCACGAAAATTGCTCAGTTTTCCGTGTTTTCTACTTAATTAGACTGAATCATCTTCCGGATCTCTTGCCGCAGTTCAGCTCTTCTGGGCAATCGTGAGGATCTGTTCAAACCGTGGAATTTGCATACCCTGCGCTTGAATTGCCTTGTCCCGCTTAGATTGCGCATCCTCCTGGATCTTAGTTAGCTGAGGAATAACCTGCTGATAACTTTGCTCTTCCTTTGGAGTAATCTGATTTGCAGGCTTTGCAGAAGGGTTCTTCTTAGCCAGATATATCTCGTTAAATCGGGAGGGTGTTAACCCTTGCTTCTGAATAACCTGGGTCATTTGGGTTTCTGAATCCTGAGCAATAACCAGAATATTCTTCAACGCGCCAACAAACTTTTTCAACTCCTCCGGGCTAACTTGTTGTTGAGAAGAAGGAGCCGTCGATGGGGCCTTGGATGGGGTCGATGATGGAGCTGATGATGGAGCCGATGATGGAGAACCAGGCGATGAGTTCTGCGCTTGAGCAGGTACGCTGCCTAGCGCTGTCACTATGAAAAGCGAGCAGCTTACCCAAAAAAATTTCCTCATGATTTATTTCCTGATTAACTTCCTGAATCAGTAGGTTGGACTTGTGGGATTCACGGTTGCCAATCTCACGACGGGGAGATTTCGCGTAGATTGAACAACCGTGTAAACCCCTAGCCTTTAGTTTAATCAGGTTGGAAATTTCTGCAATTCTGTCTGCTTTCAAAGTGAAGCTTTTTCGGAAATAAGGACGATCGCCGTGTAGAAGCTGCTCAAGTAGACCACCCCTCTGATAGCGCTCCACACCACCTGAAACCGTGAAATTTATTCGAAACAACCGGATTCTCCCACGACACCTGATATTGCTAGCGCTAGGATGCACCACCCTACTGATACCGCTGTTGCTAAAAAGTTTTGTAGATGCGGCAACTAAAGCCGATCGCTACGCTCAGGCAGAAAGCGTTCCGGCAAAACCCGTTGCGGTGGTGTTTGGTGCAGGAGTTTACGCTGACGGCACGCCGTCTCCCATGCTGGCCGATCGGGTGAATGGAACGGTTGAACTTTACCGTCAAGGAAAAATCCGTAAGCTTTTAATGACAGGAGACAACAGTACCCACGACTATGACGAAGTCAGTACAATTACCCACGCAGTCCTCGTTACCCAGCGTTACCATCTACCTCGTGCTATTTACACATGCAGACAACTAGGAATTGATGCACTGGGGCTGGGAACCCCAGATTGGGAAACCTACGGGGCGTGGATTATGGTCCCCTGTTCCTTACGAGAGCTGATTTCAACCGTAAAAGCCGTTTGGCAAGTGAATATCACCCGTCCCCGTCCAACCTTTTAGGACGGTTTGAGGGGATGCGATAGAGTATGAAAATGGCTTTAATCTAATTGGCTTTAAGTTGAATTGGTAATGCCCAAATCATAATGATTTTGGTGGTGTCAACAAGACGGCTAGCGTCGCGCATCATTACCTTGTCAGGTACACTTTTGAATTGACTGTTTAGCGATTTTTCTATGGCTGCAACCTTTTCCTTCGATATCGTCAGTGACTTTGATCGTCAAGAGTTGGTCAATGCCCTGGACCAAACGAATCGTGAGATTCAAAGCCGCTATGACCTCAAAGACACAAAAACAACCCTGGAACTGGGCGAACAGACCATTACAGTGAATACGGACAGCGAATTTACCCTAGATGCTGTCCACACGCTGTTACAAACGAAAGCAGCAAAACGCAACCTGTCCCTGAAAATCTTTGACTATGGCAAAGTAGAATCTGCCAGCGGTAATCGGGTCCGGCAGGAAATTACTCTAAAGAAGGGCATTAGCCAGGATATTGCCAAGCAAATTAGCAAACTGATTCGGGACGAGTTCAAGAAGGTGCAGGCTTCAATTCAGGGTGATGCGGTGCGGGTTAATGCGAAGTCAAAGATGAACTGCAAGCCGTGATTCAGCGCTTGAAGCAGGAAGATTTTCCCGTTGCATTGCAGTTTACAAATTATCGATAGTTCCCTGTCCCAACAAACCGACTGTGGGGAAGGATGAAGAATGAGGGTAAAGCCAGGAATTGGACCAACAGCCAGAGGTAGGAGATGCAATTCCTGTTAAAGGCTCAAGAAAGTGTTTAAATCTGTGATTATTGACTCTTTTATCATTCACCACTTCTATTTCTTCATGCATTCACTTAAATAAAAATCCATCTATGAAAAGGGAAAGCTGCTGAATTTTTGGGGAATGTTTCCTCCCTTGGCAAAACTTCTACTCATTCTTTTGGCAGCTCCCCTACTAGTGCTGAATGCGTGGGCGATCGCGGCGATCGTAGAGTACTTTCATTCCCTCGTTGTGGTTCTAGTTGGGGCATCCCTGTTTGCGTTTCTGCTGAACTACCCGATTAGTTTTATGGAGAAGCGAGGGGCTAAACGGGGTAGAGCAGCAATCATCGTATTCCTGTTAGCCGTGTCGATTGTGGTGGCCTTGGGTGTAACGCTGCTTCCGATGGCCCTTCATCAGGCCGAACAGTTGGTAAATTCCTTACCCCGCTGGATCGATTCTGGAAAACATCAATTAACAAGTTTGAGTGATCAGTTCAGAAACTCTGGTTTACCCTTAGACCCAGACACTCTGGCCCAGCAAATTAATGATCCGCTTAAAACTCAGCTGCAGGGCTTAGGCAAGAGTGCATTGAGCATCGCAGGACTCACATTTACCAGTTTGCTTGACTTTCTGCTGACCATCGTGCTCTCGTTCTATCTGATTCAGCATGGCGATCGGGTTTGGAATAGCCTGATCGATTGGTTTCCCGCAGAAATACGTGCACCATTTTCCCAAACGTTGCGCCTCAGCTTTCAGAATTTTTCCTGGGGCAGTTTATTATGGCAAGCAGCCTGGGGGTAACGCTGACGATCGTGTTCCTCCTGTTGGGAGTTCCCTTTGGGCTGTTGTTTGGCCTGATGATTGGCACAATGGCGCTCATTCCCTTTGGGGGCACAGTGGGCATCGTCTTGGTCACGCTGCTGGTTGTTCTGCGAGATTTTGCACTGGGGCTAAAGGTGTTACTTGCCTGCGTTCTGGTCCAACAAATTTTTGAGAACCTGATTGCACCCCGAATTCTGGGCAGAGTGACAGGACTCAATCCATTCTGGGTATTGCTCTCGATCCTGGCTGGAGCGAGAGTTGGTGGGCTGTTGGGCGTTATTATTGCAGTGCCGATCGCCGTCATCATCAAAAGCGCCCTGGTTGCGTTGCGTATCTCCAGGACTGAGACCTATCCGACCAATCTTGAACCTGTTCCTAACCCGAATATTCTCCCTCCTCCAGAAGATATTCCCCCACAAATAACATCGTGGAACCAGGAGATTAATTGCTAACGATTTATTTCAGGACCAGGTGGAGTTCTTTGCCTTGCACTTAACCCTTGGTACTGCCTAACTAAGCAACAGCTAACTATCACTCCGATTCAGACCGTCGATCGCCACAATCACTACTGTAATATTGTCCCGTCCGCCCCGGTCTTTGGCGGCGTTAATTAGGGCAGCGGCAGCTTTTTCGCAGGCCCGGATAGATTTCAGGTGGGACGCAATTAGTTGATCTGAGAGTTCTTCGGTTAAACCATCACTGCACAGCAGAAGGCGATCGCCTGATTGAACCTGGAGCGGCTGAATATCAATTTGCTGCAAGTCTTCGCGCCCAAGACACTGAGCCAGCACATGCCTCAATGGATGAACCCTTGCCTGATCGGGCGTAATCTCGCCAAATTTCATCAGACGGGCTACCAGGGTATGATCCTCGGTAATTTGTTCGAGCTTAGCTCCCCGCAGTCGGTACAGTCGGGAATCACCTGTGTGGGCGCACCAGGGTTGCTGTTCTTCTCGAAAAATGACGACAACAGCGGTTGTGCCCATATCAGACCGTTCAGGATGGCGGCGTTGATCCTGCAAAATTGCCCGGTTCGCAGCCAAAAAGCCCCTTCCAGCAGAACTTCGGATGATTCTACCGAATGCCAGTGATCCAACAGATAATCTTGAATTGTTCGTGTTGCAAGGCGGCTTGCCTCCTGCCCCCCGCATGTCCTCCCATTCCGTCGGCCACAATAAAAAAGCGCCCATCCGGATCAATATAGTAGGCATCCTGGTTAACGGAGCGAAGGGTTTCTACATCGGTGAGACCCGTAAATAGACGTTTCATAAATTGGCTGCCCTTTTTCGGCAACTGATGCAAGCTAGATTACCTGTAGTTTACAGTGCGAGTCTATAAATTAGGGAGTTCGTTCTGAACGTTCCAGGCGAATGAGGAGCCGGATCAAGGCGATCGCAACAATAATCGCTGCTACCGCTGGAATCAATGCCCACAGACCATGACCAGTCGCCAGAATGATTGTAGCCGATAGGGTAAATGTACACACCAAAAGTGTGTAGTTAGTTCCCATATTAACGCCACTCATGCGGCGGAGGATCCGATCGGTTTCGATCGAGCGCACCCGAACCCGCAGGTCACCCCGCTCAAGTTTGTCAAGGGTTTCCTCAATGCGACGTGGTAATCCCAGCGCTGTAGTACTTACTTGAGCTGCCTGACGGCTCAACTCTCCTAAAATACTGCCTGCTTCTGAAGAAGGATTTCCGTTTGCCATAATCTGCATTGCAAATGGCTTTGCAACCTCCATAAAGTTAAACTCTGGATCCAGTCCCTTGCCAACCCCTTCCAGGGTGGAAAATGCTCGCATTACAAATGTAAACGTGGCTGGAAACCGAAAGGGCTGTCCGTAAGCAATTTCATAAAGGTCGTCGCTGATCTCGCTAACGGACTGATTTTCAAAGGGCTTGTCCATAAAATTGTCCAGCATAAACTGGACAGACCGACGCACCGGACCCATATCATCTACCGGAGCCAATGCACCCAGGTCAACCAACGATCGCACAACCCGATCAGCGTCTTTTTGGGCAATGCCAAAGAATGTCTCCAAAAGCTTCTGGCGCGTTACGAGCTTGACCTGACCCATCATGCCAAAATCGTAGAAAATCAGGGTCCCATCGGGACTGGCCGCAATATTTCCAGGATGGGGGTCTGCATGAAAGAACCCATCATTCAGAAGCTGATGCAGGTAGGCGCGTGCGCCCATCTGAGCCAGGGATTTACGGTCTAACCCAGCCGCTTCCAACGCTTCATAATGGCTAATCTTGATGCCAGGAAGATATTCCAAAGTCAAAACTCTGGGAGAGGTGAATCGCCAGTAGACTCTGGGAACCTGCACCCAAGCTTCTTGCCGGAAATTCCGCCGAAAGGTATCTGCGTTGCGGCCTTCGTTCAAATAGTCAACTTCTTCGTGGAGAATTTTGCAGCATTCATCGTAAATCCCCAACCAGTCCCGGCCCCTACCCCAATCTGGATGGTTTTGAAAGTAACGGGCGATCCCTTTTAAGATGGTTAGATCAATCCCAAACAGCTTCAGCAATCCGGGGCGCTGCACTTTAACAACAACTTCTTCGCCCGAATGAAGCTGGCCCGATGGACCTGGCCCAGGCTAGCAGCTGCCATCGGAATCGGATCAAAACTGTGGTAAAGGGTTTGAATCGGCTTGCCTAAATCCTGCTCGACGATCGTTCGCACCTGCTCGTAGCCAAAAGCAGGCACCTTATCCTGTAGCTTAGAAAGTTCCTCAACGTATTCCGTTGGAAATAAGTCAGCGCGTGTTGAAAATAGCTGCCCCACCTTGATGAAAGTGGGTCCCAAATCTAGCAGCGTTTCGCGAATCCATACTGCGATCGCCCGGCGGCGTATCTGACGTTTCGCATCCGTTACACCTCCTACATAGCTCCACGGTTTGTTGTAAAGCCACTGAACAAACAGTAGGGTTAGAACAAATCCCCAGATGTCTAGAAAACGACGGTGCCGAGAGTAATTCTCCCGATTCCAACGGTAGGCTTTGCCGCTGTAAGACTTTTGCTTCGGGCGCTCCACGCTCATTGGTTCCGGTGTAGACCAGTCTTTCTTTTGTAAAGACTGCTCATAGCGGTGGGAGACAGCTTCCTCTAAGGAAATTTGAGTTTGAAGATAAGGTTCTTCAATCTCTTCCTGATCTTCTAAAGAAAAAGAACAGTTAGAACCGTTTTCCGTCTGACTAAAAGCACCCTCTCCCCAATATGGTCAGGGTACTTGTCCCATGAGCTATTAGCATGCTTATCTGGACCTTCAGAATGTCCGTTGGACCGTTCTAAGGGATCCTTAGATTGATTAGGGGAGTTGGAGTCGCGAGAAGAAACAGACACTCAAATTCCTGAATCGTTGCTAAAGGTGATTGATAAATCAACGGTTTAACCGATGCCAAGAAAAATTGACCCTCATAGATAAGAATCAACTCTCTAAGCTCCATCCCTACTGCACAAAAGAGAGATGTCTAACGAAAACTATAGAGCACTACTACTACGGTAGCGCTTAAGCTCTGTTCGAAGCTGAGCGATTTCTGCTCGCAGCTCGTCAATCGTGGCCTGCAAGTCAACCGACTGAGTGCTTAGCGTGACCGTGTTACCACTACGATCTCGCATCGCCTCTTCTTCTGCTCGATTAGCCCGCTCAATTACTTCTTCAGTAAAAAGACGCAGACGCTCACGCAGTTCTGCATCAAGTTTGCCAAGCTCACTCAAGGTATCGGTTAGCGCACCTTCCACCTGACTGTAGACCGCTTCAGATAGCGCCCTACCAACAAAAAAGGCATGAACCAGAGGGTTACTCATGAAACATTGCTACACACTTCGTCAAAATTATAACGTGCCTTACCACGAGAAGGCGATGAGCATTTAGTTTCCCTATTTTTGCTTTGTAGAAGGAGATGCCTGTGGGTTTGCAGGTACAGAGGGTTGCGTTTCAGGGAAGGAACGGATTGAGGAGAACTTGTTTCCTGAGGAATGGGAGAAGGGGTAGGTGGGGAAATCTCAGGAACGGAAACCTTAGGAGTGGGAGTTGCTTCAGGGGTTGGTTCAGTAGAAGGCCGTAGCTCAGGAGACGGCGGAATAGGAGGGGGAGATGGCGCAGATTTAAACCGAAGAGAGGGTTCCGGATTTTGCTTCACGGGTGGAGGCGGCGGCAGGGGAACGGGGGCGTATCGACAGGTTTAGCGGAGCCAGGCCAATCGCTTAACGGCGGAAAGGATTGCTGAGTATGGAAAATTCGGGGACCAATTCCAGACGCTGCACTAAAGCGCAATGCTAGACCTAAACCCAAGCCTATAGCACCTGAAATGGCCGCTGTTGCGACGATCCCCTTCGGGAATCGGCTTCTCTTGACTGAAGGGGAAACACCCGCTCGTTGCGGTTGGATTGGTCGGGTTATTGGAATCTGGGAAGTAGCTGGTACCGCATTGGGGATTGTTTTAGAGCCGTTTGAATTAACCGCCTGCTGTGATGGTAGTTGGACTGTTGTTGCAGAGGTGCTTTGCTGAGTCGAAAATTCATCGACGGGGGTAAAAGCTCATTTCCAGGGAGTTGAGCAAACCATGCCGCAACCGTTTGAGGACGGGATTGGGCATTCATATCCAAGCCATTCAGAATGGCTGTCTCAACGGCTGGACTAAGCTGTGGCTTAAGTTGGCGCGGTGACGGCAAAGAAGTGTGCTCACGCAATGGTGCGGCTACAGGATTCTTTCCAGTCAGCAGAAAGTATAAAGCTCCAGCTAGAGCATAGATATCAGTGGAAGCTGAAGGTTTGGTTTGAGGCTGAAACTGCTCGATCGCAGCGTAACAATCCTCAACGGTTTGGGAATCTCCAGTTCCCTTCACCGTCTGGTGAACAATCCCGTAATCCACTAAAACAACAACATTAGATCCCCGTGGACGAATCAGGTTGTCTGGATTCACGTTCTGATGAAACAAACCATTTCGGTGAATGACGCTTAAGGCGGATCCTGCCTGCCGAATATATTGGACGGCCTGAGCTTCTGACATCGCCCCTTGGGACAGAACCAGATCTGAAAGAGATTGACCCGCAACAAAATCCATTGCTGCGAAGGGCAAGCCTGAGTCAACAAATAAATCAACTACCCTGACTAAACCAGGATGCTGACATTGAGCAAATCGTCTGGATTCTTCAATAAACCGTTGTTTTAAGGACGCAATGTCGGTTTGACCTTGGAGTTCAGGCCGGAGCGTTTTTAGAACAACGGTTTGATTGAGATAGGCCTGCGTTGCCTGTAAGGTTATACTCAGCTCACCCTGGCCCAAGACGCTGCCAAGAAGATACTTGCCATTTTGCAGAGCCGTACCAACGGTCAAATTCATGAGGATCTTGCCAGATAGTCTAAGCGCAAAACTCTTAAAGCAACTCTAATTCTAAAAATTGCTTTCTAGAAAAAAATATTCAAGACCTCTATGCTAACCCCTCCAAATTGTTGTACGCCAGAGCTAACTTCCTCCAATTCCAGAAGAGCTTGGCAGGAAGGATCGGCCTTCCTACCATCTGAACCAGTTCAAGTTAGGCTCTGCTGACATGGAACTTGAGTGTGAACGATAGGGATTACCGATCGGCTGCCCGAGAGATTGGATTATCAGACATCTCTGCCCGTTTGATCCGCTTAACGGGTTTTGGTTTGGGAGTTCCTGAAGGTAACTCCTCGGCGGGTTCATGATTGGACCGCATCCAGGCAGGACGAGTTTGATCATAGGCCATTTGCAAAGCGGCTGCGGCGATTGCGTGTGGCTCGTATTCCTCCGCAAGCTGTGCCACGATCGGCAAGAAGGATGCCATGCGTTCACCCACCAATGCTTCCCGAATCTGCGCTTGGAGCTTCTCTAATTGACGGGCCTCAATCTGAGCGCGGGTGGGAATGGAAACAATTTCCAACCGTTGACGCACATGATTTTCAATTTCCCGCAGTTTTCGACGATCAAGGGGTGAATGATGGAGATTGCGGTTCCTTCTTTACCAGCCCGCCCTGTACGACCAATGCGGTGAACGTAATTCTCAACGCTATCAGGTAAGTCGTAATTAATGACGTGGGTCAAATCATCCACATGAATACCGCGAGCCGCAATGTCTGTTGCGACCACCCAGCGAACCTGGCGTTGGCGGAAGCGCAACAAAAGTCGTTCTCTCTGAGTCTGGCTCAAATCGCCATGATACTCATCAACACTGTGGCCTGCCGCCTGAAGTTGGCCGGTCAGTTCAGCAGCAGCTTTGCGTGTGCGAACGAAGATCAGGGCAGACTCAGGGTCTTCCAATTCAAAATAGGTAGGAGAGCGCGAGCTTTTGTCCAGCCACGAGGAACTAGATAAGCGACCTGATTAATGCGTGTTGGAGCTGCTTTCGGTTGTTCGATCGCAACGGTAATTGGGGATCGCAAAAATTTTGTGATCAGTTTACGAATGGATGGGTCCATCGTTGCTGAGAAAAACGCGGTCTGCCGTTCGATCGGGGCCTGATTCAAGATCTTCTCAACATCCTGAATAAAGCCCATATTCAGCATCTCGTCTGCCTCATCCAAAACAAGCCAGCTTAGATTGTTAAGCTTCAAATCACCCCGACTGAGCAAATCTAGTACCCGTCCAGGAGTGCCTACAACAATTTGGGCACCCCGTTGCAGTCGTGATATTTGAGGTTCAATTGCTTGTCCACCATAGATGGTGACAACCCGAAGGCGGCGATCGTCATTAAAGGTGCGAATAGCTTGGCAAACTTGGAGGGCTAACTCACGGGTCGGTGTCAAAATAAGCGCTTGCACTACCGACATTCTCACGTCAATCCGTTCCAGAATTGGTAGAGAGAATGCGGCTGTTTTACCGGTTCCGGTTTGAGCTTGACCAACGACATCCCGTCCAGATAACAGGTGAGGAATGGCTTGCGCTTGAATAGCAGTTGGAGCGGTAAATCCAATAGATTCCAGATGACGAACACGAGTTTCAGAAATTCCGAGGCCGTGGAACGAAAGGGTCATTGAGTCTCCTAATGATTTTGAGGTCAATTAAATACAAAAAAGCTTGAGGCTTTCAGAGAGGGCTGGAAGCAATCAATCAATGGTGGTCGATTCATCGAAAGCTAGGGAACGGTTAACCGTTGGGGATGCATCAAATTTGCAGCAGTTGCAACCTGACCATACAGGTCGTAAACGTCGGCATGGGTAATCACAACAGGAACCAGAGAACCCAGACGAGCGCCGCCTTTAACGTAGACCAACCCGTCAACCTCGGGCGAGAAGCGAGCAGAACGACCTATCAGTTCGCCTGTTTCAGGATTTTCCTGCTCAATTAACACGTCCACTGTCCTACCAATCTGGTTCGATTTTTCTTAAGGGAAATTGGTTGTTGTACAGTCATCAAAGCATCTCGTCGGGCATCCATTACCGCTTGGGTCAGTTGGTTGGGCAAACTATAGGCGGGTGTTCCCTCTTCCGGCGAGAACGTAAACACTCCTACGTGATCGAATTCATGCCGCCGAACAAACTCCAGTAGGTGTTCAAAATGGCTTTCGGTTTCGCCGGGAAATCCCACAATAAAGGTTGTCCGCAGGACAGCGTTTGGGACCGCTGCTTTAATCCGCTCGATGATGGCATCGTTTACCTGACCCTGCCAGGGACGGTTCATTGCACGAAGGATCTCTGGATGGGAGTGCTGTAACGGCAGATCTAGATACGGCAGAACGTTTGGCGTTTCCAGAATTGCCTTAATTACATCAGGGGTCAGTCCTGTTGGATAGGCATAATGCATGCGAATCCATGGAACATCGACCTCACCCAACGCCCGCAGCAACTCCGCCAGTTTTGGCTTCCCATAAAGGTCCAACCCGTAGTTGGTTGTAATTTGGGAAATCAAAATGATTTCTTGAACCCCTTCAGACGCAAGCTGTTTTGCCTCCGCCACAATGGATTCGATCGAGCGCGATCGCTGATCCCCCGCAGATGGGGAATGATGCAGAAAGCGCAGCGGTAGTCGCAGCCTTCTGCAATTCTGAGGTAAGCTACACCCTCCGTTGTTGTTCGGTAGCGTGGAGTAGTTTCGTCTGCAATATAGGTAGGTTCTGAAGAAACCTCTTTAACACGCTCTCCAGCTTCTGCCCGTTCAACCACTTCAACAATTTTGTGATAATCCCCTGTGCCAACCAGAGCAACAGCTTCAGGCAACTCTTCCAGAAGTTCTTCCTGGAAGTGCTGAGCCATACAGCCAGTAATCACAATTTTCTTGTTTGCTTCCGCCAACTCTACCAGTGCGCGAACCGATTCTTCTCGGGCCGCCTGAATAAAGCTACAGGTGTTGACAATAACGTAATCGGCGAATTCTTCATCGGAATCGACCTGATAGCCCGCTTGAACAAGAAGCCCAAGCATGTGTTCAGTGTCAATTCGATTCTTCTCGCAGCCCAAATGAGTGACAGCAATTGTCGGCTTATTGCCCATGAAATCCGAGTTTGACGAGTGAAAAAATTTAACCAGCTGTTAAACTGTAGCGATCGCTCATGCGACGGATTATTCCCTCGCCCAAACCCCGTGGCAAAAAACCTAACGGATAACAACAACTGCAATCGCCCAGATGACGCTGACAAACATTTTAGCGCAAAATTAAAAATATTACGATCTGTTACAAGAGTTCTTTCTCAACTTAAAGGATGTTCACGTCCAATTATAGAAGCTTAATTTCGTGACTTAAAGAAGATGGGCGGATTCTTTGAGTTACTCTTTGGTTAATAACCCTTTCTAGTGGGCAATTTTCAGCATTAACGCAAGTTCAACAAGAAAAATCTTCCAGGCTTTGCTCAATTTGTGTTACCGTTAGTAACGGCGCTTGAACAGCCAATACGAGGGTCGCTAGCTCAGCGGTAGAGCACTCGGCTTTTAACCGATTGGTCTCGGGTTCGAATCCCGGGCGACCCATATTTAGAGAATGTAGCAATTCTAAATGATTGTAAGAAAGGCTCTACCGGAATCCTTTTTCACAAAGACTCTCAATCTCACAACTAGTTTGGAACTGCTATAGAAAGGTTAACTATTGGTTTCTATTGAGACCGTTACAGCCGCAACAGCGACTAGCATTTCGTCATTTCTGTCATTAAGGGAGGCGATTGCTCGTCCCTGGACTATCATGCCTCCAGATTCAACTCTTAGGCTTTTGCGCCCAAACGGCAAAACGGCTAGTACTTCTGCCTCCCGTACCTGCTCCGGATAAGGAACGGCCACCTGAACTTCTACAATCATTTGGTCGGGATCGCTTAACCCTGCCACTTCCCAGACACCCGGCAAAGCGTTGTGGGCGATCGCATTTCGTACTGCTCTGGCAGCCGCTACGGTTGGCTCTTGACCATGCTGGTCAATCCCCATGCCCATCTCAATAATTAAACGTTTGTGAGCCATAGAAAAGGTGGTAGGTATCAGGTGATGAATGATAGGGATTAGACAACAAGCGATAGCTAGGAGTGACAGGAGGAACTAAGAGCGCTCTCAGCTTGTCATTCATCGTATTACCTGCCACCTACTCCTCACCACCTAGTCCTTAATTCATAAGAAAATTAAATAGTTATTTTTGCCTATTAATTAGCTCAAACGATCCTTTACCCCTGCCCGTAGGGCGAAAAGTATCTTAGGATTATCCTAAGAATTAGTCTTGTCTATCATTAAGCTGACCACAAATAACCAGGAGGACTGTTTATGGCGCTCGTACCTATGCGGCTGCTGCTTGATCACGCGGCGGAAAATGGTTACGGCATCCCCGCTTACAACGTAAACAACATGGAGCAGATCCAAGCAATCATGAGGGCTGCGGAAGAAACTGACAGCCCTGTGATTTTGCAGGCTTCTCGGGGTGCTCGTTCCTACGCTGGCGAAAACTTCCTCCGCCACCTGATTCTGGCTGCGATCGAAACCTACCCCCACATTCCCATCGTGATGCACCAGGATCATGGAAATGAGCCTGCAACCTGCTACTCTGCCATGAAGAATGGCTTCAGCAGCGTCATGATGGACGGTTCCTTAGAAGCAGATGCCAAGACACCTGCAAGCTTTGAATACAATGTCAACACAACCAGGGAAGTGGTAAAGTTGCTCACGCAATTGGCGTGAGCGTCGAAGGTGAGTTGGGCTGCCTGGGTTCTTTGGAAACTGGAAAGGGCGATAAAGAAGATGGTCACGGGTTTGAGGGCACCCTCTCCCACGATCAATTGCTGACTGACCCCGATGAAGCAGTTGATTTTGTAGAACAAACTCAAGTTGATGCCCTAGCAGTTGCGATCGGAACCAGCCATGGTGCTTACAAATTTACCCGTAAGCCAACGGGTGAAATTCTCGCAATCAGCCGCATTGAAGAAATTCATCGCCGCTTACCCAATACCCACTTGGTCATGCACGGTTCTTCTTCTGTTCCTCAAGATCTGATTGATCTGATCAACCAATATGGCGGAACGATTCCTGAAACCTATGGCGTGCCCGTTGAGGAGATTCAAAAGGGCATCAAGAGCGGAGTTCGCAAAGTTAATATCGATACCGATAACCGCTTGGCGATTACGGCTGCTGTTAGAGAAGCACTGGCAAAGAATCCCAAAGAATTTGACCCCGCCACTTCCTGAAGCCTTCCATCAAATACATGCAGAAAGTCTGCGCTGAACGTTACGTCGCCTTTGGTACGGCTGGTAATGCAAGCAAGATTAAGCAGGTTACTTTGGAAGAGTACGCAGCGAAGTATACAAAGGGCGAATTGGCTCAAGTAACCAAGAAGACTGTAGCTGTGTAGTACTAAAGCTTCCAACGGCTTAGTGAAAGTAGTTCCCTAAAAACTGCTTTCACTAGGGCACATAGAATTGCTACACAATCCAAATTTTGTTAATGAGGAACGGGTAATTTCTTAATTACTCGTTTTTTTGTGTTTGTCCCACTGAGTTTTATTGATGCTTTTTCTAAAGAATCAAGTAAGCAGAGAAATTTATATCAATAAATTGGCGTAACAAATGGAGCAACAAAATAACAGCATCCAACATTTATTAACAAGTAAGAAATCAGCCCCAATAGTTTTAGACAATCGATTTCAGATCGCAAAAGATTTTTCCACAACTGCCAAAAGGTAGATATAAAAACTTCCTGGTATGTTATTTAGAATACAAGCTACTTCAAGTGCCACATTACGCAATAAATACCATTTAAACTCAAATAATTAAAAGAAGATTTTAGCCACACTTTTATTGTAAGAGGCAGGCGAAAGAGCTATTCAAGACGGGTTTTGCTTGAATAAGCCAAGTTCTCAAGGACATATTCAATACTTCATTAGGAGAAGCCTTAAAATACCTTCCGTCTTATTCCGGATATGGTGAAGTATCTGTTAATACTCTAAAAGTTGAGTTATTAATGTAGGGTAGGAAAACTGATTTTTGGTAAACCAAATTCTTGGATGTTTATGAACTGAGTTTTCTCACATCCAAATTGCATTTACGAAAAATCTTCTTCATTTTTCACACAATCCCAATGTGAATTGCAGTACCTTTACAAAAACGAAAGGGTACAGCCGTTAGCATGGGTGATGTGAATTTCATTCACCATAAATTCACGAAGAGGGCACATGAAAGCAGTGGTATTAGCTGGTGGATTGGGTACTCGTTTAAGCGAGGAGACACCTGTAAAACCAAAGCCAATGGTTGAAGTGGGGGGACACCAATTCTCTGGCACATCATGAAGATCTACTCTGCTCATGGAATTAATGATTTTATTGTCTGTTGTGGATACAAGGGATATGTGATTAAGGAGTACTTTGCCAGTTACTTTCTTCGTCGATCAGATGTCACTTTTGACATGCGATCGAATCAAATGAATATTCACACCGGTAACGTTGAGCCGTGGCGCGTAACCCTCATAGATACTGGCGAAGGGACGATGACAGGGGACGATTGAAACGAGTAAGAGAGCATATCGGTGATGAAACATTTTGTTTTACCTACGGCGATGGTGTTAGCAATGTTGATGTCAGTGATTTGCTCAGGTTCCATCAATCACAGAGAACCCTCGCAACATTAACCGCCGTTCAACCACCGGGACGTTTTGGGGCGATCGCTCTCACAAAAGGGCAAACTAAAATTTCTGGCTTTCATGAGAAGCCGAGGGGAGATGGAGCTTGGGTCAATGGAGGATATTTTGTTTTAGAAGCTGAAGCCATTGACTACATAACCGATGACACCACCGTTTGGGAGAATGAACCCCTACGAAAGTTAGCTCATCAGGGGCAGCTATCGGCTTACAGACACGAGGGTTTCTGGCAACCAATGGACACCTTAAGGGACAAGCACTATTTAGAAGAGCTTTGGGAAACTGGGCAGGCCCCTGGAAAGTTTGGTAAGTCGAACGGGAATTAGGGGAACTTTTAATCGTTATTATCATTCGTTTTCAAGGAACGCAAAACCTATGTATGACTTTGCGATCGTCGGTGGCGGCATCGTTGGTCTTTCAACTGCCCTGGCTTTGAGCAGGCGTTATCCAGCTTCAAAATTGTAGTTTTAGAGAAGGAGAACCAGTGGGCATTCCATCAAACGGGCAACAATAGTGGGGTAATCCACTCTGGAATTTATTACAAGCCCGGTAGCTTTAAAGCAAAGTTTTGCCGGGATGGTTGTCAATCAATGGTGGAGTTTTGTCAGAAGCATGATATTCCCCATGAGGTTTGTGGGAAAGTCATCGTTGCAACTGAGGAGAAGGAACTGCCACTTCTTGAAAACCTTTATCAGCGAGGCTTGCAAAACGATATTCCGGTTACGCGAATTACTGCTGAAGAGGTACGAGAGCGTGAACCATACGTGAACTGCCTGGCAGGAATCTGGGTTGCTTCTACGGGGATTGCGGACTACAAACGCGTCTGCCAGAAGTACGCGGAACTGGTCCAGAAGCAGGGCGGTGATCTCTGCCTTAACACCCGCGTCGAAAGGATTGTAGAGACATCAGAAGGACAGGTACTTGAAACCAATAAGGGGTCCTATGAAACGCGATTTGTGATCAACTGTGCCGGATTGCACAGCGATAGAGTTGCCAAATTGGGAGGAGTCGATCCTCAGGCAAAAATTGTTCCGTTTCGTGGCGAATACTACGAACTCACTCCCGAAAAGCGCTATCTGGTCAAAGGCTTAATTTATCCTGTTCCGAATCCTGACTTTCCCTTTCTGGGAGTGCACTTCACGCGCATGATTGATGGCAGTGTTCATGCCGGACCAAATGCTGTTTTGAGTTTGAAACGGGAAGGGTACAAAAGACCGATTTTGATTTGCGGGACTTTGCTGAAGTGATGACCTATCCCGGTTTTTGGAAACTGGCTGCAAAACATGCAGATGAGGGAATTCAGGAAATTATTCGCTCCTTTAGTAAAGCGGCGTTTGTTCGGAGCTTACAACGGCTGATTCCCGATGTTCAAGCGGCAGATGTGGTGCCGACTCATGCTGGAGTAAGGGCACAGGCATTGATGAATGATGGCAAACTGGTGGATGATTTTCTGATTATCAAAGGTCAAAATTCTGTTCACGTTTGCAATGCGCCTTCTCCTGCGGCAACGTCTTCTATCGAAATTGGCAAAGCAATCGTCGAGCAAATTCCCGAACAGCAGCACGTGCAGTTAGCCGCCAGCCGCTAGCAAGAAGAACTGAGAGGGACATTCTTCCCACTCGATCGGGTTTACAAACTATCTACCAGAGTAACGGCATGATTTTTACAGAAACCAGGATCAAAGGTGCTTATATTGTTGATCTGGAACCTAGAGGAGACCATCGTGGTTCATTCTCTCGTGCTTTTTGTGCAAAAGAGTTTGAGGCACATGGACTGACATCTACCTTCGTGCAAGCGAACTTTACGGTTACCTATAAAGCAGGTACGTTACGAGGATTGCATTATCAGGTCGCACCCGCTTGCGAAGCCAAATTTATTCGGTGTGTAAAAGGGGCGATTTATGATTTCATTGTTGATTTGCGTCCTGATTCGCCAACCTATTTGCAGTCATTTGGCGTCGAGTTAAGCGCTGAGAATCGACGGGCGTTTTATTTTCCTGAAATGTGTGCTCACGGTTATCAAGCACTTACGGATGATGCGGAGGCAATTTATCAAGCAAATGCCTTCTATACGCCTGAGTGTGAGCGGGTGTCCGCTACGACGATCCGGCATTCAACATTGAGCTGCCAACGCCCGTCACGGAACTTTCTGAGAAAGATGCAGCTTGGCCCTTGTATGAAGTCGTTCCTGTAGGAGTTTCCGCATGATTATTGTCGATACAGCGCTAAAAGCCAGAGCTGAAGCGGGTAATCCAGTCAGAGTGGGGGTATTTGGGGCAGGATTCATGAGTCGGGGACTGGCGAACCAGATTCTCAACTACCTGCCGGGAATGAAACTCGTTGCTATTTGCAACCGCACGATCGAGGCGGCAAAGGAAGCTTACACGCAGGTGGGAGCTGAAAATGTGCGGGTGGTGACAACGGTGGGTGAACTGGAGGATGCGATCGCCCAGGGTCAGTACGCCGTGACCGATGATCCATTAGTCCTTTGCCAATCTGAAAGCATTGATGTGTTGGTGGAAGCCACCGGACATGTAGAGTATGGTGCCCAGGTGACGATGGCGGCGATCAAACACCGCAAGCACATGGTCTTGATGAATGCGGAACTGGACGGTACAGTGGGTCCGATTTTGAAGGTTTACGCCGATCGGGCAGGGGTGGTTCTCACCGGATGCGATGGCGATCAACCGGGCGTACAGTTGAACCTTTACCGCTTTGTCAAAACGCTGGGATTAAATCCCCTCCTCTGCGGCAACATCAAAGGCTTGCAGGACCGCTATCGCAACCCCACCACGCAAGCGAGTTTTGCGAAACAATGGGGACAAACCGCCAACATGGTGACCAGCTTTGCCGATGGCACTAAGATTTCCTTTGAGCAGGCGATCGTTGCCAATGCCACCGGCATGAAAGTGGCCCAGCGCGGCATGATTGGGCTGGACTACAAGGGTCATGTCGATGAAATGGTGGGCATGTATGACATCGACCAACTGCGATCGCTCGGTGGCATTGTGGATTACGTTGTCGGTGCTAAACCCAGTCCGGGAGTATATGTTTTCGCCGAAGCCAACGACAACATGCAGAAGCATTATCTCAACTACGGCAAGTTGGGAGAAGGCCCACTCTACAGTTTCTACGTTCCTTATCACCTGACGATCTTTGAAGTGCCAATTTCTGTGGCTCGTGTAGCCTTGTTCAACGATGTGATCATTGCTCCCTTGGGTGGACCCATTGTAGACGTGGTCGCCGCCGCCAAGATTAATCTGAAAGCTGGGGAAACCCTGGATGGTTTGGGCTGGTACATGACTTACGGGTTGTGTGAAAACTACGAAACGGTTCGTGCTCAGAACTTGCTACCGATGGGGTCAGCAGAGGGCTGTCGCTTGAAACGAGATATTCCCAAAGACCAGGTCCTCACCTATGACGACGTGGAATTACCCACCGGAACCCTGACGCACAAATTGAGAGCGGAACAGGATGCCTATTTTGCGCCCGCTAAAACTCCGATCGCGGTGTAGAGAGGGGAATGGGGGATGAGAAAAGTTTTGAGTTTTGAGTTCAGAGCTGACACAAACCTCGGAGGTTTAATCCAAAATAGCGCCTTAAAACCCTATTAGTGCTTAAACCTCCGAGGTTTTGATCCTTTTCGACGCCTTTATGTACTCATCTCCTCTTTCAACTCATCCGTTTCATCCATCATTCATCCGCTGCCAATGATGCAGACCTGAGGATACTAATCAAAACTTAAAGGGAAGGGCACATGAAAACGGCTCAAGATGTGATCGATGCTGATTTGCAGTACATCTGTGGTAATCTCAAGTCGGAGTTTTCCCAGATGGCGGGTAAAAAGCTGCTAATTGTGGGTGGAGCTGGATTTTTGGGCTACTACCTGGTCCAATCTGTCCTGTATTGGAATGAGACAGCGGGCACTGCCCCGATTCAGCTCACGGTTTACGACAATTACATTCGCGGAATTCCAGATTGGCTGACCAAGCTGAAAGATCAGCCAAACCTGACGCTGGCTAAGCACGATATTACTCATCCGTTGCCTGCGGATATTGAGGATTTTCAGTACATCGTGCATGCGGCATCGATCGCCTCTCCGACCTACTACCGGAAGTACCCGATCGAAACCATGGATGCGAACGTGAACGGGTTGAGAATTCTGTTGGATTACTGCCAGCAGCAAAAGGCAGCGGGGAAGCCTGTAGAGGGATTCCTGTTCTTCTCCACCAGCGAGATTTATGGGGATCCATCGCCGGAGAATATTCCCACCCCGAAACCTACCGCGGAAATGTATCCTGTACGGGACCGAGAGCCTGCTATGACGAATCTAAGCGCTATGGCGAAACGCTTTGTGTTAACTTTGCCCAGCAGCACGATTTGCCCATTAAAATCGCTCGTCCGTTCAACAACTACGGTCCGGGACTGAAAATTACCGACAAACGGGTTTTACCGGATTACGTCAGGGATGTATTGGCGGGACGAGATATTGTCATGCTTTCCGACGGCTCACCGACACGGACGTTCTGCTACATTGCAGACGCGATCGCGGGTTACTTCAAAGTACTGGTCAATGGTAGACCCGGTGAAGCCTACAACATCGGCACAGAAACGCCAGAAATTTCGATGGCAACCCTGGCAGACAAAGTGGTAGAAGCTTCCAAAGAATTGTTTGGCTACACCGGAAAAGTGGTGCGGCAAGTGAGCGAAGACCAAGCGTACTTGATTGACAATCCCAATCGACGTTGCCCAGTAATTTCTAAAGCACGATCAGAACTGGGATATGACCCTTGCATTGCAGTCGAGGACGGTTTGCGGCGGGCATTGGTGTGGTATCAGGAAAATCATGAAGCGGAGGAGGCATAGTGAAAGTTTCTGTCGTTGGAACAGGTTATGTAGGGCTGGTCTCGGGCGTTTGTCTGGCTGAAAAGGGACATCAGGTAATCTGTGTCGATGTGGATGCTGCCAAGGTTGACAAGATCAACAAGGGGATTCCTCCCATCTATGAAGCTGGACTGGAAGAACTGCTGCAAAAAACATCCATACCAACCTGACAGCCACTACCGATTTGCGTCAGGCCGTCATGAATACGGAACTTTCCCTGATTGCGGTGGGAACTCCGTTTGACGGTAACGAGATTGACCTGAAATACATCCGGCTCGTCGCCGAACAAATTGGTACAGTGCTGAAGGACAAATCGGATTACCACTTGGTCGTTGTCAAAAGCACGGTCGTTCCCGGAACGACAGATGGTGTAGTGCTGCCAATTCTAGAGCAAGCCTCTGGGAAAAAGGCAGGGGCTGATTTTGGGGTAGGCATGAACCCAGAATTTTTGAAGGAGGGGGAAGCGATCGTCGATTTCATGTATCCCGATCGCATCGTCCTGGGCGGCATTGATGATAGAAGCATCGATGTTCTGGGCGAACTTTATGCCGTGTTCGATGGCGTGGATAAAATCCGCACGAATACCAAGACCGCCGAGATGATTAAGTACACCGCCAATTCACTGCTTGCGACGCTGATTTCCTTCTCAAATGAGATTGGTAATCTCTGTGCTGCCGTTGGGGTGGATGTGGTCGAGGCGATGCACGGCGTTCATCTGGACAAGCGCTTTACCCCCATCCTGCCGACGGGTGAGCGAATTATTCCCGGTTCCATTTCCTACCTGGCGGCAGGCTGTGGATTTGGTGGCAGTTGTTTTCCCAAGGATGTGAAAGCGCTGATTTCCTATGGGACCAAGGCGGGCAGTCCCATGAAACTGCTGGACTCGGTAATTGAGGTCAATCTTGCCCAACCCCAAAAAGTGATTGATTTGTTGAAGAAGCAGATTCCCAATCTAAAGGGCGTTAAAGTCGCAGTTTTGGGCATGGCATTTAAGCCGGGAACGGATGACATCCGGGAATCTCCCGCATTGCCCGTGACTGAGACCCTGCTGAAGGAGGGGGCAAGTGTCAAAGCCTTTGACCCGATCGCCCGCCACGAAGCGGAAAAGGTATTTGGCTCCCAGGTTGAATTCTTTGATGACCTGAGGGACGCAATCGCAGACGTTTCTGCAATTCTAATCATGACTCGTTGGCATCATTTCCTACAGATTCCGGAGTTAATTGCGCCTTTAGAAAAACCACCTCTTGTTATCGACGGGCGACGAATGCTGGACAGAAAAAGCGTTGCACAATATGAGGGGATTGGTTTGTAGACACACAAAATGGCATTTTCTCATCCACGAGAAATCATTGGTCTAATTCCCGCCGCAGGGCAAGCAACCTGGATTTCACCGCTGCCGCTCAGCAAAGAACTATACCCGATCGGATTTCAACCGATCGGGCTAAACGGTAGTCTTAGGCCGAAAGTAGCCTGCCAGTATCTTCTGGAGAAGATGAAGCTGGCAGGCATTTTCAATACGTACCTGATTCTTCGTTCGGGTAAGTGGGACATTCCCGCCTATTTCGGGGATGGGGCAATACTGGACATGAATCTGGGCTATCTGCTGATGGGACTACCCTACGGGGTGCCTTATACCTTGAATCAGGCGTATCCCTTTGTGAAAGGGGCAACGATCGCAATGGGATTCCCTGACATCTTGTTTCAACCTAAAAATGCGTTTGTCAGACTGCTTGAACGACTCACCCAAAGCAAGTCAGAAGTGGTTCTGGGTCTCTTTCCCACTGACCAACCGCAGAACGTTGGTGTAGTAGATTTTGATTCCACGGGACGGGTACACCTGATTGCCGAGAAATCCCAGTTGACCCATTTGCGCTATATGTGGGCGATCGCCGTTTGGACTCCCACCTTTACCCAATTTATGTATGAATATCTGTCTAAAATTGAGCGTGACTATGCGACCATTCCCCGCAAAGAGTTACCGATCGGGGATGTGATTCAGGCAGCGATTGATGAAGGGTTTCCAGTAGACGCAGAAGCCTTTACGGATGGTCGCTACCTGGATATCGGCACACCTGAGAATCTGGCTGAAGCCGTTCGAAATTTTGCAGATTGGCAGTGAGAGACAAGAGTGAGGACTGAGGACTGAGGACTCTAAGCGAAATTCAAATCTTGAATTCCCAGGATTGCCCTAAAGCGTTCAGCTAGAAACTTGAGATATAGCGATCCTAAAATTGATTGGGAGAAAAGATTCCATTAGAATCCCTTTTCCCAATGTCTCTCAATCTCACAATTGATTTAGAACTACTATAGGCTGAGGAATGAACAGTAAACCTTCTCAGTCCTCAGCACTCAGTCCTCAGTCCTCAGTCCTCAACAACTTCTACTAACCCAGATTCTTAGCAACAAAGTCCCAGTTCAATAGTTTCTCAAGGTAATTCTTAATGAACGCTGGACGAGCGTTGCGAAAGTCGATGTAATAGGCGTGTTCCCAAACATCCAGGGTCAAGAGGGGTTTCTGACCGTGAACAAGGGGATTTTCAGCGTTGGGCGTTTTGGTTACTTTTAAGGTGCCATCGTCTTCAACCAGCCAAGCCCAACCGCTACCAAACTGAGTTGCTGCAGCATTTGCAAACTCTTCGGAGAACTTATCAAAGCTGCCAAAGTCCTTCTCAATGCGATCGGACAACGTGCTGTCAGGTTTGCCACCGCCACCAGGCTTGAGGGAGTTCCAGTAGAAGTCATGGTTCCACGCCTGACCTGCATTGTTGAAAAGTGTTGCCTTGGAGGAGTCATTGAAGGCAATTTTGACAACTTCTTCAAGGGGCTTGTTAGCTAAGTCGGTTCCCTGAGTCAGTTCGTTAAGCTTATCCACATAAGCCTTGTGGTGCTTGCCATAGTGGTACTCCAACGTTTCGGCTTTCATGCCATATGGCTCTAAAGCATCTTGAGCGAAGGGTAGCGGACCTTGTTGAAATGCCATTGTGTTCTTCTCTCTAATAATGTGCGGTTAAGAGCTAAAGCCTATATTGCAAGGTTTTCCATTCAAATAGGTTGTTTCCATCACAGCGAAAACTGCCAGTTCGATAGAAACAGAACTTAATAGAGGAATTCTACCGTAAACCTCTCAACTGGACTAGCTTTCAGAATACCTCTAAGGGTAGAGATTAGGCGAAGTCGTTATGAGTTTTGAGTGGTAGGGAGCCAGCGGTTGGCGATCGGCATCCGCCAGCCTGTGCCAAAGGCGCGATCGGTCACCTTTAAAACGGGAGGAGCCTGCCGCCGCTTGAACTCGGCGCGGGTAATTAGCTTCACAACCTTATTGACCACCTGGGGATCGTGTCTCGCCGCAACAATCTGAGCGGGCGTTTGATGCTCCAGAATAAGCCGATCCAGAATCTCATCCAGAATTTCGTAGGGTGGCAACGAGTCCTGATCTACTTGACCCGGCTTGAGTTCGGCACTGGGAGCCTTGGTGAGGATATTAGAGGGAATGATTTCAAGGGATGAGGGATGAGGGCTAAAGGATAAAGAGGAATCTTCTTTGATCCTTGATCCTTGATCCTTGATCCTTTCATTCAACCACTGACAAATAGAGTAGACACGGGTTTTAGGAACGTCGGCGATCGCGGCTAGACCTCCATTCATATCGCCATAGAGAGTGCAGTAGCCGACAGCCATCTCTGATTTGTTTCCGGTAGAGAGGAGCAAATGCCCAAATTTGTTGGAAATCGCCATTAACAGATTGCCCCGAATTCGGGATTGGATATTTTCCTCGGCAAGCCCGAACTCCGTACCCGCAAACAGGCCTTCCAGGGTGTGATCGTAGCCCTGCATCAATTCGCCAATCGGCAGCGTCTGGGTCTGAATGCCAATATTTTTGCTAACGCCAGTGCATCATTAACGGAGTGATCGGAACTGTAAGGAGAGGGCATTAGAACGCCCAGAACATTTTCAGGACCGAGCGCTTCAGCGGCGATCGCAGCAACCAGCGCAGAATCGATGCCACCACTCAAGCCCACTACCACTTTGGAGAAACCACATTTACGCGCATAGTCCTTCACGCCCAACACTAGGGCTGACCAGATCTCGGCATCGGAACTGTCTGGTGAAGCTGCGATTGTGCTGGGGTGTAAATCCCCATCCTGAAACTCCACAAACACCAGGTCGCTCTCAAACGACTGAGCGCGGCAGACCAGTTCACCGTGACGGTTAAACGCAACGCTGCTACCGTCAAAAATCAGGTCATCATTGCCCCCACCTGATTGGCGTAAATTACGGGCTGGTTAAAGCGCACTGCACAATGTTTCAGCATCGCTTCCCGCAATTTCTGTTTTCCCACGGTATAAGGAGATGCCGATAGATTAATGGTCAGAGCGACTCCCTGTTGGGCGAGGTCGGCGATCGGATTGATCTGATAACTCCGTTTGCCCCAAAATTCCTCATCGTTCCAGAGATCTTCGCAGATGGTAACGCCAATGTGGATTTGGTGTGAGGAGTGAGGGGTGAGGGGTGAGGAGGAAGAGTTTTGTTTGGGTAGCGTTTCTGAAGGAGAAATTTTGGCTCTGAGTTTTGAGTTGAAGAAATCTCCGCGTCTTCGTGTCTCCGTGTCTCCGCGTCTCCATCGCTTCCCGCTTCCGCATCTGCCTGTAAATGCAAAACAAAGTGATTCGGCTGTTTCCCTGGCTCAAAGTAGCGGTCTTCATCAAAAACGTCGTAGGTGGGGAGGAGACGTTTATAGAAGATTTGCTGGATTTTGCCACCTTCTAACAATGCCATGCTGTTAAACAGCGGCTTTCCGCCTTCCAGAAGGGAGTTGGGATTGACTTCTACAGTTCCCACCAGCACAGCAAGTTGGGGCGGCAGGTCTTTCGCCAGTTGCGCCAGAGTAGTTGCCATCGACTCAACAAAACCTGGGTGCATTAACAGGTCGCGGGGCGGATATCCACAGAGGGAAAGTTCTGGCGTTAGCACCAATCGTGCTCCCTGAGCCGCTGCTTGCTGGGCTGCCTCTAAAATGCGTTGGGAATTGCCGGAGAGGTCACCAATGGTTGGGTTGAGTTGGGCGATCGCGATCTTCATAGGTAATGACGGGAGAAACCTTAAAAACTATAGGTTTAATTTATGGTTTATTCATTGGATGAACCAGCGTAGCGTAACTTGCGAGAGCATCTTTCTTTATTCAACTCAACCTACACCTTATTTGTAATCTGCATTAGCCACTTTATAATCCCCTAGTTGGGTAAACCTTTGGGTAATGCCCAAATGCAATGATTTTGGAGCTTCTAACGATGGTGGCTAACGCCGATCATCATTACCGTTTTAGATCCAGCAACCCTCACTTATCGAACTAAATAGATAGACGTAATTAAACTTACTGAAAACGATAGCTGTCAGCCGTTAGCAGGCAGCTATCCCAGGTCTATTTATGCGGCTCTACTTCGCAAGGGTGGATCTTACCCACTCTGCTGCCTACGAGCGTAAGAAATCTTGTCTATAATCAAGAAAATCTTTAAGGGTAAAGTTTTGTAATGATGACTTCAGAATTAGAGCAGCTTTCTGTTCAGTTAGAAAGTCCTAATACCCGCGATCGCATGGTGGCGCTGGCCTCTTTACGGGATGTGCCTGCGGAAGATGCGTTGCCCCTAATTAAGAAAGTGCTAAATGACGAGAGCCTGCAAATTCGTGCAATGGCTGTGTTTGCTTTAGGAGTAAAGCAGACTGACGAGAGCTATCCTATCCTGCTTGATATTTTGGTGAATGAACCCGACTACAGTATTCGAGCGGATGCGGCTGGAGCATTGGGTTATCTTCAGGATCCCCGTGCGTTTGAGCCATTGACCCGCGCGTTTTATGAAGATACGGATTGGTTGGTTCGTTTTAGCGCTGCTGTTTCCCTCGGCAATTTGAAGGATCCGCGCGCCTACGATCTTTTGGTGCAAGCTTTAGACAGTGAAGAGGTGGTGCTTCAGCAGGCAGCGATCGCCGCTTTAGGAGAAATCAAAGCCATAGATGCGGTTGATCACATTCTGCGCTTTGCCCAGTCTGATGATTGGCTTGTGCGTCAGCGATTAGCAGAAGCATTAGGCCAGCTTCCTACTCCCAAGAGCGTTTCAGCCCTAAAGTATCTGGAAAAAGATAGCCATCCGCATGTGTCTGAAGCGGCCAAAATTTCCCTTCACCGGTTAGAGGAAGCCAAGGACAGTTGAAACGAGGATGTTCCAAATTAGGGGCTATTAAAGATTAAGCCAATCCCTGATTTCGTGAACTAGCCACTTGGATTCACGGCTTGAGAGGCGATAACCCAGCTTTAAAGATGTTGCCAGGGTCCGAATTGTGATGGTGCCACGATCGACCCTAACAGATTGAATGTTGGTTGATCGCCCTTTTCGTTGCCGGATAATTAGACCAAACAGCCTCCAGGTCAGGCTAAAGGAGTCCCTGTCAATTTCTAAAATGTGACATCCAAACGCAAAAAATGGTGAGGGAGATCGAGCCAAGTCAACTTTGACTCCGGCAATCTCTCGCTCCAGCGCTTTCATGCACTGGTAGCCAACTATGGCAAAACATAGCCCAATTAGCAACAACACCAGCATTTCAGCACCGATCGCAAAGGTACTGGCTAGAATGGCTGCGGCACCGCAAATCAGGGCTAAAACAATCAGGCTCAGGGAAACCAGAGACCCGATCGCCAGAATGCTTTTGAGGCCATACATTGCTAAATCCAGCGGCAAAAACAGAAGTTGATGCCATCCGGCTAGTTCCACTCTGAGCTGCTGCTGCGATCGCCATAGCTTCAAACGATGCCCGCTGGGTGGTTGAACCACTTGCAGGGAGGATTGAAGCGATCGTCCCGCTCGCAAATCTGCTAGAGCTTGTTGGGCCGACTGATACCGTTGCTCCAGATTGGGTTCTGTAAGGGCTTCAACCCAGGAAATAAACGTCGGATTCACGCTGACGCGATCGCGAAATTGAAGCCGTAGATTTCGCTGAGGCAAATCGGCAGGCGCAATCCCCGTCATTAAGTGAATTAATGTAGCGCCCAACGCATAAAGATCAGAAGCAGGCACCGATCGTCCGCAGAACTGTTCCAGCGGGGCATAGCCCGTTGTTCCAACAATGGTAAACGTAACGCCTTCCAGAGCGGCTTGATTTTGAACCGCCCCAAAATCTACCAGATAAATCTGCCCCTGTTCATTCAGAATCAAATTGCTGGGCTTGATGTCTCGGTGCAAAATGGGCGGCTCAAACTCATGAAGGTAAATCAACACCTCAAGAATTTGGGTCGCTATTGCCTGGATTTGATCGGCGGTGAACCGTTCCCCTTGCTTTAACCGTTCCTGCAAAGAAACACCCAGAATGTACTCCTGCACCAGTCCAAACCAACTCAAACCGTTTCCCGCTTCCCTATCCATGAAGAAGTAATTGAGATAGCTGGGAATTTTGGAGTGATTTAGTTGTTGAAGAACTGCTGCTTCCCGCTCAAAGAGTTTTAGATTATCCCACTGGATCTGAGGGCTGAACGCTAACAGCTTTATCACCACATCGGTCTGAGTCAACAAGTCCTCTGCCAACCAGGTTTGCCGCCCACTATTGCTGCTCAAGAGTTGCCGAAGGTAGTAACGATTTTGCAGCGTTTGGTCTTGCGTCAACATGGGGTCGATGCTGTAGGTCGGGAGGGTAGGAGCTATCTCCACTGTAATACCAACGAAAAGAGACAAGGGGACAGATGGAGAATAGGTGATAGGTGGTAGGCAGGCGATAGGCAATAGGCAATAGGCAATAGGAACTGCATGCCCATTGCCCATTGCCCATACTCTTGCTTAAAAATTGACGTTAACGTTAAGGTCGTGATACAACTAAAAGCGTGAACGACAGAATGCGGATTGGAGAATTTGCGAAGCGGGCTGGTGTAACTCCCCGCACCGTTCGTTATTACGAGAGCTTGGGTTTGCTGAGTCCGAACGAGCGAGAGGGGGAGGGTTTTCGATACTACACCGAGGCAGAACTAGCCCGGCTTCAAAAGATTAGTAACCTTAAAGGATTGGGGTTGAGTCTGGAAGAAATTGCCAGCATTGCGCCCCTTTACTTTGAGGAACCGACCTTGCTGGAGGGCAAACGCAAGATTGTGGAAATACTCAAACAGCATCTTCGGGAGACAGAGGAACGGATTGAGGATTTGGAGCAGTTCCGATCGGAGCTAAAGGCCAATATCGATCGCATTCAGAGATGGATCGATGAGCAAACTGAAACCGTGTAATTTTTTTGTACTCAATCTAACGTTTACGTAAATGTGAGCTTCATTCCCTGGATTGCTCCATCTCTATCGCTTGGCTCACGTTCCACTCACAAGGCAACCACTATAAGGGTACAAGCCATGTAGGAGTATCAACAGTTTGCAATGCGAAACCATTATCAGCAAGGTTGGGAGGCTGCTAGCCAGATAGTACAAAGCTACTCGCCACAAAATCACACAGGAGAATTTTACGATGACTGGTAAGTTAACAAACAAAGTTGCGATCGTTACCGGAGCCTCGTCTGGAATTGGAGAGGCAACCGCATTAGCGTTAGCCGCAGAAGGTGCGACGGTGGTGATTGTTGCTCGTCGAAGCGATCGCTTAGAAGCGCTGGAAAAACGTATTGCAGATAATGGCGGCAAAGCATTTCCCATTACGGCTGATGTGTCGGATGAGGCACAAATTGAATCGGTCGTGCAACAAACTCAGGCAAAGTTTGGCAGGGTCGATATTCTGATAAACAACGCTGGTGTCATGTTGCTAGGGATGATCGACGGAGCGAATACAGAAGACTGGCGACGCATGATTAACCTGAATGTATTGGGCTTAATGTACGCCACGCACAAAGTTTTACCGCTCATGAAGGCGCAGGGCGACGGACACATCGTTAACGTTTCGTCCGTTGCCGGTCGGGTTGCAAATGCGGGAAGTGGTGTTTACAACGCTTCCAAATGGGCAGTGGGCGCGTTCTCTGAGGCGCTTCGTAAGGAAGTTTACAAGAACAATATTCGCGTCACGATCGTCGAACCGGGGCTGGTGGCTACCGAGCTTCCCCATCACGTCACCGATCCGTCTGCGAAAGAAACAACGGCTGCCTTTTACGGTTCCATTAAAAATCTGAACAGTGAGGATATTGCAGCGGCGATCGCCTACGCCGTCACGCAACCGCCCCACGTTAATGTGAATGAGATTTTGATTCGTCCAACCGAACAGGAACGGTAATCCATATCCAATTGCGGGCTGTTAGACATCCGGTATCGGGCATTAGGTGTCAGAAAAAGCCCAGGTATTTTGAGAGTTGATAGCCACTTAAAACTCCAACTACACCGCCGATGAAACCAAAAACTATTGATGGGAACGACAATAAATCTCCACCCCATAGCACGGGAATGTAGCTGCCAAGTATGGAGCCGAAGAACATCCCAATTCCAATAAGAAGCTTGTGCATAAATGATTTCCGGAGTAGGTGCACTTGATAGTAGCAATGGGCGTTGTGATCTTCATGGCGATCGTGTTGCAAAGCGGGGTTAAGGCCCTAGTCCAAATTCCTACGTGATACTCGAAATCAACACCCTATTGAATTGGTTCAAATTAGTTGGAGATGAGCCATGAAAGCGATCGCAGATCAAACGATTTTAGTCACGGGTTCAACGGATGGGATTGGTAAACAAACTGCCCATGATCTCGCAAACATGGGTGCAACCGTTCTCCTTCATGGACGCAATCAGGCGCAAGGGGAATCTGTTCTGGAAGAAATCCGATCTGCTACCGGAAACGACAACCTGCATTACTATCGAGCAGACTTGTCATCGCTGGCAGAGATTCATGATTTGGCAGAGGTGATTCAAGCCAAGCACAACAAGCTGGATGGTTTGATCAACAATGCGGGCATTGGTGCGGGCAAGCGCACGGATACAGCTCGCGCGCTCAGTCACGATGGGTATGAATTGCGCTTTGCAGTCAACTATTTAGCTCCTTTTTACTCACCCATTTGCTTTTGCCTAGTCTGCATCACGAAGCGTCTGCTCGCATTGTTAATGTTGCTTCTGTCGGTCAAAGCCCGATCGACTTTGAAGATGTCATGCTGAAAAAGCGTTACGAGCCAATGCGAGCATACTGCCAAAGCAAACTTGCATTGATTATGTTCACCTTCGACCTGGCTGAACAGCTTAAAAATAAGGGAATCACCGTCAACTGTTTGCATCCCGGTTCACTTTTAGACACCAAAATGGTTCGCGAAATGTTTGAAAAACCCTGGGGTACGGTGCAGTCGGGAGCCGATGCCGTCGTTTATCTTGCGACTTCACCTGATCTTGAGGGCATTACTGGTGAATACTTCAACCAAACACAGGTCGATCGCGCCAATATCCAAGCGTATGACCGCCAGGCTCGCAAAAAACTTTGGCAATTGAGTGAAGAACTGACTAAGCTTGTCGTCGTTCGCTAGAGTTAGATCCGTTTTGTCAGGATTAAGATGCGTCCTCAACCTTCCCACGCAGACCCTTTACCAGGGCCAATTGTAGTCACCTCCTATGGTGGTTTTACCGAGGAAATCGCCCGCCACCTTCCACCCGGCATGGTAATCCAACTCCCTCAGGATGAGGTTCCACAGAAAGCACCGGATACATTTATCCTGGTGCCCGGTATTCAGCCAATCGGTGCTGCTTTTATGGATCAACTGCCCCGCCTTCGATTTATCCAGCGATCGGGGCAGGCGTTGAAAACATTGATTTAGCAGCGGCAAAAGAACGGGGCATCTGGGTCGCCAATGTTCCGTCCGTGGGTATGGGCAATGCAGAATCCGTCGCAGAGCTGGCCATCTTCCATATGATGGCCCTAGGCCGTCGATTCCGTGAAGCCGAAGCGAATCTTCGTCAGGCGAAATGGGGGTACCCAGAGGGATGAGCCTGTGGGGAAAAACCGTGGGAATTTATGGGTTAGGCGGTGTGGGGAAAGCGATTGCGACCCGTCTACGTCCCTTTGGCGTGAGTCTGTTGGCAATCAAGCAGAATCCTGATCCGCAACTGATGGAATCGCTGGGGCTGGAGTGGTTGGGGACACCGACCAGCGATCGTATCTCCTGCAAAATTCAGATTTCATTGTGATTGCGGCCTCTGTTGATGAGAACGATCGCCCCTTTGCTGCCGCTGATTTCCAGCAAATGCGCTCCACTGCTTATTTAGTGAATGTCGCTCGCGGGTACTGGATCGATGAATCTGCCCTGCTAGAAGCACTCCAAAACAACTGGATTGCCGGTGCAGGGTTGGATGTCTTTGCCCAGGAACCCCTCGATTTGCGATCGCCCCTGCTTCAAAAGGATTTCAACCTTATTCTCACTCCCCATCTGGGCGGACGAACGGATAGCGGTTATATCGGCATTACTAGCGCTGTTACCGAAAACATTCAACGAGTGGTGCGGGGAGAGGTGCCGAGGAATTTGCTGAATTAGATCGTAGGGGACAGGGGGCAGGAAAGGATAAACGATAAAGGATGAGGGATAAAAATTAAATCACTGGCCTCCATTTTTCTCTCCCCACCCCTACCCCTCACCCCTACCCTCACCCCTCACCCTTTCACCTCCCCACCTTCTGCTTTTTGCTCTCTGTGCTCTGCTTGTTGCTGCTTAAGGAAAACCATCAAACGGAGAAATCAAATCATGAAAACCAGAAAACTTGGTAATCAAGGGCTGATTGTTTCTGAACTGGGACTTGGCTGTATGGGGATGTCGGAGTTCTACAGTGGACGGATGAACAGGAAGCGATCGCCACTATCCATCGATCGCTGGAACTTGGACTTAATTTTCTTGATACCGCTGACATGTATGGTCCATTTACAAACGAACAATTGGTGGGCAAAGCGATTAAGGATCGTCGAGACAAGGTTGTATTGGCAACAAAGTTTGGCAACGTCCGCAGCGAGGATGGTGGCTTTCACGGGGTGAATGGTAAACCGGAATATGTGCGACAAGCCTGTGATGCCTCACTAAAACGCCTGGGAGTTGATGTGATTGATCTGTACTATCAACATCGGGTTGATCCAACGGTGCCAATTGAAGACACGATCGGCGCTATGGCAGAACTGGTACAGCATGGAAAAGTTCGCTATCTCGGCATGTCAGAAGCTGCTCCGGCAACGATTCGACGCGCCTATGCGGTTCATCCCATCTCTGCGCTGCAAACCGAGTACTCCCTTTGGAGCCGCGATCCAGAAGATGAAATTTTGCCAACAGTGCGGGAATTGGGGATCGGTTTTGTGCCCTACAGTCCGTTAGGTCGGGGCTTCTTGACGGGGCAATTTGCCAGCCCAGATGACCTTCCCCAGGACGATTACCGCCGCAACTCTCCTCGATTTCAGGGAGAAAACTTTTACAAGAACCTGCAACTGGTAGATCAGGTGAAAGCGATCGCCACCGAAAAAGGAGTAACCCCTAGCCAATTGGCCCTTGCCTGGTTGCTGTCTCAGGGAGAAGACATTGTGCCAATTCCTGGCACCAAGCGGCGCAAATATCTGGAAGAGAATGTTGCAGCAACAGAGATTCAATTAACGTCCGATGACCTGAAGCGAATTGAATCGGTGGCACCTAAAGGGGGGCAGCAGGCGATCGTTACCCCGATATGAGCACGGTTAATCGTTAATAAACAGGGCGATGGGCTGAACAAATATTCAGCCCATCGCCCTGTCCTCAATTTCCTGGCGGAAAAAGCGGTCTAATAATCTAATGGTTGACCGTAATGCCCTGAACCTTGCTCAGGTCAATTTCTTGGACGACACCGTTTGAAAGCTGAAACCGTACGACCGCTTTTTCACCCGCCCTAATTTGAACAGGTGCTGTTCCTTGAGAAGAGGTCTGATCGGCGATCGGTCGAAATGCGCCGTTGAGCTTCATACGGTAGGTATAATTTCCCGTTGTTCCACCAGGCAGATTGACCAGCATAATAACGGGGGTTGCTTTCGAGAAATTCACTCGCTTGACCGTATGGCCTGGATTTCCAGGCGTCGCGTAGGCATCCAGGTCTGCAAATTGAGTTCCACCATCTACATCCTGCAAACTAACGGATGGCACCACCCCATTTCCGTTGGTGCTCCCCGCATCCACATCTAAAGTCACCACCAACTCCCCAGGGCCTGCAAGAAAGCGGTAGAAGTGAATCTGCTCCTGTTGATAAGTTCCCGTTCCAGAAAGGGTGTCGGAGGAGAGCAGCGTGGGTTGGCTGCGATCGCTCGACTGCGCGTAGGCCGAGTTAACCGTTACCGCCAGCACAACAGGAGAGAGAACCATTACCGTACTAGCGGCCAGCTCAATGAATTTCAAAAACTGGAACTGGTGTAGGACGATGCTGAGTTCGTGAAAGGACGGGAGATGACCATAGGGTTTAATTTCCTCGCTTATATAAACAGCCGCCTAAATTGCAGCCAGGTAGATAGTGATTTATCAGAAATCAGGAGCAGAATTACGCAAAAAAGAAGCAAATTCAGCACATTCTTTCAAACTATACCTAGGTATTATTCCAGGAAGTAAGTTAAAGCGTATGCTCCTTTGTTAGTAGTTATGATCACAAAAAGGCGCTGAGGCCGAACAATTTCAACTCTCAACGCCCTTCAATTTGTTTCTTACTTGATGCTAGATGCTTGGCTGGATATCCTTGTAAATTAAGTTTCTTTTACACCAGCCAGCTCTTCAATCGCTCAGCAATTTGGGGACGACGAAGTTTCCGCATAGCTTTGCTTTGAATCTGGCGTACCCGTTCACGGGACAGATTAAATAAGCCCCCACTTCTTCTAACGTGCAGGGTTTGCTGGAGGTCAAGCCATAGCGGAGGGAAATAATGTCCTTTTCCCGCTCGGTCAGCACGTCGCCCAACACGTCCCAAATTTCCTGCCGCAGCATGGTTTCGCTCATTTGCGCCTCTGGAGATTGGGTATCACCATCTTCCAACAGATCCATCAGTTCCGTATCTTCTCCTTTACCAACGCGGTGGTTGAGAGATAGGGACTTGCGGCGGACCTGCTGCAGATTCCGAAGCTGATCGGGAGGCATGTCGAGAGCGCTAGCCAACTCTACCTCTGTCGGATTTCGGTTGGTTCTTTTCGCAGATCTCGATGGGCTTTTTCAGCTTGTTCAGCTTCTCAACGATGTGAATCGGCAACCGGATTGTGCGGGCGTCGTTGGCGATCGTGCGGGTAATCCCCTGACGAATCCACCAGTAGGCATAGGTCGAAAACTTATAGCCTTTGTCAGGGTCAAACTTCTCCGTTGCCCGATTCAAACCCAGTGCGCCCTCCTGAATCAAATCTAGGAAGGGAACGCCCCGGTTCAGATAGCGCTTGGCGATCGACACAACCAATCGGAGATTCGAACGAATCATTTTTCGCTTTGCTACCCGACTGCGGTGTAGCCGATGCTCCAATTGCCGCTCTGTCAAGTCTTGGGCTGCTGCTAATTCCTTCCGGTTTGGTAGTCGTCCCAGTTGCTTCATCAGACGCTTTTGAATCTCTTCCACTTCCACCAGGTAGCGGACGCAGCGAGCAAGCTCCAGTTCCTCACTCGGTTTCAGCAGAGGATAGCGCGCCATTTCTTTGAAGAAGGCTCCAACGGCATCATCTGAAAGCGTTTTGCTATAACCCGATGGTCGCGCGGTGGCAATCTGGTCTACATCACCTTCTTCAACGTCACCCAATTCAACCCCAATCTCAACGTCTTCATGGGCTGACTGCTCAACATCCACATCATTAAGCTCACCGACATCTGGTTCTTCTAGCCCAATGTCAGGGGTGATTGGCAAATCTCCATCAATGGCGCGTTTTAAGGATTCCATCCGGTCAAATTCAGGGGCACCCGCCAGCGTTTCAAGCTCGGATTGAAAAGGGGCTACGGATTCAGAAACTGGAATCTTTTGATACATACAGATAAGTGAATATTGCAAAGGGGCTAAACGTTCAAAACGGAAGTATTAAACGGGATATATTTAATAGCTCTTTAGCATTACGCGGAGCCGTTTGGCGGTTCGATGTATTTTTAGACTCTGTTGGTGGTAATATTTGGTAGTGGTAGCAACAGGTCAAGCAATCGAACGCAAAGCCGCGCTTTCTGGAAAGGTTAGGTATTTCCTGCTAAACTACTGGAAGTAGATTTTGGGGTTGTTCGTTCAACTACACTTTCTTGTTAAAAGTGGCCCTGGAGTTGAAGATATAAGCAGATTTGAATGATTGAATGCAATCAATCACGCTGTTTATCTTTATTATTTCTGCATCTGAGAATTTTGTTTCTCTACCCTACACTACTTTTTCCAGAAATGGGAGTCCATCCTTTTGTGACTTGCTAGAGCGTTTGTAGTTCACTTTAGCTTGCACGTGCATGTGAACTTTGCTATAACAGGCTCTCATAACAAGCCAAAGACTCGACTCTATCAATGGGCAGAAAGGCTCTTCTACTCCGGTGAGATTCTTGTGATCGTCTTCATTAAAAGATTCTGGAGTTTTGGGAAATGTGTCAGAGGCGGTTGCTGTTCGACCTCTGGTAGGTGCTAATACGATCGACCCTAAAGGGTGGGCAGATGGGGAAACCAAAGAAAATAGGGTAGAGTTTAGCTTCCTTACTTTATCTATTTTTCTTGCCCTTCCCGTTTTCCTTATTTCCCTGGCACCCTACTCCTAGCACCTGTAACCTGCTATATGTCTACTCCGCTCGCCGATTCCTGTAGGTCCGTTCTTGCTGAACCGGGGGCGGATTATCATTCCATTGCATCGTTAGGTCAGTGGGTTGAGGTTTTAGTCGATTGTCCAGGGGCGCAAGGGTTATTTACTTATCGATTGGGTGCTGGCTTTTCTGTACAGCCCGGAGACATTTTAAGTGTTCCGTTTGGGGCCAGCAGGTCGGAGGAATTGCCATTCGCTGCATGGCTCATCCTCCGGCAAATCTAGATCCCGACCAGATTCGAACGATTGAAGCGGTCATTCATTCTGGGTTCTTTCCTGCCACCTATTGGACGCTGCTCCAACACGTTGCCGAGTACTATTACGCACCCCTGATGCAGGTTGTGCGGGTTGCCCTACCACCGGGATTGCTGGCGCGATCGCAACGGCGAATTCGATTAATTAAGAGGGATGAGAGTAGTCTTTCTTCATCCCTCATCCCTCATCCCTCATCCCCATCCCTCATCCCCCATCCCTTTCCCTCCCTGCCCAACACCTCCTCGCCCTCCTCCAGTCCAGCAAGACGGGGACTATAGCTGGCAGCATCTGCAACGACAGATGAAGGGGGCGAATCGAGCCTTGCAGGAGTTGCTCCAGGCAGGCAGGGTGGAAAGCTATCTGGAGCCGCCTTCTCCTCCACGACCAAAGCAGCGGCAGGCTGTGACTCTTGTACCATCCTCCTTCTCACCTGACCTAACGCCTCGTCAACAGGAGGTGTTGAATGTTCTGAAGCGGCAAGGGGGAGTTATGGTTGTCAGACTTACTGCAGCTTTGCCATACCAGCACGACCACTGTGAAGGCGTTAGAGACTAAAGGATGCCTGGTGCTTCAGGCCCGAGAAGTTTTACGCACGGATACAGGGGTAGTGACGGAGTCTGATTTACCCAAATCTCTGACCGCAGATCAGACAGAAGCACTGGCACAAATCAACAAACTGTCGGGGTTTACTCAGGTGCTGCTGCATGGAGTCACGGGGTCGGGCAAGACTGAAGTGTATCTGCAAGCGATCGCCCCTGTGTTGCAGCGAGGCCAATCTGCTCTGGTTTTGGTGCCTGAAATCGGGTTAACACCGCAGCTGACCGATCGATTTCAAACCCGCTTTGGCAATAAGGTTTGCGTTTACCACAGCGCCCTGTCTGATGGAGAACGCTACGATACCTGGCGACAAATGTTAAGTGGAGAACCGCAGGTTGTAATCGGTACGCGCTCTGCCGTGTTTGCCTCCCTCCCGAACCTGGGACTGATTGTTCTGGATGAGGAGCACGACAGCAGTTTCAAGCAAGACCAGCCAACTCCCTGCTACCACGCCCGTACTGTTGCACAATGGCGAGCGGCATTGGAAAATTGTCCCCTTGTTTTGGGGTCAGCAACTCCGTCGTTGGAGAGTTGGGTCGCTATCAAGGATAAGGGCGGAGAGATGGGGATGGAATTCAGAAATCGCTTCATCCCTCATCCCTCATCCCTCATCCTTCCCCTTCTTCCCTTTACCTTTCCCTGCCAAACCGCGTCCACGCAAGGCCGATGCCGCCGATCGAGGTGGTGGATATGCGGCAGGAACTACACGCGGGAAATGGCTCTATTTTTAGTCGATCGCTTCAGGCAGCGCTGAAATCGCTAGGAGAGCGGGGGCAGCAGGGGATTTTATTTATCCATCGGCGGGGCCACAGTACGTTTGTGTCTTGCCGGAGTTGTGGGTATGTTCTCACCTGCCCCAACTGCGATGTGTCGCTGGCCTATCACCAAACGCATGAAGATGCCGCTTCCCTGCTTCGCTGCCACTACTGCAACTATCCTCAACTGTTGCCAAAAACTTGCCCCTCCTGCGATTCCAGTTATTTCAAATATTTTGGTAGCGGTACACAACGGGTAGCACAAGAATTAGCCCGAAAATTTCCTAACCTCAGAATCCTTCGATTTGATAGCGACACTACCCGAACAAAAGGGGCCATCGATCGCTTCTAACCCAATTTGCTCAGGGAGAAGCCGATTTACTGGTGGGAACCCAGATGTTAACAAAAGGGATTGACCTACCGCAGGTGACACTTGTGGGAATTGTGGCAGCCGATGGACTGCTTCACTTAAGTGATTATCGAGCCGGCGAGCGCACCTTCCAAACACTCACCCAGGTAGCAGGGCGATGTGGTCGAGGGGAGGAACCAGGTCACGTCATTCTTCAGACCTATTCACCAGAGCACCCAGTAATTCGAACAGTTCAGCAACAGGATTATGAGACATTCGTTCAGGCGGAGTTGGGCCATCGGGCATCGTTAAACTACCCCCCAGTGGCCGATTAATTTTGTTACGGTTTAGCAGCTCAAATCCGGTTGCGGTACAGAAAGCAGCAGAGCGAGTTGCTGATGCTCTACAGCCGTTACAGCAGGCAGGAGTTGAACGTTTAGGCCCTGCTCCTGCAACGATTCTACGGGTTGCCCGTCGCTACCGTTGGCAAATTCTGCTCAAGTGGCCTGCTGGAACCGAGGTTCATCTGCCCGACCTATCAGACCTGCGTTCCCTCTGCCCTAACACCGTTAGCCTGACAGTGGATGTGGACCCCATCAACCTGCTGTAATCCTTATCAACTAACACCCGCTACACCGTTGCTTCTGGCAGAATCAGCATGGCATCACCAAAGGAATAGAAGCGGTACTGTTGCTCGATCGCTATCTCATAGAGATCCAGCAATCGCTGCCGTCCGATGAGTGCACTGACGAGCATAAGCAAACTGGACTTGGGCAGGTGAAAGTTGGTAATCAAACCATCAACAACTCGCCATTCATAACCGGGATAAATAAACAGATTCGTTTTGCCCCGGAGGGGTTGTAGAGAACCCTGTTGGGCCGCTCCTTCTAGCGATCGAACAGCGGTTGTTCCAACAGCAATAATTCGTCCACCCTGGGCTTTCGTTTGCTGAATCTGTGCAACGGTTTGGGCTGGTACCTCCACCCACTCAGCATGCATCTGGTGGGCAGTAATTTCGGCTGTTTCAACAGGGCGAAAGGTTCCAACTCCCACGTGCAGGGTGACATAGGCCTGCTGAATTCCGTGCGCTTGCAGTTGCTGCAACAGATTGGGGTGAAATGCAGCCCGGCGGTGGGGGCCGCGATCGCTCCAGGTTGGACAGCATAAACGGTCTGATACTGGTCTGGCTCCGCAGTTGTATCAGTGATGTAGGGCGGCAGTGGCACCTCACCCAACTGGTGAATAAAAGACTCTAGCGAGTTTCCATCGGGGACTTGAAACTGCAACATTCGTCCACCTGTTGCGGCATCAGTTTCTAAAACCGTTGCCGTAAGGGGAGCAAATTCCCTCCCTTAGTGCTTCCGGTGGTAGGTTCTTTTCCTCCAAACACAATGATTGCCCCTGGTTTCAAGCGTTTTCCAGGTTTGACCAGAGCTAGCCAGCGATCAGCTTCCGGCTGTGGCTCAAGCAATAGAATTTCGACGGGTACTCCATTGGGCTTGTATCCCCGCAATCGGGCTGGAATAACCCGAGTGTTGTTCAGAACCAACAAATCTCCGGACCGTAATAAATTTGGCAAGTCCCGGAAGACCGCATGAGCATGTTGTGTTCGATCTTTGACAACCAGCAACCGCGATGCATCCCTTGGGGTCACTGGCGCTTGAGCAATCCGATCGGACGGTAACGTGTAGTTGTAAGCGTCTAGAAGCAAATCTGAGTTCATGGAGTTGGAGGGAAGAAGGGAGGGGGTGAGGGTGAGGAGTAAGAAGAGCAAAAATGGAGGCTAGTGATTTATTTTTATCCCTTATCCTTATATCCCTCCGTTCTCATCCTCATCCCTTACCCCAACCCCTGCTCTCCTAGAAATTGGGGAATACACCCTGTCAGAACGGGGGCTTTTCCCCTAGCAGCATCTTGGTTATTAAGGAATTATGAAGATGTACGCCCTCATTGTTGGGAGGCTCTTCATGGATTACCTCTATTATCTTGCCAATGCCAGTCTTACTTCGAGGGTTGTAGAACATCTGCTAGCTTCCAGCCATATTCCGGTTGAATTTGTGACGGTCATCCATCAGATTGATGGTTGGATTGTTCGAGTCAAAATGAGCCGTTATTTGGAGCCTAAGCAGCATGGTGACTTTCGAGCATTTATGAATGAGTTAGGAATTCCATTTGAACCGGGCATCCGGGTCCAAATGGCGTTATGGGGTTTGGAAACAGGACAGTCTCCGATCGACGTGATGCAGCGGTATCAGGTTGCTATCGTTTCCCACGGTACTCCTGATCGCAGCGAGATTGAAGAATTCCGCAAGCAGTTTGTGCAAGGGCTGGGTTATTGCCCAGAGACCCTTGCTTAAGCATTCGCAAGAGGAAGCTTGTAGCAAGAGACGCTTTTAAGCAGACAAGTGACCGCATAAACATGAAGGACGCAGGCAGCTTTGTCTGCGTCTTTTCTGCGGTTGGTGGCATTGATGCGGACCCTGCTACCGCGACTGTTGATAGAGCGGGAGCAATCGGAAATACAGAAACTCTGTATACACTCTCCCATTTTTGCATAAACGGCTGTGTACTATTGTTAAATGGCAAATTTGCCAGCCTCATTGTTGCAGCAGGTATCTGAAAGCATGACAGCAGTCACTTCAAGTCCAAAGTCAGCCAGTATTCCAGAATTTTGTGACGGTATCCAATACTTCAGCGATACGCTCCCAGGTTTTAATGTCTACGGTAACGCTCCCGTTATCGCTGAAGGAAAGACCGCGATCGCGGACCCAACAGATCCTACCGCCGCTTATCAGACCATTCTTTATGCAGATGCCCTGCGCTACCTGATCTTGCAAATGACGGCCAGTAAAGCATCGGGGCATCCCGGTGGGTTTGCCAGTCAGGCAGAAGCCTATGCGGCTCTGGTTCTGCTTGGCTACAAAAACATCATCACCGAAGTTGGACACCATGCCCCCGGCTTCTATAGCGCAATGTTTCTTGATCGTTCCCTGGAGGATATGGGGATTGAAACAGTACAGCAGTTGCGCGATCGCTTCCGCGAAAAACATGGGTTACTTGGCCATCTTTCCGGCTATATTCCTGGCATCCTCGCTCCCGCAGGACCACTGGGCCAGGGGCAGCACTTTGCAATGGCAGCCGCGCTTTTGCACCGAGATACCCTCTTCCCTTTCACCGTGGGCGATGGTGGATTTGGTGAACCCTATGTCATGAGTTCAATGGGGCATTTCCATACGGCCTACCCAGATGTGACCAACTTCCTGCCAGTGCTGGTTTGGAATGGCTACTCCCAGGAACACCACAGCATGGTGTCTACTCTGTCCAATGAGCAGATGTTGGCCTACTGGCACGGGAACGGGTTTGAAGAAGTCGTGTTGGTAGACGCCAAGGACTTCGATGATCAGAATCAGCCTGGCGATTATATAGACAGCACCGCTTTCTCTCTAGAACAGCGGCTGGAATTTACAAAAGCGGTTCTTACGGGTATTGATCAAACAGCCCGCTCTGCTCTCGATGGCAAACTGACTGCCTTCATCATCAAACAACTGAAAGGAGCAGGTGTTCATGCCAGAGGCGCTAAATCGCACAATCTCTATGCCCAACACACCCTCGATAATCCCGATATAGTTGGAGCATTGAAGTCCCGCGCCCTCCCTCCCCAAGCATGGGAACTGGTTCGCACCAACTGTGAACGGGCGGGGGTGGCCCTGCCAGTAAAACGGTTGTTACGGAATCAGTCTTACCACTCCCCGATTTGGGGCAGTTACCGCTGGAAGAATTTACCGTAGGAGGCGACCCAAAAGTTGCGACCACTGCAATGGGTCGGATTGTGGCCAAAGTTGGTCAGACGGATCCAGCCTATTTAGTAACCAACGCCGACGGTAACGAAGCGTCTGGAATTGCCAACATCAACCAGGCCCTCAAAATTATTCACCCCACGGAAGACGGCCTCTACAACCAAAAGCCAGGTGGGCAGGTTTATGAACCACTTAGCGAAGATGCCTGTGCAGGACTGGCTGCCGGACTAGCGCTCATGGGTTCCCGTACGCTCTGGTGTTCCTATGAGTCTTTTGCAATCAATGGCTTACCAATCTGGCAGACCGTGATCCAGGCTATGGCAGAACTCCGCCGTCCCACCCCTCTACCGTTACCCTGTTCACAGCAGGGGCGTTGGAGCAGGGGCGCAATGGTTGGACCCACCAGCGACCGGAAATTGAGGCGTATTTTGCCGCTATGATGCGAAACGGCAATGTCTTTCCGCTATTCCCAACGGATGCCAATAGCATTCAGGTTTGTTATGAGTGGGCCTTGACGACAACGAATAAGGGGATTGTTATCACCGCCAGCAAGTCACCATTGCCGATTCATACAACCTTCGAACAAACGCAGCAGGCATTACAGGACGGGGCGATCGTTCTGCAGGAAAGTCAGAGTAGCGAAAGTAACGATGCTAAACGAGTGGTATTCGCTGTAATCGGAGATATGATTTTGATTCCGGTGTTGGAAGCCGCGAGCCATCTGGAAGCAGAAGGTCTATCCGTGCGGGTCGTCTCTGTAGTTAATCCTCGTCGTCTCTATCGGCCTTCTGATGTTGCCTGGGATATTTGCTCAGAACCCGATGGAGAGTTTCTTAACAATGTTGGATTTGAGGCGTTATTCGGTGGTGATGTGCTGATTGGCGTAACGGGGGTTCCAGTTTGATGCTAGAGCCAATCATGCTGCGTAGCTCCTCCCGTCGCGATACTTTTGCCTGGAAGCGCGGAGAAACAACCGCAAATTCAGGTGAGCTAATGGCCGTCAACGGCATTACAGCAGCAGCGCTGGCAAAACGGGCATTAGAGTTGGTGCATTAGGTGGAGTAGGTGGTAGGGATGAGGGGTGAGGGGTAAGGATCGGAGCAAGTCCTGAAGTCAAGCAGAGAATTTCTAGCGACATAAGCTGTCCTAACCTTTATGGGTTATAGAGACAGGTAGAGACAAATGAACAGACGGAAAAAGCTGAAGGCTAAAGCCTTCAGCTTTTTAAGCAATTGCGTTGTACCTAAATGCGCTTGATAAGCAGGTTTAAGCGCTGAAGTATTTGGCAGCGGGATGGTAAGCAACGATCGCAGTCGTCGATTGTTCTGGATAAAGCTGTTCACTTTCGTCCATGTACAAGCCAATCCGCTTTGCCTCTAGCATATCCAGTAAGGTGTACTGATCCTGAATGTTAGGGCAGGCGGGGTAGCCAAAGCTATAGCGAGAGCCTCGGTAGCGCTGTGCCAACACATCCCGAATGTTGCTGGGGTCTTCATCACCAAATCCTAATTCTCGTCGGATACGAGCGTGAATCCATTCTGCTAAGGCTTCTGCCATTTGCACCGCCATGCCGTGGAAGTAGAGGTAGTCGGTGTATTGATTTGACTCAAACAGCTTCTTGGCATATTCGGTAGCAACTTCGCCCATTGTCACCGCCTGCATCGGAAATACATCGATTTGCTCAGATTCCTTAGGAGCATAGAAGTCAGCGATGCAGTAGCGACGCAGGGATTTTGGCGGGGAATTTGAAAGAGGCGATGGGCGATAGGCGATTGCCTATCGCCCATCGCCTATCGCCCATCGCCCCTGGATCATAAAGATTCAGGCTATTCCCATCTGCTTGAGCCGGGAAATACCCGTAAATTGCCTGGGGATGCAGAAGTTTTTCTTCAACAATCCGGTGCTTCCATTCCTCCAGAAGAGGATAAACTTTCTCCTGCAGGAACTGGTCGTACTCTTCCCGCGATTGTTCGCGGGGCTTGCGGAATTGCCACTGTCCAGCAATCAATGCCTGCAGATCGAGGTACCAGAAGAGTTCGTCCCAGGGAATGTCTTCAGGTTGTAGTAGCTTCGTTCCCCAGAAGGGCGGTATGGGACGGGAAATGTCGGCAGCGATCGCCTCGGAACGTTGGGTATCTTCTATATCAGGACTGAGTGCTGAGTGCTGAGGACTGAGTGCATTATCAGCAGTAGCCGTGTTTGATGTAGCCTCTTTTCCTCAGTCCTCAGTCCTCGTTCCTCAGGCCTTTCCTCATCCAAAAATCCTTTGATGTCATCCCATTTCTCCGCTGCTTTAGCGGACATCAGTTTATCCATGAAGTGGAGGTCGGAAAAGGCATCTTTTCCGTAAACAACCCTGCCTTTGTAGGTGTTTTGGCAGTCTTCATAGACAAATTTGGGGGTCAGGGCGGCCCCGCCCAAAATGACGGGGATGGTGATGCCCCGATCGTTGAAGACTTCCAGATTTTCTTTCATGAAGGCGGTGGACTTCACCAGCAAGCCGCTCATGGCAATACAGTCGGCTTTGTGCTGCTCGTAGGCTTCGATGATGTTTTCGACAGGCTGCTTGATGCCCAGGTTAATCACGCGATAGCCGTTGTTGGACAGGATAATATCGACCAGGTTTTTGCCGATGTCGTGCACGTCGCCCTTCACCGTGGCGATGATGAAGGTGCCTTTCGCGTTGTTGCCTGCTTCGGATTTCTCCATAAAGGGTTCCAGGTAGGCAACGGCAGCCTTCATTGTCTCGGCAGATTGCAGCACAAAGGGCAACTGCATCTGACCAGAGCCGAACAGGTCGCCGACCACCTTCATGCCATCTAGTAGGAAGGTATTGATGATTTCTAACGGTTTGTAAGTCTCTAGCGCTTTGGTAAGAGCTTCTTCCAGGCCAATTCGTTCGCCATCGATGATGTGGCGCTTCAGCCGTTCTTCGATCGGCAGGTCGGCAATCGAGTCCTTAGAACGGGCATCTTTTGTAGAAACCCCTTCAAACAGCCTCGTCAGTTCCGTTAGCGGATCGTAGACGCAAACAGTGCCCTCAAACTTGCGTTCGTCATAGATCAACTGATGGCAAACGTCCTGGTGCTTCGGATCGATTTTTGCCAAGGGAGGATTTTCGCAGCACTGACGATCGCCCCGTCCATCCCAGCTTCTACTGCATCGTGTAGAAACACAGAGTTCAGCACAATTCGGGCAGCGGGACTGAGGCCAAAGGAGATGTTGGAAACGCCCAGGATAATGTGGCAACCAGGGAGATTTTGCCGCATCCGCCGAATCGCTTCGATCGTCGCCCGACCATTTGCCCGGTCTTCCTCAATCCCGGTAGAAATGGGCAGCGCCAGGGGTCAAAGAAAATTTCGTGGGCTGGAACCCCATATTCGAGCGCTTGGCGATAGGCACGTTGGGCTATTTCAAACTTTTTCTCCGCTGTCCGGGCCATCCCGTCTTCGTCGATCGTCCCCACGACGACCCCTGCCCCATACTCCTTGGCAAGTTCCAGAACCTTCAGGAAGCGCTCTTCTCCATCCTCATAGTTAGTCGAGTTGAGCAGACATTTACCGCCTGCAACCTTCAACCCCGCTTCCATCTTTTCCCACTCGGTTGAGTCAAGCATTAGAGGCAGGTTGACGTTTGTAACCAGTCGGGAAACGAGTTCATGCATGTCGTGTACCCCATCCCGGCCCACGTAATCTACGTTGACATCAAGGATGTGGGCACCTTCTCGCACCTGCGATCGCGCCACCGATACGAGTCCATCCCAATCTTCAGCGTTCAGCAGTTCCCGCACTTTTTTAGAACCGCTAGCATTCAAACGCTCACCAATAATTAAGAATGAATTGTCCTGATCATAAGGCTGAGCGGAATAGATGGAAGCGGCGGAAGGGACATAGTGATATACAGGACGGGGATTATCCTTAGGAGCATGTCCATTTAATTCCCAGCCGGGTGTCCGAATGGGACGCTCCTTGGGCCGTAAAGCAGCAGAAATTTCGGCTAGTTGTTGAATATGGTCGGGACGGGTACCGCAACAGCCGCCGATGACCTGAACCCCAGATCCTCGACAAAGCGCATCAACGCCATCCGCAATTCGGTTGGAGTCAGCTTGTAGTGCGCGTGGCCTCCAACGTTTTCAGGAATCCCAGCATTGGGAATACAGGAGATAACGAAGGGGGATTGCTGCGACAGATATTTGATGTGTTCGGTCATGCGATCGGGACCTGTGGCGCAATTCAACCCCAGGATGTCGATCGGAAATGGTTCCAGAATAGTTAACATGGCGGCGACATCGGAACCAACCAGCATCGTGCCAGTGGTTTCCATCGTGACAGATACCATCAGCGGACGACGCTCACCCTTCTTGGTAAACACTTCTTCAATACCGTTCAGCGCTGCTTTGATTTGCAGTACATCCTGACAGGTTTCCACAATGAATAAATCAACGCCACCATCGTAGAGTCCTGCTGCCTGCTCCGCGAAGGCCGCTTTCATCGTGTCGTAGTCAATATGGCCCAGCGTGGGCAACTTGGTTGTGGGACCGACCGACCCAGCAACAAAGCGCGGTTTGTCTGGGGTCGAGAACTCAGCCGTTACCTTCTTTGCCAGTTCAGCCGCTTTTTTGTTCAGGTCGTACGCCTTATCTGCTAGGTCATACTCAGCTAGAACAATGGAGGTTGCCCCAAAGGTGTCGGTTTCAATGACGTCGGCTCCAGCTTTCAGAAAATCCCGGTGGACTTTTGCCACAGCTTCAGGTTTGGTGTAAATCAGATATTCATTACAACCCTCGTACTCAGGTCCACCAAAGTCTTCCGCGGTTAAATTCTGGACTTGCAGGTTCGTTCCCATCGCGCCATCAAATACGATGACGGGGCGATCGGGGTGGTGAAGGCGCTCAAGGAATAGGCTAGTCATCCGGGTTTCTACCAATCAAGGGTCAGACGCTACAAATAGTTCTTTTATCGGGCAAATTAAAGGCTCAAAGCTCAAATCAGGCTCAATAAACCATAAAATTCATCTCATCCTAAAGATTTTGCAAAAGATTTGAGGGGAAAAGCAACCGTTGCCCAGAACTTACGGAGAACGCGTTTAAATCTCCGACTTCTATTGAAAGCTTGGCACACCGCATGATCTTAATCGTAGAAGTCGGGGATCTTTGTGTAAGTCCTATAATGAATTGATCTGTGTTTTCTCCGCTTTCCATTCATTCATTTACTATCCTATGCCCTCCGATCGCGCTCAACCCGATGCTCAATCCAGTTCTACCTTGGAAGAAATCCGTGCCACCCGGTTAGCAAAAGTTGAGCAGCTAAAACAGGCCGGTCAAATTCCTATGCTTATCGATGGGAAGTGACACACCACACGGCGGATTTGCAGGAAAAGTTTGCCGACTTGCCAAGTGGAGAAGAGGTTGACTTAGACGTATCGATCGCGGGTCGGATTTTGGCTCGTCGAGTATTCGGCAAGCTAGCATTTTTCAGCTTGCAGGATGAAACGGGAAGCATCCAGCTTTACCTTGAAAAAGCTCGAATCGACCAGAGCATGGCAGACACGCCGAATGCCTTCAATCATCTGAAGCAACTCACCGATGTGGGAGACATTTTGGGGGTAAAAGGAACCATCAAGCGGACGGAGAAGGGAGAGCTATCCGTTTATGTCAACCACTACGCCATGCTGACCAAATCGCTCCTCCCTCTTCCAGACAAGTGGCATGGCCTGACGGATGTTGCTAAGCGATATCGTCAGCGCTATGTAGATTTGATTGTCAATCCAGAAGTGCGGGAAACCTTCCGGCGACGAGCCTTAATCACCGCTTCAATTCGCCGCTATCTGGATCAGCAGGGCTTTATCGAAATTGAAACCCCCGTTCTGCAAACAGAAGCCGGAGGCGCGGAGGCACGTCCCTTCATCACTTACCACAACACATTGGAGATGGATCTGTATCTCCGGATCGCGACGGAGTTACATCTGAAGCGGTTGATTGTAGGCGGATTCGAGAAAGTGTTTGAACTAGGACGAATTTTTCGCAACGAAGGGATTTCGACTCGCCATAATCCGGAGTTCACCACGATCGAGGTTTACCAGGCCTACGCCGACTACAACGACATGATGCAGTTGACGGAGGCCATCATTACCACCGCAGCCAGGACGTGTTGGGAACCTTGCAGATCACCTACCAGGGAACGCTGATCGACCTCACCCCTTCCTGGCGCAGGGTAACAATGCACGACCTGGTGAAGGAAAAGACCGGTTTGGATTTTGCCCAGTTCACCACATTAGAAGAAGCAAAGAAAGCGGCTACTGGGGCAGGGCTTCAGGAGGTCGAGAAGTGCGAGTCGATCGGCAAGTTGTTAAACGAAGCCTTTGAGCAGAAGGTGGAAGAGACCTTAATTCAGCCGACCTTTGTAGTGGACTACCCGGTGGAAATTTCTCCCTGGCAAAACCCCATCGCAGTAAGCCAGGATTGGTTGAACGGTTTGAGCTGTTTATCGTCGGTCGAGAAACAGCTAATAGTTTCTCAGAGCTAACCGATCCTATCGACCAGCGTCAGCGACTGGAGGAACAGGCGGCTCGTAAGGTGGCTGGGGATTTAGAAGCACACAGCGTTGATGAAGACTTTCTTACAGCATTGGAACACGGAATGCCGCCGACAGGCGGTTTGGGGATTGGTATTGATCGCTTGGTGATGCTACTGACTGATTGTGCCAGCATTCGGGATGCGATCGCTTTCCCACTGCTCAAGCCAGAAAAACCGAAGCAGACGAATAACCATCATGGGTCGAATATTTTCCGCACTCATGGCTCTATTTCTCATTCTGGGGTTCATCCGATACGTCGGATTTACCCCGTTCCAGAACATTTTTGCGGGTCGTTTACCTTGGTCAAGCAATAGCACTATCAATCCAAACCGCCCCTATACCACTGAGCCACCGCCGTCGAATAGCCCATACTATTCCCAACCTGGCCGCTCTCCCTATTACTCTACAAATCCACCCCTTACTCACCAACCCCTCCGGATTCTGAAAATGGAGCAGTGCCTGGAGCCTGGTAAGAACTGAGGACTGAGTATTAATCTTCTCTCAGCACTCAGTCCTTAATCCTTTCAAAACACGTCTTAGTTTCGTTCATGTGATCTCGCCAGAACCAAGACGACAAAAACCAGGAGGAAACTGGCTGGCAACAGATTCAAACACCACAGAGTCTAAATCACCAAGATTGCAATGAAGAACTCGTGAGAAAAGCCCTTCAGATCGCTGTTCCATATCTGTCACAAGCAGGGTCTTAAGCTGTGATCCCGTCTCTTGTAGAACAAATTGTCGTCCTTTATTTTCGGCTTTTTCGCCGATCGTAAATACTTCGAGGATTTCGGCTCCCGCTTCTTGAATGGCGTGAATCAGCGACACCATTGTTCCACCCGTACTGATCAGGTCATCAACGAGAAGGATGCGATCGTTTGATTTCACCCCATTTAGAAATACGTTGACTTCCCCTTCGCGGACGTATTCATTAGCCAGCGGAACCGCAATTTCTCCCGGTGCGCCCGTTGGAGTCCAGCGAGCAAGGGTACGGGGCAATCCGTAATGCAGCAGAATATCGGAAATGATCATTGCGCCCCGGTCTTCCTCACCCACACCCAGAGTTGCTTCCTGCCAGCGGGATAGATGAAATTGACTGAGAAAGCGGACGGCTTCCGATAGTTCTGGCTGCAACGGTGGAATGTTGTCCGTAATGGAGGTTGGGTAAAAGGCAAACGTCTTCCCACCCTTACCAACGACGGGATGCGTCGGGCGATTATCAAAATCGGCAATCACTAATCGAAGCGCTGCCAGGATGGTTTCGGCAAGATTATCTGGGTTGCTCAAGGTTCTGTTCAAGATTCTTTCCTATTGCGTTCCACACACGTTCTGGGGTCATAGGTAACTGGGTGAGACAGGCTCCCGTAGCATGGGCAATGGCGTTGGCGATCGCGGAGCCATTGCGTTTGTTGCAATTTCCCCCACTCCCTGGCACCAAAAGGACCATAGGGATCTCCAGTTTCAACCAAAATTATCTCCATAGGGGGCATATCCGCAGCCATAGGAATGCGGTACGTCCGAAAATTGGGATTTAGAATTGCGCCTCGATCGTCCATCACCTGTTCTTCCATCAAGGCATAACCAAGTCCCATGGCGTTTCCTCCTGCCGCCTGTCCAATACAGATCCGAGGGTTGATTGCTTTTCCTAAATCGATCGCTTGCACAGACCGCAGAACCTCTACCTTCCCCGTTTCCGTATCTACTTGAACTTCAACCGCCTGGACAACAAAGGTAAGGGTAGATTCGTCAGCCGTGTACTCCGATTCAGCTTCCAGAATGGGGAGGGGAGAAGAGGATGAGGATGAGGATGAGGATGAGGGATGAAATTCTTCTCCTGCTCCCTGACTTCCAGACCCTATTTCCTGACCCCTAACTCCTGACTCCTGACCCCTAACTCCTGGCCCCTGACCCCTGACCCTTGGCCCCTGACCCCTAATAATCGCTTCAGCCAGTTCTCTTAGGGAAAGCGTTTTCTCCTTCGTGCAAATGGTGCCGTTGGCGATCGTCGCTTCTTCGGGATGGGTTTCCATCACTACTGCGGCTACTTCTAGCAGTTGGGTTCGAAGTTTTTCGGCGGCTAACTTCGTTGCCTGACCGGAAATGTAGAGTGTTGCGGAGGCGTAGGAACCGGCATCAAAGGGGGTGTTATGGGTATCGGCTGCAATGATGCCAATGTCTGCAACGGTAACGCCGAGGACGTGAGCGGCGATCTGACGGAGTGACGTTTCAGAGCCGGTTCCCACATCGACAGACCCCGTTCGCAAACAGAACCAACCATCTGGATTCAACGAGAGTTTGACACAGGCAAGATGGGCTTTTGCAATGCCGCTTCCCTGCATTGAAATGGCAAACCCAATACCTCGGCGTAGAGAACCATCGACAACAGGCAGCGTACCGGGCGTATAGTTGATAGCTTGAATGACCTTGTTGAAACATTCTTCCAGACCATAGCCACCAATCAGGTTGAAGTGGTCCTCCCTTTTCCGATCGGAATCACATCCCCGGACGGATCCGGTTCTTCAAGCGCAGTTCGACGCTGTTTTCATTTTTCATCCCTCCACTCTCCTCCCTCATCCGTTCACTGTCATCCCTCATCCTTCTACCTTGCTGAATGCTCTCTACAATCGCCTGATAGCCTATACAGCGGCAGAGGTTTCCTCGCATTGCCAGCCTTAGGTCGGATTCAGTCTCAAACTGAATTTTCTCGGCACTCATCACTAGGCCGGGGTGCAAAAACCGCATTGAAACCCCTGTTTCTCCAGAAAGGCCCGCTGCATGGGGATAGATTTTCCCCTTCGGCTAGTCCTCCGATCGTTGTAATGCTATGGTTCTGGCTACGAATTGCCGGATAAAGACAGCTATGAATTGGAGTGCCATTCAGCCAAACGGTACAGGCTCCGCAGTCTCCTGATTCGCAAACGCGATGCACACCAAACCACCCCAATTGACGCAGCAAACTCAGCAGGCTAGTTCCAGGGAACACGTCGCTGTGTGGGTCTGACCGTTCACTTCAAGGGTGATGGGGATTGGCATGGAGAAGGCGCAGGGGATGGAGTATGAGGGGATGGGGAGCTAAGAGTGCAAAAACAGGGAGGTAATCTGATTTCCCATTACTAATGGGTGATTGCTCAGTGCAAATCTTTCAAATTTCCTGCAACGATCGTTGGATCAATACATTGGTTATGTGTTGACGATATAAGGCACTAGCTCGAATGTCGTGCAGCCACGTTACCGATCGCAACGCATCTGCAAGTTCTTTTGAAGTCGGTGGTCGAGAAAATTCCATCAGGTAGGGAGCGGCTACACAGGCTCCCAGACTGATTCGGCAAGTAGCGGTTTCTGGGTAACGGGCGACCATGACCAGGGAAAGGGCGGGATCGGTTGCGGCGATCCCAAACCGTTGCACGCTGGTTTGCCAGAGGAGAAAGGAGGTTGGAATCCAGATACGGCGCAGCACGTCGCCGGGTTGTAGAGCGGTTTTTTGAATCCCAAGCTGGAAGTCCTTAGCAGGAATAAGGCGGGAGGTGTGATCGGACTCCAAATTTCGTAGGTGGCGTCGAGCAGCACCATTAAAGGAGCCATCACGCCAACAGCCAGGGCGAGACAAAGATTGCCGCCGATCGTTGCCAGATGCAGCACCTTAAAGGAGGCGGACAGGGCAGAAATTGCGCTTTTGAGGGCAGCGATCGCCTGCCATTCCACAGGCCAGTTGTAATTTAGCAGTTGGGTAAAGGTGCAAGTTGCGCCAATGGCCAATCGGTCTCCATTCAGTTCGATGTCTGACCAGTTCAGCGGTTCCAGGTCAACCAGCGTATTGAGTGTCGGTTGGGGTTCAGAAAATAACCAGGTGCCGCCTGCTAGCCACGCCCATCCCTGGCTCCAGCGTTGAACTGAAGACAAATCATTTGGGCGCAGGTAAGTTTCTATGGAGTGCAAATCCATCTAGGCAATGACTCCGTAGGTCAGGCCCAACCCTTTCAGCCATTTCCGGTAGGCGAGGGAACCTCGATCGCAGGGAACATGGAACTCCGCCTGGAGGTTTAGCGGCAGTCGTTTGGGATTGTGAGTCTCCAGGTTGGCCACATCCTGAAGCACAACGTTGTCTTGAAACGCTCGGATGTCATTGTCCTGGGAGTCGTCTCCGTAGTTCACCGCGACCCACATCCAGCCAATACATTCTTCTTCGCTCACCGGAGTTACGCAGTAAAGAATGGTCAGGCTTTCTCCGGTTGCCGTTTCCTTTGTTAGATAGGCCGTTAGGGGACGAAGTGCCCAATAGTTGTAGGTCACGAAGGCTCCTGGCCCATACCAACCGGGTCGGGCTGCCAGATTTGAATATCACACAGGCGAACGCCCGTTTCATCTACTAAAACCTTGTAATCCCCAACTCCTGTTTTATGGGGATCTCCCAGAATATCGCTGTGAACAAAGGGAAAGTGGGCGAGATCCAGAAAATTTTCGATCGCCTGAAACCCACCTGAACGGCAGTAGTGCGGTCCACAAAGGATTTTTCGGTAGTCTGCATTCTCCCACTCTGGAAAGGAGGGAATGTCTCGCTCGGTTCCCCCAAACAAACGAACACCAATCCGTACCGCTCCTGCACCTTATAGGTCTGGATACAGGCTTGCTTGGGAGGCACATAATCCGGGTGGGATGGCACATAAACACAGCGGCCCTCCGGGTTATAAACCATACCGTGATAGGAACAGACCAACCCATCATTTACCACCCGTCCTACCGAAAGACGGACGCTGCGGTGAGGGCAACGATCGTCCCAAGCCAAAACTTGTGTCGTTTGGCCCCGCCACAGAACTAAATCCCTATCGAGCAATCGGGTCCCCATCACGGTTCCAGGCTTTAAGTCCTGCGATCGAGCTACCACATGCCAGTCATTAAACAAAACCGGGTCTTTTTCCATTGCCATTGCTCTGTGTCACAGGTAAATCGAAACTTAAAATATAACGATCTATTGGTTGCATTGTGAAAGGCTTATTGGTTCTAAAGCAGAGGGTAAAAGATAAAACCTAGCTTTTTATCCTTTAGCCTTTAGCCTTACTTCGCCCCCGCTGCCTTATTTATCCTGGGCTACAAGTTGCTATAGGCCAGTTCGCCTGCCACATAGGTTGCTTTTACGGCCCGATCGTCTCCCAAAATCATCAGTCCAAAAACGTTTTGGCCCAGTTCGTCCAGAGAGTTTGCAGTTGTGCTGGGGTTTCGCAGGTTCATGATCGGCGTCGCCTGTAAATCCAGAACCACAAAATCGGCTTCCTTGCCCACATCAAAGTTGCCCAACTTATCATCCAGGGAGAGCGCTTTGGCTGCACCAAGGGTTGCTAAATAGAATGCCTTGAATGCGCCCAAACTTTGCCCCTGAAGCTGAACGATTTTGTAAGCGTCGCTCATGGTTTGCAGCAGAGAGAGGCTGGTTCCGGCTCCCACATCGGTTGCCAGACCCACCTTAACGGGATGCTTCGGGGACTTTGCTTTGTCGAGCTTGAACAAGCCACTGCCAAGGAAGAGATTCGACGTGGGGCAGAAGGCGATCGCGGCTCCCGATTCTGACAAGCGTTCAAATTCAGAATCGCTAAGCTGAACGCAATGGGCAAACACCGAGCGATCACTCACCAGCCCAAACTGCTCATACACATTCAAATAATCCTTGCTGACTGGAAACAGCTCGGCTGTGTAGGCTACTTCCTGCTTATTTTCTGAAAGGTGAGTATGAACATAGACATCCAGAAATTCTGCTTTCAGGTTCCCGGCCAACTGTAATTCCTCATCGGTCGAGGTAATTGCGAACCGAGGCGTGATGGCATAGAGAAGCCGTCCGTTTCCATGCCACTTTTGAATTTGCTCACGGGTTTGTTGATGAGCCGTTTTGGCATCGTTCGTCAAAAACCTGGGGCATTGCGGGACATCAATACCTGCCCCGCTATCATTCGCATGTTGCGCCGTTGCGATTCCTCAAAAAATACATCAACGGATTTCGGGAAAATAGTGGTTAGCACCAGTGCAGTCGTCGTGCCATTACGAAGCAATTCGTCCAGGAAGAACGAGGCGATCGTGCGGGCATAATCCCCATCCTTGAATTTCGCCTCCGTGGGAAAGGTATAGGAATTGAGCCAGTCCAACAGTTGCGCTCCATAGGCTCCAATCATTTCTGATTGAGAATAATGCACATGGAGATCAATCAACCCTGGAAGAATTATTTTGCCGGGATAGGAAACCGTTTCTACAGTTGAATACGTTTCTCGAAGTGATTCATAGGCCCCAAACGCCTTGACTTGGCCGTTTTCAACCACCAGCAATCCATCTGGAGTGTATCGCACACTTTCTGGTTCTGACGCATAAAACGGATCGTCCACAAAGTCCAGAAAGTCACCCCGAATGGCTTTCAACGATGCCTGAGATAGAAGGTTTTCGGACATAAGGGCTAAACGGTAGGTAGCAGGGAGAGAAAAGGGGACAGGGTATGAGGTGCAGACGATTAATCCAATTACCTATTACCCATTGCCGAACTCAAACATAGAATTCATAGCTTTCCACATCCTCAGTAACCCATTGTGCTTTTCGTCATTCACTTGGCTCAGCCAAAAAAACTTGAGTACGATAGGTCAGATAAACAAGTCCATCATTATCAGACCAACGATCGTAGAGTGTCTGTAAGCCTGCAAGTAACTGCTGTTGAACGTCATCCTCTTTAGGCAGATAAGAAACACTTTGTGCCCGTCCTATTAAACCAGGTAAATCCAACGCCTGTTGGTAGCGAAAGATATGTTCGTGAACGTTGCAAAATTCAGAACTTGTCTGAAGCGGTTGAGCAGCGACTAAACGTTCTTCTGCTGGGTGCTGGTTGGACAGGTGTCGAACCAGATCGCTATAGCCCTGAGTGAATTCGTTGGTCTGATCGCGATCGTTCCAGACAACGGCTAGTCGTCCCGATTGCTTCAGTATGCGGCGAAACTCAGGCAAGCATTTATCGTGGTCAAACCAGTGAAACGACTGAAAGCAACACACCAGATCGACGGAGCTATCTGATAAGTTGGTCTGTTCTGCACTACCAATCTGAAAGGTGACGCCGCGATGGGGGTCCGCTGCTTGCTGCATATCCACGTTCGGCTCGATCGCCCAGACCCAAACACCCCGATCTGCCAACAGTCGTGATGCAATTCCGGTCCCCGCCCCAATATCCGCTGCTACCAATTGGGACGTATCCCCCAGTCCTGAAACGATGACATCGATCACCTCTGGCGGATAGCTGGGCCGATATTTTGCATAATCCTCCGCCAGCCCTGAGAAGCGTTTCAGAGGATTCATCTGATGAAGAGCAGTTGGGTCAAGCTCAGTCATAAGCGTGATTGAAGGCAAAGGATAAAAGGGAAGCTTTGGAGTTTTACGGTTGAGTCTTTATTTTAATTCGTCGATAGTTTAAATTGCATGCAGCCAAATGATCTCCAAAAAGCTTAGCTATAAAGGGTCTCATAAATCTACAATTTCAAATCCTGTAAGTCCAAATCGCCACTTTTCTTCCTGGCTACCCATCTCTCCAATGCTTCCCGCCCCCATTCCCCTATCATCTCTCTGCCCCTCTTCCACTCTCTTACTCTCCCTTATTAATCAGGGTGTGCCAAAAGTTACATATCAAAGCAACAAGCTCGAGTATCCTTGAACATGGTTTTTAGTTTCGAAGACGGTGTGAGGATTTCAGATGTTTAATACAACAAACAGGTGGAGATCTCTGCTGGTATTGCCTGCGGGCATATCGACAGCGCTGATCGTTTCAGGAGTGCTGGCAGGTTTACAAACGGCCAGAGCAACCGCTGCTGAAGTTCAGAAACCAGCCCAAACCGTAGCTACCAGTGTGGCAGACCCACTAACGTCTGCTGATCCTGCTGAGACTGACCCGATCACAAATGTCAATGATCTTAATCAGTCGGGACCTGGCCCAGTAAACGGCATGGAGCAGGTTACATCCATTTCACAGCTAACTGACGTTAAGCCAACCGATTGGGCATTTCAGGCACTGCAATCGCTGGTTGAGCGCTACGGCTGTATTGTGGGCTATCCCGATAAGACCTATCGCGGCAACCGTGCCCTCAGTCGTTATGAGTTTGCAGCGGGTGTGAATGCCTGTTTGGACCGGATTAATGAACTTTTGGCCGCAGCAACGGCGGATTTGGTCAGAAAAGAAGATTTAGTTGCGCTACAGAAACTACAGGAAGAATTTGCGGCTGAACTGGCGCGCTTCGCGGTCGAGTGGATGCACTAGAAGTACGGACCAGGACGCTGGAAGCTCAGCAATTTTCTACGACTACCAAGTTGAACGCGCTGGTCTGGTTTAACATTACCGGTGCTGGTGCCAGCCAAGACGTTCGGTATGAGGGCCGCCCTGGTGATCCCGCGCAGGCAAGATTTGTAGGAGCACGGGATGCTCTGACCGGCAGACCGATCGTCAACACTACCGGATCGCCTCAGCCAACCTTTGGCTTCAATAGCTGGATTACCCTCAATACGTCTTTTACCGGTAAGGATAGTTTAGTTACCCAACTGGCTGCTGGAAACTCTATCTCTCCTGCAAACCAATATGCATCTGCCGGATTCTTTAACGCCTGGGGAACTCCGTTTACAGATCAAACTTCCGGCGTAAACAACGGGGTCAGCAACGTTGTCATCCACGATCTGTTCTACAGTTTCCCCGTTGGAGATAGTGTCAAGGTTACAGTTGGCCCCAGAGTTAACTGGTACCGCCACTTTGACTTTAACCGCTATACCTTCTTCCTCACGGGTGCCAGCAGTTTCGACTCGATCGGCAGCACGCAAACTAATGCCATCGATCGGGGTTCGGGAGCAGTCATCGAGTGGAATATCAGCAAGAAATTGCGGTTTGCGGCAGGGTATCTGGGTGAGAACACAGAATTTTTGCCCAGCCAGTTTGGTTACAACACCTCCAGCAACCCAACCTTTGGTTTGTTTGGTGGTACAAACACCACGACTGCAGAATTGACCTTTTCCCCAACCGAAAGCCTGAACTTCCGTTTCCTCTACGACTACAGCCGCCTTCAAGCCTATGGTGGACAAGTTGGAGGTGCAGCGGGTGAACCAATTCCTTACGGCTACCTGGATGCGGGTCCTGGCTTTTCAGTCTTTGATCCGGTGAGTGGCGCTGTTTCCGATGGTGGGTTGAAGCACGCCTTTGCCCACACCGCCTCTTTCAACTTTGACTGGGCCATTACTCCCCGTTTTGGTATCTTTGGTCGCTACAGCATGGGATGGACGACCCTGAAGCCGATTACTCGGTTGGTGAGAGTTCAGTCGTTTCAGGTTGGTTTTGGAGTCAACGATCTGCTTAAGAAGGGAACATTGGGCGTAGTCACCTTCCTGATGCCGATGGATATTTTGTCGGGTTCTAGATACTACGCATCCGGCGCTGGTGACGGTGGCACCATGTACGAACTGGAAGCATCGTTCTACTACCCGGTTACAGATAACATTGCGATCGTTCCCGCCTTCTACACCATCTTCAACGCCAACAACTTCGACAGCAACCCGACTGTTTTTGTTGGCAACGTGCGGGCGCAGTTTAGCTTCTAGGTGAATGGAGGTGGTAGGTGGTAGGTAATAGGAATAGATGGAGTGCAGCTTAAGTTAGGCAAATGAACTTCTTCAACCCCTACAACCTATCCCCTACCACCTCCATTCACCTGCAAACCTTCCAGGTGACAGTTGGGAAATTATTTCATCGGATTGCCCTGTCGCTTGGGCCGCGAATCGTCTTGCTAATGCAGGAACGATCGCTAGGGGTTGCTGAAGCCGGAAAATAGGTGAACGCCTTCCGCACCAGGAAGCGGCCCAATCAGTGGAAGGCGATCGTGGCTAAACGATATCAGGCAGTGATGCCATCGTCCCGGTAGATCCTTGAGTGCTGGTAAGACCGTTCCCACCTGAGTTCGGATATCGGCCTCACTTTGAACGGGGTCGATCGGTGCAGCAGGATCCGTTAAGGTCCGGCTCACCTGTCCGATTCTCAAGCTGCCATCCATGAGTTGAATGGCTCCTGCATCCAGAATGGGCGGGACGACTTCGTGCCCAGGCTGATCCCACAGGTCATCTACCTCGGCAGTACTGGAAGCGGCTTCTAGCTGAAACCGTTTTGTCTCGGCGGGCATTACCAGGGTTCGCAGATGAACATCGACTGGCGGAGTTTCAATCAACTCGGCGTGGGTAAAGTAAAGCCGCACCGGAATTCCAGCCCTCTTCAGCAGGGTCCGGCTGAGCGCTCCGGCGCAAACAACAACATTCCCGCTGGAGAACACATCTTGCCCACAGATCACTCCTGTTACTCTCAAACCCTCCTGTCGTTGCAAATCAGTTACCTGAGCAATTCGAACCACACCGCCTAATCGGGTAAATGCCTCAGTATAGGCCTTTGCGGTCTTTTCGGGGAAATGTGCCCATGCTTTACAGTCAGCGCTCCGGCGATCGCGGCTGGGTTGAGCAATGGCTCTAGTTCACAGGCGGCTTCCACACCTAACAAGCCCGGAGGAATTGCGAAGTGAGCGTAGGACTGAGCCATTTCTTGCGGGTCCGCATCGGGAGCAATGGTTAACACCAGGTCCAATTCTCGAAATTGGGTACTGGTTTTCAGTTCATCTGAGAGCGATCGGTGAAGCTCAATCCCTTCCGCACAGATCTGCCGGGTCAATTCCGTTGTTCCTGACCAGTAAGCCAGCCCGCCATAGCCAAAGCGGGTTGCCCCTTGAAGTTCTGCATGCCGCTCCAACAGGAGCACAGAAAATCCCTTTTGGCCAGTTCATAACCCAGCGCAGCACCTGTAATTCCTGCACCCACCACAATCCAGTCGAAGTTAGTCATGGGTAATCAAAAGGTATGAATGTATTCAAGACTACAAATCAAGGTTGAATCGCAGTGATTCAATCATCGCGATGTCGATAGCCTCCGTAATTTAACGCACATGGTCTATCCACAACGTCATTTATGTATCCTTACAAATCATTACAAATGGAGGAGAACCTCGTGAACAGTAAGCGTCCCCTACCCTTCTCTCGTCGTCAGGTTATTCGTGGACTTCTGGCAGCGGGAGCGTTCGGTGCTACGTCCCGTTTCTGGGTTGGGTGTAGCTCCACTCCTCAAGCTCCAGAGAGTAGTTCAAGTAGCCCTTCAGCAGGTGGCTCTCCCAATAAAAACCTGGTTATGGGATTTATCTATGTTGGTCCTAAGGATGACTATGGTTATAACCAGGCACACCATGAAGGGGAAGAAGCGGTTAGCAAATTGCCGAGTGTAAAAGTGATCGAACAAGCCCAGGTACCCGAAACTAGAGAGGTTCAGGAGGTTATGGGCAGTATGTTAGACCAGGATGGGGCAACGGTTCTTTTCCCCACATCCTTTGGCTATTTCGACCCCCACATTCTTCAGATGGCAACGAAGTACCCCGATGTGCAATTCTTCCATTGCGGCGGGTTATATGTGGAAGGAAAGCATCCCAAGAATGTCGGCAGCTATTTTGCTTATATCGATGAAGCTCAGTACATTTCAGGCATTATTGCAGGACACACGACCAAGTCCAATAAACTGGGATTCATCGCTGCCAAACCCATTCCCCAGGTTCTTCGCAATATTAATGCCTACACGCTTGGCGCTCGGAGCGTGAACCCAAAGGTAACGACACAGGTTATCTTTACAGGCGATTGGTCGCTACCAGTAAAAGAAGCAGAAGCCGCCAACAGTATGGCAGACCAGGGAGTTGATGTTGTGACCTGCCATGTAGACAGTCCCAAAGTCATTATGGAAACGGCGGAAAAACGAGGAATTTACTGTACGGGATACCACACAAATCAAGCCAAACTGGCTCCCAAAGGGTACTTGACAGGAGCAGAATGGGATTGGTCCAAAATCTACTCAAACTACGTTACGTCCACCCAAAGCGGCAAAACATTGATGAATGGTGGAATTCCCCACATTGTACGGGGTGGCTACAAGGATGGTTACATCAAAAACTCAGATTACGGCCCTGCAGTAGGCGAAAAAGCGAAACAAGACGCTGAAGCTGCAAAAGCAAAATTAAATAACGACACCCTCATTATTTATAAAGCTGGAAACCAAAGACAACACGGGCAAAGTCGTCATTCCAGCGGGCAAAGACCTCAAGCAACAGGATCCTGAACTGGAAAAAATGAACTGGCTGGTCGAAGGTGTAGTTGGAAGTATTAAGAGCTAAGGAACAGGGCAAGGGGCAATTAAGAGTTCAGAATTAAGAATTGAAAATTAAGCGGATGTTTATAGCTCAAAACTCTTAATTGCCCAATTCTTAAGAGATTTCTGAGAAAGATATTACCCCTGTACGGGCTTAGCATTCGGCAGATGATCGCTAACCTATTGCAAAAATTTTTGCCCAAATGCTAAGCCCCCATGATTTGCGAGCATTCGTTTTTCTGGAAATGGCCTTAATTTTCCCTATTGCCTTGCGCCCATGACCTATTACTTTTTGTTACAAGCTTTCCAGGTACTGCAACAAGTCTGCCATTTCCTGGGGAGTTGGTTGAAACTGGGGCATAGGGGAGTTTTGCCGCTGATGACTTGTTCGATCAGGCTAACTTTGGACTTACGAACGGAAACGCCACGAAGGCTTGGCCCAACGCGCCCATCAGCTTCTACCCCATGACAACCAGCGCAATTCATCTGAAATATTTCATGCCCCTGAACTGAATTACCGTTGAGGGACAGAACGCTTTGGATGTAGGGATCCGAGGGGCGGAAATAGGTTATCCCTAAGACTGAGAGAAGAATGGCGGCCAGAATTGCCAGAATTGCCAGGGCAATTCGCCAAGTCCAACCTTCTTTTGTAGCAAGCTGGTTATCCAAAAGTCCTAGCCAACGAGTGAAGAGCAGAATTGAAATAGATCGCAGGGATAACTAAACTCCACGCTTCTAATACTTTAGAGCTTCTTCAGATAACTTTGCAATTTCGCAAAGTTGTGTAAGGTACTCACTGTCTCCCGTCACGACGTAGAGTGCCCCAAGTAAATTTACCAGAAAGTTTAGGAGTGGCTTCCCTATTGGTTCTCGGGAAAGAACCTCCTATGAATTCGATGCAGCTGTAGTACTATAAATAAAAAGTAAACTCTGCGCATAACCACCTACTGAGCGAAGGAGATTCACATTGGTAGAACCAATTCTTTCAGGCATTGTGCTTGGCTTAATCCCAATTACCATTGCTGGGCTGTTTGTAGCTGCATATTTGCAGTATCGACGAGGGAACCAATTAGGTCTTTAACCTGTCATCATTTATCGAACCCGATCACGAACTGGTCGGGTTTTTAGTTCCAGCTAAAGACAAATAGATTCTCGATCAAGTAGCTTCTGCAACACTTCTTCATCGTGAATGCATATAAATTACGTTTAACAAAGAATTAACCTGATCGTCCAACATTTGAGAGCAAGGAGCAACTATGGTTTCATTGGTGTACTCTACCGACCTTGAAGGAAGTTGGGATTTTCAGCCTCCATCTCCAGCTTCCGAAACTCAAATCGGTTTCCCTTCCTTCTTCCAGACAATCCCACCAGAGCGTATTGGTTTGAATGGAGAGTATGACCACAGCGGTTTGGCAAAGCGGGTAGACCAGGCACTCCGCAAGCAATTTAACTCTCTTCAGCTTGAGAAGCTTCGAATAACACAGCGGGGCAGGGTCGTTATTCTGGCAGGCCAAGTTCTTAATCAACCCTTGCTCGATCAGATGGTTAGCACCGCATTAAACGTTATAGGTGCAACAAATGTGGAGACTTATGGAGTCTCCTTGGTTGAGCGAGCAGGCATCTAGAGTTCATTTCGTTCAGACAATTTCAAACTCTACGCCATAGTTTTTAATGAGGTTACAGGTGTCGTGATCGACGACGTTGGTATCGCTTAGCTCGAGGTTATAGAAATCTACGCTGTCATGCTCAAAGTAGGGGCCAGCATGCCAGGTGCCAACATCTAGCTTTACGAAGCAGTTGCCGGGAATACGGAAAACAGCGATGTCTTCCCAGTTTGGGATGGGTGCTTCGGATGGAGGTGCGACTCCAAGCAGCCAGTCTTTTCCCTCCAAGGATCCTAAGCATTGAGTGCAGCGCAGGTGACGGGTAATTTTGTGGAACCGAAAACCCCGATTGCGCAACCGCATGATGTAGAACCGAGGAGTCCCGTTTTGCAGCTGAAGTTGAGCATCAGCAGGACCGTAGGGTTGGCCATCCTCTGAAGCACTGATCACCTGACCATAGGGCTGAAACAATTCTGGTGTAATAAGCTGAGCTTCAATTTGTTTTAATAAGTAGGTTTCCATAACAGCACTGTTGAATCTCAAATTGCAGATTTTGACGGTTGAGCGTTGGGAGCAGACCTTCTCCCTCGATCGCCCATATTCATAGATTCATTTGAATGAACAATCTTCCCAGAAAATTTGTCTTAATTCCAGCTTCAACTATTTGGTGCCAAACAGCCGATCGCCCGCATCTCCTAAACCGGGGATGATATAACCGTGTTCGTCCAACCCTTCATCAATGGCAGCCGTGTAAATAGGAATGTCGGGGTGCTGTTCGTGAAAGTTACTAATTCCTTCTGGTGCGGCTAGCAGGCAAACCAATTTCATTGATCGAGGGTTCGTTTCCTTCAAGCGATGAACCGCTGCCGCTGCCGAATTCCCCGTTGCCACCATTGGATCGACCACGAGCATGTCCCGGTCTTCAATGTCGTGGGGAACCTTGAAGTAATATTCGACTGGAATCAAGCTAGACGGATCCCGATATAGACCAATATGACCAACTCTCGCCGACGGCATGAGCTGCAACATTCCGTCCAGAATTCCCTGCCCTGCTCGCATAATCGGAACGATGACCAATTTCTTGTCAGGCGCAAGGACGGGCGCATTCATGCTTGCCAATGGGGTTTTGATGGGGTCATACCGCAGCGGCAAGTCACGCGTGACTTCGTAGGCCAACAGCATACTGATCTCTGTCATCAATGCCCGAAATTTCGCTGTACTGGTTTCTGCCCGTCTCATCAGCGTCAGTTTGTGTTGAATGAGCGGGTGGTCAATAACAATCACCTTACCAGTCATGGGCAAAATCCTTTGTAGACGCAAAAATAATTGAACCTGTGGGTGGTGCCCAAATCGTAATGATTCTGGAGCTGTTTACGATGGCGGCTAACACCGCACATCCTTACCTTTTAGGTTCACCAACCTGTGAACAGGCACTACCTAAGTTTCAATCAATTCCAACTACCAATTACCGTTCACCAGGTTAAAGTCTAAAGTCCATAGTCTAAACCGCAAAAGCGTCTAGAACTGTTACCAATTAGTGATAAATCTTCTAAGGCAAATATTTCTGTACAACGCTCCACCCAGTTAGGGAAACGATTACAAACGCCACACACAGCACAGCATTGGTACCAATATGGACCCAACGGTGCCCAGGGTCTTGCAGAGCTAATTTGAATCGCACTCCAGGCGGAGAGAAAAACTAGATCAACCACGGCTAATCCGGCAAAAAGATGGGGCGAGTGACCTAAGCTGCCGTAGTGTCCGAGAGTTCCAACAAAACCGATCGCTAACAGCAACAGCACCATTCCTGCCATAAAAGCTCCCGTCAGGAAGTGAAACGGACGCAACCAGTCGGGGCGAGGCTGTCGCTGTTGATGGGAAAAAACATCCAGCCGCCGGAGACTGCTAGCAGAAGGTAGGCGATGATCGCGAATCCCATTGACCAAGCCGCTATTTTCCAGAGCCAGAGAAAGGAGGGCAAATGCACAGTTTGAATATACCGAGCGTCAGAACATTGAACATTAAGCAATTGGTGTGAGGGCTTCAACCAAGAAGAAGCGGGTTAATTCAAGGTAATTCTGTGAAGAGAAATTGACCTGGAAAACCCGCTTCTAAAGGAGTTAGAACCCCTCACACCTCTTCTTTTACCCTACACCAGTTTCAGGTAGACGCCCTAAATCGTTTGAAAGATTGAGAGGCGTTGGGAGAAGGATTCTGTGGAAATTTTTCTATATAGCCAACAGGAGCACTATAGCTCCAGGGACATTTGCTGCGTTTTGGGCGTTTCTGCCTGGTTGATCGCTGGACCAGATGCCAGATTATGGGCAAAGCGGGTGGTTTCCGGCAGACGATATTTTGTGGTGCAACGCATAGTGTAGGAGATCGCGGTTTCGAGGCTGACCCGATGTCCAGTTGATATAAACAAAGGTTTTGTGCCGGGACGGCTCCGCAACGCAGCACCGATCGTTTCTCCCTTATGCACTAAGGGTACCCAACCGCCTCGTTCATCGGGTAGTTCTCCATGCTTTCCTACCAGGAGAGATTTTGCGACGCCAATAGACGGTAAATCGGTCAACAACCCCAAATGGCAGGCAATTCCAAAGCGGCGAGGGTGAGCAATTCCCTGACCATCACACAGGAGAAGATCGGGAGCAGTAGTAAGTTTTTCTAACGCATCCAGTACGGCAGGCACTTCGCGGAAGGAAAGAAAACCAGGAATGTAGGGAAAGGTGGTGGGACGACGAGCGATCGCCCGGTCTTGCAGTTTCAAATTTTCCAGGTCGAGAACGGCAACCGCAGCGCGAGTAATGGTTCCTTCTGCTTCAAAACCCACATCAACCCCAGCAACATAGCGAACTGATCCAAGCTGATCTGTCGTAATAATTTCACTGCGAAGCGCCTGTTGAATTGCGATCGCCGCTTCCGCTGTCTCAGGCCAATCGTGGCGTTGCTCAATCTTCATAGTTTTTTTGACAGATAGAATCAATTGGCAACGAGAAAATAATCTCTCTGAGCTTCAGTAGCAGGTAAGAGGTGAGTCTGATAGATGCGTTTGTGACCAAGGTTCGTTTTAGCCATAAAAATAAGGGTAGCTTTTTACAGCTACCCTGGTTCAAGTCCTACCTTTGAACCTTTCTCAAAGAATATAGAGAAGTAGGAAAAGAACAATCCACACAACATCAACGAAGTGCCAGTAGATTTCTGCGGCTTCAACGCCGAAATGTTTCTCGTTACTGTAGTGGCCTTTTTTCAGCGATCGCCACAGGACCGCCAAAATTAACAGCAAGCCGAAGCAAACATGTAGGCCGTGAAACCCTGTCAGTACATAGAATGTACTGGCAAACAGGTTTGAGGTCAGGCCAAACTCTAGGTGAAAGTATTCGTAGAGCTGACCAATCAGAAAGATGATGCCCATCGCCGCTGTGATTAGGAACCACTTTTGCAGCCCCTTCACGTCATTCTTTTTAATTGCCGTATCAGCGTTGTGAATCACAAAACTGCTGGAAACCAGAATGATGGTGTTAATTCCCGGCAGCAGCAGTTCAAGTTCTGGCGTTCCCTCTGGGGGCCAGGTAGAGCCACGGCCCGAAACGTCAAATAGGCCGTAAACAGACCCAGAAAGATCATGCCTTCAGCAATCAGGAACACGATCACGCCGAGGACTCGAAAGTCATGGTGTTCGGTATGTCCATGCGCCGCTACTGTATCGGCATGATGGTAGTTGAGGTCGGTTTTAGTGGGATCAAGGGTTGAACCTGTCATGATCGCTGTTTGTTTTAGAGTTGGAATTTGATTTGCAGGAGATTTAGTGACCGCTAGCTACCGGCACGGGTGGGGAAGTTTCGAGAGCTGTATTGCCAGTATTAATCCCGTAGCCGTAGGGATCCTCTACCAATGGTGGGTCTGTCTCAAAGTTTTCCACGGGAGGTGGGGAGGTGGTTTGCCATTCCAGGGTTAACCCATTCCAGGGATTATCGCTTGCCTTTGGTCCTTTAACCCAACTCCAACAGGCGTTGACAATAAAGGGAATGGTCGAAATCGCCAGGATGTACGCCCCGATCGAACAAATCAAATTCAGCGTCGCAAATTTGGGATCGTACTCAGCAACCCGACGGTTCATTCCTTCCAACCCTAGTTTGTGCATGGGCAGAAACGCCAGGTTAAACCCAATAAGGGTAAGGGTAAAGTGAACCTTGCCCCAGGTTTCGTTCAGCATGCGTCCGGTCATTTTGGGAAACCAGTGGTAGAGCCCCTGCATATAGACCAAAAACACTGCCACCAAACAAGACATAGTGAATATGGGCGACGATGAAGTAAGTGTCGTGGACGTGTAGATCGAAGGGTACCGAGGCGACCATTACACCGCTGATGCCGCCGATCACGAACATCGAAACAAAGCCCATCGCGAACAGCATGGCGCTATTGAGACGAAGCTTTCCTCCCCAAATCGTGGCTAGCCAGCTAAAAACCTTGATCCCCGTTGGCACCGCAATGATCATGGTCATGATCATGAAGAACATTCGCAACCAGGAGGCGTTCCACTGGTGAACATGTGGTGTGCCCACACAATCAATCCCAGGAAGCTGATAGCAAGACTGGAGTAAGCGATCGCCTGATACCCAAAAATCGGCTTGCGGGCGTGAACTGGCAAAATCTCTGAAATCATCCCAAACACTGGCAGAATCATGATGTAGACCGCCGGGTGGGAGTAGAACCAGAACATGTGCTGGTAAACGATCGGGTCTCCGCCCCTGTTGGGTTGAAAAAGGCAGTCCCAACGATTAGATCAAACGCCAGCAGAATCAGCGCACCCGCCAGAACGGGCGTTGAAATGAGCATCAGAGCCGCTGTTGCCAGCATTGCCCAACAAAATAGGGGCATCTTGTTTAGAGTCATTCCTGGCATTCTCATTTTCAGGATTGTGACCAGGAAGTTGACCGCTGCCAGGATAGAAGACGTCCCCAGAACAAGCAAGCTGAAAATCCAGATGGCTTCCCCTGCCTTGTCCGTTATCAGGCTGAGCGGGGGTAGGATGTCCAACCAGCTGCCGGAGCACCCACAAAAAAGCTGAGCAGGAGCAGAATGCCTGCGGGGGAATCATCAAAAGGCAAGGGCATTCAGCTTGGGAAACGCCATATCCCGCGCCCCAATCATGATGGGCACCAGGTAGTTACCAAAACCACCCGTTCCTGCTGGGACAATCCAGAGGAAGATCATCACCGTTGCATGGACGGTGAACAGGCTGTTGTAAAGCTCACGGCTGACGAAATCTACCTCAGGCGTTGCCAACTCTGTCCGAACCGCAGTCGCCAGTGCCCCACCGATGAGATAAAAGATGAATGTGGTGACGAGATACTGAATTCCAATCACCTTGTGGTCCGTACTGAAGCTAAAGTAGGTCCGCCAAGTTGTAACACTCGGCGCGTGACCATCAGCCGGTGCTTTGGCGGGTTCTTTGAGTTTTACTTGGGTCATAGAAAAGCATCCATTGCAGTTAGCGGTTAGCGATGAATTACAGACTTGAATCTGGACCGATCGCCAATTTGTGGGCGATCGATTCAGGGCTAACTCGCTGGCGAGTGAGAGTGGCTAGGAACAGGATGAATTTGTTCCAGCAAGTCAGGATGAACTTCTAAGGAATTGGTGAAGGGCGCAAGAAACTCATCTGTCGATTGCTCCGCAGGATTCACTGCAACAGCATGATCAAGCCCCTCGGCGCTGGCACTCTTCTGACTATCCATCCATTCATTTAATTCGGCTGGAGTTTGAGCAATGACCTTGGTTCTCATGGCCCCGTGATAGGCACCGCACAACTCAGCACAGATAACAGGATATTCTCCAGCCACTTTCGGCGTGAATAGCATTTCACTTTGTCTGCCAGGAATCGCGTCCTGTTTCAAACGAAACTCTGGCACCCAAAAGCATGAAGGACATCGTTCGCTGAAATATTTAGCTTCACCTGCCGACCGATCGGAACATGCAGTTCACCAGAAACAACTCCGGTGTCAGGATAGGTAAACAGCCAGGCATACTGTAACCCGGTGACGTTAACGACAAACTCCGGTGGCTTGCCCACATTCTCAGGGGTAGGGCCAATCCGAGGAGAGGTCGTCCCTAACTCAGGGGCATCCTTTTTCTGGGGTAAGTCCTTTCGCACAGCGCTGGTGGCCGGGTCCTGCATTTCTTGCTCATTCACTGCCTGATTTCGGGTTTTATCTTCGGTTGTTACCTGTGCTACCTCATTCCCGGTGGAATCGGTTAGAGGGGCAGCGATCGCAGCACCCGGCATCGCTGCAACTTGATGAGTGCTATGCACATGGGCAACCCCAGGTGATCGAGCGGATTCAGGCCGCCGATCGAGTTGTAAACCTCAAAACTGTAGACCGCAAGACCCATTACGATGACTGCGGGAATCGAGGTCCAGAGGATTTCCAGGGAATATTGCCATGAATCGGAGGACCGTCCGTGTCATCACCGGGCGCTGACGATACTTAAATGCCGAGATCACAATAACCCCAACAACCAGAAGGAAAAGACCCGTACCGATTGTCATCATCAGATTGAACAGCCCATCCACCATTGGAGCTTCCTCAGAAGCTTCGACTGGCAACAATCCGTGGTTCTGTCCATACCAGAGGCTGATCAGAGTTAAAAGAATACCAGCCAGCATCGTGATAATAGAGCTTGGAATGTTCACGATTTGGACCTACTCATTTGAGAACGTTAAATCAATAGAGATACAAGAAATTGAGCCTTTGTATATAAAAGAACAATCTCTTTCTTCGTTGAGAGCAACCATCTCATGAATGCTCTCTTACACGGTAGAACAGCATTTCAATAAACAGCGATTTCTTTTGATGATCTTTAGGGATTTCTTCAGGATCAGCCAACAAATAATGCTGTGGATTCTTTCAGCGTCGCAGGGAAATAAACATAATTTAGATAAAAATGATACACATTGAAATTCAGAACCAATTCCTGAGCCAGAAGTGACAATATAGATAGCGCTTTTACCCTTGTTAAACCACACAAACCGCTCACAGCAGCATCTGAAGCCAGGCATGGGCATTGAGATTGACTGTATTTAAGGTATCGAAAGATTTAATAATTTCTGCAAAGTGTGATACGGCCCTTAGAGCCTAATCAAAAGAAATTCCTAAAGGATTCGGTCTACAGCGATAGCGTCATTAAAGTAATAGCTAGATTATTAATACGGTTTGCTGAGCGTAGGTATTTAATGAAGTGACTGGTGAGCTTTGACTCAGAGATTATTAAGTTTTTGATCTGTTTATTCTGGAAATAGAAGGTTTTTTGAATGACGGATATTTCTTTCCATCAATCGGTTGCTGAACCATCCCGTTCTCAAGAGCGGATTCGTCGCCTCGTATTGGGTATGGCAGCAGCGACTCTATTTTTAATGGCGATTGGTAGTGCAACACGAGTTATGAACGCTGGGCTTGCCTGCCCCGATTGGCCACTCTGCTACGGCGAACTGATCCCCCGCCAGCAGATGAACCTCCAGGTTTTTCTGGAGTGGTTCCATCGCTTGATTGCGTCGTCGATGGGGTTGTTTGCGATCGCCCTCGTCTCCCTTTCCTGGTGGTTTCGCCGTTCCGTTCCCGGATGGCTTCCTGGGCTTCTACATTTGCTCTCGGCCTGATTATTTTCCAGGGAGTATTGGGCGGCCTGACCGTGACGCAAATGTTGCGGTTTGACATTGTGACTGCCCATTTGGCAACAGGGCTGCTGTTTTTCGTGACGCTCTTGACGATCGGAGTAGCGCTCCTTCCCTATCAAGGGACTGGCAGTGTTGGAAAGCTTCCCTGGGTAGGACTAGTTGCTGCTGTTCTCATTTATTTGCAAAGCATTCTGGGCGCGCTGGTTGCTTCCCAATGGGCACTCCACCAGTGTTTGAGCACCTCTAACCTGTGCGTTGTGATGAATAGCCACATTACAGGCGTCGTTCCGGCGACTTTGGGTGTATTGGTTCTGGTCGTCATGGCGTGGCGTACTCCTGCCCTCCACCCCGTCCTGCGGCAACTGTCAAACCTGGCTGGTGGATTGGTCCTACTCCAGATCTTGTTGGGCGTTGCCACCTTCAAGCTGCGGCTTCAAGTTGAACCATTAACCGTTGCACACCAGGCAATTGGTGCTGCTTTGCTGGGTACTCTGGTTGCCTTCACGTTCTGGCACTGCGCGATCGCTTAATTGCACAAGAAGCAAACCAATTAGGTGTGAGGTGACAGCGACTAAGGATAAAAGGTGAGAAATAAAAACCTTAATTTCCCCTCACTGCCTCACCCTTCACTGCCTCACTCCCCTTCCAAAACTCTCTCTGATTAGGAAACGATCGAATGCAAGAAACAACTCTAAGAGGCATCCCCGCCACCATGAGAATTTCTCTCAAGTCATTCAGAGCTACTTTCAGCTCACCAAACCCAGGATTATTCTGCTGCTGTTGATAACAACGGCTGGCGGCATGTGGATTGCTGCAAATGGGCAGGTAAACCCATTGCTGTTGCTGGTGACGTTGATTAGTGGAGCTTGTGCAGCAGGGGCAGCAAACACGATCAATTGTCTTTACGATCGCGACATTGACTACATCATGGAGCGCACGCGGCATCGTCCATTGCCATCAGGTCGGGTGCAGCCACGAGATGCGCTGCTGTTTGCGATCAGCCTTGCTCTAATTTCCTTCACGCTGCTGGCTGTCTTTGCCAACATGCTGAGCGCGTTCCTAGCGATGTCTGGGATTGGAGTATATGTGCTGGTCTACACCCATTGGCTGAAGCGCCATAGCACTCAAAATATTGTGATTGGTGGCGCTGCTGGAGCCATTCCTCCCTGGTTGGTTGGGCGGCTGTAACCGGGGACCTGAGTTGGGCAGCCTGGGTTCTGTTTGCCATTATCTTTTTGTGGACGCCGCCTCACTTTTGGGCGCTGGCCGTCATGATTCAGGGAGGACTATGCCAAGGTGGGGGTTCCCATGTTGCCCGTTGTTGAAGGGAATGAACCAACGGCCCGTCAGATTTTTATTACACTCTGGCGTTGATCCCGGTAACGCTTCTGTTGGTCTATCCCCTACACGTGATGGGAGCCGTTTACCTTGGCATTGCGCTGCTGTTGGGTGGCGTTTTTGTTCAGAAAGCCTGGCAGTTGACGAAGAATCCGTCTGACCTTCAGCTCGCACGATCGGTATTCAAGTACTCCATCCTTTATCTGATGCTCCTTTGTGCTGGAATGGGACTGGACAGCCTACCTGTTACCCACCAGTTAACAAATGCCGTTGCAGAAAACGTCTACACCCTAATTGGCATGGTTGCCCAGTAGAAATACAGCCTTTCTATTTCGAATCTTCCCAACTGAAGCGGTGAATCTCATCAAAGACTCTTAGAATAAAGGTTGAGATTTGTATCGATCAGGTAAGGAGTGTCTATGGCTCCTGCGGTTTTAATTGAAAAGCTGCAAAAGCGCTATGGAAGTGTTGAAGCAGTCAAGGATGTTTCATTTCAAATAGAGCAGGGCGAAATCTTTGGGTTGCTCGGTCCAAATGGGGCAGGCAAAACCACAACCTTGCGCTGCCTCTGTACCTTGGTAGAGCCAGATGCGGGTCGTGTTGAAGTTTCTGGCATTTCGGTGACTGATAGTTCCCAGTTAGCCCGTCAGCACCTGGGATACATTGCCCAGGAGGTCGCGTTAGACAAGGTGTTGACCGGGCGGGAACTGCTTCAGCTCCAGGCAGCCCTCTACCATCTGCCTCGATCGGTCATTAACGATCGCATCGATGCAGCCTTAACTTTTCTCGGTTTGCAGGAGTACGCCGATAAGAAGACGGGCACTTACTCAGGTGGTTTAAAGAAGCGTTTGGACCTGGCGGCTGGATTATTGCACCAACCGGATGTCCTGGTTCTGGATGAACCCACCGTTGGACTGGATATTGAAAGCCGGATTGCTGTTTGGGAGTTTCTTCGCAAATTGCGGGAGCAGGGCACGACTGTTTTGCTGACCAGCCACTATTTAGAGGAAGTGGATGCCCTGGCCGATCGCGTCGCAATTATCGATCAGGGTATTGTGATTGCATCCGGTAAACCCTCTGAGCTGAAGGATAAGGTGGGGGCGATCGCATTACCCTACGTATCCGCGAATTTGCTCCCTTGGAAGAAGCTGAGAAGGCAAAAACGTTGTTGCAGAAACTTCCCGCTGTACAGGAAGTCATCATTAACAGCGCCCAGGGAAATTCCCTCAATCTGGTGGTTACCCCTCAAGGTGAAGCGCTAATGACCGTTCAGCAGGCATTGCAGGAAGCCGGACTGCCAACCTTTGGCATTGCCCAATCTCGCCCCAGTCTGGACGATGTTTATCTGGCTGCGACTGGACGCACCTTACTGGATGCTGAGATCGCGGCGGCAGGCAACCGTGACGAGAAGGCAGAACGCAAGAAAAACATGCGGTAGGTTCAACAACTATGAGCAGCACAATCACTCCCTCCAAAGCCAGCTTGAACAGGGTTGAGGTAACTGAAGCATCAACGCCCCCAATCCTCTGGCCGATTTTTTTGCAGGAGACGATCGCCCTCACCCGACGATTGTTTATTCAATTACAGCGACGCCCTTCCACCCTGATTGCGGGGATCGTCCAACCACTGATGTGGCTGATCCTGTTTGGTGCTCTGTTCCAAAATGCGCCTCAGGGATTGTTTGGCGACGATGTTCGTTATGGGCAATTTTGGGAGCAGGGGTAATCGTTTTCACCGCCTTTGGAGGAGCGCTGAACGCGGGGTTGCCCGTGATGTTTGATCGGGAGTTTGGCTTCCTGAACCGATTGCTGGTTGCTCCTCTGGCAACTCGGTACTCCATTGTGGCGGCCTCGGCGATTTTCATTACCGTAATGAGCTTGCTTCAAACGGCGGCGATCGTTGCGATGGGCGCATTCCTGGGGTCTGGTTTGCCAAATCCGCTGGGTCTGGCGATCGTTGCTCTGATTGTGTTGCTGTTAGTGGTTGGAGTAACTGCCCTCAGTTTAGGGCTTACCTTTTCCCTACCCGGTCACATCGAGCTAATTGCGGTTATTTTCGTTACCAACCTGCCCCTGCTGTTTGCCAGTACTGCGCTGGTTCCGCTGTCCTTTATGCCCCGCTGGTTACAGGTGGTGGCAACGCTCAATCCACTTAGTTACGCGATCGAGCCAATCCGCTACGTTTATCTACACGATGACTGGTCTCTCAGTAGTGTCGTAATGCGGGCACCTTGGGGATCGGTCACGATGGGAGTGGCGTTGCTAATTCTGCTTGGCTTTGCGCTGTTGATGCTGCTGGCTATTCAACCAAGGCTACGGCGATCGCTTGCGTAAGTCGTGATGTAAGGGATCAAAAACGATTTCTCGGCATGAATTAGGCAATCGATCCTCCAGAAGGTGACTAAAATAAAGTCGCTTTATGTTTGAGAGATTGAATTTTGATCATCAGGATGTCTCGTTGACCAGCAAAGGCCTGCGAGAGACGATGCTAAAATCGTCTTTGGGAGCATACAATTTCATCATCTTGCATCCCGATTGATGGAATTTGGGGTCATTTCGGCTAAAGCAACAGTATTGGGTAAAGGAATTGAAGGATCATGACTACCAGACCTGCACTGTCATTCGTTCAAAAATCAACACTCACGGTTTTTGGGATTTTGGTAGCAACTGGATTTCTAGCCAGCTTGGCGCAGACAGCAATGGCTCAAACGCCAACCTCGTCCCAGCCAACTGATATTTTTCAAGACCAAGATCGGAACGATCCATTCTCTAGCCGTAGCAGTAATCAAGCTGGTAGCATGCTCGACATTGTAAATCGGGCAATATTGGGGCCTACTCGCAGTCCTCAAGAATTTAATCAGGACCAGAAGGAAAGCCTGGACGATGCTGCTAACCAGTTCCGCAACTTGCAGCAACAGCGTCTTCGCAATCAGCAAACAGAAGCACCTGTAACGACTCAGCCCAGTGGTGGTGTTCGATAACGCTGTTGAATTCGCAAATTAAGTAATTGTATTGATGAAGTGGTCGATTGTGAAAAACGCGATCGACCGCTTTGCTGCTTAATGTTCTTGCACTGGTTTCTCACGGCAACGGCTTAAAGGAATAGCGTGTCACCTTACCAGACTTCACTGGGGCAACGGTCATTAGATGAACGCTGCCCTGACGATCGCCCGTAGGCAGGAATTTCACATTTCCTTCAGCACCCGAAGCTGAGAAGGTTGGTTGGGCTAAATGCCGTTGAATCCCACCCCGACTCGGCTCATTCCGCATCGCCGTAATTAATGCTTGTGTCGCATCGTAGGCAAGCGCCGATCGTGGGCTAACTGGAACGGTTTGACCCCAGACGCCCTTAAACGTCTGCCAGAACGGAGACGGGGCTAGGTTAGCCGGAACTGCCAGAACAGCACCTGTTGCCTCTTTACCCAAAATCTTCAACACTTTCTGGGAGAAAAAGCTATCCCCAGCCAGAACCTTCAGGCGTTTATTATTCACAGACAGTACCTGAATAGCCCGATCGAACATCGTGTGATCGGAGGCCAGTAATATGACCTCTGCTCCCCGTACGATCGATTCATTGATGCTTTCAAAGGCATCAAAGTCGGGACGGGAAAGGTCAAACTCCTCTAATAGATTCACGCCAGCACTATAAAAAGGGCATTTTTGAACTCGTTCTTGAGAGACTTACTGTAGTCACTGCTCGAGTTGAAAAAACAACCACTTTGCGCTTTTTTAATTGGTTCAGCATGTGACTGACCAGAGCTTTAGCGGTCAGTTGATCACTGGGTATGGTCCTAAAAATATAGTTGCCATAGTTTGATAGCTGAACGGCTGAACTAATTGGGGAAATCATCACCAGTTGGTTGGACTGGTAGACTTCCGCAGCGGCGATCGACGTATCGCTATTGCCATGACCAATAACGCCCAACACATTGGGATCGCTTGCTATCAGTTTTGCAAGCTGACGGGCCACCTCTCGTTGGTTGCTTCCATCCTCTCGTTGATTCGCATCGTCAACGAGCTTCACTTTCAGCGGCACCCTTGAATGCCACCCGTCCGGTTCACACTATCTTGTGCCAGAGCAACACCTCGCAGGATCTCTAAACCTGAGCGCAACGCTTCATCCCCAAACGGCACAGCAACTGCAATTTCATAGGACTTTGCGGAACCAATCCGGGCATTGTTCAAATAAATCAATGCTTCAGGATCGGTGCGATCGTGCCGAATTGCCCGTTGTAGCGCAGCAACAGCCTTAGGAAAGTTGCCCGCTGCATACTGCTCAATCCCCTCCTGCTTATTGGGGTCTGTCTGCCATTTATTCAGCAGCCTTTCACCCGAACTGGTGCGCTCCGCAATTCCTCCGAAACTCCCTCTGGGAGCGCCCCACCCTGTCCTGATTGGTCTAAGTGGGAATCTAAAGGATTAGACAGAAGTGGGATTGAATTGGAGCGAGACAGGTTACGGGCAAGAATCACGATCACGAGTGTTCCAACAAGGGCAGGTAGGGCGATCACCGCAATCCTGCCAATCTTACGAATGCGTTTGGGCTGCTCCCCAGACAACAGAGACTGGGGTTGGGTCTGATGCCCAGGAATAACCGTTGCTCCCATCCGGCCAACGGTCCTATTAGGAGGGGTCATTACAGTTGGCGAACCTGATATGACCTGCCGAAGCACCTGCAGCGCTTCGGTCGCTGTTTGATATCTCTGAATGAAGTGATAGGCGACCATTGTGTCTAAAAATGCAGCCATCGCATCGCTGACCTGCGCCTGGTCACGCCAGATCACTTCGGACGTATTGAAATCATGGGGAAGTTGGGAGGGACGCATTCCCGTAAGCGCCTGAATTGCCACCATCCCCAACGAATACAAATCGCTGTTAAACTGAGGCCTCCCAGACATTGCTCACTGGCACCATAGCCCGAGGTATAGATTGGCACACTCAGGCTCGTTTCTCCAGTGGCTTCTGCAACCGTGTTGCCGATCGTCTTTACTGCCCCAAAGTCAATCAGAACAAATTTCCCATCTGACTGGCGACGAATCAAATTCTCGGGTTTGATGTCTCGGTGAATCACTCCTTGAGCATGAACAAATTCCAAAACCGTTAGAACGTCCTCCATTAAGGCCGCTACCCGGCTTTCCGGCAAGCGAACCCCTTCCTCAAGATCGTCACTCAGCGGAACCCCTTCAATGAACTCTTGAATCAGGTAAAACTCTTGCCCCTGCTCAAAATAAGCCAGCAGTTGAGGAATTTGATCATGTCTACCAAGCTTTTCGAGCGTTTCTGCTTCTGACTTAAAAAGCTGCCGAACGTGTTCCAGAATGCTTGAGTTTGGGCTAGCAAACGTGAGATGTTTGAGTACGCAACGAGGATGCCCCGGACGTTGAGTGTCTTCAGCAATATAGGTATGACCAAAGCCCCTGAACCGAGCATACTGATGACTTTGTAGCGGGCACCGAGAATTTCACCCAGCATTGCATCCACAGAAGCAGAATTTTCCCTTCACTAGGAAAGGGTTTGTGACTTTCTATTGACTGTACCGTGACACTGTTAATCCTGCCAGTGCTAATGGCCGTTAAATTTCGACGTAAGGAATGAAGGGGCTTAAATTTCAGACTCTTGCTCTACGCAGTAGAAATTTAACAAATTAGCACTGTTCGCTTTTTGTGGGTATTCAATGTACAAAAAGAGCAGGATCATGGTTTTCTTAACCTTTTTTAGCTTTAATCCTTCACCGCCTATAAATAGCTATCACTACGATTTACAAGTAGCTGTTCGCTCTACCGTAGGGAGAATTACTAATAGTTAAACTTTTATTTTTGCGGAATTTTATGTTAAATTATATACTACGCGTTGATAATTTGACTGCTTAGAAGATGCCTTAACAATAAGGCAGATGCTAACTACAGTTTTAGGAGAATTAAGTTATGGGCAACATCATTGCTTGGATTATCTTGGGATTACTTGCAGGCGCGATCGCCAAAGCAATTTACCCTGGTGTGCAGGGTGGTGGCATTCTAGCAACAATGGTTCTGGGCATCATTGGAGCATTCATTGGAGGAACTTTGTTCACCTTCTTAACAACTGGAACACTTGCATTAGCAGCACCAGGATTGAGCATTGGTGGAGTCGTAGTAGCAGTCATCGGTGCCATCATTGCCATCTTCCTATGGGGGTTGATTGCCCGTCGCGCTGCTTAAGCTTGTTAGATCTACCCACTTAAACTAACTACTTTGTAGCCCCTTGAATGGACTGCATTGATCGTAAAGTTAAGGCATTTGTAGGGATAATCTGCTTTAATCCCCACTCACTTTGGTTCTGTTTGAACAACCCACAATTCATTAGCTGTGGGAACGCCTCTTAAAAACCTTCTGAAATCAGGACTGTCCCTATTCCAGAAGGTTTTTTATTGTTGAATTAAACGGACAAACTAGAAAGGCACGGAAGGAGGTTTCGGTACAACTCCTCCCATACTCTAAGAGACGCTAGTTTAAGTTACTTAACAGATACCTTTCCACCAGCTTCTTCTAGTTGCTTCTTCGCATCTTCAGCATCGCCTTTAGCAATCCCTTCCTTCACTGGCTTAGGCGCTGCTTCCACTAAGTCCTTCGCCTCCTTCAAGCCCAGTCCGGTAAGTGCCCGCACAACCTTCAGAACAGCGATCTTCTTGTCAGCCGGAACTTCTTCCAGAATGACATCGAACTCTGTTTTCTCTTCGGCTTCCTCAGCGGGGCTGCTCCAGCACCAGGAGCAGCGGCAACTGCGAAACCACCCACAGGTGCTGCAGCGCTCACGCCAAAGGCTTCTTCAATTTGCTTCACCAACTCTGCTGCTTCTAGCAGGGTTAGGGATTTCAACTTATCCAAAATTTCATCGGTTACGGCTGACATGAATTAACTCCTTAAAGTGGAAATAGTTTGAGTTTTAAGTTTCAAGGTTCGAGTTCTGAGTTTTAGGCCGCAATTGATTAGCTTAAAATCCATAACTCATCACGTATCACGTCCTTTAGGCGGCGTCTTTGTCCTTGTCGGAAACTGCCTGAATCGCGCGTGCCAGCGAAGCTGGAACCTGGTTGATGCCAACGGCCAGCTTGGTTGCTACACCGTTGATTGCTCCAGCAACCTGGGCCATCAACTGCTCCTTCGACGGTAAATCTGCGATCGCCTTGACGTCTGCGTCACTTAGGGCACGCCCTTCCATAACACCACCGCGAAGTTCGGTCTTCTTGGTCGCTTTCTGAAATCCTGGTATGCCTTCAGCGCTCCACCAACATCGTCTTTGATTAGCAAAAATGCGGAAGAGTCAGAGAGAAATTTGTTAATAGGTTCCCAATTTTCATCTCCTTCAACGGCGATACGCATCAAGGTATTCTTGGTCACCTTACAGGTTGCGCCCTTGGGGATGAGCCGTCTCCGCAAATCTGTAATTTCAGCAACCGTTAGCCCTTTGTAGCTGATTACAACAGCTAGTTGAGATTGGCTCAACGTTTCCTTGAGCTCCGCCACAATAGCTTTTTGTCCTCCAGCGTTCTACCCATTCGTGTCTCACCTCCTTAGCGGGTTTTAGTTTACAAACCTTTGATCCATAGCGTGACCATGAAAAACCCCGGTCACTGAGCCAGGGTTACGAAGTAAATTCATCATGCAATGTCAGCAAAAGACACAGCGCTAGAACATACAGATCGAAAACCTCGGCAGGATATTAAGCGTCAAGCACCTGCTGTCTCTGGCTTTGCTATTAATTTTGAATCTTGAACGATAAGTTTTGAATTATTGATGCCAACTCATCGTTATCATTCAAAATTATCTTCATGCGGCTTCTCCTACTTTCAGATCGCGCAGATTGCTCACATCTACCTGAATGGATGGCCCCATTGTTGAAGCAACATAGATGCTGCGCCAATAGCGACCTTTAGCACCTGAGGGACGGTTGCGATCAATCGTTTCCTGCAGTGCTTTTAAGTTAATCAGCAGGTCGTCAGCAGGGAATGATGCCTTACCGAACATTACATGAACAATACCCGTCCGGTCTGCCCGAAACTCTAGCTTACCAGCTTTGAATTCAGAAATGGCTTGAGGCAAGTCAAACGTTACCGTGCCGCCTTTGGCGAGGGCATTAAACCACGTGGCCCCAGCAATTTACCTAGCTTTGCCACCTGCGGCATCATATCGGGCGTTGCTATCAGGAGGTCAAAATCCAGCATTCCCTTCTGGATGTCATTAATGAGTTCTTCAGAACCTGCAATGTCAGCTCCAGCACTCGTTGCTTCGGTGACCTTCTCACCTCTGGCGATCACTGCAACTCGAACCGTTTGCCCGGTCCCTTTAGGCAGTGCAACCGTCGTTCTTAGCTGTTGGTCAGTGTACTTGGGGTCAATTCCCAAACGAATGTGGGCTTCAGCGGATTCGGGAAACTTAGCGGTCGCCGTCTCCTTCAGCAGATTGAGGGCTTCTAGAGGCTCATAGGGACGATCCTCTACCTTCTTTTGCAGTTCTTGTAATCTACGCGATAGCTTCTTCATACATTACTCCTGGGGTAAATAGCGAGGAATATCCTCTCCCCTGATAAGGGTTTCCGAGAATTAAAAACTGAGAATGCAGAATTAAAAATAAAAGCAGTCAAATAAGCCCAATTCTTAATTCTCAACTCTCAATTGTTAGTCTTTAACAGTAACGCCCATGTTACGAGCGGTGCCTTCAACGATTTTCATTGCGGCCTCAACGTCATTTGCGTTAAGGTCAGGCATTTTAGCTTGGGCAATTTCTTGCAGTTGAGCCGGGTAATCGATCCCACTTTTTTGCGGTTAGGCTCGCCAGAACCCGTTTGAATTCCAGCGGCCTTCGCAATCAACTTAGAAGCAGGAGGCGTCTTGAGAACAAACGTAAAACTACGGTCCTCATAGACAGAAATCTCCACAGGAACAACCATACCTGCCTGATCAGCAGTTCTGGCATTATATTCCTTACAAAACATCATAATGTTGACCCCGTGCTGACCCAGCGCGGGACCAATAGGAGGGGCAGGGTTTGCCTTACCTGCTGAAATCGCCAACTTAATGACTGCAACTACTTTTTTTGCCATTGACTCTGCTAACTCTCTTTCTCAACCTGATTAAATTCCAACTCTACTGGTGTGTCGCGCCCAAAAATAGAAAGCAGTGCCTTCAGCTTGCTCCGCTCGGGGCTAACCTCAATCACCTCGCCTTCAAAGTCCTTAAATGGACCTGAGAGCACTGTGATCTTATCTCCGGGAGCCATATCAATCTTGATTACAGGCTCCTGCTCCTGTGTCTGCTTGAAGATACGCTCAACTTCAGATGGTCCTAGCGGCATCGGTTTGACGTGACCTCGCCCTCTACCATACCGACGCTTCTGCTCTGCGCCGACGAAATTGATGACGTTCGAGTATTTTTGACAACCTGCCACGTTTCATCGTCCATGATCATGCGAATCAACACATAACCAGGAAAGACTTTCTCTTCGGTATTTTGACGGCTGCCGTCCTTGCGAAGCTTGATGGCCGGAGTTTGAGGAATTTCAACCTGGAGGATGCGACTGGCAACATCAAGGGTTTCAACCCGCTGCTCCAAGTTTGCTTTGACTCGCTTTTCGCAGCCAGAGGCAACCTGAACGGCATACCACCGAGCTTTCTCACGGGATACTCCTTCCTCTTGCGCCTCGTCCAAATCAGGTTGAATTAAGTTTTGGAAGTCATCTGAGGTATAAGTCATCCAAACACCTGCTTCGCTGCCCAAGAAAAGAAGTTATCAACCAGGTAGATTAGGCTTGCTGAGAGGGTGACCATCAGAATAACCGCAATGGATTCACTAATGAGCTGCTGACGACTAGGCCAGACAACTTTATCCAGTTCGTCCTTCGTTTCCTGAAAGAAGGTTGTCGGATTGAATCCAGAACTCGCTTCCTGCGACTTTGCTTCGTTTTCTTTTGCCACAGTTTGTTGATCCCCATATAGTGCAGCTATAGGCTAATGCAGCTACAGCCATTTCAACCTCAATCTGCCGCCATAAATGACCCAGCGCGCCCTGGAGGACTCGAACCCCCGACATCAGGTTTTGGAGACCTGCGTTCTACCAACTGAACTAAGAGCGCATAATCTGAGCCTTTAGGGCTGCATCACCAGTCTATCAATTAAGTTGGCTATTAGCTGCCAGCTATTGAGCTATTAGCAAGAATTAGAGATCTACTAATAGTTTATAGCGCTTAGCGAATAGCCTCCTAAAGTGCCCGATCGAATCGCTGCTTGAGGCGAGTAGCCTTACCAACACGATCACGCAGATAGTAAAGTTTGGCGCGCCGTACCTTACCTCTACGCAAGACTTTGATACTTTCAATGCGGGGGAGTGAATTAGGAAAACCCGCTCGACTCCAACGCCTTGAAACGTCCGTCGAACCGTAATGTTCTGGTTGATGCCAGCTCCTTTCTTGGCAATCACAACCCCTTCGTAGGGCTGGGTGCGCTCTTTTCCCCCTTCTTGAATAATCACACCGACTTTAACAGTATCGCCGACATGAATTACGGGAGGTTCGTCTTTATTTGCTCCGCTTCGATAGAGCGGATGATTTCCTGGGCGTGCATAGGTCTGGCAAAAACTCACAGCCTCTAACTATAGCTTGTGAAAACCATTTAGTCCAGAGGATTTGAAAAGAGATTTTTCGATGTCTTTTGCTCAAATTAACAGTCGCCCAAATTTGGGGTTAGGCATGGCATATGGGGAAGAGGGGCAATAGGCGATGGGCAATGGGCAATGGGCAATAGGTGTTGAAATCGCCTATCGCCTATCGAACCTCCTGTTCGAACCCCTTGCTGACCTGCTGATCGCCTTAAATTCTCATTAAATCTAGTTCTGTATCCCCCTAGAGAGGATTGAATTCTTGATTGAAGCTCAGTTAACTGGCTTCTTAAAGACATATTTACTTCTCGAAAGCCTATGTGTTGTGAGGAAAGTGCTGGCCATGGCTGAATTTGGTTTTTCTGGGGGCTAGTTCCTCTTTCGCATTTGTCAGGACAGGTTCATCTGGCAATGCACATCCCGGATGGTTTTTTGAATCTGCCTGTTATTATCGTGACCTGGATTATTTCTCTTGGGCTAATCGCCCTGGCTCTAAACCGGGTACAGGCAGAATATCAGGACCGAACGGTTCCGCTAATGGGGGTCTGTGCAGCCTTCATATTTGCGGCCCAAATGATTAACTTTCCAATTCCGGGGGCACTTCAGGCCATTTATTAGGTGGAACGTTAGCGGGCGCACTGTTGGGGCCTTGGGCTGGTTCGCTCGTGATGGCGGTTGTGTTTATTGTGCAGGGGTTGTATTTCAGGACGGTGGTATTACCGCGATGGGAGCCAACATCTTTAACATGGGTTTAGTTGGTACGTTTGGCGGCTATTACTTATTTCGATCGATTCGGAACGCGATCAGTCGCGACAAACTTTCAGGCATGGTGGTCGGTACTGCGATTGCAGCCTGGGTCAGTGTTGTGGTTGCTTCTACTTTCTGCGCGTTTGAGCTAGCGATCTCGGGCACTGTTCCCTTAGCAGTTGCGCTGGCAGCGATGGTAGGTTGGCACATGTTAATTGGCATTGGCGAAGCGTTAATTACCGTAGCAACGGTGATTTATGTATGGCGAACTCGACCCGATTTGTTTTATCGTCCACCACATAGAGAGGTCGCACCTCCTTCCCGTCCGCTGTCTACTCGTTAAAACCTCTACTGGAACCTTGATTCAGATTTGAAACCTATGAGCAGTAATCGTTCTCGAACTCGTAATCGAGCATTTATTCTGACTGGTTTAGGAATCGCGCTGCTAATTGCAGTGTTTCTGTCTCCCTTGCCAGCCAAAATCCAGATGGGCCTGATCGTGTTTCCCAGGACTTGAAGTTTGATTCGAAGGCAGCAGAGGATTCGCCTGCCAAAAAGCTTCCGTTCCACGCAATTTTTGAAGAATATGCTTTGCGGGGAGTGCCAGAGCAAGTTGCCACCCCTTAGCAGGACTGGTTGGTACGCTTGTTACCTTTGGCTTAGCCTGGGGAGTCGGCAAACTGGCGGTTCGTGGGTCTTCGTCCCGCAATGACTCTTCAGATCTGTCCTAGCGTCCCAATTTTGCGGAGCCTTTCCAATGCTGATATTACATATTGGTGCGTTTCATCTTGATGTTGACAGCCAGCGTCAGACTCCGTGGCACCGACTTGCTCCCCAGACTCGAATTCTCTGTGTCCTGCTGATGGTGTTGGCGATCGTCCTGACACCTAACGGATATTGGTGGACCTGGATGGTTTATGGAGCAGGGATTTTTGGGATTTTGCTGGTTAGTCACGTAACAGTCCCCATTTTGCTTAAGCGGATGGCGGTGGAATCAGCATTCGTAGGAGTTGTCGTTGTTGGTACTTTGTTTAGAGAAGGAGGAGACGTTATATGGCAGTGGGAATGGTTCAGAATTACGACCCATGGCCTAACAATTTTAGGTAGCGTTACGCTTAAAGCATTGCTATCTCTGGTTCTGTTAAATGTTCTGACTCTGACGACTTCGTTTCCTGCTCTGCTTCATGCCCTTACAACCCTAAAGATGCCGCCATTGTTAGTAGCAATCCTGGCATCGATGTACCGCTATCTGGCGGTATTGATTGAGGAGTTCAACTCGATGCGGCGGGCAGCAATTTCTCGCAATCTCATGAGCAGTCGCCGCTGGCAAAGGCTCATTATTGGTAACATGATTGGCTCATTATTTATCCGAACCTATGAGCGCGGGGAGCGGGTTCATCAGGCAATGTTGTCACGGGGGTATCAAGGATTACCTCCCGTGACAGAGATGGCTAAAAGTGGGCGACACGATATTTTAGCGTTGACTTTGACAGCAATCTTTGTCCTGGTAGGGCAGATGGTTTACCTACTCTAACGATTCACTTCAAAAAAGTCTACGGCTGTTGTAGTTCAATGCATCACAATCCTATTTCAATCGAAAACCTCAGCTATACCTATCCCGATGGAACCCAGGCACTAAAAGGAATCAGTTTACAGATCAGGGCAACAGAACGGGTTGCCCTGGTGGGCGCGAACGGTTCTGGTAAATCGACGTTGCTTCAACACTTTAATGGGATTCTGTTGCCTCAGGAAGGCACGATCGTTGTGGGTGAATACCCAATGGAGCCGCAATACTTGAAGGACATCCGCAACTTTGTGGGGCTGGTGTTCCAGAATCCAGACGATCAGCTCTTTATGCCGACGGTTTGGGAGGATATTGGGTTTGGCCCAATGAATCAGGGGTGTTGTCGGGAAGAGTTACACAGTCGCTGTCATCGGGCGATGCATGCAGTTGGATTGGAACCAAGGCACTTTGCAGATCGAAACGCCAATAACTTATCAGGCGGGGAAAAGAAGCGCGTTGCGATTGCAGGAGTGCTGGCCATGCAGCCGCAAATCCTCGTATTTGATGAGCCAACGGCTCAGTTAGATCCGCGCAGTCGTCGGCAGTTAATCCACCTGTTAGGCAGCTTGCCTCTAACCCAGTTGATTGCAACCCATGATCTAGATTTGGCGCTGGAGTTGTGCGATCGCACGGTTGTTCTGAGCCAAGGAGAAATTGTCTACGATGGCGAAACCGAAAAATTCTGAGCAATTCTAATCTGTTGGAGCAATACTCCCTAGAAATGCCCCTCAGCTATAGCCGACCCTACTGCCAGCTTGAGCATGCTCCGGCTGCATGATCAGGTCAGGAATGACAATGAGCAGTGCACCGTTAGTAGATTTGATCTCAGGTCGCAATTGGTCGATCTCAACCTGGTTCGCTACTAACAACTCAACTTTGCTGTAGTCGGGGATCTTTAGTAGGTTCGATCGCTTGAGCTAGAATCGGTCTTCACCCTAAAGACACAGAGAAGACAAATAGCGGGATCAAGATCTCTCTGTAGGGTCTAGTATTTTAAGGTCGCTTAGAATCAGAGCGGAGCATCTTTCCCAGCGTTATTGACACTGCCCCTACTTATCCGCGTCTATTTACATTTTCGAGATTTAGCTGCACGTTTATGTCTCCTATCAAGCTGTTCCGTCGCTACAGTATTCCGGGTATCTTGTTTGGCCTCTGCCTGACCCTCGTGTTGTTTTCCGGTTCGCCTGCCTCATCTCAAACCATGGCTCAGGAAGAGCCGACGCAAGCGGCGGAAAGCTCGTTAATAGCGAAACAAACGACCAGTTCTGGTACTACCTCAGATTCGTTAACTCAAAGCGTCCGCAGAACCGTTTTAGATAATGGACTGACTGTATTAACCAAAGAGGTGGACACCGCACCTGTGGTTACAGTGCAGGTATGGTACCGGGTTGGATCGCGTAACGAAACACCAGGCATAAACGGCATTGCCCACCAACTTGAACATCTTATGTTCAAGGGCACCAAAGAACGTCCAATCCAGTTTGGGCGATTCTTTAGCGCATTGGGAAGTCAGTCCAACGCATTCACAAGCTATGACCAAACCGCTTACTTTGGGACTGTAGAAGAGGACAAGCTGAAGGCATTGCTGATTCTGGAAGCCGATCGGATGCGAAATTCCATCATCGGCGAGAAAGAACTGATCAGTGAAAAACGGGTCGTAATTTCAGAACTGCAAGGGTATGAAAACAGTCCCAGCTATCGATTGGGCCGTGCGGTTATGAAGTCAGCCTTTCCAAATAGTCCCTACGGATTGCCCGTGGGAGGTACTAAAGCCGACGTAGAGCGGTTTACCGTTGAACAGGTGCGGAACTATTACCAGACATACTACCGACCAGACAACGCCACTCTCGTGATTGTTGGGAACTTCAAGACCGACTCAACCCTGGCGCTGGTCAAGGAAACCTTTGGCAAAATTCCAAAGAGCACAACGCCTCTGCCGTCTTCTAAGTCGCCTAAAGGAGCAGCCTTGCCAGATCAGAAAGGTTCATCAACGCCGATCGTGTTGAAGCAGCCGGGGAGTGCTGCCCTGCTGAATGAGGTATATCCATTACCGAATATTAGTAATCCGGACGTACCAGCGCTTCAGTTAATGGATTACATCCTGACTGGCGGACGGAGTTCTCGGCTATATCAGGCGCTTGTAGAATCCGGACTTGCCAGTGACGCAAACGGGTACGCCGCTAATTTGATTGGAGGCGGCTGGTATGAATTCTCAGTAACAGCGGCTCCTGGCAAGGAATTGGCCCAAATTGATCAGGTATTGCAGAAAACGCTGGCTGATTTTCGGGATAAAGGGGTAACGCAGGAGGAACTTAACCGAGCCAAAACTCAATTTCGCTCATCGACAATTTTGAGAAATCGCGACATTACCAACCAGGCTCAGCAGCTAGGGGATGATGAAACCTCAGCGGGGATTATCGGTTTACCGATCGCCTACTTGCAGCGATTGCTAAAGTTTCAGCCGCCGATATTCAACGGGTAGCCCGTACCTATCTAACCCCTGCAAAGCGAACCGTTGGCTTTTTCGAACCGACTCAGTCGAACGGTAAGCTTAGCGCTTCCTCAGGAAACTTTTCCCAAACCACAGAAAACTTTAGCCCTGGTGCCCCTGTTGATCCAGCAGAGGTGGCCAAGTACCTGCCTCCCCTTACAGCAACGGATAACTCCACGAATCAGGCCCTTCCCGAAAAACTGACTCTGGCAAATGGGCTGCGAGTTTTGCTGTTGCCTAATCGCAGCACTCAACCGTTACCTTAAGCGGTTTTATTCAAGCAGGCACATCCTTTGATCAGCCTCAAACAGCGGGTTTAGCAAGCCTTACAGCAAGCAACCTGACAAACGGGACCAAGACTAGAGATGCCCTAGCCCTGGCCAAAGCTTTAGAAAACCGGGGAGCCAGCTTGAGCTTTAGCGCCAACCGTGAAGGAGTTGTAGTTTCTGGTAGCGCTCTAGCATCCGATCTACCAGCACTGACTGAGATATTGTCGGATGTAGTACAAAACGCCAGCTTCCCTAATGATGAGCTGGAATTAAGTCGTCAACGATCGCTCATTAGCCTGAAGCAGCAGCTAGATAGCCCTTCCTGGTTGGCACGAAAGGTATTTCAGCAGGCAATTTATCCGGAGAACCATCCCTTCCATACGTTCCCGACAGAGGCCAGCCTCAAGCAGATCACACGGAACGATATGGTGCAATTCTATAAGGAGCACTATCGCCCCGATACGACAGTTTTGGCGTTGATGGGAGACTTTGATCCCGCGAAGGTTCGCGCTTTACTCAACCGTGACTTGGGAACCTGGCAAGCGAGCAGTGACGTTCCAAAAATTGTTTTCCGGAGGTCGCTTTGCCCAAGAGCAACGTGCGCTTGAATCCTACACTGCCAGGGAAAACCCAATCCATTACGTTGATTGGTTATAACGCGATCAACCGCAAAGATCCCCGCTACTACACGGCATTAGTGCTGAATCAAATCCTTGGAGGCGATACACTCGCAAGTCGACTGGGAACCGAAATCCGCGATCGTCAGGGTCTTACCTATGGCATCTACAGCGGTTTTCAGGCGGGAATTCATCCGGGTCCATTTCTGATCACTATGCAAACGGCTCCGGAGGATGCAGATAAGGCGATCGCCAGCACCCTCAGTTTGTTAAAACAAATGCGTGAGCAAGGGGTTACACAAAATGAGGTTGCCAACGCTAAGCGATCGCTTACCAGCAGCTACCCAGTCGAACTGGCAGACCCTGACAGCCTGACGGGGACAATCCTGATGAACTCAGTATATGGACTGGACGTTAACGAGATTCGGGACTATCCCAATAAGATTGCCGCTGTCACTCCTGAACAGGTCAATCAGGCAATACAGGAGTTTCTCCATCCAGACAACGTTGTGGTTGTTACCGCTGGTCCTCCTGTAGGTTCCACGTCTTCTCAACGGTAATGGCTTACATCACTCGTCGCATGTGTTCTCAGTTCAACCGTATCTGCTTCGGCAACGTGATAACAGGACTGGTTTGGCTTACTAGCGTGGTGTTTTCACCTGCTGCGATCGCGGCTCCGACACCAGCAGCAGGTGATTTATCCAAGCAACCGCGATCGAAGTTCAGGTAAGCCTGGGCAACGCTGCGAACGAGTTGAAATTTGTTCCCAACACTCTAGAGTTCGCTACTGAAAGCGCTACAAGCTGGTATTGAGCAACCCCAGCAGTCAAAGCACTACAGCAAAGGATTTTGCTGATGGTATGGAGCCAAAAGGTTGAGGCTGGCAAAGTAGAAGTGAAAGGAGCCATCCGTGACTAGAACTAAAACCTACCGCCCAAGCTGGATGGGTTTTATTCCTGTCAAAACAGGAACTTACTCGCTTCGTTGCACCATACCAGGACATACCGAAGCAGGCATGACCGGAACGATCTCCGTCGTCGCAAGAAAGTAGAAACCGTTAGAGAAGAGATTAAACTTCATTACTGGGGATGTCCCAGCCTTGCCGCCTATTACCTGTTACCTACCACCCGTTGCATACATATAGCTATCGCCATCAAAGTTAGGACAGTCCGCTTACCTGGAATGGCCATAATGCTTTCAACCCTAACACGTGACACCTAACGCCTGACACCTGGCATAGGATCGCTATAGCTCCTCTATCTAACAGAAGTTTTAGGTTACTTTAGTAAAGTGGTATCTCTAATTTCCCCGGGAATACATGAATCTCTTCAGTCAATTGCTCAATCAGCCTGCCCTTCCTTCGCTTAAGAGAAATCGTCGCGGAGTTGAGATCAAATCTCCCAAGAAATTGAGATTATGCGGCAGGCAGCCAAAATTGTGGCGACCGTACTGAAAGAAATATCTGAGTTGGTCAAGCCAGGAATGACGACTGCTGATTTGGATGCCTATGCCGAAAAACGCATTCGTGAAATGGGAGCAACTCCCAGTTTCAAGGGCTATCACGGTTTTCCAGCGTCCATCTGCTCCAGCATTAACCAGGAAGTCGTTCATGGCATCCCAAACCGGAAAAAGTGATTCGGGCAGGGGATGTATTAAAGGTTGATACGGGCGCATGCTTTGAAGGCTTTCATGGCGATTCATGTATCACCATCCCGGTTGGAAAAGTTACCCCCGCTGCTGCCCGCCTAATTCAGGTTGCGGAGGAAGCCCTTTATAAGGGAATTAAGCAGGTCCGTGCGGGAGCCTATTTATTGGATTTGGCGGGCGCGATCGAAGACCACGTAAAGTCAAACGGCTATAGCGTGGTTGAGGACTTTACGGGGCATGGGGTTGGTCGAAACTTGCACGAGGAACCTTCCGTATTTAACTTCCGCACCCACCAAATGCCCAACGTCAAGCTTCGAGCTGGAATGACATTGGCAATCGAGCCAATCGTTAATGCGGGTTCTAAGTTTACCCGAACGCTCTACGATCGGTGGACTGCTGTTACCGTAGACAACTCCCTTTCAGCCCAGTTTGAACATACGGTTCTAGTTACGGATGACGGTTACGAAATTTTGACCGATCGAACAAGCCTATAGATTCGCTCCCTCGCTTCCCATACCCCGCACTTTGCCTAGATCGCATTCGTTCAGGAATGAAAGAGTACTGGGTCGAAATCAGGGTAAGCTGAAAATTAAGCCATCTTCATTGATACAACCATGCAGTTCCGAACGTTTGCCATCACCCTTCTGACCGCATTTATATTAGGTTTAAACGTTTGGTTTACACCACCGGCCCTAGCCCTCACTCAAGTCAAACTATTCGACATTTCTTACCATGAGTGTCCATCTGAGATAGGCGAGGGAACCGTTACGAGCGGCGGCGGTACTGCACGGGCTGCCAACTGTTTTATCGTTACAGGCAAAGCAGAAAATAAATCTGGTAAACCCGTCATTAATGCGGATGTCTTCGGTCGCATTTTCGACGCAAATCATGACTCGGTTATGCAGAACCGTAACCGTCTAGGGTCAATTGAAGAAATCCCGCCCGGCATTAGTAATTTTGAAATGAGGATTTCGGTTCCTGCCAATCAACCCACCCCTCTCCAGTTAGAGCAATTCAAGGCAGCAGGTTTTACTGGAACTGTCCGTCGCTGATAGTAAACTGGCACTTTTCCGTAGGCAAAATCTAGATTTAAACAATAAATCAGAGAGTACAAGGCTGTACTCTCTTAAAGACTTAATCTGAAAAATTTATCCAAGAAGCGACGATTTACTTGGATAACTCTTCGACTTCTACACTGGAACCGAAAGAGAAGCTAATAAGCCCCGAACCAGGCCCAGTAACATAAAGGCCAGGATTGGGGAAAATCAATACCGCCCAGAGGGGATGATTGACCGAAAAAGATTTAGATAAGGGTCGGTAATTTGACTCAGGAATGAGAACGGTGGGTCAAACCAATTGATGTTAGGGAACCAACTCAGGAGAACTCTGATAATCAATAAACCAGAGTAGATCCCAAGAAATGTCACGATCGTGCTAATTAATAAATCCATAGCGATGACGCCTTGCTTTAAGGAGTGATGTTACACGCACTAAACTCAATTTAACCGATACTAGCGGATTTTGGATTGGTCAAGCCCAGTTTACAATGCAGCAGCGGCAGCGCTACAAAAATTCTCCTTAAGGTTCTCTAGTCGCTGAGCGTTCGCTCTCTCGCGGGGGCATACCGTTTACACCGCCAAGTTTCTGCCTTGCATCGTCGATCGCTTCATTTAGTTGGGCTATTTTGTCCTCTAAACCCCGACGGGCAGCTTCAATGTCATTCCGTCCATTGGCCGCTTTAATTGACCGCCGACTGGGCTTTCCTGCTTTTGTATCGGTTTGATTGGACTCCAACACAGGGTCTTCAGAAGAGACCAGTTCACTCAACCGTCCCGAGGCAAACAGTGCCCCTAAAGCACCGCCGATAATACCTCCGACGATCGTGCCTAAGAGAAATCCACCTGAAAAATTATCTCGCTGACTCATTACCTAACAAACACTTGCTGCACTGCAAAAAATCGATGACACCATTTCTACACCAAGCTTAACTGCTGATCCGCTGCTCTGACCACCCAGATTCAACGCTTTAGCTTAACCACTCTAGAGAAGGTACCAATCCGTCACCCTACATAGTAAGCGGTTTTCGTACTACCGAAGCGAAAATAAACCCTCATTACTCTCGTTCAGTTACGTTCCAAATGTGCGATCGCCTGCATCTCCTAACCCAGGAACGATAAATCCTTTATCATTCAATCCTTCATCGATAGCAGCAGAATATATCGTCAGGTTTGGGTAGGCAACGCTCAGCTTTTGAAGGGCGGGGGTGCCGCCACAACGGAAATAATTCTCACCAGGGCCGGATCGACTCCTCGCCGTATAAGCTCTGCCATCGCCGCCATACTGGTTCCTCCGTTGCCAGCATTGGTTCAGGAATAAGCACCCGCGTTTGTGGGTCAATCGTAGCTGGCAGCCTGTTTAAATAACAGCTTGGTTCCAGGGTTTCCTCATTTCGCACAAACCCAATGTGATAAATAGAAGCAAGTGGTAATGTCGCGTGGGCACCCTCTAGAAGCGCCAAACCTGCCCGAAGAATTGGCACCACCGCGATCGGAACCTCTGGATCAACAAACGTTGCAGCACTGGGAGCTAATGGCGTATCAACGATCGCTTCCTTCGTGGGAAGCCATTCCCGCGTAGCTTCGTAAGTTAGCCAACGCCCGAGTTCCGTCATAGCGCTGCGAAACAACGGCGAAGGGGTAGAAGCATCGCGCGCTACAGCCAGCCAATGTTTAATCAGTGGATGAGGCGGAACGTAGACACGCAGTTGAAGAGTCATAGCTAAGCGAAAAGAACCCCGTTGTTAATAAATCTGCCCTATCATACTCCCTCTCGGTGTATCAGTCGGCATGTTTCAGGACTTCATGATACGACCCTGCGGTCTTACAGAAATTCTGGCAGGCCCAAAACTCTTTGCTAAAACACAATTAATTTTGTTCTAAAGGTAATCGCGTCTCCATAGAAGGGATGGCGAAAAGAAGGGATGGCGAAATTGCTGACAACATATCTGTTGGAACACCTTCGAGATGGATCGAACCATTGTGGACTGCTCATTTATATTGAGACTAATTTTCAATAGTGTTGACAATCTTTTTCAATAAGGCTAGAGTATTGGGACAGTGTTCTCCTCTCTGAAGGATCGGCAGGTGGGATTGGTCAGCCATGATCAAGCCCACTTTTTTTGCCTAGACTCCGATACACTGGGAAACAGTCATCTTTAATCATGATTGCTTCATGTCGGTCTCAGCCAATTCTTCATCTACACCTACCCATTTCCATTCGTCTCAAACCCAATCGGGAGAGAATTCTTCAGAATGGGATGCGATCGTGATCGGTTCAGGAATTGGTGGTCTGGTCACAGCGACCCAATTGGCTGCGAAAGGTGCACACGTTTTGGTGCTGGAACGCTATCTAATTCCTGGAGGCAGCGCAGGTTACTTCGAGCGGCAGGGCTATCGGTTTGATGTCGGAGCTTCCATGATTTTTGGCTTTGGTCAGAAAGGTACAACAAACTTGCTAACGCGTGCCCTGAAGGCCGTCAATTTGAGCGTGGAAACGATCGCTGACCCTGTTCAGATTCATTACCACCTACCTGGGGGTTTGGAACTAAAAGTTCACCGCTCATATGAGAATTTTTTGCAAGAACTAGTCACCCTCTTTCCCCATGAGAAGTCGGGGATTCGTCATTTTTATGATGAATGCTGGAAAGTCTTTAACTGCTTGAACGCAATGGATTTGCTGTCCTTAGAAGAACCCCGGTATATGACAAGAGTTTTTTCCAGCATCCCTTTGCATGTCTGGGGTTAGTAAAATATCTCCCTCAGAATGTCGGGGATATTGCCCGACGCTACATTCAAGACCCAATTCTGTTGAAGTTTATCGATATGGAATGCTACTGCTGGTCGGTTGTTCCAGCAGACCGTACACCCATGATTAATGCGGGAATGGTATTCAGCGATCGTCATTATGGAGGCATCAACTATCCCAAAGGAGGCGTGGGGCAAATCGCTCAAAAACTGGTGGAAGGGCTGCAAAATTTTGGTGGCCAGATTCAGTACAAAGCTAGAGTCACGAAGATTTTAATTGAGAGCGGACGAGCGATTGGGGTGCAATTGGCTTCCGGTAAAACCTACAGAGCCAAACGGGTCATCTCCAATGCAACTCGCTGGGATACCTTCGAGAAGCTGCTCCCACCCGAAAAATGCCAATCACCGAGCGCAAATGGCAGCAGCGCTACCAAAAATCCCCAGTTTTTGAGTCTTCATCTAGGTGTAAAAGCAGAAGCCCTACCACCTGAAACGGAATGTCACCACATCTTGCTAGAGGATTGGGAGCAGATGGAGAAGGCCGAAGGAACGATTTTTGTGTCTATTCCAACGCTATTAGATCCAGACCTGGCTCCTCCCAATCATCACATCATTCATACCTTCACTCCCCATTGGATAGAAGATTGGCAGGACCTTTCCCCGTCAGACTATCAGCAACGGAAAGAAGCTGCCGCAAAACGAATCATTACGCGGTTAGAAAAATCTTTCCAAATTTATCCGTTTGTTTGGACTATCAGGAAGTTGGAACACCCCGCACCCATCGTCGTTTCTTGGGGCGTGATGATGGTACCTATGGTCCCATTCCAACTCGTAAACTAATGGGACTTTGGGAATGCCCTTTAATCGAACAGCTGTTCCAGGTTTGTACTGCGTTGGAGACAGTACGTTTCCTGGACAGGGACTTAATGCCGTTGCCTTTTCAGGTTTCGCGTGTGCTCATCGTGTCGCTGTGGATCTCGGTTATTAGCCATATCGTCTCAACTAATATCGCTAGGGCCAAAGGTGAAAAGCTACCAAAGAAAATGGGATGCGTTGAGCGATCAAGTCGCTTCACCACATCCCTTATTCCCAAGTCTCCACGGTTCTTGAAATGTCATGCTTCACGCAATCTGAAAATCAGTCCACTATTCGTAGCCGACCAGCACGTAAGAGTTCAAATACTTTATTGATGAGATCATGCTCTGCTTGATTAATTGTCTTTTGGGACAAAAGAGTGGACATAAATTGCCGCTGGTCACTCCGAGTAATCTTTCCACAGCTAATTATTTTGTTGACCATTTGCTCAACGTCAGCGTGGGGTAGATGAACTTTCTTTGTCATGTTGGTAGCAAACCCCGATCTCGCAATCAATTAATTTAATTCTCAAATATTACTTCCAATAATAGAGAGATTTAAATCGTAAAACTGCGTGACTTTGATCACAAATGGCTAAAAAACAACTAATTTCTATTCCTATGAATACAGAATAAAAGAACAAATAAGCCTTTATAACCACTTAATAGATAGTTGAAATTACCCGTATGGGTACTGTGTGATTGTACGGAGAATTTGTTTGATAGAAGTAAAGGTCATATAAACAATACAAGGATAACTGATCTTTTCTGTTATTTCAAAGAGTATGAAAGCTTGTGCTTAACCGGATTAGCTTATTTGGTTACGAGTGAATATTTCTTCTAGAATTATTTCGTCAGATGAGTTCGGAATGGCTATAAGAACCGCTGTTTCGAGGTTTACGCCTGACTTCATGTAAAGGCTTAGTCCTAACAGGGAACTTTAGGAATCTAGGTTGAGTCTAGTTGTTCCCTAGAGTTCTTACGGCAATCTTGATTTGAATTATGAGATGAGGTTTTGCAAAAATCGTTTTCTACTCATCCTCCGATTTGCAAAGAAGATTTAGATGTTGTACATCCCTTGATTCGATTGAATGATCTTAATTTCAGAATAAGTTTTTCTGAATTTATAGGAATTTCATCAAAAACTTTTACTTATCTTCTGAACTTTACGGAAAGAAAGGATTCGGTTTGTATCTTGAGGAAAGAGGAACATTCAATCGATTACAGCTTCAGAGTTTATGAAACCTGTACAGATGATTGAAATCACCAGACAAGAAGGAACAACAATGATGTCTGATTCTGAGCTTGTATTTAACAGCAACCTGCATGCAACAAAACCGCGCATCTCTACCGTTGACGTGCTCTACCCAATCCGTCAATGGCTGGATAGCTTAGAGATTAGCGATGCCAAGCTAGCTCGGTTCCTATGTAAAATGATCCCCGGGCAATGTCCTTTTGAGCGAGATATCATTCTTTTCGGTCGCAAGCTAGCCCATATCCCATCTCTCTGCAAACTCAATCCGCTGTATGAACAGTTCGTGGGGTTGCGTTTTCGGTCCCTCTGCTATCTCGTTGATCAGTGCGGCGAGACGGTTTAGGAGTGGTCGGTGGTGCGTGTCAGATCAAGGTTTGTTTTACTGCACGGTAACGCCCTAGAGCAGTCAAGGGAAAATGTTGCTGGTAAATGTGGTATTTGAGGTAGAAGTGGCAGGGGAAGCCGGTACCGGTGAAGTAGTCTTCATCCCAGGTTCCATCTGAGCGCTGAGTTCCCACCAGATAGCGAACACCTCTTTCAATAGTCTCCATTTGATATTGTCCGATCGCGTCTCCTGCCGACAGAAGGCCGATAAGTGCCCAAGCGGTTTGTGAAGCTGTACTATCTCCCTTTCCCTTCAACCGGGGATCGTTATAGCTAAAGCAGGTTTCGCCCCAGCCTCCATCAGCATTTTGACAACTTACTAGCCAGGCAGCACCCCGCTCAATCTCACGCTGGTGGGTATGGGGCGCAATCAGAGACAGGGCTGCTAGAACGCCACTCGTTCCATAGATGTAATTGACACCCAACGACCAAACCAGCAGCCTTCTGGCTCCTGTTCTTGGCGAAGATAGGTGAGGGCGCGATCGATGGAGGGATGAGGGATGAGGGATGAGGGATGAGGATCGTTGACGTTCATCCTTTCATTCCCATTGCTCTTTAATTTGCCAATCATCTCCAAAACCCGTGCGGTGACATCTGCGGTATTCGGATCGATCATGGCTTTAAGATCCCCATAAGGCAACTGGTTGAGCCAGTCCTGATCATTGTTCAGGTCGAATGCTGCCCAGCCACCGGGAGTGCATTGCATGGTAGCAATCCAACTGACAGCACGGGCGATCGCCGCTTGCTTTAGGGGGCCATCCGTAAACTTGATGGCCTGGAGTGCCATCACAACAACTGCGGTATCGTCCACATCGGGGTAGAAGCGGTTGTCAAATTCGAAGGCCCAGGCTCCTGGCTTGCCTATGCGATTTTTGACAGCCCAATCTCCGTAATCGAGGATTTGCTTATCGAGAAGCCACTGACCACCTTGCTGTAAGGCAGGATGGTCAGGAGTCAGGCCAGAATCGACGAGCGATCGCATGACCAATGCGGTATCCCATACAGGAGAAATACAGGGCTGTATCCAATACTGGTCTTCGGTTTCTAGAGCAAAGTTATCAACCGCTTTAAGGCCCCGTTCCACCATTGGATCACTAGGGTTGTAGCTAAGGCATCGCAGCGCTAACAGGGAATTTAGCATAGCGGGGATGATGCCTCCCCAATCTCCAGTATCTTCTTGCCGTTCGAGAACCCATTTCTCAGCAGCCTTTAGCCCTTCTTTACGGAACGGAACTAGATTAAACGTTTCTGCAAACTTAAATGCATCATCGAGCATCACAAACAGATCGGTCCAATCTCCGTTGCGTGGTAGCTCAAACCGAACTTTCTCTCGTCCCTCGACGTATAGCTCATCTAGGTTGATTGCAGGATTAGTGATATAAATGGGTTTCTGGTCAAACACGAGCAACAGTGGAACCGTGCTTCCCCGCGCCCAACTAGACATTTCATAGATGGTGAAGGGAAAGTTGTCGGGTAACAGCATGAGCCAGGGTGGAATGGAGGGAATGCCCCGCCAGTCATAACATCCGATTAGCGCCAGATGCATTTTGGTGAAAATGCGTGTCTTACTGATGCCACCTCGATCGAGGATAAATTTCTTTGCTCGCTGCATTGCGGGGTCTGATGCGGGCACTCCCAACAATCTCAGCGCCATATAGGCTTCTACCGATGTGCTAAGTTCACCACCATCTCCATAAAAAGTTCCCATCCACCGTGCTCGCGCTGCTGCGATCGCAGATAGGTTTCGACTTTCTGCAACGGGCGATCGGCATCTGTTCCCCAAATCTTGTGCAGCAGGACAACCTCTGAGGTAATGGTGACATTTGATTCTAGTTCTGCCCACCAGTAACCATCGGGATGCTGAATGGAGAGTAAATAGTTTTGACTCCGCGCGATCGTGTCATCTAACGTTGCTAAGACAGCTTCAACATTAGAAGCTGCAATCTTGTCTTGAGTTTGCATGTTTCCGTCTCACTATTGAACACTCACACCACACAAAGGCTGGCAATGGTTGATGCGTAAGGGGTAATCGGTAAATTTGAGGAAGCGTGGATTCCCCCTCTCCAAATTACTCTTTACCAAGTAACTGCTAGCCACTCCTCCTGCCTTCACCCATTGGAACGAAGTTATCAGTTTAAGATGAACCTGTCGTTACAATTGGCAGATGTTGTATTTTGCCTTTAAGCAAGAGAGTTGGCAACCCGGATTATGGCTGAATTTGGTTTAGGCGCAACAATCATATCTCTCATCATTTGGCTAGTGCTGCTGCTGGGGTGGGGGCAGTTCTGGCGATGTGATCAGAGACTAGACAGGGGGATGAGGGAGGGGGGATGAAGGATGAGAAGAACCCATTTCATCCCTCATCCCTCATCCTCATCCTCAGTTTGTGCTGTCATTCCTGCGCGGAACGAAGCAGATTTATTGCCCGTGACGTTGCGATCGCTTCTTTCTCAGGATTATCCGGGTGAATTCGAATTATTTTGGTTGATGACCAAAGTACAGATGGTACCGCTCAAGCTGCCAGAGCGACTGCTGAGAAATTGGAAAAACGTACTCTTTTGGAGATCATCTCCGCGGAACCATTGCCTGCTGGATGGTCAGGTAAATTGTGGGCGATGGACCAGGGAGTAAAAAAGCCCAATCAGCTTCTCCTGAGTACATTTTGCTGACGGATGCCGATATTGAGCACGACTCCGCCAACCTTCAACGCTTGGTCAACAAGGCTGTTCAGCAGAATCTAGACATGGTTTCAGTGATGGTGCGGCTTCGATGTGAGAGTTTTTGGGAACAGCTTCTCATTCCAGCCTTTGTCTTTTTCTTTCAGAAGCTCTATCCCTTTCGCTGGGTAAACAATCCAACGCATCCAACCGCAGCAGCGGCGGGGGCTGCATTCTGATTCGCCGGGAAACTCTAGAGCAAATTGGCGGTATTCAGGCAATTCGGCAAGCGTTAATTGATGACTGTGCGCTGGCTCAGGCGGTAAAAGATGTCAGAGGTCAGGAGTCAGAATTAATTCAAAATCCAAAATTCAAAATTCAAAATTCCCCAACTCCCAATTCCTTAACCCAAACATCAGGAAAGATCTGGCTGGGACTCAGCGATCGCACGCGTAGTTTGCGTCCGTATCCATCGCTTGAAACAATTTGGAGCATGGTAGCTCGAACGGCCTTCACCCAATTGGGCTATAACCCGCTGTTGCTGATTGGAACGCTGATTGGAATGACGCTGGTTTATCTGGTGCCACCACTCGGATTCTTTTTAGGAGTGGCGCTCGGAAACTGGATGCTTGCCGTTTTGGGGTTGGCTGGATGGCTCTTGATGTCTCTGGCGTACTACCCTACCGTTCGCTTTTATAACTGCTCGTTGCTGTTTGCGTTTTGTCTGCCAGCAATCGCGTTTCTCTACACACTGATGACATTAGATTCCGCGTTGCAGCACTGGCAAGGACAGGGAGGTTCATGGAAAGGTCGAGTTTACCCTCAGAAAGTTTCGTGAGAGTTGAGAAAATCTAATTTTTCTCAACACTGATTGTTTGTATCAGTCGAAGTAGTTGTCGGTGATAAGTTCAAGTATTAATTTATAGCTGAATAAATCAAGATTTGGTTTCAATTCATTCTGCTATCAACGAATTTGGAAGCTGATTTCTGCAAATTCCAAGTAGATGGACACAATTAAACCAACCATAACTAATGGCTGTAAGCTTCTAGCTGTAAGCCATCGGCGGTCATCAATCCTGCGTTTATTTATGCGGCTCTAATCAACAGATTTCTTATGATAAATAGTCGGTAGACGATTGGTTCACCTTACCAAAGCCTGCCATTGTGCAGGAACCCAAGAGAGATTATATGTGCCTCTAGGGAGATGTTGTTTTGCAGAATTGTCAGTTATTACTACAGGGCACATAAGAAGAAAATTGACGTCGAAAATTAGGAAACAGGGTTTTCTATTCGAACTGAAATGTTTTTTGGAGTATGGCTTTTTCAAAAAATCTTCATCCCAACGGCTGGCCTGGATTGAGGGCACACGCATATTTGCGGCAGTCATGATTTTGCTGTATCACGCTCAGCTATTGATGACTCATTATGCGTTTACACCAGAGCCAAAAGGGATTATTCAAAATCTTGCTTTGCTGACATCTGCTGGCGATCGGCTTGGCCATAACTCTTTTACATCTATTCTGAGTTTTCCTGTTTGGTTTGGCTTTCAGTTTGTTGACGTATTCATATTAGTGAGTGGCTTTAGCCTGGTGCTCTCTTTGAAGGGTAAACCACTCGAAACAGGTTCCTTTCTCAAGAAACGATTTCTGAGAATTTTGTGGCCCTTTTGGACGGTGGCCTGGTTGTCCTACCCGATTCTTTGGGGCATCGGAAAAATAACCAACAGCTACATACCAGACCCGTGGCATATATTTGCTGGTGCGACCTTTCCGCTGTTGTTTGATTACGCGGCTGAGCCATTGCTGCCAACGAGTGGACCCTGGTGGTTCGTGTCGTTAATTCTCAGTTTTACGTTGATATTTCCTTTCCTTTGAGATTACTGCAACGTTGGGGAAGCCGGAATTTGCTCTGTGTCAGCATTCTCTTAACGCTGTTTTACCGGGCTTTAGCGGTTTATCTCTTTGGCGGACATCCTACCTACGTTGTTCTTAACACGCCTGCTGACTGGCTACCTTTTGTACCTTTTCTGGCGAAGTTAAGCACGTTTGTCCTGGGAATGGTAGTGGCGCAGGCTTACTGTAATAGAAAGGGTCCTGTTTTCTGGCAATCTCGCAGGGCATTATGGGTTGGAGCAATATTGTACTTGATCGGCTTCGTCTGCCAGTTTTACCGATTGGGATGGATTGTGACGGATCTGTTGCTTCCTGTCGGACTGACGCTGCTATGTATGGTTGCCTTCCGTACGCTGTTAGGCTTGCCTGGTTCAGATTCTACGTTGCGATGGTTTGGGTCACATAGCTACAGCTACTTTCTGATTCACAATTTCGTGATCGATCGCACCATTCAGCTTGTGGTTGGCGACAATCTCTCTCTATTACTTGTTGCTGCCAGGGATGGTCATAGGAACGCTTGTTCTTGCTGTCATTGCAGATTCAATTTCTCCTGCAATTCGGCAACTGGTGGTAACTCTGCTGAAATCCATTAATAACGCCCTGACAATAGCACCCGCAGCCAAATTAACCCACTGGGATTCAACCATTGATTCATTTGAACGCGCGTCTGCTCAAGACCATTCCTCCCGCAATGGAGATCGAAGCATGACTGCAACCAAGTAAGCCACAGTAATTCTGTTGGGACGCTAAAGCTAACGCCCCAACAGAAAAATTACCTATCGATACTCGTAGTGCCCCGGACCCAGTACCGCTCACCGAATCGGGTGTATTCCCAGTGGCCGGGAACCCAGAAACGTTCTGGGCCACCATAAGAGGGGGCGTAATATCCAGGTGGTGGGGCAACATAAACTGGTCGTGGAGAGACCGCTGGAGTAACAACGATCGGACCAATCCCAAAGAAGACGCCTCCACCCCTACGACCCCATGCAACAAGCTCAGACGCTGATGCTGGTGTTGGCAATAGAGATACAGCAGCAAGCGGCAGTGCAATCATGGATGCTGCGATCGCTTGTTTCATCAACATAGTCACACCTCTTTCTTAGATGGTTAACTTTTGATATTTAGCTGCACCCGAAGATTACTCAACAGGATGATTTAGGTGAATTAGCCAACACAAATTGGCCTGACTTTTTTGACTTGAACGATCGCTCGTTGGTTCAGAGGATGTTTGAAAAGTGGCAGATTCAGTTGTGGCAACGTGCTGAGTGCTGAGGACTGAGTGCTGAGTGGGAAAACCAGTCATTTCAACGCTCTCAGTAGTTTGATTGTCCTGACATGTAGCAGTACTGCTATAGCAACGGATAGAAAACAGACGAACACTTATCAGCAAAATCCCAATCCAGGAGGATCGGGATAAACAAGTTAGTAAATCATGTTTCTACTTGAAGGCTCTGTCGCTTTAGCGGGTAATAAGGTTGATGGCAGCACCCGCAGCCGCACCATCGATCGCATTTTTAATGGACGATGACGACCTGTTAAAAGTCCGGCACCCAAACCAGCCGCCGTCCCCACAGCCGCATCTCGTGGCAGATCTCGATGGCCAGGATGAGTGCCAAAAGCACTATTAGCACCGGATACAGCTGCACCTGCCGCTGCACCATTGGCTGCACCTGCTAGCGGTGAGTGACCAGTAATTACTCCAGTTACAGCTCCAGTTGCGGCTCCGATACCCAAATCTCGGACCATGTGCTTGTCAGCGGCCGCCGGTTTCATTGGAAGCAAAGCTCCGCCGACTAAACCTGTGGTGACAAGACCTGTTACAAATGTACGTTTCAATATGTTATTCATGACCGTATCTCCTTAATAGATTCCTTTAGAAGGAATTTGATCGCTGAGACAGGTATTTACAGGACTACTTTAAAGGGTAAACACTTAAACCTGGGCTGCCCTAATCCAGATGGATGAAATTGAAGGGTGAAGTTTAGGGATTAATTTTCTGTGGGTATGGGAAAAGTTGGTAATTGGTAACTGGTAATGGGTGATTGGCTGAAACTGCCATTTTTATCGTCAATTACCCGTTTCAAGGGTAAGTCCTGGTTCGATGACCCGTTACCCATACCCCATTACTATTAAAATACGTAAAGCAATCTTAGGTGAGTAAAGGCACGATGCGAGTTGCGATCGTAGGGGCAGGTCTAGCTGGCATGGCAACGGCGGTGGAGTTAGCCGATGCTGGGCATGAGGTCGAGATTTTGAAGCCCGTCCATTTGTGGGTGGCAAAGTGGGGAGTTGGATAGACACCGACGGCAACCACGTGGAAATGGGGCTGCACGTCTTCTTTGGCTGCTACTACAACCTGTTTGACCTGATGCGGAAGGTGGGTGCTTCTGACGCGCTGCTTTTAAAGGAACATACCCACACCTTCGTCAATCGGGGTGGCCGCACGGGAGCGCTGGATTTTCGCTTCATTACCGGAGCACCGTTTAATGGCTTAAAAGCTTTCTTTACTACCTCGCAGCTTTCAGCACAGGACAAGCTGCAAAACGCGATCGCCCTGGGCATCAGCCCTCTGGTACGCGGTTTGGTGGACTTCGATGGCGCTATGAAAACGATTCGGGAATTGGACAGCATCAGCTTTGCCGATTGGTTCCGCAAGCATGGTGGTTCCAACGGGAGCCTGAAGCGGATGTGGAACCCGATCGCCTATGCCCTCGGCTTTATCGATACGGAAAACATCTCTGCCCGCTGCATGCTGACCATTTTCCAGTTTTTTGCGGCTAAGACAGAAGCTTCTGTGCTGCGAATGCTGGCAGGTTCACCGGATGAATATCTGCACAAACCGATCGTTCGTTACCTGGAAGCCCGGGGTGTAAAAATTCATACTCGTCGCCGCACCCGCCAAATTCTGTTTGAGGGCGAAGGGGAAACCACTCGTGTGACTGGCTTGGCGGTAGGCAAAGACGACAGCGAGGAAACCATTACCGCTGATGCCTACGTTGCTGCCTGCGACATTCCTGGTATTCAACGGCTCCTACCGCAGGAATGGCGCACATGGAAAGAGTTCGACAACATCTACAAACTGGATGCGGTTCCCGTTGCTACGGTCCAACTTCGGTTTGATGGCTGGGTGACAGAACTGCACGATGCAGAAAAGCGGAAACAACTTCAGCAGGCAGAAGGGCTAGACAACTTGCTGTACACACCCGATGCGGATTTCTCCTGCTTCGCGGATCTGGCGCTGACTAGCCCCAAAGATTACTACCGGGAAGGGCAGGGTTCTCTGTTGCAATTGGTTCTGACACCTGGGGATCCCTTCATTCGGGAAAGCAATAAGGCGATCGCTCAGCACGTCCTCAAACAGGTTCACGATCTTTTCCCCTCCTCCCGCGACCTGAACATGACCTGGTACAGCGTCGTCAAACTTGCCCAATCCCTCTACCGTGAAGCCCCCGGCATGGACCCCTACCGCCCCTCCCAGAAGACCCCCATCTCCAACTTCTTCCTAGCGGGCAGCTACACCCAACAGGACTACATCGATAGTATGGAAGGGGCCACAATTTCTGGTAGACAGGCAGCTCAGGCAATTTTGGAGCCGACGGGGTATAAGGTGCAGGGGTAGGGCTATTCAAGTACTAGCAAGAAGGATAAAGGCTTAAGGATAAAGAATAAAACTTGGAGATTCTGTACGTCGAATAAATTGAATAGCTCAACTTGCTTGCTTGTTTCTGAGAAAGGGTTTCCAACGTTTTTCCCAACTCCTACCGTTTTTCTTTTAGCCTTTATCCTTCCCTTTTACGCTCTACTCTTCACGCTTACTTTTATCCTTTATCCCCTATCCTTTATCTCCTCCACCCTCATGTCCAACTGGTTAGAACACACCGTCCAAATTGAAATTGATGCTCCCATTGAGTTGGTTTGGGGCCTCTGGTCTGACTTGGAGCAGATGCCTAAGTGGATGAAGTGGATCGACTCTGTTAAGGTCTTAGAGGATAATCCGGAGCTGTCTCGCTGGAAACTGGCATCGGGCGGGTTTGAGTTTACCTGGCTGTCCCGCATCTTGAAGGTGATTGATCAGCAAATTATTCAATGGGAATCGGTGGATGGGTTGCCCAACCGGGGGCGATTCGGTTTTACGATCGCGGCGACGAAGGCAGCATTGTCAAAATGACCGTGTCCTACGCCATTCCCGGTTTAATCGGGCAGATTATGGATAACCTATTCCTTGGTCGCGTTGTGGAATCCACGCTGTTAGCCGATTTGGAGCGATTTCGGCAGTATGCATTAAACGCGAAAGCGCAAAACTAATTTAGTTAATGGTGTGCTTTTCTAAATGGGTTATTTAACCGTTAGAGGACATCGCTTTGGGAATGAAATGTAGGCGAAGCTTTCTTCTTTGGGAGGTGGAGGTAAATTTGCAGCTTTTTGTCGATCTGCGATCGCGCCTTTTGATCACCCAAAGCAGCACGGGCTTTGCTCCGTTCTGAATACGCTTGAACAAACTTTGGTTCTAATTTAATCGCTGCTGTATAGTCTGCGATCGCTTTCTGATAATCCTTCAGTTCAAACCGAAGCTTGCCCCGATTAAAATAATCCCGAGATATCAACCGCTCAATATCCTGATATCGAATCGCTTCAGTCAAATCAGCAATCGCTCCCTGTTTGTCTCCCACATCAGACCTGAGACTTGCCCTGACACTATAGTTGCTGGATTCACAGGGTTTAAGCTGAATTGCCTGAGTGTAATCTGCGATGGCTCCCTGCTTGTCACCAATTTGGAAGCGGTAGCGGGCACGATTAACGTACAAATCATCAGTTGGTCTGATTTGAATTGCTTGAGTGTAATCTGCAATGGCACCTTGATAATCCTTAGCACTAGCGCGAATTTCAGCCTGACGTGTATACGTTTCAGCCACATCGGGTGAAACATTATCTAGATGAGCGGTTTTAATGCGGCGGATTTCTGTGAAGTCAGCAACGGCCCCTTGGAAGTCTTTCAAAGACTGACGAATCAGCGCACGCTGAAAGTAAAGATCAGCATCTTCGGGGCTTAAACGAATTGCTTGGGTGTAATCGGTTTCTGCTCCTTTCAAATCTCCCCGTTTCTCTCGGTAGTAGGCACGTGCAGCATAAATACTAGAATCTGTGGGAGCAACTTGAACCGCCATCATTTCATCGTGAATTGCACCCTGTTTATCCCCTAAGTCTGCCTTTGCTTCTGCTCGATTCAGATAAGCAAACGCATCATTTGGTTTGATATGAAGAATTTGAGTGTAATCAGCGATCGCTCCCCGCTTATCGTTCAAATCATTCTGGCGTAACTCTGCTCGTTGATCGTAGGCTTCAGTATTTCGAGGGTTCAAACGAATTGCCTGATCAAAATCCCGCTTGACTGCTTGTGTATTTCCGCCTGAATTCATTTGAATGTAGCCTCGCTGGTAATATGCCTCACTGTTCTTGGGCTGGAGTTTAATTACCTGAGTCAGGTCAGCGATCGCCTGTTCATATTTCCCCTCATACTCGCCCCTCTCATCGGGCTGATAACTGGCAAGTGCCCGCTGATAGTAAGCTTCTGCAAAATTGGGCTTACGTCGAATTGCTTCCGTAAATGATTGAATCGCTGCTTCAAAGTCCTTGTTTTTGACCTGGCGCAATCCCTGATCATAGAAATCCTGGGCAGTGGTCGCAGTGAACGAAGGCTTCAGAGGCTCATTTGCATTTGCTCGAATTAAATGGATCGCGTTAGCAGTGAATAGGGTCGTTGCAATTCCTACAAAGATTCCTGTAGCGATCCAAAACAGCTTAATTTTAGGAGTAAGCCTCATAGTAAATACAATTTGCCTTTCTAAAACTCTCAGATCACATCGCGGTTTTTGGTTCGGACGCGATCGTAGAAACCTTCCATTGTTTCGATGAAGGAATGATCTTTGTTCCAGAAAGGGGGAAGTCTCCTGTTTTTTGATCAGGATGGCGGGGAGGGCGTTTTGGGCGGGGAGTTCGATCGTCTGCGGTAGTCGTTTTGCGCCACTCCAAAAGTGCTTGAGATCGATAGGAATTTCACTGGAAACTGTTTCCGGGCGAGCGTAATAACTCTCTGATTTGACGGGAGACAGATCAGATTGATTTAGTTCCGAAGAGAGGATTTCATCCAGCGGAGTTTTTCGCAATTCGGCTTGCAGGTCTTCCTTGGAGATGCCGCGCAGTTGAAACAGCAGAAAGGGGTCGGAGTCGAGTTCGCTGGCAACGCGGTAACAAAGCCCAGCGACGTGCTTACAGGGATTGCTGTAATCGGGACAGGAGCAACTGGTTTTGAAGTCCGCACGACTGGCGGGCAGCAGGTGTAAATTCAGCTTTGACAATTCCTCTTCCACATTGGTGGGAATTTCGCCTAGCAACAGCTTAGAAACGAAGCTGGCTTTGGCAGAGAGACGGGCGATCGCCCTAGCCCAACCATCGGGCGGAATTGGCTTTACCTCGATCACCGTCTTGTACTTCGGTTCTTTGTAAACCCCAAAATAGGGATTGACCGACCCCGCACCGTCGCTTCAATTTTACCCTTGGTGATTTTGAATTTAAAATCCTGCCGCCACTGGCGTAGGAGCGTCCCCGACTCAACCGACCGGAATCAGTAAAGGATTCTAACGATTCAATCCATCGCTGTCCCCACCAAGTACGGCTGAATCTTGCCATTGGGGTTTACTCCAGGGAATTAGTAACTGACTTTAATATTAAGGCAGAAGAGAGGTGAGGGGTGAGAGGGAAAGGATAAAGGATGAAGGATAAAATTCAAGGCTCGAAATTCTCCTCACCCCTCACCCCTCACTCCTCACTTTCAACTCCCTACTCCCAATTATTTCTGACCTACTTTTCCCTTAATGCCTTGATGTAGAGGTCGATCGCGTGATCTTTAAACCGTTGGGACAAGAATTTGAGGCTGAAGCGTTGTCCGATGCGGAGTTCTTGATCGACGGCGCGATAGCCCTGCCACCAACGAGGGACTTCTGGCACAATGTCCATGCCGTGAACGAAACGGTAGCTGTTGGGAACCCGTTTGTTGTAAGAGGTGCAGAAACCATCGTTGCCAACTTTGGGCGCGCCGTAGGTGTAGGCTTCGATCGAGACTTTGCTGGCGAAGTTGTACTGAATATCAACGGCACATAGCGTTGCCAGCGCTCCCCCTAAGCTGTGTCCGGTGGCTGTAACGCTGGAGACATCGTGGTTTTTGATGTAGTCGTGAATTTGGTCTCGTACTGAGAAGTAAGCCCTGACAAATCCCCGATGCATCAACGCGTTGGAGCTACTTTCACCCGCGTAAGGATAAACCTTTTGCTGATCGGTAACAATTTCGCCTTTAATCACTTGCTGATCAAACTGTGCCCGCTCCTGGGGCGTATCAAAGTCGGTTTCCCAGTCAAATTTTGATTCACTGCCCCGGAATACGATCGTAATCCCGGAGCCATCTGACAAAATCGCGCATTGAGTGTCAGTACTTCCTTGACTAATCAAAACAGGTTTTGTAGCGAGTCCAGGGAATATCGAACCTGAGAAGTCTTTATAAATTTCCTGACTGAAAAGCGCACATTGAATTGCCTTGGAATAGTCAACCGCCATTATTCTTTCCTCTAATGAAAAGTTTTTATCAGTAGAAGCTACCAAAGAAATGAGCAGATTTCCGGCATTTGCAACAGTTTTCAATCAATCGCGCAGCGAATGGCCTCTACTCCAAGATCGCGTTCTTGTTCAAGGCAATCAGTTTCTTGAAGGCTTCGTTATCTAATTCAGTTAGCCAGGATTCATCATTACCCACGATCGCTCCCGCTAATTTCTTCTTGTCCTCAATCATCTGATCGATGCGTTCTTCCAGCGTCCCGATCGCCACAAATTTATGGACGAAAACATTCTTTTTCTGCCCGATGCGGAAGGCGCGATCGGTGGCCTGATCTTCTACTGCGGGGTTCCACCAGCGATCGAAGTGAAAAACATGGTTGGCTTTAGTCAGAGTAATGCCAACACCGCCAGCTTTGAGGGAGAGAATGAAAACCGAAGGTTCTGTTTCTGGATCTTGAAATTCGGTGATCATCTGTTCTCGCTTGTTGCGGTTGGTGCCCCCGTGAATGTAGTAGGTTATGAGATGCAGGGAGTGCTTCAGGTAATGATCCAGGGCATCGCCAATCTCTTTGAACTGAGTGAAGATAAGCAAGCTTTCGCCTTCGTCCATCACCTCGCTTACCATTTCGCTGAGTCGGCTGAGTTTGTGCGATCGCTCCGGTGAGAAGTCACTACTGTCTTGCAGAAATTGCGCTGGGTGATTGCAGATCTGTTTCAGTTTCATCAAGGCAGAGAGGATGAGTCCCCGACGATCGATTCCTTCAGCGTTTTCGACTTTCTCTACCATATCTTTGACGACTGCTTCGTATAGTGAAGCTTGTTCTTTCGTCAAATTGCAAAACAGTTTTTGTTCTACCTTATCCGGTAGATCTTTGATGATGTTTTTGTCAGTTTTGACACGACGCAGGATCAGTGGCTCGACCAGTTTCTTGAGTATGGTCGAACGAGTGCGATCGTTGTCTTTTTGAATGGGGATCTCGAATTGCTTACGGAATTGCGGTTCCTTCCCTAAGTAGCCCGGATTGAGAAAATTAAAGATCGACCACAGATCCATTAAACGGTTTTCTACAGGAGTTCCCGTTAGGGCTAATCGGTGTTGGGCGGGCAGTTTACAGATCGCTTTCGTTTGAGCGGAATGGGGATTTTAATGTTCTGTGCCTCATCTAGCACAATTCGATGCCAATCCACGCTGCTAAGCAGCTTGGCATCTTTGCGCACCAAGGTATAGGACGTGATCACAATGTCTTGTTCCTGGCAGGTTGTTTGAAATTCCTGCTCATCCTTGAAGCGGCGGTTTCCGTGGTGCAGGAGCGATCGCAGTTGGGGCGCAAATTTCTCAATTTCCTTTTGCCAGTTGCCAACTACAGACGTAGGCGCAATTAATAAGGTCGGTTGGGTTGATTCAGTTGATTTCTCATAAACCAAACGGGCGATCACCTGAACGGTTTTGCCCAAACCCATATCGTCGGCAAGACAGCCATTGAGACCAAGGGTATCCAAATAATTGAGCCAGGAAACACCGCGCTGCTGGTATTCTCGCAACGTTCCACGCAGACCGGGAATCTCTTCTAACAGTTCTAGCTTGCCTTTGTCTTCTAGGCGAGACAGCATCTCAGACAGCAAATTATCGTGTTCTACCGTGATGTCTTCATTGGTTCCGGCAGCCAGTTTCATCAAGTCCATCAGGCTCATGTTGGGATTTTCCTGAGCGTGCTTTTGCCAGAAGTCCAACATTTCCTGCATCTTGTCCCGATCGAGTTCAATCCATTGCCCGCGAAACTGCACCAACGGGGTTTTGGCATTGATTAGTTTGCGCCATTCGGCTTCACTCACCACCTCATCCCCGATCGCCAGTTGATACTGATACTGAATCAGCTTGTCCAGACTGAAATACCCCTTATTCTCCTTAGCAGGCTTCTTCTGGGATATACCCGCTTTCAGGCGCAACTTTGCCCGTCGTCTCCCCGTTGGAGTCCACCAGGCAGGCACAGCAACTTTGTATCCCGCATCTTCCAGCACCCAGGCGGTTTCTTTCAGGAAGGCAAACGCATCTTCAAGTTTGAGCGTCAGGGCAATGGGTTGATCGTTCTCCAGTCCGTCCCAGAGCTTGGGATAAATTCGGGCAGCATACCCCAAATTCAGCAGCAAATTCTTCTCAAAGTCCTTACCCAGATGCTTTTTGACCTCGGTTTTACTGCGCTGGCTCTTGTCCCAGTATTCTGTTAACGGCAGTTTGTAGGAGGGATCTTTCTTAGAAGCAACCCAAAACTCCAGCAACCAATCGTCTTTGGCGCTCGCGGCTTCCTGTAACTGAAACAGCAGATCAAAGGCGGCATCGGTATGGGTGCGGCTAATCCTATCGCGCCAGGTCCGCCACTGTTTGTATTCTTCTAACGCTTTACTGTCAGTACGGTAGGGAGTAGATCTACGCGAAGAATAAACGCAACCGTAGATGAAGGTGTCGGCAACCTGCTTGTCAAACTGCTGAGTGTGGGGCGTGTGGGTGACAATTTCGTTTAGCAAACACTCGGAGAAGTGACGCAATAGGGTGGCTTTTTCGTAAAGCTGAACCGTTTTTGGTGCAGTTTCTCTGCCGCTAGTGCAAACGATCGGCATGTAATCCACGTATCGTTGCACATCCGCGTCAAACTGCTCGGACACAATTTCCCAGTTGGGATAGATTTCAAACTTGGGTTCCTTTTTGCTGCGAGTCTTCAGTTCCCGATATTTCAGTGCTGGAATGTACTGATCTTTCAGAATGATAGTTTTGAAGCGCTGAGTGTAGTGGTACCAGAACAGCAAGTCAGTTCCCAGTAGCAACTCCTCTGGTTCGTGCAGCGAGAGAAAGTGCAAATCGTTCAGCAGCTTGATGACGCTACTGACCTGATAGGAACGATTCACGATTTCGGTGACGCGGTAGCAGTAGATTTCCCAATACTGCAGCTCAAACGTTTCCGGTAAATCGGCTTCTAAATAACGGGATAGCTCGATCGACGGTAGCGGTTTTTCATCCACCGTCGGCAGAGCAAAGAATTTTGTCGAAATGCTGTTCTTAACTGCAAACCTGGGGAAAGGTGGATCTTGAATTCCCAATGAATCTTTGAGGAACGCCTCTAATTCATCGTCGCGCAGACTGCGGTTGTGCAGGTTGGGTTGTTTAGGGCGCGATTGTTTAGTCTCCAGTGTCTCTACCCAGAGATAAAATGACCCAGCTTGAATAAATTCATCCGTTTCTTGAGGAATCCAGCTACCGTGTAGCACTCTCATGGGTAGACGCCTGGAAGTTTGTCTGAATTGTAGCGAGATTCATCCATCTGTGAAAGTCTTTCGCTTTAAGCCGACTGAGCTTCGTTTGCTTCGTAGCACAACGACATCAACCGTGATCGCCACAAAACAACGCACGATCGACCAAGTTTTAGCGTGCGTCATTCCTCTAAAATAGCTTTATTGAAGCGTCGGGAAAGGTTTGTAGAAGATGATTCTACAATGGAACTACTGTTGCCGTTGGTTCTACTCATGCAGACGCCTGAAGCAAATCCGAAGTCAGCAACTCCTTCGAAGTCTGTACTCAATCTTTACGAGACTGATTTCTATGCTTGGACTCAGGAACAAGCAGCCTTTCTCCGCAGCAAGCAATGGAGTGAAATTGACCTACCAAACTTGATCGAGGAGATTGAATCATTGGGTAAGCAGCAGCGCCAGGAACTTCGCAACCGCTTAAGCGTATTGATTGGGCACCTGCTGAAATGGGAATATCAACCTCAAAGCCGCAGTCGTAGTTGGTTAGCAACCCTTCGTGTTCAACGGCGTGACACATTACGATTGCTGAGGGACAACCCTAGCCTGCAGTCCTATCTTGAGGAAGCACTGCAAGAAGCGTATGAGAATGCTAGGGATTTAGCAATGGGAGAAACTAATCTGCCAGAGCAAATCTTTCCGCTGAGCTGTGGCTACAGCTCAAATGAGATTTTGGATGAGCGCTTTTATCCTGGTGAATTCAGCGAACTGATAGACAACCCAGACACGTGAAACGATGGATGCCTACTTCAGCGTTTTTCGCAACGTGAACAACTGCACCTAAAATTAAGTTGAGCCGCATAAATAAATTCAGGACCGCTGACCGCTGATAGCTTGCAGCCCAACGGTCAGAGTCAACAAGTTTAGTTCAATAGCGTCTATTTACGCTAAATGTAACTTAGAAGTTATGCAAAATTGAGAACTTCTGTGTCGGTGGTGGCGGAATGGTGGCGTAGTTGGGTGGAACATCGATCGCCCCAATTGGATCCTGGGCAAGTGCCACATATTCCCCAATTTTTGATAGCGCTACTCCAAGCTGCAGGGTGGGGTCGATCGGTTCCCAACCAACGTCACTCATTTGGCGAACTTCAAAGTGCAGGTGAGGCCCCGTGGAAAGCCCCGTGCTTCCCACCTGACCAATCAACGTTCCTTGCTCAACCCAATCTCCGGGTTTAACAAAAATCGCTGAAAGATGGCCATATAGGACCTCCTGTTTCCCATTTTTAGGCGACAGAATAATCGTCAATCCATAGCCATCCATCCAATCGGCTGCTTCAACCCTGCCAGAAAACGCAGCAATGACCGGAGTTCCCAGTGGGGCCGCCAAATCCACTCCGCTGTGGAAGCGTTGCTGGCCCGTGATCGGGTGAATTCGCCAGCCAAAACCAGACGTCATTGGAACGGGAAAAGGGAGTGGAAACATCAGGCTAATGCCACCGGGTAGCTTCCAGCTAGGTTTAAGCAAGCGCAAGTTACTGCCCAAGACTGGCGGACTGATGGAATTAGGCAAAAGGTAGGTCGGCGCTTCCGGTGCCCTGGGTGAAAGCTGGCTAATGACAACAGGCGCACGAGAACTCACTGGAGCGATCGTTTGGGCAGTTGGTTGATTTCTTCCAGCCGCGATCGCATTAATCTGTTCTAAAAGTTCTACCTGAGACCGTAGCGGCAATATCAGGTCTTTTGCGGTTTCCTGAGCCTGGTCTAATTGTCCGGCTTTAGCCTGATTGATCGCAGCATTTTTAAGATTCTGCCGCAGCCGTTCCTCTTTCAAAGGCTTTTCTCTTTCAACCAGTTCTGCCAGCTTTTGTTCAAGCAGTTTCAACCGTTCCGCCTTGGCAGCTTCAAGTGCTTTTCGTTTGGCGGCGGCTTCCGGCGTTTCATTACTGACAGGTGGAAGACTGCGCATGTTGATCGCATTCAGGTCTTTTACAGAAAGGGAGGTGGGAATGAACTCCTGTTCTGAATTGCCTGAAGGTTTAGCAACCCCTCCGTTGTCGATTTTTGGATACACTGCTACTCGCTTTTGATCGAGCCTGAGCGTTAGGCAAAATCGCTTCAGGTGGACTGATGGTGGGTTTCGATGCGGAGGAAGCAGTTAATTGAGACGCTACTTGCGTCACTTTTGGAGGGGCAACCTCGGGGGTTTGACAGGTTGAATTGCTTGGGGGTAGTGCAGAAAGGATTAGATCAAACATTCAAAAAATTGCCTACTTGGATGGCACATGCATTTCATTCAAATCCGTTATCACCCCATCAGGATGGATTTACTTCCTGATTGAAGGGTTCTTCATAAACCGAAGCAAAGTGTGAAGATAATGTATCTTCCTTAACAGTTATACCCACTTTTTTGGACCGATCCTACTGCGGCTTCAATTTAGGGAAATCGGGTTTCTTGGTTTGAGGCACAGGACTTACCCTAGAGTTATTGCCTCATTTGACAAAATTCCTGGTAAAACTGCTAGCTGGCCAGAAATTGAATGAGCCAAATTCCGAAATTTGGAAGCAGAAAGGTATCAATTACCCACCCCAGCCACAGTCCTTCCCAGCTAAAAATAACCAGCGTCCAAAACGTTTGATATTCGTCAAACCCAAGGGCCTCCATCCGAAAACGGGCACCTCCCACAGCCCAAAACCAGGCGACTGATGATGCCAGCGCCAGCGCTAGTGCGGCTGCAACTCTGCCAACCGATGCGCCCACGATCGCGCCTACGATCGCCACGATTCCTCCTACCGCGAGTGCTCTGAGGCCAATTACTCCAAGCTCATAGGAAATAACGGCAGATACGCCCGCTGTTGCGAGTCCTACCAACAACCAGATGTACCAGGGCATGTTGTAGACACCAGCAACCAGCCAAACAAACCGTGGGGAAGCATTAGTACCACAAGGGATGACCAGGGCAATTGCTTTAGAAAGCCCTTTGGCAAACTTCTGACTAGTAAGACCGTCGCCACTATAACGGTTAATCCAACAATGATGTCCGATGGGGTAGGAGATGTCCTGGCACCGCGCCAGTGGGCAGATCGGACAGCAAGCACTAACGGGTGACCCCATTCGCTTGTCATTAGGCTGGCAAAAAGTAGAAATTTTGCATACGAGGAGGTTACTGAGAGCGGAAAGCAGACGGCAAAATCATATCCTCATCGTCCCGTTCCCGCTATCGTCCTCTTCTTCCCTCCCATTTCCCTCATTCCGCCGGGAACCGTCCTTCTCGAACTTCAGTACCGTAGGTTCGCACAGCTTGCGTAATGGTTTCCCGCAGATTGGCGTAGGACTTAGCAAAGGGAGGCTGACGGCTAGATAGCCCTAATAAATCTGCTGTCACGAGTACTTGACCATCACAATGGGGACCTGCCCCAATTCCAATTGTAGGAATCGTCAGCTTCTGAGTAATTTGCCGTGCCAGATCACTTGGAATGTGTTCCAGGACGACCGTAAAAGCACCGGCATGCTCCAACGCGATCGCCTCCTCCAGAATCCGCTCGCCTGCTTCTGGTGAGTTACCCTGCTGACGATAGCCCAAACGATGAACCGATTGGGGCGTTAGACCGACATGCCCCATAACCGGGATTCCAACCTGTACCAGTTGCGCCACTGTTGACACCATTGCCGGATGGCCTCCTTCCAGTTTGACAGCCTGTACCCCTGCTTCCTTCAATGCCCTTCCCGCAGAGTGAATTGCCTGCTGAGGACTTTCCTGAAAGCTCAAAAGGGGAGATCACAAACCAGCAATGCCTGCTTTACCCCCGCCGCACCGCTCTCGCATGATGCAACAATTCATCCAGGGTAATGGGTAAGGTTGTACTATGCCCCAGCGCCACCATCGCCAGCGAATCACCCACTAAAACCAGGTCCACCCCTGATTCATCAAGAATTTGTCCGATGGCATAATCCCAGGCAGTTACTGCGACGATCGGTCGTCCCTGTTGTTTCCAATGAATAAGCTGCTGAGTCGTAATAGACATTTGGGTAACGGGTGAGGGGATAAAGGGGATGAGATGAAGGGGTGGGGTGATAAGAAGTGACAGGGCAAAGGGCAAAAGTAGAGAAAAAGAAGATGATGGGGCACAAGATAAGCGTGGGGGTGAGGGAATGAGAAAGATGGGGAAAGGAGAAAAGAGGCAGGGACGAGGAGTAAAGCCTTCATTGTTCTTTCCCTAAGCCCTAACGTCTAACCCCTCATAACCCTGCTCTTCTTATCCTTCACTATTTCTCGGCAATTGTCCCGATACAGCCACATGAGGTTTCGCTAGAACAGCCTTAATGCCTCTGGTACTGTGCTAGCAAAAATTCTTGAATTTGGTGAACCTAGTACTCCGCCACGCAGATTTTGATGAGTAGAAAACCTATCAAAACCCCATGAATCAATTTTCGGGGTTTGCAATCCCTCAGAGCCACTATGGCGAAATATATAGATGAATCAGGTCTATCGGATGCTGGTGAATGTTTGATGAATTCCAGTGCGGAACGTCTGCATGCTAACCCACGCCAGTCCTTCACTGGTTCCGACCCAAAGTTTGCCAGCCGTACCGACAGAAAGAGAGAGAACCCGAATTGAAGGGAGGTTAGCCGCAATTTGTCCGTCGATCGCGCCACTAACCGGGTTAACCCGAAACAACCCGTTCAACGTGCCAACCCACAGTCGATCGGTCCGATCAAACTGAAGATCCGTGATGCTGCGACCCTGTAGCTTAGGAGCGGTTAACATCAGTTTGCCCGTCTCCGGATTGAGTTCAAATAGGCCATTGGGGTGCCTGCCCAAAGGTAGCTTTTGACGATCGTAATAGTTATAAACTGCGGCTTTTTAGGTTTGGCAGGTTTCCCATTAGTAGCCGATTGGCGAGATGCTGGGGATTTTTTCGAAACTGAGCGCTGAGGGGATGTCTTGGGCTGGGGACGGGTTTCCTGATCTTAAATGTTTCAAATCGTGTCGTTAACGCTTGAACCGTAGTACCCGGAAGATCGGTGATTCGCTTCATGATTAACGCACTGGCAGTGTTAATTTGCACTAACCCCTCCAGCGTTCCCACCCAAAGATTGCCCTGAGCATCCAGGCTGAGGGCATTGGCGCTGACCCCGGCAAATTCTTAATGGTTGTCATTAGCAAGCCCTGATCTGGACTAATGAGTGACAAACCGTTATCTGTACCGACCCAGAGATAACCCCGTCGATCAATCAGCAGCGAGAGGACTTTGTTGGAGGGCAGGAAGAAATTTTGAGCCGTAATTTCGCCTGTCTTGGGATCCAAGCGGACCAGTCCTTCGTAGGTACCTACCCAGATCCGTCCAACGCGGTCCTGGGCCAATGCACCAACGGTTGTATTCGGTAGGTTCACCCGCGAAAGGATTTGGCCTGTGTTTGGATCGATCTTGGCAAGCCCTTGCCAGGAGCCAACCCAAAGATGTCCCTGGCTATCGGGCTGTAGCGCACTAATCCGGTGGTCCCTGCCAATGCCCTGGTCTTCAAGCTGTTGGCGTTGGTGGGGAGTGGTTTCGCTAAGGGAGGGGAGCAGCAGGGGCATACTTTGGAATGGTTTCTGTGGGAACTTTTACCTGAGCCAAGGCCCCTCGATGCAATGATTTATCAGGTGAAGCTCCCGCGATCGCAAATAGTTCTCCAAACCCTTGCAGCCCTACTAGCAAAAGTGTTGATCCAATTGAGAAAGCCAGGGACTTGGTACGAGACATGGCGCAACCTCACAGCAGAAAAATCGGCGATCGACCGCTGGCACAAAGCATTGTGGAATCGCCCCTGCGCCCCATCATACTGCCAGTTTATTGAGATGAACCCTTCGAAATTACTTTACGAATCCTTTACTTCACGTAAAAACACTTATCTGGCGAATAAAGATCCTTGACGTAATCCAACAAACTGAGACACCCTAGTTTAGATGTATTCAAAGGAACCACATTCATGACTGCGACTCCCCTTCGTCCAAAGGAACTAAAGCACGAAGTCAAAGACCTGTCCCTTGCACCCAAGGGGAAGCAACGGATTGAATGGGCTGGACGGGAAATGCCAGTCCTGCGTCAAATTCAAGACCGTTTTGCAAAAGAAAAGCCATTTGCAGGGATTCGTCTGGTTGCCTGCTGCCACGTAACAACGGAAACGGCTCACCTGGCGATCGCCCTCAAAAATGGCGGCGCGGATGCAGTGTTGATTGCTAGCAACCCCTGTCAACCCAGGATGACGTTGCTGCCAGCCTGGTTGTGGATTACGGCATTCCCGTTTTTGCTCAGAAGGGCGAAGACAACGAAACTTACCATCGCCACGTCCAAATTGCCTTGGATCATCGCCCAAATATCATCATTGATGACGGCAGCGACGTCGTTGCAACTCTCATTCAAGAGCGTCAGAACCAAATTTCTGACTTGATCGGTACAACCGAAGAAACCACCACAGGCATTGTCCGTTTGCAGGCGATGTTTAGGGATGGCGTGTTGACCTTCCCAGCTGTCAACGTGAATGACGCCGATACCAAGCATTTCTTTGATAACCGTTATGGTACAGGCCAATCCACTCTCGACGGTATTATCCGCGCAACCAATATTTTGTTGGCAGGTAAGACGATCGTGGTTGCTGGCTATGGCTGGTGCGGTAAGGGTACCGCTATGCGAGCACGGGGTCTGGGCGGCAACGTCATTGTGACCGAAATCGATCCAGTGAAGGCGATCGAGGCTGTAATGGATGGTTTCCGGGTCATGCCAATGGCAGAAGCGGCTCCCCTCGGCGACATCTTTATCACTGTGACAGGCAACAAGCACGTCATTCGGGCTGAGCACTTCGACGTGATGAAGGATGGGGCGATCGTTTGCAACTCCGGTCACTTTGACATCGAGATCGACCTGAAATCGCTGGGTGCTGTGGCTAGCGAAGTGAAGGAAGTTCGTAATTTCACCCAGCAATACCGCCTCAAGAACGGCAAGTCAGTTATTGTTTTGGGTGAAGGCCGATTAATCAACCTGGCAGCAGCCGAAGGACACCCCAGCGCTGTAATGGATATGAGTTTTGCCAACCAGGCCCTTGCCTGTGAATACCTGGTCAAGAACAAAGGCAAATTGGAACCAGGCCTGCACTCTATCCCCACCGAAGTTGATAAGGAAATTGCGCGTCTGAAGCTGCAAGCAATGGGCGTAACGATTGATAGCCTAACCCCCGAGCAGGTAGAGTACATCAATTCCTGGACAAGCGGGACTTGATTTTGGTAATGAATGGGTGATAGGTAGTGGGTAATGGGTTAGAGCTGAAATAATTCTGCTCCCAATTACCCATCACCCATTACCTGTTTCCAACCCCACAACCAATTACCTACTTCAACTAAATCATTCACTTTTGAACTGCTGAATTACACGACCATTACTGACAAGCGAAATACCTTGAGTGGAAGCAGTACTGATCATTACGGCTTCGACTACAGGTTCTGAAACAGTTGTTTCAGACACCCATTCCACAATAAAATTAGCGCCCAAGCCACCACTAACATCGTCTGTTTCCACAAAATAATCAGTGGAAGCTAGAGGTGCCAGCTCTGCAGGGTTTTTCAGGTATTTTCTAACTAATTTGCCGTTCGTATCGTAGTACCTTACAGCCGTAATAATAATCGGATTTTTTAAGTCCGTATTGCGAATACTAAGGGTTGCGGATAGGTTAATAACGTGACCTTGATTGTTGTAGTGATAGATATGGGAGTAAACGGGAACATAAACCGTTTCTCCCATTTTGATTTTGGATGTGTTTAAGGTTATTGCTTTAAGCCCAGCACCATTTGTGCTCACATCGGGCTGTGGTTTCTGAAATGTTGCTTGGTTTGTACAAGCGGTAAGGGCAATCATTGTAATCGCCCAAAAATTGACGTGTAGCTTCAATCGCCCCATCAGAAACCGTTGATTAAATTGAATTGATAGTATCAGAACTATCTCTATTAATCCTGGGCGATCGCAACAATTCCTCTGTTCCGGTAATGATAGACATCCGATCGCTCAGATTGCTAAATCACCTTAAAGAGCAGCCGCTTCAATCTCTCCAATCTTTACCTCTAAGTTCCATGTCCCGATCGGAACTCCGCCTGCTCGCCAGAGTGTGGTTCTCTTCGACACGACAAGCGGCGAAGCTTTTCTAGAAAGATTGCTCCGGTCGTTCCTCCGGCAAAGTCACAGCCATATAGAAAAAGATCAATCACGGCCAGAAGGGGCGACCAGTTGGAGAACCTGATGAGCTGGTGGGAGGCACTTACGTGGAACTGCGTATTACTGACATACAAATGACCGGGTGGTTTCCTTCGCGAAGACGTGGACCGTTTTAATCTCAGGTCTTCTCGTCAACGTTGTAGCAATCTGCTCAAAGCGGTCTTGGTCAGGATCAAGAATTGTAATCTCAGTTCCTTTAGCAATTCTTTGAACCACTCTATCGTAATGGTTGATCGCAGGGTCGATGAATGCGATAACTTGAGCCTTCTTATGGTTGTTTCGGTTGAAAGATGTTTGATTAGAATGGGGCATCGTGAATCCTCCAGAACCTATGTGCTGGTAGGCACCGCTGTAGAACTGGCATAGAGCACAGTCTTTGGTAGAGACCCCGTTGAATTGAACTGTGCATAGCTTACAGGTCGAACTGATCCAAACCGTTCTTGAACATTGCCAGTTTTTCGTCTGTCCACTAATTAAGGAGAGGGGTTGAAGAGGTAGAAGCGAGGGGGTGATGTAGAGGTTTGCGACGATCGCTTTATGAAGAAGCGCATCCCAAACCTGATACTTCCACTTATAAAGTATTGGCGTAGCGACTTTGGACCTATACTGCTGACAGTTGATCTGCTAATAGCGATCGAGTGTGAGTTGTGAGTGGAAATGGACTTAAGAAAGCATCCAGAACGGGTGTTGATGATTTTTCTGCTGAAGAATCGTCACTGGCTGCGCTGAAAATCGCTTTAGTGCACGAGTGGTTGACGCCAAAAGCAACGGGCGGTTCAGAACTAGTTGTTCAAGAAATTCTTCAGTCGATCAAAGCAGACCTTTATGCGCTGATTGATTTTGAGTCTACTAATCCGGACAGCTATCTGTTTAAACGCAAAATTGGCACCACGTTTTTGCAGCACTTTCCATTTGCAAGCAATGGAGTACAAAAGTACCTTCCATTTCTGCCGTTAGCGATCGAACAGCTAGACCTGCGTGGATACGACATTATCCTTTCTTCCTCCCATGCGGTTGCTAAAGGAGTATTAACGGGTCCGCAACAGCTTCATATTTGCTACTGCCACTCCCCAATGCGCTACGCCTGGGATTTAACCTTCGACTACTTGGACGGCAGTGCTGCGGGGCGAGGAATTCCAGGCTTTTTTACACGCTACCTGCTGCACTGGCTGCGCCAATGGGATGTTTTATCAGCAAACCGGGTTGATTATTTTATTGCTAATTCAAAAGCGTTGCCCAACGAATCTGGCGTTGCTATCGTCGGCCTGCGGAAGTCATTTATCCACCCGTCAATACTGAACGGTTTTACTACCAGCCCCAGAAGCAAGATTTCTACCTTACAGTGTCACGACTGGTAAGCTACAAGAAAATATCCCTGATTGTTCGAGCATTTAATCAATTGGGTTATCCTCTGGTTCTAATTGGAAGTGGACCTGAGCTAAACCAAATTCGGCAGCTTGCCCGATCAAACGTACAGGTTTTAGGTTGGCAACCGGATGAGGTGGTTGAGCAATACATGGCTCAGGCGAAAGCGTTTGTGTATGCGGCCCATGAAGATTTTGGGATTGCTCCGGTAGAGGCACAAGCCTGTGGAACACCTGTGATCGCCTATGGACGAGGAGGGACTTTAGAAACGGTGAAGGATGTCAGGCAGTACGGCGAAAAGGGAACGGGATTGCTGTTTAGTCAGCAAACCGAGACTGCTTTGATGGATGCAGTAGTGGCGTTTGAGACCTATCAAAAGAAATTGATCCTGAACGGGTGCGATCGCAGGCGCTCCTCTTTAATCAGGAAGTTTTCCAAAAGCGTTATTTGGCATTTCTAGACCGTTGCTATCAGGAATTTCAGAGGACAGCTTGACGCGGAGTAGCAATATTCCTGTAGGGCAGAATAATTTTTCACCAAATTGGAACCAAAATCTGCTTAGAAGTTGTCAGTGGCTTTATCATGAGGACTGTGTGGTGTGGATGTGAAGGAGTAAAATGACTGCCGAAAGCCAACTTATCTCCGGCAAGACCCTTCGCGCATTCTTCAAGCGTGGATTTATTCCGTCTTTGTTGAATGCCCTGGACGGAGAGTTTTTCAAACGGCTGTTTGACGTTCTGTTTTCTTTGACCGTTCTGATCGTTTTTCTCCAATTTACCTACTGCTCGTTCTGCTCATTGCGTTAAGCTCTCCCGGCCCGATTTTTTATGTTCAAGAAAGGGTTGGCAGGAATTTCAAGCCATTTGGCTGTATTAAGTTCAGAACGATGGTGAGCAATGCGGATGAAGTTTTGATGGAAATGATGGAGACTTCCCCGCGTTTGCGTCAGGAATTTCGGGACAATTTCAAGCTGAGGCGTGATCCCCGGATTACCTGGATTGGTCGTTTTTAAGAATAACCAGCCTGGATGAGTTTCCTCAGTTCCTAAATGTGCTGAAGGGAGATATGAGCGTTGTCGGCCCTCGCCCTGTCATTGTTGAAGAGCTAGAGCGGTATGGGAAACATGCCGAACGGGTATTCAGCATTCGACCAGGGATAACAGGATTATGGCAAGTCTCTGGTAGAAACGATATTCCCTATCCCAGACGAGTTCAGATTGACGTTTACTATGTCAACTTTCGCAATCTGGTGATGGATTTGTGGATTATCTTTAAACCATTGGAGTTGTCATTTTTCCCAAAGACAATGGGGCTTACTGATCGTTCTGATAATTGCTGGTCCGCATGATAGTTGGGCTAACGGCGAGGAATACGGACCTAGTGGAGGTCATTCTCTCTTTGTAAGTGCACAATGCAGCCTTCAGCCCTTTCTAAGTCCATCTACCAGGTACTGACCCCCAAGCGATTGGCAATCCTTGAGGCTGTGCTGATTGGCTTAGTTGCAGCGCTTGCAGCGGTTTTCCTGAAACGAAGCGTTCAGTGGTTGGGGGAATGGCGGCTGAGTGAAACTCTACCGATACCTGTTTGGCTGCTGTTACCTGCCGCAGGGTTGGTGGGAGGGTCCTTGGCGGGGTTTCTGGTAGAGCGATTTGCTCCAGAGGCAGCCGGAGGGGGAATTCCCCAGGTCAAAGCAGCTTTGGCCTATGTGCCAATCACTCTGAATTTACGGGTGGCAGTGATTAAGCTCATCAGCACCATGCTGACTCTCAGTTCTGGTTTTGCTTTGGGGAGAGAAGGACCAACGATTCAGATTGGGGCGGCGCTTGCGGCTCAGCTTAGTCGTTGGGTTCCTGCGTCTCCGGATCATCAGCGACAGTTAATTGCGGCTGGGGCAGCGGCGGGATTAGCGGCTAGCTTTGATGCTCCGATCGCAGGCGTCATGTTTGTGATTGAGGAGCTTCTTCAGGATGTGTCCAGTTTGACGTTGGGCACCGCTATTTTGGCGTCATTTACAGGTGGGGTTATTTCCCACGTTTTGGGTGGCCCTGGTTTGAAACTGGGGTTCAACCCGTTGGCCCATCAAACCACATTCTCTCCAGAACAAATTCCGTTCTTTTTGGTTTTAGGCGTTTTAGCAGGAGTTCTGGCTGCTCTGTTTAACCGCAGTATTCTTTCCAGCTTAGAGTTCAGCCGCCGTCACGTTCGCCTGAGCCTTCCTGCCAAAATTGGTTTGGCGGGGTTAATTTCCGGCATTACGGCTTCCCTATTACCAGTCCTGTTTCGTGAGCACGCCAGTTTAGAGTCTTACCTAACTGGTGGTGAAGCAAGCTGGGAAATCGCTTTGGGGGCTTTCGTCTTTCAATTTGTGCTGGCGATCGTCGCTTGCAGTGCGGATACACCGGGGGATTGCTGGTTCCCGGCTTGATTTTGGGGCCGCTCTCGGACATCTGATTGGTCTTGGGGAGAAGGCGTTACTGGGTGGAGAGCCTATCATCTATGCGCTCACGGGGATGGGGGCTTTTTGGGAGCATCGGCCAAGGTGCCTGTCACCGCGATCGTGATTGTGTTTGAGATAACCACCAATTTCAACCTGGTTTTGCCGCTCATGGTTAGCTCCGTCACGGCTTATCTCGTTGCCGAGCGTCTTGCTCCCGGTTCCCTCTACACACACCTGCTGGAACTGAAGGGAATTCATTTAGAACCGGAGACGAGCGGGGATGAGTTATGGACCAGGCTAACGGCTGCTGATGTCATGCAGAAGAATGTGGAAACACTCAGCAGTGAGATGACGTTGGATGAGACGGTCCAGGCCTTTTCCCATTCCCACCATCGCGGCTTTCCCGTGATAGACAACGATCGGCTGGTGGGCATTGTGACCCAAACTGATTTAGATAAGGTGACTCGACGTCAATTGTCGGGCAGCAATTTGCTGAAAGAAATTATGACGCCGCGTCCAATTACGGTGCGTCCAGGCGACACGTTGAGTCAGGTGCTTTATTTGCTGTCGCGCTATAAAATGTCCCGGCTGCCAGTAGTGGATCGCCGCAAGTTGGTTGGAATCATTACCCGCAGCGACATTCTGCGAGTCGAGTCGGATCGGTTAAGGGAGGAACCGACCACATTGGCCCCCAACCTGAACCGTCTTATGTGGTTTACCAGACACGATCGCCGACCCGAGGAAAGGACGGTTACTGCTGCCGTTGAGCAATCCACAAACGGCTCCTGGGCTTTTGAAGCTGGCATTGGCGATCGCTCGGGAACGGAACTATGAAGTGGAATGCCTTCAAATCGTCCTCGTACCACGCCATAGCTCTCCGGCAGAGTCAACTGTTAACACCACCATGAGTCGTCGGCTTCTTGCCCAGGCGGCCCGACAAGCAAAGACCTGGAAAATCCCTATCCACACTCAAATACGAGCGACTCACAGCGTAACCCAGGCGATTCTGGAGGCGGTTAATGACTGCCACATTGACATGGTGATGATGGGCTGGAAAGGGAGTACGTCCACTCCTGGCCGCATTTTTGGGAATGTAGTCGATACAGTTATTCGACAGGCCCCTGTGATGTTGTATTAGTGAAACTGGCAGACGATTTTGTGGATGAGGCGATCGATGATCCCTTAAGCCAATCTCAAATACCAGTTCAAACGCTATTGCATCTGATGCGCTTAAAACGTTGGCTAGTCCCTGTGGCGGGAGGTCCAAATTCCCGCTATGCCATTACTCTTCTACCAGCACTTGTTTCCTTAGCGCAGCAGCCTGAGATTCGTCTCTGTCAAGTGTTTCCCCGTTCAGATACAGCGCCTGACACCACCACGTTAGAGAAAGATGCTGCCTTTCTACGGCAGCGGCTGCATCGATCAATTACGACGATCCCGGTCTGCTCCAACTCTGTTTCTGAGGCCGTGATCGACATGGCCCAGAAGGATCAGTGTGATGTCATTGTGGTGGGAGCCAGCCGTGAAGGATTGCTACAGCAGGCAATTCACGGCAACATCCCGGAGGCGATCGCTCGGTATTCCAACTGCACAGTGATTTTGGTCAGAAAGGCAATCACTTGAGGTCATGATGTCCTGACTTTGCCCAAATCACAATGATTTTGGAGCTGTTAACGATGGTAGCTAACGCTACACATCATTACCTTTTAGGTCCACCGATGTCTCAATTCGATAGTTTTCAACCCCGTTTGGCCGTAACAGTGGGTGATCCTGCTGGGATCGGTCCGGAGGTGGTGCTCACAGCCCTGGCTGACCCTCAGGTAGCTCAGGGCTGTGAAATTACAGTCATTGGCAGTCGAAGTCTACTGAAGCGAACCTATGATCGGCTTCGATCAAACAATTCGGAGATCTCCCTGGCGAATCCTGTTCAATTGGCAATTCTGGATTGTGCGCTTGAGCCAGCAATCGAAGAGGTAATTGTATCGGGTCAGGAAAGCGCAGCAAGCGGGGCGGCGAGTTTTCAGTACATGGAAACCGCGATCGCCCACACTATAGAGGGACACTTTCACGGCATTGTTACGGGTCCAATTGCCAAAGCTGCCTGGAAAGCAGCCGGGCATCCCTACCCCGGACAAACCGAGTTATTGGCAGAGCGGGCAGGCGTTGAGCGTTTTGGCATGTTGTTTGTGGCGCGATCTCCCTACACCGGTTGGATTCTCCGTACACTGCTAGCGACAACCCATATTCCACTGCGTCAGGTTCCCAATGCCTTAACTCCCGATCTTTTGACCCGCAAGCTGGATCTGCTAATCGAATGCTTGCAGCAGGACTTTGGCTTATCTCGTCCCAGAATTGCGATCGCGGGGTTGAACCCTCACAGCGGCGAACAGGGGCAACTGGGGCACGAAGAGAAGGAGTGGTTAATTCCCTGGCTAGAAAAACCCGTTCTCGGTTGCCCAACATTCAGCTTGAGGGCCTGTTCCACCTGATACGCTCTGGGTTAAACCGGGGCAGGCATGGTTTGGACCAGGAATTAGGGATCAGGGGCAGGGGACAGGGGGCAAAGGGCGGATAATTCAAAATTCAAAATTCAAAACTCCTCCCCCTCCCCAATCTCCATCCTCCAACCCCGCCGATGCTTACCTGGCGCTTTACCACGACCAGGGGCTGATCCCAGTAAAGCTAATGGCGTTTGATCGCGCGGTAAACACATCGATCGGCTTGCCTTTTGTTAGAACGTCTCCCGACCACGGCACCGCTTTCGACATTGCAGGAAGGGGATTGCCGACGCAACAAGCATGAAAGCGGCGGTAGAGTTGGCTGTTGAACTTTGTAACCAACGACAGCGCTTATAGAACGATCGTGCGCTTGTCCAGTCCCTCAAGGGAGTAAATTCGAGGCGTTTGTTCTAGGAAAAATGAACGAGAATTCTTAAAAACTTCTTGGATCTGCTGAAGAGCAAGTATTTCAGTACGAAACTTGTGTGTCTAATTAGTCAAGGTTTAATGACTTTTTCAAAGGTTCTTAATACAATTTAAGAGGAATTAGCGCGAAAATGAAAATGGTTCAGTATAGGTAGCTACAAAGTTATCTAGGTTGAACCTTAGATTAAAGCTTCTAGCACATCTGTGCGTAACAGTTTTCATATTGATTTGTCCAGTACGTTCATCGGTATTGCAGTCCGCAAAAGCTTAGGGGTGGTTATGCTTCAGTCTGCACAATATTCGCTTAATGTTATTCAAGACGAGGCGCGTGAACTCGTTCGCAGAGGAGTCGTAAGCCGCCAGCAGCCCATTTATACCCTCTGCCAATTCATCCCACCGCGCGAGTGGGCGTGGATTGAGAGTGAACTTGAGCGCCGCAATTTTCTGCTGCGCGATCGCATCGGCGACCTGATGGGACGCGAAGAGTGGGAAAACGACTAGTGGACTTTGGCGTAGCTGCCGACTATTGCAGAGATAGTGTTGGCTGCTGAAAGCGGAATACTCAGATTTGGATGGTAGGGATATTCCTGCCATCCACTTTCAGAATTTGACTTGTAAATGTATTTAAGACGGGGAATCTGTGTTTCTTAGCTTCTCCAGTTCTGCCCGAATTGCAGCAATTTGGGTGATCAATTCCTCTAAATCCGTTTGAACATTCGGTGGCGCTGTTGGGGTGGTGGTTGTAGTAGATCCCGTTGTTCCAGATGGTCCTGCTGAGGACTGACTGTTCTGCTTACTCAGAAAGTTATCTACAAAGTTGCGGGCTTCTTGCTCGGTAATTTCGCCTTTCTCCGCCCATTCTTCGGCTAGCTGGCTCCACTCTAATCGAAGTTTGGCAAGGTTTTCGTCGCGTTTTTCGGGATCCTGTAGGACTTCGATGAGGGAAGCGGTTGCGCCAAGCGTGACGCGAAATCCTTTCTGAAGTAACTGAACAAGGCTGTCGGAATTCATCTGGTTTGCGTTTCCTGTAGTAACGGTCAAGTCAGTTTCACGATTTTACTTTACGGCTAAATCCTCAGCTAACCAACCTGGTCCAAATACTGGTTGACATCCTCCACAAGGCGGTTCAGCTCAGCTTCCGTTGTTAAGCGAATGCGATCGTCCCGTAGCGTAATCAAAACCTTGGCTGCAAATGGGGAAGGCCAAATATTGGGATTGCAGAAAATTTCCAAAAACACCTCGCCCGTATGCTGATACTCCATTGGCTTTTGAGGCGTGGCCCGCTCACCCGGAGATGATTTTGTTACGGAAACTTTCAAGCTGTTCATCAATTGAGACAGCGCAGATTGCAGTTCCCGTACAGCTTCAGCGCTAAAGCTAAACGTGACAGAACCTTCAAGCAGATTAAGGGTTAAGCGTGGAGAAGACATGAGGAGAGGGGAGGAAGGATAAAGGATAAGGGATAAAGGATTTAAAGAGGAAGAATACTTGAAAAGAGTCAGGTTTTTAGCCTTTAGCCTTCATCCTTTATCCTTAGCCTTATGTTACTGGTGCGGGTGCTAGAAGCGATCGCCCTTTCTCCATAGTTTTGATCAAGGATTGGGTGTAGGGTTAGGGTGTAAGGCTTTGGAAGGATTTCACGGTGGTTGTGGATAATCGCGCTGAGGTTCGGAAGGTTTTACTGATTACCTTGTTCCTCAACCTGCTTATTATGGTGCTGAAGGCAGCGGTAGGGTGGCTGACGGGATCTCTTAGTTTGCTGGCAGATGCTCTTCATAGTGTGACTGATAGCGCTAACAATATTTTGGGATTAATTGCCAGTCGATTTTCTTCGCCCCAACCCGATCGGGATCATCCCTACGGACACCAAAAATTTGAAGCTGTGGGAGCGCTGGGAATTGCGGCCTTTCTTGGCATCGCCTGTTTTGAAATCCTTCAAGGCGCGATCGAACGAATTCTGTCTCCCAATCGCCCCCGGTAAAAATTGCTGCACCGGAGCTTTGGCTGCTGTTAATTGTCCTGGGAGTGAATATTTTTGTTGCGTTCTACGAGCGACATGTGGGGCAACAGGTTGGCAGCCAGATTTTGATCGCAGATGCCAAACATACGATGAGCGATGTGTGGGTCACGATCAGCGTAATTCTAGGATTGATTGGAATCTGGATTTTAGGATTTCAATGGCTGGACGTGGTGTTAGCGTTTCCAGTAGCATTGCTGGTATTTTCTAGCGGTTGGTCCGTTATACGCGAGAACCTTCCTGGCTAGTGGATGAAATGGCGATCGCTCCGGAGGCGATCCACACGATCGCCATGCAGGTGCCCGGTGTCCTTAATTGCCATGACATTGCTTCACGCGGAGTAGTTGGACGACAAATTTTCATCGAAATGCACCTGATAGTAGATGCAAAAGATGTTGAAACTGCCCATCGTATAACCGAGGAAGTGGAAGATCGGTTGGAAGAACGCTTTGGACCGGCCAGGATTTTAATCCATATAGAGCCACCTTCCTATACATCCAATCACATCAGCTATGAAGCAGAAGCAGAAAAGGAACGCGGATGAGAAATGAAGGCTAGAGGATAAGGATAAAATTTGTTTCCTACACCTTCTATCATTAGCCTTTAGCCCTCATCCTTTAGCCTTTCTTATTGCCCACCGTCTACTACTTGCTTTTTACCCGGAGCACTGCGGATGAAATTTGTCAGCGACCCGTCGATCGCCAGTAAGATTGCCAAGATGAAGCAGCGTGTGCTGTGGGACGATTCAGTGATGCAGAAACGGGGAGTTGATCAGACGCGGTTATTTTTGGATGATGGCCACGAGGATGGTCCGGAGTTTTCCTTTCTCGTGCTGGGTGATAGTGGTTCCGGGCCACATCGGGGCCACAATCCCCAGCGGCGAATTGCAGAACAAATGCTGGCACATCGGGAGGATTGTCGATTTATTCTGCATACGGGCGATGTGGTTTATCTGGTTGGGTCAAGCGAATACTATCTCAAAAACTTTATTGAGCCGTATCGTGAGTTTCTGTTAGAGGGTGAACGGTATAAAAGCATTGCTTACGATCGCATGGTTTTCACCCTGCCGTTTCTACCCGTCCCCGGCAATCACGACTATTATGATCTGCCGTTTCTGTATGGGGTTCTGGCACAGGCGACAATTCCAATCCGTCGGCTGCTGGCGTCTCGCATTGACCTGGATGTAGGTTGGCGTGGTTCAGGACAGGGAAATGTCTATGCCCGCGCTTTTCTGGATTACCTCAAGGGATTCAAAACCGCTTCTGAGGTGGAGTCTCATTTAGAGTCTCATTACACGATCAAAACGAATTCGGGTTATTGTCTCCGCTACAAACCGGGACGTTTTACCCGTTTACCCAATCGCTATTACACGTTTCGGGCGGGCGGCATTGATTTCTTTGCGCTGGATTCCAATACCTTTAATGAGCCAGAACCACCTCCCCCTACCCCGTCGGGCGACCAATATCGCCGTCAGTTGGAGGAGCAACGGGCGGACATGGAGCGACAAATATTAGAAATTCTAGAGACCTCTGCAAATCTTGATCCTAACAAACCAGAGGAGGAGGAGCAGTTGGATGACCTGCACGCCAAACTCGAGCAACTGGAAGAGGTGAAACAGGACATTGATAAACAGCTCGCGCCCAAGAAAGGTCCCACGATCGATGTGGAGCAGTTGGAGTGGCTACAGCAACGTTTGATCGAGTCCTGGCACACCAAAGCAGTACGTGGGCGAGTGCTCTTTTTCATCATCCGCCCTACGTTACAGAAGCAACCAAATGGACTCAAGCACAAACCCTGGCGGTTCGTCGCAATCTTCGACGGGTGTTGGATGGTGTTGCAAAGTCGGTAGGCGATTTGGCACAGGGGCGACCTGTTGTAGATCTGGTATTGAATGGACACGCCCACTGTTTGGAATATATACGAACTGTTGACACGGGACACGCCGACTCGCATACTAACTGGATCGTTTGCGGCGGAAGTGGCTATAGTTTGCGCCGACAGCGGCAGGAAGGTCCGGATTTGCTGGAGTCAGCGAGTGAATTTGGCAAGGGGATGAGCGCGTCGTAGCTAAATCCCATCTATTTGTGGGCCGAAGTGGACAGGGTTCTCGCAGACGACGGCCCTATTCTTGCCTGCGAATTGATGTTAAGGATGGCGTTCCACCAAAGTTCGTGGTGCATCCGATCGTGTCTGAATATTCCCAGCGGCAATGGCGACAGTATGATATGGATTCGTTTGTGATTTAGTTTTGCGAAATGGGTGGTTGAGGAAGGGGAGTAGAGCGTGGGGCGTGGGGCGTGGGGTTATATCAAGTTCGCACATCGAAGTGAGTGCAGGTCATGACATACTGCCGTGTAATTTCCAGAAAGCGTTGCACGGTTGGAATAGGATTCTGTTGCCAAATAAGGGCGATCGCTACGTTGGGTGTTGCTTCTAGCAAGGGTTTGTACACAACGCCAGAACGCTGCAAATTCTTCAGGGAGTTTGGAACAATGGCAATTCCCATTTCGGCAGCGACCAGGCTGACGATCGTTTGCATTTGAATCGCTTCCTGCACAACCCTGGGACTGAACCCTGCCTTCTGGCACAGACTAATGATGGAATCGTACAAACCGGGAGCCAAAAGACGGGGAAACAGGATGAACGGTTTGTGGGCCAGCGATCGCATCGATACCGCGTCCTGTTTGCTTAACGTATGGGTTTCTGGTAGCGCCACAACTAATGACTCTTGAAAGATAACCTCAGACTCTACCTCTGAGTTTTCAACGACCTCTGAATTTTTAAAGGGTGGACGTACAAGGCCAATATCAATCTGTCCATTCAGCAATCGCTGTAACTGCTGATCGGTGGTCAGTTCTCGCAATTCCAGGGTAACGTCTGGTACTTCTTTACGAAACGATCGCAGTATTGGCGGCAGGACGTTATAGGCAGCAGAACCGACAAAGCCAACAACCAGTTGCCCTACTTCGCCCCGGCTCGTCTGCTGACCCCGTTGAACCGCCGCACCAAGTTGCCGCAGAAGTTGTTGAGCATCTTCTAAAAATGCCTCTCCCGCTTTCGTTAATTCCACTTTTCGTTTGGTCCGGTGGAATAGGAAAATCCCAATTCCCCTTCTAGCTGACGAATTTGTTGACTCAGCGGTGGTTGGGCAATGTGTAACCGTTCAGCCGCCCGACTGAAGTTTAATTCTTCCGCCACGGCAATAAAGTAATGCAAATGGCGAAGTTCCATAGGGAGAGGGGAGTGGGTGTATCTAGGGCTTATGCGAGTAAATGGTGATGGGTAATGGGTAATTGACGGAATCCAGCAATTACCTATTACCCATTACCAAACTATCTTCATTCCTTTTTGCAAAAGTCCCGCCAGCGTGAAGCATCAACAGAGTTATATCCTTTAAATATAAACCACTCATCATATATATATTGGACACCTCATTGAAGATTTTTTACAGTGAGGATCTAAGCACCAGAAGGTCCATGAGATGAAAACAAATACCTGGAATCCTGAACTTTACGAAAGTAAGTTTGCGTTTGTCTGGGAATATGGCGAATCGTTGGTGGAACTGCTGAATCCAAAACAGGGGCAGCACATTTTAGATTTGGGCTGTGGGGCAGGACAGCTAACAGCAAAATCGCCAGTATAGGCGCGATCGCTCAAGGCATTGATGCGTCTCCTACCATGATCGAGCAGGCGCAGCAGAATTATCCTGATTTGCAATTTGAGGTTGCCGATGCCCGAACTTTTCAGTTGAACGAGCCTGTGGATGCAGTATTCTCCAATGCGACCCTACATTGGGTTAAGGAACCGGATGCGGTCATTAAATGTGTTTACCAGGCCCTTAAACCAGGTGGACATTTTGTGGCGGAATTCGGCGGCAAGGGCAATATCCAGGCGATCGTCCAGGCGATGATCACCACTTTGGAGTCACTCGGAGATACCAATCCGCAAAGCCTCAATCCCTGGTATTTCCCAAGTATGGGAGACTATGCCACTCGTTTAGAGAATCATGGTTTTGAAGTGAGCTACGCAGTACTGTTCGATCGTCCTACTCCCTTAGAAGGCGGCGAAGCGGGAATGGCAAACTGGCTGCGTATGTTTGCAGGGGGAATTTTGTCTGAACTATCACCTGAAAGACAACTGCAAGTCATTCAATCGGTTGAGCGGTTGTTGTATCCAACCCTGTTGCAAAAGGCCATTGATTGCCGACTACCGCCGCCTTCGAATTGCGGCAGTTAGAAAATAGCATTTATCGTTTGTACGGGCGGGTTTAGTAGAGGAAATCCTCCATCCAGCAACGTTTGACCGTGAAACCCGACCCTATGCGACCTTATCTGTAATTGATTATTTTCAGCTCTTCAATTCTTAATTCTCAATTTCTAATTCTTAATCCCTTCTCTGGTTTGGTATAGCGGAATGCTTGTGTTATTTAGACCATTCTGGTAGAGTTCTCTGTTATATCAGACTGATATAAAAAAATGCTCCGACTTGCAGCTTTGGGTTTGTTCCAAATAGAGCCCCTGAACGGTTATCGCCTCAAACAGCAGCTTGAAATCTTTATGGGCTGTTGCATTTGCGTTAACTATGGAGCAATCTATCCGCTTCTAAAGCGGATGGAGGAGCATGGTGAGATTGTGCTTTGTGCAGAAGATGCGGCTGAGACCGGACAGAGCCGCAAGGTCTACCGCATTACCCCTTTGGGGCGCGATCGTTGGAAACAAGAAATGATGGCGCATCCGCAGGAAAGCTGGGTCAACTCTCGCTCCCGATTTTTGATCAAGTTTTTCTTCTTCAGCCACTTGCAGCCGGACGAACGGGTGCAGTTGTTGGAGCATCGGTTGATGAGTTGTCGGCTGCGTTTAGCCAAAAAGCAAGCTGAGGCAGTTTCAGCAGACCCTTACCGGGAACTGGTGCGGCAGAGATCGATCGACGTTATTCAATCCGAAATTCAATGGCTTACTGATCAGTTGCTTAAAGAGCAGCGAGAGCTAGCAGCCTTTCATTCACCGCATTCATCCATTGAGGTTAATTAGGAATGGAGAATTGAGAATTATGAATGAAGAAGTAAAACTTTGAAATTGTTTCTGCTGGCTGTTCTTAGCCTCTTTTTCTAACTCCTAAATTCTTCAGTCTCAATTCCTAATTCTCAATTTTCTGCACAGTCCACTCCCTACTCTGACTTTGCGACATGTGGATAGTTCGCCTTGCCCTACGCCGCCCGTACACGATCGTCGTGGCTGCCCTGATGATTGTAATTCTGGGTGTCATGACGATTACGCGCATGACGACGGACATTTTTCCAGATATTAATGTTCCGGTTGTCAGCGTTATCTGGTCCTACACGGGCGTTTCACCAGATGAGATGGAGAAGCGTATTGTCACCATTAGTGAGCGTGCGTTTACCACCACTGTGAATGACATTGAACACATGGAGTCTCAATCCATGCGTGGTGTCAGTGTGATTAAAATCTTCTTTCAGCCAGGAGCCAAGATTGAAGCGGCGGTTGCCCAGTTGACAGCCGTTTCGCAAACTGTTCTGAGGGTATTGCCACCGGGAATTACGCCACCGCTAATTCTGCGCTACAGCGCGTCGAATGTCCCAATCCTGCAAATGAGCGTTGGTTCTAAGTCCCTATCAGAGCAAGAAATTTATGATTTGGGGCTGAACTTTATTCGGACGCAACTAGCGACAGTTCAGGGGGCATCGATTCCATTGCCTTATGGCGGTAAGGCGCGGCAGGTCATGGTGGATTTAGATACGCAGGCGCTTTATGCCAGAGGGCTTTCACCTACCGACGTGGTGAATGCAATCAGTGCCCAAAACTTGATTCTGCCTGCGGGGAACGCCAAGATTGGCGATCGAGACTACACGGTACGTCTTAACAGCAGCCCGGAAGCGGTAGAGGCTTTGAATAATCTGCCCATCCGTCAGATTAACGGGTCAATGGTTTACATCCGTGATGTGGCACAGGTGCATGATGGCTTTGCGGTGCAAACGAACGTGGTACGGCAGGATGGACAACGGGCCAGTCTGTTGACCATTCTCAAGAGCGGTGGTGCTTCCACGCTAGATGTGGTTTCTCGCATTCAGGACGTGTTACCACGGGTCAAATCGACACTGCCCTCAGGCCTCGATATGAAGCTGTTGTTCGACCAATCGCTGTTTGTACGAGCATCACTGGAAGGGGTGGTGAAGGAAGCACTGATTGCGGCGTGTCTGACGGCAACGATGATTCTGCTGTTTTTGGGAAGCTGGCGCAGCACAATTATTGTTGCCATTTCAATTCCGCTCTCAATTCTTTGTTCCATCATCATTATGAGTTTGTTGGGACAAACCATTAACGTGATGACGTTGGGTGGTTTGGCATTGGCGGTGGGGATTTTGGTGGATGATGCAACGGTTGAAATTGAGAACATTCACCGCAACTTAGGGCAGGGAAAACCACTGACAAAAGCTATTTTGGATGGTGCTCAACAAATTGCAACGCCTGCTCTGGTAGCTACATTTTGTATTTGCATTGTGTTTACCCCGGTTATTTTTTTAACGGGTGTTTCAAGTCATTATTTACGCCATTGGCAATGGCGGTGGTGTTTGCGATGTTGTCGTCCTACGTTTTGTCGAGGACGCTGGTACCTGCAATGGCGCGGTTTCTGCTCAAGCATGAACTGGATCTTTATCGGGAGGATGGCGAAGCGCACGGCAACTCCAGTAATCTTCTGTGGCGATTTCATGCAGGGTTTAATCGTCGCTTTAACTGGATGCGCGATCGCTATCAGTCTGCTTTGGATTGGGGATTAAGTCACCGGAGCTGGGTACTGTTCGTGGCGATCGCGTTCTGTGCCAGTGCCGCTGCCCTTTTCCCGTTTGTGGGAGAAGACTTTTTCCAACGGTGGATGCGGGGCAATTCCGTCTGCATGTTCGCGCCCCTGCTGGTACTCGAATCGAAGAAACGGAACAGCTTTTTGGTCAGGTTGAGCAAAAGATCCGGGAGGTGATTCCGGCAGATGAGGTGTCCGTCATTTTGGACAATATTGGGCTACCCGTTGGTGGCATTAACCTGGCCTTTAGCGACAGCGCCACGATCGGTTCTGCCGATGGAGAAATTTTGGTTTCTCTAAATCAGGAGCATCACGGTTCTACCTGGCAGTACGTCAAGAAACTGCGGAACGAATTGAAGACGGAATTTCCACAAGCGTCTTTCTTCTTCCAACCAGCGGACATTGTGAGCCAGATTCTCAATTTTGGTCTACCTGCGCCTGTGGATATTCAGGTGCTTGGTCGAAATGCGGAGAAGAATTACGCGATCGCCAAGCAAATTCAGAAACAGGTTGCTCAAATTCCCGGCGCGGTGGATGTTCATTTACATCAAATTGTGGATGCGCCTGAAATCGGAATTGAGGTCGATCGCACGCAGGCGCAACAGGCGGGACTTTCCCAGCGCGATGTTGCCAACAGTATCCTGACATCGTTAAGTTCCAGTGGACAGGCATCCCTAACTACTGGCTCAATCCGAAAACGGGTGTGAATTACCTGGTAGCTGTCAAACGCCGACCGATAAGGTATCTACGGTCGATGACATTGGGGAAACCCCGATCGCGGCATCCGGTTCTACGACTCCCCAGTTGTTGAACAACCTTGCGACGGTAAAGCGACGCAAAACGATTTCAGTCGTTAACCACTATAACGTTCAACCTGTGTTTGACATTTATGCCAATGTGCAAAATCGGGACTTGGGCGGCGTATCGAAGGAGATCGATCGTATCGTCAACGACTATCGCAAGAAGTTGCCTAAAGGCAGTTTTATTGAGGTGCGCGGTCAGGTTGGCACGATGAAGTCCTCCTTCATCAGCATGGGATTTGGGCTGTTGTTTGCCATTCTGCTGGTGTACTTCCTGATGGTGGTAAATTTCCAGTCCTGGCTTGACCCGCTGATTATTATGATGGCGTTGCCCAGTGCGCTAGCAGGCATTGTCTGGATGCTGTTTATCACACAAACGACCCTCAGCGTCCCTTCGTTAATGGGTTCCATCATGTGTATGGGGGTGGCAACCGCAAACAGCATTTTGCTCGTTACGTTTGCCAACGATCAGCGCTTATTAGGGAAAGATGCCCGTCAAGCCGCCTCTCTGGCAGGGTTTACCCGCTTGCGTCCCGTATTAATGACTGCATTAGCGATGATTATCGGAATGGTGCCAATGGCGCTCGGTTTGGGTGAAGGTGGCGAACAAAATGCACCCCTCGGACGCGCCGTCATTGGTGGTCTGACCGCTGCAACCTTTGCCACCCTATTTTTTGTGCCAGTGGTCTACAGCAAACTGCGCCGCAAGCAACCCGACCCGATGGATGACGATCTTGAGCCAATTCATTCTGATGGGAATGGCAGTACCCATCGAGGAACAAGAGATGACGGCGCGATCGCCCACATACCCGATGCCACTTAACCCCTACGCCTGACCCCTGATATGTCCCTTCCCTCCTACCTCTCCCGTCGATCGTTCCACTACGGTTGGATCATTGCAGGTCTGACCTTTCTGGCATTGCTGATCGCCGCTGGAATTCGGGCCACTCCTGGTGTTTTGATTGTGCCGTTGGAGCATGAATTTGGTTGGTCTAGAGCCACCATTTCGCTCGCAATTTCAATCAATTTGTTGCTGTATGGATTGATTGGTCCCTTTGCAGCGACCGTCTTTCAGCAGTTTGGCATTCGGCGGACGATGGTTGCAGCTCTGACATTTCTTGCCGTTGGGGTCAGTTTAACCGGCCTGATGACAGCTACCTGGCAGCTAATCCTGCTATGGGGCATCGTCGTTGGTTGTGGCACAGGTGTGATTGCGCTGGTGCTGGGTGCGATCGTGGTGAACCGTTGGTTTGCCGAACGGCGAGGAGTAGTGCTGGGTGTTTTAACCGCCAGTACCGCCACGGGACAACTGGTATTTCTGCCCCTACTTGCATCGCTGGTAGAACACTTTGGCTGGCGTAGTGCAGTTTTGGCTATCGCAGCTATCACAATTCTGATTATTCCTCTAATCGGAATTCTAATGCGCGATCGTCCCGCCGACATTGGCTTACATCCCTTCGGCAGCAAAACTGCAATGCCAGAAGTACGCCGCTCCACTGTCAATCCCATTGCGTCAACCCTAAATGCGTTGCGGGAAGGATTGCGATCGCCCAACTTCTGGCTTCTCTCCGGCAGCTTTTTGTCTGCGGTGCCAGCACCAACGGACTGATTGGTACCCATCTAATTCCAGCCTGCAGTGATCATGGCATTCCAGAAGTCAAGGCCGCCGGATTGCTAGCCGTGATGGGTGTGTTTGACTTTATTGGAACTACCGCATCCGGCTGGTTAAGCGATCGCTGGAATAACCGCTACCTGCTGAGCTGGTATTACGGACTGCGCGGCCTATCGCTCATTTTCCTACCCTTTAGCTTCGACCCCCATTTCTTTGGACTTTCAATTTTTGCAGTGTTCTACGGTCTCGATTGGATTGCCACCGTACCCCCACCGTCCGATTAACCAACCAACTGTTTGGCAAGGAGAAATCAGGCGTCATGTTTGGCTGGATTGTTGCCGCCCATCAAATCGGTGCCGCCACAGCAACCTTCGCCACAGGCGCACTCAGAACCTACCTCGGCACCTATCTCCAAGCATTCATTCTGTCCGGTTTACTATGTCTGATTACCGCATTCCTCGTACTCCGAATTGGCAACCATTCAGCCTCGGAAAATCCAGCTCCGGCCTAGTTCCAATTGTTGAGACTTACTCATTGTGGTTCAAAGTTTAAAACTACTGCACTCAAATGAGACCAACCTTCGCTGTGCAACTAACAGACGATACCGTTCGGGGATGTGGGGAGTTAGGACCCCACAAAGCGGGGGTCCGGGGCTTCCCCGGCATTAAACCAACAACGTAGCAGTTAATCCCTATCTCCTCCAATCCAACCAAGCAGTAAATCGTCCATTAATTCCAACTGAAACTGCTATGAACCAGCAAAAACCTGAAATGAAAACCTACCGGGGCCATTGCCATTGTGGAAACGTGCCATTTCAAGTAAACGCCACACTCGATCCCGTCGCCCGCTGTAATTGCTCCTTTTGCTCCAGAAGAGGCGCAATCATGCACAAAGTCCCCGTCGATCAATTCAAGCTTATTGCTGGCGAAGAATCTCTAACCCTGTACCAATTCCACACCCAAACCGCCAAACACTACTTCTGCAAGGTGTGCGGCATCTATCCCTTCCACAGACCCCGTACCGCACCCGGATTCTATGGAATCAACGTCGCTTGCTTAGAAGGCGTTGATCCGTTTGAGTTAGAGCCTGGATTAGTGGATGGTCGATCGTATAGCTAGGAGTCAGGTGTTAGGGAAAGGACAAGGAATAAACCAATTTACTCGATCACTCCATTACCATCCCTTTTAAGGAGCACACAATGATTGAACTTTATTATTGGACAACGCCTAACGGTCACAAGATCACGATGTTTCTGGAAGAAGCAGAATTGCCCTACACGATCGTTCCCATCAACATCGGTAAAGGCGATCAATTCAAACCAGAATTTCTCAAAATTTCCCCAATAATCGCATTCCTGCAATTATCGATCGTGAACCCATCGATGGTGGCGAACCCGTTTCCGTATTTGAATCCGGTGCCATTTTGCTGTATCTGGCAGAAAAAACCGGGAAGTTAATTTCCAGCAATTTACGCGATCGTGTTGTAACCCTTGAATGGCTATTTTGGCAAATGGGTGGACTCGGACCAATGGCAGGCCAAAACCACCACTTCACCCAATATGCCCCCGAAAAATTCCCTACGCCATCAATCGCTATGTCAACGAAACCGGACGCTTATATGCCGTGCTTAATAAACAACTGGCAGACCGTGAATTTGTCGCCGGAAACTACTCGATCGCCGATATTGCCATGTATCCCTGGATTGTGCCCTACGAACGCCAAAACCAAAAGCTAGAAGACTTCCCCAACCTAAAGCGCTGGTTTGAAACCATTCAAGCCCGTCCCGCAACCATTCGCGCCTACGAAAAGCCGAAGAGTTTAAAGCCCAACAAGTTGACATGGAACAATCACGGAATCTGTTATTCAACCAGTCAGCAACAACTATTAAGAATTAGAAATTAAGAATTAAGAGTTTTTAGTTTTGAATTCTCAATTCTGAATCCTCTGTCTCATACTCTTCATCCCTCATCCCTCATCCCTCATCCCTCAAGATTCATCCTTTCCCATGAACACTCAACCATCAAACCACCGCCCCAACTCTTCAATTGGCGAACAAATCAGCAGAATTCGATCGAGCGACATGGCCCGCTTCAGAACCGTGATGCTTGTTGCTGGCGCTGTGATGGCCGGGCTTTTACTGATTGGAATTCTGCCCCGTTTGCAGCGCAACGCCGAACTCAATGCATCTGCCAAAGAAGCCAAATCCGGTTTGTTGACGGTCAATACCGTGTCACCCCGTCGCGCCGCTACTAAAGCCGATGTCACCCTTCCTGGCAGCATTCAAGCCGTTAAGGAAACCACCATCTATGCCCGTATGGACGGATACATCAACCAACGATATGCGGACATTGGCGATCGTGTTGAAGTAGGGCAACTCCTGGCAGAAATTGACTCTCCCGAAACCGACCGACAGCTTGATCAAGCCCGCGCTAACCTTGCCCAAACCCGCGCGGCTTATGCTCAAGCTACCGCGAATCTGGAGCAGTCTAAAGCATCGGCATTGCAAGCACAAACCACCTCTAACTTCAATCGAGTTAGCTCTGATCGCTGGCAACAGCTACAGCAGGAGGGAGCGGTTGCCCGTCAGGATTACGATGAAAAGAGAGCAAACTACGACGCCAGTGTGGCGAACGTTAAAGCCGCAAAATCTGTTATAAACGCTCAACAATCCAACGTTGAATCGTCGATCGCAAACATCAGAGCGAGTGAGGCAAACGTTCAGCGGTTAGAAGCAACCCAGTCTTACAAGAAAATTGTCGCGCCCTTTAACGGCGTTATCACTGCCCGCAACATCGACACAGGGGCACTGATTACAGCCGGAAGTGGCGGTTCCAATGCGGTGTGGCTTTACAAAATCGCTCAACCCAATACGCTCCGCATTTTTGTCGATTTGCCTCAAACCTATGTCAGTTCTATTCGTCCGGGACAGCCCGCCGAGATTACCGTCCGCGAGTTTCCGAAGCGGGTATTCGTTGGTAAAGTAACTCGTACTGCCAGCGCTCTGGATACCAATGCTCACACCCTACGAACCGAGGTGCAGGTTAACAATCCTGACCTCAAATTGCTCCCTGGCATGTACGCGCAAGTGAATTTTGTATTGAACCAAACAACACCGCCGCTAACTGTGCCCTCCAATGCGATCGTGGTTCGTTCGGATGGACCCCAGGTGGCGATCGTGGGTGCAGACCAAAAGTACACTACCAAAAGTGGTGCTTGGGCGTGATTACGGCACCAATGTAGAGATTTCGTCTGGGCTACAGGGAAATGAACAACTCGTTGTCAACCCTACCGATGACGTAGCGGAAGGCATTAAGGTCCACGCTGTTCCAGCGGAACAAAAGCCAGAAGCTTAGAGAGAACTGGGTGATGAAAACTTGAACTTAGGGCTGGATGGATCAAAAAACCTTTCAATTCATTCAGCTATTGAGCCATAACCTTGGAATTGTTAAACCACCCCGTCATTCTAGGCATTACGATCGTAGTAAAGCCAATAGTCGAGCTGTCGCCGCACTTCTTCCCGTTCGGGACCGGGGTTTGTGTAGTAGAGCTGATGACGCAGTTCGCGGATAATTGCTCTCTTCTTGGGATTAGACATTTCAAACACCTCTGATACGCTTAATCTCTAATTCTTCTAGTTATTTAGTAATGGGGAATTGGCAATGAATAATTTTGGCTCTCTAAATCAATTAATCCATTACTAAATGGTAGTAACAACGTCGTAAGGATTTTGGAACTGTTGACGATGGCGGCTAGCGCCGCGCATCCCTACCTTTTAGGTCCACCTACTAAATTATCTGCTGAAACTTTTGGAGTTCCTTCTTTTTCACAAATGTAGAAATAAATCGAGAAGACCTAGAAAAGGTTTAGACCGGAGTGACCAAATAAATCCTGAATGACGGTCGGCGACATCCAAAGTGCATAGCCAATACCAACCACAAGCAGCGTAATGGCGACCGTCATTCCGTAGGAAAAGCACATCAGCAACCCATCTGATTCCAGGGTAGCAACAGCAAGCAGCAAAATACCAACGGTGGGAATCGGGTTAGTAAACGGGATTGGCAACATCAGCAGAATTGCCAACCAGGCAATGCAAAGACCATTGAGCTGCCAGACGTGAGAACTATCGGCAACCCAGCGGAGACGGGGACGGGCAATTTTTTCCAGAAGTCCTGTGGCTCGTCGAAGATTGGTCAGCAGCGTCAGAACCAACCATCTTGGAAACTGAAACTGCCCAACTCGCTCTGGTAACCAGGGCGATCGTCGTCCCAGAGCCATTTGCGCTGCCAGAATTAAGCAACCAAACCCTAGCGGTCCTGCAAATCCTGGTGGCATCGGAAAAAGAAATGGCAATGCCAGCAGCACAATGACGATGCTAAAACCACGTTCTGAGGTCTCCCTCAGAATATCGTTGAGTGTGAGCGGTTTCTCCGCTAAAAGATTTAGCAGGGATTCAAGGTCTTGTGAAAATCTCCGATGCATTTCAAGCTGGCAGTTGTAACTAACACTAATCTAAAGAAAGCTACAGTTGCCTGTCAGCCCTTTACGGTAGATCTTTAATCCCGCTTCTCAATCAATAGAAGGACAGGTTTCTTGGCCTTTAGGTATGGGAATCAAGTAGAGTCGGTAGTAGGCCAGGTCTGACCAAGATTTGCTGGCTACGGGTAAAACTCTTGACAGAACCCGCTCATACAAAATCCGGCAGTCGTTCAATCTCACGGTCTTTAACGTTGGCACCAGCTGTGGGCATTACAGAGCGATACCGGAGATTTGCCGCAAAGCCATAACGCATCAGTTCAGTTTGCGGTAGACCTAAAAGGTAAGGATGCACGGCGTTAGCCGCCATCGTTAACAGCTCCAAAATCCTTACGATTTGGGCACCACCCAATTTGCTTGGTAGGACGGGGAACTGAAGGCTATAAGACTTTGCAGATCAATCATGGACTGTTGAGTGACATAGGCAGGCCGATCGATCTCGCCCACACGATTGAACGGAAAGAAGCGGAAAATTGCTCGACCTACAATATCGTTACGCGGGACAAATCCCCAATAGTGACTGTCATAGCTGTTATTGCGGTTATCGCCCAATACGAGGTAGGAGTCCGGCGGAACAACCACCGGACCAAAATGATAGTCGGGTTTTGCAGCGATGTAATTCTCCTTCAGAGGAGAACCGTTGATGAAAACCTGCCCGTCGTTCACCTCCACCTTTTCTCCTGGCAAACCAATCACCCGTTTAATAAACGCATCATGAAAATGCTGTGCCTGAAGCGTCTTTGTGGGGTTGAATACAATAATGTCTCCCCGTTGTGGTGCTGAAAAATCGTAGGTGAGCTTATCAATAATGAGGCGATCGTTTACCTGAAGAGTCGGTTCCATTGAACCCGACGGAATGTAACGTGCTTCAGCAACGAAGGTTCGAATTCAAAGGCAAGAACTGCACTTAAGCCTAACGTTTTTAACACTTCCATCCAACCGTCTTTTGATTTGGATTGTTTTGTAGCGTTGTCAAACGATTCCGGCATAAGTGTCGTTCCAAAAACGGGAGATAGCTCAATTCTTTAACAGATTAATGGAATCTGGAGTAAAATTTCCACCTCCAAGAGGGTGAAAAAGCAGTAAGGGACTAATTTTCAGCAGGTTCAGAACTCATTCGGTAGAACATTCATCAGCAGAAAACAAGAAACACTCCCCTTGGCATGTAGGACAACCTTCAGGGACAGCAATGAAAGTTAGGTCAGACCAATTGTACTCCGGCATGTCCCTCAGGCTAGCCAAGTCTGGATGTAGATTAGACGCTTTTGCTGCCCCTAAGCCCGCTCCAGCCCATCAACACACTGAACAGTATCATAGGGCTACCCCTGTGGTGGACATAAGCCTGGACTGACGCCCTTCAGCGTAAAGCAGTTGCGAACACTGGCAACCCTTTGACTCCCAAATCTGCTTCCCAAGCTTTAAAACTTGATGCCTATCATTTTGTACAGTATCTACAAACTACCGTCGATACAGGCTTCTTAAGCCGCATCCCGCAGCTTAACAGTGCTCTCATACAGGCTTTGGGCGAATTGGTCGAAGCGTTGGGACAGTTTTGCATCCTGCAATTTACCGTCTGGACCAAATGCCTGCCAGGCTTGGCCAACAGCAATTTGCTCAGGAATGACCCAGGCGTGTACCCAACGCAGAATAGTTCGTAAATCGTTCAAAGCATTGCTGTTAGCTTGTCCGCCTAACACGCTGATCAGTCCTGCGACCTTACCTGACAACTGGTCAAAGCTCATCAAATCTAGAGCGTTCTTGAGTACACCGCTTACGCTGCCGTGATACTCAGGCAGGGCTATTTCATTCTAGACGAGGTAGACAATCCGATAAGCTGAGGCTTAATCCGTTACTGCCGTTCAACCATGAGCACCCTTGCGATTGTGGAAGCTTTTGCTCACTTGCCTGACCCCGACGAGGAGCCGGACAACGGCACAATCAAGCCCTGTGTCTAGCATTGTTCACCTTAGCAGTGGCAGCAGGATGTCGAGGGTTTCTAGCCATTGAGATTGGCTCAACGCTTATCACGATGAATTAGTAGGGTTGTTTGACCCAGCTAAAGGACGTTTACCCTCCTACAGCACGATTCGCCGAGTGCTGCTCAACGTAGATTATCAACAGTATTCAGCTTGTTTAGCCAAGTTTTTTGAGATTAGTCCTCGTGCGGGTGAGATGGTAGCTGTCGATGGCAAACGATGGCGTGGCTCCTATCAACTGGTATCGGAGCATTCAACCACTGAGCCGCATCCAGCGATTCAACTGGTGAGTGTGTATTTGGTTGAACGGGGTTTGATTCTTGAACCCTACGAGGTTGAGCATAAGAGCAATGAGATCAAGGTGTTGCCCCAGTTAGTCAAACAGTTCGCTTGCAATGGAGTGGTGTTTGCTTTTGATGCGATCAACACCCAAAAAAAGTTGCACCTCAATTGTTGAGAGTCACAATCACTATCTAGGAGCACTCAAAGGCAACCAATCTGGGCTGCTCAAAGAGGTCAAGGCGAACTTTCAAGTGGAAGACACTTACACAGAATTTAGCAAAGGTCATGGACGCATAGAGGAACGAATAGTTGAAATTTGTCAAACTCTTGATGATATTCGTCCTTGGGCAGGACTATGCACCTTGATTCGCGTGAGGGCTACTCGTACCTTGCTGAAAGGAGAGTATGAAATTGTGGGTAAAACCGAGATACGCTATTACATTTCCTCGTTGCGTGAAACTGCGTGTCAGTTTGCTCACCGAATTCGCTCATATTGGGGTGTGGAAAACAAAGTGCATTATGTGCGAGATGTGACGCAAGCTGAGGATGCTTGTAGAATCCGGATAGTTCCCTTGCCTCAGATATGGGCAATTGCTCGAAATCTGGCACTCAATCTCTATCGGGACTTGGGCTTTAACAATATGGCTCAAGCCCAACGTCGTTGCGGTTTCAGCTTGAAGCAACTCAAATCAATCTTTAGAATGAAATAGCCCTGTATCTCCTCTACTGTGTTGCCAGGATATAAAATTTCCACCGCCAGATCGGGTGCGCCTTCTAGAAAGCCAGTTGGCAATTCGGTCATGCCTTGTAAACGCTCTTTGGCAAAGAAGGAAATGTCAGGAGAGCGTTTATTACCATTTTTCATCTTGAAGGCAGTACTAGAATCAAACAAAGATCCTAGTTTTTGAGCATTAACAGTAGCAAAAGAGCAGAGCTTAGAATAATAGCAAGATTGCCATGCAATGCTCCTGAATTTCCCATGTCAACCAATTCTCCGTTCACGATTTCATAGCGATGCCCATCTTTGGGCAGTGCCATAAATTCTTCATCTGTCCAAACTTTTTTCTCGGTTTTTAACTCAGTTGCAGTAGACACCAGTGAACTCCTTAAGCAATGGCAAATTCTGTAAGAGGACGCTTGCTCGGATGCTGAAAACCCAGAACAATGTCTTCAGCAGGGACTCCAGCTTCTAGTAGATCATTGGCGATGCCCTGTTTTGTCCAGTCTTCTTCAATCCAAACTTTGCCTTGGTCAATGCGGAGGTAAACCGTCACCCCAAAATCTCGCCGCTTGCCATCCCAGCCCACATGAAACCAGAAATAGTGATCGCGTTTCTCATCAAAGGAAACGCACTGACTCACTCCAGGTTGATTGGCACCCGTTGCCCAGTGCTGATAGTCAACCAGAATCTTTTGAATGATCTGACGGTAGTTCTCTAGCTTATCCATTGCACGATCTCCTGTTGATCAATGTTTACAACCAATAGAAAGATTTGACTGGTACGGATAATGAAAGCAATACCTTCGCGTTTGAAGAAGTTTTCGTAGGTAATATCGTCAATAGCCAGATAGAGCTGATAGGTAGGCTCTGTTGCTTGAATCAGGCTGCGATAAACGGCATATTGACCAACAGCATTGTGAAAATCGGTCATGGGCGATCGCCCGACAAAGCTCTTAATCTCAACTACAATTTTTGTCCTTCTCGTTCAGCGGCGATGGGTCGTTCAGCTGCCAAGTCAGCGTATAAGTCAACATCTTTATACTGAATGCGGTACGGATCAGCCAGGATGAGCCAACCGTCTTTGATTAGGGCGGCTTTCACGGCATCGTGGTAGAGATCCTTAGCTGGCATGACCCTACACCTCTATCTCTACGGTAATCGAGGTATCGCAGCCGAAGGTATCCACCACTTTGACGCAGGCGGTGTATTTGCCCGGAGCAGGGTAGGTGTAACCCGCATCGCTGATGGTTTTGAGGCTCGATCTTCCGCGTCCGATAGTCTTGCCAGTCGTGGGTGAAGGGTTTGCCGGGATGCCAGTTAAAGTCGATCGCCCAAAAGTCGATAAAGTCAAAGCCGCTTGCGATCGCCCGTTCTTTGATCGCTTCCAGTTCTTTGCTGGGCACTTCGGCGAGGGAGGGGAGAAACTGGGTGAGTTTGATGTCTACTGCCCGGAGAGATCCCCTAAATCCCCCTTATTAAAGGGGACTTCCGATCCGGTTCCTCCCTTATCAACAGAGGCTTTTCCGGTTCCCCCTTTTGAAGGGGGCTAGGGGATCGATAGACAGCCTCCGCCGCCAACACCGCCACCTCCAAAAACGGCGGCGGAGCCTTGCGGTTTTTCTCCATAATCTCGCGGGGAATCTGCACCAGCTTCAGCTTTACGCCCAACTCTGGCACCAGGGCATTCACTAGCAGATGCAAATCCATCTCAAACTCCCAGGCAAGGCAATAGCACTCGCGCCCGCCCGCCTGCGCCGTCGCCTGCGCTACCTGTTTGGCTTCCTCGCGGGTAAACATCGAGTCGATGCCATCCACATGGCAAAATGCCCCGGCTTTGCGCCCATGCAGCAGGGGTGACGGTGTGTTGGTCAGCACCTCCGCTTTGAAAAACTCCAGAATCACCCGCCGATGTTCTTCATCCGCCCCCTGCAAGCGGTCTTTGCCACCACTGCCGCTCGTAGCGCCCCAGGTTATAGACATCAAAGGCGCGATAGGGTTTGCCCTCACTGTGCAGCTTGCGCTGAAGCTCAATCATCCGCTTGCGCGAGGTGTGAATGGCAAACCGCCCCAAATCACACATCAACCACCTGCGCCCCAACCGCTCGGCCACCGCCCCAGTCGTGCCACTGCCACAAAAGAAATCGGCAACGAGATCGCCTTCGTTGGAAGATAGAGAAATCACCCGTTCAAGAAGAGTTTCTGGTTTTGAGTCTCATATCCAAGTCGTTCCAATGACTGAGGCTGAACAGTATTAATGTCTAACCACAGATCTTGAATTGATAATCCCGGCATCTCATCCAGATAACGTTTTTGCTGTGGAACTGTCCCTGGTTTAGTTTGAATTATTCGTCCTTGCTTTTAAAGCTCTTCCATTTTCCTGTTTAAAGACCACATTCTTCCACACGGAGAAACTCATAACGTGGATTACCCTTCGCCGCGCCTCCAGGACCAGTTGTGTCACTAAGACGATATCGACCTGTTTCTGGTTCTATATGTTTGTAAAAGAGTTTATATACTCGTCGGAATATGGCTGGTACTGCATATTCCAGGTAAAATGTCAGATTTTGAATACAGAAAAATAACGTCATGAATACGTCCAAGATGTTGTGATCCTTGACCGACATCACTATGAGCTGTTTGCCGTTTCCAGATAATTTGATTCAAAAATTGAGTATTACCAAAAACATCGTCGAGTAACGCTTTAACTTGATGCGATACAAACCAACCGATATGAACAAAAATCAAACCTTTATCGTTCAGTAACTCTCTATTAAGGACAAGTCGTTCATAAATCATTTGTAGAAAGGAATCAGTCCGTTACCCCAAATATCTCGGTAAGCAACCATCTCTAAAGTCGATTGCTCTTTTCAATTGCTTCCTGCTCATCCCCGATCGCCACACTCATCGAAAAATCTGCGCCCACATCAAACGGTGGGTCAATATAAATCAGATCCACCTTGCCCTTAAACTCCTGCAACAGCGATGCCATCACCAGCTTGTTGTCTCCCCAGATCAGCCGATTTCTAAAGTCATCCTGCTTTGGGTTTTGCTGTTCAAATAACTCCAACTGTCCCGTTGCCGCTGCTGCCCGCCTGGGTTCATCAATGCTTTCAATCTTCTGCATCGGCATGGCACACCCAGCAATATCCACCTCTCGCCGCTGCCCATACTCGTCATACTTGCCCTCCCACACCAGTTCCGTCCGTAGCGTTGACAGCGGGTGCGGGTTGTGGGGTCCGTAGGTGGGCGGCTGGGTCATAGAAAATCATGAAAGCTCAAGCGACTGCCCTCAATTATAGTCGCTGCCTGAAATGCCGCCAAATCAAGTGTTTTGTAGGGTGCAATAGGCGTGATGGGAGGGGGCGATCGTCCTGGCAGATGAGAGAGGGGCGATCGTGGGGATTCCCAACTCTGGATGAGTGGCTCAAAGCGCTGCCCCAACCCAGGACTAAAGCGAGATAACGATTGAGATGAGCCGCCGCGGATGACTCTGGATGCCCACAGATAACCTCTCAACGGTCGGCTCCATCGATTTGTTATCTCGCTTGGCAAGTGCATTTCGTTTACTTTCCAATCATATGCAATGCCTCGATCCAGATTTTGAGTTCTTGCTCAGCTAAGTTCTTATCGGTTAATTCTTGTTCCTGATGGGCAATGTAGGTGTTCCGAAAGTCATTGATGCGGGTGACGGTTTCTAGAACTTTGCGTCCACCCTGAAACCGTAACTGAGTTTGCAACGCCTCAAACACACCACCGATTTTAGTGGTGTCATTAAGCGCATAGTCTAGGCATGATCTCAGTAAGCCAATCAGTGACAGCCCGTTGTTAAACACCAGCGTCCGTTTCAGATTTTGGGCAAGTTTTCGATAATAGTCTTCGGATTTGCGATCGACTCCGCCTAAATATGGAGCAAACCAGGCTTTTTGGTCATCCACAGTAACAGGCATCGCTGGTTGCAACCGCCGCACCAGAAAGCCTTTCGCAACTTCATCAATCGAACCCAACAGAGCGGTGAAAACAGGGGCATAATTCATGCCCTCTTTGTTTTCAAAGAAGCGGTAGAGCATGACAGATTGATCGGCGGCACGGCGATAGCGAGAAGGCAGCGCATTGAGAATCGCTGGATCAATCAGGCTATCGACAGCAGAAGCTTCTTCATCCACCTGCCCTAAATTTACAAACAGCGGCAAGTCTTGAAATTCCTCAGATTGGAGCAGATTTTGCAAAGCTGGGGCACAGGCACGGGCAAGTTCGGCAATGGTATCACCTGCCATGCGCTCAAACACGCCTTGGGGAATGTAGAGATAGTGCCATTGAGTTGTTTCACTCGAAGCAGCCTCACACCAGGCGATCGCCGCTTTGGCTTTCAACGGCACATCCCGGTCTTCTCGCCCTTTGGTTTCTACCAGGTAGTAGTGACCATCGAGAGTACGGATAAAGAAATCGGGGTGTAAAAGGCGAGGCGATCGCCATTAGCAAGATAGTCCACTCGCAAGCACTGCGATCCGGCATTTTTGGCAAAGGCAGCCACATCGGGGGCGCGATCGCAGAACTTTGCGACTGCCACTTCTAACTCCCGATTACAGGTAACAAGGTTGAACAAGGTCTTTACCGCTTCCAGGGCAGGACGGCGTTCGCTCAGGGTGACTTGAAAGGGTTTCCAGGCATTCAGGGATTTAGGTGGTTCAAACATTAGCCGTTCTTCGGTAGTGGTGGTGCGACTGCGGATCAGCGGCACAAACACCGCCCGCAGGTGTTCACCCACATCGGAGTCAGCTAATCGAGCCACTAGAGCCGGATCGAACAAGGTAGTTTTCTGCTCAAATAGGATTTCTTCCAGAAAAGTCTGGATTAGAGGAGCGAGGATGGGATGGAGTCCTCGCAGTTTGCAAATGGTTTCCAATTGCTTGACATAGTAGGAAACAGCACCAATGCCCGATGCCAACAGCGGTAGATTGAGTTGCAGTTTCTCCACCACTTCACCTGTAAACAGGTGCCGCCCCTCGTACTGAATTTCGTTGTTGCCCTGTTTGCCTAACGGTAACGGTTTGTAGGGCTTAAACGCTTGTTTCACATCCTGAATCGTCAACCCTTCCAGCTTGGGCACAATCCGAAAGCCAGCGGAGAGGATGGGAATTTGGATATTCAGGGCATTCACATCTTTGTGTGCCTCATCGGGGAAGATGGAAATCGTGGTGGCAGGGACGCGATCGAGTTCCACAATTTCCAACGGTAAGCCTTCTTGTGCCAGTTCTTGCTGATAGAGACTGGCAAAGGCGGGATGTTCCACTACTGTCACCAGTTCATTGGCTTGTCCGGGGGAGTCATGCGGCTCAAGCCCCGTCCCAGAGTTTGTTCTGGCAAGATGTTGGCTTTAGAACTGTAGGGACGCAGGGGCACAATCGTCGTCACATTTCGCACGTCCCAGCCTTCCCGCAGCATCAGCACCGAGACAATGCAGAAATAGGGGCTGGCGTTGCTATCCAGTTCGCGGCTGAGTTTTCGCAATGCCTTCAGGTCATCGTCGCTGATGGCTTTTTCGTCTTCGACAAATTCATATCGAGCATCTTTGCCCCGTCCGACTTTCTTCAATTTGCCTTTAAGGTTGGTGTGCAGGTTGATGGTTTTGCCGTTGAGTTGTTCAAACAACGGGTCAGTGTTGAAGCGTTGAGTAATCTGATCGGCTGCATCTGTGTCATCACACATGATGAATAGCAGGGGCTTTTACCGCTAGCGTCCCACTCGACTTTGCTGGCTTTCCAGCGTTCGTAGCCCAAGAGTAAGTGCTGTTCCCAGCGATAGGCGGCGTTGTCGTCGGCTTGCTCGACCAGCTTGCGGCTAGCTTGCCCAATCAGCGGGGTTTTGACAATCCCGGCATCGACTGCTTCTCCCAGAGGCGTATCGCAGACAATATGTTTGAACAGCAAGCCTTTGTTGTCTTTGGGCGTGGCAGAAAAATCCAGTTGTGCCACCAACTTACAGCCGCTCCGTGCCAAAATCGTTTCGTGCAGGGTGCGGATTGCTTCGTTCAGGCAGAGCCAGAGTCCCAAACGTGGTGAGCTTCGTCATTGAGAACCATGACGCGGCGGTGAGCCGTGATTCTATCCCGGAGGGCGGCTCCCGTATCGAGGGCTTTGGTTTTGGATACTACTGGACCCATCCAGGCGTAGGAATCCTCTTCAGCTTTCTGTTTGCGCTTGGCGGTGTCGTAGAGGCGATGGATATTAGTGAGGTAGAGGGTTCCGCCCGTCGCTGCACCGCTGGCTTCGTCTTGCAGTACCACCGATAAATTCCAGTCGCCGCGCCATTCAGGGGGAATCAGGGGTCTTCATCAAACACGCGCCCGTTGCCAAAGTCGTCTTTGAGGCGTTCATAGACGGTCAGGTTCGGAGCAATGACGACAAAGTGCCGCGCCATCTCTGAATCGGATTCGCGCAGGGCGTGGAAATAGCTCCAGACGATGCACAGGCTCATGACTTTAGTTTTGCCTGCCCCGGTTGCCAGTTTGAAGGCATAGCGGCTCCAGGCATCTTCGTCTTCGGTGATGCCCAATGCCTGTAGTTCCGCATTCGCACCGCCAAACTCGGCAATGATTTGCGACAGGCACTCAATCCGCCGCACTTCTTTGAGGTAAATCAGGGTTTCGACGGCTTCTCGCTGACAGAAGTAGTAGCGAAACTCAAATTCTTCGCCAGCGGGGGTTGTTTTGCGGTGGGCGCGGTTAAACCAATGGTTCAGCAATTGAATCGTGGTGTCGCTGGCTCCAATGTAAAAGGCTTCCCGCCACTCCCGCACCGCTGCCCGCAGGTTATTGACCACCTCGATCGGGGAGGCTCTGCGTCCCTGTTTCACCACAGCGGGATCGCCAGATTTTTCTGCCCGAACACGATGGGCGTTGGGTTCTTGCCAGGGTGCAAACAGGGGTTCGAGAACGGTGGGATTGAGGGTGGAGGAGGTCATGGGTTAAACTACTGCAAATTCTGTAAGAGGACGCTTGCTCGGATGCTGAAAACCCAGAACAATGTCTTCAGCAGGGACTCCAGCTTCTAGTAGATCATTGGCGATGCCCTGTTTTGTCCAGTCTTCTTCAATCCAAACTTTGCCTTGGTCAATGCGGAGGTAAACCGTCACCCCAAAATCTCGCCGCTTGCCATCCCAGCCCACATGAAACCAGAAATAGTGATCGCGTTTCTCATCAAAGGAAACGCACTGACTCACTCCAGGTTGATTGGCACCCGTTGCCCATTGCTGATAGTCAGTCAGAATCTTTTGAATGATCTGACGGTAGTTCTCTAGCTTATCCATTACATATTTGTCCCTAAGCCGCACTACCTTTTCCTGATAACAATTCAGCAATCAATGGTTTTGATTTAGCAAGTTGGCTAACTGCCAAAATAGAAAAACCGAGCAGGTTGCCCTCTAAATCGACACGCTCCATCACCGCATCATTTTCTGTTTCCTGCATATGACCAGGAGCATCGGAGAAAGTGACTTCTAGAAAGTCAGCTTCTAGGTCAAACCAAACTTTTACTCGCTCTGCCATACGGTTTATCTTTTTGGGTTCATTGGTAAAAATAGAGGCAAATTTTAGGACTCTCTGTGATGTTCAATTTCATCAAAAATATCGTCTAACGAAACGTTTTCTAGGCGTTTCTGGCGTTCAGCCGTGTAGTCACCTTGTCCTGGTTCAAACTGTCGCAAGAAACGGATCATGCCGTCGAAACCGAGGGCATCCATCAATGCTCGATAGCCAAGGCGATTGAGTTCAAGGGGTGTCATCATTGGTGTTGTCTCCTTCATAGGGGGTGAGGCTAAGCAGCCAGGTTACTGGGTTACTAACTAAAACGTTCAAACTGGTTTGATAGCGGGTCGCTTTGCGAATCAGGCGATCGTCTGTGGTAAGAAACACATCAGCGACGATCGCTTCTGCACTGGCAATGTGGGCAGCATCAAAGGTTTTAGTCCCAGCTTAACCAGTTCGACCGCCCGTTGTTTTAAAGCACTATCCAATGGGGCTTTTTCGGCGGCGATCGCCAAAGCTGCCATAATTAACTCCATCCGTTGAATATCAGGAGTTTGCCGCAATTCAGACTCGATCACCTCACTGGTTAGCAGTGTCCATTCTCCCAACCGACATTTTCGGTAAATAGACAAAACTGCCTCTGATTCCAGTCGAATCCGATCCTGGGATGCATCATCAAAGGGGCGGTTGAGGCAACAGACATCGAGGTAGATGCGGTAGGGATTGCTCATGCCCTACACCTCTATCTCTACGGTAATCGAGGTATCGCAGCCAAAGGTATCGACGACTTTGACGCAGGCAGTGTATGTGCCGGGAGCGGGTAGGTGTAACCCGCATCGCTGATGGTTTTGAGGCGATCGATCCTTCCGCGTCCGGTAGTCTTGCCAGTCGTGGGTGAAGGGTTTGCCGGGATGCCAGTTGAAATCGATCGCCCAAAAGTCGATAAAGTCAAAGCCGCTTGCGATCGCCCGTTCTTTGATCGCTTCCAGTTCTTTGCTGGGCACTTCGGCGAGGGAGGGGAGAAACTGGGTGAGTTTGATGTCTACTGCCCGGAGAGATCCCCTAAATCCCCCTTATTAAAGGGGACTTCCGATCCGGTTCCTCCCTTATCAACAGAGGCTTTTCCGGTTCCCCCTTTTGAAGGGGGCTAGGGGATCGATAGACAGCCTCCGCCGCCAACACCGCCACCTCCAAAAACGGCGGCGGAGCCTTGCGGTTTTTCTCCATAATCTCGCGGGGAATCTGCACCAGCTTTAGCTTCACGCCCAACTCTGGCACCAGGGCATTCACTAGCAGATGCAAATCCATCTCAAACTCCCAGGCAAGGCAATAGCACTCGTGCCCGCCCGCCTGCGCCGTCGCCTGCGCTACCTGTTTGGCTTCCTCGCGGGTAAACATCGAGTCGATGCCATCCACATGGCAAAATGCCCCGGCTTTGCGCCCATGCAGCAGGGGTGACGGTGTGTTGGTCAGCACCTCCGCTTTGAAAAACTCCAGAATCACCCGCCGATGTTCTTCATCCGCCCCCTGCAAGCGGTCTTTTGCCACCACTGCCGCTCGTAGCGCCCCAGGTTATAGACATCAAAGGCGCGATAGGGTTTGCCCTCACTGTGCAGCTTGCGCTGAAGCTCAATCATCCGCTTGCGCGAGGTGTGAATGGCAAACCGCCCCAAATCACACATCAACCACCTGCGCCCCAACCGCTCCGCCACCGCCCCGGTCGTGCCACTGCCACAAAAGAAATCAGCAACGAGATCGCCTTCGTTGGAAGAGGCTTGGATGATGCGTTCAATTAATGCTTCTGGTTTTGAGTTGCGTAGCCAATCCTTTCTTGTGCTTGCGAGTTAATTGCATATATATCGCTCCAAATACTTGGAACAGATAATCCCGGCATCTCATCTAAATATCGCTTTATTCTCGGCATACCTTCTCGCGTGTAGTAGAGCTTGCTTTGTTTTTCAAGCTCTTCCATTTTTCTTTGGTATAAGACCACATTCTTCCACGCGGAGGAAACTTCCCTTTCCACTCATACCTTCCAGAATCACTACCGTGAGATGGAGCGGTTACGTTATCATCCATAAATCGCCTGCCGTCAGGATCTCTATGTTTGTAACGAGTTTCAGCATATTCATCACTGTAGTCAGTATATTGTGGATTGAAAATGTATTCTGAAGACTTAGAAAAGTAAAATATTGATTCGTGAATATTTCCAAAAGACTTTGAATCACTGTGAGAAGTAGTACGTTTCCAAATGATTTCGCTTTGAAGATTTTCACCTCCAAAGACATCATCAAGTAAAGCTCTAACTAAATAGCTAACCTGCCATCCTACATGCACATAAATGCTACCGTTATCTGTTAGAAGCTCCCTCATTAAGGTAAGCCTTTCATAAAGCATAGAAAGATACGAATCTCGTCCGTTACCCCAAATATCTCGATAAGCAACCATTTCAAGTAAGGACTGGTCTTTAAGTGCGGAGTCTTCTTCCCCGATCGCCACACTCATCGAAAAATCTGCGCCCACATCAAACGGTGGGTCAATATAAATCAGATCCACCTTGCCCTTAAACTCCTGCAACAGCGATGCCATCACCAGCTTGTTGTCTCCCCAGATCAGCCGATTTCTAAAGTCATCCTGCTTTGGGTTTTGCTGTTCAAATAACTCCAACTGTCCCGTTGCCGCTGCTGCCCGCCTGGGTTCATCAATGCTTTCAATCTTCTGCATCGGCATGGCACACCCAGCAATATCCACCTCTCGCCGCTGCCCATACTCGTCATACTTGCCCTCCCACACCAGTTCCGTCCGTAGCGTTGACAGCGGGTGCGGGTTGTGGGGTCCGTAGGTGGGCGGCTGGGTCATAGAAAATCATGAAAGCTCAAGCGACTGCCCTCAATTATAGTCGCTGCCTGAAATGCCGCCAAATCAAGTGTTTTGTAGGGTGCAATAGGCGTGATGGGAGGGGGCGATCGTCCTGGCAGATGAGAGAGGGGCGATCGTGGGGATTCCCAACTCTGGATGAGTGGCTCAAAGCGCTGCCCCAACCCAGGACTAAAGCGAGATAATGATCGAGCTGAGCCGCACCAGATTGACTCATACCGCCTCCAGCAACCGTTGTTGATGGGCGGCTAGCCTCACAGACAATCTTTAGCTTTTTGTCTCAACCATTCACCTCCGCATGTCGGCTCCAGCGAGGTTGTTAATCCGTAGCGCTTCGCAGATTCTAGCACATCGTGTCAAGTTTTATACAGCGCTGTCGGATTAACGACTAAGATAAGCGGCGGCAGATAACCTATGCTTCACCACTAGGATCTCTCACCCGTCCGCTTCATCGACTTGTTAGCCTGCGTTGCCACACACCGACAACTCTCTACAACTCATCGATCGTCACCAATCCACCCTCCGTAAACTGAATCACCAGTTCTTGCTCATCAAGCAGTGCAGTCCCAATCAAAGGTCGTCGCCCTGTAGCAAATACACGAACATCTCGTTCGGCTCCATCCCAAAAAATTGTTGCTTGATGAACAGGCAAGACGACCGAACTGTTATCTGCCAGATTTGCGGGCAAATTGTATAAGAAAGGGAGCCTCAGCAGGTTCACAGCTTCTGGTGGTAGGCAAAGGTGATCGGTAAAACCTGTATCGATGACAAACTCGATCGGGAAAGTTTCGCCATTTACCAAGAGAAACGTTAATGAGACAATCGCATGTCTGTCAGTCACCGTACCGGAAATCACTGCTCACCCGCTCCATCACACCGCCGAAAGAGGCCGCTACATTATAGCCGATGCGGATGCCAAAGAGTCTTGCATATGGGGACTTTGCTTGAGGTTTTGGGCTGCGTGCAGCCCGGTTTCATCAACTTCATAGTCACCTGTCTCAATGTTGATGATGACCATTTTGCCAATATTTTCCTCTGTCTCAACCTCTTGGCGGATTTCGCTCTCGTAGATTCGGTATGCACGTTTCGCAACTTCTTCACTACTTAATAGAATCGCTTGCATAGGTTGACTCCCAACCGCTACGTTAGCTCTGAAGACTCCCTTATCCTATCTCACAACTCGATAGGATGGGCATTGCCCACCCTACCTACTCAAACTGTGGTTTAAGGTTTCCAGCCATCATCAAACCACATGTGCCACAGCGCGTTGTCTTCACCCCGTGCAAAAACATCAATCCGACCCTCACCCCAAGAGACAGCACTTGGATCTGTGGTTAAGAATCCACCTAAACGTTCCCAGCCCGACCAACCGTTATCGTTAACGTAGTACTTATGATGGAGAGCATTGTCTGTACCCCGTACAAAGACATCAAGGCGTCCTGGTGACCATGAGCAAACATCAGGACCAGAGGAAAGGACTCCTCCCAGTGATTCCCAGTCCGACCAACCGTTACCGAATTTATCGAAGTACTTATGAGCGAGAGCATTGTCTTTACCCCGTACAAAGACATCAATCTCACCCTCACCCCAAGAGACAGCACTTGGATCTGAGGTTAAGATTCCACCTAAAGATTCCCAGTCCGACCAGCCGTTATCGAAGTACTTATGAATGAGAGTATTGTCACCACCCACTGCAAAAACATCAAGGCGTCCTTGTGACCATGAGCAAACATCAGGACCAGAGGAAAGGACTCCTCCCAGTGATTCCCAGTCCGACCAACCGTTATCGAAGTACTTATGAATGAGAGTATTGTCACTACCCCGTGCAAAAACATCAATCCGACCCTTACCCCAGGAGACAGCACTTGGATCTGAGGTTAGGATTCCACCTAAAGATTCCCACTCTGACCAACCGTTATCGAAGTACTTATGAATGAGAGTATTGTCACTACCCCGTGCAAAAACATCTAATCGTCCGGCTGACCATGAGCAAACGTCAGGTCCCGAATTCAGGACTCCTCCCAACGATTCTCCCATACCCAAAGGAAAAACAGAGTAGGCAACAACATATAAATCACCCTCGCTAGGCTTGGATACAATTTGGTATCGAACACCTCCAGCATGTGACCTATCTACTGTTAACCGTCCCAAGAAGTCGTCGCTGCTTACACTGTCATATTCCCAAAAGTTTACATCGATAACATCATTGAAAGGAACCCGCAAACCAGGGCGAACGACCTGTCCTGCATTGATACTGTAATATTTACCTCCTTGAGGCCAAATCTTTGCTTTACCTGCTTTATTGGAAAGGTTGAGATAGAGTTGATCGGGGTATTCTCCGGCTACATCAAGCGCTGAAGCCAATCCAGGTATTGAAGTAATCAGCCCCTTTGCTGCTTTCAATGCCTCGCCCACTGCAACTCCTTCTGGTCCAAAGAAAGACGCAGAGGCTGCACCAACTTCTGCTGCTTGGCTTGCTACATTAACTACAGCCTGAATAGCACCAGCATCAATACCACTTGAGATCGCTTTGCAGTCAATTGCGTGAATTACGAGTTCGGGCATGTGTTGTCTCCAAAAGTGAATGAAGGTTAGTCACGTAATGTGCGCTTAAGTTTCATGATGCGCTTAGAGATTGCACCCCGACAGTACCCACATGGGTTATTTTCTGCTGTTATAAAATATTAGCAAATCAAAATCAGCCGCTCATCGTTCAACGATTACGACCGTTCACATAGGTTCACCCTGATTTGATTCTGAACACTAACAGATAGCCTTTAAACCGCACCCTAACTCAGAAACGAAGCAGGCTAACGACTAAGCTCACCGGACGCAGGTACCCTTTGCAACTAACCGACAGCTTACGGCGTTCCGGTGCAGCGACTTGTTAGCTGGCTGGCAGTGCAACTACACCTGCACCAAACAACCGCGTTTTTCATCATAAGTTCTTAGGTTTGTAACAATGTGTTAACTAATCACGTGTGGAATTGCAGAGAAATGGATTGGGAGGTAAGATTTGGTTGTACGACCAACCAGGAGGAGCGTCTGACGAAAAATCTATGTTCAAGAACCAGGATAATCGCTCTCAGATTGTCCTCGCTGCCTATCAACTTTTGGCTGAAAAAGGCTATGACTCAGCCACGATGAAGGAAATTGCTGGAGTGGCTGGTGTTGCTCCAGGCTTAATTCACTACTATTTCGAGAGTAAGATCAACTGCTTCAAGAAGTTCTGATTGAAGCAGGGAACGATACGTCAGAGAGGTTGAGCGGTGGTGTACTCAATTGACCAAAGAGCAATTGCAAGAAGTCACGTTTACAGAGCCTAAACAGCGCGTTACAACTGAACCAGAGTGGTTTCGCCTGCGGTGCGAACTGTTCGCGCTGGGCTTACGCAATCCCAATTTTCACGGTGCTGCTCGCCTCATGCTTGCGACAGGACGGCAGTGTATTACTCGCTTGGTACAGCAAATTGCTGGAGATGCGATCGCCAATCCTGAAGCCGTAGCCGCTGTGCTACTTGCTTCTTTTGATGGCTTGGCACTTCAAAAGCTTGCAGATCCAGAATTCGATCTTGACAGTGCCTATCAGACTCTCACGCAGATGTTTGTGGCTCAACTGAGGAATCGCTAATCCTAAATCTGCAAATTCGGTTTCATTTACTCAATGTTGGTTGGTCAAACAACTAAATTCAATAGGAGAATAACGATGAAGGTTCTTGTGACAGGCGCAACCGGATATATTGGCACTGCTGTTGCAGAAGCTCTACAAGCCTCTGGGCATCAAGTCATCGGACTTGCTCGTTCAGATGATTCAGTCAAAAAGCTACAGTCTCGCAACATTCAAGCGGTTCGCGGAGATTTGCTCGACTCTAGCAGCATTGCAGCAGCAGTTGAGCAAGCCAATGCGGTGATTCATGCGGCATCCACCAATGATGCAGAAATGCCATATACCGAACGGGTAGCAGTGGAAACAATTTTGGGTGCTTTGAGCGGTACAGGTAAATCTTTTATCTATACAACTGGAGTGTGGCTGTTGGGCAACACAGGCGATCAGATTGCCACCGAGCATAGTCCGCTTGACCCAACCCCATTAATTGCTTGGCGGTCTGAGCTTGAATCATTGGTTTTGAATGCTTATCGTCGCGATATTCGCACGATCGTCCTTCGACCCGCATTAGTCTATGGTCGCGGCGGTGGAATTGTCGGGATGCTGCTGCGAGCGAGTCTTGAGTATGGCGTTGTGCAGTACGTTGGTACGGGCGAGAATCGCTGGACGCTGATTCACGTCGATGACTTAGCCCGGTGCTATGTGGCGGCGTTAGAAAATGCTGAACCAGGATCACTGTTTGTTGCTGCGGATGAGCAGGTAATGCGCCTGCGAGAAGTCGCACAATTTATCAGTCAAGCAGCAGGAATTCCAGGTCGAGTGCAAGCATGGCAACTCGATGAAGCAAGGGCTGCATTGGGAGCGTTTGCTGATGCCCTTGCTCTTGATCAACAGGTCAGCGGTGCAAAAGCCAAGCAGGCTTTAAACTGGCAGCCTCAATCTCCTACTCTCGTTGATGAATTGACCGGAGGTTCTTATGTTATTGCTGAGTGACTTCTTACTAATTCTGGCAGTTTTGAGTGTCGGAGTTGTTTACGGTGTTGATGTGTTTTTCTTCGTCGTTGGTCGTCCGGCATTAGCCCAAAGTAGTGATGCCGCCATTGCCGATGTGATGGGACATCTACATGGAGTTGCTGATACTCGAATGCCAGTGTTTGGGATAGCAGGACTGCTGGCAACCTTAGCGTTTGCAATCGTCGTTCACTTGGGTACAGCATCAAGCTGGTTGGCATTAATTGCGTTAGCTGGATTGCTCACGCAGCTAGTTTTGTATACAGCCGTTGCGAAGCCTGTGAATACCAAGATGACTGAGGCAATTCAACAAGGACAAATTTTGGCTGATATCCGCGACCTGCAAAATCGTTGGGATAGTGTGATTATCAGTCGCGCTTTGGCAATGACTTTAGCCATCGTCTGCCTAACCGCAGCAGGTGTGTTCAAATAGCCAAATCGTCCAGCGATCGCTTCTACAGGCAACTGAACCAGGTGCGATCGCTTCGCACTTTCCGTACGAGAGATTCACATCCTTAACTTTAGAATCGGGTAGACAGCCTTCAAACGGTTGCCATAACCTGTAAACGAAGCCAGCTAATGATCGAGCTGAGCCGCACCAGATTGACTCATACCGCCTCCAGCAACCGTTGTTGATGGGCGGCTAGCCTCACAGACAATCTTTAGCTTTTTGTCTCAACCATTCACCTCCGCATGTCGGCTCCAGCGAGGTTGTTAATCCGTAGCGCTTCGCAGATTTTAGCACATCGTGTCAAGTTTTATACAGCGCTGTCGGATTAACGATCCCAATCACCCGCCGCAGAAATTTGAACACTCACAGACAAACTTTTGGCGGCGGGTGCATTGAATTGTTCTACCGCTGCCACTGCTGGCAATTCAACCACAAACATCATTATTTAAGAAAAATACCCTTTTGATTGCCGCTAACTTGTTCAAGTTCTTTGCTTTTCAATCTGCTTCTGAAAATAATCGCGCCAATCATTTGGCAACGCCTGAACCTGGAGTACTCGCTGCAATAGCTCCAAATCCTTAGTTTCACGAATATACAGCTGCGTAATATCAGCAATGGTGATGTGATTTTCATCGCGACTGATGAGTTCCAGTTTATCGCCAGTACCGACTTCTCCTTCTTGCAAGACTGAAAAGTAAACTCCAGTCAAACGGCTGTCCAGAAACCGTTTGACTATATCAACTCGTCCAAACTTAATTAATCCTGGTAAACCCCGGCTTTGCCGGGGACTCCCAAAGTTTGACAGTTCCTGGAATCTAAGAAAGAGTCTCTCCAACGTGAACGGATGTATGTTCGCGTCAAGGAGACTCAATGAAAGATACAGGCAGCTTAAACCATACGAAATGGGAGTGCAAATACCATGTCGTGTTCATCCCGAAGTATCGACGCAAGAGTTTATACAAAGAGTTGCGGCAGTACTTAGGGGACGTGTTTCACGATTTAGCGCGTCAAAAGGAGAGCCGCATTGAGGAAGGGCATTTGATGGCAGACCATGTTCATATGCTGATCTCAATCCCACCGAAGTATGCGGTGTCCCAGGTGGTGGGTTGTCTCAAGGGCAAAAGTGCGATTACGATGGCACGAACCTATATGGGGCGACGACGGAACTACACGGGGCAGAGCTTTTGGGCACGAGGCTATTACGTTTCAACGGTGGGCCGCGATGAAGCCGTTGTGAGGGCATATATTCAACATCAGGAGGCAGAGGACAAGCGACTCGATCAGTTGAACTTACTCGAGGAATGAGCGTTATCCCCTTCAGGGGAGATCTCATTTACCCGCTTTGAGCGGTTCCCATATGTAAAGCCTCCGGCTCTGCCGGAGGATATTTACACTGAGCTTATAGCAAGGCATTCGGGGTTGGGTCGCCATGACTTCGGCAGTGCCAAGGCGGAAGCGATCGCCAATATTCACAGCATCTTCTGACAACCCCTCAATAGTCAGATTTTCCCCAAACATGCCCCAGGGCAATTCCATCTCCGGCAGTTCATTGCGCCAGTAAGCATAATGTTCAACCGGATAGGCGTAAACTGCCTTATCAACTCCACCATGAACTGCTAAATCAGCTTGTTGATCGCCATTTAAATTGAGCGATCGTAACCGAACGCTACCCTCGACTGGTTGTTTAAAGATTCCAGTTAAAACGGGTTTCCCTTTCCAAATCACTTCGCGAGGAAGTCCTACATCCATAGAAATGACCTGCATCGCTATCTTACCTCTTTGTCATTTGGTTCAATTATCGCTTTGCCGCGGCCTTTGCCTCTTCGCACGCCGCAGTCAATGCCAAACTCGCCTCACTCTCACTAATCAACTTGTAGCGTTGATACCATACCTTCACAACATCGTTGATACCGGCAAAGTTCAACCAGTCGGTGAGATGGGTCGATACGTGGTCAACCCCGAATTGTTTCGGTGCACCAGTGCTGTAGATGGCGGCGGAATAGACTGCGGTGGCGCGCTTGTTCTTGAGCAGCCCGATATAGCCAACCGCTGGGTCGAAGCCAAAGAGAGTGCTAGGCATGGTCAACAGGTCGATGTAATGTTTCAGCTTATAGGGTACTCCAAAGTTCCACATCGGCACGGCGAACAAATAGTCATCCGCAGAATTGAAGTGGTTGAAGATCCTGACTAATTCGTCGTAGACGGTTCGTTGTTTTTCGTTCATGGCAGGCTCACCAAAGAAAGACACCTTGGCAGCGGCAGCATCGCCATCGAATTCAGGAAAGTTGGCCTTGAAGAGGTCGAGTTCCTCAATCTCCGCGTCAGGATACTTCTCTTTGTAGGCAGAGAGGAATGCATCGGCAATCTTTATAGATAGGGAGCGATCGCCGCGGGGCGAACTCTTGATGTAAAGCAATTTCGTCATGATGTACCTTTCAGATTTGATTGAATGAATGCGAATCTAATTTGTTGCTAGTTCCCGCCCTTTGCGAGGAAGTTGTGATGAAAGAATTACGAATAGTTACTGGTGAAAGTAGCAACGAAAACAGTGCTTCTGCACCCTTATGGGATAGATCTGAGCAAGTTAGCAAGATCAAGAAGCCCTAAATGCTGCTGAAACGACCGTCTGCTATTTCACCTCTGCGGGTGAGAACTTGACAATCCGGCCTTTCTTAACTGCAACAACCACATCAAAGGTTGTGCAAAGCGACAAGGTTGTATTTTGCTTTTGCTATATAAATTCACAACCATTCCCGCGCCACCTGGCTGAATGCCAATGGGGGTCAAATCTTTGTAGAATTGGCGCATCAACTGTGCGCTCTCAGGTTTGCCTTTCACTGCACTGATCTTAGCGATCTCGCTCTGACCCATTGCATCTTGGGCAGAGGCTTGAAGAGAGGTGCGATTGATTGCAGGTAAAATAACTGGCGATGATACTGCAAGCCAGCCAGCGATCGCGATAGTAGTCAGCCATGAAGTAGATTTCATTTGATTCTCCTGAAAATAGAAAACGATGCGAAAGAGGATACGATGCTCGCCCGATGTTGCACTAAATACTATCGACGATTACAGCTTGCCATTCCGATGCGCCTTCCCGGAGCTTCTTGATTTCGGCGTATTCACCCGAATGCCAGTAGTCCAAAAGAGTCTGACGGGATGGCCACTGGAATATCACAGCCTGGTGAAAAGATAGTGAGCCTTCCACAATCTCAGCCTCCTTTTGCAACTATCCGCCCTCCCCACCGTTCAATGACTGGAAGCACCGTTTTGTAGTACTCCATGAATCGATCCGGATCAGTGATGGTTAGGTAAACAACAAAGTAAACTGGCATAGATTCCTCATGCGGCAATGTGAGCAGGAATAAAGCGGCGGATGTGAGCCGCGATCGCCTCACTCTCTTCATCCAAGGCAAAGTGCCCTGTGTCGAGGAGATGTACTTCAATGGTTTTTAGATCCCGTTGGAAGGCATTGGCTCCTTCTGGACCAAAGAAGGGATCGTTCTTGCCCCAGACAATCAAAGTGGGCGGTTGATGCGTGCGGAAATAGTCATGCCATTCGGGATAGCGTTCCAGATTCTGGCGGTAGTTATAGAACAGTTCTAATTGGGCAGCGGCGTTTTCCGGGCGATCCAGAAAATACTGATCGAGGTTCCAGTTGTCAGGGTTAATGTTCTGGCGATCGCGTGTACCTGCTGTGTAGAAGAAAATCGTTGTATCTCGCTTGAGAAAATTCAGCACAGGGGCTTCAGTCGCTTCTGAGCGTTCACTCCATAAATCACGAAACGCCTGCCATGCTGGTGTTAATCCTTCTTCGTAAGCATTCCCATTTTGAACAATCAAGGTTTGAATCCATTCAGGATGGCGGCTGGCAATCCGAAAGCCAACGGGTGCGCCATAATCCTGCATATACAAACTGAAGCGATTCAATCCCAATGCTTGGAGGAACTGCTCAATCACCTCTGCAAGGTGATCAAAGCTGTACTCAAACTGGGAGATGGGCGGGCAATCGCTATTACCAAAACCCGGATAATCTGGTGCAATCAGGTAGAACTGCTCAGATAGCTGGGTCATCAAATCCCGATACATATGGGATGACGCAGGATAACCGTGCAGTAAAACAATCGTCGGCTTGTCCTTTGAACCTACTTCCCGGTAGAAGAGATTCAAACCGTCAATGGTCATCGTGTTGTAGGTTGTCATTGGATCTACTCTTATGGTTGAAAAAACAGATTGATGTTAAGGCTGCATACTGCTCTTGCCTGCCAGTCTTGCGAGTAGCCCTCAGCGGTTTGATGGTAGGCAGCGATCGCGTTTAGACTTTTTCCAAACTTCCTGGCTGACGAGGCGCTGGTTTTGGCTTGAAGAGAAACTCCATCAGCCACAGCCCCAAAAATCTAGGCGTAAATGCCGCCGATGCATAGATCACTTTACCGAGAAGCCCAGCAACCACACTGGGTCGGCGGGCTGCTAGTCCCTGTAGCCCAATCCGAGCCACCTGCTCTGCACTTAACGTGGAATGCAAAAGGTTGAACAGTTGTAAGGCACGAGAACCCAGAATGTCAGCTTCCTGTCCAAATGCCGTTGCTGTTGCTGGCGGATGTAAACAAGAAACGACGACGTTAAAGCGTTTCATCTCCTGATAGAGGGCGATCGAAAAACTGGTGACATAGGCTTTGGTGGCACTGTAAACTCCAAAGAAGGGGATAGGCTCACAAGCCAAGACAGCAGACACATTCAGGATGTAACCCATGTGGTGGGTTTTCATATAACCAGCCGCCCAATGGCTGAGACGAGTCAGGCTGACCATATTGAGTGACACATCTGATCAAGACGAGACCAGGGCTGATCACTGGTGTACCCAGATGCGCCAACACCCGCATTATTGATCAAAATATTGACTGGATGAGGTAAAGGCTCTAACTGATAAATCAATTCGCCACAGCCCTCAGCGGTGGACAAGTCTGCACTAATGATTTGGATAAAATCTGTCCACGGTTCAAGCTCTCGCTTCACTATTTCTAATTGTCCAATGTTTCTGGAAACCAGCACTAACCTTGCACCTTGCTGAGCTAGTTGTTTGGCGAATGCATAACCAATTCCACCGGACGCACCTGTAACAACAGCTAAGTAACCTTTGAATGGGGAGTTCATCAGTTTACCTCTTCTACTAACTATGTTCACCAACCTAAATCTTTGCTGTTATGTGGTAAGTTGCCATAAGCCCTATGCCTAAGCTGAAACACTAAGTCCCCATCTTCAGAGGCATAAGCTTAGAAAGCAAGACGATTTATCCGATTAAACTCATAGATAGCATCTATCAAATGGATCTCTATCAAGTCCGGTATTTTCTAGCGATCGCAGAGACGGGTAGCTTTACCAAAGCGGCTGAGCGTTTATTTGTTTCCCAGCCCTCGCTTTCAGCAGGCATCAAAAAGCTAGAGCAAGAATTGGATGTAACCTTATTCGAGCGGGGTGGACGACGAGCAATCCTGACCCCTGCCGGAAAACTTTTTCAGGAGAAAGCAAAGATTCTTCTTGACAGTTATCAGTCAACCGTCCGAGATCTGCGGGAGTTGAAAAATCAACCGATCTTGCGATTAGGTGCCCTGCGATCAATTCACATTATCAGTTTGGCAAATTTAATTAAGGCGTTTCAAAAGCAGTATCCCAATGTGCTGATTGAGTTAGTCGATGGCTCTCTAACCGAACTTCGCGATCAGTTAGAGCAGGGTGAGATTGACTTGAATATTACGGTATTGGATGGTCATGAAGATCCCAAAACTTCACAGCTCTTGTTTCAACAGCGTCGTGCACTAGCGGTATCGGTGGATCACCCCTTTGCAAATAGGGAAACAGTGCAACTAGCAGAACTGGACGGACAGCCCTACATTGAACGGATGCACTGCGAAATCTGGGGAGAAACGCGACTGGTGTTTGAGCCAAACCATACACAGCCACGAGTTGTTTACCGAGCCGATCACGAAGAGTGGGTGATCTCGTTAGTTGCCGCTGGATTGGGGCTTGCCATCATGCCGGAATGGCAGAACCTTCCCGGAGTTGTCTACATTCCTATTGCTGATTTGCCGTTACAGCGTAAAGTTGGTTTAACTTGGCGCAGCGGATATGAGTCGGCTGTAATTGATCAGTTCCGTGCGTGTGCGAACAACCACGACTGGACGAAACTTTGACGACATCAACATCAATCAAATCTACATTCCAAAAATTCAAACAAAGCGGTAGAACGTTCCCCTTCAGCGGCGGCTAGTAACCTTTGCATCTACACCAGCAACAAAATACCGTCCGCTGCAAGGGGTTGTTATGCGTCTCGGCAGCAAGGTAGTTAATGAGCAATCACTGCCAAATCAGGATGATCAGCTAATCGACCATCTTCCATGTAAACAATCCGATCGGCAATATCCAAAATTCGGTTATCGTGAGTCACGAGCAAAATTGTGCAACCCTGTTCTTTAGCAAGTCTTTGCATAATTTCTACCACATCTCGTCCTGATTTCTTGTCCAATGCGGCTGTGGGTTCATCTGCCAGAATAATTTTAGGATGACTGACAAGAGCGCGGGCGATCGCCACCCGCTGTTTCTGCCCTCCCGATAGGCTATCAGCATAGTAATCAACTCGTTGTGCTAATCCAACAGCATTTAACATCTCGACAGATAGCTGATCAATATCCTGATGTTCATACCTCTCATCGTGTAGTTCCAACGACATTCTCACATTTTGCTTTGCTGTCAGAAACGTGAGCAAGTTATGAGCTTGGAAGACGTAGCCGATTTGTCTCCGCACATATATCAACTGTTGCTTGCTGACTCCACAAATCTCTTGTCCTAGAATCTTGAGACTACCTTCTTGAGCAGATCGTAGTCCTCCCATGAGAGTCAGCAACGTTGTCTTGCCAGACCCTGATGGTCCAGTCATGATGACAATTTCACCCGCGTTAATTTCAAGATTAATGTCAAATAAAACCTGCTTCTTTAAATCATCTTCACCAAAGTAATGATTGAGGTGAGAGGCTAAAATAACGGGTTCAGTACTATGCACAATCAATCACTCCTAAAAATATCAGCAGGGTCAGCTGATCGCAGTTTTTGCATGGCAACGCCACCGGAGATTGTACACATTGCGATCGTTAGGCTTAGAACCAAAACAGCACGGCTTATGGTCATGCCAATAGGTAAGAGTGTCGCCTGTGCCGCAATGAGATAAAAACCGGAAGAAAGAATAAATCCCGGAATGAAACCAAGAACAGCCAAGATGAGTGCTTCTTGAATGAGAATTCCAACCAAATAACCATCGCTGTAACCCATTGCTTTTAAGGTGGCATATTCAGGTAAATGGTCAGAAACATCGGAATAAAGAATTTGGTAAACGATCACAATTCCAACAATGAAACCAATCACAGTTCCAAACCCGAAGATGAAACCCGTTGGAGTACTGGTTGCCCAATATTGCTTTTCGCGATCGCCAAACTCTTCGCGAGTTAACACTAAAATGTCCTTCGGTAAATAGGCTCTAAGTGCGGCTTGTGTAGTTGCTAAATCGGCTCCGGGCTTAAGCTTGATTAAACCAACGTCAATCTCTTCTGGCTGACGCTCAGGGAATAGACGCAAAAATGTGGAATCACTGGTAATCATCGTGCCATCTGTCCCAAAGGAAACCCCAAGCGTGAACAAGCTAGCTACCCAAAGCTGTTTCTCATTGACTTGAACAGAAAGCGGGTTCGACTGTTGAAATAACGTTGAGATATCACCAAATTCGGCTCGGCTAGCGCGATCAAAAATCACACGATCAAGTGGCTTAATTTGATTTAGATGCTGATTGACTTCTGGTAGCTTGAAATTGGGCTTGGCGGGATCGATGCCGATCGTCAGCACTGTACGCTCACGCTGAGTTTGTTGAGGATTGCGCCAGTTTGCACGCCCCATGTAGATCGGTGTAACGGATTGAACGGCTTCCAGCCCCGCACTTTGATAAAGGCGTTCTCTAGGAAACGATTTCAGTGATTGTAAGGCTTCTGAAATGGGGTTGATCAAAAACAAATCTCCCTGAAGCGAATCCTGAATCATCGCCGCAGAATTGTAGAGGGTTTCATTTAACCCAAGCTGAACAAACATCAACACATCGGCAAAGGCAATTCCAGCCAAGGCAACGGCAAGACGCTGCTTTTCTCGTTTGACTTGAAGCCATGCTAGAGGCGTTTTGCGAAGGAGCTTGCGAATCATAGGATTTAAGGAGTGGTGTCGAAGTATTCAAAGTTGAATTGCAACCTGTACCTGCAAATTGGTTAACGCTGAAACTCGCTTGCTGTCTTCTGGGTTGAGACGGATGCGAACTTCAACAATCCGGCGATCGAGATTTTCACCCGGAGTCCCATTAGATACAGCTTGTTGAGTGACCTGTAATCCAATCTGATGAACCGTTCCCTGAACCGTTCCAGAGAAAGCTTCACTAGTTATCGTTGCTGATTGTCCTTGACGAATTTTGGTAATATCTGTTTGGTAAACTTCAGTGACCACTTCCATTTGGTCAGTTTGTCCCAACTCAACAATGCCGTTACTTCCGACAGTTTCTCCTGCCCTAGCATGGATCTCTAAAATCTGCCCAGAGATCGGAGCGCGGATCGAGGTCTCAGCTAGGGTTGCTTCCGCTTGCTGAACAGCCGCGATCGCTTTATTCACTTCTGCTTGGGCAGACTGCACATCTACCGGACGCACCTCGGAAATTTGTGCTAATGTTGCCCGTGCCCGATTCAACTCCTGGGGGCTAGTGTTTTTGATCCGCTCCAAAGCAGCCTGTGCCTCTTGTAAGCTGCGTTGCGCCGTCTCAAAAGTAAGTCGCTTACTGTCTCGCTGAGAGGCGGAAATGGCTCCGTCCTGAAATAGAGATTGATAGCGATTAAATTCCATTTCCGCGTTTTGCAGTTCTGATGCTAATCGATTTACCATTGCGGTTTGAGTTGCAATGTTGCCTTGGCGTTCCGCTTCTAATCGAGCAATTTCAGCCTGTTGCGCGGTAATTTCGCCTTGTTTTGCCCCTGCCTGCACTTTCGCAAGATTGGCTTGAGCCACGTTGACTTGTTCCTGTGCTTCCAAAATGCCATTTGTAGGCGATCGCGACTCGACAAAATTGCAATGACTTGCCCAGCTTTGACGCGATCACCTCGCTGCACGAGAAGTTGAGCAACGCGATCGTTATTGAGCGTCACCGGGACAGACACTCGCACGACTTCAGAGACAGGTTTGATCCTGCCTAACGCAGCAATTTGCTGGATTTGAGGGGTTGCCTCTGGAACAGGCTGGCGAGTCGGCATCAGCTTTGAGAATCCATAGAACGTTGCTGCGCCCGTGAGCACCGTTGCCCCAACAATCAGCACAATGGTCTGTTGGTTCAATGGTTTCAAGAAAGATGGACTGTTCATAGCGAGAGAAAAGCTTGAGAGGTCAATCAAAGAACTGCACTCCAACCTGACTCGCTGGAGTGAAATATCAATGCCTTTATATCAACATATTGATTCAATTATGTCAACATGTTGATATATGATTTGAGTAGAGACCACCCCTCCATTGACATGAATTCATCAACGAGCTATCAAAAACTCCTCAATCTCTATCGTGCTTATGCTTCTGTCGAAGCCGCATTTGAAGCAGCCCTTGCTCCATTGGGTTTGAGTCCAGCCCAATGGGATATTCTTCGTTGCTTGCGGGAATACCCAGGAGCTTCAGGAGCAGACATCGCTCGGAGTGCAAGGTTACCCCTCAAGCTGTGGCAACCATGCTTCAGCGGCTTGAAAAAGCAAAGCTGATTACTCGCTGTGCTTCTGAACGGGGTCGAGTCGTTGAAGCTTATCTCACCGCCCAAGGGGAAGAGTTATTGAAGCAGGGCGATCGCATTGCTAAACAGATTGAGGCTCAAGTCTTTTCAAGGTTTACTCAGGATGAGCAAAAGCAATTCAATCAGCTTCTTTCACGGTGTATTGAAAACTTAGAACACACTGACTCATCGAACACGCTGCAACACCCTGCTTCTGAGTATTATTGATAAGCTTCAGGCACCGTCTTAACCAGAATCTAGAGCCGCCTAACGGTGAAGTGCAGCGGCGGCAGATAACCTCTAACTCAGCACCAGCAGCTTTCGTCCGTCCGCTGCCACGCAGTGTTAGGTGGCTGGCAAGAACATCAACCTACCCCGAAACAGAAGCTTTAGGGTTGACTGCAAACTCTAGCTGTGAACGATAGAAGCAAACATCAAATTCCATGAAGAAGTTCACCTGACCCAAGATAAGCGGCACATTGATAGCTTGAGTCCAGGCAAATACCAGTTGCACAGGCTCAAACTGCCCAACAATCGTCTGAGCAAGTACGACACGCGCCTCGTACTGAGCTAAATTTCCTGTCAAACTCAGTGCTGTTGTTTGTCGTTCCCAATCATACCCAAGCTCAACCCCTATCGAATACGGCAGCACATTAACACTTGCACCAGTATCCAGTAGCCCGGATGCTGCGATAGAAACCTGTTGATGAACCAGGGTGAATGGCAAGTAGGGGCGGAAACTGGCTTCACCTAAAGTTGGATCACCGGAAAGAAATGGATACCGCTCAGCATTACGCATGGTCTTGAGCTTTGGCGGTCTGTAGTACCTTTAACATCGTATCTGCTGCTTCATGGGCATCATAAGGCGACCATATGGGGTAAGCCTGGTTAGGTCTAATCAGATCTGCTTCCTGTTGAGCTAGTTCTGAAATTAGAAGCTGCATGATATAGAATTTGTCTGAGCGGCTCAGCCCCTTCAATGTTGAGATTAATTCTAAGGAAACCATTTTACACTCCAGCTAAAGTGTGTTTATAAAGTTGACAAGTTCATTCAACGTTTCACGGTTTTCAAGATGGTTTGAAAACGAGAGTCATTACCGATTCTGTCTAGCTTTTCAGTCGGAAAATCTCTAATAAATTCTAAAGCTAGTTTCACATTGGGGTGAGTAGCTTGGTCAACTAATCTACTTGCAAGTTTCTGGTAACGGTTTTGGCAAGAAGTAAATTGAAGACGCGAGGCAATCTCTGAATCACGAGTCAGCCTAATCAATTGAGATATTTGATTGTCTTGCCAACGATTAATCAAATTACTGTAAATTGGCTCGGCATCAGAGGAAACTCCATACCCATTACCTATATGGCACATGGTTAAGACCTTGACATACTTCCCTGACACGCTATCTGGAATATTGCCACTTGCAGGAACAAAAGATTGAAGTAATCTTGCGGGAGATGGTTCATTGTAGAAATTATTCCAACCATTATGGGCGGCTAATAAAGCATCTAAGGCAGAAGTTATCTCAATGGCAATAGTGTTGGCTGGTAGATAAGCCAATCCATTTACAATTGTCAGAAAATCACGGGCTAGATTTGCTCTGGAAACTTCCCCATTTGCTGAAAACGACCCATGCTTTAAGCCAATGTCATATCTTGCATCCTCCGAACAAACTTCCCAAATTTCAGGTGCAAGAAATCGAACATTATTTCGGACGTTTGCATCTAATCTAGGATCGGTGTACATTCCAAACGCGGTTCTCAAGAGGGAATGAGCTAGATCTTCAGGCAACCGCACAATCGCTTCTGCGATAGGAGGCACATCAGTTGCAGAAAGAATTTCCTCTCGAACACTTCGCAAAAGACGCTTAATTTCTATGGCTGCACCTTCAGGTTCCTTTCCAAGAACCTCTTTTATGCAAGTTTCTAGCCATGATGCCAATTGTAAGCCCGTCAATTCATTATGATTTGGATGAGCAGCACTGGCATGATTCCGCATATCGCGGATGTAATCCAAATGTCGATATCCAATATCGCTAATGATTCCTGTTTCTCGACAACCTCTAACGAGTACCCAATCGTCTAGCTTTTCTAGATCACTCTCATCCCTAAATTTAGAACGCTGATTCGCATCTGTGATCGCAGTGTCATAAAAATAATCTAAATCAAACTGAACAACTTTTAAGCGGAGATTGCGAATTGTCTCGTCCCAAAGGTAATTCAGAGCAGCATCAAAAGTCCTACAACGCAGGCTGCTGAGAACTTGGAGATGTACATTGCACTACTACGCTGTCCTTCTGTGAGGGCAGGCATAATGTAAGGCATATTATTGATAACTTTTCGACGCTCATCAAGCCCAACTAAAACTGAATCTGTCGGTAAGCCCAGATAACCAAGATATGTAGACAGGCTTGTAGATAGTGAATCTAGCGTTGTAGCAAGTTCTACTGAAGAGGCTTGTAGTTGGATCTCTGAGGTCATAAATCGTTATATAAGGGGCTAGACCACCAAAGGCAAAATTTTCTCAATCCTAGCAAATCAGAATCTTGATCTGCTGCACCCTTCGCAATTGCTAAACCCCGTGCCGCCTTATTGCTTTGACCAGTAACTTTGAAGTACCGTCACCACCGAGGACTTAAGCTACCTAATGATCGAGCTGAGCCGCACCAGATTGACTCATACCGCCTCCAGCAACCGTTGTTGATGGGCGGCTAGCCTCACAGACAATCTTTAGCTTTTTGTCTCAACCATTCACCTCCGCATGTCGGCTCCAGCGAGGTTGTTAATCCGTAGCGCTTCGCAGATTTTAGCACATCGTGTCAAGTTTTATACAGCGCTGTCGGATTAACGTTTCCGTTCACCCGCCGCTAGTAACCTTTCGGACTTAACAAACCAACTTGATACGGTCGGTGTGCAACGGGATTGTTAGACCATGCCAACTTTGCGGAGTTCGACCTGACCGCCCTCAAAAACTTGTATCGTTAGTTGATAGCCTTCCATTAACGACATTCCAACAAGTGGTTCTGAATCGGCTTCGTCTACTGGAATTGTTAGCGGTGTTCCACCCCAGACAACAATTGCTCCGTAAACATCGAAAACACACTCGCTACCATCTCCAAGAATTGCTCGTCCTCGCCTTTTCCATGTCAAATTCAATTGAGTGATCAAATCTGGAGGCAGGGAAAGCCAACCGTTGAAGCCTGTATCTACGATCACATCTTGCGGAAAAATCTTGCCATCGGAGCTGAGGATAGATAGGGGAATAATGGGTTCAAATTCCGCATTGACCTCTCCAGTAATCATGCAAGCTTCCGAGTACGCCCACCAAATCGACGAACGTGACGAGAACCAATGCGAACGATCCAAATTTGAGGATGGGGGTGACGAGCTTCAAGGCGATCGCAGGCAGCAACTTCGCTCTTATCCACTTCAAAATCTCCGGTTTCGATGTCGATCGCCACTATCTTTCCATGATTGCCTTCCTCAACCTGCTGACGCACTTGAGACTCATAAATCTCATCGCCACGTCGAGCAAACTCTTCTTTGCCGTAGCGGAGTTGTCGAATTGCCATTGGTTTGACCTCGTTGCAACTGTACCCCTTTATTTTAACTCTGTTGATGCGTTACGCTGTCGCTAGCGCATCCTACGCGATCAGCGATCGGGTTAAGCGCCAATACTTGTCTTCAAAAGCTCCGGGATGTATTCTTGAAAGATTTCAGATAAAGATACGCCGCCAATTGCAGCTTTGAAGATCTTAGCAAGCACGACAAGGAAAAAGATCAAACCTACAATCGAACCTAGATAATATGACTTAATAAATAGGGCGATTGAAAGTAAAAACCTAGTTAAGAACGCCAAAATAACCAACGTTACTATTATCAGTCTTATCAACGTTATTATCTTCGTGTTGTTGTTCATTGTATGAGTTCCTATAAACCAGTTCAATAACTCTGGCAGAAAGTGTTGAAATATAAACACAATGCCAAACGTTAACAAAGTAAGAACACATAGCAATGAGACAATATTTTCAAGAATACTGGTTGTTTTTCCTGCAAGGTGCTGCACTTCATTTTGAGGCTCAACTGGTTCAGTGACAAGCTCTCTGATATGAGACAACTGCTCTCTAAGTTGCTCCTTTGCCTGCTCCCATGACATACACATAAAGTAGATGACTAATTTAATAAGTACGTTTTGATTTTTTGAGAACTGCGGTCTAACGTTCCCACTCACCGGACGCAGACAACATTCACATCAAAACAGATGATGAACTACGTTCCGGTGCAGTGGAGTTGTTAGACCGTGCAGCTAAGCTGAGGATTACCGCCACTGACATCCGGTTGAGGGGCAGATTACTCGCTGAGCAAACCAATTTGCTTCTGCTTCTGCTTCCTGCTCCATTCTATTGTTCGCGTAATTTTGTCCTGCTTGCTTATAGGCTTTGAAGTAATCGTAGCCAAAGGTATCAAGCCGTCCTTTCTGTTGCTGAACGTGTTTTAGCTCGTGAGCTAGAAGCAAGAATTGATTGATGTCGATTGGTCGTTCTGAAGCCGTCACGTAGACGATGCTACCGTAAGTTTGTGCTGCTGATTCTACTCCTCCAGCTTGGACACAGTTGCCAAGTGCACACCACTTGTCCATTGTTGTTGCATTGTAAACTACTCTAACATCGTCAACAATGCCACCGTACCGAGCTTTCAACAAACGCTTGTGCGCCGAACTTAAACCTTTAGCAGGTCGTCCAGCGTTTTTGGCTCTCATGGTCTCTGCTGCTGCTGGGTATGCTGCTCGCCCAGCGGTACCCCAAGCCTTTTCAGCTATTTCCGCTGAACCTGGAATACCCGTTGTTGGATCAAGATCCTGATGGCAAACCTTTTTCCAGTGATAGGATTCTTCACACACACAGCATTACTAGGCTCACTGTAATAAAGCACCGATAGGCAGGACAGAACTGCAAAAAAACAGTCGCACGAGCGATTTTACGCATTGAATAATACTCCTGGTGTTTTATGTTCGCTTGAACTGATCAACCTAACCTTAATTTCTGCTTGCTTCGTCAGTCGGAGAAAGTCAGAAAAAGGTCGGAGAAAAGTCAGATGCACTTCACAAATAATCACCCAGGCTCAACTTCACAAGAGAAACTGCGGTGATTTGGCGATCGCACCCACCGATAACTTTTCGACTGCGCCCTGACAGGTAAATCTAGCAGTCTAATGATCGAGCTGAGCCGCACCAGATTGACTCATACCGCCTCCAGCAACCGTTGTTGATGGGCGGCTAGCCTCACAGACAATCTTTAGCTTTTTGTCTCAACCATTCACCTCCGCATGTCGGCTCCAGCGAGGTTGTTAATCCGTAGCGCTTCGCAGATTTTAGCACATCGTGTCAAGTTTTATACAGCGCTGTCGGATTAACGACCAAATTGAGCGGCGGCGAGTAGCTTGGAACATAGATGAAAAGACCCTCAACTGTCCGCTCCAATGACTTGTTCTGCTGCTGTTAACTTCGCACATCAGTCGAATTGAGCGAGGCTGTCTTTTCCGTAACCAAGTATACACATCGTCGATCATCTGCCAAAATATGCTCAATCCGTTCAACGGCGACATCTTTACCCAGCGTTGTCTGAAAGATTTCTAGTTCCATTCGACATAATCCAGTGCAAGTCATTGCCACTGCACAAATCGGGCAATGCTTTTCAGCCAGTAAAAAGTTCCATCTGCTTGAACTACAACCTCTGCCATATAGCCTTCCTCAGTTCGTTGTCGGGCTAAAGCTTCTAGTCGTTGATGAAGCGGTTTATTGCAGGGCATGATCGCTTGGTATGCCTCAATCTGCTCACGAGTTCTGACTTCTAGCAATCGATCAAGTCCTGCCTCCCAAATGCTGCTTTCATAGAGTTAATTAATCCCAACGTCAACTCTGCATAGCGATCAGGAAAGAAGCGATCGGCAGCAGAGGTGAGGAGCCACAGTTTAGCAGGTCGCCCCATCGAACGAGCTTCTTCCTGGAACGTGACTAATCCTTCCTTTTGTAAAGCATAAAGATGCTGCCGCACTGCCATTGCTGTAATGCTGAAATGAATGGCAAGGGTTTCTGCATCCGTTGGTCCTGCTTGTTTGAGATGTTGAACGATCGCACGTCGAGTCCGAACACTCTTTGATTCTACGGATTCATTGGTTTTCATACCCAACAAATTAAAGAAAACACTTTACAAAGTTAAGTTTACCACTTATGATGCTAGAGTTTCTAAAGAAAAATATTTAGAAAGTCTAGCAAACCTTTACTTCAAGGCAATAGATATGGTTTCAGCAATCCAGTTGATTAATCCAGGTGGATTATATGATCCATCTCCAAACGGGTATACCCACCTTGCGATCGTGCCACCCGGAGCAACGATGGTCTACATTGCGGGTCAAGGTGGCGAGAATGTCGAAGGTGAGTTGACAAATGATTTTGTGAGTCAAGTGAAGCAAGCGTTCTTCAATCTTCGGACTGCTTTAACGACTGCTGGCGCAAGTCCAGAACAGGTCATCAAACTGACAACGCTTATTGTTGATCACAACGAGTCAAAACTAAACCAATTAGGGGCTGAAGTTCAAGCGATATGGGGGCATCGAGCGCCAACTCAAACACTCATTCCAGTTCCTAGACTTGCTCTAGACGGCATGTTATTTGAAGTTGAAGCGATCGCAGTGATTCCTAGTTTGAATTGTTAGTCGAGGCTTTAGTTCATCGTCGATCGTGCTTAGAACTCAATTGAATATTCGATAAGGCGATGAGATTGCAATGAACCAACATCTTAAATTGAGGAAACAATGCAAAAGTATATCTACTTGCTGGGTATTGGGTTAATCTGGGGATCGCAGTTTATTTTTAATGAACTGGCACTCAAATCGGTTTCGTCTATCTCAGTTGCGGCAAGCCGAGCCTTGATTGGGGCAATCACACTAGCCGTTATTTTATGGATTACAAATCAGAACGGGCTTCAAGTTGTGAATTCGCAAGTATCACACAGTTTTAGATTATGGAAACGTTTTTTGTGATCGGTTTTTTGAAGCCACCTTACCATTCATACTGACTGCTTGGGGTCAACAACAAGTAGAGAGTGGAGTTGCGGCAATTCTGATTGGGATAACGCCAATCTTTACGATCGTTCTAGCCAGAATTTTGATTCCCGATGATAAGTTCAAGCTTGGCAACATCATCAGCGTCATTTTGGGTTTTGCTGGACTTGTAGTTTTAATTGGCTCTGCTCCTTCCGCTGGAGCAGTAAATACTCTACAAGGACAGCTTGCAATTTTACTAGCTGCATTCAGTTTTGCGTTAGCCTTGGTACTGGTTAAACTCCTCCCTGAACTCTCCCCACTGCTATTAGCTCGGAATGTTTTATCATGTGCAGCAATTCAACTCGTTCCAATTTCACTATTGCTCGATCCGACTGCTTTGTACAAAATTTCTATCGAAGCAATAGTGTCCGTCCTGTTTCTAGGTTCAATGTGTGGAGGTGCAGCTTACTTTCTGTATTTTACATTGGTGCAACAATCTGGACCAACCTTTGCTTCACTCAGTAGTTATTTAGTACCAATTATAGGTGTAATGCTTGGCGCTGCACTTTTTCATGAGCAGATTCAGCGATCGGCTTTGGTTGCGTTAGCTATCATTTTACTGGCTTTAGCAGCAACAAATCTTCGTTTTCAAACCGTCAGAGATTGATGTGAGCTTATGAAGCTTTACGTTTTTCTTTAGCAATCTAGCGAAATGGGCAAATTGAAACATCCCTTCGCGGTTGGTCTCCGCAATACCTTTACGGAAGCAATAGATTTCACAATATGCAGCAGCTTCAGATCGCTTCATGCTTACTGAGTCTAGCTGACCCACAGACAACACTCCAACTATGCCTTGACCAACTAATCGAAGCAGCATAATGATCGAGCTGAGCCGCACCAGATTGACTCATACCGCCTCCAGCAACCGTTGTTGATGGGCGGCTAGCCTCACAGACAATCTTTAGCTTTTGTCTCAACCATTCACCTCCGCATGTCGGCTCCAGCGAGGTTGTTAATCCGTAGCGCTTCGCAGATTTTAGCACATCGTGTCAAGTTTTATACAGCGCTGTCGGATTAATGATCGAGCTGAGCCGCACCAGATTGACTCATACCGCCTCCAGCAACCGTTGTTGATGGGCGGCTAGCCTCACAGACAATCTTTAGCTTTTTGTCTCAACCATTCACCTCCGCATGTCGGCTCCAGCGAGGTTGTTAATCCGTAGCGCTTCGCAGATTTTAGCACATCGTGTCAAGTTTTATACAGCGCTGTCGGATTAACGGTTCGCTTCACCCGCCGCTAGTAACCTCTCGAACTCAACGAAAAGACTCTAAACGGTCAGGTGCAAGCGAATTGTTATCCTGCTGACAACTACGCCAATCCTTTACCTGCAATCGGAATCAGCGGAACCACTTCCGGTACTCCTACAGTAAGTTCATGCGTCTTTGCTTTTGCTTCAGCATTGATTTGAGTGCTGTCGTGCAAATCCTTTGCGCCTTGCTCCTTGTAGACTTCATACAGCCATACAGCATCCGGTTCTATTGGTGAAATGTGGAACGCCCAATCTTCCGTTCCACTTTCTACATTTGCTGTTTCAACCAATGACCGAAAATGCTCAGCTAACTCATCTCGCATTCCAGGCTTCGCTGTAAATTTAATGAACACACCAACTTTCGTCATTTTGAATCACTCCTTGCATTTCATCAAATTTCATTAAGTTTATGCTTGGGGCTGAAGTGGCGTTGCGATCGAGACTGCGATTCCATTATTGTCTCGAATTCGAGCGATCGTTTGCCCCCACGGTTCAGTTTTAGGTGCAGTGACTGATGTAGCGCCGAACTCAATTGCAGTATTGTAAACAGATTCAACATCTCCAGTTACAAACGAGATCACTGAAGCCACTGGAGCTTCATGGGGATCGTGTTTACGAAAATTTCAGAAAAAGAACTTCTGCCTCGCTGAACTGTGCAAATGCAAGCGCCGTCTCTCCAGTTTCCATTTCGATCCAAGGAGTGAGAGGAGTTTGCATCTCCAAGCGCCGTTTCAAGCCGAAAACCTGTTCATAGAATCGCGCGGCTTTGTCTGCATCTTCGACCCAAAAGACCGTGTATCCAAGTTTCATCATGACTCGCTTCTCAAACGGTTCTACGAAATGCTAACACAACTTCCACTTGTAATTTGACTGATCGACCTGTTGCAATCACCCCACGAGAAATTGTCAAACTGTGTCCTAACGACTGAAACGAAGCAGGATAATGATCGAGCTGAGCCGCACCAGATTGACTCATACCGCCTCCAGCAACCGTTGTTGATGGGCGGCTAGCCTCACAGACAATCTTTAGCTTTTGTCTCAACCATTCACCTCCGCATGTCGGCTCCAGCGAGGTTGTTAATCCGTAGCGCTTCGCAGATTTTAGCACATCGTGTCAAGTTTTATACAGCGCTGTCGGATTAACGTTCCTGCTGAGCGGCGGCTGATAACCTCTGCAACACCACCAAAATCTCTCGCCAGTCCGCTCCAGCAGGGTTGTTATGCGGCGGATTGACTCACCACGCTACTGTTTGCAAATTCTCTACTTCTTGAAAATGAGCATCGCGTGTTACCAAAATCAGGTCATATTGTAGTGCGAGGGCTGCAATCCAGACATCATTCTCAGGCAATGGACGACCTTTGAGACTTAGCTTGTTTTTGACCTCACCGTATTGCTGGGCAGTTTCAGCATCACACCCAAGTATCGCGCTATTAGCAACCAACTCATCAACTCTTACTAAATTTGCTTGAGTGCGCCCCGATTTTCTTGCCCCATAGCACAACTCACCAATGACAACACTTGGAATAAAGACTTCGTTGGCTTGAGTCAGATTATTTTTGATGATGGCTTCATCTGCAAACAGAGCAATAATGATATTGGTATCCAGCAAGTATCTACCACTCATTAATATCTACCTGCTCACAGCCTTGTCCAATTGCCTCACGCATCAACTGAAGATCATCAGGCGGAATTGAACCTGCGAACTGTAGCAATTGTCGTCCTGGAACACCTCGAACTTTGGGTTTTACCAACGTACGCACAAACTCAAGCACCTGCCATTGCAAATGCTGTGGCATGACCTTTAGCTGTTCAACTACCTCATCAATAATCGAGATGTTCATGCTGTCCTCCTTTTCAACTATTTTACAACGCTTCTTGATTAGTAGCGAGATTCCTACATCAAGGCGATCGCAAGGAAATTGGACAATTTCATCAATGGGAAAGATTGGTTCGCATTGAGTTTCATAATTCATTTAACTGACGAGAAGGCGATCTGCTTTTAAGCAGTCAAGTAAGATTCATTTTCCTTGATCCAATTCTCCAATGGTTCAGAATATTGAACGGTTTCATTGAATTTGTCAATGTATTCCTGAGTCTGATTTGCCGAGAAGCTGATACTTGATATCTGGTTAACTTCTATCCAATTACTGTATCCTCCTGTAGGAAAACCTGACTTTATTATGTTTCTATCTATCACTAGATAATCACTACAAAGATCAGCAGGAATCAGATCATTCCAAGCTACTCGCACATCAATTTGACAATTTTTTTGTTCTTTCATGATCTCCAAAACTTTGCTGTCTAGCAATGGAGTCTGACTCGATATAAGTTCATTCTTAAATAGAATAAAAATTCGACGAACTCTAATTCGTTTAGCGGCTTTCTGATTAGCTCTGTAGTAATCTAATAGCTGCGGACTTTTCCACGCAGTAATATCCTCTAATTTTTTTACCAAATGAACTGCTAAAACTTGTATCGTTGCACCACCGATTAATTTCGACAGCAAAGCTTGAATCGATGATTCTCTATCTTCTATTCTTCTTTCAGAGTGAATCTCCTAATTATTTTCTGTGCTCTTTCCCACAGCACTGGATGTATCTCATATATCTCTTCTAAAAGAAATAAAATCTCTAGCTTTGGCAGCTTGTTGGCTATTTTCTCGACATTATTCAGCAACTCAAGCAGCAAAGAAATTACAGCTCCGATAAGTCCAATTAAAAACTTGTGTCTGTGTCTACCTTAAAGAAATAAGACGAAGCGTAGCCAGTAACAACAGAAATTAGTAAGCCAATCAAGACTATTTTACTTATCTTCCAAGGCATGATATCTGTTCTCCCAGAAAGGACTGTTTAGCGGGGAGTCAATCAAAGACAGATAACTTAAAGTGAAAACGATATTGGGCAGTGCTCTTGTTGAATGGCGCAGCAAGAGCACTTGTTTTATACTCCAACAGTTTTTGGGAGCACCGCCCAATCCGTTACCTGCTTTTAGGGAAGTCCAAAGAGTCTTCTGAGGAAGTCGAGGAATCTCTGCAAAGGAGACACTCCACTTGGCGGGGAACCACAGGTTCGTCCACATTCTGGTCTAGCCGTAGCAGCATCTGCCATATTCAGGGCAGGATTCAAAGGGATTTCCACTAGCTGATTCTTATTGGTGGCTACAGAGGATTGGTTAAGATTACCAATCGAGCCAATAGGATACTCAATTTTTACTGAGGGTGACAAAATTCCTGTACTTACAAGGGTTGATGCAATCGCAGTGAAGACAAACAACTGTACTTGCCCTCCCAATTTGTCTTCAATATCTGCTTTTGAAGATTGAGTGATCATATTCAAACGAGCTTTCATACAAACCTCCAAAACGTAACGTTTGTAAAGATAAATCAAGAATTCTAACTGAGTCTGTTAACTCGCGACATCTCCCACACCAAGCACTTCACACTGAATTTGATACCCAACACTAAAAGATGAACTATCGATTGCGTCTCAACTAGAGACCCAAGCCGCATAATGATCGAGCTGAGCCGCACCAGATTGACTCATACCGCCTCCAGCAACCGTTGTTGATGGGCGGCTAGCCTCACAGACAATCTTTAGCTTTTTGTCTCAACCATTCACCTCCGCATGTCGGCTCCAGCGAGGTTGTTAATCCGTAGCGCTTCGCAGATTTTAGCACATCGTGTCAAGTTTTATACAGCGCTGTCGGATTAACGACCAAGCTCACCGGATGTAGACAACCTTGAACACTCAGTCAAGAGCTTGTGGCGTTCCGGTGCAGCGACTTGTTAGCTTGCGTTGCTAGAGATACAAGATTGTTCGTAAACCCTCATCTACTTCCTCCTGCAAGTAGTCTGGTAGTGAACCAATACGCTCAACCAAAAACGTTTTATCAACCGTGAAAATTTGCGAGATATTGGCAACAGACTCTCGTGACAAACCCGATACCGCATGAGGCAACAATACATTGCCCGGTGCTTCTGCTAATTGAATATTAGAAGTAATAATTACGACGATAACGGTGCTGATACAACTTTGAGTGAAGGTATCATCTTGAACCACCAAAACAGGACGACGATATCCCGGTTCCGAGCCTACCGGAGCGGGTAAGTTCGCCCACCAAATTTCTCCCCGGTACATTACCAACCCTCATGAGGCAGAGATATAAACTGCATCCTTGCCATCACAGGATCTAGCTCAGAAGACTCTTTGGAGTAAATCTGGTTTAGCTTAAGTAGGATTTGATTGCGGTTGTACTTTTTCATGTAGGCTTGTAACGCTTTCGTGTAAAGTTCGCTGCGGGACAAGCCTAACTGTTGAGCCAGTGCTTCTGCCTCTTCAAAAACTGAATCGGGCAGCGAAATTGCAGTTTTCATAGTGACCTTAGCTGTAATCCCTACCCTTTAGTTATACCCGGGTTATACCAGAACGGCAAAAACCAGAGTATTTAGACACTAGGATCTGGATCAATATCAAGATTTGCACCTATTAATCTGGCACATCCATAATCTGCGCGATGAATCCAATTGTGATAGACAATATACCGATCGTCTGCAATTTGATAAAGTTCGTAAGAATGTGGACTCAAAGAATCCTTGTAAACCACATACTCAGCAATTGGCTGTCCCTTGAACTGAATAATTTCAATTGCTACAGGATAGTTCGCATAGTTAGACCAGAGCGTACCAATTTCCTTTTCTACAAGCTCCATATCTTGACCATTGGGAATTAGATTTAATGGATGCTTCTCATCGTCATTAGGTCTAAGCTCAGGGTCAAAGGTTTCATAATATTTCCACCAAGCATCGCGGTGCTTCCTTAACTCAGTAGCAGAATATTTCGTACCACGAGGATGGCGTGGATTATAGTGCCCTGCTTCTGCGTGGCATTTGAAGCAAAGCACAATAGCATTTTCTAAATCGTTAGAACCACCATCAGCTTCCTGAACAATGTGGTGTACTTCTGCATTACGACCTGCGTGTTCATGGCATACACAGCAGTACCGCCCTGATTTAACTAGCGCAGTTTCCCTTACATCTTTTGGAAAAGGCATCCCAATACCTCTCAGCCGCCGCTCCTTTAATTTACTGCTAGCACAAAAAGTTGACTTAGTGTTGCAGCTAACTTTGAAGTACCGCCGCGCCCTAATTTCAGGCTGACTGATCTTGGCGATCACAAGTAAGCTTCCGGCTACGCCCCCACCGATAACTGAAGCCGCATAACGGTTCGGGTCAGCGGCTGTCGATAACCTTTGCTGTAACACCAACCAAACTTGCTAGTCCGCTCCAACCGGGTTGTTAGGTTGCTGTCGCTGAGCAATTTGGAGCAGTAACCGTAATGCTTCATTCACAGATGCATCGGTTGGAAAAGCTTGGGCAATATCAGGATCTAAAAGAACTAAATTTGTTCCTGCTCGGTATCTTTCAACATACTTACCTCTGACACCTCCGCCATCTTGGAGAAGTCATATTCAGGGCGTAGTTCATCTTCTAGCTCGTCAATTTCCTTCTTCATAAAATCTCCTCTCTTGGCGAGTGGCTCTTCGAGCACTGATAATACGAATACGGTTTTCTCGGTCAGTGTGGGAGACAACTAACAACTGCCGTGACCCGGACATCCCAATGATAACGTAGCGGTCTTCTCCTATGGAATGATCAGGGTCAGGAAATGTTACAGATAACGAGTCGTCAAATACGGTTGCAGCTTCTTGGAAAGAAATACTGTGCTTTCTCAGATTGATAACCGCCTTATCTGGGTTCCACTCAAATTCCATGTAGAAGATCTCATCGTCAGGAACTCTCATTGTCAAATGACTTCAGCAGTTTATCAGGTTGCCAAGCCCTTAAACTGCTGAAGTGGGTTTGAGGCTACCTATGGAATTTGGGTCAGCAGCTTGCTCAAATGTTGCTGAAAACCTTGTAGCCCTTCCACATCCTTCCAATACTGAGATTGGAGCATTCCGTCGGTTGGAATCTTATGCACAAGACCATTCGGAGGAAGGTGCTCAACACCGAAAATTTCTTTCTGGTGCGGAAGGTTCCACCAATCGACTCCTTTAGGAGGCATCCACACAGCTTTCACTATGCGGTATATACCCCACTCTTTTCGGTGTTTTCATAAACCACGTCATCTAGCATCTCAACTATGTGAGTGCCCCTTGCTGATTGAACGAGCACTACTAAGTCACCCTTAAGAGGTTTTTGAGCATTGGCTTTATCGTCTTGACTGCGCCAGTGCAAGCGAAAAATTCTAGCTTCTGGAATTGGCATCTCATCAAGTTTGTTATAAGCCCAGCCTTGGTCGGGTTTCACATTCTTGAGCCATTTCAGTTGCGATAAATCCATCGTACCAACGACCTCAAAGTAATGTAATTCTGAATCTCAACAGACAACATTCAGGCGACTGTCACCACCAACTATCTAAGCAAGCTAATGATCGAGCTGAGCCGCACCAGATTGACTCATACCGCCTCCAGCAACCGTTGTTGATGGGCGGCTAGCCTCACAGACAATCTTTAGCTTTTTGTCTCAACCATTCACCTCCGCATGTCGGCTCCAGCGAGGTTGTTAATCCGTAGCGCTTCGCAGATTTTAGCACATCGTGTCAAGTTTTATACAGCGCTGTCGGATTAACGTTCCCAATCAGCGGCGACGAAAGAACTTGAAACGAGGCACGAGGACTTTGCTCGTCCGCTGCATTGGGGTTGTTATGCTGCTGCAACTGCGATTTATGTACCTGAATTGTTTAAATATCGAGAATCAAAGGGCAATGATCAGATACTTCAGGTTCAAATACGACTTTGAAATCTAATATTTTCACATTTGTGTTGACCAACATATAGTCTGCATATTTACCCGGTTTCTTATAATAAGAACTCCGCGTTCCTTTTGTGGTTCGAGCTGTAACCAAATCCGTTAGCCCAGCTTCAGCCAATATTTTTAACGTCTCGCTTTCTGGCTCTACATTAAAATCTCCGCATACAACAAGAGGATCATTACTCTCAACGATGCTCATTGCAATTGAAATGAATTTGCGAGCTTGTTCAGCTCTTTCAGGGGTATCAATTTTTCCTCTCAGATCGCGTAAACCGTGCATGTGGGCTACGCAGACTGGACGATATTCTTCGTAATCGAACACCCTAACAGCATGTGCACAGCGCGATCGAGGATGTTCGCCGTATCCGTCAGGAGAATATGTTTTGTACACAAAACCTTGTGTCTGGGCGATGACTGGGAAAGATTTTTTGACAAAAGTTGCAAGTCCCCACTGAGAAGGCACCTGAGTATTATCGTCCCAGAGAATCCCTTGAGCCGCTGGACAAAAAATAGCGGTATGATTAGACAATTCAATTGCAACATCTCGAAAAAAATTTGCTCGTTGTGGAAGAACGTGATCCCCATCCCGGTAAGTGAGCCAATCTTTGTTTGTGGCAGGGCTATGTATAACTTCCTGAAGACAGAGAACATCGGGGCTATTCTGCTTTAGATAGGGAAGCAATCTATCGTACAACTTTCCGCCCCATCCGTTAAGACACATAATTTTCATTTTCACTACTTGGTTTTCTGTCTTGACTGAGTTCTAGGATTTCTCTTGTCTTACGCAGAACGTTTCAACTTCAACTCACTTGATGCTGAATTCTAACAGATACGATTTAAACTAGTGTCAACACGACCAAACGCAGCGGCATAATGATCGAGCTGAGCCGCACCAGATTGACTCATACCGCCTCCAGCAACCGTTGTTGATGGGCGGCTAGCCTCACAGACAATCTTTAGCTTTTTGTCTCAACCATTCACCTCCGCATGTCGGCTCCAGCGAGGTTGTTAATCCGTAGCGCTTCGCAGATTTTAGCACATCGTGTCAAGTTTTATACAGCGCTGTCGGATTAATGATCGAGCTGAGCCGCACCAGATTGACTCATACCGCCTCCAGCAACCGTTGTTGATGGGCGGCTAGCCTCACAGACAATCTTTAGCTTTTGTCTCAACCATTCACCTCCGCATGTCGGCTCCAGCGAGGTTGTTAATCCGTAGCGCTTCGCAGATTTTAGCACATCGTGTCAAGTTTTATACAGCGCTGTCGGATTAACAATTTATTGTACAGAGTAATTCTGTAGATCCCCCGTATTGGGTGAATAAATTAATCTTTCACTGTAGATCCACCTTAAAGAGCGGGATCTACAGCAAGGCTGCTGTGTATCTGCCTCAATCAGGGGGATCTACAGCAGAGTTCCGTATATCCGCCCTAGCGATTTCAGTAGAACACCTATACTATTTAGATATATTTTATACAAGGGTGTTGACCATTCAATGTTGGAACCTCGTCCTCGAAAGCTGCTCGACCAGGTGCGTGATGCCATCCGGGTCAAGCATTACGCTTATAGCACTGAAAAAACTTATGTTTACTGGATTCGCCGCTTTATTCTGTTTCACAATAAACGGCATCCCAGTGAGATGGGGACAGCGGAAGTCACGCAGTTTCTCACCCATTTAGCTGTAGCCGAACACGTTGCATCCACTACTCAGAACCAGGCGCTCAATGCGATTGTTTTTCTGTACCGGGTTGTTCTGCAACAAGAGTTAGTGGAGGTGGATGCAGTTCGGGCAAAGAAATCACGCTATTTGCCCACTGTTTTGACCCCAGAGGAAGTGCAGCGTGTCATCGCTCATCTGTATGGGGTCTATAAATTGGTCGTGCAATTGCTTTACGGTAGCGGGTTGCGTTTGAGTGAAGGGTTGCAGTTGCGAGTGAAGGATATTGATTTTGCTCAACACCAGTTGGTAATTCGCGATACTAAAGGTAAGGAAAGTCGAGTGACGATGCTCCCTATTCGGTTAATTGAACCCTTGCAGGCGCATTTGCAATGCGTGAGAGGGCTGCATCAGCAAGACCTCGATCGCGGCTATGGCTCGGTCTACTTGCCGTTTGCACTGGAGCGCAAATACCCTCACGCCGATCGTCAGTGGATTTGGCAGTATGTTTTTCCTGCCGATCGCCTGTCGCAAGACCCACGCAGTGGGGTGACTCGACGACATCACCTGCACGAAACAGGCATCCAACGAGCAGTCCGGGATGCGGTGAAGCTGGCAAAGATTGAGAAGCGAGTGACTTGCCACACCTTTCGCCACAGTTTCGCCACGCATCTTTTGCAAAATGGCTATGATATTCGCACTGTGCAGGAGTTGTTAGGACACAAGGATGTCAAAACAACCATGATCTACACGCATGTTTTGAATCGAGGAGGACGTGGGGTGCTCAGTCCTTTGGATCGGTAAGGCAGTCGGTGAAGCAGTGATCATCACGCTTGAAACCACACTGCTGCTTTCACTTGTTGACTCACTCATTCACAAAGCACGAGGCAATCCAGCCGACCTGATTCGGCTCCAGTCGATTTTGTGCGCCGGGGTCGGGACTGGGGGCGAGCGCCGGAGCGATCGCCTCATACCAAAGAACCCCATCACCCTGAATTGTTCGTCCTGTGAGGCTGACAGTTTGCCCATAGTCAACGACCCCAGCACTGAGCGAGAGTCAAGGCTGGGATAGGCGCGAAAATTGGCATTGCTCTCATTTCCCGCACAGGTTCTGATCTGCTGACTGTAGTAGGTAGGAGATGGAGCAGGGGCAGGAGAAAATTGAGTAAGAGGAGATGGAACAGGAGAAGAAGCAGGCTGTTGTACTGGGGACGGTGCAATAGGTGAGGGTGCAGGTAACATCGAGATTGACTGCACCGCCAGAGCAGAACTTGAACCAGAATTTTGATTTGAATTTGAAAGTGCGGCGGTAGCTCCTATCATCAAGGCGATCGCTCCACCTGCGGTGATTATCTGAGCGCGGTTCATAGCTATTTCCTGAATTTAATTACTTGACTGAATTGATTGAGATTGAGCGGAGGCACTGGTCTTCTAACGGATGAGGGAGGCGAAGCCTCGCCTGGTCAGCAATTCAAGCATCGAGATCGGGCGGTCACAGTATCCCATTACCATTGCCGGAGTTGTATCTTTTTCAATCCATGATGGGGCTTACCCAGTTATGCCCCAACCGCTGCACGTCTACCACTCGTTGTAATGCGGCCACTCGCTTGGCATACAAATTCTGTCGCCGTCGATAGGCACTCGCCCGTCGCCTCAACGCGCTGTTGTGCGCCTCATTGTGATTGGCATGGACTTCATGCTCAGGGCTAATCGCGGTAAACGGATGCTCAACTTTCACCCACTCAACCCGCTTTTGACCTTGTGACCCTTAATCTTCATCGCGACCTCCAACCCCTCACGCCACACTTTGCGTCGCCCATAATCAGGATGAGCTTCACCAGAAGCAAGCGTTACACTGGCAAGTTGCCATAACATGATGCCGTAGCGCCGTTCTCCATCGCTAAACCAACGAATAAACGCAGCAGCAGATGCCCATGCCCATGCCGCCTTGGTCCCTTGTCGAAATAATTCATCCCGTTTTTGTCCCGCTTGTGCGGCGATCCAGTAGCGCGTTTCTCGTTCGATGAAGTGGATCGTCCATCCTTCGCAATCACTGGGGGAAGGTTCTCGCCCACCCGAGTGTAAACGTCATCCCCCTCGACTGTAAGGTCTGCTGTCTCTAGCGCAGCAGGCGACCATTGACTAAGCTGGTTGGCTAACCGATTTTCCAGCGCAAGATCGTAGAGTGAGATTTACCAAAACACCACCCAGTTGCTTGTACCCCCATTCCTTCAGTGCAGACATTCATTGCCAATGTCACAATCGTTGAGGCGGTCTGCACTCGCGTCATCGGGGTGCCAGTACGGTCGTTGAATTGCTTGCGATAAACTTTGCACACATACTTCTGCACAACGACACCATCTCGCAGGGTGACTTTGCCGTTTTGACGACCGGCTGACTTTCACATTCGAGGCAGTGCATCGGCTCTCATCCACTTGATGCAACCATTTTACACATCACTCCTTAGCAGACCAGTGCCTATCTTAGGTTAAGTGCTTGACCAAGGTGTTGGCAAGTACGTCCCTACAGAGGATATGAAGCAGCCCAACGGTTGCGGTCAGCGGTTGCCAGGGTCTTTGCATCTCACCAAGCGGCTTCAGTCGATCCGTTGCACCGCAATTGTTAGGTGTCTGAATGGTCTTCAGTATTAGTCCTAAGTTTCTTCATCATAAACTTACGATGAAAATTGTGAGAATGCAGCCAGCGATAGCAATTGATGTATGAAGCGCCACCCAAAGCTGATTAGGATAAATTTTTGTCATAAATGGGTGACGCTTTTCATGAAATTCTTTGCTTGAATCCTCAGTGCTTCAATCTGTGCATCAGGATATAACTTATCACGATAGAGTTTTATGATTGACAAGCTGTAATGAATGCGCTCTCGATATTTGCGAGCACCGATCGCTCCATAAACTCCCAGAAAAATAAGCAGCATGGATAGCGGAAGATTGTTCCTATCAAGTCCTTTCTGAGTAAAGATTCCTACTATAGCTGAAGCAATAAGAAGAATAATGTTACTTAGAGCTGATCTCTGATCCTCTGCTTGCTTCACCTCAGCCCATCTCTGCTCACAAAGTTTCAATAAGACATCTGTTGAATCCGCCATCCCATTCTGCCTTTTCAGGAAAAGTCATACTCTTCATTTACTTTAGATCCTAGTTCTTTTGGAAAATCCCTTTGGAAACGTTGTTAGCATTTCTCCCGACTGTCCTACAGGAAAGATTTCACAGGGATTAACAACCTATTCGGTGCATTCTCCTTACAAAAAGACACCTAACTACTGTTTAGACTGATCTTAGCCTCTCTAATCTGGATAAACACCTTATCTGGGGTGGTTAGACAGAATTAAATCCAGATAATGCTCTCTATCGGGGATATAGGCTGAAGGTTGTCAGTATAACTCCCAAAAATGGGATCTTATGCGACTTGAGATCTGTATAACTACCCTGATTGGGATCTTATCCAGATCTAAGTCTACATAACACCCCTAATTCGGGTAGTTATGCAGATCTTGCTCTGTATAGTAGCCCTCAGAAAAGAAGTTAGGCGGCTAGCTTCACAAATTCTTCACCAACGGAAAACGTGTAAAATGAGATACTAAGTACATACGTCCTAAGCATCTACAGTTAACAATAGAAAGCCGCCCAAGAAAACTGCTTGGCCAAGTTCGAGATGTCATCTGGCTGAAACATTATTCCTACCGTACCAAGCAGCCCGATCGCCGATCTGTTAAGTTGGGCTGAAGCATGAAACCCAACACCTATCATTCTTTACCAATGCCCTCTGATCCTTCAATCTCATCCTCTGTCCCCAATCTTTTGTAAGGCTGGATTGAGAATTTCAGTCCCTTTTGGGAGCCGAGATCGATCGCTCTTGATGATTGTTGCAATCAACAAAAAGGCCATTTACTTTCTCATTTTGCCTATTTGCTTTCTCAAACTATGGTTTGCTTCTTCATTTCAGTAGATTCAGCAAGCAACCAAACTTCTTTACTTTCTCAAACTGCGGTTTGCTTTTCCAGTTCAGTGGATCGCGCATTCATTTTGGTGTTTTCCACAAGCAAACAGGCTTTTTGCTTTCTCAAACTGCGGATTGCTTTCTCGTTTCAGTAGATCGCGCATTCCTGCTCATTCGTGCTTTGTAGCAAAAGCGATCGGAAATTTACCAGAATTTGCTCAGGTTGTTCCCACCGAAAATTTCTTAACCTGAAGAATATCAACCTGATTGAATGACACCTTAACCCACAATGGCCCGCAGAAAACGAACCTCTCCCGTGTTAGAAAAAGCTGTGCGCCGCATGGCTGGCATGAATTCCATAGATCCCAATTTAAATGTCGGTGAAGGACTAACCCTACCGTCTTTTTCCACATTGATCGAAACCATGCGGCTCAGGAGAATGCCTATAACAGTGCGCTCTCCAGCCTGGATAAACTCTATCGAGAAATGCTAGATACTGAACGCAAACTATCCGATATGGCAGAACACATGCTGTTAGGGGTTGCAACCAAATACGGCAAGAGCAGTGTGGAATACGGCATGGCGGGTGGGGTTCCCAAAACCAGCGGCGTAAAGGTTTGCGCGGTGAATCATCAACATCCACAACTGAACCATCATCACCTGTAACCAGCGCGGGTGGGAGCAGCACCAACGGCAGCACAAATGGAACCCAGGCGATCGCAACAGCTTAGGAAATTTCCAGAAAATAAATTACCTGTACGGGCAGAATTCCTCTGGCAGCATATTCAGAACGTTTGAAGCGGTAATCCCTATCCTCATTTGCCTTACCAGGAGACACAACCTCAACAACTCACAAAGGGGATGGCATATCCAGCGTAGTAGTAGACCGGGATGTTGATCGCAACACCTCCACCAATTCATCGGTAAGCACCATCAAGTCCGGAGTTCGAGTGGTTGTACGAGAACCACCCACTACCAGTTCAATTTTGTTGCTTAATCGATTGAGTGGAACAAATCGAAAAAACTGGGTCAATAGAAATAGGGCAATTTGAAGGTTCTGAGGGCTTTTTGGTGGCATTGCAACTAATTCTCCAGCCACCAATTCATATCGGGTATCTGTTCCATCGTCATAACTGAGATATTCTTCAAGTGTCAGTCGCGCATTGGTTACAGACATAGGACATATAGGAAAACAGATATCTGACACGCATCCTAGCTTAATTTAAGTTCTACTTCATTACATCCAGCGAGTTTTGTTCAGATGCAGTATGCTTTGATTGCTTCTTTTCTTGATATGAAATGCACATTTTTGGGCAAAAGACCCAATCCGCTTGATCGCTATTCTGGCAATTTGCAAACGTAATCCAGGACTTTATAAGCGCTACTTCCCGGTTTAGGTTGGGCCAAACTACCGGAATCGCCATAGCTAAATTTCTGGATCACTTTTCTACCTTTGGTGTAAGCAGTCAACTGCCTCAGGCGCTGGACTTGACTTTTGCAATCTACAGACCAATTCATCAGGATTTCATAGACAGGTTGTTCGACGGTTTCTGCTAAAAATGCATTGTTGGGTTGGGAGAACTTGCGATACTCCCAATACCGAATGACTTCTGCATTACGGCGTATCGAACTTTTGTCAACAGAAAACCGATCGCCAACCGAATTGGTCGCGATGTTTACCCAGTCTGCGGCTAACACTGTTGAAGCTTGGAAGAGAATCAGGCCGGGTACCAACCATTGCATTAGTCGATTCATAGAATTACCTGTGGGGAGGGATCGGTGCTGCTGTTGCAGTGGAGTGTGCTCACTTTGAAACTGGAGCTTGACTGTGATCGGGTTTCAGGTATGTCTCAACATTCTGAATCGCTTTCAACGCATAGGGATCGTCCGGGCGTTCATCTAATGCCCGTTTAAAGTAAAGCAACGCAGTAGAGTGGTCTTTCCGCTTTGTTGCATCGTAACCTGCCACCATGTAGCGATCGTACGCCGTCTGACCCTGAGTTTCAGTTTGAATCTGAGATTGAGATTGGGTTGGTGTCGATTGAGTAGAACTGGATTTGCTCTGCTGCTGGTAAAAATTTAAGACTCGTTGCGTATACGTCGCGGTGTCTCCACTGTCATAGCGCTTTGGATCACCCGTCATCCACCAGGCAGCAGCTCGCCGCACTGCCAGGGAACTATTGTTACCACTGGCGCGGTATTCATCACGCAACACATCCCGCATGACACAAGCAATAATTTCTCGGGCTGTACTTGGGCTGGCTTCAAATTGTGCTGGGCTTAGCTCTCTGCCAGTACATGCTTTGGACCAACGCGGAATGTTTTGAGCTTGCACCTGCCAGTCACTATACAACCCGTCATTCGATCTCCCGGTTTGGGAGCTGCCTGACGCAATGCTTCAACCAAGGCCCCACCTGACCATCGGAAAATTGGGCATAAACGGGCAGCACTCCGACTCCAAAGCTGGTTTCAAGTCCAACAATTAGTTTGCTGAGATGTAACCGCATACACTAGCAATCCACCTTCTGGCTCCTGTAATTCTTGTTTCTAAATCGTACAATAAACGACATCAAGCAGCACTAATAGAAACCTGGTCAGCCTCATGAACATCGATCGTTCGCAGCAGAATATCCAACCTGTTCCGCCAGACCATGAAACAAACGATAAAACGCCTGATATCGGAGGGGACCGTCGGTCATTGGATATTGGGCAACGCATACCCTGTCACCGGAAGGTCCGGCTCTCTGGAAGACGCTGTTTCATAAAAGTGCCTGTCTCTCCTGCTCCTGGGGAACGGGGGACAAAAAGGGGGTTTACCAATGAAGAGGGAGAAAAGCTGCAACGCTGCATGAAAAGCGTGGAAGCCATTTCGGCGGAACTGCAACCGCCTGTTTCTACCCACTTTTTTGATCAACACAGCATTTCTAATCTGCAACAACTGACATCCTATGAAGCCGATCGCCTGGGTCGGCTCAGTTTTCCAGTCATTTTGCGGGCGGGCAGTTCCCGTTACGAGCGCATTTCCTGGCAAGAGATTTACACCATTGCAGAAGCGGCATTCCGCAAACTGCCAGAACGGGTCGCTTCCTACAGTTCCGGTCGATCGTCCAATGAAGCGGCATACTTACTGCAACTAATGATGCGCACGTTGGGGTCAAACAATCTGGCGGACTGTTCGGATTTGTGCCATGCCCCTTCGACCACAGCGCTGAAGGAAATGTTTGGTACGAATACGTCGATTGTCAGTCTAGAGAGCTTAAAGCAGGCGGATTGCGTCGTGCTGGCAGGCTCCAATTCCAGCTACAACCATCCCCGGTTGATGAATGAGCTGATCAAATTGCGCGATCGGGGTGCCCGAATTATTGTGATTAATCCGGTGATGGAAATTGGATTAGTCAAATTTGGTTCGCCTGCATTTCCGGTTAAGTCGCTATTCACCGGATCGGATATTGCGTCGCTCTACCTGCAACCCATTCCCGGTAGCGATGTGGCATTGTTCGTCGGCATTCAAAAGGCATTAATCGAGAAGGATCTGATTGATCGGTCGTTTTTGCAAGCGCATACGGAAGGCTGGGAAGCGATCGTCGAACAAGCGCAGTCAACGTCTTGGGAAACGATCACAACTACGTGTGGCGTCTCTCAGGCAGAGATTGAAGCGGCAGCAACCATCATCGGCAATTCTTCGCGAGTGGTGTTTGGTTGGGCAATGGGCATTACGCAGCATGTGAATGGCGTGGATAACGTCTACAGCATTGCCAACACAGCATTGTTGACGGGAAATGCGGGTAAGGAAGGGGCGGGCGTCATGCCTGTAAGGGGACACTCCAACGTGCAGGGGTTTGGCTCAATGGGCGTCACGGTGAAGCTGAAAGATGAAATTCGGACAGCGCTGGAGAAACTGCTGGGGCGATCGCTCAATCTGAAGGGAGGCTATCACACTCGCCATCTGATTGAAGCGGCAGAGGCAGGCAACGTCGATACGCTGCTGTGTCTGGGGGAATCTGTATGCCGCCAATCCAGATTCGGCACAGGCTAAACGGGCACTGGGCAACATTGAAACGATTATCTACGTGGCGACGAAGCCCAATTTAGGACACTTTCACGGATTAGCTAAACAAAACACCATCATCATTCCGGTGCTGAATCGGTTTGAAAATCCCCACAAAACCACGGTGGAATCGGGTAACAACTTTGTGCGGCTAAACAGTGAAGGCAAAACCCATCTGAAAAACGCTGACCTGATTTCGGAAGTGGAATTTCTCACGGAACTGGCCCATCGAATTCACGGTGACTATCCCGTAGACTGGCGCAAACTGCAAGACACAAAATACGTTCGCCAACTGATTGCGCAATGCATTCCCGGTTACGAAAAGATGGCAGACATCGACGAAACCCATGAGGAATTCACCATTTCCGGCAGAATTTTTACCGGTTTCCACGTTCAAGACTCCCTCCGGTAAAGCCATGATGATGACAACTCCTCTGCCAACGCTGACCCTGCCAAAGCCGCAGGATTTTGGGGTTACTGAATCAGTTCAAGGTGTTGTGGTGGCGTTAATGACTGGACGCAGCTACTCGCAACACAATACCGTTGTCTACAAACTGGATGACCATTATCGAGGCATGCCTCACCGCAACTGCATTCTGATGAACCGTCACGATGCCGAGGGTGTAGGTTTGCAGGAACATGAGCGGGTAATGGTGCAGGGTGATGCAGGTAAACTGGAAAATGTGGAAGTTATCTATGGAGCGGTGCGTCAGGGAGGAGCAGTAATGTTTTATCCCGAAGTAAATGTGATCTTCAAGGCAAAAATAGATGAGCGATCGGGCACCCCTGCCTACAAGCGCGTACCTGTTTTGGTGCATAAATAGGCGAACGATGCGATCATCCCCCAAAGCCATTGCATCGAATCACAATGCCATTGCAAGGGCTGACATTAACAATGTGATCACTCGCAATCTTAATGGAGTGGCTGACATTGGCAATGCAATCGCCTACAAAGCCATTGCAATGGATCGCAATGCCACTGCAAGGCCTTACATTCTTAATGCAACGCTGACATTAGCAATGCGATCGCTCGCAATCTTAATAGAGCGGCTGACATTGGCAATGCGATTCCACTTCAGTCGGTATCACTTCGGAGTCAGGGAGTTCGTCCGCGAAGATTTCGTATAACAGGGCGAAATGAGGGAGTTGGTCCGTTTACGATCGGCATAACTCCGAAGTGGAGAAAGTTAGTCCGGATAGGGGTATCTTACAAGCTGAAATTATAAGTAGAGAGCCTTAAGTTTCTGAGGGATCAACAACGGCTAGATAAGGGATAGAGCCAGAAGTGTTGAATGTAGCCATAAGACTTCATACTTCATCTAACAAGCGTGCTGGGCAGTAGATTATAGCTCCAGTGAACGATGGAGCAACGGCGACTCCATTCTAATTGCAAATAGCGAAACTTATCCAACAATCGCTGCCCATAAAACGCCGGGATTTCCATCAACTCCAGAATCAAATACGCAATCAACACCATATAGATTTGCATCGTCACACCGTTGACATTTTTACTAATCAAGCGGTCAAGTTTGAGATGCATCTTCAAAAACTTCCAGAGGATCTCAATTTGCCATCGGTTGCGATAGATTTCACCGACCTCTTCATTCGTCATCTGATCCAGATTTGTGGCTAAGCGAAACTCACTTCGACTTTCAACATCACAAAACCAAACTATCCGATAGCGTTGGTGGGCAAGTTCAGTTTTCATGTTGTTTTTGATCCGCACAACAAAACGTGTTTGCGTGGCGCTGAGTTCGTCGAGCAATTCCCAACTGGCAAAGCCTCGGTCCATGACCCCAACGCCGTTCTCGGGAATCAGACTGTTGAGCATTTCGGCAAAACGAGCGTCATGTCCCTGTCCAAAATGAATCAAACATTCCGTTGGATTACCCTGCGTCAAGTTGATGCCATTGAGCAATTTAACTTGGTGATATTCCTGTTGCCAAAACAATTTACTCGTCAAGCTAATTACCGTTGAATCAATCGGAACGAGCATTTGTGCTGTTGCCGGGTGTCGCCGCTTCAACTGTTCGAGCAATTCCACATAGATGCGGCAAAAATTCTCCCCTTGCCTGGTTTTACAGGCTTTAGAAACGGTCGAAATATCCACATCAATTCCACAGTGATTGAGTCGATAAAGTCGGTCCCTCATGCTCGTCAAGCTTTCATCAAGCACAAACGTCAGCCAGATTTCAAAGAATAAGCGTGTGTTCAAAACCGGGTAGTCACTCGGCGACAGTCGCTTCAGGAGCGATTTGACAATATTTGGAAACGACGATAACATCAAACATCATTTTTCAATTAATAGGGGACAGAATAGTGCTTTCTGCCCCCTTTTTTTCTGTCTTAAGCTTTCTTTCAACACTTCTGGGAAACCCAACTGCTGTATTTGCAACAGCTTTGAATTATTGGGAGATAATAGAATTATTAAAGATGAAAGAACAATAGGAGCACGATCGTGGCTCGTAAGCAATCGAAGGGAACCTGCACCTACTGTGGTAAAGAGCTTTCCAAAGCAGGCGTGACCAAACATTTAGCAACCTGCTCACAACGCAAAGAGGCGATCGCCATGGCTGAGAGTAAAAAGGCAGCAGCGAATCGCTTTATCACCTGCGAATTCAGGATGCTTATAGCAATGAATTCTGGCTCGATCTGGAGATGCGCGGTTCCAAAACATTGCAGGATCTTGATACCTATCTGCGGGCAATCTGGTTGGAGTGTTGCGGACACATGAGCCAGTTTTCTTTAGGCGGTGGGTTTGCGCGAGAAGTGGGAAAACGGCGGAAACTGAGCGATATATTTAAGGATGAAGGCGAACTGACGCACATCTACGATTTTGGTACCTCGTCAGAAACGATCGTCAAATGCGTTGAGATGCGCGAAGGCAAACCCCTGACATCCAAACCGATCGTGCTGATGGCGCGCAACAACCCGCCAGAATACGCTTGTGTTGAATGCGGCAAACCCGCAACCCACCTGTGTATGGAATGCCTGATTGAGGAGCAGACAGAGGGGACACTGTGCGACGAGCATACAAAAAGCCATCCCCATGACAACTACGGCGATCCATTGCCGCTGGTCAACTCGCCTCGCTTAGGAATGTGTGGCTACGACGGTCCCGCTGATCCTCCCTACTAAATCGATGCGATCATCCCGGTTGCCTCTGCCCCTTCATCCGCGCAAGAACCGTTGTAGCCTCAGCCAGTTCTAACCTGTACTCCCTCACTTCAACTCTCAAAAGCTGTCGTTCTAGCTCACTGTAGATAAATCTTAAACCCATCACAGCTATTTGTGCGTCTAGCATTGCCACGTTCTCTTGATTGCGCGTAAAGATGTAGAGGTCAGCCATTATTTGGAGACAGAGGGACTATAGGTAATTATCATGAAATCCAAAGCGGGAACGATCGGGTTAAACGCGATCGGAATTGGTTTTCTGGCAATGGTGGCGATCGGGCTTCCGGGCTGTCGCTATCAGGAACCCACGGTTCAGGCTGAACCAACCACTACAATTCGGCTGAGTGGATGGCAGAGCAACCCCAATGAAAAACAGCTCTTAGAAAACGTCATTCGCAACTTCGAAGCCAAGAATCCTACGATTAAAGTCAAATACGAAGTCATCAACAGCGAGTATATGGATGTCATTAAAACTCGGTTGATTGGTGACGTTGCTCCCGATGTGTTTTATTTAGATGCATTTGAAGCCCCTGCATTGATGAAATATGCAGTGCTAGAGCCATTGGATAGCTACATCAAACCGGAGTTTAATCTTGCCGACTTTGAGCCATCATTGCTGAATGCCTTTAGATACAATGGCAAACTGTACGGCTTACCCAAAGACGTTTCTACCCTGGCGCTGCTTTATAACAAAAAAGCCTTCGCCGCTGCCAATATCGCCCAACCTCCAAAAACCTGGAATGAGTTACTGGATGACGCCAAAAAGTTAACCGTTGATCAGAATAAGAATGGAAAGCCCGATCGATACGGATTTGGCATGGCACCAGAATTAGCCCGACAGACGTTTATGATTAAAGCCTTTGGCGGCAGGCTGATCAATCAACAGGGCTATGCCATGTTCGCCGAACCCGATGGCTTGAAAGGGTTAAGCCTGGTCGTTGATCAATATCGTCGCGATCACACCGCTGCCCAACCCACCGATGTTGGTGCAACCTGGGGCAGCGAAATGCTGGGCCAAGGAAAGGCTGCAATGGTGATCGAAGGTCCGTGGTCAATCCCCTACTTCAAAGAAACCTTTCCCGCCCTCGACTTTGGTGCGGCAGAGGTGCCGATCGTCAACGGCAAACCAGGAACAATGGCCTTTACCGTTGCCTATGTGATGAATCACAAAACAAAACACAAAGAAGCTGCCTGGAAATTGATCGCCTACCTGACCGGGAAGAACGGCATGAAAGCCTGGGCAACGCAAGGATTAGCTTTACCTGCCCGTCGATCGGTCATCACAGAACTAGGGTTTGATCAAAATTCCCTATATGCTCCCTTCGTCAAAGGAACCCGTTATGCAACGATTTGGCAAGCAGGAGAAAACTTGCCCACCATTCGCATGAACTTCAACAATCAATTCATCAGCGCATTGCTGGGTCAGCAGCCGTTAGAAACAGCCATGAAAAAGCACAGGATACCGCGAATCGAGAAATATATCTGAGTCAGTAAGTTCTCCTACCACCTACCACCTATCACCCACCAAACCCTGGCCTCTCACGGGAAGCAATATCCCGTACAAAGCTTTGAATGGCAAGATGGTTTCCCGATTCAATTAAACGGCTACTGATTTCAACAGGTGTTACTGTGCCGTCTTTGCGCCGGAGGACGTGTTGATAGATGATGCTGCCCGATCGCTGCAATTCTCGGTTCACTCTATCATCATCAATTTCTTGCGCCTCAATACTGCCATCGCTAACCCTGAACCGGGCTGAGAATGTAATCGTAGCTTCTGGTTTCATGGAGCGTTGGGATGCACAGTTCTCCATTGATGGGCCGTCCCGTTGTAAATACCGTCTCGCTTTTTGCAGAAAATAATGCTTTGACTTCCTGGGAAAGCCCCAGATCTGAACAGGTTTTGCCAAGAAAATAGTTCTGCTCAAACCCCAATGCTCGCGCACCTGCAAAATTTACGTAGGTGAACCGTCCCATCTGATCTTGAACAAAAAACAGGTCGGGAGTCGCTGAAAGGACCTGATCTAGCAGTTTTGCCTTTTGTTCAAACTGTGTGGTCTGTGAAGATTGCGTGGAGTGTAGCGATCGTCCAACGAGTTCCTGTTCACTTTGGAGTTCTTGTCGTCACCGCAGTTCGGTTGCTTCCTGTCGCTTTGGCACGAGCCTCAATTGCCTCAATGATGTCTTCAGGAAAGCGGAATGTGATTGTTTTACTGGCCATAGTCACCATTAAGCATACTGAAATTCCGCAATCTTGGAGGATTAAATCTTAGAGAACGAGTGAAAAGGGATTGAGACAAAAGAATTTGGATTGTTTGAGTCAATAGAAATAAGTCAATAAGAAGAATTGAAATTTAACTATAGGTAAACAACTTTAACGGCGCTGGAAAACCAACTATCCTCGTCATTTGATTTTCGATTAATGATTGTGATCGGAAGACTCTAAAAATAACCTGAAGTTTCAAAACGAACGTAGCACAAACATCAAAGTAGTATCACCAATCTTGAGATGTTTTTATACGAAAGATACGCACTATTCATTTTGTGTAGAATTCCCAATCCATCTCGAGATTGAGCATTATTATGATGGAAGGATTTTTAAGTTAAGGGATAAATTTAGCCCTGGATGGATTGGAACGTGCGCCACAACACAATTTGGTGGCACATTTCTATAGATGACCTAAAGTTCCCTGTCGATTTGATGTTGACTCCCTAAGATAGTAAATGAATGACAAGGCATCTGTACCTGGGAGTTTCCGGGTTTGCCTAATTATCAGGGAGGAAAAACAATGGTTGATACTTATCCACCCCTGGATCAGGAACTTGTGCTGGATCGCGACTGCACTACACTTTCTCGCCACGTCCTCCAGCAACTTCAGAGCTTCTCTGCCGGTGCCCAAGATCTGAGTGCGCTCATGAATCGTATTGCGCTAGCCGGCAAGCTAATCGCTCGGCGGCTGAGTCGAGCCGGATTAATGGAAGGAGTGCTTGGTTTTACGGGCGATGTAAATGTGCAGGGCGAATCTGTAAAGAAAATGGACATCTACGCTAATGAGGTGTTCATTTCCGTTTTTAAACAGAGCGGCACTGTTTGCCGTTTGGCTTCGGAAGAAATGGAGAAGCCCTATTACATTCCAGAGAACTGCCCGATCGGACGCTACACCTTGCTTTATGACCCGATCGATGGCTCTTCCAACATTGATACCAATATTAATGTGGGTTCCATTTTGCGATTCGTCAGCAGGAAGGGGATGATCTGGATGGGGCAGCCAACGATTTGCTGCAAAGCGGACGGAAACAAATTGGCGCAGGCTATATCCTTTACGGACCGAGCACCATGCTGGTCTACTCGATCGGTCGAGGGGTTCATGCTTTTACCCTCGATCCCAGTTTGGGTGAGTTTATTCTTTCCAACGAAAACATTCAGGTTCCTGAGCACGGGCCTATCTACAGCGTGAATGAAGGCAACTTCTGGCAATGGGATGACTCAATTCGGGACTACATTCGCTACGTCCATCGCCACGAAGGATACACTGCCCGCTACAGCGGTGCGCTGGTAGGCGACTTTCACCGGATTCTGTTTCAGGGTGGCGTTTTCTCTATCCCGGCACGCTGAAAAAGCCAGAGGGTAAACTGCGTCTGCTTTACGAATCGGCTCCGCTAGCTTACTTGATTGAACAGGCAGGAGGACGTGCTAGTACGGGAACTCAGGACATTCTGGATGTGACTCCAGACAAAATTCACACCCGCACCCCTCTCATCATTGGCAGCAAGGAAGATGTTGCCCTGGTGGAATCCTTCATCCATGAGCGGGCACGGGAAAATGAAGAGAAGTTGATCACAAAGAATTAATGGTTATTAGTCATTGATCATTAGTCATTTGCTAAGAGCCTTCACTAAAATCTGTAACCTCCGATCAACGATCGACGGCCAGTAACTAATGACTAATATCACTTGTAGGAGAAGCATTAATGCCAGCTACCAACCATTTGTTAGAAATTGAAGCGATCGGCCAAAGTATCTGGATGGATAACCTGAGCCGCGACATTATCCAATCCGGTGAATTGAAAACTATGATCGAGACGCGGGGTCTGCGCGGGATCACGTCAAATCCGGCCATTTTTGAAAAAGCGATTGTGGGCAACAAGATTTACGATGCCGACATCGAGGCGGGGATCAGGGCAGATAAGCCCTTAATGGAAATCTACGAATCGCTCGTCTTCGAGGACATCCGCAATGCCTGCGATATTTTCCGCCCCGTCTATGAATCATCGCAAGGACTGGATGGCTACGTCAGCATCGAGGTTCCACCGACGATCGCCCGTGACACCGAGTCAACCATCCAGGAAGCCCGTCGCTACTACCAGGTGATCGGTCGGCAAAACGTCATGATTAAAATTCCCGGTACACCTGAAGGCTTTCCTGCGGTAGAGCAAGTCATCAGCGAAGGAATTAACGTCAATGTCACCCTGCTGTTCTCGGTTCAGAGCTACATTGATACCGCCTGGGCCTATATTCGTGGGCTAGAGAAGCGGGTTGCTAGTGGCGAAGACATCAGCACGATCACCTCCGTAGCCAGCTTCTTCCTCAGCCGCATCGATACCATGATTGACGAGCAGCTTGAGGAGCGAATCAAAACAACCAATTCCGCCGAGATTGCTGCCAAGCTAAAAGCCGTTGAAGGAAAGTGGCCATTGCTAACGCCAAAATTGCGTATCAGGAGTATAAGAAAATTATTCAAACCGATCGCTGGAAAGCGTTAGTTAATAAAGGTGCCAAAGTCCAGCGGTTGCTTTGGGCAAGCACCAGCACCAAAAATCCCAACTACAGTGATGTGATGTACGTCGATGAATTGGTAGGACCGGATACAGTCAATACGCTGCCACCCTCTACCATTGAAGCGTGTGCCGATCATTGCAACGTCAGCGATCGTATCGAAACAGACCTCGATACGGCTTACCAACTAATCGACAGCCTCAAGGATCCTGACATCAATATTAATCTGGATGAAATTATGGACAAACTTCTGGTTGAAGGTATCGATAAATTCATTCAGCCCTTTCAATCTCTGATGAAATCATTAGAAGACAAAGTGAAACGGCTTGCAGCCGTATAGAGGAATCAGGTGTCAGGGGTCAGGGATTAGGGATTAACAGCGCGTCTGTCCTCCCCATCGCCTAGTCTCTCTATAACCCCGGACACCTGACACCTAACACCTGACACCTACTTCTTTCCCACCTATGGTCACTCTTCTCGAAAACCCTCTCCGGATTGGATTACAGCAAGAACGAACTCCACCGCCAGCGGCGATCGTCTTCTATGGAGCCTCTGGGGATCTGGTAAAACGAAAACTTGTGCCAGCCCTCTATCATTTGCGGCGAGAGCGTAAACTATCCCCGGAAACCTGCATTGTTGGGGTTGCCCGTCGTGAATGGACCCATGACTACTTCCGACAGCAAATGCGCGAGGGAATTGAAGAATTTTCTGACGGCATTGGCAGTGAGGACATTTGGAAGGATTTTGCCGAAAACCTGTTCTACAGTCCGGGTGACATCGACAATCCAGAAAGCTATCAAAAGCTCAACACGCTTCTAATAGAAATCGATAAAACCCGAGGAACGCGAGGAAATCGGGTGTTTTACCTATCCGTTGCTCCCAAGTTCTTCCCAGAAGCGATTCGCCAATTGGGTGCATCAGGCATGCTGGACGACGCTACCAAGAGCCGTCTTGTTATCGAAAAACCCTTTGGGCGTGACCTCGCCTCAGCCCAAACCCTTAACCGCGTAGTGAATGAAGTCTGCAAAGAAAACCAGGTTTACCGGATTGACCACTACCTGGGCAAGGAAACGGTTCAAAATCTCCTGGTATTCCGATTTGCCAATGCCATCTTTGAGCCGTTGTGGAACCGTCAATTCATTGACCATGTGCAAATCACAGTAGCAGAAACCGTTGGCGTAGAAGACCGGGCTGGTTACTACGAAACCGCCGGGCCCCTCCGGGACATGGTGCAAAACCACCTGATGCAGTTGCTCTGCCTGACCGCAATGGAGCCGCCCAACTCTCTTGATGCAGACAGCATTCGGACGGAAAAGGTGAAAGCACTCCAGGCTTTGCATCTAGCCGACGTAAACAATTTAGATTTGTCTGCGATTCGTGGGCAGTACTCAGCAGGCTGGATGAAAGGCAAGCAGGTTCCGGGCTATCGAGATGAACCAGGAGTCAATCCCAATTCCACAACCCCGACCTACGTTGCCCTCAAGTTCTTGATTGACAACTGGCGCTGGCAGGGAGTTCCGTTCTACATGCGAACCGGAAAGCGGCTCCCTAAGAAGGTTTCTGAGATTGCCATTCAATTTCGGGAAGTCCCCTACCTGATCTTCCAGTCCGCCGCTCAACAGGCAAACCCCAACGTTCTGGTTCTCCGGATTCAGCCCAACGAGGGAATTGCGATGCGGTTTGAGGTCAAAATGCCGGGAAGCAGCCTTCGCACGCGTCCGGTTGAAATGGACTTCCGCTACGGCGCATCCTTTGGTGTTTCAGGTGGAGAAGCTTACGATCGCCTATTGCTAGATTGCATGATGGGCGACCAAACCTTGTTTACCCGCGCCGATGAAGTAGAAGCGGCATGGCGAGCCATTACTCCAGCTCTTGCAGCCTGGGATGCTCCCGCTAATCCCGCCAGCGTTCCCCAGTACGAAGCGGGAACCTGGGAACCCGCCGAGGCCGAAATGTTGATCAACCGCGACGGTCGCCGCTGGAGAAGACTGTAAAGATTTACTTAGAGTTTGAGTCTTAAGGTTTGAATGTTGAATTTAGCCTCGATCGACATCCAAAATTGCAAACTTATCACTCACCATTCATCACTCATACCCACCAACTATTAATTTATGGCTACTCAATCTGCCCCTCTTGTTTCGTTACAGGCTCCGAAGGATGTATCGCTCAGTCAGATTGAGGCAGAATTGGCTCAGATCTGGCAAATGTACAACGCGACGAATGAGGATGGCTCTCATACAGGAGCAATGAGAGCTGCCACATTTACGCTGATCGTTTACGAGCCGGAAGAAAACCAACAGCTTTTATCAGAGTTGGGATTTTATGTCGGTCCATTGGATGGAATTTATGGTCCCCAAATGGAAACAGCGGTAAGAGCCGCTCAGAAGAAATATGGGTTATCAGCGGACGGGAAGTTCAGCCCTGAACTGCTTAATAAGCTGCGCGAAGCCGTCGCCCAAAAGCAAGTTGAAAAAGCGACCGAAGGCACTGCTGCGGCATTTCAGTCCACCGCAAGCTCTGCAGGAGCCATGGCTGACGCGATCGCCACTCAGAACCCGTGTCGGATTATCTCCCTCCTTCCAACCGTAGGAGAGGATGAAGGGGTTACTGCTCAAGTTTCAGCCTATTGCCCGATTCAGAAGCGTACTCAAAGCACTTTGATTTGCTGTGAATACATCACGCTCAAGGGAACCGAGGAAGCACTCGGACGGGTTAGCAGTCTGGTTTCATCCCTGCTTATTAGTGAACTACCCAAATTTCTTTGGTGGAAAGCAACCCCTGATCCCAAACTAGAACTATTCAGAAAGGTTGGTAGCCTCTGTAATTCAGTAATTGTAGACTCCAGCCGTTTCCAAGAACCAGAACAGGAGCTACTGAAGCTTCTTAGCTTGATGGATGATGGGATCCATGTTGCAGACCTCAACTGGTCTCGACTGGCCTCCTGGCAAGAACTCGCGGCTGAAGCATTTGATGCTCCTGAGCGTCGTGCTGCACTTAAGGAAGTCGATCGAGTCACGATCGACTACGAAAAGGGCAATTCAACCCAGGCGCTCATGTATCTCGGCTGGCTTGCAAGTCGCTTACAGTGGACGCCCGTTTCCTACAAATTGGAGCGGGGCGACTACGACCTGCACCACATTAAACTCGTTACCAACGATAATCGAACTGTAAAAGCAGAATTGGGGGCGTCCCGGTGTTTGCCGGGGATGTGTTGGGAGACATGATTGGCTTAAGCCTCGGTTCCACCAATCCCAATGCTGACTGCAACACCATTCTTTGCTCCGAAACCACGGGCTGCATGCGGATGGAGTCAGGTGGTGCTGCTCAGTCTGCACGCGTTCACCAGGTCTCGTCTTTAGCAGACCAACGGGCAGAAATAATGCTGAGTCAGCAGTTGCAGCGGTGGGGCCGGGATGTGCTTTACGAAGAGAGCATGGAAGTCACGGCCCAGATCCTCAAAGTGCTTGATTAGAAGAGGTTTGATAGTTGGTAGACCGTTTGGAAGGGCAATGGGCAATGGGCAGTGAGCAATGGGTAAGGACGTTTTCTACCGCCTCTTGCCTCTTGCTCATTGCCTCTTGCCTCTTGCCTCTATAAATGTCGATCGTAATTGCAGGGGAACGAAGTGGGGTTGGCAAAACAACTATCACACTTGCGCTGCTAGCAACCCTAAACCGACGCGGCCATCAAATCCAGTCATTTAAGGTGGGACCCGACTACATCGATCCCATGTTTCACCAGTACGTGACGGGACGATCGTGCCGGAACCTGGATCCTATTTTAACCACGGAAGCCTACGTTCAGCATTGCTTTGCACTTCACACCGGAGATGTAACCCATGCCCTGATAGAAGGGGTTATGGGTTTGTTTGATGGAGCCAGCAAGGACATTCAGATTGCAAAAATCCGTAATCAATCGAACACCCCTTTTCTGGAAGACTCCCAGACTAAATGGCACGGTTCTGCTGATTTTGGAAGTACGGCCCACATCGCACGACTGTTAAATCTCCCCGTGCTGCTGGTTATCGATTGCAGCCGCATGTCTCACTCGATCGCCGCCCTCGTTCATGGCTACCATAGCTTTGATCCGCGTCTTCAGCTGGCAGGAGTGATCCTGAACCGAGTTGGGAGCGATCGCCATCTGGAGCTGCTTCAGTCAGCACTTGATTCAATCAACGTTCCGATTTTGGGAGCACTGCGTCGCCAGGATTCAATTACCATTCCCGATCGCCATCTGGGTCTTGTACCAACCGCTGAACTCGCAAACCTGAACCCGCTGATCGAACAGCTTGCCCACCTTGGAGAAACCTGTTTTGACTGGTCACAGTTACTGCCCTTGCTGCAAGTAGAAACAAATTGGCCCGACTCCCATTTCGAACAGCAATCCAACATCCAACATCCAACATCCAAAATTCGACTGGCGATCGCCCGTGACCCAGCTTTTAGCTTTTACTACGCCGATAACCTGGACCTGCTTGAACAACTGGGAGCCGAACTGATTTTTTGGAGTCCCTTAACCGATGGCACCCTTCCAGATGACATCCAGGGGCTTTATTTTGGGGTGGTTTTCCCGAAATGTTTGCGGAACAACTGACCGCAAATGAGTCTGCCCGAAATGCTGTGAGAAAAGTGATAGAGGCTGGAGTCCCAACCTATGCAGAGTGTGGTGGGTTGATGTATCTCTGTCAGCAAATTGTTGACTTCGAAGCCCGATCGTTTCCCATGGTCGCCGTGCTTCCAACCACCGCAGTCATGGGAAAACGGTTGACGTTGGGATACCGACAGGCAACGGCAGTGCAGGATGGAGTAATGCTGACAGAGGGAACGATCGCCTGGGGACATGAATTTCATCGCTCCCATTTAACTCAGGAGTCAGGTACTCCAGCGTTTGAGATTAGGGGTCAGGGGTTGGGAAAAATTCAACATTCAACATTCAGAATTTTCACTCATCCCCATCCTCATCCCTCATCCCCCAATCACCCCTTCCCCTTACTTCCCATTCCTACGAAGGATGGCACCTTCCTACACTCCACGCCTCTTACATTCATCTTCATTGGGAGCGCAGCCAGACATTCCAAAGCACTTCCTGGCATGCTGCAGTAGCTATCCACGACAAAAACCTTAAAAGCTATTGCGTCAACGTAACGTTTTGTTACATTTATTTCATATAAGTTTACCAATGAGTTAAAAATGCATCCTGTTAACAAGACTCAACTAAGGAAAAGTCAATCGGCCAAGGCGATCGCTTATGCAGCGTCCTATCCCTCATCTGAGGAACGCCAACAATATACCTTTCAAGTTGCTGCGGCTGTTATAACTGTGGCGCTTGCCTTCTTCGCGTTCTCTGCGATCGGTTAGTCATTCTAGTGGGCCTTTGGCATGTCATTGAATGATTCGTGAATTCTCTCCTTAGGTTCCCAGTCGAAAGACTGGGTTTTGTTGAAAGAATCATTCAATCGCTTTCTGCCCCCACTGCTGATTCCCAAATTCCTTCTCTCCTATTCCCCCATTCAAAAGCCACTGAAAGCTCAATAAACGATAATCGTTGATATTAAGGATCTGTAACGAGGGCAATTAACGCCATTCATGGATACATTACTTCAAGACCTATTACTTCAAGACTTACTGTTCAAAATTGATTGGCAGCAGCTTCTGTTACCTCACAAATCCATTGCCGAATTAATTCTGCGCGGAACACTTGTTTATCTAGTGCTTGTGGGGATTCTGCGCGTCGTTCCGAGTCGCCAGTTGGGGGCGTTGGCATCTCCGACTTGCTTGTGGTTGTGTTGATTGCCACCGCCTCCCAGGATGTGTTGACAGCCAGCGATTCCTCAATTACCAGTAGCCTTGTTCTAGCCGCAACCATTATTTTTGGAGCTACCTCTTCAATTGGTTAAGCCACAAATTCCCGTCCTTACAGCGATTTCTCAGCCCGCCTCCACTGTTGCTTGTTAAAGATGGCGAAATTATTCAGCAGAATATGCAACGGGGGCCATCAGTAAACGTGAATTGATGAGCCAGCTTCGTCAGCAGGGCGTACCAAGTCTCAACAAGGTAAAGAAGGCATACATTGAGGGAGACGGACGCATTAGCGTCTTTGCCCAGGAGGAAAAAGATAACAATGAAGCCGAAAAAGCAAAGGAAGCGATTGAAAACTAAAAATTAAGAATTAGGAATTAAGAATTAGGATTTAAAGCATTCAGAACTCTTAAAAACGTTAATCTTTAATTCTCGATTCTCAATTCTTAACTCTCAATTCTTAATTCCGACTTCTTCCTCTCGATTCCCCCATTACAACACAGGAGCTAACAGTCGCGAGATTCGTACAATCAACTTAAACCAAATTGGCTTTTCGTCATATTCAGCAAAATCAACGCAAATTGAGGCATCAAAATCATTGCACAGCATCGTTTCAACCTTTTCTACAAAAGCAGCGTTTGCAATGAAGCTCATTGCCTCAAAGTTTAGGAAGAACGATCGGTTGTCTAAGTTAACGGTTCCAACGCCTGCAATGTCTTGGTCAATCAAGATAATTTTTTGATGTATGAAGCCCTGTCTGTAGCGATAGAGCTTTACGCCTGCCGATCGTAGTTCCTTGTAATACGAGAAGGAACAGAAATAGACAAACAGATGATCGGGCCGATTGGGGAGAATAATTCGTGTATCAACGCCACGCAGGGCCGCCAGTTTTATTGCTGTAAGGGTTGAATCATCCGGCACAAAGTAGGGACTGGCAATCCAGAGGCGAGTTTGGGCTTGATGGATGGCATTCACATAAAACAAATTACAGGCCAGTAGAGAATCAGCGGGACCAGTTAGCAGAATCAGCGCCGTTGCATTGGTTTTCCAGTCCGCCTTTACCTGCCATTGAACGTCAAGCAATTCATTCTTTGCCCAATACCAGTCTTGCAGGAAGGAGACCTGTAGCCGCTGCACCGCTGGCCCCTGCATTATCAGATGGGTATCGCGCCACGGGCTGAGCTTGGGATGCTTACCCAGGTACTCGTCACCAATATTCAGTCCACCAACAAATGCAACCACCCCATCCACAACCAAAATCTTGCGATGATTGCGGAAATTGAGCTGGAAGCGATTTCCTCTTCCCTTGGTTGTGCGAAATCCGCTGACCTGAATACCCGTGTCCTGAAGCGATCGGACATAAGCAGGAGTCAGCTTTTTGGAACCAATTTCATCATAAAGAACGTAAATGCGAACCCCTTGTTTCGCTTTAGCAATCAACGCTTTTCTAAAGGTATCACCGGCCTCATCATCATTGATAGTGTAGGATTGCAGCAAGATATAGTCCGTCGCTGCTGCGATCGCCTTCAACATTGCCTCGTAGGTTTCTTTGCCATCGATTAGCAGTTCAGCCGAATTTCCCGACGTGAAGGGAATAACCGCAAGCGTTTCGGCAAGTTTCTGCATACAAGCCAATCGAACCGGTAGGTCAGCTCGAAACTCCATCAATTCACCATAAGCTTGGCGAACTAGCTCCCGGTGTTGAGAAAAGACTGAGCGCATCGCCTCCCTGTAGCCATGAAATTGATTTCTCCCAAAATCCAGTAAAGGGAATGGCAAACCAGGGAAAGGTGATTAATGAAATACTCCAGGCGATCGCTCCCTGCGAGGAACGCACATTCATAACCGCATGGGCAGCGTTAGCAATCCCCAGGAGATGAACTAGAACCGTCGCTGCACTATACAGTGTCAGAATGCTGCTGTCGATAAGCATCTACTCGTTATCTTATGAAAGGGGTATTAATAGGAAAATTCTGCCATCATTGGCTTGTGGTCAGACGACGAAATATAGTCTAAAACTTTCGCACCTGTTCTTTTTGTTTTAATCCCCGATAAAAATGTAATCAAGGGGCGGAGAAAGAAGAAAGCGCTTTATTTTCTTATTGTCATCAGGCATGAATGAGACAGAGCGTAGTTTCCATTGGGCTGCAACTTCATCCAAAAGTGCGGCTCGTGTCCAATTCCAGATATTAAAATCACCTGCAAAAATGATTGGACCCTGATGCTGTAAAAGGGTAATCTCCAGTTGCAGCAACTGTGCCCGAAATTTGTTGAAATTCACAAAATTAATAAAATGGCTATTAATAACTAGAAGTTTTTCCTGTTTGTTAATCATGGAATAGTCCGTCACCAGCGAAACTTTTGGTGTTTTGATGATAGGTTCGTGGTGATCGGTAATGATCGCTTGACTAGTCAGCGGATTTGTTTTTGCTGCCGTAAGAATCCCAGAATAGGCATTGTGATGAGCATCAATAAAATTAGGCGCATAACTCCAACTCATATCTGGAAGATGGATGGCGTGTTCTGCATCTGTGCCTAATCGAACCTCCTGCAAAATGATAAGGTTTGGCTCGTATTTCTCAAGGATGTGATAGAAATCATTCAGCCAATTAGAGTTATGATTGTTTTTGGCAATATTCCAATTGAGCACTCGAATAGAGACGCTATCCAGCTCCGATTGATGGACACGATTTCGATCGATCGTTGTTGCCTGAGTACGGATAAACCGATAGGGCAAAACATATTTTTTGAGAAAATAATCGGGAATTTGACGATTAATCTCAGACATTACATAACTCATCAAGCGTTAGTTGAATGACTCGTTAGATTTCTCCCCTCAGGAGGAATACTTACCGCTTCATTAGAATTACCATACATACAGCAGTCCTAAAACATTTGTAAGGATAAGGCGCTTTGTGAGACGGTTTCCAGTGGAACTCCTTCTCACAACCCAAATACTCACAACCCAAATTAGGATCGCTATAAATCTTGAGCTAGATGTAGGTGGTCGGTGGTTGGTGGCGATCTTTCAGTAATTTCCAGCCCTCCCTTTTTCGTCACGCTGCTAGCTGGGTTGATGATGGCGTTTGCCTTTCAGCTACTTCTGACGAACCTGGGAGTTGCGATCGGAATTACTGTTCTAGGACCGCTGCTAAGAAACCCCTCAACGAAGGAGAAAGAGCCACCCGACGAACCAGAGGAACAGTCTGATTCTGACGGATCTGGTATAGGCGTTAATCAGATTGGGTTTGCGATCGGGCTGGGAATATTGCTGACCGTCAACACGGTGCTGTTTCTCGCGTGTTTCCTCGCTGTTAAGCTGAGCCTGGTTGATGATGCCGTTGTGGGTGCAATTTTGGGGTCGTCATCTGGTCAGCCTATTACCTCATTGTGATCTGGTTAAGTTCAACGACGGTTAGCCCTCTCCTGGGTTCAGCGGTGGAGTTACTCACTTCAGGATTGCGCGGATTGCTGTCTACCGTCAGTAGCCTCTTCAAACGCACGGATTCAAACACTTCCATCGCCAACAAACAGCCAGAACAAAGTCAATCGCCACAACTACCGCAACAACAATCGACTGAACCAAAATTTGCGTCTGCGCCTTTACGCATTCCTTCTTTGTCCACCGATTGTGGCTTATCAGATTCTGCAACAAATTCTCCTAAAATCAGCCCAACTCAGGCTGAGTTTCCGTTGTCCCAAAAATCGTCTACAGCATCTGATGCCAACAGCATTCAAACCATTCTCAAGGGGTATTTACAGAATCTTTCGCTGCCCAAACTGGATTTGCAAACAATTCAGGGAGAATTGGAAAACCTGCTCACCAACTCAGAGCTAATGTCGTTTGCCGGAAAAACACTGCTGGGTAAGGTTGATCGATCATCGATCGTTAATGCGATCCAAAGCCGCACTGATTTTTCCCCGCAAGACATTCATCAAATTGTGGATCTGGTAGAAGGGGTTTGGCAGAAGGTCTTTGGGCAGTCCCAACAGCCAAACGAGGCGCTGATTGAGTTCCTGGAAAGCGCTGATCCTATTCACCTAACATCAGAAGAACTGGACTCCAGACTACATCAGGTAGCGGAATCTAATTCATCTCAACCTGCCGATTTTGGCTCCTTCACCCGTGCGGTGCTAAAGAGAGCAGACCTACCTGAAGCTGATGCAGATCGGATTTTGAGCCAAATTCAACTGTTTCAAAATCGAATAGCTGCTCCCTCTGACGGAAATGATGAACAATCGTCTGACCATCCAATAAACATTATTCAACTGGATGTAGAAAACTACCTGCGAACCGCGCACCTCTGGCAATTAAAGCGAAAAACGACCCAATCGGAGTTTAGGGAAGTAATTTATGACCCAGATGCAGATCCAGAGTTGGTTAGGCAGCAGCTAGAACGCCTCAATCGAGACTATTTTGAGGACGTGCTGAAGCAGCGAAATGATTTGAAGCCTGAGAAAATTACTCGAATCGCTAACCAGTTAGACGACGTGCGGCAATCTTTACTGGCAGACATCAAGACGGCGATCGCGCAACAACGAGAACGATCTTTTCACGATCGCCTTGCCAGTTATATCCATACGGCACAAAAGATGATTTGAACCCGTCAAAGCTACAACATGAAGTTGAGGCCGGGTTAGAAACTTTACTAACTCAGTCCGAAGAGAATGCGGAGCATCTCCTCGATTGCTTAAGTCAGATGAATTACGACACACTCATTCAACCCTTAAAGGAACGTCAGGACTTAACCGAGGAAGAGATCCAAAATCTGATTGAGCAGATTCAGAAAGCATCCTTCCGTTTCTTGGGTGAAGTGAGAACGTTGCAGCAAAAATTAAAACAGATGCTGAGGCAGTTTGGCATCAGTTTGAAACCTACCTGCGTGATCTGGATCAAAAGCCCACTGCTCGTAACATTCAGCGCCAACTGAAAAAGCTCATAAAGCAGACTAAGCAGGAATCTTCTAACCTATACAACTATTTGCCCAAGCTCGACCATCGAGCGATCGTCAGCTTGCTTCAAGAACGACAAGATCTATCGGAGAAACGGGTTCAACAAATTGCCACTCAAGTTGAGAAAGCATGGGATAGCCTTTTGGATTCTCCAAAACAAGCTGCTACCGCTGCTAAACAACATGTTGATTACTTGAGCCATACGCTCAGCAAAGCACCTCGACGGCTGGCAGTTCGCACTCAAACTTTTGTGGAAGATTTCCAGGCCAACATCGAAGAATACCTGCACCATACTGACAAAGATGAATTCAATCTTGAAGGAATCAAACGAGATTTAACACTATTATTGCATGACCCGAAGGTAGGCTTAGAGCAGCTGGGAGAGCGATTATCGCACTACGATCGCGCCACCCTACTTGCCTTGCTCGCTCAGCGTGGAGATCTGACTGAAGCAGAAGCAAGTCAAATTGTTGACCAGATAGAAACCGTTCGCCAGCAGCTTCTGGAGCAGTTTCAAGCGATGCAGCAGCGGATTCAAGATTTGCTAGAGACGCTTCTTGAAAAAATTCGCAGCTATCTCAACTCGCTTCCACTTCCCGAACTTGACTACGATCGCCTTCAAACCGATTTACAACGCTTGCTAAACCTGTCTCAGGAAGGCGTTGAAACGTTAGGCGATCATCTGCGTAATCTGAATCGGGATACATTAACGACTCTTCTCAGCAGTAGACAAGATATTTCCCAATTTGTTGCTAATCAAGTTGTCGATCAATTTGAACTGATCCGACTGCAAGCATTAGAGCAAGTTGAAGGGCTACGGCAAGAAGCCGAAGAGCGCTTGCAGGAACTAAAAGCACAGGCACAGAAGCAGGCAGAAGCTACCCGCAAAGCCGCCGCGATCGCCGCCTGGTGGCTGTTTGAATTGTCTTCAGCTCAGCCATAACCTCTGCGATCGCAGGCGCAATGGCCGTTGCTGGGCTTTCAATTTTTAACTTGAATAGCGATATCTAAAGAAAGATCGTGAAACAACCTATGCAACTCACCGCAGAAGCGCAGAGAACGCAGAGAAAACTCTCAATGCACTCCGCACCTCTACACAATTTGAGGGGTATACATAGTAGGGGTCAGATGTTAGGTGTTAGGTGTCAGGGCTGAAAGCCTTACATTTAGCTCATTTTAGATAAGCTGGCTGTCCTAACAATTGTGGCGACAGCTATAGCAACACTGCTACAGGTTAGGACAATCGAACTGCTGAGAGTATTACAATAGCTGGTTTTCATACTCGGCACTCAGTCCTCAGCACTCAGCACGTTGCTATAATTTCCCTTACCGGGGCTGTGGCCTCACAGGTGGGCGAGGCGGTGCTGGTGGTTTTGGCTTGAGTGGGCTAACTTCACAGACGTAAGGAAACATGACTGTCATCCGTCTGTCGTATCCCACATACTTACCCGTGTGGTCATACACCTGATCGCTATTGTTGGCGCAGCGGGCGTACCATTTATAGGAACGACCTGTGTTGATTGGGCGTACCAGGAAATATTGCTTGTCGCCAATCGCGACCTGTCCCCGATTCACAATCACATTCCCATAGCCGGGTAAACCATTAAAGATTCTCTCATTTGGGCCAATGCTACTCACCTGTTCTGGACGGGGACCGCTTCGCACAACCCACTGAGTTGTAGCATTGCGGTTCGTTACAAAGCAATAGCCAGAGGCATTATATTGATTAACTCTCCAGTCAATGTAATAACCCGTTGGTGTGCGTTGACCAATATTGAGACGGAGTTGGTCAGCGTTCACTCGATATTTTGTTGCGGTAAAGCCCTGGCACGTCTTCAACTGTTGAAAACCAGGCGCGATCGCGACCGCAGGCATAGCTGCCAGGATCGTAAGAGTACTTGCAACGGTAAGAGTAATGGATTTCAACATTGAGTTTCCCTGTTCCTTCGCTACAACATCAAAACGGAAATTTATCGCCCTTCCCAAACAAGGGACGTACAGATGTCATCAAATAAAGCGCAATACGCAGTGAACGGGCTAATTTTATCCTTAAAAAGTAGGGTTCTTGCAATAAAATCTTGCCGAAGATTTCCTGATGGCCAGGGGCGATGGGCAATGGGCAATGGGGAATGGGTAAACGGGCAATGGGCTATGGGCTATGGGCTGTGGGAATGGGTAACGGGCCTCTGGCAATGGGTAATCGGTAATAGTTTTTGTTGTCGCCTCTCGCCTCTTGCCCATTGCCTCTCGCCCATCTCCTATCCGCTGTCCTGAGAGTAGAATGGACTTCTTACGTTGTTGATTCTGACTCCAGTAGCATGAAATTATGGTTGGTTCAGTAGAACGCATCAAGCAAGATTTGGCCGAGATGGACCGGGCGATCGGAACAATGGCCAATGAGTTTCATAGTGCCTATTCAAACTATCTGAATGGTTTAGGGCAGGCCGTTCGGCAACAGCTAATCCTTGCTAGCTATCACGTTTGTACGCAGGGATATCCTGAGCGATTTCTTGACCTGTCCTACAATCAGCGTCAGCAACTGCAACAAACACTTCGCAATCTGGCGCACCAAACGCAGGAAGAATTGCTCGCCCAGCTACATTTCCCGATCGTGCCAGAGCTACCAGAATCAGTGGAGATCATAGATCCATCTGAGCTATTCCAAGAAACTACTGCATCTACCGCTATTTATTCAACGGTGTCCCTAAAGAAGGACGATCAAGCTCCCCAATCGTTGGCCCCAATCCATCTAGTGCAGTGGCAGCAGGATTTAGAAGCGTCGATCGTCCAGGAGTTGCAGACCGCATCCCATGCTGCAAACCGCTTGTTGCAACAGGCAGGAGTTCTACCGAGAAAACTGCCAGAACCCGTTTTAGAAGTGGCCACCAAAGCAGATCCCTCGGAAGTAGGGGGAAACACTCCCAATCTCATCAACTTACTGGTTGAAGCACCAGGTGAAATAATTGCAGAACAGGAGCGGATTGAAGAGACAAAGGGCCAGTCGGTTGTGCATGTTGTTGCAGTCCATCTCCGCCTCCCTGAGATAGAGTTTGCCAATGCCGCCCTAACCGCTGCTCGCACCCATATTCGCAGCTTGCTGGCGCGGCTCAAAACCCTGGGACGCGATTATCAGAAAAAGCAGCGGGAACAAGCGATCGCTGAAGCCCAAGCCGCCTGGCGTTCCAGTTGGACAGATGATTAGGAGCTATGATTCCCGACTCCCAACTTCCAACCCCTGACGCTTCAGCCCACCCGGATTGGATTCGCCTGCAAAAGCACTCTCCGTCGAAGCCGATCGAGGGTTCAACGATCTGGAGGGCAAACGGCATCGCTTCAGCGAATTTCTCAGTCTTGCGCTCAACCATCCTCCCGCCACTCTGATTGAAGAGGATCAACTCCGGTGGCGGGAAATGGCGACACGATTCACCGCTTATTCTGACCTCACCTTCTCCCAACGCCAGCATTTAGTAGCCGACACGAGACGGTTTTTACATCAGATGCGGAAAGTGTGTGAGGAGCAGGGAAACCAGGAATCAGGGGCCAGGGGTCAGGGGTCAGAGATCGGGAACCAGGAGAAGGTTGAGAATTCACAGCCTAAAATCCACAAGCTAAAATCCCCAAAACGTCGCCTCTCGTATCTAATCCCGCACCTGCCACCGCTCAATCTTCCCGTATCACCCTCGACCAATCTCTCACCTATCTGCCAGGGATTGGTCCAAAAGCGCCGAGAAACTTGCAAAACTGGGACTGCAAACGGTTCGGGATTTGCTCTTTTACTACCCCCGTGATCATGTTGACTATGCCCGTCAGGTCAGCATTCGTGACCTGGAAGAAGGTGAAACCGTAACCCTGATTGCAAAAGTTAAGCGCTGCAACTGCTTTACCAGCCCCCGCAATTCCAAACTGACGATTCTGGAGTTAGTTGTCAAAGACTACAGCGGTCAGATCAAACTCAGCCGTTTTTATGCGGGTAGCCGCTACAACAGTCGGGGTTGGCAGGAGCAACAGAAGCGGCTCTACCTTCCCGGCGCAACGATCGCTGCTTCGGGTCTGGTTAAACGCAGTAAATATGGCACAACGTTGGAAAACCCCGAAATTGAGGTATTGCAGCACGAAGAGGATTCTATTGAGTCGCTGAAAGTTGGACGAGTCGTGCCTATTTATCCATTAACAGAAGGTGTTCCGGCTGATCTTGTGAGGCGAGCGGTTATTGCAGCACTTCCTGCTGTCAAACAAATTCAAGAAGCGCTTCCTCAAGCCTTACGAGAGTTGTATGGCCTTGCGGGAATTCAAGATGCGATCGCGAATATTCATTTTCCACCCGACGCAAATGCTTTGGAAACGGCTCGGCGTCGGCTTGTTTTTGATGAATTCTTCTACCTCCAGCTTGGCCTACTTAAACGCCGTAAAGCGCAGCAGCAAGCCCAATCAAGTGCCGTTCTGGCTCCCACAGGGCAGCTTATCGACCAGTTTTACAGGATCCTGCCGTTTCAGCTTACAAGTGCCCAACAGCGAGTTGTAAACGACATTTTGAACGACTTACAAAGGCCAACGCCGATGAATCGGTTGGTTCAGGGCGATGTGGGTTCTGGAAAAACCGTTGTAGCCGTGATTGCGCTGCTGGCTGCGATTCAATCTGGCTACCAGACAGCAATGATGGCACCTACAGAAGTTTTGGCAGAACAGCATTACCGCAAACTGGTGAGCTGGTTTAATTTATTGCATCTGCCAGTAGAGCTGCTGACCGGATCAACGAAAACTGCTAAGCGTCGGGAAATTCACGCCCAGCTTAAAACGGGTCAACTTCCCTTGTTGGTGGGCACCCATGCGCTAATTCAAGATACAGTAAATTTTCAACGTTTGGGACTGGTAACGATCGACGAGCAACATCGGTTTGGTGTCGAGCAACGGGCACGCCTCCAGCAGAAAGGCCAGAACCCTCATGTTTTGACGATGACCGCAACTCCTATTCCTCGTACGTTGGCACTGACCCTACACGGCGATTTGGATGTTAGTCAGATTGACGAGCTGCCGCCGGGTCGTAAACCCATACAAACCACCGTATTGTCTGGAAAAGAACGCATGCAGGCCTACGACTTGATTCGACGTGAAATCGCTCAGGGAAGGCAAGTTTACGTCGTCTTACCCCTGGTTGAAGAGTCAGAAAAATTGGATCTAAAGTCGGCGATCGATGAGCACCAGGAACTTCAAGAGAGCGTATTTCCAGAATTTCAGGTTGGTTTACTGCACGGTCGGATGACGTCCGCCGAGAAAGACGACGCAATTAACCGTTTTCGCAACAATGAAAGCCAAATTCTGGTGTCCACAACCGTCGTAGAGGTAGGTGTAGACGTACCCAACGCAACAGTCATGCTGATCGAGCATGCCGAGCGGTTTGGCCTATCCCAACTGCACCAGTTAAGGGGTCGCGTTGGTCGTGGTGGTTCTCAATCGTTTTGTTTATTGATGAGTAGTTCTAAAGCAGAAACCGCCCGCCAACGACTGAAAGTACTAGAGCAATCTCAGGATGGCTTTTTATTGCAGAAATGGACATGCGTTTTCGTGGTCCAGGAGAAGTTCTTGGCACGCGCCAATCTGGGTTGCCAGATTTTGCTTTAGCCAGCCTGGTAGAGGATCAGGAGGTGCTGGAACTTGCACGGCAAGCTGCTGAGAAAGTGATTGCCAAAGATGAAACCTTGAGCCGATGGACATTAATCAAAGAAGAGTTGGACTACCGCTATCGACGGCTTATGGGTGGTGCAATTCTGACGTAGAAATGGTGAGGCTCAAACAGTTGAACCCAGAAACGTGGATTGAATAACCGCCAAGTTTTGTACGGACGAGTTTTGCCAAGAGTTTTAGAGGATGTCTGAAAAGTGGCGAATCAATTAGCAATGGGTAGAAAACGGATGAATCGGATGGTAGTGTCGAGCTGAAACCGTCAACTATCTGTTCCATCCGTTACTAATCCGCTGCCAATCATACGTTTCAGACATCCTCTTGCTTGTATCAATAAATCTCAGTCAAACCCGCCCTCACAACTGTATTTATCTAATACGGAGTTGAACAAGGGTGCGTTAGTTTGAGGGGATTAATTGAAGACGCGGTGCGTCTTCAATTAATCCTCCCTTGCGGAATTCCGTATAGTTCCCATTCCTTAGTTAATAGGTTTCTGGGACTCTTTGCACTTCAGTGCGTGAATTGCGTGTACCAACGTACGCGCCGAGAATCGAAGCAATTAATCCCAAAAGAGAACCAATGGTAAAAGACCAACCCACCTTGGCAGCATTACCGGCGATATCACGGGTTTGTTCAGCCGTCACACCTGGGCTGGGAACAGGGCTTGGAGTAGCTCCGGAGTGATACCGCTCTGCCGAATGATCTCTCCTGCATTGGATGCCACAATGCCAAATGCACCTGATACCCCGGTAGATAGTAGCCATGCGCTAATTGCTAACGTTGTCGCCCACAAAATGGCTCCGTTTAACAGTGCTGTACTCCGTTTCATTGGCCCACATGCACGAGCCATCAACCAGCCACCAAGGAACAGTGAAATCAGTAGGCTAATGGCTGACCAGATACCTACCGCAGAGCCAACATCCCCAGCATCGCTTCGAGGTGCGTTAGAACCAGAAAGGCTGGTTAGACCGATCGCCGCTCCAAGTGCGCTTAAAACCAATTGACTGCTAATTGCTAAAACTAAACCAGCAATAATTGGACCCCAGCGAACGCGATCGTGATAATCAACCGCTGGAACAACTGCTCCTCTTTCCACAACTCTTCCTCGTGGCTCATCCGTATAAGCCATAGTCTGTTTCCTCCCAGTAAGTGATAAGACGCAAGGGCTTTGTTATCAACCATAGGAAGTCATCAAACGTTCTACATCTCTCGTTAGAAGTAACTCTTATAAACTAAAAACGGTACTGAGAAAAGACGATACAGCTATAGGAAGAAATGGTATTTAACTTATAGCTACGCTTCAGCGCCAACAATCTGTTTCGGTTCAGAAGATACGTGTAACTGGTTTAGTTGAGTGCCATACAAATCGATGAATCTTCGGAAAAGCCACATCGTTTTACAACTGGCGCTTTTATTTGAATCATGGGAGTTACGGGGTTCTCTTTCTGTTAAATTCTTCTTGGCCAACTGACGCAAATACGGTAAATCTTCATAAAGAGTCAGGCATGAAGCCATATGCAGCATGATTTGCAATAAGAACCTCGGCCAGTTCAAGTTGCTATAAATATCAATCAGAAATACATGTCTATCATCGCTGAGCGGGAGAGCATTAAATAAAACAACAATCTTTCTATTGTTGTAAACCGGAATGCTAAGTTCAACTGTATAGGAGAGTGCAATATCAAATCAACTTCAACGATCGGCTGTCTCCAAACCTTTAGGATGCTGATAGGAGAAGCCATAACGGTTTGAAACTTGATTGCACCACCCAAGTCTGTAGGTTTGAAGCTGTTGATTCCAATTACCTTGAGGTTATTAAGACTAAGATGATGAACCGTTTCTAAATGTTTCAGGTTCAGCAGATGGTAAATCTGACAGACGTAGGGAAGGGGCAACACATATTTCTGATTCACCAAATGATACTGCTGCAGCTCCAGCATTCTGGATTGAGCAGCTAACAAATAAGCTTGATTCTGAAATAATGTCAAGTCATCTCCATATTCCTGAAGCTGATTAGCACTGTTTAGGATCAGATTTTTTCCGGCTTCAAGTACAGCCAACTAATCAACAGAAAGGATGTTGCAAACACATGGAAGAGTTCTGCGAATGACACGTAACCATCCGATAAGGCTGCAACACCTCTATCAGTCATTCCAAAGAGAAACGATGGAATTCCTAAAACCCAGATACTATTTCTAAGATTCGCGATAAAAACCGAAATCTCTTCCGATCGACTCACCTTCATAGCCTTATATCTATTTCAAAAAATTAACAGAAGTTTACCTTCGGCTATTTACAGGCTAATCAGTAAGGCTCTTTGTTGCCCTCTTTCAGAAGGTGATACTAGCTTTTCCGTCAATCTGATTTGAGGAGTACGTCTAATGGCTATTTTCTAAGTTTTGTATACCGTTGGATGCAGATCTGGGTAAAACGAGTTTGTAGCGGAGTAGTGGCTACTGAAGCGATCGCAATAATAGCGACAACCGCATCTGTACCGCGTTATCAAACTTTCTCGGATCCAACCCTGTAAGAGAGAAAATTTTATCGAGCCGATAACCAAGCGTATTACGGTGAATTAGAAGTTGTTTTGCGGTCGAAGACGGACAGCAGTTTTCTAAGAAGAAGGTATTCAGCGTGGTTAACAGTTCCGGTTCATGATCCAACGGACTCAACAAGTACTTTGCCAAATCGACTTTTGTAGCCTCATCTGCCACACCAACAAACGCAGCGATTCCCAGTTCTCCCAGGCAGTGGACTCGATTATGTCCTTGAAATCGACTACCCAGCGACAGTGCAACGCGGGCATCCTCATAGGATCGAGCAAGTCCCTGAACTCCGGGATGGTAACGGCCAATGCCAATATCAATTGAGCCGCCTCCCGTGTCGCTCCGTAGGCGTAGTAGTAGTGCATTTGCAGCTCGCTTCAACGCAGCAAGATTTGCCCAAGAGCAGTTTAGTGCTTTAGAAATATCATCACAGTCCGTCCACAAGTCCAAATTCTTGGTGTCACTAGCTTTTAGGATACACACCTTCCCTGGCCTAAATCCGCACAGATAGTGTCGTTAGGTAAGTGAAAAAGCTAACAATGCTGCCAATAATAACCTGCGTTCGTCGCCTCTGTTCTGTCTCCAGAAGTTCCTGTCCTGAGGAATTGTCCCTCAACGCATAGTCGGCGGCATCAATCAAAATAACGGCTCTTGGAGGATCCAGATCCATTCCTAACTGTTTTGCCCGATTCAGAATGGCGTTTTCATCCCGAATACGATCATGAAGCAGATCGTAAATGAGTTGATTCTTTAACTCATGCTGGTTTAGTGCTTGATTCTGATGAGTCGCCGTTTGATTAATTACTAGCTCTACCAACACCTGAGCCAGTCGTGGTGATATTGTCCCTTCGTCGGAGGGAGCACCAACAATAACTTCACCCGTTTCAGCCTGATGATTTAGCGGTATTCGTAGAAATTTTTCAGGGACGTTTTTACTGCTCTCCCAGCTAAATGAGAGGCCAATTTGGTGGGGGTCACTACTTGTAATAACGATCCCCTGTTCATTCGTGACAAATACAGGTGCATACAGAAGCCCTGCAACCTTATCAGTAATCTTACTTGCTACCCGGACAAAGCTTGCAGAAGGGGTAATCATGTTTCCTGAATTTTTGCTGACACTAAATCTCAAACTGGTCTAATTCTCGTCACTAGTCACTTTTACACCTTTACTCCTTGCACCTTCACTCCTTATCAATACCGTTGCTTGCAAGACTGTAGATCCTAGAATTTAAGGCCAGGACGGTAATTTCGCGTCTCCTGCTTGATAGAGATAGAACTAAAATTTCAATGCAGCGATAAATACAAAACTCAGAAATAAGCAAAAAGCATCAACCGATCGAAAGGGATTACTACCACTCTCTCAATAAATCAGTTGATGCAACAGCAATAAAGATTGTTTTAAAAGAAGCCTTAACGACCAACAAACACAAAGAAGCCAATAATCACCAGAGTAAGCATTAAAGCGGCAACAATCATGTGTTCGACCTTTCGGCTAAAGATACCCACAAGCGCTACAATTCCAAACGCAAGTAAAGCAGTCCCAATATAGGTTGCCTTTTGCCAGCCACGAGCAATCAGGGGATCAGATTGGGCATCTTTAGCAGTTTGTTGTTCGCTCCGGAGCGTCTTCGGATTGGGAAGCGCCTTATCAGCAAAGAAGGTTTGAGTTCGGTGGGGCAACTGGTAATTCTTGAATGAGCGCATTACGGTTGAATTTTAGGAGTGGAGATAGGGATTACACAGATGAAAACCATTATCAGTTGAAATCGTCTAAATAAACGCTAATTTCAACGTTCAGAATTATCGGACAGAGCCTTAACAAGCTTTCTTGCTATGACCGTTCCAACTACAACACCGCCGACTACTTCAGCAACCTGTAACGCCTGTTTTGCCCTATCTGAATTCTGATGCTCAAAGACTTCATCCTTCAGCCATTCCGTCGTTGCTTTAAAGTTGTGAATGGGGGTAGGCAGTAACTCCAGATATGTTCCCTGACGAATCAAGTGGCCCAGTTCGCCTTTAATTTCAACTTTGTTGAAGAGGTTTGCTACGCTGTTTTCCAATCCAAGTTTCATCAAGGTTCCGCGAAGGCTAACCTTTGCAGGTTTTGGATCGTATCCAAGCGCCATTGTTTTTAGGTTGTAAGCGATCGCGTATCCCTGTTGATAAGCAACCTGAGCAGTCGGCGGCAATGGCTTCTGATCGGGGTGGTGTTCTTCAACCGAAGTCGATTGATCCTTCTGCGGCTCTGGATGTTCATACTCATCATTACTAGCGTCAGTAGGCTGCAAATCTACAGCACAATCGCCCCCGCAAGTACCTCTGGAAAATCAGGCAGTTGTAAAGTCGGTGTAACGTTCAGCCGCCCATGTTTATCCCGATGCTCGTCGGGGATCGGCAAAGACTTGATAAGAGGGTGTGTGGAGGTTCCAGCAGTCCAGATAATAGTGCCTGCTTCGAGGGTCTCTGATTGATTGTTGCGCTCGTACTGAAGAGTATTGGGACGAATGGATGTGACCTTCGCCCCCAAAAGAATTTCTACTGGCACTGCCCGTTCGTGGAGCGCTTCTTTTGCAGTGTCACGCAGATGGCTATTAACATCCCCTTCTAATATCTCCCCGTGATTTAGCAATACCACACTTACGTCACCTGGTTCACCGCCCAGCGCCTTATACCACTGAGGAACCAAGTCAGCGAGCGTTGCCGCCATTTCCACACCCGTTGGACCACCGCCAATAATAACTGTCTTCAGCAGGCGACGTCGCTGCTGGGGATCCTGAATTTCAATGGCTCGCTGCAACTGGTCGCGGAGTTGACGGTCAATAGCGATCGCATCGTGCTGGGTGCGAAAAGGGATGGCATTTTCCTCAGCACCTTCCACACCGAAATAGCCTGTAACGCTTCCCAGGCCTAAAACCAGATTGCTGTAACTGTAGCAATCTCCTGATGCTAATTGGATTTGCCGCTGATACAGATCAATTGATTGAACGGAGTCTTGAACAAAGATAACGCCGCTCCCGCTCAGCAATTCCTTGTAGGACGGTACAACCTGGTCAGGGTCCATCTCACCACTGAAATATTCGTAAAGCAAGGGTTTGAAGCAAAAACGCTCCTCTCGGTCAATCAGGATCACTGATCGAGGGTAGTGTTGATGACTCAGATGTAACGCGGTAAACAGGCCGGTGAATCCACCACCTAAAATGACTGTTTGGTAGACAGGATTACTCATGATGCTGCTAATTAAATTGAACGACGCGGATGTAGCAAGCAACAGGTGATGTGATGAATATAGCAGTACTGCCAAGGATTAGAACAATCAAACTGCAGAGAACATTACGATAACTGGTTTTCATACTCGGTACTCAGTCCTCAGCACTCAGCACTTTGCCATAACAGGTGGGTATCGCCCAAATCGTAATGATTTTGGAGCTGTTAACGATGGTGACTAACACCGCACATCCTTACCTTTTTAGGTCCACCAACAGGTAATAGAGATGAACGTCAGTGCATTCAGCATAGGTGTCTAGCGTTCGCAATGATCTTCGAAAACAAGATCCCAAAACAGAAAGAACCAAACGCAAATCAACATTCATGTATGCTTTTATCAGATTTTCTAAAACACTACGTCCATCTCTAGATACAGCTTCAAAAAGCGCTGTCGGTTAAGTTTGCGCTTGACTCTGGGGTGGAAACCCGTGCTGCATCCTCCCTTCATCTGCATCAAACTTCTTGGAGCTTTTGAAGAGTTCAAAGCGCCCATCTGCCGCATATTGAGCATAGCGATCGCGCAACGCCTGCATTTCCGATGAAGCCATCGGTTGAAATCCTCGGGCAACTGCTAAGTTCTGCCGCAGGACCGCAATGGAATCGATTCCACTTACGGTTGTCGCAACGGGTAAACTCATGGCGTAGCGAAGTGCTTCTTGAGCGGTAATAAGTCCTTTTTCACTGCATCAGCATTACCGCTTAAACTTTTCATGCCAATCGGGGCAATACCGCGACGGTTGAGTTCAGGCAACACCTGTTTTTCGAAGCTTTTGAAGGTCGCATCAAAGACATTTAACGGCAGTTGAACTGTGTCAAACGGATAGTTATGGGAAAGCATTTCAAGATGAATGGCGGGATCTTTATGGCCTGTAAATCCGACGAACCGGACTTTGCCCTCTTTCTTTGCCTGATCCAGTGCTTCAATGACGCCGTTTGAGCGAAAAATTAGCTCCGGGTCGTTGTAGTAAACAACCTCATGAATTTGCCAAAGATCAATATGATCCGTTCTGAGACGCCGCAGGGATTCTTCCAACTGTTGCATAGCGACCTTGTGATCGCGCCCATGCGTACACACCTTCGTCATTAAAAATACTTTGTCGCGCCGACCCTGCAACGCTTGCCCCATCCACTCTTCGCTGCGGTGGTTGTTGTATTCCCAGGCATTGTCCATAAAGGTGATGCCGCTATCGATTGCTTCATGGGTAATGCGAACCGCTTCATCCAGACTTTTGCCTGCCCTAAAGTGGCACCCCTAATCCGATCGCCGATACCTGTACTCCAGTTCTTCCTAATGGACGACGCGGAATTTCTCCCGTAGCCTGGGAAACGATTGAATCAGCCTGAATTGTCGGTGGCAATTCAGCAGATGAGTGAGTTTCTGTTGCTTCCGCCTCTGCTGAATGCAAAATGTGATCGGCCAAAAATGCTCCTGCTCCTGCTCCAAGAAACCCTACCCCTTTCAGAAACTGTCGCCGCTTGAAGTCAAAAGACAACCGCTTATCACCGGACTCATCGTTATATCGCTCCACCATAAATCAATTTAAATTGTGATTACCATTCACAATCGGTCTTCGATCGCATCAATACACCCGTCTAGGGTTAGGTTGTGGCGGTAGCGATTGTAGATTTTGGATTGATGACTTTAAGTTGGGGATTTTAGATGGAAACTTAGTGCCACATAAATGGATCATTTTTCGTACTTTCACAAACTGTAATCTGCAATCTCCAATCCATAATCTTTAAGCTCTCCACAAATAAAGGAGGGAAAATAAAATGATCCAAATAATGTCAACAAAGTGCCAGAATAGCGACACAGCATTAACTCCAAAATGTCCTTTATTGTAGTTTCCGGGTCTAAAAGAGCGGGCAAGCATAATCAGTTGCAGCAGGATTCCAGCAAAGACGTGTAAACCGTGAAATCCCGTCAGCAGATAAAACGTAGCCCTAAACAATCCCGTTCTTAGGCCAAAGGAAAGATTACTCCACTCGATCGCCTGCCCAATCAGAAAGTAAGTTCCCATTGCAGAGGTGAGTAGCCACAGTAAGCGAAATTGGCCCAGCTTACGGCGCTTCAATGCCCGTTCTGCAAAGTAAATAACGAAACTACTGGAAACCAGCACTACTGTATTAATAGCGGGTTTGGTAATTTCCAACGGTTGAACACCTTGAGGAAGCCAATTTGGTGAGGTTGTGCGTAGTCCCAGATAGGCCACAAAAAAGCTGGCAAAAACCATGCTCTCCGACAGCAGGAACACCACAAAGCCAAACAGCCCTTTGCCGTGATGATCCTCCGATTCGCCACCCCGATCGGCAAAAACCGTTGAAGCCATTGGGGCAGCGATCGCCGCCAGAGATCAAACCGAACGGGACTTTCATCAACATGGGTGCGGCTTTCCATAATGACCCATTACTCCTCTTGAGCAGATGCTTCAATTGTCTGTTGGCTGGACCTGCCATAGTTATAGGGAGGCGACGTCACCGTTGGGATTTCCTCAAAATTCTCGATCGGCGGTGGCGATGATGTTGTCCACTCCAGTCTGGTGGCATGCCAAGGATTATTTGATGCCGGTCTTCCCTGCAGCCAGGAACCCACAACGTTGACAATAAACGGAAGCACCGAAATTCCCAACAAAAAGCCACCAAGGCTGGCAGCAATATTCCAATTTTGATACTGGGGATCGTAGGACGAAATTCGCCGCACCATCCCCTGCAAACCCAAGGGATGCATGGGGAAAAACGTGAGGTTGGCACCAACAAACGTCAACACAAAATGCACCTTTCCCCAACCCTCGGTATACATGCGCCCAGTCATCTTTGGAAACCAGAAATAAATGGCCGCAAAGATTGCCATTGAGATCGTGTTGTAGACCACGTAATGAAAGTGACCCACGACAAAATAGGTGTTGTTCACATGCAGATCAAAGGAAACTGAACTCAGCATCACCCCTGTAATTCCTGCAAAGAGAAACATCACAACACCACTCAACGCAAACAGCATGGGCGTGACCAAATGCAGTCTGCCGTTCCAGACGGTAGCTGCCCAAGCAAATTCCTTAATTCCTGTAAAAACAGCAATCAGCATGGATGTAATCATAAACGTCAGCCGCATCCAGCCAGGAGTGCCGCTAGCAAACATGTGATGCACCCAAACAATAATGCTGATAAACGCAATACCAAAAGATGCGATCGCCACCGTTCGGTACCCAAACAAGGGGTTGCGCGAAAATGCTGGAAGTATCTCTGAAAAAATGCCAAACGCAGGCAACGCCATTACATAAACAGCAGGATGGGAATAAAACCAGAACATGTGCTGGTAGAGAATGGGGCTGCCGTCTTTGAAGGGATCAAAAATACTGGTACCAAACGACAAATCAAACAGCAACAAAATTAATCCACCCGTTAACGCAGGCAGGCAAAAAGCTGAAGCAATTGGGCGCTAAGTACCGTCCAGACAAACAGCGGCAGGGGATAAATAGTACGGGGTGGGAAGGGAGCGAATCACTTCAGCACAGCATTTGGGTTCTGACCCTGTCGGATCAAGTTCGCCGCTGTGTTGTGAATTCCAAACTCATCTCCCATCTGAAACCAAGGGTTCCATGAGCGTACAGAACACCCAGAATCAAAACCCCCACAAGCAGGTAGCTCCATTGCACCTCACGACTCGCATCCCTGCGCCAGCGATAGCGCTGTAAGCCTCGCCACACCGTCATACCCACGATCGCGGCTAACAGCAACACACCACCCAACCCATGTAAAAGCATGGTTGCCCCCGTACCCAATCCCCAGGCACTCTTCAAATTATCCGGCGGACTTGCCAGCATCAGTTCAAAGAAGCCAAACGCAACCGTTAAAAACGTAATAATTGCCGCCGCCAGCACGTTATACCAGCCGACCTCATAAAATCCTTCGCGTATCGCAGTTAAAGCCAGAAACTTGAGGATTGGGCGCTCTAAGGGAAAGAAATTGCCAGCTACATCAAACGCAATCCCAATAATGAAAAGCCCCAACGTGAAATGCACCAACTGCGGGTGAATCGGCGCTTCGTAAGGCAAGCCATTGGCACCAAGCCTGGTTTCAACGGATCAATGGATGGCAAAATCATCGCACAATCCCCTGCTTCATGGCCTGAACGACAGGCTCTACATGCAAGCCGTATACCCAAACCAGCCGAGTCCCCAGCCATGTCTGAAAGGACACCAAACAAATCAGAAATGCCGCAGCCCCTAAATAAGCGGGCGGTACTCTTAAGGGATCGCGGTTCCGGATCACAAAGCGCCAACTCGTAATGGCCACCAGAATTGCTGAAAGCGACCAGCCCGTTAGCGTATGAATATCGAGGGTTGATTTTGCCGCATCGTAAGGATTGGCCAATCCCGCCTCAAACTGACCAAATAGGACAGCCAGAAAGATACACACCGCTGCAACAAAGAGATTCCAAAAGCCCACCTCAAATAAACGGTGCCTGTGGGTTAAATAACCCACCACATCGCATATGAACGAAAAAACACCATTGCAATAACGAAGTGAACAATGATGGGATGAAGCGGATCAGGATACGGTAAGCCCTGGTCATTAAGCAGCAGAGCAAGCATAGAAGAGATGCTGATATTGGTAAAAACGAACAAGAACCAAACAGGTGAATTTCGATTTAACGAGGATACCTTAGAAGCCAGTCTTCGTTATCAAAATTATTCAAAACTATAAGGAGAGAGCTGTTTGCCTTCTACCTTCTTCCGCAGCCTTCTGCTTTGTATCATTTTCATAATTGAAGAGAATCTCTGCTGAAGGGATCCTCTTCAGTTGAAAACAGTACTGCATTAGGGATGAATTTGGTGTACCCCTAAAGAGAGATTTTTATTTCTCAATAGAAGGTTGCAAACCAACAAAAGAGTTTTAAGGGGTTTAAACTCCTTAAGAAATTAATCTACACATAAACTTCCACTTCTAAAGTAAGAAAAACGGGCTGGTCAACGCGAAGTAAAACCCTTGTGCAAAACGTTCTACTAAAAGACCAAAAGCCACAACCAAAACATTCTCAAAATCAGTATTCTGAAGCGGCTAAATCTCTTAAATTCGCTGGTGGATCTAAAAGGTAATGATGCGCGGCGGTAGCCGCCATCGTTAACGGCGCCAAAATCCTTGCGACTTTGGCACTACTAACCCGCTCTGTCAATAGTCAGATGCCACCCGCATGCTACCTGCCTAAAGTAAGCCCTAGAGCACCTGTGAATCAACTACTTTCATCGACCTTCTCCTGTTTTCGTCTTAAACCTCGCTTATTTATAGGAGCTTCAGTTTATGAACAGCAATGAAACACAGCCTGACAGTAACTGCACCCCTCATCCCCAAAAGCATATCCGGCGAACGGAGCATGTAAGAATTCAGGTTGAAGACGATCGCACAGGTACAAGTCTGGAAACTCTGAAGCGCGCCTTTCTAGACAATCTCTACTACATTCAGGCAAAGGACCAGGACTGGGCAACCCAGCACGATCGCTATATGGCGTTAGCGTATACCGTCCGCGATCGTCTTCTGCATCGTTGGCTCAAAACAGTTGAGCAAACTTATCTCAAAAAAGACATCAAGATCGTTTGTTACCTTTCTGCTGAGTATCTGATTGGTCGTCAACTGGGAAAGGATCTGGTTAATGTTGGCCTTTATGAAAAAGCACGCCAGGTTGTTCAGGAATTCGGCATCGATCTTTACGATTTACTGGAACAAGAGGACGAACCGGGGTTGGGGAATGGTGGTCTGGGACGCTTAGCGGCCTGCTTTATGGATTCTCTTTCGACATTAGAAATCCCCGCGATCGGTTACGGCATTCGATATGAATTTGGCATCTTCGAGCAGGTTATTCGAGATGGTTGGCAGGCGGAACGCCCCGATCGTTGGCTCCGGTTTGGCAATCCCTGGGAAATTCCCCGCCCTGAATATACCGTTGAAGTGAAACTGGGGGCACACCGAAGCGTACACCGATGAGCAAGGCCGCTATCGGGTGCAATGGATCCCAGAAAAACCGTTTTGGGAACACCTTACGACATTCCAATTCCGGGCTACAACTCTAATACGGTCAATACCCTGCGCCTTTGGAGTGCTAAAGCCAGCGAAGAGTTCAACTTTCAAATTTTCAACAGCGGCGACTATGTTGACGCAGTTGCCGATAAAACTTTCTCTGAAAACATTACAAAAGTCCTCTATCCCAACGACAACAACTATCAGGGGCGAGAACTGCGTCTACAGCAACAGTACTTTTTTGTCTCATGTTCACTGCAAGACATCATCCGCAACTATTTGCGGAATCACGAAACGTTTGAGCAGTTTCCCAACAAGTATGCGCTTCAGATTAACGATACCCATCCTGCGATCGGCATTGCTGAGTTAATGCGATTGCTGATTGATGAACATTTGGTGGGATGGGATCACGCCTGGGAGATTACGCAAAAATCCTTTGGCTTTACCAATCACACCGTTTTATCAGAAGCGCTGGAACGCTGGCCTGTAAGCCTATTTGGTAATCTTCTGCCCCGACATCTAGAGATTATTTTTGAAATCAACCAGCGTTTTCTCGATGCCGTTCGTGCTAAATATCCCGGTGACAACGATCGTGCTGCCCGCCTTTCCGTGATTGAGGAAGGAGTGGAGAAACGCGTCCGCATGGCTCATCTTGCCTGTGTTGGTAGCCATTCTGTCAATGGCGTTGCAGAACTGCACACTCAATTGCTGGAGCACGATTTGTTCCGGGATTTCTACGAGCTGTTTCCCGAAAAATTTAGCAACAAAACGAACGGAATTACGCCCCGTCGCTGGTTGCTCAACTCAAATCCGAAGCTTGCCCTGCTAATTACTAACACGATCGGCAAGGACTGGATTACTAATCTAGATGAACTGAAACGACTTGAGGCATTCGTTGACGACGCCCAATTCCGTCAGAAATGGAGGCAAATCAAGCAGGAAAACAAACACGATCTAGCGGAGTATATTTTGCAAACAACGGGGACTTACGTTAACGCCAATTCCCTGTTTGACGTTCAGGTAAAACGATTTCATGAGTACAAACGCCAGCATTTAAACGTGCTGCACATTATTACGCTCTATAACTTCATCAAACAAAATCTCCAGGTGGATGTAGTTCCTCGAACGGTCATTTTTGCAGGAAAGGCGGCCCCAGGCTACGCCATGGCAAAGCTGATTATCAAGCTGATTAATTCCGTTGCAAATGTAATAAACAACGACAGCGATATTGGCGATCGCCTGAAAGTGATTTTCCTGGCAAACTACAACGTCTCCTTGGCACAACGAATTTATCCGGCTGCGGACCTTTCAGAACAAATTTCAACCGCAGGCAAGGAAGCATCGGGCACCAGCAATATGAAATTTGCCTTAAATGGTGTGCCAACCATTGGTACCCTGGACGGAGCCAACATTGAAATTCGCGATCGAGTCGGTTCTAATAACTTCTTCCTTTTCGGTCACACTGCCGAGGAGGTTGTGCAATTAAAGTCTGGCCGATACAATCCCTGGGATTATTACAATACCATTCCAAAACTGAAAGAGGCGATCGATCAGATCGCCTCAGGCTACTTCTCTGGAGGCGACACTGAACTGTTTAAGCCTCTTGTGGACACGCTAAAAAGCCAGGATGACTATCTGTTACTTGCCGATTATCAATCCTACATTGAGTGTCAAAACAGGTTAGCCATGCCTACCACGATCAGGAAAGCTGGATTCGAACATCAATCCTTAATACGGCAAACTCTGGCTACTTCTCATCCGATCGCACCATTCGGGAATATGCCCGCGATATCTGGCATGTTCAACCAGTTCCCGTTCATGTCAATAACGAACAATCTGCCACAAATCCCGATCTAGAGCGGCAACCCGTTGGAGTGTAATATCGGCATTGTTGCCTCTGTATCACCAAAAACATCTCAGGTTCACAAACAACCGATCCAGCGGTAGGCAAATTTGCAAATGATTCGTTTCATCTTTGAGAGGGGGCACTGAAGCGGCTATGTTTGCTGCCAACCTCCCATAAGTAATGTTACGAAATGGCACGAGGTTAAATTATGGTAGACGAACCGACTTATAATCCTGGGGAAATTTTAGAGGAGGTTGCTCAAAATCCTGGAGCCAGAGCGGCTGCAATTGATGCGAATCCGGCAATTGCCCTGGAAGAAGCGCGAAATGCTAACGCTGGTGAAGGACCCACCGGATCTGGAAGTGTCGCTCCCAGCACTGCTGATGAACATATACCCAGTGAATCATCTCCTGATGCGACAGACCTTCCTACAGCCAATGCTCCTGACCCCAAGGAAGCGAATCCAGCAACAAATCCGAATGCTGCGGCTCAAAAACCGCCCTATGAACAACCAGAACTCAGCGAGAAAAAGCGCTGACGGGTGCATCTAACGATCAGATGCATTCACACTAGTTTTGCCACCGAAAATTTAGGGATAGAAATCTCATGACAACAAACGTTTCTACTGATACAAAAAAAGTACAAGCCGATCGCTGATAACCGCCATACTCCTGATCGTTCTGGGACTGGCTGCGGTCCTATTACCTAATTTTTCAACCATCGTTGCCGAAACCTGGCTTGCTCTCATTCTGATTTCTGCTGGTGCCGCCAAATTAGTTTACGCGTTTCAAACCCGTCAAAACGATGAAGGCTTTCTGTGGAAAGTTTTGTTGAGCGTTCTCTACGTTGCAACGGGCATAATGTTATTTGTTTATCCGTTGACCGGCATTCTCACATTGACGTTGCTATTAGGCAGCTTTCTGTTGACCGAAGGGGTCTTTGAATTGATCCTGGGATTCCGGTTACGCGGCCAATCGAATTCCTCCTGGGTATTTGTTAACGCGATCGTTACCCTGGCCCTTGGTGCCATGATCTGGTTCCAGTGGCCGTTTGATGCACCCTGGCTGCTTGGAACGTTGGTTGGAGCCAGCATTCTGTTCACTGGCTTTTCCCGATTGATGTTGTCGATGAATCCAAAATCCACCTCCACCAATCCCGACCAACCTGCCTCAGCATAGGTTTAGAAGCCTACAGCAGTTTTAATTAATAGACCTTAAATTGCAAGGCGTGTATTGCTCCCCAAATGCAACAATTGAAACCGATCATGAATCAGTGAATAGTGAAGAAGGGTATAGGGTGAATTCAAGCCCCATACCCTTCTTCACATTCGCCTTTATAAGGTTGATACCTGACACCCGTTATCTCTACGGGCTGACTGGTTCTCCATACCCTTGAATATTCTCAGGTTCAAACTGTTGCAGCACCTGGGTAGCCCGACGCATTAACTCTTCAGGTCCTTTTACGACAATTAGGTACTTTCCTGCATCAAGGCGATTACGGTGAGGCAATGCATCGCCACTGCCCACAGTCAACCCGACTCCCCTCCAACAACATAGGCACCTAAAGCCCCGGCAGCAGTTCCCAACAGTCCACCAAAAACATGATTGACAACGCCATTGAGTTGGGGAAGAATTTCAATCCCTGTTAAAACGTTAAAGCTGTATCCTGCCAGGAACCCAAAAGGAACAAGCCAGTAAGCCTGACGTGTAGCCCCCTTCAGCGCTCGCTGTTTAGATCGATCAATCCATACTCATCAGCGCTTTTATATCCGTTTCCCAAAATATCAATTTGTCCTGATGCTGGCAGTCCTTCTTTCTCAAGGGCAGCATAGGCTTCCTCTGCTTTTGTACGGTTTTGTAATACTGCAACCAAATAATTCATAAAACACCAACTAAATTAGATAGCCATTTGTAACTTGTCAATGGACATTAATGATGCAGCGCATTTCCATAAGAGGCAATTGAAATGCAATCGCAACTGCTCACAGCAAAATGTCTCTCCGGAGTCAGCAAAGACATCTGTTCAGCAAACGTCTATCTAGAACGATTGCTATCATTCTCCTTCACGCAAAAGTCAGAACAGTTCATTGCTTCGTCAGTTGCCGCCGTTGTGGGATGTACAGCACACTTTAGATAGGAATTCTTGCTGTAAAACCTGCAATTTCTACAGGGAATTCTAGAGGCCTGTAAAAGAGTTTCCCTCGGGGAGACGATTTTGAAAGTTCCCTGAAAAATGGAAAAGTTGCGATCGCCCAAATAATGACAAAACACACAGGGATGATAAACAGAGATCCATCGGGAGGAACGGCTTCATGGGAGCCAGCTTTTGTCTGCGTTACTTCAACCGGCTGGCTTTTAACGAGCTTAGCTTCTGACTGAATAATTCTTAATGCTTCATCATTCATAGCAGCTTGTGTTTACTTTTTAGGTTGGGTGCTTATCCATTAGTTCTGCCATAGCCCTATCAGCGGTTTTGTTAAGATACACCGCCTGCTCATCTACCGACTCTACCCACTCAATTGGAAACCAGTGATGACGGCCATCGAGTGCATTATTCTTCGTCAATTTGATGTACCTTCCATCCTCCACACAGTCCACCATACCGATATAAATCTCAAACGGCCCCTGGATACTGCCCGGATTTCTAGCCTGGACCACCAAATGTTCCTTGATTTCTGAAGCGTCTACCATTCGAATATCCAACAAAAGGAATCGCTGATTTGGGAGTACCAAAATCGTAAGAATTTTGGAGCTGTTAATGATGGGGCTAACGCCGCACATCATTACCTTTTAAGTCCACCACTGATTTATCCCCGCCGGACTTTTTGTTGATTCAATTCGTCAACCAATTTCCGTCTTCAGGAAGAGATACCTTCAGATTAAGCATCTAGGCCAAAGCGCTCCTCACTCTACAGACAGAAACGTTGTGGAGTCAGCCGCATTGGTGATCGGAAAAACAACGTTGTGAGAAAACCATCTTCAGAATGAGGGCAAATAATGATTCCCCGCCTAAGGTTTATTTGAGGTTTAAGAGGACTTCCATTTAAGAGGTGATTTTATGAGCATTCACGTCGAACGAAGCGTGACAATTAATCGATCGCCTGAGGACTTGTATCATTTCTGGCGAAATTTTGAAAATTTGCCACGATTTATGAACCATCTGGAATCGGTCCGAAGTCTAGACGAAAAGCACTCCCACTGGATTACAAAGGCTCCATTGGGTAATCACGTAGAATGGGACGCGGAGATTACGGACGAAAGGGAAAATCAATTTATTGCGTGGCGATCGCTGGCAGGAGCAGACGTTCCAAACAGTGGTACTGTTCAATTTCAAAATTTGGAATACGAACCAGGAACGGAAGTTAAAGTGACCCTTGATTACGATCCTCCTGGCGGCATGGCAGGGGCGGTTGTTGCAACGCTGTTCGGTGAGTCTCCTGACCAACAGCTTTACGAGGATCTCTGGCGACTTAAACAGGAGATCGAGTTAGGCCGTACTCCTCTAGAGGACAGTAGCTCATGAACTCATCAACTCCGATCGTTTCAGAATTAATCCAGCGCGAAATTAAACGGCGAAATTGCAGTGAAGAGGATTTTGCCGCAATCTGCCGCATCCCCTACGATCGCTTACAGCAAATTCTGGAAGCGAACGTTCTTCCTACTCCACCAGAACTTGGATTAATTGCGCCGTGGATTGCCAAAGACGAAGAAGGAACAAAATTTTGGACAGGAGATGAGATAGTCGGGCTAGTCCCTTAGCTGTTTCCTCCCAACCCCTAACCCCTGACTTCTGATACCTAATATAGAACAAATATATTTCCTCCTACTGGTGGATACATGCTGCTGGCGTATCTGCCATACTGGCTCGTGCTTGTGCGTTGAGGCATTCTTAAGCGTACCGAGCTGTCCCACATTCCAATACGGGAGGACTGCTGGTAACTCAACTATTTTCAACGATGAATCTTACTCGTACTTTACTAGCAGATAAAGAAGCAACTTATGGCTACCCAAACCACAAACCAAACCTCCACCAATGTGGCAGGAACTGGAAAATCCGATGGAAACGGTAGAGTTAAATCGTTTCCCGCTCCGAAGCAACTAGCAACCCCTACATTTTTAAAGCCGGAGCAAGTACAGGCTGTCACTGAAGCAATTAATCCGCTGATTGCCGATGCCTTTGCGCTGTATGTCAAAACCAAGAACTATCACTGGCACGTTGCTAGCTCACACTTCCGTGACTACCATCTGCTTTTAGACGAACAGGCGGACGCTATTTTTGAGTCGATCGACCGATTGGCTGAGCGTGTTCGTCGAATTGGTGGCACAACCATTCGCAGTATTTCCCACATTGGTCAACTGCAAACAATCAGCGATGACAACGACGAGTTTGTGCTGCCCGAACAAATGATTCAGCGCTTAATTGATGACAACTTGCACATTGCTGAGATGCAGCGAAACGCGATCGACGTTTGCGAAGAAAACCGGGATGCTCCAACAGGCAACATTCTGGAAGAAATTCTCGATGATACAGAGAAGCGTATCTGGTTCCTGTATGAGATCAGCCAGGGCGGCCACAATATGGAGTAACGGATGGAGTAACAGAGCGCGATCGTTAGTTGCTTTTTAGCACCATTGAAGGATTCTCGAACAACGAACATTAGTGTCAGAACGGGGATGTGGGCGAAAGGCTTACATCCCCTTTTTCACAAAACACTACCCTCCCATTCCTTGAGGCAGAGGTTACTGTAGACCTCGATCGCTACCGTTAAAAGGAACCAGCGATTTGAGACGATCGCGTATTTTTAGCGTAATGAAAACTGAGACGTACAAACCCAATCGACGCAAGGAAATTCTGCGGGGTATCCTTTCAGTCTGCATCATCATTGTCGGGATTACTCACTTTATTCGACCAGAGCAATACGCCAGGATTGTGCCACCCCAGCTTCCTAGTCCAGTAGGGCTGGTCTACATCAGCGGTGTTTTCGAAATTCTTGGCGGCATTGGGCTACTGATTCCGTTTGTCAGCGTTGCCGCCGCCTGGGGATTGATTGCCCTCTTTATTGCGGTCTTCCCCGCCAACATTAACCAGGCAATTAACAGCATTCCCATTGAAGGCATTCCCCACCACCCGCTTTTTACTGGTTCAGACTTCCATTTCAAGCGGTCCTAATCGCTTGGGCCTGGTGGTACACCCGCAAACCAGAAACACAAGCAGGCGCATCCGATGTCGCCGAACAGATTAAGTCCCGGTTTAATCAGACAAACGTGTAAGCTTCTACCCCCTACATTCACTGTGGCTGTCTTGATGGATCTGGTTGCATCATGACTGCAATCGTCTACATTCCTAATACAGCTCAAGTTGATTAAACTGATGTTTGTTTCAGGGGCATTGCATGAGACATCACTCCAACATGCAGCGCCCCTTACAGGAGACTTTGAATTAACTCTTAGAGAACGGTTCCCACCTCTTTTAGATAGACACGGCTAAATGGTTCATCGGAGGCAAGTTCATATTGCTCCATCAATCCCTTGCGGCGAATCGAGATGCTGTCGTCCTGCCGAATGACGATCGTTGAATCGTTAAACACATCCCGCGTCAGCATCATCTCTACCTCCGTTGGGTTGTCCAACACCACAACGTTGCTGCCGTAGTAGAACATGCCTTCCTTACTCAAAATATCTTCCTGATACTCGGCAATGAGTAAGTCAAGCTTGGGATTCCGCAGCAGGTTTTGGATGTTGGTGTTGTAGTCCGAGTGCAGACTTTTCTCAGCCCGATTGATAAACACGCCATTCTGACAAACAGCACCAATCGACCAATCGGGATGGCTTAACAGAATGTGATCGATAATTTCCTGGAGTTCACGCACTGAAACCTGGTTGAAGGTAATGATTGGGACGCGAGCGTCCGCCCCACTTTGAAAGAACGTTTTCAGGATGTAGGACGGCACATCTACACTTTCCCCACAGACGGTTTCAAATGCATGTAGACCCCTGGTGCCGCATTAATTTCAAGGATGCCAAAATCCCCATCCTTCCATGATCGCGCCAGGTCCTTCGAGATGACATCAATACCGAGACAGGTTAGCCGGAAATGTTGAGCAATATCCTGTGCCAGGATGATCGTGTCGGGATGAATGATGCGGGTTGCATCAATGCTAAGCCCGCCCGCCGACAAATTTGCGACTTTCCGCAAGAACACCTTGCGATCACGCTCTAATATACTATCCAGCGATAATCCCTGCTCTTCCAAAAAGCGATGCATTGCATCGTCTATCTTAATTTTGCCAAGCGAGGATGTAGGAGTATCCATGCGGGCGATGGTACGATTTTCGCGATCGATCAACTCCTTGATCGTAGAATCCCCATCTCCAATCACATAAGCTGGACACCGTTCTGTCGCAGCAACAAATCGCCCATTCACGCACAGCAAGCGAAAATCTCGTCCAGAAATACTTTTTCAACAATAATGCGAACAGGTTCATCCGGTGCGATCGCTTCAATGGCGCGATCGTAAGCGTGCTCCAATTCCGTAGCATTTTGCACGTCTGCGGTTACACCAATCCCTTTGTGACCCACAACCGGCTTAACCGCAACGGGATAACCAATCCGCTTTGCCTCCGCCAAAGCTTCATTCAACGAATAAACAATGTTGCCTCTCGGTACTGGAAATCCAAGGGTGCTCAGAAACGCCTTACAGTCGTCTTTTCTGGTTGTGAAGTCAGAATCGATATGGCTATCAGCATCAAAGGTCGTGGCAATTCCCCGAACCTGCTTTTGCCGTGGCCATACTGCATCAACCCTTCGTCCCACAGGTAAAACGCAGGAATGTGCTGATCGTAGGCCGTCTTCAACAGCGCATAGACCGTGGGACCACCGTAAACAGAATCTCGAAATAATCCCTGAAGGACTTCAATTTGGTCGTCAATCCGAAAGCGATGTTTTTGGGTAATGGCTTCAAACCAGTCCCACACGCAATACACGATCGCTCGACTTGTACGGGCATGTAACGCTTGCACTGCAATGCGTGTACATTCAGTGTCGCAAGGCTGTAAACTCCAGCGGTGGAAGTGCAAATTCATATCCAGATTGCTCACCTCAGACAAGGTGCGAGCAAACAAGTGCGCGTAGGAATCATAGGTTTCATCACGCAGATGCGGATACCGCTCTCCAACCACTTCGAGGTATTCATCAACCGGAAGCGGTTCTACGTTACCGCTTAAGGCAAAATCAAAACCGACGCAGCGGTTTCCAAGTAAGGATTTGGACCGATGAAATACTTGAGGTTGAAGATGTCAAACGCATCAGTTTTTCTAGCATTGACATACATCGTATCACTACTTTTTCTACAACCATAAATACGCGCCATCTCTCCATGTGAGAGCATAGCTGCATCAGTAAGTAAATTTCCTCTATCGCAGGGCATTGCTTGCTACACCTTCCGAAGGGTGAAAAAATTACCGATATTAGTTACAAGTGGTGGTAGAGAAAACAACAGGAGATGCAGACATGAATATGTCAACTACTGCACTCAGAGATGAAGTTCATAAGCTTGCTGAGGATGCATTTCATCGCCACCTGATCTCTGGATACGGCGATAGTGAATACGCTGATAAATATCAGATTGTTTACAAGGGCAAACCACGGCATTTAACGTTAAGGAACGCCTATGCATTCTTATCCAGCTTAATGCAGCGATCGCGCCAATCTCCATTTAGCCAGCTCTAATTTTCATTTTGTCGGCTTAATATAAAACACCCTAACGATTTGTTTTTATCTTTGAATACTGAATTATGCCTGATCCATCTTGGGTCAGGCTTCTTTGACAGCCATTTACCTTGGTGACACGGAAATTTAGAAGGGAATAGGTGATGGGCAATGGGCAATAGGTAATGGGCGATGGGCAATGGGTAAGAGGGTTATAGTACATGGCGAAAATGCGCCGATCATTCTGACTCAGCATCCAATAATACGCACCGCTGATCGGACAATTAATGGACACGCCCAAATCTATTCGCGTTTTTCGTCTACTGCCTTACAGCTCTTTCACGCTTCATGAAGACACATACATCCTCATTTTTTCTGTATAAGAATCTACCGATTGAGCGATTTGAGGGGTTGTCTTGTCATGCTTTAGTGATAACAGTGAAAAAAGTTTCAAAAAACGCATCAATTAAAAACCTTTGGAGGCGATATGGCAGGGGAAGAAGCTCAGGGGACGGTTGTTGAAGAAGCGCCAGAAAGTGTGGCGCTTCCTGAAACACATGGGCAACTCATCATTATAGGTGGTGCAGAAGACAAAGAAGGGGAATGTAAGATTTTACGGGAGTTTGTCCGTCGAGCAGGGGGCTTCAGGCTCGAGTTGCCGTGATGACGGTTGCTACCGGATTGCCGGGAGAAGTGGGCGCACAATACATTGATATTTTCCGCCGTCTGGGGTTGAAGAAGTCAATGTGGTTGACACCGACAGACGGGAAGATGCCAGCGATCCAAAGGCGATCGAGACTATCCAAAAGGCAACGGGCGTATTCTTTACTGGAGGCAACCAGGCCCGTATCACCGATCTATTAAAAGATACTGAACTGGATGCGGCGTTACACAAGCGATTTGCAGAAGGAGTCGTTATCGCCGGAACGAGTGCTGGCGCGGCGATGATGCCAGACATGATGATTGTGGAAGGTGAAGCAGGGACCAATCCACGTCCAGAAGTTGCCAGGATGGACCGGGGAATGGGCTTCTTGCCAGGCGTCGTTATCGACCAGCACTTCGCCCAACGCGGACGGTTGGGACGGTTGCTCTCAGCCGTTGCTCAGCAACCCGTCTTTATGGGGTTTGGGATTGATGAAAATACCGCGATCGCTGTCAACGGTAGTGAGCTTGAAGTGATTGGAGAAGGCGCAGTAACAGTTGTTGATGTGGCAAACCTTACACACAACAACGTTGATGAACTGCTGAAAGACGAACCGATGGCTCTTTGTGGAGTGAAACTACACATTCTTCCCGATGGCTATCGGTTTGATTTAAACAGCCGATCGTGTGTTTGTTAATGTTGCTTGTGTTTGTTAACGCTGCTAGGGAATGGGTTTAGATTGGTAATTGGTAATAGGTAATTGCATTTGAATCTATTACCCGTTACCCATTACCAATCATCCATTGCCCATACTTGTCAATTTCATTTACAAAACAAATTACATTCGTTGTTGGAGCTTAGCCCTATGTCTCCATCCGTCCATTATTCTCTTGCCGTCATTCAAGATGAGGTAAGAAGACTGGTTCATCAAGGAATGATTAGTCGTCGGCAGCCCATCTACTCGCTTTGTAAATACATTCCCATTCAAGAGTGGATATTTGTTGAACAGGAATTAGAAGAAAACGATTTTTATTGCGCGATCGCATCGGTGATTTGATTCCCCATGAAAAGTGGGAAAACGACGAACGATGAGCGATCCTAATTGAAGGCTATTCTGGAATTCTTCTAATAAGTCTCGCGTTTCAGCCTCAAGCTTTATTTCATCTTCAGAAAAACTAATATCCACAAATCGTAGGGGCTTGGCATTCGGCAGATAATCTCTAACCTATTGCAAAAATCTTTGCCTGAATGCTAAGCCCGTACAATGTGATACCTCTCTCAGAAATCTCCTTAATTCGAAAATTGATGTTGAAAGAAAGCCCTTGAAAAATACGCTCCCAAGTTTATAAAAATCTAGAATCTCCACGCAAATTTCTCTTAAAAGTCTCTGGCCAAAGATAGATGCGTCTTTTGCAATTCCTTCTGAAGGTAGATAGAACTTCGTTTCTTTATTACCTAAGATAGAGCAGCGTAAAGGCGTATTTTTTCACCAAAAGTAGAAAAGCTGGTTTGGACATCTAAAGCAGATCTAAACTCTACAAGCAGGGAAAATAATAGCGTCTTTTCTACGATCGCACCGCTATTTCTATTAAGAGGACATTCTCCGCTAAACATCCTGGGTATATCCAACACGGCTGTAGAATTTTGACCTGATTCAGAACATCTGATGGGTCAAATTCTATGGCCTTACCTATGGAGTGGTGGTTTACGTCTGCTCCTCAAGCACATCTCTACACTGTCCTTTGAAGGTTTGCCATGCCAACTGCTCAAGCAACCAATGATGCCGATAGCCTCGACCTTAAAGAGCTTTTGAAGATTTTGACAGAGGTTAAAAAGGCGATTTTTCGGTTCGAATGCCGATCGATCGAACGGGAATTGCCGGAAAATTGCTGACACCATCAACGACATCATCGAACGAAATGAACAGATGGCGGCTGAGCTTGAGCGCATCAGTACCGTTGTTGGTAAAGAAGGAAAAATTAATGAGCGTGCCTCTTTAGGAGGCAATGCCCGAGGAGCTTGGAAGGCCTGTGTCACCTCGATCAATGCCCTAATTACCGACCTCGTGCAGCCAACCGCTGAAACCGCACGAGTCTTGCGGGCAGTGGCAAATGGAAACTTGACTCAAACCGTCGCTACAGAAATCGACGGTAGGCCCTTACAGGGAGAATTCCTTCAAACCGCCCATGTGGTTAACACCATGGTGGACCAGCTCAACTCCTTCGCTTCGGAGGTAACGCGGGTGGCCCGGGAAGTAGGAACCGAAGGAAAACTCGGAGTGCAGGCGCAGGTTCCAGGTGTGGCGGGTACGTGGAAAGACTTGACTGACAGCGTAAATTCCATGGCAGGCAACCTGACAGCCCAGGTGCGGAATATTGCCGAAGTGACAACCGCCGTGGCGAACGGCGACCTCTCCAAGAAAATTACCGTGGATGTAAAAGGTGAAATTCTGGAGCTGAAAAACACGATCAACACGATGGTGGACCAGCTCAACTCCTTTGCCTCAGAGGTAACGCGGGTGGCCCGGGAGGTGGGAACCGAAGGAAAACTGGGTGTGCAGGCGGAAGTGCGTGGGGTTGCCGGAACCTGGAAAGACCTGACCGACAGCGTGAACTCCATGGCAGGCAGCTTAACGGCGCAGGTGCGGAACATTGCCGAAGTGACAACGGCAGTGGCAAATGGCGACCTCTCCAAGAAGATTACGGTAGACGTTAAAGGCGAAATTTTAGAGCTAAAAACACGATCAACACGATGGTGGACCAGCTCAGCGCCTTTGCCTCAGAGGTAACGCGGGTGGCCCGGGAGGTGGGAACCGAAGGAAAACTGGGTGTGCAAGCCTATGTACGAGGCGTTGCCGGAATTTGGAAAGACCTCACCGACAACGTGAACTCCATGGCCGGTAACCTGACAGCCCAGGTACGGAACATTGCCGAAGTGACAAAGGCGGTGGCCAACGGTGACCTCTCCAAGAAGATTACCGTGGATGTGAAGGGTGAAATTTTGGACCTGAAGGACACCATCAATACAATGGTGGACCAGCTCAACTCCTTCGCCTCAGAGGTAACGCGGGTCGCCCGGGAGGTGGGAACCGAAGGAATCCTGGGTGGTCAGGCGGATGTAAAAGGCGTTGCCGGAACCTGGAAGGACCTGACCGACAGCGTGAACTCCATGGCTGGTAACTTAACCGCTCAGGTACGGGGATTGCAAAAGTCGTGACGGCGGTGGCAAACGGCGACCTGAGGCGAAAACTGATGCTGGAAGCCAAGGGTGAAATTGAAACCCTGGCAGACACCATTAACGAAATGACGGATACTTTGGCAACCTTTGCCGATCAGGTGACAACGGTGGCGCGAGAGGTCGGTATTGAAGGAAAGCTGGGTGGTCAGGCGAAAGTGCCGGGCGCATCGGGAACCTGGAGACACCTGACCGACAACGTAAACGAACTGGCTGCCAATCTTACCACTCAGGTACGAGCGATCGCCGAAGTAGCAACCGCAGTGACGAAGGGCGATTTGACCCGATCAATCGCCGTCGCCGCAGAAGGGGAAGTCGCCATCCTGAAGGACAACATCAACCAGATGATTGCCAACCTGCGCGAGACGACCCAGAAGAATACCGAGCAGGACTGGCTCAAAACAAACCTGGCCAAGTTTACCCGCATGTTGCAGGGTCAGCGCGATTTGGAAACGGTTTCCAAACTCATCCTGTCAGAGCTGGCACCGCTGGTTTCGGCGCAGCATGGCGTCTTCTACATGATGGAAACGAGTGAGGATCATCCCTCCTACCTCAAGTTGCTCAGCACCTACGCTTATCGCGAACGCAAGAATCTGGCAAACCGCTTCCATCTGGGCGAGGGCTTAGTTGGTCAGTGCGCTTTAGAAAAGGAACGAATTCTGATTACCGAAGTGCCCAACGACTACATCAAGATCAGTTCTGGTCTGGGCGAAGCAACCCCATTAAATGCTGTCGTTCTGCCCGTGCTGTTTGAAGGACAGGTGACAGCGGTGATTGAGCTGGCATCCTTCCGGCGATTCAGCGAAATTCACCTGATGTTCTTCGATCAGTTAACTGAGAGTATCGCCATCGTCCTCAACACGATCGCGGCCAGCATGCGAACGGAGGAACTGCTGAAACAATCCCAATCCCTTGCAGAAGAACTGCAGAGTCAGCAGAAAGAGCTAACCGACACCAACAAGCGGCTGGAGCAGCAAGCCCAATCACTCAAGGCATCGGAAGAACTGCTGAAGAGTCAACAGGAACAATTGCAGCAAACCAATGCAGAGCTGGAAGAGAAAGCCGAACTGCTGGCGTTGCAAAACCGCGAAGTAGAGCGCAAGAACCGGGAAATCGAGCAGGCCAAACGCTCACTAGAAGAGAAAGCCGAACAGTTGGCGTTAACGTCTAAATACAAGTCTGAGTTTCTGGCCAATATGTCCCATGAACTGCGAACGCCGCTCAACAGCTTGCTGATTCTGGCCCGATTGTTCTCCGAAAATACGGATGGCAATCTGACTCAAAAGCAAATCGAGTACGCCCGCACCATTCACTCCTCTGGAAATGAGCTGTTAGAGCTGATCAATGACATTCTGGATCTCGCCAAAATCGAGTCTGGCACCATTTCTATTAACATCGATCAGATGCGCTTCACCGAGATTCAGGAGCAGATGGAGCGAACCTTTCGGCAGGTGGCTCAAGACAAAGACCTCGACTTTGAAATTCACCTGGATGAATCATTGCCCCCAACCATTCACACCGACTCAAAACGACTGCAACAAGTTCTAAAGAATTTGCTGTCAAACGCGTTTAAGTTCACAGAACAGGGTCGAATTCGTTTGACCGTAAGTACGGTAACCAGTGGCTGGAGTTCTGAGAACAAAATTCTGAATCAGGCCGATCAAGTCATTGCATTGGCCGTTGAAGATACAGGAATTGAATTGCCCCTGAGAAACAACACGTCATCTTTGAAGCGTTCCAGCAGGCAGACGGAACCACCAGCCGACGGTATGGTGGTACGGGTTTGGGGCTATCAATCAGCCGCGAAATCGTTCGCCTGTTAGGTGGACAAATTCACCTCGTCAGCGAACTCGGTAGAGGCAGCACCTTTACCCTCTACCTACCGCAAACCTATCACCCACGCGAGGAACCCAAATCCAGGGAAGATTTCAGCTTTTTATTCAAGCGCTCCGCCGAGCCTCCTAATTCATCTCAAACGCTCACCATCTCCCATTCACAGGCACAAACGCTGGAGCTGTTGATGGAGAACGAACTGGAGGACGATCGGGAAATCATTCAAACCGGCGATCGCACACTTCTGGTTATTGAAGACGACACCAAGTTCGCCCGCATCCTGCTTGATATGGTGCGCCAGTTGGGCTTCAAAGGTTTGGTGGCGCTACGTGGTGATGTAGGCCTGGCAATGGCTCAGGAATTCCAACCCTCCGCGATCGTGCTGGATATTCGTCTGCCCGTACTGGATGGTTGGATGGTGCTGGACCGTCTCAAGCACGACCCCAACACTCGTCACATTCCCGTTCACATTATGTCTGTTGAGGAGGGAATCCAGCGGGGATTGCAGCAGGGCGCGATCGCCTATCTGCAAAAACCCATCACCAGCGAAGCCCTTGGTAATGCCCTGAGCGCCATCAAGGAATTTGTTGAGCGCCCCATGAAAAACCTGCTGATTGTTGAGGGAGTGGGGTTCAATATCAAGCCGTTGTGGAGTTCATTGGCAACAATGAAGTGGTCAGTACCGCCGTCAAAACAGGGGCAGAGGCGCTAGCGGCATTACAGTCAAACCGATTTGACCTAATGGTTTTAGACCTGGAAATGCCTGATATGAGCGGTTTTGATTTACTGGAGCAAATCAAGCAAGACATTAATTATGGCTTCTTGCCAATCATCATCTACACCAGTAAGGAGTTAACTTTGGAGGAGACTGTTCAGCTCCAACGGGTGTCCGAGGCGATCGTGGTTAAAGATGTCCACTCACCGGAACGCCTTTTGGATGAGATTGTTCTGTTCTTGCACCGGGTTCAAACAAATCTCCCGCCTCACACCCAACAAGTGTTAGAGCAACTTCAGCAAAACGACCCGGCCCTTATTGGCAAAAAAGTGTTGATTGTGGATGATGATGTCCGCAATATCTTTGCGTTGACGAGTATGCTGGAGCGTTATCATATGCAGGTTCTCTACGCTGAAAACGGTAAAGATGGCATCGCAATGCTACAGAATAATCCCGACATCCAACTGGTTTTGATGGATATCATGATGCCAGAAATGGATGGCTATGAAACCATGCGGGCAATTCGGCAGACCAGCCAATTTGCCAGATTGCCGATCATTGCCCTCACGGCCAAAGCAATGCAGGGCGATCGCGACAAGTGCATCGCAGCCGGAGCCACCGATTACATCACTAAGCCTGTAAACATGGATCAATTGTTGTCCTTAATGCGGGTCTCTCTCCATCAATAATTTGCCTTAATTAAGGATAATTAATGGAGTGTAGTTGTTCACTGATGGCTTCGGATAACAAATAACACACGACCGACATCCGGCAATAGGCAAGCAGCAATGGAAACGTCCCCATTACAACAGGCGTTTCCATTCTCCTTCCCCTTTACCCTTTCTCGTTACCCCTTGTTTTTACATCAGTGAGCTTATCAGTATCCTCCTCCTGAAACAGGCTATATTGGTAACTTGCTTGTGTGCGTATGGTAGGGAGTTGTCTAAATCGTGATTCTTACTCAGGATGCTAAATAAGTTCAGGATTGGAACCAAAATAGGAGCAGGGTTTGCTCTTGGCGTGCTAATTTCGGGGCGATCGGGCTTCTTATTTACCGAAACGCTAACCAAATGGTAGAGACTGCCCGTTGGGAAACCCATACCTATCAGGTTCTTGCAGACGTTGAGAACTTGATGTCTGTCCTAAAAGATGCCGAAGTACAGCAACGGAACTACCTGCTCACAGGAATGAACAGTACTTCCCGTCTATCGACTCCATCACTCAAACCTTTGATCAAAAAATTGCCGATTTACGACAGCTAACCAAAGATAATGCAAGTCAGCAACAGCGATTAAGCCAACTGGAGTCGTTGCTTAGAAGCCGCCTCCAAAAGCTAGGGCAAGTCGCCCAGATTCGCAAGTCACGCGGATTTGCTGCTGCCGCCAATCCAGATCAACTGAAACAAGGGTTTGACCTTGCAAACAGGGTCCGCACCGTCGCCCAGAAAATACGGGATGAGGAACTGGGGTTACTCAACAAACGAACCGAGGAATCCAACGCCGCAATCCGGCAAATGTTCTACAGCATTTCTTTGGGAATTCCACTATATGCCGTCCTTCTGGGGTTAATTGGCTTCCTCCTAACCCGCAATATCTCTACCCCGCTTAGCCATATCTCAAATATGGCAGAGAGAGTGGCGGATGATGATTTGTCGGTTGAGTTACCGATCGACGATCGCAGGGATGAGATTGGCACCCTTTCCCAAACCTTCAACCAGATGGTTGTTAACCTGCGGGAAAACCGCCAGCATTCAGCCGAGCAAGACTGGTTGAAGACAAACCTGGCCCGATTCACCCAAATGCTTCAGGGTCAGCGGGATTTGGAAACAGCTTCCCGTATGATTCTATCTGAACTGGCTCCGCTAGTTTCAGCCCAACACGGCGTGTTTTATCGAATGCAAACCGACAGAAATCAGCCGCCAACCCTCAAGCTTCTAAGCACCTATGCCTATCAACAGCGCAAAAACCTGGCGAATCAGTTCCAATTGGGTGAAGGACTGGTCGGACAGGCTGCCCTGGAAAAGCAACGTATTCTGTTAACCAATGTCCCCAACGACTACATCAAAATTGGTTCAGGGTTGGGAGAAGCAACACCGCTAAATGTCATCGTATTGCCTGCCATTTTTGAACACCAGGTTATTGCTGTTATTGAACTGGCCTCCTTCCAATCCTTTAGCGACATTCACCTCACATTTTTGGATCAACTGGCTGAAAATATTGCGATCATTCTCAACAACATGATTGCCAGCCAAACGACGAAAGAACTGTTGGAAGAATCGCAAACGCTTACAGAAGAACTACAAGCCCAGCAGGAAGAATTAACCGAGCGGAATCAACGTTTGGCAGAGCAAGCAAAAACGTTACGAGAGTCAGAGCAACTCTTGAAAGAACAGCAGGAAGAATTACAGCAAACCAATGAGGAGTTAGAAGAGAAAACAGAACTATTGGCGCTGCAAAATCGGGAGATGGAGCGCAAAAATCAGGAGCTTGAACAGGCCAGCGTATCCCTGGAAGAAAAGGCAAAGCAACTGACGTTGACCTCCAAATACAAATCCGAATTTCTGGCGAATATGTCCCATGAGCTTCGGACTCCACTCAACAGCTTGCTCATTCTGGCGCGACTGCTATCAGAAAACGGCGAGGGGAACCTATCGAATAAGCAAGTGGAATATTCCCAAACCATTTATTCCGCCGGGAATGATCTGCTGGCGTTGATTAATGACATTCTTGATTTGACCAAGATCGAAGCGGGCATGATGTCGGTTGATGTGAACCGAACCTTAATTACAGACATTAGTAGCCAACTCGATCAAACTTTCCGTCAAACGGCTTATGAGAAGGGTTTGGAGTTTACCATCCATCTGGATGACTCCCTGCCTCAAACGATCGATACTGACCCCAAACGTCTCCAGCAGGTGCTCAAAAATCTCCTGGCCAATGCCTTCAAATTTACGGAACAGGGAGGGGTGACTTTAACAATTAGCCTCGCATCAAACGGTTGGAGTCAAGACCAGACAGCGTTGAATCATGCTGACACAGTCATTGCGTTTGCCGTTAGCGATACCGGAATTGGCATTGCCCCTGACAAGCAGCAGCTTATCTTTGAAGCATTTCAGCAGGCAGATGGGACAACCAGTCGTAAATACGGAGGAACCGGACTGGGGTTATCCATCAGTCGAAATTGCCCAACTGCTGCAAGGAGAGATTCGGCTAGTCAGCAGGCCCGACGAAGGCAGCACATTTATCCTATACCTGCCGCAAATGTATACGGAGAGCAAGGAGAGTAGGGACCAGGATTCAGGGTTCAGAGTTCAGGGGTCCGAATCAGCTCAAAATTCAAAATTCAAAATTCAAAATTCTCCAACACCCTCATCCCTCATCCCTCATCCTTCATCCCTTATCCCCTCCCTCTCCGATCCACAACCGTCGATCGCCCTCCTTGCCGAAAATCCTCTAAATGACGATCGGGAAACCATTCAAACAGGCGATCACACCTTACTGATTATTGAGGATGATCCCAATTTTGCCCGTATTCTGCTGGATATGGCACGTCAGCGTGGCTTCAAGTCACTGGCTGCCATGCGTGGCGATGTAGGATTAGCAATGGCCCGGACGTTTAAACCAACGGCTATCATGTTGGACATTGACTTACCAGTTTTAGATGGTTGGCAAATACTGATCGGCTGAAGCATGACCTGGCGACCCGCCATATTCCCATCCATATCATGACAGTGGAAGAAGGCAAACAGCGCAGCCTACAGCAAGGAGCGATTGCCTATCTGCAAAAGCCTGTCACCAGCGAATCCCTGTCCAAAGCGCTCACTGACATCAGGACGTTTGTAGAGCGCACCGTGAAAAATCTGTTGATCGTAGAAGACGACAAGCTCCAGCGGCGCAGCATTGTTGAACTGATTGGCGAGGGGATGTGTCAAGTACCGCGGTTGGGACAGGTGCAGAAGCCCTCGAAGCACTCAAATCCGGACATTTTGACTGCATGGTGTTAGACCTGGGTCTACCGGACATGAGCGGGTTTGAGCTAATTGACCGAATCAAACGGCAACCCAATTTGAATCATCTACCCATCATTGTCTATACCGGTAAGGAACTAACCCATCGGGAAGAAACCGAACTACGCCGCATTTCCGACACCATTATCGTCAAAGGTGTACGATCGCCCGAACGACTGCTGGATGAAACCGCGTTGTTTCTCCATCGGGTACAGGAAAGCATGCCCGCACCTAAACAGATTGTGATTGAGCAACTGCGGCAGAATGATCCAATTCTGGCAGGCAAAAAGTGTTAGTAGTCGATGACGATGTGCGAAATATTTTCGCCCTTACCAGTCTGCTGAAAGCTACCAGATGCACGTCCTGTATGCAGAAAACGGCAAAGACGGCATTCAGGTCCTTGAGGCTAACCCGGATGTGAACGTGGTGCTGATGGACATCATGATGCCAGAAATGGATGGGTATGAAACAACCCGCGCTATTCGCCAGATGAAACCGTTCGCGAGTCTTCCAGTTATTGCTCTCACCGCCAAGGCGATGCAGGGCGATCGGGAAAAGTGTATTGAAGCAGGAGCCTCAGACTATATTACGAAACCGGTTGATACGGAGCAGCTATTATCCTTGATGCGGGTTTGGTTGTATCAGTAAATGTCGAACGATCGACAATGTAACGATAAGTATATAAGGAGCTAAGCATGAAACTTGAGAACGAAATTTCAGCCTTTGGATAGTTACTGCCCAGTGGAAATATTTCTATGGTTGATGAGACCGTCTAATGAAGTATCTCTTTCGGAGTGGGTAAACTAAGGCTAACTCTTTAATCATCTATCAGTAACGACTTTAACAACAGTTTTTACGTTTGAATTCACCTATCTAGACTAACCAATCTCGACTCCAATTCCACTCCCTTCCTATGCTGTACGCATCTGGAAAAAGGCTGTACCTGTCGAGTCTGTACCTTGAATAACTTTTCCTTACAGCTCCGGCAATGACGCCATTTTCCCGTAACCAAAACGTTTCCGATTTAGAGCATATTGAGATTGAGTTGTTGTTAGAGGGCATATACCGCTTCTACGGGTTTGATTTCCGTAACTATGCTCCATCCTCGTTGAGACGACGTATTCGCAGCATTATGGACGCTGAGGAACTAACAAGTATTTCAGCCCTACAAGATCGGGTTCTACACGATATCTACTGTATGGAGCGCTTTCTGTTGGGCCTCACCGTTCATGTAACATCCATGTTTCGGGATCCCAGTTTCTTTTAGCCTTTAGAAGCAAAGTTGTCCCCATCATGCACACCTACCCATTTATTCGCATTTGGCATGCGGGATGCTCCACGGGACAGGAAGTGTACTCAATGGCAATTTTGCTGCAAGAAGAGGGATTATACCATCGCTGCCGCATCTACGCAACTGATATGAATGAACCGGTTTTGCAAAAGCAAAAAGCGGCATTTATCCGTTAGATCAGATGCAAGAATATACTCAACTTTATTTCAAAGCAGGGGGTAAGCGATCGTTCTCCGAGTACTACACCGCCGCCTACGACAGCGCCATCTTTCGATCGTCGCTTAGGGAAAACATCATCTTCTCCCAACATAACCTTGCCAGCGACAACTCATTCAATGAATTCAACGTTATTCTGTGCCGCAACGTGTTGATTTACTTCAATCCAACGCTTCAAAACGTGCTCACCAATTGTTTCATGATAGTCTTTGTCCCCTGGGAATTCTGTGTTTGGGGCGGCAGGAGACGCTCAAGTTAACCCACTTTGAACCACAGTATGAAGAGTTGGACCGAAGCGAACGTATCTATCGGAGGCTGCACTGATGGCGTTTGAAATTGTCGTCATTGGGATGTCATTGGGTGGGTTGGCTGCACTTAAAGTGTTGTTAAGCGGTTTGTCCCGTGATTTTCCAATTCCAGTTGCGATCGTTCAGCATCGGTATAAAAATTTAGATGGTCGCTTAGAGAGTAGCTTAAGCCAATTTTTACAGCCGCATGTATCCCTTCCCATTAAGGATGTGGAGGACAAGGACGAGATGTGTTCAGGACAGGTTTATTTAGCCCCTGCTGATTATCATCTGCTGGTTGAACCAGGGTATTTTTCGCTCTCAACAGATGGTTTCCGTCTCCTATGCGCGACCCTCGATCGACGTGTTGTTTGAGTCGGCAGCTGAGGTATACCGGGAACGAGCCATTGAGTGATTTTGACCGGAGCAAACAGTGACGGTGCCCAGGGCTTAAAGAGCATCAAAGCTTCAGGAGGATTGGCAATTGTTCAAGATCCCGTTTTGGCTGAGAGCAGCATCATGCCCCAGGCAGCGATCAACGCTGCTCCGGTTGATGCAGTTTTGCCCCTAGCGGCAATTGCGCCTCACCTGATGAACCTTTGTTGCCCCGTCTGGAGTTGAGTCTATGCAGCTAGACCCCAAGGTAAACATTCTTCTAGTGGACGACCGGGTAGAAAACTTGCTGTCGCTGGAGGCAGTGTTGAGCAGCCTGGGAGAAAATCTGGTTAAAGCCCACCCGGGAAGAAGCGTTGAGGCGATTGCTAGACCAGGATTTTGCGGTCATCTTGTTAGACGTACAGATGCCGGGCATGAATGGGTTTGAGACGGCAGATCTCATTCGCAACCGACCCCGATCGCGCTACACGCCCATCATCTTTTTAACCGCGTTTAGCACCAGCGATGAATTCGTGTTTAGAGGATATTCATCGGGAGCCGTTGATTATTTGCTGAAGCCGATCGACCCGGTCATTTTGACCTCCAAAGTGTCTGTATTCGTCGATCTGTTTAGGAAAAACGAAATCATCAAACAACAAACAGCGGAAGTAGGTCGGCAAGCCGCTCAACTAAAAGCCATTAATACAGAGCTGCGGCAAAGTGAGGAACGCTTTCGAACCCTGAGCACCTGCTCCCCTGTGGGCATCTTTCTGCTGGATACCGAAGGCCAGTGCGTCTACACAAACCCTCGGTCCCAAACCATTTGTGGGTTTTCGTTTGAAGAAAGCCTGGGAGAAGGATGGATGCAGTTTATTCATCCAGACGATCAGGAACGCGCCATTGCAGACTGGATTAACTTCAGGCATGAGCAGCAGGAAGAGTCTTTTGAATATCGATTTCAGATGCCCGACGGAACAGCTCGCTGGACGCACGTGCGGGCAACGTCGATGTTCACTGACGAAGGAAAACTCATTGGGTATGTGGGTACCATTGAGGACATCACTCAGCGCAAGCAGGTAGAGACAGCCCGTGAGCAAGTTATCCGCGAGCAAGCTGCCCGACAGGAAGCCGAAGCGGCCAACCGCATGAAAGATGAATTTCTGGCGGTTCTCTCCCATGAGCTGAGGACTCCTCTTAGCGCCATGATGGGGTGGGCGAGGTTGCTTCGCACGCAAAAGCTTGAGGAAAGCGTCAAAGAGCGTGCGTTAGAAACGATCGAACGAAATGCCGCAGCTCAGGCGCAATTGATTGAAGACATTCTGGATGTTTCAAAATTATTCGCGGAAAACTCAATCTAAACCAGGTTCCTATGAACCTGATTTCCATGATTGACGTTGTGCTGGATTCAGTTCGACCCCAAATGGTTGAAAAGTCAATTCAACTAGAAACCGCTTTGGATGCTTCTGTAGGGAAGGTCCAGGGGACCCCGTTCGATTACAGCAAGTGATATGGAATTTGCTGTCCAATGCAATTAAATTTACTCCCGAAGGTGGACAGGTAGAAGTCCGTTTGGATCGAGTGGAAATTAGGAATGAAGAATTAAGAATGAAGAATGACGATAATTCTCAATTTTCCATTCCTCATTCTGAATTCACTGCCTATGCTCAAATTCAAGTTATTGATACAGGTATTGGAATCAATCCTGACTTTCTGCCCAATGTCTTTGATCGTTTCCGGCAGGCAGACAGCACCACGACCCGAGCACACAATGGTTTGGGTTTGGGGTTAGCCATTGTCCGTCACCTGGTCGAACTGCATAATGGAACGGTTCATGCTGCCAGTCCGGGCGAGGGAAAGGAGCCACGTTTACGGTATATCTTCCCCTGATAGACGAAGAAACAGCCAGACAAAAAATCAATCGTGAAAATCAGCCAGTAACGTTTGGTTCAAATGCCGAACACTCAACGCTAGTTTCTGACTCCCAACCACTTGAAGGAATCAAAATTTTGGTCGTTGATGATGAGGCAGATACGCTCGAATTTATGACCTTTGCACTGCAACAGTACGGTGCAATTCCGATCGCAGCCGCTTCAGTGGGTGAGGCGTTGAAAGAACTCAATCGATCCAAACCTGAGCTACTAATCAGCGATATCAGTATGCCAGAACAGGATGGCTACTCATTGATTCGTCAGGTACGAGAACTTAATGCAAACAATGGGAAAGCGCTTCCGGCTATTGCACTTACAGCCTATACCCGTCAGGAGGATCACAAAAGGTTTTATCAGAAGGATTTCAGACCCATCTAGTCAAGCCGATTGAGATAACTGACTTATTAAAAGCGATCGTCAACCTACTGGGCTTGCCCCAGAAATCCTAGGTCTGTTTTAAGAGCCTTAACCTCCGCATGAAATAGGGCTGAGGACTGAGGACTGAGGACTAACCATTTCTCAGCACTCAGTCCTCACAGTCCTTCTAAAACACATCCTAGGCGTACCCTTTGCTTCTGCCCCACCACCTACCACCTATCACCTAATGTCCCTCTATACTTCCATTTTGTACTAGCGGCAATTGCACGGTGAAGGTTGCTCCCTGTCCTTCGCCCGAACTTTCTGCCGAAATAACGCCACCGTGTAATTCCACCAGATGCCGCGCGATCGCCAGTCCCAACCCCATTCCGCCGTGCCTTCGAGTTGCTGAAGCATCTGCCTGCCGGAAGTAGTCAAAGACGTAGGGCAAAAAGTCTTGACGAATGCCAATCCCGGTGTCGCGGACCTTAATTTGAGCATAGGAAGTGAATTGAGAATGAGGAATGGAAAATTGAGAATTATCGTCATTCTTCATTCTTAATTCTTCATTCCTAGTTTCTATCTGTTCCAGTCGAATCTCTACCTGCCCGCCTGAGGGTGTGAACTTAATCGCATTTGACAGGAGATTCCATACGATCTGTTGAATACGAGCAGGATCCCCGACAGGATTCCAACATTAGGATGAATAAAGGTGGCAAGTTGAATATTTTTAGCCTCTATAGCCAACCCCACTGTCTCAATCGCTTTATGAATCGGGGATGCAGGGTTGACCAGAGAGCGATTCAAACTCAACCGACCCTGCATAATATGGGAGATATCGAGCAGTTCTTCAATCAATCGGGTTTGCAATTGAGCATTGCGCTCGATCGTGTCCAACGCACGTTCAGTTGTTTTTTGATCAAGCTGATGCGATCGCAAAATTTTTGACCACCCCACAATCGCATTTAATGGCGATTTCAATTCATGGGAAAGAATGGCCAAAAACTCATCTTTTATCCGGTTTGCTGCTTCGGCCTCGGCCCGTGCAGCCCGTTCACACCGAAGAAGTCGCTCCCGTTCTTCCTCGGCCCGTTTACGATCGCTGATGTCAGTAATGCTGCCAACCTGCCGGACTGGTCTTCTACCCTGATTTCGTAGCACCACAATGCCCTGATCCAGTACATAAATATATTGGCCATCTTTCCTGCGAATTCGGTACTCAATCGCATAGCGATCACCTGCTTCCCACGCGGCCTCTGCTTCTTCCTGAACACGCCGTCTATCATCAGGGTGGATCAAATCAAGCAACCAGGCACCCGTTGCGTCTGCTTCTTCTAAGGAATAGCCCAAGATTCGAGTTAACCCTTCAGTTCGTTCCACCGTATCCTGTTCAACATTCCAATCATAGATAAGACAGTCAACGGCTGCTGAAGCTAACTCAAACCGCTCATTTGCCAGTCTCAAGCGGGACTCAGTGCGTTGCCTTGCCTCCTCTGCCTGCTTGCGAGCGGTGATATCAAGCGACACCCTATCAAATGCACGGGCTTTCCCACATTATTACGCTGGACTTCGCCCTGGTCATACACCCACAGCGTTTTGCCGTCGGAGTACCTGACTCGAAACTCCGCTTCATATCGTTGAGTTTCACCCGCAACGGCCCGTTCCAAAGCTCTTACGGCAAGCTCGCGATCGTCCGGGTGGACATTTGCCAACGCATCTTCAAATGTTCTGCCTAAAGAACCAGGACTCGACTTAAAGCTATTTTCTGTATTGCTAGACCACTCAATTTCACCTGTTTCCAAATTTAAATCCCATGCGACCATTTGGGATGCTCTCAACGCTAACTGCCACCATTCTTCTTGAGATGCCATCCCCTCAAATGCCATAACGTTTCTATATTAAATAATCCTGATTTAGCAGTTAACAACTTAAGTTGAACGACTAATCAGTGAGCAATTTCGAATAGACCAACCTGACTCTGAGAGCGTTAGATGATGTCAAGAAAACAGCTATACGCCCTATACAAAAGAATAAGATGGTTGGTGTGTTAACGGTCTACAACCTCAAGAAGTATATTTACTTAACAAAAGATTTTGTTGGCAGACGACAACGTGTAGATGATGGAAGTAAGGAGTAAACTATTCTCTTTTCCATAAGCCTGAAATCAAATCCGTCGATACAAGAAGAAACAAAAGAGGGCTTCAGAAAGATCCTGAAGCCCTATGACATCGTGTCGTTCGATTCAGGCTTTAATTCTTAGCCTATACCCGGTTTTAAGCTGCATCAGCCGCGCGATCGACTGCCCGTTGCGCGCCCTTAGAAAGGTCACGTGCACCTTCGCGGACTCCTTCGGTAGCTCCCTGAGCATTCCGTCCTGCCTGTTTTACAACATTAGGAACGTCCTTGCTGAATTGGGCAGCATTCTCTTTGATGTTACGAGGACCTTTTTCGGCACCTTCTGACAGGTTCTCTTTCAGTTCCTTACCGGGTTGAGCCACGTCTTCTGTGATATTACGAACCCGCTCACCAAGGGTGTGCCTTCGCGGTAGTTCTTGGCGTACTGTCCGGGGCTATCAGCACGTTTCTGAAGATTCTGTTTCGAACGATTGATCAAATCCTCAGCCCGTGCGCTTGTGCTTCCCTTATCTTGTTGAAAGTCATCGCTGTACTCGTTCATTCCACCCTTGCGGGGCTGAACGGTATCGTAAAGCTCTCTTTGATTCTGTCCCTGGCCTTTGTAAGGACTTGTGGAAGCGTTGCGTGCATCGGCAGAACGAACCGTGTCAGAGTTGCGAGCAACACGGAGTTATCTGAACTGCAAGCGGTATTAACCAACAGTAAGAAACCCGCTAGAACAACTACAAAAAGTCGTTCCAGACGAAACTGCTTCAGAAAAGAGGTAACACTGTTCATTGTGTGGGAAATCATATTATTCATAGAAAATACTCCATTGTATCTTGTTCGCTTATTTATCTCACCAAGCGTTCTCAATCGATTAATCAATTGAAAACCGGAGTAGTGAGAGCTAGAACTGGGGTTCATTTGACTATGGCTAGCTGAGTTAGAAGTAAATTTCAGACCAACTCGATCGCGACAAGCAACGACCGAAATAGCACCACTGATTATTAGCACGTGGGCATAAAATCTGTAATCGGTTCGGCTATCCTTACTCCGTTTCCACATTAAGTGAAACGGTTAACGAAAGAGGTAATTAAGCTAGCCAATAGCTAACAAACCCTTCAGGTCCTCAATAACGGTAGCGATAGATAACCAATTTCTCCATCTAGCCAAAGCAATACTCTGTTTGAAGATTAAACTTTTGCTTTTCGTACTTTAGAAGGACTCCGTTCTCATTCTCAAGAAAGGAGCATGGCCGATTTAATTGTAATAATTGACGCAAAGCTGTGTTTGGACAAATACGATAGAGAATATTCCGATCGATGGATTTTAAGCGAAAAAGAGTAACTACTTTTCGAATTGTGGGGTTGACGACCTCTGTTACCACGTCTTCTTTCTTGAACATCTCTTCTTGAAATAAGAGGCAAGAGTGGAATAAGAGGCAAGAGTGGCAGCAGCTTTTGAAATAAGCTCCCTCATTAAAAGCAAATTGTCAAAAGCACGTTGTCAAAAGCAATTCTCACCGCTATTTAGGTTTCGCCACAAATACAGTGATGACACAATCCGTACAAACTCAGGGTAGCCCTGTTGGCTCCTTTCCCAATTTGCAGGCAGCAGAGGCCGCGCTTAACGCATTGAAGGAAGCAAACTTTTCAACTGAACAGTTTTCTGTGGTTCCTGGGGCACCTCCTCTCGCAGACACCAAAGCAAAGACTAATGCAAAAGCAGGCGCAATCACTGGAACCGTCCTTGGAGGGCTAGTTGGCTTCATTTTAGGCTTTATTGCCCTCGGTGCAGGCATTCCGGGTTTTGACCCTGTACCCAGCTTACTTGGGTTAGTGCTAGCTGGAAGCGGAGTAGGAGCAGCCAGCATGAGTCTTGCCGCTGCAATGACCGGTGTAAATGTTCGTAAGGACGACGAGGCGGCTGCGATCGCCCAAACTATCTAGTCTTGGCAAATGATATGCCAGCCGAGTCGCTGACTCAGTTAAAAGAACTGCTCCGTCAGCACGGCAGTGAAGTTTAAGCGTTGGAGATATTTAAATAAAGCGGCAGAAGACTTTAGCATGTTAAGTTTTAACTGCTGTCTGTTCTGTAGAGCTTACTCATCGTGTTGGCTATTCGCCCTGGTGTAGTCCGTCTTCTTGGCACTAAATCTTCTTCAAGTAAGGCTGTCAGGTATGGTTGCCTGGCTAGCACCGTTCAACTAAAAGCCAAACGATCTATCTGGTTGAAATTAGCTTGGGGATGTTTAGCCTCGGCTTCATGCCTGCATTTGCCGCTTGTCCAGCGTTCGAGCAGAAAAAATTGTCCTGTCTTATGGGCTTTTGGCCCGCTCCATTCCAATTAATTCTTTAGAGACATATGCCACAACCGGCAAGATTGACAGTGAGCTAGCATGGTACGCGCGGCATGCGACCCCTCAGCAGCTTACCCAACTACGTCAGGGATTATTAGCCCCAATTCCTCTGAATTCTATTGAAGTTTCCCAGTTTCTTTACACGTCAATTGGGGAAAGACTGCTCGATCGACTGGGCCAAATCGTTCAAATGGATTCTCGCCAATCAGGATTTTATGCCATTCGGGCCGCTCTGATTCTGGCTGCCGACTCTCAAGATTTCACCCTTTTGAACGTATTGCGCAAATTTCCCTCAAAGCAAATCGAAATCAACTTGGGCCGCAGTTTGGAAATTGTTAACGAGATTGAAGCATTAGTTAATCAATCGAACCAGGCATTTACCTTTATTAATCAACAATCAACGCTGGAAGCAGTAGTCAGTCCCACATCTTATCAACTGAGGAATCTACAGCAACAGGGACCCCTGGCCTCGACAAAACGAACCATTGAACTAAATGACCGCAGCCGCAGCCGCATCTTTCCCGCTGATATTTATCTACCGCAATCCTCCAAGCGCTTCCCTATTGTTGTTATCTCCCATGGCTTGGGGTCCGATCGAACTAGCTTTGCCTATCTGGCTCAACACCTTGCGTCCTATGGTTTTGTGGTTGCTGTACCGGAACACCCAGGCAGCAGTTCTAGTCAACTAGAGGCGTTATTAAATGGCAGAGCGGCTGAAGTTACAAGCCCTAGAGAGTTTATTGATCGTCCACTCGATATCAAATTTCTGCTAGATGAACTTACCCGTCTCTCACAATCCGATCCCCAGTTTCAAGGACGCCTAAATCTAGAGCAGGTTGGAGTTGTGGGGCAATCCTATGGGGATATACCGCTTTAGCACTGGCAGGCGCACCAATTGATTTCCGTCAGCTTCAATCGCGCTGTCTTAATTCCGATAATTCCTTGAATATTTCATTGCTGCTCCAATGTTTGGCGTTGCGCCTGCCCGATCGCCAGTATGATTTGTCGGATTCACGGGTGAAAGCTGCGATTGCCGTTAATCCAGTTGACAGCAGCATTATGGGGCCGGAAAGCATCGGCAAAATTAAGATACCCATCATGCTTGTTGCTGGTAGCGCAGATACGGTTGCCCCTGCCCTACCGGAACAGATTCAACCCTTTACCTGGCTCACCACTCTCAATAAGTATTTAGTGCTCATTAATGGTGGAACCCACTTTTCCACTATTGAAGAATCGCCCAATGCCGTTGTCCCAGTTCCCGATCAGGTTATCGGTCCCAGACCCGCTTTAGCTCGTCGCTACCTGCGGGAACTGAGCCTTGCCTTCTTCAATACTTACCTTGCAAACCAGGCAGACTATCGCCCTTACTTAAGCGCAACGTACATTCGTTCAATCAGTCAAGAACCGCTGCCGCTGAGCTTAGTGCGCTCGCTTACTGAAGAGCAACTGACTCAAGCTACAAATAATTCTGCTCCAACATCCTCATCAGCCACATCTAGCGCAGTTTCCATACCAGATTCGCGTAGGTAGGGATGTGTTCATAAATTTAAGGGAAAAAGCTTCAGTACTGCTCAAACTCAGCGCTGCTCATACGGATTTGTCTGATAGGCTGCTCCAGAGCCTGCATTGTTGTTCATCAATGCATCGGGTCGGGTTGAAATGGTGAAGTGGCGCTGCTCTATCTGGAGTAAACGATCGACCGATTCATCAAATTCCTTTTGTGGCTTATTCGAAGTGTCATCACTAAAAAGGTGCCAGTTGGTACGATCGCCCTTTCTAAAATGCTTTGCCATAGTTCCGCTCCTGCCTGTCCTGTTGATACCCTCTCGACAAGCAAAACCAGTACACAGAAAAACCGGGGTGCTCGCCATCAATAATTCAGTGATTCAACACACCAAAACCTTAGGTCCTGTGCATTACCTTGAACCATATTACATAAAACATAACCAATGGACTTTAAGTTTGAAACTCACGCAAGTCAGAGGCATTAATCTAACTAAAGATAGAAGCCTGTTTTGACTGGATTAATAGGCCAAGCGGGAGCCAACAAAACGTAAACTGTTTGCTGACTCCCAACTTTTATTGTTTGATGTATCTGTTGTGTTGCAGAAGCGCTTATTGCCGTCGTCACCTCTGTGCAATTACGCCTTTAACAACGCATCCGATTAATCACATCCCTGTTTTATAGGTTGGTGTTAGGGTCGCGCTGAGCGGTTGTTGGATCAACACCCATCGGTGAAACAAAGTCTCTAAACAGCGAAATTTGCTGCTGGAACTCTAGCCCTTGAATTTGACTGAACAGACGCTGTGATTGATCTGCAAGCTTGTAATCTGCGGGCATGGGAATGATTGAGCCGCTGTCCATCCCCTCAGCCAGGAAATACCAGAATAAGAGCTTGGTCGTGTCACTCAATGCACCATACTCACGAGTAAGCTGGGTGTTCTTGCGGCCAATGAGATCCCGCTGAAGTTGCAGTTGCTCATCCTGAGACAGTGCCTTCACCTGATCAAAAGACCTTGAGCAATCTCCGGGGAAACAGTGCTAGCAGCGGGTGCAGCAGGCGTAACCGACTTACCCATTTCTTTGTAGAGGAAGTAGAACAAGGCAAGCTGCTGATCTACATCTAGACCTTGAAATGCCTTCAAAAGCTCACTGGCAGTATTTGATGTGGTGTATGTCATAAAAACCTCGATACTCGCTTATAGAAAGTTAGCGAAGGATGACCTTTGCTTAAACCGACAAAAGGAAGAGGCTAAGGATCTAACTGAAGTCGGAGGAAAGTTATATTTCTTTGCACAACAGTTGGGGCAGACGGTTTTAGAGGGCAGAGGGCAGAATGCAGTTAACGAACAAAGTTGCACTAATAACGGGTGCAGGGTCGGGGATTGGTAGAGCGACTGCTTTCCTGCTAGCAAAGGAAGGTGCAACGATCGCAGCGATCGACCATACCCAGGATGAAAGCCAGGAAACCATCGAGAAGATTCGGCAAAACGGTAGCGAAGCCATATCGACGATCGCGGATATTTCCCAACCTGACCAGATGCCGCAAGCCTTTCAAAAAATTGGAGACCAGTTTGGTCGAATTGATATCGTTTTTGCCAATGCTGGTATTAATGGTGTTTGGGCACCGATCGAGGAACTGGCTCCAGAAGAATGGGATAAAACAATCGATACGAATCTCAGAGGAACCTTTCTCACGGTCAAATATGCCATTCCCTACCTCAAGAAGAACGGTGGCTCAGTCATCATTACGTCTTCAGTAAATGGAACTCGAATCTTCAGTAACACAGGTGCTACTGCCTACTCATGTTCTAAGGCAGCCCAGGTTGCTTTCACCAAAATGGTCGCCCTAGAGTTAGCCAAATACCGAATTCGCGTAAACGTGATCTGCCCAGGCGCGATCGAAACAGACATCAATGAAAGCACAAAGCAGCGACATTTGGAGCAAATCAAAGAACCCGTTGATTTTCCTCAAGGAAGAATCCCTTTAACGGACGGCAAACCTGGCACCGCCGATCAAGTTGCTCAATTAGTGCTGTTTCTTGCCTCTGATGCATCCAACCACATTTCTGGCACCGAAGTTTGGATTGATGGTGCAGAATCACTGTTACAAGGATAAAAATTGGGAATTGAGAATTAAGAATTAAAAATTCAAAACTCATAATTCTCAATCTGCATCCGTCACTCCCCGTTCCTGAATTTCTAATCCACTCGCCATAGCCATGAAGGTTAGGACATTATGCGGCGCTGAAACCACTTGCCACTCGCTGTTTCTTCCCTGACCCTGACCCCTGCTAAATAATCTACAATCCAAAATCTTCTATGCCACAATACTTCGGAAAGCTTCCCATTACGACCCAAGCCTGGTCAACGTTGGGAACTGTACAATCTTTTGAGCAGAATGAACGAGGCATTTGCATAGACTGCGGAGGCCCACGTCTGCTTATCTCCGTGCTGACGCCAAATCTGGTACGAGTTCGCTTGGCACCGACGGGAGAATTTTTTCCTCGACGTTCCTGGGCTGTTGCACAAGATGATGACCAATGGGAACTCGTGCCGATCGCCATTGAAGAGGGAGAAGAAGCGATCGTTCTCAAAACCGAGCAAATCTCGGTATACATCTACCGTGTTCCCTGCCGCATTGTTTGTTTCAACCAGGCAGGACAGGCATTTGCGGAAGATGCAGATCTGGGAATGGGTTGGTCTGCTAGCGGTGTGGCTGCCTGGAAGCGAATTGAAGCCGATGAGCACTTTTATGGGTTTGGAGAGCGCACCGGATTTCTCGACAAACTGGCAGAGCGCAAAACGAACTGGACAGTGGATGCGGTAGATTTCAATTCGCAAACCGATGAGATGTACCAGGCCATTCCGTTTTTTACGGCGCTTCGTCCCGAATTAAGTTATGGAATTTTCCTGAATTCTAGCTTCTGGAGCCAGTTTGATATTGGAGCGCACAAGTACGGCATCTGGCAGATGGTAACGCGTGCCCCAGAACTCGATTACTACATTATCTATGGTCCTGAACCCGCTCAAATTCTGGCAACCTACACGGAGCTGACTGGGCGTATGCCGCTGCCGCCTAAATGGTCTCTTGGGTACCACCAGTGCCGTTGGAGCTACGAATCTGACGCAATAGTGCGTGAGCTAGCGCAAACGTTTCGTGAACGTCGAATTCCTGCGATGTGGTTCATCTGGATATTGATTATATGCAGGGCTATCGCGTGTTTACCTGGCATCAAAAACGGTTCTCTAATCCCAAAGCACTGTTAAAGGAACTGGCGGATAACGGGTTCAAAGCAGTAACGATCGTCGATCCGGGTGTCAAGTACGAACCTGAAGCAAACTATGCGATTTTTGATCAGGGAATAGAGCGGGATGCCTTTGTTCGTAAGTCGGATGGACAAATATTTCATGGATACGTTTGGCCTGATAAATCGGTGTTTCCAGACTTTCTACGTCCCGATGTGCAGCAGTGGTGGGGCGAACAGCATAAAGCGTTAACGGATGTTGGCGTTGCTGGCATTTGGAATGATATGAACGAGCCGTCCATTAATGAGCGTCCCTTTGGTGATGAAGGTGAACATATCTGGTTTCCGCTGGATGCACCTCAGGGTCCCTCGAACGAGCAAACCACCCATGCAGAGGCACACAACCTGTATGGAATAAAGATGGCTCAGGCTTGTTATGAAGCGCTAGAAAAGCTACGGCCTAATGAGCGATCGTTTGTACTGACGCGATCGGGATTTGCCGGAATTCAGCGCTGGTCTTCCGTTTGGATGGGCGACAACCAGTCTCTGTGGGACCATCTAGAAACATCTCTACCGATGCTGTGCAACATGGGCCTGTCTGGTGTCCCCTTTGTTGGCTGTGACATTGGAGGGTTTGCGGGCAACGCCACCGCTGAATTGTTTGCTCGTTGGATGCAGGTGGGAATGCTCTACCCCTTTATGCGAGGGCATTCCGCACTCACAACCGCACGCCATGAACCGTGGGTATTTGGCGATCGCGTTGAACGCATTTGTCGCGAATACATTGAGCTACGCTACCAACTGTTACCCTATCTCTACAGCCTGTTTTGGGAAGCGTCCACCACTGGAGCACCCATTCTGCGACCGTTACTTTATCATTATCCCAACGACCCCCACACCTACGCGCTTCATGATCAAGTGCTATTGGGGCCTTTCCTGATGGCGGCTCCCGTTTACCGGCCCGGTGTTGAATATCGTGCGGTTTATTTGCCCGAAGGCACCTGGTATGACTGGTGGAGCAATGAGCGTTACGAAGGACCGACTCACATCCTGGCCCATGCGCCTTTAGAACGGATGCCGCTTTATGTCAAAGCTGGTGCAATCATTCCAATGCAGCCTGTAATGCAATATGTGGATGAACACCCTATCACCGAGTTAACGCTGAAGGTCTATCCTGGTTCAGCCCAGTGGACCCTTTATGAGGATGATGGCCGCAGCTTCGAGTATCGATCGGGCGCTTGGTCAACAACAACTTACCAGACGCGACAGGAAGACCAACAGGTCATTCTGGAAGTCATTGACCGCCAGGGAAATTGGACGCCACCCCAGCGCGAAATCAAAGCAGAACTGGCCGTAGGAACAGAACGATCTCTGTCATTACAAAACTTGACCCAGTAAATCGTTGGATATAGCAGGGTTCAGGTGCTGGGGGTCAGGTGACAGCTATAAAAGTCACCGTGGGAAGGGTTGACAGCGGCGTAATTCATGCTGTTCAACGGATTAACGCATTACTGCGTCAACCCTTCCTATGGTTGATGATCCGGCTATGCTTTTCAAAAGCTCATTCCCTTGAATGCGAGAATCTCTTTTGCTGGTTTTCGATCGCCCGTACACGAAATTCGCCTTGGCCCATCAATGAGTTTGATGGAAAAACCAAGTCTTCTATATAATTCAACGATTCGTTCCGTTGCTTGATTAGACGCAATAACAGGCCCCCGATGGCAAGCCAACCACTCAGCTAAACGGACCTGATCGCCCCACTTAAAGTCATTTGCACTATATCGTGTGAACTGAACATCGTAGGGAGGATCGGCGTAGATAAAATCGTTTGGCTGAAGCTGTAAATCAACAAAGTCTACAGAAGAGAAACACCATTTCTCTAAAATTGGAACGTATTGCAAAAAGTTTTTGACATAGCCGATCGTTTTATAGCGGCCAAATGGAACGTTGAACTGGTTTTTACTGTTAAATCTACAAAGCCCGTTATACCCTGTGCGGTTCATAAAGTAGAACAGCTTAGCAGCCTCTTTGCTGTTTGCTTTCCCCGCCAATATGAACTCATTAAACTGCTTGCGGCACAAATAGTAGTAGCAGGAATCGTTTTTAGCTGAATATCATTAATATAGGCCCTTTTTGAAGCCAGTAATAGAAATTGATCAAATGAGGATTGAGGTCATTTAATAGGGCCTTTTGGGGTTGCAAACCAAGGGCAACGGCCATTCCTCCAACAAACGGCTCTACTAATCGATAGTGCGCGTACTGCTTCCAAACAGTATTTAGAGTAGGCACAAGCCAACGCTTTCCTCCAGCCCACTTTAGCGGCGGATTAAGGAAATCGCACTCAGCTTTCAAATTAGTAACCAACTAGCTCTATCTCTCTAAATCAAGCACATTAATAATATATAGCCGTTCCCACTCAAATGCGGCACTTTTTGTTGCCCTCGCTCTCTTTCTAGATAAGAACACTGGCCAATAGATATCTTTGGAAAGATTAGTAGAGCAACCTTATTGGAATTGACAGAAAAACTCCTGCAACACTCCTTCACGAGGCTATATATAAGGACTTCTAAAACTACAATCTGCAATCTAAGATGGTATGACGCAAACTTAGGCCCCCAATGGATAACATTAACTTTCTTTCCCTGTTAGGCGAGATGCCTACAAAAGTGAATTGAACCTCAAGGTGTTTGAGGAAGTAGATTGTGGATCATTTATCCGCCGGAAAATTGGCTATTCAGCGGAAGCAGGAGAAGCAATTTCTGCATTTCTCTGCATTCCTAAAAACTTCAATGCACCGCTACCTGCCATTTATTGCTTTCACCAACATGCCGGAAATTGGTCACTAGGTAAAAGTGAGGTCGTTGGGCTTGCGGGGCCACCCGACCAAGCGTACGCAAAAGAACTCGCAGAACGAGGCTATATTACGCTTGCTCCCGATGCCATTTGCTTTGAAGAAAGGGCAGATGCTGCCGAGCCAATTAAGTATCACGCTCACCAGCTTCATAGCAAACTAATAGAAGGGCAAACTCTCCTGGGTAAAGTGTTGTTTGATATCAGCACAGGAATTGATCTGCTTCAGAGCCTGCCAGAAGTGATGCGACGAGAATTGGGTTTATTGGTCATTCATATGGTGGTAGAACAGCATTATTTGCACCAGTATTTGATAGAAGAATTAAGGTATCGGTAAGTAACTGCGGTTCCACAACATTTAAAGCAATGTTGGCACAAAATACCGGAATCCAATTTGATTACGTCCTTCCTAATTTTTTGAGATGGGGCGATATTGAAGACGTTATACGGTTAGTCGAACCATGTCATCTACTCATTCTGGGAACCGATAATGATAAATGGAGTCAAGATATTGAGTATATTTTTGAGTATGCTAAATCAGCATTATTTATAACGGGCAATCTAGAACGGAAAATCTATTCTGGAAAGCATCACTTTACTGAAGAGATGCGCACGAAAGCATACGTATTTCTAGATTATTTCTTGAATTAGAACATGCAGTCGATTAGACAACATCTCATATAAAATCCGGTAAGCAGATGAGGTTGTGTAGAGGCGGGTTTCGCCGTCAAAGGTTGCTGCATGAAGGTTTTCCTCTGTTAAATCCGCCCCTACAAGCAATAAATATTCAAGCGGATTTCGTATCAATCTAACTAGCCCTATCAAGACAACTATAGCAGTCCTAAATCAGTTGTGAGATTGAGAGGCTTTGTGAGAAAGGATTTTAATGGAATCCTTTCTCACAATCCATTTAGGATCGCTATATTAAAGCCGAAAAAGTTTTCGTAATAGGCATTAGGGACATCACTCCGCATCTTCATCGAGTGCTATCAGTATTGCAGATAGTGCTTTCGTGAGTACTTTGGTATCTTTGTCTGTTAGGTGACATCCAAAGTAGTGGGCAATGCTTTGAGCATACACTGTCCACATTTGCTGCTGCATTTCCAGCCCCGCTTCTGTCAATACGGCAAATGCACCTCGACGATCGTCCTTGCATACTTCTCGCCGAACTAGCTCCGCTTTTTCTAAGCGATCAACGAGGCGAGTCACATTTGTCCGGTTGACCAGCAATTCCTCTGCCAATTCACTCAAGCGCAATCGTCGATCGGGAGCTTGTTTTAGCGCAATCAGCACGTCATACCACTCAAACGGGGGCAGTCCAGCTTGCTTAAAGTTTTGCTCTACCCGATCAACCAGGCGAGTATGAGCCGTTAGAAACAGCTTCCACAAAGAATTCTGAGCCGAATCAAGCTGAACCATTTCATCCACATAATTCATCTCTAATGTAATTATTGCATTTGCAATCAAATAGTGATATACCTTTATTAATTACATATGTAATAGTTACGTATGCAATTAGATTGTCGAGCATCGATTCAGTCCGCTTAGGTTGGGAACGGTGGGTGCTGAATGCAGAAGCTGAATGGGTCACTATTTCCGTCTTTCTCTGTCTCCATGACTCTTCTCAATTCCAGGAGTTACTGATGTTGAATGTTCCTTTTGCTCAGTCAATATGCCTTTCCCTTGGCTCGCTTGGGCTTGTTTCTATCCTGGTGACGGTTCTTTGCTGGGCGTTTGCAGCGAACGTCGCCTTCGATTTATTTACAACTGGCGTTAAGCCTCTGGAGCTAGCAGGGTCCAGCGCAATGATCGCAACGTTTGGTTTGGCAATCCTCAATAGCTTTTTGGGAAGTGGACTGACCAGACCGATGAACCTGAAACAGTTCGCTTTGGGGGTGGTATTGGTCTTTCTAGTTGCCACAGACTATATAGCGATTCAACAGTTGCCTGTCGCGATCGCGATCGTCCTTCTATTTACCTCTCCAATTTTGGTCGTTTTGTGGACAGCGTTTACAAATCGTCGTGCTCCATCCCGGCTCGTTTTGGTCGCCCTGCTGTTATCGATCCTAGGGGTTGTCCTGGTTTCAAAACTTCTGGAAAGTAGCCTGGGAGAAGTTAATTGGTTTGGAATTGGAATTGGTTTAACCACGGCCATATTTTTGCTGCTTACATCATTTTAAGTGAGCGATTGGCAGGCAAAGGGAATTCTATCGAGGTTCTACTAAAAACTTATGCAGTTGCCAGTCTTTTCTGGTTAGCGTATCAGTTAATGCAGGGAATGCCTATTGCCGTACTGACTCCTGCGCACTTTCCGAAGGTGTTAGTGGTTGGTTTTGTTGGGAATCTCGTACCCTACCTGCTATTTCTTTGGAGCATTCAACGGGTTTCTGCCGAACGAGCTGCGATCGTTGCCACTTTAGAGCCTTTTGTTGCAGCCATTTTGGCATGGTTATGGTTTAGACAAACCTTAACATTATTGCAAATCACTGGTGGCGTTCTTCTCATTTCTGCTGTTACAACCCTGCAACTGAAGGGAACACAGCTTTCTAAGTAGATGGGCGTAATTAAACAAATTTGCTGATGGTTGAAAGCCGATAGCAAGCAGCAGTTAGCGATTCTGAGTTTATTTATGCGGCTCTACTTGATGGTTGAGAAGTCATTGCCTGATTATTATTTCCCTCTTACGTTTCAAATCGTTTCGAAAGCAATTGAAAGGAGTTTAACGATGTCTATTCCTGATTTAGAACTTGTGAGCTATCATTTGTGTCCCTATGTGCAACGGGCTGTTATTACGCTGTTAGAGAAAGAGATCTCTCATCAACGCACTTATATTGATTTGTCAAACAAACCAGATTGGTTTCGACAAATCTCTCCTTTAGGAAAAGTCCCTCTCTTGAAGGTGAGCGATGAAGTCTTGTTTGAGTCTACTGTTATTTGTGAGTATCTCGATGAAATTACACCAGGCTCACTTTATCCGATCGATCCTTTAATTAAAGCCAAACATCGTGCCTGAATCGAATTTGGTTCCACTATTCTAAATACGATCGCGGGATTTTATAACGCTCCAAATGCGGACGTTTTGGAACAAAAGCGACTTGAGCTGATTGATAAATTTGCCTGGATCGATCGCCACTGGAAGGGTGACCGCTACTTTGCGGGGATCAATTTTTCACTTGTCGATGCGGTATACGGACCAATTTTTCGTTACTTTGATGTCTTTGACACCATTGCTGATTTCAAAATTTTTGTCGAAACGCCCCATGTTCGAGATTGGCGAGACGCACTACAGACTCGTCTCTCCATTCAACAAGCAGTTAGCGAAGATTATCCTCAACGCTTATTAACGTTTCTTGAGCACCGGAATTCCTACCTGTCAACGCTCATTGTCCGTTAAAACTAATTGCCCTTCTGCAAAAAGCGGCATTTTCCGAAGCACACCCATTGCCTACTTCTTCCAGGGAAATTTGGTGCCCATCTCAGTTAAAGCCGAGAACATCAGGTAGAAACCTAGCAGGGCAACACATGCGAGGAAAAGAGGAAGGTCATCGGGCATGGAACTGGGTAGCTTTAATGGGTTGGTCGCACCTATCAAAAACCGACAGATGGAGAATAGGGGATTCGAACCCCTCGCCTCTGCGGTGCGATCGCAGCGCTCTACCAACTGAGCTAATTCCCCAAATTATTTACCGATGCCCAACCATTTTATCACTCGGACGGATGGTGAAAAGACACAACAAAAGGATGCATTTATCCCTCGTCCCTTATCCTCTAAACTTTGCTCTATTTAGCCGCTTAGCGGATGTCTGAAAAGTGACAAATCAGTTAGCAACGGATAGAAAACGATGAAGCGGATGGTAATTCCAACCTGAAGCTGTCAACTATCTGTTCCATCCGTTACTAATTCGGTGCTAGTCATACGTCTCAACCATCCTCTTATTCAGCTTTTTGCTGTATCCGCTCTAGTTCCAAGTCAGAAAGATAGTCAACCGTCCAGTTGGCGCGTCGTTGCAGCATGTGAAAGGGATAGGTATTGGCAACTCCAACAACTGGGATGCCTGCCCGCTTGGCTGATTCAATCCCATGAAAGGTATCTTCGATCGCCAAACATTCCCAAGGTTTAAGAGATAGTTCAGGAAGCTGTTGATTCAAACGGTCAATAGCCGTGAGATAGGCATCTGGTTCAGGTTTTCCAGAAATTTTCTCATCACCCGATACAATGACTGAAAAATAGTCGCTCAGTTGTGAACGCTGCAAAACCAACTCAATTTCAGATCGAATTGCGCCACTTACGACTGCCAATTTCACTTTGGCAGCCCGCAGGTTAAAAATAAAATCCTCTAAACCTGAATATATGGGAAGTTTCTCAAGGGTCGCCAACTCCTGAGCATAGGCTCTTGCTTTGCGGCTAATAAGGTTATCTAGGAGGGATTCTGTTACCACACGCCCCCGGTTGTTAAGCAGATCGGTAAGGCAATCGCGATCACTTCTACCCAAACAAAACTGACGAAATTCCCCTGCTTTAGGCCGTAGATTTTCCTCAATTAGAAGTTGGTTAATGAGTCTCTCGTGAATCGGCTCATCGTTGATGATGACACCATTGAAGTTAAATAGGACGGCCTTTAAGGACATGGGAAGTTGGAACTAGGAACTAATCGAAAATCGAGAATTAAAAGTTGGGAATTGGGTAATGGTATTGGGGAATGTGTAATTAGCTCGTGCAATTTTACCGATTACCAGTTGACCATTACCTATAGGCACCAAGAGCCTTATTTTAATAGCTCATGATCCATAACTCATAATTCATCATTCGCTTAGCCCGTCGCCCATCGTCGATTATCGATCGGCTCAACGTCAGCAAACAGTTCTGTTTCGGTCAACTGGTGGGCCAGTGGTTTCACCCCACGGGTGAGCTGGTGTATTAACCACACGTCCTGGGTCCGCACACTGCCAAATCCCGCTGCCCCCATCCAGGCATCGAGGCTTTCAGAAGCATAGGCGTGAATATAGGGTTCTTCAAAAATTTGGGTAAGCCATTCCGTCTGGCGCAGCACTTTTTGGCTGCCGTCCAGCACAAGAACCTCTCCCCAACTGTGAGCAACCGATGGCATTCCATTAAAATTTTTCGAGAGACTACTGGCGGCGTCTCATGAAAAAGCAACGAAGCCGTTACCAAATCAACAGAAGCACTGGGCAATCCGGTTGCTTCTGCATTCCCGTGCCGCCAGTGAATCTTCAATCCGGCTTTTTGGCCTTGTGATCGGCCATAACCAGCATATACGGAGATAAATCTAGGCCAATTACCTCTGCTTGAGGAAATGCCTGCTTCAGTAAGAGCGTGGTAGACCCCGTACCACAACCTAAATCAAGAATCCGACGGGGTTGGGGTTTAACAGCATCAATCAAACTCTGACGAACCATTGCCTCACTGGGAGGCAGCACATACTGAGTTACGGGGTCGTAGGTGACAGCGGCTCCAGCATTGAGGTATCCTCCTTCGATGCCATGAAAATTTTGACGCGTGTAGTAAGTGGGATAAGTGATGGTTGGATTGCTCATGCGATCGGTCGCCGCCTCCCAGTCAATACTCTGGTGCAGGCGTCGCAGTTCCTCCTGGTCAATCAGAAAATTCTTAAATATGGGAGCTAGAAAGCGTTCAAAGATGCTGTCGTTATGAACGGCCATAGCGGTACCTGAGGTTCTTAACTGGGGTAGTACACAGGGAAGGTGGCTTTTCTTCAGTGTACTGTGTGTAATCAGAATGGTGGGTGTTAGTGGTGCTGTTCACCCAGGGCGCTGTCTTGCTAGGATGGGCAGAAGCGACAGCAGGGTTAGCAATCCCAGTGCCAGAAAGAGGGGTAGGCGATCGCCGCCATGCAGCACTTGGTTGCCAGTCACTCCTAACCAGGCATAGGCAGCAGAGAGGGGAATAATGCCAACAAAGGTTCCCACCACATAGGTTTTCAAATCGATGGGCGTTAAGCCAAACAGAAAATTTACCAAACTAAAGGGGAAAGGGGGTAAACCGGACTGCCAGTACAAAATTAAAGGGCTTGTGGGCGATCGCATCGTTCAACCATTGCAACATCGGATGCTTGCCAAAATGCTGCTCTGCCCAATTGTGCAGAGAATAACGAGCCAGCGAGAAGGCACCCGTTGCCCCCAAGGTTGCGCCAATCACCGACCAGATGGTTCCCCAAAACAAGCCGAAAACGGCTCCAGCAGCGACAGACATTACATTTCCTGAAACCCCAGGCTAGTTGCCCCAGCAAAAATTAGCACAAAGAAAAAAGCGGCATTAGGGGCAACTCGTCAAAGTGCTGAACCAGAAACGCTTCATTAAACAAGTCCTTAGCAGGACTGACAAGGCAGACTGCCAGAAGTGCCAGCAGCGCAAGGACAACCCATAAACCAATTTTGAAACGTCTGATTGGCATAGCGCAATTATTAAACGGTAAATACTATACCTTATGGGAAAACCTCATGAAAAACCTGTAAGGTTGAAAGCCGTTGCGAGACGACCTTGCGACACCCATCTAAATCGATAGAAGAAGCGTGTTTCATCATTTCAATCATGATGTGTCGAAGGTATAGCGTTTGAGTTGATGGTGGGATCGCGATATAGCAATACGAGAATGGGGTAGGACAAACGGCAAGCCATAAAGCCTTGCTCTTTAGGGTTTGGTTTCATCCCTCATCCCTGGTAGTGCCCAAATCGTAATGATTCTGAAGCTGTTAACGATGGCGGCTAATGCCGCACATCCTTACCTTTTAGGTCCACCTCATCCCTCATCCTTACTGACATATGCCGTGTTTTAGCCAACAGTGAATTACTACCAGCGACGATACCATCGGGCAATTGTTTCTGGAGAAACTCCCAGAGTGTAGGCAAGGATGATGAATTGATTAATTAATGTGGTTTTAAGTACACCAAGTTTCTGCCACCGACGATCGGAGGTAACAACAGACGCAGGAGAAATCGCGATCGTGCCCAGTTTTTTCAAGCGGCGTACCAGCTCAAAGTCTTCCATGATTGGCTGATCAGGAAACCCACCCAATTTGTGAAACAGCGACGTTTTGAGAAATAGTGCCTGATCACCATAGGGCATTTGGAGGATCTGCGATCGCCAGTTTACGCCCCACTCTACCAACCGCAAGCCCCAACTGTGACCATCAATCGCTAATTTGAACGCTCCGGCGGATAGGTCTGGCCGAGTCATGATCTGACGAACCAGATGATCAAACCCATCTGGCAAAAGGGTATCCCCGTGCAGAAAAAGCAAAATTTCCCCGATCGCAGCAGTTGCTCCGGCATTCATCTGGTAGGCTCGTCCGGGTTGGGACGTAATAACCTTAGCACCAAACGCTTTTGCAACGTTGATCGTGGGGTCCTGACTACCCCCATCTACAACCAGAATCTCTATTCGACTTCCGGTTTGGGCAACAGACAGAGTTTTGGGCAGTTTGGCGGCCTCATTGATGACGGGAATAATGATAGAAATTAATGCTCCCGGTTCTTCCTGGTCTCGCGTCTGCTTTTCTGCTTCCATTGTTTTCTGCCAGACGCTCAAGTCCTCCGGGTAGTCAACGTCAGCAAGCACTGGTAGAAGAGAGGTAGACAGCCCTAATCCTTCCGCAATATTGATCGTTTGCCGCAGCACCGCAGGGGTACTCAGGCAATCGCTTGGAACAGTTGTGGGACAGGACGGCGCAACCCTATCAAATAGTAGCCCCCATCAACTGCGGCTAATACCAAATCGTGCAGGTGTAGCTCCTGAAATGCTTTCTCTAACAATGGGGCGGTCAACTCAGGGCAGTCGGTGCCAATGATAACAACAGCATCCGTTCCCTTGTCAAAACTAGACTGAAATGCCTGAGACATGCGATCGCCCAAATCACCGTCTCCCTGCATTCGGTAGTCTATTCCAGGCCCTAACCAGCCCTCCATCTCAGCAACCCCTCCCCGACAAAGCAAACCTCAATGTTCACCCCACGAGAGGCTTGCAGGATTCTTGCCTGCCTCAATGTGTGTTCTGCCATTTGTCGATGAAGTTCTGCTGCACCGTGTGGTCCCAGCAGAGGAACCAAACGGGTTTTCGCCGTTCCTGGCTCCGGATAACGGGTAAAAACAATCAAGCGTTCGTGCATAGTCGCTATCGGTCGTCTCGGCAGAAACGGGCAGGCAAAATTGGGCTGAAGCGCCGATATTCCGAAAGATACTGCTCCAATACTGCAAATTGCGGCAGATTTAAGCTGTAATAAATCCAACGTCCTTCCTGACGGGCTTGAACTAAATTTGCCTCCTTTAAGGCTTTCAAGTGAAACGACAGTTTTGATTGGGTTATTCCCATCGCTTCACAAAGGTCACAGACACACAGCTCCTTATCCCGAAGTAACTCTAGAACCTGAATTCGAAGCGGTTCAGAGAGGGCATGGAACCCAGAAATAATTAGAGGCGCTGGCAACGATGGAGCGTTTTGCATCAAGTTCTGCTCATGAAATCCATAACTCAGTCTCTCCTTAGCAACAGCTACTTTCCGTCGTTTCTGGGCCACAGCAAGCACTGCTGCTGTTTGCGATCGTTGCTCGATAGGTTTGCCCCTTTGTTTCACGGGGATGGCGCAGGTCAGAGCGGCTACAGTCAAACACAGAAGCCGATTCTAGCGGAATGTCCTGCTGGGGCAAAATCGGAATCATATCCGAGTGATAGGGACCGTTTGGATCCGTATAAATCTTGAAAGTTTTGTCGCAAACCGCCATCCGTTGCCCCGGTACAACGTGTGTCCATCATCGTCCTGCACTGCTTTCCAGGGGCCTTTATAAACAACAGCCTGGTTTCGTTCCCAGCAAGGACCATCCTTTCCTTTGAAAGCACGCACTGTCACCGAGCGAAATTCAACGCCATCAATTACCTGCCAGGGTTCTGCCTGCCGCGCCAAAATTTCGACCCCATAAAAACCGGCCTGCTCAAACATATTCAGGAAAACATCTTCCCGAAATGCCCCAGCAATACAGCCGCTCCAAAGTTTTGGATCGTTCAGAATAGTTGGCGTTGGGTCTTCATCACACACAATGTCTGAAATAACGGCCCGTCCACCCCGCTTCAGGACTCGGTAAATCTCCTGGAAAAGCTGCTGTTTGTCCTGTGGACGAACCAGATTTAACACACAGTTGGAAATCACAACGTCTACACTGTTGCTTTCAACAAGTGGTTGGGTTTGCCGCAGGCGATCGCACTCGGCTTCAAAACTGGCAACCTGATCCAGTTGCGTGATGGGATGTTGATCCAACCAGTCCTGGGCAAGCTCAAGGTTTAAGGCCAGATCCTGAATTTTGCCTTTAACAAAGGAAACGTTGGCGTACCCCAGTTTATCTGACATCTCACTCAAGTACTTGCGGGATAGCGCCAGCATGTCGTTGTTGAAGTCTACGCCAATCACCCGTCCTGCTGCACCAACCTTATGCGCCAGGATATAGCAGTTTTTCCCAGCCCCCGACCCCAAATCTACGACTGTTTCGCCCACCGCAACATAGCGGGTCGGATCGCCACAGCCGTAGTCCTTTTCAACAATCTCTTGCGGCAGATTCTGAAGATAACGGGAATCATAGCCATCGGTGGGGCAGCAAAGTTCAGCTTCAGGCTGGCGTGCGCCTGCTTCGTAGCGCTGTAAGACAGCTTGCTCCACATCATAAGCAACTGTTGATTGAATGCGGTCGATCGATTCGGTTGTCACATTTTCAGCCACGGGTTTCGCTCCACAATCTGCTTTTGTTGCTGTGTCATTTTATTGGATAGGACTTACGCAGGTAAATGTTAATTGGTAATGGAGGATTGCAGTTCAAACCGATTACCCATTACCAATCCCCAATTATCAGATCGTCCTTATACTCCTTGCGTAAGTTGATTTAATCCACCCTACACAGATAAGTGTAGTTATCGATTTCGTCTTCGATCGGATGTTTAACGTCATCTTCAGAACTGGGATTTGCAAGGGTACGCCAAATCTGTTGAGCCTGTTGTTTAAATTGAGTTGAAACAGAACTCCAATTCTCAGCCTCGACAACGTTTTGGTTAATGAATTCAATCACCGTTACAGCAATTCTATTTTCCCTCCAATCCTGGCCGTTATTCTTCAAATCACCCATAAATTGGCCATTTTTCAGACTGTAGTTGCCAAACGCCTCTTCAAATGTTTTTTCACAGGGCAGTTTTTTAGATCCGCGGATGCTCTGGCGATGTTGTATAAACTGTCAGCTATCAATCGAATAAAGCCAATATAAATTGACCCCTTCAAAGAATGTAAGAAATACTCAAGAGCACCAGCGCAATTGTTTTCGACCAGCATTAACCGTTCACCACGGGCAATGTTAACCTCTGCCATGATGGCTTCTCGATATTCAGCGCTATAGGTTGGCTCGATCGCTCCTTCAATAATCTTCTCCGCGAGATTGCCAAACTCTTGCGCACGTCTTCCATAACCCAAACGGCAACAAGCACGACTAGCGTTATTTATCCAATGAGCCGTTCGTTGTTTATGCCCAATTTTTGCAGAACAATACGCTGCCTTCAGGAAATTTTGGACCGATTCCTGCAGCTCCTCTTTATCACCTAATTGGGAGAAACATAGCGCAAAGCGACCCATTCTTCCAAACGTCTCCGACGCGCTTAAATAGATATCAGAATCAAAGCGGCCACAGTATCGTCTAGATTTTGAATAAATGTACTCACTCAATTTTTGCAGGTATCGTTTAAGGTCTGAATTCCAGGCATTTCGTTTGGAAATAAACGCTTGATCGCCAGCAAAAAACTGTTGAAGCATCCGTTCTGTTAAATACAAAACCTCCAAAGGAGGATATTGCTCCTTCGCTTCTTTAAGGAAGCTTCCGCATTTGCCAGAAGCTTTTCAGCCCTCGACATATCTCCTTCAATCAGGGCTGAATGGGCAAAAAACAGCTTGGCTTTGCAGTACTGCCGCTCTAGACTAACTCCATAACAGCGATTAATCGCCGGATTTTTGAACAATAAATCCTCTTGCAGCGTCTCTATTCGGCCTATTAGATTTTGTTCAAAATAATCATTTGCTGACAGTCCTTCGGGATACTCAGCCTGTTGAATTCGATAACCGTTCAATACCTTTCGACAGGTTGCCAAACCGTTTTCGATCGCGGCAACAGCTTTGCAAACCTCATAGTAATTTTGCAGCTTTCAGGATCGGGGAACTGCTCGATCAGCCATCCCCTAACAGCCATTGTGACGGCTTGCAGCGTTCCTAAGACAGCACTACGATCGACCCAAATGCCTTGATAAATGCGGGCCAATTCAGGCTTCACTGCATCGTTCAATGTTCTAAATGCGGCTGATGTTTTTACCAGACTGTAATCCTTTCGTCCCAGATTGCGGGTAGAAAGATCCAGTAATTCCAGGTCCGATTCATAGCCCATACCGCTCGCGATCGCAGCCAGCATGTTCTCAAAATGGGTTGTAGAAGAGCTGTAGCACCAAAGAACATCCTCATCGGTTTGACTAAATTTACAGATAATTGATGCCTCTATCACAACATCTGACACTGCATCGTCGAAATGAACATTACTTTGGGAGTGTTGAAAACCTAGGGACGCAAACCGAAGCTGCTTCTCAGCTTCAATTTCCGCATTATCCAGTTCTTCTCTAATGTCTTGTTGATTAAAATCGATATATTCCGAAAGCGAAAAGGTTAAGGTTTTGAATTGACACTGGGTAATCCGTGTTTTTAGAAAGTCATTAATATCACCATATAAATTTTCGTTCTCCGTGATAGACATGAACAACTCAAATATCTCAGAGTTGCTTGGTTCATACTTGCCCGAAACCGCTAACTTAACAACAGCACCCTTAAACTTACTTTTTATAGTTGGTTCAGGCTCATAAAAATTCCGTTGTCCTTCATCCATCGCTCAATCCACTGTTCAATAAACTCTTCTGAACAAAGCGACAAGTTTAGAAGCTGGCTACCATCAAACTCAACCTCATCTTTTAATGAAAAGGCTTTCATTATGGCAGTTTCAAGCGATTCAGTCAGTTTGATAAATTCAGCAGAATCTTCGGGGAAACTAGAAAGCCTGGAGACAATGCGTTGAATCTGCTGATACCGCCCAGGATTAATATCGAGCGATCGACTCACAGAATTAGGCAAAAATCCACCTGCTTTCAGCAATCGGTCTGGTCCTTGATGGCGTAACTCCTGACGTTTCAACGTTGCTTCTGTGGAAAGGTGTTTAGTTTTGAGGCGATCGGCATCCGTTAACAGGTCCCAAAGCCGTTCCAGGTTAAACCGCCGAATTGGCAGTCCCTGTCTTGAATCCTGCATAAATGTCACTAGCGGTTGACGGCTAATGCCCAAACACTGGGCCAACTCAGAATTCGTTGCCCCCAACTCAGCCTTTAGTCGTTCAAATTCTTGCTGCAATTGCTCCCAATAATGCAGTTGCCGCTTCTCATACTTTCCTTCATCAGGACCCTCAAACGCGATCGTTGTTGCCATTTGATGCTCCTACTCTATGCAAACGACCAAATGTCTATTTTTAGACAGACTTCCTTTATTATTCCCCATATCCCGACCTAGTTGTGTAATTTCATAGACAAATGATACTCTTGAGAATAGAAAAAAGGGGTTGCATCCGGAAGCAGTGGAATTGGGGTTTGTTAAATAGCCGTATGAATTAGAACAACATTCAATTCATACGAATTCAAATCCATATCTAGAATCAGCAGCGTCTGTAATTGTGGTGTGTGGGAGACGTAGTGAAGGGAGTTAAACGCTTAGCCCGTACTACAACTTCTGAATCAGGGATACGATATGACCTCAATCGAAAATAGAGCTGACGCTATTATTAGCAGGCGGCAATTGCAGCGCGGTGGAAATTATGCAGGCGCAAACCTGAGCAATCGCAATCTGCAAGGAGTTAGCATGCAGTTTGCGAATCTCAGAGACGCAGATTTGAGTAACGCCGATTTGAGGCGATCGAACCTCATAGGCGCAAACTTGAGCGGCGCAAATCTGAGCAGTGCAAACCTGCGAGGAGCAAATCTCAGCGATGCTGATCTCAGCAATGCTAATTTGCAAGAAGCGGATTTACATCGAGCAAATCTTCAGAATGCAAACCTAAGCAACGCAAATTTAGAGAGGGCAAACCTGGGAAGCGTAAATTTTTATGAGGCTTGCCTATATCAGACGAATCTCCAACTGGCGCAGTTGAGAGGGGCTAACCTAAGTTGTGCTGATTTGAGCCAGGCAAATTTGACTGGTGCCGATTTAACGGGTTCTAAATTGAGACGGGCTATTTTCCTTTCAACAAACTTGAGCTTCGCCCGGTTAGCACAAACGGATTTAACCGATGCTCGATTGCATCAGAAAACCATACTCAGCAATTCCAGACTGAACAATGCAGATTTAACCAGGGCTGATTTAAGTGGCGCAGATTTGAGCAACGCAGACCTGAGCGGCAGCATTTTCACGAATGCTGTCCTAAACGATGCCAATCTTTGTGGTGCCAGACTGACAGGTGCCCGACTTGAGCAGTCCAAATTGATTCACGCAAATTTGAGAGATGCTTTATTGAGAGGAGCGCGACTCAGACGAGCCAAACTGAACGGTGCAATTCTCGCGAATGCAAGGCTAGATGGCGCAAGCTTGCGAGGTTCAGATTTAAGTTATGCAGACTTGAGTGGAGCCTCCCTCAATCGTGCCAACTTAATGTTTGCAAACCTTCATGGCAGTACACTAACAAACGCTAAACTTAGCAGCGCTGATTTAAGAGGAGCAATTATCACCGATTCCAACCTGATGTTTGCAGACTTGAGCGGTGCGAAACTGATGGTTTCAAATTTGAGTGGTACCAACCTCCACAGAACCAGATTGCTGCGTGTGAACCTGAGTGACGCAATACTGCAGGGCTGCAACTTGACTCAGGCACGCTTGAATCGAGCTTATCTGAGCCATGCAGATTTAAGAGATGCCGATCTTAGCGAAGCCGACCTCAGTGGAACAAACTTGCTTTATGCAGACCTGAGCGACGTAAATTTACAGAACGTTTGTCTGATACGGGCCTATTTAAGTAACGTAACCCTCACCAATGTCAATTTGAGCAATGCCGATTTGAGTGGTGCAAACTTATCTAGATTGGATTTGACGACCACGATCGTCGTTGACGCTCAGTTTGAAGGAAATCTTGGCCTAACTGAACATCAAAATCTGACTTGCAGCGGCAAGGAGCAAGAATCATGCCCTCGCCACAAACGCTTTCCTCTCCATACCTTGACAGCAGACTCGATAAACAGTTTGAGCTTCTTCGCGAATTTGACGAGGCAAAGGGCGATTTAAGGAACCGTTTTCTCGATCTAGAAGAAGCTCTACAGGCGTTTGAAGAAGCGATCGGGTTTTTAGAAGAAGCAATCCAACGCATGCAAGATTGGAACGCTCCTGATACGTTAAGCGTTTCATTAGATAGTGAATGCCAGCGCTTCAACCAGGAAATGGAAGACCATCGAACAAGACTATTCGATGAGCTTGAGACGACTGGAAGCGAAGAATTGAGAAGTTGGGTAACGCAAGCGTTTCCTGAAGAACTCCGCGCAATTCATCAGCAAATCCTCCAGCTAAGCAACCTTACTTATCTGGTCCATCAAATTTGGATTGATTTACCAGATCAAGCTCCGGAGCAACCAAGTAGTGTCGATCGCCTGCTAGACGAATATTGATGTCATCCAGACTCCTGTTCTAGAAACGCCTGTCGTTAACCATCAGGTTGTCACAATTTCCTTAATGACCTTCTCGCCTTCTACCACACCGAGACTGCGACCTTTTTGCTTTCCTCCTGGGCTATGCCATAAAGCGCCAATCCAGTTCTTAAAACATCTGCCATATTCTTACCAGACTCATCCGCTAACTTTTGAAGTAACTCGTAGGCTTCCGGCGTGAGGTCAAGATTCAGACGCTTTCTCTTCGCTGTTCCCTTCTCGTTAACCATGGAAAACATCACCTCTTAAGCATGTAAATAACACACCACAAAATAACTATTATAATATACAAAGCTTGCACATTAATTCCATAGTATTTTCAGTCGTCTTTACACAAAGCTTACACAAAACTTGGTTCTGGTCAAGAGTATGTTTCGCCGTGTAAACAGCATATGGTAGAGACGAAGGGTGTACTGTTCTACAGCTACCCACATCGCCTCTACCATATCTCAGAAACATTTCTGGATATTGCTTACTAAATAATTTGGTGGTGTCCAAATCAGGATGATTCTGGAACTGTTAACGATGGCGGTTAACGCCGCACATCCTTACCTTTCAGGTCCACCAATAATTTCAGGTTTCTCAATCTTGTTACTTGGTCCTAAGTCCGACTGTAATCATTGCCCTTAGAGCATTAACTCCACGACTCCTGTGCTGGAGAGAACGGTTCAACAATCCAGGTTGTATTTTTAAGGCGAGTCACCCGAACAAGAGTGCCAGGAAGCAGCTTAACATCCTGCTCGCAGGCTGCAAGCCACCAGGATGATTGGAAGTGAATCTGTCCCCGTTGGTAGCGATCGATCGTTTTACTTACAACCGCTAGCGTTTCAAGTTCCTCCAAACCTTTGCTAGCGGACGTTTCTTTAGAAGAAGGGTAATTCCGCGCGCTACACCCAACGCGGAAAAGAATTTGGAAAGGTAGTCCAGAATATAGCCTCTCATCGTAGCTCCCTCATTTGCTTGTGAGCGTTTATCCAAGGCGGAAGAATTGAGCCAAAAATGCCTAACTAAAAAAATGCCTGACTCAATTGAGGCACGTTTCAGCTTTAGTGGCTTAAGTTAAGCGTTAACAGAAATAAATGCCTAACCAATCATAAGTGTACAAAAACGTGCAAAATACTTAATACAACCGCTCTAAACACACCACTTTATATTCAAAATATACACAAATATTGTTTATGAGTCAAGCTGTTCTTTTAACAGGTGTCAGAATTAGCCACTAAGCTCAAAGGCTTATCTGTACTTGGTGAAGCGGTTATCTTACCTTAAAGGTTGTGCCCTGACCAAGTTGTCTTTCGACTGAAACTTTGCCGTTGTGCAAATCTATCACTCGTTTCGCGATCGCCAATCCCAGTCCGGTTCCTGGTAGTTTTCCTACATTTTTGCCGCGCCGAAATGGTTCAAACAGGTACTCCTGATCTTCTAAGGAAATCCCAATTCCCTGATCTTGTACTTCAAAGAGTTCAACCGTTCGCTGGTTGCAGTCTAAAACGATAGTGGAATCTAAATCACACAGGAGAATTGCATCCATTGATTCCTGAAATATAGCTTCAAACAAATCTTTGCTGCGGCAAATTTCTGCTTCGGCTAGCTTTCGTTCAGTGATATCCTCGGCAAGTCCGGCAATTCTATACACATCGCCCTGAGCATTACGAATCGGAAAGGAGCGATCGCGAATCCAACGGCTTTCTCCATCCGGGCGAGTAATTCGGTATTCCATTTCGCCTTCATAGTGCTGCTGAATCATGGGCAACTCTGTCAGGATGCGATCGCAATCGTCGGGGTGAACCGCATCCAACCAAGCGTTTGCATTCTGGTAAAGGGTTTCACCCGAGCATCCCCAAATCTCCTCGTAGCTAGGACTCGTGTAAAGTATGCGTCTTTCTGTATCCTCAATACTGAAAACGTGGTTGATGTTTTCGGCAAGCTGGCGAAATTTTTCTTCGCTTTCCTGTAATGTAACAGTGCGTTCCTGAACCCGTTGTTCTAAGGTGGCAAATATCTTCTGTAGCTGCTGCGCCATTGTATTAAATGATGCTGCCAAATCCCCCAGTTCATCGGCTCGATCTCCGGGTAAGAGCTGATTCCACTGCCCACTGGCAATCCGTTTAGAAGCCTGGGTTAATTGAAGGATTGGACGCGTAACCAGCGATTGAGACAACCACCAAATCACAATCAGTGTCAGCAACAGTACAACTCCAAAATTCCGGCAGCAATGGCACCGGCTTGCAGTTCACTTTGAATAATCGAACTGGCATTCAGTTCAATCACTAAAATGCCGTTGATGCGTCCAAACTGATTTTTGATAGGGGCATACCCGTAAAGAACAGGTGTTCCGAATGGATTGGTTAAAAGATCGGCTTCAACGATCGGTTGGTTCAAACTGGTCATACCCGCTTTAAGATTGGGCGTAAGCTGCTCTAGACGGGTACCCGCCGGAGCGATGGATCGATTTGAACCAGGGCAGTCCAGGATGAACACAAATTGACCATCAGTCTGCTGCCTCAGGGTATAGACATGAATAATGGAAGGAGTGGTGGTTAATAGCTCCGGTTGCTCGGCTGCCTTTGCTCGTAGCCTGACCAGGGCCAATTCGATCGCAACCCGCAAATCCCGTTCATTGAAAGGCTTTATTACATAACCAAACGGGTGAGTTACCTTTGCCTGCTCTAAAGTGTCGTCGTCAGCATAGGCCGTAACGTAGATAACCGGAATTTGATGGCGATCGTGAATCTCCGTAGCTAACGCAATCCCATCCTGCGCCCCGTGGAGATAAATATCCATTAACACCCGATCAGGTTCTGCTTCAACAATCCGTTGGGGCACCACCTCCCCTTGCAGAGAAACCCCAACCACGGTATATCCTATCTGACACAAACAGCTTTCAATCTCACGCGCGATTAGGATCTCATCCTCCACTATCAAAATTCTGGCACTTGTCATTTACCTGACTCCTGCTGACCCAATCCTATTAATACAGCAGGTTCAGTACTCCTATACGATTTCCTATAATTTTTTGAACGACTCAACTTTACAGTAGCCCCAGATTCATCGATTCGAATTGACAACCCAGCGCGTCAGAAAAGAATGCGAACAAAAAAGTAAGTATTGCCCATCACCCATTGCCCATCGCCTATCGCCCATCGCCCATTACCCATCACCCATTGCCCGTCGCCTATCGCCCATCGCCCATTACCCATCACCCATCCCTTATTTTCATCGCCAGTGTTAGCCCATCCCCAACAGGTACCAAGCTGAGATGTATGCGTGGGTCTTGATAAAGCATTTGATTCAGCGATCGCATTCGATTGGTGCGATTATCCTGCACGTCTGGATCGGCAACTTGTCCTGACCAAAGAACGTTGTCGATCGCAATCAATCCCCCATCCGCACCAGCTTGAGGGCCTGCTCGTAGTAGCGATCGTAGTTGCGTTTGTCGGCATCAATAAACGCAAAATCAAACGTGTCAGATTGCCCCGTTTCTATCAACCAATCGAGTGTTTCCAGGGCAGGAGCAATATGCAGATCAATTTTGTGGGCAACCCCTGCCTGCTGCCAATATTGACGGGCGATTGTTGTGTATTCTTCACTTACATCACAGGCCACAACTTTTCCATCCGGCGGCAAAGCCATTGCCACAACCAAAGCGCTATAACCCGTAAACACCCCGATTTCCAGCGTTTTTTTTTTGCTCCTAGCAATTGCACCAGCAACGCCATAAATTGGCCCTGTTCGGGAGCAATTTGCATTTGTCCGATCGATAGTTGAGCCGTTTCTTTCCGTAGTTGCGTTAAGACCTCTGGCTCGCGCAACGAAACGGACAGCAAGTAGTCATAAATTTGATGGCTCAATCCCAGTGTTTGATTTGTCATTCGATCGCTTCGTCATCCAAAAGGCAATAGGCAATGGGCGATGGGCAATAGGCAATGGGTTACAGAACGCGTTATTGCCTATTGAGCCTTGCCCATCGCCCTCTTCATACATCTGTCACGTTATCAACTCAAATTGGTATCCGTATCCGTGCCTATCGTCTTCTACGTCCGGTACCGTAGCCGAGAATACCACCCAGTACACCGCGAGCAATTCGTTTTCCAGCCGTGCCCCCTACGGCTTGAGCGGCCCCTTCCGCTAAATTCAACAACATCTTTTCTCGTTCGCGGGTAATCCGGGTTTCCTCTTCTTCACGGGCTGCAGCTTCTCGCTCAAGTTGCTTCTGCAACATAGCCGCCTGTCGAGCCTCTTCTTTTGCTTTACTGCCGCTGCCTTTTCAGCCGCAGCCCTGGCCGCCGCTGCTTCTTTTGCATTGGATGCTTCTTCCGCTTTTTGTTTCAACATTTCATAAGCGGACTCGCGATCGTCCATCTGCTCATAGTGTCCATACAATACGGAACTCTGAATGCTTTGTTGTCGCTGCACCGGAGTAATGGGACCGATCTGGCTGAAGGGTGGCAGAACGTAAGCCCGTTCAACAATTCCTGGGATTCCCTGTTCGTCTAGAAACGAAACCAGGGCTTCGCCTACACCCAATTCGGTAATTGCCTGCTCTACATTAAGTTCAGGGTTCTGACGAAAGGTGTTTGCTGCCGCTTTTACCGCCTTTTGATCAACGGGGGTAAATGATCGTAGGGCGTGTTGCACCCGATTTCCCAATTGACCCAAAACTTTTACAGGAACATCCGTTGGATTTTGGGTACAGAAATAAACGCCGACCCCTTTTGAACGAATCAATCGCACAACTTGCTCAATCTTGTCCTGTAAGGCATTCGGCGCATCCGCAAAGAGAAGATGGGCCTCATCGAAAAAGAACAAAAGCTTGGGCTTTTCCAGATCCCCCACTTCGGGTAGCTGCTCAAACAGTTCCGAAAGCAGCCACAGCAAAAAGGTGGCGTAAAGCTTTGGAGACTGCATTAGCTTATCGGCTGCAAGGATGTTGACAACGCCATGACCCTCAGCATCGGTTTGGATCAGGTCCATCAAATTGAGGGACGGTTCACCAAAGAACTGGTTGCCCCTCTGCTGTTCCAGGCTCAGTAGGCCCCGTTGAATTGCACCAACGCTGGCTGCCGAAATGTTGCCGTAGGTTGTCTTAAAGTCCTTCGCACTATCGCCAACGTATTGAAGCAAGGCCCGTAAATCTTTCAGGTCAAGCAACAGCAAACCTGTGTCGTCGGCGATTTGAAAGGCAATATTCAACACGCCTTCCTGGTGTCGTTTAGGTTAAGCAACCGCGACAGCAGCAACGGCCCCATCTCGGAGATGGTCGTTCGGAGTGGATGCCCCTGTTCCCCAAATACATCCCAGAATTCGATCGGGCAGCCTGAATATTGAAAATCGGTCAATCCAAGCTGCTGAATTCGTTCACTGATTTTGGGCTTTTCCACACCTGCCTGGCTGATTCCAGACAAATCCCCTTTGATGTCTGTCATGAAGACGGGCACCCCAATTTTGCTAAAGCGCTCTGCAATCACCTGCAGCGTCACGGTCTTTCCGGTACCCGTTGCCCCCGCAATTAAACCATGACGGTTTGCCATCTGGGGCAAAATGAAACACTCGTTGCCCCCTTTCGCCAGATCTTCTTTAGCAATGAGGAGGGAATTTGACATAGGGTAGCTCCGGTTGCTGACGAGCAAGCCATCAGGATATGCAAGCCATTATACAGAGAGGGTTGGTTTACAGTAGTAATGGTGAGTAGAGTCAGCCACATCATTACCAGAACGAGACTGATCACGATTCTGGTACTACCAATTCATGATTTAAATGTTTTCTTAATTACTAATGCAAAACTTAGCTCTGTCTCCGGATAGAAGCTATTACGCGTTGTTTTATAACTAAACGATCGACCGTGACAGAGCTGGTTGCTCAGGGATTTATCCACACTGCGTCCCATAGGAATTTTGGCCCCATCAGTCCCATGCCCTAGAGACCTCTTATACATGGCTAATACTTTGGGTAGGGAAGAAAATCCATCTGAAGGGAAATCAAATAATAAGCTGTTAATTTTACGGTAAGGAATATCACAAATGGGGCCTTACGCATTGCGTAGCCAAATTGTTAAAGATCAGGCTAACGCCATGTTTCAAACGTAAAAAGTATGATTGAAAAGTCATCTGACGGTGCTGGGCTGAAGCAAATTCAAGATGCCCTGCAATTAGGGAGTGATTTTTTCGTTTTCTGTGCGACTCCTGCCCAATTGGCATCTTCTCGACGGATTCAGAAGGGTACTGCACCTACTTGAATTCGCGCTGTCGTTCGATTTGGGATTGCACTTTAGAAGCGGGGCTTGGCGACAAATGGTTTCAATTCATCTACGCAGATGACCTTCCATCTCTGTTTGAGGAGTGGTCTGCCTGTGCTAGTGAGGGCTGTGAGGTTATCTGCGAGCTGCGGTGCAGAACGGCTCAAGCAGAGATCCGCTGGGTTCGGCTACGATCGCTTCCCTTATTTGACAACCGGAATAATTTTAGCGGTTATATTAGCACCGTTGAAGACATCACAGATGAACGGGCAGAGGCTGAGCAGGCAGAGATGGAGCGTGCCCAGCTACTCACGAATGAACGAGCTGCACGAGCTGATGTGGAACGGGTGCAACAGCAGTTAACCGCCATTTTTGAAACCTCACCAATTGGAATTGGTTTGTTAGACAATGAGCAGCGATTTGTTGCAATCAACGAAGCACTTGCTGAAATTAATGGACTCAGCCGTGAGCAACACTTAGGGTATACCATTCCTGAACTATTCGGTAGATTTGATCCAGAATTGGTTGCCCTTTTTCAAAAATTTATAGCACTGGAGAACTTTTCATTTCTTCCCAGTTTGCGGTCAACGTTCCTGGTCGAGACGATCGGCGTCCTGGCTATTACAACGTCCACTATTTGCCGAGCGCTAATCGAAGCGGAACCGTTGAAAAAATGCTGGTCTATGTCGTTGATGTCACAGAGCGTGTACGTTTGGAGCAGGGACGGATATTTCTTTCTGAAGCTAGCAATGTGTTAGCTTCCTCGTTGGACTATCAAACAACGCTCGAGCAAGTAGCACGACTTGCAGTACCCAAACTTGCTGACATCTGCTGCATTCACGTGTATGAAGAGGACGGTTCAATTCAGCAACTTGCAATGGTGCATGCCGACTCGGAAAACCTTCTTTGGGTAAACGAACTTCGACAAAACTACGGGCTTAATTTGAATGCACCCCGTGGAGTAGCGCTCACCTTACGCACTGGAGAGTCTGACCTGTTAACTGAAATACCAGACGAACTGTTGGTAAAAGTTGCCCAAGACGCTAGGCACCTGGAAATTCTGCGGCAAATGGAACTGAGGTCTGCAATGGCCGTTCCTCTAATTGCGTATCAAAAAGTACTGGGCGCAATTTCATTTATTTCTACAGGTTCCCGGCGACGCTACGATCAGACCGATCTGGTTCTAGTAGAGGAACTTGCCCGTCGTACATCAATTGCCATTGACAATGCCAGATTGTATCGGACAGCCCAACGCGATCGTGTTCATGCAGAATCAGCAAACCGTGTGAAGGATGAGTTTTTAGCTGTCCTCTCCCATGAATTACGCACGCCATTAAATCCAATTTTGGGATGGACTCGGCTTTTACGATCGCGTCAGTTCAATCATGAAACAGCGCGTCAAGCATTGGAAACCATTGAGCGAAACGCCAAACTCCTCACCCAGTTGATTGAAGATTTGCTTGATGTTTCCCGGATCCTGCAAGGTAAATTGAGCCTGAACGCAGCAACCGTTAGTTTGGTATCAATCATTGAAGCGGCATTGGACACTGTACAGCTATCAGCAGAAGCCAAAGGAATTGATTTGAGATTTGAGATTGCAAATTCTAGCGTAGACAACTCAAGAACGATTCACGATGGTAGCGACTTAAACGCTGAATCACTCAATCTACGACCGCCCATCCACGAACGCTTGTTCCAGGTCTCGGGAGATTCAGCCCGGCTTCAGCAGCTCGTCTGGAACTTACTCTCAAATGCAATTAAATTCACACCTGAGGGAGGGCGAGTAGATGTCACGTTGTCATTGGTCAGGGGTCATTCATCATGGGTTACGGATGATGCTTCATCTGTAAATGACACTCAAAAAATCACAGCCAACCAGGTGCGGGTTGCTAATGACAGGCAGCTAAAGCCAGATGAGCCAGAACAAATCGTTAACTACGCTCAAATTACCGTCAGTGATACAGGCAAAGGAATTCATTCTGACTTTCTGCCCCACGTTTTTGAGTATTTTCGTCAGGAAGATAGTAAAACGACAAGAACATTTGGGGGACTGGGATTGGGATTGGCGATCGTGCGCCATATTGCAGAACTGCATGGGGAACCGTTGATGTAGAAAGTTCCGGAGAAGGAATGGGAGCTACTTTTGTTGTCCGTCTGCCGCTATTACGCCAAGACAGCGGCACAACGGATGAACCCCTCCCCATTCTGCACCTTCTATCGCCCAACCTTTACAGGGCATTCGAGTGCTGGCCGTGGATGACGACGACGACATGCGGGAATTGCTCACCTTCATTCTGAAACAGGCTGGAGCAATTGTAACCGTTGCCGCTTCGGGTTTAGAAGCACTGGCAATCCTACAAGAAACGAACCCCGATGTTCTTCTGGCAGATATTGCCATGCCTCAAATAGATGGGTATACTTTGTTACAGCAAGTTCGAGAACGGACACCGGAGCACGAAAAACAGATTCCAGCGATCGCAGTTACAGCCTATGCTGGGGAATTAAACGAGCGCCGAGTCTTTGCAGCAGGCTTCCAGCGCTACATCTCCAAACCCCTTGAACCAGACAGGCTTATCCAAGAGATTGTGCAGTTACTCAACGGTTAAGACTCTGGCACACCCCAACATTTGCGTTGTGAATTAGGACTGAGGACCGAGGACTGAGTGCTGAGGACTAACGCCACTCATCGCTGACCTTGTTATATCTACTCGGCTTGCTATAGTAACTAAGTACAATTCGTTACTTGCTAGGGCTTGATGCAGTTCTCCTCCATTGGTCAACACTTCACAAACCGAACCGTTGGTAAGCGCTACCAATCCCTATTCACTGATTCTGGCAATCACCTTTCTGGTCTTTGGCGGGTTGGGTAGTCGTTTGGTCTACCTGCAATTGATTGAAGGAGAACACAATCGTCAGTTAGCAGACAATAACCGAATTCGGTTGCTCCCAAAACAGCCTGTCCGGGGCACGATTTTCGATCGCAAAGGGAAAATACTGGCGGGTAGCCGTCTCTCCTACGGGGTTTATCTATGGCCTCTAGCGCTTAAAAAGACGGATCTACCGCAAGTAACGAAACGGCTGTCGCAAATTCTACGCATTCCTGAAGCGGAATTAAAACAGCGGTTTGAACGGGCAGGCTTTAACTCTCCGTACCTTCTGCGGATTGCCCGTGGTATCAGTCCTGCCCAGGTAACGGCCCTCGAAGAGTACAGCGACGAGCTACCCGGCGTTGAGATTGAATCGGAAGCCGTTCGCTACTATCCCAACGGAGATCTGGCAGCTCACGTGTTGGGCTACACAGGCGAATGGATGACGAGCAACTTAAGCAGTACAAGGATAAAGGCTACCGTCCTGGCGACGTCATTGGTCAGATGGGGGTAGAGCGGGCGTTCGAAGACCAGTTACGGGGTGAATGGGGTGGCCAGCAGGTCGAGGTAGACGGTACAGGCCAGGTGATTAAGATTCTGGGCGAGAAACCCTCCCATGCCGGTCAAAACATCAAACTGACGCTGGATCTGGACCTACAGAAAGCTGCCGAAACCGCTTTGGGCAATCGTAAGGGAGCGATCGTGGCGCTTGACCCAAACACGGGTGCCGTTTTGGCCATGGTAAGCCACCCGGCCTTTGACCCAAACCTGTTCTCGACTCACATCACCAATACTCAATGGCAGCATCTCCAGAGTGCAGACCACCCTTTCATCAATCGCGGTATGCAAGGTTATCCCCCTGCAAGTACGTTTAAGGTTGTCACCACCACTGCTGGCATTGAATCGGGTAAATTCTCTCCTGATACGGTTCTGGGCACCTATCCCTCCATTACAGTTGGTGGAATTGAGTTTGCAGACTGGAACCATGCCGGGTTTGGTCCACTCGGGTTTGTTGGTGCGCTGAGCTTTAGTAGTGACACATTCTTCTACCAGATCGGTATGGGAGTGGGAGGACCGACCCTGATTCAAACAACCAGACGTTTCGGGTTTGGCCGCAAAACGGGAATTGAGCTAGCACGGGAAGAATCTGCCGGACTGGTGCCCGACGAACCCTGGAAGCTAAAGGAACTCAAAGATGGCTGGTACATGGGCGATACTGTCAACATGTCGATCGGGCAAGGCTACCTCCAGGTCACACCCTTGCAGCTTGCTGTGATGTTTGCTGTTCCTGCAAATGGTGGTTATTTAGTTACACCTCATCTGCTAATGGACGAAGAGGTGACCCGTTCCTGGCGGGAGTCGTTAAACCTCAAACCAGAAACCCTGCAAGTTCTGCGTCAGGGTCTACGGGCAGTCGTGACCGATGGTACAGGCACCGTACTAAATGTTTCAACTGTTCCTCCGGTCGCTGGCAAGAGCGGAACCGCTGAGGACAATAATCGTGAAAACCACACCTGGTTCGGTGCCTACGCTCCGGCAGACAAACCCCGGATTGTTGTGGTCGCGTTTGGTGAAAACTCCGGCGGACATGGTGGGTCCGTTGCTGGACCAATGGTGCTTCAGGTTTTGAATACCTACTTCAATCACAAGCAGCCAACAGCACAAGCAACGTCGGGAGAGGGAACAGCCGACTAATGAGCAGCTAAGGTAGAAGGAGTCCGTAATTAGAGGCCTGAAACTGGTAGTAAAATTTACAAGATTCCATTACCGATCGCTGGCGTGCTCTAACAGGGGCTGGCATTTATACACTGGTCAGGCATTCCTATTCAAATACGTTCTTCACTACGAAGGATGCTTTGTCCTTTATGTGTTGGACATACTTAAGGAACTCAACCACAGCCGTTTTTGTTTGCACATACACTCTGAGAATGGTAATCAAATAAGTCCAAGATTTGGTAGGGGCGCAGCATTCGGGCAAAAGTCTTGCAACTTAATTACAGCTATCTGACAAATGCTTCGCCCGTACTCAGTACATGGAAAGCAAAAATGGTAACTTACGATTTGAAAACTACTGAAAGTGCTTCCACTGTTGATTTTTGTAAGATTTTAAGAATTATTTTATAAATTGTATAAATATTGGATACTTAGAGGAAAAAGTGCGAGCAACCATCAACGTGCATCTACCAAACAATTTGCTGCCACCCTTGGCGGAGCATCACGCCGTCAATAAACCCTTTGAGCAACGAGCGTTTAATCCCCAATCTGTTAGACCGAGAAAAACTCACTTCCAGTTTTCGGCTGAAATTCCTAAACTCTGGTTTAGAAACAGCTCCATCATGACCCACTTCATGAATGGAATTAATTTGTTTACATCTGATTTTGAGCTGTTCATGGTGCGGATACTGCGATCTCAGCTACATACCCTTCAGGATCCTGACTTTAAGCAGCAGGTTCGGGGATTTGTGGGGCAAGAATCCAGCCACAGTGCCGCCCATGCTGCCTATACGCAAGCATTGCGGGAGCAGGGCTATCGATTTGAAACCTATCTGGCAATTGTGCGGTCTGTCTTTAACCTGCTATCAGAACGGTTAGGGCTAAAGCTTTGTCTGGCGGTAATCGCTGGTTTCGAGCATCTAACAGCCGTGCTGGCCGAAATTGGCCTGAAATATAACATGTTGCACAAAGCGTATCCTGAAATGCGAAGCCTTTGGGAATGGCATGCGGCAGAAGAACTCGAACATAAAACCCTGGCGTTTGACGTTTTGCGTTCCCATGACGATCAATACTGGGTAAGGATTTTAGGCGGACTTTTAGGTGTGACGATTGTTACAATTGCATCTCTTAGCGCAATGCTCATCCTGGCGTTACAGGATCCTGGCTTCTTCCGCTGGAAAACCTTATCCGACGCTATCAAACTTTTCTTTACAGAATACAAGCTCATCCCACGCAGTTTGATTGGGTTCCTACCCTACTTCCGAAAGGATTTTCACCCTTCTCAAGAAAATACTTATCAATACGCAGAAAAGGTGTTTACCACATACCAATCAAACGAGAGGGCAGACCTAAAAGGCAATGACACACGGTATCTACCGCTATTTATAAATAGCACCAAAATCATTACGATCTGGTTACTACCAATAGAAGTAATCTTTAGATTAGATTAGGACTTACACAGCTTGGCTAAAACCTTGAAGGTTTAGCGTCAGCATGGGTGATTTTGTTTCATTTTTAGTAGAACCTCCGAGGTTTGCGTAAGCCGAGATAATCTTTAGATTAGATAAGTAGAGATATTGCGTTTTCAGCACAAGTGAAACAATGAAAGCTCTTGGATTACTCGTGTCTGCCCTTGCCCTGCTGCTTACAACACCTGCGTTAGCAGTTGACTATCAGGGAAAGAATATTGACGGCAGAAAACTGCCCGCCAAGATTTATTCCTATAAAACGGGTGGCCTTTACGATGCTCAAGTACAGTTCAAGCAAGATTTCGCCACTATCTACTTTGTCAATGGAAGTCAGTTAACCATTCGGCTGAATCAACGCACAATCACGGACCACAAAAACATTTTGGGATACGGCAGACCAGGACAAATTCCATTAAGCCGATGGCTAGCAGTTGGGGTAGGATCCGAGGCCGGTTTAAGCGGCAACGTTGCCCTCGGGGCAGGTCGTTTGGAAGATCTATGGAGCATTCAGCTAAATCCATCCGTGCTGCCCCAAAATTCTCAGTGAAAGATCGGACCAACTAGTAGATAGTGTCAACCAACCGTACAGTTAGCGGATTTATTGAAGCGATGATCCTTGGCATCCATAAATTCTCCCCAGGGTTAGATGATTCCGATTAATGAACCAGTTGGAATAAAGGTACGGTATGGAGTTCAGAAAAGGAATTAGTAAGGGAATACGGGAACTTACAACTTGGAACATAACACTCAGAACGATGCAGGACAAAATTATGGATGCAGTATTGGATGCAGCATTGATCGTGGATGGATTGCTAGCGATCGCGTCTGCCATTGGTGCAGCCTATCGAGTTCGAGACAAGCGTGCAGCACGGAAAATAGCGCCTTCTGAACTGCCGGTCCCTCTAAGCGAGCCTGTCCAAAACATTGATCGTGTGCCCGTAACTGCATCTGTGCTTGATGCGGAATTGTCAAAAGCCAGCCGCTCAATCACCCAACCCGATCGGGACTTGGAGCAGCCATCCGTCTCCCATACCCAAGCAGCAGAAACGCCTCCAGCAGCAACAGTTTCCCCTGTTTTACTGGAACCGATCGCCGAGGTTCCACTTGCGGTATCCCTTCCGGTCAGTGAGTTGGTGCAACCACACAACGCCGAGGTTGAACCAGATTTAACGTTTGTAGATCAATCAGGAGCCGCTTCAATTGCCACATCTGAGGCGCACTCCGAAGAAAATCACCATCGGCATGAGGTGCTTGAAGAAATTGCCGAACTGGGGCAGAGCGAATCCAGCGGCATTGATCGTTTGACCCAATACGTTTACCATTCCGATAGCGTTGTCCGAGCGGCGGTAGCATTTGCATTAGGTGAAATCGCTATGAAAAGGCAGGGGCAGGATAGGGAAACCAGTATTTCGCTATTGAGCGAATTAAGCCAGGACGAGAACCCCCAAGTCCGCCTGCAGGCTGCTTCCGCACTGGGAACGATTCATCCATAGCTGTGACAAACAGAAAGCCCGATAGAAACTTCCTATCAGGCACGCTGGACGATACAGGAGGAAAATTATTGGAGAGGCGTTGAGCGATCAATCTGCATTGATACGCTTGCAGAACTATTTACGGTAGCCCCCTTTGTTGTAGGTGTTGTTCCAAAGGTGCGCGTAGCTACACAGACTACCAGTAAAGCACTAACGACCCCCAGCGCAATGACAAAACCTTTTGGAGAGGAGTTGGGGCTTTCAATGGTTGTATCGCCCTTTCCTAGGGCTTCTTGTTGCATTACTGAAGTCCATTCAGTGGGGCTAGCTGCCCACATCTCCAGGGTTCCGTAGTCGTAATAGTGCATCGTTTTGGGGGCTTTTGTGAGTGGTTTTCTGCTGATGTCTTATTTATAAAATCCACGCGCACGATCGTCGATTCAGGAAAGTTAGGAAATTCCAACCAAAAACCACCTTAACTTTTCCAGGATTTACGCATTAGATGTGTTTATTCAAGCAGGAATAGCTGTAAGAAGACGCGATATAAGAGATCAGCAAGTGCAGCGATATGCTCACCTGAAGTGTTGAGAAGAATTAAGGATAGATAGCAATGTTTTATTCCAAACATTCTGCTTCCAAACCCGTTGGGCGCTGTTGGGTTTATCCGCGATCTTCTTTACTTCAGGATTTGCAGCCTTGCTCTATCAAGTGGTGTGGCAGCGAGTACTGGGGTTATTTTCTGGCTCAGATATTCGTTCAGTCACGATCGTGGTGGCATCTTACCTGGCAGGACTGGGGTTGGGAAGCCTGTGGGGTGGTTCGCTGAGCGATCGTCTCAGTCGTCGAAGGGCTGTAGAGGTATTTGGCTTGAGTAATTTGGCAATCGGTGTATTTGCCGTCTTCAGCCGATACCTGTTTTATGATTTGCTCTTTCTCCGGTTGAGGCTTCTTGCAGAATCCCCCACGCTGCTGCTGCTGATTGTGTTCATCAGTCTTCTCATTCCAACAAGTTTAATGGGGCTATCTCTGCCGCTCCTATCCAAGGCAATTAGCGGCGAAATTGAACAGACCGCTTCGCGCATTGGATTACTGTATGGAATTAACACGCTGGAAACCGGACTGGGGACGCTAATCTCCGGGTGGTATCTGGTTGGTACGCTTGGGTATGAAAAACAATTTACCTGGGAGCAGCGTTGAGTGCGTTAGTTGGTCTGACTGCCTTCATGAGTGCCCATCAGTTTGCTAGCAAGCTTCCGATTCGAACTACAAAAACCACCGCGATCGCTCACCAGGAACCGTTAGTCTCCTCCATCAAACAATGGTATGTTCTAGTTTTTCTTTCTGGCTTTACAGCGATTTCCTTAGAAATTATCTGGTTTCGTGTTCTGGATATTGCCTTGCAGTCGATCGCCTATACCTATGCTCATCTCCTGGCTTTTATTTTGATTAGTAACGCGTTAGGAAGCCTGATTGCAGCGAGAGTACTTCCAGCGATTCACAATCCCCGCAAAGTATTCCTGTGCATTCAAGGAATGGTTGCTGCTTACTCCTTATTGGCTATTTGGCTGCTTAGTCTATATTGGCAATTTCATCCAGAACTACGATCAGACATTGGCTATATTGACCTCAAAACCATTAACTCCGAGGTGATCTTTAAATATGGGATTCTACCGCTAGTGATGATCGGTCCGCCTAATCTGCTGTTGGGATTTTATTTTCCGATCGTGCAAAAGCAGTTCAAACGAATGGTCACAGAATTGGTTGGCGTGTAGGGCTGATTCAAATCGCAAACATCCTTGGCAATACAACTGGCAGCCTTCTAACAGGTTTAGTGCTTCTAGATAAGCTGGGAACCGCAAATTCTTTACGTCTGTTGGCGTTGCTAGGGCTGGGACTTGTTCTAACGCTCAAGGCCAACTGGATAAGGGAAAGGTTGATTGGTGGGCTAGCGATCGTTCTAATCGCCACGGTACTATTTTTCCCAAACAACTCCCTTCTATGGGCGGCTCTGCATGGAATTAAGCCTCAACAATATTTCATTGCGGCTGAAGACTCAACCGGGGTTGCTGCAATCACAGAAGTGAATCAGGAAGGTTCTCTCTTAGCCAGCGGACAAGCCCAGGCTCATTTTCCCTACTGGCACGCCCATGCACTGTTAGGTACCATTCCAGCACTGCTTCATCCTCATCCAACACAGATCATGATTATTGGCATGGGTTCAGGCGGAACACCTCATACGATCGGCGCAAATCCACTCACGCAGCACGTTCAGGTTGTTGAACTGTTGGGTGCAGAATTATCCGTCCTGCGGAAGTACGCACATACATCAGTCGGAAAGCCCTCAGCTTTCTATTTCAGGACCCACGGTATGACTTTAAGGTGGGGGATGGGCGACGAGAATTAACCCTCGCTAAGCATCAATTTGACATTATTGAGGCGGATGCCATTCAGCCCTGGCGATCGCGGGCGGGCATGCTGTACTCCCAAGAATTTTTTCAAGAAGTTCGATCGCACCTTTCGCCCGGAGGAATTGCCGTCCAGTGGCACGTGGGCGCAGAAACAGAACCAACGTTCTGCAGCGTTTTCCTCACGTCATGCGCTTATACATGAGCGGTTTGAGCATTCTGCTGGGGAGCGATCGTCCCGTTGAGTTCGATCAAAAAGCGATCCTGACGAGGTTGGAAGTTCCAACCGTATTAACGTTTTTGGCGCAGGCTGGAGTCGATGTAGAAGCAATCCGCCAAGCTGTGAAGACAGCAGAGGTCTTTCTGTATCCACCAAATCAGAAGAAGTCCCTTGCCGAGATCAACACAGATTTATTCCCCCGCTCGAGTACTATCTGAATCAACTAGTCCGTTGAATTTGTTGAGATGAATTGATTCATGTGCGTTTGTAAATTAAAGGTGCCGAGCGCTAAAATTCCTATCCTCGATACAAGCAGACGAGTATTCTGCCCCAATCGAACGAGAAACTAGGCCCGTAGAGAGTAAAAACTGCGATCACTCAAGCTCCTGCTGAGTGGCTTTTTAGGTCTTCGAGGCATTGTTTTAGAGTTATCAACCTCTGGCAAAGCCGGGAGATTGATGACTTGCAGATCGGATAGAGGTGAATCGCGGTTCGCCCTCACAAAACTCGGATTACGTCTAGCTTTATTTCCCGCAACTGGTTTGGGCGTTTACCGTAGTTTCTGAAACCTGCGTTTCTCTGCAAGAAAGGTTTCAAGATAGGTTGATAAGTATTCGTCTGGCCCGATCGTTTCCGATACTTCTCGTTGCTCCTGATCGTTTCCGTTTTCACCTAACCCTTGTAATTCTTTTAAGCGTGCTGGTGATGAGTGACTCTGTTTAAGAGATAGCGCGGAACACTCCTTTGGCTCTGTTTTCCCTTCTTGGATCATGGGTCGCTGGGTCATACCTTCGCTCTCTGCTGTAAACATTTCTATTTTCTTAGAGCCTAAATGCTTGACTTAAGGGAGGCCCCTCCCGATCAAAAGAGATCATCACGCCTTACTTTCTTCTGAAAGGAGGAATGAATGGAAATTCTCCACCGATAAGGCTTAGTTTTAGCAACGGATGCTGTTGGCGAATGTATTACAACCGCTTCAGGTCGATTAACAGGGAAGCCTCTTCAACTCAGCCACTAACGATGCACGACTAAACTTTGGAATCAAACAAGTCAGACGCTAAAGATTCCGAGGGGTTAAGGTGGAGAGCTTAAACGTATCAAAGGCCACGCCACCAAGGTTTTAGATACCTGCGAAAAAGCCGTTGCGCCCGCTCCCACCAATGCTCAAATTCGTGACAGTCGCGATGTTGCCAGAGCTGCTCAAATTCGTGACAGTCGCGATGTTGCCAGAGCGTTGACGGGAGATATTCAGGGAGCGATCGACGACTTTCAGGTGTATGTTAAACGGGTAGATACGAACGGTAGCAACTTAGCTGATTTCCACCATCAGAAACAACCGGGCGGTCGCCGTCAATTGGCAAAATATGCTGCACTTGGAGATCACTGTCATCAATCGGCCGTTTGCCATCTACCTCAAGCATCTTGGCATCTGGCTGATTTACCTGTGACGGAATGATGGCGCTGTTATCCGATTTCTCTTGCTGTGTACTCACCGTTCAATCTCCCGAATTTCGTAGTAACCCTATACTTTTACCGACTTAATTAATGGCAGAACACCTACCTAATGGTCAGTGTTAAGGCGGCCACTCATTGCTCGACTACTCATTCTTGCTTTAAGGTACAAAGGGCAAGGATGAATTGGGCACTGACTCAGCGTCCCCATCCATTCCCAACCTTATTGTCAGCGATGTTGGTATGCCAGAGATGGATGGCTACATGCTGCTGCAGAAAATTCGCAGTCTACCACTTGAGCAAGGTGGGCGAGTTCCTGCGATTGCTCTCACTGCCTATGCTAGCGAGATACATCAACAACAGGCGGTCGCCGCAGGTTTTCAGCGCCACTTAGCAAAACCGATTGATCCAAAGACGGTGATTGCAATCGTCACTGAATTAGTATCTTGAGTGTTGTGAATTCATAAGTTCCAGGGACAAAGGTAGCAAAGATACAGTTGGCGAATTCTTCAGAGATAAATTCAGTCTTACCACCCGTATTCAAATTGTCTACCTTCCTGCGTAGGACGTTTGATGTATCACCTGGGTAGTCCCCGTCAATTTCACATCAAAAGTTTTTCGATTGAATTCTGAACCAGGCTGCATAAGTCCAAAACTGCACCCGCATGAATCTTTAGGAGCACAAATACCTGCTTACATTCAAAGTCATCTCCAAGGATTTTCACGATGAAATCACTACTTTTAGCCCCAAAGTTCAATCGAGTGTTAACTGTCAGCCTACTCGGTCTCACCTTACTGGCTCAGCCGGTTAAGACATTCGCTCAAGACACAGTCAGCAACACAGATTCTGTTGAAGCAACTCATTCGTCATCCCGCCAAATTTATGTTAATCATACGAAGTGGACGGTTGAATCCGTGAATGGGAATGAACAGGATTACTCTCCAGTACCACGGGGAGGGCGTTCTGATGGCAATGTGGATGCCGGAGACTTGGGGATGGCATCTCGCAGTTCAGAACCCAAAATCGGATTTCCTGGCGTGAATCTGGCGACGCTTTCGGTGTGACTAGCATGACTGCTCACCGAGGTAGATTGTACGTCACCTCTGGCACAAGATTGTGGAAGCGCGGCAATTTGGGACCAGGCACTGGCAATGATTGGAGTAAAGCTGGCGATGCTTTTGGTGTCACTGCAATGGCTTCTCACCGGGGTGAATTGTACGTCACCTCTGGCACAAGATTGTGGAAGCGCGGCAACCTGGGACCGAGCACTGGCAATGATTGGAGTGAAGCTGGTGATGCTTTTGGTGTCACGGCAATGGTTTCTCACCGGGGCGAATTGTATGTCGTTTCCAACAATAAACTGTGGAAGCGCGGCAGTCTGGGACCGAGCACTGGCAATGATTGGAGTGAAGCTGGTGATGCTTTTGGTGTCACGGCAATGGTTTCTCACCGAGGCGAATTGTATGTCGTTTCCAACAATAAACTGTGGAAGCGCGGCAGTCTGGGTCCGGGCACTGGCAATGATTGGAGTGAAGCTGGTGATGCTTCTGGTGTCACGGCAATGGCTTCTCACCGGGGCGCACTATATTTTATTCGTAACAACAAACTGTGGAAGCTCAGCAACCTGGGTTTTAGCACCAGAAATAGTGAGGAAATCGCGGATTTCTGAAGGTTGCAGAAGCGTAGAGTGGGCACCGCCCACTCATAAATCATCGGCTTATTGACAAAACTTGGTGATTGGGTACTTTCAAGGATAAGAACTTTTTTGCCAACTACGATCGCCCCCTCATGTCTGAATACCATCGTGTCTATACGCAGATGGCATTATTTTTCTGACCTTTGTTGCTTACCTGCGTATTCCTATCTCTGCTAGTGGATTGCCACTCCCACCCCTGTCATTGCCATAAACATCAGCAAAGAAACGAACACTCTGAACTTCATAGCGCTTTCCCATCCACGTCTTCATCCAGAATGCCTACTACAACAATGTGCGCGATCGTAGATGCAGAACAGCCACAGTCCTAACTCCAAGTTCTGCCCATAGATTACCAATTTGAGTTGATAACGTGACAGATATATGAAGAGGGCAATGGGCAATAGGCGATAGGCAATAACGCTTTTGTACCCATTGCCCATTACCCATTGCCTATTGCCTGTTCTCCATCTGCCACTTTGTTTCTTTAGGTTGGTAATGGGCGCAACCGAGGTTTGGGGAGACAACGTAGGATTAGCGAGAATAGAAGGGTATGGCAAATCGGAATGTGGTTTGCCAAAACATTGGTCGAACAACAACTGAATGAACGCGGCAAGCAACTGGATGAATGGGGAAACTGTAGTACGTGTGGTCGTCGCATACAGAGTAAAGGGTTTGTGAGACGTCGGATGTTAACGTTGGTGGGACGGGTGGAGTGGAAACGACGCGTCGTCGGGCGCTGCCCTTGGGTACAGACCTTTGGACAACAAGCTGTGCAACGAATAGACACGGACCTGGTGCATTTAGCAAATGGGGCTGAACCGTCCCTTGAATCGGTAGACCCTACCTAGCAGAACTACCTTTGGTGATTGCTGTCGATGGAGTCAGGGTGCCCTTTCGTCCTCACTGTGGAATGGTCAACGGCAAAATTCGCTTCCGAGAAGTCAAACTCGCCCTGCTCGCCCGACTCAAGCAGAGTCAAACACGTACGAACTCGGGCATTTGCTGAAGTACCGCTCGACACCTGCTACTGCCAAGCCCACCTTGAAACGGGTGCATCCGTATCTCAGCACGCATCGTGCTCACTTACAGTACCGTCAATTCAAGAAGTGGGGTTCCCATCGGTTCCAGCATGGTCGAAAGTGCTTGCAAATGGTTGATTAACGCAACGCTTTAAGGGAACCGGAATGCGTTGGAGTGAGCCAGGATTTAATCATCTCCTTCATCTTCGTCTCGCTTGGGTCAATGAACGATTTGATGCTTTGTTTGCAGATTATCCTCTCAATCCCACCCTCTACTCCCCCAACCGCTAGGTGCGCCCAGTTGACCCTGTTGAAGCATTTGTCGAACCTTACCCATACATACCGCACAGGTGCAGCCAAAGGTCGCTTGAGAAAGTTGCCTGATTCTGGCATCCGTTACTTGTGCAGGCTGTGAAACACCTTCTTGGGAAAGCGCTTGATTCACGGTTGGGCTGTCAACTTTGGAACCAACACCGCCCTCCGAACCGGGAGGCATCAGTGCATTAGCGGGACCGTTCGTTCATGAGGGCGATAGATGCCAGAGAACTGGAACAAGCCAGCAGAGTCAGAACATCACGGTTCATAGGCTGTACCTTCAGGAGTGTTTTAAGAATGATGGGCGAGTTTCAATGAGCAATTTGCTTATTGTCAATCAAACGCGATTAATGTCTCATCGAAAGAATCAGCCCCATGTCAATCTTGTGACAACATCCCTAAAAGGCGTATTTATGAAGGAAACAAGCTTGCGCGTATACGAAATATCCCTGCATCGCCGCGTCATTCCCCGCAGAAGGGTTAGAGGATGTCTAAAAGTGGCGAATCAGTTAGCGACGGATAGAAGACGGATGAATCGGATGGTAATGTCAAGCTGAAACTGTCAACTATCCATTCCATCCGTTACTAATCCGCTGCTAATCATACGTCTCAGACATCCTCTTAGAACGCTTCTGCCGATCGACTATCAGATCCCCAAGAAACTGATTAACGCTTTCTGCCCGCTGCACGCCAGCGATGCCATCAGACCCAAGGTTGCCTGTTACCACGCCGCAAAGCTGGGCACTGGAATTCAGCAATGGTCCACCAGAGTTGCCGGGTCGAATGTCTGCCTGAATTACGTATTGATTTGCTTTGGGACTGCCAAACTGAGAGAGCACCCGTCCTGTTCGTTTAACGGGTTGATAGGTCCCAAGCGGGAAGCCTGCAACAAAGATTCGTTCGCCATCAGCAGAAACTCTTGGTGCAGCGATCAAGGTAAGGATATTTACCGCCTTCAAGTTTAACGAGGGCATAGTCCACATCGGACTCTACCCCCGGCAACCTTTACAACAGTGCCATACACGGACTGCCCCTGGACCTGAACTTCCACATTCCTGGATTGACCCACAACGTGGCTGTTGGTCAGGACCAGTCCATCCGGTGAAATGATCGTTCCCGAACCCATTTCCTCTCCGGCCTGGATGCGCACAACCGCTGGAAGCGCTTTAGAAAAGACATCACCGCTTGAAGGTGGTCTCCGTGCAATCGTTTTGGGAGGGAGGGAATCAGCAGGCGGTTCAACCGGAGCCATTGCAAGCGGAGGCGGGGAGTCAGCGTTGATCGGGGAGCCTCTGATTCTACGGGAGGAGCCGCAGCAGATTCTAATTCCGTATCAGCAGGGGGAGGAGCACTGGCAACATCTCGCCAAAGCGTGCCTGACAGCAGTGCAATGGAACCCAGATAGAGAAACAGCCGCAGGAGAGACATGAGCAGGACGTATGTACTAAGACAACTTTAACTTATAGGACTTACGCAAGCATCCCTGATTTTTATGACCAATTTTGTGTAGATAGCGCCAATCTTCTCCCAGAAGTCGGGATTTGAAAACCTGGTGCATAAGTTTTAACCCATTAGTTAGACGCTGTTCATCGTAGAAAGGTTTTACTTGTCTCTGGAATTATTTGCTTATAAAATACGGTAAGTCTATGCAGTTACTGTGCTTTTGTCTTCCTCATTCTCAAACAGCGAAAGGACGATCCATGTCTGACCACTATCGTTTTGAAACCCTTCAGGTTCACACTGGGGCAAGAGCCTGCCCCGGAACAAACGCCCGTGCCGTACCCATTTACCAAACGACTTCCTACGTTTTTAACGATTCGGATCACGGAACACGCCTGTTTGCGTTGCAGGAATTCGGGAATATCTACACCCGGATTATGAACCCGACAACAGATGTGTTTGAGAAGCGAGTTGCTGCACTGGAGGGAGGGATTGCATACGGGCGATCGCTCCCATTGCAACATCAGGAAGACATTCCGCCTGGTGCATTGGCCTGAGTGAAGCGCAACGGCAGGCCATTTATGCAGACCCCAACTGGCAAGACGGCAACCATTCCTTAGAGAAACCGCCAGCACAAGGATTAGCGGTTGCTCGCATGATGGCAATGAGTACCTATCGATCATGGGCAGGCTTTGCTGAGCGGTTTGGACGGCAACGGTCAGATTCATCCATCTCAAAGCACTTAAACTGCTTCATCCCTCATCCCCCATCCTTTACCCCTTGCCTCGTATTCCCCAACCCCTGTCTTCCCAACCTGTGACGATCGCTTCAAAGTTATTTTCTGTCACATCAAAAGGCTGATTATTCCTGATTGCCGAAGCGCAAACCGTATTCGGTAGTGGTTGTTTTGGGTCACCCGTAAAACGACGTACCTGTGATCTTCTCTGGATAAATTCTATGAATTTTTCAAGAATCGTGACGGTTACTACGCTCTGCTCACTGTCGGAGTTTCCTTTGTTGCCGGGGTTTTAGGTGTTTTTAATAGCCACGCTAATAATTCCACTCCACCTGATGATGAAAAGGATGCGGTAAAGCCCGACCAGAACAATCAACAAGCGAAGACTAAAACCCATACCGCGATCGCGACACCGAGAAGCTGCCAAATAAGCAACTCACCAGCAAAACAAAGAATCAAAAATCAAAGGTTACATCCCAAAAGAGTACGCAGCAGAAAACAATCAAAGCTCCCTTTTCGGTACTGGACACACCGACCATTGCTGAGGCTTCGCGCAGTCTACCGGATGACAGCCCGACATCGAACGCCGATCGAATGCGGGCTAACCGGAACGCATCAACCCGAACGACAGGCGCGATCGCTCCGCCAGAAACGATTTCACCTGCACGATCAGTCAGCTTGAAACATGGTGAGGAATCCTCCAGTGCGTTCACGGGCTATTTTGGACCGTTAAGAGACATCAGTGGACACTGGGCGCAGTACTACATTGAAGATTTGTCTACCAGGGGAGTGGTTCACGGGTTTCCCGATGGTAAATTCCGTCCGAATCAGCCAATAACTCCAGCAGAATTTTCCATCATGATTCAGAATGCCTTTCCAGGCTCAGCGAATGGACGTCAACGAGTACCGTCCTATCGTGACTTGCAGGCCCGTACCTCTGACGGAGCAGCGACCAGAGCAGATGCTGCGGCGTTTATTCACCAGATGCTGTCCAAATCTGAACCCGCGCTGACCGTTACCAATGTTGAAGTAGATGGAGAGGTTGCCCATCCCGGTTCCTACTCGTTAGCCGCTGCCAGTGATCCTAGATTGGGTCGGGGAAATAACTTCCCAACGGTGACTCGTGCCCTTCAACAGGCTGGTGGAACGCTTAATTCTGCAAATTTACACCAGGTCGAAATTCACCGAATTACGGAAACTGGAGCCAAACGAGTAATCAAAGTAGATGTGGCAAAGGTGTTGCAGACGGGCGATCGCACACAGGATCTGGTATTACAGCAGGATGATAAGGTAGTGATTCCAACAGCAGTGTCTAGGGTGCAGCCATTTATTACACCCGAAAAGTCGTCAAGCCTCTCCCGTTTCCCAGAATCGATTCCATCACCAGTTCCATTGGAGCCATCAACGGCAGAGGTCGATCCTAATTAACGCTTAGCCTAGGCAGATTTAAGCGATTGTGGCTGCGATCGTCGTTTTGTTAGGCGGCAGTAGAGACGGTAGCTCCAGCGGACAATATCCAGAAGAAAGTAGAGTACTCGCAGTCGCAATGGCTCAAGAATTGGAAGATACAGCCAGTAATAGGCTCGCTTCAGGTTATCCCATTTCTGACAGGTTTCCTCTTTAAGAAAGTCTGAGATGTCTACCGCCAATCCTCTGCCTTCGTACATCATCACATTGCGACCATGTACATCATGGGAATAAAGGCCACGGCTCCGGGCATACTCTAGCGCCTCATCAATATCCTGAATAATCTGCTTCGGAATCCGCTTTCCACGATGCATACAGTCATAAAGAGTGATGCCCCGCAGCCGTTTTAGCACTAAAAATCTTCCCCAGCATACAAACATTCGGAGGAGGCAGGATGGGAGCCTAGACGACGATAGACCTCCCGCTCTTCCTCAAACCTCGGACGCCCTGGTGCATAGATTTTGACGACAGCATTTGGGTAATCGGGGTGGTAAAAACGGCGGCATAGTTTCCCGCTCCAAGTAATTGTCAGGGAGACGGAACGTGATGAACAACCACCGGATTGTGAGGATCAATGCTCTCAAGCTTGAGTCCAGGAAGGAGTTGTTGATGGATGCTTTCAATTAGCCGATTCATGGGCAATCCACCTTTACAACGTGAAGAAAGCATCAGAATAACCCAGCCATCAAATCACTCGCAACACCGTTTAGAATGAATCATCAACGATCAACAGCGATTTGATTTCTTCCGGTTTGGTCTGCAATATTAGCGGTTACCTACGGGGTTCTGGAGTGTATTACTCGGCGAGTTTCTCAAGCAAGATTTGGTTTCCCTGGTGGACTAAACGAATCTTTTTGTTGAAGATGCTCATAAAGGCGTCGATCGCCATTTTGGGAGACTGTTCATCGCCTCCGAGTTGACCGTTGAAGCCGTAGTGGTCGAACGCAAAAATGCCACCTACTTTGAGTAGTCCCAAGCCAGGAGAGCGGCTTCTAAAACATCGCTGGCAGGTTTAGGACCACCCATAGTTACCAGATGAAATGAATTTAGCGGCAGCGATCTCAGGACGTGTTGAGGCGTTCCTTTACGTTTGGTAATTCTTTCGGAATGACCTGTTTTCACAATGTTTGATTCGAATTGATAATTTAACTCCTCAAAGGTTTCATTCGGATCTCCAGACGAATTTTCTACTTGATTCTTAAACACATCGACACAGGTAACGGTTGAAGAATCGTGAGTCAGAATATTATCAATCAACCAGCAAGCAAGTTGTCCATCTCCACTGTTTATATTCAACGCATTCAGTGCTGGCATGTTTGCGACTTTGTCTAAACACTGTTTCCAAATGCCAACCTGACCATTGAACTGATTGGAGGAGAATTGGTAGCCTTTTGTGTAAATCTGTGCCTGATATTGAACGTGATTGAACTCTGCGATCGCTTCACTAGATGCAGGCTCCAATTCTAGTGTCTTCTGCAAATATGGAAGTGCCCGCTCAAAGGCTCCCTGTTCTTTCAAAACAGTAGCGGCATTTAAGTAAATTCGGGCAAGATCTGCCCTGGGAAGGGATGGATTCAACTGCAAGGCTTTATCGAAAAAGCCTATTGCCTGGTCATGGTTGCCCTGTTTGCGAAGTGCAGAACCCAAATTGTTGTACGCCACTGCCAGTGGATCTTTGACCGTTTCTTGTAAATTGGGTTCCAGTGAAATTCCCTGCTCAAATAGGACGATCGCATCCTGGAACCGATTCTGCGACAGCGCCTCGATCGCCAACTTCTGCCAGTTCAAAATTGCTACAAGATCGGGTGTCTTTTCGATTCGTCTAAACTTGTCCTGCAAGTAAGCCAGTTTCTCTTGCTCCAGCTTCAGGCGAATTGTATGTAGCTCTCGTTGCTCTTGGGGCATGTCGTCCTGATACTGGTCTGGTGGCGTCTGAAATTTCTTGAGCTGACGATCGAAATGATTTCCGGGATAGCGAATGTACTCAACCGTTTCAAGCCCAACCCGGCAAACCTTAAAAAATTGCTCGACTGCCAAACCATAGGCAATATCCTCACAGACCGTTTTTTTGTAGACGGGAGCTTCTGGAAATCCTTCTACAAATTCGTGGCACTCTCGCCGCACACAGAGATTGAGGGGAACTGAGTTTTCGATCGCGGCTTTCCAATAGGGATGGAGCTGATCCTGCATGTATACTCCTGTCCGAACTGCTCCAATTGGAGATTTCGGTAACTCAACCGTACAGGGACCACGCTCGGTCTTTAAAGCAAATGAAGAGTCTGTTGCTGTAGATGGTTGATGGTCAAGCATTCGGAAACAAAGGTAAATATGTTCCTTGTAGATGAGATCATCCCCATCCGGGAAAAACAGAATGTCTCCGCTCGAGATCTTTGCACCTGTGTTGCGGGCAGCACCGGCACCCAAACTTCTAAAGTGATTGATGATTTTGTAATGGGGTTTGTTTTGGCTAAATGCGGTAACGCGTTGCAACGTGCGATCGCTTGATCCTCATCCACAATCACCACTTCAGCCTTCACTGAATGAGTTGCATCGTGATGCTCATAGAAATAGTTGATGCTTGCCTCAATGCTTTCCAGCGTACGAATAATTTCGTTTTCCTTATTTAAAACCGGAACGATAAGCGAGAAGGAGGTGATCATGGGGCTTACTGAAGAGGTGGGAGGGCATGGGGAGGCAAAGCAGGTGTTAGGTGTTAGGTGTCAGGTGTCAGGAAGAAACAGTCAGTAAAAAGGGGTTCAACCCGACAAAATGTCCTAACCCCTGGGGCTAGCCCTATAGAACAGGAGCCGGAGGTTGGGTAATGATCAATGATTAATCACTAATCATCAATCGCCTACTACCCAATTGCCATAACCCGGACTGTTTCACCAGCAGCAATAGAGGTCTGTCCAATTGGAACGATCGCCAGTCCGCTAGTATTAGCCAGGTTAATCAGGTTCCCGGAACTGTGACTTCCTCTAGCAACATCAAATTCACATTGTCCGTTGACCAGTTGAAGCTGTCCCCAGAGGTAGGATTCCCGTTTACCGTCCGATCGCAACTCGACTCGCGTTTTTGCATTGACAAACGTTGGTCCCCAAGTAGATCGAGGCAGACCAGACAATTTACGTACCGCAGGCTGCACAAACCGCCAAAACGTTACGAGTGCGGAAACAGGGTTGCCAGGAAGACCAAAGTAGAGGGTGGGGTGTGATGGGTGGGAAGTTGGAGAATTTTGAATTAAGAATTTTGAATTTTGAATTAATTCTGCCCCCTGCTCCCCAACCGTCGCGACTGTCAGCGGCTTTCCTGGCTTCACGGCAACCGCCCGAACGTGGATTTCTGCACCAAGATTTGCCAGGATGTCTTCAACATAGTCGTAATCCCCAACCGAGACTCCCCCGATGAAAGGACCACATCAGCAGCGGCGATCGCGTCGGCCATTGCCTGCCGCAATCGTTCGGGTTCATCCGGAACGATCCCAAATCGTAGGGAATCGCCCCCATTTGGGCCACTAAAGCTGCTAGGGCATACTGATTGGAATCGACAATCTGTCCAGGCTGAAGCGGTTGGTTTATATCCACCAATTCGCTGCCTGTCGAGAGAATGGCGACACGAGGTCGTCTATAAACCCTCACTTTTTCACACTGAACCGCTGCTAACACCGCAATCTCGGAGCTTGAAGCAGTGTTCCAGCCGTTAGGAGGGCGTTTCCCGCTCGATAAAATTCCCCCTGCTGCCGCACAAATGCCCGAGCTTTCGGAGCTTCCAGGATCACAACCTGGTTATTCTCTCGACGGGTGACTTCCTGCATGACAACCGTATCTGCCCCCGCAGGCATCACAGACCCTGTCAGAATGCGAGCCGCCTGCCCTGACTGGATAGTACGCTGGGGTTGATATCCGGCAGGAATTTCTTCCACCACTTCCAGCGTGACGGGGCGACCGGCTGAGCACTCCTGCACATCTTCGTAGCGGACGGCATACCCATCCATTGCGGAGTTGTCCCAATGGGGAAAGTCTAAGGTGCTAGTAACCGATTCCGCCAGAACGCGATCAACTGCATCCAGTAAATCCAGTGTTTCGCTATCCTGTTCTGCATTCAGTGGGTGTACCAGTTGTAGAATGAGGCTCTCTGCTTGATCGACATTCAGCATAAGGAGGGAAGGGGAAGGGATGAATTAAGAGTTAAGAACTAGGAATTAAAAATACAAATCTTACAATTCTCAATTTCTAACTCCCAATTCATAATTCTCTCTCTCAAAATGTCTGATCTGGCAAACAAACCGTAGAAATGTGACAGGAAGTACCACTCTAACCGAATTAGTAAGTTATCCTAAATAAAAATCTTATTCAACAGGTCCGGCTCTCTATTCCGACGACCGTGTAGTTCTAAAGTTGATCCTCGCTAAGGTGCTTATGGCTAGCTTCTCATCATCCCCTCATTCGAGAACGGTTCCAATCCAGGAGGAACTTCTAAGGAACTTCTCTGCAACCTGCCGGAAAACTCTGAGATTTGGCAAAGCCTCAAGCAGGCGATCGCTGCCAGCTCTGGCTTTCAGCGTTGGCGGCTAGAGCGTAATGTTGACAATCGGTTCAATGGCGTCAACCTGGATAATCTGGTTCGCGTTTACCTGCGTGAGACCCTTGAAACGCTGGCCTACTAGAACTTGACTGAAAACTAGAAGGGACGTTGCAAATAACGTTCCTCCAGGCGATTTAACAGCTATCTGGAATCCTGTCTTTTGGATTCCAGATTTTCAATTTTTAGAAAGAATTAACAATGTCCAGAACTTTGCGAATTTGTTTGTCAAATTTGCTGAGCTGGTTATAAGCGCTAACGACTCGATCGGTTTCCACATAAACATCCTGGGTAGGATATTTCTGGATGATCTCTAGCAGCGAAACCTGACCATCATCAGCGGCTGACAATACCAAAGCAGAGCGCAATGCTTGCCGATCAGCCCCTCCTCTGGGCGTGTGAATTGCTTCTGAGAGTTTATCCAGCAATGCTTCTCAAGGGGATTATTCAACCCCTTATCCAGGGTTAAGGCACTGATTCGCACCGGTCGGGTAAGGCTATCCCTTACGTTTTGCGCCTCTTTATCTGACACCCGTATCCTTGCAGGGACGCTGTCCGCTGTCCTGTTTGAGCAAACGTTGTCAAATCTGCAACAGGGACCGACTGTTCCAACGGGCCATACTTCAAAACAACCCGCTCCGCCGCCGTTGCGATCGAATCACTCAGCAGAACACCTGCACTGACAACCAACCCCATCAGGAGGTATAATGGAGAACGTAAGAAGTACATAGCCTTGCCCCATCAACATCTATCTATCTACCTTCCATCTTGACGCTACTTTCTAACCATTAGTTGCCGCATCTGACATTGGAAGTATAGCCCGTTGCCCCGATCGACTCCTCACACTTGATTTTCATAAGCATGACTGCTCACTTAGATGGTAAGATTGCCTCCCTAAAGAGGGGGAGCTATTTTTCGAGAAACATCGCAAGACCAGCGTTTCTGCTAAAGGTCGGTTTAATTAGTCTGATAGTTCTAGTGGGTGGAAGTAAGCTCTCGCCCGCGTCCGTTGCTCTAGAAGGAACGCTTCCCATCCACACCGCCCAAATTCCTTATGGAGCCACTGTTGTTTACGTGAATCCTGGTGCTGGAAGCGACACACCCGGAGCTGGAACTCAGGCTGCTCCTTACCGCAGTATTTACTATGCGCTTCAGCGAGCAAGTGCAGGAACGGTTGTGCAGCTAGAACGGGGTAGCTATACCCAGGAAACAGGAGAGGTATTTCCACTCATCATTCCGCCAGGTGTAGTGCTGCGCGGGGAAGAGCAAACCAAGGGACAAACGGTCGCTATTATTGGCGGTGGGGTTCTGATTAGTCCCACATTTGCCCGTCAAAACGTGGCAATCTTAGCAGGCAAGGACAATGAGATTCGGGGAATTTCTGTAACCAACCCAAATGTTCGAGGGACAGGCATCTGGGTTGAGTCTACGAATCCTACCATCAAGAACTGTACGTTCTCCAATAACCATCGAGAAGGCGTATTTATCACAGGTACCGCCAATCCTAAAGTTGAGGAGAACGTCTTTGTTCAAAATAAGGGAACGGCCTTTCTGTTGCAAAAAATGCCAGCGGGGAGATCCGCAACAATCTTTTCCAAAATACGGGGTTTGGTTTGGCGATCGGCGGCAATTCTACCCCGTTGATCGTTGGTAATCAGATTAATCAAAATGTGGATGGCTTATATATCAATGACGCTGCCCGTCCCGTCTTACGCAACAACGTGATTGAAAACAACAAACGAGATGGGTTAGTAGCAACCATTCGCGCTCAACCGGATCTGGGCACTGCGGAGAGTTCAGGCAACAATGTCATTCGAGGCAACCGCCAGTACGACTTGAACAACTCAACCTCAAACACCCTGTATTCAGTGGGAAACACCCTTGATGCACAGCGGATTGTAGGTCACGTTGAGTTTACCGCTTGGTCGGGTACATCCGGACAAACTGCCTTCCGTGATTTACAGGGGCACTGGGCGCGGGCATACATTGAGGCGCTGGCAAAACGAACCATTCTGAGTGGCTTTCCAGACGGCACATTTCGCCCTGAAGACAAAGTGACGCGGGTTCAGTTTGCCGCGATCGTGGCAAACGCATTTGCACCTTCCCCCAAGGAGCCTTCGGTCGAATTTAAGGACGTGGCAAAGAGTTTTTGGGGCTATCAGGCGATTCAGTCGTCAGCCCAAGGCGGATTTTTGAAAGGGTATCCCGAGGGATTGTTTAAGCCGAATCAGCCCATTCCGCGAGTGCAGGTGTTGGTCTCTCTGGCGACGGGATTAGGTTTCAGTACAGGCAACGCTGAGGCATTGGGCAAATATCGGGATGCTACCCAAATTCCATCCTGGGCAGTAGGAGCAGTGGCAGCCACAACCCAACGTCAAATAGTCGTTAACTATCCTACCCTCAGCCAACTCCATCCGAATCGGCAAGCAACCCGTGCAGAAGTTGCGGCCTTTGTCTATCAAGCCCTTGTGAATGCCGGAAAAGCCGAGTCGATTCCGTCACCTTACATCGTTTCACAGAATCTCATCGACAAGGCTAAAACACCCCAACCATCACGGTTTTCGTTCAGATCGACTTTCCCAACGAAAGAGCCAGACCATTAGAGCAACAACACCTAGCTGGAGCGCAAAATTGGGTAACGCCTCACTGACGTCCCGTCCTGCAAGCAATTGAGCTAAAAACACAAATCCTCCGATCGCTCCCGAAGCGGCAAACGCTCCATAAATGAATTTTCTCAATCCGCGAAAAGGAGCTGCGGCTTCTGCGCGCAGTCGCTCATACTTCTTAGGATCCGATGTTTTGAGCGATTTACCAGAGTTATTGGGAGTTGGATTAACCATCAGCGAAAGATAATTAGAGAGTTGATATATAGCGATCCTATTTGCTTTGTGAGAAAGGTTTCCACTGAAAACCTTTCTCACAAAGCACCTCATTCTCACAAATGATTTAGGACTGCTATATCTGGATCAGGATGCTCCCTGCTATACTGTTACATTGTTGTGCCGATGTGGCTCAGTGGTAGAGCACTCGATTCGTAATCGAGCGGTCGCGGGTTCAAATCCCGCCATCGGCTTTAAGAGAAACCAACCACCAGAAGTCTTTCCAGGCTTTAGATGCAATAATCATTGCATTACATCTTTGGCTTTTGGGGTAAAAATCGGCTTATCCTGGCTGGCTTATGGGGTAAACATGGGGTAAACGGTTGGGGTAAATATGGCAAAAGCCAGATCAAGAGCAAGCGCTGGAACGGTTCAGGTCAAAACCTCCAACGGTAAGGCTTCAGCTTGTCTGGAGCCGAAAGCTTGACAATGGCGAGCTTAAGCGCTACTGCTTATCCCTTGGATACCCGGATAAGCCAAAGTATCGCCAGTTTGCCAGGGTCAAAGCCAACCAGATCGAGGAAGACCTATTAAAGGATAGGTTCGATCCCACGTTGGCGAAATACAAAACTGTAGAGCAGCAGGCAGAGAAACCTAAAACAATCTCGTTTAGGGAAATTTGGGCAGGTTTCGTTGAGTACAAGCGCCCACAATGTTCACCTTCCACAATGGCGAATCAGTACCGGGCCTATACAAGCTACCTGGAGCGCTGCCCTACCGATAATCCTGCTGAAGCGCTGGCAATCAGAGACTATGCACTCCGGAGCATCCCAATCAACTCAGCGAGGCGTTGGATAGTAGCGCTCAACGACTGCTGTAATTGGGCAGTTGGCTCTGGTCTGCTGGAGAAAAACCCATTTTGGGTATGGCGAAGGAAATCAAGATACCCAAAAGCCAGAAATCAGCCGATGAGGACATTAACCCATTCAGCGCTGAAGAGAGAGACAGAATCATCGCCTGCTTCAAGGTCAACCAATACTATAAGTTCTATGCCCCACTGGTTGAATTCCTGTTCAGGACAGGTTGCAGGCCATCCGAAGCGCTGGCGCTGGAGTGGAGGCATATCAGCAAGCGCTATAAAGAAATCTTGTTCGAGCAGGCGCTGATCATGTCGGAGGATGGGCTGATTGTTAAGGAAGGCTTGAAAACTCAAACCAGGCGTGTCTTCCCTTGTAATTCGCTGCTGCAAGCGCTGCTCAAATCAATAGAGCGAGGGAAGCCAACCGATAGGGTGTTTCCCTCGCTCAAAGGTAAAAATCTGGATTTTCATAATTTCGCTAGCAGGCGAACTCGCTGCTCTGCTCCAAGTTGCAGGAACGAAAAGCCATAATCCATGAGCGCGTTCAGTACCTTGCAGACAAACGCAAAATCAGCTTTAAGGAAATGTGGAATCAACTGCTCACTGGGCAGTTTGAGCGAATTACCCCTCAGGAATTTGCAGAGCTTTTAGAAACAGAAGAACAGTAACCGAGGCGTTAACCAAAGGCCAGTTCTGGGGACTCTAAAACAGCACCTCCCCAGGCAGTATCATGAATCAACCAAAACCAGCTAAACCCGGCATTCCAGAGTGGGCGCAGACGGTCGGAGTCATTTTGGAACCATTATTGGTTTTTCAGCCGCGCTTACTTTCTGTGGCTACGCCACTAGGACCCCAGCCCAAAAAGCAATGGATGATTGCTATGAGCAGCTCAGAGCTGGAGTTCAGGGCAGCAAAGGAAGCATTGATTACAGTTCGCTCAAGGAGCAGTGTAAGGCTATGTGCGTAACCGGAAAGCTAGACGGCTGCAAATAGACATACTTAAAGCGCTTTTATTGAGATTGCCAGGAAAACCCCATCCCTTTATTTAGCTCTTAGCCGGGAAGCCCCGCCCTGTACCACTAGGTCAGGGTCGGGATGAGAGGCGCGTGACTGAGGGTGCGTTCTTCGACCAATGCCGCAGGCGAGAGAAGAACAGCGCCCGAAGGAACACACTATTTATCGGGATGATAGTACATTGCCTCTGCGACTTCCACAATTCGCTTCAAACTAGCTGATTGATACCGAGTCGCTTCATATCGCTGAATTTGTTGTTCCTTGATTCCCAGCCTTTCAGCAAGTTCTTTCTGAGTCAAGCCAAGTTTCTTTCTTTCATCAACAAGGGATTCAGGTAAGCACTCAACAATTGCAGCCAATAAAGGTTTCATAAACAATGCACAACTATTTTGTTGTTTTTATTGTAGAATGATTGCATGAGATTGACCTACAAGTACAGGCTAAAACCCACAAAACCACAAATCGCCACCTTTCAAACGTGGTTGGAATTGGCGCGTCGTCAATACAACTTTCGTTTGGGACAGCGATTTGATTGGTATGAGGCGACTCGCTCGCGGGTTGATCCTGTCCGTTGGTGGTCAGTATTGCACCAGTAGAAGAAATCTACAAAGACATTCCCTTGACCCGCACCTTGTCGAAAGGGAAGCGGAAAGGGGAGAAAGTATCAAACATCGTGGAACAGGGGTATGTAGACTGGTTCAGCGTTCAACGCGCTAACCTGAGGCAAACCAAAACCTTGTTTCCCGAATACAAAGAACTCGACTCCCAAGTGCTTCAGGATGTGATTGACCGAGTAGAGTACGCTTTTTCTCGGTTCACCAAGCCAGATGCATCCGGGAATCACAGCGGCAAGCCCAAATTCAAGGGAAGGCATTACTACAAATCGTTCACCTATACTCAGTTGCATGGTTGCGACCTGACCAAAGATGAACGGGGTAGAGACTGCATCAACCTGAAGAAAATTGGGCTAGTGCAAATTGTTCTCCATCGTCCCATCCCAGATGGATTTGAGGTTAAGACGGGTACAGTCAAACAGGTTGCAGACGGTTGGGAAATCAACCTAGTGCTTGAAGACAAAGATGTGCCTGTAACGGTTGTAGAAATCCAACTGACCGAAGAGAACAGCTTGGGGATTGATTTGGGCGTGGAGAACTATGTCACCCTATCGACGGGTGAGACTGTGCGGCATCCTCGATTTTTCAAAGAGTCTGCAAACAGACTAGCAAAGCTACAAAAGCGGCTTGCCAGTAAAGCGAAGCATTCTAAGTCTTGGAGAATCCTGAAAGCGAAGATTACTAAACTGCATCGACGCATTGCCCGTCAAAGACTAGATTGGCAGTTTAAGCTTGCCTACTGGTTGCTTGGTAAGTGCGATGTGCTGTTTGTAGAAGACTTGAAGCTGAAAAACTTGACCCGACGAGCCAAGCCCAAAATCAGCAATGACGGGGAATGGTTGCCGAACAATCAGGCGGCGAAATCAGGGTTGAACAAGTCCATGCTAGATGCTGCTCATGGTCAGTTCGTCCAGGTACTTAAATGGGTAGCATTCAAGCTTGGCAAAGTGGTCAAAGAAATTGACCCGCGTGGCACGTCTCAGCACTGCTGGAACTGCCTGAATCGAGTCTCAAAAGAACTATCTGACCGATGGCATTCTTGCTCTTGCGGGGAAGAGTGCCATCGGGATAACAACTCTGCCAAGCTAATTAAAAAGATTGGGCTGATTTGCTCAATAGTGGAGTTGGTTCCTACTTCACTTAAAACCGCTCTTGACCTTTTGGATCGAGAGAAGCCCGCGCTGTATGCGTAGCATCAGTGTCGGGAGTGTTCACGAGACATGCCTGCTGCTTCGGCTGCTTTGTGTTTGTCTACCAGGGAATAGTCGAGCGTTGACTCTGGAATCTCAACTTTGGATTTAGTTCTCATTGAGCCGTCCTCTCCCGGTAAAGCTGCAAAAGTTCCAGATCGTCTGCACTTCCCTGATTCAGCGCGAAAACAGCCTTCCTCACTCTGGTCAATTCACCAAACCCAACCATTCGATTAGTAGTGACCACCAATGCAGTCCAGCAGTCCTTGTACTGCGTTTTGGTGAGACTTGGCTTGTAGATTAGCGTCACTAAATCCTTCGCTGAAAGCGCAACTTGACCTTGAACGTTGAAGTCTGCACTCATCTCCTTGAATATCTCAAGGAACACTTCCCGTAATTTCTTATCCCTGTAAACCGCTAACCTCAAGTGAGTGGTGCCCGCTTCTGCCTCATTGCTGCCAGCTTGCTTGATGGGGACTGGCTGAATGATTGTTGCAGTTTCGACTTCCGCAAGTGTAATGCTTTCCGATAACTCACCTGACTCTATCCCTTCAAGAATCTGCTCGTAGTACTGAGCCTTAATCTCAAACAACTTTGCACGCTTCTTCAGGCTGGCTGCTTTGTTCAGAAAGTCCTGCAATTCCCTTTCCAACTTCTGCCTGGTTTCTGCTTTCATAACCTCACTGATTAACGTTTACTATTTAGAGTTTGGCTTTGTGCAGCCTCGGTGTCAATAGTCTCATTGACATTTACCATCCTGAAAAACTTTCTGGAGTGCTTCGATCGGTGACAGATTTGGGTCGCTCAGCGCTTCAGCACGATTCCTGATTTCATCAATGTCGATCGCTGGCTCTCCCAGGCTTGGTAAATATTTTTCGGCGTCAGTATCTTCACCTGTTGGCTTTTCGCCTAAAAATGTTTCCACCCATTCAAGAAGCTTAGTGGCTTGAGACAGCTTGGTTTTGATTACGTCAATTTCTTGTTCAGTCAGCATAACTCCTCCTATTTATTAACGTTTACTATTTACTATTCAAGTATCACTCAAGCAACGTCTGAGGTCAATACTTCAGAACAACTGCCCTTGTAGCACTTCATCGCTATTGGCCTTACCCTTTTTGCGTCGTTTAAGAACTGGCGCAAACTTCCACTGGTTTTCGGTATCGTGTTCGGTGTCTGCCAGGTATTCAGCAGCGTTAGGATTAGGCGCTGATTCAGTGAGACGATCGCTTTCCAGTGTCTGCCAGCCTCACCAGTGTCTGTCCGCTCCAGCACCTCTGCAAGCCTCGCCTCAATCAACGCTAGCTCTGCCCTGGCACTAAGCCCTTCCGGGTCTATCATGGCCTGTTCCATGCGTGCAGCGAGACGAGTTGGTACATGCCTGCTATACCTGCTGCTTGGTGAAGTGCCACCTTTCCAATTCGGGTTGGACGGTCCTGGATGGCTCTGCTTCGCTCTGGCTTCTAGCGCTTTGGTCTGTTTGCTCTTGCTGCCCTTTGGCCTGCCACGTTTTTTGGGTGTTTTCTCAGCCATAAATTCAGAAAAATAGAAAGCTCGAATGCCCTACATGGTAAAGGTTGCAGCAAACGACTGGAATCAGTGGAGAGCCGTAAATTGAATTTAATCCTGAATTACAGCGGTTTGCAGTCAGATAGGGGACAATAAGGCATTACAAAAGTAGGTTAGGAATGCAACCCTATTCGATAGACTTAGGCGAGAAGGTTGTGAGTGCCATAGCGAAGGGTGACAGTTCGTTCAGGAAAGTAGCTGAGCGCTTCTGTGGCAGCAAAAACTGTGTCGAGCGCTGGGTGACACAGAAGCGCACAGAAGGACACGTCGTCCCATCCAAACAGGGTGGCTCAGTCAGTGGTGGGATGGCCCATCAAGACCAGTTGATCGCAATTCATGAAAAACAACCGGAGGCGACCTTAGCCGAATAGTGTGAGTTGCTTGCCGATGCGACAGGGTTATGGGTCAGCCAAAGCACGAGGTGCCGAGCCTTCCAGAGGCTGAACTTACCGCCTAAAACCCCCACTGCGCTCCAGCCAAGCTAGGAGTGAGCGCGTCCAACGCTTGAGAGCAGCCTATTGGACGCAAGTAAAGGAGATAGCCCTCAACGACTTGGTAGTTCTCGATGAGATGGGTGTGCTACTGGGGTTGATGCGAACCCCTGCCCGTGCTGCACCGGGAGCGAGAGCTTACGACTTCAAACCCTTTTATCGAGGCAGCAAGGTGAGTGTCATTGGCGCGATTAGCGTCTCGACGGTGCTGGCTGTGATGACGAGGGATGAGTCGATGGACGCTGCTGCCTTTGAGGTTTATGTTTCCAAGTGCCGTGTGCCGCAGCTATGGAAAGGGGCAGTGGTCGTGATGGATAACCTCATCAGCAGAGGTTTAGTGAAAGTACTGGGGACCACGGACATTCGCATGCTCAACTACCAATACAGACGGGGACTCCTGAGGAATTGCGTCAGCGTCCAGGTGGGTTTCGAGAATGGTGCGAATCCGCCGTAAGCCAACAAGTCCAAACACATTGGCGCGACGACAAGCCGCTTCCAGACGTGTCTTGCCATATTGTTGGGCGAGGCGCTGGAGTCCCTTGAGGGTGCGAAAGGCTTGCTCTTCATGGTCTCTGCCCTGAAAAATGGCGTGCACTTGAGCGGTGGTTTGCACCCCGATTTGTTCGACCCAAGCGACAAAGCGGTCTTTCGACTGTTGCTTGTAAGCCCAGTGCTCTGGTGGCATATGCTCTGGCAAGGTCGTATGCCGATAGCGTACCCGCGAGCGTTCATGGCAGGCTATCCGCTGATGCTCATGAAAGACCTCACTCAATTGCTCTGCAACTTTGACCTGCACAGGTCGCCCGACAAACCAGTAGGGCACCGAGTAGTAGTGCCCCTCGACCTCAATGTGATAGTCCGGGTTGACCTTGGCACTCTTCCAGTGCCCAAAGACAAACGGTTGCGCTGGCAAGGGGCTAAGGCGGGCTTGTCCACTTGTTCAAACAATGCTTGCCGCGAGAGTCCATAGCTGTGCATCATGCGTCCATTGAGGGTTTCTAATCGCTGGGCAATCGCCTGGTTCAGATCGCTAAAGCTCGTGAATCGTTCATCTCGCAAACGAGCAAGGATTTGGCGTTCGACTTCTTGCACCGCTTTTTCCACTTTGGCTTTATCTTTCGGCTTTTTGGGACGTGCGGGAATGACTGCCACCCCAGAGGGTGCGGCGAATTCCTGGTACGTCCGATTGATACCGGGTTCGTAGCGGCAGGGGGCGCTGACGCCTGACTTGAGGTTATCGGGCACAATACAGCTCGGCACCCCACCGAAAAACGCTAGCATGCGTTGATGCGACCCAATCCAATGGTGCAACTCCTGGCTGGGCGTGGCTTCGGCATAGGTGTAGTTACTTGCACCCAGACACCCCACAAAGACCTGAGCACTCGTCACTGCTCCCGTTTCGGGATGGACCACTGGTACCGTCAGTCCGCAGTAGTCCACAAACAGCTTGTCTCCTCCTTTGTACACCTGCCGCATGGATAACTGCTGCTGGGCACGCCAGCGGTTGTAGCGCCGACAAAAGCCGCCCTAGCTCAATTGCCCTTGCCCTTTGTCTAGCCCTTCCTGCCACACTAGGGCTAGCGTTACGCCTTTGCGCTGCAACTCCATAGCCACCTGAGCAAAGTCGATAGTCTCGGCTTTGGGCAATACTTTGCGTTTGCCTTTGCCTGGCAATTCCAGCGCTTCGCTATCGCTCATCTGACTCAGTTGCCCATAGCTAAGGCCTTTCGCCGTCGCTCGCCGCACGTAATCTTGTACGGTTGAACGGGCCACAGCACAACTCGGGGCAATCGCACACTGGCTGTACCCCAACTCGTGCAGCCGGATCATTTCCCGAAACTTTGCCATTGGCAGTAATCCTCCTTGTTGCTTCCGTTTCACCATTTCCCACACTCGCACTAGATAAACCAGGGCAGTGTAGTCAGGGGTGCCGAAGTTGAACGTGAATTACCTGCCGAGGTATCCGGAGAATCCGGTGCTGAAAGAACGGTCATTCAGGTGCCGAAGCGTCCGGAGAATCCGGTGCCCACCTATCGCGAAATTTTGCACTTTCAGACTATCCCTGATACGTGCAGGTTTAGCAGCATTGCACGCTCTCCAGCCTGGTTGCCTCCCTGGATGGATAACGCTTTCATTGAACTGGTGAAGACTGCCAAACCTATTCCTACATGGTTCGAGCGTGGTGAGTCAGCTAATAGCAAGCTGAAATTATCAACTCAAGAATTCCAACCCAGGCGAATGGCTGTAAACGGCAAGCCATACCCCAGCAGTTGGGTGGAAGTTGTCAGTGCCCACTTACCTCTGATAATCCAGCAGGCAAACTCAGAAACATCAACAATCAAGCTATCTTGACGCCGATTTTATTAACGTTTACTATCTAATTTAGATAAACGTTAGTAGGTTCGAGGTTATGGGATACGCAACAGACGATATTGAGTACCAAAAGTCTTTGAATGCAGCAGGCGAAGCCGAACTGGAAGCAGCCAACCTGCGTAAGGGTTCAAATTTCCCTGTTGAACCTTCTCGCGCCCCTGATAATCGCACTTCTGCTGAAGTGTACACAGAGGATCAGGAGTTTTGATAGTGAGAAAACTGGCTATCCTGTTGACGATCGACTGCTGCCTGGAAGCTGGCACCCTGGCACTGATAATGCCCTATGAGGCTTAACCAGTGAACTCGCTGCCTGCTCCTGCGCCGTTACCCAAAGCGTCGTGCAGGTCGAGCGCTCTGCTGCAAACCTGGCATACACCACTATCACTCTGGCGTATAACGGCAAGTCAATTCAGTGCAAGGCCAGCATTGACAGTGGTGCAACCTTCACCACCTTAGATAAGGCTGCTGCTGATGCCCTTGGGTTGCCTGCTGATAGGCCAGATGACTGGACGGAGATCAGGGTGTCACTGGCACTGAACGTGTGGCAGTCTATCACGATGCGACGGTCAAGCTAGCAGGGTACGAGATCACGGCTAACCCGATCACCTCCAATATGCTCGACATCCATCCTGGCAACTGCATTTTGGGTCAAGACTTCCTTTCCAACTTTAAGGTAACGATGGCAGGCGATACATTGGTCATCCAGCCTTTGTGATAGTAAATGTTAGCAAGAGGATTTATGGAATTCAGGCAAGAAACATATCATCGCAGTAAGCCTTATGGCATTTGGGATGTTGATTGGAGCGACGGCAAGAATTACGTCAAGGGTTCAGTCGCCACTCCTTACGGGTTTGTTCTGGCTTATTCAGAGAGATTGGCGCATTCCCATACCCACTTGCGCTTCATCTACCGAGGCAATGAATATTTCAGGAAGTGGAATAAGAATTACTCGCAAACTTATATCGTTACGTTGGCAAACAGATTTGCAGCTTCTGTTGTGGAGGGTAGCTAGTCAACTACCCCGCCCACAATGGGAAGGGGCTTGTGATTCAACGACTTGCGTAAGTCAGGTTAGAGCAGGTAAGCGGAAGGATGGCTATCAGCCAATCTCTGTGCAGGAATTGACCAGCGCTTGCCTTCTGGGTACGCCTTGAAACCTTTGTATGGTAAACGTTTACCAATTAATATGGTGGTGATAAACGATAAGTGGGGCATGTGATGGCTACGAAGACCGGGAAATCAGATAAAGAGCACAAACTACAAACCGAAGAAGTTCGCCTTGCCGTCGAGGATTTGGTTAGCGACTGGAAGGAAGAAACGCTTGCCAAATACCGTAAAGAGTTTGCAGGCAGACTTGGAAAGGATGAAGAGATCCTTATCCTCACTGCAACCGAATTGAGCAGACTGGGGACGAAGACGGCTAACAAGGTGAAGACCGTCTACAAGAAGATAGTCTTGCACCGGGACGGCAAGCGGAAGAGTTATTTTGTTGCGCCCGTCAAAAGGGCGACGATCGCGTTTGGGGTGTCAACCCAGGCAAGGTTGGCAGAAAACCCTGGGAAGACCGTGAGCAGGTAATGTCTGAGCCAATCAGCTTCAAGCTTCCCAAGTATCTTGAGTTATTGCTGCTAAGAGAATGGAAGAAGCACGAGTACAAAGAAATGACCGAGCAGGATTTTCTTAGAGCAATTTTGCTCAAAGGAATCGAAATAGCAGAAAAGGACCAGAGTGTTGACCAAATTGTGCTGGAACGTGCAGCGCATGGTGAAATTTCTTGCACCAAGACCATAAAGGTGACACCTGCTGTCTACGAGCAGTTTAATGATTTGCGCCTCCTGGACTTTAAATACATCCCATCACAAGACAAGTTTCAAGAGGAGTCAGATCAGGCGCTTGTCAGGCGTCTGTTTACCGTAGCGCTCCAACCGTAGTACTGAGCAGAAGGAGGTGTATGGAAAACCTTGCAGAAGCAGCAATCTCCAAGTTTACCGAAGCAGCCAGAGCAGTCAATCCAGAAAATATATTCGCTATAAACCCCTTCAGGCATCGCTTGCAGGGGTTTTAATTTACCGAAAACTCGAATTAATTGTCAGAAAATTCCCAAAAAATTGAATTAATTCAATTAATTTTCAATTACAGCGGTTTGCAGCTTCAAGAGGGACAGTAACAGCAGTGAGCAACCCAGTTCCGCAAATGGTTAGGATTGATTAAATCCATGGCTGTTGCAATCAGTGTATCTATCATTTTCGAGGTAGTCGGCGAGAACTGTCGCAGAAAAGCTTTCAACTGAGACCACCAGTGCTCTATTGGATTGAAATCTGAGAGTAAGGAGACAGATACAGCACTTTTGCCCCCACGGCTTCAATCAACGGTGCCATGAGGTCTATCTGATGGGCAGGTAGGTTATCCATCACGACCACTGCCCCTTTCCATAGCTGCGGCACACGGCACTTGGAAACATAAACCTCAAAGGCAGCAGCGTCCATCGACTCATCCCTCGTCATCACAGCCAGCACCGTCGAGACGCTAATCGCGCCAATGACACTCACCTTGCTGCCTCGATAAAAGGGTTTGAAGTCGTAAGCTCTCGCTCCCGGTGCAGCACGGGCAGGGGTTCGCATCAACCCCAGTAGCACACCCATCTCATCGAGAACTACCAAGTCGTTGAGGGCTATCTCCTTTACTTGCGTCCAATAGGCTGCTCTCAAGCGTTGGACGCGCTCACTCCTAGCTTGGCTGGAGCGCAGTGGGGTTTTAGGCGGTAAGTTCAGCCTCTGGAAGGCTCGGCACCTCGTGCTTTGGCTGACCCATAACCCTGTCGCATCGGCAAGCAACTCACACTATTCGGCTAAGGTCGCCTCCGGTTGTTTTTCATGAATTGCGATCAACTGGTCTTGATGGGCCATCCCACCACTGACTGAGCCACCCTGTTTGGATGGGACGACGTGTCCTTCTGTGCGCTTCTGTGTCACCCAGCGCTCGACACAGTTTTTGCTGCCACAGAAGCGCTCAGCTACTTTCCTGAACGAACTGTCACCCTTCGCTATGGCACTCACAACCTTCTCGCCTAAGTCTATCGAATAGGGTTGCATTCCTAACCTACTTTTGTAATGCCTTATTGTCCCCTATCTGACTGCAAACCGCTGTATGTTTTTCAGAATGCTCTGCGACCGCTTAAAAGCTAATCATTTAACTCGTGGCTGAGAGGGTTTCGCTCAAAGACTTGGTGAGTCAACCGTTGAACCTTTACTGCCTGAAGTGAGTCTAAGGTGTGTGATGGGAGTTAGTTCCATTAACACCCAGACACCACTCCTGACCCAGTTCCTCCTCACGGGCTGGGTCTTTTTGTGTTTATTTACTTGGCTCTAATTGATAGGCTTTGTGTCTAACAGTTGTTCTAACTATCTCTTGTAATCCGATCGAAATAGTTGAGTTTCAACGAAGCGATCAAATAAATTACTCTCATCATTAATTAAGTTTCTTAACTTTCTCATAAACTACAACTTTTTATATGAAGATGTACATAGCGAGTTTGTTGGTTGAAATGAAACTTTCTGTGGGCAGCCAAATTTTTTTCAGAGTTGGGAAATTGTTATCGAGTTCTGGAAAGAGAAGGAGACATCATTTCCTTGGTCAATGTTAAAAACTCAACAGTTGTTGCCTACAAGTTGAAACAGTTGCCTCTTTTTTTCCCAACCGTGGAGTCTGAAGAGTTATAGCTTGATCGTGAATAGAATAATCCTAATTTTTTAAGTTAACGTTTCTATCTAGAAAGTTTTGAATCTAATGGCGTTTAATGCAGTACGAGTGAGGCCTTATTGCAACGTTAAAGACTGTTTATAAGCAGCCTTAAAGGACTGAAGCAGCCTGTCACGACTTGAGCCTTCTTAACCCAAGCACGATCGCTTGCTTTATCCCATTTTGAAGGTCTGGTATTACTTACTCAAGGAAGATTTTGCACAATAAAGGTATAAGCCAGAAACAGAGAACTAGCGATGTTACCGAAACTACGGGCGATTGCTGCTTTCACACTGCCCCTGTCTGCTGTAATGCTATTTTCAACACCAGCCTCAGCTCAATTCTTTTTGGAGGTTTGGGTATTGGTATTGGAGGTGGCGGCAGATGGCATCACCACAACAGAGGGTGTCTTTTTTGGCATTAGTCCAACGATCGTGGTCCCGTCTGCGCCTCCACCGGCTTATACACCGCCGCCTCCTGACTGTAGGGGCCAACCAACTGTAAACAATGAACCCCCACCAGAGTTCGAACACCAGCCCGTTTTTGTGGAGGGTCACTGGGAGCATTTGAGTGATGGTCAACAGCGATGGGTTCCCGATCACTACGAATGCCGTTAGAGGTTGAGGTTTTGATGCCGTCAGATTGTGCAATCAAACTATATTGTGTAATCTGACCAACCTCTGCTTCGGTCCCTCTTAGGATTGGAGAGGGTCTGTAAGCAAGGATTTGTGTCATTCAAGCGAGAGTGTTAACTTTTTGGCAATTTCCCAAAAAAATTGGATCTAAACCAACTTTGATAGTGCATAATTCACTTGCAAAATCTTGGGTACCCGTTTCAATGTATTTGAAGCGGGGCCTTTATTTTTTGTGAGGAATTTTAGTGACTCCTGCGAGATTTGTTCGTAGACGTCACGCAGGTATTTGGGAGCTGATTCGCATTTCTAGCGGCGGATTTTAATCTTTCCCTTTGGCTAAAAGATCTGCTTTTAGGTTGTTTGCTGAAACTTTCTCTCCAAGTAAGATTCAGCCATTAGTCTATGAGGAACCTTTTATGTTTAGTCTACTTTGGGGATTGGTTGTAGTTCTGTTTGTTTTCTGGCTGCTCGGGTTTTCTCTTCATATTGCTGGCAGCTTGATTCACATTTTGCTGGTGGTGGCGATCGCGGTGGCGGTTTATAACTTCGCCATGAACCGTGACGCGCGCCAACCCTAATAGTTGGAGGAATGGCACGAGAGATTTCCTTACCTTGACGAACCAGCGAAATATAGTAGTACTTCTAGATGTTAGGACAATCAAACTACTGAGAGCATCGCGATGACTGGCTTTCACACTCAGCACACAGTCCTCAGCACTCAGCACTTTGCTATGATCTCTCGTGTCATCACAGATAGTGCCCAATCGGTAATGCTTCTTGTTTTGTTAACGACGGCGGCAAGCGCCACTCATCATTACCTTGTTAGGTCTGCCTCATCACAAATTTAGTCCGTAATCAGTCCGGTAATTGCGGATAACCCAGCGGCTCTGCTTATTTGCATCACTCTGGCTAAACCAATAAAGTGTTTCTATTACAGCCAACTGAAAGTGATAGGAACAATGGCAACTTCTTCTACGCCCAACGGGACTCGCATTGAGACGGACAGTATGGGACAAATCGAAGTCCCTGCCGATTGCTATTGGGGTGCACAGACTCAGCGATCGCTGAAATATTTTTTATTGGCCATGACCTAACACCCAAAGAAGTGATTTGGGCGCTAGCGATCGTCAAAAAAGCCTCGGCCCTTGCGAATCAGGAATTAGGCAAATTGCCAGCGGAGAAAGCTAGCCTTATTGTTCAAGCGGCTGAAGAAGTCATTGATGGCGAGTTAGACGACCAGTTTCCACTACGAGTTTGGCAAACGGGTAGCGGCACCCAAACCAACATGAACGTTAATGAGGTAATTGCAAACCGAGCGATCGAGCTTGCAGGAGGGGTCTTGGGCAGCAAAAATCCAATTCACCCAAATGATCACGTGAATATGTCGCAGTCCTCAAATGATGTATTTCCAACAGCGATGCACGTTTCGGTCGCGATCGCCCTTCATCATCGCCTTTTGCCCAATCTCAAAAAGATGCGGGATGCCTTGAACGATAAGGCTGAAGAGTGGGCAGAAATCGTCAAAATTGGACGCACTCATCTCCAAGATGCAGTTCCGCTAACGCTGGGGCAGGAGTTCTCTGGTTATGTGGGGCAACTGGACGACAATTTGAAGTGGATTGAAGCAATTCTGCCGGATTTGTATCAGTTGGCGATCGGTGGAACTGCTGTTGGAACCGGCTTAAATGCTCCCAAAGGGTTTGCAGAAAAGGTTGCTAACTACATTAGCGAAATTACTCAGCTTCCCTTTGTCTCTGCGCCCAATAAATTCACCCTAATGGCTGCCCACGATGCCCTCGTCAGAACTAGTGGGCCTTAAAACGCTAGCGAGTTCCCTGCTCAAGATTGCTAACGATATTCGGTTTCTGGGCTGCGGTCCGCGCTGCGGTTTTGCAGAATTGCACCTACCAGACAACGAACCAGGCTCATCCATTATGCCGGGTAAGGTGAATCCGACCCAGTGTGAGGCAATGACAATGGTTGCAGCACAGGTAATGGGCTACGACACCGCCATTTCGTTTGCGGGTTCTCAGGGGCATTTTGAGCTAAATGCTTATAAACCACTAATCGTCTTCAACCTGATTCAGTCCATTAACTTACTGTCAGATAGCTGCAACAACTTCACCGATTTCCTTGTTGTGGGTCTCGAACCCAATCAGAAGAAGATTGATACCTTCCTGAAACAGTCCCTTATGCTCGTTACAGCGCTTAATCCTGTAATTGGATACGACAAAGCTGCTGAAGTTGCAAAATTAGCCTCCGAGAAGGATTTAACTCTTAAAGAAGCCTGTTTGGAACTGGGCTATGTCTCCACTGAAGAATTCGATCGTGTCGTAAACCCCTATAAAATGGCGCATCCCCAGGCTTAATTCAGTTGAAAGATTTGAGTTGGGCAATGGGCAATTAAGAATTGAGAATTGAGAGTTGAGAATTAAGAGTGGAGGAGCAGAAGGCTTTAATTTTTAATTCTCAACTCCTAATTCTTAATTCTTCCCTCATCCTCATCCCTCCCTCATCCCCCTCCCTCACTTCTACCTTTAGAATTAGTCACGCTCCTTACCTTCGGGAGGTACTTGAAGCGGTTTGCCGTTGGTATTCTACATTCATCTAAATTGCACTACAGAAAAGCGGACAAAACGCTTTCAAGGGTGACTCAAACAAAGCGACGGTGAGTTTCCAGTAGTGCTTATAAGACACTGACTAAGGTGGTTTGGAGATTGTCGCTTTCTCTGTTTGGCTTATTTCCTTTTAAGGAACGGCCAACCGTCTAGAGTCAATACTGAATCGACAAATTGAAGTTTTCAGACAACTATATCGCGTACGTTAAAACCACTTTTGATTCACGGAGAAGAAAACAATGAATATTCTTGCCTGGATTGTGTTAGGTCTGATTGCAGGTGCGATCGCAAAAGCTATTTATCCCGGTCATCAGGGCGGCGGAATTCTCGGTACGATGATCCTTGGTATCATCGGTGCGTTTGTCGGTGGAACTATCTATAGTCTTCTAACCACCGGAACACTAGCGCTTACATCAGCAGGTTTAAGCATTGGCGGTGTCGTGGTTGCAGTTTTGGGTGCAATCATCGCTCTATTCCTCTACTACGCTTTCACACGGCGCGGTGCTTCCTACTAAGTTGAGAAGCAGTCTTGTAAAGCCCCTTCATAGGGTTTTTTACAGAGAGTCTAAGCTAATCGTTGAAAGGCATTAACCCCTGCATGTGCAGGGTTTTTGTAGCGAAAAGGAAACGATGTGTCATTCACTCCTTCTAAGTTGAGTGCAGTGCTTGGGTTTGTCATGGCTTTTGCAGGGTATTGCGCTCTCAAGTAGACTAGATTGAGTTTGAAGCTACTTCATCTCGGCATTTATGACTGCAACCCTTAAAGAATTTCTGGAAGCCTGCGATTCCCTTGGTACTTTACGCTTGATTGTCACCAGCAGTGCGGCGGTCCTAGAAGCGCGGGGCAAGGTAGAAAAGCTGTTTTATGCCGAGTTGCCAAAGGGACGATATGCGAACATGCATACCGAAGGCTTTGAATTTCACCTGAATATGGACGTAATTAAACGGGTGAAATTTGAGACAGGGGAAGCAAAGCGGGGTAACTTCACCACTTATGCTATTCGCTTGTTGGATGAGAAGGACGAGTCTGCCCTGAGTTTGTTCTTGCAGTGGGGCAAACCGGGAGAGTATGAACCTGGACAGGTGGAAGCATGGCACACCTTGAAAGAACAGTACGGAGAGAACTGGGGCCCGCCCCATTAAAAGAGTAAAGGGACGAAGTGAGGAGACAAGCGAGATGGGGAGGATGAAGAGTTGAGGCTTGCTGCTCGTTTATTCTCCTTCTTATTGCTGTGCTGGCTTTTCTGGATAGGCACGGCAAATGCAGGATCTTTAGCCGATCGCATCACTGCATTTCCCCAGTGGGAAAGTAAACCGATTGTACAACCAGCGGAAGGGGATTTGGCTTATCCTGAATGGTTCAAGGGAACGTGGACCATGACCAGTACGCTGACGGATTTGGTTGCACCTCTAGCACCGGAAATTGTGACACCAGGATTTGAGAGCAATCGCCAGTATTTGAATCAACCGATCGCCTCTCAGGTGCGGTTTGTGCCAGCCAGTACCTTGCCAGGAAGTAAGGCAGGCTTGCCGTTGTCTTTTCCCTTAAAGTCGCTGGTAGGCGATCCCGTGGTTGCCGATCGTGCGTTCAACGGGCTAAATCTAGCAAGGGCCTATTTGGGCAATCAAGCGGTTCTCTCCGTTGATGTTGATCCCACTTCACCTAACCGTCAAGTCACCAGACTGAAAGAGGGACGAGAATTAATTTCTGTTGTTACAGGTCGGGCTATTGAAACGTCAAGCGACGATCGCTTCATTACAACCGAGCTATTTCAACAGGTTTTTCGAGGGGTGCCCCAGCCCTACTTAAATCAGGTCGAAACCACGACTGCCTATAACCATCAACCGAGTGCAAAAGCCCCGATCGTTGCCGATCAGATAACAGCTATTTATTTGTCGCCCCAGGATCCACAGTACTTTAAGGCCAATCATGCCTCAGCAAAACCACCGCACGATCGTCCAGTGGCACTTTACCGCTATCGCCTCGAGCTTTCTCAAGAGATTCTAAATTGAGAATTGCGGACTTCAGAGTACAGGAAGTCAGAGCGGACAATAAACCTTTATCCTTGATCCTTGATCCTTGATCCCTCATCCCCATCCCTTTACTAACATCCAACTTCCTGCTGCTGTCTCATCGCCTTGAGCAGCGTCGTTAGCGCCTGATCTTCAGAAGAATTTACCCGTTTGTCTAACATGGCAATGCTAACCGCTTTGGGGAGCGCAACCGCTGCCACATCTGAATCCAGCCCTTCTACCAGATCGTCGAGAGATTGAGGCACTTTCAGTGCAGAACGAATTCCTAATAATGTGGACTCATCTAGTCCCAATGCCTGCAATTGGGGATAAATGCTGTTCCAATCCACTGCACGATCGGGATCCCCAATCTGAATCAGGTAGGCTAGCAACCGCTGCATTTTGCTTTGCTGTTGAGGTGTAAAGTTTGCCGCGCTGGTGGATAAAAGATCCGCTTCCGTTTCACTCTGTTTGAGATTTTGGAGAATTTGTTGCCAATCACGAGGGTCAGCAGCTTCAGGTTTATCAACTGTAAGGGAAATATGAATCTTACCCGAACCGGCATCCAGGTCTGTTACCTGAGCACGAACCCCAGGAAGCTTAACCACTGGGCAACCGTTGAAACCAAAGTAGAACGGGTGGCCCGACTGTTTGCCAGCAGTCGTAGCTGTGTTTGAACCATCGGACGCACAATTTGCGAAAGCATAATCTTAGAGTTCGGGGAAGCAATGTCTAAAAGTTCTCTAGCCTTAGAATATCGAAATTTTCCCGATCAGGCCGGAACTCTTAGAGATTCCCTAACAAATCAGGTGGTAGGAACAAACCGGTATCAGGTATCAAGTGTCAGGTGCTAGGGGAGTAGAGGTAGAAGTAAGCCATAGAAATGCAGAGAGGCAAAATACTGAGCACTGATTCAAATTTGAAGCTCCCTGACCGTTGACTCCTGACCCCTAACCCCTATAGCTTTGCTTCCAAAGACTTGAGGTACTCTGTGTTCACACCAGACTCACGCATGAGAGCAATCTTTCCGGTGCGAGCGATTTCACGGATGCCAAACTTGTTGAGCACTTGGACGATCGCGACCATTTTGCCGGGATCGCCAACAACTTCCAGCGTTAGAGAATCTTCTGCTACGTCCACAACTCGCGCCCGAAAGATTTGAGCCAGCTCCACAATTTCGGAGCGATTGGAGCTGGTGGCATTCACCTTCATCAGCATCAATTCCCGCTCAACACAGGGAACTTCGGTAATGTCCTGCACTTTCAGCACGTTGATTAGCTTGTAGAGCTGCTTGGTTAGCTGCTCGATGCTCTGATCATCTCCAGGAACCACCATCGTAATTCGGGATACCCCCATCTGTTCGGCAGGACCAACCGCCAAGCTTTCAATGTTGAACCCGCGACGGGCAAACAATCCGGCAATACGGGTTAGAACGCCCGCTTCGTCTTCAACCAGAACTGATAGGGTGTGCTTCATGGCAGTCGCAGAAAAGCAAATTGTGATGAAACGCTGAAAAAGGCTTCTCAACCTGAAGCCTAGCCTTTATTCTATCGCGATGCTTTCCATTCTTAGAATCGCGAAGAGAAGAATTATAGAAATTTTTCCTCAAGCCTTTTCGGAATCTTGCTGAGATTCTGAGAGCAGGTTCCACCAGATTTCAAGGTCGGGTAACTGTGACGTTTCCATCTATTGCTTTGAATCAATTACAAGTTAAAGGGTATCCGGGTCTTCTCCCAGTTCGCGCAAACGAGCAGCTAATCGCTCCGATCGTTGTTGAGCGGCTTCTTCTCTCTGTTGAGCGGCTTCTTCGGGTAGCAGTACCAGATTGCCACTGGGGTCATAGAAGCGTAGCCATTGACAATGTCCCGTTGGTGGTTCTCGACGGATACTGCCTTCCCAGGTTCCTAGCCACAACTGTAATTGCTCAGACCAGAGCCAGCCGTGATCGTTCGGCGCAAGGGGTTGGTAACGTTGAGACGCATCGAGATGCCATCCCTGAAAAGAACGAGAGTCAAATGGATTGTAGACGAAGTAATCAGCAGTACGAAACGTGCGCTCGTAAAGGTCTTTTTCACTCCCGTATCGACCCTGGCAGCGCTGGGAGAAACGAGCCCACAATCACATCTGCATAACGTCCGTCTTCTTCCCACACGACCCAGCCCTGGCGCTCCCCAGTCCCATCTACATCCAACACTACCAAAAAAATCTGGACCCTTAAGATCTCGATTCATTGCTTGATTGCGGCTGTAATAGACAAACATATTGCCGCCAGCGAAGAAGTCTGAGCGGTTCTGCCAGACTTGCAGCATTGAGTCAATGAGGACATTCATCGCAATTCGATGGCGATTGGTTTCCAACGGTTCTCCGTCGTCAAAAATCAGATCGATGGGGAGAAAGGACGGTTCCCAGTTCAGTAGAGCCATATCGTTCGCGTTGCCTCTGGCTTGCCAGGAGTGATGCAGGTGTTTTCAGCGTATCGCACCTGAAAGTCGGTATTAAACTATCTCAATTGTCTGCCCTGTATTTGCTGATCGCCATGCCGCCTCTGCTACTTTCAACGTGTAGAGACTTTCCTCGGGAGTGACATAAAGGGGATCGCCGCTTATTAGATGGTTTAAAGTCATTGCCGTATCCTTAGCAAACAGTCCCCGTCGTCCGCCGACTTCGATCGTACGCTCTCCATCTGCCTGCACCAGGGTTCCCTGATCCCCGTCCAGAACTAGCGCACCCTTTTCGCCCTGCACTTCAAATCGGCGTTCTGATTGCCAAAATGTTTCACCTTTGCCGTAGGTAACTTCTGCCACTAAACCACTATGGAAGCGTAGTTGAGCTGTGCAGATGCAAGCGGTGTAATAGGGGTTGGCCTGCTCCCGTTCCCAAAATTGCGTTTGACAGCTTACGGTTTTGACATTGCCAAATAAATTGATCAGGCGGTGCAGTCTTGAAAGGGCACCCATTAGAGGAAAGCCAAACATTTCGGGATGGTAGGTCCACCGTTGCGGGGTAGGATGCTCAGGTTTGATGGTAGCGTAACGGGCATAGAAGGGCTTCCCGATTTGTGGAAGAGAGGCTTTCAACGCCTGATGGACGCCGCCAAGCAGTTCGATATGCTCCACATGGAGGAGTTTGTTTTGGACCTTCGCCAGGGTTACTAGCGATTCTGCTTCAGAAACATCCAGGGACAAGGGATACTCTACGATGACGTGAATGCCTTTTGGAGAGCAGTCTGGACGATCGCCCCATGATCCCGGTTAATCGTGCAAATGATGATCAAATCCAGATTTCCGTTCTGAATTAAATCTGCCCAGGAATTCATAGCTTCTGCCCCATAAATCTGTCCAAATTCCTGAGTTTTTTCGGGGTATGGCCCGCGACTGCTACCAATGTTGCCTGGGGTGCGATCGTAGCGTTTCAGCCCGCAGTTTGGCTGCGTACCCTGTTCCAACCAGACCAATGCGCAGGGGCAGTGAAAGCGGGGATTTAAAGCGTGTATCTGTCATTCGTTTGTGATGGGGAGCGATCGGGTTTAGCAATTCGTCAGGATATCTTGAAGCAAATAAATAGTGAAGTCCTTGAAACCAACAATTTTTAGTAATATAAGGTTCCCTAAGGTATTAGATCAGATTAATTGAACAAAACAATTTTTACAGCTTGTTTACGCATGATTAATTAACCTGGATTGCAATCATAGTAGGGGTTATGCTCAATTCGGAGCTGTCGAATTCGTTCTGTCTCATAAGATAAGCAGATTAAATCATGTGCTCTTATTACGAATCCCATTCATCCCAGAGGACGATCGACGGTTATAAATTTTGCTTTTTCCCGTAGTATCAGAAGTAAAGCTGATCAGGAAGCAATTTTATCTAAATAGAGCCACAGAGATGCTTCCAATGAGCTTAAAGTGCTGTTTCCATTATTGAGAGGACCACTGCATGGCAACTTTTAAGGTCACGTTGATCAACGAGGCCGAAGGGCTAAATACCACTATCGACGTTCCCGACGACGAGTATATTCTCGACGCTGCTGAGGAACAGGGCATCGATCTTCCCTATTCTTGTCGGGCAGGTGCATGCTCCACCTGTGCAGGCAAACTTAAGGAGGGTAATGTTGACCAGTCTGACCAATCCTTCCTGGATGATGATCAAATCGAAGCTGGATATGTATTGACCTGTGTGGCTTACCCCACCTCAGATGTCACTATCATTACCCATCAGGAAGAAGAACTGTATTAAGTTCTCCTTTGAACGAGGCAGGGGAATTAAGCTTACTCCCTGCCTCATATTGATCGTTTGAGTTCGATATTTCTTGAGTTCCTAATTTTAGAAGCGTATCTGGCGTTACTGCTCAGAGGCGCTTTTTTTTTTATGAATTCTCTTTTGGTTTGAGTAGATGGACATAGTTAGACCAACCTCTCTGGTGCCTGAAAGTTAATAGCTATTAGCAGTCAACTTCAGCTATTAGAAAGGTTATTCATGTGGTTTTACTTATCAAATTTCATTGGTTGTCAGCCTTGCCACTCTGGCTATCGCGCCAAAAGATGATTGAGTCGCTAATGGGTTGGAGTTGAGTACCAGGGTAGTAAAACCGAAGAATACGATCGCTGGACCAGCCCAATTTCCCTAGATGATACGACCCGGTCTGGCTTAAACCGACTCCGTGTCCCAGTCCACCTCCCACAAAGGTATAGCCCTTTAGAACGCGCTTCTCGTCGAAGGTGGGTTCGAGGTAGAAAAGGGTGCTGGCGGGTTCCTCAAAAACTCTGCGTACGTCATCTTTTGAAGCGTCACGACTCCCTGATCCGTTGTAATGGCAAGTTCTAAGACCCGACCAGCTAACGATCGCTTGGTTATTTCCATCCGTTGAATCGTTTTGAAGTTGGCCAGAGGGCTTTTTTGACTCACCAGATATTCCTTCAGTTCCTGGTTCAGATCCTGGAGGCGGCTCTGAACTTTCCAGCGAAACATTTCCTGCCCTTCTTCGTTAAATCCTTTCTTTTGACCAATAAAACTGCGGAAATTCTTCTCATCCGCCAGACTCTTGCGCGACAGATCCCAGGAAGTACCGACCGCATCGACTACTGCCTTCAAATAGGGACGATCGGGGCCATACCAAACATCGTTGAAGGGTGCCGTGATTCCCCTGTGCTGGAGGAATAGACGGCATCAACCAGCTCATTGTTATAGGTGAGTACTAACCCTTTGGTAGCTGCGATCGCCCGGTCCGTTGTAGGGTCAGCTCCGGTTAGCCCGTAATAAACCTGGCACTGAGTATCGGCACACAGTTGATAGCCATCGATCGCAAATCGGCGCAGATTCCGTAAAGCATAGGTTCGTGCCAGAATGGCCTGAACTTCCAGGACTGGTTGGGCTGCAAATGTACCAATCTCATGGGGAACAACGCCCCGCAAATAGGTTTCAATAGGGACCTGGTTGACCAACGTATAAGTCCCGTAGGCGTTAGGTTGTAGCCGCAGACTACCAGCATAAAGGGTACGGTTTGCATCACTGCCTGCCTGGTTAACCTGAATCATTCCTCGACTAGAGGAAACCTCTACGCGATCGCGCATGTAACGGTAGCCGTTTACCACAAATGCTGCTCGTGGTTGTTGCTGCAAGACCTGGCTATCGATAAACGCTGTTTGAACCCCTTGGGACTGCAAATTCTTTAGCAGCAGCCGTCGCAGGAGCGGTGTGTTGTAAACCTCTCGCTTTGCCCAGACCTGCCAACGTTCCGGCTGGGCGATTTCAACTGGAATTCCCTGAGCACGCCAACGGTTTGCGCTATCCTCCGCACTTTCAAAGCTGCGATGAGTGCTGAGGACAACCCGTTCTTCTACCTTAGCCTCAGCCAAAGGCTGCATCATGATGTCAAACTTAGCGGTGTTCCCCACAAGCGTCTGCGGTTTGCCATTAGTTTGAAACCGAAGGGTAAGGCGATCGCCCGTTACCGCCTGTAACGTCAGGGTGTCCTTAGGTTTGCTGCCAAATCGTTGGACAACCCCTATCTGAAGCTCAACATTCTTCTCTTTTGGGTTGGTAACAGAATTAGATCCTGCCGCGCAGCCTAGCAAAAGTGCAGCCGTCAAAACGGTACGAGACACGGCAGAAGATAACACACGAATAGAAACCGACATGAAACCCGAATGACGTTGTTTTGTTTGAATTTGCGGAGTTAGCAAAACAATCTTCCTGAAGGATTATCCAATTCTGGACGAGTTCTAACCTAAAGATTGGAGACTCGCTAAGCCAAAAATTCTAGCCTAAGCTTTGAATCTTATATTTGAGGACAGTGTTTATTCTTGGTGATTTCTACCGTAAACAAGAGCTACTTGAGCAATTGTTGGTAAACAAATGCTCACAATCATTAAACTCTACACTTTAGGCGATCGATCCATTTTCTTAATGAATATCGATTGCAATACGAAGTCATAACGAGTATGATTTAGTAGTAGGTCATTTGAATGAAGATACATGGTTAGGGTAGAAGAGATTCCAATTCAAAAGATCCGTCGACCTCTGTTTCGGCAAAATGACCAGACAAAGGTTGCTGCTTTAATGGAATCCATCCAGGAAATTGGGCTGCAAGAGCCGATCGATGTGCTGGAAGTCGATGGGGAGTTCTACGGCTTCTCAGGCTGTCATCGGTATGAAGCATGCACCCGCTTAGGACATGAAACAATTCGCTGCCGCGTTCGCCGTGCGCCCCGTGCTGTTCTAAAAATGCACCTGGCTTAGGAAAGGATAGAAGCTAAAAATGGAAAACGAAGGGCAAAACTCAAGGCCTAGATGTCTTTTATCCTTTAGCCCTTACCCGTCTCCTTTCCTCTATTTCTCAACACTCTTCACAATTCCACCGTTTTCTGGAGGACTATATGCCAATTCATAGTGAAGTAATGCCCATCAACATCGGAATCGATGAAAGAGCCAGAGGAGAAATTGCTGAAGGGCTTTCCCGCCTGCTGGCTGACACCTACACCCTCTACTTGAAGACCCATAACTTCCACTGGAACGTAACGGGTCCAATGTTCCAGACCCTGCATCTTATGTTTGAGGGGCAATACACGGAGCTAGCTACCGCTGTAGATTTGATCGCAGAACGCATCCGGGCGCTCGGTTTCCCCGCTCCTGGTACTTACTCTGAGTTTTCCCGACTCAGCTCCATTTCTGAGCCATCGGGTGTTCCCAAAGCCGAAGATATGATTCGTGAACTGGTTGAAGGGCAGGAAGCGGTTGTTCGTACAGCACGATCGGTTTTTCCGCTGGTTGACCAGTCAAACGACGAACCAACGGCTGACCTGCTAACCCAACGGATGCAGGTACACGAAAAACCGCCTGGATGCTGAGAAGCCTGCTGGAACAGTAAAAGATTGAGAATTGAGAATTAAAGTTCTTCTCATTCTTCATTCTCAATTCCTCATTCTTAACTCCTAATAAGCGGTACTCTGTCAAAATCAATAAATGAACTAGATTTAGGCACCATTTAGACATTGAGTACCGGATTTTCTTTTTTTAAGCGTCAGGCAGAGTGCTGCGATACCCATGCTCGAGCGGGGCTGTTTCACACACCTCATGGGGTTGTGGAAACGCCCCGCTTCATGCCGGTGGGGACCCTTGCAAACGTGAAAACCGTAACGCCAGATCAGTTGTGGGCAACCGGGGCGCAGATGGTTTTAGCGAATACCTATCATCTGCATTTGCAGCCTGGAGAAGACATCGTAGCTAAGGCAGGTGGGCTGCACCGTTTTATGGCGTGGGATGGACCGATCCTGACCGATTCGGGCGGGTTTCAGGTCTTTAGTCTGAGCGAGATGCGGCGGATTTCCGATGAAGGAGTGACTTTTCGATCGCCCCGAGATGGGCAAATCATTCACCTGACTCCGGAGAAATCGATCGCCATTCAAAACGCACTGGGGGCCGACGTCATCATGGCGTTTGATGAGTGCCCTCCTATCCAGCAAGTCGAGACAGTGTGATCGAAGCAACTGATCGGACCTATCACTGGCTGAAACGGTGCATTGCAGCCCATCAACGAAGCGACCAGGCCCTGTTTGGCATTGTGCAGGGAGGCGTGTATCCAGACCTGCGGCTTGATGCGGCTCGAATGCTGGCTGGGCTTGATCTGCCCGGTTATGCGATCGGCGGGGTCAGTGTGGGAGAGCCTGCCGAATTGATTGAACAGATTGTTCGAGCGACGACCCCAGAGCTGCCTCCCGAAAAGCCCCGTTATCTTATGGGCGTGGGAACCTACCGAGAAATGGTGCAGGCGATCGCGGCGGGCGTCGATTTGTTTGACTGTGTGATCCCTACTCGGTTAGCACGGCATGCGAATGCATTGGTTGGCGGAGAGCGCTGGAACATGCGAAATGCCAAATTTCGAGAGGATTTTGCACCGTTAGATAGCGATTGTCCATGCTATACCTGTCAGACCTTCACCCGTGCCTATTTGAGTCATCTTCTGCGGGCACAGGAACTTTTAGGCTACACGCTGCTTTCAATTCACAACATTACAGAACTGGTTCGTTTTACCCGAAAAATCCGTACTGCCATTCTCCAGGGCACGTTTAAAGCCGAGTTTGGACGTTGGCTGGGTTCGGCGATCGTTTGATGAGGAATGCCAATCAATCATGAACCGCAGACGCAGCGTTAGCTCCGGAATTCGTGGGAGGTTGGGTCGCAGACGTAGCGCCAGATGCTTGCAGAGTTTGGGATGATGCTCGGCGGTTGGGTGGAAGCCTGGTTGGTGGCGCAGGAAAAACGTTGCCTGCAATGACCTGTCCGGTAAAGCTTCTGAGTTCGGGATGTTTAGCCTGAGCGGTAATCCAGATCCAGTGGGGCGCTTTAGGAACAATTTGGTAGCGGTAGTCGATGTCCTCATCGTATAAGCCTGGATGGATTTGCTGAAAACGGGTGGCGTAGGTTCCATCACGATCGCCGTAATACCGCTGGGCAAACATCATTTTGATGACATAGTCTCTGCCAGATTGTTCTCGTAGCGAAATTGAACGCATTTGGTCTTCAGCAGGAGTATTCTCTGAGGGTAACTCTGTGCTGTTCGTTTCCTTGCGGTAGTTGAACGCACTTTTCGCTTGAATCATTGTGGGACGAACCGGGTCAGTAATTCCGATCAGTTTTCTTTGGAGCAGTAACGTATCGGGAGTGGAGAGTTCAAACGAACCTTGAAACCACAGATAAGACTCTCCTAGAGCCAGGTCAATATGCATTGGAAAGGAATCAACCTGAATCCAGTAACGTCCCCGAATCGCTTTTCCGTTGTTAATCGCAATAAATGAGCTATCGGGCAAAAAAAAATCAGCGTGTCGTTGTTATTCCAGTTGGACGTTTCCTTATTCTGAAGCTGCCAACGTCCGATCAAAGCTTGCGGTACTTGCGATCGATCAATCAGTACCGGATTGGAAGCGGTGCAAGCACTAAGTAGTAGAAGCAAACTGCCTTTCAGGAGTAACCAGCATAAACGAGAAAGTGGAGGCTTGGGAACCGCAGAGACGCAAAGGCGTAGAAAGAGATGACAATTCACTTACGATTGCTTGAGAATGGTTCTCTAAGGATGCCCGCTGTTCACTGGGTTCTCCTCTGCTGAAGTATCTCTCGCGTTTTGTTAAGAAATATATCTACTTCTCTAGCCGCTTTAGTTCTGTTTAAGGATTCATCCCATGTTACGATCTATGGCAATTCTTAAAAGCGTACCGGAGAGGTTGTTCAGCTATGGTTGCCGCACTGCTTTTAGCAAAATTGCCTGAAGCGTATTCAATCTTTGACCCCTTGGTGGATGTTTTGCCTATCATTCCAGTCTTCTTTTGTTGCTGGCGTTTGTTTGGCAGGCTGCTGTCGGTTTCAGATAAAACTTTGTATAAAATATATTTTGAAAGGGCAGACGATCGTTCGTCTGCCTTTTTATTTTTAATGTTGGAGGCAGAGGAGATTGAGGTGAGGGGATGAGGGAATGAGGGAGTGAGAGAATTAATTTTTATCCTTTATCCTTTCCTCCCTCATCCTTCCTCATCCCTTCTACAATCGGTCTATGAGCTATTGCCTCAATCCCCATTGCAGTCGTCCAGAGAATGCGAATTCGGCAAATTATTGCACCCGATGTGGGTTCAAGCTGCTTCTGGGTGATCGCTATCGGGCACAACGACCGATCGGGCGGGGTGGATTTGGCCGAACGTTTCTAGCCGCAGATGAATATAAGCCCTCTCGGCCACCCTGTGTCATCAAACAGTTCTTCCCTCAGAATCAGAGCAACCGAGATCCGGAGCAGGCAAAGGAATTGTTCCAGCGAGAGGCGATACAACTGGAGCAACTGGGGCAGCATCCCCAAATTCCAGAACTGCTGGCCCACTTTGAGCAGGCAGACTACCACTACCTGGTGCTGGAGTTTATCGATGGCCGCAATCTGCTGCAAGAACTGGCCCAAACTGGTGCATTCAACGAATTGCAGGTCTGGCGTCTGCTGAACGATCTGCTGCCAGTGCTGGAATTCATTCACAGCAACCGAATCATTCATCGGGATATCAAGCCTCAAAACATCATCCAGCGTCGGAGCGACCAGCGGTATGTTCTGGTTGATTTCGGCGCTGCTAAATCCATTGGAACGGATTTCATGTTTACCGGAACTAGTATCGGCAGTCCCGAGTTTGTAGCACCAGAGCAGGCGATCGGTAAGGCGGTTTTTGCCAGTGATCTCTACAGCCTGGGTGTAACCTGCATTTATCTGCTGACTCAAGTGCGACCAGCAGACCTGTTTGACACTGAGGAAGGAGCCTGGATCTGGCAGAAACACCTGACCAGTCCCATAAACGGTGCTTTGAGCGATGTTTTGAATAAGCTGTTGCAAGGCCCCATCAAGTTTCGCTACCAATCTGCAACCGATATTCTCAGAGATTTGAATGCACCGTCGATTTTAAGGGCGCTCAAGGTATCCCCGTTCAATCCGATTCATCTCTAGGGGTTCTGTCCTTTCAGACTCTACACCTTATCAAATTCCTGATTCCATTGATCTTTCATCGGATTCGACGTTTCAAACCACGGAAATGCCGTTGGCTGAAGGAAAGAAGCTTGATGCCGTTTCATCCGAACTCTGGAGCTGTGTCCAGACGTTAAAAGGGCATACCAGTTGGGTTCGCTCCGTTGCGATTCATCCAGATGGTCAAATAGCGGCAAGCGGCAGCGGTGATAAGACCATTAAAATCTGGAATTTGGCAACAGGAGAGCTACTTCGCACGATCGCTGCTCATTCTTCTTGGGTCAGAGCGATTGCCACCAGTCCCGATCGGCAAACGCTAGCCAGTTGCAGCAATGACAAAACAGTAAAGCTATGGGAGTGGCAGAGCGGCAAATTACTGCAAACCCTGAATGGACACTCTGATTGGATGCGATCCGTAGCCTTTAGCGCAGATGGTTATTTACTAGCCAGCAGCAGTCAAGACAAAACCATTCGGACCTGGCGCTTGACAACAGGAGCGACCTTAAAAATCCTGGTCGGGCACCGACATTGGGTAACGGCGGTGGCTTTTCAGCCAGAAAAGCCGCTGGTGCAGGAGAAGGATGCAACAGTTCGACAGGACTTTGATCGAACGATTGTCAGCGCCAGTCGAGATAAAACCATTCGCATCTGGAATGGGGAAACGGGCGAACTTCGCCGAACCCTGGAAGGACACACGGATGGGGTAAACGCGATCGCCCTTAGCCCTGATGGACAAACCCTCGCCAGTTGCAGTGAGGATACCACCATCAAACTTTGGGACGTGAAAACCGGGAAACTCCTGCATACGCTGGATGACCACAAAGGGGCCGTCAACTCGCTAGCAATTAGCTCCGACGGAAAACTCCTGGTCAGCGGTAGCCACGATCGGACCATTAAAATCTGGGATTTGGAGTCAGCCAGTCTACTTTATTCGGGTAAACACGCTAGCTGGGTCTGGTCGGTTTCCATCAGCCCGGATGGAAGAACGATCGTCAGCGGCTGTTGGGACGGAACAGTGAACGTTTGGACAAGGGATGAAGGATAAGGGATGAAAGCTACAATTGCGGTGTTGAAGTTAGCGCAAACGAATGCCTTTGCCAGAAACAAACCCAAAAGCTGAGCTGACTCGATCAAATCTCTATGAAACTGATTTCTATGCCTGGACACAGGAGCAGGCAGCTTTACTGCGTCACCAACAGTGGAATCAGATTGATCTGCAAAATGTGATTGAGGAGATTGAGTCTTTGGGGAAACAGTAGCGTCAAGAACTGCGGAACCGTCTCAGTGTATTAATTGGACGTTTGCTGAAATGGCGCTATCAACCTCAACATCGCAGTCGTAGTTGGTTAGCAACTCTCCGCATTCAACGCCTGGATATTGCTGATTTGATCGAGGAGAATCCAAGTCTCAAGCCCTACATGAGGAAGCACTCTACAAAGCATTCTTGAGGGGAGTTGAACTAGCCGTTAGAGAAACAGACTTACCCAGAAACACATTTCCTCTTGAATGTCCCTATAGCTTGATGGAGATTTTGAACGATCGCTTCTACCCCGGTGAAACCAGCGAGCTACTTGACGAATTAGAGCCATAAATCTAACCCTTGTGTCTAATTAGGAGTTATGAATTAAGAATGGAGAATTAAGAATTGAAAATGCATAGCGTTGGGTTAAGAATTCTTAATTCTCAATTTCTAATTCCTAATTTTTCCCCTCTTAGCCTCTACTTGAAATAAATCAACAGGTTCAACCCAGGAATCGTGCGGGAGAGAGTCCACAGCAGGAGGGCGATATAGAGAATGCCGATCGCCCACTGATACCAGACCAGCACGGTAATGAGGCCAGGGACATACTCGTCGCGTAAGCGTATATCGTTGAAGCCAAATTTAAGCAGGTTGTTGAAGCTGAAATCGAAGTAGTTGAGCCAGTTCCATCGGCGGTTCCAGAGGATGTACATGTAGCGTTCTCGGAACATTTCGTAGCGCGGAATGACGGGAAGACGTCCGATAAGAATCCGTAACTGGCGCAGCGTACCCTCTTCCATAAAATAGCTGATGTCCATCATCGGGTGATATCGCCCTACCTGATACAGCCGAACCAGGAGGATGGTGGGAACGGGAATGACGATCGCTCCGATACTTGCCAACGTAAACCAGGGATTATCACCGTTACGGAAGATAGCGATTAACCCCAGAGGGATAAAACGCTGAACCCTCCTAGCACCCACAGCGTTTCAGGAGGAGTTGGCAGAACTGGTTTTGGCAAAATCCGTCGCCACCGATCCACCAGCCAGAAAAGGACACCAAAATAAGCGATCGCCACCAGCCCAACCCCAAACACCAACCAGAAATTAGAACCGTTTCGGCTCAACAGCAGCAACAGACTTAATCCTACACAGGACAGCCCGATCGACATTCGATTCACCGCATCGATTGCAGGTGGCACAATCTCTCTAGCAACGATGCGATCGCGCACATTGATGTAAGTTGCGATGTCTACATTTGCCAAGCTCAGTAAGTCAGTGAGGTTACGGAAGGGTTGCTGGGCACGACGTTGAGTAATTGCCGTTGTCTGTGCCGCAGAAAAACCAAGATTTCTCAGTTGGGCGATCGGAGCGGTATTGATATTGACTCCAAACAACTGCTGACGTAACTCGCGTAACCTTAGCTTCTGACGTGTGTAATCAATCTGGTTAGCATCGGGAATTTGCTCCTGACGGCGAAAATTTCGCACCAGCTCCCGCAGCAGATTTTCATTGCCTTGCAAGGTCGGTACCGAAATCACCCGCCCGATTTGTCCCGGATCGCCAACGATCTTCGCCTGATCCGAGTCAAACTTCAGCCCTGGCACGTTCAGGTATGCTCCTCTAGCAAATCCGGCATCACTGAAATCTGCCTGCTCCAGAATTGACGTACCTCGCAGATTTGCCGGTTTGTTGAATTGGACCTCTCGAAACAGGGCGGCTTTATCAAACACGGCATCGGGTAGAAACAGGGACTTGCTAAACATTCCTTTGTTAAAAACCGCTTCCGACTGCCAGTGGGCCTGGGCAAAATCAGCATTTCCCTGCCATTGAATTCGGGAAAAGTTGGCGGGCTGTTGAAACAGGGTTTGGTTAAAGTTTGCCGTCGCCTGAAATTCCGTATTTTGAAAGTTCACTCCCTGAAACTGCACCTGGTTAAATTCGGCCCTGCCAAAAAAATGCTGCTGCGGAAACGGGCATCCCGCCCAAACAGCGCTCCGGCAAAGCTCGTTACCTGGCTAAAGCGGGCTTGAGAACAATCAATCCCTGGCTGAACTGTGCTCCGGGTGCTTCTACCCGGTTCAGAAAAAGTATTGGTAAAATCCGCCAAACTCAGAAAGCGAGTTTGGGTCAGCTTCAGCGGTCCCCGAAAAACGGTAATCTGCAACGGGGGTTCTTCTGTGGTAAGTTTGGGCGTGGTCAGTAGCGATTGGGAGAGCGTGCTGAGGCGGGAGAGGCGACGACGATCGCGCTGCAATTGTTCTTTCTCAGCAGGGGTGAAAATGGGCGACAGCGATTCGCCAAACAATGGTGCCCGTAACCCCAACTGGCTGATTTTAAGTTCTCCCTGAATCTGGGAGTAGCTCAAATCGGCCCCACAGGAGTTCCCGGTCGCTGCAACTGAGCTTTAACCAGTTCATAAAATCGATCGCGAAATCCCGCATTCTCTGAACGGAGATCGATACTCAAACGCTGAAGATCGACGGTTCGCAGTCCTTCACTTTGTCCAGGTGATCGCAGTCGCTGTTGCAGAACTTCTAACGTGAGGGGTATCAACTCAGGTTGGGCGATCGCGGCGTTGGCAGTTTGGGGCACGCAGGTAAGACTGACAATCAACCACGAAACGAACACGAATAAACACGCAACCAATTTTCGAGACACTGTGATCGCCCTGGAATTTGCTGATACCAGAATACCGACATCTGCAACCAGTGACGCAGTTTTGAGTCTCGTTTAAGGCGTGTCCTGCGTCTCCAGATTCAAACGCCCAGCGGGTGACTCCACATCTGGACCCATATTCGGAGCGGCTGGTTTCGAGAACAGACCAAAAATTGGTCCCAGGACTGCTCCAAACACAAATCCGCCTGCGTGTGCCCAGTAAGCAACTCCGCCGCCTTCCATGCCAACCATTGTGGGCGTGTTGAAGCTGGCAAAGCCGTAAAGCGCCTGCTGCACAAACCAGACACCGAGGTAAACGATTGCAGGCAGCCGAATCGTGGTGAAGAACAGAAAAATTGGGATGAGTGTAAGGATTCTGACCTGTGGAAACCTCAGGATGTAAGCGCCCATCACACCCGCGATCGCGCCACTGGCACCCAGAGATGGAATATTAGACTCCGGTGCAAAAAACCATTGGGCGAGGGCAGCCAGAACGCCGCAAAGCAAGTAAAAGAACAGGAACCGGACGCGCCCCATCTGTTCCTCAACATTGTTGCCGAAGATCCACAGGTAAAGCATATTGCCACCGATGTGAAGCAACCCAGCATGGAGAAATTGGGAGGTAATAAGGGTTGGTACTTCCTGAATCAACGGATATTGGGGAGCACCGTGAAAGCTTGCCGTTAACTCTGCTGGAACCACTGACCAGGTTCGGAGAAATTGCTCCAAAGAGGCGAACCCATCAAGCTGGCTTCAAACAGGAAAACCAGAATATTGACGGCAATTATTCCATAGGTGACGTAGGGCGTAATACGAGTCGGATTATCATCACGTAAAGGAACCACAGGCTTGCTCCCAACCACTAACCTTAAACATTAACTGGAGGATACTTGGATTCGCTGTGGTTTTCGTCTGACCTGAGGAGGGTTCTATGGGAGGTGGTAGGGGTTAGGTGGTAGGTGGTAGGGGTAGGAAGGTTTATGCGCTGGATTTCTTTAAGCTTCGGGTTTATGACAAACTGCTTCAACGTTATGACCATCGGGGTCAATGATGAACGCGCCGTAGTAGTTGGGATGATACCTCTCTCGAATGCCTGGAGCACCATTATCTTTCCCACCTGCGGTCAGGGCAGCTTCGTAAAAGGCTCTCACCTGCTCTCGGTTTTCGGTGGCAAAGGCAATGTGCATCGGTTTTGCTTTTCGCCAAAGGTATCAAACCAAAATTCAACTCGATCGGCCTTGCCCATTGCTGCCCATCCTTCGCCTTCTTTCACAATTCGCACGCCAAGAGGAGCGAGCGCTTTCGAGTAAAACGCCTTACTTGTTTCAATATCACCAACTGATAGGCCAATATGGTCAAACATTGTCAAATCCTCTGTCGAACGCTTGCGTAGGACCCTTGGAGGTAAGGGATGATTGGTAACGGGTAATTGGTGTTCGACCCATTATCGATTACCGATTATCAGTCACCCCTTACCCATCCATTTCCACTCATTTCTTTCCTCTGGTCGTCCAGATGCCCGTAAACATCATGGTTAGTCCCCTACAAAAACCGCGATCGCAATTCCCGCCGGAATCACACTCATCCAATCAATGTTTTCCATAATTCTCCTGTATCGGCTTAGTAAATGGAATCTAGAAATCAGAAGTTAGAATGGCTGTCTTTCTTGACTCCTGGTTCTGAAACCCTACTCCCTTCTTCAGACTGGCTTCCTAGATTCAACTGCTCCTGTAAAGCCTTTTGCCCCTGTCCTGATGATTCGGCTGACGAACCAGAGTTGGACTGCGAAGACTGGGGAGACCTGGACTCAACGGGGGGACGGAGGGAGTTCGTGTTTGGGATGGTTGCGGAGACGCTGATTCTGCTGGAGGCAACGTTGTTGGTTGAGATTCAGAAGATGGTGTGGAAGGAGACGGGGATGGCAGGGCATCACTGGGAAGAGACGGCTCAGATTCACCCGGTGAAGCCGATGGAGAGGGTGAGGGTGAGACAGATGCAGACGGCTTGGGAGTTGGTTTTGCTCCTTGATTGGAGATGGCTTTTGAATCGGTTTGGAAGATGGCGACTGTTGAACGGGGCTAGACTCAGTGCTAGGTTGCGCCGAAGGAGACGGGGTAGAATCTTGAGTTTTGGATAGCACCGTCATAAACCCAACGACTGCCGCTGTGAAAACCGCCAATCCTACAAATAACCAGAGAAAACCTCCACTAGATTGATTGGGACCCGATGCAGGCGCGATCGTGGGAGGCGGTTGATTAGCACGACGCTGTCTGGGAATCACCGGGACAGTGGCAACCCGACTGACTGATCTACCTGAAGATGAGAAAGATTTATCCCCACTCGGAAGCAGCGATAACCACTCGTCTACATTAGAGGGACGCTGATGGAGTTCCATTGCCATCCCCGTAGAATAGCCTGATTTACAGCGGGGCTAAGGTCGGGGCGCAATTCTCGCGGTTCTCTTAGTGGATGGCGATCGCGCAGGATTGAGGCGATCGGCACCTGGGCCGTCAGTAATGTGTAAAGCGTTGCTGCCAATCCATAAACATCCGTAGCAGCCGTACGTTTAGCATGGGGTAAATATTGTTCGATCGGCGCATATCCCTCAGAAAGCACGCTGGTATGCGTCTGGATCAAACCAGGAGAGAATTCGCGGGCAGTACCAAAATCAATCAGAACAACCTGGCCCGTTCCCTGCTGCAAAATCAGATTCTGCGGTTTTACGTCCCGATGCAGCAACCCAAGTTTATGAACGGCTTTCAGTGCAACTCCAACTTGTTGAATGTAGTTGATGGCTGTAGCTTCGGGCAACGGATGATCCGGCAGCACAAGGTTATCCAGCGTCTGTCCTGGAATGTAATCCATCACGAGGTAGGGCAACGTTTCCTCTATAAAAAGTCACTGACCCGCACAATTCCCGGATGAGAGCATAATGCTAACCGTTTACCTTCGTTCTGAAATTGTTGCCGGAACTCAGCAAATTTTGCGTCCTGACGCAACGTCTCGTTCAACGTTTTGATAACTACTACCTGCCCTAGCCAGTGATGAGTCGCTTTGTAGGTTATTCCAAACCCTCCCCTACCCAGTTCCTGGTCGAGAGTGTACTTTCCGTTTTGTAGGGTTTTGCCAACGTAGGTAAGCATAGGCTAATGGCTAGACTTGGGACAAACAACGGTTGACGATGACCAAAAGGACAAGGATCAATAGCCGGAGTCTACAGTCCATAGTCTAAACTCTCATTGCCAAATCAGTAACCTTCAGGTGACAGCTCTATTTCATCTAGGTTTGCAGAAAAAAGCCAAACACCTTGACTATATGAGTTGCATGGATGGCACGATCGGCGAAATTATAACGGCAATGGGCAATAGGCAATGGGCATTTAGGAATTGACCATTATGTATTGACAATGAGCTTCTAATTCTTAACTCTTAACTCCAAATTCCTAATTTCGCTCTCATCCCTCATCCTCACTGCCGTACTCCATTTTCTAGAAAAATTAAGAGTCAGGAGGCTACCTTCTGACTTCTGCCTCCTGACTCCTACGGGTCGTGTCTGGGGTTTGAGCGTAGATTCGGAATATTAGCTACCGCCCATCCCTTTTTGTGAATATTAAGCTTTATCGGCCTTCGGGACTGACTCCTCGGTTCATGTCTCCACCACGGTTTCCATCCGATTGATTGGTTCGGGTCCGATCGTTGTTAGTTGAATGTCCATAGCTGCCGGGCTGATTGCCAGTTCCGGTGCCCTCAACCCGCTCAGTCTGTGAACCATTGCTGGTTGGGTCTTTGCGATCAGGAGTGCCTACGGTTTGGTCTGAGTTGGTGTTGCTATTCTGATTCGAATCAGGGTTGCCCGTTTGATTTGAATCGTATGAATTATTGTTCGAAGGCTTCACCCGATAGGGGTTTTGAGGACTTGAATTGGTTGGAGATTGCTGGGCAACGCTGGGAAAACTAACCAGAACGAGGGCACCAGCGACACCTAAAGCACCGATAGTCTTAGAGAGAAGGTTTGTAAAATTTTTTTGCTCATGGAGTTCCTTACTGAAAAGTTTGTATTACATAGTGTAAAGATCCTCTTAATACCGTTTCTCTGTCTAGGGTCAGGGTTACTTTCCAGCAGCTACTGCCGAATGGCAGAGAAACTTTGATTAAAGTGCGCCGACTGGCGATTCACAAGAGATGTGCGGAATTGAATCTGCTACTAGCTATGAGCTTGTTTTGATACCTGACCCCTGACTCTTGGTCCCTCAAGCCCTACGATACTCGACTTCCCCATGTTCCTTCAGCAAAGCGGCTAGTCGATGACGCATTAAAATTCCCGGTTTATCCGATGCCATGTGCTGTTCTTCGGCGATCAACAGCGGTGTGTCATAATCTGTTGTTTCTAAAACAGCCCGGTCTTCTAACGTTACCTGGCGATCAAAGGCAATAATATCAGAAGCGCTTGCCTCTGCTTCCGTGTCATTTCTCAAGCAAAACTGAATGAGCTGGGATGTTTGGTCGTCAATTGGTGTGTAAGCCGTAAAGATCAGATGGATCAATCCATTGGGATACTGGATCTTTAGTGTGCGTGCAAATGGCATGAACCAGCAACGCTCATTGGTACGAACGGTTTTTCAGCCTCAATTCCTAAATTCTTCTTCTGTAAGTCAGGGTTGAGCACTTCCACCCAATGCTTCATCAAAAAGCCGTCTTCAGTATCTACAATTTCGTCGATCGGGGTGGTACCGGATTTTTCTCATCCCCCAGGAGCTTGCATGAACAAAGTGGCCGTGGGCGCTGTCAAAGGAATTTTCAATGCAGCGCAGCCCACTTACGTTCCAGGTCTCATAAAACTCATGGATCAAGCGAAATTCGGAATTCTCAAATTCTGGAATGTCTGGAATTGGCTGGAGGGGTTCTCCCAAACAGACCCAAATGTAGTCATAGCGTTTGGTGCAATGGTACGACGGCACTCGGTAGGTCTTAGGAATTGCCCCGGATTGCAGTTGGGGAACCTGAACACAACTCCCTCTGCATTGAAACACCAGCCGTGATAGGGGCAGCGAATATTGCCTTCAACCACTACTCCCTTAGAAAGTTGAGCAGAACGGTGACAACAACGATCAACAACTGCCGCAGGCTTTCCATCCTCGTCCATCCAGAGAACAATCCGCTGCCCCAAAAGCTCAAAGGGTTGGGGTTTGCTGGGTAGCAGATGGGCGATCGGCAATACGGGATACCAAAATTGCTTTAGAACAGGCTGTTTGGTGACCAACATAAGCAATCCTCAATAACAGCGGTTTGTCTTACAATCTCCTCACTATGGGCCACCCATCCACACGCCGCTGTAAGCAATTAGACCAGAAATCAATTACATCTCAAGCACTAATTTACCCATTACGCCCCCTGCCTCCAAGACACGATGGGCTTCAGCAGCGTTTGCTAACGGAAACGTTTTGCCGACATGGATTTTGAGTTGTCCCTGGTCAATCAACCGGGCACACTGCTCCAGAATTTTTGCCTGTGCGTTCTGCTCCTCCACCAACCCTTGCAGCATGGGGGTCAGCATCAGTTCAAAACTAATTCGTTGGTTCCGAGTGCGGGCAACCTTCCAATTGGTTGAGGGGTCCGGCTCCAAAATTGTCACCACATTGCCATAGACTTGTGTTGCCGAAAACGATCGCCCCAAAATATCTCGACCCACCGTATCAAACGTCACATCCACCCCTGCCCCTTTGTCCAGGCAAGAGCTTCCGGCACAAAATCACTATCGCGATAGAAAATAACGTGATCTGCCCCCAGTTGTCTAACGAAATCCGCTTTTCAGGAGTGCTGACGGTTGTGCAGACGGTTGCTCCCTGCAATTTGGCAAGCTGCACCGCCACGTGGCCCACCCCACCAACCCCTGCATGAATCAGGGCACGTTGTCCTGCCTGAAGCTGCGCTCGATCGTACAGTGCCTCCCAGGCTGTAATCAGGACTAGCGGAGCCGCTGCTGCTTCTGCAAAACTGAGTGAGTTGGGTTTTCGGGCAGCAAAGGCTTCATCCACGATTGCCCATTCTGCATAGTTGCCTGGATGGCCACCGATTCCACCATTGCAGAAATACACCTCATCACCAGGCCGAAACCGGCGTACGGCTTGTCCTACAACCTCCACAACCCCGGCACCGTCGCAACCCAAAATGGCAGGCATCCGATCGGGATAGAAAGTACCCCGTTGCCGCAGTTTGGTGTCGATCGGGTTGATTCCGCTGCTCGCAAGCGCACCAAAATTTCTGTTTCCCCCTGAATGGTAGGGTCTGGTACGTGGTCCATTCTGAGAACGTCAGGACCTCCAGTAGCAGTCATCAAAACAGCTTTCACAACACGCCCTCGGTGAAATAATCAACTACTCAGAATAGCGGAAGTAGGGTAGGGAATCATGCAATCAAAGCTGTTACTCAGGAAATTTCAGGGTTAGATAACGAAGATAGTAAGATTTGGACAACATTATGTCGGATGAAGCACCAGCAATTTTAATTTCGGATCTCTCAGATGAGGCATTAATTGAAATTTGTAGAGCAGCAGAGGTTATTGCGTGTGAATGTCCGGGATATTTAGCCCGGCTTCTACGTCAGGTTCGCACCTTTCAGACTTACACTACTAACTGCATTGAGCAGTTTCCAGAGGCAGCAGAAACTCACGTTTGGTTAGCAGAACGGGCGGGACAAATTGAGAAATTGCTGTTTCAGACCATGGTTGAGTTGATGCAGCGAGAGGAGTTGATTGATGATTCTAACCGAGTCCTGCTGAATAAGCTATCTGAGAAGGCACGGGAAACAGCGCTTAAACAAATCGGACAGCCCCGTTGAAGTGATTGGATGAAATCCCTATCCAACAGTCAATGCCCGTCAGCCTCTGAAACTTATATGCTGGAAGGGTTAGGAAGAGGGACAATCATGCCGAATAAGCCGCAAAATCAGCAACCGCAGGACCAGGGTGGAACCTTATTTACCCACTCCACCCAAAAAAATCCGCCGCTCGTCTCTCCCCTGATATCACCATTGCCGTAATTGGGGATGTGCATGACCTCTGGGATGGAGAGGATGAACTGGCTTTGCAATACCTGGGAGTTAATCTGGTTTTGCTTGTCGGGGATTTTGGCAACGAATCTGTGGATGTAGTTAAAGCGATCGCTGCTCTTGAGCTACCCAAAGCGGCCATTTTTGGCAACCACGACGCCTGGTACACCGCCACCCCTGGGGCATCAAACATCGTCCCTATGATCCTCAAAGGAGGATCGGGTCCAGCAACAGCTTGATCTATTGGGTGCTGCTCACGTTGGTTATGGAAAGCTGGATTTTCCGGAGCTGAGTCTAACGGTTGTGGGAGGTCGTCCGTTTAGCTGGGGCGGGTCCGACTGGAAGAATGCTGATTTCTATCAATCCCGCTTTGGCGTCAGCAATTTTGAAGAATCGACTGCCCAAATTATCGACGCAGCCAGTCAATCGGCCTACGAAACAGTCATTTTTCTAGGACACTGCGGTCCTAAAGGGTTGGGCGATCGCCCGGAAGACCCGTGTGGACGCGACTGGCAACCCTTAGGTGGTGACTTTGGCGACCCCGATTTGGCAAACGCGATTACAGCGACACAGGCATTGGGCAGAACCGTTCCGCTGGTTGCGTTCGGTCATATGCATCATCACCTTCGTCATACAAAAGACGTTCTCCGCACCCCGATCGCGACCGGCCCTGAAGGAACTGTTTACGTTAATGCCGCCCGTGTTCCCCGCATCGCCAAACAGAACGTCGATCGTCTGCGGAATTTCACGTTAGTCTCGCTTCAAGCGGGCAAGGTTTCTCAGGTGTCGCTTGTATGGCTGAATCAGGACTTCACAATCGTTTCCCAAGAAACCCTCTACTCCAGCCTTGAACAACCAGAACAATTCAAGCTAAACCCGGAAGTTGCTATTCGGTAGGGGTATCAATCTGAATGTGATTAATTCCATTCTTGCCGCCATTCTTTATCGAATACATGAGGCGATCGGCGGCTTCAAGCACCGCATCGACTAAATCAGCAGGGTGAATGAACGTCACGGCTCCAACGCTAAAGCCAACTGGAAAATTTCCTTGCTGAGCAGCGTCCAACCACAGCTTATATAGGCGATTTAGAGTTGCCTTTCCCTGGTCGTAGTTCGTTTGGGGCAACAATAAGGCAAACTCATCGCCGCCCAAACGGGCAAAAATATCAATACTGCGAACCTGGTGTCTGGCAACCTGACTAATTAAACAGAGGAGGCGATTTCCCGCGCTGTGCCCAAAGCGATCGTTCACGGCTTTGAAGTTGTCTACATCCACGTAGGCAACGGTTATAGGCTGTTGCTGCCGCTTGGAGCGATCGATCTCAGCCTGTAAATGCTCCAGAAAATGACGTTGGTTCACCGCTCCGGTAAGGGAATCCGTTCGTGCCAGATGCTTTTCTCGCTCATAGGCAAGTTTTACATTAGAAAGCAAATAACTGGTAATCACAAAAAAGCCTAAGTTGATAACTGCATTCCAGGAAATAACCCAGAAGAAGCGTGATGACTTTGTCATAAGATCATCTAGCCACCAGACAGTTGTGGCTTCTAACGCCAAAAGAAACTCGAGTCGCCTTCCCACAAACCAGGTTGCAAACGTAATCGGAATTAGATAGAAGATGGCCAGGGAAACATCAGCCGTTGTGAAATAGTCGATTGCTCCAATTAAAAGGACAAGGATAAAATCCACAACCATCACCAAAAATTTAGGTTGGTTCTTCCAATAATCGGTAAACGTGGTGTTTAACTGCTTCATATGGATTACTCGATCGCGCTTTCCACCTTGAAACAATCCGACCCAATTTTGGCAGCACTGATTGAGCAGATTGGTCCTTGCAAATTACACCAGCGCCAGCAAACTGGGGATTTGCTGTTTGCTTTATCAGAATCTATTCTTTATCAGCAACTTTCTGGTAAAGCAGCGGCTACAATTCACCGTCGCTTTCTCCAACTCTACCCAGACAAGCCCTACCCCAGTGCCGAGGATATCTTGAATACGTCCGATGAGGCTTTGCGGGGTGCAGGTATTTCCGTTCTAAAGTTATTTACCTGAAGGATTTGGCCCAGAAAGTGCTGGATGGTTTACCAAGCCTGACAGACCTGGACGTTATGGACGATGAAACGATTATCCAGACGCTCACGCCCGTTAAAGGCATCGGACGCTGGACGGTTCAGATGCTGCTCATCTTCCATCTAAATCGATCGGATGTTTTGCCCGTCGATGATTTGGGAATTCGGTCAGGCATTCGACGAGCCTATAACCTTCCAGACCTTCCAAATAAAAAGACGGTGGAATCGATTGCTTTACCCTGGAAACCCTTTCGTTCGATCGCCTCCTGGTATCTGTGGCGCAGCTTAGACATAAAAACGGTTGCAGAATGACTGAGAAGTAAAAGTCATGGTGTGGCTAGATGAACTGCGCTTCCGCAGATCTCGCCCAAATCTACTGGGCCTTGACTAAACAGAATTCCGCGCAGCGCTTACTCTAACCATAGAATCCGTTCCCTGAACCCCGTGATCCATAACCTATACTCGTTTTCTAATCTAAGGAATGGGTAGGAAACGCTTCTTCCGAAAAGCTAATCTTCTGGCAAAGGTACCACTCAATCTTCTGTCAGAAGATTAACGTCCTCTGTGCGTTTCAGATAATTGACCAACGCACGCAAACCTAGAAGGTAGCTGTCTGAGCCAAATCCGCTAATTTGTCCGATCGCAACCGGAGCGATATAGGAACGGTGACGAAATTCCTCCCGCCGATAAATGTTGCTCAAGTGGACTTCAACGGTTGGAAGATTGGTAGCCGCGATCGCGTCTCGAATTGCAATGCTTGTGTGAGTATAGGCTCCAGCATTAATCAAAACTCCCTCAAAGGAGCCTGGGGCGCTTTGAATTTCATCAATCAAAACGCCTTCATAGTTAGATTGAATAACCAAAACCCTTACTCCAAGAGTTTCGGCTTCGGCTTTTAGCAAATTATCAATATCGTCCAAGCCTACAGAACCATAAATCTCCGGTTCTCGCTTACCCAGGAGATTAAGGTTTGGTCCATGAAGCACCAAAATACTAAGCAACGGAAAAACCAATAAACGAACTACTATCGGCGCTGAGGATCGTTGACGGGAATTGGAATTGGTTCAGCTTCGGGTTGAGCTTCCGGACCCAACAACGCTTCAATCAGCTTACGTGCCCATTCCTTGATCTTTTCAAGCACCTTATCAAGGTAGTCCATTGAACAGATAGCTCCTTCAATATGGCTTAATCAATGAAAAATCAATCCCTTAGAGGGTTCATCGACGTAGCCTGGTTACCTGTTCAAATTGTACCCAATTTATCAACAGAGCAACAGTTGGCAAACGCAAGATTAAGAAAGTCCTTATATTGTTTATCTTTGTTTAAGGGTTATTCGCCCAGACTTTCTAAGGTTCGTCGTAAGTGGTCCAACGCACTGCAAGCACTGAGATGACGAATCCAATCCCGTCCCCGCGTAGCGCCAAAACAGTGCTCAAAGCTTTTTACCTCTTTGGGGTCTGCCAGCCCAATGTAAACCAACCCAACAGGTTTAGATGCGGTGCCACCGTCAGGTCCAGCAATGCCTGTGATACTTACCCCCAGGTCGTTTGTAGGCGATCGCGCACCCCTGCTGCCATCTGCTTCGCAACAATATGGCTGACTGCCCCGTTTTGAGCCAAATCCTCAGGATCGACTCCCAGTTGCCTAATCTTGACCGAATTGTCATAGGAGATGACGCCTCCCAAAAGTAGCTGGAGCTACCCGAAATCGCGGTGATCATCTCGCCTAAACCGCCACCTGTGCAGGATTCAGCCACAGCTAACGTTGCCTTGGTGGTTTGAAGATATTTCCCTACCACAGAGGCAAGGGTATCATCATCAACTCCGTAGCAGTCCAATCCTCCAAGTTGCCGGAGTTGCTGCTCTACCGGGTCAATCAACTGCTTGGCTTCAGTGTCTGAATTGGCGAAGGCGGAGATGCGGAGTTTGACTTCACCGTGATTGGCATAGGGGGCAACAGTGGGGTTTTGCAGATCGAAGAAGGAATGAACTTTCTCTGCTAAGGTTGATTCGGCAATACCCCAGAATTTTAAGGTACGACTATAAATTGTGGCATTGGTCCAGCCCTGACTCTTCAAGAAGGGAACTGCGACCTCCGCCACATGTGCTTCATTTCAGCGGGCACACCCGGAAAGGTGAGGATTGTCAGGTTGGCACGGGGTTGCCAAATAATGCCAGGGGCGCTTCCAACTGAATTGCTCAAAATCTTTGCACCATCTGGCAGAAGCGCCTGCTTCAGGTTGTTTGGAGTCATTACCCTACCCCGCTGGGCAAATTTTCGATCGAGATCTTCCAGAATCTCTGGACGCTCCACCAGGGGAACGGTAAAAAATCTGCCAGGGTTGCATGGGTGAGATCGTCAGGAGTGGGACCTAAACCACCTGTGAAGATGAGAATCTGGGATCGTTCACAAGCGACAGCCACTGCCTTTTTATCCGATTGGGATTATCCCCCACGACAGTCTGGTAATAATGGGCGATTCCTAGCGTTGCCAGTTCTTCAGCTAAGAACTGGGCGTTGGTATTTACAATGTCGCCCAGAAGCAGTTCAGTTCCGACACAGATAATTTCGGCACTTGAAGTCATGTCAACCAGAAGGGGATAAAACGAGAAGGGTAGAAACCAACTGTAATCGTTTCTACCCTTCCTCACTCATTCTTTTATTCTTTATCTATACATTGGACTAGGCTTGACGCGCCGTTTTCCATACCTGCCAACTAGTAATGCTGAGCAGAAGGGTTGCACCAATTGCATACCCCCAACCGCTCGGCATGTTTGAAATTGCCAATGCCAAACTTCCAACCCACAAAGTTAGAGAATAAATAAATATGACAATTAATCGTTGAGAAAGGCCAGCCTGTAATAGTCGATGGTGCAGATGGCGTTTATCAGCGGCAAACGGTGATTTTCCGCGTCGGAGGCGATCGATCACCACTGAAGAAATATCTAAAATCGGAACTGCCAGGATTAAATAAGGCAACAATACGGCAACAGTAGTTACCCCTTTTACCAATCCAATAATTCCAACCCCTGCCAGGGTAAAGCCCATAAAGTAGGCTCCTCCATCCCCCATAAAAATCTGCGCCGGATTGAAGTTGTAGCGCAAAAATCCAAGCGCTCCACCTGCCAACGCAGCGGCAATTAACGCAGCGGCGGGTTGATTCATAAACAAACAAACGATCATCATGACGACCGCTGCGATACCAGATACCCCGGCAGCTAGACCGTCTAAGCCATCGATCATGTTGATGGCATTCGCAATCCCGACCAGCCAAATAACGGTTATAGGCAAGCTAATCCAGTCCTGCAACTGAACCATCCCTGCAAACGGAATGGTCAAGAAATTAATCTGTACCCCCGCGTGCCACGCCATACCTGCAACAAAGAACTGCATAAACAGCCGACTCAGAGCGGGTAGAGTAAACAGATCGTCGGCAAGCCCGATCAAAAGAAGGCAATACCTCCGATCGTGACACCCCATACCTCATATTCTTTCTCTGGAGGAAGAGTGCCGAACCCTCCTGTCCACCAAATAATTAGTAGGGCAAGTACGGTGCCTGCAAATATGGAAACTCCTCCAAGTCTTACCATTGGGCGCTTGTGGATTTTGCGACCACCTGGCGGATCTACCAAGCCTGCCTTAAGGCCAATTTTCTTCACGAGTGGGGTTGTCCAGAGAACAACCAGGACGGATACAGAGAAAGCAACAAAGTGGTACAGATGTAGAAGCATCTGGGAAGGGCGATGTTAAAGAGGACAAACTTCAGGCAGAGTGTACAACATTTCAAAGGAATTTCAGCAAAGAATTGTTAATGGGATCAATTCCGCATGTATGAACTATTCACCAAATGGAACTGTCATTTTAGTTCCTAACCTACAGAGTTAAAAATTTTAAGGATCGTGTAGATTGTCTACCCACTCTTTCCATTGCTGCTGGGAGGATCCAGATAGTTTTATTAAGGAATAATGCTTTTAGATGTAATTTTTTCATGAAGCTACAACTCTCATTCCGAAAATATGCTGAGCTGTTAACTCGTCATTAGCAATTTATTTGGAAAGAATTGTTAGATTCATCCCCTTTAGGGAGAGTTCTAAGGAGCTTTCGAAGAGATTTTTTCTCAGTGCTGATATGGTGAAACAAAATATGTAAGGATTTTTACAGGTATAGGAAGCAACAGTCTTAATGTTAAGAGGCTTGGAGATTGGGGGCGTTCAATTTAATTTCAAAGATAAACCGCTACTGCTGTTTTCTAAGGCATAGCAATCCGAGAATAGGTTAGGGAGAGTAGGTTAGGACAAACAATAGATTATGAGGCTTTGCTCTCCGGAGTTCGTTCCATCCTCATCCCTACTGCTATAAATCTCGAAAAAATTTCTGCAAGGCAAAAGAACATTTGTTCTAAAAGGTTTAGAGACAAAAATAAGGGATACCTTTAGGTATCCCTTCGTTGAACTGGAGAGTGTTGGCGCTCTAAGGGTGTTTCATCAAGCAAGTGCAGGGACTGGAATGGTGAGGTGAGAGTACAGCGGAAAGCGTGCACAAAGATTAACAACCCGTTGTTTGCATTCACGCGCGATCGCCTCATCTTCGGGTTTGAGCAATCGATCGGCAATAATGTCACCGATTTCTGTAAATTCTACTGTTCCCATTCCTCTCGTTGTCATCGCTGGGAACCTAGCCGTAAGCCACTTGTTACAAAGGGTGATTCTGGGTCAAACGGAACAGTGTTCTTGTTTGCCGTGATGTTGACTCCACTGACCAGTTGGTCTGCCTGCTTGCCCGTCATCCCGATGGAGCGAAGATCAACCAGCATTACGTGATTGTCTGTACCGTTAGAGACGATTTTGAATCCCCGTTTTTGGAGTTGGCTTGCCAGGGCACGAGCATTTTCGATGACCTGCCCACTGTAAGTCTTAAACTCTGGTTTAAGTGCTTCGCCAAAGGCAACGGCTTTTGCTGCGATAACGTGCTCTAAAGGTCCCCCTGGCTGCCTGGAAAAACGGCTTTATCGAACTTCTTACCTAACTCCGGATCGCGAGTCAGAATTAATCCACCCCGAGGACCTCGCAAGGTTTTGTGAGTGGTTGTCGTTACGACATCACAGTAAGGCAGGGGATTGGGGTGATGTCCAGTGGCGACAAGCCCAGCAATATGGGCAATATCGGCCATTAAGTAGGCACCCACTTCGTCGGCGATCGCGCGAAACTTGTCAAACTCGATGATGCGCGAGTACGCGGAGTAACCGCAAATGATTAGCTTGGGACGATGTTGCAGAACCAATTCACGGATCTGGTCGTAATCGAGCTGTTCGGTTTCCTTACTAACCCCGTAGTGCTGCTTGTTGAACCATAGACCCGATACATTCACTGGAGAACCGTGGGTTAAATGGCCACCGTGAGACAAGTCCATCCCTATAAAGGTGTCTCCTGGTTTGAGCAATGCCAGGAATACGGCAAAGTTTGCCTGAGCACCAGAGTGGGGTTGAACATTGGCGTGAGCTGCACCAAACAGCTCTTTGGCTCGATCGATCGCCAACTGCTCAGCCCGGTCAATAAATTCACAGCCGCCGTAGTAGCGCTTACCAGGTAGACCTTCAGCATATTTGTTTGTCAGCACAGACCCTGAGCTGCCAGAACAGCCGCAGACGTAAAGTTCTCACTGGCAATCAGTTCCAAATGGTCCCGCTGGCGCTGGAGTTCCTGCTGAATAATTTCGGCGATCGCAGGATCGGTTTCGGCAAGAAAGTTTAGGTTCGTTCGTGTCACAACAGTAAACCCCTCAGAAAGCACAACATTGGACAAAAATCCTACCTGGACCAACGATCATAACCCCTGTTTTGGCAAGTCTAATGATGACGGTGAATGAACTTCTTTCGCACATTAATGAACTTCCTGCAAAGATTAAATCGGTTGGTCAAGGTTTTCGTAAAAGGAGAATGCTAATAATTGATTCACCGAATACCTTAAATAAAATCAGAGCAGATTAAGCTGTAGATGAGTAATTTCGCTTGTTAGAGATTGCTAATCTACAATGGATTCAGGGAACTGGGAGTTCACCGGAGGTGTTATATGCTAGTCATCCTCATGGACGATCAGCTGATCTCCCCCTATCGAGTCTGTCAAACATGCCCACTGGCTGATCAAACGGGTCAACCTCGCTGGCGGGGTGGCCAACTGCGATGTGGTCAGGCGATTCGTAAGTTGACGGAGCAGCAACCTGACCAATACGAATGCGTCATGGGTTTTCGGTTGCCAATATCCAATAACCTATACGGTTGGCACTTTTTCTAAGGGAGCAATCCGCTCTAACATGATCTTAGATCGCTTCACCGGTTCTGGGACTGCAACGGGGTAATCCCCTGTAAAGCAAGCTGAACAGAAGTTGGCAGGGTCGCTCTTGGTTTCCTCTAGCATCCCCTTCCAACTGAGATAACTGAGAGAATCCACGCCAATTTTGGCCTCAATCTCTTCAACCGACTTCGTGGCTGCAATCAGTTGATCCTGGCTATCGGTATCAATGCCGTAGAAGCAGGGATGGGTAACAGGGGTGAGGAGATGCGCATGTGAACTTCGATCGCTCCGGCATCCTGCAACGTTTTGACAATTTTGCCGCTCGTTGTACCCCGTACGATTGAGTCATCCACGATGATGACCCGTTTCCCAGCTAATACATCTTTTAATGGATTCAGCTTCATTCGAATGCCTGATTCCCGCATCGTTTGGGTTGGCTGAATGAAGGTTCGACCGACGTAGCGGTTTTTGATTAACCCTTCTGCATAAGGAATACCCGATGCTTGGGAATAGCCGATTGCGGCTGGTATTCCTGAATCGGGTACTGCAATGACCAAATCTGCATCCACCGGAGACTCGAGCGCGAGGCGACGGCCAATTCGCATGCGATAACTATAGAGGCTCTCCTCATGCATGACGCTATCAGGGCGCGCAAAGTAAATCATTTCAAAAATACACAGCTTCGGCTGAGGCTGCTTTGCCCAGTGATAGGAAGCTAGCCCTTCTTCCGTAATCCAGACGACCTCACCGGGTTCTACATCCCGCAGGTACTCCGCGCCGATAATGTCCAAACCGCAGGTTTCAGAGGCAAGAACATATCGCAGGGGTGACGTTGGCGTGGCTTGGGGCAACGTCCCGATGACCAGTGGACGAATCCCATTTGGATCGCGGGTGCCCATCATGCCTGTTGGTGTTGCAATCGTTAAGCTGAACGCACCCTGACACCGATGAAACGCGCTAATGGCACCTTCTAACCATCCTTTACCGTTGTTAATTTCCTCAGAAATTGCCAGCGCGATTAGCTCTGAGTCAGTTGTTGTCAGCAGGTTATAGTTCCGCTGGAGTTCCTCTCTCAACTTCTTCGTGTTCACTAAATTGCCGTTGTGGGCCAACGCAAGTGGTCCTAATCGTGTTTCAACCACAGCAGGCTGAGCGTTGACAACTCGGCTGGAACCCGTAGTGGAGTAACGGGTGTGACCGATCGCAAGATTCCCAGGAGTTCTTTCAGAATCGATTCATTAAACACCTGAGACACCAATCCCATTTCCTTATGAAGACGGACCTGATCGCCTTCAAAGGTCGCAATGCCAGCGGATTCTTGACCGCGATGTTGAAGTGCATATAGACCGAAATACGTCAGCTTGGCTACATCCTCTTCAGGTGCATAAATGCCGAATACACCACATGCTTCCTCTGGCTTATCTGGTCGTTCTAGAGAAACCGATTCTGATACTGACGAGTTGGACTGAGTAGCAGATGGAACAGAGGAACGGGACTGGAAAAGGTCATGCGTTAGTTAACTCCTGTGGAGGAAATTGGCTTGAGGTCAACGGCAGGATAGGTTTCTAGACAAGCGACTTGTGATTGCTCAGGAAAATAAAACTTAAGCTTTTCTTAACTTGATCATTAACTAACGGTTACATACTAACAGTTTCAGACATCAAGATAAGCGTGGAAAACCGATATCCTGACCAATTGCGCCAAAATTCACTCGGTTAAATAACCTTCTATCGCGTGATGCCAACGATCGCCCATCTCCTTGATCGTAGCGTTGATTAAAGAGTGGCCATCAGATGTGAGGATTTGAAGCACTGAATTCTTACTCTGAACGCTTCCTAACCGTTGCCAATCATGCCCTAAATGTTGATTGAGGTAGTCTTCCCAAATCTCCTGGCGAATCTTTGGTACTGATACCAAAATTCGTGCGCCTCCCTCAGCAAATAGGAGATGGTCCCAACGGGTGGGGAGGTGGGGGATGGGGAGGAGTTTTGAGTTGAAGTGGAGTGCTGAGGGCTGAGTAGTGAGTGCTGAGTGTTGCTTTTTGCCTCATAGTCATGCTTTATGGGCAGTTGGATTTCTGCGCCCAGTTTGCTAGTGATGGAGCATTCCGCCAGCGCTACAGCCAGTCCCCTTCGGCACAATCGTGGGCAGAATGAATCCAACCCTGACGAATACCAGTGCGACACACTGCCTGAACCCGCCGTTCTAGCTCAAAGTCAACAACAGGCGGTTGACCAGCGACTAGACCATGAATTGAAGCAAGATACTCAGAGCCGCCCAGAGTAACGACTTTATCGATCTCGTTTTCCTGACGAGATTCTAGGCGCAAACCCAACAAATAAATTAAGTCGCCCTCCTGCCGCCAACCCTGTCCACATATTCTGGTTAGGTCAGGAATAAGACCGACCATGCCAACAACCGGAGTGGGGTAGATGGGTTGAGGTGTGTTGCTGGCATCCAAAGTTTCGTTATATAGAGAAACATTACCACCCGTCACAGGCGTGCTGAATTCCCGGCAGGCTTTCGCCAAACCCCGGCAGGCTTCCGCCAGTTGCCAGTAGCCAACGGGTTTTTCGGGGCTACCAAAATTCAAGTTATCGGTGACTGCTAGAGGTTCTGCTCCAACACAGCTCAAATTACGGGCAGCCTCCGCAACGGTTGCTTTGGCTCCTTCAAAGGGGTTGAGGTAAACATAGCGGGGATTGCAGTCAACGGTGGCAGCAACGCCTTTGGTAGTGAGGAGTGGGGAATGGGGAGTGGGGAGTCGGGTGTTGGGTGTTGGGAAATTTTGAATTTTGAATTTTGAATTTTGAATTAACTCCGACCCCTGACCTCTGACCCCTGACCCCTGACTCCTAATTTCCACAGGACGTGCTCGAACGATCGCTGCATCGGCACCACCTGGCAACATCACCGTGTTGTTTTGAACCTGATGATCATACTGACGATAAACCCACTGCTTGGAAGCGATCGTGGGGACCGAGAGCAGCTTCAATAAAACATCCTTCCACGTGAAATGCCTGGCTGACGTTTTTGCGTCAAGCAGTTTAATTCCCTCAAACGTGCAGGGCGGAAGGCTTTTCTCAGACCAAGACCAGGCTTTGCGGGCATACTCGGGAGGCTCAGCCAACAACTCCCGATGATAAATGGGTGTGTTATCTGCAAGGGCTGTAGCAGGAATTTCTGCTGCAATTTTTCCTTGAAACAGAATGCGAACAATGGGGTCGGGAATGACGGTTCCAGCAACAACGGCATGTAGCCCCCAACGTTCAAAAATATCAATGAGTTCCTGTTCGCGACCCTTATGGGCGACGAACAGCATCCGTTCCTGAGATTCAGACAGCAGGTACTCATAAGGGACCATGCCCGTCTCGCGGACGGGAATCAGGTCCAAATCGAGTTCAATCCCAACCCCGCCCTTTGCCGCCATTTCTGCTGTAGAACAGGTGATTCCAGCAGCGCCCATATCCTGAGCTGCAACAACCGCTCCAGTTTTGAATGCTTCCAGACATGCCTCAATCAAAGACTTCTCCAAAAACGGATCGCCAACCTGAACAGCGGGTCGATCGGCTTCTGATTCATCACTCAACTCGGCACTGGCAAAGCTTGCTCCTCCCATCCCGTCTCGCCCGGTGGTAGAGCCGACATACAAAACGGGATTACCAATCCCTTTGGCACCGGATTTAACAATTTCGGGCGTTTCCATCAAGCCCAAAGCCATGACGTTGACCAGAGGGTTGCCAGAGTAAGCCGGATCAAAGTAGATTTCTCCACCAACCGTTGGCACACCAACGCAGTTGCCATAGTGAGCAATACCAGAGACGACCCCATTGAAAAGACGACGGGTGCGGGCTTCCTCTAATGATCCAAACCGGAGCGAATTGAGGAGGGCGATCGGGCGTGCTCCCATTGTGAAAATGTCCCGCAGGATTCCGCCAACTCCAGTAGCAGCACCTTGAAACGGTTCAACCGCAGAGGGATGGTTGTGAGACTCAATCTTAAATGCCAGCCGCAGTCCATCCCCTAAATCCACGACTCCAGCATTCTCTCCCGGACCAACCAAAATTCTGGGTCCCTCGGTTGGAAATTGCTTCAACAAAGGGCGTGAGTTTTTGTAGCAGCAATGCTCGGACCACATCACCCCAAACATGCCCAGCTCTGCCTTATTGGGATGACGGCCCAGACGATGAACAATTTCCTCGTATTCCTCTGGCTTAATGCCCTCTGCGGCGATTTCTTCAGCGGAAAAGGGAGCAGATGAGAGAGCAGACATAATGGGTAGTTCTTAGATTGGCTTGTGCCAAGCATGCCAGGAAACAGGCTCTATTGTATCGATATTTCACGATTTCTAGAGTTGTTACACGAGACAAACCCTAATCAGTCCTATCCCGCCGATTTATGGGAGCAGGTGTCTCGGCAAACGTAATGCAATTGCCGTTGGAGTCCAGAACCGTAAATTCTTTCAGCCCCCACGGTTTTGTGGTTAATGAGCCGTTTGGATGGATGACATTCTGCGCCTGGTACTCCTCATAAAGTTGCTCGATGCCGCGAACGTTGACCCGGCAACTGCTGTTTTCAGCAATCTGACGATCGCTACATAGCCACACATGAATCTGGGCACTTCCCCGACTTAATCCAGCGTAGTCCTCAGACTGAAAATCGGGAACGAAGCCGAGGTGCTCTTTATAGAACGCGATCGTTTCGGCGATACCCAGCGCTGGAAGAACAGGAACTGCGCTCAGAAATTTAGGGCTGTCATCCATGTTCATCACCTGCTAGTAATGCTGTACTCAAGACGATTGGCCAATTCTGATTTGCTTATCTCACTTTGAGCAACCTGCAAAACTAAATGGTACGCCTCGTCATCGGTAGCGTCAGTCCATAACCATTAATTCGTAGAAACGTATCCATCGCTGCAAAGGCTGTCCGTTTATTACCATCCAGAAACGGATGATTTTTGTCAGGTGATAGAGATAGGCAGCTGCTTGGTCGTGCATCGATGGATGTAGAAGCTGACCACCAATGTAGCTTGCAGTTGAGCTAGAGCTGATTCAAGCAAGCCTTCTCTGACCCTGAAAGTTCCACCAAAGGTAGAAACTTGGTCATGATGCAGCTCTAACACTTCAGACAGAGTCAGAAATCTAGGAATCTGCAAGACGACGGTAAACCTCTTCGCGCTCTTTTTGGATGTCTGGTAAGCCTGCCAGAATTTATCGTGCTCCATATCAAGGGCATGTTGAGCTTCCCAGGAGCGCACCAGTTCTAAAACTTGCTCTAGCTGAGATTCTGGCACCTGATCAAGTTCTTGAATAATTTGGTCTCTGATGGTCATGGCTTCGCCGATCGCTCTACTGTCAGTTTACTGCTGTCGCTGGAACTTAGGTATTAGGATAGTTGGTGGAAAAACGATCGCGCTAAAGAATCATTGATAAGATTATGGCTCTGTCATGGTGAATTTGTCTTCTACAAACGATCGCGCAACAAGAACTAAACCATTTCTCCAAGCCACTCCTGCCAAGATTTTTCACTGGGTTAACGTCATTAGTCTGTTCTTGATGCTAGCCAGTGGACTTCAGATTTATAATGCAAACCCGGTATTCGGTGGGCGGGAAGGTTGGCATTTCCCGTTCATCGGTTTATTGGGTGGATGGTTGGCGGGCGGACGGCACTGGCATTTTGCTGCCATGTGGTTCTTTTCCCTGAACTTGCTCTGGTATGGGGTTTATGTTCTGATAACCCAGCGCTGGAAACACCGATATGTGGGAGGCAATGACTTAAAGGCGCTACAGCTTAGCCATAATCCAAAGCGCCGTGTTTATGCGTGGCACCGAATTGTTTACACCGCGATTATTCCTATCTTGCTGCTGGCTCTTTTTACAGGGGTAGGCATGTACAAACCAGCCCAATTTTCGTGGATTGCAGAGGCTTTCGGTGGTTGGTTTGCGTTGCGAACCGTTCACTTTTTTGACAGTGCCGATCGTGCTTGTGTTTGCGATCGTCCATTCGCTGCTAGCATTGCGTGCGGGAGGCGATCAATTGGTCGCTTCAATGTTTCAGAAGCCTTAGTTGTTGGAAAATCTGTTTTTATTGAGGTGGTCTGGGAGTGGGTTGGGTTTTATATTCGCTCCCATCTGGCATTCTGGTTCCCTTTAGGTTAGCCCCTGTAATGACGGCTCCACGCACCTTTGCCCGAACGAGATTTGCCTTCTCTAGATTAGCGTTGCTCAAATTCGCTCCAGTCAGGTTTGCCGCTTCCAGGTTTGCTTCTCGTAGATCGGCTCCGGTTAAATCTGCATCACTCAGGTCGGCACCGTAAAGGCTAGCCTTGAACAATTTTGCACCCTGTAGATTTGCGCCCCTCAACTTGACTAAGGCTAGATTTGCTTGCTCCAGCACTGCATCGGTTAGATTTGCAGAGTTTAAGGTAGACCCCTGAGAGCTGCGGATGCCAGATTTGCCCCTTTAAGGTCTGCGCCTGTCAATTCGTAGTTGTAGATATTTGCTTGAGACAGATCGCAACCAGGGCAGTCTCGTGCATTAATCAACTGTTTCAGCTGATCAGGGTTAGCCGCTAAGGACGCCGTTCCGATCGCGAGCAGAGCCGTTGCCGAAAGGATTGCAAGAGAGGAGGACTTCATTCAATCACACCGTTTGTTTGTATCTTTCCTATCAGGTACCGATCGAATTGTACCCCTGCAAAGGCCATCAATGAGTTGATCGATTACCGCCATTTCTGCTTCGCTTAATTCGTTCGACTCCAGCAGACGTTTCATCTCTCTCCAGACTCATTGGCAGTTCTCCTGTTTCGAGTACCTTTTGCGCGATTTCAATAAATTGCTTACACAAAACGTTCACCCTGATTTCAATCCAATGGAACTCGATACTTCTAATATCGAGCTTTGCATTTGAAATTCAGGTGACAGTCAGGATAGCTTCTGGGTGATATTTCAAGCGTATCTTGGTGACTACCGAAGTTTTTTGATGTGATAAAAGTCACGTTCTAATGGAAATTCTTTTGTTGCGATAATTTCCCCATTCAGGACCTGCCCACAACAATTTCAAACCCCGACTTTCCGTGGAAGATTGCCACTGTCTGCGGAACCTTGCTTCGGGAGGGGAGGTCTTTGTATCAATCTCAAATCTTCGAGTATTTCCTTTACACAAAGCCAGGGCTGCATCTCTATCAAAGCAGCGATGTTCTTGATAGTAGATCGTGAGAGAATTTTAGAAATCGCCAAGATAAGCAGACAAAGCAAATTTCCGAGGAATTCGTGAATTTTAAGGACGGTGTGTATGAAGTGGACGTTTTTGGGCGGGCTGTTGGTTGCTTCGAGTATGGTTACGGCGAGCTATCTAACTGCCTCGTCGCCAGCTAAGAGTGCGCCCCCTCCTGCGACTACTTACCAACGGGGACCTTTCCAGCCTTTAGCGCGGGTGAATCCAGGAAAGCCAGTCCGGGTTAAATTAACCAACAAAGCGTCTGTGCCAGTGGATTACATTATCGTTACCTACACCAACTCACGACGGCTTGCACCCGGACAAACTGCCCAGCTAAGTGGTTTTCCACTTCCGGCTTACTTGAACATCAATCCCATTCGCGATCGCGTCGCCGTGCAGTATGGTGTGTCGGTAGACGCAAAAACAAATACAGCGATCGTTGAAATTCAACCATCAAGTTCAGGGGGAGAACGGTCCCTCAACATTGATGCGACTGGGGCAATTTACGCTTTCTAGACGAATAGGGCTTATTCAGAAGTATTGAAGGTGATTTGGTAATTGGTAATGGGCAATCGGTGATTGGGTTTGGTTCCCGATTCCCGATTCCCGATTACCTATCACCCATTACCCATCATCTGTATAAGCCCTAACTTACATCCTCGCCTTACTTCGCCTTTGCTTCCAGGTTTTCCAGTCGGCTCTTGAGTTCCTGGTTCTCCTTCTTTAACTGATCCAGTTCTTCTCTTAGTTGCTTAACGGCTTTGTCGGAGCCTACATTTTTCTGGACTTTTGAACGGCTTCCTCGGCGATGCGGCGAACTCGCCCATCAGGCGTTTGATCCGCCAGGGATTGCAGAATGCCGATCGCTTTGGGCGTTTCCATCTGTCCCAGGGCAATCGTCACTGAAACCTGGGTGAGGAAGAAGCTCTCCCTGGATAACTCTTGGAGCCGATCCAGAATGCGTTGGAGATTCACATTTGTTTGTCCGGTTGAGATGGTGCCCAAGGAACGGATCGCAGCCAAACGAAGCGCTTGCGGTACTCCCAAAGCCGTGTACTCAGAATGAGATCCAGAGCGGCCTCGGACGTTTTCATCTGGCTGAGAGCCCGATCGCTCCGGATCGAACCACCTCATTCCAACCCTGCCGCTCCTTGAGAACGGATTTGAGCAATTTCAAAACCTTTTCTTCCTTAGAGTTATCGTTCAGGGGAGGCCGCAATACCTCCTAACGCGCGAATGGCTGCCGCTTCGACGTAATAGCTGGGGTCTCCTTTGTCCGCTAAAGGCTTGAGAGCTTTATAGCTATCGATCGTTTTTGTCTGTGCCAGTGCTTCTACCGTTGCCCGTCGAACTCTGGCATCCTTATCGTCCAACCCTGCTAAAAGGCCATCGAATGCCTGATCCAGCTTAATTGTTGCCAAATTTCTGGCGACTTCCATTCGCACACCCCAAAAGGGGTCGTGCGTTAATGCCTTTGAAAGCGCTCTAACAGCTTCCAGCCCGCCTTTTTCGCCAGTGTTTCTGCTGCAAAGATACGGGAAACCGGATCGGGATCGTACTGTAACTGGGCTTTCAGTTCGGAAACTCCATATTCCAGCAAGACGGTCTTCAAAATAGGATTGCCAACATCAAAGCTGACAAAATCAGGCTTCTTCTCTAACGGGAAGTAGAAGGATTGCTCCCGTTCATGAATGCGAACCGTAAAAGGTGGGGAGTGGAGAGTGGGAGATGGGGAGAGGGGAGAAGAGTTTTGAGTTCTAGATTCCGAATCCTTTGACCCCTGACCCCTGACCTCTAACTCCTGACTCCCTTCTTCTACATAACCAAAGCCGATCGAGACTTTCAGATCAAACAATTCACTTCGGCTACCGTTGCTTTCGCTGGCCTGGGTTTGGGTTACGGTTAATTTAGCCAGGTTGCTGTCGCCATCCCAGGAGTAAGCGACCTTATAATCGGGATGTCCGCCCCGGAAAACGTACTGATCAAATAGAAACAGGAGGTTGCGTCCCGTTGCCTTTTCGATCGCCCGTAGCAGATCAACGGTTTCAACCGTCCGGTGGGCGTTGTCGTTAACGAAGGTGGTGATCGCTTTGAAGAACAGAGCATCGCCCAACTCCGCCCGAATCATGTGATAAACACAGGCTCCTTTCTCATAGAGATGGCGATCGTACAGCTCGATCGCCTCGCGGTAGACATGGGTGACGATCGGGCGACGGTAGCGGGAAGCATCCTCATCCAGGTAATTGCGGGCTTCGTTAAGACGGTAATAGGCTGCATCGTCCGCGCCATACTCCCGCTCTGTCCACATTACCTCCGAATAGGAGGCCATCCCTTCCTTTATCCAGGCGTGGGACCAATGCTTGATTACCACTAAATCCCCAAACCATTGGTGTGCCAGCTCATGGGCAACTAGGCTCTCAGTCATGCGGTTATCGAGGGCTGCTCGTTCGTCCAGCAGGCAGCGATCAGTCAGCAAGGTGGTGGAGGTATTTTCCATACCGCCGAAGATGAAGTTATCCACGCAAACCTGGGCGTACTTGGGATAGGGATAGGGGTAGCCAAAGGTTTCACTGAAAAACTCAATCATTCGGGGAGTTTTTCCCATGCTGAGATGGGCTTCCGTTTCCTTGCCCTTCTCCACGTAGTAGGTGATAGGCTTGCCGTTCCATTCATCCTGTAACTCAGCAAAATCGCCCACTGCTAGAGTCATGAGATAGGTCGGATGCACCTGTTTCTGATACCAGTGGTAAATTTTGCTGTCTCCGTCTACTTCTGTCTGAATCAGTTCTCCATTGGAAATAGCCATCAGCGGTTTTGGTACCCGCACGCGAATTTCGGAGGTAGCCAGTTGCCCTGGATAGTCAAAACAGGGAAACCAGAAACGGGAGTCTTCGTCTTCGCCCTGGGTCCAAACCTGTGTCGGTTTATCGGGGTAGTGCTTGTCGGGACTAATGAAGTAAATTCCCCGCTGGGGTTTTTCGACACTGTAGGTGATTGCAAGTTCGATCGGTTTAGCTGCAACCGTTGCCTGCTGCAACCGCACGTATAATTGCTCTCCGTCGTAATCAAACGGTTGGGGTTGATCGTCGATCGTGACCGATTGAATAGTCAGGTTTACCGCATCCAGCGTTAACTGATCGATGCCATCCCGAATTGGATTGATTCGAATCTTACAGATTCCTTCGTAGCTCTGGTTTAGAATATCTAGCGATAAATCTAGAAAAATATGCTCGACTTGGCCTGGCCGATCGGGGTTGTAGTGCGGTTTGGCTCCAGGCAGCTCAAACGATCGGTGCCCATTATTATCAGCATCAAAATAGGACTTCGACATGGAAGAATGACCCTAGCGCATTAAGTGACGATTGGTGTGTTTGAAGAATGTTGAATGTAGAAAGTATTGCGGCAAAAAAATTGTGTCTGGAAAATAAAAGATACACCATTTCCAGGTTAACGCCTTAAATTCCAGGATTGGCGTTCGTTCAGGTCTCTTAAAGGATTACTTAATTCAACGGATTAATCAGTTTTCCATCACGGAACATCCTTTGCGATAATAAAGCGTGCGTGTCCTTCTCCTTAAACCTATTTCGCCGTCCAGCTACTAGCTATGACCGTTGCCGCTCCGTCTACTTCCCGTATCGCCACCCAACTGGTTAATGGCCTGCTGGCCATCAAGCCTCTGGCGAACCTGGCAAAAATCAAGCGCGTCAGATGATGATCAAACGGGCAGAGTCGATCGGTGTTTACTGGACTAAGGAAGTAGAAGCACTCAAAGCTCGCGATTGGGATGCCGATTTAGCGCAGGTAGAAAACCCTGACCTGAAGTACCCTGATTACTACAAAACATCCTTCCACGCCTACAAAGAGGGCAATTTGGGATGGGGACCTGCCCTAGAAGTCGAAGTCGCCGCCTACGCAGTCCACGCCCGCATCTGAAAGACGCAGGTGCAAACGGTGATGCCCGTTTGCGGCAAAGCTACCAGAACGTGCTTGCAGCAACGTTACCCCACATCCCCAAAGATATCGTGGATCTGGGATGCAGCGTGGGAATGAGCACCTTCGCCATGCAGAAAACCTACCCCAATGCGTCGATTACTGGCGTCGATCTTTCGCCCTACTTCCTGGCAGTAGCGAACTATCGAATGCAGAAAAGGGGACAGGGAACGGGGACGGGGTACAGGGAACACGTAGACAAGCCGAGCACCCATCCCTCATCCCTCTCCCTCAACCCGCTTTTCCCCACTCCCCATCATCCCCCGTTGGCTCCATGCTGCTGCAGAGGCAACCGGGCTTCTCGATGCATCCGTTGATTTGGTTTCAGCCTGTTTGGTTCTCCATGAATTGCCAAAACGTGCAGCTCTTGCTGTATTCAAAGAAGCCCGACGGATTTTGCGTCCGGGCGGGTACTTCGCCTTAATGGACATGAATCCTGGGTCTGAGGTTTTCGCTAAAATGCCGCCCTACATTCTGACGCTGCTTAAAAGCACTGAGCCGTATCTGGATGAATACTTTTCACTTGATTTGGAGGAGGCGCTTGTGGATGCCGGATTTGAGAAGCCCACGATCGCCCAAAACAGTCCCCGCCATCGCACCGTAATTGCCAAAACAGCAGACTGAACAATCGAATCAGAACGCTCAAGTTAAGATGAACTGCCCTCAGTCGGTTCCACAACGGCCTTTAGCTTGTCATGGAAGTCTGACGTTTCAGATTCGGGAGTGAACTGATGAATGGGATGCTTGCTAACTCCAATCAGCCATTTAGGTTGGTAGTGAGTCGTTAGCTGAAGTTTCAATTTTGGCTTGAGATGAGGCGCATTCATTCCCAGTCCGGGAAGAACAGATTCAATCGTTGATAGCAGAACAGACAGTTGTTGAGACGCTTGACCGTTGGTACTTAAGGAAGACGCGATCGCTTCAGCGGTTAGGGAGTTGACTTTGTCTCTTGGACAGAATCAAGTTGAGCCTGATCTCTTTCGTTAGAAGAGGCTAGGGTGTCGTTTTGTTGGCGTGTTTCGTTGGGTAAGGCTGCCGCGATCGAAGGACTGGTTGGTGACACACGATCGATGGAAGCTGCAACCAGAGGCAACAGGTTCCTAGCGCCTGGTTTCCCGGTTGTATCGTCTATCTCTTTCTCGCCTGGTTCTCTTCCATCTGCTTGGGACACAACCGGGGCAGTTCCCGTTTCACTTGGGCTGCTGCCGGAGGAATGGGAAACCTTTTCGCCAGAATTGGTTTGTCTGTACTCGCCAGAATTGGTTTGTCTGTAGTAGTTGTGCGTCGTTTCCTCGGGCGCACCGTTATGGGAAGACAACGGAGAAAGGAGTTGCTGAACGGATTCCTGAGACGATGATGAAACGGTTCCGGGTTTTGAGAGAACTTCTTTCTGCGGGAATGTGGCATTCCAGGCTGGAGTTGGCTCATTTGGAGACAATGAATTCCGGGGAATCTTATCACAAACGAGATGCTCAAACTCGTGGTTGAAGTGATAAATGGGTTGGCCACGCCGTTTCCACAGCACCAGGATTTGCTCGACGGAAACAGCTTTGTAGCGCCCCAGGTAAAGTGCTTCCACGATCGCTAACCGTATCCAGTTGATTGGGTAAGTTTCTTGCCAGTAAGAAAGCAGTTGGTCAACGGTGTATTCTTCCAGCTCAAAGCTATAGCGATGCAGCAAGTTGGCCGCGTCGGCAGACGCAGAGTGATTGGATAGTTCTGTTAGGCTTTTTACCAGCTCTGTCATGTGCCCTCGCTACAAGGGGCTTAACCCCAAGTTTAGACCAATCGCATGAAACCGATTCGTCAAATAGCAATTGTTCCTGACAAAACCACCTTGAATCTCTTATGAATATTCGGCTAGAAGGGCAATGCTCCACGCCTTCTAAAGGCTCTACTCGCCTGGTGGTCTCAAAATAAGACCATTCTGCACTGGCGTTATGTCAGCACCCGCAAACGGTTGAGTGCTGCCTGTCCAATTGAAGTCACTGATACGAAAGCTAATCGAACCAATAGCAAGTACTGGGTTGTATTGCAGCAGAATCCCATACGCGCGGCGACTGTACTCCAGGGTGTAATTGGTACTAATCTCTTGGGTCGAGTCCAGGTTGATAGAGGTCTGAACGGTGAGTCGAAGGGGACCATAAAGCTGCTGCGTAAAGCCGATCGCAACTACCCGATCATCCACTGAGCGGTCAAATAAGAAGGAGATTTACCCGTCCCGATCGTTTGGTAGTAGGTGATGCTAAACCCGGTGTAGTCAAGGAATTTTTTTGAAAAGTGACCAAACTGCCCATACAAACCAACACTGGCAACTAGGTCGTTTTGGCTATCGCCGTTGGTGTAGAAGCTCGATACTCCTGTTAGCCCAACACCCAGGTTGAGATAGGGATTGATCGGAACGGGCGTGTAGCGCAATCCTTCATCTGGCGTGGCGGGAAGGGTGGTACCCGACCACAAGCTAAATGATTTGCCCAAGGTCGCAGATGCTTGAAACCGACCCAGACTAATCCGGTTGTTGCTACGGATTGGATCCAGCAGGTCAGAACGATCGGTGTCTGCATTAACGTACTGAAAACCCCTGATATCGCAGCGTGATACCCGATCGACCCAATTCAAAGTTTGACGAGGAAAAAACGGCCCCAATACTGCTTTGAACAGTTTGAAATCCCAGCGATCCGTTAAATAGTCGATCGCGGAAGCTGTATTCCACCACCAGCGTATTCAACCCAAAATACTGCGTCAATCGAAGGCTGGCTCGCAGATTGTTTGCAACGTTGTCGAAATCAAAACTGGTGAGTGAAACTCTGCCTCGAAGAACAGTCTGCGGACCGATAAGATAACGGAGCCTGGCATAAACCCCAAAGTTGTCTGCGTTGAAAGGCGTCTTCGTATCAAAAATTGCCCGCTGAATATAGATTTGGGGACTAACTGTGAACTGCACCCGATCAGTCGTAACGACCGGGAAGGGATGCTGAACAAAAAAACCACCCCGATCCTCGTCGTCATAGCCAAATTGGAATAGCGGCGGTTCCCGCTGCGAACGATCGATGACTGTTCGCCGAACCAAAATGGGAATCTTCACCCGTTGGTCCAGCACGAGTCGGGGTCGAGTTGCTACGAGTTCATCCTGTAAGGGGTGAGACGCGTCAGCTTAGCCTCATCGGCCTGCAAGATCAGTTGAGGAGGGGAAAAAGGGTCATTGGTGAGCTGAATATTTTTGGCAACCCAACCTTCAGGGGTAAAGTCAATCCGCTCTGCCTCAAAGCGCAACCGTCTGACCTGACCACCGTTAGGTAACGCTCCGGGCACCCGGCCCACGTCTCTCCCGAAACCAATACCAAAGGAAGCACCTCCACGAGTTCCCCGTAGCGTGTGGGCTGGGCAGCGGTGACACGATCGCTGACCGGACGATCAAACGGTGTACCTGCCGCAGGATTTCCAGCTACGTTTGGAGCGCCGTTATTTTCACCCGACGGAATAAAAACTTCTCCGCGTGCATTTAGAATCGAACCGGAACCTTGGACGAAGTTATAGACTAGCCTTTGACCACGCAGTACCTGAGTACCACGGGTTAGCGCCACATTCCCTCTGCGATCGCAATCCGGTTATTCAAGTTCACCTGGAGTCGATCCGCATCTAGCAGCCCGCCCTGGTAGCGCATCAAAACTTTCCCCTCAGCAGTAAAGATCTGCTGCTGCTCGTCATAGTCCTGACGATCGGCCGTTAGCTCAACGACCTGAGGCGGTTTTTCAGGATTGATAGGCTTGCTGCTTGCCCCAGAATTCCTTGGATTGGGCGACGTTTGTGGTTGAGACGGTGTAGACTCTCCCTGCCGAGTCAAGTCTGGAAACTTGCTGGGGAGAGGGAAGACGGGCGGAGTGTTATTTAGGGCGGGCCGATCGCTAGCAGGAAACGTCAAATCACGCGGCAGCAACTCAAAGGGCTGGCTGCCCTGCACCGATGACTGATCCAAACCTGGCAGGCCGGACGGCAGTTGCGCTGTCTGAAACCTGGGTTTATTGCTAAATGGAGTAATGGGTCCAGGCGATCGGGTATGAACCGAAAGGTTAGAGCGAGTGAGATTTCTCGGCAACCCATTGAGGGGAATCGCCTGATCCAGACTTGAAACTAAACCACCCTCGCTTGTGCCAGGTAAATTTCCTTCTAAACCAGAAATTGAATAGGTTGGAGATTCGGATTCTGGCTGAAAGACTTGTTCGAGGTTGTTAATCTTCTTGCGGCTCTTTAATGGAAAAATCGCTTTTTCCTGAAATGATGACTCGTCAGCAAGTTCCGCAATGCTTGAGCCGGTATAGATTTCATAGTGGGCACCTGCTTGCTGGGCTGCTTGTGAATCGGCAGTTACAGCGGGAGTAAGCAGTAAATTGGCCTGAGACTTCCCTCCCTGTTTAACAAAATCAACCGTCGAAGTCAGATGTGTTGGGGAAGCAGAAGAGGGGGATGAGGCGGGGTTACTAGATAAGCCTGTTTTGACTGCTTCAAGGGAATCTAAATTAGAGGGTTGAGAAGACGTCGATTTGAGATGAAGAGACTCCTCAGAATGGGGAACAACAACAGGAGGAGGATCGGGTGGCGAAGCCAAATAGGGCATACTTCAGCAAAATGGTGCGAAACAGGCGACCTACAGGAAACTTTCCAATAAAACTTGAGGCAGCGACAGATGCTGCCTCTAGCCAGCGCGGAAAGTGTAAGTCGATTCAGTAGTCTACTCCAGATCCCTCCGCTTAGGATTACGGGCAGGGTCATTTGACAGAAAGCCAAACACAAACAGTGAAACAAAGAAAGCAATAACGATGTATACAACAATTTTGAGGGTAAGCATACCGAGTATCTCCAGCAGAATCAAACGTTAGGGTATCTATCAAAAGGCTTAGCAAGCAACCCTCAAGTCTCAGTAAGGTGAGTATGATGCAAGACCCCTGCAATTTTAGCAGGGTGCCCAACCCACGTTTACAATCCAATCAGATTGCGATCGCTCTCATAATCATACAGAAATGAGGTTCTGTTTTTGTCCTGAGCAATCAACGAGTTCTGCCATACCTCTGCTTTTCTTCCTGCCAGTGGATTCATGCAAATTCATGAGCCTTAGGATCACGGATTAAATAAGACCGAATATTTTGTCTTCTGAAGGGACGAACGGCCGTTCGCCTGTACAAAAAGTATCGAAGCTATTTAATTCCCGTTCCTTAGCAAGAGGGGACAGCGGAAGATGGGATTCAAGTAGCAACGGATCGGAGACACTCTTGTACTTAAACCTTTAGGCCTTCAGCAGAGCATATAAGTCCTAATATCTGTGATTGCTCGGAAAGCTAAGGGAATGTAGTTAAAGATTCAGTAAACTCTTAAGAACGCATAAACAGTATCTGGAATGAGTGTTTATAGTAAGCGTTACTGAGCGAGTATTTCTACGTACTCGTCCACTGGTTTGGATCCTACGAAATGATCAAGCGACAGGTACACCTTAGGAATTGAGCGCAATCTATTTGCTACGGCTACTGCAATTATTGCTCGGTGCGATCGTTTGATATTAGGACCCTTTAACGAATACTTTTGCGCCTGATCTTTCAACTCGTTGTGTTTCTTGTAGTGAATTAAGCAGGCACCCCCTGTGTCGTGGCTGAAAGTTTCTGAAAATCGCCCAATCTCGATATGCTGAAGCCTCTGATAACACACCGCTGGCTGCACCTACTGTTGCTGCTGTTCTGGATTCTGTTGGGTGGCGTCCTGCGCTTTACCAAGCTCGCTTCAAAACCTCTGTGGAGTGATGAATTTGCTACCCTCGTGTTTAGCCTGGGGCATAGTTTTCTTACCATACCGCTCAATCAGGTAATTAGCTTTGAAACGCTTCTCGAGCCATTGAAGATTTCTACGGCAGGTAGCGTTGGGGATGTTATTAACCATCTCATGACCGAGAGTACGCACCCGCCGATTTACTTCGTGCTGACCCATTGGTGGTTGCAGCTGTTTCCAACAGCGGATGGGCCGCCGATTTGTGGGTAGCACGATCGCTTCCCGCCCTCCTTGGAGTACTGTCCATTCCTGCCATGTATGGCTTCGGTTGGCTCATTTCGCGCTCTAAACGAATTGGTCATGTTGCAGCCGCGTTGATGGCTGTTTCCCCATTTGGGGTGTATCTGGCGCAGGAAGCACGTCACTACACGCTCGCAGTTCTATGGGTTATTGCGTCGCTGGCCTGTATGGTGACCGCTTTAAGCTGGATTCAGCGGCGTAAACGGTTGCCTCTCTGGTTTATCTTGCTGTGGGTCTTCACTAATAGTTTAGGGATTGCAACGCACTATTTTTTTGGACTAACCCTTTGTGCCGAGGCCCTTGTAATAGCGGCGGTTTTGTTGCTAGAACTGCGCAATCGACCGCAAAATCCCTTCGCCCTACTTTTCTCTGCGGGCTGGAACAATCTTTGTGCGGTTGTCGCTGGTACGTCGATCGCCTGTTTGGTGTGGCTACCGGCATGGCGGGGAAATCAGTATGAGGAAGCGACTCGGTGGGCGTTTGATTTCTCTCGCGATCGCTTGGAGTGGCTGTATCCCATTCAACGAACGCTGACCGGCATTATCAGCATGTTTACGTTTGTTCCCTCTATCAAGGAGATAAGGTTATACTCAAAATTTTGACGGTGCTGGCGTTTTGCTTTGGAGTATGGGTAGCACTGCGCGTTTTCCAGGGACTGAAGCCGCAAATTCAACAATCTAATATTCGTGCGAAGGTTCAAGGTGCAGCAGGGATTGTTATTGGGGTGATGGCAATTCTCTGCCTTCTTGATTACCTCTTAGGTGCTCGAATCACGACTGGGCTTCGCTATCACTTCAGCTATTTTCCGGCTGCAATTCTGTTGGTTGCGATGGGGCTAGCATTTCAGGGAGGTTTTGCCTCACCACTTCAAGCTTTCCATACAACCATTCGAGAAGTGGCTCAACCAAGGGGAGAACGTTTTGTCAGCGGTTCTGACTCTTTAGTTTTGTCCCTTAAAAGGGAGAGTTCAACCTATCATCTGAATCCCCGCTGTCTATCTCCACCACGCCATCAACCCGATTGGCAAAGGCTATGGACCCAGGAACATGGACGATCGTTCTGGTTTTGTTATTGGGAGTTTTGGGTTCTTTGGCTGTTTGTTTTAACTTCACCTTTCAAAAGCTTCATCGCCCTGATCTTATAGCCCCTATTGTGCAAGCACATTCTCAAGCTCCTGCTGTGATTGGTATTCATCAAAGCAGTCACTCTGAGATCCGGCGACTGATGGGTTTAGCCTATGAGCTAAAGCAAATGAAGCCTGCTCCTCAGTTCTACTTCGACCATCACCGCTGTACAGGAGTTGATGAGCACAACTGTGCTGTACCGTCTACTAAGTTCCAGCAAGCTCTCGCAAGCCTGCCTCGTCCTTTCGACGTTTGGCTAATTGACTTTAAGGATGTGCCAGACCTGTCCGATCAGCAGTGTGTATTTGATAGCGATTTGGGAACGAAAATAGCTCCAGGCTTCAAGTATCAGCACTATCGCTGCGGCAGTAAAGAGGCGTAACCTAAACTCCACCCCACCGGAGCGGCGTAAAGCATTTTATGCAGCAGGCTTGGGATTTGGAATTAACATTGCCTATTGCCTGTTCCCCATCTGCCACTTTGTTTCTTTAAGTCGATATCAGGAGCGATTCCAAAATGCAATCAAACCGTTCTTGAGCCGGAGAAAACTTTTCGTGAGTTGATGAATTGACCGATGGAGATTTTCCCAAATTGCGGTTAATCCCTTTCTCAATTGCGAGAAAAATCCATCAGATGTTTGAACCTCTTTCCAGAAGCTAGCTAACGCTCTTTCAACTTCAGCAAGAATTTGATCTAGCCGACGAAGCACGATTTCCTGTGGACTGAAAACATACCCTACGGGTGTAGCTGAGGTTTCAATAAAGCTCCAGGATTCATCTAAACCGTTTCGGTCATCAAGTGAGGAGAGAATACTTCCGTCTGACGGGGTTTAGATGAGTCTATGAACGTTGATGAGGCTGTCCAGGATACGGGAAAGAGGTTGGGGAATCAAAGGAAAGCGAAAGGAAAGCCTCTGTAGCAGTGCTTGGCGACCGCGACAGGGAATTTTGAGCAGACAACGGAGACGAAGCGGGTTTGGCAGCGGGAGAAAGTGGGGGAATGGACAAAAGCCGAGAGAGAAGCGATCGAATATTAAAGCCGCCTGTAAGTATCGGAAGCTCTGGTTGTGCTTCAATTGCTGGAAGCAGAGAGGATTCCTGAAACAGGTTTGTCGCGATCGCCATTGGACTTGCTTGCACCCATGCCATTAGCTGCTTGAAGGCTCGGACTGGAGGCAGCACATGGGTATTTTCGGGAGTTGAATTCAGTCGCAAGAAAACTTGACGAGAGGACTGCCGCATCCGCTGATAGCGTCCGTATTTGGCAACTTCCCAGATAATGCGCTGCCGTAGGGTATCTTGCTGCTCTGTAGTTAGAACGTCCAGAACTTGATTTTGATTAGTGACCAGAACCAACGATCGGGTTTCTAGGACGGTAGCAATGCCCTGGATGAAGGCAGTAGGGGAGTGGCGAGTGGCGAGTGGCGAGGTGAGGGGGTGAGAGGGTGAGGGGGTGAGAGGGTGAGGAGAATTCTGCAATACAAGAGTGTTGGTAGATGCAGAAAATCGTTGAACGGTTCTTAAAATTTGACGGACTTGTATATCTGCAGTTGGGAGCAGGACGGGCGTTTCGGGCAACCAGCGATCGCGCATAGCGGTATCCAACGCAAGGCTTAGGGTGCTCAACGATCGAAGTTTGGGCAAGCTCCACTCTGCAAATTGCCGTAGCCGTAATCCCATCTGCTGCATTGGCTCAGATTGTAAGCGGTTCGTCAAAAACTGCTGCAAGGCATGAACGGGGGTAGCTTGCGGCTTTCCTCGACAAGCGGACGCAGGCGAACTACTGCTCCGCGTATTACCTGTTGGAACTGTTGATAGCGTTCATAGCGGGCAATCTCCCACTCAATTCGTTGAGCCAACTGTTCTTGCTGTTGTGGGGTCAGAAGGTCAAGAATTTGGTTTTGACTGGTAACCAATACGAGAGATCGGGTTTCTAAGCGGCTGGCAACACCCCGGACAGATTGGACAACGAGAGAATGCTGCTCTAGCTGGATTGGCAGAGTAATCGGTAGCGAAAAATTTTGAACAGTCAATAACGCCTGTTGAATTGGGGTATCTACCGTCAGGGAAACGGTTGGGCTGGGTGCGGGTATTGGAGCAACATCTTTCTTGGGATTCAAACTTGGTAAGCTAAGTTCGATCGCCTGTCGCAGTTGGGCACCTGTTAACCGGATTGCCTGAAATCCAATATAAATTGGATAGAGCAAAATTTGGGCCGTCCAACTGGCTGTGATTCTCAAACGGCGCAGCGCAATCTTCCCCTGATCAATCCACTGTCTTGTATGCCGCACCACATAACTAAAAGCTTTGCTCTGGTATGGACCGGATTGGAGGGAAGACATGGCCGTTTACCGCATAATTCACTTGAATTTTATTCTACAGGCGATCGGGCTGCCCCCTCGTACCCTACTACCCCAGTTTTCGGGCAACTTTAAAGTTGGGGTCATGTCATCGATGTTAGGACATTTTATGTGGCTAAAGCGCCATGACATCTACGGCTTCTTACTTGACACCTGACCCCGGTACCTGACTCCTGCGATCCTACGTCCAGCGGTAGATTTATCACTTGGGCTTGACCTGAACCGTAGACTCTCCAGAACAGAAAATATCACAAACCTATATGCACAAGTCCTTTCATCCCCTGCCACCTGCCACCTACCACCTATTCCCCTCATATAGCCTCTGCCCGTCGCGAAAGCGTATACTGGTCTAGCTTTTCAAGATTGATAAATACTTTGGGTATCGACCTCCGCAGCTACGTTTATATTGATCGTCTGCAACCTCAACACGCCGCTTATTTGGGGACTGTAGCACTAGGCTTTCTGCCCCTGCCAGGAGATGCGTCTCTATGGATAGAAGTCTCCCCTGGCATTGAAATTAATCGCATTACTGATGTTGCCCTCAAAGCGGCGGTTGTTCGTCCAGGCGTGTTGGTTGTTGAGCGGTTGTACGGTCTACTCGAAATTCATTCCAGCAATCAGGGAGAAACTCAAGCGGCTGGAAAGGCGATTCTGGCAGCGTTGGGTGTTCGGCGTCAGGACTGCCTTAAGCCGCGTGTTCTCTCTAGCCAAATCATTCGAAATATTGATCCCCACCACACTCAACTCATCAACCGCAACCGTCGTGGACAAATGATATTGTCGGGCCAAACCCTTTATGTATTTGAAGTGGAACCTGCTGCTTACGCTGCTCTAGCCGCGAACGAAGCAGAAAAAGCTGCCATGATCAACATTCTGCAAATCTCTGCGGTTGGTAGTTTTGGGCGGCTTTATTTGGGTGGCGAGGAACGGGATATTATTGCGGCCTCACGAGCAGTCGTTGAGACAATGGAAAATATCTCTGGTCGAGAACACCCTGGAAATAACCGCAAGGAATAGGATCATGGCAAATGTGGAGCATCTTGCACAATTAAGGCAGGGTGTAAACCAGTGGAAACAGTGGCGGACTGAATATCCCCAAATAACGCCGGATCTAAGCGAAGCTGACCTGAGCAAGGCTGATTTGACGGGAATTGATTTAAGCCACACCAACCTCTGGGGAGCGCATCTTGCTGGAACCAAGCTTGTTGCTGCGGATTTAACAGGAGCAATCTTGAGCAGAGCTTATCTCAGCCTTGCCGAACTGAAAGATGCTGTCCTTAACCAGGCTGAATTATCAAATGCAACGCTTACCTGGGCTAACCTTTTGGATGCGGACCTGAATGATGTCAATCTGCTTGGCGCAGACCTGCGAGGCGCAAGAATGCAAGGTGCGGGGCTGTGTGGTGCCAACTTGATTGGGGCTGAGATCCGGGGAATCAATTTACGGGAAGCAAATTTGGATAATGCGGATTTACAGCGCATGGACTTGAGTGAGGCAATGCTAATCGCTGCCAATCTGAATCGCACCAATTTAAACCGAGCTAACCTTTATCGTGCAGAAGCAAGTCGATCGCATGGGTACCGAGTGAATCTGCACAAAGCCAGTTTGCTGGAAGCTAATTTCACTGGCGCGTATCTTGTTGAGTCCGATTTAAGCGAGGCGATCCTTGCAGAGGCAAGTTTTACATGGGCTAACCTGAGCCGGGTAAACCTTACCGGAGCGGATTTAGGTGGCGTTAATTTAAGGGAGCTTCACTGAATCGGGCAAACCTGACCGATGCAAACTTGCAGGGAGCGAATCTTCGCGGAGCCAACTTAAAGAAGGCTAATTTGGCGGGGGCAAATCTTTATGGAGCCAATTTGAGCGAGGTTAATCTGAACCAAACAAGCCTGGAAGGTGCAACAATGCCGGATGGGACGATCGCCAGTGTTTGATAAGGATTACGCTGGTTGAATAAGTTGCGAATAGGGAGTATCGGGTAAACCGTAGATGAAAGCCCTACCTGCAAAAATGAATAAACTGGCAGCATAAAGGAAGAAGCAGGATAAATGTGGCGATCGCTTCACCTATAGCCTCCAAATAAAACCATGGAAACTGTTATTAGCCTCTGTATTGGTCTGGCGTTGAGTGCGGCCTCTGGATTCAGATTACTGATTCCTTTTCTGGCGTTGAGCGTTGCAGCGGTCTTTGGTCATTTTCCCATCTCGCCTGATTTGGAGTGGGTAGGCACCTATCCCGCTTTAGAAGCGTTTGCGATCGCTGTTCTAGCAGAGACGCTGATGTACTATATCCCGTGGCTCGATCATTTGATGGATGTCATTGCGTTGCCCGCTTCCGTGATCGCCGGAACATTAATTACGGCGTCATTTGCGACCCATCTCGATCCGTTTCTGCAATGGAGCTTGGCGGTTGTGGCCGGTGGCGGAACAGCCGCGGCAATTAAAGGTCTAACGGGTACTTCACGATTAACGTCAACCCTGACCACGGGTGGTTTTGGTAACTTCATTGTGACAACGCTGGAACTTCTGGGAGCCGTAATCCTGTCTTTACTGGCGATCGCTCTGCCCAAACTTGCACTTATCCTGGTTCCCTTAATTGGTGCTCTAGTTATCTGGCAAGGGTTTCGGTTCTGGATGAAGAAACGACGGTCCCTTCAACCTTCAAACTGAACCCCTGACCCCTGACTCCTGATCCCTGACCCCATTGCTTATTTCCTACCACCTACCGCCTACCACCTTCCTGATTCACTTCCCAATACAGAAGCGGCTAAAAATTCTATCCAGAACCGATTCTGTTACGTCTTCTCCCAAAATCTCGTTAAGGGCTTGAACCGCACTGCGCAAATCGATTGTCCAAAAGTCGAGGGGAAGCTGATCGCCGATAGTTGCCAACACTTGCTCCAGAGATTTGCTGGCTTGTATCAATGCTGCCTTCTGACGTTGATTAATGGCAATATCAAGGTTGGCGGCTTGGGCTTTGCCTGAATGGACGGTTGCTAGAATTGCCCGTTCTAAAGCGTCAATTCCCTGATTGAGGGCTACCGCAGTTTCGACGACGTTATGAAGTCCTGAGAAAGAATCTTGCTGTGGGGCTTTTGCCAAATCCACCTTGTTGATGACAAGAATCAGGGGCGACGTCGCACCTGCTCATAAATCTCTGTATCGGCTTCTGTAAAACCTGCTTGGGCGTCGATCACAAATAAAACCAAATCAGCAGTCTTGACAGCGGCGCGCGATCGCTCCACACCAATCTTTTCTACTGTGTCCTCTGTTTCCCGAATGCCCGCTGTATCCAGCACCTGAATGGGAATGCCCCCACCACAAGCTGCGACTCCACCACGTCACGAGTCGTACCGGGAAGTTCGGTAACAATGGCGCGATCACTTCGGCTCCAGGCGTTGAGCAAACTAGACTTACCCACATTCGGACGGCCCACAATGGCCACTTTTAGCCCAGTTCGCAACAGTTCTCCCCGATCGGCGGTTTCCAAAATTTGAGTAACGTCCGCAAGCGCCTGTTTCAGCTGTGATTGGATTTCGGCTTCATCTAGGGGCGGTAAATCATCCTCAAAGTCAATGCGGGCTTCTACCTCTGCCAGAATGTCCAGGCAAGTAGTGCGAAGTTGGCGAATGGGATGAGCCAGTTTGCCTTGCAGTCCGGCAAGGGCAAACTGAGCCGCCTGGGGCGATCGTGCCCCTACTAGATCGGCAATACTTTCTGCCTGTGTTAAATCCAGCCGTCCGTTGAGAAAAGCCCGTAGGGTAAATTCTCCTGGTTGGGCCAGGTGCGCTCCCTGTTCTACGCATAGCTGCAACACCTGTTGTACAGCCATAATACCGCCATGACAGTGGAATTCCACCACATCCTCGCGGGTGTAAGAACGGGGAGCTAACATGAGTAAAAGCAACGCTTCATCAATGACTTGTTGAGTTTCAGGATGTCGGACAAACCCATAGAGAATGCGATGGCTTTCCCATACCTGTCTACCCTGTGCTTGGAAGAGTGTGCGAGCGATCGCCACTGCCTCTGGCCCTGACACGCGCACAATTCCAACGCTGCCCTGCTCTGGAACAATGGCAGTCGCGATCGCAGCAATCGTAGTTCCGGAAAAAGACATGGCAAATGAATTGAGAATTATGAATTGAGAATCAACTGGTTAATGGTAATAGGTAATAGAAACTAAGAATTGAGAATTATGAATTAGGAGTTATGAATTAAGCCTTGAAAAGGAAGCGGTTTGAATTTTTAATTCATAATTTAGTGTTTTCAGTCTTTCCAGTTCGGATTGATCAAACTTGTTAAGATATGATCTTCCCATTTTCCATTAATTTGTAGGTAATCTCTGGCGTATCCTTCTACCGTGAAACCAAGCGTTCTTAATAAATTTCCGCTTCGCTGATTACGTGGCATGTAGGTTGCCATGATGCGGTGGAAGTTTAGTCCTGTGAATACAAAATGAATGGCTGCACTTAAAGCTTCTTGCATGAATCCCTGGCCCTGTTTTGATTCTGCAAGACTATAGCCAACAACGCAGGCTTGAAAGGAACCCCTTGAGAACTGGGTGAAATTAATAATTCCAATGACTGTTTTGGGGGCCGTTTGATCAAAAATAAAGAGCCTCAGCGACTGGTCGTAATTGAATTCAATTTGATTTCGCTCAACCTGCGATCGCCAAAACTTTTCTGTAAAAAATTCTTCAGGTCTGTTGGGTTCTAGAGGCGTGAGAAATAATCGGTTGTTGCTGTAGTAGCGAACAATTTCAGAAACATCTCGATAATCAGCCATTCGAACAAACAGCCTGGGAGTTGATAGCAGGGGGAGATACTTGCATATCACGATTACTCACTAGTTCGCTCTAATTCGGTCAATCAGGCTGTAGAATTTGGTCCAATCGTCTGCTTCAGAAATGGGTTGCCAAGCCTCTTCAATTAGAGGGCGAATGGGCACCGTTTTCGGATTGTTTTGCCGGAGGCGATCGGCAATTGGCTTCGTGTCCTCATTCGGCGTGTTTAGCAAACAATTGAAATAAAGGATCTTCCACTGATCCCAACGTGTCGAAAGCTCCTGATTCGAAATAGAAATCTGATTGAAAATGTTGCCCATATCCTCTCGCCAACTTTCGGAGAATTGATCGGCTAATTCAGAAAAGAACCCGTGATAGCTGGTTTCTGTTTCGTTTAGAAACTGAAGCGTTATCTTCAGTAACTCCTCTGTTTCTGGGGTTTCTAGCCCTTCAAAGCCCAGCTTTCTAAGCATTCGCTGCCGATAGGATGCACGATAGTGATCCCAAAATCCGGCCAGCCCTGCTTCCAGGTCTTGAGGCGCTATTACCCACTCTAGCGGATGTTGCAGCCTCTCCAAATTTTGGTGACAGATGGCGGGTTGATTGCCGTAGGCGTATAGGCCAAAATAGTCAAAATAGGCAGCCGTGAACCGCAGATCGTAGGTGGGAATGAAGGCATAGGGACCGTAATCAAAACTCTCCCCTGTGATGGACATATTGTCTGTATTTAGCACAGCATGGCAAAAGCCAGCCGCCATCCACTGAGCAACCAGGTCTGCAACTCGCTGCACCAACTCAGCATAGAAACGGGTATAGCGATCGCGCTGATTGGCAAGATGCGGATAATAGTGCTCAATCACGTGATCCAGCAGAATCGCAATGAGATCCTTGCGCTGGAAGTAGTGAAGCCGCTCAAAGGTGCCAAACCGGATGTGCGATCGGCTGTAGCGGACCATGACCGACGATCGTGTGGGGATGGCTCATCGCCCCGCCATAGCGACTCCCCGGTTTCAATTAAGCTGAGACAGCGAGAGGTGCGAACGCCTGCCCGATGCAACGCTTCCGCCGCAATCACTTCCCGCATGCCGCCTTTAAGCGTCAATCGGCCATCCCCACCCCTGGAATAGGAAGTCGTTCCCGACCCCTTGGTGCCCAAGTCGTACAGTTTGCCATCAACACCGCGCACCTGACCGTAGAGAAAGCCTCTGCCATCGCCCAGAGCGGGATTGTATTCACCAAACTGGTAGCCGTGATAGCGCAACGCCAGGAACGGGCGCGGTCCCTGAAACTTGCCAAATGCTTCAATGAAATCTGCATCACTCACGGTTTTGGGATCCAGTCCCAGCGTCGGCAGCAGCTCGTCATTACGAAAGCGCAGAATGTGCGTTGGGAACTCAGCCGCAGCAACCAAATCGTAGTAATCGTCACCGAGCAGTTCCAGAGCTGGCTCGTAATTCAGCGACAGTAAAGGATTAGAGGACATTAAATCGCGCAGGGAGGATACGTTAGAGAACGTTTAAGGTGTGTACAAGTTCCAGCAACTTAAGCACAACGTCTAGGGACTCATTCATCAGTTTCACACACTCAACCATGAGATCTCACCAATCGCTCGTAGATAAAACTAATCCAAACCTCTGCTGCTGGGGTCGGGAAGGTTTAGACTATGATGCGAAAAGGCTCCACTTCGTCTAACCTATGTCCCTTGTCTCCCGTCTTTCTCGATATTGCCTCCAGGTGCTCCTGGTTTTGGTCAGCGCGATCGTTTTGACTGCTTGCAATCCGAATGAGTTTAGAACCTCAGCCGCGCAGGTTCCGCAACTGGTGGATTGGACCCTCAGCGATCCCAAAACGTTTAACTATGCGCTGAGCAACGAATCTCCCAATGTTTTTGGACTCGTTTATTTGGGGCTAATTACAGAAAACGGGTTGACAGGAGCCATTGAACCTGAACTGGCAGAATCTTGGGAAATTTCGCCAGATAAAAAGCGAATTGTGTTCACGTTACGGGATGGCTTGAAGTGGTCAGATGGGCCCACTCACCGTCGATGATATCGTATTCAGCTACCAGGACATTTATCTGAATCCCAAAATTCCAACGGATATTCAGGATGTTCTGCGAATTGGGAAAAAGCGTCTGCTGCCGAGCGTTCGTAAAGTGGACGATCGCCACGTTGAATTTACTACTCCGGAGCCGTTTGCCCCTTTCCTGAGAACAACCGGAATTCCAATCCTGCCGAAACATGCGCTACAGGAATCGGTTGAGAAGAAAGGAGCCGATGGCAACCCACTGTTCTTCTCAAAGTGGGGAACCGACACCAACCCAAGAAATATCATCTGCAATGGTCCCTATGTGCTGGATGGCTATGTCAGCAGTCAGCGGGTCATCTTTCGCCGGAATCCCTACTACTGGCGCAAGGATGCGAAGAGCCAACCACAACCCTATATTGAGCGAATTATCTGGAGCGTCGTCGAGAACCGGGATACAGCACTGATACAGTTTCGCTCCGGTGGTTTGGACATCTCAGAGCCGATTCGTCCTGAAGACTTTACGCTGCTCAAACACGAGGAAAAGCGAGGCAAATTCACACTGCTTGTGGGCGGGCCTCGACCTGTTACCACCTTCATGGCATTCAACCTGAGCCAGGGCAAGCGTAATGGTCGTCCCCTTGTGAACCCGGTCAAATCTCGCTGGTTCAACAATGTGTCGTTCCGGCAGGCGGTTGCCTACGCGATCGATCGCAACCGCATGAATAACACGATCTATCGTGGCCTGGGAACCCTCATCAACTCCACCCTGATTCCCCAAAGTCCCTACTACCTCTCACCTGAGCAGGGCTTAAAGGTCTACAACTACGACCTGGCAAAATCCAAACAGCTACTGCTGGATGCAGGCTTCAAGTACAATTCCAGAGGGCAACTGTTTGATTCAGACGGCAATCGAGTCCGGTTTACCTTAATGACCAATGCCGGAAACAATATCCGGGAAGCCTTAATTTCTCAAATTAGGCAAGATCTGGCCAAGATTGGGATGCAGGTGGATTTGAACCCCATTAACTTCAATGTCTTAATTGACAAGCTGGACAATTCCCTCGATTGGGATGCCTATGTGCTGGCCATGGGCAGTTCCCGTGAACCGAATGATGGTTCAAACATCTGGTCCCCAAATGGTTCCTCCCATAACTTCAACCAACCACCCCTACCGGGTAAGCCTCCGATCGAAGGGCGTGTGGTAGCAGATTGGGAGGCAGAAATTGGCAATCTGTTTATTGAAGGGGCGCAGGAGTTGGATGACGCCAAGCGCAAGGTCATCTACGCCAAAATCCAGCAGCTTACCCAGGAAAATGTGCCCTGGATTCCCCTGGTGGTCGAACGAATTATGGCGGCTGTGCGCGATCGGGTCGAAGGCGTTCAGTACCCAGAGTTAGGCGGTGCCCTCTGGAATATCCAGGATTTGCATATTGTTGATTAGTCGTCTGTTTGAGTGCTTCGATGTATGGCGAGCGGAATTTCCTGTTTTTGTAGGCGAATTGTTTGGGCAACATTGGTGCTGTTCGGCGCGATCGTCCTGACTGCCTGCAACCCTCAGGATTTTCGGACTCAAGCAGCTCAGGTGCCTCAGTTAATCGCCAGCTCTACCACCGACCCAAAACCTTCAACTACGCCCTCAACGATTCCTATCCCAGCATTTTTGACCTCACCTATGAGGGGTTAGTCGATCAAAACGGCATCACGGCTAACATCATTCCAGCATTGGCAGAATGTTGGAAAATTTCTGATGACAAGCTCCGCTTTACGTTCACCCTACGCGAAGGGCTGAAGTGGTCGGACGGACACCCACTGACTGCCGATGATGTGGTGTTTACTTACAACGACGTTTACCTGAACGAAAAAATCCCGACAGGTGTAAGGGATACATTGCGAATTGGCACGAAGCAAGAACTGCCCAAAGCAAAGAAAATCAACGATCGCCAGGTGGAATTTATTCTGCCAGAGCCGTTTGCCCCTTTCCTGCGGGCAGCCGGAGCTGCCATTTTGCCTGCTCATAAATTGCGCGAAGCAGTACAGACAAAAGATTCCGCAAGGCAACCTTAAATTCCTTTCAACCTGGGGCACGGGCACTCCTCCAACGGACATTGTGGTGAACGGTCCCTACACGTTAGAAAGCTACACCACCAGCCAGCGGCTTTGTAACGGATGTAGCGGATGTATAGCTATCACCTATTACCCATTACTCGTCACCTACTTGATCGACACAACTCACACAGCTCCACAATTCCGGTTTGCATCGTGGCCAGTTCATCACCCCCACGTTTGAGGCTGGCATCTAGTTCCAACAGGACTGAAAGGGTTTGGAGCAGTTTAGGTAAAGATAGGGCATCTACTTCTTTTTCAAGAAATAAAGACGCTTTGGGTTGTCGATTTCCGCTGCTTGCGCGATCGTTCGCTCATCCCGTTCTCCCGACTCCACCATCAACTTCACCCAGGTCCACCGCCGAAATTGGGTTACCAGGCTCCGCACAATCACAAGGGCAGGTTCGTTCTGGCGTAGAAGATCGGTAATCAGGTCAAGGGCCGTGGCGGTTTGTCCTTGACGAATGGCGGCTCCAAGCTGCAAAGCGCTTTGGGTGCTTGTGGTAACAAGCGTCGCGATCGCTGCTTCATCCACTGGCTGTTTTGCGTTCCCGTTATATAACCGCAGCTTTTCCAATTCTCCATAGAGCTGGCGGGTATCACTGCCAACGGCTTCTGCCAGTAGCTCGATCGCGCCCTCTGTTAGCTTAACGCCCACATCTTGAGCGACCTGCCGTACCTGCTTCATTAATAAATCCGTTTTCCACGGCGGAATAAGCGAAAACTCCTGAATTTCAGCGTACTTTTGCAGAAGCTTGGTAGACTTTAGCCGTCCGTCAGGTTTAGTGGGGCTAGTCAACAGCAAAACGCTTGTTTCAGGGATTGTGGGCAGGGTCCGTTCTAGTTCGGTCAGTAGACTATCAGGACAGCGCTGGCAGAGGGTAGTATTGATCAACCACACCAGACGATGGCCCATGCCGAAGGGCGGGGTCATGGCGTGGTTCAAGCCTTGGACCACCGCATCTGGCTGTTCAGGAGGAATTTTGTCAAAATTAAAGCTACTCCAGTCTGGATCTAGAACACGCTGACGAAGGGCTTTCGCCGCACGGGCGATCGCAAACTCATCTTCACCCCAATAGAGATAAATTGGCACTTAGAATACCCTCCGCCCTTTTGTGTAATTGTATTGTCCTATCAGTCCTGCCAGACTGGAAGAAGGACCATTAGAATCTGTAAGTTGCTTTGCGAGGCGATCGAAATTGGACGAGAATTATCAGACTTATCTAAATCGGGCAATGCGCTTGGTTCTACCAGAAACGTATCAAAACCAGGTGCAGTATATTCAGGAGTCGCCCAAGTTTCGCCCGCACCTCGATCAGGGACGGCAGCCAGTTCCGTTTCCTGGCTATACGATCGTGACACCGACGGGCAGCAATGACTCTGAAAATACGGCTCTTTATGAAAGGCTGAAGTACTATCAGCAAAAGCTTCTTCAGCAATTAGGTCCCAAGTTCTTTGCTCCAGTGCCGCCTGAGAGTTTCCATCTAACTCTGGCTGACCTGATTTGGGACAGCGCCTACCGCGCCGCGACAGAAGAAAAGCCCGATTTTGAGGCACAGCTTCAGCAGTGCATTGGCAGCATTTTCCAGCAGTGCTCACCCCTAAGCGAAGGGAAACCCATTCAGTTTCAGGCGATTGGGCTAATGGTGATGACACGTGCCGTTGCCCTCTGCCTTGTGCCCACCGAAGAATATTCCTACGATCGGATCCTCAAGTTTCGTCGCGCTGTCTATCAAAATCGTGATCTGATTGGCTTGGGTATTGAACAGCAATACTACTTTACCCCTCACGTCACCCTGGGCTACTTTGGCACCATTCCTCAAGCCGAAGATCTTCCGATTCTCGGCAACCATTTCACCGATTTGAACCAACAGTGGCTCGATGGTGAAACGCAGGATTTCTGGGTTCATCGGGCTGAACTACAGAAGTTTGATGACATGACCCACTACTACCGAAAACCTGATTGGGCTGTATTTAAGTTTTGAGAACAGGGCGCGGGAAAGAATTAAGAATTAGGAATTAAGAATTCTCATGCTTGATTCCTAATTCTTTCTCACCGTCGTCTAGCCTTGCTGACCATCTTGCGGGACAGACGGAGGTTCAAGTTCTCCTCGTCTGCCCACTCCTGTAGAAGGCGATAGAACATCTGTCGATCGTCTGCTTTCAATACGGCAGTTTGGTCGGCGGTTTCAATCACATAGGGATAGCCGCCGCCAACTATTACCTCACAGCGAACCCAGTCAATCACCTGTTCATAAAGCCCAGCATCGTAGATCCAGGTAGGGATTTCCAGGCGAACAGGTGGGCCTTCATGGGTTTTCAAATAGGTGAACGCGAGCTGATCGGAGATGGGAGTGGGATATTTTGGAGAATTCCCGATCGCTGACATCGAAACAGAGGAGTGCGATCGCCCCACTGCATCAGCTTCCAGAGCAGAGGCGCATCATGAATCGACGTGACCTCTGGCAGTGAATATAACCGTTGCAGCATTACGGTTAAATCCCGTGCGTAGGAGGTATCGATGTATCCAACTAAGGGAATGCGATAGTGTTCACTCGCCTGAATCAGCCGAACCACACAATCCAGGTAAAATCGGCGCGTTTCCTCATCAAACGCTTCAGCAAACGTGACCACCAGCGACCCATCAAAGAATGCCAGACAGTTGCAGTGGCCCGTCCGCTCCTTCATGTAGCGAATTAATCGTTCAACCTCCATCCCAAATCTGCGCATATTCACAGCGCGGTCTACCGGCTCCCCGCTGCTGCTCACTTTGAGGTCGTTTGGCGTCATCACGTCCACCTCAATGTCTTTCTCGTACTGACCATCCAAGGTATGGAAATTCTCAAACCAGCCAATTTGAATCAGAGCCACCGGAATCGAAAGGTCTTTGCCAGGGTAAACCTGAGACCCATCCACTGCAAAGGTTGAGACTCCCGTTAGATGATCGCGCACCCATTGATGGCTGTGCTCGCGGCTCTGCCAGACTAGCCCAGAAGGAATTACCCAATTGGGATGATTTTCAGATGGCTCTAGCGGTTCTGCCCCCGGTCTCCGGAGGGGTATCGTTCTAGTCGCTCCATCAAATCATCGGCAGACTCCTGCGCTGCCTCTCTTAACGCTTTTCGATATCGTTCAAGCGCTTCCAGTGCTACTCTATCAAAGGTTTCAAAATCCGCCCGCTTAGCGTTGAGTAACGCAAGAATTTGGGATGGCTTCAGGGGCATGGGGAAGAGGAAAGTAAAGGATAAAGGATAAATGTACTAAGTTTTATCCTTTTCTTTTTATCCCTTATCCTTTTCTTTTTATCCAGATTCCCCGCATGCCAATTGATCGCGCTGCCTGATAGTCCTCCTTGTAACTATCGCCAATATGCCAGGCTGCTTCAGGGACGCAATGGTGTTTTTGAAGGGCGATCGCAAAGATTTGGGGATTTGGTTTGGCGGCTCCAGCTTCGAAGGAAATCGTTACAGAGGAAAAAAATTCTCAAGCCCAAGGGAGCGAAGTACAGCGTAGAGCCGGGAGTCAAAGTTAGACAAAACGCCTAGTTGAATTCCCATTTTTGCCAGCGTTCCAAAGCAGGAAGCACGTCGGGATAAACAAACCAGGGTTCCGCCGTCGCAAAATGAGCGTAAAGCTCAGTAAAAAATTCTTCAAAATCGGCGAATTGGTGAAATACAGCGGCTTGTTTAAGCGTCTGAACCGCAATGTCTGACCACCACGCAAATTCCCTTGCACGAATCTGTGCAGGGTCACTTACTTTTGGAAAAGCAGGAGGTCCAGCCGATCGAAAACTTTGTAGAAATGCCGGGTTCAACACAGCAGCAGGCACCTCAACCCCAAATCGATGAGCGATCGTGCGATAAACCTCACCGACACTCCCCTTGACACCAAACAGCGTTCCTACCGCATCGAGAAAGATGACCTGAGGTTTACTTGAAACTTGATTCATTACTTTTCGAGCAATGAGAGCGCCTCAAGAATCGGTTGGGTAATCCAATTCACCCCCACTCTGATCTGATGCTCTAAGGTTGGCATCCGGTACAGGTACGCTAATCGCCGAAATACATGAGCAAATGGTCCATCCATCTTCAAACCCAAAGCAGTGAACGTGGCATTGTCAGTTCCCAATGTCATCATTTCCCCAAGATGCTGATAACGGAAAGGAAGAAGAGGACGTCCGGTAAGAGATGCCCAAAGGTTCCAACTCGCATATTCTGCCTGCTGGATTGCGGCTTGAGCCGTACCGGGAACTTGCTGCCCGTCTGCATCTTTGCAGTCTGCCAGATCTCCCAGCGCAAACACTTCTGGCTGCTCGATCGCCTGTAGCGTCGGTGAAACAATTACTTGACCGCGTGAGTTCTTTTTCAAGGGAAGGCCATTAATGATGTCAGCAACGCGAGTTCCAACGGTCCACAGCACAATATCAACGGGAATTGTGTCTACTTTACCTTTGTAATTTAGCAGGAGGGAATCTACAGCGATTGCCTCTACCGTTGTTTCCAAATCAAGCCAGATGCCCCGCGACTCCAGCGCTTTCGTGGCTGCGTCCCGGTTAAATTCAGCAGACGTACGGAGAATTTGGTCGGCCTGTTCAACGATGCGAATCCGCCCCGGTCTTTGAGGCGGTCTGCTAGTTTGCACCCCAACTCCACTCCTGAATAGCCAGCCCCTATAATTGCGATTCGAATCTTTTCGGCCTCTGACTCTTCCAGAATTCGCAACCGTTCCTCTAGCCGATAGGCGTCCGCAAGGGAACGAAACAAAAACGCATGTTCTGTTGCTCCAGGGACAAAATCCAGCGGTGTGTCTCCACCTACAGCCAGCACCAATTGGTCATAGGACAATGCAGGTCCATTCTGAAAATGAACGTGCTTAGACTGTAAATCGACTCCAGAAACTTGGTTCTGATGAAAACGTACTCCTGTTCCTGCTAACAGTTCCTCAAACGGTGGAGCAATCTCCCACGATTGCAGTTCCCCTGTCATCAACTCATACAGCAGCGGCGAGAAGAGAAAGCGATCATTCCGATCAACCAGGACGATCTCAGGTTTCTCCTGTTTAGTCCAGGGCAACTGACTTAGCCGCAACGCTGTATAGAGACCTCCAAAGCCTCCGCCCAAAATGCAGATACGAGCAGGTTGTTGAGTCATGGGTTTCTGTAGAACTGTCTATTTTGTGGAGGAGTTCCTCTACAGGATAACAACTGCAAGGTCGTTAGGACGCAGATTCAGAAGCAGAAGATTAAGGGGAAAAGAGAGACGAGAAGATGAGTGATGATAGGGAATGGAGCGAATAGACACACTCCTTTACACTGCCCTTACAGAAGGAAACCCGTGAAATCACAGAGCAGATAGGTATATGTATCCATCAGCTACCTGCGTTTGAGGTAAATGACTTAGGTGGTTTAACGCTGGTTGGCCCTTGTCAATTTCTGAGATTCTGGAGTAGGCGGGCATCTATCCAACACCATGCGACGAATCACCATTGGGCTAACTATTATCGCTTTATTTTTCTGTCGATGGAACCTGCGATCGCAGGCAGACAGGGAGTACCTGGACGGCGCGTGGGTGGCGGCACTCGATGGACGACCCCACCAATAAAGCAAGCGTCCTCTCCACAAAAGAAGCTAGCGGCTCTGGCATTTGCCTCCAGAAATAAGTTGCCGATCGACCTCAGATTCAAGGCTTTCTGCGGCTAACCTCCCATCAGCTACGCTCGCCTTTCAACATGAAAAGCAGAAGTGAGCACATGCGATGAAATTTTATGAGCTAAAGCAACTATGGGCTTTTCCACAATTTATCTCCGACCGTTCAATTTTGATCGGGCAATTGAGTCATAGTTTCACCACGTCACCTGGCTTTCTAACTTTTTCAGGAGTTTTGGGCCAACGCCAGAAACCTGATCCAGATCCTGAAGGGAGCTAAAGGGGTGCTGCTGACGAGCGGCAATAATTCGTCTTGCTAATCCTGGGCCTACACCTGGTAGCGCTTCCAGTTCAGCCTGGGTAGCGGTATTCAAATTCACCAGTTGATTTGATCGTGCTGAGTCGGTCTTCTTTGTAGGGCCAGATGCTGCCGCTGGATTGTCAGACGAGTTTTGGGTTGTATCCTCGGTTCTCTGGGTATCGGTTCTCTGACTATCAGAGCGATGGCGGGAATGACCACGCGATCGATGCGATGAAGCTGGATGGTTCTCAAGGGATTCAGCGGGCGGAGTTGCTTTGGCAGAAACCGTTCTGGATGGTGGGCACTGTTTTGCCTGAGCCTCTGCCTTTTTCCGAATCGCGGGTGGAATGCCAAGAATGGCGTTCGTGTAGAGGCGATCGAACTCCCGCTGATAGTGAGCCGCTACGACAGGGCTATGAACAATCAGCAGCGTCTCGTCGTTACCGGAATTTGCCGCGTTTGTCCAATTGTGGGAGCCTGTAATGACCGTTTGCTGATCTACAATTCCAAACTTGTTATGCAGCAAATCACCAGGAGGCATGCGGGGAACGCCGACCGTGGCGATGGGATTCTGCCAGGGATGATTTCCCGCCTCAGTTTTACAATCATCCGTTAGCGTAATGCCCAACATGTCTAACCCTTCGCTGTAGGAACGGTAGGCAAACTCAGGCTCAATCAGTGTCCGAATCTCAACGCCCTTTTCGTGAACGGGTTCTAGCAGGTTGACGAGCTGTTGGTCTGAGAAGACAAAGAGCGCCATTTCAATAGATTTGGTGGCGGTGCCTAGCGTTTTGCCAATCAAACCATTCGTGCTGCGGTCCCAGGGAATCGTGGAACTGGTGGGAGAAAACTGCACCTCTACCAGCGTGGATCCAATGTTTACCTGACGTACAGGACGAAAGGGCTTCTTTGCTCCAAACTTGCTGTCCGGCTTTCCTCCAGGACCGTCACCCCACATCAAGTTAAATTCTTGCGTAAACAGCGCTGCTAGCTCCGGACTATCAATCTTCAAAAGATTATTGGCGTTGCCCTGACTTGCAGGAGATTTGAAGTCGCCATGAACGTCACTCGGAGTAAAGTTAGCTGAGGTGACGATTAACAGGCGCTCGTCAACCACAACAAACTTGTGGTGCATCAGTTGATTGCCAGAGGAACCATCGGCAGTATCGTCAATACGGGGAATGTTGGCTCGATCAAGCATGATTAAGGCATCCCCTGATTAATTTCTTCCTGGCTTACCTGACCGTCCCCGTTTCGGTCTACCAGGCGGCGAAATTCGTTGAAGCGATCGCGCTCCCTATCTGGCAGTTTTGCCACTTCTTCAGGGGTAAATTCACCAAAGGGGCGAGAGTAGGTATTTTCCAAAATGACGCGCACCTTAACCCCTGCTTTACGGCGTTCGCTCAGAGCTTCGGCAATCTTGGGCAACCGGAATTCTTGAACGGCTACGTCGATCGTTGAACGGGCAGTAGAGATGGTTTCTACAATTTTCTGCTCCAGGTCATCGCCGACTCGGGTTTGCTTGCGGTAAGGCTCAGCATAACTAGACGCGGGATTGTGATTGGTGTAGACCTGAATGCGTTCATCTTGAGGAAGAGGAGCGGGACGAACCAGCTGAGTTTCTCCGCGTTGGCAAGCAGGTAGGCCCAGCGCCAGCAATAAAGCAATAGTCCGGTAAAATCGCGTGTGATGTAGATGCACGAGGGAATTATTTTGGATGAGGTAGAGTAGAGGAGTGTGAGGAGATTGCTGCTTTTTAAGAATGCCCCTATCGAGTAAGCTTTTTACAGGGATTAACATTGAGGACGTCTAAACCTCTTACTAATGGTTGATATATCCCTGATAAGAGAAATCCTATAGTGATCATTTAGTTACTCCTTAATTACTCCTCACCCTGAAGTAAAAACGACTATGCACGCGGGACGCTCTGAGTTTGTAAAAACGTTGGAAGCTAGCATTTTCGCTCTTAGCCTCATACTGTTAGGGCTTAGCCAGTCTTCTCCAGTCCGCTCTGTGTCTTTACTCGATCACTCCACGGTTGGTTCGCAGCCAGCCAGTAGCTCGACCCATCCTTAACAAAAGCTGTTTCTACTAGAAGGTTAGGGCTTTAGTCAAGCCATATTTAGTCATCGATAACTCGTTTCAGTTCCCTAGAGAGAAGACCATCTGGTAGAATTTGTAAGGCTTCTATAACTTTGACTAATGGGATCAACGCGGGCACGAATAGCGATCGATGCAATGGGTGGGGATCACGCCCCCGCAGAAATTGTCGCTGGAGCGATTAGAGCAACAGAAGAATTGGGGGTTGATGTGCTTCTGGTTGGTGATCCAGAGCAGATTAAGGCTTCTGTTGGGCAACCGAGTAGTCTTTCATCACTAGAAATTGTTCCGGCTGAGGGCACAATAGAAATGCACGAGGAGCCATTGGGGCTCTGAGGCGGAAACCCAAGGCGTCCATCAATGTGGCGATGGATTTGGTTAAGAGGAAGCGGGCAGATGCAGTTGTTTCTGCTGGGCATTCAGGGGCAGCGATGGCGGCGGCTTTACTGAGGCTCGGACGTCTTCCTGGGATCGATCGTCCAGCGATCGGTGCCGTGTTGCCAACGATGATTCCAGGAAAGCCGGTCATTATCCTGGATGTGGGAGCAAACGTAGACTGCCGCCCTAAGTTTCTGGAGCAGTTTGCCTTCCTTGGAACGATGTACTCCCAGTATGTTCTGGGTGTGGCCGAGCCGAAGGTAGGACTCCTAAATATTGGCGAAGAGTCCAGTAAAGGTAATGAATTAGCGCTGCGGACCCATCAGCTTCTGCAAGAAAATCCTCAGGTTCCCTTTGTTGGAAATGCCGAGGGACGGGATGTTCTCACAGGAAACTTTGATGTTGTGGTTTGCGATGGCTTTGTTGGGAATGTCTTGCTTAAATTTGCGGAGGCTGTCGGTGAGGTGGCGCTGCAAATCCTCCGGGAAGAGCTTCCTCAGGGCGTGCGCGGCAAGATTGGTGTGTCTGTGCTCAAACCTAATCTGAGACGCATTAAGCAACGGATGGATCATGCGGAGCATGGCGGTGGGCTGTTGCTGGGGGTTGATGGGGTTTGCATTATCAGTCATGGAAGCTCTCAAGCTCCTACCATCTTTAATGCGGTTCGCCTTGCCAGGGAAGCCGTTGAAAATCAGGTATTGGAGCGGATTCAAGCTAAGTACCAGCAGGGCAACCCAGAATCAGTTGTGAGTAGTCATCCAACCGATAAGTAGTTTGGTTCGAATGAAGGCAACTAAGGTTCCTTCGATCGAATTAAGCAACTCAAGCGATCGCGACTCTCACTGACCGGATACGCAGCAGCCGACGGAGAAGGACATTGGAACAGACAGGGTTAGGCATTGCAATTACTGGTAGCGGCTCAGCAGCACCAGCTAACTCGCTTGGCAATGATGGGCTAAGCCGAGTTGTCGAGACATCGGACGAATGGATTGCATCTCGAACAGGGATTCGTCAGCGGCGACTGGCTTCTCCTACAGAATCTCTCGCAATGCTTGCAGCAAAGGCGGCTCGAGGTGCGATCGATATGGCGGGATTAACGCCACTAGACTTGGATCTGATTCTGCTGGCAACGTCTACACCCGATGACCTGTTTGGCACTGCCGGACTGATACAGGCAGATTTAGGAGCAACGAAGGCGGTTGCTTTTGATTTGACGGCTGCCTGCTCCGGTTTTGTGTTTGGGTTGGTTACAGCCGCTCAATTCATTCGCACAGGGGTCTATCAAAATATTTTGTTGATTGGAGCCGATGTTCTATCCCGCTGGGTGGACTGGTCTGATCGGCGTACCTGTGTTTTGTTTGGCGATGGAGCGGGCGCGGTTGTGCTTCAGGCAAATAACTGCGATCGTTTACTTGGCTTTGAACTTCGGAGTGATGGCACTCAAAACCATTATCTGAATCTAGCGTTTCAACCCCAACCAAAGGAGATGGTTGAGGATATCACCATTGGGCAGGGACGTTTTCATCCCATCACGATGAATGGGCAGGAGGTCTACCGCTTTGCCGTTCGGCGAGTGCCTGAAGTAATTGAGAAAGTGCTATTCCGGGCGAATCTTAGCGTTGAAGAAATCGACTGGCTGCTGCTGCACCAGGCAAACCAACGAATTCTGGATGCAGTGGGCGATCGCCTTAAAATTTCCCGCGAAAAATTATTAGCAACCTGGCAAAATACGGTAATACCTCTGCTGCATCTATCCCTCTGGCTCTGGATGAAGAGGTCCGTCAGGGAACCATTAAACCTGGTGATACGATCGTGACCTCTGGTTTTGGTGCGGGGTTAACCTGGGGCGCAGCTATTTTTCAGTGGGGACGGTAGGTCAGCTCACTATCGCGCTACTGTGGAGTGCTTCAAGCTTGTAAAATGACCAAAGCAAATGTAGAGGATCGCTGTATTCACCAGAGATCCTCTATGGATTGTGAAAAGGCTGCCGTAGGAAATCTTTTCACGAAGCCCTCTAATTTCTTGGATGATTAGGACTGCTGTAGTTGGGATGTTGAGAGAATGAGTAAGACAGTTTGGGTGTTTCCTGGGCAGGGTTCACAGACCGTTGGGATGGGCAAAGATTTATTTGATTTGCCTGAGGCGTCAGAAAAATTAGAGCAAGCTGAAAAATTTTAGGCTGGTCTGTTGTTGAGATCTGCCAGAGTGAAGAAGATAAGGTGTCTCGCACCCTCTACACCCAACCCTGTTTATATGTGGTTGAGAGTATTTTGGTTGATTTTCTAAAGCAGCGTAGACAAACCCCAGACTTTGTTGCTGGACATAGTCTGGGCGAATACGTTGCCCTCTATGCTGCTGGGGTGTTTGATTTCAAAACTGGTCTTCAGCTTATTAAAGAACGGGCTGAGCTGATGGACAGCGCTTCCGAGGGAATGATGGCAGCCTTACTGGGATTCGATCGCGAACAGCTAGAGCAGCAACTCCAAGAAACTCCGGATGTTGTTTTGGCGAACGATAACAATGTTGGTCAGGTCGTAATTTCTGGCAAACCTGAGGGAGTTGAAGCCATTCTGGGCAAAGTCAAAGCAAAACGAGCGCTGAAGTTGAATGTTAGCGGTGCCTTTCACTCTCCCCTCATGGCTGAAGCTGCCGCAAAATTTCAGGAGGCATTGGATGCAGCAACCTTTAAGTCCGGTGAGGTCCCGGTCCTTTCTAATGTGGACCCATCTCCTGCAACTGATGCCGCTATTTTGAAAGATCGTCTTAGTCGCCAAATGACTGGAACTGTCCGTTGGCGTGAGATTTCCTCCGGCTGCCCGAAGAAGGAATTGAACGAGTGATAGAAGTTGGCCCGGGCAAAGTTTTAGTTGGCATCATTAAGCGAACCTGTCCAGGCTTAACGTTGGAGAACGTGGAAACGATCGCAGACTTACCTTAGGGCCTGTCGTCTAGAACGATTAGCTGTCGGTTTTGCTGAACCACGAATAAAGAACGAAAATTACCCAAAATGAGTCAAGACCGGGAACCTTTTAGTAGCCTTGTGCTTTACCACCTGTTTAAGTGGTCGGTTGTTAGTCCCCTGCTACATATCTACCTTCGCGGTCGAGTGTATGGAGCGGAGAATGTGCCCCAGAATGGTCCGCTCATTGTTGTGAGCAACCACGCCAGCGATTTTGATCCGCCCATTCTTTCTTGCGCCGTTCAGCGGCCAGTCGCTTACATGGCGAAAGAAGAGCTGTTCCGAATTCCAGTCTTGAAACAAGCCATCAGCCTTTATGGGGCATATCCAGTAAAACGAGGTTCTGCCGATCGCACTGCCATTCGTGCGGCGCTGGCTTCCCTAGAGCAGGGTTGGGCAGCGGGTGTCTTTATTACCGGGACCCGAACTTCGAATGGGCGAGTCATCGATCCAAAACTTGGCGCAGCACTGATTGCTGCTAAAGCTCAAGCACCATTGCTCCCGGTTTCTCTCTGGGGAACCCACGCTATTTTTCGCAAAGGATTTGCGGTACCCCGTCCGGTTCCTGTGACTGTGCGGATTGGAGAGGTGATTCCCTGTCCCCAATCCACCGATCGCGAGGAGTTGGAATCTATCACAAACCGCTGTGCGGACATCATCAACAGTCTGCATGCTTTAGGTCGATGAAAAATTGGAGTTCTAAATGATAAGAGAGAATTGTTGAGGGTTGGTTGGTCTCCTTGTTTCCCTGTCCCCTACACCCTCATCTCCTGTCCCCCCTTCCTACCACCTAACCCCTTAACATGAGTGATTTAAGAGCTGAACTGGCGGAAGCCGTGGATGAAGCCGAATGGAACTGGTTGGCCCCTCATGCACGGCGAGACTCTGTAATTGTTGTGAAACGCGAGTTGGATTTGCTGGATGTTGGAGTTGCGATCGCCAATGATGATGTATCTCTTGTCCAGGGATGGATTGAGGGGAACCTTATCCATAAACCATCCTCTACTCAGCTATCAGACTGGAATCTTGATCAGTCCAAACGGTTCAATGCGTTGATCGTTCAGCCGTATGTTCTGGTTCAGGAACCTGCTTAATGCGAAGTGATGGGTGATGGGTGATGGGAATGGACTGAAACCGCAATTACCGATTACCCATTACCGATTACCCACATTCGTTCTGCTTAAAGGGGGTTTATAGCCCTATCTTTAAGTGTGTCTCAAGGGTTTCTTCTTTAATTCTTGCAGTCGCTCTTTGAGTCTCGTTAAGTCAGGAGCTTCATTGCCGTAGCGCCAATTGACATAAGCTTGGGAAATTTCTTCAATTGCCCTCGCTCGTTCAGCAACTTGATGGTCTTTTTGCTGCCTTGCGTATTCCAGTGGCGTTTCAGCCGATCGTTTATGAAATCCCTGCCTTCCTAATAGAGTCAGCATTTGCTGGTAGAGACGTTCCATTGGCGGCAGCGTTGCTAGCTTGCGATGGTAACGCCAGCTACGCCAACCACTCCAACTTAACCAGCCCAAGAAGCAAAGCACTGTTGCCACAATTAGCGCTGTAAAAATACCAACCCATCCTCGGGAGAATAACCCCATAAACCAGGCGATCGCTCCCACAATCCAGCTAATGGGAGTACTAAAGATTCGAGTCAGGGCATTAGTTACAGGCGACGGTAGCCAGCCTGCTACCCACTTCCAGAACTGCTGCAATACGCTGAATGTCTGGTTCTCTTCGATCGACGGGGAATCAACTCATGCCCAGGAATAGGGTCAAATGCAAACCAACCGTATTTCGGGAAGAACACCTCTGTAACCCCGTAGGCATCGGTATTTCGGACTACATATAGTCCTGTGAATGGATTGAACTCCCCGGGACCAAAGCCGACCGCTAGCCGTGCCGGAATACCAATCGATCGCAGCATCATGGTTAGAGCGGCAGAAAAATGATCGGGATAGCCGCCTTTATATTTGAACAGAAATGCTTCTACCAAATCCTCATCCTGTTTCAAAAAAGGCAACTCTGTTTGAATCGAGTAGCGTTGCTTAAGTGCCTGTGCCAGAAATAGGGCTTTTTCATAGGTAGAGGTAATCGGTTGGGAAGAGGTTGCCAGCAGTTCCTCGGTGCGCTTTCGAATACGCTCTCGTATTTTGGAGGGGATATCCAGGTAATAGTCCTGAATTGCAGGCGAGTAGGTGGTGGGCGCATCCCGCAGGAGCGTTCGATTTCGATAGGGAACCTCTGAAATAACGGTGTAAGTTAAACCCTCAATCAGCCCCAACGGCGATCGCAGGTTTCCCTCTGGATCAATGGCTACCTGCTGGGTTGGGAAAAACAGTTCCTTCGGTTGAGACAATGCCGGAAGCAGATTCGGTAACTCCGACACAACGGTGAACGTCTGAATAACTTCCTTGGTTTTGTTTAACGTCACAGGTCTGGGCAGAAAAATTGGTAAGACCAGCCAGGCCGATTGATGGTAAGGGTCTTGTCATTGCGGGAGATCTCCCAACCCTGACCTAGGTAGCGATCAAACGCAAGTACTCGCCAAAAGCCTTCAGCCTGAGACCGTATCCGCAAGACAACTTTGGGCTTAAGCTGTCCACGGAGATTCTGGTTAATCCGGTTGTTAAATCCATAGTAGAAATTTTCGTCCAATTGGCCAGGACCCAACCCTTCCCTTGTCCGTTTCCTGCTCCATTTCCTTTGGAGGCATTACCCATCCGAATGTAGCCGGGGTTGATAATTCTGGAATTGTCTTCAAATTGCTTCTGAATTTGGCCACTAACAGGAAAGGTGCGCAGTTGATACCCCGGAAACCGGGGTAAGCAAGCAAAAATAACAAGCCCTAATGCCAGAATAACCAGCAGAAACAGTCCCAGGCGTTTGGGGAAAGCCCCACTTGCTTAAACGGCGACTGGCGAAAACTGGCTGGCAAACCAAGACGAGAACGATAGTCTAGAACAAGGACGGGCAGGGCGATCGCCAGAAACACCAGCAGTAAAAGCCCAAAGGTCATTGTCTGACTGAGCGTGCTGGCAACGCCAATCAAAATTAGCCCAATCACCATCGAATAACCTAAATCTTTGCGACGCGGCAGATCAAAGCTATGCAGAACCTGAAGTTGCACCAGCAATTCTGCCAGGACCAGTCGCGTATCATTCAGCTCAGCCCTAAGCCGCACAAAAAAAGCTGCCAGTGCTAGCAGCATGCCGATCGCAATACAAAACTTTACTGCGATATTGCGTTTACGGCGGCGGAACCAGCTCCAGGAAGCCCCCATAATGCTGAATGGGATCGCCCAAACGCTCATATAGGTGGACGCAGCAACGTCAGTCGCCACAATTCCAACCAGAACCATTGCCTGAGCCAGCATTCGCAGCAGCAAGGATTCTTCTGTCTCTGGCAGAGGGAGAGATCCTAAGCGTCGCCAAAACCGTCCTGCAAAGGGCAAAGCTGGCGTTCCTTCAGTTTTAAAAGCCATTACCCGAGGATAGTGCTTACTTAGCCATACTACCCAGAATTCAACGAAGCAAAACGGCTTGCCGATTTGTCAGCTTAGCCTTCAGCAATGCGAACAGTAAATACTAGCGGTGGCTCTTCCTCATTCAACCGCACCTCTAGAATATGAGGCTGTTTGAAGCGTAAATCGAATAGCTCTACGCCTAAAAAGCCCGGAGTTGACCTTTCAGCGCTTGCCTGAAGGCCATCTCCCCGTAAAACTAAGCTGCCACTGCCAGGAAGATCCCCTTGAATCCGCAATTTACTAGCTGTTGAATGCGGTTTATACTCTGCTTTGAGCGTCAACAATCCATTCTCAGTCAACCATTGGCGTTCAACAGTGGGGTGACTACTCGAAACCGTCAGCGTTAGGGACGTAATAATTTCTCGGGCTGCTAGAAGAGATAACACCATCTGTTGAGCCGGAGCTGCTGCCTCGTAGCTGGCTGGAAAATTGCTTCCAGGCGTGGACGTGGCAGCACCAGAACGGGCAGGCGCAGTCATCACAACCCCAGCTAACTGATTAAGGGCTTGCGCTTGGCCGGGAAACAATTCCTCAACCGCTTGAACGAGCTTGGCTCCATCCAACAGGGTGGAATGGGCAATCTCCTGACAACGCTGAAGCAACTGAGTCAGAATTGTTTCAGGCACAGGAATCGGTAAGCTGACATTCTTGAGCTGAGTAAGCCAGCTTCCAACTGGAGATTCTGAACGTCCTGTTGAAACACTAGCCGCAACGGCTTCATTAGAACTTGCCACTCCATAAGGAGCAGAGTCGGCTTCATAATCGTAAATTTCTGTTTCCCAAGGGAACAAGGGGGATTTTGTTGAATCTCGCTTGATAGGCGGTGTTTCAACAGGGAATAAAAACGGTCTTGCACGGCGGGTATCTCTCCAAGTTCGAATAGGGTTTCCCTCTCCAAGGGAAGATTCTTAGGTGCATAGTGACCGGGAGTTCCAGAGCTAGCCTGAAAAGATTCATTGGGTGAAACGGGACGATCGCCCTTCCACTCGGTAAATTCCTGACTAACGGCTTCAGCATCTACCTGAGACGCAGTCGGAATAAGGTCTTGCAGGAGTTTGAGAAATTTTCTCTGGAGAGCCTCTGAGTCATCTTGCATGGGTTATAGACTCCTATTCATCGGTAGACGCACTTTCTCCGGACATTGACGGGTTTTCACCGGAGACAAAATAATTACGGATCTCCCAAGCCTGTTCTAACAGCTTGAACCACTGTTTTCGAACCTGCGTTATTGTGCATTCTAATGCTTGAGCAACCTCCACGTCCGGTTTTCCATCCTGCTTTAACTGAAGCAACTGCAGCTGCAACGGCTCGAGTTGTGCCTGGAACGATTGCCACTGTTGTAACGTCAGACCCAAATTGCGCTCTAGGTCTGCTTCTAACCATTGATGCACTAACTCCCAACGGTGGGATAGGGCAAATCGAATTAAGTGATACTTGAAACGCTGCTGTAGGTAATCTCGCTGGCGTGGCGTTAATTTTAGAATTTCCTCAATCTCATTCGCGGGCAGATCTTTTAATCGAAGCGCAAAATAGTTAGCACAGTCTTCCTGCTTCCGCTCTACCAGATAAGCTATCAGTTCGGAAATTACCGTTTGGCGTAACGTGTCCTCAGTCGGTTCCGGCTCCTGGGCAACTATCTGTTCCCTGACCTGCTGCATTGAGGCGGCGCTCCACTGGTTGTCCGCATCGCTGCTTACGCCTTCCGCTGCCCGCTCAATATCTACAGGCATTTCTGTCGGCTGTTGCTGAGAGAATGTCTGAGCGCGAAGGATAATCAATTGTTGATTGCGGTTGCCTGGTAACGGTATTCGACGCTTTCCGTAACGCTCTGTGAAGGCCATGTATTCTGCCAACTCCAGCATTGTGCGCGGTTGATAGGTCGATGGCAGTTGAGTTTCTCGTCGAAACGCATTCAAGGCTTCCATATAAAACCCTTGAAGAAAATCTTCAATTAGGGTAAGACGGGCTTGATAGCTTGATTGTGTTTGAGGTGGAGTAATGTAGCGGTAAACTACTGCGCTGAGGGTACTGTGTAACTCAACCCGTCCGCGCACCGACCCCAACTTAAAATAATGAAGGCACTGCTGTAGCCGATGTTTGGCTAGAGCAGTTGCCCACGAATCCACCTCCCCGGACGCCTGAATACGCTTGCTCTCAGAACAAATGCGAAGAATTTCCTTGGAAAGGCGATCGGCCACATCCTTGCAATTCTGCTCAGAGGCGTTCGTTGATAGCTTTAACTCATCAAACAACAGTTGAAAAATTGCCTCCACGCTCTGGCAGATATCCCCACAGCCTTCAATGCCCAATAATTACTGATGATACTCGAATCAATTCTGACAACAATATTGTCATAACGTCCAGACTATCTAGACGAATTACCTGACAAATTGTTGCCATTTATTGTCGAAAACATGGCTGCACTGCAACAGTACCCTGGCGGATGAACTTAGTATTTGGACCAGTACCATTTGAACTATACGGACCTAATCACATGGATTTAGACGAGCAGATTCAAACGCTGATTCAAAACGCGCCCCAGGACGGCACTACTCCAGCCCTCGTTGAGGCGATCGCCCCCATCCTAAAGCAGTTAGCAGGGCAGCTTCGCCATTCTCAATATTACATTCCCCAAACCCTCAATCAGGAATGGGCCATTACCACCTTAGAAAATCGCACTCAACCTTCCGTAGAAAAATAGTTATCTACGCCTATCCCACCCTAAAAGACGTGGCTTCGAGTCCTTACCCTATTCAAGACCCTCAGATGATTGCGCTTCCGGTTCCCGTAACGCACATTCTGTTTCAGATGCTGGCAATGGAAAGTGTAGATAGCACGATATTCTTTGAGGTGCCTGGTAATATTTCTAGCGGAACAGAAATTCAGCGGGAGCAGCTCAGCCAACTCATTCAATCCCACCTGACCATGAATCAGTCAGGTTCGGCCCTCCCCCAAATATCGCGTGAGTGAGGGGGAGAAATGACTAGTAATCCAACAGAGTTTAATCCCCTTAAGCTAATTCTTTCGGCGATGTGTGAATTAATGTGACGATATTGACGTCAAGACGCCTTTCTGTCTTGACAGCAGCTTGTACAGCTAATATCCTGACATGCATACCCGGGTACAAAAACTGAGAGTTCTATGCAAGATAAGCAAAAGTTACGTTATATCTCCCACCCGAAGTGCATCGACAGCTCAAGGTTCGAGCAGCACTTGACACTGAAACCATGACCGAGATTGCTCAAAGAGCTATCGTCTTCTACCTATCTCATCCTGACATCGTTGATCGGCATGATGAGTTACATGGTCAAGTTCACCGGGTTTATAGTTGTCCCGATTGTACGGCTCCTGTCGTCGTAAAGAATGGTGAGATGGTTTCTCTCAGTAAACAAGCAGGTGTGGTGGTTGAAGAGGGTCTTTTAGTGGGTAAGTCTCAGCAGGCCAGCTCTGCTAACTCGCAAGGTGAAGGAGAGTTGGTGCCCTGTTAGTCACGGTTAACATCCTGTGGCTGCTGGTTGCATTATCAAGCTGAGTATTTCTTTCAGTGGTTTGGTTTGTACACGTCGGGGATTGATTCAGCACTTTAGGTAGAGCTCGAATTTTCAGGCGTCTGTGCTATCTCTAAGTTGGGTTGGTATTATGCAGGAAGAGCTTAGTATTCTGATTCAAGCCCAGTATCCCCTGATCTACCTTGTGACTTCTGAGGAAGAGCGGGCAGAGCAGACAATAGCTACGATTGCACAGAGCAAGCCGCAGCGTCGAGTTTTTGTATGGACAGTGACTCACGGAATTGTTGAGTACGGTCAGCCGCGCAACATTACACAGCACAATACGGTCTCTCCAGAGGCTGCTATCGAGTGGGTAACCCGTCAGCGTGAGCCAGGGCTGTTTGTTTTCAAAGATCTTCATCCCTTCTATTCTGCTCCCGTTATTCGCTGGCTGAGAGATGCGATCGCTAGCTTTAAGGGATCTCAGAAAACGATTATTTTGATGTCACCCGTTCAAGAAATTCCGATTGAGCTAGAGAAAGAGATAGCAGTTCTGGATTTCCCTATGCCCGACATGTCGGAGCTAAATCAGGTTCTTTCAAACCAGCTAGAGCAGACTCGGGGCCGACGAATTACAACAGAAGCCAGGGAAAAGCTGTTGAAGGCTGCTCTCGGTTTGACGCGGGATGAGGCTGAGAAGGTTTATCGCAAGGCTCAGGTCACGGCAGGTCGCCTTACAGAAGAAGAAGTTGATGTTGTCCTCTCGGAGAAGAAACAACTCATTCGCCGTAACGGAATTCTGGAATATCTTGAGGAAGAAGGAACGATCGACGATGTTGGTGGTTCCGAAGACCTAAAGGGATGGCTGACCGATCGTTCTTCAGCCTTTACCGAACGGGCTAGAGAGTACGGGTTGCCTCAACCAAAAGGGGTTTTGCTGCTGGGCGTCCCCGGTTGCGGAAAATCCCTGATTGCCAAAGTTACCTCCCGGTTGTGGGGTTTACCGCTATTGCGCCTTGACTTAGGACGAGTCTACGACGGCTCAATGGTGGGGCGATCAGAAGCAAACCTGCGTAATGCGCTCAAAACCGCTGAGTCTATTTCTCCCGCAATTCTTTTCATTGATGAAATGGATAAGGCGTTTGCTGGTAGTGCGGGTTCCGCAGACTCTGATGGTGGAACGTCTAGTCGAATTTTTGGGACGTTCCTTACCTGGATGCAGGAAAAGAAATCGCCTGTTTTCGTTTTGGCGACAGCAAACCGGGTTGAACGGTTACCGGGTGAATTTTTGAGAAAAGGCCGTTTTGATGAAATATTCTTCGTTGACTTGCCAAACGCTGAGGAGCGTAAGCAGATCTTTATGATTCACCTAACGAAACGACGCAAAGATATTAGTCGGTTTGATGTGGATCAGCTCGCGAATATGTCTGATGGATTCTCTGGAGCAGAAATCGAGCAAGCTGTGATTGCCGCAATGTACGATGCGTTTGCGCAGGATCGTGAGTTTACCCAACTAGACATTATTGTTGCAATCAAGGCAACATTCCCGATTTCCAGAACCATGATGGAGCAGGTAGCCGCCCTAAGGGATTGGGCGAGGCAGCGAGCGCGACCTGCATCCGATTCCGTCGCTGAATATCAGCGTATGGAGTTCTAAAGCTTTCTCCTGCTCCCAACAGGAGGAAAGGCTAGCAATTGCTAGCAGTCCACTCAAAACGCTATCGGCTTCTCGCTGTTAGCTCTCAACTACCAAACGTTGTTCTCAAATCTCCACAGGAGGAAACCCAAATGTCTCACTTTAGCACTCTGCGCACCAAGATTACTGATGCTGAAATCCTGAAGGCTTCTCTTCGCGATCTGGGCATCTCCGTCAAGACGGATGCTGATGTTCGTGGATACAACGGCCAGCGGGTTCGTTCCGACATCGTTGCAGTCTTGGAAGGCGAATATGATCTGGGTTGGTCTCGCAACACCGATGGTTCCTTCGACCTGATCGCTGACCTGTGGGGTGTTGCTAAGAAGCACAATCAGACCGAGCTGATCAACTCCATCAATCAAAAATATGCAGTTAACAAGACCTTGGCTGAAGTCAAGCGTCCTGGTCTGCAAAACGCGAATGTTAAGCTAGTTCTTCAAAAGTAGTTTCTCTGCGCGTTCCCAAACTGGCGGGTTAACCCTACCGCGGTTAGCCCGTTTTTTAGATCGAGGGAGTCAGGAGTCGGAATACGGATGTCAACGGATATTCTGTATTCTGACTCCTGTATTCTGTATTTGCGTTACCTGCTCATGTCTCCAATTTCTCCCGATCGCGACCAGCTCATTAGACAGGTTGTTCGTAGCTGTGGTCAGCAAGCAGCACGTATGGCAACCGAAAAATTTGATGTATTCCGGAAGGGACCCGATGATTTTGTCACTACGATCGACGCTGCTTTAGATCGGCGATTGTCCGCTTTTTTCTCTGATCTGTTTCCTGAAGATGGGGTGATTACTGAAGAAGACGTTGAGTCAAGGAAAAGTTTAATAACGGATTTCCTCGGCTTTGGTGTGTCGATCCACTGGATGGAACAGAGGATTTCATCCATGGCAGACGAGATTATGCGGTCATGGTGGGCTTACTTCAGAACTATGAGCCGATCGCGGGATGGGTTGGTGCTCCAACCTATGATCAGATTTACTATGGAGGGCCAGGTTGGGGATTGTTTCAAGTGAATGCTGATGCAGCTCCTGAATCGCTAATCATCTCAGAACCAGCCCCTCCAACTGGACAGTTTTGCCCAATTGTGATCGGCCATCGAGACCAAGAGAGATTTGGGGAAGCGATCGCGCAGCTCATTCCCGAAGTACAGTTCTACTCTCTTGGTAGCTTTGGACTGAAAGTTATAGAAGTTGTGTTAGGCCGTGCAGGTCTCTATCTCTACTTCAACGGTCGCGTCAAGCTTTGGGATACGACAGGGCCTTTGGCGCTAGCGAAGGCTGCCGGACTTGTCTGCTGCGATTTAAATGGTCGGCCACTGAGATCTGCTCCCAATGACATTGATCCAGAGACCCTGGCTCACAAGCAACCAATTATCGTCGGCTGGCCACACTATGTCGAATTGCTACGACCCAAATTAGAGAAGGCAGTAGCAAGCGTCGTGGACCGCTTATACTAGAAGCTTCTCCATACTGCAAAATTCAACATAGCCTGTGCTGCCAAAGTGTACAGGGATAGTATTGGTTTCGCTCATCCTTTTGAGATGGGCTAACTGAATTTTTGTCTACTGCGCGTTTGGGTATGAGTGCAACTCGCCTAATTCATACCCCAGGATCCGTGAATCCTCCCTGAGGAAAACACTTGAAACCCTGCAATTATGGAAGGATAATTTCCTGTTCTACACCTGCCTTTCTTTTATTCAAAGTTCTATATCTGTCCAACGTTTACCTCTAAAGAGTTTTCATGCAGACCGAAGCATTTAGTGAGCTGTTTCCGCTTTTGACCGCTGCCAACCCAGAGACATTGGAATGGCTCTTATCTGTTGCTGTTGAACATGAGTACCCGGCTAACCGAGCGGTGTTAATGGAGGATGCCTGGGGTAATGCGGTTTACTTTATTGTTTCAGGTTGGGTTAAGGTGCGACGTCTATCGGGGCTCTGGCGAAGATGTTGTAACCCTGGCCGTCTTGGGGCGGGGTGACTTTTTTGGAGAGATGGCTATTTTGGATGAGTCGCCTCGATCGACGGATGTAATTGCTCTCTCTGCCGTAAAGCTAATTAGCATTTCCGCTCAGCGGTTTATTCAGACGCTGTTTAAGGATTCCCAGCTGCATCATCGGATGCTGCAACTGATGGTGCGACGATTGCGCCAAACTAACCTCCGCTTTCAGCTACGTCATCAGCCTTCCGCCGTCAAGCTGGCGAATACGCTTGTTGCGTTAGGGGAGAACTACGGTCAGGATTCACCTAATGGGGTTGAAATATTCAATATTCCAGCTAAAGATTTAGCAGATGTAACGGATATTGGAGTCGAAGAAACGAGCAAGATAATGGAAAAGCTCGACGGCAAGGGCTGGATTAAAATTGATCCAGACAATCATGTTATTCACCTGGTGAATACAAAACAGCTAATGCATTTGGCTGGCATGATTTCCCATAAAAGCGCAGGTTAGACGAAGTTTTGCCAGCACTATAGATGACGTTGCTACGAATTCTCAGACAGTTGTTCTGTAGAAGTCGTCCTACAAAACCCTTTAGAAATTGATACAGAGCTAGATAAATTGATATAGGACTAGATAAAGGGATGAATCGGGAAGAGTTTGAACAAAGACAAACCGACAGTTCTCAGGAACCAAACGATCGGGGAGATCTGGAGGACGGTTTGGGTTCAGCCCCGATGCCCAAGTCCGCTTTAATGCAGAAGCAGGTAGGCGCTCTGCAAATTCATTATTGGGTTGCCATGCCCGAACCAGAGTCCCACCTGTTTGAGGTGAGGCTGCACCTTACTGGCTGGAATCAAAATTTATCTTCCTTGGATCTGAAGATGCCAGTTTGGACACCGGGTTCTTACTTGGTGCGGGAGTATTCAAGACACTTACAGAATTTTAGTGCGCTTGCTGGGAATGGTTCCCCGCTCCCCTGGAAGAAAGTCAGCAAGAATCACTGGCAAGTTGACCCGCAAGGACAGCTAGAGCTGACGGTTTGTTACCGAGTCTACGCAAACGAATTGACAGTTCGAACCAACCATCTGGATGGAACGCATGGTTACTTCAACGGTGCTGCCCTGTTCCTTTACATTCCTGGGTTTGAGCGCCATCCGATCGACGTAACGATCGTGCCTCCTCGCACTGATTGGCGGGTTGTAACCCCGTTACCAGGTGTGACCAATCAGGACAACACCTATCGAGCAGAGGATTTTGACACACTCGTGGACAGCCCCTTTGAAGTAGGTGCCCATCAACTGTATGAGTTTGAGGCGTACGGAAAGCCCCATCAACTGGCTGTCTGGGGACAGGGGAATTTGCAGCCGGAGCGGTTGTTAACCGACATGCAGAAAGTGATTCAAACGGAAGGGGACTTGTTTGGAGGGGTGCCTTACGATCGCTACCTCTTTTGCTGCATCTGGCGTCGCAGGGATTTGGAGGGCTAGAGCATAAGTCTTCCTGTTCTTTGATCTATCAGCGTTTTGGGTTCCGCAGTAAGGATAAGTACGATCGGTTTATTCAGCTGGTGGCGCATGAGTTTTTCCATCTCTGGAACGTGAAACGCATCCGACCCAAAGCGCTAGAAGTGTTTGATTATGAGCAGGAAAATTACACCCCTTCTCTCTGGTTTAGCGAAGGAACAACCAGCTTCTATGACCTGATCATTCCCTACCGAGCAGGAATCTATGATGTCCGGTCCTATCTCACTGCACTGAGCCGGGAAATTACCCGATTCCTCACCACCCCTGGCCGAAAAGTGCAGCGGTTGAGCGAGTCCAGTTTTGATGCTTGGATTAAGCTCTATCGTCAGGATGCAAACAGCCCTAATTCGCAAATCTCTTATTACCTGAAAGGGGAGATGGTTTCCCTGCTGCTGGATCTGTTGATTCGGGAGCGACACGAAAACCGACGATCGTTGGACGATGTGATGCGGCAGATGTGGCAACAGTTTGGTAAGCCTGAGGTGGGCTTCACGCCAGACGAGCTACAGCAGGTGATTGAATCAGTTGCCGGGGTTTCTCTTGCTGACTTTTTTGCCCGCTATCTAGACGGAACGGACGAACTACCATTTAATGACTATTTGCAGCCGTTTGGGTTGTGCTTGCGGGCCGACGGAGATGGAGCAGATGGGGTTCCTTACCTGGGTCTAATGGTTAAATCAGACAATGGGAAAGAAACGGTCAAATTTGTGGAAGTCGGTTCGCCAGCGCAAAAGCTGGAATTGACGCTGGCGATGAACTCCTGGCATTGAATGGTATCCGGGTTACTGCCGAGCAGCTGAACGATCGGTTGAAGGACTACAGACCTGGAGAAACGGTTGAAATTGCTGTCTTCCATCAGGATGAATTGCACACTCTTCCAGTCATACTGGCAGAGCCAAGACCTACCCAATATCAAATTGTGCCGGTAGAAAGGCCTTCTCGTAAGCAAGAACAGCACTTTGCAGGCTGGTTAGGAGTGTCTTTGGCGGAGGTATAGCCAAGAGTTAGGGATCAGAGGTTAGGGGCAGGCGAATAAACAGGGCTGAAAACGCTCAAGTTTAGGCCCTGGGCAAGTTGCTCTATAAGGAACAGGCCAGCGGTTGAGTTGCCTGCTGAATCAAGGGCCGGACTGTAACAGGCGATCGCTCCTTGTCCGGGCACGATCGCCAGCAGCGCACCGCTCACGCCTGACTTCACGGGTAATCCAATGCGGACAGCAAAGCGCCCAGATGCTTCGTACAGTCCACAGGTCAGCATTAAGGCGTTAACTGTTTTCACGTTTCGGGTTTTCAGGATGGGAAATGACTGGTAGGAATTGGGGAAAGAGTGTTCTTTTTGATGCCTCTGCGCTTGCCTCTCTTCCCGTTTCTCCTCCGTCTGCCCCCATCCCCAGGCCTCCCTGTCTCCTCTTGCCAGCAGTAAGCCCAGTTTTGCAAGGTCTACTACTGTGCCAGATAGGCAACAAATCTGATTGTAGGTATCCAGAGCGATTTCGACGGAATCTAAATAGCCCGATCGGGCAAGCAAATCCGCAATGGCTCGGTTCGCCTCATTGCTAAGCGATCGGACTGAAGCCAGCATCGATTCATCTAATACCAGATCACTCCCTGCGACCTGATTAAGCCATCGACGCAATGTTTCACACCGAGATGTACCATCGTTTCCCGGCAGTCGAGACGCGATTGAGAGTGCCCCGCTGTTAATCATGGGATTGCGTGGAAAGCCATGATCTGCCCTTAGTTGGGCCAGGGAGTGAAATGGCTGATCGGAAGGATCCATACCGACATAGGTAAAAACCTGATCCCACCCCAACTGCTCCAGCAGAAACAGGAGCACAAATGGCTTTACCACGCTCATCAATGGAAACGACTGCTCAACATTTCCAGCAGAGTAGACCTGTTGGTTTACCTGTTGAACGCGCACAGCAAACGAGTGGGGATTGGCCTTTGACAGGAGTGGTATATAGTCGGGCAGCCGCCCCATGTGGGTAAAGGCTCTTGCTTGATCTGTCCAAGCATCTAGCTTGGTTTGGGTTAATGCAGCCAACCCTAATGGGGTATCATTTCCGTCATTGGGAACCATTAGGCAATTGACCGATCGCGGGTAATCCTTCCACTGCTTGACGGAACCGTTCTACACCCTCGCCGTACTCGATCGGAAGAACCGCTTCAACGTTTTCATGGGGGTTTGGAATAATAACCCAGGTCTCGACGGTTCCACCGTACACATTGGACGCTGCTTCAACTCCCGCTTCGATCGCCCGTTTTACCTCAGAAACATCGCCTCGAATGTTGACTGTAAACCGGGCACTGCCTGCCCGAATGTATCCCACCAGGGTGATGCGACCCGCTTTGACCATCGCATCAGCCGCCGCAAGGACCGCAGGAAACCCCTTTGTTTCAATTGACCCAACTGCTTTTGGCATTACTTCTCTCTAAATAAATCAAACGAAGGTCATCCATCCCGTGTAGTGGTACCCAAATTGTGATGATTTTGAGCAGCTAACAGGAACCAGTGCTGCTCATCACCCTGGTTTGGACTATCTATCATCTCACTAAGTCCGAAACCGCTCGACGCCAGCAGTAAACTCTAGTGGCAAAACGGACTCTACATTTTCTGGTGGATTTGGAACAATGTAGTAAGAAACCAATCTCCCACCTGGGGAGCTGTGTTTGCCGCTTCAACTCCCGCTTCAACAGCTCTCCTCACTTCAGACGTTGGTCCACGAACTGCAACCAGGAACTCTGCCCTTTCAGCCAAGCCATAGTAGACCAGCGTCACCCTACCTGACTTAACCATTGCATCCGCTGCTGCCAACACAGGAGGGAACCCGTCTGTTTGAATGACCCCAACCGCAAGCGGCATGATTATCTCCAGAACTGATTGATAACATCGAATCAATTCTACGCATGTTCTCGGACAATCTGTATCGAAATGACGACTCTTTTATCATCCAAAAGATTGCTTGAGAAACGTTTAACTGTCTCAACATTCTTTCCACTAATAAAGAATAGGGATTCGGAGGTCGAAAGTGGAAAACCGGGAATGCTGATCTCGTTCACAATGCCTATTAAAAATAATTACAAGCATGTATATCCGCAGTCAGCTATCAACGTCAGCGCTAGACCGATCGCTGATAGATAACAACCACAAAAATACGACGTTACTTCTTGTCGTCTCTAGCTTTCAACGGGGGTTTCTTCGTCAGTTGTTTCAGGCGTGTCTGGGGATTCTTCCGCTACTGCTTCCTGTTCCACTTCTGGCTGAACTTCTTCAACCGGAGGTTGAGGCCTCGCGGGTCTTGGCCCACGAACCAGCGCTGGATTCACAGCCTGCCTGGGTTCTTCTTCCCGTGAACCTTTTTCCCTTTTCCTTTCCCGCGATCTTTCCCACGGTCTTTGTCCCGCGTTGGGCGTGCTGTACCTGATTCTCTGGGAGATGCTTCTGACGTGGGACGATCGCCGCCGCTGCTCGCATTAGTCTTCGCCTGACGCTCAGACTTCTTGATTGGACGTTCTACCATTGTTAAGACCTGTTAACCCTCCATCTGTATCGTAACCCGCGTCGAGACCTACAGCGCTTTTTTCTCAACAGCAGTAGATTGCCCATCGCCCATCGCCTCTTGCCCATTGCCCAACTCAAACTTCTTAATTCTCAATTGCCCATCAAAACGGTCTTCCTAAATGACGGTATAGAGCCTGCCGCATGACTTCAATTGGGGCGGGTTGCTGGAGCCAAATTTCTAGAGCGGCAGCGCCTTGCTGAATGAGCATTTCGAGACCGTCGATCGCGGTGGCTCCCCGTTCCGTTGCTTGCTTCAGGAAGATTGTTGGGTTAGGAGTGTAGATCAAATCGTAGGCAATCAGGTTCGGTGGCAGCAACTCCACTTCTGCTGGACTAAGTGGCGATCGCTCCACTTCAGGAAACATGCCAACGGGCGTTGTGTTAACCAGTAAATCGGTTTCAGGCAAAAGCTTCGTTAGATGATTCCAGGTGTGAACCTGCAAACTGATAGAGAGGGGAGAATTCATCCAACCGTCCAGAAATTCTTCCAGTTTCTGGCTGTCTCGTCCGACAACCTGAATTTCGGCACAGCCCAACTGCGCACAGCCTGCAACGACGGCCTTGGCTGCTCCCCGTTGCCCAAAATAACTGCTCTTGCCTGTGTCCAGTCTCGGTTCAGCGCCTGTAAGGGAGCTAAGAAGCCTTTGACATCCGTGTTTGTGCCCTTCCAGCCTGTGTCCGAACACCAGACTGTATTGACGGCACCGATCGATCTGGCAACGTCGGAAACCTCCGTAAGTAGCGGCAGAATTGTTTGTTTATGGGGAATGGTTACATTGAAACCTTGCAGGCCAATGGCTGCGAACCCATCCACTGCCTGCTTCAAATTCTCTGGTTTGATGGGAAAGGGCAGATAAACATAGTCCACTGCGTAATAAGCAGAGCTACTGGCTTGCTGGATGGCCTCGATCGCCGCATTGTGCATGATGGGCGAGAGGGAATGTTCAATCGGATACCCAATAACGCCCAGGAGTTTGGTTTTGCCAGTGATCACAGTGTGGGAGGGGAGTCGGGAGTGGGGAATCGGGAGTGGCGCAAGTTGTGCAGGTGAAAATTGGTGATTGGGTTAATTCACAACCTCTACTCGAAGGCAAGGGGTTCGGTTTTGGAGGACTGGACATCAGAGGGGGTGGAGTTTGCGTCAGGGGAGGTGATACAGCGTCTGGTGAAATCAACTCCATTTGAAGTGGTTCTAAATCAAGATCCGGAGTTTCTATTCCGACAGAATCAGTAGCGGAAGGCTCCGGTGGGGCAGCACTCGACGAATCGGCAGGTTTGCAATCAGGGCCGTTGCCCGATCGCTACTCTCTAGGAAAAATCCATTCCTTCGGTGTCAAGCTCCACATAGCGGGAAACTACGGCAAGAATTTCCTTCCTCATTGCCTCAAGGGACTCTGACGAAATGTCCGTGCGATCGTGCGCCAGGACCAGCTTGAGGCGGTTTTTCACTTGCTGACGGCTAGTGTCACCAGGTCGAGAAAACAAGCGTTCTAGAAATTCAAGCAACATGGAGCAGGGAATGAGTGGGGGTAAAGGATAAAGGATGAAGGATAAAGGATAAAAACGTTAGCCTTTATCCCTTATCCTTTATCCCTTTAGAAAAGTTTGGTGTTGAGAGCCTTTTGAGGCGGGCAAAGAAACCATCGTTATTGGCGGTCAGGTCCAGAAATTCGACCTTTTCCCCTTCTAGTCTGCGGGCAATATTGTCGAAGGCGTTTCCTGCGAGAGACAGCGTTTCTGCCAGAACGAGGGGTTCCCCTTTGTTCGTCGAAACGATGACTTTTTCATCGTCAGGAACGATGCCAATTAGAGGAACAGCCAGGATCTCTCGCACATCCTCAACTGACATCATGTCATTAGCCTGCACCATAGCGGGACGGATGCGGTTAATAATAAGATGAATGTTCTTAATGTTGTTGGCTTCCAGTAGCCCAACCACCCGGTCTGCATCCCGAACCGCTGCAATCTCTGGGGTGGTAACGATAAGCGCTTCCTGAGCCGCGGCGATCGCATTCTGAAACCCCATCTCAATTCCAGCGGGGCAATCTACCAGAATGTATTCGTAAACCTTCGCTAACGCGGCAATAATTTTCTTCATCTGCTCTGGCCGCACCGCATCTTTCGTGCGATTCTGAGCAGCAGGCAATAAAACCAGGTTTGGCTGCCGCTTATCTTTGACGAGCGCCTGTTCTAAACGACATTGCCCTGCCAAAACATCAACGGCTGTATAAACAACTCGGTTCTCCAACCCCAACAACAGATCCAGGTTGCGTAAACCAAAATCAGCATCAATGACAGCAACCCTACGACCTCGCCGTGCTAAGGCCATACCGAGGTTAGCCGTGGTGGTGGTTTTGCCCACCCCTCCTTTGCCAGACGTGACGACAATAATGCGACTCATGAAATGGGGAGATGATGAATGGGATAACTACTGACTGAATGTTATATCGACTTCTCTCAGTGGTTCTAATAGGATAGTTGAGAATTGAGAGTTGGGAATTAAGAAGTTTGAGTTGGGCAAGGGGCAAGAGGCGATGGGCGATGAGCAATGATGAATTGAGAATTAAGAGTTAAGAATGAGGCTTTAATTTTAATTCTCAATTTCTAATTCTTAATTTATTCCTTCACCTCTCCCTTATTCCCGATCGCCTGAGACCTGGAAAAGTCGATCGCCCTGGCAATATGGATATGTCCTTTGGGCGTAACATAGGCCACCTCTGGATAAACCTGGTCGGGAGGCGCTTCTGGTGCTCTGGCGACAAAATCAGCAATGCGAAGTTGGGTCGGCTCCATTTTCAGCGCCATGATCAAACAGCGGGCATTGCCTTTGCACCCTGCGTGGGCGATCCTCGAAGCCGTCCCCACACCAAAATGTCGCCTTCTGCTGTGATGGAACTGCCGGGATTGAGATCTCCCAGGATGAACACAGTCCCGTTATGGCGAATATCAGCACCCGATCGAAGGGTCGTTTCTAGGTAAAGGGGTTCGGCCAATGCCTGACCCGACTCGGGGTTTGATTGATTGAGGTGGGAAATGGATGGCTGTTGCTCAACGGAGTAGCCTGCTGTAGCCGCAGCAACGGCGGTTTGGCGGCGGCTGGTGTAAACGCGCTTTAACTGAAGTTGAACATCGGTGAGGGCATCGGCGATCGCCTGGAGCTGCCGCACATCTAACAGACGGTCTCTGGCAATCAAATGTACGGTTGTGTCTGGTTGCCAGAAGCGCTCTCCCGCATTTAGACGCTGCTTAAGCTGCTGCCAGATGTCATCCCAGTTGAAGATGGCGGCTGGGTTTTCTTCTGCGCCATCTCCTTCCGGTGGCAGCATTAGAAGCAGTTTTCCGCCTTCACTTTTCAGGCGAACTTGCTGGTCTCGATCGAGGTCCGCCGAGTCTTCAGGAACAATGGGTACTGAGGAGGGCGAGGCGTCAGTCATGCAAACAAAAACGGAATCTTTATCGGATTCAATATAGCTGAAATGCGTGAATTGGTGCGTTTGTTTTAGTGAAATGTGGAAATCAGGAAGCAGAAGTGGAGGTCAGGGGTCACAGATGGGTTGTTTTCTTCAGGGCTAAATCCAACGCGAATCCTTGAACTTCAAAGATTCGCTAATGAACCTTGAACGTTCAGGTCTAAACCTTCAACATTTACGCCTGATTCTCCGACCTTCACGCTGCAAACTTCGACCTTCACGCTGGAATCTTTGATATTAGGCTTGAACCTCCGACCTTCGCGCTTAAACCTCTGAGCTTCACCCTTGAACCTCCAGTATTCGCGACCGAAGCTCCGCACATCACGCCTGAACCTTATTGCTTCAGCCTTGAACCTCAAACCATGCCGCTTCATGCTCAACGCTTCAGCCTTGAAGCTCTAAGGTTCGTAACCACGATCCAGCTTAAGGCGTCAGAAACTCCAGATGTTCGCCCATCTTAGTGCGCAGGTCGGTGAGGGGACCGTGGGTAACGAGTTGGCCCTGATCCATAAGCACAATCCAGTCTGCCCGACTGATGACTCTTGGGCGATGGCTAATCAGAATGGTGGTTTTGCCGTGGCGGTAAGACAGAAGCTCATCGAGCACCTGGGCTTCGCTAACAGGGTCGAGTCCAGCGGTGGATTCATCCAAAATCAGCACAGGTGGATCGTTAATGAGGGCACGGGCGATCGCCAGTCGTTGTCGCTGTCCGCCGGATAGGTCTGCTCCAAATTCGCCCAATACGGTCTGGTATCTCTCTGGCAAGCGGCTGATAAATTCATCGGCTCCGCTAATTTGACAGACATGGACAATATGTTCAAAGCTCACTCCGGGCGTTCCCAGGCGGAAGTTTTCCAGGATCGAGCGGCTCCAGAAGTGGGGTTCCTGAGGCACTAATACAACCTGTCGGCGCAAGCTGTCGATCGACAAATCCGGCAGGTTAAAGGAACCAATGCGGATGTTGCCCGACTGCAAGGTATAGAAGCCCCTGCAATGAGTTTTGCAAGGGTACTTTTGCCGCATCCCGACTTGCCAATTAGGGCAATCACCTTTCCACCCGGCATGGTCAATGAGAAGTTATCGAGCAGATCAACGCGACCGGGATAGTGGAAGGTTAGTTGATGACACTGAATATCTGTATTCCCAGGAATTGTGACAAATGGTTTGCCAGAATCGCCCTTGTTTTCGGGCGTGTGGTTGGTTACTTCGGTTAGACGCTGAGTTGCAGTCTGGACGCGGGTAAATTCTTCAACGAATTTCACCAGGGTGCTGATTAGATTCGACACATTTGCGTTTAGGCTGGCAAATGCAAGCAATTGACCAATGGTGAGTTCTCGGCTGATGACAAGCGAACTGCCAAACCAGAGTAGAACGACTCCCCAATTCCTGACACCAAACTCGAAAAGACTGTGTTGACAATGCCAATTTGAGTGGTGCGATAGGCTAAATTTGCCAAACGCCCGAAGCGGCTTTGAAACTCCTCCCAAAACTCGCCAGTGGCGCTTGTGGTTTTCAGCGTTAGCGCCCCTTTAAAGGTTTCTACCAACACGCCCTGATTCTCTGCTTCTAAAACTAATAAGCTCCGAGTTTTTGCTGCAAAGTCGGCAGAAACGCCAGGGTAGAGAGGGTCATTAACACCGCCAAAACCAGCGCCGTGATGGTCAGTTTCCAGCTAAACGCCAGCATGAAGGCGAAGGAAACCAGGGCAATAAAAAGCTGACTGGGTAGACTGACAACGACCTGGGCAACCAGTTGATTAATTTCCTGAATGTCGCGCAAACGGCTGACAACCTCACCGCTGCGGTGGCTCTCGTAGTAGCTCAAGGGCAGACGCAGAATGGCCCGTCCGAAATCCATAACCAGTCCCAATTCCAGTCGCTGAGCGAAGTAGGCAATCAGATTGGACTGAACCAATCCCAACCCGCTGCTAAACAGGTTGAGGACAATGACGGCGATCGCCAACCCGTTCAATAACCGGAGATCGCCTCGAACTAGCACATCATCGGTAAGAACCTGGATCAAAAATGGCGTGGCGATCGACAGTAAACCCAGAATCAGGTTAATCAATAGCACTTCTGACAGCAGCGATCGGTAGGCCAGGATTCGCCGGAAGAAGCTGCCAATTCCCCGCACCGGATCTCCCGACTGAGCATAAAATCGAGCCGCATCTGGCTCGACCAAAAGCATGACCCAATCCGTCCAGCCCTCCAGCAGTTCTTCCCTAGAGACGTAGCGCAACCCAACGCCAGGATCTGCAATCACAAACTTCTTCTTGTGTTGCCCGTACAGCACTACCCAGTGATAGCCCATCCAATGAATTACGGCAGGCAGGGGAGCTTCACTCAGGCGCTCGAGGACCTGGGGCGACGCACGCACCGAGCGAGCATTGAAGCCCAGTGTTTCTGCGCCTCGCTTCAAACCCAGCAGCGTTGTGCCCTGCTGCCCAGTTCCAACGGCTTCGCGCAAACGGGTCAGGCTTAAATTCAGCCCGTAGTGCTTGGCGATCGCCCCTAAACAGGCAGCCCCACAATCTTCCTCATTCTGCTGCTGAAATACGGCATATTTCATACGTTTAATTTACATGCGCAAACCCTATAAAGGTAGTATTCCGCTCCAATTTAGGCTAATCCGAAAAAGGTAGTACCAAAGTTGTAAGGATTTTGGAGCTGTTAACGATGGCGGCTACCGCCGCGCATCATTACCTTTTATGCTCACCTAAAAAACACCCGCAAAGAGCGGGTGTCAAAATTGTTGGATTGTCTTTAGAAAGGGTGTCCTTAATGAATGGCGATCGGGTCAAGAAAAGGTTTGGGCAGTTTTGAATACGATTCACCACTGCATCCAATCCTAGTTCCTGACCCGCTTAGCCATTGTTTAAGTTCAGACTATTACTAATTGGAGGCCATTAGTAACCACAGCCATAGCCACCGTAGTAGTAAGCGGTTGGCCTGTAGTAGCCATAGCCATAGCCGTAGTAGGGTCTGTAATAGGGTCTGTAGTAGTAGCCGTAGCCACCATAGTAGGGTCTGTAGTGGCGACGGTGGTGGTACCAGTGGCCACCATTCACTTCAGAAGACTCAGCTTCTGAAAGTTCAGTGAAGAGCACATTGTCTTGAGTATTTTTTACTTCTGCGTTCATGGGTTGACTCCTTGGAAAAGGTATTGGTAGAACTTACTTTGTCAGAATGAACCTTAAGAGAATTAAGTGTTCACAAGGGTCTTAACCCTTAGAGAAGATGAGGTAGTAAGTCCTATCTACTTTCTGATTTCCAACCCTAGGTGCCTCAATCCGGATGGTCAGACAACTTTTAGCGCCCCAAATTCTAAAAAGTTCCTTAAATGAAGCAATGAAGCAAGAATATTCACACAAGTGGGTGATGTTATCGAGCTATGGATGATATTCCGCAAAGACGTTACATGAAACGTCCTTACAAACAAAAAACAAATCTGAAACACTGCCCACAAAGGGGTTGCCAAACGTATATTTGGTCTGGCCCAACTCTCATTACTGCTGCTGAAAGCTGCCCTACACAAAAGGGGCATGGCAATGCCACACCCCCAGCAAAATGTATCGTGCTGATAGCTCTCCTGCTTCATCTGTAAGAAAGAAATTGTGCGGTATCTTCTTTCACAAAGCCGCTTAATCCCACAACTGATTTGGGCTGCCATCTGTGGACCAAATTGTATAATTTCTTCAACGTAAACAGGCACGACTAACTTGCATCGTAATTTCGCCGGAAATATTCATTCACCAAAGCGCCAGATGTAACACCATTGAGGCCATACGCCACTGGCAAGCGTGAACGATGATGATGTCTATGCCTATGCACCACCACATTAACGGTGGTTACCTGACTGATTCCTGAAGTGTATCCTCCACCCCCACAATAGCCACCGCCGTAGCCAGTGTAGTAATCGTTGTAGCAGGGATAACAATTGCCTCCATTGATTTCGGCAGACTCCTCAATTATAATCTCTGTAAAAGTGTGTTTTTCTCAAAAACTGGCATAAGTTATCTCCTTTAGTGATTCAAATTTGCCAGGTATAACAATCTCGTCTGCACCACGATCTCTAACCTGTTTCAAAGCTCTTGATTCAGTTATCCTCGAAAGATAATTTCTATCCGGATAAACCCCTCAAGTATTGCGGTTCCTTAAACTTAGATGGTGATGCGATAGTCTTAAGTCATTTACAAAATCGAAAAGCTTTGCAAAAGAAACAAGACTCTTTTTATATATAGCAGTCCTAAATCAGTTGTGAGATTGAGAGGCTTTGTGAGAAAGGATTCCATTAGAATCCTTTCTCACAATCCATTTAGGATCGCTATATAGATATAAGTGCTATAAAACTTGAGCACTTCTGTTGGATTAAAGGGACTTTTAACTGAACAAATATTTTTCTAATTCTTTGCTATTCGTTTGCTTATTAGAATTCGCCGGTACTGATTAATACCGTTCGACGAAAACGGTTAACTAACGGGCATCATATACAACCTAGGTTTTGTATCTTTAACGAAACTATCTAATTACAGAATTTTGAACCTTTGCAGCAAGAAAAGCATCCACATTGGGATGCTTCTATAATCAAGTATTTGGTTGACCAGAATCAAAATCTTTTGTTCAAACCATTTCTAATTGAAGGTTTAACCATTCGATCTCGCATCTGGCCTGACACAGACAAGCACTATTGTCGCTTCATGAGTGACAACAGTGAAATCAATCGCTAGTCCTTCACCAAAACATTAACGTTGGTGGTTTGGTTAACACCAGAACCATAGCCATAGCCGTAGCTACCGCTACCATAACCGCTACCGTAGCCACTTCCGTAGCCATAACCGCTGCCGTAATACCCACTGCCATAACCGTAGCTGCTACAAGGGTTATAGCAGGGTTTGTAGCAGGGGTTATAGTAGTAGGAAGAGGGTTGGTAGTTGTAGTAGCAAGCACCATTGATTTCTGCAGACTCTTCAACCGTCAGTTCGGTGAAAAGTGCACTCTTCTCGATCGTTTGCATGGGTATCTCCTTGTTTAAGTTGACTCAGCGTCCGCGTCACAGAAGTTATAGAAATGTGAGTTCCTAAATCCTTCCGTGAAGTCTGATCCAGTTTCCTGAAGTGATGGCTGTTATCCGGATAAAATAGATATAAAAATCTCTTAACAATGCAAAACCTGATTTTGCTTAATCCGAAGTTTTCCAACCACTCCAAGAAACGTCTGTAACGATTCCAATTAGCTGTAAGCAAACCTGTCTATTTAGCGGTCAGCTTTAATAATCACCGTGCTACTAGCCGCTAACTACCAATAGCTAACAGCCAACGTCAGATAAATGCTCATGGCTAATCTGGAATCGCTGTAGATTGCACAACGATTGACGAAGCCAAAAGTAGAACTAAAAAGGATGCGGTAAGCAGTGCTTAATAGTAGCCATAGCCATACCAACGTCCGGAGCCATAGTAGTGGCAGGGGCGATAGTGATGACGCCAATGATGCCAATGGTGCCAGTGGCGATGGCTGCTATTTGATTGAGAAACCTCTTTGGCCTCAGTCTTGTTGAAGAGGTTTTCTTTCCCAATTGCTTGCACAGGTGTCTCCTTTTCTAAGTTGGTTGATAGTTCAACGACATCGAGGCGTTGAATGGCTTACTCTATAAACCGCCTTGAGGTAGACCTTTGAACCCTGAACCTATGCTCCCTATTTTGAAAACTTCAATTGTACGAGATAAGTACCCGCTGGGGTACTTTTGATGCGATGCGAACTCAGTGCTAAGGGTTAAGGATTGGGAGCAACGTGTATTCTGCTTTGAACGGCCAGAACACACGAATTTCTGAAATCGCTTGTAGAAAATGGGAATCTATGCGGATTTCTTCTCCAACTTCTTGAAGGCTATGAAAGACCCTGTGTATTTGTCAGGGTGAGTCGTAAATGCTAATTGAAGAATTGAAGCAGCGGTAGAATGGTTATTACACGCCAAAAAGCGGTCATGCCTGAAACATCAGATTCCGATCTTCCTCCTCTCCAGAGTGACGAGTTTTTGCCTCCAATAAGCCGTTGGACTACGCTGGGAGGCTTGTTTTTGGCTGGAACGATGGCTGGGGTCATTGTCCTGTCGGCGCTAATCAAGTACAACGTAACCGTGCAAGCATCTGCCAGTGTTCGTCCGGCTGGCGATTTGAGTGTTGTGCAGTCGGCGATCGAAGGGACCATTAGTGAAGTTGAAGTGCAGGAGAATCAGCCTGTTCAGCAGGGGATGTGATCGCTGAAATCAATGTGGTCGATCGTGCCCGGTTAACCGCATTGGAAACGCGTAAGAAGGCGTTGCAAGGATATATTCAGCAGTACAAGGCGCAATTAGACGGTGTCAACAAGCAGCTTCAAGCGCTGGATAAGCCGAATTCAAAGGCAAGCGCTAAGCGCGATCGTCTGTTGCAGCAAAGGGTAGGGCTGCAAAACCAGATTCGCTATGACGAAGAGACGCTGCAGGCTGTGAGTGCAGAAATCGACAAACAGGTAGTCCATGCTCCTGTAGATGGCACCATTCTGAAGCTGGAGGTTCGTAATCCAGGGCAGACCGTACGGTTGGGAGATACGATTGCCCAAATTGTTCCAAAAAACGCTCCACTGTTGATTAAAGCGCGGGTAGCTGCCCAAGACATCAGCCAGGTGGCATTGGGACAACCAGCCCAGATGCGAGTGTCTGCCTATCCCTATCCAGACTACGGGGTACTTGAGGGAACGGTGCAAACGATCGCGCCAGATGTCACGCTTGTACAGGATGGCAGCAATTCTTTTCCATTCTATGAAGTTACCATTCGCCCCAACCAACCCTACCTGACTCGAAACAACCGCCAATTCCCAATTCAGCCAGGAATGGACGGTAGGGCAGATATTATTTCCCGGCAGGAAACCCTCATGCAGTTCCTTTTACGGAAGATGCGTTTGTGGACCGACCTTTAAGGTCGCAAAGGCAACCGTTGGTAAGTCAAATAGATTAGTAAGCAAATCTGGACGATGCAGACAGCTTCTTGAAGGTCTTACTCGTAGTAGCCACAACAACCTGCAATCTAAAATTGCAGCTTCTACCAATGAATAAGCGGTAACTGGCTCATTACCAATTACCGCTGTCCTGTAAGTCCTGAACGCGAAGTTTTGTGAACCACCGGAGCAGATCCGGTGCCCTCCATTAGCATGGCGTAGAACCAATAGCATTCTCCGACAAGCACTGCTTGCAGGTGAACGAGGGTTCACCCGTAAAGGTAACAGTTACCGTGCAATGGCTTGACAAAGACGCTAGTGGTCCTACCCCTTTCCTTTCAGACAGCCCGCCATGAAAAAAAGTTCCTTTAAGTTCGCTGCTGTGGTCTCTGCGTTTGCGATCGCCCCGATTCTACTGCCGCCCGAAAGCGCTAATGCTCAACCAGATGGACTGGCTGGAAGCTACATTGGGATCACTGTTGATGCCGATAAAGGACTCGGACTCGGACAAGACTTTTACAGCAAACAGGCTCGCCTGCAAGTTGGGTATTCAACAAAGCGTTAGGAAGCGGTTTCACCCAACAGACAACCAGTACAACATCCCAACCAAACCCGTCAGAGCTTTCAGGGATTGATAGTCAGGGAATTCAAGGACGGATTGATTTCAAGAATTTTCCTATTTCGGTTCGTGGAAAAGTATTCATTGGCTCCGACAGCAGTATCGTTCAACCGATGCTTTCCTATGATTTAGCGATCGCTCGGAACACGAACATTTATGCAGGGGCAGGGTACTCTTTCAACAACTCCAAAGACAAAACCTCCCTCCCGGCTAGCCAAAATGCGGTTGTAGTAACGGCTGGGGCAGAAGCCGCCGTCAGCGATAAGGTTGTGGTTTACGGCGACGCCCAATACCAACTCAACACCCCAACTATTAAGGAAACGTTTCCTGTCAAGGTGCAGTTTGGGTTTGGCTACCGATTTTGATGATGCCTGCGCCTATTCCTTTAGGAAAAAATTCGTAACGAATAGATAAATAAATTTAAGGGGGATTCCGGAGATCGGGTGACGATCGCAGAAGGGAATAGTATGTCGAAAATCTAGCAATTTCTGAACCAGCATAACGATCTGAACCGACATACTAAGAGTGTTCCTATGTCAAATTTGCTATCTCGTGATGGAACGAACCGTCTGGAGTTAGAAGACCTGCTAGACGGACGGTATCGGGTGCTTCAAGTTTTGAGCACCGGAGCGTGGGGCCAAACCTGTTTAGCTCAGGATACGCGCCGTCCGAGCCAGCCGCAGTGCGTGATTCAACACATAAAGCCAGTCAGCATCAACTCGGGTATCAAGAATCCGTCAGACATCTGTTTGTCAGAGAAGCAGCCCTGCTAGAGAAGCTGGCCGACCATGACCAGATACCCCAACTCCTCGCCTATTTTGAGGACGAACATGGGTTTTACCTGGTTCAAGAATTTGTCAGTGGCTATCCCCTCAGCGTAGAACTGCACCCCGAGCAACCCTGGAGTGAGGAGCAGGTGCTGGATCTGCTGTATGAATGCCTGGAACCGCTGGCATTTGTTCATCGGCAAGGAATTCGACACGGCAATCTGAAACCCGACAATCTGCTGCGGCGCATGCAGGATGGCAAATTGATGCTGGTCAATTTCGACAGCATCAAGCAGATCCATCTGGCGCTGATGGCATTACACGAACAGCCAGCTTTACTGGACGAAACAACAACTCAGGCTTACCAACCGATCGAGCAGTTGGAGGGAATGCCCTATCCTGCCAGCGATGTGTACGCGATCGGCATGATTGCAACTCAGGCACTTACGGGCATCCATCCAATGCTGTTTCCCTGGATCCAGAAACTGGGGAAGTGCTCTGGCAATCCTACTGTCCCAGTTCTGAATCGACCCTTCATCATGGGCTGATGGCATTGCTCAACCGAATGATGCGGCAGGACTACAATCAGCGTTATCCATCGGCAGTAGAAGCATTGGAAGCCACTCGGCAGTTGCTTCAGGCCACCCGACCCGCAAGAACAGAGCACCATGCTATAGCCCTACCTGAATCGTATGCGCTCAATACGGTTGAGCCTGGTTCCGTTCTATATCCGGTTGCACAGGTAGAGCCTACCCAAACGCTTCCCCAGCTAAAACAAGCTACAGCTGCGGCTGAGGCTGCTGGAACATCGTTGCTGGTTGGAGTGGGTGTGGGTGCGGTTTTGTCCGCGTCGGTTTGTGGTTACGTTGTGCTGGTAAATCCACCCGACCAATCAGACCAGGGACTCCAGATTCTGGAGAACGCAGCGAAGGAATATAAATCAGGTCAGCTTCCGCAGGCAATTAGCCTGGCAGAGTCAATTCCGGCCAGCAGTAAGGCATATAAGCCTGCCCGTACCGCGATCGCCCGCTGGCAGAAGAGCTGGCAGGAAGGGGCTTCCCAATATCAAGCGATGGAGACTGCCTTCAGCCAGGGTAAATGGTTGGAGGTGTTGCGGTTAGCAAAGGAACTGCCCAAAACGGACTACTGGAAGCAGCAATCGGCAACTCTGGTGCAACAGGCAACCGACAAAGCAAACGCTGAAGCAGAACAGACGCTTCAAACGGCCTATGGCAAGGCGATCGGTAGAGATTTTGACGGTGCATTAACGGCACTCAAACAGCTTCCGGCGGATGTCCCAGCCCACGCCAAAGTCGAAGAAAAATTCAGGAATACACTGAAAAGCAGCAAATTCAGGCTGTTGTAAACCTTCAAAGAGCCTACGATCAAGCAATCGCTAAGGATTTTGGTGGAGCACTAGACTACCTTCAAAAAATTCCGAAAGGGACGATCGTCTACGCTAAGGCTCAGGCGAAGATTCAAGAGTATACCCAGAAGAAAAGATTCAGGCAGAGAACTGGCTTGCCACAGCGTACACGCAAGCGCTTGCCCAAAACTTTCGGGGCGCACTTGCTTCTTTGGAGAAAGTACCATCTGGGACTTCCCTGGATGCCAAAGTTCAAGAAAAAACCGCGGAGTACACCGACAAACTTAACGCTTGGTCAAACTTCTGGCTGCAAAAAGCAATTCAACAGGCTAGTCAAAAAAACTACGCTGGTGCGTTGTCAACCCTACGCAAAATTCCAATTGGAACCGATGCCTATTCCCAGGCGCGGGACAAGATTTCTGAATACACCGAGAAACAGCATCAAGTTGGCAAGAAAGCTGTAACAGCCCAACCCGTCGCTGCTGCGTTACGTCAGGATCTACCGTCTATTCCTTCCAGTCCGTTAATTGATCGCCCATCTGCTTCGGTGCCGGATCCATTCGCACCAACGCTCAACTCCAGCGATCGCATGTGGGACGTGAATCTTCATTGATACCGTTGAGGAATAGGCAATGGGCAATAGGTAAAAGGCAATTCTATAGCAGGTGTCAGGTGTTAGGGATGAAAGCCTGATATTTAGCTTATTCCAGCTAAGCTGACTGTCCTAACAATTGTGGCGACAGCTATAAAACCTAACGCCTATCGCCCATTGCCCATCGCCTATTGCCCACCTATCGCCTTCTAAAGAGAAAGTGAATTTTTACACGGCCGGTAGAGTTTTCTCCGGAGATTCCACGATTTTCCAGATAAATAAAACGTACGCGCTTAGTGATATTTCGGACTTACTATGAAATTGATATCTACAAAAACAGTTATCCCGGCGACAGCGATCGCGCTTAGTACAACGGCTGTCATGAGTCAGCCCGGTCATGCCTATGAAGTGACCGTCTACCCAGTAGACGATGCGCCCGCCTATGAAAGTTCCCAGGTTGAAACACCTTATTCTTCAAATTCCTACTCCCCTGTAAACTGGGCCAGCCGTCAGACGTATCCGGGATATCACTACGCCTACTACGATATCGCCCGTCCTGAATACATTCTCTAGGGGCATGCCACCGAAAGCCCATCTCAACCCACATCTGACGGTCGAAGAACTGAAGCGGCTTTACCGTCAAGCTCAAGATACAACCGAAGCTCGCCGATGGCATTTGCTGCACCTGGTTTCCCAGCGGTGGACTATTAAGCAGGCGGCTCAAGTGGTTGGCTTGAACTACGACTATGCCAAAGAGATTGTTCGACGTTATAACCGTGAAGGTCCATCTGCGATTCAAAATCGTAGTCAGAAGCGGCAACCATCTCCACGATCGCTTCTAACACCGGAGCAACAGCAGGAACTCCGACTAGTTTTAAACGAACCCCCACCGGATGGTGGAAGTTGGTCAGGACCAAAGGTTGCCCGTTGGATTGCCGAAAAACGGGTAAACGGGTTTGGCCTCAACGGGGTTGGGATTACTTGAAGCGATTGAAGGGTTAATTTCTGCAACAGTTCTATTTAATGGTTTTGAGGACTTTTCTCAATAGATAAAGTCCTCAAGATATCCGTTAATTTGTATGAAATAGTTTTACTTTCTGCCTTCCAATTTCCAAATCTCAAGTCATGAAATTGGTCAATAAACTTCATTTTGAATTCACAACCTGTATACCAGAACTTAACCCTTAAATGCGGGCAAAAATACGGATCTTCATTTGATTTCGTCCGGAATATGTTTTTGCTACCCGGATAAATAAAACGAGGGTTGCTGATGAGGATGGTGATCCAGCTACACGTTCAAATTTCATGGCAATCATCTGGATTCCACTTCAATCAGTAATGCTCACATCCTGTATGAACGCGGAGTTTGAAAGCAAGTATGAAACTGCAACAAAGCTTGAAGCTGTTTGCCGCTGGAGCAATTGCTCTGGGTGCGACTGCCTCCCTCGGCCAACCTAGTCAGGCTTGCCCAACGGGCAATACAGACACAAACTGTCATTCTCAGAACTATCCGGTTTATCCCACTCTTAATGCAGGGAACCCCTGCCCATCTACTCCCGGAAATTCCTGTAAGCGACCTCCGGTTGTTTACCCCCAAAGACCAACCTGTCAATCAAGTAGATGTGGTCAAGTTCAACCCCCGTGATGAACCCTCCGATTGCTTCAGATAGCTTTTACTGCGGTAAAGACTATCACGGCAGACCTACCACGCTTGTTTCTACTCCTGGTGGCGTTCTTCCGATCGTCCGCTGGGTTTCTGACTACTTCAACCCATCGGGTTACGATCCTGGAACCCGCTGTCAAGAAGTGTCCAACAGATTCGATCTGTTCTACAGACAGGGTCGCCTTAACTACGTCACCACTGGAATTGTTAACCGCTTACCCGTTGTGTGCGTAGCTAGCGAAATGGGTGGTCCTTGCACCGGAGTACTGTTTACGCTGAAACCAAATGAAGATGCCAGTCGTGTCATTCAGCAACTTTTTGATGTGAGAGCGGGTGCTTCTGGTTCGCTTTATGAAAGTGAATCTCGCCAATATATCGATGTGAATCGGTATATTAATTACGTCAAATCTCAATCCCAGCGCTAAGGTTGATTTGAAACACTGGCAGACAGCTTTTTAGAAAAAGGGACTGTCAGTGTTTTTCCTAACAGCAATTACGGTAACTGTAGCTCCTCAAAAATTAGGAAAATGGACTGGTATGCCCTCATATTGAGTGCTCATCTTCAGACTAGATCGACACCACCGCCAATTGTAATAGAACAGAAAACTCGTCAAATTTCTGCTGGTAACCGGGGAATTGGGAGTCGGGAGTTGGGAGTCGGGTTTTTAGCTTCAGGGCCGGAGATGAGTCCAGATTTGCCAGGAATGAGCCGCGAACAGATCCACTCCCTTGCTCGATCGATCACCGTCAAAGTTTTGGTGGGAGGCGGTTGGGGATCAGGATTTTTGGTTCAACAGCAGGGACAACGTTACAGCGTACTGACAAATCATCACGTTCTGAATCCAGGTGGTCCTTATCGCATTCAGACACCAGATAGTCGAATCTACCCGGCGCATCTCTTGGAGGGATCGAAGTTTCAACGCCAGGATCATTTTCTTGGCAATGACCTAGAAATTCTCCAGTTTTCCGGCCCTGTAACCTATGCTGTTGCTTCGCTCAATCCTTTAACGAAACTGAGTGTTGGTGAGGATGTTTTTTCCAGCGGCTACCCGATCGAAGCGAGTCCTTTGCTATCTAGAGGGTTTGTTTTTACGATCGGAAAAATTTCGCTACTACAAACGCAACCATTCGTTGGTGGCTATCGGATTGGCTACACGAACTCCATTCGCCAGGGAATGAGTGGAGGGCCGCTGCTTAACCACCATGGCGAAGTGGTAGGCGTTAATGGTCTCCATGCCTATCCCCTTTGGGAAATCCCTATATGTTTAAGGATGGGACTCAACCTGCCGCCCAACTTCAAGGCACGATCGCCCGATCTAGTTGGGCTATTCCGATTTCAACCTTCGTTTGCCTTTCGCCACTACCAACGATGTCTCTCTCTATCCCGATAAATCGTCAGGAACTGTGTAGTCCCGGTTAGAGGGCCAGGGTGCAGGGAGCAGGTGTCAGGTGTCAGGGAACTGGGATGAATAAAATGGACACCCTGGCTTGTTGTCAAAGTTCTCCCTTAACCCTTCTCCTACATATTCTCGAAGAAGTATGGTTGCTATCTGGTTCTGACCTTCTGACCCCTGACCCCTGACCCCCTCATTCCTGACTCCTGCAATTCAACGCAACACTTCATATTGCACGTTCTATGGTAAGAATGCTCGGCTTAAGTCAAATTCCTGTTGTCATTATTGGTGCAGCAACCATCGCTGTGGTTCAACCACAGACCGCGAATGCGTTAACGGCCTACCAGGTCAATCAGATTGCCAGAGACACTACGGTTTTGATTGATGGGGTAAGCTCTGGGTCGGGGGTCATCGTTTCTCGATCGGGAAACGTCTATACGGTTTTGACAGCACGGCATGTCATTGCTACCGAAGATGAGTACACCGTTGTCACGTCGGATGGAGTACGCTACCCCTAAACTATCGCACTGTTAGAAAACTGCCCGGCGTGGACCTGGCGCTGGCTTCATTTGTCAGCGATCGCAACTATCCTGTCGCGACCCTGGCAAACTACCAATACGACGCTAAATTCCGCAACGTCTTCACCTCTGGCTGGCTTAAGACTGGGCAAGCAGGAGGTCGCAACCATCGGTTTACCGCTGGATTGCTTGCCGATCAGGATTTTGAAATTTCCCTCACTCAGGGACCCAGCAGCGATGGCTACACCCTCTTCTACAGCAACATTACAGGTGTGGGAATGAGCGGAGGCCCCGTACTGGATACGGACGGACGGGTGATTGGAATTCATGGTCGATCGATCGCCGAAGAAGTTCCCGATGCCCAGCGTGGGGAACTTCTAGGGTAAATCGTGGCTTTAGCTCTGGAATTCCGATCGCCACCTTTTTGAAGGTAGTACCGCAAACGGGATTGAATCTGGCGTTAACTGTCCAGAGTAGTCCGCCTGCTGGAGTCACCCCTCAACAAATCGACTCCATTCGTCCATTTCTAGATCCACCTCCCCTGCCCAACAATGCCAGTGCCGTTGACTGGACAAACCGAGGCAATCAACTTTACCGAACGGGACGTTTTCAGGAAGCGCTGTCTGCCCTAAATCAGGCCGTGCAGTTGAAGCCAGATTTTTACCCAGCCTGGTATGAACGGGGAAATGTGCTGTTTGCGTTGAAGCGACCCTATGAAGCCCTTTCATCCTATGACCGGGTGATTCAATTAAAACCAGATTTTTATGATGTCTGGCGAGACCGGGGGTTTTGCTGGTGACATTAAATGAATACATGGCCGCACTGGGATCGTTCGATCGAGCCACAACCGTTAAGCCCGACGACTACGTGTTGTGGTACATGCGTGGAAATTTGTTGAACCGAAATCTGCAAAATTACTCCGAAGCAATCACATCCTATAATCGCGCCCTGCGGATCAACCCAAGCTTCGCTGATGCTTTAACCGGACGTGGTAAAGCGCTTTTCGAACAGCGCCGCTATGACGAGGCATTAACAGACCTGAATCGGGCCATTCAGCTTGCCCCAAATCTGTCGGTTGCCTGGATTCTCAAAGGGAGAACACTAGGTGCAATGCAACGATACCCGGAAGCGATCGTGTCCATTCAACAAGCCCTAAAACTCCAACCCAACAACCCAGAATTAAGGCAAACACTTGCGATCATGCAACAGCAAGGAGAGAAATAAGGATGAGGGATGAAAAAGAATCCGGGTAAATTCTTTTGGAATTCAGTCCAAATCTTCAAGCCCAAATCTGCTTTCCGCTCTCATCTCTCATCCCTCAGCCCTTCCTCACCCCCTTACCTGTTCAGCAATCCAACCCAGATAAGGCTCTGATCCTGCAAGAATAGGAAGGGCAATAATCTCTGGCACTTCGTAAGAGTGAATCTCTCGTATTTTGGACTCCAGCGCATCAAATTTGGCTAAATCGCATTTGATAAATAGCTGCCATTCATCCTCCTGGTGGATTTCACCTTGCCAGGTGTAGATCGAGTGAACTGGCACTAGGTTGACGCACGCAGCCAGACAGGATTGGACCAGAGTTTGGGCGATCGTTTCTGCCTCGGTTCTTGAAGAAGCAGTAACTAATACCACTCCATAACGGTTTTCTCTTAAATTGCTATCCATAAGCAGCTCGTGTGAAACCAATCATTTTCTTTCTATAGCAGTCCTAAATCAATTAGGAAATTGAGAGGCTTTGTGAGAAAGGATTCCGTAGGAATCCTTTCTCACAATCCAAGTAGGATATACGTTAAAAGCTGATAGCCAGTAATTCCTCAATGGTCTCTATAGTATCTCTACAGTTATTTTCACTTACCTGGCTACGCTCCCCGACTCCCCACGCCCGGCTCCTCAACTATCACAACAATTACAGCAATTTGCGATCGCCCTCCTCTTCAAGCCCCTCTAATTTTGGTAGTACCAAAGTCGTAAGGATTTTGGATCTGTTAACGATGGCGGCTACAGCCGCGCATCATTACCTTTTAGGTCCACCTAATTTTTAATCGACCCTTAAATTTACATACTTCTACACTAGAAGAGAACACAATAGGCATCATCTAAACAAATATGGGGAGAAAAATTGGATTTGGGCTGCTGTGGCTTGGATTCGTAACCTATGCGTTTCTTCTAGCTCCCCCAAACCAACCAGATACGTTTGATCTGATCAAAAATCTGTCAACGGGGCAAATTGCGGGCATCAATCCACTCGTTGTTGCACTGTTTAACATCATGGGTGTTTGGCCACTGATCTACAGCGCGTTGCTGTTTATTGATGGGAGGGGGCAAAGATTCGAGCCTGGATTTTTGCCGTAGGATCGTTTGGCGTTGGAGCTTTTGCAATCCTGCCTTATCTCGTCCTACGCGAACCAAATCCCTCCTTTTCTGGTCGAAAAACTTGGCTGCTAAAGCTCCTGGATTCCCGCTGGTTTGGCCTTTTTTAGCCTTGGGTGCGGTAGGTTTACTGGGGTACGGCATCAGTCAGGGTAACTGGACAGATTTTGTGCAGCAGTGGCGGACCGATCGGTTCATCCATGTTATGACTCTGGATTTTTGCCTGCTTTGCCTTCTCTTTCCCGCTTTATTAGGAGATGACCTGGCACGTCGGGGAATTAAGGACAGCAGGATTTTTTGGGCTGTTTCTCTAATTCCGTTATTGGGAGCCGTTACCTATTTGGCGTTGCGTCCTCCTCTCAAGGAATCTTTTGAAAGTGTTAATAAAGCCTCTGGGCATGGGAATGGTGAAAAGGCTAGTTTGGTTGAGGTTAAGGCAAGCAAAGAGGAGTAACCGTGACACAACGTCAAACAATTCTAGTAACCGGAGGCGCAGGATACATCGGCTCTCATGCAGTGCTGGCATTGCAAGAGGCAGGTTATGAAGTGATTGTGCTAGATAACCTGGTCTATGGACACCGGGAACTTGCAGAAGATGTCTTGAACGTGAAATTGATCGTAGGAGACACGAACGATCGCGCGCTGTTAGACAATCTCTTTGCAACCCACAACATTGCTGCTGTTATGCACTTTGCTGCCTATGCCTATGTAGGCGAATCTGTAACCGATCCAGCTAAGTATTACCACAACAATTTTGTTGGAACACTGACCCTGCTGGAGGCAATGCTGGCAGCATCCATCAAAACATTTGTCTTTTCCTCAACCTGCGCGACCTATGGAGTCCCCAATACCGTTCCCATTCCTGAAGACCATCCCCAGGCTCCAATCAATCCTTACGGTGCTACCAAGCTAATGATCGAGCGGGTTCTACAGGATTTTAATGCTGCCTATGATTTTAAGTCCGTTTGTTTCCGCTACTTTAACGCAGCAGGCGCTGACCCCGAGGACGCTTAGGAGAAGACCATGATCCTGAAACGCACATTCTTCCGCTGGTGCTGCTAACTGCATTAGGTAAACGGGAATCCGTTTCAATTTTTGGGACAGACTATCCCACCCCTGACGGCACGTGTGTTCGAGATTACATCCACGTTACCGATCTGGCGCAGGCCCATGTGCTTGGGTTGGAATATTTGTTGAAAGGCGGCGAAACAACTGTTTTCAACCTGGGTAACGGAAATGGCTTTTCTGTGAAAGAGGTCATTGAGACTGCTCAGCGGGTGACTGGCCGCAAAATCGACGCTGTAGAGTGCGATCGTCGCCCTGGCGATCCACCAGCACTGGTTGGCAGCAGCGATCGTGCCCGCAAGATTTTGGGTTGGAATCCCCAATATGCTGACCTGAAAACGATCATTTCTCATGCGTGGAACTGGCACCAGAAACGACATCAGTAGGTAATATCAAAAACATCGATTTCTTACGTGGTCTTTATAGGTCCTTTACCCAACTGATGATGTGCACAGGCTAGTTTAGAAACAAGTTGGGCTATGTGATGCCAACTCCATGAGAAGAACAAAGCGGGTAGCAACGGGGGCTTGTTGCTATCCGCTTTCCGTCTGGGGGCTTTAAGTGATATCAAGCCTACCCAAGCTAATTTCGTAAGGTTGGAGAAAACCGTTAGGGACAGGAAAATTAGCAATTTTCGGTGGTGCAAATCGCAATGATTTTGGATCTGTTAACGATGGCGGCTAACGCCGCACACCCTTACCTTTTAGGTCCACCCAATTCTCAACTTACTTGACCTGTGATCATCGCTTGTCTAGCAGCGAAACCATCATTCGCAAAATCGGAGAAGTAGCCATCCACCCCTAACTGAATAAATTGTTCATACTCCCGTAGCGGATCGCCCTCGTAGCTCGGCGATAGAAAATAGGAGTCGCTGCGGAAGGTGTAGGGATGGACCAGTAAGCCTGCTGTGTGGGCATCACTTACAAGCGATGTGGGCTGCCCTGTAAAGCGATCGGCATCACTGATTTGACCGTCGCCATTGATGTCGATTGGGTTGCCGCTACTGTCTAGTGTGGGAGCAGCAGGCACAATCAGTCGCTTATCGGGACCAATTCCGCTAGCGTAGGTGGCAATCTCTGCCAAACCTTCCGGCTTAATCAGATCTGTATAGGTTGTTGGGATGTTGTGATAAACAAAGTCATAGGGTGAACCGCTGCTGTCGATTAGTTGAATTAGGGAATATCAACTCTAGCGGCAGGCATAATGTTCTCTTTCAAATCCTTTAGATTAGAAACTTCAAAGGACTGGATGAAGATGTGGTCTGGGTCGGTGTAGTGCTTGGCAACCAGATCGTCAATCAAAAGCTGAGCGGTATTGACATGAATGGGTGTGCCATCCAAATATTTTCCGGCTTCTAAGAAATAGGTCGGGTGCTTGGTTTCGGGATAAATGCCAATTTTGCGTCCCGTTTCGGCTTCGCTTTGTTGAGCCAAATCAATGACCTCATCAAGGGTTGGAATCTTGAAGAAACCGTTGTACTGAGCATTTCCAGTACGAATCTGGGGAGCCGCTCGATCGCGCTCAATTCTTTGATCTCTGCTAGTGTAAAGTCTTCCGCAAACCAACCCGTAACGGTTTGCCCATCCAGCACTTTGGTGGTTAATCGGTCAGCAAATTGTGGAAAAACAGCAACGTTTGTTGTGGCTTCCTGAATAACAGGCTTGCCGCTGCGATCGTAAACAATGGTTCCATTACTGTCTGTCTTAACCGTTGCTAGCAAAGGCTCGTGGCGAACGATGAGAACATTATCTTTCGTCACTACCAAGTCAGGCTCGATATAGTCTGCGCCAAGCCGAATGCCCAGATTATCAGAACCAATTAAGTCGCCACCCAAATCACCGACTGTATGTTCAGGACGATATCCCGGGCCACCGCCCCGATGTCCAATGACGATCGGGGCTGACCGTTGAGTGTGTTGAACTTAACTGCATTGGCCGTAGCAGTATCTCCTGTTTCTTCAAACTTGTTAGAAAAAGCTTGAGCAAAGGATGTTGCAGAAGATGAGGAATACTTAGTAAATGTAGCACCTGCAACAGCTGCACTATTAGGAATATCTGTAGAAAGAGGCGCTGTAGAGGAATAGGCTGAAGATGAAAACCCCAATGAAGCAGAATCTCCGGACAATAGTTGATTACCAAGGACCATTTAAGAGTTCTCCCAGTAGAAGGCGCTGACCAGGTATCACCATCCCACGCCAACGTTAATAGATTGGTATGGGTGCTTTAAGGTTTTGTAGCGACTAAATTCAGTTGATTGTGAGCGCCACAACTTAAAGTTATTTTCAGTGGTTTGACCTTAACCCTTACTTCCTGAACTCATGGCAGATCTATTTCATCTCAACGTTGATGTAGTCACAGAATCTTTTAGGTACTTCTTTGGGTACTGCCAATTAGGAAGCTACGAACCATACCTAGAAATGGATTAATTAGGTGAAATTGTCATGCCAATGCTTCTGATTGGAGGAACCTTCTCTATCCTTAAGTGCGGCACCGGATGAGATTCAATTCGCTTGCCTGTTTCACCTTTGTAGTGACGTGCAGATCCGTTTACCTGATTGTTAAAGTGTTTAGCTTCGCTAGCGCCAATCGTCTAATACAAAAACGTCGGAGCGATTGTAAGCAGGTTCGTTTGGCTTGTGCATAACGACACCTACAATTTCAGTGCGAAAGCCTCGAGCAATCATTCTGGTGTACGCGGCATCACGACTGGTATTTACTCCAGCAAGGAGGCGCGTCATTTTTTGGGACGCGCCATATGCTTCGCAGCGATCAAGCAACTGTTCAAACTGCTCCCCTGCCTGTAAGCCTGGGCGCACCGCTGCAAATTTGACATAGCAAGCATCGCTGCCTGCTTCGCTGCCTGCACCACGATGACAAATCGCAAACCCTGCTAAACCTGTTTCATCCTGCAGCAAAACAGTATCACCAAAATTTTGAGCATGAACGGCAAGAATTTCACGTGTTGCATCTAGCCCTGAATAAATCGCATCTGTGAGTTTAGAACACTCTTTGAGACAATCAGATTGCTGCTGTGCACTGAGTTCAGAAAACGTCGTTTGCGGTGAGATTTGCACAACTGTCTGAATTGGTTTTGCCATCACAAAGGTCAAAAAGCGTGGATAAAACCCAAACTTTTGATAGAGTGCATGGTGCTTTGGGCTATTTGGAAAGGTGAACAGTCCAGCCTGGCGAGTTCCCCATTGAGTAAATCGCTCTATCACAGGCTCCATAAGGCGTTGAGCAATGCCTCGGTCCCAAAAGTCAGGATGGACGCTGAGGGGACCAAAGGTACCGACGCTGCCCCAATTAACGGCGATGTTGGAGCCAACTAATTTCCCATCAATCTCAGCCGCAAACGCCGCTGTCGGATCAACGTTCCACCGGGGTTGAACATAATTGGCATCCCCACCAAAATCGGTGGGTTGAGGTAGCCCAATAAAAGTGCCAAAGGCGAGTCGAAAGATATGTTCAGCGGTTGATAGCTCATTTTCTTGAAGGAACCGAATTGTCGTAGTCATTAGCGGCGCTCTCCATTGTGTAGCAGGTGTTGGATAGCAGGTGTTGGATAGCAAGGGCAGGGGCAGGTGTCAGATATCAGGTGTCAGGTATCAGGGGAAAAACAGCCAAGACAAAGGGTTTCAGCCATATATAATGTCCTAAATTTCGTGGCTATTGCACAGATGAACAACAAAGTTCAATTTTACAGCAGTATTGCACAGGTTAGGACAATGAAACTGCTGAGAACACTGCAATAACTGGTTTTCATACTCAGCCCTCAGTCCTCAGCTTTCAACCCTCAGTCCTTGCCTTTTGCCATATCAAGCGCAACTAACCTTGATCGCAATCGGTTTGCTTTAGGGGACTGGGCAAGGACTAGAAGGTAGGGGCAGGGATTGGGAGATGGTTTGCAAATTCGCAGTTAGGTAAATATGCCCCTCAGCATCCACCACCCATCCTTGGGCTTCAACAATTTCATTACGATTTGAGGTAGAGGGAGTGAGGGATGGGATAACGGACAAATGCCTTTCCTCATTTTTTAGTGGTCCGATCGTTTCCGCAGCGCTATTACTCCCTTCCAACGTCACCCACGGCAGAAGTACTGCTCGATCGCGCAACGGTTCAAATGGACTGAGCGGAACTCCCCTCGACCCGTCGCGACAAAGGAATTGCCCGCTTGTCTACCGCGAGGAGAGCATCCTTGAGCAATTTGCCGAGATGGATCGATCAAGTTGCTGGGTAAGGCAACGAGTCCTCGGCTGGGGTCAACATCAGGGGAATTAATTACGACCACTCCGTTTAACGTGGGACTTGTGCGAGAAATAGCAGTAATATCGTTGGTCGGTAATCTAGCAGGATCTAATTCTTCCAAGGATGTAGTGCTTAATAAACGCTGAAGGTCTGCTTGAGTTCGAGGGGTCAATCCCAGAACGCTTTGAGCATTAATTTCAATTCTGCCACCGCTGCCGCCGAACGCATTTGCAGCGATGTCGTTATTTTCTAGAGGGGCTGAAAGGACAAACGGGGAATTAATCAGAATGTTGCCGCCTATGCCAGGAAATTGAAGTGTTCCTGCATTGGTTGAGATCTGGCTATTGTTCCGCAGCAGCAGCAGAGAATTTACGTTCAGAGTAATGTCTCCCCCTGACCAGAGCGCGTTTCGGCGGTTAATTTACTTCGATCACTTAACTGGAGGCGATCGCGTGCCGTAATGAAAGATTACCCGCCGAGCCAATACCAAAGTTTTCTACTGTGATTTCGCTGCCGCGCACCTCCAGGCGATCGGTTTCAATGGTCAGGTTGCCGCCGTTTCCTCTCAGGTCGCCTCTCGCATCAATTTGAGGATCGAGGGTCAATGTTGCCCCCACATTAATGGCTGTGGGAAAGATGTTAGGAACATCAGTATCAAGCACTTCAATGTCATTCGCCCGAATCAACACATTACCCGCATTGCCTTGTGCGAAGGTGGCGGCTTGCACTTTACTGCCGTCCTGAATTCGCAAATGGGGGTGATGACAGTCAAGTTGCCTCCCTGTCCAACGCCTGTTGTTGTTCGGGTACTGTTGACCTGAGCGAATAATCCGCCCGGACCCTGCTCTGTTCCACGAACGAAATCACCGCTAAGTTCTACGGACTCCGTAGCATTAACGGTCAAATTTCCGGCGTCTCCTACCCCAAACGTATCGGCTCGCACCTGGGAGTTTTGGGCAGTTAGTCGCCGTGTATTGATGTCAACATCTCCTCCTTTGGCAGTGCCACCTTCACGGACTTCGCTGGAAATGACAGAATTTGTCAGCGCGATCGTACCAATATCCAGACGTACATTGCCTCCCTGGGGAGATTCCAGGCTGCTACCGCCCTGAACTGCCAGGATCACATCGCTACTGGTAGCATTCAAATTCTGTGCGTTTACGGCAATATTCCCACCAGTTCCATTAATAAGAAGAAGTCTGGAGTCTGTAAGGATTAGATTCTGAGCATTCAAAGCGACACTGCCACTCACTCTAGAGGCAAACACAATCCTGGAATTTCTGATGACGACATCTGCCTTTGGCACGTTCTCAGGAAATATCAGGCTAAAAGGGTATCAGCGTGAGCCAGTCCCACAACTCCGGCTCCAGCGATTCCTCCCAATTCGATGCGTCTGCCCTGCTGCCCTGCCCGATCGATATCAATGGCGCTGTCGTTAAGGGTGACAGGACCACCCAGAAAGATCATGCTGCGCCCTTCCTGTACATAAAGACCTTCAATTCCAATATTGGTTGAACTGGTTTCTCTGTTTTGCCGGGTAATTTGAATTGCACCAGGTTGTCTTTGGGATGCCAAAAATCCGCTGGGATCGCCAACCAGGGTGAGAAGGTTGTCTCTGCTGCCGGTACTGGTAGCGCTGAATTGTCCATTTGGGAACGTGATGGCATCCAACGTAGTGGCAACAAACGATCCGGTAATTCCATCAATTCGAGCATTGGGACCAAATACGATGCCGTTTGGATTGATCAAAAACAAATTGACCGGAAAAAACTGACTGGTTTGCAGCCGCCCATTGATGTCTGAAGCAGATTTACCTGTAACCCGGATCAAAATATTTTGAATGCCAAAACCACTTCGAAATGCGGCTTCCTCATTGGCGTTGAGATTGAATTGACTGAAGCTATGGAAGAGATTTTTACCGGAGCGATCGGTTTGCCCCTGTTCCTGACGAATTACGTATTGTTTAACGCCACTCGGCAAAATGCGGTTTGCTGGCTCCCCTGCCGGACCTAACGTTCCATCAAAAACAACGTTTTGTGCAATCGCACTCAACGGAAATAGGGCAAAAAGCGGCGCGATCGCTCCGGTCATAATCCAACCAGTTCGTTTCGTCAACGTGGTTTTTCAATCGGTTTGACTGAGGAATGGCAATTAAGCACGTTCTTAGAAATTGCCATAGTTAACTCATTTAGAGTTTGCGAACGGTCAGAGTGTAAGCTGATGCAGGAAGCGTTGAATCACCAGTATTGGGATCTCCGTTGGGATCTTGATAGACTTGCACCCAGTAGTCATCATTTGGTGCGCCCGTTAATTGAAAGACTCCCGGTGAAGTCAGTGACGCAATGACATTTGGACCAGAGGGGATAACTTCATCCACTGTAATAAAGCCATCATCGTGACTTGAATCGTGAATTTGTCTGATCAGCCGCACCCCCAGTCGTGGGTTAAACGGAGACACAAGCGGATTGTTCTGCAGCGATAGATTGACCTGAATGGTGCCTGAACTGGGTAAACGGAAGCGGTAAACATCAGATGAGTCTCGATTGCTGACTACACCTGAAAATGTGAGCGTGTTATTTAAATTGGGGATGTCACTATCCGATGGGGCGTTTTCTCGTGCGACTAAATCTGAGGTGTTGTTGTTGGATGCTCGCAGCGTGAAGTTAGTCTGAGAGGGTGTGTTGTCTGGATCGTAAACCCGAATGAAGTAGGTGTCTTGAGGAAGATTGACCAGATTAATCGATTCGTTGACATTGCCGGAATGGGACGATCGGGCAACTTCAATGCCACCGTCATCCAGTAATTGCAAATCCAGGTCTTGCGACAATCCGACAATTGCGAGGTTAACGTTACCACCCGTACTCCAGCGGTAAATTCGCTGGCGGGTATTGCCATTAATTGAAGATATAAATTGGTTTTGACCAGGGTTCAACGTGCCATCAACCGTATTCGGAAGTTGAATTTCACTCGCAGCAGCGGCAATGGCGGAAGCGGACCATAATTGGGAGCCAATCGACTCATCGTTCAACTCCAACGGAGCTGAGGTAGAAAGGACAGAAGCCCTGGGAAGAACTGTGTTGAGAGGATTAGTTGTACTTAAAACCTGTTGATTAGAAATCATATAACGTCATCCTTTTGGTAAATGCAGCTTTGATGTGAAATTCATTTAAACGCAGGTGTACCTGCTAAAGGTAAGTTGCAATATTTCTTTTAATCAAATTCCTGATTATCACTGCAATTTAACCGGATTTGGATAATTCCAGTGCGTTCAATCTGGCCGATTACCTAGGCACGCTCGTCCCTAAATCTCCCCTCTAGGAGAACGTGTTGGTGCGAACACTACAGGCTATTTCAATGATTTTTAGTTGTTTATCGACTAAGGTTCTTTGTGTCGCCTTAGTTCAAACTCCGAAACGTGAGCGGCTATATCATCAGGGTAGACGACCGCAGTACCAATGTAATTTATTCCATTAAGACTGCGGACAATTGCATTGCTAATGCAGGCTATTGCATTAAGACTGTAAGCTGCACAATCGAATTGTGAGCGATCGCAATTCAATTGTGGGCGATCAAATTAAAAACTTCAGGGTTGTTTTGAGCGAAGTGCAACGTTGCCAGAGCCAATGCTTGAGGGATGCCTCCAAACCCCTCCAGGTCAGGTTGATGGTTAGATGCAAATAGCGCTTCGCATTGCAAAGGCAGCAGTGTTCTGTAGTAAACGTAAGACTTGGATTCTAGACCCTAACCCCTGACCCCTGACCCCTGACCCCTAGCTTCTACTCCCCAAGGCTTGCTTCTCGTTCAGCAACGCGACGCTTCACCTGAATCACACTATCGGGGTTGAGGGACATGGAATCGATGCCCTGTTCAACCAGGAATGTGGCGAAGTCGGGAAAATCGCTGGGTCCCTGTCCACAAATGCCAACTTTGCGGCCTGTGGCTTTGGCGGTTTTGATCAGGTGTTGAATCATCCATTTGACGGCAGGATTGCGTTCGTCGAAGAGATGGGCAAGCTCACCGGAATCACGATCGACGCCCAGCGTGAGTTGGGTTAGGTCGTTACTGCCGATGGAAAACCCGTCAAAGCGTTCGGCAAACTGCTCAGCTAAGACCACGTTTGCCGGAATTTCGCACATGACGTACACTTGCAGACCGTTTTCACCCCGCTTTAAGCCATTGCTTGCTAACACATCTAGCACCTTATCGGCTTCTTCCAGAGTGCGGCAGAAAGGAATCATGATGATCACATTGTCAAACCCGATGACTTCACGCACGCGTTTGATTGCTTGACATTCCAGCGCAAAACCTTCCCGGTAGCGATCGCTGTAGTAGCGAGACGCCCCCGAAAGCCGAGCATGGGATTTTCTTCCTTGGGTTCAAACTGCTGCCCGCCGATCAGGTTGGCGTATTCGTTGGTCTTGAAGTCACTCATGCGGACGATTACCGGATTGGGATACTGGGAAGCCGCAATCTTGGCAATGCCCAACGCCAGTTTATCCACGAAGTAATGGCACTTATCTGCGTAACCGTTGGTCATATCGCGGATTTGCCGCCACGCCGTCTGGTCCTTCAGGTCATCGTAGTGAACCAACGCCATTGGGTGAATTTTGATGATGCTGTTGATGATGAACTCCATGCGGGCAAGCCCAATCCCGTGAGCGGGCAGCCGCCACCACTGGAATGCCGCTGAAGGGCTGGCAATGTTCATCATGATTTTGGTGCGCGTTTCGGGAATGTCGTCCAGGTTGACATCCACTGTCTCAAACTCCAGCAAGCCATCGTAAATCTTGCCCTCATCTCCCTCCGCACAGGAAATGGTCACGTCCTGCCCATCTTTAAGGGTGCGGGTGGCATCACCAGTCCCCACGATCGCGGGAATGCCCAACTCCCGGCTGACGATCGCGGCATGACAGGTGCGGCCACCGTAATCGGTAACAATGCCTGCAACCCGTTTCATGATGGGCACCCAATCAGGGTCAGTCATTTCGGTAACAAGCACGCTACCGTCCTGCACTTTGTCAATATCGGCAACGCTGAGCACGCGGCAAACATTACCAGCCGCGATCGCCTCACCTACGCTTAATCCGGTCAGCAGCAGATTCCCTTTTTGCTTCAGTTTATAGGCTTTTAGGGATGATGCGGATTTTTGAGACTGAACGGTTTCCGGGCGAGCCTGAACCACAAACAGATGTCCCGTTTCGCCATCCTTTGCCCACTCAATGTCCATGGGCTTCTGGTAATGCTCCTCGATCACCACTGCCCAGCGTGCAAGCTGCAAAATCTCCTCATCACTTAGCACGAAGGCTTCCCGCTCTTTGCCCGTTGTGTTAATCGTCTTTGTGGTCTTGCCGCCTTCACTGGCATAGATCATTTTTTTCTCTTTACTGCCCTTGATCTTGTCAATAATGGGCTGCAAAGCAGAATTTTTGAGCAGGGGTTTGTAAACGATGTACTGGTCAGGTGTTACGGTTCCCTGTACAACGCTTTCGCCCAATCCCCACGCGGCACTGACGATCGCCGCATCGGGAAAACCGGATTCCGTGTCGATCGAAAACATCACGCCGGAGCTGGCTTTGTCGGAACGCACCATCTTTTGGATGCCAACCGATAGGGCCACCTGCATGTGGTCAAAGTTCTTTTCCTGGCGGTAGCTGATGGCGCGATCGGTGAACAGGGACGCATAACAATGACGACAAGCATCCAGCAGTTCGTCTTCACCCCGAATATTCAAAAGGTTTCCTGCTGTCCGGCAAAGCTGGCATCCGGTAAATCTTCGGCAGTGGCGCTACTGCGAACGGCAACATCGACCTTCTCAACGCCGTAGCGCCGGCTCAGCTCCCGATAGGCTTGACGAATGGTGTCGATTACGTCTGATGGAAAGGAGTCTGCAAAAATAGCCAGCGAATTGCCCGCCCGGTTTGAGCCAGAGATTGCTCTCCTCGTGCAAATGCATCTAAGTGAGCCTGGACTTTTTCAATCAGGTCGTCTGCTTTCAGAAAGGTCCAGTAGGCTTCAACGGTAATGGCAAATCCATCGGGAACCTTTACATCCTGGTCTTTGAGGGTACAGATAAGCTCACCCAACGAGGCATTTTTACCGCCAACGTTCCCAATGTCATCGATTCCTAATGTTTCGAACCAACTTACATAAACGGATTGGTCTGCATGTGCGGTTTGCGTCTCCATAGTTCAATTACCTCCGCTACCAAACGGCTTCGGTTCACGATCGAACAGCCCCAGAATCTTCTATTCTGGCGTGAAGCCATGAGTCGCCGCTGCATTGGAAGGAATCAATTAATCATATTGTTGCAAATCGTAATTGGCAGACCAATTTACCAGGGCTATTTCATTCTAGACGAGGTAGACAATCCGATAAGCTGAGGCTTAATCCGTTACTGCCGTTCAACCATGAGCACCCTTGCGATTGTGGAAGCTTTGCTCACTTGCCTGACCCCCGACGAGGAGCCGGACAACGGCACAATCAAGCCCTGTGTCTAGCATTGTTCACCTTAGCAGTGGCAGCAGGATGTCGAGGGTTTCTAGCCATTGGAGATTGGCTCAACGCTTATCACGATGAATTAGTAGGGTTGTTTGACCCAGCTAAAGGACGTTTACCCTCCTACAGCACGATTCGCCGAGTGCTGCTCAACGTAGATTATCAACAGTATTCAGCTTGTTTAGCCAAGTTTTTGAGATTAGTCCTCGTGCGGGTGAGATGGTAGCTGTCGATGGCAAACGATGGCGTGGCTCCTATCAACTGGTATCGGAGCATTCAACCACTGAGCCGCATCCAGCGATTCAACTGGTGAGTGTGTATTTGGTTGAACGGGGTTTGATTCTTGAACCCTACGAGGTTGAGCATAAGAGCAATGAGATCAAGGTGTTGCCCCAGTTAGTCAAACAGTTCGCTTGCAATGGAGTGGTGTTTGCTTTTGATGCGATCAACACCCAAAAAAGTTGCACCTCAATTGTTGAGAGTCACAATCACTATCTAGGAGCACTCAAAGGCAACCAATCTGGGCTGCTCAAAGAGGTCAAGGCGAACTTTCAAGTGGAAGACACTTACACAGAATTTAGCAAAGGTCATGGACGCATAGAGGAACGAAATGGGCAATTGCTCGAAATCTGGCACTCAATCTCTATCGGGACTTGGGCTTTAACAATATGGCTCAAGCCCAACGTCGTTGCGGTTTCAGCTTGAAGCAACTCAAATCAATCTTTAGAATGAAATAGCCCTGCTAATGAAGGAGAGGATCACTTCGTTGGGCGATTACCCAAGCTAACGAAAATTTAGATGATGACTTGATTGACTTAAGTGGTGTCAGTGGTGTTATTACGCTCCACAATAGTCTGCCTAAAATTACTAGCAATCTGTCAATTATTGGTGATGGCAATGACACTATCAGTGGCGACAAAGCCCACCGCATTCTATTTGTTGACCAAGGTGCCGTCAGTATCAGAAATTTAACGATCGCCCATGGTCTTGCTGAAGGCAACGACGGCAACAATGGCGCGGGAGGTGCGGCTGGAATGGGAGGCGGGATGTTTATTAATGACGGAAATGTTACCCTCAGCCAGGTGACAGTAGCGAACAACCAAGCGATCGATGGAGCAGGTACCTATCGAATCCGCGATGTAAACAGCAGTATTAAGAGCAATAAAAGTAAGCATGAGGTGAATCGAGGCGGCATTGTTGACATCAATGGAGTTGGCCTCACCGATCTCGACCATCTCGATATAGGTACAGATGGTTTAAACATTGAGACCAACCAAAACAAATTCAACGCCAATCGAGGCGGCATCGCTGGTGTAAATGGCATTGGCGTGGGCGGCATTGGAACAATCGCCTTTGCGGGGGAGGTGGCTTTGGCGGGTTTGGTAATGGGGGTGGTGGGGGAACGGTGGAGAAGGAGGCGTGAAAGGGGGAACGGCGGCAACGGCGGCAACGGGGGAGATGGGGGTGTTGGAATCTTTGGAGACTTTGGAATTAAAGACGGTCAAGGCGCGATCGGCATCATGGCTTTTAGTGGTGGCGGTGGTTTTGGTGGCTTTGGCAATGCCGGAGACGGTGGTTTAGGTGGAGATGCGATCGCCGAAATGGCGGATGGTGGCAACGGTGGCAACGGTGGTGATGGTGGTACTGGCGGCTTTGGTGGAGGCGGTGGTAGTGGCGGCTTTGGTGGGCAGGGTGGCATCAAACGTATTGCCGGCAAACCGGGTACTCCCGGTAGTGGTGGCTTTGGTGCAGGCAATGGAGGGCTTGGCTTTGAGGGAAGTGGAGGAGGCTTGGGAGGTGGTATATTTATTCGCTCGGGTCGCTTACTTCTGAGTGACGTCACCTTCAAAGATAATGTGGCTTTTGGTGGACCTGGTCCCAATCCCGGTCAGGGAAAAGGCGGGGCGATTTTTATCGTTACCGAAGACTTAAAAGGCCAAGCAAAGGTTTTAGTCCCACCATCGGTAAGAGCGTTAAAACCGTTTCCTAGCTTTGCTGGAAATGTTGCTTCCCAGGCGGGAAACACCCGTACGGATAATTCAAACGTTTACGGGCTTATTAAAGTCGAGTGACGTTCTCATGGTAGTAGTCACCTGATTTACCCCCGTTTTACTTACAAGATGGATGCCCTCGATCTGCATTGATTTTTCTAGTCCCTTTGCCATGTCGTATAAGGTTAGTGCGGTTACTGAAACTGCAGTCAGGGCTTCCATTTCGACTCCAGTTTCTGATGTCGTTTTTACTTCGGCCTGAATTTGATATCCTGGCAGGTCTGCATCTGGGGATACCTGCACCTCAACTTTTGAAGAGGCAACGGGTGGCAGAGTGGAATCAACTGAGCAGTTTGCTTGGCTGCCATAATTCCTGCAAGTCTGGCAGTACCCAGTACATCACCTTTAGGGACGTTGCCAGCTGCGATCGCGGCAAATGTCTCCGGTAACATTCGTATCTGCCCAACGGCGATGGCCCGTCGCACAGTTTGCGTTTTTTCAGAAACATCAACCATTTGGGCCTGACCTTGTGAGTCCAGATGGGTAAGACGAGAGTGGGGAAATGAAGAATCAGAAGTTTGTGTCATCTTAATGTGGTGTGGTAGGATAGAAATCTTGCAAGGGCTTGTAGCTCAGTGGACTAGAGCACGTGGCTACGGACCACGGTGTCGGGGGTTCGAATCCCTCCTAGCCCGTTTCATACTCTTAATAATTGCTTATTAGGGCAGATCCGTTCCCAGCGCTTGGTTTTCGAACGATAAACGCAAGTCACTAGAGCGGGTCTGATTTCCGTTTTGAATCTTCAACATAGTTGAGCGCATACAAAATGAATCTGCACTGTTGTCCAGGCGGCTTCCTGAATCTCTATCAATGGAGTGATGGATAGGCCATTTCCCAGTAGTAAGTTTTTGAAGTGTCAAAGATTAGAGCCTTCTCAACTAAGTCTTTGTCCACTTTACTCTTGTCTGAAATGTTCGATTAGAACATCTGGAGCAACAGTGTCATTATGACTAACCTCGAAGCATCTTACTTAACCTTAGGAATCAGCCGAGCAGCCTCCCCAGAAGAAATTAAGCAAGCGTACCGAACACTTGCTCGTCAATCTCACCCAGACTTGAACCCTGGAAAAGGGGAGCAGCAGAACGACTGAGACAGCTTAATGCTGCCTATGAAACACTCCGGGAATACCACCATCGGAGAACAAAGTCTCTACGAATCCGAAACTGTCAACCCATGCCAAAAGCTGTTGCGGACGATCGAAATGAGGCCTACGGTGGCTTCACCGTGTCATGAATGAATGGTTTGAATTGTATTTCTCAAGACAACAATCTATACAAAGATTAAATTCTTTCTTAAAGTGGATGAAGGATTCGCTAATTTTTGTTAAAATCGGTAAAAATTTGAGGATAATTCATGCGTTATACAACTGAAGACGGTGGGCGTCTAAACAACTTTGCGATAGAGCCAAAAATGTACAAAGCTGAGCCTCCTACAAGAGCCAGAAGCGCAACTATCTTATTCTGGGTGTTGGTGCTCTAGCTCTTGTTGCGGGACTGATGTACGTAGCCGTTTCGGTTTCCTAACAAAAATATCCCTTTGCTACAGACCTGTATCAGGGTTTCATAGATAGCTGTGTTTCTGGTTAAAGTTTGATAAGCATTTGACAATATATAGACCGAGTTGCTTCTCCTGGAAGTGCTCGGTCTTTTAGCATTAGTTGTGCTGAGAAGATTCCTCAAGGTGTGCCGATCTCGTTGGCATTTCTTTGTTAAGTAATTGGTTGAGATTTTCTCCAAGCACAGTTTCAATCAAGTGAGGCTTTCGTCCTGACACCTGCCAGTTTCCTCCGAAAAGATTCGTATACCAACTTAGACAACGATCGTTCGGATTGATCTGATGTTTTTAATCGACGATGCAACTCGCTGACCGCTCTCTTATTAACGCTACCCCTCCCATAGATAGGGCTTCTCCGATGTTTTCGGAACCAAATCAAAGCGTCTACCTTAATTTGAAGCTGTCACTGAGTCTAAATCTTCGTAGACAATTATTTCTTGCTGTCTGTGATGACCTGGCATTACGAAATCGTCTAGCAGCCCAGCTTTATGCAGAGTTGGCTTATCCACCTCAATCATCTACACCATCTAATTGCCCCTCCAAACCAACATCTGGTCATTCAGACAGATATTCCTCTGTCGCCAAGGACGGCATTCGAACCGACACGTTGGCGATTAAGCAAACACTCCCACTGGCATACCCGCGTTTGGTTAGCTTAAATCTGAACCTACATCATCCCAACCCAATGGTTCAGATCAAACAATGGCTAGAGCAATATCCTCCTCCTAGAGGGTTCTGTCAGCAGTCCCAATGCCCAGGATTTCAGATCTTAGGAATTGAGCGTTTAACGCGACAATCAGCGCTCGTGCAAAGGGAGTTCCTTAATTCGCTGCAACAGATTGAGCAATATCTTTGCTCATTAGAGTCTGCGCTGCTGTTGTGGGTACCCCGACCCTGGCTGCGTGCAATACAGCAGTCTGCCCCACGTTTTGGAACTGGTACACCGCCTTATTTGAGTTTGAAGGTGACCCAACGCCTGTTCCTAACACGACGTTTTCTAATAGTTCTACTAACAGTTCTGTTGCTCAATCCACCGCTAATGGTCCGAAACCTACTCAACAAAAGGTTTCTGTACAGACGAACGATCGCCGCTCAACGTCCACTTCAAAACCTAACCGTTTAGCAAACCAGGGGCAAGCAAAGAGTCCTGCGACTTCATCAAATAATCCAGCCCAGGCTCGTCCAAAGACCTCTAAAAGTGAAAGTTCCGTACCACCACGCAATGTCGTAAAAGCAAACGCAGATTTACTGCAACCCAACCAGGATGCGTCCCACGAAGAGGATCTGTGGGACATCCTGACCCATGATTTAGCCTTACTGAAAGGACCACAGGAACCTGTATCGCCTGTTTCTAATGCTCCTGCTACGCCAGCACCAACGTCTACTCCCAGTCCGGCATCGGCTTCTGCTCCCAGCCCGTTACCTGTAGGTAAAACTCCGCTTCCCTACGAACCTCACTCCGTTCAAGACCTCGCAAACTTTGTGTTAGCGATTGCTCTCGATGAAAACGATTCCACGACCGCAGGCGAACATTCTGAACTAATTCAAGCCTTAGAAAATATAGAGCAGCTTCATCACCAAAATGCCGCCCATGAAGCGCTAGCATTTGCCTATCAGAATCTTGGAAATCTTTACCGTGATCGCATTGAACACGGCGATGATTCTGAGCAAAGCCTGATGATCGCTATTTGTGCCTATGAACAGGTTTTGAATTGGTTGGATGAATCCTCTCCGCTTTGGTCAGATGTGCTTAATGATATTGGAAATCTCTACTGGATGATTTCTCGGAATACTCTGAGTCCAATCAAGCACTATTCCTTCTAGAACGGGCAATTACAGCCTATCAATTTGGATTAAGCAAGGCCAATCCTGAAACTCGTCCGCAGAACTATGCCATGATTCAAAATAATCTGGGTTCTGCATACGGTGATCTGGCTCGCCATCGGACACCAAGGGAAGCATTGGAACAATCTGTTCGAGCCTATGAAAAAGCGCTGAGCTACCGCACCTTTAAGGAAGATCCTGCTCGCTATGCAGCAACTCAAAATAATCTTGGAACTGCATATTGGAATCTAGCTCAGCATTACCAGCCAGTATCTTGCTTAAAACAAGCGATCGCTGCTTACAACGAAGCCCTCCGCTATTACAGTCCTGAGCGCGAACCAATCTATTACGCCATGATCCAGAACAATTTGGGAACCGCGTTTTGGAACCTAGCACAGCATAAGCAATCCGCACCGGATGAAGATGGAACCGACGGAAAGGTATCCTCTCCCTCAGACCTGTTGCAACAGGCGATCGCGGCTTACTGTAACGCCTTGACCTTTCGGACTATGGAAGTTGTTCCAACTGCCTACGCTGCAACCCAAAATAATCTAGGGACAGCCCACTGGCACTTAGCGAACTTATCGGGCGTTCAGCTTAAAGACCGTCAAGAGCATCTAAAGCGGGCCATTGAAGCATACAAGTCGGCGATAATGGCTGTTAATCACATCACCACAGGTACAGAACAGCCTCCCCCTTACATTTGACCCCGCTGCTACTCATAACAATCTTGGACTAGCCTATTATCAGATTGCGATCGACAAGCATAACCAAGAAAGCGCAGCAAATCGGTGTCAATATCTCGAATCCGCTTTAAGCCATCATCTTCAGGCGCTCCAGGGTTGGCAACAAAATCCTGAATTCTACCAGTCAGCGTTCGGCTATGTGCTTCAAACAGTGCGCACCTTCTATAACGAGTTAGGCACTAGAGGCCAGAATTTGGCGCTTTCTAAACTCCCAGCCTCACTGCTTCCTGACATTATGAAGCAGCTTTAGAATGAGGCATAACGGGAGAAATCTGATACGAAATCCGCTCGTGCAGATGAGGTTGCGTAGGGGCGGGTTTCGCTGTCAAATCTTGCTGCATGAAAGGTTTCTTTTGCTATACCCACCCGTACAAACGATAAGTATTCAAGCGAATTTTGTATGAGATATTGGTCGAGTTTATTAGGGTTGGCAGGTTGCGCCCTCAGCTAACTGGGTTGCCCCTAGAAGAGTTGTCACAAGCACACAGCGGTTTGTACCAGAAGCGGTTGTTCCGCCTCTAGCAACGGTAACAACGAACGGTAACGTCTGTGTTCCTGCAATGGTGGGTGCTTGGGCTACTGCTCCATTACCATCAAAAACAATCTGGTTATTGCCGCTAGCCGCTAGCGGTGCTCCGGTGTAGACGTTCACCCGTATCATCCCCGATTGGGTGTTTTCAGCAGCAAGTGACTTCCAGTTAGTAAAATTTCCAGCCGTCAAATTGAGGGAAGCGCCCCGTTGGAAGGGAGCAGAGGCAACCCTGGGGTAACCAGTGGTCGAATCAAAGTATACAACGCGTGGAGTCCGAGTGCTTCTGGCAGTACTCTGGGCCTGACGAATGGTTTGAAGCACCTGTTCTCTAGCAGTATTTACCCGCTGACGGCTTAGAAAGGACTCCCAACCTGGAGCGGCGATCGCAAACAGTATGCCAATGACAATGATGACAACCAGAACTTCAAGCAGCGTAAACCCAGCTGCCGAATGCTTTGGCCGAATTCGTTTGTTCATCATTTTCTCCGGACTTGAGGGTTTAAAGCGGGTGTAAGGATCTATTGTGGGCGCTTGTTGATGCTTCCTCGAATAAGAACCCGTGTCTGCAAAGGAAAAAGCCGAGACGTACTGGCTGTGGTGAGTGGAAATCCAGATCGGCCAGCTACATTCCCGGTCAGCTCCAAACGAACTTCCTGGTTAACCGATTGCTCCTGAGCAGATGCCGTCCTGGTTTTCCCACGCACGCAGGCAAAAAAGCTACGAATATTACCCGTTGGACTCTTCGGCGTGATCACATACCGGGGATTAGAGCTGGCAGTTGAACTCGTATCGCTGGGATCGACGCAGCTAGGCTGTTGGCTTGAAGGCAGCGTTGACGCGTCTGAATCATCGAGAAAGTCCACTAGGACATCTGGATTGTTATTTGGGCGAGAAAACCCAGTCTGAACAGCGAAGGTCGTTCCTGAAAAGGGCCATTGCTGAAAAGACGTACTGGGGTCTGGTAATGGATTTACCCAGCCGGTATTGACATTGCCACTGGAATCAAACTGACTGAACTGGTATCGAACAAGACGTGCTCTGCCTTGCCATCGATCAGTTGGGTCGGTATGTGGATCATCGACAATTCCGTAAACAACCAACGTATAAGTTTTGCCAGCAACGCAAGGAACCCCAGCGTTAATTAACGTATTTAGGGCATTGTTCGAAGCGGATGGATTCGATTGAGAATTTTGGGCAGCCGTTCGGCACTGCTGGGCCACTGCATCTGGTAATGGATCAGCCCGCCAGAATGCAAGGGCCGGGATGTACTGACCATCAGAGTTGTTCGCTGACATTTTGGCTGGAATATAGTTAGCAACTCCAGGGCAGGAATTAGCGAAATTAGCGGCATCCATCGTTCCTGCACCTTGCAGGCAATCCCCATCGTAGACATACACAGCTTCACGCAAATCTTGAGTGATATAGTTCATTGCCAACTGCATATCCCGCTGGGTTTCGCTTCGGGCGGTGTCCTTCTGGTTGGTGTTGTTCAGGTCCACAACTAAGGACAACAATGCTGCTGTGATGATTGCCCCAATGACGATCGAAACCAGCAATTCTATCAAGGTAAAACCGGTAATTCGACGTTTTCTGTTCGAAAACCAAAGCCGTCTCAAACCACGAATCAAAGGGAGTTTAGCCATTGTTCTCACCGTTCTGTGAATCACCCGTTTCGTTTACCCAGCATCAGAAATTGCAGCTTGCAGTGCTGCCGCTCGAAGCTTTCGCTTGCTGACAAATAGACCCTAATGCTTTGCTTTGATCATTTCGAGACAGCCTGGAATACAGCACTGCTAAAGGTTTCCTCGCGTTACCTGCTTGAGCATCTCGATTGTTTGTGCCTGCGATTAAGGAAGCTCGATCGGTTTGCAGCGTGGGAAGGGGTTGCCCAGGGTAATAGGTATATACCCTGACTCCCACATCAAAGGAATAGGGTGCCGATTCTCCGGTGGGGGTTTGTCCGGCATTACGAAAAACTTGCATAACAAATTCGGGTGTACAGTCCCCGTCTATATCGACTTGAACCAGGCTGTTCCAGGCAACAGCAGAGGTTCCAGGATACGTATTACAGGTTGATGGAGAAGACAACAGGGCAGAGACGCTCGTCGCTGGCCCTGCTGTTCCGATATTGGTGCCAACACTCCCGCCAGAGGCCGTATTGGGTAGATCCGTTGTTGCATAGGCCCCCGCTCGACTAACAACCGAAGACGATCCACCTCACTCTGGGCAATGTGGTTTGCTTGCTCTGCCCTCCGAGACTGAACACGGGTACCCGTTGCCAGCAGAATCGGAGGGGTGATTGCCAGAACAGTCAGTGAGACGATGATAATTGCCACCAGACATTCAATCAGAGTGAGGCCTGAACTTGAATTCGAACGGAGGCGCTCATTGCTGGTAGACCGTAACCGTTCCAGCAGATTTAATGCCATTTTTTGAGATATAAACCGGGTTTGGCTGGCAAACATGGAAGGGTTCTCCAGAAATGTAGACGATGATTAGGTAGGACAATTGAGACTTGCCAGATTAACGCCGGATGGTGGATTAGCTTTCACCGCCTGACACAAATTGCGGATGTATGGATCGTTGGCAGCGGGTTCATTGTAGAACTCGTTGCGGTCTTTGGTAGCCGTCACAAAACGAGCGGCGGCTGGACCTGCAGGGGCTAATTGGAGCGCCACATCATATCCCCAAAGACGGTTAGGAGGACCGTAATAGGGAATTACCTCAGCGCTTTGCGGGCTAACTCCCGGCTCTGTCGCATCAAGGTCAAACGGGGCTGTAGCGTAGTTACTGAAATTAAGCTGTAGGAATGATCCGGAGAACCATAAATTGTTCCAGCCTTCCAGGAAGCGGGGAAGTTATGCATTCCTCCGTAGGACTGGTTAATGCGTGAGGGAACTAGACCGCTGATGATAATGGTGTTAACCCGTGTGTCTTTGGCACTTGGGACAGATCTACCACCGTTGCTATTGTTTGCAACGGCTGGGAAATAGTCACCCTAACAGGATCAGCACTATACAAGCCTGCTACTCTTGGTTTGCTTGGCTCATTTGGGCTTGGTGGAGTACCAGTTGGGGGCAATGGTGGCTGTACAAGACCGTCTCCATTGCGGGAGACTTTAACACTCGAGAAAATGTCAGAGGGTTTTCTCGCTGCCAACTCCAATTCTGTGGAATATCCACACTGGGACGATTCTGGTTTAAGAAAGTTGTCTTTTGACTTCCCTGACATCCTGGTCCGTATAGGCCACTATTGGAGTTGTCATAAACATCTGCGGCACCGCTGTCACCAGGAGTTGGTCGATACGGAAAATAACCATTTGGGAAGTTAACTCCAGAGTCAGTCGTTTGACGCCCTGCATAAGTGTTTGTGCTGAGGCTCGGACTAGTATCTGAAGCCGTCATGAAAGTATCAATTACACTTCCGTCACAAAGGTTGTCCGAGACGACGCTAACGGCATCTGCCAGAATTTCTGACGGCCTCCAGCGATCGGTCGTTGCATTCGCGAAATTAGTATCGCGGTTGACGCGGTTAGTGTAGAACTGAGTCTCGTTGTATAACCCGCTTGATGGCAGTTGTTCTTTGAACTCCTCTAATCGATTGCCATTACCGTCATTGTCAGCACCGTCTTGATGCAGGTTGAAATTGCCCATGATATACACAGGCTGGTCCGTAAAGAAGGACAGCCCTCGAATGTTGTCCTGATCAGAAACACCCATGTCAGGGTGGCGTCTAAGCACTGATCCATTTCGCAAACGGAACCCATAGGGGCGACGAACCGGGTCGGGTACGTAATCAACCGCCTTCGTTGATAGTTTCGGCTCAGCATTAGCGCTAGCTCCAACTGAGTAGGCTTGCTGAAGGGGTGGATCGGTTGGGGAACTGGGGTTTCTGGCATCAGTGTAGGTGCCAGAGGCAGGACGAGCAATCGCATCTTCTCGCACCGCATCTTCGCGGAAGGCATAAACGATACCGCTGACTGGTAGCCACACGTCATTCGGGGCATTGTCTGTATTGTTTGCAACCTGAATGGATGTGCTAGGACGGGTACGACGAAGCATTCCGATATCCATGTCAAGCACTCTGGAGGGCAACCCTTCCCGTCCATTGAATATCACCCGATCCAGGAAGGGAATAATCGCTGTTACACCGCTGGTGGGTCGATCGCCATTGGGTACGATGATTCGGTTGGGTGGAGTGTTCTGAGTCGGTGGGCTAGAAGGTAGGGTGGCAACGGAAGCTTCCAGGTATCGTTGGCCTGCAACGGGAAGGGATTTGTAAAGCCCGATGGAAGCTGCCGGGGTTGGGTAACGACACTGGAGACTGGAAGGTCGTCAATTGGATTGATAAAAGCCTTGTAGGTATAGCTGACTGAGGTACCCAACTCCTTGTAGGTGATGGGCGTGCTCGTTGTATAAAGCCCTTCGCCGCTGCACCTGATGGATAGAAATCAGCAGCGGATAGAACTGCCGGATTAATGGAGTCTACTACTCGATAGGTTGCTGATCCATTGGCAGTGGTGGCAATGTAGTTATTTGTGATGTAGGGTTCTGCCCAAGGCTGAAACGCTGCCAACAAAGCTGTACTAGCCGTGTTTGGAACTGATAGATTTCCGGTTGGTTGTCGTTGGTCTACATCATCACTCCAATCGTTATCAGAATTGCCAGTTCCAACTCCGTCCTTCTGGGTATCTATTACACCCCCTACATGAGTTAGACCACTTCCAACCACCGTACCGTTTTGATTGTGGTTAAACTCTGGGAAGAGATAGTAGAGAGATGGCCACTTGGTGCGACCGTTGCGCGAACATAGGTGGCATCGGTGCTAGAGACGTAGGGAGCCTGGTTGAGTGGATTACCGGAGGAGATAAAGGTAGTAGGACTCTTTGCGGTCGGTGCACCTACAGTGTAAGAACTTGGACTTTGTTTAGGAATGGCCGCAGTATCGACCGTAGTGGAAGGAGGACCGCCAGATGCACCACTGTTTCGGGCTGGTAAACCCGTATCCCCTGAACCAATCCGTTCTGCGCCAGATGGAATAACCGTTCCACACAGTCTGGATAGCGCTAGACGATAGGCGGGAACGATTCGATCGCCCTCCGGAAAATATAGCGAACCTACCTGTGCTTGAGCACCTGCCTGTCCGGTTAAACGCGCATAGCCTGGTGAATTAAACGCAAACAGATTGGGGTCACAAGCCGAGGACCAAAGATTTGTCCTCCCCTTACCTGATGGATCGTTACCTGGCAAGTCGGTAACGTATGGATTGTAGTTCCAAGTGTTGGCAGCGGGAGAGGCACGGAAGCCATAAGTACGATCTCGCCGAATTTGGAAATAGCTAAAAATAAGTTCTGCTGTCTTTACTTCAGGAGAATTGTACGAGGGTGTTCCAGTAGTAGCAAACACGTACTCCCGCAGCTTACCGAGAAAAGCTTCTGCTGGGACGCGATCATAATCTCGGGGATTATACTTTGTAGGATCGGGATTAGGAGTGCTGTTATCGTAGTTGTACGTGCTTAGTTGCGATTTGGGTAATACCTCATAGAATCCATTTGCCTCATCAACTCTTCCATCCATTAAGCTATAAAGGTCTTTAGCCAGCTGTTGCATCAATTCTGCTGCCTGACCGGGACGGGCTTTGGCATCGTTCTGATAGTTACGCGGGTCAAACCGCTGGACGCGATCAATGTTGTATGCCAGCATTCCTAGGGTGCAGGCTGCTGTCTGCAAATAGGTCTTATCTGCCGGGCTAAGATCGTTGTAGGCAGTCCCACTATCCAGTTGCGCGAGAGTTCTCCGCAGGTTTGAGTAGTTGCCCCACATCGTTAACTCTGGGTCCGGGTGAATTTGCCCCGCCTCCTGGGTGGGTGGAAACGCTCCGTTTGGGTATCGCTGACGTGATCACCCGCAAATTGCGCTAAGTTCTTGAGGGCAATCCGGGTGGGGCTATCGGGATTGTCCATGTCCGTGGCAAAAGCCGCTGCTGTACTTTTTGGCGGTTCAAATTCCCATCCGTTAGTGCCGCGACCATTAAAGAAGTCTGTCAAAAGTACCGTGTCATTTTGAGTCGTGGGGTTAGCCGGAATACTACTTCCACCGTTGCTGCTGTCGATGAAGAATGTGGGAATAAAGTTAATCGACTGCCGCAGGGTAAAGGGCGAACCAGGATGGGTCGTGCTCGCTAGACAGGCGACCGGGTAATCCTTATTAACTGCTGCATGGTAAACGGCAGTTGCTTGAACGGCGGGGATGTTATCACGCAGTGCCCGTCGCTGAATGGCTTCATGTCCACCTGCAATATTAGCGCTGCCCCAGGTTGAGTACAGCGGATCGCCTTCATCATCGCTTGTATAGGGATCTGCCTGACTCGCATCAGTAACAGTACGATACGAAGCATCTCTGAGTTGATAACCATCTCCAGGGTTAGCAACGGCTGCAACTTTAGGATCCTGAGCGGTACTGTTGGGACGGTCCTTAGGTGTGGACCAACCGTTAGTATTACCTAGCTCTAACCGTTGGCCAACCAGAATCCGCAGTCCCTGGTTGCGAGCACGACGTTCCCAGTAACCATCCAGACCCACAGTGGCGGAATCTGCTCCAGCAGGTGGAGTGTCTCCTGTCAGGGTTGTATTGCCTGTAATGATGGTTCCCAAGCGAGTTCCTGGTGGAATCCGACCATTGGTGGGGTCATCGTTGTACCGAAGCTTGGGACCGTAACGGTTATCTGCCCGGAATGTGTCGTCTACATAGGGTGCCCGTTCAGCGTTGGACCGGAACCGCTCTCCAAAAACTGTATTAGTCCGGTAGTAAGTTTGGTTTGTTGTATCTGCCGCTCTCGATTGATAACCATTCCGCAAAAGAAGAGTTAGTGGGTCGCTGGTGATTGGGTAAGCGTTGCTTGCAGTGGACCACGCATTACCTGAAGCTAGCGTTGCTTTGGTCGTTGTCGGATTTTGAGAGTAGAGGTAGATCAGCGAACTACCGCCAATACTGTTGTCATTTACTTTGCCGGAAACAATCAATCCTTTGAAGGGTTGATTTGTATCTGGGTCAGTTGTGTCGGTTACTGTAATCTCAGACGAGGAAGCTGGGTTAAATAGACAGGAATTGGGTGAACTAATTAGGTAAGCATTAAAGCTTGATCCGCCAATGATCAGGCTGCCCTCCGTGTGCATTGCCCCATTCCAGTTGAATTGGGGACCGGGGAAAATCTCCAGATCATTACGGAACCAGGCTCCCCATTTGTTGCCTCGGTTGAGGATCCTATCCTGCTGAAACTCTAACGTTGTAAAGTTGTTTGCTCCTCCTGTACCCACACTGTTTGGCACCACAAGGGCATCCACTTGAAAGTTCTTTCGTAGGATTGAACTATTGGTTGGATCTTGATACCACCCGGCTTCTACCGTTGTTCCAGAGGACCCTGAACTCGTGGTACAGCCGCTAATTGCAGAGTTACTGAGTGGACCGCTGCGTGAGTAGGACATTACCCTCCCACCGGAACTCGACCCCTCGATCGCGGAACCTGTACCTCCTACCTTTCCTGTTGCCTTCTCGACATCGGTTAGGGCAATCAATCGCTGTGACCCTTTAACCTGTCCTTGATCAGGAGGAGTAGAGAGAATAACGGAGTAAACAACTGTGGCATCATCGCTGCCGTTTCCATCCGTATCTGCCTTGTAGCTCCAGGCGTTGTCAACAATCCCGTCACCATTTATATCAAGACGAGTCTCTCCCGGTAAGGTATAGGGATCTTGACCGCCAATCAGCAATTGCCCTGCAGTCTTGCCCTTGATATTGGAACTGGTGTTCGTGTTCAACATCATTGACACCATGAATTCCTCAGACGGAATACCGCCAGGAAAGCGTGTGTCTTTGTTTGCATCAAAGAGGAATTCAAGTTTCGCCCTTGCCCGATCTACGGCAGGAGTTGCTGCGTTGTAAATGATTCGACTTTGAGTTTCAGCAATGGTGCGGGTGCTGGTATTGAAGGCGCGGTAAGTCAGTGCTCCTGCTGTCAAAGCGACGACCAGAATCAGCAGAACGGTTGTTGGCAGAACAAACCCTGTTGTGGAGACGCGAGTTCTCCGATTTACAAGTAGGGCCGTTCGCAGTAGCCAAGTTACAAGTCCTTTGGAGATGCTTCTGTGCAGTCGCCAGATTTGCTTTAGAAGAGATTGAACAGCCTTGGCTAATTTACGGTCTGACATAGCTGCTTCCTGCGAATACGGGGAGAGATTTTTGAGTTAGGGATGTTGGGCAATGCATGAAGAATTCAGAAGCCCAGTTCTTCATGGGCTAGGTGAATTATGAACGAGTTTGTTAAAAATTCACGTTTTCCTATTTTGGGGTTCCCACTGTGTTAACAACTCAACCAACCGATAATCAACGGGGAAGTTACGAATTAAGGATGTCTGAACAGGGAGAACAGTCTCAGCAAATTAACGGAGGATTCCAAAAATGAACCTTATAAAGGAATTTATGATTGCGCTGCAAATTTGCGGCAAAAACCGTTCCAGCAATCCTCTATGATGAAATCTTAGTGAGCAGAACTGGAAAAGCGTGTAGAACTTTAACAGAACATCACCAACCTGTTGAGTTTTTGTAAAGCAAGACGTACCAATCTTACCCACCTAGTTCACAAAAACGATCATCATCCAAAGATAATTTCGGGAACAAAAATTCGCTTGCCAAACAATACTTGACAAGAATCCTCCGGAGATTCCTTATAAAGGATTTCCTTCTATGTAGTAGCTGCTAAAGCTTGAATGTCTGTAAGATTCGTATGTCTATGAGATATGAGGGGTAATCTGTAAAAGATTCCCCATTGATGAATGTGGGTTGAGGTGCCGCTATTTAGAAGCAATTTAGATCGATACCCGCTTCTTTTGCAAACTTGTCCAGGCTTTTGTGTTCCAGGGTCTTAATTGCCTTCGTGGAGAGACGCAACTTAACCCAACGGTTGCCTTCAGCCCACCAAATTCGCTTCCACTGTAAGTTTGCTTCCTGCAACTTCTTCGTCCGACGGTGGGAGTGGGAAATGGCAAAGGCGTTATTTGCTTGCTTGCCAGTCAGTTGACATTTACGAGCCATTACAATCTCCGATGGTGCTCTTAAAAATTTATTCGAATCCCCATTGTATACAACCAAATGAGAATTCGGAAGGGAAGGATGGGGAAAGGATGAAAGATGGGGAAAGGATAAGGGATAAAGGACAAAAGAAGGAACTTTAGGAACGGGAATTAAATAACTTCGATACTTTTTCGTACAGGGAACGGTCGTTCGACCCTTTAGAAGACAAAATATTCGGTCTTATTTAATCCACGCTCCTTAGCCTTTAGCCTTCATCCTTTATCCTTTCCTACGCTTATCCTTTCCTACGTTGTGGCTCGTTCAGTAAGGCGGGTTAGAACCTGATTGGACCGCTCGACGAAGGATTTCATCCCTTCAGCGTCAAACCCTTTCTGGGCCATAAGCGCCAAATCGTAGACGTGATGGCAGATTAAAGTGGCTAGTTCAGCGGACGGAGATTCTCCCGCGCTTTGAAGAATTGCTCCCTGACTTAAGTTTGTCAGGTTTTGAATCAATGGATGGGCTGTATTTACCAGAAGAATATGCTCCTCTGGAAATTCAACGGCTTGCTGCTGCAAAAGCGCGGTCATTTCCTGCATGCGACGCAGGTGTTCTGGCAGCAGAACGATCGCGGGCGGTGTTTCCTGTTGATTGCCTGACTTGAGCGATTCTGTGCGAATCGTGATTTTGGGTTTGTTGAGTGCCTTCTGAAAGAGGTTTTGATCTGTTCACTGCGAGTCTGATTGGTCTTTGGATCGACAATTTCAGCTTCTTTGTCTTTGTCAATTAGTGTGTCATCCAGATCAGCGTCTACCCGTGAAAACTTGACATCGGGGTGCTCACGCTCCAAGAAGCTCACGAAATGGCTATCGATGAAGGAGTCCATGAAGAGAACTTCTAGCCCCTGCTTCTTATGAAGCTCTACGTAGGTTGCCTGGGTTACTTCGTCAGTGCAGTAGAAGACCCGATTTTCGTGCCGGGATTTGTTGCGATCGAGGTACTCTTTCAGGGTTGTATAACTGGGAGTCGGGAGTGGGGAGTCGGGAGTGGGGGCGGGAGAGGTTGAGGAGGTGACGTCTTGCCATACATCTCCTTCCCCGGACTGCACTTCGACTTTAGGGGATTCCTCTTGACTTCCGGTTCCTGATCCTTGGTTGCCTGTTCCCGCCCAGGTCGTTCGATAGATAAGAATATCTTCGACCTGCTTCTTGAATTTGTCGTCGTTGATTGAACCAAACTTGACGAAGGTGCCGAGATCCTGCCAGCAACGGATGTATTCCCACGATCGTCTCTGTAGAGTTCTTTGAGCCGATCTCCAACCTTCTTGGCAATGTAATCCGCAATTCTACGGACGGTGCGATCGTTCTGTAAAAAGCTACGAGAGACATTTAGGGGAATATCTGCGCTGTCAATCACACCCCGTAGCGGCAGCAAAAACTTGGGAATGACTTCTTCGCAGTTATCACTCACAAACACCTGATTGCAGAACAGCTTAATTTGTCCTTTAGTGGTATCAACGTCTGGCTTGAGTTTGGGAAATAAAGAATACCGTTAACAACAAAGGGATAATCTGTGTTCAGATGGACCCAGAGTAGGGGTCTTCCTGATAGGGATAGAGATAGCGGTAGAACTCCAGATAATCGTCCTTGCTGAGGTTATTTGGAGATTCCTTCCAGGGTGCTTTCTGACGGTTGATTTGCTCTGGAGCTTTGGCTTCTGTGGGAGTTTCTTCGCCTTCCTTGGGAGTTTCTTCGCTTTCCTTGGGAGCTTCTTTGACCTCCAGTTTGATAGGAAAGGGCATGAAATCACAGTATTTCTTGATCAACTGCCGAACCCGGTAAGGTTCCAGGTATTCCTGCTCTTCATCCTGGAGGATGAGCGTGACAGTAGTGCCGCGATCGGTTCGTGTTGAATCGGTGAGTTCAAATTCTGTTGATCCTTCACATGCCCAATGAATCGCTTGTGACCCAGGCTGGTAGGAAAGCGTATCAATTTCTACCTGCTTTGCCACCATGAACGACGAGTAGAAACCCAGCCCAAAATGACCGATAATCTGCTGGTCGGTGCTGGCTTTGTACTTTTGAACAAACTCTTCAGCACTAGAAAATGCGACCTGGTTAATGTACTTTTGACTTCCTCACCGGTCATTCCAATACCGTTATCTGTAACCGATAGCGTTTTTGCTTCTTTATCCAAGGTAATAACGATCTCTGGTTCACCCAGATCACCGGAATACTCGCCCGAATGGGAGACCATTTTTAGTTTTTGAATGGCATCTACGGCGTTCGAGACCAGTTCTCTTAGAAAAATCTCGTGATCTGAGTAAAGCCATTTTTGATAATCGGAAAAATATTCTCAGTATGAATACTGATGTTGCCCTTTTCCAAGATTGTCGTCATGGGTTTACGTCTTAGGTGTGCAGGGTGGTCAAGTTTAATTTTCCGCTAACGCTTCTATTTTAAGGCAGTCGAACTTTCCGCCCGGCAAGATCGGCTTTCCACACTTAAAAAGAGTAGTTAAGGACGATCGTGGGTTTCTTTAACGTTGGAGGCGAAGACAATCCGCAAGCTTGGTATTCCTCCTTGCTGCTGGCGTTATGTTCGCTATTGCTGTATTTGGTTTCTGTAAATAGACAGAGGCATTTTATAAGCCAGATTCGTTGTTGGCGTACGTTATCCTTCGCCTTTCTTTACCTCTCAATAGATGAAATGCTGCTGTTTCATGAAAGGGTAGGTGAGTGGTTGAGCCACTTTGTTCATACAAACGGGATCTTTCGATATACCTGGGTAATTCTGGCAATTCCAATCTGTTTTGCCTTTGGAATTGTTTTTCTCAGATTCCTTTTCAGCCTGCCTCAGAAAATCTGCCAACTGTTTATCGTATCTGCAGGCGTCTATATCGGAAGTGCCCTGATATTGGAGTTAGCTGAGGGATATTTAGCAAGCATTTATGGGGAAAGGAGCCTGTTTGATTTCCTGCTGGTGGCCATCGAGGTGCTATTGGAGAAACTTGGAGTAATTCTCTTTATCTACGCACTATTGCTCCACCTAGAATCACAGGTTAAGGAAATTCACTTTAAGGCTTCTAGATTGATAGTACTGAACTATCTAATGGAAGTTCCAGTGTAGTCAGGAAGCGATCGCTGCTTCGCTTCTTACCACTGCGGACTTCTTACGAAACTCCAGCTTGTTATCAACCAGGTCTATTTGAATGGTGTCCCCCTCAATAAATGTGTTTTCCAGAATCTTGTTTGCGATCGGGTTTTGTAGTTCACGCTGAATGGCCCGCTTGAGTGGACGGGCACCATAGGTTGGGTCATAACCCGCTTCGGCAATGTGATCTCGGGCTGTAGGAGTGATTTCCAGCTTAATCTTCTGGTCCGCTAGCATCTCCTGGATCCGCTTGATCTGAAGCCCGACAATCTGACTCAGTTCGCCTCGGTTCAACGTGTGGAAGAGAATCAGGTCGTCCACCCGATTGAGAAACTCAGGGCGGAAGTGTTTGCGCAACGCATTCATCACGCGCTTACGCATTTCTTCGTAGCGGAGTCATCCCCAGAAACGTCCAGGATATGGTCGCTTCCAATGTTGCTGGTCATCACGATGACAGTGTTACGGAAGTCAACCGTGCGTCCCTGAGAGTCCGTAATGCGTCCATCATCCAATACCTGCAACAGAATATTAAATACATCCGGATGGGCTTTTTCCACCTCATCCAGCAGGACAACCGAGTAGGGCTTGCGGCGAACCGATTCGGAGAGTTGGCCTCCTTCTTCGTAGCCAACGTAACCGGGAGGGGCACCAATCAAGCGGGCAACGGAATGTTTTTCCATGTATTCCGACATGTCGATCCGTACCAAAGCATCTTCTGAGTCAAACAGAAAATGTGCCAGGGCACGGGCAAGCTCGGTTTTGCCAACCCCAGTTGGACCCATGAATAGAAAAGAACCGATCGGACGCCCAAGATCCTTCATTCCGGCACGGGCACGGCGAATGGCAGCGGCAACGGCTTCAACGGCTTCATCCTGACCAATGACGCGCTGGTGCAAATGGCTTTCTAATTGCAGCAGCTTCTGCCGCTCAGACTCGAGCAACCGATTAACTGGAATGCCCGTCCAACGGGCGACAATTTCGGCAATGTCAGCCTCGGTCACCTGTTCCCGCAGGAGCGTGGAACCGCTAGACTGCATCTCTGCTAGCTGGGCTTCCTTTTCCTCCCGTTCGTGCTGAAGCTTGGGTAAACGACCATAACGAAGTTCAGACGCCTTTGCCAGTTCTGCCTCTTGCTCTGCCTGATCGATTTGACGGTTGACCTGCTCCTCTTCTTCCTTAATGGCATTAATAACATCCAGCAAGTGCTTTTCGTTTTGCCAGCGGGAGTTCAGGTGGTTGTACTTCTCGGATAGCTCGTTGATTTCCTGAAGCACTTTCTCCAGACGATCACCCACCGAGCGACTGGCGCTAATCGGCAGCTTGGATCCCTGGCTTTCTGTTTCCAGAGAAATTTTTCCATTTCTAATTGGCGTAGGCGGCGCTCAATCGCCTCCAATGGTTCGGGCTTAGAGGTGATTTCCATTTTCAGTTTGGCGGCTGCCTCATCCACCAAGTCGATCGCTTTATCTGGCAGGAAGCGATCGGAAATGTAGCGGGAGGAGAGGGTTGCCGCCGCAATCAGGGCGGAATCCATGATTTTTACGCCGTGATGAACTTCATAACGTCCTTTGAGTCCGCGCAGGATAGAGATGGTGTCATCGACATCAGGCTCATCCACAAAAACCTGCTGAAAACGGCGCTCAAGGGCAGCATCTTTCTCAATATATTTGCGGTATTCATCCAGTGTGGTGGCTCCAATGCAGCGCAACTCACCCCGCGCCAGCATCGGCTTGAGCAAGTTTCCGGCATCCATTGTGCCCTGCGTTGAACCTGTACCAATGACTGTATGCAGTTCATCAATGAACAGGACAATTTGCCCATCTGAGTGAATCACTTCTTTAAGCACTGACCGCAGCCGATCTTCAAAGTCCCCGGTACTTGGCTCCGGCAATTAGGGATCCCATATCCAGCGCAATTAGCTTGCGGTTTTGAGGGATTCCGGTACTTCTCCTTTGATGATTCGTTGGGCCAATCCTTCTGCGATCGCAGTCTTGCCAACGCCTGGTTCCCCAATGAGCACAGGATTATTTTTGTGCGTCGGGAGAGTACCTGAATGACCCGCCGAATTTCTTCATCTCGGCCAATCACCGGGTCAATCTTGCCCTCTTTCGCCTGTTCCGTTAGATCCCGACCATATTTTTCTAAAGCGGCATAGCGAGATTCGGGATTTTGATCCGTTACTTTCTGACTTCCCCGGACCTCCTTAATGACGGTTTCCAGCCGTTTAGGATCAAGCTCGAAATTTCGCAGAACCCGTACCCCAACCGGGGATCGAGCGCAAAACCGGAAAGAATATGCTCGATGGAAATAAAGCCATCCTGCCAGGCCTGACGGGACTCATCGGCTCGATCAAGCAGGACATCCAAATTGCGTCCTAAATAAATGGTCTCGATATTGGCGTTATAGACCTTGGACTGCGATCGGGTAAACTTGTCAATCTCCTGAAACAAGCGCGCTGTATCAACGCCTGCCTTCGTCAAAATTTGAGTTGCCAGCCCCTCTGGTTGTTCTAGCAAGGCAATAATCAGATGCTCTACCTCTAGGTTTTGCTGCTTGTAACGGCGAGCAACGTCCTGTGACTGCACGATCGCTTCCCATGCTTTGTCTGTAAATTTGTTTGGGTCTGTGGGCTGCATGTTTGAATAGGAGCTTAACAATTAGAAATATGATATGCCTTGCGATTCAAGTATAGCGAGAAGGGGAGGGTAAGCGTTAAAAGGAAAATACCATCCTGACGGCTAACTCCCAAATGGTGCCGCTAGAACGATTGTTATTTGGACTGGTCACCAGCATGAGTGCCGGAGTGAAGCTTATGTTGTCGTTTATTAAGAAGCTGTAGAAGGTCTCGACATTCGTTTGCGTCGCGTTTCCAACTCCCCTGTGACAAACGGTTGGCCCAACGCTAACCCTGCTGTAGAACCGGGAATCACAATATTACGAATAGTTGCCCCGATCGCCCACGTTTGGGGGTTAAATCCAAATTCCGACCTAATAGAGTGCTAAATCCGCTATATGAACCAATGCCGTAGCGACCAAACACTGCGAATTGACGACTAATTGCCCACTCTGCATTGATCCCGCCCGCAAAAATATCGATATTGTTAATGGCTGCACGGGTGAACTGAAACCGAGTAACTATATCTTTACTAAGGGAATATTCCAATTCCAGACTCCCTTGATAACGATCCCCAAACAGTCCTCCTCTGACTGGGGAACTATTGGGGTTCTTTGCATCGGCCGCCACATATAGTCCCCGAAATGCTAGCGGTAAATTGTCTGGTTTCCAGGTTAAAACGGCTCCTGCACCTCCCGGTCGATCCACCTGGTTTTGCACAATCAAAGGATTATTCATAAAGAAACTGGACGAAAAGTTTCTGTCTGAACCATTGGCAAAACTGTTGGCATCTATGAAATCTCTGGGAGCCAGACGAGGCCCAATCGCGAAGCTAAAACCTGCTCCTGCCTGAATGGTGTAATACAGCTTACTCAGCGTGACAGCACCGGGAACTTCAACGTAGTCCAGTCCACCGCCCCCTGCCAGCAGACCCGTTGTCCCCAGCAAATTCTGCCGACGGTTCTGGGCCCGACCAACCGCATCCTGCCCATTGTCACCTGCTTCTAACTGGGTCAAAAGCAAATCTCGACCAGAAAAGCTAGTGTTCAGGTCCAGGCGGAGGCGATCGACTCCTGTAATACGGGCACGGGTTCCACCTGTTGCGATTCCAACCAGTTGCCCTGAAAGATTGGTGGTAGTCGAAAACTGGCGCTTCTCAAATCCAGAGATTTGTTTGTCCAGGGAACTAAGACGAGTTGCCAGGTCATTCGTAATCGTTCCGTATACGTTTTGAAGTCGTTTTAATGTTGCAACATCCTCTTTTACGGTGTTGTATTGGGTGGAATAGATGTCATCTTGAGCTTCCAACAGTTTATTAAGTAACTGATTCAGAACCGCTGCAAATTCAAAGCGGGTTAATGCCCGATTTTTGTCGGGTCCATCCAGGTAATTGGTTTTGACACCGTAGCGATTAGCCAGCGCTTGCAGGGTTTGAAATGCGTGGTCGGTTGTACGAATGTCACTCAGTTCGGCAACAGACTGTATCTTCCCCATTGTGCTGTACTCGTCGTCTACCGTCCCGCTATCCAAAGAATCGGCCTGCCTGTGGACAGTAGCAAGAACCGACGAGTTCGGTGAACAAGAGAGTTTATGGTTGCCAAAACAGTTTAGACCTGACGAGATGGTGCGTTCATTTGACGACAAATGACTACCAGGGACGGTTACTTCTGCTCTAACGGGAGCAAAACTTGTCAAAAAAAAAAGCGACGTTAATACTCAACCCTAAACAACCAAGCTCACAAACCCACCCAAACATTCTTTCTGTCACACGCCACTCCCCACCCAGACGTTTGGGCAATCTCCTATAAACAAAATCCAACCAAATTAAACCCTATCAGGAGCGTTTGTGTGTAGGGGCGATATAGCGATCCTATTTGGATTGTGAGAAGGGTTTCCACTGGAAACCCTTCTCACAAAGCACCTCATTTTCGCAAAGGATTTAGGACTGCTATGCCAAGTAGGGAGTGGGGTAAGGGTAAGGATATAAGCATAAAAGCTGAAGATATTCCTATTGACACTGCCCAATCCCACAATCCACCATCTCGCTATTAAACCTTTGCTGCTTGGGGCTCTGTTACTTTGCTAGAAGAGTGGCTGCTTAACTGGATTAGCTCTACTTTGTAGCCATCTGGATCTTCAACAAACGCAATGATTGTAGATCCATGTTTCATGGGGCCTGGTTCACGGGTAACTTTCCCTCCCTGTGCTCTTATCGCCTCACAGGTCGTATAGATGTCATCAACGCCGATCGCAATATGACCGTAAGCATCCCCAAGTTGTAATGATCCTGACCCCAGTTATAGGTCAGTTCTAAAACTGTATGGTCTGCCTCATCACCATAGCCAACAAACGCCAGCGTAAACTCACCACCCGGATAATCTTTTTTCGCAGCAGCTTCATGCCCAAAATCTCGCAATAAAATTTCAGGGATTCATCCAGGTTGCCGACACGCAGCATTGTGTGGAGTAGTCGCATAAATTATTCAAAACCCTCTAAGTAAAGAATGACGGCTTTATTGCATTTTCCTGCTTCTATTTTGTCAACATAACAGCGATCCCGTAGCAGGTACAGGGGATTGTTGATAGTCCTCAGAATGAGAAGAGCCTTCCTCTTCCCACAGCAGAAGCGTTAGAGAGGACCGATCGAAAGCGATTTCACTAATTTAGTTCCTTTAGGAGGAGAAAACTTGAAGGTGCTAGCTGTCGTGGTTGGATTGGCAGTTCGGCGAAGAATCCGTTCAGTAATAACTACGTCGTAGCCCTCTGACTTGCCAGTAACAACCACCTGTTTAACCGTTGCAGTTGCAGGCTCAACGTAGGTGCGAATCGCAAACCCATTCTTATCCGAATACTCATAGGCGTAAAGTTCCTGTCCGTTAACGGTCTGCTTACTGCCTGTAAACGGCAAATCGTCAGTTAGCCCTATTTCCTTTTGTAGCTTGGGGTCGGAAAGCGCCCCTTCAGCAAGCGGTTTCCTAAATTCAGGCGGAATTTGCAAAAACCAGAGAGAGGACATTCCAATCCAATAGTTATCGTCGGAATCAATGAACTTCTCTGAGGAAAGCACTGCATATTGTCTCAAGTCAGGACGATACATCCAAACGTTTTTGCCATCAGAAATTACAGTGCTGCCGCTTTTGATGAGGATTTTGGTTGGGAGAACGTAATCTCAGAATGGAATTGATTGGGAGATTGGACCACGGTCACCGCTTTAGCGCTGGAAGTCACATTGGTGCTGCCGGATGTTGCCTGGACCTCAATTTCAGATTCCGTTTGATAACGATCGCTCTGCGTAAACGCTGCTCCAACTTTAGCCAACAGGGGAAGATCAACTCTGCTTCCAAGCTGACTGACAAGCTTAGGAGGGAAAAACTGCTGAAATTTAAGCGCTGGCTGAATCGGAGGATAAACAGCCCGGGCACTTGGGAACTCTTGATGAAGCTCAGCAGCACTCGCTACAGGTTCTCCCTGTTCGATCATTGCAGGGTAGTTGGTAAATTTCCCCTCCTGGTAGAGATTAAATAGCCCACCAATTAAAACGGCTATTCCCAGATTAGCAACGGCTCTAACAGACAGTTGTATGAATTTCATAGGTTGATGAGCTTCTGTGGGAACTACGGAAAGATCAATAAGTTTTGTGCTATTTATTGCTAAATGCCCCAGTATTTCCAGGCTAGATTAAGAGACTACATTTTTCTAGAAAACGCCCCTATGCATGGTCTAGCCAGGTGAATTATATGATGTGCACTACATGGAAAACGGAGGGGGAACGTGAACCCCGAAAGTGACTTTGCATTGCGGGCTGCTTCCGAGAATAGTTCTTACGGCGTCTTTGTTCTGGCTGCTAATTCATCCATTAATTCCTCCCAAATCAACGCTAATCCGGGTAATGCCCCTCGTATTTTGGCAGCCAATGCAATCTGTGCCAAGGTTTTCGCGCTTTCCAATGAAGCTCTCTTTCAGGATCATCCTGGTAACGACCCCTCGGTAGACGTAATCAATGCTACCAATCACTATTCAAAGCAGTGTGTTGAAACGCGAGAACCAGTTACCTTTCAGGTTAGTACCAGGAGTGATCGATCTCACCTCTTAACGATTACTCTTTTCCCATTGCTTGAGGCTAGTGGGGATGTTGAGCAAATTGTAGGAATTTGCCAGCCAATCAACATTAAATCTCTGAGTGGAAATTCCCAACCTATTGATTCGAAAGAACCATCGGCGGCACACGCTGAAGTAGCGGCGATCGCTGCACCAGGAGAACACTCTGCTGTAGAGCAAAGCCAGCGCTGGCTGGGAAGTCTGATTGATTCGCTACCAGGAATCGTCTTTTCCTGTGCCAACGATTCCGAGTGGTCAATGCGGTATTTGAGTAAGGGCTGCTTTGAACTGACTGGATATGACAGCGATGAATTAGTTGGGCCAGATAGAATCGTTTCCTATAACGCTGTTACTCACCCGGAAGATTTACCTGATGTCCTCAATTCAATTGCCCAGGCGATCGCTAAACACGAGCCATACATGATTGAATACCGGATTCGAACCAAATCTGGCCAGGAGAAGTGGCTGTGGGAGAAGGGACGGGGAATCTATGACCAAGAGGGAAACGTTCTTAGCTTAGAGGGCTTTATTACAGACATTACCGAGCTAAAGTGCGCTGAAAAAGCGCTGCGCGAAAAGGAATCGTTCCTACAACTGGTTCTGGATAATATCCTCTGTCAATCTTCTGGAAAGATATCAACTCCGTTTACCTGGGCTGTAACAAGAACTTTATCAATGATTTAGATTTCAGCGATGCCGGAGATATTCTGGGGAAGACTGACTTTGAACTTCCCTATGCTACGGCAGATGCAGAGCGATTTCGGCACCAAGATCGGCAGGTGATTGAGACGGGGAAGCCGCTGTTCGACATTCTTGAGCAGAATACGCTTTTCAATGAAAAACACAGTTCAGCAAATATTAATAAATTCCCGATACATGACTCGGAGGGAAATGTTATTGGAGTTTTAGGGACTTTAGAGGATACAAGCGATCGCCTCCAGGCAGAGGAAGCCTTACGGCAGGCTGAACGGAAATATCGCAGCATCTTTGAAAATGCGGTTGAGGGTATCTTCCAAACCAGCCCTGATGGACGTTATCTGACGGCCAATCCAATGCTGGCAAAAATTTATGGATATAACTCTCCAAACGAATTAATTTCAAGCCTGACAGATATCGAGCACCAGCTTTACGTTGACTCCAAACGTCGGGAAGAGTTCATGCGCTTAGTGCAGGAGCGTGGTGCTGTTTGGGGTTTGAGTCTCAGGTTTACCGTAAAGACGGCACCATTATCTGGATTTCTGAAAATGCTCGCATTATTCAAGACGAGCAGGGCAATCCCCTGGGGTTTGAAGGCACGGTTGAAGACATTTCGAAGCGAAAACAGGTTGAGGAAGAACTTCAGCAACGGGATAGCTTGTTGCAGGGTGTTGCAGAAGCCACCAATTATCTGTTAACCGATACAGATCAGGAAGTGGCGATCGCAAAGGCTCTGGCTGTTCTGGGACGCGCTGCTAATGTCGATCGGGTTTATATCTACCAAAATCATCCCCACCCTGCTGTGGATGAACCCGCGATGAGTATGCGCTACGAGTGGGTCAAAGAAAGTGTGCAACCATCGATTCAACAACCCCACTGGCAAAACCAACTCTACAGCGCATTTGGCATGGACCGTTGGTATAAGGCATTCTCGAAAGGAAAATCAATCTGCGGGGTTGTAAAGGATTTCCCGGTCCTTGAGCAGGAAATTTTGAAGCGTGACCAGATTTTGTCGGTTTTGATGGTTCCAATTCACATTGATGATGAATTCTGGGGCTTTATCGGATTTGATGACTGCCATACAGAGCATCAATGGTCTAATAATGAGGAATCGATTTTGGTGACCATGGCAGCTAGCTTTGGAGGTGCTTTGAAGCGACAGCAAGCGGAAGCAACTATTCGTTACCAGGCGTTCCATGACTTGCTAACAGGCTTGCCCAACCGCATGCTGTTTAATGATCGCCTGCCCCTGGCTCTGGCAAATTCCCAGCGAACTGACAGTATGTCAGCCGTAATGTTTTTGGATTTGGATCGCTTCAAAACAATTAACGATACCTTGGGGCACGCGATCGGCGATCAACTATTACAGGCAGTAGCACACCGTCTCTCGAGTTGTCTCCGCGAAGGAGATACGATCGCTCGCTGGGGAGGAGACGAGTTCACCGTACTGCTGCCTCAGGTTTATTGTGCTGAAGACGCTGCTAAGGCTGCTCAGCGAATTATTGACAATCTTAAGCCAGCCTTTCACTTAGAAGGGCATGAACTCTACATCAGCAGCAGCATCGGAATTGCACTTTACCCCCAAGACGGCAAGGATGCTCAAACGCTGTTAAAAATGCCGATGCTGCTTTATATCGCGTAAAAGAGCAGGGACGAAACGGGTATCAGATTTACACTCCGCCATCAATTCAAAAGCGTCGGAACTGCTAGCGCTGGAAAATAGTCTGCACCATGCCCTAGAACGAAATGAATTTATTCTTTGTTACCAGCCACAGGTCAATACGACAACCTGGGAGATAACCCGGATGGAGGCGCTGATCCGCTGGCAGCATCCTGAGATGGGCTATATTTCTCCCCGTGTATTTATTCCATTGGCAGAAGAAAATGGATTGATTGTGGCGATCGGAGAGTGGGTTCTGCGGACAGCCTGTGCTCAAAACAAAGCATGGCAGGATGAAGGGCTTTCTCCTTTACGGATTGCGGTCAATCTATCGGCTCGTCAGTTTCAGGAGTCTCGACTGGTTGAAGTGGTTTCCAAAACTCTAACGGAAACGGGTTTGGAACCCTGCTATCTAGAGCTGGAAATTACTGAAACTACCGCTATGCAGAACATAGAGTTCACCATTTCTATGCTGCAAGAGTTTCAAGCAATGGGGGTACACATTTCTCTGGATGATTTTGGGACTGGGTATTCCTCTTTGGGATATTTGAAAACGTTTCCCTGAATACCATCAAAATCGATCAATCCTTTATTAGGGAACTCACCACGGATGCAAATGATGCGGCGATTGTGACTGCTGTTATCGCGCTTGGCCGGGGACTGAATTTAAGTGTGGTTGCGGAAGGGGTAGAAACCCGTGAGCAATTGGAATATCTGCGATCGCTGGACTGCCAGGAGATGCAGGGTTATTTATTTAGCAAGCCCCTACCGTCTGAGGAAGCAGGCCGATTTCTGCAAAAGCCTCGTCTGAAGACGTTTATGGCTATCCTCCAGGATGAACATTCCTTAAAAGTGCAAACTGCCTAAAGCGAAAATTGAAGATTCTTTCTCGCGCTGACAGGTTATCTCCTACCAATGCTCTACGCCCCGAAGGATACAATGGGATAAAGCCCTGAAACATCAGAGTGCTAAGCCTTTTGCTTAACAGGAGTCCTCCACTGTGGTTGCACCTATTCCCGCCAGTCCCTACGAAGATCAAACCCAAGCGATCGCCCGTCAGCTATTGTCTGTGACCCGTGAAAGCCGCTCCTTTTTGCTCAGATGCGCGACCAGATGCGGTGGGACGACAAACTCCTGTCTTGGGCAATGGGTAATCGTGGCCTACGGGTACAGCTATTTCGCTTCATCGATTGCCTGCCCTCGTTGCGGAGTAAGCCGGAAATTGCTCGTCACTTGCAGGAATATCTGGGGGATGAAACGGTTGAGCTACCGACTGCGCTGAAGGGAATGCTCAATTTTGCCAATCCTGATTCAATGCCGGGGCAACTTGCGGCAACAACGGTTTCAACTGCTGTAGAAACCTTAGCCCATAAGTATATTGCGGGAGAAAACATCCAGCAGGTCTTGAAGACGATCGAGCGCCTGCGTAAGGAAAAAGATGACTTTTACCGTCGATCTTCTGGGTGAGGCAGTCATCACAGAAGCAGAAGCGAAGTCTTACCTGGAGCGCTACTTGGAGTTGATGACGCAACTCAGCGATGCGGTAAAGCGTTGGTCAACCGTTCCCCAGATTGATCTGGCAGATGGAGAAACGCTGCCGAAAGTTCAGGTATCTGTCAAACTGACGGCTTTCTATTCTCAATTTGATCCACTGGATGAAAAGGGCAGTCAGGAACGGGTGAACGATCGCATCCGGTTGTTGCTCCGTCGTGCTAAAGAACTCGGTGCTGCCGTTCACTTTGATATGGAGCAATACCAGTACAAGGATATGACCCTCGCCATCCTGAAGCAACTCCTGATGGAGGAGGAATTTCGTACCCGTACCGATTTGGGCGTCACGCTTCAAGCTTACTTGCGGGATAGTTTGCACGACCTGAAAGATTTGATTGAGTGGGCAAAACAGCGGGGCAATCCGCTTACAGTGCGTTTAGTGAAGGGAGCCTACTGGGATCAGGAAACCATCAAAGCCGTCCAAAAGACTGGGAGCAGCCTGTTTTTAATGACAAAGCTTCGACAGATGCCAACTTTGAAGCAATGACTCGCCTGCTGTTAGAGAACCATGAGTATCTTTATGCGGCGATCGGTAGCCACAACGTTCGTTCCCAGGCATTAGCGATCTCGATCGCCCAAGTGCTCAAAATTCCCCCCGTCGGTTTGAGTGCCAGGTCCTTTATGGCATGGCCGATAAGCTAGGGAAAGCGATCTCCGACCAGGGCTATCGGGTGCGTGTCTACTGCCCCTACGGCGAACTCATTCCGGGGATGTCCTACCTTATTCGTCGCCTGCTTGAAAACACCGCCAACAGTTCCTTTCTGCGCCAGAATTTGGAGGAACGACCGATCGAAGAGCTAGTGGCTGCCCCCGTCAGTACTGAGCAACAAGGATTAGAGATTGGGGAAGGGACTCAGCAGTCAGCACTCAGCACTCAGCACTTTACAAATGCTGCCGACACAGATTACGCCAACACCGCTCACCGGAAAGAAGTTCAGCAGGCACTTCAGCAAGTACGGCAACAGTTGGGCAAAACCTATTGGCCATTGATTAACGGTGAATACGTTCAAACAGAAAACTATGTTGACTCGCTGAATCCCTCCAACTTTACAGAGAAGGTTGGGAAAATTGGGCTAATCAGCATGAAACAGGCGGAGGAAGCGATTCAGGCAGCGAAAGCAGCATTTCCTGCCTGGAAGCAGACTCCGGTAAAGAAACGGGCCAATATCCTACGGCGAGCAGCGGACCTGATGGAGCAGCGGCGACACGAGCTGGTTGCCTGGATGGTGTTAGAGACAGGTAAAGTGGTGCGGGAAGCAGATCCGGAGGTATCGGAGGCGATCGACTTCTGCCGCTACTATGCCAACGAAATGGAGCGCTTGGAGAACGGCGTTGCCTACGATTATCCCGGTGAAACGAACCGCTACCACTACCAGCCGAGAGGGATTTCGTTGATTATCTCCCCTGGAATTTCCCCTTAGCAATTCCACGGGTATGACTGTTGCTTCCCTGGTTGCCGGAAACTGTACATTGCTGAAGCCTGCGGAAGTTTCCTCGGTAATTACGGCAAAGCTGACCGAGATTTTGATCGAAGCGGGATTCCTAAAGGGGTCTTTCAGTACGTTCCTGGCAAGGGGTCAACGGTTGGGGCGCACATGGTCAAACATCCTGATGTCCACATGATCACCTTCACGGGGTCTCAGGAAGTGGGCTGTCGGATTTATGCCGATGCCGCTATTCTGCAACCAGGGCAGAAGCACCTAAAGCGGGTGATCGCCGAGATGGGTGGCAAGAACGCCATTATTGTGGACGAAAGCGCCGACCTGGATCAGGCTGTTCAAGGTGTGGCGCAATCTGCATTTGGTTACAGCGGTCAGAAATGCTCTGCCTGCTCGCGGGTGGTAGTGCTAGAGCCAATTTACGATATTTTTCTAGCGCGGTTGGTGGAAGCTGCCCGATCGTTCAACCTTGGTCCTACAGACCAACCCAGCACCAAGGTGGGTCCAGTCATTGATGCCAACGCCCACGATCGCATCCGCGAATACATTGAAAAGGGGCGGATGGAATGTGAAGTCGCTTTGGAAATGCCTGCGCCCGAGGGAGGTTATTTCATCGGACCAGTCATTTTCAAAGATGTCTCACCGAATGCGGTCGTTGCCCAGGAAGAAATCTTCGGTCCTGTCCTGGCAGTCATGCGGGCGAAAACCTTTGATGAAGCAATGGAAATCGCTAATGGTACGCGCTATGCCCTTACAGGTGGTCTCTATTCCCGCACGCCTTCCCACATCGAACGGGCACAGAAAGATTTCGAGGTGGGCAACCTCTACATCAACCGGGGAATTACGGGGCGATCGTGGCGCGGCAGCCTTTCGGTGGCTTCAAACTCTCTGGCGTTGGCTCAAAAGCAGGTGGCCCCGATTATCTGCTGCAATTCTTGGAACCACGGGTTGTAACAGAGAATGTACAACGGCAGGGCTTTGCCCCAATTGAAGGTGTAGATTAAGGGGTAGGGGGTTAGGGAAAGGATAAAGGCTGAAGGATAAAGGATAAAAGATCCTACTTACCCTCTCCCTCCCTCACCCTTTCACTTCTCACATCATCTCTTCCCCTCCCCCTTCTCTTCATCCCTCATCTTTCTTCTGCCCTCTCTACATCAAAGGAGAAACCGTATGGCAATCCCTCCTCCTCCCAGCATTTCTCCCAAGGAAATGAATTTGCTACGGGCTGTTTGCTCAATGGCCTGGTCAGATGGTGAACTGTCGTCTGAAGAATTGGAATTGATGCTGTCTGAGTTTTCCAATTTGTTCGCTGAAGATGAGGAAGAAAAGCAGCATTTACGTGACGAGTTGCGGGATTATGCGTCTCAAAACATTCCTTTGGAGGAATTAATCCCAAAGGTTGAAGGAGATGAGGATCGAGAACTGGTTCTAAAACTTGGTTACATGGTGATCCGAGCAAGTCGTCGTCATCCAGATGAATTACTGATTAATCCAGATGAAAGGGCCGCCTATCGGAAATTAGTGGATTTGCTCGGTCTCCCTGAGGAAACCGCTGCAAAAATTGAGCGTTTAACTGACGAGGAAACGAATCAGGATGATGTAGTCCATTCGCTAACTGCTGAGCTAGGAAGGTTCTTGACCGCTAGGCAGACGATCGATCGAAAGAAGCGAAGCGAGTAAGTTCCTCTTTTCATTCTTAAAAACTAATTCCACACATCTATTACCCTGCACAATAAAGCCCATTATTAGTCATTTAATGCAATGAGTGGGGCTTGTTCATGCGGGCAAAAATTCGAGATACGGAAATTTATTTTGATGTAGAGGGCGCTGGGTTAGTTATAGATGGTTCACGGATGCGGGAGAAGCCCATTGCATTCTTGATTCATGGTGGGCCAGGAGCGGATCACACGGGATTCAAGCCTACCTTCTCACCGTTAAGTAAGAAGATGCAGTTGGTCTACTTCGATCACCGGGGGCAAGGTCGATCGGCGCGGGGTCCGAAGGAAACCTACACGTTGGACAACAATGTGGAGGATATGGAGGCGCTACGCCAGCATCTAGGACTCGACAAAATTGTGGTCATTGGTGCATCCTATGGCGGCATGGTGGCGCTGACCTACGCTAGCCGTTACCCCGAAAACGTGTCGCATCTGATTGTGGTTGTCACCGTTCCTGACTCGCGGTTTCTGGAACGGGCGAAGGAGATTCTAGCAGAGCGGGGAACGGAGGAACAGAAAGCGATCGCTCAACGCTTGTGGGACGGCAATTTTGAAACCGAAGACCAACTGCGCGAGTACTTTCGGGTGACGCGCACCCTTTACTCAATTACCGCTGATTCATCTGATCCGCCACCAAAAGCCTGGGATCGGGCAATTCTCTCACCCGATGCGATTAATGTCGCATTCGGTGGCTTTCTGCGATCGTACGATGTGCGCAATCAGCTATCTAAAATTACCGCTCCTACGCTTGTAATTGGCGCAAAGTACGATTGGATTTGTCCACCAGAGTTTTCAGAAGAGATTTCCAAAGCTATTCCTAACTCAGATTTGCGCATTTTTGAAAACAGCGGTCATGCGGTTCGAGCGGACGAACCAGAAGCGCTGCTAGACGCGATCGCTGGATTTATTGTTTACAAGCGCTAGATTTTCCCTATCTCTAGGTTCTGTCTCCCTTCAAATAAATTCGTTGTGTTACCCAAGCTGGCTCTCCATCTTCATTCGCCTGCAACCGAGCTAATTTCCAGGTTTTCCCTTCCTTCTGACGCTGCAGGTAAACCTCAAAAGCGTTGTCTCGCTGGGTGACTTGTTGCGTCGGCAGCTTAATTGTGTAATCGTAAATGCCACGGACGCGGTAAGCCTGCAAACCTTGAATTACCAAGGGCGTTTGCTCATTGACCTTTACCCGATTGATCCAGAGTTTATTCGGTTGGGCGTTTAGCCGGAGTTGTTGGCTCAATACCTGCTGGGCTTGATCCAACTCTAGGGCGATCGCCCGTTCAACAAGTTGGTGGTTTGGTCCGCCTCCAAGAACACCACAGCCCGTGAGCATAATCGCTAACACGATCGCCCATAACCCTTTCACTACTGATAGTTTCTTACGCATGATCTGTTGCTTCATCCCTTCAGCACCATCCCTCCAGCACCATCGCTTCAGCGCTGTCCCCTGAGCGATAGTATAAGGCTGAGAGTGCTCCGATTTCGACCAAAACACAATCATGCCTAACAAAACTCTTAATCTCTGCGATCGCCTCTATGACTACCTGTTGTCTGTCTCATTACGAGAGCCAGACGTTTTGAAGCAGCTCCGGCAGGAAACTGCCCGGCATCCAAACCGCTCAATGCAAATTTCACCAGAGCAGGGCCAATTTATGGCGCTGCTAGTCCGTTTAATGGGAGCTACAAACGCTTTAGAAGTAGGTGTTTTTACGGGCTACAGTTCTCTTTCTGTCGCGCTAGCTCTGCCTCCGCACGGTAAACTGGTCGCTTGCGACATCAGTGAGAATATACGTCGATCGCCCGTCGATACTGGAAAGAAGCAGGGGTGGCAGACAGGATTGATTTACGCATTGCTCCGGCTTTGGAAACCCTGGAGCAGCTATTGGCAGAGGGCAAGGCAGAAACCTTTGACTTTGCTTTTATTGACGCAGACAAAGGCAACTATCTCAACTATTACGAACGGGCGTTACAGCTTCTCCGTCCCGGTGGGTTAATCGCGATCGACAACGTTCTCTGGTCCGGTGATGTTGCGAACCCAGCCATTCAGGATGCCAGTACCGAAGCGATCCGCACATTCAACCAAAAGCTCCACGCGGACAACCGGATTATTCTAAGCTTGCTGCCAATTGCGGATGGGCTGACGCTCGCGAGGAAGAATTAGGGGCAGGGACACAGGAGTCACGGGATGTAGGGAGTCAGGAGTTTCAAGTTTCATCCCTTATCCCTTGCTCCTCTTTCTACCATTGCGGGTCACTTTCCAACAATTCTGCTGCTGCCTCTGGGGGCAGGGGTTTGGAGAAAAAATAGCCCTGACCATACTCACAGTTTAGCGATCGCAATTTCGCCAGTTGTTCAGCTGTTTCCACACCCTCTGCAACGATGTCCATTCCCAGGTTATGTCCTAGCACAATGATAGTTTGAACAATTTGAGCTTCTTCGCTACCGTCTCCCATGCGGCTAACGAACGAACGATCAACCTTAATGGTGTTAGTGGGGAAGCGGTGCAGATAGCTTAGGGATGAGTAGCCTGTTCCAAAATCATCGATACTGAGCTGCAAATTCAGCGATTTCAATCGTTGCAGCAGGGCGATCGTTAACTCTACGTCGGTCATTGCTGTACTTTCGGTAATTTCCAGCTTCAAGCTACGACCGTCCAATCCTGTTTCCTGAAGAATATGCTCAATTTGATCTACAAGTTCTAGGTGGGAAAACTGTCTACCAGAAAAGTTGACGCTGACCAGCAAAGGAGGATCATGGGGAAATTGATCTTGCCATTGTTTCAGTTGGCGACAGGCTTCCCAAATAATCCACTCACTCATGGGAAGGATCAGGTCAGTCTCTTCAGCAACTGGAATAAACTCAGCAGGTGGAACTAACCCCCGTTGGGGATGCTGCCATCGAACCAGCGCCTCAAACCCAGCAAGTTTTCCCGTTTGTAAAGACACGATCGGTTGGTAGTGCAGTCGAAATTCCTGCCGCTCGATCGCTCGCCTTAAGTCTGTTTCTAACTGCAAGCGGGTCATCACCTGAACGCGCATCCCCGTTGCAAAAACTTCGTGGCGAGCTTTACCAGATGCTTTTGCCTGATGCATGGCGGTATGGGCATCCCTCAGAATATCTTCTGGCTCATAATCAGAATTTGCTCGCCCCAGAACAATGCCGATGCTAACTGTGGTGAAGACTTCCTGGCCGTTAAGCTTAAAGGGGTCAGTTACTTGCTTCTGCAACTGATCGGCTAGGTCAGTTACCTCGTCGGTATTCCTGATATCTCTCCGCAAAACCGCAAATTCATCCCCACCCACTCTCGCGAGCTGATCCTTGGGATGCAGGCAAGCATTCAATCGTTGAGTCATGGCAACGAGCATTTGATCCCCAAGGCGATGCCCAAAGCTATCATTTATTGCTTTGAATCCGTCAAGACCAAGGAACAATACGGCAACGCTTGAGGTCTCGGCTTTCTCTAACGTTTGTCCATGGCTTCGCTGGACATTAATGGCATTTTGAAGTCGCTTTACAAACAAGGCGCGGTTCGGCAACCCGGTCAATGCATCGTGGAACGTGTCGTACAACAGCCTGTAGACAACCACTCCCGCACTGGATGCGATTAGCGCGATCGCAGCGGGCACAAAGGGCACCCATCCCGACATCAAAAGATTTCGAAGCAAACGACAAATACGCCGACGCTACCGCCCACGATCGCACCACCCAACCAGAATGGATTTCGCACCCGCCAGGCAAGAATTCCACCAACCAGCGCCCAACCCCATATCCATAGCATCTCGCCAGGTTTAGACCAGAACCAGACTAACGGTTTCCCATCCAGCACGCTGCTCAAAATTTGGCTCACCATCTGGGCATGCACGATAACCCCCGGGGTTTTGGGGCTTTTTCGGATGAGAGGTTGTAGGGTGTGAGAAATAAATCCTTAGCGCTGGGAGCCGTTGTACCAATCAGCACAACTTTGCCCCGTATCATTTCAGGTGCAATCCAGCCACTAAGCACTTGGGTTAGGGTTACCTGACGGGCGATGTTGTTTGTAGAACGATAGTTCAACATCACCTGGTAACCACGATCGTCTAGCTTTTGATAGCCTCCTGAGTCTGAATCTAGTGGTTGGAAGACGGCATTCCCAATTCGCAGATAGTCTGGAGTCGCCTGAAAGAAGAGATTTTGTTTCGCCAAATAGGCAAGGCTCATTCGTAGGGAGAATGAATAGAGAGTTTCGCTCTCCGATTTGGCATACAGCAGGTTTCGACGCACCACCGTATCCGGGTCCAGCAGGATATCACTAAAGCCAATTTGCTGAGCAGATACATTGGGGGAGGAGATACGCCGCCGCCCTCATCGTCCTCCAATCGCTTAATCGTAATAACGTTCGATTTATTCAATTGACTGATCAGGTCAGCCTGCCCAGGTGGTTGGGGAATATCTCGATAAATGTCCAGGCCAATCACGCTGGGCTGGGATTGCTGCAACTTCTCCAGCAGCTTTGCTACCACCTCATCTGAAATGGGCCAGCGATTCTGCGATCGAATATCCTCTTCAGTGATTGCTACAATCAACAGCCTTGGGTCAGGACCAGCGCTAGGACGTAGCCTTAACATTTGGTCAAAAGCCATTAACTCTAAGGGTTGCAATCCGCCAACTTGTCGAACTGTCAGCAGTAAACCCGTAACCAGGATGCTTGTCAGCAGCGCAGGGTGTTTCAAGGTGGGGGCGACCAGGCGACGACCGCTTCTTGCTATCCTTCTAAGACTGAGTCGGAAATCCGTCATGAATGCTTAAAAATTGAACTTCTTGCGAGACTCAATTTTTGCAGTGCGAAAGACAACTCTGTATGCGCTGCAAAAGCGACTCTCCACACCTTAACGTGCTATTCCTGCGAAAGGTTCACCAAGATACCAATGGCAGACGCAAGAAAGTTGCTCTTTAGCCGACAGGCAACGATCGCCCCGATGATAGGAGATGTTGTCCGTCAGTTCAATCCCTACCCTTACTTGCATAATTCCCAACACACGCAAAGAATCTACAGCAAGTTTGGGAGTTCTCCCTGTCAGGCTGTTATCAAACGTAATTCTAGATGTTTGTCATTAATGATTTGATAGTTACAAGGAGATAAATCGCTTGGTTACTTTCGGTTCAACTGATGAAGGGATGGGGCTTTCCCAAACACATCTGCCAAAGGGACGGGGAATCACCCAACTAGGTGAGTCCAACGGATGAGGCACAGAACTTTAGAGAACTATAAGCTATTGATGTTCCCGGAAATACCCAAAAGGGACGTGTAGCTAGTCGCAGTCAGACTTTATATCTTGTTTCTCCGCTGGAGAGGTTGAATGAATTCTGGTCGTATCAAGCGATCGCGGAGGTTTTTATATGGAAAAGTTCTGCTTTCAGGGTGAATGCAAACGATTTTAGCTTCACCTGAGCGTTTCTTATAGGAGTTCGCGTCGATCGAGCTTCATTCATGAAAGCCAGTAGGTTAAAGCGGTCAAGGGTAATCATGCAAAATCATCTAACCAGCCTCCGTTCTTTGTTGTCCATTGTTTCAAATCATTCGAGTAAAGCCCTAACGAGTGCAGTTGTGGCGGGTGTAGCAGTGCTCGGATGTCTACCAGTATTTGCTGCCCAACCGGGAAGTAAACCTCAGCCAATTTCAGGCAGCTTGCCAGATGGTGTTTATCTCTATGGGCAGTCGTCTAAGCCTGAACAAATTGGACAAGGCTACTTTGTTTTTGAGGTGAATCGAGGGAACGTTGTTGGAGCGCTCTATATGCCGCGTTCATCCTTCGACTGTGCATCGGGGTCGTTTCGAGGTAACGAACTGACGTTAAAAATTGTTGACAGTTACGATCGCAGCACCAATCCCTATAAGATTGCAGTAGAGCGAAATTCAACCGTTGCTAGTAACGGCAAACCGATTCAAGAGATCGGGCTACAGGGATTTCATCGTCTTCCAACCCTGAGCGAAAACGATCAGCGTACTTTAAACGTTTGCAAGGCTGACTTTAAAAACAGAGTCGTAACTAAGAAGTGTTCTAAAACCTGCGAACCCTAATTGGGTGCAGTGCTGAGTGCTGAGGACTGAGAGGAATTGCTCAGCACTCAGTCCTCAGCACTCAGCACCCTTAAAGCACACTCTAGGATTGGGCTACAACGACTGAGGGCTGGGAAGAAAGGTATTCCCGGTTCTCAGTCCTCAGCATTCAATAATGGTTTACACAATTCGTGGGTTTTAGGTACACCCAATTTTGCTTGTGTTGTCTGTCGCCATCTCAAGCGGAATTGGGTAACTTTATAGAGCAAGAGCCGACAGGGAAAACAAAATTGCGTTTGTCTAGATTGCAATCGTTACCGCGATCGTAGGATGGTTTAGGATGAGCAACATTGCTTAAATCGCGTGTTCCATCTTTACCTCTATAAGCATCACTTGGCATCTGCAATGACCCATACAAGCTCAGACTCTTCGAGGAATGTGATTGAAATGAAAGCCCTAGAATCCTTCCCCAAGTCCGTTGTCAGCGCCAATGACAATCCCCGGTTCGAGCGAACGATCAATTTTTGGTGTTTGGCGCTCCCGCGATCGAAGATGCTGAGATTCAAGAAGTCGTTGCCAGCATGACGAGCGGTTGGCTGGGACAGGCCCCAAGGTTGCCAGATTCGAGAGTGATTTTGCGGCTTATAAGGGTGTTGAGCATGCGATCGCGGTCAATTCCTGTACGGCTGCGCTCCACTTGAGCTTATTAACAGCCGGGTTGGAGCCAGGGGATGAGGTGATTACAACCCCGTTAACTTTCTGCGCGACCATCAATGCCATTATTCATGCTGGGGCAACGCCCGTACTGGCAGACGTTGACCCGGTAACGATGAATGTTGATCCGCAGCAAATTGCCGATCGTCTTTCTGCTAGAACCCGAGCAATTTTACCGGTCCATTTTGCGGGGCGCTCCTGCGATATGGATGCGATTACCCAGATCACAACTAACCATAACCTGAAACTGATTGAAGACTGCGCCCACGCCATTGAAACAGAGTACAAGGGACGTAAGGCAGGGACATTTGGTGATTTTGGGTGTTTTAGCTTCTACGTCACTAAGAATGTCGCCACAGGTGAAGGCGGCATGATTCTGGCTCGACAGGCAGACGATGTTGCTCGTCTAAAGACGCTGGCTCTACATGGAATGAGCAAAGATGCCTGGAAGCGTTTCAGCGATGAAGGCTTTAAGCACTATCAAGTGGTGGACTGCGGCTTCAAGTACAACATGATGGATCTGCAAGCGGCGATCGGTATTCATCAGCTCAAGCGGGTTGAAGCCGGATGGTGGCGGCGGCAGGAGATTTGGCAACGCTACAACGAAGCTTTTGCCGATCTTCCCATTCAACTTCCATCTGCACCTGAATCGGGAACACGCCATGCTTATCACCTCTACACAATCCTGATTGATGAAGCCCAAACCGGAATGAGCCGAGATGCATTTTTGGATGCCATGACCGCTCAAAATATTGGTGTCGGAGTTCACTATCTCAGCATTCCAGAGCATCCCTACTACCAGAAAACCTTTGGCTGGCAACCAGAAGATTTTCCCCATGCAATGCAAATCGGACGCCAAACGGTTAGCCTCCCCATCTCCCCCAAACTATCAGATGGAGATGTAGAAGACGTCATACAGGTAGTTAGACACATTATTGGCAAACGGTAATGAAGGTACTTTTTTTTTCTGTGGGCATGACTCCGCTTATGGGCTAGCTCATTTAGGTCCTTTACTAGATTCTGAATTTGATGTAACTACTGTAATACTCGCTACTGAAGAACGATGGAGGGAGTTTCGAGAAGCACTTCTTGGCAAAAGTTATTATCAACCAGATAGCCAATCTTTTTGGGCTTTTGCGAAAGAAACTATCAAACGAATTCTTCCAGAGAAGGCTTTTTCATGGTTAAGAAAGAATTCATATACGAAAAACTGACCGATTAATTCGTCAACACTCAGTTGATTTTTGGCAGATTTATGATGTGAATGACGCTACTTTTCTTGAAAAGGTTCGAGAAGAAAAACCAGACTTAATTATTTCAGCCGCTTATCCACAAATTTTTTCAAAGGATTTAATTTCTATTCCTAGGAGAGGTAGTATAAATTTTCACCCTTCACTTTTGCCCAAGTACCGTGGGTTTCCATCCTCATTTCTGGGCAATTTGTAAAGGAGAAGAAAATAGTGGTATGACTGCCCATTTCATGACTGAGAAGCTAGATGATGGTGATATTGTTGCTCAGCTAGAATTTCCGATAATTCAATATACTTATTCTGACTTTTACGAGAAGTTGATACAAGAAACCCCAATTTAGTTAAAGCCGTTGAGCGATTCTTTCAAAATCCAAACTCCTACGCCAAACCTCAAGATCATTCAATGAACTCATATTTTAGAAACGATCGGGAAATTCATAGACGAATCTTTGGAATCTTCAGAGTGCTGACGAAATTCATAATTTATGTAGAACAGAGCAAGCATTCTGTTTTTTTAGGGAAATAGAATTAAATGTTTGAAAACTCATGTTACTAAAAGCAACCGGAATCTAACAAATGAAGTTGATGTAGAAAGCGGCACTATTGTTGATTTTAGTCAGGATAGTCTTGTCATAAAAGGCAAAGATGCCTGCATCCATATTAGGGAGTTTGAGGAGAATGGAAAAATTGAACTTACAATGATTGGGTGAGACTTCATAGAGTCTGTATTGGAGAGAAGCTAAATTAGAGTGTCCAAATAATCGGACTGCAATTCGCATATTTGAGGTCAATGTCGTGGCGTACAATGTGGCAAATATTCTAGTTAATTCACTTCACGATAGTGCCATATTAGATGCCGCGAAGAATTACTTGAAAGGTGATTTGATAGATATTGGGTGCGGTACTAAACCCTATGAGACAAAGCTAGCGCCTTATGTTGATAAGCATGTCGGTGTTGATCACGAGATTACTTTGCACGATCAGTCAAACATAGACCTGTTTGGCACTGCGTATCAAATCCCTGTAATGGATTCAGTTTTTGATTCGGCAATTTGTACAGCAGTTTTAGAGCATTTAGAAGAACCAGAATTAGCCTTGAAGGAATGCTATCGAGTTCTAAAATTAGATGGCGTGGCCATTTATACTGTTCCCTTTATTTGGCACTTACACGAAGAACCTAGAGATTTTTATCGATTCTCTAAGTACGAGCCAAATATCTGTTTGAAAAAGTTGGATTTGAGGTTGTCGAACTTAATGCATTATCAGGTTTTTGGGTTACGTTTGGTCAGTTATTTGTCTATAATCTGCACCGCTTAAATCGAGGTCCACTTCGCTGGTTTCGAATAATTGATGGCATTGGTTTGGCGATTCAGGCAATCGCCTATGGTTTAGACCGTATCGATAAAACCGAAATATGGACCTGGATGTACTTGGTTGTGGCGCGGAAAAATAAATGTCACTTAAGCAGCGAGCAGTAGCGGGAGTAGCGTGGACAGCGATCGCCACTGTAATTACCACTGCAGTTCAATTTTTGCAGTTGGCAGTTCTTGCCCGGTTGCTTCAGCCCAGTGACTTTGGCATCATGGCGATGGTGACAGTAGTTACTGGCTTTGCCAATTCTTTCGCTGATATGGGTATCAGCAATGCTATTGTCTATCGCCAGGATGTAAGCCGCGAACAGTTGTCGAGCCTATACTGGCTGAATATTTTTCTGGGTTTGTTTGCTGTGGTTTAGTTGTCGCTATTGCGCCATTAGTGGTTCATTTCTACAATGAACCACGTCTGTTTGAACTAATGTTGTGGGCATCGCTAACGTTTATCATTGCGCCCATCGGACAGCAGTTCCAGATGCTCCTGCAAAAGATTTACAGTTCAAGCGATTGGCTGGTGTGGAAGTAGCTGCGGCAATTGGGGGCTGTGTGGTGGCAGTGCTTGGAGCGTTTCAAGGATGGGGCGTTCTAGCGTTAGTCTTGGGACAGCTTGCTGCAACAATTATTCGATCGGGGTTATTAGCCGTAATGGGTTGGGTATCCTGGCGGCCAACATTACACTTCAAACGGGAGGATTTAGGAGGGTTTATTAGCTTTGGGCTTTATCAGATGGGCGAACGCAGTATTAATTACTTTGCCTGGAATTTGGACAAACTGCTGATCGGTAGAATATTAGGTTCGTCTGCGCTAGGGTTTTACAACGTTGCCTATCAATTGATGATGCGGCCTCTGATGGTACTCAATCCCATACTCACTCGCGTCGCGTTCCCAGTTTTTCTAGCATCCAGCAAGATAATGAGCGGCTGAGACGCGGCTATCTCAAAATTAGCCAGATCATATCCTTAACCAATATGCCAATTTATTTGGGCATGTTTGCTGCTGCTCAACCCTTAATTACGTTACTGCTGGGCGAACGATGGCAACCTGCGATCGCCATCTTCCAAATTCTTGTTTGGTTAGGCATCTTATACAGCTTAGGGAATCCGATCGGTAGTTTATTGCTGGCAAAGGGGCGTGCAGATATTGGTTTCTGGTGCAATCTTTGGGGAGTCGCTGTTTATGCGATCGCAATTTGGGTGGGGGCGCATTGGGGGTAACAGGTGTTGCCTGGGGTTTGCTGCTATCCAATTCGGTAATGCTATCACCCATTGATTTTTGGATTCGTTGGCATTTGGTTAGAATGCGTCCGCAAGAGTATCTGCTTGGTATCCTTCCGTTTTTCCTGCTGTCAATCTGGATGATGATGGGCACTATAGGAGCAAATCGGGTATTCCCAACAAATTCCCTCTGGTTGCATTTGATTGGATTGACCATTTGCAGCACAGTTCTTTATTTGGGAGGAATCTTACTGTATCAGCGTAAGTTTCTGAGCGAAGTTGTTTCATTGATACGGACGAGAGCCTAATGTGCGGAATTTCGGGCTATTTCTTGATAAATCAGTGCGAAACATCCGTCGATCGCATTCTGAAAATGACTCGGATTCTTGCTCATCGAGGTCCTGATGATGAGGGCTTGACACTCTTTGCTTCGCAAGCATCCGAGTTAGGTCTTGATTTAGCAACCGCGCACACGGTTAAAGGAATTGCCAACCTGCAAGATAGCGACAGCATTGGCTCATTTCCCCACTCCGTTGCATTCGGTCATCGGCGGTTCTCAATTATCGATACATCTTCTGCTGGGCATCAACCCTTCTGGTCAAACGATCGTCAGGTTTGCGTTGCCTTCAATGGCGAAATTTATAACTACGTCGAATTGCGGTATCGGCTACAGGCGTTAGGGCATCAGTTTCGTACCCAATCGGATACTGAAGTTCTAGTGGAAGCTTATTTGGAATGGGGCACCGATTGTTTCAAATACCTCAATGGTTTTTGGGCATTGAGCTTATACGATGCCAAAAACGAGCGGTTTTACTGTCCCGCGATCGAATGGGTGTGGCTCCTCTCTATATTGCTCAAACGCCTACAGGAATATTCTGGTCGTCTGAAATTAAAAGCATCTTTACAGCGGTAGATGCCTGTGCCTTTCCGATTAATGATCAGGCAGTAACAGATTTCATTCACCATTCACGACGAGATTTATTTCATACCACGTTCTATCAAGGCATTACCACGTTTCCCAATGCTGCCTACGCTTGGATTGACTCAGACGGTAGTTATCGGCCCATATCTTTCTGGCAATTACCTGAACAGCGACTTACGGAACACGGCATTACTCCAACTGATGCAATAAAAGAATTGCGTGCTTTGCTCAGTGACGCTGTCAGCATTCGTTTACGAGCAGATGTGCCTGTTGGAATTGAGTTGAGTGGGGGTATGGACTCCTCTGCAATTACAGGACTCGCTGCCCAAACAACCAGTCATCTAACCGCCTTTACCGTTTCCTTTCCAGGTAGTGATGTGGATGAGGAACCCTTTGCGCGTAAAGTAGCGGATTACTACCACGATCGCCTCCAGTACCAAGTTCTGCTGCCTCCTAATGACGATCTGTTTAACCAGGCAGATCAGTACATTGGGTTGATGGAAGAACCCTTCCATGCTCCAAATATGTTGACCAACCAGGGAATTTGGCGCGAGATGGCAAAGCAGGGAATTCGGGTTAGTCTTAACGGTGCTGCGGGGGATGAACTTTTGGCGGGTTATTCGAGCGATTATCATCATCCTTACTTGCGCAAGTTGCTTCGTCAGGGGCATCTAGTTCGGTTTGCAAAAGAACTTTTTCATTTAGCGAGTATGAGTCTCTCCCCTTTGGGATTGGTCCCGTACGAACTGCATATCGTTTATTGCCAGAAAGCTTCAGGTTTTATAGGCGGCTTAAATCTCTTTCTTCTGACGTTGATCTATTCATTCAACCTGTAGGAGTTAAACAGGGAATGGGCGCTTCCTGGGAAATTCACCAGCGTTTAATTGACTACATGGGTAACTGGCGCATGAATTATTGGTTGCGATCGGGCAACAAATCCGCCATGGGGTGCCGTTAGAAGTACGTGCGCCCTTTTTGGATTATCGAGTCGTAGATTTTGTGTTTTCCCTACCGGTAAGCTATTTGATTCGTGATGGTTGGTTAAAGTGGATCCTGCGACAGGCTGTGCAAGACATTCTGCCGTCTGACGTTGTCTGGCGTAAGGTCAAGATGGGGTTTCCTTTCCCCTATACAGAATGGCTGTTAGCTTCGAGAGAGCGTTTTTTAGGGATGATTGATCAGCTTGATTGTCCCTACATTGATTTACAAAAGCTCCGGTCTGATGCGATATATACAACCCTGGTTCAGAAGGACCCTCTCTATCTTTGGCGCATCATGTCGCTCGCACTCTGGTGGAAAAAGTGTGTGCAAGGAGAGCCATTGCAATGAGTGATGCCACCATTACCGTTATTCACAATTGTCAGTCATGGCTACCGCAGACGCAAACCTGGCTATACAATCAGGTCCGTTATTTGCCTCAAGAGATAGAGGCGCACATCATTTGTGAAACAACGCAGAACCTTGACCAGTTTGCGCTGCCAAATATTCATGCACTGGAGAATGCGCCTAAATATCGTCAAATTTGGGATCATGGTTTACGCAAGCTAAAACTGCGCCGTTATTTAGGGTTTGGGCTTCCAATTGCCAAGCACCATCAGGCGCGTGTACTCCATTCCCATTTTGGTGATGTTGGCTGGGTATATTTGGGATTCGCGAGACAAGCCCGATTGAAATATGTCGTGACGTTTTATGGGTTTGATGTGAATTATATTCCGACCCAGAACGATCGCTGGCGGCAACGCTACCAAACGCTGTTTCAGCAGGTTGATCGCATTCTTTGCGAAGGCTCCCACATGGCAAAGTGCATTGTGCAGTTGGGATGTCCGGCTGAAAAGATTTTGGTTCATCACTTAGGCATTCCGGTGCAGTCGATCACGTTTAAGCCGCGAACCTGGCAGCGCGGCGAGCCGTTGCGCGTCTTAATTGCTGCATCCTTTAGTGAGAAAAAGGGAATTCCCTATGCGCTAGAAGCTCTTGGCAGATTGCAGCATGAGGTCCCATTAGAGATTACTCTAATTGGCGACGCTGCTGATACTCCCGTTCTGCGACAGGAACGCCAAAAAATTGTTGCAGCGATCGAAACCATCAGCTTCAACCTAAGATTTCGCTGATGGGTTACCAACCTCACAGCACGCTCTTTGCTGAAGCCTATCGGCATCATATTTTTCTGTCTCCCAGCGTTACCGCATCAACGGGTGATACGGAAGGAGGCGCACCTGTAAGCTTGATTGAGATGGCAGCAACCGGAATGCTGATCGTGAGTACAACCCACTGCGACATCCCAGAAGTGATCAAACATGGAGTAACGGGGTTGCTGGCCCCGAACGGGATGTAGATACTCTCGTAGAGCACTTGCGTTGGTGGGTGAATCATCCCGATCGCTGGTATGACATGCTGGCAGCAGGGCGGCAGCACATCGAAAAGGAGTATGACGCGGAGGTTCAAGGGCAACGGTTAGCGGCGATTTATCGTTCATTACTCGATTGAGCCGATTCGGCAGGCCATTCAAGGAGTGCGGCAAATGACGGACTACCAGGTGAAAACTCCAGTTGTTTTACTGATCTTCAATCGACCGGACTTAACTGCCCAGGTCTTTCAAGCTGTACGTCAGGCTCGACCTGCCAAACTTTTTGTTGTCGCAGATGGACCTCGTTCGAGTCGGCCAGAGGACGCAGAAAAATGCGCGATGACGCGTGCCATTTTGAATCAAATCGACTGGGATTGTGAGGTGAAGACCTGTTTTTCAGAAACGAATTTGGGCTGTAAAAACCGAGTGTCTAGCGGACTTGATTGGGTCTTTGAAATGGTTGAGGAAGCGATTATTTTAGAGGATGACTGCGTTCCCCATCCTACGTTCTTTCGTTTTTGCGATGAACTGTTGGCGTATTACCGCTGCGATCGCCGAGTGATGGTAGTTGCCGGAAACAACTTTCAGGTTGGGCGCAAACGCACAAATGACAGTTACTATTTTTCTCGTTATAACCACTGCTGGGGATGGGCAACCTGGAAACGAGCCTGGTCCTATTACGATAACGACATGAAACTCTGGCCGACCATGAGAGAACAAAACTGGCTTCAGGATATCTTGGGCGATCGCAAAGCTGTTAAAACCTGGAGAAGCATTTTTCAATCTGTGTATGAGAATTCAGTCAACAGTTGGGCGTTGCGATGGACCCTGTCCTGTTGGTTGCAAAGCGGGTTAACGGTTTTGCCAAACGTTAATTTGGTTTCAAATATTGGCTTTGGAACAGATGCCAGTCACACAACCGATAAAAGTCCCTTGCCAACTTATCGACAGAAGCAATGACATTTCCGCTGCGTCATCCACCCTTCATGATTCGGAATTACCAGGCGGATCAATTTACGCAAAAACATATTTTCCAACAGAGCTTGCGCTCTAAGCTCCAACAGAAATTCAAAAAAATCCTCGCGAGTTTCCCATCACCTTAGCTCAGAACGAACTATGAGAAATCTTTCCCGATTCCCTACCTGCCACTTCCCTCTCCCCATTTTCTAACCAAATAATCCAATGCCAAAAAAATTGGTTGAAGCAATCAGGTCAATTGTAAATCGAATAGGAATTGATATCGTTCGGTATCAATCTCCTACCTATCCAGAGGATTTTGATGCTTCAACGATCGACATTATTCAAGAAGTAAAGCCATTTACTCAAACATCTCAAGAGCGATTGTTTGCTTTATGCGAAGCCGTTAAATATATCACCGCCAGCCAAATTCCAGGAGACATCGTTGAATGCGGCGTATGGCGGGGTGGAAGCATGATGGCGGTTGCCTATACACTTTTGCTTCTGGGCGATCGAACTCGTCATCTTCATTTGTTTGATACCTTTGACGGAATGACAGAGCCGAATGAAAACGATATATCCCTGCATGGAGAAACGGCTGCAAACATTCTAGAAACTAGCCGCAAGGAGGATCCAATGTCTGTCTGGTGTTATGCACCCCTAGACGATGTGAAAACAGCCGTTGGCAGTACTGGTTACACTGCCGAAAACATTCACTTTATTCAGGGACGAGTGGAAGATACGATTCCTGAACAAGCACCAGAAACTATTTCCTTGCTTCGGTTGGATACGGATTGGTATGAATCAACGCGGCATGAGCTGAACCATTTATTTCCGCGATTGTCTCCTGGAGGGGTCATCATTATTGACGACTATGGACATTGGGAAGGAGCACGAAAAGCAGTAGATGAATACATTCAGGAGAAAAAGATTAAGATCCTCCTGAATCGCATCGACTATACGGGGCGAATTGGTGTTAAGTGGGCTGCTTCCTGATATGAATCTCCTGAATATTGGCTGTGGTGAAACGTTTCATGCCGATTGGGTCAATCTGGATGCGGTATCAAAATCGCCCTATGTCCAGACATGCGATCTGCGTAACGGAATCCCCTATCCCAATAACTTTTTGATGGTTGTTATAACTCCCATGTTCTAGAACATTTGACACCAAATGATGCTGCGAACTTCATTGGGGAATGCTATCGGATCCTTAAGCCTAACGGCATCATTCGGGTAGCTGTCCCCGATTTAGAAGCCATTGCAAAAGAGTATCTACACGCACTTGAAAATGCAAAGAGCGGTACATTAGAAGACATTCAAAATTACGATTGGATTTTGTTGGAGCTTTACGATCAGGTTATTCGCAGCAGACCGGGGGAGAAATGGCTCCTTTTTGCGAAGAAGTGATTTAGTGAACCAGGAATTTATTCTCTCGCGGTTTGGTCATGAAGCAAAGGAATTTTGGTACCCCGATTTGAAGTCGGCGAAACAATTTGAAGAAACATCCATATGGAGCAGGATTAAGGCTAAACTTTCGCCCCATCCAATTCAGAAACTCAGGCTAAAGATCGCCAAGAGTTTAGTTGCTTTTATTGCGGGAAAGCGAGCTTATCAGATTTTTGAAGAAGGGCTGTTTCGTGATTCTGGGGAGATTCATCGCTGGATGTACGATCGCATTTCGCTTGAGCGTCTCTTAGCGCAGTCTGGCTTTGTCGATATCACAGTCTGTAAAGCGGATCAGAGCCGTATCCCCGATTTCCACACCTATTCTCTGGATGTTGTTAATGGCGAGGTGCGAAAACCAGACTCGCTGTTTATGGAGGCGATTAAGCCGTGAAAGTGCTTTTGTTCAGTACCAGCGACATTCAGGGAGGGGCTGCACGGGCGGCATATCGCTTACATCAAGGGCTGAGTCAGATTGGTGTCAATCATCAAATGCTGGTGCAGGTAAAGTTCAGTGATGCTGCTGCTGTTGTGTCACCGCGTCCCAACTTGAGACGAGATTTTGCTAAAGTCCGACCTGCTCTGGATGCGTTACTCCTCAAGCTGCATCCTCAACGGGAACCAATTATTTTTTCGCCGCAGTGGCTGCCAGATTTTGTCCTACCGAAAGTCAAACAGCTTGCTCCTGATGTCATTAATCTTCATTGGGTTTGCGAGGGCGGTTTGCAGATTGAGACGTTAGCCAAATTGAACCGACCGCTCGTCTGGACACTGCACGATATGTGGGCATTTACAGGAGGGTGCCACTATAGTCAGGGCTGCGATCGCTACACAGCATCCTGTGGCAGTTGTCCACAGTTGCGCAGTCATCGGGAGTTTGACCTGTCGCGCTGGGTTTGGAAACGTAAAGCAAAAGCCTGGAAGGATTTGAATTTGGCGATCGTCACGCCCAGCCGTTGGTTAGCAGAGTGTGCCCGCTGCAGCAGCCTCTTTCAAGGTCTGCCCATCCATGTCATTCCCTACGGTATTGATTTGGAGCGGTATCAACCGAGCGATCGCGCTTTGGCACGACAAATTCTCAAACTACCGCAGGACAAGCAACTGATTTTGTTTACGGCTTCTCAAGCCAGCGATCCTCGCAAAGGTTTTTCGCTTCTAAAAGGTGCATTACAGCATTTGATTCAGATAGGATCGACAACCAGAGTGGAGTTATTAATTGTGGGTACGGCTCAACTAGATGATATGGCTGACCTGAAACTCAAAACTCACTATTTGGGCACTCTGAACGATGATATTTCTCTGGCATTGGCCTATGCAGCTGCCGATGTCTTTGTGGCTCCCTCAACGCAGGACAACCTGCCCAACACGGTTATGGAAGCGATCGCCTGCGGCATTCCCTGTGTGGCATTTAACATTGGCGGTATGCCCGACATGATTGACCATCAGCAGAATGGGTATTTGGCGCAACCGTTTCAAACGGAGGAGTTGGCCCACGGCATCGCCTGGATGCTGGAAGATGCAGACCGCCATCGGCAACTGGCAGAGACTGCCCGTCAGAAAGCCGAGCGTGAGTTTGCCCTGAAGCAGCAGGCAACCCGATATGCCGCTTTATTTGAGAAAATGCTGGCAACCCCCTACCCCCGGTGACCAATGGTTCAAAAGAACCTGTTTACATCCTGATTCCCGTACACAACCGCAAGCAGACCACGCTTGCATGTCTGGGTGTGCTGGGCCAAAACGGTGATCTGGAGCGATACCATGTCGTTATTGTGGATGATGGTTCGACGGATGGTACCGCTGAAGCAATTCACTCGCTCTATCCAGACATCACCATTTTGAGGGTGACGGTAATCTGTGGTGGACAGGTGCGATCGCCCTGGGAATGCGATATGCCTACGAATACGGTGCAGAGTATTTCATTTGGTTAAATGACGATACGTCCCCTGTTAAAACGGCAATTCAGCGGTTGCTTCACGAATGTCAAGACAACCCCGGAAACGTTGTATCTGCTCAGTTGTACAGCTCATCAAGCCTGCAAGGGACAACGTACAGCGGAAAACGCAAATCTGGTCTGCGGTATTTTTGGTGCCCTGTCCCATTGATCAGACAATTCAATGCGACACTTTACCGGGAAACCTGGTTTGTATTTCGCGATCGGTGGTCGATGCGATTGGCTTTCCACCACGCCAAACGGTGCCCCATTACCACGGAGATTCCATTTATACCTGGCGGGCCAAGCAAGCGGGTTATGTCCCGGAAGTTTTGGGATCTGCGATCGCAATTTGTCCTCAAAATCCCGGTGATCCCAGTTGGCTATTAAGTGACGTGCCAATTGTGCAACGCTGGAGAAGCTTCTTATCGCCCAAATCTCCCTACTATCTGCGCGGATATTGGAATTTCTGTCTAGAGTTTTGGGGACCGATCGGTATTCTGGTGTTCGTCCAACCCTATTTGCGATTAACGATTATTTGGGTACTCCGATTTCTATTTCCCGCACCTGTGCTGAGGCGATTGAAATCCCAACTGGTATCACAGGGTTAAGCCAATGCGTATCTTGATTGTCGGTCGATTATTTGGCCTGGGTGGGGCAGAACAAAGTTTACTGCCTCTAGCCCGTCATTTAGCTCGCTATGGATACACGTTGACGCTGCTGCTGGTTCGATCGCCCGATTCAACCACTGTTTTTGCTGATTTCCCTGGTGAAATCATCCAGGCATCTGGTTCATCCCTTAAGCAACGAATTCGTGGATTCTGGCAATTATCCAGGGCTATCCGTCAGGCTGACCTGGTTATCGTCACTTCAGAATTGACACCAACCTATGTCACCTGGCTACTTTCAACATGGCATCGCAAGCCGCTAATTGCTGATGTGCAGGTGTGTTTGAGCCAGTGGATTAAGGATAGTTGCAATCCAATTCACCATTCCCTTTGTCGTTGGGTTTATCCCAAAATTTCACGAATTCGCTGTGTCTCTAAGGGAGTCGCTAAAGACCTGCAGGAAACCTGCGGCGTTTCAGCGAAACAGCTTTCGGTGATTTATGTCCCGTTTGATTTGGACGCGATCGCTCATGCTTCCAGTAACCCCATTCCTGCTACTCACGAGACAATTTTGAGCGCCCAACAATTGTTGCTGCGGGTCGGTTTACAACTCAGAAGCGGTTTGACGTTGCGATCGAGGCATTCTCCCACCTGCGTCAACAATACTCGAAGGATTCTCACCTCGTAATCTTGGGCGAGGGAGAGCTACGGACTCAGCTAGAAGAACAGGTGGCAACGTTGGGTTTAGGGAATCGGTGTTTTTACCTGGCTATGTCGAAAATCCCCATGCCTACATCCGCAGGTCGCAAGTGTTTTTATTGTCTTCAGATTATGAGGGGTTTGGGCGGGTTTTAGTTGATGCGTTGGCCGTCGGGTGTCCCGTTGTTTCAACCGATTGTCCATTTGGACCAGCGGAGATTTTAGAAGCTGGGAAGTGGGGGATTTTGACACCAACCGGAGATGTGGCAGCGATCGCCGCCGCCCTAAATCAAGTATTAGATGACTCTGCTCTAGCTGAGCGTCTGCGCCAGCAGGAGTTTTGCGTGCTAAAGCCTTTGATACCCATGAAATTGTGCAACAGTACCAAACGTTGATAGATGAGACAGTCTCACACTACTGATTTCCGTAAAGAGTGAATGTCCTGACGATGATCGCCCCACTCCCCACTCCCCATTCCTTGTTATGCAGTTGCTCTACACGCTGACGGCTTATCCTCCTAGTATTGGCGGTGCTCAAATTCACCACCATCTCCTGGCCCAGCAGTTGCAGCATCGCCATTCAATACAGGTTGTTAGCCATTGGGATCAGAACCGCACAGACTGGTTGCTAGGAACGACGCTGCGATCGCCTTCCAGCAGTCGAGATTATGTTGTCGATAACATTCCAGCCCATCGGTTGGGTCTGTCGCTGGGGAGAAGATTCGTCTTGCCCCCTTTTGCCGCTATATTACCCATTTATGCAGGGGTACTGCCTGCGATCGCCCACATCCTTGAGTCCCATCTCGCTCCCTACGCTGCTAAAGCTGATTTAATTCACAACGTTCGCATTGGACGCGAAGGGCCAGCTATGCCTCCCACCAATCCGCGCGGCAACGGATATTCCCTTTGTGCTAACGCCGGTTCACCATCCCCGTTGGGTCGGATGGCGCTACCGAGCCTACCTCCAGCTTTACAAGATGGCAGATGCGGTAATTGCGCTAACTCAGGTAGAGAAGACGATTTTGATGAAGCTAGGCGTGCCGGAAGACCGAATTACGGTGATAGGGATTGGGCCAGTACTCGCGCCAACGGCCAATCCTGCCGCTTTCTTGAAGAACTGTAACCTCAAGCCGCCGATCGTTCTTTTTCTGGGACAGCACTATCCCTACAAAGGCTATCAGCAGCTACTTCAAGCAACTTGCCTGGTTTGGCAAAAATCCCGGAAGCTCAGTTCGTCTTCATAGGTCCCCCGTTGCCCAGTCTGAAAAGGCATTTGCCGCGATCGACGATCCTCGCATTCATCGTTTGGGCCAAGTCGATTTGCAAACAAAAACCGATGCCCTCGCTGCCTGTACGCTCCTCTGCGTCCCTTCGGCCCAAGAAAGCTTTGGCGGCGTGTATACCGAAGCCTGGAGTTTTGGGAAACCTGTAATTGGCTGCAACATTCCCGCTGTCGCCGAAGTGGTGAAGGATGGAGTCGATGGTTACTTAGTGGCTCAAGAACCTGCTCAAATTGCCGATTACATTCTCCATTTGCTGCTTAATCCTGGTCAAGCAGAGGCTATGGGAACTGCCGGACAGCAAAAAGTCCAGTCCTCTTACACCTGGGAATGCATTGCCAAACGGATGGAACAGACCTATCAAAAGTGACCGCTAGGTGCTAAACACAGGATGTCTGAGATTAGGGATAGAATTCAAACTCACCTAACTCAAACATCAACGCCCCCGATAACCCTGCTTCCTAATCTATTTTGTTTGTAGTTCGCATCTACCCATGAAAAAGTCCCTCTATCGCTTCATCTTAGGTAGTCGGATCGACGCTACCAGCTATGGAAATGCGTGCGATCGCATTCAAGCTTGGGCGTTAACGAAAACCTCCTGTTATATCGTGGCGGCAAACGTGCATGTGGTGATGACTGCCTACTGGAATCGATTCTTCCAGAAAGTAATTAATGGAGCAGCACTGGTTACACCGGATGGAATGCCCCTCGTTTGGGGACTGCGACTGCTGGGAGTTAAAGCTCAGGCAAGGGTTTACGGCCCAGATTTGATGTTGGCCTGGTGCCAGCGATCAGCTGAACTGGGAATTCCCATCTACCTATACGGTGGTACAGCATCCATGTTAGAAACCCTTCAGGGTAATTTGAAGCGACGGTTTCCAGGATTGGCGATCGCAGGCTCCCACGCCCCGCCCTTTCGACCCATGACACCCCAGGAAGAAGCAGAAGACATCGAGCGAATTCATGCCTCCGGTGCCCCCGTTGTTCTTGTCGGTTTAGGCTGTCCCAAACAGGAAGAGTGGATGGCGCGGCAGCAAGGCAAACTGCAAGCCGTCATGCTTGGCGTCGGCGCGGCCTTTAGCTTTCACAGTGGCAACGTTTCCCAGGCACCCCGTTGGATGATGGCATGGGGACTGGAATGGCTCTACCGCCTTGCAATGGAACCCCGTCGTCTCTGGCAACGCTACCTGATTAATAATCCAACCTTCGTCGTCCTGTTTGGGATGCAACTGCTGAAACATCGAGGAGGTGAGGAGTGAGAGGGTGAGAGAGTGAGAAGGATTTTTTATCCTTTATCCTTCAGCCTTTATCCTTTCCAAAAATCCTCGCACCAGGAGTCAGTTTTTCCAACGATTGCGGAATACTGGGCTTGATACAATCCTCAAGTTGCCCTTTCGTTGCCTCCTGATCCTCCTATGGATGGTTTTCCGGGTGAAACCTATAGACGAGCCACTGATATTCGTGCCCCACAGCATCTCACGTTTTCGAGGGTACTGACCGAGCAATGGCACCGAGTTCTGACCTTGTTGCTGGGCGATGTTTTGGCCCTGGCGATCGCATGGCATCTTGCCAGACATTTGAACCAGTTCTATTCGCCAATTCCCCATCAACTTGATTGGTTCGTCTGGTTGGAGCTTCCAGGTTTGTTTTGGATGTTTGCGGGGATTACCCTGATTCTGTTTGCCTGCAATGGTCTTTATGGTTCATCCAACCAATGGAAAAATTATCTGCGATCGGGCAAACTGGTCAGCCTGGTATACCTGCTGTCTCTGGTTGTTAGCTATTTTTATGATCCCAAGCTGGATGCGCCGCGATCGCTGTTCTTCACTGCCTGGTTTAGCAGCGTAACGTTGGTAATCGGCTTTCGGCTCATTACAGCGTTGATGCTGAAGCGGTTTGAACAATCTCAAGCACGGATTCCCATTTTTTTAATTGCCACGAACGAGCGGTTAACAGCCTTAAACCATATTCTCAAGCGTCGTTCTCGCTATCAGGTGGTTGGAACGGCTGTGGCCTCTGCTGGTATTGGTCCTGCTACGATTCAGGCAATTCTGGCTTCCAACGCCAAAGAAGTTTTGGCTGAAAATTTGCCTCAGATGGAACTGGCATCCAGCCTTTACTGGCAACTGCGGCGGGCAGATATAACCCTGCGGCTGGTGCCGTCTAGTCTGGAGGTGCTGCACCGTCGAGGGATTCCAGAAGTGATTGCTGGATTACCAACCCTACGATTGGAGGTCCCCTTTCTGCATGGATGGGATTATCGCTTGAAGCGGATGATGGATTTTGTTGGAGCGTTTTTGGGATTGATTGTGCTCTCGCCTTTGTTTCTAGGAGTTGCGATCGCCCTTAAACTCACGTCCCCCGGCCCAATCTTTTTCTGCCAGGAACGGATGGGGCTGCACGGCAAGGTCTTTCAGATGTGGAAGTTTCGGACAATGATTCCCGGAGCGGCTGCGCTGCAATCTGCGCTAGAGCAGCAGAACGAATCGGAGGATGGGGTCATGTTCAAAATCAAGCAAGACCCAAGGATTACTGCGATCGGTCGGTTTCTTCGCTGTACCAGCATTGATGAGCTTCCCCAATTGTTCAATGTTTTGTTGGGGCAGATGAGTCTGGTGGGTCCCCGTCCCCTGCCGTTACGAGATGTAGAACGGTTTGATCCGTGGCACCACACCCGCCATCAGGTGCTTCCGGGGATTACGGGACTGTGGCAAATTTCGGGACGATCGGACATTGATGCCTTTAGCGATGCTGCCCGCTTGGATCTGTATTACATCGATAACTGGTCCCTCAACCTGGATCTGGAAATTCTCCTGAAACCTGCAAAATCGTCCTTTTCGGCAAGGGCGCGTATTAGGGAATTAAAAATTGAGAATTAAGAGTTTTGAGATGGGATGGGGAATGAGAAGTTGATCTTCTTTCCTAACCCTTGTTTCTAAAACTTCTCCTGTACCCTGTACCCCGTCCCCGGTATCTTATTTTCGCGAGGCTAAGTAATGACCAGCCCAGAGTTTGAAACTCAAAACTTAAAACTTAAAGCTCAAAACTCTTCTCAGGGCAATCTTTTAGGTTTATTGACTTTTGCGATTTACGTTCTTTTACTCTGCTGCCCGACAGTAATAGTGCAATGGTGCAATGGCCCTGGGTGCTGTTTTGGCAGGTGGGATTGATCTGTCCGGTGCTGTGGCTGTTGGGATTGCTGTGGCAGCGGCGAGGATCTTGGCTGGGCAGCCGGCTAGATTGGGTTGTGGGGCTTCTGGTGCTGGGCCTGATCGTCTCAACGTTATTTGCTCAGTTGCCAATGCAGGCCCGCTGGTACAGTTGGGCGGCGTTCTGCTTCCTGGCTGCACTGTATGCGCTTAACAGTTGGTTGATTGTGCCTGAACGACGCACCTGGCTATTGAGTGCTCAGGGATACGTGAGTCTCGCATTCATTGGTCTTAGTTTGTTGCTTTGGGGCAGTCAAGTTCTGCTACCAGAACTAACGCGCCTTCATGAATTTCAGCAGTTTGGGGTCAGCTTGCCGTTCGACTTTTCGAATATCAATCTGAGAAACGGAGTGCCGATCGGGCATCAAAACTATGTGGCGGGTTATTTAATACTGGTGCTGCCGTTGCTGCTGGGTTTAGGAATTTTGCAAACTGGGTGGCGGCGCTGGGTATGGTGGGCTGGGGATGGTCTTGGCTTGGTTGACCTTTACACAACCAGTTCACGGGGAGGATGGCTGGGAGTTGTTTTGCTGGCGCTGATTGGGTTTGCAATATTGCTTTGGCGCAGTAGCTTACCCCGCCGATGGGTTGGAACGATCGGAGTGGCAGGGGCAGTTGCTCTAGTGGTGCTAGTGCTGGCAAATAACCGTTTACGCTCGCTAATTGGCGGCCTTTCGACGGGGCAGGCTGGTGGAGAAACGGCCTATCGGCTGATTACCTACACGATTGGTGGCCGGATGGGGCTAGACCATCTGTTTTCAGGAGTAGGACCGGGGAGTGCTGCCGCTGTTTCAGCAATACAGACCTGGTTGGGCTGGGCGAGAAGCAGAACTCCACTACGAATTGCACAGTACCCTGCTCAGCTATGGGCAGAATTGGGTTTTTGGGCAGTCCTGATCGGTGTTGGAGCGATCGTTCTTCTTACATACCTGAGTATTCGCTGGTTACGCTCGACTTCCTTGAAGCAACCCTTCCCAATTCTGATTGTCTGTATTCTCAGCAGTTTGCTGGCCTACGGAATTTTCAGCTTCACCGATTACCAGTTAGACAACATCTGCATCAGCGGAACGATCGTGATTTATCTGGCAGTGCTGGCTGTGGAGTTTCGGGAACAGGGGTCAGGCGTCAGGGGTCAGGGGTTGGGGTATGGAGTACAGGTCACAGAAGAGAAGGAAGGAAACCCAGTCGCTGATTCTCAATCGCCGATTATCAATTACCCAACTCAAAACCCTCATCCTCATCCTCATCCTCATCCTCACCCTCATCCTCATCCCTTCCCCCTTTACTGGGGCTGGGCATCCTGCTTGCCGTTGTAATCTGGTTGGTTCCAATTCATCGTGCCTGGTTGTCGTCTAGCCAAGGGTTTGTGGCGCTTGGCCGCAAGGATGTGACGACATTCATTCAGCGATTGCGTCAGGCGTATGATTTGACACCGTGGGAATCGTACTATTCCTATCAATTGGGCTGGAATGCGGGAAATCTGAGCCTGCAAGCCACCGACCCAAAACAGCAGCAACCATTGGTTGAAGGTGGAATTCGTTGGTTGAAGCGAGGAATTGAGGCATCCCCGAATCAGGAGTTTGGCCATACCAACGTTGCCTGGTTGCTCATCAATCAGGATCCCAAAGCTGCCAGTCAAGCATTTGCTCGATCAGCCCAACTGGTTCCTGCAAAACGGGGCGTTTTTTATGGATTAGGTTGAGTCTCCTGGCGCAGAAGAAAACGGATTTAGCCGTTGAAGCGATGGTTCTGGAAGTGCTGCGGGATCCGCTGTTGATTTCCAGTCCTGTTTGGAAACTGCCAGATCTCCAGCCACTTTATGGGCAAATTACCAATCAGGTAGAAGCCCGCTATACAGCGCTCCTGGAGAAGGTGCAAGGTTCTGAAGTGCTTTCAACCCAACTGCATCAAAGCCGAGGTGGACTTCGCTGGTGGTTAGGAGCCGTGAAGGCGGCGCATGCCGATCTGGATAGTCAGGGTACGCCCTTAAGTAGAGTGGTGCTGGATTTGGCGGAAGGCAAAGCGGTGCAGCCTCAGTTAGAACCAATGGTGAATTCACCCGCAGTATTGCAAGCAACCAATGGGGCACCGCTGGTAATCTCTGCCTGGTTAGACCCATCCCAGCGTCAAAATTTGCTGCAACGGGCCTGGATCACGGGCAATCGTTCCGTTCCCGATGCAGAAGCGCTTCAACCGCTTATGGAGACAATGGCTCGATCGTCCACCTTTGACCAGTGGTTGAAGCAAAATGCGCCTAGCAGTAAGTCTCGCCGGGAACGGGCTGGCTTTGGAGTGTTAAGTCGTCATACAGATGGCCCCGCTCCGGTGGACTTTTTGACCAGTATTGACAACATTCCGATGACGACCTGGTTCGCGAACCAGTTACTTCCCTCGTTTTTCTATGCTCCAGAACTGGACAGGCTGTTACAGCCAGAGCGGGATGCCTTAGTGCAGAAGATTTTGGGGTGATTAGCTGGCGACTTCTTCAAACTGTCTCAGCCATTGTTGACGCTCGCTATCAACGGTTTGAATGATGTAGTGCTTGTCCGGGTCAATTTGTCTGCAGTAGTTGATCGCCTTTGAAGCACCCAAGAGCGTTTTATAAACGAGGGGCTCTGGATGGGGTAAACGTGAATAGAAGCCAACCTTGCCAAATTCCAACAAGCCAGTAACTTTCATCTACTTGAATAATATACATTCTTCGATTCTCTATAGGTGGGATAAATTCCTGAAGTAAAAATACGGTTATCCAATTGCATAATGCCGTTTAAATCCTGGCGTTTGTAGTCCTTTACAAAAAAATAATGAAGAATCCCAGTATTATTGCGGTTTATCAAAGAAATCGATTCCAGAATCGATTAATGGTACTGGGTGATGTTAGGGGAGAACCGGAGTCAGAACTTGAGTCAGTAGCTAGGGAGACAGTCACTTGAAGCGTCCAGATGATAACCTCCCTTGATGGAAATCATCGCTTCTGGTTAGCAGAAAAGCTACCATTTGCTTTTTTCAGACAAAACCAACCCCTTTCGCCAGTACTGCTGGGATAGACTGATTGCTATTTCTCAACAATTTCTAATCCTTCGGTTACCGGATGTCCCTTTAGCAACGAAAAGCTGTATCAGCTTCGTACACCACAAAAGGAACTAATCTATGCAAACCGCACCAAACATCTCCCTGGAATGTCCGACTGTGCAGGTGGAAGATGACCGCACAGGGCTGAGTATCGAAACGCTCAAGCGAGCATTTTTAGATAACTTGTTTTATGTCCAGGGAAAATTTCCGGCGATCGCCTCAAAAATGACTATTACATGGCGTTGGCGTACACAGTGCGTGATCGTCTGTTCCATCGTTGGATCAATACTGCCGAAAATTACACCAGGGCAGGAGCGCGGACAGTTTGCTACCTGTCTGCTGAATTTTTGATGGGGCCGCACCTCGGCAATAACTTAATTAACCTGGGCATTTATGACCAGGTGAAACAGGCGATCGACGAACTGGGGTTGAACCTCGAAGATTTGCTGGAGCAGGAAGAAGAACCCGGACTGGGGAATGGTGGTTTGGGACGCTTAGCTGCCTGTTACCTGGATTCCCTCGCAACGGTCGAAATTCCGGCGATCGGATACGGCATTCGCTATGAATTTGGCATTTTTGACCAGGAAATCCGGGATGGCTGGCAGGTCGAAATCACCGACAAATGGCTGCGGTTTGGCAATCCCTGGGATGTTGCTCGTCCAGAGTGGGCCGTGGAAGTTAAATTTGGTGGTCACACCGAATGCTTCACCGATGAAAAGGGACATTATCGGGTGCGTTGGGTCCCTTACAAAGTGGTTAGGGGCATTCCTTACGATACACCGATTTTGGGATATAAGGTTAATACGTGTAACACCCTCCGGCTGTGGGCAGCAGAAGCCCCTGAGTCTTTTGACTTTGAAGCATTCAACTCCGGTGATTATTCCGGTGCAGTGAATGCAAAAGTGTTTTCAGAAAATATCTCTAAAGTTCTCTATCCCAACGATAATCTAACTCAGGGCAAGCAATTGCGATTGGAACAGCAGACCTTTTTGTGTCCTGTTCCCTGCAAGATATGATCCGCATTTTGCTCCGTCAAAACTTACCGTTGGAAACGTTTCATGAGAAGTTTTCAATTCAATTAAATGACACGCATCCTTCCATCTCGATTGCTGAGTTGATGCGGCTATTGATGGATGAACACGGACTGGAATGGGATACAGCCTGGAGCATCACAACAAAGACCTTTGCTTACACCAACCACACCCTATTGCCAGAAGCGCTGGAACGATGGCCCATCAGTCTGTTCGGTAGCCTTTTACCGCGCCATCTAGAAATTATTTATGAAATTAATCGCCGTTTCTTGGATGATGTGCGGATTAAGTTTCCCGATGACCCGAATCGCGTCCGGCGTATGTCGCTGATTGACGAAAGTGGAGAACGGTCTGTTCGCATGGCGAATCTGGCCTGTGTGGGCAGCTTTGCCATTAATGGGGTTGCTGAACTGCATACCGAATTGCTTAAGAAGGACGTTTTGCGCGACTTTTATGAAGTGTATCCGGAGAAGTTTAACAACAAAACCAATGGCGTTACGCCGCGCCGATTTATGGTGTTGAGCAATCCCAGATTAACGAATCTGATTAATCGAAAGATTGGCGACGGTTGGATTAAGCATTTAGATGAACTCAAGAAACTGGAAGCGTTTGTGGACGACCCAGAGTTTCGCAAGGAATGGCGGCAGATTAAACATGAGATTAAGCAAGACTTAGCGATTTACATTGGGGAGAATTACAACATTGAGATTGATCCCAATTCACTCTTTGATATTCAGGCGAAACGGTTCCATGAATACAAGCGTCAACATTTGGATGCCCTGTACATCATCACTCTCTACAACCGAATTAAGGCAAATCCCACGATCGACCTCACGCCCCGAACCTTCCTCTTTGGCGGAAAGGCGGCTCCCGGTTATTACATGGCAAAACTGATAATTAAGCTAATTAACTCGATCGCGGATGTCGTAAACCGAGATCCGGATATGCATGGGCGACTCAAGGTTGTTTTCCTAAAGGATTACAACGTCAAGTTTGCTCAACGGGTTTATCCGGCAGCGGACCTGTCGGAACAAATTTCCACTGCTGGTAAGGAGGCGTCTGGTACGGGCAATATGAAGTTTGCCATGAATGGAGCGCTTACCGTTGGAACCCTCGACGGTGCCAACATCGAAATTCGTGAAGAAGTGGGAGCCGAAAACTTCTTCCTGTTTGGCCTAACAGCGGAAGAGGTGTATGCCCTGAAGTCCAAAGGCTACAATCCCCGAAGCTACTACGACAAGAATCCCGAATTGAAGCTGGCGATCGATCGCATTGCTTCCGGGTTCTTCTCCCACGGCGACGCTGGCTTATTCAAACCACTGGTCGAGAATTTGCTGAACAATGACCAATATTTGCTGTTGGCCGACTATCAATCCTATGTCGAATGTCAGGATCGGGTTGGACAAGCCTACCGCGATCAGGAGAACTGGACTCGTATGTCAATCCTAAACTCGGCACGAATGGGTAAGTTCTCCAGCGATCGCTCTATTTGTGACTACTGTGAGGACATCTGGAAAGTACATCCAGTTCAAATTCAGATAGAAGATTATGCTCAGTCGAACATCAAACTGAAGATTTAGATAGTAGTTAGGGGGCGAGGGAAAGGATAAGGGCTGAAGGATAAAGGATAAAAGGATCCTTCTCACCCTCTCACTCCCTCACCCCTCACTCCTTACCCTTCCATCCTCATTTCCTAATAGCTGTCTGCTGTTACTAAAGTTTCAATTCGTTTTTGATTTGCTGCACAATTGCTTCTGGAGTTTGGGCAATGTCTATTACTAAGGCATTGTCTGGTTCTTCTAATGTGTCAAACTGACTTTTTAATAAGTCTGCTTTCATATAATGTCCATGTCGTTGATAAAGTCGCTGTTGTATCAAATCAAATGAGCCTTTGAGATAAATCAATTTTACTTGATCGGGTATTTGCAAGAATTGACGGTAGTTCGATTTAAGTGCTGAACAGGCAAGTACACTATTGGTACCTGTTTGGAGCCATTCCTTGATCGCTGCTCTTAAAGCCTCTAACCAGGGAAGGCGATCGCTGTCGCTGAGCGGGATTCCGTGACTCATTTTTCAATATTTACGGCTGGATGAAAGTCGTCAGCATCATGAAATTGCCAGTGCAGTGAGGCGGCTAGCAGTTGGCCGATCGTTGTTTTACCGGACCCAGAAACGCCCATTACCAAAATCACCATCACTCGATTGCTCATACCTCTTAAGCAGGAACTATGCTAATTTTGCTCACCTAAGCAGTAAGGTTCATTACAGTAGTGGTGAATGTTAAACGGTTTGCAATACCAATAAAGTTAATGCAATTCAAAATTTAAGTTCCAGTTTTAGAGGTTAAAAATGTCTGTTAAAACCAATCATCGATTTTCCTTTCAATGGAACCAACACCGTTACACGATCGCCTACGACACGATAGGACAGGGGAAACCTGTTCTGCTTCTACCTGCGTTTAGTACGGTTTCCAGTCGCTCAGAGATGGAGGGGATTGCGAGACGAATAGCCGATCGCTACCAAGCTTTTACATTGGACTGGTTGGGTTTTGGGGGTCCGATCGACCTGCGTTGGATTACCAGCCTGCCCTGCTGCATCAAATGCTTCAGGCGTTTGTTAAAGAAACATTCTCAGAACCCATTGCTGTAATTGCCGCTGGGCATGCGTCTGGTTATGCCTTGCAGTTGGCTCAAAGTCATCCCCAAGCGTGTTCGTGCATTGTTTTAGTCGCCCCAACTTGGCGTGGTCCTTTACCGACAATGGGAGCACCGAAATCGGTGGCAGGAACTGTGCGGCAGTTGGTGAGATTTCCTGTCCTTGGTCAAGCGCTGTATCAGGCAAATACGACAAAGGGGTTTTTGCGTCTGATGTACGGGCGGCATGTTTATGCAGACCAGTCACGCTTGACCCCAGACTTCATTAGTCAGAAGCAGCAAATTACACGCCAACCCGGTGCGCGATTTGCACCTGCGGCTTTCGTAACGGGAGCACTTGACCCGGTCAGCGATCGTGAGGCATTCTCCAAACTTCTCCAATCATCTCCAGTTCCGGTTCTGGTAATCGTGGCTGAGCAAGCGCCACCCTATTCCAAACAAGAAATGGCAGCGATGGCGACGATACCAGGCGTTCAATCGCTGACGCTGCCTGGTACGTTGGGAATGTACGAAGAGTATGCGGCTGAGGTCGCAGAAGCACTCTTGCCATTTCTTGATGCAAGAGCAGTACTACAGACTTCTTGATGGCGTAAAGCCAAGGGTTCAGTTCTATATCGTTCCCTCCGGTTTCAGTGTCGCCACTAATGAGTTGTTAAAATTGCTGTAATGCCGATATTTTGGGCTGATTACACTTATGAGCCAGACAGCCTCACCTAAAAATATCTAACCTTTGACGAGTATCTCGCCTTTGATGGTGGCACAGATGCCCAGTACGAACTGGTTGATGGGGAGCTTGTTGAAATGCCACCAGAATCGGAACGAAACAACATCATTGCCAGAAAATTGTTGTTTGAACTGGCCAAGCATGTTCCAGTTGCGCTTTTAGCTTATAAGGACACCGAGGTTGAAGTAACGGGGCGACGAGCAACCTGTCGTCTACCAGATTTGTTGATTCATACAGAAGAATCGAAAGCAGCATTGGTTGGCACAACTCGTGCCACGATTACCCGTGATATGCCACCCCGGCCTTGGTAATTGAGGTGGTTAGTCCTGGTCAGACGAATCGAGATCGTGACTATCGCTATAAGCGCACAGAATACGCAGCACGAGGCATTGCAGAGTATTGGATCGTTGACCCCGAGACTCAGCAGGTCACTATTTGCCAGTGGAACAATGGGCTGTATGAGGATATGGTGTTTATGGGTTCCGATCGAATTCAGTCAACGATCGCTCCCGATTTTGCACTCACACCCACTGAAATTTTTGCTTAGGCGCACCGTCTCCCGTTCTACTCCTGATTCAGCTGCGATCGCGCTTCCAGCCAATCCTGAATTTCCTGCACCACCCAGAGGCATTCTTGCCCGGTAAAGTCATCACCGAATGAATAGGTGGAGTCTCCAATCAGCGTACAGCGGTTTGCAGTCAGATAGGGGACAACAAGGCATTACAAAAGTAGGTTAGGAATGCAACCCTATTCGATAGACTTAGGCGAGAAGGTTGTGAGTGCCATAGCGAAGGGTGACAGTTCGTTCAGGAAAGTAGCTGAGCGCTTCTGTGGCAGCAAAACTGTGTCGAGCGCTGGGTGACACAGAAGCGCACAGAAGGACACGTCGTCCCATCCAAACAGGGTGGCTCAGTCAGTGGTGGGATGGCCCATCAAGACCAGTTGATCGCAATTCATGAAAAACAACCGGAGGCGACCTTAGCCGAATAGTGTGAGTTGCTTGCCGATGCGACAGGGTTATGGGTCAGCCAAAGCACGAGGTGCCGAGCCTTCCAGAGGCTGAACTTACCGCCTAAAACCCCCACTGCGCTCCAGCCAAGCTAGGAGTGAGCGCGTCCAACGCTTGAGAGCAGCCTATTGGACGCAAGTAAAGGAGATAGCCCTCAACGACTTGGTAGTTCTCGATGAGATGGGTGTGCTACTGGGGTTGATGCGAACCCCTGCCCGTGCTGCACCGGGAGCGAGAGCTTACGACTTCAAACCCTTTTATCGAGGCAGCAAGGTGAGTGTCATTGGCGCGATTAGCGTCTCGACGGTGCTGGCTGTGATGACGAGGGATGAGTCGATGGACGCTGCTGCCTTTGAGGTTTATGTTTCCAAGTGCCGTGTGCCGCAGCTATGGAAAGGGGCAGTGGTCGTGATGGATAACCTACCTGCCCATCAGATAGACCTCATGGCACCGTTGATTGAAGCCGTGGGGGCAAAAGTGCTGTATCTGTCTCCTTACTCTCCAGATTTCAATCCAATAGAGCACTGGTGGTCTCAGTTGAAAGCTTTTCTGCGACAGTTCTCGCCGACTACCTCGAAAATGATAGATACACTGATTGCAACAGCCATGGATTTAATCAATCCTAACCATTTGCGGAACTGGGTTGCTCACTGCTGTTACTGTCCCTCTTGAAGCTGCAAACCGCTGTAATAGCCTTTCAGGGCAGCGGTGATACGATTGGTCAGACGTACCGTCTCTGCCACCAACATCCGTCGGTTCTCGACCAACTGCTGAAGCGAACGCAGAATAGCACTGCTCGGTTGCCACCGAGCTTAGATTACATCTTGACTTGGTCTACTTGGCGACGGATTCATCAAGCAGTTGCAAGGTTTCATCACTATAACCACCATCTTCTTTCAACGCTTCCCAATCTACAACTGTAGTACTACAGCGGTTTGCAGCTTCAAGAGGGACAGTAACAGCAGTGAGCAACCCAGTTCCGCAAATGGTTAGGATTGATTAAATCCATGGCTGTTGCAATCAGTGTATCTATCATTTTCGAGGTAGTCGGCGAGAACTGTCGCAGAAAAGCTTTCAACTGAGACCACCAGTGCTCTATTGGATTGAAATCTGGAGAGTAAGGAGACAGATACAGCACTTTTGCCCCCACGGCTTCAATCAACGGTGCCATGAGGTCTATCTGATGGGCAGGTAGGTTATCCATCACGACCACTGCCCCTTTCCATAGCTGCGGCACACGGCACTTGGAAACATAAACCTCAAAGGCAGCAGCGTCCATCGACTCATCCCTCGTCATCACAGCCAGCACCGTCGAGACGCTAATCGCGCCAATGACACTCACCTTGCTGCCTCGACAAAAGGGTTTGAAGTCGTAAGCTCTCGCTCCCGGTGCAGCACGGGCAGGGGTTCGCATCAACCCCAGTAGCACACCCATCTCATCGAGAACTACCAAGTCGTTGAGGGCTATCTCCTTTACTTGCGTCCAATAGGCTGCTCTCAAGCGTTGGACGCGCTCACTCCTAGCTTGGCTGGAGCGCAGTGGGGTTTTAGGCGGTAAGTTCAGCCTCTGGAAGGCTCGGCACCTCGTGCTTTGGCTGACCCATAACCCTGTCGCATCGGCAAGCAACTCACACTATTCGGCTAAGGTCGCCTCCGGTTGTTTTTCATGAATTGCGATCAACTGGTCTTGATGGGCCATCCCACCACTGGCTGAGCCACCCTGTTTAGATGGGACGACGTGTCCTTCTGTGCGCTTCTGTGTCACCCAGCGCTCGACACAGTTTTTGCTGCCACAGAAGCGCTCAGCTACTTTCCTGAACGAACTATCACCCTTCGCTATGGCACTCACAACCTTCTCGCCTACGTCTATCGAATAGGGTTTCATTCCTAACCTACTTTTGTAATGCCTTATTGTCCCCTATCTGACTGCAAACCGCTGTAAAGTAGGATGTACATAGCGAGGTTCTAGAAGAAAGATTTCAGAAATGAGGTTAAGAACTCGAAGCCAAAGTTCTCCTTCGAGTTCAATAGCTTTTCTCATAGGAGTATTTATTCGCCCTATGCGGAACTTTGAGTCCCATTTCTTGCGAATTAGCTCCCCCAGGACAAGCCTTTGATAACCGTACATTACTCCCCGGAATTCCCCTTGAACACTTCTATCTATCGCATCTTGGCTACAGAGAAAACGAATAGTTGATGCCCAATATTGCTCTGCCTCAGTGCCAGACAATTTCACTCTGTCCGACTGGAACGCCTTGAATCCTCCCAACTCAGAACCGCAGATGAGCCAGGACAGCCCATCCATTGAACTGGTATCGAGTCGAGTGTTTTTGGATAGGAAGCTCTGAGTAATCAGCGCTAGTCTTACCTTGTGGGCATTCCCAACCTTCAGAATCTCATTCAGCATCGATACGATTTGAGGGGCTACTTTCGGCTCATCTTTGGGCAGTTGCTTATCGCGTGCTTCAATCAAGTCCAGGCTGGTTTCGTGCTCATCGATCGCAATCCAGAGTTCCGGCTCATCTACCAGTCGATTAGCGACCCGATAGCGAAACTCTTCATGGAAGGGCTTGAGCCAGTCTAAAAGCAATTCCGGCTGGTCTAGACTCCCCTGCACACCCACACAGTTAGCAGGAATAAAATCAGGCTTCAGGCTGTAGTAGTAGGGTGACAGAATGGTGAAATATTGTTGGGCAGCAGAGGTCTTCCCGGTGCGGCTGGGACCGCAGAAGAACAAGCTGGAATCCCAGCTTTCAAGGTGCTGCCTAATTGCTGCCTCACCTGCTAGAGGCACAGTTGAATCATAAGCCGTGTCATGGTTGTAAGTAGCATCCAACATCTCTGGACGGTACAATCGGGCATCGATCGCTTCTAGCGTTTCGTGCAGGTTGGTTTGCTTCAACTTCTCTGGATGAATGCCGCTGTAACGTTTCCAGGCTGTAGGATGGCTCTCAAGGTAGTGCAGCAGCTTTAGTCCAGCACGCATCTTCACCCAGTACAAGACAGCGGCGGCAATAAACAGCAATAGGGCAAAGTGCCAGGTGCCGAAGGCTATAGCCAGATACAGCCCAAACAAAAAGATGATGTAGCAAAGGGCAATGTACCAACTGGGGACTATGCGGATGGTGACATCGTTGAGCGTTGCTACCTTAAGTAAATGCCCGAACGTGCCGGGGCGATAGGTTTCTAACATTTCTGTATCCTCTGGTTTGCGATCGTTATTCATACTTTTTCTGGCTCTGCGGTAGATGGTGCAAGCCTGTATATCACTTCTCCTTTGGTTAGGCTGTAAAGCCTGTTTGACCAGTAGTTAAGAAGCGCCCAAGCCAAATCTCTATCTTTGTCCGTGTCTAAAACCGTTCCTGTTGCTGCCGCCTTTTGAACAAAATCCCTGATGCGGCAGACTGCATCGCCATTAGTACGGTGCTCATCTGACAACCATCCATAGGCATCATGGAGTTCTTTGTGTGCTTCATAGAGAGCATCACAAGACTGAAACCTTCCGTTCACGGGCGAATAGCCTCCGGCTTTTTCCGTTTTTCTCTGCCTCGCTATCAGAAGGCATCGGCTCTCCAGCAGGTTTGTAGAACCTGGGAATGGGGCTAGAGTACTGGTAGGCATCGGCTTCACTGACTTAGGTTCCGGTGCCTGCGGCTGCGGTTGGGCAAGCTTCTTGACCCGGCGAGTCTGGAGGATTTCCAATTCCTTGCACAAAAACCGGAAACACAGCGGAATAATCAGCACGTTCCCCACAATCAGCGCCGCGTTCCCCAGTCAATTGCCCCCAGCCCGTTATACAAAAGGTCATCAAACACTTTATCCAAAGGGGCTTTGAACGGTGGAAAGACAATGCAACTCCAGATGAAATCAATCAGGCTGATGACCACTGCAAAGGTTTTCGCCCAGGCGAACCCTCTGCGGTTCATTTGCAACTCTTCCATCGCCTGCGTCTTCAAGTTCTTCGTGCCTTGCTTGGCTTCACCAGGAGCGCTGCCCTGGTGGTGGAGAGCATTGGCTGAGTCATGCAGATGAGCCACCCAAATTGGACGGCATTCCCCAATCTGAATCGCTGTAACGACCAGCACAGCTAGAAACCATGCTCCTCGATCGCCCATCACTGACCAGTGGGAAAGAAAGAAGTCGTGGTTCTTAACAATGGTCAACCAGCCAATGAACCCAATAATTCCAGCCAGGGCAAAGGCAAGAACTAGAGATAAAACTTTGAAGCTTTTCATAGGGCGGTATTCTCCGTTTGCTGCTGGAACCATTGGGATTTGTGGTATTGCTTGGGGACTGCTTTGCGAGTGCGGGCAAAGCTTTCAGGAATAGCAACCCCGTTATCGTCGGTAATAGCGGTGTTCCCTGAAAAATCGCAGACATTCTGAGAAACAATTGGGTGCCGGGTTTGCGGGTCGAGCAGGGTCATACCATTGATGACACGCTTAACCCAGACACAATTGCTTTCGACACGCTGTGAGGCGATCGTTTCTTCTTGTGCAGCTTTGTCGCTTTCCAATCCCGCTGCTGCTTTTTCGTCTTTGATTTTGTCTACCTTGGAGCGAATCGCCTGCACCTTGGTCATCTGTTGTTGGATGCTGGGGGCACTCAGAGCAATCACAATAGCAATCAGCACTCCCACTCCTGCCAGGGGCAACACGGTATCAATCCAGGGATTGGGTTCGTCGTGATTTTTCACTGTTGAATCCCTCCTACGCGACAGGAGCGAAATACTCATTGTCCAGCCAGATCTCTGCTTGAGGGATTGGCTGGCAGTACTGGAGGTAGTGGAGCAGTAACTGTTGAAGTTCTTGCTCAAACTGTGCCAGAGCACTTTCTGGAATCAAAACAGCCGTCAAAAGACAGTCGATCGTTTCACTTGCGGCGTCTTGAGCGATTTCTGTGTTACTCATGGAATATCTCTCCTTATAAAAGGATTGGAATGCATAGCTTGCCTTGAGTTGGAAGCCGAGGCAGGCTTTTTGATTAGAGGGCGTGCTCTTCGAGATACCCGCAAGGGGTCGTGTGTGGCTCTTTGCTCGCCAGGTGCTGTAGCAGTCGAGTTGATGAATCAGAGCGCCCTGACTGGGATAAAACCAGCGCAGCGAAACGCACTAAACCAGAGGCAATTAGAGATTTGCGGGTGAACTGAGCTTGCCAGAATTCAGGATTTGCGTCGTAAATGACCCAGTAGGTCTTCCAGCAAGCAGCGAACAACAGCTTCAATCCATGCGGATCACCCGTGCGGGAAGCTTGTCTGGTTTCAAATTCTGCGTAACTGACTGCTTCTAGGTTTTTGAGCGGAATAGCCCTTGGAAGAAACCATTTACATCGGCGGCTAGCTCTGCGTGGTTCAGGTTCAGTTCTGGGGCGTAGTGGGACGCAATCAGATCGCAAATCAACCGTCTCCACCGCCACCGTAGCCACCTTCGGGGATCATTGGGTTTACATAATCATCCATGTCTGCGGGATGGCGATATTTTCCGTCTGAGCAGAGTGGCATAACTTTTCTCCTGTGTTGAATTGATAGGGTTTACATGCGCTTCACCTTGGGCGGAAGCACGATCGCCCGTCTCTTAGATGGCGATGGCTGCAAAACCCATTCCCCACACCTCGACCACTCCCCAGACGGGATTGCAGTCAACAAACCAAGATGGGTTAGAAAGAAATCGACGTAGGGCTTTCAGCATTGAGTAGTGCTCCTGATTAAGGGTGTAGGTCGATCCAGGTGGCAGGTTTGCCGTCTAGGGTTAAGCAGTGCTTTCACCGGGCAAAACCCGTCGCTTCAGGCAATGCAAGACGATCGGCGGCTGCCAGAAACTTAGAAGTTAGGTTGGGCACTTCAAACTCTTCTGCAAACACCTCATAGTCAGGCGTTTCAATGTTCTGGGACAGCAACTCTTCCGCCAGGTAGTGCTGAATGCGAGTTGGAGACTGCCGTAGACGATCGGCCATTGCACGGGCAGTATCCCGCTCAAACTGAGTGAGCTTGCCGTCGAAGGCGAAAACTTGGGCGTTGATGGTGTTGAAACCAGTCTGGGCAAGTGCTCCAATGGCTTTCTGGGTTTCATCTGCCAGATCTGCTATGTCCTGCTGTTGGCGATCGGCGTTTGGATTTGGATACTTGGGTTTGGGCGGATGGTGGCCGTTGCGAGTTTCTTCCTGTAATGGCATCGGAGTTAGCTCCTGATAATTTGGGCAATTTGTTCAAGGGTCTGTCCTTGAGAAATCCTTCGTATGGCTTCTTTCAGCCTTTCCAAGTCCTCTCGCCAGTACAGCCCTTGTTCATCGGGAACGATTTTGAGTATTTGCCGCCAGTGCCGAAAGGTACGATCGCTCATTGGCTCTCCGACCAGTTCGCGCCGATAGCGGCAAAGCTCCCAGTACAATTCCTTTCGGGTATATCGGTTAGTCAGTAGTTGCATAGCGTTGCCGGAGGATTGCCGTTATCTCGCCGTGGCAATTTGATGGCAATGACGCGGCAGTGAACTAAAATCCACAATAAAAAGACCCCTGTCTGGGGTCAATAGAGATAGGGTAATATTTACCCTATTTTATTTTGCTTATAGGTTGGGATTTTGAGATCGTAGCTGCTGGAGAACAACCTCTAGAAGCTTAGGATTTCCCCTATAAGCTTCCTCTGCTATTCGCTTTAATGACATCGCGTAGGAAAGAGTTTTTCGTATTGCTCAGGCATCCTGCCAAACTCTATACCTTTACCCTCTGCGCCTTTCCCCCACTTGTCTACAGCCTCCTTTCCGATTCCGGTTATTTCAGAAAGCAGTTCAGTGCAGCGCTCTTTGTAACCGCGCTCTTGTTCTTCCTCTGTCGTAGCACCAAACCATTCACGGCAAAAATCGCGGGGTTTCATTCGCTTGGGTAGTGAGAACCTTCTCACTTTATCCGTAGGCGCTAAACAGATCATGGTCTTTTAGGTAAACTTTCCCTCAAATCTATCACACGATCTGTTGAAATGGGGTAAAGTTTACCTCTCGAATGCTGCAACTGCGCGACAACTTGATTCCTGTGAATGGAGAACAAAGACCAAGGGAGCTGGTTTAACATTCGCAGTTCGTTGCGATATTCCGCTGGGAGACATGAAACTGGATGCCTATATGCTGTTAGATGGGTAGAAGCGACTTGGAATAGGAGGGGCAAGCACAGACCTTGACTACTCAAAAGAGTGGTCCGGTAGGTTGCCAAACCAGGGAAGAAACGCTTACAAGCTTTGCAAAGCATGGGTTTCATATGCTGTGAGAATGAGGTGAGGATTGCCGGAAGTGATGAAGGCTATTTAACTCGCAGACTTGATTGATTCAATCCCGTCGGATAAACTTAAAACCCGGTTCCGCCAAACTAACGCCTACACCAACCGAGCTTAAGTCATGACCAACTCATCCCATGAACCCAGTACACAGCAATTGTTGACAGCTTTAGTTCAGGCGACTTCCGAACTAGCGCAATCCAATAAGCAGCAGAATTTGAAGTTGGATGCTTTGACCGACCAAGTTGGTAGGCTAACCGAAGGAATTACAGACTTGAAGCTCACGGTAGACGAAGGATTTAAGCAGCTTGACGCAAGACTTAATCAAATAGCTTCAACTGCTGAACAACAAGCAGAGACGGCAAAGCAGCAAGCCGAAAGCATTACTCGGTTAATTTCAATGCTGGAAAAGAAATGATGGAAGCAAAATAGCTTCACAAAGGTTTTACCCAAATTTACAGCCGTTTTACTAATTCTGGTTTTACCAGGAATAGCTTGGTAGAAGTGCCCCTTGGTTAATTTTTGGGAATTCTAGGTGGAGTTTATTTTTTCAAGCCATGAATATCAAGTTGTTCGCCGTTGCCGCAATGTTGGGAGCCTTTGGTTTTGCATCGCTATCGAAAGCTGATAGCGATTATGTTTCGGTTGGTAATGATGCCGGGGGTAATCCAGTCATGATGGATATCTCTTCCGTCGAAAGCTCAAACAGAGGTCTCAAATACCTTCTGTTTGAAAAATCCGACAATGATGGCCTGTTGCAATTCACTGTAGATGGGAATTGTGCAGAACAACGGTTTTGGGTTACAAAAGTCGAAAAGTTTGACAGCAGGGGAAACAAGCTAGCAGACAGCAGGTCTGATAAAGAGCTATTTAACGTTTCGATCAACTCTCCAGCGAACCGAGGACTTATTCAGGCTTGCAGGACGATCGGCGCAAAAGGGTATTGATTGTCAAACATAAAACCGATCGTTCCAACTCTACCAGAGCCGCACAAAAATCATCTCCCAGAATGTCTCTGCCCCACGAATCTATGTAGCGCATAAGGGTCAATTCCATGCCAGCAAAAGATTTTAGCGGTTTCAGGCACTTGCAAAGGTTTCTTGACGAGTGGATGCCGAATGTGAGGCCGACCGTGTTGGGGCGATCGTGTTTTGGTTGGGATGGGATGGTCGATCGTGTAGTGCAGTTGATTTTTCTGTTGGCTGAAAAAGGTAGGATACTGACTGTTCAAAACCCCTTGCCAGTCTTGGAAGAGAAATGGTCAGTTCTATCTATGCAGCATTGTTGGCATTGTTAATTGTCTGGCTATCGACGCCTTTATAGCCTGACTTACTATTCTTATTCGGCCCCCTATTGCCGCTGTTTTGATGCCTGGTTGCTGGCCTTAAATTATCCAGCCTGTTGTCAAGCTTATGGTTGTTCTTGTGGTCTACGTCTGGTGGCTCAACAGTGCCTTCCGGTTGGTAACGCATGAAGATAAGCCTGTGCATTGTTACCTTCATGCGCTTCCCGGTAGACAAATCTACCCTGGCTGCATAGCCTCCTTTAGCACTGCCCCTTCCCAGTAACACCACTTCCACTGGCTCAACCATTCATAGTCTCTGGCGTCAACGATCGCCCGTTTGCCCTGCGTCAATTCAATGCAAGCAATACCATTTGCGCTCATAACTCCATCAGCATTTGTGACCTCCGGTGTACACCCATAACACACCCTGCTTATTAACGTTTACTAACTGCTTCAATAAAGCCTTATTTGACGCCTACGTGCTTCAGGAAAAGCACAAAAAATGACCCGCCCGAAGGCAGGTCTTTATACTGCAAGTTAAAACTAGCTATTGCTTGGCATCAGCGCCAGAGAACGTGATGGCAGGTGATTTGCATTTACCACTAACCAGTTCGAGCGCTCCTTGCCCTTGAAGTGGGGCATCCCCTTCTTTAGGCAAGGTCAGGCTGATGGTGTAATAACCATTTTCCTGAAAACCAATTTGCTCATCCCCTCCAGTCACAGAGTAAGTTTGCCCTTTATGGCCTAGAACAAGAGGATTCTTGTGGGAGTAGCCTTTGACTAGCAAGCATACAGGCGCGTCGTAAATTTTGGAAACAGAGATCTCCCGCTTCAAATCGTTGGCATTTTCATCTGTGTCGTAAATTTTGCCAAAAACCAGCCCGCGAAGTTGCCAGAGAAAAGGTTGTATTCTTTTCCTGGTCTTATCAAAGGTTTATGAGGATGAGTTGGGGTTGAAGGCGCATCGTTGAAATATCCGCTTCCGGGTGTGGTAAGCGCCATTGCATTGCCGATAGCAATAGAAAAAGCTAAGAGCAGCGCCAATCCAGAAAGTTTAAACTTGCTCATCAGGTTCAAGAGTAATTGCTGGTTTTCCGCAGGGGGTTTGCTTAAGCTCTACGATGCCAGAGACTAGCAGTTCTTTCCCTTTAAGAACTTTAATGCTGACGTTTTTGTAGATGCCTCTCGGAATTGATATTTCTAGATCGCCTTCTCTAAGGGTTTGAGATATGCCTTTATGCGATACGGTAAGAGGTTTTTCGTAGGAATAGCCTCTTACAGCAAGGCAGCCTTCTCCCGCAATGAAATCAAACTTTCTCTCAATTCCGGTTTTCCTTTATCTAGCTCAGAGAGTTTGATTTGCTTGCCGTCTTGCATAAGTGTCAAGCTTGGCAAAGGAAGTTCGGGAACACCGTAAGAGTCGTTACTCAGGTCAAGCATCGGCTCCCCGGCAGCGAAGGCGCTATGCGATAAGAGGAGGCAAAGAATAAGCGCAGCAAGAAATGATTTTATTTTCATGGGCATGAAGGGGTATCGTTTACTCCAGCTACACAATAACTGTGGTCTGCAAGTGTCGCCAAGTCCAATGCAGTTGGTCCGGTATAGGTCGTGCCGTTGAAGGGCTGCATTAGAGCGGAAACCCCTGGATCAAAGTGCGTTCCTCTGGCTCCGCCAGTTTTAGTCTCAAGCGGAACGGGATTGCCGCCGTTTTGAGCTTTAGCTTTTGTGCCATTGAAGACCCATTTATTTGTAGCGCTATCAAAACTAGCAGCACTAAAAGCGGCATTAGTAGCCTGAGAATTTACAACCAAACTAAGCGCATGACCTGCTTCGTGTGCTGAAGCCTGCTTGAACGAATCGGTGTTAGGCCAGGAATAACCTTCGTTGAAAATCATTGAAGCCCGCCCGGTTGAGTTATTCTGGGTGCCGTAAGCCAACGTGCTTGCAAGGATTGTATTCACCCCTGAAGTAAAGTTAGCGTTCTTGATTGGCGTTGTCACAAAAATGATTTGGTCGTCCTGATAGCCCTTGTATTCAAACGTATAGCCGTCCGCTGGAGCGCCAGTTGTCGGGTCGTTCTCTAGCGGAATATCTTTTTGCTTGTGCCGGAGTTATTTTGAGACGCAACAACCCCTTTCTTTATACTGGAAAGCCAATCGTTGACCGCTGCTTGGAGTAGGGCTTTTGAGAGTCGGTCCAAAACCCATTCTCAATATTTCTGAAATCATGAAAAATATTGAAGTGATTTGGGTCTGGATCGTAACTCGGATTTGATTTTATGGTTGGTGACGGGATTTGAGTTGCTTGGTTGTAGACAGTCTCTCCGGGAGAGCCTAGCAGGTTGATCGCAACATAATCCCCGCTTCTATCAGAACTGGAGTTATCGATTTCGCTGAAAAACGCAATTCTGTGAGGCTTACTCCAGTTGGTAGCGTCGAAAGAAAATGACTTTGTAGTTCCGTTTGTCGTGTCGTAGTCGGAGTCAACACTAACCCAATCAGATCCATCTATTGAAGCTAAAACGCTCGTTTGAGGTTTGCAAAATTTCGCGATAGGTCGGCACCGGATTCTCCGGACGCTTCGGCACCTGAATGACCGTTCTTTCAGCACCGGATTCTCCGGATACCTCGAGTTCTTTTCTGAATTTGGTGATCTTAAGGCAGGATCAAGATGTACCCATTTGCAACGCTTAAGAGGTAGTGGACTTCCTTCACCATCTGTTGCCGAGTCAGGCATTCCTTCGACTCGAAAACTGGTCCTTCGATACGAACGATAAACAACTGACCCTTACGGTTTCGAGCATCCAATCTGCTGCCCACTGTCTGCTGTGTCAGGAATCAACATTAATGGACATTTATATTAAATGGGCGATACTGGATTCGAACCAGTGACCCCTTCCGTGTGAAGGAAGTGCGCTACCACTGTGCTAATCGCCCTTGATAGTAAGAACTAACTTGCAATTCTAACGTGAACTAACAAGACAGACTAGCATCTTATACCATTTCGGATGAAGCGTGTGAAAGCTCCGGTAAATGGTTATTCAAGGGATCATCATTCATTTATCCTGGCTCATCGCAGTACTGCCGTCCTAAACTTCATTTACCCATTATCCAAGTCTCTCTACCCATCATTGCGTAGGTTCTGTTCCAGTCGGACGTACGATTGTGGCCTACTCTTCCTGAGGGCATTCATTCCACAGGTTGGTAGTTTGTCGCAGGCTAAGAAAATCGCCATTACCTAGAATCAAATGGTCGAGCAGGGGAATACCTAGAAAACTAGATCCTGCCAATAATTGACGGGTAAGGTTGATATCCTCGTTACTGGGTTCTACGCTTCCTGAGGGATGGTTGTGGGCCACAATAATTCGGGTTGCACCCTGGCGCAAAACCTCGCGAAAGATATCCCGTGGATGCGCCAACGTTTCTGTGGCAGTGCCGATCGTAATTACCTGAGTACCCAGTAATCGGTGTTTCACATCCAGTAGCAAAACAGCAAACCGCTCCTGGGTTTGCCACATCAAGTCTTGGCTAAGAGCTGCTGCTGCAACGGCTGGATCGTCAACAACCGTGCGATCGGTGGGACGAGATTGAAACGCCCGCTTACCAAGTTCGATCGCTGCCAAAATAGTCGCTGCTTTAGCTGGACCAATTCCTGGAATCTTCGTCAACTCCGATACGCTCGTTTCTCGAAGAACCGACAGCGGATCTCGCTGGTGCTTGCCCAATTCCTGAAGGAGATACTGCCCTAGCCCAACAGCGGAAAGACCACCCGCCCCCTGCCCAGTTCCTAACAAAATCGCAATCAGTTCGGCAGTGGCAAGCGTTTTAGGCCCAAAACTCCTCAAGCGTTCCCGTGGACGCTCTTCTGCGGGCATATCCGCAACTCTAAGGCTATAAGTCATTGACATACCCAGAATTATCTGAACTAGCGCAAGAACACAGGCATTGCGACAGGCAGTAAGTATTATTCAGGCACATAAGCCCTACTCCTATGCTCTGGTACCAAACAACTGTGCACCTGCTGTAGCAGTCCTAAATCATTTATGAAATGGGAGGGCTTTGTGAAGAAGATTTCCTACGAAAACAGTTTTCACAACCCAAATAGGATCGCTATATACGTTCAGTTATCCCTAAGTACGCATTGTAAGCAACAATCCGGACGTGCTTTAAAGCCCTTACCCTTTGGTTGAGACAGTGCTAAGGAATGGAAATTAAATAAGTTCGATATTTCGTAGGGGCAGGTTTTGCCGTCAATTCTGTTGCAGGATGCAGATTGGCCTGCTAAACCTGCCCGTACAGTTTGCGGATTTATTAAATCTACGATTCCTAAGTGCTGAATGCTGAGGACTGAGTATTAACCTACTCTTAGCACTCAGCACTCAGTCCTCAGTAAGCACGTCCTAGCCAGAAGTGTAAAACTTGGCGATTACCTTTAGACAAGGTTATTTTCCCGAAGTCCGTTAGGCGCGAGCAACTCCATCCTGGCGAGCGGCCCGTTGCACAGCAGCCGAAACCGTTGGGGAGACTCGTTGATCAAACACCGATGGAATAATGTATTCGCGATGCAAATCGTTGGGATTAACCAACGAGGCGATCGCTTGAGCCGCTTCTAAATACATTGTAGTGGTGAACGTTTCAGCGCGGCAGTCCAACGCTCCCCGGAAGACGCCAGGAAATGCCAGCACGTTGTTGATCTGGTTGGGATAGTCGCTGCGTCCCGTTGCCATGACAGCGACATCGTGTCACCAGTTCCGGTTGAATTTCGGGAATGGGTTTGCCATCGCAAAGACGATCGGGTCTTTTGCCATTGACTTCACCATTTCACGCGTAACAACACCCGGTACACTGACACCCAGAAACACATCGCTACCTCGCATGGCGTCTTCCAAGGATCCGCCCTTTTCCACTGCAAACTCCCGCTTTTGCTCGGTTAAATCAGCCCGATCGAACGCCAGAATTCCTTTTGAATCGCACATACAAATAGATTCTGCGCCAGCTTTCCGCAAAAGACGGGCGATCGCCACCCCTGCTGCACCCGCTCCATTGATGACAATCCGTACCGATTCCATTGACTTGCCAACCAGCTTTAGGGCGTTAATTAGGGCTGCCAAACTCACGATCGCGGTTCCATGCTGATCGTCGTGAAAGATTGGGATGTTTAATTCCCGCTGGAGTCGAGCTTCAATTTCAAAACAGCGGGGAGCGGCAATATCCTCCAGGTTGACGCCACCAAACACTGGAGCAATGTTCTTTACCGTTTCTACAATGGCATCCGTATCTTGGGTTGCCAGACAAATCGGGAAGGCATCCAGGCCGCCAAACTCCTTAAACAGCATCGCTTTCCCTTCCATCACGGGTAATGCGGCTTCAGGCCCTAAATTACCCAGCCCTAAAACTGCACTGCCGTCAGTGACGATCGCAACCGTATTGTGCTTAATCGTCAGACTGTAGGCTTGCTCAGGGTTTTGGGCGATCGCGGTACAAATCCGTCCAACACCAGGCGTATAAGCCATTGCCAGATCATCCTGCCCTCTAAGTGGAATCCGGCTCTGGACGCTAATTTTACCGCCTCTGTGCAAATTGAAGGTGCGATCGTAGACATTCAACACCTTAATGTCTGGCAACGCCTTGACTGCCTCCACAATCGTCTCAGCATGCTCCGTACTGGCCGCATCAACAGTAATATCCCGCAGAGAAATTTGGCGCGTCTGCTCAACCAGGTCAATTTGCCCCATGTTGCCGCCCAAGGTCGAAATGGCCTTGGTCACGCTAGCTAACATGCCCGGACGGTTAGGAACCTCAAATCGAATCGTTAAACTGAAACTTGAATTGGGAGTGAGATGGGTCATGGCGTCGGATATTGGATTTTAGTTTTTAGATTTTAGATTGGCTCTAGAGCCGCGCCGAAAATCAACACATTCCAGGGCGCTTCCAGCTTAAAGGAATGTTCGACCCGCAATTGTACCAAGTCACACCAACTGATTTGGTGTAACCGTCGTGAATTTGGTGAATTCTAGAGATGAAGATTAGGAATAGGGAAATCGAGGGAATTAAGAATGAAGAATTGAGAATGAGGAATGAAAAGTTTTGAGTTGGGCAATGGGTAATTGGATTCGCTCCTCCTCTATCATCCCTCCTCCCTCCTCCCTTACCCCTCCTCCCTCACCTTTCTCTCGTCCCCTACCTCTAACCTCCCTATGCCAAGTATTTACACGTCGATCGAAATTAATGCGCCGAAGCGGAGGGTTTGGAACGTTCTTTTCCGCAAGGAAGCCTGGATGTACTGGAATACATTTTTGTACGACTGTGATACCAAGCGACCGTTCAAGCAGGGGCATGAGGTATGGCTTTCTTTACGGCGGGTTCCTGGCGATGAAGAAACAGAATTTCAACCACTAGTTACGCTGATCCAACCAGAGGTTTGTTTACGATGGGTCTCTTCAATTCCGGGCTTCACCAGCGAGCATATCTTCGAACTTCTAGAAATTGGGCACGATCGCACTCGATACATTCATCAAGAAAACGTTTCTGGCGTTCTCACTCGGTTCATTCTTCCGTTTATTCGACAAGATGAGCAGCAGGGTATCCGACGGATGGCGAGGGAGTTAAAGAGTTATATAGAGGGACGGGTAGGAGATGGGTGGGGTAGGTGGTAGGTTGCAGGTGGTAGGTGGTAGGTGGTAGGGATGAAAAGGCAAATTAACCGCTAATAAAGACAAAACCGATCGCCCTCATGAAGAAGGCGATCGGCATTCATAATATGAACAAATTTTTCAGAACTAGCTCTTGGAAATGAAGTCCTGACCTTGCTTGAGAGCGGCCTGACCAATATTTCTGAAGACCCAAAAAGCTGCAAACGCGAGTGGGAGCACAACAATGAGCAAACGCCAATCCATACGAGAAACCTCTCACTTAGTTAATAAAGATTCTTGAATCATTCTCATATTTATTTTTTATCGCAACTCCGCCAGTTTTCCTAGTATTTTCCTCAAAAGGTAAGGGGCAGACTGAGGGATAAAGGATGAAGGCTGAAGGATAAAGGATAAAAAGCTCCCTTCCTCACTCCTCACTCCTCCCTTCCTCACTCCTCACTCCTTACCCCTCACTCCTCACCCCCGTCTCCCCAAATCCCAAATCCGTTCCCTTCCCCGCATGTACTAGAGCTAGCTTGTAATAGTGTTTGGCATGCTGGATTAGATCGGCTGCCTCTTCCTCAGAAATCTGACGCAAAACTTTACCAGGAATACCAACGACCAGCGATCGCGCAGGGACATCCTTTGTCACAACCGCCCCTGCGCCGATAATGCTGCCGCTACCAACCCGTACCCCATCCAGAACGATGGCTCCAATTCCGATTAAGGAACCCCATTCAATATAGGCACTATGGACAACGGCGCGGTGACCGATTGTAACGTAATCTTCAAGAATGGTTGGCTTACCCGGATCGCCATGCAAAATGGCCCCATCCTGAATGTTGGTCTGCTCACCAATCACAATGCGCTCCACATCTCCGCGCAGCACCGCTCCGTACCAGATACTAGCCCCATTAGATAGCTCAACGTTGCCGATTACCGTTGCATTAGCTGCCACAAATGCCGCTTTAGACAAGTCTGGATAGGGCCAGAAAGAGGGATAATTAATGAATTCATACCCAAAATCGTTCACGCAAGTATCGGAATCCTGATGGTTTGCTCGTAGAATTGCTTAGGGGACAACGGACCTCCCTAGCTATAATAAAATCCACTGGCACTGATACATAGTGGCACTGATACATAAAGAACAGGCAAATTGCCCTTGATGATCAACCCCGGCTTGCAATACCCAATCTTCGGACCGGAGATTCAGTGCCCCCACTGCCGTCAAACTATTCCGGCACTGACTCTCACGGATACCTACTTGTGTCAGCGTCATGGAGCGTTCGAAGCGAACCCCAAAACTGGGGAACTTATTCATCTCCAGTCTGGGCGACATTGGCGGCAATGGGAAGGCGAATGGTACCGTCAGCATACCCATCCTGACGGTATTCGGTTCGAGATACACGAAGCCCTGGATCGGCTATATACCCAGGGCTACCGAGCAACACGCGTCATTATTGCTCAACGCTATAAAGAGCTGATTAGCACCTACCTGGAGCGGAGTACCCCTGGCGAGGCCAGGCGGAGCCACCCCGCCCAAGGCTGTATGGCTTACCCGTAGAATTTAGTCCCGACCCCAAGGAGGAGCCTTGTTGGGATGTCATCAACTTTGACCTCGAAAAGGAACCGGGAGCACCCGTTCGGTATCCCTACTTCCGCTTATTCGAGTAGGAGCTGTGGGGTAAAACTACCGTGTAAACCATAGGGAACGTGATGCTTCAGGTGCAATCGAGCGATCGGTCCTTGGTTAAGGTCTTTGGCATCTAAAATCACGACATCTGAGCGCTCGTGGGCAGCATCATACACCAGCGCTAATACCCAACCATCATCCTCTTCACCAACCTGTTCCGTGATGGGTAATCCACTCTTGCTCGTTCCCAATCGCGGTACAAAAACAGGTTCGCCCATATAACCCTGAGGTGCTGCACTCCAAAGCTGGCGATCGCCGGTTTTCAAATCAAGCTTCAAGATTGCCTGAAGTGGTGCATTGCCCACAGGCTCATGGGCTGCCCCAATGTAGAGATAGCGGTAGGGCCGTCCCACATGGGCAGGATGAATGGTGGGAAACTCGCAGCAGCGCCTCTCCAAAAGTTCCCGCTGAACCGTTTGAGTTTCAGGATTGAACCGGAAGCGCCAAAGTTGTCCGGGATCCAGGGCAGCAAAATTCGTTTCACGGTAATCGGCTCCTGGTTCCACAGCCGGGAGAGATTTGTAGCAGATAGAATCAACCACCACCTTATTTCCCTGCTCAAACGCGTTGACGTGGTGGAAAACAAAGCCAGAAGGAACTTCAAAGGTAAGTGGGGAATTGGGGAATTGGTAATCGGTAGTTGGTAATTGGTGCTCGGTTTGCGCACTGTCCTCTTGTTTGCCGACCCCTGACCCCTGACCCCTGACCCCTGCCTTCCTAGGAATCATGACTGCCCGCGTCAGTTTTTCTGGGTGAAACCGAATGGACTCAGCAGCACCGCGAAATCCCAAAATAAAGGGCAGTGGATTGAAGCTGACGGGATTCTGGAAGAAGATGCTGTAATGGGGAGTAATTACAAAATCATGGATAAAGGCAAATCCAGGAACGATGTGAGAATTCTGGCGAACAAGCTGACCCGAAGGAGTGAACTCGTAAACATTAATGGTTGAGGACAAACCCGGCTTGATGGAGAAATTGACTAAACAGGGAGAGCCGCTATCCTGATTGCAGGCAGGGTCTATACGGGGTGGGCCGCGAACGCAGAGCCTGGTTTCAGTAAACCATCCAAATATTCCGGCCCAACCGTTTCCAGGGTGATGGGGTCAAGACGGTAGGGTTCAGCAGCTTCCCAGAGAGCCAGGAGCTTACCTCCCCAATAGAGAATATTGGTATTTGCAATCTTCTTTAACCGCAGATCAAATGCGTTAGCCATCCAACCACCGGGTTTCTGTGTGCCAAAGGTGCCCCGGTAAAGAATTCGCCCAGCCTCTTGTTCTGCGACAAACCCTCAGTGCGGACAAAGCGATTGCGAAAGTGGGCACGTCCATTGGAGAAGGTGATCGCGCACACCATCCCATCGCCATCAAAGGGGTGGTGGATGGGATGCCCATTGATATCCAACATGCCAGGACCATTACGGAACAGGGTTCCATTTAGATCGGCGGGAATCTCGCCTTCTACATCCTCAATCCAATAGTCGTATTCTTCCTTTAAAGATAAATAGCCCTTTTGCCATTCCTCTCGGTTGTAGGACAACGCGGAAGAGGCAACGGTGGATGGGTGAATTTGAAACGCTGTCATGGTGAAAACGATTGAAGTTGAGAAGAAACGATTGAAGAGAAGCGGTCAGTCGTTTGCTATACCCAAAACAGTTAGTCAAAGGTTCGCTGACCTATAACTATTGTTAATAGATTTTCGCTAGCCCTAAATCCCTCTCCCGCAGGAGAAGCACTTTAATCCAGTGACCTTCTTCTACGGGAGAAGAGTTAGGCAGCGAGGGTAATTCAAAATACGGAGTCAACCATTTCCGGTGAATAACTCTCGCTATTCCTCACCCGTTAAAAAGGCAGGTTCTTCAATCGAATCCGATCGTCGTGAAGAAACCAGTTCAGTTACCAAGTCGGGAATAAAGGGTTGTTCCAGATGCTTTGATGCAGATGGATCCAGATCAAGCGCGACGGGGACTGCCTGTAGCGAAGGTTGAGTTGCGGTATCGGGCATCTCTTCACCCTCCGCAGGCAACCAGCCTAGAAGCGGTAACGGTAACAGCGTGGTGAGATTGGTAATAATCACCAGCAACGCCAGATTTGTGAAGTCGCTTTCCGTAATGCCCATCCAATGCATTAAAACGGCTCCTGACTCGTAGGAGACCAACCCCGCCAGATTGACTACCGACATCAGTAAAGCAAACAACGTAGCTTCCACCCCAGGAGGACAGAGCCGTGCTGCCAGTACCAAAATGGGCATGTAGGCAATTTGCCCCATAACCGTTAACACCAGGCTATCGCCCATGCTGAACCAGCGATCGTCGATTCCTAAGGCCCGATTAGCGTGCGTCACCAGCAGGAGGGTAGACAAACCCAGAACGGCAGAAATAACGGTAGACCAGCCAAAAATCACCCGAAACGGAACGGTCTTCAAAAATCGTTGAAACATCCAGATGCCTATCAACGATGCCAAGCTTGTCACCAGACGCACTCGACCCAAAAACTCCGGGTCGAACCCTAACTCATTCGTTGTGAAGAAGAAAAAGCGGATTCTGCAGTGGGCGTAGCCTGCCAGAGAAACAGAAATGCGGTGGGCATCCAAATTGGCTTTTGGCTAACAGCCTGACGGAGTTGCCCAAGCTGATGCCAAACGGCTGACCAGTTTGTTGGTTCGGTCAGGCGAGACTCCGTAATCAGCCACGCTACGGTGGAAATAATCAGGGAAAGGTTGCAGTAATGGCAAAGACGGTCCGCGTGCTGAAATGCTGAAGCAGAGAGCCGCTAAAGTAAGCAGTGAGAATACCACCAACCGCAGAAGCCCCCAGCATATGGACTGAAGCGATCCAGCATCACCAACCGATTCTTTCCGCGCTCGCTCAACGACCAGCGAATCGACAATGACATCGCTAAACGCAACGGAGAGCGAACTTAATGCGATCGCAATTGTTGCAGCCCAGGCAGAATGAACGATCGTTGCTAACAATACCCAGGACAATACGCCCAAAAAGCCTGACAGAATCAAATAGGGACGGCGGCGGTAGCCAAAAATCGGTAAGCCATCCGAAATGAAGCCAAACAATGGCTTCACCATCCACGGCAGAGCCGCTATACCAACTAAAGCCGATACCTCAGCCGGACTAAGCCCTAATTCATCCTTCAGAAAGAAGCTGATTGCTAGACGGGCTAGCCCCAAAATTCCCTGCACAAAGTAGACTAGCAGGATTGCAATCAGCTCAGGGGTGGGTTCGTGCCCAAAGAACACCTTCTCAGTCAAGTATTCTTTGATTTTCTCGAAGCCGTTAGAAGATACAATCATTGATATTTGTTAACACAATTTATCAATCAGTCCTTATGATAACGAAACCCACCATAAAAGTCCCGTTAGTGATTTGCTTCTAACAGGTTTCCCGAATTTGACGTGAGAACTACAGGGGTGAAAAGGAGCAGGTGCGTCACGCCGAACCCCTCATTGTTGGGATTCGTTAATCAGATCGCTCACAAAGGTGATAAGTAGAAAAATACCGCCAACGGTAAGGGCAGCGATGCGGTCGTGGGTTCCTGAAAGTACGACAAGGGCAATTACAACCAGTGCTGGTAATTTTGTTTTTGCAAACGCGTCAAATACGTTTTTCAGGTCATTGAGCAGTCTTTCTCGTTCTGCCAGGGTCTTTCGATCGGTGAGATAACTGATAATTTGACCGCTTCTGAGGAGTGTAAATAGCTTGCTGCGAGTCGCCGCATAGTAATCGGACTGAATGTCTAACGCCTGCTCGAAATTGGCGATCGCGCCTTCAAAACGTTTCAGCTTTCGTAAAACCAATCCCCGCTGACGCCAGAGCTTGTAGTTTTTGGTTGAAGTTCCAACGCATTGTCATAGCTCACAACGGCATCGTCATAGCGGTTTAATTGTTTAAGTGCAGAAGCCCGTGAGACCCAGAGTTCTGCGTCGTCTGGTTTGAGTTTGAGTGCCTGATCGCAGCTTTCAACTTCTTCCTCGTAGCGGTTCAAGTCTTTCAGCACGAGTGTACGCATTTTCCATGTGGGATACTCGTCCGGTTTAAGCTCAATGGCGCGATCGCAGCTCAGAACAGCTTCTTCATTACGATTCGTTTTGCTTAGGGCAACAGCGTGTAAGCTCCAAACCTCGTGGACATCGGGGTTTATTTCCAGGGCGCGGTCAAAACTTTCGACAGCTTCTGAATAGCGATGCAAATCAGACAGGACAGAACCACGATTTTTCCAGGTAAGGGAATCATCAGGTTTGAGCGAAAGCGCCTGATCATAACTGCTTAGAGCATCCTCGTAGCGACCGATCTGCCAGAGTGCATCCCCGCGATTTTTCCACACGTCAGCAGCATCAGGTTTGTAGTCTAAAACAGAGTCATAGCTAGCGATCGCTTCATGATACCGCTTCAGCCTAAGCAGGCAATTCCCTGATCCTTCCAGGCGCGGGAATAGTTTGGTTTAAGCTCGATCGCTTGGCAGAAGCAATCCAGCGCTTCTTCATCCCGTTGCTTATCAGCAAGTTGACGTCCCTCCTGGTAAAGCAACAGTGCTTTGATGTCTATGGGTGTATCCTCAGCCTCAATTTTGATACGACGTTCTTCCGGCTTCAGAACTGAGGAGTCTTGATAGTCCGCTTCTGAAAAATCATCGGCTCGGTTCATAGAAAGATCGCCTGTAAATAGTAGACTGACTGACGGGAGAAAAGGAGGAGGGAGGAAAAGGCTAAAGGATGAGGGTAAAGGCAAAATTGAGAATTGGTAATTGAAAATTAAAAATTAAAGCATCCTAATTCTCAATCCTTAATTCTCAATTCATCACTACCTATCGCCTATTGCCCATCGCCCATTGCCCCCGTCTCACCTATCTTGCCCATTCCCATCAATCGCTGACAACGAATTATTAACTCCTAGAAGGAATTTGATATGGCTACAGAACTTGACCCCGTTAATGTAATGAAACAACAGGTTGGACAGGCAGCAGCAGCGCGGGTGCAGTCAGGTTCTATTGTAGGACTGGGAACTGGCTCAACGACTGCTTTTGCCATTCAAGCACTGGGCGATCGCCTTAAGTCAGGCGATTTGAAGGACATTAAGGGGTCACTACCTCATTTCAGGCGATCGTGCTGGCGAAGGAGTATGGTATTCCGCTAACGACCCTGGATGAGGTTGACCACATTGATGTGGCGATCGACGGTGCCGATGAAGTTGATCCACAAAAGAATTTGATCAAGGGGGCGGGGCGGCCCATACTCAGGAGAAGATTGTGGATTCCTTCGCGAATCAGTTCATTGTGGTGGTAGATGGCGGCAAGCTGGTACAGAAGCTGGGCACAACGTTTTGCTTCCGGTGGAAGTAGTGCCAATGGCCATGAGTCCCGTGATGTTAGCGATTGAAAAACTGGGTGGCAAACCCCAACTTCGCATGGGCGTTAAGAAAGCAGGTCCCGTGATTACGGACCAGGGCAATTTTGTCATTGATGTCAAATTTGAAAACGGCATTGATAATCCAGCTGAACTGGAGAAAACCCTTAATAACATCCCCGGTGTTCTGGAAAATGGGTTGTTCGTCGGTGTAGCCAGCCTAATTTTGGTGGGCGAAATTGTCGATGGAAAGCCAAGCGTGCGGGAGATTTCGTAGGAAATCTATCTCCATTTGCATGTAATCGTTTGCAAATAATCCAGATCGATCGTCTGGAGGACCATTCAGAATAGATGTATCCCTGTAAGCGGATAGTAGTCCCAATGGGGTAACGATGAACAAGCGTGTTTCCAAGGCGGCTCGATCGAAACTGCTTAGGCCGAGCGATTGGAATATTGAACAATTGCCTGGTCTGGATGCGGAGGAGATCAAAAGCTGAGAGATTGCAACATTCAAACAACCCGGCAACTGTTCGAACGAACGCGTACCGCAGCTCAAAGGCACGCCCTTGCCGCCCACCTCCACCTCCACCTTCAACACATCAACAAGTGGTCTGCCCTGGCGAATCTGTCGCAGATTCCAGCCGTTGGCTATCAGTACTGCGGACTGTTGCTTCATGCCGGAATTAGCTCTCCCGTTCAGCTAGCCCAAACGTCCCTGCAAATGCTTCACAAGCAGATTTTGCGGTTTTATGTAGCAACCCTGCAACGACAGGATCTATGCCCTTCTAAAGAACAACTGGTTCAATGGATCCAGCAGGCTCGTTATTTGAGCCACTGTTGAGGGCGATCGCGCTTGTTGCTTGAGAGTCGCCAGAAAAATATAGGGTATCAGGAGTCAGGGAGCAGGGGTCAGGGGTCAGAAGGTTAGTGTGGCAAGTAACAAATGAATAAGGGTGGGCACTGCCCACCCTACAGGGATCATTAAGGTTGAGAGTTAGCCATCGCCATCAAGGCTGAGGCATCCTGCAGTGCAGCAAACCCTTGGTAAAGGCTGTCGTTCCCCGATACCTGCCCCCTGACCCCTGACCCCTGCAACAGCTCAAACGTTTGCTTCTTCCTTTACCAGTTTGTCCCAACCCAAATCTTTGAGGCTGTTGTTGCGCCGTAGAGGACGCGTGACTAGTTCTAGAATGTCGCGGGCGTTGCCAAAACCGTGAATTTGGGCAAAGGTAAATTCAACCGACCATTTTGTGTTGATACCGCGAGCTTCTAGCGGATTGGCGTGTGCCATACCAGTGATTACCAGGTCAACACCCAGGTCCTTAATGCGCTGGATCTGGTTGTAGTTATCGGGTTTCTCGACGATCGTTGGCAAAGGTACACCCATTTCCTTGCAGGTTTTTTCCAGGAGGGCCAGTTCTGCTTGCTGGTAGCGCTTGTCCATGTAGGGAATGCCAATTTCAGGACAGGTCATGCCGCAACGAATCAGGAAGCGTGCCAGGGAAATTTCCAGCAAATTATCGCCCATAAAGAAAACCGATTTGCCGCGAATTAACTGAAGATAATCTTCCAGTCCTGCCCAGATTTGAGCCTCCCGGTCGTCCAATCCTTTCGGCTCGATACCAAATACTGAACAAATTTTCTCGATCCAGGCGCGGGTACCATCGGGGCCGATCGGGAACGGTGCACCGATCAGCTTACATTTACGACGGCGCATAAATGTCGTTGCCGTACGGGACAGAAAGGGATTGACCCCAGCCACATAGTAGCCTTCCTCAATCACAGGTAATTCCGTATAGCGCTTGGCGGGAAGCCAACCGGAGACTTTAATGCCCTGCTTCTTCAGCTCCAGGGTAAGTTGGGTCACAACGGGGTCGGGTAACGAGCCAAACAGAACCAGGGGAGGATGGTCAACATATTCAGTTTCTTCCGCTGCCACTTCTTCCTTTTGCGACCAAAGTTGAGCAGTTTAGAAATGGCGTTGCGCTCTTCCTTCTCGGTTTCAGCAACGGGCGCTTTATCAGGGCAACGGTTTACCATGGCTGCCAGCACCGTGTCTTCCCCTTGCGTAAAGGCATAATCGAGGCCATTTGCGCGAGCAACCACGATCGGGATACCAATTTCCGCCTCTAGCTTAGGCGCTAATCCCTCAAATCCATCTTAATGATTTCGGTGGTGCAGGTACCGATCCAAACAATGACGCTAGGATTACGATCTCGCTTTATTTGCGCACACAGGCGTTTCAGCTCTTCGTAGTCATTTAACTGGGCAGATATATCGCCTTCTTCCAGCTCTGCCATAGCATACCGGGGTTCGGCAAAAATCATGACTCCCATTGCGTTTTGGAGAAAATAGCCACAGGTTTTGGTGCCAATGACCAGGAAGAAACTGTCTTCGATCTTCTGGTAGAGCCACGCCACACAGCTAATGGGACAAAACGTATGATAATTGCCGGTTTCACATTCAAAATTCAAGGCTTGGGGTTGGGTATCAGCAAGAGTCATGAATCGGTTTCCTCTTAAAGTATCGGCAGATAACCAGGGGTCAGGGGTCAGGAGAGAAGGGATGAGGGATGAAGGAAGGGGTGGGGAAGATAGGAGAGACTTAGGCAATGGGCGATAGGCAATGGGCAATAGACTGTGATGAATTGAGAATTAAGAATTAGGATGCTTTTTTAATTCCCGATTCCCAATTCTCAATTTTGCCTTTAGCCTTTAGCCTTTAGCCTCCTCATCCCTTCCCTTTCTAGTTAATCGCGGTGATCACGAGAACCTCGGCAGGACTCATCTAGTTGGGATGGAACTTTGGTAGTTTTCGATGAAGAGGGCGGGTTAAATGCCTCACTAGCGGCAGGAAGCATTTTTACTTTGCCTTCTGAAAGGCCAGCGGTTTCCCCATTTTGGGAATTTGCCTCGCTCTTCCTTAGCCCTTCTAGCTTCTCTTCGGGATTAAAGTTAAGACCCAGCGCAAGAATAATGCGATCGGGATTGCTGCTGAGATCCACAATCAGAGGTAGAAACTGGGTTAACTGCGGTTCCAAAACAGAGAGCGTAGCAAGGATAAAGCCAGAAGAAGGACGACGCTGTCCATCACAATTTACCCAAACTCCCAAACGGCTGAGCCATTGACGGTTTTCTTCGTAATAGCTAAGCCACTTATCTTTAACGGACTGACGAAGCTGCTCGGTATTCACGGCTAATAGAGTTTTAAGTTTTTAGGTTTGAGTTATGCGTTGAGAACGGTTTGTATGAACGATCGTCAATGTCAACCTTTCCTAACTCATAACGCATAACAGGCAACTTAAGACTCCTAACGTCCTCCTTAAACCATCATTAAGTCGAGTTCTTCTTCCTCCGTCTTCACCTTGGGTTGGTGAGGATTCAAGTAGAAGTCAGACAGAAGGGAGAACAAATCGCGATCAGGAGCATCGTTTGGAACGACACCCTCGGGACGCGCAAGAATTTGGTCAGCAATGTTGAGATAGTAGTCGCAGACATAGTTGAGGGAGGGGTCCGTTTCCGCCATTTCAAACAGGGTCTTCCCTTTGACACGCGAAACGCGAATATCCTCAATCAACGGCAGTACTTCTAGCACGGGCATTGGCACGGCTTCAATATACTTTTCAATCAGATCACGCTTGGCTGTGCGATTACCAATTAACCCGGCAAGTCGGAGCGGATGGGTGCGGGCTTTTTCTCTGACTGAAGCGGCAATCCGATTGGCAGCAAACAGAGCATCAAAGCCATTGTCAGTGACGATCATGCAGTAATCCGCATAATTTAGAGGAGCGGCAAAACCACCGCAAACAACGTCACCGAGGACATCGAACAGAATAACGTCATACTCGTCAAACGCATTCAGTTCCTTGAGCAGCTTTACCGTCTCACCAACAACATAACCACCACAGCCTGCACCCGCAGGAGGGCCACCTGCCTCGACACAATCAACGCCGCCATATCCCTTATAAATGACGTCTTCAGGCCAGACATCTTCGTAGTGATAGTCTTTTTCTTGCAGAGTGTCGATAATCGTGGGAATCAGGAAACCCGTCAATGTAAATGTGCTGTCGTGTTTGGGGTCGCAGCCGATTTGCAAAACTTTCTTTCCACGTCGTGCAAGGGCTACTGAGATATTACAGCTCGTTGTGGATTTGCCGATTCCACCTTTTCCATAAACTGCGAGTTTCACGCTAGTTATCTCCTATAGTCTCGTCTCAAATGAGTCGGGGTTACGTTCAAAGCTCGATTCATGTCAATGACAGCATTATTGTCGAAGTTAGGGACGATGCAAAGGGGTCACTTAGATAAATTAGTAAGCGAGAAGAATGATTTAGAAGCTTGAGAATGGATAGTACGTTCTTTCGAACCAGAAAACGGCTTAAGGCTCTTCAGGGATTCTTTAAAAGTTTTACATCCTGATTTAATTAAAAATAAGAACAAAAGACAAAAATAAAGTGACCTTTATTTTCTAGTATTGCGGCGATCGGAAGCCAGGGGTTTGCTTGGAAATCTAGAGCCTCATTGGAAACGCAGCGGGAAGCTTGGGCTTAGTTCTATACACAATTCTTGTTGGAGTGGGGTTGTAGCGTTCAGAAGGCTACAAACAGCGCTTTTGATAAGGACGATGCAGATCGGCAAAGTCTCTAAAGTATTTTCTGAGGCATCCTTCTATTAGAAGCGGTTCTCTTGAATAACAAGCCGAGGCTTCTTTATTAAGAATAATGAAGATTTCTAGTAGCACGCACTTTAATGGCCCGAGACAACACTCTTGTCATCGGATATAAGCCTTTGGTTAGAGGCAATTATTAAACCGTTGATAGAAGAGATGCCTCCCTACAGTTATTAGGTTGGAGGCATAATCCAAGCCAACTGCGCAAAGGATATTCATTCTGGGTAGCCTCAATCCATTTGGTAGAGGCTACTTTCCTGATGGAGCAACAGTAGAAAAACAGGCAGAAATTAAGTGATTTTAGGTTTTCCGACTAATTTCTTTCAAACCTCATCTCAGCAAGGGCGATCATGTCTTCTCAGGAATGATTAGTAATCAATAAATCCTGGCTTTGGTGAAATTGATTCGATCCGGGTAATGTACCATCCAGCTGAGCGATCGCTGGATAATGTCGCCTGATATCCTTTCTGCGGGAACTGCTCCACTTCCACCTGTTGAATATAGGTTCCAAAGCTACCGCTGGAGGTTTGCATGGGATATTGCACTTCAAATTCCCACCCATTACCCCGCTTTGTCTGACGAGTGATTCTGTAGCCAGTGAACCAGGGACTTGATGCACCTGTAACCCAGGTAGCGGTTGAGGTCACAAAATTTGCTTTTAGCTTTTGCCGCAACTCGTCGGACAATACCGCAAACTGCAACGCTCCGTTACGAGATTTCATTCCTTCTGCCCAGATTTTTACCGCTGCTAAAGGGCTTTGAGGGGCGATCGCTTCCTCCAAACGAGCAACCTGCTGTTCTAAAATAAAGAGCTGCTGTTCCTGAGACGGTTGGGACTGGCTCCGTTCGCTCGATGTTGGTGGATCAGTTACTATAACTTTAGCCGTCAAGATGCCTTGCAGAACGGCTACTCCAGCAATGACCGATAGTTGCTTCTTCATATTATTGACAAGTTAAACGGCTGAAATGTTGCCAGTGGAAGCTCATGTAGGATAGCAGTATGAAGATTCTAGCCATCGATCATGTGCAACTGGCAATGCCTCCGGGCGAAGAACCAAAGGCGAGACATTTCTATGTCGGTGTCTTTGAACTAGTTGAGATACCCAAACCAGAACCTATAGCAAAGAGGGGCGGGCTATGGTTTGAACAAGCAGCCTTGAAGATTCATCTGGGGTGGAGCAAGATTTCAGGCCGTCTAAGAAAGCACATCCTGCACTGGTCGTTGAAGGACTGGAGGAACTAATAAACAGATGCGAGCAGAGAGGGTATGAAGTTGTGCCAGGCCAAACGACAGATGGCTACAAGCGGATGTATGTGAGCGACCCGTTTGGGAACCGCATTGAGCTAATGGACCTGCAAAAGGCAAGCTAGTGTAGCGTCAAGCTTAAAACTATAGATAAGTTCGACACGGAGACGCGGAGAAATCCAAACATCGCTTCAACTTAAAACTCGAAACTAGTTTATCCTTTGGCCTTCATCCTTTAGCCAAACTCGAAACTAGTTTATCCTTTGGCCTTCATCCTTTAGCCTTTCCCCACTGGCCTTTCCCCACCCATCGCTAGAATCTTTTTGCAACTTTCTCGTCTACAGGCATGACAGAAAGACGATTGCCCTGGCGTACCACCAGCAGCTCATCTGGGCTGAAGTGCTGACGTAAAGTATCCAGCGGAATCAATTCGGGAAATGTCTCCACAAACTCAACTTCAACCGTCCGCCAGCGGGGATTATTCTCCGGAGATTTCTCGTCGTAGTACTTGCTTTTGGGGTCAAACTGAGTTGGGTCCACAATATCAGGCTTGGAAATTTTCATTAGCCCCGCAATGCCAAGAGGGGTAGCGTTGGAGTGGTAGAAGAAGGCTAAGTCGCCTATCTGCATCGATCGGAGAAAGTTACGTGCCTGATAGTTACGCACGCCATCCCAAATTGTGGTGCGATCGCGTTTCAAGTCGTTAATGCTATAGGCCTCCGGTTCAGACTTCATTAGCCAGTAATTCATTGCAGTAAGAGATCGGGTTAGAAAGATGGTGGACCTAATTAAATTAATGAGTGCGGCTTTAACTGTCATTGCTAGTAGTTCCAGAATCATTACGAATCTGGGAACTACCCAAAAACCTACAGAGTATTGAGTTTACAAAAGAACACGAACAAAATTCGTCATTTTTCTTATTTAGTGGCAAAATGTGGCGGGTGCCTTATCTAACGCTAAATCTGCTACGACTCTTGAAACCTGCGCTATATGCAGCGTCCAATTCAAAAAGAGGAATTTTAGTCCCAGAGAAAATCCATGCTGAAAGCTGAAAACCAATGGTCAATAGATCCTGTCTTTCAGCGTTTCAAGTAACCATTTACAAACAACTGAATGAGGATTCAAAACCAAAGAAGACGATCGTCCAGGCGAAGTAGTAATTCTCCGGCTCAGAGATTACATCAAGCTTTAGGATATGTCCTGACGTTTGTTGAAATAATCTGCGATCGTGGTCTTGTAAGCAGACGTCGTTCCCTTCGCTTGGCAAACCGCCCAAAACTTCAAAGCAACCGATTGCGCGATCGACGCCCTAGCTTCCAGTTTCGCCCATTACTCAACCGCTCCAGGCATCGTACAAGGCCAAAGCGCTCACTATTTGTTTACCTCTATCCGGGGTATTTGTTCTATCTCTGCTGATATTTCTCAATACATCCGGTTCTGATGCCTATAGCTGGAAGTTTGGCCCATCCTTCTTGAATCAGGACAAGGACAATCACGACGCCCAGTTGCGATCGCACCCCTCTACAGCGAGACAGTTGTGCATATCCGGGAAGCTATCATCCAACAGGAAAGCGACCGAAATGCCAAACTGCTAAATCCTTCCGGTAGTGGCGCAATGGGGCTTGGTCAGGTGATGCCTGACGATCTTCCCCACTGGAGTCAGGAAGCACTGGGAAGGGAATTGTCTACCCAAGAATTTTTGAATAATCCTGATTTGCAGATCGTAATTATTGATTACAAAGTCAATCAATACTGGGAACAGGCGATCGCTCAAGCGCACGGCAACGAAGATGAGGCGGTTATGCGCGTCGCATCCTGGTGGTACTCCGGAAATCCCAACCTGTTTACAAACACAAAACCTCAGTCTTGGAACGGGGACGAATATCCGAGCATTGCAGAGTATTGTAACCAGGTGCTAGAGCGATTCAAAGGTCAATACCGAATGCGTGGATCGACATAGGCATTGAGGATATCAATCAGGATACTAACCAGGGCGACGATCGCCGCAAAAAAGACCACAATCCCCTGCACTGTCGGATAATCCCGCTGCGAAATTGCCCGGTAAAGCCGATTGGCTAATCCGGGCCAGGAAAAGGTCACTTCCGTTAAAATCGTCCCGCCCAGCAGTGCTGCAAACGTTAAGCCCAAAATGGTGATCACCGGAATAAGGGCATTTTTCAAGGCATGATTGACCAGAATTTTGATTCTGGAATTCCTCTAGCCCGAGCCGCCTCTACATAATCTGCCTGGAGCGTTTGCTTCAAATTCACCCGCACGATTCGTTCAAAAATTCCACTAATCAAAATTCCCAGCGTTAGACAGGGCAGCGCGAGGTAATACAGAGCCATAAAGAATTGGGTGAGATTGCCGTGCAGCAGGCTATCTAATGTATAAAGTCCTGTTGGACCTTCGGGAGCCGGAATGGTAACGGGGAAGCGCGTGCCCAAGGGAAACCAGCCCAACTGCACTGAAAAAATCAATTGCAGCAACATCCCAAACCAAAACAGAGGCAGCGAGTACGTGAGAATACCAAACAGTCTGCCACCCGCGTCGAAGGCCGTATTGGGACGGGATGCAGACAGAATTCCAACAGCGACGCCCACAACTACCGCGATCGCCAAACTATACACCGCCAACTCCATCGTCGCTGGAAAAAACTTCACAATAATTTGCCAGACCCCTTCCTTGCTAGTCAGTGAATCCCCAAATTTAGGTGCAGCAACCGTCCGATGTAGTCAAAATACTGCAACAACAGTGGTTTTCCCAACCCTAACTGGTTTCTCAGTTCATCCTTTGCGGCCTGTGGTGCCCGAGGACCCAGCAAGGCATCCACTGGATCACCTGGTGTTGCTCGGAGAAGCAAAAAACAGCGGTTGTGATTACCCACAGCATGAGTGGAGCCAGGAGCAGACGAGCCAGGATGTAGTAGCGCAGAGAACTAGAACGGGACATGGACAATTTCTAATCGGTGTAGAGCCACTTTACCGCAACGATCGTCCCTCACTTTGAGAAATAATTCTCCGGTGCCTTGAAATCGTTACCATAAATGTGCAGTGTTCTGTTGGCACACCCATGAGCTTCCCCAACTCAATTCAAGCCCCCAACTCTTCAACAGCTTCAGTGGATCGCTGACCCGGTCAGCTACATGGAGAGTTGCGCCAAGACATACCCCGATATTTTCTCAGCCGGAGTGATTGGGTTTGGCAACCATCTGGTCTTTGTGAATCATCCCCAGGCAATCCAGGAGATTTTGACCAACGATCGCAAGCTGTTTAGTGCCCCCGGCGAGCTAAATCAGATTCTGGCTCCCGCCGTAGGAAACTATTCCATCTTTATGCTGGATGGCGATCGACACCGGCGACGACGGCAACTCTTGATGCCGCCCTTTCATGGGGACCGAATGCGCGTCTACGGGCAACTTATCCGCCAGCTAACCGAAGAAATCTTTAGCCAGTTGCCGATCGGACAACCATTTTCAACTCGCCACGTCATGCAAAGCATTTCCCTTCAGGTGATTTTGGAGGCGGTGTTTGGTTTAGGTGAAGGAGAGCGACTTCAGCAACTCAAGCAATTGATGTCTTCGATGGCAGATCTGTTTCGCTCGCCGTTGTCATCCAGCGTTCTTTTCTTCAATTTTTTGCAGAAGGATTTGGGGGCATGGAGTCCATGGGGTAGGTTTGTGCGCAATCAGAATCAGGCGGATCAGCTCATCTATGCCGAAATTGCCGATCGTCGTGCAAACCCTGACAGTGATCGAGTGGATATTCTGTCATTGCTGATGTCTGCCCGTGACGAAGCAGGCCAACCCATGAGCGATCAGGAATTGCGAGATGAGCTGGTCACGCTGCTAATTGCCGGACATGAAACGACAGCTACTGCCATGTCCTGGGCAATGTATTGGGCACACCGCTTACCAGCCGTGCGGGAAAAGCTGCTTCAGGAACTGGACACCCTTGGGGATATTTCAGATCCCACAGGCATTTTCCGATTGCCGTACCTTACGGCATTCTGCAACGAAACGTTGCGAATTCATCCTGTGGGCATGCTGACGTTTCCCAGAGTCGCCCAGGAAACGGTTGACCTCCTCGGTCATTGGCTGGAACCGGGTACCCCTGTGGTTGGTTGCATCTATCTACTACATCAGCGCGAGGACATATACCCCGAACCAAAGCAATTTAGGCCAGAGCGGTTTCTCGAGCGGCAGTTTTCTCCATACCAGTTCATGCCCTTTGGTGGAGGTGCCCGACGCTGTATTGGGGAGGCTCTGGCAATGTTTGAAATGAAGCTGGTCCTGGCTACGCTTCTATCAAGCTATGAGTTTTCCCTGGCCGATAGCCAGCCCGAAGTCCCTCGCCGTCGCGGGGTTACCCTGGCACCGAAAAATGGAGTCAAACTAGTAATTAAAGGTCAACGTACCCGACAAACCTCTTCAATTGCTGTAGGAGTTGGCTAATGGCTCACCTCACTCAACGCCGCCCCGAAAATATTAGCGGTGATTTTTACGTCGATCGCACCTGCATTGATTGCGATACCTGCCGCTGGATGGCTCCAGAGGTATTTCACAGCGATGGGGACCAATCGGCGGTTTACCACCAACCGACAAATGAACAGGAACGACTGCAAGCAATGCAGGCGCTTCTTTCGTGCCCGACGGCATCGATCGGCACGATCAACAAACCTAAAGACATCAAGGCAGCCCAGGAAACTTTTCCAATCCGCGTTTCTGAAAACGTCTACCACTGCGGCTACCATGCCGAAACTTCCTATGGGGCTGCCAGTTACTTTATCCAGCGTCCTGAGGGAAATGTGCTGGTAGACTCTCCCCGATTTGCGCCACCACTTGTTAAACGGTTAGAAGAACTGGGCGGCGTTCGCTACTTGTATCTAACCCATCGGGACGATGTTGCAGACCACCAGAAGTTTCATCAGCATTTTGGGTGCGATCGCATTCTGCACAAAGATGAAATCAACTCTGGAACCCGCAATGTCGAAATTCAACCATCTGGTTACGATCCAATTCAGTTTGCTCCCGACCTGCTGATCATTCCCGTTCCGGGGCATACCAAGGGGCATACTGTGTTGCTTTATAACCAGAAATTTCTCTTCACCGGAGACCATCTCGCTTGGTCAGAAGAACGGGGGCATTTAAGTGCCTTTCGCTCCGTTTGCTGGTACTCCTGGACCGAACAAACCCACTCGATGCAGAAGTTAGCAACCTACTCCTTTGAATGGGTTCTTCCTGGTCATGGTCGCCGTTTTCACAGCGATCGAGCTACGATGCAGCAGCAGATGGCAGAATGCATTCAATGGATGGAAAAGGTTTAAGAGCTTCGAGTGGTAATGGACAATAAGCACTTGCGATAGGTTAAGAGGAACTTTTGCCCCACGCTCGAAATATTCCACTTGAAACTTTAAAAGCCCAAAGCAAAGCTCTTGAGGTACTGCATCATAACTAGCCTCCTTCTTAATACTACAAACGGTTTAAAGGTGCTGGTTGAATCTTTGTGCTGAGCATGCATAGGTTGGCAGGAACTTCAGTGAATTCAGGATGTAAGAAGAGCATTTAAAGTTTTCCATTTCGAGGAAATTTATGTTTTACCCTGATAGAGGTAAGAAAATACGGAACGAATCGCCGTGAATGGTTCGATCGCCATGAATTGGAGATAGGCAAGTGAGTGCATCCCAGGTTCAATTAACCATCGCCTTTACCGATCCAGATTTAGATCAAGAAGAACTAGAAGAGCCAGGGCTATTTTTGATTTGAGTTGCTTCAAGCTGAAACCGCAACGACGTTGGGCTTGAGCCATATTGTTAAAGCCCAAGTCCCGATAGAGATTGAGTGCCAGATTTCGAGCAATTGCCCATATCTGAGGCAAGGGAACTATCCGGATTCTACAAGCATCCTCAGCTTGCGTCACATCTCGCACATAATGCACTTTGTTTTCCACACCCCAATATGAGCGAATTCGGTGAGCAAACTGACACGCAGTTTCACGCAACGAGGAAATGTAATAGCGTATCTCGGTTTTACCCACAATTTCATACTCTCCTTTCAGCAAGGTACGAGTAGCCCTCACGCGAATCAAGGTGCATAGTCCTGCCCAAGGACGAATATCATCAAGAGTTTGACAAATTTCAACTATTCGTTCCTCTATGCGTCCATGACCTTTGCTAAATTCTGTGTAAGTGTCTTCCACTTGAAAGTTCGCCTTGACCTCTTTGAGCAGCCCAGATTGGTTGCCTTTGAGTGCTCCTAGATAGTGATTGTGACTCTCAACAATTGAGGTGCAACTTTTTTGGGTGTTGATCGCATCAAAAGCAAACACCACTCCATTGCAAGCGAACTGTTTGACTAACTGGGGCAACACCTTGATCTCATTGCTCTTATGCTCAACCTCGTAGGGTTCAAGAATCAAACCCCGTTCAACCAAATACACACTCACCAGTTGAATCGCTGGATGCGGCTCAGTGGTTGAATGCTCCGATACCAGTTGATAGGAGCCACGCCATCGTTTGCCATCGACAGCTACCATCTCACCCGCACGAGGACTAATCTCAAAAACTTGGCTAAACAAGCTGAATACTGTTGATAATCTACGTTGAGCAGCACTCGGCGAATCGTGCTGTAGGAGGGTAAACGTCCTTTAGCTGGGTCAAACAACCCTACTAATTCATCGTGATAAGCGTTGAGCCAATCTCCAATGGCTAGAAACCCTCGACATCCTGCTGCCACTGCTAAGGTGAACAATGCTAGAAAATAGCCCTGGTGTTTAAAGAATAGATTGAGTTGTGAGGATCGTTCGCAACGGATCAGGAAAAGCAACTTACTCAAAGGTCGTCCCGTTTTATCTAGGGGAGCAGCGAGATTCCCAGGGGCGCATGATTCAGGAAATGTGGACTTGGGATTTCGAGGAATTAGAATGCGCTCACGATTACATTCAATGGCTATTTCCTTTACCTGAAAAGAGTTCGTTTAACCCTGACGCCCCCTCGTTGACAACGAGGTGATCCAAGCGTTTCAAAACAACCCCAGCCTCCGTCAAAATCTACTCCAGTCTTTCACAGTCATGCTGCGGTTTTATGGTTTACAACGCCAGAAAAGCGACGGAGGAAAAGCCATTGTCACACGATCGGAAGACTATTCGAACCGTAAGCAGGAATGGGTGTGCCCATTTGATCACAATTATCTTCGGATTACTCGCATTCTGAAGTATTTAGTGATATTTGGATTAGAAGATGAAGCTCAAGCTTTTTACGAGTGTTTGAGGCAAATCTATCGAGAGAGTAGCGACTATATTGGAGGCGAGACATCTCAATATTGGATGGATACAGTTAAATCTCCTGCATCAGGGTAACGATCGCGATGTACCGTAACTTTGAAGTGTAGTCAGTTGAATGTACAAGCTGTCTATGTCAGGCGATCTCAACCGTTAGATTTCGTGCAGTAAATTTCATCCAATATCAAAAGCTTATTTGCTGCGGCGGTAGACCTGCTCTAACCAACCCCGTCCTTCCTCCGGGTTATCTTCGAGACGGCTGTAAACCCAAGCCTGCCAGCTAAAGTTATACCAGTAGCTAAAGTCACCTGATTGACCATTGACGTGGCTGGGTTGATTGAAGATTTTGGAATCTTGAGTTAGGGAAGCGATCGCTCCCTTCCATCGATTTTGCAATTGATACCACGCCTTTTCTACCCATGTTTGGGTTCCCTCTTGATTTGGGACGCTAGATTCAACATCCTGCTGTAACAGACGTTCAAGCTTTTGGCGTGTCAAATTATAATTGTCCCTGTGCATGATCCAAATCCCTCTCAGAAAATCTGTCAAATACGATACTTTTTATTATCTTCTTTAAAATAAATGGTCTAAATACTTCCAAACATCCCCTAATCGAATGACATCTGAACTTTCCCATGCCAGTTTTATCGTTGAGCACATCGTTCCAAAAGGAAGAGGACTTGCTTTTAGGCTCTGGCATGCCAAATTAGCCTGGTCTGCTAGGCAATCTGAAGGATTTATTCGGGTTGATTTGTGTTCTCCTGTGAAGGGTAAGGACCTCAAATGGTACTCCATCATGCACTTTGACACTTCAGAGCATTTGAGGCTGTGGCTAAAGTCAAAAGCACGTGAGGAATTACTTCAATCCGGCCAGAAAGTTTTTGAGTCTTACCAGTTCAAATCATTTTCCACGGGTTTGGAGGGATGGTTTTCATCTAAAATCCAGTCGGAGCAGTTTGGGTTGGGACCACCAGCTTGGAAGCAAAATATTGCAGTAGTGCTTGGACTTTACCCAATTGTGATCCTTCAGTCGGCACTATTTACATCCTTTGGAATAATGGAATCTTGGTCTTTACCAAGCTCCATGCTGGTAAATAACTTGATTACCTCGTCTATATTGACTTGGGCTGTAATGCCACTGGTAACACGATCTCTCAGCTTTTGGTTACAGCCTGTCACCCAGCCCATATCCACAAAAATAATGTTCTGGGAACAACCATCATCACGGTATTGCTCGTTGCAATGATGATCTTCTTCAATTCATTTCTAGATTAGAAAGCAACACAAATTGCTCCTAAGGGCCGAAATTGGGAACTGAGTCCCGATCGCTGGGAAGTGCTAGATGCAGACCTCAGCCAATTTCAACTGGAATTTTCGGATTTGAAAATGAACATAGTGCATTCTATAGCGATTCTAAATGGATTGTGAGAAACGATTCCATTGGAATCCTTGCTTGCAGAACCTCTCAATCTCACAACTGATTTAGGACTGCTATAGAAATTTTTGGTGGGAAAGCGCAGGTAATTTGTATCACGCAATACCTTTGAAACTTCAAATTCGATTTAAGTATGATGCGGTGTTTTCTGAATCATTATGATTTTGAGCCGCTATCAGTTTTCCAAGTCGATCAAAGAGAGCCAAACTGTTTCATCAGCAAATCGGTTGAGGACACGAATTTTATTACTGATCGTCTTGGCAATCGCTGTACTGGTTCCGAAATTGCTAAATCCAAATATAGGTTCATTTGAATTTGCATATTTTGAAACAGCAAATACAAATCTATCTGCCCAGGTAAATCAGATTGTCTTTATCGATACGGCGATTTCTGATTCTGAAGTATTAGCTCGAAGTATCCGCTCCCATACAGCGGTTGTTTTTTGGATTCAAAATACGAAAGTGGAATTGAAAAGATTACTAAAACACTGGAGAATTACACCAATCTTCAGTCAATTCATCTGGTTTCCCATGGTGATTCTGCAAGCTTGAAATTGGATGTTGATACTCTTCAAACAGATAATCTTCTCACCTTTCAAAACCAGTTAGAGACGTGGAAAAATCACTCGCAAAGAATGCAGACATTCTCATCTATGGCTGCAATTTTGCTGAGGGAGTTCAGGGTGCAGACTTTGTACGAACGTTTAGTGAGCTTACACAGGCGGATGTTGCTGCGTCAGCGAATTTGACGGGAAGCCAAAAATGGCTGGAGATTGGGAACTAGAATTCATCACAGGCACGATCGAAACACCGCTTCCTTTCTCATCTTCTGCAAGCTCAACATACGCAGATGTATTGAAACAAATTCGTGTTGTTAATACCTCTAATGAAGCCAGGGCTATTTCATTCTAGACGAGGTAGACAATCCGATAAGCTGAGGCTTAATCCGTTACTGCCGTTCAACCATGAGCACCCTTGCGATTGTGGAAGCTTTTGCTCACTTGCCTGACCCCCGACGAGGAGCCGGACAACGGCACAATCAAGCCCTGTGTCTAGCATTGTTCACCTTAGCAGTGGCAGCAGGATGTCGAGGGTTTCTAGCCATTGGAGATTGGCTCAACGCTTATCACGATGAATTAGTAGGGTTGTTTGACCCAGCTAAAGGACGTTTACCCTCCTACAGCACGATTCGCCGAGTGCTGCTCAACGTAGATTATCAACAGTATTCAGCTTGTTTAGCCAAGTTTTTGAGATTAGTCCTCGTGCGGGTGAGATGGTAGCTGTCGATGGCAAACGATGGCGTGGCTCCTATCAACTGGTATCGGAGCATTCAACCACTGAGCCGCATCCAGCGATTCAACTGGTGAGTGTGTATTTGGTTGAACGGGGTTTGATTCTTGAACCCTACGAGGTTGAGCATAAGAGCAATGAGATCAAGGTGTTGCCCCAGTTAGTCAAACAGTTCGCTTGCAATGGAGTGGTGTTTGCTTTTGATGCGATCAACACCCAAAAAAAGTTGCACCTCAATTGTTGAGAGTCACAATCACTATCTAGGAGCACTCAAAGGCAACCAATCTGGGCTGCTCAAAGAGGTCAAGGCGAACTTTCAAGTGGAAGACACTTACACAGAATTTAGCAAAGGTCATGGACGCATAGAGGAACGAATAGTTGAAATTTGTCAAACTCTTGATGATATTCGTCCTTGGGCAGGACTATGCACCTTGATTCGCGTGAGGGCTACTCGTACCTTGCTGAAAGGAGAGTATGAAATTGTGGGTAAAACCGAGATACGCTATTACATTTCCTCGTTGCGTGAAACTGCGTGTCAGTTTGCTCACCGAATTCGCTCATATTGGGGTGTGGAAAACAAAGTGCATTATGTGCGAGATGTGACGCAAGCTGAGGATGCTTGTAGAATCCGGATAGTTCCCTTGCCTCAGATATGGGCAATTGCTCGAAATCTGGCACTCAATCTCTATCGGGACTTGGGCTTTAACAATATGGCTCAAGCCCAACGTCGTTGCGGTTTCAGCTTGAAGCAACTCAAATCAATCTTTAGAATGAAATAGCCCTGTTTAAACACAGTCACCAAACTATTAAGTTCAGCGTAGCTTAATGCTTGAATCTTCCAACGAATCGACTGTTCCCAATTACCGTTTATCTGAAGCCAGTCCAAGTCAGTTTGAACTGACATAACCTTGAATTGTTGAAGCGGATTTCGTGCAAGGCAGTGTAGTAATTACAAAAATGTAGAGACACATTTGTATCTCTACATTTAGATTTTCAAGCCAAAGCCAAACGCTTCGTTTATAAAAGTTGAAGCCTACGCTGAAGCCACTTTCGCGCTGGGCATGTATGCATTAGCAACCCCTGGCTGAGTAGGCAATTGCTCATTCCACAGCATTTCGCTGGATATGGATTGGGCAAGCAAACGTCGGTAGAGATCACTCAAACGAGCGGCAACACCTGACCAGCTAAAGTTCTGCTGAACTCTGATTGGAGCCTGCTTTCTCAGTTTTCTTGCCCATAACTCGTCGGACAAGATCCGATCAATTGCTTCAGCAAACCCAGACGTGTCTTGAGCGGGTACAAGCAACCCCGTTTCTTCCGGCACAACGGAGAATTTCAACCCGCCCACAGCGGAAGCGACTACGGGAGTGCCGCAAGCCATTGCTTCGATCGCAACCAAGCCAAACGGTTCGTAGTGACTTGGGATAACGCATACATCTGCTGCGGTGTAATAGAGGGGCAGCAGATCATGCCCCACTCGCCCAACAAATGTTGTTTGAGCAGCCATCCCGGTTTCCCACACGATTTGTTCGATTCGCTCTCGCTCTTTACCGTCAACGGAATCTGGATCACTACCACCAACGATGACTAGGCGCAAATTGGGTTGGTCGCCTAGCTGGGCACAGGCACGTACAAGCGTTTCAATGCCCTTGCGTGGATCAAACCGTCCAACATAAAGAACGATCGACTCATTCAGTTTTAGACCCAATTTGACTCGCGCTTCAATTCTGGGAATGGCATGGAAGGTACTGATGTCAGTTCCGCAAGGAATCACTTCAATGCAACCCTGCTGAGAAACCAGGGTGCGAAGGGTTTCTTCTTCCTGTGGAAACCGTTGCTACTACACAGTTAGCTTCTTCCAGAATTTGCTGCTCAACTGCCAAACGAGTGTTGGCGATCGCTGGCTTTTGCTTCACGGCCTGATATTTCACTGCCCCCAGGGAGTGATAGGTATGAACCAGTTGAATATTGCTCTCTTCCCTCAAGCGCAAACCTGCCCAGGCAGACATCCAGTAGTTGGTATGAACTAGTGGATAGTTGGTCCCTTCCTTACTCTGAAATTTTTGGAAGGCTTCTACAAACTCTGGCATGTAAGAGAATAGCTGATCACGGGGAATAAACGTTTCAGGACCAGCCGTCAGCCTAATTGTGCGGCAGTGCGGCGAATGCTGCACAATCTTCGCGTCATCCGGGTTGGTCTTGCGGGTGAACATATCCACCTGCCAACCAAGCTTTGCCAAAGCTTCCCCAACCTTACGAACGTAAACATTCTGTCCGCCTGCTTCTTCTTTACCAATCTCAGCCGCCGGATCGCCGTGATCCGAAATGAGCGCGATCGCCTGCCGATTCGGAGCAGCCTTACGGGGAGAGATGTAAGGGGAATTTGGCTTCGCAACTGAAACAATTGATTTTGAATTGTTATTTTTCATACTTTTTCCCTCAAAAAAAGGTGGACTCATCAAAGCTCCACCTGATAACTAAATCCGTTTGCTGACTGAACCAATCAATGTGTCAAGATGACTACTCTCAGTAGATCGAGCCGCCAAAATCTGGCGATAAACAGCCTCGTAACTATCAGTCATCTTTGTGTAACTGAAGTTTTGAACCACATGGTCCCGACAAGCTCGACGATTGATTTCATCAATCCTGGAAATAGCAGCTACGCACTCATCCACGTTGTGACAGAGAAAGCCCGTCTTACCATGAACGATTAACTCAGAGGTTGACCCCAGTTCCATTGCAATAACCGGTGTTCCAGTAATCATCGATTCGGTCATCACCAAGCCAAACGGTTCCCGCCATGTAATTGGGAACAATGTTGCGGCAGCATTCCCCATCAATACGCTCTTCTGGGCATGATTTGCCTCACCTAAATATTCAATTTGTTGTCCATCGATATGCGGTTTAAGCTCCTGCTCAAAGTAGTTTCGATCGACTGGATCAATCTTGCCTGCCATCTTCAAGCGCCAACCCGATCGTTTCGCAATTTCGATCGCATAGTGGGGTCCTTTTTCAGGCGAAAGCCGTCCTAGAAACGCTAAATAAGGTGGTTCGCTCGCTTGAGGATAAAACTCATAGGTAGAAGGATCAATACCGTTGTATACGGTCGCTACGCAGTTCAGCCCTAATCGAGGCTCTCGTTGAGCATTTGAAATACTGACGAATGGCTGATGACGAGCGCGCACATACATCTTCTCGTTATCTGGGTGAACACCCCATGCAGAGTGTGAACCGTTGGAGTCTTAACTAGACCTGCATAGGAAAGCGCCACATGCCCCATGTGGGAATGAATGATATCGAATTCGTTTGCCCGTTCATAGACTCTACTGAGCTGCAACATCTCGTAGATGCCATACTCCTTTACAGAAGAATCCAGTCTGATTGCTTTGGGGTGAACGGATTCGAGTTTAGCAAGGGTGACAGAGTCCCCAGATGCGAACAGCGTTACGTCATGCCCCCGGCGTACGAGTTCGTCAGTCAGAAGGCCAACGACTAATTCGATGCCGCCATAGGCCGGGGCGGAACACGCTCCCACAGCGGGGCAATCTGGGCAATCCGCATACAAACCTCCTGGATTTAAAAGAAGCGACCTTAAATTTTGAGTCGTAGATTTTATCAGATATTGAAAGATAGTCAAGAATCTAAAAGAGATTTAACACTTTTGCAAATGCGGCAATCTCTACCTTTCTGGGTAGGGATATCCGAACCATTTGGACGACTGCACTAAATTTAGACGGATTCGCCTTTTCAGCACATCTACCTAGGGGCTAGCCAAACGTCTATACATAGGGAGGTAGCCCCTTCAGCATTCGCAATTCAGGTTGATGACGCAATCTATAGAGGAGGGGCGATCAACCGATGGCGATCATTACCTTCTCAGATGGGCCTAAAAGAGTAATGAGGTGTTGTGTTAGCCGCCAGCGTTAACAGCTCCAAAATCGTTACGATTTGGGCACAGCTTATTTCGTTGGGTTGCCTGAACCCAAAACCCAAAGCGAATCGATGCGCTGTGCTTCAGGCGTAGTGGAACTAGTTGAGCTGACGCTTCGAACCGTCCCTAAGACCTGTTGAGCTTGCCGAACGTAAGGACTGTATTGACGAGGTACAGACGGTAAAATCAGACCATAAAGAAATGAAAGGGAGGACCCCATGTTGATGTAGAAATAGCCCTCGTTCGGTTTAGGCAGACTTTCTGTCGCAGTTCGGAAGGTGTAATTGAGATGAAGCGGTAAGTAGGGCTTGGGATTCAACGCAGTCATTGGTCCAATCCCTGAGGTGAAAATTAGGGTATCGCGAGAAACCCAACGATGAGAAAGAACGCTCAAAATTTTGTCCTTGTCTCTTCCTTCCCAACTGATGACGGTTTGACCTTTGATCCGGCGGGGAACCGCTGTAACGTCCCCTTACTTGTGGACTGGATGAAGCGGTCCAATTTTTTGAGAGCCGCTTCAGCAGCAGGACGATCGCTGGTTTGCACCATTAACCCCAACCCCAGATTGAAGTTAGGCGAGAAGTAGTTGAATAATCCCCCGTTGTTGGAAACAGCGCTAGTGCATACTCTCCGTCCATCCAGGAAATTACATCCTTGTCCATGTCTAGCCCTGTAGCGGTCCGTACACCTTTGCGGATACTGTCTACGAGCCACTGGCTGGAGGGATCCTTGAGTCCCGCTTTAGTCAAGGCCTGCCATTGCCGCTTAATATCGCGGCTGTTTGCTGAAAGGTAGGTAGCGGCTGGCAACTGAGATAGGAGTTGATCTGTGGTTGCCGAAAGAGGAGTCGCCAGTTCGGGATGGGGAGTTGTGTAGTAGAAGTTTGACTGACTGTGAATCCCTTCTGGTGCTACCCAAAGGTGCGTATCAACGGTATTGTAAACGCTGGTCAGCTTCCCCGCCTGGCTCTCATTGAAGGGAGACATGAGTGCCAAAAGGTTAAATCTGGAGAACGATGGGTGAAATTTTTCAGATGTCTGGTAAAACCTGCCATATCCCCATAGCCAACCAGCAACGATCGCTCAAACTGCGGATGATTGAGCGTCCGCTGAAACAAGGGATTTTGCGCTAGAGACAGTCCGGCAGAACGGGCATCAATCAGTTTTTCCAGTGCTTGAGGCTGAGTTGAAACAGCTACATTCCCTGGCAGCAACGCGATCGCCAGATTTCTTGGTTTAATATCACCTCGCGTTTTTGGCCTTGGCGGAGAGGGGATCGATGGCAATGGATAGACAAACTCAGGGCTGTGTTCACTGCTCTTTGGGTTTATTGCCTTGGTTTGCGTCGGTAAAACTGTTTCTGCTTTGGGCAAGCGAGGTTCTTGCAAAAATGTTTCAGCCCCTGGTTTAGCTGGTCTAGATTGAGACCATTGCAGAATGGTAACTCCCTTGTAATCTCGCTCGATTTCTGGTTGCCCTTGTGCTGCTTTGAACCGATCAAGAAAGACATTGAAACGAGCTGAATCTTTAATTGGCACCAGTAGAACGGTCCTATCACTAAAGGTATTTTCACCAGACGTTGCAGGCAGAAGCGCGATCGCCGCTCTGTCACCCCACCAATACTGAACATCCTGGTTTCGAAAAGAGGTTCCAGTTGGCGACAGGAACATGCCAAAGGGTGAGAGGAAACCTGCCGGGAACGGATTAAACCGCGCAAGCTCTTTCCAGGCGGTCAAACTGGTATTTATCAGTAGAACTCCAGGCGTGTTTGCAGGTAGAGCGGTTGCTACCTGAAGCGGCGGTTGTTTGGAAACATCGGTGATTTGCGCAACGGCAACTTCTGGAATAGCGATCGCGGTCAACAGCAGTAGGGGAACGCAACGCAGCAAGGGTTTTCCTCTCAAAATTTTGACAGTGGATTAATCTCCAACACCCCCGTTCACTCAAGCGTGAAAAGCGAGGTATCAGGAGCTAGCAACCGGGTATCAGGAGAGATAGCGTTTCTGACCCCTGACCTCCGGATTCTATTCTCCAACCAGATCCTTCAATTTGCTTTGAGTGATTTCCACATTAATATTGGTCTGAACTTGACTAAGATCAAGAAGTTGTTATGAAGGGAGCACGCTAAGACAAGCAAAAATTTAATCAATGTCGCAGGCTTGAATGGACTGTCGGGCTGAAGATTTTATGATAGGGTTCTATGGAATTTCCCATCACGCTAACCAAACAGAGTCACTACTAACCTGACTGTCGATGTAGGCGATAAGCTAATTCCAAGCTCAAATCCCCCACCCCAAACCCAACTTCCAACGCAGGTCATCACAATTACAAAGAGTAGTCTGTATCATGCAGGTGTTTGTTCTACTATTTAATGCCCGAACCGAAAACGAGGGCATTCATACAATTCGAGTGGGCGATCGCGACCTGATCTTGATGTTTGAGGATGAAGATGATGCCACTCGCTATGCGCTTTTGCTAGAAGCGCAGGACTTTCCAAGTCCGGCGATCGAAGCGATGGAGCAGCAAGAAATTGAGGAATTCTGCGAAAGCGCCGGGTATTATTTTCAGCTTGTGCCGAAGGGGTTTGTACCTGAAAGCGATGATGAGCGACTACTGATGGTGCCCCGAAGTAAACGTTGATAAGACTGATTGGCAAGCCGAATCGGACCATGATTCGGACCACGAGGAAGAAGCAGCAGAGTCGATCGATAGTGTCGATCTAGAGCGAATTCGCCGTCAACTAGAGGGGTTGTTGTAGAAGGGTTGTTGTAGAAGGATAGTTGTAGAAGGATAAAGGATAAACAGGCCTTAAGAGCGTTTGAAAGAGTTTTGGGCTTCTGGGGTTAGCTATTAACTTTACAGATATGGGCGTTTCACCTACTGCTGACGGATACTTGTCAAATTTATGACATTATTTTTTACGTTTTTTATCCTTTAGCCTTCAGCCCTTATCCTTTAGCCTGATAGCCCCTATCCTTTCTCCTCCGTATGCAGAACCTAGACGAACGCGGGCACCTCCTGACGGAACAGGCCAATCCCGAAAGTCATAACCTTGATCAGCTAACCTCATTGGAATTAGTTGATTTATTTAACCGGGAAGATGCAAAGGTCATTGATGCGATCGCAGCATCTCGGGTTCAGCTTGCCGAGGCAGTCGATCGAATTTCGGCAGCACTGCAGCAGGGAGGCCGACTGTTTTATGTGGGGGCGGGCACTAGCGGTCGATTGGGGGTGCTGGATGCAGCAGAATGTCCACCCACCTTTTGTACATCCCTGAACAGGTGCAAGGCATCATTGCGGGAGGAGCGGGGGCACTGGTCCGAAGCTCAGAGGAGTTAGAAGACCGGGCAGAAGATGGGATGGAAGCCATTGCCCACCGTCATATAACAGAACTAGACGTAGTAGTGGGGATTACCGCAGGTGGCACTACTTCGTATGTTCATGGGGCTTTACAGGCTGCTCGTCAGCGAGGAGCAACCACCATCTTTATTGCCTGTGTTCCTGCGGAGCAAGTCGGTGCCCAAGTAGATATAGATATTCGGTTGCTGGTTGGTCCCGAAATTCTAGCCGGTTCCACCCGTCTCAAGGCAGGCACCGTCACGAAACTGGCGCTCAACATCCTGTCTACAGGAACAATGGTGAAGCTGGGTAAGGTTTACGGTAACCGCATGATCGATGTGGCTGTAACTAACAAGAAACTGCACGATCGTGCGTTGAGAATTCTGCAAGACCTGACGGACCTAAATCGAGAGGCTGCAGGCTATTTGCTGGAGCAGAGCGGACGCAACGTCAAGCTTGCCCTCCTGATGTATTGGACAGGATTAGGAAAAGAAGATGGCGATCAATTGCTAGTGGAGCATCAAGGAAATTTGAGGCAAGCAGTTAAAGCTGTTGCTTTATCACAGAAATGAGGCTTCTGTAGGATGAGCACGGCAACTTCTTTATAGCGTAAACAATGACGATAGCTTCTTTAATTCCATTTGAAGAGCTTCAGAGAAATCCGGGCGTTGGCTAAAAGTTTTGAACAGTGAAAAAGTTTAAGCGATCGTCACAGGATAAATTCATTATTGCAATTATGCATCAGTGAATTAGATTCTCTAGCGAGAGACGCCTGGATATCTCTAAAGCATCAACTCCAATTCTGCAACGAGAACTCAAATGCTCAACTGGTCTTTTTATGGAAAAATAGATTTGCCTGTTGAAATTGTTGAACAAGAAAAATCTAAGCTCAACAGAACTATAGAAGCCATCACAATTCGGGAAAGCAGACGTCTCCACCGATCAATCTGCGAAGCTCCAATTCAAGCCAACGTTTCATTAATCGGTGAGCAAAGTATCAAAAACATAAAGTTTGAACATAGTTATTCCCTAAGAATTTTGATTACCAATCTCAACAACTATCCCTATGAATTAATGTCAATTTGTCACCAAGTTCTTCCCTATCCAGCAATTGTTGGTATTAATGAGAAAGCTTCTTGTGAACTTCCATTCAACCTAAATATCCATTACTTCAGTACAGATAGGAAAAAGAGCACGACAATTTTTTTAGTCGAGACACCTGAGGACTTTAGGGAATTGCTGTCAGAATTTTTGAGTACAAAAATTATTAGACAGACTATTAGTGAATGGCACTGACGGAAGGGGATAAAAAGGCTCCAAGGCTTGATATGAGAGAATCAGAGCCTCAGAGACCAACAAAACTATTCCTTTACTATGGCAAATCGAGCCGAGATCCTCAAGCAAAAGTTTCAGAATAGTCTTGCCCTCCCTTTTGAACACGTACTGCCGGAAGCCCTCGTGCAACAGGTGCTGCAAGAACAGGGAGTCAAGTACCGCAAAGTGCTTTATACCCCGATTGTTGTGCTGTGGGCTTGGTTATCCCAAGTGCTCGATGCGGACCAAAGTTTAAGCAATGCGGTGAATCAGTGATTGCCTGGATGGCAGAGGCGCGCGAGGAAGTGCCCTCTACCGATACCGGAGCTTACAGTAAAGCTCGTAAACGCTTACCTATGACCGTACTCAAGCCCTTGTTGCGGCAAACGGCAACGGCACTGACATCGGAGATAAAACCTGAGCACCGGTGGTGTGGACGACGGGTAAAAGCCTACGATGGCACAACGGTGCTGATGCGTGATACCCCTGCAAATCAGGCGTTCTATCCACAGCACAGCAATCAAAAAGTGGGCTGTGGCTTTCCCTGGCAAAGTTAGTGGTGTGGTTTTGCGGAACAACTGGAGCGGTTTTGGAAGTAGCCATTGCAGCGTTTAACACCAGTGAATGGCAACTGTCCCGGCAACTGTATGCCACCCTACAAAGCGAGGACATCGTTGTCGCTGATTCTGCCTATGGCACCTACGTCGATTTGGCACTGGTGTACTCAAGCGGAGCCGATGCCGTCTTTCGCAAACATCATGCTCGCCACTGTGATTTTCGTCGCGGCAAGAAACTGGGGATTGGCGATCATATCGTGCAGTGGCAACGTCCACTTCTTTGCCCACAATCAATGAGTAGAAGGGACTTTGAGTCATTACCCAAAAGGATTGAGGTCAGAGAAGTGCATTTGTTGGTTCAACAACCTGGGTTTCGCCCTAAGGAAATTATTCTGGTGACGACGCTACTGGACCCTAAACGCTATCGCAAAGCGAAGCTCGCCGAACTCTATCAACTACGTTGGCAAGCCACCGAAGTCAATCTCAAGCATCTCAAAACCACCTTGAAGATGGAAATGATTGCTGCCAAAACTCCAGAGATGGTGCAAAAGGAAATTTGGATGCATTTGCTGGCGTACAACTTGCTCCGAACCTTGATGTGGCAAGCGGCTCAACAAGCTCAGGTACCCCCTTACGAATCTCCTTGCAAGGGACTCGGCAACAGTTCAATCAGTTTAGACCGCAGTTGGCAACAGGGTCTGATAAAGCCGTCGTCACCTCTACACCGCTTTGCTAGAGGTGATTTCGGATCAGTTAGTGCTGTTGCGTCCTCACAGGGTTGAACCTAGAGTTATCAAGCGCAGACCTAAACCTTTTCCCAGGATGCAACAACCTCGTTCAGTTCTCAAAGCTAAGCTGGTTGCTTAATACAGCTTCCGTCAGTGCCATTCGACTATTAGTGGTCTTTGGTCCCACTCCTTCTATATGGGTAACTTGAAGAATTACGCCTGATGTGAATTAACGGCCGAAACTCCTATAATCTTTCCCTCAAATTTCAACAACGCATTTAGCTGCTGTTAAGAGTGGGAATTAAAGATAGCTCTCCTTTTCAATTGCACATTAGACATTATTTACTTGGGGCAAGACAGAATTGCTTGCCGCTAGTAGCTCACTGCAAGGACTGGCAAATTGGCAGGATGAAAAGCCGCTTGAACCTCTTTTGAGGAAGTTTGCGTCCTACGGCTGCCGCGATCGCGTCCAAACTCTGCACCAATTCCACCATATCCTCTAGAGAAAGAGCCTGGCGGGCATCGGAAACAGATTTTCAGGTTCTGGGTGGCATTCAATAATTAACCCATCTGCTCCACAGGCCACGGCAGCCCTTGCCAGATCGGGAATGAGTTCGCGTTTGCCAGCAGCATGGCTGGGATCCACAATTACAGGCAGGTGGGTAATTTGGCGTAATGCCACAACTGCGCCTAAATCCAACACATTACGTGTGTATGGATCAAAACTACGAATACCGCGTTCGCACAGAACAACATTGGGATTACCGTGGGCCATAATGTATTCTGCGGCCATCACAAACTCCTCGATCGTCGCTGACAGACCGCGCTTCAGCAAGACTGGCTTGTTGACGTCACCCAACGCCTTCAGCAACTCGAAATTCTGCATGTTGCGGCTTCCAATTTGAAGCATGTTGGTGTAAGTAGCTACTGGTTGAATTTGGGCGATCGACATCACCTCAGCTACAACAGGCATGCGATAACGGTTGCGTACATCAGCCAAAATTTGCAATCCATCAACGCCCAGCCCCTGAAAGAATAAGGGGAGGTGCGTGGCTTATACACACCTCCCCGAATTGCATGAACTGGTACGGATGAAAGATGATTGGCGACCTGCTCCATTTGCTCAGCACTCTCGACAGAACAGGGACCGCCAATCACCACCAGCTCGTTACCACCGATCGCTACCTGGTCCGACAAGTGGACCACTGTGCGGTGATGGGAATGGGCTTTACTGACCAACTTTGCTTCTAACACTGGGGATACTCCTTTGATTGACTAGGTGATGGGGTGAAAATGGGGATCAGGGGTTGTAGGTGTTGACCTGTGACAGATGCTTATGAATTTATGGCCACTCAACAAAAAGCCCGAAACCTTTTCGGTTCCGGGCTTGATCAACACATGCGTGAAAAGCTTACCCGGAACGATTCCTGGTCCAAAAGTAAACACTAAAAAACCAATTCATGGGTTTTGACATTTGCTTGTGCCTAAAAAGTCTGGAACGTAAGCTTGCGCATTAAAAAGCCGCAGCTATAGTCTGCGGCTCACCTGAATTCTCAGTAAAAACTGAACTCACTCCAAGTGAACCGTTGGGCGCCAAAAGTAAAAGTAAAATCGAGGACTGAACATACCGCTTGCCGTTAAAACTTACCGTAACCCATTGCTATGTTACGACCGTAGCAAAGGTATTGAGGTGAGTCAAGTACCTGTTCGAGTGAGCAACATTCATAGGATAACTCAGGCAAACGATTTACGGATCGAGCGGCATACATTGATTTGCCTTGATACCTGGTCTGTAAAGGCAGGGTTTAGATCCATCCGTAGTCAGTCCGTTTAAGTCGTTGACCCATATATCTATAATATTGCCGAGAGTAGAGAAAAGAGGTGGCGATGCATGATAAACAACAAGTTCTACCTAAGTAAGATGTTGCTCCTTTAGGATAAATGCAAAGATATACAAAGTAATTTAAAGGACTAGTATCTGGAGGTGATGTTGGTGACATGCTTGCTGAAGCATTAAGAATTAAGGTTAAATTCAGCTACTGACCTTACAAATACAGAATAACTATGGTTTAAGTTTATACAAAAGCTTTTTATGTAACCTTCTGCAAGCTTTTTCTGGTAGCGATTCTCACAATAAATCACCTCAGTAAAACTCGGTAAATATTACTGGTCAATCTAAGAACCAGTGAATACAATTTGAGAATACTTGGGAAATTATTTGCATACATGGGTGCTTTTTCTAGGATTAGTATGGTTGCTCTATTTGCGATATTGCAGTTGTCTCTATCAAAAACGACCCTTGCAATGTCGAGAATTTCCCAACCTGTAAATGCTCTATCAGACGAGGCGCTGCCTGTGCTCCCAGCAGGGTCGTTTGGTTCTGCCCTTAAAATCAGCCCTAAACTACCGTCAAAGCGAAACCTGACTGTTGCCTTTGCTCCGCCTAAAAGGGAGGCCCCAGCCAGGAACTGGAGGATCTGGAACTCGTTAAGAACGAGCCACACCCTCCCAATGTAAGTTTTAAGTGCAGCGAGAATAGGTAAACCTACATTGGTCGATAGACACGGTAGTTGATGTTTGGAAAGATGTTATCGATCGCCTCAACTTTCTCTAGCCAACCAGCATCAACTTTGCTTTGTTTGACCTCTTCATAGAGCTTGTGAAACCGCATTAGGTGAGATCGGGTCCGCCGAACTGCGTAGGGCACCATCGTTCCCGTTCGCATAATGAATGCCCAATCCGACGACTGTGCCAGCAACAGTTCCCGAGCCGCTTGATTCAGCGCTCGCCACTCTAATTCATCAGCCGGCTCCTGAGTTGCCAGCTCAATCATCCGCTCCGTTGCCTTATGAAGGTGGGGATAGATCCAGGCATTAGTGTCGTTGAGCCAATATTCATGAAAGCCTTTGTAGCCCCAGCTTGATTGGGACGGCATGGCAACCTGCTGAGTTGGGTTCATCCGCAGATAGTCAGCCAAATGAGTCATCTCAAAGGTGTGCTGGTCATACCAGGATTTGCGGAATAGATAATCGATGAACCAGGGACCCTCATACCACCAGTGTCCAAACAACTCTGCATCATAGGGCGACACAATAATGGGTTTGCGCTGCATGATGCCGTAGAGATGCTCAACCTGGCGTTCCCGGTTGTACGTAAAGTTACCCGCATGTTCTGCGGCTTTCTCCCGCGCCCAGTAGGGGTCGTATAGCTGCTTATCGCCCAGCCCTAAGCCTTTTCCAGTAATCTTGTGATATTTGATGCCTACATTCTTTCGCTGGCCGTTGGGCATCACATAGGGCCTAATGTACTCATACTCCGCATCCCAACCTAAATCTCGGTAAAACTCCCGGTATTCGATCGCTCCAGGATAGCCAACCTCGGATGACCAGACCTGCTGGGAGGATTCGTGATCTCGCCCAAATGCGGCCACACCTGTTGGAGTAAAGATAGGCGCATAAGTTCCAAATCGAGGACGGGGACGGGCATAAAGGATTCCATGCCCATCGGTCAAAAAGTAGCGCAAGCCAGCATCGGCCAGCATCCGCTCCACCCCTTCGTAGTAAGCACATTCGGGTAGCCAAATGCCTTTCGCTGGGCGACCAAAGGTTTGTTCGTAGTGTTCACACGCCACCTGAATTTAATTTAAACCGCCTGAGGATACATTTTCATCAGCGGCAGGTAGCCGTGGGTTGCACCGCAGGTAATGATTTCAGGTTATTGCTTTCAGCAAATTGGTTAAACGCTTTGACCAGGTTGCGATCGTATTTCTCCCAGGTATTGCGCACCTGGTTAAATTCTTTTGCGTAGTGTTCTGCTAAATAACGAAGATGGCCGTTGTAGGTGTTTCGCTCTACCTCCATCTCTGTCAATTCTTCCATTTTGGCGAGATGGTCGTCGTAGCGCTCCTGTAAGAGGGGATCCAGCAGCATTGACACCAGGGGCGGCGTCATGCTCATGGTGATTTTGAAGTCTATGCCATCCCGTTTTAGTCCCTCAAATACCTGTAGCAGCGGAATATAAGTCTCTGTAATTGCCTCATACAACCACTCTTCTTCAAGAACGTAGTCACTCTCAGGGTGACGTACAAAGGGGAGATGGGCATGCAAAACGAGCGCAAGATATCCAATACTCATAGGGACTCAACGGTTAGGAAAGGTCTGAATTCGAGACAGCGGTTGCAAAAGATTGTAAAGCGAAATGGCAACGCAGGGATGGATGATTCAATGTCGTTTCTAGCTTAAGGTCTTGTACAAGGTTTTATATAAGGTTTTGTATCAGGATGCACCCTGGTTTATGCAAATTCGGTTTAATGTTGTCATGAATGTTTAATCCCGATCGCTCCTATGGCTACTGCCTTGGTTCTCATTGCTCTCGGTGTGGTGACACAAGCGGTTGTTTTGGCAACATCCCGAAACACGCTGCCCCGGTTTACCAAGCGGTGTAACTCCTGCGGTAACTACCTCCCCCAATGGAACGTCCCCGGCCACTTATGACTGCCCCGAATGTGAACGGTTAATGGCGATGGGCGTTGATTTGAGCAATCCACATTAATAAGGCAATAAACGCTGGGTAGCCAATTGAAAGACCACGCCCGCGTTTGAATGTTATTCTTTGCCTGGTGGACCTAAAAGGTAAGGATGTGCGGCGTTGGCCGCCATCGTTAACAGCTCCAAAATCATTACGATTTGGGCACCATCCTTTGCTTAATCTAAACCACTCGGTTCTGCCGAATGCACTCTTGGTACCAGCAAAAACTAGCTTTGGGAATGCGTTTTTGGGTTGGGTAATCGGTGTAGATGATGCCAAAGCGTCGAGCGTGTCCCCAGGACCACTCAAAATTATCCAGCAAGCTCCAGAGGAAATAGCCGCGTAACGGATAGCCTTCGTCGATCGCGCGATGTACAGACTTTAGGTACTGCCGCAGATATAGAATCCGCTCCAGGTCCACAACCTCACCTTGTTCGTTCACTGTATCGGGTGCCGCACAGCCGTTCTCACTGATGAGCAGGGACAAATCGGGCTGATGCAACGTTTCTCCAACATGACGGGCCGCCCAATATAGAGATTCTGGCAGCATCCAGAGCCAGGGCATGTGCATCCGCGGGTAGTTCTCTCGGAAATCGAGTAATTCGTAGCCGCGATCGTTGTTCGCTGCCCGGACATAGGTGCCACTGTAAATATTCAGCCCCAGCATATCCAACGGTTGATGGATATTTTTCAAATCGTCGTCCTGAATATCAGGAGCATCTGGGCCCAGTTGGTCTAACAGTGCTGCACTGAAAGCCCCTGTGAGGACTGGGAAAATAATGGCCCCATTGGAACCGATCGTGTGAAAGGCTTTTGAGCAGCGGCAATATTTTCGGGCGATTCGCTCACAGGCACAGTAATGGCTGGATTATCCACCAGCGACACAGAGCAGGGTCCGGGGATGCGGCACGAATTGCCTGGCAGCCTAAGCCATGCGCCAAAACTGCATGATGGGCAGCTTGCCAGACCTGCTTTGCGCTGCTAACAGATGTGCCGGGAGCGTGGGGTGGAGTGGCATTGACGGCATACCCCATGTGAGTGAAGCAGGGAATTTCGTTAATAGTCATCCAGTGGGTGATGCGATCGCCCAATCGACTAACAGTGGCCGCAACATAATCGGCGTAGTCCTTCGCCATCTCTCGGCTGCGCCAGGAACCATACTTGTCCTCCAGCGCTTGAGGGCTATCCCAGTGGAATAGGGTTGCATGGGGAGTGATTCCGTGGTCCCGCAGGCAATCCACCAATCGCTTATAAAAATCAACTCCGCCTCATTAACCTCTCCCCGACCATCAGGAATGATGCGGGGCCAGGCGATGCTAAAGCGGTAGTGCTTAATGCCCAGTTCCGCCATTAGTTTCACATCGGTTTCATAGCGGTGGTAATGGTCGCAGGCAATCTCACCAGTGTCGCCATTTAATGTGCGATCGGGTGTAGCGCTAAAGGTGTCCCACACGCTGGGTTTACGTCCGTCTTTGGCGATGGCCCCTTCAATCTGGTAGGAGGCAGTCGCGGTGCCCCACATAAACTCATCAGGAAATTGATAGCTAGTCATTTAGAAAATTTGTTTTCAAGCAATAGGAATTATCGCTCCATTACAGAGCATCCGGGTCAATGTTTAATTCTCGCAGTTTAGCTGCCAGACGATCGGCTGGTTGTTCTGCTGCCAGAGCCGCTTCCGTAGGGGAAGGAATGAGTTGTCCATCGGATGTAAGTAACGTAGCTTATTCTGATGAATGCCCAGAAATAGCTGTAGTTGCTCACTCCAGAACCATCCTCGACCGCTTGGCTGTAGGGGTTGATAGTGACTATTCACCAGACAAAAACCAGCAAACTCAAGACTATCGGGGTCGAACCAGAAGTAGTCATAAACCTTTAGAACATTCTGGTAAAGCTGCTTTTTCAAACCTCGATCGACATCAGCGGTACTTTCAGAGAGAACTTCGATGATGACGTTGGGCGTTTTTCCGTCCTCTGCCCAAACAACCCAGCTTTTGCGAGGACGGCGTTCTACACCCAATACAACAAAGAAATCGGGACCGCGGAAATCCCTGCTTCTGAGCTGTTTTTCGCTGAAATACATCGTGCTGTTAGCGCTGACGTAGAAGTCATTTTTGTCTCGCCACCACCAGTTGAGACACTCTAGAAGCAGAATGATTTGTTGGAGATGCAGATCGTCGGTTTCCAAAGGAGGCTCGTCACTGTATAAGTCACAGGGTGGGAGAGTTGGGATACCCTCTTCCACTAGGGCGATCGCTGGATCTTGAACAGAAGACATGGCAAACACCTGTTCTACAAGTGCTCACGATCATTACGGTAGCAAACTTAAGGTTCTATATAGCGATCCCAAATGGATTGTGAGAAAGGATTCCAATGGAATTCTTTCTCACAAAGCCTCTCAATCTCACAACTGATCTGGGACTGCTATAGCAGTTCTAAATTGTTTGTGAAAATGAGGTGCTTTGTGGGAAAGGTTGCCAGTAGAAACCTTTCCCACAATCCAAATAGGATCGCCATATCATGTGAATAACACCCAACCAGTAAGTTCCTATAGTGACCCTCCAACTTAGACAACTGAGTGTTCCAGCAGGGCATCGAGTTTTGCTGAAGGATGTAGGTTGGCAAGAATTTGAAGCCATTCTGGAAGAATTGGGGAGCATCGAGCCTCACGCATTGCTTACAGTCAGGGAACGCTGGAGATCAGGATGCCACTGCCAGAACATGAAGTCGACAAGGAACTGATCGGCGACATGGTAAAAATCCTGTTGGAAGAACTAGAAATTGATTGCGAATGTTTTGGCTCAACAACGTTTAAGCGAGAAGTGATGGTAAGCGGCATTGAGCCAGATCAATGTTTCTACATCCGAAATCACGAAGTGATGAGGGGGCGGCGACGAATCGATCTAACCGTTGATCCACCCCCGATTTAGCGATCGAGGTTAATGTCACTTTTCAAACTCAGATTGCTGCTTATGAAGCGTTGAAGGTAACTGAACTCTGGCGTTTTCAGAACAATCAATTACAAATTAACCTTCTTCAAGGTGGGCAATATGTGGAATCTCAAACCAGTCCTACATTTCCAAATTTGCCTGTAATTGACTTGGTTTCTGAGTTTGTTCAACTGAGTATGAAGAGTGGCAGAAGCCCTGCTTTGAGAGAATTTCGAAGGCAAGTTAGACAACTCTAAAACAAATTATTCTTCGCCAATAATGGCGCTGCGATCAAGCAGCAGCAAATCTCGTAGGCTATCGGTATCTAGTTCGGTCAGCCAGTTTTCGCCGGCACCGACAACATTTTCTGCCAGGGCTTTTTTGCTTTCAATCAGATCATGGATTTTTCTTCTAGAGTGCCGTTACAGACGAATTTGTGAACCTGCACATTGCGAGTTTGACCGATGCGAAAGACCCGATCGGTTGCCTGATTCTCCACTGCTGGATTCCACCAGCGATCAAAGTGAAAAACATGGTTGGCACGGGTCAGGTTTAAACCGACACCACCCGCCTTCAACGACAGAATAAAAATGCGTGGCCCTTGCGGATCGTGCTGAAAACGATCGACCATTTCCTCGCGTTGCTTCTTCGGGGTACTGCCGTAAAGGAACAATACTTCTCGCCCAAGCTGCCGCTCCAGATGCGCTTTTAGTAATTTGCCCCATTCCGCAAACTGGGTAAAGATGAGCGCACGATCGCCCTCCAAAACCACTTCTTCCAGCATCTCTTCCAACCGTTGGAGCTTACCAGACCGACGATCGAACACTGAGGACTGGGAGACGGATGAATTGTTTTCTTTATCCTTGAGCCTTGAGCTTTTATCCTTCCCCTCCTCCCTCTTCCCTCCATCCTCTTCCTTCAAAAACAAAGCCGGGTGATTGCAAATCTGCTTCAGCTTCACCAACAGCGCCAGAATGATACCTTTGCGCTGAATCCCCTCAGATTCTTCAATTTGCGCCAGGGACTTCTCAACAACATTCTGGTAAAGAGCGGCTTGTTCGTTTGTGAGGCCGCAGAAGACAGTCATCTCTTGCTTTTCGGGCAGGTCTTGGATAATGTCACGATCGGTCTTCAAGCGGCGCAGGATAAACGGTTGAACCAGCGATCGCAGCGTTTTGAGGGAATCTGTGTCACCATAACGTTCGATCGGGGTGGCAAAGCGGCGCTGGAAGAAATTTTTGGTCCTAGATAACCCGGATTGAGAAAATCCAGAATTGACCAGAGTTCCGATAATCGGTTTTCAACCGGAGTCCCTGTTAGCGCAATCCGAAATTGCGCTTCAAGCTGTCGGGCTGCCTGGGATTGCTTGGCATCAGGGTTTTGATGTTCTGCGCCTCATCCAGCACAACCCCCTGCCAGGAAACGCTTTGTAAATCCTTCAGGTCACGGTGGATTAGCGCATAGCTGGTAATAACGAGATGCTTGGTTTCCACCGCTTTCGTAAAGGTTTTGCCTTTCGCGCGACCATCTCCGTGATGCAGCATTACCTTCAAACTGGGACCAAACTTCTTCACTTCCCGTTCCCAGTTACCCAATACAGACGTAGGACAGACCAGCAGCGTTGGTGCTTCCAGCGCTTTCTTCTCCTGCAAGCTGAGCAAAAACGCAATTAGCTGGATCGTCTTACCCAGTCCCATGTCGTCTGCAAGACACGCTCCCAAACCCCACTGTTCTAGGAATGACAGCCAGCCAACCCCTCGTGACTGGTAAGGCCGCAATTCTCCCCGAAAACTCTCTGGTGTAGGAATGGCTTCGATCGTCCGTTTGCCGCTGAGGGTGTTGATCAAATCCTGGAGTGAACCAGACGCTTCAAAGCTAACGACCGGCAGCTTTTCAATGATTTGGGTATCCCCTGTACTGATGCGAAGCGCATCTTCCAGCGAAAGGGAGGTTTGATCTTTGCGGCTGGCGAAGAAGTTTTGAGCCGCACGAATATCCTGGGGACGCAGCTCAACCCACTCATTGTTAATCTCAACCAGAGGCGTATTCAGCGCAACCAGACGATCGAACTCTTCCCTCGAAAGGGTTTGTCCACCAATTGAAAGTTCCCACCGGAAATTGAGCAGGCTCTGCAAACCAAGGCGATCGCCCTTCTTGGCTTTTGCCGTTTGCGCCTGAATTTTTAAGCCCAAGCGATTTGCCCACCCACCTTGACTTGCCAAACTGGGTGGAACCACCACTCCCAACCCGCTGTCTTGCAAACGCCACGCTACTGATTTGAGGAAATCGTAAGCTTGCAGCGGATCAAGCGCACAAAACTGGGGAGAGGTTCTTGCAAACTCGGTTCAATCAACGCATAGAGCCGAGAGGCAAGCCCCAACCCCATCAAAAATGTTTCCTGGGGATGGATAATCGTTCGTCCCTGGTACGCCAGGCGATCGACCGGATTATTCCAGATAGTCGGTGCATTAACCAAAACCTCAGAATCGTCTACTGCCTGTAAAAAATACTCCAGCATCCACTGAGTTTGCCCCGGTTTAGGAGGATGCAAATAGAAGCAGGTACGAAACAGGCTCTGCTCAAATCCTCGCTGCTGCAAAGGGGCTGTCCAGTTGTTCAATGCAGCTTCTAGGCTTTCTAAACCCGTTGCCGCTATCGCTCCCGATTTCTGTCCGAGTGCCTCCAGCCATTCTCGAATGGGGATTCAATTGGGATCGGTTTAGCACCACCTCGTACCGCTCTATCTGGTGGGGATAGCAGCGGCTGCTTGATTAATGAGCGAATTGAGGCATCCAGCGTACCTGTGAGAAAGCTCTGCAAAAGAGACTGAGGAGACGATGGAAGCGGAAGCTGGGGAGCAGCGAAAGAGTTTTGAGTTTTGAGCGCTGAGTTTTGAGTGGGGGAATCGGATTGCTCTCTTTCCTGTATTCCCTGCTCTCTATCTTCGCTACTCCTGGTCCCAAACTCCGGTTGATACATGCGGCAGGCAGAGGGCATACGATCGACAAAATGGCTTAGCCGCATCTGGTCTACACCGCTGTCTAAAAGGGGCTGCCACTGAGCCAGAAAGCAATTGTTGTTGGAAAAGGGTGGAGCTAGATGCACAATGTCAGGCAGAAATTTGGAGCGGGTCAGTAAATCCAATCCCCAACGCGCGACATGGGACCAGAATCGCAAATCTCCACTCAAAAGGATCTTCTTCATTCACCGATCCCAAGGGAGGGAATTGAGGAATGTCAGGGCATCTGCCGGAGCCAGACATATTCCTTCGGCCTGCCAGGGATAAAGAAACAGTGCACGTTCATGCTCAGACGATGCGGAGTGCTGAGGCAGAACGATCGCCGTTGCCAGCGACTCAGAATCACCATCGAAGTAAGAGGGAACAGCTAGCGTTTGGGTATGCCACCACGCCGAAGCAGGTTGCATGGAATGTTCAGGAAGCGTTGTTTCAACGGGAGCGGTTGCTGTTGTGGTTGAGGAAGACGTTCGATTAGAGCGGCTCCGGCTGGTAGTTGAAAACGCTTTTGCGGTCGATGACTGCAGGCTCTCCAACATTGCGCCTGGCAACCGTAAGCGGTCTGACTGCTCAAGCGATCGCAATAAATCCAGCAGTTCCGAGGCGTTCATTGCAAAGGGATAGAGCGATACTGGAGCACAGCGAGCCCCTCGGTGTTTCCATTTTCTGTCCCAGGCTTCAACGCATCCACGCTAATTCTGCGCCAAACTTCTCCCCAGATAAATAAACAACCTGCGGGAAATCGTGTGGACGGATCAGCACCAGCAGGATGCAGTCTAGATAGGGCATCCGAAGGATGGTTACCTTGACGTTTTTCTGCCTCCGCATTTTCCGCCACATTTAGCGTGGTCTGCTGGAGTGGGAGCCAACTGCCGTGTAAAATTGCCATGCGCTTTACGGGTTTTCGATTCTGCTAAAGCAACCAGGTCATATGACTGCATCGTTCATTGCCTAAACTATCGATTCATATTGGTGTTCATTGATCGCTAGCTTTTAGGAAAAATGCTCAAACGCCTTAGCACTTTAATCAACTTGATGCAGGTGAAAGAGGGAGGTTAAGTATCTAACCGATTTCACGATCGGTTTCTTGAATCAGTTTCTTGAAGTTGAACATTTGCCAGACGTGAATCATCAAATTACTCTTTGATTGATGAAGAGCCGCGATCGTTTCTGTAAGCAGTAATTTTTAAATATGTGCGCTGCCAACTAAAAAGTCTCTTAGACAAACAGCCAGTTCCTAATGAAAAGACCTATTCACATTTCATTACAAAAATTCGTTTTATATAGACACAAAAGATAGAGCAGAGTTTGAGAACCACTTGCTCTAAACCCTGGCAGCTAAAAATTTGCTGCTGCATCAGCAATGATATTGTACAACCTGAAACTTGGATTTAGGAAACGTGAAGCGTTGGACAGCCAGTTTGAAACCCGTGGTTCTGGGGCAATGAGAGCTTTATCTTTTCTTATGAACTTGTTTGAAGGAGTTGATTCAAGAGGAATTCTCTATTGATATCAATTGATAGCGGGGACGTTTCCTGTCTAAATAGGTTGCATCCCATCTTTTAGAAACGTCATCCAGAGACCTCATTTCATCTCTTAGTCTTTCTGTTTTTCTAGGGAGAAATCGCTTTGTTTTCGTGAATCACAAACATTTTTTGAACAAAACGGGCAAATTGCTACGATCGCCGCTATAAAAAGCACTATCCAAAACATCAGTGCTACGATTGCGACAGGAAACAAAAAAGAGAAAGAGAGAAAGGATAACACACTGCATGAAAGAATTCGAGAAGTCGATATCCTTCGATGGAAGGGATATTCGGCTGAAAGTTGGTTTGTTTGCTCCACAAGCTGGAGGTGCGGTTCTCATTCAGTCAGAAGATACAGCAGTTCTGGTAACGGCAACGCGTGCCGCCGCAAGAGAAGGAATTGATTTTCTACCGCTGCTCGTTGATTACGAAGAACGTTTATATGCAGCCGGACGGATTCCAGGAGGGTTTCTTCGGCGCGAGGGTCGCCCCGAAAAAGCGATTTTAACCAGTCGTCTGATTGACCGTCCTCTCCGTCCCCTATTTCCAAGCTGGTTGCGGGACGACATCCAGGTAGTCGCTACAACCCTCTCTATGGATGAGCGGGTTCCTCCTGATGTGCTGGCAGTCACCGGAGCGTCGATCGCGGTTCTGCTGGCAAAGATTCCGTTTAACGGCCCAATGGCAGCCGTACGGGTTGGCCTGGTTGGTGATGATTTTGTAATCAATCCCACCTACAACGAGATTGAAGCCGGGGATTTGGATCTGGTAGTTGCCGGTTCCCCGAAGGCATCATCATGGTGGAAGCTGGAGCAAATCAGTTGCCCGAACAGGATGTGATTGAAGCGATCGACTTTGGCTATGAAGCAGTCCGCGATTTGATCCAAGCGCAACGGGAGCTGATCGCAGAATTTGGAATTGAATTGGTTCAGGAAGCACCCCAGAAATCGACTCGACCCTAGAAACATTCATTCGGGACAGAGCGACGAAACCCGTCAAAGAAGTCTTAGGTCGTTTTGAAAAAGACAAGACCGTGCGAGATGCTGCTCTAGACGAAATCAAAGCATCGGTGGAGACAGAGATCGCAGAACTGCCCGAAGACAATCCGGTGAAGGTTGCAGCAGCAGCAGACCCTAAAGCCCTTGGCAACACATTCAAGGATGTCACCAAGAAATTGATGCGCCGTCAGGTCGTTGAGGACAACATCCGTGTCGATGGGCGAAAACTAGATGAAGTCCGCCCCATCTCCTGTCGGGTAGGTGTGCTACCGCCACGAGTTCATGGTAGCGGTCTATTCAATCGGGGCTGACTCAGGTTCTGTCCGCCGTTACCCTCGGCACACCCGGTGATGCCCAGGAATTAGACGATTTGCATCCTGATGAGCAAAAACGGTACCTGCACCACTACAACTTTCCACCCTACTCGGTGGGAGAAACCCGTCCGATGCGATCGCCCGGTCGTCGAGAAGTTGGGCACGGTGCCCTAGCAGAACGTGCCCTCCTGCCCGTTCTGCCCAAGAAGGAAGAATTCCCCTACGTGATTCGAGTTGTCTCCGAGGTTCTGTCATCCAACGGTTCAACGTCAATGGGGTCTGTCTCTGGTTCCACCCTGGCATTAATGGATGCGGGTGTTCCCATTGTCAAACCCGTTAGTGGAGCAGCAATGGGGCTGATCAAGGAAGGAGACGAGATCCGAGTTCTAACGGATATTCAGGGCATTGAAGATTTCCTTGGCGATATGGACTTCAAAGTTGCAGGCAGTGATTCTGGGATTACCGCCCTCCAATTGGATATGAAAATCAACGGGTTGCCAATGGAGGTTATTGCACAGGCCATCAACCAGGCAAAACCAGCAAGGCTGCATATTCTGTCCAAAATGATGGAGGCGATTAACACTCCTCGTTCAGAAATGTCGCCCTTTGCGCCACGCCTGTTGACCATCAAGATCGATCCAGAGTTCATCGGTATGATCATTGGCCCCGGCGGTAAAACCATCAAGGGCATTACTGAAGAAACTGGTGCCAAGATCGATATCGAAGACAGCGGCATCGTCACCATCTCTGCGGTGGATGGCGAGAAGGCAAAACGGTACCGCTCTATTATTCAAGGCATGACACGCAAGCTGAATCAAGGCGATGTGTATGCCGGAAAAGTAACCCGCATTATCCCGATCGGGGCCTTCGTTGAGTTCCTTCCCGGCAAGGAAGGAATGATCCACATTTCCCAGTTGGCCGACTACCGTGTGGGCAAAGTGGAGGATGAGGTATCGGTTGGCGATGAGGTGATTGTCAAAGTGCGCGAAATCGACAATCGAGGGCGCATCAACCTTACTCGCCTTGGCATTCATCCTGATGAAGCCGCTGCTGCCCGTGAAGCTGCTGCGTTGGCCTAGCAGGTTTTGGTAGACCTGAAAAGGTAATGATGCGCAGCATTAGCCGCCATCATTAACAGTTCCAAAGTCATGACGATTTGAGTACTATCCAGGTTTTAATTACTGATTTTGACAGAGACGCCTTAGCAGGCGTCTTTAGCATTTTTAGGAGAATACGGTAGGTCTTCCTTTATAGGGCTATGAACTTTCGAATTGGCTGTGCAATTTGGGCATATAAGGGCTGGTTGGGAGATCTCTTCCCTTCCGGTAGCCGATCGAGTGAGTTTCTGCGGCTTTATGGACAGCGGTTCACCACTGTGGAAGGCAATACTACATTCTATTCAGTCCCCGATTCCGAAACGATTACTCGCTGGGCAACCGAAACCCCTCCTGGGTTTGAGTTTTGTCTTAAATTACCCAAGTTCCTCACCCATGCAGGAAATTTAGAAGCCCATATTCCAGAAACGCTACGATTTATTGATCATATGCGTGGGCTAGGCGATCGCTTGGGGCCACTCTTTGCCCAACTTCCACCCAGCTACGGACCAACCCATTTGGGCGATTTGGAGACGTTTCTGACCGCGTTACCGCAACAGCAAGCAGAATTTGCGCTGGAAGTTCGCCACCTTGACTGGTTCAAAGAGCCTCACAAAAGCAGACTGACTGATTTACTAAAAGAACTGAGCATCGGACGAGTTATGCTGGATACACGCCCTATTTATGACGTACCGGATGACCCACAGCTACACTCCGAGCGCCGAAAACCCCAGTTACCCCTACAGCAAAGCATTACAACATCCTTTAGCCTCATCCGTTACATTAGCCATCCGGAGACGCAGATAAATCAGCCCTTCATGCAGGATTGGGTGATTCGTATCAATGAGTGGCTGCGACAGGGGACTCGCATCTATTTCTTTGTACATTGCCCTGTAGAGGAGCGATCGCCCACAAACGCTCGCCATTTTCAACATCTGCTGGAGCGAAACAACGTTACAGTGTCAGCCCTCCCGTGGGACCAGATTATGCAAGAAAGCCCAACTCAGCTCGATTTGTTTTCTAATGGGTTATAAGGTCTGATTTTCACGCTGTTTGAGGCATTCGCTCGATGACGGGAGCGCGATCGTACTGCTCCATCTCGGCGGTTTGAACAAACTGCTTGAACTGCTCAACCAATTTAGGACTACGCCAACCTTTGGCAGTTTCTTCGTCTAAAATCCTCAATGCTTCTTCCAAGGTGAATGCCTTTTTATACGGACGTTCACTTGTTAGAGCATCGAAGATATCAATAATTTGAAAAATTTGAGCCAAATAGGGAATTTGATCGCCTACCAAACCATCAGGATAGCCGCTACCATCCCACCGTTCGTGGTGATGACGAATGATGGGAACAACCCCACGCATGGTTCGTAAGGGCTGGCAAATCTTCTCCCCAATTAACACGTGCTGCTGCATCACAACCCACTCTTCAGGTGTAAACTTGCCGGGCTTGAGCAGGACCGCATCCGGAATACCAACCTTGCCTATGTCGTGCAGGTAGCCCCCACATTAAATCTCGAATTTCAATCCGAGATAGCCCCAGAAACTCCCCGAATGCCTTACCACGCGACACCAACCGCTCACAGTGGTCACCAGTGTTTGGATCTCGGCTCTCCACGGTACGAGCGATCGAGAAGAGAACTTGTTCCGCATGGTCCAGATCCTCATTGAGACGCTTTTGGCGAATCAGGGATTTTACCCGCGCTGATAGCTCTAATTGGTCAAAGGGTTTTGTGAGGAAGTCATCCCCCTGCTTCAATTCCCTTGAGTCGAGCACGGCGATCGTCCAGTGCCGTCACAAAAACAACAGGAGTCAGTCGAGTTTGCTCGTCCTGCTTAAGTCTGCGGCAAACCTCAAATCCATCCATTCCAGGCATCATGACATCCAGGAGGATTAGGTCTGGGTTGCCAGAAATAACCGTCTCAATGGCTGCGGGGCCACTCTCTGCTTCTAAAACGTCGTATCCCTCAACAGACAACAGGGCAACCGCCGTTACCCGACTGGAGGGATGATCATCAACGACGAGGACTCTAGGACGTTCTGGATCGAGGCGATTCACGGGAGAGATCTCATACGAAAGAGTAGAAGCACCTGATAACGAACAACTTGGGGGAGGGGTTGTGTCAGCTTATCTGGCGCGTAAGTCCAGTATGAGCAATAGTGTCAGAGGCGAAATCAGGTTTTCTACGGAGATTAGCACGTTTTCATACCTGGTACATCAACTGAGACAAGCGTGAAATCCTCAAGAATTATTCAGATATTTCGACATTTTCTCCTAATGAATCTCCTGATGAATGCTATCGCTTAATTTCAAAGGGTACATGGGGAAGCAAATCTTTAATGCTTGACACGAAGGACGTATTATGCACCTTTGGAGAAGCACCTTCCATCAAGGAAAGCCCAACGGAGCTTCGATAAGGAGGTTGATACACAATCTTCTCGCTTTCCTCTGAAATCTCTATACGGCAGCGGCGGCAAAACCAGTAAGTCTGTTTTGAACGAACGTGGCGCAGCAAAACATCAGAACATAAAGGACAGTTCGCCATGTTAATAACCAATTGAAATGAATTTTTAAATTTCTAGCGATCGCTCAGGCAGTTACTTGAGAAAAGACTCCCCAAACCATTCCTTACAATGCACAAGATTTGCAGCGCTTGAAATACCTAAAGACAAACGATCTAAGTTAGGGAAATAAAGTTGAATAAAACCTTTGTCAATTGATTGTCGCTGGAGGATGGGAATTGGCCTGTATCTCCAGGTACAACTTAAGATAAGTTCATGTATAGCTCTAGACAGGGAACCTAGGACATTTTATGTGGCTAAAACCCTTTGTCACTAGCTGTTTTTCCCTGTCAACTGTCACCTAGTACCTAACACCTGCTTATGGTTTCTCCGATCGTTTCTGTTGAATGGCTGCACGACCATTTGGAGGATCCTCAGGTTGCGATCATAGATTGTCGCTTCTCGTTGATGCAGCCCGAGTTGGGACAGCAGCAATATCACATAGGCCATATTCCAGGAGCTTATTACCTCGATCTAAACCGGGACCTTGCTAGCCCTGTTAAAGAGCATGGGGGCGGCATCCCTTACCTGATCCGGCGGTTCTAGCGAACTCCCTAGAAATGATGGGAGTGTATTCTGCTCCGCCAGAGGGTCCTACACTGGTTGTTGCTTATGATCACTCTCGTCAGGCATTTGCCTCGCGATTGTGGTGGCTTTTGCGTTACATGGGGCATAACCGGGTAGCGGTACTGGACGGTGGCTTTGCTGCCTGGAATGCAGCTGGTTTTCCAACTACTACAGCCATCCCGCTTCCTAAAGTCGGTAAGTTCATCCCTAAATTGCGCTTAGAGCAGGTTGTAGATATTAAGTATGTAAAAGCCCAGAAAGACCAGCCAGGATTGGTTTTGGTTGACTCTCGTGAGGGCGATCGCTATCGGGGAGAGCGGGAGCCAATTGATCCAATTGCAGGGCACATTCCGGGGCAGTGAACTATCCCTGGCAGGAAGCTACAGATGAACAGGGCTACTTTCGCTTGGAGGACGAGCAACGACAGCGCTGGTCGGATTTAGAAGAAGCTGAAGAGATTGTGGTTTATTGCGGCTCAGGCGTTACGGCCTGTGTTAATCTCCTCTCCCTGGAACTGGCAGGAATTCAAACCGGTAAACTATACGCCGGGAGTTGGAGTGATTGGTGCTCATACTTATAAGGCTAAAGAATGAAGACTGAAGGCTAAAAATTTTTCCACGCTTGCATTCTCCATTTTCATCCCTCATCCTTCATCTTTTGTCCTTTCCCTCCTGCTGCTTCGATAACATATCGATCGCGTCCCCCAAGGCAGTTGTTAACCCCTTTCTGGTTTGGGCATGGTTGGCTTGCTCGGTTTTGAGAGCCTGGATAAGGCGATCGCGCTCTGCCAAAACTTCTATAAGCTTCTGGCGCAACTCTTCAGAGGTTTTTAGTTTTTCAACTTCGGCTCGAATGGCAGACGGAATGACGGTCTCACCATCATCAGAAGTTAGAGACCCCTGTAATTTTGAATCTCTTTCTGAAGGGCTTCGATCGTCTGTTGTGCCAGATTCGCCTCAGCTCGACGTTGCTGCGCCTCTGTTTCATAGAGTTTCTGCCAGTTAGCAGCGCTAGCAAACACTTGCTCACGTTCCTGCCGAGCTTCCGCTACTTGCTGTCTGAGTGCTTTGATTTCAGCCAACCACTGGGTTACGTCGTGAGTCATCGCTAATAGATCTGAACGAACTGGGTAGATGAATTCTAAGACAAAAATAAGCCCCCGGAGGTCGGTGGGGGCTTTCGCTTAAGGAGTGATGAAGCGGATAGTACAAAAGTACTGTGATTCAGGCAGATTGTCAACCAACAAAATTTGCCTCAAATATTTCGCTCACAGCGGGGAGGAAAAGGCTCTGCAAACAACTCCTATCAAAGTTATAGCCATTTCACTTGCTTGGTCCCGAATCCTCTGGCCTCCACTCCCTATCTCCTAACCTATGGGATGTCTATTCATCTAAAAATCGCTGTAAGCCTCCCCTCACGGCTTCAAATCTGGAGTCCGCTTCACTGGGCTTCGTTCTGAGTTGATCGTAGATAGCCGCAAATTCTACTTGCTGACGCGTTTTCCCTTAAATCGTCAAATGCACCCATTGCTGAGGTAACGATCGAGTTCTAAGCTCTCGTGAAACGAAAATCTAGTTCTATAAAGGCAAAGAGGTCTATTCCTCACAAAATTCGTTAAATAGAAATTACAGATAGAGACTGTGAATAATTAATATTAAAAACGCATAATTTATACAAAATTTAATATTTCAAATAGTCTTAAAGATGCGACATCTGTGTGACAATTTCATTCCTTCTAAAAATCCTTTCCATTATTTTTTTCCAATAATTGTTTGGTCCTAATAAGTAAAATCAGTTTTAATATGTCGATCGTGTGTTTTTAGTTGCATTGGTGTGACAAAACCAATTAAATAGGCACTATTAATTTGTCCCAATAGCGAAAAATAAATATTTCGTATATATCTCGTTCATCATCAGTATTACCAGCGATAGAGCAATTCTTTCCAAAAGTAATTTCTTATACGGAATGCCTCATTCGAATTTGGTCTTAATTGTTATAAATTTCCTATCAGAATTACATGCCTAATTCTGATAAACATTTGGCTACGAAGTAGCGTTTAAGAACTGATCTCGGAACTAATAGGTATTTGGTCAACCCAAAGGTTTGCTGATACCTTGCTGTGAATTTTGAGTTTAGTGGCTTCAACTTTGCGTTGTTAAGTTCATAATCTTTCGCCTAACCCAGTAGCCGTGATTCTCTCGCTAAGGAATAGTTGTAATGAACAGGCAAGATAAGCCATTCTTTAGGCCAGTTGGTCGTCAAAAATTACTAAACCCTTCCGACGATTTGCCCGAATGCTGGTGACGATTTTCTTGATAGCGATAACTGTGATCGTTGCACAGCAGGCGCTTGCAGGTGATCCTGGGGTAACAACACAGGCTCGGGTGGAGATGCCCAGACGGCAGATGGAACAACCATTGTTGTGCCTAAGCCTGCTGATAATAGCGATCCAGCCAAAGTGAAAGCCTACGAGGAATACAAGGCAAAAGCGGACAAGGAGCCTTTAGCCGCCCAGGTAGCGGATGGAGTTGGGCAAAATCGGGTTGCTATTAACCTTATGTGGACGCTTGTTACAGGCTTCCTCGTCATGTTTATGCAGGCGGGGTTCGCACTGGTAGAAACTGGCTTCACTCGTGCAAAAATGCCTCTCACACGATGCTAATGAATTTCCTCATTTACGTCATCGGTTTAACAGGCTTCTGGATAGCAGGTTTCGCTTTGATGTATGGAGCTATGCCCGTTGGTTCTCTAGGTGGTACAGCAGGACTGGATGCGGCGAAAGAATTTGTCATCACCCTTGGCGGTAAACCCTTTGGTCTTTTTGCAACTAATGGTTGGTTTTTGGGCGGTAACGTTTACGACGTGGGGGTTTACACGATCTTCCTGTTCCAAATGGTGTTCATGGATACGGCTGCAACCATTCCTACCGGATCGATGGCTGAGCGATGGAACCTGAAGACTTTTTCATCTATGGGTTCTTCATGTCTATCATTCTCTACCCGTTATTTGGCAACTGGGCTTGGGGTGGCGGTTGGCTATCTCAGCTTGGTGTCAACTTTGGTTTGGGGCACGGGTACGTTGATTTTGCTGGATCGGGTGTGGTGCACGCCGTTGGGGATTATGCGCGATCGCAGGAGCGATGGTTCTCGGTCCACGAATTGGTAAATACAACAGCGACGGTAGTATTAATGCGATTCCAGGGCACCACATTCCAATGGGTTTGTTGGGAACTTTCATCCTTGCGTTTGGCTGGTTTGGTTTTAACCCTGGAAGCACATTGGGTATTGCAGGGGCGGATTGAATCGGGTTGGCATCATTGCAGTTGCAACTATGCTTGCCAGTGCAGGCGGGGCGTTGGCTGCTGCTGCTTACATGATTTTCAAAACTGGGAAGCCCGACCCAACAATGGTTGCTAACGGAATGCTGGCTGGTTTAGTTGCAATCACGGCTCCCTCTGGATTTGTCGGTGCAACGGCTGGCTTCATTATTGGAGCGATCGCAGGTGTGCTGGTTTGTGTCTCGGTCGAGTTTTGGGACCGAATGCATATCGATGATCCGGTTGGGGCGATTTCCGTTCACGGTGTTTGCGGATTATGGGGATCCTTTCGGTTGGTCTGTTTGCTGATGGATCTGCCTTCTATGGCGGAGCCTGGAACGGAGTCAACGGAGCAGTCAAAGGGCTTTTCTATGGAGATGGTAGCCAGCTTATCGCTCAGATTATTGGCTGTATTACGCTCATCGTTTGGGCGTTTGGGGCTTCTTACGTTTTCTTCAAGATCCTCAATGCAATCATTCCCATGCGCGTTCCAGCCAATGTTGAGTTAGAGGGACTGGACATCGAAGAGACGGGTGTTTTGGCCTATCCTGAATTTCCGATCGCGGGTCGGGGTACGGCAGTTTCTCCCGTACCGGAAGGAGTTTCGTTGGAGACGAGGTAATGCAATTTTAGATTGCAAACATGGCAATCCTTACAGTGCATTTTCAGGAGGCTTCTGCCCTAAAAAAACGTAAGTCGGTGTATCAATAGTTTGGTAATGGGTAATTGTAACTTTGATCAATTACCCATTACCCGTTACTAATTATCTGAGTAAGTCCTACAGTCTGCAATCCAGAAGTAGGTGTAAAGCAACAAAACTAGAAGGATTTAGACCACACCTTCGAGTTCTTCGTCCGCTAACTCATAAAGCTGTCGGAGCTTTTCCAATTTTTCCTCATTGGGATGCCAGAAGCCGCGACCGTGAGCCTCAAGCATTCTCCCAACGACATTCCGAAAAGCCTCAGGATTCGCTTTTCTCAACGTTTCCGCCATCTCTGGGTCAAACGCGTAGGTATCTGCCGCCTGCTCATACACCCAGGACTCCTGAAAATCTACGGTTCCGCCCCAGCCAATTAGAGCGGTCATTCGTTGGGAAATCTCGTAGGCTCCGCCGGAACCCTGGTCTGCCATTGCCTCTGCCCATTTAGGGTTAAGTAATTTAGTCCGGTATTCCATCCGAAGCAGTTCATCCAAATTTCGCGGAGTCGTATCTTTGGAGAAACTTTCTACAAAGCTAACTTGAACAGATTTACGGCGGTTTCCGGGAGAAGATTGCTGCATCTCTGCAGCACGTTTTAATCCGCCGGTGTTGGCATAGTATTCCTGGATGTCGGTCAGCCCGTACTCAACGGAGTCAATTTCCTGGACAACACGATCGGTCGTTTTCAGTAATGACTGGAGAACCTGAGGTCTGGACTGTCCTTTGTCCTGTCTGCCGTAGCTGAAGGCGTTTCGCCCCAGCCAGGTTTGCCCCAATTCCTCCCCAGATTCCCAACTGGATGCAACGACCTGATCATTGACTAAGGAGCCAAAGTCCCCTGCCGGATTGGAAAACAGACGGGCAGAGACATTTTCGACGCCTTGCGCTTTCATTATTAGGGCATGTTTACGAATGAAGTTTTGCTCCTCTGGTTCGGCAGCCTCAGCCGCCCGTCGAAACAAGTCATCCAATAGCTCAATAATGTTGGCGAAACTGTCCCGGAAAATGCCAGAAAGGTTTGCCAGCACATCAATCCGGGGATGGTCTAACTCTGTCAACGGCTTCAATTCGTATCGCACAATTCGTCCGGTCCCTTCTTTGATGGGTGCTGCTCCCACCAGTTCAAGAAGAATTCCAAGGATTCTCCTTTCGTCTTGATGGCATCCAGTCCCCACAGCATGACCGCGATCGTTTCAGGAAAGCTGCCGTTGTGCTCCTTTTGATGTTGAGCAATAATTTGGTGAGCAATTTCTCTACCTCGCTCAAATGCTGCCGGAGACGGCATTCGGTAGGGATCTAAAGCGTGGATGTTTCGACCTGTTGGCAGCACACCAGGACCATCCCGCAGCAAGTCGCCCCCAGGAGCGGGGGAATGTATTCACCATTGAGGCCCCGCAATAGATTGGTCAACTCATCGGTATTTTTCGCCAGCAGATCACGAATCGAGATCGCATCCTGAATTTGCTCTGGAGGAATACGGGTTTGTGGTTGCTCAACTCCATAGGCGATCGCGGCAATTACTTCCTCCGGTAAATCTTCACTAAAGTAGGCTTGCAGATAGCTGGCTAACTCTTCTGGGGTGGGTGGGCTGCCCAGCGTATGTAATCCACTAGAAAAGAGCCGATTTTCCAACACTTGCAGATATTCGTACAGCTTCACCAGGTAGCGATCGAACGCTTGCTTACTAAACAGGCGGGCATTTTCAGGCGTCAGGGCAATCCCAAGCTGCTTGGCTTCTTCAAAGGGGCAGTCGGCATCAAGCCCGGTGTCGATTAGCTTTTTACAGATTGCGTCCTTGAGGGCAGCATTTTTCTCTGGGTCTTCCCGGTATTCCGCAATCAAATCCCGCAGCGTTACCAACTCCTTGTAAAGCCCGGCCCGACCGTAGGGTGGCACATTGTGCGAAATCAGCACGCCATAGCCCCGACGCTTTGCCAGAATCGATTCCGATGGATTATTGGCCGCATAAATGTAGAGATTGGGCAAATCGCCCAGGAGAATATCCGACCAGGAATAGCCCGTATTACCCAAAGGCGAACCAGGAAGCCATTCCACCGTTCCGTGCATTCCAAAGTGGACGATCGCGTGGGCCTGAAACTCCTTCTGCAACCACTGATAAAACGCGGCATATTGCGGATGGGGTGTCAGATCCCGCTCAAACATTAACCGCATTGCATCGCCCGATACACCCAGCGGCGGCTGCACCCCAATCCAGACATTGCCCAACTGCACACCACCCAGCAGAAACTCATCGCCCAAGGTCTTGATGCCAGTATCCGTCAGGGATTTCCAGTTCTTCTCAATCCAATGGGTGCGCAGGTAGCCCAGCCATTTTCGAGGGTGTGGACGTTAACGGTACGAGGGGAGTGCGGAGTGGGAAGTGCGGAGTGGAGAGTGGAAAAATTTTGAATTTTGAATTTTGAATTTTGAATGAATTCTGGCCCCTGAACTCCTACGGTCTCATCTGCTTCTTTTACCCATTGAATCAACGCTTCGCCATCTTCTGGTAAGTCCCCAACGGTATAACCCTGCTGTTTGAGAGCGTGGAGGAGATTGAGGAGCGATCGCGGCACGTTCAGCAAAGCGGCGGTACCAACTGCCCCATATCCCGGCGGAAATCCGTAAAGAATGATAGCAATGCGGCGTTCCGCAGGAGGGGTGCGATGCAGGTCAATCCAGTGTTTCAGGCGTTCGGTCAGGCGTTTGACTCGATCGGGCACCAGGTAAATGTCCTCACCAACCAATCCACCTAGGGGAATGGTGTCGATCGCCCCATCTAGCTCTGGCAGCGCGTAGAGGACAACACTTTGCAACCCGCCGATTCCCTGTCGGGTCCAGGAGCGGAGATCCTGAATCAGTAAAGGAGCAGTCACAATGTACGGGACGTTCTTTGCACTCAGAATGCGTTTTGAGACTTCTATCTGGCGTCCTGCTTCCATCGACCCGGCTGGACCACCTACCAGCGGAAACCCGATCGTGGACACGATCGCATCCACTTTGACGGCTTCATTGGAAAGGGACAACGTTTCGACAATCCCCTGCTGTCGCCGTTCCATTTCATAGTCTGTCGTCATCAAATCCCGCACAGCAACGTGTCCCTCCACCCCATTAATAAAAATGGGAACAGGAACCAGCCCAGCATCCTCAAAGGCACGAATCAACTTGGGAATATAGGGCTGTTTGGTAATGACGTGCTTGCGATAAAGGAGAATACCAACGGTAGGAAGAGGGGAAGAAGGGATGAGGGATGAGGGATGAGGGATGAATGAAAAGTCTGAATTGTGAATTGTGAATTGTGAATTCTCCTCTACCCCTGACCCCTGACCCCTGACCCTGTCCCCTACTGAGGTACCATTCCAGATACTTCTTGGGAGACTCAAAGTAGCCGGGGTAGTCTGGATGCAGCAGGCCAATGTTGGGGTTTCGATCGGTGATGGAACGTCTCCAATCTTTAAGTCCAAATACTTTTCCGCTAGAACCCAGAAGAGAGTCGCAACATTTTCGGTTCCTCCAGCGTTCCAGTAGCCATAAATAATAAGCCAGTTGCGAAGATCCTGAACCTTCTGGACCGGAACAAATTTCAGCAGCTTTGGGCCACTTTTAAGAAAACTAAGATAGCCTGCCAATTTATCTTCTTCCCGTCCGCTGCCAAATTTGCTGAGAATGAACTGAACGGGTTTGGGCATTCCTTTGGGTTTGTCCCCAATGGCAAACTTGCCCAGTTGGGTCAGACTCATCAATTCCAGGGCAGACTCAAACACCAACCGAATCGGAATATGTTGAACCCGCTCTCTGAGCCACAATACCTGGTCGTAGTCAAACAACAGGCTGGCAAAGAAAACCTGGGCATCCCGAAGAGCGGTTTCAACAGCCGCAGCGTTTGTCGTCAGGTCTTGATCGGTAAATACCTGAATATCCAATTTTGGGCAGCGCGTTGTTGCTATCTGCGCGGCCTTCCGATAGAAGTTGGCGTTAAAGGATTCAAATCCAGCAATCAGTACGATACGCTTCATACCGAAGTAACCGAAACGATGCAGTAAAAATATTTATATTCCCAATCTTAAGGGAGTGTCGGGTTACAAATAGAGGGATATTTGCCCATCCTAAATTTGCCCAACAAAGAATTGGGCCGCTTTAGATACTGGGTTGCCTCAACGCGCGATCGCGTATCTTCCTGCTCCAGAAGCCATAACACACTCCCATCCCTATGCACATTCATAGTCTGCTCACAGTCTCTGCTTCCGTTTGCACATCACGCTCACTAGTACTGAATGGTTTTGCGGTTTTGCTGTTGGTGATCGTAGCCGGATGCTCATCAAGTGCGACCTCTCAGACCTCTAAAATGGTCGGCACCTCACCACAATCCACGAATAATGCCCCGGCCAATTCGTCATCAGAATCTACGCCTGAAATGGCCTTGGCTACCCATTTGAAAAGCACTAACGCCAAGATGTATGGCACCTACTGGTGTTCTGTTTGCCACTGGCAGCGGAAACAGTTTGGAGAGGAGGCCTTCAACCAAATCACCTACGTTGAGTGCGATCCTGGTGGCACAAACTCTCAAGCAGATCTGTGCAGGCAACAAAATATTCGGGCTTATCCAACCTGGGAAGTGAACGGTCGTGTTTACCCACCCGGTGGGTATCCATTAGAGGATTTGGCTGAAATGTCCGGTTATCAAGGACCAGTAAGGTTTGGAGGAGGCTGAGAGAATACAAGTGATTTTGAGTTAAGTGCCATGTAGATGGGGTGATGGGGAATGCAACTAGGAATCTTTGTAGAAAGTCTCGACGATCGCTTCAGTCTCAATGCCTGCCATTTTTTCTAAGCAATGACAAAAGACATAAAGAGTCCACCACCAAGTCTCACAAAATCTGGCCTGATGAAACTGCTGATAGTTATCTTGCTAGGAATGGGAGCGTTTTTCCTAGTTCTGGCAATTGATCAGCTCAGTCGGGGCGGCCTGCTTCAACGCTTTGATGATTTTGCCACTGACATGGGCAGTTCCTACCGCCAGTGGTTTCGCAAGCAAAGTACGGGCAATTTACTTGTGTTATTACCGTTGTCCTTCGGCGGCGGTTTGGTTGCCAGCATTTCGCCGTGCATCCTGTCTTTGCTGCCAGTCAACCTCAGCTACATTGGCACCCGCGAGTTTACGTCCCGACGGGATGCGTTCTTTAAGGCAGGAGCGTTCGTCCTGGGAGTAGTGACGGTTTTAAGTCTGTTTGGGCTGTTTTCGTCGTTTCAGGGACTGGTCATGGTTAAGTACCAGGGCTATTTCCAGGCAGCGGTCGGGGTGCTTATTATCCTCATGGGCTTAAGTTTAGGCGGAATCGTGCGGTTGCCTTTGCCTCAAACCCTTTTGGACTGACTCCCCCTCACCAGCAAAAAAATAAGGAGGGATTCTCCTTGAGTAGAGTGGGGCGATCGCTCCTGACTGGTCCTTACGGAGTTGGACTCACCTTGCGCTCGTGAGTTCTCCCTGCACCAGCCCAGTCACATTCGCAGTTCTGGCAGCCGCAGCCGCAACAGGTTCTCAGCTACACAGCACCCTCGTAATGGTGAACTATGCGTTGGGATATACAGCCATCATCTTCCTGGCCAGCCTTTTTACAGGGCCGCCAAGCAAACACGCGGATTGCTCGCCCACTCTGACTTAGTTACCCGGTTTGCCAGCATCGTTCTGCTCCTGGTCGGTGGGTTTTACTTAATTAACGGGGGCAGGTGGATAGCTGCAAGTTTGTAAGGCGAGTGATTAAGGGTCAGGGGTCAGGGCAAAACCTCGGAGGTTTCAACAAAGAAGTAATCTTCACAAGCAAAGCGAACGCTCAAAGCTCCGAGGTTTCGGTAAGCGGGTGTAGTCCTGAATCTACCATGGCGATCAACTAATCTAAAATGCCGAGCCTGATGCAATTTTGAGGGAGATGACAACGGTTTGCAAGCCGTCTGGATGGTGCTGGCAGGTGACTTCTCCGCCCTGAACTTCGATTCGGCGGCAACAGAGAACGATTTCAGTGGCGAACTCTCGATTCCCGATAGGTGCAAATCGTTGAGCCGTCACACGAATTTGTAAACGTTCATCAACAACCTCTGCTTCTAGGGCCACCGGAAAAGTTGGTTCGGAATATTTCAAGCCGCGGGCTAACAGGTCAGTGATAACGGCCTCCGTCAAATCCTGATCAGCCAGAACGGGAGGAATCGTTGAATCAAACTTGCAAACAAACCGGGAAGCAGTGCCATCTTTTGGGTCCAGAAGGTGCCGCCCTAGAGCTGGTAAAACAGCTTGCATGTCTAAGGGTTCTAGTTTGACCTCTACCTTGCCCGCTTCCAGCTTTTGAAGCACCATTGCATCTGATAGAAGGTCAGAGAGGGAGTTCACTTCGTTCTGCATGAGATCTAGCTGATGATGCCAGTTTGCAGAGCCATGAAGTTCTCCACCGATTTGCTTCACATGTACTCCCAACGCTTCCAACGATCGCCCAGCCCGACGCTCAAGAGACGCGATCACTACTTTCTGAGCAGCAAGGTACTGCTGGAGCTTGGCGTTCTCTGCCTGCAACCGCTGTAGCGAGTCGGAATGAATGTTGTTGAGAACAAGCTGCTGGGACATATGCCCTAAAAATTATGATGTTATGCAAACAGTTATAGCCGATCCTGTTAAGGAAAGTAACAAAAATTTCAGTCTTTCTCCCACTAATACAGATTCTCTTAAGATTTCCAAACGTTTTTTAAGGATTGCTTTACTCATCAAGCTTCAAACTTGCACGGGCATTTCGACGCCACATCCAGGGTTTGATGCGGCGTAGTGCAGAGGCTTGAAATCGTTGGGAATGGTCTTCATCAGACAAATCAGCCAATTCTGATAGCGTGGGTGAAAGATTCCAGGGGTAGGGTTGGAAATCGGGCACATCTGTAGGTTTCGCAAAGCGTTGGTTCCAAGGACAAACATCTTGACAAATATCGCAACCAGCAACCCAACCCTGTAGGTGAGGCACGATCGCATCTGGAAGACTCTCCGCTCGATTCTCGATTGTGTGGTAAGCAATACAGCGGTTCGCATCCACCATAAAGGGTTGGGTAATGGCGTTAGTCGGGCAGGCATCAATACAGCGGGTGCAGGTGCCACAGTGAGCAGTATGGGGACGATCGGGCATTAACGTCAGGTTTGTCAAAATCTCTCCCAAAAATACCCAGGATCCATACTCTCGGGTGATTAAATTACTGTTTTTGGCAATCCAGCCAAGCCCTGCTCGCTCTGCCCAAACCTTATCTTGCACTGGACCCGTGTCTGCATAGTAGCGAGCCTGAATCTCCTCCCCTGACTCTCTATCCAAGTTGCCAGGGCCTTTAATCGCTTATGTAGAACTTTGTGATAATCCCGTCCCCAGCCATAGCGAGAAATTTTGGCATACCGCGGGCCTTCCTTGCGATCGTGGTCTATGTAGTAGTTGAGGGCTATGCAAATGATTGACTTCACATCGGGCATAACCTGACGTATGTTATGTCGCTTTGGATTTTCCATCCACGTCATATCTGCCTGATAGCCCTTTGCCAACCAGGATTGTAGGTTCGGTTCAGAAGCCGAACTCCCATGCTCTACCGCTGCGACTCCAACCTTGTGGAATCCTAACCCAATGCCTTCTGCTTAATTTTGGTCTTGAAGTCTGTTGGGTCGTCCATTATCCAGTTTTTATAAAAAAGTTCATGGGTGACTGACCTGCCGTAGGAGAGATTCATTCAGTCCCTGCAAAATGCCAGAGTTCTATGAGAACTTGACTCTAAGCGGTAGTTCCTTTATGAACCCTGTCCATCCCCAATTGTCTCTTGAGCAATCTTCTTTTCTATCAGCCGACACTCCAATTTCTGAAGACATCGCGATCGAAGGAATCAGTGAAGCAACGATTGCACAATACTTTCAGTCGCTTAATGCAGGGGATTGGGACGCGACCAGTCAACTGTTTGCAGTCGATGGTGTTTTGCAACCACCATTTGAATCACCGCTTGTGGGACCGGACGCGATCGCGGCTTATCTTCAAACAGAAGCTCAGGGATTAGTTCTGCATCCTCATAAAGAAACGGCTCAGCCTTTGGAAGAGGGTGGCACGGCCATCAAAGTAGTGGGCAAAGTTCAAACATCCCTATTCCTAGTTAATGTTTGCTGGGAATTTAAACTGAATCCTGCCAAGGAAATTCTTCTAGCCAAAATCAATCTCCTCGCATCCCTCCAGGAATTGCTGGACATTCGTAGTAAGGATGGCAATGAGAGTGCTAAGGCTATTGGCACAGATTCGCTGGAGCAGGAAGGATAGACAAGCAGGCCACCACAGAGACGCGGAGAACGCAGAGGGAATGAATCCTATAATTCTTCTTTGGCCAGGCGATCATTCTCTTCAGGTTTTTTAGCGTTGAAAAATACCTCGGGATTGAAGGGCTGTACAGCGGATGAATTCGGTGCCCCTGGATGAGATTCCGATAAGCGTCTAGCAGCATTGATAAAATCTGAGGGCATCATGACAATCGTCGTTGTGTTGTTTTCAGCCCCGATTTCGGTCAGCATTTGTAAGCGGCGAAGTTCCAACGCAGCCGGGTTTGCCGAGATGTTTTGGGATGCTTCCGCAAGTTTCAAGGAGGCTTCCTGTTCAGCGGCAGCTTTGATTAAACGAGCGCGTTTTTCCCGGATTGCTTCTGCTTCTTTGCCATCGCCCGCTGCATGCCTGGTGGAATTTCAACATCTTTCATTTCCACCCGCTCAATCACAATTCCCCAAGGTTCTGTGATTTCATCCACAATTTCCTGAACTTTGATATTAATCTTGTCTCGATTTTGCAGCACATCATCCAATATGTTTTGCCCAACGACATTTCGCAGAGTCGTCAGCGCAATCTGGTAAACCGCCATCTCGTAGCTTTCTACCCGGTTAATGGCCTTGGACGGATCGAGAATTCGGTAATAAAGGACCGCATTTACGCGGATGGTGACGCTGTCAGCCGTGACGGTTTCCTGAGGTTCGATATTCACAGTCCGGGTGCGGACATCGATCTGAACTTTCTGATCGATCAGTGGAATAATCCAGTACACTCCTGGCCCCATCGTGCCCCTGACTCGTCCCAATCGGAAGATCACGCCTCGCTGATATTCCCGATCGAGCTTCAGACCCGAAGCCGTCAGGATAAACAGGACCCCAACGATCGTCCCAATAATGCTTCCCATGAATCTTTAACCAACCCAATAATTCCATTTTAGGGTTGACGAAAGAAGCCTTAGAGCGTGCATTCATTGAGACATGCTTAAGGTATGGGGGTAGGAGGTGAGGGGTGAGGAGTGAGGTAATGGAATAATAAAAATAAAAAGATAAAGAACAATACTGCTTTATCCGCTATTTTCGACTCCCAATTCCTTACTCAAAACTCCCTATTGCCCCTTGCCCCTTGCCCCTTGCCCCTTGCCCCATTCCTATGAAGTCTTCGATGAACCTGGAGGACATTGAATCTGACCGTCTACAGGCGCGGCAATTCTGGGAGCAATCATTGATGGCAATCTTGACACACAAACGGCAGAGGCAACGGCTTCGGTTTCCTCTGCTTGGGGCAAAATCACGACACCGGTAAAGCTCTTTAAGCCTTTGGCTCTGGGAACGGCTGTTAGCTGTGACTGATGGCTATCGGGAAGGCTGAGGGTGTAGGTGTAGTTGAGGCTTTGGGAAATGATTGAGGCCGATCGCCCAGTTCTTCCAAACTAGAAGCAAACCGACTATTCTTTGTGTAGAAATCTTGCTGCGCCTTATTCATCGCCTCCAAATATTTTTGGGCCTGTGCTTGCTGATTTTCCATATCCCGCTCGACCTCTGCCTGGATATTCTGGTTATCTGAAGCATTGGCTGGTAGCACCGAGCCATTTCCCTTGGACTGCCCTCCGGTGTAGTAAGAAACAACGGCTAAACTCACACCCAGCAAAAACGCTGGCAATGTGACGAGCGTTAGCGCAGCCAAAAAGCGGGAAGGACGAACAGTCGGTGGAAACAGGTTTTTAGGTACTGGAATTCGAGCAGTTACCCGTTCAGTTGCGATTAACAGATCATTCAGGCGCGTTTGAACGTGGGGCGCTAGGCGTTTAGCGCTTCTCTGCAATTGAGCAATGGACAAATTCAGACCGTTAATTTGGTTATCGGATTGGCTGCCCGATCGATTATTCGAGGATTCGATCGACGGTTGAGACTGCTTAGAAGCGGCGGTAGAAGATTCTGCCGTTTGAGACTCTTCTAGTGAAGACACTTCAAACTCTTCAGTCCACACGGGGGTGTCTTCTCCAGCCTTCTTACCGTAGACTTTTACCGCCTGGATTGACTTCACTCCCAAATTTGCCAACCCTTTGCGAATGAAGCCAACTAACGTTTGTTGGTTGAGGAGACGTGCAGAGCTAAGAAACACATACAGGCATTCATCCTTAACCTGCGTTTCGGCTGTAACGCCCTTGGGCTGTAATGCAAGATTCATTAAGGTGGCGATCGCGTCTGGGTCACCCTGTTTCGCGAATTCCAGGAGGTTAGGCTGAGTCATAAGCAAGACAATTAACGACGTCAACGTAAACAGCGTTAACCAATAGTTGAGGGGTTTCGATATGGATAACGAGGAATGCTTAATTCACTATTCAGAATACTCGCAAAATTAAGGTTGGTTCACTTAAATGTGTTGATGCCGACTCGAATTGGTTGTAAACCTGAAAGGCTTTAAGAGAAGTGCTGAGCATCAACCCTCTTAGCACCCAGCACTCAGCACTCAGCACTCAGTACCGCTAAAGTACGTCCTGGCAAGAAAGACTGTTCACATGGCGAAAAGTTGCCGATCGCTGGAAAATGTAAAGCCATACAGCCTAACCCGGTGGGAGGTATTGCGATTAGATATCCCTCCTGTAATATTCCTGGTAGGGTTGCTCCAGAATCTAACGTTACGAGAGCACACTCAATTCGTTGATAGTTATCCGCTTCTTTCACCTGAGCGTTTTTAACCTGATTGACTGCAATTTTCGTTTGAGCACTACATCAACTGCTTCTTTAAGGAGCCAATGAATGGAATCTTCCAACGCATCGGGCAATACTGAGGAACTTGCCCAACAAGATGGACATAAGGCAGGCAGCACTGTTTTAGAACCAGAAACTCCGCCCGCTCAGCAACCACCACCCACCGCTCCCCACCGATCGTCTCGCAAATTAATCCTGTTTAGCGCTCTGGGGTAGGAGCTGTTCTAGCTCTTATCTTTGGCTTTCGCTGGTGGCACTACGCTCAAACCCATCAAGACACCGATGATGCCTACGTGAACGGCCATGTTCATCCAGTCAATGCCCGAATTTCTGGCACCATTGCCGAAGTTTTGGTGGAGGACAACCAGGTCGTGCCCAAAGGTGCCGTGCTGGTTAAGCTAGACCCACGCGACTATCAGGTGAGCCTACAGCAGGCCCAAGCTGCCCTAAAGCAGGCTCGCCATCAGGCGAATGTTGCACGAGCAAATATTGGTGTGATTGCAACGACTGCGCAGGGGCAGACCACAACCGCGCAGGGTGATATTGATGCAGCGGCAGCCAGTGTCTCTACGGCAGAAGGCTCGTTGGCAGAGGCTCAAGCTGGTGTTCCTGCGGCAAAAGCACAACTGGCCCAGGTCAACGCCAACCTGGTAAAAGCACGGTTAGACTACCAGCGTTATACCCAGCTTTATCAGACTGGGGCGGCCTCCGTGAGCAACTGGATACGACAAGGGCGAATTATGAGGCGCTTCTGGCACAATACCAGGCCGTCAACGAACAGGGACGGCAAGCACAGGCGCGGGTTGTGCAGGCACAGAAGAGTTTAGAAAATGCCCAAGCAAAGCTAAAGTCCACCAAGGGAAATTTGCAGCAGGCAAACGCGACCAGTCAGCAAACAGAATCAAATCGGCGTCAGTATGATGCAGCCCTGGCGGCGATCGCTCAGTCAGAGGCGCAGGTTAGAAACGCCCAGCTCCAACTGTCCTACACAAACATCGTTGCGCCAACTGATGGCAAAGTCGGAAACAAAACGGCAGAGGTGGGCCAGCGCGTGCAGCCAGGTCAAACCATGCTGTCGATCGTTCAGGAACAACCCTGGGTTGTCGCAAATTTCAAAGAAACCCAACTCGGCAAAATGCAGCCGGGACAGAATGTTGAAATCAAAATCGATGCCTTTCCAGGACGCACCTTTACCGGCAAGGTGAACAGTGTTGCTCCGCCTCTGGCGCAAAGTTCGCACTGTTGCCACCCGATAACGCCACAGGCAACTTCACCAAGATTGTGCAGCGGGTTCCGGTCAAAATTGTGTTTGATCCAGAAAGTATTCGAGGCTATGAGTCCCGCATTACCCCAGGTATGTCGGTAGTGGTTGCCGTAGAAGTGCCTTAAGGGGAGTTCTGCGTTTTAAGTTTGGAGGGAATACGTGCAATGGGTTGATGAATTCCTTCTTATGACTCATCCCTCATCCCCCATCCCTCATCCCTTACCCTTCACCCCTCATCCCTCATATTTTTGGGGTGGGGAGATGAAATTTTTGGGCACACTGAGGCTTGTAACTCTAGCCAGGGAGATCTACTCATGGCAACGAACCAAGTCAGTGCAACGTTGACTCCAGCAAACCGGGATAAAGCATTGGCAGCCATTACCACGCTCAAAGAAACGCTACCGTTTTTGATTGATTTGACGGTGGAGCAGCGGAAGGCTCTACCCAAGATGGGCGATAAGAGTCGGGCGTTTGTTAGCAAAGCATTGGAGGTGGCAACGCAGAATCCGGACTTTTTGCCGCGATCGTTTGACCTGGAAGAAATGCGGAAGGATGTGCAGTTGTTTGAAGCCATGTATCCGATCGTGATGGCAATGACACAGCTGCAGGAATTGCTGGATGATACCTACACAGCGGTTGGTAGTGAAGCGTATTCAGCGGCGTTGCAGGTGTATAACTATGCGAAAGCCAGCGGACAGGGGGCAGGTTTGGAGGCAGTGGTGGATGAATTGGGGCAACGGTTTGCCCGCAAATCGAAGAAGGAGAAGCCCCAATCGACAGCGGTTTAGCTTAGACCTTGGAGGTTTTCACTCAGACCCCGGAGGTTTCCATCCAGACCTGGATGTTTTCACCCAGACCTCGGAGGTTTTCAAAACCTCCGAGGTCTAGAACCCTCAAATCCGACGTTCCCATTTCCAATGAGAACGTTTTTGTTTTAGGTCGGCACATCCTTATTTGAAATGAAACCGTCCTCGCTTTAAACAACAAAATCCCTGGTTTAAGTGAGGCTGTTCTGGTTTGAAATGAGAACGTTGCTGTTTGAAGTGGGGCGATTTGGGTTTGAAATCGCAACGTTCCAGTTTTATTTGGGGACGTTGCCCTTTGAAATGAGAACGTTGACATTTGAAATGGGGATGCTCTTGATTCCAGTGAGTGGTTTCCATGTTGAGTGAAACGGTTGCCGTTAAAACATGGATGAGTCAGGAATAATCATTGATCGCACAGTCCCAAGATCCCCGACTTCTTTGAAAAATCGGGGATCTGCTTGTTTTCCTGCAAGAATTGTGAAAATTGCGGAAGGTGCAGAAATTTCAGGGTAGTACAGAGGAAACGTTATAGCAATTGACGCCAGGCGAAGGGTAATTCAGCCCCGATCGCTTTCGGAAGTACCTGCCGCAATCCTGCCCCATGACACATTTTTTTTATTAGCTACAACCGCCACGATCGCGCCTGGGCAGAATGGATCGCCTGGGTTCTGGAAGCGGCAGGATATACAACCGTAATTCAGGCATGGGATTTCCGGGCGGGGGAAATTTCGTGCTAGATATGCAAAAGGCGGCATCGGAAGCGAGACGGACGATCGCGGTACTGTCCGAAACCTATTTAAAGTCTGAATTTACGCAACCGGAATGGGCGGCTGCCTTTGCTCAAGACCCAACCGGGAAACATCGAAAACTAATTCCGGTGCGAGTGAAGGAATGCCAACCTGCGGGATTATTAAGACCGATCGTCTATGTTGATCTGGTGGGCATCGACGAGGCAGCAGCGGAGAATGTTTTGCTGCGATCGCTGGCAGAAGACCGCGCCAAGCCCGATCAAAAGCCACGCTTTCCGGGAAGTGAGTCTTCCCAGCGAGATCGACCGAAACCCGTCTTTCCGCCCAGTATTCCCTCTAACCTGCCACCTGTGAGCGCCATCTTTGTGGGTCGGGAGGAGGAGCTAGAGCGACTGCACACCCAACTGCAAACAGGAGACACGGTTGCCATTTCTGCCATTTCCGGGATGGGGGCATTGGCAAAACGGAACTGGCAGCCCAGTATGCCCTGCAACAGCGAGACATGGGCACCTATCCGGGAGGAATTTGCTGGCTGAGGGCACGGGAGGATCTGGGCACCCAGATTGTGTTGTTTGCCGATCGCACCTGGAACTGGCAATCCCCGAAGACCTGGAATTAGCCGCCCAGGTAGCGTACTGCTGGAATCACTGGCGACCGGGAAACACGCTGCTGGTGTTTGATGATGTGCAGACCTATCAAACTGTGGCAGGGTGTCAGTGCCGCAGCGATCGCAGTTTCGCGTGCTGCTGACCACTCGCCTAAAACTCCAATCCCCGTGCAGGGTTTTGAAATCAAGGTGCTGTCGGAGGAAAAGGCGATCGAATTATTGCAGACGTTGGTGGCGCGCGATCGGCCAGACCTCCGAGGTTTTGAAAACCTCGGAGGTCTCGAAACCGCCCAGCAGATCTGTCAGTGGTTGGGCTATCTGCCTCTGGGGATCGAGTTGGTGGGGCGGTATCTGGCGCGGAAACCGGGTACCTCCCTGGAAACCCTGTGGCAACGCTTGCAGGATAAAAAATTAGCCGCGAACGCCCTACTGCAAGCAACCCCGGTATGACCGCAACCCTGGGGGTGACAGCGGCATTTGAGTTGAGTTGGGACGTACTGGATCAGCCAACCCGTCAATTGGCCGCGTTTTTGAGCCTGTTTGCTCCGGCAGAAATTCCCTGGAACCTGGTGGAAGCCTGTTATCCAGAGGAGGACTCCGAAACTCTGGAAGACAAGCGGGACGAGTTCTTATTGGGGCTGCACCTGCTGGAGCGAGTCGGACAGGGAACCTACCAGCTACACCAACTCCTGCGCGAGTTTTTTGCGGCCAAGCGAGAGCAGATGGCAACCGCTGAGGGAATGAAGCAAACCGTTTGCCGGGTAATGGTAGCCGTGGCAGAGCAGATGCCAATCTCCCCCACCCTACCCCAAATTGAGCAATTTACCCCGGTCATTCCCCACCTGAAAGAGGCAACCACCACCCTCAAAGACTGGCTCACCGATGCCGATTTGATTTATCCCGCTACCCGGATTGCCCAGTTCTATGACGGGCAGGCTGCCTACGCTGAGGCACTGCCCTGGTATCAGCATTGTTTAGACCTGACCGAAACCCGATTGGGTGCAGACCATCCCGATGTCGCAACCAGTCTCAACAATCTGGCACTCCTCTACAAAGCCCAGGGACGCTACAGCGACGCAGAACCGCTTTACCTGCGGGCACTGCGCATCGGGGAGCAGCAATTGGGTGCAGACCATCCCACTGTCGCAACCAGGCTCAACAATCTGGCACTCCTCTACAAAGCCCAGGGACGCTACAGCGACGCAGAACCGCTTTACCTGCGGGCACTGCGCATCGGGGAGCAGCAATTGGGTGCAGACCATCCCGATGTGGCAACCAGTCTCAACAATCTGGCACTCCTCTACAAAGCCCAGGGACGCTACAGCGACGCAGAACCGCTTTACCTGCGGGCACTGCGCATCGGGGAGCAGCAATTGGGTGCAGACCATCCCACTGTCGCAACCAGGCTCAACAATCTGGCACTCCTCTACAAAGCCCAGGGACGCTACAGCGACGCAGAACCGCTTTACCTGCGGGCACTGCGCATCTCAGAGCAGCAATTGGGTGCAGACCATCCCACTGTCGCAACCAGGCTCAACAATCTGGCAACCCTCTACTCTGACCAGGGACGCTACAGCGACGCAGAACCGCTTTACCTGCGGGCACTGCGCATCGGGGAGCAGCAATTGGGTGCAGACCATCCCGATGTGGCAACCAGGCTCAACAATCTGGCAACCCTCTACTCTGACCAGGGACGCTACAGCGACGCAGAACCGCTTTACCTGCGGGCACTGCGCATCTCAGAGCAGCAATTGGGTGCAGACCATCCCACTGTGGCAACCTGGCTCAACAATCTGGCACTCCTCTACTCTGACCAGGGACGCTACAGCGACGCAGAACCGCTTTACCTGCGGGGGTTAGACATTTTGTTTAACCAACTGGGAGAAAACCACCCGAATGCCCAGACGGGCCGGAAAAATTTTGTCACCTTTGTGCAGGAGGTGGTGGCAGCGGGGCAAACGGCACAACTCTCGGATCATCCGGCGACACAAGACCTGTTGCGGCAGATACAGATGGGGAGTGGGGAGTAGGGAGTGGGGAGTGGGGGAGAGAGGGATGAAGGATGAGGGATGAGGGATGGGGTGATAGGGAATGAGAGCAAATAGAATAGATTCAGGCAAAAATAGACCTGACTACTATGAACACACAATTGGTTGATTCACTCGTCCAGGTGATACTCTCTTCCTGCTGAAGAACGCGCCCTGTTGGGAGAAAAACTTTCTAACGCCAGTCCAACCGAAGCCTCAACTAAAATCCAATGGACGGAGGAAGCTGTTGAAGTGTTTCTTTCTCTTGGCAGAAATGCCGCTTCTGGTCAGCTCAAAAATACTGCCGCTAATCACGATCTCTATCTCTATGGCAAGCCAGAATGAATCGACTCTTCGTAGATACCAGTGCATGGGCTACGATGGCCGACTCCAATGACGACCAGCATGAAGCAGCTTTGGCGTACCAATCCAAAATTGCCGGACGAAATCGCCTCGTCGTTACAAACTACATTCTGGACGAACTTTACACCCTACTTTTGCTGAACATTGGCTACACCCAAACCCTCAACTTCAAACGCAGACTCGATCACCTGATCCAAAACGGTGTTGTTGAAATAATCTGGGTCTCGGAAGCAGTAGCCAATCAATCCTGGCAGGTATTTGAGCAATTCAACGTTGATAAGTTCTGGTCATTCACCGATTGTGTATCCTACGTTGTCATGCAAAGCTACGGCATAACAGAAGCCTTCAGCTTCGATCGGCACTTTTCTCAAATGGGATTTATTCGTCACCCATCAGCGATTGTACAGTTCAGGCAATTGCAGACCACATCCAATGCTGTCCGAGGTTTATTCGCCCATATTTGAAGTGGATGGACGATGCGCCGACTATCAGCATTGGCGCTCGACCATATATCCGTGTCGCTGGCTTCTCCACAACAAAGGTTTTGGGTTACTCTGTGGCAAGTAAGCGCTTTTGCAAATACCGATGGCGATCAACGATGGTAATTGATCCTCAGAATGTACCGGATAGTATCGGCTCCAATTATCCCGAACCATTCAAGTCGCTGGTGGCGGGACGGGTCAAAAAACGGCTGGGCGATGCGGCTGGGTTGAAAAATTTTGGCGTGAATTTGACTACGCTGAAACCGGGAGGTCGGTCTTCGCTGCGGCATTGGCATCGTAAGCAGGATGAGTTTATCTACATTCTGGAAGGGAAGTAACGCTAATTACCGATGAAGGAGAGCAGATTTTGAAGCCCGGAATGGCCGCAGGATTTCCAGCAGGCGAGGCCAACGGGCATCATCTGGTCAATCGATCGAATGCAAGGGTGGTTTATCTGGAAGTGGGCGATCGTACCCCGGATGATGCAGCTACCTATCCCGACGACGACTTAGCAGCGACAGCCAGCCCAAACGGTTGGCGCATCACGCACAAAGACGGTACCCCTTACTAGTGGGAGAATTTTAGTGGCCAGTACCAGCACTAAGCCCCAAGGGCAAGCAACTCCCCAGCAGCAGCCTGAACAGATTTCGGTTAAAGATTGGATTGGGGTACTTTCCACTCTGCTAGGTGCTTTCATGGCAGTGCTGGACATCCAGATCACCAATGCTTCGCTGAATGATATTACAGGGGCATTGGGAGCCACAATCGACGAAGGTTCCTGGATCTCGACCGGCTACCTGGTTGCAGAAATTGTGGTGATCCCTTTGACGGGTTGGTTGTCCCAGGTGTTTTCGGTGCGGCGCTATCTGCTCGTCAACGCGGTCCTGTTCCTCCTATTTTCGATCGCCTGTGCCTTTGCCACCAATCTGCCCCAGATGATTCTGTTTCGGGCTGGACAAGGGTTTACGGGTGGCGTGCTGATTCCAATGGCGTTTACAGTAATTCTGACGACGCTGCCTCCTGCCAAGCAGCCGATCGGCTAGCCCTGTTTGCGCTGACGGCAACCTTTGCGCCATCGATCGGACCGACCGTTGGCGGTTGGCTGACAGACAACTATGGCTGGCAGTACAACTTTTACATCAACATCATTCCCGGATTGCTGCTGATTGCGGGGGTTTGGTACGCGATCGCGCCCAAGCCAATGAAGATGGATCTGCTTCGGCACGGGGACTGGTGGGGCATCGCGACAATGGCGATCGGCCTATCGTCCCTGGAGTTCTTTCTGGAGGAGGGCAACCGCAAGGATTGGTTTGGCTCTGAGGAAATCCAGCGGGCAGCGATCGTGGCCGCAGTCACCCTGCCCATCTTTGTCTGGATTCAGTTTACAAATCGGCAACCTCTGCTGAATCTGCGTTTGTTGGGGCGACGAAACTTTGGTATCTCGACGATCGTCAATGTGGCAACGGGTTTAGGGCTTTACGGCTCGGTCTTTATCTTGCCTCTGTTTCTGGCACAGATTGCGGGCTATAACGCCCAGACGATCGGCGAAACCATCATGTGGTCTGGAATTCCCCAGCTCTTTATCATTCCGTTGGTGCCTAAGCTGATGCAGCGCTTCGATCTGCGGTTGTTAATCGCGATCGGGTTGACGCTGTTTGGAGTCAGTTGCTTTATGAACTCGACGTTGACCCACGATACGGGCATTGAGCAACTGCGTTGGTCTCAAATCGTTCGGGCACTCGGCCAACCGCTTATTCTGACGCCGCTCTCTAGCGTTGCAACGGCAGGCATTGAACCCAAATTAGTGGGGTCCGCCTCTGCCATTTTCAACGTCTCTCGTAACTTGGGCGGCTCGATCGGCATTGCCACACTTGGCACGTTACAGTCCGTCCGGGAACGGTTTCACTCCAATCGATTGGTTGAATTTGTTTCCCTCTCAACCCAATCACGCGCGATCGTATTGATCAACTCACGCAATATTTCTTGGGGCAGGGGAGCGATCTGGTAACGGCCCAAAATCAGGCATACGCAGTTCTCAACAACCTGGTCCGTCGTGAATCCAACGTCATGGCATTCAACGACTGCTTCTTTTCATGGGGTGTGCTCTGTTTCTTGGTGCAGTTCTAGCGCTTTTCTTCAAGAAAGTGAAGCCAACCGCAGGAGGCGCTGCAGGGCATTAAGTTCAGGACACAACTCTAACTGCACAAAGCACCTTTTCTAATTCTCAACCCTCAATTCTTCGAGCCATTTCACCATTAAGCGATTCACAACGTCTGGACGATCGTCATGGGGGCAGTGCCCAGCATCTGGAATGGGAATCACAGTGACAGGATGGGACTGAACAAGCTGTTCGTAGGTTTTGCAACAGAAATGGGAGTCCAGGGATCATCCGCACCCCATAGGACTAGCAGCGGCACCTGAACTTTGGGCAGCAACTCTACCGGGCTAGGACCAGGAGGAGCTGTCAAAACGGAAGCAAAACCCTCTGAGCACCTTCATCACAGGATGGCGCATAAAGCATATCCACCAGTTCATCGGTAATCGCTTCGCGATTGCGGTAAACCTGACTGAGAGTTCGGCGGATACGATGCTTTTTCCGAATTTGGTCAAACACGATCGGACCGAAAACGGGCGATCTCACCAGGGACGTGAATGCAGCCATCATAAGACGTAAGGGCGGAGCAAGTTCCCCTGGACGATGGTTCATGCCGCCAGCACAGTTCAGCAATATTCCCCCCTGAAGCTGTCTCCGGATGATTTGCCAGCATCATCAGGCATAGTAAACCACCGATCGAATTTCCAACAAAAACGGTTGGTTCTTGAATGTGCGCCTGCCAAAAGTCGTGCAGCAACTCCTGCCAAAGTTCGAGCGTGTAATTCAAGGCCGGTTTATTGGAGCCGCCAAACCCCAACAGGTCGATCGCAAATACTCGATAGCCTGCCGCAGCCAAAACCGGAATATTTTTGCGCCAGTGACCTAATGAAGCCCCAAACCCATGAACCAGCAATAGCGGACGCCCAGTCCCTACCACCGTGTACTGAATTGCGTAGTTCTTCCAATTCCAGGTGAGTTTCTCAAGGGCAACGATGGGCTTGGATAGCGGTGCTGTCTTCATCTACGAAGAAGTTTAATTAAGAAAGTTGAATATTTTTATCATAGTTAGAATCCGCTTGCCTAGCCCTGCATCTATTGGAAGATAAACAAGAGCCTCTCAATCTAAAGGTTTTGGATAATAAGGCTTTGGATAACAAGGTTTTGGATAATAAGGTTTTGGATAACAAGGTTTTGGACAATAAGGTTTTGGATACCATTCCCTGGCAGCAATCAGACGTTTTAAAGCACGTTCAGCGTTTATTACGCAGCTTCCACCATTGGACAGGTCGATCGCTACTCGATGCAGAAGGTACTCCTGCAGACACCGCTCAGAAACTCTTTGAAGCTCCGTTTGTCATCGTTTCCCACGGGACGCAACCAGATCCGATCCTGAACTACGGCAATCGGAAAGCGCTGGAGCTTTGGGAGATGAATTGGGAACAGTTCACCCAGACTCCCTCCCGCTGTACTGCTGAGCCGATCGAGCGGCAGGAACGGTTTCCATTTACTAGAACAGGCAAGAACGAAAGGCTACATCGATGACTACAAGGGCATCCGAATCTCCAGCAGTGGACGACGATTTTGGATTCAGGATGTTGTGATTTGGGATGTTCTCGATGAGCACAACAGCCGCTGTGGCCAAGCAGCAACCTTCGATCGCTGGGAATTCATACCGGAGGATGTAACGAGATGATTTTATCCCTTATCTTTTAGCCTTCATCCCTTATCCTTTACCCTTATCTCTCGGTTCATTTCCCAGATTGCCCCGGTGTTGTCCCAACTTGGCCTGGGGCTGTTCCAGTTTGCCCTGGTGGCCCCAAACCTCCTCGACCAGGACTGGTCCCTGCTAACCCTGGAGCTGTACCAGTCTGCCCTGGTGGTCCATTGACTCCTGAACTAGGATTGGAACCATTTCCCGGGTTGGGAGTGACGCCTGCCGACGGTCCAGCAGGATTACTTCCTCTGGCAGGAACGATAACATTTCCTACACCCTGAATAACATTTCCTACACCCTGAATAACATCAGGAACTACACTGGACAATCCACCAGAATTGCTGTTACCCGCCCCTGGGTTAGACCCGGTGAGACCCGGTGGAAGTATGGGTAGACCCAGTAAACTGTTGCCTGTCGAGCCAGAATTTGGATTGGTCAATCCTGATGAACCTCCACTCTGCCCAGGTAATAAGGGGATCGAAACAGTGGGCGGGATGGACGTTGGCTGAGTAACGATTGAAGGATTCAAAATCTTGAGGTCAACAGGAGACAAAAGCCGAGATTCTTCAAGCCTTTCTATTGGGTTTTGCGATCGGCTGGTCGCTTCTGTACCTTGGGAAGAATTGGCAGAAGGCCGCAGAAAGGATGGGTTTTGAATTGTTTCAGAACCTGTAATCGGTGTTTGATTGTTCGTCGCTTCGATCGCTTCCGCCTGAACGGTTTGAATGTCTGCATCAGAAGGCGCGACAGCCTCCTTCCCGGATAGATTCAATCCCTTAGTAATCTCACTGGTTTCATAAAAGGTTCTAAGGTCGAAGTTGTAAAGCCGCTCAATTCTATCTTTGACAATGACGGCCATTTGACCCGCATTTAAGGGCAGCGTTTGAGTCTGTTTGCTGTTCGACACCTCAATTCCACTTTGCGTTAATGCGCCAACGATCGTGGTTTGAGAATCAGGAAGATACCGAACAAAGAGCGCAGACCCTCGAATACCCGCTGCGGCATTCGGCGTTTGAACGCGCGTCCGTCCCCGACCTGGTGGAATTAGCAGCAAGACCGTCCCATTATCTAGGCGAAAGGTGCGCGTATTGGATATGAACTGAAATAGCGCCTGTTCCCCGACCCTTGCCAAAGAACCATCATTAAAACGCAACTCTGCCAAAGAAGAACGGGCCGTTGATAGGGCATCTCCAGGAACCATGGCATCCCGAACTTTTGCAGGACGTGGCCGCTGATTTTGTAGAAGCAGACGAACCGTATTTCGCAAAGACTGGACGATCGCACGATTCAAGGGGTTTCTGCACGAACTGCACCTGGAAATAAAAATGCACCACTTCCCCAAATTGATGCCGTTACAAACATCGCGACTATAGATGTTCCAGTTTTTCTCGAAACCATTTGGGCAACCTCAGCAAAGCCGTCCTATTTTTCCAGATCAAAATTGTCATCAGAAAAGTTCCTGACAATTTTTCTGTAGCTAGAAATGCACCCGTACGAGTCAAGAACGCTGCCAAACACACGCTCTAGCTACATGAATACAATCTGCACAAACAAAATCCGTGCGAACAGGATCTATACATGCAAGCTTAGTCCAAACACCTGATGCAGGTAATACTGGCAAAATGCCCCTTTCACTGTCATCAAGCCAGATGTCGCCCTAAACTTGACTCACCCCTGATCTATTTGGTGGTGCACAAATCATAATGATTTTGGAGCTGTTAACGATGGCGACTAACGCCGCACATCCTTACCTTTTAGATCCACATCTACTTCAAAAAATATCCTGTTCACTTCAATAATAGCCAGCGAGGCCATTGGCAGATACCTTGAGTATTGCATCCTAGCACAACCAGGATAGGTAACGTTTGAGGTAAATGAACTATGTCGGAGGAAGTAAGCTACTGAAAGAAGCAACGATGAATTTGTTTAATTTTTATCTGCCAATTTTCGTTCTCAAATGGAGTATTGCATCGTTTGACTGTAGATTTACCGATCGCCTACCATCCAGACTACGTTGCGCCGCTGCCTCAAGCCATCGGTTCCCCATGCCTAAGTTCCGGATGCTTTACGAGATGCTTTTGGCAGATGAGGTGATCACTCAGCAACAGGTCCACAGCCCAGAACGCCCTCCCAAGAATGGATTGAACAGGTTCATACCCCAGACTACGTTCAGGCCTATTGTGAAGGAACCCTTGATTCGAAGGCACAACGCCGAATGGATTACCTTGGAGTCGTGCCCTTGTCAATCGAACCTGTGTGGCTGTTGGTGGCACCATTCTTACCGCCAAGCTTGCACTACAGTATGGGTTAGCGTGCAATACGGCTGGAGGAACTCATCATGCCTTCCCCAGCTATGGTTCGGGGTTTTGCATTTTTAACGATATGGCGATCGCCGCACGTCTTTTGCTTGATTGGGCACTGGTGCAAAAGATTCTGATCGTCGATTTAGATGTGCATCAAGGGGATGGCACAGCCCATATCTTCAAGACGAACCGCGTGTTTTCACATTTTCAATGCATTGTGACGTGAACTTTCCGGGCACAAAACAGCAGAGTGACCTGGATGTGCCGTTACCAGAAGGCATGCAGGACGACGGCTATCTCCAAACCCTGGACCGTTATTTACCGGACTTGTTGTCTCAGGTGAAGCCCGACCTAGTGTTTTACGATGCGGGCGTTGACCCCCATGTGGGCGATCGGCTTGGCAAACTCGCTCTGACAGATACTGGCCTGTTTCGCCGCGAAATGCAGGTTCTCAATACCTGTCTTGCTCAGAGATATCCTGTCGCTTGCGTTATTGGGGTGGCTACGCCGACGATTTGGGGCGCTTGTTTACCGCCACTCCCTAGTTCATCGCGCTGCCAGTAATATGTATCGTCAGCACCATCTGTAAACGCAGAAGGCACGTCAATTTTCCTTACTCACCTAAACGCTCAAAACTCCTGGCGGCTCCCAACTCGCGACTCCCGCCCCTCAAACGCAAAACCTGCAATCTCTTCCAGGGTGTAAAGCGGGCGATTTTTGACTTCTTCATAAATGCGCCCAACGTATTCACCCAGAATGCCAATGCTAAACAGCTGAACCGCCCCAAGAAAAAAATTGCGCTCGAAATTACTGCGTAGCCGGTCAACGGTGAGGTCGGGTAAGAAACTCGCCAGTACACCACTAGAATTGCCATCAGTACAGCAATGGCTGCCGCGAAAAGCCCTAGATAGGTTGAAATCCGCAAGGGGACTTTGGAGAAGGAAACCAACCCGTTCACAGCCAAACCAAAGGATTTGCGGAAGGTGTATTTGACTTCTCCAGCAAACCGGGGTTCCCGTTCAAATGGAATGGCGGTTTGTCGGAAGCCAATCCACGATCGCAGACCTCGCAGATAACGGTTACGCTCTGGCATGGCATTAAGGATATCAATCACCCGCCGATCCATCAAGCAAAAATCACCCGTGTCCGTGGGAATGTCTACATCCGCCAGTTTCCTCAGCAACCGATAAAACACATAAGCGGTGAAGCGCTTAAACCAGCCTTCCCGATGCCGTTGGGTTCGTTGCGCGTAAACAACTTCGTACCCTTGACGCCACTTTTCGACCATCAGGGAATGAGTTCGGGAGGATCTTGCAAATCCGCGTCCAGAATTACGGCAACCTGACCTCGAACAAAATTCAAGCCAGCCGTGACAGCAATTTGATGCCCAAAATTACGGGCAAAACTGAGATAGCAAACGCGAGGATCTTTCGCGTGCAGGTCGCGCATCAGCTTCAGGGAACGATCGTGACTTCCATCGTTTACCAGAATCAACTCTACCGGGCCATCCATCCGATCCATCACGGCACTGATGCGGTAATAAAGCTCGTTTAGGGTCGCTTCCTCGTTATAGACCGGAATAATAAATGAATACGTGGGCAGCATGGTTTAGCCAATTTTTGGGTCAACGCTTGGATTGGAGATGAACTTTAGCCTAGTCCAAAATCAAAGCGCAAACGCTAGAATCTCAACGTCCCAGCTTATTGGGGATGCCCTCACAACCACCAGCGATCGTGCTTCTGGTTTTGAGCCTCCCCAAGCACAGCAATAATAACGCTGATCTGGAGACAACTGGGTATCTGTAAAGTCAGTATCCTCAATGACTGCTCCGGTACATTGACCTGTTTCGTAGTTGGGAGGTGTGGTACGGCTGCGGGGAGGCAATGTCTGGATTTCCGTAGAAAAATTGGGTTCCCTTCAAATCAGCCCCTTTTAAGCTGGATTGGGACAGAATTGTGCGTGAAAAATTAGACTTCACCAGATCGCAATAGCTCAAGTTCGCCCGAATCAAGTTAATTTCGCTCAAATCAGTCCAGCGCAAATCTGTTCCTGATAAGTTAGCCCCAGCCAACATGATTCCCAGATCGATAACCTTCAGCCCATACTCGCGGTCTTCCAAATAGCCACCTTCCCCGTCGAGAATAGCCCGCCCAAGCCGCTGATCGCGCTTCAGAGGTGTCAGGAGTCGGGCACAACTGAGAAACCGGATCACCTTGGCTTTGCCGCCCGCATCTACACTGCCAAGAATAGCTGCGGTGCGTCCTTCTGCGATCGCCCGTTCCTGGGGCCAGTCTTCCAGCAATCCTTCCTCATCCAAAACCAACTCTGAAATTCCTTGAAAATAGCTGTCGATCGTCTGCTGTTGGGTAATGATGTTTTGCTGGGTGGTCAAATCCTTTTCAATGATGTACTGCCGCCATGCAATATAAACCGCCAGGATCGCAATCAAAATCTGGCCTAATGCGCCAAATACTTCGCCCAACGCGCCAACCGCATCCCAGTTCAACTGGCTGTACCAGTAAGCCAACAGGCGATCGCCACCCAGCAGCTTCAGCACTCCCAATAGAGCTATACATCCACACAAGCTGGCAACTAGAACCGCTGACTCTGGCTCGGAAGCCCACTGATAAATAGCTCGTCGCAAGGGATTCCAGAGAATGTTGACGCAGATGAAGAGGGCAACCGCTGAGCCTACCAGTTGGAACAGAATATTTCCGATGAATAGACCGACTAACAAAAGCACGATCGCCGCCAAAATCACCGCAAATGCGGTTAAGCGTTGATTGACTACAGAAATTTGAGGACGCGCAGGGGGTGTGGCCGGTCTTTCTGCAGTCTGCTCTGAAATCGCGTAACCAGCCGTAGCTGATGGACTAACAGCCGCCAATCCAGTTGCAGAAGATAAGACATCAATCTCAGATGTCCTGTCCCCATTACCACTGCTTAGCGTATTTTCTGGTAAACGATCATCGATCGACATTCCATCTCGCCCAGAGGTGGAACCCGTTTCAGGTGAATTGGGATGGATTGTCATGAGTCTACAGCGTCAGGCGGAATTGCTGAATCGGTTGCTGAATTAAACTATCCCAATACTATAGCGATCCCATTTGCTTTGTGAGCGAAACTCACTTAGGACTCATATCTATAGGCGATAGGTGATAGGCCATTGCCCATACTAGAGAACCCATAACTCTGTGCCAGTCGCCGTCGTGTCGGCAGTGAAGAAAAGTCTGCTACCAGCGGCAGTCAGGTTGCTGGGAGCTGCTCCCGTAAAGGCAGCACTCACTGGAACAGTGCCCGCGCTAGTTCCATCGCTCTGCCAGATCCGAGTGCTGCCATCGTTTGCGGTGAATAGCAACACGCCATTGACGTTCGTTAATGACGCTGGATTGGCATTCCCTGTTGGATTAATAGCCTTGACGATCGCAGCAGTTGAGCCATTACTCTTCCAAAGCTGGAGATCTGGCGTAGTGCTGGTCCCTGCATCAACGACAAAGAAGAGGTTAGATCCGACGGTCGTTAGGCTAGTAGGCGACTGACCAGCCGACGGTAGACTTTGCACCAATGCAACCGTTCCGCCAACGCTACTCTTGTACAAACCATAGCTGGTACCATTGCTCGCAACAAAGTAGAGATTTCCACCTAGATTTAACAAGCTGCTGGGGCTGGAACTATTTGCCCCAGTATTGATGTCTGAAATGCGGGTTGTACCGCCGCTGGTGCCATCACTCCGCCACAGTTCAATGCCTTTACTGTCACTAGCCGTGAAGAATAGGGTGCTACCGATCGTGGTCAAACTTGTCATTCCAGCAGTGGAACCCAAATCTTTCACCAATACTGTCCCTGCATCTGTTCCATCTGTCTTCCATAGCTGGGAACCGTTGCTGGCCGTAAAGTAGAGGGTTGTGCCGCCAGATGTCAAACTGCCCGGTTGGCTATATCCTGCCGATGCTCCCACCTTCACAGTTCCAACGTCGGTTCCATCGGTTTTCCAAAGAGCGATCCCATTGCCATCATTTGCACGGAAGAATAACGTGCCGTTGACATTGACAAGATTGGAGGGACTTGAACTACCTGACAGAGGACTGATGTTTTTCACCATTGAGGTGGTTCCGTTAATCAGGTCTGTTTTCCAGAGTTCCACACCGTTGGTCGAATCACTGGCCGTGAAGAACAGAGTGTTACCCACGATGGTGAGATTCTTTGGCGATGAAGATCCTCCCAAGGTTGGATTAATGTCTTTAACGAGGGTGGTTCCAGCCGCAGAGCCGTCACTCTTCCACAACTCGACGCCATTGACACCATCAGTCGCAGCAAAATACACCACACTACCCGAGGATATGAAATTGGTGGGAGTAGAAGAGTTCGTTCCCGTTCCGGCCCCATTTTGAGTCTGGTTAATATCCGTAACAATGCTTGGGCCAGTCGTGACATTCACAACAATATCTCCCGTACCTGTCTTAGCCCCCGTATTACCTGTGAAACCTTGATCATTTACGACAATGTTGATGTCATCGGATCCTGCAAAGCCAGTATCGGGACGGTAGGTAAGGTTAGTCAGTGCAGCATTAATACTGGCAATGCTGCCCTTAACCACAACACTCTTGTCACCATCCGCATCCAAAACAGTTAGTCCTGTTGTGGTGCTGAGGAATAGGCTGCCACTGGCGGCAGTTAGCGTTGCCAGTACGGGATTGTTGCCCGCATCCACATCGCTAATGCTCAACCCGGACCCAATCACCAGATCGGTATTGCGGAATACAACTTGGCTCCCCGGTACGCTAACGACAGGCGCATTGTTGACGGCACCGATCGTGACCGTGACCGTTGCCGGATTGGAGTTACCTAAACCATCATTAGCTTGATAAACGAAAGTGTCGGTCCCTGTAACATTGGCATTCGGGGTATAGGTAAACGAACCATCGGCACTCAGGTTAACGACGCCTTTACCGGGTCCGGTTACGACACTGGCCGAGAGGTTGTCGCCCTCCGGATCGGTATCATTCTTCAGAACTCCTGCACTTGATGAAACGGTCAGCGTGTTGTTTGCATTCACGCTGTAAGTGTCAGGATTAGCGGTTGGGGAGTGCTGCTGGTTTTGATACTAACGGTAACGGTTGCTGGGCTGGAGTTGAGGCTGCCATCACTAGCTCGATAGACAAAGGTATCAGTTGGCCCACTAAAGCCCGTATTGGGGCGATAAACAAAGGAACCATCACTACTCAGGTTAAGGGTTCCATTTGTGGGATTGGTGACAATGCTAGCAGTGAGTGGATCGGTGTCAACATCATTCTTCAACACGCCGCTGGCAGCCGAAACCGTAATCACATTGTTGCGGTTGACGCTGTAGCTATCAGGATTGGCGATCGGTGCCGCATTTGCAACAACGCTTAGCGTTACTGTGGCCAGGTTTGCTGAGTCTACAAAACCGTCATTCGCCCGGTAGGTGAAAAATCAAGCCCCAGGTAATTGGTGTTGGGGGTATAGGTGAAGGAGCCGTCATTGTTAATTAGAAGGCTGCCGTGCGTTGGTAGGCTAATGGGGAGAACGCTGAGGGTGTTTCCATCGACGTCCGTATCATTTGCAAGCACATTTGGAATACCGCTGGCTGGCACCGTCAAAGTTTTGTTAACGGTAGTCGTGTAGGAGTCGTTTGCAACGATCGGCGCTGAGTTTGTTACCACGTTAATAGTGACAGTGGCAGCCCCAGACGTATCAATGCCGTCGGTTGCCTGATAGGTAAACGTATCGGTGCCTGTAAAGCCCGCTTTAGGAGTGTAGACAAACGACCCATCATTATTGAGGGTAACGGTACCATTGTTGGCGCTTGTTTTGACCCCTGCAACAGCGCTCAATCCCGGACCATCGCCGCCATCTGAGTCATTATTTAGTATGCTAACGGCAGAACTGACGGTAAGCTTTGAACCCGCGATCGCGGTGTAACCGGAATCATTTTGAACTGTCGGCGGTGCGTTTGCAGAAACAACGACAGATACGGTAGCCGAATTAGAGGTATCAATGCCGTCGGTTGCCTGATAGGTAAACGTATCGGTGCCTGTAAAGCCCGCTTTAGGAGTGTAGACAAACGACCCATCATTATTGAGGGTAACGGTACCATTGTTGGCGCTTGTTTTGACCCCTGCAACAGCGCTCAATCCCGGACCATCGCCGCCATCGTTGTCATTTTGAAGTACCCCATCCAGAGTGGTGACGTTGAGAGGCGTATTCGTAGCGGTTCGGTAAAGGCTACTGTTATCGTCTACAGCAACAGGCGGTGAATTGGTGCTGACGACGACGGTGACTGTTGCGGAATTGGAGGTCAGCAAACCATCCGTTGCCTGATAGGTAAACGTATCGGTGCCTGTAAAGCCCGCTTTGGGAGTGTAGACAAACGACCCATCCGTATTGAGAGTAACGTTACCGTTATTGGCGCTTGTTTTGACCCCTGCAACAGCAGTCAATCCTGGGCCGTCTGAATCTGTATCATTCGCCAGCACTCCAAATACTCCGGCGACTGTTAATGCTGTACCTGGTGAGGTTCGATAGCGACTATCGCTATCATCAACTGCGATCGGTGCAGCATCAGGACCAACGCTGAGGCTAACCGTAGCTGAATTAGAGGTTAATGTGCCATCGGTTGCCTGATAGGTAAAGCTATCGGTGCCATTAAAGCCTGCTGGAGGAGTATAGGTAAACGATCCATCTGCATTAAGGGTAACGCCTCCCCATTGGCAGTGGTGGTAACAGCAGCAACCACACTTAAGGAGGGGCCATCTACATCAGTGTCATTAACCAGAACACCATTCCCTACGGTTACATTTAATGCCGTATCGGTTAAAGCTCGATAAGAGTCCGAATTGGCGATGGGAGAATCGTTGACTGGGGCGATCGACAACGTAACCGTAGCAGTGTTTGATCCTAAACCTGTAGAGTCTTGAGCAACGTACGTAAAGATATCATTGCCGTTGTAGTCAGCCGCAGGAGTGTAGTTGAAGCTACCGTCAGGATTAAGCGCAAAGCTAAGGGCATGAGTGGGTCCAGTGATGAGTTGAGCCGCCTGTGGTTTGCCGTCTTCCACATCGGTATCATTGCTCAAAACGTTTCCGCTAAAGGGAGTGTCTTCGTTGAAGGAGGGGAAACTATCGTCTACTGCAACGGGAGCGTCATTAACTGGATTGATAGTCAGATTGACCGTTGCAGTACCAGAGCTAGCCCCTGCCGAATCTTTCGCGATGTAGCTAAAGCTATCGGTGCCGTTGTAGTTCGCCGCTGGTGTGTAGTTGAAGCTGCCGTCAGCATTCAGCGCAAAGCTCAGAGCATGAGTAGGTCCCGTGATGAGCTGTGCTGTTTGTGGCTTGCTGTCTTCCACATCGCTGTCGTTACTCAAAACGTTGTTGCTCAATGCCGTATCTTCGTTGACGCTAAAGCTGTCATCGGCTGCAACAGGCGAATTGTTTGGCAAACTGCTGACATTAATGGAAACGGTTGCCGTGTTAGAGGTTGCTCCTGCTGAGTCTTTTGCAGCATAGGTGAAGCTGTCAGACGTTACTCCAGTTTTGGGAGTGTAGCTGAACGTTCCGTCAGGATTCAAAACAAAGTTTTGAGCATTGGTTGGCCCCGTAACAAGTTGAGCTGTTTGTGGCTTGCTGTCTTCCACATCGCTGTCGTTGCTCAAAACGTTGTTGTTCAATGTGCCGCCTGTACTAACCGTATAGCTATCGTCTACTGCAACGGGAGCATCATTGACTGGGTTAACCGTCAAGCTAACTGTCGCTGTGTTGGAACTTGCCCCTGCCGAATCTTTCGCGATGTAGCTAAAGCTATCGGTGCCGTTGTAGTTCGCCGCTGGTGTGTAGTTGAAGCTGCCGTCAGCATTTAGCGCAAAGCTCAGAGCATGAGTAGGTCCCGTGATGAGCTGTGCTGTTTGTGGCTTGCTGTCTTCCACATCGCTGTCGTTACTCAAAACGTTGTTGCTCAATGCCGTATCTTCGTTGACGCTAAAGCTATCAGCGTTAGCGATCGGAGCACTGTTAACCGGATTAATGGTAAGGTTAACTGTCGCTGTGTTGGAACTTGCTCCTGCCGAATCTTTCGCGATGTAGGTAAAGCTATCGGTGCCGTTGTAGTTCGCCGCTGGTGTGTAGTTGAAGCTGCCGTCAGCGTTAAGCGCAAAGCTTAGAGCATGAGTAGGTCCCGTGACGAGCTGTGCTGTTTGTGGCTTGCTGTCTTCTGTATCCGTATCATTCAACAAAACGCTGTTACTGTATGAGGTGTTTTCGTTGAAGCTGAAGCTGTCTTGATTAGCAACAGGAGCGTTGTTGACAGGAGCCGTAACCGAGATAGTAACGGTAGCGAGGTTGGAATTGCTAATGCCATCGGTTGCCCGATACGTGAAGGTATCAGTGCCCGTGAAGTTAGCATTGGGCGTGTAGGTGAATGACCCTGTAGGGCTTAAAGAAAGGCTTCCTTGAGTTGGCAGATCGACCAGATTGGCGCTAAGGGAGGGACCATCGGTATCGGTATCGTTTGACAGAACCCCTGTCCCTGGGACGCTAAGCGGGCTATTGCGAACAGTGCTATAGGTATCGCTGTTGGCGGTGGGCGGATTGTTAATCGCACCTCCCACATTTACAAAGAGTGTCTTGGTGTCAGAAAGTGACGTACCAATACCTGAATTACCTTCATCGTTTGCGCTGATGGTGATGGTTTCAAACCCAGTGAAGCCGGGGAAGCTGCGATAAACCAGGTTGGCTAAGGCGCTGTTAATGGCTGCAAGCGTTCCCTCAAAGGTAATTCTGCTGTTTTGGTTGCCATTACCTTGAGTAAGGGTTAAACCTGCCGTAGGAATAGAAAGAACACCATTTGCGGCTGCAATAGTCACTTTCATGAGACCACCGCCCACATCCGGGTCACTGATGCTAACACCCCGATCGCCAGATTCGACCCTGAATTTGCCGATGGAGCTAGCGGCACCGTGATCACGGGCGCATTATTCACCCCTAAAACGTTGACCGCGATCGTCTTACTGTCGCTCAACGCAATTCCAGACCCCGTGTTGCCGTTATCATTAACGCTGAGATTAATCGTGTCTGTGCCGTTGAAGTTGGCATTGCCCCGATAAATAAGGCTAGTTAGCGCACTGTTAACCGCTGCTAGCGTGCCGCTGAAAATCATGCTGGCGTTCTGATTGCCGTTACCGCTTGTAAACGTTAATCCCGTTGTTGAAGTGAGGGATAATGTTCCACTTGCCGCTGACAAGCTAACCAGTACGGTGCCATTGCTCGCATCAACATCCGTAATGCTAATTCCGGTGACTCGCAGATTTGTATTTTCATTAGCAGATTGGGTTCCTGGAACCGTTAGCACGGGTGCATCATTGACCGGATTTACATTGATCGCCAGAGTTTTCGTGTCGGATAGGGAATTCCGCCGTTTCCGGTAAGGACGCTATCATTTACCTCGATCGTGATAGAGTCTGCCCCGTTAAAGTCCTTACTGCCCAGGTAGATCAGATTATTTAAGGCTGTGTTTACTGAAGCCAGGGTTCCAGTAAATGTGATGTTTTTGTCCTGCGAACCAGTTCCCGTCAGCAATTTGATTCCCGAAGTGGAGCCGAGAGAGAGGGTTCCATTTACTGCCGTTAGACTAACCGTGACATCCCCGCCGTTGCCATCGACATCGCCAATGCTAATTCCCGAAATCGTTAGGCTGGTATCCTCCGTTGCTGATTGGGAAGAGGGCAGGGTGATGACAGGTGCTTTGTTGATGGGAGTAACCGTGACGGCGATCGACTTACTGTCTGATAACGGGCCACCAACCCCTGTATTGCCATTGTCATTCACGCTGACAGAGACGGTATCTATCCCCTTAAAGGAGGAATTACTCTTATAGATTAGTGAACTGAGAGCATTATTGATATCGCTCAACGAGCCAGTGAAAATCATCGTTCCATCCTGACTTCCCGTACCTTGCGAGAAGTTCAACCCTGTCTTAAACCCAAGGGAAAGAACGCCATTGGCAGCAGAAAGCGTAACGCTTACCTTGCTGGGGTCAGCATCCGGATCGGCAATGCTAATTCCAGAAATTGCTGAATTTGCACCCTGATCGGCTGACTGATTCCCTGAAGGGATTGTGATCACGGGTGGATCGTTGGCGGGAGTAACGGCGATGTTGAGGGTACTCGTACTGAGTGTGCCACCGACACCATCTGATACGGTGAAACTGAACACATCTGTCAAGGATTCACTGCCGTCATGCTGGTAGCGGAGGGCTGTACCACCGTCAATATCTGCTTGTGTAAACGTTGCTCCTGTGGAAAGAGCCGCGCCGTTCAGCAGAAGAGTTCCCTTCGAGGGCAAGCTGCCAAGCGTATAGGTCAACTGGTTGGGGTGTTATCGTTGTCTGTAACCCGCAAAATGCTGTTAGTAATGGTCGCAGCATTTCCCTCAGTCACGGACAGCGGATTGTGCGTCGCTAAAACAGGCAGATTATTGACAGCCAGATTTAACGAATAGGTGCTGCTGCCAGTGGTTGGAGAGATCTGGACATAATAGGTACCCGCACTTAGGGTGCTGCTGATGGATTCGGAGTTTGTACCGCCTAGGGTTGAGCTTTGTAAAACAGTGCCGTTGCTGCTAAACAGACGCAGATCTAAATTTGAGGTCAGCCCAGCAAGGGATAGGCCAATGTTGCTAGCTGTACCCAATGTGAATTGGTAGAAATCGCTGGCATCGGTTCCTCCTACAAAATCGCGATAGGTACCGCTGCCAGTCAGGTTGTTACCAATATTAAAGGCATTTGTAAGGGTGTCTCCTGCGACATCAATGGGAGAAGGGGAATTGGTTCTGGTAAAAGGTGAGAGCGATCGCCAGTTTGTGTCTGATACATTGGTGAGCGGTATGGCTGAACCAAATGTTGCCCCATTCATCAGCCAGGCAATGTTGTCACCGGACGAGAAATTTCGCCAGAGAATATCGGTTTTTCCATCTCCATTAAAATCGCCTGTTCCTGGATCGACCAGTTTGGATCGTTCACAGGCTTGATAAAGATTTTTGAGCTTAAGGTAGTACCGTTCATCAACCAGATCAAATCCTGGCCTGTTGATTGATTGCGCCAGACGAGATCTGATTTGTTGTCTCCGTTAAAGTCCCCAACGCCGTTTATTTCCCAATTAGGGTCCGTGACAGAAGGTAGATAAATGGATGTGCTGAAGTTTAATCCATTCATCAACCAGACAAGATTCTGACCACTGGACTGATTCTGCCAAACAAGATCTGATTTGCTGTCTCCGTTAAAATCTCCCACTCCTACAATTTGCCAGTTGGGATCGGTGACAGCCTTAATGTAAACCGTGGTAGTGCGCGAAATACCATTCATCAACCAGACAAGATTATCCCCGTTCGCATAATCGCGCCAAACAATGTCTGTCTGGCCATCTTGATTAAAGTCTCCCGCTCCCTGAATCTTCTGATTTAAGCTTGAGACTGTTGGTAGAGAGGCGTAGGCACTCCGCGAAACGCCATTCATCAACCAGACACCATCTTGCCCAGTAGCGTAGTTACGCCAGAGAATGTCGGAGGTGAGATTATTGTTGATAGCAATATTCAGGCTGTAATCTGCATTGCCTGTGGAGTTGCCAAGGGAAACCAAAATGTAGTAGGTTCCGGCATCAAGGGTTGTATTGATAGATTCAGCAAATCTGCCTGGATTGCTGGAAGTTTGCGGGACTCCATTGATGCTAAGCGGGTTTCCTGTGCTATCAAGCAGCGTAACGTTTGCGTCAGCCGTGAGGTTCGTTAGAGACAGGTTGAAACTGCTGCGATTACTCAGGTTGAAGCGGTAGTAATCGTTGGCGGCAGGAGTGACGGTGTCTGGAAAGTTTTGGACACTGGATTTTAGATAAATCTGGGTAGCTGTCCCTAGTGAGTTCCCTGCAATGTCCGGCATAGCTATTATCCTTGAATGGCATAGCTAGTCTGCCCAAATCAGGTTTTTCACTAACGATACTTAGACTAATTCTTAAAAGATTATTGATCCCCTCAAAAAACTGTGGTAGCCTATGTGGTTTTACTGAATCAGAAGAAATTGTTCTTTTGAGGGTTAACAATTGTTCTTTTGAGGGTTAACACTTAAATTTCTTGTTAAGAATTTGTATTCAGTTGCTAGTAGATTCGAGCACAAATTCGTCAACCATTTGATTGGGTAGTGCTGAGTCAGAATGACAGATTACTCTCATCGGGTGCTATGAATCATGTGTATTTGGTCAATAACTAACAACAGAATAAAAATACCGCAGCCCTAAATTAGCTGTGAGATTTAGAGACCTTGTGAGAAAGGGTTTCAATGAAAACTCTTCTGACAAACCATTTAGGATCGCTATAACTAACAACCTACATAACAACCAGCTAAGGAGTAGGGATTGATAGGTTCGAGATTTGGTACAGGCGAAGCATTGGGGCAAAAAGCCTTACAGTCAATCACAGCTATCTGCTAAATGCTTCGCCTGTGCAACCGATATGTTTGATGTTATTTAATTCATGCTCCAAAGTGCAATTTACTCAACCAGAAGCACCATTATTTTTTATGTTGCTTCCGCAATGACTTCCAAATAGCGACTGTCTAACAAATAGTTTCCTGACGCGAAGTGGACACTCCAAAAACCGCCTGGTCGTCGATCGATAACTACCCCTCTTCTCCCAAATTGACTACTGTAGGAGGGCGCAACATTGGCATTGGGTCGGCAGTTTTGACGTAAGGTGGCAAGGCAATAATACGGACGCGATCGCCCACTGATAATTCTTGGGACATAGGAATCGTCTAGAGTGCTGCTATCTATATTTTGGGCATTGAGTTTGTGAGTCGAGTATTAACTGTTGTCTATCAACTCATAACTCACAACTCGACACTTGTAATCGTCTCAGGGTGCTTGCCAAATTTTTTGGTGGTACTGCTCTAAATCAGCATAGGGATCTTCAACGGGATGGGGGTGGTCATGGTCATGGGAATGGTGGCTATGCCCGTGGTGATGCTCATGATGATGGTGAGAGCCGTGGGAATGGTCATGGTGGGAATGGCCATTGGAAACAGCGGCCAATCGGAATTTACACATCTCACAATTCATCTGGACCTGTCCCAATTGAGTCTCAATCTCTCGCTCACGCAGAACTGAAAACAGTTGAGGATGTAAGCCCATTTCTGGCAAGCAGATGACTTCCGTTTCTGGATATTGCTGCTGTTGCTGGGCCGCTATGTCAAAAATCTTCTTGACCAACAACCCCGTAAACAAGAAGTAGGGCAATACAATGATACGTTTGGGGCGAAAAAGGCGGGCACGGCGGAACCCTTCCTCTAAACGGGGGTGGGTAATTCCAATGAAGCAGGTTTCGACCGTGTGATAGCCACTTCCCTCCCAAAGAATGCGGGCCAGCTTGCAAACATCCCCATTGGCGTCGGGGTCACTGGAACCACGACCAACGAAAAGAAGAACCGTTTCCTCACGGGTAACCGCGGCTGGATTACGGTGTGGTTGGTCCAGTTCACTCAGGCGCGATCGCCATAAGTCAATAATTCCAGGCGTAATGCCAAAATGACGCCCATAGTGAAAGGTTACCTGAGGGTGCCGTAATCTTGCCCGATCGAGTTCATTGGTTACGTCAAACTTGTTGTGGCGTGCCGCGAAGAGAAGTACAGGCAGCACCGAAAATTCGGTGTAGCCCTGCTCAACACATTGATCTACCCCATCCTGAATGGTGGGTCCTGTTAACTCAGAAAACAGGGCAACACAGGACGGCTAGAATCTAGCGCATGGTAAGCTTGCGCAAAGTCAAGTAAACTCTGCCTTCCTTCTGCATCACGGGTGCCGTGTCCAATCAGCAGTAATGGACGAAGAAGCGGTAAAGGCGGTAGTTGAGGTGATTGGGTATCCAAATGGTTTTGAGAAACTAATGAATGGGAATCTGAAATTAACATGGGTAAGACTCCGTTCCCGTGCAGCGCAGGAAATAGAGTGAATAGGTAGGATGCAGGCATTCTGGCTTAATGAAAAGAGAAGGACAAAGGGCGAGAATAGATCGTTGCACCTTTGGCCGCTGTTGCTTTTCACCTTACAGCTGCGGCACAGCGCCGGACTCTTTTGCTCCTACCCGTTACTCTTGGGAAACAGAAGTACAACCTGCCAAGGGAGTAACGTTGAGGCAGCAAAACCACCGGGCTTTCCCCACATACCTACTGTTCACGTTTGCCTCGTTATCTTATCCCATAGAGATGATTTAACAGAATGCAGTGGGAGGGGTTAGGAATTGGCAATAAGCATTAGACAATAGGCGATGAACAACGGGTGATGGACACGCACATACAGCTTAAGCAAGTACAACAAAAAATTGGCTTCTACCTGGAAGATATTGAAACACCTGTAGGAAAGGCCATCAACCTGTTAATCGCGGGGTTAGTATTGCTTTCCTCTGCGATTTTTGTTGTGGAGACGTATCCAATTTCAGACTCATTGCGAATGCAGTTAGATGCGATCGACCAAGGAATTTTGCTGATTTTTGTTGTCGAGTATCTACTGCGTTTGTGGTGCGCGGAAAATCGGCTGCATTTTCTTCTCAGCCTGAACTCGATCGTTGATCTATTGGCAATCCTGCCGTTTCTAATTGGCGTTTTGAATAGCAAATTTATTCGTGTTTTCCGGTGGTTTAGGATCTTACGACTGATCCGGTTAATGAAGGTCGGACAATCTTTGGCTACATCACCAGTGAAGACAGCGCTATCGTCGCCCGCATTCTTCTGACACTATTTGTCATTATTTTTGTTTACTCTGGATTAATTTACCAGGTTGAGCACCCTATTAACCCCAAGGATTTCAGCACATTCTTGGATGCAGTTTATTTTTCCGTTGCCACGATGACAACGGTTGGCTTTGGGGATGTAACGCCCATATCCCAAACGGGTCGTCTACTTACAATTTTGATGATCATGACCGGAATTGCATTAATTCCCTGGCAACTGGGGGATCTGGTCAAGCGACTCGTCAAAACCGCTAACCAAGTGCAAATTGTTTGCCCAACTTGCCAACTGGCATTGCACGATGCGGACGCCCATTTTTGTAAAAATTGTGGAACTCAGCTATACCCATCGCAACCCCAGTAGGATTGCTATAGGAGCAGAACTCTACAGAAGGATAAAATCGGAACGCCGTATGTGTAGAGCGGGTTATGAGTTATACAAAAATTTTGGCAGGCGCGGCTCTGTTAATCGTTTTGGACTTGGAAAACAGTCGATCGCTGCCAACCCCGATCAGGTCAATCAGCTTCTTAAAACCAATCAGTGCCCAAACTGTGATTTGAGCGGAGCAGATCTGCACAGTGCCAATCTATTTGGTGCCAACTTGATCAACAGCAACCTTAAGAGCGCAAACCTGTCGAGCGCAAATTTAGGGTCTGCCAATCTCACCGACGCAGATTTGAGTAGTGCGACCTTAACGAGAGCGTACTTGTACCTTGCTACATTAGAAAATACCAACTTTAGTCAAGCCAACCTGAGTGGAGCCTATCTAAAAGACGTCACCCTGTTGGACAACAACTTTAGCGGCGCTAATTTGCAAGGGGTGAACCTGAGCCGTACCAATTTGACTGGGGTAGCGCTGCAAGGCGTGGACTTAAGCAACGCCAATTTGAGCTACACAACCCTGTCAGGAATTAAATCGTCATCTCCTCAAAGCCGTAGCTACGAAAGTCTGTGGGCCATTTTTGGAGCTGCCTCCATGCGGTACGAACAGTGTTATAACACGAGGGGTTCCGACTTGAAGGAGATGGAGCGGTATGGTTTTCGTCTGGCCTTTGCCGATTTAAGCAACAGCAAACTACGAGGAGCCAATCTGAGAAATGCACTCCTGTATAGCGGCAATTTGAGTGGAACAGATTTTACGGGCGCTGACCTGACAGGTGCGGTTTTAACCTGTGCCAATCTCAAGAATGCAGTGTTAGATGGGGCAGAACTGAAGGATGCCAGCCTGGAAAAAGCGGTGCTGGATGGAACCAGCTTGAAAGATGTCAAAAATGCCAGCATGGGGAAAACGTCTAAAACCGGAGGCGATGCGGAGGCAGCCCCTTGCAGGCGGAAGCTAAGCAGTACGTTAGCTCAATGATGCGGGCAGAACAGGCACATTATCTGGAAAAGGGGCATTTTCAAACAATTTGAATGATTTAGGGTTGGGTATCAAACCTGAAACAAAAAATTACCGCTATCGGATTTTCCTGTACCGCGATCGCACCAAAGCGGCAATGCTCGCAGGTATTCCTAAAAAGCTGGAATCAAGACCTATATCGGGTTTGTTAACGTGGCAAAAATCCCCGGCAACAATGACTTAACCACAATCACAACCCTATGTGAAAGCAGCGAAGCAAAACCTTTTCTGCCCAAAATGCCCTCATCATTCCCCAGTGCAGGGGCGGCAGAGTGCCCAACTGGATTTCAGGCCATTGGGCCTAGAAATAGGTAAAGATCGCAAGAAATACTCGGAGTTCCACGACATCTGTGAGCGGTCGCAATCGTTCATTTCGATCGGAACTCCTCAATTCTTTCCTAAAATTGGAACAGTTTAGAGCGTCCCCCATGAACTCAATTCTTCGGATTGTCCGGTTTTTCGTTCTTACGCTTGTTCTGAGTCTGTTAGTCTCTTGTAACAGCATCGTTCAGGGAGATGCGACTGCATCTCCAACAAGCACACCTTCAGCAAGCAAACCGTCCATAGCTCAAGCCAGTATCAGCGATCCCAGCGGTAAGTCACAACTCAACGGAAAGGTCAACTTCACTGAAACAGCGAAAGGGATATTAATTCAGGCATCCGTCAAAACGTGCCACCTGGACCCCACGGCTTTCATATTCATGAAAAGGAAGCTGCGGTGACGCAGGCAATGCAGCGGAGGGCACTTCAATCCGGATAAGGTCAAGCATGGAAAGCTCATTACCGATGGCTTTGCTAATGCCCATGCTGGCGACTTAGGCAACATTTCGATTGCCCCCAACGGGACCGGGACATTTGCCCAAACGGTTCCAGGGCTAGCCCTAAACAATGGCAAGTATGCGATCGCCAACCACGCCATCATCCTCCACGCCAAGAAGGATGATTTCAGCCAGCCCACTGGAAATGCAGGCGGGCGAATTGGTTGTGGAGTAATTTCTCTGACAAGCGGAGCCTAGCGGCGCCCCATAGCAGTGAAAAGGACTGAGTTTAGGAGCCGATCGTTGTATCTTTTAGCTTCATCCTCAGTCCTCAAACCTTTGCCTTATACAGTATCCGTTTTGGATTAACTCAAGCACTTACTTGAGACAATGCCGCAGGCGTCTTTTCGACCGCTGGTTGCTCCAGCAAATGGTTGTAAAGACGGCTCAACTGCGAAGCAACTCCATCCCAACTAAACTTGGTCTGAACTCGTTCTTTTGCTGCCTGCCCCAACTGATCACGCCATTCCGAGTCACTCAGGATACGATCGATTGCTTCCGCGAAAGCACCATCATCCTTGGGACGTGCCAACAATCCAGTTTCCTCGGGTACTACCGTAAACTGGAGACCACCAACGTCACTCGCAATCACCGGAGTACCGCAGGCCATCGCTTCGATCGCCACTAGCCCAAACGGCTCATAGTGGCTCGGCACGACACTTACATCTGCGGCAGCATAATAGGTTGGAAGCTCTTCTGGTGAGAGTCGGCCAGGAAACTGAACCATATCTTCTAAATTGAGTTCGGCAACAATTTCCTCAATTCGCTCACGCTCTAACCCATCGCTGTGTCCTGGGCGACTGCCACCACCAATGATCAATTTTAACTTTCCGGTTTTTTGCGACGCCGATCGATGAACTGCCCGTACAAGCGTTTCAATCCCTTTACGCGGATCAAACCTGCCAACATAAAGGACAAGCTTCTCGTCCGGTGCAATTCCTAGGGTTTGACGAGCTGATTCTCGATCAACAGATCCGAAGTGAGCCACATTTGTACCGCAAGGAATGATGTCAATCTTTCCATGGGACGAAACCAGCGATCGCATATGCTCCTTCTCTTGGGGACTTGTCGCTACGACCCTATCTGCCGTCTCCAGAAGCGTCTTTTCCACAGCCAAACGGGTCTTAGCAATCAATGGAATAGTTGGGATCGATTTATATTTCACAGCACCCAGTGAGTGATAGGTATGAACCTGCTTTAAGGGCTGCTTTTTCTTCAATTCCATGCCGACCCAAGACGACAGCCAGTAATTGGTGTGCACTAGGTTATAGGGCGCATCCAACTGCTGCTGAAACGAGAGAAATGCTTGGACAAACTCTGGCAAAAACTCAAAAGTTCATCTCGTGGAATAAACTCTTGAGGCCCAGCAATTAAACGAATGGTCCGGCAATGCGGACCATGTTCGACAATTGCTGCTTGCTCGGTGTTCACCCTGCGAGTGAACATATCAACCTGCCACCCTTGTTTAGCAAGCGCTTCACCAACGTGGCGTACGTATACATTTTGTCCTCCGGCTTCTTCTTTACCAATTTCGATTGCCGGGTCACCGTGAACTGAAATTAGGGCAATGCGCTTCCTGTTTGAGACCAACATAGCTTTGTGAGGTTAGATTGTAACTACTATTGACAAACGGAACGATTTCCAGGTGGAAACAATGAGTTTTCAGGAGTCGTAAGACAATCGTCAGGCGTTAAAAAAGTAGGACATTCTCAGGATAAGAAGAATCCGATCGCAGCACATCTTCCAGTCGAAAGAAATAGCGAGTCTCTAATAGTAGATGTGAATGGTGCTTCAAACTGTTATCACCTTCCTATGGTTAGACTTATGGTTTTCCTAAACCCAATTCTTTCCCAACATGTGGAACGTACAGAAGGATGATACTTCTAAGAACGCTGATACAAAAGCTTTCCAGATCACTCAACTCTTAGCTATTGTGCAGATTACTCAACTGCTTAGGCGTCAAACGCTGTAAGAGTGTTCACTAGAAAGAGCGCTGATGCGCAACAACGTTTCTCCTGATAGCTATCAGCTAATACTGGAAGATCAAAAGCAATTGTGAAAGATCAAAAGGTTTTCAGAGTAAATATCCTCAACCACTTAAAAATGAACTTTAGCACAAGTCAGCAATTATGAAGGTTTATCAATAACCATAAATCGCGATAGTTGTATTTGCAGTTCATACGCACTTGTATCATTCATATTCGTTCTAGTTAAATAACATCTACATGTATGAAATAACCAAGCAAACGGCAAACTTAACGAGTTATCCGGAGTTCCATCGTTTATTTTGAATGAGCTTATTCCTAAACCTACTCCTACTACGTACTTCTATCTGTGTAAAAGAAGAGACAGCCAACACGGAAATTTTTATGAGAAAAGGATATTGAATCCTAAAGAAACTATTTGTTTTGCTAATAGGATTTCCTGTGCATAACGTCAATGGAATACTTTGCTTCAGCTTATTTTTGTGGTCTCAGTAAAGACGGCTAAGAACATAATCCGCTAATTTCACCAGCGCCTGACGTGAGGCAGACGGTGAGAGGTCCGAAAGGTGGTTGATCGCTGCACGGGTGTGATGGGTAGCAAGTTCTCGTGATCGCTCAATGCCGCGACTATCTTTGATAAGCGCAATCGCCTGCTCCAAATCGCCCGGTTGAGCAAACTCCCGTTCAATTAACACTTCCAGAAACGGTTTTCTTCTAAGGCATACAGCACTGGTGCCGTTAGATTACCGCTCTTAAGGTCCGACCCAGCCGGTTTGCCCAGCGCTTCTGTTGAGCCTGTGAAGTCCAAAATATCATCGATGATCTGGAAGGCCAAACCAATGTGACGACCATAGCTGTAGAGATGCTCTGCCAAGTCAGCAGAACTCTCGCTAAGCACGGCTGCGGACTTGCAGCTATTGGCAATTAAGCTGGCCGTTTTGTAATAGCTCTTCTGAATATATTCGTCGATCGTCAAATTAGCTGCGAATCGGTTTAGGCCCTGCTGAATTTCTCCCTCAGCAAGGTCCATAATCACCTGAGACAGTAGCTTTACGACCTCCAGGTTGTCCAGATTTGCCAGATACCAGGACGATTGCGCAAACAGAAAATCTCCTGCCAAGACCGCAATGCGGTTGCCGAAGCTACTGTGAACAGTGGGTACTCCACGGCGCAACTCTGCTTCGTCTACAACATCGTCATGCACCAGGCTGGCCGTATGGATCATTTCGGTAATCTCTGCAAGCCTACGGTGCCGTACAGTAATTTCCTGGTCCAGCATGGTTGCTCGTGAAACCAACAGGACGATCGCGGCCTAACTCGCTTCCCCTTCGCTCCAAACAAATGTTCGGCTGCTGCGTAAAGAACGGGATGCCGCGCGCCAATAAGGCTTTTAAGATTCTCCATTAATATGCATAGATCTGCTTCAACGGGAGAAAAAAGGGATGTAGCTGAAGTCATGGATATCCGACTCAGGCGGTAAAGTTACGAAACTTTAAATAATCTCTACCTATTTTAAGCTAACCCACTCGTCTATAGACATAAAAGTTCTCGTTTCAATTATTTTGTTGATCGAGGTAAATGTTCAAATCCACAACTGGCAAGGGTTCATTGAGATTTAAAAGCTTCGTCAGAGTCTTTCATCCCTGTGTTAGTCTTAATAATAAGAATTACAAATCATTAAATACGAAGATAGCCAGAAAGGCGTGGTTCTCGCTGAGGTTTAGAGCGATCACCTGCTTCTGCCAATTCATTTCCAATCTAAACCTGCTCCTAGTAGTCCGCCACAATGGTTTTGAGGGGTTGCACCCCTCAAAGAGTTGACTTAACGATTTTGATACGGTTTCAACCTATCAAAAGTGTGTGACGGAATACCCAGGACTAGGGCTGGATACGGGCAATGAAAGGCAGACGTTTGGTGAAGTTGGTGCGTAAGCGAAGCTATGCCTTTCAAGGGCACTCTTTCAGAAGGCTCTCTCCTAGAAATGGGTTTCTATTTAGCCAGCATCAATTCGCCTTGGGATGGATTAAGCGGCTGTAAATAGGAGCGATCGTCCAGCATTCTGACTTCAACTCTCCGCTTCTTCGCCTCTGTTGCCCTATGGATCACTCCAGCCTCTTTCTCATCCTCCCGATTTCGGTTGCCTATCTCTTCATTGTTTACCTGTTGCTGGCGGTGGCGCAACGAACCAGTCGGATGCCACGCCCACGCGAGTAGGGTAACGCAAGTGGTGGTATCCAAATCGTTATGGCTTTAAGTCGTTAAAGGGGAGCAGTTAGCGCTGCTCCCCAACCTGACTTAGGATTCCTAGGCTAGTAACCTAAGGCCACACTCTACCGTTCTCTACTAGACGAAATTACTGCTCCACAGTCTCCAGGGTTACGGGCTGAAGAATTCGATCGGGTAGGATGATGTGTTCAACAATGGGGTACACCCAAGCCACTGGGAGGCCAGTTGAGTAAAGGGTTGTGGCGAACCGCTTACGCAAAAACGAGTAGGCATTGGGGGTCGGGTATTCCTTAATCCAAGCAAATCTAGCTCCTGGCCAGCGGCAGCTACAACGTAAACAGCCGGATCAATGAGCTTAACGGAACTGGGTAGGATTCGATGCAAAATCGAAGCGAGGTAGGGGTAGTGGGTACACCCATAGATCAGCGTATCGATCTGCCGTTCTAGCAGAGGCTCCAGATATCCCTGGGCCACCTCATAGGTATAGGGGTCTTCCAGGCGATTTTGCTCAATCAAGGGAACAAATTCGGGGCATCCCACTTGCCAGACCTGGGCACTTGAGTCAATTTCGAGAATAGCACGGCGGTAGGCGTTGCTTGAGGCCGTTGCGGGCGTAGCAATCACCCCAATTCGTTTACCCCGCTGTACGGCAGCTCGCGCTCCTGGCAGAATCAGACCCAGAATGGGAATGTTGAACTCGGACCGAACAGTTTCTAAAGCAAGCGCAGAGCTGGTGTTACAGGCCATAATCACCATCTTCACGCCCTGCCGCACCATCCAGGTCAAAATTTCCCGGACAAACTGCCGAATTTGTGCTTGCGATCGCGTCCCGTAGGGGAGACGAGCCGTATCCCCAAAGTAAATGACTGATTCATGGGGAAGCTGACGATAGAAACCCTTAAAACGGTTAATCCTCCAACCCCGCTGTCAAACAGACCAATGGGGGCAGAATTTTGACTGATCGCCGATGGGTCTCTGCTCACAAATTCGTTACTCAACACTCCACACTCCTTCAACGTTGTTACCACACTAAACCAACACCACGGACAGCCTCTACAATCGACCTGCCCTCTGAATGTACTGTAAGATACCCCGCGCAATTGCGGCTGCCATCTGGCTGCGATAGGAGGGATTAGATAATCGAGATGCATCGTCCCGACCGGTTACAAACCCCACTTCTACTAAAACAGATGGCATGGATGTTTTGCGAAGAACATAAAATCGAGCAGTCCTGACGCGCCGATCGGGAATTCCGGTGCCTTCCAAGACGCTACTATGTATGGTTCTCGCCAGTTCCTCACCGTTCTGGTAATAGTAGGTTTCCAGGCCACTAATGTCAGGTCGGCTTAGATCAATGGAGTTCGCATGAATACTAACAAACAGCGTGGCATGGATTTGCTCCGCCAACTGAACCCGAGGTTCCAGGTCTAAATCAATATCATCCTTACGGGTTAAAACAGCCTGAATACCCTGTTTCTCAAGGATTTCAGCGACCTTAATGCCAATATCCAGAACGATCCCTTTTTCCTGCAATCCCCCAATTCCAACGGCACCGGGGTCTGGCCCCCATGTCCAGGGTCCACAACTACGACAATCTTACCGTTTGGTATTTGTGGAATGCTGATAGGAGCAGGGCTGGAACGGGGCGCAGCTGGAACCGGGATGGTTGCGATCGGCCCGCGTCGCTGAATCGGCGCTGCCTGAGACTGCTGTAGCTGTAGTGCCAGGGTTTGCTCGGTGGGCTGATTGAGATTGCTGATTTGAACTCCTGCGGCTGGCTGCACCAGGATAACGACTGTGCGCGGATCTTGCTGCCGTAAACGAACTGCCAGAACCGGGCTGCTGGCGTCTAGCTGTGGTCCTTTTAGTTGTCTTGCTAGCCTCGCTGAACGGATCGTAATCTGGTAAAAGCCATTGCTCCTGTTCCACCCGGATTCATATTGGACGGGCTGGTTTGACTGAATTAGTAGCTGCTTACCGTCATCCAACTGAACGGATTCAACCGTGGCCAGAGAGGGAGACGGTGGCAAAGCCGCGACACCGTCCGAAGAACGGGTACTAGTGGATGGACGACGCCCAAACGATGGACGGGGACTAACACCAACCGAGGAACTGCCAGGTCCACCGCTGTTTCGAGTAATTGGCTGCGATCGATTTAGCATCCCCCAGAGGTGATGGGCGCAAGAATTGCAGGCACCGTATAAGTTGTTGATTGTCGGGGAGCAGACCGACTCACAGGGCCAGCGTCTATTGAAGTAGACGAGTTTCGTTGAGGAGAGGGTAACTGGACCGTCCAGCGACGGGCCGTAATGCCTCGAAACTTGACCTGGTTGGGGTCCAGCGTATAGCCAGGGGCCAACTCAACCACGATACGAGCAGTATTGCGGTCAAACTGCCCAAAGCGAACCGATCGAACCCCTTCCCGACCAACAGACTGGGTAAAGGAGGGGCGTCCTAAGTTAATGCCTGGCAGATCGATCACCAGTCTGGTTGGCTCAGTGACAAGTTGAGCTTTTGGCTGAACGTCTTGATCGGTTGCAAATTCGAGCTGATTCCGCCCGGTGTCGAACCTCCAGTTTGAGAGTCTGGCAGCATGAGCAGGCACAGGGAGCAGGACCAGGGAAGCAGCAACCAGCAAAGCGTAGGGAAATTGTTTCACGATATCTTGTTGGTTTCTTAAAACGCTGGAGAAAACAGCCAGGACGATTTCACAACTCACTCATCTCATTCACAGCGAAAGATACGACTTGGATAGACAATCCAGTTGGTTTCAAGCCAACAAACAGGGCCTAACTGATCGCAGCCACAAAGCTGCTGTTTGAATGTACAGATGCCTGACGAGAATTCGGCCATTTAGTTTCATATCGACATGGATGATTTGGCTCTACCAGTAGAGTCGCCAAGTAGATTTGACGACCTCCAACAGCAGAGGAGGATTCAACAAAAACTGCTGTAAGAATATACTCGATGTCTGGAAAGTGCGATCGCGAAAAAATTATCTTCAAAAGCACTGTTTCCAGAACGAGCAAATCACGGGTCTGTCTCTGTTGTGACCTCGGTTAGAATCGGTGACTCTGGCTCTTCTGCATTGTCTGTCTGAGTAAACACAACACGCAGGAGTGGTGGAGCCACGAAGGTTGTCAGAATGACCATGACGATGATTGCCGCCTCCAGCGATTTGGTTAGTACTCCACTGGTTGAACCCACCGCTGCAAACACCAGGCCCACCTCGCCTCGTGGAATCATCCCCACACCGATCGCCAGCCGATTAATCCCCGGTTGACCAAATACGCCCAGTCCTGTCACAACTTTCCCAATGATGGCAACCACAATCAGGAAAGACGCCATGAGCAGTCCCTCCCGATTTTCAGGGACCAGCGGATTTAACACGCTCAGGTCGGTACGGGCACCCACCACCACAAAGAAAATGGGCACCAGCATATCTGCGATCGGAATGACCTTTTCCTCAAGATCCCGCTGTTTCTCGGTTTCTGCCAGAATCAGACCCGCCGCAAATGCTCCCAAAATTGCCTCAAGTTGGATAACGGCCGCAGTGTAGGCTAGGATAAAGGCAAAAATCAGGGCAGACAGAAGCAGCTGCCCCCGTGTTCTCATGCCATCCACAAGGGTGACAAACAGCGGTGTTAACAGCCGACCAACCCAGATGGAACCGATTAGAAACACGCCCGCACTGACGATTAAATAAACAACATTTCCCACCTGTACCTGCCCATCTCTGGCAAGACTGGCCACCACGGCGAGAACAATGATGCCCAAGACATCATCCATCACCGCCGCTCCGATGATGATCTGTCCTTCCCTGGAGGAAAGCCGTTGAAGCTCTGCTAGAACTTTTGCGGTAATACCAATACTGGTAGCAGTCAGAGCCGCGCCCGCAAAAATAGCAGGAACCGCAGGAATTCCAAAAATCAGCATCAGACCTGCGGTTCCCAGAACGAACGGTGTAACCACTCCCAAAACTGCCACGATCGTCGCCTGCACCCCTACTTTCAGCAGTTCCTTCAGGTCAGATTCCAGGCCAATCTCAAACAGCAGAATAATGACGCCCAACTCAGACAAGACCGAGATAACCTCGCTTTGAGACTGAAATACGGATGTCAACGCATCTGGGCTAAGATTTGCGGTAAGTTGCAGCAGATTCATAATCAGGGAATGACTGCCATCCTCGCCGCCCTCCGGAAAGATCAGCAGGTGAAGGGCAGAAACACCCACCACCACCCCGCCACCAATTCTCCCAAAACAGGCGGCAAATCCAGCCGAGAGCTGATTTCGCCCCTAATTTGCTTGCCAGGTAAATCACAACAAGACTGAGCAAAACTCCTGCCAAAACCAGGGAACTGTTTTCTGCTTCAGCCGTAGCAAGCAAAAAGCCCGAGAGTTTGAACGGGTTGTAGGCAAGGAAGACAGGAAGATTCATCCAGTGCATGGAACTCTGTGAATGTCATCCTATCCACTGTACCGAGTTCGTTACGATTAGTTAAATTCCACTCTTCAGAGAGAATTGATGGATGGAGAGGAGGTGAGGGGGATGAGGAGCGAAAGGTGAGGAGTGAGGGGGTGAGGAGAAATGGGACGGACTTTTTAGCCTTTAGCCTTCATCCTTTAGCCTTTAACCTTTCCGCCTTTTCCCTATACCTGCGATCTTGACGGTTTCCATCAGTCTTGAAACACTAAAATGCTGCCCGAATAACAGGCAACCCAGACTCGATGGGTTTTGGAATCGTAGGTGACACCAATCGGAGATGGGCTGACGTTTACGGATTGAACAACCTGCATATCCCGCGTGCGAACCTTGCTAACGGAATCGGAGCCATAGTTCACCACGTAGAGAAACTGGCCATCCGATGAAATGGTCATACTGCGAGGAGCATCTCCTGTGGCAGCTTTACTGACGACTGCGCCCGTCGAAAGATCAATCTTGGCGACTTGCCCTTCTCCATTGAGGGTGGTGTAGAGATATTTGCCCTCTGGATCGAGATTCAGGTGACGGGGAGAATGGCCAACATCCTTGAGCCAATGAACCGAAAAATCCTTTAGATTGATGACCGCAACGTCATAGGAACCCATTACTGCGACGTATGCCTTTTCCGAATTTTGGTCGATCGCGATCCCGCGTGGATAGAATTTTAATTGGATCCGGCGGATTTCTTTATTCTTTTGGGTATCAACAACGCTGACATCCCAACTGCACCAATTGCTGACTAGAACATAATGGTTGTTCGGTGTAGTCGCTACGAACTTAGGAACCGCCCCCACCTGAATAACCTGGTCAATGGAGAGCTTGCCAGTGCCAATTCGGTAGAGAAAGCTGGGGTCATTATTGCTGGAGGGGCTACAGTCATCATCTGCGGAACTGCTAAAGCCTGCTCCATACATCTGATAGTTAGAAACCCAAGCAACCTCACCATTTTGGGAGAATGCTGCTTCCACAGGTGCGCCCTCTTGGGACCCTTTGTATTGGGGATAGCCATGCGCCGAAAGCTGTACGGCATCAGGAATCTTTTTGACCAAGCGATATTCGCGATCGTAAACCGTGATGGAGTGGCTATACATCATGTTCTGGGCAAAGAACAGGTCTTTACCGGAGTACACGATTGATTTGGGCGAGATTCCCCTGAAATAACTTTCTTCAGATCCATCCCGGTCAGGCTGAGGCGATCTTTTGCCACAAACGCCAGATTTCGTCGGTAAAGCGCAAGTTTCTGCTGAACAACTGCATGTTTTGGATGGGAGGCAGGAATCCCCTCTAGAAGAGCAATCGCTTTCCACCAGTCATCGGCAATGGTGCGCCACTCCTCCCGCGTTTTGGCAGTTTTCTGGTGCTTTACCGCAACGTTCGCCTGCTGAATTGCCGCGTCCAACGCATCCGATGAGTTGGACGCGGCCCTTGAGGAAGGACTACCTGAGGAAGGACTAATAGATGGTCGATTATTGCTCTGAGATGAAATGCCAGGGAAGGGCGTAACGTGAAAACTACTGGCTACGTATCGGCTCCAGATCTGGATACTGCCCAGAACAAGAAGGAGCGGAAACCCCAGCATCAGTAAGTCGAATAGGCGAACCCGTCGGGGAATCGGAGTCGGCAATCGACGAAGAATACCGCCATCCGTATCTAAAACACTTCCTGGAGCTAGAACAAAGGGGTTGGTGAACTCAGCAGCATCTCTTAGCTCAATTTTTTGAACCCACATGGGAGAGGGTTGGCCAACGATCCGGCTGTAAATAATCGCCGACGAGAGCCAAACCATGCCTAAGCGTGCAATTCCTTTGCGGATGAATTCAATGCAGGAATTTTCGGCCAGAACATGCTCCGACTCCAGCAACACATAGAGGTCATCCTCTTTTAACACCACCCTTGCCGTCACTCCAATTGCCTGGAGGGTGGAGTTCATGAGAATGGCGATCGCGCTGGCATCGCCCGCTTGAGCAAGTTGTACAAGATTTGGCTGCGTCATGTAGCGAGTATTACAGGCAACACTGGAGTCAGGATACTCGAAATTATTGAAGTTGGAGAAGAAAAGTTGAAGAAGAAAAGGATGAGGGCTAAAGGCTAAAGGCTAAAACAAAGATTCCCTAAACTCCATTAACTCCTCATTGCTCTCCTCCTCTCATATCACCCCTCATCCCTCACTCTTCACTCCTCATCGCTCTCACCCCTCACTTTTCACTCCTCACCTTTCGCCCCCGTCTCTCTCACATTCTCCCCACTCTCTAATAAAAAACTTAATATTGGCAGAGAACCTTCAAGCAGGCAGTTAGAATTGTGTCGGATTACTGGTTCTCTTAAACAGATTTCCAGCATTGTGTCCCTAACTTCTGTACGACGCGTTATTTAATGCTGAACGGTTAGTGCTTGGAAGGAGCAAGAATTATGACAGATCTGAATCGGGGAATCATGAAATTCGATGGAGCTGACAGCCCGATCGTGGTAATTATTTCTGCGGTCGTGGTTTTGGGCAGCATCGCTGTTTTGATTTTGTGGGCATTGCGGTCTGCTTACGCGATCGGCTAGTTTGCCTGAGTCTGATTGAAATGGTTCAAACTCGAATCAACGGATTGCAAGGGCACGGCGCGCCGTGCCCTTTATCGTTTTTGGACGTCCTCAGGTAAGGTTTTCAAACCAACTAACAGAGACGAGATGACAGATGAAGAATAGGCGATAGACGATAGGAATTGCCCATCACCCATTGCCCCATCAGAACCAATGCTTGGGGTGCCCCAAACCCCCAACTTGGTGGACGGCTGCGTCCCCAAACCCCTCCAGATTAGGTTGATGGTGAGACGAATAGAGCGCTTCGCATTGCATAGGTCGATGTATTCTACGATGTCTCCAAAGTGAGACTTGGCGAGCCACCCTAGTACTCTTATTCGAGGGTGTGGGGGAGTTAGGACCCCACGCAGCGGGGGACCGGGGAAGTCCCCGGCATCAATTCAGCAACGAAGCCCCAAATAGCAAAGTGACGCCCAACCATTGAGCAAGCCATAATCAATTCAATACAGCAAAAGAATTGTTTATGCCGTTGCTAGAAACGCTGGGAACAAAAGCCGCTACAGTCATCACCAGTAAAATTGCGACGGAGGTTCTCGAGGGGATCGGAGATCGTCTCAGTCCCACCGAACTGAGCAAGGCAATCCATGCCGCAATTGATGCAGCCGACGAGCAAGTGAACTTGTTTGGTCCAGCAGAACAGGGAGTGCTCCCTGATTTCCTGGAACTGTTTGCCAAGCGCAGCACTCAGGAATTGCAGAAGCCTCTGAAGGATGAAGGCATTCCTGATACAGCCTTTCTGGTGAAAGTGTTTGAGGCGTTGCTAGAAGAAAAACCAAAAGTCAAAGAGCGATTGCTTGATAAGAGCAAGAAAGCGATCGCTCCCTGGATGACCGTATTTGTTAATACCTACTTCGAGAAAACAAACCAGGTTCGATTTCAGGTCGCAAAGGAAGACTATCTGGAGCAACTGGCGAACTTTTTTGACGACGTGAAGTTTGCCGGAGTTGCGGTTGATAACCAGGAGATTGATAAGGCAGAACGGTTAGCGCAAATTTTCGTGATGCCAGACGTGCAGGAAGATGTGCGCGATCGTCGATCAGGATTGCTGGCAGAAGCAGGGGTTGGGTTGCTGCCTGAAATCGGTAGCAGTATTCAACTACAAGTGGGGAGGAGCGATCGTCAAGCAGAACTCTTTCAGGAACAGCGAACGAGGGCACAACTGGAGCGTTCTGGCCGCAAGTTTTCTGCCCGGCAATTCCTGACCCAAAACCCAAAGAAGGTGGTCCTGCTGGGTGCGCCAGGATCAGGAAAGACCACACTGATGAGTTATTTTGCAGTTGCCAATGCAAAAGGATTGTCTGGCGATGCAACAGCATTGCGACCCGATACAGAAGGATTGTCTAGCGATACAGAAGCATTGTTTGATGATACAAAGGCATTGCAAACTGATACAACAGCATTGCGACCCGATACAACAGCATTGCAACCTGATACAGAAGGATTGTCTAGCGATACAGAAGCATTGCCGCTCCCGATCTTGATCCGGATTCGGGATTGGGCACGGTATTCAGACATGCCTATTCCTGAATATGCCCGTCAGTTTGCGGAGAAGACCTTATCCGTCAAACGACTACCACCAGATTTCTTTGAATACTGGCTCGAAAGAGGAAAGGCCCTGATCCTATTGGATGGCCTAGACGAAGTGGCGGAAGAGTCCAAGCGTTATCACATCGTTCAGTGTATCGAAAACTTTTTAGGGCAGTATCCCCACAACCGCGCCATCATTACCTCCTGTCCTACGGGATACAAACGGGATTTCTTTCGCACCGAGGAGTTTCCCCACTACGAACTGCAAGCCTTTGATGATTCCAAGATGGAGGAATTTGTCGATCGCTGGTACAACAGTCGAGTGCAGGATACCGCAGAGGCCCAGCGACGCAAAGAGAGCTTGCGAAAGGCGTTGAATGATAACGACAGGATCAAACTGCTAGCCCGCAACCCCTACTGCTGACCATCATTGCCCTGATTCATCGCTATCAGGCCGTCCTGCCCAAGGAGCGCTACAAACTTTACGACAAAGCAGTAGAAACACTGCTCACCTCCTGGGATGCGAACAAGGAACTAACTAATCAAACTGTACTCCATCACCTCAAGCTAGATGATCTGCGGCGATTAATGGAAAGCCTCGCCTACTGGATTCATAGCCACCCGGAGGGAAATACGGGCGATTCGGAAGGCGGTACGCTAATTGACAAAGACGAACTGATCCAAAAACTCAGTCAGGACATTAAAACCCTGAAGGGCATCAAACTCTACGAAGCGAAAGAAGAAGCGAAACGATTTGTAGACCACATTAAGGATCGCTCCGGACTGCTAAACGAACAGGGACAGGACTGTTACGCCTTTGTCCACAAAACCTTTCAGGAATACCTCTGTGCTCAGGAAATCAACTACCAGGCAGAGAACGAAGGTGACTTTGACATCGTCCTCAATCACATCACCGACCATTTGCACCAGCAACACTGGCGCGAAGTCCTGCTGCTATTGATTGCTCAACAAAACCATGAATCTGCTGTTAAAGCCATTCGCAAAGTTCTCGATGCCAATAGTCCCTACGAACAATGGCTCCACCGCGATGTGTTGTTTGCAGGTCAATGTCTTACTGAAGATCCGAAAAAGTTGCAAGTAGCAGCTCCAAATCTATCCTCAGAAATCTTGACAATGCTGATTACGTCACAGGTAAAAGGTAAAAATAAAGTTGGTGAGAAAGTTGATTACTTTGTTTCTCAAATCCTTAGTAATTTAAGTAAAACAACTTTTGCAAATGAGGCGCTAAAAATACTAAAAACAGTAGAAACTGATGTAGAAAAGTTTCGCTTTCTGAAATACCAAGTTGACTTAGGGAACAAGAGGAAGCTAGAACTGATCTACTATTGCTGCTTCAAGACCTGATTCAAAAGTGCGGTCTCTAGCAGCATTAGAACTTTTGGATTTAAATGAAGAGTCTGAATATATTACCGATATTCTTATACAAGCAGTGCAAGAAGAATCGGTAGTAAGAAAACATACTTTAGCTGATGCATGTTTTGAAATGAGGCTTGATCCAAAAGTTAAATTTCGTTTGCTGTTGCAGAATGGTATGAAACATCCAAATTTAGAGAAACGATCTATGGCGGCGATGGAAGCGGGTGAATTAGGCAAAACCGCTGATTGGTCTAAGCCTATGCTGGCTCAATGGATTGAGCAGCATCAGGATTTGGAGTTTGTGGGTAGTGGGATTGATGCGCTGTGGGAGATAGTGGAGGGAGGAGGGATGGGGGATGAGGGATGAAAGGGTGTGAGAATGAAGGGGTGAAATGAAGGGGTGAGGGAAACTTTTGAAAGAGATACGATTCAGCGATCATGCGTTGTTGAAGATAGAGCTTTTGGCACAGCACGAATTTACTATCACAAATAAATTCATTACAGAGGTCATACAGTCTCCCCATAAAGTAAATCTTGGGGAAGAAAGCAGATTTACGGCTCAGAAGCGATTCAATGAGAAATTTGTGTTGAGGGTGGTTTATCGAGAGTTTCCTGAGTTTATTTTGGTCATTACACTGTGTATCCAGGAAGGCGTTCAAGATATGAAAAGATTCAATATAGCAAAGACGTGGATGCATTGCTGGTTGAGCTTTCTGATAAACCCTTGCCTACGCCGAAGGTGAAAGATCAGTTATTCTGCATTATTCGGAAAGCGAAAATCTCATCCTAATTGAGATACTTGATGTTACAAGATTCATGACCGGAGAAGGTTCTGACGCGATGATTTCGCTCTCTCATTAAGTAGGTCAAAATGGCAAACTACAAGCTTTTTGATACCGTTGCTAACCTGAAACCAATTGCTGGAGATCGACTAACGCTAGTCGAACCTGAGCATCAAGCGATCCAGAACTTACCCGTTGGGCAGGTTGGCACGATCGCCGAAATTTACGAAGCTGAACAACCTCATTACTTAGTTGAGTTTGCTAATTCTCAAGGACATGAATACGCAATGGCTGTTCTGAAAGCAGACGAGCTTTTAGCATTGCATTACGAGCTTGCAAGCGTATAAAAACAGAAACGGGCAACGAGAAATCCCATTGCCCATCGCCTATTGCCTCTTGCCCAATCTCAAGCTGTCGGCGGCGTTGTCGGCGGATTCAAAAACCAAATTTGTGTGCCCTCAGTAGGTGTGTAGGCCACAAAGTAGAGTTGATTGTTAAAACTGATGAGATTCGATGGGGAAGAGCCACCTCCACCTGCAACCAGGTCAAGCGCTAAAACAGTGCCTGCCGTGGTGCCATCACTCTTCCAGAGTTCCGGTCCGCTGGTGCCATCGTCCGCTGTGAAGTAGAGGGTGCCGTTGAGGTTAGTGAGGTTCGCCAGTGCAGACCCAAAATTGCCTGTTCGAACATCCTTCACCAGAACCGTGCCGTCCGTAGTGCCGTTACTCTTCCACAGCTCTCGCCCGTTGATACCATCATCAGCGGTGAAATAGAGAGTGTCATTCACGATCGTCAAACTAGACGGATTGGAACCAGAAGCACCTGTCCGAATGTCCTTCACTAAAACGGTGCCATCAGCGGTGCCGTCACTCTTCCACAACTCCGTACCGTTGGCTTCGTTAAATGCCACAAAGTAAAGCGTGTTGTTTAAGTTGAGCAGGCTGGATGGGGAAGAACCCGAGTCACCAGGAAGGATGTCTTTCACGAGAACGGTGCCATCGGCGGTGCCATCGCTCTTCCACAATTCGGGACCGTTGGTGCCATCGTTAGCGGTGAAGTAAAGCACCCCATTCACCACCGTTAGATTATTGGGATTGGAACTGAACTCATTGGGATAAATGTCTTTCACGAGGACGGTGCCATCGGCGGTGCCATCACTCTTCCACAGTTCTAGGCCATGCGTATTGTCGTTTGCCGTGAAATACAGCGTTCCATTGAGATTAGTTAGATTCGAAGGTGCAAAAATCGAGTTACCGGGAGAATATCTTTCACCAAGGTAGTTCCGTCAGCGGTCCCGTCGGTTTTCCAAAGCTCAGCCCCCGTCGTGCCATCATTTGCTGTGAAGTAAAGGGTGCTGTTGATGCTGATTAAATTGATGGGAGAGGACCCGTTTTGGCCTGCGTTAATGTCTTTGACCAAGACCGTTCCTTCTGCTGTACCGTCCGTTTTCCATAGCTCAGTGCCATGAGTACCGTCATCTGCGGTGAAATAAAGGGTGCCGTTGACGTTGGTGAGATTTAGGGGAGAAGAACTGCCGCTGCCGGGGTTAATGTCTTTAACCAATGCGGTGCCAGCCAGGGTGCCGTCTGTTTTCCAAAGCTCCGTCCCAGTGGTAAGGTCAGTGGCTGTGAAATAAAGCGTGTTGTTAATTACAGTCAAATTGCTGGGAGGTTGAGTGCTGAGACGATTCACATCGCTAACTAGGGTTGTGTCATCGGCAGTGCCATCACTCTTCCACAACTCAGTGCCTTTAGAACCATTACTGGCTGCAAAGTAAACGGCATTCGTGCCAGCAATCAAGCTTGTGGGATTGGAACCATCGATTCCAGGAAAAATATCTTTTACCAGGACTGTGCCATCAGCAGTGCCGTTACTCTTCCACAACTCAGTGCCGTCGGTTCCTTCCCTTGCTGTGAAATAGAGAGTGCCGTTGATGTTTGTGAGGTTGGCCGGATTGGACGAAGGATTCGCTCCAGTGCTGCTGGAGAAAATATCTTTAACCAGAGTGGTGCCATCTGTGGTGCCATCACTTTTCCAAAGCTCTGCGCCAGTTGTGCCGTCATCTGCGGTGAAGTAGAGCGTGCCATTCACGTTCGTCAGTTCAGAGGGTGAGGAACTGTTGCTTCCCGATCGAATATCCTTCACCAGGACTGTGCCCCCGGCAGTACCGTCTGTTTTCCATAGCTCAATACCGTTTGTGAGATTGTTGGCGGTAAAGAATAGCGTGCCATTCACGTTCGTAAGCTTGTCTGGGGAGGAACCTGTGCTACCGTCAACGATGTCTTTTACCACGACGGTACCCGCTTCGCTGCCATCACTCTTCCATAGCTCAATCCCATTCGTGTCGTTAAACGCCACAAAGTAAAGAGTGCCATTTACATTAGTCAAGTCGGATGGATCGGACCCCGTTGCGCCTGCAAAGATGTCTTTCACTAATACGGTGCCGTCAGCAGTGCCATTACTCTTCCACAGTTCTCGTCCGCCGGTATCACTAAATGCTGTGAAGTAGAGGGTACCGTTCACATCCGTCAAATCGGACGGATCCGAACCATTGCTTCCGGCCCAAATGTCTTTAACGAGGGCAGTTCCCGTCGCGGTGCCATCCGTTTTCCAAAGCTCTCTTCCGTTGCGACCATTATCGGCGGTGAAGTAAAGCGTTCCGTTGACGTTGGTGAGATCGGTGATAGCAGCACTGCCGCTTGGATTGATATCTGTTACCAGAACCGTGCCAGCCGTGGTGCCGTCTGATTTCCAAAGTTCAGTTCCGCTACCGTTGTCGGCGGTGAAGTAAAGCGTTCCATTGACGTTAGTGAGGTCGGTGGGATTGGAACTCGCGCTTCCTAAATAGATGTCTTTGACTAGCGTGGTGTTGGCGGCAGTACCATCCGTTTTCCAAAGTTCAACCCCATCGGTACCATCATCGGCGGTGAAATAGATCGTGCCATTGATGTTGATTAGATTAGATGCGAGGGAACCAAAGGTCGGTGAGTTTAGGTTCGTGATGGTGGTTGAGGCGGGGTCTGACGCAGCTTTGAGATCGGCGATCGCGGCGGGGATTTCTAAAGAAGACGAACTTGCTGGGATAACAGATGAACGAAACTCTGTGGAGAGTGGATTGGTAGATGACAGGATATTACTCATAATTCGGATTTTCAGGCTATTCCATGATTAGTTACATTTGTAAATCGTGTATGTCGTCAATAAGACGCCACGATGTTAGCATCCCCTAACAGCATGCAATCACCTAAATACGTGTCTACACCTTTACAGACCGGGAATAGAAGAAAAATAAAACTATTCCTAAAAGGGCAAAAGAACTCTATGAATTGAAACTTATCGCTGCTAATTTCCTGAGCAAAGTATTTTTCGACTCTATATTTTTAGACGTTTATTCTCATCGTCTCTTTTGCCTGCTTCTTTTTCTTGATAGAAATATTTCAGTCCGTTGTGTGATAGAGAAGCGTTGTCAAGAGAGACATTACATTTAATGTGTCTACTAACCTGCTCTCAGAATGGAGAATTAAGCGGGTTCGATGTTGAGGATCGCCATATTATGAAAACTAATTCAATTCATTTTTTAGCAGCTATTGTTGTGAGCGCAACGCTCGTATTAAATGCCTGTCGTGCATCACAGTCACCTGCCCCGACTCCCGTTCCTTCATCGATCGCGTCTCCATCCACAGTTGCCAGCAGTCCTTCCCCGTCGCCTCAACCAACCATTCCTGGCAATCCCTTTGAGAAAGCATCAAATAAAGCGGCCAGCGCCAAAATTCTGGCTCAAGATGCCCAAACCGCTGAAGATTGGAATCTGGTTGGCAGTCAGTGGCAACGAGCGATCAACTTTATGCAGGCTGTCCCACGCTCCGATCGAAACTATGCAGCAGCTCAAAAATTGCTGCCAAGCTATCGGCAGGAACTGGCTCGCGCTCAACAAATTGCTAAACAGGGCGGTCGCCGACCATCTGCAATGGCAGCCAACAATTCCAAAGGGGGAATTCCATTGACCATTGCGGCTCCCGGTCCTGATGCAGCATCCACCATTGCAACGCTGAATCAACAGCAAATCGAATTTTTCACTCAGCAGAAGCGGTTTGCGGTCAACCTTGCAGAATTAAAGAGCACTATTCCCACAGACAACCCCAACTATTTCTTTGTCACCGTTGGTAGCGGAAATAACCGTGCAACCTCACGGGCGATCGCAAAACAGAGCGGCTTGCCCAGCTACACTGGAACCGTTTTTGCCACCAAAGATGCGCAAAACAATGACACAACCGTAGCGATCGTTTGTGTCACAGCCCAACCTTCCCGGACTGCCCCTGCTCCCCCACAGTTAGATGGAAAAGAAGCAAAATGTCCAGCAGGTTCGACAAGATTGTAGGGGTGGAGAAAGGCTAAAGGCTAAAGGCTAAAGGCTGAAGGCTAAAGGAGAAAGGCTAAAGGCTGAAGGCTAAAGGCTAAAGGCTAAAGGCTAAAAATATTATTTTCCTCATCATCACCTCATCACCCCGTTATCTCCTCATCTCCCTCTCCCCATCCTTTAACCTTTATCCCTCATCCTTTCCCGATGCCAATCCGTATCCCCAGATACAAATTCGTCCTATTAGGGTTGATTTACTGAAGGGCGAATCCGTTGGAGTATGTGCAATGGTTGGAACACTGCCAAAATCCCAAACAAAACCCCTGGCTGAACTGGCAAAGGAATTAAAGCTTGATTTTTCCTGGTTTCCTTTACCGATCTTTTGGGTGGAACCCGTGCCAAGCTTGTGCCTGCGGCTAAGGTTGCAGCCGTTGAGGCAGAAGGTGCGTTTTTTGCTCCGTTCGCCTGCCATTTGGGACTTGGACCCGATGCCAATGACATTGCTGCCATTCCAGACCCAGCCTCCTTAATCGTGCTGCCCTGGCAACCGAATGTTGCTTGGGTTGCGAGCGACGTTTACCTCGATGGAAAACTGTTTGACCCTGCTCCCCGTGTCATTTTTAAGAAGGTGCTCCAGCGCTGTGAGGAACTGGGTTACAGCTATAAAGCAGGAGTAGAGGCAGAGTTTCTTCTCTTAAAGAAAGAGGGGTCTACCTATCAGGTTGCTGACCCGCTCGATATTTCTTCCCGCCCCTGCTATGACCAGCAACACTTGATGCGCCAGTTCGACTTCATTTCCACCCTAGTAAGCAACATGGAGCAGTTGAATTGGGGTCCCTACCAGTGTGATCATGAAGACGCCAACGGTCAATTTGAAATCAACTGGACCTACAGCGATGCCTTGACGACCGCCGATCGCCACGTCTTCTTCAAATACATGGTCAAAACCCTGGCAGAACAGCGAGGATTAACCGCAACCTTCATGCCCAAACCATTTAGCCATCTCACTGGAAATGGTGCCCACGTCCATATGAGCCTTTGGGACGGTAGCGCGAACGTATTTGCAGATGCATCTGGTGAAATGGGGCTTTCGGCTCTGGCCTACGAATTTTTGGGCGGCGTGCTAACCCATGCCCAGGGATTGGCCGCACTTTGTAACCCCACTATTAACTCCTACCGCCGTTTGGGAGCCACCATGACCACTTCCGGCAGCACCTGGTTTCCACGTTATGTCTCCTATGGCGGCAACAATCGCACCCACATGATTCGCATTCCTGAAGGTGGACGGTTTGAGTGTCGTTTGGTCGATGGGTCTGCCAATCTCTATCTGGCGCTGGCAGGTCTACTCGCCGCAGGCTTAGACGGAATCAACAAACACCTCCAGCCCGGAAAACGGATTGATGAAAATATGTTTGTGCGAGGTTCTGAATTTTCTGATTTACCAACATTACCGACCAGTTTGTTAGAAGCGTTGCGTTACTTGACGCAGGATGAACTTTTGATGGAAACGTTAGGAGATGGGGCAAAGACCTATCTTGATTTCAAATATCAGGAGTGGAATGAGCACAATGCAGAGGTCACTAATTGGGAGCTTCAGCAGTACATAAACTGTTAGTGCTTTGCGATCGAAATCAGGACAAACGTTCAACCTTTCAGGTGCAATCAAACGGAGATCTCGTTACCTAATAAAGATAGAGACATGCCTATCATTCACTCAAAAACAGGAGTTTGAACCTGAAGATCAAGACGACGAGGGGCATCACCGGAGAACAAATCACCCAATAAACGGCGATTCGTTTCATTCAAATAAACAACAAATCCCAAAGAATTTTGTATTCAAACAGAATTTTTGGGATACATTTGAAACGAATTTTCAAGTATTCTCCACTCACTCATCACCATCAAGCCAAACGAGGACATATCCATGAGCACCAATGGCAGCAAGCACGTCCTTTACTCTACCCGCATTGACCTTGCCGAAGATACACGCTCAAAGGTTATCGCACTGCTCAATCAAACGCTCGCTGCCACCCTGGATCTAAAAACTCAGATCAAGCAGGCGCACTGGAATGTCAAAGGTCTGGATTTTTATCAATTGCATGAATTGTTTGATGAGTTTGCCAGTGAAGTTGAAGAGTACGTTGACATGGTTGCTGAACGCGTCACAACATTGGGTGGGTTGGCGTTGGGAACTGCGCGTGTTGCTGCCGAAAATTCCATCCTGCCTGAGTATCCCTTTGATGCGGTGGACGGTAGAGATCATGTAATTGCACTTGCTGATCGCTTTGCTCTCTACGCCAAGCATTTGCGGGATGGCATTGCTCAAACTGATGAATTGGGAGATGCAGACACCGCTGACCTCTACACAGAAATCTCCAGGGCGATCGACAAAAACCTATGGTTTCTAGAAGCCCATCTGCAAGCTGGAGAACCCATCCTATCAACCAACGGAGCTGCTAAAACGACGACAGTTGCAAAAGCAGCAACCAAAACTGCCGCAACTAAACCGGCCAGAACCAAGGCCGCAGCGACTAAACCTGCCACGACGAAAGCTACTGCAACCAAACCTGCTACAACTAAAGCCGCCGCCGCAAAGGCACCAGCGAAGAAAACACGCACGAAAAAGTAAGGATGGACTTAAAAGGTAATGATGTGCGGCGTTAGCCACTATTGTTAGCTATTATTAATAGCTCCAAAATCCTTACGATTTGCACTATCAAAGTAAGCAATGGGATCTTCGATTTCGGTTAATCGCGATAATTTCTCTACTGAGGTTATCGACAAGTCCTATCAAACACCAGTTCTTGTAGATTTTTTTGCAACCTGGTGTGGCCCCTGCCAGATGCTTAAGCCAATGCTGGAAAAGCTGGTGCAGGAGTACGACTTTATCCTGGCAAAAGTTGATATCGATCAAAATCCTGAGCTTGCCCATGAATATGGAGTTCAGGGAGTACCCGATGTCAAAATTGCCGTGGATGGGCAGGTAACGGATGGGTTTGTGGGTGTGTTACCAGAACCCCAAGTGCGCGAACTTCTGGCCCAACTGAATTTGAAATCTACGCTAAATGAAGCGCTGGAAACGATCTACCGAGAGGCGTCGATCGGTCATGTAGAAAAAGCAGAATCCCTTTTAACAAATCTCTTAAAGCAGTATCCGGAGAACCGGGGACTGCTGCTGGAAGCGGCAAACTTTTATATAGAAGCGGACCAATTGGAGACCGCGGAAAAACTTCTATCGCCTATTCAGGAATACGAGAAGGAATACGCTCCCCACGTCAAATCCCTAAAAGCGTTGATTCTGCTCAAACGGATAGCGGCTCATGAAGGAGACAGTGAGTTAGATCACCAATTTCAACGGGCGGCTCGTTTAGCCCTGGAAGAGAACTACGAACCAGCACTTCAAGCATTTCTGGCGATCGTCACTAAGAACCGAAAGTACAACGACGATGGCGCGAGAAAAGCAATGCTGGCAACATTTGATCTTTTGGGGATGACCATTCCCTCACAAAAGATTTCCGCAAACGATTAGTAATGGCACTTTACTAACGCGATATTCCTCATTCCTTCATTCTTACCCCTATCTTTCTGGTACTACTGAATAATGGGCATCTAACCGCGGGTTTTTGGAGGATTGATAACAGTGGCTTCCTATCCTGAAATTGATATTGCGCCATTTATTGATCACGCCTTACTAACTCCCACGGCGACCCCTGACCAAGTGGAGCAATGGTGTGCCGATGCCGATCGATTTAACTTTGCCGCTGTCTGTGTTCAGCCCACCCACGTCAGATTGGCCGCGAATTTACTCCACGGTAAGCGGCCAAAAGTCTGCACCGTCATTGGGTTTCCCTATGGCGCAACAACATCGGCTGTAAAACTGTTCGAAGCTCAGGATGCGGTAGAGAATGGCGCAACTGAACTAGATGTTGTGATCAACATCGGCTGGCTGAAGGCAGGCATGACGAATGAAGTGCATCGGGAAATTGCCGAAATCCGCGAAGAAACAGGACAGACAATCAAAGCAATTCTCGAAATGGCTCTGCTAACCGCGTCTGAAAAACGACAGGCCGCGGAAATCTGCATGGACGCTGGAGCTGCTTTTCTGAAAACAAGCACCGGACTGTATGGAGGAGCGACGCTTAACGATGTTCGGCTGTTAAAGGAAGTAACTAAAGATAGGGTTGGAATTAAGGCTTCTGGAGGAATTCGCACAGCAGAACAGGCGTTAGAGTTGATTATTGCCGGAGCTACCCGATTGGGAACATCCCGCGGCCCCGATCTAGTTCGTCAGCGCGATACTCTAGAAAAGGACGAAGGGTAGATAGCATAATGAGCCGCACCTACAAAGCAACTGGGATTAATCTCAAAAGCATGCCAATGGGAGAGGCCGATCGATTATTGACGATTCTGACCCGCGAGTTTGGGTTAATTCGGGCAGTGGCGATGGGATCCCGTAAGCACAATTCAAGCTTAGGGGGCGAAGCGGCCTGTTCGTGGTGAACGAACTGCTGATTGCCAAGGGACGATCGCTCGACAAAGTTGCCCAGGCAGAAACCTTAGAGTCCTATCCTGGATTGAGTCAGGATTTGAAAAAGCTGACAGCTAGTCAATATTTGGCGGAACTCTCGCTGTGTCAAGCCTTGAGTGAGCAACCCCAGGAAGAACTGTTCTACTTATTAAATGAACATCTGAAGCGGCTAGAGCGATCGTCTGCTTCGCGCACTTTGTCTCACCTGACCCATGCCGTTTTTCAACTGCTAATTTTGTCAGGCGTTGCTCCTCAGGTGCACCTTTGCTGTGTTACACGCCACCCGATTACGCCAGATTTCACAGATTCCAATTGGCGCATTGGATTTAGTATTCCGAGCGGTGGAACTGTTACGCTAGAAGCGTTGGAAAAATTGCGGGTAGAAAAGAGGCGTCCGCATCGCTCCTCGGGGACTGGAGGGCAGGGTGTAGTCGAGACGAAGCAGGCTCCAACCCTCAACCAACTTCAACCTCCTCAAAATCAGCAGCCCCAATACGAACGTAAAGTTGATGAATCGGAAGTAAAATACCGAACTCATCAACCGCCCTCTATGATGAATGTTCAGTTGACGGCCGCGGAGCTACTGCTCCTGCAGCAGCTTGCCCGAGCCGAACTCTTTGACCCGGAAGAGATGAGAGAATATGAGGGACAAGCCAATGGAAATGGTTCAGTAACGTCCGCGTCTTCCTCTAACCTGTCCAATATCGTTGACTCCGGCGAAAATAGTTCTCTCATAGAAAGGGCATGTCATTCTGTTGAGAAGATCTTACGCTACTATGCCCAGTATCACTTTGACCGCCCCATCCGCTCAGCCACGTTGATCGATGCCTGTTTTGCCCCTGCCGACTAAGTTCCAAACCCCTTGAATCCGTTATGATGCAACTGTCCAAAATCGATCTTGAAGCAGCGGTAATGCTGTCTCTCCAACATCCCGATTTAGGCGACAATTTTAGAGGGTCGCCCAGATCAGACAATGGGGATGCACTAACGGTCAGTTTTCGACAGCCTTCCTCCCGACGGAGACCCCGGTTGAACAGGAGGCCGATCGCTCTAGTGAGAAACCAATACTTGCGGGCGACAGCGTTGATGATGGGAGTACCAGGGAAAATACGTTACCCATGTTTCGTTCTGAAGAAGAATTGCTTGAAACCGATAGCACTTCAGTAAGTCCCCGTTCAGTGCCGGGTCTGCGAGACCAGCAGTCGAATGGAAGCTTATCTGAACAGTCCCCGTTGACCAGTCCTGACCGCGAGGCGTTTGGTCAGGCAAATGGGGATGAGCCAGAGCCAGAGAGAGGATTTCTCCCGGTTCTCAAAATCGCAATTTTCTAACCCTTTGGAGCGGTCAGGTTTTTCCCAACTGGCCGATAAGGTTTACCTGGTGCTGATGATTGCGTTGATCGCTAATCGCTTTCAGTCTGGGGATCAAACAATCAGTGGGTGGGTTTCTTCCATCATGATTGCGTTTACGATTCCGGCTGTTTTGTTTGGCTCGATCGCGGGGGTTTTTGTTGATCGCTGGCCCAAGAAAGCCGTTCTGGTAGTTACCAACTTGCTGCGGGGTGGAAACCGTGTTTACCCTGCCACCGCTGCTCTGGATCTCAAAGGATGGGCACCACTCGCAGGGTTGCCGGTTGGTTTCTGTGTGCTTCTCGGAATCACCTTCCTGGTGTCCACGTTGACCCAATTTTTCGCCCCAGCAGAACAGTCTGCCATTCCCCTCATCGTAGACCGACGGCATCTCCTCTCAGCCAACTCCTCTACACCACAACCATGATGGCCTCGGTGATTATTGGTTTTGCGGTGGGAGAACCCTTGCTGGCACTGGCAGATACGCTAGCGGCCCATTTGGGTTGGACCGCGATCGGATTGGGCAAGGAACTCGTTGTTGGCAGTGGCTATGCGATCGCAGGACTCATTCTCCTCTTGCTAAGAATCCGCGAAAAGCTTGGAAATGGTTTTAGCTCCAATGAGTCGTCAGATGGGAAATCGTACGATAGTGAAACTCCTCACTTCGTTCAGGATATTCGAGAGGGTTTGCGCTATCTGGGACAGCAGCAGCACGTTCGCAATGCACTGGTTCAATTGGTCATTCTGTTTTCCGTTTTTGCTGCTCTAGCCGTTCTTTCAGTCCGCCTGGCAGAGGTCATGCCCGCCATTAAATCCTCGCAATTTGGGTTTTTGCTGGCAGCGGGCGGGGTTGGAATGGCGATTGGCGCGACGTTTATTGGTCAATTTGGGCAGCGGTTTCTTCACCACCAGCTCAGTTTGTTTGGTTCCGTTGGTATGGCGGCTTCCTTGGCTGGCCTCTCCATTTTTACCGAGCAGCTCATCCCTGCGCTGTTGCTGATTATGCTAACGGGCCTTTTTGCCGCCATGGTTGGTGTCCCAATGCAAACGACGATTCAAGAAGAAACCCCAGAAGAAATGCGGGGAAAAATTTTGGGCTTCAAAATAACGCGATTAACATTGCTCTCAGCTTGCCCCTTGCCTTAGCAGGCGTTGCGGAAACGTTTTTGGGATTGCGCCTTGTATTCATCGGGCTTTCGGTACTTGTCGTCGCAGGAGGGGCTTTACCTGGTATATTTCGCGTACAGGATCAACTCCGAAATAATCTGTAATTTTTCAGATTTGCTTGTTGTCAAGTTTCAAGCTGGCTTTAGTAACCAGGTGGGCCTAACAAGGGTGCGATGAGTAGCGTCAGCCACCTCGTAAGGCTTAAAAGTCATTACGATTTGGGCACCGATAACAACTAAATACCAGCTTGTGCGGGTTGGTTCCTAAAACTGATCCCATCGCCACGATAAAACCGAATGCATATTGCCTGGCTTGGAAAAAATCCCCTTCTGTGGCAATGTTACCTACGGCCGCGAAGTGACTACGGCTCTAGCTGATCGCGGGCATCAAGTGAGTTTCTTTCATTTCGCTCAGGAAGATCCTCCGCCAGATAACTGGCCTGAATTTCAAGAGATTCTGCTGCCCTTTCTGCTGCGGCTGCAAATCTACACGATTCCTACGTTCCGATCGCGGAAGGTTCTCGAGCAAGCGCTTCAGAAGTTACGTCCCAAGCCCGACTTGGTTCACGCCTCCCTGACCTTATCGCCGCTTGATTTTTCCCTGCCAGATATTTGCCAGGAACTCAATCTTCCCCTCGTTGCTACGTTTCATCCCGCGTTCGATCGAAAATTGCGGAATCTGTCCTCCAGTACCCAGTACTTGATGTACCAGCTCTACGCTCCATCGTTGGCCAGGTATGACCGAGTAATTGTTTTTCCCATCTTCAACGGGAGTTGCTAATCCGACTGGGAGTCCCTGCTTCCAAAGTCGCCGTCATTCCAAATGGCGTTGACGTGAAGAAGTACTCTCCCGGATTTTCGAAACTGAAAGCAGAACTTGATGCCGAGCGACTGTTTGTTTACCAGGGACGAATTTCGCCTGAGAAGAATGTCGAGTCGTTGCTGAAAGCCTGGAAACAGTCCCGCATGGGTCCACGAGCCAAACTGCTGATTGTGGGAAATCATGGCCCTCTTGCAGCATCCTTGATTCCGTTTTATGGCCCAGAGCACGGCATTTTATGGATGGGCTTTATTGCCGATGAGCAGGAGCGCATTGAGATTTTGAGAGGGTGCGATGTGTTCATTCTGCCTTCGCTAGTTGAGGGGCTATCCCTGTCGCTGTTAGAAGCGATGGCCTGTGGATTAGCCTGCGTCGCGACAGATGCCGGAGCAGACGGTGAGGTGCTGGAAAATGAAGCAGGAGTCATTCTGAAAACGCACGGAGTGACCACCCAACTAAAAACGCTGTTGCCCCAACTGCGAGACCATCAAGGGTGGACTACATTACTGGGGCAAAACGCCCGACGGCGAGTCAGAGATCGCTATACGCTGAGTAATAACATCACTCACCTAGAAACCCTTTACGCTGAGATCTTGCAGGAATCCATCCCTTTGAGTCATGTCTAGCCAGGTTGTGAAAACCCATGAACTCCATTGATTTAGCCTTCACGCCAGCTTTAGAACAGGCTCAACTGATTCGAACGAAGGAAATTTCGCCTTTGGATCTGGTTGAGCTGTACTTAGACCGAATCGAGCAATTGGATGTCCAGTTAGGTAGCTATGTGTTTGTAGCGGCTGAGCAAGCGATCGCGGATGCCAAAGCAAAAACGGAACAGTTGGCTAACAATTCGGATGAGCTTCCCCCATTTTTGGTGTCCCCATCTCCATTAAAGACCTCAATCCGACAGCGGGAATGCCTTGTACCTTTGGTATGAAGGTGCTTAAAGGCAAAATGATCGGTGAAGATGATGGCGTTGTGGCCCGAATTAGACAAGCAGGATTTATCCTTCTCGGCAAAACGCTTCCTTCCCAGATGGGGATTTTGCCCTACAGTGAGCCGGAGGGGTTTCCCCTGCCCGTAACCCGTGGAACCTGAATTACACACCTGGAGGGTCTAGTGGCGGGGCGGCGGCGGCACTGGCGGCGGGCTTGTGTCCAATCAGCCAGGGATCAGATGGGGCGGGTCCATTCGCGGTCCTGCCTTTTGCTGCGGGTTGGTGGGGCTAAAACCGTCTCGGGGACGGGTTAGCATGGCTCCCTTTTTGGCGATCGCCTCAATGGAATTGCTACCAATGGCCCAATTACTCGGACTGTTGCCGATGCGGCTGCCCTGCTAGACGTTATCTCAGGCTACACAACGGGCGATCCCTACTGGCTTCCGGCCCCCGATCCTGCATTTCTGGCTGCAGTTGACGCCCCACCAAAATCACTGCGAATTGGGTTTGTTACTAGCCTGTCGCCAATTGGAGACGCTGATCCTGTCTGTCAGGAAGCTGTTTTGGATACTGCAAAACAGTTGGAAGCGCTGGGACATCTCGTTGAGCCGGTTTCGTTTACCGACCTACAAGAACTAATTGAACCCTTCACAATCATCATGCAAAGCGTTCTGGACGAGGCTCAAGTACCAGAATTTGTTTTAGGCAAGGTCAACCGCTGGTTGCGGTTTCGAAACCGGTTTTCCTCCTGCGGAACCTATCTAAGGGCAGTGAGAAAATGCAAACGATCGCCCGTCGCGTCGTTGAGAGCTTTGACACGATCGATGTCCTGCTGTTGCCGACCTACATGTCCCCACCAATCCGCATCGGTGAATGGGCAAACCTTTCACCCAAAAAGACTCTGGAGGAAATTACACGCTGGATTGCGCCCTGCCCCCATTTAATGCATCAGGTCAACCTGCGATCGCCCTCCCAACTGGATTTTCTCCGCAGGGCGTACCGATTGGTATCCAGCTTGTTGGTCGGCCCGCCGCTGATTCCACCCTGATATCCCTCGCCGCTCAAATTGAAGCTGCAAAACCTTGGAAACATCTCCGTCCAGCTTTTGCCTACTAAGTCCAATATCTATCGATCGATTTACCACATCTCCATCAAAAGATTGACGAGGTACCTAGTGCCATCAGCAAAAAGATTCGCTATTATGTTTCGAAGTGTAACCTAGTGTACAGGGTTCCCTTGATCCAAAAACTAATCTGGATTACGCTGAAATGGTAAGTCCGTGCAATAGGTAAATTGTTAGCTATAGAGGACCTCAACAGTCGTTCTATATCGGTGTGAGGAGGATAAACATGTCTAAGGTACTGTTGAAATCGCTGCTATTTAGTCCCGCTGTTTTTGGGGCTGCCCTGGCAGTTTCGGCATCCGCTATGGCAGCGGACGCAAATGTTACTCAAGAATCTGTTCAGAATCAAGCTTCCGTTCAAAGCCAAGCATCGCTGCTTCAGCCTCAAGAGCTGAAGTCCGTTTCTGATGTTGCTGGAGTTAAGGCTGCTCCTACTGCTTCAGATGTTTCAACGATCATCAAGCAGCAGCCTGTTACCGTTGCTCAAGCGGCTCCAGATGCTTCGGATGCAACGACGCTTGATCAAATTAACCGTTACAGCCGTGAAGGTCGTTCCTCTTCCCAAGCAGGTCAGGTAACGTCCGTTTCCCAACTGACAGACGTTAAGCCTACCGATTGGGCATTCCAAGCACTTCAATCTCTGGTAGAGCGCTACGGTTGTATCGTTGGTTATCCTGACAAGAAGTACCGCGGTAACCAGGCGATGACTCGTTATGAGTTTGCTGCTGGTTTGAATGCTTGCTTGGACCGCGTGAATGAGCTGATTGCCGCTGGTACCGCTGACCTGGTTAAGAAAGAAGATCTAGCAGTTCTGCAACGTTTGCAAGAAGAATTCGCTGCTGAACTTGCTGCTCTAAGAGGTCGGGTTGATGCTCTTGAAGCTCGGACAACCACTCTTGAGAAGCAACAGTTCTCCACAACGACAAAGCTAGCCGGTGAAGTAATCTTCGCGGTTACTGATGAATTTGGTCAGCCCTTCCGTAACGAAACCGTTTTCCAAGACAGGGTTCGTTTGGCTTTAAACACAAGCTTTACCGGAACAGACCTGTTGGTTACTCGTCTTGCTGCGGGTAACGCTAACCTGTTCAGGCTTCAAACCGATCGCGTAAGTGGTGGTGGTGGTGCTGAAGGGATTCAAACCTTCAACTTCGGTAACACCGGTGGTAACTCTGTTTATGCTGACTGGGTTGCTTATTACTTCAACCTGGGCGACAAAATCAGATTCTACGTCCCTGCGGTTGGCGGTCTGCACTATGACAACACACCAACCTTGGTTTCCGCGCTTGATTCAGGGGACGGTGGTACCGGTGCATTGTCTATCTTCGGTCAGCGCAACCCAATCTACTTGATTGGTGGTGGTTCTGGTATCAACGCCAAGATCAACATTACCCCAGCTATCTCAATCAACGGCGGTTACTTGGCGAACAACTCTCGCCCAAGCCTAACCTCTGCCGCGCCTGTTACCTTCGCTGCTAACAACCCGGCTGATGGCTTTGGTCTATTCAACGGTAGCTATGCTGCGATCGGTCAGATTGCGTTTGACAACGGTACCTTTGGTATTGGTGCAACCTACGTTAACGCCTACAGCCAAGGAGCAATCTTTGATGGTGGTAGCGGTGTAACGTCTTCTGGTACTTTCCTGGCTAACTCCAGACTGAGAACCGGAACTAACTTCACCACATTCCCCGCTAACGTTAACGCCTACGGTGTAGAAGGATACTTCAAGCTTGCTTCTCGCATCGTCATTAACGCTTTCGGTACCTATGCCAAGGCTGACTTTGTGAGAGACGGTTTCACCGATGGTGACATCTGGTCATACGGCGGCGGTATTTCCTTTCTTGATTTTGGTAAGAAGGGTAACCTGCTTGGTTTGATTGGTGGTGTTGAGCCTTACCTGGCTAACGCAAGAGACCTGTATCCTGGCAGAGGTGTTCGGAACAATAACCCAATTCACCTTGAAGGTTTCTACAAGTACCAGTTGACCGACAACATTTCTATCACCCCTGGCATTATCTGGGTTATCAACCCGGGTCAGGACAGCAGAAACAGCGATGAGATTATTGGTACTCTCAGAACAACCTTTACCTTCTAATAGTTTCTAGAAGGAACTGCTGCGTTTACAACGGTATTTGTTCTACTAAAAGCTCCATCAAGTTAGATGGAGCTTTTTTAGTTTTATTGTGACAGCGGTCAATAGAACTTCTGGTTTCACTCACTAGAAATTCCGGTCTTACTCACTCAAAACTGCGAAGAATATCATGTTGGGCCTGGTTACTCAATCACCTGGAGATTAAAACAGATCCGCGAGGATAAGGAATGTAAGCTCTACCATTACAACCTAATCTATGTCCTCCCAACAGTATCGCCACCAAATCATCCGCTTGAATGGAACAACTGCAGCCGTTAGTAAGTATCAACTGCAAATCTCTGAAGTTAGCCAACAGGGGCACTTGGTACAGCATGCCCGCTGGAATTTTCAGACGTTTCGCGGTTTATCATCTTTCCTTGAGAGAAACTTTCCAAATAGCTATCCACTCAATCGAGAAGACGACTGCTTCATTCAATTTCGGGTCGTGCCTGCTGATTGACCCATGACATCTAAGGCTTCTATTACAACGCTGTATCCTTTTAAGCAATTTTGAAGCCTGTGCTGCGTCTTGAGTATTGAGTTCTGTAATCTCAAGATTCCTTAATTCAGTCTACTGGCGCGTCGTGCAATAATAATCCGGCTGTTTGTCTGAAGTTTACCGATGGTTCAAGCTACCGATTCCTCTAACGTTATCCAAATGCGCCGTGAGCCTTCACAACCGGACGAGATCGCTGACTTAAATTTTCAGCTCCCGGACCCGGAGGATGAGAAGCTTGCAGAGCCAGAATTTCAGCAGCAGGTTGAGCGGGCATGGCAGGTGTGCGATCGCGTTAACCTGCAAACTGACATTTGGCGTGGGCGAATCTTACGGGCCGTACGCGATCGCGAGAAGTGGTATGGAGATGGGCGCGGCACCGGATTTCTAAACTGGCTAAAAGATCGGGAAATCAGTAAGAGCCAGGCCTATGCGCTGATTGAGCTAGCAAATAGCGCAGATACTCTGCTGGAGAGTGGTTATTTAGAACCTGAGGACGTTAACCAATTCAGCAAACGGGCATTTGTGGAAACAGCAAAAGCGGATCCTGAAGTGCAGCAGATGGTGAGTGATGCGGCCCGCCGGGGTGATCGTATTACTCGCCGGGAAGTCCGCCAGCTCTCAGATGAGTGGACGGCTATCACGTCCGATTTGCTGCCAGCCGAGGTGAAAGAAAAGCGGCTGACCATACCATTCCCACCCGCTACCTAGCTCCCCTCGTGCGAGAAATGCAAAAACTGCCGAAGACTCACCAAACACCCATTCGGGAAGCGGTGGCGGAGAATCCCGATGTGGATACCCTCAAACAGGCAACATCTGAAGCGCGCTACTTGGCAAAGTACCTGGAAGCAGCCACGAGCGTGCAGGCTCTTGATAATGAATCCTTGAATTTAGAATTGGCTCTGGAAGAAGCCCTGCGGGTTGGCTGCCTTAGTGCAACGGCAGACCTGGTGAATCATGCAGCTCAGTTAGAACAAGTGGTCACGAAGCTCTACCTCACATGGAAGCGTCTCAACGCCCTTTCAGACCGTCTCTATGTAGACAGCGGTGCGAGTACTCCTCACCTACGCACGCTCCTCAGTTGTCTGGGTAATCTCTCCAAGGATGTGATCGAAACCCCTCTGGCAGGTGGGGGTGATTGCATGGTGCGCTTGAAGGTTCTGTCCGGCCCTGAAGCTATGGAGGAATGATTGGGATGAGCAAATACCTCTGTGTCTTTTGTGGCTCTAGTCATGGTGGGCGGGCTGTTTATACATCAGCAGCCAAAACGTTGGGTAGGGCGCTGGTAGACCGGGGATTTGGGCTGGTTTATGGAGGTGGAAAGGTTGGATTAATGGGCACGATCGCCGATGCGGTTCTGGAGGCAGGGGGTGAGGTGATCGGGGTTATTCCCAGATTCCTTTCAGAGAAGGAGATCGCCCACGTTGGGCTAACTCAACTGCATGTGGTCAGCTCAATGCATGAGCGCAAAGCGATGATGGCTGAGCTGGCCGATGGATTCATTGCCCTACCCGGAGGCTATGGCACCTTTGAGGAGTTCTGCGAGATTTTGACCTGGGCGCAATTAGGCTTCCACCAGAAACCCTGTGGTCTGCTGAATGTTGATGGCTATTACGATCGCTTAATAGCAATGTTTGATCATGCGGTTGAGGAGCAATTTGTCCACACCAGACATCGATCGCTCGTGCTGGTCAGTACACAACCAGATGAACTTCTAGATGAACTGGTTGCCTTTGAACCGATTACGTTTCAGAAGTGGGTTGATCGGGGTAAAACGTGACGGATGATATAGCGATCCTATTTGGTTTGTGAGAAAGGATTCCTGCGGAATCCTTTCACAAAGCCTCTCAATCACGATTGATTTAGAACTGCTATAGCTGGTAGCAATAGGAGTAAGATAAAAGTTGTTCGATGGGAAAATAAAGGAATCTCCCTGAAAAAACTCCTTTGAATCGCATGGAGAAAGGTGAGCTAGCTCCTAATAAATTGATACTACATTCTTACCCGATTGGGATATGGGTAACGGTTGTCGTTCTTGTTGGGTTTGGGCTTTTTTGACGATTCAAGACAAGAGCCAAGTATTAGTCTGTAACCGTTCTTCACCTCAACAAGGAAACTGCCAAATTATTGAGTCCGACTGGCTCCATTCACAGCCAAAATTACCCGTACTATTCTGCTTGCTGAACTTTATAAAGCCGAAGCTAAGAAGCAAGACGTTATTCTTTTGACTAAAAAAGGTGAGGTTTCTTTGAATTCCTCTGATGAAAAGTTTCAAGAGAACCGAGCCGCTCTTATCAACTCGTTTATCAAAATTTCTGCTTATCGAACGCTTGAAATAGAGTTTGGCATATCTCTATGAAAAATCTATTCTAGATTTGCGTTCTTTGTCTCATTGGACTGTGGTTATTGGCATTTAATGGATACGTTCTAATTTCGCAATTTGATAAATCTCTCCACCAATTTGTGGTCAGAAAATACAGTTTACTGGGGATAAAGACAATTCAATACCCCATTCAAGAAATCGTCAGTATTGAATTACAAGAGCTACGTTTCAACCGCAATTATTGCCTTGGAATCATTGCCGTACTGTCAACAGGAAACATTATTCCAATCAGTTGCTTTACCGCTTCCTGGTTCAGCAATGACCATTGGAATAAGGAAAAATAATCAGGAAGATTCGAACGTTTTTAGCGATTAGGTAACAGAATGCTTCACTAAAACGCCTAATTCCCGCTGGATTGGAAGAACGTTGACCGTATCGGTTTGGGAACAATATTTCAGGTCTTCGTGGCAGTCTAGCCGCAGAAGACGTTTTCCATGACTGGCATGGTGGAAGAGTTCAAGTAGGCGATCCTGCCACTGCCGATAAAGGCTCACAGCTCCAACCACTTCGTCATTGCCTGCAAGTTCTTCCAGGGAGATGTCCAGTTTTTCTAGTAGGCTATGGGCGATCGCACCGGCACAGACGGTATCTTCTAGCGAAAAAGAGCCTTCCCAGCCAGAACCGACAATCCAAACCGTTTCTGGGTTCTCCTGCAACAGATGCTGCACGACTGCTTGACGGTTGATCAACGCGGCGGCCAGGACTGTAGAAGCTGCCTCAACACATTGCAGCGCCCGTGTGCCATTCGTGGTGCTGATGAACAGGCGACGTCCTTCAACCAGGTTTGGGGTGCAGTCCAGGGAGAATTACCAAAGTCAAAGCCCTCAACCTTTGCCCCGCCCCGTTCTCCTGCCCGAATTCGTTTCTCAGAGGGCCAATCTTCACTAACAGTCAACAGTTTATCCAGGTCACTAAAAACCTGAACCGCTTCTGCACCCGCAGCCAGTGCGGTCACGATCGTGCTGGTCGCACGCAGAACGTCTACCGCGATGGCGCAGTCGGCAGTGGTTTTGACTGGCGTCAACTCGGGCGTATGAAAAATAAACAATTTCATTGTCAAGAAAAGTGCAAAGTATAAGTGGGTTTCATCTTGAAGTGTTACAGAAAGCACAGTGGCTGTGCCTTCCTCCTTTGCGATCGCTTACTGCAACGAAAGTCTAAGAGCTTGAACGTTCCGCATGATCAAGGAAAGCCATTACTTTTGGGCTATTTCTCTGAGCAGACACAGTACGGGATAAAAATCTGATACTGTTTTGATCATTCGGGGATCAGGAGCTAGTAGGCGATCTCGATTGCTTCCCTTCCTATTCCTTCTTAAAATAAACCAAATCGGAAACGAACGACGGATCGAATATCCCCTTCTTTCGGAGGAACCATGACCGACCGCTCCATCATCCTCGGTATAGTTGGCGACAGCGCTGCTGGTAAAACAACGTTGACCAGAGGGATTGCCCAATTTCTGGGTCCAGAGAATGTCACGATTATTTGTACTGATGATTACCATCGATATGATCGAAAACAGCGTGCTGAGATAGGAATTACTGCACTCCATCCAGACTGTAATTACCTGGACATCATGCAGCAGCACCTGTATCTGCTTCGGACAGGGCAACCAATCCTGAAACCAATTTATAACCATTCAACCGGGACATTCGATCCGCCAGAGTATATCAAGCCAAGCCGATTTGTCATTGTAGAGGGATTGCTAGGCTATTCTACCCGGGGTGCTCGTGATTGTTACGATGTCAAAGTTTACCTTGCGCCTCCTGAGGATTTGCGCGCGAAGTGGAAAGTAAAGCGCGATACGCAAAAGCGTGGCTATAGCGAGGAGCAGGTTTTGGCGGAAATCGCAAAACGAGAACCTGACTCCGATCAGTTTATTCGTCCCCAGCGACAGTGGGCAGACCTGGTCGTTACCTTCTACCCCCACCCGATGAGCAAAGTCAGGACAACGGCGGGCATTTGAATGTGAAGTTGGTCCTTAGACCTAACATCCCCATCCAGACTTAACGCAGGTTGTTGACCCAAACTCAATATATTCCAATTCTGCTATTCGCTTGGGCCTCGATCGGGATATGGGTAAACCCGTTGACGTTTTAGAGATTGATGGGCACGCGACAAGCGATCAGGTGGCAGAGTTAGAACACTTCATCTGCGGCGACATTCCCCATTTGCTAAATATTTGCAACAAGGATATAAACCCGGAGTTAGGAAAAGTTGTTGGTACCACCGGAGAAACACTCCAGAGCTACCCGCTGGCTCTCACCCAACTGCTTGTTGCGTTCCATATGTTGAAAGCGACGCAGCTTCATTAGTAATTGCGAATTAAGAATGATGAATTTAGAATTGTGAGTTTTGATAGACCCATAATTCAAAATTCATAACTCTGAATTCATCATTTTTCAAACGGAGAGGGAGGGATTCGAACCCTCGGTCCCTTTCAGGACACTCGATTTCAAGTCGAGCGCATTCGACCACTCTGCCACCTCTCCAGAGGATGCCCCAGATCGCCTCATGCTTTCCGGGAAATATTCGTCGATTTTCACATTCCTCCCAATTTACACCTGTTTCGGCACTCAGGACAATGGGAACGACATCTTTATAGAGAACATTCTGCTCCCCTGTAGCGTTAAGGGTTTCTCAGAAGAACTACCCATCTAGCAAACGGAGCAATTGCCAGGCAAAGTTGGGATTCCATTCGTGTACGAGGAGGATTAAGCATTGAGAGGTGGGCTGGCTTCTATGTTGCCGTCTTCCATCCTCTTAGCACTTTTTCACTCCCAACGAGGTCTGTTATGGTTTTCCAGGTCAGGCTGCAAGTAGTCGAATGGAATAGCTTGTTTACTTTTCGCTCCAGATGGGAAAAATTACGGAAACAATGCTCCACACTCTATTTTCCGTATGCGTCAGCCACAAGTTTCAGGTTCCTCCCTTCCGCGTAGTCTGACTTCACTAGAAACATGGGGTTTGGTTTTAGCGGCTTGCTGCTGTGGCTGGGCACTGCTCCTGCCATGCATGCTGCTCTGGGACCACAAGCGATTTGGGTGTGGATGCCCGGAACCATTGTCGGCATCTTATTGAATCTACAAGTCAAACAACTTGGGAAATACTACCCTGATGTTGCTGGTGGTACTCCTAATTACACCACACGTTTACTTCAGCAGTTCCCGGTATTGGCTCGCTACAGCGTGATCGGCTATGTGATTGGTTGGGTTTCTGTGCCGTCGATAAACGCGGTCATCCTAACCGACTTAATCAAGGAAAATTTGGATCCGTTGGGTATCGTATGCCCAGTTGTGCCGCTCAGAATCGGATTCGCAATTCTGCCGTTTGTTGTTGCATTTAGCGGTACTCGGACGTTGGGAATATTGCACACCTTCTTTGTATTCCCAGCGATCGGATTTCTAGTCACCTTTTGTTTGCATGGGGTTGGTTGGTTAAGCTTTTCTTCTGCAAGCCCCGGATTGTTACCAGACCCATCGACAAGTATTTCTGTTATTGACTGGATGAAGTGGTTTTTATTGCTGTATACGCAGTTTATGGCTGTGAGACTGCCTCGTCGTTTGTTGCCGATAGCCGCCAACCAACTATTACCCTTCGTTGTTTGAGCGTAGCAGCGGGCTTTATCCCCATTGTCTATTTTTTGGGATCCTGGGTCCTTATGCGGTTAGCCACTGCACCAGATTTAGGAGATAGTGCTTATCTCAATCTGGTCACAGCTGCATCCCCGTTTTGGGGTCCGTTAGCGCCCGCCCTCGTCACCTTTTGATTTCGTCAGGCTGTTTGCTCAGTTCGGCGACAGCGGTTTCTAACTGCCCTCGGATTTTGTATCAGTTAGCAATTGATCAGTATCTGCCGCCTGTTTTTGCTGTTATCTCGCGCCGAGGCGTGCTGGAACCGAGCCTAATTTTTACGTTGTTACTGAGTCTCATTTGTTTGCTTTGGGGAGATGTAAACCGTGTTGTTATGGTGACAGGAACGGGTTACTTACTTTCGATGATGGCAACCCACTTCGGATTGTGGTTGGGGCGCAATCGGCTAGAAACCCAGTGGCCTTGGTGGTCGCTTGGTTTCTTTGGAGTTGAGATGGTCGTTTTGGTAGTTGGAGGATTTGCATGGGGTTGGCAAGATTTGGCGATCGGGGTACTACTGCCATTTGTTGTTAGTTTAGTTGGTGTATCACTACCGCGTTTCCGATTTGCACCATTTCACCCGGCTTGGTGGATGAAGCGGTATCGCCAACACGCGCATCATCTTAAAACTGATTGGGTAGCCCTTCAGGTCACAATTCTAATTGTGTTGGTGTGCGGTGCTGTCAGTATTGGTTGGTCAGTCCGAGCGGGACTGGAACGGCACAGCATGGGGAGCCATATGGCGTTATACAGCATTTTGCTGATAACGGTAGCATTTGTTGGTGTAGCGATCGCCTGTTGGACAAGCCTGCCTCAAATTGCGGCCATTACAGAAGCAAGAGAAGCCGTTGAACGTACCTTGAATGATTTACAGCAAACGCAAACGCAACTGGTTCAGGCAGAAAAATGTCAAGCTTGGGACAGTTAGTAGCAGGCGTTGCTCATGAAATTAATAATCCTGTCAACTTCATCTATGGCAACTTAAGCCATGTACGAGGGTATGCCCAGGATCTGCTGAGTTTGATACAGCTCTACGAGAAGCACTATCCCAGTCCTGCACCTGAAATTCAAGCGGAAGCAGAGGAAGTGGATCTAGAGTTTGTGCAAGCTGATCTAATCAAAACACTCGATTCAATGAAAATAGGCACTGATCGTATCCGCCAGATTGTGCTGAGTTTACGCAACTTCTCGCGAATGGATGAAACTGAGTTCAAATTTGTCGATATTCACGAAGGAATCGACAGTACCCTGTTGATCTTGCAGCATCGCTTGAAGGCACGCCCCGATCGTCCAGAGATTCAGTTAATTAAGGATTACGGCGACTTGCCTCTAATAGAGTGCTTCGCCGGACAACTGAATCAAGTGCTAATGAATATTCTGACAAACGCGATCGATGCTTTAGAGGAAAACAACATCAAGAGAACCTATCAGGAAATCCAAGCAGAACCGAATCGGATTACAATTCGCACAACGGCCATCGACTCTAAATGGGCAGAAATTGCGATTGCTGACAACGGGCCTGGCATGTCAGACGACATTCAGAAAAAAATCTTCAATTCGTTCTTTACTACTAAACCTGCGGGTAAAGGCACAGGGATGGGCATGTCCATTAGCTATCAAATCATTACCGAAAAACATGGTGGTAAATTAAAGTGCTTCTCTAAACCCGGACTGGGGACAGAATTTGTGATTCAGATCCCAGTTCAGAAAGTAGTGGCTCAGGCAGCTTGACCCTCCAATTTCTCCCACACAATCCGGTACAACAAAAGCTTTCAGGCTCGAAGTTTGATCAGGCGTACATGAATGGTCAAGTAGTAGCACACGCAAAGACGCAAGGCTGATATCGAAACGAACAGCAGCAAGGAACTGACCTAGAGGTAAAAGCATTTGCAGATCAGTTTTTGCCGATTATTGCGTCACATTACTGAATGGCAGCAACGATGATTAATGGGCGCTAGCGTTTGGGGCTGGTTATCCTGTCTTTTCGGCTAAGTATCCGCGTCCTTCTTATGCCCCGTTTTTATCCTTCACTCCTTCCCACTTGAGTGACTTCCCGGTAAATATGCTCCAATCGCACTCCTTCACGGGAAATTGAATTGATCGAAATCCCATCAAAACTCGTCAGAACATCTTTCAAGTCCAGGGATTGAGGCAGCCAGAAGGCAAGGTCGCTACCATAACGGCGGTGTTGAAAGCCAAGCTGGAGGGCACGTTCGATCGCCCTTTCCTCATTGTTTGTTTGAACCAGAATGATTTCTTGGGCCGGAATCAATTGTCTGAGTTGGGATAGGGTTCCTTCTGCCAGAATCTGCCCTTGCGTGAGGATGCCAATGCGATCGCAAAGACGCTCTGCTTCGTCTAGTAAGTGCGTGGTTAACAGGACTGTAATCCCCTGTTTTTGCAGTTGACGGATCAATTCCCACAGGTCATAACGAGCTTCAATATCTAATCCGGTTGTTGGCTCATCCAAAATAAGCAGCTTGGGCTGATGCACCAGCGCGATCGCTAAACTTAACCGTCGCTGCATTCCGCCGCTTAAGGTCTCCGCAGTTCGCGTTGCCCATTTCGTCAGACCAACCGCTTCCAAACAGGCGTGAACTTGCTGTTGCTTGCGTATTCCTCGTAAACCGTAGAGGCTTACAAAAACCTTAAGTTCTCCTCGCATGTAAGAGTGCGGTACAGCAGCGTTTCTTGAGGCGCAACGCCAATCAAATACTTTGTGGCTTCAGAAATAGGTTGATTGTTAATCTGAACGGTGCCGCTGTCCGCTCGCAACAAATTACAGAGGATATTAATCGTTGTTGTCTTACCTGCACCATTTGGACCAAGAAGACCGTAGATTTCTCCAGGGGCGATCGTCAGGCTCAAATCCTGAAGCACCGTTTGGCTGCCGTACGCCTTAGTCAATTTCTCAATTTTGAGCATGGGCGAATTTTACCCCATCACTCCATCACCCTCTTCTCCAACCTGCCGTCTTAAAATAATCATCTCTGGGCCAACTACGGGGCTACGGGCCAAAAGTGTCCCTTCAGCATCGGTAATCTCTAGCTTGCTGAAGTCTAATTCCTTGGCACGCTGCAACATCTCATTGGCTAACGTGTTCTGTTGCGGCTGACTTAGACCATACCAACCCTCCCCAACTTTGATAGTCAAACGGCTACTGCGAAAATTTGCCTGAACAGACTGAATCAAGCCGTTCACGTACTGGTCGGTTATCTCTGCTACCTGGTCTTGAATGCGAGCAATCAGCTTTTGCTCTGGCGTTAGCTTTAATGGTGGTAGAGGCGGAGTAGGCGGTTTTGCAACGGGAGATGGACTGACCTCGACTGCCTTGGGAGACGGGTTTGTCTCAGGTGGTTGGGGGATACAGATTTTACTGGCGCTGGGGAACTGAGTTCGGGAGGAACTGCTGGCTTTGTATCTACCGATTTTGGGCTTGTCGATTTTGGGCTTGTTGACGTTGAATTTGGAGAAATCATCGTCGGCGATGGGGGTGTTTCAGCGATCGGGGTCAGTTTTGGTTTGCTGGAAAACAGTCCAGGCGTAATCCAGAGCACCAGCACAAAAATTCCTGCAATCACACCTGTCAATGCCCGATCCGAAAGCTGTTGATTCAGCGATTCGGGCAGGCGCGAGCGCACCTGACGCAAGAGCGTTGACCACCACCTCTGAAAGCGCTGCCATGCAGGTTGGAACTTTTCCCACAATTCTTCCGTCCTAAAAGTTGGTACCGGTTTGTCGGATGCAGCCTCTGAGGTGGGGGCATTTTCTCAGAGCGCACTCCTGACGCTGGTGCCCCGGATTCTTCCTCTAACTTGTTCGCAACCCATGCCAGCGATCGAATCGTTCCTCGCAGCGCCTTAATGGTTTGGGCTTTAAGGACAGGCTGCACCTGTTTCCAAACATCCTGGACGGTCTGAGAAAGAGGCTGTTCCTGGGGTGTAGAGAATGGGGATTGGCTCAGAAAGGGGTTCTAACGACGGAGCAGGTGTAATTTTGGATGATTTTGGGGGCGTTTCAGGGCTATTGCCAGAAGGTAAATCTGATGTGGCTTGTGGCTCTGGATTAGAGGATTCTGGATTAGAAGGCTCTGGATTGGGAGCGTCTGGATGAGAAGGTTCCGGTGGCGGAAATGGGTCCTGTGACATTGATGTTTCCTCCAAGGCAGCACAAACAGACTTAAACAAGGTACATTCTTACAGGTGACACCTCAGAGCATCAATCTATCATCTCTATGCGTGTGAATCGGCGTCGTTTTTGCTTTTGGCTGGAGTCGGCACCCTCGGTGGTTTAGGAATGGGTGTCCTCGCGCGGAATGTGCTGATGGGAGCATCTTCCAACCCTTCAGCAAAACCGTCGGCTGCCTCGATCGCGACAACAGCATCGCAGCCTGCGACAGTGGAGAAGGTCGCGATCGGTCCCAAAGGGTTGTTTGCCCCTGTCAGAGGAGATGTTCGCCTCGCCGTCATCAGCGATTTGAACAGCGCTTACGGTTCAACGGACTATGAACCACAGGTTGATCGCGCGATTTCCCTCATTCCCGACTGGCAGCCCGACATCGTTTTGGGCGGTGGAGATATGGTAGCAGGGCAATCGCCATCCCTCTCGCCAGAACAGATCAAAGCAATGTGGGAAGGGTTTGATCAACACATTGGCGCACCGTTACGGAAATCTAAGCTGCCCTTTGGGTTCACGATCGGCAACCACGATGCCTCATCTGCCCTCGCTGTCAGCGGAAAATTTCTGTTTCAGAAGGACCGAAGCGAGGCCGACGCCTACTGGAATGACCCGAAACACGACCCTGGCCTCCAGTTTGTCGATCGAGCGGGGTTTCCCTTCTACTACACCTTTCAGCACAAAAACATTTTTTATCTAGTCTGGGATGCGTCGTCTTCGACTATTTCACCAGAGCAAATTGCCTGGGCAGAAAAGAGCCTTGCTAGTGATGTGGCGCAGACAGCAAAAATGCGAATCGCGATCGGCCATCTGCCCCTATATGCCGTTGCCATAGGGCGGGACGAAATGGGTGAAATTTTGGCCGATGCGGACAAACTTCGGGAAATGCTGGAGCGCTATCACGTCCACACTTACATCAGTGGGCATCATCACGCCTACTACCCGGCTCACAAGGGCAACTTAGAGCTTCTGCATACCAGTGCGCTCGGTGCAGGCCCACGTCCATTGCTAAACAGCAATCTCCCCCATTCAACACGCTAACCATTGTCGATGTAGACCTGGGATCTGAGTCCACTGTCTACACCACTTACAACATGCAAACGCTGCAGGTGGTAGATCATAAAACGCTGCCCCGCTTGATTGTGGGTCCGAATGGGCGGGTGTTGCGTCGGGATGTTCAAGAAAATGAGTTAACTGCCACAGAGAAAGCATTGACCTGGCAACCAAGCAATTCGTGATCTATGGGCTTCAACCGTCGGAAATTTCTTGTTTTGGGTGGGCTGGCAAGCTTTGGTCTAGCTGGCCTTTGGGGATTTTTGAGAGGAGTTGTAGGGCAGCGCTCTTCTTCAGCAACGTCCCCTTCCTCCACGCCTGTTGATGGGTTTCCTCGCCATACTATTGACGCTAAAAATGCTTCTCAGAAGCCATTGCTGCGATTTGTGGCGATCGCCGACTCCGGTTCCGGGGACTTAAACCAGTATGCGGTTGCAAACGCAATGAACCGCTACCATCAGCAATTTCCGTTTCCTCTAGTCGTGTTGGCGGGAGACAATATTTATACAAACGGGGAAATATCCAAGATTGGAACCGTGTTTGAGCAACCCTATCAGCCACTGCTAGAACAGGGCGTCAAATTCCATGCCTGTTTGGGCAACCATGACATTCGCACTGACAATGGCGATCCGCAGATCCGCTATGTAGATTTCAACATGCAGGGACGCTTTTACACGTTTCGCGAAAAACGGTTCAGTTTTTTGTTCTGGATACCAACGTTAATGCGAACTGGAAAGCTCAATTAGCCTGGTTACAGCAAGAACTGGCCCGTAGTAATGCACCCTGGAAAGTGGCGTTTGGACATCACCCCATCTATTCATCAGGCGTATATGGAACCAATCAAACCTTTGTCAAAGTGCTGACGCCGCTGTTTAGAAAATATGGGGTTCAGCTTTATATCAATGGTCACGAGCATAGCTATGAACGCACTCGTCCGGTCAATGGCACCACCTATTTGATTACCGGAAATGCAGGGGCAACGTTACGTCCAGTGAACCGATCCGAATGGACCGCCTATTCCGATTCCCGCTACGGGTTCACCGTTCTCGACGTGCATGACGATCTCATCGAAGTCAAGGCAATTGACACTAATTACCAGGTGTTCGATCGTGGCACAATTCCAATTAAAGCCAGCGTTTTAACGTCCTAGAAACGAGTTAACGTCCTAGAAACGAGCGTTCATTTAATTGAACCGTGTACTTTTAAACCGAATCATGGTGTTGGAAGCAGCAATATTGCAAGTTAAACCTGGTCTGGAGCATGACTTTGAAGCAGCATCCAAAACGGCGTCTCGTGTCATCGCCAGCATGAATGGTTACATCAACCATGAACTGCATCGCTGCATTGAGACACCTAGCCGATATCTTCTGCTCGTGCAGTGGGAAACGCTGGAGGACCATACGATCGGCTTTCGAGGTTCACCCCAGTACCAGGAATGGAAAGCCTTGCTGCACCATTTTTACGAACCGTTTCCAACCGTGGAGCATTTTGAGGAAATTGATTTGTAGCCAGAGCCACAAGGTTTAGAACATTTAGCAGTGCTGAAACCCTTCGATAAAAGCCGTTTGCTCTCTGAAACCTGAAACCTGAAACCTGAAACCTGAAACCTGCCTATAGCAGACTGAAAACAGGGGAGTCATCCTGATAACCGAGTTCTCAAGGTGGGAATACTTCGGTTAAATCGGTTTCTATATCCTATGGCTTTAACAATGGTTCGGAGTGCTATTCAAGTACTTCTTGGGTTTGGTACCGCCCTGCTTATTCCATTTCCCCATCCAATTCTCGGTATAGTTCTCCTCCTGTTGTTATTAGCCCTGTTTCTGCCTCGTTCCAACGCTGCAAACGCTTGTATTTCTCAGGGAAACACGCAATACGCGGCAGGAAATTACCAAGCGGCGATCGACAACTACAATCGAGCAATCCAAATTAATCCCAAGGCTACCGTTGCCTACTGCAACCGGGGCGCTGCTTATGCAGCTTTAGGCAACGAGCAAGGTGCAATTGAAGACTATAACCGGGCTATTCAACTCGATCCAAACTTTGCTCAGGCTTACGGAGAACGGGGAATTATTCAGGTTGGCCTCGGCAACAACCAAACCGCGATCAAAGACTGTAACCGGGCCATTCAAATCAACCCTCACTACGTCAGAGCTTACTTCGGCAGAGGGGCAGCCCGTTCCCATCAGGGAGATTTTGAAGGGGCAATTCAGGACTTTACTGAGCAACTCCGATTACAGCCCACTGCGGCAGTACATTACAATATTGCCGTAATTCAGCGGTTTTTGGGGCAGCAGTCCGAAGCAATTGAAACCTTGACCAAGGCCATTCAACTGAATTCCCAATTTGCCTCAGCCTATTATGCACGGGGCAATGCCCAGTTCGAGTCGGATAATCGGCGGCAGGCATTGGAGGATTACCAGCGGGCAAGGCAAATTGAGATGGCTAAAAACTTTAACCCCTTCCCTAACGACGAACACGGCTTCTACGAACGGGGATTAGCACTCTACCGCATGGACATTCGGTCAGCCGCGATCGTCGATTTAGAGCGTTCTACTGAACTTTGCCAGAAACATCAGAACCAGATATTTCAGCAGAAAGTGATGGATGCTCTGACGGAAATTCAGCAACAGTCGGTTGCTTAAAGGGTGGTGTTGACGGGTTCTGTGCAGCGAATTGCTATTTCGTTAGTTCGAGGAAACGTCTTGAGTAACTGTTGAAATTTTGAGAGGCTAAAGCTTCTGGGGTCAATGCGAGAACCAGAGCGATCGACGGCCCTGTGGGTTGTAATACGGTCATCAGAAACGCCTGTTTTAGCAACAAGCCATGCGACGGACTGGTACTGAGCTTGCGTGTAGCCGCTGTGGCTGTAACCGTTGTGATTTCCGTCTGAAGGAGTTTCCAGAGAAATGTGGTAGGCGAAGTTGTTGACCGATCCGGCAAGATCGGGATTGGTCCTTACAAATTCGAGGCCCCTGGAACCACTGAACGCTGAATTTCCTGCACCATAGGCTCGCTTGTCGGGTGGAACGAGATAGACAACGGTGCCATCCCGTCGAACCAGGGTGTGATAGCTGGCCTGATCGTCATCACGGGGATGGGGCGTGCGAAAAAATCCGATCGCGCTGTCTGCTGAACCAACCGTTTCATGAAGAACCACAATCGGGTCGAGGAGAGCAGGATTACCGTTGATGTCCCTCAGATAGCGATCGCCAAAGTTCGTAGTGTCAATCAGGGCTATCTCCTCCTTAGGCTGATAGCCAGCCATCTGGTTGTACGAACCCGCATTCGCATCCTTGCTGGCAGAGGAATCCACCTTAGGCTCCTGGCGGAAGCGCGTTAGGGGAACCGAGTTGGGGTCAATTCGATAGGACGTGCTGACGGCTATTGCCGATCGCCGTCTTTCAGGCTCAACCGCGCAAGCAGTGGACATCAATTTATCCAGAGGCTCTGACTTAATAGGAGGCAACGGAATAGATCGACTTGGCAGTTCAAACCCTGCTCGATTCCTAAGGAGTTGAGCGCTACCAGAATTGACAGTAATAAGCAAAGTCGTGACGCATAGAGATACCAGCGTTACGATCGTCAGAAATTTTCGCCTCATGTAAATCAATTCGCTAGCGGAAATACATCTTGGTACAGACTGACAGAATCACAGTGATTTTCAGTTTGGTTTGCTACATCTGTTCAGTCCGGTTTCTGGCACCCTATTTTCTGGCACGTTATTTTCTGGCACATTATTTTCTGACACCCTGTTTCTGCGCACCCGTTTACCTGTCCTGAGTGGATAACGAAGCCTGAGATTAGGCTCGCTTTAATTTAACAGCTAAGGCGGTTCTAGGAAAGACGATTGAGGGATCTCAGTTTATTCACCTAAATTCTCCGATTGAGACATTTCCGCTTGCAACACGTCCGCTTGTGGTAAGTAGGGCAAAACACGATCGCAGCAAAAGAGGGTTCCCGTAATTACACATAGCGGAACAACAATCAGGTTAAGCAGGGGAATACTGACTAACCCAAGGCAGGCCAAGCCAAAACTGATACTGGCAGGTAAGGTCTTAGCGACGATGGCTAACTTATGGCGAAAGCTAAACCGCCGTCGTTCTAAGGGAGGGTCGAGAAAATCAAGGCAGACCAGAATTGCGCCCAGCATTACCCAACCCATGCTGGCGATCGCGCTCCCTAACGGCAACCACCCCACCAAAAACAGCAAAACCGCTCCAACGATCATCAACAACAATTTTTTGAGCTGAAACGTTATGGCTCGCCAGATATCCTGCACAGCTCTTGTGAGCGTGTATTGTCCTGTGGGAAGCTTTCCCATGCGTTGTTTTTCAATTTGTTCAGCCAGGCCTCCATACCAGGGTGCTCCTAAGATTGCGCCAAACTGCACGAGCAAAAGACCAATGGTAATGAGCAGGACGATCGCCAGCAGCCAGCGCAAAATGTCATCCGTTACCGATGCCGCCGTTGGTAGCCAGAGCAGCAATCGGTTCAACCAGTGAGGCAGGGTTGTGATCCATTGACTACTCCACTCTGGTAAGCCGCTGCCCCACTGCTGAATGATTTGCCAACCCGGAAACAGCAAACCAAGATAGAGCAATACGCCGACGATCGCATTGACCAAAATTGGAACCGCAACAAACCCCCAAAGTTGTGGCGTTTGCTTGAGAAAAGCCAGTGCCTGCAATGGATAGATGATGCCTGCAACGATGCCACCTGGCAAACGAGCGGCCTGTTGAACTGCCCCCACTTCCGACGGTTCCTTCATGGTTGTATTCGAGGATTCATACCATTCTAGATTGCGGATTTTAGATTGTAGATTGTAAATGGCGAACGTGAATTCCGCGCGTCTCCGTGTCTCCAAGTCTCCGCGTCACCCTCCTCCCCAACTATCGGGTACGCTCCTTGCGCATCGTTGAGAGAAACCTGGTTTCTAATTTGGGAATAGCTGCCCCGCCTTAACGGAGAAAACCTGGGAAGAACGGAGCCATTGGGTATCAAAAGCACCCAGATGTGTCGTAGTAATTAGCGTTTGATACCGTTCCTGAATCGCATCCAACAGTTGATTCTGACGATTTAAGTCCAATTCTGCTAACACATCATCCAGAAGCAGCAGAGGCGGTTCTCGGATTACATCTTCAATCAACTTCAGCTCTGCCAATTTAAGCGCTAACACCAGTGTGCGCTGCTGCCCTTGAGAACCATACTGCCGCGCTGATGTTTGATTGATCGAAAACTCCACCTCATCACGATGCGGGCCAACAAGGGTTGTTCCCTGGAATTGTTCGGCGATCGCCCGCTCCTGTATTCTCTCCAGGAATGCCTGTTTCACAACTTCCGGTTCATCCTCCTCCGTCGATACATTCGGTGCATAACGAACCACCAACTCTTCCGTGCTGCCGCTAATTTCTCGGTGCCACTCCGCCGCCAGTGGTGCCAACCGCTGCACAACCCTGGCTCGACGACGAATGACCCGCGTTCCTGTCGCTGCAAGTTGAGCGTCCCAAAGGGCGAGAGAGTCGGGTGTTGGGAGTTGCGTGTCAGGTGTCGGGTACAGATTCTCTGGTTCCTGCCCCTGACCTCTGCCCCCTGGCCTCGGACCCCGGACCCCGGACCCCTGGCCTCCTCCTTCTGCCGTCCCTTCAATAATGCATTTCGCTGACGAAGAACCTGGTTGTACTGCTGCAAGACATAGGCGTAAACAGGTTCTAGCTGAATCAGCAGGGAATCAAGCCAAGTACGGCGCTGCTCCGGACCACCCCGCACCAGGTCGAGATCCAGGCTGGAAAACTGCACCACATTGAGAATGCCCAGAAAGTCTAGCTGGCGCTGGAGCGACTGGCCATTCAGCGCAACAGAGCGACGGCTACTGTTTCGCAGGGTGAGAGAGGTCTACCGAGCCTGTGTCTTTCTCCAAACTTCCGGTAATTTGACCGATCGCTGACCCGCTGTAAATCAGGTCGCGATCGCGGGAAGTCCGGTGCGATCGAAGTGCTGACAGCAGTTCAACCGCTTCTAGCAGGTTCGATTTCCCCTGAGCGTTATTGCCAACCAGAATGGTTTTGGGAGCGCTGAACCCCACCTGCTGGTCCAGGTAATTGCGGAACTGGCGGAGGTGGAGAGTCCGAAGATACATAAGAAAATTATGAATTACGAATGATGAATGATGAATTTGGATCTGCCTTGGAATTCAAAATTCAAAATTCAAAATTCAAAATTTCATTTCTTCACCGCAGCATACCAACGATAGACCAACTTCTCCAGTTCTACCCAGACGAACATAAGGGCGCTGAATCCCAAACAGATGAGTAGTTCCGAACCACTCAGGTAGTGGGTTCCAAAGAAGTCTCGGAGAAACGGAACGTAAATCAGCATCAGTTGCAGTGCCGTTGTCAGAACGACAGCCGCCCATACATACGGATTGGAGAATGGGTTCAGTTCGATCGTCAGCCGTGTGTTGGAACGGATAGCAAGCGCGTGGCCCATTTGAGCGATACAAAGGGTGGTAAACACCATGGTTTTCCAACGGTCAGGATCGCCTGGCGTGGTGTGGGAATAGTTATAGGACCAGACCATCAGCGAGATCGCCAGAATTGCCAAAATTAAGCCAATCCGGAGCATATAGCCGCCCAAACCACGGGCAAAAATGCTCTCGGTAGGGTTGTTTGGCGGGCGATTCATCACGTTGGGTTCAGCCGGTTCGACAGCCAATGCCAACGCAGGTAAACCGTCTGTAACCAAATTCATCCATAGAATCTGGAGCGGCGTGAGGGGAACACCACCCATACCAATAAGCGGGGCTGCCCCGATCGTCAACAATTCCCCAATGTTGCTGCCCAAGATGTATTTGATAAAGCGACGAATGTTGGTATAAACAACCCGTCCCTCCTCTGCGGCAGCAACGATCGTGGCAAAGTTGTCATCCAGCAGCACCATATCGCTGGCGTCCTTGCTGACATCGGTTCCGGTAATGCCCATCGCAACTCCAATGTCAGCCTGCTTCAGGGCTGGTGCGTCGTTAACACCGTCACCCGTCATTGCCACAATTTGATCCTGATGCTGGAGTGCCTGGACAATCCGCAGCTTGTGCTCTGGGGCAACTCTGGCATAAACGCTGACGCTACGAACCTCCTCCTCCAGCTTAGGCAAATCCATTTTTTCAAGATCGCGCCCAGTCAACACCCGGCTTCCCGCTTGAACAATTCCCAGATCCTCAGCGACTGCCCGCGCCGTCAACTGATGGTCTCCCGTGATCATGATGGGGCGAATTCCCGCTGTACGGCAACGGGCAACCGCATCTCGCACCTCCGGTCGGGGTGCATCATGCATTCCAGCCAACCCTAGCCAGGTCAGCGATCGTTCCGTTGCCTCATCCGACTCTTCAGGAGGAACCTCAGCAAGCGGTTTACAGGCAAAGCCCAATACCCGAAGTCCCCGCTCGGCCATCTGATTGTTTTGCTCTAGAACCCGTTGACGTTGAATGTCAGTAATGGGTAAGGCCACATCGCCAACCTGAATATGGGTGCAACGCTCTAAAATCATTTCTGGTGAGCCTTTTGTAAACATCATGTAGGGCGATGGGCGATGGGCAATAGATGATGGGGTTTCTGTCCCTTGACCCCTGCCCCTTATCCCTTGTCCACCGTTGCTCGCCTCTACAATTACGCTCATGCGCTTGCGTTCAGACGAGAAGGGAAACTCCGCTACACGGGGAAACCGTTCAGCCCATTGGTCCTTTTGAAAGCCAGCTTTACCCGCCAGCGACAGCAGTGCCCCTTCGGTGGGATCGCCCAAGATCACCCACTGTCCGGCTTCTTTCTGCAAAATCGCATCGTTACAGATAGTACAGGCAGTCAACAGGTTCAATAGCTCTGGGTGTTCATTGGGATTGATTGCTGCTGGATCAGGATCGCCATTAACCGAACAAAAATCTCCCTGAGGGTCGTACCCGTCTCCAGTGATGTGCAAAGCAGCGCTACTGGTATAAGCAAACTGCACAACCATCTTGTTCTGAGTCAGGGTTCCGGTTTTATCGGAGCAAATGGTAGTGACAGAACCAAGCGTTTCGACTGCAGGTAGTTTGCGAATAAGTGCCTGCCGCTTAACCATGCGCTGGGTGCCAAGTGCCAGTGTTACCGTGATGACGGCAGGCAACCCTTCTGGAACGATCGCCACTGCCATGCTGAGGGAGACTTCCAGCAATTCTTTCCAGCTTTGCAAGCCGAGATGGAGTATGCCCCAACCACAACCAACACTACCAAGGCCATTGCGCCGATTACCAGGGTTCTGCTGAGCTGATCCATTCGCTCTTGCAGCGGAGTCGGCTCTGCTTCGACCGATTGAAGCATAGTAGCAATGCGGCCCAGCTCGGTTTGCATCCCTGTGTTTGTAACCAGAACCGTTCCGCGTCCCTGCACCACTTCCGTTCCTTGGAAAACGAGATTGACCCGATCACCCAGTGGCGTATCTTCTGGTAATTCTAGATTTGCTCGCTTATGTACGGAATGGGCTTCCCCTGTCAGGGCAGATTCTCGGATTTGTAAATTTGCTTCATCAACCAGCAGACCATCTGCTGCGATCTGTACACCTGCTTCAAGCAGCATGATATCGCCAGGGACCAGATCTTTAGAGTCAATTTCGACAATTTTGCCGTCGCGAAGCACTCGCACTCTGGACGATGCCAATTTTTTCAGGGCTGCAAGGTCTTTCTCAGCCTTACTTTCCTGTAAATAACCCAGCAGCCCGTTCAAAATAACGATCGCCAGAATTGCAATGGTGTCTTTGAAAGGAATTTCTCCCGGATCTAACTTGCCTGCCCGCAAATCCATCAGGTCTAGGGCACCGGAAATCAACGCCACCACAATCAGCAAAATCAGCATGATGTTGGTGAACTGATCCACCAGAATTTTCCAGGCACCACGTCCCCTGATTCAACCAGTTCATTTAGGCCGTAGCGCTCCAGTTGCGTGGCTGCTTGCTGGTTTGTTAACCCAAACTGGCGATCGCTGTCCAATTGTTTCAAAGCTGGCTCCACCCTCAAGGTATGCCAAAGCGTTGAGGTTGTTGTTGGAGGAGAAAGATTTACAGTCATAGGAAGAACGTCGCAGGGAATGTTATAACACCTACAGCACTTGATCATAGTGCTAAAACGTGCTCCCTGGCACTATTAATTAGTATTAAGCACTTAGACTTTACTCTATCCATGACCAATAACCCGTTTACACCTCAAGAACTTGTGGGCAGACAGGCAGAGCTGAACCAGGTTTGCCACATTCTTGCATCCGATGGTGATTTGCTGTTAGCAGGAGTGCCGGGTAGTGGTCGCAGAACATTACTTCACTGGGCCGCCCAAACAGTTGGGGCCAGAGTCATTGAAATTGATTGTTTGCGTGCAACTGACAGCAGCCGCTTTTTACAACTCTTAGCCGAAGGAATCACAACCGTATTTAGAGCACCCGCCGAACTAGCATTCATTCAGCGGTGGAGCACCAATCAACCCATCATTCTGGAACAGCCCACAACGGGTCAGGCACGCCTAATTTGGCACTCAGTTCCCAGGGATGAATGGGCCATGTTTCAGAGCCTGCTTTCCTCCCGCAAGCTATGGCAGAATGGCTCAACTGCCGGGTTGTTATTGCTTTTTTGAACTTTCCCCATATTCGCTCTTGGGACCGTTCCAATAAATGGCAGAGTTACCTGCTAAAGGAAATTCAGGAGCAAACGCGGGTCAGTTATACCTTAATTGCGACGGTAGCCGAGAGTTGGATGCAGCACAGCAACTTGCAGGCTGTTTTACTGGGACCAATGAAGCAGGACGATCTTCAACCCTGGATTGTCGATCGTCTAGCCGTGGACGGCTTGCAGTTTGATTCAGAGAGTGGCGCACTCAAGCTATTTCTGGATTACATTCATGGCCACGTTGGGGATGCGATCGCCCTTGCTCGTCGAATTTGGCTAGATCATCTAGCCACTTTTCATGTGGGGAGTGGGAAGAAGGCAGAAAGGGAGAAGGAGACAAGGGAACAAGGGAAGACGTCAAAACTCAAAGCTCTTCTCCCGCTCTCCACTCCCCACTCCCCACTCCCCATTTCCCGTCATCTCCTCGCTCATCTACGCCCACCAGGTGCACCGTAGCGCTCTAGCCTTGACAGAGGATTTATCTTTTACATTTGAGTCACTCATCCTGCTACTGCCACCAAGCCAAGTGAGAGTACTGGAAAGCCTTGCCCTCGATCCGACTGATAGCCCTCATTCGAGAGAGTATATTCAAAAACATCGACTTTCTAGGGGTGGTGGGCTGCAAGGTGCCCTAGCCAGCTTGCAGCAAAAGGGTCTGGTATACGGACCAGAGTACGACTACCAAATTACAATGCCGCTGCTGGCGTTTTGGCTAAGACACCGTATTGCCTAAGCTTTAAATGGTTGTTATTTGCGTAGCGTTTACGTGGATTCACCGAGCTGTCCAGAGGAGACTTAATGAAAACTTAATGAAGAATGTCCTGTTTTAGGGTTGATTGTAAAGGTTCTACGAAGTTCATCGGCTTCACGGTTGTCATTCGTTGGTCATCTAAGGTTTAGTCTACGTAATCACCGCATCACCCTTAGGAGGGAGCATGATGTTTTCACTAAGGGATGTGGTTAGTGTGAGTTAATGAACGGACCCAATTCTATTGCATCCAGCCTTGTCGGGGTCGCAACGCCATAATACGGCATTCGCTTTATCAGGGTCGTAGGGTCTGGCAATTCAACCTTTCCTTGTTGATACACAGAAGTTGTCTTTCCAGATAGAGATCCATGTTGAATTTAAAGCTCTCCTCTAAGACTGACGGACAAACCTTAGATTTTCTAAGTCAAAACCCATCCATTTCCCAATCCCTTCTTGCAGAAGCCGGACATGATATGGGTCGCGTCTCCACTATCATTCGACCCGTACTGGAAGCTCCCAGCCGGTGCGAAATCAGTTCCTTTTATATCCAGGCGGTGACAACAGGTCGAACCGCTTTTTAACGACCAATTTGTCGGATCATCAAACAGCTCACGTTACAGAAGCGGCATCTGGTTGGTTGATTGGGCGCAGTCCTAATTGTGCGATCGCTGTTGAAGATCCCTCCATTTCTCGCCGTCACGCTGTGATTGGGCATCGTCCTAATCAGGGTTTCTACATCATTGATGTAGGCAGCAGCAATGGAACCTTTGTTAACGATTCGCGGCTTATTGCAATGGAGCAGTGCCTCTTGAATGACGGGGACATCATTAAACTGAGCAACACCTGTGTTGAATTTTTCGTCTCAGGTTGGAGGAACCCAGCTGAAGGTTGCGATGAAACGCAGGTTTGAAGGTGATAGGTGATAGGGGGTAGGTGATAGCGGGCAGGTGGTAGGTAATTGACAGGGTTAAACGCTTGGGGTGTTTGCAACCGTTTTCACTTGATTGACCCTCCGTCTGGTTCCCGATTCTCTGAACCCATCGAAGGTTTACTTATCTAAAAATTGCTGTAAGTTACACCTACCGATCGTCTTAACTTTGTGCCTATTGAAATAGTTCATGAAGCAAATTTCATAAAAGGCCGCTAGCTACAGCGGCTTTTTTTTTCGCTATCCAATCCACTTTATGAACTCTGCCACCTATCGCCTATTACCCATCACCTACCCCCTACCTCCTACCACCTATCCCCCCTGCTACCGCCTATAAACTGCCGCAGAATCTCTTGGGGCGTCCGGTCCCAGGTGTCGATGTGTTCATAGATCAGGTCATTCTGATTGAGCTTATAGAGTGAGTAGCCGTTGAAAAAAATTTTTGCTTTCCAGGGAACGCGTAGGGTTCCGCGTACAGTCCAGTCTGCACGAATCGTGTGTGGATCAGCCTGTTGAACGGAATGCAGGTCAAAGTAGAGTTCAGTGAAGAAGAAACGACCGTGAAACCGTAGTGTCCAGAAGATAATGCGGTAATTCAGCTTTCCTTTGAAGGTGTTGACCGGATCGCGGAAAAGGATGTCACGACTGTAGATTTCGTAGGAAATATCTTTCTCAAAAAGCGTTGGCAGATCGTGTTTAAGCGTTGCGATCGCCCGCTCGATCGCCGTCTTATGCTCATACTCGTTCAAGCCAGGATTTGTCACAATCGTTATCGTAAGAAAACGGTTCACTCCTTCGTTCTTCTACATCTCTACTATGAATGTTCTCGAAGCACAACAGCTTACAAAGTCTTATATCGAAAAAGGACGGAAGATTTCTGCGGTACGAAATGTGTCTCTTCGGATGAATGCAGGTGAAGTGCTAGCGTTTTTGGGGCCAAATGGAGCTGGAAAACAACCACGATCAAGATGATTGGTGGGTTAATTGAACCGGACTCAGGTTGGGTGAGAATTATGGATCGAGATCCACACACCAACCCGCAGACACTTCGGTTTTTAGGAGCCGTTCTTGAAGGAAATCGCAATATTTATTGGCGACTGACATCTGAGGAAAATCTAGAATATTTTGGCGTTTTGCGTGGTTTAAGCCGTCGCACAGCCCAGCATCGAGGCCAGGAATTGCTGGAACGATTTGGGCTAACCCACAAGCGAAGAACTCAGGTGCAGGCACTATCACGAGGGATGCAGCAAAAGCTGGCGATCGCGGTTGCGCTCATTCATCAGCCGCCATTGCTGTTGCTGGATGAACCAACTCTGGGGTTGGATGTGGAAGCAACTGAAGATGTGAAGCGACTGGTGCGGGAAATTGCGCGTGAAGGCTGTGCGATCTTGCTAACAACGCACCAACTGGCGATCGCTGAAGAACTCTCCGATCGAGTTGCCATCATTAACAGCGGGGAAATCTGCATTGAGGAATCAACCAGCGAACTAATCCGGCAATTCTCAGGGGTGCCTATCAAATTGAGGCAGAGGAACCCATTGATGCAGAGCGGATAAATAAAGTTAAAGCGCTAGGGGCCAATGTTGAATCTGGGCAGTTTATTCGGGTTGAGGATGAATCCACCCTTTACCAAACATTAGAAATCCTCAAGCCACTACCGCTTCTGCGGGTTCATAAGGAACAGGCAAACCTGACTGATATTTTCTTAAAACTGATTCGCAAGCAAGACAATGATTGAACTGTTTTTGGTGGAGCTAAAGCGGCGGTGGATTCTAATCCGACGTTACGCAGGGGAGTCGATCGCTAGCGTCATTGGTCTTACCATCGTCTTTTATGGGCTATTTCTAAGTGCCCAATACATTGCAGGTCCAGGAGTGCAGGCTGGCAGCCGTTTGGACACGATCGTGGTTGGGTATGTTCTGTGGTCGCTAATCCTGTTTATCATTGGCGATATTGCGGGAGGTCTTCAGCTTGAGGCCCAAACAGGGACGCTTGAACAGGTGTTTTTGTCACCGTTTGGCGCTGCCAGAATTTTTATTACCCGGGCGATCGCGAGTTTTGCACTGCGATTTTTGTTGACGCTCAGCATGTTGTTGATCATTATGACGCTGACCGGGAGCCAGCTTTCGTTTCCGCCTGGGCTACTGTTGCCATTACTCACGATCGTGCTCGCCGCCTACGGTTTGGCGTTAGGGCTGGGATCTCTGGCGCTAATTTTGAAACAGGTGCAGCAAGTCCTGAGCCTAGTTCAATTCGCATTGCTGTTTCTCCTCACGGTGCCAACCGAAAGCTGGTCTGGACCCTTTCGATTACTCGGATGGCTCCTGCCCATGACGCCCGGAGTCGAACTGTTGCGAGAACTGATGGCGCGTGGGCAAGGGCTAAATTGGGGCCTGTTAGCGATCGCCTTACTGAATGGTGGAATTTACTTTGGATTAGGCTTAGCAGGGTTTCGCTGGGCAGAGCGCGAAGCAAAGCGCCGGGGCAAACTCAGCGGTTATTAGTCATTAAAGACTGTGAAGGCGAGAATTTTATGCAAGCACGAGAGATTATTGCACCCATTGTTACAAGCGCAATCAAGTTACCTGCTAAACAAGCTGGATATAAGAGGCATGGTTTTCACTTTCATCGTCGCAGCCATAATCTTACACATGTATTTCATGTCCAATTAGCAAGATCTAATTTTGGGAGTGAAGGGCAGTTCTATATCAATGTCGGCATCCACGTCGACCAGCTTAGCGTTCTGGAACAAACACCAATAAACCACCAGCCAAAATATACGAGTGCCATTTTCAGACAAGGTTAGAAGCGGTCATTCCAAGCCTTCCTGCGGTATGGCAGGTGACTTCAAAGCAAGATATTGAAGAGGTTTTGGAAGAGCTTTACATCGCATTTGATGCATATCTTCACCTTGTTGGTAGCATCACATCTATCGAACAATTTATTCGTTAGATCTCTTAAAAGTAGGCACGGCACTAGGTCTTCTTGGTCAACTTCACTTCGTTATTGGCAATCGTCAGAAGGCTATTGCCGCACTTGTACAAGAAGCACTTTTCTTTCGAAATCGACCCTACTGGACAATTAATGGTTGGCTTGCAAAAAGAGGTCTAACCCAGCTAGCCAATGAAATTGCTCCCATCGTTACAGAGGAAGCTTATAAATGACTTGTGTTCTGCATTAACTAATGCAGCATAGTAGGCGCATACAGCGGGTGTAGTAATCATGTGTTGCTTCTCGGCTATACACCAGTACCACTAATGCGCAAGGTTGATAATTAACAGGTTTGCTAAGACCCTTAAGACTGGTCTTGAAGCTTCACGTCCAGCGTTGCTGATAAATCAAGCTGGAGCGTTTGGGCCGTATTGAATTTGCAGGAAGTTGGGCCCTCCTCCCATCGATTTCATAAGCTGGGCTAGGGCATACTCCAGCTGCGTGCCTGGGTCCAGGGCAACCCATCCTTCGGGAGTGAGTTGACGAAATTCGAAGTGGAGGTGCGGTCCGGTAGATAGCCCGGTGCTGCCTACCCGCCCAATTACAACGCCCTGCTTGATCCACTCACCCGGTTTGACAAATATTTCCGATAGATGGCCATAAAGAGTCTGCTGGTGTCTTTGTTATGGTCTAACACGACCGCTAATCCATACCCACCCAGGAAATCGGCGATCGCAACGCGACCTGCATAGGCTGCCAAAACAGGCGTGCCCATTGGTGCACCTAAATCAGTTCCAGAGTGGAATGCTTGGTTTCACTAACAGGGTGAACCCGCCAGCCAAATAGGGAGGTAATGGGCGCAGGAATCGCTAGCGGAAACATTAGCTGAATATTTCCATTACCGAGCCGACCCGGGGACGTAGGGTGCGGAAATAATAATCCTTAATTGAAGGAAGCGAAGGCGCGGTTTGCCCAAAACTTAATCCGTAACTATTTACAGACACCGGACCAACCTGAACGGTTTGAGGAAGACTGGGAACCCGTGCCGACTGAACAGATAAATCACTGCTACGCTGAGTTGCCCCAATGTTATAGCCAGTAGAGTCAATATAGCTTTCGCCAGAATTTGGGCTGGGAGGACTCGATGTTACCTCTTCGCTTGGAGCGATCGGAGCCGCCGGAAAATCACTTGGCAAAGCAGGTGTGGTTTCAACGGGCACGGACGGCTCAGGTGGAGAAGCGATCGCAGGCGCAGGTGCAGATTCAACCGGCTTGTCTCCTACAGCCGAGTCTGGCGTTTGGGCCAACGCAAAACCACTGCTGAGAATTGCCAACACGCTCAGCACGCCTATTCCTTGAATCAAAAACCGAGGATGGGTAGGCCGTGAAAGATGGTCAGTCGGGTTAGGATGCGGGGTCATGATCAAGATTCTCGTGCCGAGTTGTCCAAAAGGGGTCGAATACTCAAAACTGAACTACTTCAAATACGCTACTTCAAAATTAGAAATCTAGGGAGCGCTCCTGCCGTTGCCCGATGATGACGGGGGTAGCACCCGACGGTGGGGTTACAGGATTAGGGGTTGGAGATATGCCCGTAGAACCAGGGACCGCATTTTTACCGGGCGGGGAGCCGGTGCCGGAATGTAAGATTCGGTTGCCCCAGTCGCGATCAGGGAGGTTAGTAACGGCTCGGCGGAGAGACGCTAACGCTCGGTTATATCCCAAAATAGCGCTGACTAGGTTCCCCTGAGCCTGGGTCAACGCTGTTTCCTGGTTGATCACATCTGTTTGGGTGCCAACACCTGCCTGGAACCGCAACCGCGCCAGCCGAAGGGCTTCCACTGCTTGCGTTAAACCTGTTTGGGCTGTCGTAATGTTGACCTGATTGGACAGCAGGTTGGCATAAGCCTGCTCAACCGCAAAACGGATCTGGTCACGATTATTCGCAAAGTTTTGCTCCGCGATCGCCACGTTTATTTCCTGCTGGTTAGCGCTTGCTCTCGCTGCTCCCCATCAAATAACGTCCAGCTAAGGCCTGCCTGAACGCTGTTGCCATCATTCCAACCAGAACCGTTTGAACCAAACGAGTTTATAAATTGATACTGAGCAGAAACACTCAGCGTTGGTCCCAGGGCAGATAACGCCGCCAGCTTATTCTGATGGGCCAACTCTCGCTGGGCAAGCTGCTGCTCAAGTTCTGCCCGGTTCTTAAAGGCGAGAACAATGCTCTCCTCAAGTGACAGATTCCAGGTACCTGCTACCGCCACCGGATCGGCAGCAGCCAAATCAGCGGACGGCGACAGGCTTAAAAGCTGAGCCAATTGACGACGGGCAATCTGCTGCTGAGCGATTGCGGTGGACAACGTTTGCTGAGAGTTCGCTAACGTTACTTGAGCCTGCAATGTATCAAAACGGGTTCCCAACCCGGCCTGTTCCCTCGCCTGGGCATCCCGTAAACTAATTTGAGAGTTTCTAACTGATGCCTGACCAATGCGAACCTGTGCATCAGCCTGTTGCACGTCATAGTAAGCGCTAGTAATGGTAAGCCGTAAAGCCTCCAGCGTAATCTCATACTGCAGCTGGTCCGATTTCAACTGTTGCCCTGCCGCCCGAATTCTTGCTGGACGACCACCAGAGGTAAAGATGTTATAGCTGAGGGTGAGGGTACCGTTAAAGGCTCGGCTGACATTACTGTCGTTTCCCCCAGTCGTGGTCACTGGCGGCAATCCGATCGACTCCCTAAAAGCATTCAGAATTGAAGTCTGACTGGTAGAAGACGAAGATGCAGACTGTGTACGAGCAACCGCGGTATCCAGGGCGAGCGTTGGATAAAGCTCTGCCTCTGCCTGGTTGACGGCTTCTCGGCTCCGTCTTACGGTCAGCCCAGCAACCTGCAAATCACGATTGTTGCGCTCCGCCAATTCCAACGCTTGCTGTAATGTAATAGGCTGAATACCCCGCAGCCTGACCTCTTCAGGTTTAGTTGGAAATGATAAGGGATTTGGGTCGGGGTACAGATACTCCGGTGCAGCTCCAGACTTCGCTGGGCCGATCGGTCTACCAAGCGGCTCAATATCGGATTCAGTACCCGGAACCGTTGGGTTTGCGCTTCCATTGCTGGGGCGTTGGGTGCCTGACCGGGCAACACAGCCGGAGCGGAGTTGTTTGAAGGAACATTGTTTTGGGCCGTTGTTCCACCCTTAGACGATCGTAAAAAGCTCTTACCGTACTGGGTTGCTTTACATCTGGCTCCTTAGCTACCAGGGAAAGGGGGCTTGAGGGGTCTTCCTCTCTTGTAGATTCTCATGTAAAGAGCGATTACGCTGTAGAGCCTCCAAAAGAGCCTTTGAGACATTCCGCTTAGGCGAATCCGCCAGTGAAGACGCCACTTTGTTGGAAGATGGTTTGGCCTGGGCAGATTGGGTTTGCCCCCAACCTCGTTGTCTCCTTTAGTGCTAGATGACACTTTCTCTTGAACAGCCTGAAGCCAACGCTTAGGGGTTGAAGCGATATTGGCCTGATCGGCCTCGGCGGACTTCTGAGACTGGGCGGGAGCAGGTTCGGCACTCGCAAGTGCGACATTACCAAGGGCAACCAACACTCCCGCACCCACAACAATGAAATGAAGAGAAGGGCGCATATACTTTTGCTACTTGCAGTCCAAAGAACTCATGGGTAAACAAACAACCTTTTGCAGGATACTGGTTTATCTCAGGCTTGGCAAAGAAGTTTCAACTTTCGATAGGCATTAAGAACTGCTTCACGCAATAATACTACGGACCCTAAGCAAAAGCGTCATTACAACCCCAAATAATACATTCTCAGTTCTATTCCACTGAGATTTGAGGTTGCCCCACTAAGCATTTCAATGCTGAGCTTCTAGCCTGATTCAAGTCCTTCCCAAAAGATGCTTCATGTTGCTCCTTATTCGTTGCTCCTTATTTGTTGCTCCTTATTTATCAGGGCTATTTCATTCTAAAGATTGATTTGAGTTGCTTCAAGCTGAAACCGCAACGACGTTGGGCTTGAGCCATATTGTTAAAGCCCAAGTCCCGATAGAGATTGAGTGCCAGATTTCGAGCAATTGCCCATATCTGAGGCAAGGGAACTATCCGGATTCTACAAGCATCCTCAGCTTGCGTCACATCTCGCACATAATGCACTTTGTTTTCCACACCCCAATATGAGCGAATTCGGTGAGCAAACTGACACGCAGTTTCACGCAACGAGGAAATGTAATAGCGTATCTCGGTTTTACCCACAATTTCATACTCTCCTTTCAGCAAGGTACGAGTAGCCCTCACGCGAATCAAGGTGCATAGTCCTGCCCAAGGACGAATATCATCAAGAGTTTGACAAATTTCAACTATTCGTTCCTCTATGCGTCCATGACCTTTGCTAAATTCTGTGTAAGTGTCTTCCACTTGAAAGTTCGCCTTGACCTCTTTGAGCAGCCCAGATTGGTTGCCTTTGAGTGCTCCTAGATAGTGATTGTGACTCTCAACAATTGAGGTGCAACTTTTTTGGGTGTTGATCGCATCAAAAGCAAACACCACTCCATTGCAAGCGAACTGTTTGACTAACTGGGGCAACACCTTGATCTCATTGCTCTTATGCTCAACCTCGTAGGGTTCAAGAATCAAACCCCGTTCAACCAAATACACACTCACCAGTTGAATCGCTGGATGCGGCTCAGTGGTTGAATGCTCCGATACCAGTTGATAGGAGCCACGCCATCGTTTGCCATCGACAGCTACCATCTCACCCGCACGAGGACTAATCTCAAAAACTTGGCTAAACAAGCTGAATACTGTTGATAATCTACGTTGAGCAGCACTCGGCGAATCGTGCTGTAGGAGGGTAAACGTCCTTTAGCTGGGTCAAACAACCCTACTAATTCATCGTGATAAGCGTTGAGCCAATCTCCAATGGCTAGAAACCCTCGACATCCTGCTGCCACTGCTAAGGTGAACAATGCTAGACACAGGGCTTGATTGTGCCGTTGTCCGGCTCCTCGTCGGGGGTCAGGCAAGTGAGCAAAAGCTTCCACAATCGCAAGGGTGCTCATGGTTGAACGGCAGTAACGGATTAAGCCTCAGCTTATCGGATTGTCTACCTCGTCTAGAATGAAATAGCCCTGCTTATTTATTGAGGGCTAAGGTAATTAACGGCTAATCGATAATGAGTAATTGGTTGAAACGGCCATCAACCCACGACTGATTGCTCAGTTATCCTCATAAACCGAGCTTTAAGTCCCAATGTCATTACAACTACATTGCAGGCAGTAAGCCTAGTCGCAATTCGTCCAGTTGACTCACCTGATTGGGTGAAATTTTGTCATTATTACCGGATTACACCCCTTATCCCTTTTAGATGTTTGTCTCATTTCTAAAGAAATGAGACTCATAATATTTCTTTAATCTAGTCTGATGCTTACACTACATTCCCTCCTTTCCTGGGGAAATTCCTATAAGCTTAAGGGCCGTTTTCTCCTTATTTAACAAACCTTGATTCTCAGGCACCAAGCTATCTGTAGCGAGCGATTCATAAATAGGAATGTTGATTCTAAAAAATTGTTCCAATGAATCTGAAGGGTTCTCAAAATTTCTCCAATGTGATAATTTATGAGAACGATTTTTCATATCTAAATATCAATTAAATCAGTCCTAAACTTTGCAATGGATATGCGCCTTTCCAAGGTATTTGCATTTACTACTGCTTTGTTCTAAGGATTTGATTCTATTTACAGCTACACCGTTACTTCTACGATGTGGATGTTGTTCGTATTTAGATGTGAAGAGTAGAAAGTCTACCTGTATAACGCTGCAAAGTTTCTACGAATTGAGATTTGAATTTAACAAATTCTTAAGTTTCAGTCTTTCTTAGAGTTTTGCAAGCAAAGGATAAAGCGAGTGAGGGAATCATGGAATCATTAGCCTTTATTCATGCGTCCGTTCAATACGAAGACCCCAACCCCGACCCTGAAGTCGTTGCTTTTGAGAACTTGAACGTTCCAACATCTGCTGCGCTGGGTTTAGCAGGTGCTGCGGTTGCAGCCTCTGTTTTGGGTGCCGGTGCATCTGATAAGGCGATGGCTGCAACCGCACCTGTCAGTTCTGGCAGTTCCGGTCAAGCCGTTGAGGCAATTCAGAAGGCATTGGGTATTCAAGTTGATGGGAAGTATGGCAGCAGAACTGAAGCTGCTGTAACTGACTTTCAACTTCGCCAAGGTCTCAAGCAGATTGACGGAGTCGTTGGGCAAGAGACAGCAAAAGCGCTCGGCTTAGACGAAAATTACCATCCGGTTGGGTACGTTGATACCTACAGCGGAATTGGACTAAATATTCGCAACGGTCCAGGGTTGGGATACTGGATTGTTGGGGTGCTCCCGATGGTGCCTACCTGTATCAGGACTACGAGTCTGTCGTTTACAACGATGGGTATTCCTGGACACTCTCTATAACGGTGGTTGGGTAGCATCGGATTACACCAGGGATAGCTACTACCCCGTCTCCTACTACGGCGGCTATGGCTATTACGGTGGCTATGGCTACGATGATTATTATGGCGGTTACGGTGGTTATTACCCCGTTTCCTACTACAGCGGCTGTGGCTATAGCCGTTGTGGTGGTGGCTATTACAGACCTACTTCCTACTACTACGGTGGTTACGGCTACGGCTGCGGTGGCTACTATAGGGGCTGCGGTGGCTACTATCCCACTGCCTACTACTACGGTGGCTACAGCTATCGTGGCTACGGCTGTGGCTGCCATCGCCGTCATCATCCCTATCCCTGGGTTTACTAGAGATTAAGCAAAACGAACGGGTAGTAGATGGGTAAATGTCACCATCCACTGCCCGTTTCTCATTTTTTTGACAAGGCATCCAGTAGTTGACCTATGCTTCTTGCTCGATCGCCTGTGCTTGTTGCAGCGTGGACGGAACAGAAGACTCTGAGACGGCTATGAACGCTGCCGGAGAATTCTTGTCATCGAATTTGTTTAGATAACGACCATCATGAATGGGAGACGCAATCTGCATTTGATGCGGTTGACTATAGTAGCGATGGGTTTGTTCAGTAATCGATCGCTCCTGAATACTTTCATTCCCAATTTTTTGCGCAGCTTGGTTAGGGCATCCATAATTGCCTCTGGTCGGGGAGGGCAACCCGGAATATAAACGTCTACAGGAATTAATTTATCGACACCGCGAACCGCGCTGGGTGAATCAACGCTAAACATACCCCGGTGATAGTGCAAGCACCCATCGCCATCACGTACTTAGGCTCCGGCATTTGTTCATAAAGTCGGATCAGGGCAGGGGCATACTTCATAGTGATGGTGCCTGCGGTAATCATCAAATCTGCTTGACGTGGGGTCATGCGGGGAAAGGCGCCAAACCGTTCCAAATCAAATCGGGAACCTAGCATGGCACTGAATTCTATGAAACAGCAGGCAGTTCCGAACATTAATGGGTAAAGGCTAGACATTTTTGCCCAATTGAACAGGTCATCGACAGTGGTTAAGATGACCGTTTCGGAAAGTTCGCGGGTCACTTCGGGATAAGCAGCAGCATTCTTGATCTCGGTTAAACTCATACACTCATCTCCCTTTGCTCAAACGATTGGGGTAGTAACAACGTTGTCGGTTCTGTAGCGATCGCCCATTACATTCCACCGATGGTCAAATACACGCTTCTAGCAACAATTTCGGAAACATCTGCCACTTTCTGTAGCAAATTCTCCTCAAGGGTTACCTCTTACAAGCTGGCATCTGAATAAGTATCAGCTCTTCAACCATTCATCTAAAGCAATCCTAAATCAGTTGTGAGATTGAGACGCTTTGCGAGAAAGGATTCCAGTGGAATCCTTTCTCGCAATCCATTTAGGATCGCTATAGCACTGCAAAGAAAACAGCCGCTTACGAGGCGGCTGTTCTAGCTAACTCAAGAAGGCGAAATGTCTAGACATCATAGTAAAGAGCAAACTCGTAGGGGTGGGGGCGAATGCTGACTGGAATAACTTCGTTATCGAGCTTATAGCTAATCCAGGTGTTGATGAAGTCTTCGGTAAAGACACCACCAGCAGTCAGGAATTCGTGATCTGCTTCCAGATTCTTTAACGCATCCATCAACGAGCCGGGTGTAGATGGAACCTTCGCCAGTTCTTCAGGGCTGAGGTCATAGATATCCACATCCAGAGGATCGCCTGGATCGATTTCGTTCTTGATCCCGTCGATACCGGCGCAAAGCATAGCCGCAAACGCCAGGTAGGGATTGCAGGAAGCATCCGGACAGCGGAACTCTAACCGCTTCGCCTTGGGATTTCCGCCCGATAGGGGAATACGAATAGATGCGGAACGGTTGCCCTGGGAGTATGCCAGGTTCACTGGAGCTTCAAATCCGGGAACCAACCGTTTGTAGGAGTTGGTTGTGGGGTTGGTCAGTGCCAACAGAGCAGGAGCATGCTTGAGCAAACCACCGATGTAGTTTAATGCGGTCTTGCTTAAGTTGGCATAACCATCGCCGAAGAAAGTTGGCTGTCCATCCTTCCAGATAGATTGGTGACAGTGCATCCCCGTACCGTTATCGTTAAACAGAGGCTTGGGCATGAAGGTGACTGTCTTACCGTATTTCTTGGCAACGTTCTTGATGCAGTACTTGTAGGTCAGCAGGTAGTCAGCGGCATTTATCAAAGACGCAAATCGGAAGCCCAATTCACACTGCCCGCCAGTTGCTACTTCGTGATGGTGCTTCTCGATCGGTACGCCGCACTTTGCCATTGTCAGCAGCATTTCAGTACGGATGTCCTGCAAAGTGTCCGTTGGTGCAACCGGGAAATACCCCTCTTTGTACCGGGGTTTGTAACCCAGGTTTCCACCCGGTTCCTCGCGACCTGAGTTCCAGCGCCCCTCAACGCTGTCTACATAGTAGTAGCCAGGTTTCTGGGTTTGATCAAATCGAACATCGTCGAAAACGAAAAATTCTGCTTCCGGTCCAAAGTAAGCGATGTCGCCAATGCCCGTTGATTTTAGATAGTCAAGCGCTTTTTGGGCGATCGAACGGGGATCGCGGCTGTAGGGTTCACCAGTGCGGGGTTCCTGAATACTACAGATCAAGCTCAGGGTCGGCTCTTCCATAAACGGGTCGATCCATGCGGTGTCAGGATCGGGCACCATCGCCATGTCGGAGTCGTTAATCGCCTTCCAACCCCGAATACTAGACCCATCAAAGGCAACACCATCCGTGAAGCTATCTTCATCGATCATATTGTGATACAGCGTCAGGTGTTGCCAAGTGCCTGGCATGTCGATGAATTTGAGATCAATCATCTGGATGTTATCGCGTTTGATCCATTCCAGAATTTCCTGCGGGGTTGCCATGAATTACTCCTTAGTTGCTGTACGGTCTCAAAGCTGTAGAAACAGGTGGTTAGTAGACGTGGAAACACATAGGCTGGCCTAACGATGAACGAACTAATTCAGAGACATCAGAAGATTTCCCCTAACCTGCCAACATCGCAAAGCTCTCCGTGAGCAAACGTTCTCAACAAATGTGCTTGAGAGTTGGAAGCTGGCTGTATCTGAATCATCCTAGAGAGACGAATGGGCACATTTTGTATCAAGAATTACAAAAGCGATCCTGTCTTCCCAGACTTAAACTTTGGTTAAGGTTGGGAGAATGCGTAGTAGTGTTAAGTGAGGATTGATGACAACACTTGGCTGTTGCTCGTTTGTCAACAAAGTTTGCAATCTTTAGCAGATGAGTGAGCGTCGATCGCGCGATCGCATCATGGTAAACTGAACTTTGCAGCCAAGCTGTTCTACGGGCGTGCCGAAGTATAGCGCTTGCCGAAGTATAGTCAAACTTAATTTATGACGACGATTGGGAGAAGAGTTCCATGCGGGATGCAGTGACAAGCCTGATTAGAAACTACGACATCACAGGTCGATACCTGGACCGGAACGCAATTGATAGCCTGAAATCCTACTTCAATACAGGTATTGCGCGGATTCAAGCAGCTGCTGTGATCAATGCAAATGCTTCTGCCATTGTGAAGCGCGCAGGGTTGCAGCTATTTGAAGAACTTCCAGAGCTTATTCGCCCAGGCGGTAACGCATACACAACGCGTCGTTACGCCGCCTGCCTGCGGGATATGGACTACTACTTGCGCTACGCGAGCTATGCACTGGTTGCAGGTGATACCGATGTGCTAGACGAACGGGTACTGGAAGGATTGCGGAAACCTATAATTCCCTGGGTGTACCGATCGGCCCCACGGTTCGTGGCATTCAAATTCTGAAAGAAATCGTCAAAGAACTAACAGCGGAAGCTGGAGTCAGCGATACTGATTTTCTGGATCAGCCCTTCGACTACATGACCCGCGAATTCAGCGAAAGGGATCTTGGTTAGTTTTGATATATCTACTTGTCATTGCTGTTAGAGGGCTGCATTTCATTAAACGACCCTCTAACAGCTTTTTAATTCTTGGTTGAAATGAAGGGTTATGGAATCCAGCAAAGAAATACTACCAACTTAAAGAAACAAAGTGGCAGATGGGGAATAGGCAATAGCCAATGGGCAATAGGCAATAACGCGTTCTGTAATCCATTGCCTATTGACTATCGCTCTCTTTTTACATCTGTCACGTTATAGCAAAGTGCTGAGTGCTGAGGACTGAGGACTGAGTGTAAAAGCCAGTCATTGCAACGCTCTCAGCAGTTTAATTGTCCAAACAGGTAGCAGTACTGCTATATCAATTCAAATTAGTACAAGTAGAGCCGCATCAACAAACTCAGAACCGCTGAGAGCTGACAGTTAGCAGCTTTCAATCATCAGCAAGTTTGGTTTACTTACGATCGTTAGATCGCTAAATCAGGATCGCATCAGGCTCAAAAACCCAGATGGCATTTCCTTCATCGGTTTTAGTGATTACGGTTTCGTCCCCTCTCAGCCCCAATTTGGCAGCTAGCTCAAGGGCCTGTGGACGAGTTTCGGCAACCTTAAAAAGTCTGTGGTACTTACCATCAATAACGATCGCCTTTAGAGGTTCGGCAAAATCGGGAACACGAATTTGGCAAACCCTAGGTTGAATGTAGGGATCCAGGATCGTGCAGGCTGGAGCGTTCATCCGTTTTTTGGAGGATGAGGACTGACTGCCCGTAGGAGGAGCCGGACGAGCCTCCGGTTCATGTAGCCAAATAGCATACCCTTTTGAAATCGAGGTGATGACGGCGTCTGTTCCTTTAGCTGACAGCCGATTGCAAATCTCTAGGGCACGCTGAGACTCCTTTACAACCTTGACCAAACTGTAATATTTCCTGTCAACAAGGATGGCAGCACTGCGGTGCTCATCTCCTACAAGTGAGATGTGACAAGGGCGATATTGATTGCGCGATTCTAAAACTTTGGGAGATGAATGGAGATTCTTTGCAGTTGCTTGGGGAATATTGGCGCTGACATAGATTCTCTAAAGGCAGTTATGTGATTGGTTTTCTTAGAATCTTTACAAGAAACTTAATCTTGGTTATTTCTATCTTCTTCGAAAGCATTTGCAGTCTAAATCCGTGATAACGCGCATTTTGTGGGTTCTTGGTCAATTAGACTGAAAGAGGCCAATTTTCTTGCGTCACCAGATTTTCCTATTCCTCGTTTTATTCGGAATCCCACAAGGGAAGATTAATTGAAGAGGCACTGCTTCTTCAATTAATTCCTTCAAAACGACACACCCTTGTTCAATTCCATATCGTTTACGATCGCTGTTGTTTAAGCGCCACCAAAGCTCAAAATGGCTCATCCTTGTCACATTATTGTTGAAGGTAATCCTGCAATTATCTATGCCAGTCGGGGCGGAACCCCTGACAAAATCCTGTCTGTCCTCGAACGGTTCCTCCAGAAATTCTGGCAGGAAAGGGATACCTCAGGGAATATAGCGATACGCCCGAGTGTCTGGTAGCCCAAATTGTTGTGCGGTTTGGGTTTGAGATTTGCGAAGATGATTTCTCCAACCTAAAGGTCGGAATTCGATACAGCCCCGATGCAGACTACCTGTACCTGATCTCTTCTAAGCGCGAGATTAGTGTTTGGGTGCCAGAAGCAGCTTATCGCCAAAATTCTACGGTGGGACTGGAAGGCTGCCGCCAATGGACCGGAGAAGAAGTAAAACGCTAAAGATTGGCTTTGCAGAACTCCTGGTAGTCTCTTTGGACTTGGGCAGCGTAGGTTTGAGCGTACTCAAGTAACGGAATGTGCCAGGAAGGATTGCGGGCAAAGGCCATTAAATCATCGGCGATCGCGGAACCTTGCCGTCCGCTGCAAAGAAGCTGCCCCAAGCCGTCACAGCCGCCATTGTCTCAATGACCTTTCTCAAGCGGCGAAGTTTGCCATTCCACGCGTGCAGGTTAACCCGGTCCTCGATCGGCTGAAGCTCTCGCAGAACATAAGCCTTCCCGTTCAGTTCAACGTCCGCCAAAGGGCAGGAGCAGCCCACTGAACCCGCTGTTGAATAGTGACAACCCGTTCTGCCTGACTCTTCCACCGGGGTTGGGGCAACGATAAATAGGGTTGGAGGGAAGAAGGGCGCTCAACTTTCAGATCAAGCAGGTAGCTATCATTAGGAGACCCTTTCCCCTCAACCAGCAGAACGTAACGTTTCAGTCCTAAACTCCCCGTTCCAGCAATACGGTAGGCCGCGTCTAAAACGCGAAAAAGGCAGGTTTCTTCTGTGTCGTTGCCCAGGTTTCCATGAAGTGAGAAATCTCGTCTTTCTTTTCCTGTGAGATGGGGAGAGATTTCCCGTTATTGATGATTAATCGACGCTGTTTTCCCATTCTCTCCGTTCGCTGGTTCAAGAAGTCCTTCCGACGACGATTTCTCAAGCTGTCCAGCAAATCCCTTACTAATCCGGTGGCGGTATCACGATCAACCATTCCAACCTGACCTTTTGCCAGAACGGTGGTGTAAACGGTCAAAAAGTTTTGACAGAGCGCTAACGCATCGTTGCTGTCGATTAGTAATGTTTGGGCAGCAACCAGAATAGATGTCAGAAATCTTGCCAGATCCCACGTGCAAGGTGCCAGAACCGCTTCATCAAAGTCATTAATATCAAAGTGGGCAAGGCGATCGCTCCCCTTATAGCTCCCAAAGTTTTCCAGGTGAAGGTCCCCACAAATCCAAACAGGAGGGGCCACGTTAAGAGATAAGTCAATAGGCCAGTCCTGATAGAAGAGGTGGCACGTACCGCGCAGAAACGCGAAGGCATCCTGACGCATACTGCGGTATTTCAGGGAAAGCAGCTTGGGATTCCGTCCGTAATTGAATTGTAGGATCTCGCTAATAATATCCCTTTCCATCTTGATGCCTGATGTTTGAACTCAGATCGCTATATTAATCGCTATATAACGCGATTCAACCTTTGCAAATAGCGGCGCAACACTAAGCGCAGGATAGCTGAGAGCAGGTCGCTTTCAGCATGGCAGTTGTATCGGGCTAAACAGCAGGTTTAACGTATAGTAAGGGTTTCGGTGGGAGTTTACCCGACCTGGATTGAAAGCTTTAAAATTGAACATATAGAAATGGAACACTTCGACATGGATGTTTTGTGGTCACGGCTGTTGAAATCGGTTTATTACAAACAACCTGTTGTTGGGTTTGTGGCTACGGTTGGTGTGGTGGATGCCGCGATCGGCGGACTCAGTGAGCATTGGTCGCTGCTAACCTTTGGTGTGGGCACTGTGGGTGTGGCGATCGCCCTACGATGGTGGCAGTTTCAACGGCAGCGTCCTCTAGAATCTTCCAGACGTGCTCCCGTGCATGTATTGCCGCCCCAATCTTCCCGTCCTAGTCTGCCCCCTTTGAGTATCTCTAAAAAAATCCTCCCAGGCGACCCTAGAACAGTGGCCAAGTAAAGGATTCATCTTTTGGCCATCCAGAGATCGTGATAGGGGTAACGTTGGACGGTTATTCGTTTGATTTCTAGCATTTATCGACAATGGTTATTGCTGCTGATAAACACCTGCTGAAAATTGGTGAAGTCGCCAACATTAGCGGATTGCCCGTTAAAACGATTCGGTATTACGAAGAAATTGGTTTATTGACGCCTGTTGTTGAGCGTTCTCAAACAGGTTATCGTCTCTTTCACAATCAAATTCTGAATCGGTTGGCGTTTATTAAACGGGCACAGTCTCTTGGGTTAAAGCTAAACGAGATCAAAGACATTCTAGAGGTGCATGACAAGGGCGAGATTCCCTGCGGGGAAGTCAAGCAGCATCTACAGGAGAGGGTGACAACGATCTATCGTCAAATTGTGGCTCTCGAAACCCTCAAGGCAGAACTACAGGAGTTACTTCTTGAATGGGAAGAATCCCCTCCACCAAACCTGATTGCCCAAAAAATTTGTCCAAATATTCAATGAATCACTGGAGTTGTAGAGGAAGAGCCGGAATTTTGCAGCTTCATATGAGTGATACAGGCAAGGATTTTAAGCAATTGGCGTAAAACCGGGTGTTATAACAGCGCAACGGGTCGGTAATATGGTACGAAGATTGGCTGGAATACTTTTTGACACACCCTATGCCACCCATCGACAACTCGCTCGATTTTGAAAAAGCAATTTTGGCGCTCTTCGAGCAGGCTGGTTGGCAGACAAAAACGGCTCCACCGGATATCAAGGATTACAACTTTGAGCTGGTACGGGGAGACGAAAGTATTGCTGTTCAACTGAGAAACCACAAGGCAAAAGTCCATGTGGGTTATTTGGAGAAGTTTATAGACTTTCTCGAAAAGCCTGCTGGTGCTCGCTTCACTAAAGGTTTTTGATTTCAACCTCTGGCTTTAGCCCTTCCGTTTTTACATACATGCGAACGGAAGAGGTCATTGACATTTCACTGGGCACCTTCAAAACAATCAGCTTTATTGGGAACTGGAGGAGCCCGTCCCGGTACCAAAAGAACACGTTACCTACATTGGCATATTTACCTGTAAGGGAGGGGTTGGCAAAACGACTATTAGCGCCCATTTAGCCGGTGCATTTGCTTTAAATGGGTATGATGTCATTCTGATCGATCTCGATCGTCAGAGTAATTTACACAAGCTTCTGGGAGATGGAGTCTATTTACCCGGCCCTAAGGGAAGCTTGGGAGCCACCATCACCGTACTAAACTATAACGAATGGCGTGAGGAAGATTATCCCGATGTGAAAGTGGTGATTTGCGATTGCAATCCCGAATACGACGCAAACCCTGAAGAGTTTATTCGAAAGTTTGACTACTGCATTATTCCAACGACGCTTAATCCTTTAGGGATCAACAAAAACGCTGACGTAATTCAGAGAACGTTCAAAGCGATTCGCCGAATCAACAGTGAAGCAGAGCTGTTTGTTTTGATTAACAACTATCACGCCGATGAAGATAAGCGAAATGAAGTCCTCAACAACATTTTGAAGAGCGAGTTCAAAGGCTTAATGGCAGACGATTCTAAATGCCACTATATCGATCCCGATGAAGTCGCTATTCGGTTTAGCAAACAACTCCTGTATTGGGGCTACCATCTCGTGGAAAATTCAAAGCCACAGCTTGCTTTTAGAGAAATTGCGGGACGATCGTTCCCTAAGGCAGACTTTCTAAAGCTATTGGATTATCTGGAAGAACACACCAGTTTGGAGGACATGAAGAGTAAACGGTAGAGCGTTCGTACAGTTTCTAAAAAAACAGGTTCCTTCTGTCGCTATACAAATTTGTATAGCGACAGAAGGAACCCAATTTCTGTTTGATCTTTTAAGATGTGCGTGAGATTGCCAAAAACTGGTTGCTGAGAACTGTCATACCCTATGGATTGGTAGTACTGCCAGAAGCAGGACTGGGCGTAGCATCGGGAACAGTTGTAGTGCTCGTTGTGGGCGTACTTTCAGGAGTAGGGGTGCTTCCAGGGGGTGTGGTGCTACTGGAAGGCGTTGTGCTATCAGTTGGCGAAGTCGTACTGGTGTCACCTGAGGTTGCGCTCTCTACCTGCTCAGTGGGAATCTGCTTTAAGCCAACCAAACCAGGAAAGACACGGCTCGGCAAGCCCACCTCTTGGTAGGCTGCAACAACCCGTCTCTTTCGGCCAAGAGCACGCCCACGACCTCTTTCTCGTTCTACAAAGATAATGCGTCCCTGCTCATCCCGCTCAACCACAACCACGACCGGAATACTTCCCCGATAAATGGTGTAAGTAAGATTGCCGTAGACGATGTCGTTATCCGGCACATCATTACTGTTCAAAACAGCAATAAGTGACGGGTTAAACAGCCGAATGTAGGTGGTGCTTGAGACAAAATTTGTCAAGGAAATGCTTGTAATCTGTGTTGTAGTGGAGCTTCCGATCGTTGTGCTAGTTGATGTTCCACCTGTAGTGATTGAGCTGTTGCTCGTCGTGTTGCTGGTAAAGTCTGTACCGTCGTTATTTACGCCTACAAAAGGTGTGAAGCTGGTACTGTCATCGCTGCCTGTGGTCAGTCTAAAAGCGACATTACCGCTGCCTTTGCCTTCAAATTTGCGATCGCCCTGCTCAAACTTAAAATTCGTATCTCTTCTAGATGACCCAGTGAATTGAACAGAACTATTTCCAAATGCGACATACCCTGGACCTTCACCCTTAATACTGTAGTCGAGCGGACTCAGTACATTAATCAGATCATTTTGTTTGATGTCGAAAGGTGCGGTCAGACGGATGTCTAAATTGCCTGCAGTTCCCTCAATCTTAAATTCACGAGTCCCCGGAGTGCCTACACTTTGAACCTGAAACTTAGTTGTTTGACCGCTGAAATCTAATTCGCTGCCATCATAATTAACATCATCAGGAGTGACATTTTTCCCTTCAAAATCAAATTTTACCCGTCGCCCCAAAACAACAGGTAACACCGTTTCGTTGGAAGCTCGAAACTGTAGGTTAGAAGGTAGGCCAATGAAGTCTCCGGTCAGATTGGCGTCGAAAAGCCCAACTTCTAAAACGCCCTCTTGTGTGGAGTAGGTTGATTTAGATTGATTTGATAAAGTGATTCCCTGAACTGGCAGGAAGACGAGAGGGGCTGTACCAACCTGTTGCGGACTAATCAACGTTCCTCCCTGAAGCAGATTGGGAGAAAAAGAACTCAGCGTGAAATTAAGAGTTGTCGGTATTCCCTGAAAAAAACAGGACCACCATTGGAAGAGAACGCAACACCTGACAACGTTCCAGACAATATTCCTGCATCGCCGATATCGGGAATTTTGTTGCCGTTGGTGTCGGAAAAACTAGCGGCATTGGGAATGAATCGAGAATTGGTGGTCGTCCCGTTTGGTGTAACAATTCTGAGCGTTCGGATCGCGGTGTCAAACAGAACAGGGGAGCCGGTGGATGAGGTAGCACCGGGCAAAAGAATGCAGCATCCCCAGTTGCACGCCCACCTGTAACTGGAATGTCAGCGTGGGCGGCAGTGGCGATCGCCAAACTTCCTGCCATCATCCCCAAACAAACAGCAAGTCGAGTTGTCTGATTCATCACAGCAAAATTCCTCTAAGTGATTTGGTGAATGGGCATGAGAAGACATTCAAAATCAGCAGGGGCTTTGGCAGGATTAGTCTCAAAAGTAGTCTTTGCTTGGGGAGCAGCCAGCAAGAGTCTTGGTAGCAAGGTTTACCAGTGATCTTATCTGAATAGTAAAACCTGTCAAAAGTTCCCAGAAATGTAAATAAATTTTTGAGATCTGCCTGTCCGACTACTTATGAGGTTGCCCTAATTGTCATGTTTTTAACGAAACATCCAGGGAACGGCCAACCATCTACCTTGCCAGAGCTAGTCTTAATTTATACAGGAGGGCACATGTAAAGCTTCGCCTAAAGGATTTTGAGCCGATCTCTTCAACGAAGCTTCTAGGGTAGATATGAGAGAGTAAACACGTTTGTATTTCAGATGTTTTAGCTCTACCACCTATTACCTGCCAGTTTCTGTCCTGCTGTGGTAGTCTCAAAATCCTTTAGCTTCAGATGAACCTTTCTGTTTGTTGCGCAGCTTTAATGGCTTAACCTATCAAAACCACTGTAACAATGTTGTTAGAACGTGAAGGTTGTCCGAAGTACGCCGATCGTGATGGTGTCATTTTCGCTATTTTGTCTTGGGTTGAAAATCACGATGATGCCTGGGGTAAGACTTATGTTATCGCTGAGTCGATAGCGATAGAACGCTTCCACATGGGTTGTGCGGCCTGGTTGACCACCAGGACCAGCCGTTAGATCGCCCTCACTCACAAAGCTGGGGATATTTCTGCCAGCAGGCAGGTCGCTGTTGATGATACGTGGTGGCTGCCCGACATAAATAGCACCCAGATTACCTCGTCCACCCAGATCAGGGAAATTAAGGAAGGTCATCCAGTTTATTGTTTCCACGCTGCCTGAAAAGCCTTTGAGGTCGGAGGTTGTATATCCTGCCCAGCCTCCTACAGTAATCCAGGGTGCTGCTCTCCAGGCGATCGTTCCGCCGACTGCGTTGGTATGAATTGGAGCGCGGAAACTGAACGGGTTAGGCAGAGCCAGTTGATCATCTCCAACACTCGTTCCCAGAAATCCCGAAGGGGAGTAGGCGTTCACATAATTAAGCGCAATATCAACGGTCTCGAAAGCGTTAATCGTTAATTGACTTCCAAATGTTGTTGCGCCATTTTCCCCTCCAAACAACCCCCATTAATAGGATCCTCTGCTCTGTTGGCGGTATAAACGCTTTGGAAGGAAATAGCAGGAGCAATCTGCCAGTCAAAGCCAAGTCCAGCACCATCTCCACCGATGTTGAGAATTGGGTTGCGCTGAGCAAAACGGGAAAGAGGACCTTGACCTGCACTTTCAATACGGTTCGCTCCTCGCAGAACGTTAACCATGTTAACGCCGACGGGGCCGACAATAATTGCCAGATTATTGCCAATCAATTGGCGAAAATTCAAATCACTGATTTTGAACGTGCTATTTGTGTCTCCGGCGTACCCCAAAAGAACGTCATTCGTCAGAATTTGAGGTCCGGTATTGCTTCCCGTTCCCGCTTGAAGTCCAGTTAGTAGGGCGCTACGTTCGCTAAATTGAGTGTAAAGACTCAACTGAACATTGCTAATGACGTTGACCTGATTTGCATCATCTTTAAACCTGAAGCCTGCCAGGTTGATATTGGCATCATTACGCCCTTGAACCCCAAAAATGACCTGACCAAACAGTTTGGTGGTGGTTGAAAACTGCTGTTTTTCCAAGGTTGCTGCACGCGCTTCCAATGAATCAACTCGCCCCCGTAAGGCGGCTATTTCTGCGGCAAACTCTTCTTGAAGCTTTTGGAGAGCGATTAAATCTTCTTTTTAACCAGGTCGGCGGTAGCGGCAGCAAGCAGCTCATTGATGCGATCTAAGCAAGCATTTACTCCAGCAGCAAATTCATAGCGGCTAAGCGCACGATTGCCGCGAAAGGTTTTGTCTGGATAGCCGACAATACAGCCATAGCGCTCAACGAGTGACTGTAATGCTTGAAACGCCCAATCGGTCGGCTTTACGTCTGTTAATTGAGTAATAGACGTAACTTGATCCATGCCGTTAAGTGTGTCGGCAGATTCCGTTGCAGGCTCTAAACTTGCCGTACTGCTCGTAAGTTCTGTCGAGCTGGCGTTTTCCAGAGCATTGGCTGTCAAAACTTGAGAGCTGGCTGACAATGTGGCTAGTTGCGCGATCGCCTGATTTTGCTTTGATGTTGCTGTTGACTGCGCAGCAACAGCAGAACCAGCCATAAAAACCCCAGTACCACTGAAATCAGCACTGGGGAACTGTTTGCTCGATAACAGATGATTTTTAACCATATGAACTCCTTCTCCATATCTAGGGCATCGTTCGAAAATGCCTTAAAGACACACCACACCCCAAATTGCAGGTTTAGTATTCACCGCTACTTCAAAAATCTAACGTCCCTGGATGACTCCACAAATTTTTGTAGAGAGGGTTCATTAAAAGTTAAAAGTGTCATCAAATGATATTCATCTTCAAGGTTGGCGGGATTGAGTCCACAAAGGGCGATCGCCGATCGCATGGCCTGTCCTACGGTTGAGATACGGACAGGTTCCGTTGCGGTTTTCTCCCATCGCAACAGGTGATCTCGGAAAATCTTGTCCTGCTTTGCCCGCTGAACAATCACCTGACCAATAATCTTCTTCTGAATATCTTCGGTGGAAATGCCCTGACGACTGAGAAAATCCAACAGTTGCTGAACACTTTGCACAAACTGCTCTGGCGCTTGCGACAGCATAATGTGTTGAATTTGTCGGACCACTTCCTGGTAAAGGCGGACTCGGCGATCGGGCGAAGGTAGGGGACGGGGCGCTGGTTGAGTCGGTTCGGGGGGTCTAGCGCCAGCTCAAGGTCACTTGCATTAGCTTTGATATCCAGTAGATTCAGGATATCTGTACGCCGAGAGAGCATCCGTTGCAGGATGTCTGGGTAGAGTTGGAAGATGCGGCGATTTAAGATTTTGGCGTTAACCAGACGGTTTGTGGCTATTCGAACCAGGTAGTTGTCTTCAAGCACCTCGTAGGATCTGACGGTCAAATCCAATTCATGGCTCTCCAGTTCTACCTGCGCCAGGGTAAACACGAGGGCTTCCCAGTTAGGTGGCTCAGTAAAATACACCTCGATCGCTGAGCCGTCTTGTTGATACTGGTGTCCCAACTCTCCAGGTTCCAGTTCTCGGCCTACCGGATAGCGCTCCGTAGGGCTTTTGGTTGCGTAATTGAACTGGGTGAATACATAGCGGCAGTTTACCTTGGAGAGGTCCAGGTTCTCGATATGCCAGTTGTAAATACAGCAACCCGTCATTTGAGAGCCATCCAGGTTGGTGCGGATAAGATGGCTCTCTAGCAGGTATGCATCGCTCAAATCCGACTCGCTTAGGGTTGCATCACTTAAATAGGCACCACTAAGGTCGGCTCGCCGCAGGTCTGCCCCACGCAAATTCGCTTCATTTAGGTTGGCTCGCAGCAGGTAGACATCCTGGAGATTTGCCCGTAGCAAAAGGACTTTTGAAGACTGGCCTTTAGCAGGTAGGGCCCGCCAAATTTGCCCGACTTAAATCTGCACCATCCAAAATGGCCTCACTGAGGTCAGCTCCAGTCAAAATGACCCGGTGTAAATCTGCTTCACTTAAATTCGCTTGCCGCAAATAAACCCCACTCAAATTTGCTTCAATCAAGTTGGCACCGACGAGGCTTGCTTCCCTTAAATTGGTTTCTTCTAAGTGCGCCTCTCGCAAATTTGCCTGATCCAGGGTTGCTCCAGCCAGATTAGTGCGACGAAGGTTCGCTTCCATCAACTCAGCTCCACTCAAACTAGCGCTGCTGAGCTTTGCCCGCTCCAAATTGACCTGATCCAGCTTGGCCGCGTTAAGATTTGCCCCCGTTAGGTCTGCTTCCTGAAGAATGGCCCAGTTGAGATCTGCGTTTTGAAGCTGCGCTAAGCGCAAATCTGTTTTGCTTAAGTTGGCTCCACTAAGGATCGATCGATTTAATGTCGCGCTGTTTAGGGAGGCACTGCGTAAATCAGCTCGTCGTAGGCATGCTCCAGTCAGGTTCGCTCGGCTTAAAAACGCCCAACTTAAATTGGCATTTGTGAGATTTGCGCCAGTGAAATTGACATCTCTTAAATTGACACCACTTAGACTGGCTCCACTGAGGTCAACATGAGCGAAATCCCGCTCTCCTTTCTGGTACCGCTCTAGTAGATCCTGTACTTGCATGGTGGTTCCTTAAACAGGATGACAAATTTGCCAATCCTGATGGTTGATTGCACTTCCCCGATCAGACACTATAAAGCCTGGACCTTCAACCGAAGGATTTCAAAAGGACCGGTTCCACAACTGTCAGGCTGCTTCCTATGAAAATTCGCCTTTAACAGGCGCTTATCGAAGCTACTAGATTTTAGCTGCTGTAGTGAATGAAATAAGTGAATCAAATTATACAAACCTTCATCCTTATACCATCCCTCTTTTATTTAAGGAAGCCATCGCGGACGAAGCCCTGATAGCGGAAGCGCTTCGGGATGAAGATTTGCTGTCGGCGATGTGGGGTCAATAGGCAGGAGCCAGAGTCTACTGTTAGCGATCGCTTTTCCTGAATTGTCCTGCAATCGATCTGTCGAATTCGATTTTTCTGAACGTATTGTCTGATCAAACAGAAGGGCTAATCCATCAGGAGCCAGGCTCACCTGAACATCCCGCTGATCAGGCAACCGAAGTAGCGGAGAAAGCTTACTCGTTTTCAAATCGATCGCTGCCAGATATGGCTCCTCCCGGTATAGGTCCCCTTGCGTATTCAGTTCCGTCAGCAAACAGTAAAGCGTTTGCTTTGTTGGATCAAACTGGGCATTCAGGATAGACCCGGTTGTGCGCAGCAACTCTTTCTGGCTCCCTGACTGCTTACAAGGAAGAGCGATCGGGTCCGATCGGTATTGAACTTAACCATGGCAGCCTGTGAACCGTCCTGAGCAAAGTTCAACACCATCCCAAACTTCGGCAAAAAATTCAGCGGCTTTGCATCCGGCTGAAGCGGCAGAATTGCCAACCCCTGCCCCTGGGAAATTGCTAGAGAAGCGCTGTCTGGAGTAATCAAAAATCCCCTCCCGGTTGCCCTTTAAGGGGTTTGGGTGACTCCCCTACTTTAAGCAGCCAAGGGCCAAAATCTGCTGGATCGTTGCGGTTTACCCGCTGTACGACAATAATTTGCCCATCCGCTGAAAGGTCAAACCGGAGGTTTTGGTAGGTGGCGCTATCCAAAACCAAATCCACTTTACCCGCTGGTTCCGCTACTGGAGTGGCGGGATTATTGGATACCTGATTATCTAACTGAATAGGCGGCTCCGGGTGAATTCCAGTCGTAACGGTATAAAGCTGCTGTTCTAGTAAACCCTGAGGTTGAGCAACCCGCTGCGTTGCCCCAAACAAAATACGGTCGCCCAAGGGGTAGGGTTTAAATTCCATCACCACCAGTTCTTTGGGTGTCAGGATTTGGTTTTCCTGCCGATTGAGGCTAAAAAGAACCAGCCTACCTTCCTCTTCGCCGTCTACGCCAATGTAAGCAAACGCGCGATCGTGGGTCTTAAATTGCCCCGTAAACGGTTGAATTGCGGCTCGACGGATATGGCTAAAACGATCCTTTGCACCCTCAAGCCGCACCCGAAAATCAGTTCCATAGGGCGCAGGCATAGTTAACGTGTAAGCCATTCGTCGCCCTGCCCAACTGACCTTGCCGGGTAGCGGCGGCTCAATCCGAAGGTTAGACTCCACGCTGGCGTGGTCCATCGGACGACTAAAGGTCATCATGAACGCCGTGTCGTCTGCACTAATCTGTTTACCCTGCCAGCTAAATTCTCGCACCCAGGGAGCCGTACGATCGCCCCCCAGAGCAGGACTCCAATCAGCAGACCAAGCACTACCATAAGAGCAATGGCAACCCGGTCAAGCGCCAGGGGAAATGAGGATCGGGGAGGAGACATCGAGCGCATTTGACTGGGCATCCTAGAAGAATGATTTTAGATTGAAGATTGTAGGTTCTAGATTAGTCTGATCTCAATATCTGACCGTTTCAAACGCTTAAAATCGAAAGTTACTTCAAAGACTTATGAATCTACAGTCTAAAATCTGCAACCTGAAACAACTTGATGGTGATGACCTGTGGGACTTGAATTCAAAGATTTAGGAGCAGATATTCTGCTGGTAGAACATTTACTGGAGCCATCACTTTGCGATCATGTGGTTCAAATCGCAGAGTGTTGCCAGTTTAAACCATCCAGCATTCTAATCAACGTTGTAGACACTGATGTTCGTAGCAGCGGGATTCTTGCATTAGGCGGCAATGAAAGCCCGCTTCAAGAATCGACCAATCAACTGTTGCTTCGCAGAGTTATGGTCGTTCAAGACATGCTGTTCAAGCGGTATGGAATTAAGTTTCCCCATGCCGAAATGTGCTCAATTCTGCGCTACTTGCCGGGCCAAAATTACAGACGTCATGTGGATAACTTACTGCTGGAGAGCCGGTACGTGGAAATGGCTCACAATATCCCCACCCGCGATATCAGCATTGTTGGTTATTTGAACGATAACTTTGAAGGCGGGGAAACCTTTTCGATCGCCAGAACATTAAAGTCAAACCTCAAAGAGGAGCCGCTCTCGTTTTTCCCTCCTGTTATACCCATCCCCACCAATCCCTTCCAGTCATTCGAGGTAAAAGTACTCCTTCACAAGCTGGCTTTTCCACTAATAGGCGTCTTGTGTAAATTTATTGGGGAAGGGGATTATATTGATGCAGGCTTGGCTCTGGTTTAACTGCAAAGGTTAGAACCGTCTCATCAACTCCCTTAAGCTTGAGCGGGCTGAACTTTGTGATTTCATCTTCTTCTAAATAATCCGCGATCGCTGCCGAAACAAGGATGGAGTCAGGATCAGCGGCGGCTTGAATGCGAGACGCAATGTTGACGCTGGGACCGATCGCCGTGTAGTCAGCCCGTTCTGCACTCCCAAACATACCAACGACAGCTGTTCCCTGATGGATGCCACAGCGGAACTGAACTTGAGCAATCCCCTGTTCTTGCCAGCGCTGGTTGAGCTGATGCAGCGATTTCCGCATACGACGGGCGGCTGCGACAGCCCGTCTAACTTGCTCATTGGGAGACAGTTCCTCTGGTGCACCAAACAACGCCAGAATTGCATCCCCCATAAACTTGTCGATCGTGCCCCCATTGTCAAAAATGGCGTGGGTCATTTCGGCAAGGTACTCATTCAGCAGTTCAGCAACTTTGCGCGATCGCAGCGTATTCGATAGTTGAGTAAACCCCACAATATCACTGAACAAGACCGTTACCATACGTGGCTCCGGGCGCAAATCCAGCACCAGTTCTCCCTTCGCAGCGCGTTGTACAAGCGAGGAGGGTAAAAATCGTTTCAGAACAGATTCGGTGAGATAGGTATTGAGTTCGGCAACCCGCCGTTCATTCTCTTTTAACGCTAACAGGTTACGAACTTCCGCCAGCAGTTCACGATCACTAAATGGCTTCGACAAATAAGCATCGGCACCCTTCTCCACCCCCTCAATTCGGTGTCTTCGTCAGCTTTTGCAGTGAGTAGAATAACTGGAATTCCTTTTAGTGATTCCTCTTCCCGAACCATTCGTATCAGGTCCAGCCCCGACACCATTGGCATCATCAGGTCGGTAATGATCAAGTGAGGGAAATGGGTCTGAGCGACCTGAAACCCTTCAGAACCATTACGCGCAGTCCAAATTCGGTAACCCTGTGCCCGCAGAATACTAGACACGTAAGTTCGGAGATCTGGATTGTCGTCCACAATAAGAATTCGAGACGAATCAGACGGTTCAGCGGCGGGCACCTGGAATTGCTCCTGGCTTTCCTCCTGCAAATCCATTTCCACATCTGCCAGTTCGATCGCTGCTCGGCTTGGCTGTGACTCTGCTTGAACTTCAATTACCTGTTCCGGGGCAGATGGGAGACACCAGTTTGGAGCCAAACGGTAAACGTAGTCCCTTCACCGTAGGTCGAATCGACCGTAATTTGTCCACCATGGAGTTCAACCAGTTCTCTCACGAGTGCCAGCCCTAACCCACTTCCCTCATAGCTGCGATTAGCCGATCCCTCTGCCTGCCGAAAGCGCTCAAAAAGATGGGGCATCTGGTCTGGGCGAATGCCAATTCCGGTATCGCGCACCTTCAACAGACAGTGGTCCCCAGCCGGTTGAAGCGTCACCCGGATGCTGCCACCCTTCAGGGTAAACTTCATCGCATTGGAGAGTAGGTTGTAAAGTACCTTATCGAACTTCTCCAAATCCAGGTATACAGGCGGACAGGGCACTAGATTTGTGACCAGCGAAATTCCCTTCTTTTGGCAATAGGCCCGGAAAGATTCAACCGTTTGGGTGACAAAATCCACCAACTCACAGGGGCGAAAACTCGGCTGCATGCGCCCTGCATCGAGTCGCTGCAAATCAAGCAGTTGGTTGACCAATCGCAGCAGACGGCGCGAGTTTCGTAAAGCGATCGCAGCCTGATCATGGGACAGCCCCTGCTTTTGGGCAATGGCGGACTCCAGCGGCCCAATAGTAAGCGTCAATGGCGTTCGAAACTCATGGGAGATATTTTGAAAAAACTCAGTTTTCTGCCGATCGAGCCCAGCAATTGCTCGGCCTGCTGACGGGTCTTCTGATACAAACGGGATTGGTGAACCGCGATCGCAGCTTGGGCCGCAACTGCCTGAGCCAGCTCAACTTCCGACGCTTGCCAACGGCGGGCCTGATTATTCTGCCGTAGCGAAATGCTGCCGATTATTTCCCCATCCAGAATTAGCGGCACAACCAGTAATGCCCGCGCCGGATTTCTCAGCGGTAGTTCGGGCACATTCATCTCTGGGTATTTGGTCAAGTCGTTTAAGACGACAGGCTGTTGGGTCAACAGCAGTTGCCGTAAAACCGGGTTGCCTTCGATCGGAACCGTTGATTGGGGCAAAATGCGCGGCGTAATATCATCCTCATCCAGAAGAAAATAGTCAGTGCTGGGGTAGGATTACTATTACTGGGTAAAGGGGCCCCTCCACTTCTCCATTTCTAGGGTCTTGAGCGATCGACCATCCAGCACGAGATGCATCGTGTAACCCAACGCACTGGACAAACTCATCTTCACGAGTCCAGAGAGAAAGCGCACAACCATCTGCATGGAGAGCCTGCCCGAGTTGCTGGGTAATAGCCGCAAAAATTTCCTGTGGGTCCAGGCTAGAACGAATAGTCGTCGTAATAGTATTAATCAACGCCTCGCGCTTTGCCAACGCCCGCACCTGCTCATAGGACCGCGCTTGCGACAGTGCCAGAGCTGCCTGGTCAGCCACCAGCGTCAACAACTGCACTTCATCATCCTGCCAGGTTCGGAGATACTCACATTGGTGCAGTGCCAAAACTGCAACCAGCTCTGTCTGGCAAATTAGCGGCACGATCAAGCTGGAACGGATGTTAGCGTCTGCAAATACTTGCCGCCTTGCCTGAACGAGCGGGTCCTCTCCCTGCAAGCGATCGTCCGTCTCCACGTCCTGAATAATCTGTACTCCGTGGGTTTCCCAAACCGCTTGAGCTAGGGTGGTTCGCAGCGCTTCATTTGCTTCAGACACAGGTGAGCCTGGCACTATTACTGTTTCCATTGCCACAACCGATGTTCCTGCAGCGTGGGTCAGAAAAACGGCTGGATCCCCATGCCCATTATCGGAAGGACTGGTGAGGTTGGCGGTTTCATCATCACTTCTGATGTAAACAAACCACTCACTGTCCATTCGTCCACCACGAAAGGGACGAACAACGCAGCCGCTCACCTCAAACATCCGCCCGACCGTTTCTCCGATGGTCTGAAGAATCTGACGAGAACTAAGAGCACTGCGGATAGTACTGGTAATCGCATTCAGCAGGGATTCTTGACGCAGCGATCGCCGTAGTTCCCTCGTCCTTGTCTTTAAGACATTGTGAGTGTCAACCGCTTGACGAACAACCGCTTTCAGTTCGTCATCATCCCAGGGTTTTGTGACATACTTGAAGACCTTTCCCGAATTGATTGCCTCAACCAAATCTTCAACATCGGTATAGCCTGTCAAAATGATTCGGATAATATCCGGGTATTGGGTTGCTGTTAAACTCAGAAACTCAGTTCCGCTCATGTAGGGCATGCGCTGGTCCGAAATAATGACCGCTACATCACCTTCATTGGCCAAAATATCCAGTGCACTGGCCGTTTTCTGCCCTGAGAACTTTGAACTCGCGGTGAAACGTGCGGTACAGCAAGTCCAAGTTGTCTGGTTCATCATCTACAACCAGAAGTTTTGGCTTATTGTTCTGTTGAACTTTCATGCACCGCTCTCCTGCTGCGGAGGCAGCTGGGGGAAAAATCGTCTGACTGGACAGAATTCTTTTAAGTAGAACGCTTTAAGAGTAGATGCGAGAAATCTTTCGTGAAATGGCGCGATACTCAACTCCAAAACAGTAGAACTCATTAGCTCATTTCTATCCATGTTGCCCTAAGCAAAGTCCTCTCTAACTCTTCCCACCAATCTTAGTCACGTCAGCCATTCTTAAGGTAAAATCACCCTGACTTCCTTCCGACCTGCATAACCAGCTGAATGAGGATGAATTCTGCTAGAAGAAAATTAATAAAAGAAATTAGTCATAATCATAGATATTGATTAATGTAAAAGCAGGGATTATATCTTAGTTCAAACTCCATGTTCTAAACAGGTTTCTTAATGAGCTGGAGTTTTTTCAAACTTATGGTTCTTCTTAAGTACCCCAGTTCGTCAATACACTCGGTTCGGAGTTCCTTCCACCATGCGCTGTCCCTTCTGTCAATTTACTGATAATCGTGTTTTGGAATCACGTTCAGCAGAAGCAGGGCAAAGCGTGCGGCGACGGCGGGAATGCCTCAAGTGTGGGCGACGCTTTACAACCTATGAACGGATCGAATTTGTTCCAATCACCGTCATCAAGCGGAACGGCGATCGTGAATCTTTGATCGGTTTAAGCTTTTGAGGGGAGTTATTCGGGCCTGTGAAAAACGGGGGTTTCTTCTCCCAACTTGAAAATTTAGTTGATGAAATTGAGTCAGAGCTGCAGCAGCGATCGGTCCGAGAAGTAAACAGCTTTGAAATCGGCGAGTTGGTGCTGCAAAATTTACGGAACTTAAGCGAAGTTGCTTACATTCGATTTGCTTCTGTTTATCGCAAGTTCCAAGGCATTCGAGACTTTGTAGATACCCTTAACCACTTGCAAAGCACCACAAATTTACAAAGCGCCACAGATCAGATGCACCCGGCAGAGAGTACTCCACCAACTCCCTTTCCTGTTTCAGAAGAGTCTCCAGCAAACTCAGACACCACGCTACTTACCTCTTATCAAAATCCTGGGCGCTAACCTTCCAGCAAAATTTGCTTAAACAGCCATCCCTCATCAAGATTCATCAGACTTTAGGTGTGAGTTCTGAGAAAGATATGCTGAGCGAACGCTATTGAGTTATGATGGTTCTTCTGGTTTCAAACAATAGTTCGAATTCTCCGGCTACAATAGTTGTGAGAGTTGTAGGTGTAGGCAGCACTTGCTTAACGTGCGTATACATCGACAGGAGGCAAATTATCAAGGAGACTAGTACCGGGAAATGATTCGCATGGTCAATCAGGACACAACAACAGACATAGACGTTGGCTTTACTCACGAAGATTTTGCTGCCCTACTCGACAAGTACGACTACCACTTCAGCCCAGGTGATGTCGTTGCTGGAACGGTATTTAGTCTCGAGCCAAGGGGTGCTCTGATTGACATCGGCGCTAAAACCGCTGCTTACATCCCGATTCAGGAGATGTCGATTAACCGGATTGATAATCCCGACGAGGTTTTACAGTCCAACGAGACACGTGAATTTTTATTCTGGCTGATGAGAATGAGGACGGACAATTAACCCTTTCCATCCGTCGGATCGAATATATGCGGGCTTGGGAACGCGTCCGGCAACTTCAAGCAGAAGATGCAACGGTTCGTTCGATCGTCTTTGCGACAAACCGGGGCGGGGCGCTGGTTCGAATTGAAGGACTGCGCGGATTTATTCCCGGTTCTCATATCAGTACCCGCAAACCCAAGGAAGATTTGGTCGGTGAAGAGTTACCGCTGAAGTTTTAGAAGTCGATGAGGAGCGGAACCGTTTGGTTCTCAGCCATCGTCGTGCCTTGGTTGAGCGTAAGATGAACCGCTTGGAAGTTGGCGAAGTGGTTGTGGGAACCGTCCGTGGGATCAAACCCTATGGCGCATTCATCGATATTGGTGGTGTCAGCGGACTTCTGCATATCTCCGAGATTTCCCACGATCACATCGATACCCCCATAGCGTTTTCAATGTCAATGACGAAGTGAAGGTGATGATTATCGACCTCGATGCAGAACGGGGACGTATCTCACTTTCTACAAAGCAACTGGAACCTGAACCAGGCGACATGGTTAAGAACCCCAAGTTGTTTACGACAAAGCCGAGGAAATGGCAGCTAGATATAGGGAGCAGGTATTGTCTCAGCAGCAAGCAAAGGCAATGCCCCTACCTGAGTCTGAACCCGAACCGAGTCTTGACGTTGACGTTGAGGATCTTCCCTCTGCTATCGATGAAGAGTAATTCTTGACGAAGAGTAATTACTGACTCAGTCGAATAGTTTGAATCTCTATTCCAACGAAGCTAAGACACAACTCATCTCAATTCTTTCAAAGAGGGACTTTCCCTCTTTTTCTTTTTGCAACCTATTAAACCTTCAGATATAGCAGTAAGGATGAGGGATGAGGAATAAAATCAAATCTTAGAGAGCATGGAGGTTTAAGCTTGGTAACAATTCAATGCAGTGAGGTTCGCTTTCAAAATATTCAGGCGGTCATTTTTGATAAAGACGGCACGATCGCCGATTCCCAGGATTTTCTCAGGAATATTGGGCAGAAGCGTGCCCGACTAATTGATGCCCAAATTCCGGGGTACAGGATCCGCTTTTGATGGCCTTTGGATTGGACGGAAGCTATTTGAACCCAGCCGGATTGCTTGCGGTAGGAACTCGCCTGGAAAATGAAATTGCTGCGGCTGCTTATGTTGCAGAAACAGGACGGGACTGGGTTGAGTCTCTGGTGATCGTGCGATCGGCTTTCACAGAAGCCGATAAGGTCATGAAGCGGAAAGCAGACAGCACTCCCCTATTTGATGGCGTTTTGGATTTGCTGCAACAGTTGTCATTGAACAACGTCAAGGTAGGGATCCTGTCGGCTGATTCGACCGCGAACGTGCAGGACTTTGTAGAGCGGTATCAGTTAGGGGCCTTTATACAGCTAGAGATGGGAATTGACTTAGGACCATCCAAACCCAATCCGGTCCTGTTTTATCGGGCCTGTGAAGCGCTCGATGTGGCCCCTGAAGCGGCGTTAATGATTGGCGATTCGATCGCAGATTTAGAAATGGCGCAAGCAGCCAACGCAGGCGGATGTGTTGGTGCGACTTGGGGATGGACAAAAGCAGCGACTTTAAGTAAGGCAGATGCGCTCATTACGAGTTTCACTCAGGTTCAAATCTTTTCCTAAGGATCAACTTAAGTGTGAAGGGAACTCTAGTTTTAGCAAGGGGAGACGCTGCAAAGGGAGCAGAATCTAAACAATGAATGGTAAGCTTTCTTAAACTTGTGCTTTTCGTCTAGACAAACTCACGATCGGACGTGAGTTAATTAGAAAGTTAATCAGGAACAAATCGATTAGAAACCAGTCAATCAGGAACGAACAAAGTAGCTCCCCGTCTTCAATTCAGCCTGTTTTAATCATCGAATCACTTTTTAGCGTCTCGTAACCAAGTATTCTCACAATGCCTTTTCCTGATGCTTACAGACCATTAAAGACTAGGTGAAGTGGTTTGCTGATTGATGACAATATTTCGAGTCTCCTGGTTAACATACAAGCTAGTAGACAGGTAGAATTACTTAAACTCTTTTTGGCGTCCGTGGCTTGCCGTCCACCTGCAAGCGCTCAGTATGATTTCCCCTAGAGATATAACTTCTTGTAGTTTAGGAGAGGGTACCCAATTGTCTCGTCGATATCTTTTTACATCTGAATCAGTTACCGAAGGCCATCCCGACAAGATTTGTGATCAAATTTCAGACACAATCCTGGATGCCCTTCTAGCTCAAGATCCAAGCAGTCGTGTTGCGGCAGAGGTTGTGGTCAATACAGGCTTGGTTCTTATTACCGGCGAAATCACCTCAAAAGCTCAGGTCAATTACATTGACCTGGTTAGACAGAAGGTTACAGAGATTGGGTATACCGGTGCAGACGGCGGATTTTGTGCTACTAGCTGTGCAGTCCTTGTAGCCCTGGATGCTCAATCCCCTGATATTGCTCAGGGTGTCAATGCTGCAAAGGAAACCCGTGACCAGGCCAGCAATGAAGAATTAGATCGGATTGGAGCAGGCGACCAGGGAATCATGTTTGGCTTTGCCTGCAATGAAACTCCCGAACTAATGCCGCTGCCCATCAGTCTGGCCCACCGGATTGCGCGTAAATTGGCAGCAGTTCGCAAAACCGGTCAGTTACCTTACCTGCGTCCTGATGGAAAAACCCAGGTAACGGTTCTGTACGAAAATGATCGCCCTGTTGGAATCGATACCATCCTGGTTTCCACCCAGCACACGCCCACGATCGGCAGCATTGAAGATGAAGCGGGGTTCAAGCCAAGATTAAGGAAGACCTGTGGTCGCTGGTTGTGCTGCCAGTATTTTCAGATATCGATATCAAGCCGGATCAAAACACGCGCTTCCTGGTTAACCCCACGGGCAAATTCGTTGTTGGCGGTCCTCAAGGGGATGCTGGCTTGACCGGACGTAAGATTATTGTGGATACCTATGGCGGTTATTCCCGTCATGGAGGTGGTGCATTCTCCGGTAAGGACCCCACAAAGGTAGACCGCAGTGCCGCCTATGCCTGCCGTTATGTCGCGAAAAACATTGTGGCTGCTGGCTTGGCCGATAAGTGTGAAGTGCAGTTGAGCTATGCGATCGGCGTTGCCCGTCCGGTCAGCATTATGATCGATACCTTTGGCACCGGCAAGATCGATGATGCACATCTGCTGGAATTGGTGCAAGAGCACTTTGAACTCCGTCCTGCTGGCATCATCCAGGCGTTCAACCTGCGCCATTTACCTGCTGATCGTGGCGGTCGTTTCTATCAAGACGTCGCAGCTTACGGGCACTTTGGCCGCACCGATCTGGAACTTCCTGGGAGCAGACCGATAAGGCAGCCATTCTGCGGGAAGCACTGACGGAATCCCTATCAGTGAAGCGCTAATTCTGCAGCGTCTCACCAGATAGATACAACGCCAGATTTATTTTGCAGGTAGAGACACGAAACGACGCGTCTCTACCTGTTTTTTGGCTATCCACAACTGCCAGCTTCTGGTAAGATGCGATACTCTTGTCTTGAAGCACTCTACCGCTCTCGGTTAATTCATCATCGCGCTATCCCTGCATGGTACAGACTACGGAATTTCTCAGCCATCTCAATCCATCCCAACGACGGGCGGTTGAACACCATTGCGGTCCTCTGTTGGTGGTGGCAGGTGCGGGTTCTGGTAAAACGCGAGCACTCACCTACCGGATTGCCAACCTGGTGTTAACTCATCGCATCGATCCGGAGAACATCCTGGCAGTCACCTTTACGAATAAAGCGGCCAGGGAAATGAAGGAGCGGATTGAAAAGCTATTTGCCGATCGCCAGGCTCAAAGCGAATATGGTAAACCGTTGGAGTCACTGGCCCCTGAGCAGCAAACCCAATTAAAATCTCGTGTTTACAAAACCATTACCAAGGATCTCTGGATTGGAACCTTTCATGCGTTGTGTGCCAGAATTCTGCGGTTTGATATTGAAAAATTTCAGGACCGCAATGGGCGCAAGTGGACTCGAAGTTTCTCCATTTTTGATGAGTCGGATGTGCAAAGCCTGATCAAGGACATTATCGTTAATCAGCTACAGCTAGACGATAAGAAGTTTGATCCCCGATCAGTCCGTTATGCCATCAGCAATGCCAAGAACCAGGGATGGTCGCCGCAGGATTTGGAACGGGAACAGCCTAACTACCGGGGACGAGTGATTGCCAACGTTTACAGCGTCTACCAGGATGCACTGGCGGCAAACAACGCGTTAGACTTCGATGATCTGATTCTGATGCCTGTTCAGCTTTTCCGTCAGAATGAGCAGGTAAGAGGTTACTGGCACAGCCGCTTTCGGCATATTTTGGTGGATGAGTATCAGGACACAAACCGCACCCAATATGACCTGATTCGATTGCTGGTCACGAATGGTGAGGACTCCCGCACCTTCAATAAATGGGACTACCGTTCTGTATTTGTGGTTGGGGACGCTGATCAGTCCATCTACTCATTCCGGGCCGCTGATTTTACCATTTTGATGGGATTTCAGGAGGATTTTGGCGATCGCTTGCCGGACGATGACACCCGCACAATGGTGAAGCTGGAGGAGAACTACCGCTCAACCGAAAACATTCTGGACGTTGCCAATCAACTGATTGAGAACAACACCGAACGAATCGACAAAATTCTGAAGCCCACTCGCGGCAGTGGTGAACCGATTTTTCTGTATCGCGCCGATGACGAAACGGTTGAGGCAGAATTCGTTGTTGACAAGATTCGCAAGCTTGAGCAGGCCCATCCCGAGCTGGATTGGGGAAAATTCGCCATTCTCTACCGCACCAATGCTCAATCCCGTGCGTTTGAAGAAACTTTAGTGCGCTGGCAAGTGCCCTACAAGGTTGTGGGCGGACTGCGGTTTTATGACCGTAAGGAAATTAAGGATGTGCTGGCCTATTTGCGGGCGATCGTCAATCCCTTTGATACCGTTAGTTTGCTGCGCGTAATCAACACGCCCCGACGCGGCATTGGCAAAACCACCATTGAATCGCTTGCAAAAGCGTCTCAGGAGTTAAATCAACCGCTGTGGGAAATTCTGAGTGATGAAACCTCAGTCAGAAACCTGGTGGGTCGGGCTGCAAAAGGCGTCATTGCATTTGCCGAGTTAATTCAGAAGTGGCGAGAGCAACTGGATTCCTTACCTGCGAACGAAATTGTCCAGGGGTTATTAGAGGATTCAGGTTATGTTTCAGACCTGAAGGCCCAGGGAACGGAAGAAGCAGACGATCGCTTGGGTAACGTTCAGGAACTTTACAATGCTGTCTTGCAGTTTGAAGAAGAAAACGAAGACGACAGGAGCCTCATTGCATTTCTGGCAAGTGCTTCTTTGGCATCTGATTTAGACAATCTGGAGGAAGGGGCACAAAAGGTTTCTTTAATGACGCTGCATTCCTCCAAAGGACTGGAGTTTCCGGTGGTTTTTCTGGTGGGATTAGAGCAAGGGTTATTCCCCAATCATCGATCGATGGATGACCCAGCGGCACTGGAGGAAGAACGACGTCTCTGTTATGTGGGAATCACCCGTGCCCAGGAGCGACTATTTATTTCCTATGCGCGGGAGCGGCGGCTGTATGGTTCCCGTGAACCTGCCAGCCCTTCCCTGTTTCTGGCAGAACTGCCGAGGGAGTTGATGGAAAGCAATGTTGCTGGAGCCATTCCTAACCGATGGACCAAGACGGTAGCTGAATCTCGTCGAAGCAATGGGGTACGGCAAATTTACCCAATACTCATGCAGATGATTGGAGCGTGGGCGATCGGGTCATTCACAAAGCATTTGGAACAGGCAGCGTTACTCATATTTTTGGTGCAGGAAACAAAATCTGCCTCGCTGTGAAGTTTCCCGGCATGGGACAGAAAATTATTGATCCCAAGCTGACGCCGATTGAGAGGGAGTAAGGGGTTAGCGGGTTAAAAGGATCAGGGCTGAAGGCTAAAAATATCTTCCCTATTATCTCATTACCTTTATCCGTAACTCATACCCTACACCACTTCCTTCTAGTCCAACGATCGCCGGTATGCCTCAATAGGGCAGGTACATGATCGTATCCATCGATGCCAATTACGGCGATGATCTGGAGGCGATGCTGTGCCAAAACGTTGCGAAACCCGTCTTCTCCAAGCTGGCCCTGAAGAATGCTGAGTAGTCCGGCGGGTTGCCGCCATTCGCCGGATTGAATTTGCTCTAGTAGATACATGCCCAAAGCGGCTGAAAGGATCGCTCGATTGCGATCGCCTAAGGCATTTTCCACTTCTGCCAGGAAGGAAAAATTTAGCCCCAAAAGATAGAGATCGCCTGAGAAGTTAGCGGCTTGCACCCCTTTTCCAGGTAGGCCAGGGCTGGTTCAAGTTGTCCTAAAACCACATGGGCAATCCCCAGACTGTTGTAGCAAAGCGCCTGGCTTTGGCGGGCAGCAAATGCATCCAGCAGAGAATTATTCGACTGTTCAGAAAGCCTGAGTCCCTGCTTTAAGTATTCGATGGCGGTTTCGTAGGCTTCCGGTTCCACTTGTTCTTGCTGACGGGCGTTCAGCACTTCGCTGTAGCCTAAATTGGTCAGCGCATTTGCTTCTCCCAAACGATCGCCTCCCTGACGGGCAAACACCAGCGCTCGTTGGCTGTAGTTAATCGCTTCGGGAAAGTCTCTTTGGGCAATATAGGTGCGGCTGAGATGGTTCAGGTTGGCGATCGCGCAAGGCGTATCCCCGCCTCCTGAGCAATTTCAGAGCTTGCTGATGGAATGCGATCGCCCGCTTGGTTTGCCCCACTGCCTGCTGTGAATAACCCAACAAGGTCAAAATCCGTGCCTTCTCCTGAGTGCCCTCGGCCTGTCGCAACGATTCGTCTAAATAGGTGAGGGTGTCTTGAAGGTACGTTCCTGAGAACAGCGCAAAAACTCCGCCATACAGCGGAAAATAGGGGCGCTGAGAGAACGCTCGTAAAATCTGCAACGCAACCTGAAAAGAACCTTTAGTAAGCTGTTGACGCTCTTCAATGGTAACGTGTTGATTCCGATCGAATCCTTGAAAAAACTGACACCAAAGAGAAGCAAAGGTCAGAGAGGTGGCGATCGCCTGCTTCGTTCCCCACTTTGAGTCGTAGGGTTGTTTCTCAAACCACGTCACCAGTCCTCGTTGCATGTTGGGCAACACGATCACCAGGTCTACCCAGTCGCTCAGGTTAACCTGCTTTTGTTCAGCAACAAAATCTACGACCGATTGGTTCAACGCAAGGGTTTGAAACAGTTGCTTTAAGAGCGGGCTACTGACTTGCTTTGCCCAAAATTCCCAGGGTCCCTGTCCTCCGGGAATTCCTTCAAAACCCAATTGACGGTTTTGCTCATAGATCCAGGCAATTAGATAATCTTTTAACTGTTGCCAGGAGGCTAGTCCGTTTTTGATCCCGATTTTTAGCTGATGGATATCCTGAACCAGCCCAATGTCTATTTTTGTCAATTCAGGGTTAGGGCTAGCGGAAACCCCTCGCTCCAGATCAACCACGAGTTGTTTTAATTGGTCAGGTGTCAAGCTGTTAGGCTGATTGATGTCGATCGCCCGTAGCCAAATTAGTAATCGCTCTCCCGGTTCGGCGGAGAGAATGGCTTGAGCTGTTGAAGAGATTGCAGCCGTTGCCTGGTGTTCCTTCTGGTAGCGATCCCACTCACTCTGAATAGTTTTTAATGCCCGCATAACCCGTTCGGCCTTTGCCTTCTTCATCTCATCAGCCGCGTTGGTTATCTGGGATTGCGTGCCGCTGATTCGTTCATTTAAGCAGCGTTCGAATATTTCACCAGTACCAGGGCTAACCTCCTGAACCAACCGTTGGTAGACTTGCTCCTTTGAACGGACCTGTCCTTTCAGAGTTGATTCAACGATTTGATCGATGAGTGCCAGGTAACGATCGCGCAATGTTCTCTCCTTTGAAACGATATTAAAGACTGATTCAGTAGCGAAATGAAGGATTCATTTGAAATACGGCAAATTTTTAGATGCGTAGAACTTTGAATGGGTCAAGAATCAGGAGTGGGGAGTCGGGGCAAAGCAAGGAAATGGCTATAATTTTTTACTCTTATTCGATGCTATAACATCCGTTTATTTGGAGCTGTGGGCTTGCCGTTGAGTGGTCGCTGTTTTACGGTAGTATCGCAGCGTAACCAACTTCTCTATAATGCAAGACGAGATATTACGAAAGAGCAGGCGTTTCACGACCAGTGGGCGTCCATTATTGACGTGGATGGCATTCGCGTTGCGGACTATTTTGAGGCATGTACGGCCCCTGAGAATCGATTTATTTTAAGGCAGCTTGGGGAAGTGCGCGGAAAATATCTGCTGGACCTGGGCTGCGGTGCTGGAGAAAACAGCGTCTACTTCGCAACAAAGGGAGCGCGGTGTGTTGCAGCAGACTACTCACCGGGAATGGTTGATGTCGCCCTGAAGCTGGCAGAAGCGAATGGAGTTGCCGTTGAAGGGAAGGTTGTAAATGCGATGGATATTGCCTTTCCTGACAACACCTTTGACATTGTGTATGCCTCGAATCTGCTGCATCATATCCCCAATCCAACGATCGCCATTCAGGAAATGCACCGTGTACTGAAGCCGGGGGCAAAGCCTGTTTTTGGGATCCGCTCAAGCATAATCCTGTGATTAACGTGTATCGTCGGATTGCAACGAAGGTGCGTACAGAGGATGAGACGCCGCTTGATATTAATATTGTGAATCTTGTTCGATCACGCTTCTCCCAAACCCACTACGATACCTTTTGGCTGGCGACGTTGTGGATCTTTCTGCGCTTCTACCTGATCGAAAAAGTTGATCCCAATAAAGAGCGTTACTGGAAGAAAATTATTATCGAACACGACCGACTGGAGAAGGATTATTTGAGGTTGGAAGCGATCGATCGAGCACTAAAGAAACTCCCCTAACAAAACGCTTTGCCTGGAATCTTGCAGTGGTCGCTACAAAATAGGGGTAAATGATTTAGCTGTCGGTCGGTCTTTGTATTTCCAAATCGTTCTGATGAACCAGAAACAACTCCCTCGACTTTGGCGATCGCTCTCCATGTATGCACTTCTGGGGCGATCGCAGTCGTCATGCTGATCCCGCTAGTCTGGTTGGTTAGTACCGCTCTCAAATCGCCAACTGAAAATATCTTTCAGTTTCCGCCACAATTGATTCCCAATCAGCCGACGTTTCAGAACTTTGTACAGGTCTGGCAAACAAATCCATTTGGTCGCTATCTCTTCAACAGTACGCTGGTGGCAGTGTTGACCGTTTGCCTGAATCTGCTGTTTTGTGCCTTAGCAGCCTATCCTTTAGCGAGGCTCGCTTTTCGAGGGCGAGAGGTGATTTTTATCGCGATCGTCTGCACAATCATGATTCCGTTTCAGATCGTAATGATTCCGCTGTATGTGCTGACGGTGCAGTTGGGCTTACGGAACACCTACCTGGGAATTATTTTTCCGGCGATCGCGTCGGCTTTTGGCATTTTTCTGCTGCGGCAGGCGTTTCAGGGAGTCCCTAAAGAGCTGGAAGAAGCGGCCCGCATGGACGGTTGCTCGGAACTGGGGCTTTGGTGGTACGTGATGATTCCCTCCATCCGTCCCGCCCTTGTCACTCTGGCAATTTTTGTCTTTATCGGCTCCTGGAGCGATTTTCTCTGGCCCCTCATTGTTCTCGATCGCCCGGAGTACTACACCCTACCGCTGGGTGTGGCACAACTCGCCGGACAGCTTAATCTAGATTGGCGTTTAGTCGCTGCTGGCTCGGTGATTTCGATCGCGCCGATCGTCCTGTTTTTTGTCGTGATGCAGCGCTATGTCGTACCCACCGAATCGGGTAGCGGCATGAAGGGATAAGTTTTAGAAATCCGTTCACTTTCTGATAGGGGTTGGGCTTTGCCCTGGTTGACGGAGCGGCTGAGGACTCCTGATCGCTTTCGGGTAAGCGATGCGTTGATGATTGAACTGTTGCCAAACTTCGACAAAAATGTTGGCAATTTTAGACATATCCTCGCGGGTCAGGCCAGAATCAGCAAGCTGTTTGTCCTGCCAGCGTGCCCGCAGGATTTTGTTGATCATCGCTAGCGCTTCTTCTGGAGTGGCATCTTTTAGCGATCGCAACGCTGCCTCACAGGAATCTGCCAGCATTACAATTCCTGTTTCGCGTGACTGGGGAGCAGGGCCATCGTAGCGAAAATCAGATTCCTTCAACAGTGGAATTGCTGCATCTGCCTTAGGAGATTGCTGGGTCAGTTGCTGCGCCTGATGGTAGAAGTAGGCAATCAACATCGTTCCCTGGTGTTCTGGAATGAAGGATTGAACAGCTTTTGGCAGACGATACTTACGCGCCATTACCAACCCTTCAGTCACATGTTTCTTGATAATCTCAGCGCTTTTCCAGGGGTCATTAATCAAATCGTGCTTGTTGGCCCCCATCTGGTTTTCAATGAAGCCCAGCGGGTCGTGCATTTTACCAATATCGTGGTAGAGCGTTCCGGTGCGGACCAGTTCCACGTTGCAGCCCAAGGCTCGTGCGGCGGCTTCTGCCAGGGTCGCCACAAAAGGGTGTGCTGAAATGTTCCAGGTGTTCGTGCAGCCAGTTCTTTCAGCAACGGACGGTTTGGGTTGGCCAGTTCAACGAGCCGAATGGTCGTTACTAAGTCAAACAACTGCTCTAGATGGGCGCTACCGCCGATCGCCACAATACTCCAGGCAAGCCCCAGCAGCGCATGGATGACGGTCTCGCCAAGCAATGTGTACCAAACAGTTCCAGAAGCAACATTCAGCAGTAAATAAAGCCCGCCTTGCAGAATTCCAGCGGCTGTGCCCAGCAAGGCAAGTTCTTCACGGGTGCGCAATCGGCCTGCCATCCAGCCACACATCAATCCGCCTGTGGCACTGGAGAACAGGTGGCTGAGGGGAATATTCATCCCAACTGGGAGCAGAAGCGCCAGCAATCCCGTAACCGCCAACCCTAACGGCGAACTATAGAAACTGCCAACCAGCAACCCAACGGCGGGCAGGTTGGTAGAAGGGACATGCAGCGCAATCAGCAAGGGCGTACTCAGGCTCAACAGCCAGATTAAAATTCGATCGCGCCGACGCATTCCAGGGTGAAAACGCCGCTCAACAACCCCATAGGCAACAACTGCACCGCCCACAATAACGCCAAAAACAATTAACCCCGACCAATTGATTCCCCTTCGGCTCAAGCCAAAATAGTCGAGCAACGCAAACTGGCCAGTTGTAATCTGTTCGCCAGCCTTGACGATGGGTTCTCCCTGACGAATGCTAACCATCTCCCGTGTTACCTGCTCGGCTGCTTGCTCTGCCCTCAGGCGGGTTTGCTCGTCATCCTTCGTTAGATTGGGCTGAAGCGCGTTCAACAGAACTTGCGTTGCCACAGACTCAGCGGCTGCGGGCACGACGCCTTTAACCTGGAGTTTGATCGCGTTTGTCAGAATAGCTTGGGTCAAACCAGGGAAATGCCCTGTGCCAAAATTCGCTCGGCAACTTGGGGAACAGAGGTTAGGGTTTGCTTCCATTCTGGATCGGTGACGTCCAGCAGGCTGGCATCATACACTGGTTTAGAGCCTGGAGCAGCCGGTTGAGTGAGTGAGCTAATCGTCGCTGCGTACTGGGAACGGGCCTGGGCGATCGTCTGTAACAGGGCAAGATAGTCTTTTGAGTCGGCAGCCTTCGGATACGCCAACAGTTCATTCAGCGTGCGCCGCTGATTTGCGTCCCTAATGTTAGATACCTTCAATCCCTTGCTGGAAGGACGGTTTTCCCCTGAGATAAGGACGCCGTGGGGTCAGCGATGCTCAAAATCTTTTGCCAGTCGGCCTCGCTAACTTTGCGCAGATAGGCCTGGGTTTGAATCGACAGAATACTGGTTTTTGCAAACGGGAATGGACCCGCCAATCGCCGCAGTTCACTGCCCTGGTCCAGCTGCCGCTGAAGCGTCTCTCGAATCTGCTGGTTAGCGGACTGGTCGAGCATCAGTACAGAAACCGCGCTCGTACGGGCTGCTTTTTGCTTCTCTTCCGTAGCCCGTTTATCCTCCACGGTCGCTGTTTCAGGTGCGTAGATGGTTTGAGGTGATGCCTTACCAACATCCAGCTTAGGCGCGTTGTAAAATCGTTGCCCCAGCACACTGGTTAGGAAAGAACCGCAACAGCAAAAATAATAGAAGAGTGGGGGCCTTTTCCGAGGGAGAAGCGTCCGGTTTTTGGCGATCGCTGGATAACGTTAGCAGCGTTCGTCCATAGCTGTCCAGCATAAGGCGGGCGAATTCTCTCAAGCTGTTGCATCAGTTGCCGAAGCCGTTTCATAATGACACGCGATGCCTTAGAGGTTGTAGCGATTTTGGAACGGTTAGAAGAAGCAGGGAATAACAGCCAGAAGAATCTCTCCTATTCTATAGGCAGCCGTATAAACTTTCAGGTAGTTTATAGAATTCACACAAGATATAGGGTTAAGGCACCTGCTGGCATTCCACAGAGGGATACTTTTTGAAGCCCATCGCATGTCCCTCCTGCAATACCCCTTATCTCTCTAGAAGCAGTACTGCTAGCGAGGACGAATAACTCCTGGTGCCGCGATCGCCACGGCATTGCTGCCCGCGATTGTGGGTCTGTAGACCCCAGACCAGGCAGAAAACAGATGGGTTGCCAATTGGCAAATTTCCACTCCTGACATGTTCCAAGCCAGCGTTCGTGCAGGTTCCGAAGCAATGATGCTCCATTCCAGCGGTATTCCGGCAGCACTATTATAGGCACCAGACAATGTGCCGGTTAAACCACACACAATCTGCGGCAGAGAATTTGATTGGGCCGCCCGAAGCAGTGATAATCGCATTTCTTCTGGAGTGCTCAGAAAACAGAAAAATGCGGCGGCGATCGCTCCATTAACCGACTCAACACCCCGAGACGATGCAAGTCTTAATGCAGCCTGCAGGTTACGTCCTTCCTGTAACAGGGTTTGGATTTGCTCGAGCTTGTTGATGAAGGCTAGACAGACGCTGCCAGGAGCAGCAATTTCGTGATTTAAGTAAACAACAGTACGGGGAATGAGTTGGAGGGGGTCCAGTTGCTCTTTTAAGCACTGGGCGATCGCAAAACCAATTGCCAGTATCCAGGTTTGAACATGAGGTAGTTCTGAGAAATTGGGTACCCGCTGGCTCATCTGCCGCAGTTTGAAGCTGTTGTCATGGAAGAATAATGAAAGTGGCAGCGTAGAGAGCAACGCCTCCGCTTCCACCAGGGACGTTTCTAGGGTCTGCTCTTGAGGGGATTGGGTGAGGAAATAAAGACTGGTTTCTGGTTCCTGTGCATCCCATCTGCCCTGATGAATCAAATCTTCCGCCCAGCGAATCATTTTCGTTCCCCAGGGAATCCAGAATCGCGACTCCCCTTGAAGCAGATCACCCTGTTGCTCGCGATTGGCGTTCTGTCTTTGCCGAACGATAAAAAGATCCGGTCGAATGAACTCTGCCTTACCTGATTTTTTTCCTGAAGATGCAGTTGGCGATTGGCTCCCAAGGCATCCCCACGGCTGCCCCCAACAGTGCCCCTTGAAATCGACTCAACAACGAATAGCGCATTAATTCTCCAACAGATTTTGAGGCAAACCCCGGTGTGCAGGATCCTGACATCTGCTGTGCACACCGACATACCGTACCTCTATCCTAATAGTCGGTTCAATTCTATATATCGCCATCCCCGTAAGCTTTGCCTTTCATCTTGCAAGACTTGCCATGCAAAAATTTAAGAAATTCTATGGTTAAATTTTGACCTGGTTCACGTATAGTAGCTCTACGACAGATCCTTTCAGATAAAACGCTATCGGTAGAACTATTTTGGGCAGCATTTCATCTGTTGTCATCTACCAGCATCCCGGAATTGAACGTACTAGAGCGACTAAGGATTCCTGAAATGAATGGTAGTTTGAGGCCAAGTTCAACAACCGCTAATCGATACCCCTTCCGGTTAGCCCATTGGGGGTTGCCGATTGTGACACTGGGGTTGGGATGCTGTGGATGGGTGCTGTCTGGGGTAGATGTTGCTTTGAGTCAGCAATCGGGAGCTACTGGTAATAATGGGCCAGCCGCTTCGACAACAGACGTGATCGATCGCCCCACCTTGAAATCTGGCAGTAAGGGAACGGAGGTGAGTGAGCTACAAGCCACCCTTAAGCTGTTGGGATACTATGACGGTACAGTTGATGGCGTTTTTGGAGAAAGTACAGTCACGGCTGTCTCTTCATTTCAGCAAGCGGCTGGTTTAAGCTCCGATGGAATCGTTGGACCCGCCACCTGGAATCGCCTTTTTCCGCCTACACCAGCTATATCAGCAATGGCTGCGACCCCAACAACAGGTCGTCCTTCATCCTCTAAACCTGTCAGCGGAACAGCCCCAGATCTGGCAACCCTGCAATGGCTGTAAAACCCGTTGCGCCTGAAACGTTTAGACCAGTGAATTCCGCTGCTTCATTTCCAATGCCCTCTAGCACGCCCAGACCTGGAAATTCGGCTGCCGCATTTCCAGTTCCGTCTGAGGTGAATAAACCTGTAAATTCCGCAGGCGCATTTCCAACGCCATCCAGCACGAACCAATCCGTAAATTCGGCTGCCGCATTTCCAGTTCCGTCTGGCATCAAACCTTCTCTTGTTCAGGTACCGCCGAGTACTGCGCCGGCACCCGGTTCTGCGAGACGTCCCAATCCCTCCACGACTAATCCTCGCCCGTCAAACGGCCCGATCGCGGCTAATGCGTCGGTATCAGTTCCATCAACAACGTCTGAGTTAATATCGCTCCCAATTCTAAGGCTGGGGATGAAAGGGCCTGCTATAAGCGGTTTACAGCATCGATTGCGAGCGATCGGGCTGCTTAAAGCTCCAGCGGACGGTGTGTTTGGCAAGGAAACCCAGGAAGCTGTAAAGGCCGCTCAGCGTAAGTTTAAGCTTGAACCAGATGGAGTTGTCGGCCCAGCAACGTGGGTTGAATTGTTGCAGTAGTAATTTAGATAATTCAGGTGTAGGGAAGGTAGCTAAAATCCTTTCCTCTCTCGATAAAATACGAACGCCATAAGCGAGGGCTACCAAATCTGTTTGTAGAGTAGCGGTATCGGTAGGGGCGAGGCATTCGGGCAAGCAGCCTTGCAACTCAATCCCGGCTATCTGCCGAGTGCTTGGCCTGTACATCAGAATAGTGCTTCTTTATGAAACGGATTCCGTATCAGAATTCGAAGTGATCTATTTCAATTCCTGATTTCTGGTTTTGACCGCTGTTGAGTACGGTCTGTTTTGGGGTTTACTTTTTAGAGGCGCAAGTATAGCAGGGGTCGGGGGCCAGGGATGAAAGTCTTATATAGCGATCCTAAGGATCCCGGATTAAATAAGACCGAATATTTTGTCTTCTGAAGGGCGAACGGCCGTTCGCCCGTACAAAAAGTATCGAAGTTATTTAATTCTCGTTCCTAAGTAGATTGAAGGAAAGGATTCTATTGGAATCGTTTCTCACAAAGTCCCTCAATCTTACAACTGATTTAGGAATACCATAGTTAGCTATCCCAGATAAGCTGAGTGTCCTCGCAATTATGGCGACAGCTATATTTACGATTGTTTCCTAAAATCTAAATAGAATTACCTCTCTTAAAAATAGGAGATTCTATTTTGAATCTTTTGTGTTTCTTTCAGTTAAATTTTCACTTTTGTTGAGCAGGTTATGGAAACACGTTTATAGGTTACGAAAACCCTTTAATAAATGAGCAATCAACAGTGGATGTAGGCCGCAGGTTCTTATTACATTACGTGGGCGGTTCAAGAATTTTTCTTACCAAACACCAGAACTGGGGTTGACGTCCACCCTTTAAGAACAACCAGAGGAATTATGTCTGATAAAACACTTTCAAATGAATCTAGCAATGGCTTAAACGAAGGAACGTTATTGAACCGGATGACGAATCGCATCCGACAGTCTCTAGAGTTGCAGGAAATACTGTCTGCAACAGTACGGGAAGTTCGTTCGTTTTTAGGAACCGATCGCGTCAAGATTTATCAGTTTCAAGCTGATGGTTCAGGTCAGGTAATCGCCGAGTCCATTCATGACAATCGGCTACCGTCGCTTTTGGGGTTATTTTTCCATCAAGCGATATTCCACCTGCTAGCCGGGAGTTATTTATCAAAGCACGACAACGCTGCATCGTTGATATTCCGTCCCAACAGGTCACTCTGAGCCGTCTTGAAAATCCAGGGGCAACCACCACTCTGACGATCGAGGATGTTCAAAACTATCCGCTTGAAGAGATTCTTCAACGCCCCGTTGATGCCTGCCACGTTCAGTACCTGTTAGCAATGGGGTGCAGTCTTCGGTCGTTATTCCAATCCTGCATCACCGTGAACTGTGGGGATTGCTGGTGTCTCACAATGCCCAACCCAAACAGTTTTCGAATAAGAAGCTACAGATTGCCCAACTGGTGGCAGACCAGGTATCGATCGCGATTTCCCAATCCTATCTTCTTTCGCAGGCACGGGAACGGGCGCACCGTGAAACAGTCATCAACCAAATTTCTAGTCTGCTACACTCTCCTCTGACGGTTTATGAAATACTTCGAACAGTGCTGGAGCAAATTGTCAACGTTGTGGAAGGGACAGCCGGTCGCCTTTACTTACTGCCCGACGGAACGGATTCGTCAGAACAACTGCATGTGGTGGGTGAACAACCTCAGCTACCTGACGACCACGAATTGTTGGAGAATACCCGATTTTGGCAGCGCTTAATGCCGCAGGAGAACGAAACCGTTCGACAGCCTGAAACCGTGTTTGAACGATGGGATGCCTCGCTGGGTAGTGAGTCCGAACGGGAGGTAATGTTACGCGGAGAGAATCTCGGCTTTTCTCCCCAGGCGATCGCCGACATCTATCAAGAGCCATTGCTGAAGGAGGTTTACCCTGCCTTTCAGTTGGGACGAATTCGCAGCCTGCTGGTGATGCCGCTACGGTATGGCAATTTGCCGCTGGGATACCTCACGATTTTTCGGGATGAAATCGATACCGATATTATCTGGGCGGGCAGATTTGAACCCGATGAACGCCACGATCGCCCCAGAGCATCCTTTGAAGCGTGGCGTGAATCAAAGCACGGGCAGGCCCGAGAATGGACATCCGAGGAAATTGACCTGGTGCGATCGCTGGGTGCCCACCTGACAATGGCCATCATGCAAAATCGGCTTTACCAATACGAACGGGAACAGCGGGTGCTGGTTGAAATGCGGAACCGGGAGCTGAACACGGCTCGCGCCGCTGCGGAAGAAGCAAGCCGCCTCAAGTCTGACTTCCTGTCTTCAACCAGCCACGAACTCCGCACACCCCTCGCCTCTACGCTGAATTACCTCAAACTTTTGAAGGAAGGATTCTACGACAACCCAGAAGAACTTCAGGAATACATCAACGTTGCCCATCGATCGGCTGAGAACCTGGTTGCCATCATCAATGATGTCCTCGACATTGCCAAAATTGAAGCGGGTCGAATGCAGGTTCATTTAGAATCCGTGGATTTGGAATTGATGCTGCGCGAGGAGGAAAACCTATTTAGACCGGAGAGCCGCCAAAAAGGCATTCCGCTGATCATTGACTGTCAGGTCGATCACGTGTGGGCTGATGCCCTTAAGCTGCGGCAAGTTCTAACCAATCTGTTGGCAAATGCCTTTAAGTTTACCGAGACTGGCGAAATTCGGGTTAGCGCTGTCCGACGCAATCAGAAGGCTTCTTCCCAATCCTGGATTGAAATTTCGGTGTCTGATACAGGTGTAGGAATTGATAGTGATAAGAAGGATTTTTTGTTTGAGCCTTTCGTTCAGGCAGATGGCTCAATTAAACGGCGATATGGAGGGACTGGTTTGGGGTTAACGGTCTGCAAAAGTTTAGTTGAACTGATGGATGGTCAAATCCGGCTAAGCAGTCCCGGTAAGGGGCAGGGAACGATCGTCACGTTTACTCTGCCCGATCGTCCCGGCCAGTGAGCCTAAAAACATCTTCTTCCCTGACACCTAACACCTGATACCTACTACAAATTTGCTACTGATACAAGGATGAACTTTGAATATTTTATTGGTTGACGATGATGAACTTCTGGCAAAAGGAGCTGCCAAGCTAATTCAAAAACTTGAGGGCATCAGGTTTATATAACCGATGACCCAACGGAGATTTTTCATCGCTGCGAATCTGGCGAGGTCGATGTTGTGTTAATGGATGTCAACCTGCCCGGTGCGTTCTGGGACGATCGAGAAGTTAGCGGTGCAGACCTTGCCCACATTCTCAAAACCCATCCTCAGACTGCCAATCTTCCAATTATCCTGGTTACAGCCTACGCGATGTTGAGCGAGCGGGAAGCATTTCTAGAATCGTCTCGGGCTGATGATTTTGTCGCCAAACCCATCACAGACTATGAGGCTCTGTTAAAACTCATCGATCGCCTGGTTCATCAAAACGCCTCCCCGATTAAAGCTCTTAGCGGACCTGGGCACTTACTTAACCAGAGTTCAACCGTTAGATCCGCCGCTATATCAAGGCACCATCCCCACGTCTTTCCCTTCAAATGGGATCGCTGTTTGGGAAATATTCAGGAGGGGACCCAATTCAAAAACGTTTGTGTAGCCATAGGCTTTCAACGACGTATAGGTTGACAGATTAAGGGAAGCCGCAGGTGCTTTTGCGGCAAATGCCATCGGGCTTCCCTCAAAGTTGTTGTTGCAATAAATTAGTATCTTGGTGTCCTTGTTCGGAATGGCAGCGGCAAGAGATTTTTCCGTAAATTCCGTAAAGGGCAAATTGATTGCTCCCTTAATGTGCCGCAGAACGTATTTAGATTCACTGCGGGCATCCAGCAGAACAACACCCTTTTCTTGCATCATTGCTAAAAACTGAGCTTCCGTTAGACGTCTTGATTCTCGTTCCTTTGAGGACTGAACGACGATTTCTCTAAATTTGCCGTAGTCAATCAGGCGATTTGGTATGGGTTCTGCTAATACTGGAGTCGCAATAAGTGTCATTAAGGCAAGGCAAAACGGTAGTTTCATTGCTGGTGATTACTCTATCTGTTGGATTATCTGACTATGAGAGTTATTTAATAGTTTCAACTTCACGTTCACCACCAGAGATTCCTTATCCCGATCGGTCTCTTTAAACGCTTGATCAAATAACCACGATCGCGGGTCGTGGAAGTTTGAGGTTGAGCAGAATTTATAGTAGGAAACAGTTATCAGGTATCAGGGAAAAACAGCTAGTGACAAGGGACTTCAGTAATCTAAACTGACCTAAATCGGCTGGCTATGGATATTAGCTCTGACAATAAATTAAGCTATCAACGCGTCGATAGCTAGATAAGGAAACCTCAATCTGCTGACAGGCTTGGCACCGATTCATAGTTAGGAGCACGCTGGGATTCACCTGCTTTTTCCAACTGTTGCAGCGTGCTTAAGGACAAAAAAGCCAAACCCAACCTTCGATGCCAGCTCCAGCAGGGTATAACCAGCCGTTTCACCGGACTGGTTCAATACTCCAAATTCTGTACCTGCTAGAATCCACACCACCGGATAAAGCGTCCATAACACGACACGCACAGTAACCAGCTTGCGAAATGCTTTTTCGATCGCGGATGGTGCTGCTCTGCCTCCTTTCAGATCCAGAATGAGCAACGGGGTAGATGTGAACCAGGTAATGTAACAACCAGGTGTGAACCATTATTTTTATTAACCGAACGCTTTACAACTGTTAAAAGAATCACAAGCTTTCTTTGACCGTGCATTAATCTTGAGAAAGATTCATAGGTAATTTTATAGTGACAGGCTCTTTCTCAGGAGTTGCGGTGGATCTAGCTTCTGAAGGATGGAACGAGTTACGAATAACAGTTAAATAGGAAATCGATTGTCGTTGGTTGCGTACTGTTGATTGCGTTTTTAGCTGTTTGATGATTAATGACTGACTCACCAACTATTAGCTCTGATACTCATTCATCATCGGTTGATGCGTTTCAACGGTTTGCGATCGCTGCCGAGCAGATTGCTGCAACAACGAAGCGCCTTGTAAAAGCTGCCATTTTGGGGGATTACTTCACGTCCCTGGAAGATGACGATTTGCGTTTAGCAGCCCGTTACTTTGCTGGTTCACCCTTTCCCCAATTTGATCAACGGGTGTTGCAAGTAGGTGGCTCCGCGCTAATGGCTGCCCTTCTGGAAGTCAGTGGCGCAGAACTTGATACGTTACAGGCGGAATTGGTGAGGCGGGGAGATTTGGGCGATGTTGCTGGTGATGTTCTACCTGACTCAGTGGCACCCACATTGCGGTTGCCCGACGTTGGTAAAGCATTTGCATCTCTCGTAGAGATTCGCGGGAATAAACGCAAGGTGGAGGGAATTATTCGCCTGCTTCAAAAGCAACTCCGCTAGAGGCCAAATACTTAATCAAGTTGATGACAGGGGATTTGCGAATCGGTTTGCGGGAAGGGGCAGTTGAGGATGCGATCGCTCGTTTAGCCCAACAGGACGTGTCTCGCATTCAGTGGGTCAATATGTTGACGGGAGATATCGGAGAAACAGCAATGCTGGCGCGACACAACCAGTTGGATACGGCGCACATGCGGCTGTTTCACCCAATTAAATTCATGCTTGCCAGTCCGGTTGACGACCTGGAGGAAATTACACGCCGAATGCCGGGTGGGTTTGCTGTTGAAGATAAATACGACGGCATTCGCGCTCAGGCTCACATTGCTCCCGCTCGTTCTGAAACGGATCCACTGCTGCACGGCGTTACATTTGCTGGAATTCGGGTTGGGCTGTTCTCTCGCACCCTGGATGAAATTACCCCTGCATTTCCCGATTTGGTGCGACCGCTAGCATCCATGAAACCAGAGGCATTTGGTATGGGTGCTCAGGCAGGGCTGATTCTGGATGGTGAAATTGTGCCGTTTCGGGATGATCGTATTCTGCCATTTCAAGAACTACAGAAACGGTTAGGACGAAAAACCTTGACCGATGAACTGCTGCAATCAGTCCCGGTGGCATTTGTCGCCTATGACATCTTGTACAAAGACGGGCAGGTATTGATCGAGGAACCCTACGAAGTACGGCAGTCGATTTTAGAATCACTGAGTTTGGAATCTCCTGTACTGCGGCGGGCGGTCTCCCAACGCTTCTCCAATGTGGAAGCCCTAGACGAGGAGTTTCAGGCCGCCCGCGATCGCGGCAACGAAGGATTGATGGTAAAGAATTTGCAGTCTACCTACAAACCCGGTAAGCGTGGTAAGGACTGGCTGAAGGTGAAACGGGCGATCGCCACTCTGGATGTGGTAATTACAGCCGCCGAAGTGGGAACTGGAAAACGCAGTCGCTTTTTATCAGACTATACCTTCGCTGTGCGTGCCAGTGAGGAGGATCCGACGCTGCTGAATGTTGGTAAAGCCTATTCAGGATTAACCGATGTTGAAGTGCAGGAACTCTCCGACTGGCTGAAGCAGCATACGCTTCAAGAGTTTGCCCACGGTAGAGTTCGCACGGTAGAACCCAAAGTTGTGCTGGAGGTGACGTTCGATCGCGTGCAAGTTTCCAAGCGACATAAAAGTGGCTATGCTCTGCGGTTTCCCCGCATTCTTCGCATTCGTGACGATAAGCCACCGGAAGAAATTGACACGCTGGAGACCGTTCGCCAATTGGCTACACAGATGGGAGAAAGCGAGGATGGTTGAGGACTTCACCCCTAATTTGAATGCAGCGAATCAAGCCTTTCAAACCTTTGTCGATCGCATTCCAAAACCGCATCCGTTGTTGCAGTGCATGACTCCGACGCTGATGGGGTAACGGCTGGGGTCGTTTGGCAGCGGACTTTTGAGCGGGCTGGGTTCACGCAAGTTACCCGTGTCATACCCGATCGGGAACGCAACGCCTGGACAACTGCCAATCGAGAACGAATTGCAGCCGCAAAGCCCGACTTTTTATTTGTGATGGATTTGGGTAGCCAAACGGAACCTGTACTAACAGGAGTACCCACTTGCTTCATCGACCATCACCATCCTGAAGGAGTGCCAACGGGGATACGCTCATCAGTGCCTACACGTGGGACCCAATTCCCAATACTTCCTGGTTGATGTGGAATTTGTGTCAGCCCATTGCGGATGTGTCTGATTTAGACTGGATTGCTGCCATTGGCACCTTAAGCGATCTAGGTGAGCGTGCACCGTTTGATCTGCTGACAAATGCAAAACGCAAATACACTGCAAAATACCTGAAGGAAGCTACCGCATTAATCAACGCATCTCGCCGTGCGTCCCATTATCAACCTGAAATCGCCGCGATCGCCTTGCTCAATCATGCCGATCCGAAATCCCTTGTTAACTCTAAAAGCCCAGAAGTGGAACAATTGCGGCACGATCGAGAAGAAGTGAAACAGGAATTGGATGCTGCCCGAAAGGTTGCACCCGTATTTGCGGGAAAAGTTGCCCTGTTACGACTCAATTCTCCCTGTCAAATTCATCCACTCATCGCCCAAAGCTGGCGAGGCCGTTTGCCCAATTACGTTGTGATTGCCGCTAACGAGGGGTATATTCCGAATCGCATCAATTTCTCGGCCCGATCGAACTCCATCAACGTTCTGGAATTTCTCCGTGCACAATCAATTGATGGAGGAGAAGGCAACTACGGCAACGGACATGACCAGGCATCGGGCGGCAGCTTACCCCGCGATCGGTGGCAGCAATTGCTCACCCAACTTGGCTTTTCCAAGCATAACTGTAGCCAGCAAATTTAGGACATTCTGTATAGCTGAAACCTGTTGTCACTGGTTGTTCTTTTCCTAACACCTGATATTTGACACATGCTGTCATTGCGACTGTAACTTGCTACGCATCGATCAATGATTTCCTTGAGATTTAATGACTGGCGGAACGGGTTCATCGGTCCAGTAATCAGTCCCTTCAAATTTTCCGATCGCGCCGATGGAGCGTGACAGCCACTTGTTTGAGTCTGGATAGTAACAGACTTCGTAGGGCAGGTTTTCACCAACCATCAAAATATCAACAGTCTCATCTGTGTGGTTGTAAAACTGATGAGCGATGCGTTCACCGCGTGGAAATGAGATTGCATCCCCTTCTTTGACTTCGATCATGTTCTCCCCATAGCGCAGCATTACCTTACCTTTCAGAATCAAACAAAACTCATCCTCGTGAACGTGATAGTGAAATGGGCAGGAAAGGGTTTTTGGCTTGAGTCGTTCAACAACGACTCAATATGTCCTTGCTTGCGATCCATTGAAGGGGTTAATCGTTTTGACCAACCTGTATAGTGTTCAGAATAGTTCTCTTCCTTCCATGACAGTTCATTCATATTGACAATATTTGGCATATTAGACATAAAGCCTCCTGATGCAAAATACAGAACGGAACTTAAACACACTATCGAGCAACACGTCGATTAAATAAAATTATTCATCCATTCATTCACCATAGGATAACAGCTTTTACAATGCAAAATACTGAACAAACCACGTTCTAGAATCGCTGTATCTCAAAGAATGGAAATTAAATAGATGTAAGATTTTGTAGAGTAAAATATCGGGTAAAAATTTGTGAAATTGAATCAGAGCTGCCTTTCCCAAGGCTTCATCGATGTCCGCGAAATGTCTGTATAGGTAGGCCCCTAGTCTTGGGGACCGTAAACTCCCTTAAGAGTTTTATGAAATGGGGTCACGTACTCTGTCTGAGTAGAATTCAGTGGGACACTCAGTGCAGTCGTGCCGACCACAATAAATGCGAACAACACCATTAAGGGATTGATTTCTGTTTTCATTGGTCTCTTTGAACTCGATACGTTTAATCATGCCGTTTTCAAAAATCCCTTTGGGTGAAGAAAGATAAGTTAAGGAAGAGTTATTGCAGATTTCAGGGTTCAGGCATCAGGATTAGCAAGGTTGATGGGCTGAACTTCGCGTAATCGACGTTCGAGAAATCGGCGTTCACTATCATTGGTAACTAATGCAAGTGCTCGAACATAGCTCTGTGCGGCGGCTTCTAGCGCTCCAATACGACGCAGCAAATCGGCACGGGCGGCGTGAAACAGGTGGTAGCTATCAAGCTGGTTGGTGAGTGCATCAATAAGGAAGAGCGCTGTCTCCGGTCCGTCTACCATGGCGATCGCTACGGCCCGGTTGAGAGACACGATCGGTGAAGGCTGCACGCGTTCAAGTACATCGTAAAGCCGAACAATTTGCCCCCAGTCTGTCTCTTCTGCCCGTGCTGCCTGGCAATGGAGGGCTGCGATCGCCGCTTGGATGGCAAATGGGCCTGTTCCACCGCGTAATGCTTCCTCAACCAGCGGCAGTGCTTCAGCAATTTGGTTCCTATTCCAAAGGCGACGGTCCTGATCTTCAAGCAGAACGAGATCACCTACCGCATCTAGACGGGCATCGCGGCGTGAGTCATGCAGCAACATCAGCGCAACCAAAGCCATCACTTCTGATGGAGGCTGTGGACCCATCAACGACATTAACAAACGGCCCAGTCGAATTGCTTCGGCACTGAGATCGGCTCTCACGATTGATTCGCCCCGTGTCGCCGCATAGCCCTCATTAAAAATGAGATAAATCACGGTCAGCACTGACTCCACCCGTATAGGCAGGTCGCTTGTATCTGGCACTTTGTAGGGAATGCCTGCATCACGGATTTTGCGCTTGGCGCGAACCAGTCGTTGCGCCATCGTCGCCGTGGGCACGAGAAACGCCCGCGCAATTTCGTCGGTTTCAAGTCCACCCAACATTCGCAGCGTCAGAGCAACCTGGGTTTCGGTAGCGAGGGCCGGGTGACAGCAGGTAAAAATCAACCGTAAGCGATCGTCTAGAATTTCATCAGTGTCGTACGTTGGCTCTTCGCTGCTTGAATCAGCCCAGATGCGGCATACCATTCCAGTTTTTCTGTGAGTCGTGTTCGTCGCCGAAGTCGATCGATGGCTTTGTAGCGAGCTGTTTTGATGATCCAGGCGCGGGGAAGCTCAGGAATACCCGTTGCCTGCCACTGATTTACAGCGGCTGCAAATGCCTCCTGTGCAGCCTCTTCAGCCATATCGAAATCACCAACGAGTCGGATCAGGATAGCGATGATTCGACCCCATTCAGCCTGATAAACGGAGGCGATCGCCCGAGTTACATCTAGTTTTGTGCTTGCATATGTGACCAAAAGAAATTTCAAAACGTTTTTGATGCGATGTCGATTTGAGTAATAGTGGTTCGACTCACTTACAAAGGGAACTAACGGAGGTGAACCCCGATCGTACTTGATGATAAAAACTTTTGGCGACGTGTCGATCTGAGCGATCGCGATTCGACTCAATACGCAAACAGATTCTCTCAATCACGAACTAACAAAGGAGCACACCATGAAACTGAATCCTTATCTCATGTTTGACGGCAACTGTGAGGCAGCGTTCAAGTTCTACGAGAAATGTCTCGGTGGCAAAATCGTTGCAATGCTGACCCACAAGGAGGCACCGTCAGCAGAAAACGTCCCAGCAGAATGGCACGATAAGGTGATGCATGCCTGCCTGGAATTAGACGATCGCCTGTTAATGGGATCGGATTGCCCGCCAGGGTACTTTGAGAAACCGCAAGGCTTTTATGTGCAGCTCAGTATTGATGAACCCACTAAGGCAGAACACATTTTTCATGCTCTAGCGGAAAACGGCAAGATCAAGATGCCCTTCGAGCAAACCTTTTGGGCCTATCGATTTGGCATGTTGGTTGATCAATTTGGCACTCCCTGGATGATCAACTGCGAAAAAGCGGCCTAATCTTCCCATCGGAGCTATCTTTAGGCAGTTCCAGCAAATTAGCGCGCCCACAAAAGGGTGCTGATTTTTCACGACCTGAATTTTTCACTGCGTAATGGTTCAAAAGGAGACGTTATGAGTACTAAAATCTTCGTCAATCTGCCAGTCAACAACCTCAAGCAATCGATCGACTTTTTCACCAAACTTGGATTCAATTTCAATTCGCAGTTCACCGATGAGACTGCCGCAAGCATGATTGTCAGCGAAGATATTTACGTGATGCTGTTAACTCACGAGAAATTCAAGACATTTACACCCAACCCGATCTGCGATGCCACAAAGAGCACAGAAGTTCTTGTATGCTTGTCTCGTGAAAATCGAAACGCAGTTGATGAAATTGTTCAAAAGGCTGTTGTGGCTGGCGGCAGAACCTACAGTGAACCACAGGATCATGGGTTTATGTACGGACATGGATTTCAGGATTTAGATGGTCACATTTGGGAAGTTATATACATGGAGCCGAGTGCAGTAAACCAGTCCTAACCGAAAGAACGCAACGCGCTAGCGACGGATCTCATACCAACTAAAAGAGACAAGGTAACAGGTGGAGAATAGGCGATGGGCGATAGGCGATAGGCGATAATTCATGGGAATTACCCATTACCCATTGCCCATTGCCCATTGCCTTCCTCCTTGTATATCGCCTTCTCAATTCAAATTGGTAACAACTAACCGTTTCAGCCGTTCATCCAGTAGAGCAAGACAATGGTCTCTGCTTACATTAGCCGTCCTGAATCCCTTGCTAAGATTGAGAGGCTTTGTGAGAAAGGATTTCACAGAAATCCTTTCTCATAATTTAGAAAGGATCGCTGTTGTTGAAAGGTAAAGCGGATGGTGATTCGGTTTCGGGACTACACAACCTGTCTGTCCGAATTTGAACAAGAAATCTGGATTTTGTGTCCCCGATGCGATCGCCCCGTTCTTTCTCGGTGCCTGGATGAGCGTTTAACCTGGCGCATTGCGTGTCCCTCCTGTAGCTACACGCAAACAGCATCACGCCTGAGCAAGCAGCGAAAACCAATGCCCTGGTGGAAGGGAAACTGGTGGACCGAGTACCGCAAATATAGCGGGGCTGTCGATCCGCTATTTGGCTTGCCCCTCTGGCTACAAACCCCTTGCTGTGGGGACGTTTTGTGGGCGTACAACGAAACCCACCTGAATTTTCTCGAAAATTACATTCGTGCTACTGTCCGAGAACGGCAAGGAAGTAAGGGAAATCATCACGGCATTGCAGTCCGCTTACCGCGATGGATGAAGCTAGCACAGCATCGCATTCCCATCCTCAAGGGAATTCAACAGTTACGCGAAAAGCTGCAAAAAGTTCACGTGAAGCAGGTGGGTGATGGTTCGTATTCGGGCACCAGAATTATCTCAAACCTTTCCCTGGTTGAACTATCAGCATCCGTTGTCGCTCAAAGCTTTGCGGAGACAACTTGTTCTGCTCGACTTTTGGACGTACGGCTGCATTAACTGCTTACATGTGATTCCCGATTTGCATTATTTAGAGCAGAAATACTCGAAATACCTGACGATCGTCAGCATCCATACCGCCAAGTTTGACCAGGAACAAAACTTAGAGAGCATCCAGCAAGCCATTTTGCGTTATGGCATAACTTATCCGGTGCTGGTAGATTGCGATCGCACCCTCTGGGACCAGTATGCTGTGCGTGCTTACCCAACCTTCGTTTTAATCGATCCGCAGGGCTACATTGTGGCAACTGTCTCAGGCGAAGGGCGGCGGCAAATCTTGGATGACCTGATCCAACGATTGGTAGAGGAACATACAGGCAAAGGGACGTTAGACGAGCAATCATTAGCCGAAATTCTGAAACCACAAGCCCTGCTAACGTCTCCCCTGGCGTTTCCAGGCAAAATTCTAGCCGATGAGCAAAGCGATTCACTCTTCATTACAGACACGGGACATCATCGCATTGTGATAACGACGTTAGCTGGAACACTCAAAAGAACAATCGGGACTGGAGCCGCCGGATGGCAAGATGGAAGCGCAGACACAGCTCAATTCTCCGCTCCTCAGGGAATGGCATTCGATCGCGCTCAACAGGTGCTCTACATTGCCGATGCGGGAAATCATTTACTCCGTCAAGTTGATTTGCATCAGTCAGTAGTCACCACTCTGGCCGGAACAGTAATCCAAAGCCAACGGCTGTTTCCGCATGGCGGTAGAGCCTTAGACGTTGAGTTAAACTCTCCCTGGGATCTGGTTTTGCTTGAGAACCAGCTTTATATTGCAATGGCAGGTTCCCACCAAATTTGGGTGATGGACCTCACCTGTCAAACCGTGCAAACGTTAATTGGAACGGGGGCAGAATATTGTGTCGATGGGTCTCCTGATGTTGCGGCCTTTGCTCAGCCCTACGGCATTGCAACCGATGGAACAGGGTTGTTTATTGCCGACAGTGAAACCAGTTCAATTCGTACCGTTTCTCTCACCCCAACCCTGATCGCCGAAACTCTGTGTGGTCAGGGACAACTGGATGTATTTGGCGATCGAGACGGTATTGGGCGTGATGTACAGCTTCAGCACTGCTCCGGTTTAGCCTACGTCAGAAACTTTCTGTGGGTTGCAGATACCTACAATCACAAAATCAAGCAGGTGAATCTATCAACAGGCGAATGCTGCACGATCGCAGGTCATGGAATGGTTGGATGTAAGGACGGCACCGGATTAAGTTCTTGTTTCTCAGAACCATCCGGGCTTTCCTACGCGGGCAATACGCTTTACATCGCCGATACCAATAACCATGCCATCCGGTGCTTGAATGTAGATACTCTGGACGTTACAACTCTTCCGTTGCCTGATCTTTGTTCACCCTATGTATGTGTTTAATTATGCGGGAACACATCTACTAAACTAACTTCGATTACAAGGAACCACCACGCCTCCTGCATATGGATGTTTGGGCACAAAATATCTTGGTCGATAGCATGGGCAATGTGAGTGGGCTTGTAGACTTCGATCGTGCTCTTTGGGGCGATCCAGAAATCGAGTTTGCCGTGTTAAATTATTGCGGCATTAGTGAACCTGCTTTTGGCAAGGCTATGGCATCCAGCGTAATAAATCTACCGCTGCTCAGATTCGGCAACGGTTTTATCTGCTGTACGAAATTCAAAAATATATGCCAATTTCAATTTGGCGCAGACGAGATGAGCAGAGAGCGCTGTCCTTTAAGCAGAAGAGCTTAGCGTTAGCCAATAGTCTCCTAGTGAGGATTCAATTTGAGAGCAGCGAAATTAAACCGTAAGCGTTTGGGATTACTTGTACTGGCAATCCTCCTGATTGTCTCATCCTGGTCGGGAATTGTGTCAGCCCGATCGGGCTTAAAGGTGCGATCGTTCCAGCAGGAGGGTATTCCTCTGCTGTACATTGCACCTCAGCAACAGAAAGCAGTCCCAGGAGTATTGGTTGCGCATGGCTTCGCAGGTTCTAAACAGTTAATGTTGGGCTATGGACACGTTCTGGCTCACGCAGGATACGCGGTGATGCTGTGGGATTTTGACGGACATGGAGCCAATCCAACTCGGCTACAGCGATATGATCTACAGCAAAATCTGGATGTTGCCCTGCAAGCCCTACTAAACCAGTCAGAGGTTGATCCGGCCCGTCTGGCACTTTTAGGCCACTCAATGGGCAGCGGAATTGTGATGACCGCAGGCATTCGTAACCCCGATCGCTTCGCCGCAACCGTTGCCATTTCCCCAACAGGAGCAAACGTAACTCCACAAGCGCCCCGTAATCTTCAGTTGCAGGCAGGTAGTGGAGAAGGAGGATTTATTGCCAACGCCCAACGACTATTGGCACAGGCAGGCGGAGAAAATACCAATCTGGCAGCAGGCAGCGGACGAGAGTTGGTCGTAATCCCTGGTGTAGAACACATCACGATTTTGTTTAGCGACGGGAGCCATCAGGCCGCATTGCGCTGGCTGGACGCAACCTTTGGAAGAACACACAACAGCCAGTATGTCGATCGCCGCATGGTTTGGTACGGCTTACATTTGCTGGGCTGGCTACTGGGTCTGGCTGCAATTGCACCAATTTTAAACTCGCAGAACCCGCAGTTGTAAGGGCGGCTCCCCTTCGACGCTGGCTGGGTTTAATTGCTGCACCGCTGGTGGCAGTGGCAGGACTGGTGTTGCTCAGTCAGCGATTTGACCTCCAGGATTTGGGCGGTGTGCAGATGGGCGGAGCAGTTGGAGTCTGGTTTTTGATTGCAGGCTTAACCTGGCTGGGCGTGCTGGCCCATTTGCCCCGTCCCACTCTACGTAATGTTGGTTTAGGGCTTGCCCTGTTTGGACTGCTTTGGATTGCCTTTGGCGCAGGGGCACAGGTGGTCTGGCTTCAGTGGTGGTTAATTCCCATTCGGTTGAGATTGTGGTTACTGCTGGCGATCGTTTGTCTTCCCTGGTTTTTAGCCGCTGGAGTCGTACAACAAAACATCGGTGTGGGTAAACGTATTCTCTGGTGGCTAGGACAAAGCGTAATCTTGATTGGTGGATTCGTGCTAACGCTAAATTTTCTGCCCCAACTGGGTTTCATGTTTCTGCTTCTGCCGCTGTTTCCACCATTGATGGGAATTTTGTCTCTGGTTGCGGGGCTGTTAAATCAAACATGGGTCTACGCGATCAGTTCTGCCCTCTTCTTTGGTTGGTTATTGGCAGCAGGTTTCCCACTATCAACCTGAGCAGTACATCTTAGAATTTCCCCGCTCAAACAGAAGAAACAAGAAACAGCTATCCCTGGCATCTTCTACAAACACGAAACAACGAGCCTTAATGAATGCTTCTCCATAAGCAACGACAGCACGAAAGCTTGGAGCCGATGAAAGATCCTTGCCGCCGAAGTTTCAGCTCTCAATTTTTGTATTTGATACCATTGAATAGAATCTTATTGCGATCGCCTCAATGACCATTGCCATCCCTGACGCTATTACAACACTCGCTGAGGCAGAACGGCGTTTCAACCTGGCAAGATCAGAAGATGAGGCGTTTTTCTTAGAATGGCAGGCAGATTTACCGGACATCTCAGTGACCGAGCAAGCGGCATTGGATGATTTGCGGCGGCGCTATTTATATCAGCGATCGGTTGGGCAGTTGCTAGAAGGAACAGTCACTTTGTTGCTGGCATCTCCACTGCTTACCGTAGCGGGCTTTTATGATCCACCGTTTAGAGTAAGGGCAGAGGAATCGGTACAGTTGACGCTGGAGGATGGAGAAGAGTTGCTACAAGGGCAAATCGATGTGTTGGTGCTGCTGAATTAGTTTTGGGTTGTGGTATTGGAATCCAAGAAAACAGCCCTATCCGTCTGGGCCGCTTTGCCTCAAACTCTTGCTTGTCTCATGGCAAACCCCCAACTGCAGCAACCGAGTTTTGGCACGGTGACAAATGGGGATGACATTCTATTTGTAAAACTGGTGCAGTCTGCAGCACGGCTTTACGCTCTTTCACGAGTGTTTGCACCATTTACCGCCAGTCGAGAACTCTACAATACGCTGCAAATTCTAAAACGAATTGGTCAAGTGATTGAAGAAGGGGTGGGATAGCTGATGGTCCTTCAAGCATCTCCGATCTCTCACAAACAGCTAACATACCTTCCGCATAGCAATTCTCCCTAGCACGTTAGGATTGGAAAAACGTCGGCGGTGAAATACAGTGACTCAAGCCAGGGTAAAACTCACTACCTTTAAGGAGTATCTCTCCTACAGCGACAAAATGCCAATGGAAGGACGCTACGAATTGATTAGCGGGGAGTTAGTCGAGTTGCCGCCAGAGTCAGAACTAAATGATTGGATTGTAGACAACTTACAATTCCTCTTTGCAATTTCTAAAACCGTTTCACGGCGGCTGATTAAAACCCATACCTGTGAGATTCAGGTTCCAGTCTTACAGGCAGGTGATTCTGCAAATCGTTACCCTGACCTGGTTATATTGCGGCCAGAACACCTGGAACTAACTCAACGACGGCTGACCATTACCCTGGATATGCCACCACCTCGATTGATTGTGGAAGTGCTTAGTCCTGGTAAAACAAATCGAGACAGAGATGCCATTTACAAACGGGCGCAATATGCAGCTATTGGCGTTCCTGAATATTGGTTGCTTGATCCAGTTGCTCAAACAGTAACCGTATTGCTGCTAGAGGGGAAGGCTTACCCAGAAGTGGGCATTTTGCCAAACAAAACGCAATTACCTCCATTGAATTTGCAGAACTAGCGTTAACCGTAGAGCAAATTTTGAAGCCGAATCAGAAACCTCCGCATTCTAACCCTTTCAGAAGTTGCTAATCCTGGAGGACTTACCAGGGCAGCACTTCCCCATTTGCGTGCCAGAACGTGCCTGAGTTCTCCAGCGTTAGCGCATCAATTCGAGCCAACAAACCTTTACAGACTCCTCTGGCGTAATGCCGCCGGAGGTAAAGTTTGTCATGCGGGTTTGCACCAAACCGGGATGCAGAATCGCTACGGCAATCCCGCGCGGTTTGAGGTCGTGGGCCAGAGATTTTCCGGCCATCGAGAGAGCCACCTTCGACATCCGGTAGCCGTAGGAACTGCCAGAGGTGTTGTCCCCGATCGACCCCATCCGACTCGTCATCAACACAACCTTCGAGCCTGCTTTAAGATTCGGCAGGAACGCATGGGTCACTCGCAACGCTCCTAAAGCATTCACCTCGAACTGCTGCCGAATGCTATCAAAATCGAGGTCTTCCAGCGTCACCCGTTTAATGATACCTGCGTTGTTAATCAGCGCATCGATCGCCCTGTCACCCACATGAGTGCGTAAATTTGCCACTGAGGCATCGGAGGTAATATCCACCCCCTCTTCAAGCTGCACACCTATCTGCTTCAACTCTTCAGAAGCAGTGCGACAGACGGCAATCACGGTATCGCCCCGTGCTTTTAGCTGATGGCAGTATTCCTGGCCAATACCGCGATTTGCACCCGTAACAAGATAAGTTGCCATACGAATTTCAGATTCTGACTGTAAGGAATTCCTACATGGAGATTAACGCGCTTCTGAACGCTAGCGCCAGAAGTTTGGCCACCAAAGAAATTTATGCTGCCAAAAGTGTGTCTCTGGAGAGGGGTTTGTAACACTCCGCTGGCTTACGGTGAAACAACGCCTGGGATTGCGCATCGCTCAAATCCCTGACTAGAGAATGAGGAACGCTAATCATGAACGTCGAAGAACTTAAGCAACGATATGCCGCTGGAGAGCGAGATTTCAGTATTGCTGACTTGAAAAGGGCGGTGTTAGAAGGTATGGATCTTAGAGGCGTCGTTCTACATGGAGCGATGCTCGACGGAGCAAATTTGCAGCGGGCAAATTTGAGCCAAGCAGACTTAAGCGGAGCGACTCTGAGGGGCGCAAATCTGACTCAAGCAAACTTAAGTGATGCCAATCTAAATGATGCAATTTTAGATGAGGCAATTTTGGAAGAAGCTATCCTCGATCGCGCTGTTAAATCAAGCCGATCTGAATGCAGCAGACCTGGAAAAAGCGGTCCTCAACGAAGCAGACCTGAGTGAGACAGAAACCGTAGGAGCCAATTTAGTAGAAGCGGACCTGAACCGGGCAGATCTGGAAACCGCCGATTTGCAAGAAGCCAATCTACGTCAGGCGGAATTAGAGGAAGCCAATCTGAGTGGCGTGAATTTAGAAAATGCAACCGTTGAAGGCACCCTTCTGGATGAAAAGAATTCCAATTCAACAAGTTGAAAAGATTCCCTTCACTTCTGCGCTACTGGACGGGTAAAAGTCAAAGCACCATTGAGTTTCACGCCTGCCTCCTTCCTTCTATCGAGATCGCCATCAAAGTTAGGACAACTTATGTAGCTGAACCCCCTTATCACTCACTGTTTCTTCCCTGACCCCTGACTCCTGATCCCTAACACCTAACCCCTGCTAAAACTTTCACTAACTCATCCAAATAACGACCAACAAACCAATGACAAAAACAGTCCTAATTACCGGAGCCTCTCAAGGCATTGGCAAAGCAACTGCCCTGAAATTTGCACGGGAGGGTTACAACGTTGTTCTGGCGGCAAGGCAACCCAATCGCCTCGAAGCTGCCGCCGAGGAAGTGAGAGCGTTGGGTCAACAAGCTCTGCCAATTCCAACCGATGTACGTGACATTAACCAGATCACTGCCATGATACAGCAGGCAATCGCACAGTTTGGTCAGATTGATGTGCTCGTGAATGATGCCGGAGTTTACTACATGGGCCCGTAGAAGCAGCGTCTTTAAGCGATTGGCAGCAAATTATTAATACAAATCTCTGGGGTTACATTCACACAATCCATGCCCTACTACCGCATTTTCTGGAGCGAGGCGAAGGAACGATCGTCAACATCAGTTCGATCGGGGGCTTGATCCCATTCCCTATCAGGTTCCCTACACGACCAGCAAATTTGCAATTACTGGATTAACCAAGTCCTTGCGATCAGAACTAGCTCTAAAGGGATTCATGTTTGTGGAATCTATCCAAGCTTTATTCGCACTCGGTTAATGGAACGGGGATTATTTCGCGGCAATCATGAGGGAACCGCCCATGCTCGATATGAATTGGTCGATCGTGCCTTTAACAGCCCTCTCCTCGAAACGCCCGAAGATGTAGCAAACGCTGTATGGAAAGCCGTGAAGCATCGCAAAGCTGATGTGTTAGTTGGGTCTGCGAGATTGTGGACAACGCTATATCACACGGTTCCCGGCTTAATGAACCCAATTGTGCGACGAATTTTTGGAATGAGCGATCGTCATTCTGAAAATATAGGCAATCATCAAACTAGTGAGACATTCGAACTGCAATTTAACGACCAAACCAATGAAAGTAATGACGAGTTCCAGTATTCAGAGAACCAAAATAAAGGTTCGGTTTCAACAAAATAATTAACTTACTTTTGCAGGTGCTACACCTTTAATTAATCAACAAAATGCTCATCATTGCATCAGAACTGCAATTGATATTTGATCCTATCAGAATTGCGAAAACGATTTCCTTCAGAAGTCTTTTTGACAAGCTCTCTAATTTCAAAAGTGTTTTAGATTTGCTATGTCATACCGAACTTAAATAGAATTTGCTACAGACCAATCCTTTGTAGGGGCCAATGGCCATTCGCCCCTGTCCAATCTGCAACGTTCTCAAATCAAATTGGTATCACAAAACATATTGGAGAGGTCGTAGTGGTAATAATGGGTGAAACATTTTATTGACTGCTATAGATACCTGCAAAATGTCGTTAAAGTTGCTAATGTGATCCATTGTCAGGAGTACTTCTTTCATGACCGATCGTCTTTATGAAATTGTCCTCTATGGTGCCAGTGGTTTTGTTGGTAAACAGACCGTGCAGTACTTTGTCAAGCATCTTTCTGGTAAATCAGTCCGATGGGCGATCGCTGGACGAAACCGTCAAAAGTTAGAAGTCATTAGAGATGAGGTTGGCGTAGCAGTCGATGTCTTAGTTGCAGACAGTCAGGATCAGCAGGCGATCGACGCGATCGTGTCTCAAACGCGGGTACTCCTGACAACTGCCGGCCCTTTTGCCCTCTATGCCAATGCGCTTGTCGATGCCTGTGTGCGATTCAAAACGCATTACGTCGATATCACCGGGGAAACACCCTGGGTCAAAACCCTGATCGATCGCTACCATGCCCAGGCAGCCGCCGACGGCACACGCATCATTCCCTGCTGTGGCTTTGATTCTATTCCGTCCGATCTCGGTACTTATCTGATCGTTCGCCATCTGCAACAAGCATTCGGCATGCCCTGCAAACGGGTGGATGCTTACTTTCAAGCGTTTGGCGGTTTTAACGGTGGCACTCTGGCATCAGCGTTCAATCTCTATGATTCGAAGGGAGCATCCCAGATGGATGACCCCTTCCTGCTGAATCCATCCACATGCCATGCTTCATCAAATACACAGGACCAAATAGAGCGCAACCGCGACCCGCAAATGCCATCTTTTGATTCAGACCTCAACACCTGGGTTGGTCCCTTCTTCATGGGAGTCGTCAACACTCGCATTGTCCGCCGCAGTTGTGCGCTGTATACAGAATGGCAGGAACCCTACGGATCCGATTTTACCTACCAGGAGTATCTCAAGTTTGATGAACCATTGGCATGGCTGAAAGCAACCAGTATGACTGCCGGACTTGCCTTATTTGCAAGAGCGTTGCAACAACCGCAGGTACGATCGCTCCTACAACCCATCCTGCCCCAACCCGGCACTGGACCTTCTGAGCAAACGATGAATGAGGGCTGGTTTTCCTGTGAACTGGTGGGCATCGCTGCTGATGGACGCAAAGTACGGGGACTGATTCGAGACCAGGGCGACCCTGGCAATCGAGCAACCGTCAAATTTGTTTGTGAATCGGCATTGAGTCTGGCACTTCAAACCGACGAGTTACCCGGAGGTCAGACACGGGAGGCATCCTCACTCCCGCAACCGGACTGGGGATGTTCTTGCAGAACGATTACGTCGCGCAGGCATGACCATTGCCGTAAACCCATAATTGGGTAGGCTAGGATTGAACGTAGGACGTTGCGATCGAACCATGGCAAAACAAGAACCTCCCTGACGGGAGAAGCGTTGATTAAGGAAGTTTGTCGGCGAATCCGGGTTGCCCGTAGCTACTGGGATGCCCATAACAATGCTGCCTGTCGGGGGAACGAGAACGGGCCTTAGCGCTTTACAACACATTGACGAAGGAACAAAAGATCAAATTCCACAGCAGCTAAGAATATGGTTACGCTATCGTAGCGAAAAATATTTTGGACCGCACCGAACTCCACCCAAATCAAAGCGTGTGCCAAAGTAAGCTGAAACAAGCTAATTGCTACAACAATTAGCTTGTCTAGGGCGTGTTTTACAAGTGCTGAAGACTGAGGACTGAGGACTGAGAAAGGCTTAATACTCACCACTCAGCATTATCTCAAACGGAAACTGAGGGTTTCAAAACAGACTCTAGATTAATGCCATTACGTTAATAACATGCTTACTTCCACTGGTGCAGAAGTAAGTACTACAGCGCTCCTATTTGGATTGTGAGAAAGATTTCCAGTAGGAAGTATTAGATACAAAAGAGAATCCGTACAAATCTCCTCTCCCTGGAAAAAGTAGGAATTGTTGGCTTCTCCTTGGGGAAAAGTTAAGGCGATCGCTCTCCAAAACTCCCTAACTTTTCTGAATCGACTGGAGCTTGGGCAAATCGTATAACTGAATCATCGATAAGAAACCGATTCGAAGACAGCCCTAAGGAGAGAACCGATGCAAGCAGTTACGACTACCCGCCGCGCTTCCCAAGCTACGACCTACAACTCTATTCTTGTTAGCGAATCAACCCCGAGAGGACTTTTCGCAAAGTGGGAAACGGTAAACGGCAAGCTGTCCTGCCAGTGGCTGAAGCATCCCGACTAACTTCAAGGTCTGCTCAACCTTAATTCGACCCATTTAACGAACACCTAAAACGACTCATCCCCCAACCGGAGAACGAACAATGCAACTGCAATATCGTGGTCAAGCTTACAGCTTCCAATCTGCGCCTTCTCGCTCCAACCTAGCCGCTGGTCCACTGCCCCGCAATCTTCAGTACCGTGGTAGTGCTTATACCTTCCATATGCTTGAGCCACAAGCTTCATCCGCACCCCGCGCTATCAACCGGCGGTATGAAGTTCACTAATTCCCTCAGCAAACTCTCCTCCCATATCTCTATGTACTAACTCCTCCGCCAACAACCTCTCCTCCTAAACTCTATGTTATTAGCCTGGTATGCCCCCTACCAGGCTTTTTGCATTAAAGGCTCTTCTCGTGTCTGTATCAAACTTCAGAATTTGTGTGAATAACCTCGTCCTCACAATCGCAAATTCTATCTGCTGAGCTTTAAATACCCCTACCTAAAACTGTCACATCTGAAGCCATCACCGATAAAAAGCATTTCTATTCAAGGTATGATTAGAACACTTGTATCATACAGAGGAAGAATCAATCGCGTTATTGATGAGTATTGATATCTAATAAAATTTTCGCTGCCGATAACCTTAAAGAAATCCGATTTAGTCTGACGAATAACTGATGCTAATTCTTGATTTGGTTGCATCATGGTGCTTGTCGAAATAAATTCGTCCAACTCAGATTTATTCCTGGAATCAGCAACGCTAGCAGGCAGGTGGAGTAGCATGGCATGGTTTTACTACTAACGGATGTATTCCTACTACTGACCCAGGTTTTACTGTGGTTGGTAGTAGGTCTTATCGCCTGGTTCGTTCTGCTCAAAGTGCTGCCAAAAGCAGTGTTGAGCACCATGGTTCTTCTCCTGATCCTGGTAATTTTGGGGTTGTCATTTATCTCAGGTCCTCCCCCTCCCAGCGATATCTTAGGAATTCTTTGGCAGGTAATTGCCTTTCCGTTTACTCCATTAGGTCTCATTATTATTCTGCTGCTGGTTTTGCTTCTGGGCAAACCAGGCAAGATTGCCAAACGTGCTATCTCGATCGGCCTCATCGTCCTAGCGCTGGGTAGCATTCCCTTCTTCGCCTATTACATGATTCAGGAGTTGGAACTGGAGGGAATTGAGCAGATTCAAGCTCTACCTAAACTGGATGGAGGCGGTAGACGGGTCATCGTCCTCATGGGGCAAGGAACCACTCGTCTACAGATGAGGCCCCGTCGGGGAGACGCGCCAAGTACAGATGCCAAGGCAGAGCGTCCCATCAGCAGCGATGCCTTTAGCGTGCTGACGAAACTGCCCATTCAGTTGACGGAAAAAGGGAACCGTCTGATTTACGCCGCGCAGCTCTATCAAGAAGAATCCCAGGCTGGCAACAACCCAGTCATTGTTATTTCGGCAGGAAGTCGCCCCTATCGCTTAAAGCGGGATGAAGAGAAGCGGGAGGATGTTTCTGAGACAAGAGACATCCAGACGTTTTGACTCAAACCATGAAAGTGCCTGAAAACGGGATACTTCAGGACTACGACAGCACAACTGTGCATCAGAGTGCCGAAAACGTGAAGAAACTGCTGGATGACCAGAAGATTAACTATGGCAACCAGATTACTGTCGTAACCAGCGCCATGAATATGAACCGGACAGCCTTAACGTTTAACGGAGTCTTTGACGGAGCCACGATTAACTCCCGACCTACGGATTTTTACACGATTCCGCCTCGTGAACGGTTGGGCAAACTGGTCAAAGGGAACGATTTGATTGAACGCCAAATTCTCATTCTAGATTTTCTGCCCAGTGCAGAAGCGTTTTACGCGAGTACTCAAGCCATCAGTGAATACCTTGCCGCTTTCTATTACTTTCTGCGTGGTTGGATCAGGCCGCTTTCGTAAGGGAGTAGGTGATAGGGGTTAAGTGGTAGAAATTATGGAATCCCTAGAGAGTTGAGCGATCGCGTCCCTCAGCCACGCGTGGGCTGGGTCACCATCATTTCTGGTATGCCAAAGCATAATAAACGCAAAACCGGGAACAGTGATGGGCAGTGGTTGAATGGACAAATTCAAAACTTGGGCGTAGGTTTTCGCCACCCGTTCGGCAAGACTGACGATCAAATCAGTGTTTGCTACCACAAAGGGGGCAACCAAAAAGTGCGGCACTGAGATTGCGATCTGGCGTTTGAGATTCTGTTTCGCCAGAATACTATCGACTCGTCCGACCATATCTTCCGCAGGGGAAACCAGCAGATGGGAAGCGGCAAGATAGTCCTCCAAGGTAACGGGATTGGGGATGCTGGAATTGCTCTGACTGGAAACGCAAACGTAATTCTCTTTGAACAGCAATTGCGATCGATGCCACGATGCTGTTTCTGGAAAAACACCCACAGCCAGGTCGATTTCTTCTGCATCTAACTGTTTAAGAGCTTGGTGACGATCGCTCGACCGGATCAGAACGCGGATGCCGGGAGCCTTTTCCTTCAGCCACAGCATTAGTTTTGGCAGTAGAACAAATTCTCCATAGTCCGACATACCCAGTGTGAACATGCGTTGGGCGGTTTGAGGCTCGAACGGTGCTTCGCTTTGAAGGGTTGACTGAATTTGCAGCAACACCCGACGGATGGGTTGCTCAAGCGCGATCGCGCGCGGGGTCGGCTGAAGTCCCTCCGACGTTCTAACGAACAGCTTGTCCTCAAACAAACGACGGAGACGGGCGAGAGCATTACTCGTTGCAGGTTGGCTCAACCCAATTCGCTCGCCTGCACGTGTGACATGCCGTTCCGCCATCAATGCGTCGAATACCACCAGAAGATTCAAATCCGTTGCTGCAAGATTGATATGGCGAATGACATTCATACAAATAATCCATTGGACAAATAATTATATCGTTTCGATGATGGGAAGTGAAGAGAATCAAACGCAAAAGGGGAAATCCATGAGCGCAAACTTAAATACGATCCAACCGAAACGAATTTTGATGATTGTCGCGAACCCTTCCGTTTCAACAACGCTGGGCGGTCCCGTCGGTTTTTGGGCATCAGAATTGACCCACGCTTACTACGAATTTATTGAAGCGGGTTATCAGGTAGAGATTGTCAGTCCCCGGGGCGGAAAGGTCGAATTTGACGGACTGAGCGATCCGAGGGATGCCAGCGGTTACTCGGCGGACGATCTGATCAGCATGGGATTTCTTCACACACCGAACCTGATGGCACTGCTGGAGAATACAAAATCGTTGAATGATATTAGCGTGCAGACCTATGACGCGATCGTGGTCGCAGGTGGCCAATCGCCCATGTTTACCTTTCCAACAGAGTCACGGCTTCACGAGTTGATTGCAGAGTTCTATGAAGCCAAAAAAGTTACGGCAGCACTCTGTCACGGCACCTGCGCATTGCTCCATGTCAAGCTTTCCGATGGCAGCCATCTGATTCACGGGAAAACAATGACTGGATTTGCCAACGTTGAAGAAGACTTTGCCAATAAGGTTGTAGGCGCAAAGGTGATGCCGTTTCGGATTGAGGATGAGGCCAAGAAGCTGGGTGCCAACTTCATTACTGGAGGTCTGTTCAAAGCCTTTGCAGTGCGGGATGGCAATCTGATTACGGGACAGCAGCAGTTTTCGGGTAGAGCAACAGCCACGGAAGTGATTAAAGCATTGGGAGCTTGATAGGTTCTAGCTACTTACCACGTGCTGTAAGTGCTGTCACAACTGATTTAGGGAGATCTATGAAAATCGCAGTTATTGGTTCAGGAAATGTGGGCGGAACCTTGGGTAAAATTCTTGCCCAGAAAGGTCATGACGTGACGTTTGGAGCGCGAGACCCGCAAAGCGAAAAGATAAAATCGCTCCTTAGCTCTATTTCAGGTAACGCCAGGGCAGACAGTATTCCAGGGGCTGTGGCTGACGCGGATGTGGTGATTTTGGCAACACCCTGGGATGCAGCTCAGGATGCGATCGCCCAGGCTGGTAACCTAACCGGGAAAGTCCTGATTGACACCATTAATCCTGTTGGGTTAAATCCTGAAGGATTGTCTAGAGGACTGGTCATCGGGCATACCACCTCTGCCGCAGAAGAAGTGGCGAAATGGGCAACAGGAGCACGTGTCGTCAAAGCCTTTAATAACATTGGGGCCAACTGCTTTGGAAATACCCAATTCGGCTCAGTAACCGCGACAGCGTTCATTTGTGGGGACGATGCCGATGCCAAGAAAGTGGTGACTATACTTGCTCAAGACGTAGGCTTTGAGGTGGTAGATACGGGACCATTGGCTCAGGCACGTTTGCTAGAACCGCTGGCAATGCTCTGGATCAGCCTTGCGATCGGTGGTGTCGGACGGGAGTTTTCGATTAGCCTCGTTAAGCGCTAGCAGTAGTCCCTTCTGATACTCCTCAGGCGTATTCAAATCCATCAACACAGTGGGTGTGTCAAATTCTACAGGTTGAACATAGGGACTCAGCCGTTTAACAATTCGTCGCAGCCCAAGCGTTTCTTCTGTCAGAGTTTGCAGCAGGGGCATAACGCAGCTCGAAAATAACAAGGGATGCCCCCATTTGCCTCTATAAGTCGGTACGGTAATGGGGCGAGCGAATCGAGAGTGAATGCCTATCAAACTTCGATAAATCCGGACGGGACGAGGCTGATCAACAGCGGAAATTACCACCCCTGTGAAGGTCTTTGGCAGACACTGCAACCCAACTAAAATCGAGCTAACTTTTCCGCTATCTGGAAAGGGATTAATAACCCATTGATTCACATGTAGATAAGGGATGCATTGATCGCAATTCTGTGGACCAAGCACCACAATCGGCTGGATATTTGCCAGCAACAGTTGCCCTACCTGGTAAGACAGAAGCGTTGTGCCATTCAACCAGGGTAACTCCGTTTTGCACTGTCTCATGCGCGTTGAACGGCCTGCTGCAAGCACGATCGCGTAGTAGCTGCCATCATTCATTTACTGCTGTTGGGATACTTGCTGGTTAGACTGCCAGCCATGCGTGGTTTGGCCTGCAACGGGTGATATTGGTTCTGCCTCCCTCAGCTTCTTGGATAGGGGCAATCCGGTTCCGCCCCGTCGCACCTGAATTAGCTCTGCACAAATGCTGACGGCTATTTCTTCAGGAGTTAATGCTCCAATATCCAAGCCGATCGGCGCATGGATAAATTGTGAAAACGCTGTGTAAGTATCCACAGAGGGAACGTTTTCTCGTAGCGCTTGAAGCACTGTCTTGACTCGTTTTTCGCTGCCAATCATGCCGATATACTTGGCTGGACGTTGGACTAGCGTTCGCAGCGCTTCCAGGTCGTGAATATAACCGCGAGTTACCAACGCAGCATAGAGTTCAGAAACGTCTGAAATCGAATTTATGGCATCAACGATCGACATCGCCAGAATCATGGCAGCATCTGGAAATCGTTGATGGTTGGCGAACTCAGGGCGATCGTCCTGAACAACCACCCGAAAGCCCGACAGGTGAGCGATATGCGCCAGAGGAACCGCGACGTGTCCACCTCCCACAATGAGTAGGGTTGGCGGGGGAAGGAGGGGGAGGTGAAAGGATGAGGGATGAGGGATGAGGGATGAAGGGGTTGGATTGTGTCTGGGGTGAGGAGTTCGAGATAGGGAGATCGATCGAGTTCCAGTGGGGTTATCAGGGTTCCCGTTTTGCCTGATTTCAACTGCTCAATGATTTGGTTTACCAGTGCTAGTGCCGTTTCTCCCTGCCAGCGCTCCAACCAGACGTGCATCATGCCACCACATACTCCCTGCGTTTCCCGTTGTGGTGCGCCGGACAGGTCAATCTCCACAAATTGCTTCTCACCCGTCTCCAGCACGTTAAGCGCCTGCCGGATAACTTTTGCTTCTCCAGCACCGCCACCGATCGTGCCAATAATGCGGCTATCTGAACAAACCACCATGTTTGCCCCCACCTCTCTCGGAACCGAACCTTTGACACGAACAACCGTAGCAAGCACAACAGGCTCTTGTCTCAGGAATTTGGCCATCCGTTGATAAAACTCAAGCATGGGAGGTTTTAGACTTCAGATTTCAGATTTTAGATGGGATAGCAATGATTTTCTGTTACCTATGGGCAACTGTTGGAGTCGGGAAAGAGGCAGAAGAGGGAGAGGGAATGATGGAATGTTTAGCCTTTAGCTTTGATCCTTTCTATCCTCAGTGTACGGAAATCACCAGTAACATTGGACGCCCTACCGAACCCTTGTTTGAAAGAGTTGTCGGTAGAGTAGGGGCATTAGGACTGGAGCACATGAACGCTCAGGGATGGACTGTATAAGTCGTAATTGGTAATTGGCGTTGTTTTTTGTGATGGTTGACGTTGTTGACTCTCCCATTACCCTTTACCCGTTACCAAACTACCCAGTATTTCCATCCGATCGTCCATAGATTTCTTATCTAAGAGGGTTAGAGACAAATGGCTAAAGTAGTTGGGATTGACTTGGGAACCACCAACTCATGCGTTGCGGTAATGGAAGGTGGCCAACCTATTGTCATTACGAACTCAGAAGGCGGTCGCACAACTCCTTCTGTGGTGGCGTATGCAAAAATGGCGATCGCCTCGTTGGTCAAATCGCAAAGCGTCAGGGAGTCATGAACCCTGAAAACACGTTTTATTCGGTTAAGCGCTTCATTGGACGGAAATACGACGAAATTACTCAGGAAGCAAAGCAAGTTTCCTACAAAGTTGTGCAGGATGGCAGCAATGTCCGGTTAGATAGCTCTGCGGCTGACAAGAAATTTGCTCCAGAAGAGATTTCTGCTCAGGTACTGCGGAAATTAGTTGATGATGCCAGCAAGTACTTGGGTGAGAAGGTGACACAGGCTGTTGTAACCGTCCCCGCCTACTTCAACGACTCTCAGCGGCAGGCCACTAAAGATGCCGGAAAAATTGCCGGAATCGAAGTTCTGCGGATCGTCAACGAGCCTACAGCTGCGGCACTTGCCTACGGGCTAGACAAGAAAACCAACGAAACCATCCTGGTGTTTGACCTGGGTGGTGGTACGTTCGACGTGTCTATTTTAGAAGTGGGCGATGGCATTGTTGAAGTAAAAGCAACCAGCGGTGACACGCACTTGGGCGGTGACGATTTCGACAAGAAAATCGTGGACTGGATTGCGGAAGAGTTCAAGCGGAATGAAGGAATTGATCTGCGTAAAGACAAGCAAGCGCTGCAACGGCTAACGGAAGCCGCGGAGAAAGCCAAGATTGAACTTTCTAGCGCGACCCAAAGCACAATTAATTTGCCCTTTATCACAGCAACCGCAGACGGTCCCAAACATTTGGAACTGAACCTGACGCGGGCAAAATTTGAGGAAATGTGTTCTGATTTGCTCGATCGCTGCCGTGTTCCGGTTGAACAAGCGCTGCGTGACTCCAAGCTGGCTGCATCGGCGATCGATGAGGTTGTGCTGGTGGGTGGCTCCACCCGGATTCCAGCCGTGCAGGATCTGGTTCGCCGCCTGACTGGCAAAGAACCCAATATGGGTGTGAACCCAGACGAGGTCGTTGCAGTTGGTGCCGCGATCCAAGCGGGGGTACTGGCCGGTGAAGTAACTGATGTGCTGCTTCTGGATGTTACTCCGCTGTCCCTTGGTGTGGAAACGCTGGGTGGCGTTATGACTCCAATCATTCCGCGCAATACAACGATTCCAGCCAAGAAGTCAGAGGTTTTCTCTACAGCGGTTGATGGACAATCCAACGTGGAAATTCACGTATTGCAGGGCGAACGTCAGATGGCAGGCGATAACAAGAGCCTCGGCACCTTCCGCCTGGATGGGATTCCCGCCGCTCCTCGTGGCGTTCCGCAAATCGAAGTGACCTTCGACATTGACGCAAGTGGCATCCTTTCTGTCTCTGCCAAAGACAAGGGATCTGGAAAAGTTCAATCCATCACCATTTCCGGCGCGTCAACCCTGGATAAGAGTGATGTTGATCGCATGGTGGAAGACGCAAAGCGCAATGCAGAAGCGGACCGTCAACGGCGTGAGCAGGTAGACACCAAGAACACGGCAGACTCCCTGACATACCAGGCTGAGAAGCAGTTGCAGGATCTGAATGGTCAGGTTCCTGCCGCTGAGAAGAGCCGGGTAGAAGCTCTGGTGAAGGATCTACGTGAAGCGGTGAATCAGGATAACTACGATCGTATGAAGTCACTCACCAACGATCTACAACAAGCCCTGATGCAGGTTGGCAGCGCAATTTATGGCAACGCCAACAGCAGTGGTGCGACTGGACAACCCCAAAGTGGCGATGATGTAATTGATGCAGACTTCATCGATTCCAAATAGGGGATGGGGTACAGGGTATGGGATACAGGGACGAGGCGTAAGTACACGTTGTAAAGTTTAAGGGTAGGATACACCTTACCCATCGATCCCTCATCCCTGATCCCGGACCCCGGACCCCTACGATCTACTACCTATCACCTACAACCTGCTATGTCACTCTCTGAGCAACGTTTTTCACCTCTGCGACAAATCAGCACCTATGTTTTGGTGTCTGTTCTAAGTGTGGTGTTGACGCTATCTGCCCTGTGGGCCTTTCCGAACCCACTTCTTCCACGTAGTAAGGCAACACTTTCCGATACGGCTGACACTCCAGCCGCGATCGCCCCAAACGACCTCCCTCAAACCCGAAACTATTAAGGAAGTAACCCGAGGGTTTGTCGCAACCGCCATTGGTCGAGTCGGTCCAGCTGTTGTGCGAATTGACACGGAGCGAACCATCACCGCAAACCCCGATCCCATGTTTAATGATCCATTCTTTCGGGAGTTTTTGGGGATGGTTCCTACTACGGGCAACCACGGGAATACCGCCAGCGGGGAGAAGGATCGGGCTTCATCATTGACTCCAACGGCATCATTCTGACAAACGCTCATGTGGTGAGTGGCGCAGATACCGTCATGGTGACAATGAAGGATGGACGTCAGCTAAAGGGAAAGGTCAAAGGAATCGATGAACCCTCTGACCTAGCCGTTGTGAAAATTGATGGGAAAAATTTGCCTGTGGCACCTCTGGGCAATTCTAGTGATTTGCAGGTGGGTGACTGGGCGATCGCGGTCGGCAATCCCCTCGGTTTAGACAACACCGTAACGCTGGGTATTATCAGCACTTTGAACCGCTCCAGTGCTCAGGTTGGGATTCCCGATAAGCGATTAGACTTCATCCAGACCGATGCTGCTATTAACCCTGGCAACTCTGGTGGTCCGCTGGTGAACGATCGGGGTGAGGTCATTGGCATTAACACCGCCATCCGTGCTGATGCTCAGGGAATTGGATTTGCAATTCCGATCGATAAAGCAAAAACTATCAAAGAGACATTGGCAAAGGGCGAGAAGGTCCAGCACCCTTACATTGGCATTCGCATGTTGAGCCTGACCCCCGCACTGGCAAAACAGTCCAACAGCGACCCAAATTCTCCCATGACCGTTCCTGAAATTAACGGTGTGTTGGTGGTTCAGGTGATACCAAACAGCCCTGCCGCCAAGTCTGGTATCCGTCGAGGGGACGTGATTACTCAAGTGGATGGATTAGCCGTAACCACCGCGGAACAACTACAAACGGCAGTGGAAAAGAGCAAAATTAACCAACCGCTAAAATTCACCTTGCAACGAGGCGAACAAACGCAAGAGATAAGCGTCAAACCAGGCGAACTCCAAAGCGCAACAGCGACTCAGCAAAAGTGATGTTGTGAATGGACTTTAAGCCACAACCTGTTCAGACGGTCACAATTTATAAAGCTCCCCAAAAGGGGAAGGGGCAGAAGTTCCTGATAAAGGGATTTCTGCCCTCTGATTTTCCATGTAATCCTCCTTATATTGACGACAATTGCTACTTTGCTGGGCCTATGACAGAAGCATTGCTGAGGAGTTCAATCAGAGCTACAAGAAGGGAATTCTTGAGGTCACGATCGACCAGGTAATTTATAACCAGTACTTCAAACCACTTGAGTATCGCTATGATGAGAAAAATGGCCGCAATCGCATTGAGGTAGTTGTCCCTCCAGGTTTATTTCCCGTTCTCAACCAATTTCCACGCGTTCTTAAATCGCAGTAGACATCATGGATAGTACAAATTGGGAGCAAATTAAATCTAAATATAGGTTAGGACAATTTGTGCAAGGCAAGGTTGAGTATCATGCTCCCTTCGGGATTTTTGTCGATATAGATGAACCTTCAGTAAAAGGGTTGATTAAAATCCCCGATTTTTTGATGAAGGGAAATGAATCAAGACATGTACCCTGAACTTGGTACAACTATAGGAGCCGTTGTGGTTGGATACAACGAAAGCAACTGCCGTGAAGTGTACCTGAACGCAAAGCCCAGTGTGCTGCATGAGGCACTTGTCCCCTTCCAGTCCTCATTCCTCCCAGAGGACTTCCTACAGATCTTTCACACGAAATATTTTGGGAATACTACGAAGAGATCATCCCAAAAGATGCGGAAGATTGGCAAAGAACAATGGTCACTTCTGGTGCTATTCAGAAGAAGCAGAACATCACAAGGCGCTTGGTGCAAAGATAATTGATAATGTTGTAAGCTGTCCAGATTGGCACACAGCCAGCTATCTTTCTCGAAGAGAGATTTTCGATGCCTTTAAATACAGTAACTATGATGTCTCCGAATCCCCACAAGAATTTCTCTTAGTCCTTCGTTTTATGGAAGTAATTGATAACCAATTTGGAATTGATTCATCCCGTATTGTTTTCTGGTTTGACAACTAATCTTGGTTCTAAATACTTAACAGTGGGAACCCAGTAGGATGCTGTTAGCGTTAGCGTAACGCATCATTTCAACGAATTTCTCATCGTTTTCTCAATTAAGCTCAATGACTGAGAAAATCGACAGCAACAATGCCAGGACCACGTGGTTGCCCAAATTCATGAAATCCTTTTAAGAATTGCTCAACAACGGGAAGCAAATACGAAAACACAATAATTGCTGATAAGTGAACTACCAGCAATCATTGTGTTTAGTTTATCTACTTAACTCCACTGCCCACCCTGGTCTGCTGGATCACCGTAGGGATCCTCACTGGCTGGACGCACATCTCCAAACTGTCCTGAGTCAGCCGTTTGATCAGCCGGATCACCATAAGGGTCTTCACTGGCCGGACGCACATTCCCAAACTGCCCCGCATCAGCCATTTGATCAGCCGGATCGCCGTAGGGGTCTTCACTGGCCGGACGCACATTCCCAAACTGCCCCGCATCAACTGTTTGATCAGCCGGGTCACCATAGGGATCTTCACTGGCTGGGCGTGGTTGCTGGTCTTCGGCTTCGGATGACTGGTTTCCGAGTAAGGCGTCTGCTGCTTTGCGTAAAAATCGTCTACCATGATAATCCTTGAATTTTTGTAATGGGTTTATCGTCAAGTGAATGATGACCTGCAATGACGCTTAGTTGGCCGCTGATTGAGCTTCCGGCAACGAGGTGAGGTCACGTCCAGTAGAACGGTTATCGTACCCTTGAAATTCTCGGTACTGCTGCGCTTCAGCGGCTGGTACTTGAATACCGTTGGAAGGCGGTGTTACCCAGTGCGCTTGATGGTTTGCATCGCGGTAATAAACGCGACCGTTTTTGGAGAGATAGTACTGCCCATTTGCGCCTGTTTGCGCTTGAGCATGCTTATGCTTGTTGTAGAGATAGTAGAGAGCGGCAGCGCCAGCCAATACGATCGCGCCTTTTTGAACGTTACTTAAGCCCTTCTTTTTCTCTATTGGAGCCACGCTAGGCGAAGGACTCATGGTAGAAGTAGCGGGGCGTGTATCATCGACGGAGGCGCTCCTGCCTGCCGTTGCCCACATCCTGCAAAAGAGGCATTGTCAGGAGTGCTGACAGAAACAGAGCCGTTGAGCGAACACCATAGTAGTCTGGGAATCTCTTCATTGCTTGTCCTCTACACCGAAACGCCTTTGCCAATTTGTCTCGCTTATTATATTGGTGTAGTCACAACTGGTTGTCATCACACTCAAGAAAGAAGGGTGATAATTTTCCCGTGTACAGCCATCTCAAGTGATGGTCGATCGCCCACAATTTGATTCAATAAGCCGTTGCGCTGAGGAAATCAAAATGTTGCTTAAAGGGTCCTGCCATTGTGGAGCGGTCCGGTTTAGCGTGGTCAGTCATCAGCCCTATCCCTTCATGCGCTGTTACTGCTCCATCTGTCGAAAAACGGCTGGTGGAGGTGGCTATGCCATCAACTTAGCAGGGGACAACCGGACATTACAGGTCGAAGGCGAGGAAAACATCTCGATTTACCATGCCAAGATTCAAAACCCGGAAGACCCTGAACCCTACATCAGTGAAGGGGAGCGCAGATTCTGTCGCCACTGTGGTTCCTGCCTGTGGGTCTATTCCTCAGACTATCCTGACCTGATGCACCCCTTTGCGTCTGCGATCGATACCGACCTTCCAAAACCTCCTGAGAATACGCATATCATGCTCGACTTTGCGGCAAGCTGGGTTGAGATTCAGAAGGGACCAAATGATGAGTGTTTCGATCGTTATCCTGAAAAATCCCTGGCTGACTGGCATGAACGGCTCGGCTTAACCGACAAATCAACCAAGTGATCGAGCAGGTAGTAGGTAGTAGGTGGCAGGTGGTAAACCTGAAACGAATTAGTACAAAATTCATTCAGGATTTTGTCGGACGGCGGCGAGGGCGCTTCCAGACTGCCCGTTCTGCCTTCTCTCGTTCGTAGGCAATCAGCTTGCCGTAATACTCATGCTTGCTCAGGTTCATGGACAGAAATACATGCTTGCGCATGTTTCCAAAGCCCTTTCGAGAAAAGAATTTGACGGCAGGGAGATTTTCCGGGTCTGTATCAACCATCATGAACCGGGCACCGTCGTCAATCATGCGCTCTACCAGCTTGTCTACCAGTTTGTCTGCAATGCCCCGTCGCTGAAAAGCTGGATTAATCCCTAGCCAGATGATATAGCCATACACCCAGGATGCTTTGTTGATAACCGTGCCCAAGATGAATCCGGCAAGCTGATCCTCCACTTCCGCAACTAAGCAGTATTCCGGGTCTGTGTTATATAGCCCAATCACCTCCCACTGGTCCCATGTTCGGTAAATGTAGGGGTACAGGTCGCTGGTAAACAGAATTTCACCAAGATGGTATACGGGAGCAATATCATCAATTTCCATATCCCGGATACTGATAGAAATCGGTTCGCTGCTTCTGGATGCGTCGGTCATATGGCAGGGGTTAGAGGTCAGGGATTAGGGGTCAGGGGCTAAAAATCAGATGTATCGTTGCTGACTTAGCATTACTCACTATTTTTGTCACTGCATCCTCGTCTTACTTTGCCTACCTCCTTATTGTGACCATCCCCCAATTTTTATCCCCTTTTTATCTTTTATCCTTCATCTATAGCAGTCCTAAATCAGTTGTGAGATTGAGAAGCTTTGTGAGAAAGGATTCTAATGGAATCCTTTCTCACAATCCATTTAGGATCGCTATATTAGCCGTTTTCCTCTCTGTTCGCTCTCGCCTTAAAATCAGAAGGTCATTCCTCTATTGCCCTGCATGACGTACTGCCTTGGAATTGTGACTAGCTCTGGCTTGGTCATGGCTGCGGACTCTCGTACCAATGCGGGAGTCGATTATGTTTCGACTTACCAAAAGCTGTTTGATTTTTCCCAACCGGGTGATCGTGTCATTCTCCTCTGTACCTCTGGGAACCTCTCTACAACTCAGGGAACGTTAACCCTGCTGCGTCACGATCTGATTTCCGAATCGGAGACGAATCTGCATACTCTACCCAGCATGTATGAGGTCGCCCGCTATATCGGCTCCAAAGCAAGGCAAATTCAGGATCAGGACCGTCCCTGGCTGGAAAAGGACGGAATTGATTTTCAGTGCAGTTTTCTTTTGGGTGGGCAAATCAAGGGTGAGGAACCATCGCTGTACCAGATTTACAGCCAGGGTAACTGTATTCAAGCGTCCAAGGATACGCCGTTTCTGCAAATTGGAGAGACCAAGTACGGCAAACCCATTCTCGATCGCATTCTCTATTTCGATACGCCACTAGAATCGGCGGCAAAATGTGCGCTGCTCTCGATCGACTCTACGATGAAGTCTAACCTTTCTGTTGGTCCCCCATTAATCTGGTGATGTATGAGACAGACAGCTTCAAAATTCGCTACGAGCTACGTCTCAAACTAGGAGCGCCATACCTGGCTCAAATTCGCAAGATGTGGGAAATTTCCCTCAATGAAGCATTCGATCGCATGCCTAACATCGATTGGGAACATTATTTAGAAATTCCTGGAGAACTAGAATCAGCCGATTAGAGGGGTGAAGAGATGATAGGAAGATGGGGAAATACTGGGGTAGCGAAAAAGTAACTGCTGCAACCTATTTACTCTGCTCAATAACTTTCTTAAACGTTCTAACCGCCTCTAACCAATCAGTTTCACCTATTAAAACACAACGGCAAAATAGATCCAGATCAAGGTCTGCTAGTTCGGGAATTTCGCTGCGATCGATCTTCATGTACCCATTCTGGTGCAGGTGATAAAGAGATAGTGCCCCATCTTCCCAAAACCAAACTTCGGGAACTCCTAAAGCCTGATATCGTTTTAATTTGGCAGTGGAATCACTCGTAAAAATAACTTCAATTGACAAATCAGGAATCGGTTTAGCCTCTCCAAAACAGTAAGACTCATCTGCCTGGGCTGATGCTTCTCCTTCTCGTTCTTGCGTGATCGATCCTGTTGGGATGACCTTTATTTGACGTTCAAAAGAATGTTTCGATCAAATAGCCAATTATTTTCTTAAAAACTTCGTGAGATAACCCAGGCATCAGAATCTCAACCGTACCCTCGTAGTAGAACAATCGTACCCCTGGAGTTCCTTCCAAGCCCTTCTGAATATGCTTGAACTGTTCCCATGTGCGACTGTGGTAGACACTAATCTGATCCGCTGTTCTCTCAAGCACCTGAGCCATTCCGATCGCCCTTTTTCACCATTAATCTGTCTAAATTTTAGCCCCTGAATTTACAGGGGTTAGGAGACGGGGATCAGTGATTAGGAAAGGCTAAGGGATGAAGGCTAAAGGATAAAACCTTCATCCCTTCTCACCCCTTTACCTTTCTATCCTTTATCCTTTCCCTTTCATTCCTCCTTACCCTCATCTCCTCACCCCTCACCTTTTTATCCTTTATCCTTTCTACTCACTAACTTCCCTGAATCAATAACTGATAACTCATTTCTGATCGGGCACCGCTTCCCTGACTGAAGGTACCCGTGATGGGAGCAGCATAGCGAGGAAAATGCTGGAAACGAGCGCAATATGGCGATCGGCAACCGCAGATCCGTGAGTTGGGTCAAATCCACGCCAGCCAGCACCAGGAAGATAGACCTCCACCCAGGCATGGAGGTGGCGATCGTGGCTGTCTGGATCACCTTCCTGATAGCCGCTAACAAACCTGGCTGCCAGTCCGATCGCCCGACACACCTCTATAAACAAGACGGTAAAATCCCGGCAAGACCCCGATCGCTTTGACCAGGTAAGCCCCGGCGGAAAGGGTTCTCCCGTTTCACGAATGACCTGCCGACAGCTTTGATAAAGTTGCTGGCTCAGTTCCGTTAAGAAGGACGTGACGTTGCCATCCACCCGTTCAGAAATTTCTTGCGCCAGTTGTACTGCCACTGAATCAATAAAGCCTTGGGGATTTTGTCCTACCAGGTAGGGCTTTAGCTGTGCCAAAAGAGAGGAGGGGTAGTCGATCGGGAGTCTGACAGCCCAGGGTTCGAGCAAATAGTCAAATGGGTTGGTCCGGCACGTTTCGACCTGAGAGATAACCTGCACCCTCAAAGATTCCGTTGGTTCCTGCTTAAACCACACCTTAATGGTTTCATTGCCTTCCAAATCGACCATCTGAGATTCCTGCATAGGTGTGGGAGACACCATTAGAGAAAAGGAATCTAATCTCTGACAGCTATCACTACGAGGACGCAACCGTATCACGTGAGGATACAGCGTGACAGGTTGACTGTAGGTGTAAGTAGTTGTGTGGCTGATTTGGTAACGCACAACGGAGGAGGAATAAGAAGGGATAAAAGCTAAAGGATGAAGGATAAAAAGAATGAGAGGGTGAGGAGATGAGGGGTGAAGGAATGATGAGGTGAGGAGGAATGAAGGTTTTATCCTTTAGCCTTCATCCTTTAGCCTTTCCCTGTCCCCTTCCTAGCTAACCGCTTTCAACGTAAAGAAGGTTTCAAAGATTTTCTCGCCGACGTCATTCATGCGGCTTTGGAGATCGTCGAGAAATTCATGCAGACCTGTTTCAAAAATGTCTTCAATGGTGAGATAGTCCAGGTCGGTGCGGAGCCGCCCAAGGGCGCGTTCAACCGGGGTTTGCCAGGTTCCGATTCGGGTTCCGGTAATTTGGTGGAGCGATCGCTCCGCTTGCATCACGCAGAACCGGATCGATCGGGGAAACTCCTGCGTCAAGATTAGAAATTCTGCCACGTCCATTGGAGTTATCCGATGAAGACCACGCTTGCGGTACATTTCATAAGCACTGGCAGATTTCAACAGCGCGATCCACTGAAGCTCATCCAGAGTACTGCCGACGTCTTTCACAGAAGGCAGCAGAATGAAATATTTCACGTCTAAAATGCGTGCGGTTTTGTCTGCCCGCTCCAGAAATCGACCAATCTGACCAAAGTGCCAGCCTTCATTATGGGTCATGGTCGCGTTCATGACCCCAGCAAACAGGTGACTGGCCATTTTCACCTCTTCAAAAAACGTGAGCACGCTGGAGAGGTCGTGAAGCGCTCCCGACTGAGCAGCCTCATTCACCATGAGGTAAAAGGAATTCACCTGCTGCCACATCTCTGAAGAGATAGCTTCCCTTACTGAGCGAGCATTTTCCCGTGCGGCTCGCAAACAGGAAAGAATGGAGTTTGGGTAATCTGCATCAACCGTCAAAAACTGGACCACATTCTCCGCTGTTGCCGTACCGTATCGTTTTTGAAATAAGGGCAGATCCCCAGTAGTCAGCACGATCGGCTCCCATTGTTGAGCCATCCCTGTCGGAGAATCAAGCAGCAAGTTCAAATTAACATCCACAAACCGGGCAACATTCTCCGCCCGTTCAACATAGCGGTTAAGCCAGTAAATTGAATCAGCAACACGACTGAGCATAAGAGATTGAAGATTGGAGATTAAAGATTGGAGATTGAAGAGTGTGGATTTCGGATTCAATCTAAAATCTGAAATCTACAATCTTCAATCCTATTTGCAAACAACCCACGTATCCTTACTGCCACCTCCTTGAGAAGAGTTGACAACCAGAGACCCTTTGCGGAGGGCAACGCGGGTTAGGCCACCTGGGCTGATGTAGATTTGCTTGCCATAGAGAATATAGGGGCGCAAATCAACGTGGCACCCCTCAAATCGATCGTCAAATAGGGTCGGCACACGAGACAGACAAAGTGTGGGTTGGGCGATGTAGTTGCGGGGGTAGCTTTAATCCGCTCGGCAAACTCATCCCGTTGCTGCTGGGTTGCATGGGGGCCAACCAGCATTCCATAGCCACCGGATTCATTCGCCGCTTTTACAACCAGTTTGTCCAGATTTGCCAGAACGTGGCTTTGCTGTTGCGGTTCCCAACATAAGTAGGTGGGCACGTTAGACAAAATCGGTTCCTCGTTCAAGTAATAGCGAATCATTTGTGGAACGTAGGAGTAAATCACTTTATCATCTGCAACGCCTGTGCCAAGGGCATTGGCGATCGCGACTCGTCCAGCCCGATACACATCCATTAACCCCGGAACACCCAGAAGTGAGTCGGAGCGAAAGGTTAGCGGATCAATGAAATCATCGTCAATGCGACGGTAAATCACATCCACCCGCTGCAATCCCCGTGTGGTTCGCATTTGCAGGTAGCCATCCTGTACCACCAGATCCCGACCTTCCACCAGTTCTACACCCATTTGCTGCGCCAGGAAGGAATGCTCAAAGTACGCAGAATTGTAGATACCCGGAGTCAGAACAACAACGGTTGGATCGGACAGATGTTCAGGAGCAAGATTCAGCAGGGTTTCCAGCAAATGACTGGAGTAATCTTCCACGGGCTGAATTTCCATTGTGTTAAACACAAGTGGAAACGTGCTCTTCATCACGCGACGGTTTTCCAGCAAATAAGAAACCCCCGACGGACACCGCAAGTTATCCTCCAGGATGTACCACCGACCGTCGCGATCGCGCACCAAATCGGTTCCCGTAATGTGACACCAAATTCCACCGGGTGGCTGCAAACCCATACACTGCTTGAGAAAGCCTGTAGCAGAGTGAATTAATTCTGAAGGAATGACACTATCCCGCAAAATCTTCTGCTCGCCATACACATCCCCAATAAACAAGTTCAGCGCGTAAATCCGCTGCTTGAGTCCTTTGTCTAGCGCTTCCCATTCATCGGCGGAAACAATACGAGGAATAATGTCGAAGGGAAAAATTCGCTCTGTGCCTTGGCCATCACTGTAAACATTGAACGTTACTCCCATCTTGAAGAGTGCAATCTGAGCCGCCTGTTGCCGCCGCTGCACTTCTTCACGAGATAGAGAATTGATGCGATTGATAAGCGGAATCGCATCAGGGCGAGGTTGCCCTTTCTCAATAAAGAGCGTCGTAAAAATCACCGGGATCGTAATCGTTAAACTGCACAGTAAAAGTCCGAGGTTTTCACTACTGAATAAAGGGCAAGAGAACCTCAAACTGTAATTTTTAATACATTTTTGTCCCGACCGAGACTTTGAAACAGATTCAAAACGCCTCTATACCTAAGAGAGCGATTCATCCCACCATTCTTAAATTTTTCGATAGAGTTAGGACAATTTGATACGGCTGATGAAGATAAATGGAGAACAACGAGAGGTAATAGGCAACAACCCTATTGCTTATTACCCATTGCCCATTGCCTATTGCCAGTTGCCTATTGCCTACTGATGTTTTGCAAGCAGTGGCGCAGCCTGTAGGAGTGTCTGTGCGTAGGGATGCTGGGGTTCGTGAAAATATCCTGGGTTGGGCCAAGTTCAACAATTTTGCCCGCTTTCATAACGGCGATTCGATCGCAAAAGAACCTGGCAACCCACAGATCATGCGTAATAAAGAGATAGGTCAAATGGAATTCCTGCTTTAACTCCTGCATCAGCTCTAGCACCTGGGTTTGGATACTGGCATCCAGCATGCTGACTGGCTCATCACAGATCAGGAGTTGGGGGTGCGTAATCAGGGCACGGGCGATCGCTACTCGCTGCTGCTGGCCTCCCGACAGCTCAGCGGGATAGCGGCCATAAAATTCGTTCACTGGCGTTAGCCCAACCCGTTCTAACATCTTCTTGGCCTGTAAAACAGCCTCTTCGGGAGATGCGAGCCGATGAATCAACAACGGATCTACAATGCTCTCGCCCACTGTCATCATTGGGTTCAGACAGGCATGCGGATCTTGAAACACCATTTGCATCTGCCGCCGCTGTCGCCTCACCGTTTGTGGAGGTAATTTTGTTAGCTCTCGGCCCAAAAATTCCACCGTTCCCGTCGTTGGACGAACGAGCTGCAAAATTGATCGCGATAGGGTACTCTTACCGCAACCTGATTCTCCAACCAGTCCCAGCGTCTCTCCCTGCTGTAGCTCCAAACTAATCCCATCCACAGCCTTGATGGTCAAATCCTCCTTGGCAAACAATCGTGCAACAAAATTCTGTTCCAGTCTGTAGTGCTGCTTCAAATTTTGGATTTTAAGAAGAGACGTGGGCGAAACAGTTTGAACTGGATCATGGGGAGCCGGGAGTCGGGAGTCGGGAGTGGGGAAATTTTGAATTTTGAATTTTGAATCTTGAATTTTCTTTGGACCCCTGACCCCTGACCCCTGACCCCTGACCCTTGGCTCCTCACCCCCGACTGCCTGCAAATGGAGAGCCGCCTTCAACAGCGATCGCGTATATTCATGCTGCGGATGCTGCAACACCGATTGAGTTGCCCCTGTTTCAACAAACTTACCGTCGTACATCACTGCAATACGATCACAATATTCTCCAATCATCGCTAAATCATGGGAAATGATTAGCAGTGCCATGTGTCGTTCTGAGCAAAGGCGGGTCAACTCCTGCAAAATTTGGGCTGCGACGGTTACATCTAAACTGGTGGTTGGCTCATCCGCGACAATCAGCTTGGGGTTTAACAACAGTGCCAGAGCGATCGCGACCCGCTGCCGCATACCTCCGCTGAACTCGTGGGGATACTGGGACCAACGATTTGCAGGAATGCTGACAGATTCTAGGGTTGCGATCGCCACTTCCTTAGCCTGTTTGCGAGATAACGTCGGTTGATGCGCTTGCAGTGTTTCTAAACAGTGATCTCCAACCGTCATTAAGGGATCGAGACGGGTCATGGGATCCTGGAATATCAGCGATACAGCCTCCCTCGAAATCGCCGCAATTCTTCAGATGAAAAATCAAAGACCGATCGCCCAGCGAAGGTGACTCGTCCTTCAGTCTGTGTTGCTGGAGGCAACAATCGCATGACTGCCCTTCCCAAGGTAGACTTCCCGCAGCCTGACTCACCCACCAATCCAAGTTTCTCACCGGGATTAAGCGTAAACGAAACATCATCTACGGCCCAGGTAACTCGTGCCCCTCGATGAGGATAGGCCACCCGCAAATTCTCCACACAAAACAGAGCGTCACTCATTGTTTAGCAATTCACTATTGGCTCTCAACTAGCGGTCACCCTTTATAGCAGGGGTCAGGTATTAGGTGCCAGGTGTCAGGAAAAACAGCGATGGAAAAGGGTTTCAGCCAATATAAAATGTCCTACCTTTGATGACGATAGTTATAGCAACAAACTCTGACCCCTTACCCCTCACCCCTCACTCCTGCCCCCTTGGCCCCTACACCCTACTTATCAAACCGACGCATCAGATATGCAACCCCAAAATCTCCATTGGGATGACGTTCCAGAGCTTCGGCCAGCTCAAAAACACGACCAGCGAGTTCCAACCCAAGTTTGTCGATCGTGGCACGGCGTTCCTGGGCAAGTTGTTCCCGTTCTCGCACGAGTGTCTGCCAATCTGGGGCAAAAATCCGCCCAATCATGCTGTGAAGCCCCGTTTTTTCCAACACTTCCCATTCTCCGCGATCGCACCAGACTCCTTTACAGTTGGGGCATCGCTCCACGTAGAATGGAGTCTTTGCATGCACTTTTGCTCTTGCCAGATAGCAATTACAGTCAGGACATAAAGCAGCCCGTGTATCTAGCGGAGAAGGCGCGTAGTCCATGTCCAACAGGTGGTCAATCAGTTCGGTTGACACCTTCACCTGAGGCTGTTTTTCCTGCCAACCCCCATATTCTTCTGGAGGAATCCAGTTGCCCTCGCAATTGGGGCAATGTTTAACCGCTATTTCACCCATTAACTTACTGTCAGTCAGCAGTCCCTGTCTATCCTTAGGACATTGCACAGCCCATCTCCCCGATTGGTCAACTCTCTATTAAACCAACATCAGGATCAAGTTGGTAGATACCAACCCATTCCCACATCCCTTCATTCCTTCCCAGTTCCTAGCAATGCCTCACAGTAACGGAGCAATACCCCGATCCGATCGTTCATCTGATTTCGACGTTGCTCACGCGTTACTGCCTGTCGTGCCGCTTGCAAAAACATAGCGTCCATCCCTAAAAGACGCAGTTGCTTGTTCATTTCGACTTGATACGACTGCACCCGTTGCTCAACGTCCACAGGGAGATCCGTTGTGCTTAATCCTAAGATCTGGTCCTGAAACAGCAGTTGTAGTTCAGCAACGTCGGACTTCAGCGAAACACTGTCACCGATTGGCTGAGCTGCCGCCAGACGAAGCTGCTCCAAAGCCTGTTGAAATCGTTCATAGCGCTGTTGATGCAGTAAAGGCAACATTCATCTTCCCCAAAAAAATTTATCGCGTGGAAGGCAATTCTGAACGCGCATAACCGCATCTAACTAAAATATCTGCAAATTTGTAAAGAGGTTGTCATATTAGCTAAGATAGATTTTACTGAATCAGTTCTCTTTAGGTAAGCTGTAAGTCTCATTTCAGCTTGGTTGCCTAAATGAGTGACGCTTTATAGCCGCTTACGTTCTATCGTTGCTTTCAATTTCAATTAAGCCTTTGGCAAATGAAATAAGTCTGGTTCGCAAGTCTCCTAAGGGAACGATCGAACTGGACCCGTTCTTATAGTTATCGCAACGACTGCCCTCACTAGATTTCATCAAAAAGCCCCCTGTGCAGTAAAATCCTGTACAACATTTCGAGCCTTTTAACCTCCCGGCCTCGCAGCATGAATCTAACGGCTCCCCCTTCTCCGATCAAATTCACCGTTCCTGGATGGCTTCAGGAATGTCTCAATACGCGGCAGCAATCCCATGATGAGCCAAATGGTTCCGAACAGGCAGCCCTAGACGCTGACCTGATCTGCCGAGCGTTTGAATTTGCGTACACGCTGCATGAGGGGCAATACCGGGCATCAGGTGAACCCTACATCATGCATCCTGTCGCCGTTTCTGGCCTACTGCGAGATTTGGGTGGTGGCAGTGCCATGATTGCAGCAGGCTTTCTGCATGATGTTGTAGAAGACACGGACGTTACCCCAGAAGAACTGGAACAACGGTTTGGTAAAGAAGTCAGGCTCTTAGTTGAAGGAGTTACCAAACTATCTAAGTTCAACTTCTCCAGCAAAACAGAGCGGCAGGCCGAAAACTTTCGCCGCATGTTTCTCGCAATGGCTCAAGATATTCGAGTCATTGTGGTGAAGCTGGCCGATCGGCTTCACAATATGCGAACCCTAGAACATTTACCCGATCAGAAACGACGGCAAATTGCGTTGGAGACTCGGGAAATCTTTGCTCCATTGGCAAATCGTTTAGGAATCGGACGCTTCAAATGGGAACTGGAAGATTTAGCGTTTAAGTACTTAGAACCCGAATCCTATCGGGAAATTCAGGAGTTAGTTGCTGAGAAGCGGGCCGATCGGGAAGCGCGCTTGACAAACATTGCAGAAAGCTTGAAGACGCGCCTCACTCAGGTAGGAATTCCCTTCAACGAAATTAGCGGTCGCCCGAAACACCTCTACGGCATCTACCAGAAGATGCAGCGGCAGCAGAAGGGATACAACGAGATCTACGATGTTGCTGCCATTCGCATCATCGTAAACACCAATGATGAGTGTTATCGGGCGCTGGCTGTTGTGCACGATATGTTTCGTCCTATTCCTGGACGGTTTAAGGATTACATCGGGTTACCCAAACCAAATCGCTACCAGTCCCTGCACACCGTAGTCATTGGACCATCAGGAAGACCCCTGGAGGTCCAGATCCGCACCTTGAAATGCACCATATCGCTGAGTATGGAATCGCGGCCCATTGGAAGTACAAGGAAGCGGGAAGCTCGAACATCCAGATGACCACAACCGATGAGAAGTTTACCTGGTTGCGCCAGCTACTAGATTGGCAGAATGACCTGAAAGACGCTCAGGAATATCTGGAAAACATCAAGGACGATCTCTTTGATGGAGACGTGTATGTCTTCACGCCGAACGGTGACGTTGTATCGCTTAGTCGAGGAGCAACACCCGTAGATTTTGCTTACCGAATTCACACAGAGGTTGGCAACCACTGTGCAGGGGCACGGGTGAATGGTCGAATGGTGACGCTGGACACCCTACTTAAGAATGGGGATATTGTCGAAATCATCACCCAGAAGAACTCACGCCCCAGCCTTGATTGGCTCAACTTCGTCGTAACTCCAGGTGCCCGCAACCGCATTCGTCAGTGGTACAAGCGATGTAACCGTGAAGAGAATGTGACCCGTGGCCGAGAAATGTTGGAGCGGGAGTTGGGCAAGAATGGGTTTGAAGCGCTGTTGAAGTCTGCTCCTATGCAGGCAACGGCTGAACGATGTAATTACCACACTGTGGAAGATTTGCTGGCCGCAATAGGCTATGGCGAAGTAACGTTGAATCTGGCGTTGAATCGTCTGCGCGACATCATTAAAGCGCAACAGCCGATCGCCAAGGTCGGTGAGAACATTGGCATCGATCCTCAACTCCTACCGCTGCTTCCTCCTCCAAAACCAGTTCCCTCTTTGCCATCCAGCAAATGTCCCATCATTGGTGTGGAGGGATTGCTGTACCACATTGCGGGATGTTGTACCCCGTTCCTGGGGAAGCCATCATTGGCGTTGTAACGCGAGGGAGTCGTGGAATATCTATCCATCGTCAGGGGTGCCCAAACGTAGAACAGGTTCCAGGCGATCGATTAGTGCCTGTGAACTGGAATTCCACAGAGCAAGACTGCGCCCGTCCTCAAACCTATCCCGTTGATATTCAAATTGAGGTGATTGATCGGGTAGGGGTCTTGAAGGACATCCTGTCGCGCCTCACGGATAACAACATTAATGTTCGCAATGCTCAGGTGAAGACCTATCCCGACCAAACTGCCACCATAGACCTGGGAATTGATATTCGCAACCATGAGCAGCTTGAGCGGACGTTTGCTCAGATCAAAAAACTCAGCGATGTGCTGAACCTTCGACGTCTTAATCAGATTGAAGAATAGGCAAGCAAAAACGCAGCTAGCCAACAAGCATTGAGATCTGCGTATATTTTTTACGCTTTTATCCGGAAATACTACGAATGCTTACGGATCTTCTATAGAATAGAGATTAGCGTTTTATCAATAAAGCATTAGCTCAGTGCGTTTTTAGAACTGCTTTTGGGGCCGTTGATGAACGATTGCTTGGTGATTCAAGTCACAGTTGTCCGTCTATACCACTGATACTATTGGAAACGAGACAGGTCTATATAGGCTTCGAGTACGTATGACTACTCAAGGCTCTTAATGGCTTCCCTAAGTAAGCTCAGTAATTGCAAGCTTTACAAAAGAATGGGGAGTGTTTTATTTCTAGTTAATGCTATAAATCTGAAATTGAGCCTCTGAATTATCTCTGGGCCTGGAGTTCTAACGCCGTGAGTACCTGGACAGCCCACTACAATCGACAGGTTGACCTGGAAGAGCAGCAGCTTTATGACCATCTGCTTCAACTTGTTCAATCGGAGTTGCCCAGTCAATTGATTGGTCGGTTCCGTGCGCTGTTTGTCGATGGTATTGGCTATCCGGAATCAGAAATTTCAGCAGCTCTGGATGCCATTGCATCCTCTAAGAGCGCTGATCAGGAATTTCAGTATGTCCTGAACCGTTGTTGCCACATTTTAATCAATCGCTGGTTGGCAAGACCCCAGCTTCAAAGCGCGATTCCTGACCTCATATCTGTTTTTGAATCCGCACCCTCTCGCCCGGTTACCGAGTATTCCCGGTCCCGATCGGTCAGGCGATTGCGAGATCTTGTAAAGAAGTTTGTCGATAGCGAACAATACCTGGTTCTCCGGCGACTGGCGCAAGTTATGGCTCAGTCTGAGTCAGGTAATCTTGAAGGGAGTGAACCGATTGGCTCACTGATACGACGCTACCCATACTTATACGAGCATTGTCTGCTGTCTGAAGGCAGTAGCTACGAGCATCAGCAAACCATCCGGCGGATTCAGGCGAAGGCACAGCACCAGTACGAAGTTGACCTATCTCAGTACGTTACCTATCAGGTGCGTCGATCGCAGATTGCTCGTAGTGCCTCTCCTCAGGCTGCCAGTCGCATACTACAGCCGGTTAAAAACCCCACGCTGTTAAGCGATCGAGAATTGTGTACAGCCCTTAAGCAGTTTGCTGGAAAGTCCCAGGGTTCCTGTACCTATCGAGATTTGGCTCAGCGCTTCGTGACGCATAGTAGCCATACTCAGTCGTTTCAGTCATTTAAGGATGACCTGTACGAGTACATTACGGCCTCAGTGGACCCAGAGTATGGCAACCGCCAGTTCAATAATCAGCTTTTTAACCAGCTAAGAAATACCTTGCCAGAGAGTGATTCTCACAAGATTAATGATTTTCTGGTAGTCAGAACGTGTAGTCAGCTATTGAATTTCCTGGTGGTTGAAAGTCTGCAAAAGCCTAGCCACTATGTTTTTGTTGATCTCATCTCCAATATTGGCCCAATTTTAACAACTGGCCTGTTGCTGAAGATTGTTCTGATTTGCCGTAAGGTTAAGCCTTATTTGGAGAAACGGTTTTCGATTCTGTTCAACCACTACGAGTCGAGCCGTCGTGATGCGGTGCAATGGTTAGTGGAAGCAATGGAAAACTTGAACGTGGCGCTAAGTACAAACTTCAGCACAATTGACCTCTCTTTTATTAACCAGATTGGCTGATTTAGGATGTAGCCCCATGCGCTTGATTACACCTAATTTTCGTTAATTTGGGACAGATGGGCGACGACTTTTATGCTAATTTATCCTTATTGGTATTGATCTGTCTGTGGACGAGATCAGTAAAGCCTATTGTTAAGCGCGTTGTAGATAAATTTAGAACGCAGCCTTCGAAGGCTTTTCTCGATCTGCGAACAATCAATCTAAAAACATTTGTTGAAGGGGCTTCGTTAAAGTCTGTTTCATGCAGAGACAGGCCACTTCACGGGCCTTAGAGCAGCCATTCATTAAATTGTCTTTTGAAAGAGAGTAGTACGAATGACTCAGGTAGTTCTTGGCGAAAACGAAGGAATTGACTCGGCACTGCGGCGGTTTAAGCGTCAGGTTTCTAAGGCAGGAATTCTAGCTGATTTAAGGTCTCACCGACACTTTGAAACGCCACTAGAGAAAAAGAAGCGCAAGGCGATCGTTGCTCGTCGCAAGAGACGCTATAGCTAAGGAAGCGTTTAAGGTATGGCTCTGCCAATTCCGTCTGTTTTGCATTGAGGCAGGATCTGACCAATTTTAGTTTAAAGGGTTTGTTTGCAGGCGCTAGTTATCTTTATTCCTGAATTAAAAGAGAGCAGATAGAACATCTGCTCTCTTTTGTCTTGTCTATAAGTTTGCGATCGTCATTTATTGTCGGGTTAGGAACTCAATTTTTGGAAGCAACGGATCTTGAACAAGCCCAATTCCCACAAACCCCCACCGCTGAATCAAATTTTCTAGCTGCTTGCCAGAGATGGATTCCACTGCGAAGCGATTAGCAACATCGGCACCATGCGTATTGACATAGCTGAGAGCATCATAGTGCTCCCGAAATATCAAGAGATAACCAGGATCCGCAGTTGGGCTTTCCTTTGCATCTGAACTTCTATCAAGATGGGCAACTAAATAAGCGCCATCGAGTTTTGAACGAAGGAGGTAATGAAGTTCGGAAAACATAACGTGGATAGTTAGCTAGCATCACCCAGCTTGATACGTGGATCGACGACTTTCAACAGTAAATCTGCCAGTAAGTTACCTACAATCAGCATGAAAGCGCCCATCATTAGACTTGCCATCACCAGGTAAAGATCCTGGGCTTGCATCGCCTGAAGGATAAGTCGTCCCAATCCAGGCCAGTTGAAAAATATTCTGTAATGAAGGCTCCGCTCAAAAGGCTGGCAAATTCAAACCCAAGCAGCGTAATCAGGGGATTTACAGCGTTTCGCAGGGCATGAACGTAAATCACTTTATTTTCAGGGAGTCCCTTGGCACGGGCGGTCTGAATGTAATCTTGCCGAAGAACATCCAGCAGTTGCCCACGGGTAATGCGCTGGAGTCCAGCAAAGCTCGTAATGCTAAGGGCGATCGTTGGTAGGATCAGGTGCCAGCCAATATCCAACACTTTGCCAATGAAATTTAGGTCCGCATGATCGATGCTGGTCATGTCCCCAACGGGAAAGAGGGGGCCGTATTCTGGGCTAGAATCAGCAGCATCAATGCCGCAATGAAGCTAGGAAAGCCTTGTCCGGTATAGCTAACAACTTGCAAAAATCGATCGAGCCAACGGTTCTGATTAACGGCACCGATGATACCGAGGGAATTGCCACAGCCCAAGTGACAACTAAAGAGCAAACCGCCATTAGTAAGGTTGCAGGTACGCGTTCCCATAAAAGAGATGCGACAGATCGTTGATAGACGAAGCTAGTACCAAAGTTTCCTTGAGTAATCACTTGCCAAAGCCAGCGGAAATACTGCTCTATCCAGGACTTATCTAATCCAAACTGTTTTCTTAACTGCTCAATCCGTTCTGGAGAAATTTTAGGATTTTCTTTTAGCGTGTCGAGATAGTCCCCTGGCGCTAACTGAATAATGATGAAGCATAGGGCAGACGCCAGAAAAAGGGTCAGAAGCCCCTGTAACAGCCGCTTAACGATATAAGCAAATGTATCGCCGGAAAAGAACGCGATGAGGGAGGCCAGGCTAGAATCAAGCGTGCTGCGATCAAATGTCGTCATGTTCTGAAATTTGGCTGTTAGCTGTTAGCTGTTAGCGAAAGGCCATTAGCTAACAGCTCAAAACTATCCTAATACTCAACCAGGGTAATGATGGGAACGTCGGGCAGATGTTTACGTCCATTCAAATCTTTAAGCTCGATCACAAAAGCGAAACCAGCTAATGTACAGCCCGTTTTCTGAACAAGCTGCGCTGTGGCGTTGGCGGTGCCCCCGTTGCAATCAGGTCGTCCACGATTAAGATTCTGCTTTCCGGTGGGTGGAGGGCATCTTGATGAACCTCCAGGCGATCCATTCCATACTCTAACTGGTATTCAATGGCATGAACGGCAGCGGGAAGTTTGCCTGGTTTGCGAACCGGAATAAACCCAACACCCAACTTATAGGCGAGGGGTGCACCGAAGATAAACCCCGAGATTCCATACCAATGATGTAGTCTGGATTCAAACTGGCGCACTTTTCTGCCAGGGTATCGATCGCGTACTGCAACCCTTTAGCATCGCGCAAGAGGGTTGTGATGTCTTTAAACTGAATTCCCGGTTTTGGAAAATCTGGAATTTCGCGGATAAGAGCCTTAATGTCCATGAATTTGCGTTTGGATGGTAATCTTGCAGGGAGTATGAGTCAGTTGCCTGACATTTTCTGCTGATTTGGTTCAGTAGAGCAACTTCATCAAGATACCGCTTAGGCTGACATTGAGTGTAAGCTATCTGACAAGTTGAGGAATGTGACACTCTGTGAAGTATTTCTTTTTATCAGATGGTTGGACGATCGGTCGAGTCTGGGAGCTAGGCGGGCTTTGGAATGAGGCCGCTTGGCGACGGGAACCTGACATTCGTCAAATGGACCTTTGTATTTGGGAGAACGGCGAGAAACTGTGGCTATACCGGGTTGAAGATGCGGTATTGATGGTGGAAGTGAGACCAACGGAGCAGGCTCAGATCGATTCAGCAACAAAATCTATTGGGCAGGTTGTTCTTAAGCGCCTAATTAGCGGAGATCAGGCGATCGATCTCCTGTGTGCAGCCCAGAGAATGCTTGAATCTGATTCTTGATGTAGCGATCCTAGAGTAAGTCGCGAAAAGCTTCTTGGTATTAGCTATCAGCCATCAGCTTTTTGCTAACAGCTGACCGCCAAAAGACCTCTTCAATCCTTTGCAGTGGTCTGCTTCAAGTTAACGGCCTGGCGGAGCAGCGTTACTCTACGGCTGTCTACGACCATCGCCCAAAAGCCGCGATCGGTCAACTTCTGAAGCGTTGCATGGGCACTCGCCTGATTTGTAGTATAGGTCGCCAGCAGATAGGGGCGTTGACCGTAGGATACCAATCCTACTTCCCTCCCTAACAGCCGCTGTACCTGTGTTGCAAGCTCAGGTCGATTGAAGTAATTGACCAAAACGGCATAGCCTGTTCCAAGAGGTTTTGGATTGAAGGCAAGCGGATTGTGGCTTGAGGCGGTTGCTGTTTGAACTGGCGCTTTTACTTGAGGGGCGTTTGTCACTTGAGGAGACGACGCTGGACTTTGAACAGACTGAGGCGTTTGAGGATTTTGCGCGGGAGCGCTGGACGTCTGCACGAAAGGAGGTGCTGTCACCTGGTTAGTGGATGCGTTTGTAGGGCGGGCCACAAACGCCGATAACCCTGAAGAATCTGACAGGTATCTGGCCCAGGCATTAGCTGTGTCAGCACTTGTAAACCCGCCAACCCGAGTAACCACCTGGTTAATGTAGTTGCAAACCGTAGAGGTAGCGCTTGGTGGTAAGGTTTGCTTTACCTTTTCCTGCACGTCAGGCGTTTTGCTGACCACTAATAGGAGATATTCCCCTGCGTTAGGAGGTTGGCAAGGAGGATACGACGACTGGATTGGTGCCACATCGCTAGGGTGTGGAGGAACCGTGGGGACTTGGGACAACGTTCTAGCTGCAAGCGGTAGCCCTGCCGCAATCAGCAGGAATGTGGTCATCAGAAGTCGAAACTGACGGACAAACTCGTACATAGACCCTCTCTTCAGGGGATTTAGGTGGTGAACTGTCCCTTTCCATCCCGAAGCGCTAAATTTTGCACCCTTAATTTTACTGAAGAAGTATCAATGCGGATCAGGACGCGATCGCAAGGGATGCAAGTGGTTGAGAAATGGTATCTGAAGGCGCTTGAAACTCACCGGTGACCACGTACTCTAGCCGCAACCTGAGCCAGGTGATGAAATGAGGATTGGTAGACACGATCGCGCTGGCAGGCTGAGGACATTTTGCCTTGACAGCGGCAAACTCAGGGGCTTCTAAAAAGGCTGGTTGATTAATCAGCCAGAAGTCTATTTCTTTTTCCTGCTCCTGATAGTGTCGGGTCCGTTCTCTTAACACTTCTTCCAACGGCTCTTCCTCGGTCAAAAAGTGCTGGCTAGCAAGAAGGTAGTAGTAAGTTTGCATCTTAACTGCGTGATAAGTAGTAGGTAATGGACGGTAGGGCAAAAGGTTGTTTTTGAGATCCCAGATATTGAGTATAAATTCTTGAGGTTACTATTTCTGCAAGCTTCAAAGTTCTACTCAAAACTCTCCTTTGATGGCCTGCTTCATTTCGCGAACGGCTCGTTCTAAGCCAACAAGCACCGATCGACTAATAATGGTGTGACCAATGTTCAGTTCTTCCATGCCAGGCAAACAAGCAACTGGGTAAACGTTCCAGTACGTTAGCCCGTGTCCAGCGTTGACGCGAAGCCCGGCTGCGATCGCCAACCCACAACCCTCTGAAAGGATTTTTAGCTCTTTCTCACGAGATGCCTCGTCTTTCGCCTCTGCATATTGTCCAGTATGTAGCTCGATGAATTTGGCTTTTACCTCTGCCGACGCTTCAATTTGCTGGGGATCCGCATCAATGAACAGGCTCACGGGAATTCCGGCTTCTTGAAGGGTGTCAACGACCTCAGCCATTCGATCAGCCTGACCTGCGATATCCAATCCCCTTCTGTGGTGACTTCCTCCCGCCGTTCGGGCACCAGCGTTACATAGTCAGGCCTAACGTCGAGAGCGATCGCTACCATTTCATCCGTTGCTGCCATCTCCAGATTCAGGTGGGTGCGTACCGTTTGCCTCAGTAACCGTACATCTCGGTCCTGAATGTGCCGCCGATCTTCCCGCAAATGAACGGTAATGCCGTCTGCTCCTGCCAATTCGGCTAAGACAGCCGCCCCCACCGGATCTGGCTCAACAGTCCGTCTGGCTTGCCGGATAGTTGCGATGTGGTCGATGTTAACCCCGAGTGTAGGCAAATCAGCCTGCTCCCATTGATGAAATACGTGATCCTTATTTTATAGCAACCGCTTTAAGGGTTAGAGCGGAGTGCAGGGATTCCAGATGGGTTTTCTTAATGCAAAATCCCCTCTGGTAAAATACCTTTGACGCTAGGGGATCATCAGTCATGTCAACCGATACCAATTCACCCATGCAAGATACGTCGGGCGCAGATGCTGTGGATGAGGCGATTACCCGTGGCATTGACTTTGATGGCACACCGATTCCGCCTGCCAAATTAGAACTCTACAAAAAGTGATGGGATTGGAGGCAGGACGGCAACGCAGCGGCGTGTCAAACACGATGCGATCGCGCATTGTTCGTATCGGAGCCAAGCACATTCCCCAGGACGAATTGAATCAAATGCTCGCTGCGGCTGATTTTGCGCCGTTGAAAGAGAAGGAAATTGCTTTTACTACAGCGGAAAATGATGGGTCGGGAATAGGCGATTGTGCTGGTTTTGGCGCAAGTAATGAGAATTAACAACACAACCCGTAAAATCAGCACTTACGCAGGTAATGGGCAATCGGTAATGGGTAATTGGTGGGTTCAACCGATTTCCTATCACCAATTACCCATTACCACGAGGCTATCGCCGCATCCTTCGCGTAAATCCTAAGCACTTAATGAATTTTCACCTCTCGCCCCTTACCCTCTGACTCTCCTTTTGCATCATTGGGTAACGCGTAGGATTTTTCCAGTGAGAATAGGGACCACACCCAACGGGAGCGAATCAGTAGAACCCCTAAGACGATCGCTCCCAGAAGCACGGACGAAACTTTTTGGATTGTCGTCCATTCCATTCCACCCAGGAAATGAGAATCAATCAATATCGTGTGGGCCGCCACAAAAACAAGCGCTGGAACTGCCAGAAGATGAATCCATCGCCAGAATTTGCCCAAATGATATACCATCCAATCGAAGCTGGTAAGGGCGGCAGGAGTCATTAGGAGGAGGGCAATAAAACCGAACCATATGGCAGCCTGATAATTGGGCAGCATGAACGGTAGTCCTTGCAGATCCCACTCAAACGTATGATCCAGCGTATGGAGGGTATGCACAACCGAGAGCACAAATGCCCCTACGCCTAACGCTCGACGGTACTGCAAGGGAAATGCCCAAAAACGACTGATGGGACGTGCTATAAGCGCCAGAATGAGGCAGACGAGGGCACCATATCCGGTGTAATCCACCATTTCGTCAGTGCGAAGTAAGGTGAGAATCCCAATGAGCAGGGTGATCCACCCGCCCAATCGAAAGAGTTGGCTCCGTCGATCGGCACTCAACATTGAACTAAACGTTCCAATTGCCAGCATCGAGGGCATGGTCCCCAAACCGAAAGCCAGCATCGTGAGGGTACCTTGCCAGAGGTTGCCAGTGGCAGCAGCCTTAATCTGTGCTGCATACAGGAAGCCGCAGGGGATCAAGCCCCAGGTCATCCCCAGCAAAATGGGAGTCCACCAGTAGGAATGGAGCGAGAGCTTGGTCATGGCAGTACCAAGCCGCCGGTGAAGTTTACCTTGCAATAGCGGATGCAGGAAGGGAATACGAGGCAGCACCCCAGGGGCAATTTGAGCCAGACCAATCCAGATTAAGAGAATGCCCGTCACGATCGCCAGTCCCCGGCGCAGCACGCTATCAATTCCAGCAAGTTGCCCGCTTGCCACCAGAACGGACCCTACCGCTCCAATTCCAGCACCCACCAACGCATAGCTGGCAATTCGGCCTATGTTAAGCAGCGCATGAAAAAGAATCTGCCGCTTCCAACCGGGTTGAACCGCCTGGTGGCTGGGCATAGAAAAGGCAACGGTCAACGGCCCACACATACCAACACAGTGACCAAAGCTACCTAAAAGCCCAGTGCCATTACCAGCAGGATGTCCAACATGCGATTCGTTAACGTTGTTCAAGATTAATGTAGGGATTGGAGAAAAGCGTGAGTAGTCTATCCAAGTTATATAAAATCAAGGCATCCGAGTCATCCAAGCCAGAGGAGGATTCTATGGATCATCCAACGAATATTACTCATCACGACGGGAGCGTAGCGGTCATCATCATCGTGTCTACGTTGCTGTTTACCATTCTGACTGCCTTCATGCTCCTGGGTATTTTCTAGAGAAACGGGTGTGTTTTAGACGTGTGGTCAATTAGTTCTGGGGGTGTTATGTATACATCCTTACAGATTGAGACAATATTCTAAAGCATTATCCAACCCGCTTAGGTTTGCTATTCAGGCAGGTCAATGGTTCGAAGGATTATCAACACTTACCACTCTACAACCGAAACCTAATCCACAAAGCCTCGATCAGGTGATCGAGGCTTTGCATGTTCTAGCGTTACAGATGGGCTTATGGGAGCGATCGATTTATCGAATCGTTTGCAATATAGACTTGAGAGAATGACGAAATCAGAAAAGGATATTGGCGATGCGGCTGTCTCAGATGCTCTTTGTGACCCTACGGGAAGATCCGGCGGAAGCGGAAATTCCCAGCCATAAATTGCTGCTGCGAGCAGGATACATTCGGCGCATTGCACCCGGTGGATTTGCCTACTTGCCCTTGATGTGGCGGGTACTGCAAAAGGTTTCCCAAATTGTGCGAGAAGAGATGAACGCAACGGGAGCGCAGGAGGTGCTGTTGCCTCAATTGCAGCCAGCAGACCTGTGGAAAGAGTCGGGACGATGGGACACGTACACCAAAGCGGAAGGGATTATGTTCTCCCTGATTGACCGTCAAGAGCGAGAAATGGGGTTGGGGCCAACCCACGAAGAGGTCATCACCGCGATCGCCCGCGACATGATCCGCTCCTACCGTCAGCTTCCCTGAATCTTTATCAGATTCAGACCAAGTTTCGTGACGAAATCCGTCCCCGGTTTGGCTTGATGCGCGGACGAGAATTCATCATGAAAGATGCCTACTCGTTTGATGCCGATGAGGCCGGGTTGAAACAGACCTACGAGAAAATGCATCACGCTTATACGAATATCCTGCAGCGCTGTGGACTGAAGTTTCGGGCAGTAGACGCAGATTCGGGCGCGATCGGAGGGTCTGGTTCGCAAGAGTTTATGGTGCTGGCAGAGGCCGGCGAAGACGAAATTCTCTATACAGAGGATGGTAAATACGCCGCTAACGTGGAGAAAGCTGTTTCACTCCCCCGATGCTGAACCGTCGCCCTTTAAGCAGTTTGAAAAGCACGAAACACCGGGAACCGAAACGATCGAGAAAGTCTGCACATTCCTCAAATGTTTGCCTACTAATGTCGTGAAAAATGTCCTTTACCAGGCCGTTTACGACAATGGCAGAACGGTGTTGGTTCTGGTTAGCATTCGTGGGGATCAAGATGTCAATGAGGTGAAGCTGCAAAATGAGCTGACCAAAGCGGCAGCGCAGTATGGCGGCAAAACCGTGATTGCCTTAAGTGTCCCTGATGAGGCAGCACAGCAGAAGTGGGCGGCTAAGCCGCTTCCCTTGGCTATATGGCTCCCAATTTGGCCGATGCTTACATCAAAGCAGCGAAACCTCAACCGGTTGGCGCCAAGGCGACCGATTCCGTTGTTCCGAAGTTTCTCCGGTTGGTGGACAAAACAGCCGTAGACCTGAAGAATTTTGCGACGGGTGCGGACGAAGCGGGCTATCATGTCGTTGGAGCAAACTGGGGGCAGGAATTTGACTTACCCAGTTTGGTAGTGGACATACGGAAGGCCAAGGCAGGCGATCGGGCACGCCACGATTCCACACAAACACTGCAATCGGCCCGAGGCATTGAAATCGGCCACATTTTCCAGCTTGGCACGGAGTATTCCACCGCGCTGGGAGCCACTTATACCAACGAGCAGGGCGAGGAAATTCCCCTGGTAATGGGATGCTATGGGGTCGGGGTTTCTCGACTGGCGCAGGCTGCGGTGGAACAGTCCTATGACAAAGACGGCATTATCTGGCCCGTAGCAATCGCGCCGTACGAGGCCATCGTTGTCATTCCAGATGTTGCCAAAGCCGATCAGGTGGAAGCCGGGGAAAAACTCTACTCAGAACTGAACCAGGCTGGCATTGAGACGCTGCTGGACGATCGCAATGAACGGGCTGGCGTCAAATTCAAAGATGCTGACTTGATTGGTATTCCCTTCCGAATCGTTACCGGAAAAACCCTCAAGGACGGCAAAGTTGAAGTAGTGAAACGGGCCACAAAAGAATCGCAGGAACTTGCGTTGGAAACGGTTGTTTCTACACTCAAACGATGGATTGAATGAAAGAATAAAGGGTGAAGAATAAAAGCCAAAAATCTCTTTAACTATTTTTTATCCTTTTTCCCTTCATGCCTCGTTGGGATCAATTCCAGCTTGCCGTAGACGTTCAGCTAGACGGGCTGCCCGTTCTTCGGCTTGTGTTGCACGTTCTTCTGCCTGTGCTGCCCGTTCTTCCGCTTGTGTTGCCCGTTGTCGTTCTTGTTCCATCTGCCGTGCAGTTTCGGTGTAACTTAAGAATCGACCGCCATCAGGGCGATAAATCTGTAACTCCTCCCCAGAAAGGTCAAAACGAATTTTAAGTCTGGGGCTAACGTAATCTGAGATTGGCTCAATCACATCAAGATAACCGTCTATCCGCAACCAGCCGCTTAACTCGTTTGTATCTGGATCGTAGAGGTAATATTCTTCAACACCGTGACGATCGTAAAACAAAAGCTTTTTATCCATCTCCGTCGAGCGATTGCCGGGGACAAGATTTCAAACACAACTTGGGGTGCAACGTTATTCTCTTCCCATTGTTTATAGGAATCACGGTCGCCTTTGGGTCTGCCAAATACCACCAAAACATCGGGTGCATTACAAATTTTATTGTTTCCTTCGATCGGATACCAGAGCAGGTCGCCAGCAACAAATACGTCTGGATTATCGGCAAATAGCCACTCCAGGTTCTGTTGGATGACAACAATCCAGCGAAATTGTTTGGTATTGTCTGCCCTTGGCTTACCATCGGTGTCAGGATAAACAATCGTTTCCTGAGAGCTACCTTTGACCCGAGTAACCATCATGTCTCTATGGAATTTATCGCAATTCTTCTCTCTAGTTTAATCAGCCTGGTATCTCCAACAGGTTTGGTTATCGATAAAGTTGCTGAAAATACGCTTCGGAAGCAGTTTGCCTCCGTTGAGCGACTCCAAGTTCGCATCGACAATACTCCCAGCTACCAAATTTTAGGAGGTAGGGTTGATCGCATCCGAATTGCCGGACGAGGGCTGTTTCCTACAAAGAAGTCCGGCTTGAAGCATTGGAGCTTGAAACGGATCCAATCAGTGTCGATTCACGTGGCCTCAGAAGGGGTAGGCTGCGATTGAGAGAACCATTGCGATCGGGAGTCCATCTAGTTATGCGGGAGGATGATATAAACCAGGCATTGCGATCGCCAGCAGCAGTGAATCAGCTCCGCAAATTTGGGGTCAGCATTCTTGGTAATCGTCAGGCAAAGCAAGCCCAGCGTTACGAATTGATTGATCCCCGGATTGAGCTGTTGGACAATCAGCGATTGCGGTTTCAGACCACGCTAAAAGAAGCAAGGGATCCCGCTACCCTCGCCATTTTTTTGAATCGGGGATCACCGTTAATGCCGGACGACAGATTCAGTTAGTGCAACCGATCGTGCGCCTAAATGGACAAGCAGTACCAGATAGAGTTCTGACTGGAATTGCAGCAGGAGTTGCTGAACAACTAGATCTATATCGGTATGAGAAATCGGGGATTGTTGCCAGAATTCTGCAATTTAAGCTGGACTCCAAGCAGATCGATGTGGCAGCGTTTATTCAAGTTGCTCCAGACGCAAAATTAACGAAAGCTTTGATTCAAACGCTCCCAAAAGACGCTCAACATAGCGATCCTGCTTGGATTTTGAGAACAGTTACCAGTAGAAACCTTTCTCAAAAAGCACTTCATTCTCACAAATAATTTAGGACTGATATAGTTCAATAGACTTTAATGGTCAAGTAACCACGCCCCAACTCTGTGCCTCGTTCAGGAGAATTTCTTTTATGCAAGAACAACAATCTCCCCACCGTTTTTCTATAGGGGTTGTAGCTGGCTTTTCAGTTCTGATTCTTGCAACGGGAAGCGCCGTGGCCTGGTGGAGCTGGAATTCTATGTCTCGTAAATCTGCTCCGCCCGTTGCGGAACACTCTCAGTCTCCAAAAGCAGGACAACCAGTTACGCCAGTTCCTCCAATCCGGCTGAAGCTCAAAAGTCTCAGCCCAAAGTAGCCCCTGTCCCTACCGAAAAACAGTCTCTATTTACTGGCTTAAGGGTTCAGGGAATGAGATTGCTCTAGAACCAGTTCCCGTCAAATTAAAAGTAGCGGAGATGCGGAGAGCGTCCTAAAGGCAGGAATGGAAACGCTTTTAGCAGGACCAAGCAGTAAAGCTGAGACGACCACAATTCCAAGCGGAACGAAATTACAACGCATTGAAAGCCGTAACGATGGCATTCATGTTGATCTGTCGTCGGAATTTACAAAGGGAGGCGGCAGTACTTCAATGACTGCTCGCGTCGCTCAGGTTCTCTACACGGCCACTACCCTGAACCCAGATGCCGACGTGTGGTTGTCTGTGAACGGCAAACCGTTGGAGGTTTTGGGAGGAGAGGGCTTGATGCTGGATCAACCCATTACCCGGAAAAGCTTTGAACGCGACTTTTCCCTCTAGAAAAATATTTCATATACCAGAGATGCAGGTAGAGGATCAAGACTAACGCTTACCCACGAAACTGAACGCACGAAAATAGCTGGCTTGTTGCTCAATCCGGCTAGCAAGACGATCGCACACCAGATTGCAAAGCTCAAAGATTAGCTCATCCTTCACGCTGTAATAAGCCAGCGTACCTTTCGTTCGTCGGTTCAAAATTCCTGCCTGCACCATTACTTTCAGGTGCTTGGATACATTTGCCTGACTCGTATCGGTTGCTTCAACCAAATCTTGCACGCACTTCTCTTCATCGCGCAGCAAGTTCAGAATCTTCAGACGCATAGGCTCACCTAATACGCTGAAGTATTCAGCAACTTGTTGAACGACCTCTTGCGGAACAACTTTGACAGATTTCATGCATATCACGTGAGAGAGGAACTGATCCCCAGATTTTAGCCAGTCAACCACTCCATCGCAATAGAGTACTGAATCCAAGGGAAAAAATTGTCCAAAATTTCACAAAAAAGGGATTGTAAAATCTCATTCAATATGCAGTGAATTCCTGCGGTTAAGTCATCTCCAAAGCAATCAAGCTAGTCTGGGTTAACCCGCATCAGGAGTTGACCGTATTCAACAGGCTCTCCATTTTGAGCCAGAATCTCAACAATTTCTCCGCTGACTTCTGCTTCCAGTTCATTCATGAGCTTCATAGCTTCAATAATGCAAACCGTCTGTCCCTTACGAACGCGATCGCCCACATCCACGAATGGAGGTTCGTCTGGAGATGGGGATCGGTAGAAAGTGCCCACCATTGGAGAAACAATTTCAGCTAATCGGCGATCGCTGTTGGGTGGCGGAACGGCTGGAGTTGCTGAGGTAAATTCAGACGCCCTTCCCGCAGAAGGCTCAAATCTGGCACCCTCGGGAACAACCGCCAGCGATGGCGAAGCAGGTGCAACAGTTCCTCCTGTTTCGCCCGCCCGGATTCTCGCCGAATCGAAGAGGTAGGTCCGCTCATCAACCGTAACGCCTCGACGCACCGTTAATTCAAAATCCGCACCTTTGAGGGTTAATTCTGAAATATCCGTCTGGTTAATTGCTGCCAGGAGGTCGCAAAGTTCTTTCAAATCCAACGACACAGTTTGTATCACTCCACCTAATTATTCTCGCCCTAGGTAGGAATCGTTACGGGTATCAATCCGGATTCGCTCTCCTACAGATATAAAGAGGGGAACCATCACCTGAGCACCAGTTTCAACGATCGCGGGCTTTGTACCACCCGTTGCTGTATCGCCTTTTACTCCTGGATCGGTCTGGGTAACCTCCAGCACGACAGAGTTGGGCAGTTCCACTTCCATGACCTGCTCACCCCAGCGCACCACGTTCACCTCCATCCCTTCTTTCAGGTATTTCACCCGATCGCCAATCTGGTTTTCATTCAGGCGGGCTTCCTCATAAGTTTCCATCTCCATAAAGACAAAATCGTCTCCGTCCTTATAGGTGTGCTGCATGGTGCTTTTTCCAGGTTTGCCTGAGGAACCGTTTCCCCAGCCCGGAAGGTCCGCTCAACCACGTTGCCTGTCTGCACATTTTTCAGCTTGGTTCGAACGAACGCAGAACCTTTTCCAGGCTTGACATGCAAAAATTCCACAACTCGCCAGACACCTCCGTCTAACTCAATGCTGACGCCTGGTCGAAAATCATTACTAGAGATCATGGCCTTCTATCTGGAGAAAATGCTTGGCACCTCATTTTACCGCCCAGGGATATCCAAAAAGACAAAGGTTTGAAGGATAAATGAGATGGATAGGAAATAGATTCGTTAGTTTACAGCAGAAGGCAGAACGGACAGAGGATGAAGGCCAAAACTTATTCTCTATGCGTCTTTCTTACTGCGCTGCTCTGTCTTACTGCCACTGCTCCGTATCTAATTTGGCAGCGCTAATTACCCTATAGTGCAAAAATACTTCTCCGTCTACTGGCTGCACCTCCAACAACTGCAAGCGAGGGGCCACTTTTTCTAAAAAACCCGCTCCTTCTACAGGCGTGGGAGCATCCACTCCACCTAGAATCAATGGGCAAAGGGTCAGCCGAAACTCATCGATTAGCCCTTTGGCCAGAAGGAGAGACGAGTTCCCCGCCTCCTAAAATGGCTAACCGCTCGATTCCCAGCGTTGTAAATTCTTGAAAAGCATCTTCCCAAGCAATTTCGCCTGTTTCTGTTTCTGTGACTAAAATCCGCTCAAAAGCCTCTGATGTTTTCCAACCCGTTGCACCGGGGGCTGTAGTGAGAAGCCAGCGCGGTACTGGTTGCTGAAAAAGGGGTACTCAGGGTCGAGATTAGCCGATCGCGAGCAAACAATCTGTACGGGCTGCAGAGGTTTGCTTTGCGCCTGCCGTTGCTGTAGTAGATCTGGGTGAACAACCCTAAGCGTTGTACCATAGGCTTTTAGAGTTCTTGAGCCAAAGAGTACTCCGTCAGCCTGAGCAATTTGTCTCTCCAGATGTGTCTTATCAGAAGGAGAACCAAATCGAGCGGCTGTTCGACTCCAGTCAGCAATCTTGCCGTCGGCGCTCATTGCTAGAATAACGGTAGCAAAGGGTCGGACCCTTAAAGAATTAGCCATTCAGCCCTTCAAGAATGTATAAAAGTGACACGGCACCTGATTGAAGTTTTGCATTGAACCTCCGTTTGCCAGCTTGACGACTGAACGTAGAAGTATTCGCAGTTTTTGTCCACGATCGCCTATGGTTTAACCCGACCTTTACTCATCTTCTCCCATTTGGTTACACGCTAGTGGCGCTCGCCCCATAGCTAGTTAAATCGTACAAAGCCTATTAGACAACGGATGAAGCCGATTTACAGGCTGTGTAGATTCAATGAAATTTGATTCTGCTTTGAATATTCGGTTCAACCATTGTAATAATTGTGTTTAGTCTTTCTTTGACAGACGTTGATGCTGTTAGCAGCAGGGTTGACACAAAGGGTGTGATCTCTGAAGGTAGGCAACTCCCACTCTTATCTGACCGAGGATGGTTGCTATTGGATTATTTACGTCAGCTTAGAGATTTCCTATGGCTAAACCGGGTCAGTCCTCCTTCCGCCGCACGCTCCTATCCAGGATCTTGCTGCTGAGTGTGCCCGTTTTATTAACAGGGGAATACGTAGCGTATAAAAAGGCCCGCTCAATCCTTTTGGAAACTGCCCGTCAGAATCTAACAGAAAGCGCGGTTAGAAAGGGAGAAAATATTCGGGATGTCATCGAAGCCCTGCGAGCCAATCTATTAACTGCGAGTGAGGCGGTCTCTAATCCGGTTGATCAATATCAGGGAACTCAGGATTTAGTCAGTCGCATGGCCCGCTGGATGCCTAAGGGATTTGAATGTATCCAGCTAACCAATCTTCGAACGAAGCAAATTGAAGCTAGCTCGTGTGGAAACAATCCGATTAGCGATGTTTCTGCTAATCTATGGCCAGCCCAAAGCCAAGTGCTACTGGACCCACAATCCAGCGTTCGTATTGCGCCAATTAATCCAAAGAATTCTTCAAAACCAACAAATCCTCTACGGCAGCTTGATTTGGTGTTTAGCGCTCCGTTTATGATTCATTCGGGCAGTTACGTTATGCCCTGAGTATACAAACCGCGCTCCATAGACAAGAAACCAGCCAGCGTGGCTCTCTTGTAGGCTCCACCGTTGTAATTGACCAGAACGGTACGATCCTTGCGCATCCTGAGTCCGCTCGGGTAGGCCGAAATATTAAACAAGAACCAGATGCGGCTCAACTGCAGGATATCCTTACCAATGCAATCTCTGGTAAACAAAGCGTTCGCCACCTGTTTCAGTTTGAGAGAAATGCCGGGGAATTGCTTGCAGGGTACAATCCCATTCAAATTCCCATGGTTTCTAAGGAGAATCGAACATGGGTTATTATGGCCGTCGCTCCGATCGACAATGCCCTTTCTCGGCTGGAGGAAATTAAGCAGGTTCTCGTTATTTTGACATTAGGACTGGTTGCTGCAAACTTGCTAGCCACAATTTATATTGCCCGAGACTTGGCATTGCCGCTTGAGCAGCTAGGCAGCTATGCGCTTCACATTCTCCGGCGTCACCCATCCGATCGAGCACCCAAGAACTTCGAAATTCGAGAACTCAATCAGCTAGCAGAAACCCTCGACCAGATGGTAGACCAACTGGAAGAACGGGCGGAAGAACTGGAAACCGCATGGCAAGAAGCACAGGTTGCCAACCAGATGAAGAGCGACTTCCTGGCAACCACGTCCCACGAACTCAGGACACCGCTCAACGCCATTATTGGCTGTGTTCGATTGGTGAAAGGAGGCGACTGTGATGATCGCGAAGAAGAACTGGACTTCTTACAGCGAGCAGATGATGCGGCGATTCACCTGCTAAAAATCATCAATGATTTGCTTGATATTTCTAAAATTGAAGCGGGCAAAGTCGAGCTTAATCTGCAACCCATTTCAGTTCAGGATCTGTGCGAGCAGTGTTTACGGATCAATCAATCGCGTGCTGAAGGAAAACATCTATCCATCTCTCTCGAAGTTGCCCCTGAACTAAACCGGGTTCTTTTGGACGAGCTTCGGGTTCAGCAAATGGTGATCAACCTTCTGTCGAACGCAGTGAAGTTCACCCCAGAAGGCGGCCAGGTCAAGCTGAGGGCCTGGATGGGTTCTGGCCATGATTTAGAGAAAGACGTGCGCCCAGACCGTAGCCCCGTCAATACCAGCACTCCCTACTTATGTCTGGAAGTCGTAGACACAGGGATCGGCATTCCGCAGGAGCGTTGGCATCTGCTATTTCGACCCTTTCAGCAGGTCGATTCCTCACTCACTCGGAGACACGAAGGTACTGGCCTGGGTTTGGCGCTGACAAAACGACTGGCCGAACTACATGGCGGCACCATTTCCTTTCAGTCAATCCTCGACAAGGGAAGCGTTTTTCGGATTTGGTTACCTGCACGAGACACCTTTACGACTAACGGAACCGGAGCAACCAATGAAGCTTCCCATTCCGATTCCTACACAGACACCACAGGACTAACTCAGGAAGCTGATGCTCCAGGTCATTCCGTCTCGTCGATCGGATAGTCTAAATAGACTGCCAGGAAGGCAACCTGAGCAGCCGCTTGTTCCGCTGCTTTGATAGATCGTCCACTTCCCTGCCCTAAGCGTTCACCCTGCAGCCAAACCTCAGCAAAAAAACGGTCTGTACTTCCTGAATCCTGGTCAATTTCACGCACCCGATACTCCGGTAGGGTTTTGTGACGGGCCTGCGTCCATTCCTGCAAAGCGGCCTTGTAATTCTGTCGGGCGGGGTCCTTCTGAATCTCAGATACCAGATCCCGTAGATGGGGATCCAGCCAGGGACGAATATGCTCAAGCGTATGCGTACTTAAGTAGAGGGCCGCTAATATTGCCTCAAACGATTCTGCAAGTCGAGATTCTTGGCCCAACTTATCCTTCAACGCACTGTCGGAGACAAGCAAGTAACGTTCCAGAGCATAGCCAGCAGCAATACGAGCCAGAACGCGATCGCTCACCAACACCGAGCGAATTGCTGCAAACTCCCCACGGCCATTTGGGGAAAGGTTTCTAATAAAAACTCGGCGGCAGCTAACCGAATAACCGCATCTCCAACAAACTCAAGTTGCTCATAGTTTGCAGATGCCGAGACAGTTGGATGCGTCAGCGCCAAGTCCAGCAGGTGCCACTGAACGTTCGCATCGGCTGATAATCCGAGCTTGTGTACTAGACTCTGTAACTGTTTCTGACGATGTGGATATTGAAGGGCCATCACTGCCAGTCTATCAGGTCTTTCAATGTCAGATCGTTCAATTGACCTGGGTACCTATTCCCTTAAGCAGGATAGGGCAAATGACAAAGGGCTTCCTTGAAATTGGACGACACATAGACAGGCGTAGACATCCCAGAAAAGGTCTGTAGCGTCCGAGAATTCAACGCAATGATATTTGGACCTATAGATAAGTCGTCAGCGGTTGCCTCAAACTCGTTTGTTTTCCGCAAATGGCGATACTGGGAATGGACGGTAGCGATTGTTTGAGGTAAAACGCCTGCCAACAATGCAAGCACTTCGTCTGGTAGACTCGTCAGGATTTGTCTGCCAAAAATGCCTCAAACCCAGAAAACAGTTTTTCTGCCCTTTGCATTGGATCCGTATGATCTGTAATTTTTGCAGCCAACGAATCCACTGAATTCTCCGACCGTAGGCTTGCTGCCGTTCCTCATGGGTTTGAATTTCAATAATTTCCGGAGACCCGATCGCAATAATTGCGGTACAGCCCTGATCAACGAGAGTACCCACTGCTGCTCCTGGCCCCGCAAATTCTGCGCGGTAAGGTTTGCAAAGAATTAAGCCACTTCGCTTGTGCTCACTAATGGCTAGCAACGGGCAAGCATCCGTCGCAATACCTGCCTTACCTGTTATTGAAACATGGGAGGTTGGGCTGTTCACTCGCTTACCCTGCAAATCTCGGCATAACTACAGACTTTGATCCCCTGAGATTTTTATCGTAGTGCAGCTTGGAAATCCTGTAGAGCCGAGTTTGCTGGACTTTGCTGAATCTATATATTCATGACTTAATCAACAAAGTTAGATAAATTCAGCGTGTGCCTGTTTTGTTCTCTGTTGATTTGGGAGGGGAAAAGCAAGACATAAGCCGGGTTCTGTTGGCTCGATCTGTATGCGATCGAGTGGGCAGTTATCTATCTGGGACGTTTGTTACCAAACGCCTCTAGCGGACTGGCAGAAGTGGAAACCCACTTCTACAAAGGAACTGGTAAAAGACCAACCGTTGTTCCAGCGGCCTTGCTTCCAACCGGGGTTTACCGAGCCAGCACCTCTCGATGCTGCTGGTGCGCTCTTACCGCACCTTTGCACCCTTACCGAAGAAAGGCGCTAGGCAATAGGCGCTAGGCAATAGGCGCTAGGATTACCCATTGCCCATTGCCCATTGCCATTGCCTTTTCTTTGGCGGTATGTTTCTGTGGCACTCTCCTCACGGTCACCCGCACTGGGCGTTACCCAGCAAGTCTGGTCTTTAGGAAGCCCGGACTTTCCTCAGACATCTAAAAGAACCCAGAGGTCCCTTTAGTGACTGCAACCGCCTGCGCTTACTTTTCCCCAGTCCAGTTTACCGAATCTGTTAGCTACTTTTATTCCAAGGAACGCCAGCCCACCAGGAAAGCTTTGTCAGGATGAGCTTGCAGCGGATTCGCTTTGTCTCCCCACCCAACGATTTACCCGGACCTACTAGCCGAAATGCCAGATCGAGCGAGAAAGCTATCTTTGCTTAGCCTTCATAAACCGTTTGTAGCGTCGCTTGACATCATCTTTTGAGTCCGGCTTTGGGGATGAAAGGTCAAATAACGGTTTTCCCGGTTCAACTTCCAGGTTCTGGGAGCAGCAGTATCTAGTTTGTCTCCTTTGCGGTCCCCCTTCCGCTGCAAGATATCCTCGGCTGTGATAGTTTCCTTTAGCGTTGTTTTGGGAGCTACGGTACTGAATACCTGGTCCTGAAATAGGTCGAGGGTTGTCCCTGGCATCAACCGAGTGGTGCGGCGAGATTTTCTAGATCTGAAACGCCGCTCCCGATAATTGCGCTACAGTCCCAGTCAACATAGATTGACGAGTCACTTGTCTTGTTATTGATGCTGATGTTGAGTTTTGGAGGGTTGCAAACTCATACCGTTTGTCGAAGTTAAAGCCAACATCAATAATGTCCTGAAGATGGTTGGCTTCAGGACTTGTTTGAGGCCACCGTCCTTCTCTTCCGGTGCCCCATTCTCGTTATTTTCTTTCAGAAGCTCGATCGCGAACTCATCGTTAAATGAATCAATAATCTTGTAAATGAAGTAGGCAATGGACAGCAGATAGGCTGTGAAAATAATGGGGTCAGCTGGATTCATTTATGGTGAAGAGCTTTGAGAAATTTTTAATGGGACTCTCTTTATATTGCTCCTTAACCTCAACTGTCGAAAAGTTTTCGAACCATCCCCTACGCCAAAAGAAAAAGACAAGCACAAAAGCAATGATAAACATTGCCGCCATACAGGCAGGGTAGCCCCAGTACCATTCAAGTTCGGGCATATTGTAGGGTGATTTTGACGCGTCAAAATTCATTCCGTATACCCCTGCAATAAATGTTAACGGAATGAAAATGGATGACATGACGGTAAGAAATTTCATTACCTCGTTCATCTTATTGCTGACGGAGGAGAGGTAGACGTCCATCAAGCTAGATGCAAGTTCTCGGTAGGTTTCTACCATGTCTAGAACTTGAATCGTGTGGTCATAGCAATCCCTCAGATAAATTCGCACATCCTGGCTAATCAGGTCGCTGCCATCTCGAATCAGGGAATTAATGGCATCCCGCTGTGGCCAGATTGCCCGTCGCAACATCAACAGTTCGCGCTTAAGTTGATGAATTCTCTCCAACGTTTGGCGGGTAGGGCTGGCAACTACTTCGTCTTCTAATTCCTCAAGCTGTTCTCCAAAAGTTTCTAGAACAGGGAAGAAGCCATCCACGATCGAGTCTAGGAGGGCGTAGGCCAGGTAATCAGTTCCATGCTTACGAATCGTGCCCTTATTGAGGCGAATGCGCTCTCGAATAGGTCCAAACGAGTCGTAATCTGGCTCTTCTTGAACGGTGAGTAAATAGTGTTCTCCCAGAATAAAGCTGACCTGCTCGTTGACAAATCCTGTTCCTAATTTTTTTAGTGTCACCATGCGAGCAATGATGAGTAGCTGATCGTCGAACTCCTCGACCTTGGGACGTTGAGGAACGTTGACCACATCTTCTAGAACGAGAGGGTGCAGGTTGAATACCTGCCCAACGCGTTGCAGGATATTTTCGCTACCCAACCCTTTGACATCAACCCAGGACACAGACTCGCTGTCCAGATAGGGGGCACAATCCTCTGGCTGTTCAACTTCCAACCGAATGGCTTTTGCTTCGTTGTAATCAATTAAGACAATAACCGGAGGCTCGGCATCGGAAGGAATCGTGAGGGTTCCCGGCATGCTGCCCGGCTCATCGTAGAAGTAATCAACATAGGATTCTTCGTCGTCGGGCTTGACGTCAGGAGTTAGGGTAATCGGCGCATGGAAGCGATTCTCAACCATCCAAGGTTACCTCGTGTCTAAGGTTAGGCGTCTGATAAAGAACTTATAAATGAGATGACGTTGCACGACAGGTAAAACTCACAGGTGATGAACGATCGCTACATACTCGCTTAACGTAATCCTTAAATCCTACACGAGTCGTCAGATAGGCTGCAGCAAGCAGAACAAATAAACCAGAGTCAGAAGGCTAGAGTTCAAAAAATTGCCATTCTAGCCTCTGACTCCTGACTATTCTTCCGCTAGGCTGCTCTAATTGTTCCCAAGGGAAACAATTGCTTTACTGCCCATGCAATGGTTTCAGTTTTGGAAACCGATAAAAGTATCTCCATCCGCATCAATTTCCAGTTCAGCATTAAATGCCTTTACTTGACCATCCAGATAACGTTTCGCTAACTCTGCATCAACTTTGGCTGTAACGGCAAGTTGAATCAGCGAAATGCTGCCGTTCTCACTTTCAAGCAGACGATAGAATGCACCTTCTAGGCGCTGCTGTTGCTGGTTAACCCTGACGGTGTTTATCAGTGCATAACCAATTAGCAGAAACACTCCAGCCATAAGCATCCATTCAAGAACTGGCATGGGAAATTGGATTGGGGATTTGAGATTTTAGATTGAGGATTCCTGAATCAAAAATCGGCTCAGGCTGTTTGGGGTTGAACCAGATTGTTTAAGCCTCGAATGACTTTTGCAGATTCAATTTTATCACCTGCCTTTAGCTGCCCCAAAACGTCCTTGCCTTCAACGACGTATCCAAACACAGAGTAGCGCCCATCCAGCAAATTAAGCCCTGCTGGGGTTAATTCTGGCTCAAACAAGAAGAAGAAGAACTGGGAGGAACCGCCATTTGGATCATCACCGGGGCGTGCCATTGCCAACGCTCCGTAGGCCGAGAAGGGAAGAGTTGGCAAATCTTTGTACCGTCCAGCGTCCTCTAGGGTAATGCCATAGGTAGGGGCTTCGTCTCCTTGTACCAGAACTTCGAGCGGTACTGCCCGATATTTCTTCGTTTTCGGGTCGATGAAACCAACTTCAGGACCGGGCGGATCGCCCACCTGTAAGACGTAGGATTCTTCTGCCCGAGTAAACGGCAAACCGTTATAAAAGCCGCGCTGTACCAAATCGACAAAGTTACCTGCGGTCACAGGAGCACTGTAACCATCGACAACTGCCGTTATTTTGCCTTTATCGGTTGTGAATTCGATCGTTGCCCGTCCCTTGAGTTGAGGCAAATTGCTGTAAGCTTCGGGAACTTCAAACGGGAACTTTTGCACCATGTCTTCTTCAAGCTGCCCAACGATGTCGAGCAATGCGGTGCGCTGTTGCAACGCTTGTTCCCTATCTTTGGTTTCCACCAGGCTTTGGAAGTTAGTGATACCGTCCTTTAATTGAGCAATTAGATTTTCTGCCTTCGATTTTTTGTCCTCTGGAATACTGGCTAACAAATCGGCCTCCCTCGTACTCAAAATTCTGGAGGCTCTACTGAGATCCGCTGAAACAGCTCCCCAACGCCGACTTGCTCTCAATTGTGTAGAAATATCTTCCAGGCTTTTCTGAAGGTCGCGTATTGGAGCGTTGTCGATCGGCAGCGCATACCGCAGCAGCGCACGACCATCGGTAATGGCATTTCCGGCAGGCAGGCTACTGGGACGCTTTGCTGCGGCGCTCAATCCTATCGACAGGACAACCATCAACAGGAGGGACACCCTGCTCTCAGCCAGTATTTAAAGCGGTCAAATCCGTTTGATTGCATATCTACCATTGCTCAAGTTCAGCATACGTTTGGGAACTCCAGACCTGTTCCAACGACGCGATCGCAGAAGCAGGCAACCCTAATTATCTTGCCACAGGGAGAGACATGGGAGAGAGAAGGAAGGGATGAAGGATGAGGGATGAGGCATGAAAGGGGAGGGATGGGGACGGGTGAAGGATGAAAGGGAGTTTTGCACTAGCCCATGGGAGAGAGTAGAGTACAGGGATTTGGGCATTAGGCAATAGAACAGGGGAATTTCGTTTATCCTGATCCCTCATCCCTCACTCCTCACTCCAATCCCTTTTGTTCAAATGTATTACGCTGTATGAAGTTCTTAATACGACGTATGTTGGACCAACGGAAGCTTCGCTACTCGATCGCGTGGATTAATCGAATTGCTGAAGTCCCACAGGCCGAATGGGATGCGCTGGCTATACCGCTCAAGACGCCTTTTTTGAGTGGGAATGGCTCAATAATATGGAAACGTCTGGTAGCGCAACGGCTCGGTCGGGGTGGTTGCCGAATCACCTGACGGTGTGGCGCGATCGCACGCTGATTGCGGCGGCTCCCTTTACGTTAAAGGGCACAGCTATGGGGAATTTGTGTTTGACCACCAATGGGCAGACTTGGCGGCCCGCTTGGGAATTGAGTACTATCCCAAACTGTTGGGAATGTCACCGTTTACGCCAGCAGAGGGCTACCGCTTCCTGATTGCGCCCGGAGAAGATGAGGATGAGCTGACCGGGTTAATGGTGAGCGAAATTGACCATTTCTGCGATCGCAATTCCATTTCGGGCTGCAACTTCCTTTACGTTGATCCGGAGTGGCGACCTGTTATTGAACGGCATGGCTTCAGCAGTTGGTTGCACCACAGTTTTATCTGGCAGAATCAAGGCTACCAAACGTTTGACGATTATTTAGGAGCCTTTAACGCGAATCAACGACGCAATATTAAGCGGGAGCGTAAATCTGTAGAGAAGGCCGGACTACAACTCCGAACCCTTACTGGAGAAGATATTCCGAAGCCGCTTTTCTCCTTGATGTACAACTTCTATAGCGATACCTGCGACAAGTTTGGCTGGTGGGGCAGCAAGTACCTTACCCGCAAGTTCTTTGAACAGCTCCATTCTCGTTACAGCGATCGAGTTGTATTCATTGCGGCCTACAGTGAGCACGATCCACGTCAGCCCGTTGGAATGTCCTTCTGTCTGGCCAAAGGCACCAATTTATATGGGCGTTATTGGGGGTCGTTTCAAGAAATCGACTGTTTGCACTTCGATGCTTGCTACTACACGCCGATCGATTGGGCTATTTCACAGGGTATTCAGATGTTTGACCCTGGCGCGGGCGGACGTCACAAAAAGCGGCGTGGTTTTCCGGCGACCCCCAATTATTCTGTTCATCGCTTTTACAATCCCCGACTTGCCCAAATCTTCCGATCATATATCAGTGAAGTCAATGAATTAGAACAGCGTGAAATGGACGCAATCAATCGCGATTTACCCTTCAAAAAGGACGGGTCAGAAGAGAGGGAATAAGGGACAGAAAGATAAGAATGGACCGCAGCTATAGCCATAGAAGTTAGGACATCTTGCGGTGCTGAACCCCTTTGCTAAAGTCTGGTTGCTCCCTGACCCCTGACCCCTAACATCTGACACCTGCTACAAACGGAAAAGCCCTATTTTCTTGCCGCTGTAATCAAACGAGTGCCAAAGTGGGCAGACTAGGAAGAAATTGGATCTAACGTAACGTTATGTTGAAGTCTGTTCATCTGGTAGCGGCAATTATTGGGACGTCGTGCCTGGTTCCAGCAGGTGTTGTGACGGCGAGGCCCGCACAGGAACCTGATTACCCTTGCTACGTTCAAGATGCCTCTGGTCGAATCTCCAACCTCTCTACTTTGTGTGGTCCATCTCCGACGAGAGGACGTTCAACGTCGTCTGGGCCTACGGTTTCCACCCCTACCTCGACCAGCACTCCCAGAACCAGCACTCCCAGAACCAGTACTAGCAGTAAAGCAGCAGAGTGTCGGCAGTTTGAAACGGTGGCCCTAAGCTTCGTTCGTCAGATGTCCGGTTTGATGAAACAAACCACATCACGCAAAGATGTCAGAGATGTGGAACGCTTGATTGGACTTTACAATCAGTTTGCGACGGACCTTGAAGCAATTCCAATGAGGGATCCAACGTTGATTTCGCTGCGATCGCGCTACGCCAAGTTTGTTAGAAATGCAAGCAACCTTTTACAGCGGGCATTGAGTGAAGCCCAATCGGGAAACGTTGCGGCTGCCAATAAAACAATATCAACCCTTGAAGGAAGCACTACCCAGGGCATTCAGTTGGGGCAGGAGATCGATCGCTATTGCAGGTCAAAGTAAGAAGAACGGCCATGGCAATAGGTGATTGGCATGGGTGAAAGGCGAAGGCATAAAAATGACTAGCCATGAAAAAGCCCAACGTTAAGTCGGGCTAATCACTACTCTCTCAATAGGTTTAGAAACTTTTTTGGCTTCGCTCCCCATGCCTTCTAATTCGAAAGATGTGGAGTGAAAAACAATAGATCGTAAATTACAGGTCGCCGCCGCGAGCTGCTAACAGAAAAATCACAACGGGACCGGAAATCATAATTGCTGCCACCATTGTAAGCTGGACGATCGCTTCCCAGTTGATGCCGCCAAATACGCTTACCAGGTCGTTGATAAAATCCATTACCCCTCCGAATCCAAATTAAGCTGCTAACAAACCGTGACAAGAGCTTATTTTATCGACCTTTGAGTGCACTTTTAAGAAAGTTAACAAAAGTATATGGTTTTCTATGACTTTTTTCAGTAATCGGATGAATCGCCCTGGTAAACTCGCGAAGCGCTTTGATGTAGCGGTCTCCAGCAACGCTTATTACATCGTTATAATCCGCCCCTTCTACGGCTAAGAATCGTTTCGGCTGATTGGCCTGTTGAAAAAGCGCTTGCCCTTGCTCAAAGGGAATTGTGTGGTCGTCAGTTCCGTGGATTATAAGTACCGGGCAGTGTATTGAAGAAAGTTTGCTGAGATTCGCGAATTTATCAACGGGATAGAGGGGAACGCGAGTAATGACGCGAAAAGTGCTGGTGAAGGTACTTTCTAGAATTAATCCTGCAACTGGCTGATGGCTTGCCAGTTCAACACTGGGACCACCTCCTATCGATCGTCCATAGACGATGATGCGCTCGGGCAGCAGTTTGAGTTGCGCTGTCAGGTACTGGTAAGCCGAAGCAATATCTCGGTAAGCATTTTGTTCAGAGGGCTTACCTTGGCTGGTGCCATAGCCCTGGTAATCGTAGGCAAACACGGCAAAACCAACGTTGTGTAGCTGCTCCAAAATAGGGCGTATGTCTGCTAAATCTTGCATTGCCATAACTGTACAGCCGTGTGTAGAATACGCCGGGATTAGCAGTAGAATGCGCCCGAATTGGACAAATACAGAGCCGAGATGGTTGCTTTATTTGCTGTAGCTACCAGGATAATCGTGATTATCCTGGTAGCTAGCAGGTTGGGGTTGAAAAATCAGGTGATTGGAGAAGAAGTAGCCATAGACCCCTATCGCAACGTAGATGAACAGGAGAGGTCGCAAAAGTCGTCCCAAAGACAGCGTGCCAAACAGCCGTTTATCAAGCGGTTTTCGGTTTATAAATTCGTTTTCTGTTCCAGGGCATTTAGGGCTGCCTTAATCAGATCATAAAACGGCGGCTGGCAGACATTGACCTGCTTGGTGCCCGATCGGGCTTCTATCAACGTCCCAATTTTCTGCCCTTGCTGAACGATTAGAACCTTTCCCTGAGAGTTCTGGATCTGTAGCTCTTTATTATTGCCGTTTTGAGCAACGTTACAGGTGTAGATTTTTTGCTTGTGGGTAAATTCGGTGATTGGAACGCAAGTGGATGATTGTCTTGCTCCAACCAGTTCCAGTTCGAGCGAAATTTCGCCATTCCATTCATTTGTTCGGAGGCGATAGGCAATATCCAACTGTTTTGGCAAGGGGTAGTACTCACCCCAACGCCAGGCGATCGCTTGAAATTTTTGACCTGTATTCAGCGTTTCATCTTGCAATGTCAGCTTCAGATGGCCCTTGCCAATCAGCTTCTGCTCACAAACTCGGACATTGGAAGACCAAAACACCGGATCGGGATTGGCAATTCCGCAGGGATGTAGAGCATCGATTTGAGCAAACAGGCTGAAGCTAATCTGATCTAAAGATGCCTGAACGTCAATTTCAACAAGCGGCTTGAGATGTTCGGGTTCAAGGCATTGATGAGCAAAGGTTTGCAGGTGCGATCGAAACGTTTCTAGATTCTCGCTTTTAAGGGAAAACCCTCCTGCTGCTTGATGTCCGCCATGTTTTTCCAAATAGTCTTTACAAAATTCCAGTGCCTCAAACACATGAAATTCGGGAATGCCCCTGGCCGAACCACGAACGTTGGCGGTGGATGGAGCGGATGGAGCGGATGAAACGGATGGAGCGGATGAAACGGATGGAGTTGTTGAATCTTCTGCTTCATCGGTCACTAAATCCGTTGCCTCATCTTCATAGGTGCCAATGAAAACGGGTACGCCGTAGCGCTCTACCAGTCGAGAGGCCACGATTCCAATAACGCCGTGGTGCCAATTGGGTTGTACCAACAGCAGCACCCGATCGTTCTGAAGGTGGTTCCCATCCTGCTCGCAGCAGGCGATCGCTTCTTGCTCAATCTGTTCGCACAGTTTCTGGCGCTGCTGGTTAATCTGCTCACACTGCATTGCCCGTTCTAACGCTACACCAGGGTCATCGGTCGTCAGTAGTTCAATCACAATTTGCGGATCGGCTAATCGTCCGACAGCGTTAATGCGAGGCCCCAGGCGAAACCCGATCGCCTCTGGCTTTAAGTCCTTTGCGCCACTGAGGCCAGCGACCTGAATGAGAGCCTGAATACCCGCTAACCGAGACTTCGGTAAGAGCTGCAATCCTCGTCTGACCCAGCGTCGGTTGACGCCAGTAAGCGGAGCTAGATCTGCGATCGTCCCCAGGGTAAAGAGTTCCAGCAGCGAATGGCTTAAGCCCTGCGACTTGCCCAGACTCTGTGCCAATGAGACTGCCAGAACATAGGCAACGCCAACCCCTGCCAAACCTCGGTAGGGTGAATCCTCCGCAATTAGTTTGGGATTGAGAATGGCATTCGCGGGAGGAAGTTCGGGAGGGAGGTCGTGGTGATCCGTAATGATGACGGTCAGACCAAGCTTTCTAGCACGAGCGATCGGTTCGCGTGCAGCAATGCCGTTATCAACCGTCAAAATTAACTCAACACCTTCGTCGTAGAACTCTTCAACAATTCGTTGATTGATACCGTATCCCTCTTTCATACGGCTGGGAATGGCATAATCCACCCGTGCCCCCAAAACCGTAGTGCCCGTAGCAGCAATGCAGTGCTGGTCATTCCATCTGCGTCATAATCCCCACAGATAGCAATCCGCTGACGATTGTTAATGGCGTTGATCAGCAATTCCAGACTTAGCGGCAGATCAAAAAAGTCTTCCAACGGAGACGGTAGCGTCTGACGTTCCGGATTAAGAAATGTTTGTGCTTGTTCAGAGGAGTCAATTCCCCGATTTAGCAGAACTTGAGCCAGAAGGGGGATAGATTCGTATCTTGAGCGATCTGCCATGCCTGCTCTGTCTGAGTTGGCGCAATACGCCACCGTTGGTCGGGTAGCTTGCTGGAAAGAGAGGCGGTCGAGTGGGAAGGGGTTCGATTGAGCACAAATCGTTCAAATCAAGAAGGTGGGAGATTGCACGCACAGCCAGTGGAGCATCAAAGCGCCTGATTTCAGTGTTCACTGAAGGTCTAGAAAATGCTCACTTTTCTACCGCGGAAAGTTTGGTACAAAAGTATTGCTAAATTTACCGCAAATCTGAACAAAATGGCCGTCTTTTTCTCTGTTTTTAGATTTCGGCTCGTTTAGTAACAAATGATGTCAATATTGCGGCCAGAGATTTCGAAAATTCACTGACACTGCCATGTAGAGAGGTTAATTTAGTATTCGGCCTGCACCAAATTCAGTTGAATCGATCGTTGGGAAGCATTTCGATTGATTCAAAGCGCTTCGATAGCCATCTACCAAACCTTGAGTCCCGATTTACCGGATTTGTCGTCTGCTCAGGGAAATTACACAGTGGGCACTCTTCGATTCCCACAACACCATATTCTTTTATGGGGAATCGCACGATAACTGCTGAAGCCTGAAGTTTCGCTGGGTTCTAGCAACCGATCCAAATTCGCCGGAGTACACTATGTCGCCTTCGATATCGATCGTCATTACTAATTACAACCGGGAGCGGTATCTCAGTGAAGCCATTGAGAGTGTGCTGAACCAGACTTACCAGGACTTTGAGCTTCTGATTTGGGATGATGGTTCGACGGATCGATCTGTTAACATTGCCCGTTCCTATGCCCAACGGGACGAGCGCATCCGGGTTGTAGCTGCCAACCATCAAGGAATCGCGGGTGCTCGCAAAGCTGCGATCGCCGAAACCAGTGGTTATTACATCGGTTGGGTAGACAGTGACGATCGCCTAGCCCCTTCAGCTTTAGAAGAAACGGCGGCTGTACTCGATGCCCATACAGAAACCGGATTGGTTTATACCGACTATTTCGACATTGATGCAAGCGGGCAGATTACGGGCTATGGGAGTCGCTGCCACACTCCCTTTTCACCGGAAGAATTACTGGTCAACTTCATGACCTTTCACTTTCGCCTGATCCGCAGCGATGCTTTTAATCGGGCAGGCGGAATTGATGACTCGTTTCAGTTCGTCTACGACTACGATTTGTGTCTGCGCCTCTCAGAAGTGACTCAGGTGCGGCGGGTCAAAAAACCGCTTTATTACTACCGCAGTCATTTGCAGAGCCGCTCCGCGCAAGCCGGACACCAGCGCCTTGTCTGGTCAAAACGGGCGATCGCTAACGCACTACAGCGTCGGGGGTTAGCTGATCGATATGCGATTAAGGTAACGTCCGAGGGGCGATTTGTTCTGCGGCGTAAAGAGTTTTGGGAGTCGGGAGTCGGGAGTCGGGAGTCGGGAGTTGGGAGGAAGGAGATTGGGGTATTTCGTAAGCCAGTTTGGAATCCTCGCATTGCGGCGAGTGCAGGCGGACTGTTAGTAGCGCTTCCGTTTGCCGCTTTATTGAGCGCGACATCCGTTCAGGCGCAGTCTATCGTTCCGGCAAGTGATGGCACAAATACGATCGTGACACCGAACGGCAATCAGTTAAATATTGGTGGCGGCCAACTGTCTGGCAATGGTGCCAACCTGTTCCATAGCTTTGAGAAATTTGGCCTCAACCAGGGACAGATCGCCAACTTCCTCTCCAATCCCCAGATTCAAAATATTCTGGGTCGAATTACAGGGGCAGCCCCTCCGTAATTGATGGACTGATCAAAGTCACAGGTGGGACCTCCAATCTGTATCTCATGAACCCGGCAGGCATCGTGTTTGGTCCTAATGCCAGCCTGAATGTGCCCGCCTCGTTCATGGCAACAACAGCAACGGGGATTGGATTTGGGGGACAACATTGGTTTGACGCGATCGGTCCTTCAGATTACATAAATCTGACTGGCAATCCAACTGCATTTGAGTTTGCAGTCAATCAACCGGGGCGATCGTCAATGCGGGCAATCTGACGGTTAATTATAGGCAAACGCTATCGTTGCTGGGTGGAACCGTGCTTAACGCCGGACAACTCACCGCGCCCGACGGCCAGATCACAATCATGGCGGTTCCGGGAGAGAAATTGGTCCGTCTCAGCCAGCCAGGAAGCTTACTGAGCCTCGAAATTTCTCCCCTTTCTTCCTCTGCCCCCTCTGCCTCCTCTCCCCTTTCCCCTCCCTCTCTCGCTCAACTCCTGACGGGTGGCAACATCGGTAATGCCATAGGCGCAACTGTAAACGCTGATGGCACTATTCGACTGACAGGGTAAGCCCCAATTTGCCAACCACAGCAGGAACTACCCTGGTTTCTGGCACGGTTAGTACGGCAGGTCAAACGGGAGGCACGGTTCAGCTTTTAGGCAATCAGGTTGGAGTCGTTAACGCCAGCATCAATGCATCTGGAGTTGGTAATGGTGGAACCGTTCTGATCGGCGGAGATTACCAGGGCAAGGGAACTGTTCCGAATGCGTTGAAAACATCCGTGGATTCTGCCTCGGTCATTAATGCAAACAGCCTCCAAAACGGCAATGGTGGACGAGTAATTGTTTGGGCGGATAAAAACACGCAGTTTCTTGGAACAATTAACGCTCGCGGCGGCGCTCAATCTGGAAATGGCGGATTGGTAGAAGTATCGGGCAAGCAGAATTTGAACTATCAGGGCAGTGTGGATGCCAGCGCTCCTAAGGGCAATCCGGGTAGTTTATTGCTCGATCCGGCAGATATTACGATCGCCGCTGGAACAGGCTCCAGTGGGTTTACGGGTCAGGTTTTGTTCGCAGATGCAGGTCCAACCACCATTTTTCAAAGCGAATTAGAAAGTTTATCCGGGGATACCAATGTTCGAATTCAGGCAACTAACAGCATTACCTTTAACACCCTCGGTACTCTGAACTTTGAAGGAGGCACAGGAACCATTTCGTTTGAGGCGGGTGGTGCCATTACGATGAATCCCACCGATACTATCCTCGCCTCGGGCAGAGCCGTTACTTTCACAGGCGGTAGTTTATCTCTGGGAAACATTGATACTTCATCCAATGGCTTCTTTTCAGAAGCAATCATTCCGGGAATTGGCGGCAACATCAACCTGACCAGCACCAGCGGTTCCGTTTCTGCCGGAGCTTTAAACAGCAGCGGGCGTGGGTCTGGTGTTCCGACGGGCGGCAATGTCACTATCAACTCCGCTCGCGATATTACTTTAAATTCGATCGTTGCAGAAGGTACCGGTTACAGCGGCGGAACAGGTGGCAATGTCAGCCTGACTACGACTGGTGCAGGAGCCATTCGCCTGTTGTCAACGTTCCTAGATGCGGCAGAGCAAGACGCCAGCATTTCTACGATCGGCACGGGGATGGTCCCAGTACCAGTGGTTCAATTTCTATCACTCACGGCGGCGGAATAACCAACGCACCCTTTATCGTGGGAGATTTCTCAATCAATGGTTCCGCTGGAGCGCTTGATGCAGACCCTCAACTCTTTCTACAGGCAGTTTTGCAGTGGCTCCAAATGGCGGCCCAACATCCAATCCCCTACCGCCCAGAATTTCAATCAGCTCCGTCAATACGCCTCCGGTTCTAACCGCTAACACTCAACTATCTGGTGCCCAGAAAAACCAATCGTTTACCATTTCCTACGCCTCGCTGAACCCTACATCGAATGATATTGACACCGATAACAACACGATTCAAATTGTGATGATCGCCGCCGGTGCAACGCTAACTCGCAACGGAATCTCAGTGGCCCCCGGCACAACCCTGTCCCCTGGAGATGTACTGGTGTACACTCCACCCACCGATGCAATCGGCTTACTGGATGCCTTCACCATCATCTCCAATGACGGCGTTTCCCAGTCCGCTCCGGTTCAGGTTCGGGTCAATGTTGCTGAGCCGCCTGTAAAGGAGCCGACTCCCCAACCATCCCAACCTCCTGACCTACGGAAGGACTTCAATGCAAATCCAATTCCTCCCCAGCTTGTTGGTGGAAAACCTCTAGAGGGGCTTGATTCCGATACACCTGACCGAAGTTTCTCCGGTGAGTACGAGTCCTATCTGGGGCTGTCTCCCAAACCCCTCAAGAGTTTGGATGAACAACAACAAGTTGCCCAAGATATTGAACGGGAAACCGGAGCGAAACCTGCGTTCCTTTACATTAGTTTTGTTCCAGAACTTTATGCCTTTGGCGAAACGAGCCAGGAATTAGACAGTGACCAGCTAGAGTTGGTGGTTGTCACCGCTCACGGAAACCCCATCCGAAAGCGAATTTCAGCAGCAACGCGAGCAAAGCTATTGCCTCTGGCTCAGCAATTTCGCTCCGAAGTCTCCGACCCTCGAAAAACTCGCGCCATCACGTATTTAGGCTTGTCCCAGCAGCTTTATCAGTGGATGATTGCGCCGATCGCCGCCGACTTACAGGCACGCGGAATCAACAACCTGGTGTTTCTCATGGATGCGGGATTGCGATCGCTCCCAGTTGCCGCACTGCATGACGGAAAAGGGTTTTTAATCGAAAAATTCAGCATTGGGGTAATGCCCAGCCTCAGCCTCACCGACACCCGCTACCGCAACATCCGCGACGTTCAAGTACTGGGCATGGGCATCTCAGAAAGTACCCAGGAGCAACCACCCCTGCCTGCGGTCCCTGTGGAAGTGTCCACTCTCGTTAACAAACTTTGGACAGGACGAGAGGCTTTGAACACGAATGTGACATTAGACAACCTGAAAACTTTCAGAAAACAGCAGCCCTACGGAATTATCCACCTGGCAACCCATGCCGACTTCCAATCCGGTGCAATCAGCAATTCCTACATTCAATTCTGGAACCAGAAACTGCGGTTAAATCAAGTCCGCCAGCTCGGATTAAACAACCCCAGATTGAGCTATTAGTGCTGAGTGCCTGTGCAACCGCTCTTGGCAATCGTGATGCAGAATTAGGCTTTGGTGGTCTGGCCGTTCAAACGGGTGTTAAAACCGCCGTTGCTAGCCTCTGGTATGTCAGTGATGCTGCAACCACCGCCCTGATGACCGGATTTTATAGGGATTTAAGGACCGCCAGAATCAAAGCGGAGGCACTTCGGCAAGCACAGCTAGCAATGGCAAATGGCCAAGTTATTGTTGAGGACGGTCGCTTAAAAGGACCGGGGATGGGAGACGGAATTCCCCTTCCCGCCGAAAGTTTGAATATTCGCGATCAACAGCTTTCCCACCCTATTACTGGTCCGCTTTCACCATGATTGGAAATCCCTGGTAGGTACAGAAAACCTAAAGAGCAAGACTAACCCGACCAACCCCTTTTATCCTTTATCCGTTCCCCTTTATCCCTTATCCTTTCCCCTAATACCCCGTTGCAGCCAAATCAGGCTCGAAAGAATAGCTTGTCCGTTCGACCGTTGTCCACCAAGTTCCGTCGGGGTAAAGGTGTAACAATCTAAAACCCGGTTTCTCGCGATCTAGCGCGAAATCTGAGCTGTGAGGTTCAAATTGAATACAGGTTGAAGGCGTTCCGAGATACTGCACACCTCGTCTTGAATTGCTGTAGTCCTGATGAATATGACCAAAAAGAACTAATTTGACGTGAGGATGCCGATCCAAAACATAAAAAGATCCTGCGAATTTTGCAGCGTGCTGCTATCAAGCCAGTCCGACTCAACAATAAAGGGAGGATGGTGTAACCCTACTATTGTTGGACTTTCTTTTACAGCCTGTAACTGTTGGTCCAACCACTCCAGACTTGGTGGAGAAAGCTGACCGTGTACACAATTTGGCACTTGAGAGTTCAGCAGCAGAAACGACCAACCACCAACCTGAAATGCTTTCTGGGGAAAGATAGGTGGAACTTTGAGAATCGGCTCCATTGTGGCAAAACAGTCGTGATTACCGGGCAACCAGTACGTTGGAATTCCCAAAGGAAGAAGCAAATTTTGCAAGATTTTGTAAGACTCAGGCTTTCCGTCCTGCGATAAATCTCCCGTCAGCAGGAGAAGATCGGGTTTCGGATCCAGTGCAGAGACTTGTTCCAACACCGCTTGAAACGATTCGATCGTTGAGAGTCCTAGCAGCCGTTGATTGGAATGCTCAAACAGATGAATATCAGTGATCTGCACTACATGCAGGGGGAAGGCGAGGTCATAGCGGTCAAAATTCACCGGGACAGAAGAGAAGAATTAAACGGCAGAATCTGGAGCGAAGTTGGGGCTGATTAACGTAAACACTGAACCTTTAATTGCCTAGAATAACTTCTGACCTTCCTGGTAGTCTGCGATCAATTACCGCTTTCATAGTGATCCTAATCACATCAGGCAAGTCATCAGGCAAGCCTTTTCTAGCGATGATTCTAAAAATCTTTAACTCGCTTCAACGTTTACTTCAATATCCGAGAGTCAAACCATTCTCAGAGAATTAACTTTAAATAAGGCTCTACAGACATTGATAGCCAAAAATTATTTCCGAACCAAATAATTCAATTGGACTAATCGATAGCTCAATTTGGTATACTCTAAATTCGGTTGTTCATTAGGCTGGCGGCATAGCCAAGTGGTAAGGCAGAGGTCTGCAAAACCTTTACCCCAGTTCGAATCTGGGTGCCGCCTTTCAAAATTTCAATCTGAAACCCTGATTGTAGCGAGGGTTCTAATTATTTCAGATAGTGTCACATTAGCTCAGATTGTGTCAGAATTAGCCACGAAAACGGATACAAAATCGGGCACAGTGGCAGACATTGACACGAGAATTGCTCAAGCTAATGGGCGGCTGAAGGCTGGCAAGGTAGGCGTTCGGATCATTCGTCGGGGAGACACGCTCTCGCTGCGTGCAACCCTGCCTCCTAAGCCTGGAGTGGTTCGTAAGGATAACCGATGGGCGATCGCGTTGGGTGTGCCTGCTAACGCTGCTGGAGTGCAATTGGCAGAGCGTAAGGCACGGCTGCTGGGTGCGGAACTGCAGAATGGATCATTTGATTGGGGAAGTGGTCGTCTGAAGGTGCTCAACCCATCCTCACGGTGGGCGACTGGGTTGAGCGATACAGCAAGGAATTTAAGGGTTCTGTTGAGCCTGAAACGTGGCGATCGGACTATCACAACGTTTTCTCCAAGTTGCCTGCTGACTCGCCGCTGACGGTTGATCTACTTCGACAGGTGATTCTGGATGTGCAGGCAAGCAACCCCAACTCTCGCAATCAGCGACGCTACGCACTGGCTCTGGAACGGCTGGGGAAGTTTGCAGGTCTAGAAAGCGTGGATTTCAGCCATCTGCGGGGCAACTATTCAGCCAGTGAGGTAGAGCCGCGTGATATTCCGAGTGACAAGCTGATTGCAGAGTGCTTCTACCAGGTGCCTGATTTGGGCTGGCGATGGGCTTTTGGCATGGTGGCAACCTTCGGGCTGCGCTCCCATGAGCTTTTATTTGGATACAGAGGAGCTGCAGCAAGGCGGGTATATGGTGGCAGTGAGGCAAGGCAAGACCGGGCGGCGCTTGGTGTGGGCGTGTTATCCCGAATGGGTGGATCAGTTTGAGTTGCGATCGCCGCAGCTGCCTCCTGTAAAAGCGGCTCTCACAGTGGCTATACTCAGCGCTGGTGCCATTACTTCCAGGATCGCTTTCCCTTTACCGCGCTGGACATGCGCCATGCCTGGGCGATTCGGACATTGGAATGCGATATTCCCTATGCGCTAGCGGCCATGCAAATGGGGCATAGCGTTACCGTGCATGAGCGAACCTATCACCGATGGATTAGGAAGGAGACTCATCAGAAGGCGTTTGACGCGGTGATGTGGCGCTGCGATCGCCTGAAGCCTCCGGCTTTATGACCCATCTCCGAGCCAATGCCACGAACGCGGCACGTGTCGCTTGACATCAGCACTCTCCTAATTTGCAAGCCTGGTCATGGCACCCAAGCTCTCAAGTTGCCAGCCCTTCTCTACCCACGACTGAGCCAGGGTAGGGGTGTTCTCCAGATGGGTGCCAAATACAAAGCCGTATAGAGGCTGATCCTCGTCATCTCGCACGGTGAATTCACCGCTACCGCCAGGGTCGCCTTCCTTCGTCAGGCTGTATAAATACGACGCTGAAGGGAAAGGCGGCTCTGGGAATGGGGTTTCCTGTGCCGCTTCTACTGCCTGTTCTTGATCCGGATGCCACACCCGCCAGCAGTAGAGTCGCCCGCCAACCGGAATCGGGTCTTGCTCAGCCTCGTCCGGGTACGGGTCGTAATCCCACTCGTCCCGATCCTCAAACACAGGCGGCATATCACCCCACGATCGCTGCCAAAAATCCTCCTCTGCCAGAAAGTCCCTGCCGCATAGCTCTGGCTTGCCTCCCGGTTGCAGCACCATGAACAGGTAGGGTGCGATCGCCTGAAACGCTGCTACCGGATTACGCTCAACTTCCTGCCAGAGGTGGCAGTGGTTAATATAGCGAGTGCCGTTAGATTCAAACTCCGTCTTGCAGCGGTGATAGTGCCAGCGGTTTGAATCACCCCAGTCCTGAGGACGGTTGAAGCAGACCAGCTTCTGCTCAGCCGTGCTGCCGTCTAGGTTCAGTTCGTAGAGAGTGTAGACGTTGTGAACCTCAACCGTTTGTGGCTCCCGCCGCTGTGCCACCTCCTCAACAATCCGTCTCAATTGCGAGTCGGTCACGGGTCCAGTTTCTGGGTCATACAAAACCACTGGATCATCCTCAAACTCCACGCCCATCTCCTCAAGCTCCGCTCTTTCCGGCTCATTCACTTCTGGATGCTTGCTCAAATCATGCTCAAACGGTTCCGTCAATTCGCTCATGGGTGCCCGTTGGTGCTTCAGTGCTTCCCCTTTGACGAACTCCCGAATCTCAGCGTTCGACTTCAGGCACTCGTCACAGACCACCGCGATCGCTCCTTCCGTCGGCAACCCGCACTGAAAGCAGCCCCAGCCGAAACCGTAGGGAGTTCGAAAGGGTAGACTGATGATGTTCCGTACATGCTTGTCAGGGTTCTGGCAGGCGCAGCAGGTTCCCAAGTCCATTTCATCATTCATGTCACTTCTCCGGCAGTAATAGCAGTGCTTTTTCTCGTCTGCGTTCAAGCTCCTTCACGCCTGCTTCACCGTCCTTCTGTGCCAGTTCCAGCAGGTGGGCATCTATACCACTGTTTCATCATCTCTTCTCCGCAGGTGCTCTCTTGGCAGCCGGGATTTTGCGCCATTCCATCACCGACTCGACGTTGATTTTAATGCGGCGGTAGGCTGTGCCAGAGCGGCGATCGTCGATCCAGTGAACACCTTCGATCCACTCCTCATCAATTCTGCGAAGGATACTACTGCGCGAATAACCTTTACCAAGCACCTTTGCGGCCTCATCAATGGGGAGGTATTCAGACATAGCCAGTTCCCCACAAACTCTGCATGGTTTGTCGTTCCATTGGTCGGTCAAGCTCAAGTCTGGATCTCCCTCATACCCGTTGACTCCGCTTCCTCCACAATCGGGGCACACTTCATAATCCTCCTCGCGTGGCTGATCGGTGATTGCTTCTAACCTATCAGCGGGTGAACCTGATTCGATGCCTTCAACGAAGGATTCTAGAACCGTGTGCATATCGGTCATTGGGCCTGCTACCTCGTCTTCAACGGTGAACGATGCCTGGATTCCTTCGGCCTGCAGGAACTCGGTCCACTGTTCCAGTTTTGCCAGAACTATTGGTGCGCTGGCACTTCCAAAACTAGCTGTGAGTGTTGCCTTCATTTGCTGTTACCCCTCTATCCGTGATAGTGAAACCCCAATCCTTGCGACTAGCTATCAGGTGCTTGATCGCTTCATGCCATCCTTGCTCCCACAGCTCTTGAAGCTTTGCCAGTGCCCAATCGAGCCGTCTTTCTTTAACGATGTAGTGGTCGATTTGATATTCGATTTGCATTACATCGGGCGCTTTGATGACCTCGCCACGCTCCCGTCGTTGCCGAGCAACCAGTTTCCCCTGGTTGCTGGTAAACCCTCGCCGCAATGCTGCAACGAAGAATCCTCCGGGATTCCGGACTACTCCTACCTTGTTCTGTTCTGCCAGGGCTGACAGTGCGTTTTCCACAGCACGACGCGCGGCGGGGCCGTCTGCCCGTTGTTGCAACTCTGCGAGGGCTGTTTGGATGGTTTGATTTGGGCGAAGCCCAAACTCCGAAATAAGGGCTAGAAGCTCTGTAGTTAGTGAGTCCTGGCTCGTACCAATCCCCTCATTGTCAATGGCGCTCTGCGCCTCCGCTCGTACCTTTCGTACCAATTTGTTTAGTTAACAAAGTTTGATCTGTTATTGGTACATTGCCATTTCTGCAACCCTCTCCCAGCGGGGCTTCTATCTCGGCGTTTGGATCCATTTGCCGAAATTTGGATCTTTTGATCCCATTGCCGACTTTTGGATCTATTTGCCGACTTTTGGATCGATTTGCCGACTTTTGGATCCCTTTGCCGAGAGAATTTTCTTCAACAAAGCTCAAAGGGGCTGTGTTCCTGGCTTTCCAGGTTTTTATTTGGAAGTCGAACAGGTCGCAATCCTGTAATCGTCGGGCTGCTCGCTCGACGGTTCGAATGTCACAGCATAAGACGGTAGCGACTTCCGAGGGTGCTGGGATATCAACCCACCGATCTCCAAAGGGGTCCAGTTCGCAGAGATAGAGCCAGAGTTCGTACTGCAGACCGGATAGTTTGCGCGTTCGTGCGTAGGCAACTGTAGATGCCGGGAGTCGAATGAATCTTTCTGTCATGATGCAGTTATAGGTAAAGACTTCCCCGCGTGACTGCGGGGATTTTTCTGTGAATGGGTATCAGGCAGTCCGTCGAAGATGCGCCAGTAAAGCTTCCTCCAGCACGGCGCTTAAGCTTTTCCCCTGATCGACTGCCAGTAATTCGGCGCTTTTCTTGAGGGATGGCTTGAGCCGTATGGTGTAGGTTTGGCGCTTCTCGCCTGTCGTTGTCGTGATTTGACTCATGATTTGTTTTCCGTTCAAAACGAACGATCTTTCATTCGTTCAATCTAATCGATCAACGATTATTTCATTAAATAATTAACACTTTGTTGCAAGATCAACCTAGAAACTCTGTAGATAAAGGCTTGTGCTTGGATAAGTCTGCGCTTGATCGATTATCAAAAGCGGTGATCGACCTTCGCGGTGGTCGATCTCAACGCAAATTTGGTAAAGAGTTGGGGTTGCCCAATCGACTGTTTCTGCGTGGGAGTCTGGGACTAATACCCCAAATCTGCAGAATCTCGAAAAGCTTGCAGCTAAACGGGGTCAGCGCCCAGAGGATTTTGTTGCTTATCTGTATGGACGTGAGGTTGGTTCCTCTCTCCCAATCGATAAACAAATCAAGGTTATGAGTTTGCGTGAGCTGGTACGGCTTCTCAGAGCAATCACAGACCGATTGGAAGGTGTGCAATGAATGATTCCCAACAGCTTCAAAATTCTGATTCAAATTCAAAATAGCGATTCTGCCTGAGCGATCGGGGTTTTTGGTGCCCTAGAAAAAGCGGGCATGAAAACCCCGATCGCTGCTTCCTGTGGATCGGGGTATGAAATCAGGGTGTATAAGCTTTGGTGCGTTTAGTGTGCCCCATTATTGGGCTTTGGGTGTTCCCGGTTGCTCCTGGCTTCGAACAAAGTTGGATACCTGGTCCCGCAGGTCAATCATGCCCGCTGTTAGCCTGTTAATCTCCTGGGTGTTCAGCGCTTGCTGTGAGGCGATCGTTGCCAGGGTAGCGCGAACCTCACTCATTTCTATATCATGTCGTCGGGATGCGGATTCCTGTTCTGCCTGCCACTGCTCATGTCGGGCAATGGCGGTTTGATGGGCAGTAACAATCTGAGTTAGTTCTTTGGTATTCATGATTGGCCTCTGTTTGATTTCCTGACGGGTGAGAACCAGTTGCATCTCCTCATCAATTGCGGCACAGAGTCGGGTCACTGTCTCTACTGTCCCTGAGCCTTCTTCGAAGGCTCTTAGCAGGAAGATCGCCGATTAACGGGCTTGACCTCCTCGCCCGTTTCCATGGATTCGATTTCGCAGTAGCGTCTCACCAGGTTTGCCACCCAGCGATCGCCCCATCGGTTCTCGGCTTCAGTAGCGATGGTGTCAAAAATAGCTCTGCTCTGTTTGGCAGATGTAGCCATTGGATTGGTGGTTATCATAAGTTTTAATCAGCTTATCTTAAGTCCAATTTGGCTTATTGAGTAAAGGCAACAGGTAATAGGCGATAGGTAATCCCCATCGCCTATCAAGCTTCTAGTTCCTTTTCGCTGACCTTGCACCAGGTGCTACGCTGCTGCCTCCTGCGGCTGCTCGACCGCTTTTAGTTTGCGCTCATCCTGCATTGCCCACAGCGCGGTAAGTGCTTGCTCAACCTGGGGCAGGTGTTCTGGCCGCAGCCACAGCTGCAGGTGAGTTCCATTGGCCATAGCAGTAAGGCCAACGCTCTCGGTTTGTTCCGACACAACCACGTCCACGCGATCAGTCGGAGCAGGAGCAAAGTGATAGCTAATCGAGAAGTACATAGGGAAAAACCAAATTCAACTAAGCTAATTATAACTTAGTTGAGTGGCAAAATAAGCTAAATTTACCTTATTTTTACACAGCTACCAGGGCAGTAAAGGACCCGCAGTTTTAGAACCGTGTGACTTGGGCGCGGGTACCGCCGCGCGAAGCGCGGCCAGTAACCACGCTGGACCTGATAGCAGCAGGGAAAAACCAAATTCAACTTTAAGCTAATTTTAACTTATATATCAGGGCAAAAACTCAGCTACACAACCCTTGACACAAAACTCGGACTGCCTTTCTCTCCTCTCTTCTCCAGGCCCGCGCCTGTGGAGCGTTGATTCTCTCCCCGATTCAGCGAGAATGGAGCACCCAGGCTTAATCTAGCCGAAGGAACGGAGGCTAAGCTAAGCCAGAGTGCGAAATGAAGCGGTAATTTCAGAAGTTTCAGAATTTCCGAAGTCTGTACATTGAATGGAAGCGCGGCTGAGTGGAGGGGAGCAGCGCACGTAGGAGCAGCACAGCCGGAGCGAAGCGGCGCATTGTAGCGATCTATCGGAGCGTTAGCGGAGATGGGATTAAGCGGTAACTCCGATCGCCTCCATTCATTCCCAAGTTCTGATTCTGAATCAAAATCATTCATTCGACCTACGCCATAAAAAGGCCCGTCAGCCCCAAAGGACCAACGGGCAACCAACCACTAAGCCGCGCCTAGTAGCCTGTGAGAACGAGAGCCAGGCGCAAGCGGGAACACCTCAGCCAGCGAGGGAACCACAACCGACTCAAGCGCCGCTGGACCGCGAAACCCAAGCCACTCAAGCCGCGACTCAACCGAGGCACCCACTCGACAAACCTCAAACCCCTGACTGGTAAGTAGCCGACAAACAGCCGCACGGCCAGCAGGAGACAGGCCAGTGAGCACCCACAGAGAACCCGACCGAGAACGCCCAAAGGCCACACGGCCAGCACCCACACCCAACACAGACTGAATAGCCAAACCAAGTGAAGCAGCATCAACCAAAGAAGAAACAGCCATCGGTAAAAAACCAAACGCAACGCACGAAGCACAACCACCGCCTTGCGTCCACAGATGGGATAGCAACGAAGCACCACGGAGCGTGTCAGGTGTGCGCCTTACAGTAGGGCTGTATACGGAGCGTAGCGGAGGGGACTAGATCTAACAGCACACCCGCGCGTAGTGGGTTATCCTGGAGCACCCTGCGTGAGCCGCGCGGCGACTGAGCGCTATCCCGATTACCTGCCAGGAATCAAATCATTTCTTTTTCCCAACTTCTCTCTCCCCACTCGGGGGTTATCCGACGTTTTGACAGTTAAGCCTCGGGGGTGGGGGCGGCAGCATCACTAGTGGGCTGCTCGGTGCCAACGCGGGAACCAGGGTAATTAGAAATTGAGAATTTTGAATAAAAAATTCCCCTCAATGCTGCATCCAGAGAGCGTTGAGGGTGAACTGTGATGTTGAATTTGGTTTCACTAACTATTATCGGGAATCCTGGGAGAAGTTCTCAGAATCTTTATGTCTTCTAAACGTCGTGGTGCTCCGTCTCGGTATGACGAAACCAAATCAGCGGGAGTGTTTCTGGAGCTAACCCCGACCGCTAAAAGCTGCTAGACAGTCGCATCGCAGCTTATGACCCAACCATCAGCCGAAACGAATTTGTAGAGCGTCTTTCACGTGGTCGACTCGATTGGGATAAATTTCATGCTGCGTTCATTCTGACTTCGTAGAATCATCATCATCCGAATAAGGCATATACCGTATCTATCCCATGTATGGCGGGACTTTCAGCGGCCATGATCGGAGTATGTTGAATTGGTTTCACCTGACAAATGCTCGAACTTCCCACGATCGCGCTGATCGTGAGCTTAACGACCGTTGGCGTTGGTTTTCTGGCATGGCTCCGCAAGGACGAGCGGGAGCGCTACGCACGCGAACGTGAATTAGCTCACGCGCTCAAAAACTTTCAGACCGTATCCACTGCTGTCAACCAGTTAGAAGACAAGATTGATGAGGGTTTTGCGGATGTAAATCAAGAGCTTTCCAATATCAGAACAGTGCTTCAGATGCCCCCTTCACGTCGGGGGTGTTATGACTGAAGCAAAACTGGGCCGTCCTCCGATTGAGATTCTCAATTCTCACATCTCACAGATTGAAGATTTTGCGGGTCGTGGCTTAACGCTGCATCAAATCGCGGTTTTCCTTGACGTAAGCGACTCAACACTGGACCGCTGGATGAAAGAACCGCGCATCAAGCGCGCCTATGAGCGGGGTCGTTTCCTGGCTCAGAATCAAGTTGCTGGAACTCTGTTTAGCCTTGCACTGGAAGGTGATGTTACCGCTGCAATCTTTTATCTGAAATCACAATTCGGCTGGACTGACCGACCAAAGGAAGAAGCAACCGCTGGTTCCCAGGTCGTGTTTTACCTGCCAGATAACGGGCGCGGGGTGGTTCATGAGTCGTGATCTCGTTGTTCGCATCGCTAACCTATTCACTCGCTTAAAGGTGCTTCGCTATGGGCCTGACTCCTCCGGCTTCAACCTGGTTAAAAATCTACCTTCGCCCGAACGTGTATCCGAAGATCTGGTCGAAAGGAATCATTCAGACGATTCTGAAGGACTGGGCTAATCATCAGTGTGAGAACTGCTGCGCTAGCGAGAATGACGCACTGCTGCATGTTCACCATCTCATCTGGATCGCTAAACACGATTGCAGATGGGAGAACCTGTTAGTCGTCTGCAACGGCTGCCACGTTCGACTACATAACCAACTCTGGCAGCCTGGTAAACCGTGGCAATCAGCAAAACATGGGCCTGTCCCACAGTGGGCAATTGTCCGTAACCTGTTAACTGAAACTGGAGACCCGAATGGAAACTGCAATCAATCTGAACATCACGTTACCGACTCAACCAGCTCCCGATTACTTGCTGGAGTTGCTACAGAAGCTTGATAAAGTGTTCGGCGAGCGGCGGGTTTACGTGTCCGTTTATGTTCAGTCGTAGCGCTTGCTTTCCCGGTCCGACGCGATTCGTCGCAGCTGCTCTGACTGCTGATTCACGAGGTTAATTAACCGATTGGCCGTTATTGCCTGGATAGCGATCGCGGCGATCGCCAATGTCACGAAACTAAATTCAATCATGGCTGTTATAATCCGTCCTCAACCTGGACCGCAAGAGAAGGCGTTAGGGTGCAACGCTGACATCATCCTACTTGGTGGTGCCAAGGGTGGGGGCAAGTCTTACGCGATGCGCCTTGCTCCGATTCCACACCTTTCGGTGCGGGGGTTTCACGCGGTCATTTTCCGGTGCTCACGACCGCAGCTAACACGACCTGGTGGACAGTGGGATAAATCCTATGACCTCTACCCTTACCTCGGTGGGAGTGACCAGAAAACCGATTTACGTTGGACGTTCCCGGCTGGTAGCTCTGTCACGTTTGCCCATTTACTGGACGATAACGACTGGCTTGACTGGCAAGGGACTGAAACCGCTATGTTTCTGTTTGACCAGTTAGAGGAGTTCACGAAGACTCAGTTCCTTAAAATCCTGGGCTGTAGCCGCTCGACGTGTGGAGTCCGGACGCAGCTGTGGGGCACGATGAATCCTGATTGTGACTCCTGGGTGCGCGAGCTGGTGGATCCCTGGATAGCTGAGGATGGCTACGTCGATCTGGAGCAGGATGGCAGAGTAAAGCATCTTACGATCGTGGACGATCAGATTACCTGGGTCGATGCCGATTGGCGCGACTCTAACGATAGACCTGCTAAGAGCATCGTCTACTTTACGGCTGACATCTGGGACAATCCCGCGCTTTTAAATTCTGACCCTGACTACCTATCAAACCTGCAATCACAGTCATTGGTTGACCGTGAAAGGTTTCTTGGAGTCAAGGGAAGGGGAGGTAACTGGAATATTAGGCCCGTTGCGGGTAAGGTGTTCAAGTCCGATTGGTTCATCAAAGTGCCAACTCCCGGCAACATCATCAAACTTGTGCGCTACTGGGATTTCGCCTCATCCGAAAAGGAAAACAAGGGCGACGACCCCGACTTCACCGCGTCGGTGAAAATGGGCCTGCTCGCGTCTGGAGGTTGCGTGATTCTAGACACGACCTCTGACCTGTTGACGCCTGGGGAAGTTGAGCGAAAGCTGCGCGAGGTAACGATTCAGGATGGCCGTGAATGTCTACAACGCTGGCAACGGGATCCCGGTCAAGCGGGGGTTTACCAGGATTCCAAGCTAATGAGCCTGCTGCGAGGGTTTGACGCGATCGGAATCCCCTCGCAGCTCTCGAAATATGAACGGGCTAAACCGCTGTCCCGTGCTGCTGAATTTGGTCAAATCTTGATGCTGGAGTCTACCTGGAATCAAGCGTTCATTAACGAACTGACCCAATACCCAGATGGCGATCATGATGATTATGTGGACGCAGCAGCAGGGGCTTACAACTGCCTGAATGGTGCTGCGTCTCTCGGTTCTTCATCCACTGGAAACTATGCTTCTTGACCGTCACGAAATCGATTCAGCGTTAATCTCGTCGTCCGTCCAGCTGGTAAACCTGCAGCTATCCGGCTGGAAGCGTGCTTATAGTCCCAATACCGAAGAACTGCTGGCTATGGCTATAGCGCTGGAACAGGTTGCGGGAACCTTAGAACTGAAGCCGCAGGAGGTTTGCAGAATGGGCCATTGGTACAACCCAATCAACCGAACGGAACGAGTTAATTACCCTGTGGACGGGTGGCTTCCGTCCGTTTCAACGATTCTCGACGCAACGCAACCACACGATCGCAGAGTAGCGTTCAAACGGGCCGCGCTGCGTAAACCGTTTGAGGCTGCTCAACGGAAGGAACGGACTTCAGAACGGGGCACAACCATTCACGAATGGATTTCAGCTTACTTGAACCGTTCCTACCTGCCAGAGCTGCCGCTAAAGATGCAACCCTACAGCAATATCATCAAGCCTTATCTAGACACTACTCTGGGCATCGCTACCGAATTTGAATCTGAACGGGTGGTCTACCATCAATTTTTCGCTGGAACGATTGATTTAGTGCAGGTTGTTAATGGTCGGTATTTTCTACTCGATTTCAAAACCAAAGACAAGCCCATCCTCTCGGATTCCTTGCATGATGCCTATTTGCAGCTATCCGGCTATTATGAGGCGTTCAACTACGAAACGGGCCTGGATGTTGATGCGCTCATTGTTGTGGTCATCTACCCAACTCATATAAAACTGCATTCCATCGAGCCTCAACAATATCTGGAGCATTGGCAGAACCGCAGGGCATACTATGCGTAGGATTCGCCGCGCTCCTTCCCTTCCAAATTCCAAACCGGGACACCCCAACCCTGTTAAGCGTCGTTGCATCCGTAAGCCTCCGCGCGGTTTGAAGCGGGTTAAATCGTGTCCACACCTGGGTCGTAAGCCTGGGACAAAAATGCACTACACGCCCTGGCAAACGGGCCGCTATCGGTCGCAGTGGTTGCGCTACGTTCGTGGGTCTGCCCTGGCGTTGATCGACTCTGCCGTGAACGAATGGCGCGTGCTTTCGACTCGCTCTGCTGCGGGTTACTGGGTGGTGCAATACACCAAATCCGCTCCTGATGGTCCATTAACACCCGACCCACCCCCAACCCACCCGACCATTTCGACCCGTTCTCGGATGGGGTCACGTTGCAGATTTACGTTTATCAAGATTTTGGAAATGTTGAATTTGCAGCTAATGCACCCTATGAGGCTGACCGCTACGAAACGAGAGCTGCCAACACAGTCGGTTACAACATTCACCAGACTGGTCGCTGGGCAGAGGTGGATGAGCTTTACAGTGGTGCCTATCCAATTCCGTTACCTGACAACGTTCCTACAGGTTGGGACGGTTCCAGCGGGGCAGAAGGTATTACCGTCCAGCCTCGCTACATTGATGAGTTTGGATGGTTAATCGTTTTCGTTAATCTGACGGGCCTCTGTCAAGCGGGGTTTGTGCCGACTCCTGGGGCGGGTGGGCATCAGCTAGGGCTGTTTATGGCGATTGGGCATTCTGGCTTAGGTCGTCCGCAGGACTTCACCAGGTACAGCAACGGTGACGAATTGCCTTCGCTGTGGACGTTGATTTACAACAACGTTCCACATGCAACCGATGGGGATGGGGATGTAGATCCGCGCTACATCGCTATCAAGAAGCCGAAACGACCGAAACGGGGGTTTACCTGCAACTGCCCAGATTTCAAGCTGATGGAACCTGCAACGGGTCGCAGTCCGTCAACTCAGATCGATCGGGAATGGGTCAGTTCTAACGCTGGTTCTGGCCGGATCGGTAACGAGCAGCAGTTTTGCAAGCATATTCACGCGGTTCGTCGTCATCTGGGCCTGAAGAATGAAGCCTTACCAGGTGATCAAGATTCGATGGCGAACTGGGCGCAATACGTTAAGCAGGCGCTGCACGATCGGCTCTCGCGCCATCATCGGTCACGCAATCGGAAGAATAGCCCAATCAGGGAATACCGCAAGTGGCTGGAGCGAACCTCGCGCGGTGGCATGTTGACGAAGGAGGAGAAAGAGCAGGTTTGGGCACGCCGGCGCGAAATCTATAAGGTACGTCATCAACGGGCAGTAGAACGTAAGATACGACGTGCTTATCAGGATCGGCGGCGGCGCCGGGATGTGTTGCAAAACAATTTCATGATGGACGATCGGACGCGTCGGGAACGTATCGATATGCTACGAGCGCCGGAGCGCTACAAGGGAAGTTATGAAGACTATTCGCTTGCAGGTCTCATTGGAAAAGGCATTGAGGGAATGCTAAAGCATGTTCCAAATTAATTGTCTATGTCCTTCTCAACCACTGAGCGAGATGCCATTATGGGCTACCTGGCGTGGCCTGCAACCGATGATTCGCGAATGATGTTCGATACGGCACTGTCGCAAGTTTCTGCTGATAGTGCGGCTGAAACCAGAGTTAAAGCTATCTTGACCGCGATCGCAGCTATCGAAACGCAAATCGATACGGCACGAAACACGGTAGGGTCTGCCTACACCCAGCTACTGGCAGAGGGTCAGCGTAAGGTTTACCAAATCTCAAACACACTCGGCCTTGAAGTGAAACGGAGGGTGTTTGGAGGATGACTACTGCATGGCTCGATAGCGATAACGAACGCATCCGAAAGTACCTTGGGTTTCCGGTTACGGCTGCAAGTAAGACACGCATTCAAGGCGCACAGAACACGGTCGCGGGGGTTAGCACTGACGCGATCGCGACGTGTCAAACGTATCTACGTGAACTGGATAAAATCTGGCAGCAAATCAATGAAACTCGCCCGTTTGCTGGCGTTGCAAGTTACAGCACCTCTGGCAGTTCAACTGACTACTACCCTGGTCAACGTATGGCTGTACAACGGGCGGAAGGTCGCCGCTACGTGTCGGAAGTTGCAGAGCTTCTAGAACTTCCAATCATTCGAGATGTGTTCGTAGAGCCACGAAGCAATAACCAAATGATCCGATAACGCGAAACGATTAACGCGAAACGATTTTTCGCGCGATCGTAAATAAACTGGGCGGTCGATTTCTCCCGTTCTTTAGTTGTTCCACAACGACTGCCCACCGGCTATCTCCCAACACACAAAAACCCCTATACACCTCAGGTGCTTACGGATTTTTTTGCATCCTACAGACCGAGCGTCGCTAACCGAGGACATCACTCTATGACGAAAGGATTGCCCAACTACCAGAGCATCAACTATCGCGCTAACGCTCCCGTTTGGCGATACTTGCGCGATGTCTTCGATGGATCCGAATCGTGGTTGGGACGTGACGAGAACGGAATCATTCAGGGTAGTTCCAAAGCGCCAAACTACTTACCTAAATGGGCTTCTGAGAATGAGAAAACTACTTGGCTCGTCTCGCTTCGACTCCGTTCGACGATCGCTTTAAGCAGGCGATCAGGCAGTTTATAACGATGATTTGCGCGAACGGGGTCAAACCTGAAAACGTGCCTGCTTCGATGGAATCGCACCTATCGAACATTGACAACAAGGGGACTTCGTTCGTTGCGTTTGTCATTCGCTCCGCGATCGCTGCGCTGCGCGATGGACATTCGTTCATCCTGGTTGACCACATGCCGAAGGATGAAACGGTCAGGAGTCAGGCTGACTACCTTCGCTCTGGTCGTCGTCCTTACTGGGTACACTATGAGGCTCTAGACCTCATTCACCACAAAACGGCAATGGTTAACGGGCGTGAAGTTTTGACGCTGGCCGTTTTTCAGGAATCCGCAATTGTTGCAAACAGCGATTTCGATGAAACAGAAGAGGTTCGCTATCGTGTGTTGCGTCCTGGTTCCTGGGAACTGTGGAAGATTGAAACTAATTCAAAATCAAAAAAGAATCCGCTGTTTTTATTGACGGTGGCCAAACTTCGCTTTCCTATATTCCCTCGTTTGCGTTTACGGTGGCATTCGTGATGGCTTCTTCAAGTCCAAGCCACCGCTAAAGTCGTTGGCAGACTTGAACGTGGCGCATTACCAAACGCGCTCAGATCACAGAACAAAAATTCATAAATGCTCGCTACCTGTCCCGGTTTTGAAAGACTCGCTTCGTAATGAATCTGAACCGCTCGTGATAGGTCCTGATAGTTTCGTCCACATCAAAGATCCTGCGGGGTCGTTCATGTGGGCTGAACCTCTTGCCACGTCGCTAGACCCTTCTCGACGCGAGGTTATTGACCTTGAAGCGGGAATGAATGTTGTGAGTGCATCCTATCTGCTTAACCCTGGGGACAGGCAAAGCGCCGCTGCAACAGAAGCTCAAGTTGCTCAACTCGAATCCAGTCTGGAAGGGTTTGCGGGTGATTTTTCGATTGGGATAACCGACGCTTTGAAGGTTCATGCAGAGTACTTAAAGCTTCCCAATGGTGGCTACCTGGAGTTGGATGGAACCGTCATCAGAAATAAGGGCATTGACTCTCAATTGTTGATGGCTTATACGACGCTCGGACAAATGCTAGCTGCGCTTCCTCCTAAGATTGCGCTGTTTATGCTGCAACTGCTGCAAGCTGAACAGTTTCTTCCGTTTAATGTGGAATTTCCAGAACTTTCAGAAGTTTCACCGCCACCCGACCCTACGATCGCGTCTCTGTACGTTGACCTGGCAAAAGCTGACAAGCTGCCCGTAAAGGATGCCCTTAGCGAAATTGCCGCGCTGAACGGTCGCAAGTTGGGGACACGGAGCGAAACCGGGGAACTATAGGGCTGTTACACTCTGATTCATGCGGAGCAACGGCACTCCGCTTTACTTATGACACTAGAAGAAGCACTGGCCGAAATCGAACGGCTAAAGAATGCTGCGAAACGATTCGAGGGTATCAACCCAGACGAAATTCGCAGCGATCGCCAATCGCTCTCAACTCAACTTGAGAATGTAACTCGACAACTTAACGAGTTCAAAACCAGGGCTGAGGCAACCGAGAAAGCGCTACGGGAGCAACTGACCGCTAAGGATGCTTCGCAACTGTTCAGCAAATCTCTAGGGGCCGTCGGCGTGCTGCCTGAATATGCCGACCTATTCGGCCACGTTCTAACCGACCTCAAACTTGAAGGTGGAAAGCTGCTCAACAAGGACGGTACAGAGTTTGACCCCAAGAGCCTGGTGGGGAAATACCCTGCGATGTTTGCTGCCGCTTCGGATGGTGCCGGATCAGGTTCCAACGGAAACAACGGCAAACCAGAAACTACGACCGTGAAAACAATTGAGGCCAAAAACGGCGTGATTTCTGGCGTTGACCCGAAAGCAATCATTGACGGTTCTGTGGTCGTCAAATAGTCGCGGTCTGGTCGCTGCTCTCTCTGCCTTGTTTACCCCTTATCCCTAACCCCTTTTCCCCTATGGCTCTATCAGACCTCTACGGTAAAATCCTTGCTCACGGTGCGATGGTGATTCGCAACCAAACGCCCATTCCGGCGCTCGTCAATCACGCAAGCTCCGAAGATCCTACTACTGAAAAGACGTTGGGCGGTACGGTGAGCGTTATCGTTCCGCCTGAATTCTCAACGCGCGATGTCACTCCGGCGTCAACGCCTCCAGCTTCCCAAGGTCGTCCAGCTCCGACCGCTGTTAACGTGCCTTTGGATTATTGGAAGGAGGTTAACTTCTCCCTGACGAGTCGCGATGTCGTCCAGATGGAGAACGACTCAACCTATATTCCGATGTTCCTTGCTAACGCTGCTGCAAGCGTTGCAGACGACATTTCGGCTTCCATCTTTTCTAACTACACTGGGGTCTACGGTTTTGCTGGAACTCCTGGTACTACTCCGTTTGCATCCTCCACTGCAACGGCCCAAGAAGCAAAAAAGGTTTTGACCGAACAAAAGTGCCCCAAGTCCATGCGGCACCTGGTTTTAGATACTGATGCTTACGCCAATGCCTCCGGCCTTCCAGCCTTTCAGTACTATATGAATTCTGGTTCGACTGAAACGGTTATAGAAGGTGAAGTCGGTCGTAAGGTGGGCTTTAACTGGCATGAGGACGTTAATGCGCCTTACCATACGGCTGGCTCAGCGTCGGGCTTCTTGATCAATCAGGTCGGTCATGCGGTGGGTGACACTACCGTAATGGTTGATACTGGAACGGGTACATGGAATGTAGGGGATGTGTTTACGGTCGCGGGTGATAGTCAAACCTACGTGGTAACGTCTTCCACTTCGACTGTTATTAACTATCAACCCAAGGCTAAAACAGCCTGGGCAAATAACGCAGCTATCACCCGAAAGGCATCGCACCAAATCAGCCTCGCTTTTAACCCTTACGCCTTTGCTTTTGTGTCGCGGCCTAATGCACAGCTAAACCTGCCTGAGCTGCGGGGTGGTAAGGTTGTAAGCTCATTTGTCGATGACTTAACGGGTGTGGTCCTGAAACTCATCATTCAGGATGAGTACCACCAGACAGGGTTCTATATCTCCTGCCTCTGGGGACTGCGTTGGTCGATGCACGTTTAGCAACGAGGGTCGCGGGATGAGCATCAATAACAAAGCTCTGGAAACTGTCGAAATTGACGACGGAAATGGTTCTTACATCGTCATCAACCGAAGGGAATTCAATCCCGAAATTCATGCGGTCTATGGCGAAAAACAACCCGTCACGACCAGGAAAGCGAAGGCGGCTAAGGTTCCTGCGGGTGAATCTGGCTCGACTGATAGCGAAGGGTTTGAGGATGGCAACGACTAATTTCTACGAAGAGTTGCTTCGCCTGGTGCGCGGGTTCACTGGTCAAATCGACCCAGTAACGCAAGAGCCAGTCAATGTGACGGTGGTTGTTCAGGGTCCAGATCCCAATGTCAATCCAAACCCTCAGCCTGTCATTGTTCAAAATAGCTGGAAATCGACGGTCAAACGCCTGGCAGACGCTACAACGGGGTCAGGCAATCACGTTTTCACGGTTCCCACTGGTAAAGAGTGGCAGTTATTAGGCGCGGGGCTGGCTTCTCTGCGTCCTCAACCGTCGGTATTCGTCAGGTCGCGCTAACGGTTGAGCATCAAGTGCTTGGTACGATGGTCACGATTGCGGCGGGTGCGTCTCAAACTGCAATGACTTCTCGTTATTACTCCTGGGGATTGGTCTGCCGTATCAGAATACCTTCGATAGTTCACGCCTCATGCTGCCAATGTCGCCGTTGATTCTCCCTGCTGCCTGGAAGGTGAACTTCCACGATTTGGCCTCTGTCGATAACGCTGGTGACACCTGGGACTACTTGCTGTTTCTCTATGCGGAAAGGACGGTTAGCTGATGCACATTGGCAGCGTTCCCTTAATTCAGCTTGGGCGATCGGATATGGTTAACGGTCCGGGTGTAGTGATTGATCCACCTCCCCTACCTCCTGACCCTGGGACTGCTCCCACTACCACATCCCACTTCTGGCGGTTTGAGGATTTGGGCTTACAGCCTGATGGTTTCTATGATTCGGTTGCAGCTAGGACCAATCTGTTTTCAACCTCTGACGGCTTAGGTGTGCAGGTGCAAATCTTTGACCCTGGCAAGGTTGGTAAAGCTGCCCACTTCTTTGTTTCCCCTGCTGGTAGCCATAACTATCTGAGTGGTGGTTCCGGCGTAGATTTTTTGATTCTTCTCGTACAGCGTGGACGTTTAACGCATGGGTTAAGCTCGACTCTGTGACGACTCAGCCGTTTGTCTGGAAGACGAGCAACGATTTGTACAGGCTGTACTATTACTCCGGCGGGGGTGCACATTTCTATGAGTTTGTCGTCGGTGGGAATAAGTTGGTGCTTGACTATGATTTTTCCTCGCCGCTGCCGCTGTCCTGGCATATGGTTACGTGCTGGTTTGATTCAACAACAGGCGGTGGTGGCATAGCGCTAAATAATCAGGCTCCGGTGACTGGAACAGCTTTAAGCACTGTTACCCTTGAGTTTGCATACTTTCAGCTTGGGGCCAACAATGGTAGTGCTAATTCCCTGAATGGTTTGCTGGATATGGTTAGCCTCCACCCTTATGTACTTTCATCTAACGAGCGAACCTATCTCTATAACAACGGCTCTGGGCGGATTGGCCGTTTACTTGAGAGTTGAGTTGAGGGATGAAATAAAAAGCGATCGCCACTGTGCAAGCGATCGCTCTGCTACTACGGTTGTGGGGTCTTATGAGCTTAAAGCCTCCCTCCGCTGCTGCAAAACTTTTCCGATCTCGAAGGCTAATTTTTCCGCTCCTTCGAGTTGTTCGAGTTTCTGAGCTTATTAGCAATCGGTTCAACTTTCTCCAGTAGCTCTTTCCTCGTCATGAGTTATCCTCCACATAGGTCTGACCACTGTTGTGGTCGTGAACAACTGTGATGCCGTGACCTGGAATATTGGTTACGCTAGCGCACCTACTACCATCTGTGTTGTTCACCACAATCGTATCCTTTGAGATTTGGTTTTCGCTCTCACGGGCCAAGTCTCTTACCTCTGATTCACTTGGCTTGTATCTATCTGGCATGATTTAAATACCTCTTGCTTCTGTTAGCGGAGTGCCCCTGCGGTCGATTGGCCTCTTTCGCAGGGGCTTAACGTGTTATGCGAGCAGGTGCCCAGGTCCATTACCTCGCGTAATAGGTTGGAACGTTTCGTCTTTGTCGCCTGGTCCGGTGGTAGGGGTAGCTGTAGCCCCTTGATAGCTTCCGACCTGGCCTTTTCCATAGCGATAGTTATAGGCTGCCTGGTCAATGTAGCGATTCATGTCACCTAGGCGATAGTTGGTAATCGTGTTCATACTCCACCTAAACGCTTCCCAGACTGGCCCTGCCTTGGCAGGTAGGGGATGGTCAAGCCAGAGAAGGCTGATCGTTGCGATTGCACCTATGAGCATCCTTTCTCGATTCGTGAACCGTTTCATGGGCTAGGTGCTCCTGTACGAGACGTTGATGGCATCGTCGGTTTGGGTTCCGCTCAAGGCTCTTGTCCGTAAGCGTCGGGCAAGTTTGCCCATTCTGCGAACGTCCGAGTTCTCGATAAACGTTGCCAGTTTCTCAACCTGCTCGTCCTCACGGGCCTCGATCACGCTCATTGCATCGGTCATTTGTCGTTCCTGGCCTCGCACAATCGCCGCTAATTCTGCGATCGCTTCTGTGTCGTCCTCGTCAAAGTCACCGCTTCCGGGTTGAAAGTTCTGGAACGTCTGAAAGTTCTCGAAGTGCCCTCCCTGGCGCATGGCCCTAATTTTTTAACGAACTCAGTTCCCTTTAACCGACGCGATTCCTGGGTTTCAGCGAAATAGACAGTGGCTTTCTGGCTGATGTGCTTGGCTGTAATTTCTAGAAGTTCGATGCCCCATTGCGGGAACGGTCCTGACTTTGGAAGCGTGATGCCCCAAGCAAGGAACACTACTTCAACCCAGTTTTCAACCGTTTTGGTACTGACCTCCCATCGGTCGGCAAAGTCCCCGATCGTTGTAAGTTCTTCTGCGGGTGGCGTGTTAGGTGTACGCCTAGAATCCTTTAGCTGTCGCATAGTTTGGCCTCTTTAGCTAAGTTCTAGAAGTTCCAGAATTTCTGAAACTGATCTGACTATAACAGTAAAGTACAGTAAGGTACATTACCCTTCATTACATTCATGGAGATACGATCATGCAGTCGCCCAAAACCTCAGCAGTGCCAAGTTCGAAGGATGCTATTACGATTTATCTCGACCCAGAGATTCATGAAGCCTTGAGGCAGTGGGCCGAGTTAGAGGATCGATCCAAAACCTATCTCGCATCCAAAGCAGTTACTGAAGCGGTTAAAGCCTGGATGAAACAGCATGGGATAGAATCTGATTCACAATCTGAATCGGAGTAGCAGCAGTGGCTATCGGTGGTAAGCGGCCAGGGGCGGGGCGGAAATCAAGTTGGCGATCGCCCACGAAAATGATTCGGCTCCCGGCAAAGTTCGAGAGTCAGATTATCGAGTATGCAAAGCGCCTGGATTCTGAATCGGAATCAGGAGCTTCGCTGCTACGTTCTCAGGTTGACGTGGTTTTGATGACACTTAAACCGAACCAGCGGCGCTCTGCAAAGATACTCCTCAATAAACTTGTTGCTCGAATCGAAGGAGTAGACCTGGCGGGACATGGTAAGGATTTATCCCGCGTTCAGACAAACTTAATCAGCCAATAATGATTGCTGTACAACGGGCGGAAGGTCGCCGCTACGTGTCGGAAGTTGCAGGGCTTCTAGAACTTCCAATCATTCGAGATGTGTTTGTAGAGCGAAGCAATAACCAAATGATCCGATAACGCGAAACGATTAACGCGAAACGGTTTTTCGCGCGATCGTAAATAAACTGGGCGGTCGATTTCTCCCGTTCTTTAGTTGTTCCACAACGACTGCCCACCGGCTATCTCCCCAACACACAAAAACCCCTATCAACCTAAGGGTGTGCAAATTTTTCCTCAGCACGCCCTATCGGGCTGATTGGCGCTCTAAGGCTTCTACTCGCCGCTTCAGGTTTGATAGCTCGGCGGATTCCTCCGTCGGCTGTAGATAGGCCCGTAGTGCCTCAATTGTGATTCTGCTGCGCTCGTTACTGTCGTCGGGTAATAGCTCCTCCACATCGGGCGGAATCCGAACCGTTAAACGTGGGTTTGGCATGGTGACACTACTTTGTTTTTGGTGACAGGTGGCGACAAGAGATGGTGACAACTCCAGAAAATCTGTCACCAGTTGCGTACTACATGAGGTGGTGACAAAACTTGTCGGGGGTGGTGACAGGTAAGCCGTCAGATTGTCACCACATTTGTATCACAGGGCTATGAATCAGTGCCGTATTTCGGATACAAAAACGGGTACAATCACCTTACCAGATGTTGCAATCACTCCCCTATGCGGCTTTCAAAATCTAGCTAGAGGTCTGCAAAACCTTTACCCCCAGTTCGAATCTGGGTGCCGCCTTGAAATTGCAGTGCTTAAAAACTGAATAAAAGCCTTACTGTAAGCCCGTTTTAGGGAATCACACAAAAACAAGAGTACAGTTAAGTAGGCTTGAGTATGGGAGAGTCAGGTCAGGATTTTAAGCAAACTTTAAGCAAGGTTGTTCAGGACAGAATTAATCAGGCAAATGGACGGTTGAAAGCTGCTAATGTTGGCGTTGCAATTCAACCCATTGGAAAACGGCTTTATCTCCAAGCAACCCTTCCCCCTCGACCTGGTCGCAAAACAACCCGGCATCGCCAGCAGCGAATCGCGTTGGGGATTCATGTCAACCCGGCAGGGGTTTCACTGGCAGAGAAGGAAGCCCGGAAGGTAGGGGCTTTGGTTGATTGTGGTCAATTTGACTGGGAACCCTACTTGAAGGGAACGGCTTTACAGCCTGTAACCGTTGCAGATTGGCTTACCCGGTTTGAAGCGGAGTTCCGAGAAACGATGAAGCCAGTCACCTGGAAAACGGATTATCGAAATGCGTTTGTCAAACTGCCTCCGGACGAGCTACTGACCACTGACCTACTGAAAAGCGTCCTGGTGACCACTGAGGCGAACACCAGGACACGTAGACGGTGTTCATTGGCATTTCCCGTTTGGCTGAGTTCAGTGGCTTAGAGGCGAATTTTAAGCCCTTTCAGGGGACATACTCTGCAACATCGGTAGAACCAAGGGATTTACCATCTGATGCGTTGATTGTGGAGTGTTGGCAACAAATCAGAAACCCTGGTTGGCGTTGGGTGTTTGGGATGCTTGCGACATTTGGCTTACGTGACCATGAGCCGTTTTATTTGGACGTTGACGAGCTGGACAAGGGTAAGCACCTGGTCGCAGTGATGAAGGGGAAGACCGGGAAACGGTTGGTATGGGCGTGTTACCCTGAGTGGGTTGATCAGTTCAACTTGCGAGAACGTCAACTCCCATCGGTGACAGGGAAGGAGCATGAGGATTTTACCCAACGGGTCTGTAAGTTCTTTGGGCGTGAGAAGTTCCCTTCACTGCTCTCGATTTGCGGCACCGTTGGGCAGTCAGGACGCTGGAATTTGGCTTACCCTACGAGTTGGCAGCTAAACAGATGGGACACTCGACGGCGGTGCATGAACGCACCTATCACCGATGGATCACGGCTGACACTCATCAACGGGCTTATGATGCGTTGATGTTGAGGGGCGATCGCCCTCGTCCTCCTCAAACTATTTCTTGAGGAGTTAGCAAATCCTCGCACCGCTTGACGTGCCAGAGATAGCGTCTCCCCCTTGGGGCCGCATTGGGGTTTTTCACCCGATAGTGCTTGCCAGGGGTGAAGAGGTTGGTCCGGAGGAGAGCAACTGGTCAGGAGATAACCCCATTTTGACGGCAGCCGTCGCCGTCTCCTCCCAGTCGCTCGATAGCGGTCTACCTGGTTTCCTAACTCTGGGCATCGTTCCCACCTCCAAGCAGGTCTAATTGGTGATATTTTCGGGCTACGGTTTCCTCATGGATGCGCTGAAGCTCTTTAAGCAGGAAGCTTTGCAGGTCTTTCACTTCCCCATGAGTGAGGCTGTAGTGGGACCGTTGGTATTTCTGGACGAGTGGGTTATGCTGCCATTCCCCTTCTGGCTCCAGGTCGCTGACGACTTCAAGATAGGCTCTCAACCCGGCGATCGCGCTGCTGTGGTCCGTCATCCCTTCACCTCCGGGCCTGACTCACCGATCGCAACTCCCCACTCTGGATGATCAGTCAGCAGCTGCCGCACCTGGTCGCGTCTCTCCTCACTCCACATCCTCCGGAGTGTCTCTAACCGCTGCTGCTGTAGTTGCTGGCCTGCGTCGTCAATTTTGCGGCTGCTGGCGGCGACGGCGGAACATTTGCCCTCTCCCTAGATGCTTTGTACTTCTGAAACTCCCTCTGATTGGCTTTTTGGTTGCTTCACTCTCAATCCATTGGTTGAGAAGCGCTGGCTGTTGGGGAAGTTGAGAGGCTTTCTTTGTTAACCATCCTTCGAACTCCGGATCGATCGTCTCTACCCGCTCATCTGTCTCTCTCTGCCTGTATAGGAGAGAGAGAGATGGATCAGTTGTTATAGATGTAGAGGCTTCAGAATGACCATTTGAAGAGGGTTTTGGGCGTTCACAGTCAACTAAAGTTGACGGATTTTCAACTTTAGTTGACTGTGAGTCCACTTTAGTTGACTGTAAATCAACTATAGTTGACGGATTTTCAACTATAGTTTTTCTCTGGTCTACTTTAGTTGACAATTCTCCCAAAAAAGAATTTCGGAACGTCGTCTGGATTTGAATCCCCATCGGTGTTTTCGATCGCCCAAAGGGTCATGTCGCCAAGCGACTCTCCACCCAGCAAATTGTTTGCTTGTAGTACGGATACTTCACGGTAGTACATTGTCTTGCTGAACCCGAACGATCGACAGATTTTGTCTGGGGTGACAATCAATCGGGTACCAGGGGACAGGCGCTATAGACCAGGTAGTAAAGCGCTCCTCTGACCGTCAGCATACCGCGTTTGTAGTCTCTCAGCACGTCTTTTACTGTGATACGGTGATGTGGGGGTGTTTTTCTATGTTGCATGTTCAGTTCTCATGAGATTGGGAACAATGGAACGGGTAAAAATCCCAAGGGGGTGCTTGGTAGAGCATCCCCCTCTTGTAGGTCAGTCTTCGTCTGTTTCCTCCTCGTCTGGTGGGGTGATGTCGAGTGATGTTTCTTTCATCAATTGCCAGAACTGCTCTGCCTCGTCAGATCTGAGGCGTAGCGATTGGTCAATCTGACCAGAGAACACCACGTCACAAGCAGGGATAGCACCAGGCAACCACCGGACGTGAGAAATGGCCTCACGGTTGATGATGTGGTCGCCAATGCGAAAGAATTTGATGGTTGTCATCAGTCCTGCTCCGTGCAAACAGGACAAAAGCGGCTGGCGTTGTGCGATCGCTTAATCTGTTGCTCAACCGATCGCCCCAGTTGCAGCCAAACAATCTCGATCGAGATGCCAGCATCCAGGGCCGATTTGATCAGGGGGCTACCCTTTCCCGATCGATGCTCCTTATTGCGGCGCTTCCAATTGTCTGTGCTGCCACAGTAATGACGGGCATGGTGATAGGGTTTGTGGAAGTGATAGAGGTAAGTAACTGTTACCCCGCTCGAAAGTGATCGCATGGTCTAAAATCTCCAGATAGGTAATACGCAATTCCTGGCACCCCTACGGTTGGGGTGCCTTTTCAATGGGCGGCTGTTCTCCAAGGAACAGGACAGCGATCGCAGTTGCAGGCATGATGCGCCTGTAAAATGCTGCGATTTGCTCAGCTTCAGCGCGATCGTGGAATCGCCAGGTGATTTGGGGGCATAACCCCTCATTGCAACTTGGATGCCCCAGGGTCTATGGCGGCATAGGTCGGGTTCGAGTTGTTTCATTTTAGAAAGAAACTACATTTTTCAAATGTGATTATACTGTTTTACATCTAAAAAAATGCGAAAAACCGGAAAATTTTTACATTTTCGCATATGCGATAATCTGGAGATTCAGCTAGATGGAAGTGGCGAAAGATGGCAGGCAAAGGAAGACCAAAGTCAATCCGAAATGCAAAAACAGTGTCTCTGACGATTTCCCCAGAAGCCTGGGAAATGTTGCGTCAGCAGGCTCTAAAGTTGGGAGTCAGCAGATCAGAATTGGTGGAGAAAATAGCCAGGAATCAGATTCAGCCAGAAGTCTTTTCGTTAGTGCTGGGGGAATCCTCACCCAACTGATTCAACGAACAAAAAGTCAGTTGGGTGAAGCAGAACAATGGATCAACACTTATAAGACACAGAAGGAGAGGCTTCAGCAAGAGTTAGTGGAGTTGGAGCAACTTCAGGAAGAAATGAACCGCCACACCACTGACGAGGGCGACCAGGGAGAAGGTTAGCGATGCTTCAAGACCAGGACAGATTGGAGGATTGGAACGATGAGGTTTCAGTCCAATTCAACAAAAACTATGGGGTGATGGAGGCTGAGGCGTGGCGTAAATGTAAGGATTTACTGAGTGGAGATGAACTTTCAGAGGTGATTGGAGTAGAACAGCGAACAACAACCCCAAATCAGTCTGGTAACGTCAAATGGACTTGCAAATTTAGAACCGAGAGAAGGGATACACCTGATGTCAACGACAATTAAAACCAATGTTCGGCAACTGTTTTGGATTCCCGCAAAAGGTGAGCATTTCATCTCTGTTAACGTTGCTCTGGTTCCAGACCTGGGGAAACTGTGGGAGTTTGCTAAAACCTTGAACTTCAACCCTGAACTAGCTTTCATCCAATACCCCAACCGGGTTGAAATCCATCTGCTCCTACTTCACGAGCAACTAGAGCCAGGTGCAATAGTTGGGTTTGAGTGGAACCCACAAATTGATCGTCTGATAGAAGTTGGAGTCCCTGACGATGCCATCCGCCATACCTACGGCGGTCAAATGGCAAGTGCAGCATAGTGCGATCGCCACTCCCGACAATTGGGAATTCTAATAAAAGCCCCCTCAGACAGTTCTGAAGGGGCTTTGTTGTTGCAAAGCTAGGATTCCCTATGGACGCTCTAATTAATCGAATTTTGGTCCTTCTAAACGGTGATAAAACCACATTGCAAAGGCTGGTCGATAGCGCAACTGCACGGCATCCCGGCAAGCCTCAAAAGTGGTATCTAGAGAAAATCATCTTTGACTTAGAACGCGATCGCTGTTAACGCTTTCATAGAGAAAAATACTCACTTATGGGAGTGGGGGATTCGCCCTTCACTCCATTTTTCATGGGATCGCACAATACCCGCTTGATCCATCCGCACATGTACAGCAGCTACCATCGCCGTCAACCGTGCCACCTGTTCACGATGGTCAACCATAATTTCAGTCTGGTTGCGTGAGAGCTTTTGCTCCATCCGTTCAATTGCTGCAATGGTCTGATTGCTTGACCTTGATTCCTTCTCCAGATACTCCCGAAGCTCTCGATTAGTGTCTCGAATGTCGGTAATCAAACTATTCGTTAAATCGCTCTCTTTCGAGTCCTTCGTTTTCAAAAAAAGCGATGCCCTCTTTGACGACCAGAAAGACTATCGCACCCAGCATCCCCACTCTGTTAAACCTGCTGGGGGCTGGGGAGCGCTTTGAACCTCAGCAGCTATTGCTTGATACGTGTTCATTGTCCCTTCTCAGATGCCTTTTCTTTAAGCTCTTTAGCTAGTGACTCAAACGCTTCCGACATAGCCATCAATTCACTTGAATCAGGATTGAATTTCACTTGCCAATTAAACACAAAGCCACTAATTGTTTCTGAAAAACCTTAACGGCGTGCGTGTACTCTTGAGGCCGCATAACAGTTACAGGGAATATTTCCTCCTAAGATAAGTCACTATTGAGCCGATTTGCTTGTTTGTGAGAGGCTGGCTATAAATTGCCATCTCTGCAAATTCACCTACCCAATAATTCCCTAAGCTGTTGTTATACCAGGACGCACCCAAAACAGCGTTATTGATTCCAGAAAAAGACAGTATTTCTGCTTTTGCAATCAAATAACCATTTAGAAAGTAAGAAATGAAGCTAGACTCTACTTTCCCACTCCACACATTCCACTCATCCAACCTCATTGGATAGTTAATGGTGACTGGATTCCCGTTGTAATCCGTTCTTTCAAAACCACATTTCCCGTTAGGCTGACAGGTTGAAACATAGTAAGCAGCATAGGGCAATTGGCGACTATCACCTTTCGCACCAAACAACACACAATAGTTCCCAATCCCGCTCGGTCTAATTAGAGCTACCCATGTACCCAGTTCCCCACTGTAGGGATGATTAAAGTAGCAATTACCAGGAAAGGACAAAATCGGTAGGCCATTTAGCTTTTCAGCCACTACAGAAGGGGAGTTGTAGATCTGGGGTTGTCACCACCGTAAACAGCATGATTGGCATTCCCTGATAAATCGTTAATCTGTTGCACCTGATTGTTTTGCAGGATGACGCTATCAGGCCGCCAATAGACTTTAAGATTGGGCATTGAGGCGATCGCATCCTCCAACGTCTCTGTATTGGTCCTCCCACTGGCGATCGTCTCATTCCGATAAAGAGGCATCAAACAAACTCCGTCACAAACGCTGATCCGTTTTGAGCGCTCCACTTACCCTCTATAGGGCCAACATACCCGTAGGGAATCTCATAGTAGTCACCAGCCCTCAAATCAACAGAGTAAGCAGAGTCCCCAAGACTGGCGGCTTGAGAATTTGGCCCTACCAGGTCTGAAAACATGAAGTAGAGCGTAGCCGTTGAATTGTTGAGAATAGTAGCTCCCCTCCTTGCCGGGTTAGCTGCCAGCAGTTCAACCGAATTAGTAGTTGATGGGATGACAACAGTGTGACCATTGGAGGAAACAGGCAATGTAGAACTTGATCCAGCGCGTGAAAGTGGCATGGCAGGTGTCCATATTTTGAGCGAAAAAGCAACCGTTGCAGAGCGAGTGTTAGAAGGAACAAACGATAAACGGTAATGGTTTACAAACCCCTCTGAAATCAGCAATTGATTTTTACCCCGATACACTGGATAGCGGTTTATCACAGTCCATCCCAATTCATTTAAGAATTCAGAATGGATGAATGTTCCTATTTGTGGGTTAGATAAATTTGCAATTGCTTCGTAAATCAAATAGGGTGAATCATACAAGATAGGAATTCTCGCCTCTGAGCGATCACTGAGAGGCGAGTTTTCAACCCCATATGTGAATATCCATTCACTCATTACTTACCAGCTTTACCGATTGCGTATTCGTGTCCATTCGGGATCTTAATGAACTTCACTTTTGATTTGCTAAGCACTGCTACAGCTTTCGCCAGTGAAATTTCAGGTGGGACAGGTACGCGATGATAAATCAAGCTTTCACCTGATTTACTTTTTCTCTTATCTCCAGTTGAACAGAGAATGACGCGAGAGGCCGACTTAGTGATTGAAACACCAGATAATCGAAGCCTACCTTTCTTGTCTTTCTTGGTTGTTGCCCCCGCGATTTTTCTAGCGTCAGTTGCCTTTAATCCCAGTGCATCAACCGCTGATTTGATCACACGGGAATAGACATGTACGTTTGTCTTTTTCCCGTTTACTTTCTTTGTAACTGAACCCCAGTCAATTATCTGACGTGGGCCTTTTGCGGCGTTTTTCTTAGCCATTGATTTTTACTATCCTCCTAAGTTGAGTTGATAATTTCTAACTCAGGAAGTTAGAGGTAATCGACAGCGGCGAAAAGGACGTGACCAGAAGTGTCGATCGTTGCGGTCACAGGCAAGTTTGCAGCAACGGTAATAGCACCGTTCTCGCTGGATGACTCAACGGTGATGTTGTTGGGCTGGTCTTCCACGGGTTGCACAGCCTTTTCAGCAGCGCTCAACAGTTGAGCAATCTGGATAAATGCAGCGATGCGATTAGCAGCGGTAACGTCGCCACCTGCTGTAAAGGTGGTGTAAGTGCTTCCCAGGTAGTCTTTTGCTAAATACTCGATGCCTCCAGTTGAGAGGACCGAAACATCAACGGGAATCGTAGCGGCGATCGAGCAGGTGCCATCATCACTCCCAAAGTTAATCGAGATGTTGTTTTTGGGTGCGATGCCAGGGTTTGCACCGTTGCGTGCTTTTTCTGCTGCGTCAACCATCATGGCAACTTCGAGCAGTGCGGCGGGAATTGTAGTAGATTTTAGGCTTGAGCCAGTCGTGGAAATCGTAGACATAAAAAAATCCTCCAAGGTTAGACCAATGTGCCCAAACCTCAGACAGGGATTAAGGTTTTCCTCAACGAAAGCCTTTGGGCTTAAGGCCGAAACCTTTCAAACCGACCCGAAACCAGGCTCAAGGGCAGACTTTCCTTTCTTACTTCTTACGGAGATTAATAGACCAATCTGGGGTCATGTTTCGTGCGCCCGTGCTATAGAAATCGGCTCGGATGGGTATCACTCTCGCTTTCTTTAGGTCAGCGTTGATTCTCTCTCCCACTTTGGCTTTGATTGCCTTGCCGTCCTTTACCCGATAAGAAGAGGGAATCAGTATCTTAAGACGGTTGATCACCCGTTTGCACTCACTCGCCGATGAAGCGTTAACGATGATTTTGCTGTTGTCAGTGAGGACTAAAATCCCTTCCCAGTTTCCCTTCTGATACTCTGGGATGCTTGGCTTAAACCCTTTCGGGCGATCATAGTGGGGCACAGTCAAAGACCATCGAGACTTGGTAAGCTTGCCAGTGCTCAACACTTCAGCGTAGAGAATCACCAGTTGCGGGCGTTGGGCTTCTGCTCTGATTTGCCACCATTCCGGCACTGATGCGATCGCGTTGGATGGGTTGCACTGTAACCCTTCAAGCATGGCTAATCTCTCATAAAGCAAGTTATAGCTTCCTGCTTCATCCTGTGGAACTTTAATGGTTGTTTTTTTATAGATTGGTTCTTGCTTTTCTAGATCACACCTATCAAACACTTTCACCGTAATACTTACAGGCTTTTTCTCGTCTGCTTTATCGTGTAACCCTTGAGTGCATGGGTCTTTACACTTCTCCGGAGTGCCCGTAGGAGGCTTGGTGGTAGGAGGTGGGAGTTTGGCTCAGTCTGTACTTTTGGAGCCGTTGGCATCGACGGATCATAGGTTTGCTGTGGGGCCGTTCCTACTGGTGAGAGGGGGCTTTGCAGCGGTTGGGGAGATAGGTCCGGTTGGGGGCTGGATCACCAGATGACGAGCCGCTTGGCGAGGGGGCAGAGGGCGGGTTTAGTAGGGGGCAGGGGCAGGGGATGGCGAGGGGGCAGAGGGCGGATCAGTTGTAGGGGTAGGCTCTTTACTTGGTGAAGGAAGGTCAGGATAGTTAGGAAAGGGATTTGGCAACGCTGGGGCATTAGGTGCCACTGCTGGGGCTGGGGCTGGCGAGGGGATGCAACAGGGGTTGGGTTGGGTTGAGCGTTGGGGTTAGCAGATGGGCCGTTAGCTGGGTCTATAGCAAAAACAGGTGCAAAAGCAGGGTTTGAGTTGTCGTCTGGTGATGGATCAGCGGTTCTATTTGGCTGTGGTGTGGTAGTAGGGGTGGGGTCTGGTTGCCCATCGGCAGGAGAGATAGAAACCTTTGGCTCGTCACTGAGATGGAAGCCTGTTAGGACAGAGGAACCATCGGCGGCATTAATGTGATAGGTGTAGGTGCCGCTATGCTCGTCCTTACTGGCATACGCACCAGAGATAGGGCCAGGTGCCCGAAATGAATCCGTCCTACCTGTTGAACTGAAAAGGACGTTATAAAACTTCCTCTTACTCCCCTTGAGTAGGGGTAGGGGACTCCTTTGGAGGTCGATAGCGGTTGGGTTTGAGCCAATTAGGTAAATTGTTAAACCATCGACTAACCGGGTCAAAAAATCATGAAACGCATCGCCATAGGCATCAAACCAGTTTTTATATCCCATGTGTTCTAAGCGATGCTTGTCCCAAACGTCTTTCGACGAATGAAACAATGGGGTCATGTGATCAACAGCGTCAGGGTTATAGGTTGGATGAGCGTCATCACCAAACTTATCTTGATAGCGTCGATCCTGCTCTCTCTGCTCTCTCAGCCCTCTCTCAACTGGCGTTTCGTTTGGGTCAATAGGTAAACCACCTGGTTGATTTAGTGGGGAAGGCGTGCGATTGAGCGATGGTGTTGAGCCAGCCTCAGAGGGATTTCAGAAGCAGGGCCAGTTCTCTCAGAAGGGGGAGGTAGCCTTTGGGCATTGTTCCCGGTATCTGGCTGTAGGGTGATGAGGGGTTTAGCCGATTCCCTTCTATCGGCGTTGCGGGAACGTCGATAGTTTTGTAAGGAACCTCTGCACTGCCAGCGCCGGGAACAGAGTAAGTCGAGGGGATGTTATGATTCCCTGCTGTCCCCGGCAATGCTCCCGCTGTTTGTGGAAAGGTGCCAGGTCGGGCTATGCCTCCATAGTTGGGGGCCGCAATCTCTCCCGCTGGGGCGTAACTGACTCCGGGAATCCGCGAACCTGTGCGTGCTGTAGCAAATGGCATTTAGTTTGTGGTGTAACCAGTAGGAACAACGGCAGAGCCAGGGACTTCGATCGCCTTCATCCAGGGCTTAGAGGTAGTGTCTTGCAGTTTGGCTCGATCCATCGTGATAGATACTCTGCCCACAAAAATTGTGTCACCAGCAGGGGTTTGTTTGATTTGCCACTGCCCGATAAGTTGGGTGTTATTGAGATCTTCCAAGATGGCAACTCTGGGGTTTACTTCCTGAAAGGCCATGATTAGCCTTACCAATTCTTGCTCTAACGTGGCGACGGATGAAGGAATCGTGGGGTATGCAGACATACGTGTTTTGATGTGTTGTTTACAACTCCTAAGTGTTCCCAGTGTTCAACCATCAAAACAATGCTTTATTTCCTTAGTATCACAGCCAATTCAAGCAACCTTTAAGCAAGCCTTTTGCGTCATTGCTGTACTATAAGCTTAGTAAGGGTTTTATTCGTTTGGCTAAAGGTCTGCAAAACCTTTACCCCCAGTTCGAATCTGGGTGCCGCCTTTCAAAATTTCAATCTGAAACATCGACCGTTGTAGAGCGAAGGAATAAGTGTCCGTAGCGAAGGATTGAATGTCACAGCGAAGGATTCTATGTCCAAACCGAAGGATTTCATGTCACGATAGCGAAGAATTGCGTGTCAATTCGTAGGGTATGCGAAGAAATACATGTCAATTCGTGAGAGATGGCGAAGAAATACGTGTCAATTTGTAGGTAATAGCGAAGGAATACGTGTCAATTCTGAAGGTCTGTTTATTCCTACTTTTCCAAAATTTTAGCTTATTCCTGAGATAGGTCTTGCCATATGGCAAGCAAAAAGGTTTGCCCATCCTTCACAATACTCGTAGGGGAAGGGAAAGAGGCAGGGGTCTGCAAATATTTGAGCGATGTGAAGCGATCGCTATAAGAAGCAGAGCCTTACTACTACAGAAAGGTTGGAATGACTAAAAACGGGGAGCGATCGCAACTAGGTCTCAAGAAACAGGTGTGATCGAGGAAGTCGTACTGAAAACTAAGGTAATTTTTCTTAGCTGCCCCAAGCTTGTCTAAACAGTAAGCATTGGGATTGTCACGCTTTGTCTTTCAACTTCCGCAAACACTCATGAAATAGCAAAGAGATGTGTCCTCAACTTACCTGTATCAGTAAAGGCAATCTCACAAGGTATGAGACAATGTCAAAAGACATCAAATCTTTCAACTTGTCCAGCAATTGGGCCAGAGCAATCTCGAAATACTAAGTCCTTTCAACTTGCCCGTATCCATAAAGGCGATCGCGCCTTCTGAGCGTGCCCGGTCGGGCACGGAAGTCTGATCTTTCAACTTACCCGTACCCATAAAGGCGATCGCGCCAATAGCCATACCCTGCGTTTTTATCGAAACAGATACGGAAATCTTTCAACTTACCCGTACCCATAAAGGCGATCGCGCCTCTGTGGCCTAAAACCTCTCATCAACTTGAGTTTCATCAGCAGTTTTGTCAAAGGTATTATGCAGCATTCTAGAGAAATTAGAATAGTCTGAATTGAAGACTTACTTATGCTGCTTAACCTTTAAACGGATGAAAGTTCTAGCCTTTCGGCAAAGGTGCCGAGGTTTTGCACTCCGCTTCGGTTTGCCAAAAATTAGGGAAGTTGTCAGAAACAGCAGAGAATCGCGAACTCACAGCGCTGAATTGTCTCCTTGTGGTCGTGAGTAAGCGGGCAGTGCCAGGGACGGAAAGCAATGAAACTGTCCCATTTCCAGAACTCGCATCGTAATGACGCTAGTCAGGTTCGTGCGCTGATACTAATGTACCAAAAATCGCAAAAACTTCAATGCTAAGCAGATTTTTTAGAACGAGATTTTTTGGTTTAGCTTTATTCTTGTATGCCTCGATCGCCATTAGTTTTCCCTGCTCTTGAGAACTGCCTTGAATCGGTTGCCGCCCAGTCCTCACTAAAATTCCTTCCTTCTCGGCCTGATTGGTGATGTATGTAGTCAGGCGTCCGTAACTCCACGAGTGGTTCTTTTCATTCTGAGCTTTTGCAAACTTCTTCTCAATACCTTTCCATCCGCCACACTCACGTTCTGCAAACGCGGCAATTTCAGCCTGCTTTCGTCGTCTGTAATCATTCATGTCGGGTAAAACAATAAAACCTGACTGATGTTTCTTGGCAAAATCAATTACAGCGTTTGCAATGCGTTTATTGATCGTGTCACCCAAATTGGATTCCCCAAATTGGTCATTGGCACCTCGTTTCTGGTTCTGAGTACGACGGCGTGAGTTGAGTTGCCGTTCAAACTGTCTCCGTTTGACTAGTTCATAGTCCTTACCAAGTAATGCCTCGAGACCCCGACATTCCAGAATCTTGCCTGAAATAGCATCTGCGATCGTTGTGGTTACCAAGCCACTTGAACCAAGCGCAACACCCGTAACAATATGAGGTTGTCCAGCATAGAGGGGGTTACTGGTTCGCTCATAGTTATTGTCATAACTCTCCAGTCGTCTCAGAGTTCCAGATTGACGACTGTGACGGTCCTTACGAGTTTTCGCCGATTCACCATTCTCTTCTAATTTGGCAATATTCTTTTCTAAGGTTTGGAGTGATTTAGCAGTGGATTTTTTTGCTTTTCAATGTCAATCTCAGTTTCCTCTTTACTTAAATACCGGGTTTCTATAGTGCAATGTAAGAATAGCTGATACCGATTCCAGGGAAATTCCGGGTTATAGAACTCCGGTGCTGGTAAACTATCGGGCTTGGTGCCAGCAACCTGACCTTCGCGCTTTGCTCGCTTCTTTGCAGCTTTTCGACGGCGTACAATTCTATTTTCGTTTTCTTGTACTCCCTCCAAATCAACGTTGCCGATCGCACTAGAAATAAAGCGGACGTATTTTCGTCTGTATTTTTGTCATACATCTTGCGCTCTTCTAGAGCCTGCCAAACAGCATGAATATGACGGTAATCACCAGCAACTTCAAAAGCATATTTCTCGTCAAAGCTTTTGAAACAGATGCAGACTCGCTTTCGAGGTTCGGTGTTGGAGCTTTCCTTCCCGGCTTGCAAGTTCTTGGCTCTTAACTCCTCAGCCTCAGTATCCCTGGAGTTCTCTTCTTCTGCCTGTAAATCTTCTATCTGAAATCTTGCAGGTTCAGCCCAGATGAAGTCATCACTACTTTCAAACAGAATTGGATGGGGCATGAAAGTTTGCTTCTTGAGTAATGCTGATTCTATTGAATTCCACTCAGTCTCATCTTCTATGACACCAATTGATGCAACTTCATCCAGAATGTCCTTACCCACCCACGGGCGTCCCCTCGGTAGACGGCTTTGCAATTGCTTTTGGAGGATCTCGATTTCTTTTTTCTTGCTATGAATGCGATCGCTCAGTTTTTTGATATCCTTTTCGGTTTCATCACTTTTGATTTCAAATCTGTTTTTGATCAGGTATGCAACCGCACACTTCTCAAGTAAATCTTCTGTTGCACGGTGTTTGTCATACAGAATTTTATAGATTCCCCCTTCGATCGCTTTCTTACTTTTTTCTTCTTACTCTCCTTAGCGATCGCAGCAGGCACCCCTACCCAACAACTACCCGCAGTCGCTTGTAGCCGGGAGGAAGTGTTGATCTGTCGCTGGCAGACTACCAGAAGTACGCTGATCAAGTCGTTGTAGGCTACGAGGAAGCGGCACGGTTTTTGTATGCACAGAAAATCCAAACGGCTGAGAATTTGCCATACCAGATTCAGTTGGTTGCTCTTGCAGCAATCCTGGCGGTCGTAGGTTACCCGCAGGATCAGGTGCGGGCGAAGCTGGAGCAGTGGTTCTGGTGCGGGAGTTGTGCGGCTCTATATACCTCCTGGCACGAACGCCGTGCTTCACGGGATATGGTAGAAGTTCCTATCTGGTTAAACGGGGTGAAGAACTACCAAACACCGTCCAAATGGCGCATTTGCAGGCTGAACGACTCCTGCTCGTGCGGCGGCGGCATGGAGCAGTTTATAAAGCTATCAATGCTTTGCTACGGAAAAATGGAGCAAGCGACTTTGCGACTGGTGAGGCATTAGCCGAGATTAATTTGTTCAACGACCCGATCGACAGCCACCACATTTTTCCTGTGGCGTACTGCAAAAAGCAGGGGATTGATAAAGACCGATACAACAGCCTGGTGAACCTGACACCCTTCGATTATCAAACCAGAAAATTGGTGGAAAGGCTCCAAGCCAGTACTTGCGGGTATTAGAAGCAGAAGGGATCAGTCGGCGACGGATGGACGAAATCCTCAGATCGCATTTGATTGAACCAGAAACCCTGAGAGCAGACGACTTTGAATCCTTCTTGAGCAAACGTGCCTACGCTTTGATGGATTTGGTGAATCGTGCAATGGGCAAGACATCAACAGGTGGGCTGATGGAAATTGCTTCTAACCCAACTTCCAAACGGGCAAGTGCTTGATTTGTCCTATGGCTCATCAGTGGGACAACTCTTATGTCTCAATCTCTGGAAGATTACCGGCTTGCATTAGTGGAACGGGCATTACGGATCAGGGACAGCGACAAACCGCCAAACTGGTATTTGCCTGAAACAGTGCGATTCGCCAAGGATGCAACAAATTTCCTGTACTTATTGCTGAAAAGTGCGATCGCCACCGATGTAGCGTTGACCTCACGTTAATTACTCTTCATTTTTCGTTGTGCATTAAACATAATTTGATAACTTGCATCAGGTTTCAGGTGACGAAGCACCTTCATGTGAGCTTCTGCATCATTGCGACAACGAAATCGTTTAACGATGATGGTACGGGCGTTTGGCAAGAGCTGAATAATACACCAGGGATGAAGTTGATCACGGTAAGGCATTGGATAGAAAAGCATAGGAAACTTGAGCGACTGTCGCTTGTGCAGCGCATGAACAGATTTCGAGCAGATTTTTCAGCAGCAAAAATCGCTACTCATGCCTGAGCAGGTAAATCTTTGCTCTGTTACTGAGATGTCTGTGTAGAAGATTTCGTAAAATGGCAAACTGATAGGGCGCAGCTAACTCTCAAGGTCTTTCACCCGTTGAGTTGCTACCGATTCCCTATTTATGCCACTAAAAGCGTAAATCAATTTACGAAAACCGTCAACAGTTTTACTCCTAATGACAAGCAAGCCCGAACGATCGCCATTAATGAGACTCAGAGTGCAACGCTTTTTGACTCAACAGCAGTTGGCGGATGCGTTAGGAGTGACCGAGACAACGGTAAGGAATTGGGAGGCAGGGCGATCGCAGCCTAAGCTAACTCCTGCCCAGTATAAAAACTACTTGAGATTTTGCAGATCACATCGGATGAGTTACCTGATGAATTTGGGATACCAGACGGGCAGAAGGAGCCGTAGCTAAGGGTTTAATTGTGGGAACTCTAAAGAAAACTACTCTTTAGGGAGCAATCTACTATGCCAATTACTCCAATTAGTGCAGCCTTAACTCAGAGCGATCGAGATGCAGTGATGTCTGCTGTAGCCACAATCAAAGCAAAATTACCATTTCTGGTTGACCTGACAGCCGACGAGCGTAAAGCATTGCCCAAGATGGGAGATAAGAGTCGAGCCTTCGTTAGTAAAGCATTGAGGTGGCAACCCAGAATCCAGACTTCTTACCAAGATCTTTTGACCTGGATGAGATGCGGAAGGATGTGCAATTGTTTGAAGCCTTGTTCCCGCTGTTGATGTCACTGACGCAATTACAGGAATTGGTAGATGATACCTGTTTAGCGGTTGGCAGTGAAGCCTATGCTTCCGCATTGCAGGTTTACAATTATGCAAAGGCAAGTGGTCAGGGTTCTGGTTTAGATTCTGTGATTGGCGAAATGGGTCAGCGGTTTGTCAAAAAACCTCGAAAGCCCAAAGCTCAGAGTACATCAACTGTATCTTGAGATCTACGACTCACGTCAAAAGGTTGGTTATTTGACTAAAGAGATGCATCATTCAAGCTCGGAACGCGATCGTTCTACTGTTGAGGTCAACGATTTGAGTTCTGAGCTGCTCAATTTGAGTTCAAAGGTCAAATTGTCAAGCTTGGAAGTCAAACTTTTGAGTTCAGAAGTCAAATTTTTCAGCTTAGAGGTCGAATTTTTGAGTTCAGAGGTGCAAATTTGAAGTTCAGAACTCAAATCTTGATGTTCAAACGTCAAAAGCTCCTATTTTGGATTTAGAAATTGAATCGTCACAATCAACCCTTATCTCAATGACGGCGACTACATCTCAAACCAAAATCATCTTTCCTCAATCCTCCAGCGAACAAGGGTATGCGTTTGAATACCTCCTACTCCGCTACTTCCAACAAGTTCGAGGAAGTACCATAGAGCATTTCTCAACGTACAAACACGGCAAGGACAAGAAGTGGTATCAGATTGATGGTTTATTAGTGAATAATAAACGCTGTATAAAGTTGATGGGTTGATTACTTGGTATAAACAACTTGAATTCTGAAATGATGATTAGGCTGATTCTTCCTATAAAATTTTAGGGAAATGCCAACACTGATCAGCCAACGCGAACGAGCACCTACGATGACCGAATTGTTTTCATCCCCAAGGTAGGTCGGCTCCAGCACGGTTTCCTGAACACCCTCATCCTGCCGTTCTACACGATAGGCTTTTGCATGAGGTCGAGAACTTACAATCTTCGCCAGCATTCCGTTGATGAAATGTAAGCCAACGCCATCATCGACTGCATACCCATTTGGCAGGAGTCCCTCTGTCACCATTTGATGATAGGCAGGTCTGCGATTCGCTTCTCCATCGTAATGAGGACAATGGCTTCCTTGGAGAAATCCGAGACAGTGAAGCGGCTTCAGAACACCATTTCCAGGGTAATCGCTCACCCCTGACTCAAACCAGCATAAGGAACCTGCACTCAGACCACACAGAATCGTTCCTTTCTCCCACGCTTCCTTTAGAAAGCGATCCAACTCCCATTCTCGCCAAAGGGCAACTAAGTTTTTGGTGTTATCGCCACCCATGTAAATGATGTCCTGTTCCAGGAGAAAGCCCCGCAGGTCGAGGGTCTGCGGATTAAATAGGGAAAGGTGACTCGGTTGACAGGAGAATTTTAAGAAGGCAGAGTAGAACTTGACGATGTAGCGTTCACGCTAGCGTGTGCCGAAGGCATCGCTATCTCCACCTGCTGTTGGTAGAAAACAAACTTTGGGTTGTGGTTTATCTACGAGTCCGAGAATGTATTGATCCAGAAGAGGATTATCAGGTTCCATCGAGAAACAACCGCCACCCATTGCCACAATATGCCTTTCCACAAGCGATGCAGACATTTAGCTCCTACCTCAATTGCTACTGCCGATCATTCAGTTCTCATTGTAGAGAGCGACCTTAACGAGTCGTTATCAGGTCTAGAGTATGGGTAGCAGATTCAGAATGACAAGCCATAAAACCAAGTGATTGGTAGAACTGAGCCGCGATAGGATTGGTTGTGCGAACGTGGAGCCGATTGAAGCTGAGCTTTGCGACTTCGATAACCTGATGAACTAATGTTCGCCCAATTCCCTGACGACGGCTATCCTGCATGACATATAACCGTCGAACTCGTCCAATCTGGTTGGAGTCAATGTAGGGATCACGATTTAAGCCGCAAACGCCAAGAATGCGATCCGACCCGGATCCGCTTTGCGGTGCGCCTTTTCTCGCAATGAACAATGCTTCTCCTGGGCGATCGAAGTGATTTACGTCTGTTTCCCACTCAGTAACAAGGCGCTCGATTGCGCGAAAGCCAGCTATCTTGCTTTCTGCCAGCATTTCGGTAAACTCCTGGGTGGGCAAATATCGAATTCTCTGGATTTCAAGTGTCATCCGATGAAGCCTCGCCATTGGGTATATCAGTACAATCAATGTCTGAAAGGCGAATTTCAGTTTGAAGAGGATAAGAATATGGTTCACCAGGAATACATTAGCCTGCCAACAAAGGGGCACGGAGATATGCATGATTTGACTGAACAGATCAGCCAAATTGTCCAAAAAGCAGGCATTCAGACGGGCATGGTGAATGTGTTTAATGTGGGCAGCACGGGCGCAATTGGTGCCATTGAATTTGAGCCAGGGTTACAGCGCGACCTCCCTGAACTATTGAACAAGCTGATTCCACCCAGTCGAGATTACGGGCATGAGCAGACCTGGCATGATGGCAACGGGCATTCCCATCTCCAGGCAACCTGGCTTGGACCATCCCTGACCGTACCCATTGAACAGGGCAAGTTGGTTCTTGGAACATGGCAGCAGATTTTTCACCTGGAATGTGATGTCAACGCCCGACAGCGCAAAGTGATGGTGACAGTCTACGGGGAGTAGTCCAGCCACCATCGAATATTACAGATTGAGAGATTGAATACTCAAATCCTTCAAGGTAATTGTGAAGTGCCGTTGTTCTCCTGTTGCAACAAAAGAAACGATCGCCTCACAAGCAACAGCCACCGTTAGCATCGCCAAATTACGTGCGAGTGGATAATCACAGACATCATCATTGACATCAGATGGAACTCGATAAACCTCATTCCAGATTACTTCTGCATAGTCAGCAGAAAGTCCAGTATGGAGGCAAGGAGTTCCAGTTTGGTCAGCGTAATCTTTCACCGTTTGGCGAGAAGTGCTGGTGTCAAACACATCAACGATCAATCCACTCGCTTTGAGCAGTTGAGCCGCATTTGCTTCAGTCAGTTCCTTAGTTTCCACTTCTACCTTGGTTCCGATCGCCCGATACAGATTATTCGCCAAAATCTTGGCTTTAAATGCACCGACATCCGAACGGTAGTAGGGCTGCGTGGAGAGGTTGCGTTCCTCAATGCGATCGCGATCAATCACCTTGAGCTTGCCAAAACCAGCACGAGCTAAGTTCTCAGTCAGGTTTGCGCCTAAAGCTCCTGCACCACAAATGGTGACAGGAAACTCCTTCAGCTTTGCCATGACTGCATCCGTCCGGTAAAGCTGTTCGTGAAAAAGATGCTCATACGCTCACCACTCCCGGTGTTCCATCACACCCACTAACGATTGCAAGTCAAAGTCGCGATCGCGCCCACTCAAGCAAATTCCAGAACTGACAACGGTTAGATCATCTTTGGCGATCGCACTGGTATGACGCACGCCATCGGATGTTGTCCAATCCACCGTCCAGTAGTCACCCCGATCCTGGAACTGGTGCAGTTCGCCCCCGCCCAGTTTGAGTGCTTGCCGCAGTCGCTTTTCATCTCGTTTCGGTAGAGCAAACTCTTCTATTTGCTGAGTTGCTAACTCATAGAGCGATCGCATTTCAAGGGTTATACCCTTAAACTGCAATTCCTCCACAGGAGTCAGTTGTTTGAGATTGGCTTGCAGAGTTTCTGCGATCGCAGGGTCAGCGCGGCGATCGATTTCTTCAAACCAGCAGGAGTTACCACTCCAGCGAGTGAGAACTTGCTCAAAGGCAACGCCTTCTGTCACCAGATGCACAACTACAGGCTTAACTGTCTTAAACCGTTGCCGCATATCGGCTTCATTGATGGGATATGCCAGCCAGCTTTGATTTTGTAAGCGATACGCCAACCGCAATCGAACTGCTGGAAACTGCTGCAAGTAAGACACGATCTGAGGCAAGTTTGCCTCTTCAACGAGCGTTGCAGTTTGCTCATCCGTTGGCTGAAAAATGCCCCATCCTGCAAATTGCTGAGGTTTAGGAGTGAAGGTATAGACCATTCCTGCTAGCCGTGTGCGAACTCGTCCACCTTTGACACAGGGGGCAAAGAATTGGGTTGTTTGCAGTTGTGCTTCCGCACTGGCAATTTGATTTAGTAATTTGCGGATGTCCATAATCTCATTACACAGGTTGAGTGCTATTAACTTGGCAGCAATTGATCATGCAGGGTGTCATGCTGAACGAAGCACTAGCGGAGTTGAAGCATCTCGGCTTCTAACATGGCATTGAGATTCTTCGTTTCGCTACGCCGCACTCAGAATGACCTACGTTCTTATACTGCCGAGTTAATAGGTCATGATCGCCAAGCGCAGTTTTATACTACAAATACTACAGGCTGAGTTGAATGATTTCGGGGTAATGATCAGATTTGACTGATCAAAGTATCGGAGGATGTTCGCTTAGCATGACCCACATTCGTCGCACTCGAAGTAATTGAGGACGGTTCATCAGAGATTCAGCCGTTTGGCAGTAAGCACAACAATCAGCAAAACGAGAACGAATCTGACGTTGCAACTCAACTAGAATATAAGCACTCACGCTATGCTGAGGCTCCGTAAAGCTGCTGTAAGGTGTACCTGGCTCTGGTTTTAAGGATATTCAAGTTGTCTACTTGTGTCAGCAGGCGATCGAGGGTTGCAGCGTCATCAGCCGAGAGTTGATCTTCTGCATTTTGAGCTAGTAGCTCACCCAGTTGAGTTTGTTCAGCCGAAGCAAGTTGACCATTCGCTAATGCCTGTAATTCTTCCAGACTTAACCCCATTAAAAGTTCCTCGTCGGATGTCGCAAACTTGACAAGGCGATCGTAGGTTTCTAGATCGAGTAAAACCCCGACCCGCTCTCCTTGCTGATTGGTTACGTATTGCACGGTTTCAGACATGGCTCGTGTTGCCTCAGACCTGAGCTAATTTTAGCGTTAGTGAGTGCTAAATTTAGCTTAGCCTCGTGAGCGATCTCACTCTCCACACGGCAGCTACTAACCTTTAGGTGTGCTAAATTTAGCTCAACTTAGGCTACGAAGAAACCATGCGATATCAAGACATCATTACGATCGAACCTGGAAAGCGGGGCGGAAAACCTTGTATTCGTGGAATGCGAATCACCGTTTATGATGTGCTGTCCTATTTGGCTTCAGGCATGACCTATGAGGAAATTCTGGATGATTTCCCTTATCTAACTCAGGAAGATATTCTGGCTTGCTTGAGTTTTGCGGCTGACCGAGAACGATAAACTCTGACGGTTCAAGCATGAATTGCTGTTTGATCAAAACCTGTCCTCCTGCTCAATTGGATAAAGTCAAGCTTAGAATTGGGTAAAATAGGATATAGCTCATCCTGCTTAGCATGTGTTTAGCCTGAAAGTGTAATGTCAGATTTAACCAGCATTGAAAAACTTAAGTTAGAAAAGCTGCTTGAAATGAAAAGCGGTTATGTACTTGATTTTTCAAACTTTACCTTTCAGGAATTCATTCTAGAAAACCTAAATATTGATATATACGATGAAAAATATGATTATCGTAGTAGCTCAAAAGCGGATCGTTTAAGGGGCTTTTGGGCAGAAGAATCCAATCATATAGTAGGAGAACTTCTAGAGAGATTATTAGAATATTGGAGTGCAAAAAGATTAATAATTGGAAAAGCTGTCGCTCCTGAAGATGAGGTACTATTCAATGAATGTCAAAAGATTATTGAAAGGCTAAAAGGAGACTCTGCAAACCAGGGCTATTTCATTCTAGACGAGGTAGACAATCCGATAAGCTGAGGCTTAATCCGTTACTGCCGTTCAACCATGAGCACCCTTGCGATTGTGGAAGCTTTTGCTCACTTGCCTGACCCCCGACGAGGAGCCGGACAACGGCACAATCAAGCCCTGTGTCTAGCATTGTTCACCTTAGCAGTGGCAGCAGGATGTCGAGGGTTTCTAGCCATTGGAGATTGGCTCAACGCTTATCACGATGAATTAGTAGGGTTGTTTGACCCAGCTAAAGGACGTTTACCCTCCTACAGCACGATTCGCCGAGTGCTGCTCAACGTAGATTATCAACAGTATTCAGCTTGTTTAGCCAAGTTTTTTGAGATTAGTCCTCGTGCGGGTGAGATGGTAGCTGTCGATGGCAAACGATGGCGTGGCTCCTATCAACTGGTATCGGAGCATTCAACCACTGAGCCGCATCCAGCGATTCAACTGGTGAGTGTGTATTTGGTTGAACGGGGTTTGATTCTTGAACCCTACGAGGTTGAGCATAAGAGCAATGAGATCAAGGTGTTGCCCCAGTTAGTCAAACAGTTCGCTTGCAATGGAGTGGTGTTTGCTTTTGATGCGATCAACACCCAAAAAAGTTGCACCTCAATTGTTGAGAGTCACAATCACTATCTAGGAGCACTCAAAGGCAACCAATCTGGGCTGCTCAAAGAGGTCAAGGCGAACTTTCAAGTGGAAGACACTTACACAGAATTTAGCAAAGGTCATGGACGCATAGAGGAACGAATAGTTGAAATTTGTCAAACTCTTGATGATATTCGTCCTTGGGCAGGACTATGCACCTTGATTCGCGTGAGGGCTACTCGTACCTTGCTGAAAGGAGAGTATGAAATTGTGGGTAAAACCGAGATACGCTATTACATTTCCTCGTTGCGTGAAACTGCGTGTCAGTTTGCTCACCGAATTCGCTCATATTGGGGTGTGGAAAACAAAGTGCATTATGTGCGAGATGTGACGCAAGCTGAGGATGCTTGTAGAATCCGGATAGTTCCCTTGCCTCAGATATGGGCAATTGCTCGAAATCTGGCACTCAATCTCTATCGGGACTTGGGCTTTAACAATATGGCTCAAGCCCAACGTCGTTGCGGTTTCAGCTTGAAGCAACTCAAATCAATCTTTAGAATGAAATAGCCCTGCATCCTTAATAAAGCCTCCTCAGGCTTAATTATGTATACAGGAATGAAGTTTAACTTCTTTCAAATCGTCATCTTGAGCAGCGCTCAATTCGTTAGTATTGCAAGTGCTAGCGCATTAGCTAGACTGAATCTTTAGAGGCTCAGGCAGCATTGATGGAGATATTTTTATTTCTGGTGCCTCTCTCTTAGCGCCTGGGTTTTTGATGCTTATCAGCAGCATTACTGGGTTCATCAATCTTGAGATTATTGTAATTCTGTTTACACTTGCAGTCACCTATACGATGACTCCCACGTGCAATTTGCGCCAAGTGCGTCGTTTACCCACTCCGTGTTGCCGAGGTTTCCACTCTCCTTCGCTATACGCTTTGACTCCGGTTGAATCCCCACCCGATGACGAGCACTCTGCTTGGGTAGTACAGGTAAGCTCACCTCCAGCTTTCCCCTCCGACGAGATAGGCTGCTGTGGTCGGGCACGGGTAACTCAATTGCCATCAACGCAAAAATTGACCCTAGAAACCCCTGACATTGCCGTCCTGCCAGTCGGTAGACCGCTTTCACCGTCGCCCTCGTCACAATCGCCAAGTCGCTATACTGGTTCGATCCTCCAGGCTGACCGCTTTAGTACGGCTCTATCCACCCTTCCCATGCCGATTGGTTTATCCACAACGTTAGGCTTCCTCGTTGCTTGGTTTCCAGCGTTATACTCAGACCAGTTGCCGATACGGTAGCTCATAGCTGTGAAGGTTTGTTGGTGGTACTTCAACCCTATCACCTCTCCTATCCGCAACCCCTTCATGCAACAACGCCCATTAGACCTTCAATTGTCCCTTGGTTTAAATCCATGACATTCTCCCATGACCACTGCCATTCCCGACTCCAAAATTCTGCTTCCGCCTCCATCTAAGCCAGTTTCCCTCTCCAATCGCCTCACCAGCCTGCTCAATCGGTTACAGCCATCTCCAGAAGCCTTGGTGCTGATGTCTGCCTTATTTATCGGTGGCGGTTCTGGTTTGGCAATGGTGCTGTTTCATGTCTTGATTGATCTGTGTCAATCCTTGAGCTTTGTCCAGATCTTGGGGCACATTTCGCATTGGGGAGCTTGGACATTAGCGTGTATTCCCATCTTAGGCGGAGCCATTGTGGGATTGCTGCGCTGGCGGTATCCAGAAGTTTTAGGTGAGGGGTTCACGGCATTGTTGAGCAGTAGGCGATCGCAGAACATCTCTCCCTTACGTCCAGTCATCAAGATGTTGGCGGCAGTGGTTTCTCTTGGTACTGGAGCGTCTTTAGGACCAGAGGGTCCCAGTGTAGAAATTGGGGCGAACGTTGGCATCCTATTAGGGCAAACCTTTCAAGTATCTAAAGAACGCTATCGACTCCTGTTAGGAGCGGGTACCGCTGCTGGTTTGGCGGCTGGATTCAACGCTCCGATCGCGGGCGTTTTCTTTGCATTGGAAGTGGTTTTGGGACCGACGTTTACTACCCCTGCTGTCAGTTTGATCCTGCTATCGGCTATGGTTTCAGCCGTGATTGCTCGCATGGCACTGGGGGTACATCCTGCCTTTGAATTACCGACCTATGAGGTTGTAAGCCACTGGGAATGGCTGCTCTATTTAGGCTTGGGGGTGCTGGCAAGCGTCATCTCTCTGCTGTTTATTCAGGCAACTCAGCTTGCCCAAGCCGGATTTCAGGGTGATATCCCTGGCTTTACCTGGTTGAAGGACTTACCGCAGGAGGTTAAGCCTTTTCTGGGTGGAGCCTGTGTAGGGTTGGTGGCATTGCAACTGCCTCAAGTTCTAGGGGTTGGTTATGGCACCCTGGAAACAATTCTGCAAGGAGATGCGGTTTCCCTGCCGCTTCTAGGTTTGCTGCTGTTTGCCAAACTTGGACTCACTGCAATTAGTCTAGGCAGTGGTTTGGTCGGGGGATTTTTGCTCCTGCCATGCTCGTAGGTGCTTGTATGGGAGCAATATACGGTCAGTTTCTCAGTGTGTTGCTTCCTGCCGAGCTTGGTAACATTGCTCCTCCGCCTGCCTATGCCATTGTTGGAATGGCAGCAGTCTTAGGGGTAGCGTTAGAGCGCCCTTGACGGCAATCATCCTGCTGTTTGAGCTGACGCGCAACTATTTGATTATTCTGCCAGCAATGGCGGCTGTGGGCATGAGTGTATGGATGGTTGACCAATTCAAATCAACTCAATCAGTTCAGAGCCTCAACCTGCAACAGATGGGGGTGAACCTGGAAAAGCAGGATGAGTTTGACGTGCTTCAGCAGATTCCAACTGCGATCATCACGGATCAATCCTACTTGAGTCTGTCAGATTCAATATCCTTACTTGAGGCTGGTCGAGTCATGGTTCAGCAAAAATGTCATACGGCTTTAGTGTTCAATCAGGTGCAAGAACTGGCAGGAATTATAACTTTGGCTGACATCAAGCGGCGCATTGTTGAAGCAGTCACTCAGTTATCTACAGATCCAGAATCTGAAGCAATTAATCAACTCCTTAACCAAGAACTGAAAGACATTTGTACCTCAGAAGTGTTGTACGCCTACCCAGATGAGCCTGTAACGGACGTTTTGGAACGAATGGGAGCGAGAGGACTCTATCTTTTGCCCGTTGTGGAGCGAGACAATCCTCGCAAGGTGTTGGGAGTGGTGGAACGGCATCGAATTGGTTTAGCGAGCGATCTGGCGATTACCCAACAAGCGCTGCGTCCCTTCCTACCAAAATTGGTGTAGAGCGCGATCGCCTACCACTTCGAACGGTTGCAATATGGATACGGATTTGCACACCGTCAAGTCGAAATCTCTAGATTGACAGCTTTTTTAGATTTATTTAAGATTTCAGTAACACTTGTTCAAGTTACATCAGGTTGCTTGAGCGCAATCTCAAGCGAGCTTTTACCATTCTTATATCTCACCCGCTTCAACTAATTTCCCAGGAGGTTTGTTGATATGCGAATTGCTCAGGTTGCACCCCTATGGGAGAGAGTGCCTCCTCCCGCGTATGGTGGAACTGAATTAGTCGTGAACCTACTCACCGAAGAGTTAGTCCGACGTGGCCATGATGTCACCCTATTTGCAACGGGTGACTCGGTTACACATGCCAAGCTTGAGCCTGGTTGCTCTCAGCCATTACGTTTAACAGGAGTGACTCCTCAGGAATATAGCATTTATGAGCAGATGCAGTTAAGTAAAGTTTTTGAGCGATCGCATGAGTTTGACATTATTCACTCTCACATGGATGTGGCAGCGTTACCATATGCCAATTTGGTTAAAACACCAACCGTCCACACCATTCATGGAATTTTTACACCGCTGACAGAGCGAATGTTTGTTCAATATCGTCAGCAGAACTATGTTAGTATTTCCAACTCGCAGCGGTATCCAGAGTTGGGACTGAACTATGTTGCTACTGTTTATAATGCGATCGACTCCAGCACCTATAGATTTTATCCACAGCCAGATAAGGAGGGTTATCTGGCTTTTTTAGGGCGACTTTCACCAGAAAAAGGTCCTCATTTGGCGATCGAAATTGCCAAACGGGCAGGATGGCACCTAAAAATGGCGGGAAAGGTCGATCGGGCTGATCGAGAGTTCTTTGAGCAAGAGGTTGCACCCCTGATCGACGGTAAGCAAATTGAATATCTAGGAGAGGCCAATCATGCTCAAAAAAGTGAGCTGATGGGGAGGGCTGTCGCAACGCTGTTTCCAATTACGTGGCAGGAACCTTTTGGTTTAGTGATGCCAGAATCAATGGTTTGTGGAACGCCTGTGATTGCAATGGCAATGGGGTCAGCTCCAGAAATTATTGTTCACGGCAAGACAGGATTCTTGTGCCACAGCATTGAGGAGTGTGTTGAGGCGATCGCTAAAGTTTCTGAACTCGATCGTCGCACCTGCCGTACCCATGTGGAAGAGAATTTCAGTGTTAAACGCATGGTCGATGGGTATGAAGCGGTTTACCGCCAACTTTTGACAGAGCGCTTTGCCCGCAACGGTCATCTGCGACAGCCATCTCTGTTGGCAAGCTAATTCAAGTGACAGTTACACTTCAGCAAACGAGGTGATGGTATGAAGCCTATTAACAGACAGCCGATTGCGCTCCTCTCGATCGCCGTTGATCCTGATGTCAAACTGCATTCTGTCGATCCAGATACAGCAATTTACAGTATCCATTCCTTAGCAAAAGCGCTGACAAAGTTGGGATGGCATGTGGATGTATTCACTCGAAAACCCAACCTGACCAACCTAGAATAGTGCAGCACTCTCCCTATTGCCGCACAGTTTATCTAGAAGTGGGACCAGCCCAAGCGACCTCTAGCGGGTATCCTGGAGGAGTCGCCTCCCAACAATTGTTGGAGTACTTGCCACAGGCTGTGGAAGCGTTTCAAGCCTTTGCAGCAAAAGAGGGAATGAACTATCCGCTCGTTCATTCCTGTGACTGGATTTCAGGGCGAATGGGTTTATGCCTTAAGGAATTGAGCAATATCCAACTCATTCATTCACATTCTGAACAGCAGTTAATGACTGAGTGGAATCTCTGGCAGCGAGCGGATCAGGTAATCGTAACTCGCTCATTAGATAAAGCTGTAACACATCACCGTCCCTATGCCGATGCTAAAACCATACTTGGTTTTAATCCAACTGAACGGATTGTGTTGTACGTCAGTTCGTCTCATGCCCAAGCTGGGTTAGAGACTCTCATTCAAGCATTCGCACTATGCCGCACTCGATCTGATCAGGGTGCTAGTCGTTATGAGTCCCATTCATTGCGACTGGTTTTAGTCAGCGACAGCAATCAACAGGAACAACAGTTCATTGAGCAACAATTGAATGCATTACAGTTGAGTGAACAAACTCGATTTGTCAATGCCGTTTCACCTGAATTGCGATCGCTTTACTATGCAGCGGCAGATGTGTGCGTTATCCCTAGCCTGTATGAACCATTTGGTTCAGTTGCGCTGGAAGCACTGATACATGGAACTCCTGTTGTCGCCTCTAATGTCGGAGGTTTGAAATTTGTAGTTGCCTCCGAGGAAACAGGTTTATTGGTTCCCCCTCAAGATGTGCCTGCCCTTGCAGAGGCGATCGCTCGCGTCTTATCCGGTGAACTGTGGGTAAGACGGCTAAGGCGACAAGCATCCGGTCAAATCGATTCCTCCCTTAGCTCAATTCAAGTTGCAGCTCAGTTGAGTAATCTCTACCGCCGTTTACTCGCTAGTTCCATTAGCCAGGTTGGGCTTTGGGATGTGCAAAAGCCCTGGGTTCTGCAAATAGCAGAGGCAGCACTTTCAACACGTTCGGTTAGTTCTAACAAACCTGCGGAGAGGGAGCTGATGCATGTTTCTTAACTAGAATCTGTAATAGTTCTGTTTAATCAAGGGGACGTTCCCGGAACGTCCCCTCGTGTATTTACAGGATGTATGTATTTACAGGCACTGGTTCTCTAAAGGGTGATTGCTAAAATAGCTGCAATGCGTGAGGTTTAGCAAATGAGGTGTCCCCTTGCCCGAGTGAGCAGGTCGTGAAAAATGGGAAGGTCAAAATGCAAGACCAGAACCTGCAACAGCGATACTTATGCCAAACTTGCCGGAAACGCTTCAACGAAGGTACTAACCCCCAATGGCGAGGCTCAGAACCCCTGTCAGCCTCGTTTCAGCCGCGATTAATGTCCGTCCAAAAGGGTTAGGATTGCGGGCAACCGGTCGTTCTTTTGGGAAATCCCATTCAACCATCATGCGGTGGGAACAGCGAGTTGCCGGGCAGGTCAGCCAATGGTTTCCCCCTGCTCCCGATGGCGCAGAAGTTACCCTTGAAGGAGGTGAGGTTTATACTCGCGTGGGCAAGAACCTTCCCCCAGTGAATCTCCAGGTTGGACAATCCATTTGATTGAGCGGACAAGCCGCTAGTGGGTGGACGCTCAGCCTGGGCAAAAGACCAATCAATTGTTCGAGCAAGGCACAGCAAAAGCGTGGAGGTGGGCGCAATCGGCTCTGTTTATCCGCTGGTTTACCGATGGTGAGCGCCGCTACGGTCAGGCGTTATGGCAGTTAGCCAGTGGACGACTCAAGTCTGATGAGGTTCACCCTGACTACCCGTACCGCAAAGTCTGGCGACAAGGACTAGAAGCGGCAATGAAGATTAAAGGGTCTCCAGGGGCATAAACGAGTCGAGTGGGTTAGGGTTGAGCATCCGTTCACTGCCATCAGTCCGCCGCATGAAGTTCATGCCAACCATAATGAAGCTCAAAATAGTGCCTTGAAAAGGCGTGCGAGTGCTTATCGCAGACGACAAAATTTGTATGCCAAGTGCGGGGAGGGATTACAACGGGTGTTAGATGTGCAACGTCTGATTCACAACGGGGTCCGACCGCATTGGGGATTGAAAACCAAAATGACTCCAGCGATGGCTATGGGGTACTGTAATCGCCCGATCTCAATCTCTGAACTCTTGACCACTCGTGGCTTTGATTGCTTCACCCATTAAAAGACCAGTGCCACGGCGGCTCCTATTCGTCGGGGCAGGGTGTCGCTATTCATGGGCTATGACAGCAATCTACCGAAGGCGATCGACGTAATTCATAACGCGACTCAAGGCACTGCTGGCGTACTGGAAGAGCCTGCTACCTCCATCCGAGTTCAGGAGTTAGGGCAGGACGATATTGTCATTGAAGCTCGATTCTGGACAGACTCGCGCCGAGCCGACTTCGTAGCCTCCTCCTCTCAAGTTAGACAAGCGATCGTAGCAGCACTCAAAGAAGCCAAAATTGGGCTACCTGATCCGGATGTACGGGTTCTAGTTCCACGCCATTCAGAACAGTGGCGAGCAGCGTTTGGCCTGAAATCCATCCCTTACCAAACAGAAACGAAAGCCGACCTTTAAGAAGGCTGTACCCGAAAGGGCGCATAGGCTTACCTGTCCTTTGTTACCTGGCAACTAAAGTATGATGGGGCGCAATCGTCTCCCATCTTCATTCATCATGCTAAGCTATGAAACCTCACATTCAACCGATATTACTTGTGAGTAAGCCGTTTCCAAGCAGAATCTACGGCTGATTTCGTCCGTTTTCCGGTATGGTTTAAACTTTGCTGAAACTGGTTCCACTTTTCTTGCAGAAACTCGGTGGCTTCTTGCAGCGCATTCTTGTCATGTTGACCAGAGGCAGCCAGTTCATCGCTGACATCCTTAATTTTGACGCGCACAACTTCTGGCTGATCGTGGGGTGAAACTAAGGATTGGAGGCGATCGCCCATCTGCCTCACCAAGTTTTTCACCTGTTGAGACTTCTCGCTCAAAAAGCCCTTCAGTCCCTCCGATTCATTCTTGAGGCGATCGCGTACCGCTTCTTTGACCACCATAACTTCTGCATCAATAGCTTCCACATCTTCTGGGAAAAGTACGGCTCTGCCACCAAAGGGAGTCGCAATCTCTCCACCTAAGATGTAAGCGGCAATCTCTCCAGTTTCCCAATCAAACAGGAAATCCTCTACCCAGCCCAGCGATTCATTGAGGGGCGATCGAATCCCTAAACGATGCAGACGACGCAACGTGGCTGGTGGGTCAACGACCATGCCAGAGTAGGTTAGGACAGCATCTGGTCCCACTATGGCGACTTGTTCTAGGGGTGTATATCCCTGGCTACCAGCAAAGTAGGCAACTCGTCCCTGGTCATCAACCCAGACTTCTTCTATTGTGCCAAAACGGGTTGCAGTACCGCTGTCCATTGCTATTAAGCCAACCATTTGACTACGACGAACAATGTTGAACATCATTAGAACCCCTCCTGAAATGGCTAAATTTGATTCATAAGATGAACTGGAAAGGCAAACTATAACTCACTCACACACCATTCACTAAGCCAACAACAAAGCGAATAAACCACACAATGCAATGCCATCAAATACACCTGCTCCGCCAATGCTGAGAACACCTGGTGTCATTCGTTCAATTTCTCGCAAGTGCAATAGATCAGCACCAATCAAGGTTCCTAAAACGCCTCCGGCAAATGCGATGGGTGCGGCTCCACTACCAACAATCAACACTGCCGTTAACACGGCTGTTAATGGCGCAGCCAATGCATTCATCTGGATGCCAATGCCCGGAACAATTTGGGCAGAAAAATAGCTGACAAACGTAACAATTGTTGTTACCAGTAAAATGGCAAACGGATCAGAACGGGTAAATTCATAAAGTGCCAACAAGGTAGGAATCAACCCACCACCAACGTTGAGCGCTACAATCGTTTTCTGCTCCATTTTTCGTAGCGGAATTCCCAAAAATCTAGCTATCCAGAGATCGGCAAAGCCTGGGATGATAGGCACTTGAGAAATGCGCTCGTACAGCGGAATATTGATAGCGCTCCCCAAAACAATGGCTGCAAATAGCAGCATAGCAACACCTGGTGAAAAGCCTAATTTGGCAACCGCAACTGCGACTACATCTAGGGCGATCGCAAACCAAATGAACGGAAGCAGGAACAAAAACAACAAGAATAATAGCAGTGTGACAGGCAGATAAATCATTGCTTGGCAGATGGGTAGTTGCTTAGAAAAGATATTGTTCAGCAGAGGACAATTGATGCGGTTGGGAATAACGATTGTCTAGCGGTTCCTCTGCTCTTGCTTGCTTAATCATGTCGAATCGCTGAAACATCCAAACTCGCAGAAATAGAAGTCCACCTAAAACGCCTAAAAAGCACAGACACTCAAGAGGCGATCGACTGAAATATCAAGGACTCCTTGTAGAATGACTTCGCGCAGAGCTGAGACGAGAGAAACTTCTACGGCTGCTCCGACTGAGATTCGCCGCTCCTTCAAATAAATGATCAACAGTCGAAAAAGTTCGACCAGAATCAGAATGAATAAGATGTCAGACGTGATCATCTGAAAGTTCAAAGGCTTGAGTAGAGAGAGATACATCTCTCCTAACCGAATCAGCATGACGCAGAATAAACCGATACAAAGTGAGATGATAATGAAATCCTGAAACAATTCCAGATTGCGAACTATGTTGTCTCGATCGAACCAGGATTTCCATGTCATTTTCCACAGTGACTTAGGTTTCATCATCACGGTACTCAATTGGAATGTTTAGCTGAATGAGTTAAGAATTTGCTGCCATGTCTGATGTCATGTCACGATCATTTAACATCTATCCTTTCCAGCGGCGGTAAGCTTGCAGTTGAGATCGCAATTGAGCAATTTCTCCTGCCATATCCAGTACCATCGCGGCCCCGCCAGATTCAACCCCAGGTCTCGCCGCAGCCGTAAAATTTGTACGACCCGGAGCAGATCCTGGGAGCGAAGCATCACGCCCACTGGCTCAATCAGTCCCAAGTTAGCAAAGCCCTCTAGAACGGTAACTGAGGTTTGGGTAAGAAGGGCTGCTTGCTCAAAGCTGTAGAGCCGCTCTCCTGTGCCAGACCAAACCACACGCGATAAACTCATCGAAGTCACAACCGCACCTCCTCTAGACTTTGACGGGGATTGAAACTGCTCAGTTGATACAGCTTTTCGTAATACTCCCGCTCCTGGGGAGTAAGATGCTTCGGGGTGACAATTTTCAGCCGCACAATCAAGTCACTGCGATTACCTTTAGACTCTCGCCATCCTTTGCCACGTAAACGTAAGGCTTGTCCTGAATCAACTCCAGGTGGAACCGTGAGTGTGACGCTGCCATCAGGAGTCGGCACCTCAATTTTGGCACCCAGCACTGCCTCATCGGGACGAATTGGCACTTCACAGATGATATTGTCGCCCTCAAACTGGAAGAAGGGGTGAGGCAATAGTTCAATGGTCAAATATAAGTTGCCGCGTTGCTGGCTAAAGGGGCTAACTTGCCCCTTGCCTTTAACCCGGATGCGGCTACCTGGCTTGGCTCCCGGTGGAATACGAACAGTGATCGTTTCACCGTCGAGTTGCAGCCGCTTTTGAGTGCCGTGAAAGGCTTCTGAAAAGGTGAGGGTAATTGCCGCTTCTGTATCCTGGGCTGAAATATCAGCAAACCCACCACCAAAGGCGTCGCCAAAATCTCCGAACCTAGAAAAATCCCGGAAGCCCTCCGGTGTTGAGGTGCGATAGGTGTAAACTCGCCGACCTGTGCTACCTCCACGAGTGCTAAAGCGTCCAAGCAGGTCATTAATGAAGTCATCAAAGCTGCCATATTGACCAAAATCACCAACACCAACACCTGCATTGGGTGGAACACCGCCCTCTGCTGCTTGTTTCCAGTACTGACCAAACTGATCGTATTTTTGGCGTTTTTCTGGATCAGACAGCACTTCGTGGGCTTCATTAACTTCCTTAAAGCGCATCTCTGCTTCTTTGTCGCCCGGATTGAGATCAGGATGATATTTTCTTGCCAGCTTCCGGTAGGCTTTTTTGATGTCCTCCGGGGAGGCAGTTTTACTCACACCCAGGATTTCGTAATAGTCTTTAAAGTCAGTTGCAGCCATTGGCACCTCCTTAAATTAGCGTTTCAGCAGAGATGAGAGGGGCAGGTAAGGTGGTTGAGTTACACTCCAGACGAACAGGGGGAAAGAATGAGCCGTTCATGAATCGCTAGGCAGCTTGTTTAATCTCAGATACGCGATTAAAGAAACTAGAGAACTTTTCCTGGAGTTTGGCGAAGGCACTTGCTGTTTTCTCACTTGCCTTCAATTGCCGTTCGATGTCTTTGATGGTTTGGTCGAGTTCTGTATAGTCGCGATCGCGTCGTGCATACCCCAATTCCTTTGCCAGTCGGAGTTGGCTACGAGCTTCCTCTAACAGTCGTTGGCTGTCATCTTGATCTAGTTCTGCAACAGCAACCGCACCAATGAGTTTTGTACGGGCATCAACCAGTGGTAGCGGACGCGATTGTTCTGTCAGTACCAAAGTAGAAAGAGCAGACTGTAAAACAGATTGAGCTTGCTCAGTTTGCCCATCAGTAAGCAGTCGGGCTGCCTCTTTCATCGCATCAGGATAGGATGCGAGTGGTAGATTGAGTGTAGCTGTCCGAATCTCGCTCATTAAGTTATTAAGCAGCTCACGTGCTGCCGGATAATCTTCGGCGTTTATGGCACTCTTGATGTGATTGCGAGTTTGTTCAATGATATCTAAGTCTAGAGGCGCAACATCAATAACAGTGACCTGAGTAGACACAGGAACGAGTGCTAATTCAGGGTAACGTGCCACAAGAATATCAATTTTTCCTGTTGCTCGCTCCAGTGCTTGAATTGCATCCTGGTTTTTCCCTGTTCAATCGCTGCGATCGCATTTTGGGTTTCTTCAATCGCTGCGATCGCTTCTTGATCCAAACTATTTTCGGCCTCAGCGGTTGCTGCCTGTTTTTCTTTTTCCACATCCGCTTGAAGCTGGGTATTTGGCTGATTCAACAGATCAGAAGAAGGCATCGCCTCAGATGAGGTTACAGCAAAACTAGGTGCTTGCCAGGGAACGATGCTGAGTAGGCAAGAAACAAGAAGCACTATCAATAGAACTTGTAGCCCTTTCAAGAAATGGTGATAGCGTTTCATAGCAAATCTCCTGATCTTTAATAATCAGCTCTGACAGTTGGAATAGCTAGCCATTTCAGTGCGATTAAGTTGCTCCCAAAGGCACAAAGCGTGGTGTCCTTTGTGCCTTTGGGGTTAGCCAGTTATTTCTGTTCTACAAAGTCGGCATCAATGACATCCTCACTGTCTCCTTTACCATTGGAGGAGTTGCTACCCGTGGTAGCACTACCCGCTTGTGAGTACACAGCACTGCCGATTTGCATTAGAGCTTGTTGGATGTCATTGGTGAGAGATTTCATCTGATCGTAATTGTCTCGGTCGATCGCCTCCCTCAAGTCCTTAATCAAGCCTTCTAGACGAGTTTTATCAGCAGCAGGGACTTTGTCCCCCAGATCCTTGAGTTGCTTTTCCGCTTGATAGGTAACCGAGTCTGCCGTGTTTTTGGTATCCACGCGATCGCGTCGTCTGCGGTCTTCTTCGGCATTGCGTTCTGCATCTTTGACCATGCGCTCAACGTCAGACTGATCAAGCGTTGAAGCACCTGTGATCGTGATCGATTGCTCCTTGCCACTGGCTTTATCTTTCGCTGACACCGACAGAATGCCATTAGCATCAATGTCAAATGTCACCTCAATTTGCGGAACCCCACGGGGTGCTGGCGGAATGCCATCCAACCGGAAAGTACCCAGGCTCTTATTATCATCTGCCATTTCCCGCTCACCTTGCAGGACATGGATTTCCACATCGGTTTGTCCATCAGCGGCAGTGGAGAAGATTTCGGACTTCTTCGCCGGAATGGTGGTATTGCGGGGAATGATCTTGGTCATAACACCACCCAGCGTTTCCACACCCAGCGAGAGTGGAGTCACGTCCAGCAACAAGATGTCTTTCACATCACCTGCCAACACACCCGCTTGAATGGCGGCACCCACTGCCACCACTTCATCGGGGTTAACGCCCTGATTCGGTTCTTTACCCGTCATTTGACGCACTAATTGCTGCACTGCCGGAATCCGAGTGGAACCACCGACCAACACTACTTCATCAATGTCAGAAGCAGTGAGTTTGGCATCACGCAACGCTTGTTCCACAGGAACGCGACAGCGATCAAGCAAATCACTGCACAGTTGCTCAAATTGCGATCGCGTCAGGGTCATATCCAGATGCTTAGGCCCCTCTTGGGTTGCCGTAACAAAGGGCAGGTTAATGTTCGTTTGCGTTGCCCCAGACAATTCGATTTTGGCTTTCTCTGCGGCTTCAGTCAGGCGTTGTAGAGCTTGTTTATCTTTCCGCAGATCAATGCCCTCGTTGCGCTGAAACTCCTTAGCAAGCCAATCGACGATCTTCTTGTCGAAGTCATCACCCCTAAGTGAGTATCACCACTGGTGGCTTTGACTTCAAACACGCCATCACCCACTTCCAGAATCGAGACATCAAACGTACCGCCACCCAAATCAAAGACCAGAATCGTTTCGTTCGTTTTCTTGTCTAATCCATAAGCAAGTGCGGCAGCGGTTGGCTCGTTAATAATACGCAGGATCTCCAATCCAGCAATGCGTCCTGCGTCTTTAGTTGCCTGCCGTTGCGAGTCATTGAAGTATGCTGGGACAGTGACAACAGCTTGCGTTACCTTTTCGCCTAAATACTTACTGGCATCATCAGCTAACTTCCGCAGTACCTGAGCAGAAATCTCTTCTGGGGCAAACCGTTTACTTGTTGCAGGACAATTCAGTTTCACATTACCGCCATCCTGCAGGACTTTGTAGGACACTTGGGTTGCTTCGTGGGTGATCTCGTCATACTTGCGCCCAATGAAGCGTTTGACGGAGTAAAACGTGTTCTCCGGGTTCATCACGCCCTGGCGTTTGGCGACTTGTCCAACCAGTTTATCGCCGTTTTTCGTATAGGCAACGACAGATGGAGTGGTACGGCTACCTTCTGCATTGGCAATCACGATCGGTTGTCCACCTTCCATCACCGCCACGCAGGAGTTTGTAGTTCCTAAATCGATACCAACAACTTTTGCCATTGCAATCCTCCCTGAGTTTTCAAACTAAGTTTGGATGGGTGGATAAGGGATAGGTGTGAGGCTTAATCTGTGGTTATGTCATCTCCTACCTATCCCCTCATCCAGGAATTAACCGATATTTACTTTGACAACTTTGTTCCTTTCTTCTTCCGCTTTAGGAAGTGTCAATTGCAGAACACCATTCTTATACTCTGCTTTCACATCGGTATTCTGCACTCGTGCTGGAAGAGGAATCACTCGCTGGAATTTACCGTAGTGGAATTCACTCCGAGTCATTCCTTTTCTTCAGTTTTGGTTTCTTCTTTGCGTTCACCGCTAATTGAAACGGCTTCTGCAGAAACTTGCACGTCAATGTCCTTTGCCTCCATTCCTGGAATCTCCAGTTTTAGATGAATGGCATCGGATGTTTCTTGCAGTTCTGCTGCGGGGGCAAAGGTCATACTATTTCTATCCCCGTTTGTAGGCATTAAACGATCGAACAAACGGTTCATATCGCGTTGTAGAGTTTCAATCTCTTGGAACGGTTGCCAACGAACAAGAGACATAACATTCACCTCCAATTCACTGTTAGGCGATTTAGTTGAGTGATTTAATTTCACATTACTAAGTCAGCCGACACTTGTGGGTTCGGTTCTCTTGAAAATTTAATTCCTTCTTCCGAACCATAACAGTACTTTTCCTTTAACCGTAGTTCTCGTTTGGATGGGTTTTGCCGTTTAACTCTAACCCCTATCCAGGCTTATCTACAGCCGACTGGTGATTCTACTGATTAAACTCTCGTTCTTTCCAGATTATTTCTTTTTCTCCACAAACTGTACATTGCTGCTCTAGCATTCCATCTGGATGCGGCTCAGTGGTTGAATGCTCCGATACCAGTTGATAGGAGCCACGCCATCGTTTGCCATCGACAGCTACCATCTCACCCGCACGAGGACTAATCTCAAAAACTTGGCTAAACAAGCTGAATACTGTTGATAATCTACGTTGAGCAGCACTCGGCGAATCGTGCTGTAGGAGGGTAAACGTCCTTTAGCTGGGTCAAACAACCCTACTAATTCATCGTGATAAGCGTTGAGCCAATCTCCAATGGCTAGAAACCCTCGACATCCTGCTGCCACTGCTAAGGTGAACAATGCTAGACACAGGGCTTGATTGTGCCGTTGTCCGGCTCCTCGTCGGGGGTCAGGCAAGTGAGCAAAAGCTTCCACAATCGCAAGGGTGCTCATGGTTGAACGGCAGTAACGGATTAAGCCTCAGCTTATCGGATTGTCTACCTCGTCTAGAATGAAATAGCCCTGATTAAGGATGAAGATTAAACAGATAGTATAGAAGATCGCGAATGCAGTTCCTACGACTGTCGATCGCCGCTTTCCAAGCGTTTCATAAAGTGCCGGAAGGTCACCAACAGGATTGGAAAGAAAGGCTTTCAGCCCATCTAAAATATTCTTTACCGTTTCCATCCCTACATCATTGCTAGCGGCCTGTCTATTATTTCTGTAATGACTGGTGTAACTACTGGAAGTATAGCTAGCAGACGGTTGATTACTCGAACTGTAGCTTGTCGGCTCATTAGATGTAGTTGATTTTATATGATTGAACTAGTTGGAAAAGAATCAATTGAATCAGGTACAAAATCAACTAAAAAGTCGTCTCCAGCCAATTGGAATTCATCAATCCAGCTTGGAGAGTCGGCTCCTCTGACGCGACCATACACCTTAACTGTTCTAATCGATTGAATCCCAATATTTTCTATACCTCGCTGAATGAGAGGTACCAGGATCTGCTGTTCAGGGACTTGAACCGACTCCAGAAAGATTTGCAAGCAGCTATCCTTTAAACCTGCTTTTGCCGAAATACCTCTGGGCTGCAAAGAACGATTGAGCAGTACCGTAATTGCTCTCGCGTCACCATGCTTGGCAAGTTCTAGAAGGTTTGGCTGGGAGGATGTCATAGCTGCACGTTCAAGGGGAGAGGTGAATATTTCTCCCTCTAGAGTGCCCAGCAAATTTTAAGGGTTAACGGAAGAACGGTTTTTATAGCAGGGGTCAGGGAAGAAACAGCCAGTGAAATAGGGTTTAACCCAACAAAGCTTAGCGTTTTTTCAGAACGCAAAACAGCGCTTTTGGTAAGGGATCTAGCGTACCGTGGTAAACGGTCTGGTCTACTGATAAAAGGTGAAATCGATCGCTAAAAATATCTCGGATATCCTCGACGGTAAAGCGATAGGGACCTGCTTCACGAGTTTCCAGATGGCTGAAGGTTTTTAGCAGAAGATGCCGATCGGGTTTCAGCAGATTCGCTACTGTTTGAACGTATTCCGATCGCCGCTCCGGTGGCAGTACGTGGAAACAGCCCCGATCGAGGATGAAATCGAAGGAGCGATCGAGATGACTACTTAAAATGTCATCTTGCTGGAAAGAAACATCGGCTCCTTTCACTTTCGCCAGATCCCTTCCCTTTTGTACAGCGGTTTCAGAGAGATCGGTAGCAACTACCTGAAAGCCTCGTTCGGCAAGGGCGATCGCTTGCGTTCCTGGGCCGGTTCCTAAATCTAGAGCCGTTCCTGTATGCAGGTCTAGCTTAATCAGTGCATCTTCCACGTCTGGATCGAGTTCTGGATTGAACCAGGGCATCGTCTCGACTGGTTTCTCTTGATAAAGCTGTTCCCAGTTGGGAAATTCTCTCGCAGTCATGGATTGCATTCCATCCGTTGTGGCACTTCTCTGAGTCTATCTAAAAACGGGTATTGCCCAAATTGTAAGGATTCTGGAGCTGTTAACGCTGCGGCTAATGCCGCATCATTACCTTGTTAGGTCCACAAAAAACGTAGGGACATTGCAAAACGCAATACCCCTACGATCGGTCAAGTCATGATTTCATTGCTGGTGCTTAGCTATTCAGCCAACGCGCAGCATCCTTTGCGTGGTAGGTGAGGATCAGGTCTGCACCTGCACGCTTAAAGCTGGTAAGGGTTTCCAGGGCAACCTTTTGTTCATCGATCCAGCCATTCAGAGCCGCGGCCTTAATCATGGAGTATTCGCCGGAAACGTTATAGGCGGCGACAGGCAGATTAGAAGCCTGTTTTACCTGCCAAATAATATCCATGTAGGAGAGAGCAGGTTTTACCATCAGCATGTCTGCGCCTTCGGCAATGTCTAATTCAATTTCCTTGATGGCCTCACGGCTGTTGCCGGGATCCATTTGATAGGTACGACGATCGCCGAATTGAGGTGCCGACTCTGCTGCATCCCGGAACGGTCCATAGTAGGCAGAGGCATACTTGGCAGCATAGGAGAGGATGGGCGTATCCTGGAAGCCCGCTTCATCCAATCCTTCCCGAATGGCGTGCACAAAGCCATCCATCATTCCCGAAGGCGCAATGATATCGGCTCCAGCTTTTGCCTGGGAGACAGCCGTTTTCTTCAGCAACTCTAAGGTCGGATCGTTCAGTACTCGTCCTGTCAGGTCGCCCGTTTGCAGATAACCACAGTGACCATGAGAGGTATATTCACACAAACAGGTATCGGCAATAATTACAAGGTCAGGAACGGCTTCCTTTACCGCCGTTGCGGCCTTCTGCACGATTCCGCAATCATGCCATGCTCCGGTTGCCTCGGTGTCTTTATCGTCAGGTATCCCAAACAAAATAATGCCAGGAATGCCGAGGTCATACACTTCCTTGGCTTCTTCAACAATCTTGTCTACCGAAAGCTGAAACACGCCAGGCATCGATCGCACCTCATTGGCAATCCCCTGACCCGGTACAGCAAACAGAGGGTAGATGAAATCACTGGTTGTCAACACCGTTTCCCGCACCATCCGACGAAGCTGGGGATGGTTGCGAAGACGACGAGGGCGATGGGTTGGAAACATAGGAGTAGCTACAAAGGTGTATCACTTCTTAAAAGTCTAGAATGTTCTGTCACCCGCCTACTCTCATGTTTCATTACGTTCTGTTACGGGAGCAAACAGTGTCCCGTAACTCAGCGGACAGTAATCAGTGAACAACGATAATGAATTGGTTCCTGTTCAATTCTGTATAGCTCCTCTGCATCTCGTTTCCAACTCTAGCCTTTATCCTTCATCCCTTAGCCTTTATCCTTCACCCTTCATCCCTCAACCCTTAACCCCATCCCCATCTCCCTCATGACTACCGAAGAACAAGCAGTACTTGAAGCCAATGAAGCCTTTTATCGGGCGTTTGAGAAGCGGGATATGGATGCCATGAGTGCACTCTGGTCTCATGGAACAGACAGTCTTTGCATTCATCCTGGACGCAGGGCTATTCGGGGTTGGGATGGAATCCGATCGTCCTGGGAAAAGATTTTCCGCAACACAAACTATCTCGAAGTTGAGACCGAAATCATTAGGACAGAGGTAAGCGGCAATCTTGCCTATGTGGTTTTAGTTGAGACGGTGCTTCAGGTGTCGGGCAATCGGCCTATTAAGGCACAGTCAATGGCAACAAATGTATTCGAATGTATGGCCCAAAAGTGGTATCTGGTTCATCATCACGGTAGCCCACTTATGGGATAAATCTGAGATGAATCTTACAGCCATGCCCTTTCATACTGAGCGGGATACAATTTCTCATGTCCGAGTTGCTGTGCGGCTTGAAGCGCCCAATAGGGGTTGCGGAGAAATGCACGCCCAATCAACACCATATCTGCCTGCTCGGTGCGAATAATTTGGTCGGCCTGCTCTGGAGTGGTAATCAAACCAACTGCCCCCGTTGCGATCCTGCTTTACGACGAATTTGCTCGGCAAAGGGAAGTTGATAACCCGGTCCAGATGGCACTTTGGCCCCGGGAACCGCACCTCCAGAGGAACAGTCAATCAAATCGACACCAACGTCTTTAGCTTGTCGCTCAGAGCGATGCTTTGTTCAAGATCCCAGCCGCTTTCCACCCAGTCTGTCGTTGAGAGCCGCACCCACAAGGGGATACTGTCGGGCAGAACGTCTCGTACCGCTTGAACCACTTCGCAAAGCAAACGAATACGTTTTCGAAGCTGCCTCCATACTTGTCAGTTCGATCGTTACTCTAGGGAGACAGAAATTCGTGCAGCAAATAGCCATGAGCAGCATGAATTTCAATGACTTTGAATCCCGCGTCGAGCGATCGCCTTGCTGCCTGAACAAACGCCTCAATGGTTTGCCGAATGTCCTCAACGCTTAGCGCTTCAGGAACAGGACTGCCCTGATTAAAAGGAATCGCGCTCGGTGCAACAACCGGACGCCAACCACCCTGGTCTTCCGACACCGCTTTACCGCCTTCCCAGGGTCGGGCTGTACTGGCTTTTCTGCCTGCATGAGCCAGTTGAATTCCGGCTACTGAACCAAAGCGATGAATCAGTTCCACAACCTTAGCCAGTGCATCCGCATGGTCATCTGACCAGATTCCTAAGTCCTGAGGGCTAATGCGTCCCTGGGGTGTCACCGCAGCCGCTTCAGTAAAACCAGTCCTGCGCCACCAACCGCGCGGCTGGATAAATGAACCAGATGCCATTCATTCGCATACCCATCGGTGCTGAAATACTGGCACATGGGCGACACAGCAATGCGATTGCGGAACGTTACTCCGCACTGAGTGAGGGGGTGAATAGGTGAGACATAGGGATGAGGAGAGTGAATTAAGGCTAAAGGATAAGGAGTGCAGGGATGAGGGATGGGGATGAGGGCGGAATTAAGAGTTGAGAATTAAGAGTTAAGAATTAAGAGTTGAAGGATTCAAAAGCACAAAATTCCCAATTCATAATTCTCAACTCTTCATTACCCGTTACCGATTACCAATCACCCAGTTACAAACTCAAATTCCAAAACTCCTTTACTTCCGTAGTCCTGCTTCTTCAGAAATGCTGAGTGCTAATCCGGTCCAGTCGATGTCACCTTTTCCTTGCGCCACGGCGGCAATCAGGCGATCGTGCAGCAGACTGGCAAAAGGAAGCGGCATTTGACTCTCTTTTGCTGTTTGCAGGGCAAGGGTAATATCTTTTAGTCCTAGCGAAAGTTTGAACCCTGCTGGCTCATATTGTTGTTGGGCAACCATACGCCCGTAGTTTTGATAAATTGGGCAGGCAAAAGAGTTTGACCAAACAGGTTGGCAACTTGAGCGCGATCGATCCCATTTTTTTCTGCCAGGGTAAAAGCTTCTGCCATCGCCTCGATCGCTGAGATGATCATAAAATTGCCAGCGATCTTGACGACATTGGCTGCTCCTGGTTTCTCACCGAAGTCAAAGGTTCCCTGTCCCAATTTCTCCAACAACGGCTGTACCCGGGCTTTAGCCGAAGAGTTTCCCGACATGCAAATCCACAATTTTCTGGCGGCAACCGCATCGGGGCGACCAAATACCGGAGACGCAATATAGTGCGCACCGCGTTTTTCGTGCAGGTCAGCCAGCTTTTGAGCCGTCGTCGGAGAAACCGTACTCATAGACAGATGGATGCTCTCCGGTCCTAGCTTATCCAGAATGCCGTTGTCGCCCAGAACGACCTCTTCGAGTGCCTGATCATTTGCCAGCAGCGTAATCACAACGCCGCCTGGTTCTACAACCTCAGCGGGAGTCTGCACAACTTCGGCTCCCTTTTCGGCCAACGGTTGTGCTTTTTTGATCGTTCGATTGTAGACCCGTAGTTTATAGCCCGATTCAAGCAAATTTGTTGCCAGCGGCAACCCCATACTTCCTAAACCAATCAGTCCAACGGTTTCGCTCATGGAAGGTGCTCCTGATAAAAATTGTTTTTAGGGCAATGGGCGATGGGTAATTAAGAATTGAAAATTATGAATTGAAAATTATGAGCTTTGAATCTTTCAACTCCTAATTCTTAACTCTTAATTCTTAACTCTTAATTCTCAACTCTTAATTCCGCCCCCATCCCTCATCTCGGTAACGCCAAAAATTGACGGTTTTGTTTGTTCTGGAAAAATACAGCAAAGGCACTCGCTAGCATTAGCAAACTGAGCACACACACTCCAGGCCATTGCCAATGGTGCCAACCGTAAGCTCCCAGGAATGAGCCGAAGGCTCCGCCCACGAAGTAGAACATGATGTAGAGCGCGTTTAGCCGACTGTGAATGCTGGAGGGTAGGCTGTAAATTCCAGCTTGATTCGATATTTGGGTTGTTTGTACACCCAAATCCAGGAGAATGACTCCAATCACCAATCCCCACAGGTGATAGCCCAATCCTAGAAACACCAGAAATGAAAGGGTGGTGGTGGTGATTCCCAGGCCAACCGTGAGCATCGGGCTGCTCCGGTCCGCCAGTTTGCCAACAAAAGGGGCCGCAACGGCTCCAGCTACACCTACCAGACCAAATAATCCGGCAGCTTCACTGCCGTAGTGGTAGGGTGACTGTCCCAGCAGAAACACTAACGTACTCCAGAACGCGCTGAACGCTCCGAAGGACATCGCTCCAATCAGTGAGGCTTCTCGCAGAGTGGGTTGTTCAACAACGATCCGAAACAGTGATCGCATCAGGTAAGGATAGGTGGTTTTAAGCGGTGGGTTACTGACGGGCAGCACTTTGTAGAGCACAACTGCTAAGCCAACCATAATGGCACTCGCAAGCCAGTAAACGGCCTGCCAACCAAATGCTCCACCAACGAAACCGCTCACTGTTCGTGCCAGCAGAATACCGATGAGTAGCCCGCTCATTACAGAGCCGACAATTTTTCCTCGATTTTGAGGCTGGGAAAGGTGCGCTGCAAATGGAACAATCACCTGAGCCGCGATCGCGGTTAAACCGATCGCAAAACTGGCACCAATCAGCCAGGCAATATTGGGCGAAAGAGCAGCAAGCGCAGAAGCAACAGCAGTTGCCCCTAGCATGGTGACAATAAGCCGACGCCGTTCTATCAAATCACCCAGCGGAACAAACAGCAAAATCCCCAGAGCATAACCGATCTGAGTCATCATCGGAATAAACCCGATCGTATCAACTGACACGTGAAAATCTCGCGCCATAATTGCCAGCAGCGGCTGGTTGTAATACAGATTGGCAACCGTTGCCCCACTGGCGATCGCCATAATCCAAACGAGAAAAGGATGCATGTTCAGATGTGTGCTGGTGTCACCACTTGAGTGAACCATAGCAAAGCTCTTTGCAAAAATCAAATACTCGTTTTAGTATTTGACAAGTATGCCCCAAGACTGATGTGTAAGAAAAATGACTGAAAAAGCTGAGCATCTACAACGCGCCAAAATCTTTATGGCCCTCTCTGACCCAACCCGCTTGCAAATCGTTGAGCTTCTAGCGGGATGCGATGAGATGAGCAGTTCAGTCATTGCCGAAACCCTTAATATCAGCCTTTCCCTCGCCTGCCACCATACCAAGGCACTGGCTGAAGCCGGACTGGTTGAAAAACACAAAGAAGGACAAACAACCTACAACACACTCAACCGTTCATTGTTAGTAGGTTCTCTAGAAAGTTTGACCAAACTGGCTACGGTGAGAGCTGGTAGGTGATGGGCAATGGGCAATGGTGAATTAAGAATTGAGAATTAAGAGTTGAGAATTAAGAGTTGAAAATTAGGAGGTTTTATAGCAGGGGTCAGGTATTAGGTGTCAGGGATGAAAGCCATACATTTAGCTGATTTCAGATAAGCTGACTGTCCTAACAATTGTGGCGACAGCTATAATTTCTAATTCTTAATTTGCCTTTAGCCTTCAGCCTTTGTTCTCATCCGTCACTCCTCACCCCTCACCCTCCTCACCCTTCTGCAAACACCTTCACCTGCGCCTCATCAATTCGGCCTGCCTGGTAGAGTGTTTCCACCACTTCAGAGATTGTTAATACGGAGTGTCCACGATAACCATTCTCTCGGAGACGGGTTTTGACCCCTTGTTCGTGATCGAGAAAGACAACAATATCTTGAACCTCTAAACCAACGGATTGAATCTTTGCGGCTCCTTCCATGACGCTTTTGCCGCTAATCAAAATATCGTCTACCACGACGATCGTTTCCCCTGGCTCATAATTACCTTCAATGACGCGACGAGTCCCATGAGCCTTTACTTCTTTTCGCGGAAAAATCATGGGACGGTTGAGCCGTAGGGCTAATCCTGTAGCGGTGGGTAGGGAGCCATAGGGAATGCCTGCGATGCGATCAAACGTCAAATCATTCAGAATCGCAACATAGGCATTAAGAACCTGATGAAACAGTTGGGGTTAGAAATAATTTTGCGGAGGTCAATGTAGTAGGGAAAGACAGCGCCTGACGCTTGAACAAAGTTCCCGAAGAGAATACAGCCCACGTCATAAAGTTGCAGAATTAAGTCCAACTGTGGATGGGGATTCAGAGTGCATACATTTGAGAACCAGAGGTCACAGGTTGAACCCTGCTGTATAACCTGCGTTCTAATTTGATTGACTTCTGTTTTGAGAGACTGGATCAATTCCGTTGAGCGATCGTGGCTCAACCAATCCTGCGGTACCGGAATCAACAGACCTTCACCGTTTGCGTTTAATCCAGCAGCGAGAATCTGGGGCAACTCCACCCCTCCTGCCAAATGCTGCGAACTAAAATCAGCCGTTCAGGGGCGATCGTCCTGATTCGATTTAACACGTCTGGATTTGTTGTTCCTACCTCTAATCCCAGTTGTTCGGGGATTCCCCACCCCTGGGCTTCTTTTACAACCTGCAAATACAATGGGATTTCGTCACTTGGATAGGTTTGGAGGGCAGCCGCAGAAGGATTCGTGGTACAGCACAGAAGAAAAACGGCCTTGCCGGAGTACATCAGAAACGGGGCAACCAAATCCTGCCCAGAGTAAGGTGTTAGGGTGATAGCATCCACCTGCCACTGGGTAAAAACTGTTTGGGCGAACAGAGAACTGGTGTTTAAGTCCCCGTGTTTAGCATCCAAAATAATCGGAATATGGGGTGGAATCGCCTGAAAAACTGACTGCAACAGTTCCAATCCGGGCGCACCCAGTGCTGCATAAAAAGCCCAACGTGGGTTTGTAAGCACAGACTAAGTCGCTTGTTTGAGCAATCACCTGTTGCAACCAATCCCAGAGCCGATCGATAGAAATATCATTCTGAAAACGGCCTTCAGAACCAAACAGCATCTCCGGATTGGGATCGAGACCGATGACCAGAAGACTCGAATTACGGACGATCGCGGCTTCTAACTTATCAAAGAATTGCATAATAGCGATTTTAGATTGCAGATTTGAGATTTTAGATTGCAGATTTGAGATTGCACGTGACTGCTTTTAGAGCAAATGTCTTCCTGAAATGCCCGTCTGTGTAAAGACTTCCACAATCTGCAATCTGTGAGACGCAATCGTTCTACCGCGTTCGGTGAAATGTCCAAAGTGCTCTAGCAATTTCGGGATCTTCAACTAGATATGCCTGAAACGTGCCGCTAGAACGGCTGGCAATGAAGGGAAACGGGTTGCGTTCAGCAGTGCCCAGAAAAACGTCGATATGGTTGCCGTGAATGGCGCTACCAACATCGGCGGCATAGAAGTAGCCATCATGAATGGCTTGCTCCCTGTTGGCAACGTGATTCGCATTCCCCTCGCTGCCGGGATAAAAGGACTGAGCCGATCGGGATTTGGGTCCGATCAACAGCGATCGTTCGGTAAGGAACCAGATTAAAACCTCCCGTCCCATAGCCGTAGGGAGCAGCCGCCACACTAAAGCGAACTCGGCTCACTCTGTCGAGGGTTTCTGAAGAAAGGCTGGAGAAAACGGAGAACAATCCACCTGAGGGCTATCACCTCGTCCGGCAAAGTTATAGGTAACGGCCGCGATCGACCGTCGTCGATCACTACTGTCCCTTCTAGCGCGGCATAACACCAGTCCCGATTCGATAAATTTGGACCTAACGAACGACCAGCCGGGTCGATTAGCGGTTGACCACGGGCAACCATTTGGGCGCGGTGGATGGCATAGTAGGTAGCCCAAAGCGTGACAGGTCTGGCGCGGGCGGGATTTGGCGCGTTGATTTGCAGCCAGTTTCCCCACCGACGGACGGAGGGTTCTGCCAGCACTCGCTGCAAAGGTATAGCTAGAAAGCCCGTAGTAGCGAGAGCAACGGTTGCGAGTAACCTACCAATTTTCACGTCAATTACCATGCTCCTGGAATATAGGGATAGGTTGGATCGGGAGACGGATACGGATTGGGCGATGGATACGGATTAGGTGATGGATACGGATTCGGAGGATACGGATTCGGTGGAGGGTACGGGGAACCACCCGCATACTGGTCTGTACAGGCAAAGGAATTAACGCCTAACGTTCCTCGATTACGAATCTTCGCTTGCTCATATTGTCTGCCAATGTCCTGTGTTTGGCAGTTCGCCCACCAGAGCTGTCGGTTACCGTTCACAATCAAGTAAAATTCCCGAACTTTTCTGTTGCTCGAATAGCGATAACTGGTTCGATCGAGAGACACTGTGCCAATCCCAACGACTCTGCCAAAATCGTACAGATTACTGTTGCTGTCATTTCCCGAACCGCTACTCGTTTGCTGGAATGACACCACCCTGCCCTCCCAATTGACCCGGCAGGAGCCTGCTGCACCCTGAATGTCACCGCCTGTAATTTCCCAATTGATGATCGTTGTTCTCCGCCGTTCAGACGAATTTCGATACACTCGAATCTGTTGTCTGTCAACTTCTGGAAAGCGCTCCTCGACTGCATCTCTACAAATACGCAGTGGTTGGTTTTGCTGTTGTGTTTGAGCGGATGCCAGAGAAAGTACGATCGCCATAGCTACGAGGGAAGCGATTACCGGAAGGATCGTGCGAACGACAACCCTTTCAACATTTGGAGTTCGGAATCGCTTTGCCATTGAAAAGGGACGGAATCACGTTGTTAGTCCTACTGACCCGACAGCCGTTTCCAGGATTGAATCAGTTGTTGAGCTTCAGTATAAGCGGTCGCTTTGGAAGGAATTCGTTCTGCCAAGGAAATTGCCCCTTGCACATCGCCTCCCGCTTGAGTTTTGGCAACCTGTAAAAGCTGTTGACTCCATTGGTTCACAGCGTTGTTGGCCTCCGACTTCAGCGAGCTGGAAGCGGGTATTCCATTTGCAAGCTGGATGGCATTAGCCAACGCATTGGGGGAGCCTGAATTGGCTAGCCCATAAGCCTGCTGCATAATCTGCTGAGATTGGGCCTGCACCGTTTCCGCCTGAATCTGCTCCCGCCACTTCCGCATATCCGACTGAGCCGCATCATACAGAGATCGTCCCGATTGGATTTGTTGAGCCACATTCACCGCTGTCCTCAAATCTCCCGAGCTGGCGTACTGTCGCGCCTGATCAAGAATGGGCTGATCCTGGATCTGCTGAATCTGAGCCGTCCATTTCTGGATTTTGCCCTGAGCTTCCTGATACAGCGCACGCCCCTTACCTACCTGACCTGCCTGGGCGATCGCGGCCTGTAAGGAAGCAGGATCTCCCGGTCCAGCCACGAGATCGGCCTGGTCCAAAATAGGCCGATCCTGAATCGTTTCGATTTGGGCACGCCAATTATTAATTTGCTTCTGAACCTCGCCCCAGCGGGGATTGGAGCTACTAATTTGAGACGCTTCAGCAATGCCTGCGGTCAAATCCTCAACCGAACCAGATTGGGCGATCGCGCGAGCCTTGTCTAACTGGGCAATCGCTTCAATTTCAAGCTGCCAGCGGGCAATCAGCTTTTGCGCTCGGGGATAAAGCGGACGATCGGGACCAATGCGCTGAACCTGGGCAATGGCATCTTCCAGAGCCGAGACTGTGTTTTGCCACACCTCTGATTGAGCGGTAGCCAGAATGGTAAAGTCTCGTACCGCTTCCTTTAGACCCGCTTTTTCAGGAATCTTATCAAGAATGGATAGTGCCCCTGCAAATCCCGCCGTTCTAACGTGGCTTGTGCAAGATTGATCATCTTGAGGCCGAACTTGGGAATTGCTTTCTGAGCTGCTGCATAAATGTAGCTACTGGATTGAATTGAATCCGCCAATTCGATCGCATCCAGGAGATTCTTCAGCCCACCCTCATCCGCTAAACGGTAGGCCCGCCCCAGCTTATTTCCATCCTCCCGAGCCGTTGTAATTTTGCTGGTCAATTCGTCAAATTTGACAGTTTGCCAGTAGGTGTTTTCTACATCGCGTAGCTGCAATGCTTCAGCAAACGCCTGCCGCCAGTCCTGCTTTCGTAGCTGAGCTTCAACCTTCTTATAAATCCCTTCTGCTTCTGCCCAAATCGATTGCCACCGTCGAATCCGTTCCTCAACCACTTTATGAGCAGACGCCTTTGCAGGAATTTGGCGGGCAGACGCGACCGCATCGGCCAATTTGCCTGCATTGAAATCCTTTTCCGCCAGTCTTAGAACATCCTGTGACCACTCTTCCACCAGTCGATTAGCTTCTGCCCGCATTGCATGGTCAGGCGGCAGCGAGTCAACAAGTTTAATGGCTTCCAATAAATCTTTTGCAGTCTGCTTACTCGCTGCCAAGCGGGCACACTCAAATCGGAGAGATGCAGAAGCCAGCGGCCAGAAAATTGCCGGACAGTTGGGCATGCCTGGAATCTGCAACAGCAAAACCACAGCCAGCACGCCTGACCCGGTCATGATGAGGGGAGTGAGTAATAGCCAAAGCTTCCAGTTATACAACCACCGGAGTCGATCGCGCCAATGCGCCGCCTTAGGAGGTTCACTCTCTGTTGGAGGCGGAGCTATTTCGACCACACCTTGAGAGTTACGCTGCTGACTTACGTTAGAACGAGTGTAGGTACTAGAGGATTGGTCTTCCTGCATTCGACGATCGGGCTGCACTCGCTGTCGGGCTGCTTCACGGGAAGATCCGCCAACATTATCGAGAGAATGTCGAGGCCGTACCCCCTTTCCAATGGAGCAGGAGGAACCCTACGAGATGCTGGCAACCGCGATATTCTCTGATCCGCTTCAGACTTCGGAAGCTTACGCGGAGGGTGCCGATCTGGAATTCCCTGATCTCTCGTCATAAAGCAAACGGAACGCCACACTAACTCCTCAAACCAGTCATCCAGTAGATTTCCCGTACAGCACACCCTAATAATCAGCAAACTCTTTTAATGGAGACAACCTGTAGAACAAATTCTGCAAGTGTTTTGCCTGCGTTGTTAACAGTTTGATGATTGGTCCAGAATTGTTATATACGCTAAACCCAGGTCTGGAATTTCGATTTCTTGCAAGCAAAATCGATCGCTGCAAAAAGTCTATCCTACTCTTCAATATCGAAAAACCAACGTTTACTTACAAAGACGGCTGACGGAACAACCGCTAAATCCTTTAATTCAGTAATGCACAAATCCCTTTGTCTGATCCAATCTCTCTCCTCCGCCAAGCACGTAATGGTTTGCCAAAACCGCACCTGTTTAAAGCAAGGGTCTGCTGAAGTCCTCACCGCGTTTCAGAAAAACGATATTCCAAACTGCACCGTGAGTGGTTCAGGGTGCATGGGACAGTGCGGTAGTGGGCCAATGGTAAAAGTTTTACCCGACGAAGTTTGGTATAGCCGGGTCAACCCACTTGAGGTTCCATTTCTGATCGAACGTCACCTCCTAAAAGGACATCCCGTTCAAGCAATGCTTTATCCCAAATTCCATCCGATCTGAAGGTGTAGCAGAGGTCAGGGGTCAGGGGTCAGGAATGAGGAATGAGGGTTATTCCCGATCGCGCCTCAAAACGGCACCTCTACCAGTTCCCCTTCGCTGTCCCCCCACCTGAACCCTGAGTCCTTCACCGCCTGCCTTCGCACGGACGTAGCCTAACCCAAAAATCCTTGTTCAGTCTCAGTCAGGCTCGTTAACAAACCCACTTTATCGTCCCCGACGGTAATCACGGTTTCGGGTTCAGCGGCAGCATTCAAGCGTATTCCCCAGATCTGCTGCTTTACCCCTTTGTAGGTATCGAGACGGGCGATCGTTTCCTGCCCGATGTAGCATCCTTTATTGATAGAAATGGCTTGCCAGAGACAGGCTTCAACCGCGTTGTAGTCTTCCGTCAGTTCGTGGTCAGGCATTGGACGCCCCTGTTCGACGCGGAGACGATCCCAAGCACGATCGCCCAGCGGCACAACTCCGGCCTGCGTTAACGCCTGCCAAACGGCTGCGGCCCCTTCCCGCTCAACAATAAGAGTAAATCCCGGTAACGCTAGCCCGCTGCCTACCGCAACTCGCACATTCTGTCCCGCTAATTTGACCACTTGATGACTGGCATAGGGTTGGTCGATCTTAACGGTTAACCCCAATTTTTCCATAAGCGCATTGCTTTCTGGCCCAATTAGGCTGAACATTGCCGTTTGATCAGTCACATCCTGAAGCTTTACCTTATCGCCGAAGAAAATATAGCGATCGAGCCAGGCCACAATTTTTTCACGCCGATTGGGTGAAACCACAACCAGAATGGCATCATCATCTACATAGGCTGTTGCCAGGTCAATGGTGCGAGCGGTCGAAGTGACGAAGACCGTATCGCAACCCTGACCGGACTTCAGGCTATTGAAATCATTGGTGCTCTGGTTATGTAGAAACGTCAGGCGATCGCTATCCGAAACCTGAATACGACCCCAATGGGAGCGATCGCACACCGCCACTCCCTGACCTGCAGCCTGAATAGCCTCGTCATCATTGCCAAAACTGACAGGTACACCTAATGCCTGCATAAATACGGCGTTAACTTGTGTTTGTGCGTCTTGCAACGTCTCAGCCATAGATCGAAACCAACCTTCTGCTTCTTACCATCTCTGTTCTAACCTGGTAAGTTGCCAAAAATCCGATCGACAAGCTGCTGAGTTTTTTCATCTAATTTGTTCCAGTCCACATTTCCGGTCTCATCAAGCAGGCTGGTATCAATCACAACTCCTTGACTGTCCGCCTGGGCAGACACTCTCGAAGTGCCAGTCGTCGCATCATAGTTTTGGAAACAAATCTGGTAGCACAGTTCCCATAGATCAACCGTTATATGACGTCCCTGGTGCTCCAAAGAAAGCTGGTAGCCAGGGTAAGGAGATGGCAACCGGGACAATGCCTCCTCAACCTCCTCTGCTTGTTCAGGGGAAGGCTTTCAAGTTCTGCCTGAAGTTGTTTCACCCTAAACTTCGTCGCATCGCTCGTGCCCTCCGGCCATACCTCAATGTCCTCGTACTTCCCCGTCCAAACGGATTCATCCAGCTTCTTCCGAAAGTTATCAATCAATCGGATAAACGCAGGCTGCATCAAGAGATCTGCTTGCTGCCAGGTAAGCATGTCCTGGAATTTAGGCATGGCGTAGAGATGCGCGTGGATGGGTAAGCAAACATATCAGCTTAACGAGGGAACGAGGATTCTTCAAGATTTCGCAACAAAACCACAACAAGCTCCATCCCTGCAATAAATCCTTTTTGCAGACCTTACGGCTAAGCGCTTTACCTAGAAGCACTTCCAGCTTCATCCCCATTCTTTTACACTCGTCCGCTTGTAAAGATATATTCAAGAACTGTCACACGACCAGTGATTATGTTTATTTTTCTTAATAAATTGAGGTAACATAGACCCGTAGGTAATAATCCTCATCGGATTTGCACCTAATCTATGGCTTAGTCTGTCAAGGAAAAATCCTGTGGAATCCGTGAATGGTTACAACCTCGCAACGTTAGGTGATGCCTCTTTCACCCATTCCACCGCTCAGTTATCAATTGCAAGCGCGTCTGGTAGTTACCAGTCCTCCACTTGGGATAGGTGGGCTTCTTTGCGGATTAGTTATGGGACGTTTCAGCATCATGATTTGACGTTCCCAGAGTTCTTAATTCCCACGACCCTTGTGTTGTCAAGATGAGTACTAACTTTCCTTGGTTAACGACGATAACGTTGCTACCCCTGGTAGCTTCCCTACTGATTCCAGTACTCCCCAATAAGCAAGGCAAAACGGTTCGCTGGTATGCCCTGTCAGTAGGTTTGATTGATTTCGCATTGATGGTATGTGCCTTCTGGTACAACTACGACTTTCAAAATCCCGATTTTCAGTTAACAGAAACCTATTCATGGGTACCTCAGCTCGGATTGAATTGGTCCCTGGCTGTGGACGGTATCTCGATGCCCCTGGTACTGCTGGCAGGTTTGATCTCAACGATTTCCATGCTGGCTGCCTGGAAAGTAACCCTCAAGCCTCGCCTGTTTTACTTTCTGATGTTGGCAATGTACAGCGCTCAGATTGGGGTGTTCTGCGCTCAGGACATTCTTCTGTTCTTTTGATGTGGGAACTGGAACTGGTTCCGGTTTACATTTTGATCTCCATTTGGGGTGGCCCAAAGCGGCTTTACGCAGCAACAAAGTTCATTCTCTACACGGCGATCGGCTCTATCTTCATCCTGGTCGCTGCCTTGGCGATGGCCTTCTACGGTGGCCATGTCACCTTTGACATGCGTGAGTTGGGCTTAAAGGATTATTCGCTCACCTTTGAATTGCTGGTTTATGCAGCGTTAATCATTGCCTACGGTGTAAAACTACCGATTTTTCCCCTGCATACCTGGCTACCGGACGCTCACGGTGAGGCCTCTGCACCTGTTTCAATGATCCTGGCGGGTGTCCTGTTGAAGATGGGTGGTTACGCAATTATCCGCATGAATGTGGAAATGTTGACGGATGCCCACTTTTACTTTGCTCCGGTCCTGGCGATTCTTGGGGTTGTCAATATTGTCTACGGAGCACTGGTTTCCTTCGCTCAACGCAATTTGAAGCGCCGGATGGCCTACTCTTCAATCTCCCACATGGGCTTCGTACTGTTGGGTATCGCGTCCTACACTGATTTAGGTTTGAATGGCGCGGTTCTCCAAATGGTGTCTCACGGTTTGATTGCAGCAGCCCTTTTTTTCCTCTCTGGGGTTACCTACGAGCGGACTCACACTCTGATGCTCGAGAAGATGGGAGGATTGGGTCGATCGATGCCAACCGTCTTTGCCTTGTTCACGATCGGGTCGATGGCCTCCCTTGCGCTTCCTGGCATGAGTGGATTTGTAGGTGAACTGGAGGTGTTCCTGGGATTTGCGACCAGTGATTCCTACACTGCTACGTTCAAGACGGTGGTTGTTCTGCTATCAGCTGTTGGCCTGATTCTGACTCCCATCTACCTGCTCTCCATGCTGCGGGAGGTATTCTACGGTGAGCAGAATGCAGAACTAAAGCGCGAAGTGTTTCTGGATGCAAAGCCTCGCGAAGTGTTTATCACCGCCTGCCTTCTGCTTCCAGTGATTGGAATTGGTTTGTATCCAAAACTGTTGACGCAAACCTATGACGTGAAGACAGAGCAGATTGCTAGCCGTGCTCGCACCGTCGTAACGACGATCGCGCAGCAACCGCTTCCCTCCTTCCCTCAAACCGCATCTGCGGCACCCAGATTACCTGGTGCCTCGAGTGAGTTGCTTGGCATCGTGAAGTAACTCTAAGTAGATACAAATTCCTCTAAGGCCCTGAAAATCCATGGATTTTCAGGGCCTTAGATTATTTCACTGGATGTCAATTCTTTAGAGCGGAACGTGAACTGCCCATTACCATTGCTTTTCTCCTGAAACCCAATATTAATCGCTCTATACTCTAATCCGTGTTGCTATTACTGTAAGGCGATATGAAAGTTTTCCTCCCTGCTCTGTTGGCTCCGATCGCTTCGTTACTGTTTATTTCTTCTGCTCAAGCAGCCTTGCGAACTCAAGCAGTGGAATATAGGCATGGAGATGCGGTATTGGAAGGGTATCTCGCTTACGATGATGCAGTGAAAGGGAAACGTCCGGGTGTGCTGATTGTGCATGAATGGACGGGGTTGGAAACCCTATGTAAAAGGCCGGGCAGAGCAGTTGGCAAAGCTTGGTTACGTGGCATTTGCCATTGATATGTACGGCAAGGGAATTCGTCCAACCAATCCCAAAGACGCAGGAGCCAGGTAGCGATCTATCGATCGAATCGACAGCTAATGCGCGATCGTGCCGCTGCTGGACTCAGCGTTTTGCAACAGAATTCTCTGACAGACCCAAGACGAATTGCCGCGATCGGGTACTGCTTTGGGGGTGGAGTTGCGCTGGAACTGGCCCGTAGTGGTGCACCGATTGCTGGCGTTGTTAGCTTTCATGGCAATCTGGATACACCAAATCCAGTAGATGCCAAAAATATCAGGGCAAAAGTATTGGTCTTGCATGGAGCCGTTGATCCAAGAGTTCCACCAGAGCAGGTAGCCGCATTTGAAAAAGAGATGACTGATGCCAAGGTTGATTGGCAATTAGTTGCCTATGGTGGAGCTGTCCACAGCTTTACAAACCCAAGCTCTGGCAATGACCCATCCAAGGGGCTGCTTATAATGCCGAGGCAGATCGGCGATCGTTTGCCGCTATGCTGCAGTTTTTGGAGAAATATTTTCTCTGAAGCATACAAAATCCGCTTTCGTCTCTGATTCTTTTCACGGAGCAATCCGCTATTGAATGAGAGACAGTTCTCAGGTTCTGTCACTAAAAACTAAAGACCAACGATCAATTGGGCCTGTCATCATCGTCACTCCATAATTAGTCCCAGTAAGGTCTCCGTTTCAACGAGTCTGGGGTAGAATTCATCGTTTCCAAAAATTCTGCTCACTGAAAGGTCGTTGGCATGTTCAAAATTGTCACTAAACTGGATTACCTCCTCCGCGAGACATTTTTGGGCTTAAGACGAGGTGGCTGGATGAACTGGGCCGCTATAAGTACGGTTACAGTCCTACTATTTCTGTTTGGAGTTGGCCTGCAAGCTTCCTGGCATTTGGAGGGATTGCTAAATCGGTTCGGGAGCCAACTGGAAGTATCGGTTTATCTGGAAACAGGGATTCAGGCGGCTGATTTGAAGCCTGTCGTAGCAGCGATGTCAGAGGTGGCTGAGGTGCAGCCAGTACGCAAAGAAGAGGCATGGGCAACCCTGGTCAAGGATTTGGGGATGTCAGACATCAATGGCGCAACCAAACAACTGGAGGGAAACCCTTTAGTAGATGAGTTAAGGGTTAAGGCAAAATCATCCCAGGATGTGCCGACGCTGGCCCAAAAGTTAGCCAAAATGCCAGGGGTCGAAGAGGTCCAGTACGTGGATGAAGCAGTAAAGCGCGTAGCTCAGCTTAATCAAGGATTGAGTTGGGTGAGTTTGACTGTTACCACGTTGCTGACATTAACCGCGATCGCCGTTATCACCACCACTATCCGTTTGATTGTGATGGCACGCCGACGTGAGATTGAGGTAATGCAGCTAGTGGGCGCAACCACAACCTGGATTTATCTACCGTTTATCCTGCAAGGAGTGGCCTTTGGGCTGGTGGGAGCGGCGATCGCCTGGGGATTGATTAGCACGATTCAGCACTTCTTGAATCGCCTGTTAAGCCAGCAGCCAGAATTTGTGCAATTTCTTGCCAATGGACTACAGCTCAGCCCCTTCAAAAGTATTTTGCTGCCGCTAATTCTATTGGGATTTGGGAGTTCGATTGGTCTAATGGGAAGTTTGTTTGCCGTCCGCCGAATTGCCTTAAAGTGAGGAGGAGCGTTTTGAGTTGAGAAATGAGTGATAGTAATTAAGAATTGAGAATTAAGAATCTTTAATTCTGCCTTTCCATCTGACCCCTGATTCCTGACCCCTGACCCCTGACCCCAAAAATCATGAAATCCCAATGGGAAAGTTTGCTGCAAAATCTGGGCGAGTGGCGGGGTTCGTTTACTCGTTTCTCGCCTCAAGGAGAACAACTGGAGGATACACCAACGGTTGTTTCGTTTGACGGACTGAATGATGACCAGACGATGCGCCAGGTGGTGCGGCGCTATCCACAGAATATAAAAACCCAGTCAGTTGCGTCTCTTGAGGGCGTTGAGCCGATCAATGAGAAGGTTCTGGAGTACAGTTCTCTCGGACGTGGGGTAATGTTTTTTGAGAATGGGGCATTTTCCCAGGGCTTAATCCAGTGGGGACCCTTCTCGGAATTCGGGGCAGAGTTAGGATTGATTGAAACAGAGGACGACAAGCCGGGAAATCGCCGCCTGCGTTTGGTGCAGTTGTTCAACAAAAATAGTCAGCTTGACCAACTCACATTGATCCGAGAGCAACGGGCTGGAACACAAACCCCGCTAATCCACCGCTTCAGTTAGGAGACCTGATCGGTGAATGGCGGGGAAGCCACTACCCTATATCCGGATTGGCGAAAACCTGATACGTTTCCTACCCACTTGAAGCTGCATCTGACTAACGCAAACTGCCTGGTGCAAGAACTTTCCTATGGAGATACTGACTCCGCTCGCACTCTCAGGTCCACAGCAACAATTCATGGTTCTATTTTGAAATTTGAGCAGGGTTCGCAGTTAGTTCAGGTTCTGCTGTTGCCGGATGGAGCTTCTTCTACCTGCCCTGTGCAAATTCAGTCGAATCAACCATTTTTCTGGAGGCTGGCTGGTTACTTCAACCAGGTCTGCGCCAGCGCATGATTCGTAGCTATAACAGTAAAGGGGAGTGGGTTAGTTTGACGTTGGTTACAGAACGTCGTGTTGTCTCGCACTGAATTATGAAAGCACTTGCTGTTTTACTGACATCTTTGATTGTGGCGGGTTGGATTGGCGCGATCGCGATTCTCTCCGTTCAGAATTTCACACCAGTCTCCCTCAAATTCCTACAGTTTCAATCATTCCAGATCCCGGCAGGTTTGGTTTTAGCGCTCAGCGTGGGTGTGGGAGTAGTTGGTGCAGCGATCGTCCCTCCCCTGCTTGGGTTTACCAGCACTGAAGACAGCGACGATACCTATTAAATCCGGCATTTTAACCCCTTAAACCCTATACTTCGTAACCTACGACCTTTTCTATGGCAACCTGGTGTTGTGTCAAACAATGTGGTGCTTGCTGTCATCTTGATCCAGCAGAGCGACCCGACCTGGATGAATATTTGACTCCAGATGAGCTGGAACTTTACCTGAGCATGGTTGGGGAAGGAGGATGGTGCGTCAACTTTGATCACGCTACCCGTGAGTGTCGCATCTACCCAAACCGTCCCCGCTTTTGCCGGGTTGAGCCAGACATATTTCACGATCTGTTTGGGATTGAGCCGGAAGAACTGAATGATTTTGCGATCAACTGTTGCCGTCAACAGATAGAAGGGGTTTATGGCGATCGCAGTTTAGAGATACTCCGCTTCGATCGAGCGGTTGGAATTTAGCTAGTGGAGTAGGGGAGGATTTAGCAATCGTCTCCCCAGCTCTGCGGAGAAGCTAGCTTCACTCCTCCCTCGACTATAAAGCAAGGGATAGGAGGTAGGGGTGCAGACGTTAATCGTGGGGTTGTCATTTAGGCAAAGTTCTAGATAATGAAAAGAAAATGAAAGAACTTGGTCGTTCACCCCAGATCTACTGTGGAACTCTATTTATCTTCGTCTGATCCTTCAACCCTGCAACTAGAGCCTCCCTCTACCCACGATAATTCACCCCTTGAATCCGCCTCAGAGCCTTCGAGAGGCGTTTTGATTGAAGCAAAGGAGATCCCTAATGCGATCGCTCCTACTTCTGAATTCCATCAATCATCCCAAGGTGAATCCTACCAATTCTGGAAGGTCTTTGGTACAACGTTTGTCACCATCTTTCTAGCGGAACTGGGAGATAAAACTCAGGTTGCGACCCTGCTGATGAGCGCTGAGTTTCATGCCCCCTGGATCGTATTTACGGGTGCTGCGGCTGCCCTAATTGCAACTAGCTTTCTGGGAGTAATGGTTGGTCGGTGGTTGTCAACCTTTCTAGCTCCAAAAACCCTCGATACCGCTGCTGGAATTACGCTGGCACTCATTTCTGCATGGCTTTTTGGGATGTTTTCAGTAGTTGAGGGTAAAGAATATCCCAGCAGAATTATCAACTATATAGTTGATAACGATGCGAAACAGATGAAACGCTCTTATCCTTCATCCTTTAGCCCTTATCCTTCATTCCTTAGCCCCTTCTTAACCCCTAACTCCTGATCCCTAGCCCCTGACCCCTAATCGATTATGGACTGGCACCTTTTAGGACTAAGCTTTATCACGGTATTTTTGTCTGAACTGGGAGATAAAAGCCAGCTTGCAGCGATCGCTCTTAGCGGTAACTCCAAATCAACCCGTGCTGTCTTTCTAGGTACTGCTGCAGCATTATTGTTAGCAAGCTTGTTAGGGGTACTTATTGGTGAAGGGACAGCTCAGGTCTTACCTGCTCGTTTTGTGAAAGTTGCTGCAGCGTTGGGCTTTGCATTCATTGCAGCACGCCTCCTGCTATTTCGCGCTGAAGCATCAGAGAATGCTGAATGACGATTTGCGGACGTTCCAGTCGCTAGAATACCTACGTTCGATTGACAGGGCAGCACAACTGGACTGCTGCTGCACTAGCATATAGGCAGTCAAGCGTTAATCGTTTAATGGGCGTTTGAAGGATTCGCTTTCTTTCGCAAGGTATTAGCCGTGTCCCTAACTGACTTGCCGACTGGCCAAGAAATGAATCAGGCAGAACCACTCTGGCAACAAGGACAGCTTGTTGAGTTGGTTATTACTGATTTGAGCGACAGTGGTGATGGCGTTGGTCGTTTGGGTCAACGAGTTGTCTTTGTGCCAGATACGGTGACGGGCGATCGGGGCTGGTGCGGTTGGTGCGTGTCAAACCCAACTATGCTCACGGAAAACTGCATCAATTGCTGGAGCCTTCCCCGCATCGCATTCGTCCACGCTGCATGGTGGCAGATAAGTGTGGCGGATGTCAGTGGCAACATGTGGAGGATGCCTACCAGCAGGAAGCCAAGCAAAACATTGTTAATCAAACTTTGGAGCGAATTGGCGGCTTCAAAAATCCTCCCGTCAACCCTATTCTGGCAACTGCTGATACATTGGGTTATCGAAACAAGGCAACCTACCCCTTGCCCGATCTCAAACAGGACAGGTACAGGCAGGTTATTTCCAAAAGGGGAGCCATCACATTGTCAACCTGAACCAGTGTCCAATTCAGGACCAGCGATTGAACCCGCTGTTGGCCGAAGTTAAGCAGGATATTCAGCAGCGTGGATGGAGTATCTACGATGAAAAACTTCATCGTGGCAAGCTGCGTCACCTGGGTCTGCGAATTGGCCGCCGGACGGGAGAAATGCTATTGACGCTGGTAGCTTGCGATTCAAACCTCACTGGCATTGAGGAACAGGCTCAGGCGTGGTTGAGCCGCTATTCCAATCTAGTTGGTGTGGCACTCAATCTCAACCCCGATCGCACCAATGCCATTTTAGGTGCTGAAACTCGTTGCATTGTAGGACAGCCTTACCTCACGGAAGAATTCGCTGGGTTATCCTTCCAGATTCGGCCTGATACTTTTTTCAGGTGCATACTGAGCAAGCAGAGGCACTTTTAGACGCGATTCTAATGGAGTTGAATTTGCAGGGCGATGAGATATTGGTGGATGCCTACTGCGGTATTGGCACGTTGACCCTGCCATTGGCAAAACAGGTGAGACAGGCGATCGGGCTTGAAGTACAGCCAGAAGCAGTTGAACAGGCAACCCTAAACGCGAGGCTGAACAATATAGACAATGTCAATTTTCAGACAGGAACCGTAGAAGCATTACTGCCGCTTTTAGAAGCGAAGCCGGATGTGGTACTAATTGACCCGCCGCGCAAAGGGTGCGATCGCAGTGTCTTTGAAGCGTTATTGCAAATACATCCCAAGCAAATTGTTTACGTTAGCTGCAATCCTGCAACCCTAGCTCGTGATCTCAAGGTTTTGTGTTCTGAAGACCGCTACCACCTTCATCGAGTACAGCCAGCGGATTTTTTCCCTCAAACTGCTCACGTTGAATGCGCAGCATTTTTATCAGCCCAGTAGTTCCTCAGTCTCCCATACCGCGCGCTTTCTAAACCTGACACCAGCTTGTAGGGAAAGGCAGTTGCTTGACTGCAATTTATAGCTATCCCCACAATTCTTACAGCAGTTTTCAGGTGGATAGACCTCAAATTGTAGGGTGAGCATTGCTCACCAAACCCGACAGTTAGAGCACCTGAGCAATTGATGGGCGATGCCCATCCTACTGAAAATGACTATCCCCTCAATTCATGGGGCAGTCAGTTTACCTGGAATAAGCTAGATGTAAGGCGTTCATTCCTGGCACCTGACACCTAATCCCCGACACCTGCTATAGATTAATTTGCTGCGCTAAGCATATTTCTGAGTTGGGCCAGGAAACAAAAACCTAAGAGAATTGCGCTAGAAATGAGCACCGATCGCCTGGTCATCACGTTATGAAATGTGGGTTTGGTACCTTTTGTGCAGTAATAAATGTAAGCAACAACTGATACAAATAGCCACGGAAAGAGAATGAATCCTAAGACTCCTAGAAGAGTTATCGCGGGCGAATGAACTGCTGCGATAAGCATTTTCATTTATCCTCGAGAGGAAGAGTAATTGTTGTTGATTCTATCAGTCCCAAAATAATGGCAGTACCATTTCTTGTGGAGCTTGTCAGGCTTTTCACAATGCCTGTGGTGAGGTTTATCAAGGCGTTACGATATGGCAGATTATAAGTTGGATGGTGAGTTGAGGAAACGGAGGAAAAACGTTCCACGCCTCTGGGTTACGTTTATCTTATGGACTAATCCCTACAACAACTGCTATGACTTTTGCTGGTAAAGAAATAAACAAATGGCTGGTGTGAGATGAAATTTAGTGAACTGGTAGAAAAACTCAGTGCAATCAATTCTTGTTCCTTGGCTTCCCATGTTAGTCAAGAGCTTGAAATCTCAGAAGTAGCGGCCATTTATGAAGCAACTTCAACTAGCATTAGCTACATCGAGGGAGAAAGGTTTGCCGCACAGATTAAAACAACTGCTGCCGGGGCGTTGATTTTGCCAAAGAATGAAACGCTCAAGGCTCAGGCTACAGACCGAGGAATTGCTTGGGTTGAAGCGGCGGATCCAAAGTTGATGTTTGCTCAGACGATCGGCATTTTTTACCAGCCATTCAAAACCGCTCCGGGGATTCATCCCACGGCGGTAATTGATCCTTCGGCCCAGGTTGGTCAGGGGTTTCTATTGGTCCACATGTTGTGATTCAGGCAGGGGCCAGCGTGGGGAATCATGTCAGCATTCATCCCAACGTTGTAATTTATCCAGAGTCACGTATTGGCGATCGCTCCATTTTGTATGCCAACTGTGTCATCCAGGAACGTGCCCAGATCGGAGCAGATTGTGTGATTCATGCAGGTGCAGTGATTGGCTCCGAAGGCTTTGGTTTTGTGCCTACTCGGGATGGCTGGTACAAGATGGAACAATCAGGCTATGTTGTGCTGGAAGACGGAGTTGAAGTGGGCTGCAACACCACAATCGATCGCCCCGCAGTCGGTGAAACTCGGATCGCTCGCAATACCAAGCTGGATAATTTGGTTCATATTGGGCATGGCTGTCAGATTGGGCAAAACTGCGCGATGGCCGCTCAGGTTGGTTTGGCGGGTGGCGTTAAGGTGGGCAACCGGGTGCTATTGGGTGGGCAGGTTGGGATTGCCAATCAAGCCGCGGTCGGAGACGGTGCTCAGATTGGCGCTCAAGCCGGAGTTCTCAGCCATGTGAAACCCGGTGATGCTGTGATTGGAACACCGGCGATGCCCTTAAAGACCTTTTGAAGGTCTCCGCACTGATCCCCGCTTACCTGAAATGTACAGAACGCTGAAAGAATTACAAAAACGTCTGGGAGATTCCTCTGATTAGAGCGTGGTGCAGAAACAGGTCGCGTGGAAAGCATTTTTATATTTGGGTCTAGCGTAGATCAGGGAAGACCAGCTAGCGTTTTCGACCAACTCCGCTGATTTTTAGTACATCCGCAAAGGTGGCGCAATACGTTGGTAGACCGAAGGTTTCTGGATTCACGACATATCGATGGGTGAAGTGGCGGTAACTCATCGAGAAGCGATCCCAGGGTGCCATTTGAATTCGAAAAAGCTTGATGAGAAGGTTTGCAACCCTTACTGTAAGCGGAATTTGAAAGTAGATGCGTTTGTTCAGGTAGGCGCAGGATTCTTTGATCGCCTGATCCACAGTCAGTGGTTGATTGCCCAGAACCAATTGTCGAGGCTCCCCTTCGACAGGGGGATGGTCTATCAGGTGGCGCACTATCTGGGCAATATCCTTACCATGAATGAAGTGGAAGCTGGCATCGACATGAAAGAAGCGCAGCAACCAGAGGAACCGTTCTACCTGGGGAATGCCTGAGGAGATGTGGGATTGAGGCTTATGCGCGTCTCCCCAGCAGCAGGGTGGGAAATAGAGTTGTAATGCGGGGTGCGATCGCTAGCTCAGAGAGCTGTTGAAAACACATGTACTTGGAGCGAATATAATCGGTTCCAATTTCTCCGGCTTCTTTTAGCGGCTGGTTGTTACGGTTTAGAATGCTGGCTGTGGAGAAATAAATCACCTGCTCGCATTTCTCAGGATCAAGCAGTTTCATCATCTCAATGGTTTTGACAACGTTTGTCTCATAAACCTCTTCGGCTCCTCCCCAGGAAGTGGCGATGAACACGGCAACGTCCATCGTTTTCAACAAGGAGCCGAATCGTTCAATTTCTCGAATATCCGCTTGCAGAACTGTAATGCCAGGGCGAGCTTTATAATCAACTTTGAGTTTTTCTGGGTTTCTAAGCAGCAGGTACAACTCGTGGTTGGTTTCTTGAATCAAGGATTCGACCACATAGTGACCAATACAGCCACTCGCGCCAGTCACAAAAATCCGCTTGGATGTCATCAGGTGTCTAGATAGGTTTCAGGTTTCAGGTTTCAGGCTTCAGGAATCCGGGTCAAAAGTCAGGTCTGAATTTATTAGATTACCGCCAAAATATCGATTGCGACTTCTAATCCTCACATACCTGACTCTGACACCTGACACCTGACACCTGACACCTACCCGCGTCAGGCATGAACAGCTAACCACTGATCAGCCTGCTTACCTACTTCAAAGAAATAGGCGGCATTTTCTTCGGGAGTGTTCGGTAGAATACCATGCCCAAGATTTAGGATGTACTTCCGGTTACCTGCTTTGCGAATTGTATCGATGATGCGATCGCGAATAAAGTCCTTTGAGCCAAACAGAGCGCAGGGATCAACATTTCCCTGTAAGCCGATAGTTGGGCCAAGGCGGCGACGGGCATCTGCCATATCTACCGTCCAGTCAACGCTGACTATATCGACTCCTGACTGCCCCATGCGCTCCAGAATCCCAGCACTGCCGTTAATGTAAAGAATCAGGGGCGTGTCAGGATGGGTCGCTTTGACCTGTTGTACAACCCGCTGCTGGTAAGGCAACGCAAAGACATCGTAGTCCTGAGGACTAAGCTGCCCTGCCCAGGAATCAAACAACTGGATGATTTGAGCACCAGAATCAATCTGATAACGAACATAGACAGCGATCGCATCTGCCAGCTTGCCCAAAAACGCATGCAGCATCTCTGGCTGACTAAAGGCCATGCTCTTGATGACGGTGTAATCTTTTGAGCTTTTTCCTTCGATCGCGTAGGCTGCCAACGTCCAGGGTGCGCCAACAAAGCCCAACACCGTAGCGCGATTGCCAACCTCTTGCCGCAGGGTTTGCAAAATCTCACGAATGAATGGCAGGGACTCCCCAGGCTCCAGAGGATGTAGTTGGTTAATCTGTTCTAATGTGCGAATGGGTGGGTCAATAACTGGACCCCGGCTTTCCACAATGTCAAACGAAATCCCGATTCCCGGCAGTGGCGTCAGAATATCTGAGAACAGAATCACCCCATCTGGTTGAAAGGCCCGGAAGGGTTGCAATGAAATGTCAACCGCTAAATCAACTCTCTCGGAGCGATCGCGAAAGGAAGGATACTTATCCCGTAACTCCCGGTAGACTTTCATATAGCGACCCGCCTGCCGCATCATCCAGACAGGAGGGCGGTCCAGCACTTCACCTTGTGCAGCCCGCAACAGATAGGGAACCTGGGTTGACCCGGCCATTGAACGTTGTCCTAGTATTTTGAGTGCATTTGCTAGCTTATCATCCAGAGACAACCGTTTTGTAAGAGTTATGAGTTATGAATTTTGAATTAGGACTTTATAAGCCTCAAGTTGAACCATGAGCCAACGCCCCAATTCAAAATCACTATTCAAAACCCATGATTTTTATCACTTCACGAGACAAATCCCACCTACAGACACGGTGCAGTCTGGTGCAGGCTTTCTGGCAGCGTCCAAATTTCCTGTAGAGCTGTTGTAGGTATATTCTCCGGCCTTCACCAAACGGTTTGGGTTAGCACAGTAAACATAGCTCTGGTTACCCTCAGGGAAGGACACAACAACCAGAGAGGTTCTTGCGGGCGGGCAGTTGTCCAGCACCGTCAATCCGTAGTCGTTTTGAAGCAATTGCCGACGGCTATCCGAGGTTTGGGGCGGAGTGGTTGGTTGAGTCGGGTTTTGAGCGGCATTGGTGGGTGTCAGATCATCGGTGTTTACGTTGTAGCGGTACGCTCCAGCTCTAACAAACCGGGTTGGAGTTGCACAGTAGGTATAATCTCTACCGTCCTGGGGGTCGGTTAAGGTAATTTGGGCAACAGAGGTGGCCGGGGACGGGCAGCGCTCCAAAACGTTGATCTGCAACCGCTGAGCCAGCAAGTCTCGACGGGAGTCTGCTAGCGTAATTCGTCGGGTATTTGCATCATAGGTATACTGGCCTGGTTCAATATCCCTGGTGCAACGCTCATCTGAACCAATTCGGATACGAGCAACGTTGGGGACACCACAGCCAATGATTCTCAGACGCAGTACGTCGGTCATTACCTGATCTGCTTGAGACACCTGGTTAGACGGTGCTGTGGAACTCAATCCATTAATTGAAACCGTGAAACGACCACGGGTATTGTTCTGCCCAAGGACCAAAAGCCTGTAATTCCCTGTAGTGGAAACCTGATACTTCAGTAGATTTAGGCTTGCGTCGTAGGCGACCTGCCTTCCGTTGGGTGAGAGCAGAACCAGGATAGGCTTAAGTGTGCTGCCATCCTCAGCATCAACGGAAATTTCGATGCTGTCGCCCCGTTTTGCGCTGAAGATGTACTGCACTCCCCGAGCTGTTTGGGCTGGCGCTCCCTTAATAGACTGGTTTCTAAAGCTATAGGAAGGGGAGGTGTTTTGCACATAACCATTGACATTCTCCCCATCTCTGAGCGCTGTTTGAGCGATCGAGACATTACCGAGCGTTCCCAGCACCATAACGGTAGCAGCTGCGATTGCCGCCACTTTGCTAAAACCTTTTTTGTAATCATTGTTGAACCCCAGCATGATGAATTCAAACCATTCGACATCGCGATCGTGAACAGGAACGTCTTAATAACAGCTCAATAACAGATGCCGAATGAACTGTCGTTAGTTTCCATTCCTAAGTATCCAACAGTCCGCCGATATTAAATTGCCAGTAACAATGATTGATTTGGAAATAGTTGAATGATTACTAATCTCTTCAACGATCGTCATCAGCATGAGATGAGCTAGAGGCTCCTGCGGGAACTGGAAGGCTGATTTGCCATTGTTTCCTGAGGCGTTTCCATCATCTGTTTGGCGCTGTTGGGCATGGGACTTGCTGAAGGAGCCGTTGGAGATGATGGAGGCGTTGCCTGGAGGTCTGCGTCTGGATTGGCTGGCTGATTATATAGAGAAGGCGGCGGGACGACTGGCTGCTGAATGACGTTATCCCCACTGTCGGCTGGAGCTGTGTTGTTATTTGGTACTTGTGATGGGGATTGCTGGAACGCTCCCGGAATTGATATGGCTCCGTTAGCATCATTTGTTGGAGACTGACCAACAGGCGTTGGAGATTGATCAACGGGCCGAGTTGTTGGAGTCGGAGAAGGATTACTTGCAGGAGCCGTAGATCCAGCATTGGCTCCTGGGACTGGGTTAAATGGAGCCGCATCCGTTGGGGTACTCTGGGTTTTGCCTGCCACCGCCTGAGGGCTACTCATTGCCAACAGCTCTGGGACAGTTACAAACCGGTATCCCTGTCGCTGAAGCGTCGTGATGATTTGGGAAGTGCCTGAACGGTTTGAGTTCGATCGCCGCCTCCATCGTGCATCAGAATGATTCCTCCGGGCTGCACCTGCGTCAGCACTGTATCCACAATGATCGGTGCTGAAACGTAGTAATCCTGAGAATCCACTTCCCACAGCGTAATGATGTCCTTAAGCTGCTTTGCGTAGGGCACCATCGAGCCGGTCATGTTACCACCGGGGGCGAAATAAGTTAGTTCGTACGCCCGTTGTTTCGTATATCAATTTGGCCGTATTGCCAATTTCTTCAACGGCAGTTGGCATATCCACATCATCCATGAGGTGTCGCCAGGTGTGGTTACCGATCGCATGACCTCCTGCCACCACTCGTTTCGCAATATCTGGATTTTGCTGGAGTGCCTGCCCCACCCAAAAAAAAAAAGTGGCCTTGATATTGAACTGTTTCAGGATATTCAAAACCTGATCGGTAGTGTCCTGCCAGGGACCGTCATCAAACGTCAACGCAACAACCTTCTCGCCATTAACGGGGTAATCTGGGAAACCGTTTGTCCCTGAAACTGTTCGGTTGCGGTTGTTGCTGCCGCCTCGGTTTCGATCGTTTGTCCCAATTGAATTAGCCCACTTTCGGCAGGAAGCTGAGATGCGGTAGCTACTCGCATTTGATCTTTCGCTTGTGGACTGGGTAATTCCTGCGCATTTGCAACCTGTTCTGTTGGCTGAATTGCATTGAGCGCCATTGCATTAAATGTTTTATCTGCAGGATACTTACCCGCCATTTCCCAGTAGAGCAGCCAGTAGCACAAGAAGAAACTGGCAAACGCTAACCGACTAACCAGAACAGAGCGAAAGACTTGAAATCTTAGCCAGGTAGCTCCACGTCGAGTTAGTTCCTGTAAACGGCTAGCCCGACGAAGTTTCTCCCGGTTCACTGGCGTCATGATGCGAACAGACTGCTTCCAGAGAATGTCTGGCTCACCAGCAATCCGTGCCACAATTCGGACATCCTGAATTGCTTCTGAGTTCAGGGTCCAAAGGCGGTAGCAAATAAATCGCACCAGATGTCTGCGCAAAGCAACATAAAACTCTCTGCGCCTCGGTTGATGAAAGTCCACCAGGATATTCAAATGTCCCGAACGACTCATCGCCGCACGAACGTAAATGCCATAAGGTGCAAGTAGACTGTTAATCCAGTAAGCGATCGCCCGAAAATTGCCTCCCTTTGCCAGTTCAAGAATTGATGGGCGATATAACGCAAGTGAATTAGTCATTCCTTCCTCAAAACCAGCTACTTAAGATAAACCAAGAGTCCACCTGAACTGTTGCAGGCTCTACGGATCAACCTCTTAGCCCATTTCATCCAAGTCTGGGTTACAAGTTAACTCATGAATTTGAAAATGGAACACTTATTTGGGCAAAATCCTTCTACTGAACAAGATCTATGATTAACCGCGATTGAATTCAAAAGAGAATAATTGGGTTGACAGCAGAAGGAGACATAATTTGCTATCGTTGTCTATTGAAGAGTCATGCTGGTGTAGCTCAGTTGGTAGAGCAGCTGATTTGTAATCAGCCGGTCGCAAGTTCGAGTCTTGTCACCAGCTTCAGTAAAAATAAGGCTTTTATCCATCTGCTAAGACTTTCAGCGCTCGGTAAGTCAGTGCCTTGAGTGAGTGATGACTTGGCTGAGTGATCGTTTTTGACATTTTGGACTAGTTTGGGGTACGAATTGGGGTACGAATTGGGTACAGGAGATATACTTGGTAGAGCAGCTAATCTGTACCCCGAAAGAATATGTACAGCAAGAAGAACTCCAAGAAGCCTAAGCGTGGTGCCGTTAAGATTAAAGTTTCACGCTATAGCTTGCAGCTCGTCTTTAGCTACGAGGGAAGACGCTTTTATCTTTCTCCAGGTTTGAGAGATACTCCCTACGAGCGCAAGAAAGCGCAGGATATTGCTTTTGAGCTTGAACGAGATATTGATTATGGTCAGTTTGACCCCAATAATCTAGAGAAATACAAGGTTGAACCCGCTCTGACCGATGCCGATGTCGATACCGCACCCAATACCCCGATTCTTGATCTGTCTGAACTTTGGAATCGTTACCAAGATACTAAAAAAGCGGGTAAATCTCCAGCCACAATTAGAATGTACGGTTGGGTCGCTAATCATCTGGAGCGATGCCCTTACAAGCAACCCATTGAAGCTCAAGCGATTTTTGATTGGATCAATGCAAATGTCCCCGCTGACTCGGCTAAGCGAGTTTTAATGCACCTATCGGCTTGCTGCAAATGGGCGAGAAAATTAGGCACTCTAGACTTAAACCCCTTTGAGGGCATGGCATCAGAAGTGAAGGTTAAGAAAGCTGGCACTGAGGAAGATGAAGTTTTTCCTTTCACTACAGAAGAGCGCGATCGCATTATTGCAGCGTTCAAAAGCAGTCGTTACTACCGTCACTATGCTTCACTGGTCGAATTTCTCTTTTTCACAGGCTGTAGACCATCAGAAGCGATCGCACTGCGTTGGAAACATATTAACCGAGCTGTGATTACGTTTGAGCAAGCGGTTATTTATGATGGGCAAGGGCTAGTCTTAAAGGATGGACTAAAAACTCACAAAGCAAGGAGGTTCCCCATCAATGCTCAATTGACTACATTAATTGAAGCAATCAAACCAGAAGACTGTGATCCTTCAGCGCTAGTATTCCCCAGCCCTAAAGGTAAGTTTATTGACTGGCACAATTTTACAGGCAGAGCCTGGAAAAACGTTCTTAACTCACTGGCACATGTTGCATATCGAAACCCTTACCAAACTAGACATACATTTTGTAGTCTGTGTAGAGAGCAGAATATTCCCAGTATCCAAATCTCAAAGTGGGCAGGCAATTCAGCACAAATGATCGATCGCTGCTACGCTAAAGCCGTTGAGAATGTTACTGTTCCTGACCTATAGAACGATCGTTGATATACATTCAATGAAGGCTTGCAACAATATAAAGGTAAATATAAAAGTAGAATTACATATCTTTTTGCATGTACTTTGCATACAAAAGAACCCCAGTTACGCTGGGGTTAGACCAGTACACCTTCATCTCGCTGATCTGTGCCAGCCAAGGTTCCTTCTCAGTTAAAGGTAAGAGTGGTCCAATCACTGACTACTTTGCGAATCACCTGGGGATAACGAAAGTTACGGTCTTGCTCAGAGAGATAAACCGTCTCACTGTTGACGAGTTGTGCCATTGTCGGTTGGCGGTTCGCTAGCGCATTTTGTCTAGCAGCCAGAAACAATAGCCCCAATAACATCAGCAGTTGAGTCCCGAGAATCCCCATCTGGAGTAATGCCAAAAGTTCTTCGACTCTACAGTTAGCAGATTAGTCCGGTTAAGGGATTTGAAACGTCCAATATTCATCGCAGGAATTTAGCAATCGCGACACTACTGGCAACGCCGATGGCATTGCTGGCAAAATCAAGCATGGATTTGATGTTGTTGGAAATGCCGTTGTAGAGCGCAATACCACCACCACGAGCAATCAAAATCGATAGAGCAGGAGCGAAGATGCTTAAGAAAGCAGCAAAGGTAATGTCGGTCACGATCTCGCCACCAGATCGCACAACCACAGCGGCTACCAAACCAACCAAAATGTTGTAGCCCAGCTGAGCGCCAAGCAAACTAATGAATCCTGTTAACCAGGCAAAGATCGGTCGTCCTTGAAATGGCAAGAGCGATAGCCCCATCGCGATCGGTCCAAACAGCACGGTCAACAGCAACGCCGCTTCCAGGATGTTGACAAACGCCCACTGCAAGCTAGAGAGAAAGAACCGGATGAGCAGTGAGCACCTGTCTAAGAGGCGGAAGGAGCATGAAGTGTCTGTTTTTCCATCTTTGGGCACTCTAGAAGCTGAAAATCTCGTCAGGGAGAAATTTACTCATGGTGATGACACCTATTAGTGCAACGCTTGACTCAAAAGACCGGGATGCCGTGATGGCAGCAGTGGCAACGATTAAGGAAAAGCTACCGTTTTGATTGATTTGACAGCGGACGATCGCAAGGCTTTACCCAAGATGGGCGATAAGAGTCGGGCGTTTGTCAGTAAGGCGTTGGAGGTAGCGACGCAGAACCCGGACTTTTTGCCGCGGTCGTTTGACCTGGAGGAGTTGCGGAAGGATGTGCAGTTGTTTGAGGCGATGTATCCGATCGTGGTCGCGCTGACGCAGCTACAGGAATTGGTGGATGATACCTGTTTGGCAGCGGGCAGTGAGGCGTATGCGGCGGCGTTGCAGGTGTACAACTATGCGAAGGCGAGTGGACAGGGGCAGGGTTAGATGCGGTAGTGGGTGAGATGGGGCAACGGTTTGCCCGGAAACCCCGGAAGGCAAAGTCTACAGAGGGAGCAACGCAGCCGCAAGGGGCAGTCATGTAGCGCAAAGCCTGACCATTTGACTTCTGAACGCGACAGTTGAAGCTCAGAGCCTGGACATTGGAGCAAAAAGCTCAACGTTCCGAGTTCTGAGCTTTAATTTTGGAGTAAAAAGGTCGGAGCTTGGAGTTCGGAGTTTGGAGTTTAGAGTTCTGAAGGTGGAGTTTTGTGTTTTGAGCCTGGAGTTTCGAGTTCTGAGGCTGAAGTTCCGAGATAATGGCTTGATTTGCCGAGTGCTGAACTTGAAAAACAACGGTTTCAGGCGATCGCCTCACCTCCTATCAATAAATTCTGCCGCCCAGGAATTAAGAAAAGGCAATTGAGTGGTTAGAGCCGGAGACAGGCTTTTATACTGAGTCAGCTAGAAAGCGTGGGAATTCGGGTTTTGCTCAAATCCTTAGCTTGCTTCAGTGAACCTAATCTGATATTGCCTGATGAACGTAGCCGAAATTTTGCAGGATTCTGACTACAAGCTGTCTCAGTTTACCGCTGAGGAAATTGACAGCCTGGAGCAAGCTGTAATCCTGAAACAAACGAAGAGTGGTGAAGCGCCCTATGTAAGCTGTCTCATCCGTAATAAGGAAATCAGGCTGAGTCCTGAAGAAGTGATTCGACAGCTTTACTTGCGCGTGCTAACCGATCGCTACCAATACCCTACGAGCCGCATTCGAGTGGAGTACGAGGTATCGTTTGGGCGGGAGAAGAAGCGGGCAGATATTGCCGTCATGGATAAAGACCGTCCGACGGTGCCCTACATGATTGTGGAACTGAAAAAGCCGAAGCTGAAAGACGGCAAAGATCAGTTGCGCTCGTATTGCAATGCGACAGGGTCGCCGATCGCGGTGTGGACGAATGGCGACCAGATCTCGCACTACCATCGCAAAGACCCGAACTACTTTGAAGACATTACGGATATTCCCAATGCCAATCAAACGCTGGCAGATATTCTGAATATCCGGTTTACGCTGGAGGATTTGGTCAAGAAAGACAAGCTGGTAACGGAAAAGAAATCGCTGAAGACCTTGATTCAGGAAATGGAGGACGAGGTTCTCGCCAACGCTGGGGTGGATGTCTTTGAGGAACTGTTTAAGCTGATTTTTACCAAGCTGTTTGATGAGTGGGAGTCGGGGCGGGGCAATCGCCGCAACACGCGCATCTTGGAGTTTCGTAATACGGGGCAAACAGAAGCCGAACTGCGAACCAAGATTCAAGGGTTGTTCGATCGCGCTAAGAAGAAATGGCAGGGAGTGTTTAAGGACGGGGATAAAATCTCGTTGAGTCCCTCTCACTTGTCGATTTGTGTGTCGTCGTTGGAGAACGTCAAGCTGTTTAACTCGAATCTGGATGTGGTGGATGAGGCATTCGAGTATCTGATCAACCAGACCAGCAAGGGAGAGAAGGGGCAATATTTCACGCCGCGCTATGTGATTGATATGTGTGTGAAGATGCTCAACCCCAAAGCGGATGAATCGCTGATTGACACGGCGGCTGGGTCTTCGGGCTTTCCGGTTCACGCCATGTTTTATGTGTGGCGACAGATTTACCGCGATGAAGGGATAGACATTGACCCGATGTTTACCGCTGATGAGAAACTGCCTGCCTGCGAAGACTATGTAACCGAAAAAGTGTTTGCGATCGACTTTGATGAAAAGGCGGTGCGGGTGGCGCGAACGCTGAACCTGATTGCAGGCGATGGGCAAACGAATGTGCTGTACCTGAACACGCTGGATTATGAAATGTGGGAGGAGCGCATCAAGGATGATGACTGGCGTGATGTCTACAACGATGGGTTTAAGCGGTTGCGGGGCTATCAGGCGCAGAAGGGCGACTATAAAGCGTTTAAGTTTGACATTGTGATGGCGAATCCACCGTTTGCAGGAGAGATTAAAGAGCAACGGATTACCGCGAAGTATGATCTGGCGCTGAAGCCCAACGGCAAACGGGCGGAGAAGATGGGGCGAGACATCTTGTTTATTGAACGCAATCTGGATTGCCTGAAGCCGGGGGCAGAATGGCGGTGGTGTTGCCGCAGGGACGGTTTAATAACTCGTCGGATAAACACATTCGGGATGTGATTGCCGAACGATGTCGTATTTTGGCGGTGGTGGGGCTGCATGGCAATACGTTTAAGCCGCATACGGGCACCAAAACCTCGGTGCTGTTTGTGCAGAAGTGGAATGATGACCCGAAGGTGGGGGCGCTGTGTCCCAGAGTGGAGGATTACAACATCTTTTTGCCACGATGCGAAAAAGCGGTAAGGATAATTCAGGCGAAAAGATCTACGTGAAGAAGCCGGATGGATCGGGTGAGTTTTTACTTGATGAACACGGTCATTTGATTGTGGATCATGATTTGTTTAACCACGATGGTCTAACTCAAGACGGCATCGCTGAGGCTTTTATCGAGTTCGCCAAAAAGGAAAAGCTCAGTTTTTAAGCCAAGCCCATCTGTTACGCCGTTCGACCAAGCAAAGTACGATCGGCTAATGGATGGGCTAGAAGCAGTTGAGGCAAGACTAAGCGATTTGGATCGCACCAACAGAATAGATTCCGAATTTTTCAAAAAGAACATATTGAAATCACCTCTATTCTCAAGCAAAAAGCTCTTAAGCCATTGACTGATATTGCACGAGTTTCAGATGGAAATCACATGACGATCAGTGAGAATTTCACGGATTCAGGCATTCCTTATTATCGGGGCAAGATATTCATCAGTTCTTCGTTGAGCAATCCTCACCAACATTTATCAACGAAGTCACTTATAATCTTCCTCAGATGAAAAGATGCCATCTAAAAAAGGTGATGTTCTACTATCAATCGTTGGGTCAATTGGTGGTGTTGCTTTCGTTGGTACAGACGCTCTTGCAACCTGCAACTGCAAGTTAGCTATCTTAAGACCAAAGAGCATTACTCCTGAATATTTAGCTATTTATCTGAAATCCAAATTTGGTCAAGGACAGATTAACCGTTTTACTCGTGGTGCTGTTCAAATGGGGCTGATTCTAGAAGATATGGATCAGCTTTTCATTCCAGATGTAGAATCTGATTTTGAGAAATTGGTATCTTCAACAGTTGAAAGTGTTAAATCTTGCTTGAGGGCATCGGAACTTAAATATAAGCAGGCTGAAGAGTTGCTGTTGTCGGAGCTTGGGTTAAATGACTGGCAACCTACTGAAGACACCATTGCCGTCAAGCGGTTTTCTGATTCCTGGGGCGGGTGCGATCGAGGCGATGCCGAATACTATCAGCCTAGACAGCAGCAAGTTATGTCAACCATGCGCCGTTCTGGTTTGTGCATTCAAGACATTGCCCAACTTACCAAACGAAAGTTTCAGCCTGCAAAGCAAGGTACGTTCAACTACATCGAAATTGGTAATCTCAGCGGCGAAGGCTTTGCAACCAGTGAAATCGTCGAAATGGAAGATACGCCCAGTCGCGCACAATGGCTTGTCAAACCCAACGATGTCATTACATCAACCGTTCGCCCCATCAGAAGGCTTTCCGCATTAATTGAAGCAGAACAAGACAATTTTGTTTGTTCATCTGGCTTTGCAGTTTTAGAACCGCTTCAAGTTGAGCCAGAAGTTTTGTTAGTTTATCTGCGCTTACCCGTTGTCTGTGAAATTCTCGATCTGCATACAACCGCCAGTATGTATCCTGCCATTTCAACCGAAGACTTGTTAAATATTCCTGTCACATTGCCAGATACTTCTACTCGTCAAATAATCACAGAAAAAGTCAGAGCATCACGAACAGCACGAGAGCAATCGAAACAACTGTTGGAAATTGCTAAAACAGGGGTAGAACGCGCGATCGAGGAAGATGAGGAGCGGGCGATCGATTGGATGAAGCAGCAACTTGATGCATTGGACATTAATATTGATCAGTCGTAAAAGCAAAAGGAGAGGAAAGTGGAGACAATCAAACTAACAACAGATGGAACCAGTCAAGTTGTCGTTCTGCCAGAGCAGTTTCATTTAGCAGGCAGTGAGGTTTACGTCAAAAAATGGGTAACGCGATCGTGCTGATCGCCAAAGATGATCCCTGGCGATCGCTATTTGATAGCCTGGATCAATTTTCTGATGACTTTATGCAATCTAGAGAACAGCCAAGCTTAGAAACTCGTGAGGAGCTATCCTAATGCAATTCTTGTTAGATACAAACATTTGTATCTACATCATCAAACGTAAACCTCAACGAGTGTTGGAGCGATTTCAATCTCTCAATCTCTCTGATGTGGGTATTTCATCCATAACGGTTGCAGAGTTAGAATACGGAGCTTATAAAAGTCAACGCCTGGAGCAAAATCGAGCCGCCCTTCATCAGTTTCTACTGCCTCTCGAAATTGTGCCTTTTGACGAACGCTCCACTCAAATCTACGGAGAGCTTCGAGCCACACTTGAACGGCAAGGAACAATCATTGGCGGGATGGATCTGTTGATTGCATCTCAAGCAATCGCCCTAAACCTGATATTGGTTACTAATAACACTAATGAGTTTGCTCGAATTCAGAATCTAGATCTGGATAACTGGGTGAACTAAATCAAAACAACTGCTGGAAATTGCTAAAACAGGGGTAGAACGAGCGATCGAGGAAGATGAGGAGGGAGCGATCGGGTGGATGAAGCAACAGCTCAAACGATTGGGAGTTAACTTGCCATGATTTCTCAAACAGAAAAGAAACACTACACGATCGAGGAGTATTTAGAGTTTGAATTGAGTTCTGCTGAGCGACATGAATACATCAACGGAGAGATCATCTTAATGACTGGCGGCACTCCTGAGCATAACGAAATTGCCAGTATTCTTAATGCTGCATTGAGAGCTAGCCTAAGAGGCAGACCCTACAGCATCTTCGTTGCCGATCAACGCCTGTGGATCCCTGCACAGAAACTTTATACCTATCCTGATGTCATGGTGGTGCCGCGTCCCCTGCAACTTCAGCCAGAACGCACCGACACTATCACAAATCCGTTGATGATCGCTGAAGTGCTTTCAAAATCAACCAAGAGCTACGATAGAGATGAAAAATTTGCTGCTTACCGCACCATTCCTACATTTCAGGAGTACCTGTTGATTGATCAATACACGCCGCACGTTGAGCAATACTCCAAAACCGAAGCTCAAAGGTGGCTTTTCTCTGAATACAACGCCCTAGATAGCTGCATTGTATTGTCATCTGTCCCCTTTGAAATCACACTTGCAGACCTTTATGAAGGTCTTGAACTGAAGGCGAATTGACTGCTGCACTTCTAAAACGTGCAGAGAAAGAGTGATCGCGTTTAAGAGCATCACTCAGAACTCGGAGAATTAACCGTGACAAGCCCCAAAGAACAACTCATTCAAGAACTTGATCAGACTCCCGATTTCGTTGTGCAGGAGGTCTTAGATTTTCTGCTGTTCATCAAAGTTCGCTTAGAGCACAAAATCAAGGAAGACCAGACCGATAGTTCGCAACAATCCCCAGCCTTCCATCCTTTCTCCAGTTTGTTGAAGAAATCAGTGCTCAAGTTCCCAAAGAGGAATGGGCAAAGCTACCCAGCGACCTTTCTAAAAACATCGATCACTACTTGTATGGCTCACCGAAGGACGAGGAATGAAAACCGTCTTTGCCGATGCCGGTTACTGGATCGCCATCCTCAATCCTGCGGATGACCTGCGTACCAAAGCTGCCAGTCTTTCCAATACTCTAGTTCCCCTTTAAATCGTCACCAGTGAAATGGTTTTCACTGAAGTCTTAAATTCATTCTCCAGACGCGAAAGTGCCTTTAGGCAAGCGGCGGCTCAATTTGTGCAGCGATCGTTTGATAATCCTAGAATCGAGGTTGTGCCTCAAAGCAGCGCTTTATTTCATCAAGCACTCGACCTCTACAAACAAAGAGCCGACAAAGCCTGGAGCCTGACTGACTGTGCTTCCTTCTGCCTCATGCAGCAAAAAAATATCCTCGAAGCGTTGACCCACGACAGGCACTTTGAACAAGCTGGCTTCATTGCACTCATGCGATGATCGAAACTTCGCCCTCCAACCTTCACCTTCCGACCTCTGTTCGTGAAGCGTTGCCTACAATTCTCGGAATTCCAACTTTTAACCCCGAAACTTCGCCCTCGCAGCTCGAAACTCTGACCTTAGAACACGGAACTTTTACATCCGAACACGGAACTCTGACCTCAAACCCTGAAACTTCGAGCTACGAACACGGAACTTCGACCTCAGAGCTTGGAACTTCGACTTTAAAGCCTGGAATCCCGACCTCAGAACACGAAACTCCGCGATCACCCCAGGAAATCCCGCGATCGCCTCTTAAATCTTCCTCTACTCCTCCACTCTAGGACGCTGCATCACACTGATCACTTCATCAACATTGCGAGTCGGCATTAACCGTGACCAATCTCTCACCTCCGCAATCCGGGCACTGTGCAACCGATGAATGACTCCCCTGACCCAATTGGGCGTACCCACCAAAATCATCCAGTTCGATCGCTTCTCCGTATCGGTCAAGTGGTTAATCACTGCCTTGATCGACGTTTGATCAAAATCATCCGAGGCTTGCTTTGGCATCGTCGCTGATCCTTCTTCATCCTTCAAGCTGTTTGTGATTACAAACATTATCACCTCGTCTTCTGTTTGTAAATACAAACATTTACTTGAGTATGCCTCTCTGACACCATAAGGGGCATGGGAAAAGCAGGAAAAGCGCTCAAGCACGTACTTGAAACCTACAGCATCAGCCAGAATCGGTTAGCGGTGACAATGGGACTGAACCGCTCAACTGTCTATCAATGGTTCAACGAAATCACCGATCCCTCGGCAGAATCGGTTACTCAAATTATTGCTGCTTTAGAACAACTCAACGAAGCCGCCGCAAAAGACTTTGTTCACCTCTACCTGGGGCGGTTTGCTCAACCAGAGCCAGAACAACCAGACGCTTAACGAACCAAAGTGACGACCTGATCAGCCTTGAGAAACCTTCCAGTCTCAAAATGCATTACTCAAGTGCATTGAAGAGCCACCGTCCCATGTGGTGTTCATCTTGTGTACGACCGAACTACACAAAGTGCTGCCCACGATCGCCAGTCGCTGTCAACGGTTTGAATTTCGCGCTCTTGCCACCCAAGTCATTACCAGTCAGCTCAGGCAGATTGCAGATGCTGAAGGCATTGCGATCGCAAACATGGCGCTGAAAGCGATCGCCCGTTTGTGTGAGGGTGGCATGCGCGATGCCCTGCAACTGCTGGCACAAGCAAGTTTGCTCGGTGGTGAAGTCACCGCTAGCCAAATCATTGAACTGGCAGGCGGTGTGAGTGAAGGCGACTTGCTTAACATCTTTGATGCGCTCGCCAACCACAACACCTTTAAATTACTGCAAGCCTCTCGCCGCTTGCTGGATGCTGGCAAAGCGCCACGACTCATGCTCAGCACGTTGCTCCAGAGCTATCGCGATTTACTGATTCTCAAAGCCGCACCTGGCGAAGCGGATTTGCTCACGAGTCCCATCAATCGGGGCCATTTGCGCTCGCTGGCTGACCAATGGAGTGATGAGACGTTGCAAGCTGGACTGGCACACTTGCAAACGGCAGAAAACCAGCTGCGTTACACTGCCAATGCTCACGTCTGGCTGGAGGTTTGCTTGTTGAACCTGATGCCACAGCGAATGCCCCTTTCCAAAGGAACGCCACAAGCTGTGCCCTCCCACGGCAAACAGACGCATGGCAATGGCACTTTAAACCTCAAGGAAGTCTGGGAGAGGGTTCTAGTGACGGCTCAACCCAATGCTCGACGGCTACTGGAAAAAGCGACCCTCATCACCTTGAAGGAGAATCAGGCAGTTGTGCGCGTTAGCCCCACGGACGTGAGCAAGTTTGAAGCGCATGCAGACAAAATCAGCAAGCTGCTGCAAAGGCAATGCGATCAAACCAACCGCTAACGCTTTCTTTCAAGGCAATGACGGTAGTCCAGTAAGCGATTCTTACTGATTCTTGATGTCCTAAACCGCCATGCTTATGACAATGCAAATTCTTGTGGGTGACGATACCTACACTCTCAATCAGCAGATCGTAAAGCTGAAGCGATCGCTCAATCAAACCTGGCAGGCATTCAACTTCCATTCTTTCCATGCAGCTCAACTACCTGAAGCGCTTGTGACGGCTCAAACGCCGCCACTGGGGGATACGCTGCGAGTCGTTGTCATTGAGCAGTGCCAGTTCCATCACTTTAGTGCACAGCAGCTTGAGCAACTCCAAATCATTGCTCACTTACCAGAAACAACCACGCTGGTTTTTACCGCTGCTTCAATCGATAAGCGATTGAAAGTTGCCAAACACCTGCTTAAACATGGCACCTTGCAGGAGTTTTCTCTCATTCCGCCCTGGCGAACGGATCTGATTATGGACGCGATCGCCCATAAAGCCAAAGCAATCAGTCTGATTTTACCGCAAGATGTGTTGCTCTATTTGGCAGAAGCGATCGGGAATGACACCGCTCGGATTGCCTCTGAGCTACAAAAGCTCGCGACGTTTGCTCAAGGTCAACGCGTAACCAAACAAGCCGTGCAGCAACTGGTTCCCTGCCAAACTCAAACCAGTCTGCAACTGGCTGAAGCGATGCGGCAAGGAGATCTAGCTCAAATGCTGCCTTTACTCCACGAACTCTTGGCTCGTGCTGAAGTACCGCTAGTCATTGTTGCCACTCTCCTCACACAGTGCCGCACCTGGCTTTGGGTCAAAAGTGCTCTCAGCTATCGCACACGACGTAGCGACACCGAAATTGCTCAACTTTGCGGATTGGGCAACCCCAAACGGCTTTACTATCTGCGGCAGGAAGTTGCCAAACTGTCGGTAAGTACTCTCGTTCAGGCGGTGACACAACTACTGGCTTTGGAGGTGTGCTTGAAACAGGGAGAGGGAACAGCGTTGGTGCTGCCAAAGTTAATCGCGATCGCTCATTTATTTGTGCACTGATCAACAACATGGCACTTTGCCTCAAACTTTCCACACCCTCCAGGGGGATTTTTTTGAGTTTTGAGGCAACCCCCATGCATGCACAACCCAACTATGGTATTCTTCTCCAGAGCTTTTGAGTCCTCCCACACCGTCCATCGAACACATGGATCAGGGTGAACCCATTGCACCTACAGGACTGGTTGATTTTCTGGGTGAGGATCTGCTCTGGCAGCAAACGATGCCAGCACAGGAAGCTGACCTATCTGATATCCCAGCGGATTTGCCTCCAGAATTGATTCAGGCATTGAAAGCACAGGGCATTCAGCATCTCTATTCCCACCAACTAAAAGCCTTACAAACCATCCGCAACGGGAAAAGCCTGATCCTGACCTCGCCTACTGCCAGTGGTAAAACCCTCAGTGCCTATCCCGGCATTCTGGAAGGCTGCATGAATGAAGGGCATCGAGCACTGGCATTCTATGGCTTGCGAGCTTTGGCACTGGATCAATTTCACAAGCTTTCGGAGTTGCTCTCTACGATGCCAATTGAATCTAGACCTGTACTAGGAATGATTACGGGAGATGTGAAGACTGAGGAGCGCGATCGCATTCTTGCCAGTGAACCCCATATTCTGGGGTGACTCCGGAACTGATTCACTTTCAGCTTAAACAAGCCTGGAAAGCAGCCGCATGGGCAGCCTTCTACGAGCGGTTACGCTACATCCTGATTGATGAAGCGCATACTTTTTCAGGTTGCTATGGTGCCAACATGACCTGGTTGCTTCGCCGGATCAAACTGGCAGTCGATCGCTACGGGGGCGACTCCAGAAAACTGCAATTCATTTTTCTGAGTGCCACCTGCGGCAATCCCAGACAGCTTGCCAAAAAGCTGGCAAGTCTGAAACCGACGCAACATAATCCCAAACCATTGCTCTGGATTCGTAAGAGTGGCGCTGCTGTTCCTGCTCGTCAGGTGATTGTGACCCAACCCAGTTACAACCTCACAGCGGATACGGCCCGCATTATTCAATTCCTGCTGGCACAGGGAAGTCGGGGATTGCCTTCTGCAACTCGCGTCGGAGTGTGCGCGATCTGACGGGACTGCTCAAAACACCGCAAGTCGCTGCCTTCTACAGTGGCATTACCACAGAGCGACGGTCAGCAGTCATGGAAGAACTTCAGCAGGGAACCATCCGCTGGTTGATTGCGACCGAAGCGCTGGAAGCGGGCATTGATTTACCAGTACTGGAGTGCTGTGTGATGCGGGGCTATCCCGGCTCCAAAATGGCATATCAGCAACGTAGCGGACGGGCAGGACGGTCTAAACCAGGATTGACCGTATTAATTCCAAATGCGCTCAGTGCTATCGATCGCTACATAGCAGAACATCCAGAGATGCTAATCACAGGGGACATAGAGGACGTTTCATTCAACGATACTTATCCCATTTTTGCAGCGAAACACCTGCTGTGTGCAGCCGCAGAAACTGGAATCCCAGCCGATCAAATCAAGCATTACTTTGGTAAGGATGCTGTTGAAATCGTGCGACGACTGATGACACAAGGACATTTGCATCAGGGCCGGAACGGCTTATGGGCAAGGGGCTATCCCCATCGAGATGTCAACTTTCGCGGGGGCAGTAGCCAAACGCTGATCACACTGGTGGAGGCTGAATCAGGAGAAGAACTAGAAGAAATGTCGGTAGATGTTGCTTACCGGGAAGTCCATCCCCATGCTATCTACAAACGACAGGATGGTCAGGGGCAAATAGTAACCTATCAGTGCCTTGCCCTCGATCTGGATAGACGACAAGCAATCCTAAAACAAGTACCCGATAGTGCAATGTTTACAACTGCCATCACAAAGTCAGAAACCAGTAGTGCCAACTTGCTGACTGATCCTGTGGCAATGCCTCTGACGCTGCCCACAGGTAAAACAGGATCGATGCGACTGGAGTTAAGTTTTGGACAGGTGAACCATATCACAAGTGGCTATCACCTGATGACACAGCTTTATGAGCAAACCTGCCTCAATAAGCGCTGCCTCAATCACAAAGAGCCGTTACCAGATGAGCGGCGTTGTCCAGTCTGTAGCAAGCCAACCCGTAAAGCCTTGATTGTGAAGCCATTGGCGGAGACAAGCTTTGAGCAACCATATCAGACTCAATTTGCCACTCCGATTGTGAGGCTTACGATCGACGATCCCACTCAAGACTACATCCAAGAATATGTTAGAGCAGTCAGAACCAGCCTGTCTCGTAGTGGTCAGCCGATTCCACCGGGTTATCAACAACTCTGGCAATATCCCGGATCAATGATCGCAATGCATAGCTTCGGACATCAGCTTCTGAATGGGCTGCAATTAGTTGCCAAGGTAGACCCACAGGAGGTGAATTTTGTTGTTGTGCCAGAAGCGGGTTGCAGCTACGCAGGGTGCTTCTACGACACGGCAGATGGAGGGAGTGGGGCATCAGAGGCTGTGTTCAAGCATCTGCCGTCACTGGCACAGGCAGCGGTGGTAATCGCTCGCGGCTGTGATTGTGAGGTAGGTTGTGCAAAGTGCTTGATCCAGTACGGTTGTCCAGATGGCAATACAGGCTTGCTGAAGCAATTAGGATTGGCGCTGCTGGATGCAGCGCAATAACCTCTCCCCAGTAGACTTAGAAATCTAACCCATATCTGTTTCATGGGTAGAATTTACAACAAACACCGAGCCTAAATTGGCTAGTAGGGTAGTATAATTAACAATGAATATCATGCTAATTCTCTGTTTTTCTATGATTAACCTTCGGGATATTCGTTCCTTGACCGATTTTCAGCGTAATGTCAAGCACTATGTCCAGCAGCTCAAGGACACCCAAAATCCCCTAGTGCTAACTGTAAATGGCAAAGCAGAGGTCGTCGTTCAAGATGCAGAAGCCTATCAAACCCTATTAGATCGGTTGGAACGGGCTGAGGCGATCGCAGCGATTCGTCAAGGATTAGCAGAATTTGAGCGAGGCGAAGGACAACCCGCACGGGAAGCATTAGAAGCATTGCGGGCAAAGCATGGCATTTCGAGTTGATCTTTCCCCTTCTGCCCTGAATGATGCCGAAGCTGCCTTCTTATGGATTGCTAAAGACTCCCGTTCTGTGGCTGAAGCGTGGTTCAATGGGTTTTTAGAAACCATTTACTCTCTGGAAGCCTTTCCGAGTCGTTGCCAGTTAGCGCCTGAAAGCCGAGACATTGGGTTAGACATTCGCCAACTTCTCTACAAAAGCTATCGGACTTTGTTCACAATTGCCCCTGGTGATGGCAAGGTTGAGGGAGTGGTTCAGATTCTGCGGATTCGGCATATTGCTCAAGATCGCTTGACGCTGCGGGATCTCTAAAGGCGTTTGAAAATGCCGTTCCAGTCCGTTCAAAAACCCACGCGGTTGATCAGCTATCGCTGCAACTAGCCGACTCCATTGGGGTCGGTTCTTTATTGCAGAGTAGCCATGAGCAAAATACTGACTCAGCCTCCAGCCTTGACCCATACTTTGACCGCTATCAATCGAAAATTTGGTGAAGGCTCCATCCAACGACTGGGAGATGCGTCTCACCTGAAAGTCGAAACCTTTTCAACGGGGTCCTCAAAACTTGATGAAGTCCTGGGAGGAGGATTGCCCAAAGGGCGGATTGTCGAAATCTATGGACCCGAAAGTGCAGGCAAAACAACCTTGGCACTACATGCGATCGCCCAAATCCAAAAAGCGGGTGGTACTGCCGCCTTCATTGATGCTGAACATGCGCTTGATCCGGCTTATGCCCAGGCAATCGGTGTTGACATCAACAGTTTGCTGGTGGCTCAACCCGATTCTGGCGAAGCCGCCCTAGAAATTGTGGAACAACTTACCGCCTCGAATGCTGTGAACCTGATTGTCGTCGATTCAGTAGCCGCCCTGACTCCCGCTGCCGAACTTTCAGGTGAGATGGGTGATTACTACGTGGGTCTGCATTCCAGGCTGATGAGTCAGGCAATGCGGAAGATCACAGGTACGCTGAATAGCCTGAACCAGCCCATCGGTACCATTCTCTTTCTCAATCAGATGCGGTACATCATTGGAGTCACCTATGGCAGCCCAGAGACAACCACAGGTGGCAGAGCCTTGAGATTCTATGCCTCTGTTCGTCTGGACGTGCGTCGGATTCAAACGCTCAAGCGTGGCGAGTCAGAGTACGGCATTCTAATCAAGGTGAAGGTTGCCAAGAACAAAATTGCGCCACCGTTCCGCTCAACTGAGCTGAATCTCATCTTTGGTAAAGGCATCTGTAACCTAGATGAACTCAATGGCTTTGGTAAGGCTGGTAAGCGAGGCGGCCGTAATGGTTCACAACCCGATCAATCTGACCCTGAAGATGACTCATAGAGCGATGACTAATCCGTTGTTCTCTTATCTGTACACTGCGAATTTGGAATTATGCCCTACCTACTGCACGATCGCGACACTCCTTACAACCAGTGGCATCAACAGCGAGTACTGATTCAACCCAGCGCCAGTACAACCGTTGAACTCTTTGCGCTAGTGACCATGACCGATATCGAACAAGCTCAAGCCTTGCTCACGCGACTGGCAAAGCGACGAAATCCTCTTGATGCCCTTAGACAGACCAATCAACACGAGTTGCAAAAGTTACCGCTGACGCCCAAACGGGCAGGGCGGGTGATCTCGAAAGTACAGGATTGGAGTCTACGACAACGAGACTTCATCAAGCCTCAGCCTCCTTACAAGGAATAGCTGACTTGAGATGATGACTTTGCGACCGCTCAAGTGGGAGAGTGATACTGAAGTAAATTTTCTTTAAGTTTGATGCTACTTCTAGATTATATTTTTAGACTCAGCATAAATACGGTGCGAAAGCTGGGCGGTGAGATGGTGAGTGATCTTAACTTTAATCTCACGATTGTCTTTAATGACTCAACTTTAGATGTAGATAGCAAGAAGAAGAAGTACAGAGACTCTTAAATCAGATGAAGAATTGGGACGAGGTTGAGATAGTCTCTCGTATTCCTGATCCCAATCCACCAGAAGAGAGCAAAACGCTTGGCGGATTCTTAGTTGGAACGTTAACGGCTGTGGTGAAGCCAGAAAACATTAAAGCTTTACTTGGCTCGTTGAGTAATCGTCTCTTGAGTAAAACGATCGAGCTAGAGGTAGAAGCAAACGGAAGAAAACTCAAAGTTAAAGCCAATAATCAGGAAGAATTAGCAGCAGCAATTCAGGAAGCACAAAAGTTCATCGCAACATAGGCAGGATAGAGATGGCAAAAGTAGCATTGCTGATCGGAGTCAGTGAGTATGAGCCGGGGTTAAATCCTTTGCTAGGAGCACTTAAAGATGTTGATGCAATGCAACGGGTATTACAAGACCCGGAGATAGGTGGCTTCGATGAAGTAAAAACGCTACAAAATCCCGAACCACTCGCATTGCAAGAGGCAGTTCAGACTCTATTTTCCGATCGTGCAAGGGAAGATTTAGTTTTGTTGTTCTTCTCCGGACATGGAATTAAAGATGATAGAGGTAAACTGTATTTTGCCACTCGGCTAACTCGTAAAAGCCCAAAAGGTGAACTAATGAAGGGGACAGCAGTTCCTGCAAGATTTGTTCAAGAGATTATGGGTGATAGTCGTTCTAAACGCCAGATTGTTATCCTCGATTGTTGCTTCAGTGGTGCTTTTGCTGAAGATCTCATGGCAAAAGATGATGGCAGTGTGGATGTGAAATCCCAATTAGGAGGGGGTAAGGAGGTTGAGGGAAGAGTTGTACTTACATCTTCTACATCCACCCAATATTCCTTTGAACAAAAAGGTTCTGAACTTTCGATTTATACTCGCTATCTCATTGAGGGAATTGAGACAGGGGCGGCAGATAAAGGAGATGGCGAAATTGATGTCGATGAATTGCATGAATATGCCAGGAATAAGGTTCAGGAATCTGCTCCTGCAATGAGACCCAAAATCTTTCCTTCAGGAGAAAGCTATAAAATTGTTCTGGCGAAAGCACCTACTGGCGATCCAAAGCTGAAATACCAAAGACAAGTTGAAGAGATTTGTAAAAAACATAAGGGTGAAATCTCACCTGTTGGTAGAGAAAAGCTAAATGCTGTAAAAGAGAAGCTAGGGCTATCCTTTGAAGAAACTGCTCCAATAGAGGCTAGAGTTCTCAGACCTTACCAAGATTATAAGCAAAAGCTGAAACGCTATGAAGAAACATTAAATACAGCTGTTCAGGGTAAGAAAGAGTTGGATGAAGATATCATCAGCGAACTAAAAGACTATCAGCAGACTCTGGGACTACGAAGTGAAGATGTAGAACCTATTGAGGTTAAAGTACTTGGCAAACCAATTAAGCCGAAGTTGACAACTCCTCGATCTTTGATTGATGCAGCCAAACGTCTAATAGGTTCAGTTAAGGATTGAGTGCCAGATTTCGAGCAATGGTTGCCTTTGAGTGCTCCTAGATAGTGATTGTGACTCTCAACAATTGAGGTGCAACTTTTTTGGGTGTTGATCGCATCAAAAGCAAACACCACTCCATTGCAAGCGAACTGTTTGACTAACTGGGGCAACACCTTGATCTCATTGCTCTTATGCTCAACCTCGTAGGGTTCAAGAATCAAACCCCGTTCAACCAAATACACACTCACCAGTTGAATCGCTGGATGCGGCTCAGTGGTTGAATGCTCCGATACCAGTTGATAGGAGCCACGCCATCGTTTGCCATCGACAGCTACCATCTCACCCGCACGAGGACTAATCTCAAAAACTTGGCTAAACAAGCTGAATACTGTTGATAATCTACGTTGAGCAGCACTCGGCGAATCGTGCTGTAGGAGGGTAAACGTCCTTTAGCTGGGTCAAACAACCCTACTAATTCATCGTGATAAGCGTTGAGCCAATCTCCAATGGCTAGAAACCCTCGACATCCTGCTGCCACTGCTAAGGTGAACAATGCTAGACACAGGGCTTGATTGTGCCGTTGTCCGGCTCCTCGTCGGGGGTCAGGCAAGTGAGCAAAAGCTTCCACAATCGCAAGGGTGCTCATGGTTGAACGGCAGTAACGGATTAAGCCTCAGCTTATCGGATTGTCTACCTCGTCTAGAAAAATAGCCCTGGTTAAGGATAGAGGAAGTGGTACAAAAATTTATGCCGTAGCTGGTGTTAGTCTCGTCTCTGTTGTCGCTTTGGGATTCCTGGTAAATTACTCCGTATCCCGTTATAGATTTGAGCAATTCTATATAAAAGGTCAAACAAGTCTTGATAAGGGAGATTTTGAAGAAGCCAGGAATGACTTCAAGCAGGCACTTGGCATTGATCAAAATTCTGCAAAAGCATATGTTGGTCTTGGTAACTCGCTTCTTGAAGAAGGTAAAGGAGATATTGATGAGTCAATTAATAAGTTTGACCGGGCTATTCAACTAGACCCCAAGTTGGCAGAAGCCTATTTTAGACATGGTGTAGCTGAGCAATATAAGCAAAAGCACGAGGAAGCATTAAGCGATTACAACAAAGCAATTGAGAATGATTCAAACTATGCAAAAGCCTATCTTTATCGAGGTACTGTTTATCAGTATTATAAAAGTAAAAGTACCGAAGCGCTTGAAGATGCTGATAAAGCGATAGCTTTGAAGCCGGAGTTTATAGAAGCACACTCCTTTAAGTGTCAAGTTCTTTATGTGCGTGAGAAGTATAGCGAGGCTATTAAAGCTTGTAGTAAAGCAATTGAGGCAAAGGGTGTTGATGATAAAGATCAGAAAAAGAGAACTCTTGCCTATTATTATCGTGCTAATGCCTACCTAGATAGAGATGAATCAGGTGATCAAGATGCCGCTTCGAGAGATAGTGATCAAGTCCTTCAGGACAAATCCGATAGTTCAGAAGCCTATATTCTTCGAGGTCGCGCTTACTTTGCACAGCACAATTATCTTAAAGCACTTGAAACATTTACAAACGGAATCAATTTACTCAAAACACAGAATCTTGATTCGGAAGGGAGTGAGACGCTAGCCAAATTCTATGCTCTTCGAGGTTTTACCTATACTCAAACTCAACCACCTGATCGAGATTCAGCAGCAGATGATTACTGGCGTTCAATTCAAGCTGATCAAAACTATGCTCCTGCCTATGAAGGGATGGGTGATCTTTTGAAGAGCATTGGAAATGGATACTATAGGGGATGTCAGGATAAGAGCATATGCAAAGCAATTAACTTCTATAATTCAGCAAAAGATTTGTACTCTAACAAAAATTCTCAAGAAGCTTATCAGCGGGTGCTGAATAAAATACAACAGCTTTGAGTGGATAGGGCACGGAACCTTCTGTTAGCAAATGGCAATCAGGGCTGGAAAGGATGCACTGCCCTTCGGAAAAGCGCAGAATCTGGTCAACGGTGAACAAGGGTACTTTTTGCAACGACTCATTCCAACTGGTGGAGTAGCTGGAATGCTGCCCCATTGATCGACTGGTTGATTTGTTCTGGATCAGGACTTCCTTTTCGCCATAGCGTTTGGAGTATTCCTCCGCCGTTTTGGTGTCGCCGGGATTAAACAGAATGTGGGTACTACACGCGGACGCGATCGCGGCTCCCATCTTTTCACCGTAGGTTTCATAAAGCTGGTTCAGCGACTGAATCCCCAACATAAAACAGCCGCCATTCGAGCGATATTCGTTAATCCACTGGGGCAACTTGTCCAGTTTGAGCGAGGGCAACTCATCCAGAAAAATGGCGATCGGGTCATGGCGTGGGGTGGAAAGATTGGCCACGATGCATAGGTGCAGAGCGGCTGCTAGTAACGGACTGACGACTGCTCGCCGCGCATCATCCAACTTGAAGATAATCAGTTGTTTGCCTTCAATCCGTTGCGGGATGGTAGATTGCCCAATAAACACCCGCAGCAAGTCCGCCTGAATGAAGGACGAAAAGGTGCCAGCCGCTGTCGTTAGAATCCCCGAAATGGTCTTCTCCGCTTCTTTGGCGCTGAGGAACTGGTTAAAGCTGGTGGCAACCCACTCACTGATGCGTTTGGTTTGGATCGCGTAGTCAATCCTGCTGACCAGATTGGGCAGTCGCAGCAGTGCATAGACCATTGCCATATCCGGATAGTCAGTCCCTTTCGCCAGTTGCATCAATGCCTTTGCCAGCAGATCTCCCGCCTTTGAGAAAAACTCATCGCTCTTGCCGCCCGTTGCTGCATTCCGGTTAATCACTGTACCTAGTTCACCCGCCATCACCGCATCCGTGGCATCGCGCAAAAAGTCGAGTGGATTGAGCACGCCACTAAATAGTTCACCGGGGGCGAAGATATGTACCTCATAGCCATACCGTGCGGCTAGCGGTGCATGAAGCTGCATCTGCTCCCCTTTTTGTCATACAGCAGCACCGGAATGCCCTGAGCAAAAGCACTCTCGATCGCCTGATCGATCACGCTGACCGTTTTACCACTTCCTGGTGAACCAACCACCAAGGCACTCCGCTGGGCATCCGGGAGCCAGACGGTCGGTGAAGCCCCAAGCAAGGTCTGAACCCAGGCACCGAAACCCTGCCATCGCCCTTTCAACCAATACCGAGGAGTGCCACACCAGAGCGTCACACGATTATGAGACGGATGCTTGAGAGATTTTTTTCTACGGTGGTGATGCCCTGTTGGTTCGAGCGCCGCAATTGACGAATGGCTCGAATTTGCTGAAGTGCCCGGTTGGTTGCTGCCAGCTTTTCACTCACCCCCACGGTTCGTCCCGTCGTGATTTTGCCCTTCCCTTTGCCCATCACCTGAGCCAAAAGTACCAGAAGCAGCAGCATCCCCACCATAAGTAAGCCTTCAGGGTTACTAAACTGCCGCAGCAGTCCACCCAAATCGATCGATGCCAGCATTCAAGCTTTCCTCGCGAATCAACCCTCCTATTGCAAGCATCGGGAAGCTACCGATCGCCTATCGCTGGATAGGGGCGAGGGGCTATCGCCCTGATCGGGAGAAGCATTTAAGCAGGACATTTTATGGCAACACCCCGCACTACAACAAAAAACACAACGCGCAAGGCTGCTACAGCAGAACCCACAGCTTCGACTCGTAATCCTAGAACCCGTGCAGGGAATCGTACTGGAAATGGAGCAAGCAAACGGAAACCGACGTTTGAAGTGGATGCTGAATTGCTCGATGAAACCTACAACCAAGTGCGTCGTCCTCAACTACCCTACGGCATCGTGGTGAATGACAAACCCGCTGGCATCCTCGTGCCGCTGGATCAGCTCGACAAAGCGGGTTGGCTGGAGACCCCTAATGAAGAAGCATTGAGCAATATCACGTTTGGTGAGAATGAGGTCACAGGGTTATTTATCAGTGAGGCGCGGCTGTTGATCCTGGCGTTTGTACCGGAGTATATTCGTTACAAGTCTGACGTGGAAGAGATGGGTGGCACCGTAGTTGGACCCTATGAGGACTATCGCCCCAATCTCGACAAGAAAACAATGGATGTTTGCGCGGAACACGCGCTGGTCTTCCTGGATGAGGACAACCAGCCACAGCACACCACGCCGATCGTGGTGCGTTTCAAGAATGTGGCACTCTGGAGTTTCAAATCTGCCCGTGAGGAGTACTATCGCAAGCTGGAGAAAGCCTTTGCTGAGTTTACAGGGCAGCGGTATTCCGGCAAGAGTGACAAGTGGCGGAGCTTGGGCGTGCTAGAGATCGAGTTCAAAGCGGTTAAGGAAGGGGAGGGCAAGAACAAATCCTGGTGTTGTAAGACGGAGGTGCTTACCAGTCCAGCACCGGACAACTTACCCAGGCTCTTTCTGGGCGCACCCACCACGAAAGCACTGGTTTGGGGCATCCATGACGATATTGCGGGCTTTACGGAACCCCAGGCTCTTCCCGCACTGTCAGAGGCGGGTGGCACCCAAGCGGCGGTTGCGGTTGTGGAACCGAAGCGCAACCTGCGTCATGCCAAGCCGCTTGGTAACGACCTGGATGAGGAGGAGGATTTTATCGATACGCAGGCAGAAGCGGTGGATGACGAGGATCTGGAGGATGACCTTGACGATGACTTTGATCTGGATGATGAGGATGAGTAGGGTGTAGCGATCGCGGGGATGGTTGGCTCATCCCCTTGGAACTGCTATCGTGGTTGGAAATCACTGCCATTACCCCAACTAAAGGCGTTGACCGAAACGTTGCTCGCTTTCACCCGTTTGGATGAGTTGCTTACCTGGTTGGAAGTGAATCAGGCGAGTGAAAGCATCTAGTCGGGAAGAACTGGAAGCAGCAATTAAGGTAGCTTAGGATTTTATTGCAAGCTAGGTAGGCAATCATGGCAAAAGTGGCATTGCTAATTGGGGTGGGTGAGTATGAACTGGGGTTAAGTCCCTTGCCTGCGGCGATTAAGGATGTGGAAGCTTTGCTGCGAGTGCTGAAAGACCCAGACCTGGGTGGGTTTGACGAAGTGAAACCCTTGATCAGTCCTAAACTTGAGGCAATGCAGGATGAGATCGAAACTCTGTTTACAGGGCGCACCAAAGACGATCTAGTGCTGCTGTATTTTTCTGGGCATGGCATTAAGGATGACAGGGGTAATCTTTACTTTGCAACTCGCGTGACTCGTAAGGATCGAGTTCGCTCCTCAGCGGTGTCAACCCGTCTTATCCATGACATCATGCACAATTGCCGCGCTAAACGGCAAGCGATTATTTTGGATTGTTGTTTTAGCGGTGCTTTTGATCCGGCATTGCAGACAAAGGATGACGGTTCAGTGGATTTGCAAGGGCAGTTGGGTGCAGAAGGACGGGTGGTACTGGCATCCTCCAGTTCAACCCAGTATTCCTTTGAGCAATCGGGAACGGAACTATCGCTCTACACCCGCTACCTTGTGGAAGGGATTGAAACAGGAGCAGGTGATCTGAATGAAGACGGATTAGTTTCCGCGTTGGAGTTGCATCATTATGCCGCCAGCAGGGTCAAAGAAACGGCTCCGAGCGTGACCCCTAAACTTATTAGCCTCAAAGACTTGGGATTTGAGATTGTAATTTCTAAAGCCAAAATCACTGACCCCAGGCTGAGATACCGTAAGGCAGCAGCCCGATATGCCGATGCTGGGAAAATTCGACCTGCCGGAAGAGCGGTGCTGGATACGTTGCGGCAGCAGTTGGGTTTGGCTAAAGCAAAGACGGCAGAAATTGAAGCGGAGGTCTTACGTCCCTATCAAGAGAGGCTTGCCAATCTCCAGAAGTATCGAGATGCTTTGCTGGCAGAAGCGGAAGATGAATACCCTCTGGGTAAATCAGCTCATGATGCCCTAAAAATGCTGCAACAGCTTTTGGGATTGAGAGATGAAGACATTGCTCCGGTTGAGCAAGTGGTTGAGGCTCAATTTGTCCAAAAAAGTGGACGGGCTGTAGCAAACCAAACTCAATCCCCTTTTGCTCTGCAACCAGAACGAAAGCCACTACTCTCAACGAATACGATAAACCCATCGACTGCTAGAGAGTTTTTCGAGCGTGGTTGGCAAAGGTATAAGGCAGAAGAGGAAAATGTAGAGGGTTGTGAAGCTGACTTCGATGAGGTCATCCGTCTTCAGCCAAATTCTGCCTATGCCTTTTGCGTTTTGGGCATGAAAAAATTCAACATAGACAATGAAGGCGCAATCATCGACCTCAATGAAGCTATTCGACTTCAGTCAAACTTTGGTGAGGCTTACTATATACGAGCAACAATTAAGGCTGAATTGGGTGACTATGAAGATGCAATCACGGACATTACTGAAGCCATTCGCTTAAAGCGAGACGATGCCACTCTTTTTCTTTTCTTTTTCATGCGGGGAGAACTTAAGCTTGAAATAGGAGATAAACAAGGAGCGATCGCTGATTACACCGAAGGTATACGCTTAAGACCTGACGCTATTGGTGCCTACTATCAGCGTGGGAATCTGAGATCTGGGTTAGGCGATAAGCAAGGGGCGATCGCTGATTATAGTCAGGTTATTCGCTTAAAGCCTGACGATATTGATGCTTACTGTAAGCGTGGAGATCTGAAATCTGAGTTAGGCGACAAGCAAGGAGCGATCGCGGACTACAGTGAAGCTATTCGCTTGGAGCCTGATTTGGTTAATGCCTACTGGAGGCGTGGATTTGCGAGGTCTGAGATAGAAGATAAGCAAGGGGCAATTGCTGACCTCACTGAAGCTATTCGCTTGGAGGCTGCTGAGTCAGGCTACCTTGTTCCTATCTACTATCGCAAGCGCGGGAATCTGAAATCTGGGGTAGGCGATAAGCAAGGGCGATCGCTGACTATACCCAAGCCATTCGTTTAAACCTTAATAATGCTGATACCTACTGGGAGAGGGGGCTTGAAAGAGAGAGCTTGAGCGATCATCATGGGGCGATCTCTGATTACACCGAAGTCATTCGCTTAAACTCTCACCTTGCTAATGCCTACTGGAGACGTGGACTTGCGAGGTCTGAGATAGGAGATAGGCAAGGGGCAATCGCTGACTTCACTGAAGCTATTCGCTTGGAGCCTGACTTTGCCTATGGCGTTTACTGGATGCGCGGAACACTGAAATCTGAGGTAGGTGATAGGCGAGGGGCACTTGCTGACTATACCGAAGCTATTCGCCTGAACCCTGATGCTGATGCTAATGTTTACTGGGTGCGCGGGAATTTGAAATCTGAGTTAGGCGACAAGCAAGGGGCGATCGCTGACTATACCGGAGCTATACGCCTTGAGCCAGACCATGCTCTTGCCTACTACTACCGTGGCAAAAAGAAGGCCGAATTGGGTTACAAACGCGGAGCGATCATTGACTATCAAGACGCGGCACGATTTTTTCAGCAGCAGGGAAACATGGCGCTGTATCGCCAGGCTCTCAGAAACATCGAAGAACTTGAAAAGGATTTTTGGAAGGCTCTTCTCATGACCCTTCGTAAAGCCACCATTGCTGCAATCAGCAATTACCAGAATCACGCTTGCTGTTGATTTTGTGGGATAAATCAGTTCCCATCTCCCATCCCCTGAACCTGCTCCAACGATAACCCCGTCATCTGAGCTACCTGCTCCACCATCATCCCCTGCTGCAACAAATTCAGCGCTACCTGTCGCAGTTGTGCCTCCGCCTGTATCACCCGTTCCGCATCCGTCGGTAGCCAGTTTTCCTGGTCGTCATACCAGCGCAACCAGTGGCGCGTCACACCCTCAAACTCCCCTGCCATAGACCTAACCCCAACCCCAACTCCGCAATCCAGAGGCGTGGTTGAGTTGGGTCAACTGTCTGTTCTTGATACCGTCCCCCGTCAATTGGAAGAACCGCACCCGATTCGTGTAGCGGCTGAACACGATGTAGTAGGGAACGCGCAAGATTTGCTCATAGACCTCCCACTTGCGCGGTGGCATCTCTCTAGTCGCCTGACCATTTCCCACTACTGGTGCTGCATCCGTTGAGCGACTCAAGGCAGAAGTCTCTTGACCACTGCCCTCCCCAATACCGCGTACTCCCCAGGTCTTCTTTCTCGGTGCCCGGTGAAAGCAACTCCACCACCACAAAGGATCAATCCCCTCCTGCCAAATCACATAGCTCGATCGCAAATCCGTCCCATCATAAAGCCGGGGCACCCCCACCACTAAAAACCAATCTGGACGTTTGTACCACTGAGGCTGACGCACATCATAGTAAAGGTTGAGATCCGTCCCGGTAAAAATTTGGTCTCGCGCATACCCACTGAGGCGCAGCGTCGCACTCAGCAACTGGGGTTGCAGATCATGAAATTCATCCGGCAAACCAGACTCCTCAGGGTCTTCACTGGGCAAATCATACATCGTTGGCAATGTTTCCCTCGGTGAGAGGGGTGGCTCCCTTTGCGGTACAGGGTAAGAACGCTGGTTCATGGTAAGAGTTGGGGATGCCAGGCTTATCCTTTATTGTGCCTTATAAGTGAGTGAGGCAGGAGGAATGCCATCAATCCGTTACTCCAGCAGCCTGCTATCCACTACCTGATAGCGGGTTTCCACCAGACACAGCGTATGCCGCCGTAACCGCGCCGACTCTGCCTGTTGCACCTGTAAACAGGGCAACGCCGCATCACCCTGGCGCTGGGCAATTGCAAATAGTGGTTGATCCGGGGGCAGGTTGGGATTGAGGTAAGACGACAACACCTGCACGGGAGAACCCGCTTCTCGCTCCCATACCCCAATATACAGACAACCCAATGTCCCGCAGAGATTGGGCGTGTTGAAGTGAAACAGCAGCAGCTTGCCATCCTTACCCTCTATCTGCCACGCCTGCATCGTGTCAGCCAATACCTGAGCCGCCTGTCCCGTTGCTGCCGTATTCTGAGCAATCACCTGTGCAATGAGTGGTTTGGGTGCAATGTCGGTTGCCTTGCGCCAGGGAACACTGGCGGCTTTGGCAGAGCAGCCCATCGTGCCCAACAACACCGACAGCAGCAGAAAGAGACCTAAGCCCAGCCGAAACCAGCGGCTGCACTGCCGTAGCCAGAGTGGTGGTGAGGGCAACTCCGGTAGGGTTTGTGGTGAACGTGTATCTGTCATCGATTATTCTCCTATATTATTCATATTTGCGCCAATTCGGATCAAGCTGGTTGAGCAATTGTTCTGCAATAGACCGAGGCACTCCGTTGCTGGTCAGCCCTCTCAGCCCCAGCCAACCACCACCGTGGGTCAGCAGTGTCCAGCGGTGAGACTGCTTTTTCAGAACCGCTTGTCCACCCGCTTCGCCCTCATTCCAAGACACCAGTGCATAGCTGCCACTCACTGCGATCTGCCGTACTGAGAATCGGTTAGACCGACCCAGCTGTTGCTGCACCACCTGCCGCACGATCGCCGCTTCTGACGACTGGGCGCTTACTCCTCTGGGGAACTGCGAAGCAATCGCTGGAGAAGGGATATCCAACTGACCCAAGATCAATGCTGTAAATGTAGTTGTGGCAAGCAACCCAACGACAAACCACACCAAAAATCGCTTCATTGATCGCATAACAACCTCCCTTAAACTATCGAATGACACGGTAAATCGTTTCACTGCCGCCATACTGGTCGTAGTAACCATCAAAAGAACGGCTGGACACCCAGGCAAACTGGGCGCGGGAACTGGAGTTGGAGCGAACACGAGTACAACCCTCGTTCAGGCAGATGCCGATATGCCGCTGGTCTTTGGCAATAATGATGTCCCCTGCTTGCGCCTGAGCTGATGAGACGGCTTGACCACGCCCGTTTCGGAGTGCTGCTTCCACAGAAGGGACATAGTTGGGATTGTCTCCTAGCGGGGCAACGCCAGCCTTCTGTAAGACCCGTTCACTGCCCAGGCGCAGGCTTCATTGCCACCCCTGGACCGGCGGACGTGTCCATGCCAGCCGTGTTGTTGGTCGCGATCGCAATCTGGTTGCCGAGTCCTTTAGCTGCACTGGCGGTTTGCGCCTTACCTGTATTGGCTTTGCTAAAAGGTGCACAAACATTGGCACTTGCCTGATAGCGTTGCGCTGACTGTCTTCCGTAATCCCGTAAGCTCAACTGCCCCAAGGCATCCGAACTGTCTTCCCTTGCTCCTAGTCCGAATCGTTACTTTACAAGTTAAAGGTTAGTGACAATTTTTATGGCTGAGGCATACTAAAGGCAATTTAGTTCGGATGAACTATACTGCATATAGCAAATACTTTGTGTAAAAACGCTACATAAAGTGATGTATGCGTCAAAACTCCTTATTACAGTATTTAAGCTACTGATGACCAAAACTCTTCTGACCCGCCTTCTCCAGCTTTTAAACAACTGAAAAGCCCAGAACACAACCCCTTAACTGCACTAGGAAAGTCTTTGTCTGCTTATGATTCGGCTGATTTGCTGACATCACTGGCCGCTTTACAACTTATGCCAGAGAATGCTGAACGTGCGGTTCGCTTTGAAGCTCTTACACATGCTGTTGCTTCAACATCAAGTAAAGGTTTTGGCTCTAAACAAAAATAACTTCTAAGCAGCTTGAAAAAGGTTGTAACAGTGATTCGCCAGTTTTGGAAATATTTGTCCGAATGGAAGATCCAGTTGACAACTTATTTGCCGAAGCCTTTACGTTTCATGGAGGCTCCTACATTGTTTTTCCAGGAATTGTTGAAAGATCAACGTTCATCCTACGTCATCTTGCGAAAACCATATTCCTAAACTCTGAATCTTTCTCAGATCACCGCTTTATAACAGCAGCCCGTGGACTTCTTACAGGAGTTTTAGTGCTGAGTAATGAAATAGCTCAACGTGCTGGCATTGAAAGAGGAATAGAACCTATCTCGACATCTGGAAGAAAGGTAATTATCCCTTCATCCCAACAACTCAAACGGCTTAAACAAGCAGTATCATTTAGTGAATCGGAGCTTTCAAGTTTATTGTTCAGACACAATGTGAATTTTTTTGAGATAGAACAGTTGATAGTTCGCTTAGGAGATATTTCGGTTACAGATTATCAGATCGAGAATGGAGAACTACTAATTAGCCCTATTGTTCAAGCTGGTAATAAATTTATTGTTGCAATCCCAGGAGTACTACTGTCAGCTACTTGGAATAGACTCATTCAACTTGCCCTTGAATGTGGGATGAAGGATGAGCTGGTAAAGCACTATGGTAATTCCGTTTGGCGCACAGTGTTTGATTCCTTAAGCTATATAGAGCATCAAGCTGTTCCAGTTGCATTACCTACGTCTCCTGATCTACCACAATTCCGAGATGCTTTCTTCAGTTTTGATAGTGATAAATTGGCTTATGTAGCCTCTATTACGGATTCATTAGACAACTACGATATTCACGACCCGTTTGGTAGATGGTTAATAGATGATATTGAAACAAAATTAGGCAACCACGTTCAACAAGTATATGAGTATGTTTTCACACGCTTAACTGGTGTCAACGAAATCTTGATTTTGATCGTGCTTCAAGGTTTTGGACGATCACAGATGTTTGGTTTCAGTAATTTACCTGAAATACAGCCTCTGTTGCTACTAGGCTTATCAGCGGGCGATCTGGAAACGATTACTCTTTTAGAAGGTGGTGAACCTCTCGTTCTTTGGAAGTATGCTTGGGCTTCCTGGCGACTTGAGCAGAACACAAGAGTCCTTTCTCATGGTGAACTAGATAAATTTTACTTCTATCGAGATCGAGGTTACTGCTACTACTTATCAGATGAAGAACGTCCTAATTTTCTCACTATTGGTGTAGGTGGAGCAGGCGATTTACGTCGAGAAGTATTACACCAAAGAGATTGGCACGCTGCTCCCTCATATAATCCTGGCTATATTACGGAGGTGACTTCTTTATACAGTACACGCGATATTCCAATTTATATTCCTAGAAGTGTTCTCAATAGAATTCAGCAGCCAATCGCTGTGCTAGTTGAAAGACTGCCCCTACCAGTTTGGATTATTGGTTTTGATCAGAAAGTTGAAGATCGAGAGGTACGAAGTTTATATGTTGAATTTGCTGAAACTATTAGTTATTGGGTATGGCAGTTTAGTCCATCGCTTGAATCTATTTTTGAATCTTTCGTTCCGATCTATACCAGTTTGATAGTTCGGTTGCACATAACATCAGATCAAGCATGGAGTCAAATCCAGGAATCACAAGATTTTGTAGATCAAACACTGATCACTACAGAGATTGATTTGGAGCAAGGCATTTTAGATGTAACTGTATCGCCCAAGATTTCATTCTTACTACAACGAGTTGATAATGAAGGTGAGAGACATCTTATGTATTATGTTCTCAGGGGCTTTAGGGCACTGCTGCCAGATATAGAGCGTGAAAAGCTTTCTAACAACATTATCACTTCAATCCTTGAAAAATTCGCACCGTTAGGCTTTAAAGAGAAACTTTTTTCTTAAATACTTCTATTAATCCTGAGTTGGAAACAGATGGTTTGCCAGACTATCGGAAAGTACAGGAGTCCGATGAGGATGAACTCCTCGACGATCTTGGAAGCTACTTGAGTTCTGTTGAGAACCTTAGCACAGGGGCAATTGCTGACAATCAACGAGTTATTATTCTCAATAAAACGGTTAACTTTTTCTATTGCCAATTTGAAAAATTAGTTGCATCTCTAAATCCAGATGGACTGTTGGAGAATTTGATTGCTCATCACGAGGCAATTGTGCGCGAGGCAGCATTTCATCGCCTAACAATACCAACACGCCTTGCTTGCTTCAGTTCAGAGTTAGAAATGATGGAGAAACTTAGCGAGGAATTGCCAGAGCGGTATAAGGCAGCGCTTGCTAGCCGTTTCGTGATTGAATACGTCGTCGCAAAGTTACCATCTGGTATACGTCCATTAAGTTTAAGTGTTTACGATCGTCTCCAAGCCCTTGCATCCCAAATTATAAATTTTGGCTTTGAAAGCGACCTTATTACATGGAATTTAGCTGATATAAAACATTCAATGTTAGCCTCTGGAAGGCTAGGTGTGGATAGAGATGAGTTTGAGAAAGCCCGTGATGCTCATATGTCAATTTTTTCAGGTGGGGAGATTGTTCGAGCAACACAAGGATTCAAGCGTCATTGGCAAAATAGAGAAGTGCTTGAGACAAAACCAAATTTAGTGGTTCAAATGGATGAAGCGGCAAAGTTTGAATTTGGATTTTCAATCACAGAATTGCAAGAACTATTTGGTGAAGCAATCAATATAGGGAGAAATATTCATCCCACCATAGCTGTTCTTTCTCTTAAAGAGTTAATTGATCGTTTATCTACTCAGCTATCTTGGTCAAAAGATCTTGTTGTTAAGGCTCTTGAATTATTGTCATTGAAACATCGTGCTAACTTCCTCAAACCTGACTTGCCACATCAACCGGCGGATGTCTACCCTTGGCGGTTTAATCGCTCACTGTCTTATTTGCGTCGTCCCTTTCTGTGGCGTGAGCAAAATGGCGAGGTTGAGGTGCTTTGGGGGCTTCGTCACTTGCATACTGCAAGCCGGTATCTTATTCATATCTGCACTAATGGGCGTTTGAAGGCGCAAAGCCCCGAAATGAAGAAAGTCATAGGAGAGTTAAGAAATAAGCAAGGCGAGGAATTCAATGATGAGGTAGCTGATTTACTAGAAAAAAACTCAGATTTGACTATACATCGACGGGTCAAGAAAATTGGAAAGCTCAAAATTCAAGGGGCAAACGGAATATTGGGTGATATTGATATTCTAGTTGCTGATCCTAAGAACCTCAGTATAAAAGTAATCGAGTGTAAGAATTTTAACTTTTCCAGAGCGCCTCACGAAATGAAAAATGAATTGGAGGAGTTGTTTGTAGGAAAAATAAAGAACAATGGTAAGCGAGAGAAGTCTGCTGTGGAACATCATCAGGAGCGAGTAGATTGGTTATACAATCATCTGCATGAAGTTTTGGTGTGGTTAGGATTAGACTCATCAATAGAGTGGAAGATTGAACCATTAATCGTGACTGATTACGAATTAGTGACACCGCACTTGCGGTCATCCCCTATGCCTGTTGTTTCCTTGCTAGAGCTTCAGAAATTTTACTGTAAGTGATTTCTCTCTTGTCTGAATCAATCAGTATTAGAGTCCCAAAGTAATTACAAAGTGAATGCTTTTAGCGATCGGGTCGCTTTACCTGCCGTCGTCCCGCCATTCAAACGATTCCGCATCTTGCCTTAACCAGACGCTGCTTTGTTGCGGCACCGGGATACAAAATCGTTAAAGGGGATTACTCCCAAATTGAGCTGCGCATCGTTGCTAAAATCAGTGGCGATCGCCGCATGGTTGAGGCATACCAAAAGGGTGAGGATATTCATCGTCTCACGGCTGCCATCGTGACGGGGAAAGCGCTTGCAGACATTACAGAGGCAGAGCGGCGCATTGCGAAGAAACTTAACTTTGGACTGATCTATGGTATGAGTGCCGTGCGGCTGCAATTAGAAACCCAGCTTGAGTATGGCATTGTGATGAGTCTTCAGGATGCCCGTACCTTTGTACGACGCTTTTTTGAAGTGTATGAAGGGGTGCGTCATTGGCATGAACGAGTCAAGCATAATCTGTATGGAAACAAGACGCGACGCACTCAAACCCTTGCGGGCCGCTTGCGTCTGTGGTCTGAGGCTGAGCAACCGCGTCTGACGGAATTACTCAATTATCCAGTGCAGGGGACAAATGCAGACATCATCAAACTGGCACTGGTCAAACTGTATCCCCGTTTGGGCAATGCTCGACTAATTGCTGTAGTGCATGATGAGATTGTCCTGGAGTGCCCAGAAGCGGCAGTTGAGGCGGTGAGCCAACGCTTGCACCGCTGTATGGTGAAACCCGCGCAGAAACTGCTTGCCCCGATTCCTGTGGTAATAAATGTGCAGGTACTTGAAAGTTGGGCACAATAAAGCGCTTGCAGCCTCTCCATGACCACAAGCATGAATCACCCTTGATCACCTTCTATGCCTCTAATCTTGGATCGTCAACCGGAGGATGTCGTCCTATGTCTCTATCCGCAGCTCGAATGTTGATGATGCGTTCGCGATTGAGGAGCAATGCCTCCACCGTGGCACGACCCGTTGGTGTCAAACCAAGAAGCATCAACCCATCCACAGACCAAATAAAATGATCTTGCCACCGATCGCGCCTTGGATTGAACAAAGCCGTCTCTCTAGCGGACAGTGGATCGACTGCCGTAAGGTGATTGGATTTTCGGCGATTACAATGGAAACAAGCCAGAGCCAGGTTGTCGATGTCATCGGCTCCACCCAGCGTGATTGGCATGAAATGATCCACTGTAAACTGTACATACTGCCATCGTTCTGAAGCATGGCAATATTCGCACAAAAAATTGGCGCGTTGGCGCACTTGCTCTTGCATGACTTGAGGAATTTTGCTGCGACCAGCCAAGGTTAACGATCTGGGTGAGCTTGATTGAGAGAGAGATTCCGAATGGTACGATTCACGAAACTCAGATAATCATCCATTTCTTCGTAGCGATCAAGTTCCTGCTCTTCGTCTGAGTTGAGCAACGTCGTTTTCTGCTTGCTCAATAACACTTCAATTCGTTCTTGAACACTGCTGGAAGCCCGAAAATCGGAATACCCTCTTCCAGGTCAAGACGTACAGCCCCTCAACTGGCAAGCTATCTGGCAAGTAATGCAGTTTTGGCAATGGCTGTGGGTTCATTGCGTCCTTGACAAGTACAGAGGCTGCTTTAATTCTAGCGGCTACCTGGATGGTCAACCTCATTTTCAGGTTGATCGATGTTCGCGAACAGCTCCTGATGGGGGCGGGCAAAGCGGCTGTTATCAGGACCACTCACAGGCTGGGCAAACGCAGCATTGTTGCGGATTTCCAACATTTGATTTTCTTCACGGATCATGGCTGGGGTAAACTGCCAGCGTTGCTTGTGCAAAGCACGAAAGTTTGCCTTAAGCGGTTGTCCCATCTGTCCTGCTTGCTTCAGCTCATAATAAGTTTCTTCTGCCACCCGTCGCACGGCGTTCGCAATCTCAGCGGGAGTACAGAGACGGTAATCAGTCAGTAGAATTCGCCACTGATCTTCACTCCAGGGCGATCGCCCGGTTCGTTGTGCCGCCTGAAACTCTGGGAAGTATTTGGCTAAGTGGAGATTGAATACCTCATAGCGTGCGCCATCGTGTGGCAAATCAACAAAGAAAAGATCATCCACCCGTCGCTGCAACTCAACGGGCAGCATTCCTAGACGGTTGACGGTTGCCATAACAAACACGGGGCTTTGATGTTCCTGCATCCAGGTCAGCAGTTTCTGCGACAGGCGATGACTCACCCCACCATCCGCATCTGAGTTCCATCCGGCAAACCCTTTGTCAAAGTCATCAAAGTACAGCACGCAGGGTGCCATCGCTTCTGCGGTTGCCAGCAAAAAGCGAAGGTTTTGTTCCGACTCGTAGGCTGTCGCGCCTCGCAAGGCACCCCAATCGGCTGCCAGTAATGGCACTCCCATCTTCTGAGCCGCCAGCTTGGCAGCGAGACTTTTGCCTGTACCAGGCGGTCCCCAGAGTATCATGCCTTTGGGAAAACGCAACCCATAGCGATCGGCGCTAGGATCTAGCAAGGCACCAATTCTATCGAGTCGAGCATTCAGCAACTCCATCCCTGCGGCGTTGGGGACATCAGGTTCAGAGATCAGTTCCAGTCCCCGTCCGCGTAGCTTGGCAATCTTGTAGTCCAATACCCAATCTGCCAGTGCTTCAACTGATGGCACCAACGACAGCGCCTGCTTGAGTACCAGCACCAATTCACCTTCTGATAACCCTTGACAAGCACAGACTAAGAGCCTTTCTGAATCTTGCCGAGCGGATAGTTCGCAAACTTGCTCAACTAATTGCTGGAGGTGATCGCGCCCTGGCAAGGGATAGGTCAGCACTGGAATCAACCCCTGCAAGGAAGGCGGTAGCGAAATCTGTTCTGCCAACAGCACCCAATAGCAGGGAACCGGATTCCATGTGGCTTGGTAAAAGCATTGGTAAGTTGATGGAATCGCTGCTCAGTAGGTGCGATCGCGCCTTCGAGTAGAAAAATACCTGGTTGAGGCTGTTCTAACAACCACTGCACAATGTCGGTTGCCCCTTGCCCCAGTTCGGTGGACTGCAAGCGGCATTGCCCATTTTGATCAACCACCTGCATTAGTCGTGAATACCCTGGGTTCCAGAAGTAGACAGGCAATTGCAGCTCCCTACTCCATTGGTGGAACTGGGCGATGATTTGTTGTTGATCAGCTGGATAGCACTCAACGCCGACGACTCGTAATGCTTGTGCAGCCAGTTTGGACCAATCTACTAGATGCCTCATTGTGATATCAATGCCATTCAACAGCATTGACTTTGATAAATCTCGACAATGTGTAACATCGTCTAACCGAAGGCAGATTTGAACTTGTTTGCTGAATTTCTATGCAAACCAGTGCCTCTTATAGAAATCGTGTGTGAATTGTTTAGTAGGGTAGACCTGAGGAGGTAATAATGAGCGTCATCATTCAGACTTGAAATGATGACAATTTGAGCACTACCCTGGATTAAATGTTCGCAATCTTGGTAAACTCAACCAAAATCACCGAGAGTTAGGAGTTTGGCATTTTACCTACTTTTACTTTACGGTGGCAGCCGTTTCGATCAGTTCGACAACTTCATGAGGGTGGGAAAGAAACGGCACATGGCTGGCTTTGATCTCAGTGGTTTTGGCACCAATGCGGTTTGCCATAAAGCGCTCCAGATCAGGATTAATTGCCCGGTCTTCTTGAGCCACAAGATACCAGGAAGGGATTGTCTTCCAGGCGACGTTAGTCACTGATTGGTCAAAAGCGACACTGCTGATCGGCTTTTGAGTGGCTGCCAGCACGCTTGCCTCGGCAGTTGGGATATCCTGGGCAAAGATATCGTGCAACTTTGATCGATCAACATAGAGAAAGCCTGCTGCATCAGGCACCAGCGCGGTCGCAAGCGGGGAGGGACGTATTTGCCATTCAACTCGGTAGTTGTCTCACCTGAATCTGGTGCATGGGCAGCAATATAAACGAGTGCTTTCACGTGTGGGTTACCAGCCGCCGCACCTGTAATCACAGTGCCACCATAGGAATGCCCGACCACCACGACAGAACCCTTTTGGGCATCAATGACCCGCTTGGTCGTGGCAATGTCGTCAGGGAGGGATGTCAGGGGATTCTGTACCGCCGTTACCGTGTAGCCGTCTCGTTCGAGCAGTGGAATGACCCGTTGCCAACTGGAGCCATCCGCAAAAGCACCATGCACAAGAACGATCGCAGGTTTGGTATTCGTCGTTTGGGCTAAGGGTTGTGCCGTGACTGCATCTGCATGGTGTATCGCCAAACCAACCGCAAAGCCAACGACCAGTAGCAAATTGAGCAAAAATCCTTGAACTCTTTTCTGTGCGAATAACATGGTTGTGATTCCTTTGTAGTGATTCAGATGGAACGGAGGATGCAAGAAAGACAGCGAACGACGGAGTCATCGTGATTCATTTCGCTCATACTGGGTAGTCTTCGCTCTAGTGGGCAAGACCACAGCGGAGTGCCCGAATCGCAGCTTGGGTGCGATCGCTCACATAGAGCTTCTTCAAAATATTGCGAACGTGGGTTTTCACGGTACCCGGCGTGATGTACAGCTTCTCGGCGATTGTGGGATTATTGTGTCCCTTCACAATCAGTTGCAATACCTCTAACTCGCGGGCAGTCAACGCTTCGATCGCAATGACTTGCCTGTACTCTGGCTCGATCGCTCGAATCATAATCGTCTCAGCCCGATTGATGCTGTCGAGCGGTAAAGGCTGAGACTGCTGTAGCAACTCGTTAATCTCTTGTGCAACAGCAGTAAGCGCCCGTTTCACAGGACAAACACTAAAAGCATCGAGTCCAGTAGAAGCCTCTAAGCACTCAAGTTCATCTTTAAGCAGTAAGGGAATGAATGCCATAAAACTATCCTCATTCACATTTAATAACTTCCAGTGACAACGGTTGCTATCAACTGTTCCACATGCCAGCGATCCCACAGGGATCTGCTTTACAGCGCGCACCTTCGTCGCTCAAAACGTTTGAGATTCGCAAATCAGCCTGAAGTGAGGTTAAATAGGTGGGGATGACCTGAGCGATCGCCACCTTGGACCGCTCTGATGCAGGGTTTCGCCTGCCGTTGGTGGCAATAAAGGGGAGGAAGCGATAAAACTCCCCACCGTTCCGGTCATGGTTGGTCTGCACTGTCTGGATCTCTGGCATCGCTCTCCTACAAGATCCAGCAAGGGGACACAGCGGCATAACTCCCCGCCAGTACATTTTGGGATTGCTTGGCTTACGTAACTAAGTCTGTACTCTACGCACTACCCTTTGTGACACAACCCGTTAAACTGCCTGTGGTTGCACTGGTTGAAACTTTGATTTCTTTGTGCGGCAGACTGGACATTTCAATCTTCCGGTAGGTCTTCAAAAGCTTTTCCCGGAGCAATTCCAGACTTTGGATCGCCTTCTGCCGGATCGTAAATGTGACCACAGACCGGACATTTATATCGTTCCATAAGTACCTCCTAAGTAGTATGAGAAAAGTTTGGAAAATCTGTCATTTGTTCACTACGTCACTGGTTCACCAACGTGTTCAATCAAACAACTCCTCTTCTTTGTGCGTCTCAACACACAATCTGCTTTGGGATAAGCAACGCAAATAAGCACATACCCCTCAGCCATCTGCTCCTCACTGAGGGACGATCGTTCGGATTGGTCAACTGCGCCTTCAATCAGTTTTGTCGTACAAGTAGAACACACACCCTGCCGGCAGGAGTAAGGCAAATCCATTCCCGCTTCTTCCGCCGTTTCCAGAATGTAGCGATCGTTTTGAACTTCAACCGTTTGATCAATGTCTTCGGCTGTATTAAACAGCCTGATTTGATAATTGGCTCCCATCAGACAACTCCCCTATTGCAGATATTTCTTCAGTTCAGCGGCTGCCTGGATAAAAAGAGAACGGGTGGCTGGAAGTTCTGCTAAACCATTCAGCAGTCCAAAGTCATGAATCATGCCGTTGTAACGCACGGTTGTCACTGTTACCCCAGCTTCATCAAGTTTGCGTCCATACGCTTCGCCTTCATCGCGCAAGATGTCGCTTTCTGCAACCTGGATTAATGCTGGAGGCAATCCTTTCAGTTGCTCAACCGTCGCCTGCAAGGGAGAGGCATAAATGTCTTTTCGTTTTTTTGGGTCAGCGATGTACATGTCATACATCCATTTCATCAACGACGTTGTGAGAAACCGTTTCTCGCCAAATACTTGATAAGAATCCGTTTCAAAGTCAGCATCGACGATCGGCCACATCAGAATTTGTAACTTGATATGTGGACCTCCTTTTCTTTTGCCCTCAAAGCAGTGACGGCTGACATATTACCTCCGACACTATTACCAACGATCGCCAGGTTTTTGCCATCCACTCTAATCTCATCACCATGCTCGGCAACCCATTTCGTCGCGGCATAGATTTCATTAATCGCTTGGGGATAGTTCGCGTCTGGAGTGCGGGTGTAGTTGACAAAGACAGCCGCAAACCCTGAATGCACAACCAGATCGCGAACCATACGCTTGTGTGTTGAATAATCACCCAAAACCCATCCACCCCCATGAATAAACATGAAAACGGGCAGTGTGCCTTTAACATCGGCGGGTCGCACGATGTTGAGCGCGATTGCATAACCATCAGCAATAATCGTTTTCTCAGACTCATCAATGCCTGAAAGATCAACTTGAACGGAATTTTGAGCATCCACGAGGACTTGACGGGCTTCGAGTGGAGTGAGTGTTTCTAACGCCGCACCTGCTGAATTTAACTCCTTCAGGAATGCCTTTGTGCCCTGAGAAAGACGTGGATCATCTGCAACTTCCAGGATATCTAGCGTTTGCGGTTTTGCTTGAACAGTCATAAATTCTCCTTAAATTTATAGATGGTGGATAAGACACAGCGGGATAACTTCCCGCTAGTAGATTTCTAGATGGCTCAGCTTACTCAGACTCTGAGATGTGTAATTTTGCGTTCCACTATTCGTCGGGCGTGACCTGGTTCGTTGCATCGCTATCGACGACAAAGACAGCTAGCATCCGCATGGGTTCAGTATCACTAGCATTTGCGCTGACAAGATGATGATTGCCAGGTACTTCAAAAAAGCTCTCACCCGCGTGATATCCCTGTTCTGGCGCATCATTGATTTTGCTACGAATCGCGCCCTCCAGAACCGTTGCATAGATGAAAGCCGACCCTGGATGGGTGTGAGCGGGCGATGACCCACCGGGCGCATATTCGACTAGCACGCCTTTCATGCTCTTGCCGGGCACATTGGGAAGGACATGATCAAAGACCAACGTTATCTTGGACTGATCAGTAGACACGTTATCGGCTGAGGCTGCGGATACAGGAAGCGCTGTGAATATGAAAAAGCCGCGAACATGGAGAGTGCTGTGAAGGCAACTTTGTGGAGGAATTTAGTGAACATTTGGGTTCTTCCTTGGCAATTTAAATCACAAAGAATTTCTGGTCATCAGACTGGGAGATGCTAAGCGTGGACTGGTGCGCCAAGCCCATGTCGTTAGTGCAACGCCAATCAAAGCCGGGAGCGTGACAGCAGGAAAGTCTTGCAGAATAGTTGATGGAGTGGAAATGCCGACTACAACTTCCCACAAATGGAAACTGGCATGGGCAATTAGCCATGATGTTGCCGCAGCCCACAGGTCAAAGCGATGCGCTGGCTGGAACATCCCGATCGCGAACGCAGCGCCGAGGAACATCTGAATCATCCCAATATCGCGGATGAAGTGCTGGTTAAAGGAACCTGTGTGGGTCACGCCAGGAACGATGTTATACCACGCCAGCGGAGCAACCAGCATAAACAGTCCGTTGCCAAATAGGAATAGAACGTTGAACGCGATCAGGATGGCTCCCACGACCAAAATGATTTGAGGACTTGCAGTTGTTTTCATGATTTATCACCTTGCAATGTTGAGTAAAGACTGCGATCGCCCCAAGTTGTATGCACGCGCATCAGCATTCAGGTAAGCGGAGCCAGCCATAAAGCCAGGTTTCGCACGTAGGTCTTAATATCCTCAAGGGTGCGTGGCTCTCGGTTAAAGCCATCTCCCACAGGTTCAGTGACATAACTGGGAGCACCCATATCCGGGTTCCAGTTGTGATCGGCAAAATGGTGAAAGGTAGATTCCGCGACGGCACGACCCAGTGTATTGCCTGCTGTGTCCTGTTCCCGCTCAAAGGCGATCGCCAGGTTAAACAGACGACCAGAAATCAGGCTTTTACCCATTGCAATCACGCGAGCATTACTAGCACCTGGGAACCCCAACTGCCCCTTCATGGGGATGGGCTGGAAAGAATTCGATATACCGGGAAGGGGAGTCCAGCGTATGCAGGAGTTCATGAATGGGTTCAACGGGTATGATCCTTTGATAGTCGCCGTTGCGACCGGAGTGGTAGTTAGGCCAGGAAATCGCGGTCGTATCGGTGTCGTCAATCTGCCGCTGGGATGCATCTGGGTCTTGATTGCGCGTGTGAAAATAATGGGCAGCCCCAATCCCATCCAAGTTGCAAATAGAAGAGCCTAAGTCTTGATGGTCGCGTGTGATCAGGCTACCGCCACCGCGTTGACGAAAGGCATTAATGCTGGCAACTTCCGTTGGTGTGATACCGTCACCAGGATCGACAGCAAACAGCCATAGCTCATCGAATGCTGAGTGTTCAAGGGTGCTCAAAACTGGGTCATTCCCCTCAGCATCTGATTCCCGGTTACGTGCCACGACCTGACAAAGAGGGGAACCATTTTCATCTGTTAAAGATCTGAGGTGATCGCGCACCAAGGAGAACCGTTCGATACTCCAGTCATCTTCGGATGTCGGAATGGTAGTTTGTAGCAAAATGCGAATTGGTTTTTCCATAGAGGTCTCCCGGTAAAATTAGACCCGTCAGACTCCCGCCCGTTGCCTCGTCGCGACGGGCAGGAAGCAAGTGCTTGAAGAAACATGGGCTGGCTAGGCTGCTTTCGCTTGGCGATCGAGCCACTGCTCAAAATTCGTCGCCCCAATGCGCGGATTGTCGCTGCTAGGGTTGAGGGAGCGATCGTTTAGCTCGATACCGAAGTAGCGGGAGTGGATATCTGTGATTACTTTGCGTGGGTCGTTGTTAGCGCTTAAAAAGCGTTGGACGAGTTCATCAAGACGGAACTTGTCGGGACCTGCCACTTCGATCGTGTCATTCAGGGGTGCCCCGACGGTGATGTCTGCTAATGCGGCAGCTACATCATCTGACGCGATTGGCTGCACCAGAGCAGGTGACAGGCAAATTGTTTGCCCGTCGCTGCTAGATTGAGCGATGCCGCTAAGGAACTCGAAGAACTGTGTTGCCCGTAGGATCGTATAGGGAATTTGGGAGTCCTTAATCAGCGTCTCCTGGGCGACCTTTGCCCGCATATAACCGCTATCAGGCAAGCGATCGGCATTGACGACTGACAGCGCCACATGATGTCCCACGCCCGCGATCGCTTCTGCGGCAAGCAGGTTACGACCGGATGTCTCAAAGAACTCTAAAACTGCCTTGTCCTCGAACGAAGGTGAGTTCGCCACATCAACAACAACCTGAGCGCCTGCAAGTGCCTCAGCCAGTCCCTCACCTGTGATCGTATTGACCCCCGATCGGGGTGATGCTGCCACGACCTCATGACCAAGCTGACGCAGATTGTTCACGAGTTTTGTTCCAATGAGTCCAGTGCCACCAATCACAACAATCTTCATACTGAATCTCTAAATAGTGAATCCGTTGCAGCAGAAACTTAGCCTAGCGATCGGGTTAGGGTCGTAGAACTGGGTTACTGCTAGAAATCGTGAAATTATGAACGGTATCAAGCGGCTAGGAGTGAGCAATTTACCAATTCCTTTTCCTCCCGCCTTTTAACCTGATGTCACTACATTAGAGAAGTTTTCTGGGTTTGTCGTTACCTATAAATTCACTACTTTGAGGACAATATGATGCGTCTAAAGATTGAAAGTCGGTGAACTTTTTCATCATCAACTTTGGTTTGGCTGGGCTGAATCTCTTCTCTTGCCTCAGTTTTAGTCTGGTCATGCTCAAAACAAAAAGTTCACCTTACTATGGGGAGCGGTATTTGGTTAACAAATTAACTCTGCAAAACCTTTCAGCAAAGCATCCCTGAAAAAGTGTTTGATGTAACCCGCTCCTGTTAGTAACTCGAGGTAAAATCAGACCACTACCATTAATTGGGTAATGGAGTCAAAGACAATGGATTTAGAGGATGCCCTGCACGTTGCTAATTCAGTTGTCTTTGCCAGTGTGGGTAGACGACTCAACGAAGTCGAAGCCGCCATTCTGCTGGGAGCCTTGCAAGAACAGAGCTACGAGCAAATTGCTGAGGTGTCTGGCTACTCGCTCAGCTATATCAAGCGCAATGTTGGTCCCAAGCTCTGGAGTCTTCTGGAGCGAACCTTTGGGAACCCGTCAGTAAAACCAACTTTCGAGGGGCGTTAGAGCATCAGTGGCGGCGATCGCTGATTGAAGCAACCCAAACTCAGGCGATAGCCGTTGCCCAATCGACGACCCAATGGGAACCAACCGACTGGGGAGTGCCATTGATACGGCTACCTTCTGTGGGCGCAGTGAAGAACTGATGTGTCTTGAACAGTGGGTAATAGAAGAACAGTGCCGCCTCGTGCTGCTACTGGGCATTGGCGGAATTGGCAAAAGTACCCTGGCTGCCAAACTGGTGCAGCAGATTCAAACCCAGTTTGATGTGGTGGTATGGCGATCGCTGCAAAATGCTCCACCCTTTGAAGAGTGGTTAGAGACGGTGTTGCCGCTGCTATTACGGGCACAGGGAGAGGACATCGCTGTGCCGAGCAGCCTGGATGGAAAATTGCTGAAGCTGAGGTCAGGGTTGCGTCAAAAGCGCTGTTTGCTGATTCTGGATAATGTCGAGACGATCTTGAGTGGCGGACAAGCAGCACAGTATCGAACAGGTTATGAGGGCTATGGTCAGCTATTCAAAGAGCTTGGGAAATCCCCATCAGAGTTGCTTATTGCTCACCAGTCGCGAAAAGCCAAGAGAGATTGTGCCCCTGGAAGGAGAACAGCAAGCCGTCAGAACATTCCGGCTGAAAGGACTGACCCCAGCAGCCGGACAGGCACTCTTTCGCTATAAAGGGGCATTTGCCGGAACAGAATCAGACTGGGAGCGATTAGTCACCCATTACAGTGGCAACCCCTGGCGCTGAAGCTGGTGGCAGCCGCAACCCAGGATCTCTTTAGTGGCAGCATTGCTGCAATCTTGCACTATGTGCAGCAGGGGGCAGCGGTCTTTGACGATATTCGAGATTTGCTTCAGCGCCAGTTCGATCGCCTGACTGATATTGAGCAGGAAATGCTGTTTTGGCTGGCCATTCATCGGGAACCCGTCTCACTGTTCGAGTTGAGCCAGGATCTGGTCATGAAGTCTTCTAGACGCAGATTACCGGACGCGATACAGTCATTGTTGCGGCGATGTCTCATAGAGACTGCTCCGCGAACGCTCATCGAAAAAGAGGGTGAGCGTTTTTTCTTCAGCCTGTTGTGCTGGAGTATGGCACGGAGCGGTTGATTGAGCAAGTTTGTCGTGAATTAGAGCAGTTATTCGTCATTCGTCATTCATCGTCAGAAAGTGAAACCCAAAGGACGAATGACAAACGACCAATGACAACCTTATTGCAAAGTCATGCACTGATTAGAGCACAAGCAAAAGACTACGTTCGCGAGATGCAAAAGCGATTGATTGTGGAACCGAGCGCTGAACAAATGCAGCTTCAGCTTGGTAAGTCACAAGCCCTTGAACAGCGATTGAAAACTCTGTTGGAGCAGCAAAAACAAGCACCTCAGCCAGATTATATGGCTGGCAATCTGCTCAACCTGCTAGTACATCTGCAAAGCAATTTACGCGGCTGTGACTTTTCGGAGCTAACCGTACGGCAAGCCGACTTGCGGCAGGTCAACCTGGCAGGGGTTAATTTTCGCAACGCTGACTTAGCCACCTCTGTATTTGCAGAGACCTTAAGCAGCGTCATGTCTGTCAGTTTCAACCCCGATGGTACTCTGCTGGCGATCGGCGATTTGGACGGTAAGCTTTGCCTGTGGCGTGTCGCTGATGGTCAACCAGTTTTGACATTGCAGGGTCATGGGGGTTGGATCTGGGCAGTCACCTTCAGTCCCGATGGAAAAATGCTCGCCAGTTGCAGCCATGACTGGTTGATTCGATTATGGGACGTGCAGAGCCTCGATAATTTTGAGCTGTCCAGTCCTGCGAACCTGGCTGAAGTGAGTGATTCCAACCAAATCCCAGGAGCCTGTCTCAACACACTGCGGGGGCATTCCCATCGGGTGTGGACGATCGCCTTCAGTCCGGATAATCAACTGCTGGCGAGTGGCAGTGATGACCAGACGATTCGGCTCTGGAATGTACAGGAAGGAACCTGCCTGGCAGTTTTCAGGGGCATACGGGTGGGGTAACGTCAGTCCGCTTTAGTCCCAACGGACAGCTTCTAGCCAGTGCCAGCGAAGATGCTTCGATTCGATTGTGGAGTGTTGCTCATGGAACCTGCCTCAAAACCTTAAAAGGACATAGCCGTTGGGTGAGAACCGTGACCTTCAGCCCGGATGGTCAAATCCTCGCCAGCGGCAGTGAAGATCGCACGATTCGACTGTGGCATGTAGAGACAGGCATCTGCTTCAAAACCCTGCAAGGACATACGGGTTGGGTCACCTCACTCAGCTTTAGTCCCAATGGTCAAACGCTTGCCAGTAGCAGTGAGGATGGCTCAGTGCGGTTATGGAATGTGCAGGATGGCACCTGCTTCAAACGGCTGCAAGGTCATAGCAGTTGTGTTTGGAAAGTTGCCTTTAATCCAAATGGTCAAACCCTCGCGAGCGGCAGTGCCGATCTTTCCGCTCGATTGTGGAATGTGCAGGATGGCACCTGCCTTAAAACATTTCATGGACGAACTAATGGGATTTGTTCAGTCAGCTTTAGTCCAGATGGCTTCACACTAGCCAGTGGCAGTTATGATGCCCTCGTGCGGCTATGGGATATGCAACAGGAAACGTGCTCTCGGGATTTGCCAGGACACACAAGCTGGATCTGGGCAGTGGCATTTCACCCGGATGGGAAAATGGTCGCTAGTGCCAGCAATGATCAAACCGTGCGGCTATGGGATGTCCATAATGGAAACTGTCTCAGAACTCTACAAGGTCATACAGGTTGGGGGTTGTCCGTTGCCTTTAGTCCGGATGGTCAACTCGTTGCAAGTGCCAGCAACGATCGCACCGTGCGGCTATGGGATGTTCGAGAGGGCACCTGCCTCAGAACTCTACAAGGTCATACGGGTTGGGTTTGGGCAGTCGCGTTTAGCCCCGACGGATACACCCTTGCAAGTGGCAGTAATGATCACACGGTACGGCTGTGGGATGTGCGGGACGGTACCGGACTTAGAACCCTACACGGACATACGTGTTGGGTTTTGTCCGTTGCCTTTAGCCGCGATGGTCAGACGTTAGCGACGGGTAGCATGGACGGCTCAGTGCGATTGTGGAATGTGCAAGACGGCACCTGTCTTGCAACGTTACGTGACCATACCAATGGGGTTCGTTCCGTTGCCTTCAGCCCCAATGGTCATATCCTTGCCAGTGGTAGTGACGATCAAACCATTCGGCTCTGGGGTGTCCAAGACGGCACCTGCCAGAAAGTACTGCAAGGACACATGAGCCGAGTCTGTTCCGTTCAGTTTAGTCCAGTTGACGTTAAGCTGCCATCCGGTACAGGTCTACTTTTGGTCAGTGGTAGTCAGGATGAAACCATTAAATTGTGGAACCTAACAACGGGTGAGTGTCTCAAAACGTTGAGAGCCGATCGCCTCTATGAAGGCATGAATATTCAAGGTGCAACCGGGTTGACGATCGCTCAAAAAGCCACGCTGAAAACATTAGGGGCAGTTGAGTATTAAGGAAATTTCAACGCATGCTCTTATGTTCGATCGTGTTTAGCAATTGGTGAAAAGCGTCGAGCGATTGCCCAAGGGGCAGCAGCAAAGCTGATCGCGCCATTTCCTCACTCACCAGTTGGTCAATCCGTTCATCGAAAGCAAGCCCTCGCAACCCACTTGCCAGAAGCTGTTCAGCATCAATCAAACTGGTAGGCAGTAAAGAAACCTCACGGTACCTTTCCAGCGCCACTGGCGATAGCAACAGCACCGTTTCAGGAACTATTAGAGCTTGAAGATAATGCCATGCGAGTTCAGATGGAATCGCAAAACTGCTTCAAATTTCACCACTCAAGATCCGCCAGTTAAGTACCAATTTAAGAAAGATTGACTAACTATTTTGAGCGATTTCTTAAAATAGTTAGTCAAAGCTTCTACATAGCAATGAGTTTTCCTTGAAATTAAAGTTCTCCATCCCACCCACCCAAACAAAACTGAATCACGCACCACTCTCGTGGTTGTGGGGTTGAACGTTTCATAGGAGAAACACAACTCATGGCAACACCCACTGCTAAAACTCGCATGAACGGAGCTACCAAAACAAAAACGACGGCTACTACTAAAGTGGCTGCCAAGCCTAACAATCCCGCCCTCGCCAAACTCACCAGTTGGGTGCGATCGACCTACGGGGTCAACCTGCTCAAACGGGAAGAAACACTGGCGGTCGCTGCCTACTATGGGCTACGTGAACGCTTGGGCATGAAGCTCCAGACCGAAATTTCGCTTAAGTCTAACGGCAGCAAACGGTTTGACTGGAGTAAATGGAATAGCCAGGTCTTCCCCGGCATCTTTGGTCAACCCACCAAGCTGAAGGTGTCTGTGGAGCACATGGCGCTGGTGGCATCTGCCTTTGACCATGAAATCAGCGAAGATCCAGAGACCGGACTCGCCCAACTCGCAGAGTTCAACCGCAAGTCGCTGGAAGACCGCAAGCTGACCAAAGCGATAAAAGATGGCATTGGCGACTCCATGTCCAATGGCTTTGATGGTGATGCATTTGAGGAGGACGAGTTTGACGACGATGATCTGGACACTGAAGCCAGCGATGAACTGGATGATGCCGATGGAGATGATGCAGACGATGACGACTTTGATGACGAGTAAAGATGTGTTGGCGAAATCTCTCTGAAAGAGGATTGCTTAAGCATAAAACCATACTCTATGCAGCCCTGCTTACGGCAGGGCTTTATTTTTTGCCGCCCACCCGCACCCTCTGAAATCAGGCTCACAAGCCAAGAATACGCCGCTTGGCGCGAAAGGAGTGAAGTGCCAGCAGCACCGATGGATGGAAAAGCATCTGTCGATGCGTCTGGCATGAGTTGTGCAAACTCAATTCACCCTTTGCAAATTTAAGGAGTTTATCCAATGGCTACCACGGCAACTCGCAATACCCATCGCGCCCACAAAGCGGTTAAACCGGGCAAGTATGCCAATGCACTGGAGCAGATTCTACCCGTCAAAGACCGGACACGCTTGATGCTACTCAGTGTGCTGCGTAATCGTACCGGACTCAAACTTCAAGATCAATTCCGTGCCCAGAGCAAGGACTTTGATTGGGATGAGTTTAAAGCGCAGTTTAATACTGACTACGGCGAATGCAGCCCCAAACAACTGATGCGACTGCTGAATGAAAAGTTTGGCTTCCACACGGTTGAAGAAGTTCGCACAGCCTACCTCGAACAGTCCAAAATTCGCCGCAGTCGTCAGGCGCAACAAGCGCTGGAGGACTACAACGTAGAGGATGAGGAGACGGATTACGACGCAATGGATGAGTACGAAGAGTAATCATTACCAGTGTCATGCTTTTAGGCGTGACACAACCCACTGAACCAACAGTGGGTTTTTCTTAGCCCACCCACCCATAAACCCGTTTCAGGGGATTGTCTAGATTTGATAGATTGTAACTGGCGATCGCCCACTGGACGCACCCATAGCACACATGCGCCCTGGCTTGCCTTTTGTCCCTGTAGCTCCAATGTCACCCCAAGCTGTTTGGTCTGTTGCTCACAGGGCAGCGTCTTGCCCTGCACGTTGAGTAAATCCTGATTCCACTCCAGCAGATTCTTCGCAAACCTGCCGTCGGCACCCATCGCCCAGTGCAACGCATTCGCTTCTTCCAGCGTCAGTTGGCGTGGTTGACCCGGCGCATAAACCATCAGTGCCTGTTGTGCCTGACTCCAGGCGATACCCAGTGCCCCACCCACCCCAACTGCCACCAGCAAAAGAGTGCCAGCAATCACGGTGGAAGCGGCACTGAAGGTATGCACCAGCTTGTCGAAGGTCGTTTTGCGGATGAGGGTATGCACGGACTCTGCGATCGCTTTCTGCTGTGCCTTTACAGCAGTGCGTTCATACTGCTCTAGCCCCTGCTGATAGTGCTGAAGCTGCCCGTAAACCCGCTCTTCCCACTGGTCAAACAGGGTAGACAATTCCCCGGATGCTCTTCCAACATCAGCTCCAAACGTCCAGTAGCAACCAGCATCAGAAACAGTGGATCGTCAGGGTCAAGTTTCAACTCCACAACCAACTCATAAACCTTGTTCTTAAAACGCTCATCCTGACCATCCAATGCCAATGACAAGAGCGTATCTTTCAGTGTGCGTCGGCGTTGGCGAATTTCTTGCTGTTGCTGACGAGGATAAACCGTTTCAGGCTGCATTCCCACTGGAATAGATGCGGTTGCAAACTCATCCACTAATGCATCGGGAACCGTATCCAATAATGCATCAATTTCATTGGGTTGTTGCGGCAATGTCATGACACCTCCAATCTCACCGATCAATGAGCCACCGTGGGTTGAAACCCTTTAGCAGGTTTGGATGCTGAGTTGAGCGATTGCAGTTCAGAGCGTTTCGGTGCACCGTCCCAGATTTTGCTGGCATCTACCTGAGCTGAAAATTGCTTAAGAAAATTGACAATCCGCTGACGCTCCAGGACAAAGAATGCGTCCGATTTTTGGATCGCCTGAGCAAAGTTCCAGCCCAGTTCGGTGAGGCGATACATGCTATCGCATAGGCTGTCGCCACCGCGCTCATAATGGGGAAACTTGGGCAGTGCCATTTGCTGCATCTGTGGCGATTGCAATAACGCTTTAGATTCAGCATTAGCTTCTACACTCTCCCACTGTGTTTGCAAGGATAGTCCCTGGTTCTTCACCAACACATGGATCACTTGCTCACCTTTTGCCTTGTAGGCTGCCACTGACTCCTGGCATTTATCCAGACTTTCTTGCGTAGCATCACACAGGAACCATTTCACTAGAGTCACTGCATGCCCCTGCTCTAAATCCCCTTCAAACAGCTTGCCGGAGGCTTTGAAGGAGCAAGCTTTAGATCCAAAATGCCATCCCGTTCCAGCCAAGCTTTGACATAACGATGGGCACCCGCAGGCAGATTCATCACAACCGATAAGCCTTGCTCCAGAGCCGTCCAGATGCGATCGGTGCCGCGATATGCCAACTCACTAAAGGCAAGCTGTGCGGCATCAGGATAGAAGCGCTGCACATTGTAGTTGGACTGATCGGCATCAATGAGTTGAATAGCATAGTCTTGCGTCTGGCAGTAATGGGCGAGGGAACGGGTAAAGAGTGATTTGCCCTTGCCGCCCAGTTCAGAGTCGATGAGATGAAGTTTGGGAATGGGTTGAGCGGGTTTATTCATGATTGTCCTCACTAAAAGTTGAACTGAATATCCATCATGTCTTTGGGTGCTCCTTCGAGCTGATCAGAATCGGAATGTCCATTGTCAGAAAAGGGGATTGCATCCTTGACAGGTAGTGCTGATAGAGGGGTTGGGATTTGAGTCTTTTGAACAGGCGAACGGTCTCCGTCAGCAACGGATCGGAGTTGGAGTATTTCCCGGATCAGCCGCGCTCTAGCTTCCAACGCGCAGATTGCCGCCCAACCTTCCTGCCGGAGTAAGGTCGCATCGGCTATTTCTCCCTGTTCTAATAAAGCAAAGGGCAAATAATAAGGCGTGATGGCTTCTAAAATCAGATCTTTGGATGGTTTACGCGAGTGGCGAATATATTCGATGAGCTGCCGTTCCAACGAGTCTGACTCTGCCCTCAAAGTCAAATACAGCGGTGTTGTATCTGTCATGTTATCCTCCTTGATCCCTCACGCCGACGCAGCCGGAGCCGATTCCTGAAGTCCAACAGAACGACACAACATTTGCAGCAAGCCGTAGACATCCACTAAGCGATTACCCATATCGCTCTCAAGCGCTTTGGGTAGAGTAATTCCGGCATGGAATGAATAGATATAGTGGCTGTAATGCGCTGTTAAAGCTTGCTGTAATAGGTCTGCAGTGCCACCACAAAACACTAACTGTAAGTCTGGGCAATGCCGCAACGGCAACACCTCATCTAACCAGGACAGCAGCATGTGAGCGTACTCAACACAGGCGTGCTCGACCACAATCGCTAAATGTCGGGCTTCTTCAATGCGTTCTGCATCTTCGCGTGCATGGGCAATACGAATGTAAGGTGCAAGGCTCTGTTCCTGTGTTGCGGTTGCGATCGCACCCAACAGTTGCTCCGCACGGTTAGCCACTCGTTTGAGCCATCACTTTCTCAATGCAGCGAACGAAGCCTAAATCGGAGGTTTTGCCCGCATTAAACATGCCCCAGCCACCAGCACGCTGGCATTGCAATACCCGAGCATGACAAAGCTAAACACCTTAAACAAAACGATCGCCCATCATCAATGAAGACAAGGGGCGATCGCGTTGTATGGATGCAGGTTTTAGCAGCCGTGAACGAACGCACAGCCTAAGTCGTTGCGACAGCAGTCTTGCCATTGGTAGTGCCGTTTGTGCTGCCGTTACCGTTGGTACTGGCAATAAAGGCGGGTTGCTCCGCACTGGATGGGGTTGACTCACCGCGCAGTCCTTTGCGACGCTGGTTTTGGGCACGCCGCCTGCCATGCCATACTCGACGCTGCTTTTGCCGTACTTGGTGGCAACGCCTAGGAGCATGTGTTCTGCCATGTCACCCAGGTCGCGCTCGGTTTCGAGCATTTCACGATAGAGTTTATCCAGGTTGGAAAGAGCGCTGTTGTAGGCGTTCTCTTTGGCTTGCATGGTTTCGATCAGGGTGGAGAAGGACGGCAGGGTGAGTCCGTTGCCGAGGTCTAAAGCCGGGGCAATGGAACTCATGCCAGCGGCACGACGCACGGCTTTTTCTAGGACTTGAGAGGTTCTTTTTCGACGAGCCATAATTGGGTACGTTGTGATTTAGTAAGGTGATCGTTTTTACCTTAAAAACTTCCGTATTGATCCGCCTGAGGAATTTCGGTAAATCTTGCATGGCTTTTGCTGTGTGGTGATGGTTGCCGTGAATGCGCGATCTACTGAAATGAGAAAGCAAACCGCAGTTTGAGAAAGCAAATTGCCTGTTGGCTTGCGGAAAACACCAAAATGAGTGTGTAGAGTACAGAAAGGCGATAGCAAACTGCTGAATGAGAAGGTAATTTGCCTACTTTCGTGCGGAAAACACCCAAATGAATAGACGAACTACTGGAGTGAGTAAGCAAACCGACAAAGTGAGTATGTAGATCGTCAGTTGTTTGTTGCTGGAGAAGACCGACTTCCGCAATAGCCTACTGCCAGAAGTAATCTATCCTTTAATGTTCATTCAGCCTAGGCGAGGCGAAGTTGCTATGACTTTATAAAAACTGAATATGAATTTTTCTTTCAATCTTGAGAAATCTTAAATATTTGTCCCTTCAGCTTGATGTGTGTAGTTATACTGAGTTAACTGCTTAGTCAGTTAGGGAAAGTGAGAAGCCTATCGGTTCAGAGCAACTTTTATCTTTGCTCTACGTTGTTATCTGTGAGAATTGCTTGGCAGAACTTTGTTGATATGAAATGGCTTGCGTAGTCTAACTAGTCGTAGCAACTGAACTAAATATCAGGGCGAGGCAAGGGAACTATCCGGATTCTACAAGCATCCTCAGCTTGCGTCACATCTCGCACATAATGCACTTTGTTTTCCACACCCCAATATGAGCGAATTCGGTGAGCAAACTGACACGCAGTTTCACGCAACGAGGAAATGTAATAGCGTATCTCGGTTTTACCCACAATTTCATACTCTCCTTTCAGCAAGGTACGAGTAGCCCTCACGCGAATCAAGGTGCATAGTCCTGCCCAAGGACGAATATCATCAAGAGTTTGACAAATTTCAACTATTCGTTCCTCTATGCGTCCATGACCTTTGCTAAATTCTGTGTAAGTGTCTTCCACTTGAAAGTTCGCCTTGACCTCTTTGAGCAGCCCAGATTGGTTGCCTTTGAGTGCTCCTAGATAGTGATTGTGACTCTCAACAATTGAGGTGCAACTTTTTTTGGGTGTTGATCGCATCAAAAGCAAACACCACTCCATTGCAAGCGAACTGTTTGACTAACTGGGGCAACACCTTGATCTCATTGCTCTTATGCTCAACCTCGTAGGGTTCAAGAATCAAACCCCGTTCAACCAAATACACACTCACCAGTTGAATCGCTGGATGCGGCTCAGTGGTTGAATGCTCCGATACCAGTTGATAGGAGCCACGCCATCGTTTGCCATCGACAGCTACCATCTCACCCGCACGAGGACTAATCTCAAAAAACTTGGCTAAACAAGCTGAATACTGTTGATAATCTACGTTGAGCAGCACTCGGCGAATCGTGCTGTAGGAGGGTAAACGTCCTTTAGCTGGGTCAAACAACCCTACTAATTCATCGTGATAAGCGTTGAGCCAATCTCCAATGGCTAGAAACCCTCGACATCCTGCTGCCACTGCTAAGGTGAACAATGCTAGACACAGGGCTTGATTGTGCCGTTGTCCGGCTCCTCGTCGGGGGTCAGGCAAGTGAGCAAAAGCTTCCACAATCGCAAGGGTGCTCATGGTTGAACGGCAGTAACGGATTAAGCCTCAGCTTATCGGATTGTCTACCTCGTCTAGAATGAAATAGCCCTGAACTAAATATTGAGCGATATATTAGGTGAAACAATGGTACATCAACTGTATAAATTTATATGTTTGCTCTTGTTGACACTGAGTATTTTAATCAGACCAGCTTACGCCGAGACCACAGTTTCAAACCTAGCTTTCAGTCTTTCATTGCCTGATGACTGGATGGAAATCCCTCAGGAAGTTCTTACAGCAGCGCATAAAGAATTGCAAAAGCAAGCCCCTAATGCAGAAATTCCCAAGTATGACTATGGACTTCAACTAAGGGCAAAAACTGGTTTGATTATCCTTACATACTTATTCAGATGAAAAAATTCGGGGAGGATTCCTGAATACCAGTTAAAAGCCTCGACCAAATCAAACTTAGACTTGGAGAAAGAGCTTCAGAAAAGCGTGACTGGCTTGAACCCCTAATATCTAATGCAAAGTTGGATAGAATGAGCTACGACGAAACTGCACATGTCTTTTGGATGAGTTCTCAATTTGATTTGACTAACTTTGGTAAGATTTTGGGTCTGACGGTACTGATTCCTACTGAAAAAGGAGGTTTATGGATTTATTCTTATGCTACTGAATCGGATTTCAATGATTACTTACCCGCATTTCGTCAAATTATAGCTTCAGTAGGACTATCTTCTGAGCTTGTCTACAAATCAAGATGGATAGATAATATCCCAATACTCGGAGGTATTGATTGGGGCGATGTAGGGAAGGCAGGAATAAATGGGGCAATTCAAGGTGCTCTTATATTTGGTTTAGCAGGTGGTATAGGAGCAATTTTTGCAAATTCTAGACGTAGCAAGAAGAAATAAGTCTTAAATTTTAAGGTTGAAACTGAGATAAGAACAATGAGTTATTTGATCTCAATATTGATCTTGCGAGTATAAAACCTTCAACTGAAAAACCTTACAAATAAATTAACAAAATGCAAAAGTTGTTATCTGTCTGTAGATATAAATTATATTAACTATTGGTCGCTAGCTTATAAGCTTCAGCCCTTAAGAATTTGTGAAGTAGGTTTTTCCTTATTACGTGGAGCTTCTCTAAAAGTTAGACACTAAAGTGATCAAGGATCTCTAATCATTTGCACTAAAGATTACTAAAATGGCTTGTTAGAATAGGTAGTACAAATGGCGGAAAATGATAAAGGCAAAGGCGGTTGTTTCAGTTGGATTGCGGCTTCTCTAGCAGCAGCAGCAGCGCACGGAGGGTGTACAGGTTTTTTTAGAAATGCATCCCACGATGTGCATGTTCCTACCCTCACGTCGAGGTGCCCATGAATCCTCACGTCGAGATGCCTACGAATCCTCGCGTCAAAATGCCTATAAATCCTGAAGTTCAGATACGTATAGGTTCATATCCTAAAACGCCCAAAATTCCTGTTGTTCCCAAGCGACTACTAATTGGTGAACCAGAAATTACTCCTCCAAAGATCATTGTTGCCCCCATTGATGTTAACTGGAATGATCCCAATATTCGGAGTATAAAGAGCGCTACAGATGATGCTGCGCGGAGCGCTGCAAAAGGGCTGAGGAACGAGCTTTAGTTGGTAAAGCTAAGAGGCAATACATACAGACTGCTGCAGTAGAAGCTGCTAATCAGCAAGCTGATAAACTGCTTCGTGAAAAGTTAATCTTTATTCCTGTCGCTACAGTGGATGTTATTGTTGCCACATCGGTTCATCAAACTTCAGAAGAAAAAGATAGCAATCGACAATCTAGTTAAATATTATCAGTAACGAAGCTAGAAGTTGAAATTTAATTAAAAGATATTTTTAGTTCGTCAGTTATCCCACCATTAGAAATTTCGTGACTATAGCAAAAATGTAAGTGCAATTTTGACGCAAACGATTCCAAAACTTACTTTTTGTCAACATACGATCAAGAATTTGTTCAAACTCCTCAAAGTCCTTCACTTCCTCAACTCGATTCTCTTGCTTCTCATAGAAGCATTTCGCTGATTGATAGTTTTCAGTGATTGTTTTAAGTTCCCTTGCTTGCAATAAATAAGTCCTTGAGTTACATAAGCCGATGGAGAGTCAGGATAACTCCTAATAACCTCACTTATGAAACCAGAAGCAGCTTCAATATTATCTTCTACATACAGTTGATAACCTACCAAACTACAAGCTACTCCCACAAACTGTCGATCCCTAAGAAACTTTGGGCAATCCTCAAGCCATTCATGGACTTGATGGCTGAAAGCACCATATTCACTAAGAATCGACTTTAAATCTTGTATATGTTGTCTAAATGGTTCACCATAATTTTCACATAGCTTTAGAATTTCTTCCTTAATATCTCTAGTCTTTTCTGATGTAAGCCTTAATCCACTCTGCAATCTACCCAAGCTACTATTGCATCTCTCATCAATGAAAGGCTCACAGTTTCTAACATAGCTGTCAGAAATAAGTTCTCCAGCTTTCTTGTAATATTCCTCTAGAATACTTTCCTCAAGTGAGGGTTGAGGTGGAGAATGATAATGTTGGTGTTGTCCACCAAAGAAATTAGTGTTATTTTCCCCTGTCTGAGTTTGGTAGTTATTACCACCATAATTATCTTGTTTCATATTACTAAATCACCACGATTTACTTCTATTTGTGATGATGTTGCCCCCAAAGAAATTAGTATTATCTTTCCCTGTTTGGGTTTGATAATTAGTGCCGGAATAATTAATTTGAACCATACTTCGATTGTCTTCAACTTGCTCCAACATGATTTCATGGGCAATCATTCTAATTTCTGATGCGAACTGAATATCTTCATCCATCGCTACTTGAAGATAAGCAACTACGCTATTCAATTCAGCTTCATTTCCTTGCTGTTCAATTGCTTTTATTGAATCTTCTGCTTTCGCTCTTCCCGAAGTTTATTCCAAATAATCTGACGAAGCTGCTCCATTTTGACAAGTGCTGTCTCAGTAAACTTCTTTGCTAGCTCACCAGAACCAGACTCGATAAATTTCTGGAAAGCGAGAGTAGCAATTGTGGTTGCAGTCAAGGTCGTAACAGGATCTGCCATAGCTGGTAAAAAGAAACTCTATAGCTCCTTTGTACCTTGTCCAAGCTCGATTACCAAGAATCAGAACATTAAGCTTTCTTTATAAATTAAGAGGTGGAAGACTGTAGGCTGAGATTGCAGTATTACAAGCACGATAGCCTCTGGCGGCAGTGGGTACGGCTCGTCCATCAGACAAAAACAGACGCAGCCGTTGACCCCCACTCCGCTTTGCAAGAGCCACCGCCTGCACCACCCTGTTTGACTTTGCACAGATAGCGGGAGGGACAGCCACACATCGATCTGCGCTTGGCAACTCTCAGGCGACGACGCGCCAGCGGCGTAGCTATTCCCTTGTTTATTTGCCTGACTCGACATGATCAGGCGTTGTTGCAGTGGGGGAAGGTGAGGGCAATCGCAACAATGCAGGCTACAAGCTGGCACGCAACTTGCTGGGCACAGCGGCACTATTAGAGGCAGAAAGTATTGACTACTACCCATCTGCCCAGGCTTTGTTCCAAACGTTCTGCGATCGCTGTTCCCCTGCCCTTGATTCGGATGAAGCCGAAGCAATCTGGCAGAGTGCCAGCAAAACACCCGCGACTGCCAGTCGTCCACTCGCTTCAATCTTGATTAGCATTCGCTGGTGGCAACTGAGACAACACCATCAACGCAAGTCCAAACCCAAAAACGCGATCGCCAGCCGCGTCTGCGTCAAGGTCGCGCCACCTAAACCGCTACCGCTGTGCCGAGAGGGCAGTATAGCGTCTCGGCATAGCATGACAGCAACACAGTCTCTGAGTGAAACAGGCATTCATCGAGCCACACTTGCCAAGCTCCAAGCGTTGGGCATTCACAGCTTATTTGACTTGTTGCACTACTACCCCCGCGATCACATCTCCTACAAACAGGTCAGAATTTCTGAAGCACGCGTTGGTGAAACCGTGACGATCGTTGGGAAAATCAAGCGCCATAATATCTTTACCGCGAAGCATGGCAAACTGACGGTGCAAAGCTGGACGATCGCCAATAAAGCTGATTCCGCTACCATCACCTGTACGCACTTCCATCATCACAAGCGCTATCAAGCGCAGCAATGGCGATCGCAACAAGATAGCTTTTACCACACCGATCGAATCGTCATGCTCTCCGGCAAAATTAAGCAGGACAGTTACACGGGTGGTAAAGCCATTGAAGCAGCGGATGTGCGAGCCATTGATCTGGCAGGCATTCCTTCTACCGCAAATGAGGATGTCATTCAACCAGTTTATGCACTCACTAAAGGTTTAACAGGTGATGTGATTCAGGATTGCGTGCGATTGGCGTTGAGCAAGACACAAATAGTTGATCCACTCCCCGCTAAACTGCGATCGCGATATAGCCTGGTGGGATTGCGAGAGGCGTTAGCGTAGCTCTTCCGAAGGAAGCTCGCTCACATCCACTTTCCTCCCAATCAATCAAGTCTTGAGGCTGCCCATTACCGACTGGTCTTTGATGAGTTCTTTTACTTGCAACTAAGGTTACTGCAACGCAGAGAAACCCTGCGTCAATTACAGCGAGATGCCCTATCTACTCAAGGCACTCTGTTGGATCAATTCTGTCAAGTCCTGCCCTTTCAACTGACAGGCGCACAGCAACGAGTCATCGCTGAGATCTTGCATGACCTCGCTCAGCCCACCCCGATGAACCGCTTGGTGCAGGGTGATGTGGGTTCTGGCAAAACGGTTATTGCTGTAGCGGCAATCCTGGCAGCGATTCAGTCTGGCTCTCAAGCCGCCTTCATGGCACCGACCGAAGTCCTGGCAGAGCAACATGATCGCAACATTACTGAGTGGTTCAAACCCTTGCGACTCCCCGTGGCATTATTGACAGGCTCCACGCCTACAAACCAGCGCCAAGCGATTCATAGGAAACTGCGATCGGGTCAATTGCCGCTGCTGATTGGCACCCATGCGCTGATCCAGGCTTCAGTTACATTCCATCAATTGGGTCTGGTGGTCATTGATGAACAGCATCGGTTTGGCGTACAGCAACGGTCGAAGTTGCAACAAAAGGGCATCATCCCCATATGCTCAGCCTGACTGCCACGCCTATCCCTCGCACTCTGGCACTGACCTTACATGGCGATCTGGATGTCAGCCAGCTTGATGAGCTTCCCCCTGGTAGACAAGCGCTTCAAACGCAGGTGTTCACTGAGGCGCAACGGACGAAGGCGCATGACCTGATTTGGGAACAAGTGATGCAGGGACATCAGGCTTACATCATCCTGCCGCTAGTGGAAGATTCCGAAACGGTGGACTTGAAGTCAGCCGTGAGTGAATTTCAACACTTGCGGGCAACCATCTTCCTGAATTTCGACTTGGTTTGCTACATGGACGGATGAGCAGTGCCGAAAAAGAAGCAGCCCTGACGCAATTTCGCCACTGTCAAACTCAAATCCTGGTCTCGACCACGGTGGTGGAGGTGGGTGTGGATGTCTCCAACGCCACCGTCATGCTGATTGAACATGCCGATCGCTTTGGTTTATCTCAACTGCATCAGCTTCGAGGACGGGTTGGACGAGGCGTTGCCAAATCTTACTGCCTGCTGATTAACACCTCTAGTGCTGAAGCAACCCAGCAACGTCTTCAGGTGCTGGAACAGTCTCAGGATGGCTTCTTCATTGCCGAAAGGGATTTGCAGCTACGTGGATCGGGTGAAATCTTGGGCACCACTCAAGCGGGGATGCCCAACTTTGCGCTGGCAGATCTGGTGAATGATACGGGGATTCTGGAGCAGGCACGAGAAGCGGCTGAATTGGTGATGCGAAAAGGATGCCACCTCAAAGGTTGGCACAATTTAACGAATGAATTAAAAAGACGTGGTTTATACGAATTAAGTCATGATGTTGCACTCAATTAGCGACTGCTTTTCATCCATGCATCTTTTCGATCGATTGCTTTATGCCTACCATTCACACTGGACAGCAAGTACTCGTCCACACCTGCGGTGTCATCATACGAGGCATTGTGCAGCGGATTCAACCAACACCTTGGGGCGAACCGTGTTATCTCATCCGCGGTCAGTGGTACTCCCAGGACGTTCACCCTGATCCAAGCCTTAAAGTGCGATCGCAGTGGTTCCTGGACAAACTCTACACTGAGCCGTCTAATCCACCCGTTTTGCTGGTCAGAGACAAAGGAGAAGAAAAGAGTTCAATATCAAAAACAACTCAGCTTCCTAATCCTATAGCGCGTACTGATGAAAGTTTTGAGAAACTGGCTAACTTGGCAGAAGCGCTAGACGCGCCACGCCTTAAACAACTAATCACCCTAGCCAATGGACTGCTATGGTCAGAAGAAACTGAGCAGCTTGTCAATCAATTTGTTGAGGAACAGCTGAAGCCATTGCTGGCAAAAGATATTCTGTAGCAAGTTCCAGTTAACGTGAGAGGCTACCGCTCCGCCAAGGTGACGAGCGCTCCAAGGCTAACGCTATGAACCAATACCTCAATTTCACCGTCATCGGCGAGGACGGTCGCTTTCATGTCCTCTTGCCCTGGCAAAATGCTCATGCCGTTGGGTTTAATGCGATCGACACTCACCTGCAAACCATCGTGCCCGAAGCGGTGTTCGATCGCACCCGACAACTGAAAGTCTCAGAGTATCAGCCCGAAGCTGATAGCAGAGATTTCCATGTATGGCAACGACAGCAGAAATTACAGAGTTTGGGTGAGTCTGAACAACAACTCCACAAACTGATCGGCGGCGTGGTGCAAAAGCCGAGATTAATCAGGACGGGCAACCCTATCTCATCATTACCAAACTCGACACGCAGCAAGTGTTCTACGTCCTGGCAAACGCAAAACTGGCACCCAATCCGATCGGTGATTTGAGCATCACTGAACAGCAGGCGACTCCAACGGATGAACACCCAAACGACACGAGTGCTGCGTAATACGATGCCTCCAGCTTCCGCTCTGTGAGCCGTTGGTGGGTGAGCAATGCCGCCAGGTAAGAACACCTTGCAGCTTGCTGCCCGCCAGTTCCTTAGAGCGGAGAGCCTTATGCCTGAATCGATACAGCCAGACCAGCCAAATTTTGTTGTCGTCAAGGTGGATGCACCCTTGCCCTGGTCGGAGCCAGAAACGTTCTACGCCATGCTGCCCAGAGAAGAACCTCACACCTATGCTACGCTCCAAAGTGCTGCGGCACTGGTCGCTTCTCTGATGGAAGACTTTGGTCACACACCTGAATCCACCCGCATCTATCGCCTGATTCCTCTTGTAGAGGCAGAGGTGCTGCCCTGATCCAGCAAGCTTTGAACACTCTGAGACAAGAAGAGGAGACTGATGGTTAGAGGCGCTGCTGCGCCTTGACGATGCAGTGATGCAAGTGAGCACTATGCCAACACCCATAGAAGCAAGCCAACCCAGCAGTCACACTGAGGCTGTTGCTGATTTTGATGAAGCGATTGACCCAACCATTGAAACAACCGTTACGACACAGGATGCCTTGCCAGCAGAGGCGCGATCGCTCCTCAGTCTGGCATTCGATCACGAGACAAGGCAGGACTATTACCAAGTCTGTGGGAGATGGTAAGTATGAAGCCCAAATCGTCTACCACACAACCGAAACGGCAAACAGCGCCTCCATCTGTGATGCTGCAATCGCTCAAAGGAGTCAGCATTCTAGCCGCCCAAATCTGGCGACGACTTCAGGGAGCCGAAACCCTGGAGCAAGAAGACGACATTCTGGTAAACCTCTGGGAATTGCAGGCTAACCAGGAAGCCTTGATTGATGCCCATGCTGAATTAGCAGACCAGATTGATGCGGAGCTTGCAGCCATCAAAGCCCGGATGGAGTTGCTCGTGAAAATCCATGTTGCCGAACTGGATCGACTAACGCGCTGGCGCAATGGACTCGACCGCACCGTTTTGCACCTTAACGATGCTGGACTCATCAGCACCGAAGCCGCCGGACAGACTCGCCGGATTCGGATTAAACTCAACCCTCCCTCCTGTGACGTGTTGGACTTGAGCCAGGTGCCAGAAGACTATATTACAGTCAAGGAAATCATTGAGCGAAAGCCGGACAAACAAGCCATCAAAGCTGCCTGGAATCAGGGTATTCCAGTGCCGGGGACGCACGTCGATCGCAAACGTAAGGTAGTGTATGAGCTTGCTCCTACCAGCCTGGAACGCATGAAAGCTGCCACGGCTGAAGCACCATAACCTGTGGTTGAAGGAGGTGTTCAAGCCATTATTTGACATCTCCTTTGATCAAGGTCGTTCCGAACGTCCACAATGTCTAGAGCAGTCCGCAACGCCAGCAAATCGTTCAGGTAATCGCATTTCGTATTTCTGTAACAGAAGCAGTGTACTAAAAATAGAAAACCTGCCATAGCTGCACTTATATGATTTCATGTAGTTTAGAGTTGTTTTCCTGATGGTGGGTCTCCTCCTGTAGTTTGAGCTTTTGTGCCTCGATTGCTCAAACTCAGGTTAGCGTCCCATGCATGAGACTCATGAGGAGTGTCTGGTCTACCTGGAAAACATTCGCTGGAATGGAACTCCAACCTGCCCATACTGCGGCTCAATCAAGGCGACGACGTATAAAAGCGAACATAGATACAGATGCAATAGTTGTTTTACTTCGTATAGTGTGACGGTCGGTACGCTATTTCACAAAACCCATGTGGATTTAAGAAAGTGGTTTCAGGCAATTTTGCTGCTTCGCAAGTCGAATCCCAATATAAGTGCACGCAAGCTTGCAAAAGAGATTCAAGTCACTAGAGCAACAGCATCTCTTATTATTAAACGAGTCCAAGATGCTCCCGATGATCAAGCAGAGATGCTAAAAGCGATCATTCAAACTTTTGATCAGTCAATTTGAGGTAGCAAAATGCCAGAGAGTCTAAACAAACAAGAAAAGACAAGCACAGTAGCAGACCCAGAAAAAATAGATTTAGAGGCGGAAGAAAAGGAAGCAAATTTTTTGAAGCATCCTGAAAACATACTAAGTACAGTTTGTGCCGCCTTGTCTACTCAAGGTCTGTGGCATATCTTAATCGTTCCAATCTCTACTTATCTATCATTTTTCATCATTATACTGATTACCTTCTTCCTCTTTAGACCGGCAAACACATCACTACAAAATACCAATCAAACAAATCAGTCTTTAACAGATGAGCAAAAAAACAAATATCAGAAGAAGTGAACAAGGTGATCGCTACACAGCAGAAGGACTCATCTCAGAAAAAGCATTTTCCGAAAACCCAAACTCTATTTTGGCAAAAGGGTATATTGATGGTCAAATCAAGCAGGAAGTACAAGAACAAGCCGAGAAAGTTACAAAAGACGAAATAGATAAATTGAAGGCAGATTGGAAGGGAGACTTATTTGGGCAGATTTCTTTTCCTGTAATATTTACGATCGCGTCCATATTTGCAGCTTTTGCAGTAAAAGATATTCTTACTGAAATTTTGAAACAGGAAGAGAAAGACAAAGTAAAGCGAGAACTAGAACATGACTTAATTCCGATGATTTCGGAAACTGTAGAAACAAATCCAGTACTTGTGCAACGTTTACAGTCTGTTGAAGCATATACAAGCTGGCTAGAGCATGAATTATTGAAGATAATAATAGACCAGGTACTTGAAGAACTTAAAAATCTCCAGATTCTTTTTCCGAAGAAAATTTGTGTACACTTGAGAAGCTTTTAAGTAGAGTAAAAATTACTTTAAGTGAAGCCAATAAATTTAAAGTTGGAAGATTTAAAGAGAGTCATTTAAAGTTAATAGAAGAGGCTGAATATAGGGTTCTTCGAGCTAAAGTTGATAGCATAGGCTTGGATGAAAGCTCTAAAGAAAGAATTATTTTGAGCTTAAACCAGAAAGTGCAAGTTGCTGGAGAGCACCCAGGCAAGCTAATGGCAACAGATCCAAATGAGCGGATGGATAATATTTTCCAGATTCAGATAAACCTTCTTACAACTACATTGAGCAAATTACCTGGAACAGAAGGTTTAATTTCAGAGATCAGAGACATTCTCGTAAGAGATTCTTCACCTAATTTTGATGAGAAGAAGAAAATTGCTCAGATTATCAAGAACAAACCTCGGAATAAGCTTTCAGATTTATAAAAGGAGCGAGTAAAAAGAAAAGGCTATTGGCATTAAATCAGGAGCTTAACTCTCCCTATGCAGCCTTCTAAATGAGAGATTTTCCCTAGAAACACAGCATAGCTTCATAAGATTAATCTTGTGTCAAGTATTGTACAAGTTGGTTAGCAAGTTGTAAAACTGTTTGTTCCTGTTGGTAGTAGGTATCACTATAGTTCTCTACATATCCGCTAATTATTTGTTGAAACATAAGACCATTCCCTTGTTCATTACAGAAGCGATGTAGATAGGCTTTAAAGTAAGTTACGTAAACAAGAAGTCGTTCATCTTCTGTACAACTCTTCGTTAAGATTTCATCCAAGCAGTCTAAGCCTGAGTTGTAAAGAAAATTTAAATCTTTTGGGCTATTTAGATCTAGAACTATCCATCTCGAAATAGCCATAAAGCTTTGGTAGTCACTATATTTAGAAGCAAAATACGCACTAGATTCACTCATCCTATTCTTTAACTTCTCCTCTTCTCGCATCTTGACTTTTATAAGACTGATGCCCCAATCGATAATTGGATGATCTTCAAGTGGGAGCTTTTCTTTTGGCATTCCAATCGTTGTAAAAGCCCTTTCAATTGTTCATACCTCAATGTCTCTAATTGCGTAAGTTCTCGCTGAATCGCGGTGATCGAAGATTGCTTAGCCACAGGATTTCTCCTACTCTCAAATAATATTTGCGGTGGCCTAATTTAGCTGTACCGCTAACTATGCCATCACAAAATCAGTACTCTAGTACTTTAGTATAAATGAACTATATCTGGCTAGTTGTTTACGAAACTACAAAACAATCGCTGTCCCCAAAAAGCCCCCGGTGAGGAGTTCAGCATGATTTGTTGCTTGGTTGCTCTAGACTACATAGCCTGCTAATGTTATTCGCCAGTGTTTTTGTGAAGCAGAAATCGGACGCAACAAAGCACAGACGCTGGCTGCTCGCTACTCCCTTGCTTGGAATCTAGAGATGGAGGCGATCACCGAACCCTTTCAAGGACACTGGGTCGCTGGCAACTACGACACGCTTACAGTGTTACTGGGTTGCGTCGATCGGGCATCAGGGCGGCGAAGCGCAAGCGCGACGAAAGTCGTTCGCTGGCAGAAGCCCTCGCTTACAACCGCTATAGCAGTGCGCCACGAATCTGGTGGCTTGATGCGGGTAATGGCGATTCTCTTTCAGAGACACTGCGTGAACGCTTCGGTCAAGTTCTGGTCGGTTCGAGTCTTTCAACCGATTCCAAAGTCTACCCATTAACGGAGCTAGGCTATCTCAACCTGCCTGCCCCTGGTGTCCAGGCACCAGCATTGTTCATGGATAAACCCGAGGAGATGAACAGTCACCATCTTGCTTGAGACCAATTGGCGATGTTGAACATCCAAAGCCTGACGGTCAACGCTCAGGCAGCAACCCTTGCCGCCGACTTAGCCTTGGATTTGGTGACAGGCAATCTGAAACGCTTGGCTGTTTACTTTGATCAAACCAGTGGCAGCGTGATCTCAAAGTACGCCACGGGTAAGTTGTTCGCACACTGAGACTGATACCTGTGCAACGCCAAGACTTCCTGAATTGCCCACCCCACCCACCCAACTGCTACCGCAGACGGAGGATTCGCGCTTTGTTCGAGTCTTACAAAAGTTGGTGCTACCAGGAGCAAGGCAATGGCTGAAACTCAACTGAATCCGCACAATGAACTGAAAATTCCGGTCTACGATGCGATCGCCCAACGTATCCTTGATACGCCGCTAATCATCCGCAACGCCATACTGGCTCATTTGTTTGAACCCGAAGACTTACGCTCTTTGTTGGTGGTCAAACTGAGTGAGCCAGATCCTAACCCACGGGATTTACGCAACCGAGTGTTTGAAGACGGCATCAAACGCTATCTGGCATTCAGTTCCGGCAAGAATTATTACTTTGGCGATGTTAGTCTTACCCGCCAGATCCGTGACCTGTTTACCACAGAACCCGACGCAGCCTGTCGCTACGGTTCCCTGTTGGCAAGTGATTGTTTGAAGGGGTCAGGCAGCTTTCAAAATCTACGAGTCAGAATTGTCAATTACCAGAATTCAGAAGATGTCGTCTATCGAACGGGAGACTGTCACGGTAAGGTTTCACCCTGGTTGGCAAAACAATTGGGTGCCAAAATGGATACGCCGTTTCAGTTTCGGTTGGCATGGCGGAGTGCTTGGGCAGGAGACGAGGCAACCGTTCCAGACACCAGCTTTTTGGCAAAAGGAACACTGCTGGTTGATAAACACCTGACAAAAGACCAGGGTTACGACCTGATTCTGGATCGCTCTTCCATTAAAGGGGTGCACAAAGCCGAACTCAACGAACAGGTTCCTTGTGGAGATTATGAATTTCCACGGCTTGTGATGGGTAATCGCTCCAATGCCAGAGCCAATGCGTACAACAATAGCTGGCAGTTCACCATTTGGTTCTCGGAAGCCTCGATTCTCCAGGACTTTGGACCTGCAACCCAAGCCAAAGCTGAAAAGTTGGTTGCCCTACAAAACAGTCCGATCACCCTCGTCAACCATCTCATTACCGCCTACGATAAGGAGCAAAAGCGCCTCAACCCAACCGATACGCCCACCTCCTTTGACTTTGACAATTCAGATGAAGATTCATTCGATGACTCGGCTCAAGAAGCTCGCATCATTTCTATCCTGAAAGCAGACCGTCGCCATCACCTGTTAGAAGCACCAAAAGTGGTGGACTACCTGACCAACACCCTGGCACAGAAATGGCAAGCACTGGCAGTGAATAGTGGGTTTAAGCATGGTTCTGGCATGGCATTGCCTGCACCAGAACTGAAGCGTGGCACCGTTTGTGCGCCTCATCTGCCCGAAGACGAAGTCATCATTACCCGTTATCCCATCGTTAGTCGAGATAACATTCGTCGTTATCAGAATGTACATCACCCTGAGTTGATGCGAACTCGCAACGCGATTTGGATTCATCCCCAGGATGCAGAAGCGTATCATCAGGGAGACTTCGATGGCGACCAGTTGCTGATTACGCCTGCCAGCAAACTTCCTCACATCGCTCAGGAAGTGAAACAAGCTGGTGAGAAGGGTGAATTCAAGCCAGTGCAGCAGCGTCCCAAACGCGCCTACCGAGACGTATTGGATGAAAAAGGCAAGCCCAAATATACGTCACTAGCTCAAGTGGCAGTCGCCAGCAGTCAGAATAAAGTGGGACTGGTGGCAACCTACATTGGGCGGGTACAATCGTCGCTGCCAGCAGAGCAAGAAGCACCCGCGTTGTTCGATCGCCACCAGAAACAACTACTCAACCGCTTGTTTCAAGCACTCCAGGTCGAAGTGGATTATCAAAAGAGTGCTGAACGCTTGGAAGACGTGAAAGAAAATGGGGCGATCGCCTGCTGCAAGAGGCTGGGAAATGGTGTGCTGCTCATCCCTGCCACTTCTTTGATATTTATAAGCACCCACAGCTCTACAAAGCCTATAGCTTGCCTGCGGATAGTCCCGGTGCGGTGAATGCGCTGGCACGAGAAATCATCAATCCACTTTGGCAAGCCACCAAACTGCATCGACGCGATCGCCACGAATATCAACACCTGCTTCCCAATCCCAAATCCCAGTTGCCTGCTCACCCCACCTTCAAACAAGTTGATGCAATGGAGCGGTGGGAAACCAACTATCTCAGTTGGGCAAAGATCTGAAGCTCCGCTTTGAGGACGATCGAGAAGTGATCCGAGCGCGGACTCAGGGGCATGATGCAACGTTTACAGCAGAGTTGGGTCGGCTCTACGATAGCTACCGGGCTGAGATCAATGATTTGTTTCCAGACCCCAAAGCACGGATGCAAGCAGCCAGTGCCCTCTGGTATAGCCAGCATACGAACAGCGAACCGAATCGTGAGAAACAACTGCAATGCCTCAAGTTCGCTCAAACTCTCGACCCTGGGTTTAGCCTGCACACGGACTATCAACTGCCTGACGAAGCGTTACCCCGTGAAGCGTATGTGCTGAGTGTACCCTTTGGTAAGCAGGTCAATCGCTGGAAAGCTTCTCTGGACGATCGCCACCTTCCCTACAAAGCGGTGCTGCGATCAGATCTACCCTATGTTGATTTCGTCTTCGATAAACGGTTGCCTGAAAACACGATCAACCGACTCATTGAAAAATATGGCGACTGGAGCGAAGCGCGATCGCCCCGTAATCTGAGTGTGATTCCGCCAAAAGAATATACGGATTGGGCGATGAGCCAGTACCGATCAGGAGTTGGCGCACTTGCCTACAGCCTGCTGACTGAAGAAATCTGCCAACATCTGCAAGCACTTCAGGTAGAGCAAATCAAGGTTGTGGGCACTCAATACAACGCCTTTGCCGAGGAATCGTTCACAAGCAAGCGCTGGTGGCAAGCCGTACCAATCGCTGTTGGCAAACTAACCCGTGAACCGGATGAACCGGACTATCACCGCTACCACAACCTGCCTGCGATCGAAATCAATGGTCAAATCTTGGGCACTTTTGCCACAGAAAGCCCTAAGCTCCCGGTTGGCACAATATTCCAAGCAACCATCGAACGGGATGGACCCAAACGAGTGCTTTTGCATGTTGATGACGCCTCCATTCAAATTCCCGAACCGGAAGTGCTGACGGACGATCGCACCGCTTCCCCACTTGCCATAGACATTCCAGCATCAGACCATCAGGTTGCACCACCAACCGTGCCGTTAATCGACAAGCTGGTTCAAGGGGTTCATGCTGCCTATGAAGCTGACAAAATCAGTTTTCCCAATGAGTTGAACTCTGGCAAACCCTGGAAAATCAGTGTTGGGGAATGGGATGCCTTTGTGCGTGATAATGGCGACTGCCTGGTTCGGGCACATGTAGGGGAGAATAAACAAACCATCTGCCGCTTCAACTTGCAAACGGGAGAAATTGCCATGCCATTGAAAGCAGAACAAGCGCAGGAGTTGGAGAAGATGCTGGAGCGATCGCAGCAACAATCTTCATCAGCCAAGCAAGTTAATTTGAGCCACCAAGCAAATGGTATCGCACCCATTCAGTTAGCATGAGTGCAAAGCCACGACAGCCTGATCTGCCACTGCCTGCCTTAATGAAGTGCTTATTTTTAAAGAGGCAGCTTCTATCACTCATAAGCAGCCCAGTGCCTAAAAAGTTGCTGGGACACATCAGTGGGTTGAGTCTGGGCAAGCGATTGATCAAGCCGTTTTGCCGTATTAGCATCCTCTAAGTGTTCACAACCAAAACGGGAATAAATGTCTCTTCTGATCTCAAAGCGTGGAGTAGAATCAAGGAAAATTATTGTCCTCAAAGCTTCAGCTGTGGCAACTTCTCCAACGTCCTACCTCCAAACCTTAGCCAAAGACGAAGCGATCGCCTTTGTCGTCTCGTTGCAAACAGTGAAAGACCACTTGAGTCAAGCACTCTTGTGGCTGGAGACGCAGAGGCAGCAGAAAGCATTGCAACTCAAAGGTATAGAAACCCTCCTGTTTGAGGCAGAAGCTCTGGGATTGGTGGCGGCTGAGACTCACTCGATCTTAGAAGCGACATCGGCAGTCACAGCAGCTACACCTACCCTAGAATCTGCTGGTGTCACCCACACAGATAGTTTAGGAGCGCTGCCACAGCGGCTGGCAGTACTTCAATCGTCACAGCAACGGAGCCAGTTGCGGCTGCGAATCGCGGCGTTACCCACTAAGAAAACATTGAAGCAGTCCCGTGGTCAGCAAGGAAAAGCAGCTTCTGCAAAAACGTCTCGTGACTCAAAACCATCGGCTTCCACCAAAACCAGCACTGTACCAGCAAAGCAAGCAAACCCATCAATGCCGCCAGTCAGCAAAGTAGCCCAGCGAGGTAAAACATCGCCTTTACAGCGCTTCTTGAAGAGCCAGTGGCAAGACAAGGCACTGATAGAAGCGGTAAGTGACATTCTTAATCGCGCAACAGCATTGAGTACTGATGAAGTGATGGCAGCGTTGTATGATGGCTTGCCTCAAGCAGATTACGATCGTGCCAAGCACTCGTTGGCAAACACCCTTTCGGTGGGTCGCAGTAAGGGAGCATGGAAGAGTCCAGGTAGAGGACTTTATGCTGGCAATGCAGTTACCACTAACTGAGCATAGGGAGCTTGAATCAAGCGCCAAAGAAGGAATGCCCCGCTTAAATGATGGGTCGAGTCCCAATCTTGCGGTGAATGAGAAGAAGCCGATGGGGGTTGAAGAGCAAGTGGATCATGTGCGATCGTTCAACTATGTCACCTGAAGCCACTCTGATTTTCACCTGCATAACCTCCAATAGAAGAGTGTGATAGATTACTGGTGAGCTTCTCTTCTGGCGGAGGATTGTTTAATGCGCCTTGCTCTGAAGTCTGTTGGTTTGACGATGCTTCTATTTGGTTTGACTACGATCGCTCTCTGCGTTCCTGCCAGCATGAGTCGATCGCCCGTCCTGGCACAATCCACCACAACACAAGATCGGAAGGCGGAGGGCGATCGCCTCTTTGAACAGGGTACGAAGCAGCTTGAGCAGAACCAGAATGAAGTGGCAATCGCTTCCTTCCAAAAGGCACTGGCGCTCTACCAGGAATTGAAGGAGCGGCAGAAGGAGGGGCAGACGCTGAAAAGCATAGGCAATGCTTACCAAAACCTGAAGGATTACGCGAAAACGCTCGAATATCAACAGCAAGCGCTAGCCATTGCCCGCGAGATTAAAGACCCAGACTTAGAGGCGCGGGCACTGAATAATATTGGTCTTGTCTATCGGCTGATGGGGAAAGCGGAGCAGGGAATGCCCTATCTTCAAGAAGCAATTTCTATTGCGCGTCGCAACCAAAACTACTTCATGGAAGCGGTGGCTAATGGCAATTTAGGACGCAGTTATGCCGACTTGAGTAAATACCAGGAAGCAATTTTGCACTATGAGCAAGCCCTAGAGATTCACCATCGCTTTCTCAACAAGCCGGAACAAGAAGTAGGTGTATTGATTGACTTATCAGACGCATATCAGGCACTGAAAAACTACTCAACAATGCTCCAACCTATAGAAAGAGCGGTTGAGCTTTCTAGAAAATTGCCCGATCAGTTGACCTTACTTAGTCGTCTAAAGCTTTTAGCAGCAAAGTGCATGATTGCTGCCGCCCGACTATCCGAGGCTAATCTGGGTGACTCAACATATCAGAATGATTTGAATTCGTCAGCAAAGCAATCGGCTCGACGTGCCACTCAAGTGTTGCAAGAAGCATTACAACTTTCCAAGGCGCTTAAACGACCGACGAAATCTGACATAGAACTCTATGTATTTCTCGCAGATAGTTATGCTGCGGCAGGAGATACCGCTAAAGCGGTACAGCTTTATGAGCAGGCGCTAGAAATTTTCCGGCAGTTTTCTGACACAAAGCCTTTGCAACTGTATGCGTTGGGTCAACTCATGAGCTTCAAAAGTGTCATTAGCTCCAAGTATACAGAGCAGGGAAAATATGCATCTAGTCTAACTATATCCAATCAAGTTTTAGAATTGGTTCCACAAGCATTACAGCTAGCTAAAGAACTTAATGATCTCAATAAACAAAAGAATATTTTAAGGATACAAAATATCATTCATTTTGGTATTGCAACTACACATTTGAAATCAAATGAATTTGCGAAGGCAGAAGACGCGGCTAAAATATCTATAGAAGTCGCAAAAAGCCAAAGACCTTGAATATGAAAGTAAAGCTTTGACAGTCTTAGCTAGTGTTTATAATTCACGGGGAGTATCAGAAAGCCTTAGAAGTCCACCGTCGTAATGTGGAAATTTCTCAACGTCTCAGCCCATTGGATGAGGTCGTCTCTTTAAATGGCTTTGCTCTCACTTATACGCTGTTTGGCGATATCCGAAAAGCGATCGAACTTGTTCAGCAGGCACTTGATAAATATCAAGCGATTGATCCTAAACAACTTAAACCTGATTTTCGCCCTTCATTTTGGGGCAGTCGTCTCCTTTTAGTTAACTCTCTTAGCTTGCAATATGAGCAACTGGGAGAATTCGACAACGCCTTGACAATAGCCCAACAGAGAGTTCAACTTGCCCATACCTCTGGAATTCCTCAGGAGGAGGTAGTGGCACTGATCGAGTTGGGGAATTTTTACACTAGGCGCGATCAGTTACCGTTGGCTTTAGAAACAATCCAACAGGCTGACAAACTGCTGACAAACATCGAAACCCCAATTGTTTTAACCGAAGAAGATTTGAGACTAAAAGTTCTTTTGGCACTGACGGAGATACACACAGTCCAAGGAGACTACATCAAAGCTTGGGAAACTACTCAACAAGGATTGAAGATTGCCCTTCAGAGCCTTGATCACCAGCCGGAAATCGATGTCTTAGATAAGATACGCAGTCTCTATGCCGCCCAGGGCAACGCGGCAAAAGAGTTAGAAACCCTCAACCAAATCGTGATGCTCAGTAAAAAACTGCCTAATGCCGCAAGTCGCTCCTTAGCTTTAAGAGAACCTGCTTTAACCTATACAACTCTGGGTGATTATAAAACTAGTCGTGAGTTACTCCAGCAATCACTGACTGAGGCAGAAAAAGTCAAGTCCCAAGTTATATAGCAGGGACATTGGGACAGCTTGCTCAACTTTCACTATTTCAAGGCAATCCTAAAGAAGCGGTAGCGGTATCAGAAAGAGCATTGGATGCGACCCTAAGGCGTGGTTCAATTGATGATGTAGCTCCCCTTCAAATAGCCGCTTTGGGCTATGCCAAACTTGGCAATGAAGTAATGGCAATGGCATCCGTCCAAGCCAGCTTAAAAATCGGACAACAACTTCAGCAACCTGTGATCCAAAAGGGTGGATTGACGATTCTTGGCAGTCTGCATCACAAATTTGGCAGGTTTCAAGAGGCGATCACTGCCTATCAATCGGCTCTTGCTGCTCAACCCAACTCCAACAATGTGGAAATCTACGCTGGATTGGCGCGGGTCTATACGAGCCTCAACCAGTCAGCTACTGCGATCGCCTTCTACAAACAAGCCATCAATGGGATTGAACAAAAACGGCAAAACCTCCAGGGGCTTTCTTTTGATCTAAAAAGTCTTTTCTCGATGCTCGCTTTGGCATCTTGGATGTCAAAACAGCTGATATTTACCGTCAACTGGCTGACCTGCTGATTGCTCAAGGGCGGCTGGGCGAAGCTGAAAACGTGCTGGCACTGTTGAAAGAGCAGGAAATCAAAGACTTTACCCAACCGATTCGCAGCCAGGAAAAGCCGCCAGAAGTGGCATTAAATAATTTAGAAACAGCCTTGATTGCAAAGCATACTAGCCTGATCGCCTTTAGCCAGAAACTTAAAGATTGTGGCGCTCAAGCCAGTGAAACGTGTCGGCAACTGAGGCGAGAATTAGAACAACAAATGCTGGCATTTAATGCTGCGATCGTTCCCACGGAGAAGGCAGTCAAAGATCGCTGCCATCAGGCAGACGAAGAAAACTGTGTGTTGAGCAACAGCGATCGCTTCCGTGCAGGTGCCCAAGCCATCATCCAAAAGCAACCCGGCACGCTTGTCATTTCTCCCCTGGTGCTAGAAAACAAAGTCTGGATTCTAGTGGCAGCAGACGGCAGCCTTCTGACTCGCTTTGAAGCAAAGGTCGATCGCCGCACCCTGGGCAATCTCGTCCTCAAACTCCGCCAGCATTTAGAAGACCGCAACTCTAACGTTAAAGAGTTACAAGCACTCAGCCATCAACTGTATCAACAATTGATTGAACCGATTGAAACTAAAATCATTGCTCAAGAGCAGCGACCAGACCGCAAAATCACTAACCTTGTTTTCGCGCTCGATCGCGTCACCCGCTACATTCAATGGGTGTGTTGTTCGATGGCAAACAATACCTGGCTGAAAAATACACTATTTCTACTGTGCTTTCCCCGAAGCCCCTGAGAATGTGCAGGGTTCCTTACCCAAGACGGTGGATGCCACTTCCGTGCTGGCAATGGGCGTTTCTCAAGCCACAGAAGGCTTCCCAGCACTACTAAACGTGCCCCAAGAACTGGCGGCGATCGTGCGACAAACGGGCATCTATCCAGGAGAAACCGTGCTCGATCGCAAATTCACTCGCCAAAGCCTAAAGGAGAAATTACCCGGGCACCAGATCCTTCATATTGCCACCCACGGCGAATTTGTATCTCGGAAGAACGATTCCTTTTTACTGTTAGGAGATGGCAAGTTTCCGATCGCCGAAATTCGGACGCTGGGACCTTATCTACAAGATGTCAATCTAGTCGTGCTGTCGGCTTGTCAGACGGCACTGGGTAGCCCCGAAGATGAAGGCATTGAAATTCCCGGCGTGAGTTCTTACTTTCTCAACAACGGCGCGAAGTCGGTGATGGCTTCGCTCTGGTCAGTTGATGATGCCAGCACCAGTTTACTGATGCAACAGTTTTATCAAAATCTTGCCACAGGTAAAATGACCAAAGCCGAAGCGCTGCGCCAAGCGCAACTCAGCCTTCTCAAAAACAAACTTACTGGTAATGCGTCCCCACGCGCCTCTGCGAGACCTCTACTGCCACCCGGATCTCAAAGTTCCGGCAATGCCCCTTCAGAGTTTTCCCATCCCTACTACTGGGCACCGTTTATTTTGATTGGGAATGGCTTGTAGCGGCAACGTGGCAGCGGATGGGAAACGGATGCAGACGTAGGGAGTGAGAGACTGATGGTTGAGCGATCGCTCCAAATAGCCTCTCATGCAATTGGCAACGGGTCAGGCTAGAAGTTAGGGAAGGCAGCAGCGTCGTCTAACGCCGTGATCGTTCTCGTTCAAAGCACGATCATTTCAATCTAAAGTGCGATCGTTTCCATTCAAAGCGCGATCGTTTTTGTTTGGAGCATGATCGGTTCAGCTTCGAGTACGGCTGATGGCATTCTGAACGCCAAACTTCGAGTTCCAGGCTCGATTGTCCGCGTTCTGGGCTGCAACATTGCGCTTTAAAATGAAAAAGTTTCAGCGTTGAACACAACTGCTGAAACTTTGAAGCTCATCCATCAAGGTTGAAACAAGCACGATCGCATCTGCGGCTCAAATGCCAGCGTTTCAAGCCGCACCCAACTTGCGTTACCGTGCCCGTGCGACTGCCTGCACCGCTGCATCGGCATTCACCAGCCCACTGCCGAAGTAATACTGCTGCGCTGAAACCACATGGGGCTGACCAAACACCCCAGAGGGGCGAATGAAGGGAAAATCGATCGCGGTGCCAAAGCCGATCGCCGCTTGGAGCCGATAGCGATTAGCATCCGCCTGTGACACCGCGAGGTTGGTATAGCTTGCCGTTTGTTTTAACAGTGTGACTAAGCGATCGCGCTTCAGCCGATGATCTTTATTCTCGCCCTGCATCAATGCCAGCACACCCGCCACGTTAGGCGACGAGAAGGACGTACCCTGCACCTGCACATAGTTCCCCAGAGGGTCGAGTGCCATACTCCAGCCTTGTTTCGGGGGCAATGCCTTCCCAAAAACCAGCAGCACCTGTGCCCCCGGTCGTGAGAATGCCACCCTGGGGTTTGAGCGTGGTCTCACCACCCGGAGCCACGACATCCAACCGTCCACCAAAGCTGCTGTAGAACGATCGGTTGCCATTCAAATTGGTCGCACCCACAGACACCACACCGGGAATCGCGGCTGGAAAGGCGGTGCCATCCAGGCTTTCATTACCAGCCGACGCGACGATCAGCAGATTGGGGTGGGTATCCAGCACATGAAACAGTTGATCCGTCAGGTCTTCATCCGGCAACAATCCGCCCAGGCTCATGTTAACGACATCGGCTCCCCGTTCTGCTGCATAGCCGATCGCTTCAATCAGGCTATCCGAAGCAATTTTGCCGCCCAGTCCAAACACCCGAACAGGCAGTAGTTTAGCGTTGGGAGCAACTCCCACAGCGCCGCGATCGCCCTGGGGATGAGCCGCAATCACCCCAGAAACCCAGGTGCCATGAAATTCAGCGGCGATCGTACTGCGAATATAATTCCGCATCGCCGCAGCCACTTGACGGGGTGAGTAATCGGGACGCTTTGCCTTGACCTGCTTGGCGAGTCCGTCGTATTGGTTCAACAAGTCTGCATCAGACAATTGAAACGTATTCTGGAAATCAGGGCGCAGTTCGGCAAGTTCGGTTGCGCTCAGGCGAGTATCAGGGTCGCCGCCGTTGTCGCCGGAAAAATCCCAGCCGTGGGTTTCGCCCGCCAGCTTGTCGCGGACATTCCCCACGGTGTAGACATTCGCTGCCAGGTCGGGATGATCCCACTGGATGACGCTATCAATCACAGCCACCGTCACGCCCCGTCCCCCACTACTGTGCTGCCATGCTTCTACCGCATGAAGATCGGTACGCGGAAACCTGCCGCGCTCTGGTCTGCTGTCGAGATGCCACTGGAGCGGCAAGAGGGAATGGGAAAGGGACTTTTCGGAGCAGGTGAGAGACTGGCGAGACGCTGGTTCAGGTCTGCCGTTTCAGGCATCGCAGCGGTCAGTCCCTGCATCTGCTCCTGAACGCCAAAGGGAAGGGATTGAATGAAATTCGGAGTCGCGGACTGCACCCCTGGCAGGTCATGCAGTTGATTGGCGATCGCCAAAAGCCCCACACCTGCTGCTGTACGGGCTTTCACAATGTAACGGTTCTGGGTAAAGCGGAGCGGACGCACGATTTCCAGATTGTCGTGAGCAAGCAAGCTTTGGATCTGACTGGTGGACAGCCCGCGATCGAAGCTAACCAGAATTTCATTGGGCAGGACGATCGTTTCATCGCGCATCTGATTCCCTTCTTTCCGTGCCAGCACAGGTAAGGTGCTTTCCACATAGGGCTGCTGCTGGACGCGCTGCGTTACGCCAGAGTCGAGACTGCGTGTCCCCGCTGGGAATTTGACGAGGGCATAGTCGCCTCCTAACGGTTTTACTTCGATGCCCTGGGATGGATTGGTATTGAGGCTACGACTTGTGCTGCTCTGCAAGTCTTGTTGCAGTCGCTGATACAGAGGACGAAAATCACCACGAGTGCGAGGCTGCAGTTTAAAGGCAACGGCGATCGTGTCTCGCCGCAGCACAAGCGGAATGCGTTGACCATAGAAGGTGTAATACAGGTCGCTGGACGCACTGGCAGGCTGGGTCAGTTGAATGCGTCGGGGTGAGGTAGGTTTGCTGGTTTGGGCGTAGGTGAGGCTGGCAGTCGCCAACAGATAGCCCGTCAGACAAACACTGGAAAGAAACCGCTTCATACGCTGAACTCCTTAGCTTGGGTTGTTCAGTCATGCCTCTCGCAACGTTGAGGTTATGCAGAATGAGGAGCGATTGCCTCGCTCTAGACGGTGATCACTAGCGCACTCAGACATTGATAGATAGCTTCTACATCCTGCTTCAGCAAGGCAAGCTCACGCCAGTACAGGCATTGCAACAGGCGCAACTCAGCCTCCTGGCGGGTAACACTGCCAATCCAACTCATGCCTCTCAACGCGCTACTCGGATACCCAAACTTCTGCCAGGAATACGCGCTGCCAATGCATTGGCTCCGGGCTTCTCATCCCCAGTATTTGGCACCGTTTATCTTGATTGGGATTAGGCTGTAGCGATCGCCGTTTACCCACAAAAAAGCGGTGAGTCCAATGCCCATCGCCGCCGTTGATGGAGCGATCGCAACGCTACAGTGGCAACCGAATGAAGATCATCGCCTCGGCTGGCTGAAACCGCTGGCTGAGGTCAGCATTAATGGACTTCGTAAGGTCCAGAAGCCTGCCGCGACTGGTTTGTGGGTCAATGATAACGGGACGTAGCGCGATCGGGCTTTGTACAGGTTGTAGTTTTGCGGCTGCTCCAGTCACCCGTTTGGCAGCAGCACCATCAACCAAAGCACCTGTCTGTGGCTGGATTAGCAACGTGGGACTCTGGCTAAAGTTGGCAGCAACGGTAGCAGTGGTTTCTTGAGCGATCGCAGTAGTGCTCACTAACGCCGCACCTGCAATTGACATGAGCGCGATGAATAAAGGTTTCATGGTGTGCCTCCTTGGCTTGCTGTTGCTACGTGCCTCTCGCTGGCTTGCGGTTATGCAAAAGCTAAACGTTGATTGTGAAAACCTTGACAGCAAGTGATGGAAAGCAGGCTGTGGATGCCATCGCTTTGAGCCATGACTGATTCGTGGCAGAAGGGATGTCACTCTGAACGAGACAGGCGATGCGTGGCTGAGTCTCACTGGTACCGGGGCGATCGAGATAAACCGGTATCGCTATCCAAAGCCGTGCTTGCTTTGCCAGCATTGATGGCTCGTCACAGGACAACCAGCGGCGATCGCCTCAACCCTTTTCCCGCCATTCTTTTCTTTGCATAGACGTTTGCAATGGAGAGGGATACAGTGTTGAGTAACCGCTTTTCTTCTGCTGGGGACTAACCAATGCCGCTGCGCCTCCGGTCTTTAAGTCTGTTCACCCTTGCCTTATTCTCCTTCGCGTCTCCCTTCTATCTCACCCTTGGCGTTCTCCCTATGGCTGCACAATCCCCTGACGCTCACAGAATGCAAGCAGATCAACTGCTGAAGCAAGGCAATGAGCAATTGACGGCGAATCAACCAGAGGCGGCGTTATCAACCTTGCAGGCAGCACTGAAGCGTTATCGAGACCTGAAAGACCGTGCGGCGGAAGGACAAACGCTTAAGAGTATAGGCAATGCTTACCAGGCGCTGAAGCAGTATGACCAGGCGATCGCGCACCAGCAACAGGCACTCGAAATTGCACGGGAAATTAAAGACAGAAACTTAGAAGCGAGAGCGCTGAACAATATTGGATCGGCTTATGAAGGCTTGAAAAAATCTGCAAAAGCGATTGAATTTTACGAACAGAGTTTGACTGTTTCACAGAGTAGTCAAAATGTTGAGATGGAGAGTAAGACTCTCGCAAATCTAGGACTCTTGTATAAATCGCTGCGAGATTTTTCTAAGGCAACTAACTACTTCAAAATGCGATTAGCTCTTGCTGAAAAAATCCAGAGCAGCTCTGACAGGGCAGATGTCTTAGATGATATGTGCAGTAATTATCTTCAACAGGGTGACTTTGAAAATTCAATTCAGACTTGTCAACAGGCTCTAACGCTTTATCGGGGGCTACAAAATAGAAACCGCGAACTAGCTACTTTAATCTATCTTGGAGTTTCCTATCAATACCTGGAAAGATATGAGGATGAAATTAATTCTCTTCACAAGGTACTGCTGATTAGCCAAGAGATAAATAATCTGGCTGGGCAAGCAATGTCTCTTGCTGGTCTTGGTGGAGCATATAACAAAATTGGTAAATATCGTGAAGGAATTGATTACCTAAATCAGAGCTTAATCATTGCCAGAAAAGGCAACTCTCCAGATCTAGAAGAAAGCTGTCTTAATATGCTAGCGGCTGCCCTACAGGAAATTGGAAAGTATGCTGAATCAACTGAATATGCCAAACAATCTTTGAAGATTTCAAAACAGACAAATGATTTTGCGGGACAGGTTACAGCGATTGGAATGCTATTAATAAATTATGGCAATATGGGAAATATAAATAAAGTACTTGAGTATTCTCAGGAAGCTAAGGTTATTGCAAAAGAAGCCAGTTCTTCTGAGATAAAAGCCAAGGCGTTACTTTTGCTAGGAAAAACATATAACTACTTGGCAGATCGCAAAGTAGAGGATGGACTATCTAATCGACGCCAGACTATCTTAGCTGGGTTATCTGGGCAGCCCATAAAATTAGAACCTACAGAATTTAATAGTTCTGCTGAATATTATAGGTATTATGCATCAGCGGAAATCAATCAAGCAATTCAATTTCTTCATCAAGCCCTTTCTGCTGTCAAAGAAATTTGTCAGGATATACATCTCTCAGATTCCTCAACCTCATTAAAACGTTTAGAGGTCTATATTTTAATAGATCTGGGTAATTCATATAAATATCTTCAAAATGCAAAAGCAATCGCCTATAGAAAGCTTGCTCTCCAGCTAATTCAGCAAGACTCTAGGCTTCGGAGTCTTGAGGCTCTTGTATTATTAGAAATAGGAGATGCCTATTTCGTAAATCTAGATTTCGCTCAGGCGATCGAGTTTCATCAACAAAGCCTGATGGCTGCTCGAAGAGACAAGAAAGTAGGTGAGGAAGGTCTGGCACTTCAATCTTTAGGTTCTGCCTTTCAATTGTCTGGCGCTCTGATACAAGCAGAAAAACTTTGTTTGAGGCGATTAAGATTTCAGAGTCTCTTCGTACAAGCTTTGAATCAAAAGATGATCTTAAAGTCTCATTTTTTGATGGACAGCAACAAACTTATCGATCGCTCGAAGAAGTTCTAATTGCCCGAAACAAGCCAGAAGCCGCGCTAGAGGTTTCTGAACGGGGACGCGCCCGTGTCTTTATCGAACAGTTGAGAAGAAGACAGATTAAACAACCAGAAGTTACCACAGCTTCCTTTCCCTCCATTCAGCAGATCAAACAGACTGCGCAACAACACAAGGCAACGCTGGTTGTTTACTCGATCGGCATCGATCCATTGCCTGGAGCATTCAAACAGAACGAGTGGAAAAAACTGTTTGTCTGGATTGTTCAACCCACAGGTGAGATTGAATTTCGCACAGTCGATCTGAGCCTGCAACAGTCTTCTCTGATCGCTCTGGTTAATCTCACTCGTCAAGCCATTGGCGCTAGAGGTCGCCGCGCCACGCTCATTGTTAAGTCGTCTCCAGACGCAGAACGACTCAGCCGTAACCAGCAAGCACAGCAGCTTCGGCAACTCCACCAGCTACTGATTGAACCGATCGCCGACCTCCTCCCCACCGATCCCAATCAGCGCGTCATCTTCATTCCCCAGGGTGAGCTTTTTCTCGTCCCCTTTCCCGCGTTGCAAGATGCCAACGGCACCGCTCTGATTGAAAAACACACCATTCTGACCGCACCTTCCATCCAAGTCCTCGATCTGACGCGACAGGCAGCGGCGCAAAAAGTAGAGGATCGGGCAGTCAACAGCAAGCATCATTAGTTGTCGGCAATCCCACCATGCCCAGAGTGCGAACTCAAGTGGGAGGAGACCTGGAACAGTTGTCCAATTTAGCAGGCGCTGAAACGGAAGCTAACGCGATCGCTACTTTGCTGAAGACAAAAGCCATCATCGGCAAGCAAGCCACCAAAGCAGCGATCGTGAAACAAATGGCAAATGCCCGCTTGATTCATTTGGCGACTCATGGCTTACTCGATGACTTCAAAGGGTTGGGTATCCCTGGCGCGATCGCCCTTGCCCCTGATGGCACAGGCAAAGACAACGATGGCTTGCTCACCGCCGATGAAATTCTGGATCTAAAATTGAATGCCGATTTAGTCGTGTTAAGCGCCTGCGATACAGGACGAGGCAGGATTACAGGCGATGGCGTGATTGGATTATCGCGATCTTTGATTACCGCCGGAGTACCCAGCATCATTGTCTCGCTATGGAAAGTGCCTGATGCCTCCACTGCCTTTTTAATGACTGAGTTTTACCGTCATTTGCAGCAGCAGCCTGACAAAGCGATCGCCCTGCGACAGGCAATGCAGGCAACAAAGCAAAAATATCCTGATCCCTTAGATTGGGCTGCTTTCACGCTGATTGGAGAGGCAGAATAAAGCGATCGCGATCGCAGTCAATCAGGAATCACAGGACTGGAAAGCCTGCGATCGCATTCAGTAAATGCCTGCATTGTCTTGACTATTGCGCTTCACCAATGAGCGTAAACGCTGCCCAGTCGATCGGATTGGGATGAGTTTTCATTGTATTGAGCATTGCCTGTCGTAATGCCTGCGCTTTGTCCAGATGACGTTCCTGCCAGTTTTGGTAAAATTGGTCATTAGCTCGGCAGTCGGCGCATCGGGCACAGACCAGAGGGACACCATCACACTGGGTACGCCAGCAGAGCTAAACGATCGCGACAGCCCAATGACCCCATCACCTGTGATGCGTCCGCGTCCTGTATCGCAGGCACTCAGCACGACTAAATCTGCCTTTAACTTCATGCCCAGGATTTCTTGAGCCGTAAGTAACCCATTGGCGCGTCCCAATGAGTCTGCTGCTGGCTTTCCCAGATCAGGCGCAAGGGCGATCGCACTCCCAAACCACGAATGTCATCCAGTAGTCCATGCGTTGCCAGATGAATGATGCTGGCTTGCGGCATTTTCTGAACGATCGCTGCTTTCGTTGCCTGCTTGCCCGTGATGGCTGCGGTGCCCAGGGACTTCGCGATCGCGATCGCTTCTGCTTCGGCATTGGGTAGTGGCATGAGATCGGGCAGAGGCATCGTTGGATTGCCCACAATCAAGGCTTTCCCAGTGCCTGCCTCTCGGTTCTGCACTCTTTGTTGCTGCCGGGTCAGGTCTAAGGCTTGAATGGAAGACGCGGTCGAAAGCGTATGTTGTTCAATGAGATATTTGCCGTTGGCAGCTTGCAAAGCCGGGAACGGCACCAGAAAGAGCGCACCTTGAGGCATGAAAATGACATGGGCGTTGGGGTCAGTGGGCAGCAGATCGGCGATCGGGTCAATCAGTAGCTGGTGAAGTTGCTGGAGCTTTTTTGAGCAATGGTCGGGTTCTGTTGCAGAATTGCCAGATTGGTCGGGATGATCAGAGTGGCACCCCGAACCGATAGACCTCTTGCCCCGATTGAATCACGACTGGTCAGCACCAGATCCTGTAAAGCCGTCCGTTGTTGGCTCAGAAGTTTGAGGTCAGCCTGACGGAAGGTGATGGCACCCGTAGGCTGAATCACCCAGATGTATAGCGCTGAGGCATCACTGCGCCGCTCGGTATTGATGATCGAATAGGTCACCAGCGTTGCTTTCGCCGCCTTCGCAATCTGTTGGATCTGTGGCAACGTCGGTGGGGCAAGCATCAACTGCCTGGTTGCATCTGGCTGGTTGCCCAGGTTTCCTGCCAGGAGTTCGACAAACGCGCGGGCACGTCCTCGTTCGGCAATCTCAAGTGCAGCATCGCTTTTACTTTGGCTCACCAGGACTTGTTGGAGTAACTGGTAGGTTCCGGTTTGCGTCTCAAAGATGGAAACCTTATTAGCATCATTGTTACCGAGTCCGGCTCGCAGCGATTCCCAAAGCTGAATGCTAGCTCGCAACGCACTTTCGGATTTGGCAAACTGCCCTGCTTTAAAGAAAGCGGCTCCCAAATTGCTCAAGGCGACGCCCTGGCTCAACGGATCGTTGGTTTGCTGTCCAAGCTCTAACACCTGCTGTTCATACTCGATCGCCTTGTCATACTTGCCGAGGTCTAGCGCCACTCGACCCAAATCTCGCCAAGAGGCTCCTAGAATCTGAGGGTCGCGGAGTGCCTGCCCGATCGCGAGCGCTTGCTGGAGGTATGGCACCGTCTGGTTATAGTCGCCTTTCTGGTAGTGAACCAGTGCCAGTGCATTGAGTGTACGCCCCTCACCTCGGCGATCACCGATTTTCTGTTTGATGACTAAACTCTGCTGATAGTAGCCACTTGCCTTGTCATAATTTGCCAGAGCATAGTAAGCATTGCCTAGATTGGCTAAGTCTGCGGCTTCGCCTTTGGAGTCATTGATTTTTTGTGCGATCGCCAATGCCTTGAGATGAGCCTCGATCGCCTCGTCATATTCTCCCAGCGCGTAGTAAACAACGCCCAGATTGCCAAATTCTGCGCCTTCGCCCTTGGGGTAAGGAATGGTTTGGGCAAGCGCCAACGCCTGCTTGTGGGAGGCAATTGCCCTAGCATAGTCGCCCTGATTGGCATAGAGAATACCGAGATTGCCCTGCACCGCTTCCTCACCTTTGAGATCTTGAATCGCATGGTAAATTGCGGCTGCTTGTTGAAACGATTGAATGGCTGCTTCCACCTGACCCGTTCCAGCCTGCTCCACGCCTTGCTGATTCAGGCGATCTGCTTTACGCAAGGCTTCGCCAACGGCTTCGCTTTGTTGGGCATCAATGGTTTGCGCCAGGGCAGAGGCTGTGGAAAGTGGGGCATGGGAAGTGGAAAGCATCAAGCTGACCGGAAGCGTTAACAGTAGGGTAGCCAGGGTAAAAAGTTTTATCCTATTCATGTATGTAAAGGGGGTAAGCGTAGAATTTATCGACGATGCTAGTTGCAATGCAGTGGTAGAGGCGATCGCAGCCAATCAATGCCTACGTTGTCGTGACTATTGTGCTTCACCAATCAAGGTAAAGGCTGCCCAATCTCTGGGGTCAGGATGACTCTTCATCGTGTTGAGCATTGCCTGCCGTAATGCCTGCGCTTTATCCAGATGGGTTGTTTGCCAGCTTTGGTAAAAGTCTGTCATCAATGCTGCTGTAGGTGCATCGGGCACAGACCAGAGGGACACCATCACGCTGGGTGTTCCGGCGGAGATGAGCGATCGCGATAGTCCAATCACCCCATCACCCGTGAGTTTGCCTCTGCCCGTGTTGCAGGCACTCAGCACCACCAGTTCGGCTTTGAGCTTCATGCCCAGAATGTCATCAGAAGTCAGCAAGCCATCGTTCGGTTGACCGTTTCCATCAGGAGCGAGGGCGATCGCTCCCGGTACACCCAAGCCTTTGAAATCATCCAGTAGTCCGTGGGTTGCCAGATGGATAATGCGAGCGGTTTGCATCTGCTGCACGATCGCGTGTTTGGTTGCCTGCTTGCCAATAAGCGCTGTGGTATTGAGGCTTTTAGCAACAGCGATCGCTTCGTCTTTGGCACCAGGCAGGTCGGGCAGAACCAAAGGCGCATCGGCTCCTGGAACGGTGACTTGCGGCATGATGGGATTACCTGCCACCAGAACGTTGGTAGCGGGTTGGAGGGTTTGGCGCTGTTGATGAGTGAGACCCAGGACTTGAATGGCAGGGGCGATGCTGATGGTGTGTTGCTGGATCAGGTAGCGATCAGACTTGTCTTGCAGGGCAGCAAAGGGCACGAGAAAGAGTGTGTTTTGCGGCATGAAGATGACGTGTGCGGTGGGATCGGTGGGGAGGAGATCGGCGATCGGCTCAATCAGCAGTTGATGGAGCTGATGCAGGTAGCGGATTGCTGTTTGTGCAGTTGCTGTAGATATTCTGGGGTTAGAGAGATTTTGAGGGTGGCGCGATCGCCGCGATCACTCACCCCAATCCCTTTACGGCTGTTCTCGACTAGCTCTGCTAGAGTGGTGTTTTGCTGCTGCCAGAGGGGATCGAGGTCTACGGAACGAAAGGTGATTTGACCGTTGGGTTGGATTACCCAGATGTAGAGAGTGGATTCACGACCTTCGATTCCCTTCTTTCCTTCAAAGTCATCGTAGATGATGGAATATTCCAGCAATGTGGCATTTTGGGCTTTGGCAATTTGTTGCATCTGGGCAACGGATGGGAAAACAGATAAAGCAGATGAATTAGTAGTTCTATCCGTTTCATCTGTTGCAGATAAAGCAGATGAATTAGTAGTTCTATCCGTTTCATCTGTTGCAGAATCCGCTGCCAATCGTTTTACCAGCAGTTCCACCAAAGCACGGGCACGACCCCGCTCTGCAATCTCCAGAGCCGTATTGGGTCGATGTTCAGCAATTAAAACTTCTTGAAGTAATCGATAGGTGCGGGCTTGATCCTCAAAAATAGATACTTTGTTGGCATCGTTATTGCCTAGGTCTTGCCGCAGGGACTCCCAAACTTGGATAGCATTCCTGAACGACTGCTCTGCGGCAGCAAGTTGTCCCAATTTGAGGAAAGATAAACCGAGGTTATTGAGCGCAACCCCTTTACTCTGTTGGTCATGGATCTCCTGCGAGATCATTAGCCATTGCTGTCCATACTTAATGGCTTTAGCATAGTTACCTAGGGAATTGTAAGCAACTCCTAGATTGCCCAGCGCTTTACCCTCACTCTGACGGTCTTTGATCTCTTGCGCGATCGCTAAGAGTTGCTGTTCACACTCAATCGCTTTAGCATAATCGCCCAGAGCTTCGTAAGCAATTCCTAGATTGCCCAGTGCCTTACCCTCACTCTGACGGTCTTTGATCTCCCGCGAGATCATTAGCCATTGCTGTGCGTACTCAATCGCTTTGGCATAGTTGCCCAAGTCTTTGTAAGCAATTCCAAGATTACCTAGGTCTTGACCTTCCCCTGTCGATCATAGATTTCCCGTGAGATTACTAACGACTGCTGTGCATATTCAATCGCTTTGGCATGGTTGCCCACAGAATTGTAAGCAACTCCCAGATTCCCCAGTGCGGCGCTCTCACTCTGGCGGTTTTTGATCTCCCGCGAGACTGCTAAGAGTTGCTGTTCGTAATCAATCGCTTTAGCATAGTCGCCCAAGTCTAAGTAAATATTTCCCAGATTGCCCAGCGCTTTGCCTTCACTCTGACGGTCTTTGATCTCCCGTGCGATCAACAAAGCTTGCTGCTGATACTCAATCGCTTTGGCATAGTTGCCGAGATTACGGTAGGCAACTCCCAGATTCCCCAGTGCCTTTTCTTCACCCTCACGGTTATGGATCTCTCGGTAGATGTCTAATGCTTGTTGCCAAGATTGCAGGGCTGCCTCAAACTGGCTGGTCTGAAACTGCTGGATTCCCTGCGACAGCAATCGGTCTGCTTCCGCTTTGCGATCTTGTTGCAAGATAAAGGGAGTGAGGTGTAGGGCTTCGGCGTGAACGCTCAGCCGAGCGGTGTTGGGGATGGCAAAGAAGCTGAACAGAAGCGTTGCTGTGGTAAGGCGAAGGAGCAAGTCTTGGGGCGCATTGCTAATAATCTCCGTGGTTTGGGAATGACGGGTCTAAGCATCTGTACTGCTCAGGCGAAAAAGGTTATGCAGACAGTTAGTGTCTGAGGGGTGAGGGTGCTCAGCGTCATCCACGCCATTCCACGCAAGTGAGCTAGGGGAGCGATCGCCAATCGCCGGAGGGCACAAAGGCTGCCCAGTAGTAGGGATGGGCGTAGTTGTCGCTGTGCAGAAAGTCGAGTTGGGTTTGTCGGAGGGCATCGCTGCGTCCTTGTTGTGCCAGGAGGCGATCGTAATACTGCACCATCAGGTCTTTAGTGCCGTCATCACTGACTTGCCACAGGCTGGTGAGTTGGCTGGCGGCTCCGGCTAATACAAACGCGCGTCGCAAGCCATACACGCCTTCACCGTTGGTGACATTGCCGATGCCCGTTTCGCAGGCAGACAGCACCACGAGTTGAGTGCCCCGCAGATCCAGCCCAGCGGCTTCTTGCGCGGTGAGGACTCCATCCTCGCTGCCGCTTTGCCGCACGTTGAAGCCAGCGAGTGCCAAACCCGATCGCAGCAGGGCGTTTTCAGTATTGCCGCTGGTCAGGGGACGGATGCCGCCGAAGCTATTGGCTTCATTCAAAACAGGAGCGAGCATAGGCGATCGACTGGCGAGGGTAGTCGGTGCAGCATCTGCCAGGAAAAAGCCGTGGGTGGCGATGTGTAGAATGCGGGGTGCCTGCACTTGCTTGAGAGCGTTTTCGGTTGCCCGGGAACCTGTGAGGACGATCGCGCCTTTCAATTTAGGGACAATGGCGTTGGCTTCTGCAAGCGTACCGGGTAGCGCCTCGACGCGGAGGGTGGCGAGGTCGGTGGAACGTTGGTTGGTGCCTCTTGCCGCAGTGGGATTGGTAGACGCGACAAGGGTGGCTGGACTGTTGCTGGCGATCGCTCCTGCCTTTTGGACGAGTTGCGCGGAAGCAGGATCGCCCGGATCGGCATAGTCGGGATTAGCCATCAGGACGGGTGGTTGACGGCTGGTGATGGGCGTTTGCAGGCGCAGCAGGTCACGACCAGAGGTGAGGTAATTGATGTTGTAGGTTTCGACGAGATAGCGGTTTTGCTCATCGACGAGGGCGGCGAAGGGGATGAGGTTGAGTTGACTATCGGGGAGATCAAGAGATTGCGAGTCTTGCCAAGCTTTGCCCGAATGGGTTGCATCAATTTGACATCCAGTTGGCGAGCGATCGCCTTGACTCTCGAATCGCGCGATCGCAATGCTTGACGGAAGGCTTCGGCTTGCAGGTCGATCGCGGCTGCTTCACCAAGGTCTACGGCTTGAATGGTGCCTTGGGGAGACAGAATATAGGCAGCATAGCGGGGTTTGCCAAAGCGATCGGCTGGTTTGGTTTTGGGATTGAAGGTTTTGTACGACACCAGTTCGACGAGCGCAGCATCAGTAGGAATTTGCTTCTGCACGGCTTCCAGGGTAATCGATTGGTTTTCAGTACGGAACGTGGCGCTGCGGTTGTTGAGGTCGGCTTCGAGTTGGGTGGACTGCTGTTGGAGTTGGGTGATGCGACTTTTGTATTGCTCTGGGGTGAGTTTGCCGAGTCCACCGTAGTAGAGGGTGGCAAGCTGAGTGCGAGTGCTCGCAAGGTTATCGAGTAAGGTTTGGTCGGCGGGAGTGAGATTTTGGCGCAGGCGGGTGAGGTTGTCGGTGAGGGCATCCAGGATGCGACCTTTGCGCTGGAAAATAGCGGTGAGAGCAAGATGGGCAGCATCAGGATTAGTCAGAGCGGCTTGGAGATGAAAGGAGATGGCAGCATCCGTTGTTCCAGCAATGGTTGAGATGTAATCTCGCTTTTGCTGCTCTGAACCCACGACAAGATTAATGTCCAAATTCCGTTCTTCAATCTGCATTCCCTGTGTGAGGAAAGCGAACGAGCGCCCGAAGTCTCCTTGCGAGTAATAGAGTCCTGCTAGGTTATTGAAGATGCTGGCAATATCAGGATGATTTTCCCCAACGTACGTTTGAACAATTCCAGAGTTTGTTTGAGGAGGGGTTCAGCCTCCGAGTAGCGCCCCTGAAGGACGTACAGCACTGCTAGATTGTTGAGACTTTGGGCAACATCGGGATGATTCTCGCCTAGCGTGCGTTTTCTCAATTCTGATGTCTGCCTGAGGAGAGGTTCAGCTTCCGCGTAGCGCTCCTGATCCTGGTACAGCACTGCTAGACTGTTGAGACTTTGGGCAACATCGGGATGGTTCTCGCCTAGCGTGCGTTTTCTCAGTTCTAATGCCTGCTTGAAGAAAGGTTCTGCCTCGGTATAACGTTCCTGACTCCGGTACAGTTCTGCCAGATTATTGAAGCTGCTGGCAACATCGGGATGAGTTTTACCTAGCGCGCGTTTTCTCAATGCCAATGCCTGTTTGTAGAGAACTTCTGCTTCCACATAACGTCCTTGACTCGTATACAGCGCTGCCAGATTATTGAGGGTAGCTGCGACAAGAGGATGGGTCTCACCTAAACTGCGTGTACGTAACTCTAAGGCTTGTTTGAGGAGAGGTTCAGCTTCACTGTAGCGTCCCTGCCTTTGATATAGCGCTGCTAGATTGTTGAGACTGGTGGCAACCTCAGGATGGGTCTCACCTAAACTGCGTGTACGTAACTCTAAGGCTTGTTTGAGGAGAGGTTCAGCTTCACTGTAGCGCCCCTGGCTGAAGTACAACGCTGCCAAGCTATTGAGGCTGATGGCAATATCGGGATGACTCTCACTCAAAGTACGTTTGCGGATCTCTAAGGCTTGCTTGAGGAGAGGTTCAGCTTCACTGTAGCGCCCTTGATTTTGGTACACCAATGCCAAACCGTTGAGGCTAGCAGCAACATCAGGATGTTGCTCGCCCAGAATGCGTTTTCTCAATTCCAATGCCTGTTTGAAAAGGAGAGCTGCCTCGCTGAAGCGCCCCTGATCTTGGTAAATCACCGCCAAACCATTAAGACTGGCAGCAACAAGGAGTTTATTTTCGCCCAAATGACGTTTAACAACTACCAGTAACTGCTCTCCTAAAGAAATAGCTTCGCTATACTTGCCCTGCTGACGAAGCTGCACCATCTGTTTCGCTAATTGCTCAGCTTTTACCAAAGCTTCAACCTGCTCCACTGAGAGAGTTGTCGGGGATTGAGCCTGTCCGCGCAATGGCACTCCCAGTGACAAACTGATCGCCCCCGCAAACAAGCACAAAGAGAGCAGCGTGGATGTCCATCGCAGTCTAGAGAAGCGATTTTGGTGGCGCATTGTGAAGGTAGTAGCTCAACAGCTTTACGTCTCTCCCACCGTTGGAAGGTTATGCACTAGAGAAACCGGGTTTCTTGGGAAAGTCAAGGTAAAACCCTGAAGCGTTACTTGAGAAACCCGGTTTCTGTACCCAATTATCCCGGTAGCCGTGCTTTTTCGTGGCGATCGCACCCTTAATCTTCAGCATTCCAGTCTCAAGCAGGAACGATCGCACGTGAAACGAGAGCGCTCGAGCTTTGAACTCCAAGCATCGAGCTTTGAACTGCAACTGTTAAGTGTTGAACCAGTCAGATGGTACCTGCGAGATCCCCGACTTCTGCATCCGGTGTCGCCAAGCAGCATTGGGACTGAACAAAGAAGTCGGGGATCTGTGGCGATCGGACTACACTTAAGTTAAGCAAAACAACGCGATCGAGAGCTTGGTATGTCCTACAGCGAATTCAAAACCATTGGTGCCGTGCTTCAGCAATACCAGGTGTACTATACCGAAGCCAATTTTGTTGCACCATTGGACTTTTTTGTTTCTGACTACTTTCGGGACGACCTGTACCTGATGATGCGCGAAGGTGTGGTGGATAACTCCGAGTTTGCCATCTGTGAAAACCTGATTTATCCCATCCTTAAAGAAGTATGGAAGCAGTATCGGCAACAGTTTATTCTTTGGAGCCATCAAGCTCTCAACTTTGATAACAAACTGTCCGGTTTCCCAGAATACATTCTGGCGAGTCGATCGCCCCTGGGAAAAGTCGTCTTTGACAAGCCCTATCTGCTCTTGGTGGAAGCCAAGCAAGACAACTTTGAAGCTGCCTGGGCACAGTGTCTCTCAGAAATGATTGCTGCCCAGCGGCTCAATCAGGAGCCACCGATCACTGTGTTCGGTATCACCTCCAACGGCACCACCTGGCAGTTTGGCAAACTGGAAGGCGAGTCATTCACCCGTCACGTAATTCCTTATTCAATTTATGAATTAGAAGCCTTGTTTGGAGCCGTCAATTATCTGTTTGAGCAGTGTGCGGTGCAGTTACAGCAATACGCGATCGTCTGACCCAAAGCCACTCTGAGCCTTTATTTCAAGGGGAACTGCAAAATTGTTTGGAAAGATCTGTTGCGAACTGCCTGAGCGCAACCGAGGGGCTTTTCACGGCAAAAACTTCCTGCAACACATCGGCTTGCAGGTGGCGATCGCTAAAATACCGTGCCCGTTGCTGCGCGATCGTTTCCTCGCTAGCATTCTCTTTTGCAGCTTTGCGGTCAACGTTTGCAGTGCGGTGGTTACAGGGACACGATCGCCAGAGCCATGATCGTAAAGGCTTGCCATCGCACAGGCTGCATCGCGGTAGGCGAACTAAACAGCAGCAGTTCATAGGCTTGCCCCGGTTGCAACGGTAGTCCGGAGTACTGGATTTGGTTCACAACGGTTCCTGGCTGAGTCAGCGAGCGCCGCCAAAACACGGTTTCACTGCCAGCGCGCCGCAAGCCAATGGTTTGTTCTAGCCCTTGCCAGACAAAGAGGGGCGATCGTGCCACATCACGTCAGGCGGCTTTGTTGGAGCAGGCACCAAGAGACACAAATCTCCCTTGCCGCCCTTATTGGTTCTTGGTCGCCGCAGTGAGTGCCAGAGGTCGCTCCAGGACAACTGTTGACTCACCAGACTGGGACGCGCCACACTCCCCGGAGGTAGTGCCATAACGCTGGCGATCGTCACCACCATCAGACCCAATAGCCCACTCGTTTGCCAAACCAACCGCCGTCTATGCTCCATTTGCTTTTTTTCCTCATCACAGGTTGTACAGACACCAAAACAACACCGATGGTAACAGCCAGGGCAGCACGATACCCGCCAGATACAGTTGCAGACCAACCAAACCGTAAATGGCTATGGCTAGCATGACCCATACTCGCCGGAGTGGAATGCGCCGTTGCAATTTTAGAATCATCACAGTGCCTTTGGCGAGGAGCAGCGCTACCCCTAGCAGCCAAACATCGGGCACAGGAATCACCCAACGTTGGTGCAAGAAATGATCGATCGCGTAGGCATGAAACTCGGCTCCGGTGAACCAGGGCTGCTTTACGGGCGGCTTTTGCTGACTGCGCCAATGGGCGATCGCCAGGGGTATGGCAAAATTATCGCCGCCCGCCTGATCCACCCCCGCTTCACTATAGCCGCCCGGTGCAATCAGCACGATCGGGGCAAGCCGCCTGCTTGTAACGTTGGTTTGAAGGAGGCATCCAGAAATTGGTGTGCTGATACGCGCTGATAGATTTGAGACGGTGGGATGGAAAAGTCCAGGATGGGATGGAACCATTCCTGCGCCAAACCTTGCGACAGGGACGTGAGCGGTGACAGGTGGGCTGCTTGAAGCTGCTGCACCCGTGGCTGGAGCGGTGCATGGGATTGCAAATAAGCCATCACTTGAGCACGCAAAGGCTGCGGCTTGTTTACGCCTGGTTGAGGCAGATCAGCGGTAGGAGAGGCTTTGAGCAGGTGAGCCAGCGCCAGCAGATAGGCAAACGGACACGCCTCGACACAGGTTTGCTGCTGTGGTAAAAGTTCTAGGTAGCTGCCCGTTGAGGTGACATACCCGTTCAGGATTTGAGTGGGACTGGCGATCGTCGGGGTTAGCTGTTTGACTTCTTGTCCGTTGCTTTCCTGAGAGCCAAAGACCAACCATGTGTTTTGAGCGATCACTCGTTGCACCGCCTGCTTGAGCGCCGGATCATCCTCAGGGCTGGGGCTGCTGAAGACATAATCGATGCCAATCACGGTTGGTTGAAGGACCTGCGCTTTGTCGAGCAATTTGGCAATGTAGGTGCGATCGAGGTAACTGATTTTGCGCGCCTCCACACCCCCTTCTTGGAGTGATTCATCATCGATCGCCACTAACAACACAGGCGGCTGGTTGGTTTTGGGCAGTTGCCGCGTCACCTGACGATAGAGGACTTGTGACCACACCCGCGTTTCCATCAAGAGATCTTGCACGGGTGGCAGCAAGCTCAGGACAGTCAGCACGGTGAGGGCGATCGCTTCAGTCCGTCGGGTGGGCAAGAGCTGTTTGAGTGTGTGCCGCCAGCCAACGGGTTCTGGTTTGAAGAGTGGGGCATCCGCATGGCGAAAGAGGGATGGAATCAAATAGGCGGATGGATAGGTCAGATGCTTATCCAGCTTGAGCGAGCGACACGCTGCCAGGAGGGCTGTATGCACGTCCATATAATTCGCCAAGCCATTGACAAACCCGATGAGAAACTCTTGTGCCACACGGTTGTGAATCGGTTCTCGCATGATTGCCACCTGACTCAAGCCCAAATCAATCAGGGCATGGGCAAGGCTCAGACCATTGCAAGAGTTGAAGATGGCAAACTGCAACCCATTATCTTTGGCGATCGTTAAATGTCTGGCAATCTCCTGCACAAACAGGGATTCATTAGGCGCAATCACCAGTTCGCCGCCTGTTAAGGCTGTTTCGTTGCTGTGTCCGGCAAAGAACAGGATATCCCAGCCCTGCTCATCGGCGATCGCGCGACAGACAGTGGCTTTGAGATCGGGTTGCTCTTGCCCCCACTGCCAACCCACAAAGGTAATGTCAGCGATCAGTGCTAAGGCTTGCACTGCCTCGCGATCGGCTTTGAAGTCCAGCCCCGTTTCATCGCCCAAAATGACCAGGATGCGGAGCCGTCCTCGACGTTTTCGCGGCACCGCCTCAGCCCGCAGATTGATGGGACTGCGAGCCAGCCGAATGGGCTTGGTGGCTCCAAACTCGGTGCCCAGTTCCCAGGTTTCCCACGGCAACCGTTCCAATAGTGGTGCATCGCAGGTTAACAGAAGATCCACTACGTCATCGGTGGCATCTTTCTCGCCTACAGCCGCTTTCGCAATGGCAGACCGGATCGGGAGAAGTTCAGCACTGCTCAACCAAAAATGGAACTCCGAGAGCAGGGCAGCTTCGGCCTGCACTAGACGAGCACGCCAATCCACCGCTGGTAAAATGCCTGCTCCACCCTGATCTACGCGTGCCCGCAAGCTCGACTGATAGAACCTCAGATAAGCCTCCTGCCAGGTCTGATACCGAGTGGTCAGCACCTCTGAGTAGGGCAACTTGGCTGTGAGTCGCAACTGTCGTCCCCAGGACAATTTGAAGCTACAGGTCTGTTCAATCTGTTGAATATCAAGCGCAAAGTGCATGGGAACCTGGTGAAGAATGAAAAGTTTAAGTGCGGCAAGGCTATTAATAATGGAACGGCGGTAAGGTAATAGCAGTGCCATCTGCCAGGGCGATCGTGACGATAAATTGTTCCTCTAACATGCCGATCGCGGTGAGATACAGATAATCAGCCGTGGTGGCATCATTCAGCACTTGCTCGCCAATTAACGCATAACCATCACTCACCTGGAGACGAATGCCTGATGGTAAAGGCACTTGCTGTTGCGTCGTGAGAATAAGCAGCAGTGACCATTCTGTTATCTGGTTGTCCGCTGTCTGGCTCTCGCCGATGATTGGAGCAGTGGCAACATAAAGACGCAGAGGATAGTTAGCAAACTGCCAATCTCGATACATTCCTTGCATGTTCGGTGGCACTGCCAGCCCCAGTGCGCTCCAACGTGGTGAGCAGGGTGGCAAAATCTGTGTTCGGCGATCGCACTCCCGTTTCTTGTCCGCCGCGCATGGCTCCTGCCAATTCTAGAGGTGTCAAGAATCCACTCAGGTCTTGTGTCACATCCTCCCATTGTTGCTGTAGCCAACGTCCAACCCCAACGGCCGGTTGCACTAGCAGTTGGCGCAGTGGGGCAGACGTAGCAGCACGATTGAGCGGTGTTGGTGCGGTGTGTCGTAAGGCAATAGCAGCTGGTTCCAGGCAGCTTAAATGCAGTAACAGCCGATTTATATCTGGTTCAAACCAGGCCATTGGTAAGTGATAAATGCCATCCACAGACCGTTGTGGTGAATGGGTCTGGTGTTGTTGCCATTGGTCGTAGCGTAAGAAACCCCGGATGAGGATATGTGCCTGTTCTTCAGACACTTCAATGGGAACATAAAAATGCGCCACACAATCAGGAGAGTCAAGTGCTGCTTGGGGAATCGTCACGTCTCCATCAAAGATGCGTTCGGTACCAAAGATACAAAGTCGGAAGCCATTGACCTGGAGATTGCAAGCAGCGGTGGTGGTATCAGTCGCGGGAGAAGACAGAATCGTGCAGTGGGTGCGATGGAATGCGAGTTCACTGGCGCGATCGCCCAACCACTGCTCAAAGCCATTGAGCGCCAGTGCCGTCAAATAGATCTGCCACTGGTTTTCCGCTTGCGGCGATCGCTGCGAGAGTGCCAGAGCGCTAGCGATCGCTTCAGGATTCAGCGCGATCGCGTCTGGTGCTAACGGCTCAAACTCAGGCAAAACATCAAAGGTATACATCGATTCATCACTCATGGTTGTGGTATGGGTTGTGAAGGCGTTTGTAGATTCATGCCATCAAGGTACTGGCAGAGTTTTTGCGCGAAGATGCTTGGTGATAGGCACTCTTTCGAGGTTTTGTCACGTTTCGCTTCTTCTTGCATCAGTGCCTCTAGCTGTTCGTTCAAAGCGGCTTCCACCTGATCGTCTAGCTGTTGCAGACGCTCAGGATCACAATACGCTTTGGCTTGCTCTAGTACATGACTCTGCAAGTGATGGAGCATATGCCGGCGTACGTCTGCTCGAAACTCTTTGAGCTTCAGTAATCGGGTGACGGTATCTTGACCGCGTACCCCAAGCTGTTGCGCGATCGCCGTCATGCTCACCTGTTGACAGTAAAACAAATGCAGGGCTATGGTGAACTGCATGGCGTGTTCTGGCTTTTTGGTTTTTTGCTGGCGATCGCTCACCACCTGCGCCAACGCCTGATCAAGACTCTCCAAAAACAATTGACGATAGCGTTGCAGAAAAGCTGACTGCTGCTGCTCGTCGGCATCATCGGTGACAGATGCTTCTAACTGTTCGATTTGTACCGCTCCTGCTGGGGTGTCGATCGACTCTGCTGGCAACGGCCCGCCTCGTTTGTAAATGCGGTATTGGCGCAGGCGCTTTGCCAACTGTTGCAGTTGTAATAAAAGCGTCGTGGGTGGCAAAAGCGGGCTGTTTGAGTGTGGAAGCAGTCGCTCATACGCGCCAGTTGCTCCGGTGTTGGCTCAGCACATTGGCGACGACGCTGCTTCAGGCGATCGGGCAGATACACCCGACGATAGCTTTCCAGCAACGCGACATTATGTTCAATCTCAGCTGGACTGAAACGATGAAAGTTTGTCAAAATCGCTGGCAGTTGCGCTGGCTTGGTGTCATTCAAAATCGCCCAATCGCTGACCAGGTAGAGTCCATGTTCGACCAGTACTCGATTCAGTCCGTGATCTTGCTTGACCGTACGAGCCGTCCAGGTAGCAAGGCTACTTAAGGTAGGTTGAAAGTTCTGTAAGAGCTGCATCGCCAAGCATTGCGGATCAGCGGGTATTTTGCCTTCATCATTCAGCACGTAAGGCAGTAGGTCTTGCAGCGTGAAGCCGTAGTAGTTGCCAAATTGAGTTTGGATGGCTGTACAAGTCTGTACAATCTGGTACGAGATGAAGCAGCGCAAACAGAGTTCTGCTGTAGTGCTCATCGGGGTATCCGTCGAGGCTTGGAGCGCAAACAGTTGACGCTGAATGGAAGCATCGGCGGGTGACTCTTGCTCCATTGATGCTGGCTCAATGACAGTGGGAAAATGCTGCTGAAAAAACGTCTGCGCGTTTGACAGCACGATCGGCTTGATCTGTCCGGCAGCATTCAAGCGCAGCAGCGTCCAATACCGTGAAGCGTTAGTCATGAAACGATTGGAGTAAACATCGAGCGTTGAGTATGCACAACGAAACGTCTTTCTCAGTTTAGATGGCGAGGGAACTCAGGAAGGGTACTACACACAGCAATCAACAGATTAGCGTGTACTGCGATCGCGTGCTTGGGCCGACAGATGGCGAGGTTTGTATTTCACAGATCGCACGACCGGGTTGGTTGTGTTTAACAAGAGCCGAATGGATTGCTGATCGTCACTTTCAGGTGCGGGCGATCGCCTCACAGCCCAACGCCATCTGATACCGACGACGACAATGCCACTCATCACAATGAACGGTAGCCAGATTTTTTGTACGAGCGATCGATGCATCATGCCTCCGTGACTGAAGTGATGTGTCCTTACTGATTCATCACTCTCAACAAATGAGGTTATGCAGTTTTGGGATGGAGAGCCACTGACTCTCTGCTTAACTCCCCTTAGAATAGAATCACTGAGAACAAAGGTTGCAGTCACGATGGATGTATTATTACCACCAGAGATTGAGCAGTTCATTCATAACCAGGTGGAGAACGGAAACTACGGCTCTGCTGCTGATGTCATTCAGGCAGGAATTGGGCTACTGAAGGAACGCGATCGGATCTATCAAGGACGCTTTGAGGAGCTACGCCAGGAAATTTTGCTTGGTGTCGAGTCTGCCGATCGTGGTGAAGTGGTTGATGGAGAAGCGTTGATTCAGGGATTGCAGGAAAAGCTGTAACAGCATCGCGATCGAGCCGATCAATGAGTCACTATCGGTTTACCGTTCCAGCCAGTCGCGATCTTGAAGGCATTGTGGGCTATATCGCGGAGCATAGTGGTTTTGATGCAGCCGAACGGTTCTTGGCCCAGATAAACGCCCAGTGCCGCAAACTTGTACAGTTTCCCAAAATTGGGCGCAGGCGGGATGAACTATCACCCTCACTCCGCAGTTTGTCGTTCCAAATTTATCTCATTTTTACCGAGAAATTGAAGGCGGCGTGGAGATTGTACGGATCATCAGTGGCTACCGTAACTTAGAAGCACTCTTTTCTGAGCAGAATAGGGAATGAGCTACAAGCAAATACAAGTAGCGAGTCGAAAAATTACTGTTGGCTTACAGCCCGTTGCCAATCAAAATAAACGGTGCCCAGTAGTAGGGATGGGAGAAATCGCCAGATTGAGAGCGATTTGAGTGTGGCGCACCTTTAACAATTAGGGTGGCTCGCTGGTTTAGAGCATCTTTAGTGGTTACTTTACGTTGCAGTAAACTCAGTTGCGCTTGTCGTAGCGCTTCGATTTTGGTCATTTTGCCTGTTGAAAGGTTTTGTAAAACTGCTGCATCAACAGGCTCGTACTAGCATCATCCACATTCCATAGTGAAGCAATGACAGCTCGCGCTCGATCGCGCACAAAGGCGGCACTCATGCCCTGAATCTCGATGCCACTCAATGCCGATTCGCCTTTTCCAGTTTGGCAGGCAGACAGCACAACTAGGTAAACGTTCCTCAGCGCATCTTGTTGCTGAATCTGGCTGACGGTGTAGTGGATTCCTTTGCCTGGTTGTCCGCTGCTAAACAATAGATAGGACTGATTCGGGCTGGTGGGATTGAATTCGCCGTGAGTGGCGATGTGGATGATGGGATAGTTGCCCAGGTTGTCTTCAAAGGCAGCGGGAGTTGAGGTTTGATCCAGATAAAGGCTACCGGGATAGATGCCTTGCGGGCTGTTTTGAGAGCGGACGATCGCCTGCAATTCCTGTTTGACCTGGGGCAGCGCAGAAAAGTTATCCAATGGTTTTGTAATGCCAATACCCAACACGGATGGATTAGCCGGAAGTTTGCCGTCCAGGTTGGTCAATCCTGCATTAAGAACGTTGGAAATGGTGTAGCGTTCAATCAAGAACTGCTGACCATCAAACAATGCGCCGATCGGAATGTAGTTGATGGCGCGATCGGGGCAATCACCAAATTTTGGATCTTGTTCTTTTCCCAGTCGCCTTTTTCTTCCAGGGGCTTAATCAAACAATCATAAAGCGCTTTGCCTTGTTGTTTAACGGAGGTGAGGTTACTGGGTGATTGCAGCGCATCTTGGAAATCTTTCACCATGCGATTAAGTTGGTTTTCACCGATCGGGCAGGTGATGCTGCTGAGTACGCCGCCCTGAGATGCCCAGAGTAAGTGAATTTTGTCGGGCAGGACGAGAGGATAAATTAGGACAGTGTTGGGTTGAGCGTTCACAATTTTGGAGGCACTGGCGATGAAATCTTTGTTGCGTTCATCAATTCGGACTAATGTGCCGTCGCTGATGTTTTTTGAATCGTTTGCTGATAGGCTTCAAATTGCTCAAACAGTTTTTGACGTTGAGCTTTGAGGGCTGAGCAATCTTGTTTACAATCTTTCACTTTTTGTCCAAAGGCAATCAAATTAGTGTATTGCTTCTGAATCTCTTGTTCAGTTGGGTTAAGGGCAAGTTCAGTTAAACGGGCAACAGATGTGCGCGTACCAGGATTTAAACCATTCAATTCCTGGACTTTAAGCAATTCCATCACCTGTTGCGCTTCACCGATGCGTCCTTGAGAAATCAGCAGGTCAGCCAGTTGACGATAAATATCAGCCGTCTTGACTCCACCAAAATCGTAGGTGGCTTGCAGAAATGAGTTTTGCAGTTGGGGTGGTAAGCCTTCAATATGGCGACGAACTTGTTCAATGCCGTTAATGGTTTGCTTGTAAAAGGCGATCGCCGTGCCAGTTTCTTTACGATCGGCATAAATTTTCGCCAGTCCCGCATAGATACCGGAATCTGCACCCGCAACTTGATCATCGCTTGAAATCGCTAATGCCTGCTGATAGGCCGCGATCGCCTGCTCCTTGCGTCCAAATTTGTGGTGCAAATCGCCTAGCAGCGTTAAAGCATCCTTCTCGAAGACCGGGTTTTGCACTTTTGAGCAAAGTCTAGAAAAATTTGAGCCGATGCCATCGCCTTTGCGTCATCACCGCGTTCGCCATAGCCAATGCCCAACATCCGATTGGCAAATGCTTCTAGACGCGGAACTTTAATCTCGCGGAAAATTGCAAGTGCCTGTTGGGACAGGTCGATCGTCTGTTGAGCATTCCCTTGAGCAAAGTACGTGTAAGCCTGAGCAAATAGTGCAATGCCTTCGCCCTGACGGTTTTTTAACTGTTGGGATGTCTTCAGCGCTTGCTGGTAGAACTCGCGGCTTTTTTGATAATCGCCTAAGCGGTTGTAAATATCGCCCAGGTCAAACTGAGGCGACAGCAGCAAGGGTGGACTTTTCAGGGTTTGAGCAATCTGGTAGCTTTGTTGCGTGAGATTTAACCCCGTTTGAAAATCATTCAGGGAAACGTAGTAGTAGCCAAGAAAGTCCTGGGCGATCGATTCCAGACGCGGAATTTTGAGTTCTCGTGCAGACTTCAACCCTTGTTCCAGCAATTCTTTGGCTTTGGGATAGTTGCCAATCACGCGGTAGGCATTGCCTAGATTGAGGGTCAGTTCCGTTTCTTTGTCACGATCGTGAATTTTCTGCGCGAGAATCAAGCTTGGCTCTGCCACCGCAATCACCTTTTGGTAGTCTCCACGGGTTCATACATTTCACTGAGAACGGCAGCCGCTGCCACTTCACCAATAAATGATTTGTTTTGGCGATTGATTGTCAGCGCGGTTTGTGCTGTCTCAATTCCTTGATCGTATTCACCACGAGCTTTGTACACCTGGCTCAGGTATTCTAAAGCAAGTGCTTCAGCCCTAGAATTGTGCTGTTGCCGAGCAAGCGCGATAGCGTTTTGAGCCGCTTCCATTGCTTGAGTGGTATTCCCAATTGCAATATAATTTGGCACTAAAGACCCCCACGCTAAAACTTCAAGGTTTTGCAGCTTTGCCTTTGCACCACGGCTAACTGCTCTTGGGCGTATTCTAAAGCTTTGGGATAATTGCCTTGTTTGTTGTAAATTTGGCTAAACTGGGCTAAGGCATTCTTTTCTAGTAGAGGATCTTCCAACTGTCTGGCAACCATCAGGGACTGCTGCGCTGCTTTTTCTGCCAGAGCATAGTTATTCTGCTTGCTGTACGCATCACTCAGCGTTTCTAATGCCTGTGCCTCCAAATCGGGTCTTTTACCTTTGACCTGACGTGCCGCTGTCAATGCTTGCTGGCTGACCGTGACTGCTTGCGAGAAATTGTTGAAGTCGTTGTATGACGCAGCTAATTGGATCAATGCCCAGGCTTCCAGATCAGGTCTGTGAAGGGTTTGCGCTCTGCGGTACAGATCCTGGGCAGTCGTAAGTCCGCGATCGAACTCCCCAAGCACGCGGTAACTCAAAATTAAGCCTGTTAGAACATGTGATTCTACTGTCAATACTTCTTCTCGCAAATTTGGCAGCACTTTAGCCAGGTCAATCTGCCTTACGGCAATTAGCGCTTGCTGGAAAACCTCAACCGCCTTTTGATCGTCCCCGACAGTAGCATAGGCACTCGCCAGATTGATGAGAGCCAGCGCTTCTTCATGTTTATCCTGCTTACGGGCATTTTCGACGCTTTGCAGTTGAATCTCAAGCTGTTTGCGGGTGTTGCCCTGCGTGACGTAGAGCGTGCTAAGTCCCGATAGGGAAACCGCTTCAGCCGTCCATACTTGATTCTCCCGCGCCAGCTTTGCCGCCTGCTGTAAAGTTGTCTCCGCTTGGGTGTAGTCCTGAAAGAAGACGTAAGCATTCCCAAGACAGCCAATGCTCTCGCTTCTAATTTCGAGTCTTTTAGCTTTCTGGCAAGGGTAATGCTTCCTGCACCAACTCAATCACACGGGCATAGTCTGCCCTTGCTGCACTCATCCCTCTATGTTTGAAATTAGAGCCTCTCTGCCAATGGTAATAACTCAGTTGCACAAGCGAACTGAGTTGCGCCGATTCATCCGTTGTTTCTCGTCGAAGCGATAATGCCTGCTGTGCAAATTCGATCTGATGATCGAAATCATTTTGCAAGAAATAAACGGTTGCCATCGCAGCAAGAATATTCGCTTCAAATGGCTTGTCCTTTGCCGCTCGTGCCGCAATCAATGCCTGCTGATAAAAATCAATCGCTTGCTTGTACTGGTTCTGATTTTTGTAAGCATCCCCAATCCCACTGAGAAGAAATGCTTCTTGCGCCGGATCGGGAATCTCTCGCACAATGGCTAATGCTTGTTGATGGGTCGCGATCGCTTGCTCATACTGCTTTTGATTTGAGTAAGCAAATCCCATGACTCTCAGAATGCTGGCTTCTAGCCGTTTGTCATGTGCCTGTCGTGCAACGGGTAAAGCTTGCTGGTAAAACTCAATTGCCTGCGGATACTGATCCTGGCTGTTATAAACATCCCCGAACGAAGTCAGAAAGTCTGCTGCTTTGGCAAGGTTTGAAGTTGCACGGGCAATGGCAAGTCCCTGCTGAAGAGCCGCGATCGCTTTTTCCAGTTGCTTTAAGTCCTGATAAACCCCTGCCAAATTCTTGAGAGCAGATAGCACCATGAACTGGTTCTGGTCTTTCTGAGCAACGGCTAGAGATTGCTGCAAATAGTCAAGACCTTTTGTTAGATCACCAGCGTTCTGGTGAGCAATTCCGAGGTTATTTAAGGCACGGGATTCTAGGTCTGTATCTTTAATTTCACGGGCAATGTCTAATACCTGCTGCGCGAAGGCGATCGCCTTTGGATAGTCCTTCAAATTGAAATAAATTACGCCAATACTTCTCAGGGTCTTGCCTTCGCCTGGGCGATCGTGAATTTCTCGATAGATCAGAAGTGCCCGCTGAAACGTGGCGATCGCGGCTTCATTCTGATTCTGCTCCTGCTGTTTGGTGCCCTGATTAAACAGGCGATCGGCCTCCGCTTTGCGGTCTGTGGCTGACGGTGTTGAAGATTGCGCCAGAACGGGCGATCGTCCAGCCAGGGGCGGAGCGCAAAGGGCGATCGTCGTCGAGCAAGCCAGCAGCAGGGCAACGTTGGCATTGACAAGGCGCATCACAGAATCCTTCTCAGGCGGAGAAACTCATGGTCATTACTCTATCACTCTCACTGGTGTGAGGTTATGCAGTTCCGTCCTATCGATTCAGGCAGTATGATCAGAAATAATTGACAGGAGGTTGTCATGTCTGTTGCCACCAAACCCATGACCCTTGAGGACTATCTGAATTATGACGATGGCACCGATACTCGTTATGAGTTGGTCAACGGGGAACTGATTGCGATGCCAACCGAGAGCACCCTGAACATCCGCATTGCCACATTTTTATTGGCCTATTTTTTGCAACTTGATGTTCCTGTTGATCGCCTTACTATGAAAGCGCAAATTGCGGTGAGTGGAGCACGGGCAACGGCGAGGGAGCCTGATCTGATGGTTCTATCAGAAGAAACGGCTGCTGCTTTAGAAGGGGCAACACACTGCCTGATCACTCACGATATGCCACCCCCCTGCTCGTTGTGGAAGTGGTTAGTCCCAACCAGGAAAACCGTGACTACCGCCATAAGCGCACTGAGTACGCAGCGCGGCAGATTCCTGAATATTGGATTGTAGACCCGATCGCCCAAAAAGTGACCCTTCTGGAATGGGTGGATGGTTTGTATGAAGAACAGGTTTATCAAGGAGACAGGGCAATCGTCTCTCATGTGTTTCCATCACTGCATCTGACTGCCGCAAAGGTTTTAGCAGCAGGCGTTTAAAGGTGGTAAGAAATTGGAGTGACTTCAAGTGCGATCGCGTGATGATGGAAAGCCCCGATCGCTCTCTTGCTCATTCACTCAACAAGAGCGATCGCGTTGATATCGTTCTGTTGCTTGCGGTAATTAACAACTACTGCGCTCATTGCACAACCTGAAAAATTGCCGAGAGTGCTGCCAGTTTACCACTGTCGATCGCTCGTGTATTGGGTCTCATGCCGGGACTGCGCTTAGAGAAGCCGTTCACATCGTCCAATAGGCTGCTAACAACGGTATCGGCTTCGTCGGCTGCTAAACTGGTGGCGCGACCGCGCCCAACCCCTCCGGCACCTCTGGCAGCAATGGTTTTGAGCGCCAGCAACGCTTGTCGGAGCGGCTCTCGACTCACCAAAATCAGCAGTTCCAGCGTTCCCGGTGTGCCGTACACCTCAAAGGGGACTGGGATTGTAAAATCCTTGCCTGCTGCAACTAGCGAAGCCGCATCCGGAACCTCGTAGCCAAAGGGAAATAAGACGTTCATTTCGCCAGAATCGGCAATCACGATCGCGGCTACGTAGAGATTGCTCCGTTCACTGTTTTCAGTCGCACCCCTAAATTTGTGCCCAGTTTAATCGGTTGAGTTTTAATTGCCTGCGTTGTGATCGTGGCGGCTTGCAGCCCACGGCTGGTCAGCGTTCTACCAGACCCGATCGGTTTGTTGTTGGCATCCACTGGAAAAATGTCAGCACTCACCCTGAGCGGTGACGTATCGCCCAGGATGGCTCGCAATACTTGTCCTGCCAGCAGCGATTTTAGACGGGGGCGGAGGCGATCGACTGCCGTTTGCGTGGATTCATTGCCAGCAACAAAAGAGTCTGGAATGGGTGTCAGATCAGCCGTGAATAGACTGATAGCATCGGCGGGTGGTAGAGCGAGATTCTTGGCTTGCAAGCGTTTTATATTCTCCGTCGTCATGCGCCCGATGATGTAATCGACGGGCTGCTTCTGATTCATAGGTGTGACTGCTAACCAACTTACGGTACTCAATGAGGTTTGAATGGTTGGCAACGTCTCACCTAAGGATGGATCCAGGCCCACTTTCAGCCTGATATTGGTGGGTACGCTGCGAATTTGCTCACGCAACAGCATTCCTTTGGTTGGTTGAATGCTGCCCGATCGCAATTTACCGGCGGCTTGTAACCCCTGACGTGGGGCTGTCTGCTCCAGTTCGCCGATCGTCTGCCCTTGAGCATCAATGAGGTCGAACACGGCTCCGGTTTCATAGGACTCTAAGGCGCTGGGAGACACGCCCGCCAGCCAGAAGGCGATCGGCTGCCCAGGTTGAGGCGATTCATGAATGACGGCTTCGGCGGCGGGTCGGGGTGCGGTGGCGAAAAAGATCGGCTGCTGATTGGCACTCTTGGGCTTCGCTTCATAGTTCGGCACCTGCGTTCCTGTTTTGTCCACCAGCATTTGTGTACTGAGTTCCAGGTTGGTGAACATAGAGTCGAGGGGTTGTGCGATCGGCAATTGCCAGAGGTAGCGCGTGAGTAAGTAAGTAAAGGCTCCGGCATTAAACCCCTTAAAGGCAGCATCCTGCGCTTCCTGGTCGAGCTTGGCAGCACCAATGCCAATGCCTTTGGCAATGCCGAGCTTGCGCTTTTGCTTGAACTCCGACTCAGACAGTTGCAGTTTCGTCAGCCAGGTTTTTGATACTCCAGTTCCTCTTTGGGTGCAGGAGGGATGTAAATTTGATTGTTCTGGCTATTGCGTAAATTGAACGCACGAATTTTTGTGTTACCCCGCAACCCGCCACCAGAATGGCAACTATCCAGAATGACCGTCACATTCTCGGTTTTCAAGGCAGACATCAACAGGAACAAGGTATGCCCCATGATGCTGCGAATGTTATGCGGTTCACCTTTGTCTAAGTCATAGGGGATAATTGTTCCGTTTACGCCCTTATTGTTGTAGGTAAAGCCTGGATTGGGGTCAGAGTCGAGCACCATATGACCATGACCAGAGAAGTGAAACACCACCACATCACCCGGTTTTGCCTGAGCAATCAGATGGGTTTCAAAGGCAGATAGAATCCCCTGTCGTGTGGCTTGAGCATCAGTCAAAACTTTGATGTTCGTGGGGTCAAAGCCATAGCGATGTTCCAGCAAGATCTGCATTGAGCGCACGTCGGTGAGGCACCCGTTCAGTTTGTTGTCGCCAGGATAGTTATTAATGCCGACTAGGAGGGCAAATTTACGCGGTGCGCTTTGAGCATTCACCCGATCGAACTGCTGCGCGTGATGCAAGAAATCAACCTGACTGAGACCGATCGCGGCAAGGGTGGCACCCGTAGACTGGATAAAATGACGACGTTTGATGGGTGGCATGGCTAAACTCCTCTCAGGTATAGATGGATGAATTGAAGCGATAGCATTGCGGCAGCAAAGCGCACGGCATGACAAGCTACTGCCTGCCACAGTTAATACCATGTCACTCGCACGCAAGAACGGTTATGCAGGTTCAGGGATGCAAGTTTACAAGCTGTTGCCAATGAGAATGAAGGGTGCCCAGTAGAACGGATGAGAGAAATCGCCGTTAGCGCTCTGGCGAGTTTGAGCGTTGCCTTTGGGGACGAGGGTTGATGATCGAGCGGGTGCATCCTTGGCAGTGAGTTTACCTGTAATGAACTGCTGCTGCACCATCTGCAAGGCTTCCGCTTTGGTCGTTTTGCCCGTTGCAAGCTGTTTGTAAAACTGTTGCATCATCAAGCTGGTGCTGGCATCGTTGACTGACCAGAGAGAGGCTATGACTGATTTCACCTCGTTTTTGAGGAAAAAGTAGCTGATGCCGGGAATCTCAATGCCATCGCTGGCGATCGCCCACCGCCGTTTCGCAGGCAGACAGCACCACGAGATGAATGTCGCCTAGCCCATAATCACCCAGTTGGTCAATCAGGGCGGTAGTAAGATTTTGTCCGCGTCCCGGCAGGAGGTAAGAGTCTTCGATACGACCCGGTTGAAATTTACCATGCGTGGCGATGTGCAGCACCCGATGCCCTTTCAGGTTTGCTTTCAGCGCCTCAAAATCGAATTGGGTATTGAGCAATTCCACACCCGGATAAATGCCTTGTGGGTTGGGGCGATTGGGCAGTTTGACGATCGCATCCAATTCCGCAGGCACATTTTCCAATGGGTTGGCGTTGGCAAAGGTAGAGGCTCCAGCGGCTAGGAGAAAGGAGGCGTTGACGGGAAGTTGGGCAAAGGTTTCTTTGGTGTCGGTTTTGCTGGCAGCGGTGATGGTGCTGATGCTGTAGCGTTCCACCAAATAGTGCTTGCCATCGAAGAGTGCTGCGAGGGGAATGTAGCGGGTGGTGCTGTCGGGCGCAAAGACGAGATGTTTAATGGCGGGATTATTGAGTTCCGGTTCCAATGGTTGGATCAGCCAGGTGTAAAGCTGCTGACTGGTGGCTTGCAGCGCAGTCAGATTGCCCGGTGATTGCAGTTGTTGCCGGAAAGTCTGAATGGTCTTGAACAGGGTTTCGGCACTGACGCGCGTTTCAAAGGGACGGAAGGTGACGGCTCCATCGCCTGCTTTGAGTGCCAGCAGGAATTGAATTTTGTCTTTCAGCACCAGGGGATAAATCAATACTGTGCCCGGTTGCGCGTTGACGATGCGACGCGCTTCCGCGTTGAGTTTTTCGGGCACGAGCGTGGCGCTTTCGGTGGAAAAGTACTTTGCCAACACAGCCCGCTGCTGGGTGAGTTCAGCCTTCACCGCTTCATTCAACTGGGTGCGCTGGTCTTGCAATTGTTTGAGTTCTGGGCAGTGCTTCTGTTCGCACTCGTCAATTTTCTGGCTAAACTCCCCAACCGTTGTGTAACGCTGCAAAATTTGCTTCAAGGCAGCAGCTTCAACCTTGGCAAGGTTGATGCCGGGACTGTCAATACCTGCATCGCGGGTGAAGTCTTTCAGTTCTCGCAGTTTCAGCAGTTCCAGCACCGCTTGCGCTTCCGGCAGGCGACCTTGTTGAATCAGCAAATCGGCAAGATTACGATACGTACCTGCAACGGATTGGGCATAGGTTTCTTGAGATTCGCGGGGCAGTCTACGGATGTCCTGCCGAATGGTTTCACGCACGTTGACTGATTGTTTATAGAAGACGATCGCCAACTCTGATTGTTTCTGCTTTGCAAACGCAACACCAATATTACTGAGGGCAATCCCTTCACTCTCCCGATCGCCAATTTCCCGCGCGATCGCCAGGAGTTGCTGTTCATACTCAATCGCTTTGGCATCGTTGCCCAGGAGTCGTAAGCAGCTCCCAGATTGCCCAGTGCCGCTCCCTCACTCTGGCGGTCTTTGATTTCCCGCGCGATCACCAGCCATTGCTGTTCATACTCAATCGCTTTGGCATAGTTACCCAGGGAATCGTAAGCAAGTCCCAGATTGCCCAGTGCCTTGCCCTCACTCTGGCGGTCTTTGATTTCCCGCGCGATCACCAGGGATTGCTGTTGATACTCAATCGCTTTGGCATAGTTGCCCAGAGAGTAGTAAGCAGCTCCCAGACTGCCCAGTGCCGCTCCCTCACTCTGGCGGTCTTTGATTTCTCGCGCGATTACCAACCATTGCTGTTCATACTCAATCGCTTTGGCATCGTTGCCCAGGGCTTGGTAAGCAATTCCCAGATTGCCCAGTGCCGCTCCCTCACTCTGGCGGTCTTTGATTTCCCGCGCGATCGCCAATGCTTGCTGTTGATACTCAATCGCTTTGGCATAGTTGCCCAGGGAATAGTAAGCAAGTCCCAGATTGCCCAGTGCCTTACCCTCACTCTGGCGGTCTTTGATTTCTCGCGCGATTACCAACCATTGCTGTTCATACTCGATCGCTTTGGCATAGTTGCCCAGAGAGTAGTAAGCAGCTCCCAGATTGCCCAGTGACGCTCCCTCACTCCGGCGGTCTTTGATTTCCCGCGCGATCACCAGGGATTGCTGTTGATACTCAATCGCTTTGGCATAGTTGCCCAGGGCTTGGTAAGCAATTCCCAGATTGCCCAGTGCCGCTCCCTCACTCTGGCGGTCTTTGATTTCCCGCGCGATTACCAACCATTGCTGTTCATACTCAATCGCTTTGGCATAGTTGCCCAGGTCTCGGTAAGCAAGTCCCAGATTGCCCAGTGCCTTACCCTCACTCTGGCGGTCTTTGATTTCCCGCGCGATCACCAACCATTGCTGTTCATACTCAATGGCTTTGGCATAGTTGCCCAGGTCTCGGTAAGCAAGTCCCAGATTGCCCAGTGCCTTACCCTCACTCTGGCGGTCTTTGATTTCCCGCGCGATTACCAACCATTGCTGTTCATACTCAATCGCTTTGGCATAGTTGCCCAGGTCTCGGTAAGCAAGTCCCAGATTGCCCAGTGCCTTACCCTCACTCTGGCGGTCTTTGATTTCCCGCGCGATCACCAACCATTGCTGTTCATACTCAATGGCTTTGGCATAGTTGCCCAGGTCTCGGTAAGCAAGTCCCAGATTGCCCAGTGCCTTACCCTCACTCTAGCGGTCTTTGATTTCCCGCGCGATTACCAACCATTGCTGTTCATACTCAATCGCTTTGGCATAGTTGCTCAAGGAGTCGTAAGCAATTCCCAGACTGCCCAGTGCCTTACCCTCACTCTGGCGGTCTTTGATCTCTCGGTAGATGTTTAACGCCTGTTGCCAGGACTGGATCGCTGCTTCAAATTGGCTGGTCTGATATTGCTGAATCCCCTGTTGAAATAGTCGATCGGCTTCCGCTTTACGGTCTTGCGTGGTCTGTGCTAAGGCAACTGGATTAGGGAGTACGGTGTGGGAAATAGTAATCCGATCGGAGCCGCCAGAAAGAGCGAAACAAGAGAGATGATGTGTTGAGGGCGCATGGGCAGTACCGCAGTTTGTTTTACTCAGCTATCCCTCTCATTGCTGACAGGTTATGCACAGTTGGGGTTAGTTGAACCAGAAAAGAGAGTTAATCGCCTGCAAACCTTGACAGTTTACCTTCAGCGGTGGAGCGATCGGGCTTCAGATACGATCGTGCTCGGTCAAAGTGAGATCGTTTCGGTTTGGAGCGCGATCGTTCTTGTTCAAAGCTCGATCTCTTCAGTTTAAAGCATGATTGATAGAGTTCAAAGCGCGATCGTTCCAGTTCAAAGTGCGTTAGCGAAGCTTTCCAAAGGAATCGTTCCAGTTTAGAACGCGATTGATGGAGTTCAAAGCGCGATCGACGTAGATCTATCACTCTCAGTCAGGTCAGGTTATGCAGCGCCAAAAAGGAACCGCAGCCGTTATCATCGGAATACCTGGAATGGAGTGACGTGTGTCCAGCCCACAGAAGGTAAATGCCATGACGATCGCCTCTAAACCCATGACCCTTGACGAGTATCTGCACTATGACGATGGCACAGATACCCGCTACGAACTGGTCAACGGGGAACTAATTCCCATGCCAACAGAGAGCGAGCTAAACAACCGTATTGCCTCCTTTCTCTTTGCTTATTTTCTGCAAAGCGGTATTCCTTACTACTGCTTGAGGATGGGAGCGCAAATTGCAGTGAGCGGGGCACGGGCAACGGCACGAGAACCTGATTTGCTCGTTCTATCAGAAGAAACGGTTACTGCCTTAGAAGGAGCAACGCACTGCCTGATTACGCAGGATATGCCACCCCCATCGCTGGTTGTGGAAGTCGTTAGCCCAAAACAGGAGAACCGCGATTATCGCTACAAACGCACTGAGTATGCAGCGCGGCAAATTCCTGAGTATTGGATTGTAGATCCGATCGTGCAGAAAGTGACCGTCTTGGAATGGGTGGATGGGTTGTATGAAGAGCGCGTTTATCAAGGCAGTGATGCGATCGTATCGTCCCTTTTTCCCGCTCTGAGTCTCACGGCAGAGACAGTCTTAAGCGCAGGACGTTGAGGTGAGCGATGGACACGATCGATGCTCTATCTGGATGAGTGGCTTTGATCAACGGGAAGCCGCTCACGCAACCAGTCGTTGATCGAGAGCATTGATGGCAACCAATGCCTAACGCGACTGACACCGCTGCGGTGCTAACTCACAGGCAGCCTCTGACCAGTTGGCAGCCGAGATACCCAGATTGGCAGCACTTGCCGTAAACTTGGGTGCCTGCTGTGCGTGTACCGTTGCATCCACTCGTTCTGCCTCATTGACTGCCACAATCACCGCCCTCCCATCGGGCTGCAAAACAAAAATGGGACCACCCGACGAGCCTTGCGTCGTATCGCAATCATGCGTAAGCACACCTGGTCGATCGGTCAAACCCCGAATGCTACAGCCCAGATGCACGCCTGCTGTCTCTGCCGGATGCTCTTCGGGAAAATCACCCGAATAGCCAGCCAGATTGAACGTTTGCTTCAGCGCATCCAGATCTGCCAGATCAGCATTGAGCCAGCCCAGGAAGCCATACGCTTCGCCCAGGGGTTGATCGAGCGTCAGCAGCGCCCAATCCTGGTCGGGTTGGCGCTCCAGATCCTGGTGCCAACCAGCACCTTAATTACTCTTGCCTGAGCGTGAGCTTGCCCATCAATCAAATTTGGGCGGAAGACGATCGGCTGTTGATGGAAGTCTTTCGTCGTTTCATCCAAGACACAATGGGCATTCGTCAGCACAATGTTCTTGGCAATCAAGGTGCCAGTGCAGATTTTGAGAGTGGTGGCGTTCATCGCAATATCGATCCGCCCGATCGCCGACCAGGGGTATTTCGACGAGTTCATGGGAATGCGTTCATCTTTGCCAAACACGTTGCGACTGCCAGGGTTAGGATTTGCCGACTGTTGCAGGTTGGTGGGAATGAACGACACCGCGCTGAGATGGCGTTTGTTATTTTGGGTGGGTTTGGCAACCTGAAAAGAAGCTGGAGCGATCGCAGGCTTTGCGATCAGGCGCGGTCCCGCTATCACAGATAGTGGGTGATGCCATTGCAGACCACCGACGATGACAAGGCTGATCATGCCCGCAAAAACAGTCAGACGCTGAGGCAACATAGGCTTTCCTCAAAAACAGCGATCGCGTAACCTTTTCAGTCGTTTCAAGCGTACCGTGTCTCTTTCACCAAAGTAAAGCGCACGAACAGGACACGCGGCTCCATGATAAAGACAGCCTGAGCCTCAGAGAGCGCAAAGCAAAGGCGATCGAGCACCAAACACCGTTGAGTTCATCTTGTTTGAACAGGATGGCTCCAGCGATCGCCCCTGACTCTAGAACTCATCTTTGCCTGTAAGCGTTTTTCCATCGCATCGGCGCTATAGAACACAGCGTCCAACGACGATCGCAACGACTCCGGATCACTGTCGGCTGGAATTTTGGCAGCAAACACGGCTAACGACGTTTTGCCATTGCTGAAGGTTTGCCATGCACCCAGCTTTTTACGAGCGTTATCGACCAACAGTTGGTTCGCCACCTGCGCCGCTAACGCTCCGTCCGTTTTGAAGCCAGGAGACATGACCTGCCGAATTTCCAGGTTGTCTAACTTTTCGGTAGAGGAGCTAATCCAGGCAAGTTGGGTGCGACCATTGTCGAGTTTCAGCCCCACCTTGAAATCACCGTCTTTATCAATTTCATACTTCCAGCCCAGCTTGTCTAAGGCGGCTTTGATCCGTGGATCGCCAGCAGTACTGGTTTGGGCTGGCGCGATCTGAGTGGATGCCGTTAACACGGCGATGGAAAGCAGCATTGCCAGACTGATGAGGCGTTTCATTGTTACATTCTCCTTGTAGAAATAGGGGTAAGCAGCTATCTTTGGTGACTTACTCCTTCATGCCTCTCGCTCTGAGGCGGTTATGCAATATGAATGCCCTGTACAGTTGCTTATTTGCGATCGCTCACATCCGTTGTTGGCAGTTTTAGTCAGCCGCTAACTTCACTTCGCTTCACCAATTAGCGTAAAGGCTGCCCAGTCTCTGGGATTTGGATGGGCTTTCATCGTAGAAAGCATTGCTTGACGGAGTGCCTGTGCCTTGTCGAGTTTTTCACCTGCCAATTTATGTAAAACTCGGTCATCAGTTCAGCAGTGGGAGCATCAGGAACTGCCCAGAGAGACACGATGATGCTGGGGACTCCAGCGGAGATGAACGATCGCGACAATCCAATCACACCATCCCCGTAATCCTTCCCCGTCCGGTATCGCAAGCACTGAGAACAACGAGATCGGCGCTGAGTTTCAGATCCAGGATTTCTTCGGCAGTGAGTAAGCCATCGTTGAGGGTGCCAGGATGGTCAGGGGCAAGGGCGATCGCGCTGCCTAAACCACGCAGATCATCCAGTAAGCCGTGCGTGGCGAGATGAATGATGCGGGCACGGGACATTTTCTGTTTGATGCTGGTTTTGGTGCCTTTGGTGCCTGTGAGCGCCTTGGTTTTGAGGAGTGGGGCGATCGCGTTAGCTTCAGCTTCTGCACCCGGTAAGGCGTTGAGCTGCTGTGATGGCTCACCAGGATAAGGCGTGACGATCGGCATCAATGGATTGCCCACCACCAGCGTTTCGGTGGCAGGATTGCGTTGACGCTGTTGTTGCAGTTGATGGGTTTGATCCAAGACCTGAATGGATGGTGCAGTGAGAATAGTGTGCTTTTCGATCAGGTATTTGCCATTAGCATCCTGGAGCGCAGGAAAGGGCACCAGGAAGAGAGAGCCTTGGGGAATGAAGATGACGCGATCACTGGGATCTTTAGGGAGGAGATCGGCGATCGGGTCAATTAGTAATTGATGCAGTTGTTGCAATCGCTGCTTTTGGCGTTCAGTCGCTTGTTTTTGGCTACCTTCAGGCAATTTGACAATCAAAGTCGCTCGTAAAGGCAAGCCCCGTACACCCATTGATTCGCGACTACTAGCTATAAATTGTCCTAGTAAAACGTTTTGTTGTAGAAAAGGCTTCAGATTCACTTCACGGGAATCAATTTTACCTGTTGGTTTCACTACCCAGATACGCAAGATTGAGCTAGGTACAAATGATTGTCGCTCCAGTGGGTCAGCGCCTACTGAGTAAACGACCAGCGTAGCATTACGTGATCTGGCAACTTGTCGTATCTGCTCAATGGTGAATGGCATAAACTGGTGATAAACTGGCGTATTAGAAGTTCGTTGAGCTAATAGGTCGGAAAGCGCACGAGCACGGCTTTGCTCAGTAATCTCTAACGCTTTCTCTGGTTTTTGCTCTTTTGTATAAATATATTCAAGCAAGCTAAAGGGTTCACGAACAATATCGAAAAATGAGGTTTTAAATGAATCTTTGCTTCCTAAACCTATCCTTATAGCTTCATTCCCTTGAATCGCCTCAAGCAAAACTCTTTCAGCTTCTGGGAATTGACCTGCTTGCAGTAAAACAAAACCCAATTCCATTAGAATACTAGACTTTTGAGAAGCATCATCCTTGGTTAGCTGTTGATAAATGGGTAAATTTTCTTGAGTAGTTAATAAAGCCCTCCGAGCCAGTAAAATCGCTTTTTATGATTTCCCATCATAGCCTGAACTCGAGCTAGACCCATCGTAATACTGGCTGTATGCAAATTATCGAATCTGCGAGTAGCACTCACAGATTTTCTGTCAAAATCTAAAGCTTTTTCATAGTAATCAATCGACTTTTGATAATTTCCTAGTCCTGTGTATGCATTTGCCAAACCAGAGTATATATCTATTACTCCATATGAAAGATTAAACTTACGGGCTATTGCTAAACCCTGATGATAATAGTCTATTGCTCGACTTATATTCTTTTTTGCCTGCTCCATACCATAGTTATTTTTGTCAGAATCTTTGTATAGATAAATGCCAGCAATATTAGAAATCAACATCACTTCCAACGTATGCTTATAATCTTTTTTTCTGAGATTCTCTCAAGTGATCTGTTTACACCTCTTGACGAGGATCTGGATAAGCCAGATGCAGTATGAACAGGAATTCCCAAACTATCTGCAAAGTCTTTTGCATCAGATGCCCGCAAAGCTAATAATGCTTCCTGGCAATATTCCAGCCCCTTGTCAAAATCTCCTATGGAAAGGTAACTCAAAGCTAAACCCTTAAAGGAATTTATTTTGAGTTGAGTACTACTTATTTTCTGTGCAATTTTAAGGCTTCTACCCAAGTAATCTATGGCAATAGAGAATTCACTTTTACCTAAATACACGAAAGCAATATCATGTAAAGTTTGACCCTCCATCCTTTCATTGTCAAGCTGTTGAGCTATTTTTAGATAATCGTTAAGATTTTTGATTTGATTTTCAGTATCACCAAGGTCAGCATAGGCTAAATCTAATTGTTGAAGAAGCGAAAGCTCTAAAAAATGCTCAGGTTTTTCCACTGATCGTTCTTCTTAAGATCACGCACTATTTCAATACCTTCTTTAGCCAAGCTGACAGATTTTTAGGATCACCAGAAATAAACTTTAAGTTTGCCAACGAAATTAATGCGTTAACCTCTAGAATTTGTATTTTTGTTCGCGTGCAATCAGTAAGCTTTGTTCAATATATTGAGTTGCTTTGACATAATCCTTATTAGGATTATCATTACTCCAATAGGAGGTACTATGTGCTTGCCCCAAACTGAGAAAAATAAAACCTTCTCCTCGGAGATCTTTATTCTCTCGTGCCGCCATCAAACCTTGTTGCAAAGTATCGATTGCCTTGCCAAATTCAAGATGAAGAAGATAATTACTTCCTAGCCTTTGCAAAATGGCTTGTTCCATTTTGCGGTCTTTGCCACTTTGATGAATGATAGATAGGCTTTGAGAGTAGAAATCAATAGCTTTTTCATAGTCCTGGTGTTTACTAGAAGCGTCGCCGAGCCTGGTTAACGCTTCTAACTCCATCTCTTGACTATGAGATGTCTTAGCAATGATTAAGCCCTGTTGGTAGTACTCAATTGCTTTTTATTTTCACCAGTAGTTGCATAGGTGAGTCCTAACATCAAGAGAGACTGTAATTTTGCAGATTGATCCTTTAGCACTTCAGCTAGCTCAAAACTTTTCTGGAAACTCTCGATCGCCCTTTTATAGTCCTTCTGCATAAAGAAAGCCTGCCCAAGTTGTAAGATAGCAATCACCTCAACTTTTTGATTCTTATTTGGGCGAGAAATCGCTAAACTTTGCTGGTAATAGTCAATAGCTTTGACTGGGTCACCAGAGTCCCTGTAAGCACTACCCAAATTCAGCAAGGCTCTCGCTTGTAAATCAGCATCTTTGATTTCCTGAGCGATCACCAGTGCTTGCTGCTGATATGAAATCGATTCCTGGTATTTCTTCTGCCGATAATGTGCATTGCCCAAACTCTTCAATGTTTGTCCCTCACCCAATCGATCCTTCAATTGCCGATAGATTGCTAATGCCTGCTGTAAGGACTGAATTGCAGCCTCAGCCTGATTTGCATTCAGCTTCTCATTTCCCTGTTTCAACAAGCCATCAGCTTCTGCTTTGCGAGTATCTGAGGTTTGAGCCATCGTTATATTAGTAGGAGAAAAATAACAGAGAGTGGAGAGAAACAAAGGAGTGTTGCAGATAAGAGTACAGAGAAACGATATCGGCTTAGGCGAGGGGGCATCCTAATTAATCTCCAGCGATAATTAGCTATTAGTGTGGCACGAAGCTTCCGTAACCTCAATCACTGTGGAAAGGGCGGCAAATTGGTTGACCGCGATCGCCTGCGTCCCCTGCTTCAACGCCAAAGTCGCGCGAGTCATCCGGTCAAGATCTGCCAGCAGCGCCTTCACCACCAGCAACGACTCATCTTCCTCTAACCCCAACAACGGATCGCCCGATCGCAACCCCCGATTTCGGGCAATCTGCGCCAAACCCTTCAACGCATCCCGCAGCGGCTCTCGACTTGCCACAATCAGCAGTTCAAAACAGCCCGCTGGACCCTGCACCACAAATTGAAAATCCCGTTCCAGGCGATCGCTGCTTTCTGGCACCCATAGCGCCTTGCCTGCCGGAATCAGCGACGCATCTATCGGTGCATCATACGCCACCGGATACAGCACACTCAAATCCCCATCGCTGCCAATCACCAACACTGCCAGATAGAGTGCCCGCAATTCCTCATTCGTGACCCGCACCTTTAGCTCAGTATCCGGTGGCAATGCTTGCGGCAGTGGTTGGATGGCGATCGTTGCCGCCTGTGCGCCCCGACTGCGAATGATGCTATGCAACTCCTGCAATAAGCCCTGTTGTTTCCACAAAATCACCTCTGCACTCACCTTCAGCGGCGATGTATCGTTATTCAGAATCGCTCTGAGCAACCGCCCTGCCAGCAGCGCTTTTAATCGAGGACGCAGACGGGCGATCGCCTTTTCCACCGACTCACCCACCGCACCAAACGAATCGGGAACGGGAACCAAACCTGGAGTAAAGAAGCTCAATACAGTTTTCTGGTAGCAACGCCGCTTCCTGCGGTGCCCACTGTTGCAAGATGTCGGGAGTTGTACGACCCAAAAGATAATCCAACGCCTGCGTCTGATCTACGGTCAAGGCTTGCACCCGCTGTATGGACTGAAGTGCCTGTTCAGCCGCTGTCCGATCGTCTCCTAACGACGGATCTAGCCCAATTTGCAGCGCCAGGTTAGTTGGCAAGCCCCGCACCTGTTCGCTCAGCCGCATTCCGGGCTGAAGCGTCACAGGCGTTTCAGTATACAGCTTGCCATACCCCACCAAGCCTGTGCGTCCAGTCTGTTCAATCTCACTCAGCCCCTTACCTTGAGCATCCAACAGCGTGAAACGAGCACCTGGTTGATGGGCAATCAAACTTTGCGGCGACACACCGCCGAGCCAAAAACGAATTTGTCCTGCATCTGCTATCATGCACAATCGCCTCGGCAGCAGGGTACATGGGTTCCAGAAAATAGACAGGCGCGTTCCCCTGTTGACTGCCTGATTGCACCCCATAAGCCGGATCTTGCGCATGATAACCTGCCAGCGTTTTGGTGCTCAGCGCCAGATGAGCAAAGGTGGTATCAAGCGATTGGCTGCACGGTTGTTGCCAAAGATACCGCGTCAGCAGATAGGTGAACGCTCCTGCATGAAACCCTGCAAAGGGCATATCCAGCGCCAGTTGATCGGGTCGAGCGGCACCCATGGCCACTCCCTTCGCAATGCCCTGCTTACGCCGCGATCGCCAAGTTTCAGGCGTCCAGTTGAGACGTGATAACCACTGCTCCTGGTAAGCAACCTCCTCTGCACTTGCCTCAGCCAAGTGATTACCCAAGCGGGACTCCAGCGATCGTACCTGACAGTTTCCTCGCAGCGTTCCGCCGGAGTAGCAGCAATCCAACACCATCGTTACAGATTCCGTTTGCAGGGCAGACAGCAGCAGAAACAGCGTCTTGCCCATGATGTCCCGCACGTAAGGGGAATGGTCGATCGTGCGATCGTAGGGAACGATCGTGCCATTGAAGCCGATGCCATTCTCTACCCATTCTGGCACTGGATCGGGGTCAAGCACTCTGGAGCCATGCCCAGAGAAGTGAACCACTACCACATCACCTGGTTTTGCCTGGTTGATCAAATGGTCTTCAAAAGCAGTGAGAATGCCCTGTCGCGTTGCTTGTTCATCTTGAAGACATAGAACATCATCCGAATGGAAGCCATAGCGATGCACCAGGAGTTCTCGCTGCAAAGACACATCAGTCAGACAGCCCTTAAGCGGAAACTGAGGATAGGCATTGATGCCAATTAACAGTGCGAGCTTGCGGGGCGAGTCCAATGAACGTGTCGGTGGCATAGTTGACTGGCTGCTATTAGAGTGGCTCATAGTGCGTTTCGCGAAGGGTATCGATTAGGGGCAATGCTGTATCGCTCTCAGGTAAGAAAGCTTATGCAAAACCACCTAACTTAAACCATTGACTAGCACCAACACTAGGACTACCCGAAACCTTAACCGTGTAGCGAGGCGATTAGTCACAGACTGTTTGGGAGATGACGATCGCCTACACGATCCCAATAGAAAAGCAAAGATTGATCGATCATTTGTGTCCTTACTATCAGCGAGACACTTTGGCTTAGTAGAAATTTACTGACCGCTCGTAGGATTAATCGATGTGGCTCCTGAAAACCCAAAATCTACCCACTCCCCATAAAACTAGGAATCGATTGGAGATGCCTTTACTTGTGTAAAGAGCACAATAGCTTGAATATCTTAGAGCCTGTAAGCTCCAATCGATTGCTCGGAGTTGGACTGCCAGTCAAATGCCTCTGTAGTTTTATGACCAAGTTTCGCCGCGTCTAGAGAAAGATTGGAGGAACAGGGAATAAGTTTGACTATCAAAAGAAGCGACTGAGTTTAAAGTCCCTTTTCCAGAAGGCTTCTTGACGTGTAGCCTTCTTCCTTCACACAAGGAGCCACTGGTTTGGGTCCAGTACCATTCCTACAGTTTTTAACAAGCCTTGGGGTACAAACTGGGGTACGACCTCTAAGTTGTGAGCTGTAAGCTTTACTCAGCAATGATAGAGCAGCTGATTTGTAATCAGCCGGTCGCAAGTTCGAGTCTTGTCACCAGCTTTTTTGTTGAATGAGCATTTCCCTCGACAGATCCTGTCAACCGTCTTGCTTAGAAGTTAGCTGTTGAACGTTGATTCGATCGTTGAGAACTTAGCAAGGGGACCAGTTCTGAGGGATTACCGTTCCGCATTAAATCCCAGGTAACCGCGGGGGTAATGATCCAGTTGGCATGGGTGCGACTGCTTTGATTGCCAATCAGAATTACGGTTAGCATGTCGATCGAGACGTCCAGTAACTCAGACAGCGTCGTAATCGTAACTTGCTCATCGAAACGGTAAGCAGACCGAACGATCGCCACTGGGGTATCGAGCCGGTGTTTTAGAAAGAGCTGTTGGGCAAGGCTTATCTGCTGCGTGCGAGTTTGTGACTTCGGGTTATACAGCGCTACAACAAAATCAGCCTGAGCAGCGGCAAGCAGCCGTTTCTCAATCACATCCCACGGAGTCAGCAAATCGCTCAAACTGATTGCACAAAAATCGTGCATTAGGGAGCCCAACCCGCGAAGCTGCCGCCTGTAATGCAGTAATTCCGGGAAAGACCTGAACTTCTGGAGTTTTGCCATCCCAGTCATGCGCCCGAAGTTGTTCCAGCACCAGACCCGCCATTCCGTAAATCCCACAATCGCCAGAAGAAACAACAGCGACCGTTGACCCCCAAGTGGCAAGTTCGATCGCCCGTTCTGCTCGCTGCCGCTCCTGAGTAATTGGTAACGCTTCCACAATTTGGCCCGGACGCAGTAACGGCCTGATCAGATCAATGTACAGGAATAACCAATAACGACGTCTGCCTGCGTGATCGCGGTTTGGGCAGCAGGCGTAATCTGATCCAGTTGTCCCGGCCCCGTACCAACCAAACAGAGTTTTCCCGTTCGTCCCGTATATTCCTGCTTAGACTGGGCAACCGCGATCGTCACCGCTCGGTTCACCCTCAATGCGGATAACGCGTTTGGGAATGAGGAGTGGAATGGGGAGTCGGGAGTCGGGAGTCGGGAGTGGGGAAGGAGGATTGAGTTCTAAGTTTTGGGTTCTAAATTCTAAATTCTCTGACCCCTGACCCCTGACCCCTGACCCCTGACCCCTCCACTCCCAACTCCCCAACACTGCCGCTGCTTCCGCTACACTCGGTGTTCCAACTTCAGCTTCAACTACCGCTGAAGGATTGGGGACCTCGACAGAACGCAGTTCCTCAGCCGAAAAACAGCGTAATGGAAGGGCACGCTCGCGACATAACTCGACTAAGCCTTTCTCATCAGCCTTTAAGTCAATCGTGGCAATTCCAGCGATCGCCGCTTCTGCCAAACTGTTTTCCTGCAAGACTTGCTTAATTGCTTGTTCTATCACCGTCCTGGATGTTCCCCGCTCACAGCCAATACCTACCCATAGGACTCGTGGATGCCAGTTTACTTGGGGAGTGGGGAGTGGGGAGTGGGGAGTGGGGAACTGAGCGTCGAGAGAGGTCTGAGTAAAGGGGCTGATGCAAATTCTTGCGCCAGGTTCGTCTCCATCCCCTGACCCCTGCTGACCCCTGACCCCTAACCCCTCTTCTCTGACCGCTGGCCCCTCAAAATAAAACGGATGCCCCTCTGGTAAATGCTGTTGCCACAGGGTCGAGCCTGCTGTTTGAATCACTTGAACGGCTACTTGACGAGCGATCGCGGCACTCACTCCAGTCCAGTCCCCTTCCCCTTTATCCAGCCATACGGAGTTCCTAGAACATCGATTCCGGGTAGGTTTGCGTGATTTGAGGCTCCGGTCAGAATTGGGGTTGCGCCCAGTTGAAGGGCAATGAAACGGGTCAGGCGATCGGCTCCTGCCTGGTGGCCTCCACACAGGCTAATGACAAATTCTCCTGCCTCATCAACGACAACAATGGCTGGATCGGAGGATTTATCGTGTAGTAAAGGCGCAATCAGACGCACAACGGCTCCCGTTGCAAGGCAAAAATTAGACTACGGTGGGAAGGCCACAGGGTTGCTAGGTGGTCTTTAAGGGAACCGGAGTAGACGCGGGGAGTGGAGAGTGGGGAGTGGGGAGTGGGGAGAATTGCCGCAATCGATTCGGGAATCCAGAGCCGATGGGGTGAGTTTGGGTAAGGCGTTGGAGTTGTTGAGCACCTGAAGGAGTGGTGGCGATCGCGGCGATGGGCTGAAAATCTTGAAAAGTCAATGGGAGGTTCCTGGATGGGTAGCTGGCAAACCTTTAAATTCTCCTAAGATGGTGGAGTTCGCTAACTGAATCGCTGCTTGAGGACTTTTGTTCTTTATAAAAGTTGATATCGAATACCATCTTGTTGCCAGACTACCATAGCAGCATCGTCCCTATAGTCATAAATAGATGGGTTGTATGTTCCTGTCACATAGCTACTCATAGATGGGGTGTACGTTCCTTTGATACCGTTCGCTAGTCGAACAGAAACAGCGGTCTTGTCTACGTCACTTTTTCCCCTATATACGCTCAGATTTGCATACTGACAGCGCCATTCGGAGCAGATATTCTTACGACTGAAAAAAATCGTATAGTTACTATCGAGGTCTACAGTGGCGTCGATGTAAGGGTTAATTATGCCAGGAACTTCTCTCGGTATATGAATCGGGAGGCTTGTTCGTCCCCGGAGTTTTGGCAGAACTTCGTCAATGGGTACCTTTGCCACTGTCCAGCTACGAGCGCATATCGTCAGTGCTATAAATGAGGCCAGGAGCGCCATGAATTTTAGAAAGCGTCGAACCGAAGCGCCCATAGTGCTTCTTCCATAAGTATCGCTAGTAGCATTCCCCGTGAAATAACTGCCTAACGGCTTCATGGGTCTATTTGCAACGAGACAGTTAGCGAAGGATGTGAGGTGTTGTGTCAGTCGAACAATGTTTGACCTACGATTTTTGAAGGAGTAATCGTTTGGTCTGTGTATGAATCAGTCTAAAATTGGCGTCGCTATCGTTGGCACTGGCTTTGGTCAGAAAGTCCACATTCCTGCCTTTCAAGCGCATCACCGCACTCGTATTGTGGCCGTTTACCACCGGGATCTTGCAAAGGCGAGGGCGATCGCCGAGGCACACAACATTCCCCATGCCTGCCAAACGATAGACGAAATCGTTGCCCTACCGGAGGTGCAGGGCGTTAGTATTTCCACACCGCCCTTTCTCCATTACGAGATGGCAAAAGCGGTTTTGCAGGCAGACAAACATCTCCTGTTAGAAAAACCTATGACCCTTTCCGCTAGAGAAGCGGACGAGTTGGTTCACCTGGCAAACTCGAAGGGATTAGTCGGAAATTTGAACTTCGAATTTCGCTGCATTCCTGCCTGGATGAGACTGGCGGAACTGTTGGCAGATGGTTATGTTGGCAAACCTCGATTGATTAAAATCGATTGGCTGGTGTCAAGTCGGGCAGATGCCACCCGCCCCTGGAACTGGTATGCCCGTAAGGATCAAGGGGTGGTGCGTTAGGGGCGATCGGCTCACACGCGTTTGATTACATCGCCTGGTTGTTTGGTCCAGTAAAGCAGCTTTGCGCCAGATTGAGCGTTTCCGTACCCCAGCGTCCCGATCCGGCAAGCGGGCAACTGAAACCAGTAGACGCCGATGACATTGCCATGATCATGCTGGAATTGGTGGATGGACCCCCTGCCAAATTTGCCTGACTGCCGCAACTTATCAAGGGCGGGGCCATTGGGTCGAGGTGTATGGCGACCGGGGCACACTGGTACTGGGCAGCAACAATCAGAAGGACTATGTTCATGGGTTCAAACTTTGGGGCAGCCAACAGGGAGAACCACTGGCGGAGCTAGAGATCCCCGAGCGGCTGGAGTTTCCAAAGGTCTATGATGATGGCCGAATTGCCCCGTTCATTCGTATTGTGGATCGTTGGGTGCAGGGAATCGATCAGGGCAGAGCGGTAGCACCATCTTTGGAGGATGGGGTGTATTCCCAAAAATTAATGGACTTGGTGCACCAATCGAGCCAGACGGGAAGCTGGGTAGAATGATTCCATCCCCAAAAATGCCGGGTGAGACACGATGACACAGGCCAAGCAACGATTTTTGAGCTTTGAGGAGTATCTGTCCTATGACAGCGGCACAGAGAACCTGTACGAACTGTTTAATGGAGAACTGATTGAAGTGCCGCCAGAATCCGGGATAAACGTAGAGATTGCTAACCGTCTTTTTCTTTACTTTGCACTGCTGATTGGGACTGACCAAGTTCGAGGGCACGGCTTAGAAATCGAAGTCAGAGGAGAACCGAAAATCGTTATCCCGATTTGACCATTATTCGAGAAGAGCATGTTCAGCTTCTTAAACAGCGGAATACCATTCGGCTCTCAATGGCTCCACCTCTACTTGTGGTCGAGATTGTTAGTCCTGGCGAATTGCAACGCGATCGAGACTACATTGCTAAACGAATCCAGTACCAGGACAGGGCTATCCCTGAATACTGGATTGTAGATCCTCAACTGGGAAGCGTTCTTGTGCTGGAACTGACAGATAACGGTTATATCGAAGCTGGCACTTTTCAGGGAAGCGATCGCATCCAATCTCTTCAGTTTGATGAAATAAACCTCACCCCTGCTCAAATCTTTGTAGGAAACCAGTAATGCAGTAGGTAGTCGGTTTCCCTATTAGTTATCCTCTCCAGCTTTCGTACTAGAAGATGCCTTCGGTTGGGAAGCTTTTCTAGATTTTGCAGCGTCGAGTTGGTCGGCTGCGATCGCATACCAAACTTGTCCCATCGTGCGGGGATTGAGCGTCTTTCCTTTTGATCAGGAAATAGCTTGAAAAGTTGACCATCGGCTAGTGCGTCCAGGGTTGGGCTATTCTTTTCGCCTGACTCACCAAGGGCTGTTAACCACTGGTCGTAGTCCGATCGCTGATAACTGCCCATCTTCTTGCGGTTCTCTGGAGATAGCGTTTCCAGCTTGTCCATCAAACTGCTGGCGGTTTCATTCCACTTCGCCTTGCCCTGGTCAGTCTTGCCGCCTGACTTCTGATCCTTGAACTGGGGATATTTAGCGTAAAACTGCTCATCCACCAGGTTATTGAAAAACTGGTTATCCACCCCAAGCTTACGGAGGCGATCGGACAATGACGCTCCTGGGACTGGACTCAACGCTGCTGTTTTGGGTGATTTTGCAGCAGACGGCTTTTTTGAAGCCGCAGAATTACTAGAAGCCTTTGGAGACGATTTAGCCTGGGGAGAGGGCTTTTGAGCCTTTGGACTCTGAGCAACTGGACTCTGCTCTGCTGGACTCTGAGTAGCCGGGCTGACCGCCACCGTCGAGGGAGACTCTGGCCCTTTGGGATTTGATCGGGTTGAGAACAACACCTTCCACGCCAACACCCCAACTAGCAAGGCTAACCCCACTACCATCGCCGCTGATGCACGGGGTCACCCGCTCTGCGTCTAGGTCGTACTCGCCGTCTGGGTTCGGGAGGTTCCTCTGCTGGTGGTTGAGCAGCTACAGCCTGAACAGGCGGCTCCGGAGTCGGGTCAGGCTCTGGTACTGATGCAGCGGGTGGAGTCGGTTGAACAGTACTGGAAGGAGTTGGCTGAACAGTACTGGAAGGGGGCGGCTGAACAGTACCGGAATTTGATGAATAGCGAGGAGGCGCTGGCACCGAAGCCGATTGGGGCACAACTGGAACTGAATCGGGCTGGGCCTCTGACGCAACCTCAGGAATGGGCTGCAACGCTTCGAGAACCTGGTCAGCTGAGGCAAAGCGCTTCTGAGGCCGGGGATCCAACATCTGTCGGAGAACCCGTCCAAACTTCGGGTTCGCCATTCCACCTTGCCCCCATTCAAAGCTGTGCGTCTTCTCGTTATAAAGATCCTGCGGTGTTTTGCCGGTCAACAGAACGATCGCCGTTACAGCCAGGGAATACAGATCGCTACTGGGATAGGTCTTAGCGGCTGTAACCTTTTCAGGGGGAGTGTATCCCCAGACTCCCGGGCATCTTCAGGCGAAACGGGATGGAGCTGTAAACGGGCAACCAAATCTCTAACCAGCCCAAAGTTGATCAAAATCGGTAGCTGATCCTGCTGGCGTAGAATCAAACTATCGGGCGTAATGTTGCCATGAATGACCCCTCTGCTGTGGAGATACGACAAGACTGGCAAAACCTGTGCGAGCAACCGCAGAACTTCATCCTCAGAAAACGCCTGCCCTTTTGCTTTCCGATCGTTCAGCAATACCCCATAGCTCTTACCCTCTACATATTCCCGCACCCAGTAGAAGCGCTGCCCCTCCACAATCATGGCGCGTGGCCGTGGCAGTTGGGGATGCCGCAACCCGTAAAGCGTGGATGCTTCTTGATGAAAGAGCTGCAGCAGCGTAGCCATGATCGTTGGGTCCTGCTGCGACGGGACAAACTCTTTCAGCACACAAAGCTCATTAAACTGTTTCTGATCACGTGCCAGGTAGGTTTGACCATATTTTCCCTGCCTCGCCACACCGACGATTCGGTAGCGATTATCGAGCAGAGTTCCAGACGCAAGAGGAGCAAGCATGGCAAACAACCGAAAATTGGAGAGGGATGATGGTGGGCACAATCCAATTGAGATTGACAAAATTATAGAACGTATGTACTAATTTTGTCGCCTCTAAAACCAAAAACGGCATTTTTCGAGACCATACCCATGAAAATTAAACCCTAACTCTCAAGAGATGAAACTTGAATTTGGTCATGTGGCAGGTGATAGGTGGTAGGACTCCGATGACGGAGTTTTCAGCCTGTCATTTGTCCCAACGGCACCTCGTCCCGCTTTGAGATGTCATTTGTCCCAACGGCACCTCGTCCCGCTTTGAGAGTTCAAGTTAGAGCGTTTCTATTTGGATTGTAAGGAAGAATTCTGGCGAAGTCCTTCTTTACAGAACCTTTTGTGTCTCAAAGGATTTACACAAAAACCCCGGCTTCTACGACAACGTTGTGCAGATAGTGCCAGCTTTAATAGAAATCGGGGCTCTAGGCGTTTTGGGCGACAGTCCTGACGAAATTTCACATTATTTCTTGTCGCTTGTTTTATCGCTCTTTTTCTCGCTTGCTTCAGAGCTGGGTTTGGGAGGGTTGGCATCAGTTTTGCCATCATCCGTTTTGACATCGTCCGCTGCTGCCAAAGCAAGTTCATAATCAACAGGTTCAGACGCGTTAGACACCACAACAATCTCATAAAGGCCAGAATCTAAGAGCTTGCCGGACCATTCGCCTTTTGAGAGTCTTGCAGAAGTGCCGGAGATTTACTGGTAGGTGGATAAAACGAGAGCCGAACTTGACTCGGAGCCTGTAGTTTGAGCCGAATGGTTTGGTCTTGTGTGAATCGGGCAAGATACGCTTTGCCCTGTCCCGGTTTGAGGCTGCCGCTGGCCTGTTGACTGAACCTACCAGACGGAAACTGAATCGTCTCTAACGCACTGCCCGATCGCACCGCATTGAGCTGATTAGCCGAGATCGCCTGCCAAACTTGACCAATGGGTTGCTCTAGCAAGTTCTGGTCACGGGATTGCTCTGGAAACAAATGAAAAATTGGGCATCCGTCAAGTCATTCAGGGCACGGCTGCTCAAGTTCAGTTGATTAACGGCGGTCTGACGATCTTTCAGGTCCATTTCGGTATATCGACCCATCCGCGATCGTGCTTCCTGGCTAATGAGCTGTAGCCGATCGAGTATCTGAATTGCCTGTTTGTCCCAATCTGCCCTGAGTCCTTCATCCTCTGCCCCTTTGCCTAACTGCCGCCCATTCAGTTCGGGATGCTTGGTATAGAACATCTGGTTGACCAGGCTAACCAGAAAGGCATTATCAATCCCTAATGCTTCCCGTCGTTTGCTAATTCCCTGCTTTCGTGCCTGCTCCGCTTTGGAATAGCCCGGATCGGAAGCGCTATTGTTTGCTGAAGGGATTGGCAACGGTTGCGTGACCTTCGTTAAATTGGACTGTTGAAGCGAAATCAGGGTTTTAGCCAACGATCACCAGCCCACACCCCCGTACCCGCCATGACCGCTACCCCTAGCAGTTTGAGGATGGTTCCCCTTCTGGAAGGGCGTTGAGGGTGTGACAGTACGGGTGCGATCGTTGCCAGATGACTGAAATCCTCCTGGTCTGTAGAAGCGATCGTCGCCGGATAGTGAATTGGAGGAGTCATGTGCTCGATCGGCGGACGGGTGAGATTATGATCCGGCATCGCCGGGGAGAGATTGACGGATGGTATTGCCTCCAGCGCCCGCAAAACCTCCTGGGCAGACTGATAGCGGTATAACGGACTGGGAGCAGCCATTCGCTCTAACACGGCCAGCAAGGGTGGACTGATAGGAATATCCTGCTGCCAGCGACGACGATGAACCACTAATGCTTGGGGATCGTTTCCGGTTACAAGCACCAGAACCGTAATCGCCAGAGCGTAGAGATCGCTGTAGGGGAAAACCTCACCCGATCGCATCTGCTCTTCTGGTGCATACCCCATCTTGCCTAACAGTGTTGCTCCAGCAGGCGTTTGCACAGGGAGAGGATTGAATTGGGACATCACCTCCGCAGCCACCTGTTTCACGCCGCCAAAATCAATCAGCACCGGAAGCCCGTCTGCGCTACGCAAAATTAAATTATCCGGAGAAATATCCCGATGAATGACGCCACAAGCATGGATATAAGACAGAACAGGCAATAGCTGAAACAACAGTTGGGTCACTTCCGACTCAGTAAACCACTGCCCCAAATTTCGACGAGTCCGCAAAATTGCCTGATAGGTCTGACCTTCAACATAGTCCTGCACCAGGAATAGCCGCCCCTTATCCTGCACCTCCGTTCGAAACAGTTCCCGAAACCGGGGAATTTGCGGATGCTGGAGTTTATAGAGAATCCCCGCTTCCCGCTCAAACAATTCCTCTGCTTTTCGGAGGGCCTGAGTTCCCTGAACCTGGGGCGCAAATTCTTTTAATACGCAATATTCGTGGAATCGGTTCGTATCTTCTGCCAGATAGGTCCGTCCAAAACCGCCGTGGCCCAGTTCCCGCAAGACTCGGTACCGCATGCCCAGTGGTTTTTCGACGATCGACCCCGATGGTGTCCCATTCCCATCCTTCAACGATTCCCCACACTCCCGACAAAAGCGGCTGCCCTCAGAATTTTCGTGTCCCCGACTGCAATAAAGCGGTATCATCAAATCTCCCCACTCCCCGGATTTTTCGTCCAGTACTAAGCTAGCTATATCGGGGTCGGGTGTCAGGTGTTAGCAGGATTTTTACGATGGTCAAAATTATCAGCCGGAAATCTTTAGGAACGCAGCCCGTATTCGATATTGGCGTTCGGTCTGATGATCACAATTTTCTGTTGGCAAACGGACTGGTTGCCTCTAACTGCTTCAACAAAAGCCACTCAACGGCCTACGGGTACGTGACGTTTCAAACCGCCTACCTGAAGGCAAACTACCCTGTCGAGTACATGGCTGCCCTGCTAACCGCCAACAGCGGAGACCAGGATAAGGTGCAGAAGTACATTGCCACCTGTATATCGATGGGCATCACGGTGGAGCCACCAGACGTAAATCGCTCCGGGGTAGACTTTACGCCCATGAGCGGCAGCATTTTGTTTGGGCTGTCGGCGGTGCGAAATGTGGGACTGGGCGCGATCGAGTGCATTCTGTCAGTCCGAGAAGAGGGGGGACCGTTTAAGTCACTGGCAGATTTGTGCGATCGCATCTCGTCCTCTCAAAAGGCAGGAATCGATTCCCGCAGCGTGAACCGTCGTGCCCTGGAAGCACTCATCCATTGTGGTGCCTTTGATAACCTGGAACCGAACCGCAATCAGCTTTTGCATGATTTGGAGCTAGTTCTCGATTGGGCGCAATCACGGGCTAGAGATCGGGCCAGTGGGCAGGGCAGTCTGTTTGATTTGTTGGGTGGCAGTACCGAGCAGGAAGTTTCCGTTAGCTTTGACTCCGCCCCCAAAGCGCCGCTTGTACCAGATCTGCCCCAGCAAGATAAACTCCGAATGGAGAAAGAAATCCTGGGCTTCTATATTTCGGATCACCCCCTCAAGCAAGTGCGCGAATCGGCCCGAATTTTGGCTCCTATCAATCTGAGTGACCTGCCGGACTTTAGCGAGAATGGCGCAACGGTAAGCGCGATCGTGCTGCTGACCAGTGTGAAGCCCGTTACAACGAAAAAGGGCGATCGCATGGCAATTGTGCAGGTTGAAGATTTGACGGGCCAAACCGAAGCGGTTGTTTTTCCCAAGTCCTATGAGCGGATCAATCAACACATCAGAGCAGATGCTCGCCTGATGGTCTGGGGTAAGGTCGATCGGCGGGATGAGCAGGTGCAATTCATCATTGAAGATGCGGGCCCCGTTGAATTGGTTCAAATGGTGATGGTGGAAATTAATCCCACGATCGCCAGCGACATCGCCCAGCGGCAACGCTTAAAAGAAGTGCTGCTAGAAAACCAGGGCGAGAAGGATAAAGCTAAAGTTCCCGTCGTGGCGATCGTCAGCGCCCAGGATAAGCGCCACTTCGTCCGCTTTGGTCCCCAATTTCGCGTACAGGATCATCAATCGGCAGTGAACGCACTCGTTCGTGCCGGATTTCAGGCGAGAGCAACTTCGCTGGCTTCTGCGTAATGGATAACAGGTAATAGGCAGAGGTAGGACGGGCGTTGCTCATCTAATTGTTATGCTGCTGATAGATCAGTAGAGGTATCGTTGCAGTCTATCGGTTGCAGTTGCAAGGTTATCTTCCTAAATCTCTCAACCTTTCATATCGATTGAAGATCTCGTTGGTGATTTTAATAGCTGTCTGATACCCTGACGTACATCAATTACCCGATCTGGAAATTCCTCACGAAGTTCTTGAACACGCTCTACTCTTCGAGGAGAAACATCTACAAACCAATAGCCATCGAATTGAGGTTCTGTTTGCAACGCACGTAGAGGAGATCCATCAATATAACGTTGCTCATCCTCTTTCGCTCTAGGCCTAACAGAACCTGCGAAAGCATCAACATAATAGTATGCTCTAAGCCAACTTTTCTTCTGTTCGTGCATGATGACAGAATAGGCTTTGAGATACTTTGCTAACAAATCTAACTTTTCTTCCGACCAACGCCCGATGACATCCTCACCTTCGCTACCAAGCCGACTCATGGTTAGCCTCTCTTTGTTTGGCAGAGATTAAATACCTCTGTTCTAACCCGTCGCGCTTTTGATGCCTAGAAACTTTTTGTTTTTGCCACTTGTTAACATGGTTATACCAAACCGCTGGCATCTCGTCCCAAATACAATCATCTATTATTCTGCCGCCAGCTTTTGAGTGATGTCCGCCCCACTGTTTAAAGAAGCTGCTCCAATCGCTCTCGGTGAAGCGTCAACTTAACCATTAGGAAAATTCTGAGAGAATCTTTCTGTTAGTGCTTCAGCATAGCAATAACGACAACCTGGACTCACCTTATTACAACCAGTGGTAGGTTTCCAAGTCTTATCAGTCCATTCAATACCAGTATTGCTGCTTGACATTTCGCTAGTATATACCTTTTAGAACTGGTCACAAGATACTATTTTAGTACATTTGCTCTATTAAGCTTTGAGTTTGATACAATCCAGGTTAAGTTCTTTGTGGTAATTTGTGATTCAATTCACGGAAGGTGGTTTGATCACTATTGACGATTTGTAATGCTACAGTCTGTATCGATCGCCGGGTCATTCAGCAAATTGTTTGCAATGTCATACCACTCAAGCCGCAAGGATTCCGGTTGATCATCGCTCAGGGGCTTTCTATCCAGCTCGGGGTGATTGTTGTAAAACGCAGAATCCACTTTTCCAACCACGCAGTGTTCGTCCAGTTTCAGCGTTTTCAGGCGATCCTTATACCGTTGTTTCCGTTCTGCAATGGACGGCTGCGATGGAACAGACGGAAATTCAATTTTGGGAAGCGATTCAAACGGATTTTTGAACGTTGGAAGGGAATCTAACGGATTTTTCAATTTGGGGATGGGATCAAATTTAGGAATCCAGTCTGACGCGTGCTGGGCAATGGAGGTCCAAACCAACCAACCTAATCCGATCGCCAGCAACAGCTTAATAACAAACTTGAATGTTCCAGCGACAAACCGTTCAGACCATCTCCAAATTGCTTGAATCGCTTCCCAACCGAGTCTTCCAAGCAGCCGAGATAGTTGGGAAATCATCCTCCAGGTAACCGTGCCAATAGCCGCAAAGAACCGATCCCACCAGGAGTAATCGGGATGGGTCGGCATGGGAGATGGTGTCCCCACAACGTTAACCGTCGCTTGCGGCTTTGTTGTAGACAAACGGGAAGGTTGAACGGCGCTGGCAGCAGCAGGGTTGCCCGATGGCAGTAGCGGAATAATTTCATCCGCCGACTGGTAGCGATCGGTCACGTCATAGCAAAGCATCCGGTTCAAGATGTTGGCCAACTTGGGCGAAACCTTGACCCACCGTTCCCACCGCCAAATCTTCTTCGCAACATCAAACAGCTTGTCGGGTTCCTGGCCGGTCAGCAGAACCACGATCGTGACCGCCAGGGAATACAAATCGCTGCTTCGGACAGGTTTTCCCATCTGCCACTGTTCGGGTGCAGAGTAACCACTTTTCCAAATTCGGGTTCGCGTTGCTTGAGGATGGGTCAATCCCGCAACTTCTTTCACAGCCCCAAAATCAATCAGCACCGGAACACCATCCTTTTCGCGCAGCACGATATTGTCTGGAGAAATATCTCGATGGATGATGTGCTGGCGGTGCAGATACTGGAGCACCTTCAGCATTTGGGCCAGCAATTGGATGGCTTCAGGCTCGTTGATGAGCGGTGTTCCGGGCTTTTCATCCAGCAATTCCTGAAACGTTTTACCCTTGACGTAATCCTGCACGAGAAACAGGCGCTGGTCCTGCTCAAAGGTGGCGTGAAACTTGGGAATTTGGGGATGGTCGAGTTTGTACAGAATTTCCGCTTCTCGCTGAAAAAGGAGTTGGGCCTTCTTGAGAGTCGCTGCATCCTTTGTTGTGGCGTAAACTCTTTCAATACACAAAGTTCCCGAAACCGTCCCTGGTCTTCCGCCAGATAAGCCCGACCAAACCCTCCCGTACCCAGCACCTTCTGGATTCGGTAGCGGTTCTGCAAAACGGTTCCGGTAGGCAGATCAGGCAAGGAGAGAGTCATAGCCAACTCACAACAAACACACTACTAATGATTACGCTTTGGGCATGAGCATTTACAGAAGAAAGCTTTAAGGGTAGCACGCTCCTTTAACTGGTACACACTACACTGGAAAAGGTGAACTTTTGTGCATAAACCTCCCATGCTCGTTAGCCATCTGATTGCGTTTCTAGTCTCCCTCCTGCTCGTCTGTTGGTCTTTACCAACTAATGCAGCAGTTCCTGGATTACCTTACGACAAACAATACGCGCCTCCTCCGTCCTACAGTAATGCTCAACTGGCAGGAAAAGATTTCTCCGGCCAAACGCTAAACGTTGTCGAATTTTCGAATGCTAATCTCAACCGGGCAAATTTTTCCAATGCCAACCTACAAGGAGCCGTTCTCAGCGCTTCAACCATGACAGAGACGAATCTACAGAGCGCAGATTTAACTCAGGCCATGATGGATCAGGTTAAATTTGTGCGAACCGATTTGCGGGATGCCGTTTTGACGAATACGATTTTGCTGCAATCGACTTTCGAAGATGTCAGTATCGCAGGAGCAGATTTTACCGACGCAATGCTAGACGGAGTACAGGTCAAAGAGTTGTGTCAGGTGGCAGAAGGAACAAACTCTAAAACGGGAGTGGAGACACGCGAATCGCTGGGGTGTCGGTGACGGCAAAATTAAGAATTAGGAATTAAGAATTCAAAACAGAATTAGACATTCTCAATTCATAATTCTCAATTCATAATTTGACGAAGGAAACAGGCATGGTTAAACGAGTTGGAGTAATCGGTGGTGGGCAACTTGCGTTGATGATGGCAGGGCCAGCGCAGAAATTGGGCATTGAGTTGGTCATTCAAACGCCATCAAAGGAAGATCCGGCGGTTGAGATCGCGGCGGATACGATCGTTGCAGCGGTAGACGATGCATCTGCCACTGCTCAGCTTGCCGCTCAATGTGACGTCATTACCTTTGAGAACGAATTTGTTGATTTGCAGGCGCTTCCCCTACTGGAAAATGAAGGGGTTTGCTTTCGTCCCAGCTTGAGCACGCTCAGTCCGTTGCTTGACAAATACCGTCAGCGGTTTTATTTGCAAACGCAGGGTTTACCCGTTCCCAAGTACGCACCACTCAATGAAAATCAATGGGCAGCGATTTTTGATGCCCCATCAGTGGAAGAACTGAAGCTGGAGTTTCCAACCGTTCTGAAAACCCGCCGACACGGGTATGATGGCCAGGGAACATTCATCATCAACAGTTTGGAGCATTTGCGAACAACGCTGGAACCGTTGAAAAATGTTCCGCTGATTCTGGAGGAATTTGTTCCATTTGAGCGTGAACTGGCGGCGATCGCGGCTCGTTCTGTCAATGGAGACATTTCAATCTATCCGATCGTGGAAACGCAGCAGGAAAAGCAGGTTTGTCGGCGTGTGTTTGCCCCTGCGGATATCAATCCGGCAATGAGGGAGCAAATTGAGGCGATCGTCTCCACGTTTCTCAATAGTCTGAGTGCGGTTGGCGTTTTTGGGATTGAGCTTTTCTTGACCAAAGAGGGCAACGTTTTGGTGAACGAAGTCGCTCCACGGGTACACAACTCAGGGCATTTCACAATAGATGCCTGTGAAACGTCCCAGTTTGAGCAACACCTGCGGGCAGTAGGTGGCCTGCCTTTAGGTAGCGTGACGATGCAAACCCCTGCGGCTGTCATGGTGAACCTTTTGGGCTATGAGCATTCCGCCAGTGACTATTCAACCAAACGGCAACAGATAGCAGACATTCCCCACACTTACGTTCACTGGTACGGAAAGCGCGAAGCCCGTCCGGGACGGAAGTTGGGACATGTCACGGTTTTACTGGATGACGCCAAGCGGGAATCCGCGATCGCGATCGCCCAGCGGGTTGAATCCATCTGGTATGAGTCCTAAAGCATTCAATTCTGTCTAGACCCATGCACATTTCCCGACTGCACGCTTTTTTAATCGCTCCAGTTGAAAAAGCGTTTCGCTAGATCAACGCTCATTCAACAAATCTCCAGCCGTTGTGCTCTGGTTTGGGCTGAGTTTAGTATTTGCGGCTTTTACGGTGTTCTGGCATTGGAGAAGGCATTTAGAGCCAACTATGTCGTTCAAGATGACGCGCGGGAATATGTGTCCTGGATGCAGCGATTTATGGATCCGGATCTGTTTCCGCAGGATTTAATCGCCAATTACTTTCAATCCATTACGCCTGCTGGGTATGCTGCTGTTTATCACGCAATGGCAGGTTTGGGCATTACACCGCTGGTGTTTAGTAAAATCCTGCCGATCGTCCTGGGTCTAATTACAACGGTCTATTGTTTTGGTGTTTCCCTCCAGATTTTTCCTGTTCCAATCACCGCATTTATTAGCTCGTTGCTGCTCAATCAAAGCCTCTGGTTCAAAAGCGATCTAGCCTCTGCCACACCCAAAGCCTTTATTTATCCCCTGCTGCTTGCCTTTTTTATTACTTAATTCGTAAATCCAGATTTGGTATTGGCGTGATGATCGTGCTCCAGGGGTTAATCTATCCGCCACTCGTGTTGATTTCAATTGGCATTGTTTTTCTGCGTTTGGCGAACTGGAAACGATTATCTCCACTTTTGAAACCCGACAGAGCACTGTATGGCTTTGCATACTTGTGTTTGGTCTAGGCCTAGTGACGATGCTGCCCTATGCGCTAACGTCTGGTGAATTTGGTCCGGTTATTACCGCTGCACAGGCAAAAGCCATGCCAGAACTTTGGCCTGGAGGTCGGCATCCTTACTTCAGCCACAATCCCTGGCGATTTTGGCTGATTGGACAACACAGCGGCATCCTGCCGCCCTTGATGCCACCCCTCATTTGGGTTGGACTATTTCTGCCATTCCTTTTGAAATACCCATCCCGCTTTCCGCTAATAAACCAGATAAAAGGCACGATCGCACTCCTGCCTCAAACAGTACTGGTTTCATTGGGTCTGTTCTTTGCTGCTCACGCTCTGTTGTTGAAGCTCTTCTTTCCAACCCGCTACACGATTCACACCTTTCGAGTTGTCATGGCGATCGCAGCCGGAATTGCGCTGACAATCTTGCTGGATGCCGCGCTGAGTGCCTGCGAACACATGATTAAGCCTGGTCATCGAGCCGGAATAGTGCTTTTAACAGGCGTGACAGGAGCCATTTTGATTCTGTACCCGAATCTTTCCCCGCAATTTCCAGCAACCAACAACCGCGTTTCTGGCGATGAAGAACTCTATCAGTTTTTGCAAAAGCAACCAAAGAATATTGTCATTGCCACGCTTACAGCCGTTGCAAACGATATACCAACGTTTGCCCAGCGGCCTGTATTAATCAGTGAAGAAACTGCACTTCCCTTTCACATCGGTTATTACAATCAAATTCGCCAACGCAGCAGTGATTTAATTCGTGCTCAGTACAGTCCAGATCTGAAATCAGTTCAACAATTCATACAAAAGTACAGCGTTAGCTTTTGGATAATCGACCAAAACACATTTACACCAAACTATCTAACAAGCGCTTCCTGGTTGAAAAGTTTTCAGCCAGCATTTGACGAAGCACTTACTCGACTGCATAAGGGAACAGTTCCAACACTAGCAACATTGAAAAAGCAATGTTCTGTTTTAGAAACACAAGGGCTAACTGTTTTGGATACAGCGTGTATTGTTCGGGCTAAAGAACTTGGTAATGGATAATAGGCGGTGGAAGCAAAATCTGCTCAAGAGAACTTGATTCTCACCAAAGTGCAACTCAAAGCCTTAAAGAAGGCGAAACAAGAAAAGAAGGTGCATGGGGGACTGAAACGAAGCAGTAAGAGTGATGACACTGTATTGATTGTGAAAGAGCAATGAGCGATCGCCCCTGCAACAGAACTGCGATCGCCATGTCTGATTCTCCAACCTACGATTGCCCTTTCGCTTTCAGCAGTGCATCGCTTTAGTAGGTTGCCGTTGAGTGTAGCAAAACCCAACACGCGCTGAATGTTGGGTTTTATGCCTCAACCCAATCTACAAGATCAGCGATAGTATTGTGCTTGCTGCGGAAGTTGCCATTCCAAATTTGCAAGTATTTTTAGCACCCATTCATTACCTATGCACTAAACAGGATGCAAGCTCAAATGGTGCTAGGTTAATGTATACTTCAATCCAGCCTCTAGCGAGGAGGCTGCACTTACTTTCTAAGAAGTTCACGCACTTGAGCTTCGAGGATATTGAGCGCTACCGTACCGCCCATTACCACCACCTTGCCAGTCTTGTTATTACGGACAATCACACCCGGCGTGCCATTGATCCCGGCATTTGTCCCATCACGTTGATCCTCAGCAACCTGTTGTCTACCACCGCCAGTCTCAAGGCAGTTCTGAAACGAAATCGAGTTGAGATTCAGCTCCTTGGCAAGCGCTAGTAGAGGATCGGCATTTGCCGCGGGCATTCCTTTGCCGTTGCCACCCGTCCGCGCCATAATGGCATTAGCATATTTCCAGAACGCGTCATTACTGCCAACTTTCGCCGCGCAAACTGAAGCTTCTGCTTCTTTCAGTGCCGCTGGGTTATGAAAATCCAGCGGGAAATGCCGCCACACCATGTTCACCCTGCCACCCAGCCGCTTGACGACTTCCTGCGGCGTACCGTGAAAGGCTTTGCAGTAAGGACACTCAAAATCTGAATATACGATAATTGTTACCTCTGCATCCGGCACGCCAAACAGGTGGTCGCGAAGCGGATCAGGTTTGCGCGCATTTTGGGCAATTGCTGATTGTCGCGCGAGCGCTTCCTGCTGTTTTTTGCGTTCCTGTTCTTGCTGGCGCAAAAATAGCGTTCCATTGCACGTTCAAGAGCGCGATCGAGCGCACCAGTTTCTTCAAGCCGCTTAATGATCACGTCAGTATCCGCAGCAGGGCGAATCGGTTGCTCAGCAAGTGCTACCCCACTAGTCATGAATGCAATCAATAGGACAAACATCATTTTTTTCATCAGCTGAATTCCCATTTTCTGGGTCTGTAGTCATTAGCTAACCTAGTCCAACAGGTACTTGGGCATAGCCACTGAAAGGGGAAATAAATTGTGCTTGCTGGCAAACAAGTAATCCACTCTATCAACCTAATTTTATGTAATGCAAGACCTTGCTCTAGCTTTTGCTTGAGCCTGCTGAAGGTAAGGTCAAAAAAGACCTCAATGGTGCTGGTTTATTCGGTCCACTTTCAGGCTCTATTAAACTGAACTGCTACCTGTACGTTTGAGATAAGGTTGGGAAAGGAGAATTATCCTGACAGATTGGCTTTGTATAAGCATTTACCAAGCTAGTTACGCCACTAATGTCAACCAGTGATATTCCTGATAGCGTATCTTGAGCAATTTGGAAGTCAGTAGCACTTGCCATCTCATCAAGTTGTATTTGACCCCATTGTTCCTTGATATATCGCGCTGTAAAAGGGTCAAAACGGGAATCAATTTCTCGGTTGATTTCTGGGCTTGTCTGACTTTGGAACTCATCTGCGTATGCGGAAGCGAACTGCTTTTTGATGTTAGTTAACTGAGAATACACTTTATAGCTTGTTAGAGCTTTCTTGACAGTTGAACCTGTCCTTACTACAACTATTCGTCTAACTAAAGTAGCATCCTTCGCAAGTCCCTGGGGCTTAACTGATTGTAGGAACTTAATAGTATCAATAAATTTGCTACCGAGCTTGGTTGAGCGAGTCACTGTTGTTGTTCCAATTTTTATAGTGTCTCCAACACCAGCAAGCGCTCCTGAGACAGGCGTTGATAATCCAAGAGTAGCAATATTGGCAGTGACGACGATAGGTCCCAGAACTTGATCAAAAACAGCCGAGCCACACTGTTTTTTCGATGCTGCACAGCCTGCACCACAATCAACAGGAGTCGATCCCGAGCAACTTTGCCAGCAAACTGGACCCACACCATAAAAGTCAGGCTTGCTACAATTCCGATAGCACAAACCAGCGTCATAATCCTGACCGGGTGCGCAATTTGGAACCTTGCCTACGCCACGATCATAGGTTTTTCTGGCATGACACACCAATGTCGATCATATCTCCAGGACACTGCGGGCTGCAAATATTGCTGCCAAACGGGCTATACCCAGTTCGGCATTTCGGGTAAATAATTGCGCCGTTCTGCTCACAACCTTGAGGATTTTCTGCATTACAACGGGATCGAGCACCATCAAGGCTGAATGCTTTGTCACCAAACTTCCAAGGATAGCCGGCACCTCGTCCATAAGCTGATGGCTTGGCACAGTACAAACCATCGTCACGAAAACCGCTGGGGCATCCTGGAACACACATCGTTACTGCGCCACTGTAACCCTGTCTGCATTGCGTGTAGCATAACCCGCCCTTATTTTCGGTGCCAGTTGGGCAAGTCGAAGGAATCGTCCCAACACCCCGCGGTTCGGATTGCTTCCAGCAAAAGGGAGTTTCACACCTGTTGTCCTATTCTTTATCCACTGCATGACTGCTACAAGATCGCTCTCAGGCATGTCTGGTACGTCTTCATAAATTATGTTCGATGCTATTCCCGGCATAGAACCCTGGGCGACTTTCTGCCCTTTAACCCCCAGAGCTTGTGGTTGTTGATCAAGGGATTGTCCTTTGACACCAGAGTGCCGAGACCGACGACAGAAATTGTCGGTACCACTACAAAACCGATAATCAGACGTCCGATATTTACACAATTGAAACTTGAAAAGTTCGATCTCATCTCTATGCCTTTTCCTAGATAGCGCTACTTGTACGTAAAGTTGCCCACGATCGTGACATCGTGTACTCGTTAGATTTGCATTAATTGCTTACAGACGAATGATGTAGCCATCATTCGATTTTCCATTCAATTGATCGGACGATCGCCGCGCAGATTAGTTGCGACTCTGGAAATTTCACCCACCCAGATTGATGAACATATGACCTGGATGTAGCAGAGGGCGGTCTCACATCTACTTCTAGAAGGGTTGCGGCAGAGCGGTTAGGATAGACTCTAACCAATCTCGATCAATTATTTTTGCTATTGGAATTCTACAGCCGACTCTCTCCACGCTGTATTTATCGACAGTACTGTTACTATAGCAACAGTCTGGAAAGCCTCTTTTAAGGTGTATAAACTTCGACAATTTGACCACTCGTAAGGAATTGTTGGCATTTGCCACTACAAAATTAGCGATTACAATCAACCTGTGAACATCAACCTGTGAATTATGGTTTAACAAGGTATGTAGAACTAATAGCCGGTGCAGACTTGTTTCCTTGATGCACAAGAGATTGATACATCATGACCGCTGCTTCTGCACGAGTAGCGTGGCGAGTTGGGTTGAGCATTTTGAGATCAGGATAATCAACAATTATCTTGCCAGCCGTTGCTCCAACTACCTGAGCCTTTGCCCAAGATGGAATAAACCCTTTGTCTTGATAGATTTTTAACGTTTTCTCCAACGTTTTACTGTCAAGTTTTTGGGCATCCCTAAGCCGCTCGCCAATGCCGTAATTACCTGAACTCGTGGGATTGCAGTATTTGGTCTGAAATTACCTCCAGGAAATCCTTTCAGAAAATCGCTACCATAGGATCTTTGAATGTAGGGATAGGCCCAGGAATATGGATTCAGATCTGTAAACAGATGCGTTGTCTTCACCTCTGGTAGATTAAAAACCTTAGTCAGCATGGTTGCATACTCGGCACGAGTCAGACTTACATCAGGGCGAAAGCTGCCATCTGGATAACCTGTAATTAACCCACGTTCTGCCAAAGCACGAATGAAGGGAGCAGCCCAATGTCCTTCAATATCGTTGAAGTCCTGAATCACCAGCTTAGTATTTGCTGGAATAGCTACCGATTGATCGGTACCATAATCTCCCTGGCTAAGTAGATAGTGCTCTTTGCGCCAGCCTGTTCCAGCGCATGGGATAAGGTCTGAAAGGGAGCACCCGCCTGACCACTATTAGCATCATTGCCTGTAGCTGGATTTACAAAGAATGTTGAGGCGGGCTTGGATATAACGGGAGGCTTCGGTTTGTGGCTTTTAATCAGCCACCACAGTAAGGGAATCAGGGCCAAAGCTCCAAGTAAAAGCCCGATCAACATCCACTTAGAATTGCACCACCAGGGTATAGGAGCGTGTCGGGGCTTAGGATAAGGGGGAATAGGTATGCTATGCACTGTTACCTCTTCCACAAAGTCTAAGGTTTCTAATCGCCGAATTAGATCGTGTGGAATCGGTCGCTTATCCAGCAAATTTAGCCTGTAGTTGTGAACTGCTACATCCCCATTCCTGTCTTCAGACTCATGGTAATAGTTAACCCGATTGAGCAAATCATAATGTCTCAAAAGATTGTCAATGTCTGGGTGAAGATGGGTAGCAGTATGGCCACTTTTAACTGGAGCTATTACTGCATGTTTTCTAACTTTAATTCTGATGTAATGATCATTGATGGATCTATCAATGTCTTTATCAAGGTAGTGCTTATCGATTGATTGGGCGTCTTTCATAATGTTGATTTGCCTATTGCGGTTAAAGGAAGATAGAAAAGTTTGCCACGCAGCATTATGCTGGAAAGCAGTTATCCCTATGTAAAACTCCACCTACGATTGCTCCATCTCTAAAACTTCCAGACGCGGAAGATGACCGACTCGCTACAACCTAAGGAACGATGATGAATTAGTTTCAGAGTAAGAATCCAGGTACGGAAGTCATAAAAGATTCAAAAACTGAAATTCTATTCGAGAATTATTTCTAAAAGACTAGTAGAACTTTCACCTTACTGTCCATACAGGAAAGTATTGAGATAAGTATGGAAAGTATGGTCAAATTCTGGAGCAACTTAAACCAACGATCGCTCCACCAAATTGATCGCCCTATTCCACACAAACAAGTTGCAACTCTGGAAATTTCGCCAACTAGGATCGATGAAAGGTGACCCGGATGCTGGAAGGAGTGCGATTTAGATTTCAATCAGTCCCAAGCTAATCTGAATGGACTGATCAAAGAGTGCCATTGTCTCATCAGCTGATTTGCTAATACGCTTGACCAGACGCTGTGTGTAATTGTCGCAGTTTCTCTTTCTGAATTTGGGTCAGGTAAGCCTGAATTGCTGCGTGAATAAACCTCTTGATTTCGAGGCTGCAAAAATCACCCATCTGGTGGATGTTTTTCCCAAGAAAGGTATTTTTGCGTATGGAAAGTATGGTTTAATACTCTATTATTCGTTCGCCGGATGAAACAGCGGGTTCTGTGAGCATCTACCAGAAAAACCATATGGAATTCGAGCAAGCGCTGGAGATTATCAGCCGTGCGTTTAGCCAGACTAGCGGGAGACCCTTGACTCAGGTTGAAGTAGCCTTATTATTTGGTGCCTGGGATAACCTGACCTACGATCGCATTGCTGAGCGATCGGGCTATTCCACCAACTATCTACAACGCGATATTGGTCCTAAATTCTGGAAACTGTTGAGTGAAGCGTTGGGTCGCAAGATCAATAAAACCACGCTTCGTGCCATCCTGACTCACCTGGATCACCCGCTCCCCACTCCTCAACCACCTGAGTCCCCCACTCCCCACTCCCTACTCCCAACTCCCCACCACTGACTGGGGCAAAGCACCCGATGTTTCCAGATTCTATGGTCGCGTAGAAGAGATCGAGCAATTGACCCGCTGCATGATTCAAGATTGTTGCCGTCTGCTAGAAGTTGTTGGCATGGGCGGCATTGGGAAAAGCGCTTTAGTGGCTAAATTAGCTCAGCGGGTGCAAGACCAGTTTGAATTCGTGATTTGGCGATCGCTGCGCAACGCCCCATCCTCGAAACTCTGTTAGCTGAACTGGTTCCCTTTTTGTCTAGACAACAAGACATCCAGGCGAAACCAGAACGACTGCTCTATTGGCTACGAACCCATCGCTGTCTCGTGATTCTGGATAACCATGACACGCTGTTACAAGCTGGTGAACTTGCTGGCATCTACCAACCTGATTTTGCTGATTACGGTAAATTGCTACAAATCCTGGGAGAAGCGAGTCATCGAAGCTGTATTCTGCTGACAAGTCGGGAGAAATCGGCGGAAGTGGCTTGCTTAGAAGATAGACAAGGAGCCGTACGATCGCTGCGGCTTGCAGGCTCACCTGAAGCAGCTCAAGCAATTTTACACAGCAAGGGATTGATTGGAACTTCAGAACAGAAGCAGAGATTAAGCGATCGCTATGGTTACAATCCGTTGGCTGTCAAAATTGTGGCGACTTCAATCCAAACTATATTTGATGGCAATATCAGTGACTTCCTGCACGAAGATACCCTGATTTTTAATAACATTCGTCGCTTATTCGATCAGCAGTTCCAGCGGTTATCGGAACTGGAGAAAACTCTCATGTATTGGTTGGCGATTAACCGAGAGTGGACGAGTCTGGCTGAACTCCAGAGCGATATTGTTCCTGGTGTGCCGAAAGGGAATCTGTTAGAAAGCTTGGAAGCGTTGAGTTTTCGCTGCTTAATTGAACGGCAGGGGACTCGATTTACCCAACAACCCGTGGTGATGGAGTATGTGACTGAAGAACTTCTCGATCGCGCCGTAGACGATTTACAAAACCCCACGCTCGACTTTCTTACCACCCATACTTTATTGAAAGCAACTGCTAAAGATTACATTCGCGAAACCCAAAACGATTGATTGTTGAACCATTATGCAATCGCTTAATCAATCAGTGGCAAACTCAAGACGCGATTGTACAACAGATACAAAAGTACTTTGATCAGTTGCGTCAATTCAATCATTTTGGCTATGGAGCAGGGAATCTGATTAATCTGCTGTGTCATCTAAACGTTGATCTCACGGGAGCCGATTTTTCTGGTTTAACTATTCGTCAAGCCTACTTGCGCGAAACGCCCCTGCATCAAACCAGCTTCGCCAATAGCACTCAAATCCAATCGGTCTTTGCGGAAACCATGACCGATGTGTACGGCATTGCCATCAGTCCCGACGATCGACTCCTCGCCATGACGGGCGGTAGAGGCGGGATGCTGTTTATTTACGAACTGGCAACTGGGCGATGGCTGCACTCACTTCAGGCGCATCAGGGTCCTACACTCAGCGTCACCTTTACTCCTGGGGAAATCGTCTGTTTACGGGCAGCATGGATTACACCCTCTGCGAGTGGGATACGACCACAGGCTACCGGATTCGCACCTGGCAGACTGACGCTCCGGTTGTGGACATTGCGCTGAGTCCTGACGCATCAGCTTCCAGCGGGTTACTTGCCAGTGCCCACGAAAACGGCACGGTTCAAATCTGGGATCTCAACACCCTGGATTGCATCCAAACCCTATCAGGACATCAACATACTGTCTCGACGGTTGATTTTCATCCCCATCGACCCTGGTTAGTCAGTAGCAGCCATGATTGCACCATCAAACTGTGGGACTACAGAACTGGCGCGTGCTTAGCCACTTTTCGCAACCATACCCAATCTATCTGGAGCGTCCAATTCAACCCCCAGGGAACTTGTATTGCCAGTATCAGTGGTGATGGGACTGCCAAACTCTGGAGTCTGGAAACGCAGGAGTGTCTTCACACCTTGCGATCGATTCACCGATGCTGCGTCCTCTGGCGTTTAGTCCCGATGGTCGAATACTAGCGTTACCCGGCGAAGGAGCCATTCGACTCTGGGATGTGCAGACCTATCAATTAGTGCGAAGTTTCCCCAACAGTGCGAATCCCGGTAATCTCCGCTTTAGTTCCAATAGTCAAACGCTGATTAGCACGCCTAGTTTTACAAAGGTTCACCTGTGGGAGGTTGCGACTGGACGGAGCTTAAAAACGTTGCACGCTAAGTTACTGATATTTGAGTGCATGGCTGTTCATCCGCAGGGAACCCAGTTTGTCGGCGGCAGCGATGATGGCTCCTTGCGGCTGTGGCATGCGGTGACGGGTGAGTGCTTGGCGGTGCGGTCGGGGCACAGGGGCAGAATCGCCCACCTTGCTTATCATCCCCAAAACCCGATATTCGCAAGCTGTAGCTTTGATCAAACGGTTAAACTCTGGAATGAGCAGGGAGAATGTCTGCGATCGCTGAGTCACAACACTGTGGTTTCTGATGCGGTGTTTCATCCAAAGGAGGCAGTACTGATCACGAGTGTCTATGACACGACGATTCGATTTTGGCATACCGAAACCGGTCACTTGATCGATGCGATCGCGTTACCCCTCAATGCGGTGATGATCCACAGCCTCGCGCTGCATCCTCAGGGGCATCTGTTGGCTACGGGAAGCGAAGAGGGAATGGTGCGGCTGTGGGATTATCGATCGCGACAACTTGTGCGGGAGTGGTCAGGGCATCAGTCTCGGGTCTCGACGCTGGCGTTTCATCCTCAAGGACATTGGCTGGCCAGCGGTGGAGATGACAATCAAGTCAAGGTTTGGGAGCTTGAGTCTGGAGACTGCGTGCTGACTCTACAAGGCTCCAGTAATGTCCTGTCGGTTCAGTTTAGCCTAGATGGTCGATTGCTAGCCTTCAGTTGCGATCGCACGATCGAAGTCTGGCATCTGACGCCGCTGCACCGTCTCTACAACTTCACCGACCACACTGGGAATGTTTCAAGCATTGCGTTTCCTTCACCCCACCTGTTGATCAGTGCCAGCTATGACGAAACCATCCGCTACTGGAATCTGGAATCGGGGAATGCGTCAAAATTCTGCATCCCGATCGCCTCTACGAGGGCATGAATATTAGTGGAGTGAAAGGACTGAGTGAAGGGCAAAAAGCGATATTGGAGCGGTTAGGGGCGATCGACAATCTTGAGCAAGGGAAGGAGCGGAGGGAGTACGGGGCGATCGCGTCATGAAATTGATTGTCTTTCGCAATAGTACTCATCTAGAATACGTCTCAACATTTTCATAACTACAGCTTGGTAACTGATATTGAGTTCATTAGCTGTGATAGTTGAATTCTTCATTCTCAATTCCTAATTTTCAATTCTCAATTCCCTTTTGTCTTAGCTGTTCTAATGCGGCTGCGACTTCCGGAGATGTTCCTGTAAAACGCAAACGAAACCGATCGTCGCTCTCGGTAAAATCCAGCACTTTGGCATACAGATCATCCAAAACCGTGCCATCTTCTGTTTTGATTAACAGGGTGATTTTTAGATTGCTGAGGGGTGTTAGAAAGTGGTCGGATTGTAGCTCTGCCCCATTCTCCGAAAGTTTAATCAGGTTCCCTTCAAAAACAGTTCCTACCAAATGCTTGCCTTCCAGAACGGTGTAGCGCACCGAAACGGCTGGTTCTAGCATGACAAATTCCTCCACTGCTTCCGGTAAAAGATGTTGTGTTTGCCGCCAATTCCACTCACCTCATAAAGCGTGATTGGTTCCTTAATCCCTTTCGGTTCTACCTGGATTTGGCCTCTGGTTTCAACGATCGCCGTTCCGGCATCTTTGTAGGTGTCTTCCGAAATGAGAATTTGACGACCGACGCTGTATGATTCAATCCGAGCAGTCAGGTTTACATGGTTGCCAACAACGGTATATTTGGCACGTTTTTGAGACCCAATATTGCCAACCACAACTTCACCGGTATTGATACCGATTCCCATTTCGATTTTGGGCAACCCAAGAGCGCGGTTTTGCTCATTCACATTATCCATTGCGGCCTGCATTGCAACGGCACAGGCGATCGCCCGCTGCGAATCGTCCTTGCGGTAAATGGGCGCACCAAACATGACAAAGATGCCGTCTCCGATGAATTCGTTAATGGTGCCGTGGTAATGCGTAATGATGTCCGACATCACGCCCAGGTAGAGGTTGAGAATCGTGACCACCTGTTCTGGCGGCAACCGTTCTGAAATGGCCGAAAAGCCCCGCAAATCGGACAGCATAATCGTCACTTTGCGCCGTTCGCCGCCAAATTTTAAACCGGATGGACTTTCTAACAAACTGGCAACCACTTCATCGGTTAGATAACGCCCAAAGGTGCGGCGCATGTCAGCAGCGGAAAACGCCACGTAGCTGATGATGGTGACGGACGAACCCGCCAGAGCAAATAGCGGCGGCACGACGGGAATCCACCAACCTTGAGAAAACGCTAGATAACTGGCACCCACTAAGCAACCTGCCGCCAGCAGGATTAGAAATAAGCGAACGATCGGACGATTGCTGTATCGCTGTCCCCACGTGAGTATAGCTCCGATCGCTGACCATGCCAGAATCCATAGCCATTCCAGCGGCTCACTCCAGGTTTTTAGGGCTGGGGACGGTGATCCAGAACAGCGCTCAAGATTTGACTCACGAAGTTGGCATGAATCACAATTCCAGCCATCCGAGTTGGTGTCGTCAAACTGCTGCTGTAGGGGACATAAAACAAATCTTTCAGGCTTTCAGCCGTGGCACCAATCAGAACGATGCGATCGTGCATCAAATCGGAAGGAACATGATTTTGCAGCACATCGGTCATTGTGACCGTTTGAAAGCGCTGCATTTCCCCCGGTAGTTCAGCATGGTCTGATAGCCGCCCGCGTCTGCTCCCACATAGCCACCGTCATTCCTGCTGAAGGCCGGAAAAACAACGGTTCCTGCTTTTACCAGATTGTCGGGAGTTAACCCTACCGGGACACCTTTCTGCTGTAAATAGAACGCGGCTAAGGTAAATCCAAAGCTAAATACGCTCTCCCCAGATTTTTGATCATGTAATGAGATCGGAGCACGACGGATCTTGCCATCTGCATCAATAATGAGATCATTCGCGCCGACCTGATCATGCTGTTTCAGAATAGACGGAGCAGCAACAGCCGAACTGTCGGCACTAGCAATTACCTTGTGCACCCCGATCAAATTGGGCGTAGTCTCAAACACCTTCAGCAGCGTTTTGTGTCCTGGCTCTACTGGCAAATCACGGTACAGGTCAAGCCCGATCGCGATCGGCTGTTGTCGTTTGATCCGTTCCAACAGTTCAGCAAGCTGAGCATCAGCCATCGGCCACTGCCCCGCCTTCTGCACATCTGCTTCAGTGATTTCAACAACAACAATCCGGGGTCGATCAGTTCACGCGGACGCACCAGAAAAAACTGATCCAAGACAGGAAATTCCAACGGCTGAAGCAAGCCCAAAGAGCGGATTCCAATCACAACAACCGTGACACTTGGAACCGCAATCAGAACTCCCCGCCATTGCCATAGCTTCTGCTTCAGCCTGTTCCACATATTGATCTACACGATTCCCAACTTCCGATTCTCCGCTCCCCTATGGTTTCTTCGCAATACAGCAGTCAAACATCGGCTCCTTTGCCACAGCTTCCAGGCCCACTGATTTCAGCAGATCGCTCCAATCGCTTAACAGTTTGGGGTTATTCGGAGATTTACGCAGCAGGTCAGCCACGCTTGATAACGACTCGTGCCATATCCCTGCTTCTGCAAAGAGAGCAGGACGATTGGCTGGATCCTTCGTTTTCAATGCTTTTGCTAAAGCAGGGCTTGGTTGGATCCGCTCAACCCACCCTTCAACCGTAGGGTTGCCACTCGGCCCTCTAGTCGTATCGCAAATCAACGTTACATACCAGTGGTACTGCTTGCCAGCCTCTAGGGGAGGGACGGTCGCTGGCAAATCAAATCGAACAATTCCCGCTTTGGCAGGAATCGAGAAGGTATCTTGATAAACGACCTCGCTGTCGTTGTTTGCCAGTAGCAGAAACTCCGCCGTTTGATTAGGAGACTGAGGTACAAACAGGAAGAAACTGGGGTGGTCTGAAACCGTCAACCCTATTTTCTGTTGAGGAATCAGGGGCATGAGAACCTTTGTTCCTGGCATACATACACCCCCTCGCGTTGCACCGCCAGTCGTTGAAGCGGGCGACCCACGATCGGGTGCTTTGAAGTTAAGACTGATTTTTTAGGAGCAACTGGGGTCGTTTTGGAGGGAGCCGCCTGCGTTGCTGGGCTAGCGATAGTAAGAATAGGAAGCAGCAAGGATAGAGAAAGAACTGTAACGTAACGGGAATGCTTTATACCAATCATGTCTAAACCCTCTCAAAGGGAAGTAAGGAATAATTACAACGTGACTCGGTTGAGATGATTCAACTGCCCAATGCGCCCTCTGTGGTACTCCAAACAATTTGGAGATACTTTAAACTGCCCATCTCGTTGTAAAAACTTGCGTACCCAGCAACCTGATTCCACCGAGTGCGCCTGTGGCACTTCCTGATCGCAGAAACAAACGGAAACGGAAGGGACGTTACAGCGTTTCCCGATCCCACTCTGGAGAGGTTTCTGCTGCCAGAGGAGCCACTTCTGGAGTAATTGGATAGGGCGATTGCGGCGGTACCAGTTCCAATTGATTTTGCTGAGGTTGTTTTTGAGTCTTTTGTCCCTGGCGACGACGGGAGACGTTCTCTTCGCTCGTGTCTTCTGCCAGGACTTCATACAGTCGGGCTAGTTTGTCAGCATCTTTTCCTTTTCGCAAAACCCGTCCCAATCGCTGAATGTGTTCCCTAGCCGAACCCGTGCCTGACAGGACGATCGCCACACTTGCATCCGGGACATCAACTCCTTCGTTGAGTACGCGTGATGCAACCAGTATGCGATAGTCCCCTTGCCTGAATCGGGTCAAAATTTCGTGCCGTTCTTTTACGCCTGTTTGATGGGTAATTGCCGGAATCAAAAACTCTTGCGAAATACGGTAAACGGTCGCATTATCGTCGGTGAAAATCAATGTCTTTTCAGGAAAATGGTTTGCCAGCAGATCGGCTAAGACACGCAGTTTGCCCTCGGTGCCAAAGGCGATCGCCCGCGCTTCCCGGTGAGCCAACATTGCCCGCCGCCCTGCTTTCGAGGAAGCACTAGCCTGGACAAAGCGCTGCCAACCCTGCACCGTTCCCAAAAAGATCTTGGAATCCTGCAAAAACTGGTTACGAAGCTGAATCAGTTCATCGTAGCGATCGCGCTCTTTTGGGACAGCCGCACTTTGATCTGCGTTGCCTTATGCTTTGCAAGCGCAGTTCCCGACAGTTCCTCAGCATTTCGACGGTAAACCTCTGGTCCAATTAGCGAACTTAAATCCTCGTGCTTTCCGTCAGTGCGTTCTGGGGTTGCAGTTAAGCCAAGCCGATAGGGGCGATCGCATATTCCGCAATCACCCGATTAAAATCGCTGGGTAAATGGTGACACTCGTCAAAGACCAACAGCGCATACTGATTCCCTAACGTCTCAGCATTAATTGCTGCACTATCATAGGTAGCGACCAGAATCGGCGTCCTGTCTTTGGAGCCGCCCCCAATAACCCCACCTCAGCATCAGGGAAGGCGGCAACCAGGTGGGCATACCACTGGTGCATTAAGTCCAGCGTCGGCACCATGATCAACGTACTGCGTTGCGTTGACTGCATGGCCAGTTGCGCTAAATAGGTTTTTCCAGCAGCGGTTGGCAGTACCACTAACCCTGTTCGTCCAGCACTGCTCCAGGCTTCCAGGGCTTCCCGCTGGTGGGGGTATGGCTCCATCTCCAAAGCGGGAACCAACTCAACCTCTCGAAATTCTTTTGCCCGATCGTCTAAGTCAGTCCCCGTTTCTCTCAGCGTCGTGACCAGCTTGCGATACTGAATCGCTGGAATTCGAAACCTCTCAACCCGGTCGTCCCAGATAGCATAGTCCATCCAGTCTTTGCCACGGGAGGTGGATGGAGGATGAGGGTACCGCGATCGTAGGATAGAGTGGGAATCCGAGCCATAAGATTAGTGTCTAAGCGTCCGGGTCAATTCCCATTGCCCTCAGTTGCTCTGCCAGTCGTGCCGCTCTGGCTTCTGCTTGTTCAGCCCGTTCTCGTTCCTGTTCAGCCCGTAGTTGCTCTTGCTCGGCCCGCTGTCGTTCCTGCTCAGCCCGCTGTCGTTCCTGCTCAGTCCGTTGTCGTTCCTGCTCGACGAGTTCCGCTCCCGTTGGAATCACAATCCCTTCAGCATTACGCCAACGCAGCCATCGATCGTGCTTCCTTCAAACACACCGTCCCAAAGTATCAAGCCAATCCCAATTTCTTCCAGCCAGGTCGTATTCATCTCCTGATAACGGTTTGCCCGTCGCTCAAACGTTCGCAGCAGAGAACTTCCTAACTGCTGTAAGGGGTCAAACACAATATAGTAAGCCACCCCAATGCGGGCATAATCTGCTAATTTGCTGCCTAATTCGTTGCCTTCTTTGTTGGAAACAATCTCAATTACGACATCGGGCAATTTGCCAAATTCCCAGACCAGGTATGTACGGTTCTTCTTCTCTTGCCAATTCTGTGGAACTTCCACATCCAGACTCAAAAAGACATCGGGCACCAGTGGAGGTTGCCGACTCGCGTAGAACACACCCACATTTGCCGCTACTAGAAATTGTTGCGAACCTAACACAGAAGGGTTACTGTACAACGGTTCAGTAAGCAATCGCTGTTGCTTCTCAGAAATCAAATTATCCACAGGCGTGTCATCCTCGATCGCCAGTTCGCTGATATCTGGCGACAGATCGGCTTCAGTGGCCAAACCTTGAGACATTGAAGTGCCCTCCCGTTCTACATGCCATAGTAGCGGCTTCAAAATAATTTGTACGTTAAGTGAGAATAGTGGTTTAACAACTCATTTATAGAATCCTGATGACATCCCCTTAAAGGAGTATCTTTACGTACATCTCACTATTAGTTCATCACAACTTATCTTAAACCTGGAATCAAGCAGGTTAGAGTTAGATCATCAAACACTAAGTCGAACACCTTATACCGAATCACTTATTTGTAACCGAAAGCCCCTCACATTGAAGCGAGGGGCTTTCTGCTTATGGTAGCGGCTTCAACGAAGCCATGTTTTGAATAAGACTATTAGCACAACTAGCTTGTTCATTGAATGCGAGTGGCATCCCCTCAAGGAGTATCTTTATACACAGCTCATTATTAGTTCATCACAACTTATCCTAATTCTGTGAGAGAGCAGGTTAAATTTAGATCACTAAGCAATAACCCGAACACTCTATACCGAACCACTTATATCTAAACTGAAAGCCCTTCACTACAGTGAAGGGCTTTCTGCTTGTTTGCGATAGGGTTTGTGGCCTTACGGCTCAAATCGGTTGTTTTTTGCAAGCGCAGTATATTTATATACCCTACAAAGGATCAGCGTTAATAGAGTTTCATTGATACCTGTGGACCCTTTAGGGGGCTTTTTCAACCGCTACTGGCTTCTCTGCCTTGATAGCTGCCTGCAGAATGGGAGTTTTGGCTACCGTGCTGTTGGCCAATGTAAACAAGGGATTTGAGAGAATTCCTGCCAGGGCGGTCGCTACAACAGATATAACCAGGCCTACCTGCAAGGGCCTCATCCCAGGAATGTTCCAACGAACTTCAGGGTAATTCTTCACCGTTTCAGACATTTCCTGAGGCTCTTTACGACCATCATGCGGATGACGCGAATGTAGTAGTAGATGGAAATAACGCTGGTGACAAGACCTAATAGCACCAAACCATAGGCTCCTGACTGCCAACCAGCCCAGAACAAGTACAGTTTGCCAAAAACCCAACCATCGGCGGAATGCCGCCCAGCGACAAAAGGCAAACGCTAAGACCTAGCGTCAGCAATGGGTCTTTCTGATACAGACCAGAGTATTCGCTAATTTGGTCAGTTCCCGTGCGTAACGAGAACAGGATGACGCAGATAAACGCCCCCAGGTTCATGAACAGGTAGATCATCAGATAGAAGATCATGCTGGCATATCCGGCTTCGGTACCGAGGACCAACCCAATCATGACGAACCCTGCTTGACCGATCGACGAGTAGGCTAGAAGCCGCTTCATGCTGGTCTGAGCTAGAGCCACCACATTCCCCAGAATCATGCTCAGCACTGCGAGGGCAGTCATGACAAACTGCCATTGCTCAGATAGTAGGGGAAGGCCGTTACCAGCAGACGAATAGCAAGGGCAAAACCAGCCGCTTTGGATCCTACAGACAGGAATGCAACGACGGGCGTTGGAGAACCTTCGTACACGTCCGGCGTCCACTGGTGGAACGGAACCGCTGCAATCTTGAAGGCGATTCCAGCGATCGCAAAGACAAGTGCAATCACCAACCCTATCGATTGGGCCAGTCCTGCCGCAGAAATACTGGCCGCAATCTCGGTTAAGTTGGTTTTGCCGCCAGACAGCCCATAAAGCAAGGACAACCCGTACAGGAAGATGGCCGAACTGGATGCCCTGATTAACAGATACTTCAAAGCCGCCTCGTTTGAACGGGGGTCGCGCTTGGTGTACCCGGTTAATAAATAGGAGGAAATACTCAGCGTTTCCAGAGAGACAAAAATCATCACCAGCTCGTCTGCGCCGGAAAGGAACATACCGCCGATCGTCGCAGTGAGTAGAATCGTGAGGTACTCTGCCAAAGATGTACCCGATTGCCCAACGTAGGTGACCGACATCAAAATTGTGACAGCGGCAGAGAGCGCAATGATCCCCGAAACACGACGCTCAGGTTGTCATCATTAAAACTGCCGAAAAACGAAATTGGACTGGACGCGTCCCATTGATAGAAAAGAGCGACCACCGCAGCAAAAGGCCAGCGAGCGACACATAAGGCGTCCATCGCGAAGAAGCGGTCCGTCCTACAATCAAGTCGCCCACGACTACCAAAAGCAGCGTAGCAATGACAATCAGTTCCGGTAGAACGGTTCCGGCATTTAACTGAGCAGCAAGACTGGCGAAATCCATGGAATTGAACCTAATTGATTCGACAAGGTGACTTTACCGTTGCGTCTCTGTTACACCAGTAGAGCAAGGGGATAAAAATCCTTTACAGTGGATTCTACCCCGCAATCTACCTTAACACTGGATCAAGTTCCAGTGAGAATCCCTATAGCTAGTATTGAATGGTTCAAGAAATGCTTCGATCGTCCCCTTATTGACGTTAGCTACTGATCCAGATCACACAAGCTCCCCTCAACTGCTCCTAATTTTGAAATCTTTCCTCTGGAAACTTTTGTGAATCCCTGGTAGTAGAGTCAATATTGGCTATAAGAAAGATTAGGACCTTAAAATCACGTCTTGCTACAGCGGTCTTCCTTTAACTGTTAACGATCCATGTCAAAGCTTGTAATCGTCGAATCTCCCACAAAAGCGAAAACGATTCGTAACTATCTACCCAGAGACTATCGGGTGGAAGCGTCGATGGGTCATGTGCGCGATTTACCCCAATCCGCCAGCGAGATCCCAACCAGCGTCAAGGGCGAAAAGTGGGCACAGTTGGGAGTGAATGTAAACGCCAACTTTGAGCCGTTGTATGTCGTTCCCAGGATAAGAAGAAGGTTGTTAAAGAATTAAAGGAAGCGCTGAAGGCAGCCGATGAATTGATTCTGGCAACGGACGAAGACCGGGAAGGGGAAAGCATTAGCTGGCATTTGCTGCAACTGCTTCAGCCTAAAGTACCGATTAAGCGGATGGTGTTCCATGAAATCACCGAAGATGCCATTCGAGAGGCGATCGCCAACTGCCGGGATGTAGATGAACGCCTGGTACGGGCTTCCAAGAAACTCGTCGTATTCTGGATCGGCTAGTTGGTTACACCCTATCTCCCCTGCTTTGGAAAAAGATTGCCTTTGGGCTTTCTGCCGGACGGGTGCAGTCGGTTGCGGTCAGGCTTCTGGTCAAGCGGGAGCGGCAACGTCGGGCATTTCGTCAGGGCAGCTATTGGGATCTGAAGGCGGAACTCGAGGTTAGGGATCAGGGATCAGGGGCCAGGGTCAGGGAGCGAACTCTCAGTCCTTTGAGGCAAAGCTCGTTACTTTGGCTGGAACTAGGGTTGCTAATGGAAGTGATTTTGATGAGGCGACGGGACAAATTTTGGCAGGGCGGAATGTCACCCTGCTAAGCGAAGCGGATGCGAGATCGCTCGTGGATCGGATTCGCAATCGTACCTGGACCGTCACGAATCTTGAAGAGCGGCCCGTTACCCGCAAGCCTTCTCCGCCATTTACCACCTCTACCCTCCAGCAGGAAGCAAACCGGAAGCTGGGGCTTTCTGCGCGGGAAACGATGCGGGTGGCCCAGAGTTTGTATGAACAGGGGTATATCACCTACATGCGAACGGATTCGGTGTCGCTATCACAGCAGGCGATCGCTGCTGCCCGTTCCTGCGTTCAGGAGATGTATGGGTCTAACTACCTCAGCCCAGAACCCCGCCAGTACTCGACCAAGAGCAAAGGGGCGCAGGAAGCCCACGAAGCAATTCGTCCGGCGGGTAGCACCTTCCGTACGCCCCAGCAAACCGGGTTGAAAGATCGGGAATTTCGTCTCTATGACCTGATCTGGAAGCGGACAGTGGCAACCCAGATGGCAGAAGCACGACAAACCCACGTCACCGTTCAAATTCAGGTAGAGGATGCCGGATTTCGCGCCACTGGAAAACGCATTGACTTCCCTGGCTTCTTCCGTGCCTATGTGGAGGGATCGGATGATCCCAATGCGGCGATCGAGGACCAGGAAGTAATTCTCCCTCCATTGCGCACCGGAGATACCCCGGCCTGTACAGACCTGGAAGCAATTGGACATGAAACCCAACCTCCTGCCCGTTACACCGAAGCGTCATTGGTCAAGATGTTGGAAAGCGAGGGCATCGGTCGTCCCAGCACCTATGCCAGCATTATTGGCACCATTATCGATCGTGGCTATGCCCAACTTTCGGGAAATGCCCTGATCCCCACCTTTACGGCATTTGCCGTCACCTCTCTGCTGGAAAAATATTTCCCGGATCTGGTTGATACCAGCTTTACGGCCCGTATGGAGGAAACCCTGGATGACATTTCCACTGGGGAAGTGGATTGGTTGCCCTACCTGAAAGATTTTTATCTGGGGAATGAAGGTCTGGAAACCCAGGTAAAAGAGCAGGAGAGCCAGATTGATCCCAACCAAGCTCGCACCGTTGAGCTAGAGAACCTGGAAGCCAAAGTCCGCATTGGTCGGTTTGGAGCTTACCTGGAAGCCGAGAATGGCGATGGTCCAGTAAAGGCTTCCATTCCCAAGGACTTGACCCCTTCCGATCTCGATCCAGAACAGGTAGAAACGCTGCTGCGTCAGAAAACAGAAGGACCAGACAAAGTTGGGTTCCATCCCGAAACCGGAGAACCCATCTACCTTCTGATTGGGGCGTACGGTCCTTACGTGCAGCTTGGCGATGCGACTGAAGATAACCCGAAGCCGAAGCGTGCCTCCCTTCCCAAGGGGGTCACGATGGACCAGGTGACGCTCGAAATGGCCGTTGGTCTGCTGGCGCTTCCCCGCACGCTGGGTGTTCATCCTGAAACGGGTAGCCGAATTCAGGCCAGCCTGGGACGATTTGGTCCCTACGTTGTGCATGACCAGGGCAAGGATGGAAAGGACTATCGATCGCTCAAAGCAGGGGATGACGTTCTCACGATTACTCTTGAGCGTGCTCTGGAATTACTGTCCGAGCCAAAAGCAGGACGGGGTAGACGCGCTGCATCCAAACCCTTGCGCGAACTGGGTCCTCACCCCGATGATGAAGAACCGGTGAACATCTATGACGGCCCCTACGGTCCCTACATCAAACACGGCAAGGTGAATGCCTCACTACCGGAAGGTCAAACCGTAGAAGCCATTACGATGGAAATTGCTCTGGAGGCGCTAGCGGCAAAAGCAGGCACCAAGAAATCTGGCAAGTCCAGCAAATCTAGTAAGTCCAGCACCGCAACCGCCGCAAAAGCAGCGAAGAGCAGCAGCACAGCTAAGAAAACTACGGCCAAGAAGACAACCACTACGAAAAAGACAACCACCAAGAAGTCTTCGACTGCCAGCACCAAGAAACCCGCCAGCACTAAGAAGAAAGCCTGATTTATCAGGAATTGATGCCGATTTTGAAAGAACCTAGAGGTGTTCGATTTGTCGAACCACTGTTAGTGCGGAGTAGCTGACTCCAGCGGTACCCTCACCGGGATGGGTTGAGTCCCCACAAGCCAAAGATTACGGATAGGCGTACGGTTAGCAAAACCAAAGGGGCCAAAGGTAGAAAGGCGCTGTCCAATGCCGCCTACAATCCCACAATCGCGTCCCGTAAATTGGGCAAACGTGCGGGGCGTGGCCGCTTCGACATAAAGTAGCGTCTGCTCATTCAGAGTAAAAACTGAGCAAGACGGGCGATCGCGTCGTCTGTGTAGCGCTGCTTTAAGGAGGAATAGGGAGTGGGGAGTGGGGAGTGGGGAATGGGAAAATTTTGAATTTTGAATTTTGAATTTTGAGTTTTCAATTCTAAATTCTCAATTCTCAATTCTAAATTCTCTAACCCCTGACCCTGACCCCTGACCCTGACCCCTAACCCCATCGTCTTCCTGCCACCACATTTGTGGATCCGTAAACGATGATGCGATGATCGTTGCTTTTCCTTCTGGCGCACGTCCGTCTCCGGGTTGACTGACAGAGACAAAGAGAGAATTGTTTTCGCCGATCGGCCCGTCATAGCTGTAAAGGAACTGGAGATGGGGTGGACAGTCGGCAGGAAGGGCGCTCTGGTCTACGCCCAGGTAAACAACAAAGGCACCCGATAGAGGAGGAAGGGATTCAACACGCTTCTGATAGCCCTTCGGCGCTTGTTCTCCGAGAAGCTGCACTAGGTTTTGAACGGTTACATTTGCAATGACATGATCGGCAGGTTCAGTCCAGACCTCGCCTGTTTTTTGATTTCGAATCCGAACTGCGTGTACTTTTCCAGAGTTCGCACAGATTTGCTCAACGGTATGACGCATCAGGAGCTTTCCGCCATCCCGTTCAAGGGCTGCAACGAGGCGATCGCTGAGCGCCTGCATACTGCCGTGCAGATGGAAAAGACCTTGCGGTTCCTGAGATACCTTTAGGGCTGTCGCAGCATAAAGCAGTGCAGTTTCCTCTGCATCAACCTGCGAATAAAGCTTGAGCTGCATATCCAGAAACATCTTTAACCGCTGGTCGCCCGCTAGCCCAAAATGACGCAAAGCATCCCCTACGGTTGAAAAGGTGTGGGAAGGGTCAACAGGGTATCTGGTCGAACGGCTTTGACGAGCTGCACGAAGTCCCATAGATTGCGCGGGGGCAATACCGGATTGCGGGATTGAAACGCCCAGCTATAGCGAAATAAGTCAGCCAGTAGTTGCCAGAAAGGTTCGCAGCCGGGAAACTGGCGGTTCCGCTCTGCCTGCCAACGATCGGGATCGCGCCAAACATTGATGGGTTCTGTTTCTCCGGGCAGATAAACCGCACAGGCAGGATCGCAGGGCGTGGCTGGAGGCAAATCGATTTCCAGTTCTGAAAAAATGCGGTGATGAATCCCGCCCGGTTCTAGCCCTGCGACCTGTGTAGCCCCAACATCGAAGGTAAAGCCCCGACGTTTGAAGGTAGAGGCACACCCACCCGGCACGATCGCCTGATCGAGCACAAGCACGTCATAGCCTCGATGGGCGAGCAGTGCTGCTGCCGTTAGTCCACCAATTCCTGCTCCAACAACAACGACACGGGGAGCCGCTCTAGCCACCGAACGTCCTGGCATGGTTTTGTTTACATTCTTTAATATTTTATTGTAATACGTCTTCCTAGTGACGAAGGATTCGTCGATTGGTCGTGCCATCCGATTAAGATAGATGAAGAACGTCAGCCAGGATATTGCATGACTTCCACCCTGATTCCATTTCCGTCAACACCGCCTCTTACGTCGCCAACGGTTCGTCGTCTACCCAATGGGCTGACGATCGTGGCTGAGCAAATTCCTGTAGAAGCGGTCAATCTAAATATCTGGATCGATATCGGTTCAGCGGTTGAGTCCGATTCAATTAACGGCATGGCCCACTTTCTAGAGCACATGGTTTTTAAGGGAACTCAGCGGCTACAAAGCGGAGAATTTGAAAAACAGGTGGAAGAACGGGGGCCGTTACCAATGCAGCCACCAGCCAGGATTACACCCACTACTACATCACAACAGCTCCTAAGGATTTTGCTGAATTAGCCCCGTTACAGATTGATGTGGTGATGAATGCCTGCATCCCGGATGACGGTTTTGAACGGGAACGTCACGTGGTTTTGGAGGAGATCCGGCGATCGCAGGATAACCCCCGTCGTCGCACCTTTCAGCACACAACCGAGCTTTCCTTTGAGCGCCTTCCCTACCGTCGTCAGGTTTTGGGGCCTGCGTCGGTTATTGAGCAATTGACAGCGCAGCAAATGCGCGACTTTCACGCCCACTGGTATCGTCCCCAATCCATAACGGCAGTAGCGGTTGGTAATTTGCCTGTTGAAGAATTAATCCGAATTGTGTCGGAAGGGTTTGAGAGCAGGGGGCAGGGGGCAGAGAATTTAGAGTTGAGAATTGAGAATTCAGAATTGAAAACTCAAAATTCAAAATTCAAAATTCAAAATTTTTCGACTCCTCTTTTCCCCAGAGACTCCATTTGAAACGATCGTTCGGCGCGAGTTTACGGATCCGAGTCTTCAGCAGGCGCGGCTTGTGATGATGTGGCGTGTGCCAGGGCTTAATGATTTGCCTCAAACCTACGCGCTGGACGTGTTGGCATCGGTTTTAGGTCATGGCCGGACAGCACGGCTATTTCAGGATTTGCGGGAAAGGTGGGGACTGGTTTCTAGTATTTCTGCCAGCAATATGACCTATCGGCATCAGGGCGCGTTTTATATTTCGGCTCACCTGCCCGAAGAGAATTTAGACGTGGTTGAAGCGGCGATCGCTCAGCACGTTCGCGCATTACAGGAAGGCCTGATCACGGACGCGGAAATTTCACGGGTACAAACTCGTGTGGCAAATAACTTTGTGTTTGGAAATGAAACGCCCAGCGATCGCTCGGGTCTCTATGGCTATTACCAAACCTTATTGGGAGATTTGAGTGCAGCGTTGACCTATCCCGCTCGAATCCAGGCGCTCAATGCTGAAGATTTGCGTACTGCGGCTCAACGTTATTTGTCGCCTGATGCCTATGGGACTGTTGCCATTAAGCCCGGTTCATCGCGGGTGGAATAGGTAATAGGCGATGGGCAATGGGCAATAGGCAGTAGGTTACAAAATGCGTTATTGCCTATCGCCCTCTTCGTACATCTCACGTTATCGATTCAAATTGGTATCGGTTCGAGATTTTCGTTGCAGCATCCAAAATTGCTGGTAATCTGGCAGAAAATCTTGAATAGTTGAGAGACCTGATATGAATCGATCGGTTATCTCCCTGTTGGCGATCGTTGCTACATCTGTTGGACTGAATGCGCTTTCGGCTCCTGTATTTTCCCAGCAGTCTCCGTCCGAGCCACCGCCAGGGCCGGGACCATCTGGGCCACCTCCAGGGCCAGGGCCGGCTGGGCCATCTTCCCAACAGGCTCCGCCTCCGGGACCGTCTGAACCGTCTCCGCAGCCGACGGCTTCCCCATCAAGTCCACGGCAGCCTGCCCCGAAACCATCGACTTCTTCATCGCCATCTTCTACACAACCGAAAGTTATTAACAGCGTTTATTACCGGTGTGATGGCGGAAAGGGGTTCAAGGCTGTTTTTCTGTCAAATGAAACGGTAAAAACGACGTTTGGCAGTAAGGTTCTTGTTCTTCCTCAGGTAGAGTCTGGTTCTGGGATTCGATACAGCGATGGCAGTGTAACGCTGGTGGGTAAGGGGAATGAGGCGTCTGTTGAGGTGGGGGATAGGGTTGTTTTTAATAACTGCGTGGCGAGTAAGTCGGTGAGAGCGCTCTGGTAAGGTTGCTGTGTAGAACTTGTTGCTTCGTTGGGAGATTTACACCGGGGACTTCCCCGGCCCCCGCTATGTGGGGTCCTAACTTCCCACACCCCGAATAAGAGGTCTGGGGTTGCTTGCAACATTTTCCTTAGAGGACGTCGTAGAATTCAGCGACTCTGTCACTCGCTGTTTCTTCTCTGACACCTGACACCTCATCCCTGACCCCACATATAACAGCAGGCTAATGGCTGATTGGAATGCTATTGCAGCACAAATTCGTCAGGCGATCGGGCAGTCGTTTGAAATTCGCGATCGTCGTTCGGTTGGAGGGGTTGCATTAACACGGGTTACGCGATTTCGGATGGAAATCGCACCTACTTTATTAAGCTCAATCAGGCAAGTCAGATTGCCATGTTTGAAGCAGAGGCCATTGGATTGCGCCAGATGCAGGCGACCCGAAGCATTCGCGTACCTGCCCCGATTTGCTATGGAACCAGCGGCGATACAGGCTATATCGTGCTGGAATGGATTGATTTGGGACGGGGCAATAGTCAGGCGTGGGAGGTGATGGGGCGGCAGCTTGCGGCTATGCACCAATCAATTAGCGATCGGGGTTTGGTTGGGAGCGCAATAACACGATCGGATCAACGCCTCAGATCAACGATTGGACAGCCGATTGGACGGAATTTTGGGTTGAACATCGAATCGGCTATCAACTCCGACTGGCAAAGCGACGGGGAGGGTACTTTCCCAGGGAAGAACGCTTGCTTGCGGCAATTCCTAAACTGTTGGCGGATCACAAACCACAGCCGTCTCTTGTACACGGTGATCTGTGGTCAGGCAATGCAGCCGTTAGCACAGCAGGAGAACCTGTAATTTTGATCCAGCAACTTACTATGGCGATCGGGAAGTGGATGTTGCCATGACAGAATTGTTCGGCGGCTTTCCGGCAGGATTTTATCGTGGCTACAATCAAGTTTTTCCGCTGGATGCGGGCTACAAGCAGCGGAAAACGCTCTACAACCTCTATCACATTCTCAATCACTTCAATTTGTTTGGTGGCAGCTATGAGTCGCAGGCAAATCGGATGATCGAGCAGCTTTAATCCCTACGCTAATGTTTTTGTGATATTTCGGGGACGATCGACATTCAAACCTTTTGAACCGCAATGTGATAGGCCAGCAGTTGCAGGGGAATAACCGTCAAAAATGGGGTTAACCATTCATGCACGCTGGGTAGCGCAATCGTTGTCTCAAATAATTTGGTGATGGTTGGGTCGGTGGCAGATGTTGTAATGCCAATAACGGGACCGTTGTGGGATTTAACTCTGTGAACGACAGACAACACCTGTTGCTGGGTACGATCGCGGGACCCAATTACGATGACCGGAATGGTGTCATCCAGTAGGGCGATCGGTCCATGTAGAAATTCGCCTGCGGCATAACCTTCAGCATGGAGGTAGGTGATTTCTTTGAGCTTGAGTGCGCCCTCTAAAGCGATCGCCCGGTTGATTCCCTGACCTAATACGATGCAGTTGGATGCTTTGGAAAGCTGGCGGGCGAGGTCTTCAATCGCTTTTTCCTGCTGTCTCAGAACGGTAGCAATTTGTTCAGGAAGCGATCGGAGGTCTGACAAAATCTGATTCATTTGCTCACTGTTGATTGCACCAGAACGGTGAGCGATGTCGAGGGCGAGGCAGGCCAGTACGACAAGTTGAGTGGTAAAAGTTTTGGTTGCTGCAACGCCAATCTCCTCGCCAGCAAGGGTCGGAAGGATGGAATTAACCCGCGTTGCTAGCGAACTATCTGCTTGATTGCTGATTCCCAGCAATTGTGGCTGGGGATATTCAGTTGAGCGTACCGGACTTTCTGATGATCCACAGCAGCAAGGGTATCGGCGGTTTCTCCTGACTGGGTAAGGGCGATCGTCAGGGTTTGGGGAGTGAGGGGCAGTGGAGCCGCAATAAATTCGGAGGCCGATCGAACACGGGTGGGAATTCTGGCAATTTGCTCAAACCAATGTTGGGCGACGAGTGCGGCATGGTGACTGGTACCGCAGGCAAGAATGTGGACTTGGTTGAGATCGGTGTGAAGGGGGAGGGAGATTGAATGGGGAGGGGAGAGTGGGGAGTGGGGAGTGGGGAACGGGAGGGGTGAGATATTTGGTCAGGCAGGTTTGCATCACTTCGGGCTGTTCGTAAATCTCTCTCAGCATGAAGTGGGAAGAATCGCTGGAGTTGGGAATTGGGGTTATTAAGTGGGGATGCAGCAAGGGACTGGGAGGATAGGTGTACCACTCTATTGTGAGTGTTCCCTGGAGTCGGCGATCGCTTCCCTGAAAATCAATCAACGACAAAACAGAATCGATTTCCGCTGAAGCAGAATCAATAAATGCTTAAGCAGAATCGATTTCCACTGAAACGGAATCGATGTCTGTTAAAGCAAAATCAATTTCCGTTGAAGCAGAATCAATAAATGCTTAAGCGGAATCAATAAACGCTTAAGGAGAATTAATATTCGTTGAAGCGAACTCAATAAACGCTTGAGCAAAATCAAGAAGCATTTGAATTAGACTTACCGGTCCTCCGATCGGTTGAATGAGCGCTTCCTAATAGGCAATCAATATAAATGTGTTCTTAGAGAAAGAATTCGTCAATTAAGTAGTAAACATTTACTACCCAATTGCTGTTGGGTTGTTTCTCAATAATTCTTGACATAAAGAATCTACGGAGGGGCAGGGGTCTTTTTGTGAGAATTTCATGAAACCTACTAGATAGGGTGGTGGGATTAAGGAGTCCTTTGGGGAAATATAACAAGGAGCAATTAGCTGAAATTAGATGAAACAGGATTAAGCTATGGCATCTGCAACATCTTCAAAGAAAAATCAAGTTCCAAAAGAACTCCAACCAAAATACTGCTTAACAAGCAAATACTTAAAGAAATCTCTCGAATTTCAGAGAATTATGGTGTTGATGCAAAAGCTCTCGAGGATTTTGCCTACTTTGTTATTGAAAAGCATAAGGAAAAAGATCCAAAGCCTCTAAGTCTGCCACAACTGAAAAAGGCTATTTTCAGTCATTTTGGAGTTGAGAAAATAACAGAACTAAAGAAATCAGGTTCTTTCCAAATAGCAACCAGCGGTATGGATGGACTTGACCTTAGTAAAAGAGAAAGTTGGGAAAGCCTATATAGAAAGCTTATCGGGGTCTTACCAGATGAAGAAGATGATCAGGGTTACGGCTGTATCAATGGAATTAACATCTTTAAATACGATTTGCCGTGGAGGGTTTTTGGCTTAAATCCTAAAACAGCCACAACAGAAGATATTAAGTCTGCCTATCACAAGCTCAGCAGTATTTACCATCCAGACAAAGGTGGAGATGCCGAAATTTTTAGCCGTTTGAACGTTTTCTATAAAAGCCTTACAGAGAAATTTTAGAGATGGCAGAACTTTATATAACATCTAAGGAATTAATCAGTACTCTAAAGATTACTGATCAAGAATTGATTGATATTGAGATTTTTTTGATTCTGTACCAGACGATGAATGGGAACTAATCAAAGGAAAAGACTACAAAGTTGTTAATGGAAACGAATTACGCGAGTACACCGCGTCGGGGGCATACACGATAGCCCGGTATTTAGAGTCAACAAAACAGCAAACCTTCTGGCAAAGAATAAAGGAGTGGATCACACATACACAAAGAGAGATCCGTAGAAGTTTTATAAGAAAGAAGATCTTAAACAACTGTTCATCTTTAGTTAAACGGAATAATCAATTTTTATTTCTAGGTCCGATGTTGTTCAAATATTTGGGACCAGATCTGACTATCTTACTAAAATGGCTGATCATACTCAGCGAACTCAATATCCTCTTATTAAAGGCCAGGACTATGAAGATCTAATCGATGAGGGTGGACTACATTTTTCCGTATCAGGGATCTATAAGCTTTCCCAAGCGTTTGGAGAATGTCTAACCAAGAGAAATCGAAGAGAAGAGTGCAAAGATGTAGGTGAAGTAATTAAACCTCAAGTTGATGATATCGTTTCCGAAATCTTAAAACGTGGACAACGAATAGAAAAAGCTAAGAAAAACGCTAAGAGACGTGATGGAAGTGTTTGTAGAGTTACTGAAAAAACAAGAATAAGATAAATAAGCAGAAATTTGCAGCCCATCATCTGTATTCTCAAAATGAATACCCGTATTTAGCAGATGTCGAAAATAATCTAATTACGCTAGACCCGGAGATTCATGAACAGTTTCATCAAGACTATATGGGAGGGAATCATAAGCCCTGCACTATAGACGACTTCATCGACTTCTTACATAAATATTACCCTAGCAGCTCAAAAACCATTATCTGGCTAGAACAACAAAAGCTTGTCCTAGGCAATCCTCAGCCATTAGGTAAGCAAAAGCCTCACGTACTATATCTTCCCGCTAGTAAAGTTCAATAGTAAATCTCCGAAGATATTAACGATCGCTTCTACTTCCTGCGCGACTTTCCAACTGATTAAGGGAGGCACCTCTTTTCTTTAATAGAGGGGAACGGAGAAAATTTGGCTGAATTTGGTAAAACCATTAAAAACTCTGTCAATAATGAAAGAAACCCAATCTGCACGCTAGTTGAGGTGTAGCGATGAGTACGCAAATCACAATTACTTTACCAGATGAGGTTTACCAGCGGGCTGAGCGGTTTGCACGATTGGCGAACCGGGATGTCGCCAGTGTTTTGGCAGATACAATTCAATTTTCCATTCCACCTGTTAGAGCAGATCTTCTCGATCTTGAACCCATCTCAGACCTCACTGATGAACAAGTTCTAACTTTAACAGACGTACAAATGGAACCAGCACAGGATGCTCGACTGGGTGAATTACTCGATCGTCAGCAATCAGGCCTTCTGCTGGAAGATGAGCGTTTAGAGCTACAGTCCCTAATGCAAATTTATCAAGAGGGACTGCTGCGAAAGGCGACTGCCATTAGTGAAGCTGTCAAGCGTGGATTAATGGCACCCCTGAGCGAGTGAGCCAAATATCTGAAGAAATCCGACTAAGAGTGAGGGCGGAAGCTAATAACCAATGTGGTTACTGCCGCAGCCTTCAAAAATATGTTTTGGGAATTTTAGAAATCGAACACATCATACCCAAAGCAGCTGGTGGCTGTGACGATGAGGAAAATCTATGGCTTGCCTGTCGTTTATGCAATTCCTATAAGGGAGCACAAACTCATGCGAAAGATCCAGTGACCAATCGTAACGTTAGATTATTCAACCCTCGCCAGCAAAGATGGACACGTCATTTTGCTTGGACAAATGATGATGTTTACATTACGGGATTAACGGCTAGCGGTCGTGCCACTGTTTTAGCTCTGCAATTAAATAACCCTTATGCCGTAGCAGTCAGACAAGCATGGATAGCTGCTGGATGGCATCCACCAACTGAAGGCGTTAAAGATCCTTAAAGACAGATAATCGTAGATGGTATAGACGTATACAACACAACTCCCGTGTTACAACACCATGAGCAGGTTGATTGAATTCTCAACGTTATTTGGGTCAGGTAATATTAATCGTTCGAGAGCAGCGATCGCTTCTACTTCCTTCGAGAGGAATATTGATTCAAAATAGTGAGTAGCGGTTTTGCAGGCGAATCCAATTATGGTTATGAGACCTGATTCTGGTTGGGACTTATCAGTTGACAATCATAACGGTCAACTAGCTCTTGTCGTTGAGGTCAAGCGTAAGACTAATGTATCGCCGGAGTGGGCAGCAAAGCTACGTCAAAATATTCTTGCACACGGTACCTTTCCGAAAGCTCCCTATTTTTGATGGTCTTCCCAGATAAATTTTACCTATGGTCTAACGCTGAAGCTTACCAGGAACAAAGCGAGCCTACCTACGCAATTGATGCATCCCCAATTCTTCAACCCTACTTTGAGAGGGCAGGAGTAACGGCTGACCAGATCAGTGAGGGCAGCTTAGAACTCATTATTACATCTTGGCTTGGAGAGATAATTCATTCAGATCAACTGCCTGAGAACATTGATGCTTCTCAACAATGGTTAATTGAGTCAGGGCTTTATGCTGCCTTAGCTGGAGGAAGGTTTGAGCATGAGGCTGCTGCGTGAATATTTATGTTGAAACAAATTTTATTCTAGAGCTAACCTTTGAGCAGGAGCAGTGTTCAAGCTGTGAACAGATTTTGCAGCTCTGTGAAGCAGGAAAAGCAACGCTCGTCATACCAGCTTACAGTCTTGCTGAGCCTCATGAAAAACTAAGTCGTCAAGCACGAAGCCGCCGAGAACTACAACAGTCGTTAGATGCTGAGTTACGTCAGCTTTTACGTACAACATCCTATGCAAGTCGTATCAAGAGTATTCAGGATATTGCTACCTTGATGATTCAAAGCAACGAGGAAGAACGGCATCGCTTTGTTCAATGTCGAGAGCGATTCCTTAAAGCTGGAGAAATTGTTGCACTGAATGCCGATATATTGGGTGAAGCAGCCTCCTATGAAACTACCTATGACTTAACACCGCAAGATGCGCTTGTATATGCATCAGTTATTACTCATTTACGACAAGATGTACCAGAACAAGCTTGCTTCTTAAATCGAAACTCCAAAGACTTTGATAGCCCTGATATTATTGAGGAGCTAAGACAGCTCAACTGTAGAATGATTCCACGGTTCGATCGGGGATACAGCTTTATTCAGTCCCAGTTGCCATCCGAGCAACTAGAAGCATAACCACTACACAGGCTGAACAATTTCTCGATTCTAAAAACAAATTTACGTCAGGTTAACCCAGACTGTTCTCCAAGTAGGATTCAGGATGACTTGATATTCTACACCCAATAGCAGTCCTCAATCAGTCAGGGGATAAAGGAGATGCAGCCATGGAGACGACATTAACGCTGGACTCAATCGGCATGAACGTCAGCGACATGGAGCGATCGATAGAATTTTTCACCCAGCAACTTTCGTTCCAACCTGTTTTGGATACTGAAGTTTCAGGAGCCGAATACGATCGCCTCCAGGGTCTTAAAGACGTTCACCTGCGAATTGTTCGTTTGCAGTTGGGTCAAGAAATTTTAGAGCTAACCGAGTATCTCCATCCCAAAGGAAAACCAATCCCCGCCGATTCTCGCAGCAACGATTTGTGGTTTGAACATATTGCTATTGTCACCAGCGATATGGAGAAAGCGTACAGCCAGCTTTCGGGGAAAATTGCATCCGTTTCCACCGAACCGCAACGGATTCCCGACTGGAACAAGGCTGCGGCTGGCATTAAAGCATTCAAGTTTCGCGATCGGGATGAACACAATCTAGAACTGCTGAAATTCCCACCCGGAAAGGGCAATCCCAAATGGCAGCAAACCCGCGATCGGCTGTTTTGGGGATTGATCACACCGCAATTTCCATCTCCAACACTGACAATAGCTGCCATTTCTATGATGATCTACTAGGGATGCACTTAGCCGGAAAAAGCCTGAATCATGGGATAGAACAGGAACATCTTGATAATTTACCGGGCGCACGCGTTCTCATCACCAGTCACCAACCTGATCACGGTCCAGGGATTGAATTTCTCAATTACCTCGAACCGAACGATGCTCGACCAAGACCCCTGACACCAATCCAGCGACCTCATTCATTGGCAAATCAGAATTGTCGTTGAGGATGTAGCCGCCTTAGCTGAACAATTAAAAGCGGCTGAAGTACGGTTTATTTCAGCTGGAATCGCATCGTTTCCCGATCGTTCCTTAGGGTTCAGCCGCGCAATTCAAGTTCTGGATCCCGATGGTCACGCAATTCAGTTTGTAGACAACATCGCTTAGGAATAAGGATTCAATACGTTCGAGACTTGGGAGGGGCAAAGCATTCGAGCAAAAAGCGTTGCAACTCAATCACAGCCATCTCCCGAATGCTTCGCCCGTACAGCCAAAATGCCCGATGTAATTTAATCCATGATTTTTAACCACCTTCAAACTTTAGGGGTGGTGCCCTAATCGTAATGATTCTGGAGCTGTTAACGATGGCGGCTAGCGCCGCATATCCTTACCTTTTCAGGTCCACCACTTTAAGCACCTTCTGACGGATTGCCGCCTTGTCCTGTGCGTAGCTCCAGCAGGTCCGGCTTAACGAAGAAGCCAAAGTAAGCGGCGATCGCCGCTGTCAACGCATGCAGCCAAATATCATTCCCGTAGATGGGGATTAGCCCCAGGGTTGACTGCGTCACCGGGAAAAGCCCCATCAGCGCAAGTGACCCGTAGAAAAGCGCCAATACACCACTGTACAGGCGAGCACTGCCCAGCGAGAGCGATGCAAAAATGCCTAAGCCACCTACCAGCAGGTGAACAATGTTGTGTAAGACATTAACAGGAAACAATCCCATTAGATAGCCGTAGCCATCAGTGTAAGCAAGACCAGCCGCATCTGGTGCGACAGCAGGCTCTCTGAGAAGACCTGGAATGAATCCCATAATGCCTACAAGTACAAACAGGATCCCAACGATTAGGGCAAAGTATTGCCCTGGCTTAAATTCATTTGTATTCATATCAAGCTCCCTACTGAATCTGAAAAAACAACTATTCTCAAACCAAATTGTTAATCAATCAGATGAAACACAATCATTACTGCACACTCAACGTTGATTTCAAGAAAAATCAACGGTTGATACAAAATCCGCTTGAATATTTGTCTCTTGTAGGGCGGGTTTAGCAGAGGAAAACCCTCACTCAGCAAAGTTTGATAGCAAAACCGCCCCTACGTAACTTTATCTGCTTAACCAGATTTTATATGAATTGCAGCTTGATATAGAAGCTAACGACTAAAAACCCTCTTAGTCGTCTTACTTTGGTTCTATTTCACGACCCTGAAGTTTAATCACTAACGTATCCGTGCAGACAACGTTGATGGAACGCTGTACTGCTAATTACAGGCAAACTTTATTTGTTATGTTCCTTCAACTTAGAACCTATCTATGCCCAGGTAGAGGAGCATTTTTGCATGGATAGTTATCTTTCAACAGAAGAACCCATTAATGCAATTAACTTAAGGATTTGTCATGTCTCATTTCAACACCCTGCGTAGCAAGCTATCAGATGCTGAAATTTTGAAAGCGTCCCTTCGTGACCCGGGATTTACCGTGCGAACGGATTCAGTAATCCGTGGTTTTGGTTGTCAACAGGCCAAAGCAGAAATCGTTGCACAACTAGATGACAGCTATGACATCGGCTGGTCACGAAATGCGGATGGTTCCTTTGACCTCATTGCTGATCTGTGGGTGGTTTCAAGGAAGCATAACTTGACGGGGTTGATGAACTCAATCAACCAAAAATATGCCGTTAACAAATCACTAACGGCTGTTAAGCGTCCTGGTCTGCAAAACGCCACCGTTCAAGTTGTGGTGCCACTGTAGTCCTGTTGACACATGTTATCAGCCACTTGATTGATACACGTTACTCATTCAGGTGGGCCTAAAAGGTAAGGATGCGCGGCGTTAGCCGCCATCGTTAACAGCTCAAAATCTTTACGACTTTGGTACTACCCTCATTCAAAATCATTGGTTCAAGATCTAAATTATGCAAACTCCAAAATCCCAACCAGGAAATTCCTCCAACACCTTTCTCTTACGCCCGTTCTTGCGATCGTTTCCGTATCGGTTGCCGTCTCTACCTGGATTGTTATCAACTACTTCTTACCCGACATTTTGTTTCATCCAGTGCCGTGGTAAATCCGAATCACGCGTTCCCAGATATAGGGGTTAGAAGTGCTGAGTGCTGAGAGGAGGTTTAAGACTCAGTCCTCAGTCCTTTTAAGAGTTCATTCTTTCGGTTTTGCTTTCAGCCGCCAACCGGGTTTCACAACCTGACGGGCGCGGGCAATCACCAAGCAGTCATTAGGCACATCCTCAGTGATGGTGGAGCCAGCCGCAATGTTGACATCTTCCCCAATAGTGATGGGAGCCACCAAAACGCTGTTGGAGCCAGTTTTCGAGCGATCGCCGATCGTCGTCCGGTGCTTGTTTACGCCATCATAATTAGCGGTAATGGTGCCTGCCCCAATGTTCACCCGCGTGCCAGCAGTCGTGTCGCCCAGATACGAGAGGTGCGACACATTGGTGCGATCGCCCAAGGTCGTATTCTTCAACTCCACGAAATTTCCAATTCGGCAATCTGCCCCAGTTGCAGCATGTCCCCGCAAATGGGCATAGGGGCCAACCCGCGTTCCGTCTGCCACGGTGCTGTCTGTTATCACCGAGTAGAGAACGGTTGCGTTTTTGCCGATCTGGCTGTTCTCAATCAGGCTACCGGGACCGATACGGCTTCCCTGCTGAATCGAGGTTTTGCCACGCAAATGGGTTTGTGGTTCAACCACCACATCCGGTTCCAAATGCACCGTATCGTCGATCGTGATGCTGTCGGGGTCTATCAGCGTGACGCCCGCCGCCATCCAGTCGTCCTTGATGCGCGTTTGCAAAATGTCATAGGCGGTTGAGAGCTGTTTGCGATCGTTAATCCCCAGAATTTCCTGGTAATCCTCCACATCCACAGCCATCACGGGTTCAAGGAAATTCACCGCATCGGTTAGATAATATTCCTTCTGGTCATTCTCAGCAGACAGCTTCGGCAATACCTCTGCCAGGTCGCTCCAGCGAAAACAGTAAACTCCGCATTAATGCGGCGATTTTGCTTTTGGGCAGGTGTGCAGTCCCGATCCTCCACAATCTGCTGTAAAATGTTCTGTCCCTTACAAAATACCCGTCCGTAGCCCTTTGGATTGGGCAACTGTGCCGTCAAAATTGTGGCTGGATTTTGATGGTCCCGGTGGGTTTGCAGCAACAGATGGAGCGTCTGAGGCCGCAGGAGGGGAACATCCCCATTCAAAATCAGCAAATCGCCTTCAAAGCCCTGCAAGTGGGGCAGAAGTTGCTGGACGGCATGCCCCGTTCCCAGTTGCTCCGTTTGTTCAACAAACTCCAATTCTGGATAGCCATCGGTGCTGCTTAACGGTGACAATGCCTGTTTAACCAACTCACTGCGGTAGCCAACAATCACCATGCGTCGAACAGGCTCGATCGCCGACAAACTATTCAGAACCCACTCCACCAGGGATTTGCCTCCCAATCGATGCAGCACTTTGGGCAGATCAGATTTCATCCGCGTTCCACGCCCAGCCGCTAGAATTGCAACCGCTACCATTCGTCTTCTACCATCTCTCCGTTCCTAGTTATACGCCACATCGGGCAAAGGATAAAGGATGGGGGATGAAGGAAGGATGAGGGATGGGGATGAGGGATGAGGAAGGGATGAGGAAAGCATAAGGGAAAGACTGAAGGATACAGGCTAAAGGATAAAGGCTGAAGGATAAAGGATAAAGGTATAACAGGGATAACGAGATTAGAATTGAGGTACTAAGCGCTCAGATCTCGACTTTTAGGGAGAATCGGCATTATCGTAAAACCTCAGTTCTGGAGATGCTTCGTCTTTCTGGCCCCTGACCCCTGACCCAACGTTCATCCCTCATCCCTCCCCCTCCCCCTTCACCATGCCTACCACGATCGCTTTGATTGCCCACGATGCCAAGAAAGAAGAGATTGCTAGCTTTGCTGCCCAACACGCGCCGTTGCTGTCGCGGTATCGATTGATTGCAACAGGGACAACAGGACAGCGAATTCAGGATGTTGCTGGGCTGACTGTTGAGCGAATGTTGTCTGGCCCAATGGGAGGGGACGCTCAGATTGCAGCAGAAGTGGCTACCGGGAATGTGGTAGCGGTCATCTTTTTAGTGGATGCGCTCTATGCCCAACCCCACGAACCGGGGCTTCAGGTGATTTCCCGAGTTTGTAATGTTCATAATGTGCTGCTGGCAACCAATCTGATAACGGCCGAGGCGATCGCCAATCGGCTGGCACAAACCCTGGTTGCCCATCTCATCTACAACCCGGTTTCTGGCCAAGGCAACGCCGATCAAGACCTAGCGTTTATTCGGCAAATGCTGGAACCACATCTACATCTGAAGGTGTTTGAGACAACCCCAGAGATTGACTCAGGGCAACTGGTAAAAGAGGCAGTCGAAGCCAAGGCGGATATAGTCATCGCATCAGGCGGTGATGGAACCGTTTCTACCGTTGCGGGAGGGTTGATTGGCACCGGAATTCCCTTGGCATTATTCCCCGAGGAACCGCCAATGCCTTTGCCGTTGCGTTGGGGATTCCGCGCCTGTTACCGATTCGCAACGCCTGTCAGGTGATCTTGACAGGAAATACTCGCCTGGTCGATGCAGCCCGTTGCAATGGCATGCCAATGATTCTATTAGTAGGAGTTGGCTACGAAGCAGAAATGGTTGAGCGGGCCAGCCGTGAGTTGAAAGATCAGTGGGGAGCAATGGCTTACCTCATGGCGGGCTGGCAGCTTCTGGACGAACAGGGACAATTTGACGCCGAAATTGAAGCAGAAGGTGAGGTCCGAAAATTTCAGGCATCCGCTATCACGATCGCGAATGCAGCCCCTCCTACGTCCGTCTTGGCCCAGGGAGCAGGAGAAGTGTTGTTTGATGATGGACTTCTGGATGTGACGATCGCGACCGCAGAAACCAAACTTCAAGCTGTGACCACAATGCTGGCGATGCTGGGGTCTGCCTTAGTGAGAAGCGAACGGCAGAACCAAAACGTCGTTCACGGTCGCACCCGAAAAATCAAGGTAATCACCGATCCCCGCAGAAAGTCGTCGTAGATGGCGAAATTGTGGGGACAACGCCGATCGAAGTGGAATGCATCCCCGATGGTCTAAAGGTGCTGGTTCCTGCTTGAAGGGCTGTTAATCAAAGCAATTTATAGCCGTAAGTAGCTGTAGCTATTCAAGGCTATGGTTTCTGCGTAACAATCACCTGAAATATCGCTGGACGAACCAAAACTGAAATAAAATGCAAAATTTGGCGGCGGAATTCAGTTCACATGGCAAAGTCTTAGGTACAAGAAAACGTTATATATGCCCCTCCCTTGCTCGCTGAGCGTTTAGCAATCCTGCTTGTCCAATGTACTAGCGCTGTACATAAAGCTCTGCACTGTATTCCTGACGTCGATCGAACTAGCCTGCAATAACCACTTCTGCTTCGGTTTCTGAGGTGTTTATTTTCGAGGTGCTTAAAACTAATGCTGGAATTTCTTCCGCCTTTAAACGATCACAATTTGCTCTATCCCGACACGATTCATCCGATCGTGGTTCACTTTGTCATCGCGATGGTTCTGTTCGCGTTTCTCTACGACATCATCGGCTACTTCACTCGCAATATTCGCTTGTTTGAAATGAGCTGGTGGAATTTGTTTTTGCGACCCTGTCGATCTTTATCGCGGTGATATTTGGTCAGGTAGAGGCCGGTCTCGCGGAACCCTACGATGCAGTTCAATCGGTGCTGAACCTGCACACCCTGATTGGGTGGTCACTTTCAGCGATTCTGGCAGCTATAACAGCCTGGCGTTTCATCCTGCGATCACGGGATCCCAAAACCTTACCGATTCCCTATCTGGGAGTTGGCCTGTTGCTAACCTGTCTGGTGTGCTTCCAAATCTATTTGGGAGATAGACTGGTCTGGGTTTATGGGCTGCATACGGTACCTGTTGTAGAAGCGATACGAGAGGGAGTCCTGTAATGAACCCCGACTTGATCAAACAATTGGGGTCTCAGATTGGGCCAAACGGTCTGCCCTACGCCATCCCATCCATCCCAATTTGGTTCATCTAACGTTGGGATTGTTTATTATTGCGATCGCCTTTGACATCGCCGGTGCAGTCTTTCCCTTGGAGAAATCCATTCTCAAATTTTTGGGGCTTGCAGTCTTTCGTTCCAACTTTTTTGATGTGGTCTGGTACAACATCCTGGCCTCATCCATCATCACCTTTTTCACCGTTGCGGCGGTTTTTTTGAAATGATGCTGGCAACGCCTCCGCCACTGTAAAAAGTGCGTGGGGACTGCAAGCGATGGAAACAATGCTGTGGCACGGAGTAGGTGGCGTCCTGCTACTCATGCTGATTGTAGTGATGACGGTTTGGCGCGGTTTTTAGCGTTTCTTCTGGCGTAACGACATGGCCCGACAGGTGCAGTGGAGCTACCTATTTGTGGGTCTTTTATTTTCTTTTTAATGTTTTTGCATGGAACGCTGGGAGCACAACTCGCCGCTGAGTTTGGAATTCACAACACAGCCGATCGTCTGTTGCAAATTGGAGAAAATCCCAATCTGGTGTTCAGCAAGTAAGAAGATTTAAGCATTTCTCCATGCGTTTAGTATTTTGTATCACATGTATTGTGACGATTGCAGTCATACATCCATTTCATTTTCTTAATCCCCATTCTTCGATCTAAAATTTTCAATCCCTAATCTCCAATCCTCAATCCCACCTGTGTAGGGGCTAGCATGAGATGTTCAGATGTTTTGAAACTGGTTGCGATCGCGGCTGTTCTTGCCCTTGCAAGTTTCTGGATGGCTCAACAGGCGTACTCCTGGTTTCCACCAGTGGCAACGGAAGAAGCAAAGCTGGTGGATCAGTTGTTTAGCCTTTTGGTTGGGTTGGGGACATTTATTTTTCTGGGGGTGTCTGGAACCATTTTTTACAAGGTTCTCACGCATCTGACCAACCGTTTTGATATGAGTGACGGTCCCCGATCGAAGGCAACAACACGCTGGAAATTGTGCGGACGACCATTCCAATTCTTCTGGTGTTTTTCATCGCAGGATACAGTACCAGATCTACAACAAGATGGCGATTGAGGTCCAATGGAGATTGTGCATCTGCACACGCCCATGGAAATGCAATCGGCCTATGCGGCACCTCTTAGCAGCGCACCTGTGGAAGACATTGAAGTGCATGCTAAACAATGGGCGTGGTCGTTTCGATATCCAGACAAGAATGTAACCAGTTCCAAACTGCATCTGCCCGTTAACCACCGGATTCACCTGGCGATGCAAACCGATGATGTTATTCATGGATTCTACATTCCCGACTTTCGCCTGAAGCAGGACATTATTCCCAATCGCACGATCGACTTTGAATTCACCCCCATTCGTGAAGGCACTTATCGATTGAGCGATTCGCAATTTAGCGGTACCTATTTCGCCATCATGCAAACCAAGGTGGTGGTGGAATCGCTCGACAAATATAGCGAATGGCTGGCTCAAGGCGCGACCCAAGCGCTCGTCCCAGCCAATAACCAACCCTTTGACGAATACACGTTGCGATCGAAAAAGGCTTTCGGTCAGGTTGGGCCACCATTCCACCCGCGCCACCGCCAATGGTAAATCAGACAAGTTGAAAGGATAAAGGATCATACCCCACACCCCATACCCCACACCCCTAACCATGACAAACATCCCCGTAGAAGGAATTAGCGTTGCTGGTGAAAAACCGCAATTTCAGCCTCCTCCGGAGTGGCGGCGATACTTTAGCTTCAGTACGGATCACAAGGTCATTGGCATTCAGTACCTGGTGACGTCGTTTGTGTTTTTCTGATTGGTGGCTTTCTTGCCATGATCATCCGGGCGGAGCTGATTACGCCTGAGTCTGATTTAATCGATCGCACCCTTTACAACAGCATGTTCACCATGCATGGCACGATCATGATCTTTCTGTGGATCTTTCCGTCGCTGGTGGGCCTGTCCAAGTACCTGGTGCCGCTCATGATTGGGGCGCGGGATATGGCATTTCCCCGACTCAATGCGGCAGCCTTTTGGCTGGTTCCGGTGGTCGGCATTCTGCTAATGGCAAGTTTTCTGTTACCCGATGGAACCGCTCAATCGGGTTGGTGGGTTTACCCTCCGGTCAGTATTCAAAATCCTGGTGGTCAGTTGATCAATGGTCAGGCGGTGTGGATTCTGGCGGTAGCCATTTCGGTGTCTTCGATTATGGGGGCGGTCAATTTCGTCGCCACGATCGTCAAAATGCGGGCACCGGGAATGACCTTCTTTCGCATGCCGGTGTTTGTCTGGACGGTGCTGAGTGCCCAGTTAATTCAGCTCACCGCATTGCCTGCGCTGACTGCTGGTGCGGTGATGTTGGTGTTTGATCTTACGGTTGGCACCAGTTTTTCAACTCTGCAAAAGGCGGAAATCCCGTTCTGTTTCAGCACTTCTTCTGGTTCTACTCCCACCCCGCTGTTTACGTAATGGCGCGCCTGCCTTCGGCATTTTCTCTGAAGTGGTTCCGGTCTATTCCCGCAAACCGCTGTTTGGCTACAAGGTGGTTGCGGTTTCCTCCATGCTGATTGCCGCAGTGGAGCTGTTTGTCTGGGTGCATCACATGTTTACTAGCGGCACTCCTGGCTGGATGCGGATGTTTTTCATGCTTTCTAGCATGTGCGTTGGAGTGCCCACCGGGATCAAAATCTTTGCCTGGACAGCTACTCTTTGGAGGGCAAAATTCGACTGCAAACGCCCATGCTGTTTGCTCTGGGAGCCATTCTGATGTTCCTCTTTGCGGGCATTACAGGCATTATGCTGGCGGCGGTTCCGATCGACATTCACGTTAATAACACCTACTTTGTCGTCGGTCACTTCCACTACGTTGTTTATGGCACCGTCACAATGGGCCTGTTTGCCGGAATTTATCACTGGTTTCCCAAAATGACGGGACGCATGTATAACGGGGGATTAGGGGTTCTCCACTTCCTGCTAGCCTTCATTGGAACCAACCTCAACTTTTTACCTATGCACCCGTTGGGATTGCAGGGCATGTTACGGCGTGTTTCCTCCTACGATCCCGAGTATGCGTTTTGGAACGTTCTAGCAAGCCTTGGCGCGTTCCTGTTGGGGATGTCTCCTTCCCTTCATTTTGAATATGGTCGGTTCCTGGGTGCAGGGTAAGGCAGCACCCGATAATCCCTGGCGAGCGATCGGGTTGGAATGGCTGGCTTCCTCACCCCTTCCCGTTGAAAATTTTGAAAAAATTTCGATCGTCGTCTCCGGACCTTACGGTTACGGCAGAAACGAACCATTAGTTGAAAATGCAGCGGCGGTTAGAGGGGACAAGTGAGGAGTGAGGGATGAGGAGTGAAGGATGAGAGCGAAATTAAGAACTAGGAACTATGAATTCAAAGCTCATTCTCAATTCATAATTCTCAACTCATAATTCTCAACTCATAATTACCCATCGCCCATCGCCCATCGCCTATCGCCCATCTCAAAATTTCCAATTCTTAATTCCCAATTCTACCCAGGAATCAGTCATGGACAGTTCTGTTAGCTCGGAGCAGGTGCAGGAAACCATTCATCAGGCAAGTAAACACACCCATGATGTGCAAGGCACAAGCTTATTTGGCTTTGTTGTGTTTCTGCTGTCAGAAAGCGTTATCTTCCTTAGGTTTTTTGCGGGGTATACTGCGCTCAAAACAACAACTGATTGGTTTCCTGCAGGGGTTAAAGGGCTAGAAACCCATGATCCGCTAATCAATACGATCGTGTTGGTATCCAGTAGTTTTGTGATCTATTTTGCGGAAGAAGCGCTGAAAAAGGGCAAACTGGTTCAGTTTCGGTTGCTGTGGTTGTTGACGTCTGCTATGGGCATTTAATTTTCTGGTGGGGCAGGCGATCGAGTGGCGCGGTTTGCCGTTTGGGTTCACGTCAGGGACGTTTGGCGGAACGTTTTACCTGCTCACGGGCTTTCACGGATTACACGTTCTGACCGGAATTCTGCTCCAGTTTCTGATGCTGGCCCGATCGTTTTTCCCGGTAACTATAACAAAGGACATACGGGCGTCACAGAAGTTTCTTTGTTTTGGCATTTTGTCGATGTAATTTGGATTATTCTGTTTTGTTTGATTTATGTCTGGCAGTAACGGGAATTTCTCAGCATTCCTTAACCAGAATCTAGAATCCAACATCTAAAATTCAAACAACCTATTTCACCCTTCTCACACTACCTCTCACATCTCACCCACTTAAAAACGAGGAAAACTCTCCATGATCATCGATGAGCAGCAGTATGACCTCATTATTATCGGCACTGGTGCAGGTGGGGGCACATTGGCATACAAACTGGCACCAACCGGCAAGAAAATTTTGATTCTGGAGCGGGGTACATTTTTGCCGAGGGAAAAGGCGAATTGGAGTGCGGCAGAGGTCTTCTCAAAGGAACGATATCACACAGACGAAAAGTGGTACGACATTGGTGGAGAGCCGTTTCGTCCCCAGATGAGCTATTGGGTTGGTGGCAATACCAAAGTTTATGGAGCAGCGTTGATTCGGTTGCGCGAACGAGATTTTGATGAAGTTCAACACCAGAATGGCATCTCTCCTGCCTGGCCGCTCAAATACAGCGATTTTGAGCCGTATTACACTGAGGCAGAGAAGCTGTATGCCGTTCACGGGAAGAAAGGCGACGACCCAATCGAGCCACCCCGGCGCGAAGACTATCCCCATCCTCCCGTCAGCCATGAACCTCGCATTCAGGAAATCTCTGATGCGATCGCCAAACAAGGTCTACAGCCATTTCATCTGCCGTTAGGAATCAAGCTAAATGAGGTCGATCGCACCATCAGCGCTTGCATTCGCTGCGACAGTTGTGATGGTTTTCCGTGCCTGGTACATGCTAAGTCCGATGCAGAGGTGCAGAACATTCGCCCCGCATTACAGCACTCCAACATCACGTTGAAGACGGAAGCGAAGGTGGTGCGGCTTCACACCAGCGAATCTGGCCGCGAGATCAAAGCCGTAGAAGCCATCATTAATGGAGAGCCTTACCTGTTTCACAGTAATATTGTGGTGGTGGCGTGTGGTGCCATCAACTCTGCCGCATTACTGCTGCGATCGACCAGCGATAAGCACCCCAACGGATTGGCTAACAGGTCCGATCAGGTCGGGCGAAACTTTATGAAACACCTGACCACTGCTCTGGTACAGCTCAGCATCACGCCCAACCCCGATATTTACCAAAAAACGATTTGCGTCAACGATTTCTATTGGGGAGACAGCGATTTTCCCTATCCGATGGGTCAGATTCAAAACACCGGCAACGTCCTTCAGGACATGATTCCAGCAGAAGCACCGCCCTTGTTAGCTCCCTTTGCCAAACTGGTTCCAGGATTTGGCTTACAGCAAGTTGCCAAACACTCAACTGGATGGTGGCTTCAGTCAGAAGATTTGCCCAGTTCAAATAATCGAGTCCGGGTGAATGGCGAAAAGCTGTATTTAGAATACACGCCTAACAATACGGAAGCCCACGATCGCCTGGTTTATCGATGGACCGAGGTATTGAAGGCGATCGATAAAGCCTCCACCAATGCTGTTATCAAACACGGGCTGTATCCCCGCAACAACACTGGGATTCAGGTTGTAGGGCACCAGTGCGGCACCTGTCGTTCTGGTGAAGATCCTGCCACCTCAGTTCTCAATCTCAACTGCCGCACGCATGATGTCGAAAACCTTTACGTTGTAGACGGAAGTTTTTTTCCATCTAACACAGGCGTCAACCCAACGCTAACCATCATTGCAAATGCAGTGCGGGTTAGTGAGCACTTAGCTAAACAGTTGTAAAAAAGGAATTAGGAATTAGGAATTAAAAATTGAAGACTCAAAGCACTGAATTCTTAATTCATAATTCTCAATTCTCAATTCCTAATACCACCTACCATCTATCACCTAACTCAAGGAGAACTCATGGGAAAACTTGATGGCAAAATTGCGATCGTCACTGGCAGCAGTCAGGGTATCGGCCAGGGCATTGCTGAACGCCTTGCACAGGACGGTGCCAGTGTGGTAATTGACTATCACACCCATCCCAAAGGGGCTGATGATACGCTGGCGGCTGTGGAATCATTTGGCAGTAAGGGACTGGTTGTTCAAGCCGACCTCAGCGTTGTTAGCGATATTCAAAAGCTGGTTGGTGCCACGATCGACCATTTTGGCAAAATCGATATTCTTATCAACAATGCTGGAATGGACGGTAAGAACAAAGACTTCTGGGATCTAACTGAGGCAGATTTTGATGCGGTAATTAACCTCAACTTAAAGGGGACGTTTTTTGCAACGCAGGCCGTTGTCAAACACCTCATTGAGACAAAACGACCCGGCAAAATTATTAACCTCAGTTCAGTTCACGAAGAATTACCGTTTCCCCACTTTGCGCCCTACTGCGTTAGCAAAGGTGGCATCAAGATGATGATGCGCGATTTGGCGATCGAGCTGGGACCACTGGGGATCACCATCAACAACATTGCACCGGGCGCGATCGAAACACCAATTAATACTGCCTTGTTAAACGATCCAGTCAAGCTATCCGCGCTGCTGCAAAATATTCCCTTGGGACGTCTAGGCAAACCGAGCGACATTGCTCCCCTGGTAGCATTTCTGGTCTCATCAGAAGCGGATTACATTACTGGCACCACCTTCTTTGTAGATGGCGGGTTGCTGTGGAACTATCATGAACAGTAATTGAAACCCCCGTATGAGAAAGAAGTTTACTGAAATTCTTTCTCATACAGAGGAGATATATCGGCTGAAAACGACATCCAATTCGGTTAATAACGAAAGGTAAAGCCGAAATGCTATCAGCAGCACACATCCGTAATTTTTGCATTCACCTGTTGGAGGAAGCGACTTAGCGGCGAGGGAGGCACAATTCAGAAATTCACGAAGTAATGGAGAATAAGTCATGCCACTCGACAAAATTGCAATTAACAAACAAATTCCGCAAGACCGTTGGGTAGAATTTTTGATACCTTTTCTGATGGCAATCGGGGCCGTTTAATCACGATCGAACTACTTGACTCGGAAGCAGGCGATCAGGAATTAATTAAGGATGCGCCGCTGTGGGCGATCGTCTACGATCCCCTTGGAAAAGGAAACGATCTCGTTATTGAAACAGGGCAAAACACCGTATCTTATGCCCATACCGTTGATGCGCCAACAGAAGTGTGGACAGGGCAAGACGAAAACGGTCTGATTCTGGCACTAAAAGTTTTAGATGAGAAGACAGGCCAAACGATCGTGCAACTACAATGACAGCAGAAGAAGCAAGACTCAAATCAGACCGGAATCGCACAACATACTGGAAACGGTGGGGTCCCTATCTTAGCGAACGCCAGTGGGGAACGGTTCGGGAAGACTACAGCGCAACGGGGGAAGCCTGGGACTACTTTACGCACGATCAGTCCCGTTCCCGCGCCTACCGTTGGGGGAAGATGGGATTGCAGGAATTTCAGACAATCATCAGCAACTATGCTTTGCGATCGCCCTTTGGAATGGAGAAGATCCCATTCTAAAGGAGCGTCTATTTGGGCTAACAGGCGATGAAGGTAATCATGGCGAAGACGTTAAAGAATATTACTTCTACATCGCCAACACGCCAACGCACTCCTACATGAAATACCTCTACAAGTACCCGCAGAAGGCATATCCCTATGCGAACCTGGTGGTAGAAAATGGGCGGCGGAGCCGTCATGAACTGGAGTACGAATTACTGGATACAGGCGTATTTGACGAGAACCGTTACTTTGATGTTTTTGTGGAATACGCCAAGGCATCACCGGAAGATATTTTGATTCAGATCAGCGTGGTAAATCGCGGACCGGACGCTAAACCGCTCCATCTGTTACCAACGCTCTGGTTTCGCAACACCTGGTCGTGGGACACTACCCACCCAAAACCTTTTCTGAAAATGCTGACGCCCCCTTCAACAATCAATAACGAAGACACTGGAGGCGTTAGCGTCATTGAAGCACATCATCCTGACTTGGGCGATCGCTGGCTGTATTGTGATGGCCATGCAGAGCTGCTTTTCACGGAGAATGAAACCAACTACAAGCGACTATTTGGTTCGACGAACGCCTCTCCCTACGTAAAGGATGGAATTAATGACCACATTGTGCAGGGACATCAGGAAGCGGTAAATCCAAACAAAATTGGAACAAAGGTTTCAGCCTATTCCCTTCTCTCGATCGAGCCTGGCGAAACCAAAACCATTCGCCTCCGACTTAGTGACTCAGCCCGCATCTCAGAACCGTTTGGTGCCGAATTTGACACGGTTTTTCAAACAGCAATTCAGCAAATGGAGGAATTCTACGATCGGATTACCCCTGCATCCTTACCCGAAGACATGCGAAACGTTCAACGGCAGGCGTTTGCAGGCATGCTGTGGGGCAAGCAGTATTACAACTACGTCATCCATGATTGGCTTAAGGGTGATCCAGCCATGCCGCCACCGCCCCCAGAACGGTTGAACGGCAGAAATCACGATTGGGTTCACCTCCACTGTGACGACGTAATTTCAATGCCGGATAAATGGGAATATCCCTGGTTTGCAGCCTGGGATTTGGCCTTTCATCTAGTTCCGCTCGTCATGCTTGATCCAGACTTCGCCAAGCTGCAGTTGGAGCGGTTGGTGCGCGAATGGTATATGCACCCTAATGGGCAACTTCCGGCCTATGAATGGGCCTTTGGGGATGTTAATCCTCCCGTACATGCCTGGGCTGCACTGCACATTTACCATATCGAGAATGATATTTACGGTCGCGCTGATAAGGGATTTCTGGAACGAGTCTTTCAGAAATTGCTGCTGAACTTTACCTGGTGGGTCAATCGAAAAGATATCAACGGCAAGAATATCTTTCAAGGTGGCTTTTTGGGGTTGGACAACATCAGCGTGTTCGATCGCAGCAAACCCCTACCAACCGGTGGTCATCTTAATCAGGCCGACGGCACCAGTTGGATGGGCATGTTTTGTTTGAACATGCTGGCAATCGCGCTGGAACTGGCACGGGATGATTGCAACTACGAAGACATTGCCAGCAAATTTTTCGAACACTTCCTCTACATTGCAGATGCGATCGACGGCATCGGCAATGATAAGAATCTATCGTTGTGGGACGAGGAGGACGGATTTTACTACGACGCTCTGCATTTACCGAATGGACAAAATGAGCTGCTGAAGGTGAGATCGCTCGTCGGCCTCAGCCCAATCCTTGCGATCGCCGCTATCGAACCAACGGCCTGGGAGCAGTTTCCCAACTTCATCCGACGGGCAACCTGGTTTGTAAAGAATCGCCCTGATTTAATTGAAAACATCGCATCGCTTCAATCCCGCATGGGCGGATGCTCTATGCTGGCGATCGTCAGTCCCGAAAAACTGCGGCGCATTCTGCACAAAATGCTGGACGAAAACGAATTTCTCAGTCCCCACGGTATTCGTGCCCTCTCCCGCTACCATGCGGCTCATCCCTACATATTCCACTTCCAGGGGCAGGAATTTCGTGTGGACTACGAGCCAGCCGAATCAACCACCGGCCTGTTTGGCGGTAACTCCAACTGGCGCGGCCCCGTTTGGTACCCAATGAATATGTTGATTATTGAGTCCCTGCGCCGCTTTCACCACTGCTTGGGTGATGATTTCAAGGTGGAATGTCCAACTGGGTCGGGGCAGTGGATGACGCTTCATGAGGTGTCGATCGAACTTTCCCACAGACTGATTCGCACCTTTCTAAACGACGATTCTAATCGACGTCCCGTCTATGGCGGCATTGAAACGTTTCAGACCGACCCCCACTGGCACGATTGGCTCTTCTTCCACGAATATTTTCACGGAGATAATGGGGCTGGTATTGGTGCCAACCATCAAACCGGATGGACCGGCGGTGTCGCCGTTCTAATTCAACAGGTTGCAAAATACAAATATCAGACCGTTTCTCATAAAAATTACGATCCGTAATGCCAAACTCAAGCTCGTTTTCGCTACAAGACTGGATAACAATCTTCTTTAACCTCACCTGTGCCTCACTCATTGGTGGGCTAATTGGCCGAAACCGTCGTCGTGAAAATAAACCAGCAGGCATGAGAACTCACATGCTGGTTTGCTTAGGCTCCACCATGTTTGTAATGATTCCGTTTCACGATCCACACCTGATCACTCCCAGTCAGGTAATCCAGGGCGTTGCTCAGGGAATCGGCTTTTTAGGTGCAGGAGAAATTTTGCATCAGTCTGATGTCAATCAACAGGGAGAAGTCAGAATTAAAGGACTCACCTCTGCGGCAGCCATCTGGGCAACGGCTGCGTTAGGCATCGCGATCGGGGCGGGCTTTTATCCGATCGCCCTACTCGGCTCAATGTTTGTGTTGTTTGTGCTCGAAGTAATTCATAAATTTGAGCCTTAGTGCTCATGAATGGATTGCACCCGTTTGTCATAACAGAAGCACGTTAATGAAGGTGATTGACTATGGAACTTGGAATGATTGGTTTAGGGCGCATGGGAGCCTTCATGGCCAAGCGTCTGATGAATGCAGGTCATCGTGTAGTGGGATACGTCCGCCGGACCGAAAAGCTGGAGGGAATGGTCAAAGACGGGTCGATCGCAGCGGGTTCAACGTCTATTCCCGATCTGGTGAACAAACTTGAAAAACCCCGCGCTATCTGGTTAATGGTGCCCGCCGCATCCGTTGATTCAACCCTGGAAACCCTGATTCCGCTGCTTGATGCAGACGATATCATAATTGATGGCGGCAACTCCTACTATCACGACGACATCCGGCGGGCTGCTGAACTAAAAGCAAAAGGAATTCATTACGTAGACTGCGGCACTAGTGGTGGCGTTTGGGGCTTAGAACGCGGCTATTGCTTAATGATTGGCGGCGAACCCGAAGCAGTGAAGCGGCTTGACCCGATCTTCTCAACGCTGGCTCCCGGTGTCGGAAGCACCTCCCGCACACCCGGACGCGATAAGGTAGGCGGCACCGCTGAACAGGGGTATCTTCACTGTGGACCGATCGGCGCAGGTCACTTTGTCAAAATGGTTCACAACGGCATCGAATATGGCATCATGGCCGCCTATGCGGAAGGGTTAAATATCCTTCACCACGCGAATGTGGGCAAGCAGGGGCAGGAAATTGACGCCGAGACAACGCCCCTCCGCCATCCTGAGCACTATCAGTACGATTTCAATCTGGCGGACGTGGCGGAAGTCTGGCGGCGCGGCAGCGTCATTGCCTCCTGGCTGCTAGACCTGACCGCCGATGCCCTGATCAAGAGTCCTGACCTGGAGGATTTTGGCGGACGCGTATCTGATTCGGGTGAAGGACGCTGGACAGCGACCGCAGCGATCGATGAATCCGTTCCCGCTCCTGTTCTAACGGCTGCCCTGTTTGCCCGCTTTAGCTCCCGTGGAGAGGCGGACTTTGCCGACAAACTGCTGTCCGCGATGCGCTTTGAGTTTGGTGGCCATCTAGAGAAACCCGCATCCGAAAAGGGAGGTGCATGATGGCAGCTCAGTCTGATGCCCTCGTTTTCTTTGGTGCCACAGGCGATCTGGCCTACAAAAGATCTTTCCCAGCCTGCAAGCCATGGTGCGACGCGGGCACCTTGATGTTCCCGTCATTGGGGTTGCCCGCCGAAACTGGACCGATGACCAACTGCGAGAACACGCCCGCGATAGCCTGGAGCATCATGGCGGCGTTGATAAAGAGGCGTTTGCCAAACTGTCTTCTCTGCTCCGCTACGTTTCAGGCGACTACGACAACCCCGAAACCTACGAAAACTCCGTCAGGTATTGGGTGCTGCCGAGCGCCCCCTTCACTACCTGGCAATTCCACCCAGCATGTTCTCGCATGTGGTGCAGGGGTTGGGCAAGTCAGGCTCTGCAGATAATGCCCGTGTGGTAATTGAAAAGCCTTTTGGCAACGACCTCCGCACAGCCGAAGAGCTAAACAAGGTTCTGTCCTCCGTATTTCCGGAGTCCTCCATCTACCGAATCGATCACTACCTGGGCAAAGAGCCGCTGCTTAATCTGCTTTACTTCCGGTTTGCGAACTCCTTCCTGGAACCCATTTGGAATCGCAACTACATTGAGAGCGTCGAAATCACGATGGCGGAGAATTTCGGCGTGCAGGGACGCGGTAAGTTCTATGAAGAGGCAGGCGCAATTCGCGATGTGGTTCAGAATCACATGCTGCAAGTAGTTGCATCCCTGGCAATGGAGCCACCCTCCGGGCACGCCATTGAAGCTATACGTGATGAGAAAGCCCAAATTCTCAAAGCAGCGCGCCCCTTGACTCCCGCCGATGTGGTGCGGGGACAATTTCGCGGCTATTTGGACGAAGAAGGCGTCGATCCCAACTCCCAGGTTGAGACGTTTGCAGCCGTTCGGCTCTTTCTAGATACCTGGCGTTGGGCGGATGTGCCCTTTATATCCGCGCGGGCAAGTGTCTGCCCGTAACAACGACGGAAGTAATGGTAAAACTCAAACGTCCACCCATTAACGTCTTCGATGAAGGCTGCACCGATTACTGCAACTATGTCCGGTTCTTGCTCAGCCCCGAAGTGGTGATTGGTATGGGTGCCCGATCGAAGATTCCCGGCGAAGCAATGACCGGATCCGAAGTAGAACTGGTCGCACTTTACACACAAGGCGACGAAATGGAGCCTTACGAGCGGTTGTTGGGTGACGCGATGAAAGGCGACCCAAACCTATTTGTGCGGGAGGATTTAGTCGAAGCTCAGTGGCGAATTGTTGAACCAATTTTGGGCAACGTAGTCCCCGTTCATCAATATGAGCCAAACACCTGGGGACCACCGGAAGCAGACAAATTGCTCATTGATAATGGCGGTTGGTACAACCCTTTGCCCCGGGATTAGCACTGACCTCTATAGCAGGTGTCAGGTGTCAGGGATGAAAGCTTTATGTTTAGCTCATTTCAGGTAAGCTGACTGCCCTAACAATTGTGGCGATAGCTATAGCTGAAAAAGTCCTCAGTCCTCAGCACTTAGTACTCAGCACTACTCGAAGGATCTTTCTATGACCGCTAACGTAAAAACGATTTGAAGCAGGGTTTGAACTGGTCGATCGCGATCGGTGTTCTGCTTATTGTGTTGGGGATTGCGGCGATCGCGTTTCCCGTGTTTAGCACCTATGCTGCTGAAATCTGGATTTCCTGGATTATTCTGTTTGCTGGAGCTGGCAAAATTGCTTATGCCTTCCAAACACGCACCCAGGATGGATTCATCTGGAAACTGCTGCTAGGCATTCTCTACACCATAACAGGCTTTTTCTGCTGTTTTACCCGTTGGAAGGCATTCTCACCCTGACCCTGGCGCTGGGCATTTTCCTGTTAATTGAAGGCGTTTTTGAAATTGTTCTGGCGCTACAAACCCGTCCCGCTCCTGGGTGGAGAATTTCCCTGGCAAACGGCATTACAACACTGCTTCTGGGTGGTCTGATTTGGTTTGAATGGCCGATCAACGGTCCGTTCGCGATCGGCTTACTGGTCGGCATCAGCCTGATCTTCACCGGGTTTGCAAGACTCTCGTTGTCTCTGGCAGCACGTTCTTCTCTCGGTCAACCAAGTTAACGATTACGCTACAAATCATTCAGGACCATCGGGTGTGTTGACCTAAGCGCAATGGGCTGAAACTAAGAATTTCGGCAGCATTGAAACTCCCTTCAACACACCCTTTGTTTTGGCAATTCCGAGTCAGTTTCAAACACAAGTTAAAGAGCGAAAATTACAGCCGGTTTCACTCGCTTGGTTCAATTCCCGACTCACCACTCCCGATTCTCTAATCTATCGAAGGTTTGCTTATTCGAAAATTGCTGTAAAACTCAAATCCTTATGAGAGCTTTACCTGATAGCGCTGGCGCGTCGCGATCGCCAACCCCAACACAAAAAACGTCAAAATACCTGCCAAATAGAGTGGATAGGCGTAGGTAGCTGGATTGGATTGATGAATCAGGGTTCCGGCAATAACCGGACCAAACGCATTGGAAACACTTAAATAGGAAGCATTCAATCCTAAGGCAGTACCCTGATCTTCTGGGCTAGTGTTCAACGAAATCAAGGCATTAATCATCGGTTGAACGAGGGAATTAAACAGAGAATAAATGACCGCAACAATCACAAAGTAAATCACATTCGCCCAGATTGGCATCAAAACAAACGATAGGCTGCGAACCGCTAAGCCCAGAAACAGGATATGAACGAGATTGAATTTCTGAGTCAGAAGTGAAACGCCCCAGGTTTGCATGACCACACCCAGTACACCAAACATCAGAAACATCAGCGTTAACGTCTGATTATTTTGTTTCAGCACATGGATGAAATAGGGCTGAAAAGCGTAGGTAAAAATTGTAAATGTTGTGCCAATAAAGAAATTGATAATTAGCAAAATTCCTACTTTGGGAAAGGCTAGCCCTTTAACTAAGTTGCCCAGCCCCAAATCAAATATATTTCCTGCTTTACTTGCCCGTGTATGAATCGTTTCTGGCAGGAAAAAGATGGTAATGAGAAAGGCAACGAATGCGATCGCGCTCGATACTAAAAACGACGTTCCCAATGAAATTTGCTGAGCCAGCAAACTAATCACTGGCCCCAAAACGAACCCTAAGCCAAACGCAGCAGCATTAATACCAAACCCCCTCGCTCGGTTTTCAGACGTTGTGACATCCGAAATGACCGCTTGAGCAACCGACGCATTGCCTCCCGTAATGCCATCCAGAAATCGAGCAAAAAGAGCACACCAGCAGTTGTTGCAGTTCCCGCCAACAAGTTCGCTATAACCGTTCCCAGTAAGCTGATAACGAGCAAGGGTTTTCGCCCAAACCGATCGGACAACTTTCCAATAACAGGGGTCGCAAAAAAATTGGGCGATCGAATAAATCGAGAACAACAAACTCGTCTGAAAATCATTCAGCCCAAACTGTCTACCATAGAGGTAGATAACCGGAATTAGAATGGTCAGACTCAGGGAATTAATCAGCGAAATTAAAGCAATGATCCAGAAATTGCGTGTCATGCAGGTCTACACTGCCGCCAATTCCGCATGTTCAATCCGCGTTCCCAGAACCTTCAGGAATTCTGCTAACCATTGAGGATGGGCAGGCCACGCCGGAGCCGTCACTAAATTACCGTCTACGACCGCATCTGTTACCGGAATATCCACATATTCTCCACCTGCACGCGTTACATCAGGACCACAGGCTGGATAGGCAGAGCAGCGTTTCCCATCGATTACATCTGCGGCAGCTAGAAGCTGGGCACCATGACAGATGGCGGCGATCGGCTTGTTAGCATTGGCAAAATGCTTCACGATTTTAATTACATCCGCATTTAAGCGAATGTATTCCGGTGCGCGTCCACCCGGAATAACCAGCGCATCATAGGCTTCAGGACTGACAGCATCAAAAGTAGCGTTGAGCGTAAAGTTATGTCCGGGCTTTTCAGTATAGGTTTGATCGCCTTCAAAATCATGAACAGCCGTCCGAACCGTTTCCCCCGCGTTTTTATTTGGACAAATGGCATGAACCGTATGCCCAACCATCTGTAACGCCTGAAAGGGCACCATCACCTCATAATCTTCTACAAAATCACCCACGAGCATCAAGATGGTTTTCCCAGCCATAATTGAACTCCTTGTATGGATCTCGCTGTCTCCTTCTCTTTATATATCAGTCTCTAACAGACTATAAGATTAAGAGACTTTGTGAAAAAACCTCCTCGAACAATCTTTTTCTCACCTTCCGGTAACGATAGTGCCCGAATCGTAACGATTTTGGAGCGGTTAACGATGGCGGTTAACGTCGCACATATTCCCTTGTCAGATCCCCAAATAACGATCGCTCCAAACAAGACTGCTGTAGAACAGGGCTTTCATAAGAAAACTGGGCAGATTTTACCCCTTGAAAAATAAAAATCGATTGTGCCCCCTTCTCAAGAAACTTTTGAGAAAACGTAAGTTTTGCATAAAATTCGTGATTCTTACCTGAGTAAATATAGAAGCTCACACAGTTCTTAAATGACCTTTGGGGTCTCAAATGAATAAACCAACGTTTGACGACGAATTCGAGGATCAGCTTAAGAAATTAGCCGTCTCAGCCCAACAGCATCCTTCACTGACCCAGGGACGGCAGTTCGCCTTGAGGCTGCTTGTCAATCGCCTTTTGCAATCTAACAGGCTTTGCCGTCCTCAGCAGGGGCGGTTTTAGGCATTTACGACGATATTTACGATGAGGCAGTTCAAGATTTACTGCTTTACGTTTGTCAAAATATTGACAAATACGATCCTGAACGGGCATCCGTAATGGCATGGGTGAATATGCTGCTCGATCGCCGATTCTTTAGAGAAGCGATTCCAAAAGTTTTAGGCAAGCAGGACACTCAACGGATGACCTTATTTGACCTCGACAAACTTGCGCCACCGGAGAACACCAGAACACTGACAGACGTTTTGCAGGAATATATAGAGCTAGACCCGGAAAATCTGTTTAAGCAGGAACATATTGTCGATCGTCCAACGGCTAACTTTCAGGCGTTATTAACGCGAAGAGTTGCAGGAAAGTCCTGGAAAGAAATTGCAGCGGAATTTAGTCTCAAGATTCCTACGGTCAGTAGCTTCTACTATCGATGTCTTACCAAGTTTTCTCCAAAACTCAAAGAATATTGCATCGACCACGTACCTTAGATGAGAGCTTAGATCAATGATGAAAAATGTGTCTCCCTCCTTCACCTTTATCGTGCCGCTCAGCCCGTCAAGCCATCGACTGGCAGAACAATTTTGCCAACAGCACCGCGATACCCAAAAAGCCAGACAGGTTTACCTCAATACCTTAGCCGTCTCTGCGGTCAATTTCTATCTGCACTGCATGGGTGTTGAAACAAGTTGGGAAACAAGCCAAAGTTATGACTTTGTAATGCAAGCTGCAATGGATGTTGCAGATGTGGAAATAAAAATCGAGGCAAGCTGGAGTGCCGTGCAGTCTTGCCAGAAGCAACATCGGTTCAGATCCTCCAGAGGCTTGCCTGGACCGGATTGGGTATGTCGCCGTGCAACTTGATCCATCCCTAAGAGAAGCCACATTGTTGGGTTTTACTCCAAAGGCAGGCACAGGGGAAATTCCTCTCGCCGAGTTGAGATCGCTTGAGGAGTTGCTCGAACATCTACGCCCTACCCAACAACCGCAATTATCTGAGCAACGAATGAAGCTGGGGCATTGGTTTGAGGGTGTTTTCGAGTCCAGTTGGAGGGCGATCGAAGACCTTTTAGGTACAGATTCGCCCCATCTGGCCTTCAATTTTCGCAGCGATTCCCATACGAGTGAATCACCTGTCAAACGGGCAAAGCTGCTAGACCTGGGACTGCAATTAGACATGCAATCGATCGCACTGTTGGTAGCGATCGCGCCGAATACCGCACAGAAAGTGGGAATTGTGGTGCAGGTACATCCTTTTGGTGGAGAAACATATCTTCCGACTAATCTAAAACTGAGATTGCAGTCAGCATCCGGAGATACGCTTCAGGAGGTGCAATCGAGAACTCAGGACAATTACATTCAACTCAAGCGATTCTGGGGATTGCCTGGTGAATGCTTCAATATCCAGGTAGCTTTAGGTGAGGCAAGTATAATCGAGAGTTTTGTCATCTGATCGACAGATTGCAGCTCATATCATGAACCAGCTAGTAGTCCTGAGCCTAGGAAATGGTAATCTCCACAGCGGCTTTCCGGTTGTGACAGCCCGGCTTTGGGAACAGACCAACCCTCACCCAATGCAGTTTACAGGTCAGCTACCAGCAAGACCAGAAATTGGGAAATTATATCGAGACTGGCAGTTACTCTATGAAGCACTCTATCAGCGATTAGATTGGCACCCCGGTTGAAATTGCGGTTGCGGACATAACGAACGTTTCCGAGACGGAATTTAGCCATCTATGTCAGCAGTTGTCCAGCCAAATCAATACCTGGCTCAACTCAGAGCTGTTCCGCAAGGTTGATCAACAACTACGAACAAAACTAGCGGCCACTGATGAAATTCGATTCATTATTGAAACCAACGATCGACTGTTACAGAAGCTTCCCTGGCACCTGTGGAACTTTTTTGACGCGTATCCAAACGCTGAAATTGCTCTCAGCGCTTTAGATTATCAACGCCCCCAAAGCCACTTGTTAAGCGTTCCAGCAGCAACGTTAGAATTCTGGCAATTTTGGGTGATAGCCAGGGAATTGATCTGAACAACGATCGACTATTTTTGGAGCAACTCTCAGAGCAAGCAGACATTGAATTCCTTGTTGAGCCATCGCTGGAGCAATTAAACGATCGCCTTTGGCAGAGCTGGGATATCCTATTTTTGCTGGCCATAGTTCCAGCAGAGAAACCGGAGTCATTCAGCTTAACTCATCTACCAGCTTGTCTTTAAAGCGATTGCGGTATGCACTCACCAACGCGATCGCCCAGGGTTTGAAGCTGGCAATCTTCAACTCCTGCGATGGTTTGGGGTTAGCAGCGCAATTGGCAGACTTGCACATTCCACAAGTGATCGTGATGCGAGAGCCTGTACCAAATACAGTTGCACAAGAATTTTTGCAGCATTTTCTAACAACGTTTTCAAATGGGCACTCCCTTTACGCTTCTGTACGGCAGGCAAGGGAACGGTTGCAAGGCTTAGAAAACGAATTTCCCTGTGCTACCTGGTTACCCGTGATTTGCCAGAATCCGGCAGAAGAGCCAGCAACCTGGAATGAGTGGTGCGGTTCGCAACCACAGCAGGACAGTGGTGCGATTTCTCCTGCCAGACATCGTTCAGGTTTCACTAATCCCGCCTTGCGAACAATCTTGCTCATAAGCGTGATAGTGACTGGCTTAGTGATGGGTGTACGTTATCTGGGAGTGCTGCAAACGTGGGAGCTACAGGCTTTTGATCAACTAATGCGGCTGAAACCAGATGAAGAGCAGGACCAGCGGGTATTAGTAGTCACCATTACCGAGGATGATTTGCAGCTTCCTCAACAAAAACAAAGACACGGATCTCTGTCCGATCGTGCCCTGGCAGAGCTATTGAAAAACTGAGATCCTACCACCCACGAGCCGTTGGTTTAGACATTTACCGTGATTTTCCAGCGGATCCCAATTCAGCGGCTTTATCAACTCAACTGAGGCAGTATAAAGACTTTTTGCGGTTTGTCGGGTCCACGATAACGACCATCCTGGAATTTCGCCACCACCAGAAATCCCAACAGAACGACAAGGATTCAGTGATATAGTCAGCGACCCGGATGATATTGTTCGCCGCCATTTAATTGCAATGGAGCGCGACCCAACGTCTCCCTGTGCGGCATCCTATGCACTCAGTGCTCAACTGGCATTCCATTATCTGGAGATGGACGGCATATCTGCCAAATACAACCAGGACAGGAATTTGCAGGTAGGGAATGTTGTGCTTAAGCGCATACGATCGCACTGGGGTGGCTATCAGCAACTTGATAGTTGGGGCTATCAGATCCCGCTCAATTACCGCTCCTACCAACGCTCACCGCTTAGGATTGTTCCAACCGTCACCTTAAAAGAGGCTTTAAACGGGTCACTTAAGCCGGGAGACATTAACAATCGCATCGTTCTGATAGGGGTAACTGCCCAAAGCAGTCATGACTACCTTTCAACTCCTTACGAGACTACGCAGGAGTTGCATCAGAAAATTCCAGGGGTGATTGCTCAAGCACAAATGGTGAGTCAAATTCTGAGTGCGGTCGAAGACGGGCGACCTATATTGAGCACTTGGCCGATCGTGGGAGAAGTGCTCTGGGTCTGGGGTTGGGCTGGGTTGGGAGGAATGCTGGTTTGGTATGGCCGATCGCATGAGGTATCGGCACAAGGAACACTCCTATATTTGGGATTAGCCGGAGGAAGCGCATTAGGCGTGTTATCAATTCTCTGTTTTGGACTCTTAATTCACGGTCAATGGGTGCCGTTGGTTCCCTCCGCTTTGGCATTAATCATCACTAGCAGCGCGGGCCTGATCCATACCGTTTCTCAAATTCAGCAACATCAGAAACCATCTACTTCGAGGAATGATTAAGATGAAACTCTTGACTAAACTAAGCGTTGCGATCGCGCTTGTATGCCTCCCTATCCTCTATATCCCTCTGCTCCAAATGCAGAAGCAACATCTATTCACTCAACTCTATTGAGCCAGGGTATAGCACCCAATTCCAGCCAGCAACGAAATGAAGTCATCTTTGCAGCACCCCCTGTACCAAAAGGGACTGGACAACCAGGACGACGCACAGATGGGGCAGGAAGACCCGCAGACTGTAAACAGATAAATAAGCCCTTAACAGCTTTAGTGCCTGTTTACAAAGAGTCTGCAATTGCTATGGGGACAACAACAGCCGAGCATCCTACATTCTGGTTTTACGTTCCCTACTCGTCACCCTCTGCCTATGGAGAGTTTGTATTGCAGGATGAAACAGACCAAACAATTTACCAGATAAATCCGATTAAACTATCTTTAGCCCCAGGAATCGTCCGCTTCTCGCCACCTCCCACATCTGCTCCTCTAGAATTTGGAAAGCGCTATCGATGGTATTTCAGCATTTACTGCCAGAAAGATCATCAGATTTATGCGTCTGTTGAAGGAGACGTGCAGCGAAAACAGGTAGAACCTGCCTTTGATACCCGGTTGAGCAACGGAACCCTCCAGGACCAGGTAGTGCTTTATGCGTCTAATGGAATTTGGTATGACGCATTGACCATCTCTGCTGAGCTTTACCGTACAAACGCAACCAATTCCAGTTGGGCTAATCTTTTGCGATCGGTTGGGTTAGAAACGGTTGCATCAGAGCCAATAACAGATTGTTGTAAACCTGAGAAGTAATAAAGCTGCCCTGAATCAAGTTACAACCAGTTGCCCAGCAGAACGTAGGGTGCCCAAAACCTTGGACGTTGATATTTAGGATCATGCAGCAGGCGAAGTTGAGCATTCCGCAGGGCTTCCGCTTTTGTCAGTTGGTTATTAGCCAGTTCCTGGTAAAACTGACTCATCAGCAACGCTGTCGATTCATCATTGGTGTTCCACAACGAAGCGATTGTACTCCTTGCACCTGCCCGCACAGCAACTCCAGCCAGTCCCAGAGCCGCCCGGCTATCACCCGCAGCCGTTTGACAAGCGCTGAGCACTAGTAATTCGATCGCATCCGATCGCATCTGACTTCTGGTCCGCAGTAAATCATTGAATTGATTAACTTTTATAGGTTCATCCCAGGCAAGAATAAAGGTTTGATCCGCATTGGAACTAAACTTACCATGCGTAGCCAGATGAACGACCGGAAAAGGTTGGGAGTTGATCTGACGTTGAAAAGCCTGGATTGTAAATTGCTGATTGAGCAATATCTGACCGGGTGCTTCAGACTGAACTTCTTTCAGCTCCAGAGGGACATTCGGCAGTTCAGAAAATCCTGGTGTATTCGGTGCACTCACGCCAGCGGCCAATGCTTTCAATTGTTTTCGTTTAAGTGGTTGCGGATTAATCAGCTGCAAGCCAGGTGCCAGAGCAAGATTATAGTTCTCAATCAGGTATTGTTTGCCGTTATAGAGTGCTGCCATCGGAATATTCCGCAGGGACCCATCCAGAACAAACACCAGCGTTTTAATTTGATGGTTAGCCAGATCAGCCTCAGCGGGTCGAATCAACCAATCGTATACCTGCGCTGACAGAGATTGAATTGATCGAATAGTGTGGGGCTTCGTTAAATCCTGCTGCAATTGTTCAAGAATGCGCTCAACTTCAGTTCGGGCGATCGGGGTTGAGTAGTGGCGGAGCGCCTTCTGTTGAGGCAATTTGAGAATAACCTCAAGCCGATTGGGCAGGATGATCGGATAAATCGCCGCCGCCGTTGGATCCTCAAAATCAATTATCTGATCAATTTGACGTCTACCCACCAGACAAGCTTCTCGGAAAAATTGTCTAATTCTGCTAGCTGAAGTGATTCAATCACTTCACGCGCTCTTAAGAGATGCGCTTGTTGAACATCGGACGTTTCCTCAGGCTGCAAGAGCAACTCAACGAACTCGCGGTATACAGGCTCCACATTCTCTCGGAAGGAAAACTGAACCTCTGAGTTGGTCGTTACCAGATCATAGCGAAGCGACTGAAGCGCTTTAACTGCTTCATCATAGGCCGCGATGGCGCCCCTATAATTCCCGCGCTGCCAGAGCAATCGGCCTAATTGCCATTGCCACTGATAGGAGATGTCCGGTGCCGCGATCGTTTGAGCAATCAGCAGGGCTTTCTGGGTCAACGCTTGAGCATCCGATAATTGCTTTGTCTGTTCATACAAATGGCCTAAAGTACCCAATGCATAAGATTCAGCCCGCTGATCCGTTAAATTGCGAGATTGTTGAATCGCAGCAGCAAGCAGGGGAGCAGCGGATTGTGGAACAGATGGGGCGGATGATTGGTCTGTTGCAGGTGTAGAGTGTCTATCTGATTTGGCTATTGCCCCACCTTTTGTCAGTTTCATCAAGCTTTGAACAAAATTGATCCGGGCGTAGATAGCGGCTCGACTGGCTGGTAAATTTTCGATCGCAGTTTGAATCTGAGACTGGAGCGTTTGGGCTTCATGCCACTTTTGATTGTCGATCAGAAGGCTAAGTTGATTGATCTGCGCCTGAACCTGTGTAGTCAGCGACGCATGAGGGGTTGTCGCCGCCTGCTGATAAAACTCCAGTGCTGCTTTAGAATCTCGCTGAGTGCGCGCAGTGTTGCCTAGACTGAGGAGCGTATCGCTTACCGCCTGAGTATTCGATATTGCCTGAGCAATAGTTAAGCTCTGCTGCAAGACCTGTTGGGATTGTTCCAGGTCACCAACAACCCGCAATACATTACCAAGGCTTCGCAGACCTGTCACCTTCAGCAAAGAGTCCGGCTCTTTTTGAAGGGTGCGATTGGCTTCCGTAAGCGTTTGCTGTGCCTGACGATAAAGCCCTTGCACTTGTAGAGCTTGAGCTTGATTAATATGGTTACGGGCTAATCTCGCGGTATCTCCTATCTGCCCATAGACATGTGCCGCTTTTTGCCAGGTATCTAGAGCTAATTCAGGTTTACCCTGCGCCAGCTGCAAGCGACCTTGAACATCTAAAGCTTGGGCAAGGATGGGGGCTGAGTTTTGAGCTTTAGGGTTTACGTTTTGAATTAGTGCCATACTGCTAGCGATCGCCTCAGTTGCTTCGTTCCACTGGCCTAACTGCTGGTAGGTCAACGATAAATTACTCAGTGCCATTGCTTCTCCCAGGCTATCTCCCTGCGTTCTAAAGTTGGCGGCTATTTGCTGCCAGAGAGATACGGCCTCAGAAAATCGTCCCAGTTCGTACAGTCGTCTTGCCTGTTGTTCGATCGTCTGAGGATTGAGCAATTCCTGAGCCACCGGAATTGCAACGGTTGTTGTTGCAATGGCAAATGGTAGAACTGCGGCACCTAAAAGCAAAGATAGGAAAACTGGCAAAGTCTTCCGAGGGAAACGCTTGAACGATCGCAAAAACGATTAAGCAGTGGCAGCCAAATTCTCACCATAATCCCTGATGCCCTCCAGTACCGACTTCCGGTTCCTCCATCTCCTCACCTCCCGCCTCCCCTCGCCCCCTCACTCCTCCGGCGCACCGCAGCTAAATTCAGATTGCCAGGAAGAATGAGGGGCCGCAGTTGAGGCCAGGGCAACAAGCTCTACACCACCGGCATCATCAATCACCCATCCTTGGGCTTCTACGATCGATGCTTGTGAAGAAGCGTCTACCGGATTAGATACTTTCACATTGGAAGGATTACCGACTTCAGGATTGCGCGTTACCAAATCCACCTGAACCGCATCACTGGTCAGTGCTTCACCTGGATTAATCGGTAAACCACCACGCCCCGTAATCACAAATCGACTACCTGCCTGCCTGCCCTGATTCGAACATCCCTGAGGAATTTTTCGAGAGGGGTCATCCAGGTTGCTGGGCAGTGCAACTAAACCACGATTAGGGTCGATATCGGGAGTAGTGATGGTTACTTGACCACTTAAAAGCGGATTTACTTGCGAAATAGCCGTGATGTCGTTTGTTTGCAGCTTACTTGGATCCAATTGAACCGGATCGTTTGTTCCTAAAAGGCTTTCTAAATCTGCTCGACTACGGGGTGTTAACCAAAAGATACCTTGAGAATTAATCGTGACTCTTCCTCCCTGCCCCGTAAAGGCATTGGCAGTGATATCGCTATTTTCAAAGGGAGCAGAAACAATGAAACCATTGGGAGCATTGATGAAAATATTGCCGCCATTTCCAACAGTCCGTGCTGTTCCCGCTGTGGTAGAGATTCGACTGTTATGACGCAGAAGCAATAGATCTTGCACCCGTAAGATCAGATCTCCCCCGCTGCCAGAGATAGATTCAGCAGTCAATTGTCCTTTGTTGTCTAATTGAATCGATCGAGCATTGACCTCTAAATTACCCGCTGCTCCTTTACTAAAGCTACGAACATCTATTTGAGCACCGTCTCGAACAATTAAGTCATTCGTAGAGATTGTCAACGTACTGGCATCTCCAGCTCCCTCAGTTCGAGTGCCTAAACGACTAAGAATCCCATTTCGGGAAGCTCCTCTCACTTCTACTAAATCCGTAGCGTTGACAATTAATGGCCCTCCCCGTCCCTGGTCAAACGTACCAGAGGAAACCTGTGCTCCATTTTCAATGATTAACTTTTTAGTGTTAATGGTTAACGCCTGTGCGTTTCCAGAACCTTCAGTCCGAACGGTTAGACGGCTAAAGTTTTCTCCATCAGGAGAGTCTCCGCTCACAGTTACAGATTCTGAAGCATTTACAGTTAACTTTCCACCGTTCCCAGTATGGGGAAGTCCAAAAACAAAATTGTTGCCAGCTGCAACCTGCGCTCCTTCAGCAATCAAAAGCTTTTGAGTGTTAATCATTAAGTCTCCAGCGTCTCCGCCAGCATCCGTGCGCGACGACACGCGGCTGAGATTACTTGCGTCTCTATCTGATTCAACTTCACTAGCGGCTCCTCTCACCACAACAGAATCCGTGGCATTTATTGAGAGAGTTCCTCCTCGCCCGGTGCTGGCAGTCCCCGTAGATACTTGCCCTCCATCTTCAATTATCAGCTTTCCAGCGTTGATGATTAGGTTTCCCGCGTTGCCAATACTTCTAGTTTCAGCCGTGATACCGCTAAAACGATCAGCATCAGGTGGTGCTTTGGTAGACGCTCCTCTGACTCGTATCTCTGAAGCGGTTACCTTCAAGGTACCTCCAGATCCATTTCCTCGGGTATTAATGGTCAGGCCAGCACCGTTTGTAATCTCCACCAAATTGGCCGTAATGTCAATGTTTCCTCCCTGCCCCACTGCGTTTCGCTCTACCTCTGCGAGAACCCCTGTAGACCTAGTGCTTCGATTCAAGGTGCCGATTCCATCAAAAGAAACGCGATCGCGAGCACGAATGGTGATGTTACCTGCATTTCCCCTTCCACTCGTACTCGTAAATAATTCAGCACCCGTTGTCGCAACAAGCGAACCAGTTGTGATGTTGATGTTACCCGGTTTACCTCTTGCGTTCGGTCGAATTGAGTTAGCTATAAAACTGTTGTCCGTCAGAGTGATTGTTTGGGTTGCATTGATATCAACATTTCCTGCCTGGCTATTGTTTGAGCCTTGATTTTCAATGATTCCAGCTCGGAATATACTACCGCTGTCCAGACTCACGTTTTGGGCATTGACCGCGATGCTTCCTCCATTGTTGGAGCGTACATTCACTTCCGCTCCCTGGCTAAGATGCACATCTGAGCGCTGAACATCGGCGGGAAAATTCAAGCTCAGATTATTGCCGTCAATATCCAACCCAACAACGCTAAAACCAGTAACGCCGCCCAGTTCTATTCGGCCTCCAAGGGCAAACAGTTGCCCACCTTCCAGATCGACATCTCCACCAATGAGTAACAGACTCCGCCCCTGATCGACCTGTAAACCAGTTGAACTAGCTCTTGAACGATTGATAATGGGTCGTGCTGCAATCTGATTGAACAGAAAAGCGGATGGATTTACGGTTAGTAACGGAAGATCAGCCTGTGGTGAAGTGCTGCTGAAAGAACCGTTGTTTCCAAATTGAATTGCGTTCGCTGTTGTGGCGACAAAAGAGCCACGAACATCCAGTTGGGCGTTGGGTCCAAAGATAATGCCGTTTGGGTTCATGAGAAAGAGATTCGCCTTTCCTTGCGATCGAATCAATCCCTCAATCACTGATGCAGGGCCGGTGACTCGCGCCAAAATGTTAGTGACGTTGGCAGCATTGAGAAATTCAGCGCTTCCACCTGATGGAATGCTAAAGCTGCTGAAACTATGAAACACGTTGAGAATTCCATTCGGTCTACCAACTGCTGTGCCTCCTGTAATTCTAAACGTTGCACCGTTCTGATTTACCTGAGTTCCCAGCGATGGGTCAGGAGTGACTTGAGCAAGTACAGAGTTCTCAAACAAGGGAAGGTTCGTGAAACGTTCGACGAGTATTCCACTGGCTGCCAAACAAGTTACTAACCCTAATTTCCAACTCCGGTACCTCCAACGTTGATTCATCAAACCTTACCTCAATTCATCAAAACGTACTTCCTCAAGCGGTAGAGTAGAACAGTTGAGAGCCAGATGGTTGAACCTGATTAGCAAGAGGTTCCTTTAAGAAGCAATGCGATCGCATCACATAGCATAATCTTCAATTCATCCTTTCCTCAGCCGCAGTAATACTTATGTTTCTTCACCGATGGAGTATTGGAATTAACACGAATGTTTATACAGATAGGCGTTAACTTTGTTTATGGTCAAACAGCGTACTCTGGCTTCCTATACCCAAAAGGGTGGGATACCTGAGCAAAATAAAACGACTTGTAGAGAAACAACAAAAACCAGAACATTGCTATCCTACTGTGGGTAAAATGTTGAGCCATTCTCCAAAAATATTTTTCAAATTCAGTTTCATATTAAGAAGCTATCTCTGCGAAATAGAGACGTAAGGAAACGAAGATACATAAATGAGTTTGCTAGATTCTTTGGGTTTATCTCCACGTCTGAAGCTAACTTCCACATGAACATTTGTAACATCGCTGCATAAACTTTACCTTTTTCTCGTGAGAGTCTAATAGAAGCTCTAGCGTAATGGTTTTCATGCAGGATGATCCCGTTTCTAACGAACTCATGTCTATTCCAAGCAATCCTAGAAGGACCAACCATTAACGACTGATTTTGTTGTACTGTTGTTTATCGGAGCATTACCCCATGCTGAATGCCGTAGCACGAAACACTGACGCTAAACTTCGTCTAGTTTGCAGCAACCAATTTGAACAAAAGCAGCGTCAACTTCCACCTACTCGAGCTTGCAGTTCTCAACCATCCAACGACCCGTCAACTCACAAATCTGATTCAATCACGTGCGATATTGAGATACGCGAACGGAAAAGCTACGGACTTTTGATCACACTGCGTCAACATTCCGATCCAACTAGCATTTCTGCTGATAGTGACAAACACACCAGACCAGAGGTTGATCACAGCACAGAATCTGAACCAGAGCAGTCGTTGATTGATCCGTCCGTTGTTGAAAAATTTTTGGCAGAAATTGCGACGTATCTGAACAATCAACCTGTGCCCAAGCAAGAAGACGACATTCGCTTGGAGGTTGATACATCATCAGACGGCTCTTCTGATTCACTGCTCAATAAAGTTTTCGACTTCATTGAGACAAATTATGACCAATCTATCAGCTTGAGTGATGTGGCTCAGGCGATCGGTTACTCTCCAGCCTATCTCACCGATTTTGTCCGACGTCATACCGGCCAACCATTGCACAGCTGGATTATTGAGCGTCGGATGAAAGCAGCCCGTTCACTCCTGCTAGAAACGGATCAATCGATCGCCCAAATTGCGGTATTGGTTGGTTATCAAGATGCGGGGCATTTCTTTCGCCAGTTCCGCCAACGTCATGGAGCACCTCCCCGAGCCTGGAGAAGCGCACAACGAACTTCAACCAAATCTCAGCACGATCGAAAGAATCGCTAACTAAAACAAAACATTCTGCATTGTACAAGAACTTCAGTTCTTCTAAACTTGCAGCATGGCGGTCTTATCTATACTGCGGGAGAGGGCGCTACAAGAGTTCTCTCCCAGAAAAGTTTTTTACTTCTATCGCAAGAGTCAGATACTAGCGGACAGGAAGCCACCCGTTATCAATCACCCGTGATCAGCAACCAGTTACGGATTATCGATTCCCAACTTTTTTCGCTGTTTACTGTTTACTGTTCTAACCTTTGCGGCCACAGCTTACAAATTATCTGAAGCGGCTAAGACCATTTGCGTGGTAGTCATTTAGCAACCATACAACTGTCAACGTTTCGTTCCATGAATGTTGTAGTGTACTCGCTCTAAAAGGGCGTTAGTCATCATGAAATATCCTCATCCAATACTTCACCCAATTGACTGGTCAATGACTGCAAAATTTTCAGTTGTTATGCTCTCGATCGCGCTCATACCCATGAGCCTAACGATTTACTCTCGTTCTGTTCAGCAGAATCAGTCAAACTTACTGGTGATTGGCGTAATTGCAGTAATTGTTTCGTTGTTAATGGCTCGCCTACTCCTCAAACCCTTTCGTCTACTCACAAAGGCAGCACGGGCACTAGAACGGGGCAATTTTGCTCCTCCAGTGTTGATGGAAGTGTCTCGGATTCAGAATGATATCGGCTACCTGGCACGTGTTTTCTCCCATATGGCCGCACGGGTGAAAGCAGCTCAAGAGCAACACATTAATCAGCAGGTTACAGAGATTTTGCTAAGAGAGTTGAGCAATGCGGATCTCAATTGGTTAACTGCTGTAGGGGAGTACCGCCAAATCGAAGCAGGAACGGTACTCACACAAGAAGGACAAGAGTCCGATCGACTTCATATCGTGTTAGATGGAGCGTTGACAGCAACAATTTCTAGATTTGAGGGTAGTTATCTAAATTGTGTGTACGCTCAAGACAATGCAGTCGCTGAGTGGGAGATTGCTCAACTGAACATTGGCGAAGTTGTAGGGGAAAACCTTTTTATTGATGCGTCCACCAATGCAATAGCAACCATCAGGTCAACCAAATCGTCTCTGATATTATCAATTTCTCAGCCTGAACTAGCAACCAAATTAAAGCAAGATGTTGGGTTTGCCGCACGGTTTTACCGAGCGATCGCGATCATTCTGTCAAACCGCTTACACACATTCATTCGCCAGGTTGGTTGCAGCCCACTAACGCATGATCAACCTCTGCGTGGTGTGTTGGCTGTTTTAGGAAAACTGAATGATAGCGATATTGATTGGCTGGTTGCAATCGGTCAACGGCGAAAGATTTCAGCAAACAGCATCCTGATTCATCAGGGTAGGCCGGTCGATGCGCTGTACATTATTCTGGATGGGACACTATCTGTTTCCACATCCAACGATGTCTATAATCCCTTTGTACGAGCCTTTTCCGTGTTAGATTCAGGTAAAGATTCCGGTCAGGAAATTGCCCGATTATCGAAGGGTGAAGTTGTAGGAGAAACGCCATTTCTCGGTGCTCACTTACCTCCTGCAACAGTTATGGCTTTGCAAGATTCACTAGTGTTGGCGATTCCACGATCGCAGTTAACCATAAAGTTACAGCAGGACATTGGTTTTGCTGCTCGTTTCTATCGAGTACTGGCAAATTTAATCTTTAATCACTCACAGGAACTGCTCAATCAGCTTGGCTACAAAAATATCGAGATACAAGAAACCACATCCAACGGTCATGCTGAGCCAAAAGATGAACTGAACTTCAAAATCCTTGACCAAATGGCGATCGCGGGTACACGATTTGACTGGATGCTAAGACGTTTCAAAGGCATTGAGCCGGTCTAGAAAAACGTAGAACTGTCAATTGATAAGCAGCCCTAAATGAGGTGAGAGATCCAAGGGCTTTGTTAGAAAGGATTTCATAGGAATTTTTCAACAATCCAAATGAGTTTGGTTCTAAAGGTGTTAAGCCGTTACTTAGCACCTATTTTTATAGGTCAACAAGAATAATTTAATAGATTATTCGAACAACACAAAACAAGCAGTATTAAATTATTTATTTCCCTAATAAAAGGCGAATCAACGCAAAAGCATCATCCTTTCTTCCTAAAGATAGTCAACCGCTCTTCGTGTCTTCATTAAATAGCACTCAAGAGAGTGGGATAAATAGAAGTTAGAATTGACTTTTATTAGAGCCTTGGCTTTTATGTAACCAGTGGATTGAAATCCAAAAGGATTTTCTGATAGCTGGAATAAGCAATTCTAAACAATTTTCCACTGGTTCAGAACTCGCTTTCAGTATTAGAAGCTCTTTAAAGGAATTAATAAAAGAAGAACCTGATCTTACTGAAAGTAGTGGAGTCGCGTTAATAATGGCGACTTAAACTAGAGAAACAATCAGTGTAATAGATACTTGTATATTTATTCTTGGCTTCCATATTCTTTCTCATAAAAGGAGCAATATCAATTCAGTTAATGTAGATTCACTGCCGCAGAAATCGAAATAATTGTCACCTTCATCTAAAAATTATGCATTGTAGCAAGGCTTTTAGTTATTTATATTTGTATTATCAGGAATCAACAAAGCAAGAGAAAACCCTCTTACTTTCTCAAATACCTGAAAACACTTACAAAAGGAGAAAATCATGGACAGTCTTGAACACAAAAAGCTCTGACAACTGAAGTGCAAGAGTCAGATGAACTCAATTCTGATGAGTTAGAAACAGTAGCAGGCGGAGGAATTCTTGGTGCTGCTTTAGGAGGAGCTATCGGAGGCGCGGTAGGCTTTGCCACAACCGGAGACCTGGATGGGGCTAAAGCTGGTGCTATAACTGGCATAACTGTCGGAGGTTTCTTGCCTGGCTAGTTTCTAAACTAAATTGAATCAATGCTGTAGGTTTGGGTTGAGATAAGAAAGTCACATCATAAGCTAGCAGATCGTGTCAAAACTCAACCCAACCTACTTTTTAATTGTCCTTACAATAATAAATAGAACACGCAAAATATACAAATTCTAAGCTGTCATGCAATATTGACAAGTTGAGTTCTCAAGTAAAAGCAAATAAAAGTAAACAAAAAAGAATAAGCGATCTTATGACGAAGACCATTTAGCCCAGCCATTTATAGCATCTATTCAAGGGACTAGTTAATCAAACTAATTCAAATAGTATAAGAGTTAAATTATCGAATTCAGGAATTGAGTATTTTAAGGACAATAAAAATGAATGATTAGATCGAGAGAAGATGCAGCAAATCTAGTTTAAGTGAAACATATCTAGGTATAAAGAATAACTGTGAAATAACGTTCTTCTTGCATGGCGAAAAACCATCTGACATGCAACTTCTTGAAAATCCAAAAATTGTTTTACAAATGCTTCACCCTTACGAGATTTAGCTATAAAACACACCTTTTGACTGATCTAGGAAAGTCAACAAAAGTATAAATTTAGTATTTGCAAGAAAAAGTTCCATAAAGGCAATTCTTATTTATCAATTTAATCTAACGCGATCAAATAGCTGCGAAAAGCATAAAAACATTTAGCAGGTTTGGCCTGACTTGAGGTAAAAATAATGGTTACTCAGAAGCGTGATCTATTTCGAAAAGAGTCTTTGGAACGGTTATCGTCTCCAGAGCGGTTAGACCAGCTCATGCAGGTCATTAATCCTAAAAGCTGGTTGCCGTTGGCCTCACTGGGGATAATTATTGGGACAGCCCTTGTGTGGAGTGTCTATGGAAGGATTCCTATCACCGTTGAAGGTCGAGGAGCGTTGGTTTATCCCAGCAAAGTGGTGCCATTGCAGTCGAAAAGCGCAGGGCAACTCATATCGCTGACCGTCAAAGTTGGGGATGTGGTGAAAAAGGGGATGTACTGGGAACAATTGACCAATCAGAATTACGCAAACGGCTTCAAGAACAACGGAATAAGCTAGCGGAACTACGATCGCAAGATCAAGCGGTCGGTTCGCTTCAAGGCGTGCGAAATACAGAAGAACAGCGCCAGATCCAACAGCAGCGTCTGTACCTCCGACAGAGAATGCGCGAATTGCAGGAGCTGTCACCCCTTCTGCAAACAACAAGTGGTGGCTCAATTCAGGAACAGCGTCGAAGCTTACAGCAGCGGTTGCGACAGGCTCAAGCGATGGCTCCAGTCCTCAAGGAGCGATTGGATATCCGCCAACAACTGTATGCGGAACGTGTCGTTACAAACGATGTTCTATTGGATGCTCAAATGAAGGACAAAGAAAATCGGGATGCGATCGCAGATGCTCAAGCACAATTGAAGCAACTCGATGCTAAAGAAACCGAACAAGAAAAGAGCAATCGAGATAACTTTACATCGATCGCTGACGTTCAGGCGCAACTAAAGCAATTGGATAGCCGAGAAGCAACACTCGCGCAACAAAATTTGGAATCTTCCACCAACCGCAAGAAAGAAATGCAGGAAGTTCAACGCGAGATTGCCCAACTGGAATTGCAGCTTGGAAACAGCAGCCAGATTATCAGTCAGCACAGCGGACGAATTCTCGAAATTGCGGTGAATCCAGGACAAGTTATTGAAGCAGGCACTCGAATTGGCAATATCGAGACGGAAGTTCGCTCTAGCAGACTGATTGGCATGACCTATTTTACGGTTGCAGACGGCAAGAAAGTTCAGCCGGGGATGACCATCCAGATCACTCCACAAACGGTCAAGCGGGAGCGGTTTGGCGGCATTGTTGGCACTATCACCACCGTTTCACCCTTTCCGATTACGACCGAATCCGCTGCAAGTATTGTGGGCAACCCAGAGGTTGTGAAAGGGTTGGTAGCCGACAAGCAAGAAGGAGTCATGCAGGTCTATGCGGATCTAAAATCTGATACTGCCACATTTAGCGGCTTTCAGTGGTCATCGTCGAAAGGGCCGGAGTTGAAGATTTCACCAGGAACGACAACGACGGTGCGCGTCACTGTGGAAGAACGGTTTTAATCACTTTTGTACTACCGATTCTGAGGTCTACCAGTGGTATCTATTAATTTTTCTGCGGAAACCCCGTTTCAACCCCTCCAGTTCTTAAAGCAGTTAATTCATAGTCAGCGGGTTAAAACCCCTACACTGTTGCAGATGGAAGCTGTGGAGTGTGGTGCGGCTGCCTTAGGAATTATTTTGGGATATTACGGTCGGATCGTACCATTGCCAGAACTGCGGCAGGAATGTGGCGTCTCACGTGATGGAAGTAAGGCAGCCAATATTTTGAAAGCTGCCCAAACCTACGGACTACACGCAAAAGGCTACAAAAAGGAAATTGACTCTCTCCGGGAGTTACAGCCACCGTATATCGTGTTCTGGAATTTCAACCATTTCCTGGTGGTAGAAGGATTCGGCAGAAAACGGGTATTTTTGAACGATCCCGCGTCGGGACCACGAACAGTGTCCTACCAGGAATTTGATGAAGGCTTCACAGGTGTCGTGCTGGTGATTAAACCGGGGCCGGAATTTGTCAAAGGTGGCCGAAAACCGAGCATGGTTTTGGCGCTGTGGGAACGGTTACGCACTTCAATGGGAGCGCTTGCCTATTGCGTTCTAGCAGGTTTTTTGTTGACGATCGCCGGAATGGCAATTCCCGTGTTCAGTCAAGTATTTGTCGATGAAATTCTGGTCCAGGGACGACAACAATGGTTGCGCCCTTTGTTGATTGGAATGATAGTCACATCTATTCTTCAGGGATTGTTAACCTTGTTTCGGTTACGTTATCTGCGCCGTTTGAAGATCAAGTTATCCGTTGGGATGTCTAGTCGTTTTCTCTGGCACATTTTACGTCTACTTGTTGGTTTTTATGCTCAACGATTTGCAGGTGAAATTAGCAACCGCACAACCCTCAACGATCAGGTAGCAGATATTCTTTCAGGGAAATTGGCAACGACGGCGATCGATGCGGTCATGGTGTTCTTCTATGCGCTCATCATGATTCAGTACGACTGGGTGTTGACCTCAACCGGCATTGGGTTTGCGGCAATAAACATTTTTACCTTGCAATGGCTCTCCCGACGACGCATTGATACAAATCAACGACTGATTCAGGAGTACGGCAAGGTATCTGGCACCTCGATCTCAGCACTTCAAAGCATCGAAACCTTAAAAGCCTCCGGTCTTGAATCAGATTTCTTTTCTCGGTGGGCTGGCCACTACACCAAGGCGCTCAACTCACAGCAAGAGTTAGGAATGAGCAACCAAACTTTTTCTGTGTTGCCAACTCTGCTAACAGCGCTCTCATCCATGCTGCTGCTCGTGATCGGCGGTTTACGGGTTATGGATGGCTATCTCAGTATCGGGATGCTTGTGGCATTTCAAGGTCTGATGCAAAACTTTCTCACTCCCGTTAACAGTCTGGTCAGTTTTGGCAGTGCATTGCAGGAGTTAGAAGGCAATCTGGTTCGTCTGGATGATGTTTTACGTAACCCAACAGACCCGCAATTGAACGCAGAAAAGAGGCAGGGAATAGAGGGGAAAACGCAGAGGCGCAGAGACGCGGAGACAGAGACATTTCCGAATTCTCAATCTGCCATCCCTATGTCCGCGTCCCCTCGTCTCCAAGGGTATATTGCGTTACGCGATCTCACGTTCGGTTACAGTCGTCTGGCTCCTCCGTTGATTGAAAACTTTAACCTTGTGCTCAAGCCCGACAGCGCGTTGCTCTTGTGGGTGGTAGCGGTTCTGGTAAGTCTACTGTAGCCAAGTTAGTGATTGGCTTGTACCAGCCCTGGTCAGGGGACATTTGCTTCGATGGCAAACCGAGGGAGCAAATTCCACGTCAGACTCTGACAAACTCTGTGGCAATGGTTGAACAGGACATCCTGATGTTTGGCGGCACCGTGAGAGAAAATTTAACCCTATGGGATGCCACAGTGCCAGAAAAGCATCTAGTTCAAGCCTGTCAGGACGCGGCTATTCACGATGTCATTCTGTCGTTGCCAGGAGGATACGATGCGGAGTTGGCAGAGGGGGCAGTTAATTTGAGTGGAGGTCAACGGCAGCGGTTAGAAATTGCCAGAGCATTGGTCAGCAAACCCTCAATCCTTGTAATGGATGAAGCAACCAGTGCGCTGGATACTGAGACGGAGAAAATCATCGATCGCAATCTTCGCCGACGTGGCTGTACTTGTCTAATCGTGGCGCACCGATTAAGCACGATTCGAGATTGTGATGAAATCATCGTGCTTGAACATGGAAAGGTTGTCCAGCGAGGAAACCACGAGGAACTGTGGCAGATGGAAGGCGTGTACTCACGATTGATTCGAACAGAAGGTGAAGCACTCTAAGCCACCCGTATTGATCAACGACTAACTTCATTGGGAAATACAGCTATGGTCAGCCAAATTAGTCCCACAGAATTACAGGGACAAGTACTCACATTTCGCGGAAACCAGCCTATCATGCTGGACAATCCACAAACTGTATGGGTCATTCAGTCTGGATCTGTCGCATTATTTGCAATCAAAATGGGGCAGGATGGCATCGAAGGAACGCGTCGCTACTTGTTTAGTGCGGGTCCTGGGGATGCCTTGTTTGGCACTAGCGCCGATCTGACGATCGATACTGCCAGGTTTTAGCGGTGCCCGTTGAAGAGACAGCACTGTTACAAATTCACCAAACGTGTTTGAGAAACTGGGTCAGCCAGGCAGAGAATCGGGTACTCACGCTGATCGAACGCTGGATTGAACAATTGAGTGCCGCATTGCCTTACAGAAAAATACCAGCCATCCAGACTAAAGTAGAGGGCGCAGCACGATACTCATTAATTAATCAACAGACGCTACAGCCCGCCCCAGATACAATCACCTGGATTCAAATACAGCAGGGCAATGTACGCTGGATGGGGTCCGAAGAACTAATCCTCAATTCGGAAGCGGGGGTAGTTCCGCTCAGCGATCGCCTGTGGATAGAAGCCGAAGGCGACGTGCAGCTTTTCACCCAACCAACAGAGGCTATCCGAAGAACCGATTCTCTGCTTGCAGGGTTGTCTCAGTTCCATACTCAAATTCTTCGCAGCATTGATCACCTGGAGCAACAAGAAACGCAGGTAGAGTTGAAACGCCTACAGGCGCAGGAACGGCTCAATCGCCAGGTTACAGCCGAAGCACTAGGTGAATTAGCATCAACCCTTGGGACTCAAGCAATCGATTTCTTTGCCGACGATTCACCTCTGTTGATGGCAGCGGGGGCGATCGGCAGAGCCTTGGGCGTTACGATTCGTCCCCCTGCCCAATCGGAGGACTTTAAACGGGTGAAAGAACCGATGGAAGCAATTATGCGGGCATCTCGGTGAGAATGCGCCGCGTACTGCTTCGAGATACTTGGTGGGAAAGGGACTGTGGACCTTTGGCTGCCTATACCCGACAAACTAATCAGTTAGTGGCACTACTGCCGGTCTCTGCGACTCGCTATGAACTCTTTGATCCGATTGATCGCACGTTTACTCCTGTCAATAGCGACATTGCAGCAACTCTGACACCAGTTGCCTACATGTTCTACCGTCCTTTGCCTGACAAGGCCCTTAAAACCATAGAACTTCTACGGTTTGCTTTAAAGGGATGCGCAAAGGATTTGCTGATTATATTGCTGACTGGAATTGCCGCAACATTGCTGGGAATGTTGACCCCACAGGCAACCGTAATGGTGATTGATAATGCGATTCCAGACGCAAACCGGGGCTGCTATTACAAGTTGGGTTGGGATTGTTGGTCGTTGCAATCGGAACAGCACTGTTTCGGATCGCGCAGGGACTTGCCATTCTCCGGGTAGAAACCGTTTCCGATGCTGCCACCCAGGCAGCCGTATGGGATCGGCTCCTTAACCTGCCAGTCTCGTTTTTTCGTCAATACACCACCGGTGACTTACAATCTCGCGTCACATCTATTAGTCAAATTCGGCGGCAGTTGAGTGGCACAACCGTTATCAATCTGGCAGCGGCTCTCTTTGCGTTACTCAATTTGGGACTGTTGTTTGTCTATAGCATCAAACTAGCGCTGGTTGCCGTTGCAGTGGCAATTGTGGCGATCGTCGTTACCACCCTATCGGGAGCGCTTCTCATCCGTAAAATCCGCCCGATGCTGGAGCTGCAAGGAGATATTTCTGGACAAACCGTGCAACTCATTAATGGAATTTCAAAACTCCGTGTTGCAGGAGCAGAGGAGCGCGCTTTCGCCACCTGGAGCAAACGTTATAGTCAGCAAGTGAAGCTGAATCTAAGCACCCAAAATATTGAAGATGGAGTTGCCCTATTCAATACCTTGCTACCCACACTGACTTCTGCGATCCTCTTTTGGCTGACAATGGAATTGTTGCAGGAAGCCAAAACCGCAGGAACAGCCGGGCTTACCGTTGGCACATTTCTGGCCTTCAACTCAGCATTTGGTACCTTCATTAAAGGAGCCACAGATCTGAGCAATACAGCGACAAACCTGCTGCAAATCATTCCTCAGGGAAAACGGGCCAACCAATTTTAGAAACGGTTCCAGAAGTAGATCTGAACAAGGCCGATCCGGGTCGGCTCACGGGCAAAATTGCGATCGACCATGCTACATTCCGCTATCGGGATAATGGGGCTTTAACCTTAGATGATGTGAGCATTCAGGCGGAACCCGGAGAGTACATTGCGCTGGTTGGTGGATCTGGCAGCGGCAAATCGACCCTATTTCGGCTTCTGTTGGGATTCGAAACCCCGAATCGGGAACTGTTTATTATGATGGTCAAGATTTGGCTGGATTAGATATTAATGCGGTACGTCGTCAACTGGGTGTTGTGTTGCAGGGAGGACGGTTGATGTCTGCCTCGATCTTTGACAATATTGCCAGCGGAGCACAAATCACGCTGGATGAAGCCTGGGAAGCAGCCCGTATGGCCGGTTTTGCTGATGATGTTGCGGCAATGCCAATGGAAATGCACACGGTGATCAGTGAGGGAGGAAGTAATCTCTCCGGCGGACAACGACAGCGGTTGCTCATTGCCCGAGCATTGGCATTGAAACCTCGCATCTTGCTGTTTGATGAGGCAACGAGTGCACTCGATAACCGAACCCAGGCGATCGTCAGCGAAAGCTTAGATAAATTACAGGTCACCCGAATTGTGATCGCCCACCGACTGAGCACGATCCGCAATGCTCATCGCATTTATGTGCTCCAGGCAGGCCGCATTGTGCAACAAGGTAGTTTCGCGGAATTGGCAAGCCAAGAAGGATTATTTGCCCAATTGATGGCCCGACAGGTTGCCTGAGACTCTGTTGCCTGAGACTCTCTTGCCTAAGATTCTTACGTTGTAGAGCACCTTCCCAGACTGGGAGAACCCATACCACGACACAGAGAAGGATTAAGAAAACGTTTCACTTGTTTCCTAAAGTGTAACGGCTGAGAATTCTTTGTTCTGGTCAGGGCATAATAGCAGCCAACATTCACTACGGCTGTTCTCCCATGTTGCTTAGCGATCCGCGCACCTACCAAATTCTTTTCTTAGCGCTCTTTCTGGTGTTGGGAATCGGCACCCGCGATTGGACTCTGCATCCGGGAATGATCGCAGTCACGATCGCAATCTGTCTGACGACGCAAATTGTAGCGGAAGGGATAGTAGGTGGCAGGTGGCAGGTGGCAGGTGGTAGGGAGAAAACAGAAGACACTGAAACGCAATTACTCAGAGATACAGAAACACAAAAATCCTCAATTCCCAATTCCCAGTCCCCAATCTCCAATCCCTTCCCCTTTCATCCCTCATCCCCCATCCCTCATCCCTTCTCTATCCCTCATCCCTTTTAAGCCCCCTCATTACCTCCCTCGGGCTTAGCCTTCTACTTCGGGCAGACCACTACAGCACGATCGTCCTGGCTTGCACGGTAGCGATTCTAAGTAAGTTTTTGCTGCGAGTGCGAGGTAAACATGTTTTCAATCCCGGCAACGTTGGCATCATTGCAGCGCTGCTTCTAACCCCCGATGCCTGGGTTTCACCAGGTCAGTGGGGCGAAGAAGGCTGGTACGTCATGCTGTTTTTGGGAACAGGCGGCTTGATGGTGCAAAAGGTAGGACGGCTAGATACAACCGCTGCCTTTCTGGGAACTTACGCCGGACTGGAAGCGATTCGTAATTACTGGTTGGGCTGGACCTGGGATGTTTGGGCACACCGCTTGATGAGCGGCTCTCTGTTGCTGTTCGCCTTTTTCATGATCACAGACCCCCGCACCATTCCCAATGCTCGTGTTGGACGCTTGCTGTGGACAGCTGCGATCGCCCTCCTCACCTTCATCCTACGAAACGTTTACTTCATCCCTACTGCCGTCTTCTGGGCACTCTTCGCCCTCGCCCCCTTCAGCATTCTGCTGGATCTGATTTTCCTGCCTCTCGCTTCGCTTGGATCGACAGGAAGAAAGATATGGCAGAGGGCAAGGAGCAGAGGGTAGACAGTAGGGAAGATGGGTCAGCCAGGACAGAAGGAGAGCAACCTGATTACCCCTCACCCACTATCAATTACCCAATTCAAACCCAAAATTCATAATTCATATCCAGCGTGAATTGAACCGCAGGGCTTGAGGCATTGCCCACAAGCTGTAATTCAAAATTCTCATCTCCTATCCCTCATCCCTTATCCCTCACCTCTTATCTCTCCTAAAGATCTTCCTATGAAACTTCTAAAACTCCTTCTCACCTGTCTTTTTATCTGCATTGCCTGTTTGGTTATTGCACCAAGAGCCTGGGCGTTTTGTGGCTTTTACGTTGCCAAAGCAGACGCCAAACTTTACAACCAGGCATCTCAGGTGGCGATCTCCCGCAGCGATAACAAAACGGTGTTGACGATGGCCAATGATTATCAAGGAGAGGTCAAGGACTTTGCGATCGTGGTTCCTGTTCCGGTTGTGCTGCAAAGGAGCAGGTGAAGGTAGCGGAACCCAAAATCATGGAGCGGTTGGATGCCTTCAGCGCTCCTCGTTTGGTAGAGTACTTTGATCCGGATCCTTGCCAGACTGTCTATCCATCAGAGGATCGGGCAATGCCCGCTGCTCCGTCAGCAGGCGCATCACGAAACGAAGCGCAACGTCGGGATGGATCGCTAGGTGTCACTGTGGAAGCTAAGTACACAGTGGGCGAGTATGACATCTTAATTCTGAGCGCAAAAGAATCAGGTGGTCTGGAAACGTGGTTAGTTCAAAACGGTTACAAGATTCCAAAAGGGGCGAAAGAACTGTTGCGTCCCTACATTCGTCAAAAGCTCAAGTTTTTGTGGCAAAGGTCAACCTGAAAGAGTTCGATAAGGCAGGGTATCAGTCGCTGCGCCCGATTCAAATTAGCTATGAGTCGCCCCGGTTTATGCTGCCAATTCGATTGGGAATGGTGAATGCGAAGGCGGCGCAGGATTTGATTGTCTACATTCTGTCACCGAATGGGCAGGCAGAAACTACCAATTACCGCACCGTTAAAGTGCCCTCTGATGCCGATATTCCAGTCTTTGTGAAAGACGAATTCAGCGATTTCTATAAGGCAATGTTCCAGACGGCATACGTGCGGGAAGACCGGAAGGTTGCGTTCATGGAATACGCCTGGGATATGGCAAGTTGCGATCCCTGCTCTGCTGAACCGCTGAATCCGGAGGAGTTGCGTCAGGCGGGCGTTTTCTGGCTGGATTCAGAGGATTCGTCGAGACCCAATCCATCGTCTAATCGCCGCTTTATTCCCCGTCCCAGACCCTATAGTGGCGTATTTTTGACCCGGTTGCATGTGCGTTATACCCGCGATCGCTTCCCAGAAGATTTGATGTTTCAAGAAACGGGAAACCGTGATTTCTTCCAGGGACGCTATATTCTCCGCCATGCCTTCACCGGAAAAATGGATTGTCCAGCCGGACGGCAGTATGTCCGATCGCTCCCCGACGATTTGACCAGGAAGCTCAAACCCTGGCCCGTCTAACCGGATGGGACATTGGCGAGATCCGCAAAAAGCTCCCCCAAATTCAAAGCCAGTTGCTTCCCTGGTGGGAACAGGTATGGCTATCACTTTCGGGGAAACTTTAACCTCGAACCAAGTTGTATAGCAGTCCTAAATCAGTTGTGAGATTGAGCGGCTTTGCGAGAAAGGATTCGATTGGAATCCTTTCTCGCAAACCATTTAGGATCGCTATAGCAATTGCTATTCATTAGCCAAGTTCAGATTTAGAGTTGGTATCGGTAGTGGCTAAATGTTTAATACGATCGCATTCAACTAAATACGATCGCATAGAGTACACGACTTTCATTCGGATCGCCCTCGACCTATGATTGATCCGTATTGGATTGCTGTACACCAGATGGAACCTAGTTCAGAACATAGTGCCGATTTGCGGGATCTTGAAGCGATCGTTGGGTCTTCTGGAAACGTAGCCTGGGAATCTCTTGATTCCAGACAGCGAGAACGAATCCGGCATTCAGTGGCGTCCCATCTCCAGGTTCACAGCGTTATTTGTCCAGCGAGCCAGGCAGAACTCGCAGATGTAATGGCCTGTGCTCACCGCAACCAATGGCAGGTTCTTCCCTGTGGGGCAGGCAGCAAACTCAATTGGGGGAGTGGTTGGGGGAAAGGATAAAGGCGAAAGGATAAAGGATAAAACCGCTTCCTTGCCGCTAATTGTGGTTAGTACAAAGAATTTGAACCGGGTGATTGACCATGCGGTGGGAGATTTGACGGTCACGGTGGAAGCGGGAGTGAGGTTTGCGGATTTGCAGGAACGGTTGGCAACAGCGGGACAGTTTTTGGCGATCGACCCGGCTTATCCAGAGCAGGCAACCATTGGTGGCATTGTGGCTACAGCCGACGCAGGTTCCCTCCGGCAACGCTACAACAGCGTGCGGGATATGCTGCTGGGGATTTCGTTCGTGCGGGCGGATGGTCAAGCTGTCAAAGCGGGGGCGGGTCGTCAAGAATGTAGCAGGCTATGACCTGATGAAACTGTTCACGGGTTCCTTTGGCACCCTGGGCACCATCACCCAGGTCACGTTTCGAGTGTATCCCCTGCCAGAAGCGTCTCAAACCATTGTGCTGACCGGAGAAGCAGGGGCGATCGCGCAGGCAACCGCAGCGTTACTCAACTCTGCCCTAACGCCTACCGCCGCCGATATTCTTTCAGCCTCGACCACCGAAGATTTAAGGATTGGTCAGGGCATGGCACTGGTTGCCCGCTTCCAAAGCATCGCGGCCAGCGTGCAGGAGCAAACCAATCATTTGTGCGAGGTTGGCAAGGCAATGGGTCTCACCTGCTCTCTTTTCTCGGATGCAGACGAAGCAAAGTTATGGGAGCAGTTACGAAAACAAATGACCGCAGAAAGCTGGAAAGGATTAATTACCTGCAAAATAGGAGTAAGACCATCTGAGGCGGTTGCTATTTTGAAGCAGATTGAGGATTTGAACGTTTTGGGCTGGCTGGGACAGATTCACGCCGCTAGCGGATTAGGACGATTTGTATTTGATGAATCTGTTCCGGTTGAAACCGTCTTAAAAATTCGCTCCCTTTGCGAGTCCAGCAACGGGTTTCTGTCAATTCTTCAGGCTCCGTCTCAACTCAAGCAAGAGATCGATGTGTGGGGCTATCCTGGAAATGCCCTGGAGCTGATGCGGAAACTGAAGCAGCAATTTGACCCCAATCTCTGTTGAGTCCCTATCGATTTGTAGGGGAAATTTGAACGATGAGTACGAGTTATGACAATCAGGAAAAAGCTAAAGGATCAAGGCTAAAGGATGAAAAAGAGCCTTTAGCTTTTAGCCCTTATCCTTTATCCTTCGACTCCACCTCTCCCCGACCCCAAAATCATCGATACCTGCGTTCACTGTGGCTTCTGCCTGTCTACCTGTCCCAGTTATCGGGTTTTGGGCACAGAGATGGATTCGCCCAGAGGCCGGATTTATCTGATGGACGGGGTAAACGAAGGACAAATTCCGCTGTCGGATGCAACGGTGCAGCACTTTGATTCCTGCTTAGGTTGCCTCGCCTGCGTTACGACCTGCCCTTCTGGCGTGCGGTATGACAAGCTGATTGAGTCAACTCGCCAACAGGTAGAGCGAAATCATCCCCGATCGCTCCCCGAAAAACTTCTGCGTCAACTCATCTTTTCCACGTTTCCCTACCCTAACCGGATGCGCTGGTTACTGCGACCGTTAGGAATCTACCAAAAATCGGGATTACAGAAATGGGTGCGATCGCTCGGCTTTCTGAAACAAATTTCTCCCCAACTAGGAGCAATGGAGGCCATGCTGCCCACGATTCCACCACAAGCGTTTCACGATACGTTGCCGGAATTATTTCCAGCCCAAGATAAGCAACGCTATCGGGTCGGATTAATTCTAGGCTGCGTGCAACGCTTGTTTAATCCGGCGGTGAATGACGCAACCGTACGCGTGTTAACGGCGAATGGCTGTGAAGTGGTTATTCCGCGATTGCAGGGATGTTGCGCCGCTCTGACTCACCACCAGGGGCAGGAAGAACAAACGAAAACCCTGGCCCGTCAGATGATTGACACCTTTGCAGCAGCAAACGTGGACTACGTGCTGATTAACGCATCTGGTTGCGGCCATACCCTGAAGGAATACGGCAGCATTCTGCGCGACGATCCGCAATACCGCGAAAAAGCAGAAACCTTTGCCGCCAAAGTGAAAGACGTGCAGGAATTCCTTGCCGACGTAGGGCTGACCGCCAAACTTTCACCGCTACAGGATGAGCCTCTAACCCTGGTCTATCAAGATGCCTGTCATATGCTGCATGGGCAAAAAATTAGCGTTCAACCCCGTTTGCTCTTACTGCAAATTCCCGGTGTGCGGTTACGGGAACCTGTGGATGCTGCGCTTTGCTGTGGCAGCGCGGGCGTTTACAACATTTTGCAGCCGGATGTTGCTGAAGAACTCGGTCGTCAAAAGGTCGAAAATCTAACGAATACAGGAGCTTCGGTTATTGCATCTGCAAATATTGGTTGCTTTGTGCAAATTAGCCGTCATCTGAAGCTTCAGGGCAAACATGTTCCAGTGCTGCACCCAATGCAGTTACTAGATTACTCCATCCGCAGTATCCGCATGACAGACACAAAATCCATTTGAACCAAATCCTCTGACTAAATGTAATGCTCTGCCCGTGCTATATCTAAAGATTAGCGATCGCTAGCGCATAGCCCATGACAGTTGACAGTTGGTAAGGATAACAAGACTGTGGGAACAGGTCTGTTTCCCCTCATTTGGCCAATTGTCTATAACTGCTGTTTGACATTTGCGATCGTTGATTGGCTGCAAAGGAGATTCGTATGGTACTTCGTGGAATTAAGCCGCTCAAATTCTTGACTAAAGCGGTAATTGTGGGGTTGTGTCTATCGGGCGGAAATGCCCTTACCCAAACATTGCCGGTTCCCAGTAACCTGATTGATTTTAACTCTCGGGAAGGGACACAGTTGTTGCTTAATAGCAACGCCAGAGAGGATTATTGGCCCCTCAGCAACCAGTTTGTAACTCAAGTCAGTCAATCCTACTGTGGCGTTGCCAGCATGGTAATGGTGCTGAACTCATTGAAAGTTCCTGCACCTCAAGATCCGCGATATTCGCCCTACCGAGTTTTTACGCAGGAAGATTTTTTTAACAATGAGCAAACGCGAAAAGTTCTCAGCCCTGATGTCGTCATGCGTCAGGGGATGACGCTTGATCAATTAGGTCAACTGCTGGCAACCTACTCTGTTGATGTAACGGTTCACCACGCTGGAGACATTACCATTAATGAATTTCGTCAGCGGGTTGTAGCAAATTTACAGCAGCCTAATAACTTTGTTTTGGCCAACTATCTACGCAAAGCGATCGGTGAAGAGAAAGGAGGCCATATCTCCCCGATCGCAGCTTACAATCAGCAGACCGATCGCTTTCTGATTCTGGATGTTTCGCGCTATAAATATCCGCCAGTTTGGGTGAAAGCGACAGATTTGTGGAACGGAATGTTAGCTGTTGACTCCGTTTCAGGTAAGTCAAGAGGATTTGTTTTAGTTAATCGTAAGGAACAACCCACCGCTAATCCTGCTGGCAATACTAATTTGAGGAGATGAAGTGGTAGTTGAAGGATGGGCAATGGGTAATAGGCGATGGGCATGGGCGATAGGTAATGGGTAGTTGTGAGTTGAGAATTACGAATTGACAGTGAGCTTTGAATTTTTAACTCTTCACTCCTAATTCTTAATTCCACTCTCATCCCTCATCCCTATTGCTATATAACCTATCGCCTATCGCCCTCCATGTGACACCTGACACCTGGCACCTGCTATATCTAACCTGCGTAAGGATTTCCAACACGATCGACAAACACGTTGAAATCAAACGGCAGACGGCCAGGATTTTTGCGCGGTTCGGCAGCATAACCAATCGGCACAACAACCGCGATCGCCAAATCTGGATCATCGGCTACTCCGATGACAGTTTTTACTTTGTCTTCCGCCCAACCGTTCATAAAGCAAGAAGACAGACCAAAACTTTCTGCTGCCAAAACCAGATGCGTAGCAGCAATCATAGCGTCCTTAATCGCATATTCCCGTGCCTTTTCGCCAAGTGCGGTTTGAACCTGTGGAACGGAGTTCTTGAAATACTCTACTGTGCTTTCATTCCAGGCACCCGTTTGTAATCCTTGTTCTGTAATCTTAGGCAAACTATCCTGCCAACCACTTGCGTCTGCGGCAAACACGAAGGTAACAGGAGCCTGCACAACTTGCTGCTGTCCCCAGGCTGCTTCCGAAAGAGCAGCCTTTTGAGCTTCGTCCTGAATTAAGATGATGCGCCAGTCCTGTAAATTGAAGCTGCTGGGAGCCGCAACCGTAAGCTCAACCAACCGCTTCAACACATCTGGCGCGATCGGGTCTGGCTTAAAACTCTTAATTGCACGACGCTGTACAATCGCGCTTGGCACATCTAACGGATTCACCGTCAGGTTCCGATCCTGAGTAGTTAAGGTCATTCAAAGCCTCCTAAAAGTTGAAGAGAACATTACCGCAAACAAACACGAATTGGGAAAGGAGAAGGGAATTGAGAGAAGGAAGACAAGATCGACAGGTCAGGCTTTTAGCCTTTAGCCCTTACCCTTTATCCTTCCTCCCTCATCCCTCATCCCTTTACAGGTGCTTATCGATCGTGTTAGCTAGCGTTGTTTTGGGAACCGCACCGACCACTCGATCAATCGGCTGTCCCTGTTTGAAGAGAATGAGTGTAGGAATACTGCGAATCCCATACTGGTTAGCAACGCCTGGACTATCATCAGTATTTAGCTTGACGACTTTAACCTGTCCTTCATATTGGGTCGCCAATTCGTCAACTAAAGGGCCAACCATTCGACAGGGGCCACACCACGGTGCCCAAAAATCTACAAGCACAGGAAGCTCACTATCGAGAACTTCCTTCTGAAACGTGGAATCTGTAACTGAAGCGGTGGAAGACATAACTCCCTCCTAAGATGACTCAAAGCGGAAACGTTCTAAAGTTCGAAAAATTCGAATAAATAAACTATAGCGTCAGATATGCAATAATGCAAGTAAGCAAGATACAGAAACCAAGATTTGTTGGGGAATGCTGAAGTAGAGTCGGTTTTCCCGAGTTTTTTCAATCACGTTGCTTGGCTCAACTTACACAAAATCATGAGACTGTTTTACCACCCCGATAAAAAGACATTTCCCTGGCAGGAGTTTTGTACGCCTTGGGGATCCGATCCGCCTTGAAATTGTCAGACGACTGGCAGTAGAGGGGAGACGTCCTGCTGTGCCTTTGCTCTGCCGATCGCCAAATCTACCCTGTCGCACCACTTCAAGGTGCTAAGAGATTCGGGTGTTCTCTACTGCCGAAAAGAAGGAACGCAGCACATTAATTCTCTGCGACAGAACGATCTGAATGATCGCTTTCCCGGTTTGCTGGATGCTGTGTTGCGATCGGCAACGCCTTCTTTTCTTCCAGAGAACGAGGTTGACTGTAGAGAAATGGTAGGAGCCAAGGCTCAGAGTTTGGAGAATTGAGAATTCGGAGTTAAGAATTGAGAACTCAACACCTAAAACTCAAGACTTAACACTCTTCCCTCACTCCCAATTCCTTGACCTAGCTTACGGTTTGGTTGCTGTTGACGGGCTTGGTAGTTCCGATGACTGGAAACTACCGTTTTCCCAATAGCCAAGAATCACGGCGTTTGTAATGTTACCTGTGACGTTCAGGATGGTTTTGTATCCATCAACCAGGCGATCGACGCCTGCAACGATAGCAACTCCTTCTAAGGGAAGCCCGGCAGCAGACAAAACCGTTGTCATCATGATGATTCCAGATCCGGGAACACCAGCAGTGCTGAAGGACACCAGGAAAGTGCTTAAGCCGATCGCCAGCAGCAAATCGGTGGTCAGCGGAATCTGATAAATCTGGGCAATAAATAGCGCGTTAAATCCCTGGAAAATGGCTGAGCCATCCCGCTTGACTGCCGTTCCCAATGGAATAGCAAAGCTTGCGATCCCCTCATTCATGCCATACCGTTCCTCTGCGTTTTGCAAAGCAACCGGAAGAACCGCATTGGTGCTGGCTGTGCCAAACCCCAGGGAAAGAGCCGGAAAAAACTCTGAAAGAATTTACCTGGTTTTGCTTTTAGAACAAACAGAATCAAGATATACAGCCCCATCATGATTGAAAAGGCAAGGAATAAGCCCAGGATGTAGACGAGCAGCTTGTTAATCAGTCCAAATCCTTGCGTTGCAATCACTGAGCTAATCAGGGCAAAGACACCAATGGGAGCGGTATAGAGAATAAGCGAGAGAACTTTTCAAAAATAATGTAAACGCTTTCAATGAAACTGACAAAACTGGACGCTTTCTCTCCAGCCAATTGAATTCCGATTCCAATTAGAGCGGCTGAAAAATGGTTTGCAGTAAGTTGCCCGTACTGAGTGCTTCCAACGGATTGACTGGAATCAAGCTGATCAACCAGTCGATCATGGAAGGTCGCTCGTGAAAACTAGCTGCTGCATTGACGGATAACCCACTAAAACCGCTTCCCGGCTGTAGGAGTACTGCGATCGTCAGTCCAATGCAGACAGCAACGCCACTGGTCACAATGTAGCTTGTTAGCAGTTTGAGGATATAACGACCGACCTGTGATGCGTCGCGAATTCGGGTTAACCCTAGAATCAACGACGAAAAGACGATCGGAACGACAACAAACTGAATCAGGCGCAGAAATGCTTTGCCTAACGGTGTGAGGAGATAGTGGTCTAAGGGTGCGCTCGCATCGGGAGCAAACCCATTCAGCAGCGCACCAAAAATAATCCCCACTCCAAGGGAAGCGAGGATAAGCACAGATAAATTCATAGAGCTACTCGCGTACTCATCTCACCTAGCTGCATTGCGTTCAATGTATCATTGCATGGGCTGACAGAAATCTACCTGAGGGGACTTTAGAGCCATTAGAAAAAATTTCTGTGATTGGTACAGCTGGAGCAGGTGGTAGGTGGTAGGTGGTAGGGAAAAACAGCCAGTGACGAGGAGTTTAGCCTCTCTGCCTAAAGTAGGAACACCTTGATGAGGAATAGCATACGGAGATGACAGCGTTCCTTAACAAGATTACTCTCTGTTACATCTAGGAACCAGATCCAGCAAACCTCTTGAGTCTCTAGAGAGAATAGGGCTTAGACGTTAATCTCCACACGCACTAATCTCCACACACAATGCCAATACCTCATTATCCTCTGTCAGCCCGAATTCCCGTGTTCGCCGCCATTAGCCTGTGTGTGATCGCGCTGATTAGCTGTGAACCGCTCAAGGCTGTAGAAGGACAAAATCAACTTATTTCAGCCGTTGAACCGGAGCAAGCAACAGGTGCTATCCCTAGACCCTCAAAGGAGCTTACTCAGGCGCAGAAGAAGAACATTTATCCCCAGTTTGATAGTGCTTCAGATTTTTCAGAGGGGTTGGCACTTGTTGGATTTGAAAACACCTATGGCTTCATTAATAAGGCAGGAAAGCTAGTGATGAAGCCCGATGGAAGCGTGAGCGGTATTTCACTCTTTTCTGAAGGACGCGCTGTAGTTCGGGTTGGCAGCGCCTATAGTTTTATTGACCAGAACGGCCAACTGTTTACCAACGTTCAGTATGAGGACATTGCAAAGTTCTCGAATGGGCTAGCAGCCGTTCGGGTTAACCGCAAATATGGTTACATCGACAAGTCGGGCACCCTCGTCATCAAGCCCCAATTCTCCCTAGCAGCAGCATTTTCTGAGGGGTTAGCCGCCGTCAAGGTCGATGGCAAATATGGCTACATTGACCTGAAAGGACATTTGACGATCGCACCCCAATATGAAGATTCCTGGAGCTTTTCAGAAGGGCTGGCAGTCGTCCGGGCGGGTAAGAAGTGGGGCTACCTGAACAAATCCAATCAGATTGCTATCAACCCTCAATTTGACGGTGCGTTTCGCTTTTCTGAATCGTTAGGACGGATTCGAGTTGGTGATCGTTGGGGCTTCGTTGACCGCAAAGGAACGATCGCGATTCAACCCCAGTTTAGCTTCGCCTCTGACTTTTCTGAAGGGCTGGCCGCCGTTCAAATCAACAATAAATGGGCCTACATCAACAAAGCTGGAAAACGAGTAAGCGATCGCCAGTTTGACTTTGCCTCCGACTTTTCTGAAGGACTGGCCGCCGTCCAAATCAACAGCAAATGGGGCTACGTTGACCGATCGGGCAAGCTCGTGATTCCCGCCATATTCGACAACGCCGGACGCTTTTCAGAAGGTCTAGCCCGCATTCAGGCAGACGACAAATGGGGCTACATCAGCTTGCCATCTCCTAAGAGCACAGCTCACGCCTCACGATTATAAGGATGAGGGATGAAAGGATGAGGATGAGGGATGAAGAGTGATAGATAGAGTTTCGAGTCTTGAGATTTTTGTACCCTGGACCCTACACCCCGAACCCCACTTCCTGCTCCATTCCCTCAACCATTGTTGGGTTCATCAACACATGGGGAACTCTAAGCCTGATACATCCCCTGGAAGGGTTTATAACCTCATGTATAACCTGACAAACTTTGCACTGAAGGACATGACTGAGTGTGGTGCTGCACTTCGCAGGATGGGTGTTGGTTCAAAAACGATGGAAGAAACAGCGAGCCGAATTGTTACACACCTTTATGAAAATTTGGTTGACCCACAAACCGGTGAAAAATCCCTCGCTCTGGTTCGTCTATTTAAGACCCATTCCTATAACGAACTAGAGCCAGATTTACAGACGATCGTTCAGCAAACGCTTGGTGAAGAACCTGACAACAGTGCAATGAAGTGTCTGACGTTGTTAGCCACCGCCGGAGAACACCCGGACTGGAATTCAAGATACGCATCGCGAGGGCATCAGGCGATTCCCCTAGCAAGTGAGGAACTGGTTGCCCAATCCCCATGATTTCCCAACTAATTTGTCAACTAGGGCTGGATATTGGAACCGTTTTGAAGCCGGATCCGGCTGTCGTAATTGATTTAGAGCAGAAAACATTTAACGTGTTCCATGTTCCTGAAGCTCAGGGTAGCCCCTTTGTGCCTGCGCAAGCGGATTCGTCATTCCCTATGGGGTTCGTTCGGTTCTGGGGTTTGGCAGCATGTTGCCATCTGGCAATCTCCTGGTCATCATTATGTTCTCAAAGGTTTCCATTTCTCGGGATACGGCTAATCTATTCAAAGCCTTAGCGCTCAATGCCAAAATTGCTCTGCTGCCGTTTGATGGAGAAGCTATCTTCTCACCAGAAAAAGTTTTAAGTCTTGTTTAACGCGATCAAGCTTGAGCGCTGGCCATTGAGAATCATCCTCAGCTCTAATCATTTGCAATCATTCGTCTTTTCCGGTGCTTCTACTTACACACGCTCAAAATCAAGTTTCTGTGTAGATGGATGTAAGTCTAATAGGGTGTGGTATGACCTACGGAAGGCCAAATCATGTGGGTTGATTTGAAGTGAGTAGTCATGGAGTCAATCAGGAAATTGTGCAGCTCAAGGAGCAGATTGCGACCTTGGAGCAACTGCTGGAAGTGTATGAACAGGAAACCCTTGAGAAATCTACCAAACTGGAGCAAACGTTTGCTTTGCTTCAGGAACATGCGCATCAGCTTGAGGTTTCAGAAGCTCGTTACCGCAAATTAGCGCGACAGAAGGAGTTACTGAATCGGCTGGTTAGTCAGATTCGGCAGTCCCTTGACTTGAATATGATGCTGGAAGCGACCGTTAGTGAGCTTCGATGGATATTACAGCTCGATTCATGCATCTTTTGGTGGTATCTTCCAGAGTCGTCCAGCTTTCAAGCTGCCTATGAATCCTATGCAACGGATGGATTGCAGCATCTGAGCCAAAAACATTACGTCATCAATTGTGCCGGTGATCCAAGTCTGGCTGCTGCACAGCCTGTAGACCCAGCAGCTAGCTTGCCATCAGTTCCGGTATTGTCTCCATACGCACTGCCCCATCCTGAAGCTCGATCGCTCAAGGATGCGTTTGGGGTTCAGTCCCAGTTATTGATGCCAATCCAAACCCGGAGCGGGCGGGTTGGCGTGATTCACTGCCTTCAGTGGCAGGAAATCCGAAGCTGGACTGTGGAAGAGATTGAACTGTTGCAGGAAGTCTCTAGTCAATTAGCTGTCGCCCTGGATCAGGCCGAACTGTATGAGCAGAGCTGTACGGCAACGGAGCAGGCTCAGGCCCAGGCCTATGAACTGGAGCAAGCACTACAGGAAATTCAAAAACACCGCAGCTAATTCAAACAGAGAAGATGGCAAGTTTGGGGCAACTGGTTGCAGGGGTCGCCCACGAAATCAACAATCCAGTGAATTTTATCCACGGTAACCTTCTCTATGCTGGTCAATATCTACAGGACATCCTGGATCTGGTTCAGCTTTATCGAGGAGAATATCCAACCCCTACGCTTGCAATCAGCAAGAAAATCGATGCGATCGATCTGGATTTTATTGCAGAAGATTTGCCGAAACTCTTCTCCTCAATGAAGGTTGGGGCTGAACGCATTCGCGAAATTGTGCAGACATTACGGACCTTTTCTCGGTTGGATGAGGCTGAAGTCAAGGCAGTTAACATTCACGAGGGCATTGAGTCTACGTTGACAATTTTGCAAAACCGCTTAAAGCCAAAACCGGGTAGACCACCTATTATGGTGTTCAAGAAATACGGTTTCTTGCCGTTTGTCGAATGCTATGCCGGGCAGTTAAACCAGGTATTCATGAACATTTTGACAAATGCGATCGATGCGCTGGAAGAGGCGACAGGTAATGGGCGATGGGCGATGGGCGCTTCTGATCAAGGAGCCTCAGCCGCTCATGAAGATACGAAATACCATTCTTCTGATCAATCATCGCCCCCATCTTGTCCCCTACCTGCGATCACGATTCGCACCGAACTGATTCAGGTTAATCGTGTTCAAATCATCATTGCAGACAACGGCCCCGGAATGGCAGATGAGGTGCAGCAACGCCTCTTTGATCCCTTCTTCACCACAAAGCCCGTAGGTAAAGGAACCGGATTAGGAATGTCCATCAGCTACCAGATCATCACAGAAACGCACGGTGGATTGCTACGCTGCAATTCAGCTTTGGGTAAGGGAACCAAATTTGTGATTGAAATTCCGGTGCAACAAACCGACGCTTGAGCATCAAAGTGGGAAAGTCATTTTCAGTAGGATGGGCACTGCCCATCAATCGCTCAGATGCTCTAACGGTTGGACTTGGTGAGCGGTGCTCACCCTACAATTTGAGGTCTATTCAATTGAAAACTGCTGTAACGTTATTTTCAGATTAAAGTTCCTAGAACTTTGCAAACCTTAGAGTTTTTACAGCAGGCTGGCTCTCTTTAGGGGATGTAGTTATGCTAAGTATCCCAATAATTAGCTATTAACCTATTTCCTACATTGCTAAAGACGGCACGATTTCAAACACAATAATACATATAGCAGTCCTAAGTCAGTTGTGAGATTGAGAGGCTTTGTGAGAAAGGATTCCGTTGGAACCCTTTCTCACAATCCATTTAGGATCGCTATATAAGCTCAACAGTAATAATTATTGAACTAATCATTAAAACAGAAATGGCATCTACTCCAACATGAAAGCCTACGAGCGGTGGGATTACAGATAACAGTGTATACGTAACAGTAAAGCTTGCTGCTGTGATTAATCCTCCAACTACCGTAATCCCAGCTAATATGCATGGGGCCAGAACCATTAATACTCAACTTAGGAGTTCATACCACTTAGGATGTTTATAGATGATGTAGTAGCTCACAAGAACAGTTATGACGGCACATCCAAATGCCGCAACGCTACCTCTAGCCAAGGTTGAAACTAACATCGTTATTAGTAATTCAGCTAATCAACTATAAACCTCTATTACCCTTCCTGAAGCTGCACTAGAACTTACGCAAACCTCGGAGGTTTTGTAAAAACATTAGTATTCAGCATCTTGTTAAAAGTTCAATCACTTACCTTGAACTTTTATATCCTTGAAACGGACGAAATCGAACGGCCATCGCTTAGTTTGTAGGTTCGCACAAAGATATCGGGTTGAACACCTCGCATCTTTCCCTTATCTAAAACAATGACGCCGCCATTCTCGAAAATTTGAGGGGTTGCAGCAGGTCCTTCAAAAATGAATTTTCCAGGGATGTAAATGGCTTGGTTCACATCCCGATCGTCCCGTTTCTTAAACCCGTATGCGTCGATTTCCTTTCCATCCAACCGGGAATGTCCCCGCGATCGCTGGAGTCATTTTCTCCTTTACAAAGGAACGGGTGGAGTTATACATATCGCCCAGACCCAGTTGTTCCTGTGCAAATGTCAGGACTTGCTTTAACTCCGCTACCGTTAAATCATTGGGATCGGGATGAAACGATCGAACTTTTTGGTCAAGCTTTTTGGCTTGCTCCAGCGTTACCTCGTTGATGATAATAACCCCGTTTCCATCACCTGAAACGGCCTGCCAGGATTTATCCTTCGCATTCAGAAAGACCATGCCACGATCGCCAACGGGTTGTCCCTTGTAATCCAGAATGGGTTGCCCTGCTTTTTCGTGTCCTTTCGGGTAAACCAATGGTCCTCCCTGCTGACCCCAGGCTGGAACCGGGATAATAAACTTTTGTGCGCTGGAGATAACGGCTGTGCTGGCTGAAGGGTCCAATTTCAAATCAGCGGGAGCAATTTTTCGGAACCCATTTTGACTATCCTGAGTGGTGGTCGGTGTGCTGGGTTGCTGGGTCTCACCCTGGATCTGGGGTGGCCCTCCGCAACGCAAGCCGCCAAAAGCGATAGTGAAATGAACAACCCAAAAATGCGCTTTTTCATAGATGACTACTATACCCAATTATTTTGAACATGATTAGGACTGATGCGAATGGTTGGTAGTTAGTAATTGGTAATCGGTAATTTGTAATTGGAGTTTGGTTCCATCGCCCATCGCCCATCGCCCATTACCCCTTCCAATCCGATCCCTTTTGTGTGAGCGCTACATGATTGTTTTGAAACTATTTATCAAAGCCCTGCGCGATCGTTCAATGGTTGAATGTCAACAATTTACGTTGCAACAGGGCTACGGTATTAAAGATGATTTGAACGCATGTATTGGTAGCCCGCGTCAGGTATTGATTGTAGGCCAGCCTGCGCTAGATGAGTTTGGCCTCAGTCCGGGTGACTTGTACGAAAACATTCTGGTCGATGCTCCCGTCGAACATTTAACGTCAGGCCAACTCCTTCAAATCGGCGATGTGCTGATCCGTCTCACGTTTCTCTGTGAACCCTGCTCGTTTCTAGAAACCATTCGCCAAGGATTAACCAGGCAAATTAAAGGGAAGCGCGGCATTTTGGGAATGGTGGTCAAAAGCGGGACGATCGCAGTTGGTGATCGCGTGCGCCAAACTCCCTACTGTTTGCCTCCACTGGCCGAAGATGCAAAAGTCGATTCTACGAATTCGTTGCCAGAATTCCGGCTGGAAAGGTTGTAACGACCGCAGATTTGGTTCTGGCGTTAGGGGTTATCAAAGCTTACTACCGAGTATTTCCAAGCTTTATTAAAAAAGCACCCGAAGATCTGCCTGTGCATCGAATTGTGGCGATCGATGGGAGTTTATTCTCCCGGTACATCCCAACACAGGCAGAACTGTTAGCCAGTGAGGGAGTTGAAGTAAAATCAGGCCGGATCAATTTCGGCGATCGTTGGAAACCCGAATATTTTTATGGTTTCCAGCCCGTTCCAATCCGTTTCAAAAAACATTTAAGTTATCAAAATGTTTGAAATCGATTCTTTTCTTAACAAAACGAAATGGACAGCATTGTAGTTTGATTGCGGTTTGTAGAATGAAGCTTCGGTTCTCCTAAAGACGTGGTTATAGAAGCAAGCGTTAATAACGTGCTTACTGGCTCAATTTCCATAAGGAAATTGAATGATTTGAACGGAAAGTCAACATCCAATGACACATATGACGATTTCCTTAAGACCTGAAATCAACTCTCCTTTTCGTTAGAGAATCCAGACTATTGCTTAGCGAATTTAGGATGGTGAAGCAGTCTAGATCGGTTGGTTTAGTCTTATCTAAAAAGCGGGGAACGCGAAGGGAAGCGGGGAAATTCTACTGAAACGATTTGCTACCTCTTCTCAGTTTGCTGTTGCAAATACACTTAAAGTCGCTGAGATTGTCTGATTTGGATAGTTTAATTTGGCCTAACGTTAGATTGGGCTTAGAAGAGTGGGTTTAGAGACGTTTTGTTTACCTAAAAAAATTAAGGGCGGCGCGAGAATCGTTGGTTTTGCGTTCTAGAACAACCATGAAACCAACGTTTAGATAACAACCAGTCGTAGTGGACACAACCAATGAGCAGTAACAGAATTCCTTCACAACAGGGTTTGTATGATCCGCAGTTTGAGCACGATGCATGCGGGGTTGGATTCGTTGTCCACATGAAGGGCAAGAAATCCCACGCGATCGTAGACAACGCGCTGACAATCCTGTTGAACCTTGACCACCGGGGCGCGGTGGGAGCCGAAACCAATACAGGCGACGGGGCAGGAATTTTGTTGCAGGTGCCGCACCGATTTCTGGTTAAAGCAACAGAAGCACTGGGAATCACGCTTCCAGAAGCTGGCCAGTATGGCGTCGGGATGATCTATGCCTCGCCTGATCGTAGTCAACGGGAGCACAGCCGTCAGGTTTTGAACAAGTTGTGGCGGAAAAAGGACTCAAGGTGCTTGGTTGGCGCGATGTGCCGACGGATAACTCCATGCTGGGCAATTCAGCAAAATCCAGTGAGCCGTTCATGCAACAGGTATTTATTCAGCGGTCTGCGGAGTTGACCGACGATCTGGCATTTGAGCGGAAGCTATACGTCATTCGCAAGCGGTCCCACAACGCTATCCGCGCTACCAACATTGATCCCTACTGGTATCCATCCAGCATTTCTGCCCGCACGATCGTCTACAAGGGAATGCTGATGCCTGTGCAGGTGGGGCAGTATTACCCAGATTTGCGAGATCTCGATTTGGAAAGTGCGCTGGCGCTGGTGCATTCCCGGTTCAGCACCAACACCTTTCCAAGCTGGGAGCGATCGCACCCCTACCGCTACATCGCCCACAACGGCGAAATTAACACGCTACGCGGCAACATTAACTGGATGCACGCCCGCCAGTCGCTGTTTGAATCCGAGCTGTTTGGGGACGACATTTCAAAAATTCGACCCGTTATCAACATTGATGGCAGTGATTCACTCATCTTTGACAATGCGCTGGAACTGCTGACCCTGGCCGGACGATCGCTGCCCCACGCCGTGATGATGATGATCCCCGAACCGTGGACTGCACACGAATCTATGAGTGACCAGAAGAAAGCCTTCTACGAATATCACTCCTGCCTGATGGAACCGTGGGACGGTCCCGCCTCGATCGCCTTCACTGACGGCACGATGATGGGTGCGGTGCTCGATCGTAACGGGTTGCGGCCATCGCGCTACTACGTGACTAAAGATGATCTGGTCATCATGGCATCGGAAGCTGGAGTTTTGCCCGTTAAACCCGAACGAGTCGCGCTGAAAGGTCGTCTCCAGCCAGGACGCATGTTCCTGGTTGATATGGAACAGGGACGGATCATTGCGGACGAGGAAATCAAACAGAGCATTGTCACCGAGCAACCCTACCGTGAGTGGCTGGATAAGCATCTCGTAAGCCTGGAAGAGTTATCGAAATCGTTTGAGGGCAATGGGCAATGGGCAATGGGCAATGGGTCAAACGACATCCTACTCCCCACTCCCTACTCCCCACTCCCTACACTGATTCAACAACAAACCGCCTTCGGCTACACTTTTGAAGAATTGCGGCTTTTGCTGACCCCCATGGCACGCGATGGGGTGGAAGCGGTTGGTTCGATGGGATCCGATACCCCGTTGGCGGTTCTCTCCGATCGTCCCAAGCTGCTTTACGATTATTTCCAGCAGTTGTTCGCGCAGGTTACGAATCCACCGATCGACTCAATTCGGGAGGAAATTATTACGTCGGCTGAGACGACGATCGGGGCTGAGCGCAACTTGCTAAAGCCCGAACCCGAAAGCTGCCACCTGATCAAGCTCAAAACTCCCATTCTGACGGATGGGGAACTGGCAACGCTGAAGCACCTGAATGAAGATGGGTTCGAATCTGTCACGCTATCCATTCGATTTAATCCCCAGGAGGGCGTGAACGGGTTGGAAGCCGTGATGGAGAAAATTTGTGCTGAGGCCGATCGAGCGATCGCCGATGGTGTCAGCATCCTCATCCTGAGCGATCGGGGCATTGACCAAGGAAACGCTCCAATTCCCGCTCTGTTAGCGGTTTCTGGTCTGCACCACCACCTGATTCGGGAAGGAACACGCACGCGAGTTGGCATCGTGCTGGAATCGGGCGAACCCCGCGAGGTCCACCATTACGCGGTGTTGATTGGCTATGGCTGTGGCGCAATCAATCCCTACCTTGCCTTTGAAACGATCAATGACATGATTCAGCAGGGCTTGCTGGTCGGTGTGGACTATCAGACGGCCTGCAAAAACTACATCAAAGCGGCAACCAAAGGCGTGGTCAAAGTCGCATCCAAGATTGGCATCTCGACGATTCAAAGCTACCGAGGTGCCCAAATCTTTGAGGCGATCGGACTAAACCGCTCAGTGATTGACAAATATTTCACCTGGACCGCATCCCGCATTGAGGGAGTTGATCTGGATGTGATTGCCAAGGAAGCGATTTTGCGCCATCACCATGCGTTCCCCAATCGGGAAGTGAACGGTCACACTCTGGATGTCGGCGGCGAATATCAGTGGCGCAAAGATGGGGAAGCCCATCTGTTTAGTCCCGAAACGATCCATACGCTGCAAAAGGCGGTACGGGTAGGCAGCTACGACCTCTACAAGACCTACGCCAAGCTGGTGAACGAGCAGAGCCAGAAACACTTCACCCTGCGCGGACTGTTGGAATTCAAGCCGCGTGAACCCGTCCCCATTGAAGAAGTGGAGCCGATCGAAGCCATCATGAAGCGCTTTAAGACGGGTGCCATGAGCTACGGCTCCATCTCCAAAGAGGCGCACGAGACGCTAGCGATCGCCATGAACCGCATCGGCGGTAAATCCAACACAGGCGAAGGTGGCGAAGATCCCGATCGCTACACCTGGACCAATGACCTCGGCGACTCAAAGAACAGCGCCATTAAACAGGTTGCCTCTGGTCGCTTTGGTGTGACCAGTCTGTACCTCTCCCAGGCACGGGAACTCCAAATCAAGATGGCGCAGGGCGCAAAGCCTGGAGAAGGGGGACAGCTTCCCGGTAAGAAGGTTTATCCCTGGATTGCGAAGGTACGCCACTCAACGCCGGGCGTGGGACTCATTTCCCCACCACCGCACCACGATATCTATTCCATTGAGGATCTGGCTGAACTCATCCATGATTTGAAGAACGCTAACCGGGAAGCGCGCATCAGCGTCAAGCTGGTATCCGAGGTGGGCGTGGGCACGATCGCCGCTGGCGTTGCCAAAGCCCATGCCGATGTGGTGCTGATCTCCGGCTTCGATGGCGGTACGGGCGCATCCCCAAACCTCGATTAAACACGCTGGATTGCCCTGGGAACTGGGTCTAGCGGAAACCCATCAAACATTGGTGCTGAATAATCTGCGATCGCGCATTGCTGTCGAGACCGACGGACAAATGAAAACAGGACGGGATGTGGTGATTGCAGCTCTGCTGGGTGCTGAGGAATTTGGTTTCTCAACGGCACCCCTCGTCACGCTCGGTTGCATCATGATGCGTGTCTGCCACATGAACACCTGTCCCGCGGGCATCGCTACGCAGGATCCCCATCTGCGCCAGAGCTTTGTCGGTGAACCAGAACATACCGTTCACTTCATGCAGTTTATCGCGCAGGAAGTCCGTGAACTGATGGCGCAACTCGGTTTTCGATCGCTGAATGAAATGGTCGGGCGCACCGATGTTTTAGAAGCCAAAAAAGCGGTTGATCACTGGAAAGCGAAGGGGATTGACCTTTCCAAGGTGCTTTACCAACCTGAAATCGCGCCTGAAGTAGGTCGCTACTACCAGATTCCCCAGGATCACGGACTGGCGAAATCGCTAGATGTAACGGTATTGCTGGATTTGTGTAAGCCTGCGATTGAACACGGCAAACCCGTCAAAGCCACCTTACCCATCAAAAACATTAACCGGGTCGTTGGCACCATTTTGGGGAACGAAATCACCAAACGTCACTGGGAAGGATTGCCCGAAGATACAGTTCATCTTCATTTTCAGGGAAGTGCGGGTCAAAGCTTTGGTGCCTTTGTTCCTAAAGGGGTCACCCTGGAACTGGAAGGCGACGCCAATGATTATCTCGGCAAAGGGCTGAGCGGCGGCAAGATTATTATCTACCCACCCGCAGGCTCTACCTTTGTTGCGGAGGAAAATATCATCACGGGGAATGTTGCCTTCTATGGCGCAACGGGTGGAGAAGCCTACATTCGCGGTATGGCAGGGGAACGCTTCTGCGTTCGCAACTCCGGCGTCAATACCGTCGTCGAATCCGTTGGGGATCACGGCTGCGAATATATGACGGGCGGTAAGGTGGTGGTTCTAGGAGCAACCGGACGCAACTTTGCTGCCGGAATGAGCGGTGGTGTTGCCTACATCCTTGATGAAGCGGGTGATTTTGCTACTCGATGCAACACGCAAATGGTTGGTCTTGAATCGGTTGAGGATCCCGAAGAGATCGAGGATCTTCGCCAAATGATTCAACGCCACAAAGACTACACGGGCAGCGAAAAGGCTGAAACCGTCCTCGCCAACTGGCAAACAGTAGTGCCGAAGTTCGTTAAGGTTATGCCCAAGGATTACAAACGCGTATTGCAGGCGCTAAAGCAAGCCATTGACGACGGTTTGAGCGGAGACGATGCGCTCACGGCTGCCTTTGAAGCCAACGCCCGTGATGTTGCCCGGATTGGTGGTAGCTGATCTTCCTGCTAGGGTGGGCATTGCCCACCCTACCTGCTTAGAGTTTGTAACTGTATCGCCCCAAATTGAACTCGGCCTAACCCTAGAACAACTATTTGATTGGCTAAAAGTACAAAAACAATGGGCAGTTAATACTTCGCAACTCAAAATCTGAAATCCCTTATCGACTGAGACACAATTATGGGAAAACCAACAGGCTTTATTGAATATCTGCGTGAAGTTGCGTCGGAGATTTCGCCGATCGATCGCATTCGCAACTGGGATGAGTTTCATCTACCCATGCCAGAAGAAAAGCTGCGTACACAGGGCGCACGCTGCATGGATTGTGGCACTCCCTTTGCCATACCGGAACGCTCATTAGCGGGATGGCAAGCGGTTGCCCAATCAACAACCTGATCCCCGAATGGAATGATCTCGTTTATCGTGGCCTCTGGAAAGAAGCCCTTGATCGCCTGCACAAAACCAACAACTTTCCAGAATTTACCGGGCGTGTTTGTCCCGCTCCCTGCGAAGGATCCTGTGTTTTAGGCATCCACAATCCTCCCGTCACTATCAAAAACATTGAGTATTCGATCGCGGAGAAAGGTTGGGAAGAAGGCTGGATTACCCCAACCCACCGGAAAAACGAACCGGAAAGAAGGTTGCCATCATTGGTTCCGGTCCGGCAGGATTAGCCGCCGCCGCTCAGCTTAATACCGCAGGGCACTGGATCACTGTTTATGAACGGGCCGATCGTCCCGGTGGACTGCTCATGTATGGCATCCCCAACATGAAGCTGGAGAAAGAAGCGGTTGTGATGCGTCGCTTGAACGTCCTTGAGGCAGAGGGCGTTACCTTCGTGTGCAACGTCGAGATCGGTAAGGATATTGCCGTTGAACAATTAATGCAGGACTTTGATGCGATCGTGCTTTGCATCGGAGCCACCAAACCCCGCGATCTTCCAATTGAGGGACGGGAGCTAAACGGCATCCACTTCGCAATGGATTTCCTCACCGCGAACACCAAATCCTTGTTAGACAATCAGCGCGATAGCGATTTCATTTCCGCAAACGGCAAAGATGTCGTAATCATCGGTGGCGGAGATACCGGAACCGACTGTGTCGGTACATCCTTGCGTCATGGTTGCAACAGCGTTGTGCAATTAGAAATCATGCCCAAACCACCGTCAGACCGTGCCCCTGACAATCCCTGGCCTGAATATCCCAAGGTTTACAAGATGGATTACGGGCAGGAAGAAGCCGCTGCCAAATTTGGAGACGATCCGCGTGTTTACACCACAACAGCAACCAGACTTGAGGGAGACGAAAAGGGCGCAGTCAAAGCGATTCACACGGTCCAGGTGCAATGGGGACGAAATGAAAAAGGACAATTTGTTCCCCAGCCCGTTGCTGGCACAGAGCAGGTGATCCCCGCCCAACTGGTGCTGTTAGCAATGGGATTTCTCGGTCCCGAACAATTGTTGGTTGATGCGCTTAAACTCGATCGCGACGTTCGCAGCAACATCAAGGCTGATTATGGCAAATACACCACCAGCATTCCCGGTGTCTTTGCCGCGGAGATTGTCGCCGTGGACAAAGCCTTGTCGTTTGGGCCTTTAACGAAGGACGAGAAGCCGCCCGTGAATGCGATCGCTATCTCATGGGCAGCACTGATTTGCCGTAGTGCTGATTTGCCGTAGTGCTGATTTGCCGTAGTGCTGATTTGCCGTAGTGCTGATTTGCCGTAGTGCTGATTTGCCGTAGTGCTGATTTGCCATAGTGGTGATAGTCGTTTTGCTGAATGATTTGCAGGAATGATGTTTTCGTCGTTACAACACAGCGATAACTCATTTCTATTTGCAAAAAGTGTTCTTTGAGTTGTTACGTGTCTGTTTCTAACGTTTCATCATTTGGAGTAAAGAGTGAATATTACAACATCAATCTCCCCAGAATCGGTTTATGCCAATCTCGAACAGTTGGAACAGGTCGATGTTGTCAGAAGTGCGTTTTATCGACAACAGGCACAAGAAATCCTGGCAGATTTGAGAGTGAGTTTAAGATGGCGGCAAGCGATCGCAGATCGTCTGATTCAAGCGAACCATCTCCTTGAAATGCGAACCGTTGGAAAAGACGACAGTTACTGAAGACGTTGTTTTAAGTCACGAATCGCTGCACTCGTATTGCGACCGTAGGCAATTTGAATGCAGCGATCAATATCTCCCCGTTGTTGACATAGAATTTGCCCTAACAATTCTCCCCAACTGCTCGCAAGCGCCAATGCTGACCCAACTGGTCGAACCGTCTTCCCAATGTTCTTTCTTCCAGATAGGGGCATTGTGTTTGAGGGTATCGATCGCATACTTACAGGCTGCAAACGCTTCCGTTCGATGAGGACATCCCACGGCAACTAAGACACTGATTTCCCCAATTTGCAGCTTTCCAACCCGATGATGAATTACCACATGGGTTACATCTATCCAGGTTCGGCGAATTTCTGCGGCAATTTGTTGAAACACCCGGATCGCCATCGGGTCGTAGGCTTGATATTCCAGTGCTACAACTGCTTTGCCATCGGTATTGTTTCGCACCATCCCACTCATCACCGCCACTGCACCATTTGCCGGATCATCTGCCAGGGCATAGACCTCTTCGAGAGAAAGAGGGGCAAAGGTAATTGCAAAGTGATCACCAGAGGAAGAACGGCGATCGTGAATCTGCAAGTCAGGGGTGGTGATGCTCGTCATAGTTAAAGGGTTATTGTGCTGTATCTATTGTGAGCTATTTTTAGATGTGTGATGGTTCGCTGGCAGAGGCGGGTTGTTTTTTGGTAGGGTTTCTCCTATTTCAACGATTCTAGAATGGCAGTTGTGGCAATGATGCAAAGTGCCAGCACGGCAAGCGGCGGCAGGCATAACTTAATTAGCTCTAACAAGGTATTGACGACAGCACCTGCATTTAAGCTGGCTGAAACAATCAGGGCGATCGCAAAACCCATCACAAACAAAAACAACCAGCTCAGCACCCGGAAGGCCAGATTCACAATCAGGCTATAGCGTCCCAGGCCGTCATCGCGGTAATGGGGCATTGTTTCGGGAGGATGAACTGGAATTCGGCTTTGAAGGTCCAGTTGATGCTGTAGGAATTCCTGACGCAGTTGCATCGCTCGAATCTGCTGATGCAGTCTAGTAATTTCGTGTAAATAATCTCTTGACGAAGGACCAGATGAGATGGCTTGCTCCGGCTGAGCAGAACCAGCAGGGGGCTTGAATGAGGCATTGTAAAACTCCACAGTGTTACGCGATCGGGTAGCGGCTGCTCTCCTCACCATCGACTGTTGTACAACCGACTCAACACCACCTAGCTGTATTTTCCCTGGAGCCTTGAAGCCTGTCTATTGGGGATTGTTGGGCAGTTTAGGAAGACGCTGCGTGGGAAAAGGTTGGATACATCTGACGATGTTGGAAAAAGTTGGAAAAATTAGGGTAGATTAGAACAATTCACTAGACGCGAAGAAAATTTTGATACGTTCACGGGTTAATGGGTGCGGAAGAAGGGTTACGGATTGCAGATGAATTAGTGTTTGGAGTAGCGAATCGTTACCTGACCAACCTGGAACGAGAAATCTTTCGGGGCGCGTGGGAAGGTCGAACGTATGACGATATTGCTGAGTCGTCCGGCTACCGACAGTACACGGTGCAGTATGTCAGGGAGCAAGGAGCCAATCTCTTTTATCTTTTGTCTCAGGCGTTAGGGGAATCGGTCGCAAAAGCGAGCTTTCGAGCCGCTCTAGAGCGCTATGCAGCGGGGTTTCGCAGCAATGGTTCTTTGCCTCAAAGCGATCGTTTCACACAGGAATTCACGGATGCACGATCGTCCCCGTTAGAGCTTGATCCAAATTTCGTCGGGCGAGAGCCTGATCTGGCAGAGCTTGAGGATTTGGTGAATCGGGGCGCACGGATGATTTTGATCCAGGGAGATGGAGGGCAGGGAAAAACAACGTTGGCGCGTAAGTATCTAGACATGCAGGAACTGGATGTTTATCTGGATCTCTACATGGCCACAGAGACTCAAAACGTCACTCCTGTCGAAAGCGTGGTTGAAGAATGGCTGCGGGGAGATTTCAATGAGGAGCCGGGGAGGGAATTTGGCATCAACCTGGAACGACTGAGGCGGAAACTACGGGATGAGAACCAGCGGATTGGAATTTTGATTGATAATCTGGAGTCTGCGCTCGATCGCTACGGCAAATTCATCGAGACACATCGGCGCTATATCGATTTGCTAAGGATGCTGGCCGATCAATGGTGCGCTCAATCACGCTGATTACCAGTCGGGAGCAACTGTATGAGTCCAGCGTTGGAGTTGAGCGTTACCTACTGCGAGGATTGAATGAGCAATCATGGCAGGAGTTTTTTGAAAATCGGGAACTAAACCCAACCTCGCCCGCGATCGCCGACATGTGTCGAGCCTATGGCGGCAACGCAAAGGCCATGAAAATTCTCAGCGGAGTGATTCTAAACGATTTTGATGGCGATATTGAGGCCTACTGGCAGGAGAATAATCGTGACCTTTTGTTAGAGAGTGAATTAAGAGACCTAGTTGCCAGCCAGTTTGATCGGCTCCAGCACATTGATCCACAAGCCTACCGCTTGCTGTGTCGTTTGGGCTGTTACCGCTATCAAGATATTTCTCATATCCCCAGTGAGGGATTGTTTTGCCTGCTGTGGGACGTTCCGACCGCCCAACGCAGGCAGGTGATTCGGTCTCTGCAAGATCGATCGTTGCTGGAAGCACGCCGAGGAAGCATCTACTGGCTGCATCCGGTCATCCGGGTAGAGGCGATCGGTCGTCTCAGAGGCACACAGGAATGGGAAGAAACCAACCGAAGAGCGGCTGAGTTCTGGCTCAACAGCGTCCAGGTCATTGAAATGGCCGACGATATGCTGAAGGCTTTAGAGGCCTATCATCACTATGTTGAAATTGGTGACTATGAACGCGCCTGTGACTTGATTGTGCTAGACAGAAAAAGTAATCAGCTTGGGAGTTTCTACCGCTGGGCTGGCATTGCCAAAGGCTTGGCCTTTTCCAACAAATCGTAGCCCCCATTACCAAAATTATTCATGAGCTACGACCTGACTACCGTTTGGGTAGGCTCTACAATCTGCTGGGATACATTTATCGGCTCGTCGGTCGAATTCAAGATGCGCTATTCTGCCATCGAGAGGCAGAAAAAATTGCAGAATTGCTTGATCTGCCCACACTAAAGATTTCTGCTCTGTTCAATACGGGATTGTGCAAACGGGATTTAGCGGAGTATGAAAGCGCTATTCCGTTGTTCAACTCAGTGAAACGCCTTTCGGAAGAAACCAACGACTATTCCCAATACGCTGTTTATTCTCAGTGCTGTCTAGCCTATTTGTATTCCTGCCTCGATCGCAGACAGGAAGCATTGCAGTTTGTTCAGGCTGTACAGGATCAGGTTTCAGCCACCTCTCTATCATCCTGGGGTAGAGGATACAGTCTGCTGTTTTTGGGGTCAACCTACCGAAACTTGGGAGAGTTGGAACAGGCTTTCTGGTTTTACGAACAAACGATGCAATTTGCTCAGGGAAATTACTTTTCTCAAATCACGGCAAAAGCCATTCACGGCATCGCCCAACTGCATCGAGAACAGCACAATTTTGACCACGCTTTAAACCAGCATTTGGCGGCGATCGAATTACTCGATCAACTCAGCGCTAAATGTGACTTAGCCGATGCATACTACCAGCTTGGGCTAACCTACCAGCAAATGGAAAACGATGAGGAAAGCCGAGCAAATTTTCAAAATGCCATCCAGTTGTTTGACGAAATGCAGGCCCCAAAACAGGTTGAGCGCGTTCGACAGTCAATGGAAAGCAGTAAGGATGAGGGATAAAGGATGAGGAAATCGGTTTTGAAAGACGCATCTGGCGGAACTCTGGAGAAATCAAATGAGCGAATGTATAGCAGCATGGCGTCGATGACCGAAATAGTGATCTGTTCCACACCAACGTAGGTCTGTCTCAACTAGCGAGATTGCTCCACCGCTAGAGACAGTGTTTTTCTGGTCTGGGCGTAAAGGGAATTTCTTCTGGCGTAAGCGAAGCATCATCTTTCTACAAACGTTTCGCCTGCCCATGAAAGGGTCTTCTTGACACAATCTATTCAAGATGAAATCCCTTGCGGCTTTACAAAAGTTATTCACTTCGGATGATATTTGAGTCAAGTGCCGTCTTATACATTGAATAATCGGGCTTCTTAGGGGTAGCATGTGTGTAGCGATTTCCGTACTTGGAGATCGATGTCGAATTCAGAAAACTCCATGGACACTAGTCCATCCCCTTACAGTAAAAGCAACTCCTGACCTGGTGAGCCTTTGTCTCCCAGCGCGGGGGAGATTGAGGAGAAACTATGCTTACCCAGGAAGGTCGTGCTTCACTGTCGGAACTGTCCGACTTGAATAGGCTTAAGTTAGAACTGAACCAGATGCCTGCGATTGATGTCGGTGACTATGTTGCCCATTTATCTCCAGAGCGACGGGCGATCGCGTTTCGGCTGCTGAATAAGGACCAGGCAACCGACGTATTCGAGTATCTGGACCCAGAGGTTCGAGAAGAACTGATTGGCGCGCTGCATGATGCCCACGTCTGTCAGCTTGTAGAAGCAATGCGACCAGACGACCGGGCGGAACTGTTTGACGAACTGCCTGCCAGTGTAGTCAGACGGCTGATCCAGCAGTTAAGCCCGATTGAACGGCGAGCAACCGCAACTATTTTGGGCTATCCGGAAGGCACCGCTGGGCGGGTGATGACAACCGAGTATGTGCGGTTGCGTCAGGGACTGACCGTTTCCCAGGCATTAAGCAAGATTCGGATGAATGACCGGGATAAGGAAACGGTCTACTACGCTTATGTGACGGATGACAACCGCAAACTGGTTCAAGTTGTGTCGTTGCGGCAATTGCTGTTCTCCCTACCGGATGCGCTGATTCGAGATATTGCCAGCGATCGCGTCCTCAAGGTCTGCACAGACACCCCCAGGAAGAAGTGGCGCAAATTATGAAGCGCTACGACTTACTGGCACTCCCCGTTGTTGATCGGGAAGATCGACTGGTGGGAATTGTCACGATCGATGACGTGATCGACATCCTGGAAGAAGAAGCCACAGAAGACATCCAGAAGATTGCGGGGGTCAGCAGCGGGGACGAATCCTCTCTGTCTCCTCCCTTAGAGAAAATCCAAAACCGCTTGCCCTGGCTTGTTGGAATTATGGGGCTGTACATTGGTGCTTCGAGCGCGATCGCGCCATTCCAGCACACCATTTCGCTGGTCCCCGTGCTAGCCGTAATTATGCCTTTATTCTCTAATACGGGTGGTACGGTTGGCATTCAGGCGCTCACGGTCACTATTCGATCTCTCGGAGTGGGTGAAGTCACTCCTGAGGATACGCTTAAGATTTTGCGGAAAGAGCTTCTGGCAGGGTTGGTCACAGCGTTAGCGCTGGGAACCACAATGGTCCTTCTTTCCCTCATTTGGACGCCTGCAAATACCCGTTGGGTTGCTTTGGTTGCAGGACTAGTGATGGCTACAAATACAGTCGTAGCAGTGACGCTGGGAACCTTGCTGCCAATGGCGCTGAAACGGTTGAAACTCGATCCAGCCATGGTCAGTGGTCCGCTGGTCACTACCCTTTTAGACTCCATTGGCTTTATTATTTTCCTGTCACTGATTACGCTGAGTCTGAATGTTTTACACTTGCCAGCGTCGTAACAGTAAATAGGTGTCAGGTGTCAGGTATCAGGTATCAAGGGGAAGGGGAAAGGGGATCCATACACAGTCGTCAGTCATCAATCATCAGTCATCAATCCTTGATTGTTCCTCACTCTACCCCGTACCCTGTACCCCATCCCCTTGTGCCCCATACCCTCCCCCTTTTACCAAACCTTAACCTTCAGCGTTTAGTTTTCAACCATCAGGACTTTCTGTGTCGGAAACGCGACATCTGCTATCCCAGTTCACTTTGCCTGCACAGACGCGACTTTAGATGAATGGACCTGCTATTCAAAATCTAAAATCTAAAGCCTAAAATCCCAAATTGGTATTCATGCTGAAGCAAACCTTTCCTTCGCGGGAAGCCCTTCAAAGGGTTCCCTTTGGTCTGGCTGACATTACAGTCATTCTTGGCACGTTGCTATTGATCGCGCTCATTGCACGCATCGGTGCCGGAACGCTAGTCAGCTTTAGACCACCTGAAGACGTGCCAGGTGTAACGCTTGATCCGTGGAATTTACCCTACTACGCGGGGCGATCGACGCTGCGCATGTTTATTGCCCTAGGTTTCTCCACGCTATTCACGCTTGTTTATGGCTACGTTGCTGCTTATAGCCGTCGAGCCGAAAAGGTGCTGATCCCGCTGCTCGATATTTTGCAGTCAGTGCCAGTGCTGGGGTTTTTGTCGATCACTGTAACGGGGTTCATCGCGCTGTTTCCCGGAAGCCTGCTAGGGCTTGAGGCCGCCTCTATTTTTGCGATTTTTACCAGTCAAGTCTGGAATATGACGTTCTCGTTTTACCAGTCGCTCAAAATGGTCCCTCGGGAATTGAATGAGGCCGCAACGCTCTACCGTCTATCGCGCTGGCAGCGATTCACCAAACTAAGTTCCTTCGGCCATGATTGGCCTAATCTGGAACGCAATGATGAGCTTTGGCGGCGGTTGGTTTTTTGTTGCAGCCAGTGAGGCGATCAGCGTTTTGAACAAGCAGTACACGCTGCCTGGTATTGGCTCTTACGTGGCAGAGGCTGTCTCAAACAAGAACCTGTCTGCCTTGGGTTGGGCTGTTTTGACGATCGCGATCGTCATTCTGCTGGTCGATCAGCTATTCTGGCGACCGCTCATTGCCTGGTCAGATAAGTTCCGTATGGAACAAAATGCGGCAGCAGAGGCTCCTGAGTCGTGGGTCTACGATTTGCTGCGAACCGCTCGGCTTCCCTATCTACTGGGGAAAGCATTAACCCCCTTCTGGGAATGGCTTAATCGTCTGTTGTCATGGCTGATGCCACCACCGTCTCCCGTTGCAGCCGACCCAAACCGTCGAATTTGGGGCGATCGCGTCTATTACCTGCTGATGCTGGCGGTGATTGGGATAATCCTTGTTATCGGTGTGCATTTCATTTTGACGACGGTGGGGCCTGAAGAAGTGCTCAAAACCTTTGGGCTGGGGATTTTAACCCTGCTGCGGGTTATTGTGCTGTTACTTTTTGCAACCCTGATCTGGACTCCAATTGGCGTGGCGATCGGATTCAATCCGAAAATAGCGCGATTGTTTCAGCCGATCGCCCAGTTTCTGGCATCCTTTCCCGCAAACTTCATTTTCCCCTTTGCCACCCTTTTCTTTATCCACTCACATCAGCATCAACTGGGGCAGCATACTTCTGATGGCGCTGGGTGCCCAATGGTATATCCTGTTCAACTCGATCGCTGGAGCAATGAGTATTCCCACAGATCTGCGAGAGATGGCGACGGATTTTGGGGTGCGGGGATGGCATCTGTGGCGCAAATTAATCATTCCTGGGATTTTCTCAGCCTGGGTAACAGGCGGCATCACGGCCAGCGGCGGTGCCTGGAACGCAAGCATTGTTTCAGAGGTGGTCTCCTGGGGACAAACCACACTGATCGCCAGTGGATTGGGAGCCTATATAACGGAAGCAACGGGAAAAGGAGACTGGCCCCGAATCACCCTTGGAATTGGCATGATGAGCCTGTTTGTTGTCGGAATAAACCGTATATTCTGGCGGCGGTTGTATCACCTGGCAGAAACCAAATACCATCTGTGAGGATCTGAACCATGACCATGACACTGACCCTGACTGACGTGTTGATCACAGCGGAAAACGTCCATAAAAGTTTTCCGCTGCCGGAGGGAAAAGGGGAATTCAACGTCCTGCGCGAAATCAATTTAACAGTCAAAGCAGGGAAGTGCTGGCGCTGCTGGGACGCAGCGGCAGCGGAAAGAGTACATTGCTCCGCATTATGGCCGGGTTAATTCCGCCCAGTGAAGGACGGGTTATCAGCAACGGCAGACGGCTGGACGGGGCAAACAAAGACGTTGCGATGGTGTTCCAAAGTTTTGCGCTGCTGCCCTGGCTAACCGTTCAGGAAAACGTTGAGATTGGACTGGAGGCGCAGGGTGTCGATCGCAAAGAGCGGCGCAAACGAGCGCTGAAGGCAATCGACCTGGTGGGCTTGGATGGGTTCGAGAGCGCCTATCCCAAGGAATTATCGGGTGGCATGAAACAGCGGGTTGGGTTTGCCCGAGCATTTGTGATGGAACCCAAGGTTCTATTTATGGATGAACCGTTCAGCGCGCTGGATGTGCTCACCTCTGAGAACCTGCGCGGTGAAATTGACGACCTGTGGAATGCGGGCACCTTTCCATCCAAAAGTATTGTGATTGTCACCCACAACATTGAAGAAGCCGTATTTTTAGCAGACCGGGTGATTATTCTGGGTGCAAATCCGGGGAGGGTTCGAGGTGAACTGCTGATTGATTTGCCCCGATCGCACGATCGCAATAGCGATCGCTTCAAAGCGCTGGTGGACTATATTTACACCGTTATGACTAACCCAGATTTTGAAGTCAGCGCAGGCGCGATCGCCTCTCAAAAAGTTGCGCCCGCCGTTCCTCGCTCCCCCTACGCCCAGGTTCTCCCCATGCCCGTGCAGGTGGCATTAGCGGTTTGCTGGAGCTAATTGTTGATCAACCTGAAGGCACCGACGATATTCCTCGACTGGCAGAACGGCTCCAGCTTGAGGTTGACGACCTATTGCCCATTTTGGATGCTGCTGTCTTATTAGGGTTTGCCGAAGTGTCTCAAGGGGATATTCGACTCACCGATATTGGGCGCGACTTCGCCACAACTACCATTCTGCGAAGTAAGGACCTGTTCCGACAGCAGGTGTTAGACCACGTTCCGATGATTGTCAGCATGATGCGCACCCTGCAAGAGAAGCAGAACGGCTCCATGCGATCGGATTTCTTTCTGGACCTCCTGGACGAACACTTTCCTACTGAAGAAGCCGCCCGTCAATTCGCCACCGCCGTTGACTGGGGACGCTACGGCGAGCTCTTTGAATACGACGCAAGCGACGATCGGCTTTACCTTCCAGAAACGCTTACAGCAGGAGAAGATGAGGCATTCAACGAGGAGGATTAACTGAGACGGGAATAGACTACTCCACCAGTGCGCTTTGATGTGTGTACTCATTCATTCGAGGCACTGGCGCTTTCCTGAAATGAAATTTGAAGGCTGAAGGATAAAAATACACTTTATCCTCCCGGTAGCTATGCAGGCCAATGAAAATCTGTCGGTACTGACAGACCAATTCATGTACGCTGAAGGCGTCTATCTTTCATCGTTTTCTATGGCTACTAGTACCTGGACGCGCCGTCACGTTCTCTCTTTGGAAGACTTTACGCCACTGGAGTACGACACGGTTCTGCAAACAGCATCCAGTTTTCGGGAGGTGTTATCGCGGCGAACTAAAAGGTGCCAACCTTACAGGGACAGGTCGTTGCCAACTTATTTTTTGAGTCTTCAACGCGCACCCGCAGCAGCTTTGAGTTGGCAGCAAAACGTCTGTCCGCCGATACCCTTAACTTTGCAGCAGGCACCTCATCCCTGACGAAAGGAGAAACCATTCTGGATACGGCGAAGACCTATCTCGCAATGGGGACCGACCTGATGGTGATTCGCCACCGTGAGGCAGGGGTACCCCAAGCGATCGCCAACGAAATGGACCGCCTGGGAGTGCGGGTCGGAGTTCTCAATGCGGGAGATGGGCAGCATGAACATCCCTCCCAGGCATTGCTGGATCTGTTTACTATCTGCACCTTGCTTGAACCTGATCACCCACAGCTAGCTCTACTAAAAGATAAAAAGATTGCGATCGTTGGCGATATTCTTCACTCCCGCGTCGCCCGTTCCAACATCTGGAGCTTTACCGCTAGCGGTGCCGAAGTGCATCTAGCAGGACCACCGACCTTACTGCCACAGTTGTTTGCAGATTTTGTCAGAAGGGATGAGGATGGGGATGAGGGATGAATCCTCTTTTTCATCCCTCATCCCCATCCCTCATCCCTTGATCGCAAGCTTTTCCTCCACTGGTCTCTTGAACCTGCTTTGAGGGATGCGGATTTTGTGATGACATTGCGGTTGCAGAAGGAACGGATGACCAATCACCTTTTGCCCAGTCTACGGGAATATCATCAGCAGTTTGGGATTACCCGCGATCGCCTCCAGCTTTGCAAACCCAATGTCAAAGTTCTGCATCCGGGACCAGTCAATCGGGGAGTAGAAATTAGCTCTGACCTCATGGATGACCCCAATTTCAGCCTGATCTCTCAACAGGTAACTAGTGGGGTCGCCGTCAGAATGGCCTTGCTGTATCTGATGGGCAGCGGGAAAAGTTGAAGAAGATGAGGGGCAATAGGTGATGGGCAATAGGCGATGGGCGGACAGGCAAAGACCTCTTTCAAATTACAGAATTGCCAATCAACGATCGGCAGAATCGCAAGAGGTTCAACAATAAGCAAGATTAGAATCATAGGACTTACGCAAACCTTGGAGGTTTAACCAGAAATTGCGCCTCACAACCGACGTCGATGTTGAAACCTCCGAGGTTTTGGCCAATGCGAAACGTTTGATACGGAATCCGTTTCGTAAAGAGGCGCTATTTGGACGTAAGGGCTTATCATTCGGCAAAGCAATTGGGACTTCATTTCAAAGTTCGTGACCGAACGCTAAGCCCCTACCGATACCGCTACTCCACAACCAGATTTGGTCTGAATCGAAAATTCTGAATTCTCAATTCCCACATCTATTTCTCAAAAATGCGCCCCTTCAAGAGATAGCTAATCAAGCCACCATATTCTCTGAATGTGATAATTAACTTTTCTCGGTAGGATAAGGTGTCTGGTAGAGGGCTTGGGTGAGGAACAACTGTAAATCCTTGACTCTGAAAGGTCAGAAGTGATCGCAACATATGAGGCGGATCTGTAACGAGAATGATTCGTTTTACACCCTCTGGCATAAGAATGTTGGCAGCGAAACGAGCGTTTTCTTCAGTTGTCAACGAACAATCATCACCATCTAATGCTTGGCGGGGAATTCCTTCTCCTCCAGTTTTTAACAAGTCGAGCGGCATCTCCATGCCCGCTAACAAAAATCTTGGGGGCTTGTTTTGCCTGCCAAAGCGATACCGCGGTTTCTGTTCTGCTTCCTTCAAACCGTGCTCCTCGCCCAAGCACCACAATGGCATCCGCGCTGGAGGCATTCGATGTTGAAGGAACCATTCTGACAAGGGCTTGTGTAGCCAGAGCTAATCCAGGTGGTGAAGTTACTAATAAACAAATAACTGTAAGGATAATGGTTACCTGAGTCCACCGACGCTGCCAGCGTCGTTGTCGAAAGATTCGATGTCGCCATTTCGGATTACGGATGGCAAAAACAACCAGCCCCATGATTACAATCAGCAGGACAATCCAGAGAGCTTTGAAGGGGAAATTGATTGGCTTTGACAACAAATGGGAGAATTTCCAGGACAGTTCTACCCACTTAGTGGTGGTACGGGGACAGAGATTAGGATCCAGCATCTGGTTACCTTGACAAACCCAAAATTAAGTTGAGCGTTAAAGCAAAGAAAATTTAGAAAAAGAACCATTGCTGGCTTACATCGATCGATCAGTCAATTCATATAGCAGTCCCAAATCAGTTGTGAAATTGGGAAGCTTTGTGAGAAAAGATTCCAATTGAATTCTTTCTTACAGTCCATCTAGGACGGCTATATGTCTGCCTCTGTGCATACACAACCCCTTGCAACCGTTACGGACTTACTTCAGTTACTTAACTGTGTCTTTAATCCAAATCCATTTTAATTTCCCTACCCTAACGCTCGTTTGACATGGTATGAAATTTGCTTGTAGATTCTGTAAACGCTTGTTAAAGGTGCTAGATATTTTGGACAGGAAACTTGCTTATATCGCAGTACTGCTACGAGTTAGGACAATTAAACTGCTGAAAGCACTACTATAACTGGTTTTCATCCTCAGCACTCAGTCCTCAGCACTTTGCCATAGTTCGCTTACTTCAGCAGCATCAATCCAGCGAGGAAATTTGGAAGAGGCTATCTCAAAAGTGGGATAAGCGAGTTATCTCTCGAGGGTGATGGTTCAGAAGTAGTCTCAACGCACAATTGTGATGTTAATAACAAATTTGATTTCGCGTTTGTGCATCGTAAACTGCGCATCGCGAGAGGAGGAAAAATGGTTTTAGGATATCACAAGCGTGCAGTAGGTACATTTTCAAGCTACTCCGAAGCAGAAACCGCTTTACGTGAACTGAGGGACAGCGGCTTCTCAATGGACCGCGTTTCATTAGTAGGTCGCGATGTCGATCATCATGATGAAATCGCTCGAGGAGATGCGGGCGATCGTCTTCAAGCAGGAGCTAAACACGCCGCTCGTGATACGGAAGCTGATGAAGGAGCTAAGAAAGGCGCTGTTACCGGGGGTGCATTGGGTGGTCTGACTGGACTGTTAGTTGGTCTAGGAGCCGTTGCCATTCCTGGAATTGGCCCAATTATGCTGGGTGGCGCAGCCGCTACCGCTTTAGCAACAACGCTAGCAGGTGGTGCGATCGGAGCTGCTGCTGGTGGCTTGGTTGGTGGTTTGGTTGGCCTAGGAATTCCCGAAGACCGTGCTCGCGTTTATAGCGATCGCGTCTCCAGAGGGGATTATTTAGTGATGGTTGAAGGCTCAGAAGAGGAGATTCGTCGAGCCGAAGCAATTTTGAATCGCCGTGGAATTCAGGAATGGGGTGTTTATGACTCGCCAGCAAGTGATGTCGATCAGACAACGCATCCCGCAGGCACCACCTACCCCACAGGCACCCCTTACTCCGATGACACACCTGGTAATCGAATTCTTTAATTTTGAACGATAAGAACTAACGGTTGGTCTGTAGGGATGACGTGTAGGTCATTCCTACAGGTAAACGAATTGTTGACAAAAAACATTGAGATTTAAGGACTAATACCAATGAAAAAGATTACTTCTCTACTGCTGAGCGGTGTGGTGTTAGCTGCTTTAGCGGCTTGTAATGCTAAGACTGCTTCTAATGCCCCTAACTCAACCGATAACAACGGTCAGCCTCCTGCTACCAACACGTCTCAAACGAATCAAAATGATGCGTCAAGCGGAGTCCGCAAAAAGCAGATTGAGTCAGACATCCGCGCTCGAGAGCAACGGAACAAAGCGGGCGGTGACGAGATGAAGCGGAACGATGGCGATCTTGAGAGTGAAGTTCGCGACAAGTTAGAAGCGAACATACCAGCAAGCAAACTAACAGCCGATGCTAAAGACGGAGTAGTGACCGTTTCGGGTACGGTCCCCAATCAAGACCAGATTGGAAAGATTGCTCCCCTTGCACAACAAATCAAGGGAGTCAAATCCGTTACGGTTAAGGCAACCGTTGCCCCACCGAAGAACAAATAGGTCGCTAGCCACAAACTGGTGAGGGACAAAACCGCTCCCATAAGGAAAGAAACAGCCATTGGTGGTCAGCTATTAGCGCTAACTGCTAATGGCTGACCACTGAGGATTAATAGCTAACGTCTCAACGCTATCTCTTTCCGGTTCCTATTTTCTGGAGACAGCAGAACAGTTTGCCAAATACCAACGCCAGGGTAGTTCCGCTCCTTGCGTAAGCCCGATTCGAGTTGTTTGAACCAGGGTAATCTCAGACGCTTTTCTACTGAGAGCAGTTTTCCCTGCCAAAATTCTTCCTGAAATGGAGAACTATGGTGTTCCAGCCACAACGGTTGACCAGGTTGAAGCGGTTTGGCTGTGAGCGTTAGATCGATTTGCAGCGCACGACAAAGTTTGCCTGGACCCGCAGCAATTCGGTGTGGCTTTGGCTCTTTGAGGCGATCGACCCATGGTGGAATTGTTTCTAGCTGAAGTGCCCGGATCAAAACAGCGCTGGGAACTCCGTCTAAATCCGTAACAATATTCAGGCAGTAGTACATGCCATAAATTAAATAAACGTAGGTCATTCCAGCAGGCCCAAACATGACCTCGTTACGGGTAGTTTTTCGGCGATAGGCATGACAGGCTGGATCATTCGGTTCGTAAGCCTCTGTCTCAACAATCATCCCCGGAAAATTTTTCCGTCAGGCATCTGGCGCACCAGAGTAGCACCAATCAACTCCGGCGCAACCTGAGTAGAAGGTCGGCTTAGCCACTCTGCAGAGATGATGGTTTTCCTGTTACCCATTTCTTTTAATCGCACTGGATAATGGTCTACGAGTGACTAATCTTGTAAAAATCTGTGAAATGCAGGGATTATGAAGATAGTGTTCTACAATTCATAAAAGTTAAGAGGACTGGTCTAATTTGGTTTTGACCAATTAATTTAACTTGTCAACTAATCCAGCTTGTCATAGAGAGTCATAAAAAATGGATGTCAAATTAGTATTACCCGCGTTGACCGCTGTTTTTATTGTGGCGTGTCTCTTCTTCGGCACACGAAATGGGTTTTATGATTCTGACAATTACCACGGTAACGGTTCAGCCCACTAAAATGATCGATTCAGACTTGAGGGCTTCGGTTAATTTTGCCTGAGTTGGGGGCTTAAACATGAGATTTGAGCTTACCCTAACGAATTAGTATCGTCTGGCAGATTACTTGCGCTGCCATAGCAGTTCACCATTGACGAGGCTGACGATTGACAGAAGCCACTCCCTACAGGAAAAGGAGTAATGTGAACGCCAGTACGGAGAAGCAACGCGAACGTGACTGAGCTGGAGTGTTTAGCTTACGGCGTTGAACAGGTGGATGAAGGGGTCTGCCTTTTGATAAGGTTGGGGCTATCGCATCATGTTGGATTGTGGCCTGGCAGATATTTCATCCCTCACCGCCAAGAAAACTTCCCCGCTGACCTTGTGATATGCAGTCACGCCCATGCTGACCATGCCAGGGGATTGCTGGCATTGCATCGGGCATTTCCTAAACTTCCGATTTATGCAAGTGAGGTAACTGCTCAACTCTTACCTCTGAACTGGTCCGGGAAAATTCTAAAATTCCGTCTCGCTTGTGTCAGGCGCTGCCTTGGCGAACTCCAGTCGAGTTTATGGACGGATTGAGCGCCAAGCTCTACCCAGCAGGACATTTGCCAGGAGCAGCAGCAATTCTGTTGACCTATAATGCTCCTCCAAACGATTTAGGTCTCTCCCGGACCTTCAATGTGCTTTACACGGGAGATTTTTTCTGTCTAATGCCCGGTTGGTTGAAGGATTACCCCTCGAAGAGCTGAGAGGGCTGGCCCCTGACGTCCTGGTTGTAGAAGGAAGCTATGGCACAGCACGCCATCCGCACCGCCGTCAGCAAGAGAACCAGCTCGCCGAACGAATTAATCGGGCGATCGCAAACAAACAATCCATCCTGTTACCAACACCCTCACTCGGATTGGCTCAAGAATTGCTGATGCTGTTGCGGAGCCATCACCACTTTACTGGCCGGGATGTTGATATTTGGGTCGATCCAACCGTTGCGGCTGGCTGTGATGCTTATCTCGAAATCCTGCCGCATTTGCCTCCCTCGGTACAAAACTTTGCCCGGCACCAACCCCTGTTTTGGGATGAGCGGGTACGCCCCAGGGTGCGTCGTTTGGACTCAACCAGTCCCGTACCGCTGCCGTTTCCCTGTATTGTGCTGGCTGACGAAACGGCAGACCTTAGCCAGTACTATGGGTTCAAACCAGATCATTGGCTAGTGTTGGCCCCACAACAGCCCCATCGGTCATTGTCATCGCTCAACCAAATTGACCAGTGGGCAACTACAACCGCTTCCTCCCCGCCCAGTATGGATACCTACCTGCTGGCTCAGCACTGCGACGGTCCTGGCACAACGCAGCTCATTCACAATCTGCGTCCCCAGCATGTCGTGTTTGTGCATGGTTCACCCACCTACCTTGCAGATTTGACTGGCTTAGAAGAGCTGCACAATCGCTACCATTTACATTCTCCGCCAGCAGGCAGTTTGGTAGAGTTGCCCGTTGGAGAAACGTTTTTGCAGCCCGCTGCCCCAGAAGCGAACTATGAAGGGGAACTGACTGAACTAGACACCGTAGTGACGTTTACATTACCAAATGCGATTACAGCCGATCCGCGCTGGCAAAATCTTGCGGATACGGGCCTAATTGAAGCGCGTTGGCAAGGTGAGGAATTGGTCTTGCGGGGATTGCCCCAACGGGAATTGCTGCGTCAGGGGGCGATCGCTTTCTCGACTGGGTTGATGCTAATTCTCCATTACGTCAGTGCTGCGCAAACTGCCGCCACTACCGAGGACAGCGTTGCTGGAATTCTGCGTCCCCTCTGTTTGAATTTAAGGTAACTCCAGACGGATTTTGCCCGGTATTTGAACCCATCCAGCCGACAGACGAGGGGAAGTGAGGGAAGGATAAAGGCTAAGGGATAAAGGCTAAGGCTAAAAGGAATTGCTCTAACTTTTTTATCCTTTATCCTCCAACCCTTATCCTTTCCGCTTTACCGACATCTATAAGTTTTTTAACAATTGCCTAAAATGGTGAGCGGTTTTAAGTTCTTTTGTTAAATTGAATCATTCTGTACAGAAAATAGGGTGATTTCATCTGCTTGAGCAGCCTAACCAGGCTTGATTTCAAGGGCTATTGACATCAGTTAAATTGTGCTTTGAGTAGAACGTTTGCATTGAGTTTTCAACAAGCGGCTTATGTCCCAGGATGCTATTACTAATCCGATGCTTCTGAGTTCACTGCGGGATGCGTCATTCAACCTTTCTTTAGGGGAGGACTTTCGTTCTGGGGAAGAGACTCCGACTGGTCAGTTCTTGGTGGATTCCTATGCCGATCGCCTCATGGACGACCTGTTTGAGGACGTTGAGGAGATGTTAGGCGGCAGACCAAAGCAACCTGAGCCGCCTGAACAGATAGAGGAATCCATTTCTTCCCAACCTGATTCAGCAAATTTCATAGATTCCTCGACCTTCGAGCCGTCCTTAGACGGAGAAACCAACAAACCTCAGTCGGAAGTCGAGGCCCAGCTAAATCTGGGGCTAAGGGCACTGGATGAGCGACTTGCAAATTCTGCGCTGGAAAAACTCAGGCTTTAGAAGAGAAATCACTATCGACTGAAAAACACCTAAGGTCAACCGCCCCTACGATCGCTTACTGCTTGGCGTTGGTTGTGTTTCCATTATTGTCACAATGGCAGCGTGGTTTGTGTTTCAGAAGGTGACCCATCAATCTGCTCCAGCTTCTGTGTCTCAGCAAACGGCGGTGACGTCCTCCCTGAAGTGAGCAATCAGTTTGCAGCATACATGCAGCGATCGCCCAGTTGCTCGACCAGAAAAACCAACCTGCCAGTTCCGCCGCCAACTCAACCCTGCCCACAACAAATTCGCCAGCAGCGTCAGCTTCAGGTCTCCCAACCATTACCGTGCCGGGAAGTTCAACCACCGCTGCTGTTCCTCCGGTTCCCGGTCTACCGAACGCTGGTAGTTCCACACACGGTTCTGCGGGCCTCGGACGCATCTACGTTCCGGTCTATCAATTGCCTAGCAATCAGACTCCATCCCAAACTGCACCTGCTCCGTCAACGCCCTTAAAGGCACCCTTCTCTTCAACAACTGCAAAACCTTCTACGGCCTTTAAACCACCCATTCCCCTCTCTGTGCCTGGGGTCGCGCGGACCCTAGAAGGTTTGGTGGACATGGGAGAACAGTCTGTCATTCTGGTAAAAATTAATGGCGTAACGCAACGCTTCCACCTGGGAGAAAGCATTGGCTCCAGTGGTTGGACACTGGTTGAGGTTTCCAAAAATCAAGCCGTGATTCGCCGGAATGGGGAAGTGCGATCGCTCTTTATTGGTCAAAGCTTCTAAGATAGCTAATAGCTGCTAGCTGTTAGCTTCCTGGGAGTTCTTTCATGGGTATATTCGACGACTTCAGCCGCTTTTTAGAGGAGCGACTTGACGAATACTTGCGCAACAACCCACAACTGGAACTGTTGGTTCTAGAAGAAAATCTGCGCCAACAGGAAGAAGAGACCCTGACGCTGATGACGGATCTGAAACGTCAGGAGAAACAGCTCCAGGATGAAATTATGGGGTTGGCAAGGGAGATTCAGCTCTGGCATCCCCGTATTGAAAAGGCAAAAGCGGCTGGCCGATTGGATTTAGTAGAGCCTGCTCAGGCCCATGAAGCAACTTTGCTGCGTCAGGGCAACCAGAAATGGGGACAAATGCAAATCCTGAAAGATCGGATCCAGCAAACCCAGGAACTCCAGAAGAAGATTGAGGCCCGCCGCAAAGAAGTTCAAACAAAAGTTGCTGAAACCCAGGCGCAGCGAAACAATGCGAGATCGACTCAAAGTTTTGAGCCGATCGGCTGGAACCAAACCCCAAGCTCCAGTACAAGTAACGTTGATGCTTTAGAAAAGCAATTTCGCCGCTGGGAAGCCGAGGAAGAACTCGAACAATTAAAACGAAATATGGGGAGATAAATAATTAGTTTTGCTGGATACTGCTGATTGCATAAACGCTTTAACCGCAAAGTAATACTGTGGATCCATATTGTTGTCGTGTCCAGCGTCGGGAATAAGAATTAATTGCTTGGGATTGGGAGCAGCATTAAACAATGCCTGTCCCATCCAGAACGGTATTTGTGGATCGGCTTTTCCATGAATAAAAAGAACGGGTATTTGTAGAGAGACTATTTTCCTTAAGGATTCAAATTTTTGATTCAGCAGCCAATCGATCGGTAGTAACCAGTAAATGCCCAGCCGTTTAGTCATATCTCGGAGGCTGGTGAACGTGCTTTGCACAATTAATCCAGCCGCTTCAGGATGCCTGATTGCTAAGTCGACCGCGATCGCTCCTCCTACAGAATGACCGTAAATAAAAATCTGGTTAGCAGGTATATTTCGTTGCCGAGTCAGATAGCTCCAGACAGCATCAGCATCCTGATAAACTTGCGTTTCTGTCGGGAAGCTGCCTTCACGGTGCCCGAACCCCCGGTAATCAAACAGAAAAATGGAGCAGCCCATCTGGTGAAACTTTTTAGCCTGACTAACATTTGCTCCAATGTTGATAGCGTTGTGGTGAAAATAGAGCATTGTTGGAGCTTTGGGATTGTCTGAAGGAATCCACCACCCATTTATTCTCTCTACCTTATTTTCTCTAGCGGAGACAGGGAGCCATACCTCCTCGTAGCGCAACTGATAAAGAGCAAGTGTATGTTCCAGCGTATGGGAAGGAAAGAAGATCAGATGAGATTGAAAAAGAAAATTGCACAGCATAGAAGGATGTAGACGATCGCAAACCGCTTTGCATAGATCCAGAATCGTTTAGTGACAGAAAATCTTCTTTTCTTGAAGCGTTCCCGTCTGAACAAAAAGATTTAATCCCTGGCTGAAACGGTTTGCGAATTTCATAGGAGATTGATTGATTTTGCTGCTTTTTAAGAGAGAGCGGTTGGGCATTCTGAGCCGATTGAATTGTAGAGGTAGCTTGCTCAGAAACTTCTGACTTATCGTAGTCAGGGTGGAACGGAAGATTGGTTAATTTGTCATAGTTGGAGGCGATCGCCAGCAGTACCCCCCACGATAAAAAACGGCAGTGGCAACGAAATCTCGCGGAACCATTGGAACAGCTCCGACGCGCCAAACAACAAGATAAAACAGGTAATCCAGAGTTTCATTACCGAAATGCGATCAGACAGGGCCTACATCATTACCTCGCAGGATACTCGATTTTTTTAATTTTGGTAGACCAAGTGGTAGGTGGTAGGTTGATGAACATGCATTTTTATCCCTTATCCCTCATCCCTCATCCCTCAACATCCTCCTCTTCCTCCAGTTAAACTGAATTGAGTCGATCGCATGAGCAACGTATGGAGTCTATTGAGCAGGTTACTTCAGAGACGCAGCAGCGAGTTCAGGAACTCAGGCAACTACTTCAGAAAGCGAGTTATGCCTACTACGTTCTCGACGATCCCATCATGGAGGACTCGGTCTACGACAAGCTTTATTATGAGCTGGTCGATTTAGAAACTCGTTATCCAGAGCTGATTACACCTGATAGCCCAACTCAACGGGTGGGAGAGCGTCCTGCCAGTCAATTCGTTTCGGTCAAGCACAACATCCCCCTCTACAGTTTGGAGAATGCCTTTGGCAATGAGGATCTAGCAAAGTGGCAGGAGCGCTGGCGCAGGGTAGCTCCCGACATTCACGACGCTGAGTATGTCTGCGAACTCAAAATTGACGGATCGGCCCTGGCCTTGACCTACGAGAACGGGCTTCTGGTCCGGGGAGCTACACGTGGGGATGGCATTACCGGAGAGGATATTACCCCAAATGTGCGAACCATTCGTTCCATTCCGCTGAAGCTCAACCTGGAGAACTCACCCCCGTATTGAGGTGCGTGGTGAAGCGTTTCTCCCCCTCAAGTCCTTTCAAGCCATCAATCAGGAACGGGAAGAGGCAGGCGAATCACTGTTCGCAAACCCTCGCAATGCTGCTGCTGGAACCCTGCGTCAACTCGACTCTCGCATTGTCGCAAAGCGGAAGCTAGATTTTTTGCCTATACCCTGCACATCCCGATCGCTGAGCGGAGAAAATCCCAGGCTGGCAATGGGGAAACCCAGCTTGATCTGCTAGCCAACAAAGCAGAAATCGAGTCTGAGCATCTCCCGACTCCCGACTCCCGATTCCCCCTTCCCACCACCCAATGGGATTGTCTGGAACTTTTGAAGCAAATGGGATTCAAGGTCAACCTGGGCGATCGCGCTGCGCCGGATTGCAGGGCGTGCAGGACTACACCGATCGCTGGCTCACCGATCGTCACAATCTGCCCTACATGACCGACGGAGTAGTGGTAAAGATCAATTCTCTGGCGCTCCAGGAACAGTTGGGGTTTACGCAAAAGTTTCCCCGCTGGGCGATCGCGCTCAAGTATCCGGCAGAGGAAGCTCCACCGTTGTTGAGCGGATTAGCGTAAACGTGGGTCGTACGGGAGCCGTCACGCCTCTGGCCGAAATGCAACCCGTTCAATTGGCAGGAACTACTGTTTCGCGGGCAACCCTGCATAACCGCGATCGCATCGCTGAGCTGGATATCCGTGTGGGCGATACGGTGATTGTGCGCAAAGCCGGGGAAATTATTCCCGAAGTGGTGCGGGTGCTGTATGAACTACGTCCCTCCGGCACCCAACCGTTTGAGATGCCGTCCCACTGTCCCGAGTGCGGTCAACCCCTGGTCAAGCTGGAGGATGAAGCCGTTACTCGCTGCATCAATGCCTCCTGTCCGGCCATTTTACGCAAAGGATTGGAACACTGGGCTTCCCGTGATGCACTGGATATTGCAGGTCTGGGCGAGAAGTGGGTGATTCAACTGGTGGATAACGGTTTGGTGCATTCGATCGCTGACCTCTACGACCTGACCGCTGAGCAACTGCTAACCCTGGAGCGCATGGGCAAGAAGTCGGCCCAAAACCTGGTAAGCGCGATCGAACAATCCAAGTCCCAACCCTGGTCACGTGTGCTCTATGGACTGGGAATTCGCCATGTGGGCAGCGTCAACGCTCAGACCCTTACAATCCAGTTCCCCAACGTTGAATCGCTCTCAAACGCCACCGTTGAAAACATCGCCTCCGTCTACGGCATTGGCAACGAAATCGCTCAGGCCGTCCACGAATGGTTCCAAACCCCCGCCAACCAGGATCTCATCCAGCGCCTCCAAACCGCAGGTCTACAGTTTCACTCCGACCCCCGACTCCCAACTCCCAACTCCCGACTCCCTAGCTGGCAAAACCTTCGTCATCACCGGAACTCTCCCCACCCTCAAGCGGGATGAAGCCAAAACCCTGATCCAAAATGCGGGCGGTAAAGTGACCGATTCAGTTAGCAAGAAGACCGATTATCTGGTAGTCGGAGAAGAAGCAGGCTCCAAACTGGAAAAGGCTCAAGCGTTGGGCGTTGCGCAGCTAACGGAAGCGCAATTGCTAGATCTACTCAATTCTTGAAGCGTTGAGTAAAGTTGGCAGTACTTTACTGACGTTTCAGCGCAATGGCTTTCCAGATAAACCGCTTAAGGGCTTACATTGCTTTAAGCAGAAATTGGGGTATGGGAGACAGGGGACAGGGTACGGGCAAGAAGGGTTCATGCAGCGGAATGAGCGCACTTTGTCGAATAGTGCCCTCATTAGCCGTAATTGGATTCGCTATCTTATACAGCACTCCTGCAAAGAGCGGTTCTGTTGTTCCACTCACCCTCGCTCAAGCTGTAAGCGACCAAAAGACCGATGCCGAACATCGCTGCGCCAGGGCATTGAACAGTTCGACAGGGGGCAATATGAAGCGGCTTCTAAGCTTTACCAGCAAGCATTAACGATTTACCGAAACCTGAAAGACAAACGAGGGGAAGGTCAGGTTCTGACAGAGTTGGGGATGGCCTACGCTGCATTGGGTGACATCGATCGGGCCATCGCTTCCTATGAGCAGAGTTTGGCGATCGCGCGGGAACTGGGCGATCGTTCGTTGGAAGCAATCACCTAAACAGTCTGGCAACGATATATGAAGACCGGGGACAGTATCCGCAGGCGTTGGAGCTTTATCAACAGAGCTTAGCGATCGCGCGGGAACTCAAGAATCGGTTTTTGGAAGGTCGGGTTCTGGGGAATCTGGGCAACGTGTATCTCGGTTTAGAAGACTATGCCAAAGCGATCGATCTTTACCAGCAACGCCTAGCAATTGCCCCGAACTTAAGGATCAGCGAGGACTGGGAACCGCCTTGGGCAACCTGGGAATTGCCTACAAATCCTTGGGCGAGTTTGCCAGGGCGTTGGACAACTATCAGCAGAGCCTCACGGTCGCCCGTGAACTGAAGGACCGTTACGGCGAAGGAACAGTTCTAGGCAGTCTCGGAAACGTTTCGTTTGATCAAGGCGAGTATCCCAAAGCCATTGACTACTACCAGCAAAGCCTCACGATCGCCCAGGAAACCAAGTTTCTTTACGGTCAGGGAATTGCGCTGGAACGTTTGGGAAACGTCTATCAGGCGCAGAAAGACTACCTCAAGTCGATAAAGGTTTACGAGCAAAGTTTGACGATCGCCCAACAGCTCAAAAACTACCGAATGGTCAGGCGTTTGCTGAAGTCCGTGAGTGAGGTTTACCTGAATCAGGGAAATGTTGCCCAAGCGCTGACCCTTCAGCAGCAAAATCTGACGCTGGCCAAGCAAGTCAAAGACCGTGCTGGAGAAGCATCCTCCCAGGAAGATCTGGCCGCGTTTTATTACAAAACCAGCGATTTCCAGAAATCAGCGGAATCGGCCCAGCAAAGTTTAACCATTGCCCGCGAACTGAAAAACCGGAAACAGGAAGTTGCGGCTCTGCGGGCATTGGGGACCGCTTATTTTGCCCAGGCCGATTACGAAACGGCGATCGCAACCCTGCAACAAAGCCTCAGCATTGCCAGGAGCAGAGCAGGAAGCGAAAGCGATCGCCGCACTTCTAAACACTCAGGCACTAGCGGGCAGTCAGGCAACCAAAGCCGCTGTAATTCAGCAGATGCCCCAGGTCCAGATTGTTCATCTGGCGACGCATGGATTGTTGGATGACTTTAAGGGATTGGGAGTACCCGGCGCGATCGCCCTCGCACCCTCCAGCACCGATAATGGACTGCTTACGGCTAGCGAAATTCTGGATTTACCAATGCGTGCTGAACTCGTTATCCTCAGTGCCTGCGATACCGGACGCGGCTCGATTACGGGGATGGCGTTATCGGATTGTCCCGCTCCATCATTACCGCAGGGGTGCCCAGCGTTGTTGTCTCTCTTTGGAGTATTCCTGATGCCCCCACAGCTTCTCTGATGAAGGAGTTTTACCAGAATTTACAGCGCCAGCCTGACAAAGCGCAGGCACTGCGTCAGGCTATGCTAACAACATTGAAACAATACCCAAATCCCAGTGATTGGGCTGCATTTACACTGATTGGAGAACCCTAGGGTGTGCTTTATAAGGTGCTGATGATTGAGTGCTGAGGACTGAGTATTCGCCTTTTCTCAGCACTCAGCACTCAGCACTGCCCTCAATCAAAGTTTGCGGGTTTTAAAGCACTTCTTAGGTAGCTCACGGATAAGTGTCGTCCGGATTTGGGGATTAATGAAAGGTAGATTCACAACAGGTGCCCAAAAAATCCTGTATGCCTCAAGTCTATTATCTGCCGGATGAACAACTGATTGAACCAGAACAGGATGTGTTTACACTGCTGGATGTTTCCCTGGCCGCAGGGATTCCCCACACCCACATCTGCGGTGGAAATGCCCGTTGTTCAACGTGTAGAGTATTAATCACCGAAGGACTGGAGTGCTGCAGTCCCCGCAATGCAGCCGAACAGGATTTAGCCCAGCGACTACACTTCACCCCCGAGGTTCGGCTTGCCTGTCAAACAGAGATTGTCGCGGAGGGCAAAATTACGCTGCGACGACTTTCTCTGGATGCCCACGACATCGGCATCTTTCACGATGAAGCTTTTGGCAAAATTGCGCCCAGTCTCAAAGGCAAAGAGCAGCAAATTGCGATTATGTTTGCCGATATTCGCGAATTTACATCGTTTTCGGAATCGCTGCTGCCCTATGACGTGATTTATGTCCTCGATCGCTACTTTCAGCTTATGGCCCAGCAGATCCACCGTCATGGCGGCCTGATTAATGTCTACATGGGCGATGGGTTTATGGCGCTATTTGGGGTCAACAATCCCGGTCGGGCCGTAGAACGGGCAGTCCGGGCTGGGCTGGATATGCTGGAGGCACTGGAGCGCTTGAACCCTTCCCTGGAAGCGCTTTATCACCGTCGTCTGCAAATCGGGATTGGAATTCATTTTGGCAATACCGTCATTGGTACCATTGGCGACCCCAATAATCCTATGTGGACCGCGATCGGGGATGCGGTCAACCTCGCCAGCCGCATTGAAGCCGCCAACAAACCCCTTGGCACCACGTTCCTGATTTCTGAAGATGCCTACAACGAGGTCAAGCAACAGGTTGTTATCAATCAACAGTTTCTGGTACAAATCCCCGGCAAAAGCGGCGAGTATTCCCTTTATGAAGTAGTGGATGCATCCCCGTTGATAGAGTACGAGAATGAGGAGCGATCGCGTCCTGCATCCTCTTCTTTAAGTCCTTTACAACGGTGGCTCTTGCGCATTCGTCGCTTTCTCAGAAAAGCTTTTCCCATTCCTGATACCTGACCCCTGACCCCTGACCCCTGCTCCATTCACAGCAAGCGGAGTTGGGTATTTTGGATGTCTAAAGCTTCTGCTGAGGGCAAGTCCTCCGCTGAATCTGACTCCGATTCTGTCTCAGCCAAATCTTGCCATCTCATTTCTTCTTCAGACAGCAGGCTGTGGGCGGCTTCTAAAATTTCTGATTCAATTTCCCGCAAATCTTCCCGATTTTCCAGGTAGGTTTTGAGCGCATCCAGCGGAGCGATGCCGCTGCCCACCCCAAGCTGCGGTAGACGGGGACGGGCAAGCTGACTCACCAGCTCTGGATGGATCGTGTAACTGTGGGCAAGACTCAACGCCTGATGAACTGATGGATTGTCAATCTGCTCCAATTGCTCAGCCCGAAGATGGTAAACCAGACGCACAACCGCATTCTGAATCAGCTCTGGCTTTAATGCGGCCAGTAGTTTTGTCTGAGGGTCTTCTGCTTCTGACAGATCAACTTTGATGGTCTTAAACACCCGTGCTGGCAGCGGGCAGAACTCAAAGCGCGTGTTGCCTTTCTTTAAATCAACCAGGACAAATCCCTTCTCTTCCTTTTCTTCACTGAAATCAACCCGTTCAATGCTGCCAGGGTAAATGACCAGAGGCTGTTCGCAAAGAACCTGATGCCGATGCACATGCCCCAGTGCCACGTAATCAAAACAGGTTCGTGTTAGCAGGGCAAGCGGAACGGTAAACCCCTTGCCCACTGCCAAAAAGCGCTCAGCTCCATAACAGGCGGTATCGGCCATGAGATGGGCCAGCAAAACGGTTGGGGTATCAGGGTCTAGTCTACGGATTTCTCCTTCAAGGGCAACCCGCAAGCGATCAATCAACAGTTGCCCAACCTCTCCCATAGACAGCCCCTCAGCTTCAGGACGGGTTAACAGCGTGGAGCGAGTCAACCAGGGAAGGGTAATGACCTGAACGGGACCATTGCGAGTTTGAATGTGGTGAGTTTCCAGGCGATCGCCCACCATAAACCCTGGTACCCCAAGCGTGCGATAAATGCAGAGGCTGGCTCCTCCCTGTCCCTGAGCGTGCTGGTCGTGGTTGCCTACCAGCAGCACGGTCGGAATTTGGGCATCCACCAATCGTCTGAACTGGCTAGCAAAGGCTTCCTGTACAAAGGGCGGCGGTGTTGCATCCGGGAACGCATCACCACCAAACAACACCAGATCAACAGGTTCCGAAATGGCGCGATCGATACAGCGCCCTAGCGTATTGACAAAATCCTCTAAACGGGTGTTCAGACCAGTTTCAGGATTAATCCGACCGTGAGAAAATCCGCTTCCCAGATGGATATCAGATAGGTGGAGGATTTTGACCATAGGAGTTAGGAATTGGGGAAAGCAAAGCCCATCACCATTACACATGACAGGGTTTTATTTTAAGCCCTATTTTCAAGCGCAACGCTTGGTCAGGCGTGGGTAATAGGTGGTAGGTGACAGGTGGTAGGGGAGAACAGCAGTGGTTTGGATTTGATAGGGTAGCTGCTCTAATCGCTTTGGCTAAAGCTTCCCTGGACATCACAAATAGGATGGCGCAAGTTCCCCAGACCTCTTATTCAGGGGCGTGAGGGAGTTGAGACCCCACATAGCGGGGGACAAAGTGTTTTCTGCGACGCTGTGCCGAAGAAAATGCTTTGGTAGGGGGAAGTCCCCGGCATTAGTCTAGTAACGAAGCCTTACTCTTTAAGTTCTTCCATGACAAGTTATTCATTAGAACAATTTGTCAGCCAGAAGTTAGCAGAAACTTAAATATGAATCCCACATTCAGATTTGCCATCCATTCCGCGCCAACGTCCAGCGCGCTCATCTTCACCCTGGTGAATGGGAGTCGTAATGGGTTGATCGCCAATGCTGGGATAGCCGTGATCGTGCAACGGATTATAAACAACATCATGTTCAAACACGTAGGCCCAGGTTTCCTTGCGGGTCCAATTTGCTAAAGGATTCACCTTCAGGCGTTGCTGGTTGTCTAACTCAAAAATGGCCATATCGGATCGGCTATTTGCCTGATCTCGTCGTCGGCCTGTGATCCAGGCGATCGTCCCCAGTTCAGCCAACCCCGTTGCAGCGGCTCAATTTTAGTCAACTGAGAAAATTGATCGATGTCCTTATCCCACAATGAGTCTCCATATTTTGTTGCGAAGGATTCACGGGTGCCCACATCGGGAATTTTGTAAATTTTCAGGTTCAGATTGTAGATGTGTTTTGCCTTCGCTACCAGTTCAAGCGTTTCAGGAAAGTGATGAAGCGTATCCAGAAACATTACAGGAACAGGGTAGGTCGGCTTTAGCTCCCGATAGAGTAGATCCGTGATGAGCATATCATCGACGTTAAACGCACTGACTTGGACCAATCCCGTGGGAATATTGATCACACACCAGGCCAGGGTATCTTTTGGGTTGGAGTTTTCAAATTTCTGATTGAGCTTCTTCAGGTCCAGGCTGGCGGGTTGGGTCAGCGGGTCAATAGATTGATTCATCGTCGAGTCAGGAGTTACCTTTAGAGCTTCTGCTTTTCTACCATACCGAACTACGGATAGTTTTGGCATAGGCGATCGGGCTGAGACTTGGGACATGAAACAGGTAACTTTCAATAGTGATTTAGCAGCAATTTGGTGAATCAGAATGAGCGTTGTGCTAATCCTCTACAGCAAACCAGGATGCCATCTCTGTGAGGGTCTTCAGGAGAAACTAGAACAAACCCAAAGTCTGGATTTTAGGCTTGAGGTGCGGGATATCACGACTCGTGAAGATTGGTTTCAGGCGTATCAGTATGAAATTCCTGTATTGGTTTTAATGAGAAGCGGGGAGTTGGGAGTCGGCAATGGGAAGGCGGGAAAATCGATAGAAAATCTGACACAGGGAGAGCTGGAAAATTTGGATTCAATTCCCAAGGCGATTCCCATTCCCCGCCCTTCTCCCCGTGCTACAGTGCAGCAGTTAGAGCAGATGTTGAGGAAATATTTGTAGAGGGATGAAGGAAAGGATAAAGGATGAAGGATATAAGGATAAAAACATCTTCTCCCATCCCCGATTTCCAAATCCCGACTCCCTTAATTGATGTTGTGAGGAGCACTCTGACATGAAATTGCGAGAGTTACTGGCTACTGTTTCTGAAATCAGCGAATTGTCAGACCACCCTGCGCTAGATGCTGAGGTAACAGGGTTGGCTACCAATTCCCATGCGTGCCAACTGGGAGATTTGTTTATAGGGATGCCAGGAACGCGAGTAGATGGTGGAGATTTTTGGGCAAGCGCGATCGCAGCCGGAGCGATCGCGGCAGTCATTTCTCCCCAGGCAGCAGAAAAGGCTAGGGAACAGGAGTCAGGGACCAGGGGCCAGGGGTCAGAACTAATTCAAAATTCAAAATTCAAAATTCAAAATTCTCCTACCTCCCACTCCCCACTCCCCACTCCCCTTATTCTTTCCGCCAGCGACATGACTCAAGCGTGCGCTCAGTTGGCGACAGCTTTCTATAACTATCCTGCTCAGCAAATGAGGCTAGTGGGAGTAACGGGTACCAATGGCAAAACAACCACCACTCACCTGATCGAATTTTTGTTAAATCAGGCGCAAAAGCCAACGGCTCTATTGGGAACCCTTTACGCTCGCTGGCGCAGTTATCAACAAACAGCGGCTCATACAACTCCCTTCGCTATTGAGCTTCAGCGACAACTGGCAGAAGCCCGCTCTGCCGGGTGTGAGTACGGGGTGATGGAGATTAGCTCCCATGCGCTGGCTCAGGGACGTGTGTTGGGGTGTCCCTTTGAGGTGGCAGTGTTTACAAACCTGACCCAGGACCATCTGGACTTTCACCGCGATATGGATGATTACTACGCGGCGAAAGCGTTGCTGTTCAGCCCGGGTTACTTAAAAGGTCAGGCGGTGATTAATCTAGAGGACCCCTATGGACGGCAGTTGATTGAGCAGGTAGGACGGGAGCAAGTCTGGACCTACAGTACTCAAGACACGAGCGCCGATCTGTGGACTCGTGATCTGTTGTATGGCCCTGATGGAGTCAGCGGCATATTGCACACTCCCGCAGGAGAAGCGGCCTTTCGATCGCCCTTAGTTGGGCAGTTTAACCTCTCCAACTTACTGGCGGCGGTTGGAGCTGCTCTGTATCTGGGTTTAGACCTGAATGGAATTGTTGCAGCCCTGCCAGAGTTTAGCGGGGTGCCAGGACGGATGGAGCAAGTTCAGATTTCTTCCAATCAAGACATTAGCGTGATTGTGGACTATGCCCATACACCTGATAGCTTGGAAAACTTGCTGAAGGCAGCGCGCCCATTTATTCAGGGCAAGATGATTTGTGTCTTTGGCTGCGGCGGCGATCGAGATCGGAGCAAGCGCCCTCAAATGGGACGGATTGCGGCTGACCTTTCAGATCAGGCGATTATCACCTCCGATAACCCTCGCACTGAAGACCCGCAACGGATTTTGCAGGATATCGTAGCGGGCATTCCCGATGCAGCAACGCGCCCAACGACGTCGATTCAAGTGATTGGTGATCGAGCTGAAGCAATTCGGACCGCAATTTTGCAGGCTCAGCCAGGAGATGGCGTACTCATTGCCGGAAAGGGCCATGAAGACTATCAGATATTGGGGACTGAAAAGATTCATTTCGACGACCGGGAACAGGCACGCACTGCCTTGAATAATCGCCTAGCAACGCTAAAGCAATGACTGGTTGATGGCTTCCCTTCCGATCGCCCCATTATTCTGGAACTGGTTGTTCGATCGGCTCATCCATCTTTTTTGGAGGGTCTGGATGTCTGGTTAAGACTGGGATTGCTATCAGACGAAACGGTTCGGCAACTGTGCGAGGAAAATCTCGTTTGCCCAATTCAGGAAGGGAGTGCCGTAGCCTCACAGACCAACCAGGACTTCTTGCCAGTTACCCCGATCTGGATGAACAATCGCCCGTTCCAGAAGGCAGTTCAGCTCCTCTACCTCGGCCAGTCGGATGGATCGCTCAGCTGATGCAATCCTTCATGGCCGAAATCAGCGTCGTTTGGCTGCTGTTTTTGGGCGTGTTCATGGTGGTAGTATCCTCGGGGGTTTTGACAGCCAGCCAGTGGCGAAACTTTTCCGTGGTTGGACAGTACGGAATTCTGCTGGCCTATACCCTGGTGTTCTGGGTGGTGAGCATTTTTACAGGTCGGCGATCGAACCTGCGCCTGACCAGCCGCATGCTGCAAATCGCGACGCTGCTGATCATCCCCGTCAACTTCTGGATGATCGACAGTTTTCGGCTCAACCAGAGTACTTCAGGTTTGATTGTCGCCCTCATTGCCGCAGCGGTACTCACGGCAATTACTGTTCACCTCCTTAAACCGAATTCGACTGAACCAAGCAATACCTGGCTGATTGTAGGAACAGCGATCGCGCTCAACTGGCTTCATTGGGGCTGGCACTGGCAGGGTTTTCCGCTAGTTGCCACGTACCTGGGAACTGTTGGAGCCTCATTGGCGTTGGCCTACCAGGATAGGGAGTCGGGAGTCAAGAATCAGGGGTCAGGGGTCAGACGACAGAACCAGCTCAACCCTCAGAACTTGAACCTCAAAGCTCTCATCCCTCATCCCTCATCCCCATCCTTCACGCCCCTCCCTCTCTCCTCCGGCTTTATCGCTGTTGCCTTCAGCACCCTGCTGCTCATTGCTAGAGCCGTTTTTGTTGTTCACATTCCCATTACACGCTTAGGGTTGGCAGCGGGAATCTGCGGTTGGTTATTGTGCTGGCTTTCGCGCCGAAATGCTGCCCGCCTAGTTTGGGCAAGGGTAGGAACTGGATTACTGCTGGCGGGTTGGTTTGTCACCGTAATGACTACTCCTCCCTGGCAGGCGATTGCGATCAGTGGTTTGGGATTGTGGCTACTGGTGGATTATTTGCTGCGATCGGGGCAGGCACAGTATCTAACGGCGGGGTTTCTGGTTGGTTTACAGGCTGTCTGGCTGATTTGGCGCGTTGTTCCGCCAACCTGGCAACAGCAGCTAATCGATACCTGTACTCGGCTTGCCGGACCTGAAGCGATGCCCGTAGCACTGCTGGGGCTTTGGTTCTTTCCCTACCTTTTGTTAACGGTGGTTCTGGCATTCAACCTGCGTCGCTGGCAACGGTCTGACCTGGCAAACCAGGCAGAATTCCTGGCGCTGGCATTGGGAATTGTTCTGGTAGCCCTGAGCAGCGGCAACTCCCTGGTGCGATCGATCAACCTGGTACTTTCCACCCTGACGCTAACGGGCGTTGTCATCAGCAGGCGCACCCGCCCAGAAGGTCCTCTGATTTACCTGACCCACGGCACCGGCCTGGCCGCGATCGCCGCTTGCATCCGCCAGATTTTTCCCAACCTGAGCCTTCAAAATTGGGCCACTGTTCTCTTGTTTGGCATGTTGGTGGAATGGGCCTTTAGTGCGCTGATGGGCGTGGGAAATCAGGGGTCAGGGGCCAGAAGGCAGGAGTCAGGGGTCAGGGTCAGGGGTCAGAATCAATTCACAATTCACAATTCACAATTCACAATTCTCCAACTCCCTCATCCCTCATCCCTCATCCCTCATCCCCCTCACTCCCCACCTCTCACCCCTCCCTCCATCTGGTCCCAATCTGCCTGGTACGCTGGTCTTGCTCTGGCAATGCTGAGCTACATGCTTCTGCTGGGAGAAACCTGGTTAGGCAACAATGTTTGGGGTAGTCGCTGGTTGTTGACGCCTGTAGCCCTGACATTTCTGGGCTACCGCAGATATTTTTGGCAACCTCGATTAGCTAGTTGGCTCAGTGTTGTTGCCCTGTTTCTCGTTCAAAATCTAACGCTGAGTTCCGGAGCAGAACGGTTGCTTGGTCTGGGTATGGCAACGCTTCTCATGCTGCTGAACACTTATCAGCTAAGGCATTTGGTTGCTGCCTGGGTTACAGTATGGTTCGGTTTGGGGTTTGCAGCCGTTGCTGCCTGGGAAGCACTTTCCGAAAAATTGACGATCGAATGGGCTGTCAGTCTACCCGCGATCAGTGCGCTCCTCCTTTGGCTGGTGTGGAGTTGGTTAAGACAACAACAAACCGTTCTTTCGCAGCTTTACAGGCGAGCGACTGACAGTTGGGCCGTGATTCTCACTGGCCTTACCCTGCTGCTACTGACGATTTGTAATCTCGTTACTTACTTGGATTGGGACTCTGCCCGATGGCAATACGTCTCAGCTGCGGCCATTTTGCTGGTTGGAGTTAGCCTTCGCGTTTGGCAAGCTCCACTTACAGGCGGACTATACTTCCTTGCCTGGAGTCTAGAGCTTCTGATTACAGGGTTTCTTGCCCTCAATGGTCGATCGCTCGATACCTTAGCGATCACCAACCTTGCCCTCGGATTAGCTACCCAGTTTCTTGGGGATTGGTGGATAGGGAGAAATAGGGGTCAGAGGAGTAGAGTACGGGGTATGGAGGACAGGGGGCATCGAGCAAGAGGGTTCGCCTTCTCATCCCTCATCCCTCATCCCTCATCCTTCCAGTCTCACCCTCATTCCCCTCCTCTACGCTATTTTTGGGCTGTTTCTCGCCCATCGATCGTTTACAGCCTCTATGGGCCTTTACACGCTGGCCGCTGCGCTGGTTGGTATGGGAATCGGTCGTCGATCGCTGGCTTATAAACCCCTGACCCTTCTTTCGGTTTTGGTGTTTCTTTTGGTGCTTATGAACTGCTGCTCTACCAGTTGTTTCAAGTCAAGGGAGGCAGCCCTGGAGATGAGATCGTGGCACTGGCAGCACTGGCAGGTTTTATTGCGCTCGCGGTTCGTATCCTGCTTCCCTGGCTCTCATCCTATCTTCGCCTTCCGGATGTAGATGTGCTGGTGGTTGCCCATGTCCACTGGGCGATCGGTAGCATTTTCTTGCTGGGCGCTCCCTTCAACTCCCTCAGTAGACAAGGGGAATGGTGGTGGGTCGGCGTCGCGGCTGTTCTCGCAGGGTATGCGTTGGTAATGGGCAATGGGCGTTGGGGCGTTAGAAGTGAGGGGTTAGGGGTGAGAGGTGAGGGGTCAGGGATCAGGGGTCAAGGGTCAGAATCAATTCACAATTCACAATTCACAATTCACAATTCACCAACCCCTCATCCCTCACCCCTCACTCCTCACTCCTAACCTGGACCTACGTCGGAATTACAGAAGCTAGCATCGCCCTTGCCTATCTTCTCTACCTGTTGCTTCCCGATCGATTCCTGGTCGAATGGGGAGGGGCGATCGCGGCGGCTGTCGCTCTGCTTCTTTACCTGGCACCCTGGCAAACGTGGGGTTGGTATCGGGAACCGTGGCGACGGACAACCATCATTTTGCCTCTAGTCGCAACCCTGTTAACTGCAAGCGGCATTGCCCTACAGGGGTTGTTAATTGGTGCAGCATTTTACGCATGGTTAGCCAAATCTGAGCGGCAGGTGCGCCTCAGCTATCTCAGCGTTTTGCTGGCAGACTGGGCAGGAATCCGCTTTCTCAATACTCACAATGCAGCGGAACCGTTGTGGTTTGCCGTATTGCTGAGTGCCTCTCTGCTATACGTTGCCCAGATCGATCCGACGTTGCGATCGCCCACAGAACGAGACAGACGGCATCTGCTTCGCTGTTTGGCAACAGGACTCGCTTGTCTAACGGCGTTCTATCAGTCTGAGGTTGGAATTAGGGGCTTCTTGCCGATCGTGGTCAGTATGCTCAGCATTGGGCTTGCGATCGGGTTCATCCTGGCAGGTATTTTGCTTCAAGTACGCGCATTTTTGTATATCGGAACCCTTGCGTTCATCGTTCAGGTGCTGCGGCAGCTATGGCTTTTCATCAACGACTACTCACTGCTGCTGTGGGCAGTGATTGGCACGCTAGGTCTAATTTTCATGTGGACAGCGGCGACGTTTGAAGCCAGACGCACCCAAGTGACAGCTCTAGTCGAGTACTGGTTTGAGCTGGAGGATTGGGAATAGCCAGATTGAAATAAGCAGATTAAACCGGGGATTTTACAGCCGAGCTATCAAGAGTCTCTGAGTCTGAGTCTGAACGTAAGTAAAGTTAGTAAACGTTTTTATTTCGAATGAAGCTTATTAAATCCAACTCGAATCACCAAAACCAATGCTCTAAATTGTCATTTCAAAATAAATTCATAGTCATGGCGTAATTGCCGCTGGTTCTGATTTTCCATTTTCTGAACCAACTCCGTCGTTCATTTCCTCAATTCGCTGCTGCTCCTCAGAAGTTAGAGAGTCCATCACCTCATCATGAATACGCAGGCGCGAACACGAGATTGTGTCTGACAAAATTGCACTCGCCATCATGCCTGTATGAATCTCAAGCATCGCCTCTGGCAATGTTTCAAATACCAGACGCTGACCCGGAAAAACAACTCGTTCAAAATACCAGGTAGGAATGTTGGTTATACGTACAATCTGAATTCGGCTGGTGGCATTTACATAGCAGCAAACAATAGGGTTAGCGCTATCCGCAGGCAGCGGATCAAAAATCTGAGCCATAGTGTAGCTTACACCGACGTGAGAAGGACTCTCCCAAGCTAACACTCCGTGATCCCATGCGCTGTAAATCCGATTACCAACCAATCTGCTTAGGTTTAATTCATCCGAAAGGCAGACGAAACGTTAAATCGCCTGTCAATCAAGCAGACATGAGGCAGAAGACAAACTCAGAGATAGGAATTTAGTGCTGAGAATTCAAAATTTTTAATCCTCTTTTCTAGCTTTCGATACCTCCACTCGTAACCCCATGCCCATTTTCTGTGAGAGTGGTATCGTAAAGTTATATGAAAAGTTTTCAGAATTTCTGCGAAGGAGAGAACTGTGACTAGCCGCATACTTTACGTTCGTCTCCCCTGCAATCCAATCTTTCCGATCGGGGTTGTGTACCTGGCAGATCATGTACATAAGCTATTTCCCGAGGTGGAGCAGCGTATCTTCGATTTGGGCACAGTGCCACCGCTTGACTATGCCTCCGCGTTGGATGCGTGCATTGACGAGTTTCAGCCAAATTTGCTTGTCTTCTCCTGGCGCGATATTCAGATTTATGCACCCGTCGGCGGACGCGGTGGTAATCCCCTCCAGCACACGTTTGAATTTTTCTACGCACGTAATCTATTGGTGAAACTGCGGGGCGCGATCGGGCTACTGCGCGTTGCAAAAGGCTATTACGGAGAGCTTTGGCGCAATTTGGGCCTAATTAAGCGAGGAATGCGACGGGCGCAGAAATACAACTCAGCGGTTCGCTCCGTTGTTGGGGGTGGTGCCGTCAGCGTTTTCTATGAGCAACTCGGAAAGAGTCTGCCCAAGGGAACGATTGTTTCGGTGGGAGAAGGGGAAGCACTATTAGAAAAGCTGCTGCAAGGCAAGAATTTTCTGGATGAGCGGTGTTATGTTGTGGGGCAGACGAAACCGCGCGATCAGATGATCCATGAAACGCCGACGCCAATTGAAAAAACGGCTTGCGACTACGAATATATCGAAACTATTTGGCACGAGTTTGAATACTATTTACAGGCTCAAGATTTTTACGTTGGCGTACAAACCAAACGGGGCTGTCCGCATAACTGCTGCTACTGCATCTACACGGTCATTGAAGGTAAGCAGGTACGGATTAATCCCGCTGACGAAGTGGTTGCCGAAATGCGCCAGTTGTACGATCGCGGCATTCGCAACTTCTGGTTTACCGACGCCCAACTGATTCCTGCCCGCAAATATATGGATGACGTGGTGGAGCTGTTGCAGAAAGTGTTGGATGCGGGCATGCAAGACATCCATTGGGCGGCATACATTCGGGCAGATAATCTGACGCCAGAACTGTGCGACCTGATGGTAAAAACGGGCATGAACTACTTCGAAATTGGCATTACTAGCGGTTCCCAGGAGTTAGTTCGCAAAATGCGGATGGGCTACAATCTGCGGACGGTTCTGCAAAACTGTCGAGACCTGAAAGCCGCTGGATTTAACGATCTGGTTTCGGTTAACTACTCGTTCAATGTGATTGACGAAACGATTGACACCATCCGTCAAACGATCGCCTACCACCGTGAACTGGAGCGTATTTTTGGCGCAGACAAGGTGGAACCCGCCATCTTCTTCATTGGTTTGCAGCCCCATACCCATCTAGAAAAATACGCCTTTGATCAAAAGATGCTGAGACCGGGCTACGACCCGATGAACATTACTCCCTGGACTGTCAAAAGCTTCTCTGGAACCCAGAACCCCTTGGCTCCTTCTTTGGGGAAGTTTGCCTGCAAGCCTGGCGACGCAACCCCAATGATTTTGGCCGAGAAGTGATGGCAATCCTGGAAGAACGTTTGGGACGGGCGGATTTGGAGGACGCATTGACCGCTCCGATCGAGCCAGAATCAAAGGAATTAGTATTGCTACGATGAACCATAGGCTTTTACCCTACAGCTAGCATGGTTGAAGCCTGGAATAGTCATAGCCCTTTAACCGGATTGATTGCCTGTGGTATTTTGCAGGGTCGTATTTCATCAACTTGAACGGAATCAATGACATCACCATTTCAAGTGCTCCTGATACTCATTTCGAGTAGTTTTTCCTCAGCCCGTTCTTCATAAACCTGTCACAGAAGTTGGGGATCTGTGTCTACGTTCTAATTGAATCTGGCTAGTCCTTAGCTATTTCTTAAGTTGGATCCTGCTACCCGGTATCGCATTTAACTGGTAAACTTATGTAAAGAATCTGAGGATGGGTTTTCCGTCTTTGGAGAGTGTGTTTGAGGTTGAAGCTGGCCTGAAGATTTCCCTACCATGCTAGAAGGCTCAATTCTGTACCAGTTAAAGGAAGCTCATCAACCGGGTCAGGTTGGCAAGCGACCGTTGAATTTTGGGGTCTATTACAAAAACACCCTGGTTGCTCTGTGTCATGCCCTTGAAGACTGCATCCTCACCAGTCGCAGCAAGCCGCTGGTTGTAACGGCATTTCAACGAGGCAAATGGTATTTGCAGGAAGCCGATCGCTACGGAGATCTGGCAGAAAGGTCCCAGCAAATCGTCATCATGGCGTCACCCGACTCAGGATTCGCGGAACATCCAACCAGCCAGCGCTCAAATGTAGAACTGGTCAATCTGGATGCATCTGATCCGGTTGCGCAGGAATGGCACCTGATGATTTTGGCTCCTAGCTACACGGCGATGGTGCTTTGCCAGGAGCTTTCCGAAGCCGACTATGGCAAGCAGGGGCAACCTGAACACGATTTAGAACGGAAATTCTATGGCTTCTGGACATTTGAAGCCAATTTGGTGAAAGAGACCGTGGAGTTGGCGATCGAGCACGTTCGCCGCTACAACCCTGAACTAGCGAAAACGCTTTCGGCTCAAGTCGATGATATCGCTGCAAATCAATCTGCTGAACGAGACGATTTAGGACCGATCGTGGCCCGTGTTGTGGATTATCTTCAGGCGGGTCAGGAAGATTTGGACTCCGTGATTCACAGTGAGCAATCTCCTGGGCTGCATCAAGACATTTTGGACAGCAACTTGCTCTCCAATGAGGTGCAAGCATTTTTGCGCATGGCGCAGTTGATTGATCAGGCCGACGTGAGCAATCCTACAGCGGCAACGGAGGTTGCTGCGTTAGCAGAGGCGATTGGTCATCTACTCGATTTACCCACCTGGCAGTTAAATCGCCTGAGACTAGCAGGTTTACTCCATCGACTCGCCCCGCTGCAAGAAACGGAAACGGTACTCAGCCCAAGCAGCTTTGGTCGCTATGGAGACGATGGACCAGATACTGCTCCCAGCTGTCCCTTGGTGCCAGGGGGCCAGGTTCTACGAACGATGCCGCGATTACGGGCGATCGCAACGATCATTACTCACCAAACCGAGTATTGGAACGGAGCCGGACAACCTGCTGGTCTTGCTGGAGACGAAATTCCTTTAGAGTCCAGGATTTTAGGATTAGCCGCCGACTTTCAACAACGGCTAGCGCATTTCCTTACAAATAGTTCAGGCGATCGTCACTCATCGTCTGATCGTGAAGCTGCGATGGCCAAAGCACTGGCTGAATGCCAACAGGAACAGGGCGATCGGTGGGACCCAAAACTGGTAGACACCCTGGCTCTCCTTGTCTATGGCTTTCAACAAGGACTCAACTTATCTGTCAACACGCCTAAAATTTCAGCTGGGCTATGGCTTCTCGACTCACACTGTGGTGAAGATCTCTTTAACAGCCGATAGGAGAAGGATGAGAAATGGGAATATTCGTAAGGATAAACGATGAAAACTCATAAAGTAATTCATCACCCCAGTATCTTCCCAAACTCGCCAACGCCAGTTACCAACTACCACCTACCGATTACCCAATTCAAAACTTAAAACTTAAAACTTAAACAATGACCGCAAAAATTTCTCCTTCCAATACAACCCCTTTTATTCCGGGTGCCGATCTTGAGGATGAAGATTTGTCTAATCAAAGCCTTGCAGGTGTCAATCTGGCAGGTGCTCGGTTGATGGGTGCGGATTTGAGTCGAGCAGTCTTGAACGGGGCAGCATTGGAAGGAGCAAATTTAACTGGTTGCCGTCTAACTGGCAGCGACCTACGCGCCAATCTGACTGGGGCTAGTTTGATGCAGGCAGATTTGACAGAAGCCGATCTGCGAGGTGCAAACCTGCGGGGTGCAAATCTGATGCGCGCACGGTTAAGCAGAGCAAATTTCTCCGGGGCGTTTCTTAGTGGAGCAAATTTGATGGGGGTGAATCTGCAGGGAGTTGATTTGCGGGGTGCCGATTTGCGAGGTGCAAACCTGAGCAATGCCAATCTGCATGGAGCGAATCTCAGCCAGGCTGACTTACAGGGCGCTTTGCTCAATGAAGCCAATTTGGAAGAAGCTGATTTGCAGGGCGCAAACCTGGCAGGCGCAAATCTGGCGGGCGCAAATCTGCTTTGCGCTGAACTGGATAATGCCAACCTGGGTGGAACTAACTTTTCGGGTGCCTGCCTGGTCGGAACTCTGTTGGACAAGAAATAGAACAACCTAATCGCTAACGTTCTGCTGTTTGGCCGCCCCAGGGAATGATTACGGTGAAGGTACTGCCCTGGTTGAGTTCGCTCTCAACTTCAATTCGTCCACCGTGTAGTTCTACACACTGTTTTGCGATCGCCAACCCTAGCCCAGTGCCAGGAATATGTCTGACGTTACCCGCCCGCTGAAATGGCTCGAAAAGGTGGTCTAAAGCATCCGCTGGAATTCCCATCCCCTCGTCTTGAACTTGCAGGAAAACGGCTTCATCCGCGCAGTTGATCAGAAGTGTAACCGTGCTTCCTGGGGAGAATATTTAATTGCGTTAGAAAGCAAGTTGTTGAGTACATGCCACAACAGCTTCTCATCTAAACACGCTTCTCGGTAACTGCCCTGGGCTATAAACGTCAACGTGTATTGATTTCCGCAATTTAGCTGGAAGGCTTCTATCTGGTCCTGACAAAAGCGAACTACATCGATTAACTCCGGTTCGAAGTGAAGATTGGCAGAGTCTATCCGCGCCAGCGTCAACACGTCCTCAAGAAGGTAACTCAAGCTCGTCGTTGCCGATTTAATACGATCGAGGTATTTTTGCTTCTTCTGCTCAGGCAACTGATCGCCATAGCGGTTTAGGAAATCTGTTGCGAACTGAATGGCCGTTAGAGGATTCCGCAGTTCATGCGATGCCATTGAAAAATATTCAGTTCTGCGTTGAATTTGGGATTCGGCCTCTTTACGACTGGTTTCAGCAACCGTTAAGGCATCTTGGACTTTAGTTTCCGCCTGGTAACGGGCCAACGCAATGTCGATCGTCGTGGATAGCGTTGTTTCATTAAAGGGTTTCAGAATGTACCCATAGGGATGAGTTGCCTTAACTCGCTCAAGCGTTACATAGTCAGCATTGGCGGTTAAGTAAATGACAGGAACTTGAAAGCGCGATTGAATTTCTGCCGCTGCTTCCACTCCATCCATTGCTCCTGGCAATCGAATATCCATTAGCACAACATCGGGAGAGAGCTGTTCAACGTGGTGAATTGCTTCTTCTCCCGACGACGCCAGGGCAGCGACTTCATACCCTAAAGAACTTAGCGTCTCACTCAAATCATCCGCGACAAGCTGCTCATCCTCAACAACCAAAATTTTTACAGAAGACATGACAATTTTTTATTAAAAGTTGGGTTAATCAGCCCGAACGTTATTTTATAAAGAGGGTCTATCTACAGCATAAACATCAAAATCACACTGCCCCTCCCAAGTCAAAATCTATTTTTCTATAGATTCTATATAGTTCAGTCAACTCTTCCTACTGATTGCTGTAGGAGGAAGAAATTAAGTCCATGGGCGATCGGTCACTTATACTGAAGCGCGTTAGGAAAACAGATTTGAAACTGGGTTCCCTGCCTGCAATCGACCGTGAGCGTACCGTGAAGTTGGGTAACGAGATTTCGGACAATCCGCAGACCTAAGGATTTAGTCGTCTCCCAATCCACTCTTTCAGGAATACCGACTCCGGTGTCCTCAACCGTTAGCATTATCTGAGCGATCGGGGCTGAAGCGATAGATTTTAACCGAATAATTATCTCACCGGGCTGCCCCTCCGGAAATGCATACTTAAGCGAGTTAGAAATTAGCTCGTTAATAATTAACCCACAGGGAATGGCGGTATTCAACGTGAGTTGGAGGTCGTCTGTTTCGATCGTGAGGGCAATCTGTTGGCGATCAACACCATAAGAACGAAACAGGTTATACGTCAATGTCTCAAGATAGTCTCTGAGATTAATGTGGGAGAAGTCGAGAGATCGGTAGAGTTGCTCGTGGATCAGTGCCATTGACTGCACGCGGTTCTGGGCTTCCTGAAAGAGAGTCGTTATCTGTGGGTTGTTAGCCTGCCGAGCCTGCATCCTCAGCAAACTCAAAATAATCTGTAAATTATTCTTGACTCGGTGGTGAATTTCCTTGAGAAGAACTTCCTTCTCCTGAAGAGATTCCCGGATTTGAGCTTCGGCTAATTTACGATCGCTGATATCAATATCAACGCCACTCATCCACACTGGTTTGCCTGACTCATCGTAGAAAACCCTACCTTTTGCAGCAATCCAGCGGATCGTCTGGTCATCCAGAACAATCCGATACTCCACCTCTTTCGTTCCGGTTTGTAAGGCTTGCTCGGTCGCCTTTTGAACAGTGGCTCGATCGTCAGGATGTATTCGGTTAAAAACGTATCCAATCTCCCGTCAAAGGTTCCAGGAGCAAAGCCCAGGAGAATCTGGGATTGATCGGACCAAATTTCCTCTCCGGTTACTAAATCGGTGCTCCAGGCTCCCATCTGTGCAGCTTCCATCGCTAAACGAAGGTGTTCTTCGCTCTTGCGTAGGGCATCTTCAACCTGTTTGCGCTGAGACTCACGCTGCTTTGCTTCACTGATATCCGTAATGCGTACCAAAATCATGGACTCATTTCCAGCCTGAATCACATTTGCGGCAAGACTTCCCAGAAGGCTCCTCCTTTAAGAGTGCGGTACTCAATTTCCTGATGCAAATAGCCACCCCTAGCCATCTCTCCCCGAAGAGCCTCCACATCCTCTGCTGTCGCTGGAGTTCTGTGAAGTGACGACCCTAAAATGCCGAGCAACTCCTCCTTGTTGTTCGCTTCAAACAATTCCACTGCTCGCTGATTGCAATTTCGGGTTAATCGCTGCCGCTCATCGACCAGAAAGATGGCGTCAGCCGATCGATTAAAGACAGCTTCAAATAAATCACGATTTTTTAGGATTTCTGCTTCTGCCTGCTTGCGTTCTGTGATGTCGAGAGCCAATCCATCCCACAAAATATCGCCGTTGCTTTGCCAGGTGGGTCGTGCCGTTGCCTGAAGCCACTTTGTTAAGCCAGAGGGAGTCACTATCTTAAATTCTAGGGAGCAGGGTTGCCTCGTCTGGATCGAGGTAGCTCTGGATCTGTTCAAGGCCTCGATATCGTCAGGAACCATCATTGAAAGAAGAATTTCCGCATCCTGCTGAAAGTCCTCTGGAGCAAGCTCAAAAATTTTCTGGCAATGGGGACTGACGTAGGTGAAGTGCATGGAATCGTCCGGGTGGAGGACGTACTGATAAATCATTCCTGGAACATTAGCGGCTAACTTTTGGAAACGTGCTTCACTCTGCCGCAAGGTTTCCTGGGAGGCTTCTAGTTCTCTGGTCCGTTCCTGCACGATCGATTCGAGATTTTCGTTCAATTGTTGCAGGGCGGCTTCTGCCCGCTGACGTTCCGCTAATTCGGTTTGAACTTGTTGGTAAAGGTCAGCCTGGTGGATAGCGATTGCAAGCTGTTCGGCAATCCGGCAAGCAAGTTCGACTTCTTGATCCTGCAATAAAGCAGCTAGTTGCCCTCCATGTAAGGAAAGATTTCCCCAGACGGATTGATTCACCACGATCGGGATTAGCAACCAAGGGAAGGGAGGGCCAGCAATGTCCTGATTGATGGGATCAGTCAGAGCACTGGCATGTTCGACTCGCACAACCTGCTGTTGCTTCAGCTTGGCGGCAATCGGGTTGTCTCGATCAGGGATCTCAAACTCGCCTTCAGCACCCTGAATTTCTTGCCCTTCCATATAAATCGCTACCCGAACCCAGCACTGGCGATCGGGTTGATACTGAACAATCGTTGTCCGTTCGATTCCCAGAAGCTGGGCAATCTCAGCCGTAGCCGTTGAAAAAATCGTTCTCAAGTCGAGGGAATGATGTATCGCCTCTACAACCCGATTTAATGCCTGTTCTTGTATCGCTTTCCGTTGCAGAGCAGCTTCAGTCTGCTTTAGAGCTGTGATGTTGGTGCTGGAACCAATGATGCGGTAAATACGAGAGTGCTCATCTCGCAGGGGCGTCAAATGGGTCAACCACCAGTGATTGATGCCAAGAAACGGCATGCATTCCTCGTAAACAATGCTAGTACCCGCCTCTACACAATTTTGGTAATTTTGTCGGGCTGCCGCAGCATGCTCTGGCGGAAGCACCTGCTCCGGGGACTTGCCTCTTAACACTTCCGTTGGAATTCCGGTCAGTTGTTCGTGGGTAGGATTCAGCCCAACATAACGAAAGTCACCATCTTCCAGCATGTCAACGACAAAGATGGCTTCCTGGGATCCTTCGTAAATGCTGCGTAAAAACTGCTCTTTCTCGCGCAGGTCGGCTTCCGTTCGCTTACGATCGCTGATATCGGTGGCAACAACGGTGACGATCCAGCTATCTGTTGCTTCGTCTCGTCGAGATGTGTGAATTTCGGAAATCCATCGGAGAGTTCCATCTTTGTGACGAAATCGGTATTCGATTGTGGCGGAACGTCCTGCAAAGATGTGTTCAAAAACAGGCACAACAGCCGTTTTCCAATCGTCTGGCATTACCCGCGATCGCCAGAGGTTTCGATCCGCGACTAATTCCTGTGATGTGTAGCCAAAAATCTCCTCACATCCGGCTGAGCAGTAGATGTAATCCCAGGTGCGGTCAGCACGTATCCGAAAACTGAAAATAGCTGCGATCGCACTGTTAAGGATGTCATTGAGTTGTGCTTCGGAAGTTTGTAGGGCCGTTTCTGTGTGTTTAAGCTCGGTTAAATTGTGAGCGTTTACAACAGCTCCTGAAATTTGGCCATCCAAATCAACAAACGGAGCATAAGTCACTCTCATAAATTGAGGACCGATCGTCTCATAAGTAAACCAGGCTTCGTAACGAATCGTTTCTCCTGCAAAACATTGGTCAAGTCGGGGCTTGATGATAGTTTGAAACACTTCTTCGCCAAGCAAGTCAGCGATCGAATGCCCAACAATGGCATCGTGGGATTTGTTATTGAATTGCAGGTAGGTTTGGTTAACCAGTTCATAGACATAGTCACGGTTAACCAGAGCGATCCCATCTGGGGTTGCAGAGACAACCAGTTTGTATTGGTTCAAGGCTTTCTCGGCCTGCTTGCGCTCGGTGATGTCCATCATCACACCGACCATACGCTCTGCCTGTCCTGCGGCGTCATAAATGAACTGCCCCATACCGACTACCCAACGAATGTTGCCGTTGGGCAGAACCAAGCGGAATTCCGGGCGGTAGTCTGCTTCCTGGGCCAACGATCGAGCGAGATCCTGTTCCACCTTATCTATATCGTCTGGATGAACACGATTGCGCCATTCCTGATAGCTTGATTGAATCGCTCCCGGTTCCAAACCCAGAAGGCGGAAGTGATTATCATTCCAGATAACGTCATCGGTTGCGATGTACCAATCCCAACTGGCAATCTGATTCAGATCTAAAGCCAGTCTCAAGTGTTCCTCACTCTTTTTCAGAGCGGCCGCCGCCCGCTTACAATCGGTGATATCGATCGCAATGCCACAAACGGCAATGGGGTTCCATCGGTATCTAAAAGTCTGAACTTCTTGACCAATACCGTGTGTTCTTCATCACCAGAACGAACTTGTTCTTCAAAGGTGATGGCCTCGTCAGCTTGCAACGCCTGCTGATCGCTTTGCCAGCATCGGTCTCCCATCTCAAATGGGAAAATGTCATAGTCAGTTCTGCCTAACAATTCCCCTTGTGAATACCCCAGAAACGCTTCGCACGCAGGATTCAGCATGAGATACCGCCCTTGAGTATCTTTAACAAAAATCGAAATCGGCGCGTTGTTCAGAATCGCCTGTAAATGGCGATCGGTAGAGAATTCTGCCGGTTGCTGAATTGCTCTCTCTTGCCGAAGTTCCATCTGGCACTGCTCCAATTGCGCTTCCAGTTCTGCAATTCTGGATTGCAGGGCAGCAACTGTGTTTGGACTAGGGGAATGAGGATCGGGTACCGATGATGCAGACATAGATTCTTACGCTCGTTTCCTCGTTTGAAACTACTGTAAGAGCGTTTAGACAGTATTTTCAGTAGCTTCAGGCTTAAAAATTGGGTGGACCTAAAAGGTAATGATGCGCGGCGTTAGCCACCATCGTTAACGGCTCCAAAATCCTTACGACTTTGGTACTACCAAAAATTGAAGTCACTGGTTCATAGTCTAAACTTGGGAGAATGGTAGATTTGAAGAACGTTGAATTATTTATAGAATCGATGCTTTATGTTAAAGCTTGGAGCTGTCTCTATTGCGTTTTAACGGTAGTGTTCTGACTGTTTCCTGCATGAACCAGACTGGCATTCATCAATCAGATAATGATGCTGCGATCGCCGTAGAGTTTGACAATGCAGGGTTTGCAGTCAAGGGACGGACGTTGCTCTCCAGCCTAAACTTCACGGTTCCAGTTGGTGAGTTTCTCATTTTGTTGGGCCGTAGCGGCTCCGGCAAAACAACCACCATGAAATTGATTAATAACCTGATTACGCCAACGATCGGGGAGGTGCGGGTTCAGGGCAAAGCAACAACGGCCTGGGACTCTATCCAGCTTCGCCGTCAGATTGGTTATGTCATTCAGGAAACGGGCTTATTTCCACACTTCACGATCGAACGCAATGTTGGTTTGGTGCCCACCCTGCAAGGTTGGAAACCGCTTCAAATAAAATCGCGGGCCCACGAATTGTTGAACCTGGTGGGGTTAGACCCTGCTCAATTTGCCGATCGCTACCCAAACCAGCTTTCTGGTGGACAACGGCAACGGGTCGGTGTTGCTCGCGCACTGGCCGCCGATCCTCCTATTTTGCTGATGGATGAACCCTTCGGCTCTGGACCCGATCACTCGTCTGGACTTGCAGCAGGAGTTCAAACGACTCCAGCAGGAGTTGGGCAAGACCGTTGTTTTCGTCACCCACGACATTCAAGAAGCGTTTGTCCTGGCCTCTCGAATTGGCCTCATGCAGGCTGGGGAGATGGTGTTTCTGGGCACCAAAGACGCCTTTTGCGATCGTCCCACCCCGAAGCACAGACCTTCCTCAAAACGATGCAACCCGTGAAGGAGGGAGAAACGTTTTGATTTTCATAACAGGGGTCAGATTTTAGGGGTCAGGTGCCACGGAAGAAACAGCGAATAACAAAGGGGTTCAGCCATACCAAAGGTCCCAACTTTGATGGTTATAGCTAAAAATTTGAGTTCTAAATTTCGAGTTCTAAGTTGAACGTGAGAGTTGAAGAGCAATTTTATCCTTTATCCTTCATCCTTTATCCTTTCCCAGCCCCCTTATCTCTGCTCCTAACCATGCAAAACTTCTTCTTGTTTCGATACGGTCCAGAGATTTTGCAGCGAACAGGGGAACACCTGTTGCTCGTTCTGATTGCGATCGCGATTGCCGTTCTAGTTGGTGTTCCGCTGGTGTCTTAATTACCCGTAGAAAAGCGTTTCGTCAGCCGATTCTTGCAGTTGCAAACATCGCGCAAACGATCCCCAGTTTGGCGTTGTTTGGATTATTAATTCCGTTGGTGGGAATCGGTTCCGTCCCCGCGATCGTGGCGCTGACAATGTATTCATTTCTACCAATCATTCGCAACACCTACACGGGCATTATGGGCATTGATCCAGCCATTCGTGAAGCAGGTCGTGGAATGGGCATGACGGATTGGCAACTGCTGTCCCAGGTTGAAATTCCCCTGGCAATGGGCGTGATTTTGGCGGGGGTGCGCGTTGCAGCCGTAATTGCCATCGGAATTGCAACGATCGCCGCCGCAATTGGGGCAGGTGGCTTGGGGTGTTTATCTTTCGGGGAATTTCCGTTGTAAATAATCAGTTAATTTTGGCAGGAGCCGTTCCAGCCGCCGCGATCGCCCTCATTGCCGATTACGGAATTGGTTGGTTAGAACAACGATTCAGCGTCAGAAATTAGTCAGGTTTACCCGTTTTTACGTAGCTTGAGTCTCATCACTGATTGGTTCCGGTTTCATCATTTCAAAACTCTTCAACACCAGTAAACCAACTAGAGTGGTTGCAGCAGCTACGAGCCACGAGTTATCCGCGATCATAAGGGACTGATCCATGGCCCACCCGCCCAGCGTCGGCCCGATAAAAAATCCGGCTGCCCAGGATTGTGAACCCACGGCAACATAGGTTGCCCGTAGGGAGGGTGGAGCCAGTTCTGAAAGGAGTGCGGCGGCAAACGGCTTATGCAGAACTGACGCGATCGACAAGGTGCACAAAGCAACAATTCCCCAAAGATACTGAGCGGATGGAGTAATTCCGGTTACCCATATCAGGAAGAACCCCAATGCCCACAGCAACATCGCAATCATCAACACACGAGTATGCCTGAAGGACGTAAAAACCTGAGCGAGAGGCAACTGTAATAATGTTCCAAACCCGATATAGCACCAGGTAAACAGACTGGCCGTATTTGCTAGTGCCTTATCCGTGGCCCCCACAGCTGGAACAAAGTTGGTGAAATAAAGGGGGATCGTACTGGTAACCAGAGCAACGTAGGTCGTAAACAAACTATTTGCCAGGAAATAAACGAGCAGTCGCTTATCCTTGAGCGCCATTAAAACTCCCTGTGTTGCAGATTTGCTCTCCGATGGAGGCTGACGGGTTTCCTTAAAGACCAGTTGCACAACGAGCAAAAATACCAGATAGATTAGCCCACATCCCACAAAGACTAATTGACCCGGTTGGTTTGTCAGAGTCAGAAATGCCCCCTGCCAAAACACCAATGCCCACGCCAAGATTGTCCGCCACACTCACGATCGCATAAGCCGGACCCCGTTCTTCAGGGGTTGTCATATCGATGACTGTAGCGTTAACAGTAGTCCAGTAGCCTCCTACACTAAAACCCAGAATCAGACAGGAAATCACCAACAGCGGCAGACTATGGGTAATAGATAAAAGGAGTGACACTATGATGCTTAGCCCAACCGCGATCGATAGCGTTGTTTTGCGGCCAAATCGAGGGGAATCTGCCATTGGTCCACCCAGCAGGTGCCCCGCAACTTCTGTCAGCGATATCAGCCCAATGCTGAAACCAACCGAGGTCGCTGATAGCCCTGCTTCATTCACAAATACGATGGGCATGTAGAAGTTCAACAAGCCAGAACCAACCTGGCAGAGCGATCGCCCCGCCGCCAGCGTCCATACCTGCTGATTTGACAACCGGAATGCTGAGAATAGCCCGGTAGCGCTTGATGGTTGTAATTCATCTTCCGTAGTCATTTGCTCACAGTCCCACTAATCCAACGTTTCTGCTGTAATCCACAGCACGAAGAAATTACCGCTACCCGACAAACTGTTTCACTGATATAGCAGTCCTGCTATATGTTAGGACAATCAAATTACTGAGAGCGTTGCAATGACTGGCTTTCACACTCAGCACTCAGTCCTCAGCACTCAACACTTTGCTATATGGCAGTCCTAAATCAGTTGTGAGATTGAGAGGCTTTTGTGAGAAAGGATTTCAATAAAATCCTTTCTCACAATCCATTTAGGATCGCTATATAAAATACAGACATCAAATCTCCCCTATTCCCCCACTTCCCCTGCTCCCCATCCCCATGAAACGCCTTCTTGCCCTTTTTCTGCTGACGATTGCACTGGTGCTAACGATCGCTAGCTGCACTTCTACCCAAAACAGCAACGGTGGAGACATCACCATTGCCTCCAAAAGCTTCACGGAGCAGGACATTTTGAGTGAACTGCTGGCACAACAGATTCAAACCAAAACTGGATTAAAGGTTAATGTGACTCGCTTGGGAGGCTCATTAGTTTGTCACCAGGCAATCACTAGCGGCAAGATTGATGCTTACATCGAGTACACCGGAAGCGCTTATACAGGCATTTTGAAACAGAAACCGATCGCGGACCCCAAAGAGGTTTTCCATCGCCTGCAAACCATCTACGCCAAACAGTTCAACCTGGCCGTCATGCCGTCCCTCGGGTTTGAAAACACCTTTGCCATGATTATTCGGGGTGACGATGCCCGGCGTTACAACCTCCAAACGCTTTCCCAGGCTACACAGTACACTCCGCAGTGGCGAGGCGGCTTTGGCTACGAGTTTTGGAGCGGGAAGACGGCTACTCTGGACTGGCCAAAACCTACAATCTCAAATTCTCCAAACCTCCTCAAGTCATGGATTTGGGATTAATCTACCGGGCAATTATTCAGAAGCAGGTGGACCTGATTGCGGGCAATTCCACCGATGGGCAAATTGCTCGGTTGGGTTTGGTAATTCTCAAAGACGATAAACATTACTTCCCGCCCTATGAGGCTGCTCCGATCGTGCGGCAGGCAACATTGAAAAATATCCCCAACTTCGGGACGCGATCGCCCAGCTTTCAGGCAAAATCTCCGCTAACGAAATGCAGCACATGAATTACCTGGTGGAAGGAGAGTTTCGTGATGCCGGAGAAGTCGCCCATGAATTCCTCCAATCCAAAGGGTTAGTCTAGCCACCTACCCCTTGCTTCCTGCTGTCCACTACCTAACGCCCCCATAAAGCGTATTACCCGTCGCAGGATCAAACACAAACAGGCGATCGAAGTCGAAGGAAAGGGAAAGGCGATCGCCCAGTTGCAGCCCGTTTCCCGGCGCTACCTGAATGTTAACCGTCTGGTCAACCGCAGGTTCTTCACCTGGAAAAACTGCACGAACCAACGTTTCCCGTCCTAAGGGTTCCACAAGGTTAACCTCTACCCTAATAGCATTTGCCTCAGAGCTAATGTGCACGTGTTCTGGTCGAATACCCAGGTCAAACCGCTGTCCCTGACTCGGTTCAAGTTGATTGCGAAGCGGCTCTGGACACGAAAGTGATTGTCCGCCGATTTGAAACGTAGAACCGTCATAGGTTGCTTGCAAAATATTCATTGAAGGATTCCCCAAAAGGTTGCCACCATCCGGTTGGCTGGTTGGCTGTAAATCGTTTGAGGATCTCCAATCTGTTGAATTCTGCCCTGATTTAACACCACAATCTGGTCTGCCAGAGTCATGGCTTCTACCTGATCATGGGTAACGTAAATGGTCGTAATTCCCACCCTCTGATGAAGCTGTTTCAGTTCAGCGCGCGTATCGTCCCGGAGTTGGGCATCCAGATTGAGAGCGGCTCATCTAAGAGAAAAACCTGGGGTTGACGGGCGATCGCTCGACCCAACGCCACCCGCTGCTGCTGTCCCCCGAAAGCTGTTTTGGTTTGCGGTTCAGCAAATGCCCAATATCTAGCATTTGAGCGACGGCCTCAACTCGTTCTCGAATTGTTTTTGCATCCGCCTTCCGCATCTGTAGCCCAAAAGCCAGGTTTTCTGCCACGCTCATATGGGGGTAAAGCGCATAATTTTGAAACACCATCGACACGTCGCGCTGTCGGGCCGGAACCTGGTTGACCAGGCGTTCTCCAATATAAATATCGCCTGACGTTGCTGACTCTAATCCCGCGATCGTTCGCAGAATCGTTGATTTGCCGCACCCTGACGGACCAACCAACACCCAGAACTCTCCGTTTGGGATGCTGAAGGTGATGTCTTCGATCGCAGCAACACTTCCAAACCGCCGTGCAATGTCATTTAGTCGAACACTTGCCATGAAGTTGATACAGTTTGTGGGGCAAATTTTGGAGCAAAATCACAACAGATATTAACGCACGCCTGCTGCGCCAAATGACGAAGTTACAAACAGATTGACACAACTTAGACAAACGATCGCATTCTTTTTAAGCTTGCATTATAAAACCCAACAAGTCCAAAGGCTTTTCGTGAAGACCTTTCAGAACGCTTGTCTCAAGAACTAGCAGCCCCTAGAGTAAAACTAGGAGCAAAAATTAAATAGGTTTTGCTCAAACCGAAATGAGATTTAGTGAAGCAAAACTTATGCAGTTGAAGTTAAGCGCCCCTGATTGCCAACGCTGAGTTTCAAACTTTGGCCCTGAATCCCAATATTTTTTGGTTAAGTTGCTCACTTCAAAACCAAATTGATTTTCTTGTACTGAAACTACCCCTTCTCGCTCAAAGGCTTTCCCCTAAAGAAGCTGAAAGCCCAAATGGAACTGCTGGATTCTGTTAAAAAGTTTGCCCCCAATTTGCCCACCTCACAAAAAGCCAAACCCTTGAGTTTGGTCGTTTCTTAATCGTTCCTCTGGAGTTTCTAATGTCTGTCGGCAATTTTCAAGTAATTCAACCGGGTGGGGTTCTTACTGGAGCGACGTCTGATGAGTTAGTTCAACAGTTTAACCGCTGCTTAGAATCAACCGTTAAAATTGTTCTGATTGATCTACAAAACGTTGATTTTATCGACAGTTCGGGTTTGGGTACGCTGGTTTCCCTGCATACAAAGCTTCGATTGGCGGGAGGTCGGCTCTACCTGTGCTCTGCGAAAGATCAGGCGCGTACCTTGTTTGACGTTTCCGATATGGACCGGATCTTCGAGATCTTTGCCAACCGGGAAGCGTTCTACACGTCTATTATTCGAAGAAATCAGGATGTCATCGCGCTGTAAAACCTGTCACAGCCTGTCCAAATCGTAATATTGAGAATCTCGTTTCATAAGGAACCATCCCATGTAGACTAGGGGTCTACTCGATCGTTTGAAGGATTTTCTTCAATCAGTCCATCTCGTAGTTGTCGAGACAGTTTCTTATGGCTATTTTGGATTCCCAAGGACGCTTATTTGGTAAGGTCAGTATCCTGGATATTGGTGCAGCTCTGGTCATTCTGCTCGTCATCGTTGGCGTTCTGCTGCCCAGCACCACAGGCATTGCGCAGGTTGGTTCTACAGTCAAACCCGTTGATGTAGACGTGGTTATTAGAAGTGTAGGTCCCGAAAAGCTATTTAAGGAAGGGGACAAGACCAGCATCATCATTCGGAACCAGCCTTACGGTGAGGTCAAAATTAAAGCGGTTAGAGAACTGCCCAGAAATGTTCCAACGCCACAACCCGACGGAACCATTAAATCGCTACCTGACCCCAGGCCCGAGGCCGGACTTGCTAAGGACTTCTTGGTGACGGTGACTGGCAATGCCCGCATTACCAAAGATGGCCCCGTTTTGGGAAACAACAAAATCAAGGCTGGTACCAAAATAGAGCTGGAAGGTCTGACCTATGACTACTCAGACCTGGTAGTGCTGGATGTACGAATTAAGGACAAAGAAGGGTAGGAGCGAGGGATGAGGGATGGGGATGAGGGATGAAAGGTAAAGGATAAGGGATGAAGGATAAAGGATAAAAGCTTTATCTTCCTTAGTTCTCTCTACAGGTTTGGCACATGCAAAGTTCGACAGACCCTATCTCATCACCTCATCACTCCCGATTTCAAAAGGTTTTCTACGTCAAAAGCTCTAAATACCGTCGAATGAGTCCTACTGTAACAGCAGGCAGTTCGAGTTGAGGAGTTAAGCCTACATTATCCAGAATTTCGAGGGCGCGAATTGCTTGTGGATTCATCTCAGCTAAGCGCTGACCGATCTCTGGTCCTGTGAACTGCGATCGTCTACCCCACATAATGGCAGTAGGCGTAGTCAACTGGTTGATGTAAAGGGAAAGGTCAAAGCATAAATCCCCGCGCACAAACGAAAGAGCTGCATACTCCGCGTTGGGTTCTTGGGCAGATTCCAGGTACGCTTCCACAATTTCTGAATAGATGCGATCGGGATGAGCAAATTGACGCTGCTCCAAAAGGTGCGAATACCTCCACTAGTGGCAACTCCGCGCTATATAGAACGCGGTCCAGGATTGGTGTACTGACCAGTTGGGCGAAGAAACTGCGGGTATAGTTTTCGCCAAAGTCCGATAGTCCAGCAGGGGTTGTCAAAATCAGTGATTTGAACAGTTCTGGACGGACGATCGCCGCTCGAATTGTGATGGCCGCAGTCAGCGATGAGGCGATTACAGGTGTTGGGCCTTCACACGTTTCCTCAATAAACTCCAGGATCGTCGTGATGTAATCCTCAACCTGATAGTTGCGGGCCGGGTGATACGATCGCCCCCAACCAATTAAATCGGGTGCCAGAATGCGGTACTCCGACGCGAACGCGGATAAACCTTGGACCATTCGTAGGCAGATGAACCGCCTCCAAACCCATGTAGAAATACCAGAGTGGGCAATTCCTTTGCATTGCCGTTCGTTTCGGTCAGCCAGGGTTCTCCCTCAGCGGTGTAATAGACCATCGTGCCGAGTTTGGTCGAAATTGAACGCTGACAAAAGCCAGACGGTATCAGCATGGGAAACCTCACTACAATAAAATGATGACCTCAGCAGGACGTTCTCTTCAGTTTCATTTCAGCATTTCTGTACAAAGTCGAGTTATTCCAACAGGTAGAACTTTGATGCGATAGCGTTGAATTATGAATTTAAGCTACAGTTGCACGGTCTCAGTTGCAGTAATTACAGGAAATACGGATGAAGAAGTCATGGCGTTTGGTGCGTCGGAGGAGGATGCGATCGCCCAAGCTGAGCAACTTTTGCTAACTACCTATGGTTCGACATCGGAACAAGCCGCTGAATTGCTCGAAGCCGCACGGGTTGAGCCGCTAGCTCAATGGTGTGCCCCTTCTTGAACTATCTCCTAGACGAAATCGGAAGACATGATGCAAAAGTGGATATTACTGATTGCCAGAATCCTTCTGTCCGCCATTTTTCTCAAATCTGGTTTGGATAAAATCTCAGATTACGCCGGGACTCAGCAATATATGGCGGCAGCGGGAATTCCATTTCCAGCATTGCTGTTGCCTCCCACAATCCTGGTCGAGCTATTAGGTGGGTTGTCGCTATTGCTGGGATATAAAGCTCGAATCGGAGCGATCGTCCTATTTCTTTTTCTGATTCCGACAACCCTGATTTTTCATACTGATTTTTCGCAACGAATTCAAACAATCCAATTTATGAAGAATTTGGCGATTATGGGTGGATTGCTGATGCTGTATGGCACAGAACCCGGAGGAATTAGCCTAGATGCGAAATTAGACCGCTTTAAGGAACGAACACTCTGATCGCATTTTGCGATACATTTTTCGATAGATATAAGCAGGCTTGCTAAAGCTGTTATTTACTGAAGTTGGTGATTCAAGAATGATTAAGTTTCGAACTGTTCTTGTTATTGTCTTGTCTCTCGTAGCGGTTGTTCTACTGAACCTTGGTAACGTTGCAGAGGCAAAACGTCCAGCAAAACCGTTGTCTTATACATCCGAGCAAATATCGCAAATTCAGGCAACGGCATCTGACCTGTCCTCTATTCGCGATCGCATGCCAGAATTGGCCAATTTAATTCAAAAGCAGGACTGGGTCTTTGTCGGTAACTTTATTCATGGGCTTGGGTGAGATTCGCACGAAGATGGGGTCCCTCGCTCTCAATTTGTTGCCCAATGACCAAAAACAAGCCCGGAGCTTAGCCAAATCAGTTGGTGACAATTTGATAGCAATCGACCAGGCAGCTAAAGACAAAAACTACAAAGCGGCCATTCGTAACTACGCTGAAACCATTCGAGACCTTGATTCCCTTTTGCAACTGGTTCCGAATGGATAAGGTAAAGGTCGCGGTTGTTGGATGCGGAATTGTTGGGGCAGCGATTGCCTATGAATTGAGCCAAATCCCAAATGTTTCTGTGACGGTTCTAGACCGTCAATTTCCCGCCCAAGCAGCAACCGGTGCCGCTTTGGGGGTGCTCATGGGAGCCATTAGCCAAAAACCAAGGGCAACAATCTACGGATGCGGTTAGCCAGCATCCAACGCTACGACACCTGGATTCCTCAACTAGAATCTGCCACAGGCCGTAGAATTCCGTTTAATCGTCAGGGAATTCTGCGGCTTTGTTTTGAGGGCGAGGACTTAGCGTTTTGGAAAAACTTGGCAGAAGTCAGAAAAACGCAGGGTTGGACGCTGGAGGTTTACGATCGATCGTATTTGTCTGTAACCTACCCGCAACTCAATTTAGATCGTGTGATCGGCGCTGTTTACTCGCCCCAAGACCGCCAGGTTGATCCAACAGCCCTAACGCTGGCACTCGTCGATGCAGCAACAAAAGATGGTGTTGAGTTTATATTTAATACCGAGGTTGTTAAAGCTGAGGTTGTTGAAGCTGATTTAAACAGAGCCGATCATACTCAGGAACATCTGTGCCTGCAAATACACACCCTTACCGACACGCTGCCAATCGATTGGTTGATCATTGCATCAGGATTGGGAACGGTTCCCTTAACTAAAAACCTCCAGCAATCAGTGGATATTCGCCCTGTGTTAGGGCAAGCCATTCATCTAAAACTTGAAGCAGCGCTGGGAAACCCTGAAATACAGCCCGTTATTACAGGGGAGGATGTCCACATTGTTCCCCTTCGAGATGGTGAGTATTGGGTTGGGGCGACAGTGGAGTTTCCAGCTGCAGCCGAGACGGAATTCACTGCGGCTCCACAACCGAACCCAACCGCATTAGAGGCAGTCTTGCAGCAGGCGATCGCCCTCTGTCCCGGGCTGGCAGACGCAACCATTTTGCGAACCTGGTCCGGTTTGCGTCCCCGTCCAGAAGGACGACCTGCCCCAATCATTGAAAAGCTTTCTGGCTACCAAAATGTTTTGTTAGCAACCGGACACTACCGAAACGGAGTACTGCTAGCACCCGCCACTGCCGAAAAGATTCGACAGATGATTATCGATACGATACAGCACTGATAAGGATAAGCTATCGGGCAAATGAAAATCCGCGACGGGTTTGCCCTGTTTCAGCAATTTGCACTTGAAACTTCACTTGATCGCTCCTACCGCCACTCTTAACCTGGAGTGTCCAATTTCCTGGTTTGGGCGTCCAGAAGACGGAATGGCTGGTTTGGCTAGCGATCGTTTGCCCATTCAATCGCCACTCCACTGGTTGAGTAGTTGGTGCTGTTAACTTAAACTCTAATCGTTGAGCGGTTGTTCCCGAAGCTGACCCAGGTGCATCAAGCAAAAACAAGTCACCGTTGCGGGGAGAAACAATCCTTACTTGTCCACTTTTAGAAGTTAGTGGCTGCATTGCCAACCACTCGTTGTACTCCTCCGGTAGCTTCAGCGCGTATTGGGACTGCCCGTCACTCGTGGTTACAGCTTGAAAAAACGGGTCGGGCTGGCGATCGTACTCTCCCAAATCCTCCGGGAACAAGTATTCCTGCACAACTGAAGGACACCAGGCATGGGGCGAGCGCCAGACAGCGCACAGATCGGACGTTTGACCAATCCATCTGGTGCTGGAAATGCGGCTGGTTCCTTCTGCTCATGCAGGTGCAGCATAATCCGATTCCATAAAGGAGCAGCACCCATTACGCCAGAAACCTGCTTCATTGGCGCTCCATCAAAATTTCCCACCCAGGTTGCTACGGTGTACTCAGTCGTAAACCCGATCGTCCAGGTATCGCGGAAGTCTGATGAAGTGCCCGTCTTAACAGCAGCAGGAAACGGCAAACGCAGCAGCGAATCTACCCCAAATGCTTTCGATCGAGCGTGAGAATCGCTCAGCATATCTGTAATGAGGGACCAGAGGGAGGGCGAGGGGAGAGTTTTGAGTGAGGGATGAGGGTGAGGAATGAGGGTGAGGAATGAGGGGTGAGGAATGAGGGATGAGTTCTTTGCTTCGTTGTCCCCTTGTCTCCTTGCCTCTCTGTCCCTCTTATTCCCTGACCACTCACCCCTCACCCCCGATCCCTCTGACCCTTGCTCATCCAGAACTTGATACCGCAGTTCAATGCCTTCTCCATGTCTCGCCATGGTTAGGTAGGCCTTTGCCAATTCCCATAGGCTGACTTCGCCACTGCCAAGGGTTAACCCTAACCCGTAATAATCTGGGGATTGCGTTAGATGGCTAAAGCCGAGTTCGTGGAGCCGTTGAAGAAAGGCTGGAACTCCAACTTTCTCCAGAGTGCGTACCGCAGGGACGTTCAGCGAATTCGCCAGCGCCACTCGAACACGGACTGGACCCTGAAAGGTTTCACTGTAGTCTGATGGCGTGTAGAGCTTGGCACCGGGAATCGCGTAGCGGGTCGGCACGTCAGCTAAAACCGTATTGGGACGGATAACTCGTTTTTCTAGTGCAAGTTGATAGAGAAAGGGCTTTAAAGTAGAACCCGGCTGTCGTAATGCCTGAACACCATCATTTCGACCCATTTGGGAGTCTGCAAAATAGTCAGGAGAGCCAACGTAAACCAATACATCACCCGATCGGTTATCTAAGATTAAAGCAGCCGCGTGATGGACATTGTTAGAAGCCAACGATCGGACCACTTGCTGAACCTGGGTTTCTACAAACTGCTGTAGTGGACGGTCTAAAGTTGTGCGAATATGAGTGGAATGATCCGTTAACTGATCGGCTACCCAAAAAGAAAATGAGGAGCAGCAACAATCCCTTGCTGACGGGGCTGAAAGGAAATCTCTTCACGATATGCCCGGTCTGCTTGTGGGCGGGTAATGTACCCATCCTGAACCATGCGATCGAGCACATACGTCTGTCGGCGTTTGAGTGCTTCACGCCTGTTGTAGGGGTTAAGCCGATTCGGGTCGTTTGGAATAGCTGCCAATAGACTTGCTTGAGCAACATTGAGATCGCTGGCGGGAATGCCGAAATAGATGCGAGCGGCTGCTTCCACACCGTAAATGTTGCCTCCCATCGGTAAACGGTTAATGTACGACTGAAGGATTTCATTCCTCGACATGCCTGCACTTAGCCGCCAGGAAGTCCATATTTCCTTGAGTTTGCCGAGCGACGTGCGAGGAATCGGCTCAATCATCCGGGCTAGCTGCATGGTGATCGTTGAAGCCCCGCTAACGATGCGCCGAGCTTGCATTGCCTCCAGAAGAGCACGAACGATCGCCCGTTCATCTAATGCTCCATGTTGATAAAACCGTTGGTCCTCCGCTGCCAGAATGGCTTGAATAAATTGAGGCGATACTTGCTTCAGAGGAACTGCAACGGTATGCTCCTGGCCGCGGGTTAACACCGTTCCCAACGGCAGACCGTTGCGGTCCACAAACTCGATTGCTTGCTGGTTCTGTTGAAGGTCCGTCGAACAAATGGGAGCAAGATACGGCAGAAGTCGCCCACCCAGCAGAATCAGCAGCAGAATCAACAATGCTTTTATGCGTCGATCGCAGCTATGCCAACAGCGCTGTAGCATCTTTAAACATTGGTTGAGTTGCCAGTTTGCTCGAAGATTGAATCTCGATCGAAATCGCTTCGCCGATCTCTTGAAATATTGCCGCTGACGTTGACCCATTCCTGGTTTATCTGAACCATTGATTGCTTAGCTGACTACATTTTTGATCGCGTCCTTTCCAGCGATCAATCAAAATTTGGTTGCCAGATCCGCTTTCTAAGATTTAGCAGGAACACCTAGCGCGGTTTCCCTGATTTGAGATTCGACCCTCCGCATCCGATTATCCTCTTTCAAGGAAATTGGTCTAGAAATTGCTAGCTGTCCCCGTTACGCTGAAAATTCTCTGGGCACCCTACAAGTAAGAAACATGCGTTGGTTCTCTTCACTCTATTCATTAATCTGGGTGCATTCATGAGAATTTATTCCAAGCACAGGGTTACTCTAATTAGACAGCCCTCGAAACTGTTATCTAAAAATGGATACACCCTTTTGAAGTCATTGTAGTTGTTGCAGTTATCGGTATCCTGTTTGGAATCCTAACTCCAGGATTTATTCCATTTATGAATGATTCACGCCTGAATGCAGCTCAAGCAGAGGTATACCAGGCCATGCGAGATGCCCAAAGTACTGCCAGACGAAATCACATTCACTGGCAGTTCAGCTCCCGTGAATGGAATGAAGTCGTGCAATGGTCAATTCACCCTACCAGTTCGATTCCCTCTAATGCTTTCTGGAAAAATCTTGACCCAGCTATTCGATTAGATGCCGAAACAACGCTACAGCTCTCAAATGGAGTTCGACGGGTTCAGTTTGATGAAAACGGAAACGTGAACGGTCAGCTAGGGCGCCTCACCCTATCTATTAAGACTGGCGGAAAATCCAAGCGTTGCGTCATCGTGTCTACCCTGATTGGAGTCATTCGAAAAAGCAGGGATCAGCCGCAGTTGCAGGATGGGAAATACTGCTATTGACCCGATTTGCCTTTCAGTGCCTTCTCTGTCTTCTCGCGATCGAGCTTAAGAATCAGAGTTCCTAAAGGAGGTAAGCACAGGTCAAGGGAATACGGACGGTTATGGTATGACCACTCATCTGTCCACTTTCCACCCAAATTACCCATGTTGCTGCCCCAATACTCGCGGGAATCGCTGTTCAACAATTCAGTATAAAATCCCTTTTCTGGGACACCAACTCGGTAGTGAGAATGGGGTTGAGGGGTGAAATTGCAAACAGCAACAATAAAGTCGTCTGAATCTTTTGCCCGCCGAATGAATGAGACAACGCTGTGGCGATTATCGCTACAATCAATCCACTCAAAACCCTCCTGAGCGAAATCCTGACTATAGAGTGCTGGCTCATCCCGATAAAGCTGGTTCAGAACTGAGATGAACTGCTTCAATTTTTGGTGAAACCGTACTGAAGCAGATGCCATTCCAGATCGCCCCAGACGTTCCACTCGCTCCACTGTCCAAACTCCATGCTCATGAACAGGGTCTTCTTGCCAGGATGGGCAAACATGTAGGCGTATAGACACCGGAGATTAGCAAATTTCTGCCATTCATCCCCGGCATCTTGCCGATCATGGAGCTTTTTCCATGAACAACCTCATCGTGGGACAGCGCCAGCATGAAGTTTTCGCTGTGGTTATACCAAATGCTGAACGTCACATTGTTCTGGTGGAACTGGCGGAACCAGGGATCCATATGAAAATAGTCCAGCATGTCGTGCATCCAGCCCATGTTCCACTTCAAGTTGAACCCTAAACCACCAACATAGGTAGGCCAGGACACCATCGGCCAGGACGTGGATTCTTCGGCAATGGATAGGATGCCCGGAAAGTAGCTGAAGATGACATGGTTCATCTGGCGAAGAAACTCAGCCGCCTCGAGATTCTCTCGACCGCCGTATTGATTGGGAAGCCACTCGCCAGGTTTCCGGCAATAGTCGAGATAGAGCATGGAGGCAACAGCATCGACCCGAATTCCATCAATGTGGTATTTGTCGAACCAGAAGAGAGCGTTTGCGACTAAGTAGTTGCGAACTTCGTTACGGGAATAGTTGAAAACTAAAGTGCCCCATTCCTTGTGCTCACCTTTGCGGGGGTCAGCATGTTCGTAGAGATGAGTTCCGTCAAAAAGGCAAGGCCATGACCATCTTTGGGGAAGTGGCCTGGAACCCAATCAACAATTACGCCAATGCTATTCTGGTGACACTGATCGATAAAATACATAAGGTCTTGCGGAGTGCCAAATCGGGATGTGGCAGCATAGTGGCCGATTACCTGATAGCCCCAAGAGCCATCAAATGGATGCTCGGCGATCGGCAGAAGCTCGATATGGGTGAAGCCTAACTCTTTAACGTAGGGAATGAGCTTGGCAGCGAGTTCCCGATAGGTTAAGAAACGGGCACCGGGCTTGAGTTCTGAAACAACCACAACGGGTTCTTCGGTTCCGTCTGGAAGTTTAGGAGGCTCGGCAGAAGACGCATGCATCCAGGAACCCAAATGGACCTCGTAAACTGAAATGGGATGCATTAATGGATCGGTATGACGACGGTTTTCGATCCAGGCTTCGTCATTCCAGGTATAAGAATCTAGGTCAGTGACGATCGACGCCGTTTTAGGCCGGAAACCCTGCTGAAAACCATAGGGGTCAGACTTCTCGTAAATGTGACCTTCGTAGTTCTTGATTTCATATTTATAGCGATCGCCAACGCCCACTTCTGGAACAAACAATTCCCAGACGCCATTCCCAATCCTGCGCATCTGGTGCTTACGCCCATCCCAATGGTTGAAATCGCCCAGTACAGAAGCGTTTCGAGCATTAGGTGCCCACACAGCAAAATAAACGCCCTGAATACCGTCCATCTCGGCAATGTGGGCACCCAATTTTTCATAAATCCGGTGATGGTTGCCCTCCGAAAAGAGATGAATATCGAAGTCCGTCAGATAGGGTGAGCGGAATCCGTAGGGATCATAGATAACCCGTTCGTGATCCCCTTCCTTCAGGCGTAGCTGGTAATTCTTTAGCTCCGGGGTATCAATAATTCCCTCAAAAAAGTGGGAATGGTGAACCGCATGGAGGGGATATTCCGCGCGATCTTCTGGGAGAACAACCCAAACGGCATCGGCATTCGGCTGATAGGCCCGTACTACCCAGGCTGGTTTCCCATCCTTTTCAATGCGATGGGGACCCAGCACTTCAAACGGATCTTGATGTTGATTCCAAACAATCCGTTCTACCTGTTCGGGGGTAATAGTCATCATGTATCTACCTGCCTAAAGGAGTCTTTGAATTAAAGAATGTAAAGAGAGAGCAATCGACTGTAATAAACCGTAGCAAATGATGTCTAAACTCACAAATGCATTTGGTCATATTTCGCTTAATTGCGTGTAATAATTCTCACAATATCCCAGTGATCGAGCGTGGGGTAAAGTATTTTGGGCAAGTTTTTGTCCTTTGTGGGGCGAATATTTCAGCCCACTGTAAAAAACGCGCCCCAACCTTTTGGAGAAAGCTAGGGCGGTTCGGTCTTGGTTTGAGGAGTTAAACTGCTACATTCCTGAGGGAATACCTAAAGGAGCTGTCCTACAAGGAGTTTAGGACTTCCCTAGTCCAGCAGTCGAGAGAAACGTGGAACGATCGTTTTCTCAGGCGCTCCCTGTAAAGGTTACCTCTGGGAATTTTGCCTGAGCCTCCGCCATCGGACGCCGTTTGCCTTCTTCCTGCCAGTAATTAATTACCTCAGTTGCTTTGTTCAACAACTCCACCCGATCGACTTCGGAGATCAATGTTTGGCTTCCAGCTCGTTCTTGAGTTGTTCCCAGGCATCGTTCCGGGGCCAAAAGAAATAAGATGTCAGGGGCTGGTGCCTTTCCCAACGACCTGATCGACAGCAAGCGCAACGTTCTCTTCAAGCCAGAGAACCTTCAAAATAAATTTAGACAACCCAACCTCCAGCACGGTCCCAGATACTCAATAACTTTCAACCCACAATTTTATCTTAGGCCTGCCAGAATAACCACGTCTTGTCAGTACCGCTTGAAAAGCACTTATGGATAAAGAGATAAATTTAGACCAATCTGCCGCCGAACCGATCGTCATATTTGACATTGATGGGGTCATTCGAGATGTGAGCGGCTCCTACCGACGGGCGCTCGCTGATACGGTGGAGCACTACACAGAAGGAGCCTACCGTCCTTCTCAGGAGGAAATTGATGCGCTCAAATCAGAAGGAATTTGGAACAACGACTGGGAGGCATCACAGGAGCTGATTTATCGCTATTTTGAGGGAATAGGACAACCTCGACCCACATCCTCAAACCCTCATTCCCACTTCCCAATTTCGTTCAACTATGAGGAGTTGGTCGCCTTCTTTCAGTCCCGCTACCGGGGACCAGACCCTACTCACTGGACAGGATATATCTGCCAGGAACCCTTGCTGGTCCAGACCGCCTATTTTGATCAATTGACCCAAGCTGGAATTCCCTGGGGATTTTTAGCGGTGCCACAACAGGCTCAGCTAAATATGTTTTGGAGAAGCGCTTGGGTCTGCAATCGCCTGTACTGGTCGCGATGGAAGATGCACCTGGTAAGCCCGATCCAACTGGTTTATTGCAAACGGCAGATTTATTAGACAAATCAGACTTAGCAGCCTCAGTAATTTATGTTGGAGACACGGTGGCAGACATATACACCGTTGAAAATGCTCGTCAGCAACAGACTAGCCGAATCTGGATTGGTGTTGGTGTGTTGCCTCCCCATGTTCAACATTCAGTAGAGCAACGTACTGCCTATACTGCAAAACTTCAGAAGGCAGGAGCGCGGGTTGTTCTCGATAACATTGAGAAGCTAACTCCAGCGAGAATTCGAGAATTAGCAACCGTTAAACGCCTGTAGCTTTCGCAGCAGCCAACGCGATCGCCCGTGGGAAAATGCGGTGCTCTTGAAAGTGTATACGTTCATGCAGGCTTTCTACCGTATCATCTGGAAGAACTGGCACCGCTGCTTGCATAATAATTTCGCCGCTATCTACCTCTGGTACAACCAGATGAACGGTGCAGCCCGTAATCTTTACACCTGCTGCTAAGGCCTGCTCAACTGCCCGATTTCCCTTGAAGCTTGGTAGAAGACTGGGGTGAACGTTCAACATTCGATTGGAAAAGGCATGAATCAGAATAGGGGTCACAATTCGCATCCAACCAGCCATGATGACCCACTCAACATCATGATGGTGCAGAGCCTGGACGATCGCTCGATCCAGTTCCTCTCGGCTAGCAAATTCCCGATGGTTCAGCAGGACCGATGGAATGCCCCATTTCTCTGCACGAGCAGCAGCCTTTGCATCAGGATTGTTGTAGATCAGAACTTGAATCTGGGCATTGAGCTTTTGATCCGCGATCGCCTGAGCGATCGCCTCAAAATTGCTGCCGTTTCCTGATGCCATAATTCCCAACTTCAAAGGCGGAAAATCTCTATTTAAGCTTGGAGGAATCTCTGGCGATATGAGATTGGATGTTGCGTCAAAGGCATGTGGATAAGTACTCATGCTCGTTGCACCCAACTAATTGAATCCATACACATCTCTAAAAAGTCATCCTCCTGGTAGCTATGTAGACTGACAAAGTGTACCTGCTTATAGGCCAGGACTCACACATTCTGCCGAACCTCCGAGGGCTTAAGCGCCTATGTTGGTCATGAAGCTCAATGTTTGGTTAAACCTCCGAAGGTTGCATCAGTCCTATACGCTTGAGGCATGTTAGGAGCAGCTTTTTCTAAGCTCTGTGTTAGGAGGTAAGGCCGTATCGTCTGAAATCTTTTGCAATTGAGTGGCATTGCTATCCAACATTGTAGGACGAGGTGTGTCAGGCTGAGTTCCACGCATTTGTACACGCAGGTCGCCTGCAGTGGTCAACTCAAAAATGGTCTGAACTTTTCTTTTGTCAGCCAATATAATGTCTAGCTGCATTGGCTTTGACTGTGAATTAATTTGATACTGAAACTGACAGGCAGTTGGTTTCCCGGTGATGACTGGTCAGAGATAATAAGAAGCTTTCCATTTGCTGAAAACAAAAAAATCATTGCTCCCTCTGCTGGAGGATCCTTTGTTAACCATTGCCCCAACAACTTCTGACCAACTACATCTGCATTTGAGGACGCGGATTCTGCCGCAGAAGAGGGTGATGGCGTTGCCGCTACGGTCTTTTCAGAGGAAAGAGCCGTCGAGGGACCAACCGTACTGATGACGATGGCAGCTAGAGAGGTAGATAGTAGTGCATTGGTAGGATAGTAAGCTGATCGCAACCAGCGGTTAAGAAAGGGTGAATTCATGGGTAGGCAAATCCGCGAATCCACTTATCTTAACAGTGGACCTATCTAAGACAGATAGAAGTTCCTTGAATGTAGGACCTACGCAAGGATATGTGAAGATGCCTTGTGATTGGTAATCGGTCATTGGTAATTGGTTAAACGTGCAATAATCCCTTACCCATTACCCCTTAGCTGTGTCAGTCCTGGAATACGCAGAACTGCTTTAGATCGTGAATTATGCCTTCAACCAAATCTGACCGATATAAGCTTTTAGACAATGAGACGATCGCTGCGTGGGTCTTTCTTGCTCCCGCTTTGATTTTGCTGGGAATTTTGTTCTCTATCCGATCGCCTACCTGTTCTACCTCAGTTTCACAGCGGGCAGCTTTACCCGTGTAGGAACCCACTGGATTGGCTTGAGAAATTATTGGCGATTGCTGATTAGTCCTGATTTTTGGCAGGTCTTAGGAAATACTATTTATTTCACCCTGGCAACGGTTATTCCTAGTTTGGTGATTCCCCTCGCTTTGGCAGTGCTTCTTGATCGCACATTGGCCTTAAAGGGGTTACTGCGTACAGCTTATTTCATTCCCTCAATTACCTCTCTCGTTGCTGCTGGGCTAGGATTTCGCTGGCTTTTTCAAGTTGATGGTCCGGTGAACCAATGGTTGGGAACGATCGGGATTGATCCGATTCCCTGGTTGAGCAGCACAACTTGGGCAATGCCCGTATTGATCCTGCTTAGCGTTTGGAAGCAGCTGGGTTTCAATATGGTCGTCTTTCTGTCAGGGCTTCAAACCATTCCTGTTAATCGCTATGAGGCAGCCGAGCTGGATGGAGCTGGAGCTTGGCAGAAATTTTGGCATATCACCCTTCCTGGTCTGCGGCCCACCCTTATATTTGCAGCCACTACCACAGGAATTTTTACCCTGCGAAGCTTTGAGCAAGTTTATGTAATTACGGGGGTGGGCCATTAAACTCAACGAATCTGCTGGTTTATTACATTTACGATCAAGCGTTTGCCCAATTTGATTTTGGCTATGCCGCCGCTGCCGCCGCGCTACTACTCGCTGTAACCTTAGTGCTGGTTTACTTTCAACTCAAAGTCACAGGTGAGGAAGGATAGCAGAAAGGTTAGCTAGCTAATGCTTCCAGATTCACTCGCTCAGCATGTCCCCAGAACGCTTCCAGATTATAGAACTCCCGCTCTTGAGGAAGCATGATGTGCACAATGACATCGCTATAGTCCTGCAAAATCCAGGTACCATCTGTCTGGCCTTCTCTACGGGTGGGGGCCGCTGTAAGTCCTGCTCCACCTTTTCCTCGATTGCACGAGCGATCGCGCGTAACTGCACCTTAGAGAATCCCGTAACAATAACAAAGTAATCCGCTAAGGAAGATACCTCTGTGATTCGCAGAATAGTAATGTCGGTTCCTTTACGTTCTTCAGCGGCTTGGGCAACTGTCAACACCAACTGAAGGCTGGAATCTTGTGAATCAATCGCCTGGGTTTCCACACCAGCAGTTCCTAAAACAGAAGATGGGGATTGCGCTTTAGAAGTTTTGGCATTCAGTCTTAAATTCCTTACGTAGTTAATAAATGAACATCAAGCAGAAAATCATTAAGCTCAGGGACATTCATAGTTAGGGACATTTAGTTGTTAGGAACATTTAGAAAAAGCCTCCATCGCCCAATTTCGCGTTAGCACCATACGAGGATGAACAGCACAACGGGTGGACAATAAATAATTCAGTGAGTAGTTACAGGTCAGCCAAACTGCCTCAAGCAGGTTTCGCAAACTAACCTGCCGTAGGTGATGAAGCTCTGGCGTTTCGCCTCGGCCCGGCTCAAGGCTATCTGCCAGAAAGACAACACAGCTTAACGAATCCATCCCAGGAGACCCTAGAGTATGGTTTCGGATTGCCTGTAAAATTCCGTCATCTTTGATGCCAAATTCATCTCGGGCAACGATCGCCCCCACATCTGCATGAAGAAGATGGGGATTGGCTGTCGTCACTGGATCTAGTTCTAACCCCTCCACCTGCGCCATACGAAGAAGAAGAGCAGGCTTAAAGCTTTTTGCCAAATCGTGCATCAAACCTGCTTTGGCAGCTCTTTGCCCATCTAAACCGTGATGACAGGCAAGCTGAACCGCCATCGTCTCTACTCTCAAAATATGCTGAATCCTTGCGCTCGAAACATTGTTGTGGAGCCATTCAAGAACCCCTTCACGGGAATATATAGATGGAGTATCGGAGAAATTTTCCCAGAAATCTGCGCTGCCGTTAGACTCATTTGCAAGCAGCTCCGCTGTTTTTGGAAGGCAAGCAGCTTGGGGATGCTTTGCATCGTTGGAAGACTTAGGATCCAGACTGCCAAAGGATTCGCGCATTCAGGCGGGAAACTACGGGGATCAACTGACCTTATTTTAGCGTAGCTAAACGGGTTGTTCTCTCCTCGAGATGGAAAGTATTCACTGAGCGGTAAAGCACTTTACCGACTGAAGTACTCCGAAGACATTAGCCCAGAACGGCTGGAACGGCGGGTATGGTTCTTCAGCATGTAATTCAGATCTTCGGGCGCAAGTGAAGCCGCGATCGCATCATTCGGCGTAATGACACCCGCTTCATACAGGTCAAAAAGTGCCTGATTCATCGTCTGGCTACCATCATTTCCCTCCTCCATCAGGAGGTAAATCTCTTCAATACAGCCTTTTTGCAGATAGTCTCGAATCGTATCGGTGTTCAGCATGATTTCTAAAGCGGCTGTTCGTCCACCGATGACAGTGGGAACGAGAGTTTGAGCAATTACTGCTCGTAGGGCATCCACAATCTGAATTCGAACAGTTTCCTGTTCTTCAGGGGCATAAAAGTTTAGCAACCGCTTAAAGGCATTTACAGCGCCTTTTGTATGCAGCGTGCCTAGGACCAGGTGCCCGGTCATTGCTGCTCGAATGGCGGTATCTACCGTCTCGCGATCGCGCATCTCCCCAATCAGAATGACGTCCGGATCCTGACGAAGCGATGCCCGCAGGGCTTCCTTGAATTCATGGGTGTGCAGTCCGACCTCCCGCTGAGTCAACAGCGAATTGCGAGACTCGTGAACATACTCAATTGGATCTTCGATCGTGACGATTTTGCGCGGCATTGTGTCGTTTAAGTGCCGCAACATGGCTGCTAGCGTGGTGGATTTTCCGGAGTTTACAGGGCCTGTGACTAAAATCAACCCCTGCTTCTCCTCGACCATATAGGCCAAAATGTCTGGCAGTCCAAGCTCTTCCAGCGTTGGCACCTTGAGGGAAATAAGACGAAGCACCATCGCTCCACCCATAATTGACTGGGAGCAGTTGACCCGGCATCGCACCAGCCCTTCGTACAGGATGGCGGTATCGAGTTCTTGTCGGGATTGAAATTGCTCCTGCTGCGAGGAAGAAAGCACTTCCTGAAGAAAATCCTCAAACTGACGGACCGTCACCTTGCCGTACTGCTCTTGTCGAAGAATCTTTCCCTGAACCCGAAAACGAGGAACCTCCCCAACCTGCAAATGAATATCCGAGGCTCCTTTCCCACAGGCATCTTCTACCATTGCCCGAACGGTTCCCTGTCGCTGAACCTCTAACCCAGGGCCATCCATTTCGATGGAGTTTAAGCTAATCGCATCAGTGCCTTGTGCTGTGGGTCCACAGTTAATCCGGCACTGCATGAAACCCGGAATGCGGGCATTCGTATCGAGTTTGCGATTTTCAAGATAATGCTTGAGCTGCTGCGGTGTGAGAATTTCCCGGAGATAATGGCGAAACTGCTCAACAGTCAGAGGAGCGAGGTGATCTTGAGGGAGAAGCTTGCCGCTTAATCGATAAAAAGGGGACGTCCCGCCTGAAGGTATAAAGCTGTTGCACCTCGATCGTAAGCGTCCTGGATGATGAACCGAACGGAAGGGGGAACATCGACGATCGTTGGGGGTTATCTGAAGCTTTAGTTGCGGTCATAGGAAGTAACTTCCAAGGGCGCTAGATGGTGTCAGGGACTTGGAAAGGAAAATTTTTGAACTGTAAATGACAGAAGGGGATGTAGATGCAAACACTTTAACGGATGGCGGATGGTTAAACAGCGTTTAGGAAACTCACGACGGAGATTTAGGCAATGATGCTAATAATAAACCTGAACATTGCCTACCATCTCCCAATCAGAATCGTCAATGGCTAGCTGCTCATAAATAGCAGCAACGACTGACCCCGATGAAGATTCCGTATTTAAGCTAAGACCATTTAACTGAACAATCGAGAGCTTCTGCAACCGAATTAACGCTCAAGTTTCTCTGCTTGGCCCAGCATGCGGGTACATCTCCGTAGCGCCTAAAGGGCACGTGAGGTGCATCCAAGGCTAAGCAATACTTGAACGAAAACCAACGTATCCTCCTCAAACCTCAACCCAAGTTCAGAAGAAACCCTGTAATTAAGTCCAGGTTTCGCATCATAGCCTCTATTTATCCCCATATGTGGAGGAAGTTGGTCAAGATTTTGCAGCAGATTATTAATTCTTGATAAAGAAGCGGCATTTCAGCCGTTCAACTTCCCATGCACAACGATTAGCGTTTCAGCTAGTTGGCTTAATCGAGTTTCGATATACTGCTTGCGACTTAGTAGAATCCGAAGTCGTTGATAACGGGCGATCGCTAAACTGACAGAAGGAACTTGTTCCGCTGGACAATGGCGAAACCAGAGTTGACCATCTTCATTGGCCCGCACAGCCGATATCCTGCAAAATTGAGTTCCGGCATTCCCTGGCCAGCTTCTGAAGAAGACGGAGCAGATGGGGCAGTCTCTTGAGGCATTGAACCCCGCATTTTTTCAACATAATCCATTAAGCAATCAATATCTGCGTGACGGAACGCAGGAGCCTCTCCTTCCTGGTGGGCGTAGGACTCCAGCCAACCATCAATAATCGGTCCCTCTAAATAGAGGTCCTGGATTTGCTTCAACGCCTGCTGCAGCTCTTCCTGCCATCCTGCAACGATGTCTTCCATCTCCTTCAACAAATTCATCGTTAGTGAGGGATTGGCAGCGTTTCGGTGGCTAGTGAAGGTAGGAGATTTTAACTTCGGTAACGCCAACGTTTTCGTCTCGCTAAAGTTGGTCGAAAGCACCTGTGGGGATGAATCTGACGTTGAGACAACGACTGTCTCTACAGCAGCTGAAGCCTTGGAGGACGAAAAGGCGGGTAGGCTGATCCTGGTTGCGCTTCCAGGGGCTGAAGATTGATCGGGCAGTTCAGCATCAGATCGATCGGTTGCAGTTTTCAACACCTCGTTAACGGGCATATTCTGCGATGAAAGCACTTCAGTTGGCCGATTGTTACGGCGATCGGCGATTTGGTGCAGCGCTGCTTCGATCCGTTTCAGTTCTTGCTTCATGGCTAAATTTAATCCCTGGTAGCGGCCCGGTGTAAAGTCGGAAAGAATACGCCCTTCAAGGCTTAAAGGTGCTTTGAATCCTATTCGACCCAAAGATTATGCTTCAGATTCCTATTTAGGAACACACTTATTCCAAAATTCCAGAAAAGACTTTTAAAGGTAGGTTTATGCACGTCAGTCCGTTAATTCTGGTGACAGGTCCGGCCCGTTCTGGGAAGAGTGAATGGGCTGAAACGTTGGCAGTTCGTTCAGCTAAAACCATTATCTACGTAGCAACCGCTCAGATCGACCCTTCGGATGAGGAGTGGCAGACTCGCATTGAAAACCATCGCCAACGTCGGCCAACGGACTGGCAGACCCTACATGTGCCTGTTGAGTTGGCGCAAACAATTCAATCTACCTCAGAAAATAGTTGCTTATTGGTCGATTCGTTGGGTACCTGGTTGGCAAATTTGCTGGAGCAGGAGGAGCCTGTCTGGGACGAAACGGTTCAGGGGTTGTTGGAGAGTCTAAAGCAAAGGATGTGCAGTATCATTTTTGTTGCTGAAGAAGTCGGATGGGGATTGGTTCCGACCTATCCAGTGGGGCGCAGGTTTCGCGATCGTTTGGGACAGCTAACCCGACAAATTGGAGAAATCGCCACCTCTGCTTATCTAGTGACAGGTGGATATGTGCTTAATCTAACGGCTCTAGGAATTCCCTTAACAAGCGAACTCGAGCGAGAATAACGTTTACCGATGACTTCATTCAAAGGGTCGTGTTTCAAATCTGTTGTTTTCGTTTGTAGAAACGTTACATACCACGTCTCTACGGAATGTCACCCACAGATCTAAAACACTACCTATTCAAAGAATGAGCTTAAATCTAAGGTAAAGATTTAGCTTTATGCAGAAATGGGTGAGTAAACGATATCATGAAGTTCCGACCTGGGATGCAAAGGCAGTCAGCCCTCCGGGAGAGAAAGAAATAATACAAAACTTCCAGAATCGTTATGCACTCTTAATTTTCCAAACTCTTGAAGCGAAAGTATTCTTTGCGTCCAATCATCCTATCTCTCTAACCTAACTCTATGGCGTCCGAGCAACAAGTTAAACAGTATCTTGCTTACTGGTTCCAGTTAGGTAAGCGACTATTGATTCGGGGAGGAGAAGAAGCGTTACTTCCTGTTCCCGTGATTCAAGGCGATCGCTATAGTCAAGCCTTTGAGGACTGCTGGAAGAAAATCTCAGCACCCAATGCAGGCGATTGTCATTTAGAGGGAACTGGGCAAACGATCGCTGAACTTCTAACCCCGCTTGGGAACTGAACCCCTGTTCGCGTTGCTCAATGCCTGTACCCGTCAGAAGCATAGGGGTGCCATCCTCAACAGATTGCCCCTGTGTCGATTTGCCTGATTGGCCCAACACTGAGGTTCCCCAACCGCGAAGGCCGGTTGATAGCCAAAACCTACTGTCGCAAATCCGCGATCGCCTGAACAACGTTAGCCGACAATAGCATTGCTTTCTGCAATCAATCAGGAAACCGAACTCCAATCTTTTGAAACAGCCATCATTTTTTAGCCGCTGTCAGGTAGCCATTAAAGCAAACGCTATCTCTCTAACCCGTTAGTCAGACGTTTTCACTAACTCCAACGCCTGGTGACGAGGGATGTCGTAGGTCCAAAAATCTGATGCAAGGTCGGTATTAGGGAAGATAGCACGCGCCTCATGTAATAAATCCTTCACCTCTAGCGGATTGCCAGGAGCATACCGTGGGCTGAAATGGGTCAAGATCAGTCGATCGACTTGGGCGGCCAAAGCAACTTGGGCGGCCATTGTAGAAGTTGAGTGAAGACGTTGATAGGCTAATTCGGCATCCTGGTGAGCAAAAGTTGCCTCATGGATTAGGACATCTGCCCCCTGGGACAAGTCAACCGCTGCGTCACAAAAGATCGTGTCTGTACAATAGGCCATCTTGCGTCCTATCTCGGTAGGGCCACACAGGGTCGCGCCATTTATTAGCCGCCCATCGGGTAAGGTTATTACCTCACCCCGCTTGAGTTTGCCGTAGAGCGGCCCCGAAGGAATCCCGATCGCTGCTGCTCGCTGAGCATCAAATCGGCCTGGACGATCGCGCTCTGCCACTCGGTAGCCAAAGGCAGGCACCCGATGTTTCAGCAATTCACAACTAACTGTGAATTCGGCGTCCTCATAAACAATTCCTGGACGCACTGTATGGACTTTAACGGGGTAGGAAAAATGCGTCTGGGAATATCGACGGCACGCTTTTAGATATTCATCCAAATCTGGAGGACCATAAATGTCAATTCGTCGAGCGTTCCCAGCTAAACCGCAGCTTGCCAACAAACCCATCAAGCCGAAAATATGGTCCCCATGCATATGAGTGACAAAAATTCGGGTCAGTTGACTAATTTTGAGATCGCTGCGGAGAATTTGGTGCTGCGTTCCTTCGCCACAGTCAAATAACCAAAACTCTGCCCTTTGAGGCAGACGTAGTGCAACACCAGAGACATTGCGAATTCGTGTCGGTACGCCAGAACTAGTTCCTAGAAACGTAATCTGCAAAACTCGTTAGCCCAAGCTTGTTATCCTTCTGGAACTATCCTGACACAGGACCAGGAAAATGGACTCTACAGGGACAACGAGGATTTTGGAGTTCGGCGCAGTTACAGGTATTTCCGCAAGATTTAATAAACTTAACAGAAAATTTAAAGCACTATATGGGATGGTATTAAACCTTCTACGCCTGGCTAATAACCGCATATATAGTGTGGGAACGATCGCAGTAAAGAGAGAAGTTTTCTCACCTGCACAATATCGCCTATATTAAGCGTCGGCGGTAATACGAGCCGGGTTCAATCATCTCATTTCAACGCTGGGATGCTGTTTCTGTTGCTTGGTTGACTTGTGAGGAGAGTTCAGAGATGCCGTTAGAGAGCTTCCCTGTTTTTCTGCTGTCTCAGCTCGTGCCGCTTATTCGGCGAGGAGTGGGTAAGTGGTGGCTTTTTGCTTTGGTCTGGTTAGCGGCGACTGATCCAGGTCGGGCCTCTGCAGTGGAACTTCGAGTTGCAATTAAGGATGGCGTTAATCAGTTAACGCTAGGCAGTTCCACCCAGGCGGTTGTGCGCGATGGAGCGTATCGTTCTCTGGGCGCTATTGGAGGAATGAATGCCTACACAGCACAATCAACCGGAAGCAGAATTGCGCTCAGCCGTTGGCAGGCAGGAAAAATTTGGATTGAGCCAACCGAAGGGGGCTATGTTTTCATTGGCGATCGCTGGTACCGGGGAAAAACTCTGGTCGTACCTACTCCCAGAGGGCTTACAGCCGTTAATTATGTAGACCTTGAGCAGTACCTTTACAGCGTTCTGGGAGGGGAGATGAACGGCAACTGGCCCCAGGAAGCTTTAAAGGCTCAGGCTGTTGCTGCCCGTTCTTATGCACTTTACAAGCGAGAACGCACAGGTAACAAACTTTTCGATGTAGGCGACACTCCAACCTGGCAAGTTTATGACGGCCTTCGAGATGAATCCGTAGGCACCCAAACTGCTGTAGAAGCAACAAAAGGGCAGGTCTTAACTTATGGGGGACAGATTATTGAAGCGGTGTTTCATTCTTCGTCCGGCGGTTGCACCGAAAATGTAGAGAATGTTTGGACACAAGCCCTACCCTACTTACGTTCGGTTAAGGATTTCGATCAGGGTTCACCGGTCTATCAATGGACTAAAACTTTCTCCCGCGGGGAACTTAGCAAACGCATCTCTGGGGTGGGAACTATACTGTCGTTACAGCCTGAAAGGGTAACTACCTGCGGACGAGTCATCAGTATGAAGGTGATTGGCGATCGCGGTAGTCGCACAGTTAGCGGTGAGAGTCTACGCTCTGCATTAGGCTTAAAGAGTACACTATTCAAAATCATTCCTCAGACGAGTTCAGCCTTTAACAAAGTAAAATCTCAGGGAAGTCCTGATATTTTCAAGTGAACGGGCAAGGGTATGGGCACGGGTTAGGAATGAGTCAATGGGGTGCCTACAACTTGGCTCAGCAGGGTGCAAATTATTTGCAGATTTTGCTGCATTATTACAGCGGTACTACACTGGCAAAAATTCAGGTTAAATAAGGTGGCTCTTAAGGCAATCAACCGAGTTGTAGCGCTTCCCCTGAGGGGAAGTACAGTAGTCGCTAGAAGGCAAAAGCCTAAGGCAATCAATCGCCTTGCTTTCTTTATGCCTTCTACTCTGTCCTCTACCACGGTTAAATAAGTGGGTACCTTGCTTCGCTGAAAAGGGTATATCACTATCCCAAAACACGGGACCCAGTCAAACAGCTTTCATTAAAGGTTTTGGAGAGTGAACGCTCAAAGTCGTATGGAATCTTTAGAGTCGATTGTCCAGCAAATTGGAGAAGCAGTTCTGGCCACTACAGAAACCGTTGAACGACTCTCAGAACGGGTTGATGTTCTTGTGAACCAGGTCCAACAACAGGGCTACCAAATTTTTGCGTTGAGTGACGCTGTTCAGACGATCACTGAAGTTCAGAATGAATCGTTGCAAAGGCTCGATCGGTTAACCGAAGCTTTAGAGCGTTTAGTGGATGCAATTGAAGAGCCGGATGGTTCATCGGTTTCCTGATTTGATTTCTACCATCGCCTGAACGATCGCCAGTAGGGTTGTCCCTTCCAAAACACCCCTACCGCCATCAGCACTAGCTGGTAATATCCAATGAAAATAGGAACCTAGGGACTGGCAGTAAACCTCTGACCAGAAAAGCAATAGCTAGGCAAAGCACTAGTGCCCACAAACTGTTTGTGTTGATACCAGGTCGATAAATTCGTTCCAAAAAAATCACTGCCAGGCATCTGACTCCAACAGCCATAACACAGAGAATGAGAACCCCCAAAGGAGGTGTCAACAGGATTTCTATCAAAGAACCGGTATTTGAAACGTTATGAATAAGCAGGGACAGGCTTTCCAATCGGCCAATAGCACCCAAAGCGTTGTAAGAATCGCCGCCAGAAGGAGCGGTCTCCAGGGTAGGAGTTTTAGCCGATTCAAAGGACCTCTCATAAGGGTTAAGTCAATAAATAAATAATCTCTAGAGCCTTAAACTAATACATACGCTCTTGCTTTCTCTCTTAAGAAAACTTTTTAATATAGATTCTTCCCGATTACCGTCCCTACACAAATCATTTTTGGCTGTTATAGTTGATAACGTCATTCATCAGAAACAAAATCTTAGCATTAAAGTCTTAAACCAACTGTTGGCTTCACAGTGCTTGCACTTTCTAATAACGCTCACGCTTCATAGCTTTCTTTAACAGATGAATTTGGCGACTAATTCCAAACTCAAAGACTTTCAAGCTTAAAGGTCCCTATGCATGTCCTTACGTCGGCATGATAAAGGGACCACTGTACAAGGCTTTTCCTCCCAGGACTGCCTTTCATAGTCCAATTAAGATTGTTACGGAAGAGTTTATCTAGTTAAGAAATCTCTTGTTTTGTCGGCACTTCTAGTAAAGAAATAAGGCTTAACAATGATGAAAAATCAGAATGTAGCGCTTGTTTCCGTCATCATTCCCACATTCAACGGCGCTCAATTTTTGCCGCAAGCTATTGAAAGTGTTTTATCGCAAACCTATCCCCATTTCGAAATTATTGTTGTGGATGATGGCTCAACGGATGGAACAAAAGCCATTATTGAACCCAATACAAATATTCGATACATTTATCAGGAAAATCAAGGCGTTTGTGTCGCTCGCAATCACGGTGAAAGCAAAAGCAACGGAGATTATCTAGTCTTTTAGACTACGACGATCGGCTCCTACCCCATGCACTACAAGTTGGCATCAATTGTCTCGAAAGCCATCCTGAATGTGGAGGAGCTGTTGGATTCTTTAGACCAATTAATTCAGAAGGTGAGCCGTTAGATACAAATCTTTCAGGTAAGTCAGAGAATTATAATCTGCCTGAAGTGGTTGACTTTCAAACATTATTGGCTGGGCGAACGTTGGGTCCACCTGCAGGTTTAATGCTTCGGCGTAGCGCCTTCAAAGCTGTTGACGGATTTGATCCGACGTCCCCTCGCGCGACTGAGGATCTCGACATCTATCTGCGGTTAGTCAGGGAATTTCCAGTTTATTGCCACCGACAAACTATTTTTGAATACCGCCGTCACGACAAAAACTCCTCATTAAATTCTCTCAATCTTCTGGAAAATTGTTTGACGACGCTTGATCGCCAATGGAAGTACATTGAGGGGAATAAAGAGTACGAGGCGGCCTACAGATCCGGCAGAAAGTTATGGAAACGATTCTTCTATAAATCAATTCCGTACTCCGTCGTTGCTTACCTCAAAAGGCGAGATTTTCGTGAAGCGTGGAGATTCTTTCTCGTTGGGTTACGGCACTCCCCATTGGAATTCATTAAATACATCATTGAATTTCCAACTAGAAAGTTGGCTCCAACAAACCACTAAATCGGTTTACATTCTCAACATTTCTCTATTCGCTATCAGAGGAATCTTCAAAGTCCTGGCTAAGGTTTTGAAGTTCCTGTTGTTGACCGCGACGGGAAAGACGACGATATTTCTTGGTCTCTAGTTTTGGTTCGTACTGCTGATACCCCTGACGTTTCGTTTTGAGCTTGAGGTTAGACTCCTCATCGCCCATCTTTACTAACGCCTGCTGGTAGGCGATCGCGTCTTCCAAAAAGTCGAGGTAATGCTGATACCGCTCCCAGTCTCCTCGCACGACGCAGTTCGGCTCATTCCGGTGTAAGCAATCGCTAAATTGACAGTCCGCAACAGCCAGAAGCTCCTGTATTTCTGGGAAATAGCTTGCCAGTTCAGATGGGGTGCAGTCTAGTTCTGGCTGATTAAAACCAGGTGTGTCAGCTAACAGTCCTCCCCAGGAAGCTCGAATAATTCTACATGGCGTGTTGTGTGGCGACCTCGTCCTAACTTGCCAGAAACCTCTCCTACCCGTAAATTCGCCTGTGGAATTAGCCGATTAATCAAGCTAGATTTGCCCACGCCTGATGGACCCGCGACGATCGTCGTTTTACAGCGGAGCCGATCTAATAATTCTGGCATGCCTACACATTCTTGAACACTGACAAGAATAGGGGTATAACCCCACAGCTGGAGCCGATGACACCACTGCTCCCTCTCAGTTGTTGTTACCAGATCGCTTTTGTTAAGACATAGACAGACCTCTAAATGAGTCGATTCAGCTTTAACTAGAAATCGACTTAGCTGGTAGGGATCCAGGTTTGGTTCCGCCAAGGCAAACACCAACGCAATTTGGTCAGCATTAGCCACCGGAGGGCGATCCAGTTCGGATTTACGATGAAATACCTGCGAAATTGCTCCACGCCCACCAATCCAATCTGGCTCTTCTACCTCAACCCGATCGCCCACCATCACCTTGTGGCCAAGCTTCTTAAGGCGCGATCGACGGGTACATAGGAGGGTCAACGGGCCAGTGGTCAACGGGTAAGGGGTTAATGCAGCGGCTTGACCATCCAAAGCCAACGTTGTGTACGGGGACAAAACGGCTTTTAAATCAGCGGTGTCAGCCTCACCCTGAAACGGGTCAAGCTGAACCTGGTAATAATTGGCCTGAATCGACAGAACAGTTCCCGTTAGAACGCCTGAATGTGAGTCATGAGCTTGCAAAGGGTTTTGTAACTCAGCACTCATAACTCCGCCCAGCGTCTAACTCAACACTTACTGCTCTGCCTAGAAGGACATCGTACTTTAACGGAAAAGAAACTAGAGCGATTTTCAATTTGCTCAATTGTGTAACCTTCCATCTTCAGACTATCCGGGACTTGTTCGATCGGTTCACCCGGATCGAGCCAAACCTCGAGCAAGGAACCCGGAGGCATTTGTTCTAACCGTAGCTTAGTACGAACAAAATTAATTGGACACGGAGTCCCTCGCAGGTCCATCTGGACGTCTGGTGTAGCTGAGGGTGTTTCAGACTGACTCATCCGCCGAACATCTTCCCAAAAATACCTTCGATACCGCCCTTACCGATTCGATCGCCTCGCAGCTTTGCCAGTTTTTCGAGCAACTCTCGCTCTTCTGTAGAAATGCGAGTTGGAATCTCCACGTCAATCGTAATCAAATGATCCCCGCGACTAACGGGGTTGCCCAGTTTTGGGACTCCCTTACCTTCTAGCGTCAGTACCTTACCGGGCTGCGTTCCAGCAGGAATTACCAGTTCTTGAGCACCATCGACGGTATTCACCTCTAAACGGCAACCCAGAATTGCTTGCAAGTAACTAATCTTGAGGTCCGAAAGGATGTTAATCCCTTCCCTGTGAAACTCGGGATCCTCACTGACGAACAAGTAAACATAGAGATCCCCTGCTGGGCCATTCCGTTGGCCCGCATCGCCTTCGCCCGATACACGCAGACGAGTTCCATTATCAACTCCTGCGGGAATATTAATCTTTAATTTCTTCGTTTCCTGCCGTTGGCCATTGCCACTACAGACTTCACATTTATCCTCAATCACCTGACCTGTACCATTACAGGTTGGGCAAACGGAGACCTGAGTAAAACTCCCAAAGGGGGTACGAGTCGCCCGACGAACCTGCCCCGCTCCACTACAGGTAGTACAGGTTTGAGGACGGGTTCCCGGCTTTGCCCCTGTGCCGCTACAGGTAGTACAGGTCTCTAGATGATTAATCCGAATTTCGCGTTCTCCGCCAAATACCGCCTCCGAAACTCCAGCTTCAGGTCAAGCCGCAGGTCGTCACCCCGTACCGGCCCGCTGCGCCTACGAGTTTGGGCACCAGCTCCTCCAAACCCGCTAAAAAGCTCTCAAAAATATCGGCAAAGCCGCCCATATCGCCGAAGTCTTGGAACCCTCCTGCTCCAACACCAGAACTGACGCCAGCTTCGCCAAACCGATCGTAACGGGTACGCATTTCAGGCTCGGAGAGAACCTCATAGGCACGATTGATTTCCTTGAAGCGCTCTTCGGCCCCATTTTCTTTATTAACGTCCGGGTGATACTTGCGAGCTAAGCGACGATATGCACGCTTAATTTCCTCCTTATCAGCGTCACGGGAAACGCCAAGGATGTCATAGTAGTCACGAGCCATAGGGTGCTGCTTCGAGAAATAAAAGGATCTTGGGAGCTGGGATCTGAATCTTGGGCGCTTGGAACGAGGTTGAGATGACTTAACCTATCACCCTACGCCAAAATTGACCACCTCTAATACCTTAACTAATCTACAGCCTCATAATCAGCCGTAACTGTAGCGTCGTTCTCAGAGCTGTAATCATTACTTGGAGTCGGGTCATCACCAGAAGGAGAAAAGGGCACCGTAGCGTCATAATCTGGACCCAACCCTTCATCTTCATCTGGGGGCTGGCTGACTCGCTGGTACAGGGATGCTCCAATATCTAATAGGGTCTTTTGAAGGGAATCCAACCGTTGCCGCATCTCCTCGACCGTAATGGATGAGTCAGCGATCGCAGCTTTCAACTCCGCGACTCCTTCAATTGCCTGAGTTTTGAGGTGATCTGGAATAAACTCGCCATTGTCCCTCAAGGTGGTCTCATAGCTATAGAACAAGCTATCCGCCTGATTCTTCAGCTCAATCAATTTCTTCCGCCTGTTATCTTCCTCGGCGTAAACCTCTGCTTCTTGCCGCATCCGGTCAATCTCAGTTGAGCTTAAACCACCAGTGTTGGTAATTGAAACACTCTGCTCTCGCCCTGTTCCCTTATCACGTGCTGAAACTTTCAAAATTCCGTTCGCATCAATATCAAACGAAACCTCAATTTGAGGAACACCTCGTGGAGCGGGAGGAATGCCGTTTAGCTGAAATTTACCTAAGCTTTTGTTGTCCTTCGCCATTGCCCTTTCACCCTGAAGGACATGGATTTCAACAGAAGTTTGCCCATCTGTAGCGGTTGAGAAGACCTGGGTTTTGCTCGTGGGAATTGTCGTGTTGCGATCAATAATTCGCGTAAAGACTTCACCCAGGGTTTCAATTCCCAATGACAGTGGGGTAACGTCCAGCAGCAATAAATCCTTAACTTCCCCACCCAAGACACCCCCTGGATAGCCGCCCCCAAAGCTACGGCTTCGTCTGGATTAACGGAACGATCGGGCGTTTTACCGTCAAAGAAATCCGTAATTGCCTTCTGAACCGCCGGAATTCGGGTAGAACCTCCTACCAATAAAATCCGATCGATATCATCGACTGTTAGACTAGCATCCTTGAGCGCCTGCTCGGTTGGAAGGATTGTTCCCTCCACTAAGTGCTTGACTAATTCCTCAAATTTAGTGCGGGTCAACTCCATCTCTAAATGCTTTGGCCCCGTGTCATCTGCGGTGATAAACGGCAGGTTCACAGAGGTAGAGAGAGTGCCAGAAAGCTCGATCTTGGCTTTTTCGGCAGCCTCCGCAGCCGTTGAAGCGCCATTTTATCAATGGACAAATCAATGTTTTCCTGCTGCTTAAAGGTTTCAATCATCCAGCGAACAATGCAGTCATCGAAGTCATCTCCACCCAAATGGTTGTTGCCTGAGGTAGCCTTTACCTCGAAGACGCCATCGCCCATTTGTAGGATGGAAACATCGAAGGTTCCGCCACCAAGGTCAAATACCAGAATGCACTGATCCTGCTCCTGTTTGTCTAAGCCATACGCTAAAGCAGCAGCAGTCGGCTCGTTAATGATCCGCATCACCTCTAGCCCAGCGATGGTGCCCGCATCCTTAGTCGCTTGCCGCTGAGCGTCACTAAAGTAAGCAGGAACGGTTATGACAGCTTGCTGAACAGGTTCCCAAGATAGTTCTCTGCATCAAGCTTAAGCTTTTGTAGGATCATGGCAGAGATTTCTTGAGGCGTGAAGCCACGTCCCCGAATCTGAACATCTACTGTATCGTCTTTGCCCTTCACACAGGAGTAGGGAACGCGGGAGCGTTCTGTCTGGGTATCGTCCCAGCGACGACCAATGAATCGTTTAATGCTGAAAACGGTATTCTCGGCATTAGTGACAGCCTGGCGTTTAGCGAGTTGACCCACCAGGCGATCGCCTGCTTTGCCAAAGCCAACCATACTTGGGGTTGTCCGTCCGCCCTCCGAGCTGGAGATAACGATAGGTTGACCGCCTTCCAGAACAGCAACACAACTATTTGTTGTGCCTAGGTCGATACCAATGACTTTTCCCATAGCTAGTGGCAGTGAAGGTGTTCAAGGTAAATAGTGTTAAAAAGTTGATGAAACTCAACCTAATTGTGAATATTCCACAATTATCCGGAAAATCAATCAACTAATCCCAAACATTCCCTAATTGAGATACAAAACGAACGTTCTCAGACGAAATTAAGGGCGAAAAACGAAACCTTCTAGGACAAATGTAAATTCTGTCAGCCACCCTGATCGGCCTCTTCCGAGGTTACCACGGGGCTTCTGGAGCCGCAGCAACTTTAACTAAAGCATGGCGCAAAACACGATCGCCCAACATATATCCCCGTTGCATTTCTTCAATAACGGTTCCGTCCGGGTATTCGTCTGTTGGTTGTCGCATCACTGCCTCATGAAGATTGGGATCAAATTCTTTCCCTTCAGAGCGCATTGGGGCAACGCCAATCCGCTTTAGGCCTTCAACCAATTGCTTGTAGACGCTTTGGTAACTTTTGTGAATGCTGGTTTCCTGCTCTGTTTGCGGCTTAATTTGCGATCGTGCTCGCTCAAAGTTATCTACCACAGGCAGAAGTTCATTAATCGTCGAGCATTTAATCTGCAATTCCTGATCTTCCCGCTCTCGTTGCGTCCGCTTGCGATAGTTATCGAAATCAGCAGCAATCCGAACACATTGATTTGTTCGCTCCTCTAATTGAGCTTTTAGCGCCCTGATTTCATTCTCCATTTCTGCCAAAGCTGCCTGATGAGCTGCTTCTTGCTGACTTCGGTTTCCATCCACAGCAGTTGATTCCACAGGGGACACATCATCTGCTGTCAGACCTATTCCCTCACCTACACCTGCTTGTGGGGAAGGCGCTCCTTCTCCATTGATCTGTCCCTCTCCAGAAACCTCAACATTCTCGGGGTTTCCTGAAGAATCAACGGTTGTGCCCTGGGTATTTTCCAACTGATGTTCTTCGTCAATCATCCTCTGCTATCCCAATCCATCAATTAATACGTTCTAAGCTATCAAACCTATCCTATACGCTCTCAGAATGAAGCGAGCAAAGAGTCCGTTCATCCTTCTTTAAGCTATCTCACTAAAAAGATTTTGAGACTTTATTCCTCTATCCAGGTTAGCCCATCCCCAAAACAACCCCATTCCATTAGAAGTCACTCGGCACCCATCAACTTTATTACTGTATTACTGTCGTCAAATCGTTCGGCTCGTTTATAGCGATGGAACTGCTATCTCCGATGGGGCTTGAATCAGATCGATCGACTCCTACTTGTTCAAGGAGAACTAATTAAACACAGAAGCCAAAGAATAATTCCAGCTCATAGAAAAATCAGACAACTCCTTCCCTTGGGCTTCCGATAAACCTCAAGCAGGCGTTGTGAATGAGGGATGAGCAGAAGGGCAGAAAAACTATATTTTCAAAAACTGACGAACAAACCAGTACGGGCTATCATCTTGGAAAAGTTAAAGATTTATCAACGTTTTACTCTAGCCGTTTTCTCCAGCTTCAGGGGAGCCTTGGTCGTTTTTTTGGAAACGATCGAGTTCCTCCTCAAACTTGGATTTGCTTGTCCAGCTATACTTTTTCTTGCATCTACTTTCCAGATGATGGCTCAACTAGTACCGTCACTCACACCCGTATTTGGCTCGTTCTGTTTGAGGCCGTCGGATTTTTAGGGAAGCCAAAGTTTCCCCTAGCGATTCTTTCTGGAGTTTTTGGGGCATATTCTAATAAAACGAGATCCTCTTCAATCAGCTATGACTAACTCCTCATCGCAGCGTCGTGCGCTTGTCGTACAAAATAATTTTTCTCCGTTCGGAAACAAGCTGATTCAATCCGGCTACGTCAACAACGAACAGATGCAGCAGGCTTTGATTGAGAGCCGGAAATCAGGGCGGTCTCTAACAGACGTACTGGAATCAATCACAGGCCAACAGCTTCCGCCAGATCTGTTGCGCCAGTACAAGCGCCAGCAACTCTTCGAGCTTAAGATTCTGTACGGTGTGGAGTCTCTTGACCCTGAAATTAGCCAGATTGAAACGAATCAGGTGAGTGAGCTGATTGATACCCTGATTCCAGTTGACCTGTGCCGAAATCATAAGTTGGTCCCCCTATCAAAAGTGAGGGGCAACCCCATTTCTGTTGGTGGCGATGGTCGATCCTGACGATTTGCGGAAACCAGGACGATCTAAACCGGATTTTGCGTCCCCAAGGGCTTGCTCTACAGCGATTGGTTATTACCGTTGAGGACTATCGACGACTGATCAACCAATATTTGGATGAAAAAGAGAAGCGTGAGAAGCAGGCTGAGGCGCAGTCAAAGGTAGACGTTCAAAAGGAAATGGAGGGGCTAGATTACCTGGATTTGCAGGATGCCCCGGACGACGAGGATGCGAATCTGGATGTCGCCGATGCAGAAGCGGCTCCCGTTATTGCCCTGGTCAACAAGATCATGATCAAAGCGTTGCAGGAAGGCGTATCAGATATCCACATTGAGCCGCAGGAAGAATTTCTGCGAATCCGTTTTCGGAAGGATGGGGTGCTGCGAGAAGCTTTTGAGCCATTCCCCAAGAAAATCATTCCCGCTGTGACTGCCCGCTTCAAAATTATCGCCCAGTTGGATATTGCCGAACGTCGGGCACCCCAAGATGGCCGCATTCGTAGGATTTACGACGGACGCAAAATTGATTTCCGGGTCAATACCTTACCCAGCCGCTACGGTGAGAAAGTTGTGCTCCGAATTCTAGATAACTCAGCAACCCAACTGGGATTAGATAAGCTGATTACCGATCTGGAATCTTTGCAAATCGTGCAAGAGATGGTCCGGCGGCCTTTTGGACTAATCCTGGTTACAGGACCAACCGGTTCAGGTAAAACGACTACTCTGTATTCCGCTCTGGCTGAACGTAACGAACCGGGGGTCAACATCAGTACAGCAGAGGACCCGATCGAATATACGCTCCCAGGCTTAACCCAGGTGCAAGTCATTCGGGAGAAAGGATTAGACTTCGCGGCTATTCTGAGAGCGTTTCTGCGTCAGGATCCTGATGTGATTCTGGTGGGTGAGACCCGCGATCGGGAAACGGCAAAGACAGCTATTGAAGCAGCACTGACAGGGCACCTCGTTCTCACAACGCTGCACACAAATGACGCCGCCGGGGCGATCGCCCGCCTCGATGAAATGGGGTCGAACCTTTCATGGTTTCGGGTGCGTTGCTGGGTGTAGTTGCCCAACGATTGGTTCGGCGGGTGTGCGATGAGTGCCGCATTCCGTACACCCCCTCTCGGGAAGAACTGGCAAGGTTTGGCTTGACTGCCTCTAGAGACGGTGAACTAACGCTTTACAGATCAAACACCTTGCAGAACCACGAAATTCAGGAAGCCAGAGCCAGAGGCCAACTGTGTCAGAAGTGTAATGGTGTTGGTTACAAAGGGCGCTGTGGTGTTTATGAAGTCATGCGGGTTACAGAGCGTCTTCAAAACATGATCAACCAAGGTGCTCCCACCGAGGCCATCAAAGAGGTCGCGGTGGAAGAGGGCATGCAAACACTACTGGCGTATAGCTTGAATCTGGTGCGAAACGGCTATACAACTCTGGAAGAGGTTGAACGTGTCACCTTTACCGATACAGGTTTAGAAGCCGAGCTGAGAGCCAAGCGAAAGACCTCATTGACCTGCCGTACCTGTAGTGCTGAGCTTAAGCAGGAGTGGCTTGACTGCCCCTATTGCCTCACCGCCCGCTTCCAGGACTAAGCGGAAGATTGATTCAGCGTTTTTGCAGTTACTGAGGCTAAGAATTCGTTTTAGCCATGAAAGATCAGGGGCACAGATGGGTAGACTAATCTTCTGAAACCCTCTTTATTTAAGATTGCTAAGAGGATCACTCATTCAGTCCCGAAGCCGATACCCAATAACCTGACACCTATCGCCAAAGGAGCAAGCCTCATGGAGTTGATGATTGAAGACCTGATGGAGCAGTTGATTGAGATGGGTGGCTCCGACTTACACCTGACAGCAGGTCTTCCGCCCTACTTCCGGATTAGTGGTCACTTGCAACCGATCGGTGATCAGGCGCTGACTGCCGAAGAATGTCAGCGGTTAATCTTCAGTATGCTGAACAACACCCAGCGGAAAAATTTGGAACAAAACTGGGAGTTAGACTGTTCCTACGGAGTCAGAGGGTTGGCCCGCTTCCGGGTCAATGTCTACAAGGATCGGGGTACCTATGCAGCCTGCTTGCGAGCGCTTAGCTCTAAAATTCCAAACTTTGAAAAGTTAGGACTGCCCGATGTCGTTCGGGAGATGTCAGAAAAGCCGAGAGGATTGATTCTTGTAACAGGGCCAACGGGTTCAGGTAAGACAACCACTCTGGCAGCCATGATTGACTTGATCAATCGCACCCGTGCAGAACATATTCTGACGATCGAAGATCCGATCGAATTTGTTTACGAACCCATTAAGAGCTTGATCCACCAGCGTCAGCTTGGCGAAGATACCAAGAGTTTTGCAAACGCTCTACGGGCCGCTCTACGGGAAGACCCAGACATCATTCTGGTAGGCGAGATGCGTGACCTAGAAACCATCTCCCTAGCAATTTCAGCCGCAGAAACGGGTCACCTGGTATTTGGAACCCTGCACACCAGTTCGGCTGCCCAAACCGTTGACCGGATGATTGACGTCTTTCCGTCCGAACGGCAGACTCAGGTCAGAGTTCAGCTCTCCAACTCACTCGTCGCGGTTTTTAGCCAAACACTGGTGCCCAAGAAAACCCCAAACCCGGTGAATATGGGCGGATCATGGCACAGGAAATCATGATCGTCACGCCTGCAATATCCAACCTAATCCGGGAAGGAAAAACAGCGCAAATCTATTCCGCCATTCAAACGGGAGGAAAGCTAGGATGCAAACCCTGGAGAAGGTTTTGTCGGACCAATACAAAGCTGGACTGATTACGTTCGAATCGGCCATGTCTAAGACCTCTCGCCCAGACGAACTCCAGCGCTTGATTGGAGGCTCACCAACAGGATCTGCTGCACAAGCAGGTGCTGCCGCCCGCCACTAGGACGCTGAACTCGCTTTTAGGCTGCTGATTCGGAACAGCGAGATACGCTACACCTGGAACAACAGACTAGAAGTGAGTAAGCATAAAACGTTGTAACAAAAGCGTTGTAACATTACAACTCATTACACTGTTCGTCAGTAACGCTCGGTTGTGCATGATGGAATAGACACAAATCATCTGTTCGCTTCACCTCAACCAAACTTGCCCTTCCCACCAGAAAAACTGAATTAGGTTCAAATCGGCTGCTGTTCACACTTTTTTATTTGGGTACCCGCTATGCCTACCTTCGTTGCCCGCGTTCAAGATGCTAAAGGGAACGCCAGGAGAGAAAAAATCGTTGCAGAGTCGATTTCAGATGCGCGTACTACCCTGCGGGAGAGAGGACTCTTCATCCAAGACCTCAAGCAAGATGAAGGGCTTGCCCTAAATCTTGATATGAAAAATTAAAGACATCTATGGCGAAGGTGTCTGTGAAGGACAAGGCCGTTTTTTCCCGTCAGTTTGCTGCACTGGTGAACGCAGGGGTAGCAATGGTTCGGGGATTGGGTGTGCTATCAGAACAGTGTCAGAACCCGAAGCTCAAAACGCATTGATGGAGATTAGTGCTGATGTTCAGCAGGGCATGAACCTTTCGGATGCGATGCGAAAACACCCTCAATGCTTCGATAACCTCTACACGAGCATGATTCAGGCTGGTGAGGTTGGTGGGGTTTTGGATGAAGTGTTGAACCGTTTGGCAAAGCTGCTTGAGGACGTTGCCCGGCTGCAGAACCAGATTAAGTCAGCAATGTCCTACCCGGTTACGGTAGGTGTCCTGGCAACCATCATTTTCATTGCAATGACGGTGTTCCTGCTGCCGGTTTTTGCCAACATTTTCAAAGAAATCGGGACAGATCTCCCAGCCTTTACCAAGGCGATGCTAGCGATCAGCGAGTTTCTTCGAAGTCCCAAGGTAGTAATCCTAATTATTCTGGTCCCAGTTGCATTCTTTGCCTATAGGCAGTACTACAAAACCCGGGTTGGTCGGGAAACAATGGATCGGTTGTTTTTGAGACTACCCCTATTTGGTGATTTGATTCAGAAAACTGCAACCGCTCGTTTCTGTAGAACATTTGGGGCACTGACTCGCTCTGGAGTCCCGATTCTGACCTGCTTGAGATTGTGCGGGATACCGCCGGGAATCAGGTGATTGCCAATGCGGTTGACGAGGCTCGGCGGGAAATTCAGACAGGCGGTTTAATTAGTATTGCGCTACAGAAAGAACAAGTTTTCCCCTGATGGCGATTCAGATGATTAGTATTGGGGAAGAAACTGGGGAACTTGACAAGATGCTGATGAAAGTCGCTGACTTTTATGAGGATGAGGTGGAGCAGGCAGTTAAGGCCTTAACCAGCATTATGGAACCCATTATGATTATGTTTTTGGGGGAATGGTTGGTTGATTCTGCTCTCAATGTATCTGCCAATGTTTAAGGTATTTGAGAAGTTGGGTTAATTGGTTTCAACCTGTCATTTAAAGGGCAGTTACAGCACAGTGATGTTCTAGAGCATGTCTGTTAAGCGGTCTCATTATGAGGAATTGCTCGCTGAGTATAGTAATGCTTCCGCAGCGATCGATCTGCTGAAGCAATACCGACCTTATTTGAGTTGCTTCCGAGCATGCGTCGCCCCAGTGAGAGCGTGATTACAATTCCTCTTCCAGTCGTCAAGCTACGTATTCCAGTATCCAATGTTGTCCAAGGTAGTGTGGGTACAACGGTTAGTGAATCGCACCACTTGCCCTGCGATGTCGCGGTACTCATGTGCGATCCAGAATGGAAGATTAAAACGGGAATTGAAATTTTTGTTTTTATTCACCGCCCAGAGGAGGACTTCTCGGATTTGCTCAGTCGGTGGCGGCAAACCCAGGTTTTGCTCAGTAAGGGTTACGAATGGGAGATGCCACTGCGTTATCGGCATATCCTGAACGAAGGAGCAGACAATCTCTATCCCCTGTTTGTCGTATTTGAGGCCACTCCGGGGCGGATCAAGCGCGGATTGAAGGGTGCCTACCTACCGTTTGTATCTCAACCCTGTGACTCTGGCGAAGACAAGCCAGAAGTCACGCCCGACGACGTAATTTGGGCTGAGAACCGAGAGTAATAGGGTGCCTAAAGGTAGAGACATTACATGTAATGTCTCTACCAACGAAAACAACAGGTTTGAAACATTACCGTGCCTAAACCGTGGGGCATCTGCATTAACTGTTATCTGGATTGTTGGAATCCTGCTCGGGAATTTCGGTGCTAGGCAGTTCTGCTACCGAATCAAACGTTTCTGGCCAAGGCTTCGTTTCTTCAACGCTCGAAACGTCTGAATCTTCGGAGACTACCGGAGGCATGGTCCGTTGGTCAATGACTGGTGGAACAGGAGTTAACGGCAGTTCTTTAAGATCGCGGAGTACTTCAACAGCTGTTTCATAACGTTTTCTGTAGTCGTATCGCACCATCTTATCCAGGATATCCGCCAGCGCTTGACTAACCCGTGCCTTTTCACGCCAAACGATTTCGCCCGTTCGTGGATCCTCGCGTTCCCTCAGCTTACTGGGAAATAGGCCAGTTAATGCTTGAATACCAATCATGCCAACAGCATAAATATCGCTATTAGGGCGGGGTTTTCCGCTGCTTTGTTCACTCGGCATATAGCCTTTTGTTCCAATTCCGACGGTGGCGCTGTTCTGCTCCTCCTCTTCGATCGGGTCAGAAATCTTAACTGCGCCAAAATCAATCAAGACGAGTTTGTCATCAGATTCTCGCCAGATAATATTGCTTGGCTTGATATCTCGGTGAATCACTCCCTGAGCATGGACGAATTCTAAGATTTGCAGAAGGTCCTGCAAAATTGCCACCACCCTTGCTTCTGGCAGTTGCCTACCCGGAAGAGACAATTCACTGCTCAACGGTCTACCGCGAATAAATTCTTGAACAAGGTAAAATTCTCCTTCTTCTTCGAAATAGGCCAGGAGTTGAGGGATTTGGTCATGATTACCAAGTTTTTCCAGGGTTTGCGCTTCCCGGTTAAACAACCGTCGGGCAAGCTGAAGCAAGTTGGGGTTGTCGCTGGCTGGTTTTAGCTGCTTGACGACACAAAGGGATTCCCCGGTCTGTCAGTGTCCTCAGCAATATAAGTTTTACCAAACCCGCCCGAGCCTAGAATTCTCTTGATAACGTAATGTCCCCTCAGTTTTTTTCCAAAACCTCCTGCTCCGGTTCTTGCAGAAGATCCTGAAATTCAACATACTCACTCAGTATTTTTTGAACAACTTCCGAATTTGGAAACTGTCCCAGAATCCTGAGTAGATGAAGTTTGCTGAGGTAGTCTCTGGCCGAGGCAGTGACGAAGTAGGAGACGCCACCAAGGGCGATCGCGGCCATAGGAACGGCCGTTGGCAGAATCAGCCGCCCGTTCACGAAAGCAAAATAGCCAACTCCTCCCCATGTCAGGGCAATTGCCGCAGCCATAACGAAGCGCACCATCCCCGCTGCCAAGATAAATCGGAAGGAGGAGCCTCTAAACTGTTTACGGAGGTGGCTGGCAGATGACAGGCCTATCAACGCGACATTTTGGAGAGCAGCCGCAAAAAGGACGATCGCGAGCACAACACCCCCTTGCAAAAGGATTGGGGATTGCCTCTGCAATCGATTTGTTCTCAAGTAGGGTCGCAATCGCGTTCGCATTCACTTCCACGCCCAACATTCGATCAGAAAAGGGGGCGCGGTGAAAATCTTTATAGAATTCAGCGGTTGGCCCAATAACGACGATCGCGTTTTGAAGGTGCCCTGCTTCAAGTGTTCGCTCCATGTCTCCGGGTCCAGCACCTCCCAAAAGAAACTTGCTTGAAGGTGTTGTTGGGACCGTAGTAGAAAAGGTTTTCTCCTTGGGGAGTAGGGTAAGAAAGTTGGGCGGCTTTAAGGGTTGCTTCTGCAAAGGAAGGGGTTTCTTTTCCCTGTGTCTGAAATAATTCCTCTGCCCGTTTGACAATTTCTTTTACCAGTTCGGGGAATACCCCTGAGCCTTCAACCTGTAATTTTGCACTTCCAGCTTCGGATATTGGCTACCGAGCAAGTGGAAGCGACCATCTGGAGAAATCGGGTAATTGATGAAACCGATCGACCCCGGAGAGGTTTGAAAAATAGAATTGGGTAGAATCAGTTCCAGTTGCTCACCTTGAGGGGCCTGCTCAACGTCGTATTGAGCCGCCAGAGTGACCCGTCCAGCATACTTCTTCAAAACAGCTTGAAATTGCTGGTCATCTTTAGCCCCATGTCCACTTGGAGCGTCGAAAACAACATCAACGGAGACTGATCGCGCTTTTGCGCTCATTAAACGGTCAATTGCGGTTGCGTAAGCAGCTCGTTTGGGTGGAGAGGTTTGCAGCGGCTCCAGATAACTGTATTTTTGAGGATCGGATTGGTAAAACTGGGTCCCCTGCTTAAAGGAATCCTCATCCATTGCCAGAATCACAATGTTTTTGGGTGGAGCGATCGGACCACGCACCTGAAAAACAGCGTTTGAACTTGACGCTCCAGAAATTGGGCTGGATTAGATTGGCTAGCAGTCGCGATCGCAGCAGTAACAGCCCATACCCCAACCAGGACGTGACCTAGAATCGAAATTTTTGGGGTTGCCCAGGATTTGCCCCAAAAGCGGTCGATCGAGGGCGGCTGGGGGTTGTCCCCGGAGTCATTCGATCGGGAACGACTTGGTACAGGGGTAATGGGACCAGTGTTTCTGTTTGAGGCAGCGACGGATTCTCAGGCATTTTACTTATGTGCAAGGGACTTCCAGCGATGCACCCAGAGATTGGTCTACAAAGACTGATCGAAGAGGACAGCTAACTAACGACCTATCTTATAGCAAATCTCAAACGTGTGAAGTACGACAGGGGAGGCAAAGGGCCGACAGCGACAGGCAAAAGGCAAATTTGGTTCGAATCCGCTCCAGGTCGCATTAAATTACTTGGGAGCAGGAAGACTTTGTAAAAAAGTCCTCTTACAAACCTATTTGCACAATCTATAGCAGTCATAGCAGTCCTAGATCAGTTGTGAGATTTAGAGGCTTTGTGAAAAGGGATTTCAGTGGAATCCTTTCTCACAATCCATTTACGATCGCTATAGATAGCGACTACCGCCCTAACAAAAGATGCAGGCATCTAACGGTTGCTCTAAGGTTTCTAAAAATTTTTGCAAAATTAAGTCTTTTGATACCCTACCGTTTAAGCAAGAGATTTCTTCTTTTATAGAATCATCCTGAGTATTGTTTATAAAAGTACGGTATGAAATGCCAGCAAAGAATTATTATGGATTATTCATCACTTAGGTTTCCACTTGAGAACTTGGAGGTATTGCATAAAATGCCTTTGCTTCAAAGGAAATAATGAAACCAATTTTAGGATTTCTGAATAGGCTCTCACTATATGAAGGAAGTCATTATAATGCGCGGTGATTGGGTCATTCATGCCACAAATCCTCTTTAAGGAGGATGATTCTTTGAGGGGATTTGCTCTAGCAAACTTGCAATCAAAAGAAGCAAGGATAATCATTAAATCGCTTTTGGTGGACAATCAAATCAGAGCTAGTGGTAGCAGTAACAGTTTTTACATCTGAAGCAGATTCCCCTTAATCTGTTAGAATGTTCGCTTTTTAGAGGTATAGGCTGAAACAAGTTGTTACAATTGGATGTTATTAATTTAAATTTATTTTCTCCTACAAATTCTAGGTCTTGAATATTCTATGCCTTACTCATCAATGAACCGTCTCTCAATTTTTGTGGACGGGAACAATATGTTCTATGCACAGCAGAAAAATGGCTGGTTTTTCGATCCGAAACGGGTGCTGGAGTACTTTACGAGTGATCCAGATGTAGTTCTAGTCAATGCATTTTGGTATACAGGTCTAAAGGATCTTCAAGACCAAAGAGGTTTTCGGGATGCATTAATTAGTCTCGGTTACACCGTAAGAATCAAGATTTTGAAAGAGTATTACGATGACAACTCAGGTCGCTTTTCACAAAAAGCGAATTTAGATATTGAGATAGTAGTTGACATGTTTAATACCGTGGACCAGTACGATCGTGTGATTCTCTTCAGCGGGGATGGAGATTTTGAACGGGCGATCGAGCTGCTTCGCGGTAAGAGTACTCACATTACAGTTGTTTCGACGGAAGGCATGATCGCCAGGGAACTTCGGAATGCCACTGATCGTTACATCGACCTGAACGATATTCGAAAGCAAATTGAGAAAGCCGATTACTAGAGTCGATTACTAACCATGCGCTTCATGCGTTGAGTCACCCGCAATCAAAACGGCCCGTCCCGATACTGATCCAACCTTGATAAACCCACTACTAATTACCGGGATTGCCTGAAAATAGTAGAATTTAACGGTTGAATTCTAGCGCAGCGACCCTTGATAGAGCGTTATACCCTGCCCGAAATGGGCGAACTCTGGACCGAAACTTACAAATTAAAGACCTGGTTGCAAGTTGAAATTGCGGTTTGCGAGGCTCAGGCAGAGCTTGGCTACATCCCAGCTGAGGCCGTCGAGGAAATCAAGGCGAAAGCAAACTTTGATCCAAAACGTGTGCTGGAGATTGAGAAGGAAGTCAAGCACGATGTGATTGCGTTCCTGACAAACGTGAATGAGTGTGTCGGGGATGTTGGACGCTACATTCACCTCGGTTTGACTAGCTCAGACATGTTAGATACCGCGCTGGCACTCCAATTGGTTGCCAGCCTGGACGTGCTCATGGCCCAACTTGAGGCGTTGGTTCAAGCAATTCGTTACCAGGCGCAACAGCACCGCAACACGGTCATGATTGGCCGTTCCCACGGGATTCATGCTGAGCCGATTACCTTTGGATTCAAGTTGGCTGGCTGGCTAGCAGAAGTGTTGCGCCACCGCGATCGTCTCTGTCGCCAAAAACGAGACATTGCGGTGGGCAAAATCTCTGGAGCAGTGGGAACCTATGCCAATGTTGACCCCCAGATTGAAGAAATTGCTTGCCAAAAACTCGGTTTGGAGCCTGATACAGCCTCTACTCAGGTAATCTCCCGTGATCGTCACGCTGACTATCTCAATGCCCTGGCGCTGCTTGCCGCCTCGATTGAACGGTTCGCTGTAGAAATTCGTAACCTGCAACGGACAGATGTGCTAGAGGTCGAAGAATTTTTCTCTAAAGGTCAAAAGGATCCTCTGCCATGCCCCATAAGCGCAACCCGGTTCGATCGGAGCGTTTAACAGGGATGGCCCGTTTGGTTCGTAGCTATGCCGTAGCCGGGCTAGAAAATGTTGCTCTGTGGCACGAACGCGATATTTCTCATAGTTCTGTTGAGCGGGTGGCATTTCCAGATGCCTGCGTCCTTACTCACTTTATGCTGGTTGAGATTACCGAACTGGTGAAAAATCTGCTGGTCTACCCAGAGAACATGGCGCGCAACATGAATGTGTATGGTGGCGTTGTCTTTAGTCAGCGAGTATTGCTGGCCCTGGTAGAAAAAGGAGTTCGGCGGGAAGATGCCTACGCGATCGTGCAGTCCTGCGCACACCAAGCATGGAATCAACCAAATGGAGATTTTCAAGGGTTAATTCGTCAAGACTCACGCGTTACTGAACACCTTTCGCCAACAGAAATTGATGACTGCTTCGACCCACAGCATCATTTGAAACATCTGGATAAAATTTATCAGCGACTGGGAATTTAGCCATCAAGCACTTCTCGACCCATCAAGGAACTCCCGAATGAACTGATTCACGAGTTGGGGCTGTTCCTGCTGCACCCAATGGCTGCATCGGGGAATATATCGGATACAAAAATCCTGCACATACTTCTCAGTTCCGTAGCTAAGATCTTTACCTAAAGGAGGATCATCTTCTCCCCAAATCATTAGGGTTGGAACCTCAAGAATATTCCAGGTATGCGGCCTCATAAACCCTTGTTGGAAAGCATTTCGGTAGTAATTGATGGCTGCTGTTAAAGCTCCTCGCTTGGCAAACGCATTTTTGTAGAACTCAATATCTGCATCTGTAAAGGCATTTTTATTAACGGCCATCCCGCGAAATGCCTGCTCCAGAACCCGGTAATCGTCTAGCTGAATCAGCAATTCCGGCAAAATTGGGAGTTGGAAAAAGAAAATATACCAGCTACGAAGCAACTGCTGTGGGGTACGTAAGCCTTCAGCGAATCTCGCTGGGTGGGGAATATTGAGCACAACGAGACGTTCCAACAATTCTGGGTAAGCATAGGCAAAGCACCAGGCAATCATTCCGCCCCAATCGTGCCCCACTAGAACACAGCGACTATACCCCAGACCTTCAATTACACCCTTAACGTCTTGGATAAATTCTGTCATGATGTAGGCAGTTTGAGGTTCCGGCTTATCGCTATCGTTGTAACCTCGCAGGTCCAGGGCAACTACTTTGTGATTTCTGGCAAACTCAGGAATTTGATTCCTCCAGGAATACCAACATTCAGGAAATCCGTGGAGAAAGAGCATAAGTGGCCCTTCTCCCTGGGTAACATAGTGCAGATTGACACCATTTGTGCGGAGATATTGATGGTTCCAAGATTCTTCCAGCATGGCGAGTAATGGATAATGGTTATTTCCAGTTAGCAGCTTGTTCCGGTAGAAGTGTAGCAATCGGTTACTAGGGGCTTTCAATTCCTTTGGGGGAAATTGTTCTGATAACACCTGTTTCTGATAACACCTGTGGTTTATCGACTTCTCATACCTTCCTGATTCATCCATCTTGCTCACGATCGGTCTACTAAAAGATCAGCAAACAACGACGAAATAAACGTTTGGAACTGGTTCAATCCACCCTACTGTTAGGAATTTCAATATCCAAAGCCGATTTATTAACTACTGCTTTACGCCTGTGAGTTCGAAAAGCCTTCCATCAAGAAAATTAACTCCAGTTAAACTCCCGAATTCCTATCGATCAAAAAACTTCCTTTGCGGGTGGTGCTGATTGTTCCGTTTGTCGTGGAAATCGCGATCGCTGTAGGTTTGACGGGTTACCTGTCCTTTCGCAACGGGCAGCAAGCGGTCAATCAGCTTGCAAACCAGCTAATGGGAGAAGTGAACGACTGCATCGAACAGCATCTCAGTAATTATCTCGGTACAGCAAAGCGGGTCAATCAGGTCAATGCAAACGCACTCAGAATGAAGATTCTGAACCCGGCAGATCTGCAACTGTTGGGAAAACACTTTTGGAACCAGGTGCAAGCTTATAACTTTAGCTACATCAATTTTGGAACTCCACAAGGTGCCTATATCGGAGCTGGCTATGCCAAAGGAATTTGGCATATTGCGGATCAATCAAAACCAAATGTCGGTGAAACCGAAATCTACACGATGGACAATTGGGGAAATCAAGCCCATCTCTTTAATCTCTCTGATGGTGGGGTTGTTAGCAAGACGGACTGGTATCAGGTCGCCGCAAACGCTCAGAAGCAGAGCTGGACTTCTGTTCGTACCCTCGATCAACAGCCTAATTCTATGAGTTTGGCGATTAGTACTCCGGTTTACGATCGCCTCAACCGTTTAATGGGAGTAACCAGCATTGAACTGAATCTTGAGGAAATCCACCAGTTTCTTAGCAATTTGAAAGCAACCAGAAACGGGTCTGTGTTTATTGTGGAGCGCTCCAGTTTTCTTGTAGCAAATTCAGGCGATGAGGCAATTTTCAGAAGCGTGAAGGGTCAGGTGAAGCGGTTGAAGCTATCGGACAATTGGGATACACCAATCGCAGCTATCGCGGATCATCTGGTGCAAAAGTATGGCAGCCTTCAGTCAATCCAGTCCACCAAACAATTTAGCTTTATTAAAGATAAAGAGCGCCAGTTTGTTCAGGTCACTCCTTTCAGGGATGAACTGGGGTTAGACTGGCTCGTTGTTGTGGCGGTTCCAGAGTCAGATTTTGCGGCTGCAATCAACGATAACAACGTTACGACCGTTGTGCTGTGTGTAATCGCTCTGGCAGTTGCGATCGCGTTGGGATTTCTCACCTCTTATTGGATTGCCAGACCGATTGTTCGGCTGAGTAAAGCAAGCCGCGATTTGATGCTGGGGAAACTAGATTATTCCGTGGAAGAAGAAAACTGGATTGCGGAACTGGAGATGCTAGCTCATTCGTTTAACCAGATGACAACGCATTTGCAGCAATCCTTTGATGAAGTCACCACCGCTTTACAGGAGTCTGAAGAAAAATTCACCAAGATCTTTCGGACCAGCCCAGACCCGATCGCAATTACTACGCTTGATGGGGTTTTCTTGGAAGTCAATCAGAGCTTCTTGAATTTGTTTGGCTACTCAGAAGCAGAAGTGGTGGGTCGTCCAGCAGCGGAAATTGGTCACTGGATGGATCTTGACGATCGCCAAGCCCTCATCCAAAAGCTGCAGGTTACTGAGGCACTGCACAATCTGGAATATCACTTCTACACTCGCTCTGGTGAAGTACTGACGCTTCTTTTTCCTGTGAAATTATTGAGTTGAATGGGCAGAGTTGCGTTATTGGAGTCGCCAAGGATATTACGGCTCGAAAGCGGGCAGAAGAGGCGCTTAGACAAAGCGAACAGCGGTTTCGCAGTGCATTTGCTACCAGTGCCGTTGGCATTTGCATTACGTCACCCGAGGGGAAATTTTTGCAGGTCAATCTGGCACTTTGTGAGATGTTAGGTTACATCGAATCAGAACTGCTGGAACTTAAGTTTCAAGACATTACCTATCCTGAAGACTTGGCTAGAGATCTGGATTATTCCCAACAGCTATTAGCAGGAAAAATTCCTTATTTTCATTTAGAGAAGCGTTATTTGCACCGAAGCGGCCACGTGCTGTGGGGGTTTATCAGCGTTTCTCTGGTTCGCGATCGCAATCATCATCCCCTTTATCTGGTTGCGCAGATTCAAAATATTACCGACCAAAAACGGGTAGAAGCTGATTTGAAGGCGCAACAAAGCTTCCTGAAGCAATTAATGAATGTCGTTCCCGGTTCTATTTTGGTCAAAAACAGGGAGGGACGCTTTACGCCATTCAACCAAATAAACACAAAGCAGTCCGACTCCAGCCTAAACGAGTTGCCCAACGCGGACGATCGCCAATAGGCAGACAAAACTTCAAAGATCACTCATTAAGGGAAATCGTAGGGAGTTCCTTGTTTGTAAAATCAAACCAACATTTTAAGCCCCTATTTATCTCAGGTTATCTTAACTACAGGAATCCGAGGAACGATTCACGAAAGTATTTCGCAACAGCCCTGATGCTGCCAGCATTATGAATGTGGCTGACCAACGTTACCTCGATGTGAATGAGAATTTTTAGAAATAACCGGCTTTTCACGCGAGGAAATCATTAATCACACTCCGTACGAATTAAATTTGATTGCGAACATGGAGCAGGTTGAACAAGCTCGGCAACTGTTTGAAACCCAGCATGAGGTTCGCAATCTCGAATTTGATTTTCGTACCAAATCTAGTGAGATTAGGACAGCACTGCTGTCGTTTGAATTGACGGAACTAGATGGAAAGCCTCATGTGCTTGCCGTTTTTAGAGACTGGATGCTGTCTTTACTACGACAACCGAGGAATTGCGGCAACTATTTGGCTGCGATCGGGTAGCGATCTGTCGTTTCAACACAGATTGGAGCGGAGAATTTGTGGCAGAGTCGGTTGCCGAAGGATGGGTTCCTCTGATCCCACAATCCCCGCCTGGCTTGAATACTGTTCAGGAGACGCTGAACAACGATGATTGCACAGTAAAAACCTGGAAAACGTCTGACAGCTTTGTGCAGGACACCTATCTGCAAGAAACGCAGGGTGGCGTATACAGCCGAGGCCGCAATTATGCTGTTGTGCAAGATATCTATCAAGTCGGTTTCAAACCTTGCTATATCTCGCTTTTAGAACGATTCCAGGCGAAATCCTACATTATCGTAGCCATTAACAATGGCACCAAATTATGGGGACTTCTTGCAAGCTACCAGAACTCCCATCCTCGAAGGTGGGAAGAATCGGAAGTGAGAATGATGTCATAAATTGGCAACTAGCTAGGAGTTGCCATTCAGCAGGCAGAGCTGTTTGCCCAGATTAATCATCAAAAGCAGAATTGCAGGTGGCAAGGGAATCTGCTGATGCGGCTAATCGGGCAAAGACGGTGTTTTTGGCAAACATGCGCCATGAGTTGAGAACGTCGCTTAATGCCATTTTGGGCTTTGTGTCGCTGCTCCTACGAGAGCCAGGGGTTACCGATCGCAGCAGGAATACCTGGAAACTATCAACCGTAACGGGGAATATCTGTTACAGCTAATCAACGATATTTTGTCTATCACCAAAATTGAAGCAAACCGAATCACGCTGGACGAAACAAACGTTGATCTGGATGGAGTGCTCGATCGTCTGAATGAAACTTTTCAGCTACGCGCCCGTATGAAGGGGCTTCAGTTAACCATTGCCCCAGCTCACCGTCCCTCAATTTATCCGGGTAGATGAACGTAAACTTCGAGAAGTTCTCACCAATCTCCTCGACAATGCCATTAAGTTTACGGATGAAGGGAAAGTGGCAGTAGAGGTCAGAGAGCAGGAATTAGGAAACGGCGCAGTTAGGGATGACGGAAGCGTTGAAACTGCTTCCCCATCTCCCTCTTCTCCATTGCTAGCCCGAGCCGAACCTTCAAGTCCCACTACGCTCATTTTCAAGGTCAGAGATACAGGATATGGAATTGCAGCGGAGGAGCTACCGGCCCTATTCGATCCGTTTGTGCAAACCCAAACAGGCCGACAGTCCGAACAAGGGACTGGTTTAGGGCTGCCAATCAGCCGCTGACTGGTAGAAGTGATGGGTGGTTCTATCTCTGTTTCCAGCGAGGTGGGAGTTGGGACAACGTTTCAGTTCGAACTACCGGTGCAGCTGATCGAGACGACCGATGAACTACGAACAGCAAACCGTCGGGTCATTGGGTTAGCTCTTAATCAGCCGAAATTTCGCATTTTGGTTGTAGATGACATTTCGGCAAATCGTTTGTGATGGTGGACTTGCTCTCCGCGGTTGGGTTTGAAGTGCTTGAGGCGGTTGACGGAAAGTCAGCCCTAGACTTTTGGGACCGGGAAATGCCCGATCTGATTTGGCTGGATATGCGGCTCCCGGAAATGGATGGGCATGAGTTGACCCAATGGATTCGCGCTGAAGAGGCGTTGAATGTGATACATCTGGATCAACCGACGGTCATTATTGGTGTGTCGGCAAGCGCCTTGGAGGACGATCGCCAGCGTGCGTTAGCCTCCGGTTGTGATGACTTTGTCAGTAAACCCTGCTCCGAAGCAACAATTTTTGACAAATTGAAGGAGCATTTGGGACTCGAGTACATTTATGAGGACACTTCAATTAATTCCTCCAGCTTAGTTCTTTCTCAGGAGTCAACATTTGTCAAAACGTTAGCTTTAATGCCCGTTGAATGGTTATACCAGTTAGGTCTTGCTGCCCAAATGGCGGATGAAGATGCCGTGCTTCATCTGATTAAGCAAATTCCAGATACACGATCGTTTCTTGCAGAGTTTCTTCTAGAGCTGGTCCATCACTTACGCCTCGATCTCATCATTTACCTAATTCATCAGTCCAATGGAACTGAGTAATACACACAAGAGTAATGGCAACATTTTAATCGTGGACGACACGCCCGATAACTTGCGGCTGCTTTCTAAAATACTGACTGCCGAAGGTTACAAAGTGCGTAAGGTGATGGATGGACAATGGGCGATCCAGGCCGCTGTTCTGAGTCCGCCTGACCTCATTTTGCTGGATGTTGTTATGCCTGGAATGAATGGGTATGACGTGTGCCGTAAGCTCAAAGCGAATGAACGGACCTGCGATATCCCCGTTATCTTTCTGAGCGTTAATGACGAAGCACTAGACAAAGTGCAGGCATTTCGGGCGGGCGGTGTGGACTACGTCACAAAGCCATTTGAGCCAGCTGAAGTTCTCGTTAGAGTTGAGGCCCAACTAAAGCTTTACCAGGCGAAAAAGCAAATGCAGCTAGAGAACAGTCAATTGCAGGCGAAAAATCAACAGCTACAGCAGGAAATCATCGATCGTACTCAAACCCTCCCATAGATTTTTGAAAGAGAAACACTGTATACATTGTTCTCTAAAAGGTTAATGGTATACTCTAGGCCAAGTAGCTGATGAAACATCTGTCTTTTGACTGATGTTTCGAACGATTGCCAATATATTGCCCTCCACAAGTGTCTAAGAATTGGCTGATGTTTTCAGCGATTCGCAGCACTAATATTTTTTTGTCACGTCAAAGTTATAACTTTGATTCCAGCTTAAGAAGTTTCTTAAGCCTCAGTTCGCTTTGAAAGACCGTCCTTTAATCGCTATGGTTAGGTGAAAACCGCCTTTACAACACGTTTACAGGATGAGCCGATTAAGTTGACCTTGAAGTTCTTCGGGTAGCTTTGCAGGTCTGAGCAATCGAAAACGCTGCAGTTCGCTTGTCTTTAGCGCCTGCATGTACAAAGCCCTGATTTCTGGGATGGGAGGATTAAACAAAATGCCGCTTGTTGCAAAGCTTGTTGCTGAGTTTATTGGAACGTTTTGGCTCGTACTAGGTGGATGCGGTAGCGCCGTTCTGGCTGCTGCATTCCCCTACACCGCTGAGCCTCTGAAAAATGCCAACTTTTTTGGAATTGGCTTCGCCGGAGTTGCATTAGCATTCGGTTTGACTGTTTTAACAGGGGTTTATGCATTTGGCCACATCTCTGGTGGACATTTCAACCCCGCTGTTTCATTTGGGCTATGGGCCGGGAAACGGTTCCCAGCATCCGAGTTGCTTCCTACATCATTTCACAGGTGTTAGGGGCAATTGTTGCTGCCGGACTCATTTATCTAATTGCCAGCGGTCGGGATGGGTTTGCCCTGAGCGGCTCCAATCCACTCGCCACGAATGGATTTGGTACTCACTCGCCGGGAGGCTACTCACTGCTGGCTGCTTTCGTTACAGAAGTCGTTCTTACGTTCATCTTTTACTCGTTATTCTCGGCTCAACGGACGATCGCGCACCTGCTGGATTCGCTGGTCTTTCGATCGGTCTCACGCTGACATTGATTCACCTGATCAGCATTCCTGTAACCAATACCTCTGTCAACCCTGCTCGGAGCCTTGGCCCCGCCCTCTTTGTTGGTGGTGAATTGTTAGGACAGATTTGGCTATTCTGGCTTGCCCCTATTCTAGGTGGATTACTTGCCGGATGGGTCTACAAATCGGTGTTTGAACAGCCTGTTAGAAGAGTCGAGCGGGAAGTAGCCAGCCGCTACTAAGATGAGCTAAACGCTATTCGGTGATTTGTTCTAGGACTATTGTTTCTTTAAACAGGAGTGATTGCACCATGCTGGGTGTGGAGTTGAACCTTTACACCCAGCGCTCAAATAATAATTTTTGGCAGTGCCCAAATCGTATTGACTTCGGCTCTGTTAACGATGGCGGCTGACGCCGCACATCATTACCTTGTTAGGTCCACCATATTTTGAACTGGTTCGATCGTTTGCATTAGGGCTTAGCTGCAACAGTTGAATCAAGGCTAAGCCAGCTAGAGATAGGGTTTGTTACCAGGCAGTACCTCTATAGAATTGTCTCCGCAGAAAATTTTCCCACAGACCTAGCCTTCGGACTTCGTATAAAAAAGCTGTTTCTGCGAAAGTCCTGATATCGGTCCCACCCTGAGTTTGTCCTTGTTCTAACAAATTTAATTTGCGTGGTGCTTTGCAACCGCAAGGATCGTGTCTTTGAGAGTTTGCAATGTCTCAAAGTCAATGTCTGCTTTGTTAAGTCGGCATCTTTGTTCAAGGTTTGTAAATAGGTTGCTGATCGCGTTGGTTGACCGTTAGCTTGATCGCCTATTTAGCTCTTACTTTTCGCTTTCATCTGCAACGCAACGCAACTCATGGAGACAAGCTGAAATGACGACTACCTATACTTCACAGGAAGCCGCAGCCGTTCTAAAGGCTGTAATGGCGAGCGGCATGGCCGTTGCAATCGCGGACCTCGGAATTATTTCAACGGCGATCGAGGGGTTGCGTTAGCAAAGGAAATTGCTGGAGCTGCCAAGAAATACCCCGATAACTCCATCATTCAAGGAGTTTTTTCAGAAGAGGCATTGCAGAAGAACCCACCGGAACGCCCCAAGGCGGCAGAGGTTACACCTGATAATGCTTTAGATCTGGCGATCGCAGCCATTAACGAAGCCGTGATTTTACTGGAGCCAAAAGCCTCTCCAGATGAAATTCGTGAATTCAAGTCCTTCATTTATTCCAGCGCAGAGAGCGTCGCAAATGCTGCTGGCAGTGGGTTGTTTGGATCAGGTAGTCCGAAGGTCAGCGAAAAGGAACTGGTAGCGCTAGGCAAGTTAAAAGCTGCACTTGGCGTGTAATTCATTGAAATGTGCAAATCTACTTTAGAGAGGAACTAAACAATGGGACTCTTTTTGACATCCTTAGCTCAATCAATAACCCCAACCAACAAGGAAGCGTTGATCAGTTAAGCAATGTGGTCAACTCGGTCCAGCAGCTAGGGGCAGAACGTGGCATCCCTGCATCAACGCTGCAAACAATTTTTTCTAGCCTGGGAGGATTTCTTGGTCCTGTCTTAAAACAGCAAAGCGGATTGGGTGGATCACCCCTTGATGGTCTGGCCGGACTTGCAGGGGCGGGGGCGGGCGCTGCTGCACTGCAATCGTTCCTCCCACCGCAACTGCAACAGCAAATCATCCAGGGAATTTCGCAAAAACAGGTTTACCAGCAAGCACGCTTCAAGCCCTGTTGCCGAGTCTGATTTCAGCAGCGACAGGTCTGTTGAGCATGGGTGCGCCAAAATCTGGTGTGCCTGGTTCTAACCCTGTCTTAAACGCCTTTCTAGACAGCAACCGGGATGGGCAGACGGATTTAGGGGATGTTTTCAAATTTGCGACTCGGTTTATTAACCCCGCCTAGTTAGGAATTAGAACCGGGGAGCCAGGAGAGGGCCACTCAAGCTTCTGACTCTAGCTATAAACCTGCACTGATTGGGTGCCTTGGAGCTTTGTGGCACTGTCGAGCCTTACAAGTTACCAAGCACCCAACCATTTAACAATTGAGGCTTAGTTATATGAAAAGATCCCGCACACAACAAACGTCGATTGTGTCATTTGCGGTCTTGCTGGCTTTAGCGGCAGCACCGCCCCTAATCAGGATATACCCTGTCCAGGCACAGGCTCCGACTGAAAATTCGGCTGCTCCCACAGCGGTTTCAAGTGGAACAACCGTCAAGATTGACGGTTCAAGCAGCCTGTCACAAATTAATGAGGCATTGAAACAGCGGTTTGAGCAGAAGTTTCCGGGCACCAAGGTTGAAGCGGCCTACGGCGGAACAGATGCAGCTATCCAGGCAGTTTTGGATGGGAAAGTGGATTTAGCCGCGATCGGTCGCCCATTGACGGCTGAAGAGAAAGGAAAGGGCCTAGTCCTGGCTCCCATCACGCGAAACAAGATTGCGATCATCGTTGGCGCAAATAATCCCTTTAAGAAGGGCTTGACGCTGGAACAATTTGCCAAGATCTTTCGGGGAGAAATCTCCGATTGGTCTGCCTTAGGTCGTTCTTCCGGGCCAATCCGGGTGATAGATCGGCCAGACACCAGCGATACGCGCCAGGCATTTCAAAATTATCCAGTTTTCCAGAAGGCTCCATTTAAGACGGGCGCGAATGCAGTCAAACTGTCAGAAGACAATACCGATGCGGTCATCAAAGGGTTAGGCACAAACGGAATCGGTTACGCGATCGCTGACCAGGTGACCAACAAACCAGACGTGCATATCGTTGCTATGCACAATACGCTGCCAACAGATTCCCGCTACCCCTTCTCTCAACCACTCGCGTATGTGTACAAGGGACCAGAACCAAGCCCTGGTGTGAAGGCGTTTCTGGGTTACGCGATCGCGCCTGAAAATCAGCAGGTTGTAGAGCAAGCAAGGGTGGCTGAAGCTGTCACAGCTCCCACAGCCGCATCTCCCACAACCGAGCCTTCGGTAGACGCGACCACCGCACCGGAGTCTACCCCAGCAGCGCCTCCAACCAGCACCTATACTGTGACCGACCCCGTTCCCTGGTGGGGATGGTGGCTGTCGATTCCCATTCTGGGAGGATTGCTTTGGTGGCTGCTTAAGGGGCATGGAGCCACAGCAGGGGCGGCGGCACCAGGTGCTGTTGCGGCGGGTGTGCTGGGTGACGCCGCTGAGAGCCGCATTATTCTGACTCCTCGAAACTGTAAGGATGCCTATGCCTATTGGGAAGTGCCTGAAGCAACAAAGGCATCCTTCCACCGTCAGGGCGGTCAAACGTTAGCGCTGCGCCTTTACGATGTCACGGATATCGACCTCGATCATCAAAATGCCCACAGCGTCCAACAGTTTGAATGCGATGAGCGATCTCAGGATTTACATGTTCCAATCCAGGTAGACAACCGCGACTATCTAGCAGAGTTGGGTTATGTGACGAGAGATAACCATTGGCTGCCCGTCGCTCGATCAGAACATGTGCGGGTTCCTGCCTGCACTCCTGCTGATAGCAACCTCGGCACAGGCGGCCAAGCAACCGTACCCCACTCCGCTACACAGCGCATTGGGGATGCGGTGAAGGCAGGAGGGCTGCACTGGCAGGGGCGGCTGGGGCAACAGCCCTTGGGAAAACTCTGGCGGGCGATCGCGCTACTGACCATTCCACGAAGAAAGCCGCATTATCCTCGTTCCCCGGAATTCTGAGGATGCCTACGCCTACTGGGAAGTTTCCGACTCACTCAAGGAGAAGCTTCGTAGTCAGGGCGGTGAGAAACTTGCGCTGAGGCTATACGACGTCACTGGTGGTCTCGATCCTGATCACCAAGCTCCCCAAGGAATTCAGCAGTTCGATTGTGATGAGCTAGCGCAGGACCAGCATATTCCCATCAATGCTAGCGATCGTGACTATATTGCTGAACTGGGCTATGTCACCGATGCTGGACGCTGGTTAAAAATAGCCCGCTCTGCGTCTGTCCATGTGCCCTCATCACCCAAATCCGCCTTTCCCCAGGCCTAGTGCGGAAGATGTCAAAGAGTGTTTTGAGGGTTAAAACTCTCAAAACAGTCTAGAAAACACAGTCGGAAAAACGAAGCTGTGTAGATTTGAGTGATGCCTCAAATTTCTTAACAAGGAGTGTCAATTGCACTGGTTCCGGTAGTCTGCCGAGACTGAAGGAGTGAAACGATTCGGTTCACCGCTTTGTGTCCCATCGAAATCTTCCTAGTGGGCTATTACTATTAAAATTCCGAGGGTGTTAAAGTCCGATGATATGGTGTGTAGGAGAAACGAATGGCGCATTCACCGAAACAAAAACAGTCTGATTCCCAGCCCGAGGAGAATGGCTCGGTGCTACAAATTCGGGGCAAGGCTTCCTTAGCAGGAGAAGTGCCTATCAGTGGTGCAAAGAATGCTGCTCTGGTCATTATGGCTGGAGCATTACTTTGTCCGGACGACTGCCGCATTCGTAATGTTCCCGACCTGGTTGACGTCAGCCGCATGCGGGACATTTTGTCGTCTTTAGGTATGAAGGTAACCCAATATAGTGGCTTGCTGGACATGGATGCCCGAGATGTTCGGCAATCAAAACCCCTGGTGAATTGGTAAGCCAACTGCGAGCAGGCTTTTTGTAATCGGTCCACTGCTAGCCCGATTGGGCATTGCCCGGATCCCGCTTCCGGGAGGCTGCAAGATTGGTGCCAGGCCCGTCGATCTTCACATTCGTGGGTTGCAGGCCATGGGCGCAGATGTGCGGGTTGAACAAGGCATTGTCCGAGCCTGCATTGCAGGAGGAAAACAGCGGCTACAGGGGGCCAATATTTATCTCGATTTCCCCAGCGTCGGCGCAACCGAGACACTGATGATGGCGGCAACCCTGGCTGAAGGCGAAACCATGATTGGAAACGCTGCTCGGGAACCAGAAGTCGTCGATTTAGCAAACTTCTGCCGGGCAATGGGGGCACGAATTCGGGGAGCTGGAACCCCAACGATCGTCATTTCGGGGTCCCCAGACTGCACTCGGTTGATTACAGCATCATTCCCGATCGGGTTGAAGCAGGAACGTTTCTAATCGCGGAGCCATCACCCGTTCAGCGCTAAGTTTGAAATCGGTGAATCTTCGTCATTTGACCGCCGTAATTAATGCGCTACAGGCAATCGGAGCTACGGTTGTCTCTGATGGAGCCGATCGCTTACAGATCATTCCAGCCGATCGCTATAGCGCAATTAATGTAACAACATCTCCCTATCCTGACTTCCCAACCGATATGCAGGCCCAATTGATGGCGTTGCTAACCCTATGCGAAGGGACCAGCAATGTGATTGAGACAATTTTTGAGAATCGCCTGCGCCATGTTTCAGAACTCAACCGAATGGGGGCAGACATTTATGTCAAAGGGAATCATGCGGTAGTTCGGGAGTGCCCCAGTTAATAGGAAGCTCTGTCGCTGCAACAGATTTGCGGGCAGCAGCAGCGCTTGTGCTGGCGGCATTAGCTGCCGAGGAATGACCACCATTCAAGGGCTACACCATCTCGATCGGGGTATGAAAACCTGGTAGAGAAGTTCCAACATTTAGGAGCAAAATTGCAGCGAATTCAACCTCTTTCAACAACTAACAATGAGCTTATATCGTCTGTTCGATCGCCAATGGTTGTGCCATCCGATCGTTCGAAACAGTTGTATAGCGCGGAAGTGGCTTAAAAATCACAAATCAGGGCACGCATTTAACCACCGTTTTCAATGGGCAACAGGTATTCGGTAATCAAAACGGAATCGATGACTTTCTCACGCAAATAACGACGCTTAAAGAATGTGAGGATAAAGGACGATGAGAGGGCAGTTAAATCCACTTGAACTAAACTCGCTTGAAGTCGAAGGGAACGAACATTACGGCGTGCTGGTAGATGCGTCCCAGACGAATATGGTTACCGTCTCGCAATCAGAATCAGAGGCAGCAATACGACCTGTTCCAGTGGGTTTACCCGGATTGCGGCTGAAGTCATGGCGTTGGCTTTTGCTTGCCCTCTGTTCTGCCATGGGCGGACTGGCTGCATTTGCATTCTTCTCGCTGACGTCGATTCCAACTGCAACAAACTGTCAGAAAATTTCGCCCCTATCTCCAGATATGGAGCGGCTGTATTGCGCCCAGGAAGCTGCAAAGTCAGGAAACTTGCCCGAATTAATGGCGGGGTTGCGTTTAGTAGAGCAGTGGACACCGATCATCCCCTTTATCGGCAAGCCCAGCAGTGGATGGGTGATTGGTCCGAATCAGTCCTGGCGATCGCCCATCAAAAATTCTGCATGAAGACTTAAAGAGCGCCGTTGCGTTAGCCAACCAAATTCAAAATCCAGTCCTCGCTACCGTGAAGCCCAAACTGCAATCGCTGGCTGGCAGAAAGAGTGGAACAGGAATGCGGTGATCGAGAAAGCAGCAAATACAGCGCTCCAAAACCAGAACTGGGATGAAGCCATTAACCAGGTTTTGACGCTGAGGAAAGTAACTATGACTACTGGCAGACAAACCGGGCTAACGCGCTGTCTCAACAGGTCAACCTGGAGAAACAGGCCCATCGATCACTGGTAGAGGCCAACCAATTAGCCCAGTCGGGCAACCCGGAGCAGATCGGTGCCGCGATCGCTCTGATCGGCAAAATCAATCACACAACCTATACCTGGAAAGAAGCACAACCCGCCCTGAATCGGTGGAGTGAGACGTTGCTAAACCTTGGATTTCAACGATGGCAGGAAAAGAAACTGGATGATGCCGTTGCGATCGCTCAAAAGGTTTTACCGAATCCCAATCTGTCTCAGGAAGCTAAGAACTTACTCAAGCTTAGCCAGGCGCGTCAATTAGCGGTTGCAACCGCAACTAACTGGCAAACCTCACCGCTGCACATCTGGAATCTGATGTCCGCCGTTGAAGCCGCCCGTCAGATTAAGCCAGACAGCCGTTATTACGCCACTGCCCAAACCAGCTTGAAAAACTGGAAAACGCAGCTTCAAGATGTGATGCAGCTGCATCTCGCTCAAATGACTGCCAACCTCGGTCAGCGTCAGGCGTTGGAGTTTGCCATTACCCAAGCTCAACAAATTGAAGTTAATCGTCCTCGTCGCCTGCAAGCGCAAACGCTGGTTGCTCACTGGAAACGAGAAGTTGAACGGATTGAAGATCAACCCTTTATACTGCGTGCCCAAAAACTGGCGGAACCAGGAACCATCCCTGCGCTGAAGCTGGCGATCGGTGAAGCCAATCGCGTACCGGAAGGGCGAATTCTTCGAGGAGAAGCTCAGGGCTTAGTCTATCAATGGAGACGACAAATTGAAGTCATTCAAGATCAGCCATTGTTATCCTTAGCAAGGCTTCAAGCCAGCCAGGGCCAGCTGGGTCAGGCCATTCAAACCGCCTCTGTAATTCAGTCGGGCCGTGCCCTCTATTATCAGGCACAAGCGGCGATCAGTGACTGGCAAGCTGAAATCCGGCGGGCAGAAATGGCGCGGATTGAGGCAGAGCGTAAAGCGGCAGCAGCGAAAGACGCTCAGAAAAAGCAGACACGGAACGGAACGAGCATCCCCCAACAATGGATGAAAACGCTCTCCCTCCGTCGAATTCATCCGCTCCGCCAGGTAATGAACCAGTTCCTACTGTCAAAGAACCCTCTCCTTTTGTTGAGATAGTCCCTTCCTTGACGAATCCATTACCTCAAGCGATACCTCATTCAGGCAAAGCACCATCCCCATCGGTCGCTGTCCCGACCGTTCCAACTGAAACAATGCCATCACCCCAAACTCAATCCTCTTCATCTGTTGAAACGGGAACTTCCTCCATTAAGACCGTTGCACCCCAGCCCAAAGAGGAGGTTTCTCCAGCGGCGATTCCTTAAATATCACCTATTAGATTTATTTCCAACAGGAGAGCTGTGCAAATACGGCTCAAGCCCTCCTAACTGGAGTAATTGAATTAAAACGCATCTGAATTCGAAGCTGTCAACGTTTTGGTTTCAGTCGAGGTTGTTTGAAGACTGGCTGACTGAGATTTGCCGTCAAACGTGACCTCTTCTACAGCCCCAGGGTCCCCAAACGCCTGGCTTGTCCATCGTTGAAGCTGACCATCACACCGCCTGCGTTGCCAGCTCTCAATGTCACCTGTTTGTCTCCAACCCAGGTTCGTTGAGTCCCTTCTGGCAAAACGCCTTCAAAATCTGTTTTTCCATCGACTACAACCCGAATCCACGATTGAGATGTTAGGGTCAAACCCACTCGGACAGCCTTCTGTAATTCATTGGAAGAAGTGGTGGATCGGGAAGGCAAAACGCTTTGAGGAAGAGACGGTTTTGGACGGGCTGGATTTGGTGGACCGATCGGTACAACAGAGGTTCCCGGTATAGATTGGGTTTGGGTCTGGGCTGTATCCGTTAGCCCCACCATCTGAGGTGTTGTCGAACGGTTTAGCAGAAAGGAAAGACTGCCAACTGCCCCCATCACCAGCAGCATGTAAAGCAGGTAAAGATGCAGAGGTCTCAACTGGGCCTGAACCGTGCCTCTCCAGGAGGTTTCTGCAATAACTGGAGCCGCATCTGTAGGAAAGTCGCTGGCAAATTCTGCTCCATCAATTCCGATCGCGTCCGCATACCGTTTAATGAAGCCCTGAATATAAACAGGTTCAGGTAACTGGTCTAGCTTCCCGGTTTCGATCGCGGTCAACAGACGGACTGGAATCTTCGTCTTCTCGGCAACCTGCTCCAACGACATTCCATATTTTTGGCGAAGTTGAACCAAATGAGTGCCCAACTCTACCAGCTTTTTCGCCTGTTCCCTATCCATCGGGATAGTCCGATTATTCATTTGCGGTTTTCCTCCTCACAGGCATCCTTTCTGATGGTAGGGCAATTTGAGTTTTCAAGAAACCGATCTCGGCATCTTTCAATGGTCGGTAATGCCCCATTGACAAGGGGGCTTCCCGCAGCGTTTAGCTGAATTGGACCGATCGCTGTGCGATGAAGATGGATAACAGGATATCCCAACTGTTCAGCGACCCTCCGAATCTGGCGATTTTTCCCCTCTTTCAAAATGATTCGCAGGAGCGTTTTGTGTTCCGGATGACTTTCCAAAACTGTGACTTGAGCGGGCAAGGTCTTACGCCCATCCAGCATCACCCCGTTACGCCACTGCTCTAGCGTCGTTTCAGGGGATAACCGTCCACCCATACCTGATAGGTTTTGGAGATCTGATGGCGAGGATGAGTCAGAACGAACGTCAAATCACCATCGTTGGTTAACAGCAACGCCCCAGTAGATGCCGCATCCAACCGCCCAACCGGATGAATTCCCGAACCCGTTCGTAAATTTGTTGGAAGTAGGTCTAGCACTGTTTTGCGATGACGTGGATCAGTACAGGTTGAGACAACCCCTGCGGGTTTATTCAGCAAAAAATAAATAAATTGAGGACGGTTTGCTGGCTTAATCGCAACCCCATCAACCTCAATCTGATCCAGGTCTGGATTTGCTTTCTGACCTAACTGAGCGACTGCCCCATTTAGGCGCACTCTGCCTTCCAAAATTAGTTGTTCTGCATGGCGACGGGAGGCAATGCCCCACTGAGAAAGAAGCTTTTGCACTCGTTCATCCATAGTATGCAACTATCCGTAAACGAGGTATATATCAATACTACCCGACTGAGGCGTTACACCTTACTACCCAAATTTAGCCCCTGCATCGCAGCTTGCGGCTTTCAAAGACCTGAAGGATGCCGTCGGTAATAGTTTCAACAACAGCGCGATCGCAGGATGCTAAAAAGTCTTCTGGTGAAACGGCATCTTTAAAGAGTTCTTTTGCCTGAACTATCAATCGTCGCCCTCATCAAACCCAATAGACTTGATGATAAAAGTTGCTGCAGGAGAATTTTTAATGTCGTAGATAGAAGACTGGCTACGGCCCTTCTCCAGAAGGCTCAGGACTTCCCATTCTAGCTCCGTTTTTGGAGGGTAGGGCATGACGTCAATTCTGGGCAAAAAGCATTCCAATTGGGCACGAGAGCGTGACATTTCCAGGAAAGGAAGCTCTCCCATCATGGTTGCCAGCGGTATATCGCGTCCAATTCGTCGAGAGAGCGCTTCAATAATGGCGATCGACAGCAATTTACAGCCAATGTATAGTCTTGCCACTTCCAGATTTTTGCCTGAGCGGGAAATTAACATCTGGTAGGTCAGTTCATCCGGTTCCCCTGAAATCGCTGAAAGATGAGTTCGGGCTTTAGGAAGTGCATAAAGCCCTCCATCTTTTGAAGGGATGCCCGATACCCATAAACGGTATAGGAGTTGGCATTCTTCAGATCATGGTTCGTTTCAGGCAGCAAGTTCCAGGTATTGTCCAGAAAATCAGCCGACGCAGGGTAAGCAAAGTTTTCCACATCCCGGTTCGCCAATCTCACCGATCGCTCAATAATCTTGCGTAGGTCGTCCTCGCTCCAGCCAAAGCCGAAGGAACGACTGGTTTTGCTTAATCGTTCATGTAGACGATCGCTGGGGCTGGTTTCCAGCCTCGGATTTGCCTCGAAACGGAATTGTTGCCTCAATGCAGGCTGCTACCTGAGCAATAATTTCAGGTTTCAGCTCCTTCTCTAAGCATTTCGCGGCAATGACCGCACTGAGAAATTCATTTTGTCCAGCCGTAGGAACTAAGACTTGCTCTGCTGAAAAGCCAAAAATCTGTGCGACGAGATCAAACACGCGATCGCACGGCAATTCTGAGCGGTTTCGAATCACAAGCTCGCCATTTTTTTCCTCGACAAATGGCGAAATGTAGGCACTGATATTGACGCTAACACCCTGGTCAACCTGAACGTAAACCAGGTCGTGGAAGAGGGCCGCTAAAACTTCGATCGCATCACCCGATTCCCCCACTTCAAAGATGTGTTCAGGAGTATGGAAGAACCGCCAGGGACCAGTCATAGTTTGAATAATGAGCTTAGCGATTTTGCCAACCCGCGTTGGATCGGCGTCTCCTCCAAGCTGCTGAATCGCCCAGTTTAACCGATATAAACACCGTTCCTGGTCCTGTACCAGTTCCTGCCTCCGTTCAAGATCCATAGAGGTCTCTCCACTCTAAATGAGCGTGATACGATTCAATTTTTTTGCATCCTATCAGGAACGTCTCTAAAGAGATGACCGTTCTTGATACCGTTAATGGGGTATTTGCTTAGATCTGTCGTAACATACCAGCACTCTTAGTTTGAGCAAGCTAATCCTCCTATTAGCTTTTGATCGTTTACGAGCGCCTCACATAGACTGTCGGACTAAGGGTTCCCAAATTCTAATGAAATGTTGGATGGCCTGGAAATAAGGTGGCTCCGACAGAAGGTAGCCCTTAATGGTTCCTAATGAAATATACGGCGTTATTGTTTGTAAGAGTGGGTTTAGAGCTAGATGAGTGGACTGTCATTCCAATTCACCCCACTATTCGAAACGCAATTTCCTTACCTGTCAGAAATTACAAATGAAATCAATGGATTAATCGATAGGGGTATTACCCCCTTTAGATTAGAGGATAGCCAGGAAGTATGATTAGCAGCGGATTCGTAACGAATGGAACAGATAGTTAACGGTTTCAGCTCAGCATCACCATCCGCTTCATCCGTTTCCTACGCGTTGCTAACTAATTTGCCGCTTTTAGACATTCTCTTAAGGAATGTGGATTTAATACGATGCAATTTTGCGAAGGGGTTCGGCAATGCCAAACCCTTACAGTGAGGAAGTTCTTCAATTTATTTAATTCACCATCCTAAACATTCAGGAATACAAAGACAGGTGGAAGGCAAAACAGCCTTCCACCTGTCTAAGCGTCTATTAATACCGTTTCTAAACAGCCAGGTTTTTTGAACGATAGCGGACAGCGTTTCTGTCCAGTAGTTCACCAAATCTGCTGTTACAGCTTCCACCATAACTCGGATCAGGGGTTCCGTCCCGGAGGCACGTACGAGTACCCGTCCCTGGTCACCCATTGCCACTTCTGCCTGGGCGATCGCGTTTACTAGAGGATCGCACTCTTTCCAATTCAGTCGGCGTGAACGATCGTCTACCCGTACATTCTTCAGACGCTGAGGATAGGTCTGAAAACTTTGGTTTACTAATTCTTCCAAAGAGGAACCCGACTGCTGAACCAGTGCTGCCAGATGCAGGGCAGTCAACAGGCCATCTCCACTGACAGCGTAGTGGCGGCACAAAATATGCCCCGACTGCTCCCCCAGCATGGAACCGGAGCGCAACATTTCAGCATGAACATACTGGTCGCCAACGGCTGCCCGAATTAATTTGCCGCCTTGCTTCTCCCAGGCACGCTCAAAACCCAGGTTGGACATTACCGTTGCAACAATGGTGTTTTCGGGAAGCTGTTCCATTTGCCGCAACATCTTTCCCCAAAGATAGAGAATATAGTCCCCATCGACTGTGCGGCCCTGTACATCAACGGCTAAAACCCGATCGGCATCGCCATCGAAGGCAAATCCCAGATCGGCTTTGTGCTCTTTGACAGCAGCTTGCAGAGGAGCAAGGTGAGTCGATCCGCAATTAACGTTGATACGATCGCCGTTTGGTCTGTCATGCAGACAAATAACCTCTGCTCCCAATTGCTTGAACACGAGAGGCGCTAACTGCACCGCAGCTCCCAAGCCAGATCGAGAACCACTCGCATTCCTTTCAGCGGTAATGCATTTACTGAAGTCTCCTCTAATAACGGTTGCTGAATTGCGGAAATGTAGTCTCCGGTCAATTCCGGTCGGTAATAGTGATGACCACACTGCTCCAATCCCCCAACCTTAAGATCGGTGGGGTTGCCTCTCAGGGCTGCCTCAATTTGCTCCTGCAACAGAAGGGAAAGCTTGCTGCCATCGGAACCAAAAACTTAATGCCATTGTCCTCCGGGGATTGTGGCTGGCAGAAATCATGACCCCTCCGATCGCCTCTGACTGGTGAGTGAGATGGGCAACCCCAGGCGTTGGACACAGCCCCAGATCCCACACGTCTATGCCAGCAGCGGTGAGTCCAGCAGATAACGCCATTGCCAGCATTCCGCTAGAGTTTCTAGAATCCTGGCCAATGACGATCGGCCCCGAATTCATGGCATTTGACCGCAGAACTTGACCTGCCCAAAATCCTAGCTGTAAGGCCAACGGCGCAGTTAAAAGATCTCCAACCCGCCCTCGAATTCCATCCGTTCCAAATAATCGGCTTTCCGGTAAGCTTAGACCACTCCATCCAGAATTGGCAGTTGCCAATTCAGCCGCAGAAGCAGACGGCAACTCACTACGAGACTCGTTCTGGGGAACCCCATTAGAGGATAGTTCGGACCGGTTTGAAGGCGGTGCATTGGTTACCAGGGTTGAACCCGGAGAATTTTTGTTGGCTTCCAGGCAGGAGATAAAACCATAATTAAGCTCCACACAACACACTCTCAGTGGAGGATAGCACTTTCTTTAAAGAACCAAGCGCCTCTTTAACAAGCAGGTTCAAGAATCGGCAAATCCAACATTTCCTCACGCCGTTGCTAGCATTAATTTGGCATGTTCCTGCCTCATACGATCCAGGAAGTGGTCTTCTTCAAGGAAGTTTTATCCGAAGATATACGATCGGTAAAATTCCTTACAGAAAAAGCACGGAATAATCATACTTTCCCCGGGCAACGTATATGAACTATGTAACATCAGCAGTGGAGCGCCCCGCCTAAAACTGCTGAAGTCAATTTCAGCACGTATTAGCAGGCCATATCCGGTAAAAAATTTGATACACCGCTGCATGAAACTACAGAGATGTCGATAGACTAACGCTCTATTGAAAATTAATCTCCTACCCTGAGGCTTACTTTAGGTTTGATGCTCTCCATCAAACTCCTGCCTCTGCCAAAAGTGGCTGCATACTTTCCCAAGTCAACCCACGCTGAATGTACTGAGGCTGCCTGGGATTGTAGGGACCAATTAGGCGATCGATCATCAGAATTTTGGCGTTATCAGGCAAGATTGGAACGTCGGGATCGAAGGCTGTTGCCTGGACTAAGGAGCTAGAGAAACCTCGATAAATCGCGATTTGATCGTATTCACCGTTCACCTCCGCTTCCAACAAAAGAACTTCCTGACGGTGCTTTTCTGTATATTTCTCTAATCGCGAAAGGTTACTCATACGTCCCTAAGCCTTCGCCCCTCTCCCTCAACGTCCCATGCTTACTGTCCCATTGCTGAGCGGCCCTGCTTCCCTAAGCGAATCAAGACAAAATAGGCTAAGTAGAGGACATAAATAGCCAAACCAGCAATCCCCACAAAGCTCAGAAACCAGGGATAGGTGTTGGCATGAAAGAATTCTTTGAAAGCCCAAGGCGGTTCTAGCCAGAGACGGCAAACGGAGTCTTTTACCAAAGTATCTTGCTGCAAGAACGCGCACCGTAATAAAGGAATTTGGCCTAAAACACCTAATGCGCAGTAAATAGATATAGCCCATCGCCAAGCAGTAAAGGCTAACTTTAAACCATTCGGAGGTTGCTCAGAAATTTCCTCATTCAGGTCAACCCAGAACCAAAGAGAAACAGGAATTAGAAGCCGGGCCAACCAGCTAGCAATGAAGCCGATCGGGAGCGCCCCTATCAGCAGATAGACCGTGATCGCCAATAGGCTCGATACTCGCCAATAAATTGTGAGAAGGTTTTGAATACCTTCAGATTTGCGGACGAATGCCCAAATTAGCAGCACGAAGGGGATGATAACCGTGAACAAGACCGCCAGGCGGTAGTCAGTCCAAACCAGTGTTGGAAGCCAGGGAAGATTGGGCATGAAAGGGATTGTAAATGAGGGCACTATAGGGTTGAGCGGTGAATGCAAAGCGATAAAGACTTTAGACTCAGTTCTGCATTTTAACCTTTAATCTCTCCACCCAAACCCTTAAAAAAAAGCAGCAGTAGATACTAAACGCATCTCAGCTACTTATTGACTTAGAGATTTTGACCTAAAGAGATGGAAAGCTCAGTTGTCTAACCAATAGAATCTCAATCGTCATAAAGACGGCACTCAGCCGCTTCTGGATTTTCGTCGCAATATTGCTCAAAGGAGGTCTTGGGCTTAACTTGCTTTTTGTGGGATGCCTCAGCTTGCAATTCTTCGACAGCATCCCAGGCCGCAGCGCACTCAGGGGAGTCGCTACCATTTACATCGCACACAGAACGGGCTTCTGCGAGTTCCTGCTGAATCTTGTCTTGAATGTCACTCATGGATTGCTTCGTCTCAGTCACGCTTATAGTATGGACAGTCTTCTAAGGATAGAGAGAAGTTTTCTCTTTAGGATGGGAAAACGTCAGTTTACCTAATGGACGATCGCTCTGAATTACATTATTCCAGCAATATGGAGAGCAATCAAACCAGATGAGATCCTGCCTGATCTTTGAAGTTTGCTAGTCACTGCGTAGACGAATGACCAGCGTTATGGAAATCACCTAAACATATCTTAACGCGAAGTTTTGTCTGATAGATCCGTACACGGTGGAGTAGCCTATACGGACGTACAGAAACAAAGCGTTCTTAGAAAGACAGTGGGTGCTGCGTCTGAAAAATCACTCTTTGGGACTACCGCTTATCGGTAATGATCTAACCAATTCCCTAGAAGATAGAAGCATTTACGGGTACGCTGGTGATCATCCTTCATTAAGGAGGGATTCCATAATGACAGAATCTATCACCGATTCGATGAAGTGGGCTAGTGCGCTGTCAACGCGTCCTTCCTTAGAGGCAGCCGTTGCAGAGGTAGTGCAAAAAACCAAGGATTCACTAAATAAAACGCCAGATTTAGGGTTTGTATTTATTTCTTCTGCGTTTGCAAGTGAGTATTCTCGATTGATGCCCCTGCTTCAGGAGCAGCTACCGAAATTACCGATCGTTGGCTGCGGCGGCAGTGGTGTAATTGGCATGGATCGATATGAACAGGCGGAAGAAGTAGAGGGGGGAGCCAGCTCTGGCGTTGACTCTAGCATCCTTACCAGGCGTCAATGTTCATGTTTTCCATCTCGATGCTGAAGATTTGCCAGATTTGGATAGTCCACCCGATACCTGGGTCGAGCGGGTTGGGGTACCAACGTCAGACCACCCCACTTTGTTCTTCTAGCTGATCCGTTTTCCTCTAAAGTCAATGATTTACTTCAAGGATTAGATTTTGCTTACCCAGGTGCGGTTAAAGTCGGAGGGTTGGCCAGTGGCCGCATGGCAAACGGCAACAGCGGGTTGTTCTGCAATTACCGCCTGTACCGTCAGGGCACCGTTGGCGTTGCCCTGAGTGGAAACATTGTTCTGGAAACCATTGTTGCTCAGGGGTGCCGTCCGATCGGCCAGCCCTATTGGGTGACAGAGGGAGAACGAAATATTGTATTGGGACTGGAGGAGCAGGCCGATTCTAATCCCGTTCCCCGAGGCGGAGGTGCACTGGTTTCACAGAAGCGAACCCCATTGGAAGTTTTACAGGACCTGATACAAGACTTGAATGATGAGGACCGGGAGTTAGCGCAACATTCGCTCTTTGTGGGAGTGGCGCAAAACGAGTTTAAACAGAATCTGGAGCAGGGAGACTTTTGATTCGAGAACTATTGGGTGTTGATCCCCGCGTAGGGGCGATCGCGATTGGCGATCGTATTCGTCCGGGACAACGAATTCAGTTTCACCTGCGGGATGCAAATGCGTCTGCCGAAGATTTGGAAACACTGTTAGAACGATATCAGGAAGAGTCAGAGGCGAACTCTGCCCCGCACCCCTTCGGCGCGCTGATGTTTACCTGTGTCGGTCGAGGAGAGGGATTGTATGGCAAACCCAACTTTGATTCCCGTTTATTTGAAAGCTATTTATCCAACGTGCCTCTCAGCGGCTTCTTCTGCAATGGCGAGATTGGTCCGGTTGGCGGAAACACCTTCTTGCATGGATACACCTCCGTTTTTGGGATTTGGCGACAGCCCTAGAATGAGGAGGCAGGAGTCAGGGATCAGCGTTAATTCGTAATTCAAAATTCAGAACTCAAAATTTAGAACTTACCCATCCCTCATCCCTCCCCTCCCCATTTCCTATTCCCTGGAGGTTTCCTTGGCCGTTGTCCGTGTGCGTGAGCATGTCAATCCACTCAGCAAAAAGTATCAGACGCCCGCCCGTCCTCCCGATTGGCAAAAAGTCTACGCGATCGTCGATCAACCCCTACATCTCGATATCGGTTCGGGAAAGGGGCGCTTTTACTGGAAATGGCACAGCGGCAACCCGACTGGAATTTTTGGGCCTCGAAATTCGTGAACCGCTTGTCAATCAAGCAAATGGATGGCGCACCGAGCTTGGTTTGTTAAACCTGCATTACTTGTTCTGTAACGTCAACAACTCTCTGCGGCCAATTCTTGATTCCCTACCGACAGGAGTTTTGCGACAAGTTACGATTCAGTTTCCCGACCCCTGGTTTAAGCGTAAGCATCAAAAGCGCCGAGTTGTGCAGCCAGAAACCGTTGCGGAATTGGCAGATGCACTCTGTCCCAAAGGGGTTGTGTTAATTCAGTCAGATGTGGAAGAGGTAGCGGTGGAAATGCGCGATCGGTTTAGTGCCCATCCTGCATTTATCCCTCATCAGGAGCAGTGGCTTCCAACTAACCCACTTGCTGTCCCGACTGAGCGAGAACTCTCAACGTTGAAGCGAGGGGAACCTGTTTATCGGGCGCTATTTATTAAACGGTAGAGAGGGTAGTAGGGGAATTAAGAATTGAAAATTCGAACTCAAGACTTTGAATTCTTAATTCTCAATTCCTAATTCTCAACTCTCAATCTCCTACCACTAGTCACCTAATGTCTAAAGCTCCAAAATTCATAGACCACAACTCCCGTTTCTGGATCATTGCTGACCTGAACGTAACCGGATCTAACCATTTCTTTTAGCGTCATTTCAACATCACTAAAGCTGGCTCCGGTTTCCATCACGCCTTGAGTAACGGAAAGTCTGCCCCCTTTTGCTTGAGCTGCCCTTAGAAGTTGAGTCATGAGTTGATTGCGATCGACTTTTAGTTCGGGTAGAACCACAGCACGAGTTGGCTCATTGCTCATTTCAACGTAACCAGCTTTAACCATCGTTCGAAGGGCCGTTTCAACGTCGGCAAAGGTTGCCCCCGTTTCGATCACTCCCTGCGCTACTGTAAGTCTCCCCCTCTGGCTTCAGCCGCTTTTAGCAGTTGAACCGCAAGCTGACTAGACGCTAATCGTCCAGGATCAAGCACATCTCTTCGAATAACTTCTTGGACTTCTGGTTGAATCAAGGGAGCACCCGATGGCAGCAACCCTTGCTTTGCTCGGAGCTTGTAGTTGTGCTCCTCAACCATGTGAGGGATCAGGATCAGGTCGATTAACTGACCAAAGCCCAGTAGCCCAAAACTGAACATCCACAGTAGACCCGTAAATATTTTGCCGTTGTAGAGGCGGTGGAGTCCATGGAGCTGAAGTAAACAGCCTAACCAAAGAACATAAGCGGTGCCGACGTTGTTCATATCTCTCGTGGCTATTGGTGCTTAGTTCTTCAATAATAAGGACTTTAACCATAGATTGGCAGGATTGGTGAATTATCCGCCCAAAAGGTTGGTTACAAAAGTTGACGGTGTGTTGCAAGTCTTAACGCGATCGCTAAGATCTGACACCACGGACCTTGGTAGACTGAGGGACGTAATCGTTAGGCCTGATCCTAAAAGCTTTCCCTTCACTTGCATTCCATCCGAGAAGCAGCATTCTAGAGAAGAACGACTCATGGTAGATTCCCTTAAAAACCCGTCTTTGAAGAACTTCGTCCTGGAATTAAAGTTCCAGCCAAAGAAACCATTTTGACGCCCCGGTTCTACACAACCGACTTTGACGAGATGGCAAAGATGGACATCTCTGCTAACGAGGATGAACTGAAGGCGATTTTGGAAGAGTTCCGGGCAGACTACAATCGCCACCATTTTGTCCGAGATACGGAGTTTGAACAAACCTGGGACCATATCGATGGCGATACTCGTAAGCTGTTTGTTGAGTTCCTGGAGCGCTCCTGTACCGCCGAGTTTTCTGGCTTCTTGCTCTATAAAGAACTGGGTCGCCGATTGAAGGACAAAAGCCCGGTGCTAGCGGAGTGCTTCAATCTCATGTCCCGTGATGAGGCACGTCACTCTGGATTCCTTAACAAAGCGCTGTCAGATTTCAACCTGACGCTGGATTTAGGATTTCTGACAAAGAGCCGCAAGTATACCTTCTTCAAGCCCAAATTCATCTTCTACGCAACCTACCTGTCTGAGAAGATTGGCTACTGGCGCTATATCACCATTTATCGTCATTTGGAGGCCCATCCAGAGAACCGGATTTACCCAATCTTCCGCTTCTTCGAGAATTGGTGTCAGGATGAGAACCGTCATGGCGATTTCTTTGACGCGATTATGCGCCAACCCCAGTTCTTAAACGACTGGAAGGCGAAGCTGTGGTGCCGCTTCTTCCTGCTGTCGGTGTTTGCCACCATGTATCTGAACGATGTCCAGCGGTCTGATTTCTATCAGGCGATCGGGTTGGATGCGCGAGAGTATGACAAGTACGTCATCGAGAAAACCAACGAAACCTCTAGCCGTGTTTTCCCGATCGTTCTGGATGTGGATAAGCCAGAGTTTTACGAGCGTTTAGAAATTTGCGTTTCGAACAACGACAAGCTTTCTGAAATCGTTAACTCTAAAGCACCCAAACTCATCCAGTTCTTCCAGAAATTGCCATACTACGTGTCAAACGGCTGGCAGTTTGTACGGCTCTATCTGATGAAGCCGATCGACGTGACTCAACTTCAAGGTTCCGTTCGCTAAGTTTTTGAGTTAGTTGCCCCTTGAGTTGTGATGGCTTTGCCCTATGTCTTAATAGGTGCAAAGCTATTTTTTTGGAAGTGTCTGGGCTGTGAGACTATCAAATTGTTCATGAACCCCAAAAGCACGTTGCCATCTCGCTCAGTTAATTTGTCTCGACCCAAGTTCCATACCCTGGCTAATTGGAGAGAGTTCCTAGCCTACGTTCTATTTCTTACCCTTTCATCAATTGCTGCTCCAGCCTGGAGCCTGCCTTCTGCCCCTGTATCTCATGCCGCCAGCGACCTCCTGCAAAAAGAAAGCAGCTTGAATGAAGGGGATGGGGAGCAGGAAACACGAGGGCCAGAGGACAAGGAGACAGGAGAGCAGAAGGACAGGGGGACAAGGGGACAAGGGAATAAGGAGGTAAGGGAAGAAGAGAATACAAACCACTCCCTCTTCACTCCTCACTCCTCACTCCTCACTTCTCACTCCTCACCTTCCCCTCACCCTCGCCACCTGACCTGGATCCTAAACTCATTCAATCCAGCCCCGTTCTAAGACGCTGGCTTCAAGGAGTCCCGAATATCCTAAACGACATCCAGCATGACCCGAGCTTCCGTACGCGCTTGCGTTTGGGGTACTCGCAATTTCCCTCTACTAACCAGGCGGAGGGATGGAATGTTGGTGTGGAAGATGTGTTTGTGGGGCAATCGGGCTTAACGATCAGTGGCGACTATCAAGCATCGTTCAACAACCGACAGGAAGCCTGGGGAACAGATTTGCGCTATTACGTGCTGCCTCTAGGCGGATATTTCAACATCGCGCCTGTACTGGGCTATCGCCATCTGGAAACCTCTCGTTATTCCACAGATGGCCTAAATGCAGGTCTTCGCTTGCTGTTAGTACCCTCACGCACAGGTGCCGCAGACATTTCTTTAACTCAAAGCTGGGTTGCTCCTGGGAGCAATGACGAAGTGGGATTAACCACTCTCTCTTTTGGCTATGCGCTCACCCATCATCTACGCCTTTCGACAGACCTACAAAACAGAACGCCCGCCAGCGAAAGGATAGCCGGGTTGGCATCGTTTTGGAATGGATGTTTTAATAATCACCTTTTAGACAGAAGCAATTCCTTTGAACTATCGATAGCATTTAATAAACTTTCTTTGAAGGTTTTGACGAGTTCTAGGAACCAACATGAGAAAACTAGACAGACGAGAGGTAGTTGAAAGCCCCGACTATCTTCGAGGCTACCGGGACGGTCAGCGCGATCGCATCGTCAACTCTAGACTTCGCTCAGGGGATGGAATTTTGGGCGCGCTGTTAGCGATCGCCCTTCTAGCGGGTGTTGCTTACTTCGGCTACAACTACGCCATGACAGGTCAATTTCTCCCAGGAGTTGACTTAACAAAAGTTGTCCCAAATTCTCCCGCTCCTCAGTCTAAATAGCATTACAAATCCGCTAAGGAATGGGAATTAAATAAATTCGAGACTTGATAGAGGCGAAGCATTTGGGCAAAAAGCCCTATCACTCAATCGCATCTATCTACCGAATGCTTCGCCCGTACAACCGGAATGTTTGACATTGTTTAATCCATAATCCTAAGGAACTGGCAATAGGCAATGGGAAGGGACCATGAGATTTTCTTTCCATCCGTCATGCCCAACTTTTCTGCCAATGAAGTCTAACCGTTTTCTGGACTTTGAGGTGATTGAGACGGAGAGGGGTTAGATTTGCGATACTAGGATTCAGTTCTACTGATTCTATACATGTTCATCATTGATATAACTCTCAAAGGTACGCCGGTAGCTCTCTCGGTCCAACGCAAGACGGAAGAGGATGCGGAGGCAGTTTACAAACAGGTGGTTGATGCGATCGGTCCCAGCAATGGGAAGGTCATAGAGCTAAGCTGCGAGCATCAGCCAGGCAAAAGATCAGCATTCTGAGCAGCGAAATTTCTGCTGTGCAAATTTCTGAGAAGTCTGGGTCGGCAACTTCCTCGGGTAGGCCACCGGGCTTCGTTTCTTTGGTGCAATGACCTCGTCTCTCTCCGCCATTGATACGCCCGCAATCCAGGTTCAAGACCTCTGCTTCAACTGGCACAAAGGAAACGTTGTTCTAGACTCCTGTTCCTTAACTGTGCCAAAGGGCGAGTTCTGGATGTTATTGGGTACAAACGGTAGCGGCAAGTCAACCCTGTTGAAACTTTTGGCAGGGTTGCTGCAGCCTCAGTCTGGCTCCATCAACATCTTGCCACCGCTTGGCTTTGTGTTCCAGAACCCCGACCATCAGTTGGTTATGCCAACGGTTGGAGCAGACGTTGCCTTCGGTCTGGTTGAGGAGAAGCTGTCGCTGCGACTGGTGAAGCAGCGGGTAGAAGAGGCGCTCAACGCAGTTAATCTGCTGCCATTAACGCGACGACCTATCTATGCCCTTAGCGGTGGGCAAAAGCAGCGGGTGGCGATCGCAGGCGAGATCGCTCGCCACTGTGAAGTGTTGCTTTTGGATGAGCCGACTGCCCTCCTGGATCCGGATAGTCAATTAGATCTGGTTGCCCAGGTTCAGCTTCTAGTTAAAAGTCGGGGATTGACTGCTCTATGGGTGACGCATCGGTTAGGCGAGTTGGATTACTGTGATGGTGCCTTTCTATTGGAGAAGGGAAAAGTCGTTGATCAGGGAGACCCCAACGATTGAAGCAGCGCCTAATGCAAGCCCCTGTTTAACATTCGCTTTAGAGAATGTCTGAGACGTATGATTAGCAGCGGATTAGTAACGCACGGAACGGATAGCCGACAGTTCCAGATTGACATCACCATCCGATTCATCCGCTTTCTATCCGTTGCTAACTGATTTGCCACTTTCTAGACATTCTCTTAATTTAAGTTTTGCCTTAAATAAGGTCGAAAATTTGAGACCCAAATCCAAAGTTAAATAATCAACGACGTGGGATTAGTGCATTCTCGCAACATAACTTTAAAGAAATGTGTGATGATTGAGATATTAGCTTTCTAAAAATATGTCAATCTAGCGCTTTTTGATTTTGAGGAATGCCACGCTCCTCCCCACAGGCTGTGTTATTAGTGGACGGCTACAATGTCGTCGGGTTGTGGGCTGAGTTGAGAAAGGTGCGCGACCATAATGGTCTTGAAGAATCGCGCCGCCAGCTTGTGGAGGTTCTGACAAATTACAGCGCCTTTCAGGGATTTGATACTCGCGTTGTGTTTGACTCCCAATACCGGGATGAATGCGGCAGCTGTGAGGTGGTTACTTCCAATGTGTCAGTTCATTACACTGACTTTGGGCAAACCGCCGACACCTTCATCGAAAAGTTCTGTGCCGCCTTTCGATACGATGTTCGCAAATTTCATCAACGCCTGATTGTGGCAACGTCCGATCGGGCGCAGCAGTTGACCGTTGTGGGGTACGGGGCCGAGTGGATGTCGGCAGAGCGTTTGGCAGCGGAAGTAGAATCTGTGACCCGACGAGTGCAGCGCAGGCAAAAATCGTCCAAAAAACCATCCGGTCGTTTTCTGGCCCATTCCTGGACCCGATCGCCCATAAACGCCTAACTCAGATGCGTTTTGGAAAAAAATAGAAGAGATCTTCAAATTGACTTAGGAAAGGACTTGTCAAAGGATCCAAATTATCGATAGTATAAGATTCGCGAATGAGCATTCCTCAGTAGCTCAGTGGTAGAGCGGTCGGCTGTTAACCGATTGGTCGCAAGTTCGAATCTTGCCTGGGGAGTTGGTTAGAAAGGATAAAGGCTAAGGGATGAAGGATGAAAGTGTACGTTTCAGACTTCATACTCCACCTTTGTAAACTATTGGTCTCTCGACCCGGCAATTACCTTTTGAATCACGGGTCGTTTGGTGCCTGTCCACTGCCTGTTCTGGAAGCACAGCAGCAACTCCGGCAGCGAATGGAACGGCAACCGCTTCAATTCTTTGCCAGAGATATTGAAGCTCTGCTGGATGCAGCCCGTATTGAACTGGCTGCATTTGTGGGAGCAGACCCCGAGAATTTAGCATTTGTCTCAAACGCGACAACCGGAATCAATACCGTCCTAAAGGCGTTGCGCTTTGAGCCAGACGATGAGTTATTGACCACGAATCAGGAATACAATGCCTGTCGAAATGCGTTAAATTATGTGGCCGAACGGGAAGGGATACGGGTTGTTGTGGCAGAGGTACCGTTTCCGATCGAATCCCCACAACAGGTCGTTGAAGCAGTTATTCCGCAGGTTTCGTCCAGAACACGACTCGCATTGTTAGACCATATTGTGAGTCAAACCGGGTTAGTATTTCCCATTACTCAATTAGTACAGGAACTAACTCAACGAGGCATTGAAGTTCTAGTGGATGGTGCCCATGCCCCTGGAATGGTGCCGCTGGATTTACAAGCATTGGGGGCCACTTATTACACAGGCAACTGCCATAAATGGCTGTGTGCCCCCAAGGGAGCAGCATTTTTATATGTGCAACGCGATCGCCAACCGGCTATCCGCCCACTTACTATCAGTCATGGGGCCAATTCTCCTCGACTGGATCGCAGTCGCTTTCGTCTAGAGTTTGATTGGACTGGCACCGATGACCCCAGCGCCTATCTCTGCATCCCAGAGGCAATTCGGTTTATGCAGTCTTTGCTACCGGGTGGATGGGCTGAACTTATGGCTAAAAACCACACCCTCGCTTTAGCTGCACGACAAATCCTCTGCCAAGCGTTAAATATTGCGCCTTCAAGTCCTGATGAAATGGTAGGGAGCTTAGCAGTGATTTCACTGCCTGATGGGCATCCACAAGCGCTCCAAGATGCTTTATTGGAACGTTTCCAAATTGAAGTTCCGATCGTTCCCTTTCCCACACAATCCAGTCGCTTAGTTCGAATCTCTGCCCAACTTTATAATCATCTAGAACAATATGAATATTTGGCAGGCGCACTTGCCACCCTGCTAAATGTTCCTTCTTGAAATAAATTGTTAGATAAACACTGCTAGAACAAGTATTGATACATTTCTTAATTGCCTAATAAGAATCAAGGGTAAGATTTTCAAACAATTTCATTTCTTTAGGTAGATAAAGAAAACATTTTTAGAAAAGATTTGTAATGAGAAACACTAGGGATCACACAAATTGTTAAGACTGTTTTCCTTGTAATGGGGATCACCAAGTGGCCTCTATCTTTAAGCAGATTGTGTCCGCCATTGCAAACACTTTATATTAGTAAGCAGTTTATGTTTTTCTGTACAGGCAATTTTTAGCCAGTACATTTCTTTTACCAAACTTTTTAGTAGGAGTTGTATGAATACGTGCCCTTGTTGCTCTGAGGTGTTACTTCGCCATGCTCGCCAAGGTAACATTTATTGGTTTTGTTCCCATTGTCGGCAAGAAATGCCTGATCCCTCCTTGGAAAAGAGAAATACACAGCGAACCTTAGTTAGCTTGTCGGAGCTGGTGGGTGCGTTAGCAACCCGATAAATCAACCGAAACATTCAGTTTTGAATCGAATTTTACCCCTTTAGAAACTAATTTAGATCATAAGCTGTTCCATCAGTAACGTAGTTGTTTGCGGCGATCGCTTGAAAGCTTTTCAGGAGATCGCCAATTTTTTTGGAACAATCCCCTGCACTCAACACCCTATATTTTCCCTTTCTTCGATAGGATGAAGAAGAGTGAAAAATGTAACAATTTCGCCACATGTCTCTGGATAACCTGCGCAACCTTTATCAACAAGTCATTCTGGAACGCTACAAAAGCCTCGGTATCGTGGCAAGACAGATCCCGTTGATCGCTACCAGAAGGGGCATAATCCCTCCTGTGGCGACACGATCGAGCTGACGCTGAAGCTGAATGAGACCGGCGATCGAATTGAGGATATTAAGTTCGAGGGCGAGGGTTGCGCGATCGCCATGGCATCAGCAGATTTAATGGCAGAAGCGATGCGCGGCAGAAGTTTAGACGAGGCCCTGAAGATGATTCAGCAATTTCAAAACATGATGCAGGGAAAAGATGAATTCCCGACGGAATTGCGGAAGCTAAACGTAATGCAGGGCGTATCCCAATTTCCAGTACGCATTAAGTGTGCAACGTTAACCTGGCATACGCTAAAGGCTGCCTTAGAAGTGTCGAGTGCTCAGCCTGTTGGATTTGTCAGCAACGAGTAAGAAATGCGTTTACTGTCCTCGTTAGAGTTTTGTAATCAAAGATGAAGCTGCTGCACTTAATTCCCATTACTAAGCGGTAGGTTGTAACGTTTCTGCAAAGTATAAGCGTATCAATTGCTTAACTGAATCTAAAAGCCGTTAAAACGCTTCATGCAACGTCACTTCTGCTTAAGAAAATTAATGACCCCTCTCAGAATTGGATGATACTATTTGGGTAATCAACCGATTAGCTAACTTTTAGTATCTTATTTTTCTGGGGTTCCAGAAGGGGGCAAAAATGATCCTCGATAGAATTGAAGTAAAGCCAGGAACTCGAAATCACAAAGGATTTTTGTTCAGGAAGCGTCTTATCAATTGGTGGATATTGACCGCGCAGGATGGGCGTTAATTTGCATGAATGATGCGGTTTGCTACTATGTTGATCCTGACAATCTCATGTCTGCAGAGACACAAGAGTAGTTAACATTTAAGTGGTTTCTAGATTCAAACCTTATCTTGCATAGCGATTTTTGGCTGCTCTAACCTGGGTGCAGCCATCTTTTTGTTAATCTAAATTGGGCCTATTTTCTATCAGAACGCTTACAAATCGTTTGAGTCTTGTTGATTTCAGTCTAGGAATGCTAAACGATGAAAGAAAAACTCCTTCAATGGTTGAATCTGGCGTTAATGGCAGATTTGTTTCTAGTGTTGCTTAGCTTTTTTTGGTTTGCGATCGCCCTTGTGGGTCGTGGTGCTGGCATTTCACTAGGCCTAGATCTCTGGTACAAGCTATGGGAACCTGTCTTCACACCAGCTATTGGGCTGTTTATGGCAGGCGCAATCCTGAGCGGCGTAATTGGCTGGCTTAACAAACGCTTCAATTCTCAATCCACAGGAAACTCCTAATTAATGCAATTTTTGCAATGACGCTTAACAAGTGAATATGTAACAGTCGCAGTGGTTAATAGTCCATAGCTATCAGCCATAGGCTTCTAACCCGTAATGCTTCAGCAGAAAAAGATTCAGCAGAAAACGCCTAAAGATTGAAACTTGCCTGTAAATGATGACTGAACTACCGACAAAATTTACGACAGAATTGGCTTTCATGCGAGAAAGCAGAATGGAGGGACCAAGTCCAGCTTTACATCAAGAGCAAAGCTATGGGGTGTAGTCCGAAAAATCCAACGTTTCATCACATTGCTCAGAGCCTCAATGGTTTCTTCCAAAAGTTTGGCAAGCAGTGCAACCCCAGTAGAACCTAAAATATCCATGACCTGACATTCCGACTCAATCATCAGCATGTGAAAGGCTTCAGCAATAAGGAGCATCGATATAACCACAACAGCGATCCAGCCAATGAAGCTCCAAGGCATGAGCAGAAAAGACACCAGAAAACCAATTAGGAAATAAAGACTGAAAAGACAGAACAGCTTTAACCAAGGAAATTTTGCTACGGCAACTCGTTGCTTTTCGCGCACAAGGTAACGTTCTTGAGCTGTTAGTAGTTTTTCCACTTGCAGAAATGACAGCAATCATCGGACGGGATGCTGGCTCGATTGTTTGAACCGGGAAGATTTACCACCTTGACGACTCATTTTTTAGAGAACAAAACAATAGAGCAGGAAGCATTATCCAAAAGCAGGACGAATCGAAACTTCGCTTCAATTCTCCCTTACCTTTTTATTCCCAAATCTAACATGTAGCATTCAATAGGCATTAATTTTCAACCCTAGCGGTCTCTAGGGCCATGACCAAGCCTGTTGACCCAATGACCTTGGTGGATACTATGGATGTCTTCGGTTAGACTTGGATGCCGATTCGCCCCAATTCGACTCCACTCCCGCAGATGATCATGAATTTTCTGCCACGTCTCATCTTGATTCCAGTTGCGAAAATAGGTGTATACCGTCTGCCATGCCGGAAAGTCTCCCGGTAAGGAGCGCAGCGATCGCTCAGTACTCCTGCCTCCAAATAGAAATGCAGTTCTGATCATCTGACCCTCTTGACAATCCCTGGGTCTGGTTGAGATGGCTGCTCTATAGGCACTGGCATCGGTGGAGGATCTGAGGGCCGAGATCGCTGCCGAAATGCGTGCAACTCTGTTTTCAGTTGACGTAACAACGCAGCATGCTGGAGCCGCTCCGCTTGGTCCCAGGAATTGTCCATCCGTTCAAAGTCACTCATCCTGCTGACTTCCGATTCAGGCAAATCCCATCTACACTAACGCAAGAAAAGCTTATTGGCGTTTGTTGCGGCGGTACTCTCAGGGCATGATCGTGAGAGAATTATTAGGACTCCACACGCCTAGGCCCTGTTGCTTCGCAGAACGCTCTGCTTGCAAGTACTGGTCTTTGGTCGAAGCGCAGCCATTGAGGTACTGGGGATACACAACTATCATCCCCTCTTGAACCATTTGCACAACAGAGCCCTTGACGAGGATTGAACTCGTGACCTCACCCTTACCAAGGGTGTGCTCTACCACTGAGCTACAAGGGCAAATCAATAAGGATAAAGGCTAATGAATGAAGACTAAAAGTGTTTTCTTCTATCCTTTAGCCTTCATACTTTATCCTTTCCTGTGGATGGGCCGGGCTAGATTCGAACTAGCGTAGGCATAGCCAGCGGATTTACAGTCCGCCCCCATTAACCACTCGGGCACCGACCCATCTGTCCACGGATATTGATGTTAGCACACCCGTTGCACCAAATTGAATTTGTTCTTGAATCTGTGCTCCAATTACAAAACGTTCACTATAATCAACCCTTATAAATGCCAATCTCAAGTGCCCACATCTTTGCTCCATGACCTTTATCTCCATTACCTACGCCCTATTTCTCCTCAGTGTCCTGGGAATTTATTGGTCAGTTCAACAACCATGGCTTAGGATGTGGGCGCTTCTGGTAGCCAGCATCGTGTTTTATTCATCACTGCAAGTCCAGTACATCCCGCTGCTGTTTGCGGCTGCTTGGGTAACGTTCAAACTGGGACAGATAATCGGCTCTCCGCCCAACTGGCGCAATGAGGACTGGCAGTTTGCCCAACAGGACTGGAATCGTCAGCGATTAAAGATTTTGTGGTTTGGCATTGTCGTCAATGTCATGCTGCTGTTGGGGTTTAAGTACATCCCTTTTCTGTTGTCGTCCATTAGTAACCTGTTTGGTGTTGCTTCTATCCAGAATGGTGCAGAGTGGACAGGAGCACACTTAATCGCCCCGTTAGCTCAGCTTTTTCTGTTTTGAGTGTATTGCCTATCTGGTAGATGTTTACCGGGGCGGGCCAGCCGCTCAGCAGTTTCTCAAGTTCTCTGCATATAAATTGTTTTTCCCTAAGCTGATAAGCGGTCCAATTACCGATATCACCCCTTTGCAACGCAGGTTCAAACCCAAACATTTCCAACGATCGATCGCCTGGTTGAGGGGCTATGGCTCATAGCTTGTGGTGCTGTCAAAAAGGACTACTGGCAGACAATCTAGGGGTTTTGGTCGATCTGAGTTTTCAGAATTTACAGCGAGCGGGAAGCAGTGATCTTTGGCTGGCAACTGCTGCCTATGGCTTGCAGCTTTATTTAGACTTCAGCGGCTATGTTGATATGGCAAGGGGAAGCGCATTGCTGCTAGGGTTTGATCTACCTAGAAATTTTGATTTTCCCTACTTTTCTACAAGCATTGCTGACTTCTGGCGACGCTGGCACATTACATTAGGTGACTGGTTACGAAACTATCTCTATTTTCCATTGGGTGGTTCGCGTCAGGGTCTAAGGCGGACCTGCCTGAACCTGATGATCATTATGGTGATTGCAGGGATTTGGCATGGAGCGGCGTGGGGTTTTATTGTCTGGGGGTTCTGCACGGGGCGGCGCTCGTCGTTCACCGACTGGTTGATGCCATTTCAGGCCGCAACGACGGTTTAAAGCGCTTCTGGCAGCAGCCTATTGGAATTCTGGTGGCCTGGCTGCTGACGCAGATGATGGTTTTCTCTGCCTGGATATTTTTCCGGCTACCTGATTTGAAGGATTCTTGGCTGGTTGTACAGCGGTTGTGGGGCCATTCAGCGGATGCCCAGTTTGCTCAAAAGTTTACAGAGAAGCGTTTGGGCTGGAGCCAATTCAGATTGCTTTAATAATGGGGATTCTAGTTACCCTTATGGGGATTGCCTACACCTTCGATCGTGTCCTCAAAGTGCAACTGAACTGGCCCGTTAAACTGTTGCTGGTTCCTGCCTGCTTCTTTGCCGTTTGGCTTCTAGCCCCAGCAGGAGCATTGCCTTACATCTACTTCGATTTCTAAAGCACGCCACATTGTCCCTGCTGCCGTAGCAGGTGATCGCATAGGACGAGGGCAACCATTGCTTCTACCATCGGTACAGCGCGGGGCAGGACGCAGGGATCATGGCGTCCTTTTGCGGCCAGGGTCACTTCTTCCCCTTCATTCGTGACGGTGCGTTGTTCCTTTCGGATGGTGGCCGTTGGTTTGAAGGCAACCCGAATGAGAATATTTTCGCCGTTGGAAATACCGCCCTGCACACCCCGATCGATTCGTGGCGGTGCGGATATGGCCCCGATCGTCCGTATAAAATTCGTCGTTGTGGTCGCTGCCCGTCATCAACGTGCCTGAAAAACCGGAGCCGATTTCAAAGCCTTTCGTTGCTGGGAGAGACATGGCAGCCTTTGCCAGATCGGCTTCCAATTTGTCGAACACAGGCATTCCCAACCCTTTTGGTACACTGCGGGCAACGCATTCGACAACACCCCCGAGGGAGTCACCCTGGTTGCGGATTTGCTCAATCAAATCGATCATACGTTCAGCACATTCAGCGTCGGGACACCGCACAATATTGCTCTCGACCTGCTCTAGTGTGACGGTTTCAGGGTCAACGATGCCTTCCAAATCCTTGATGCGCTTGACGTAGCCAACAATCTCGACCCCTGCAACCTGACGCAAAATTTTTTTGGCGATCGCCCCGCAGCCACTCTACCGATCGTTTCCCGCGCCGAGGAACGTCCACCTCCCTGCCAGTTTCGAATGCCATACTTAGCATCGTAGGTTGCATCAGCATGGGATGGGCGATATTTGACGGCCATCTCGTCGTAGTCCTGCGATCGCTGGTCTTTGTTGCGTACCAGAATCGAAATGGGAGTTCCCAGCGTTTTCCCTTCAAACACCCCTGACAGAACTTCGCAGCGGTCCTCTTCCTTTCGCGGAGTGGTGATTTTGCTTTGACCGGGGCGACGCCGATCCAGCTCAAACTGTATTTCGTTAGCAGAAATTTCCAGCCGAGGGGGCATCCATCAATCACAACGCCAACACCGCCTCCGTGTGACTCGCCGAAGGTCGTAACGCGAAACAGATGTCCGAAGGTGTTGCTCATGAGGGAGGGGTTAGGTGGTAGGGGATAGGTGACCAGGGGTCAGGTATCAGGGGTCAGGAAAGTGGAATTGGAGAAATTCTAAAGAAACGCTCATTCAACTCAGCACTCAGTCCTCAGAATCTTGCTGAAATTCGCGTAGAAACTGATCTTAGCTGAAATTAAATCGCTTACCGCGAGGTTTTAGATCCCCAACTTCTGGCAGAAACTCGCGATTGATTAATTCAGCTCGGTTATAGAAGTCGGGGATCTCTGCGTCAGCCCTGAGAACAAACCTATTTTTGATCCCTCATCCCAATCCCTCACCCCTCACCCCTACGCTTCTACAACGGAGGCTCCTAGCTGAAGGGCGTAGAGGTTTGCATAAACCCCTTGCTGAGCAAGCAGATCTGCGTGGGTACCCCGTTCGGCAATCTGGCCTTGCTGAATGACCAGCACCTGATCTGCCTGGGAAACGGTGCTGAGACGATGGGCGATTACGAAGCTAGTGCGGCCTTGCAGCAAACGGGCGATCGCGTCCTGCACCAATGCTTCCGTTCGAGTGTCAATGCTGCTGGTGGCTTCATCCAGAATCAGGATGCGGGGATCGATCAGCACGGCGCGGGCAATACTCACAAGCTGCCGCTGTCCCTGGCTCAAGGGTGCACCTCGTTCGCCTAATTGCGTGCTGTATCCCTGGGGCAGTGAGATAATAAACTCATGGACGTTAGCAGCCTGGGCAGCCGCTTCAATATCGGCATGGGTTGCCTGGGGACTACCAAAGGCAATATTCTCCGCCACAGTACCGCTGAACAGAATATTGTCTTGCAGCACAATTCCAATCTGACGGCGTAGGCTTGCTTGAGTAACGCTGCGAACGTCGATACCATCAATTTTAACGGCACCCCCGATACATCATAGAAGCGCAGAATCAGGTTAATAATGGTACTCTTACCCGCACCCGTTGGTCCCACAAGGGCAACCATCTGTCCGGGTTGGGCTTGCAGGTCCACACCTTTCAGGACGAGCTGACCTGGATTGTAGCCGAACGAAACGTTCTCGAATGTCACTTCGCCCCGAATTGGCGGCATTTCGATTGCGTCCGGAGCATCGTTCAGTTGGGAAGGTTCATCGATTAACAGGAAAATGCGCTCCAATCCGGCAAGGGCCGATTGCGCCTGGGTATAAAACTGGCTGAGGATTTGGATTGGTCGAAAAAACTGCTGCACGTAGAGCAAAAAAGCCGTTACAACTCCGACGGTTGCGGCTCCGGTGACAGCAAGATATCCTCCATAAGCCAGGACACCAGCAGTTGCCAGCGTATTGAGGAAATCGATCGAGGGCAGAAAGGCAGCAGTAATGGCAACCGCCTGCACATTGGCATCGCGATTTGCCGCATTCAACACGTCAAATTCTTCAATATTAAGTTGAACCCGATTGAACGCCTGCGCTTCTCGCACGCTGCCAATATCTTCTTCAAGTCGAGCGGAAAGTTCGCCGATCGTCTCGCGTGTAACTCGAAATCTGGCCCTTGCCCACCGCGCAAATAGACCCGTTGTGAAAATCATCAGCGGTACAACCAGATTGCTTAACAGACCGAGTTGGAGATTAATTGAGAGCATGGCAATGACGATGCCAACCAAGCTAAACAACTGCCCCAACATCTGGGCGATCGTCTGTCCAAAGGCTTGGTTGACGGTGTTGACGTCGTTGAGCAAACGGCTCATTAAATCACCCGCTTCACTCCGATCAAAAAAGCTAAGGGGTAAACTTTGAATCTTGGTGAAAATATCCTGCCGGAGTTGGGCCAGCAGTCGTTGCATAATCCAGCCAACCCGCAAGATTTGTCCCCGAATTGCCCAGTTACCGAGAAGATAGACAACGGCTAACGAGCCTAACAGCAGAAACAACCCTGCTAGATTTCCTCTCGCAATCAAATGGTCAATCGACCAACCCAGCAGAAACGGACCCAACGACTGGGACGCTGCGCCAATCAGAACTAAGGTAATGGCGATCGGAATATCTTTGCGATAGGGACGCAGATACTGAAGGAATCGCCGCAGGGTAGGAAGCTGCTGACTTGCCTTATGCTCCGATGCAACAACAGGACCTACCCCTCTCATGCATTCTCCTCAAAGCTTCCTAACAGCACACTTCGTAATCCTTACAGATCGTTTCAGGAGGCGTCATCAAACGTGTAAAGTTCCGAATAGTGTTGACAGCTTGCCAAATAAGAAGCATCAGCAAAATCCAGACTATTTTCGGGCCAATGAATTACCGGTGAAACCAACTGGGAGTTACGTAGAAATCTACTCACAAGAATTTTTACACAACTGCTGAAGCTTCGGGTGATTGCTTTACCTGTGATTCTAGAATCACTCCGTAAAGTGGGCTGGTTTGCATCAACTCATCGTGAGTCCCTTGGGCTACCAACCGTCCTTTATCAATCAGCAAAAATACGATCAGCATTTTGAATCGTGCTGATGCGTTGGGCAACGACAAATGTGACGCAAGCTTTTGCTGCATCAAATCATCCAGTGCCGCTTGAATTTGGGCGGCGGTTTTGGCATCAACCGCAGACGTGCTGTCATCCAGAATCAGAATTTTGTAATCCGTCAATAGGGTACGGGCGATCGCCACTCGCTGCTTCTGGCCACCCGACAATCCCACACCGCGCTCGCCCACAAGGGTATCGTAACCATCCGGTAAGCTGGCAATGAAATCATGAATTTGGGCCGTTTTGCAGCCTCAATCACTTCTTCTAAGGACGCATTGGGCTTGGCGTAGGCGATATTTTCACGAAGTGTGCCAGAAAATAACGTTGTTGTTTGAAAAACGATTCCAATATGAGTCCGCAAGCTGTTTAAGGTGAGGTCACGCACATCCCGTCCATCGATCCGCACGGCTCCCGCCGTTACATCATAAAAACGAGGAATCAAGTTCATGATGGTGCTTTTGCCAGAACCCGTCATTCCCAAAACGGCAACCAGCTCGTTCGGCTTGGTCTCAAAGGAAACATCCCTTAGCGCTTCGGTTGCAGAGCCAGGATAGCGGAAGGAGACATTTTCAAAGGTAACTCTGCCGCCGCAAGCTTCAAATAGAGCGGCACCGGGACGATCGCGAATTTCGATCGTGGCGTCTACCACCTCGTAGACCCGTTCTGCTGATGCAGCCGCCTGGGCGATCGCGGAGCCGCAAATCCGATCAGCAAAATCGGTTGCAGAATCAACAGCAGGTAAGAGTTAAACGCCACCAGTTCGCCAACCGAAAATTTCCTCCAATCACCTGTGCGCCACCATAGCCAAACACCACTAGCGTCACCAAATTACTCAGCAAAAGATAAACGGAAACGTATTGCGAATGGCGCGGATCGTTTTCATGTTTGCCCGCAGCAAAACATCATTCATCTCGGTATAACGTGTTGTTTCAGCCGTTTCCCGCACGAACGCTTTAACCACTCGAATTCCGAGCAAATTCTCCTGCAATATCGCATTGAGGTCGCCCAGTTGCTCTTGCACCTGTCGAAAAAGTTTGCCGTTTCGGCTGAGAAACCGCGCCATTAGCCATCCGGCCATCGGGATGACCGTCAGAGTAATCAACGCCAGTTGCCAGTTCATCACCAGCAAAATAATTGCAATACTGACAAGCGTAACAACGGAGCTAATGACCTGAATCAAGCTGGTGCTAAGGAACGCACGAATTTGCTCAATGTCGCTGGTGACGCGAGTGAGTAACTGGGACGTCTGCGACTGGTCGTGGTAGCTAAAGCTGAGATTTTGAATCTTGCTAAAAATTTTGTTCCGCAAATCATAGGCAACACCTTGAGAAGCGGCTTCTGCCCAGAAGCTTTGCCCAAAGTTGGAGAATCCACGGGCGATCGCCGCAACAACTAGCCATCCTGCACTGTAAAGCACTACCTGCAAATTCTGCTTAGAAATGCCCTGATCAATGCCCCATCGAAACAGTTGGGGAGTCACTGCACTAGCTGCCGTCAGTAATAGCAGACTTGCCACCGCGCCCAATGCCGTCCAGCGGTAGGCGCTCAAACTGCCCAAAACTCGCCAGATTGGCTGCATTGAGGACGTTTCCTGAAGTTCCGATTGCTGCACCAATGGATTGCACCTTTTGTTTTGCAGACTATTATCTGACTTAGATTAGCGCTGAATGAAGGTGCTTAGCATTAGTCTTAACTGTTTACTTACGGGCATCAGGCTCCACATGAGCGTTAGAGTTAATTGTTTTAATGATGTTTTCGCGATACTTTAAGATTTCGTTGGTATTAAAATCGAGGGCGATCGCGCTCAGTTCTTCCAATCGTCCATCAAGGTAAATAATAAAATCAGACATTTTAATTGGCTGACCATCCCTGCTTCTTCCAGTCGCCAAAAATCTCAGTGTCTCATCTTCAAGATTTGCGTAAGCTGTATAGAGCCGTTGGTTTTCCTTAATATTTTTCTCGTAGTCTAAACTGATTGCCAAACCTCCGTAGAGGAGGATCACTCCTGTAGATACCAGAAAGATATTGATCAATGCACTATGCGCCCGCTCCCATCCCATCCGAGTGATAAAAATAAGCATAGGGACGCCAGTAAAGCACTAAACGTAATCAGCGTAATCGTGACAAACGTGCGGGTATAGCAGTAGGACAAAACATCCGAGTGGACGAATGCCCTGGCTGCCATGTTGAGAAAATAAATTCGTAATGTCTCTTTTTGCTGATCAACTTTTTTCTTTATCTTCAGGTTAATATAGCGATCCTAAATGGATTGTGAGAAAGGATTCCGTTGGAATCCTTTCTCACAAAGCCTCTCAATCTCACAACTGATTTAGGACTCCTATAGTTCGATAGTAGTTTTTAATCAGTTCATTTGGATCGTAGTAGTAGAAGTTGTCACTTGATGGAACGACCTTGACTCTAGGATCTGGAACAGACAGCCATTTCTTCTGTTTTTTAGCGGCAGACTCTGAAACAACATAATCACCGATCGCAAAAGCGACAATAAGAACGGTTGACAGAACGATGTGCCCCAGGATAGTCAGCTTCTTACGGTTATCAAGCAACAAAAACGTCTTACCAGAATTAAAAGCGTTGGAAACGATGTGTGCCCCTTCAGACTCTATTGCCAGATGATTTTAACCATTGGGTGATTGAGAATCTGAATACTGCAACATAGGACAAATAGTAGGAAGTAATTGCCAGGATTTTTATGGATTCAAGTAAAAGGACTGGCTCCCGCTGTGTTTAAAGAATCCCTTTCTGTAAAGAATACCCACGCGCAGAAAGAACTAACTGGGAGAATAACCGTAAAGCCAGTCCTCAAACTCTGCCTGACTTGCCTGCGCCTGCTCTGCAACCCCACGCAGAAACGTTTCGCTGTCAGCATCATAGGAACGACTGCCCTGGAAAGCGCTGCGGGCTTGAATAATTTGAGTGCGCCGGATGCGACTGTTTTCGTAACTGGACAGCGCTGCTTCCACCGAAGCCTCTCGGGTCAAAAATTGTGCAAGTTCCCACGCATCTTCAAACGCGGTATTTGCGCCTTGACCTAAAGAGGGCACCATTGGATGCGCCGCATCTCCTAAGAGCGTGACCCTACCGCTACTCCAGCTTTTTAATGGAGGTCTATCCCAAATTGGTCGTTCAACAATGGTGGGCGCGTCCGTTGCCTGGACGATCGCTTCCACAGGCTCCGCCCATCCTGCAAACGTTTTCAGAACTCTTGATTTCACGTCTTCGGAGTTCCCTACCAGGGAATCATCGGCTGATAGCCCAGCACTCCAAAAGATAATTCCGTCACCCACATCGATGAGGGTAAAAATTTTGCCGTTAGCTCCAGTCATAATCGTTACTTCATCAGCAAGCAGCAACGGGTGCTGATACCGAATCACCGCTCGCCACGACAGCCGACCTGCATAACGCGGAGGACCGTCTCCAACCATAAGCTGTCTGACAATCGAGTGAATACCATCTGCCCCAATCAGAAGGTCTGCATGAGTAGTCTTGCCATTCTCAAAGCCGATTTCAACCTGCTTATTGTTGTGATTGAAATAGGTGCATCGATGATTTAGGTGAATGATATCGGATGGCAGCTCCGATGCCAGAGTTTCTTGCAAACTCGACCAGCGAATATTCAACATCGGTTGCCCATAGCTTTTGGCAAGGGTAATCGGGTTTTGGACAATCAGTTCTCCCGTTTCTTTTCTGACATTTACCCGAACGACCTGGCTAGCTGCACGTTTAAGTGAAGTGGTGATTCCTGGAGCGATCGCTTCAAGCGCATTCAAGCCATTTGAAAGAGAGATAATCCTGCACCAACGGGCCTCATTTCTCGCGCTTTTTCATACACCTGAGTTTCAACTCCTTGATAGTGCAGGGCGATCGCAACCGCCAACCCGCCCAGACCACCACCAATTACAGCAACTCTCATAAGCCAAACGCGAATTCTCCACCTTTCAGTGTAATCCCACCCTGAGAATAGGGTCAGGGACCAGGAGTCAGGTGTCAGGGGATACGCAACATCTGTCTCCGTCCTCAGTCCTCAGTCCTCCCCTCCAACTCAAACCTTCAAACCCCTCTCTATACCCCATTTTTTACTTAGAGGGAATATGTAGCTTATTTTCAATTGTTTTGAGATTTTCTGAATTAATTGGGGAACGACTAAGGTAGCAACCTTCGTTTGTGGAGCAGACCATGACGGCAACGAATACGCCAGGGCTACTGATTGTCATAGACCCGGGTACATCTCTTATCAAAGCTGTGTACACAGGGCGAAGTGGGAAGCCTGAACCCCTCGCTCTGCCACCAGAATTGGTCCGAAGCGTAACCCCAGCTCAGGCGGAAGCCCAGATTGCAGAGTATGGCGACGATCCATTGCGATCGGCCTTTGTGGAATTCAACGGCACAATTTATGCTGCTGGAGAATTCGCAATGGATTTGGCGGGTAGACAATATCATGAGCTTTCCAAGTGGAATGATCTAACTCCCCGGTTGCTTACTATTCTGGGTCTGGTTTGCACGGAGGTAGGCGTTACTCAGGGATCGGCGACGATCGGGCCCCTGCTGCCCCGCGACGAACTCAATCCCCCGAGCGTGACGCAAAGCTGGCAGCGATTCAGCAAGCCGCGCGAAACTTTAAGTTTCGGAATGTTCCAATTAGCTGTGGCTCCATTTTCGAATTGTTGCGGAGGGATCGGGGTTATTTGCTCCCCATGCTGCCTATCTGCAATCCCAAGGGCTAAACCCTGCCCGTTTGGATATCCCTGTGGTGATGGGCGGCGAGCGCAACACCTCACTGCTAACCTACCGGGCTGGTAAGATCAACCCGGCCTACTCTGCTTCAGATGGGGATGGTTTTTATAAATTTGCTATGCAGCTTAAGAAGGCGGTGGGTGGCAGCGTAACATTGCCAGAACTAATTAAAGCCGTTGCCCAGAAGCGCGATCGCCTGCGTACCGTTGGCAATGAGGTGATTAATCTGGCTCCCCATTTGCCAAAAGTATTAGAAGCCTACGCGAGTTCCGTCACAAGCTACCTGCAAGCAAAGCTACCTCCCGGTGATATTCAAGTTGTTTGCGGTGGTGGTGGTCTTAGCCTTATCTGGAATCAGCTCGAACAGTGGTTTAGGGAAGCGGATATTCCAGCCGTTTATGTGGGTAAACATTTGACGAATGAATTAAACCAGATTTTCAATAATCGTCCCGATTTTGATCTAATTGATACACCAGAACAGATGCTGCGATTTGCTGATGCGCTGGGTTTCTATAAGGCAATGCTTGGGCGTATGCAGCGTGAGCAGCAGCAGCTAGAGCAAATCAGCATGGAAACCGGCATGGTGCTGGTGACAGCGCGGAAAGGGAATTAACACTGACTGCTTACTTCATTCGACCAAATTTGAATAAACGGTTTGCGCGATCGGCCAATTAGTTCATCATGGCGATCGCGTATTTGTATTGGAACTTACACAAATCTCGAAGGTTTATAGCAGTACTGCTACATGTTAGGACAATCAAACTACTGAGAGCGCTGCAATGACTAGCTTTTACACTCAGCACTCAGTCCTCAGCACTCAGCACATTGCTATATAACAAGCCATCTTTCCTGATTCTTCTCGATTTCCTCCTAATGTCTTAAGTAAAGAACCAAACTCACTTAATTCAACAAAGCGGAATCAGTCATGAACTATTCAACCACCAAAGTCGTTAAAGATTCTGAAACCCCAAATACCGTCTCAACCTATCACCCTTCTCAATCCCAAAAGAGACAGCGAATGGTTGCACATTGGTTTCAAGTTGATGGAAAGCTGATGTGCAAATGGTTTCCTGCTGAAGAATACTCCCTATAGGTTAACGGTTGTTCACTCAAATTCCTTAACCCCAAATAAATCCTGCATTCAGAAGCTGCCAGATTTAACGGTTTGGAAACAAAACCCTTGTGAATTTTGAGCCTTATCGTCACCTGCTGCAACGCCTAAAGGAGTTATCAAATGCTAACGAAGTCAATCAATTCATCAACCCTTTTGTCAAATCGATTAACAACATTGGTTGAAGACGATCGTGGACCTGAAGTTGCTACCTTACAACGTCTGTTGGTTTTCTACGGATACCTGACTAGAAATGATGTGAGTAGTGTTTTTGAATCAACCACTGATAATGCAGTAAGACAGTTTCAACATGACCACGCACTCTATGAAGACGGCATTGTTGGACCTCACACCTGGGCAGTTCTTACAGAACCGAGTTAAACAACAATAACCATGTGTGAATAAACTGCCTCGCGTTGCGATTAGAGACCTTCAACAATTAGCAGACGCTTGGCTACAGACCCACTAACTCGCGTGTTTCAGAACTCGATAACTTTTGAGCGATCGCCATCTGGACCTCTAATTTGGCAACTGCAAACTCATTACGCAGACGCTCTAGTTGTGCGAGAGCATTTGCCTTCTTGGTAGACAGTTGGTTGAACGTATCCAATGTCTCATCATATTCCGAATCCTTTTGCAGTACCTCAAAGCGACGAGCTTTGCGTTGATTATCATTTTTGAGTGCGGTTTCAAATGCAACCACAATATCAGCGTGGCCTTCCAGCCTAGAAATACGCTGTCGAACCTCTGCAAGTTGGTATTCAATCTCATTGGCCGTTTGAGCTGCCTCAGCAATCATGCTGGGATACTGGCTGAGCCTGTATTTCATGATAATCATCCTCTAGTGGTAAATCTGCCTATGCAGGTAACACGGATTGGTGGATCTAAAAGGGTAAGGATGTGCGGCGTTAGCTGCCATCGTTGACAGTTCCAAAATCATCACGATTTGGGCACATCCCGTGAATTATCTAATTCGTGGTTCTTAAGAGGCATAAAGTCATAGCAGCACCTGAAGTAGGGCTTGACATGCCAGGCCCTGATAGCGAAGTCTACCTGGACTGAATAGAGGCGCAGACTAAGCAGCAACTGTTGGAGCCGAGTCACTAACAGTGCTCGTTTCAGCAGTCTTTGCACCCACCTGTGCCTTAGCTTCCGTCTCACTCAACCACCGATTGTCTACTCGATCCCAGTAGGCTATCTTCTTTGCCAAATCGCTATTTCCTTTAAGGCATATCTCATAACTTTGAGGCAGAATCTGGCTGCGACGGAGCTGAAACGTAAGTCCCATCGCTGCCAGATGTTGAGCAAACTTCTGTGCCTCGGTAAAGCGCTTAAATCCGAAATAGCAAATATCGCCAGATACTCGCTGAAATGGTGTCCGTACTACTAAAACCCTGGGCGATAAATATTGCCCCACCCGTCCCTTGTTAAAAGAGAAAATTGACCAACTCGCATAGAACCCCCTTTCCCCTTAGATCTATCGTAATCAATCAGCACAAGAGATGGGGGCAAAAATGGGTGTAAAAACCGTTTGCTAAATTGCTTTTGGGTTGAGCGAATTGCATTACTGGTAGGGTTTTCTCTACTTCTAAATGGATTCAGGATTTGGGCGAATGACTCGGTGCATATCGAGGCTTGGAGGAGCGATCGCCGTTTGGCTTAGCAAGTCGTGAACTTGACCTCTGTGATGAGTCTGGTGATTGAAAAAGTGCGCCACCAGTAGAGGCATCGGATCTGTATGAATAGTTCCCTGGTTATTTCGATAACGGATGGATTTTGTTAGAAACGCCTCTGTGAAATCTGCAATGCACGCTTCAATGCGTTCATCTTCCAAAGTTCTAGCGTCTCTGAGTTCTTCAAAGTCCTCATACAAAATAGCGTCCAACCCTGTTGAGGGAACCTCTTTACCCTCAAATCGATCGAGCCAAATGCGATCACCCACCAGAATGTGATTTAGCGTGCCGTGAATGCTTTTGAAGAATGCGGGTCGAATCCGTTTGCGTTCAAGATCGTCCAATGCAGCGCAAGCCGCGTATAGTTTACGATTCGCCAGCGTATTGTAGTGAGCGAATAGCTGAAAGTGCTCAAGGAGAGAATTGTTCATCGATAGTGCCGTTGCTCTAACCAGAGTCTGACTTCCATTTCGGAGCTAAACGTGATCAGGTACCCAGTTTCAGGATCAAAAACGCGCCAATTGACCGTGCGCCCCTGACGATTGGTGTATTCCCAAACTTTTGGTTCATAGCTAGGAGAGATGAACTGAATCCAAATTTGCCAAATTCGATTCAGGATGGCCTGCAGATTGTTGAAATGTGAGTGTGGCGAGTCAATGGAGGAAAAATCGTTGTTTCCTGAGGCGTCCTGACAGCGTGAAGCGTGCATTACAGCTACCCCTCCTAGGGCGGACTGAATATGTTTAATTTGCAACGACACGCCTACTCTCTGGAAGGTACAAATTGATCGATCTTAGCTAGTACAGTAATAAGTTTCAGAGACTGTTCTAGCCAAATTTCATCCAACTGTACCAGGACATTTTTTGGAAAAGGCTAAAGGATATTAGGAATGCCCTGAATTCCCTGAGCCGGAATAAGAACTTGCGAAGGTAAGTGGTAATCGGTAATGGGTGATTGCACGTTCACCGGCTACCAATAACCAATTACCGATTACAGGGCATCTTCAAACACCTTGAATAAATACTGCTGAGTTTTCTTTCAACTATTGACGCAAAAGATTAATAGTCCTTTCTTCCTATCCTCCGTCTTCATCCTTTAGCCTTTAGCCTTCATCCCTTATCCTTTAGCCTTCATCCTTTACCCTTTCCCTCTCCCTCCCATGCAAATTCCCTCGATCGCCAGGCGACCAAACCGATTTATCTGCAAATTCGCGATCGCGTCTATCGGCTAATTGCATCAGGCGCTTTGAAACCGGGCGATCGCTTGCCTTCAGTACGGGAATTAGCCAGGGAAGCTCAGGTCAACAAGCTAACGGTGATTGAAGCCTACAGCGTTCTAGAGGCCGATGGACTGATCCATGCCCGTCAGGGTGCTGGATACTTCGTCAACTGCTGCACAACCCCGCTTACGTTAGAAACAACCTTTGCCCCTGCCCAGGATGTGATTATTCCTGAACACCAGTATGGTTCCTTCAGTAAGTCCTACATGACATCGCTGAAGGCCCATCGCCAACCAGACATTCTTGATTTCAGCAGCGGGTTTCCTCGTGCGTTTGGGCTAGAGGATTTACAGCGGATTGCCCGACGTGCGATGAACCAGGTTGCAGATACGCTGTACAACTACGACATGCCCCAGGGGCAGAAAACCCTCCGCCAACAGATTACCCAACTGTTGGTGCAGCGGGGATTGGTTGTTTCTGCGGATGATTTGATCATTACGACCGGCTCCATGCAGGGGGTATCTCTGGCAATGCGCTATTACGTGCAGCCAGGAGACTGGGTTGTCGTGGAGAACCCCACCTATCACGGTGCATTAGCGATTTTAGAAAACTTGGGAGCGCGAACGATCGGTATCCCCATGACCTCGGACGGCATGAATCTGGACCTGCTGGAGCAGTATCTCAAAAGCCATCATCCCAAATTGATTTACACAATCAGCACCCTGCACAACCCGACAGGCATTACCACCGCCCAACCTCATCGCCAGCGGTTACTGGAATTGGCCCAACAGTATAACTGCCCCATCCTAGAGGATAACGCCTATGAAGGATTGAGTTTTGAACTACCGCCACCCCCAATCAAAGCCTTCGATCAGCAGGACACCGTGATTTATGTGGGTACCTTTTCTAAGACGCTCATGGCCGGGTTGCGGGTTGGCTATGTGGTTGTTACAGGACAACATCTGGAACCGTTGATTGAGCAGAAATTGATAGATGATTTGCACACGCCAACCCCTTCCCAGGCGATCGTCAGCGAATATCTCGCATCGGGCCACTACCGCCACCGATTGCATCAATTGCAGACCTGGCACCTGCAAAGCCGAAACATGATGCTGCAAGCAATGGCAGACCATTTTCCTCAGGAAGCAACCTGGACTGTTCCCAGCGGTGGGTTGGTGCTATGGGTGCAGTTGCCCGATAACTTGCCGCTAGAGAAAATTTGCAAAAGGTCCGAGAAAAGGGAGTGCTGGTGACTCCCGGAATCCCGTTTTCCCCGATCGACACGGTTATAACGCCATGCGCCTAAATTTCTCTCATTCACCTAAAGCGATCGAATGGGGAATCTCAGTGTTAGGCAGAGAACTGAAAGCACAGTCATGAGAAGAGGGAACAGGGGTCAAATAATTCATAATTCACAATTCATAATTCATAACTCTCCAACTCCCCACTCCCCTTTTCATGCAAAAAGCTATCGAGACTACAGTTCAAAATTTGCCATTGTTCATCTATCGTTAGATGGAACTAACCGACATTTTCCAAGTCAAAGTTCTTGTTGAGTATCCATTTTCATTTGCCGCTGAATGATTGCTTCCCAACTTCGTATCGGTGAACCCTATGATGACCAGACTCAGGGTGTTTCCTTATGTGTTCCACGAGCCAAGACAGGAGCGATTTCTGCCAGTCAAGTAGAAATGCTGCTTCGATCGGGATCAGAATCCTTTCATGTCCTCAAAAGCATCGATCTGGAGATTAGAAGCGGTACGATTCAGTTTTTGATGGGTCCTTCGGGATCGGGCAAGACAACGTTGCTCTCTATTCTCGCCGGGTTGCTGTCTCCAACGGCTGGTAGCGTTTGCTTGTTGGGCGAGGAAATCACCAAGCTCTCCCGCAAACAGCTATCCCGGTTTCGGCTGGAAAATATCGGGTTTATCTTTCAAAGTTTCAATCTTTTCTCGGCGTTGACAGCGCTAGAGAACGTGGAAGTCGCCCTTCATCTCAAGGGAATTAAGGGAGCCGCTGCTCAACGTCAGGCGCAGACCTTGCTAGAGCAGGTAGGACTGGGAGACAAAGTCAGGCAACACCCCAAGGATTTGTCGGGTGGACAAAAGCAACGGGTGGCGATCGCCCGTGCGCTTGCTGGCGATCCATCCATCGTCATGGCCGATGAACCTACAGCGGCTCTGGATGCCGAAAGTGGATTGGCGATCGCTGACCTTCTCCACCAGTTAGCCAAGGAGCACCATCGTACGGTTCTAATCGTGACCCACGACCCGCGCATTACCCCTATTGCCGATCGGATTGCCTATCTGGAAAATGGAGTTTTGAGGGAGTAGGTGGTAGGTGGTAGGTGGTAGGGAGTAGGAGGGCAGAGGAACGCACAAATATTTCTCTAAAACGCTCATCTATTGTGGCTTTCGAAACCCGCAATCTTCAATCTAAAATCACACAGACATATCTCACTCACTAGAAAACTGATGTATAAGGGGTTCAGGTGAGTAGATTACGTAATGAAGAACAGAGCAATTCCCTGGAGATGGCTACTCCTTAGCTTTTGGGCTATGGCATGATTGGCTTTTCCTGTGCCGCTCTGTTGCTAATTTTCTCGTTTCCGTTTGTCATATCCTTTCCAGTCTCGATCGGTCTGACCCTGTTGGTGGTATTAATCCTGAGCGTTGCAGCCCCTGCCGGAACGGCGCTGATGATTCTGTTTACCGTCGCGCTATCGGCTGGATTGGTTGTTCTAGCAACCTATTTTTGGAGCTACGTTCTCTATTTCTGGTCCCATAGCTTTATTAGATCGCTGTACTGGCTTGCCCTTCTGCTTGGAAGTGGACTCATTTGGCTGGGAATTAGTGCGTTAGTTAGAGCCAGGAATAAGTTGGTTAAGTCGTTCAGAAAGCCCTACACGTTTCTAGTCTTAGCAGCCACGTCTTCATTAGGATTGGTTGCAGGATGGCTAATCGGACGGTCCGTGTTTCCATAAAACGCAGTAGGCGATGGAAGATTTAACTCCCATCGCCTATCACCTATTGCCTATCGCCTATCCCCTATCGTGCAGCTAACTCTAGCTTGCGCTCGGATTGTTCGGCTGATCGAATCGTGACATTGTTTGCCTCATCGAGATCAACGATCGCCGTATCTCCTGAATGGATGGTACCGGAGAGCATTGCTTCAGCCAAGGCATCTTCCAGAACTCGCATGATTACCCGTCTCAAGGAGCGTGCGCCATAGCTGGGGCTATAGCCCTCTTCGACCAGTCGGTCTTTGACGCAATTGCTCACATTGATGGCAATTTCCTGATCTGCGAGACGACCTGCCAATTCCTGCAGCATGAGGTCGGCAATTTGCTTCACCTCGTTGCGGGAGAGCTGTCGGAAGGTAATGATCTCATCCAGACGGTTCAGGAACTCTGGACGGAAGAACTGCTTCAGTTCCTCATTCACCAGCGATTGAATGCGGGTGTACTGAGCTTCTGAACGATTGTTATCGTCTTCAAGCTCAAACCCGAAGGCACTGCCGCCCTTTTCAATCACTCTAGAACCCACGTTGGAGGTCATAATTACCAGCGTGTTCTTAAAGTCTACGGTGCGTCCCTGGGAATCGGTCAGACGACCATCATCCAGCAGTTGCAGCAACATATTGAACACGTCAGGGTGAGCTTTTTCGATTTCGTCGAACAGAACCACGGTATAGGGTCTGCGTCGAACCGCTTCGGTAAGCTGTCCACCTTCGTCGTAACCCACGTAGCCAGGAGGCGAACCAATCAGTTTTGAAACCGTATGGGACTCCATGAACTCAGACATATCCAGTCGGATCATGGCCTCTTCCGAACCAAAGAAGTGAGCAGCCAGTGCCTTCGCCAACTCAGTTTTACCAACTCCCGTTGGGCCGGAGAAGAAGAAGCTAGCGATCGGGCGGTTGGGATTCTTCAACCCCACCCTTGCCCATCTGAGTGCACGGGAAACCGATTTCACCGCTTCATCCTGACCAATCACTCGCTGATGCAGCGTGTCTTCCAAGTAGAGCAACTGCACCGATTCGGATTCCGTCAGCTTGTTCACCGGAACACCGGTCCAGGAAGCGACAATCTGGGCAATGTCTTCTTCAGTAACAACAGGAGTGGGGAGTGGGGTACCCTCATTCGCATTCCCTGACCCCTGACCTCTGACCCCTGACCCCTGAACGCCCTTGATTTGCGCTTCAAGTTCCAGTTCCCGATCGCGCCATTTAGAAGCAGCGTCAAAGTCTTGAGCTTGAACGGCTTCCTCTTTGGTCTGCACAGCCTTACGCAGTTCTTGCTTCAGTTCCTTGGTAGCAGAGAGGGGCGTGTTGGCTAACCGCACACGGGAGCCTGCTTCATCAATCAAATCGATCGCCTTGTCGGGCAAGAACCGATCGTTGATATAGCGGTCGGAAAACTTGGCAGCAGCTTCCAGGGCCGCATCCGAAATCTGAACTTTGTGGTGCTGTTCGTAGCGATCGCGCAGGCCAAACAGGATCTCGATCGTCTCCTCAACCGTAGGTTCACCTACCATAACGGGTTGGAAACGACGTTCCAGGGCAGCATCGCGCTCGATATGCTGGCGGTATTCATCCAGCGTGGTGGCACCGATGCACTGGAGTTCGCCCCTTGCCAGAGCGGGCTTCATTAAATTGGCAGCATCCATGCCGCCTTCAATGGAACCAGCCCCTACCAGGGTATGCACTTCATCCACAACCAGAATAATGTTTCCAGCGGAACGGACCTCATCCAGAATGCGCTTTAGTCGTTCCTCGAAGTCGCCCCGAAAGCGGGTTCCGGCGACAAGCATCCCCATGTCCAGGCTGAACACCTGCTTGTCTTCCAGAATATCGGGAACGTCATTATCGACGATTCGTTGGGCGAGTCCTTCAGCGATCGCCGTCTTACCTACCCCAGGCTCACCAATCAAAATCGGGTTGTTCTTGGAGCGCCGACCCAGGATTTGCACGACGCGCTCAATTTCCTTCTGACGGCCCACAACTGGGTCGAGTTTGCCATCCAGCGCCAATTGAGTCAGGTTTGTACCAAATTCTTCGAGAGTAGTAGTTTTCGTTGAGGAGCGGCGGGAGGTCGGGCGTTCTAGGTTTCCACGACCAATTGGAACGGCTGCCACCTCTTCAATGACTTGCTTGAGCTGATTACAAAGGTCGGCTGGCTCAATGCCTAGATTTTTGAGAACTTTGACGGCTACACCTTGCTCACTGCGGGCGATCGCTAGCAGCAGATGCTCTGGAGAAATGTAGTTCTGCCCAAGTTGGCGAGCTTCCTGAATTGATTGCTCAAATACGCGCTTGACGCTGGGCGTGAACGGAATTTCAGCAGGAATGACCCCGACCCCCGGCCCGTGATGCTTTCTGCTTCAGCGCGGGCTGCTTGCAGGGTAATACCCATGTCCGCCAACACTTCAGCCGCAACGCTGGTTCCCTCTCTGATGATGCCTAGCAGCACTTGCTCAGAACCCACGAAGTTATGACCAAAACGGCGGGCCTCTTCCTGGGACAGCATGATTGCCTTAATGGCGGTTTCTGTAAAGAGTTCGAACATGTAATTTCTCCTTCCCCACGCTAATCTCAGCAGTGGATGAAATGGTGAGAGGTGATAGGGAGTAGGTGGTAGGTGGTAGGGGATGAGGATTAGTAGCTAGGAATTAATCCTTTACGCTCTGCTCCTTGTCCTTTGCCTATTACCAATTACCGATTACCAATTGCCCATTACCAACCCTTTGCGTAAACTTTTGTGTGCTGAATAGTGATACTCTATCGCTTATTGCATAGGCTCCGCAGTGGGGAAAGCCGTAAGCGGGAGAGGTAGTAACCGTCTTTTACTTTTTGTGCTTTTTCTTGCCTGGAGTTACGGTTCTGACGGCATCTTTAGCCGCATCAACGGTATCTGTTGCAACATCCTCAACTGAGGTTCTAGTCTCGATCGCGGCATCTTTGACCGTATCGACAGCATCGGCAAGAGCGGGTTGAACGTTATCGACCGTAGCCTGGATTGCGTGAGCAGCATCCTTAACAAAGGGTGCCGAATTTCCTTTAGATTTCTTATGCTTCTTAGAGTCTTTTTTGCTGTTTTTCTTAGGGGTTTTCTTGGAATCTTTCTTCTTACTGCCCATCGAACTGCTCCAGAGACTCATAAGTTTGTCTGAGTTCCTTAGCTTATTTCCCTAAATCAATCCGTTCATCTCTAGTTAGAAGGAGTCCTCTTCTCCCACTTTTGTAGGAATCTGCCGCAAGAAACTAGCGCCTGTTTCCTACGGCGGATTTCATGCAAGGAAACGATCGCTTGAGCATGCGATCGCTTGGTCCATCACTGCTGTACTGCCGCTAGTAAATGACGATGAATATCCTCAGATGTTGCAATCAGCAGTCCGGGGCGTTCATAGTTCTTGCAAGTATGGAGCGGAGGTGGTGGGTCGCCAGCTAATGTGGTGACGATACATCCTGCTTCCTGAGCTAGAAATGCTAGTGCGGCACCGTCTAGAAACTTGCCAACTCGAATCGCGGCTCCTGCAAGTTCACCGTTCAGAATGCCATTAACATTTGGAATCTGGATTTCTCTGGAGTAACAGGTTGCAACATCAATAATCTTGTAATGCTCCTTCAATCGTGGCGCAAGGAATTCCATACCTAGATTCAGCAGGATCGGCCCATTGGTTTCCTTAATTCTTAGCGATCGACAGTCCTTCAAGCTGGCATCTAACGTGCCCTGCCAGCAGCCTTCTCCACGCAAAGCGTAGCAGTAGGTGTTGAGTGCTGGAGAGAGGGCAATTACGGCTTCAAACTCATCCCAGTTGAGAACGCTCAAAATAATCTGATAGTTCGAGTGTCCATCTAGATAGTATTGAGTTCCATCGATCGGGTCGAGAGTGACAAGATAATCGTCTTTGGGGCCAAGATCGATCGCCCGAAAGTACTTGGTGTTGTAGGACTGCTCATACTCCTCTCCGTAAAAGCGGAGAGTGGGGAATGTTCCTAACAGCGCTACTTCTACTGTTGTCTGAATTGATAAGTCGGCATCACTCAATGCCGCTGCGAACATGCTGGCTGCGTCTTTAGCGGGCCGAGCGGCAATTCTGGATTGAACCTGCCGAGCATAGGCAGCCGCCACTTTTAAGTGGGGCAGAAGGGCAGCAAGAATCTGACGGGGAGACGGCGATTTTGGCATGGGTTGCAATGTTACTATTTGCCTCAACTATCTGCCCCAGTGTACTAGTGAAAATTGCGTCATTTGTACCTTCAGGGAACCACTTTCTTTCCTTGAAAGTATGGATGGTGCAACCATCTGAACCTGAAAATTGCCTCCATCCTTTCAGTAAGATGGAAATCTACTCCCCATCTTCAATCGACGCTACCTATGGAACCCTTTCTGCCGATCGCCTATTTTCAAAATCAGTTTGTTCCGTTTGAAGAGGCAACGCTTTCAATCGCAACCCACGCGTTGCATTACGGAACGGGGGCGGTTGGAGGTCTGCGTGGGATTCTCAACCCCAAAATCCTAAGGAAGTGCTGCTGTTTCGTCTAGAGCGCCACTGTCAGCGGTTAAGCCAGAGCGCAAAGTTTCTGAAGCATGATTTGCCCGCTCAACACATCAAAACCGTGATTGTTGAATTCATCAAGCGCAATCAACCTACATCGTCGTTCTACATCCGTCCCCTCGTGTATGCGTCAGGTTTGGGATTGCTCCCCGTCTACATCAGGTTGAGAAGGATTTTTTGGTCTACGGCTTGGAACTGGGTGATTATCTGCCATCAGAGGGCATCAGTTGCCGGATTAGCTCCTGGCAGCGTCAGTCTGATGTCAGTATGCCGTTGAGGGGCAAGCTGACGTCCGCCTATATTGTTTCAGCCTTGGCAAAAACAGAAGCGGTTGAGTCGGGGTTTGATGAGGCGATTTTGCTGAATGTCCAGGGAAAGGTCAGCGAAGGATCTGGGATGAATGTCTTTCTGGTGAGAAATGGGCAACTGATCACGCCCAGCTTCGATCAGGACATTCTGGAGGGAATCACCCGCGATAGCATTCTCACTCTGGCAAGGGATATGGACATTCCGACGATCGAACGTCCCGTTGATCGCTCTGAACTGCTGATTGCCGATGAGGTGTTTCTCTGCGGCACCGCTGCCCGGATTGCCCCCGTCAAACGCATTGAAAGTTATCAATTACCTACGGAACGACCGATCGCGGATAAACTGCGGGCAAAACTCACCGCTATCACCGAAAAGCGAGACCCCCAATACCAGGAGTGGGTAGATTCAATTCTGCTAACATAGATAATTCTGCTCACACAGAAAATCCTGCTGACATCGATATTCTGCTGGTATAGAAGAGGGACAACCTTTATCTGCTGGTGGGCAATGTAAGAGTTGCCATCGTCCACTATTGAGGGAGGCGTAGCCTTTCTAGCACCAACATGCCCCCTTCATCCTTCATTTCAATGGATAAAGATTAGCGAGGTTGAAATTTAAACAAGCGTGCAACCAGCATTCCGGGAAAGCTGGTTATCTGTTGGTTATACATCTGAACTGCCTGGTTGTAACGCATCCGCTCAGTAAAGATTCGATTTTCTGTACCCGCAATTTCGTATTGCAGACTGGTTGAAAGTGATTTGGAGCGCAACTGAGGATTTCTATTCATTGCTTTTGCAATTGATCAATTGATCGGTCGATCTGCGCGATCGCCTGCATTTTCTCAGTCGGTGTCGTTGCATTTTGATAATTCTTTTGGGCTTGAGTGAGGGCAGCTACAAGAGTTTGTTGCTCAACTGATGTTTGGGTTAATTCCATTAATTTAGGAATCAACTCTGCACGACGTTGTAATTGATTTTCAACCTGCATCCATTTTGCATCAACATTTGCAGCAGCATGGTTGAGCGAATTGTAAGCCCAGCCTATCCAAATAAGAACAGCAACGATTGCACCACAACCAAAAGTTAACGCCTGTTTGCGTATCTGTTGCGATCGTAGTTGTCGAATGTGCTGCTGCTGTTGCTCGTTTTGAATCTGCTGCAAAGCTTGCTGAATGTATTCAGGTGAAATATCTGCCTCTGAGCCAGCCAGCATTAATTCTGTAACCGTGTAATTCTGGGACTGCTGCATTTGCAGCCTTGCAGCCCGTTCAAGCACTTCAGCCGCAAGCGGGTCAGAAACCGTCATATTTGTTGGGAAAGTCAGTGTAAAATCTCGTCGTACACGGGAGCGGTAATGGGTCCACCAATACCAAAAACTCCATGAAGCAGGCCAGCAACGACTAAACCGCTAACGACTCCCAGCGCGCCTCCAACTAACCGATGCGCGATCGTAATCACCAAAGCAGTTACACTTGCCGATAATAAACAAAGCGCAGTTTTCCTTTTGTTGAACCACACAGCTCGTTACTCCCTAATTCTTGCGCTCCATTTACCAGCTATCTCCAGCGCCACCACCACCACTACTGCCACCGCCGAAATCGCTGCTGCTCCAACTACTGCCGCTGTCGCTAAAGCTACTGCTGCTATCACTTGAACTACTCCAACTGCTGCTATCGCTAAAACTACTGCCAGAACTGCTGTCACTCGAACCAGACCAACTACTGCCAGCGCTGCTATCGCTAGATGAACTGCTCCAACTCTCACTTGTAGAACTGCTTGAAGAATCAGACTGTTCTCCAGAGTGATTGTTAGCAGTTGGTTTTGAAGAGGGAATCGGTCGATTTAAAGCTGATGGTTGATTTGAAACGAGCGGTTGATCAATCTCCTGCCGTTGATGACAACACTGACACTCTTTGACAACGATACCGATTTTATTGCCGCGCCCAGTTGGAGTCGCCCGAGCGATCGGCGGGTTCACTTTTACCGTTTGCTCGGCACAGGTTGGACAAACTTCAAACTCAGATTTTTGGGCCTTTGTAGCTGCAAGTGAACGCCTGAAGGTGAAAGGATTGGTTGACATTTCTTACAGCGCCAACCGTTAACGCTCAAGGTGCCTAGCGATCGGGCTACTTGCTCAGCACGAGTCAGGAAAGAGGTCAGTTGATTGTTATTTAGCCTATTCATCACAGAGTGGCACGTTTTGCAGCGAAAGTAGCCATCTCTAAAGCGACGCTGGAGTCGTCTTTTGGCAAGACCTTTCATCACAAAGAAAAGACAAATGCTTCCAATCGGTGCCAGGCAGAGCGTAAGCCCTAAGAGCATGAGTATTGTGCTCCCAACTAAAGATTGTTCCCAGTTGCCAAAGACAGAAACGAAGAACTGGATGAGTAAACAGACCGCGCTACTTAGCAATCCAAAAGAACTAAACCCGATCAATAGGAGCCACCCGAAACGATTACTTAAATCCGGATAAAAAGAATCGTGCTGAGTGGTCAGGCGTTCCTTTTGTTCTAGATTAAACCGCCCATTGGGTTCTAGAAGAGTGGCTTCACAGAGGCTTATATCCGCAAGCTTGCGAGAGGCCAACCGGATCCCGCGATATGACAGGAGCAAGACAAAAACCCAGATAATCCAGGTCATTGAGAACGTGGAGCCTGCCGGAGTTTGATGAGCCGGAGCCGTATAGTCTTTGCTCAAAACGTTTACTAAGGCGATCGTTCCTGCCAGCACGCCACCGTTGTAATCGCCCTGCTTAAACCGAGGCGTCATTTCACTGGAAATGATTTGCCCAACTTTGGCATCCGGCAAAATTGACTCCACACCATAGCCTGTCTCAATTTCGACCCGACGATCGCGTTGAGAAACAAGCAGCAATACTCCGTTATTCAGGTCTTTCTTGCCAATCTTCCACTCATTAAACAGGCTGGTCGCAAATTCCTTGGGTGAGGCAGCAGGCTTCGTTTCTGGAACCGTTACCACAGCGACTTCAGCACCATTTTTGTCTCCAGATTGGTTATCATTTGATTCATCTGGGCGATCGTGGTTGGCTTCAGCAGATGAGCCATATCTATGACCCAACCACCACTGCTTTGTCGAGGGTTGGGCACCCGGTTAACATCGAGCGCAAGTCCAACGGATGGGATTAGCAGACACGAAAAGCAGAGAAGACTAATCCAGATCCACTGCTTGCGTTTGAGCACAACCCAGGTCATACTAAATCTCCTCAAGTTTAAGAACAATAGCCATTAACCACGGATTCAACGTCAACCAGGGATTCACCGGAGAACCTGGCCTAGAAGGAGCCACTAATATCCTTCCCAAAACAGAGAGCAAATTCCGTATCCTAGTAAAGGACTTTTGAACTCGATCGCAATGCTAAACATCCCCAACTTCTGGCAACTGAGCTTTCGCTTAAGCCGTTTCAGGTTAGCAATGCACTGGAGCTACTGGCAGAAGGAGCCACTGTTCCCTTTATTGCCCGCTACCGGAAAGAGCGCACAGGCGAAATGACCGAAACCCAATTGCGGGATTTGTTTGACCGTCATGCCTACCTGACCGAATTGGAAGAGCGGAAACAAAGCATTTTGCAGGCGATCGAGCAGCAGGGCAAACTCACTCCCGAACTTCAAGCTCAGATTGACGCCTGTCTGCAAAAGAACGAACTGGAAGACCTGTATCTGCCCTACCGTCCCAAGCGGCGAACTCGCGCCACGATCGCCCGCGAGAAGGGCTTGGAGCCTCTGGCGGAGTTCATCAAATCCCTGAATGGCCCGAATGCCGCACCGCAATCACTAGAGAAAGCAGCGGCAACCTATATCTCTGCTGAAAAAGGGGTTGAGACGGTGGAGGATGCCCTGAAAGGAGCTTCGGACATTCTGGCAGAAGAAGTGTCGGAGAAGGCAGATTTGCGGGCGTATCTGCGCGATTACCTGATGGAGTCAGGCGTTTGGTCATCAAGGTGAAGGGGACCATCCCGAAGGCTCCACAAAATTTGAGATGTACCGCGACTACCGGGCGAAGGTGAAGGCGATCGCTCCCCACAATCTGCTGGCACTCTACCGGGGCGAGGCAGAAGACATTCTGAATGTGGACCTGGAATTTGATGAGGATGCGGTGCTTGGTTATCTAGAGTCCCAGGAAATTCGGACGAAGGATCGCACGATTCGCAGCTTTTATCGAGAAATGCTGAAAGACGCCTTCAATCGGTTAATGAGGAATTCCCTGATCAGCGAAGTGCGTACAGCCAAGAAACAGGAAGCAGACATCGAGTCAATCAAGACGTTTGAAGCCAACTTAAGGGAACTGCTGCTGTCCGCTCCGGCTGGCATGAAGCCTACCTTGGCGATCGACCCCGGCTTTCGGACGGGCTGCAAAGTCACCGCTCTGGACCAAACAGGTAAGTTTCTAGAATATCAAACCATCTTTCCCCACCAGTCTGCCAACCAGCGGGTACAGGCGGCCCAAACGCTGGTCCAACTGATTCAGAAGTATCAGATTGAGCTGATCGCGATCGGCAACGGGACGGCCGGACGGGAAACCGACGAATTCGTTGGAGAAATCCTCACAACCTTAGAACGTAAACCCATTAAGGTGATAGTCAATGAGTCGGGTGCGTCTGTCTACTCTGCCAGTGCGGTGGCGATCGCCGAATTTCCAGATAAAGATGTAACGGTCAGAGGCGCGATTAGCATTGGGCGACGGCTGCAAGATCCGCTGGCGGAACTGGTTAAGATTGACCCGAAATCGATCGGGGTTGGACAATACCAGCATGACGTCGATCAGAAATTGCTGAAAAAGAAACTGGATGAAACGGTTGAAAGTTGCGTGAACTACGTCGGCGTGGACTTAAACACTGCCTCGAAAGAACTACTCACCTTTGTTTCAGGAATTTCGCCAACCATTGCAAATAACATCGTGGCGTACCGCAACGAAAATGGTGTCTTTCGCAATCGCCGCCAGCTCTTAAAGGTTCCCAAGCTTGGTCCAAAAGCATTCGAGCAGGCCGCTGGTTTTCTACGCATCCGCAATGGTGACAACCCGCTGGACAATACTGCCGTCCATCCAGAAAGCTACAAAGTGGTTGAGACGATCGCCACCGACCTCAAACTACCGCTAACGCAAACAACTCAAATTGCCAGTCAGCTCAAGTCTATCGGACTTAAAAATACGTGACGGACACCGTTGGCGAACCGACCCTGCGAGACATTCTGGCGGAGTTAGAAAAACCTGGTCGAGATCCACGTGCCGAGTTTAAGTACGCCACTTTCAAGGAAGGAGTGAAAGAAATTTCAGATTTGAAGGTAGGCATGGAACTGGAAGGTGTTGTAACCAACGTTGCCAACTTCGGCGCATTTGTTGACATTGGAGTGCATCAGGACGGGCTGGTGCATATTTCCCAACTTGCCGATCGCTTCGTTAGTGACCCGAAACAAATTGTCAAAGTGGGGCAAGTCGTAAAAGTGCGGGTGATGGAAGTGAATGAAAAACTGAAACGAATTAGCCTTTCGATGCGATCGTCTGATTCAAAAACAACCGGAGCAACGGAAGCACCCAATCGTAAACCCAAAGACGTTCAGCCTCAATCTAAACCCGCAACGCTAGAAGATTTGAAGTCTAAATTTGGCAAGAAGCGTTAGAAAGCGTTTGTAAATCGATCATTCAATTAGGATTAGCGTAGGAGGAAGGAGCAATGACGACCCTACTACCATCATCCCCAGCCCTGTCTCTGGAAGAGTTTCTCAAAAAACCGGAAACAAAACCAGCTAGTGAATACATTGACGGTCGAGTTTATCAGAAACCGATGCCTCAGGGGAAACACAGCACACTCCAAACTCGGTTAGCACCTGCTATCAACCAAATTGGTATTCCTAACCGATCAGTTCATGCCTTTACTGAACTGCGCTGCACGTTCGGCGGACGATCGCTGGTACCTGACATTACGGTATTCGAGTGGAACCGGATTCCCCTGAATGAGTCGGGAGAGATTGAAAATCAGTTTTAATTTACCCGGATTGGACAATCGAAATTCTGTCACCGGACCAACGTCCTACACGAGTGATTAACAACATTTTGTTTTGTCTAAATCAGGGCACTCAGTTAGGTTGGCTAATTGATCCAGAAGAACGAACGGTGATTGTGTTTCAACCCAATCAACAACCTGTCGCACGGGATGAAGATACCGATCAACTTACTGTTCTAAACAGCTTAGGTGATTGGAAGTTGACGATCGCCGATCTATTTAGTTGGCTGAGTTTTTCATCAATTTAATACTCAAGCACCAACAGCAATATACTCATATTTCAAGTTTCATCGATAGGTACAGAGAGGAATGCACAATCGCAACTAGGGTTGCCAATGCGATGGTGGGCGATCGCGCTTCTTGATGTTTGAGGGTATGGATGTGGGGGAATAGGTTGTGGGCAGTGCCCACCCCACTACTATTCAATGCTACAGTTTACAACCCTTGACGCGAGAGAAGAGATCACCCAAACATAACCAGCTGACCACCAAAACCCATCCCCTCCCAACAACAGGGTTGCGGTGTCCAAAAGAATCATAGCCTCCCAGGGAGTTGAACTGAAGTACCGGAAATACTGCCACTCCCAGGGGTTGAAATGCGGGTAATTCACCGACTGGGGAAGTGGAGGGTTGAATTTGAGATCATTGTAAGACACCCATGATCCTTGCACGCGCCGCCCGACGCGATCACAAAACGTTTCCCAGATTTTGTCGCCTGGATAGTTGCTGTCCAATTTAGCACCACATTCTACGTAGATTTTTTTTCTGGACGCTGAACCCAAACCTGCCCTCGCTATGCTTCACCCAGAGTTGATCAACGGTGCGGAGGTCAGTACAGGGAAAGCTTTGTATGTCTTCCACTCTCAATCCATCTTTCTTTTGCCGACCCATGACTTCACACATACGGTCTGCCGTTTCCTGGTCTGCCTCCTTCCACTGCTCCGCCTTCAGCAAGTCTCGCAGTCATCTGTAATCTACCCTTTTGCAGAGGCAAGTTCTTCTGCTTCTGCCTCTTGTCGCTGTTGCTCCTCCAGCAACCGTTGCCGTTCTAATTCCTGCCGCTGTCGTTCTGCTGCTTCGGCTTCTCGCTTCAACCGTTCCGCCTGCCGTTGACGTTCCTGCTCTTCTGCCTGTCGCTGCTGCTCTCGTTGCAAACGTTCCTGTTCATGTTGTCTCCGCTGTTCTTCTGCCTGTCGCTCTGCCAGCTTTTTGGTTATAAGCTGATTCACCGTTATCCGAATGTGCTGAGCCACGATCGCAAACGCCTCATCCCGATCTGTCCAGCTTGTAATGGGTTTGGCGTGGGTGGGCAAAACTTTCAATTCCCATTCCGTCCCCGCTTCCAGTTCCAAATCGTGCCAGGTGCTAATTCTGCCTGCTTTCTTTAATGGAGAGAGATGCTTTTCCAGCGCATTCCGTAGGTCGAGGTCATTGCGGGAGTAGGAATAAAAGATTTTGATTGCGTCCTCGGACACCTGCTCCTCCAAGCCTTGAACGGGGTTGCGTCGATTATAGTCTTTCGCCATTGCTTAATCAGGCCATCGACCCTGTCAAACAAGCAAATCGATCCATCGAGACAACAAATTGACGCATCGATTGAATGAATTGACACGTCAATTGAATGAATTGACCAGTCGATATGAAGTAATGGTAAATCCCGCGTCCCGATTTGCGCGTGTTTACGAGGTTTGTTTGAAGCGCTTTCAATTGAAAAGTGCTGCTTCAAGCAAAGCAGCACTTAGCAGGTCCGAAAAAGGTGGTCGATCGCAATCAGTACAGGATTCTTGCCACTTTAAACAGAAACGGGCGTGCGGGTTTCAACAGTTTTACCGCTGTAGATGTCAATCACGGTGCTGAGGAATTTTAGGGCGTCGGCCTTGGAGCGCTGGAAGGAATTGCGTCCGATGATCGAGCCAAATCCGCCGCCCGCTTCGATCGCTTTGATTCCTTCGAAAAATGTTGCATCGCTCTCAGCGGGTCCACCAGAGAAGATGAGAATACGCCGTCCGCCAAAGGCACACTTCACCACATGGCTTACCCGTTCAGCTAGGGTTCCAATGGGAACCTGTTCCTTCTCATACACCTTGCGGGCCGCTTCCTGCTCAATGTGATCACTGGGCAGTTTTACCTTGATGATATGGGCACCGAGTTGAGCGGCGATATGGGCGGCGTATCCCGTCACGTCGATCGCGGTTTCGCCCGCTTTGCTCAGACCTGATCCGCGGGGGTAGGACCAGATGACAACAGCTAATCCGTTTCGTTTTGCATGTTCCGCATAGAGACGAATTTGTTCGTACATTTCAAACCGATGGGAAGAGCCGGGATAAATGGTAAAGCCAATGGCTGCACAGCCCAACCGCAGCGCATCCTCAACGCTGCCCGTTAACGCCTGGCTCGGGTCCTTCTCATCCAGCAAAACATCGTGATCGTTGACCTTGAGGATAAGCGGAATTTCTCCGGCAAACTCCCGCGCTCCTGCTTCGATAAACCCTAGGGGAGCGGCATAGGCATTACATCCGGCCTCGATCGCCAGTTCAAAATGATAGCGCGGATCGTAGGCGGGTGGGTTTGGCGCAAAGCTCCGCGCTGGGCCATGCTCAAACCCCTGGTCAACTGGCAGAATGACTAACTTTCCGGTGCCAGCCAATTTTCCGTGATTGAGCAACCGGGCCAGATTGGTCAACGTGCCGGGATTATCACTGCCGTACCAGCTCAAAATTTCCTTTACCCGTTCAGTCATGGTTCGTTCTCCACAATGAAAATGAGCGATTTGAAATGATTATGTGAGCGGAGTGTGCCATCTGCATAACCGAAATGTATGGCATTCAACTGGAAAAACCTATTAATTCCATTGGTAAATTTCCAGCTAGCGTTCTAGACAATTGATCGCACAACGCCACCATCGACTCGCAGCGCTGCACCATTTGTAGCCGACGACAGCGGACTGGCAATAAACGCCACCAGCGCAGCGACTTCAGATGTAGACGCAAACCGTTGGATCAGCGAAGACGGACGCGTTTTCTCAAAGAACGCCTTCTCTACTTGATCTGGTGTTGTGTTTTGATCGTTTGCCAATCCTTGAATGAACTGCTCAACGCCTTCCGATCGTGTGGGGCCAGGCAGAATCGAGTTAACGGTAACATCACTTCCCACAGTTATTTCCGCCAAACCACGAGCGAGAGCCAACTGTGCCGTTTTGTGACCCCGTAATGAATCATTTCCGCTGGAATGTTCAGCCCCGATTCACTAGATATGAAAATAATTCGGCCCCAGTTCTTTTTCAGCATCAGCGGCAGGTAGCGCCGCGAAAGCCTCACACCACTCAGGACATTCACCTCGAGAAAGTTTATCCATTCCTCATCGGAGATGTCTTCAAATGGCTTTGCACCATAAATTCCCAGATTGTTAATCAGAATGTCCAAATCTGGGAATTGCTGAAACAGCTTATCGGCTCCATCCTGCGTTCCCAAATCAGCAGCAAACCCGTGAAGTTTGGCATCGGGAGCCGATTGTTTGATCTGCTGAATCGCTTCGTCTACCCGTGCCTGAGTGCGGCCATTGACGACGACGGTTGCGCCTTCCTGCGCCAGGGTCGTTGCGATCGCGAATCCAATTCCTGCGGTTGAACCGCTAACAAGCGCAACCTTTCCATCCAATTTGAGATCCATAGTTCCCCTTGTGTTACGGGTTTTGACGCAGGAAGGTATCAATCTCCCCAATTTCCTGTTCGTTCAGACGAAACTCTGCCGCACCAATCGTTCCTTCTACCTGCTTGGCGTCTCGTCCGCCCACGATGGCAGCCGTTACCGCAGGATTCCGTAATGTCCAGGCAATAGCCGTCTCACCGGGCGATCGTCCGTGTCGTTGGCCGATATCCTTCAACAGGTCAACCAACTTTAGGTTGCGAGACAGACGTGGCTCCTGAAATTCACTATTGCTTTTCCGCCAATCGTTGTCAGGAAGGTTTGCAGCCCGTCCGTGGGTCATGGAACCTGTCAGCAACCCCGACTGCATGGGGGCGTAAACAATCACGCCAATGTTGTGGTCTTTGCAATAGGGCAAAATCTCTGCTTCCACCTCACGCTTAACCAGCGAATAGGGAGGCTGCAATGAGGTGATGGGCGCGATCGTCTCGGCCCGCTTCATCTGCTCCACATTGAAATTTGAAACGCCAATGTAGCGAACCTTACCTTCATCCTTAAGCTTTGAAAGCGTTGTCCAGCCTTCCTCAATTTCGGGGTCTGGGTTGGGCCAGTGAATCTGATACAGGTCGATCGTTTCCACATCCAAACGGCGCAGACTGCCTTCAACTTCACGTCGCAGAGAATCTGCTTTCAGACTGTGGCCGATCTCTCGTTTCTCATCCCAAATCAACGAACATTTGGTGAAGATATAGGGGCGATCGGAGCGACCCCTCAATGCCTTCGCAACCACTTCCTCGGAATGCCCTAACCCATAGACTGCCGCTGTATCAATCCAGTTAACGCCTAAGTCCAGTGCTCGATTAATCGCTCCGATCGAGTCATCGTCCTCCTGATGCCCCCAACCGAACTGCCAACCAGAACCGCCGATCGCCCAGGCACCATAACCAACTGGGGTGATATGAAGATCAGAGTTTCCAAGTTGCCTTGTTTGCATGGTTGTTACCTTCTAATCTTGCATTGCTGACGTTTAAGGTACGTGAAAACCAATTGTTCAACCACCACCTACAGGGTGAGGTTTTATTGAAAGAGGCAAGGGGCAAAGGGGCGAGGGGCAATGAAGAATTAAGAATGGAAAATTAAGAATTAGGAATGTAGGCCGTCATTCTTCATTCTTAATTCAAGTCCTAACTCTCAATTCTCAACTCCTTCCTATTGCCCATCGCCCATTGCCCATCGCCCATTGCCCAGCTCCGGCCCTACAAAACTGGAGGCGGAGTAATCTCTATGCCATATTTTGGAGCGGTCGTAAGAATCTTTTCTAAATCGTCTGGCCCTAACGCTACTGGAGCGACCTGGCTGTCTGCACGCTTGCCGACTTCCGCCATAAATTTTTCAAACCCTGCGGGTGTAACCCAAATCAACAGCTTGGCAGGAGTTCCGCTGGCGTTGATAAATTGGTGCATCTGTCCCTTTGGCGAATGAAGAAAGGTTCCAGCCGTTGCGACGATCGCTTGTCCGTCTAGTTGGAATTCAATCTCGCCGTCCTGGATATAAAAGGATTCGTTTTCTCGGCTGTGCCTGTGAGGCGGTGTACCCCCCTCCGGAGCAACCACAACTTCAAACAATGCGTACGCTTCACCTGTTTCTTCGCCGATCGCCTTAAACGTGTATAGATCTTCACCAAACCAGTAGGACGTTCCCTCTCCAGGTTGAGCAACAACGCCATCGGGGTTAATGGTCATCTTGATTCTCCTATTTTGATAACAGGTGTCAGGAAAAACAGTCAGTGACAAAAGGTTTCAGCCTGGTAAAATAGCCTGACCTTCATGGCTATGGTTATACTTAGCGTTCGATTCCGGAGAGCACGACCTTTCCGATCGTTCGCCCCGATTCAAGCAGTGCATGGGCTTTTGCCAGATTGCTTGGATTAAGCGGACCCACGTTTTCAGTCATGGTTGTCTGCAAAACCTTGCGATCAATCAAATCTGCAACGGTGTTTAGCAATACATGTTGAGATTGCATATCTTCTGTTTCATACATCGGTTTAGTAAACATAAACTCCCACGCAAAAATTACACTCTTGCGTTGCAGGAGATTCATATTCAGCGGATTTTTCGTTTCAACGATCGTGCAGATCTTTCCTTGGGGCTTGATGACATCCGCCATATTTTGCAGGTGCTGCTCTGTATCGTTGCAGCAGAAGATGTAATCGACAGTTGCGACACCAATTCGATTAAACTCAGCTGTGAATTTTTCGTAGTGGTTGATGCAGTAATCTGCACCCATTTTTAAGCACCAATCAATTGTTTCGGGTCTGGATGCGGTTGCAATCACCTGTAAGCCAGCAACCTGTTTTGCCAGTTGAATCGCGATCGAGCCAACGCCACCCGCTCTACCGATAATTAGAAGTTTTAGTTTCTGATTCGTTGCCGTTTTGCTTGGTTCAATCCCCAACCGCTCAAACAGCCCTTCCCAGGCAGTGATAGCCGTTAAGGGAAGCGCAGCCGCTTCTTCAAACGAGAGACTGGCGGGCTTTTTGCCAACAATGCGCTCATCGACAACGTGATACTCACTATCGCTTCCCGGACGAACAATACTCCCCGCGTAATAGATCGCATCTCCTGGCTTAAACAGAGACACTGCACTACCCACCTGTTCCACAATTCCGGCAGCGTCCCAGCCTAGAACACGTGGGGTAGACTGCTGCTGCATGACGGAAGCCCTGACTTTGTAATCCACCGGATTGACCGAAACCGCTTTGACTTGAACCAACAAATCATTGGCGCTCAAGGGAGGCGGATCGATATCTACCTCAACAAAACAGGCAGGATCGTCAGCAGACCGATATTGATAAACGCCGATCGCCTTCATGCTGGCTCCTCCAAAAACGGACGTAATGGTTTCATTCTGTAAATTCTGACTTTACTGACGCAGGTGAGAGGTGAGGAAGTAATGGACGCTCAGTTGAAACTGCAACTACCCATTACTGATTACCGATTACCCATCACCAGACATTCTCACCTCCCTCGCACAAGTCCTGCTTACTTTCTCCTTAACTTATCTTTCTTCACCCATAAATCTTGTGGCAGACGGGAAACTGAAATTGTTGAACTGAATCTCTCAGTTAACCGACAAAAACCATTAATTCAACAACAAAAAGAGGTAAAAGCCATGAATGCAAATACTCGAGTACCAACCAATGCTTTTAACAACCTGCCCGCTCTTACAAACGACTTACCGACGCTTGCCCAGCCGATGTACGGTAGTCTGGCCGTTGCAATTTTACAGCCGCTTTTGATTCTGCAAGGCTACGGCGAAAACCTGCCTGTGACAGGTAATTTCTTGAACGAAACGACAGCCGCAGTAATCAACTTCCAACAGGCACAGGGACTTCAGCAGGATGGTATCGTTGGCCCAAATACCTGGACTGCTCTGGCTTTTGGTTAATCGACTAAATGAATAAACCAGGAATAATAAGAGAGGAACCGCGATCGTGGTTCCTCTCCTTTTACGTACCAGATATAGCAAGTCCTAAATCAGTTGTGAGATGAGAGGCTTTGTGAGAAAGGATTCCTTCGAAATCCTTTCTCACAATCCAAATAGGATTGCTATAGTTCATTCCTATCACCTGTCGCCTATCACCCATCACCTACTAGAAAAGCCATGAATCCTAGCAACGGCATTATCAGTCAGCCCAGCAAATTCTCTGTCGCTGAAACCATTGACCGCTTGGAATCTGCCCTACAGGCGAAAGGCATTAAGATTTTTGCCCGTATCGACCAACAACGCGAGGCAGAGAATGTGGGTTTAACGATGCAACCAACCGAACTTCTCATCTTTGGCAACCCCAAGGCCGGAACTCCTCTGATGGTTGCCGTTCCACTCTCAGCGATCGACCTGCCGCTTAAAGCGTTGGCCTGGGAAGACAGCCAGGGAAGTGTGTGGCTGAGCTACAACGATCCGAAGTACCTGCAACAACGATTTTCGCTATCAGACGAGCTAACTCAAACGATCGCGGCTGTCGAACCACTCATTCAACTGGCGATCGCGTAATTCCTCCTACCCCAGCCTTCAACCAGGAAACCTGCATTCCTATTCCTGATCCAGCGCTATAAGTAAAGTTATCCGTCAATTCAAAATTGACATAGCAGTCCTAAATCAATTGTGAGATTGAGAAGCTTTGTGAGAGATTCTTGCGGAATCCTTTCTCCCAATCCAAATATGATCGCTGTAGATAAAGAACCTTGAGGCTATTTTTCGAGCGTTTTCAGACCCTCAAGCAGCTTTTGGCAACAGTTAGAGCCTTAGAAGATTAGAGCGTTAGCAGGTAATAGAGATCCCTATGTCAAGCAGAGATGATATTGCGCGCTATCTGGAAAACTGGCAGGACGAAATCGAGAGTGCCTACCTTTACCGCGCTTTAGCAAAAGCCGAAAAACAGCGATCGCTGGCCGAGGTCTACCGTAGACTGGCCGGAACTGAGGAAACTCACGCTCAGTTTTGGCAGGACAAACTGCTGCGTGCCGGGTATTCTATCCCCCGACAGCGGATTGGTTTTCGGACCAGGATGTTAGCCAAATTGGCAACCTGGTTTGGTCCCCAGTTTGTGCTGCCCACCATCAACGCAATGGAGCAAGTGGACAGCCATAGCTACGACATGCAGCCAGATGCCCAGGATACGGTGCTGCCTGTTGAAGAACGGTCCCACGCCCGCTTGCTGGACGCGATCGCTAGCCCATCTGGTAAAGGCATGGAAGGTGGCACGATCGCCCAGATTGAAGGACGCCATCGCGCTGCGGGCGGCAACACCCTAAGAGCGGCCGTTCTGGGCGCAAACGATGGTTTGCTGTCCAACCTCAGTCTGGTAATGGGGGTTGCAGGGGCAAACCTGTCAGAGAAATCCATTTTAGTAACGGGGATGGCAGGGTTGTTAGCAGGTGCCTGCTCAATGGCGCTGGGAGAATGGATTTCAGTCCAGAGTTCCCGTGAACTGTACGATCGTCAGATTCGGATTGAGCAACGGGAAGTGGAGGAAGTTCCCGACGAGGAGGAAGAGGAACTGGCGCTCATTTACGAAGCAAAGGACTACCGGAAGCCCAAGCCCGAACTCTCGCCGCACGCATTATGTCCAACAAATCCAGTGCGCTCGACACCCTGACTCGCGAAGAACTGGGAATTGACCCCGATGAATTGGGTGGTTCTGCCTGGGCCGCTGCAACGACCTCGTTTTTCTGTTTGCGATCGGTGCGATTGTCCCTGTTGCCCCATTTATCGTTTTGTCTGGCAGTTTAGCGGTCATCGTCAGCCTGCTCCTAAGCGGTCTGGCCCTGTTTACGATCGGTGCAGGCATTACCCTACTGACCGGACGGAGCGTGCTTTACTCCGGTTTTCGTCAGGTCATTTTTGGGTTCGCTGCCGCCGCCATCACCTTTGGATTAGGCAAACTGATTGGCGTTTCGATCGGAGGCTAAAGACAAAACTTTAGGCCATCCCCATTCCCTACTCCCCCACCATTTCGATCGCTGGCTAAAGATAAACCTTTAGTCTATCGACGCTAGATTAGAGACCAGACATACTAAACCTCGTATTCATTTGGCTAGAACGGCTCAAAGTTCATAATTGAACGTCTATAGCTTAAGCCCAGTAACCAGGAGAAATTGGTAATGGCACAAAAGAACGCAAAAGAGTGGATGCATCTTTGGAAAAACCCCAGCGCTGCCCGATTTGCTGCATTCTTCCACCCCATATGATGGACCACATTATTCATCATGGGAGTGAGGAGAATCGCAGTTGGGCACTCGAAACTCTGAGAGCATCAGAGCAATTTCGGGGCAGGCGACAGGTTGTTGGCAACATTTCTTTTGCGGCTCCACCTGGGCAAAAACGGCGCACGGTCTATGATGCAAAAACAGCACAACACTCCCTGGGACGCTGGTGCGAGGGGAGGGGATCCCCTAGCCAGGATGTAGCTGTCAACGAAGCCTACGATGGAGCGGGCGCAACCTATGATCTGTATCAGGATGTCTATGAACGAAATTCGATCGATGGCCAGGGCCTGCGCTTAGACTCCACCGTTCACTATGATGTGAAGTATGACAACGCCTTCTGGAATGGCGACCAGATGGTTTACGGGGATGGAGATGGACAGTTGTTTAATCGCTTTACCATTTCGATCGATGTGATTGGGCATGAGTTAACCCACGGCGTTACCCAATACGAAGCAGCTCTAAGCTATCGAGGGAATCGGGAGCGCTAAATGAGTCGTTTTCCGATGTGTTTGGGTCACTGGTTAAGCAGCGATCGCTCAACCAAACTGCTGAAGAAGCCGACTGGTTGATCGGTGCAGGTTTGTTGGCTTCCGGCGTTCAAGGAGTCGCCCTTCGTTCCATGAAGGCACCAGGGACAGCCTATGACGACCCTGTTTTAGGAAAAGATCCCCAACCAGACCAGTATTCCAAGCTGTACAAAGGAAGCTCCGATAATGGTGGTGTCCACATTAACTCCGGCATTCCCAATCGAGCCTTCTACCTGGCAGCAACTGCGATCGGCGGTTACGCCTGGGAAAAAGCCGGGAAAATCTGGTATCTCACGCTGCGAGATGTCCTTCGCTCCAGTTCAAATTTCAAACGGGCAGCCAATGCCACCATCTCCGTTGCCGGAACCCTATACGGCAACAATAGCGATGAGCAAAAAGCCGTCCGTAGCGCATGGCAACAGGTTGGTGTGATTTAGATGAAACTACTCCGACGTCGATTTTGGTACTGTTGGGAACTACACTCGGGTTTTCACTGTTAAGCTGTGCCTTTTATTCACGTCAAGGTGTGGCAATTGAGGACAAAGCAATGCATGTCTCATTTGAACGCAGCGGTGGTTTTGCAGGAATCCCCATGTCCCTCAGCATGGACAGCGCAACCCTGTCCTGTAACGACGCGACCCATTTGCGTCAACTGGTGGACAATGCTGATTTCTTCAACTTGCCCGAAACCATTCCTGCCCCTGCCCAACCCGATCGATTTCAATACAAAATAACGGTTCAAGAACACGATCATAGCCATACGGTTACAGTCGGAGAGGCCGCTGTCCCAACCAACTTAAAGCCACTCGTGAACTGGTTGATGGACGCTGTTAGACGACGTTAGACTATTATTTACGAGCTTGATGCACTAGCCTTTCAGATCCCCGACTTCTGCAAGACGATTGGCACTACCGTATCAATCCGCATAGAAGTCGGGTATCTTTTGTCCTACCTTTATAGCAGTACTGCTACATATTAGGACAATCAAACTACTGAAAGCGCTACAATGACTGGCTTTCACCCTCAGCACTCAGTCCTCAGCACTCAGCACTTTGCTATATAGCTATAGCGTTTCCAAAAGGAGTAGTGCCCCGTCTAATTGGAAGGATTGCCGTCCGTAATTTGGATGATTGAGAAATGCCTCGTCTGGGGATGGGAAACAGGGGCGTTGCGGCAAACTGTAGAAAGATAAAGCGAAACCGATATAACAAATCATCTCCAGTGGATTGGAGATATAAGAACCGCTCCCCTCACGATGCTATCTAGGGGAGCATTTAAGTTTTGAGCATTCTCATTCGCGCTCGACATCTTGAAAGAGCGGTAATCTGACGGTGAAGGTTGTCCCTTGTCCTTCTCCCACACTATCAGCGTGAATGGTGCCGTTGTGAAGCTCGACAATATAACGCGCGATCGCTAACCCCAGTCCCAATCCTTTTGCTGCCTGTGCACTCTGAGCTTGGCTAAAGTGCTCAAAGACATGGGGTAAAAAGTCGGCGGCAACGCCGATACCTGTGTCTGCAACCCGAATTTCAACGGAATTATTCGTCAATCCGTTGTCTTCAACCAGTGACCGATGACCAGCGGCAACGGACAACCAAACCGCTACCTGTCCGCCTTCCGACGTAAATTTAATCGCGTTGGTCAGGAGATTGCAGATTACCTGTTGAAGGCGATCGCTATCTCCCATTACGACAGCGGGTTCCGTAACGTTTTCCTGCCAGATCAAGTCAATTCCCTTGTTCGCTGCGGTTTCAGCCACGGTTTCGATCGCCGCTTCGATGACTGATTGCAGTTCAACTGGTTGAGGATACAGACGGAATTTACCTGCGCTGATGCGGGACAGATCGAGTAAATCCTGCACCAATTTGGCTTCTAAAGTTGCATTGCGCTCGATCACGTCTAACGCTTTGCTCAGTATGGCTGGATTGGACGAATTACTCCGCAACATGCGCGTCCAGCCCAAAATTGACACAAGAGGCGTATTCAGTTCATGGGAAACAACGGAGATAAATTCGTCTTTTTGGCGATTAATCACTCGTTCCTGCTGGAGTAGTCCGTCCCGTAGCTGTGCTCTTTGGAGATGAGCCGTAACGCGAGAAATCAGTTCCTGCGCCGAGAAGGGCTTGATTAGGTAATCATCTGCCCCTGCTTGCAGCCCTTCGATGATCGCCTCCTCGCCCGCGCGAGCTGAGAGCAAAATAATCGGAATCTCTCTGGTGCGTAGGTCTGCTCGCAAGGCTCCCAGCAATTCAAACCCATCCAATCCTGGCATCATCACATCACTGAGGATGAGATCGGGCACTCGTTCTTGAGCCACTGCCAGAGCCGTTGCTCCATCTGCGACGGCTTCGACTTGAAAGTGGTCCCTGAGAATACGGGCCAGATACTCCCGCATGTCGGCATTGTCATCGACTATAAGCACACGGGCAGACGGGGAGTAGGGAGTAGGGAGTAGGGAGTAGGAGCAAGCTCTTCCCTATTCCCCTTTCCCCATTCCCTGTTCCCTTCCTCTGGAGGTGAGACCTCGGAAGTTTTCAAAACCTCTGAGATCTGGGAAGGTACCCACCGTTCTACCTCTTCTACATAAGAAGTAGCACCGATCTCGGTGGATGCTAAAGTACGGGTTGGTTGATTTCGATCGCCTTCACTTTGAAGGCGATCGTGTGGCAGATGTTCTGTCCCAAACGGGAGGGCGATGGTAAAGCACGTGCCCTGTCCAACAGTGCTACTGACCTCGATTGTGCCGCCATGCTGTTGAACCAGTTCATGCACCAGGGCAAGACCGATGCCTGATCCTTCATGAGTACGTGCCTGAGTTCCTCGAACTTGGTAGAACTGTTCAAACAAATGAGGCAAATGTTCGGGGGCGATTCCGGTGCCAGTGTCGCAAATTTGGAGAATTGAGGTGGGAATTGAGAATTGAGAATTGAGAATTGCGTCGTTTTCTCTATCCTGCACTCTTAATTCTTCATTCTTCATTCTCAATTTCACCGTGATTTCACCTTCAAAGGTGAACTTGAACGCATTAGAGAGCAGATTGAGAACAATCTTTTCCCACATTTCCCGATCAACAAAAACAGGTTTGGGTAGGGGTGGGCAATCGACAATTAACTGTAAACCTGCTCGTTCGATCGCAGACCGAAATACGCTGGCGAGTTCTGCTGTGTAGGTTGCTAAATCCGTCGGTTCGTATACGGCTTCAATGCGTCCGGCTTCAATGCGGGAGAAGTCGAGCAGGATGTTGACCAATTTCAATAAGCGCAAACTGTTGCGATGAACGAGTTCTAATCGCTCTCGCTGAACGAGGTCTAGGGGATGGGTGCGATCGCTCAACGCATCCTGCAAAGGAGCCAGAGATAGCGTTAGCGGCGTGCGGAATTCATGGCTGATGTTGCTAAAGAACATTGTTTTGGTGCGATTGAGTTCTGCCAGAGCCTCGGCGCGTTGGCGTTCTTGTTCGCGGGCAGATTGTTCTCGCACGCGCTGAAGTTCTGCTTCACGCAGGGCTGCTTCGGCGCGGATACGTTCGATGGTTGCCCAGGCACGATCGGCAATTTCTTCTGCCAGATCCATCTCAAACTGCGTCCAGTTCCGCGGCGTGCTTTGGGTAATACAGAGAATCCCGACAGGCTCTCCCTGCTTGATCACAGGTACGTCGATAAAGGAAATAATCTGCAACTGCAAACAGGTCTGTCTCAACGCCTCATCCAGCATGTTCGTCGTATGTGCATTCTGAACGACAAACGGCTGAACGGCATCGATCATGGCTTTGAAGATGGGGAGTCTTCTAGGGGTATGCCCCCACCACTGAAGGTAAACCTGCTTGTGAGGCATCCCGCCGAATGATGGCGCTGCCGTCAATAATTTCGCAGTAGTAACATCTGTCTGCTCCAAAGAAGTTCATGGTGGTGCGCGTCGCGGTTGCCTGAATTTCAACCGCATCAGAGAGCGATCGCAGGGCATCTGACAACTTCACCCGAAACGCATCCATCTCAGCAGCACGGCTCAACTGTTCTTCAGCGCGGGCACGTTTGACTGCCGCCCAGGTGCGTTCGGCAGTTTCCTCAACCAGCGCGATCTCTGCGTGAGTCCATTGGCGTGGTTGGGTAGATACTGCAACGATCGCCCAGATCAGGTTTCTTTCACCCTTTCTGAGCGCACCGACGATGAATGCTGTGAGATCGATCGCAGCGAGTGATTGCCTATCTAAATCGGAAAGGCTGGGATCATCAGCAATGTTATTGATCCAGAAGGTGCCCTCTTCGACCTGCCTGAACCCTTCGGGAAAATCCGATGGACGCAGGACTTCAGAGATGGGGTTGAGGTCGGGGCGGCGATATTCAGGTCCGACGATCACTCGATCGTCGGCGGTATAGATGGCTGCAATATAGGCACGATCTAGGTGTAGACGTTCTGCAAGCAGCACCAGTGAGGCGTTGGCGATCGCATTTTCGTTTGGTTGGGCACGCAGCGTATCACTGAGTTCCAGCAGGAAAGCCTGACGCTCCTCATTTTCACGTAGAACCCTTTCTGCCTGTTTGCGATCGGAGATGTTGCTGAATAGGATGGCAATTTGCCCCGGCACTTGAGCCGGGAAAACCTCTGCTTCAATCCACTGATCGAGGACTGAAATGTATTCCTCGAAATGGTGAGGCTGTCCGGTTCGCACCACTTCGTCGTAAATGTCCATGATGTGTTGCTCAACATCGGGCACAAATTCGCGGATGGTTTTACCCACGACATTGTGTATCCCGGTATGACGTTTAAAACCCTGGATTCACCGTCAGGTATCGAAAGTCGCTCGATTGCCCCTCAAGCGTCTCAACCTTTTCGATGAGGCAGAAGCCTTGATCCATTGTTGTGAACAGCGATCGGTATTTAGCTTCCGACTCACGCTGGGATTGTGCTATCTGCCGTTGCTCGATCAGATCAGCCGCTTGACGAGCCAGTAGATCGAGAAAGCGGAGTTCGCGATCGCTCGGTCGGTGGGGTTTGCACCAGTGCGTTGAAAGCAGACCGATCGGTTTGCCTGAACGGGTGATTAGCGGTGTGGATTGGGCGGAGAACAATCCTGCCTGGATATGCAATCGTAAAGAGCCATCTGGGTCTTCACTTTCGGGTACATCGAAATCTATAAAGGTGCGTTGACCCGTTGCCAGAGCAATCCCACAAGGAGTATTTGAACTGGCAGTGACCCGATAGAAATGATTGGTCATGGTGCAGTCAAAGCCTTGCGTGGCTAGCAACACTAGATTTTCCGTCTCTGAATCGAGAATTTGCACAGTGCCCGCATCTGCTTTGGTAAGGGCGATCGCGGCTGCCATAATCTCGTCGTAAAGCACCTGAATTTCGGCTTCAGGAACAAGTCGGGCGCTCAAGTCTTGCAACAGTTGAGTGTCTCTCAGGTCAGCCGCGATCGCCGCTTCCGCCTGTTGGTGTTCGCCCTCAATCCGTTTGCGCTCCGTAATGTCATAGGAAACAGCCAGCACTGCATATATTTCGCCATTCTGCGATCGCAGGGGTGTGCCGCGAGTGATATACCAATGATTGTGGGAAGTATGCTCTATCTCAAACGGTTCTCCTGCCAGCGCTTGATGGTAATCCCGCTCGTACTTCGTAACGAGTTCAGACGGCAGCACCTCAAAAATCGTTCGCCCCACAAAATCTGCAGGTTTGAATCCAGCAGTAGATAGGGCTTCTCCTTCAGCAATCAGATAGCGCAGATCGCGATCAACCACAAACACCGCTCCACCTGGCAAATTCTCAATCAGAGCAGGCAAAAGTCCGTTGGAGTCCTGTAAGACTTTCAGGGCTTCACTCATCGGTTGAGTGCCAGTTGGGTTAACATCTTCTAATTGCATAGAATTTATCGCCCTGATGTGGCCAGATTCGGCTTGAGTTCAGCATTGACTAATGGTAATCGAACCGTAAACGTTGCACCCCGCCCCTCTCCCTCGCTGGCTGCCTCGATCGTACCGTGATGGAATTCGACCAGGTAACAGGCAGTAGTCAATCCAAGCTCCACTCCGCCAGGCGTATGACGACTCGGCACCTCTGCTTGCGTAAAGCGGTTAAAGACGTTGGGAAGAAAATCAGGATGGATGCCAATCCCGGTGTCGCTGACGGTAATGTGGATATGATCGGTAGTGGGTAATGGGTAATCGGTCATTGGTTGTTGAGCAGCCTCTTTACCCATTACCAATGCTCCATTACCCACTACCGCTTCTAGGCAAATCGTGATCTGTCCTCCCGCTGGCGTAAATTTGATGGCATTTTCCAGCAGGTTGGTAACAACTTGTTTGAGGCGATCTCCATCCGCAAAAACGTTGTTCGGCACTGCCTCCGATACTGTTTTAAGCAGTTGAATGTGCTTTGCTTGGGCTGCTTCGTGAAAGGTCGCCGTTACATTTCGGACGAGAGAAGCCAGATCGACGAGTTGCGACTTCAAGCGCAGCTTTCCAGAGAGAATGTTTGCCACATCCAGCAGGTTCTTGATCAGTTTTGCTTCAATGGTGGCGTTGCGCTTGATCGTTGCCAATGCTTGTGCCGTTGTCTCGGGATTGACGGACTTGGTTTGTAAAAGCCGTGCCCATCCCAAAATTGACACCAGCGACGATTGCAGTTCATGCGTGATCGTCATGAGAAATTCATTTTTAGAGTATTTCACCGCCACCTACAAACCAATCGGCAGATGCAGATTTCCGGTTCTCGCTCATACCAGTTCTCCTGCCTTAAACCGAAAGCTGCCTACTGACAACTGGGCTAAACCGCTTTCATGCTTAATCTTACAAATTCTGCTCCTAACGAGAAGCCTGGTTAGCTAATTGAGTCACCAGGTCTACCCAGACAGTTGGTTGAGCCAATTTGTGCAAATGTGCTTCAAATCCAGCCTTCAAAGCCTTTTCTCGGTCCTCGTCTAAATAAGCCGTCATTGCAGCAGCAGGAAGATGCCCTCCCTGATTGGCTTCTAAAGCGCGAATTTGCCGAATCAGACTATAGCCGTCTCCATCAGGCATACGAATATCACTCAGTAAAACATCTGGACGAAATCGTCCTAGTTCTTCTAACGCTTCAGCAGCACTTGCAACAGACTTGGCATGAAGTCCATAGGAGTTTAACACCGCAATAATAAACTCACGGGCATCCGTCTCATCATCAACAACAAGCACCCGCAAGCCATCAATCGCCAAAGGGATTTGCGACATGCGCGGCGTTCCTACGGCTGAAACCCTTTCCAGACGTTTCCGTTGATTTAGGTGAGGGTTTGCGGCGAAGCTGTGCCCTTCGTCAAACGCCTGCTGAGGTTGGCTCAAGTCGCACACGGCAATTTTCAGGTCTTCAACTTGTTCATCCGTGTCACGAGAGATCGCCACATGCAGCTCAGCCATAAACGGCTTGCTCTTACGAGGACACAAGCTTATGCGCCAAGTTGGATACCGATGCTTTGAGGTAATTGACTGAGATGTGCCCGAAAGGTCGCCAAATCGCTCTCTGCAACAAACGTAGCTAGAGGTTCACTCAAAATATAGCTACGGGACACGTTCAGCATTTGAATGATCTCTTGGTTTGCCTCCAGAATAAAGCCGTCAGCGTTGATAACTAAAGACGCGATCGGGAAAAACTGAAATAAATCTTGATAATACTGCCGCTCTTGAAACAGATTCTCATTTGCGATTTCGATTGCATCTAAACTCGTTTGCATCTGCTCAAAAGTCACCTGTAGATTTTCGAGCGTCGCATCAATTGCTTCACAGCCTGCCGCATCTTCCCCTCGAAGTGCTGCAAGCTGACGTCTGATCATTTGAAAATGGTATTCGATATGCTCGTCATTCATATCGATGCTCTATCATCGGGTGTATTTACTGCACAATTAACGAGTATTTATGTGAAGCGATTCCTCTCTTAAAGCAACACAGAAACCGTCCTTTACCTTTGTCAATTGCCAAGTCAATTGACAAAACCAGGATTCACGTAACCGTAATTATTATGCTAGTCCATATGAGTCGGCCATAAGTCCACCTAAACAAGGGAAACAAGCCCATTAAAGTAACAAATAGTGGTAGACAAAGATACATTTACCACGAGCATGGTCAAGGGCACTTTCAGAAGCCCATGCTCATATAATTTACTATTCTTGCCTTTATAACAGGAGCCAGGGAGCAAACAGCCTTTAGCAAAGTGTTTTAGCGCCACAAAATTATAGTTACAACTAATAGTTACAACTATAGGAGGCAATGGAACGACCTCGATTGTTGAGGCTAAAACGCTTAACATAACGGGACTGGCGGGACTCGAACCCTCGACCTGTCGCTTAGGAGGCGACCGCTCTATCCAACTGAGCTACAGCCCCAGATTCATAGCCATGATAGCAGGCGAAAGGAGAGAGAGGGAGATAAAGGCTGAAGGATAAAGGCTGAATCTCTTTATCCTTTATCCTTTCGCCCCCCCTTTCCTCTCCACGCTTCATTCCAGGGTCCACCACCCACCTCCAGTCCGCAGAGAGAACTTTTGGCTGTGAGCAATAGTTGATTGCTACGTTTATCTCTTAGTTCCAGCGTGACGTGACCATGCGTTGTGTCGCAACAGGTAAAAGCTAGCCCCTGTTCTGTTGGAGCACGAACAACGGTGCCGGGTCGATCGCTCGTTCCCACCACTTCGACCAAAAAGCGATCGTTCTCTGCCCACAAATGCCAGTAGCCCCAAGGTTCCACATGCCAACGGACCTTGGCATTCCAGGGCACAAACTCATAAAATGTTCCCCGGTAATGCACCCCAACCATGGCAACAGATTCCTTCCACCACAGCACACCACGCCTTCCCCACCAGCGGTGAGTGCCAAATCGGGGATATCCTCAAAGCAATTGCAGTTCAGCCAGAACCACCTTTGCGGAAAAGCACCGCCCCAATTTTTCTCAGAATAGGCAGGCGCATCTTCAAATTCATACAGACAGCCATTCCACTCAATCCAGCCTGTTGCCAACCCATGCGCCATCAGAATTTGCCAACCCGGTTCAAAGATCGGGAACGAAGACATCCAGCCCGCCGTAGATTGCTGTAGGGCATCCGCATTCCCCCAACCGTAAATCGGTTGGATCTGATAGTTCCATTGAGCGATCGCCCCTGTAGGCTCCTGCAATCTGCCTTGGTTTAAGGTTGCTGTTGCCTGGTAGCCCTCTAGAAGGAATTGATTGAATTGGTGAGGGGTGAGGGGTGAGAATGTAAGGGAGTGAAGAGGTGAGAGGGAGAGGAGGGAGTTGGAGAATTTTGAATTTTGAATTTTGAATTAATGATGAGTGCTGAGTGCTCTTGTTGCGCCCCTGACTCCTGACCCCTGACCCCTGACTCTTGATCCCTTCTAACCCTCCCCCAATGCCCAAAGCCGAGCGCGTGTCGCCATGCCCAGAAGGTTTTTATATTTGGGAAGGTACGGCAGAGATACTCATCGTTTGGTCCCAGAATTTGGGCTGCTCCGCCGCTACAGGGTTTGCCTCCGATCGGGTCTTCGATCGAATACATAAAGGCAAAGGTTTGACCACATTCGGGCAACGTTACCCGGTAATACCAGCCTTCAAAGAAACGACCCGGAGTTCCATCCCAGTGGAACCCAGCATGCGGTGTTTGTAGCGTGCTAAAGCAGGGTTGAAGGATTAACGACAACGTAGGATAGACAGAAAGGCTTACTCGTTCTCAGCGCGTTTATCTTTCCAGGGAGAGGCCTCCTTAGAAGAGTCTGAACCCTTCGGAGACGACTCGCCAATTTCAAAACTAACGCCATGAAGCGACAGGGAACTCGAGAAAACGCCCTCCATTTCCATTCGCTGTTCCATTTGCCGCAGAAAGTAGCCAGTCATCATTGCTGAAGCCAACAGTCCGGCTAAGTTGTCGCGATCGGTTGTCACTTTAACGTTAAACGCTTCAGAAGGAAGCATGCCAACCAACCCCTGAACATTGTGGGAAATGATTTGCTTGACCTCAGGGGTAACGGACTTTGCCACCTGAGCAAGCACTTCAGGAGGCTGATGCTGAAGATATTTCAGCAATTGGTTTGCTTCGTTCTCTTCAACTTCGGCACCGAAAAAATCAGCGTTGTCAGGGTTAAAGACCATGGGGATACCAATATCCTTTCTTGTCTATTCTGACACTTGTTATCAGAACTTCAATTAGAATACCAGGGAAGAATAATGGAATCCGTATTTAGGCGTACAGGAAGCCATTACAGAGGAGTCTGTTGAGCCACTTAAGAAGGAAGGAAATGTCCGTCGGGGGTGTTATTTTGACTTCATAAACTGGCTTAACTCTTGAGGGAATTGATGGAGTTGAAAGTATTGATGGAATTTGTCCGTGACCTGAAGCCAGTAGGAGCGGCCATCAGACTGACGACGCTTGCGGACAAAACCCAGGTCTACCAGTTCCTGAACGTGTTGGTAAGCACCGGAACCACGCAAATCGACCAGTTCTGTTTGAGTAATCGGCCCTTTGATAGCGATCGCCGCCAGTGTCCGTAGAGCCCCACACCTAGGTCGGCTGGAATCAGGGTTTGAACCAAATGGTGAAACGCTTCTCGCAACTGCAAACTATAGCCGTTTGGCGTTTCTACCACTTCTAAGGCACTGTCCCGATGAGCATAGTCGGCCATTAGCTCAATTAATCCTTCTTCAGCCGCCTCCCGATCGCATCCAGCAAATTCGGCAATCTCCGCGATGGTCAACGGCTGTGCTTTCAGATAAAGAATGGCTTCGATGTTACTGGCAAGACGAGACATGAAGGAAAGGATAAAGGATAAAGGATGAAGGATCAAAGCTCCCTTTATCCTTTATCCTTCATCCTTTATCCTTTTAGGAATTTCTCAATCCAAATTTCTTCCCGTCAGCGCCACAAAAATATCCTCTAGATTTGATGGTCGAACCATCATTCCAGTTTTGTCAGGCTGCTCACTCAAGTAGGCGTTGGCGTCTTCTACCGTTGGGAAAAAGCGGTAGTCCCAGCGGTCTTGCATTTGCTTCATTAGCAACCCCTCCCCATACTTCTGGCGCAGATTGGGAAGGGTGTCTAGTTCAATCAGTTGCCCCACATCCATAACGCCGATACGCTGGCAGAGATATTCCACCTCATCCATGTAATGGGTGGTAAGTAGGATCGTCATTCCTTGCTTGTTCAAATCGCGAATGATTTCCCAGAGGCGACGACGGGTTTGCGGGTCTAAGCCAACGGTGGGTTCATCCAAAAACAGAATGTCGGGTTGGTGGAGGAGGGCACGAGCAATTTGCAGGCGGCGCTTCATGCCACCAGAAAGGGTTTTAACTGGATCGTTGCGACGATCGGTTAGTTCTACATAATCCAGCCAGCGATCGATGTCTTTCAGCCGTTGCAGGTTGGGAATGTGGTGCAGTCGCCCGTGAAACTCCATGTTTTCCCAGACGGTTAGATCGTTATCCACGCTGGTTTGCTGTAGAACAACGCCAATGTGCCGTTTGACCTGAAACCGCTGGCTAACAACGTCATATCCTGCAACCCGGATCTGCCCCTGTGAGGGTTGGGTCAGAGTCGTCAACATGCGAATGGTGGTCGATTTACCTGCGCCATTGGGTCCGAGTAAACCAAACATCTCCCCGGGTTGAATGTCAAAGGACAGGTTATTGACGACGGGAACTTTGTTGTAGTGCTTGTAAACGTTTTGTAGGGAAACAGCCGAACTCATGAACGTGACGACCTCAAACCAATAAGCTCCTTAAAAGGCGATATAGCAGTCCTAACCCAATTGTGAGATTGAGATGCTTTATGAGGGAAGATTCCTGCGGAATCCTTCCTCACAATCCAAATAGGATCGCGATAGGCGGGATTCCACTATTTGGTAACAAAAATGGCTGCAAGCGTCCCTATTGACACGGCTATCATAGCTCACGCCTATTCTAGGGGTTTCTACATAACTTATCTAGACGGGGATATTCCGTCATATATCAAATGGCTCATCAAATTACGTATCCAAGAGGCTGTACCTTTACTGAATCCGATTGGGATGCTCTATATCCGTTCTGGTATCCGATCGCCTTTAGCCATGATGTCAAAGATCAGCCCATCTCCGCAACCTTGCTTGATCAACGGCTTGTTATCTGGAGAACATCGACAGGGGTATCCGTCGCAAACGATATTTGCCTGCATCGGGGCATTCCGCTCAGCATGGGTCGGGTCGAAGAGGATGCCCTGATTTGTAAATATCACGGGTTTCATTACACCGCGGATGGTCGCTGTGTTTTGGTTCCAGCAAACCCCGAAGCCAATATTCCCGCAAAGCTCTGCCTCAAAACGTATCCAGTTAAGGAAGCCTATGGTTTAATCTGGACCTCACTAGGCGGTGGTACCCAATATGACCTGCCCGATTTGCATGAGTGGGATGACCCAGACTATCAGCAAATCCTGCCGGATGCCGTGGATTTAGATGCAGCAGCAGGCAGACAGGTTGAAGGATTTCTAGACGTCGCGCATTTTGCCTGGGTTCATACGGATACCTTCGGCGATCGGAGCAACCCAGTGGTGCCGCGCTACGACGTGGAAACCCGGGGCGAAAGCATACATGTCGAGTATCTCAGCACGGTCAGCAATTTTCCAAAAGCAATGCAGGGCCGCGCTCCGGCTGATTTCAAGTGGCTCCGCATTTTGACATCTTCTTTCCATTCAATGCCCGGTTAACGGTTCATTTTCCCGATAATGGCCGTCTGTGTATTCTCAACGCAGCATCCCCAGTCTCCGCACGAAAGACCCGTGTATTTGTCCCCATCTGCCGCAACTTTGACAAAGACATGCCTCTAGAACCGGTCTATGAGTTTAACTACCAGGTCTTTGCCGAAGACAAGGAAGTCGTCGAAGCGCAGTATCCAGAGGATCTACCGTTAGAATTCGCTGCCGAGTCTCATATTGGGGCTGACAAGACCTCGATCGCCTACCGTAAAGGATTGCGTGCCCTTGGACTAGGCGCAGCATATACGGCTTGAGGAGGGTGGTAGGTGGTAGGTCTAATTAGGAATGGAGAATTAGGAATTAGAGGTTTGTGTATTAACTCAACATTCAAAACTCTTAATTCTCATCTCTTAATTCATCATTGCCCATCGCCTATTGCCCATTGCCCTTACATCTAAGGCAACTTCTCCCAGGCAGCGGCAACAATCTCGCTTAACCAGCGCCGCTTCTGAATGTCTAGTAGGGCATCATCCGCTAAAACTTCAGCCATCAGTTCACTTAAAGACTGACCCTTGGAGCGGGCAACTGTGACCACTCCGGCGATCGCTGATGCGATAAGTTCTTCACTTACGGGGTTTTGCCGGAGTGCAACAACCTCTTGGGGATTTGCTGGAATAGGATAGTTCATGGCAATGATATACAAAGATTAAAACGATCGACTGAATTATGAGAATCCTGTAACTTTTTTTGAAAGAATGTGAGATGTAGTCTAGCGCATTTTAAGAGTTTCTTAACCCCGTCTTTTGGCTGATGATTTGGAGCGCGTTTCCCAGATGAAGGAAGTCTTATATATCGAAATTCCCACGCCCGCAATCGCGCAGGTGAACGACTGGTTAAGGCAGGAATTTGATCCAGGCGTTGGCGAGAAAATTTCTACCATCAACGGAATTCGGTTGAAGTTCTCCGAGACTACATCACCGGAACCCTCTGTTCCTGAAATATCTGAAAGAGACACTGGCCTATGTAACGAACTCTCAACATTTACCTGGTCAGTTCAACGCACCACTTACTTAAAGGTTTTTCGTTGGGCCAACCAACCCCTTTCTCAGAACCAACAATCTCAGGAGAAGCAGTTTCTTCAGCAGTTGAATGCACAGGTCCGCGATCGCTTCCCAAACAACTACCCCGAACCGCCCGTTGTTGACCTGTCTAATCAGTCTGTTTTTGAAGTCCTGGCTGATCATTACCCTCTAACAGTCCGCTACTTTCAAAAGATGCCGAATGGGGAATATGACCTGACGCGGGTGTACTGGTGGGAGCAACGCTGGCGAGAAGGCGTCAGAAATCCCCAGCAGCCAAACCAGGTAGTCTTTAAAGGGGATGAGGACGAAGGGCAAAATAGGGGTCAGGGGTCAGGAGTCAGGGGTCAGGAGTCAGAATTAATTCAAAATTCAAAATTCAAAATTCAAAATTCTTCAACTGACTCATCCCTCACCCCTCATCTCTCATCCCCCAACATCATCCCTCATCCCCCAATACGACCTTATTTACATCGGCGGCGCACTGGGCGTAATCCATGCGGCGGTGATGGCTCGTTTGGGCTACAAGGTGCTGCTGCTGGAGCGGTTGCCGTTTGGCAGAATGAATCGGGAGTGGAATATTTCTCGCAGTGAATTTCAAAGCTTGATTGACCTGGAGTTGTTTACGCCAGCCGAGTTTGAAAGCCTGATTGCCAGGGAATATATTGATGGATTCCACAAGTTCTTTGACGCGAATAATCCGCCTCAAGCAAAGGCTCCAGTTCTGCACACCCCCACCGTATTAAATGTGGCATTAGACGCCGAGAAGCTGCTGCGCGTGTGCGGAGAGAAGCTGAGGGAAGCAGGCGGCGAGATCTGGGATGAGACGGAGTTTATTCGGGTTGATATTGAATCGCAGCAGGCTGTGGTTCAAACGAAGCATTTACCGACTCAGGTGATTCGGGAAGCCAGTGGTCGAGTGGTAGTCGATGCGATGGGAACGGCGTCTCCGATCGCTTGGCAATTAAACGGAGGCAGAGCGTTTGACAGCGTTTGTCCAACCGTTGGTGCGGTCATTGCCAGTGGGTTTGAGCCGGAAGTTTGGGATGCTCGTTATGGTGACGTGCTTAACAGTCACGGGGATATTTCGCGGGGGCGGCAGTTGATCTGGGAGCTATTTCCGGCGGAAGGAAAAGAGCTAACGTTTTACCTGTTCCACTACCATCAAGTCCATCCCGATAATCCCGGTTCTCTTTTGGAGATGTATGAGGACTTCTTTACGATTCTGCCGGAGTATCGTCGCTGTGATGTGGACAAGCTGGTCTGGAAAAAGCCAACGTTTGGCTATATTCCTGGTCACTTCAGCGTGAGTGGGAGCGATCGTCAGGTGGCATTTGATCGACTGATTTCGATCGGAGATGCGGCTTCCTTCAATCGCCACTCATCTTTACTGGATTTGGGTCTTTGGTACGAAACCTGCCGCGCCTCACCCATCTTCTCGATACCGCCCTCAAACACGATTTGCTGACGGCCAGCCACCTGAATCAGATCCGGGCCTACCAGAGCAATGTTTCCGTTACCTGGCTGTTCTCGAAAGGAATGATGGTGCCTACAGGACGAAACATTCCGCCAGAACGGGTTAACGCCATGCTCAATACCTTCTTTGGCATTCTGGCATCTGAACCACCTGCAATTGCCGAGGCATTTATTAAAGATCGGGCAGACTGGGTATCGTTTAACCGCATGGCTATCAAAGCAGCCTGGCAAAACCCATCCCTGCTGCTCTGGATCTGGGATTTGGCAGGCCCCAAAGATTTATTCCGCTGGCTGGGAAGCTACTGGAACTTTAGCGTCGCTGCGCTGATTAGTGCATTTATTCGTAGCTGGTTTCCCAGCTTCCTACAAGCAGTCCAACCCTGGGTGGAACCGCGACTTCCATCCGTCTGGCTATGGCTTCTAGCTCAAAGCTACGCCTATACCAACGGAGCCGGATTTGCCCAACCCGCTCAGCGGGCACGAGGAAGGACGGTAGATCGACGGCTGCCAGCGACTTCAGTTTCTTGGAAGGCCGCAAAGGATAAACGATCGGAGAGGGCCAGCTTCCTGCCACCAGGTCGCCACTTGAAGCATCCTTAGGTGCCTCTCCAGACTGTTTACCCGCAGCAACGGGAACTGGCTTGGGTGATGTCTCAGTAAAGGATGGGGGCACTGCTGGTCGGCTGCTACGGCTAGAAGACCGACTCGAACGAGATCCCCAAGGCGTTAACTCAAGCGACTTTTGCTGCCAGAAGCGGCTTGAGGTTTGGCTGAAGCGGCTTCTTGATCATCAGACTTGGCGACAGAAAGAGGCGCGATCTGCGTGGAGGATGGTTGAGCAACTGGGCGATCGTTCTCGCTAGAAACGTTTTCTGCAACAACACCTTCAGCAGCAATCTCTGAATTGGTCGATTCCGGGTTGATGATTTCAACATTGGCAGAAACAATCTCTGCCGTCATCTCTACTGCCTCTGGCGCTTCAGCCTTGGCTCCTGCGGGAAGATCAATCAACTTCGCCAAGTCGTCCCACAGCGTATCGTCGGAATGGGTCGATTGTCCCCACTGAAATGCTCCAAGCGGGCTTCCCAATTCATCTGAGTCGAGCGGAACGGAAGCCAGCATTTGCAGCAATCCTTCGTCCTTCTGAACTGAGTCAACGTTTTGGACAGCAGAATCCACTGAATTGGAGGGATTAAAGCTCTCGTTCTGGACAAATGAACTTAAATCAAAGATGTTGTTGGGCTGTTGGAGCGCTTCTCCTGAGTAATCTTGATTTGCTGCTGCATCAGGGAAGATGAGATTCATCCAATTAGCCGCTGTTTGAGGATCGGTCGGATCGGATGAAGCAATGAATGACGGGTCTACATCCGTTATATTCGACTCTGGAAATGCCTGAGGGTTGACCAATCGGAACAACGACTTTGGTACCGCAAGATGATCGTTGAACGCTGCATCCTCTGCATCCTGTAATCCAGAAGGCCCTGACCAGGGACGAACGGGTTGATTTTTAGGCGTCACGGCCTGAGAACGGGAAGCCGAGGAAATAGGCGTCACGGAAGCTGACGAGCTACTGTCCGCATTGATATCGGACATAAAATGGCCCTGCCGATAAGGGGCAGGCATCTCCAAACACTTCTCAAGGGCTGCCTTGAACTGAAGGGTGTGCCGCTGCTGCCGGTGAAGTCTCATGCGCAAATCCCGACAGGTATTTTCGGCCTGCAATAGCTGCTGCACCTGTTCGTTGTAGCGCTGTTGCGCCAACGCACAATCCCGCTCTAGCTGGGCAATTCGCTCCTGGCTGCTTTCAAGCTGTTCGCTCAAGGTTTCCACCAAAATTTGCTGGCGTTGAGCCGTTTGCTGCGATAGTTCAAGCTCCTGAAATAGCTGACTAATGCGTTCCTGCGCGGCTCCCAGTTCTTGACGCTGCTGATCGTCCGAAACTTGAATCGGTTCCGCTTCGGTTTGGTTGGTATGAAGCGATCGCGCAATTTCTAGCTGAAATTCGATTTGCTGCTGCGACAGGTCCTGCTCAAGCTGAGTGATACGATCGCGGAGTTCATTGTTCTCCTGCTGAAGTTGCTGTAACAGCGCAGCAAAATTAGTGGACTCTGGCGAACCTGCCCCCGTCGAAGAAACCACTGAGAGCTTGGGTCGAGGAGGGGCGATCGTCTCAGGCACAGTTATCTCAGAATTACCTTCCGTTGAACCATCCTGGGAAGAGGACTCAGTCAAAGACGCCAGTGCAGAGATGACCTCCGGATCTGCATCAGACGTAATTCCGCCAGCGGGATTCGCATCCGTTGGAATGGCATCCACACTCATCGCACCGGGAAAATCCAAAGTCTGCCAACCCTCATCCGGGTTCTGCGACGATGAATTAGATGTCTGTGAATTCATCATTGGAGCGGTTGCATCCGGGGACGTAACCGACTCAGGCAGACCAGCATCTCTATTCGGGTTGTCAGCTTCACTCATGGCTCTTGTTCCTGAAGTGGAAAATCCTTAAGCGCGGTGCATTGCAGCGATACTCATCATATATCCAGTTTTTAAATCTGTTCGTTCACTTTGCAAATTTAACGGGTTTTCTAAAGCCGAAATGCACTTGCCTATCGAAACTTCGACATTGAATTCTCAATTTCGTACCATATATATCCCGGTTTCAGGGAATTGTTAGACAAATATACAAATTAGGTGGTAGGGGATAGGTAATAGGTGGTAGGGGATGAAGGTGAAGGATAAAGGCTGAAGGATAACAGGTAAGGGATGAAGGTAATTTGACTGCTTATTATCCATTGCCTATCTTTCTTGCGTTTTAGCCCTTATCCTTTATCCTTGTCCTTTGCCATCACTACATGACCTGTGCCTTTTTTGTTTTAGCCTTTATCCTTCATCCTTTATCCTTGTTCTTCCAGCACCTTGTGCAGCATCTCTCGATGAATCAGTGCTCGATCGACTCGAAACTGAATTTGATCGGCAGAAAGCGGGTCTCCGTTAGCGTATTGCTCAATCCAGGTTTTGCTAATTTGGTTGGGGTCATCTGGAATATCCGACAGTTCCCAACCTGGCATTTCTAAATCCTGCATGAGCTGGCTTACTTTGGGGTCGTAGCTGAGCGCAAAGCAACGGCACTCTTCAGCGGCTGCCATAATTAGCCCATGAAAGCGCATGGCGATCGCCATTTCAACTCCTCGAAATAGCCTCTTTAGCTGCTGTGGCTCTTCTAAAGAAATAATCTGGCTGGGGCCGGGAAGCTGCGGCTGGATAGCTTGGGCGATCGCTAAATCCTGCGACTGCTGAAAGGGCACCAGCAAAATGCACGTTTGAGTTGCCTTTTGAAAATCAATCAGTGCCTGAGTCAAGTTTGCCAAGCGGGTCTGGGTCAACAGCGGGTGGCTTCGCAGATTCACGGCCACTCTGGGAGCGGGTAACTCCCACAAACCGCTGACTGGTTTAGCCGCCAGTGCCCATACCGGGTCGGGAGCCAGGGTAAAGGGAATTTGCCATTCTGTGAGGAGCGCCGCCGAACCTCGATCGCGCACGCTGACCGCAGAACAACCTTCCAATGCTCGTCTTGCAATCCAACGGGTTACCGATTGGTTTAGGGGACCAATTCCCTGTGCCCAAGCGATCGTGGTTAGCCCCATACTCTGCGCCAGCTTCATCAGGCCCGCATAATATAGTGGGCTTGCTACGCTGGTCACATCTTGAACCAAACTGCCACCCCCCAGATGAACACCTGGGATTCACGCAACGCTTGCAGGAGTTCAGCCGGATTTTTGCGATTGACTGCCCGAATGCCGTAGCGATCGTGGGTCTGTTCTGGTTGACCTGACAACACCAGAGGCGTTACAGACTCCGGCAACATTTGCAACAATGACGCCAGCAACGCCTCATCCCCACCGTTGCCCAAACCGTAGTAACCACACAAAACCGCCTGAATCTGCCCCATACTGAATTAGTCTTAGTTTTAAGTTCTAAGTTAGATAGAGATACCTTAAAACTCATAGCTTAAAACTCGTACCTTAAAACTCATACCTTAAAACTCGTAACTCTACCTCATGCACGCCCTCTCAATTCCCACCTGGATCATCCATACCTCCAGCGTCATCGAATGGATTGCTGCCATTTGGCTTGCCTGGACTTATGGGGAAGTCACCAAAAATCGTGCCTGGTGGGGATTCGCTCTAGCAATGTTGCCTGCTTTAGTTAGCGCCATGTGCGCCTGTACCTGGCATTTCTTTGATAATCCAGAATCCCTGGACTGGCTGGTGACACTGCAAGCGACAATGACCGTGGTTGGAAATGTAACGCTCATGGCGGCAGCGTGGGTGCTGTGGAGACAAAAAACAGGCGTTAGGGGCCAGGGGTCAGGGGTCAGACTGGGCGCGATCGTGCCGATCTTTCTTCTGCTAACAGCCGTTCCCATTTCGAAGGATTCGCTATTTGCCATTTCCCTGTTTCCCTATCTGGCGTTTCTCTGGTTTCTCACCCGCTCCCAACAAGCTCCCCGTCTAACGCTGATTGGCTTTTACATGACGCTGGTGTTTGTTGCGGTCACTATCCCAGCGGGAATCTATGCCAAGGTCTCCTATGGAGAAAACCTGGCCAATGTAGATTGGCTACACGGCAGCGCAGAGTCTTTTCTCACGCTTTCCAATATTTTGGTCGTTTTAGGATTTAGGCAGGCAATCAAACAATACGAGCACCAGGAAGAGAATGCACAGGTTAAGGTTTGATGGGATGATTTTCTCACCCTCACCCCTCACCCCTCACCTATGTCCTACGCTCTCGCCATTCACACGGCCAGCCCTGATTTGGGATTGGCGATCGACAACTTTGCTGGAGACTCGCGATCGCAGGTATGGAACCTGGGACGGGACTTATCAACCCATCTGCACCTTCATCTGGCAGAGTTTCTGAGACCACAAACCTGGAGTAATCTGGCATTCATTGCGGTTGCAAGAGGACCGGGAGGCTTTACCGGAACCCGCATGGGAGTCGTGACAGCACGAACCCTGGCACAGCAGCTAGAGATTCCGCTGTTTGCCCTTTCGACGTTGGCCGCGATCGCCTGGTTAGAACAGAAAAACCTGACCCAAGCCCGGGACATTGCTGTTCAAATGCCAGCCCAACGTGGAGAAATTTTTGGTGCTATTTACCGCTCCATCCCAAACAGTGAAGGGTTAGAAACGCTCCTCCCAGATTCAGTAATGACTGCTGACTCCTGGGAAGAAACGTTAGCGAGTCAGACACATCCCTACTCCTTCGTCAAAGCAGAAGGAAACATCGGCTTCTCCGTCACTAGTCTTCTGGAGTTAGCCCACCTAGCCTGGAACCAGGGAAGCCGCCCCCACTGGTCAGAAGCATTGCCGTTTTATGGACAGCATCCGGTAGAAGAGAGAAAAGAAAGGGATGAGGGATGAGAACGGAGGGATGAGGAGGTTGCAAATTAGTTTTGCCCCTTTAGCCTTTAGCCTTTAGCCTTTCCCCCTATACCTCCTATTTCTCCTCTGCTTCTTTCTTAGCCGCTGCTGGTTTGGGGTTAAACGGTTCTAACTGGTCCTGACGCAGCCAGATATTTGGGGTGGGTGTAATCCCCCATTTAACCTGGGCATAGTCGCCGCTTAACTCCACAACCTCACCGGGAGTATCAAAGATGTAAGAAGGAAGGCGCGTATCGCTGGCTTTTGCTTCCAGGCTATTTTCCAGGTTTTCCTTCACCGCTTTCACCATTTCACCGCGTTTTACTGGCATAGCTATTGTTAGAAATGAGTGTCTTTCAGCATTGTAAAAGAGAGTGAAGGCAGAAAGCAGAAGATGGAACAGCAGAAGGTATAGAGTTTTCTAAGTGAGTGAATAGAGATTAGCCTCCACCGCAGTCACCACCACTACCGCTACTGCAATTCCCACTACTCCAATCACCGTAGTCACTAATTCCACCTACCGCATAACTATCATTGCCATAACGCATTTTTGCTTGATAACTATGCTTATTTAGACAACTAGCCTCAAAGACTCAATGACCAAGCTCAGAACTTTGATGACTTAGCTCAGAGATTAGATGACTAAGCTGAGAACTTCAACGACTAGACTTCGAAATTAGACGACTAGGTTCAGAATCTCAGTCACTAGGTTCAAAGACTAGACGACTAGGTTCAAAGACTAGACGACTAGACTCAGAGACTAGACGACTAGGCTTGAAGACTAGACGACTAATCTCTGAGATAGGACTTGCGTAAACCTCGGAGGTTTTCACCCAAAAACCGAACCTCAGACTAATATCGGAGCTTAAACCTCCGAGGTTTTGGTCAAAGTGCGTAAATCCTGAGAGATTAAACCATTGAACTTAGAACCTGGGTGTCTCAATTAAGATCTAACTGACTCAGTTTAGATTTGACAAGACTCGGGCTAGTAATCTTGCTATGAAATTTTTGGGAATCGATTTTGGTTGGAGTTCGGGGGCGAGTGGATTGTGTTGTCTGGAATGGCAGGATGGCAAGCTGGAACTGTTGGATTTGCAGCGGCAATCGAAAATCGCCGATATTCTTGCCTGGGTTGACACCTGGCTTCCTGCGGCTGAATCCGGCATCATTGCAGTAGATGCACCCACGCTGATTCCTAATGCAACGGGGATGCGATCGCCCGATCGCCTCGCCCACAAATATTTTGGTCGCTATCACGCAGGTTGTTATCCCGCCAATTTGGGCAGTCGGTTTGCCGAACGAACCGTTGGCTTTGGGTTAAGCCTGGAAGCAAAAGGGTTTCAACACGCACCTACAATTCAGCCGAAACAACCGGGACGCTTCCAGATCGAATCCTTTCCCCATCCTGCGATCGTCTACCTGTTTGGCCTCGATCGCATCCTGAAATACAAAAAGGGCATCCTGGCAGAACGACGGGTAGAACTGGCAAAACTGAAGCACTATATTTGTGATCGCCTACCGCTCCTGGAGCCATCGCTGGATGTTACCCAAAGCAACATTGCCTTACCCGAAATTCCCAATACCGGAACAGCATTAAAAGCGCTAGAAGACCAGTTAGACAGCATCATCTGTGCCTATATCGCCGCCCACTGGTGGTACTGGGGCTTGGAACGGAATTGGGTGTTGGGCGATCGGGCAGAGGGCTATATTGTGGTGCCCAATTCTCTGGGAGAAAGGATAGGGAATGAACAATGAAGAATATATTCCTTCTCACTAACCCACCGAAGAAACCTGCGGCAAGTCGTCACTCTGCCCCAGATTGCCGAGATTTCGCTCATTAATTTCGCCCGTGGTCAAAAAGCGGAAGGTTTCCTGGTAGAGGCTGCGCCAGTAGCGATTGCTCATTCCCTGGCTGACTTCGGTGGGGTCTACCATGGGGTGCGGCACCAGGTCTTCTGCGCGGTAGAAGTAGTAGCGATTTCCCTGTTGTTCTTCGCCTGTTTTGTCGTAGAAGTCCTGGTTGGTCTGAATGTCTGCTGCATCTTCATTTGCCGTTAGCACCATGAAAATGGGAACGTCTTTCAGAGCAATCAGTGATTCTGGACCCATTACATAGCTGCTGCCAAAGCGATCGGCAGCGGTAAAGCATCCCACTGGAAACATCAAGTTGGGGTCCCAGCCTGTTTCCTTAATGTCCAGCGGACCTGCCAGATTCACGTATTGTCGGTTCTCTTCGCCGTAAACCTTCAATAGTGGAGCATAGGCAACGACCCGTTTGATGCGGTCTGGGTAAGCGGCAGCTAGTCCCACAGCTACAGCACCCCAACCGATAAGCCGACAGCGTAAATTGGCCCCGGAAGTGAAGCCAGCTCCTGCAAGCGAGCTTCAGCATGGGTGAGGAAATCCATATGGCTGGAGGTGTAGTATTCATCGAAGTCTGGATCATTGGGTGTTTCGATCGACTTGATGATATCCAGCAGGCGGGGTTCGATCGCCACCAGACGCGCCACCAGAGCGGATTGCTGTAGCGGATTGAGCCGCGTTACACCATTAGAGCTATTTGCCAGATTAGTAAAGAACGTTTCTAATACTGGATCGTTCGCAACTTTTTCCTTCAATGGGCCTGCGATTTCAGGCTTGAGGTCAACCTGGGGCCAGTTCTTGGCAGGATGAATTAGTGCGTGACCCGCTAGCGTGCACTGATAGACATTAAATCCATTGCGGAACAGGTAATCGGCCAGTCGCCAGGTTTGGTGGGGTCTGGCGCTGAAGCCGTGAAACATCATCACCGTGCCGCAAATTGGTTGTCCAGCCTCATGACACAGATAGTAAGGGTAGGCACCATCCCGACGCTCCGGATGCTGATCAATGCTGGTAATATAAGCGGCGATCGCCTGTCTCGTTTGATGGATCTGGTCTTCAGTCGGCAGAACCGTTTCGCTGCTCATGGAGATGCTCCCAAAAAGGATAAATCCAGATTAATCGCAGATTCTGGAAACGCCTCTAATCTTGCGAAAGAATACAGAAGTGACGATTCTCGTGTCATTATATAGCCACAGCTAGCAAGCTCAGGACAGTCTGTATCACTAAAACCCTTTGTCACTCGGCTGTCTTATTCCTGACACCTGGCACCTGACATCTGACACTTCATATCCTGATCAGACTTAGAAGGAGGAACCGGGTTGTTTAAGAAACTCTGCTTCCTCGGGCGTTGTGGTTCGCCCCAGAATCCGATTGCGGTGGGGAAACCGTCCAAATCGTTGAATCACGTCCCGATGTCTAATGGCGTAGTCTCCGCTTTCTACATCGGGTTCCTTCGACAGAAAGTTAAATACCTCAACACACTGGTTTTGGTCTACTAAATTTTCGCTGTGCATTAACGGCATGTAGAGAAACCAGCGCTGTACGGGAGGAAGCATTTGATCAAATCCACGAGCGATCGCCTTTTTCGTGATTGCTAACGCCTCTTCATCCGTAGCAAACGCTTCCGGTCGATCACGAAACATATTGCGAGGAAACTGATCCAGCACCAGAATGAGCGCTAACGAACCCGCTGCCGTTTCCTGCCACGAATCCAGCTCACCCGCTGCCGCCTGTTCGTAAACGGACTGAAACCGAATGCGAATTTCCTGATCAAAATTTGGATCCTTAAAAACCAGATTTTTCGAGCCTTTCCAGTACCCTGTTCGGAGGGCGATCGGTCAAACCAGAAGCTCAAGATTTCATCCGGTTGGCACATAAGTTTTATAACTCACCACACAGTTCCACCAATCATTTTCCTTAGGACTTGCGCAAACCTCGGAGGCTTTAACCAAGAATCAAGCATCTGGCTAATGTAATGACTAAAACCGCCGAGGTTTTGGTCAAAATGCGCTTCCCGGTTTCTAAAAATTTGGGTAACGTTTCTAAAAATTTTCCCCACCATTGATAACGATCCTGGCTTAGGCAACCAGAACTCTTCACCAATCGTGGGGAAACAAAAATTTTGTATCTCGTACCTTACACCCTGTTATTAGGACATAGCCTGAATAATGTAGTCGAAGTAGGGGGCTGCCTCAAGCGCATCATCCTGAGAGAGCAATGATAGGGAGGCAGACTTTAGACAACGGATTGCTTCAGCCATACCAGGAACGGGCACTCCCAAGGCGTTGTACATTTCGCGAGCACCAATGATACCGATCGATTCGATCGGCTCTTTGCTGCCCGAAAGCACACCATAGGTCACTAACCGCAGGTACCATCCGTAATCTCTCAGACACAGGGCACGCTGCTTATCACCGTAAGCATTTCCACCCGGAGCAATAAAGTCAGGACGCTTCTTCCAAAGCTCCTTGCTGGCTTCTTGAACAATCTTTTTCTCATTTTCAGACAGCGTCGCGGCAATGCGGGTCCGCTGTTCTCCGGTTTGAAAAACCCTTGCAAACCCTGGAGTTCACCAGAGGTCGGATAACGAAGTTCGTCGTCGGCTTGAAGAATAACTTGGCTAACTACACTCATAATTATGGCTGTCTCTGGATATCACTCTGTAGTTTAGCGACTTGAGGGGACGCAAAGGAAGGGGAAATGAGAACAGTTCGGCAATAGGTTCATATAAGTTAACAACCACAATGCTTGTTAAGACTCATCTATTGAATTTCGGGAAATTACAATGGCTTCAGAAAGGAGCTTGAATGATGCAGCGGCAGACAGTACTAGAAATCCTGAAGCAGCACCAAGAACCGCTGAGAGGCTTTAGAGTAAAATCGCTGTCCCTGTTTGGATCAGTTGCACGGGATGAAGCCCGATCAAACAGCGATGTGGATCTTCTCGTAGAGTTCGATCGTCCTGTCAGACTCTTTACCTTTGTGCAGTTAAAACGTTATCTGGAATCTATTCTGGAATGTTCTGTAGATTTAGGAACTCCAGACTCCCTTAAGCCCTATCTACGAGAACCTGTTTTGAGGGAGGCAGTTCGTGCCCTCTAGAGACTGACGATAATAGTCAGTGCAGATAATTTGCTTGAAACTTATAAATTCCGGTAAACATCACGTCGATGGCGGACGTAGTGAATTGTGATTTGTTCAGCTTCAGTATCAAGCTCATAAACAATATTGAGTACCGTCGTGAGCGAGGCAACCAAGACGGTAATGACGATCGCCCTAAAAATGGTAGGAATTCCGTTACCTTGAATTAAATCTACCTCAGATAGCCGGAGCTGTTGCTGAGCGTGACTCTGGGCTGGAAGAAGTCACTTCGTACGCGTCGTGTTTTCAACTTGGTTCGCCAGTCACGAATTGCCATTGCCGTGCGAATCATGGGCGGAACATACCCGTCATCCAAATTAACCTCTTCCCTGGGGAAGGGTTTGGGGTTGATGTTCATGCAGTAGACAAGATTGTCCAGATACGGTTCGAGTTCGAGTGCCCGTAAGATTTCCTTGGGCGATTGATAGCGATCGCGGGGAGCCACCTTCAGCATTTTGGTCAAAATATTGCCAAAGTGCTCACTAACGGTAATGTGGTCCTGCCAGCGGATTTCACCCGAAAGAAATTCATAATCAAATTCCATTGGAGGTTTGCCTGACAACAGATACAAGCAGGTAATTCCCAACGCGTAGATATCGCTGGAGTAAATCGGGCGGGAAGCCAACTGTTCTGGTGAAGCGAAACCAACCGTGCCAACAAATTGAGTCGTCGAAGGGCGAAACGAGGAGGAAACCTCACTAACCTGAGCAATTTTTTCCTTCACAGCCCCAAAGTCTATTAGAACCAAACGCCCATCATCTCTACAGCGGATGATGTTGGGTGGTTTGATGTCCCGATGAATCACGTGGTTGTTGTGGACATATTGGAGCAGCGGCAGAAACTCAAACAAAAACTGCTTTACGGCAACTTCTGAAAACGGGCCTGAGCGCTTTACCTCTTTCGTCAGGGTAAAGCCACGAACATATTCCTGAACCAGGTAGAACTCACCCTCTACCTCAAAATAATCCAGCAGTTGAGGAATCTGGGCATGGCTTCCTAGTTTGCTGAGAATCTTGGCCTCTTGTTCAAACCGTCTATGAGCTTGCTGAAGAGAATTTGGCTCACTTGTCTTGGGACATAGCTGCTTGATAACGCAAAGCGGATGACCCGGCAGCGAAACATCCCTTGCCAGAAAGGTAATACCAAACCCACCCCGACCCAAAATTTTTAGAATTTCGTAGCGATCGCGAAACCGCTGCTCTGTCCCGCAGATTTGACCCAAGTGGGTTTGATCTACATCCGCACGAAACCTGGCTAAATCCGCAAGCGATCGATTCATTGGACAGTAACAAAGGAGTTGAGGGATTTTGGTAGATTTTGGGGTCCTGGCTGGACCACCAACTCACTTACAGCGTAAACACCCTAATAATTCTTGAAAGCCGCTTAAAGCAGCCTCAAAATTCACACCTGCACTGAACTCAACGGGAAATGCCCACCGTCTTGATACTCAGTCTAAGAAGAAATCAGTCTTTGTGGGGAAAATCTTTAAAGTTCTATAGCAGTCCTAAATCAATTGTGAGATTGAGGGGCTTTGTGAGAAGAGATTCTGCAGGAATTCCTTCTCACAATCCAAACAGGATCGCTATTCTTACCAGAAGTCCGCAATATCATATCCCAGTTCTTCAAGCATCTGCCGCAGCAGAGGAAGGCTAAGACCGATCACATTGCTGTGACATCCTTCCAGACGTTCGACGAATGCCCCACCCTTTCCTTCTAAAGCAAAACAACCCGCACAGTTAAGTGGTTCGCCTGTGGCAACATAGGCTGCAATCTGACGATCGGTAACCGCCGCAAAGTGAACCCGAGTCATCTGATAACGCACCAGTTTGCGAGTGTGGGGGATGGGGGATGGGGATGAGGGATGAGGGATGAGTCAGTTGAAGAATTTTGAATTTTGAATTTTGAATTTTGAATTAATTCTGCCCCCTGCCCCCTGCCCCTGTTCCCTTCACCTCAATCAACGCATGGCCTGTATAAAGCTCCCCAATCCGCCCTCGCATCTGCTGCCAGCGAGAAATAGCCTTTGCGGGACTACCCGGCTTCCCGTGAATTTCTCCATCGATCGCCAGAACAGAGTCGCATCCTAAGAGCAAAACAGGATCAGGGGATGGGACCAATTGGTTAACAACGGTCTCCGCTTTTCGCAGCGCTAACGTGTTTACGAGTTCAGCCGTGTCTGGAATCTGAACCAGAGACTCATCAAAATCACTGGGACGCACGATCGGATCAATTCCAACCCCGTGAAGCAACCGTCGCCGTGCTGGAGAAGCAGACGCAAGGATAAACCGTGGTACTCCCATTAATCAACCGCAAATGAATCAACGACCTGTTTCAGCATAGCTTCCATTTTGGGCCAGCGGTCTTCAGGGGTAGATGCATTAAAGGTATAGAGTTTGCCACGACTAACCGCAACACTCGCCAGGTTATGACGCTCTCGACCGTTAACCTTCACCGCATATTCCAAAAGGTAGTAGGTCTTGTCTCCAACCTCATAGGATTCGGCATTCACCAATTCGGCTTGCCGTCCAGAATCAGGAGGCGCGATCGCCGTTTTCCCAAGCTGATAGCCAACCTCTCCGGGACTCCCCAATTCATTAAGGGTTTTCTGCCCAGCCACCGGGTTAATCACTACGCTGACATTTTCAGTCTGCTCAATGATGTCGTGAAACACAACATCCGCGCCATTGCTGACCGATATAGGCAACCAACCATTGGGATACAGAAATCGGTATCCATCGGTACTGTCTACGTAGCTTTTAAGGCCACTTACAGCAGAAACACATCCTTGCAGGCTCAGTGCGAACACCACTAGAAGGACTGCCAAAAACCGTTTGAGCATTTCTCTGAATTTCTCCTAAGCAGTGTTTTAAGAAGACGAGGATTAACGTTTACCCTAAACGTCCAGCCATCCTAAAATTTTCCCATCTCCTTGACTGATTGTTACCATCAGTAAGCGAACTCTAATGACAAAAGGTCTAATCCTGGCCCCTTGGAACTTTCAGCAAATTTCAGACGTAATGTAATAAAAAGCAGAGAAATCGTACACTATAAGGTTGCATAGTTTTAGTCATTTACCCGGCTGACCGCTATTGTTCGCTTGAAGTGATTAACCTGGCACGCGAAACCCCTAAGCCAGACCAAAACCAAATATTTTCATGAACGTAATGCAGTTAAACAATCCACCCGCTAAGTCAACCCCCATCGTGCTAGACAATTTGCCAACGCCTTCACCAGACGAGGTGTGCCCTCGCCGCGCGAGAATGCAGATCGATCTAATGCTGCTGGCGATCGAGGCGTTGGATTTAAGTGGGTCCGAAGCGATTCTGCTAACAGCTCATGAACTTGACCTTCAGATAATTATTCCAAACCGGGTTTCCTTTGGCGGCTACGCAGCACCAATCCTTTACGACGTAACAGTCAGCGCCGTCCCTTAAGTATTACGGAGGGCAAAGCGCTAGTCGTGATTGGCTGTTCCCTGGCCCGTCGTTTGACCGTACTCATCCGGCAACTGCTGCTGGCTTATCAACAACTCAACGATCAACAGCTTTCAATGGAACATCACTTTCGCTTGTATGACTATCTAGAGCGGTTTCGGGCACACTTTCGATCGCGAATGAATCCCCGTCGGGCAGCCGTTGCCGCTTACAACTCGAATGAAAAGCTGGATGAACTAGCGTTAAATCTCTTGACCCAACTGTTGTTCTGCACTGGAACCTATGGAATGCAGCGGTTTTGGGTTAGCCTGTTTGATGGAGAAGTGGCATGACGATACAGCGTCAATATAGCTTGCCGAATTGCACGTTGATGCTAGAGGGTTTGGGTGATATGTCTGTCACCAACCAGCCCGAGCTTCGTCCGTTAATGTCCGTGCTTATTAACGCAGAATGCCATTTGCCGGGGTTGCCCCATCCCCTTTCTGGAGGACGGGAGTTTTTTGAAAGCCTGGTGACAGCCGTTAGCCAATATGCCCAGGAAGTCATTGGGGGTGTTTACAGCCTTACCCATTTCAAAGAAAGTTCAGGGCTGGTACAGCTACACTGGCACAACGAAACCCAACGGCATCGCTTAAGCGTTTTACCGGAAGGAGCCGTTCCAGGTTCCGGCATTGCCGCTCAGTTGACAAAAAGCGTGGATTTAACAACGGTTCAGTTGTTTGACCTGGTTGAAGCTGTCGATCAATTTTTGCTGACACCCAAACGTTACCGGATCTGGGCTTAAGCCTGAAGCCTCTGCACAAGCGCTATCTCCGCACTGAGGGAGGAGTCACTCAGCAAGCACTGCCTATTGGTTTGGGCGTTTCCACGTTGGCCGTAGCGGCGATCGCGCTCTTCTTTATCCCGGTGCCCAAAGTTCGTGAACCCAATTGTTTAACCGCTAAGCCTGGCTGTACATCCAATGCAACCAGTAACGGTTCGCCCTCCCCAACCCTGTCACCTTCGGCAGCGGGCGGTTCGCCCAGTCCCAGCCCCACCAGCGTTAGTTCTGCCAGTCCCAGCCCGACTACATCTCCATCCGCTCAACCGGATTTGGCAAAGCTGGAATCGACTTTGACCAGCGCACCAGAAATTAGTGATTCGGCAGAAGTTGATGCCCTCCAGAAGAAACTTTATGGAAAAATCGACAAAGCCTGGAAAACGCGATCGCCCATCAATCAGGATTTGGTGTATCGGGTAGGCGTGGACAAGAACGGGGCGATCGTTGGATACAAGCCCGTCAATCCTGCTGCCCTCAAGAACGCAAAACAAACTCCGCTCCTGGATTTACTGGCTCTTCCCGCTGCAGGCAGCACGCCCTCTGCCTCGGAACCGTTGGCCCAATACAAAGTCGTCTTTACGTCCAGCGGTGTGCTAGAAGTCGCTCCCTGGAAGCAGGCAATGGCATCGCCACTCAACAAAACTCCCGAAATTACCGACTCTGCTCAACTTAAAGACCTCCAGCAGCAGCTCTATGATCAGATCGACAAGAGCTGGAAGGAAGCGCCCACGTTTGAACAAGATCTCGTTTTCCGAGTACGGGTCAAATCCGATGGCACCGTTCTTGACTACAAGCCTGATGACCAAAACGCCTCCGATTATGTTCAAGAAACCCTCTGCCCAAACTAGGCAAAGCAGCATCAGAAAGCGACGGCTCAAATAAGGAATCCCTTGCGCTGTTCAAGGCCGTGTTTAAGCCAAATGGTGTGCTGGAGGTAAGCCCTTGGCGAGGCCGCAAAGACTAGGAAGCCTGGGAACCCCATCCAAATGCTGCTAACCACCTGGCCAAACGTTACGGGTTTATCCCCTTCGGCAGAAAACGCCTGTCCATTTGGGTCTACAGCAAACAACCGCCAGTTCTCCTCACCCAGATTACCTACCCGGAATAACACTCGCCCAGGATGCACCTGACTCCAACCCAATAGTATTGCTGTTGTGTATTGGATACAAGTCGGAGCAATAGTGCTGATCCGGTTAGCCGTGCGGTCTATCACTACCGCATAATCTGAGGCAATGTCTGAGCAAAACAGGGATTCAAAGACCCGCGCCAACAAACGATCGCCTGATTCTGACCAGGAGACTGGGATCACAATGGAAATTTTTCCAGCCAAATCTGCCCCGTCTTGGTTCAAAAATGGATTGTCTGCCAGCGGCGAGGTGGGCGTTACAGCCTGCAAATCGCCAGTTTCTAAATTCTCTAGAAACAAGATACTGCTTACACTGCTGCCATAAAATTCTGCTTTTGCCTGCATTTGAATGCGGCTGTAGGAAGCAAATCGCCGATCGGAGGAGAGGAGTGATTGGCTACGGTAGTAATGCAGTTTCGGAGGAGCCTCAGAAGGAACAGCCGCGAGCATTGCTAACACCCAGCTCCAAGGAATTGGATGCGGGCTGTTCAGGGGTCGATTTGCACTGACTGGGGATGCATCATAAGCCCAAAGCCTGGAATAGAACTTTTTGAATGCAAAACCCAGGCTGGTTTGAACACATCAACCAGACAAACGTCCGCATTCTATTCAGCGATGTCAATGTAAGCTCTGTATGAGCCGGACCAGATTCTACAGATAAGAGGATGGGGTTATGCGAAGCTCAAAAATATCAAGGGTTGGTCTTTCAAAGCCACCAAAGCCAACCGTTGATCTAACTTGATTCTTCAATTAACAACGCAGGATCAGACCCCTTAGATGATCAACTTTCAACAGTGACAGCGTAATGATTCAAGCTCTAAGCGAGCAAACCTGAACAGCCGAAAGTTAAGGTCCGAAGATCTACAACCTGCACTCCATGAGAGAACACACCCAAAAGTGAATTGATTGGCGGAACCATCCACAACGCTAGAAATCTTACCTACATGTATAGCAGTCAACGCAAACTTTAACCGAACGATCTCATTAAGTTTCCAAGATATTTAACGTTTTGATAGGGAAACTTGACCATACTTGGCACGAGGCATCGATTGTTTATGGACGTTATTTTTTCGGTACTCCCCAATTTGCCGTACCTAGTCTAGAGCGACTACTGGCCCATCCAGATATTCAGGTGCTGGGAGTGGTAACTCAACCAGACAAGCGGCGTGGAAGAGGAAACCAACTCAGCCCTTCACCTGTTAAGGAAGTAGCGCTAGCTCACCAATTGCCCGTTTGGCAACCCAAAAGTGTGAAAAAGATAGCGAGACGCTTGAATGGCTTCGCACATCTAACGCTGACGCCTTTGTAGTTGTTGCCTATGGTCAAATTCTCTCCCAGGCAATTCTGGATATGCCTCACATCGGCTGCATTAATGTTCATGGTTCCGTTTTGCCAAAATACCGGGGAGCGGCTCCCATTCAGTGGTGCCTGCATAATGGCGATCGCGAAACGGGGATCACCACAATGCTGATGGATGCGGGGATGGACACAGGACCAATGTTGCTGAAAAGCTTAACCCCAATAGGTCTCCTGGAAAATTTTTACGAATTGGCAGGGCGGTTGGCCAATGTGGGGGCAGATTTACTCATCGAAACGCTGGTTAAACTACACCAACAGTCAATTCAGCCTGTTCCTCAGGATAATGCACAAGCAACCTACGCACCGTTGCTGAAGAAGGAAGACTATTGGCTGGATTGGACGAAATCTGCGATCGCCCTTCATAATCACATTCGAGGATTCTTCCCTAATTGCAGTGCGGTGTTTCGGGGAGATGCGCTAAAAATTACCGCTACAGCTCCCATCCACCCATCCTACTGGCGCGATCTGCCGCCCGAATTTCACATTTTCGAGAAAGATTGGCCAGCTTTAAGCCAGACGGTGAGTCAACCGGGCGAAATTGTCGATGTTTATAAAGGATTAGGACCAATTGTAAAAACAGGTGATGGATTCCTATTGCTGCGTGAAGTTCAACTAGCCGGAAAAAGACCTCAATCGGGCTGGGATTTTGCTAACGGTATGCGTCTTACAGCAGGAGAGGTACTGGCAAATGGAGCCTGAACTAAAGCGAGAAACTGAAACAAAACCTAGGAACCTTTGGATTCGGGTAGGGGTGGGCATTTTCTACATCTAGCCGCTCGTAATAGCGACAGCTATTACAGGGCCCACTGGGATTGACAGCACAGCGAATTAACTCAGAACGGGCATTGAAACAGCAGCTTGCTTCTCCCACAACCCAACGGCCATCAACTAAACTTTTCTCTGATGGCCGCTCTGCTGACTGTACATAGAGGGAAACTTTATGAAGCTTATAACGACCCGAACGTAATTGATAGCGATGACGACGTTCCAAAACTGCGTAGGTTTGCCCCTCTAAATCGAGGTACGCGCCCGGTTGAGGTGTCCAATCTAGATGAACATTCCCTATTAATTGACGTGGGTGAGTCAGGATCACCTCAGTGAGCAGAGAAGATGGCTCCATGACAAGTGTTATTTAGCTTACACATGGTTATTCGATACTACCGCACTTGGCGATTTAGCTTCCCCCTTTAGATTGTGTTCACATAACCGAATAAAAAGACAACAAGAGAATAAAATTAAACCCTACCATCTTTGATCCCTATATTTTTCTTCCGAAATCAATCTATTGTCGTAATCGTGAGTAGATTGGGCAGACTAACTCTGAGGTGTGGTATAAAGGTTTGGGATTTGTAACTAGATAATAAAAACTGTTTGTGGTTTGAGAGCACAACTATCGCAAATGGGATTTTGGGCTTTAACCGTAAACCGTTGAAATGTTGTGACTTAGTGCCTGCTGACCGCTGTATTGCAAGCAGGTTTTTTTGCGCCTTTGCTCAATCACCTAAGACCCTGGAGAATAAATTGTTCATGACTGCATCAACTCTGGTGCCCGATGTTCCGGCTTCTAACTCGTCTACTCAAAGCTTCGTTTGAAGGATATTCTCAAGACCTTACCGAAGGAATGCTTTCAAAAGAATAAGCAAAAAGCCTGGAATGCAGCGCTGAGAACTGGATTAATGGCTGGTTTGGGATATCTGAGTTTGGCTGCTAGTCCCTGGTTCTTATTACCAATTGCCTGGATTTTTACTGGGACGGCGCTGACGGGCTGCTTCGTCATTGGGCATGATTGTGGGCACCGTTCATTCGCCAAGCGCCGTTGGGTTAACGACTTGGTCGGTCATATATTTATGCTGCCGCTGATTTATCCATTTCATAGCTGGCGGATTATGCACGACCACCACCATAATCATACAAACAAAATGGATGTAGACAATGCTTGGCAACCGCTACGGCCAGAGTTTTATGCAGGTTTGGGTGCCCCAGGACAGAAAGGCTACCAGGCTATGCGTGGATGGTTCTGGTGGCTAGCTTCAACAGTCCATTGGGCAGCCCTCCACTTCAACCCGTCTAATTTTGAGCCTAAAGATCGATCAAAGATCAGATTATCCGTAGGCGTAGTAATTGGATTTGCCGCGATCGTCTTTCCGATTCTGATTGCGACCACGGGGGTTTGGGGATTTGTCAAATTCTGGCTGATGCCCTGGCTCGTATTTCATTTTTGGATGAGTACCTTTACTCTGGTTCACCATACGGCACCGGACATTAGCTTTCAGGAACCGGAGCAATGGGATGCCGCCAAAGCTCAACTCGCGGGCACAGTCCACTGTGATTATCCAGCTTGGGTAGAGCTTCTTTGCAACCATATCAACGTCCACGTTCCCCATCATCTCTCTACGGCCATTCCTTCCTATAACCTGCGTCTGGCGCATCGCAGCCTTCAGCAGAATTGGGGTGAGTACCTCTATGAATGCCGTTTCTCCTGGCCTTTAATGCAGTCAATCATTGATCAATGCCATCTGTATGATCCGCAGGAGGGATATCAGTCTTTTCGCCAATTTCACCAATAGGCTCCGTAAAAACCGCTTCTTCATCCGATTGGGTGAACTGGAAGTAGGAAGTGAACCTTCTTCGACTTAGATAATCTAGCCATATCAGCGATGGAGGTACGAAACGTGGAGCTAGCACTTGTGTGGATCGCCATTATCCTTGGTGGAACGTTAGTTTCCGACGACATCCTTAACGGTAAATTGAAACTTGGTGAGAAGCTTGCAAATAGGTTTTCAAGGTCATCAGCTCAGTTAACGTCAAATCTGGATAGTGACCGACAGGGCAAGAAAACTAAAATGCTGACCCGCTAGATTTTGCCTCTGACAATTAGTTAGAACGGCAACTGTATAAAAATCAGAATCAGAGAACAGATGGGGGTAATTGTCGTGTTATGACGATTACCCCCATCTGGTCTTTTGTATCTTGTAGAAAATCTTGGTTCTGTAATGCTTTAGATGACCATCAGCGAGTCATCGCTTCGGGCAACCGTATGCTCAGGTACGCCCGAACGGCGGGCAAAGGTGTAGCTTTCGAGGTTCAATCCTACCAGAGTAATCGTCTTATCCAGGCGATGATATTTATCAATGACTCGGGCGATCGCATTGGCGCCAGAATGGTCCCAAACGTGAGACTGGCTGAAGTCAATGACAATCTGTTGGGGATCCTGTTTGTAATCAAAGAGATCTACGAAGTGCTCTGCAGAGCCAAAAAGAGTTGACCGGAAATATTGTAGACTTTCATGCCATTCTGGCCAATAAACGCATTTGCCCGAATTTGAGCAACCTGCCAACCAAACATCAGCAAACTGATTCCCACTCCGGCCAAAACCCCTTTGCCAAGTCGTGCGAGCATAAAGAAACAACCATTGTGACAGGCATAATGATTGCCTCATTCAAGGGCATTCTCTGCAACGTCTTGAGTGACTTCCAGTCGAACGTCTCAAACGCCACCATAATCATGACGCCGTTTAGGGCTGCCATCGGAATTTGCTGAACGAGATCCCGCAGCACAAAAATAGAGAACAGCAGAAATGCGCCAGCCACCCCTGTAGATAGACGCTTCCGCCCACCGGAACGAACATTGATAATGGATTGGCCGACCATGCCGCAACCGGCCATGCCGCCCAAAAACCCGGTCACAATGTTAGCGATTCCCTGTCCGCGAACCTCCTGATTTCTGGAACTGCCTGTATCAGTGAGATCATCCACTAGGGCCGCGGTCAACAACGATTCCAAAAGCCCAACGATCGCAAGCGTGAGGGAATAGGGCAGGATGATTGCGAGGGTTTCCAAAGAGAAATTGACATGAGGGATATGCAATACGGGCAAGTTGCGGGTGATTTCCCCAATGTCTCCAACCCTCCGAATAGGCATCCTGGTTACTATTGCAACAACCGTCATCGCAACGATCGCCACCAATGGGGAGGGAATGCTTCGCGTTATCCGTGGGAATAGATAGACGATCGCCAGCGTAATCGCCACCATTCCATAGGCCTGCCAGGGCTGACCCACGATTTGCTGGATTTGGGCAATGAAAATTAGAATACCGAGCGCATTAACAAATCCAGCGATAACTGACTGGGGAATGAATTTGAAGAACTTTCCTAGCTTAAAAATCCCCATTAAAAACTGAATAATTCCAGTCAGGATAGTTGCAGCAAATAAGTATTCGACCCCATGCTTCGCCACTAGGCCCGTCATCAGGAGTGCCATCGAGCCAGTTGCCGCCGAGATCATTGCTGGCCGCCCGCCTGCCATGGAGATTACAACTGCCATGCAGAAGGACGTGTATAGAGCCACCATGGGGTTAACGCCCGCGATTGCAGCAAAAGCCAAAGACTCTGGAATGAGCGCTAAGGCCACAGTTATTCCCGAAAGCACCTCATTTTTAATTGCGGTCAAGCCGAACCGGTTCGGACTCTTTGAATTTGCTAATTGCACCCATCTAAATCTGATCTGTTGAAGATTTTTCCTAACGCTTACCATGCAGATGTGGGAGATTGAATGAAACTTCAGGCCCAAGCGACACAGGTGAACCCACCTTAAAAAATGTTAGTTTCATCGAATCATCGAACCTTTGAGTTTATATGAGTTGAATCAGGATTTTGATGGTTTCTTTATTGGCTCAATTTGAATATAAAGTTTTTATAAAAGCATGGAGAAACTACAGACAGAACTTTTCAGCTCTACTGGACTAACAAAGATCAGGAGAACTATTCTGCAAAACACGCAACGGTCCACTCCATATCTGTGGTTTGATAACAATCTCAAAGAGCCATGCAGGCAATGCTAAGAATGAAGAAGAACGATATTGATAAATTAAAGCAAGCCTATGCTGGATAGCATTTAGGGCATTTGCTATTGAAGACGTTTTTGCGTGATGGAAAGGGGCGCATGGTTTTCCATAAAGATGGACAGTTGGAAGAGTTGGGCGATCGGATTCTGGAGGCGACTTGGGCAGAATTTCCAGGATTAGCTCGTAACCAGATTGCGATGACGTGGCTTGTTTATGATCCCCCTGCACCCATCAACACAGGCGGTGCAATCAGCTCAGTTGAGTTCTGGAAATACTCTCCACGAGGCTATAGTTACCGGGGAGTCGAACGAATTTACCCTGCTAGCGTTATAAAGCTGTTTTACCTGGTTGCAGTGCATGAATGGCTAGAGCGCGGCATGATTCAACCCTCAGCTGAATTGAATCGAGCCGTGAAAGACATGATTGTTGATTCAAGCAATGATGCTACAGGTTTGGTGGTCGATATACTCAGCGGGACAACTAGCGGCCCTGAACTCCCTCCCGGACCATTCGATACCTGGCAGCAGCAACGCAATATTGTCAATCGCTACTTTCAGTCCCTCGGCTGGCAAGAATTGGAAACTATCAACGTCAACCAAAAAACCTGGTGTGATGGTCCCTATGGGCGAGAGCGGGCGTTTTTAGGCGAATTGATGGAAAACCGCAACATGTTGACGACCAACGCCACGGCCCGCCTTCTGCATAGCATTGTAGGAGGAGTGGCAGTTTCAGCCGCACGATCGCAGGAAATGATGGCATTAATGAGGCGATCGCTCAACCCAGAGGAATTAGCGGCTGACCTGGAAAACCAGGTGACGGGGTTCTTGGGGCAGGTCTTCCCCTGGATACCCATGTGTGGTCTAAAGCAGGACTAACCAGCCAGGTTCGCCATGACGCCGCCTACATTGAACTCATCAGCACCTTCCCTATCTGCTGGTAGTCTTTATTGAAGGCAAGGCACACAGCCAGAACGAAGCAATTCTACCGTTTGTTTCCCGGTGTGTGGCAGAAGCGATCGCCTTATTAGGTTAGTTCGGCTGCGTTACCCCGATCCTCTAAATTTCATGCATGATTTGGATTGTGAGAAAGGTTTGCAGTGAAAATCTTTCTCACAATCCAAATAGGATCGCTATAGCTGCAGGCCAAGATTTATCAACTCCTGCATTGGTTCTTGTTCCATTTCCTACCATCTGTCACGTCTTAGGAATACGAATTAAATAAGTTCGAGATTTGGTAGAAGCGAAGCATTTGAGCAAAAAGCGTTGCAACTCAATCACAGCCACATGCCGAATACTTCACCCGTACAGGCAGAATGTTCGATGTAATGTAATTCATAATCCTTAGATCTATCTCAAAGTAGCTTCTAAAAGAAAGTTGTTTTATTTTTAACAGTTTAGTTAAATTTAATTCTAGTTAGATAATTTATTGAAATAATGAGGCGAATAAACGTTTAAATAGGCGCACAACTAAACTTGGGATAATCAACTACTGATTGCCAACCGCTGATAGGTATCGTCTTTCAGCAAATTTAGTTTGATTTCGTCCACCTACTTAACTGCCTGTATAGAAGGAACTTTTAGATAAAACGAACCGACTTATAAAGGTTTCTTGTACAATTTTTCTATTGAGGATGATTTGCGATCGCAGCATCTTCAATTAATCCTGCGGTGCTAGCAATTAATGCTAGTAAGTATCTGTTTTTCAGTCCCCTTACTAATAGTTGCAGCAAGCTCTTAGCCCATGACTACCACGTTCAACGGACTAATTATCAAATGTTCTTAACATTATTCAACCAAACGGTTGCCGCCAGGAAAAGAGTTTCCATTTAAACAATGGGGCCTTGTTTTGACAGTTTTGCATCAAACCATGCCAGTTTCTGTTGCACGTAGTTGATGCAGAACGTTTTTGTTTGCCATTCAACTGTTGTATCGATCTTAGTGTGGAGGAGTACCTGTGAAACCTGCTCTTGTGCTCAGAAGAACTGTTCTATCCCTTAGTCTTACCGTTTCTGCGATCGTAGGAGGTCATTTGGCAGCGAAGGCAGATTCGGTAGTAAGCACTGCTAATACCGTTACCTCGCAGCCCAGTCAAAGTGCAAACACATCGATCGCAAAGGACTCCCATCAGTCGATTCTTAAGGGTAATTTGGGTTCCAACGATCGTAGTCAGAAAATCGGCTCTTCAACACGAAAACCAGAAGGAGCAATTTTTACAGCAAAGAACGATCTAATTTCTAACCTGACTAACACTTCTCCTAACGGGTCAACGATCGCCCAACCAACACTTAGCGCTTCAGACTTCAGCTCCGAAAAGACACTTCAGGTTGACGAAGCCCAATCAATTCAGGTAAATCCGCCACTTCCCGGAACAGTAACAACGTCTGCCAACGGCCTGCAGGATCAAATCTTTACGCTGTCTGACCAGACGCTATTTGCACAGGCCATTACTTCCCTGAACAAGCATTGCTGGCGCAAGCCCCCTCAGAAACTCCTATTATTCCTGCAGCTACCCGTTACCAGTTTGACTACATCGGGATCGGCGCTAACTTTGGTACCGGTGGAGACTCCGCTTTGGGATCAATCAGCTTTGCGGCCTTCAGTAAATTTGCCTTGAACTCTTACCTGTCCTTCCGTCCCGCAATCTTAGTCGAGGATGATGTATCTTTCCTGCTTCCATTTACCTACGATTTTCCAAATGGGGGTCCGGGAACGGTATCGCCCTACGTTGGAATTGGGGCCACGTTTTCCACAGGCAAGGATTATGCTGACCTACTGCTTACAGGCGGATTAGATTATCCGATCAATCCCCAACTGGCATTAACTGCTGGAGTAAACATTGCCCCAATCAATCGGTTTGAAATTGGATTTCTCCTGGGATTAGCGTATACCTTTGCAACCCGGACGATTACCACGCCCGCTGTCTACGCCACTGAACTGGTTCCCAGACAACCTCCCCGCCCAAATCCAAGCTATCTGGGGTTGGTGTAAACTTAGGGGCCGGGGAGACAGTGCCCTTGGAGAGACTAGCGCCGCAATTTACAGCAAGATTGCTCTGGGTTCCTACTTCTCGTTTAGACCCGCTGTTCTGCTTGAAGGGAATGCAACCTTCCTGCTCCCAATTACCTACGACTTCTCAGTCATCAGACTGTCTGACTATATTCGATTAGCTCCCTATGCCGGGATTGGAGCCTCGTTTTCGACGGGCAATGACAGCAATGCGGACCTCCTGCTTACTGCTGGGGTAGATATTCCTCTGACGCCCCAGTTTGCTGCTACCGTAGGCGTTAATATTGGACCACTCGACAAGTTTGATATTGGCTTTTGCTGGGGTTGCCTATACCTTTGGAGAATTTAGCCGATAAGGTAGCAATGAGAATGGGGTACAGGCTTTAGGGACAAAGGACAAACTCAAACCTCCTCTCCCATCCTGTACCCCATATCCTTTCGGTAGTGCACAAATCATAATGATTATGGAGCTGTTAACGATGGCGGCTAACGCCGCACATCCTTACCTTCTTAGGTCCACCATCCTTTCTACTTGGGACTTACTTTGCCGACGACCTTCAGTTTGCCATCATCCTCAACTCTCCAGACATCGTAACTGCCTACAACGTCACCATTTGCGTCAATGTCTACATTTCCGCTGGCCCCTGGTAGTTAATATCTTTCCCTTCGCGCAGCAGTTTCAGTCCTTCGCACACATCCGTTACTTCAATGCCGGGTGGGTTGGATACTTCTCGAATCTTGCTCTTAATACCATCACCCGTGTTTGATTTTGCTGCTTGTGCTGCTAATGCTAGTAGGGCAGCGGCATCCCACGAATGGGGTACATAGGCGCTGATGGGTTTACCTTTCTTTTCTTGCCAGAGCTTGGTTAGCGCGTCAAGTCCCTTTCCATTTGCACCGGGAACTGTGCCCATCGCTCCTGCCAGGATGAATTTGCCATCTGATGTTTTGCCGACCTGTCCTGGAAAATCGGGAGAGTAAACGCCATCAGTTAATAGAATCTGAACACCTTTGCTCAGCCCTTGCTCAAACGCGGATTTGAGCAATAAGCTGCCAGTTTCTGCGTAAAGAACAGCCGCAACTGCGTCCGGTTTCCCCCAAACGCTGCCTGAACTTCGGTATCAAATGTAGTTGCTTTGGGGTCATAGCGGGTGGGTTTAGCCTTGTTAGAAATCGCACCCCCTGCTTTTCAAACGCTCCGACAAATTCTCGTTCAAACCCCACACCGTAGTCATTGTTAATAACGACCGTCGCTGCTCGTTTTGCTCCCTTTTCAGACGCTAACCTAGCGAGTGCCTGTGCTTGATAAGTATCGGGTGGAGCCGTTCTTGCCCAGTATCCCTGGAACTCTCCCTTCTTGGCCCGCTCGGTAAAAACAGGACTGGTGCTGCCGGGAGAAACAAGCATCACTTTATTACGGACTGCAACTGGAATGGCAGCGGTTGAGACACTACTAGCAAACGACCCAACAACACCAGCAACTTTATCGACTTCTGCTAACCGGGTCATTGCCTCCAGGCCAGCTTGGGGATTAGTTTGGTCATCCGCGTTAGGAATCAGTGTCACCGGGGCACCATTAACCCCACCGCAACTATTAACCTTTTCAACCAGCAACGGAACGGCATCTAGCATTGGCTGACCGATCGAGGCAAGGTCACCTGTAGCAGGCAAGAGTGAACTAATCTTTAATCCTTTCGCATCACTGGCCGTGGGAGAACTGGACGAAGGTGAAGCGCTTCCCTGCTGAGTTCCTGAAGGGGGCAGCCTCTTGGCAGGCCGCTGCCAGAAACCCAGTTCCTAAGGTCATCAAAGCGAGAAGAATTGCTTTGCTGAGTTTGAAACGGCTTGCTGAAGCAACTGTTTTCATCGAACGCTAAATTCCTTGAATTTCCACAACGATCGCACAAGCAACGAGCACCAACAACGGTGGTGCCCTCTAAGGTGAATCACTTGAACTGAAAACTGAAACGGAGAGGGAGGGATTCGAACCCTCGGTACGGCCTTTCGATCCGTACAACAGATTAGCAATCTGCCGCTTTCGACCACTCAGCCACCTCTCCAGGTGGAGACACCATAATAGCAGATATTGTACTCCTCAAATATCCCCTATGGATGAACAGGAGAAGGAACTGTAGAGCAAAAATCCATCGTTGTCACAAGGATATTCCCCGTAAACAACGATAGATTTGAACTCCAAATATCTACCGACAAATCGCTAGGGTCAGAAATGCCAGCAGACCGCTAACGATATAGAAGAGAGCAACAATTCGAGTTTCCGACCAACCGGAAAGCTCCAAATGGTTATGGTAAGGAGACATTTTAAAGAAACGTTTGCCAATGCCGTCTGGCCCTTTCGTCGCCTTGTAATAGCTGACCTGGATTATTACAGAAAGCGTTTCTACCAGAAACAAACCGCTTAGAATCAACAGCGCAAACAAACTGTTGCTGACGATCGCAACCGCTGCAAGCGCGCCCCCAAAGCCAGAGAGCCTGTGTCTCCCATGAACACACGGGCTGGGTTACGGTTATGAACCAGAAACCCTAAGCAACTGCCGCTAAGACAGGCACAGAAAAGCATCACATCAGGTGAGGTGGGAGCGATCAAAGCACCGAGGCCAAGTAAGGCGATCGAAGCTGTTCCTGCCGCCAACCCATCCAGTCCATCAGTGAGATTGGTTGCATTGCTCTCTGCCACCAACACAAACCCTGCAAGTAGCCAAAAGGCAAAGCCCAAGGGTAGGGCAAGACCAAACGGAAGAGCTAGCGTTGTGATACTAATTGGCTGACTCCAAAGCAACCAAAGGCAGAATAGAGCAGCGAACCCAATCTGCAGCCCCAACTTCATGCGGGGAGAAATGCCTTTATTTGACTTGTACCGAATAATCTGCCAGTCATCTAGCCAGCCGATCGCGGCATAGCCCAGCGTCAAGGCCGATACGGCAACTACTTGGCTAGAAAAACCAGTCCAAAGCAATGCGATCGCCACCGCAACAGGCACAAAAATGATGCCGCCCATTGTGGGGTGCCTGCTTTCTTTAAGTGCGCCTGGGGACCATCTTCACGGATGACCTGTCCAGCTTTGAGCGATCGAAGTAAGGGAACGACCCAAAACCCAAGGCCTGCACTCGCTAGAGCACAGACCCATAACGGTAAAGTAAGCGATAAAAGCTGACCAAACCGTCCCGCAGACAGGTCCAGAAACAACGCTGCCGCACTCAACCCAAAAGCCAGGAGCATAAACAGCAGTGCCCCTGAAAGATTTACTGATCGGCTTGAAAATAACTTTGCGTCCACAAATCTCTCATCTCACTCCACACACTACACACGCGTTTTCCGTTGATTCTCGGAAACTTCGACAATTCTTATCAGATATTTACATTAGATGAAACGAATTAATCATCTAAATCGAGATCATCGTCGTCATCATCCAAATCAAAACTGCCATCGTCACCCGCCATCAGATCGTTGAGTTCCTCCCCTTCATCATCCAGGTAGTCAACTTCAGCGTTGTCTCGAGCCAGTAAGCGCCCTGTGTTTTCCAACCAATCCAGAATTGAAGATTCTTGCTTGAGAGGAATCACAGCTGCTCGCTGTTCGCGCGGTTCTTCACGGAGAGAGGGATTATAGGTCATATCTTCCAAAATGGGGTTAGAGAACTGATCAGCGCAATCCTTCAGAAAACTAGCTTTGGGGATTAACTCAGATCATTAAGTCGATCCTTCTATATTAGATCGTTAGACATCATGGATAGAATATCCACCATCCTCCGGATGAAACACCCAGAGTGTATCACTATAAAGATCAATTGCAAGATTTTTTCTGCCTTAAGGATTCCCCATTAACCTAAGGAACATTTAGAAATGATTGGTAAGGCATCACTATTAGAAGCAATTTCTGGCAAAAATCGGGGGCTGTTGGCAACAGGAGCCGACAAGCAGGCGATTTTATCTGCGATCGCCCAGCTAGAGGACCGAAACCCTACCTCTTGCCCGGTGGAGGCTAGTAATTTACTTGAAGGCGACTGGCGGCTTATTTATACAGACAGTCGCGGCATATTAGGAATTGACCAGGTTCCATTTTTGAACCTTGGACAGGTTTATCAGTGCATCCGTGTTGCAGAGCTGAAGGTCTACAATATTGCTGAAGTTTACGGTCTTCCGCTTCTAGAAGGATTGGTAAGCGTCGCCGCACGATTCAAGCCCGTATCCGAACGGCGGGTAGAAGTCAAATTTGAGCGATCGATCGTCGGGCTAAGGCGAATTATTGGCTACCAGTCCCCAGCAGCTTTATTCAGCAGATTGAAGCCGGACAGAAGTTTCCCGCGATCGACTTCAATATTCAGAACCGTGACCAGCAAGGTTGGCTAGACATTACCTATCTGGATGAGGACCTTCGGATTGGGCGAGGAAATGAGGGAAGTGTGTTTGTCTTGACTAAAGGGTGAGGAATGAGGGGTGAGGATGAAATAAAGGATAAAGGCGAAAGGATAAAGGATAAAGGAGACACAGGGAGGTTTCATCCTTCATCATTCATCCTTCATCCTTTCCTCTACGGCTGTCTCAGGGGCAGTTGAATCTGCTGGAAACCTGTCCTCGTAAGTTTCAACATGTTTATCTAGAGCAGCTTGCTTCCCCAACCCACCGGAGCAGCAGGAAAAGTTAAGTCAGGGCAACCGTTTTCATTTATTGATGCAGCAGTGGCAGCTTGGGTTACCCATTGACCCGTTCATTAAGGAAGACGCTCAACTTCAGCAATGGTTCACAGCATTCTCGAATTCGGCGTCAACGATTCTGGCGATCGTCGCAGACGATGGAAACGTTCTGCGCCAGAGTGAATATACCCGAACGCTGGAATTTGAAGGGTATTTGCTGACTGTTGTTTACGACCTGCTTCTCTCTAGTCCACAACAAGCAAAGATTCTGGATTGGAAAACATATTCACGTCCACACAATTCTCGTTGGCTAATACAAAATTGGCAGAGTCGCCTCTATCCATTTGTCCTAACTGAAACCAGCGGTTATGCTCCTGAACAAATTTCGATGACCTACTGGTTCTTTCAATCAAAAGGAGAGCAGGGATCGGTTCCCGAAGCCCAAAGTCTAGTGATTCACTATGACATCACCAAGCATGAACAAACCCGTCAGGATCTTTCCCGTCTGTTAACTCAGCTAACCCACTGGCTCAAGCGTTACCAGCAAGGAGAATCCTTTCCCCACATTTCCCAATCAACCCCATGCGAAACGTGTAGCTTTGCCATTCGGTGCTTTGGGCCAATGGATAGGGAGAGAGTGACTTTGATGTACTGCAAACGGAAGCCAACGTTCGTGTTCTGCTTAACTTCGAGGATATTCAGGAAGTTCCGCTGTAGGGAAGGGTGCGAAATGAGAAATCGGGCAATAGGAATGAAGGCCAGAAGCTAAAGACTAATAAACCTGCCTTATCCTTTAGCCCTTATTCCTTATCGTTTATCCTTACTATTCACTTCTTTCTCTATCTAAATAGATGGCACAGTTGGGTCATAAACCTGGTAGATTTAGCGGAGTATCTGCAAGCGAAGTTTGGCAAGATGAAAGTCCTAGTTATTGGTGGCGACGGCTATTGCGGGTGGGCAACTGCACTGTATCTTTCTAATCAGGGCTATGAAGTCGGGATTCTAGATAGCCTGGTTCGGCGACTTTGGGATCTGGAAATTTGTGTAGAGACACTAACCCCGATCGCCCCGATTCATCAGCGAATTCAGCGTTGGAAAGAGTTAACAGGTAAATCAATCGATTTATTCATCGGCGATATCACAAACTACGAGTTTTTAAGCAAAGCCCTGCGTCAATTTGAACCAGAGGCGATCGTTCATTTTGGTGAACAGCGATCGGCTCCCTTCTCGATGATTGACCGCGAGCACGCCGTAATGACTCAGGTCAACAACGTAGCGGGAACGCTGAATCTGCTTTATGCAATGAAAGAAGACTTCCCCAACTGTCACCTCGTCAAACTGGGGACGATGGGAGAATACGGCACACCCAACATTGACATTGAAGAAGGCTACATCACCATTGAGCACAATGGCCGCAAGGATACGTTGCCCTATCCAAAGCAACCTGGCAGCATGTATCACCTGAGTAAGGTTCATGACTCACACAACATCCACTTCGCTTGCAGAATTTGGGGCTTACGGGCAACCGACCTGAATCAAGGCGTGGTTTATGGTGTGCTAACCGAAGAAACAGGTATGGATGAGCTGTTGATCAACCGACTTGATTACGATGGCGTATTCGGTACAGCGCTCAACCGTTTCTGTATTCAAGCAGCGATCGGTCATCCTCTAACGGTTTATGGCAAAGGTGGCCAAACTCGTGGCTTCCTCGACATCCGGGATACGGTTAGATGTGTGGAGCTTGCGATCGCAAATCCTGCCAACTCAGGCGAATTCCGGGTCTTCAACCAGTTCACTGAGCAATTCAGTGTCGGTGATTTGGCCATCATGGTCGAAAAAGCAGGCAGAACGCTAGGTCTGCATGTGGAAGTCAACCATCTGGAGAATCCCCGGATCGAACGGGAGGAGCACTACTTCAACGCCAAAAACACAAAACTGTTGGATTTAGGGCCCAACCCCATTATTTGTCTGACTCCCTGCTTGACTCACTGCTCAACTTTGCGATGAAATACAAGCAGCGTGTTGACGAGTCCCAGATACTACCAAAAGTAACCTGGCGTCGTTAGTTGCTATCAGCGTTAAACGTGAGGAGGATAGTTCGGCCATTTATGCGCATTGCCCTATTTACCGAAACCTTCCTACCCAAAGTTGATGGCATCGTCACACGCTTACGGCACACAGTTGACCACCTACAGCGAATCGGCAACCAGGTTCTAGTTATTGCACCTGATGGTGGCTTAACGGAATACAAAGGAGCCAAAATTTATGGTGTATCGGGGTTTCCACTGCCTCTCTACCCGGAGCTAAAGCTGGCGCTGCCCCGTCCATCAATCGGGTATGTTCTACAACGATTTAACCCCGATGTTATTCATGTCGTTAACCCTGCGGTTTTAGGTCTAGCAGGGTTGTTTTATAGCAAAGCTCATAACGTTCCTTTGGTTGCGTCATACCACACCCATCTGCCAGAGTACCTGCAACACTATGGTTTGGGAATGCTGGAAGGGCTGCTTTGGGAACTGCTAAAAGCTGGACATAATCAGGCTGCCCTCAATTTGTGTACATCTACCGCCATGATGCAGACTCTAACCGAGCATGGCATTGAGCGCGTTGACCTCTGGCAGCGAGGAGTCGATACCGAAACCTTTCAGCCTTACTTAGCAAGCCCTGAGATGCGAACGCGTTTGAGCCAGGGCAGTCCTGAAACCCCTTGTTATTGTATGTAGGCAGACTGTCAGCCGAAAAAGAAATCGAGCGGATTCGGCCAGTAATGGAAGCCATTCCCGGAGCAAGGCTAGCGTTGGTGGGAGATGGCCCCATCGGCAAGCATTGGAGAGCTATTTTACTGGAACTCCGACTAATTTTGTGGGCTACTTGCAGGGGCAAGAACTTGCATCCGCGTTTGCTTCAGCAGATGCCTTTATATTCCCATCAAGAACCGAAACGTTAGGTCTAGTCTTGCTAGAAGCGATGGCAGCAGGATGTCCAGTAGTTGCGGCAAGATCAGGCGGCATCCCTGACATTGTAGAAGATGGAGTTAATGGCTATTTATTTGATCCCACGGACGAGAATGGAGCGATCGCGGCGGCTCAGAACTTACTAGCCAACCCCGAGGAGCGGGAGACTTTGCGGCGTAATGCCCGCCGTGAAGCTGAACGATGGGGTTGGGCAGCGGCAACTCGGCAACTCCATGATTATTACCAGAAGGTTCTTGCTGCTCAATCTTTAGCCTCAGCCGCTTAGGATCTGCTTCAGAGAGTACCGAAGACTAGCCTCTTTCTCAGCACTCAGTCCTCAGTCATTTTTCTTACTCATCCCCTTGTTCAGCTGAGGGGTCACCAATTCCGAGCTGTTTCTTGCTTTTCTTAAGCTGCTTCCAGAGGGATTTTATCTCCTGAAAAGACTCTTCTGGAGAAAGCTTGCCGCCCGTTTCTAAGCAGCAAATATAGCTAACCCGCTGCGAAAATTCCTGCAGGTTGGCGTTAAATACAAGGTTTTGTGGTTTAACCTGTCCCCGATAACGAGAACGAGGATAGAAAAAGTCAGATCGATCCATTTCCCCTCCCTTAATATTAAAAACTGTATTGAATTCGTAAAACTAAAGGTAAAGCTTAAGCAAGGTAATTGATTGAAGTCGCTGTTTTTGACTATAGCACTCTCTTCTTAATCTAACCTTAACCTATCTGGCTCTTCACCTGCCCTTCTTAATTAAGAGCGACGCTTATCCCATTGACAGCGGGAGAGACACGGAACCTCAGAGCTTTACTTGTGGCTCACTCCGTGAATTTTCTAGCATACGCTGAAATGCCGTAGCAGGGGCATCAAATTTGATGCCCCTGCTATTACAGCTAGAACCTACGCAAAACTCAGAGGTTCTCATTCAAAAACTGAACCTATGACCAATATCGGGGCTTAAACCTCCGAGGTCTTGGTTGAAATGCGTAAATTCGGTGCAGCAATTTCTAGATGATTAAATAAGGCTGAATATTTTGTCTTCTGAAGGGGCGAACGGCTGTTCGCCCGTACAAAAAGTATTGAAGTTATTTAATTTCCGTTCCTTTGTAGAACTAGATAGATGAAACGGCTTTAATTCCTTTTCAAGAATGAAAGTTCCTCATTATATTGGAGCATCAAAAGCAGAGGCTAATTTCATCTGAAAGGGAATCAAGTGCTTTAGTTACTCTCGATCGCCCTGATATTACCCTTGATAATTCCACCAGACTTGCCGCCCATCTCTTCTCGAATTTTTAGCGCTTGTCGGTAATAGTCCTGTGCTTTCAACTGGTTTCCCTGGGAGTTGTAGATCTTCCCAATGTTATAGAGGGCTATTTCTTCGCCCGCACGATCGCCCAGCTTCTGCTGAATTTTCAGGGCCGCTTGATAGTACTCCAGTGCCTTCGAGTACCACTCTCCTGCTCTGTTACGGTTCTTTTCGCGTTGACCTGCGGCATGACAGACAAACCCAATATTGCTTAAGGTGTTGGCTTGCCCTCGAAAATCATTGTCTGCTTGACGGAGAGCTAAGGCTTGCTGGTAGACATCCAGCGCACTCTGATAATCCCTTTTGTTGTAGTACACACTACCCAAGTTATTGAGAGTGGTGCCCTGTCCTACACGATCGCCGAGCTGCTTTCGAAGTCTCAACGCTTCCTGGTACCACTTCAAAGCCGCGTCGTAATTTTTCGATCGTCGTAAACGGCACCTACATTGTTGAGGGTTGTTCCCCAACGGATCAAAACCTCACTGGTACCATCCATTCGCTCGTAAATTTTCAGAGCTTGATTATAGAATTCAGCGGCTTTATCAAGTTGGCCCAAGCGGTAATAAGATTCCCCAATGCTGTTAAACGCCGTCCCTTCCTTCAAAGGATCGGCCACCTCATGATAAATAGTCTGGGCTTGCTTGTAGGAATTAGCGGCACTTTGATAGTTTCCCAAGGTGCCGTAAGTAACTCCTGCCCAAAATTGAACGTTTCCCTCGCTTCTACGATCGCCCGATTTTTTGTAAATCTCGGCTGCTTGCTGAAATTTTGTTAACGCTAGCTGAGCTTTACCCTGATTCAACAGCAGTTGACCTTCTTGCACGAGTGCCTGAGCAGATTCAACCTTCTGTGAAGAAACCTGCGCTAGAACACGGTTGGAACCTTCAGGAGGCATTGACTGAGCCTTTACGACAGATGGCGAAGGGAACAGTATTAGGAAAAGGGGAATAATTAAGCGGGAAAGCAATTTTTGTCGGTCATCCGACTTGAACACGGCTCGGACATGAAGCGATACCTCTACTGCCAGCGCAGCACCTGAATCAATTACCTTATACAGAGCTTTTCCACAAAAGCCGGAGAAGTTTAGAAAACCCAATGAGTGGAGAGATCTTCTTCTTAACAACTCTGGATTAAAAAGCCAGGAGTAATTTAGAAGAATTCACAGTAGCTTTGTCAGCTCTAACCCATTTTGAAGCTGGCTTTTACAGCAGGGGCAGGGGTGAGGAGTAAGGGGTGAGGAGTGAGGAGTCAGGAGTGAGGGAGTAAACAGCCTTCAGCGAGGGGGTTCTAGCTCCACAAGATGTCCTGATGTTGATGGCGGCAGCTATAGGTGGCACTCATCATTTCTACGAACTGGATTTACTTCCCAAAATTGATGGGAAGCACGCAGCAGGGGAAACATAATTTTTGGCCTCTAACTTTTAGAGGCTTGCGGGCCTTTGAAGACCCCAAAAGACCTGATACCCTGATTAAATAGCGAAATTTGAGAGCAGCGTATGGATTTGCTGGAATATCAAGCAAAAGAATTATTCCGTGAAATGGGCATTCCGGTGCTGCCTTCGCAGAGGATCGATCGCCTGAAAGATTTGAAGGGGCTTAACATTCCCTATCCAGTGGTTCTTAAGTCCCAGGTATATATCGGAGGGCGGGGACGGGTTGGCGGAGTTCGGTTTGTCGAAAACACCATTGATGCAGTTGCCGCTGCCCAAATGATTTTTAACCTGCCCATTATGGGTGAATATCCAACGGTGCTGCTCGCAGAGGCGAAGTATGATGCCGATCGCGAATTGTATCTAGCTGTCATTCTGAATCGCTCAATTCGTCGCCCAGTGCTGTTGGGGTCTCAACAGGGGGAATTGATGTGCAGTCAGCGATCGACCAGATGCAGCATGTCATCGTTGATCAGGAGTTTTCTCCCTATTATGCTCGTCGGCTAGCACTCAAAATGGGTTTGCAAGGAGACTTGATAAGTTCTGTCAGCTCCATCTTGGAAAAGATGTATCGGCTCTTTACACAAAAAGATCTGGATCTGGTAGAAATCAATCCGCTTGGGGTTAGTTCCAGGGGCGAAGTGATGGCGCTGGATGGGAAAGTGACTGTGAACGATGATGCCCTCTCGCGCCATCCTGACCTGACGGCGTTACTCAACATTCCCGATCGCAACCATTTAAGCGCTCTCAATGGCATTCCTGTGCCGATGGAAGCGGATGGTCAAATCGGAATTCTCTGCAATGGGGCCGGCTTGACAATGGCAACCCTGGATCTTGTCTGTCAAGCGGGAGGAAAACCTGCCAGCTTCTTAAATATAGGAGGAGAAACTCAATGGAACTCTTCTCCGACGGCATTGCGTGAACGGCTAGAAAAAGGATTGGAGCTGATGACGCAAACAAAGCAGGTACGAGTCCTGCTGGTCAATTTAGTGAGCAGCCTGATTCCCTGTGATGACATCGCTGAGGTAATTTCTAACTTCTTGAAACGCCGGATACGGGAACCTCGTGGCGTTAGTGAAATTAGACCTGACACGCTGATTACCCATACCCTCCGCATCCCTCAGATGGTGGTTCGATTGGTAGGTAGTGAATGCGATCGAGCCAGAGAACAATTGGCCGAGAGCCACGTCCCAATTGTGGATAGTTTGGATGAGGCGGTTGCCCAAACGGTTTCACTAGCAAAGGCGATCGCTCGAAATTCCTGATCTCTGCTCAGGAATTTTTAGTACTGTTACCTGATTAGCAGCACGGTCGCCTCTTTTGCTTCATGCTTATCTTGTGCTCTGCATGTTTTCGACGTCTGTTGATTTACATTTTTCTCAACGAACCAACTCCCTCAACTCATCCATAACTTTAGAAGGAAGTCCAACAGGATTGAGAGGGTCTATGGGAATAGCTCCTGTGGAATTACTCCGCAATTGGGGTAAAAGCGTAATAATCCTTAGCTCAATTCAGTCAAACAGATCGATGTCTAAGTAGAAGTAGGGGAATTCTAACGGTAGACCAGCAGTAGCTCAGTGTTGATAAACACCGATTTCTACCTCGCTAAATTGCCGGGGATGAAAATTAAATAGGTAATATTCGCATATCTCGGCGATCGTTAGTTTGCCCCTAACAGTAATTCAATTGTCGATTCTATTGAATTGCTCCTCTAAATTGAAGCACCGATTGGCGGCTGTACCATCTTTATCAACTTGCTATCATAGGTCTCTTGTAGACTGCAAACGGTTATCTCGACGCAAATAAAAACTCATGGTGACGATATATCAGGGGAACAGGAGAGCAGACACAATGAACTTTACGCAAGACAGTAAGGTCCTCGTGCAAGGAATCGCTAATCCCCTTGGTTCAACCTATGCGCCTTTGATGAAGGCATACGGCACCAATGTTGTTGCTGGAGTTAGTCCAGGTTATGGCGGACGAGTTCTAAATGGGGTTCCTGTATTCGACCTGGTAGAAACGGCGATTTCTACTACTGGTGGAACGATTGATACAACCGTCATCTTTGCACAACCGTATGCAGCTTTAGATGCAGCGCTGGAAGCGATCGCCGCCGGGATTCGTCAAATCATTTTGATTAGTGCTGGCATTCCTCCGCTAGACATGGTGAACCTGCTGCGCCATGCAGAAGCTACAGAGACGCTGGTTATTGGCCCCAATAGTCCCGGCGTCATTATTCCCGGTCAGTTGCTGTTGGGTATTCATCCTGCGGAATTTTATAGCCCTGGTTCTGTCGGGTTAATTAGTCGTAGCGGTACCCTTACCCATGAGATTGCCTTAGAGCTAACCAAGGCTGGAAACCGGGCAATCGATCGGCGTCAGCATTGGTGGAGATTCCATTGTGGGTTCGTCCTTTCCCCAATGGCTCCAAATTCTGGATGAGGATGAGAATACGGAAGTGATTGTTTTAGTCGGAGAAATCGGTGGAGATAGCGAGGAAGCGGCTGCCCACTATATCGCCGAAGCTATTGACAAACCTGTGATTGCTTACGTGGCAGGGCGTACAGCCCCTAGAGGTAGGCGCATGGGGCATGCTGGAGCGATCGTAGACTCCCAAATTGCCGAATTGGGAACGGATATTGGCTCTGCTGAGAGTAAGATTAACGCGTTTGAACGAGCAAAAATTCCTATTGCCGATCGTCCTTCCCAAATCCCAACTTTGGTGAAAAAAGCCCTGAAGTTACCAACCAGAAAAAGCTAAGCAAGAAAAGCACAAAGAGGATAAGGCGAGGACAGACGAGTGATGAAAGGAAGAATGTTTTTATCCTTCATCCTTTATCCTTCTCTGCCCTCTGCCTCAAATCCTCAATCAATCAACACCCTTGAGCAACGCCTTCGTTTCCGACTCTCCTGCTTTACGAAGTTGACGAGATAGACGTGTAGTGAGCAGGGTAAGAACACCCAGATGAGTCAGGAAACTGGTGAACACCATCGTCATTGAGGTATTACCCAAGGCCGCTAAAGCAAACGCGGAGAAAAGCCATGCGGCAGGAACCTGGCTTGGGTAGAACGACAGCGCGAACAGAATGGTGGGAGGCACAAAGATAAGGGCTGCGATCGCTCCTGATGCCCAAATGGTCCGTTTGGGAGACTTGGCAAACATCAAGAGTTGAGTGATCGCACCACAAATCAGCACAAATAAACTGCCTAAAATAATCGCTGCCAATGCCTGCAACTGCTGAGTCGAATCTGGCCAGGTGATGATCCAGGGTGTGAAAATGGCAGCAGTAATTAAAAGATTAAGAGCGATCGCCAGCAATGCAGGGCTTTTTCACCCCAAACCAACTCCTTCAGAATTGATCGGCTCCAGAATTTTTGCCGGTGCTAACCCGCTCTCGTCGGTAGCGTGCCCAATCCAACAGCATCTGTCGTTGGGGCATCAAAGCCTCCATCAGAATGACAAACCAAACCAAATTGACCAACGCTACTACAGCAAAATCGTTGAGGGGCGTGAGGTACATCCTGTCTCGAATGACAAAACCCAGTAGCCAGACTTCAAAGCAGGCTGTAACAAGGTAGCTTTGCTGCTTACTCAAAGGGGTTGAGTCTGGTTTGCGGAAGCGTCGATTTGCCGCTTGCCAGAGCCAGTAAGTTGCTGTGCCAAAGGTAATAAGGACAAACGTCATTGCCAGACCAAGATGACTTGAAACTGGCAAACAAAAGTACTGCTTGGGTCCAAAGTACAAGTAATTTGGATATTTCGATAGTTGCCAGAACTGGAAGAAGATAGTGAAGCTAAACCAGACAAGGACCGCTCCAATCCAGCCCTGAAATCCACCCAGAAATGCAAACAGCAGTGCGCCCGTAAAGTAGCAACTGGCAGCCGCCCCCATCAGCAGATAGATGCTAAACACCACATCCGCAGGAATACCCGCTCCGATCGCAGCTACCAGATGCAGGGGAACTGCGAGCAAAACTGCCAGGTATGGGACAACCGGAACACCCCAAATTTTGCCCAACAGAATACTTTGACTGGACTGGGGACTGAGCCGGATGAAGTTGAAGGTGCCCCGCCGTTCTTCTTTGCCCAGGTCGCTGATTAGCATATAAACGCCCGAAATCAAGACGACGAAGGGAAGCACCCAACTCAACAACTGGAAAAGATCATCCCACCACCGCTGCCAGTTAACAATTACATTTCCCAGTGAATCGTTGACACAGAGATAATCTGAATATTCGATCGCGCCTGTGCAGTAGGGGCTTGAGTGACTGTAGCCATCTGGCAACGCCATTCCAAAGTAAGCCAGCACCACTAACTGAATCAAAAGCGAAGTCGTGAAGGTAATCGCCAGGTTGCGGGGTTTTACCCGACCTTTGAATTCCCGAAAGAATTGGGGATTCCAGTCGCCGAGTTTGTAGAACCAGTCGAGTGTCATAGGAGTCTCCAGGTGTATGGGGAGTCAGGTGATAGGAGTGGGGGTGAAGGATAAGGGCTAAAGGCTGAAGGATAAAGGCGTAAAGGGGTGAGGATATAGGAAATGAGGACGTTTTATCCTTTATCCTTTCTCTTTAGGATGTTTGCTGGTGGCCCAACTTGAGGAATATGGTTTCCAAATTCTCCTGCGTGCGATAAAATTGAGTGAGCGGAATGCCGGACTGGACAAGCGATCGCAACAAATCAGCACTGTCCTCCGCACTCCCTGAGAAATGCACCCGAATGCTTTGATTTTCTCCCGATAACCGTTCCAAGCCCTCTACGTGGGGGCAATTCTTGAGTTCAGACTCGAGGACATCCAAATTTTCGAGGGTAGAGAGGATAATTTGCTGACGACTGAGGCTACGGTAAAGCGTTTGTAGAGACGCACTTTCCACCAGAAAGCCCAGTTCCATAATGCCAACAGACGTACAAAGTTCTTCCAGGTCACTCAAAACGTGAGAGGAAATGAGGATGGTCATCCCAGCTTCCTGCAACACTTTGATAATTTCGCGAAACTGAACACGCGCAATGGGATCTAGACCAGAGACAGGCTCATCTAGCAGCAGCACAACTGGTTCATGGATAATTGTTCGGGCAAGGCCGAGGCGCTGTTTCATTCCCCTGGAAAGGTTGGCGATCGGGCTGCTCCGTTTGTGCGTCAACTGCACCAATTCCAGTACTTCCCGCAGGCGTTGGGTACGATGCGGCTCTTTCAGGTGATACAAACGGGCGAAATAATCTAGATAGTCCTTGACCGTTAAGTCTTCATATAAAGGAAAATCATCGGGTAAATAGCCAAGCTGCCGCTTCAAATTAGGGTTTTCCTGGTCCCGCAACAGCCGCTCACCATTGATATAAATTTCGCCAACCGTTGGTTCTTCTGCCGTTGCCAGCATACGAATCAGGGTGGTTTTGCCTGCACCATTCGGACCAATTAGCCCATAAACTTCTCCCGCCTCAACCTGGAGATCAACATCATTAACGGCAATGTGTCGATCGAACTGCTTCGTCAGTCCACGAGTCGAGATTGCTAATTGATTTGGCATGACCTGAAGCGTGTGAAAAGTTATCCGCTAGCCTAGCCTCTTCACCCACGATTTGGCAGCAGGATTTCGGAAATTGAAACGAAGTTAGACTTACGCAAACCTCGGAGGTTTAACCCAAAATTGAACCTTTAGCCAACCTAGTGCTTAAACCTGAGAGGTTTTGGCAAAGTGCGTACGTCCTAAAAGTTAAATTTTGAGTATTAGGGGGCACTCTAAGCACAAGCTCCCTGCCATTGATGGCAGCCAATTGCAGAGATCTCTCCGACGTTGTCATCATGCTGTTAGGTAATCGCCGATCGTTTTGGGCAGCATTGAAATATAGGCTTCTAAGCAACCGGGTTGTGCTGACATCAACAGGGGTTGCTGGATGTGTCATTCTGCTCCGCTGCACCGGGATTTTACAGGTTTGGGAGTGGACAGCCCTGGATCAATTCTTCTGTCTGCGTCCCCTGGAACCAACAGACGAACGGATTGTCATTGTTGGCATTAACGAAACAGACTTAAAAAAGCAAAGCAGTGGCCCATTTCAGACACCGTCATGGCTCAACTGCTACAGAAAATTCAGGCTCACAAGCCACGGGCGATCGGCCTAGACATTTACCGTGATCTACCCGTTGAGCCAGGTTACGCCAAGTTACTGCAAACCTACCGCCAGTTGCCGAATCTCATCGGTATTGAGCAAATTAACGATAAAACCAGCGCTGGAGTATCCGCTCCTCCTGTGCTGGGCGAACGGGATCAGATGGGCTTTAATAATCTGGTCTTTGATGCAGATAATCGCGTGCGTCGAATGCTGCTCTACTGGCAATTGGATGATGGCAAAAACCACGAAAGCTTTGCGCTCAAGCTGGCCCTAACCTACTTAAAAGCAGAAGGGATCACACCTCAATCAGCTAGCAATAATCTTGAATATTTGCAGTTGAACAAGGGGATTTTTCAGCGGTTTGAAGCAAACGATGGGGCTTATATTCACGCAGACGATGGTGGCTATCAGATTTTAGGAAATTTGAGGGGGTCCGCTAAATCTTTTGCAACCGTATCAATGAGTGACGTGTTGGAGGGTCAAGTTCGCCCACAGCTATTCCAAAACCGCATTGTGCTAATTGGCTCTACCGCCGTCAGTCTCAAGGATTTTTTCTATACCTCCTACAGCAATCGTTTGAACGCCTCTCCCCAACCAATGGCGGGGGTTGAGCTGCAAGCAAATGTTGTCAGCCAAATTATCAGTGCAGCGCTAGATGGTCGATCGTCCATCAACGTTTGGTCTGAACCCTGGGAATGGCTCTGGACTCTAGTTTGGTCCTGGGTGGGCGCACAGATTGTTTGGAAACTGCGATCGCCTACCAAAATTACCCCAACAATTCTTCTTTCAGGCACAGGCCTAATCGGAATTTGTTATGGCGCGTTTCTCATGGGCGGATGGTGGGTACCTGTGGTACCGCCAACAATAGCAATGCTGGGATCAGCGGTTGTAATCACAGCCCATTTAGCGCACCTGCAGGAAGAATTGAAACGATCGAAAGAATTCCTCAGCAGCATCATCAACACCATTCCAGATCCGATCTTCGTCAAAGATCGGCAACACCGCTGGATTGTGTTGAATCAGGCTTACTGCAAATTCCTTGGCTATCCTCTGGAGAATTTGCTGGAAAAGTCAGACTACGACGTATTTCCGACCTATGAAGCAGACGTGTTTCGCCAACAGGACCAGCACGTTTTTGACAGCGCCCAAGAATACGAAAACGAGGAGAAATTTACAGACAAAGCAGGCATCACCCACCACATCGCTACCAAGCGATCCCTTCATAAAGATGCCGCAGGCAACCTGTTTCTAGTTGGGATCATTCGGGATATTACCGATCGCAAACGCATGGAGGAGGAGCTGAAGCGAACCGCAGCTGAACTTATTCGCTCCAATGCCGAATTAGCCCAATCAGCTAGCCACTTACAGCATCTGGCAAATCACGATGCGCTTACTGGCTTACCAAATCGCAAGCTGTTTCAGGAACGTTTAAGCCAAGCGCTGACATGGGCGATCGACAATGAACAATTCGTCGCCCTGCTGTTTCTAGACCTGGATGGCTTCAAGTCAATTAACGATACACATGGGCATGATATTGGGGATCTGCTGTTGCAGTCTGCTGCGCAACGGTTGAGCCGTTGTCTGCGGGGCAGTGATACCGTTTCCCGCTTGGGCGGAGACGAATTTACAGTTATTCTGCCCGCCATTCCGGGTGCCCAAGACGCAGGCAGAGTTGCTGACAAAATTCTCACGATGCTTTCTCAGCCCTTTGAAATTGAAGGACATACCATTTTTATCACAACCAGTCTGGGGATCAGTCTCTATCAAAAGACGGCAACGACGCCGAGAGTTTGATTAAGGAAGCGGACAATGCCATGTACCATGCAAAGGAACTCGGCAAGAATCGCTATGAGTTTGCCTCTTCGTAACCGTTGTTACCTAGAGATAGAAGAACACCCTTTAGTCTGTTTAATAGACTTTACACTGTAGGTTCTAGGCCTAGTCTTTGACCTGCCTTTGTCGGGGTTCTAACCCTGATGCGTTCAAGAAGTTCAGTTTAGGGTCCGGACTCACCATCTAAACTTTAACTTTTTAACGAGCCTTAAAGAGCTTGTATGCGAGTGGACACGCTACCAATGAATTTCTACAACTGTAGGTGTCGGATGTAGGAGTTCAGAACGGTCAAGTGTAGCGAGATGCGGAATGGGCTAGTGAAATGCAGTGAATGCAAGAATTGTGTTTTGCGCCGCAAAATAACCGACAGACTAACCTATAGACAAGTACGTTAGATGAGCAAGTTTTGCTAATACAGAGTAGCCCGCGTTGATGTGTCTCGTTCAGTCACTCCTACTTGGATAAGAATTTCGATAGTTTGAAAACAATTAGCCTCCATATCACAAGGGAGTTGTGCACATGGTAAACGGCAACGGAAAACGATCGACTCATCAGGTGGTGATTATCGGTGGGGCTTTGCTGGGCTTTACGCCGCAAAATCTCTCGGACGCGCCCCCGTGGAAGTAACCCTAATCGATAAACGCAACTTTCATCTCTTCCAACCGCTGCTGTATCAGGTAGCGACCGGAACACTCTCCCCAGCCGATATTTCCTCTCCACTGCGCGGCATTCTGAGCCGATACAAAAACACGCAGGTTTTGATGGATGAGGTAGTTGATCTTAATCCCCAAGCGCAAACAGTCATTTTGCGGGACAAAACAATGCCCTACGATACGCTGATTGTCGCTACGGGCGTTAGCCACCACTACTTTGGCAATGATCAGTGGAAAACAACGGCTCCTGGCTTAAAGACGGTAGAAGATGCGTTAGAAATCCGGCGTCGCATCTTTATAGCCTTTGAAGCGGCAGAGAAGGAACCCAATGCAGAAAAGCGGCGTGCCTTGCTAACGTTTGTCATTGTTGGTGGCGGTCCAACAGGGGTGGAACTGGCGGGCGCGATCGCCGAGTTGGCGTTCAATACCCTCAAGCAAGACTTCCGCAGTATCGACACGAAGGAAACGAAGATTCTTTTGCTGGAAGGACTCGATCGCATCCTTCCGCCGTATGCGCCAGAGCTGTCAGCAAAAGCCGAGACATACCTTACCCGTCTGGGTGTAACGGTGCAAACAAAAACAATGGTGACTGATATTTCCGATAACACCGTTACCTTTAAGCGTGATGGGCAAACAGAACAGATTGCAGCGCACACCATTCTATGGGCAGCAGGCGTCAAAGCCTCAGCAATGGGGAAGACGGTGGCAGCACGGACGGGCGCGGAGCCGATCGGGTTGGACGGGTCGTTATCGAATCGGATTTAAGCATCCCCGGTTATCCCAACATCTTTGTGATTGGAGACCTGGCAAATTTTTCTCATCAAGGGGATAAGCCGCTTCCTGGTGTCGCTCCGGTTGCCGTTCAAGAAGGAGAATACGTTGCTAAGTTAGTCAAAAAGCGGCTGAAGAATGAGACATTACCACCGTTCACCTATGCAGATGCGGGCAGCCTGGCTGTTATTGGGCAAAATGCAGCCGTAGTAGACCTGGGGTTTGTCAAACTGACCGGGGCGATCGCGTGGTTGGCCTGGGTTTTTGTTCATATCTATTACCTGATTGAATTCGACAATAAGTTAATCGTCATGTTGCAGTGGGGTTGGAACTATTTCACGCGCAATCGAGGCGCTCGCTTGATTACGGGTGAGGCATCCCTCCTTGATGTAGAGCAAGACGCTAACGGAAATTATGTTGCGCCAGAATCCGACAAATCTCCGGTTGAAGTGTAATCCAGGCAGTAGGTGCTTATCAAACTGGTCGGATGTAACACCGGAACCCGTCATCTCACGGTAGGATTCGTATCGATCGCGATGCTGTTCCACTAGTTTCTGGTTACGTGAATCTCAAAATTAATTGGTTTCCACCATTCCTACCGCCGATTGTGGCGAGCGCTGCGGCCCTTCTGGTAGGGGCAGGGCTGATTGCGATCGCGGGTGTTAGTCCTTTTAAGGCTTACTCTGTTTTATTTAGTGAAGCGCTGGCAAACTACTACGGGTTTGGGAATACCCTCACCAAAACTGCTCCACTGTTGCTGACCAGTCTTGGTGTACTTGTAGCGCTTAAGGCTGGTCAGTTTAACATCGGGGGTGAAGGGCAAATCTATATGGGAGGGTTGGGCAGTGCTCTCGTTGGCCTGTTTCTCCACGAATTGCCCAGTATCATACACATCCCGCTTGCTCTATTAGGGGATTTCTGCTAGGAGCACTCTGGGGTTTCATACCAGGATATTTCAAAGCAGTCAGAGGCGTAAATGAAGTCATTACTACATTGTTGTTAAATTACATTGCCCAAAATTTAGTCAGCTACGTGGTCAGTGGCCCCTTGAAAGAACCGGATGCGCCCACACCGTTCAGTCCCTTGCTCGATGGGGCTGCCCAACTGCCGATTATTCTGCCGCGAACCCAGACACATGCAGGAATCATCCTTGGGGCTATCGCCACGATCGTTCTGTGGTTTGTCTTTGCCTACACACCCTTGGGCTATCAAATTGAAACCGTTGGGCAAAATCCTACCGCTGCTCGTTATGCCGGAATTTCTGTGGAACGAACGATGATGCTGGTTATGGCGCTGGCGGGTGGGTTAGCAGGGCTGGCAGGTTCTGGTGAGGTAATGGGGCTGAAATATCGCCTGTTTGAAAATTTTTCTCCAGGATATGGATTTGATGCGATCGCGATCGCCTTTCTCAGCCGTGGCAGTTTTGTTGGCGTAGCGCTTACATCCCTTTTCTTTGGCCCTCCGAAGTGGAGCTAATGTGATGCAGCGCAGCGCTGATGTTCCTGTGACAGTGGTTTACGCCATTCAAGGTCTTACAGTTCTGTTTATTGCGATTAGCCTGGTGCTGGAACGCAAGCTGGGGCAGGAACCCAGGAGCCAAGGTTCAGTAGTAGAGAGCTAAAGGAGTGAAGGCTATTCTTTACCCTCCCTTTCCCCAGATACAATGAAGTAGCAAACTTTCGGACAAGACGCCCACCCCATGACTGCTCCTTCGGAACTAGAGACGACCTCTCAACAGGCTTTGGGCACTGGCTCGGCAAATGCGACTTCCCAGGATTTGAGCGTGACCTCCGCTTCAGCAGACGTTGATGATGACGATTTAATTGACGATGTGGAGATGTCTCTGTTCGACCATCTGGAAGAACTGCGTCAGCGCATCTTTTATGCGTTAATCGCGATCGGCATTGGGATTGTTGGTTGCTTCACCGTGGTCAAACATATCGTGAAGCTGCTAGAGGTGCCCGCTGGGGATGTCAAGTTTCTTCAGCTTTCGCCAGGGGAGTACTTTTTTGTTTCGCTCAAGGTCGCAGCTTACAGCGGCATTTTGGTTGCCAGCCCAGTTATCCTCTACCAAATCATTGCGTTTGTTTTGCCGGGGTTAACGCGGCGGGAGCGCAGGCTTTTAGGGCCGATCGTTTTTGGCTCCAGCTTTCTATTTGTTGGTGGATTGACCTTCGCTTACATCGCGCTAATTCCAGCAGCTCTTAACTTCTTCATCTCCTACGGCGCGGATGTGGTGGAGCAGTTCTGGTCTATTGATCGCTACTTCGAGTTTGTCCTGCTGCTAATGTTTAGTACGGGTTTGGCGTTTCAAATTCCAATCATCCAGGCCCTTCTCGGACTGCTGGGGATTGTCTCTTCCGAGCAAATGCTTTCTGGCTGGCGTTTTGTATTAATTGGGGCAGCCGTGTTGGGAGCGGTTCTCACACCATCTACCGATCCGCTTACCCAGAGTTTGTTGGGAGGGGCTGTGGTAGCGCTCTATTTTGGAGGCGTTGGTCTCGTCAAACTGCTGGGCAAGTAGCCGCTACTCTACGAAATACGAACTTCTTTTTCTGCTCCCAAAACATCGTTGTAGTAGCGTTCGGGGCAAGCACTACCTGAATTCCCTTGTCCTGGCATTGTTGGGAGAGCGTATCGAGTAATTTCAGCTTTCCTTCGGCAGACAGGTCGTCGAAGGATAAATTATCGCTACAGGTTTTGGAGTGAAGGGATTTCAGCACCCCTGAAACCCAACAAAGGCAAGTTTGTAAATGAGTTCTTGGCTGAACAGGCCATAGAAATAGCCGCCATGAACGTTGATACGACGGAACCACCCCAGGAAATAGGCGAAACTTAACGCTGCGTAATCGCTAAAGTTTAGAGCTGATTTTCTAAGCGCGTAGCTCATGACCCCCTGAGGTTTCGTCTGTTTGGCAACTTCCGGTGGGTCATCCTGAAGGTCCACATAATCGGTGCAGTCGAAATAGGTAAAGACATCTGAAACAGGTTCGACTTTTACAGATGGGGTTGACTCCTCAATTTTCTTCACCTCTTTAATTTGGCTAAGCTTCTGAAGGTGGGTTACTTCGGACAGGGCTAGGTGTTCCTGGTCGGAAGCACGAATTTCAAGCCAATCGTACGGGGATTCAACCGCATTTCCTTTTAAATTGACAATGCCATAGTCCTTGTTTTCAAGCGGTCGATTGGTTCGATCGCCTTCATTCACAAATCGCTTCACGGTCAGATTTCCCAAACGGTACCCGCTCGATCGGGTTCTACCTGGGAAGCTGAAGTAATTAGCGGCTGTAGAAGCAAGACGCAGCGCTAAATCCCCTTCATTGCTGAATACATACGCTTCTTCGCAGCGACGAAGAGATGATTTCAAGAAGTTCGCTCGCCCCTCTCGAATCGCTTCTGTAGGTATATCTGGCGCAACCAGAACTAATCGCGAAAGGGAAAATACCCGGCCAATATCGGCAGAGGGGTTTTGATTAATTGAGTTTGGGTCAAAGACATCGGATAGAATCCGGATCGTATTTGTCACCACAAAACAACCCATACTGTGGCCAATAAACGTCAATTTAATTCGCTTAATAGCATTAATGATATCAGCCCCCTGCCGTTGTTCAAAGACCATTTTCTGGCTGCAATTAATTTGAATAGCGCTCCAGCAGTCTCTTTTATCGTTAAAACTTAAGCTGTCCCATTGCTCCCGATCGAGCTGCATTTCTTCCAGCAAGACGGGGGAATCACCTCAGCTTTAAGCGTTTTCAAAAATGAATTTCAAACACAGCCTGGTCGATTTGCCTGATCAGTTCAACCAAATCGAGAACGGCATAATTGGTTGCCCGAAAATGATCGCGAAAATAGGTTGCCAGTCGTAAAGAACAAGTGCCAGCAACACCGCAAATCCGACTAACGACACCACTAAAACTGGCGTGAATAAATCGTTCAAACTGCCCGTTATAAATAGCAGCAGCGTTGCGATCGCGCTTAAGCCTAATCCACCAAAGAAGATTCTGGACGGCAGAATAGGTAAAGACTGAAATGCGCTTTTTAACTTTGCTGAAAAATTGCCGTCCTGTGGAGTAGAGGGATCACCCGTTGGTTTTTCAGAAGGCCAGCGATACCCCAAAAGACACTGGTTTTGGGTTCGCACAAAGTATTTGCAAATGTGTAGATTTTTTTGTATCGTTCCTTCGCATCCGATTGCATCGTTCCATATCCGTGGATCGCAATCACGACCTCCGGAGCATGGGTGTCTACCAGATACTGAGCAATGCTTCTAATTTTTGCTTTGACTGAGTCAGTCGGTAGTTTTGGTTCATCTTCTACGTTGATGGTGGCCGTACTGTCTACATAGTAGCCAAGCACCTTTTCAGAATCAGACGTTCCATTGATACGGGTCAAGTCAAACTCTGTAATATCTAGCGCTGGAGCTTTCTGAGAAGCCGAATGTTGAAAAGCCATTGCTGCAACTTGCGTCATGAAGGTATCGCTAAGCTAGCAAGCAACCTAACTTTAACGGAAGATTAACCAATAAATGTTTAGAATCCAATCAAACGCCGACATGGTTGTAAAGAATAACCAAAGGCAGAAGGTTTATATCCTGATGTACAGTTGTTTCAACCGCTGAGACTGCCCCAACTGTTGCGCACCCAGGTATAGCTTCTGACAAAAAAGTTCACAAATAGAAAAATGGAGGCCGCCTGAGCAGGCTCCAGATTCAAAACACGATTCAATCGTTTTCTTTTCTAGGAAGCAGAGCCTTCAGGACCAACACTTACTAGATTGCTTGCCTCGGTTGCAGCCTTACTGAGTCGGCGTTTCCTGGCGTAAAGCTGGATGGCAACCCCATTGCAACAACCATTGCAAAAATTCCCCACGCGGTTGCATCTGTTGGCAGGTTGTTCTTGAATACCGCCAGCATCACAACAATCACAAAAATACCGTTGGAAATTCGTTGAACCAGCGAAACTGTTGTCCTGTCATCTTGCATTCATCGGCAGCCAGCTTTTTCATGAGCCGCTTACAGTAGTGGTGATAGCCAAGCAGAAGGGCAACACAGGCCAGTTTGACGTGCAGCCAGGGTTCCTTTAAGACATCAGGTTCCGTGCTAATTAGCCCGATCGCCATTGCTATAGTCAACAGCATCGCCGGAGTCATAATGATGCTGTAGAGGCGCTTCTCCATGATTTGATACTGGTTTTCAAAATGCTGCGAGCGGGTTCGGGTTGCTCGTTTGCTTCGGCGTGGTAAACAAACAAGCGGGGCAGGTAAAACATTCCCGCAAACCAACAGACAAACCCAACAATATGAAACGCTTTAAACCAGGAATAAGCCATGAAAAACCCTCGCAGAAATTTGAGATCTTTAGATTTTATGAGATGCAGATTTTAGATTCGGGTTCTGAAGGTCAACCTAAAATCTGCAATCCCCAATCTAAAATCCAAATCGCTAGACAGCCTGTTTGAACAGCGTATCGAGGTAAACCCGACCTGTCCGGCGATCGCAATCTCCATTTTGCAACAAAAAGAGGGACAGTGCAGCAGCAAACAACCTGTCTTGATCCCAATCGGGATGACTTTCTAGATAGCGCGTAATCGTTGTGTGAAGCTCTTCAGGAATTTCGGCAAGGATGCTAACGGTGGTATTCATTCAAGACCTCAGGTGTTGCTCGCGAATTGGTGATGCAGAAAGTGCAAAGGTTCCACTTACACCCTGTGAAATTTAGTTTGCAAGGCATGCAAACAGCAGCGCCACCAATTTTGGATTGGGCTTTTCCAGGATTTCGGGATACTGCATACCCCTTCCAGTAAAGCCGTAGCGCTTGCTTGAGTGAGTGCTTCATTGTGTTCGCGCTTGGCCAATCTTGTCAATGCGTTGAATTCCCGTAGGTGATTGCGATCGGGAAAACAGCCCACGAAAGAATAAGGGTTTGAGACCGATCCCCGTTATATAGCTTTACAAAACCCCGTACTTATTCTCCTGCCTATCTTTGGGTGCGAAATGCTACTCAAAAACACAAAAACCTCATGATTTCGTTCACCCTTGTGGAAAACCTTCTTTACCCTGTGGAAAACGTGGGGTTGATCTGTGGAAACCCTGTGGAAAGCGTGTGGAATTCGTGGGGAAAACTCTGGTTAAAAATAAGAATTGCAAACTTGTGGAAAAGTCAGGAGTTTTGAATATCTGTAACGCGGAAAAGGCTAGGTATGAAGGCTAAAAGCTAAAGAAAATTTCATTACCGTCATCGTTGAGAACCTCAAAACTCCCTTCCCTGCGTCTTTTATCCTTTAGCCTTAAGCCTTCATCCTTAAGCCTTTATCCTTAAGCCTTTATCCTTCTCCCCTCCTCCCCTCCCACCATTCCGCTGCGTGCTGGCGAATCGCTTGAAGTTCTTCAGGTGACATTCTGTCCAGATTATTGAGAATGAAACTCATTCGTCCCTGAGAGGCGAGTTTATCCCGATGGCGGGCTAGAAAATCCCAGTAGAAAAAGTTGAAGGGGCAGGCATCTTTGCCAATGCGGTCCTTCTGGTTGTAGGCGCAGTTGCCGCAGTAATCACTCATTCGGTTAATGTAATTGCCGGAAGCAGCGTAGGGTTTAGAGGCTAGGCCCCCCGTCCGCAAACAGGCTCATTCCAATGACGTTTGTCTGCATCACCCAGTCATAACCATCTACAAAGGCTGCATGGAACCATGCTTCAACCTCCTGTGGAGAAATCCCAGCGATTAGCCCAAAATTGCCCAGCACCATTAACCGCTGGATGTGATGCGTGTAGCCCATGTCCTTTAGCTGGGTTAGCACTTGATGGAGACAATTCATCTTCGTTTCGCCACTCCAGAAGAAATCGGGAAGCGAATGGGTGTGATTGAACCAGTTGCGCTGGGGATAGGCTTCATCCATATAGAGGTACACGCCGCGCATATACTCGCGCCAGCCCAGCACCTGACGGATAAACCCTTCTACACCGCTCAGACTCCAGGTGTCTTGATGTTCCCAGTACGCCTGTTCCGCTGCTTGAATGACCTCCAGGGGATGCAGTAGCCCAAGGTTGAGGTAGGGCGAGAGCATGGCATGCCACATGGTTGTCTCACCCGTTACCATGGCATCCTGGTAGGGGCCGAAACCAGAGAGGCGGGTTTGTACAAAAAATCCAGCACCTGCTGGGCCTGCTGGCGGGTGACGGCCCAGCGGAATGGCTCAAGCTGCCAGTATTGGCGGTTGATCCGAAAATGCTCGCTCTGCTTGAGCCAGTCAATCACTTCTTGAGTGATGGAATCGGGTTCAAACCAAAGAGCTTTCGGTGTTTTCAGCTTTCCTTTAGGAGGTTTGCGGTTTTCTTTATCAAAGTTCCAGCGCCCACCAACGGGTCGATCGCCCTCCATCAGACTATTGAAGCGTCGCCGTCCTTCCCGATAGAAATCCTCCATCAGCAGACGTTTACGGGAACGCGCCCATTTTTGAAAATCATCCTCACTCCACAGGAAATGGTTGTTGGGAATGATGGTTACGTCGCAGGGAAGCGTTAAGGACTGGATGAGGTGGGCAAAGGGCCGATCGTTGGGGCCATCACCCGCAGTTCTGTAATTTGTTCTGCTTTAATCCATTCAGTTAACGGCGTTTGAAAATCCTCTGCCTGTCGATACGTCACCTGCCAACCCGCCTGCCGCAATTCTTTGGCAAAGTGCCGCATTGCAGACCAAACCAACACCAGCTTTTGTAGGTGATAGGGCATTGCCTGTGCGTGGTTGAGCGATTCAATAAAAATGACAGCGGTGTGCTGACGCTGATTGACACAGCTTTGGAGTGCTGCCTGTTCTGCCCATAGCTGATCGCCTAAAACCCAAACACCGATCGTCATCAACTGTCCTCAATTGAACCTGGATTTCGAACCGCAGATGTACGTCGCGAAGGGTTCCTCTCCGCTCTCTGCGTCTCTACGGTTATTCCATCATGAACCACTCCGCCCGAGATTGCCCGGCTGACCCGATAATGGACAGTAACAAAATGCTCGGCTAGCGGATGAATTATGAGCACAACGCCCAAAATCATTGTTCTGGATGACGATCCAACCGGATCACAGACTGTTCACAGTTGTTTGCTGTTGATGCAGTGGGATGTGGCGACCCTCCGCTTGGGGCTGGCGGATAACGCTCCTATTTTCTTTGTGCTGACCAACACACGAGCACTAACACCAGAGAAAGCCGCGATCGTGACACGGGAGGTTTGCCGCAACTTAAAAGACGCGATCGCCGCCGAGACTATCCACGATTTTCTGGTCGTCAGTCGATCGGACTCGACCCTGCGCGGCCATTATCCCGTTGAAACCGATGTCATTGCCGAGGAACTGGGTCCGTTTGATGCCCACTTTCTTGTCCCAGCGTTCTTTGAGGGTGGCCGCACCACACGGGACAGCGTGCATTACCTGAACGTGAATGGGGTAGATACGCCAGTGCATGAAACCGAATTTGCCCGCGACTCGGTATTTGGCTATCGCCACAGCTATCTGCCCGACTACGTAGCCGAAAAACAAATGACCAGATTGCTTCAGAGGCTGTGAATCGTTTCCTGCTATCGGATATTCGAGCAGGTGTGCGGGGACGCCTGATGGAACTGCACGATAATCAGTGCTGCGCTGTTGATGCCGAAACCCAGGCAGACTTAAATGCCTTTGCTGCAGATGTGCTGGCGGTAGCCTCTCAAGGCAAACGATTTCTATTTCGCAGTGCCGCTAGCCTGCTGACTGCCCTAGCTGCCCTACCACCCCAGCCGATCGCCCCAGAAGCGATGGCAACGTACGTTCGTAACGGCAAACCGGGTGCGGTCATTGTTGGGTCACACGTCAAGAAAACAACGGAACAACTGGAGCAACTTCTGCAAGAGTCTGGCGCGATCGGGATTGAAATTGAAGTCTCCCGATTGCTTGAGCGATCGTCTGAATCAGCCAAAACCCTCCTGGCTGAAACAGTTCAAAAAGTCAACGAGGCGCACTCTTCAGACAAAACCCCTGTCGTCTATACCAGTCGCCAGGAACTCACCTTCGATGATGTTCAAACTCGCCTTAACTTTGGTGAGGATGTTTCCGCATTGCTGATGGATGTTGTCCGTCATCTTCCCTCAGATATTGGCTTTCTCATCAGCAAAGGCGGCATTACCTCCAACGATACCTTGAGCAGCGGATTAGCCCTCCGTACAGCAAGGTTGCTGGGTCAGGTGCTTCCTGGTGTTTCAATGGTGCAAACTCCTTCAGACCATCCACAGTTTCCCAATCTCCCCGTCGTCCTGTTTCCGGGTAATGTTGGTGATGCAAGTGCCCTAGCAACGGCTTATCAACGACTGAGCCAGTCCAGCTAGTCCCAGCTATCCGATCTTCCCTAGTTCTTCTTGATCGTTTCCTATCCTGAAGCTATCCATCCTCTAAAGGGGTTGAGATGGTTGATGTTGGGTTCACTCATATCGCGCTTCCCGTTTCAAACGTTGAACAAAGCATTCAGTTCTACGCTACCTATGCTGAGATGCAAGTGGTTCACCGGCGTGTAGATGCAGAAACAGGAGTCACCGTTGTTTGGCTAACGGACAAAACTCGGCCCTTTGTAATTGTGCTCATCCAGACTGCTTCCGTGCATCCTGTTCTATCCCCACTGGCCCATCTAGGAGTGGGCTGCAAGAGCCGTGAATCGATGGATTTGCTTTGCGACAAGGCTCGGCAGGCAGGGGTATTGATTGACGAACCTAAAGATTCCGACTATCCAGTGGGATACTGGGCGTTTCTCCAAGATCCAGATGGTCATACGCTTGAGCTATCCTATGGACAGGAGATTGGTCTGACGTTAGCAGAAGCTAATCATACAGAATCGAAGAATTGACTAAATGAGGGTGGTTGGCGATCTTAGCTTCAACACAGTTAACTACACTCTCGACTAAAGCTCACAGATCCCCGACTTCTGGTAGAAGCCTGGTATGACTGCCCCAACTCGTAATAGAGCAGGGGCCGGGGTTTAGGGGCCAGAAAGACTAGTGTACCGAGGTTCTACTGACTTAAAACGCTAAGTCAAGCTCACTCTAAACTGAGACAGGCTACCTTTGAGCCAAGCTGGGCTGTCCCTAAGCGAAGCTGGGCCGTTCCTAGTGAAGCTGGGCTATCCCTAAACGAAGCTAGGCTACCCATGAATGAAGCCCACCTCTCCTACAACGAAGCTGGGCTATCTTTGAACGAAGTCAAGCTACTGATGGACGAAGCTGAGCTATTTCTGAGCGAAGTCCTGCTACCTATAAACTGAGCCAAGCTACCTCTAAGCAAAGCTGGGCTATTCTCATACGAAGTCAGGTCATTCCTGAACTGAGCCGAGATATTGTTGAACTGAGTCAAGCCATAGCTTTAGACACTAGAAGATGGAGCAACTAGTAATCGCAGAACCTCTGTACGCTAGCCTTTCTAACCCCTGACCCGTGGCTCCTGACCCCTGCCCTCTGCTATTGCTTCGGACTGCATTGACTTACGCCCAAGCGTGAACGTTCTTCCCCGACTCCCCACTCCCCACTCCCTACTCCCCAGTTAACCTCCCTACTCCCCAACGAACCATGGAACATATCGGATTCATCGGACTTGGCCTCATGGGTAAGCCCATGTCTCAGAATTTACTCAAAGCAGGATATCCCCTTGTCGCGTACAACCGTAGCCGTTCACCGATGGAGGCATTGGAGGCGGAGGGCGCAACCCTGGCAGACACCCCAAAGGACGTTGCTCAACAAACTGATGTAGTCATTACCTGCGTTTCTGACTCATCCGACGTTGAAGCGGTTGTCCTGGGAAGCGACGGAATTATTGAGGGTGCGAAACCGGGAATGCTTTACATCGATATGTCCACCGTTGCCCCAGCTACGTCTCGCAAGGTCTACACCGCATTCAAAGCGAAAGGGGTGGATGCCTTAGACGCGCCTGTTTCAGGGGAGACATTGGAGCGCAGCAGGGCACGTTGTCCATTATGGTTGGTGGAGATGAAGCCGCCTTTCAGCGGGCGTTACCCATCCTGCAAGTTATGGGAAAAATATCGTTTATATCGGTGATGCGGGGGCAGGTCAGGTAACAAAAGCCTGTAACCAAATTGTGGTTGCCCTCACGGTGCAGGCTGTTGCAGAAGCACTGACCCTTGCAAAGAAGTCGGGAGTTGATGCGGCCAAAGTACGAGAAGCGCTTCTAGGGGTTTGCCCAAAGCCGCGTTTTAGAAGTACATGGCAAGCGCATGTTAGAGGGTTCATTTCAACCCGGCTTCAAACTCAACCTGCACCGCAAAGACATGAACATCGTGCTGCAAACCGGGAAAGACCTTAACCTTCCCTATTTGGCGCAGCTCAGGTAACGAACCTAATGGATGCGTTACTAGCCCAAGGAAAGGGCGATTTGGACAATGCAGCCTTGATCAGTCTTTATGAAATGCTGGCGGGGATGGAAAATAAGGAATAAAGGATAAAGGCTAAGGGATAAAGGATAAAACCCAATTTTTATCCTTCATCCTTCAGCCTTTATCCTTTCCTTTCAGTTACCGATTACTGCCTGCGGTATACTGCTCGACCAGGGCTAAGACCTTGGTGCGGCTGAGCTTTTCTTCGCCTTGCGCCATTGCATCGATCGTTGCATGGGCCAGGGCCAGGGGAATTCGGCAAAAATCGAGGGCAGGCCCGATCGGCAGAGCATTGGTGTAGGCATCTGCGAAGGCTAGATTGCGCCGAGCATAGGTATCCATGCGTTCGTAGTCCCATCCATGCGGGAAGAAGTCTACGCCGCGCACCAGATCTTCGGAGTGGTTTCGCATAATGTTGACGGCTTGCAGGCCTCGCCCAAACCCGATCGCATGAATTCGGTTTGTCTGCGTTCCGTCATACCAGGCCCACAAATCAGACAGCATCAGCCCAACGGTACCTGCCACGCTAAACGTATAGCTATCAAGATGTTCTTGAGTCTGAATCGTCCAGTTATTGCTTGCCCAATAGGCCATTCGATCGGCCATTGCCGCTGTAGAGTCCCAAACACGGGGAGCAATATCGCTTGGGGCAAGCATGGCCCATTCACCAACCCGCAGCGTTACCTCTTCCAGCAAGCTCGTATGCTCAAACAGATTCGCTGCCAGCTTATCGGCATCAATGCTTTCGGTAGCCTCTTGTAAGGCTAAACTGATTGTTTGAAGAAGTCTTATTTTGAGAGCGTTATCCAGATCTGGATGGTCTTCAATCTGATCGATCGCTCTCATACAAAGATATGCAGAGCTAACAGCTTCTTGAAGCCCAGACGGTAAACGACTGATCGGGATATAAAACGTTCGACTGGTTTCTTGCAAAACCTCTAAGGCACTTTTTCGCAACTCCATCAATTCACTCCTCTAACCACCAGACCAAGTTCGCTCTAAAATATATAGCAAAAAGCTTAATTTTTACTGAAAGAGAATCCTAACGACTATAAGGCTTTCAAGACATGGAATACCAGTAGTCAAGTAGAACCTTAAGACTAATTGCACAATTGAAGAATTTGAAGTCCAGGCTTTGAGTCCCCTAGATACGGTTTACTGCGGTAGCAAACAGAATGAACTGATCTGCTGCCTAAAATCCTACTTCTGTTAATGCGGGGTGTACTTATCCAAACATTTAGACAGCAATATCTACGGAGTCTCTTCAAAAGCTGCAAACAAGACAGATGTACGTCCAATCATCCACTGATTTATCGATTCGCTCATCCTCCAGAATGGTGAGGTTCACTCCCGATACAAAAAAAGTTATTCCATTTTCAAGAGAATCGCTGCATCCGCGTTCTGTCCAAGACCTTTTGAGCGGCTAGAAACCCTCAAGAAATTAGCGTTATGGCAAATGCACACCGTTGAGAATCCATACAAACATTGATTGCTGCGGATTTTGTATTATCGACCAGCTCAGGGTTATGGACTGATTATTAACAGGACTTTTGATTGAAGTCGTTTGTTCCAAAGACTTTATTCTCCGTGAGTTTCCCTGCCATAGGGAATGCCCAGTGCTGCTGGAGGGGTTGATTTGCCTGCCAGACCAACCATTGCCATTAAAGCGATCGCATAGGGCAACATGACCAAAAACTGATAGGGAATATTCAAATTAAATGCCTGAATTCGAAGCTGAAGCGCTTCTGTTGCACCAAACAGTAAACACGCTAACACAGTGCTGACCGGATGCCAGCGTCCGAAAATCAGAGCCGCCAGTGCAATAAACCCCTTGCCAGCACTAATATCCTCCGTAAAGAATTTAACGTGAACCAGTACCAGATAAGCTCCTCCCAATGCTGCTAGCGCTCCGCTTAGAACGACACTTAAGTAACGGACCCGAACAACCTTTATTCCCGCAGTGTCCGCCGCTCGTGGGTACTCTCCCACCGCTCGTAAGGTCAGCCCCAAACTCGTACGAAAAAGAACATAGGTGCTTACAGGAACCAGGACAAGCAACAGATAAACTAGCGGGTCTTGATTAAACAGAAGTGGACCCAAAACAGGAATTTGACTGGCTTCAGGAATGGCGATCGTTGGAATACCTGGCAGTCTTTGAGTCGCCTCGCTATTAAACACAATCCGCGACATAAATGCCGTCAACCCTGCCGCCGAAAGGTTAATCGCCAACCCCGATACCAGTTGATCGACCTTCAAGCTGACACAGAGAAACGCATGCAGCAGCCCCAAAGCCCTCCAGCAGCAAGCGCTGCAAGAATCCCAACCCAGGTATTTTCACCGGCATAGAAGGTTGCTGCAGCACTCACAAACGCTCCTGTTAGCAGCATCCCTTCTAAAGCAATATTCAACACACCAGAACGCTCAGACCACAGACCACCAAGAGCCGCAAACGCCAACGGCATTGATAGCCGGACGCTGGCAGCAAGGTAATCGGAGAGAAAAGCGAGATTGTCAGCCATAGATTAAGAGTTTTGGGGAGAAGGGGAGAGAGGGCTGGGTAATAGGTTAATGGGTGATAGGTGATGGGCAACGGATAATGGGCAATTCATCCTTCATCCTTTATCCTTTCGCCCTTATCCTTTCTCCTTTCTCCCCCTGCCTCTCGTCTCTCTAATCGTGCAAATCAGCGTCCCAAACTCCGATATAAATGCGGTCCTGGTTGTTTCGCTGAATGACTCCCTTCAGGTTATTTTTGCAAAGCTGTATTCATTCGCCTGTCGCCGTTGCACTTTCTTCAATCCATCCATCACATCTGGAGACGCTTGACTGCCCATCATGCCATTGAGAGTAACCTGAATCTGTAGCGAATCAACCGACGGCGCAAATGAAGCTTCCGTCTGCCGAACTTTGCCAGAGCTGCGATCGTAAATGTAGGCAAGCGTAACCGCATTGGGGACCACATCATAAAGCGCTGTTCGGGTGTTATCCCACACCCCTTATCTGTACTGGTTGGTGTGCCCAGAGATGCTTTAATTTCGCTTTCTGAAGTTCCCGGAGGAAACCCCGAATAGCCCGAATCGTTTGGGAAGATCCGGTTCCTTCATCGGGGTTAGGTTGTGTGGGTTTGTCAGGCTTAGGAGAGGTTTCTCCGTTGGCTTGCTGGCCTCGGGTGAGGGGTTGGCGTTGGGGTTGGCTTGACGGGCCGTGGTGACGAAGATGGGGTAACGCTGGGTGATGGTGAAACAACTTGGGGTTGTTCTGCAACGGGTTCGGAACCCTGGCGGGCTTTGAAGAACATTGCTCCAGCGGTGACGCCAATCAGCGTAAGCACTGACAGTCCCAACAGAATAAAGATGGTACTTAAACCACTTAACCGTCTTGGCCTTGATACGACGGCGGTTGATCGCTCCTGAGCTTCCGTTCCATTCGAATAACCAATCAGCCCAGCCTGACTGGAGGCCGGAGGTTGAGTAATTCCCCTGATTGACCGTGAGCCTGAGCCTTGCGGGGAATCAGCGGAACGGTTGGCCCCGTACGATTGGACGGCGAAGCGCTTGGTGCCGTTGACGGCTGAGTGAAGGGGGCGTAGTAGAAGCACTGGGCAACAAAGACATCCACTCGTCCACACTGGCTGGCCGATGACGCACCTCGATCGCCATCCCCGCAACACTGCCTGGTTAGCCGCAGCACTCAGGTCTGAACGCAGATCTCGCGGAGCAGGCATTGGCTGACGATCGCGAAGAATTGACGCGACAGGAACCTGCGCGGTCAACAAGCTGTAGAGAGTTGCGGCCAGTCCATAAACATCGGTTGCCGGAGTACGGGTTTCCCTCGACATGTACTGCTCGATCGGGGCGTATCCGGTAGAAATCAGGTTTGTATGGGTCTGAGCAGAACCTGGCTTAAATTCCCTGGCAATCCCAAAATCAATCAGCACGACCTGGTCCGTTCCCTGCCGCAAAATAATGTTCTGCGGTTTAATATCCCGGTGCAGCAGGCCATTCTGATGAACAACATTGAGTGCACTTCCGATCTGCCGAATGTAGTGAATGGCGATCGCTTCGGGCAAGGGATGGTCTGGAAACACCACCTCTTCCAGGGTTGGACCGGGAATGTAGTCCATTACCATGTAAGCCCGGTCTGCCTCTAAAAATAATCGCTCACCCGCACGATATTGGGATGAACACAGAGCGCTAATCGGCGGGCCTCATCCCGAAACTTCTGCTGGTAATTGTCGTAGTTGGGATCTTGCCGAAAGGCTTCATTAAGGGTTTTGATCACCACCACCTGATCCAGAAAATGATGGGTTGCTTTGTATGTGATCCCAAAACCACCCCGTCCCAATTCTTCATCAAGAGTATATTTTCCTCCCTGGAGGATTGTCCCAACTAGCGTGTCCATAGGTCTTGGGGACGGCAATCAGCCGTTAATGGTCAGCCGTTAGCCTTCGGCAGTAGCCCTGGTGCTTAGTACAGTGACGAGTATCAGGAGAACCCTATGTTTTTCCAAGGCTACCGCCTTCACTATATAGCGATCGGAATTGAGTTGTGTAACACCATTAAAACTTCTGACCAAACCCAAAATTGAGCCGGGTATCTCCCTCGTTATTGATGCCAAAATCCGCTCGAATAATGCCGATGGGAGAAGTAAAGCGAAGCCCTAACCCTGTACCAAAGCCACTTCCAGGGCGATTGCGCTGAATTCCGGGTTGTCCGGGCACATCTTCCTGGGTGCCAAGATCGGTTGCCGCATCAACAAAGAAAACGCCGCCGATGAAGCGGTAGATGGGGAAGCGGTATTCAGCCGATGCCAGAACGTAACTGCGGCTGAGAGCAACGTCTCCGTAGTCATAGCCTCGAACAGTGTCGGTCCCCCAGCACGAACGCATTGTAGGGTGGCAAATCACCTAGAACCGTTCCCGCCTGGACATTAAACGCAAAAACCTGAGGCTGATCGCCCTTCAGTCCTTTAATCAAATCGGCTGGAATGTATTGGGCATAGTTGGCCTCCAGGCGATTGCCCAAAATTTCTCCCCGACCAATGGGAATGGATTGTTCCGTCCGGAGATTGATAAACGAACCGTTGCCGGGATTCACCGGGTTATCTCGCTGATCGCGGGTGGCTGCAAACGAAATGGTCGTCAAATCATCAATTCCAGTGCCGCTGAGCGTGAGTGGATTTCCCCGTTCATCAACCCCAAAGACTTTGCCGTTGCGATCGCGAATGCTGATATTCGTATAGTTCACCCCAGCGTCCCCATCCAGGTGGGACCCAATGGGTAACTCAAATCGGCTCCTCCCCAATTCGCCGTTCCCGCACCCGACTGCCGTTGGGTAACTTAATTTCGTCATCAAACACACGGGAAAGACCCTGGCGGCGAAATACATTGACGCTGTACCCAGGCGTATCGGGATAAATATCTCGATAGGGGCTGACAAAACGACCATCAAACTGGACATCTCGAGTTCCTACGATGACTCTGCCGTTTAGATTTTGGGCCAAGCCACTGAAGTTGGTGTCCTGATAGCTGATAGTGCCAAAAATACCGATGTCGTCGTTGTAGCCTGCCCCAAAGTTGAAGCCGCGAGACTTACCCTCTGCCACGTTATAAATTACCGTTGTCCGACGAGCATCCCCTTCAAAGCTGACATTGGCCGTTTGAAAAATACCGAGCGAACCTAACCGTCTCAAGTCCTGCCGAACGATATCCTCCCGGAAAACCTGCCCCGGTTGAAGCTTGATATTATCCCTGACAAATCCCTCTTGGGTGCGGTGGGCGATCGGGTTGCCCTTGTCGTCAACGGGTTTACCCTGCTTGTCCACAAAGCGTATCCGCACGTCGCTCACCAATCCCTCCGCTACGGTAACGACCACAACCCCTTCACGGGTAGGGTCTAGAGATACTACCCGCCCTAAGGTGTAGCCGTTTTGGGCGTACCACTGGTTGATCCGCTGCACTGCTTGAGTTAAACCACCAGGGCTAATCGGTTCCCCCAACTGGGATTGGAACAGTTCCTCCGCGATCGGTTGAGTCAAAACCTGAGCACCCGAAAGGCGAATCTGTCGGATAACGACTGGCTCAACGGTAAATACAACGTTCAATCCATTGGCATTCGGACGACTTGAAACGCTGGCCCGGGAAAATAGGCCCGTGTCCAAGATAGCCGCAACATCCTGGTCTAGCTGAGGCTTACTGGTTGGCCCTCCTGGTTGAGTCTTAATCGTGTCGCGGATGACCCGCTGCAATTCCTCATCTGCACCCACAATTTGAACGTCCGTGGCAGTCACCACCAAATCAGGAGAACCCGCTGGCTTAAACGGTTTTTTCGGCTGGTTAGAATCGGGTGTTTTGATAGTTCGTACATCCGGCACCGTCACCTTATTGGGGGCTTGCTCAGGAGCATTCGGAGTCTGATCAGGTACGGTCTCTGGAGAGGCCGGTTTGCCTGGAACGACCCACATAGGATCGGAAAAGGAAGTAGGCGGGGAAGTTTCAGAAGCAGGGGTGGAGTGGATGTTGAAGCGGTAGAAGGCGGTGGAGGAAAAGTGGGGGAGGGGGAGGCGGAGACGAAGGAGAGACAGGTTCAGCGCTTTGAGGAGGGAAGTCGCCGTCGCCGAAGAAGGTGGAGCAGGTAAGGATTCAGGAGCGACAGGCCGAGCAGCTTCAGGCGAGGTTGGCGGGGAGGGGCCGACGAAGCGGGAGCCGCGATCGGCTGATAATCCTGGTAAAACTGGGCGTTTTCCGGCGGTGTCTGAGCATCGGCAGCTATCTCCCAAATGGCGATCGCAATCAGCGTCTGAATTGCCAGCCGGGTTAAACGCGTAAACGTCACAGTTTTAGTTGGAGGCGAGGAAGCGTTCAAAACAATTAAAAGCGAGATTACTCAGGATTTCAGGCGCATGGTTACCCCAGCAAAGAAATAGAATTACCAGGATCGCCATTCATTCTGCACACCCAGTAGATAGATGCAATTTTTGTTACAAAATAATGCACAAAGTTCATCAATCAACTCATCAATCATTGGAAAAGCTAAGGCTAACTATTCCAGAATTGGAGTTTAGATCAGATTCGCCATTTACGCCACATATAGCAGCTATTTTCTTTATTTCTCTGATTACGCTCTATATGTTGCGTAGCGCAGAAGTCTAAATTTGTATGAGTTTTTGCTATAAACTAATAGTTCTAAGGACGAATCAATCTAGTCCCTCACCTAATTCGTCACTTTAAAGAAATGTGCTAAAGCAATTAACCCCAAAAAATGCCAACTCTATTCAGCAGCATTCATGCCTTTCAATTAATGTTGCGAATCTTGATTTCACAGCAGATTGAAGAAACCTTGTGAGGAAAGTTTCTGTGAGAAACTTTCCTCACAACCAATCAGGAGCGCTATGGAAACCTTGCATTTTTGTCGCTCCGCCAAAATAGGTTAACCGAAGTTCTCAATTTTGAACCAAAAATTTTGGGTAGTGCCAAAGTTGTAAGGATTTTGGAGCTGTTAACGATGGCGGCTAATGCCGAGCATCATTACCTTTTAGGTCCACTAAATTTTGAAGCTACTGCCACTGCGTAATTAAGCCATCCCCTTCAATACGTAGCCGCCGTCCGCGCCAGTATACGCCCTGACCGAATCCACCAATGCTCCAGATCAGAAAGCTAAACACGTCACGAAAAGGAACTATCCATAGCCAGCGAAGGAGTTTAGGACAACCAATACTGAAAATGGTGATCAAAATTTGCAGATAGCGGACGATGTAGGTGACAAGGGTAAGGCCGATCGCCCAGTGCTCAAACCCAGCCATGAGCAGCAGCGGCAGACAATAGACCGTGCCGTAGCAAAATAGCATGGTGTAATACTGAGGTCCCCGGTTGTAGCGAATTGTCCTGGCCCACCGCAGTTCACGCTGAAAGACCTGGGCAACCGTCTCGGTCCCCGTATCTGACTCCAGCACATAGCGGGAAAGTTCGACTCGATAACCTGCTGTGGCTGCCCGTTTACCCAGGTTGTAGTCAGACCCAATGCGATTCAGGTGCAATCCCCAAAGTTTGTCAAGGTTGATTTACGGGTTGCGATCGTTGCTCCAACGGCACATCGGAGGCCACCATCCAGCACACGGGCAATCAGCAAGCTGGGAATAAAATCAAAGCAACGCCCCGTTGATGCGATTGCAGCGCCCAATGCCTTGGGGTTGTACCCAATAAACGCACACGTTACCAGACCCACCTGTCTATCAGCGAGAGGGGCCGTGACCGTTTGAATATAGTCAGTATGAACTCGAATATCGCTATCGGCGAAAATAATCACTTCGTGTTGAGCCTTCTCCAGGAGATAGCTCAAATTGCTGTCTTTGTAATTAATTCCACGGGGTTTTAGTCCTGAGTAAAGCCGGACGCGATCGGGAAACGCCGTCACCAGTTTTTTAACCATAGGAATGCAGGGATCGTCAGGATCCGTCACCCCAAATAACACTTCATAGCTTGGATAGTATTGAGTGCAGAGGGATGACCAGTTTTCCCAGGCTCCTGCATCAACCCCACAAACCGGAACCAAAATGGAGACTGCGGGTAAGCAGGGAGGCTGGAATGGGTTTACAGATGCTGGATTTGTATTCCTGATAACAGACTGACTGAGTCTGCACTTTTGGTGATTCCTTATCATCACTGAAACTGCCAGAGTTACTTGAATGAAAAAATCGCCAGGTGACACAGGCACAGGCCAGGTAAAAACTGTGGAGCCAACAATTAGAAGGACTGATACCCCTTCTAGGAGTGTAGACATTGTGCTTCTAAAACTGCATGAAGATGAATGGATTTAACATCAGTTTGCCGAAAAGCAAGTCTGGTAGTTCCAGAGGGTGCGTAAGAATCTACCGATAGGAAGAGCGCTATTCCAGATGCTTGTCGTGTTCGATCTGGCCGTAATCAAGTTTGATGAGTCGATCGCCGACGTGGAAATAGCGATCGTCGTGACTGATCACCAGGACGGTTTTACCCTGGCGTTTTAACTGGGGCAGAAACTCCATGTAGAACATTTCTTTGAACGTAGGGTCCTGATCTGCTGCCCATTCATCAAATAAATAAATCGATCGGTCTTCCAGGTAAGCAGTCAGGAGGGTCAACCGTTTTCGTTGTCCCTGAGATAAGGCTGTTGTCGAAAGTTTGCCCTGTTCTATCTCAACTTTATGATCGAGCCGCAAAGAGCGCAGGTAATCTCTCGCTTTAATATCAAGGTTAGGTCGATCCAACCCCAACAGACGATCAAACAGATAGAAATCGGCGAATACCACAGAAAAATGTTGGCGGTACCACTCCCGATTCTGGGCACTAATTTCTCGACCATCAAAATAAACACTTCCCATTTCTGGGGCGTATAGCCCTGTAATTAATTTCGCTAGCGTCGATTTACCGCTCCCGTTTCCCCCACAACGAAAACAACTTCGCCAGGGTGGAAGGTGAGATCAATCGGCCCTAAAACAAAGCACGCATCTTCTCGCTCAGCTTGGTAGGTATAAGTAACCCCTTAAATGTGAGCGATCGCCATTCAGAATTGACCTCCTCTGGAACAGATGTCGCTTCTGCCCGATCTCCTAGGGAAAGCCCCAGAGACTGAATTTTACTCAACGCAATCCCTGCCCGGCTCAGCGTTGGAATTTGGTTCACCAACCGATCCATAGGCAGCATCAGATAAGTAAATGTAAGCACATACCCAGAAATCGTTGGAGAACTCAAATTCATGAACTTGGGTAGCGCAAACAGCACAAAACCAACCGCAAAGAAAAAGATAAGCTTGCCCCAACTGGAAGTCATGGCAAACATCGCTAATCCGCGTTCGCTATAACGTCGAAAGCGAGCAGCACTGGACTGCAAATCCTCACGCAGAAATGATTCTCGCCGCCAGTAATGCAGCTTAAGCTCTTTGGTCCCTTCCGTCACCGTTCTAAATTGCTGAAACAGAGAGTCCTGTTGCTCCCGTGCCAGAGCTAGCAGTCTTTTTCCACGCCGAATTAACCAGCCGCAGCTACTAAGGGCCGCCACGGTAATCAGGCAGACCAGAAGAAACACCTGCCAGGAGAGCCAGGTGATGTAGACTAAACAACCCGCAACGATCGCCAAATCAATGCACAAAACGGCACCAGCCGGACTGCCTCCGACACAGATTGGATGTCATCTGTAAGGGTTGCCAGTAGCCGGGGAGCCCCAGCTTTTCGAGATGCGCCAGGTCCGAAGCAAGAATTTGACGACTGAGCGTGAGACGTAGTTGAAAGATCGCCCGCTGCGCTAATCGAATCAGCGTTACCTGGGAGACAATGCTGGTGATTAGCGAAACCAGGGCTAATCCGATAAAAGCCCAACCAATAGACGTCAGGGAACCGGAAGACGACTGGCTAATCGAACGACTAATAAGCGCAATGAGTCCAGCACTACTGCCGCCACTGAGAAAACCTGTAAAAATTGCGATCGCAACCATTTGCCACGACGATCGCAAGAGAAAGACAATCAAACTCATAGAATGAACTGCAACCCGTTTGGAGCAATCCCCAAAAACTTATTCAATAGGACGGCGATCGCTTGCCTAAGGTTCGATCGTTCCTGGTAAATTTTTCTTGTCTAAATATTTCACTATTTTGTATGTGCAATCCGGGAATTCTTCTTAAAGGCTTTGTTTGTAATAAACAAACACCCTAAAACAGAAGATATAGCAGTCCCCAAGAATTTGTAAAGGGAGTCTCTCCCACAACTCAAATAGGACCGCTATATAACTGGGAATGAATCAACAATTGCTTGACCGTCCAGAGCTACACTGATGGGACAAACAGATACATTCATCAACGCAAAATTACCAAGTTTTTCAATCATTCTGGAGACAGAAAACCTAGCAAATGCTGATCTCGAGGGATTGTCGAAATCGTTAGCATCCCTGATCGATCAAGATCTATCTCCTACCTGCGCCAATGACGTTTTGATGATTGACAGCGGGGATGTTCCCCCGAATTGCTCACACAACTTTGTCAAAAATATCCCTGGATTACCGTTCACCCCGCACCCCCGCAATGGGTTACTACAAAGCAAAAATGCTGGGAGCGCAACTGGTAACGGGTGACGTTATTGTCTACTGCGACTCTGACTGCACATACGAATCAAATTGGTTGAGAACCATCCTTGCAACCTTTAGCCAGGGAGACAACGTTCAGATCGTTGCGGGGAAACAACCACGCGTGGAGTTGGCCCCTACGAAACAGCAATGGCGTTAACTTATATCTTCCCGCAATTCTCTGGTGAGCAAATTCCAACGCCAACGTCCCAGTATTTCCTTAATAACGTGGCGTTCCGTCGCCAATTTCTCTTAGCAAATCCAATTCCTGTTAACTTGCCGCTGTACCGGGAAACTGCGTCATTCATGCTTACCATTTGCAGCAGCAGGGACACACTATTTGGAGACAGCCTAACGCCAGAGCAACCCATGCACCACCCAACGGGCTGGCCCATTTCGTCTGGCGCTTTCTGCTAATTGGCCATGATTTCTATTTGCAGAATCATTTGCTTCGGCTCCGGAGTGTACCAATCGATGCAAATCGCTTAGCGGTTGAGCCGCATTCAGTAGACGGATCTCCAAGCACGATCGCTGAATCCGCAACAAAGATGGAAATTTTGCTTGAGCGAATTAATCGAATGATTAAGAATGAGCCGCGTCATCGGTTCTACCTGCTCCCTTCGATTCCGATCGCCGTTATCTCAGTCATCCTGATTTTTGTTGGCTACTGGATGACAGCCCTCAACCAAGATTTTCTGCTGGAGACGTACGATCGTATTTTGGCTAGAAGGGAGTTAGGTAAAGGGCAATAAGCAGCAGCCACAAAAATTCGAGGCCAATTCTTGTCAATGGTGCTAACTTAGGGTAAAGAATTGTTAAGGAAATACCATTGTGCAAACCACCTTGACCTTTCCAGCACCCGACTTTGTCAATAGGACGGCCACAAGGCTGGCGGCAATTCTTCTCGACCTGGATGGCACGATGGCAAACACTGACCCCGTCCACTACCAGGCCTGGAAAGAATCATTGCAGCCCTTTGGCTTAAAGATTGACGAGGCATTTTACAAAAATCGAATTAGCGGACGGTTAAACCCAGAAATTGTGCGAGACCTGCTGCCCCAGCTCTCTCCCGAAGCGGGTCAACACTTTGCCGATCAGAAAGAAGCTCGCTTTCGGGAATTAGCGCCCCAGCTTGTACCGCTTCCAGGTCTGTCTACATTGATTGAATGGGCAGGCGGACACGGTCTGAAACAAGCGGTCGTTACCAACGCACCACGGGAAAATGTCTTCCATACCCTCAAAGCACTGCATCTGGAGCGCCACTTCGATCAGGTAGTAATTGCGGATGACCTGGGAATTGGGAAGCCGGACCCTGCTCCCTACCGACATGCGCTCAAACAGTTTGGTCTGGTTCCGGCGCAGGCCGTTGCATTCGAAGATTCACCATCGGTGTCCGTTCAGCGGTTGGGGCAGGAATTCCTACCGTTGGGATTGCCTCGACTCAAAATCCGCAGGTGCTTTATGCGGTAGGAGCCATGCTCGTCGTCCCGGATTTCACTGCTCCTGAGCTGTGGACATGGTTAGCAAAACGGGGATGTGATCTGGATCAGCCCAGTTCTTGATGGTCTTCACAGCTTCGGGTACTGTGAAATCACGGATATATGCCATTCCCGTCACGCGATCGCACCAGAATAATCACCATTGATGCGAAGTTTGAATCACCTAAGCTTTTCAGTAAATCCCGCATTATTGAAATAAGCAAGCCCCAGGATCACGCCCAAACGCCGCCAATACCCGATTGATGTTGGTGGCATTCGAGAGGTAAGGTCAGCGCGAAGATGGGAAAAAGGATGGAGACTGAAATCTCTCTGCGCAGTTCCCTCCTGTCTTTGCGTTTGATCGAGCCATGCAACCGCCCCCATTGAACCCCCAGCCCAGTACGTTCCCCCGTTCGCTGCAATTGTTGAGGGCCTTTTGATGGGGCATTTGCTCACTCAAAAGAACGGCAACAACTAATCAGTTGGACGCTTCAAGATAGCAAGCGTGCGGTCGCTTTCGGGATCACTACTGAAAATGTAAACAGGTTTGTTCACGATCAGGTGCGGCTACTTCAGGTAAGCTGGCCAACCCTCCAGGAGTTTTGGAACGCCCGATTTCAGGGAGCAGTTCCGATCAATACCCTATGGAACCTGTGGCTTCCTCTCGCACTTCGACTTGCAAAGCAGCGGCAGGCAAACGGCCAACCGTTTATTCAAGGGATTCTAGGTGGACAGGGAAGCGGTAAAACGACGCTGGGTGCAGTTCTAACGCTGCTGCTTCAGCACCTGGGCTATCGAACCCTCAGTCTTTCCCTCGATGATCTTTACAAAACCCATGCCGATCGCTTGAAATTGCGGGAAGCCGACCCCGACTGATTTGGCGCGGTCCACCTGGAACCCATGATGTTGAACTGGGGTTACAGGTTCTTGATCAACTTCGTCATCCCAGTTCTGATGCTCCGGTTGCCATCCCCGTTTCGATAAGTCTCTCCACAACGGTTCCGGCGATCGCATCACACCGGAGCTGATCTCCGATATTGACATCGTGCTGTTTGAAGGTTGGTTCGTTGGGGTCCGTCCGGTAAATTCTGACTGCTTTGAGACAGCGCCTCCCCGATCATCACAGCAGATGATCGCGCGTTTGCCCGCGACACAAATGATCGTTTACAGGCATATTTACCCTTATGGGAACGTTTGGATAGCTTGATTGTGCTTTATCCGGTTGATTACCGTTACAGCAAGCAGTGGCGAAAGCAAGCAGAACAGGAGATGCGTAACCGTGGAAACGCAGGCATGCCCGATCGCGAAATTGAAGCATTTGTAGACTATTTCTGGAAAGTACTCCACCCAGAGCTTTTTATTCAACCGTTGGTTACACAAGCAGGAGCATCTGACCTAGTGATTGAAATCGATATCAACCATCTTCCTAGAGCGGTCTACCGATCGGGAGACAGAGGAGCCGCCAGACAGTGAGCAAGTTTCAAGCATCCTTGTATCGCTCTATACTATTCCTACCAAATCCTTCGTTTAGTAATAGTACGGATCGGGAAAAGAAAAGGGACGATGGGCAATGGGCAAATTCATCCTTTAGCCTTTAGCCTTTAGCCCTCATCCTTTAGCCTTTCTTTTCCATCCATTATCCCCACCGACCCTCTGACACCTGACATCTGACACCTGTAAACGCATGGCAGAAAATCTTAATCGACGTAAGTTCCTTGTTCTTGGCTCAGCAGCATTTGGTGCCAGTCTCCTAAAAGCGTGTGCAACTACTCCAACTCCGGGTGGTTCGCCTTCCGCTCAGGGTTCCCCCTCGGCGTCTCCTGTAGCTGGAAAAATCAAGGTTGCTAGCGTCTATACCGTTCCCATTGAACAGCAGTGGGTGAGCCGGATCCATAAAGCGTTGGAAGCTGCGAAAGGTCGAGGAGATATTGATTATGTCTACTCGGAGAACGTTACGAATACCGACTACGAGCGGGTTATGCGGCAATATGCGGAGGGTGGCAATCAGCTAATTATCGGGGAAGCGTTTGCGGTTGAAAAAGCCTGTCGGGATGTAGCAAAAAGCTATCCAAAGGTATCGTTTCTAATGGGTTCGAGCGGCAAGCCTGACGGAGCGAACTTCTCAGTCTTTGATAATTACATCCACGAACCGTCGTACCTGACGGGCATGATTGCGGGCGGAATGACCAAATCTAAGGTGATTGGGATGGTGGGTGGCTACCCAATCCCTGAAGTGAATCGGCTGATGCACGCGTTTATGGCAGGGGCACGGGAAACCCAACCCAATGTGAAATTTCTCGTGACGTTTATTGAAGTTGGTTTGATCCGCCCAAGGCAAAAGAAGCCGCCTTTGCACAGATTTCTAAGGGGGCAGATATTATGTACGCCGAGCGATTTGGGGTATCCGACGCGGCCAAAGAAAAGAAAGTACTCGCGATCGGTAACGTTATTGATACCCAGAAGGATTATCCCAACACTGTGATTGCTAGTGCGCTCTGGCATATGGAGCCAACGGTCGATCGAGCAATTAAAGCGGTCAAAGATGGCACCTTCAAAGCTGAGGATTACGGCATTTACAGCTACATGAAATATGGGGGCAGCAGTCTTTCTCCTCTGGGGACGTTCGACAGCAAGGTTCCTGCTGCCCTAAAGGATAAGGTCAAGCAGCGACAAGAGGAGATTATGGCAGGAAAATTTACGGTAAAAATTGATGATTCAGAGCCAAAATCAACGGCATGAGCGACATTGTTCTCCGACTCAGTCATATCAGCAAGCAATTTGGGAACCTGCTTGCGAATGATGACATCAGCCTTGAGCTAAGGCGGGGAGAGGTTTTGGCGCTGCTGGGCGAGAATGGTGCTGGCAAAACCACCTTGATGAATATCCTGTTCGGTCATTACGTGGCAGACCAGGGGACGATCGAGGTATTCGGTCAGCCGCTGCAAGCCAGTTCTCCGAAGGCGGCTATCCAGGCGGGAATCGGGATGGTGCACCAGCACTTTACTCTGGCAGATAACCTCTCCGTTCTAGATAACATCACTCTCGGGACAGAACCGCTCTGGCGACCCTGGCAGAACCAGCGCAAAGCCCGTCAGCGATTAGCAGATTTATCAACCAATTTTGGATTAAGCATCCATGTTGATGCCAGAGTTGGGGAACTGTCGGTTGGAGAACGTCAGCGGATTGAGATTCTGAAAGCGCTGTACCGGGATGTCAAAATTCTCATTTTGGATGAACCAACTGCCGTTCTGACTCCACCCGAAACCGAAGCGCTCTTTGCAACCCTGCGTAAGCTAACAGAGGCAGGCTTGTCGGTGGTATTCATCTCCCATAAGCTGCAAGAGGTGATGGCGATTAGCGATCGGGTCATTGTCCTGCGATCAGGCAAAGTAGTTACCAGCGTCGAGACAGCGGAAACCAATCCCTCAGAGTTGGCTGAGCGAATGGTGGGTCAACCGTTACCCAAAACTATTCGAGAACCGCTTACACCCGGTGAACCCCTGTTGGAGATGGACGGGATTACCCTCACAACGAGCAACCATTCTTTCAGAAAAACTGTACGAGAACATACCCTCCTGGAGGCGATCGACCTGACCGTTTGTGAACACGAAATTGTTGGCATTGCTGGGGTTTCGGGCAATGGTCAGGGGCTGTTTAACTTAATTAGCGGATTGACACCCCGTCTCAGGGAACGCTACGGCTCTACGGTCAAAATATTCGACAGCCCTCTCCTGCCGCCATGATTGAAGCGAACGTTGCCCGGATTCCGGAGGACCGTCACACAACCGGATTAATCACCGATATGGCCATCTGGGAGAATCTCATCCTCGAAAATCACGGCAGAAAGCCCTTCTCCCAAGCCGGGTTTCTGAACCGAACGGCGGCAAACCAATACGCCACAGACATTATCACTACCTACGATGTTCGCTGCCCATCTCCTCAAGCAACGGTCAGGCTATTGTCTGGGGCAATATGCAGAAGCTCATTCTGGGCCGAGTTTTGTCAGACAACCCCGGTTCATTATTGCCAATCAACCAACTCGCGGACTGGATTTGGGGGCTGTTACCTATGTCCATCAGCAATTGCTAAATGCTCGGGCCAACGGTGCGGGTATTCTGTTGATTTCTGAGGATTTGGAGGAACTACTGAGCCTATCCGATCGGATCCATGTGCTTTATAAAGGGCATCTTTCGGAAGCGATCGCGACAGAAAATGCCTCAATCCAGGAGATTGGTCTGATGATGGCGGGAAAAGGGTTCGGGAGCAGGGGGTGAGGGAGTGAGGGGTTGACGAGGTGAGGGAGGAAAGTAGGAAAACAGGTGAAGTGTGCTACTTGAACGTCGAGGGCAAATTCCGATCGGGTTGGCGATCGTGTCGCCGATTCTGGCGATCGTGGCGGCGCTTATTCTCTGCATTCCACTGATCTCCTGGACGGGTGTTCCGGCTCTGCAATCCTATGGCGTAATGCTGAATGGAGCATTGGGTTCTCGCTTTGCCATTTCAGAAACCCTTTCACGGGCAACGCCGTTAATGTTTACCGGGTTGGGGGTCGCAATCGCGTTTCGGGCACGGTTTTGGAACATTGGGGCAGAGGGTCAATTCTATGCAGGGGCGATCGCGGCAACCCTAATTGGCACAGGTATCATCACCCTCCCACCGCTCCTGATGATTCCGCTGATTTTTGTGGCTGGGTTTATTTTTGGAGGATTGCTGCTGCTGGTTCCCGCCATTCTCAAGACACGGATTCAGGTCGATGAGGTTGTTACCACGCTGCTGCTCAACTTCATTGTGCTGCTGGTTGTCAGCTACCTGGTGGAAGGCCCATTGAAAGACCCCTCTGCCCTCGGTTGGCCTCAGGCTGTCCCGGTGATTTCCCAGGCCTCATTGCCCAAGCTGTTGGGGCGTGCCCATCTGGGACTACTGGTTGCCGTTGGCTGTGCAGCATTGGTATGGGTTATGAATCATCGCGCCGTATTGGGGTACCGCATGAAAGCGATCGGCGCAAACCCCCATGCTGCCCGATTTGCTGGAATTCCGGTTAACTGGGTGATTCTTGCCACCGCATTTTTGAGCGGCGGTTTAGCAGGAATGGGCGGTGTCAGTGAGGTTGCCGGTTTAAAGGGCTATCTCAGCCTCGATCTGTCTCCCGGCTTTGGTTACACCGGGATTATTGTTGCGATGCTGGCTCAGCTTCATCCGATCGGGGTGCTGTTCTCCGCCATCTTTATTGCTGCCATCTACGTTGGCGCAGACGCAATGGGCCGCGCAGCCAATCTCCCCAGCTACCTCGCAGACGTCATCGTTTCTACCTCACTGCTCTGCATGTTGGTCAGCATTCTGTTTACTCAATACCGTTTGCGCTGGAAATGAAGGGTGAGGGGTGAGGGGTGAGGGGTGAGGAGTGAGGGATAAAGGATGAATTCGCCCATTGCCTCTCGCCCCTCGCCCCTCGCCCATCACCCAACTCAAAACTCTCAATTCTCAATTCCCAATTTCCCCATCCATGGACGTTCTCAATCTACTTCTTGGCGTTGAGTTTTGGACTGCGACAATTCGGATCGCCAGTCCCCTTATTTTTGGCACGCTGGGAGAATTGTTGTGTGAGCGAGCAGGGGTGCTTAACCTAGGCATCGAAGGGATTATGACGATCGGGGCATTGGTGAGTTGGGCAGCGGTCTATCAGGGAGCCGACTTGTGGACCGGGGTGTTGCTTGCGGCAGGAATTGGTTTGATATTTGGTAGCCTACACGGGCTATTTACCGTTTACTTGGGGCTATCGCAGCATGTAACGGGCATTGGATTGACGCTTTTAGCTGCCAACCTGGCCTATTTCTTCTACAGGGTGCTGCTGCCCCAGGCGACAACTCCTCCCAAAATCACGCCGTTTTCGCCTTACCCGATCCCCTTACTGTCTCAACTACCGTTGGTTGGGCAGGCTCTTTTCACACAAACGCCCTTGACCTATCTAGCGCTGGCAATGGTGGGATGTATTGCCTATGTTCTCTATCGCACACCGCTTGGTTTGGCCATTCGAATGGTGGGCGAGAACCCCACGCAGCAGAGGCGCAAGGTATCAGCGTGTACGGAGTGCGAATGGGTGCCGTGGTAGCAGGCAGCGTACTAATGGCGATCGCGGGTTCCTTTTTGACCCTCTCTGCCTTCGACTCGTTTTTCGTCAACCTGATCAACGGTCGCGGTTGGATTTGCATCGCGCTGGTGGTGTTTGCGTCGTGGCATCCCTTCAAAGCGTTACTCGGCGCTATTTTGTTCGCCGGATTCGATGCACTCCAGCTACGGTTGCAACAGCAGATCGGAGCATTTATTCCTTACCAGGTATTTCTCATGCTGCCCTACATTTTCAGCATTGTGGCACTCACCATCATGTCTCGTCGGGCGGGATATCCCAAAGCGCTCATGATTCCATTTCGTCGGGGAGAACGGTGAGGAGAAAGGCTAAAGGTTAAAGGATGAAGGCTAAAAGAACCTTTTTATCCTTTAGCCTTCATCCCCTTTAGCCTTAAAAGAAAGCCTCCTGACTGACGGGTTCAGGAGGCTTTGAGAATTAAATGCCGCGGAAAAGGTTACTGACAGCGTGAGCTGTTGAAAACGTAGAAGGTTATGCCTGACGGGAGTAGTACTCAACCACCAGCAGTTCGTTGATTTGAAGGGCAACCCATTCCCGATCGATGACGCCATTCACCTTACCGGTGAACTTGTTCTTATCAAACTCCAGGTGACTGGGTAGATTCGCCAAACCGGGGTATTGAAGGTTGGTTTCAACCAGTTTGCGGGAGCGATCGCTATCTCTAACACCAATCACATCACCAGGACGGCACTGATAGCTAGGAATATCGACAACGCGACCGTTAACGGTAATGTGACCGTGATTCACGACCTGACGAGCACCCGGAATGGTGGGAGCTATGCCCATCCGAAAAATGGTGTTGTCGAGACGCATCTCTAGGAGTTGCAGCAGCACTTGCCCTGTAGAACCAGCAGCACGACGAGCCTTTCGGACATAACGGAGCAATTGCCGTTCAGTCAAACCGTAGTTAAACTTTAGTTTTGCTTCTCTTCCAAACGAATGGCATACTCAGAACGCTTCTTCCGGTTTTGACCATGCTGACCGGGGGATACGCCCGTCGGGGAGTCTTACGGGACAGACCAGGTAAGTCTCCCAAACGACGCACAACCCGGAGGCGCGGACCTCTATATCGCGACATTGAAGTTCCTCTAATTCCTCAGAAAATTTTAGCCAGAACCTCTAGTATATGATCGAAATGAGGCTAGTCAAAAGAATTGTCCCTAAGTTTTGATTAACTTGGGTGGAACTCAATAGACACCAAGATGGATGAGCGATCGCTGATAGATTCAGCTACTAGCCGTCAGCGTTTCCAGATTCTGGAGCTGGCAGCTCTTTTGAGAAGGACGTTCAATGAAGCACTTATTAATTAGTTGCATTCGGGGCTATCGGATGTTTATTTCGCCCCTGTTTCTGCCGGTCTGCCGATTTCAGCCGACCTGCTCACAATACGCGATCAACGCGATCAATCAGCATGGCATCTTGAAAGGAAGCTGGTTGGCCACCCGTCGAATTTGTCGCTGTCATCCCTTGAATCCGGGAGGGTATGACCCGGTTCCACCCGTTGGGGAAAAGGGAGTGGGGAGTAGGGAGTAGGGAATGAGTGAGGTGAAGCCTTATAAGAGAATTCCGATCGTGGAGTGTGGGGAACCGTTGAGGCCCATTCCTCCCAATCTTTTTCATTTGTAACGCCCCATCCCTACGAAAACTGGGTGCTCCCTATGGAGGAAAATCTCCGTTTTACCTGCGCGAGGGTGTTCTTAGTGCATTAATCAATGCTCAAACGGCGTTGCAAAAACTTCAACCGAGCTGGCGAATTCAAATTTTGATGCTTACCGCCCAATCGCGGTGCAGCAGTTCATGGTCGATTTCACGTTTCGGGAAGTTGCTCAAGCTCAAGGTCTATCTCCAGAAACCCTCACTCAAGCGCAACGTGAGGCTATTTTCGAACAGGTCTACGAGTTCTGGGCAGTCCCTAGTCCCGACCCGGCGACGCCACCGCCCCACAGTACAGGGGCTGCTGTTGATGTCACGCTAACCGATGCGATCGGACAAACGGTAGCAATGGGGTCAGACATCGACGAGCTATCGCCCCGCTCCTACCCCAACCACTTTGCCAGCAGTCTAGAGCCAGAACATCGCCAGCACCATCAGCATCGTCAACTACTGCAAGCTGTGATGACTGAAGCCGGATTCCAGCAGCATCCAAATGAGTGGTGGCATTTTTGTCTGGGCGATCAAATGTGGGTCTGGCTGACCAATCAAAGCAATCCAGGTAAAGGCGCGATCGCCCGTTATGGGTGTGTTTTCTAAGAAATAGGCGAGACAGGAAGGCTAAGGGGTAGAAGGAGAGAAAGGGTAGACCTTCTCCCCTATCTTCCGGCGCTCTCAACGTCCCCTCTATTCCTCAATCTTGACTGAGAGAATCTTGTCTCCTTGCCGAATCGCGTTCACCACATTCATGTCCTGCGTTTGACCAAACACAGTATGAACCCCGTCCAGGTGAGGCTGGGGGAATGGCAGATAAAGAATTGACTGCCACCTGTGTCCTTTCCGGCATGGGCCATCGACAGGGTACCTGCCTGATGCTTGTTGGGATTGATTTCACACTTGATTTGATAGCCAGGACCACCCGTTCCGGGCATGCCCCGTTCGCCCTTGCGGGTGTTTGGGCAACCACCCTGAATCATAAAGTTAGGAATAACGCGGTGAAATGCTAATCCGTCGTAAAACCCCTTCTTAGAAAGATCGACAAAGTTTTTGACGGTGTTGGGGACATCTTGATCAAACAAATCGAGGTGAATGGTGCCCTTATCTGTTTCCATAATGGCGCGGGTCATGGTTACTCCTTGCGTGCGATCGCCATTAGTTATGGTAGTACCGATCGACCCCTTTAGGCAGCTTCAGGGTTCAGGCGGCTCATCTCCCAGGTTGTGTAAGTGCCAATCGGTCCCCAAATCAGGTAAGGCACCAGCAACAGAGCGGCCCATCCTGAAATGGGCAGAACCAGAAGCGTCAAGATGAGTCCTACCACAACGCCAACGCCCCCTACGATCGTTCCGATTTTGAGGCTGTGGGTCCAAAGCAATGATGGGGAATACGCAACAATTAACACTTCAACCAGGAGATAAAGCGCCATCAACCACCAGGTACTGGACGCACCCGGATTTTTTTCCCAAACAATGTAGGCAGACCAGGCACCACAAATAAAAATTACCGTCCAAATGACCGGAATCAGCTTCTCAAACGTCAGCCAACGTGGGCGCTGTAATCGATTGAACCACTTAACATCTTTCGGTCGAAGGATACCGCCCCCAGCGCCACCAAAAATGTGACTGCGCCAATCACCATCCAAGATTTGATCACGTCTTCAGCCTCATCAGCGGAGATATATTGATGGTTTTGCTATAGCGATCCTACTTGGGTTGTGAGAAGGATTTCCAGTTGAAACCTTTCTCACAAAGCACCTCACTCTCACAAATGCTTGAGGACTGCTATGGGTATTTAGGTTTAGGTAGCGACGCTTAAAACCCAAATACAAACTGTCAGAAACCATCGAGTGTTATTGTGTCAAAGTTGGTAGGAATTGGAATCAATCTTGAGGGCGATTCGTTCTTATTGAACAATTCGAATCGCACTTGATGATAGGGTAACTAGGATGATAGCGACCTGAAACGTCATCTCATGATTAAACGATACGCGATCGCTTTTCTTATATCGGCGCTGAGTGTAGGCGGAATTTTCCTCTACTTCTTGCAGCGGGCTACCCAGCTACCAAGCTGGTATACGGAGCAATCAGCTTCCTCCGATACCACCCAATCTGCTGTGCCAAACGACCCGATAGAATCGCCTGCTTTTGCGAGTCCATCTCAGAATGTTGGGTCAGCAAGTTCAACAACGGCAGAAGGCAAATTATCCTCACAACACGCGCAGGAAGACGTCAAAACCAAGATTGACAGTACCGTGAAAAGTGCGCCCAAAGCGAAAGACGTTGAAGTGCAGCTTAATCAGCGTGAAATTGGCAGCCTCTTTACTTCAGAATTACGGCGTAAAGCCGAAAGTCAAACCCTTGCCAAAGCGATTAAGGGAGCCAATACCACCATTCAAAACGGCAGAATTGAGAGTGGCGCAGTTGTCAATTTGGGCGGTGTTTCTGTCAACGAATTGCCATCAAACGAGCGCAATGTGGTGTCCAAATTAATTGAAAGCTTCCCGTCACTTGGCGATCGCAACGTCTACATTGGGGTAGAAGGTAAGCCAACCGTTGTAAACGGACTGGTGACACTCGGAGACGATGCTCGAATTAAAATTGGCGACCTCAGTTTCACACCATCAGAACTCTCTCAGCGTTTGGGCATCCCAGAAGACCAGATCAAGCAACGAATCAATCTGGAGGTCCGGTTGGGTCGGCTTAAAGTGAATGACATCCAATTAGATGGCGATCGGGCGATCGTAAAAGGTGACGCAAACTAACGATCGCCCCGTTAGATTGCACGCTAGACTGGCAGGAAAGGCTGAAAGCTAAAGGCTAAAGGCTGAAAGCTAAAGGCCGATGAGAGCGGATCCAGTGGAAGGGCACCGGACTGTAGGTAAGGATTTTTATCCTCCATCCTTTATCCTTCATCCTTTCCCTGACCCCTAACCCCCATCCTCCCTTTCCCTCCATGTCCAATCGCCTCGCCCAAGCGAAAAGCCTTTATCTGCGGAAACACGCCGAAAACCCGATCGACTGGTGGTACTGGTGTGATGAAGCCCTCGAAACCGCACAGCGAGAGAATAAACCCATCTTCCTGTCCATTGGCTATTCGAGCTGCCACTGGTGTACCGTTATGGAAGGAGAAGCCTTCTCCGATCGCACCATTGCAGACTACATGAACGCCAACTTCTTGCCGATTAAGGTCGATCGGGAAGAACGCCCTGACCTGGACAGCATCTACATGCAGGCGGTGCAGATGATGATTGGCCAGGGAGGCTGGCCGCTGAACGTGTTTCTCACTCCCGGCGATCGGGTGCCCTTTTATGGAGGAACCTACTTCCCAGTCGAACCTCGCTACGGGCGACCGGGTTTCTTACAGGTGCTTCAGGCAATTCGGCAATATTACGATACGCAGAAAGAAAAGCTGGAAGGGGTCAAAGCTGAAATTCTCAATGGCCTGCACAGTATGGCTGTTCTCCAGCCTGCCCAGGAAACTGGCACCGACTTGCTTAAACGGGGCCTGGAATACAATACTGGCGTTTTGTCAGCCAAAATGCCCGGTCCCAGTTTTCCCATGATTCCCTATGCCGAGGTCGCCCTACGAACGGGACGGTTCACCTTCGAGTCTCGCTATGATGCCAGAGAAATCAGCACTCAACGCGGACTTGACTTGGCGTTGGGAGGAATTTTGACCAGGTTGCCGGGGGTTTCATCGCTACACGGTGGATCAACCTGGACCGTGCCACACTTCGAGAAAATGCTCTACGACAATGGGCAAATTGTGGAGTATCTGGCGAATCTTTGGGCGGCGGGAGTGCGAGAACCCGCCTTTGAACGGGCGATCGCGCTCACATTCCACTGGCTCAAGCGGGAAATGACTGCCCCTGAAGGATATTTTTACGCCGCTCAGGATGCAGACAACTTCACAAGCCCAACGGAAGCAGAACCTGAAGAAGGTGCCTTTTACGTGTGGGATTTTAAAGACCTTGAGAACCATCTAACCTCAGCAGAATTGGCCGAATTCAAGGGCCAGTTCACCGTTAGCGAAAAAGGAAATTTTGAAGGGTACAACGTTCTCCAGCGCCGTCATCCTGGCAAACTGGCCAATACTGTGGAAGCAGCGCTCAACAAGTTATTCGTCATTCGTTACGGAGCCTCTGCGGATGAAGTGCCCACCTTTCCGCCTGCTCGCAACAATCAGGAGGCTAAAACGATCGCCTGGAAGGGACGCATTCCCCCGTCACGGATACCAAGATGATTGTTGCCTGGAATAGCCTCATGATTTCTGGGCTGGCGCGGGCTGCAAGTGTGTTCCAGAACCGGGAGTATCTTGAACTGGCCGCCAGACCCGCCGACTTTATCCTGACCCATCAATGGCTCGATGGACGGTTTCACCGGGTAAATTACGACGGACAGGCAAGCGTTCTGGCCCAATCCGAAGACTACGCTCTATTTATCAAGGCACTTTTGGATTTGCATCAGGCTATTGCGGGCAGTGGGCAATGGACGATCGGCGATGGGCAAGGAACGGACGATGGACAACATCGATCGCCTGCATTCTGGTTAGAGAACGCTGTCAAGGTGCAGGATGAGTTCGATGAATTCCTTTGGAGTTTGAAGGTGGTTACTACAACACTGATGCCAGTAGTGATTTACTGGTGCGGGAACGGAGCTATGTGGACAATGCCACCCCCGCCGCCAACGGAATCGCTGCGGCTAACCTGGTTCGGCTCATGCTGCTGACGGAAGACTTGAGCTACCTCGAAAAGGCAGAACAAACGCTGCGATCGTTTGGTCAGGTGATGGAAAAAACACCCCAATCTTGTCCTAGCCTGTTTTCTGCCCTTGATTGGTTCCACAATCAAACGCTTATTCGCTCCACATCTGAGCAAATTGCAGCGCTGGCCTCTCAATTCCTTCCTACAGCCGTTCTTAAAGTCGAGTCTGAGTTGCCAGAGGAGAGAGTGGGATTGGTCTGTCAGGGTTTAAGCTGCAAGGAGCCTGCCCGCACTCAGGAGCACCTGTGGGAACAGGTAAAGCAGAGCCAGGTAAGAGCATAAATTCTTAGCAGATCGTTGAATTCATTCTTTGCAGAGATGATGCATGTAATACTGCAACCATCCCATCGCTAAGTCGTTGCCCCAATGTCATTTCTAGCCTGGATTATTTTCATTGCTGCCGCAATTCTAGAGGTGGGTGGAGATGCAATCGTCCGCAAGGGTCAGAGTAACAGCAATCTGGCAATTATTCTGTGTGGTTGTTTGATGCTGAGTTTCTACGGCTTAGTGGTCAACCTGGTCAACTGGGACTTCTCTCGGCTTTTGGGGGTTTATGTTGCGGTCTTTGCCCTGATTAGCATTTTATGGGGACGCTTTCTCTTTCAAGAAACGGTTCCAGTATCCACCTGGATTGGCTTAGCAGTTATCATCACAGGCGGATTGATCATTCAATCTGGTAGCTAATAGGCAGCGGTTTCTGATTGCATAACCACTCCTGGTAGTGTTTCAGATCTTCCTGCAATCGTGTGAGATTACGATAGAAAAAGGTGAAGTATAAGATTTACAAGTCTGGTTTAAGTATTTATAGCCATTGTCCTGTAAGTTAGAACATCTTATAAAGCTGAAACACTTTTCACTGACTGTTTCTTTCCTAATACCTGACACCGCTATATCTGTGGGATTTTCTCCCTTCAATGCAAAGTGATTCTGTTGAACCATTTTTAGATAACTGGACATACCTTCGCACAGAACTGGCGTGGCTCGATCGCGTGCTTGGTCTAGCCATTGCCCGTCATCGTAAGGAAGCAAAAGAGATTGAGCGATTTGCCCATTCGCGGGTTGATCGTATTACCAGTCACTGGTGGAAAGGACTGGTGAGTCTGGAGGAGACATTTCCTGCGACTCCCCGCCGAGATGCCGCGCCGTCGTTCTGCCAAAGTTGGGTATCAGCAGCAGATTGACATCAAGATTCAAGCCACGCAGCAACAGGGAATTCAACTGGGGTTGCCCACCCTCTGCTCCCGATTGCAGCTTAGTCCGTTTGAGAAAAATTTAGTATTGATGACGCTGGCTCCAGAAGTAAATTGCCGTTACGGACGAATTTACAGCTACCTGCAAGATACGGAGCAAGCGGGAGCAAGCGGATTACCAACGGTCGATTTGATTTTACGAATATTCTGCCGCACAGATGGGGAATGGCAAACAGCACGCCAATGCTTCACGATCGATTCTGCTTTGATCCACCATCAGTTATTGGAACTGCAACCACTCCAGCAGGAATCGCTTCTGACTCGTCTGGTCAAACTGTCGGATCCGTTAGTGAGCTATTTACTGTCTGGCCAACCAGACGCCACCCTGCTAGAAAACTTGCTGTCCCTCAACCGCAGAGCTTTTGCCAATTTTGTACCGACGGCAGTACCCCATTCAGGGGCGGCCCCAAGTCTCCGTCCTTCGTTCCTTTCTTCTGACTCCGCTCCAGTTTCTTGGTTCGATTTGGTGCTGCCTGACAAATTAATGGCGGATCTTCGGCATCTTTGTCATCGAGTAATGTTTGCATCTCAGGTAGATGAAACTTGGGGCTTTCAGACACCAACGTTGCTTCATCGGCAACAGCGCCAGGAACATTAGCTCTTCTAGTCGGCGCACCCGGAACCGGAAAGACAATGGCTGCCCAAGCGATCGCCCAGACGTTGAAAACGCCTCTAGTCTGGGCTGACCTGTCATTGATCAAGCCAGCAGATTACACCAACTTGCTCCAGGCGATCGCGGCTCAGGCTCCAAAGGTTCTACTGCTAAAATCCGCTCACCTTTGGCTGAGCCGCACATCCCAGCTTGCGGATGCCGAGATAAACCAATTTCTGGATTTGCGGCGGCGAACATCCAGCATTACCCTGCTGAGTGTGACTCAAAAACAAACCGCAAAACCCCAATGGCAGAGACAGATGACCTCTATCCAGGAATTTCCCACTCCTGGTGCATCAAGCCGTTTAACGCTTTGGAAACAGGCATTTCCATCAACAGTACCCTGGAAGCAGACATCAACTGGGAATGGCTAGCCCAACAGTTCCGGTTGACAGGCGGAGAAATCCGCGCAATTGCCCGTGAAGCCGCCCTCTATGCCACAGCCGATTCATCTAAGGCTCAGCTAGAGATGGGGCATGTGATACAAGCGTGTAAAGCAATAACAGGCAGAAGGCAGAAGACAGGGCGGTCAGGTGATTCGTGAAAATAGCGGAGAATGTGTTTTATCCTTTAGCCTTCATCCTTTAGCCTTGTCCTAACCCCTACCTCACTTCTTACTAACGTCATCAAACGGCTCACCACCCAGTGGACTGGGAACCCAACCATCAATGTTTTCCGCTTTGCTAGTAGAGGTTGAGCATGAACGATCGGCAACCGCAGGGATTCATTACTTAGAATCTTGTCAACCTCAGCATAAATTTTTGCGCGGGCTGCCCGATCTCCCGTTGCCCGTCCCTTATTCAGAAGCTCGAATACGCGAGCATTTTTCCAGTTGCCAATATCGCTTGTAGCACCGGGTCCAAAGTGAGCGTAGTAGAAGCTATCGGGGTCGCCATAATCGCCTGTCCAGCCCAGCATGAAGGACTGATAGCCTGGAGACTTGCGGCGATCGGCCAAATAAGCTGCCCAATCCTTTGTCTTCAGGTTAACCCGAATGCCAACTGCACCCAGGTCGGCAGAAAAAGCCTCTGCGATCGGTTTCGGATTTGGGAAATAGGGGCGAGACGTTGGCATATACCACAGTTCCAGGTCAAAACCTTTGGCGTAACCAGCGTCAGCAAGCAACTGCTTCGCTTTTTGGGGTCATACGAGTAGGGGGCCAGGCTAGAATCCTGCGCCCAAGCAAGGGGTGGTGGTGTGAAATGGGCATCACGGATACCGAGATTGTTCCAGAATGCCTTCACAATATCGGCTTGCTTGATGGCATAGGCGATCGCCTGCCGCACCCGCAAATTAGATAGCGGCTTGTAGCTGGGGTTGAGCGCCAGATAACCAATGTTAAAAGCAGGCCGAAGAACCGCTTGCAGATTTGGGTCACTCTCAATCTCTTTCTGTTGATCTAGAGAAAGCTCGGTGGTGAAATCAATCTGTCCAGCACGCAGTTGCGCTAAACGGGCAGCCGGATCGGTAATAAATCGAATGACCAGTTGATTGACCTTGGGAGACCCCGATCGCCAGTAGTTTGGATTTTTCTCCAACAGAACGCGATCGCCCGTGCGCCACTCCTTGAAAATAAAAGGCCCCGTCCCTACGGCCAGCGATCCGGGTGTGCCATAGTTCGCGCCTGCCTGCTTAATAGCGGTTGGGCTAGCAATGCCAAAGAAGCCAGAGGCGATCGCGCTCGGAAAGGCCGCAAAAGGCTGTTTTAATACAAATTGGATGGTGGAATTATTGACCACCTTCACCGATTGCAGCAACGAGTCTGGTTCTCCCGAAACCCCCAAAGATCTGCTGCCAAATTTCATAGACCTTGCCGGAATCTCGATAACCATTCGGATGCTTTGGGTCCCACCAGCGCTCAACGTTGAATTTAACGGCCTCAGCGTCAAACGGCGTTCCATCGTGAAACTTGACTCCCTGCCGCAGCTTAAAGGTCCAGGTCTTCCCGTCCTTTGAGACCGCCCAACTGGTTGCCAACGCAGGCTCCAGATCGGTCGAACCCGGCTTAAACTGCATCAGGCGGTTGTAGATCTGGTCCTGCACAATAATGGAATTGCCATCCGTTATGTTGCCCGGTTCCAAATTCACAGGTTGTCCACTGGAACCGTAGACCAATGCCCCCGCAGGAATGGGAGAAGAAATCGGATTAGTTGCACCGGGAGGAGGCGTTTCGGGTTGCGGGGCCGCACAGTTTGTTAGAACGATCGCAACGCCAACCACCCCCGCTAGAAACCCACGCCGTCGAAGGAGTCGCTGATTCATTGCTCCCTCGCCTGCCTTACCATTGCAATCAGCGTGTGATGGGCATCTTCAGCGTCCTGTAAGGGACGATCGAACGGAATGCGGAGGGGAACACCAACTCCATCAACCTGGGTTAATAAGTCCATGCCGTGGGCATCAATGGAGCGCATTTCGGCAGCAGTTGCCCCAGTGGATTTGCCATACACACGGGCATACAGTAGCACTGCATCCGCGTGGTCTTTATTCATATGCTTACAAATGCGGTTACTGACTTCGGATGAGATTGGATCAGACATGGGCCGTTTCTGTGGAACCGTGATTAACAATAACTGATTGAACGATGCTTGCAGAGACATTCGATAGTCGTGCAGGTTTGCCGCACGATCGCTCTGCACCGATCGCCTCTGTCACTATATAGCAGTCCTAAATTCGTTGGGAAATTGAGAGGCTTTACGCTTTGAGCCGCAACGTCGCAGCCCTACTTCTTCCGAATAAAGTACTCCGCAGTATTTTCCATTGGAGAGCGATAGAGGAATAACTCGTTTCCATTCGACAACGAGTAGAGATAGTACACCACCTCCGACACAGATAGTTGCCGATTGCGAGGAATCCCGTGATTTTCGGGGAAATAACCACCATTTCTGACAATGGTGTAGCCGTTTAGAATCGTACTAGCCGTGTTGAGGATTGATTGGTAGTCTCCGTCGAAATTAGAATCTGTCTGTAAGTCTGTCAGCCTTCCACTTGAAAGGGTTGGCCCTGCGCTGACAATGCCCTTACCTGATACAGAAGTAAGACCCCCTTCTGATCTGCGTTTGTGCGTAGGCCCCACGCTCAAAAACAATGGTAAGGACTACGACAAGAGCCAATCTAATTAGCCACCGGAATCGCACCATTTGTTTCGCTCCTCCTGCGTTACCAACTGAATGACGGTTCCCCACTTAAGACGAAGGGCAGCTTATCCTACTCGTTCAGAATCTACAATGTCTGTTAGCAAGCAGATGAAAGACTTACCCGTTTATCATTCACTAGCTTAATTCCTCTTGCCGTCCTAAATTGCAGCTAAGAAATGCGGAACTTAATAGGTCGAACGGTTGAACGATGAGAGAAATTAGATTAGATTGACAGAATAGTACAATTGTATGCAAACCTCCATAACCAGGAGTGGCTATGCGGTACGAAGACCAGGAAGAACGGGATGATGGCGGTGGTGCATGGTATTTGCTGAAAAGTTTGGGGTTAATGGTGACAGGAGGAGCCGTTGCAGCAGCGCTGTTAGTCTCGTTTGGCATGTGGCGCGCAGGCGATCGCTTTTTTGCTGGTTTCAATAATCTGTTCCACATTCCTCAGCCCGCGCCTAAAGTGAATGTTCAATCCGTTGTGATTCAACAGATACGCAACGCCAGCGAACTAACAACCGCTGTTTTCACAATGGAAGCGGTTGTACCGACAAGTCAGGATTCAACGCTCGGCGGGTTTGTTTTGGGAACTACCAAGCTGCTTTATATTGCCCACGGGCAGGTGCAGGCAGGGGTAGATCTGAGCAAATTAACAACCGAAAATGTGCAGGTATCGGGCGATCGAGTCCAGATCCAATTACCAGCACCCAGTATTCTAGACAGCAAAATTGACGTTAGCCGCTCCAGCGTTTACGACTACAACCGGGGCATGCTGGGGTTGGGACCAGATGTTGCCCCCAACTACAAGCGTTGGCCCAGCAGGAAGCCCTGAAGAAAATTGTTGCCGCTGCCTGTAGCGATGGTCTGCTGACTAAAGCCAGCGATCGAGCAAAACTCGTCGTCACCCAACTCCTGAATACCACTGGCTACAAAACCGTCAGAGTTGATATTCAACCACCCTCCCCGGATGCATGCCCCGCCGAAGAAGGACCACAGCAGGGGGCAAAGAGTGGAGGATGAAGGGTACAAGGGTAAAGGAAAATATCTCTCCAATCACCCGTTACCAATTACCTAACTCAACATCTTAAGCCTTATCCTTCATATCTTTCTCCCCTCACCCCTCACCCTTCACGGGCAGTGTCACTTCAAAGGATGTACCAACTCCAACTTCGCTGTGGAATGAGATGGAACCACCGTGGGCATTGACACACCATTTGACGATCGCCAATCCCAGTCCAGTACCGGGGACGCTTCCAACATTTTTGCCCGGTGAAAGGCTTCATATAATCGGGCACGATCGCCGGGAGGGATGCCAATTCCTTCGTCCTGAATGCGAAACGTAACCTGTTCGTTGTCGCAAGTAAGATCTAGCTGAACTACGCTGCCAGCGGGCGAGTATTTCACCGCATTGGAGAGCAGGTTAGTCAGAATCTGCCGCACCAGCTTTTCATCTACGCAAGCTTCAACTACAGAACACTGACTAACAAACTGAAAGACATGCTTCTTGCCAATGCTGACCTGAATTTGAGTCACCAAATCACGACAGAGCTGGGTTAAATCAATCCATTTTGGGTGAAATTCGAGGCGATCGGCCTCCGCCTGACCAATCAACAGATTATCCTCCAGCAGTTGGGTCATGTGCTGAACGGTATCTTGAATCAGGTGGAGTTGTTCGATCCGTTCATCACTTGTCCAGAGATGGCCATAGTGCTCCAACAATTCTGCCGAGGAAAGGATTGTGCTAAGCGGTGTACGAAACTCATGGGAAGTGGTAGCGACAAAGCGCGATTTCAATTCGCTCAGCTCTCTTTCCTTTTCCAGAGTTTTCAGCAGTTCCTCTTCCAGTTGCTTGCGGTGGGTAACGTCTCGTTGGATTGAGACCCAATGGGTATACCAACCGTTGCGATCAGCAACAGGCACAATGCTCAACTCAACCCAAAACTCCGACCCATCTTTTGTGTAGTTAACCAGTTCAACCAGAACTGGCTTCCAGTTTTTTAAGGCGTCCCGGATTTTTGCGCGTGTTTTGCGATCGGTGCGAGGCCCTTGAAGTATTCGAGGAGTTTTGCCAAGCACTTCTTCAAGGGCATAGCCAGTCATACGACTAAAAGCGGCATTCGCATAAACAATGCGTGGACCTGGTAGTTCAATCGGTTCTGCCTCGGTGATCACAACCGAATCATTCGCATGGACAATGACCGATTCCAGCAGTCGCAGTCGCTCCTCCTGTTGTTTCCGAGTGGTAATGTCTTCGGCAATTCCAGCCACTAAATAGACATTGCCACTGTCTTCTTTGATTGGAAAGGCCCGATCGCGAATCCAGCGAATTGAACCGTCACTTCGCTGAATGCGGTACTCGTAGTCGTAGGTATCAGCAGGAATCTGATTCAGCCCATTCAGAACGCGATCGCGGTCCTGGGGATGAATAACGTTTGCCCAGGACTGCCAATCCTGGTACAAGCTTTCACAACTACATCCCCAAATTTGTTCATAGGCCGAACTGACATAGACAATTTTTGTTGATTCAAATCCCGCATCCAGAAAACCTGCCGGATGTTTTCCGTAAGTTGGCGGAACCGTTCTTCACTATTTCGCAACGCTTGCAGTAATTGCGCCTGCCCCAGAGCAATGCCAACCTGAACAGCCAATTGTTGCAGCAGTTCAATTTCGAAGCTGGACCACTGACGGGACGCACTGCACTGATGAGCGATCATTAGACCCCAGAGTTCATCTCCTTGCAGTAGGGGAACGACCAGTTTCGCTCTAACGTTGAGTTGGTCTAAGAATTCGACATGGCAAGAACTCAAGCCAGCGGTCTTCACATCGTCAATGCTGCGAATTTGCCCTTTGCAGTAGGGAGCATAACAATCCGCAGGAAAGACCTCCGGGGCAAACCGCATGCCCACCAAACTGTCGCATTCGGGAACGGACGCTTCGGTTGTGACAGTGCCTGTACCATCCGAGGCAAGCTGATAGATAAGGACTCGATCGACCTGTAGCAGTTCCCTTACTTCCGTAACCGTTGTCTGTAGAATGTCTTCTAGCTGTAACGATTGACGAATTTTGAAACTGACATCGGCAAATAGGCGAGATCGCAGTTCTTGCTTCCGGGCACTAATATCTAAAACGAACCCGATCGTGCGATCCTCTTGCCCCTCCAGCGACGCACACCCAATCAAAACACTGACGCGACGACCATCTTTGCGAATATATTCCTTTTCCCAAGGGATTGTTGTCCCGGTTACTTGCAACTGCTGCGTGGCCATCTTGTCCAACAAAAAGTGCTCCGGGGCGTCATTTCATCCCATCGCACTCGCCCTGCTTGCAAGTCTTCCCGCGTATAGCCAACCATTTCCAGAAAAGCATCGTTGGCATCATAGATTTGTCCGCTATTGCTGGAAAAGATGATGCCAATAATGTTGGAGTCTGCGATTCGACGGAACTGGGCTTCGCTTTGACGATGGGCTTTTTCTGCCTCTTGTCGCAATAGTTCATTTCGTTTGCGATCGCTAATATTTCTTGCGGAAGCGAAGCAATATTCCTTCCCGTTGAAGTTCAGGTAGTTGCTGGTAATCTCAACTGGAATCAACTGTCCTTGCTGTGTTCGGTGGAAGGACTCAAAGGTAGAACCGCTTTGATGTTTGTGATTATCCCAGTAGTGTGACCACATCTCCGGTGGCATGGCAGGGTCAATATCCGACACCTTCAACGCCAGTAGTTCCTGACGCGAGTAGCCCAATAGTTTACAGGCAGCCTCATTTACAAATTGAAACTGTCCATCAGCCCCCACCCAGAAACACGCATCTGACATATGCTCAAGCGAGAACTGAGCAAGCTGGAGTTGTTCTTCAGCCAGCCTCAACTCTTGCTCAATTCGCTCCCGATCCATAATGCTGCCCACAATCCGGCAGGTTGCCATGATCACACTGGAGTTACGGGAGGACTGTAATTCCTGAATGCTTGGTGCTTCCAACGTCAGAACGCCAACGACGCTTCCGTCTACTGCACAGATGGGAAAAATGACTAAACCACCAATCCCTAAATGGCGAAATCGCTCGATCGCCCCAGGATGATTTGAATAATCTTCAACAAAAACAGGCTGTCTGGTTTCAACTGCTTGCCAAAGCAATCCCCGACCGTAGGATATGCATTCCCCCACGCTGATCCGAAGGTCAGACAATGCGGGTTCACCATGAATCGCGATGAATTTGGCAGACACATTGTGCAGGATTGGCGCAGCCTGGAGATTTTCTCCCAGGCCAGCAATTAACTTAATGTCTCCAAAGGAGGCTCCAGTTGCTTCTACCAAATAGTCAAGGGCAAGTTTGCCAACCTCTTGAAGAGTGCCTGTTGTCAAATGTTCAGTAAGCTTCAGCAGAAAGGGTAACCATCGGAGTTCGGCGTTGTCATTAGAAGCAGAAGCGGCGGGAGTTAGTTCGAACTGGTCTAAACGCATAGGTGCGGATGCGTAAATTTAAGCGACCAGCAATCGACAATCGTCCTGAGAAATTGCTGATCGTTGTTTTAGTAATGACAATTTCCCCAAGAATCTAACAGCTTGAAGCGGTACAAAGTTGCTCAAGCGTACCAACAAAGTCGGGGTAGGAGATAGCGGCTGCTTCTGCGCGATGAATGGTGGTGGTTCCTTTGGAGTTGAGGGCTGCGATCGCGAGGCTCATCGCAATCCGGTGGTCGGTATGGCTATCGACTTCTGTGCCAGTCAGGGGATTACCGCCTGTGATTTCCATGCCATCCGGTAATTCGTTGACGCTAGCTCCCATCCGGTTCAGTTGGTTCGCCATGACCGCAATACGATCGCTTTCTTTCACCCGCAGTTCAGCCGCATCCTGAATCACCGTGGTACCTTCCGCAAAGGCAGCAGCTACCACTAGAGCTGGAATTTCGTCAATCAGGCGGGGAATGAGGTCACCGGCAATGCGGCAAGATTTCAGCGCGGGCCGATCGCCCGTTCCGGCATAGCGGACCCGCAAATCCGCAACCGGTTCGCCAGCAACTACTCGATAGTTCTCCTGGGTAATATCGGCTCCCATCATTTCCAGGGCTTCTAGAATACCTGTGCGGGTGGGATTGACACCAACGTTTTCCACGGTCAAATCGGAACCGGGGACGATCGCTCCCGCAACCAGCCAAAATGCGGCAGAACTGATGTCACCGGGAACAACCACCGCCTGACCTTGCAACGTTGCTGGCCCGGTGATGGTGACACTGTGAGTCTCGGATCTACCGAAATATCAGCTCCAAACGCCTTCAGCATCCGTTCGCTGTGATCTCGTGAGAGGGCTGGCTCAGTGACAACGGTTTGTCCCTCCGTCATTAGTCCCGCCAGGAGAATACAGGATTTAACCTGGGCAGACGCGATCGGCGATTGATAATGCATGGGGCGAAGAGACTGCCCTCGAACCGCTAACGGGGCCAGGGAACCTTCTTTGCGGCCCCATATTTCTGCGCCCATCTGCTTCAACGGCAGCACGACGCGCGACATCGGGCGCGATCGCAGTGAATGATCCCCTGTAACCGTGAAAAACCGCCCCGCGTGAGAGGCCAAAATGCCCAGCATCAATCGCAATGTGGTACCGGAGTTTCCCGCATCCAGCACATCCAGTGGTTCCAACAATTGCCCCAGGCCAATCCCTTTCACCCGCACATGGGTTGTATTCAATTCTGAAATCTCTGCCCCCATTGCCTCAAAACATTTGGCGGTGCTGCGCGGATCTTCCCCAGCAGCAATCCCTCGATCGTGGTTTCACCCTGAGCCAATGCGCCCAACATCAGTGCCCGGTGGGAAATAGACTTGTCACCGGGGATGCGAATTCGCCCATGCAAAGACAAGCCGGACGCGGGTTGAGTAATCGTCAAATCATAGTGACATTCAGACGCATTCAAAGAAATCACGTTCGGCATTGGCGTGGGGATCGGATAGACTGACATGGAAGTGGATTAAGCAATTTCCAGAAGCTGAATTACCGAGAATTCGTTTTTGCCGTAGTAGCATAGGGCTTTGCGTCTTACAGGGTAACACCTTTTTAGAAATCACTTTAGTAATCGTACCGTAGCGAGGAAGTTAAGAAATTTATAAGGCAAACAGATGAAGAATACAGGCTAAGAATGGTATTCCTCATCCCTAAATCCTTCATCCTTTATCCTTTCTGCGTCCATGCTGACTCATCATCGAAGACCTATTTGTCTGTCGTTTATTTCAACCGATTTCCCAATTTGTACAGAGTTGGAAACGATCGCCACCCTGTACCCAAAAGAGCAGGAACGGTTTCACCTATTGCTAACGGAACCGATTGTCCAGGGGCATGAGGTGGATCGGGTAGAAGACCGCCAAACCCATCCCGTGTCGATCGCCAACTCTCCCCGGCTCCTATGGTTAGAGTTTTCTCCCTACCGGGTCACAATAACGATGCAGGGAAACGGACAGTTTAGCTACCGCCATTTATTGGAAAGGGGCATTTATGGACTCAGTCGCTACTGGCTCCACAGCAGCACAGCCAACGAAAATCGACAGCTTTGCCTGCGAAACTACACCCGCAACCTGGTGCTTGAGGGAAAACCTTTACCCGACTATTTCCGAATTGAATACGAACTCTGGTCAGAAAAAACGCAGTTAGGGCATTACGTCATGAATCTTGAGATTCATTGAGAATTAGGAATTTTGAATTAAGAATTGAGAATTTAAGGATTAGAAGATTCGAATTTTGAATCAGAAGCTTTAGATTCTGTACACCCCATTCAATTCTTAATTCTCAATTCCTAATCCCTAAATTCCCTGTCCTTCTCCTAAAACGTAAACGTCGTCCGCACAACGCCGATCAACGCATCGTCATTGCTGTCATTGTGGTCGGGATTGGTCAGCCAAATCAGACCCGGTGTGATGGAAATATTGTCTGAAAGCTGAAACTGGTAAAACCCTTCCACATGAATGGAGGTGCTGGGGTCTCTGCCGATCGCTGCGCGCAGATTTCGACTCACTCCAGTCACTTTCGGCTCCATCCCAACGATAATGCCTGCAACACTTCCCTTCTTGAATAGATCAGGGAATGCAAGTCCTACTGACCAGTTCCAAATATCCAAATCACCTCGCGGGATCAGACCACCCAGGCTGGAGAGGGTGCGGGTTTTGGTATAACCAACTGACCCGTTCAGGAGAATGTTAGGCGTAATTTGAAAGGATGCCGCGGCACCAAACGCATTGCTAGACGTGGGTAAATCAAGACCATCGGTTGGTAGCCCCAACGCACTCAAAAAGCTGGGATTTCCTTGCAGTGCAGCGCGTAAATTTGCCCGATTGCTGCCCGTGCTGCCGTTTGCCGTAAAGTCTGTGTTGTAGGCGTTGATGTAGGTTAACCCGATATTGAACTGTTCGCTGGGCTTGATGGTTAGTTGGGCGATCGCGCCATAGGGACCGTCAAATAAACCACCACCCGGAAGGGAATTGGCTGCATCGTTTGACAGATACCCCACACTCAATTCCAGGTTGTCATTGAACGCATACCTCAGCCCTAACCCTGCTCCATTGAGCAAATAGTAAATTGCGTTACGAGTCCCAAATTGCGATAAAGCACCTGTACCGCCATCGCCATCTAGATAGGGATTGACGGTATCGGTGAAGTCATCGATCGCTCCTGCGTTTGCCTCCAGCGTAACCGTCAACTTCTCCCCGATCGGAAACTGGTACAACAACGCATCGATCCCAACGCTGTTGTTGTTGCCCGCTGCAAAGGCACCACCAGCAAAGCGAAGATCCCCTTCGGGCGTGAGGGTTGAATTGGAAGAAAAGGCATCTAGCTTGAGCGCCTGAAGTCGCGTTCTGAGTAAATCTTTGCCCGTAAAGCTCGCGTCAAAGTTGAGCCGAACGCGATCGCCCACAACCGTATTCCGGGCAATCTTTCCTCCAAACGCGTTATCTCCCGTTGCCACCCCCGCAACGGCAATCACCACTTCTCCATTCAGCTTGGTTGTAGTGGAAAACTGCTGCTTTTCTAACGTTGTTGTGCGGGCTTCCAGCGAATCTACCCGTCCCCGTAATGCTGTCAGTTCAGATGCAAACTCTTCTTGCAAGCGTTGCAAAATGGCCAGATCTTCTTTTGACCAGATCGGCTGTAGCTGCTGCCAGCAATTCATTGATTCGATCCAGGCAAGCGTTCACCCCGGCTGCGAACTCATAGCGGCTGAGCGCTCGATTTCCCCGGTAGGTTTTGTCGGGGTAGCCAACGATGCATCCGTAACGCTCAACTAGAGACTGCAATGCCTGAAACGCCCAATCTGTGGGCCTGACATCCGTTAGCTGGGAAACCGACGTGACCTGATCAAACGCACCGGATTCATTATCGGCAGACAAACCAGGGGTAGAGTCTGCTAGAAGCACAGATGCCTGCTGATTCCGTAGGGAAAACTCAGCAGCAGATCTGCGAGAAGGGGCGATCGGGGTTGGCTGAAAAGCCGTCGTATTTGGCTGCAACGAACGGACCTTATCAGGGGATTGCCCTGCCTGAGCTGCAAACGCCATTGCACCCAGAATTACGGGTGCCAGCAGCATCGAATTTAAAGCCTTAGTCATGTTTCCTAATTCCTCACACTGAATTGAAACAAACGGAACTAACACCGTTTTGGTGAATGGGACTGCAAACGATTTACCGAGAATTCAAAGCAAGTCTAAAAAGCAGGGGATACGCCTTATCCCTTATCCTTTAGATGCCCAAACCAAACAATTGGCTCATTGCAATGAGAGCCAAAAACATTCTCAAAATTGCTTTCAAAGCCTTATTAGAATAGGATTCGGTCCTCCTTCTCTACAATCCCCCTACCAGGGTTAAAGCTATTGTTTGCAGTTACTAAGAAGCTAGGCAGTAAACCATAACGTCTACCAACCCTTTAGAGAAACGATTGAATCGTTTACAGATTAACCCTTCAAGGATTAAAGCGCTCCGATATGCCGTCGTAGACAAACTACGCCAATCTTTCAGCTCCTCAACGTTAGAACAGCAAGGCTGCCTTAAATGAGAATCATTGACAATAAGGTTTAATAGGACTTATACTGCACACTTGTCAAGCCTTTTTGCAATTAATTCTCAAGAATCTTGAATCGTTCTAGGATCGTTGTAGTGCGCTATGCCTGACCCCTTTCTGCTTGGAAAAATCGGCCCTGGAGTCGGCGGCGTTTGCTGAAAGTTGGGCTAGCAGGTCTAGGGCTTTCGGGGCTGCGATCGCGGCTCATTCGCTCTGGAGGCCATACTCCGCTGATGTCAAAGTACCCTCCCTTCCTGGCAAAGCTCCATCCGCCAGAGCAGGGGTTGACCCCATCAAATTTCTGCGAGAGTTTGACTACGGTACCCTAACGCAGGAGAACGGGCGCACCGTGCGCGAGTTTCGAGTTGAAGCAAGAACAACCCCCATCCAGCTCAATAGTGCCACGTCATTCATCACCTGGAATCTGAATGGACGCGTTCCAGGTCCAACGTTTCGAGCAAATGAGGGCGATCGGATTCGAGTTATTTTTACAATCGTGCCGGGCACTCTCACTCCCTTCACTTTCATGGAGTGCACGAAGCGGAAATGGATGGGGTCAAACCCGTTCGAAACAACACCGTCTTTATCTACGAATTTGATGCGGAACCCTTTGGAGTCCATCTCTACCACTGCCACATCGCTCCAGTCACGCGGCATATCAACAAAGGGCTGTATGGCATGTTCATCATCGATCCGTCCAAACCCCGTCCACCAGCCGATGAAATGGTGCTAATCATGGCTGGATACGACGTCAACAATGACAAAAAAAACGAGCTGTATGCCTTTAATGGCCTGCCCCACTACTATATGGAGCATCCGGTTCCGATTCAAAAGACCAACTGATTCGGCTTTATGTGCTGAACATGATTGAGTTTGATGCCGCAGCGACCTTTCACCTGCATGCCAATATGTTCAAGGTGTATCGCACAGGGCGAACGTTAGAACCCACCGAGGAAACGGATGTGATCACAATGGGAACAGCAGAACGACACATTCTAGAATTTTCCTACCGCTATCCCGGCAAGTACATGTTTCATCCTCACCAGGACGCGATCGCAGAAGCAGGCTGCATGGGACTGTTTGAGGTGGTTGGCTAGTAAATGCAAATTTTTGCCAATCGATTGACAATAGTTCTCATTAAGGACACAATGTAGAACTTGTAGTAGCTTTTGTTACTTCCTCCTGGCTATACCGCCATTCCTACAAAGTAGCGCTCTTCTGTTTCACATTGCTGTGAGCATTTGCCAAGTCTTCCCAAGTTGGTGGTAATTCTCATCACGGGAAGCGCTTGGGGTGCGCCTCTTGCCACTTTTTTGGAAATAGTAATCATGCGTATTCTTCGTTTTCTGGCACTTGCCTGTTGCGCTGCACTGTTCGCGATTCTGAGCAGCTGCAACTCAACCCCTACCGCCACTAATGCTTCACCTCAAGGTGCTCCCAGTGCAAGCCCTTCAGAGGTTGCTAGCCACAGCAGTCACGGTGGCAAGCCCAAGATAAACATTAACTCTGCCATATTGTCCGAGTTAGACAAGCTAGAGGCAAAGCTGGCAATTCCGGCTCTGTCTAACAAAATTCAGGTGAGTCGTCCCTATGGTAAGACTGAAGAACTCGTTTCCAAAAATGTGATTACTCAGGACCAGTACGACCAGATCAAGGATATGGTCACGGTTGAAGACATCGTTCTGACCGGAGAAGCCAAAGATGTTGATTACATGACAAAGTTGGGCTTGATGAAGGGACACCTCCTGGTAGCTGGAGAACTGCTGGACTTGCAAAAGCCCGACCAGGCAGAACCCCACATCGGTCATCCAGTAGAAGAAATCTACGCAGATGTGGAGGATCAGCTACAGGAACGGAATGTCAAAGAATTCAAGACAACCTTGATTGCGCTGCAGGATGAGGTTAAGGCAGGTGCGAAGGATGCAAACAAAGTCACGACGGGATTTAAAGGGTCAATGCAGTCGGTAGATGGAGCGATCGCGGCTCTTCCTGAGACTCGGCGCAAATCTCCCGACTTTGTGCTTCAAGTCATCAATGGATTGTTAGATACCGCTAATTCGGAGTATGGGGCAGCCATCGCCAACGGAAGAATTAGCCAGGTCATCGAATATCAGGACTCTCGCGGGTTCGTCGCTTACGCAAACACCCTTTATAAAGGAATCAGCGAACAAATGGCCAAGGAAAAGCCAGAAGTCCATCAGGCGATCGTTCAAACAATGGCCGAGTTGACAAAGGTTTGGCCCTCTCCCCTCCCTCCATCGGCTCCAGTAAAAACTCCAGCGCAGGTTGGCCAACTCATCAAAACCGTTGAGCTAAATACTCAGAAAGCGGTGAAGTCATCTTAGGAGGCGTTGGGGAAGGATAAAGGATAAGGGATAAAGGATAAAAGCATCCTCTTCTCCCTGCCCTTATCCGTCCCTCGCCTTTCTCATCAAGTCATTACTCCCTTATCCTTTAGCCTTCATCCTTCATCCTTTTATGGACTTCAGTTCTGCCCTACCGACCTTCGTAATTACTCTGCGTGAGGGAGTTGAGGCGACTCTCATTGTTGGAATTGTTCTTGCCTACCTAAAGAGAGCGAAACAAAACCGCTTAAATCTTTGGGTGTATGCTGGGATCGCGATCGGAATCGCGGTTAGTGCAATGGTGGGTGTTCTCTTTAGTCAAGTAATCCAAAACCTGGGAACCTCCAATCAGAAGTACGCACCCGTGTTTGAGCCGCTGTTAGAAGGTGTGTTTAGCCTGTGCGCGATCGCGATGCTGAGCTGGATGCTGATCTGGATGACGCAACAAGCCCGATTCATGAAAGCCCAGGTTGAAGGCGCAGTGACCTCCGCCCTAAAGCAGGATGCCCGCGCAGGTTGGGCAATTTTTGGTTTGATCCTGGTTGCCGTTCTGCGAGAAGGATTTGAAACTGTCTTGTTTATCGCCGCTAAGTTTCAGCAAGGAATTGTGCCTGCGATCGGCGCGGTTGCAGGGTTGGTAGCGGCTGTTGCAATTGGGGCGTTGCTGTTCAAGTGGGGCATTCGAATAAACTTGCGCCAGTTCTTTATGGTGATGGGAGTCCTGCTGCTGTTAATTGTGGCGGGATTAGTCGTCACAGCGTTGGGACATTTTGATACCGCGATCGCCACACTTGCCAATCTGGACCGTAAATCGCAGGGGCTGTGCTTCTTCTACGAACGATTCACTAAAAATCCCTCCTGCATTCTGGGGCCGAGAGTGTGGAATTTGTCCCGCATTTTGCCCGACGATCGCTTCCCTGGAATCCTGTTAAATGCCCTCTTTGGGTACACTCAAAACCTGTTTCTAGTGCAGGCGATCGCTTACGTTGGTTTCCTAATTGCCGTCGGTGGCATTTACTTTCGCAGCTTGACCGAAAAGGTTACTGTCCAATCACCCCCACTGCCCCAGCCTCAGATTAAATCTAGCCAGGACCAGGTTTAACCGGATTAGCGCTGTACAGAAGTACGCAATATCGTTAGAACAAATTTAGGAGCAAACCTAGTTTTACCAACCGTTGCAGCCCTACTGTCTAAATAATCCTCAAACTATTCCCACCCTATGTCGATCAACATTAGCCCTGCCCTGCCCACATTTGTCATTACCTTACGTGAGGGAGTTGAAGCTGCTCTCGTTGTGGGAATTGTCCTTGCCTATTTGAAAAAAGCTGGAAAAGATTACCTCAATTCCTGGGTCTATGGGGGAATTGGGGCAGGGCTACTGGCCAGCGGTTTGGTTGGTGGGGTGTGTCTCTGGTTCATTGAAGCATTGAGTTCTGCTAATCGAGAGTACGAACCCGTTTTTAAACCGTTTCTAAATGCGGTGTTCAGCGTTATCGCGATCGCGATGCTGAGCTGGATGCTAATTTGGATGACTCGGCAAGCACGCCAACTCAAATCTGACGTTGAAACCGCTCTAGGAGATACGCTGAAAGTCGAAACAGGGGCAGGTTGGGGAATTTTTGGGCTGGTCTTTTTCGCCGTTTTGCGGGAAGGGTTTGAAACGGTTCTCTTTATTTCTGCCCGGTTTCAGCAGGGTTGGGTTCCCATTCTGGGAGCGGTTCTCGGTTTAATTGCAGCCGTTGGGATTGGGTTACTGCTATTCAAATGGGGCGTCCGAATAAACATTCGGATCTTCTTTCAAGTTATGGGCATCTTTCTGCTGCTGATTGTGGCTGGGTTGGTTGTTTCTGCCCTTGCACACTTTGATTCGGCGATCGCAACTCTGGCCCAACTCAATCCCGAATTTGAACACCTCTGCCGTTTCTCCCCAACGTCTAGCCAAGCCTCCTGCTTGCTCGGTTCGCAAGTCTGGGATACCAGCAGCATCTTGCCAGAACGCAAGTTTCCCGGCATTATCCTGCACACCCTGTTTGGGTATGAAGACAAACTTTACCTGTTGCAGGCAATAGGATATCTAGGCTTTTTGCTAACCGTTGGTGGTGCCTATCTGCAAAGCCTGACGGGTCGAGATGCAGCTCGATCAGGGAGTTCCAATGCTGAGCGAGCGATCAGCGTCCAGCAAGACTAACCTCACCTAAAGTATGATCACCATCTTTAGAGTGAGAATTGAGTACGCTTGAATTACTATCATTGCCTGATAGAGTCATGCCGTTTTCAACGTGTCAAAAAAACCGTTTGATATTGATGTAGCTATTCCTCTTTTGAGAGACGCTGTTCGTCCGTTTCCGAAAGCTGCCATGTTTGCTCTGGCGGAGGAAGGCTATACCTCGCTATTTGAACAATTGATTGCCTGTATTCTCTCGATTCGTACAAAAGATGAAACGTCTTTACCTGTTTCACGCAAACTGTTTCAGCGGGCAAACACTCCAGAATCTATCTGCCAACTTTCTGTCGAAGAAATTGAACAGCTAATTCGTCGATCAACGTTTGCGGATGCAAAGGCAAAACAAATTTGGGCAATTAGCGATCGCATCATCCATGAATTTAACGGAGAGTTGCCCTGTGATTTTGAAACGCTCATTTCATTCAACGGGGTTGGTCCCAAGTGTGCCAATTTAGCTCTTGGTATTGCCTGCAATTATCCCTGCATCAGCGTTGATATTCACGTTCATCGAGTGACGAACCGCTGGGGATATGTGCAAACCCGATCGCCCGAAAAACCCTGGTAGCCCTTGAAGCAAAATTGCCAAAACCTTACTGGATTGAGATTAACGCCCTTCTCGTCCCATTCGGCAAACATGTATGTACGGGAGAAGCACCCCGTTGTCCTACGTGCCCGTTGTTGGACATGTGCCAACAGGTGGGAGTTAGAAGGGGGATGAGGGATGAGGGATGAGGATCAGAAGTTAAGGATAGATAAAGAATGAAGGATCAAGAAAAAAATGTCCTCCTCACCCCCTCACTCCTCACTCCCTAACCGAATCCTTAGATCCCTCATCCCCTATCTTTACCGAATCGTGACAGTTAACTTATAGGTTGCGTTACCTCGTATTGAGCCTACAACAATCTGGTAATCCCCGGTTTGCGGGAGTTTACCACTCCAGAAAGCGGCTTCTTGCTTAAGAATCCGGCGTTGTCCTGTTGATGTAGATGGAGTAACGACATCAAGTACGGCGTTGTCTTCGACTGATTCAATCTGGACCTTCATCACCTGTCCTTTCTGGGCACTTAGCAGATAAGTATCGCGGGTTCCACGAACAACAGCGTCTCGCACGATCGCATAGTCCTTACCAGGGGCAAACTGAATTCTGCGCGTACGCGATTTCTGGGCAAGCAGAACAGGGCCTGCCGGAGTAACCAGATGAGGCTCGGTTGCCTTAGAAGGTGATGAACTGAAAGCCGTTGCCTCATTGGAATGGGCAGGCCAAACGGAGATAGCAAGCATTGGAGCCAACAACAGGGCGCTTAGCTTGCGCTGAAAGTGAATGGGCATATTTTAGGGAACAAGTTCGGGTTTCTTTTCGGGTTCTGGGTCTTCGAGGGGTAATCCCCTTGTTTCGCGATACAGCCTGTCGTAGTCCTTCGCAAATTTTGTCCAGCTAAAGTTTTCAGACATTCCCGCTTTTGAAGTTCCTGCCAGTAATCCTTAAAGTGAAATCCTTCCCAGGCTCGAACCATGCAGGTATAAAGATCCAATGGCTCATAGCGATCGAAGCAATAGCCAGTCCCTGTATGATTCGTCGGATCGTGGGAAACACAGTATCGACCAATCCTCCAGTGCGCCGCACGATCGGAACGCAACCATAGCGCAAGGACAACATTTGGCTGATTCCACAGGGTTCGAAGCGGGAAGGCATCAGAAACGCATCGCTACCCGCATAAATGCGACGGGCTAGAGAATCGTTGAATAGAAGATAAACAGCCATCCGTCCCGAGTAACGGGAGGCAAGCTGCCACATCTGCGTTTCGTAGTAGCGATCGCCCGTTCCCAGCAGAATAAACTGGGAATCTGTGTAAGCCATGAACCGATCCAGGATTTGAATAACCAGATCCAATCCCTTCTGCTCTACCAAACGAGTCACCATCCCGAGGAGAAATGCCCCAGAGTTCACCTCCAGACCCATTTCTTCCTGAACAGCAATTTTGTTGGCTGGGCGTTCCTCCAGAGTATCGGCGGTAAACGTTTGGGTTAGGTTTTTGTCGCTTCCGGGGTTGTACGAATCTGTGTCGATGCCGTTCAAAATGCCTGACAATTTGCCGCTAATAAATGACAGCAAGCCTTCCAGCGATTCTCCATAGGCGGGAGTCTGGATTTGCTGGGCGTAGGTGGGGAGACGGTATTCACTCGATCGGCAAACTGAACCGCTGCTGCCATCACGTTGTGCCCCTGCATATACCAGGGACACCAGGTAATCTGTTCCAGACGCCAGCGCCAGGGACCCTGATAGGCCAGATTGTGAATCGTAAAGACGGTGCTGATATCCGGCGTTTGATGCATCCAGACAGGAATCATTCCCGTATGCCAGTCGTGGCAATGAATGATGTCGGGTTTCCAGTAGTTCCAGGCAAATTCAGCGGCCCCGTTGGAAAACAAAATGAATCGCCAGTCCTCATCTTCCCCAAAGTAAATACGGCGGGGCGAGAAGGATGGATGCCCAAACAGGTAAAGTGGAACATCCGTTCCGGGCAAAACGGTTTCATAAACACTGAAGCTTTGAAACATTGCCGCCCCTTGCCAGACGGGTTCTTTGGGAACCTTCATCTTGTCTGGCAAAAACCCATAGTAGGGCAGAAAGATTCGGACATCATGCCCCATCTGCTTTAACACTTTGGGTAATGCGCCAACAACATCGCCCATTCCACCAACTTTGGCGATCGGAGCTGCTTCAGCAGCAACAAACAAAATTCGCATGCTAGATTCCGTTTTCCTCAACGAATAGCCAAAAACCAAACCGCATTGTGATCATACATGGAACGGCTTGCTATTCCTTGTTCTTTGGTTGTAGATATGTCGATGCTTCGTTGGTCGTCAATTGTGGAAATTCCTTATAGAAGCGACTGACGCTATGAAAGGGGGTAGGCGTTGACAGAATAATGGCGCGATCGCCCAACTCCTGCAAAAACGGTATCAGGTCTAATGGCGCAACCGGAGCCACAATCCAAACCTGATTGGCCTGCTGCGCCCGAAGCGATTGCACAGCCGCTGCCATTGTCATTCCGGTAGCAATGCCATCATCAATAAGCAACGCGATCGCGCCTGCTGGGTTGGCGCGAGGCCCTGTCGGAGACAACTCACGCCACTGAGCCTGAGCGTGAGACTGCGCCTGCTCTAGTGCCGATTGGTACTGGTTGAATGATTGCCCAGACAGACCCCGATAGGGTGCCCAAACGATATGCCCATCAGCCGTAACCGCCCCGATCGCCAACTCACTATTGTCAGGTCGGGTGATTTTCTTAGCCACAATGACATCCAGCGGACAGTTGAGCAAACGGGCTACGGGTTCTGCGATCGGCAAGCCACCCCGCGGAAGGGCATAGACCACAAACCGCATTCCCTTGGGCACCGGGTTTTCGGTAATTTCATACAACACCGCTCTGGCTAGCTTTTCACCCGCCTCTTGCCGATTTGCAAAACGAACGGCTGCTCCCGTATCCTGAAATGACGAAAATGGAGACATCGTTTCCCTCCAGCAGTATGCAGTGGGATTTTCTTCATCATGACTGAATTTTTTCGAACCAACCCATTTCAACCATCATTCTTAGGATCATGGATTAAATCAAATCGCACATTCTGGCTGTACGGGCGAAGCATTCGGCAGATGGCTATGATTGAGTTACAACGCTTTTTGCCCGAATGCTTCGCCCCTACATGAGGTAAAACACTTAACCTGACATCTTTCTGAAGATGACTGGCAACGCTAAACGATTAACCTAGAATTTAGAAACCTTAACGGGTTCATTTACTCAGCCTTACAAACCACATTCAGATTCATGGCAAGTGAAGACCAGATCAACCTTTTGATCCGTCCCCATCTAACAGTCAACTAGCCCCACCCAAAGACTTCAACCCTGACTTAATTCCAACGGATGCTAAGGTTCCGATTCCGGCAGGCACCTATCAAACAATGGAGCAGATGGCTGTTCATTGTAACCAGTGCTACCGCTGCAAGCTGGGTGAAACCCGTACTCATGCCGTAATTGGTCGAGGCAATCCCAAATCCTCAATCATGATTGTGGGAGAAGGTCCTGGGCAAAATGAAGATGAAACGGGAATCGCATTTGTGGGAAAAGCAGGGCAGCTATTAGACAAGATTTTGGCATCCGTTCAGTTAACGGAGACCGATGTTTTTATATGTAACGTCGTAAAATGTCGTCCCCAGGAAACCGCGACCCCGAGAAAGACGAGATTGAGGCTTGCAAAGGCTATCTCCTGGAACAGATTCGGATGATGGATCCCAAAATTATTCTACTAACAGGCAAATATGCCATGCTCACGCTGCTGGGCATCAAGCAGGGCATTACTAAAGTGCGAGGGCAATGGGTAGAAAAGGACGATCGCTTCTACATGCCCATTTTCCACCCCGCTTACTTGCTCCGCAACCAATCCCGTGAGAAAGGAAGCCCTAAATGGCTCATGTGGCAGGACATTCAAGAAGTGAAGAAGAAGCTAGATGAGATAGGAGGATGAGGAATTAAGAATTGAGAATGATGAATTAAGTGGAATGTGTAGCGCGTAATTCATTATTTTTAATTTTCAATTCCTAATTTCTTGAAGTCTGACCGATCCAGCCTGACAGTCTCTTAACCAAAGCCGAATGGCCTGAGCCGTTAGGCTTTGGCTACTATCTCGTGGCGGTGTAATCGGTTGTTTATTCGTCGGGTAGAAGCCGAAGCGAGAAAACATTAGCGCAATTTGCCAACCATCCTGAGTTTTCGACAGGAATAACCAGTGGTAAGTCTGTAGCTCTGCAACCTGTTTGCCAAGGTACTGGCGTTCCAGCATGGTGAAAAAAATCTGATGGAGATTCTCATCTGGAGGACTGGGGTATTCGCTGGAACCTGTGGGAAGCGGTACAAAGTCTGGTTGGCTGGCAGCGATCGCGTAACTCATTTCACCCTTCTGCCGCTGCAAGATGCGTAAGTAGAGCCGATTCATGTAACCCGGCAAATCTGGCAACATCGCTTTTGTTAAAGATTCCACATCAGCAGGGCAGGTTACTTTCGGACGAATAAAGTGAGGCTGCTGAACAGTCTTAGCAAGTTTAATGGTTTGGTTTCTTGGGTTAAGCAGTTGTGGTATCGGTGCAGAATTTGCTGGACTCGTCACACTGACGATCGCTCCTCCCAGCAATACAACCCGTAACCAGCCCCTCACACCCATAATTCCTAATCTTTAATTCCTAATTCCTAATTCTGATTCCTAATTCTTCCCTCAAACGATCGCCTCCAGCTCCTCACACAACCGCTCAAATGCTGCAACCGGGTTTTCAGCGGTTGTAATGGGACGGCCAATCACTAAATAATCTGCCCCCAATTTAAGTGCAGCCGCAGGGGTTACGGTGCGCCGCTGATCGCCTGCCTCCGCCCAAACGGGACGAACCCCGGACAAACCAGCAAGAAATCGTTCCCACAGGTACGCCGGAGTTGCTCAACTTCTTGCGGAGAACAGACTGCCCCAGCTAGTCCGCTTTCCTCAGCTAGAAGCGCCATGTGAAGCGCATATTCCGGCAATTCCAGGGAATTTTGAGGTCAAAGGCCAGCATGCGAGCGTTCAAACTGGTTAGTACCGTAATCGCCAATAATTTCGGAGCTGGATGCCCTACCTCGATCGCCCCTTCCTGAGCAGCTATCTGTCCCGCTTTCAAAGCGTCTTTTCCGGCTGTTGCATGCAGCGTCAGCAGATCAACCCCATATCGCCCAGCCGCACGACAGGCTCCAGCAACCGTATTGGGAATGTCATGCAGCTTCAGGTCTAGAAAAATTTTCTTCTGCCTGGATTTCAGTTCTTTGAGGATTCCTGGACCAACGCTGACGAAAAGCTCCAGTCCCACTTTCCAAAAGGTGACCTGTGGGAGCCGATCGAGGAGCGCGATCGCCTCCCGCTCACTCGACACATCCAGAGGAACAATAATGCGGTCAGAAACGTTAACGCTCAGGGTTAAACTCCTGGTAACTTTGCCCCTTTCAGTGTACAACCGTTTTCTATCAACGTTCTCAGGCAACCATTCTAGGCTCTCCACTCCAAGTCGCTGAGAACATGCTATTTTTAATCCCAAAATCGTTTCTTCATCCCACTTAGAGCCATCGTGAATACCGACGAACTCACCCAGATCACAACCGCTCACCAAAATGCTATTTCTCGCCATGATCGTGAAATGGCAGAGATACGAGCCATTCTGAGGGAGGGGTTTGCCCGGAGTGAGCAGGCGATCGCTCGTCACGATGAGGCGATTGCTCGCCACGATGAAGCGATCGCCCGTCATAATGACGTGATGACACAACACAACCAAGCGATGGCACGACACGATCAAGCGATCGCCCGTATTGATGAGTCAATAGAAGCAATCCAGGCGCAACATAAACTGAATCAGCAGGCGTTTGCCCAATTCACCGCAGGTCTGGAAGAACTCCGCATCCTGGTGGCTAACTACATTCGGGGACGCGAAAACCTGTAAGTTTTCATCTCTGGCGAATGTCAGGGCACAAATCGAGCGAACTTATTTTTACCGAGTTGCAGCACCTTACCAATTAGAGCGTCGGGGGAATCAAACGTGAGATCCACCTGCTCCACTTTCTCGCCATCTAAACGAACCGCTCCACCCTGAATCTGGCGGCGGGCATCGGAACTGCTCTTGCATAAACCGCTGGCAGCAACCAGGTAAAAGATCTTGGCAGGAAACTGTACCGACTCCAGAGAAAATTCTGGGACGGAATCAGCTTCGGAGGTTTTACCCTTCACAAGGTCGATCGCATCTTTCTGAGCCTGTTTTGCCGCCGCTTCACCGGAGTACTGGCCAACAACCGTTAGAGCTAGAAGCTTTTGAGCCTCACGGGGATTGTCCGGCAGCTGATCGAGAGACAAATCGGTCAGTAACTCAAAGTAAGACTTGAGAATTGCGTCAGGTGTTTTCTCAAGCTTGAGTACATCGTCAGCGGATCGTCCGTGAGCGCGACATAGTTGCCGAGCGACTTGGACATCTTCTGAACCCCATCCGTGCCCAACAGAATTGGCATCAACAACCCAAACTGAGGTCGCAGCCTAAAATGCCGCTGTAGATCTCGACCAACAGCGATATTAAATTTTTGATCGGTGCCGCCTAGCTCCACATCGGCTTCCACCGCAACCGAGTCATAGCCCTGCATTAGCGGGTAAAGAAATTCGTGCAGGTAAATGGGGTTGCCTTTTTCGTAGCGATCAGCAAATCCCTCTTTTGCCAGCATTTGCCCAACCGTCATAGTGGCCAGCAATTCCTGGATTTTCCCAAATCCAGCTTAGAGAGCCATTCTGAGTTGTAGCGAATTTCCAGTCGCCCAGGTGTATCAAAGTCCAGAATCGGACGCAATTGATCCAAATACGTCTGGGCATTGGCGTGAACCTCTGCCTCAGTCAACTGGCGACGCACCTCAGATTTTCCGGTTGGGTCCCCAATCCGAGCAGTGAAATCACCAATAATCAAGACGGCAGTATGACCCGCATCCTGAAACGATCGCATCTTGCGAATGGGAATCGTGTGTCCCAGATGGATGTCTGACCCGGTTGGATCAATCCCATACTTGACTCGCAACGGGGTTGAACTTTGAGCCAGTCGTTGCTCTAAATTTTCATTCGAGTCGGCTGAATCTGGCTGGTCAGGGAAAATCTCGCTGATGCCGCGACGCAGCCAGCCAGCAACATCCGTTTCGTTGCTCAACGTCTGATTGATTTGCTCAGTTTCGTTGGGCACGCTGCTCTGCAAATTTTTGGTTGAATTCTCTACACTCACTGACTAACGTTCACCACTTAACGGACAGACTACTATAATCTCAAAGTCAAAACGCTGATGGCTAACCCTACTATCCTTTGTTGAACCAGACCACTGTGAAAAAGTCTCTCCGGCTCATCTTTCTCACAATTCCCCTTCTCAAAGCCCTAGTAGGATCGCTACAGTTCACGTTGACCTTACTCTAACCCGATTCGTCTTCGACTTGAGGGAATAGTGCTAACCTTCTGCTAGAACATATTAAACGTTTCAATATTGGTTCCTGATGCTATAGTCAAACGCTCGATTGAATAGAATGTCGGGAGACTTCTCCAGGTTTTATCTAAACCCTAGGCTCAAATCTCTGACACTAAGGAAAAAGTCTAGACTTTAATAAAAAAAGCGATCGTCCATTCATTTTTAGGGAAAAAATCGTCGTGTCATCCAACACTCTTCAACAACGGAATCAGCGTGACACCCCAGAGACGATATACCGGGGCGTCAAGACCGTGGGTAAGGTCACTGGTGGGATGGTGCTTGAATTGCGATGCTGACGAGTTCTATCGTCGCAGGGGGCTGGTTGGTCTTGCAATTAGCTTCCGTAACCTGCCAGATGTCAGGATTCTCCGCAGCTATGTGCCCAGCGAAACGACACATATTTATGACGTTAAGGGCAAGCTGCTTACCAGCATTCATGGAGAAGCGAACCGGGAAGTTGTTCCGCTAGATAAAATTTCTCCTGATTTGAAGCGGGCAGTGCTTGGGATTGAAGACAGCTATTTTTACTCCCACAAAGGCGTCAATCCTGGTGCGGTCTTACGTGCATTTTTAGCAAACTGGGAGCGGGGAGAAACGGTTGAAGGTGGTTCTACTCTGACCATGCAGTTGGTCAAAAACCTGTTCTTAACCCCGAAGCGAAACGTTAGCCGTAAGGTGGCAGAAGCCGTTCTGGCGTTGCGGCTGGAGCAGATTCTTTCTAAAGATCAAATTCTGGAGCTGTATCTGAACCAGGTTTACTGGGGCCATAATCTTTACGGAGCGGAAACTGCAGCTCAGAGCTATTTTGGTAAGTCATCTGAAAAGCTAAGCCTGGCGGAATCCGCAATGATGGCCGGGTTGATCCAGGCTCCTGAGGGGCCAGCCCATTTATTAACTACAAGCGAGCAAAACAACGCCAACTGGTTGTCCTCCGCCGCTTAAAAGAGCTGAAGTGGATTACGCCCCAGGAAGAAGTGACTGCCCGCAACCAACCTATCAAGCTGGGCAAAATCACCTCATTTCAGGGAAGCGCCATTCCTTACGTAACGGAAGCGGCGGTGCAGGAGCTAACCAAGCGCTTTGGTCGGGATGCATTGCTAAAGGGCGGCATGCGAGTTCAGACAACTGTTGATACAAAACTGCAGCGCGTGGCCGAAGATGTTGTTCGGCGGGGTCATGATAACCTTCTGTACCAGGGTGTTTATGCTGACCAAATGGCGCTGGTGGCGATCGATCCCCGAACTCATTTTGTGAAGGCAATGGTGGGCGGCGTTGATTACAAGAAGAGCCAGTATAACCGAGCAACTCAAGCACTCCGCCAGCCAGGTTCCGCATTTAAGCCCTTTGTTTATTACACGGCTTTTGCCTCCGGTCGTTATTCTCCTGAATCGATCGTTGCTGACAGCCCAGTCAGCTACCCCGATGGTTACGAGTACTATTCTCCCCAAAACTACGATGGTAGCTTCCAGGGACCAATAACAATTCGAAGCGCACTTGAGCAGTCGCGGAATGTTCCAGCAGTGCGCGTGGGACAGGATATTGGTTTAAATAAAGTCATTGATGTCTGTCGCACGATCGGCATTCGCACCCCGATCGAACCAGTAGTATCGCTTCCATTAGGAGCCGTTGACCTGACGCCAATGGAAATGGCAGGTGCGTTTGCCACGTTTGCTAGCAATGGCTGGTACTCAGAGCCAACGCTAATCGTGCAGGTGACCGACAGCACGGGAAATGTGTTGCTCGACAATACGCCCAAACCCCAACTGGTTCTAGACCCTGGGCTGTTGCCTCATTGAACGATGTGCTTCAAGGGGTCGTTAATCACGGAACGGGTACCGCAGCAAGGCTCGATCGCCCAGCAGCCGGAAAAACTGGCACAACCTCATCTGAACGGGATATCTGGTTTGTCGGCTATGTGCCGCAGCTTGCCACAGCGGTTTGGGTCGGAAATGATAACTATGCCCCTGTTGGTAAGGGCGCAACCGGTGGGGGCTTTGTAGCACCCATCTGGCGCGACTTCATGCAGCAAGCCCTAAGCAACCTCCCAGCGGAAAACTTCCGATCGCCCTCCGAATTTCCTCGTCCTTAGTTAAGGGAGTCGGGAGTCGAAAGTCGGGGCAAGGGAATGAAGCAGGCCGAAACCATTTTTATCCTTTATCCTTCAGCCTTTATCCTTTCCCCTACCCTTTTGCCTATCCCTTCCCCCTTCATTCTTCTTGTTCTTCAACCGTTGAGATGGGTAGCTGTAAAGGGCTAATCATCACCTTATCGACGCGGGTTCCATCCATATCCATCACCTCGAAACGGTGCCCGACCGCTTCAAAATACTCTCCCGACGTGGGGATTCGGCCCAGTTCGGACAGCACAAACCCACTTAATGTTTGGTAATACCCTTCCTCTTCGTTGGGAAGGGTTTCTTGATTAAGCAGTTCTTTGAGTGCGTCGATCGACAGCAACCCGTCCAGTAACCAGGAACCATCCTCTCGCTGTAAGATTGGAGGTTCTTCCAGTTCTTCAGCCGTGGGTAATTCGCCCACGATTGCCTCTACCAAGTCATTTAGGGTGACCAAACCCTCAACCCCTCCGTACTCATCTGTAATTAGAGCAACGTGAACGCCCGTTTGCTTGAATGTCTCTAGAACACTCAGGGCACGAGTGCTTTCGGGGATAAAAAGCGGTGTGCGAAGAATTTGTTGCAGGTCAACTGGGTTCCCAAAAAGCTGAGCCGACACCAAATCTTTCATGCGGACTATCCCCAAACAGTTGTCAAGACTATCATGCCCTACTGGAAAGTGAGAATGGGGGTTCTCAAGGATTTCGCGTCGATTTTCCTCCCAAGGTGCATTAATATCTAACCAGGCAATTTCCATACGAGGAGTTGTCAGGGCTTTGATTGGTCGATCACCCAGACGAAAAACTCGCGATACCATCTCCCGTTCTGCTTGCTCAAACATACCTGCCTGAGTGCCCTGGTCAATCAAAACTCTAATTTCTTCTTCTGTAACCGCTGGTTCCTCAGATATCTGCACGCCCAAAAACTTGAGCAACCCATCGGTCGAAATGCTCAATAGGTGGACGAGCGGGGCCGTTATTTTAGACAGCCACCGCATCGGTCCGGCTATTCTACAGGCAATTTGCTCCGGGCTGTTGAGGGCAATTCGTTTGGGAACCAGTTCGCCAATCACCAACGAAAGATAGGTAATTCCGGTTACAACGATCGCAATGCTGAGCGGCTTGCTGACCGCCGCAACACTTGAAATCGACCTTAGTGCAACCTCTAGCTCTGTTGCGAGGGTGGCTCCCCAACTGCACCACTAAGGATGCCAATCAACGTAATGCCAATTTGAACCGTTGAAAGAAAATTATTGGGGAGTTTGCTAATTTGAGAGCAAGTTGTGCGCTCTTACTTCCCTGTTTTGCCAACTGCTCCAGGCGAATTTTGCGGGCAGAAACCACAGCAATCTCCGAGCCGGAGAAAATACCGTTGGCAACCGTCAAAACAAGAATCAGAACAACTTCAAAGGCGATCGAAGACATACCTCCAGGTTCCCTCTAGAAGGAAATCAAACGGTTGTCTTCCAGCATAAAGCTTCTAACCCTTGTTGTTATCTACCATCGAAAGCATTCCCTGTAGGGCGGCTGGAACACTGTGGGGATCCATAAACAGGACCTTGCTGCTCTCACTCTTACCGATCGCAGCACCCATATCCATATAGCCCAGCGCCAGCAAAACTTTGCCTGCATCAGCGGCAGCCGGACTGCTGCTTAGCACTTGTTCCACAATTCGAATCGCTTCAGCCGTTGCCTGGGCCTTTAGAACCTGGCTTTGCCGTTCTGCCTGGGCACGTAAAACCGTTGCCTTATTTTCGGCTTCTGCCTGCAAAACAACCGCTTTTTGGCGTGCTTCCGCATCTAGAATTTGAGCCTCGGCCTTACCTCTGGCAGAGTTTACTGACGATTCCCGTTCTCCTTCAGACGTCAGAATCGCTGCTCGTTTTCGGCGCTCTGCTGACATTTGGAGTTCCATTGACTCCTGTACCGCCTGAGACGGAATAATATCTCGCAGTTCCACCCGGGTTACTTTCACTCCCCAGGGATCGGTGGCAACATCCAGATCCTGCAATAAGAGTTCATTGATTTGGGAGCGAGCCGTAAACGTTTCATCCAGCTCCAACTTACCCATTTCAGCCCGAACCTGAGTCAACACAATATTCACCATTGCATTCTGAAGGTTCTGAACTTTGTAATACGCCTTCTCCATGTCAACGATACGCCAGTAAACAACGGCATCAACGGTAATGGAGACGTTATCACGGGTAATGCAAGGCTGAGGCGGAATATCCAGAACCTTCTCTCGGATGGTTTCCTGATACGCAATTCTTTCCAGGATAGGAATTACAAAGGTCAGACCTGGTTCTAGCTTGCGGTCGTAGACTCCCAACCGCTCGACGAGGGCTTCATTGCCTTGCTGAATCACTTTGGCACTGGAAATTGCAACACCACCTCCGCCAATCAGTAATGCTAGAAACCATCCCCACATAGAAACCTCCTAAAAATTAATGAATTAAGCTTTCTGGCATCACGATGAGGGTTGTTCCCCGTCGTCCCACCACATAAACTCTCTGATTTGGCGCGATCGTCAGGCTATGGTCTTCACACCGGGCAGCCCAGGAATTTCCCTCATAGAGAACCCGCCCGGGTTTTCCTGGCAAGATTTCGGTTATTGTTTCGGCTTCGGTTGCATCCAGTTTTTGGCTGCTTTTGGCGAACAAACCGCCGCGAGAGCAGCACCAGTACCAGGGAAAGCACCATCAAAGCAAAATTTGAAGGCTAAACGGAATCCATTGGGCCACCAGTGTGACGACAAAGGCACTGATCCCCATGACAGATGCCACAAATGCGGTCGGCAGGATGAACTCAACCAGACACAGTCCGATGCCTATCAGTAGCCAGATCACGGCGGGATTTAGCGACATATCGAGCGCTCAATTCAGTTCGTTGATGGAAAAGATTCGATCACTTACTATTGAATCCAGCGTTTAGGGCTGGGTTTCGGACAGAAATAAGACAATTTGCAAACGTTTATCCGGTTGACAAAATCTGGCTTCGCTTTATTCCAAAAAACTTTTAGCAAAGGATGTCAATAACCTGTTGATAGAATGCCCTGGAAATCCTCAAACTCACAGCATGATGCACCGAGCTTTCAGCCCCCGACTTTCCCGAAAAGATTGGCATTATCTGCAAAACCTTATATGGAAATTGGAATCTTTGTGTAAGTTTTAACTCTCTAAAAGCTGCTAATGAGAAATTTGTGGAGGCGTCGATCGCAGAAGCAGGTAATTTCTAATACCAGTCTAGTTGTAGGTATTGCGGATCCTTGCCACTGTCAATTTAACTTTAGGTCTTGAGCAAGAAAACGTTACAAGAATCAACGACAAGCTAAACATGATCAATGGGTTAATCATTGTCATTAATAACTAAACCAGCATTACATTCGAACCCTATCCAGTATTCGTGTATGAGTCACTCCAAACCCCAGATTTGTTGCCCCAATCCTAGCTGTGCTGCACCGTTAAACCCGCTTGGCAGTAAGATGTGTGAATCCTGCAAAACACCGTTGGTTTACCGCTATTTGTGGGCAGTGGGGGAAGCGGCCGAGCAAATTCCTAGCAGCAGTCAGGTGGGTGGTAGATATTATGTAACCGCACGACAAATCTGGTTAGATACTCAACCGAGTCTTCCCCTGATGTCCCGGTGGATTGGTCAGATGAGGTAATGCCCTATTTATATCTCTTCCCCATCGACTTCATGTGCCGGAGGTTTATGGATTTTGCCCTCCTGAGCCAAATCAAGCGCCAGAGGATGAAATCTTTTGTTGGAGAATGCTCCCTTGGACAATTCGGGCATTCTCTTCCCGGCGATCGTCGAAGCATGGCCGCAGGCAACAGCCGTACGTCAGGTCTATTGGCTCTGGCAAATGCTGCAACTGTGGACCCCGCTATCTGAGCAAGGGTTGCATCCAGTTTGCTGGCTGCCGAAAATATCCGGGTGGAGGGGTGGCGCGTGCGCCTGTGCCAGCTTTACCAGGATCAGGATGTGCTGTCCTCTCTTCAAGAAACGGGTGCCCCACCTGTTGAGCTAGGGTTAGCTGACCTAGCGTATTTGTGGTTAGGATGGCTTGAAACCACTCATCCAACGCTTGTCGAGCCATTACAGTCACTCTGCCACGAGATGCAGTTGGAAGGGGTGGATTTAGAAACGACCGCAACTCAGCTCAACCGACTGCTGATTGAACAGGCAACTCAGCTTCCTTTGCACCTCAAAATTGCAGGCGCTACCGATACAGGACCGGGCGATCGCACAACGAAGACGCCTGCTACCCCGTCACGTTAAATCAGCCCAGCCAGGTTGATGGGTTAATGCCCCATCTGGCGATCGTCTGCGACGGAATTGGGGGCATGAAGGTGGTGAAGTCGCAAGCCAGATTGCCGTACAATCCCTCAAACTTCAAGCTCAAGCGCTCCTTACAGAAGTTGCAGAGCAGGAAGATTTATTGTCGCCCGATCTTGTGGTCCAACAACTGGAAGCCTCTGTCCGGGTTGTCAACAATTTAATCGCGAACCATAACGATACCCAAGGGCGAGAAGATCGCCGACGGATGGGTACAACACTGGTCATGGGGCTTCAGGTACCTCAGCGGCTCAGGTCGGCCAGTGGAAGTCTTCTTGAGAATAGCCATGAACTGTATCTGGTCAACGTGGGTGATAGCCGGGCCTATTGGATTACTCCACGCTATTGTCACAAGCTGACGGTGGATGATGATGTAGCCGTCCGAGAAGTCCGCATGGGGCGTGGACTTTATCGCGAAGCCTTGCAAAGACCCGACGCGGGAGCATTGACTCAAGCGCTTGGCACCCGCGATTCAGAGTTCCTTCATCCCACCGTTCAACGCTTTATCCTCGAAGAAGATGGATTGCTGTTGCTATGCTCCGATGGCGTCAGTGACAATGAACTTGTTGAACAAAACTGGGCCGAGACAACCAGGGTCTCTTCAATGGAAAACTGTCGCTGGAGGCGGTGACTAAAAGCTGGCTTGATCTGGCAAATCAACGGAATGGCTACGACAATGCTTCTGTTGTACTGCTCCGCTTTCAGGTATCCTCTCCTATTTCTGACATCTCCTTACCAAGCCCGTCTGGCGATCATAGAACAGCATCCGTTAGCGGATATCCCTCCTCGCAAGCTCTTTTACAAAACAGTTACTCTGAAGATTCCTCTGCCGAGAATCCGCAATCCGAATCCGCTGACTCTGGAGAGGTAGGTGTCGCGCCCTCTAATGCCAAACGGCAACGACGGTTAGTTACACTTACAGGACTACTAACCCTGCTGGTTCTTCTAGGAGCAGGAGGGCTGGTTGCCTGGTCCCAACTTGACCCAAATGGGTTTCAACAGTTTCGACAGAACGTTTTCCCAACCCAGCCAACCCCATAAATTACCCGATTAATAGGCTGGAGTGGAGTCAACGTGCAAATTGCACCCAATTAAAATTGGATAATCGGCCCTTCAATGATGGTAAGGGGACGGTCTTATGCAAAGATAAGGAATTGTCTATGAAAACCGAGCGTTGCTGCAAAGCGAGATGATTCGGAACGACGTTCCAATCATTCAGCCTTATTTCATCTGAAATCAGCAATGCCAAAAACCGTTGAAATTTGGATTGGCAGCGGAGATGGCTGTTATACAGGATGCCTTTGTTATGCAAGTTGGTGAAACGTTTCCGGTTGGAAGTCGCGTTAGAGTGGCGAAGTCCGTCGTTGTTTATCATCATCCCGAACACCGGAATGAGCCTTTTGACATGAAGGGGCAGGAGGGAGAAGTTCTCGGCATTGTACGGGAATGGCAGGGCAGACCGGTGAGCGCCAACCTGCCTTATATCATTAAATTTGGGCCAAAGTTTAGGGCACACTTTCAAGCAGCTGAGATAGAACTCGTGCCCTAATTAACGTTCGACTTTCGGTAAAACCAACCCAGTACATTGATATCCCGTTGCATTTTCTGTAGCTCCTGTTGATGCTTTACTGCGGTCGATCGATACCACTCGCAGTAGCATTCAAACTCGTCGCGCTGCTGAACCTCCCAGTAGAACTCGCGCGTTACGTTGTAAATCTGAAGCGCTTCAGGGATTAGCTGGGGCCTTGGAACGTACCAACGAAAGTCGTCAGACATGGTATTTCGTGTTGGCTGTCAGCTGCTAGTGTAACAATCAACCACGAGCAACTGACAGCTTCAACAAGGAATAGACGAGAATTACCCCTACTAAAGGAGTCTTTCTCCCTTTAACATGCGCTGGGCAGCATCCAGCAGGGCTTCTTCTAGGTAGGGTTTGGTGAAGTAACCGCTTGCTCCCAAGGTAGATGCCATCTGCCGATGGCGATCGGCTCCCCGCGAGGTCAACATGGCGATCGGAAGCTGGTTTAGGTTGGGGTCTTTCTGAATCCGGGAGAGTAGCTCTAAACCATCCATTCTGGGCATTTCGATGTCGCAGAAGACAATATCGCAGGGGCTTCCAGCGCGAAGCTTTTCCCAAGCTTCCTGGCCATCCCTTGCTTGCTCTACCCGGTACCCCACCTTGTTGAAGGTCATCGAGAGCAGTTCGCGAACCGTAATGGAGTCGTCCACGATGAGAACAGTAGGTTCGCTCTTGGTGGTTGGAGGTTCCTGAACAATCGTCGTAGACCCCTGTTCCCAAAGCGAGCCACCCACGTCCTTACGAATGCGGCCCATTGCCAGGTCAATCAATTCCAAAACGTCAGCGATCGGCATAATTCGCCCATCCCCAAAACCGTTGCACCCGCTACCCCAACTGGTTTGGGAATCGGTCCCTCCAGTTGCTTGATAACGATTTCCTGTTCGCCCAGCACCTGGTCAACCTGAAGCGCCAAGAAGTTCCCGGCACTGCGGAGAACTACGACCGAGGCAATGTCCTCTTCCTGATTACCACCGTATACATTGCCTCGGCTGAGATGACGGTTGTAAGTCAGCAAATCATTCAGGGGACGAAGCGGCAATAGAGAATCTCGCCAGGGCAGACAGGGCTGACCTTCAGGATTGGTCTGAATGCGGTCTTTGGGCACATCCAGCATGTCCTCAACCCCATCCATTGGGAAGGCAATACGGGCACGATCGCTGATGCAGCACAACGCCTTCGAAATACTTAGGGTCAGGGGCAAGCGGATGGTAAACGTTGTTCCCCGGCCTTGATTCGAGTCGGTGTTAATGACCCCACGAATCTCGCTCAGGCTGGTTCGCACCACATCCATGCCAACACCTCGTCCCGCATAGTCATCGGCCTGGTCTTTAGTGGTGAATCCAGGTTGGAACAGCAGATCGTAAACATCAAGCCGCGACATGCTTCTAGCTTCGGCGGGAGAGATCAATCCTTTTCGATCGCCTTCGCTTTCACTCCCTCTACATCAATTCCAGCGCCATCATCGGAGAATGAAATGATTGTCTGGTTTCCCTGGTGAAAGGCACGAATCGTAATTTTACCAACCGGAGACTTACCTGCTGCCCGACGTACATCTGGCGGTTCTATCCCGTGAGTAATGGCGTTATTCACCAGGTGCGTCATGGGATCGTACAACTGCTCCAGAATCATCTTATCGATGAGCGTTTCTCGACCTTCGATATGCAGTTCTGCCTGCTTACCTACCTTCATGGCAATATCGCGCACGGCTCGTGGGAGGCGATCGGCTGTTTGGGCGAAGGGCACCATGCGGGACCGGGTCAGACCTTCTTGCAGTTGGGTCGTGACCTGGCGGAACATGCGCGTCACCTGATCCGTTTCATCAACAATAAATTCGATGTCGGAGGCAGATTCCCGTACCCGCACAATCAGCTCAATCATTTCCTGGGAAAGACTGTGGAACCCAGTAAACCGATCCATTTCTAGTGGGTCGTACTCGACGCTGCTGCTAGTCTGAACCGAGGTAGAGCCTTCGCGTGAAAAATTGCTCGCTCCCTGACGGTAGCTCTGGCGGCTAGCCAGCAAGGAGCTTTCCAGTAGAGATCGTTCGTACAGGTCCTGCATCCGTTGCCCAACATCGCTGAGTTGCTGGACCTGATACAGCAAATTGTCGAGCGACTGGCGCAAACGTTCCTGGTCCTGTTCCAGGCTGTTTCGATTGACCACAAGTTCTCCAACCAGGTTACTGAGGTTGTCCAGGTGTTTCACTGGAACCCGCATCGTCTGTTCGCTAAAAACCCGTCCCGGACGAGCCAAACGCCGATTTTGTGGAGGAATTCCCCGAGTAGCCATCAAACTCGACGGTCCGCCGATCTTCTCCTCGGCATCCTTCAGCAAATCGTCTAACTCGTCAAACCCAGTGTCATCTGAGGTTGTTACTGATTGAGCAATATCGGGAGTAGGCCCGACATCATCCTGAAGCAGCGCCTCCAGATCAGCGAACCCCTCCACGTCAGATGGACCTGCCGTTGTATCTGCCTGAAGAAACTGATTGACAGCAGATAGTGAATCGACGGGTGAACCTGAAGAGACATCCTCACCCAAAAGATTTTCTAGATCAGCAAAGCCATTCTCAGCAGTTGCTGACTCAGAAACGTCCTCCAGATTTGTCAGATAATCATCTGAAACGGAAGGACCTTCGCTCAAAAGATTATCCAAATCGCCAAAGGCATCGATCGCTGAACCGGAATCTTCCACAGCGACGTTGTCCAGGCCCGTAAACTCATCGTCAACCGCTCCTGAAGTTGGCTCCCCATCCAGGAAATTATCAATTTCTGAGTCAGACCCTGCCTGCATCAAATTGTCTAGACCAGCGAATTCATTGATCGCTGCTGGTGTTGGCTGTTCGTCTAGCAGATTATCGAGTGCGGAGTCTTCATCAATGGCAGCAAAATCATTGGATAGCAGACTGTCTAAATCGGTCAGTTCTGCTTGAGTACCTAATTCGTCAGCTGGGGGCTGAGGCGAAAAATCATCCAGGGAAAGATCGGCGATCGACAGTGGGTCTTCCACCTCCGATTCAGTGGAGTCCGACAAGCCAAACAGCTCATCACCAAAATCTAGCGATTCAATCAGCCCGCCTGAACTAACGTTTCGGCTGAAATATCCTCTGCTGGAATATCTCCACTAAAATCTTCTGCTGGAATGTTTCCGCCAAGCTCTCCGAACCCCACTAAGTCCTCCTCTAGACCTGGACTTTCGGTGGCTAATGGGTCCGGTTGCTGCTCAAATAACCCATCTAGATCCGACAACTCCTCCAACGGCGGCAGATTATTGTCCTGTTGAGTAAGGGCGTCTGTACCAACGATCGCGGCCAGATCCTCAGCAAAGAGACTATCCATATTCCCGGAGCTAGCTGAAGCCTCCAAAGACTCCGGCTGCAGCCATGTATCAGAGGCGCTTGAAAGATTGTCTGCGTCCGCAAAATTCAGACCAGGATCAGCAGCCTCAAGCCCCATGTCTCCCAACAGCTCTTCCATATCCTGACCAACTTCGCCTACCAGGGTGGAATCGCTTAATTCATCCGTCAATGTGAAGTCATTGATCTGGGAATCGCTGAAATCGAGTTCATCCAGATCCAACCCCAGTTCCTCTGAAGGATTTGGTTCCGACGCAATATCGGTAATTGCATCCGGCAGGCTAATTTCCTCCGGCTCGAAGTTGAATTCGCTTGCTCCGTTTGAGCTTGTGGGTGTCGCGTCAGAATTTCCGTTGGAAAGGGAATCCAACGAATCAAACGATTCCTCAAAGGCAGATTCCCCAGCTCTGGAAAGTCAAGGGAAAGAGGTTGGTTATCCGGTTCCTCAACGCTATTCCAGGGGTCGGCAACTTCTCCTAGTAAAGACAGCCCACTATCTGTTGACGATACAGCATCTGATAACCAGGACTCGTCGGACAAATCCAATCCTTCATCGGTCAACTCTTCCAATATCAGTTCGTCTGAAGCAGCCTGAGATTCAGGAGTAATGGATTCAAACAAATCATCTAACGCGGAGTCCCCTGATCGGACAATTCTTCGAGCGTGGGATCAGGTTCTGCTGCAAAGCTCTCACCAAACAAACTGCCAAGGTCAGATTCATCTCCAAAATCTGCGATCGACCCCTGACCCTCAGTTGCTGGCTCTGACTGGGTTGTTTCTGCCCACAGGTCGGAGTCAAGTGCACCTAACAGATCAGTTGCTAGTGGTTCGTCCGTTGACGTGCTGGACGCGATGAATGGGTTCTCCAGATCGTCCAAACCAGAGGCGGAAGAATTGAGTTCTGCACCATCTGAAAGATTTGAAAGAGCAAGATCGGTATCATCCATTCCTGCGAACAATTCACCCAAATCATTGTTGAGTGATGGCTCTGACTCAGAGGAAAAATCGAGATCTAGCCCCACATCAGACAACTCTACGCTACTCCCCTGGTTCAGCTCTAAATCCCCAAAGGGATCCGGGGAATCAACGCTTTGCAGGGTGTCCTGCTCAAAATTTAGTTCTGCTGGTTGGCCTAAATCGGTCATTGCCAACAGGTCTTCTAGATCATCGCCTGAAGAGGACGCAGAGGAATCAGTTAGACCCACCGATTCAAGCTCCGAGTCGTCCTCGTCCAGTAGATCGTCCCCGAAAAGATCGCTTAAATCACTGGAAGACGATGAGGGGGAGGACGTTTGACTGATTTCCGTCTCCTCAAACAGCAGGTCGGAAAAGTCTGACGATGCATCAAAGTCGTTGGAGGACTCACCCGCATTAATGGAAAGGATATCGGCTTCCTCGCCAATGATTTCCTCCTCCTGCCAGGTTGATCCCAAGTCGGGGACTTCCCCTTCAAACAGATCGGCCAGGCTATTAAGTTCTGCCATGCCAACCTCTGGGCCATTTCGATCGCCCCGGCCTGCTGTGCTAGACGCCTGGGTTAAACTGCCTTCAAAATCAATACCTACGAACGGGTCTACCTCAGAAACAGCGTCTGCCGTGTCCAGGTTCTCAAATAGCAATGATTCGCTGGAAGACTCATCGGAACCAAACAAATCCAGTTCCAGCTCTGCATCATCTGCCGACGCAAGCAAGTCCGCGAAATCATCTCCGACCGCGATCGATTCACTCGGCTGAATGGGGGCTAACTCCTGCAATTGGGCACAGGGAGACACTTCACTGGCACGGCCCGCCAGCACCAAATCCTGAGCCTGTTTAATGTCTTTGATAACGATAGGAGCGAGTGTGCGATAGGGATTATCGGGTGATGCGATCGCCTGTTTCGCCGTTTCAATCAAATGACCCCAGGCATCCAAATTAAACCGCTGCCCAATCTGGGCCAGATTATTACAAACATCCAGCAACCGCTGACGACTATCCGCTTCTGATTCTGGCTGCTTAAACAGTCGCAACATTTCCCGCAACTGGACCGGAACCTCACTGCCAAAGCTATGAGCCAAAGCGCTATCAACCTGAGAGAGAGGCGGGAACGGTCTGAAAATCGGCTTCTGAGAAGAACCCAGATGTGACCGGCTGAGGCTCTCCAGTTTCTTGCACCAGCGTATTCAGGTGTTGCTCTAGCTCTGCAAACGTCGGTTCAACCCCAGCGACTGTTGCGCTTGCGGTTTCATCCGTCAAGCCAAAGGGTCCCTGAAGTTGCTCTAACAGTTCCTGAAGCGCATCAAAGGCTCGCAGAAAAAGGCTTTCTAGCCTCTGGTCTGGCGTAATCCGTGACTCTTTCAAAATCTTGAAAAAGTCTTCCAGGCGGTGGGAAACCTGCTGAATGCTGATCAGACCCAGCATTGCTGCGCCTCCCTTTACCGAGTGGGCAGCCCGAAACAGTTCATTGACCATTTCTGGGTCTTCAATCGTGCTTTGCAAATTCAGCAAACCCTGTTCGATCGTGTTGAGGTGGTCTTTCGCCTCCTCAATGAAGTAGCCCATGATTCGCTGTTGCTGTTCAGGCTGCATAGCAGTATTCCATCCCTTTGGAAAATATGATTGCTACAGGCAAGACACTCAGAAAGAGGCGCGAGGCAATGGGCAAGAGGCAATAGGCAATAAGTGTCAGGGTTGGTGTCAGGTATCCGGAAATTCGAACTTTACACTGCTTGCCATCATCCCTTGCATATGGCCCATTGCCTATCGCCTATCCCCATTATTTATTTCCGTTCAATCGTTTCTACCCGGAACCGTTCCACTGACGTTAACAGATCTCGTGCAACTCCGACCAGGTTTTGCAGAGAGGCGGACACCCGCTGCGCTTCCTGGGAGGTTTCCTGAGCAGTTAATTCAACCGACTGCATAACCTGAGCTACCGCTCGTGATGTTTCCGTTTGCTCGACGGTATCGGCTGTAATTGATCGCACCAGTACATCAATCCGGTTTGATACCTGAATAATGTCCTCCAGCGATCGTTTCGCCTGTTCCGCCAGGCGGGTGCCCTCAATCACCTGCTGGGTGCCTTCCTCCATGGCGGTCATGACGGAACCGGTTTCACTTTGAATTTGGAGTACGATTTGCTCGATTTCCTTGGACGCTTTGGCTGCCCTATCGGCAAGCTGACGGACCTCATCCGCAACGATCGCAAAACCACGACCGGCTTCTCCTGCCCGGGCTGCCTCAATACTAGCGTTCAACGCAAGCAAGTTTGTCCGGGAGGCGATCTGGGAAATCAGTGCCACAATCTTGGAAATCTCCTGGGATGATTCCGCCAAACGCTTCACCTTACGGGTGGTTTCAGCGACTGTTTCCCGAATTTCGAGAATCCCTGCCACTGTTCGTTCCACAGCTTCACCCCCTTTAAGGGCGGTTGTTGATGCAGAACGGGCAACTTCCTCTGCCTCACGCGCACTTTCTGCCACCCGCTGAATCGACTCGGTCATGACCTGAACAGAGTTAAGGGTGACAGCCAATTCCTCCGCTTGCCGCAACGCATCTGAGGAGAGACTGCGGGCAAACATTTCATTATCGGTGGAACCCTTACTTACCTGGCGGGCAGCCACTTTCACCTGCTGTACAATTTCTCGCAGGTTTTGAATGGTGAGGTTGAAGGAGTCGGCAACAGCTCCCAGTACGTCTGCTGTCACCTCTGCCTGAACCGTCAAATCGCCTCGGGCAGCGCCTTCAACATCATCCAGCAACCGGATTACCTGACGTTGCAGATCCTCTTTCGCCTGTTCTTGCTCCTCTGCTTTACGCTGGGCTTCACTGGTCGTGGTAAGGATTACCCTCGCCATCTGGTTAAAGCCCGTTGCTAACTGACCGAACTCATCCTCGGCATAAACCGTTGCCCGGGCATTTAAGTTCCCTTGCGATACGGAATTAAACTGGGCTTGCAGATTGTCCGTGGAGCGGCGAATTTTCTTGGCCGTAAATTGCCCCAAGGCAAAGGCGGCAAGACCACCGGATAAACCACCCACGATCGCCATTGCTGGACCTGCGAATCGCAACTTATCAATAATGCTGTCTGTGACGGCTTTATCAACGAGCTGCCGCTGATCGGGCGAGAGCTTCTCCAGCCCTGGAGTGCCGCTCGTTGAAACATTGTTAGCATTTAGAGCTGAGAAGAAGCTGACGATCGCCACCGCTGCCGCCGAGAAGATGCCAGCCGCGATTGCGGTATAGAGTTGCTTCCGTTCCAGCGGGGCATTCTCTAGAAACGCTAACCCTCCCTGCTCAACTGTAGGAGCAGGCTCCATAGTAGGCTGATCCATCTGGGTAAAAGTGGGAACCTGATCGGAGGTGCCAGAAATGCTGAACACCTCATCATCCCGAATGATGGAACGGCTGCTGCTATCGGTGAAGCTAAGCGCATCATCCTGGGAGAAGCCCTTATCGGCGATCGCAGCCCCTCCTGCGGCTGCGCCACCTGCCAGATTGAATCCTGCCCCAACAGCAGGACTGGTAAAGCCAGCAGAATTTTCTGACAGATCAAAGTCTGAAAGATTCCCTAAATCGTCAAATTCATCGAACTCATCCAGAAAGTCCGCATTACTTTGCCCAGAAACTCCTAGGCCAGAGGTGGAGTGGGAGCCATAGAAGGCATCATCCTCTGGCGTGTCAAAATCCGCATGAGGAGACGAATCCAGATGGGTGGGGGAGTCGTATTGAGAATGGGTGGGGGAATCAAATTGGTTATCTGTAGGAGGCAGCCCAAAGGTCTGATCCCTTGGTCATAAAGCCCCGTACTTCCATAAACAACGTCTCATCCTCGCTGCCGCGAGGATGAGACTGATTCTGAAAATGGGTGGGGAGCTTCAGGCGCGGTTGCTTCTGGCTGACCGCTACCTGTCGAGAAGGGTTCATATTGGGACTGGGATGCGTCGGACAGGTCCAATGGCGCAAAGGCATCATCAAAATCTTGCAGTTCGGACGAGAAGTCGGGTGGCCCCATCCCAGGCTCGGTTCCCAGATTAAAGTTTGGCTCACTCCCGGTTCCCGCAAACGCATCTGGTTCTGCAAACGCGTTCGTTCCTGAAAAATTAGTGGCGTTATCGGCAGGCGGTTGAACCGGAGCGTCATCCTCCAGGGTATCTGCCAGCACTTGATCCAGGGCAAACGGATCCGCAAAGCTGTTTTCCTCTTCTCCAAGGTTGAAATCATTAGAGAAATTGTCGTTCCCAAATGGGCTACTGGATGATTCTGACCCTTCGAAATTTTGAAGATGCTCTCCCTCAGGGGCAGCGTTAAAGTTCAGGTCGTCAAAATTAAAATCGTCTGCGTCAAAATCATCCCCGTTGAACTCATTCCCCAGATCTAAGCCCTCGCTGTCCTGCCAGGTAGTCGCCGCTGGATGATCGGAAAAACTGTCGTCCGCTGTACCAAAAGCCCCTTCTGCTGGTGCATGGCTACCTGAGTCGAACTGGCTGATATACGCCAATCCCTCGTTTGCATAGCCAGTGAACTCTTCGTTCGTCGTTAATGACAGAACCGAGTGATATTGCTCCTTGGCGATGTCGTACTGCTGCAATCCATAGCAGTAAATGTGACCGCGCAGGAGACTAGCGCTCGGATCGTCGGGAAAATCTTTCACCAGGCGGTCAACAATTTTGGCAGCTTCTTCATAGTTGCCCTGCACATACGCTTTTGAGCTTCTTGGTATTCCTGTGCGTACTCAGTACCTGATGCCATTTGCCTCCTCCCGGTAGAGTATTGAGTGCTGTAGCCTGGTTTGGTTAAAGGGGTATGGGTTGGAGGGATGAGTGCATCCCCTACACTCAACTCCGCGATTCGTTTCTCTTTTTACTTCCAGTTTTGGTTTTTTCATCTCAGTTTTCCTTTTTAAGCGGCCCAGCGAGCTGAGCGAAGGATTGCGACCTGATCCAACAACCGGAGAAATTTGTTTGATTGATCATCCAACAACCACTCACCCCGAAGAAAAGGAGCCACACTGTCTGGAACGTTGGTTGGCAGTTGCACTTCCTCGATGTCGAGCCAGTCCATTCCGACAATTCGATCGACGGCAAGCCCCAGCATCACGTCCTGATCCTCAACAGCAACCACAGGCACCTCTGGACGATCGGTATTTAATGGAGTTGGGTCTCCCAGGAACTGTCCCAGGTCTGCAACCCATACCACCCGACCGCGCACATTGAGCGTACCCAAAAGGAGAGGAGAAACATTCGGAACAGGGGTAATCCGGTCTGGAGATGGGGAAATAACCTCCCGAATTCCAGTCGCAGGGAGGGCAAACTCATTACCTGAGGTGACATAGAAGCGCAAATGCAACTCACCTTCAGGACTTTCTAATTCCTGAAACTCAGGAGCCTGATCCTGTCCTCTCCCTGTCAAAAAATCCGGATTTCCTACCATTCCAGTGACATTTAACCTCGCAAAAGTTGTTTGACGGTACCGACCAATTCAGTGGGCTGAAAGGGTTTAGCGATGTAAGCATCGGCTCCTTGCTTCATACCCCAATAGCGATCGAACTCCTCTCCTTTAGAGGAACACATGACAACGGGTACGTTTTGGGTTTTGGATCTGCCTTCAACCTGCGGCACACCTCGTACCCATTCATTCGGGGCATCACAATATCCAAGACAACTAAGTCAGGCTGCCGACCATGAATTTGTTCCAGCGCCTCAACACCATCACTCGCTTCAGTCACACTTAAGCCGCTTCCTCTCAATAGGTCGGAAATCATTTCTCGCTGGGTGACGCTATCTTCCACGACTAAAACTGTGCTCATAATTCTTATACCTGGTTGTCGGCTGGAACGCGAATAGGAAGCCCCAACGCTTCTCACCTTAAGTATTTACCTTAGACTCTAATAATCAATAAGGTACCCCAATTCCTAGCTAAATGAAGGAGATGAGGTAGAAGTTATATCGTTTATATCAATTTCTAGCCTTTCCCCTAAAGAATCAGCCAGCGATGCACCTGATTGGAGTTGGTTGGAGTTGCCTGGACCGATATATTTTTCAACTAACATTAATAGCTCACTTTCTCCAAATGGTTTCGTTAAATAATCGGTCGCTCCAACCATTCTTGCTTTGACCCGATCGATAAATCCATCTTTACCCGTTAGCATGACGATGGGAACCTGCCGGAATGCTGTAGATTTGCGGAGCATCGCACAAATTTCGTAGCCGTCGAGTTCTGGCATTGCGATGTCACAAAGAATAAGATTTGGCTTTAGCTGAAACACCCGACTCAGAGCTTCTAAAGGATTAGCGATCGTTCCCACTTCATACCCGTTCTGACTCAAAATGTGCTCAACTGTTTCACGAATTGTAACGCCATCATCAATGCAAACAACTTTCGGCGTTTTTACCTCCTGCCATAACCCAAATTCCCTGGACCGAGCAGACTTTGAATTGGTAATCGTTTCATTCTCTTCAATAGATGCATCAACAAGCTGAATCACTCCTTCACGCACATAGGAATAGATTGCTCTTGCAACGGTCAAAATGTCTCGGTTGAGATAACGAGCAATTTGCCGGATTGATGTTTTGCCATCAACGTACTGGCTAAATACCGTAAAGGTTCGCTGCGATAGGGTTCCTTTTAAGGCATCCACATCTGAAATCAGGGGCACTGATCCGGCGATTGCATATGCGGATGGAGTTGCTTCCATTCCTGAACCTGTTTCACAATTTTTGTGAGGAGGGGCGCAATTTCTAAGGTTGTTAGCTGGGGGAGAGCGCCGGACTCATCTCAAAAATAAATGACCCTTGATGAAGGCTCAACAAGTCAAAGAGCGTTTCCTGAACCATACTTTGAATAATGCTGCGTCCCTGAGCAGGCGTCAGCGTATGGTTCTCCAACAACGCCCAAAGATAACCATACTCAGGAGCGTTAACAGCCGCAACGGAGGAAATAGTCAGGTGGTCTAAGGGCGTTTCTACCTTATACCGACGAACGTAATCAGTTAAGCGGGACAGGCTGGTATCCGTGTCAGAGGCGTAAACAATCCGCCCGTTGAGGAGGAAAACAAACCATGAGCGCTGGGGTAGCGATCGGGTAACTCGCAGATCTGGGATATACTTACCACCGAGTCTTGTGGCTCCTAGATGTTGTGATGGATACGCCTCCACAAACAGCTCGCCAGTTCGCTGTCCCAACTCAATGAGTTGCAGAATGCTGCGAATATCTATTTCACTTAAATTACCCTGCATGCAACTCGTCTAGTCTCCTGGGACTTTTAATTCTCTCCAAGCAGATTGTCTTGCTTTAATTTTGCATTCTTTGAATGATTCTCGATTGCTCAGAAATCTCATTAATACACCTTTTATACTCCCTCTTAACGAGTTGAACTTGAAAAAGCATTACACTTCGCAAAAGAATTCAGGCATTAGATATGGTTGGGAAGTCCGAATTCTTTGATATGGTCTTTACAGTTCTTTACCTCATGCGATTGAACAGTGATAAATTTGGAGGGCAATCTATGAAAGACTGACGAGTGAACAGTTGGTAAGACCCTCCATCCTTTAAATAACTAATTTCAACAGCCGAGTATCAGAATTTTGCAGTCCTACCTTCACAACCTGCTTCAAGCTATTATTGAGTTCCAATGGAAATGCATTACCCTTCGCTGATATCGATTCCCAAGGCTGCTTTTCCAAATTAGCTGGAGTTTGAGCACGGCGAGGGTGGTTATCAAAGGGTTTCTTATCATCCAACCTGGCTAAAGCTGACCTCAAGTAATCTCTAATAAAAGTGTTCTCCGTGAACATTGAAATTCCTTAAAGCCAGGAAGCATTGATTAACTGATAGGTTTAGGTTCAAACGGGGCAAATTAGCCTCATGAGTAAGAATTGGTAGGCTTTAGAGAGTGATTTCAATGGCATGATTGAACAGCTTTAGTCCTTCTATTTATCGCTTGTACGTTCAATTTCAGGGTTGGTGTAGATGCATTGAGAAGCAAAGCTAAAACAGTGTGGCCAAAGAGCAGTGGCTTTTGCTGCATTCTTTCGATCGTTCGGGTAGCTAAGTTAAAGATTGTCTTGATAGGGCTACCTCACTACACTAGGTCTAAACAAAGAGACCAGAAGTCAATTTCAGTTATTTCAAACAGGCACAGACACAGAAGAGGAATACCAGCGTGCTGTATCTAGCGGAAGTACAAAAGAGAACAGGTGGACTACTTGGTGGTGGCAGAGCAGAGCTAAAACTGCTAGCCTGTCAGCGGTCTGAGCAAAGTTGGAGCGCTGTGCCTGGTGAGGAACTCGTCGGTTGTGATGAGGCAAACAACTATAATGGCGGCGCACTTGTACTGGTCGATTTAACCGCAAATAAACAGGTGCAGCGCCTCCAGGAAGCGGGTAAGCAGCTAGTTAGCATCCTGCAAAATTTTTCACGGCTGCAGGAGAAGTTTAAAACTCAGGAAGAAGAAATTGAGCAGTGGAAGCAGTCTTTGACCTATCAAAGTCAGGAACTAAACCGTCGGGAAATGGAAATGGAAGCCCGACGGGAACAACTGCAACAAATGGAAGAGGATTTTGAGCAACTGGAGCAGCAGCGCCAGGAGATTGAAACCCAGCGGGAAGAGGTGAATCGGCAGCGTGACGAATTCGATCGCAATCGTCAAGAATTAGAAGGAGCCTGGGAGCATCTTCGTGGCGAAATGCGCCGATTTGAGGAACGTCAATCAGAGCTTCAACAGTCTGCGTTTCTGGATGATACTCAGGCTCAAGCCATTCAAGAATTATTGAACCGACTGGCTAGTGCTGTTCCTGCAACCGAGGCTGTGCGGGATGATTTGAATCAATCCATGGAGATCTTGACTCAGCAGCAAAACACCCTGGGTCAACATTGGCAGAACCTGGAGCAACAGCGATCGACAGCACAGCAGCTTCAGACAGAAGTCGATCAGCAGGCACAAACGATTCATCAGCGCTGGCAGGAGTGGCATCAGGCTCAGGAATCGTTGGAACAGGCACGGGCAGAACTCAAGGTCCAGCAGAGTACCGTGAATCAAAAACGAGTACGCTCAAATGCTGGGGGTACAGCTACAAAATCAGGAGGATTTGCACCAGCAGGTATATCGTCTAGCTGATGCCTCTGAGAAGGTCTCCTTGGGTCAACAAATTGACCTGGAAGCGCTGGCTAAAATGCCTCTGAGCGAGCCAAACACTGGTTCAGGAATTAGAGCGCGATCTACAAAAACTGTCCCAATTTGTCGAAAGTCAGGAAGAGGAGCTGCGCCTGAAGCAGCAGGAGATCGATCAGATTAAGACGAAGATTGAAGCCGCTAATGGGTTTGATCTCAACCTGGAAAATGAACTGGCCGATGAGCAAGATGGCTACCAGATGCTGAACGAAACGCTGGTTGGTCAACGGCGCAGCCTGCGAGAGCGGAAGAATGTTTTAAAGCAACACCAAAACGTCCTCCGCCGCCGTCAGGGCAGCTTTGAAGGAGACGGACAAGACGACGAGATTGACTTAAAACCCGTTTTGGGACAAATTGAAGCCCTACGACATCAGCAAGCAGACGAACTCCACAAGCTGGAAAGCCAGATTGAACAAATGCGAAGCGCGACCGACCAGGCCCAGAGTTTGGTCAACAGCCAAACACTTGAGCAGGAGAATAAGCGCAACGAACTGAAGCAACTGGAGCAAACCCTTCAGGACCGCCGCCGAGAAGTAGCCGAACTATGGGGTCGGGTGAATCTGTACCAGGAAATGCTCCAACCCATTCAAGATAACGTTGATGGCCTTCGGAACAAACTGGAGAGCCTCGCTAGCAGTATGTCACACGTCCAAGAGTCGGGAGAAGAACAGGCACATGCGATCGCCGAAATGCGCCAAATTCTCATCAACCTTACGAACACTCCAGAGTTAGCAGCATCTTGAGTGAGAATTTGTGGTCAGTAACTGGAGTAGTTAAACAACATGCTGCCCAAGAACTTTTGGAAAACATGGTCCGTGGTTTGGTGTTGGCTCCTTTAGTAGCACTCACTTTGGTTCTAAGTGGTACTCTCTGCTTTACTATTGCTATCTACATCGACTCGTATGTAACTAACAACCGTGTACTCAGCAAACACGAAGACAACCTTCGCAGGATTGCTCATCCTCCCAACACCTTGCCAGTCGCTTTTAAGAGCATGGTGACCCGTTCCCCTGAAATGGACAACATTGTTTTTACTTTGTAGGAGAGCTGAGGCGTTACAACGGAACAAGAACCAGTATTGAGACCTTCTATGCAAACAAAGCAGGTCTAGAATTTGTGCAAGATGGGAAGATAGGTGAGCTGTTCCATATGGACTCGAAAAGCTTTCCAACTGGTCTATACCCCCAAAAGATTTTGAAAATAATTTCTACCTCATCTATAGCTTGTACGGAGATTTTGAAGATAAAACAGGCCTTGATTTGAGGTGCCATTGAATAAGTCTAAGGTGGCAGTTGAATCAGGTTAAGGAGTATAGGGTGAATAGGGTAGGGTCAATTTAACAAGAGTGAGGAGCGATTGCGTTTAGTTTGTTAGCCTCCTCAAGTTCCAAACGGGCTAGTGTTGTGGCCGCTTCTGCCAAATAGAGAGCTGTGTTTGCACGAATCAGCGGGTCCGTTTCCCGTTGTAAATCTTCGCAATAGGACCATACTCGAAGCCGATAGGCTCGAATAGATTCAGCCTCAGCAGAATAGCGTTTAGGTTCAGACATTCAAATTCCTCGAATCTAGTTCAATTCTGAGCAATTGCCTTTCAGCTTCGATGTAGAAGTATTTTACGCCAAGCATCACTTTGTCCGGTAATAGCACGTTTTGCCGAACTTCTACAGGATTAAGAGATGGATGCCTGGCAATCACTGTGTAACTTCCAGGTGGAAGATCTAGAAAAATTGCATCTGCTACAGCTAACCGGACAGCTTGCTGATCCACAACTCTTCCACCAGAGGCTAGCAAAATTGTCACAAGTTCCCCATCCACAGATGCCATTCCCACACCACGCTCATTACGAACAACTACGATAATGTCTGACAAATCTTTATTCCTAGATTCTGTTGTCCCTATTTTGATTAGAGCTTATTGCATTTAAGCTGAATCCAGTCGTTTTCAACATGAGCGATCGCCCCTCCTGGAAAGGGATCTGTTTGGGACCGATTGGGGGCCGACAATAGCGCAACCACTTTCTCAATCTGGTCGAAGTTGGGAGAGCAATGTAGTACAGCCCGAAGCCATTGCCGGATAACTCGTCGCTGCAGGGCAAGGGGAGCTTGCCGAATAAGGACGCGGTTTAGTTTCAACTGCGTAGGGTGTTGAGATTGCTCCAGCAGTTTGGCCGCTTCCTGTTCTAGATACCCCACATCTGCTTGAAGCAGTTCGGCAGTCTGGGAAAGGGTGTGCTCTACTTGAGGATTGAAGTGGTTTTGCAGGTAGGGCAGCAATTCATGGCGAATGCGATTACGGGCGTACTTCAAATCCTGATTTGAGGGGTCTTCCCAAATAGACAGCTCCAGTTCCCGACAAAATTGAGCGGTTTCGGCGCGGGTAATTGCCAACAGAGGCCGAATCAGAGAGATATTGGGAGCCAGAGATCGCTGCCAGGTTAGCGCTTGCAGCCCATCAGCCCCACTCCCCGGACCAGGTTGTAGAGGAGAGTTTCTGCCCGATCGCTAGCAGTATGTCCGGTTGCAATACAGGAATAGTTATACTCGTGGGCAATGTCGGCCAGTACTCCGTAGCGCCATTCTCGTGCCCCTGCCTCCGTTTTGTTGACCTGTTCTGCTGTTTTCACATGGAAGGGAAGATTCCAGGAATGGGCAAGCTCTCGAACAAAATCCGCATTGTCAGAATTGTTCTGCCAGCGATGGTCACAGTGCGCGATCGCCAGGTGCCAGCCCCACTTTGACTGCAAATCGTGCAACAGTTTTAATAAACAAAGGGAATCTTGACCACCGGACACCGCGACTAAAACTCGTTGCCCCGGTGCTAATAGCTGCCTTTCCTTCAGAGTTCGGTGCAGGTAAGCGTGTAAAAGAGTCCAAGATAGGGAAGTCAAAAGCCCTCCCCTACTCAAAGTCGTTTTCTGGATTTCCGTAGGGATTATCGAGGCGGAGTTCACCCCTGTCGTAACGGTAAGCATCCTCGCTCCGGGCATCGGGGCTGTCGAGCCGACGGCGCTCCTTGGTTGATCGACTGCGGCTATCAAGCAGTTTTGGGGGAGCCGATTCATCGGGGGAAAACTCAAGCCGAATTCGGACTCTTCCACGCTGCCAGCCTTTTGTGCCAAACCTCAGGGCTTCACACTCTAAGCCTTCCCCAAACCAGCCTTCATTCTCCTCAACCCAATCATCCTCACGATCGCTGATCGCTTGTGCCAGGGCATCGATGAATTCGCCTACCTTGAATGTCGGATTGGTCATCAAAACCCGACCAACGCTGATAAACAGCACTTCATCATCGTCCAGGGGTTCAAAGTTATTCATGTCGTGATTTATTACAAAGAACCAGCTTAGAAGAACCAGCCGTAGCTATGGGCCTTTGCCTAGCAGGTTAACACCCAGGTAGCAGACCCAAACTACCACAAATCCGGAGGCCGCCAGAATAGCTGGGCGACGGCCTTGCCATCCTTTCGTAATTCGGGCATGCAGGTAAGCTGCAAACACTAGCCAGGTAATCAGTGCCCATGTTTCCTTCGGGTCCCAACTCCAGTAGGAACCCCAGGCTTCATTGGCCCAAACCGCACCAGCAATAATCCCGATCGTCAACAGTGGGAACCCCAGTCCAATAACTCGGTAGCTGATATTGTCTAAGGTATCTGCCAGATTCAAGCGTTGGGGGAGAGAGGAGCAGGTGGAGGAGTGAGGGAGTGAGGAGTTGAGGAGGGGGCTTCGAGAACAGCAGTTGCTAAGCCGTTAGAGTCCAGGTTAGGAGAGGGATTGGCAGAAAAGGCAACGCCACTGTTAGCAGAATCCACGGTTTGTTCAGCACGACGTAGCTGATAGTTTCTATCGCGGAAACCTCCCGTTCCGACAGAACTGCCGCGAAGTTCGATATTTTGACCCCTTGTAACAACCAAAAACGCGATCGCCAGCAATGAACCGACCATCAACGTCGCGTAGCTCAACATCATGACGCTGACGTGCATCATCAACCAGTTGGATTTGAGGGCTGGCACTAACGGAGCCGACGCCTGCATCTGGTTTGGAAGGGTGAGCGCCGCAAATGCAGCAATGGCCATTGCGACTGGAGCCGTAACGGCACCTACCAGGCGGCTCCTGCTCATGTTTTCCGCAATCAGGTGAATTGTCGTAATGCCCCAGGTTAAAAAGAAAAGGGATTCGTAGAGATTGCTGATGGGGAAGTAGCCTGCTTCAAGCCATCTAGCTGCCAGTAATGCAGCAATGCAAAGGTTCGCGATCGCCATCCCGGTCGTGCCAAGAATGGCCAGGTAAGGAATTCGCGGAAACACTGCCCCTACCCAGTAGACCAACATTGTGATAAACAAAATCGCAAATGCAGCGTTGTCTAAAATGTTTTGAAGCCGAATCAAATCCATGCCGTGCTCTCTCCAAACGATGCGAACTGCGTTTGAACGCAGATCTATCCCTATCCTACGATACAGGGGTCGGGGGTCGGGTAAAGGCTAAAGGATGAAGGCTAAAGGATAAAACCTTTATTCCTCCTCACCGCAATCACCCTTTCACCATTGCCTCTCACCCTCTCACCCTCATCTCGTCACCTCACTACCCTCAAGGCGAAGGCGATGGGCTAGCGGGTGGCAGGCTATTGCCAGGAGCCGCTGGTAGTTTGGGGCTGGGAAGTGGGCCGGGCTTGTTACCTTTTGGAGCAGCACAAAAACATCGTAACGGGTGGTGCGATCGTCACTAATCGCAGCAGTTACACCGATAGAGCGCATCGCTGCAACTAATTCCCGATTTCCTGGCGGCAGTTGCAGCAGAGGGAGGTTCTTTGCATTTACAGCCCGATCGACATTGGCAAAAAAGTGGCCATTGTTGGGATTAGGTTCTGTGGGCACAGCAGCTTTGAAGTCTGGACTGTCAGCCAGCGAAGCGGTCGGCTTGGGAACCATCGTGTTGGCAACGGGGGCACCCAACGTTAGGAAAGCAACATCACCATCAAGCCAACCCCGCGTAATAGTTGGACCACCCACAGGCAAGGACCAGTTTGTCACGGGTCGATCGCCCAACCGCGACTCCTCAACCTTGAATTTGTACTTGCTCACCATCATGTCATCCAACCGCTTTAGGGTGTCGTCAGCAGCACGGCGATCGCTAGCCTGCACCATAAACACCAGGCCAAACGGCAGACTGGGCGAACTTCCTTCTGGAGCACCAACCAGCGCCAGGGAAAATTCTCCTGACATCCATGAAAGAAAATCCTTATCCAGATCCATTCCGATCGTGGACTTCAACCCGTCCCGTAGCGCTTGGGGATTAATGGGAGAAATCGGGTTTGCGGTTGCGCCCTGGCTGTAGTCCTGCCAGAACTGCTTTAAATTTCCACCGGATGCCATCACGATTGTTTCTGCGGGAAGTCGTCCTGGCATCGATCGAGCGGTGTTGCTCACATCATATCGACGCTGGCTATCTGGCTTTAACCAGGAAACACTTTTGAAACGGACCCCTTCCGACTCCAAAACAGCCGTTGCAGCTAATCCCTGCACCTGTTGAACTTGAGCAAGACTTTGGGGAGAAACGGGTTTTCCTGAGTTGGCCGACGTGATCGCAGCCGCAGCCGGAAGATTGACGTATACCTTACCAAACGACTGGGCAGCCTGAATTTTGCTTAATGCCTGGGTGTAACCTGGTGTAGCCGCAAGTGCAGGTCCGCCCTTATAAGTGTCGATCGCCCGATCCATTGCCTTCGGAGCGTTCGTCACTACCACCAGTTTTCCATCTAAAACCGTAGCTGAATAGTTCTGCGCGGCGGCCCCTTGAGTTTCCTTAATCTGAACACCTTGATAGGTCCGCTCTACCAGTTTGCCGGACTGCGGTTTGAAGTTTTCCAAAGTTTGCTTGGCTTTCCCGGCGTCCTGAATCGGTAAAACGACGATCGTATCCTGCTGGCTCTTTGGGACGGGCGGTAACGTACCAGACCCACCCGCAGGAGGAGACGCCGCTTGAGGAGAGAAAATGCGACAGTTACTTCCCGACCAATCCAGGGTTTGATATCGCGATCGTAATCAAATCCGTTGGCAGTCAAGATGCGATCGCGAGCACCCGCCAAATTCTGGTCGATCGCAGCCTGACTCTGAGGCGTACCAAACTCGCGCAGCTTGTCCCACTGCCCAGTATCCGTAGACACAGAGATCGTCATCAATGCATCCTGAGGAATTACCTCAGATCCCACAGGTAATTCACCCGGACCCACGCCCTGTTGAGTCAATAACCAATAAGCTGCACCACCCCACCCACTAAAAGCGCAGCAGTTCCTAACGTCAACAGTAGGGACGGCTTCTTCTTTTTTGTATTAACCATGAGGACAGGGCTTTCCTAAATTGAAATGATGAATAATGCCGTTGCCACTCTAGCAAACCTCAGGGCAACGGGACTAAAAAAATTGTGTGCACGGCAGGGAAGGAGGAAAGGCAGAGGCTAAAGGATGAAGGCCAAGGATGAAAGCTAAAGGCTAAAAGCTGAAGGATCAATGAGGGAGGAATGGCAAAAGCAAGAGGCAAAGAGGCAGCCAAACTATCCTCAACCCTTATCCTTCATCCTTTTTCTCATCCCTCACCCTTCCATAAACCGTGTCCCGCTGTTTATATGGTCTTCCAAGGGATGAAATCGCGGATTGAAGAGTTTCTACTTCCATACAGGTGCCGCCCTGTGCACCTGCCATGGTTGTAATGTGCTCTTCCATCAGAGTTCCGCCGATATCGTTGCAGCCCCAAGTTAAGGCTTCTGTAGCTCCTGCCAGTCCCAGCTTCACCCAACTGGGTTGATGATTAGGAATCCAGTTTCCAAGAAAAATACGGGCAACAGCAGTGAGCAGCAGCGCATCAGACAAAATTGGTTGATCGCGGCCAACTCGGCGACGTAAAGGTTTTGGTGCTTCCTGCCCCACAAACGGCAGCAGGATGAACTCAGTAATGCCGGGATAGCCTTTTTCGAGAGAGGACTGCTGGAGCGATCGCAGCAGGCTAAGGTGTTGAATTTGTTGCTCTAGCGTTTCGATATGGCCAGAGAGCATCGTGCTGGTACTGTGTAACCCTAGCTGGTGGGCAATCGCCACAATTTCCAGCCATGTTTCGGAATTAATTTTTTCTGGACAAATAACCCGCCGCACATCATCATCTAACACTTCTGCCGCCGTCCCGGGCAGGGAACCCAAACCCGCATCCCGGAACGCTGCAATGACTTCGGCATAGCTCAACCCATCTTCTCTGGCGATGAACTGCACTTCCTGGGGAGAAAACGCGTGTAGATGCAGATCGGGAAAGGCATCCTTAATAGCTTCGACAATTTGCAAATAGTAAGCCAGAGACGTTCCATTCTGCTTCGCTTTGGGGTTCAATCCCCTTGCATACAGATCTCGGTGGCTCCCCGGCTCACAGCATCGGTTGCCTTCGCCATAACGTGGTCCAGATCCAGCCAGTAGGCTCCTTCTTCTCCTTCATCCCGCCGAAAGGCACAGAAGCTACAGTGCTGTTCACAGATATTGGTGAAGTTGATGTTGCGGTTGATGACGTAGGTAACAGTCTCACCCGCCTGCTGCTGTCGCAGTTGATCAGCCGTCTGACGGATTTGGTCGATCGCCTCCGCCGATCTCTGCTTGAGCAAGAAAACCCCTTCTTCGATTGTTAAATCATGACCATCTAAAGCGCGATCGAGAATATCTTCAACCGTCTTGGTAATCACAGGCTTAATGGTAGTGAAAGTGATTGAAAAACAGGCGTTAAGGATTTTTCCTTATGGTTCTGCGGGCCTGAGCACCCATAGCAACTGTTCTACATTATCCAAGTTACCAGCAATGCGACGAATTGGCTGGGGCCAGGCTCGAACCAGCGTGGGCGTTGCTGAAACCTGGTCTAACTCAGCCTGATCGGGATGCTGGGTGACATCAATCACCTTTAGTGTATAAGGCTGGCAAAGGGACTGCTCAAAAGTTGGTGCAGCTTTTGCATCGTTCCTTCAGTGACCGTGCTCGGACCAGAGACAAACAACCGAAACACATATCCTCAGTTTCAGGACGTGGTCCAGTTGCAGGAACAGCTTCCATTGTTAATTTTTCACAGAAACGGCTGCCGGCCTCAAGCCGATCATACCGTACCAGGAGATCCTGGGTTTCCCATAGCTGAGGAAACTGCTGGCGGTAGGTCGATAAAACGATCGGATCGCACAACCCCTCCTGAATCGGCATCGGCTGCCAGAACAAGTTCTCTGTGCCAAACACAGCATTTAATAAAGGCTGATACCTAAAGACGGCTGGCGCTGCTTCCGCAACGGTTTGAAGCTGCCCAGTCTGAGAATCGATCCAGCGATCGACGGTTGCTGTGTAGCACGGCACCAAAAAATGGGGCGGTTCAGGCAAATACAGAATGTCTCGCAAGAGCGAACACAGATGCAAATGCCAACGCTCCTGCTTATTGGGGTCGATGCTGTAAACCAGACCTCCCCGGTGTAAATAACGCAATGCCCTTAAACACATCAGGAGCGACTGCCAAAGCTGAATTCAACGACGCTCCTTTTAGAACTAACTACACCCGTCCTCTAAGAGCCTGAGCCATTTCATTTGGTTTCGGCGACATTTCTAGAGCAGTCTCTTCGGTAATCCGTCCCGCTTCATAAAGTTTATAGAGTGACTGATTCATTGTACACATGCCGTCAAAGGTACATCTAGGGATGATCTGCTCAATCTCTTCAATCTCTCCCCGACGAATAAAGTCCTTAATGGCATCCGTGTTGATCATAATGTCGTGGAAAGCCGCCCGTTTACCGTCTGTAGTTCGACATAAGCCTTGGGCAATAACGGCAACCAGCGATTCTGCCAGGGAAACTCGCATGGGTTCCTGCTGTTCTGGTTCATATAGCTGCAAAATCCGTTCGATGGTTTTCACGGCGCTGTTTGTGTGCAGTGTTCCCATTACTAAATGTCCGGTTTGCGCCGCTTTTAGGGCGGTGTTGACCGTTTCTTTATCCCGCATTTCACCCACCAGAATAATATCTGGGTCTTCCCGTAGGGCTGCTTTTAGCGCGTTGTCAAATTTACGTGTGTATCCCAACTTCACGGTGTTTAATCAGCGCTTTCTTACTGACGTGGATAAATTCGATCGGGTCCTCAATTGTAATGATGTGCTTTGGCATTTCCTTGTTGATGTAATCAATCATGGCTGCCATTGTTGTAGATTTACCAGAGCCGGTTGGACCCGTTACCAGAATTAGACCCTTGTGATAGTGACAGATATCTTTGAAGACGGGCGGCAGGTTCAACTGCTCAAGCGTCAAGATTTTCAGCGGAATCAAGCGCAAAACCATTGCTGGTCCATGTAAGGAATCAAAGATATTGATCCGTACACGAGCAAAGTCATATTGGGTGGCACCATCAAAGTCCAGAGTCTCTTCAAACTTCTGAATGTCTTCCTCACTCAGAATTTCTCCTAACCAGCTAAAGAAGGTGTCGCGATCAGTTACTGGCCATTCTGTCGGATCGATTTCCCCGGTTGCGGAAGCGTGGAACTTCCCCAACTCCCAGGTGAACGTCAGAATATCCCTTGTCAAACGCGGTACGAACAATTTCCGCCAGAGTGGGAGAACCGTGACTGGGTCCCTGATGAATATTAGGGGCAGACGGCGGGGCTGTAGGGCGGTGGGCCGAAGAAGCAACGGGCGTTGACGAAATAGTCGTTTGAGCACCTGCGCCCACAGGTGCCGCATGAGATGATACGACAGTGGCTGCGCCTAAACCCGAAGGCTGAGCTGCAATAACAGTAGGTGACCCTGAGCCTGCTGGAACTGCGGCTTTCGGTGGAGAAGAGATTGAAGTTGCCCCATTAGCAGAACTTCTCACGGCTGGAGGAGGGGCAGGTGGAACCCGAGGAGGTGGCGGTGGAGAAATCGGTGGACGCTGCGGTTCTGTCATAGTGCTGCTTCTCTACAGAAATAGGAGAAGTGAATGCTCCTTCTCTCTAGAGCAGTTTTCCCAAAACTGGTTTTGCCTTATCAGGAAATTCAAACTAAACAGAACAAATTAGGAGAAAGGAGGGCGGGGGTCAGGGATCAGGTAATCTGGACAAAGCACTTGACTGTAAGTTGAGAGGGGTTTACTCAGAAATTGCTTGATTTCTTTGGCCCTTTGATTCCTTGAATTTTCGGTAGTACCAACGTCGTAAGGATTTTGGCGCTGTTAACGATGGCGGCTAGCGCCGCGCATCATTACCTTTTAGGTCCACCGAATTTTCTAGCAGCGAAAAACCCAGTGTTCTCATAGCTGCAAGCTTTATTCGCCAGCCTTGTTCTCAAACCATCAGGTACGCCGATTCCTACCTGACCCCTGATACCCGATTCCTGATCTCTACACCACCTTTGCCTCCGCCTCAAACCAATCCTTGCAGTCGTTGGATCAGTTGTTCCGCTGGCACAACGCCCTCAATTCGTTCGACAGGCTGCCCTTGCTTAAACAAAACTAAGGTTGGCAGCGCCTGGATCTGATATTCACTGGCAATCTGTGGATACTTATCGGTGTCAACTTTAACCACCTTCAATTGATGTTTCATCTGGCCATTCACCTGCTCCAAAATATTTGCCATCATTTGACAGGGGCCGCACCAGGTAGCGTAGAAATCAACTAGAACCGGGGTTTCTGATCCAGAAAGTAACTCATTAAAGTTGCTGAACTGCTTTTTGACCGCCATCATCCAAATCTCCATAGGTTGACCGATTTTTCTATGCTAATTCCCGGATCTGGATTCCCTGTGTCTAATTCATTGGAGATTTTAGATTCTGCGTTGCTCCTCGATTTTAGGTAGAGCCGCATCAATAAACTCAGGATCACCGAAAGCTGACAATCTAATCCGAGAACTTTGATGATGATTGGGCGGTTTTCAATGGTATGACTTCTTATGGATAACTGTTAGGAGAAGGGCATTATGGAAGCCTTACCAGAAGGAGTGCAACGGCTACGCGGAAAGGTGGCGATCGTCACCGGAGCTTCGCGGGGAATTGGTCGAGCGACGGCTTTAGCGTTGGCTTCAGAGGGAGCCAACGTGGTTGTTAATTACGCCAGTTCCCGAGATTCCGCGGAGAAGGTTGTTGCAGAAATTTTGGCGATGGGAAATGAAGCGATCGCCCTTCCAGCCGATGTTTCCAAGTCAGAGCAGGTCGATGAATTAGTCAGTACTGTTCTAGAGAAGTGGGGACAAATCGATGTGTTAGTCAATAACGCTGGAATTACTCGCGATACACTGCTGCTGCGGATGAAGCCAGAAGATTGGCAGGCTGTGATTGACCTGAATTTAACGGGCGTGTTTCTTTGTACACGGGCGGTCAGCAAAACCATGTTGAAGCAGCGCTCAGGCCGCATCATTAACATCACCTCCGTTGCTGGACAGATGGGTAACCCCGGACAGGCAAATTACAGTGCAGCGAAAGCAGGGGTGATTGGTTTTACCAAAACAGTGGCAAAGGAACTGGCAAGTCGTGGCATCACCGTTAATGCCGTTGCCCCAGGCTTTATTGCTACCGATATGACTCACGATCTTGATGCTGAAGGAATTCTAAAATTCATTCCACTGGCTCGCTATGGCCAACCCGAGGAAGTAGCTGGAATGATTCGGTTCTTAGCCGCCGACCCAGCCGCTTTGTATATCACCGGGCAAGTGTTAAATGTAGATGGTGGCATGGTGATGGCTTAGGACAATGGGCGATAGGCGATGGGCGATAGGCAATAAACGATGGTTTGCCCATTGCCTCTAAAAACAGATCTTTTAGCACTCCAAGCTATCGAGTGCTAAATTTTTAGTAGAAGAACTGAGCAAGGAACTATGGCAAAGATCGTTGTTTTTGATGACGAATCCCGTCAGGCATTAGAACGTGGAGTCAATGCGCTGGCTGACGCTGTTCGAGTAACGCTGGGTCCGAAGGGACGCAACGTGCTACTGGAGAAGAAATTTGGTGCGCCTCAAATCGTAAATGACGGTATCACGATCGCCAAAGAAATCGAGTTGGAAGACCCTTTAGAGAATACGGGCGCTTCCTTGATTCGCGAAGTTGCTTCCAAAACCAAGGATCTAGCAGGCGATGGTACCACCACGGCAACGGTTCTGGCTCAGGCGTTAATTCGGGAAGGCTTGAAGAATGTGGCAGCGGGCAGCAATCCAGTTGCCCTACGACGCGGTATTGAGAAGGCGGTTGTTCAATTAGTAGATGAAATTAAGACGGTCGCTAAGCCGATCGAAGGGAAGGCGATCGCTCAGGTTGCAACGGTTTCGTCCGGTAATGATGAAGAAGTCGGAGCCATGATTGCTGAGGCAATGGACAAAGTGGGCCGAGACGGAGTAATCACCGTCGAAGAATCGAAGTCCCTTAACACTGAGTTAGAAGTGGTTGAGGGGATGCAAATCGATCGCGGCTACATTTCTCCTTACTTTGTGACTGACCCTGAACGGATGATTGCGGAATTCGAAGGGGCACTCATTCTCTTAACCGACAAGAAAATCAGCTCTATTCAGGATTTAATTCCTGTGTTAGAAAAGATTGCTCGGACTGGGCAACCACTCATCGTCATTGCAGAAGACGTGGAAGGAGAGGCGCTCGCCACGCTGGTTGTCAACCGTTTACGGGGCGTGCTGAATGCTACGGCCATCAAAGCACCCGGTTTTGGGAGCGGCGTAAAGCCATGCTGCAAGATATTGCCGTCCTGACAGGAGGCCAGGTTATTTCTGAAGATATCGGTCTTAGTCTGGATAGTGTTTCCCTTGACATGCTTGGCAAAACTCGCAAAGTCACTATCACAAAAGACACGACCACGATCGTCTCAGGTGACGAAAATAAAGCTGACATCGACAAGCGCGTTACCCAACTCCGACAAGAGATGGAACGGAGCGATTCTGACTACGACAAGGAAAAACTTCAGGAGCGCATTGCCAAGCTTTCGGGTGGAGTTGCCGTGATCAAAGTTGGGGCTGCTACTGAAACTGAACTGAAAAACCGCAAGCTCCGGATTGAGGATGCACTCAACGCAACTAAGGCAGCCGTTGAAGAGGGCATCGTTCCCGGTGGTGGCACAACCCTGATTCACCTGGCACCAAAGTTGACCCAGTTTAAGGACAGTCTGACCTCGGATGAACAAATTGGGGCGGAGATTGTGCTCAAGTCATTAGAGGCTCCGCTGCGCCAGATTGCTGACAATTCCGGCGTAGAAGGGTCTGTGGTGGTTGAAAAAGTACGATCGCTTGACTTCAACACGGGTTATAACGCCCTCACCAACGAATACGAAGACCTAATTGCAGCGGGCATCATTGACCCTGCGAAGGTAGTTCGTTCCGCCCTTCAGGATGCGGCATCGATCGCAGGTATGGTGCTTACAACCGAAGCGCTCGTTGTTGAGAAACCTGAGAAGAAGCCTGCCGGTGGTGCTCCCGATATGGGCGGCATGGGTGGCATGGGCGGTATGGGCGGTATGGGCATGGGTGGTATGGGCGGCATGGGCATGATGTAATTTGCCTTGCCCTTGCAATAAACCCATCAATATCCCTACCAACTAGAGTTAAGAGGCACCGAATGGTGCCTCTTGCACTTAATGCCCAAAATCCTCTATTTCCTACCGTTACGAGTTTCTTTTGTTGATAACTCCCCTGCGATCGCCTGTGCTAGATTGAGCATATTCTTTGCAGTTTCTCCTTCGACTCAGGACTATGGCTATCACAAAACGTGGGCTTGTTTTAGGTGCAACCGCTGTTGCCGTCGGCGCTGTGACCGTCACCGGAGCAGGTCTTCATCTTTCAGCCGGACAAGCCTTTTTAGCGAAAGCCCCAAGGAACTCGTCGATGAAGTTTGGCAAATCATTGACCAGCAATATGTCGATGGTACGTTTAACCAGGTTGACTGGAAGAAAGTTCGCCAGGAATATCTGAGCAAAACTTACTCCAATAAGGAAGAAGCCTACAAGTCCATTCGGGAGATGCTGAAAAAGCTGGGGATCCTTACACACGCTTCATGGATCCACAGGAATTTCGCAATATGCAAATTGATACCTCTGGTGAACTGACCGGAGTTGGCATTCAATTGGCAGCAGATGAAAAACGAAAAAATTAACGGTTATTGCTCCGATCGAAGATTCGCCCGCGTTTACTGCCGGCATTCAGTCCAAGGACATCATTACCTTTATCGACGGCAAGAGCACTGAGGGAATGGATGTCAACAAAGCCGTGACGCTGATTCGGGGTCCCGCGGGAAGCCAAGTCACATTGACGATTCTCCGAGGCGATAAGCAGCAAGACTACAAGCTGAAACGGGCAAAGATTGAAATCCATCCGGTGCGCTCCAGCTATCAGAAAACGCCTGCTGGAGGAGTTGGCTATATCCGGTTGGTGCAGTTTAGTGCCAATGCTCCAGCCGAGATGAAGAACGCGATCGAAAAGCTGGAGAAGCAAGGCGTCAACGGCTATATTCTCGACCTGCGTTCTAATCCGGGTGGGCTGCTCTACACCAGCATTGATATTGCCCGCATGTGGTTAAAAGATGGAGGCATTGTTTCTACAGTTAACCGTCAGGGTGAACAGGACCGGGAACAAGCCAATAACCGTGCTTTAACGAACAAACCTCTGGTAGTTTTGGTGGATGGCGGTTCTGCCAGCGCCAGCGAAATTCTTTCGGGCGCGTTGCAAGACAATAAACGGGCAACGATTGTAGGCACCAAGACCTTCGGGAAAGGTCTAGTACAGTCCGTTCGCAGTCTGGGTGATTGCTCTGGCCCTGGAAGAGACTGTTCTGGCCTTGCGGTCACGATCGCAAAATACCTCACTCCCAATGGCCGAGACATCAACAAACACGGAATTGACCCGGATGTTGAAAGCAAGCTCAGCGATGACCAGCGCAAGCAGTTAAGCACAAATCGCGACAAGATTGGCACTCCTGCCGACCCGCAGTATGCAAAAGGGTTAGACGTTCTGTCTCAACAGATAAAAGCCCAACAGGGGCCTCGACCCGACGTGAAGTCTTAGGATTGGGACTTGAATAAGTCCGACATTTGTTAGGAGAGAGTTTTGCCGTCAATTCCGTTGCAGGATTCAATTTGGCGGCAAAACCCTCCCTACAGCACTCAAGCGGGCAGGCACTTACCGGAACGAATCAGTCCAACGCGGCGGGCGATCGCCTCTTTTGGGACGCATAGGGTCCCCATCGCTCTGATTTATTGGCTTTCTCCACCTGTTCACCTTCAACCTCAGCCGCAGGTAGGACAGCACACTGCCCATTTTCCTGCTTCACGATATACCAGGCGTCTGAATTGCTCATAGATTTGCTTTAGGAAAGTTTCCTTTGGTTGGCGCTGTCGCTATTCTCGCGTATCTCGTAACAAATCTAATTTAATTGAGTTTTCAAAGGAGTACTGAATCACCTACAAATCAATGAGCAGGTAGTTATACTTGGGGTGAATAAATATGTCTCTACATCCTATTGGAGTTTAGAGCATTGGGTTTGGCGTTTAGATTTGGTGAGTACGTTGAATAATCCCAGACCCACCACTACTCGTACGAACTTTGAGCGTCAACTGAAGCGCATTCAGCAGGATGTTTTGCGCATGGGTGCGCTGGTGGAAAACTCATTTCTACTGGCGCGTCGAGCACTGTTCGAGCGAGACTTGGAAGCGCCTAACCAAATTTCGGTGCAGGATAAGAAGATCGACCAGTTCTATCGCCGAATTGAACAGGATTGCGTCACGCTAATTGCGCTGCAGGCTCCTGTCGCACAAGACTTACGGCTTCTCAGCGCCATCATGCAGCTTGTGCGGGATTTGGAGCGGATTGGAGACTACGCCGAAGATTTGGGAGAAATTGCGATTCGGCTGTTCCCATACCCCCGCCTCCCTACATGGGGCAAGTTCAAATGATGTTTGATCGCTGCCGTGCCATGCTGGCAATGAGCCTGATGGCCCTATCTGACATGGATGCTGAGTCTGGATTGGCAATCAAAATCAAAGACGATGACGTTGACCTCGACTACGAAACGCTCTATGACCAACTGGCCTTACAGCGCGATGTGCCCGGCGTTATTGAACCGATCGTTTTAGTCATCCTGACCATTCGCCACCTGGAGCGCATGGCCGACCATGCAACCAACATTGGCAAACGAGTTGCCTACATCGTGACAGGGCAGAGATAGGAAAGGAGAATTAAGAGTTGAGAATTAATAATTGCAGAGCTTTTATTCTTAATTCTCCTTTCCTAATTCTCAATTCTTAATTGGCTTATGAATTTGCTGCATAGTGGACCAATTGTCCTAACTTTCGACGCAGCGTTTCCAGGCCAAGGCGATCGCTAGCAGAAATAAATACGGCTTGGGGATATTCTTCCTGTGCGAGAGCAAGGCGATCGCTGTCTACCTGGTCGATTTTGTTAAAGGTCAACAGAATGGGACCAGGCGCGATCGGCATTTGCGACAGAATGGTCATGACTGATTGGATCTGGTTTTGCCAGGCAGGATGTGACAAATCCACCACATGCAGCAACGCATCTGCCTCAGTCACTTCCTCTAAGGTGGCGCGAAATGCATCCATCAGCGAGGGAGGCAATTCGTGGATAAAGCCAACCGTATCCGTCAGCAGGATAGGCAGTGGCTCCTGAGTCACAGCATCGGGCACAACCAAACGGCGAGTCGTTGGATCCAACGTTGCAAATAGCTGGTCTGCCGTGTAAATCTCGGCGTTCGTCAGCGTGTTTAGCAGGGTAGACTTGCCTGCATTGGTGTAGCCAACCACTGCAACAGACGGCACTTCTCTGTGCTGACGTCGTTGCCGAAGACGGGAGCGGTGAGCCTGTAACTGGTTCACTTCCTGCTGCAAACGAGAGATGCGCCGCTGAATTGATCGTCGCTCAGTTTCCAGTTTTGTTTCACCCGGGCCTCGCGTACCGATGCCACCGCCCAAACGAGACATCGCCTGTCCTCGTCCCGCTAAGCGTGGCAGCATATACTCCAACTGCGCTAGTTCTACCTGAAGCTTCCCTGCTCCCGATCGTGCCCGTTGCGCAAAAATATCCAGAATGACTTCGGTTCGATCCACCACCCGAACGCCAATCTGAGTTTCCAGATTCCGCACCTGTGCAGGAGACAAGTCCCGGTCAAACACCACCAGATTGGCTCCAATATTTTGGGCAGCCAGCGCTATTTCCTGAACCTTTCCCTCACCAACCACCGTTTGGGGATGGGGACGGGGACGCTTTTGCTTCATGGTTTGCAGCACTTCCCCACCAGCCGTTTGCACCAGACGTGCCAGTTCAGCCAATCCATCCTGGAATTGCTGGGACGTCTCCTTCTCCGTCATCAGTCCAACAATTAATACCTGATCGTGGTCACGATCGACCTGACGGGCAATGTAGTCTCGACGAAATTCTTCCTCCAGACCTTCCACCAGACGCAGAAAATCCTGATTCGTCAAAACATCCAGGCTCAATGGAGGAGAAACAGTCCAAGCTGTTTCTGGATGGGGAATAAGATGAGCCAGGTACGTTTCCTTCACGTAGCCTGTTGCACCACCACCCCGTCGTTCAAAACCACCACCAGTAAGCGTCAGCGCCACAAAGCGTCAAGCCGCTGGATTGCCATCGCCGTCAAAGTAGATTCGTTGGGTGGCTCTAACTTGAGCTGGGTTGAAATACACCGTATGCCGCTGAGTCGTTCTGCACCGTAACGGGGCAACTCTAGCGGTGGGATTTGGGTTTGACGTGGCGTTCCCACCAACGCGGATAACTTGACCGCGACGATTAATGTAAGCACATACGGGTTGGTTCAACTCGGTACTGATAGCAGCAATCCGTTGCGCAAACTCAGGCGTAGTAATGCGATCGCCCGGCAAACGCTGATGATAAAGCCGCTGCAACTGCTTGAGCTGATTGGCTTTTAACCCTTGAAGGTTTCCGTAAACAGTCTCGATAGGTAAGCGCCCCTCAACACAACAGGATCTCTATTCTACCGAGTCACGCTGATGAATAAAGGGGAAACAGTTAATTCATAACTAAGGGGAAAAAGGACGGAAACTCAGTCCACAAGCTTAAGACGACCGCTTTGAATGTAGTCAAAAATGCGATTAATCTGAATCCGGTCCTCATCGCTCATTTTTGCGGTCGAAAGCAACGTGGAGGTTAAGTTTATGTGGTCCTGCCGGGTAATTTGCCCTGACTGAATGATGCTCTCAACCGTTGGTCTGATTCCTAAACTGGACTTGCTCTGAATGCTCCGCATAGTATCCGTTGCTTGCTCTCTAAGCTTTAGTGTTTCGCTTTAATATTTTCTTTATCTCAATATTCCCATTTTGCTTCCTTAATCAGTCCTGGTTCGGTGAGGTCTTAGCAACACCGAGGGCCGTTTTGTAAAGCGGGAATAAAATCTCGATGCTGAGCGGATTGCAGCTTTGTTACCTTAAATTAGGAGAGCAATGTAATCCGACTTAGGTTTTGGGAAAAATGCAGATTCATCGGTTGCCCGCCCTATCCGACAACTACATCTTCTTGCTGCATGACCCGGCGCAAAACGTTGCAGCGGTAGTCGATCCAGCACAAGCAGAACCTGTTTTGAAGCGTTTGAAAGATTTGGAAGCAACACTGGTTGCAATTTTTAATACCCATCATCATGCGGATCATGTGGGGAAATCCGAGCTTATTGAAGCAGTTTCCAGACGCGATCGTGTACGGAGGGGCTGAGGACCGCGGCAGAATTCCCGGACAACAGGTGTTTTTGCTGGAGGGCGATCGAGTTCCCTTTGCTGGGCGATCGGCGGAGGTGCTGTTTGTACCCGGTCATACCCGAGCACATATTGCCTACTACTTTGAGCCTGATGCCTCTGATGAAATGGGCGATCTGTTCTGCGGAGATACCCTATTTGCTGGAGGATGTGGCCGCTTATTTGAAGGCACCCCTTCCCAGATGGTCACTTCTCTTGGAAAGTTGCGTGCGTTGCCTGACACCACTCGTGTATGGTGCGCTCACGAATATACGCTCAAAAACCTGGAATTTGCATTAACAGTCGATAATTCGAATGCGGCATTGCGATCGATTTGCCCAGGTAAAGGCAGCCCGTCGTCGATCGGAAGCCACCGTACCATCAACGATCGGAATTGAGAAGCAAACCAACCCGTTTCTGCAATGGGACAATGCAAGACTGCAATCAACCGTTAAAGCCCAAGATCCCATTCAGACGTTCGCTCGCCTGCGTGGAATGAAGGATCACTTTTAGGAAGAGGGGAGTGGGGAGTAGGAAGTGGGGAGTCGGGAGTGGAAAAGGAGTTTTGAGTTTCAGAGGGGGAATGGATAATCGGTAATCGGTAATTGGTTTTCTCAGATCTTGCAGCATTCTCGATAAGCCCGATTGGGCAGCGGTTTGAGGACAACTTCAAACCCTCGTTGGGTCGCAATTTTGGCACGGCTTTGGATGGATTTGAGCAACTGGAACCAGACAATCGAGGGGAACAATACCTCTAAGGCTAAATCACAGGCTGCTTTCCAATCGAGAATGGGTGGCAAAGACCATTGGTCAATCAATGCACCAAAAGATAAGCAATCAGTGACAGAATCAGCCAACGATAGACACCAAGTTTGGTTGATTGCCCAAAGCGATGTAACCCAAAGCGATGTTTGATGGTTTTGAAAAAGCCCTCGATGGCCCAGCGTTTGCGTCCAAGGCGCACGAGATAAACCCCAGCGTAGGGATGAGTGGAGACGACAAAGCGCAATTCTCGCTTGCCTTGAGAGCGTTTGAGCCAGAACCAGGAGACCGTCAGCGGGTAGGAGCTGCCCTCTAAATAGACTTGCTGTCCCCGCTTGCCAGTGCGATACAGTTGCTTGAGAGCGCGACCATCGACCATTTTCGGTTGCAACGCATCCCTACCACCGCTCGCCAAGAGCGCTTTCGCACGGCATTGAGAAACTCTACGGTGCCAAACTCTGTGTCTGCCTGCACTATCACCACCCGCCCTTGACTCAACTCGGTGGGGACCGTTGCCAGTAGCTTGCACGCCAGTTGTACCGGACTGGCATCGCCCTTACCGCGCCAGACCCGAAAGCTCCAGGGCACTCGCCACTCACCGAGCACCAAATACAACACAACCAGGTGTAAGCCACGTTTGCCGTTGAGCACTCGCACCCACGGGTCGGGCGTATCGGGGTCTTCAGTGGGGGTGCTGAGATGGAAAAATTTGCCGCATTTCGGCAGACTGGTCAGGTCAAGCAACACCCGCAGCGGCACCCCCGAGGCGGTCGATGTCGGTCGATTTGCCCCAACACAGCTTGGCGGGTCGTCCGAATCACTCCACGAGTAGACCAGCCGTAATGATTGAGAAAGCGACTCAACGAACTCGCAGATTTGACCGACGTATGTTGAGGCAAGGGATGTCCTTGAGCTTCAAGAAATAGCCCCAACAGAGCGTTCAGGCTGGCTTTTGGTACACACTAGGCAGCAGACAAAGCAGGCTATACACTAGCCCTTGGGCGTGTTCAACGATGGTTTCCATAACCGTCCGATGATTTTTCTTACGCCCTTTCTTTCAGCTTTTTGCTCCTTTGGCAACCCCTTGTTGAGACTGGTGCAAGATCTGAGTTTTTGTTCTCCACTTCCTCCAAGTCTTTGTCTCCCTGCCCCCTACTCTCCGATCCTGGCGTTGCTGATTCCGAGCATGAATCGAAAGTTGTATGAATTGAAACTTCGTTCCAATTCATACTGCTATTCAGCATCACCCTGGTCCCTGACCCCTAATACCTGATACCTGCTATCTGCCATCAATCCGTTTGCTCTGCTGGTGCTTCGGAAGCAGCACTCTTTAGAGAGGCGGGTAAGGTAGGGGTTGACGCTGGACCCAAATTATTCGCATACGGTTCAGCGCTGCCGCCCTTGACTTGCTGCATCAGGCTGGCCATCTCCAAAGCGCTCATGGCGTAGTTCCAACCCAGGTTCGCTTTTATGCCTGCCCGTTCTAAAGCCTGCTGCAGGGTGTCAGTGGTCACGATGCCAAAAATAACGGGAACCCCTGTCTGAAACCCAGCAGCAGCAATGCCTTTAGAAACCTCAGCCGCAACGTAATCAAAATGAGGGGTCTGGCCTCGAATGACCGCACCTAAACAAATGACAGCATCATAACGCCCAGTTAGCGCTAGCTGGCGGGCAACCAGGGAACTTCAAAACTGCCGGGTACCCAGGCATAATCGACCTGCGTTCCGTTAGGGTCCACATCGACACCATGACGCTTCAAACAGTCCTGACAGCCCTCTAGCAGTTTGCCTGTCACCAGGTCATTAAATCGACCAATGACGATCGCAAACCGAAACCGATCGGACTGTGTAAACGTACCTTCAAAAACTGCCATTCCTGTCTAACAATAAACGTCACCCCATCAGCCTGGAGCTTATTGCTGGTTAAGTTCCTGCTGATGGGGGTTAGGATGATCTTAATCCCGTTTTTAATTGAGGTGAACTCTTTTCTAATATGGCGGAACTAGACAACCAGGAAGTTCAGCACACCCAAAACGATCACGAGTCCGGCCCAAACGCCCGAACCCAAAAGGATAATGCGCTTAGACTGGTCCCAATTCTGGGGTGAGGCAAGCGCAACGGGAACGCCAACGACCAGCAAAAACGACAGAATGATAAAAATGGCCAGAACTAACTGGAACAGGATTGTCATATTCCGCTTCTCCAATACGGCAAACGACTAGGCAAGAGGGTTATTAAGTTAGGTGATGTTAATCAGCCCATGAGTAGTAAGCTATCAGAAAATTGTCCCCAATGGATCTGATTCTGTGCCATACCACTGCGGACTTTGACACGCTGGGAGCAGCGGTGGGGTTGACTCGCCTACAACCGGGAGCACGAATTGTTTTGGCGGGAGGAGCGCATCCAGCGGTGCGCGATTTTCTAGCACTGCACCGCGATGAATACGCTTTAATAGAGCGGCGATCGGTCACGCCAGAACAGATTCGATCGCTGTTTGTAGTGGATACACAACGGCGCGATCGGCTGGGAAAGTGGCAGAGTGGCTGGATTTGCCCGGTATTGAAATTTTTGTCTATGACCACCACATCGGTATGGAATTGGATATTCCAGCCAAATGGACGCAGATTGAAGACGTCGGTTCCACAACAACGTTGATTGTGGAACAGCTTCAGGAGAACAGGTTGACCCCAAGCCCAGTAGAGGCAACGGTAATGGGATTGGGAATCCATGTTGATACTGGGTCTCTCACCTACGACCATGCAACGGCACGAGACGCCAGAGCACTGGCATGGCTGATGGAACAGGGGCAAGTTTGCGGGCGATCGCAGACTACGTCGATCCGGGGCTTTCTCCCCAACTACAGCAATTGCTCACAACAGCCCTGGACGACCTGAAAACTGAAACGGTTCACGGAAACACGATCGCATGGGTATTGCTCAGCCTGGATGAATTCGTTCCAGGCTTATCGAGTCTGGCCTCTAATTTAATGGACCTGACAGAAATTGATGCGCTGCTGCTGGCCGCTCGATACTGTCGGGAGGCAATTATCAGGAGGATTCGGACAACCCAGACGATCAAATTTTAACCGTCATTGGGCGATCGCAGATCGAAGGCACCGACCTCAACGATCTGTTCAAGCCATTAGGAGGTGGAGGCCATGCCCGTGCTGCCTCGGTCAATCTTCATGGGGTCAATTCTCAGGAAGCGCTCGATCAATTAATTGGGCACCTGAAGGCCCAGATTCCCCAACCTCTGACGGCAAGGGAACTGATGTCTTCTCCCGTGCGAACCGTTCGCCCTGAAACGACGATCGATGAGGCTCAACGGATTCTATTGCGCTACGGACATTCTGGACTCTCCGTAGTGAACGCCGAAGGAGAATTGGTTGGAGTCATTTCGCGTCGAGATTTGGATATAGCTTTCCACCACGGTTTTAGCCACGCCCCGGTGAAAGGTTATATGACCACCAATCTAAAAACCATTACACCGGAGACCCCCTTACCTGACATTGAATCAATTATGGTGACTTACGATGTGGGTCGCCTACCCGTTCTTGATCAGGGGCAACTGGTAGGAATCGTGACCCGCACAGACGTATTGCGGCAAATTCATCAATTCGAGGGAAGGCAGAAGGCAGAAGGCAAGGGGCAGGAGGAGAAGAATTCAAAATTCAAAATTCAAAATTCAAAATTTTCAGCAGTTCGACATCCTGCTTCACTGTTGAAGACGCTGCGTCAATCTCTCAAGCCTGAACTTTGGCAATTGCTGACGGTTGCGGCCCAACATGCAGAAGAACGAGGCTGGCACCTTTATATTGTGGGAGGTGCTGTGCGGGATTCATTACTGGCAATGGCTAGAACAGAATCAGGACCGGACCAAGCGTTGTTGATCGATGACATTGATTTAGTGGTGGATGGTTTCCATCGGGCCGCGGAATCAGAGGCGGGTGTAGAACTGGCTCGATCGCTCCAGATCCTCCATCCCGAAGCTCGTTTGGAGATTCATGGAAAATTCAAACCGCAGCGCTCCTCTGGCACAACGATCCAGTGCTCGATTCCCTTTGGGTCGATATTGCCACTGCCCGCACTGAGTTCTATCCCTATCCCGCTGCGAACCCGGAAGTAGAAGCCAGCTCAATCCGGCAGGATCTTTACCGCCGAGACTTTACTATCAACGCCCTCGCCATTCGTTTAACAAACCCACGCGCAGGCGAAATTTTAGACTTCTTTGGCGGTTTACTTGATCTTCAGGCAAAACAAATTCGTGTCCTTCATGCCAACAGCTTTATTGAAGATCCAACTCGGATTTACCGGGCAGTGCGTTTTTCGGTTCGGTTAGGCTTCCAAATTGACGCTCAAACGGAAGGCTATATTCGCCACGCGATCGCCAGCGGCATCTATCAGCAAATTCAGCACCAGGATCCCCAATCTCGCATTTCTGCCCCCGCCCTACAAACCCGACTAAAAGCAGAACTCAAGTACATTCTTCAGGCTCCGTACTGGAAACCTGCTTTAGCAAAATTGGCAAATTTAGATGCGCTACAGTGCATTCACCCCACCCTCACAATGGACATAGACCTATGGCGACAATTGCAGCTAGCAGAACGCTGGTTGAAGTGGATGAAGAGGGGTCAAAGGTCGGCAGCCGGGGGTCAGGCAAAAACTCTAGAAACGCAGAGACGCGGAGACGCAGAGGTAGAAAAGCAGAAGGCAGAAGAAATCGACCTTCATCCCCCATCCCCCATCCCTTATCCCTCATCCTCATCCCTCATCCCTCATCCATCCCCTCCTTCCCTTCTCCGTGGCTCCTTCTCCTAGAAGTTTTACTGTCCCATCTTGCGCAGGAATATCGTGGAGTGGTCGCTAACAACCTTCAATTACCTGCTGACAGCATTGAACGGATGGAGCAGTTGGAGTCTGCTCAGACGACGATCGCGCGTAATCTCCCCAATTGCCAGCAGCCTAGTGATGTTGTGCAATTGCTGAAGCCGTTTGATGTAACGCTGCTGGTGCTGGTGGCCATTCGCAGTGAGCGATCGCTGCGCAAGACAATCTGGAAGTATCTCACCCATTGGTCGTTGATCAAACCGCCATTGGATGGAAACGACCTGAAAGCGCTGGGGTATAAGCCAGGTCCCAACTTTAGGGTAATTTTAGATACTCTGTTTGCGGTGACGGTCGATGGCACCATTCAAAATCAGACCGAGGCTAAAGCGTTTTTAGAGAAAACTTCCCACTGGAGTCGGTTTAACCAAGGGGTTTTTGTGCAGGGATTCCTACGCTGCGAGGAAACTCGGGTGGAGTAGGTGCAATTTTTTTGAGGTAGAGGCAGTGACGATCGCCCCAGTCAACGGCGTCTTAAATGCCTCGATCGCCCCAATCGTGCCGCCCAATTGCTGAACGACTGGTTCCAAAACAGCGGTTTCCTCAGAAGTCCACTGTCCTCGATAAAGAACAGCCGTTCCGTCTATTTTTAATAGGGGCAGCGCGTATTCTGCGCAAATTGTTGCCGCAGCAACCGCACGAACCATCACGACATCATAGGTTTCACGGTGATTGGGATGCTGACCGATCGCTTCTACGCGATCGGCTAAAGGAACCGCATTGGAAAGGTTCAGCACTTCCAGTAAATGGTTCAGGAATTGAACCTTCTTGCGGGTTGAATCTAACAGAATCGTTTTCCAACCCGGTTGAACAATGGCAACGGGCACGCCGGGAAAGCCTGCCCCGGTGCCAATGTCGATCGCTTTGAGGGGAGTGGGGAGTGGGGAGTGGGAATCCAGATGAAGAAACCGCTGAATGCCCCGCAATGAATCCCACAAATGTTTCTCCCAGAAGTCAACTGGGTCGGTAATTCGGGTCAAATTCAGCTGCTGGTTGCCCGCTAAAATCTGCTCATAAAGCTGCTGAAACTGCGTTTGATGCCCTTCAGTCGGTTGCCAACCAAGGGTTTGCAGCCAAATCTTCTGCATGTCGGGTAAGACCGGATAGGAGATTGACCGTCCTTCATAACTAATGAAATGTCCCTTGACTTTACATGACCGAACTTCATTGACCGCTTGGGAGGATTAATTGGTTGCTCAAGGCTACCCACTGCTCAACGCTCAAATCCTCAGCGCGGACTTGGGGTTGATTCCCAATTGCTCTAACAGCGCAACCAATTGATCGCGATCAACCAAACTTTGCAAGTTATTTCGCAGCATTTTGCGTTTACTTGCAAAACCTAGCTTAATCAAGGTTTCCAACTGATGAGGGTTCGTGGCAGGGACCGCGATCGGGCGTGGGCGCAAACGAACAACCGCTGAATCTACTTTGGGGGTGGCTGAAACGCCTTAGCTGGGACATCGCAGATAAACTGGCATTCCGCCAGGTATTGAACCCGAACCGATAATGCACCAAATGTTTTAGAACCAGGGTTGGCATAAAGACGTTGTGCCACTTCCTTTGAACTAGAAGCACAATTAAACCGTAGGGATGGGGAGATGGGTCAGCGATAGTGCCCAAAAGCTTTTCTAGGATAGGTCCTGTAATGTTGTAGGGAATATTGGCAACAACTTTGTTGGGATTTTGAAACGTTGGAAATGGCTTTAATAAATCGGGCAAGTCAAGCAATAAAAATCGCCTTGCAGCAACAAGAAGTTGTCAATATGTCCAATCCTTTTTGCCAAAAGTTCGCATAGATTCTGGTCAATTTCGACCGCCACAACTGCATCGGATGCAGCGATCAGTTGGCGGGTCAAAACACCAGTTCCAGGACCAATTTCCAGAACCCGATCGCCCGTTTTTTCCTGCTCTAAATTGCCCTTCGACAAGTCCGCAGCATTAACAATCTTCTGTAATGCTTTGTCGCTACGAAGCCAGTGCTGGGCAAACTTTTTACGCGGTTGCGGCACAGTCTTACTCCGGTAATCCAACCAATTCACCAGAGCCGGGTATTACCTCTCCGATCGCGTAAGCAGATATTTTTGTGATGCGAAATACTGAATCGTTTCTGTTACCTGGTCGGGTGGCACCAAGACAACAAATCCAATCCCCATATTAAATGTATTAAACATCGCGGGTAAGCTCACATCACCTTCCGTTGCCAACCACTTAAATATAGGCAAAACGGACCAGGAATTTGGGTCAATTCGAATCGCTTGATTATGTCCTAAGCTACGAGGTAAATTTTCGGGTAAACCGCCCCTGTAATGTGGGCCATTCCATGAATTGGTAGGCCTTGTTTTAGTGCGACAAGAATCGGTTGAACGTAAATTTTCGTTGGCGCTAAAAGAACATCTCCTAAACGTTTGCCAGATAGAAGTTCGGGACGATCGCCCCAATCAAATCCGCGACTGTGAACAATTTTTCGCACCAGACTAAAGCCATTACTGTGAACCCCACTACTGGCAAGACCGATCGCCACATCCCCAACTTGTACCTGGGATCCATCCAGTATTTTGCTTTTCTCTACAATTCCCACACAAAAACCCGCCAGGTCATATTCCCCGGTTGATAGAATCCTGGCATCTCGGCAGTCTCCCCACCCAACAAGGCGCACCCTGCTTGCTGGCAGCCTTCCACAATACCCGCAACTACCTGCGCCAACTGGTCAGACTTGAGCTGTCCGGTTGCCAGGTAATCCAGAAAGAACAGGGGTTCGGCTCCAGAGGTAAGGACGTCGTTCACACACATGGCCACCAGGTCAACTCCAACGGTTTCGTGGCGATCGAGGCTATGAGCCAGCTTTAACTTCGTGCCAACACCATCGGTCCCTGAGACCAGGACTGGTTCTTGATAACCCGCTGGCAGTTGGAAGAAACCGCTAAATCCTCCCACACCACCTAAAACCTCGGGCCGAGCCGTGCTGTTTACCATTCGACGAATTCGGTCTACAAAAGCCCGTCCAGCCTCAACGTCTACTCCCGCCTCTCGATAATCCATGCCTTTTCGAAATTCCTGCTAACAGCCTTGTTTAACGTTATTCCTGCTTATTCAAGCGGACTATACAGCAATTTTCGTAGGTTTTGAGGGTCAACTGCGTTCCTCTGCGATCGTTCATATTTTTAGAAGCGTAGAAGTTTAAAGGACAGATAAAGTTTGTATAAAGTTTCGACGAAGCGTCCGGAATAGCACAATTTCCCAAAAGCCCATCTCATAGAACTTGTAGCCACTTTTCATATTGTAAAGCGTTTATAAAGTTGACGGTTGGCTGTGCGATCCCTGATCCCCAATGGAAAAACTTCGTGATACTCTGTTGCAGTTCTATAGCTCCGGAGTGAATACGAATCGAGTACGAGTTAACGGGTTGTTTGCTGATTCTTCAGCAGCTTCAGTTCTCGGCCTCGCTTACTGGATTGCTTGCAGAAGCTCAGTGCTGATTCATCAAGTTTGAGTCCTCAAATTCCTGGTCATCAAACTTCTGATTCATCAAGGACTAGGCTTCCGGATCTAGCACAACAGGTGGCCCTCAAAGGGGTGTGATGAGCAGCATCGGCTGACATCATCAACCCAAAATCAATAATTTGGGACCACCAGAAACGCTAGAAGGCTGAACAGCAAGCATCTACTAAGTGCCCTTCACAAGTGGATTATGAATCAAAACTTCTTAGCGGTCTAACTGCCACCCTGTTGATTTCATCGCTTGGTGCGCCATCATCAAGCCAAGCCAAACCCTCTAACGCAGTAGATCAGGGTCCCGAGACCACCCTCAAAGTTGCCTCAAACCAGCCCCTAACGCCTTCCCTTGATTTAACAAGCGAAGTTGTAAAAATTGGGGAACAACAGTCTCAAGCAACCACAAGCACAGATGGGGCTGTGATTGCGAAAATTTATTCCCATCAGTTGGCAGGACGAAAAGTAGCAACGCTTTACGTCCGTAACCTCCCGGTCATCACCTTTCTCAGTTCCAAGAAAGCACCATCAGAGGGGGTTAAGTTAGGAAGTCAAGAGCCAAACGCTCCTGCGGACAAAGCTCCAGCTACCACGGCCAAACTACTCGAAAATTCCAACCTTGTTGCTTCATCTTCAGAAATGCTGCCAGAGGGTGCTCGGGATTCTGCCAAACCCACGCCATCCCATGGCGAATCCCAGGCGAATCAGGACCAGGCAAATCCAGGAGATCCCGTTTGGAAAGCGTCTGAAGTTGCAGCAAAACTGAATCAATTGAACCGGGGCGGCATTGACGCCAAATCAATCACTGTTAGCTGGAATAAATCAGGATCAAAGGGCCAGTACGTGATTAAAGCTAACAAGGACGTGTTAGCGATCGTCGATTCTGATGCAATGCTGCCCGAAACGACGCATGATCTTGAGTCAGACATGCTTCAGGCAACCAACCGACTGCGCCGCCTTTTAGGGAATGCACCTCCCTTGAATGGAGTGGCTGGTAGCCCCAAGCGGAGACAGGATATCTCCCTTGGTCCGCTGCGAATTCCCATGAGTGGCATGGCGTCGTGGTATGGCCCTGGATTTAGCGGCAATCAAAGCGCTAGTGGTGAAATTTTCAACCAAAACGCTTTAACAGCAGCCCATCGCACCCTTCCCTTTGGAACCAAGGTGAAGGTTACAAATCTAGACAATGGCATGACGGTGGTGGTGCGTATTAACGATCGTGGTCCCCATACTGCCAACCGGATTATTGACCTTTCCACTGCGGCGGCCCGTGTTTTGGGTCTGATTCAAAGCGGAGTTGCTCCCGTGCGGCTAGATGTCGTGAACTCGCAAACTGAGGTGGCAGGGAATTAGGGTAGGGGATACGTGGTAGGTCATAGGTGGTAGGTGTAGGAGCAACGTTCCTAAACATCTCAAACCTGTGGCTACGCGGAAAGCCAAGACAACAAGGTTAATCTCTGTCATGGCAAAGCGCTCTACCCCTACCACCTATCCCCTTGATTCAATCCGCGTAGAGGTTTGTTAATTTCTAAACCTTTGCTCTGGATTAACACACCAAAGTTTCCCAGTCCGGCAGGATCTATTAGCTGTTGCAAAGCATCTCGTCGGCGGAGACTGTCTAGAACGTCTTGGGGATTAGTTGAATTCGATCGCCCGATCTCAGCAAGACGATCTCCCAAGCCCAACGCCATTAAAAGAGTCCCTGCTTGGTAAACCCAAGAGATTGTAAACCACAACGCTCGCCGTGACGCTCCAATGCCGTGAAATCGACATGGGCAGTAATATCCTGCTGCCCAACGTAGATGTAGGGGTTGGAATGGTGGGAATGGCAGTAATAGCATTGCAGCGTACCCTGTGAGCGAACCGGATTGTAATAGCGATCGCTGGAATATCCGTAGTCGATCGTTAGAACAAATCCACGCTGGAGTTTATTTGCAACGGTACTTATCCAGTCTAGGGCGGCGAGGTTGACCTCTGTACGGTAGTGGTCTGGGTAAGCAGTCGTTCGCAGATCAATGCCAACCAACTCAAAATAGGACTCTAGATATGGGGTAGAGAGTTCACCGATCGTCTCAACAAATTGGATGGCTTCATCTTGAATGTCTGCATCATGATTCGTCTGGGTCGTCACATAAACTTCCTTAAGTGCCTCCGATTCAACCGCAACTTGGTGGACGGGTAGTGCATCCACCAGTTCATTTGAGAAGAAACAACCGGCGATCGAGTCAGAGGAAATGTCTTCAAAATGGCTCCAGCGGAGACGGTTATTCATCTCCCCAACAAATCTACTTAGCTGGCTTTTCTGGGCTTTAATTAACGCACTTGCCCGTTCAACAATAATGTATTCCAGAGAATGAAATAATTCTGGACGTTTTTTCTGTAAATAGTGGAGCACATCTGCTGCCAGCAATCCCTGACCTGCCCCCATTTCTACTAACGTGAAGCGGTTTGGACAGTCCAACAACTCCCACATCTGAATAAATTGTTCAGCCAGCAGTTCTCCGAAATCTTTGCCTAGATGGGGAGAGGTAAAAAAGTCACCTTGAGCGCCAATCCTTGCAGCACTGCTGGCGTAATAGCCAAGAGTCGGGTGATATAGCGCTAAATCCATATATTCCGCAAAGGTAATCCGATGCTGAAAACTCTCGGCAATCTGTCGGGCGATCAGAGTACCGAGAGTCATAGGTTTATCACTACTAGCTGCCTGTGCTTCCATATCCGCCACATGTAGTGGTTTTCATTGTGACACAAGCAAAGATTTTGGCTGAAAAAGGAAAAGCTTAAGATACAATTCATTTGCTCCGGATGCAAATGAAATTTAGCTATATTCAATTGTTTCAACACCACACTCCGCACTCAGACAATCATCACCCTGAAACCAACAAACCTCTTTGACGGAATACTGACTATCACGTTGAACGGTTCGTATCATCTAGCGTCACGGTTGAAAGTAGATTACTCAGCTTGCCCAGCCAATTCAGAATGACCGACATCAAACGTAATTGTGAATTGGGAGTGCGGTTGGCTTTGTTTCAGAACCCTTAAATATGCCTCTGCATCGTTACGGCGACGGAAGCGAGACACGGTGAACTGATTGAGATTGGGCAATAGCTTGTGGATTACCCAAGGATTGAGCTGCTGTTGGTAAGTCATTGTTTTATTCTTTGTGGCTAATGTTTCTTCTAGGTCACTGACTAATCTCTCTAGACCTGAGCCTTCAAAAATTTGAAAACGCTACATCTAGCTGTGACCTGTTTGCGTACCTACTATAGATAGCGGTTTGCTGTTTAAACTGCAAATCTTTTACAAAACGAGATATTCCTTCCAAAACCCTAGAAAAAGTGTTGAAGCCGCCTCAAGTTAGCCGCCCAATCTGTACAACCAGTAGGCGCATTGAGGCGAGAGGCAGGGCTTAATCAGCGGTGGGATATGCTTACAACCTGTCGCCGACCTATTAGCCGTATTCTTTTTACTCAGCGTGCAAGGGGCAGGCAATTAGCCTGCCCCTAAGACCTTTATTGACCGCTGCGACCCTAGAAGTTCATCTCTGCTGCCTGAACACGCTCTACCTGTTTCTTCTTCAGGACGAGCATGATTTGAGATAGGGTAACAATCCCAAAGAAAGCGAGGAGTCCCTTAATACGATCAGGGTTTTGAAGCACGATTTCGGTGTCGTGCTGACCAAATCCACCAACGTTGGGGTTATTGGTCAACGCCTCATTAGCTTTCACTTCCTGCCCTTCAGAAACAATCAATTCAGGACCGGGAGGAATCGTTTCAGACACCGTACCGCCATCAACCTTTTGAATTGTGACCTGGTAGCCACCATCTTCAGGCTTCGTAATCTGGGTGATTGTACCCTCAGCAGAGGCAGTGTAAACGGTGTTATTACTTTTCTCACCGTTGGGGTATACCTGGCCCCGTCCGCGATTACCGCCAACGTGAACGGCATACTTGCCAAAGTGAATCGACTTATCCGTTTTAGGGTCAGGAGAGAGAACAGGGAATACAATTTCCTGATACTGCTCACCGGGGAGGGGTCCAATCACAACAATATTTTCTTTGTCTTCGCTGTAAGGCTGGAAGTAGAGGTCCTGAACCTTTTCTTTCAGTTCCTCGGGGATTCTGTCCTCAGGAGCGATCTTGAATCCCTCCGGCAGCATCAAAACGGCACCAACGTTCAACGGGCCTTTCTCACCTGTACCGCCCTGAACCTGCTGAATCTTGGTGTCGTAGGGAATCTTGACAACCGCTTCAAACACCGTGTCGGGAAGAACGGATTGAGGAACCTCAATCTCGGTCGGCTTTGCAGCCAGGTGGCAGTTCGCGCAAACAATCCGTCCGGTCGCTTCGCGGGGATTGCTGTAGGCCTGCTGAGCAAAAATCGGATAGGCAGCAGCGGTTTGTGGCAATACCAGCCCGCCTGTTAAAAATACGGCGATCGCCGCAACAGTCAATGCCGCTTTCTTCAAAAGAACAGTGTCTGAGATTAATCTCTCTAAAGAAATCTTTTTCATCGGTGGTGTGTCAGTAGCAAAGGAAGGTTTGCAAAAGGGGTTAGGAAATGTCAGGTCTGTAGTCTGTAGCCGATCGTCCTACTGCGGAGCTTTCACCATCCGCTACAGATTACAAACCATCAAACAGTCCTATGCCCACCAGGGGTCATCACCTGTGCGGAAATCGGTCTCAGTCCAGGGAGTAAAGGAGACCTTGTTTTCCTCCACCTTGGCGTGAGCTAAAGCCAGAGAAAGGGGTGCCGGACCTCGGACAACCTTTCCATTGGTGTCGTACTGAGACCCATGACAGGGGCAAATAAATTTGTTTTCGCTGGCATTCCAGGGCACGACACAACCTAAGTGGGTACAGACTGCGTTGATGCCAAAGTCAGCAACAGACCTGTCTTCTGTAACCACAATATAGGTAGGGTCGCCTTTAAGTCCTTGGGCAAGGACGTGATCACCAGGACCATGACTTTCCAGGAAGTCACTCACGATTACGTCATTACCGAGGGCATCCTTCGCCGTAACTCCACCACTACTGCCGCCACTGGAGGGAGGAATAAAATACTTGACGACCGGGTAAAGGGCACCAAGTACAGTGGTCATTCCTGTACCAACCATTAACAGGTTCATAAATTGGCGACGCCCCATATCGGGTACATCAGAGGATCCAGAGAGTTGTGCCATGACTACGTCTAGTGCTGATTAAGGAAGGATTTGACAGTTTGAAAATCAAGACTCGTAAAAATCAAGCTCAACCTTTAAGCCTCAAGGTTAAGCTTTATTTACACGAGATAAGGCTTCTGAAAGCTTCTGTAATTGATGCAGGTAACCTGAGTATGGAAACCGGGCTGAAAAACCTGCTCACAGTCATCTTAGACAGCCATTAAGATTATTACATTTCTTGACGTTAGCATCATATCGAACGATGGGTCCGTCGAGTTTATACGAAATGTTAACGATCACACCAACTCGCGTTCCTTTCAATTGCAAACGCTGCCACAACAGGTTGAAAGCCTGAGAAAATCGTCTCTGTAGATACTTGGCATACTATGACCGGACAGGACCTACGCCAGATTTTCCTAGATAAATGGGGACGCTCCTACGACATTCAACTACGGCGAACTCAGGGCAAAATCTTCGTCCTAATTATGTGGAAGTATCTAGAGCAGGCGTCCTTTCCACTATCAGAGGATGAGTATCTGGCCCATCTGGATGCGATCGCCAATTATCTCCAGGCGTGGGGCAGTAGCGCTCAGGTTCAAACATTTATAGAGCAGACGCGAGAACGCCCCCGTTTAGGAAAGGCAGTTAGCATCCCTCTGGAATTAGGTGAACGGGCCTCAGAGTGGATGCTTGAAGATTTTTAGCAGGAGAAGAGACCCGATTTCGCCGGTTAACCTCCCATAAACTACATGCACCTACGAGCATGAAAAGCAGGGTTAGGGGATTCGTTTCTACTGACCCGTGAATTTTGGCTAGACCTTCTAATCGGGTCATAAATCCTAAATGCATTCGTCGGTGAGTGTTTCTTACAAAACCAGGGTGCCTTCCAAAAATAGCCCCACACAGAATACCGCACGAGTTGAAGTCTTTACCTCTGCTTCATCGAATAAACGCTATTTCGACCTTGGAATTGAAGATTTATTCATCACAAAAAATTTCGTTTACTTTGACGCTACTTTTTTATCGCAGTCAAATTTTGGGAAGGTATTAATCTTGAAGCGCTCTATCATCTCTTAATTAATAGAAATCTCTTTCACCAATCTCAAGATTTTCGATGGGTTAATTTAATAAGGATTTAAGGATTAACAATTAGTTTTGTAACTTTAAGCACAAAGACAATAGTCGCTAGCTGTGGCTTTCTCTCTAACTTTAGGAGGAGTGGTCAAGACGTTTTGAGCACGTTTGTTGGTTTCAAGCAGTATTTATGAAAATCAAGCATTTTCCCGTCGCAGTTTAATTGCCAACCAGCATAAATACCGACATAATAGAAGTCAACGAAAGCTAATTATTTCACTCACAAATTCAATCTGAATTGGTTAATTTTGATACTTTCTGTTACTTGAAGTTTAGAAATGTAAAGGTAGGCAATCCCTAAATGAAATCAACGCTACAAAATTCAGTTAGTTTAAATTCCCTTCATAAGAACATGGTTTTAGAAATTTGCTGTCCAAATTGTGGAAGCTGTGCAGAACGGCATTACCTCACGTTAGAACGTTTAGTTCGAACGCAGTGTGCAACGTGTGATTATTTGATGATTACTTGCTCACAAACCGGCAAAGTTGTCGAAGCCTACGCACCCGGCATCTACGCCCAAAATCTGGGATAGAAATCATTTCCGAACAGGCCCAAGCGTCGATGATCGATGGGCCAAATTTGGTAGCGCGTTTAGACCAAGCGTCTGACGATCAGGGCTTAATTGCCGACGATGCGCGAAGTTGCCCACAGGCAGCATCCGTTGCAAGCCCGCGAGAACGTCGAACGCTAGCAGCGATGTGGTGCTCCTTCAAACTGTCCATAAAAGACTCAATTCGCTTTGGGCTGGGACGTTGATAATCAGCTTCACTAATTGGGTTGTAAGGAATTAGATTGACATGGCTCTGAAAGCCCCGCAGATGTCGAGCCAGCTCAATTGCATGCTCCGGGCGATCGTTTACGCCTGCAAGAAGAATGTATTCAAAAGTGACTCGGCGCCCAGTGATCTGTGCATACTCGCGGCACTCTTCCAGAAGAGCTGTCAGAGGGTAGTGGTGAGCACTGGGGATAAGTTGCTCCCGAATTGACTGATTGGAAGCGTGTAGACTCACTGCTAGGGTTGTTTGAAGCTGATGCTGCGCTAGTCGCCGAATATGACCGGGAATGCCTACCGTTGAGATGGTGATTGATCGCTGTCCAATTCCCACATCCTGATTAAGGCATCTAACAGCAGCAAGAACGTTGTCGGTATTCAGCAACGGTTCGCCCATGCCCATGAAGACAATGTTACTAACCCGTTGCCCAAAGTCTTCCTGCACCGTTAGCACCTGATCCACAATCTCGTGGGTCGCAAGATTACGAATAAAGCCTCCCTTGCCCGTAGCGCAGAAGTCACACGCCATGGGGCAGCCAACCTGTGAGGAGACACAGACAGTGAGGCGGGAGAGGGGCGAGGATAGGGGATGGAGGATGAGGGATGGGGATGAATCAGTTCTGCTTTCTGCCCTCTGCCCTCTGCCTTCTGCCTTTCTGTCTCCGCGGCTCGACATCTCCGCGTCTCCCTATCCTTTCCCTGACCCTTGCCTCCTGCTTCCTGCCCTCGATAGGACGGGATGCCTACCGTTTCAATAACGGCTCCATCCGAGAGGCGGAGCAGGAATTTGACGGTACCATCGGGAGCAACCGATCGATAGTGCAGCACCGATCGACCGATCTCAACGGACTCCAATTCGGCGCGCCATTGCTTTGGAAACACGGAAACGTCGTTGAGCGATCTCACGCCTTTCTGATAAATCCATTCGTGTAGTTGCTTGCCTCGATAGGCAGGTTGCCCTTGCTGCTGAACCCATTCAGTAAGTTCAGCTAGGGTTTTACCCAAGAGCGGCAAGGAGCGATGGGCAGTTGAATTTGGGGAAATAAGTGAGGTCATGATTCCTCAATTCTGACACAGGCATAGAGACAGCATCTGTGCAAGTTCCAAGACTGCGTGAAACTGGAGCTTGAATGCGGGTATGCAGGAAAAGGAACCCAATTACCCAACCTAAAACTTCTGACATAAAATTTCCGACAACTTATGCCCATTGCCTCTCGCCCCTTGCTCCTCGCCCTAACTAAAGTACCGCTGCCCTTAGTCGAGCGATCGGCAGATAGGTCAGCTTCCGAGGGCCAGACACATAGGCGCGTTTGCGGAACACATCGTATTGATTGCGCTCAATCACGTCTAAAATTCCCCGATAGAGCATCAGGGCTGCCCAAACCGGAAAGCGAGCGTCAGGACTCAGCCGACTGATGCCTTTTTCGGCAGTTGCATAAAATTTTCGTGCCCGCTGGATCTGAAAGCGCATTAATTCACACCATCGTTCATCTACTACGCCATCAAACAGATCAGCTTCGGTGTAGTTGAACAGCGCTAATTCTTCTAATGGGATATAAATTCGACCACGCCGGGCATCTTCACCCACATCTCGAAGAATGTTTGTGAGCTGGTTGGCAACACCGAGGGCAACGGCTTCATCCTCTGGAAGACCCGATTTGTCCGAATACTGGTCCCAGGGTGCCGTTCGTGTGGTCGAATCAACGCCCATTACCGCTGTAGACATTAGCCCAACAGTGCCTGCGACCCGGTAGCAGTACAAATTTAATTCATCAAAGGTTTCGTAGCGCGATCGATATAGATCCATACGCTGACCCGCGATCATATCCCGAAAGGGCTGAATGTCCATCGGAAACCGTTCCAGGGTGTCTACCAGCGCCACATCCGCATCTTCTTTTGGATGCCCAGCAAAAATAGACTCTAGCTGTCGTTCCCAATGGTCCAGAGTTTCAGGGGTCGTCAGAGCGGCGCGGGGACCATCTACCAATTCATCGGTACGACGGCACCAGACATAAATCGCCCAAATTGCCCGCCGTTTTGCCTCTGGCATCAGCAACGTACCCAGGTAGAAGGTTTTGGAGTATTTAGCTGTAATCTGACGACAGAGTTCGTAGGCTTCTTCCAGGGAAGCCAGAGTTCTCACACCAGAATAGTCAGGCAATTGAAGCATTTCCTTGAGAACGCTTGACAAACATCGCAGGCTGACAGTCGAAATGAGTGTAAGACTGCCCCTTTAAGGGTATATGCTCACCTCTTCCCACTATCTGCCCATACCACCATCACTACCAGCCTCAGTTTTAAGGTCAGCATACTGACTTGTAAACCGTTCTAAGGTCATAAACTGGCTTAAAAAGCCTTAAACCTTCGCACCTGTAAGGTTCGCTTGCAGTTGATCGCTAGGGCTGATTGGTCTGGAGGCGTCAGTTAATTGCTGACTCCTCACAATTGCCTGCGCTGTCAGCTTACCAGAAAGTACGGCACCCTCCATACTGCCGAGATAGCGTTGCATGGTATAACTTCCTGCCAGGAAGAAATTTGGGACCGGGGTGGTCTGGTCAGGACGATAGGCTTGTCGTCCTGGAATGGCGGTATAAACCGATCGCGGTGTCTTGACGACTTTGTATTTTCTCAGATTGGCGGAATTTTCGGTACCAAAGTGCTGCGGAAAGAGTTTTTCTAGCTCTTTCATCGTGGCAGCAATGATTTCTTCATCGGACTTGTCAATCCAATCTTTTGCGGAGCTAGCACTAACTCCAGCATGGACCGATCCGGGTCTTCGTATTCCCGACAGGTAACGCTCATGTCGGCATACACGCTTAAAAGGGGCGATCGGGAGAACAGCAACTGGTCAATATCGGTGAGTTTTCGATCGAACCACAGATGCAGGTTAATTACAGGAACCCCTTCCAGTCCGTCCAGCTTCTTGAAGAACTCGATCGACGTCCAGCTAGCAGGCATCAGCACCTTGAACACATCCACTGACATCGCCGAGACGTAAACGTCAGCTGTCACGACTTCATCCGATGCCCCATCCAGTCCGCGCATCAGAAAGCCACGTACAGCGCCATCGTCATTCAGCAAAATTTCCTTTAGGGGCTTCTTCAAATAAACTTCCCCACCCCGCTCGGTGATGTAGTCCACGATCGGTTGGCACAGTCGCTCCGTCGGAGAACCATCCAGAAAGGCAATTTTGGACCCGTAGCGCTCCTGCAAAAACCGATTGAGGGCGGTCAGCGGAATGGTTGCCGAAACCTCATCCGGGTTAATAAAGGTGAGAGCTTTGGACGCTGCGATGAAAATGTCCGTATTCACCTTTTCATCCACACCCTGTTGTCTCAGCCATTCCAGCAGGGTGTACTTGTCCATGTCCTCGACATACTTCTGTCCACGAACGACTGCCGGAAGAAGTCCGATCGCAAACCGGATTTTTGCTCCCAGGTCAACATGTCGTTGTTGCGCAAGATCGAGGCGATGACGTTAAACGGAGCGGGAATATCTGGAACATCAAAACGAGACAGAACTCCCGGCTTGTCGGGTTGATTGAAAATCAAGGTGTGCTGTTTCCACTGGAGGCGGTCCTCAATACCCAGTTCCTTTAGCAGTTGGAGCATGTTGGGATAGGCTCCAAAGAAAGCATGCAGACCCGTTTCATACCAGTCGCCATCTTCGTCCTTCCAGGCGGCAACCAGGCCACCCAGGACATCACGGCTTTCAAAAAGAATGGGGTATGTCCCGCATCTACCAGGTACTTAGCGCAGGAAAGCCCTGCCAGTCCTGCTCCGGCGATCGCAACGCGCATGTGTTCTTTACGTTTTCTTCAAGATTGCTTCGCTCTCATTATACGTTGCAATCCGTTACATTTTCTAGGATGGGTAGTCATACTTCTAAAGGCCACTCTCCATAAAGATTCTGATTTCGAGCCAATTAGACTACATTAGGCGCTTAGAATCTGATCCATCGTCAAATTTAGCTCTGGGAAGGTGCGCGACAGAATTTGATCGTCTGCTTTAAAGCTGCTGGCCTGATACCGCCCCGTTTCATCCAGTGAGTAAACAAAAACGGTGGGAACTTTGGGATTACCCAGATAACTTCTGCTACCGATCGCCAGATAGTCCACAATCCAATACTCGTTGATGCCTAAGCGCTGGTACTCATCTAATTTATCGATATAGTCATCTTCCCAATTGGTGGACACCACCTCTACAACCAATTGAATCGCTTCTCGAAAAGCGGTATAAGCTATTCGATCGGAACGCCACAGATTACGATCAACCACGCTCACATCTGGATTTCGTCCCTGTTCTTTGCCCTCTTTGGTTTGGGTTGCCAGCACAATTCGGTTAGAAACCTTGTAGTTCAAACCAGCCCGTTTAACCTCATCTTTAAGCACGTCTTCAATAAAATCTGCGACATCTTCGTGTTGTCTTGTCGCCAGAATTCTCACAATTTCTCCATCAATTAGTTCGTAGCGCCCATCTTCGGGGTATTGAGCCAGAAATTCGTCAAAGGTTAGTGGGTTTGAGGTGACAACGGCCATTGTCCAAACTCCCTAAAAGGATTTGCCCTTCTAAACTTCATATTAAACTCGATTTAGACTTAGCTCCAGGTCGTGAGAATCGCGATGTTGTTGCCAGGACTGACGCATTTTGCCAAAACCTCGGAGGTTTAAGCACCAGTATCTGGTCACAAGATTCAATTCTTGGTTGAAATCTCCGAGGTTTTACAGATAATCGCGATCGATTGGTTATGTGAGCGGTGAACTTTAAGTAGTCCCAGAAGTCAGATAATAAAGAGACCTTTGTATCGTTGATAACAAACTCCCTTTGCAGCCTCTATTTACGCTCACTTGAAATCTTGAAACGATCGCCAGACCCGCTGATGAACCCTTCCGATTTGCAAGCTCGGCTAGAACACTATTACGAACAGATCAGAACCATTATTCTGACGCGTCAAAATCCTATTACCGGGCTGCTTCCTGCCAGTACAGCGGTGAATGCCCACGGAGACTACACCGATGCCTGGGTGAGAGACAACGTTTACAGCATTTTGGCCGTGTGGGGGTTGGGTTTAGCGTACCGCAAGGTTGACGAAGACCAGGGGCGCACCTTTGAACTGGAACACACGGTCGTCAAGCTTATGCGCGGCCTGTTGTTTGCCATGATGCGGCAGGTGCAGAAGGTTGAGCGGTTTAAACAAACGCAGTCTTTGCTGGATGCGCTGCACGCGAAGTACGACACTCAGACCGGCGATGTGGTGGTGGGTGATGACGAGTGGGGACATCTCCAGCTAGACGCGACGTCCTTGTTTTTGTTGATGCTGGCGCAAATGACCGCATCTGGTCTGCAAATTATTTTTACGATCGATGAGGTCAACTTTATCCAAAATCTGGTCTACTACATTGGGCGAGCATACAGAACGCCAGATTACGGAATTTGGGAGCGGGGAAACAAGATTAATCATGGCAATCCGGAGCTGAATGCCAGTTCTGTTGGGATGGCAAAGGCCGCGCTGGAAGCCATGAACGGATTGAATTTGTTTGGCGTGCATGGGAGTCAAAACTCGGTTATCCATGTTCTGCCCGATGAAATTGCCCGATCGCGCATCACCCTGGAATCTCTTTTGCCCAGAGAATCTAGCTCAAAGGAAGTGGATGCCGCTCTACTGAGCGTGATTGGATTTCCCGCCTTTGCGGTCGAGGACCAGGCGTTGTGCGATCGAACCCATAACGACATTATTCAAAAGCTACAGGGCAAGTACGGCTGCAAGCGATTTCTGCGGGATGGACACCAGACCGTACTGGAAGACACTAATCGTTTGCACTATGAACCCTGGGAACTCAAGCAATTTGAGCACATCGAGTGCGAATGGCCGCTGTTCTTCACCTACCTGCTGTTGGATGGAGTGTTTAAGGGCGATCGTACCCAGGTAAAGGAATACCAGGACCGTTTAGAGAACGTGTCAGTCGAGCGGGATGGCCTAAAGCTTTTGCCAGAGCTTTATTACGTGCCAAAAGCATTCATTGAAGCAGAACGGGCAAACCCCAAAGTCAGCAGCGACTCCCAAACGAAAACGTTCCACTGGTATGGGCGCAAAGCCTTTACTTGCTAGGGCAAATGTTGAGTGAAGACCTGCTGGCAGTCGGCGATATCGATCCGTTGGGTCGCCATTTACACATCCGTCAGCAGCGGAAGCCCACTGTCCAGATTGCCCTTCTGGCCGAAGATGAAATGCTTCAGGCAAAACTGGCTGCCTACGGAATTGACACCAAACCCCACAACAGGTTGACCCCATTCAGGTGAGACAGGCTGGAGAACTGTCCGCTGTCTATACACAAGTTGGCCGCAACGACAAGCTGGCGCTAACCGGACGCCCCGCCCGTCGGTTGCGCAGCCTAACAACATCTCGGATTTTTCGGATCCGGGGAGACGATCGTCTTCCTGCCGTCTCTCCTCGACCAACAACAGTTTTATTTGAGCTTTGATCCTTATTTTCTCGTTGCTCAAATCCGCGCAGAACTGGCCCATATTCAGCGCCACTGGAGCCAGCTTGGTCGTCCCACCATAACTCTGCTGCTAACCGGAACCATGCTGGAAACTGACGATCCTGAATCCGAGGATGCCATGCCGTTCTTGACATTAATTGAGGAATTTAGGAGCGGTAACTGTAACGGTGTGCGGGTAAAATTGGGACGGCTGAACCAGTTGAGCCTGACAGCGACTGTCGAGCGAATGGATTTTCTGCATGACTTTGAGTTCTATCAATCGCCCGTCCGCAATGCGCTGCCAGAATGCTTTTATCTGGCCTTCAATTCCGAAAGAAGCGGTCCTCTAAGCAGCATCCAGGAATTCAAGCTGGAGTCAGAAACCAGCATTAGCCGCTTGATTAAGGATTTGAGAGATTCTGAAAACCTCTACGAGCAGGTTGAATTACTGAGTACGCTGGTGCGGCTAAAGGGGTTGACCTTTGATACAGGGCTTGGACAGCCAGAACAGACCGTTACAGTAGCTCAACTCCTGAATGAAATTTACTTCAAAGCCGGAAAGTTGAAGTGGTGGGCGATCGTCCGGCGAGTAGCTGGTCTGTATGACAAGATGGCCCTCAACCTGGCCGATGTGGTGACAGACATTTTGGTGCGCCAAAACAAATTGCGATCGGTAAGTCCTACAGCGAAATTTCCCTGATTACCAAACCGCTGACACCACCAGAGATTATGGAGAAGATTCACGAATTTTGTCGGGAAGACATCCGCGATCGCATGTTGACCCAGGAAATTCTGATCTATCTCAGCCTGCTAATCAAAGCCGATCCGCAGCTATTTAATGGATTGCTCACCCTACGAGTCGGCTACCTGATTTTGTTGATTACAAGCGAACTGGCCCAGGAACTTGATGTCACTCAAGATGAAGCGTACGATCGGCTGATGCAACTCAGCCCCCACGAAATTCAAACACGGCTGTATCAAGTGCTGGTTGGTTACGAAGGATTGGACAAAGCCCTGTTTCGTCAAGAATCCCTGCACGTTAAGCAGCAGGATAAAGACATTGATTGGGTCGTACAGTCCGGTACAGACGAAACGAAACCGGCCGAAAACTGGCGGCGTAAACGCCAATTGGATGGTTCCTTAAATCGGATTCCTAAAAACTTTTATCCGAGCGTCTGGAAAGTGCTGAAACACTGTCGCGGATTAGTCATTGGCGACAAGCTGGAGCGCCGCAATCGGTTGGACAGTGAAGTACTTCTGGCCGAAATGACCCCTGGCGAGAAAAACTTTGCCCTCCAGGTCGAACACTTGCTAAACAAAATCCAGGCTCCCGAGTACCGTCAGGTTAACGTCGAGGCACTGATGGAACTAGCCGTGATCGCTGAAAACAACCCCAATTTACAGATTCAAGAATATATTGTCCTCGATGTACTTATTGGTCACGCCGTCCGAATAGCCTGGCTCGATCAGCATCCCGAGCACCACTCCAGCTACGACGAACACAAAGCCTCCGCATGGCGATCGTTCTACGAAAGCTCTCCTTACGACTGCGCCAGCTACATTGCTAAAGCGCTGAAGTTCTTGACCAGATTAGGGCAACAAACACCTGTTTAAGGGAAGCTGGGAGTCAAAGGCAAATATCGGAGCAACACAATTTATGCTGCCGCTATTGCCGTAATTCAACGTTAGGCTGGAAGCAGAACAAAACCAGCCATAGTAGAACGCCAGATTAGGGTAGTTCATAGATCACGTTGTCGTGCTCATCATTCATCCCCTACCACCTACCACCTGTCCCCTTCCCCAATGTTCCAAACGACCCGTCGTCGGCTTGCACTCTGGTATACCACTGTGACAGCGGTGTTGCTGCTGCTGTTTGCCAGCGGATTTTATCTATACGTGCGCGAGACGCTAATCGAACGGATTGATGACACCCTAAACCATGTGGTGGAAGTGGTGGGGCGATCGCTCGTAATTGAACCCGTCAATCTCCATTCCGAAGGCGGACCGCTGCGGGTAAATGTGGAAGCCAGCTTTCGAGATGATGCAGCAACCGACGAAGACGATCACATTGATTTGGAGTGGTTCAGTCCTACAGGCGAACTGCTCTGGTCTACCTTTTCAGAACCACTAAAGATTCCATTGCACCCCGACAGTGATGGAGAAACGGTACAGGTTGAGAAGGGGCCAGGGGCCAGGGATCAGGAGTCAGGGGTCAGGGGTCAGGAGTCTGATGAAAATTCAAAATTCAAAATTCAAAATTCAAACTTAACTCAAAACTCCTCCCCCACTTCCCACTCCCTAACGCAAAACTCCAAACGTCCCGATCCCCTGATTCTTCGACAAGTGACCCATCGAGTTGAAGTTGGTCGGCAGGTGTTGGGCTATCTGAGGGTCAGCCATCCCTGGTTTGAGGTAACGAAGCCAGCCCGCCAGTTGATTTTCGATCTAATTCTGTGGACCGCTTTAATAATTGCAGCGGTGGGGGCGATCGGTTGGTTCCTATCAGGATTGGCGATGGAGCCTGTGCGAGAGTCCTACCAACGACTCAAACAGTTTACAGCCGATGCTTCCCATGAACTGCGAAGCCCGATCGCTATCATTCAAACGAATGTTCAGGTAGCGCTGGCAGACCCCGACCCGCAACCCCAAACTCAGGAACAGCACTTTAGAGTTGTGGAACGGCTCACCCGCCGCCTCGGGCGATTGGTTGATGACTTACTGTTCCTAGCACGGCAAGATAGCGGTATGGTGCAGCTTCAATCAGCACCCGTTGCGCTTGAATACCTGCTGAAAGAGGTCATTGAAGAACAGCAAACGCTCGCTGAAGAAAAGAACATTCAGCTTTCCTTCCGCTTCATGGAGCCAACTTCAAAACCAACTTCAAAAAGTTCTCCCCTCCCTCCTCCCCCCTCACCCCCTCACCCCCTCACCCACTGTTACTTCCGCGCAAACAATCCCCCAGGACTGGACAATCCTCCAGGGGACCGAGACCAACTCGCCCGACTGTTCACTAACCTGGTGGACAATGCGGTGAAGTACACACCATCCGGTGGTCAAGTTTCTGTCGAGCTACAGCGAACTGGACGGCAAAATGGCCACTCCTTAACCGTTTCTGTCAGCGATACAGGCATTGGAATTCCAGCCGAAGCGATACCGCACTTGTTCGATCGCTTCTACCGGGTTGATCCATCCCGCAGTCAAACGTCAGCGAAAGGGTCAGGGTTGGGACTAGCTATCGCCCAGGCGATAGCCGAAAATCACCAGGGAATCCTCCATATCGATAGCACGCTTCACCAGGGCACAACCGTCACCGTCACCCTTCCTCAGCGGAATGGAGAGTTAGGAATTAAGAATTAAAAATTAAAAACTTAAAATTCCTAATTCTCAATTGCTGATTCACTCAACTTAAAACTCACAATGGATACTTCACTGCAATCGATGTCCCAAACCAATTTGACTACCGTACTGCCAGAACTGCTTGCTCCGGCGGGAAATTGGGACTGCGCCAAGGCGGCTGTGGAAAATGGGGCAGATGCCATCTATTTTGGGTTAGAGCGATTTAATGCCCGGATGCGCGCACAAAACTTTACGGAAGCAGATTTATCTGAGTTGATGGAATTTCTGCATCGGCGCGGCGTGAAAGGGTACGTGACGCTAAACACGCTGATTTTTCCGGCGGAGTTGGTGGAGGCTGAGCAGTATCTCCGCACCATCATTGCAGCGGGTGTGGATGCGGCCATTGTGCAAGACATCGGAATTTGCCGCCTGATCCGTCATTTGTCACCCAATTTTCCGATTCACGCTTCCACTCAAATGACCGTTACCAGCGCAGCCGGAGTCGAATTTGCAAAGTTGATCGGCTGCCAACTGGTTGTGCTGGCTCGCGAATGTTCTCTCAAAGAAATCGACAAAATCCAGAAGCAGATTAGGGAGCATCAATACTCGCTCCCCTGGAAGTATTTGTGCATGGGGCGCTGTGCGTTGCCTATTCCGGGCAATGTTTGACCAGTGAAGCATTGGGAGGACGATCGGCCAATCGGGGAGAATGTGCTCAAGCTTGCCGCATGCCCTACGACCTGATTGCGGACGGAACCGTAATGGATTTGGGCGATCGCAAATACCTCCTCAGTCCTCAGGATCTGGCAGGCTTGGACGTTTTACCAGAACTCGTCAAAACCGGCGTCACCTCTCTAAAAATCGAAGGCCGTTTGAAAAGCCCCGAGTACGTTGCTAACGTGACTCATGTATATAGACAGGCACTGGATCGGATAGAGGCAGAATATAGAGGGCAGAAGAACGGGAAGCAGGGGCTAGGCGTCAGGGGTCAGGGGTCAGAACAAAATTCAAAATTCATAATTCAAAATTCAAAATTTTCCGACTCCCCACTCTCCACTCCCGCTGATCGTTACAACCTGGAGATGGCATTCTCACGAGGAATCTACACCGGTTGGTTTCGTGGAATCAACAATCAGGAATTGGTTCATGCCCGCTTCGGCAAAAACGGGGGTTTATTTGGGTGAAGTAACCCGTATCTGCAATGAACAGATTATGGTGCGCCTGCAAGCTCCGCTTAAGCCAGGAGATGGGGTGGTGTTTGACTCCGGACACCCGGAGGCACAGGAAGAAGGCGGGCGGATTTATGCCGTTAAACCCAACGGACAAGAAACAGAATTAACCTTTGGGCGACACTCTCTCAACCCAAAACGAATACACGTTGGTGATAAAGTTTGGAAAACCAGCGACCCGGAGCTAGACCGACACTTGCGTCAAAGCTTCGCGGGAGATACACCACAATTTCAGCGTCCAATTCAACTAGAAATTCATGGAGAAGTGGGATTACCGCTAACCACGATCGCCCGTGATGAACAGGACCACATTGTTCAATTGGAATCGTCTGTTCCACTAATTGAGGCACACAGTAAACCCCTTACATCCGATCGCCTACAGGAGCAGTTCGGTCGTCTGGGCAACACGCCCTTCAGGTTAGAGAAATTGGTTAATCACCTGCAAGGGGACGTCATGCTGCCGATCAGCGAATTAAATCGTCTGCGGCGAGATATTGTCGTGCAGCTAGAAGCCTTGAGATCCCAGCCTAAACAATGGGAGTTACACCCCAATGCCTCTTTAGCTAACCTGTTGCCCAATCCAACAAAATCAACCGAACGTTCTTCTGTATCGCCCCATCTGATTGTCCTGGTTCGAATTTGACACAGCTACAGGCTGCCCTAGAAACTGAGTAGAAACCCTCTATTGCGAGTTTGAAGATCCACGAGCTTATCGGGAAGCCGTGCAAATGGTGAAAGGTTCAGGAGATAGGGGTCAGGGAAGGGATAGGGAGAAGCGGAGACGTCGAGAAGCGCAGACAGAAAGGCAGAAGGCAGAAGACAGAGGGCAGAAAGCAGACCTGATTCATCCCTCATCCCTCATCCCTCACCCCTCATCCTCACCCCTCATCCCTTACCCTCCATCTGGGTAGCCCTGCCCCGAATCACAAAACCCGGTGAAACCTGGATTTTGCAGCAGGTCCGAGCGTCTCAGGCTGATGGCTACTTAGTGCGAAACTACGACCAGATCAAGTTTTTTGCAGGCGATCGCTGCATTGGTGACTTTTCGCTTAATGTTGCCAATCCTCTGACAGCAGACTATCTCAAGCAGCAGTTTGGTTTGGAACGGCTCACCGCATCCTACGACCTGAACATTCAGCAACTGGAAGACCTGCTTACTAGCTGTCCGCCAGATTGGTTTGAGGTAACGATTCACCAGCACATGCCAATGTTTCACATGGAGCATTGCGTATTCTGCGCCTTCCTCTCGGACGGAACAGACTATACAAACTGTGGTCGTCCCTGCGAAACTCATGTGGTTAAGCTGCGCGATCGTGTCGGCAGCGAACATATGCTGCAAGCAGATGCGGGTTGCCGGAATACGGTATTTAATGGCACAGCTCAAACCGGTGCAGAATACGTGAAGCATCTGGCAGAAGTTGGTTTACGCCACTTCCGAATCGAATTTGTCAACGAAACACCGGAACAGGTCAAACAAACAATTCAGCGCTATCGCCAATTATTGCTGGGAGAAATTTCAGGCACTCAACTGTGGCGGGAACTGAGATTACAAAATCAACTTGGCGTCACACGAGGTCCCCTAAATTGATGTTGAGTTTGTTAGTAATTGTGGCAATTGTCTTCGCTTCCTCAGGAGTAATCACCCCGTCTTGCTGAACAATTTTTGGCATTGAGCTAGTAGGGGTACAGCAAAGTCACTGTTAATTTGATCAAGCAAGCATTCCAGGGAGGGTGGAGATTTTGCATTTGCTGCAATCACTTCAAGCGAAGCAGGGCTGAAGTTTAACATCTGTATTTCTGGAAGAACTTGCTCCCAAGTCTTTCCGGGATAATTGGCTAGGACAACATGAACCAAAATCTGATCCATAATCACCTGTTGAATGAGCGCTCCTTTCAAAAACTTTTCACTCTCAACCTGAGAAGCTTGGAGGGCAGATTGAGGAGTTGCTGGGTTTAACTTTGTTTCATAAAACTGACAAGCTGCATAGCCCAACGCATAAAGCATCGCAGCATTACTACTAGCACCAATCAAAGCTCCAGCGACCGGTATATTTCGAGCAAATCCTAAACCTGCTTTGAGTGCGTAACTGCCGCCAAGGGCTAAACCAAAGATTGCTAAAACTTCTCCTCTCCTGGCTGGTTCATGGGGATTCAGCCCATAAGCACAAGCAATTTGATAGACCATTTCTGCTTGTAATGCCGTTGTTGCTGCTAAATCCACTGCAAGCATGGCAGTTGCAAATCCTGGCAATAAACTGCTAGCGAATCCTGAACCTCCAACATAAAGAGCTTTTTCAACCATTACTCGATGAGCTATATCGCCAGGCTTTTCATTGGGATATTTTCGCTGTAAGTTCTTTACATGTGTTTCGGCCCCATCAATATCTACCTGCTCTACGATTTTGAGTAGCCAGTCTACTTTCAATGCTTTTGTAAGATTTTGTAGCTGAGGGCTATTGCTGATCATGTCTAGTACATAGCCAGCCCCATCAGTTGATTGCAATACGGTATTACCCAGAGATTCAAAAACTCCGTGGCTGTTTCAGTGATCGCGCCGCTAGCTTGTACAGTTGCACTACTGACCGCCCCAGCAGCCCCAGTAACCGTGCCAGCAACCGCACCACCAGCATAAGCGGCTGCGCCACCAATGGCTCCGGCCGCTCCGTGAATGTCCCAAACATAGAACCCCAAAACGATGATTCAGACGGAAGTTCTGCCAAACCAGATTCTTGAGTGGCTGTTTTGCTTACAAGTGTGGAGGATTCCACAGGAACTATTTCAGTTGAGTTTGTCTGCTCTTCTAGCTCAAGGTCCTGTTGCCAATCTGGAAAATCATCACCTGGCTCTCGTCCACTGAGTTTTATCTTTGTGCAGCCTTGAATTCCTAAATCCTTTACGTTGCCGAAAACCAGAGGGACAATAGTTTGCTGATTTGGAACTTCAACTGCTTCAAGCATGACTCGTAAGCAACTATCCTTCAGGCTAACTTTCGCAGTAACGTTTTGAGGTTCTAGCCACTGAGCGATCAGTATTCTAATCGCGTCAGTATTTCCCTGCTTAGCAAGTTCCGTAAAATCTGGTGTTGCCTGAGTAGGTACTTCAAATTCTGCCTGCCAGCTTGGAAAATCTTCCCCTATTTCCCGACCAAAAACCTTCACTTGTTTGATAGTGTTTGTTCCCACATCCATCAATTCTTTGTGGATCAGTTCAACAGACATTTGCTTATCTGGCACCTGAACCGCTTCCAACATGATTTTCAAGCAATCTTGTTTAAGACTCACTCTCGCTGTGATGCCTTTAGATTGTAGAGAGCAATTTATTAATGCAGCAATCGCTTGTGTATCACCTTGCTTAGCTAGTTTTGAGGTACCTGGCTTACAATCTGTCATGGTGCTCTGTTGTGGAGATAGAAATATTCAGCGTTTCCATCCCAAGAGTGCCCCCGTTCAGAATTATGCTAACTGGTCAAATTCAAGTCTTTCCAAATTTCATGAGGTTCAGGTGAAGTCAGCCGCATCGGATACATCCAGCACAATTACTGTTGGAAACAGGCAACTCAGCCATAGCAGGATTTGAAAGCTTTTCTGGAAAAGATAACGACGTACGTCAGAATATGAGCTTGCCTTCTATGCGTTAGATTGAGCAATGGTCTCCTCTTCCAATTTCCTGCGATCGTTTTCCAATTGGCAGCGGTCAACGTCCTGTCGAACCTGATGGTTCCCCTGGCAGGATTGTTGGACGTGGCGTTTTGGGACATTTGCCGGACATTCATGCCTTGGCTGGCGTCGCCCTGGCCACCGTTTTAATTGATTACATTTACTGGACCTTCGGCTTTCTACGCATGGGCACCACAGGAACAACGGCTCAAGCGAGCGGGCGCAACGATCAGGATGAAGTGCTTCTGATTGGTTTGCGAAATGGTTTGCTAGCGCTGGGTTTTGGATTGGCAATACTGATTTTGCAGCAGCCCTTACGAACGATCGGTTTCTCCCTATTGAGCGCAACGCCAGAAGTAGAAGCGGCTGGACAAGCCTATTACAATGCACTGATTTGGGGCGCTCCGGCGACGCTCACCAACTTCGTCATCATCGGTTGGTTTTTAGGACAGGCTCGTAGTCAAAATGTGCTGCTGCTCTCGGCCATCAGCAACGGCACAAAAATTTTGCTGGATTACTTGCTAATCGTGCAGTTGGGATGGAGCAGCGCTGGAGCAGGATTGGCAACAGCCGTCAGTCAGTGCCTCATGTTTCTGGTGGGAATTTTGCTGGTTTGTCGAGAAATTCGTGTTGCTCAGGTGCGGGCCTTAGCAGATCGGCTTTTGGATGGTGCTGCTTTGAGAGCAACAATGACATTGAATGGGGAAATTTTGATTCGCACCTTTGCCCTAACAACAACCTTCGCTCTGTTTACAAACAGCAGTTCAGCGTTGGGAACGGTAATGCTGGCAGCCAATGCGGTGCTGCTAGAGGTGATAGCGCTGGCTGCCTATTTCATTGATGGTTTGGCATTTGCAACCGAAAGCTTTGCCGGAATGTTTCATGGCGAGAAAAACCAACATGCGCTGGTCCGTCTTGTAAGGGTTTCAGGTGGAACCAGTTTAGGGCTTGGCTTAGGCTTCGCGATCGTCTTCAATCTTGTCCCCGCTCTATTCAACTTGCTAACCAGCCACGTAGAGATTACAGACAGCGTCAATAGTTATGTAATTTGGCTATTTCCAATTCTGGGGTTTGGTTCCATTGCTTATATGCTGGACGGCTACTTTTAGGATTAACCCAAGGCTCCATTCTTCGCACGTCCTCATTAACGGCAACACTGCTCGGGTTTGCCCCAATGGCGATCGTTGCCTGGTATTTCCGTAACAATCATTTGCTATGGCTCTCGTTCGCTCTATTTATGGTTGCAAGAACGTTGACTTTAGGAATACAGGTACCCAAAACGTTGAAGAGGCACTTCATAAATTAACTCGAATTCACTGCCAATAAATCAAGAATAGAAGTTTCTGGGAGCGCCGGGTTCGTTCCTTTGTTGCTGCAAGACCAATTGGGCCATTGAAATCAAGGTAATAGAGAGTGCGATCGTTCCAGCAATAATGATGCAGGTTGACACACAATTTCACAAACAAATTAAAACTGCTGTATGGCTAACGCTCCGTCGAAAATTGGAATTATTGGTGCTGGAAATGTAGGTGCGAACCTGGCTTACGCACTCGTCCTGTTAGGCTCCTGTTCTAATGTTGTGTTGTACGATCGCACACTCTCTAAATCAGAAGCAGAATCCTGGGATATTGAGGATGCTATTCCGCTTCTTGCGGCAATGGATGTGCTGCCAACGGATCAGTACGAAGACCTTAGAGATTCAACGGTTATTGTCATTACGGTCGGTGCTCCTGGACCAAAGGGTCAGGATCGGTTGGAGCTGTTGGGGCGTAACGCTGATATCATTCGCTCAACCATACAAGAATTGGATCGCGTTGCGCCAAATGCGGTTGTGATTGTAGTGAGCAATCCGGTTGATGGGTTGACACGAATTGCGATCGAAACAACTTCCAGACCTCAAAATCTCATTTTTGGATCGGGAACGGTTTTAGATACGGCGAGACTGAAATATCAATTGGGAAAACAATTGAATGTGGATAAACAAGACGTTTACCTTTACGTGATTGGAGAGCATGGAAACACTGAATTTATTGCTTGGTCCAGCGCATCCATTGGATTGATTCCTTTGAATGAATTTTTCAGTTCTGACGAAACAACCTTAGAGGCAATTAAGCGAGATTGTACTGAGTACACGCGCAAACGTGGTTTCGATATCTACGAACGGAAAGGACATACCAGTTACGGTGTTGCAACCGTTGTGACGCAATTGATCGATGCAATTTTGCGAGATGAGAAAAAGATATTCACCGTTTCGGCAACGGCAGATGAACGGTATGGAATTGGTAGTAAGGTTGTACTGGGGTTGCCCTGCATTATTGGGCAGCAAGGCGTTGAGCGCAAGCTGATTTTGCCGAGAACACCTGAGGAACAGCAACAGCTTGAAACCTCAGCCGATCGACTGAATGAAGCCTACAACACCTTACGTACCCCTTAATTTGACCATGCAGTCAAGAGTTGTTCAGCAATCCGTGCTCCCTTGACTCCCCTCGTGGATTGACCCAACTATTTTCAGATAGTTCAATTACCACCCATTCAATTACCAACCAAAGAAGGAGAAATGGGGTTTGGTGGAGGATTGCTTGGCCGCAAGGATCTTTTCGCGTGGAGAGAGCGATGAATCATCAAGCTTTCCCTGCCCTGGAATCGCTTCTGGTTGACCCACTGGCTCTGTTCCCATTCGGACTTCTGTGCAAAACGTTGCGGTACTCAGTCCTCCAAAGCGTTTTACGGTACTGCTTCGCAGACGCAAATCGGGGCTGGCGAACCAAAATCGCTCGAACGAACTCATGGTTTCATAGTCGGTTGTTAGAACCAACGCATCTTCATCATCCAAATGGTAGTAGCCGACAACGGGAATAATTTCGGCATAGCCCAGGTTCCGCAATAGCCGTCCCTGCCGATGATTGTCTCCATCTGGTACCAGTGCGAAAATTGTTTCACCTTCGTGATTCTCGCCCCCTTTGTCCCACCCCATGGAGCCGCCCCAGGTAACACGGCAGCCACCTACAGAAAGGGCAGGATCTATGCTGTGAAGCTTGCACAATTCAATGACTTCTGGAATGTCAGCTGTGAGTGCTTCTACTTGAATTTCAGACTCACCTAACTCGGCACGTTTGAAGGCAAGGTGATGGGTAGTACGCTGCGATCGCCACCGACCCGCACTTCGTCGAAAAAATTCCATTGCGTCCATCAATGACTCCAACCATCCAGATTGACTGTTGTTAAAAGAAGCCGCACAGATGAAAGGTCAATTTCTTTCCATACCTGCTGAACTTCACTCTTCCATAATAAGGCTTCTCAGTCGTTGATTAACTTTCGTTGCGCTTCTGAGTCAGAATCCTTGAAGCAGATGGGTTTGCACACTCACAACAGGTCTACATATCAGCAGATCTACAACGTTCAACGCATCCAAGCTGATGAAGAAATACCTTTGCGTAGTAAGAGAAATAAACTGTTAGCACCAATTAAATTGGAATCTCCGGCGAATTTTATTCGTTTTGAAACCAATTGAGTTGAATATTTAAGCCTACTTCAGGCTTACTACGCAAAAGGCTAGACGCGTTTCCAACTTGTCGTTCACACCTGTGAAACAAACCTGTAAAACTTTTGCTAGAAATTTGCTACAGCAATCGTGGGTGTATCAGTCAATCAGTGGGGCAAATCATTCAGGCGGTGAAAATGGCGTTTTGAGGATTTCAGCCCGAACGTTCTGCCCCTACACCCACAATCTCGATTACTGCAACGACACGCCTAGCTGAGCGCGTTAATCACGTAATCGATGTAAGAATTTGCCTCAACAGCAGGATCGCCAGACAGACCATGATTCGCTTTGATGTGTTTCAGAGCTTCAATGTACCAGCTAGGCGATAGCTCAAATGTGCTGTTGATTTCTGCTAAACCAGCGACCAGATAGTCATCAATGGGGCCTGTTCCACCGACGACCAGTGCGTAGGTGACAATTCGCAAGTAGTAGCCAATGTCACGTACACATTTAGATTTGCCGCGAGCATCCGAGGCGTAGTTGGGACCCTGCGTGCTGGTTGTATAGGGAAACTTCTGATATACAGCATTGGCCGCAGATTCAGCTAGACCGTCTGCCTTCTTGGAAAGGCTTTTGCAGCTTCAGAGAATTCGTTGCCTGCCGAAAACGGCCAAACGCAACCTGAAGTTCTGTGCTGCTCAAAAGCGACCCTGGGAATCCGCCGCAACGATCGCTTCTGTCAAAGGTGTCTTACTCATTGACCTAATGTCTCCGAATTCGTTTTACAAAAAATGGGTTGAATGTTGAATGCATTGATTCTGAATGGACAGAACCATTAGCCGACTGCGGCCGCTGCCCGATCGAAGTAGGTCGCGACTTCAGCAATCAAAGAACTGCAATCGCCACGGGTAATGCCGTTTGGATCGTTGGCAAGCGAGATCGCGGCATCCTTCAGCTTTTGAATTCCAACCGCGACGGACGCACCGGGAGTACCCAGCGCCAGATAGGTTTCCCGCAACCCGTTGAGTGCGCGATCGTCCAGTACGCTAGCATCCCCAGCAAAGATCGCGTAGGTCACATAGCGGAGGATGATTTCAAATCCCGTATGCAGGCGGCTGCTCTACGGTTGGTATATGCATTTCCGCCAGGAGCAATCAGTTGAGGTTGCTCCGCAAACAGTGAGCGAGCGGCCTCTGCAACGATAGACGATGCGTTGCTAGAAATCCGGTTAACAACATCAACCCGCTTATTCCCGTCCTTGACGAAGGATAGCAGCGCATCAAGTTGAGAATCGCTGAGGTATTCTCCGCGTGTATCGGCCTGGGCAACAACCTTAGAAAAGGCATCCTGCACCATAATTTCAATCTCCTAAAATGATTTCGTTGAAAGAGATGAAGGGTTTCAAACCGGGTTTGAATCAGAGCGTGAAGCATCAGGATTTTCCTGTTATCTCATCACGCAAAAGCAACATCTAAGCAGGCTAAAGCCAGAGTCAAAAAGACTCAACTCTCCAGAATTTGAGTAATCTTAACCAAAAGATTAACTGCTCATTGCGATTTGAAAAAGCCGCACGATCGTCATTACAAGAGCCATGAAATCGATTAAAAAGCCGTTTCATTCACTCCATTTCGGCTGCAACCCTCGCAAGTACTTTTATACAATGCCTATTGCCCTTCTTTTGTTAAAAAATGTATAGCAGTTAATTTCAGGAATGATTTTTATGCTTATTAAGAACTTTATTTCTAGGCGAATTTGTATTTGACTGCTTGGGCTTTTTCTAGGGGTTTATGCGACAGATATACTTGCAGATAAACTTTTCAAGCTTTACTTGCTATTTTTGATTGTGATAAATCTATTTTACTTCATTTTTAAGCCAATAAAGTTTAATTTTTCTGTATCCTTATTATCCACTTTTTATTAGCCATAAATGCAGAAATATGTGATTGAAGGTACCAGAAAAATGTAAATGAGATCACTTTTTCTAAATAGACTTCTGCGAACTTTTAATGTTGTCTATTCGTGATACATAATTTTTGTAATTCATATCACTATTTTGGGTTATCTCTACTTAACTCGTAATGATTGTGATGTAAGCTACAAAATTTTAGTAGCGTTTACTTCTTTTTGAGGTGATATCTTTAAGGTATGTAAACTGTAATTCAATTAACATGGTTTTTCGTTTTTGCTTCCTTAAGATATGCCTATTGCATAGTTCCAAATGAGATGGCGCGCTAACCGAAACGAGGCGATCGGTATATAGAAATTCTCAGTTTGAGGTACGGGCGTTAGGCGTTGGGCATTAATCTACAACAAACGCCAAATGCCAAACGCCAAATGCCTGAGACTCAATGCCTAATACCGATTTACCAGACTGTACTGCGCTCGAATGGAATGCTAATGGGTTGCGCAATTTCCACAAAGCTGCGTAATAGTCGCTCAAGGTTTACACAAGCTGGTCCAGATGTGGCAGGGTAAATTTTATCCTGCCACGTTCTCTTTACAGCTTTAGTCTGCTATGGCAGTGGTGGGACAGCGGACAAGGTAGGATAGCTATACTACTGACTTCGATCAAGATTTTTAACAATAAAAACGTATGTCTAAGTCTGTGCAGCCATCCTTGAGAAACCAGCAACACCCATTAATTCAAAAGCTAGCGGATTGTATTGAAGCAACCTGGAGGCAGTATTTAGAACTGTCTCCTTACCGCGTCCCAGAGGGATTAGGCTACGTTGAAGGGTCTCTGGAAGGGGAACGGTTGGTGATTGAAAATCTTTGCTACCAGACACCCCAATTTCGGAAGCTTCATTTGGAGCTGGCCAGGGTTGGTAACTCGCTCGACATCCTGCACTGTGTCATGTTTCCTAACCCAGAATATGCGCTGCCAATTTTTGGAGCAGACCTGGTAAGCGGACGGGGGCGATTAGTGCTGCGATCGCTGATCTATCACCCGTCAATGCGGATCGATCGTTGCCACAGACCTACCAAACCACGCTGGCCGCAATGCCTGTGGGTCAATTTTCCCAGCCTCGTGCTCTGCCAGAGTGGGGCGAAATTTTTCAGACTTTTGCTTGTTTGTTCGTCCAAATAACGCTCAAGAGGAAGAAGCTTTCTTAAAGCGGGTGCAGGAATTTTTGACTGTCCACTGTCAATTGGCGAAGTCCGCAACTCCTTTGGATTCTCAACCCGAAATTGCAAACATTTTGGCTGGGCAGAAGAATTACTGCAACAGGCAACAGCAGAACGATAAAACCCGACGAGTGTTAGAAAAATCGTTTGGGACCGAATGGACCGAACGCTATATGACAACGATGTTGTTTGATGTTGCCTAGTTGTTGGACTGCGCAATCCTCATTCAGCGTGAAACCTCACAAAAACGCTAAGAAGTGCTTTAAAGCCCGCGAACTTTGATTGGGTACAGCGCTGAGTATTCACCTTTTCTCAGCACTCAGTCCTCAGCACTCAGCACCTTTAAAGCACACCCTGGAACTCCATTTGGAATGTTCCTACCATGTATTGCATCAACACATTAGTTGCTAGTAAACAAAACAATAGCCAGGGATAGAACCTTAGAAATAGAGGCATACCCTTTATCCCAAGATTCTCAGAATCTCCTGGCCTAAAACCTAGAGAGCCTGTTCCCTGACTCCTAAAATCGATCGAATCCTTATTTTGGGGATTCTACCTTTAGAGACTTTAATTAACGACCACGATAGGGCACTTTCTTTTCGTAGTCGATATTGTAGGGTGAAATCCGACCAGGTGCAGCAGTTGTTGGATTGATGCTGCGAGCCATGTTGGCGAACAGCGCGGGGTCGCCAGCTTTGGGTTTCTTGTCGGGAGCGTAGGTGCGCACAACGGTTTGCCAGATAACTTGAGGGAAGCCCAATTGTGCACGGTGATACGCGTCATAACGGGGAGACGTAATGTTGAAGGGTCTTTCGCCCTCAGTACGGCTGGGCAGAATACGACGCCGATGATAGGGGACGGTATTTTCGCCAAAGTTTTCGAGGTATTCATCGCTGTTGAGCAACTCATCAACGAAGCCTTTGACGCCCTTGGACATAACCACCGCCGACCAAGCAATCTTCTCACGCTCACTGTAGACTTGACGGCCTAAAACTTTCTCAACGCAGTGTTGAACAAATCGATAATTGCTGTTTTTGTCGTAGAAGCTATCGAGAAATGTTTTGGACAACAACAGTCCACGAATGAAATCACGTACGGTAATCTGCCGATTGCGAAGTTGAGACTCAAGAGCAACCTCACGGTCCCACTTGAACGCATGGAAGAAAATTTGGCGGTAGGCAGCATTAATCAGAGCTTCAATGTCTGATGGAGAGTACAGATCATCAGTTGAATAAATAATGGTTTGATCATCTGGTGCGCCGAGAGCGGCTACACGCTGATTCTGACTGGAAGGCGAGTAAGTTAGTAGAGGTATAGACACGCTTACGCAAACTCCATTCTGCAAGACTTTAAAAGGTAACCTGATCATAAAGTGGGAGGGGTTTTCAAACTGCATCCGTCTAATAAAACGTTACAGAGCTTAACGTCAAAATGTTTTAAATCTTAATATTCCGACGGTGCCCTTTACTGCCATAGACGACTGATTAGAAGGACTTATCCGCGTATTTCCGCTTGATTTGAGCGTTGTCAGATTGGGAGTAGCCACTTCAATCGTCGTTTTCTGGTCTTCACAATGTTCGTTAGAGGTTCAAGTGACGCTTTATCGAGGCTTCTGGTGTGATAAATAAATTTTATAAGGCTATTTCGAGGAGCTGAGAGTAATTTTGATTAATTAGATACAACCGCTCAAATAAGGCTACCAGTGCTGCTATCAAGCATTGCCTCCTCCCTTCAAGATGAATCCTGAAAGAGAAACTTTACACAGCTTAATAAATGAGTGTTTTTGATAGACCGATCGTGATCGCTACAACGCCCGATGTAAAAGAACTTTTCGTCTTGTGACCGCCTGGTTTCATTTGTTGCAGAGCAAAAACCTCTAATAATTCGTAACAAACATGGTCCCCGTGGCATTGTATAAAAGTATCTTGAAAGGTTGATTTGCCAGACCTACGAGGGGCAAAGCGCTGATAAGTCAGGCTTTTTTGATTCCTCGATCTAGTGTGAAGTTTTTCCAGAGTCCTATTCATGTTTGCTGTACTACCAAGATTTTTGGTGGCACCCACATGGGGAGTTTGTAACACTAGGAAGGGTTGTCAGCAATCTTTCTTAAACTGAATCTCTCAGTTTTTCAAAACTGTACTCAATTGAGCAAATTAGGAGACTGAATCAATGCTAGACGCGTTTACCAAGGTCGTTTCTCAAGCTGATACGCGTGGTGAGTACGTCAGTGACTCTCAAATCGATGCTCTGCAAGCCATGGTCAAAGATGGTTTGAAGCGTATCGACGTTGTTAACCGGATCACTGGTAATGCTTCGTCGATCGTCGGTAGTGCAGCTCGTGCTCTGTTCAGCGAACAGCCCCAGCTGATTGCTCCCGGTGGAAATGCTTACACCAACCGTCGTATGGCTGCTTGCTTGCGCGATATGGAAATCATCTTGCGTTATGTAACCTACGCTGTATTCACTGGTGATGCTAGTGTGCTTGAGGATCGCTGCCTGAATGGTCTGCGTGAAACCTACTTGGCTTTGGGCGTTCCCGGCGCGTCTGTTGCTGCTGGTGTTCAGAAAATGAAGGAAGCTGCTATCTCGATCGCTAACGATCCCAACGGTATTACCCGTGGCGATTGCAGCTCTTTGATGTCTGAAGTTGGCAGCTACTTCGATCGTGCTGCTGCTGCGGTTGGCTAATAACTCTAATCTACTAGGTCATTCGTCTTCGTCATTTGTCGTTAATCTTCGACACCTGATCGATAGGCAAAGACCAAACTTTTTCGACCATCACTTTGCAAAGCATTAGGAGATATAAAACCGATGAAAACCCCATTGACTGAAGCAGTTGCAGCTGCTGATTCCCAAGGCCGTTTCCTGAGCAGCACCGAGCTTCAAGTTGCGTTTGGTCGTTTGCGCCAAGCTGGTCCCAGCCTCGAAGCAGCAAAAGCTCTGTCTTCTAAAGCTTCTCAATTGGCTGAAGGTGCCGCTAACGCCGTTTATCAGAAGTTCCCTACACCACTCAAATGCAGGGACCTAACTACGCTTCTGATTCTCGCGGTAAGTCCAAGTGTGTACGTGACATCGGCTACTACCTGCGGATGATTACCTACTGCTTGATTGCTGGCGGAACCGGTCCTATGGACGAGTACTTGATCGCTGGTCTGGCTGAAATCAACAGCACTTTTGAGCTGTCCCCCAGCTGGTACGTTGAAGCACTCAAGTACATCAAAGCAAATCATGGTTTGAGCGGCGACCCCGCTACCGAGGCTAACTCCTACATCGACTATGCGATCAACTCACTGAGCTAAGATTGCGTGTTCTGCCCGGTAAGGTAAGCAGCTCTATCAATTGATTGTTAGCAGTTGTTTGCCTTACCGGGCAACTTTTTGAGTACGGAACATATTAAATCACCGAAAAGAACTAGTCTATTTAGTAGTTGAACGGGGGAAAGCATAAATGGCTGGCTTACAAGAAGCGGCAAGATTGGGGATCAGAGCATTTGATGACTCGCAACCTGTTGAATTGCGCCCCAACTGGACTGAAGATGATGTGCAGTCTGTTATTTGGGCAGCCTATCGTCAGGTGCTTGGGAATGAGCATTTAATGCAGAGTGAGCGTTTAGTTGGTCCTGAGTCGCTCCTGCGTCAAGGAAAAATTTCCGTTCGGGATTTTGTGCGGGCGATTGCTCAATCAGAGCTTTATCGGGAAAAGTTTTTATATCCCAACTTCCACGTACGCTTTATTGAGCTGAACTATAAGCATTTGCTAGGGCGTGCACCCTACGATGAGTCAGAGATTTCTTACCATCTGGACCTGTACCTTACCCAGGGGTACGAAGCGGAGATTGACTCCTATGTTGACTCATTAGAATATCAGCAGAGTTTTGGCGAGAACGTGGTCCCCCACTATCGGGATTTTCAAACCGATCATGCCGGACAGCGAACCGTTGGATTTACCCGTTTGTTTCAACTCTATCGCGGCTATGCGAACAGCGATCGGGCACAGGGACAGAAGCAACCCCGGTTGACATGGGAAGTGGCAAGAAATTCGGCAAACCCGATTAATCTTCCTACTTCTGGTTCCCTATCAGGTGCGGTTGGTGGTCGTCGAGGCGATGTTTTCCGGCTCAGAGTACTGCAAGCTGCTTCCCCTGCTTCAACCGTTGTCCGTCGGTCAACGACAGAGATACTGGTTCCCTATGATCAGCTGAATAGTAAGCTACAGCAGCTCAATCGTTCAGGGAGTAAAGTGGTCAGCGTAACGTCTGTTTAGACTACGCTTTATTGCAGAAAATCGGTAATTGGTATTAAAGAAAATTTTTACCTCTTACCGATTCTCTTTATCAATCATCAGTTACTGAAGGAGACTTTTAGGTGCCTATTACAACAGCAGCATCTCGCCTTGGAACATCAGCATTTAGTGATGCCGCCCCTGTAGAATTGCGTCCAACAGCAACCAAAGAAGAGATTGAGGGAGTCATTCTTGCCGTCTATCGGCAGGTGTTGGGTAATCCCCATCTACTAAAGTCTGAGCGTCTGGTTGTTGCTGAATCGCTTTTGCGCGATCGCAAAATCACAGTTCAGGAATTTGTTCGTCAAGTCGCAAAATCTGAACTGTATAAAGGGAAGTTCTTCTACAACAACTTCCAGAACCGGACGATCGAGCTTAACTATAAGCACCTCTTGGGGCGTGCGCCTTACGATGAGTCAGAGATCATCCATCACCTCGATCTCTACCAAAACAAGGGCTATGAGGCAGACATCGATTCCTACATCGATTCTCCAGAGTACCAGGCAAGCTTCGGCGAGAACATCGTGCCCTACTATCGGGATCTTGTAACAACCGGCATTGGTCAGAGAACCGTTGGGTTTACTCGCTTGTTTCAGCTTTACCGGGGCTATGCCAACAGCGATACTGCCCAGTTCACTGGTGGTTCTCCTCGCTTAGTGAAGGATTTGGCTCGTAATTCAGCCTCTGCTGTTTTGCCTCCTTCGGGCGGTGCAGGTGGATTTGCCTTCCTGTCTGCTGACAAAGGAGATGCATCCTACAGTTCATTTGGTGGTTCAAAGGCGTATGGTTCTGGTCGTCTCTTCCGGGTTGAAGTAGCGGCAGTGTTTGGATCGGGGTACCCCAAAGTACGTCGCGTCAACAAAGCCGTTATTGTTCCTTACGAAGAACTGACGCCCCACATGCAACGGGTACTGCGTCAGGGAGGCAAGATCGCCAGCATCACGCCGCTCTAACCTTTTTCTCCTAGAGGCTGAAATTTGGAGCGTCAGTTTTCAGGTTTTGGCCTCTAGTTGTTCAGAGACTGTTTAGATAAGTGATTGATGGTGATTTGTCAGGATTCATTTATTCGACTGTTAATTGCATTTGAGGAAGAAAGGATATGTTGGGTCAACTGAGTGGAAGAGGTGGCGGTTCTCCAGCCAATGGTCGCTACTTCCGGTATGAAGTGGTTGGTTTACGTCAAAGCGACGAAACCGATAACAGCGATTATCAGATTCGCTCCAGTGGAAGTGTGTTTGTCACGGTGCCCTACAGCCGGATGAATGATGAGATGCAGCGCATTACCCGCCTGGGCGGTAAGATCGTCAATATTGAGGCTGTTTAACCTCTTTGGTGATTCAATTCGAGTGTATGCAAGCGTCGAATTCTGAAATATTAGAGCCTTCGCCACCTGTCGCTAATGCTGCGGGTGGCGAAGGTTTAACGGTGGAGCAGGCGATCGCAAATCTCCAGGGGATGATTTGGGGTTGCGATTTTATGCTGCCTGGTGGTTGGGTAAGTTTCGCGTGCGGGAACCTGAAGCTATTTCGCTGTTGATTCAGGCATTAGAGGATGAGGCCGATCGCACTGAAGAGGGAGGCTACCCGCTGCGACGAAATGCCGCCAGAGCGCTTGGCAAACTTGGTGATCGAACAGCGGTTCCTGGGTTAATCCAGTGTTTGAGTTGCTTGGATATTTTTGTTCGGGAGGCCGCCGCTCAGTCTTTGGGGATGCTAGGCGATCCCGCAGGTGTGCCCCAGTTAATTCAAACCCTAAAGGCTGGTTTACAGGGTGAGCAACTGATTCCCCAGCAGCCGGATCTCTCTCAACCCTACGATGCCATTATTGAAGCGCTGGGAACACTACGGGCGACAGAAGCCATACCCTTAATTCAACCATTCCTGAAACATCCGGTTGGACGTGTAAAGTACTCTGCTGCCCGCGCTATGTACCAGCTCACTCAGGATTCTGCTTATGGAGACCTGCTGGTAGACGCCCTGGCGGGTTCTGATTTACAGTTGCGGCGAACGGTATTGGCGGACCTGGGCGCGATCGGTTATTTACCTGCCGCAGAAACGATCGCTCAAACCCACGCCGAAAATAGCCTGAAACTTATCGCACTTAAAGGGCTTCTGGAACATCAGGTTCATCAGTCTCCCCGGATACCCTGTCGGAGGGGCCATTCGAGTCATGACACTGATGGATGGATTACTTTAATCGTGTTCTTAGATTTGAGCGTCGCCTAGAGAGCGTTGGCTTGTGCCTTAATGATTGACTGTAGAAACATTCATTTATGTCCACTGATCTCGCTCGCACTTTAATTAATGCAGTCGAAACAGCAGATTCTTCAGAACGATTGCTGGAATCAGTCAAGCAACTATCCGAGGCACGGCTAGAAGCCGCTGTTCCAACGTTGATTGCCGTTCTAGGCTATAACAATCCGGGGCCGCCGTGGCTGCTGTGGATGGTCTCATCGGGATTGGAACGCCAGCGGTTGAACCACTTTTAGAGCTGTTGGATGGCTATAACTATAGTGCTAGAGCGTGGGGAATTCGAGCATTGGCTGGCATTGGCGACCCACGCGGGCTGGATCTTCTGCTAGAGGCAGCGGAAACTGATTTTGCCATGAGTGTACGGCGGGCCGCCACGAGAGGACTGGGGACACTTCACTGGAATGAGTTGCCGCAAGAGCAAATACCGTCTGCTCAGGCGAAAGCGTTACAAACCCTGCTTACGGTCAGCCAGGACGAGGAATGGGTGGTTCGTTACTCGGCTATCATGGCATTGCAGGAACTGGCGATCGCAACGGTCGATTCCAATCCTGCTCAGGTACTCCAAATTCTTGAACAGTTTAACCACCTCATTGAAGTAGAGGAAAATGTTGCCATCCTCGCTCGCATTTGGTTAGCCCAAACGTCTTTACAGCAGTCCGTCACTGATCGGTTGAGCGGAACTCCGTCAGAACCTGCTAATGCCCTGATGAATACGCTTGAGCACGGCTGTCAAACAACGCTCAAAGCCCTTCATAACCACAAGTCTCAATTATTTGTTGCGGAGGCAGGTTCAAACGGCTTGGGTGAAGCCATTTCTACCAACCATCAGGCCATCGCTTAAAGACACTCATCAAGGCTCCCCTCTCGCGAATCTTTAGGGACTGCTAATATGATGGCTGAGATGGGTACGAAAGCAACCAATGGAAATTGACGTCATCACAACCCTAGGGCTAGTCGCTGGTTTCCTGACCACGATCACGTATCTGCCTCAGCTCATTAAGACGTGGAAGTCCAAATCAGCCGAGGATCTTTCGTGGAGCATGCTGATTACGCTTTGCGTTGGAATTATTTTGTGGTTAGTGTATGGCCTCATTGTTTGGGATATTCCCTGATTGCTGCAAATGTCCTGACATTTACCTTCGCTTCAGTCATTCTCTATCTCAAAATTCGGTATAGGCCAGAAGAGTAGAGTTCTATGGATGTCTCGCTCGACATTACCCTGCAAATGATTCTGACGGTTATTGCAGGGATTGGCGCACAGGTAGTAGCCGAGTTTATCAAAGTTCCCGGTATTGTTTTTTGCTGCTGTTTGGCATCTTGCTAGGCCCCAGTGTGGCTGGATTTCTGCATCCCGATCTGCTGGGTAATGGACTGGATGTGATTGTTTCCCTATTGGTAGCGGTCATCCTATTTGAGGGTGGTTTCAACCTGGAACTGCGGGATCTGGGTAGGGTATCGGGCAGTTTGCGAAATCTGGTCACGATCGGCACGCTGATAACGCTGTTGGGTGGTGGGATGGCGGCCCACTGGTTAACCGAATTTCCCTGGGCGATCGCCTTTCTCTACGCGTCCTTGGTGGTGGTCACGGGGCCGACGGTTATCAACCCACTGCTGAAACAGGTCAAGGTCGATCGCCACGTTACTACGCTGCTAGAGGGGGAAGGTGTTCTGATTGATCCAATCGGAGCCATTCTCGCGGTGGTCGTTCTCAACATTCTGCTGAATGGGGATGCAGAACCATTAACGGTTGCCAGCGGCCTGGTGATTCGTCTGGGAATTGGCAGCGGCATTGGCATGATTGGTGGCGGGCTGTTAGGGTTTATCCTCAAGCGCGCCAAGTTTCTTTCGGAAGATTTGAAAGCGCTGGTGGTGCTGGCAGGCTTGTGGGGATGGTATGGGTTGGCGCAAATGATTCAGAGTGAGTCTGGGCTGATGGCTACGGTAGTCGCCGGAATTGTTCTGAGAGCGTCTTCAGTGCCAGAGGAACGGTTGCTGAAACGGTTCAAAGGGCAACTGACTATTCTGGCAGTGTCAGTTCTGTTTATCCTGCTGGCGGCGGATCTGTCGATCGCCGGAATCTTTGCTCTCGGTTGGGGTGGGCTGTTCACTGTACTGGTCCTGATGTTTGTTGTTCGCCCGATTAATGTTTGGATTTGCACCTGGAACAGCGATTTGAACTGGCAACAAAAGCTGTTTATCTGCTGGATTTCACCCAGAGGAATTGTTTCGGCCTCAGTTGCCTCCCTGTTTGCCATTCTGCTAACGCAACGGGGGATTAACGGCGGCGATTCCATCAAAGCACTGGTATTTCTCACCATCATTCTGACCGTTGTTTTTCAATCCCTGACGGCTCAGAGAATGGCAAACCTTCTGCAAGTCACGTCTAAGGAAGCAACGGGGGCAGTCATTGTTGGCTGCAATTCCCTCAGCTTGCTGATTGCACGCCTATTTGCCGAGCGGGATGAACCCGTTGCGCTGATTGATACCGCTCAGGAAGCCCGCCAGATGGCAGAACGAGACAACATTCGGGTGTTCATCAATAGTGCGCTGGATGCGGAAGTTCTGGAAGAGGCTGGTTTGAGCAGGATGGGAACCTTTCTGGCCATGACCAACAATGGGGAGGTTAACCTGGTAGTTGCCCAACAGGCCGCTGAAGAGTTTCGCCCACCGCGGGTATTGGCCGTTTTTCCAGGCGACCCGCATGTCGATCCAACCAACAGCAAAATTAAAATTCGTCAGGCGTTTGTTCCGCAAATTTCCGTCAAAACCTGGAGCCAATATATCAATGATGGGGCGGTAAAGCTGGGAGAAACCTTTTGCGGGAGGAAAATTTTGAAGTACAACAGTCTCATCTAAAAGGGTTGATTGAGGATGGTGTGTTCGTGCTTCTGTTGATGGAGCGAGACGGATTGTTGCAGGTTGTGCCCGCTGACGAAGCCTGGCAGGTGGGCGATCGCCTGATTTACCTGATGCACGACCCAACTCCCAAATTGCTGAAACTCCTTTCCGGTTCCAGCCAAACTCGCCTCAAACCCGAACTCATACCCGAAGTCGAAAAGTCTCTCTCCCGAGAAGTTACCAGATAACCTACCTGAGAAATTGCCCGAAAAATTACCTGAGAAGTTATCCCAGAAAGAGACCGAAGCAACTTTAGAAGAAATTGCCAGTGAGTGAATCCTGAGCGTTTACTAAACAATCAACGACCGTTAATATTCATTCTTGCTAAGGTTTTATTATGCGATCGCCCTTTCCAGGAATGGACCCCTACTTAGAAAACCCTGAACTATGGCCAGACGTTCATAGCCGATTGATAGTGGCGATTGGGGATGACTTGACTGAGCACCTTAGCGAAAACTATCGGGTTGCGATTGAAAAGCGCACGTACTTCAGCAGTGGAGATGACAGCTTGTTAGTAGGAATTCCTGATATTTCTGTGGTTGCCAAGCGAACAGATGAGAGCCTACCTATAGCAACTACCACATTGATTTCACCTGAACCAATCACGGTAGCAGTGCCGATGGCAGAAGAGGTACAGGAACGTTATCTAGAAATTCGCGATGTGACGACAGATGCGATTATTACGGCGATCGAAATTCTTTCTCCCAAAAACAAACGGGTGGGTGAGGATCGGCAGGCGTATGAGCGAAAGCGCAACCAGGTACTAGCAAGCTTGACCCACTTAGGATCGAGGATTAAATAAAGTGTAATTCTACTATCTCTATCTGTAAGCTAGAGAGATAGGTGAGTAACGAGTGAATTGATGCAGCCCTACCCTACCCAAATAGAAGCGCAGATGCAACGGTACTATCAATCGTTGTCGGAGAAGGATCGTCGTCGTTACGCCGCAATTGAAGCCGTGAAATTAGGGTATGGAGGGCAGGCATATATTCGACGTCTGTTCAAATGTCATCACGAAACCTTGGCGTTGGGACTGGTGGAACTGGAAGACGAAACAGTTCTTGAACAGGAACGAATCCGCCAACCTGGAGGTGGACGCAAATCAGCGTTTGAGACGATTGCCGGATTAGATGAAGCATTCTTGCGAGTGTTAGAGCAGCATACAGCAGGTTCACCGATGGATGAAACGGTGAAATGGACTAATCTCAAGCGGCACGAAATTGCCGCATTGCTGAAAGAGGAGGGCATTGAGGTGAGTGTGACGGTGGTAGACCAGTTGCTAGAGAAACACAACTTTCGTAAACGCAAAGCGGTCAAGACTTTGGCAACGGGAGAGAGTAAACATCGCAACGAGCAATTTGAGACGATTGAACGACTCAAGCAAACCTATCAAGCCGCAGGCAATCCAGTGATGAGTATGGACACAAAAAAGAGAATTGATGGGTCAGTTGCATCGAGATGGAAAACTCTACACTCAAGAGCCAATTGAGGTGTTTGACCATGATTGGGCAACGCTTGCAACTGGAATTGCCATTCCTCACGGACTCTACGACATCAGCAATAACGTGGGCTACATTCAGATTGGCACTAGCCACGATACCAGTGAGTTTGCCTGTGATTCAATTCGCTACTGGTGGAACACCTATGGCAAAGCTCGCTATCCTCTAGCAGACTCAATTTTGCTGTTATGCGACGGTGGAGGCAGCAATAGCTCACGCTATTACATCTTCAAGCAAGACTTACAGACCCTGGTCAACGAGTTAGGCATTGAAATTCGCATCGCTCATTATCCCCTTATACGTCCAAGTACAATCCAATTGAACATCGTTTATTTCCCCATGTCTCTCGTGTGTGTCAAGGGGTGATTTTTGAGAGTGTCCAGACTGTTCAAGGACTGATAGCAACGGCAACCACTCGCACCGGGCTAAATGTGTTTACAACCATTCTTGACAAGACGTATCAAACGGGGCGAAAAGTGGCTGAAGACTTCAAAGCCAACATGACAATTGTCTTTGATGAATTCCTACCTCAATGGAATTACACGGCAAAGCCAGAATTACAGGTTATTTAATTCACGATCCTTAGTGGAAATTGATTTATTGCGTAGTGGGCAACCTTTGCCGATTTTGGGAAATGCAAAATCATACTATCGAACTTTGGTTAGCCGTAGTGAGTCCCGCCCATCTGCCCAGCTATATGCGTTCAACCTGCAGCAAAAAATTCCTTCATTCCCAATTCCACTGACTTCAAGCGATGAAGAACCGAGCCTAGATTGCAACTAATACTGGCTAATGTGTATGAACGGGGTAGATATTATCTAGCAATAGACTATACCAGGCCTGCTTAGCCGCCCTTAATGGAAGCAGATTCAGCCTGGGCAGAGGAATTGCTAAAACGTTAGCGTTTACTCCCATGTAGGATCTACGCATTTTGCCAAAACCGCAGAGATTTAAGCGCCTATGATTGGTCAGAAGCTCAATTTTTGGTTAAAATCTCCGAGATTTACGTGAGCCAAACTGAACTTATAGCCATAGCTATAAAGGTTAGGAACCTTACGGTACTGAACTATTTGCTAAGGATTGTGGATTTAATAAATCCGCAAACTGTAGGGGCGGGTTTAGCACCCCAATCTCAGCCGATAATGGATTTGACGGTAGAACCCGCCCCTACAAAATGTCGGACTTATTTAATTCCCATTCCTAAAGGTGGTTGCTCTCTGACACCTAACACCTAACGCCTGACATCTGATAGGAGCCGCTGTTAGAGGAAGTAGAGTTTAGGCTGAACATCTGTTTAGATGTATGTCGTTTTGTAAATTCAAGACTGCTTAAAAAAATGGTGCGAAACCGTCACAGCAAGAATTCTGTCTGACAATTAGGGGATTCTCATCAGGAGTAAGCAACAAAAGCTACACCTGTTGACCTACATTGGTTCTACATAAAAATTTGTGACACTACTATCATTGTTCTTTAAAGCATGGTGAATATCGTTCGTGCTTGTCGTTTAGATATGGAGAGATAACCGTGGACGTTAACCTGATTCTCTCCAACATTCTGAACCCGCCAATCCTGTTCTTCTTTCTGGGAATGACGGCGATCTTCGTTAAGTCGGATTTGGAGATTCCACCGCCCATTCCAAAGCTGTTTTCCCTTTACCTGCTGTTTGCGATCGGGTTTAAGGGGGCGTTGAACTGGCAAAAAGCGGCGTCAATCAAGCCATTCTTTTGACGATGCTGGCGGCAATGCTGATGGCCTGTGCGGTGCCTGTCTATACGTTCTTTATCTTGCGGATAAAGCTAGACCCATACAATGCTGCCGCGATCGCGGCCACCTATGGCTCCATTAGCGCCGTTACGTTCATCACCGCCAGTTCATTCCTGCAGCAGCTTGGCATCAACTTTGACGGTTACATGGTTGCGGCACTCGCCCTGATGGAGTCTCCAGCAATCATCGTAGGGCTAATTCTAGTTAATTTATTTACCAGTGAGAAAAAGGAAGACCGCGAATTTTCCTGGTCCGAAGTGCTTCGGGAAGCGTTTCTAAACGGGTCAGTTTTCCTGCTGGTGGGTAGCCTCCTGATTGGTGTTCTAACCGGTGAGCGTGGATGGAAGGTGCTATCTCCATTTACCCAGGACATGTTTTACGGAGTGCTGACCTTCTTTCTGCTGGATATGGGCCTGATTGCTGCAAGACGAATCAAGGATTTGGGAAAAACAGGTCCGTTTCTGATCTCGTTTTCGATCTTGGTTCCAATTGTTAACGCGGCGATCGGGCTGCTCATTGCCAAATTGATCAATATGCCCCAGGGAGATGCGTTGCTGTTTTCGGTTTTGTGCGCCAGCGCCTCTTACATTGCCGTTCCGGCTGCCATGCGGTTAACTGTTCCAGAAGCAAATCCCAGCCTCTATATTTCCACTGCGTTGGCGGTGACCTTTCCCTTCAATATCATTGTTGGTATACCGCTTTATCTATACGGTATTAATCTGCTCTGGAGCTAAAAATATGCATACTGTTAAACGGATTGAAATCATTTCTGACTCGATCGAACTTAGCAAAATTGTGGAGGGTTTGAAGAAGGCCGGAGCCACCAGCTATACCGTGATCCATAACGTGGACAGCAAAGGCATTAAAGGTACGGCATTTGATGACTCTGCGGTCACCATGCTTGACAATGCCTATGTCGTCGCGTTTTGTCCACCGGACAACGTAAAAGAACTGATAGAAATTATTCGGCCTATTCTCAATAAATTTGGTGGGTCTTGCTGGATCTCTGAAGTTATGGAGATTCGGTCAGTGCGATGTATTGCGTCGATGTAGGTGAATAGGTGGTAGGTGGTAGGGATTTGATCGGTGAGATTTGTTGCGTCGGTGTAAAGGAGCCTTCGTTGCTATGAATCGGGTTCATGGGTTTATTGGTCGCCGAAATTTCTTGACATTGCTGGGCATTGCGGGAGGTGGATTTGCCGCCTCGATCGCGGGTGTAACGATAGGTGGGCGATCGGCATTAGCAGAGAGCGCACCGGAACCCGATGATGCGCTTCAGAAACTTATGGCAGGCAATCAACGATTTGTTCGGCATAAGCCCGACTATCCCCACCAATCCGCCAAGCGCCTGCAGGAGGTGGCTCAATCCCAGCACCCCTTTGCTACCATTCTCAGTTGTGCCGATTCGCGGGTTCCCGTCGAACTGCTGTTTGATGCAGGGGTCGGTGATCTGTTTGACATTCGGGTTGCCGGAAACATTGTCACCCCTGAAGTGTTGGGTAGCGTGGAATACGCTGCAGCACTCCTGGGAACCAGTCTCATCATGGTGCTGGGACACGAGCGCTGCGGAGCAGTCACCGCCGCCGTAAAAAATGAACCCCTTCCTGGCAGCATCGGTTCTCTCGTAAAAGCCATCAAACCAGCCGTTCCCAAGGTCAAGGGCGACAGCAATAATGGTGACACCAATGACTTGGTGGAGCAGGTGGTGGTCGAAAATGTGCGGTACCAAATTGAGCGAATGCAAAATCCCCGTACTGGCCCAGCTAGTCACTGCCGGAACCCTTAAGATTGTTGGCGGACGTTACGACCTGGATACAGGAGAAGTAACGATCGTCACCTAATTGAGAGTACGGTGGGAGGCGAGAGTAGGGAGTGCGGAGTAGGGAGGGAGAAAGCTTTGAATTGGGAAATCGGTAATTATGAGTTGAGAATTGTGAGTTGAGAATTATGAGCGGTTAGTTTTGAACGTTCAACTTCTAATTCTTAATTTCTAACTCTTAATTTTGTCCCTATTCCCTACCACCCACCACCTACTTCAGACTACGGCAACTTGTGCAATACGAAGCACTCTTTCGCAGCCCACCATTAACCTGATCTGGAGGGGGTTTGGGGACGCAGCCGTCCACCAAGTTGGGGTTTGGGGGCATCCCCAAGCATTGGTTCTAGCAATGACAATTACCAATTCTCAACTTAAGCAAGATAGCGTCTCCACACATCAACGAATTCTGAGAGCCATACCAAAGGCCAGCTTTCGGTGAATGTTTGGCCCCTTCCAGGATCAAATTTTCAGCACCCTCCAAATGGGCTGCCTCAATGGGCGTAATGCCATCACCCCAGGAATTTCCCTGACCACAGGTAAGCTTATAACTACTGTAAGCCAGCCAAGCTCTGAAGCGATCGCCATAAATCGCCTTTCCTGCAACACAGACATATCGCACATCCGGGTAAAATGCCCCGGATAGGTGAGATTAACAAAGTCCAGATTCCTTCGGGTCCAGCGCTCCTGACTAATGTGGGGAGTTCCCAGGGTGATCAACGTCGCAACATTAGAACGCGCACACCAAACGCTCTCCTCAGTGTCACCAGGATGGATGCAGTAGGGCTTTTCACCCATATAAATTCGGGATAGCCATCCGCCTGCTGAATGCCCAACCAGATTAATTTGGGAAACATTGTATTTCTGAAGCACCTGCTTCACCGTTGCATCCAGGATTCGCAAAATTGGTGTAACAGAGCGACCACCCAGTGTCGGTATCCAGTCTTGCCATCGAACGGGGGCGATCGTCGTTGGGATTCCCAGATTTTGCAGCGCCGATTCGAGATTGCGGTATTCGGCTGCACCTGCGAGATATCCCGGCAAAATAACGGTTGGTAGCACCATGTTCGATATGAGTTTTAAGCGATAACGTTCTCTCTACTCTAAAATCAACAGCAGTCTTGAAGCCATTTGACATTAAATCCGTTTGGTTAACGTAGCACTAGGATAATAAATTAAATAACCTGAATAACTTTCTCACTGTACCGGTTTGGCACTGCCAAACCCCTTCGGAAAAACTCGCATCTTATTAAATCCACATTCCTAGTGTGAAGTATTCAGTTTCAGGGTGAGCTTCTGTGTAAAGGTGAATGGCACTGGCTTCTAAAGGCAACACTAACGTTCAGAAAAAATCTCGTATATCTCTAATTCTGTGACTATTGGGACGCTCTACGGTATTAGTGCGGGTCCGGGCGATCCGGATCTGCTAACGGTAAAAGGATTACGTTTGCTGAAACAATCTCCTGTTGTTGCATTTCCGGCAGGTGTTAACGGCAAGCCAGGGTTCGCTCAACAAATTGCTGCGGCGTGGCTTCGCCCCGAACAAATTCAGCTTTCGCTTGTTTTTCCATTTGTGCACGATAGTGAAACCCTGTCTCAAGCCTGGCAGGCAGCCGCCAATCAGGTTTGGCAATATCTGAGTCAGGGTCAGGATGTGGCATTTGTGTGTGAGGGAGACGTAAGTTTCTACAGCACCTTCAACTATCTGGCCCAGACGCTCCAGCTTACCCATCCAGATGTGTCCATACAGGCCATCCCTGGAGTCTCTTCTCCAATGGCTGCTGCTGCTGCCCTGGGAATTCCTCTCACCATGCGCCATCAGCGGCTAACCGTTTTGCCAGCGACTTACCACATGGAGGAGCTAGAAAAAACGTTGCAATGGGCAGAGGTGGTTGTGTTGTTGAAAGTTAGTTCGGTTTATCGTCAGGTTTGGGCACTGTTGCAAAGACTCGACCTGCTGGAGCAGAGTTATGTCGTGGAGTGGGCAACGCTTCCTCAGCAAGTGATTCATACGCATTTACAGCATCAGCCAGATCTTGAATTGCCCTACTTTTCTTTAATGATTATCAAAACTCAATAGTTCTAACGCTTATCTCCATTTGCGCCTAACCGTTTATCATCTATCACCTACGATCATTTATCAACTGGCAGCGTTGTCACTGAAAACTAGCATTCCTGTCACTTGATATTCAAAATCACAGCGCTAAGATTGAGCAGAATGCTTTTGTCAAAATTCGATCGCTAAAGCCTCACCGCCTGAATTGACCTGATATGTCCCAATCCTCCTTGCCCAAAAACGTCCCGGATTTCCTGCGTCAGGAGAATCTTGATAAAACGCTGGAAGTGTTACGGCAGCCCTTTTCTCTGGCGATTCTAGCGTCTATTGGCATTCACGCCATCCTGGGAATTGTTTTGCCAATGCTGCCATCTAAGGACCAAAAACCAGCGGAGCACTCTGTTCAGGTTGTGGAACTGGTTTCAACTGATCAAGCCCGCATCCCCGAATTTGACAAACCTTTGGGAAATTCCCCATCGATTTCCAATCCAACCAAGCTGCCCAATCAGGTATCTAAAACCCTTTGACGAAAACTCCACCGTCGATTTTCGACGATTCTCTCTACAACTTTCCAACCCTTCCACCACCACCTGTTTCATTGCCTTCTCTTGACGACTTTATTCGGTTGCCTGCCAATACCCGTCGTCAACAAATTGGAGTAGTACCCCACAGAAATCAAATCCGGCACCAACTACAAAACCCTCAGAACCAGCCAAATCCTCCGCCAACTCTGATTCCCCAGCTAAACCAAACGGTTTCCAATACTCCCACCGACACCAGGACTCAGACCCGCCCAGAAAAATTCCGCAGGCAGCGCTCGATCGTTTGCGAGAACTTCAGGAACAGAAACGGGTGGCGCAACAGCCACAAGGACAACCACAGGGTAACGCTACTACTCAGTCAGAAGCTGTTGGTAAATTGATGCCCTGGTTAAACCAAATTGCACAGTCCGAAAAGGTCGATGTCAATCTGTTGGTTGAGGAACTATGGAAATCCAAGAAGCAGAACTTACCTGTTGCTTGCCCCATTGGTAGCTGTACTGATAAATTATCCCAGCTTCCTACCGTCCCTTCATTTATTGTTGTAGTTAAACCTGATGGAAAAATCGTCGATCCGCCTGTTCAAATTCCAACAGGGGATAAAGATCTTGATCGTGCAGCTCTTGTTAGTCTGAAGAAATTTGAGTCCAACTTGAAACCAACAGGTAACTATCAGGTTTATCAGTTCCGCGTTCAGTTTGAGGATCAGAAGAAAAGCTGACAACATTGGACTTCGATTTAATTTCGTCAATAAAACTAAGACTGTTCGTTTTGTTATGCCCCAAATTCAAGGCAGAATAATTTCCTGTATGATTCGGACGTGGAAATTTCTGCTCTATGACCTTCGATTCTCCCTTTGCCGATCGACTCCTTGCTTCGGCTGAACGATTACTTGATTTGATCGATCGTTTCTATCAGGCGCGGGTTTTAGTGGTAGGCGACCTGGGCCTTGACGAATTTTTGACTGGGCAGGTAGAGCGAATTTCCCGTGAAGCTCCAGTCCTGATCATCCGCCATAAAACGACGCGACAGGTTCCCGGTGGTGGAGCAAATGCCGTCTACAACCTGGCAAAGTTGGGAGCACAGGTCAAAGCCGTGGGGCTGGTCGGCAAGGATGAACAGGGGCGGGCACTGCGGGGAATTTTTGAAGCCGTGGGAATTGATACAGCGGGAATTTTAGAGGATCGAGATCGGCCCACTGTCACCAAAACCCGTATCTCTGGTCATTCTCGTCAGTCTGTAACGCAGCAGATCGTTCGCATCGATCGCAAGTCAGACGAGCTTGCAAACCTGGAACTCCAAATGCAGTTAGCTGACTACATTCGGCAGCATCTTGATGAAGTGGACGCGATCGTATGCTCTGACTACGGCGATGGCACGTTATCTCAACTTGTAATTGAAGCAGCGCTATCCCACCCGCGCAGCATTGTTGACGCTCAGACCCATCTCGATCGCTATGTTGGAGCGACGATCTTTACCCCAAATCTGCCGGAAGCGGAACGAGCTGTAGGGTATCCGCTCGGCAAACTTGCGGGAGCTGTGGATGAAGCCACTATTCAACGGGCCGGACAAGATTTGCTGGAATTAACCCAGGCACAGCAAATTTTGATTACCCGTGGAGAGGATGGCATGAGTTTGTTCGATCGGAATGGCAGTAATCTGCATATTCCGGCCTTCAACCGCACGGACGTATTTGATGTCACAGGGGCTGGAGATACTGTTGCGGCGGCGCTGACCCTGGCCCTGGCAGCCGAGTCATCTCCTGGGAGGCAGCCGTTTTAGGTAACTTGGCGGCGAGTATTGTTGTGCGCCAATTTGGAACCACCACCACTACCCCAAAAGAAATGCGGGAAGCGCTTCAGTCATTACTAGAAGAACTGAACAGCGAGGGGTAGTAATCCTTTTCAAGAATCAGGGGAAGCCTAACCCTCAACCGTTGAATTGAGACCTGAATCCCTAACCCAAACAGCCCCAAGGCGGCTAGTCCAAAGATTCCTGTTCCCATCGCGCTCAAGCCAATGACCAGCGTTCGTACCGCAGACGAAATGCGTTGAACGATGTAGCTGTCACTTTGGATCGGTTTTGCTGCAAACGAATGTCCGATCGAGGATGTCATCGAGTAAAGCGCGTAGGCAATCACCCGGCTACGATCGCCCCCATCAAACAACGCAACGGACCGGGTAGCGCTGTAAGGCCATCCTTTGATGTCTGAGGCTCTGCTGATAGCTGAGGCTCTGACAGTGGGGTTGGATCACTCATAGGAAATTCCAGATCACAGATTACTTTATTGTATGAGGTCGGGGAGATGGCAAGAGAAGAAGGAATGAAGGCTAAGGGTTAAAAATATTTTTCATCCCTCATCCCTCATCCTTTGTTCTCTATCCTTTCCTCTCCTCTACCACTTGAATTCCTCCCTTCCTAAACCGAGCCACCCAGAGATCTAAGTCGGGGTTGGCGATCGTTGTTTTTACGCGCTCCTTCATCTCCTGTGCTGCATCCTGAGACTCCACCAGGGCGAACACGGTTGGTCCTGAACCCGACATCATGGTTCCCAGTGGTTTTAACTGTTGAAACGTGTCCCGTAAGCGTTGCACCGCAGGAAACTCAGGCAACACAACCTTTTCCAAATCGTTGTGAAGTCGTTGCCCAATTTGTTCACCGTTGCGCTGGGCGATCGCGTTTAGCATAGGACCAGAATGAACCTGCTGCCGCCGTCGCTCTAAATCGGTTGAATCTTTCAGATACGTACCGCCAAAATTCTTGCGGTATGTCTTGTACGCCCAGGGGTAGAAACCGCTAAACTTTTGTACTTCGCCAGCACGACATAGAGGTGATCCAGGCTGGGCATGGTGTCTAGCTGTTCCCCCGGCCCGTCGCCAGAACCGTTCCCCCTCCAATGCAGAACGGCACATCCGAACCCAACGTGGCCCCCAACTCTTCTAGCTCATCTTGGGTCAACCCCAAGCCCCAAAGCAGATCCAGTCCGACCAAAACTGCTGCTGCATTGCTTGAGCCGCCCGCTAAACCAGCGCCCACAGGAATGTGTTTCTGGATCAGAATATCGATTCCACCAAAACGAGAGGCACACTCCGGAAATTGCCTGTACATCAGATCAGCAGCCCGATAAGCCAGATTAGTGCTGTCGTTAGGCACCTCGGGATGATTGCACTCGATGTAGATGGTCTGGCTGCCGTTAAGCCTTAAATCAATTCGATCGGCAAGATCCACACTCTGAAGCACCATCACCAGTTCGTGGAAACCGTCTGGTCGATCGCCCAGAATCTCCAAATACAAATTAATTTTGGCGGGTGCCAGAAGAGAGTAAGCGCGCATGAGTAGAGGAAGAGTTTAGAGAAGAAATGACTGGGCGATCGCTAACCTACACCAACCCTGCATTTGGGGCAAGTAAGGAGTGTGTTCCAGAAACGTAGTTGACCGTCTGAAAGGACGCCGCATGGAACGCCCCTTCAGACGGAACAGGGTTAAACCCTCACTCACGGATTAGCCATTCCACTAATCCGCTTTTAAGTTCACATTCAACCACTCAGATGTTTCAAGCGTTAGCTTGACCTGGGCTTTGCCAAGCTCGCCATACTCAATCTCAGCCACGTTGCAGGTGTACTTCCAGCCAGTTGCGTCGGAGACGACCTGCGCGATCGCCTGTTCAAGGGTAGCCGTATCGACTTTCTTCAGCTTCTCGTGGGCATCCATACCTGGTTCATCCTCAAAGGTCGCCGTAATTAAAAGTTGCCGTGATTTTCGTTCGCTGCCTTGAGTCGTTCCAACACCTCAGCAACTGAAAGGGCACCTAGCTCACCAGCAGCACGGGTACGGATGCTAAGGGCGTTTGCTTCCACCTCCTTAACGCCAACAACCGCCATCACCGGAATTTTATCCTTTTCCCCATTTCGGATCAGCTTACCAAGGCGATCCCCGCTGGTATCCACCTCCGCCCGAACGCCGATCGCGCTCATTTGCGCCACAGCCTGATGGGCAAGGGCAGAAACTCCTCCGCCACCGGAAGTAGCCGAACTTGAGTGGGGGCCAACCACAGCGGAAAGTCCCCTGCATACTCTTCAATCAGAATGCCAATCAACCGTTCCAGAGAACCAAACGGCGCACGGTGAATCATGACTGGACGTTTGCGGGTACCGTCTTCGGCAACGTATTCCAAACCAAAGCGTTCCGGCAGATTGTAGTCAACCTGAACTGTACCAAGCTGCCATTCGCGATCGAGGGCATCGTGGAAGATGAAGTCTAGCTTAGGACCGTAGAATGCGGCTTCCCCAATTCCTTCAAAGTGGGGTAAATCCAGAGATTCCACCGCTCGGCGAATCGCTCCCTCCGCTTTTTCCCACGCGTCATCTGAGCCAATGTACTTATCAGAATTGGGATCGCGAAAACTCAGCCGCGCTCGGAAATTCTTCAGCTGCAGGCTCTTGAACACACTCAGGATCAGATCCACAACATTGAGAAACTCCTGATCAAGCTGCTCGGGCGTTACAAACAGGTGAGAGTCATCCACCGTAAAACCCCGAACACGGGTTAGCCCGCCTAATTCGCCCGATTGCTCAAATCGATAAACAGTCCCAAACTCTGCCAATCGAATCGGCAGTTCCCGGTAGGACCGAAGCTCACTCTTATAAATCTGAATGTGGAATGGGCAATTCATTGGCCTGATAACAAAGCCCTGTTCCTCGGCGGCAGAGGCTTCATCCTCAGCCATCAACGGAAACATGTCTTCCTTATACTTCTGCCAGTGGCCTGAGGTTTTAAATAAATCCACACGAGCGATGTGGGGCGTGACAACGGGCAGGTAGCCACGTTTAAGCTGCTCCTTCTTCAAAAAATCTTCTAGAACCGATCGCAGCACGGTTCCCTTGGGGGTCCACAGCGGCAATCCTGGTCCTACCTGGTCCGAAAAAATGAACAAACCAAGTTCCTTACCAAGTTTGCGGTGATCCCGTCGGAGGGCTTCTTCCTTGCGGCGTTTATACTCCGCTAACTGCTCTGGGGTTTCCCAAGCGGTGCCGTAGATGCGCTGGAGTTGAGCTTTGGTCTCATCCCCGCGCCAGTAAGCTCCGGCAACACTCTCCAGGGCGATCGCTTTCGGATTAATGTCGGCAGTATTTTCTACATGCGGACCTGCACACAGATCCCACCATTGGTCGCCCAAATGATAAATCGTGATGGGATCCTCCAATCCTTCTAGAATTTCGAGTTTGTAGGGTTCCTGAATCGCTTTGATACGCTGTTCAGCCTCTTCTCGAGTGACTTCTTCCCGAATCACTGGAAGCTTGCGGTTGATGATTTTAATCATCTCCTTCTCGATCGCCTTCAGGTCTTTCTCGGTGAAGGGTTCTGGAGTATCAAAGTCGTAGTAAAAGCCGCTTTCAATCCAGGGGCCGATCGTTACTTGAGCCTTAGGAAACAGCTTCTGTACAGCCATCGCCATCACATGCGAGGCCGTATGGCGAATTTTCTTCAGGGGTTCCGACTCGCTGGTCTTTGGTAAGTGAACGTTTTCAGGCTGATTTGATGAGGATTCTGCGTCAGGCATAGTCTTACTCGCGAATAAACAACAGAGGAAGCAAAACACTACAACTTGCAAGGGAGCGTGAGCACGCCCCTAAATAGTTCGCTCCCGCCTGTTCGTTGCAGCCTGGTCCCTTTCTGACCGCCGCCTCAGCAAATTGGATCTACACACCCGAAAAGCCATGCCGATAGTTATCTAGACAAATTCTAACAAAGATCCAGTCTAACGTATGTAGGACTCAAGGCAGAAAACACGTCCGACGCTTGAGTTTCCGTAAAGGATTAGGAATGTAAATATTATTTAAGTTTCTTAAAACTCGCTAAGATGAGTTTGTGGGAACAGTAGATTTACAGTATTGGTTTAATATTCCGATGTCCAACCCTAACTTGCCAGATTCAAACTTGCTTAAAACAATCCTGGAACCGCTCCTGGATGATTTTCAATACTGGTTTGAGCGATCGCGCATATTCCTTGAAACGCAGGACATTCCGTTTCTAACGACTGAGGAGCAAGCAGACCTGCTAGCGCGTGTCAGCACTGCTCAGCAGGAAGTCAGTACTGCCAGAATGCTCTTTGACGCAACCGATGGCCAAGTTGGTATCGAAGCGTCTGCTCTAACACCCTGGCACAACCTGGTTACTGAGTGCTGGCAGGTTGTAATGCGGTTTCACGGAAGGGGGTCTACCGAAAAGGGTATTTAGAAATCATGCAAAATTTGCGACACTAGTAGCTAGATTTGGTAGCTACATTTTTAGAAAAACTAAGACTGCTAAATATTTCGTCTTTTTAAGAATACGCTGGTCAATTCCTTAATTACGCTGTCAGAACCCTGGGGGAAGCATTATGTTATTACATCTGCTCTACGTTGTTGTATTTACATTACTGGCGTTTTTGGCAGTTGGTAACCTAATTCGCAACATGATGATGTTGGGTATTGAGTCTCAGCGTCATTCCTCCAGAGGCTGGGGCGCAGGTGGACAACAATCTGGCCAGTCCTCCAGATTAAATTCGCCTCACCCAGAACTGCTCGACTCCTCCGGGAATGTGATTGATGAGCCTCTACTTGTGATGCGCTCTATGAGCGTGGAAGACGCCCGTGAGCAGCTAGACGCGCTTTATGAATCCTCGCCTGGAACGCCCAGCGAACCCCGTGAGGATCTCTAGGCGTGTGCCAAGTTTGATGACAGATCACTAGTCGATAATTTCCATGTCAGAGCAACCGGAAGCGGTTCCTAAAGACACAATCCAGGAATCAGGCGAGTTATCTACTAAGGCACGGAATGACACGAAGCAGACAAACTGGTTTGCTGGGCTGCCCGATGTCTGGGGTGGCATCAGTGGAGGCTGGAAGCGCCTCGTTCCGGTGGATTGATTGCCCAAACACTGACCTCCTGGTTTAACGTCAGTGAGTCCCAGGTTTCAGAAATTCTGGAACGAGTCCGGTCAGAGCTGCCGACAACAGAAGCGTTATTGGTGGGAAAGCCACAGTCAGGCAAAAGCTCGATCGTGCGCGGGTTAACAGGAGTTTCCGCTGACATTGTGGGCCAGGGATTTCGACCTCATACCCAGCATACACAGCGATACAGCTATCCTACTGACGATTTGCCATTGCTTGTGTTTACAGACACGGTAGGGCTGGGAGACGTCTCTCAAGAGACCACAACGGTTGTTGAGGAATTGCTTGGAGAATTGGGCCAGGAGAACGGTCAACGGGCCAGGGTGCTGATTCTTACTGTTAAGATTAACGATTTTGCAACCGATACCCTGCGTCAAATCGCTAGCCAGATTCGTAAGCAGCATCGAGACGTTCCCTGTTTATTGGCCGTTACCTGTCTGCATGAAGTGTATCCAGCAGATATTACGGACCACCCAGCCTACCCTCCTGATTTTGAGGATGTTAAGCGTGCCTTTGCGGCCATTCAGGAAGCCTTTGCCGGGTTGTATGACCAGTCTGTCATGATCGACTTCACGCTGGAGGAGGACGAGTTCCATCCCACGTTTTATGGGTTGGAAACCCTGGTTAACACGATCGCAGAACTTCTGCCAGAAGCAGAGGCCCGTGCCATTCACCAACTGCTGGAGCAGAAAGCAGGCGATCAGCTAGGGAACCTTTATCGGGAAGCTGGACGGCGCTATATTTTGCCCTTTTCCATCATGGCGGCGACCCTGGCAGCGGTTCCCTCCCCTTCGCAACGATGCCAGTGTTGACGGCGCTCCAGGTCTCATTAGTGGGGCTGTTAGGGAAACTGTACGGCCAAACATTGACCCCTTCTCAGACCGGGGGAATTGTGAGCGCGATCGCCGGAGGATTTCTAGCACAGGCGATCGGGCGAGAACTGATCAAATTTATTCCCGGTTTTGGTAGCGTTATTGCTGCTTCATGGGCCGCTGCCTATACCTGGGCGCTAGGAGAAGCTGCCTGTGTCTACTTTGGAGACCTGATGGGTGGTAAGAATCCCGACCCCAAACGAATTCAAGAAGCGATGCGAGAATCGTTTGAAGCAGCAAAAGAGCGATTTCGGGGCATAAAAGTTAACGCAAACAGAACGCAAGGATGCGTGTAAATGTTCTGCAATCGGTAATTGGTAATTGGAAACTGGTCATTGGTAGAACGTGCCATTCCCCATTACCAATTACCAATGACCTGCGTAAGCTTTTTCAAAGAAACCCACAATAGGGGAGATGAATAGGTAAGAAGATGATGGGCCAATGAGAGGGTAAAAAGGGAATATTTTTATCCTTTATCCTTCATCCCTTATCCTTCACCTATCCCCTGCCCCCTACCATCTGTCACCTACTATACAGAGTTGAACTGGGAATTGCGCGTCAATAGGTTAGTGACCTTTCGCAGCAATTTTGAGTGGCTGAGCCGACTCTTGGATTACTGGATTCAACCCGACTTATATTTGACTTGCAGCAGGGCAACCAAATTGCTCGAAGTTTAAGTGGTTGTTTGGAACCGGAGGAGATTGCTCGCCGAGTAACAGACGGTCTGATTGAAAAGTTTGATTGTGCGTTTGCTCGCATTTGGATAGTTGAACCCGATCGCACTGCATTAAGACTGGTTGCATCATCGGGCATGTACACCCGTCTCGATGGATCCTTTGCCAGAGTGCCAATGGGTGCGTTTAAGGTTGGGAAGATCGCTCAAAACTGTATTCCCTTCCTGAGCAATCAATTAGCTGAGGAAACCTGGGTAAGGGACCGGCAATGGGCGATCGAAAAGGCATTCAGGGTTTTGCTGGCTATCCTCTCGTTAGCTCGAACCATGTGGTTGGAGTGTTAGCCGTTTTTAGCCAACACCCAATGGCCTCAGAGTTTTGGAGGTGTTGCAGGGAATTTGCACCACGGTTACTGTTGCACTCGAAACGGCCCTCCAGTACCAGCAGTCAAAACAGTCACAGTTGTCGTACTCAACGTCTGCCCTGAGTCGCTGTGCTCCTCTGTCTGAGCAGTTGTCTGGCTTGTTAGACAATACTCGGATGATCCTGGTAGGAACGGAACGTCCACTTACAACAGCAATTACCTGCATATTTCTGCGAACGGCTGAAATATTAAGCAACATCCTCTGCATCTATTGTCGGCTCACCTATGGCTCCCAAAGCATCTCGTTAGAAGCCATGATTTCCCTGTCGGAAAGTACGCCTTCAGAAGGTGAAGGACATAGTGAGAAAATCATTTTGGCGTTTGGCGACCTGGTTTTTGCAGCATCCTGCCTGGGCGGCACGCTTCAAATTCATACTGGAGCTAATCAAAAGCGTTTCAGATGGTGTTGACACTTCCCTACCCTGGTTGTGTTTTGGGACCACGAGTGGGTATTGCTTGTGAATCACCGATTCTACAAATGGCATTTACGCACCTGGCTTATTTAGCAGGGCTAACCGTCTGTCCAACGATCAATCCAACCATTCCCTTACTCACCGATGATTTGGCCCAAGCTAAATCTGCTGATTTGGTTTTGTGGATCGCGGCGCATGCTAAGGCAACCCCAAAAACTGCTAAAGCGAAACTTGACCTGTCGATCCGCCCAGGTCAACTACGGGACGCAGTGGAGCGGGTCATGCAGGGAGAAACGTGGGGAATTGAGTCAGAGTCAGAAACGGATTCGCAAATGTTGACCGATCGCGAACAGGAAATCATGGCGTTGTTAGCTCAGGGACTGCGCGATAGAGACATTGCTAACCACCTCATCATTAGCGAGAGCACCGTTAAATTTCACATCAACAACATTCTTACTAAATTGAAAGCGCGAACTCGCTATCAGGCACTCCACCAAGTGATTGTGAATGGTTGGATTCAAGTTTAGTGCTGCTATAAATCGACACTGCTCATTTTTAGATTGAGACGTAAAACTCGATAAGTACATTTCTGAGCCAGGGTATCGATCCTCAATTTTTTAATAATGCAATCCAAGAAATCTCGTTGAAATCTCGTTAGTTACTCCTGCTAGCTAGGTGGGCTTAATTAAACTAAACTTGCTGAAAGCTGCCAGCCATCAGCGTTCAAGTATCCTAAATTCAACGGCATAACCCTATCTCAAAAAATTTCCGTACCATTTAAAAATGGCGTGGTATAACCAGAAATGATTTGACTCGCTTTATCCTTTGCTAACTCCTCTGGCGCAGTGTACCGATTGGGCAAATTGCGAAGAAACTGGGGAGTTTTTGCTATTTAAAGCAAGCAACATATTGAGTCTGAAATGCCTCTACAACGTCGTATAAACGCTGGTCCAAACGAATCATTGTTTCATACGCGATCAGTTCAGGAACACCCTTATAAAATGCTTCAGCTGCTGCCTGCGATGCATGCGATCGTGTCACTATCACCGCCAATGGAAATTGCATTTCGAATCGCATCTTCAAAATCGGTTGATTCAAGAAACGCCACGATCGCTTCGGGGACCGTTTTTGACAGGACTCGTTGAATTGATAAACCGGGCGAATGTCGTCCACCGTTTGGCTTAGGTCATAGCCAAAATTTGTCTCAATATAAGACCTGATTTCAGCCTTACTTTGCCCCTGACGACCTAGAAAAATTGCGGCTGCCGTCGCTTGTGCCCCCTTGATGCCCTCTGGGTGATTGTGGCTCACTGCTGCGCTTTGTTGAGCTTCTAGCAACACAGACTCTAAGTCGTCGAATGCAAACCCGATCGCGCTTACTCGCATGGCCGAACCATTCCCCCAACTGTTATAGGGGTCAGACGCTTCAGAGGTTGCCCATCCCCAAAAACGAGAACCGTAACGTCCCATTGGATTTGGGTAACGCTGGACGTAATCCCTCAGGGTCTTCTGATAGTCACGATCGTTCAAAACAGCGTCTGCGATCGCAATCGTCAAAATGGAATCATCCGTAAATGTGCTCGTTTTACTAAACAACGGAAAATCTTTGACCTTGATATTGTCAAACTCGTAAATCGAGCCAATCATGTCACCTGCGATCGCCCCTAACATTCACGTTGGCCTCCGATAATTTGCGCCAACCCTCAAGTGTGGAAGCGGCATATCCTACCCTCGATTCCTCACCTTTAAACTCACTGAATACAACTTCAGTAAAGCAACTCCCTGTTTGTGTATATTCAACACCAAGTCAATCTTAGTGTTAGGTGTACACCATGTCAATATTCTCCTTAAGTGTCTACTCGCGGCACCTTGTAGGCTCGATAGGCGATAACGGCGCTACCCGATAAGATTGCCGCGAATGCTGGTGCTGCAAGGGGCACCCATCCCATTTGAAGGAAGAGCAGAAAGCAGGTAGACCCCAGAATAGCAAGGAGGAGGGTTCCGCCAAGTGCCAGAATAAGGGGACGCTGAACATACCAAGCAAGGGCAGCACCCGCGATCGCCCATCCAACGATCCACAGACTCTCCACGGATTCATTCCAATACCAGAAGAGCGATCGTCCCCCGAAGCCGCCTCTAAAATTTGGCTGACAGAATTGGCATGGATCAGAACCCCCGCAATTTTGGGATTCTCCTGCTCTGCGGAACTATAAGGCGTGAAGAATAAATCTTTGCCGGTAATTGCTGTCGTGCCAATTAATACGACCTTGTCTTTCGCCCACTCTGGCTTTACGGTTCCATTTAAAACGTCGCCCATACTGACCTGGCGGGCTACAGATCTGCCCCGATACTTAAGCAGAACCTGGTATCCGCGAGCATCGAGATTTTGGTATCCACCCGCGTAATTGTCCACGGGCTTAAATGCTGCTCGGCCAAGCTGGAGAACATCTGGATTGTCCTGAGTTGGCTGAGGCAAGATTTTTGAGTTGCTAAGTAGGTCAACGCTAATCGCAGTGAGAAGGAATAGAGGGTCGAAGTTTTGCTGTCTGCAAACAGCAGGTTGCGTCGGATAACGCCATCGTCGTCCAAAACCTGGTCGTTAAACCCAACCCGTTTGGATGGAACACCCGGAGGAGAGGGAGTTGCGGGCACTCCTGCATTGCCCAACTGGGTAATCGCAATCACGTTGGGAGCCTTCAACTCCTTTGTCAAATCGGCGCGACCCGGTTCTTGGGGAACATCACGCAGCAGGTCCAACCCGATCGCAGTTGGCTTGTATGCTTTTAGCGCTCTTAGCACCTGTGCCACGGAACGATCGGACAGAGGAAATTGCTTTTGCGCTTGAATGTCAGCGTCTGTAATTCCAACCACCAGTAATCGCGGGTCTGGACCCGGATCTGGGCTTAACTGCACCATTCGGTCAAAAATCCTTAACTCTGCGGATTGCAACCAGCCCAACTGGCGTATGCCTAGAATCATTGCTATTGCGGTGAGACTAGCAATTCCAATGGAGAGCGCAGCTCTGGGAGTACGTCGCTGAAGTGGAGCTTCGATCGAGTCTGGAGAGGTTGATGGCTGACGGGTTGGCTCAGTTTCAAGTGGGGCTAGGGCGGTCGGCGGAAGGCGAGTGCTGTCCGTTGGCATTTCCGTAACCGCTTGGGATAGCTCCTGAAGAAACGCTTCCGGGGCTTCTCCAATGCTTCTAAGACGTCCTGTGCAGACTGATAGCGGTCACTAAAGTGATAGCGCGTCATTTGGCTGAGAATAGTCTTCAGCTTTGGGCTGACCTCTGTTCGCTGCTGCCAAAGAACCTCATCTGTTTTGGGGTGAGTTTGTAGCCGATAGGGTGGTAGTCCGGTCAACGCCTCGATCGCCGTCATCCCCAACGCATATAGGTCACTGTTGTAGCGAGGTTTTCCCATCAACTGCTCGCTAGGTCCATAACCTTGAGTGCCAATGCCGACCGTCAAGTTTGTCTGGCCTGGTTCACCCATAATTTGAGTTTGAATTTCCTTAACGGCCCCAAAATCGATCAAGACAAATTTGCCGTCGCGCTGCCGCCGTATCAAATTCCCTGGCTTGATGTCGCGATGGATCACCTGGTTCTCGTGAACGAATTCCAGAACGTGCAGGACGTCCCGCAAAAGAGCAATGACCTCATCCTCTGGTAAGCGATTCACAAAGTCGAGTTCGTCGCTCAGCGGTTGCCCCTCAACATATTCCTGAACGAGATAAAATTCTTGCCCTTCCTCGAAGTTATTCAATAATGAAGGAATCTGGTCATGGCTACCCAGTTTTCTTAGAGTCTCGACCTCACTGGAGAAAAGTCGGCGGGCGATATGGAGAAAATCTTTGTCCTGACGGGCTGGCTTGAACTGCTTAACAACACATTTGGGAGAGCCTATTTGCTGAGTATCCTCTGCAATATAGGTCTGCCCAAAACCACCGCTGCCTAGTATTTGAATTAGTCTGTAGCGTCCATTAAGCAACGTTTCCAGCATGCAGTGTCAGGTTGGTAAGTGAAGCAGCGTTAGGTCCCCTGATCGTACAATTCTGGCACACAAACAAATGATATGAGAGGCTTGAGGGTTGGGGTAAAAAGCCAGGTGGACCTAAAAGGTAATGATGCACGGTGCTAGCCGCCAGCGTTAACAGCTCCAAAATCCTTACGACTTTGGTACTACCAAAAGCCAAAAGGTTTAAGAACTTATTAAAAGAAGGGCATAACGTGAAATTCTCTAGGTAACTTGAAAGGCGAGATACCTCCTAACTGCGTCTCTAGCCCCATTCAGTTACCTACCGGTAATTAAATGGGGCTTCTATCTTCATTGCCCTCTCATAGTCAAGGGTTTACACAGGTACGGGGTACCCTGCAATGGGGAATGGCACGTTCAACCGATTGCCAATAACCGATTGCCGATTACAAAGAATCCTCACACACCCTTGCATCAGTCCTGGTAATTTCAATGGTCACTTTTCCCAGAAAATCGGGAATAGGCGCGGCAAGCTTCGTCAAACAGACCTGCACCCGTTGCAGCGGGATAGCGGAAGACGATTCTGAATGCAACACGGAATCGGCGATCGTGGTGGCTAGCCGCTCCAGTAACTTTACCTTCGAGGTTTTGACGAGATGTTGAACGCCCTCAATAATGGCGCGGTAGTCAAGGGTATCTTCCAGGCGATCGCTCTTTCCGGCGATGGAGAGATCGAGCCAGAGCGTGAGATCTACCTCAAACCATTGCCCTAGCACCTGCTCTTCAGGTAAAGCGCCCGTATAGCCATAACAACGAATTCCGCTTAAGTGAATGCTGTCCATAGTGAATGGTATCCACAGAATGAAGGCTTTAAACGTTCATAAGCATCCCAGTTTGAAGCTCAATCATCTAAAATCTAAAGAATAGGTTGACAGAGTACAGCGTCTTCTGCGAACCTAGAAATCGTCTGAATTTGCGGGTATAGCTCAGTGGTAGAGCGCAACCTTGCCAAGGTTGATGTCGCGCGTTCGAATCGCGTTACCCGCTTCGTTAAAGAGAAATCAGTTACAACCTTCTTCAAGCATTGGCGAATGGGCTTACCTGCAAAGAAGCCGTGATTTATGAGATGTGTTCTTCTTGATAGTGAAGAGATAGAACGATTAAAGCGTTGGCGGCGATTCGTTTAAGGCTTTTCTCATATTCCCAAGCTCCTCAAGCTCCCCGTTCTGAAAAGCCTCCCACGCCTGGTTAGCTCTCGCCAGTTCGTGACTGAGACTGAACATGGTTAAGCTTCGCCTCACGCTAAGTTCCTGCTCGTTAATGGCGTCCAGTCGATCAGCAAACTCTTCCAGAGCTTTATCTACTGCTGCTTGCTCATATTGCGAAAAACTCATCTTTATTCTCTTCGCTTAGATAGGGCTGCAAGCCTATCATGGCATTTATAGATTGTTGCCTGGTGCTAGTGTCCAGCAGCCATACCTGCTGCCATACGGTAATGTGACGCAATAATTGTAAAGAACTGATCTGCGAATGCTTTTACGTCTGGATCAGATCCCTGTAGCTGCTCGTTTCGGTATAAGCCCTGGGCCGTCGCGTGGGCCAGTATTTGTCCACTCATATACGCCTGATCAAACTCAGCACCGGAAAGCTTTGTGAGTTGAAGCAGCAGCGATTGATTGTCCGCTCCGAGATATTCTGGCAACGCTACTCCTTTTCGCTCAGCTAAAGGCTTGAGTTGCTCGCTCGACTGCGTATGTTGGTCAATCATCATTTGAGCAAACTGTCTTACCTGCGGATTCTGAGAACGCTCTAACGCCAACTGGCTAGTCTTGATCTCGGTCATATCGCCTTGAGCGGCATGGGTGATGAATTGATGATCAACAATGCTAAATGAGGACTCCGTGCTAGCAAAGTTTGGCTCATTTTGTTGGGATGAGTCATTTTGGATAGGGTTGTTTTGTGTAGAACCGTCCTGAACAGAATTGTTTTGGGCCATAGCTGGAATCGTTGAAGACAGCACGGTGGCGCTAAGGATCCCAACACTTGTAGAAATCAATCTGGCCAGATGCGTCTTCATGTCCAATACCCACCCCTTCTGTAAAGAACGTAATTTCTCTGCTTAAGTTTTTCTGTAACCCACATTTCACAGCAACATAACCACCTCAAATTCTCTGATAGTAATTACATTCACCAGAGAAACAATCAACCATAGGGGTATTCATCGTTAAACGTTTGCACCTGCTAGCAGAAGTAGCAGTCCAAAACTTCCCGTTCGTAGATTGTTGAAGAATTGGCGATCGTGGCAAACAGCGTAATGGAATCTCGAACAAGGATTGAAGAGAGTAGGAAATTGTGAGATTCTCTTGTGCGCCGATTCTTCCTGTTTCTCTTTGGGTTAGTTATGGCAAGTGCGCTATCTGTGCTCCAAATCCAACCAATACTGGCTCGGCCAGGCAAGTGTGACCGCTCCTACCCTACCGTTTGCATCCCAAGTCCACCTCCAGACCTGGACTGCAAAGACATTCTTTACCGGAATTTCAAAGTATTACAACCCGATCCACATCATTTTGATCGGGATAAGGACGGACTTGGTTGCGAGAAACGGTAGGTCAATATTTAGAGAACCAACTATGGTGACTATCTATTTGGTTGTTTTCGCTCTTTGGTTTGTAGCGTGCATTAGGGAATTGGAAGGGTGAGGCAGGTTAGTAATGCAATACCGCTTGGTTTTACTTGAAAGCAAATTCATCCACTAATTCCCACGGGCCTCCTTTGTACCGCCAAAGCAACAAGCCCTCCCCGTATCCTTCAAAAGGCTTCCATTCATTAATAAACTGTTCGTAAAGTTGCCGAGCGGTTTCAGGCGTAGTTTTGTTTTGAATTGTAATGTGGGGTTGATAGCGCTGTTGGTCCTGGCGATTGAGCCAATTGCTCCAGACGGTTGCTAGCTGATTACGGAACTGAACAAGCTCAAGGCAGTCCACTTCTACTGCAACGCCTCTACCAAAAAACCGTGGTTTTGGAAATGTGAGGGGCACGCGTGAAACACCCGAACTGGATGCTTGCAATGTTTGCCGAATGGAGATGTCTTGATTGCCAGGCAGCGCATGAAAAAGAGTAATGTGGGCAGATAAATAATTCCTTTCAGGTGGAAAATGCTGTTGACGTAATTGGTCAAAATACTGAAACGTTTTCTGGTCAAGCTTCAGCGTCAGAATCAAGGGAAGCGGTAATTCAGCCATGACTTTGTTAATTCTTCAGCAACTGCAAAAGGCTTTTATCCTGAATTAAGTATTGAATGGGACAAAGGGTGAGAGAGGTTTGATGAGTGTTTTGGTGCTTTTCGCACCGTAATATTCCATCAACTTCGTGCATTCGGAATCTCTTTCTATAGAGAAATCACGCCTTAACCGTATTGCAGCCATACCGCTTACCATAACTGTGAATTTGGGCTGAATGCTTCTGTCGTGATTTATCGGTATAATCTCCTTCAGCCCGTCTCAAATTTGTCCTAGGGGTGGTTTAATTTCAGGACGATATTGGACCCTTCAAATTTGCGGGTATAGCTCAGTGGTAGAGCGCAACCTTGCCAAGGTTGATGTCGCGCGTTCGAATCGCGTTACCCGCTTTAATCAAGGAAATTCTTGGCATAATCATGATCTAGACTTTAGGTGGGATGGTTTTGTCTCAACACAATAGTTTCATCACAAGCTTGAGCCAAGTTGGACAGTCACGCCAGATACGGAGTTCAGATTTGGGGGTGAGTGGTAATATTTCCATAAACTGTATCGATCTAAGGATTGCGACCAGTCCTTTTGTGATTGTGGTGCCCGGTTGGTGGCTACTGGAGATAAATATTTGGTGAACCGGCACTGTTCTAGCTTGGATATTTGTGATGATCTTTGCCAGAAGTTTTTGTTCTACTGCCGCCTGTGCAACCTCAAAAGCTCAAAAGATTGATTTATCTCAGGAGTATCCATGCCCTTGCCGCCGTCGAGGGCGTTTAACTCAGATTGCTTTAACAGAAGCGTTTGGGTGCAATCGTTGCCAACAGATTTTTATTGTTGAAGATAGTGGATACATCCTGGAGCAGCTTTCCGCTAACTACCCCTACAAACGAACCTGGCGCTGGACGGGGCATCAATGGAGTACTGCCAATTCCCGCTTGGGGGAAAGCTACTTGCCATTTGCACTTGGAGCTATTCTGATTGCCCTCTGTATTGGGTTGTTTATAACATTTCGTTCGCCGTCCAGTCCTGGCATCTTTCTTATTTGGGCGATCGTATTACTGTTGCTGATGCTTCTCCCTGCCCTTATGGTCCTGCTCGCTTATAGACGGTAGCTCGATGACAACTGATTCGTTTAGCCCGTCCGCCGATCCCATTGCCGCCGTTCAACGTGCTCACCACGCATCTTTAGAAATGGCGACCACTAAAGGGACTATGCGTAGTCGGGCCGTTCAATTGATGGCACAAGCGTTAAAGCTTCGCCAGGATGAGATTTTGGAAGCAAATACGTTGGATCTGGAGGCTAGTCGGGAGATGGCAGTCCCCGACCTCATTCTCGACTGGCTGAAGTTGACGCCTGAGCGTATCCAGTCAATTATTCAAATCTTGCAGCGGCTTAGCGAAGTGCCTGATCCTCTCGGACAGGTTCTGCATGCGCCGCATCAAATCAACCAAAATCAGACCTACTCTCAACTTACGCCGTTGGGAGTCATTGCTCTGATTTATGAAGCCTTTCCTGAGCTAGGTGCGCTTGCGGCAGGATTATGCGTTAAATCCGGCAATAGCGTTATTCTGAAGGGTGGCAGTGAGGCGAGTAATTCTAATCTCGTAATTGGTCAGGCAATATATTCTGCGATCGAGGAAGCCGGATTACCCGCAGACTGCTTGCAGATGCTTTACTCAGACCAGGGAACGTCTGTCCGCGATCTGATTGTTCAAGATCAGTATTTGAATTTAATCATTCCCTACGGTCGTCCCAGTCTGGTGCAGCAAATCGTTCGTCAAGCAACCGCCCCCGTGTTGAAATCGGCGATGGGTAACTGCTACCTTTACTGGTCCCCTCGGGCAGTTTAGACGCCGCTCGCTGGATAATTTTAGACAGCCACCAGAGTGAACCTGACCCTGTAAACGCGATCGAAAAGTATTGATTCACCGCAATCAAAACCCCTCCTCTCTGACTATGCTGTGGAACAGTTTAAGAGAGAAGGGATTTGAGGTTAGGGGGATGCTGAACTGGTAGAAGAATTCCCTGACCTGAAGCTAACCTACGATACCGAGTGGCAGAAGGCTTACCTATCAAAGGTTATTGCTTTCAAGGTGGTGGATAGTTTGGAGTCCGCGATCGACTGGATTAACTTCCATAGCAGCGGTCATGCGGACTGTTTAGTTACGGAGTCTTATCAGGAAAGCCGCCAGTTTGCGCTCAGCGTCAACAGCGCCTCTGTATTTATCAACGCCTCCCCCGTTTTTACCGAAATCCCCAGCGGGGCAACTCTATTTTCTTAGGAATGTCAAGCCAAAAGGTCACCGTCGCGGGTTAATCAGCCTTGAGACCCTAACGACGGTGAAACACATTATTCAAGGGACAGGGCAATTTTGAGGGATGAGGGATGAGGATGAAGGATGAAAACCGTCTGTTTTGTATTTCATTCCTGTGAACTCATCCCTCCGCTCTCATCCCTCATCCTTTACCCCTTACCCTTCCTTTTCTACCAGCTTTACTTTCGTTGCCAGTCCTAGTGCCTGGAGAAACTGAATCGTCATCCAGGTCATGTCAATTTCCCACCACTTCATGCCATGACGGGCGGAGTATTGGAAGGCATGGTGATTGTTGTGCCAACCTTCTCCATAGGTCACGACGGCAACCCACCAGCAGTTGGTGGAGCGATCGCCCGCATCGTAGGTCTGGTAGCCAAATTTGTGAGTTGCACTGTTCACCAGCCAGGTGCAATGAAACACCACAACTAGGCGCACAAAAATACCCCAGACTACAAACGGCCAACCACCCAGCAAATAAAGCAATACAGCAAAAACAATCTGAATCGGTAAAAAGTAATTATCTAAAAGCGATACACCGGGTCATCTGCAATGTCTTTTGTAAACCGAGGAACTTCATTCTCAGCAGGAACTTCCCGGAACATCCAGCCCATGTGACTCCACCAAAACCCCTTATTTGAGTCATGGTGATCCACATCCTGGTCTGAATAGAAGTGATGATGGCGATGCAAACCCACCCACCATATAGGACCGCCCTGCATCGAAAGCGTGCCACAGAAAACGAGGAAGTATTCTAACCATTTAGGTGTTTGAAAACTGCGATGGCTGACGAGCCTGTGCCAACCAAGGGTGATGCCTAAGCCACCTGTTACCCAATGCAGGAAGATGGCTAGCCGATCGCTGTCCAGCTAAAGTTTGCTGGCAGAAAGGCAAACAGCGCACCCGCGTGGATAATTGCCATGAACACAATCACAGCCCAGTCAAAATTTAGCTCTTTAGAAGTTGCAACAGTCATTCATTTATCTCAAGTGTGGATATGGTGGCCTGGTCTACGCGACAATAGAACCCCGATCATTCTAGATCATTCTAAAGATTGAACGCAGCAAATGCTTGCGTATAACCACAACGATTGGGGAATGACGTCCAAAGGCGTCTCCCGGAAAACGAGGCACCCATGAATAGCTTTAACCCAATACAGGAGGCAGAGCAGGCACTCTCCCTGATTTTTCTGGAATTGACGCTCAGGTCAAGGAAAATTTGCATCGAGTGTTGACCGCATTTCGTAACCATCGAGTCGGAAGCCACCATTTTGCGGGAGTGTCAGGCTATGGCCATGACGATTTAGGCCGTCAGGTGCTAGATCGGATTTTTGCGGAGGTTACGGGAGCAGAGGCAGCAGCCGTAAGGGTCCAATTTGTCTCGGGGACCCACGCCATCGCCTGTGCGCTATACGGTGTCCTCCGCCCCAGCGACGAAATGCTAGCGGTGGTTGGTTCCCCTACGACACTCTGGAAGAAGTCATCGGCATCCGGGGACAACTGCAAGGGTCCTTAGCAGAGTTTGGCGTTCGTTATCGAGAGCTGGCGCTTACAGACGCAGGAACCTTAGACTGGCACGCCTTAGCAACAGCAATTAAACCAGAAACCCGACTGGTGCTGATTCAGCGCTCCTGTGGATATTCCTGGCGATCGAGCTTAGCCATTGCCGATATTGAAAAAATAATTCATCTGGTCAAGCAGCAAAATCCTGATGTTGTCTGCGTTGTGGATAATTGCTACGGGGAGTTTGTGGAAAACCAGGAGCCAACTGCCATAGGGGCTGATTTAATCGCTGGTTCACTAATTAAAACCCGGGCGGCACAATTGTCACTGCGGGGGATATGTTGCCGGACGGGCCGATCTCGTTGAAGCGGCAGCCTGTCGTCTCACGGCACCGGGTATTGGTAGCTCTGGAGGGGCAACCTTTGACCAAAATCGCCTCCTGTTTCAAGGGCTATTTCTGGCTCCTCAAATGGTGGGTGAAGCCATGAAAGGAAATCATTTGACGGCCTACGTGTTTGATAAGTTGGGGTACGCCGTCAATCCTGCCCCGATGCAGCCTCGGCGAGATGTAATTCAAGCGGTCCGGTTAGGCTCTCCTCAGAAACTAATTGCCTTTTGCCGATCAATTCAGCAACATTCACCGATCGGCTCCTACCTGGATCCGGTGCCAGCGGAAATGCCCGGTTATGACGATCAACTCGTAATGGCGGGCGGCACCTTTATTGACGGCAGTACATCCGAGTTTTCGGCGGATGGCCCATTACGTGGTTTCCTACATCGTCTTTTGTCAGGGTGGTACTCACTGGACTCATGTTGCAATTGCGCTAGAAGCGGCGATCGCTGCTATTGGTCCCGCATAGATTAGGGTCAGGCAATCGCGGAAGACGTTGCTGAATGAAACATCGACTCTGCAAACCGCTCGCTGCAAGAGAACAGAGTGTAACCGTTGATTCGCATCAAAGAAACCATACTGTCTTTGCACTCAACTACACGGTAGTAGTCGCCGTTTTTGCTATCAGAATATCTCCAAGCTGAATTCTTGCCATTCGAAGTATTTAGAGAGTAAATCAATACTGATATTTATTGCTTCTTTTAGTATTACTTGATACTAGTTCACAACCGTGATTGTTTTCATGAAGAGTTACATCTGAATTTTGTAAATTTTACGGGTGGTGCCCAAATCGTAATGGTTTTGGAGCTGTTAACCACGGCGGCTAACGCCGCGCATCCTTAGCTTTTTAGGTCCACTATTTTACGAGCCTTGTTCGAGGCGGCGCTGCCACTCCACGTCAATTTTGTCAGCCTGCTCAATGGACTGCTCCACATAATCCCGTTCTGTGGTGTAAGCCAGGTCATTGCTGTTGATAACCGTTTCAGCGGCAAATTTGCGGGCGTAGTCGATCTTCTGCTCCAGTTTTTCATTGGCCAGGTTAAGCTGTACCGCCCTTTCCTGCCGCTCCTCGTTTCGGGCAGCGACTTTTTATTGCGCCACTGTATCCAGAAGTAGCGAATGAATGGAATGGAGAGAAAGGCCGTGCCATACCCAAGCAATAGCCAGTAGATGGACTGTACAAAAGCGACCAGTCCTCCGATTTTCGCGGCTGCAATCCCGCCAACAAGCAACTTACCCAACGCCAACGCCCCAATAAGAAGCACTGCACCTAAACCAATAGCTAAGATAATTTGCCCAGAACTGGCTCGACTGAATTGCCAGGGAAACTCCTTTAAGTAAGCTGAAACTGGCTTATAGCGTTGCTCAGCAACCGTCGTCTGCAGCTCTGGAAAGTGATAAACGATATCACCTTCGGGACTAACCTCAGGCCGTCCATCAAATCTAGATAGCACAGGTAGCATGTATTCCTCATACTCGTGGGCATAGCCTTGCCCGACCTTGTCCAGATATGGCGCAATTTGCTCTGCAACCACTGCTCCCTGATTGTTGCGAATGACGGTTCCGATCGCCTTCCATCGTCGTTCCTCCAGATCCGAATTTGGATTGCCGTCTCCAAACAAAAAGGAGAAAACTGCTTCCAGAAAGTTCATGGAAGGCTTTTCATCGGAGTAGGACCGTTGCCGATAGTAGGGACGATCGTAGTAATTGGGATAGAAGAACCAAAAGAAATCGGGTCCAAACCAAAAATTGGGCATGTACCCACCATCGCCAGAACCTTGGTTGCCATCCCCCGGCTAGCGCTTGCTGCAATGATGATCATCACGATCGCCAGATAGACCAACGCGATCGAAACGATCAAAAGAATTCCAAAGGAAATTCGAATCAAATAAAAGAGGACACGCCAAAGCTTCTTCCCCATTCGCGCAGCCGTAAGCTAAGGAATTTACTACGCAGTATGGTCCGAAAATTCTCAGGGAAAAGATAAACGATGTCACCGGATTCCGCCACCTGGAGATGGCCGCCTGCTTCTGAAGCAAGGGCCAGCAGTCCCTGCTGAGCAAGATTTACATCTAGTCCCGCTTGGGCTGCCACATCACCAACAGTCACTCGGTAGCCGAGGCGTTCAACCGCCTGTATAATGTCTGGGTTTGGGTCCATACGGTCCCTCTACACGTTGCTTATCACTACCTCCAGTATAGGAGTCGCATTTTGGGTGATGGATGGCAAGAGTTAAGGGATGAAACGACAAGAGTAAGGGGCAAAGGGAAGAGGGCAAGGGCTAAGAGGCAATTTTAGCCTTCATTCTTTAGCCTTTAGCCCTTTTCATCCCTTATCCCTCCTCCCTCATCTCTTATCCCTCCTCCCTCACCCTCTACTCCCTATCAGGTTCGATCGGCCTATTAGTTGCTGAAAATACGCAACCATCCATTGCCACAAACAAATCGGCAAAAGGATCCTGATGTTGGCGTTGCTTATCTGACTCAGGTAACTGCTTGCGAAACGTCTGCAAATTCGATACCACTCGCTTAGCGAGGGCTAGAGTATTGTTGAAAATTCGTAGCAAATCATTTTCAGCCCGTTTATATTCGGTTATTTCGATCGCATACAGGTAAACCATCTTGAAAGAAGACAAGGAATGGTAAGTCAACGCAAAGACGCGATCGCTAACCGTTACTTCGACACCGCACTCTTTCAGTTCCCCTTTCACGCAAGCGTCTACAATTTGTCGATGATTGCCAGGCAGTAGATCTGTCTCCTGAATTTGGAGCCGTTTCAACATTCGTACGGCTGCTGGATTCACCTTTACAATGTCTCCGCCAGAAGAAAATATCAGGATGGGGTTGGGGTTATTCCTGAAGAACGCCGAAAGATGAAGGATAGCGGCATCAGCATAATCATGATTGAACAAGGGCTGATGAAGGCTTGGATTTGGTGGCAGTGCTGAAGGATTGACAAACTGTCCCTCCCTATCCATATCCAGGTACTTTTTGTTTACCATGTGAAGTTAACTCCTTACGTTCGGTTGGACAGTGGAGTAAGCCAGGGGCATGGTGTGGTAGCCGACCCTGGCTTTGTCGCATGTATCGTGTAGAACGCCTCGTCTCGTAACGGGTAGATATTGCTCTGGGACGCAATGTTTACAAGAGGTCAAACCACGGCTTGCGTAGCAAAATTAATTATTTAACTGCGTTTAACCACTTAATAAATGGGGCTTTGTGGAAAGTGGGTAACTCCTAAGAGAAAACCCGTAGAGTTTCCATGTAGTTAGTGATGACACTGATGATGCGGTTAAGGGCGTGTAATCTGCGATACTCTTCCACCGTTGAACTCTACTATGCACAATTTCCAGACTCCTGTGGGTGATAAAAGCAGTCACAGTTTGTGAATTTTGTCCTGATGATTTGTGATGGTGTTGCGTGTTTTAACTGATCCTCCTCACCCGACCGGGTGAGAAGGATCATTGACAACGTTAACCGTGAAATTTCGGTCGTAAAATTTCTGATAGGTCTTAGTTGCCCCTAGCTATTCCACAGTTCCACCTCAGCGTTAAACTAATAGACGTTCGGAAAGATCTTCTAAAGTCATTGGCTATTTAAAGCAGTTAAGAAGGCTAAGGTGGTACAACAGCCTTTCTACTGCTGACCCTAATACCTGATTCCCGCCATACCTAAGTGTCTCGATAACCAAACACTGGATAACAAAGCGACCTATGCCAAGAACTCAACGCAACGACAACTTCATCGACAAGAGCTTTACCGTTATGGCGGATATGATTCTGAAGCTTTTGCCAGCTACGAAGAAAGAAAAAGAAGCGTTTGCTTACTACCGTGATGGAATGGCTGCTCAGGCGGATGGAGAGTATGCTGAGGCCCTGGATAATTATGAAGAAGCCCTCAAGCTAGAAGAGGACCCCTACGATCGCAGCTACGTCCTCTACAACATTGGCCTCATTCATGCCAGCAATGGTGAACACGAAAGGGCTTTGGGCTACTATCATGAGGCCCTCGACCTGAATCCCCGGTTGCCTCAGGCGTTAAATAATATTGCTGTCATCTTTCATTACCAAGGAGAGCGGGCACAGGAAGCGGGTAAGGATGAGGAAGCTGATGCCCTATTTGACCAGGCAGCAGATTACTGGAAACGGGCAATTCGCCTGGCTCCCAACAACTACATCGAAGCGCAGAACTGGCTTAAGACATCGGGACGGTCTCAAGTGGATGTGTATTTCTAGCGGCTAAGGCGAAGCATTCAACCAATAATTTTCTGGAATTCCAGAAGTTTCCGTCTGGATGCTTCGCATCTGTTTAAGTCGCTTACTTTTCTAAACTCATTCTTATCATGATTGATCGTGACCAGGTCCGAAAAGTTGCTCACCTTGCCCGTCTGGAACTGACGCCCCAGGAAGAGGAGACGTTTACAACTCAGCTCAGCAGTATTTTGGAATACTTTGATCAGTTAAGTGAGCTGGATGTGAGCGGCGTTCAGCCGACAACACGGGCGATCGACGTTAGCAATGTGGTCCGGACTGATAACCTTCAACCCTTTCCCGATCGAGAAGCGCTTTTGAACGGTGCTCCCGATCGGGACGGAGATTTTTTCAAAGTCCCTAAAATCATCAATGCGGAGTAGGAGTAATTGATAACGATGAGCTATGAGTTATAGATAGTCCTCTCACTATTAGCTCTTCATGTGTCGCTCATTTTCCAACTCCTGACTCGTCGCCCCTTGCCTTTTGTCTTGGCAGCGTGTAAAGCGGTATTACGTTAAGCAACAGGCGATGGCATTACAGTACTAAGATCCAAAAATCAGGCTTTTTGTATCTGTTCTGTTGCGGAAAGTAACCGATAACGCCTGTTGAAAATAGATTTTTGTTGGGAATAATCAAGTCCGCAAGAAACCAAATAATTCGCGCCAATAGTCTGCGGTTTGCTAGCAATCTGTGCCAATAGTTTGTGCCATTGTTCTGGGGTCCAAACTCGATGAAACTGTCGCTCCAATGCCCTTCCTGCTCTAGGCTGATTCCTGACCTTCAAAGTACGACTTTTCAGGTCACGTGTGCATCCTGTCATACCCGTTATGGGATTGTTCACGGAAAGTTGTCAAAGCGTTCGTCAGTATACGAAACATTGCTGTTTTTGACGTCCAAATTGCCTCACATTTACAAGCGGCACTATACCCTGCAAATTACGACGCCCGATCGTTCTCTCAAGCTGCTGCAATTTTCCATACCTGGCAAAAGTGACGAAGTTCCTGTGCGCTATGGCGATATGGTGTCGGTGCTTTACACCATGCAGGGCTATGTCATGAAAAAGCTGGTGGCTATTACCAATCACACGACTGGTAAACGGTATGTTTTGCCGAACCCTGTTCCCAGTCCGGGTTACTTTAGTCTGGTGCTTGGTACAGCAGCGGTTGTTCTGCTTATTTGTACCTACATTAGTGGGGCAAGCGTTTTTCTAGCGTCGGTTATGAGTGCCCTGGGCATTTTGGTTTGTTTGAAGTTAGCCCATACCGCTCAATTAACCAGCCCCCGTTGGAAACTCAGGGCAGAGAAGGAAATCGGTTGCTGAGCGATCAACGGCTGTTAATCCAAAAATCCAGGATTGATCACCGCATTGGGGAACTCAATCATGAATGCAAAACCAATCAGGTTTTGATTGAGCAGCTTGAAAACTTGAAGCAAAAAATGGGTGAGGTAGATCCCCACCTTTACTCTGCTCGGATATATCGCTCGACCAGCGTAGTGAAAATTTTGAAACAGCAGATTGCAAACAATCATCGGCTAATTCGAGAATATCGCCACGCTCAAAAGATGATTGACATTGAAGTGGAAACGTCTTGGATTGCAGATCAATTGCCTGAAGCAAGCGATTTCACTCGAACGATCGTGTCTAAGCTGGAAGAACTAAAGGTGATCGAAGAACAGAACCAATTTCTGAAACTTCAACTCTCTGCTTATGAGGAACTCAAATCCACCTCTATAAATCCGGGAAGCATCAGATAGTTTCAGCCATTTTGGGTCTCATAAACCAAATCGTTACCGCTTTTTAACTTGGATTTTCTCTGGCGGGTAAAGGTTCAGGTTTGATTCTCACCTTTTGGGTCTGTCCATTTCGATTCACGGCAATCTCCATCGTGCTTCCCAGGTTTACAGATTCCACTTGCTGTTGAACCTGCTGAGACGTGCTGATACCAGTACCATTAATGCTTTGAATGATGTCTCCAGGACGCAGCCCTCCTCGTGCAGCAGGAGAGTTGTTTTGTACATTCACAATAATGACGCCCTGATCCTGAGTAACTTTTAGACCAGAATTGCTTTGATTAATCTGGTCTCGGATGTCGGGTGTTAACTCAGCCATTTGAATCCCTAAATAGGGATGCTCAGCCTTGCCTTTGGTTACAATCTGTTCTGCAATCCGTTGGGCGGTATTAATAGGAATTGCAAAGCCGATTCCTTGAAACCCTGGATGATGGCTGAGTTGATGCCAATCACTTCTCCAGACGAGTTGATGAGCGGCCCACCCGAATTACCAGGGTTAATGGCTGCATCGGTCTGAATGAAATTGACTCGTTCTGCTGCTGAGACGCCGACATCTGCCGCAGAACGTCCCGTCGCGCTGATGATTCCCTCGGTGACGGTGTTGCTAAGCCCTAGAGGGTTGCCGATCGCGATCGCCGCTTGCCCCGGCAACAGATTATCAGAATTACCCAGCTTTACCGTTGGAAGCCCACTGGCACTAATCTTGACAACGGCTAAATCGGTGGTTGGGTCCGAACCGACAACTGTTCCCTTAAATCGGCGGCCATCCTTTAAGACGACGGTTACATTATCTGCCCCTGACACCACGTGGGAGTTGGTTAAAATTCGTCCGTCCGCAGTGGTGATAAATCCAGAACCAGTACCCTTCTGAACCTGCTGTCGGGATGGAGCTTGTTCTCCAAAGAATTGATCAAAAGGAGTCTCCTCCAGACTGTGAAACTGTTCGAGTTGAATCAATCCGGACAACCGCTGGACCTACCCGTTGAACAATCTGAGCAACATAGTCCAAATCATTCAGTTTGGGAGATGGAAGAGCAGCCTGTGGAGCTGGAGTGTTGACTGGAACAGAATTTGTCTGCTCCTGACTACCATTGATTCCCACAATGGTTCCACAACCTGCACTGCTTCCAATGACTAACAGGGTCACATAAAAGAGAGGTTGCTTTAAGAGATTTTTCATCATGTTGATTCCTACGGAACGCCTGTCGCAATTATCGACGCGAAGTGGCGGAAGTGGCGGAAGAAATTAAGAATTAGCCCAGAAGAGTTTTTATGGTTTAAAGGATCTCGCGATCGTTCATCTTAAGAGATTTATAAAAATTCTCGTCCGTTTGGTGCTTCAATCTACCGATCTTCTTCAAATCAACTCGAACCTATTCCGGATAATCAATTGATTGCTATCCTTCGCCGGGCACGTCCCAGCCAGGTGAAATGATTGTGCAAGAAACGTATTTCTAACCATTCTATTTGGGTTAATAATCGACTCCTCGTTTTAGATCTATCCCTTTCTCGGCATAGTGCTTATGGCAGATCATTTCAGAGTGAATGCTGGCGAGATCAAAGTAAGCGGGGGATTTTTGCAGCGTCCAGTAATGATGATTTCGGTATCGCGAGGTTTGCGAAGCAATGCCTGAACGATTGGTTCTTCTGGGAGCAATTCCAGGTCAACGGTGGGATTCAGTTCATCGAGAATAATTGTCTTATAAAGCCCAGAGGCGATCGCCGCTCGTGCAATTTCCCAACCACGCTCTGCCTCAACGTAATCTAACTCCTGCTGCTGACCACGCCAGACGATCGCATCTCTGCCGCAACGCTGATGGTCTACTAAGTTAGGATAGCTTTGGCTAAGGGCTGAGATCGCCGCATCCTCGGTGTAGCCGCTTCCCCCTTTAAGCCACTGCATAATTAGCACCCGATGAGATTTATCGTGGCTAATCCCCCGACCAATGGCCTGAAGTGCTTTCCCTAACGCACTGGTCGATTTTCCCTTACCTGCTCCCGTATAAATCTCAATTCCTTCAATGCCCTGATCTTTAGCGGTTCGATGGTAGTGAGGACGCATCTCCGAGTGCAGATCGGCAATGTCTAACAGCGGTTGGGGAGCTGCCCGACCTGTGGCAATGACCTCCATGTGCTCCGGCTTACGTTTTAGGGTTGAGACGATCTCATCCACAGGCAGCAAACCCAGATCCAGGACTGGATTCAATTCATCTAGCACTACAACCGAGTAGAGACCAGACGCGATCGCCCCCTTTGCGACATCCCATCCCCGTTGCGCTTCCATGCGGTCAAATCGGGAAATGTCACTTGGGCCAAAAACTCTGCCCGACCTGTCCGAACCTGATCGATAAGATGGGGAAACCCAAGCTGCAACGCTTCGATCGCGGCATCCTCATCATAAGTACGTCCCGGACCCTTCAGAAACCGCAACAGCAGAACACGGGTCTGCCAATCAGAGTGAATTCCCAGGCCAATGGACCGTAGTACTACCCCTAGCGCCGCTTGAGATTTACCTTTTCCGGCACCATCATAAACATGAATTTGACCTGTGATACGTTCGGACCGTGTCACAGCGGTGCGAATGCCAACGCCAGCCCGTGTCATAGTCTTCAATGCTTTCTGTTGCTTCATCTTAGCGAACTTTATTCAAAACCAGTCACTCAGATGAGAGTTTACGCTACATCTAGCGTAATGCTTAAAAAGCGTTGAATCTTTTCTATATTTGCCGTGATGAGACAAGAGACGGTCGTCCTGAAAAAATCCTTCGATGAACGATTTGTGCAGTCAGTTAACTCCAGCTTACACAGTCGCTAATTCTAGGGGTGCCATTGCCTGCGATCGCTGTTTAACAGGAAGAATAATTGAAAATTGAGTTCCGACTCCCATGGTCGATGCACAGATGAGTTGACCTCCATGTTTTTCTACAACAATCTCATGACTAATTGACAGGCCTAAGCCTGTGCCGATGCCAACGGGTTTCGTTGTAAAAAAGGGTTCGAAAAGATTTGCCTGATGTTCAAGAGCAATTCCTGGGCCGTTGTCAGCGATACGGATTGCAACCCGATCGCGATCGATCTGTTCTGTTGTAATCGTAATTTCCTTGCTGCCAGAACATTCTCCTAGAGCATCACAGGCATTGCTGAGAATGTTCATAAATACCTGATAGAGGGAGCCTGCAAATCCCTCTATCTTGGGCAAGTTGTCGTAATGCCGGATAACGGTGATTTCTCGCTTAAGACGACTACTCAGGATCATTAACGTATTGTCTAGGCATTCGTGTAAATCGACTGGATGTGCCTGCAACTCGTCTAAGCGAGAGAAGTTACGCAAGCTAAGAACGATTTGCCGAGTTCGCTCCGCTCCTAACTGCATTGACTGAAATAGTCTGGGTAAATCTTCTTCAAGAAAGTCAAGCTCAATTTCCTCGGCTTTTTGCTGTACTGCCGCTGATTGTACAGAGGCTTCCGCTTGACAGGTATGAATGTATGCAATGAGGTCATCAACGGCCTCTCTAGCATGGGCAAGATTGCCATAGATGAAGTTCACTGGGTTATTGATCTCGTGGGCAACTCCGGCAACCATTTGCCCGAGGCTAGACATCTTCTCGCTTTGGATTAACTGTCTGGTGGTCGCGATTTTCTGCTCCTCAATGATTCAGCCAATTCCCGATTGACTACTTCTAGTCGTTCTGGTGTTTGTAACGCTAGAAACCGAGGAAGCAGTTCAACCATTTTCAGCGCGGTGTAGCAGGAAACCAACGCTGTTAACGCTTTTTCAAGACCAGATAACCAGTAGGCTGGATGCCAAAGCGTCCAGATCTGCAATAAATGCCCTGTGCCACACAGAATAATGAAGGTTCCAAAGAGAACGAATACTTTGAGAAAGGGTAAATCGCTCCGTCTATGCACAAAGTAGAGGAGCATTGCTGGAATTGAGAAGTAAGCGATCGCAATCAGTAGATCACTAACAATGTGGAGCCAGACGAGTGGAGTTTGCCATAAATAACAGTGGCCATGTGGAATATACTGAGTGGGCGAGAAAAATGTTTTTACCAGTTCTAGCACGTTAAAATTCCCTGATTGTAAGTATTTTGAGTATGGTGATTCTATTTGGATTACTAAAGAGCAAACAGCCGAAACCCTCACTGAGGAAGAATTTTATTTCTATAAGTAGTTTGAAGTTGCTCAAGATAAAACTGAGCTATCCACACTTAGCTTATTAAGCAAAAAGGAATAAACGGGAGGGAAAAACAAGGAAAACGTGTCAGCGCTTTTGCTGATATTTGTATAAATTAGAACATTTCGCCTATGGGATCTGAATATTATCCCTAGAGTTAAGCAAATCTTGAAGGCCTTAACCAGCAAAGGCCCTTCAGGATTAACATCAGCGCTTAAACTTCCGAGGTTTCAGTCAAAATGCGTAAGTTCTGACTGTTTTAAATGCATACACATGGCTATCCATCTTGGGTAGGAGAAGGATGGGCAGTTGAGGCTTATCCTTCAAATCCCACTGCGTATTTCTGGTTGCGGCTCGTTCCCAGGCACTTTTGTAGGGAAAATGCTGGCTTCATGTATGCGATCGTGGGGAGACTTTTGGCGAGCCTTGACGTGATGTAAAATGTTCGTTCAGGTTCCTTGATGGAGCGGGCTTCATCGTCTTCTTACAAAACAATCCTTTCGATTCAATTTCATTGGTATTAGGAAACACTTTTTTGCGTAGGCATCGTAATAGCTAGTTGCGTTTGTGAGCGATTACCAATGTCTAAAGTACTGAAACCAAAGTCCACCACTGCTTTGCTCGTTGCATTGGGGATGACAACAAGTTCATTGATACCCCTGGCAACACCCGCTCCCAGCTTGGCCCAATCTACATTTGCTGATGTTCAGGGAAATTGGGCGCAATCCTGTATTGTTTCGCTTTCTCAAAGGGGAATCATCAGCGGCTATCCCGATGGGTCATTTCGCCCCGGAAACCCTGTAACCCGAGCTGAGTTTGCATCTATGGTCGGTAAGGCTTTCCCTACCGCAGCTCGGGTTCGTGGCGCGACTCAGTTTGTTGATGTTCCTTCTAGTTTCTGGGCTTATAGCGCGATCGAACAAGCCTCCCAAACAGGATTTCTATCTGGCTACCCTGGCAACGTTTTTAACCCCTCTCAAAATATTCCTCGGGCACAGGTACTGGTCGCGCTAGCAAGTGGTTTGGGATATTCTCCTGCTCAACCCGTTGCTACTACTCTCAGCAACACCTTTTCTGATGCAACTGCAATTCCGGCCTATGCCCAAACAGGTATCGCTGCGGCAACCGAAAAGCGGTTGGTTGTAAACTACCCCGATGTTAAGTACCTGAACCCGAACCAGCTTGCCAGTCGGGCAGAAGTGTCAGCTTTCCTCTGTCAAGCACTATCTAGCACCGGACAATCCGCTTCGGTGATTCCGACGCAGTACATTGCTGGAATTGGAGGGGGCCAACAGGCAGGTATCCCTGCTGGAACCCCCATTCCAGTCAAGTACTCTGCGGCCCAACGGATTATTGTTGCACCCAATGAATCGGCTGATGTTACGCTGACCGTCGCACAGGACGTCCGGAGTTCTCAGGGCGTTGTTGCTATTCCAGCGGGTAGCCAGATTATTGGTCAACTCCAGCCTGTGAATGGTGGCTCACAATTTGTTGCCCGTACATTAGTGATCAACGGTCAACAGTATGCGCTGAATGCGTCTTCTAACGTCATCACAACCACGCGGAATGTCCGTGATCCGAACTTTTGAACATTCTTGGAGGGGCAGCTCTGGGATCAGCCGCCGCTGCAGGAATTTCAGGAATCACTGGCAATCGACACATTACGGCTCAAACGGTCCTGCTAGGTACAAGCCTTGGTGCTGGTGCTGGTGCAAGCGTGGGACGCAATGTGGGATCAACTGTTAGAGATGCGGCGATCGGAGCTGCGTTGGCTGCGGGTGTTGCTGGATTAACGGGCGATCGCACCATCACTCCCAAAAGGTCTTTACAGGAGTTGGTGCAGGTGCCACCCTGGGCGGAATTCTCGATCGTGGCTCCGGCGATGAAGTGATTGTCATCAATCCCAACTCAGACCTAACCTTGACCGTCAACAGCAACGTAGCGCTTCCATAGGGGGATCGATAAACCGACCAGTTGAGGTTTAAAGCAGAAAGCAGAGGGCATATGGTGATCACCATATGCCCTCTGCTTTCTCGTACCAATTCTCAATCTTCATCTCTCTGATTTCATTTCTCTGACCCCTCTCCCCTCTCCCCTCACCTCTCATCCTCACCCCTATTACCCATACCCTCCCTACATGACAAAATGGAAAACAATTGGAGCAATACAGGGACAAGACGATGCCGGACCCACGAATGTATGAAGGGGATACCTATGTTGTGTTGGAGGCTGGTCAACCCGAAAAATTTGTTGACTCCCAGGAACTCCTAGAGAAGCTCAAAAGATTTTGGCAGAGCGGCAGGATGACCTTCCAATTGATTTGCAGAAGTTTGGCTCTGTTCAGGAGCAAGCTCAGCATCTGCTCGAAACATCGTGCGAGTTAGATATGGGACCAGGCGAGTTTCTTCAGTGGTATGTGGTGCGGTTAGAGAAATGACCAATGATTCTGAGGCAGTTGTTTTGATTCCGCTTTATGTGGTTGCTGAGGCACTCGTTGCAATCAGGGCCACATCGATGCGATCGCTTTCCGGTTGGCTCACAACTACTCTGATTCCGGGGCCAAAAAAGTTTGTCATCTTTTCCTGTTTTTCTGCCAGACCGCCAGTGGAATTTGAGGAGAATCAAACTCAAGAATCAGCGTATAAGCGCCATCTGTCTTCGTTTCCTTGATGCCAATTAGTATGGGACGTTCCTCATCTGTAGGGCTTAGACCTAGAAAGCTAAGTGAACTGTCGAAATGAGCTTTTTGTCCATAGCGGTAGCGGGTAACATCTTTGCGAATCTGATTTTGAGTAGCGGTGGCTTGCTGCTCGCGCAGAGCTAAAACCTCGTCAGAGGTTGGCTGACTAAAGGGAACAGGAGGAAGTTCCGCTGCCTTTAAAGCAAGCCCCCAAGAGGAGCGGAATTCCGTAGAAGAAACCGGCCAGATTCAGCGTGGCTTGGTTTGTAAAGTAAGCAACAAAACCAACGAGTGTAAGGATGCCTCCGACACTGAGACCCAACATTCCAAGAGAAGTTTGACGTAACATAGGATATGACTAAGCAGATTCACAAAAGCTTGCTTTCACCCATTATCCCTGACTACGTCGGATAAACGGAGTTCGTCAGCATTAATTGAGTGCGAACCAAGCCACGTATCCATCATCTGATTTCTTCCAAATTTCTGAAATGTGGAAATCTCGTTACGATAATGCTTGTTTGGGTAATACTTAGCTAAAGATTAAAACGACATAGCGCCACTTTAGTCTGAGATAACCAAGGGACTACTTGCAGACCTTGGTATGATTCTGTGCAGAACTGATATCGCTCTATAGCAACAATAGCTAGCATGTAATGCATTTCGAACCGTCCCCCCTTATTTTGGTTCCCCAATGATCAAAGGTGAAAATTGGCAGACTGCCCGCAAAGGTTCCTTGATTGAGCAACTCAACTCACTTAAAAGGGAAGATGAGATGCTTTACAACATTCTGGCAGTTGATATTTGGGCGCTAGCAAAGACGATGGATGAATATCAACCAGGATTTTGGGCTGCCTTTATGAAGAACCGTGAGCAAGCGCTTAAGCGGTTCATTGATGAGGTTGTGAAGAGCAAATCGGTTGACGTGAAGCGTCCACCGTTCCTGCGTTAACAGCATTAGGGGCCAAAGCAAAGGCTGCTAAAAATTGGAGGTCTAGAGACGGTTAGAATAGATTGGGTTGCTTAGTTTGAATAGAAGCGGAGGAGTCGAAATGGATCCAGAAACTCTACGAGAGCGAATCGCATTGATTGAGAGCAAGCGTGAAGCACTGGTACGTTTGCTAGAACAGCCCGACTTGGGAACATTGAGAATTGATGTGAATCAGGCGATCGAGGAAATGGATGATCTGTTGGATGAGTTTAAGCAAACGTTTCCTGATGCCCAAACGAATTAGCAGCGTACTCTCTAGCGGCTTACACGCAGCCCTAACTGTCTGACTAAACCAATCAACTCATTGGTAGGCGTGTCCTTCTTACAGAATGCGTCTACCTGCGCCATTTGAACCATAACTTCAGTCTGTGGATCCTCAAGCGACGAATAGGCAATAATTTTAATTTCTGGTTGAACCGCTCGAATATGAGTGGAGGCACTCAAACCATCCATAACAGGCATTTGTAGGTCAAGGACGACAACATCAGGGTGATGCCGTTTAACCATTTCGATCGCCTCTTGCCCATTACTTGCGATCCCTACCATTTCTAAATCTTTCTGGTTCTGCAAAGCTAAGCTTAGACTGAGACGCGTTAGTTCGTGATCGTCTACAACCAAAACACGAACTTTCGATTGCTCAAAAGTCAACATTCTAACCCTACTCATAGCGAAACAACACGTAAACTAACTCACAGGATAGTATTCACAAATACATATCCGCCTCTATCATGCGAATTAATTCATCTTGATGTTTTTGAGCTTATCAATCAAGACATAGAGGTAAGGAAACTCGGCTGTCACTCTTCCTAAAGAAATGGCAACAAACCAAAATAGGCAAACGTTGAGCTACTCTAAGTTCCAAAATTGAGCTAAAAAACCTTGCAAAGACGCCGTTGGTCGCGCCCCTTCAAAATTTGCGTTTACAAGGTTTTGATAATAAAAGGTGCCGAGATTGGGCGGCCTACTCGACAAAATCATTCAGACTGGCAAATCGGATCGCCTACTAACGAATCCAGTCTTTTAACAACGCTTGTCGCCGGGGGTGGCGAAGTTTTCGCATTGCTTTTGCCTGAATCTGGCGAACTCTTTCTCTAGACAGGTGATAAAGCTCTCCAATCTCAGTCAGTGTGTAATGCTGCCCATCGGTAAGCCCAAACCGCAGTTTGATAATGTCTCGCTCACGATCGCTCAAATGGTCCAGTACGGAATTAAGGCGATCGCAAAGCAGTTTGTGGTCCAAGCAATCGTTGGGAGCTACATTGTCAGCATCCTCGATGAGCTGCATCAACTCAGTGTCCTCTTCCCGCCCGACCCAGGCATGAAGAGAGCGTTCCCTGGCTCACGTCCAGAACCTGCTCAAGCTTGTCCTCGTCAATTTCCAGGGCCGCTGCGAGTTCTTGCTTTGTGGGTTTGCGTCCCAGTTCCTGAGACAACTGCTGACGGGCCTTACGAACCTGGTTCAGCTTTTCGACCATGTGAACAGGCAACCGCACCGTGCGAGATTGCGAAGCAATTGCGCGGGTAATGCCTTGGCGAATCCACCAGTAGGCGTAGGTCGAGAATTTGTAGCCGCGCTCATAGTCAAACTTCTCTGCCGCCCGCATCAGCCCCATTGCTCCCTCCTGGATCAAGTCCAGAAAGGGAACACCCCGGTTCAAATACTTCTTGGCGATCGACACAACGAGCCGCAGGTTTGACCGCACCAGCTTTTGCTTAGCCTGTTCTCCCTGAGGACCGCCCTTAACAATTTCCCTGGCTAACTCAATTTCCTGGGCTTGAGTTAGCAGTGGATACCGTGCCATTTCTCGCAAAAACAGCCCAACCGAGTCATCGGTCAGCCCTAGGCGTTCGGCTTTTGTCGGCTTGAAAAAGGCTTTTCTGAAGCCGATTCAGGGATGTCCAGGTCTTCGGTTTCGGTTAAATCAATTGCAAAGTCAAGTTCGGCAATGTTCGATTCAGCAACATCGGTTTCGATCGGATCTGAAGACAAATCAGCACTCATACACGCTCACATAACGCTCTTAAGAAATGGCGTAAAATTTGCCTCCAACTCTAGCAGACTTCTGAGAAAATACTCACTCTTTTTTCAAATTATTTTAAATTTTTATGTTCTTTGCAGAAATGGCTCCTTGGCAGTTATATCAGGACTCTAATGTTCAAAAATTTTCAAACTCTATGTCATCAAAATAATGAACGTCGTATATGCTTAAAAGTTTATTTGTCGTATTCCTGACGGATTGTTAAACAGCTTGATTACGTCTTTCGTAAACGTAATTTGATGCCTTTACAAATTCCGATAAGAAAGAGGCTGGTAAGGACATGCGCTGTCACCACCAGCCTCATTCGTTAAGGAGCTTCGAAGTGTAACTACATCACCGAACCTACTTGGTTTCGGTAAAGTCGGCATCAATTACGTCGTCATCGCCACTACTACCTGTAGACGATGCAGTGGATTCACCATCGGGAGGCGGAGACCCTGCACCAGCAGTAGCCCCAGCTTGTTGATAAATGTTGCTGCCGATCGTATACAGCGATTGCTGAAGCTCGGTCATCAAAGACTTGATCCGATCGAAGTCTTCTTTATTCACGGCTTCACGCAAATCTTTGATCAGATCTTCGACCTTGGTTTTGTCAGCCGCAGGCACTTTGTCTCCTAATTCGCCCATTTGCTTCTCAGCTTGATAGGCCAGTGAGTCTGCCTGATTCTTCACGTCGATCTTTTCACGACGCTCCTTGTCAGCCGCTGCATTCTGCTCGGCTTCGCGGACCATCCGTTCCACATCGTCCTTCGGCAGGGTCGAAGCACCTGTAATGCTGATGGACTGCTCTTTGCCAGTTCCCTTATCCTTCGCCGTAACGTTTAGAATGCCGTTTGCGTCGATATCGAAGGTGACTTCAATTTGAGGCACGCCACGGGGAGCAGGGGGATCCCGTCAAGACGGAAAGTTCCCAAGCTCTTGTTGTCATTGGCCATTTCCGCTCACCTTGCAGGACATGGATTTCAACATTACTTTGACCGTCTACCGCGGTTGAAAAGACTTCCGACTTCTTGGTTGGAATGGTTGTGTTGCGAGGGATAATCTTGGTCATAACGCCACCCAAGGTTTCCACACCCAAGGATAGGGGAGTTACGTCAAGCAACAGGATGTCCTTCACTTCACCAGCCAATACCCCAGCCTGGATAGCAGCACCAACCGCAACGACTTCATCTGGGTTTACCGTCTGGTTCGGGTCTTTGCCCAGTACCCGTTTAACCAGTTCTTGAACGGCTGGAATCCGGGTAGAACCACCCACCAGAACGACTTCATCAATGTTGCTCTTATCCAGCTTGGCGTCGCGTAGTGCATTTTCTACGGGCACACGGCAGCGATCGATCAGGTCAGAACAGAGTTCCTCAAACTTCTGGCGAGTCAACACCATATCCAGATGCTTTGGACCATCCTGAGTTGCGGTGATGAAGGGCAGGTTCACTTCTGCCTGAGTCACACTAGAAAGCTCAATCTTGGCTTTCTCGGCTGCCTCAGTCAAACGCTGGAGGGCCTGCTTGTCTTTCCGCAGATCGATACCTTCAGCCTTTCTGAATTCTTCAGCCAGATAATCCACAATCTTCTTATCGAAGTCGTCACCACCGAGGTGAGTGTCTCCGGAGGTCGCCAAAACTTCAAATACGCCGTCGCCTACTTCCAAAACGGACACGTCGAACGTACCACCACCAAGGTCAAATACCAGAATGGTTTCATTGCTCTTCTTGTCGAGACCATAGGCAAGCGATGCCGCTGTTGGCTCGTTGATGATTCGCAGAACTTCAATTCCAGCAATCTTGCCTGCGTCTTTGGTTGCTTGCCGTTGGGAGTCGTTAAAGTAAGCAGGAACGGTAATAACTGCCTGGGTAACTTGTTCGCCCAGATACTTACTGGCATCATCAACTAATTTCCGCAGTACCTGAGCTGAGATTTCTTCAGGTGCAAACTGCTTGCCAACCGCTGGACAGTCTAACTTCACGTTGCCGTTGACATTCAAAACTTTGTAAGCAACCTCTGTTGCTTCGTGAGTGATTTCGTCAAACCGACGGCCAATAAATCGTTTGACGGAGTAAAAGGTATTCTCCGGGTTCATCACCGCCTGGCGCTTAGCAATTTGGCCAACCAGACGATCGCCATTTTTTTGCAAAAGCAACCACGGAGGGGTTGTACGAAAACCCTCAGCGTTGGCAATGACAGTGGGTTTGCCACCCTCCATCACCGCGACACAAGAGTTGGTTGTACCTAAGTCGATTCCGACAACTTTTGCCATTTGTACTTCGGCTCCATCAGTGAATACAAAGAAATATGAGGGCGGCAACTAGCCAGTTACCAAATATGAGAGCGGGAGGAAAAGCAAGATAAGATTTTGTCACAATTTAGAGACAAACTGCATACTGGACAAGTCTAGGCACAGCACGCCTTACTATCCTCTATAGTGCTCAGTTCGGTAAAGCTGATGAAGGGGTATTTACCGAACATCGGCTTGGACGGTCAAGATTAGGGGGCAGGGATCGGGGGCAGGAGCTAGAGGGGTAGAGTTTTGAATTAGGAATTAAGAATTGAGAATTCATAATTCAAAACTCATAATTTACACTCTGTCCCCTATAGTTCTAATCCTTATCTACGCTGCTTCGGTCCAAACGTCTCCCATTTCATGTTGTTCGGTTGTGGTGGGAGTGGTTTCAGCCACAGGCTCTGGTGCAGATAGAGGCTGGGTAGTATCCAAGGTTGTGGCGGGAGTGGTTTCAGCCACAGGCTCTGGTGCGGGTAGAGGCTGGGTAGTATTCAGATTCACCTTCACGACCTTGGGAAGTTCGGCCTGAAGCTTGGGCAGTACCAGAGTCAAGATCCCATCCTGAAATTCAGCTTTAACTTGATCGTTCTGAACCTTGAACGGCAGGGGAATAACCCGATGGAACTTGCCGTAGCGAAGCTCAGAGCGGACAATCCGGCCTTCTTCGGTTTTCGTTTCGGCCTTGTACTCACCAGAAATTGAAACCGCTTCACGGGTGACTTGAACGTCTAAATCCTTGACGTCGATTCCCGGTAGCTCTGCTCTCAAAACAACCTCGGTGTCAGCGGTCTTAAGTTCGATCGCCGGTTTCAAGTTCCTCTTTTAGCAGTTGCTAAAGGTGCATCTTGCACAGAAAACAGCTCATCAAATAGTTGGTCCATTTGGCGACGTACGGTTTCCATTTCTTGCCACGGTTGCCAACGAACGAGTGCCATAGGAAATTGACCTCCTGAAAGGGATGAATTATTTGCAAGATTTCGTGAATTTGAATAGGGAGAAAGACGGTAATGTTTCAGCACAAAAACCTTGAAGAGAGTAGTGAATTGTTAGGCAATTGTTCCAATAGAATCAGGTAATTTGTTTGATCAATTGGAATTGCTCGGATGTTCTCAATGTAAGTTACAACAATGATTTACAGCATTGAGGCAAACCGTAAAGAACAGTTGTGGATACCGATTATGACCTACCACTGGTCGGTGATTTGGCTGAGTTCTTTCAGATTCAAATAGTCAGAGATGAACGCTTTTCTCAGCAAATCAGACGGCATAAATTCATCGTATTTCTGTAGCTTTGGAGCTTCATCTTCTGCCAACAGCGCGTCATCTGCTAAACGCTGTTCGCTTAAGGATTTGATCTCATAATGAAGGCTCTCTAGTTTGCACTTGCCCAGATTGACCACCAGAAAATAGGGCGATCGTCCCACAATGCCTTTAATTTTCAATGCTTCTCGGCAATGAAACCGGAGAAATCGATCGAGGGTGCGGTAGGCGATCGTGCCCGCCCAGGGAAGAATGCAAACGTAGGTATCTTCCAGCGGGAATAGAAAGGTGCTTGCGATCGCGGCTTTCTGAGCAACATTACGGGCTTCCTCCAATCGCTTTCGGGATCCTTCCTGAAGGTAGGGGTAGACCGTATCTTCCAGTAAAGCCTGCCGCATTCGCTGCAAGATGCGCGTGTGAATCTCTCCGTTGCTGCCGTGCCACGAAACACTCGTCTCGCCTGTCGCGGGCTGAACGGAAACAATCTTGCTGCGCATGTCTACTTCCAGCACTTGCCAGGTGCGTCCAGCCAGGGAAAACCGATCTCCAACTCCCGGCGGCAATACGATACTGCCAATTTCTAATCCTTCATTCCAAACGGCATACTCTTCGTTGTCTGGGAAGATGGCGTAGAACTTGAAGTTACGCACTATCTTTTCCGCCGTCAGACCCACAATCAGGCCATTTTCCCTTGTCCGTTGAATGTGGTCAATTTCAATCAGGTGACGCAGCAGTTGGCGAAAATCTTCCTGGGAGACGGAGCGAAACGGCGGCAGCGTCAGAACCTGCTGGGCCAACGCGGCAGGAGATAGCTCGCCCATAGCCAACAGCGTACTCATGGTTTGCTGGTAGAGCAGGCTGAGGGGATAGCAGGCAGGGGCGATCGGCTCTATCCATTTTTCTTCCAGGTAAAGCTGAATGATGGCAATACATTGCAGCAACTGCCAGGGAATCTGCTCCTGGAGCGGTACACCACTGACCGCGCCTGTATCAATTTTGTCTTCTACACACACGAAGCGCATATCTGCCGCGGTACCCCGCCTGCCCGATCGCCCCAATCGCTGCAAGAAACTGGAGACAGAAGAGGGCGCTTCTAGTTGGATGACGCGATCCAACTGTCCCAGATCAATTCCCATCTCGAAGGTAACAGTGGCAGCGGTTACGGTTGGGCTAGTGGAGTCGCGCATGGCATCCTCTGCTGCTTCTCGCAAGCGGGCAGATATGCTGCCGTGATGGACATGGTAAATATCCGGAGTGCCTTTTGCTTCAGCGATCTGCCGCAGAGAAGCGATGACTTCTTCCGTCTCCGTTCGTCCGTTGGCAAAAATGAGACACTTCCGCGCCTGACTCTGGTTGAACAGATAGAGTTGATAGGGTTTGAATGCAGAATCCCGACGATCGCCCTTAGCGCGCACCACAATTCCGGAGTCGAAGAAATGCTCCACGCTCAGGCGAATCGTCCGCTTTTCTCCTTGCAGTTGGGGAGTGATTACTGGTTGCTGCGTTCCCGATCGAAGCCATTCCTCGGCTAGCGAATAATCTCCCAGCGTCGCTGAAAGACCAATCCGGCGGGGTTGGTTCTTCGTTAAGCGGGCTAATCGGGAAAGTTGGCAAAGAATCTGGCTTCCCCGCTCCGAGCCAATGAAGGCGTGAATTTCGTCAATGATAATGAACCGAAGATCGCCAAATACACGGCTCAATTCTGTGTTTTTGTTAATCAGCAAACTTTCCAGTGATTCAGGCGTAATTTGCAGAATGCCTCTGGGATGTTTGAGCACATTCTTTTGCGGCTTTGCACCACATCTCCATGCCATGCCCAGACGGGAATGTCGGCTTGTTTCAGCAAGTCCGTCAGCCGGTCGAACTGGTCATTAATAAGCGCTTTGATCGGCCCAATATACAATGCCCCGATCGTGTTTGACGGATTCTCATGGAGTAGCGTCAGTACGGGCAGAAATGCTGCCTCCGTTTTACCAGAAGCAGTTCCAGCAGCAATTAATAAATGGGCATCCGTATCAAAGATGACGCGACATGCTTCTAGCTGCACAGGTCGCAGTTCAGTCCAGCCCTGCTTATAAATATGTTCCTGAATAAATGGAGCAAGGCGATCGTAGGGAGAAGTCATGGAGAATGGGTGTAACACTTAATTACACGCACCTAAAATTACACCGTGAATTCGGCATATTCGCTGCCTTCCTCAGCCTGGGGTGCGGGCTGAGATTTGGTGGGCTGAAAGTTTGAACTTTGAATTAGCTGGTTGAGCGTCATCTTTGGATTCTGCTGCAAAATGTTCAGTACGCTCACAAAGTCGCGCACAATTTCGCCAGGGGTTAATAACGCCTCTGCCCCTAACCGACTCACGATCGCCTGTAAGAATTCCTCTAACTCTTTTTACCCAATGATTTCTTCTGGTTGTAGTGGGCAACATGGACCTCCACCAACCGTTCCAGCAACGTCAAGATTTCTTCTCGGGTCAAGGGTTCCAGTCGAATTACGGGACCGATCGCCTCTTGAATTCCTGCCTTACTAGCAAATCGACTCTGTGACGTGCGGCGTTGCCATGCCGGATCACTACAAAGCCCACGCCGGGGTCTTCCAGAAATTGAGGGTGCCACCAATGAGCGTGCCAAGATAGGTAACTCTCCCCTGCATCGCGTCGTTAAACATGGCCAGCAGTTTGTCGTAGTTGTTCTGTCGCGACACGCTTGTGCTGATTTTGTAAAGGTGAATCACCTCGTCCAGCATCATCAACAAGCCTTTGTAGCCAATGTCAGAGACAAAGCGAGCGAAAAGTTTAATGTAGTCATACCAGTTCTCGTCATCAATAATGACGCGCACTCCCAGTGCAGCCTTCGCTTCCGTTTTGGTTGCAAACTCCCCTCGGAGCCAACGCATTGCCGATTCTTTTTCGTATCATCGTCTGTCCGGTACCCATTCCAGTAAGCAATGATGACATTGGCAAACTCAAAGCCATTTACCAAATCTGCCACATCTTTCGTGACTTCCCGGATTTTTGCTTCTACTAAATCATCAAAGCCTTCATCCGTTGATTTTTATTGCTTTCTTGAGCAACTTGAGTTTGAATCCCGGCAATCCAGCGTTCCAGAATAGTTGATAGAGCGCCTCCATCGGGTCGGCTCTTAGTTGAAAGGTTCTTCATCAATTCCCGGTAGGTGGCAACGCTTGAACCACTAGAACCTGCCAACCGTCGTTCAGGAGTGATGTCAGCATCAGCAACCACAAAGCCTTTTCCATTGCATGATTGCGAATTAGCTGTAGGGTGAAGCTTTTTCCTGCTCCATATCGCCCGATTACAAAACGAAAGCCAGAACCTCCTCCTGCAATGTTGTCCAAGTCTTGTAGAAGAGCCTGCATTTCTTGTTCACGCCCTACGGCAATATGGTCTAGCCCAACTCGTGGCACTACCCCCGCACTGAGGGCATTGATCAGAGCAGTAGAAACTCGTTTGGGAAGTTTGGGGGTGGGTTTGCCATTGCTTAGTTAGTATGCAAGGTTCGTTTGTACCAGTGGAATCGCCTACTCCATATTAGAGGCACCACGAACTGCGTATACAGTCTCTTGAAAAATAATGCAAATATAGCAGTTCTGAAGCATTTGTACTAAATCTGCTGAGAAGAAAACGAGTTGCGGTCAACTCATACTCATTCCCACAACGAGTTATTGATACTGCTTTAGGCACTTGTGATGACGTTCGACAAAATCAGGATTGCTCTTGTGACAGTGAGAGGTTAATTCCTTTTTGGGAAGCGACTTGAAACGTTCCACGATCGCTTAAATCCATAAGCGGTTTGGCGTAAATCTACATAGGAAATTTACTAAGTGCCTGTATTAAACTTCACATCTCCCTTGTTACTATCCATTTATGCATGATTTGAGGTCGTGGCAACAGCAGTGGAGCGCTTCCTGCCGATTCCACTACTCAAGGTTTCTCTGTTGGATGATTTGAACCATGACCTCGCTAAGCACTGAAATTGGTCAGGTCCTTGAAGGCTTCCTAAATGCTTAGCTGTCTCAACTCAACAATTGCTACTACCTGGAGCGACAGTGATTTTCAATCACATGAGCCACAATCTTATTTTGGCAGGGAATATTGGTTTCCAGGGTGTAGCTTATGCAGTTCAAAACGGCTGTAAGTAGCGCGAGCATAGCCACGCTACTTATAGGTTTTCGACTAGACGGTAAAAAACGAGCCGCACATCTTTCACTACCTACACAAAAGGGTGGGTGCATGTTTAGCTTTATGCGCCAGCATTCAAACGTACCGAAGCAAGAATGTGTTGAGGTTGCTCCAGTGGATGTCTCGGACTGGTCTGTAGTGTCTAACATTAACCTTAATGGACAGTTGCAGACAGAACTCCAGCTTGAGCGATGCTTGAATCAACTGGGAGGTCGGTTGAGTGAATATGTAACGTCCTTTTTGGCTACGCCCATTGACTCACAGGATGTGACAGGACCGGAGGTCGAGTTAGAGGTTTATCAGGCGTTGGCTCAGACGCTGGAAACAGCCCTACAAGGAACACAGATTGCAATCTTTCAGAAAGAACAGCAGGACGAATTGGGAGAGGGACGCGATCGTTCCTCCTGTGCGTATAAGTGCATCTACCCCGCTCCAAGTAACGGTTCTCCAGTAATCACGTCTTTCCTGATTGGAACCTCCAAAAAAACAGTCAAATTTGAACCTGGAGAAACCCTTACTCTTTATGACCTACAGGACTTGCAGGCGCACAACCCAAAAACAGTCTGGAAAATTGCAGATGACCAGGAACGATGGTTAGTGATCCATCGCAGTTCTGCGTTATCTCCACCCAACTCCTTCGATTCCGATTCCCTCACCTGCCGACTTATTACGAGTGGTCTTGATCAATGTGTCAGGACATTGCGCCAAGTTAACCTGATTCGTGAACAGTGCCAACAGCAGCAAGCGTTGCTCACTCACAACCGCGAACTGATCCAAACAAATCAACTTAAGAGCGAGTTTTTAGCCAATACTAGCCATGAGATTCGAACCCCTTTGAAACCATTTTGGGGTTCACGCATTTATTGAAGGCTCAAGGGTACAGTCCCACTAATCTGCGTCATCAGGAGTACCTCAACATTATTCTCTCTAGCGGTCAGCATCTGCTGGCTCTAATTAACGATATTCTGGACCTGTCGAAGATTGAGGCAAACCAACTCGATTTGAGTTGGGAAATTGTTGAGGTTGAAGCAGTTTGCCAAACAGCACTGGCCCTCGTCAAAGAAAAGGTAAGTGATAAAGGGTTGGTTATTAAACTCGAAATCATGCCGCAGGTGACCACGCTGATTGCAGATTCACTTCGGCTAAAGCAAATGTTGTTCAATCTACTGTCAAACGCTATCAAGTTCACGCTAACAGGAGGCGTTGGCATTCAAGTTGTTTCAGCGGGCAGCTATCTACATTTCACTGTTTGGGACACGGGAATGGAATTTCACCACAACAGCAAACGCTCTTATTTCGTCCCTATTCGCAAATTGCAAATACGGCTGTAGGACGTGAACAGGGGACTGGACTGGGCCTGGCGCTAACCCAGAAATTGGCTGAACTGCATGGCGGCTGGGTGAATGTTGTTTCAGAGGCGGGTAAAGGCTCGCGGTTTACGGTTTCATTACCGTTGGTGCCTCCCATGGCGGATGGCAGAGATGATGCTGAAGTAGCCGAATTGCCTGATGGCCAAAACGCCAGCGTTTTAGACTTGGACCTGGAGTCTCCGACAACCATTCTTTCTTGCCCTTCACAAGGCGATCGCAGGACACCACGATCGTCTCACGAACAACCCAGTTATTTCGTGGAAAACACAACGGTTTCTACTCCACAGGCTTCCGACATGTCACCTTCCGAAGTGGTTCCTCGCTGCAACCATCTACTGCTGGTTGAGGATAATGTCCACAACGCCAAGCTGATGCTGACGTTTCTGAGTAAATCGGGCTATGAGGTGACCTGGGTGAAGGAGGGATCAGAAATGTGGGCAGCTTTGGAACGATCGTTGCCTGCCCTGATTCTGATGGATATTCATTTGCCGCACGTTGATGGTCTGACTTTAATCAAACAGCTAAAAATTGACCGTCGCTACCAGGCTATTCCGGTAATCGCTCAAACCGCAATGGCCATGTCAGGTGATCGAGACCTCTGCCTGGAAGCGGGCGCGACGAACTACATTTCAAAACCGATCGACTTAGATGCGCTTTCAAAACTGGTGGGTCAGTATGTTTGGAGTGAGAAGAAGAGGTAAGGATAAAGGACATTACCCTCCGACTCATCCGTTTTCGTCTGTCGTTAACTGATTTGCCATTTTTCAGACACCCTTTCGCTCTCATCTCTATCCTTGAATCTTTCCCTAACCTTCAGAAACGCTAATGTAGGGATGATGGTGTTTTCTGCTGGTCTTCCTGGGAGCTTGATTATGGTGGTAGATAAACTCGAACGGCTAAGAGTACTGTTCCTGGAAATGGAGCGCGCTTTGATTGCCTACTCCGGTGGAATTGATAGTACGCTGGTTGCCAAAATTGCCTACGACGTATTGGGCGATCGTGCCTTAGCGGTAACGGCTGTTTCGCCATCCCTGCTCCCTGAAGACCTTGAAGATGCCTGCGTTCAGGCTGCTGAAATTGGGATTTCGCATGAGGTGGTGGAAACCCATGAGTTAGAGAACCCTAACTATGCGGCTAATCCGGTAAACCGTTGCTATTTCTGTAAAAGTGAACTGCACGATACATTGAAACCACTGGCGTTAGAACGGGGCTATCCCTATGTGGTTGATGGCGTGAATGCTGATGATTTGGCAGATTATCGGCCAGGCATTCAGGCAGCAAAGGAACGTGGCGCACGATCGCCCCTGGCAGAAGTGGGGGTAACGAAGGCCGAAGTCAGGGAACTCGCGAAAATTTTGGGGCTATCGTGCTGGGATAAACCCGCTCAGCCCTGCCTTAGTTCCCGGTTTCCCTATGGGGAAGAGATTACGATCGCCAAGCTTCAGCGAGTAGGTAGGGCAGAAGCATTTCTGCGTCGTAGCGGTCTTAAAGTTTTTCGGGTTCGATCGGAAGGGGATACTGCCCGCATCGAGCTTCCACTGGAGCAAATCAAAGAATTCGTTCTAACGAAGGATCTGCCTTCGTTGGTTGAGGCATTTCAGTCGTTTGGCTTCCTTTATGTCACTCTAGACCTCGAAGGGTTTCGCAGTGGAAAATTAAACCAGGTGCTTCAGTTTGCTTCGGCCAACAACCGGGAGTAGGGAAGTATGACGCGATCGCCTGCCGTAAATTCAGACATTATCTATTCAGATAGCGACGGGCAACCAATGGCTGACAATACAAAGCAGTTCAATTGGATTGTCCACATCAAGCTTGGAGTAGAAGCCCTATTTAAGGAAGACCCTAATGTTTTTGTTGCAGCCGACTTATTGTGGTATCCCCTTGAAGGGGACAACAAGACCAGCACGGCACTCGACACGATGGTGTTTTTGGTCGGCCAAAGGGCGATCGAGGCTCTTACCAACAGTGGAAAGAAGACTACATTGCACCGCAGGTGGTGTTTGAAGTTCTTTCTCCTGGCAATCGGCTTGTTGAAATGGCAAAAAAATTCCGTTTTTACGAGCGGTATGGCGTAGAGGAGTACTACCTTTACGATCCTGAAGGAGATTTCAGCGGCTGGCTGCGCTCGGATGATTATCTGGAAGTTATTGAAAATCCTATCGGTTGGGTCAGTCCTCGCCTGAAAACTCGCTTTGAGCTAGTGGACGGAGAGCTGGAAATCTACCGACCAGATGGCGAAAAGTTTGCAACTTACCTGGAGTTGGTGGAGCAAAATCAGCGATCGCAACAGCAGCTAGAACGGGAACGGCAGCGGAATGAGCGACTGGCGGCCAAACTGAGGGAACTAGGGGTAAACCCGGAAGATGCGTAACCGATGGGTACAGAGCTTTGAACTGGATAATTAGCGCAAATGATTATCCCACAGCTAACTTCCTCTTATTGAAGCCCAACCGATCGCGAACAAAATGGTTGCTACTAGGCTCAAAATTGCCAGTAGGCCAGCAGGCACAAGCTTACCTGTCCTGCGGAAGCGTAGGGCAAACACAATCAGCAGTACCAGCGCAAAGAACGTTGCGATCGCCAGCCCAGCTGTAGGATTTTGCAGGCCGATATACCAGGCGATCGCAAGCGCTACCCCACTAATTAACCCTGAGATCAGAGACGGTTTACTTTGCGCTTTGACATAGCCCATAATGCCGCCAATTGCGACCAGTAGCGCGTAGATTAGAACAAACCAGATAATCATCGGTAATCTACATTAAATTTCAATTTTGAAAGAAGTCTCCACAATCTAAAATTACAATCTGCAATCTACAATGGCATGTCTTCTACACAATCAATTTCTGTTTTAGACCTCCAGGATTTTCGAACTGGTGGTAATCTGCGTCAGATCTTTGTCTCGCAACTTGGCCAAGCGCTGGAAGACATTGGATTCTTTGCATTAACCAACCACGGCGTCGATCGTTCCCTCATTCAGGCGGCTTACCGGGTTTCCCAAGCGTTCTTTGAGTTGCCGACCGAAGTAAAGCAGCGTTACGAAGACCCGGCATTAAAGGGGCAGCGGGGCTTTACCAGTTTTGGGCGGAGCATGCTAAAGATCATCCCTTCCCTGACCTCAAGGAATTTTGGCATGTTGGGCGAGAGTTGCCGCCCGGTCATCCGCTGAGCAACCGTTACGCAGCAAATTTGTTGCCTGAAGAAGTGCCTGATTTTCATCGCGTGATGATTCAGCTCTATGCCCAGCTAGAAGCCTGTGCGGTTGAACTACTACAAGCTTGTGCCCTTTACCTGGGAGAACCGGAAAACTTACTGAGCGAAATGGTTCGGGATGGAGATACGATTCTCCGCATTATTCGCTACCCACCCATCCCTGTGGATGCCCATCCCGCAAGCTTGAGATCGGCTCCCCATGAGGACATTAACCTGATTACGCTTCTGTGTGAAGCGACTGCCGATGGGTTAGAACTGCTGCAGCGAGACGGTACTTGGCGATCGGTCCAGGCGTTACCAGGGCAAATTATTGTTGACAGTGGAGATATGCTCCAGCAATTCACCAACGGTCTACTTAAAAGTACGTCCCATCGGGTTACAAATCCAAGCAACCATCGATCGCAGCGATTTTCGATGCCGTTTTTCGTGCATCCACGCGCTGAAGTGGATTTGTCTCCCCTACCCCGGTGTGTGGCTAAAACCGGAGAACAGCCATTTCCTAGAATTACCGCTGGAGCTTACCTCCAGCAACGGCTTGAAGAAATTGGCCTGGCAGGATAGTAAATTTCTCAACCACCCGCAGCAAAGGTTGCCATAACTGCTACAGAGAGGAGAATACCAGGCGTTAGCATTAGAATCAGCATCAGCAGGTCGTGAGTCGTCATGATCTATTCTCAAAATCGCTTCGCTTCAATGCTAGTGACACTAACAGGTCTATGGGAGTAATAGGGGCTTGAGAAAATCTAAAGATTTTGTCAAGAGGAGCAGTGCAACAAGTGGGTACTATAAATTGAAAGATAACCATTTTTAGGGCGGGAGGGACTCTTGAACAGGCAGAAGTCAAATCTTGCTTCACCCAAACGGCGATCTTCAGGAAGGTCTGTTCAACGGTTGAATTATTTCTCTTTTGCCGAACTGGGGCGCAAGGATTTCTTGACAGGATTAATCCTGTGGATTGTGCTGGAAGTGTTTAGCTTTGTGATTCTTCCCGGAATGGGAGCGATCGATCCTGGAGAACGGATGAAAATCTGGTTCTCACTAAGCGTTCCATTCGGTATTGGGGGCGCATTTTTGTTAGGAGCCAGTTCTCGCTTTATCGCCCTAACGAATGAGCGAGCTGCCAGCAGCAACAAACTTCTCCTGTCTATTCTTGGCCAATTCGGTGGCTGGATTGGTCTTGCAGGCATTCTGTTTCCATTTGTAATGGCAACCAGCGAATTCTTTGCCCGTAACCTCACGATCGGTTAATCAATGTAGCTCATGCAGCAAACAAATCATGCGCTGAAAGAGTGGAATGTCGCGATCGATGCCCTGTTCCAGGGCAGGATGATCACCCTTCTTAGGAAAGGGGGCATTCGCGAAGTCGGCGGAAAGTTTGCTGTAACGCACGATCGAGTGCTGCTCTACCCCACCTACGAGCACCAGAAATCTCATCTACTTAAAGCAGAATACGCTGAGCGGGTAGAACCTGTGGAATCTGGTTGGCATCCTGCAACGGTTCGAATTGGATCTTGGGCGGCAATCACACACATGCTGGACGTGAAAGACCCTAAGCACATTGCCTCCTTACTGCCGTTTCATATTTGGAATCAAGAATTTGTTGCCGAGCGTCTGAAGTGGAAACCAAACCAGTCGCTGTTTGTGTTGCTATTGAGAGTGTATCGGCTTAACTCTCCCAAAATTATTTCCTACAAACCCGAGTATGGTGGCTGTCGGTCATGGATTGATCTGGATGAGTCGATCGGTCTTGATGATAGCTTCCCGCGCTAAATGAACAGGATTACTACCAGAGGGTCAGCGAAATTCTCAGCGTGGTTGGACAAATAGAGGAAAATTTGTGTAAATAATTGACTTAAACGCTATACCTGGTGTCATGATTAGGGGAATTGGGGGTGCGATCGCGGTGAACCTAACAGAGTGGTGGTGAATAGCGTTAGTTATCATCAAGACAAAAATCATTAGGATTTGGGCACCGTCTGATGCTCATTGAATCTGAATGCGTTCAGTAGAGAACCATGCAAAGCCAAAACCATGAGTCAGGATTTCAACTTAGATTGGGGCCAGCTATTCCGTTAAAGCCCTTTATCGCGAGGGTTGGACTGGCTAATTGCATTAGTGCAGCCGTAGTGGCTCGGTGATGACAAGTATGGCGATCGTGCCTGTTCAGGCAGCCTCTCTCACCCATTGGAACTTTGATTCTGCGGCCAATCGTCTGGATTTGACCGTCAAAGATGGCACAACTCCCGCTATTTCTTGATGGCCCAGCCCGCTCGCATTGTTGTCGATCTCCCCGACACCTCCGTTAGCACCCTCGATACTCAAAAACCTACACAGGCGCTATTCGCCAGATCCGGGTATCCCAATTTCAGCCTGGGCTGACGCGAATTGTAATGGAGCTTTCGCCGGATGTTTCGCTGGCTCCTGGTCAGGTCAAGCTGGAGAAAGTAAGCGGCAACTCTCGCTGGATACTCCGTCCCCTCATCTCTCAAGGGTCTTCAGCGACTCCTCCCGTTGCGAAAAAACCCTCGCCAATCGCTAAGACGATCGCGGTTACCCCACATCTCCCGTACGCAGTTCATCCCAGTCAGCGAACGAGAATCATTCTATAAAACCCGTTCCTTCCATTGCTGATCCATCTGCCTCCACTCGTCCCATCGTTTCCAAGCCAGCTACCACAACCGGAGCAACGGTGAACGTTCCATCGCTAGCCGTTTCTGCTCCGGACAACTCCAACTCGAATTCGAAACAGCCCACAACCCCTGCCTCCAATTCGCCCTCTGTCAGTGCTACAGTTAAAGCGCCCGTGTTGAATCCTGTGCAGGCGGTCACAGCTAGGTCCGAAAACCCTCCAAAACCGGAAATCAATACAACACCTGCTGCGACCGTTCCAGTTTCAGCATCTGGGTCTAATTCATCTGACTCCAACTTAGCTAGTTCTGGCGCGAGGGATCCCTTTCCCCAGGTTCCCAATCCAATTCAAAAGTCTGGTTCAACAGTAACGGTATCATCACTTCCAGCCAGCAATTCAACTAATGGAGTGGCTGTAAAACCGATCGCGGCTGCTCCACCATCGTCCAGCTTTGTGAATGAGCCAGACAAGGGGATGGCGATCGATACCACTCGGGAGTCGCAATCTCGGTGCCCCCACCCGATGCTTCATCCTCCAAGCCCGCCCCTGCAACACCGACTGCCTCTCCCGTAGCCCCTTCTGAAAATTTGGGGTCTCAGGCGACAAATCAATCTAAGCCACCATTGCCCTCCAGTTCTCTGACGGTTCCTACAGGCGCAAGCTCTCCCCAATTGGCAAAACCAATTCTTCTTCACTGCCAAGCCAGAACAACTCATCCTCCTGGGATATTCCTTCAACGATCGCGGCAGCGCCTTCTACGTCTAAACCCACTATCATTGTGCCGCCATTGGATGCTTCCGAGACCGCTTCGGCTTCTGCACCTGCCAATGCTCCGAATGCAACCTCAACACGAGCACTTTCATCTCCTGCAAAAGCGGTTCCATCACCCGAATCCACAGGTGGCTTACCGTCAACGACGACGGGAGAAGAACAGTCCGTCGCGGTCAGTGTTCCATCTATTAGCGCCAACCAATCACCGCAAATTGAAAAACCCGCCACCGGAGCAGATGAAAGCTCTATTCCCCTCCCTCCTGGTTTAGCAAACTCCTCATTTCCAGCGGTTAGTGTTCCTCAGATTGCACCAACTGCTTCCCCATCAACCATTCCTTCTGCATCGACTGGCGCGTCCAAGCCTGCCTCTGGTGTGCGATCGGACGGGCCAAAACCCGAGAACCAAACGTCTGCGGTTCCAGCTCAGCCTCGAACAGTTGAATTTGGGCAACCGCTGCCAAACGGTTCTAGTAAGTCAACTAATGCATCCTCTCTTCAGTCATACCGCTCCCTTTCACCTAATACGCTTGTTCCTGCGGGGACGTTATTGGAGCTGCGTTATCCCGGTGAAAAGGCGCTCAGCCTGACAACGAGTGGCCCTCAGCAGGAAGTGCTTCTTCTACAAACGGAAATTCGTGACCTTTCAGGAAACGTTATTGCACCCGAAGGAACGAGAGTGATAGGACGATTTGAAACAACGTCTGCCGGGAGCCGTTTTGTAGCTCAGGGAATTTCGTTTGGAGGTCACACCCTTCCCCTTTCGGCTCAGTCTGATAATTTGGGCGGCAACCGAGATATTTCAGGCAACGCAATGGCGCTAAATACCGGTATTGGCGTTCTTGCAGGTAGCCTTCTGGGTGGTTTGACGGGCAGCCAAAATACGGGATGGGGAGCACTAGGAGGGGCAGCGGCTGGAGCGGCAACAACCTATCTCACATCACCAAAACCAGCCACTATTCAACCTGGGCAGACGATTCAGGTTCGCCTCCAGCAAGACCTACAGCAACCTTAGAATCGTTGGTTCTCGGGCTTAGCCACGTTGCCAATTCCCGGTTCATTCAGGAAAGCGTTCTTGGCAGCGTCGTTCTGATAGATACAGTCTATTTGGGGAGAATTTTCTAGCGTTCCGGTGTAGCCAAAGGTATTCATGCGTTGCTTGCATTCGCGCACCTGCTCAGATTTAATCAGACCCCGTTGCTCCAAGATAGACCAGTTGTTGCTGCGAAGGACACAACCCGGACGGGACGCGGGCTGAGAGACATAAACGTTCATTGGGTTGAGGGTGACAAAAACCCTTGTATCCATCGCGATCGCGCTGGCACCGTACTGCACGCAAAGCTCGGGGTTAGGAGCTTTTGAGTCCAGATCCCCCAAGGTGACGATCTTGCCCGTTCCTCCCGTAGAGGCAACTGAACTGAAGCCTAGCCCGATTCCAATTCCCAGGATAAGTACACCCAACAACACCGCAATCGATGTGGCGCTAAACAGAGAGTTTTTAGCCGATTTCTGCTTGGTACCCTTGTCTTGAGGGCTATAGCTGTCGAAGTCTCTATCGTAGTCGTAGCCGGAGGACCTAGATTTACGTTTCATAGTTGCCTGGTCTATTCGGAAAAGTCAGGAAGAAGAACGATCGCCTTCTCCCCCAGTATGCCGCTAATTTTGTGGAAACCGCAGCTATCCCAAAACATACGCGACTAATCTATCATCATGCCCGATTTAACGACAAGTTGGAGAATTTTTTGGTCAGGGCATTGGCTTAGGAATGATTTAGAACGGCTCTAGAAAGTCCGTGTTGTAAAAAGTAGGATGAAGTTGTAGCTATAAGTGATGTCTGTGAACCTTCAAGTGCCTGTGATGCAGGATAAACCTGCTCAAAAGTCCGTCCTTCAGACCCTTTGGAGTGACTGTTTGACAGTCTTTTGGGGAGACTGGCTAGATTTGCGGGTGCGTGTTGTCCAGGTTGTTGCGTCTGGGTTGGTGTCGCCGCTCATCTATATTCTGGGTTTTGGGTTAGGTCTGGGTAGTGCTCTGGATAGGGCCATGAAACCAGCAGCAGGGGACTCGTACCTACAGTTCATCTTGCCTGGTATGGTGGCACTATCGTCGATGGTTATCAGTTTTGGTGGAACAACGTTCTCAATCTGTGGCGATCGACTTTTCACGAAAACGTTTGAAGAATTAATGCTGGTGCCCGTTCATCCTCTGGCATTGCATATTGGCAAAATGCTGGCAGGAATTGTACGGGGAATGCTCACTGCTGGCTCTGTAATTTTGGTAGCAGTTCTGTTTACCGAAAAAATCTGGAGCTTTCTAAATCCCCTGTTCTTGCTCATCCTTATACTGAACTGTGCGGTTTTTGCGGGGTTGGGGGTCATTGTTGGGTTAAACGTAAAGTCCCTTGAAAGTGTTGGCATCTGCAACAACTTCGTGATTGTTCCCATGTCTTTTCTGGGAGCAACCTTCTTTGACCCAGCAACGTTGCCTGTTGTACTGAAGGCGATCGTGTATCTGTTGCCTCTTACCTACACCAGTCTTGGGCTGCGAGCGGCTGCCTATTTGCCGCTTTCCCAATTTCCCTGGTATTCCATTCCAATCCTGCTGGCGATCGCGATTGTTCTAGCCGCGATTGGTGCTTACCAGTTTTCCCATCAACAGGACTAGGGCGCAAAGCAGGTTTCAGGGATGGAAAAAAGGGGGTGAAGCGAGCGCTTCACCCCCTTTCTAACTACTTGTTTGCTGTAGCTTTCGCCACAATTGTTAGGGCAGTCAGCTTACCTGGAATGGACTACATATAAAGCTTTTATCCCTAGCACCTGACACCTAACCCCTGACACCTGCTACAATTAGAGGCTATTTCTTGGTTCGTCAACACTTCTTTCAACGATTGGTTCTCTAACGTCTCGTTGGTCGTGTTGCAGTTGTGCTTCGCGTCTTAGCTGTGCTTCACGCTGCAATCTGCGTTCTGCTTCAGCCAGTCTGTCCTGATCGAGGTCTCTGTGAACGGGTGACTGATCAACGGTTTCGGGATAGCGATCAACGATCGTCCGCTCACGGTATACCCTATCTGTTTCACTAGTGGGTACTTCATCGACATGGGAATCATGATGATGCCTTGTAACGGTGTTTTCGACCCTATCCCAAGCGTCCCGAGTAGCGTGTTTAGCTCGTTCCCAGGCTAAACCAGCACCGCCGTGCCGCTTCTCATAATCTGCGCGCAGTTCAGGCTCTACTTCGTCATAACGCTTTCCGGTTGACGCATAGCGACCGTATCCCTCATACCCGGTCTGGTAAGCGGGCTGATAATCTTCGTAATGACGGCCTGCCTCAACGTAAGGACGGGTGGAGTAGTTAGTCCGCCAGTATTCGTCCTCGACAGTTGGGTTAACAGATTCAGCCGCAATTTTGCCGAAGATCCCTCCGGTTACAGCGCCAACGGCAGCACCGACAACCGCACCAACTGGACCTCCAAATGCTCCGCCAATAGCCGTGCCGATTGCACCGGTGGAAGCTGCTCCAAGTCCCGTGCCGATGGGGTGGGCACCCGGTTCGTTAGTAATCGGATCTGGATTGCTGTCGTTCGGGTCGTAAAGTCTCTTATCATCGGTTGTCATGGTAATCTCTCCTTCACTCAAACTGTTTTGTAAACGCTTCAATTTTGGAAACTCACCTATCAACGCTAGCAACTAGGATGAATAAATCCCTCATTACAAAGAGAGAAAATTGTTTGACGCAAAATCCAATAAATTAACCCCAAAAGCAAGTAAACACAAAAGGTTTACCACTTTTGGGGTACTACATAATGCAGGGCTATTTCATTCTAAAGATTGATTTGAGTTGCTTCAAGCTGAAACCGCAACGACGTTGGGCTTGAGCCATATTGTTAAAGCCCAAGTCCCGATAGAGATTGAGTGCCAGATTTCGAGCAATTGCCCATATCTGAGGCAAGGGAACTATCCGGATTCTACAAGCATCCTCAGCTTGCGTCACATCTCGCACATAATGCACTTTGTTTTCCACACCCCAATATGAGCGAATTCGGTGAGCAAACTGACACGCAGTTTCACGCAACGAGGAAATGTAATAGCGTATCTCGGTTTTACCCACAATTTCATACTCTCCTTTCAGCAAGGTACGAGTAGCCCTCACGCGAATCAAGGTGCATAGTCCTGCCCAAGGACGAATATCATCAAGAGTTTGACAAATTTCAACTATTCGTTCCTCTATGCGTCCATGACCTTTGCTAAATTCTGTGTAAGTGTCTTCCACTTGAAAGTTCGCCTTGACCTCTTTGAGCAGCCCAGATTGGTTGCCTTTGAGTGCTCCTAGATAGTGATTGTGACTCTCAACAATTGAGGTGCAACTTTTTTGGGTGTTGATCGCATCAAAAGCAAACACCACTCCATTGCAAGCGAACTGTTTGACTAACTGGGGCAACACCTTGATCTCATTGCTCTTATGCTCAACCTCGTAGGGTTCAAGAATCAAACCCCGTTCAACCAAATACACACTCACCAGTTGAATCGCTGGATGCGGCTCAGTGGTTGAATGCTCCGATACCAGTTGATAGGAGCCACGCCATCGTTTGCCATCGACAGCTACCATCTCACCCGCACGAGGACTAATCTCAAAAAACTTGGCTAAACAAGCTGAATACTGTTGATAATCTACGTTGAGCAGCACTCGGCGAATCGTGCTGTAGGAGGGTAAACGTCCTTTAGCTGGGTCAAACAACCCTACTAATTCATCGTGATAAGCGTTGAGCCAATCTCCAATGGCTAGAAACCCTCGACATCCTGCTGCCACTGCTAAGGTGAACAATGCTAGACACAGGGCTTGATTGTGCCGTTGTCCGGCTCCTCGTCGGGGGTCAGGCAAGTGAGCAAAAGCTTCCACAATCGCAAGGGTGCTCATGGTTGAACGGCAGTAACGGATTAAGCCTCAGCTTATCGGATTGTCTACCTCGTCTAGAATGAAATAGCCCTGTACATAATGAGTAGTTTAATCGGAATATCTAGAAGCTAGCTGTAAGGATTTTTAGATATAGCAGGGGTCAGTGTCAGGTGTCAGGAATGAAAGCCTTACATTTAGCTCGTTTTATATAAACTAGCTGTCCTAACGATTGTGGCGACAGCTATAGCTAGATCATAAATCTTTGTACCAAGATACCAATACCTTTCCATCAGTTCTGAAGGTAACACATGGAAGACGTTGACAAACTTATAGCGGACTAAGCAGCATTTTGGTCCTGATTGGTCTTGTTTTGTACCTTTGGGAAGCAGGTTAAACTGGTTCAGTGATTTACCCGGTAGTAGTAAAATCGAACGGCCAAGTTTTAGCTTCTACATGCCCCCTCACAACCCTTGCTGCTTCTCAGTATTGGGTTGAGCGTAATTCTGAGGTGGTTTAGTAGGTTGACTCGGTAGCGCCAGTGCGATTATCTGATTACAGAAACCTGTGCGTTTGAAGCCGACGCGGTATGCAGGTTGCTTTTTGATTCAAAGGCCCAAGTGAACAGGGAGATGAGCACCAAAAAGCCGACTAGTGCCATCGCAGATTGGAAGAAGAGAGGGAATTCAGAATGCCGTTCCATAGGAACCTCCTGTTGTAATTATCAAACCATTGTTAATTATCAAACCATTGTGAAGATGTTGATCCTAATACTTCTAGGTCCTTACTTACTTCATCATCTAAGACCTACCCTTTTCCGGAGATGATAGATGTCTGAAAAAGTAGTGAGTTCTGTCCAAATTTTTCATGATATCGCTCTAGGCTTTGAGTGAGCTAATTCAAACTAAGTAATTGATCGGAATCACATTTGGCTTTAATCACAGTTTGCCTAGACAACCGCTTTGTTAAACTAGGGAGATTTCGTAAAAATAGGGCCTTATCAATTGCGGAATCCGAAGGATTACGGAGGCGGCAGTAGAAGGATGGGATATGGAGCAGGAAGAACGCGTTCTGACGGTTGGAGAGATTGGTGAGCACGGGTTACTGAGACGATTGCAGTCTTTTGCCCCCAAAATTTGTGGGTGATGACGCCGCCATACTGATTCCACAACCGGGGCAATCGCTCATCGTAACGTCTGATCTGCTAGTTGATGGGGTTCACTTCAGCGATCGCACCACCACTCCTGAGGATGCGGGATGGCGAGCCGCCACTGTGAACCTGTCTGACCTGGCAGCAATGGGAGCGTCTCCTTTGGGCATCACCGTTGGCTTAAGTTTGCCGGGTCACGTAGCGGTTGAATGGGTAGAGCGGCTCTACCGAGGTTTAACCGAGTGCTTACGGCAATACAACACGCCGATCGTGGGTGGGGATGTGTGTCGATCGCCTGTTATTACCATTGCCATTGCCGCGTTTGGCCAAGCAGATCCAGCCTATATCATCCGACGCTCCACAGCTCAACCAGGGAGGCGATCGTGGTAACAGGTCCACACGGTGCGTCAAGAGCTGGATTAGAACTTCTGTTAAATCCTGAGAGTGGAGCAAATCTCAGTTCTGTCGATCGATCCGCTTTGATTCGAGCGCATCAACGGCCAAAACCCCGATTGGATATTCTGCCTGTGCTCAGAGAGAGGGGGCAGGGGGCAGGGGGCAGGAGTCAGAGTTAATTCAAAATTCAGAATTTAGAATTCATAATTCTCCAACTGCCGACTCCCCAGATCAGGCTTCAGAAATTAACACTCAAGGCTCAAACCCTTCTCGTTATGTCGCTGGAATGGACAGTAGCGACGGATTGGCAGATGCGATCGTTCAAATTTGTCGAGCCAGTGGAGTAGGGGCCAGGATCAATCGCAACAAAATTCCTATCCCTTCTAGGTTGTTGTCATGGGTTGGATTGGCGCAAGCGATAGATTGGGCACTGTACGGTGGTGAGGATTTTGAGTTGGTACTGTGTCTTCCGTCTCAAAAGGCTCAGGAGCTTGTTCAGCAATTGGGACCGGGAGCCGCCATTGTTGGAACGGTGACGCCAGAGCGCGAGGTGTGGCTTGTCGATGAAACGGGCAACTATCCAGGCCAGCAGCTAACTCTGGAAAAAGGATTTCAGCATTTCAGCAGTTAGCAAATCTAAAATCATCAATCTACACTCCCAAATCGGGGTAGCATTCGGTCATGGGAAAACGGTCACAAACGCTAATCCTGACTATTTTAGGGCTGCTGCTGGCAACCTGGTTAGTTTGCTGGCTTGTTGCCGAAGCGCTCTGGTTTGGCGAAGTTGGCTATCTCCCAGCTTTTTTGTTGCGTCTAGAGACAAAAGCTGTCATCTGGGCGATCGTCTCTGTTCTGAGTACTTTTTTCTCTTAGGTAACCTGGCTTTTGCAGAACGATTGAGGTACAAGGGTCAGGGGTCAGAAGAACATTCAAAATTCAAAATTCAAAATTCAAAATTCTCCGGCTCCCGATTTCTGACTGCCAACTCCCCGCCCTCCCTTTTCGCTGGCTTCTACCGCTGACGATCGGACTCAGTTTATTCCTGTCTTTGCTGGTGTTGCACTATGTCAGGGCAGCATGGACTTTGTGGGGATCTCACTTCATTCAGCCGAGTACGTTATTTCCTTTACCGACTCGATTTGATATTGAAGCAATTTTGAAAATTGGGAGAGGGTTGTTTTTGGGAAGTACCCCCTTCCAATTCCTTTTCTGGAGGTAGGGATTCTGCTGCTGGGAACGATCGCCTCCTGGTTTACCCCCGACAAATTCTGACTGCGATCGCTATTGCATTAAGTATTGGACTGGGATTTATCCTGGCAGCCCATTGGGACAAATTGTTGCTGTACGCGCATCCAACAGCATTTGATCAAGCTGAGCCGCTTTTTAATCGTGACATTAGTTTCTACGTGTTTTCCTGCCACTGTGGGAACTGCTAGAGTTCTGGCTGCTTGGGCTGATGCTCTATGGGCTGGTAGCGGTTGCCTTAATTTACCTGCTGTCGGGTGAGAGCTTAAGTCTAGGGATATTTCCAGGCTTCCTGCGAGGGCAGCGTCAGCATCTCTATGCGCTGGGTGGAGGGGTGATACTGGTCATCGCGCTGGATTATTGGCTCAGCCGCTATGAGCTTCTTTACTCATCACGGGGAGTGGTTCAAGGGGCCAGCTATACAGATGTAACCGTTCAGCTACCTGCGAATACGGTCTTAAGCATTCTGTCCATTGCGATCGCGGCTTTTTTGCTTGGACAAGCGTTCGTGGGGATACCCAAGAAGACAGCGATCGCCGCCCGAAGGCCAGCCAAGCCTGCGTCACCTGTTTTAATTCTGTTTCTGGCCTATACGCTCATTGCTGTAACGATTGGTCTAGTTTTGCCAGAGGTTGTCCAGCAACTTGTTGTTCTACCCAACGAATTGGCCAGGGAACGACCTTACATTCAGCGCAGCGTAGCGCTAACAAGAGATGCATTTGACTTGAACAACATTGATGTTGAAACGTTCGATCCTCAAAATACGCTGACTTATACGGACCTTCAAACCAACAAACTAACGATTCGCAATATTCGTCTATGGGACACCCAACCACTTCTGGAAACGAACCGTCAGCTACAGCAAATTCGCCCTTACTACCACTTTGTGGATGCAGATGTTGATCGATACACCATTCGGCTCAACGTTAGCAGGCAAACAGCAGGCGGATGCCGTTTCCAATCGAGATGGAGATGAGCAGCAGGTGTTGATTGCTGCGCGGGAGTTGGATTACAGCGCTGTACCTGATGTTGCAAAGACCTGGGTGAATGAGCATCTCGTTTATACGCATGGCTACGGATTCACCGTTACCCCAGTAAATCGGGTCGCAGATGGAGGACTACCCGACTACTTCGTGAAAGATATTGGAACGGGTACAGGAACCACAGAATCTGGAGAGCTGATAACTTCTAGTGAACAAATTCGTGCCAGTTTTCCGATTCATCATCCAAGGATTTACTTTGGCGAACTTACCAATACTTATGTCATGACCGGGACACGGGTACAGGAACTGGATTATCCCAACGGCGATAACAACGTTTACAACGCCTACGATGGGCTAGGCGGGATAAGGCTCGATTCCCTTTGAGACGCTGGTTGTTTGCGATTTATTTGCGCGATTGGCAAATGGTGTTCACAAACAACTTTAAGCCTGAAACTAAGCTGCTATTTCGTCGAGATATTAACCAGAGAATTCGAGCGATCGCGCCGTTTCTGACGTTTGATCAGGATCCCTATCTGGTGGTGGCAGATGTAGAGAGTAGGGGGCAGGGACCAGAGAATTCAGAATTGAGAATTGAGAATTTAGAATTTGAAGCCCAAAACTCCTCCCTCACTCCCCATTCCCCACTCCCCACTCCCCACTCCCTCACCCAAAATTCTTTGTTTTGGATCGTGGATGCGTATACAACCAGCGATCACTATCCCTACTCAAACCCTAGCCAAATTCAGGCAAACTCAAAACAAAATTCATTTCACAGCTCGTTTAACTATGTTCGCAATTCGGTCAAAGTGGTTGTTGATGCTTACAACGGATCGGTTGACTTTTACTGTGCTGACCCCAACGATCCGGTGATTCAATCCTGGTCTGCCATTTTTCCTGGGTTGTTTAAGCCGTTAAATGCAATGCCAGTGGCGCTACGGGGTCATATTCGCTACCCGCAAGACTTCTTTAGAGCGCAGTCTGAGCAACTGATGACGTTTCATATGACCGATCCGCAGGTTTTCTACAATCGAGAAGACCAGTGGCAGGTTCCGAGTGAAATCTACGGCAGTGAACCCCGGTTGGTAGAACCCTACTATCTAATCATGAAGCTACCAACCGCCAAATCAGAGGAATTCATTCTGCTGCTGCCTTACACGCCCAAGCAACGGACGAATTTGATTGCGTGGTTGGCGTCTCGGTCGGACGGGCAGAACTACGGCAAGTCGTTGCTTTACCTGTTTCCAAAACAAAAGCTGGTCTACGGAACTGAACAAATTGAAGCGCGAATCAATCAAGACCCGATCATTTCTCAGCAAATTTCATTATGGAATCGCCAGGGTTCACGGGTCATTCAAGGCAATCTGCTGGTGATTCCGATCAACCAGTCGTTGCTTTACGTGGAACCCCTTTATTTGGAGGCGAGTCAAAACAGTTTGCCAACGCTGGTGCGTGTGGTTGTGGTTTACGAGAATCAAATTGTGATGGCAGAAACGCTGGAAAAAGCGCTGCGGGCCGTTTTTGAGCCTCAAAAATCGACTGCTCCAGCGATCGTGCGTCCTGTGCAGTAAGGGAGAGGGTCGGGGAACAAGGGTGGTTTTCGTCTCGTTAATGGATTAGGGGTGTATAAATCTTTTTCAAAGCTCCAGGTTAGAACCTAAGTGACTTGGAGATTGTTCTGGTGGATAAAAACTTGGTTGAGGCAGATAAAGAACCATGACAGATAACTCCAATCCCCTTCAGAACGTCATAAACAAGAGCAGGGTTTCAAAGCACTCATTGCAAAAGGCACAATTGGTGCGGTTTCCCTTGCAGGAGCGACAGCAATTCCATTGATGGTGCAGAAATATTTAGGCCCTTCTACGCCTGCTGCCAATCCAACTTCATCGGTACCCGCCCAAGTCGCACCCGCTCAGATGGTTCCGTCTCAGGTTCAACCTCAGGAGGGTAATCAGGAGCTGGCGAACACCCAGGAGGATGGGGAGCGTTCCCACAAGAAGAAAGAAAAGAAGAAGAGTTGGGAGAAGGATTGACGCGTGAGTGGGGAGTGAGGAGTTAGGAGGGGTGAATTAGTGTCCTAAATAGGCTTCTAGAACCTCTGGATTTGCCTGAATCTCTTTTGGAGTGCCAACAGCAAGGTTACGGCCTTCAGCCAGAACCCAGACTCGATCGCACAACGACATCACCACGTCCATGTTGTGTTCAATGATCAAAAGGTAAGACCTTCACGGTTCCAGTTCTGAATGCGATCACAGATCTGGTTGATGAGTCTGGGGTTAACTCCAGCCGCGGGTTCGTCCAACAAAATGAGTTTTGATTGGCCATGAGCGCTCGCCCCATCTCCAGCAGCTTCCGCTGCCCACCAGACAGCGCCCCGGCGTATTCATTCGCCATGTGCACCAAACCAATGGATTCTAAAACAGTCATTGCGCGTTCCCGATGCTGCCGTTCTTCCGCGTTAATTTGCTTGCTGCGAAACCAGGTATTCCAGAATTTTTCTCCGGTTTGGTGCTGGGTTGCTAACAGCATGTTTTCCAGAACCGAAAGACGGGACAGGGTACGGGCAACTTGAAATGTACGCACCATGCCCATCTGAGCAATCTGGTAAGGCGGCAAATTTTGGACCGGCTCGCCGTCAAACAAAATCCGACCCTGATCGGGACGAATAAAGTTGGAAAGCAAATTGAACAGTGTCGTTTTTCCAGCTCCATTGGGTCCAATCAGCCCGGTAATGCTGCCTTTCGCAACCTCGATCGAGGCATTATCGATTGCCCGAATTCCACCGAAACGTTTGGTCAACCCGCTCGCTGCTAACAGGGGCATTTCCAGAGCGGGCGATCGAGAATCAATAGTCTCAATTTCTGACAAAATCTCAGTCAGTTTTTCGCCTTGAATAGGCCCCAAGGACTCATCTAAACGTTCTGGTAAATTAGAAGATTCATCGACCAAGGGTGAGTTCCTCCTTTTTCCCTAAAATACCCTGGGGTCGAGCCATCATCAGGACAACCAGTATTAACCCAATCAGCATGATACGAAACGCTCCTAGCCGAGCATCATCCACACTAGCTGGAACGACTGGAACAAACGAATGCAGGAACTGAAGCAAGTCAGGCAGATAGCGAGTCAATGTGTAATATGCCCAAAAGATCACGGCTCCCAAAATAATTCCAACGTTGTTGCCAGCGCCACCCAGCACCACGATCGTCCAGGCATCAAAGGTCAACTGGGGCTGGAAGTTATCAGGATAGACCGTTGTAAGCTGCCAGGCAAATAGGGAACCAGCAATTCCGGCAATGAAGCCACCCAACATCAACGATTGCAGCTTGTACCAGAACACATTCTTGCCAAGCGCTTTGGCAACGTCTTCATCTTCTCGAATGGCTTTGAGCACCCGTCCCCAGGGCGATCTGACCAGCCATTCCAGTCTCCAAAATACTAACGCCAGCACGATCACCGACACCAACATCAACCCATTACGGGAGGGTTTTGAGAGAAGTTGTACAGGAGAATGCACACACACCATAAAGCCACAGACCCAGTACGGCACAAATAGCGGTGAGATAAAGCGCCCAGTCTCGGACCCAGGAACCGTCCGCCAGTTTTTGAGACGCGGTCGCACCCAACGCCACAGTTGCCAGTAAGCTATGGCGACGATCGCCGTTAAAGGGCAATCATGACCCACCGACTGAACACCGTTGGCCGAAAATCCTCCAGCGGCAGTGGAAACCGTTGAATGCCAAACGCACCCTTCGTTAACCACTCCTCATTCAATGCAACCAGGCGGATGACTTCTGAAACCCCAATGGTCACGATCGCAAGATAGTCTTCTCGCAGTCGCAGGGTTGAAAAACCAATGAGCAAACCCAAAATGCAGCCAGAGCAGCACCAATCAACGCAGCCAGAATTAAGGGAACGCCCTGAGTGCTCAGCAGAACGGTGGCATAAGCACCAACCGTCATGAATGCAACATGCCCAAAATTGATCAGCCCTGTAAAACCCCATTGCAAGTTCAGACCCAGGCTGAATATGGCGTAGAGCGCCGTAAAAATAACGAGGGAGACGAGATAACTAACCATGCCGGGTTCGCGACGAAACAGGAAAGGCCAAGAGCATTACCAGCACAAGCTGCAAGTGGGTGAATTATGCCCTGTTAGGCAAATCCTATCAGGGCTGACGTCCACTTTAAAGCGAATCTGCGATCGAACCCCTTCATTCAATTGCTACATCCAGTTCTAATCTGGGAATCCTGACAATTAGGGAGCATGAATTGAGTTAGGGGTTGCACCCTTAGGTTTGCACCAGCAGTACTATGAATCTCTTGAGAAATCGACTGCACACGTTGATTGACCAGCTATCTGACGAAGAGCTAGCTGAGATGAAAGCGCCATTAAAGGAACTCTATTGCGACCTGTATATGCTGCGAGCTGCGCATGTCTCAAAGCGCACATTGAACCCAGGTGATACGTTTACCCGTGAAGAAGCGCTGCAATTCCTTTCCCATCCTTAATGCGTCACTTTGGTAGAGGCAAACGGCATTTCATTCTCCTGTTGTCGTTTTCCCCTTTTCCCTATGCAAAGCACCAATCGCGACTCAATCAAAAAATACGCACCCCGATGGGGTTAGAAATCCGATATGAACGATCCTTCCTGCTCGACCTCAAAAGGCTGGAAAAAGCTTCTTTGAAGGAAGTCCAGGCGTTTGTGTTTGAAGATTTCTTCAAAATAAATCAGCTTCAGGATTTATCTGAATTTCGACAACTGGGTTCGAGTGGAATTCTTTATCGATTTACAATAGGCAAGTGTTTGATTAGCCTGGAAATCATGGGCCGAATCGTCAAGTTTCTGCGAGTGCTACCTAAACCAGAACTGTAGGAAAGCGGGTAATCGGACTCGAACCGACGACATTCAGCTTGGGAAGCTGACGTTCTACCACTGAACTATACCCGCAGATGAATTACCAGTTTTGAATTCTAATGTCTAAGCTCCAAGACTGCAAAACCGCTAATTCACAACTTAAAGCTCAAAACTATTAGTGGTGCCATTATACTTCGAATTTCTGCTTGGAAGGATGCCCTGTTTTCAGCTCTGAATTTGCAACCGTTGCACCATTCCCATTTTCATCGAAGTCTTCGACCCTACGGTGGCTAGCTCCCTTCAGTAGGCTGCCAAAGATTAACTCTTGCAGGTGATCAACATAGGTGAAAATAACTGGAACCACCACCAGCGTTAGCAGTGTGGAAGTCATCAGGCCACCGATAACCGCGATCGCCATCGGGCTGCGTTGCTCGGAGCCTGCTCCAATGCCTAAGGCAATCGGAAGCATTCCCGTAATCATGGCGATCGTAGTCATGAGAATTGGCCGCAATCGGGCAACTCCCGATTCTAAGACGGCTGCATATAGAGGTTTACCCTCCCGCTGGTGAATCAATGCGTAATCCACCAGTAGGATTGAGTTCTTTGTCACCAACCCCATCAGCAGAACAATGCCAATCAGGGCAAATAGTCCTAACTCCTTTTGAGTGATGAGCAATCCCAGCAGCGCACCGCCCAACGAAAATGGCAGTGCCATCATAATGGTCAGGGGTGGAGAAAATCGCCAAACAGCAGCACCAAAACTGCGTAGATAAACAACAACGCTGCGCCAAGAGCCGTTCCCACATTCGTAAACAGCTCGTTCATAATTTTGGCGTTGCCAAACTTCTCTTCCCTGACGCTAGGAGGCATATTTTTAAGCGCGGGAAGATTGTGAACAGCCTCTAAAGCATTACCGAGGAAGCCCCTGTAAATTTGCCTCAACTGAAATTTTGCGGGCGCGATTATAACGATCGATCTGGGATGGACCGCTACCAAAACGAACGTCAGCAACCGTTTGGAGGGGTATCAGGTTGCCATTCTGATTTTGAATTTGCAAATTGCGAATAGCATCAACATCGTCACGATACTTCGGATCAAGCTGAACCCGGATGGGAATCTGTCGATCGGGGAGATCAAATTTTGCCAGATTTGCATCAATGTCGCCCAAAGTCGCTAAATTTGCCGTATTTGCGATGTCTGCAACGGTTACACCCTGGTCAGCGGCTTTTGCGGGATTGGGCTGAATCAAAATCTCTGGCTTCACCAGACTTGCACTTGAGGCAATTTCCACCAAGCCAGATACCTGATGCATTTGTTTTTCCAGGGCTTCTGCTGTTTGAGTCAGCGCCGCTGGGTCTTCACTTTTAGAACGATCGCTAGTTCCTTCGACCCACCGATTCCGCCACTATCAAAACTCAAGCGTGTTCCTGGAATTTGCCGAAAGAGTGAACGAAATTCCTTTTCAAATTCAGGCTGAGATTGTTTCCGTTCGCCACGCGGTTTGAGTTTGACATAAAGAGTTGCTTTATTGACGTTCTCATTGGTTTGGACACTGCTGACATTGGGATTTTTTAGAAATAGCTCGGTCAGTTGTTGGGAAGCGCGATCGGTATCCGCGATCGTGGAACCGGGAGGAAGCTCCATATGGACAATGGAAAGCCCAATATCGCCATTAGTAAACAAACCAAATGGGATATGCGGCACCAGCATGACGCTTCCCACCAGAAACAGGCAAGAAATGATTAGGTAAGCGCCCGATGCCTCAATGCCCAAGTCAGCAAGCGACGGTACTGATACGACAGCCGATCCTTCTCCAGGGAATTGTGAGATGCGGCATGGGCAGTAGGCTTATCCTTCAGCATGTAAGCGGCCATCATCGGTGTGACGGTTCGCGCTACTAGTAGGGAGAACAAAACGGATGCCGCAACCGCAACCCCAAAGGGCCGGAAATACTGACCGCTCACTCCAGTCATCAACGCAACAGGGCCAAACACCGCCACAATACTCATTGTGGTGGCAACAACTGCTAGGCCAATCTCATCCGAGGCATCCAGCGCTGCCCTAAATGGGCCTTTACCCATCGCCTGATGCCGCTCAATATTTTCAATTTCGACGATCGCATCGTCTACCAGAATACCGACAACCAACGCCATCGCCAGGAGCGTCATGAAGTTGAGGGTATACCCCAACATCTTGAACACGATAAAGGTCGGAATCAGAGATAGTGGCAGAGCGATCGACGTAATCAGGGTTGCCCGCCAATCTCGCAGAAACAGCCAGATCGTGACCACAGCCAGAACGGCCCCCAACAGAATCGCTTCCACAGATGCAGAATAGGACTCTTTAATGTAATCGGCACGGGCGCTATTAATTAGTTCCAGCTTGATATCAGAGGGTAGCGTCTTCTTCAAATCCTCAACAGCAGCTTTCACCTGCTCCTCCACACCCACCAGAACAGTACCCGTACTGCGGAGCACTGAGAAAACGACAGCAGGTTGCTGATTCAGGCGTGCAATCTTGCGAATATCTCCGGAGCTATCTGTAACCGTTCCTAAACTAGAAAGGGAACAAATCCTGCCTTATTTGGCAGCGCGATCTGGTATTCCCGCAGTTTCTCGACGGTCGGTGCGCTCCCCAGAGTTCGAATCGTTTGTTCACCGCCCCGACTTCACCCCGTCCCCCGGCAGATTAATGTTAAGCGCCCGCACCTGGTCATTCACCTGGGAAACGGTAATACCGAGCGCCTGAAGTCGATCGGGGTTTAGATTGATCCGAATTTCTCGATCGATTCCGCCACCCCGGTTTACTTGGGCCACGCCTGGAACAGCCAGCAATGCTCGACTGATGGTTTGGTCTACTAAATTGCTGAGTTCTGCAACCGATCGCTGCTCCGATGAAACACCGTAGGTAATGATGGGTCCGCCTGAAAAATCGACCCGTTTAACAATAGGTTCATCAATGTCTTTTGGCAGATTCTGCCGGATCTGAGAAACCGCATTCCGAACGTCATTGGTTGCCCGATCGCTGTCTGTGCCCAAGACGAATTCAACCTGGGTCAAAGACACCCATCATTCACCGTAGAAATGATCTGGTCAATATTCCCTAATCCCGCAACCGAATCCTCAATCTTCTTCGTAACCTGGGCTTCCAATTCCGTTGGGTCTGCACCTGTTCGAGTCACAGTAACCGTTACCGCTGGCACGTCAATATTTGGATTTTCATCAATTCCCAACAGGGGGAAGCAAAATAATCCTCCTAACGTCAGCACAATAAACAAAACAATAGTCGGAACAGGTCTGCGAATAGACCATGCGGAGAGATTAAACGACATGGGAGGAGGGTAGGGATTCGTTCTTACGTTGGTTTCCTGTTAATTGATCGTTCTAAAACGAACAACAATTGCTTACTGCTGCTCACTAGTTGCTAACTACAGTGACGCGATCGCCATCTTTGACATAGCCTGCACCCGCGACCACAACGCGATCACTGACTTGTAGGCCGCTCTTAATCTCGACAGTTGCCACCTCTGGATTATTGCTGTCCTGTCTCGCACCCACATCTACCCTTCTCGCGCGAACTGTGTCTTGACCTTCGAGAACGTACACGATCGAGCGGCCATCAGTTTGGGGCAACACCGCTTTGGCCGGAACCGTTATTGCACTAACCATCTGAACAGTGATAGCGGCCCGTAAAAACATGCCGGGACGCAGCAAGGAGTTTGTGGGCAGATCAATTTTGACCATTGCCTGCCGCGTTTGCGCGTCTACCAAAGGAGAAATCTCCCGCACCCTCCCCTGCACGTTAATCCGGGGATCCGCATCGGAAGAAATTTCGGCTGAGGTTCCCAGACGTACCTTCGGAAGTTGATTCTCAGGTAGCTTGACCTGCAGTTCCAGTGAGCCATCTCGAATAATTGTGAACAATTTGTTGGAACCAGTCACATCACCAACTCGAGCAATTTTCTCGGCAACAATTCCACCAGCAGGAGCACGTACCAACGTTCGGGCAAGCTGCGTTTCAATTTGCTGCACCTGAGCCACATAACTCTCAACGGTCGCTTGGGCACTGTTAACATCCGTTTCTGCGGAACGAACCTGTTCTCGTGCTGTAATAGCCGTCGTTCGATAGGATTCTAAATCTCGCTGACCGATCGCCCCCTGATTCGCCAAAACCTGGAAGCGTCGCAAATCACTTTCCGCCTGATTGCGTTTGGCGATTTGCTCACTTAAGAATGCTTGCTTTTGTCGCACGGTTGCCCTTGATGAATTAACCTCAGCCCTTGCCTGATTAAGCTTTGCCTGTAAAACAGCGTTATCCAGAACCGCTAAGACATCCCCTTTTCCAACGACCTGCCCCTCTTCTACTCGGACCTCTTTAATCTGCAACCCGGTTTCCTGAGGCAGAATCGGCAACATATCGACTGCTGCTACGCTACCTGTCCCTCCGATGGTTTGGGCAATTCGATCAGTTTTACCTGTGCGACTGTCACGCTTTGACCGGGTTGACCTGGGGCTTGGGCAACCTTTTCTGGCGCACGGGTTGTAGGGCCAGGAAGTAACCGCGTCGCTCAAGCGCGATCGCCGCTCCTAAACCAAAGCTAATCGCCAAACCACGCCAACCACCAGTCCACCTTCCCGCCCACTTGCCAGTTCCAGAAGCAGGAGAAACCCCAACTTACTGGAAGCTATATCCAGCGGTTCTGTCTTCTCCGAGTCGGAATACGCTTCATACCCCACAACAATTGTCTCCGCCCAAAAACTAGCTCAGCCAATAAAGCCCTCGAATTAGCCTAAACCAACAAAAATCTTTAACTTTTGTTAAAAGCAGTTTGCCACACGCTCAACGGTTTTAGCCAAGATCACGATAGATTGACCTCCTCCTAACGATTCATCTGATTGGGTGATTCGCTGACACGCTTATACTTGAACCTGACTGTGGGAGAACAAATAACAGAAGGACACAATTAAAATTTGTTAAAATAATGGTGTTAGGGAAAAACGCCCGACGATTGGGTTCTACCCGGGTAAGTTAGCAGCGTCAAGCAATCAAACATGAAGCCGAATTTATGTGAAGATTGGATGTAAACCATTTTCCCGCCCACAAACCAGATGTTATCGTCATGGGTAATTAGGGTAAGCTTCCTCTGTAAGTTATTTCTTACAGGGAATTCCTCCAGATTGAGTCCAAGGTTTGAGCTGAGTGTGCTTTTTTAAGTTAAAGTCCTTATTCGGAATTTATTGGCTCAACCGTGTTTCTTCTCTAAGACTTGACGATTTCTAGTGAAGAGACGATACTTCACTAAAGGTTATTCTTAAGGCTACTTGCCTAAAGTAGTATTTTTGTTCGCTTACTCCTGAAAACGTCTGGTCTGTCAGCTCGTACTTCACTTTCTCTGAATCCTGCCCCACTATTCTTTTGAAAATTTATAACCCCGTACCATGCTTCAGCCAGAACCCCTCCAACTTGAAAGTCTGACACAGTCCTCCTCTCGCTATGAAGCCGTTAACCATAAAACAGTCAGACAAAATAAGATTCTGGGTGAAGCGCAAGGAATGAATATGCTAGCAGAAAGCCTTATTCCAGAGGGGGTTAGTCCAGCTAAGCGTGCAGTAATTGAGCGACTCATAGCTTTGTGGTTAGATGATTCGAAGCTAGATGTTGCTTAACTTCGTAGCGAAACGCTCATATTGAAGTTTCCACATTAACTATCTTTTTCCTGTCAAGTGTATCTTGCTAGCACTTGTTACGGGACATATTGGGTTGTCTACAATAAACTAGAGTTATTAACCCTTAAACAGAATAGGTAGTTGAAGCTGAGGAAATTCCTCAGCATTTTTCGTCACGATTTCTAGGGTGTTGCGAAACCTGTTTGAACTCTGTTGTAGTTCACACTGTGTGTTGCGCTCTGGATGATAGCTAATGGTTGCTGGACAGTCTTACCAAATGGATAGTGAAAAATCTCTGCAGAGGCTCCGAGAACTGATCCAGCTGGTTGCTGAGGCTAACACTGACGACTTCTTTGAATTAGCAAGACTGGCAGGTCTCAATCCCGTTGAAGATTTCTCGACAGCGAATCTGAGTGGACTAGACCTTCGTTCTGCTCAATTGGCAAGAGCAAACTTGATTGGTACGAACATGAGGGGTGCCAATCTGGTGAATGTTGATCTTGAGGAAGCAAACTTAATCAGTGCGAACCTGATGGCTGCAAATCTGATTAGTGCCAAACTCAACAGCGCAAATTTAATCGGAGCTGATTTAACAGGAGCAAACTTGGTGAGCGCCAAGATGTTCAGCACCAATTTGACCGGAGCAAACCTGGAAAAAGCAATTTTGAACCATGCAGATTTGCGCCGCGCTACCTTAACAGGCGTACGTCTGGATGGAGCAAGTTTACGAGCAACAACCTTGAGCCATGCAGACTTACGCCGTGCCAGTTTAATAAATGTCGATCTAAGCGGCGCTAGCCTCTACGGAGTGAACTTAAGCTATGCCGATCTGCGTTGGTCAAATCTGAGTGATGCTAATTTAGTAGGGGCAACCCTTGAAAAAACTCGCCTGGGCGGAAACGAAGGCCTTACAAGAGAAATGCTTATCGATTTGAGGCGACGGGGCGCTATTTTCGATCGCTAGCCCCTAAGCAGCAGTTAGCAATGGCCCGAGAGACATCTTAATCACGGTTTCCACGTTTATTGAGTGAGGCTAGTAGAAGGGGTCTTACTTGCTTTGCCCAAACTTCAAAGTTAAATCCCTGGCCACTATTGTTAGTAGATTCAGATGGTTTATCTTGCTCTTTTCTCATCTCTGTTTTCATAATGATCTCCGCAATATGGCCATTGTTTAGTTTGCTGCAACCTCGTTGCCAATGCTTGTGCCTCCAGGCATAGAAACAATTAGAAGTATGCAAAGATCGCAATTGATACATGCATTCCGAGAATAAATCTCTTCCTAATTCATCGGCAGTTGAGCAGCTATCTAACCGTTGTTTGTTGTAATAAGGCAATCACTCAGTAAATATTTCAGCTATTGGCAGCATTGATTTTTTTACTTCGCTGCTTTACAAAAACAACGTGGGGCCGTAGATGAATGCTCAAACAATATGACGAGAAACGATGCGCTTCAAACGCTTGTGTGTTTTTACACACAAATCGATCTTAGTCAGCTCAGCATTAGACCAGGTTAAATCGCAATAAAGGTTTGGTAAACCTTAGAATTCCCAATTCTCATGTAAGCTAACTAATCAGTAGGCTAACTGGTCAGATCGCTTTCAAATTCTCTTCCCGAATTAGTAAACGCCTCAGGTTCTAATAATGTTTGGTGCAGGTGAGTTCGAAGAGAAGCATCTAGATAGCGTTGCCGTACGGATTTCCATTCGCCCATTGCCTCAGCTTGCGCCTGATGAATTGATTCTTGCAAACCTGACAATCTCTCCTTATCAGGTAGGTGATTGGCCAATAGTTCTAGCAGTACCTGGCTGTCGTGGACGTTTCCAAGCATTTCTTGAATCATTTTGATATCGCTAATCCAATTCTGAAAATCTTTGCCGTAGAAGGATTTGAAAAATTCTGCCTGGTAGCGGGCATGCTTACATGCTTTACGCAAGTCGTGTAACTTTTTGTCAGAGTCTTCTGAAAGACCTGGTGCTTCAATCAACCAACCGGGATGCAGCAGCAGAGCAGAAAGCAAGGGGCTGAGCAGATCTGGAAGCAACGGCACCAAGGGGAGCTGCGCCAGAATTGTGTAGCGGGGTCGATCTAGCCAAGTTTCATAGGCATCCTTCAAACCCTTGTAATTGGAGCGAGTTAACGCATCTTCCACTCCAGCAAATGCCTTACGGCGTTCTTTGCGTAAAGCATCAATCGCCTCATCTAAAAGTGGCTTCTCAGATTTCTTCAAATCGGGACGATAGCTGTTCTGCAGTTCTGCAATTTGAACATCCAAATCTCGCAGCTTTCCCAGTGTCTTCGCTAGAGAACTGATTCGTTTAGCATTTGCCGCTTTTGGCAGCTCGATCGCCAAACCAAATACTTGAAGCGCTGTACGAAGTCTGCGAGTAGCAACCCGCATGTGATGGAGGTGTTCAGGATCTTTATCGGCTAAAACTTTTCGTTCTAATTTCGCGATCGTCTGATATTGCTCTTGAATTACGGTATGAGCATAGTCACCCAGCATCGGTGAATGAACATCAGGCGAGTGGAAGTCGGTGTACGTAAGCTGAGACCCAGCTTCTTTGACGGTTTTCATAGCGATGGAGTGTCTAACATTGCCAACTGGTTTATCCCACGTTTTCAGTTCTAATAAACGGTTTTTAATAACGAGAATTCGATTTCTAGTAAGCGTGAACAATCATTATCAGAGGACAAAATAACGTTTTCTGTGTGAGAGCAAACGCTAATAACGATGAGTTAGCTGCGCTATTTAAGCGGACAACTAATCTACCTACTGCTTCTCTCTTGTGGCTGGTTCTCACGATATAGTGAGTAGACTCGACAAGGAAGAAGAACTTATATTAACTCAGTCCGAAATAGACTTCATCAGTCCTCGAGGGGAAGTTGGAAATAAATAAGACGACAAGAAATTTCCTGTCGTCTTCTGAGCTACTGTAGCAGTCCTAAATTATTAGAAGATAGAAGGCTTTGTGAAAAGGGTCTCCTGAAAAACCTTTTTCACAATCTAGACAGAATCGCTATGGCTATAGCCTTTCTGAAGAATTTAACAGAGCGAGACTTCCTAAGAGAAGCTCCATCTAAAAGCTTCCTTCAGGATCTAAGCCAGGTTTTAACACGCTCTAACTTCTGCTGGGAATATGGATTCTGGCAGTTCCAACTGGGATTTGTCCTTTAATACCTGATCGCTCTGCGGTAACGCCATAGAACAATGTATCACCGCCGCCGCCGCGCATTTCAACTCCTGTGAACAATACCTGTACATAGTTTCCGGCTGTAACAGGTTTATCAAAGGTGATATTGACCTGAGTTTTATTTGCTGCAATTTTTGCTGGAATGGTTTGACCTGCCTGGTTCAGCACCTGAATACTGTCGTAGCGCTCCATCTGGCTAGGAATAGCAACCGAGAGATTTTCGAGTGACATGCCCACTACGGCTAGCCGAATGACATGATTGCTTCCCAAAATGCCGGAACTGGCGATGAAAGGTGCGGTGAAGTTAAAGGACATTACCTCTCCTGACATTACCAAGGGGATGGTATTGTCATCTCACCACTGGTGACTTGCTCAGCCTGAGCGGGAGAAAAGGTACCAGCAGACGCACCTGCAATCAACAACGTTGAAAGACCACCGTAAATTAAACCTTTCATGTCTCAATCCTCAGAGAGTTAATATGACCTAACAATTGATAGATGTTGCGTTATTTGATTCAACCAATTGCTTTGTCTATTAGCTTGAACGTCCTGCCTGAATTTATTCTGATCAGAATGTGAAAATTCTCTGAGAGCTTAAGAGTAAATACCTCATCTATGGTAATTCCTTCTAGAAGGGTAGTCTTTACTCCTCCTCACTTCTAGAGGGTTGTGTTTTCAGGTGAGCCAGAAAATCCACCAGTTCATCGTCGGTAAGCTGCTGGCGAGATCGCTTGTTATAGGCTTGCTTTAAATGGCTACGACCTTGCTCCTTGGTCCAACCGATGCGTTCCATTTCATCTTCAATTTGCAGGAACAATGGGGTTAGATCCAGCGGATCGCTGACGGGTGGTATGGCGGGAGGCTCTTGAGGTGCGTCTACTTCTGGGGCGGTTCTGGAGACGGATCTTTTTGGTTACCGCTTTAGAAGATTTTCCATTTCGGGTGGAGGGCTTGGGTAGCGGGCGATCGTTTACTGGTTCAGGTTCTACGATCGATGGAATGTCCGCTACAACCGTCTCAGAACTGTCTTGAAAGCTCTGCTCTAGCATTTCTAGGCTTGCTGCCAGTTCAGCGGGTGAAGCGGGTTTAGAAGCTGTTTGGAGTTCAAAAGAAACGGCAGAGGTTGATAAGGATGGGACGATTTCATCGGCAGGAGGCAATAACGAAGAAGGCAACTCTTGAAATGTAGGTGGCTCAAACACGGTAGCCCCCAGGTTTCCGTTTTCTAGGGAAAAGGTCAATCGAGGTTGTTCCGTTCTGCTATTCACGCTGGCATCAACACGATCAGCCGTTTGCCCTTCAGCTTTCGCAACCCCTATTCCTAATATTGCTAAAGCCCGCAGTCTTGACCGATCCTCTGCCTCTTCAACGCTTGTGGCTGCGGCCATTGCGGTTGCTAAGGTTACACCTCCTACCTGAATAAGGGAGCGCACCACGTAGCTGTCCTGATGGATTTGAACTAGCTCGGAAACCAGGTTGCTGGTTGGATAACGCGTTTGAAGCCGCGTAAACAGACTTTGAACGTCTACTGTTTCGAGCATAGGACAGAAACATTATGAATGAAGAGGCACTGTATTCTACCGTAGCTTGTCTTCCGGAGATTGTTGTCCTGGAGATTACAGGCTAAAGTTCTGTAAATGAAATTTGACCCGCTTTTTCCTGAGAAAACGATCAATTTGCATAAAATTTCTTCTCATAATCGCTGAAACCCCCAATTTATAGGGGTTACTTATGGTTTTGCAACTTTAAAATTAGTAAAAAAGTCCCAAAAGCTATATATCTTAAATGTTTCATGGATCCAGAATGGATTAGACGCCTTAGAATAGGGCATTGGAAGTTCGAGTCTGAGGGAGTTTCAGCCATTCTATTTAATGTGCCCTTCAGGTTTGCGCCTAAGTCTCACTTGAAGACCTCAAAAGGTGCATCGTGTCCCATAGCAACAAGGAGATTCTATGAACAAAGGTGAGTTAGTTGACGCCGTAGCGGATAAGGCCAGCGTTACTAAAAAGCAAGCGGATGCAGTGCTGACGGCTGCGCTCGAAGCGATCGTTGATGCGGTGAGTGGTGGAGATAAGGTAACCCTGGTTGGGTTTGGTTCTTTCGAACCTAGAGAACGTAAAGCTCGGGAAGGGCGCAATCCCAAAACAGGTGCAAAGATGAACATCCCGGCAACCAAGGTGCCTGCATTTTCTGCTGGAAAATTGTTTAGGGAAAAAGTTGCCCCGGTTCCTGGCAAGAAGAAGTAGGCGCTTTTGTGTGAACCGATCAGCTAATCGTCCTTTACACGGGGGAATCTAGTTTGGGCATCGTCGCTAGCAAACTGTCCCCCTCTGCTATTCTCGATTTTTCTGCCAGTATCAACCCGCTTGGTCCTCCTCCCTCTGCGATCGTCGCTATTCAGGATCATTTAGCAGATTTGAAGGCGTACCCCGATCCTCAATATTGCCAGTTGCGATCGGCGCTTGGCGAGTTCCATCAAATACCACCCGAATGGATTCTTCCGGGTAACGGTGCAGCCGAATTGCTCACTTGGGCTTGTCGGGATTTAGCGAGACAAGATGTTACCTGTTTGATTACCCCGCATTCGGGGACTATTCAAGGGCATTAAACGCATTTGATGCAAAAGTTTACACCTATCCAATGCGGTTTTCAGAGGATAGTCCTGATGTAAAAAATCAGTTTGTTGATTGCTCTTCTGAAGATTTTGAGTCTAACTATCCATCGCTGGGTTCTTCCATTGATGACATTTTTGAAAATGCGGACCGTTGGCGAAATGAAGTCCCCGACTGTACGGTTGGTTTACTGCTCAACAATCCACACAATCCTAGTGGAAGTCTTTGCCCTAAACATGAAATTCTTCCCCTCCTAGAAGAGTTTTCGCTAGTGGTGATAGATGAAGCCTTCATGGACTTTCTACCGCTAGATAAGCAACAAAGCGTCATTGATGCAGTGCAAAGACATCCTAATCTGGTAATTTTGCGATCGCTGACAAAGTTCTACAGCTTACCTGGATTGCGTTTGGGCTATGCGATCGCCCATCCCGCTCGTCTACAGTGCTGGCAACAGTGGCGCGATCCCTGGTCCGTGAATGCGTTGGCAGCCGCTGTAGGTGAGGTTGTGGTTCAGGATGTGGAGTTCCAGCAGAAAACTTGGAATTGGCTAGCAACCTCTAAACCCCAGCTTTACAAGGGATTAGCAGACCTTCCAGGATTACACCCTCTTCCGGGTGCTGCGAACTTTCTTCTGGTACAGTCAGACTATTCGGTTACGGCGCTTCAAACCGAACTGCTAAACCAGCATCACATTCTGATTCGTGATTGTTTAAGTTTTCCGGAGCTAAGTGATCGCTACTTTAGAGTCGCTGTCCGTACAGAGGAAGAGAATCAACACCTGTTGACCGGATTGGCTGCAATTCTTGCCAAAATGTAACGGTAGATAATGGCAGGGGTTAGGCAGCAGTTCTCAGGGTTCAGGGCATTTCATAGACAAGGGGACAAGCGGACATTCAACCCTCGGTCTTCACCGTCATATCAAAACTCAACATTCAAAACGTTCAATTCTCAATTGCAAATTTCTTCCCTTTATGGCAGTTGACTACGACCTTGTTGTGATTGGTAGCAGCGCAGCCGGAATTTATGCGGCTATTAAGGCTGCCAGATTGAAAGCCCGCGTTGTGCTGGTCACTCAGCGAGATTCAACCGCTGACGTAATAGAACCAGTCGGTTCAGAATCTGGTAGCGATCGTGTTCTTCTTGAGGTTGGGCATCTTCTCGAACAGATGCGACGGGCAGAACGATTTGAAATTCTCAGCTTGCCAAATCATTCTATTGACACACCACACATCATTGAGCAGGCGAAGCAATGGGCGAACGCTGTGGCTTTGAATCGTGCAGCACTGGAGTCTCCCGCGGTTCTGTCTGCGATGGGCATTGAAGTGATTGCTGGTAGCGGAGAGTTTTATCGGAAGCCAAGATTAGGCTTTGTGGTAAAGGGACGTCAGTTGCGATCGCGCGCTTATCTAATTGCGGCTGTTCCTCTCCGCCCTGTTCTACCAGATACTTACGATCCCAAAACCCTTCAAACTATTGCATTCCTCACCCCTGAAAATGCACTACACCAAATAGCTGAGCGACACTCATTCAATAACCTGGTCGTCATTGGTGCAGAACCAAGAGGAATTGAGTTAACCCAAGCTTTTACGAAACTTGGATTTCGAGTCACTCTGATTGTTCGTAGTTCTCACATCTTGCCGGAAGAAGATCCTGAAGCAGCCTATCTCCTTCAGGCGCAGCTCGAGGCCGAAGGCATACAGGTTCTCACTCAAACAACCGTCACTCAAATTAAGCAAATAGACGGGAAAAATGGGTACAAACCGCGGATTGGCAGCCGGGAACTCAGGAAAGTTCTCGTACCCCAAAACTGCCGGGAATGGCCATTGAAGCCGATGAAATTCTGCTCGCAATGGGACAAAAGCCTGACCCAGCATCCCTTAATCTGGAGGCGGTTGGAGTTCGCTGGGACGATCGTCAGGGATTAATAATCAATGAAAAACTCCAGACTACAAACCCCAAATTTATGTTTGCACGAATCCAACTGATGTTTACTCGGCAACACACGAAAACATTCGGCGCGCCAATGTTGCTGTAAATAATGCCCTGTTCTTTCCCTTATCCAGATTTTCTGGGGTTTCAATTCCACGATCGATTAGCTCTGATCCAGAATTAGCGGGAATTGGGCTAACTGAGCCACAAGCGATCGCCCGCTACGGGAAAAATGTTTTAATCCTGCGGCAACACTTCAAAACAGTAATAAACGCTCAACTTCAAGGCGAGACAACGGGTTTCTGCAAGTTAATTGTGCACCGCAACGGCAGAATTTTGGGAGCACATCTCATTGGCCCCCATGCCAATGAATTGGTTGGTACGATCGCCCTAGCAATGCAGCAACAACTGAACATCAAAACCCTGGCAAAATTAACGCTTCCCACCTCAACATTATCCTCAATCATTAGCCAGACAGCTTCTGAATGGGACCGTTTACGGTTGGAACACAATACTGGTCTTCAAAGTTTTCTAGAGGGCTTTTTTAGCTGGTGTCGATCAAGGCAGTCTTGATCGACACCAACTAGTGGCAAACGAACCTACCCCGCAAGAGACAGCTAAGCTATAATTATAGCCTTTACAAATTCTTTACGAAACTCAACGTCTATTTAGCGCTCAACCGGATAGGATTGTCCACATTTAGCGCCTTGCAATTTAAACTATGTTAGCAGCGGATCAAAAGTCGGCTTCCAATATCAGCCAGTTTGTAAGCCCAATCAGATCATTTGCGGTACAGGACAAACTGTGGTTGTCACGGGATGGACTGTTAGGAAGTCGGTCGCTAAACACCTGAAATCTCAAGAATATGCAGGCATTGGGCAACTTTACAGCCCGACACGTGGCATCAGCTTTCTAATCCGCAATCTGCTGGCAAACCCTCACGTTCGCTTCTTGGTGGTTGTGAACGCGACCAAAGAAGATCGCAATGCGGGTGGCTGTGACTGTCTGCTGGACTTTTTCGCCAAGGGTTTCATCCTGGGCAAAGCGACACAGACCGATTGTGCTGGATAATTGAATCTTCTATTACTGGTTACATCGACTTTGAAATTGAGCAGGATGCACTAGAAAAACTACGGCAGTCTATTACATTCCAAGAAGTAAGATCGATCGCCGATGCGGTGAATCAAGTCAAAGAATATGTCCAGCTTTACCCAGTTGAGCCGTGGGGAGAAGCAAAACCTTTCCTCAATCTGAAACCACCCCAACGGTGCTGCCGGGAAGCCCGCTATGGGCATCGAATCGAGGGACGCACGATCGCTGAAACCTGGGTTAAAATTATCCACCGAATTAAAACGACTGGCACAATTCGTCCTACAGGTTACGATGGGCAATGGCAAGAACTGATTAACTTAATGGCAGTTGTTACAGATGAACCGCCAGAGTTTTATTTTCCAGAGCCTAACTATCTTCCGATCGATAAATCGTTTATTAATGAGTACATTTCCCAGATTCTAGATGATGCCGAGTATCGAGAAGGTTTGAAATATACTTACGGTCAACGCTTGCGTTCCTGGTTTGGACGCGATCAGATAGAACAGGTAATTCAGAAATTGATCGGAGAAATCGATGCAGCTAGTGCGGTGATGAATTTGTGGGATGTAAAAGACCACGACAAAGGCGGAAGCCCTTGCTTAAATCACCTGTGGCTCAGAGTCGTGGACAATGAACTATCTCTTACAGCAACTCTACGAAGTAATGACATGTTCGCTGCCTGGCCAGCTAATGCAATGGGTTTACGAGCATTGCAACAGCATATTAGAGATGAGATTTCTAGACAATCTGCTTACGACTTAAGAATGGGACCTCTAATAACCATCAGCCAAAGTGCCCACATTTATGATGACACTTGGGAGAACGCAGAGAGTCTAATTCAGACCCAATATGCCAAGATCTGTCAGCAAAGAAACTATAATGACCCCTCTGGAAACTTTGGAATTAGTATTCGAGAAGGTCAAATTCTTGTAGAACACATGACTTCAGGATCTGGGGAAGTTGTTAATCTCTACTCTGGTACATCTGCGACCCAAATCTGTCGGAAAATCGCTGCCGATTGTCCTGGGATCCGGTTGAACATGCGCTTTACCTAGGTTCTGAGTTGCAGAAAGCTGAAATCACTCTTTCAATGAAGCAAGATTGTGTTTATGAGCAAGATAAACCGCTGAGGCTACCAGGGAACTCTAGTATGGAAGTTCATTAGGATTAGCTATGGCGGTTTTAAGCGATCGAGATATCGTTAGAGAACTTGGAAAAGGAATTCTTTTTCATCCCTTAAAGCCGGAAAGCATCAAAGTTTGTCGTCTCTGCCTAACTGCTAGTGAGTATGCTTACGCCTTGAACCAGCAACGGAGAATACCGATCCAAAGCGAGCCAAGTAGAAATAACCCCAGTGAGGAATGCAAGTATTTTTAATACCTGAAAAGATACAGCCCTTATTTGGACTGATGAAGCTATTTTTCTTGGTAACTATCTTTGTGGTTCCATCCACTCTAGGGTTGGACTAGCTGCACAAGGAGCTGGGCATATTGGAACAACTGTGAATTCAAGATGGACAGGTGTTTTATGCATAGCAATCCACAATTTATCAAATAATCCAATTCAGTGAATGTTGGAAACCCTAAAGAACCAATTGCTTATTTGATAGTTCATAGATTAAGTTCAAAATCTTCAACGAAGGGTAATATTGATGCGTCAGCAAGACTTGACATTCTTGAAAGTCTATCTGGGGCTGAAGAAATTTATCGTTGGTTTAGCAGACCTCAGCATAAGTGGATGTTAGATGACACTGGATTACTAAAAACTCTGCTTGAATCTTCTGATATGTATAAAGAACTTAAGAAAAACTCTTTTCAAAGCCTTGTGGCATCTATAAATGGATGGTCGGGTGGACAGCACTGCAAGCTATATGTACTCCTTTGAGTTTAGGCTTTGCGTTATTTGTGTTCTTCGCAACTTCTAATAAGAGCCAGCCTAACCCCTTGTCTTCTCCAAGTTCCAACCCAACTTCCAAACCTAACGCAAAGCAAACAGTTTCTGTACCGAAGCAAACTCCAAAACCATAATGCAAATTTATGAATGAACTATTTCAAAGACCAAGCTGGGATGAATATTTCTTGATGCTAGCTAAACTGGCAGCCACTAGATCAACTTGTCTAGCCTTCCCCGTTGGAGCAGTCATTGTGAAAGATAAGCAAGTTTTGGCAACAGGCTATAACGGTCCCCCTTCTGGCTCTGCTCATTGTTCAGATCAAGGATATTGTTATCCTGGACTTAGTAGTTGTGATTCTAATAAGTTAATGCCGTCCCGCGCGATTCATGCTGAAGCAAACGCGATTGCTCAAGCTGCAAGGCATGGTATTCCAACTGATGAAGGAAAGATTTACGTTACTCTAGAGCCTTGTCTTTTCTGTCTTAAGCTACTCATTTCAGCAGGAATTCGTGAGGTATTTTACGAAACTGCTTTTAACACTGGATCAAGTGTCATTGCGCGAGATCTCTTTATTCAAGAAAATCTTGTAACCCTACAGCAGATTCACTTATCTGAAGCTACTGCAAAAAAAGCTGCTTTATTTCTATTAAATCCAACATCCATATCAAGAGACAAGGATAATGCATCTTTAGAAACCATTCTGCAACCAATTTGAGGATAAACTTTCGTGAGCAAAGTATATGTATCAGGCGCTTTAACTGGAATCGAAAAGCCAGAGATAATTAAAGCTTTTATGAGGCGATAGGTTATCTCTGTGAATCAATGGGTTTTAGAGCATATGTTCCCCATGTAGCAACTGATCCGATTACTCACGCTGATATTAGTCCAAGTCAAGTTTTTGAAACTGATAAATATCAGGTAAGCCAAGCAGACTTAATCATTGCCTATCTTGGCTGTCCTTCTTTTGGCGTTGGGATGGAATTAGCCTATGCCGATATAAATGCCATCCCTATCATCCTGTTATATGAGCAGGATAAACATATATCCAGATTCCCACGTGGTATTCCAAAGATTTTTTCTGAAATACAATTTAGGGATTACGAAGATGCCTTAAAACAACTTAAGCCGGTCTTAGAGAAATGGAAAACCCAAAGTTTGGTCATGTCACCTTAAAACTTTGTTGTTTTCCAGTTGAAGGAGTAAGTATTCGCCGTTACTAAGGCTGATGGCTGCGACGGAGTTCGGTGATTTGGTCAGCGACATCCAGGAGCGATCGAGGCATCTCTGGTCCTGTCAGGATGACATCCACATGCCGGGGGCGCCTGCTCAAAAACTCCAGCACATCATCTTCCAGAATTAGCCCAAAATTGATTGCCAAACTTAATTCATCCAAAACCACCAGGTCATATTTTCCCGTCAGCACAATTTCTTGGGTATAAAGCCAGAGACCTCTCAAGGAATCTGCTTCCTCCTCATCCAGGAGTGGTGTGTCGATGCAGCGCGGCAAGTTACACCGAACCCAATCCAAGTGTTGCCCCAACTGTACTGGATGCTCGTACCCCTGCTCAATTCCACCCTTAAGAAACTGAACAACCAGAACAGGCGCGCCTTGCCCTGCAATCCTAAGGGCTTGCGCCATCACATTAGTGAAGAAGCTGCGGTGGGAACAGGTAAATACCTGAACCAACCCCTCAATTCGGTGAGTGATCGGCTGGGTGGAGGAACTGAGCGACGGAGCTTCGACCTGTGAAACCATGGTGAATCCTGGATAGATAAAACAGTGACGCTTCTATTTAAGCTCTAGAACATGTGTTTGGATAAACAAAATATAGCGTACCCTGCAAAAATTCCTCCACATCAAACGCTATATGTAATTGGATTGTCAATAAGGATACGCCAGGCCATCACCGGTTCATCTCCCACAGTCCATCCCCATCCTCCACACTTGACGCTATCCTACATCCAGAGTTCGAGGAAGAATAATGGCTTGGCAACGTTCCGACGGTCGGCAATCAGACCAACTGCGTCCGGTTAGCTTTGTGCGAGATTTCACCCGTTTTGCAACAAGTTCGGTGCTAACAAAGTGCGGCGAGACCCAGGTTCTTTGTAATGTCTCGATTCAGCCGAAGGTTCCTCGGTTTTAGAAGGTAAAGGACAGGGTTGGTTAACTGCAGAATACCGGATGCTGCCGGGTGCGACCCCAGAACGGCAGGAACGGGAGTTTATGAAGCTTTCTGGACGCACCCAAGAGATTCAACGGTTGATTGGGCGCAGTTTGCGTTCGACCCTCGATATGGTGGCTTTAGGTGAACGGACGATCGTCATTGATGCGGATGTCTTGCAGGCAGATGCAGGTACCCGCACAACGTCGATTACGGGTGCATTCGTTGCCCTTAAAGATGCGATCAATAAGCTAATAGAACGGGGAGAACTGGGCGATCGCCCCTGATCCATCAGGTTGCCGCTGTCTCCGTTGGTCTACTGCACGACGAACCCTTTCTTGACCTCAACTATCCCGAAGATGTTGCCGCTGAGATTGACTGTAATGTGGTGATGAATGAAAAGCTGGAATTAATCGAAATTCAGGGGACCGCTGAAGCAGGCAGCTTCGATCGTACCCAACTCAATCAGATTCTGGACCTGGCCGAGAAGGGAATTAAAGAGTTGTTAGAATCCCAGCGTCAAGTGTTCCAAAACCCCAAAGGAGCATTGCCATAACTGCTCGAGTGTTCCCTAATAAGGAAAAGAAATACTGTATGCCAGAGAAATACTTAGCCCTGGAAGAAAAGGCGGAGTAAAAAAGTGAATACTACGATAGTGTAATTGTCCCTATGGCGGGTGGCACTACTAACCACAATTAAATTGTCGGGAATTTATATTCCTCATTAAACGTTGGCCTTAAGCGTCAACCCTACCGAGGGCAATGGTCTTCTAAGGGAGGATAGCAATAAAACCTCTTTGAGTCAGGAGTTCATGTATCGATAACGGACGATCGCAAAACCCCATTGCCATTGCTGGAGTGGTGCCTTTGACTAGGCCCCAGTGCGGACGAACCCAATTATGGATCAGTCGTTGCACCTCCAATACTCGTTGTAATCCTTGTACACACTTGGCGTAGAGACTCTGTCGTCTACGGTAAGCACTACAGCGTCGTCTGAGTGCGCTGTTTTGAGCCTCCTTATGATCGGTAATCCAATAGCGACTCTGGCGTTCGATGAAATGGATGTCCAACCTTCACTTGCTTCGGGGGAAGGTTCTCGCCAACACGAGTGTACACTTCATCCCCTTCGAGCGTAACATCAGACCCATCTAGTGCAGGCGGTGACCATCGAGTCGTTTGCTGCGCAAGCCTTTGTTCCCAACGCAGGACGGTTGAGTGAGACTTGCCAAAGGAGCCTCCGGTCGCACGAATGCCCAATCCTTCCGGGCGGACATTCAAAGCCGCACCCGCACACAATGAAGGGGTTCGTAGCCTTGACATCGCAGTGCCTGTTCGCTCGTTGAGTTGTCGCTTGCAAGCCTTGCACTGATATTTCTGAACAACACTGTTATCTTGACGTCTGGTTGTCCCATTCTTCACCACATTTTGGCTTTGGCAAGTTGGGCAGTTCATTGATGCTTCCTCAACGCTGCCTTTATTTTAACTACCATCCTTTAGCAGACCAGGGCCACCGTTCCAAACTGTTGCGAAGCATCAAGAATCGTTAAAAGTTGAAGGGACGGTTTACTTACTCAAGCCGCTTCTAACCGAGCACTAACAAGAGTTTCAGTGAGTTTTGAGAACTGTAACTTATCAAAATAGTGATTACTCTACTCACCACAGCCACACAATCTTTGAGACAATCGATAGGCGTTAAAACCAACCAAACTTAAGTAGGGAACGGCTCAGGAACACCCCTGACCTCTGACCCCTGACCCCTGATTTAAGAGGCACCTATGAAACTGGCTTATTGGATGTATGCAGGTCCCGCGCACATTGGCACTCTTCGCGTTGCCAGTTCCTTCAAAAACGTCCATGCCATCATGCATGCCCCGCTTGGCGACGACTACTTCAATGTCATGCGATCGATGTTGTCGCGGGAGCGCGATTTTACCCCCGTTACCACCAGCGTGGTCGATCGCAACGTTCTGGCTCGCGGTTCCCAGGAGAAGGTGGTGGATAACATTACCCGTAAGGACGCAGAAGAGCATCCCGATCTGATCGTGCTAACCCCTACGTGCACCTCCAGCATCCTGCAAGAGGACCTGGAAAATTTTGTCCAGCGTGCCCAACTCGAATCGAAAGGTGACGTATTGCTGGCAGATGTAAACCATTACCGAGTGAATGAACTTCAGGCTGCCGATCGAACCCTTCAACAAATCGTCCAGTTCTATATTCAAAAGCCCGCAAAAAGGTGAATTACCGGAAGGCAAAACCGAAAAGCCTTCTGTCAACATCATTGGCATTTCAACGCTGGGCTTCCACAACAATCACGACTGCACAGAGTTGAAGCGTCTGATGGCGGACTTGGGGATCGAAGTGAATGAAGTTATTCCCGAAGGCGCTTCCGTTCATAATCTCAAGAATCTGCCAAGAGCCTGGTTCAACCTCATTCCCTATCGTGAATTGGGCTTGATGGCTGCCAACTACTTGCAACAGGAATTTGGCATGCCCTTTGTGGACATCACCCCGATCGGCGTCGTAGAAACTGCCCGTTGCATTCGCAAGATTCAAGAAATTATCAACGCTCAGGGTGCAACCGTTGACTATGAAGACTTTATCAATGAACAAACCCTGCACGTGTCCCAGGCTGCCTGGTTCTCCCGATCAATCGACTGCCAGAACCTAACGGGCAAGAAAGCAGTCGTTTATGGCGACAGCACCCACGCTGCGGCCATTACTAAGGTGTTGTCCCGCGAAATGGGCATTCATGTCGTTTGGGCGGGTACCTTCTGCAAGTACGATGCTGACTGGTTCCGAGAGCAGGTCAGCGAATACTGCGATGAGGTCATTATCAGCGACGATCACGGTGCGATCGGGGATGCGATCGCCAAAGCAGAACCCGCCGCCATCTTTGGCACCCAAATGGAACGGCACGTTGGCAAGCGGCTTGACATTCCTTGTGGTGTCATCTCTGCACCGATTCACATTCAAAACTTCCCGATCGGCTACAAACCCTTTGTAGGCTATGAAGGAACCAACCAACTTGTGGACTTGATTTACAACTCCTTCACGCTGGGTATGGAAGATCACCTGCTGGAGATCTTCGGTGGGCACGATACAAAGGAAGTCATTACCAAGGGCGTTTCTGCCGATTCCGACCTTAACTGGAGCAAGGATGGGCTAGCAGAGTTGAACAAGATTCCCGGCTTTGTACGCGGGAAAGTGAAGCGCAACACCGAAAAGTTCGCCCGTGAACGCGGGATTGAAACGATTACGGTTGAAGTCTTGTACGCTGCGAAAGAAGCAGTGGGCGCATAGTCAAAACATATTCAGCAGTCCTAAATCAGTTGTGAAATTAAAAGGCCGTGTGAAAAAGATTTCCTTCAGAAGCCTTTTTCACAGTCTGAATAGGCTTGATGTAGCGGAGTTCCATATGATCGTAGAGAACTCCACTACATGAAGATTTCAGGAACAAGTCGGTTTTCCGTCTAACCAGGATTGAGCCTGTTTGATCCTTGCGGTAGGTTTAGCCAGGAGAGACAACCTTTCACCCTGCAACGCATAGAATTGGGTCACTGCTTGGGTTGGACAGCAGCGTGGATCCTGTGCTCCACGCTTTAATGCCTCTACCTTGATGTGGCTGTCCTCAATTGCGATCGCCTGCACTTTGACGCGATCGCCCAGCAAAACTGCAGTCGGGGTTTTGGCATTAGTTTCTTGACCAAGAAATTTAGAACTGAGAACGGCTGACAGTACGATAGATCCACCCGAACCATCAGTGTTGACCGTCAGCAAAACCGCTGCATCCTCTTTACCGTCATTGTTCAAATCACCAAAGGTGATCGCACCGGGTCTGTCAATCATAACAATCCGTCGATTCTGAACCGGATTAATATACGATCCATTTTTCAGTTGAACCAGACCTATGGCGGGAATCTCATATCTGGCGTTTTTCAGCCTGTTCACCTTTTGACACCAGGTTTGTTTCTCAGGTGGCCAAACTTCACGGGTTTTGCAGTTATACCAGGGTTTTACAGATTCCTTCGGAGCGTTTTGGGACACCAGCGTTACACCCCTCCCAAATTTGGAAGCGGCCCGATCGGAGTATCACCACTATTAAGACCCATCAAACCCAAGGCCGCACTCAAAGTCAGTAGAGCAATTTCACGTTGCATAATCACTTCCTCTCACCCAAAACGTTGGTTAGACGCAGGCACAAAGATCATTGACCGATCGCAACGTTTTTTGTTTCCGAAGTTTATAGAGGGGTGAGGGGTGAAGAGTGAGGAGTGAGGGGTCAAGGAAGGGTAGTGAAATGTAGGAATGTCTCTTCATCCCTCATCCCTCATTCCTCATCCTCACTGATCGCGCCTCCGACACGTCCCCTGGCTCCATGTGCCGTTATAAGCCAGGGAAATCTGCGAACCGGGATAGGGATTGCCGCCAGAGAGGTCCGTTAACGTGATGACATTTGAAGGACCGTTTGGAGTAGTGCCGGTATACGTGGGTTGGCCCTGATTATTCTGCCCGTTGGGTTGCAGATAGGTGGTGTAGCGGTTGTTATTGCGGATGTTTCTGAACTCAACGCGTCTAAACTGCTGATTGTCATAGAAGGCGGTGTAATCCGTATCCCCAAAAATTCTGCCAGCACAGCGCAGATTGCCGTTCCTGTTCTGGTTATTCACAAATTCGATGATGTTGCCGTTTTGGTCGGCTCGGCAAAAGCCATTTTCGCCTGTGTTTGCCCACCAGTTAACTCTGTAGTAACCGTACGATTCGCCCTGACCAAAATAAACCTGAATTCGGGAACCGGGTAGCGCTTGTTCAGCCCGTCGTCTGCAACGATCGAGGGCTTGCTGTTGGGGAGACGGGCGATCGTTAATTATAAACGACAGCACATTCCCGTTTTGGTTGACGCGACAAAAGCCCGATCGTCCATTTGAAGTCCACCAATTCACGCCAAACGTTCCATCAGCGTAGGAGGCTGACTGCTGAAGATTCACGTTCGATGGGTAAACGTTTAAATCCTGGGCAGCCCGGTTTCGGCAAGCATTCAGGGCAGCAGGGGGAATGGAATTGTCAGGCGGATTGTTGTTCTGATAGTTGTTCACAAATGAAACAACCCAACCGTTTTGGTCGATCGTGCAGGTTCCGTAGGCTCCGAGTTTGCATTCCAGTTGACAACATAGCGCCCATTCATATCAACCCACCCTTGACTTACCTGAATACTGGCATTAGGGAATTCGGCTTGAGCTTGCTGCTGGCAGCGGTTCAGCGCAGTATTGAAAGAAATGGGTGTACCTGGATTGTTATTCGGCGGCGAGTTGAGATATTTAACGAAGCTGCCATTGACCCATCCCTGAGTATTGGAATTGGCATATTGGATGTAGTACCAGGTAGCTCCATCACTGCCCTGCTGCTGCCGCTGGACATAAACCTGATCGCCCATCGTCCCATAGGCCAGCACCGACGCCTGCATCGAAGGTTGCGATCGAATGTTGACCTGGCTACCCGCTGCCAAACCAGACAAAACCGCGGGTCTGCCTGACGGTACAGAATTATCCTGACCAGAAGCGGGCGTGCTGTTGTTTTGGCTGTTATCAGTTGGCAGCGGGGAGGATGGTTGCGATTGTTGCTGAATCGATCGCAGGAAGTCACACCCCCAACCCCCAAACAAACCATAGACTCACAGCCAATCCAGCAGAAACGCGCTTCATTCAGTTAAAACTTCCGTTATTGAAATTGGACAAACTCAGCCCATACCCAACCGTATTTTCCATCTTGAGTAGTCACTTGTCGCCATTGGCGATCGATGCTCAATTCCCCTGCCGCTACACGTGTGCCATTGGGTAAGGCGTTGATTTTTCTTCCTGTGGAGCATCACGGAGATTCGCTGCCAATGCGTTGGGACGATTCACCTGAATTATCCCGGTTTGAATTGGTGAGAGTTTCAGTCCATTTTGTGAGGGTTGCGGTCCATCTGGATTATTGCTTCCACTGGGCGAATTATGCCCTAAAAAAGCAAATAGAAGCACAAGGCCACTACCAACAGCAATTATCGGAATGCATCCCCAACTATCAGATTGACTGTATGAACTAACGCTTCTAGACGTTTGCAGTCTTCTTTGATCTGTTATTAAATCTTGAACTTCCTTAGGAAATTGCTGATTTGGAATGATTGGCGGTCTTGGTTTACAAACATGAGGAACAGCCGCGTAGAGATTCACATAATATCTTTCGTGGCAAAGAGGGCACGTCTTTAACGGCGGTATTTCTGGTCTTGATGCACAGATATGTGGGGTGACAGCATCAGAGACTTGATAGTACGTTTCATGGCATAAAGGACACTTTTTTACTTGAGGTACCCTTGGCGGCCTCGGTTTACAAATGTGCGTATCAATAGAATAAGGAAATTGATAATACGTCTCCTGACACGAGGGGCAAGTGCGCCACATGGATCTTTCCTCTCAATAGAGCCATCTGACCACCAGTATGTTTTTTGAACAATGCTGCTCAATACATGGATCTTCAGGAAAACTCAGTAACTGCTAATTAATTTTTGGGATGAACTTTAATGACTTTTGCTGATGAAGCCCGCAATTCGAAACTCCATCCCTCGATTTCTGCCTAATCAGGAAATTAAAGACCCCGGTAGACCGCCAGAAGTGATGATTCAATTTCGCGGGGATAGATTAGCCATGAGCGTTGGTAGGGAGTGGTTAGGGTCCGCACTAATGGCGATAGGTTGCTGAGTTCTTCCAAACCATTAGAGGTGAGAAATTTGATGCCGCGCTGGTAAAGGGTGTAGCCTCGACTGAGGGAAACGTGCAGACCTGCATAATAGTTAGCTGCTAATCCTGCATTAGCCAGCCAGTAGAGGGCTTTTGCAGCAGCGTCTCTTGCTCTGCTTCAGGTAAATGGGTGATGTCTATCGCCTTGAACAGATCCCGATCGGTAAATCGGCGGCAAAGGTCTGACAGAATGGAATCTGAGCTATTCTGCCAGCGCTGCATGTGATAGCTAAATACACCGTCATCTGCTGCTAAATAATGCTTAATCGACAGGCGAGCTTGGAGTGGAGTAGATGTGCCGGAAACCTCTCCGTTAACCAGGCATGCACCGTGTCATCCGCTTCAAGCTGATCGATTTGCAACAATTCCCTTGCCCGTACCATTACCTGCTCCAAAATCCAGGAAGCGGCAATGTTCTTGGGATGGTTATAAACCTGGGCGTACATGAAGTAACGCACGATCAAATAGTGTTCGATCGCCGCCATTCCCTTACGGGCTACAACCAACTGTTGCGTTACCGGGTCATAGCGTAGGGCCATCAAAATTCGATCCAGGTCAATCCTGCCGTAGGACGTCCCGGTGAAGTAGCTATCGCGCATTAAATAGTCGAGGCGATCGCAGTCAAGCTGACTTGACACCAGTTGCCAAACGAGGGAATGGAATGTTTTTTCAGATAGACCTGCACAATCTGGTCTACAAGAGACGGGTCAAACGCATCCAGTGCTTCCCGAATCGGGGTATGTTCCTGCAAGATACGGATGGTCCAGTGTTCGTGGTTGCTGCCAAATACTTCTTCGCCTGTGTGGCTGAAAGGGCCATGTCCAATGTCGTGCAGTAAGGACGCACATAGAACAACCGAACGGTAGGGTTGAAGCTGAGGGTAAGGACCAGCAACCCGATCGAAGGCGCGACGAGCGATCGCCATAACACCGAGGGAATGGGTAAAACGGGAACTTTCTGCGCCATGAAAGGTGAGGCTGGCCGGACCCAGTTGCCGCACCCGTCGTAATCGCTGAAACGCGGGGTGTCAATCAGACGGATCAGCAAACTCTCAGTTGGATCACTGCGATTGAGGACAATCGCGCCATGTAAAGGGTCATGATAGGTCCGTTCTAAATTAGGAAGCACCATCAGGAGGCACCAGCCGCAACCATTGAATCAGTTGTTAACAGTTCTATGGCTGATTGATACTGGCGGTCCGCCTGAGTTCCCACCTGGTCCAACCGAATTGGATCGAGCTGAACTGCGACATCAGGCGTAATGCCCAGCTTGTTGATGTCTTGATGAGCGGGCGTTTCGTATCGAGCAACCGTCACCGCTAGCCCAGAGCCATCAGATAGGTCAAATAAGGACTGAATTAATCCCTTCCCAAAGGTTTTTTCACCCAAGATAGTGGCTCGTCCATTATCTTTCAGCGCACCTGCCAGAATCTCACTAGCGCTAGCGGTTCCCTGGTTGACTAAGACTACCAGTGGGTCATGGGTTAAGGCTTCGCCTGTTGCTTCAAAGCTGCCCATTACCCCTTGTCGATTCACGGTGTAAACGATCGTGCCTTCATCCAACCAAAGGCGAGCTATTTCAATGCCCGCTTGCAGCAAGCCACCGGGATTGTTTCGCAAATCCAAGACGTAGGCGTCTGCCCCTGTTTCTCCAGCTTGTTGATTGAACGGGCAACCTCGGCGGCGGCATTGGCGTTGAATTGGGTCAATCGGATATAGCCAATCTTCTCTGGTTTCTCTTGTCCTTTACCCGGTAGAGAACGCAGATCCGCATAAACGGGGTTGAGGGCAATGCGATCGCGCTGAACCACTAGATTAGACAGCTCTTTTCCGTCCCGTTCGATGGTTAGCGTAACCCGACTGCCAATCGGTCCTCGCATTTGATCGGCGGCCTCATCCAGCGATAGCCCTTCAGTTGCCACCCCATCGATCTTGAGAATGGCATCAGCAGGTTGAATACCTGCTCGCTCGGCGGGAGAACCCGCGATCGGTGCAATGACCCGCAGTTTCCCTGTCTCTGTATCAAGGGCAATCTGTAAGCCTACACCCGTCAACTCTCCAGACGTGTTCGTTTGTAAACTACGGTACTGGTCTGGTTTTAGCAGCCGTGTGAAGGGATCATCCAGGCTTGCCAGCATTTGCTGGACCTCTGTATAGGTCTGCTCCCGATTTGCTAAAGGCTTCTTCAGCAGGTTTTGACGCACCAGCCACCAGTTCTGATGGTTAAAGCTGTCATCAACGTAGGCCCGGTCAACGACACGCCAGACCTCTGCAATAAATTTTTGCTCGTCCGTCAGTGCAATTGCGGAAGGAGCGATCGACCCGATCACCACGATTGTCAGTAACAGCAGGCCAATCAGCCGTTTTATCCAGAAGAATTGTTTACCCATAGTGACTAATCTTAACGTCACTAAAGAAAACTCCGCCACTGCAATCTAGTAACGAGGCCAACGATCGCTTAAAAAAACTTTGCTTTGCCTTAAGAATTCCTCGAAGCCGTAAAGGTTTGATTGATCTAGGAGGAAGTCAGGCAGCGTGAAGGTTGGAACCCACTTATACGATCGCAGACTCAAGTGAAAATGCCCCGCTGTCTATGTTACATTCTTTATGAACAGCAATACATTTTTAGGAATTCTTCCTTCATGTTTTCCAAGCAGGTAACCGATTCGAAAGCTTACCAGTGGTTTGAGGAACGGCTGGAGATTCAAGCGCTCGCCGATGACATTACCAGCAAATACGTTCCTCCCCATGTCAATATTTTCTACTGCCTGGGCGGTATCACGCTGGTGTGCTTCCTGATCCAGTTTGCAACTGGATTCGCCATGACTTTCTATTACAAGCCCACCGTTACCGACGCTTTTCAATCAGTGCAATATCTGATGACAGAAGTGAACTTCGGTTGGCTAATCCGCTCCATCCACCGCTGGTCTGCCAGCATGATGGTGTTGATGATGATCCTCCACGTCTTCCGGGTGTATCTGACCGGTGGCTTCAAAAAGCCTCGTGAGCTAACCTGGGTTACAGGCGTAATCCTGGCTGTGATTACTGTTTCCTTCGGTGTAACAGGTTATTCTCTTCCCTGGGACCAAGTTGGTTACTGGGCTGTCAAGATCGTGTCTGGGGTTCCTGATGCGATTCCAATCGTTGGTCCCACCATTGTCGAATTTATGCGAGGCGGCGCGAGCGTTGGACAAGCGACCCTGACTCGTTTCTACAGCCTGCATACCTTCGTCCTGCCCTGGCTGATTGCGGTCTTTATGCTGCTGCATTTTTGATGATTCGTAAGCAAGGAATCTCTGGTCCCTTGTAATGGTTTGTTGACCTGTTTCCCAGGTTTCAGCCATTATGATAAGAACATCAAAAAGGCTTTGTTTGCTTCCGCTCCTGCCTGCCGACTTCAGAAATTAAGGAGAGCACACTTTAATGGCAACGATTAAGAAGCCGGATCTCAGCGATCCTCAACTGCGAGCCAAGTTGGCCAAGGGAATGGGTCACAACTACTATGGTGAACCTGCCTGGCCCAATGACCTGCTATATATCTTCCCGGTGGTCATCCTGGGAACGATCGCCCTTTGCACAGGGTTAGCTGTTCTCGATCCTGCAATGGTTGGAGAACCTGCCAATCCCTTTGCTACCCCTCTCGAAATTCTTCCTGAGTGGTACCTCTATCCTGCCTTCCAGATTCTGCGGATTGTTCCTAACAAGCTGTTGGGAATTCTGTTGCAGACCGCAATTCCCCTCGGATTGATGCTGATTCCGTTCATCGAAAGCGTGAACAAGTTCCAGAATCCCTTCCGCCGCCCAATTGCGATGACTGCCTTTCTGGTTGGTACGCTGGTAACCCTATGGATGGGAATTGGCGCAACCTTCCCGATCGACAAGTCCCTGACCTTGGGTCTGTTCTAAAGCCTTTTGGCTTACGGTTTCAAAACCTCCGCCTACCAAATTCTCTGGCTGCTCGCTTGAACAGTACTGAATTTGGTAGGTGTCGTTTTATGGAAGGCTAGCTTACACCGCAGAGGCACAGAAAACACAGAGGTTTCTCTGCGTCTTTGCGTCTCTGCGATAACTGTTGTCTTTATGCAGAAGCTTTTGATTCTTCCAAGGTTGCACGAATTGACTCAATCCGCTTGCGATTCACGCCGAGATCCGACTCACCCAGTCGCGATGCAGAACGAACTTGAATTGCATCAGCGTCCTTATCCAAATAAAACTCAACGTCATCGACAAATCCCATCAAGGCACTGGTAAACTCCGCATAGAGATAGGAGTCTGATTCTGTAATGATTTGAACTTCGGGTAAGGCTGCGATCGTTTCCTTTAGCTGATGAAATGCCTCTTCAGGATTGCTGTACCGAAGTGGCTCGATGGCATGGGATGAGTCCTGGCTTTGACTGCTGACACAATTGGGACTGATCGGGCAGGGTGCCAGCTTGCCATTCTGAACCCCTAAATTAGTGGGACGGCTTCCTGAGAAGTGAAACAACGCTCCAACAATGGAATTCGCTGGAAGCGAGAGGGCAGCAACCGGAGAGGAGATGCTCATCCACCAAACACTGATTAGAAGAATGCACGCAAGAAATCTGGGGATTACTTGGGCTGTGAAGGTCCATTCCTTCAAACGGATGATGTTGGATGCTTTTTTGTGCAGCATTAAAGTTGAGAGGGTAAGTGGTTTATTCACCATTGATTCTAGGGGTAGCTGGATCGCTCTGGTCGTTCACTGGAGGACAATATGGTCGATCAGGTTAGGGTGGCACTTATTGGTTATGGCATTGCTGGAAGGTTTTTCATGCGCCCGTCATTCAGACGATTAGAAGCGGAAACGTCCATTTCTCCCGCCATCTCGGCAATTCTGAACGCGTCTCAGGCATAGTTGCATTCCAGGGATGGACAAATTCTTCATGAACAGTATAGGCGGGCACTCTCCCAAAGCTAATTAGGAGGTCAGTATTAATCTCATCGATAATTTCAGGAAAATTAGGGTGACTGATAGCCCTTCGAGGTCATCTTTGACCACCGCACGGGCCACGGGAGGCTTAATTCCTTCTACAGGCTCCCACTTCTCATAACTTTCAATTTTCTGCATAACTTCACAGACAGTTCTACTCAAGGAAGTCTAACTGTTGCTTAACCAAGGCGATCGCCCCTTCCACATTCGTCGCAACAAACACCTGCTGACTCGCCAACCCTTGAAAGAATGCCCGACTCTCTTCACTGACGTTTAGCAGAATCACAGGCTTGTTTGCTTTTAGTGCCAGCGACACTTCTGAGGCCGTTCCTGTCCCCATTCCACAGGCAATCACCACATCGCTGGAAAGCACGTTGATATTGTTTCGGGCACTACCCATATCCGTAATGATGGGAATGTCGATCGCCGCAGACATGTGGGTGCGATCGTCCGTTGGCAGAATCCCCACCGTCAAACCATCCGCGCTCTTTGCGCCCCGACTAGCGGCATCCATCACGCCCTGATTGCGTCCCCCTGTCAGCAGCACCCACCCTGACTGAGCAATGTTTCGCCCCAGCTTATAAGCAACCTGCAAATCCTCAGAAGTTGCCTGATTTCCCAGGCCCATAACTCCAATCATTGGTTTTCTCATAGTTGAAATCCTGCAACGTATAAAATTGAGACAAATCTATGAAACGGCTAACTCTACTAGATATGAAAACGCTGGCGAAGTGGTCTGTGGACGATTATCACCGGATGATTGCAGCAGGAATTTTGCGCGATCGTCGGGTAGAGTTACTGGCAGGCGAAATTGTTGAAATGAGTCCAGAAACTCCCATTCATTACACAACGGCTAAGCGTGGCGCAAAGTATCTCAACGAATTGCTGACGGTAGAGCAGACGTTCGATTGAATGGGCTGATTACATTACAAGACTCCGAACCTGAACCTGACATTGCGATCGTCCGGTTACCCGAGTCTGCCTATAGCGATCGCCATCCCGGTCCTGATGATACCCTTGTGCTGGTCGAAGTGGCCAAGACCAGCCTAAAGAAAGACTTGGAGATTAAAACGACCGTTTACGCAGCAGTTGGAATTCAAGATTACTGGGTGATCAATTTAACTGCTAGAGAGATCAGTGTATTTCGATCGCCTCGCGATGGACGATACACGTTTGAAGAAACGTTTCGTGAAGGAACAATCACTCCATTGACCTTTCCAGATGTTCAGGTATCTGTTGAGAGATTGCTGAATTGAGTAAGCTGTTAATTCAATTGATTGCGGGCTTCAGATTCTTAGTTGCGATCGCTCTCCTCTGGATTGCAACTCGTTTGAGAACACCATTATTTGCTGATGTTCGGTCTTGGTTGTTGTGGCTAACGATCGGATTGAGTTTGGGATTGTTGATTGCAGAATTTCTGATTTTTAAACGATGCAAAAGCATCCAAAAATTCTTAGCCAATTGGTTCTCATCGTTACCTGTCTCAGCCTTCTAACTGCTGCTGGATCAGAACTTCGGTTTCAATGGGTTAAACAACGGGTGCTGAATGCAAACAGTCAAACCTTGGAGAAGTTAGGCCAGCATGTAATTGTGGGCTATCGAAATTTCGATGAGGTTAAGCTATTGGTTGAGCGCAGGGCGATCGGGGAATTTTCATGACATCCGCAACGTTCAACATAAAACGAAAGCCGCGATTCAATCCGATATTGCAGCGTTGCAGGCGATTCGTCGATCGCAAGGATTGCCGCCTCTATGGATTGCGGTTGATCAGGAGGGAGGCGTTGTTTCCCGGCTTTCTCCGCCCCTCACCAATTTGCCGCCGCTGTCATCCATCCCCAAAAATCAATCTAACGTTATTCGCTATGCCAGAGTTCATGGTCACGAGCTATCTGAAATAGGTGTCAATCTGAATTTTGCGCCAGTGATTGACCTAAATAAAGGAATCAAAAATGCTGACGATAAATATTCCCGTATCTATCAGCGGGCAATTTCATCTGATCCAGCAGTTGTTGCCAACGTCGCGTTGTGGTACTGCCAAACGCTGGCAGGGTCTAATGTGCACTGTACCGTCAAACATTTTCCTGGCTTGGGCAGAGTGCAAACCGATACGCATGTTGCTTCCGCAGAGCTTTCTACCCCAGTTTCAGAACTGATGAGAGAAGATTGGGTGCCCTTCCGCAACTTAATGACCAATTCACACGCATTTGTAATGTTGGGACATGCAAAGCTGCTGGCATTCGATAATCAACGGCCCGTATCGTTTTCTCAACCAATTATTGCTGGACTGATCAGAGACACCTGGAACTATGACGGCGTATTGATTACCGATGATTTTTGTATGCAGGCAGTTTACTCCAGCCAGGATGGCTTACAAGCTGCTAGTGTCAAAGCACTCAATGCTGGGGTTGATTTACTTTTAATCGCGTTTGACAGCGTTCTCTATTACGAAGCAATGAATGGGCTATTGCAGACTGAGAAACAGCACACGCTAGAGGAGGGGAAATTGAAGGCGAGTGACGAAAGGCTGAAACGAATGAGTGTATAGTGGCGAATCCATCACAAAAGGGACTTGGCGGAATTTGTCGCTAACGAAAGAACAAACCGCAGAGACGCAGAGGCGCAGAGATTTGAACTCAGAGTTTTTCTAGAAGCCGACGCTCTTGATGGGAGATGCTTAAAATCAACAGAGACGATCGCTATCACAGGAGAAAGCGGTCGTTAAAATGAGGGTGGGTGAACGGTAGCAGGAGAAAGGAATTCAGATGGCGGGTCAACTGTTGTTGGTGGACGATGAACCAGGCTTGCGTGAGGCGGTGCAGGCATACCTGGAAGATAGTGGTTTTGCGGTAGAGGTAGCCAGTAATGCCCGTGATGGTTTGGAATTGGCGCACCAGAAATTGCCAGACCTGGTGATTACCGACATAATGATGCCTCAAGTGGATGGTTACCAGTTCCTCAAGCAACTGCGGGAAAATCCTCAGTTTAAGACCCTGCCTGTTGTATTTCTAACGGCGCGTGGAATGACCGCCGATCGGATTCAAGGTTACAACGCCGGGGTTGACGCCTATATCTCGAAGCCGTTTGACCCAGATGAGTTGGTGGCTGTAGTAACCAACCTGCTAGAAAAGCAAAAATCACTTCAATCTGCGTCCGCCGATGATGAAGGGCATAACCTAGCAGAGATGGCTAGGCAAATTGCAGAGATCCGATCAATGTTGACCCAAAAGGGACGATCGCCCAGTCCGCCTCTCCTATCAAAATCGACTTTACCCCCGTGAACAGAGTGTTTTGGATCTGGTGGTCGATGGCTTGATGAACAAAGAGATTGCCCGTCGGCTAGATACCAGCGTCCGAAATGTGGAGAAGTATGTCAGCCGACTGTTTAGCAAAACCGGAACCAACAGCCGCACCGAACTGGTACGCTATGCCTTGGAACATGGCCTAACGAAATAAATCGTTGGCTGTTCGTGTAGCGTTTTCAATAGGCGGTTCGTCTTCGGTAGGGACATTACGTGTAATGCCCCAATTGAGCGAAACAACCAATTTGAAACACGTCTAAAACACGATCGTCAGCAACCCATCATTAACCCCTAGCAACGCATTATGAAAGGGAAAAAGTACTGCTAACCGGAGGAACCGGAGGTTTAGGACTGGGAGTAACGCCAGCGGTTTTGGCACAGGGAGCAGATGTTACCATTCCTTATCACAATGCCAGGGAAGTGGAGCGGCTTAAAGGGTTTTTGCAGCCTACGGATTTTTCGCGACTTCAGCTTGTCCCGCTTGACCTGACGGATGAAGCAGCCCTCCAAAAGCTTGTAGATGACATGGGGCGGGTGGATGTGTTGATTCACCTGGCGGGTGGATTTTCGATGGGCAAAACCCATGAATATAGCCTGGAACAATGGCAACGGGATTTTGACCTGAATCTAACGACTGCTTTTCTGGCCTGTAAGCACAGTCTGCGAAAGATGCTGGAACACGGCTATGGACGGATTGTGACGATCGGATCGCGGGGAGCCGTAGAACCCGGAGGGCAATTAGCGGCTTACTGTGCCTCCAAAGCAGGCGTAGTGGCTCTCACCAAAGCGATCGCCGATGAAACCAAAGGCACCAACATCACCGCAAACGTTGTTCTACCCAGTGTGATCGATACCCCCGCTAATCGGTCAGCAATGGGAGCAGAAAATGCATCCCAATGGGTCAAACCAGAGTCGTTAGCAGAGGTTATTTGCTTTCTAGCGTCGGAAGCTGCGAAAGATATTCGAGGGGCAGCGGTTCCCGTCTATGGAAGCGTTTGATCGTGTCTGCAATGATGAGAAACGCTACAAGCTGCGCGGAGATTGAGCAATACCTGCACGAGCACATTCCCTGTCGAAAGTGATGGGTGTAACGGTTACTCGCATTGATGAGGGCGGCATCACCTTATCTGCCCCATTGCAGCCCAATATCAACCATCGCAGTACGGTATTTGGGGGCAGTCTGTCCGCGATCACCATTTTGTCGGCCTGGACATTAGTTCATATTCGTCTTCAGAATTTGGCCATCAATTGTCGTATCGTCATTCGCAGCAATCGCGTTGAATACATCAAGCCAGCTTCGGGCAGCTTTCAAGCCCATTGCACAAGTCCATCCGAGCAAGATTGGGAGCGTTTTATCACAACACTTTCTCGCAAAGAAAAAGCCCGGGTTGTGCTAAACGCTGAAATCGTTTCAGATGCAATCCTTGTCGGAACATTTGAGGGAGAGTATGTTGCAATCAGGCGTTTGTGAGGTGATAGGGATCAGGGGTCAGGGAATTAAGAGTTGAGAATTGAGAATGAAGAATGAAGCGATCGAAACCTCGAAATTCAAAACTTTCCATTCTCAATTCCTAATTCCTCCCCATCTTCCCTTTCTCCTGCTGTGCTCTGGCTAAAACGGCGACGCCATAAACCCGAATGCCGTGCTGATGGAGCGTTTGGGTGGCCGATCGAATCGTTGCTCCAGTGGTATACACATCATCTAGCAGCAGAATTGGATGGGAAGGAGGTCGATCAAGAAAGGCTTTGCCAAGCTGAAACGCTTGCGACAGGTTTTGTTCGCGTTCAGCAGCCGACAATTTGAATTGGGCGACGGTTTCCTGCTTGCGCTCCAATCCCTTCAACTCCAGAGGCAATCGGCTCACTTCAGAGAAATGGGTTGCCAGGAGAGCTGCCTGGTTGAAACCCCGCTGTTCTTGCCTGCTGGCATGGAGCGGAATGGGAACAACTGTTAGGCCAGAAGACGCGCCTTTAACGGTCAACCATGACTCACCCAGCCAGTGCCCGAGTGGGCGTGCTAAATGTGGGTTATTTTCGTATTTAAGGGCTGCGATCGCCCGTTTTAACGTGCCGCCATAGTATCCCCAGGCAAAAACGGAAGGTTGTCCTAATGGAAAGGGATGGTTATGATTCAGTTGGCATCGTTGGATCTGACGCTGACAGTCGAGGCAGAATTCCCGCGCAGTCGATCGCTGACAAAGCGGACATGATGTCTTCACAACCAGATTCAGTAAGCCTCGCAGATTCCAATTAAATCGATTCAAATTCTTTAACCTGCAATTTCGTCTGCCCCAAGTCAACCCTTCCCATTGAGAGTGTGCCCAAATAAGATCAAGTAGCTATACCGTTTGGAGACTAGGAGTTTGATCAGTGCCAGCCTGGATTAACACGCCCTTTCCGCGCCAGCTTAATCGGTCTGCGCTTCGGTTTGCGGCAAAGTCGGAATCCCGGTTGCTGGTGAGGTACGGAGTTGCCGTTTTAGCCGTACTGGTGGCGTTGCTTCTGATGCTGCTGATCGACCCTGGGTTTCCATGAAGGGGACGCCGTTCCTGCTGTTTTTTGCCTCCACAATGGTGAGTGCATGGTATGGCGGGTTCGGGCCTGGAAGTTTTGCGATCGTCCTTGCGGCTTTAGCTTCAAATTTCTTTTTCTATCGCCAACTCACTCCCTGAGTCTTGCATCTCTGGGAGATGTCATTCGGCTGTGCATTTTTGCGCTGGTATCGCTAATGATTTGCGCTCTTAGCGCAACTCGTAGACAGCTTGTGAAAGAACTGCGGCAGGAGCGAGACCTCATCTCAGCCGTTGTTAACACAGCCGGAAGTTTGATTACCTCAGATCTTGCACCAGTCTCAACAAGGGGTTGCCAAAGGAGCAAAAAGCTGAAAGAAAGGGCGTAAGAAAAATCATCGGACGGTTATGGAAACCATCGTTGAACACGCCCAAGGGCTAGTGTATAGCCTGCTTTGTCTGCTGCCTAGTGTGTACCAAAAGCCAGCCTGAACGCTCTGTTGGGGCTATTTCTTGAAGCTCAAGGACATCCCTTGCCTCAACATACGTCGGTCAAATCTGCGAGTTCGTTGAGTCGCTTTCTCAATCATTACGGCTGGTCTACTCGTGGAGTGATTCGGACGACCCGCCAAGCTGTGTTGGGGCAAATCGACCGACATCGACCGCCTCGGGGGTGCCGCTGCGGGTGTTGCTTGACCTGACCAGTCTGCCGAAATGCGGCAAATTTTTCCATCTCAGCACCCCCACTGAAGACCCCGATACGCCCGACCCGTGGGTGCGAGTGCTCAACGGCAAACGTGGCTTACACCTGGTTGTGTTGTATTTGGTGCTCGGTGAGTGGCGAGTGCCCTGGAGCTTTCGGGTCTGGCGCGGTAAGGGCGATGCCAGTCCGGTACAACTGGCGTGCAAGCTACTGGCAACGGTCCCCACCGAGTTGAGTCAAGGGCGGGTGGTGATAGTGCAGGCAGACACAGAGTTTGGCACCGTAGAGTTTCTCAATGCCGTGCGAAAGCGCTCTTGGCGAGCGGTGGTAGGGATGCGTTGCAACCGAAAAATGGTCGATGGTCGCGCTCTCAAGCAACTGTATCGCACTGGCAAGCGGGGACAGCAAGTCTATTTAGAGGGCAGCTCCTACCCGCTGACGGTCTCCTGGTTCTGGCTCAAACGCTCTCAAGGCAAGCGAGAATTGCGCTTTGTCGTCTCCACTCATCCCTACGCTGGGGTTTATCTCGTGCGCCTTGGACGCAAACGCTGGGCCATCGAGGGCTTTTTCAAAACCATCAAACATCGCTTTGGGTTACATCGCTTTGGGCAATCAACCAAACTTGGTGTCTATCGTTGGCTGATTCTGTCACTGATTGCTTATCTTTTGGTGCATTGATTGACCAATGGTCTTTGCCACCCATTCTCGATTGGAAAGCAGCCTGTGATTTAGCCTTAGAGGTATTGTTCCCCTCGATTGTCTGGTTCCAGTTGCTCAAATCCATCCAAAGCCGTGCCAAAATTGCGACCCAACGAGGGTTTGAAGTTGTCCTCAAACCGCTGCCCAATCGGGCTTATCGAGAATGCTGCAAGATCTGAGTTACCGTTTGCGATCGTCAGGGGCGAATTGTTGAATTTAATACGACCTGTGAACGCACAACCGGATTCTCCTTTAAAGAGGTTCAGGGAAAAATGATATGGGACCTGCTTGTGCCGCCCGAGGAGATCGAACATAACAGGAATTTGTTCCAGCAGCTTCAAACCAAACAATTGCCCAGTGAATACGAGGGGGTCTGGGTAACTCGAACGGGCGAGCGTCGCTTCATTGTCTGGTCAAATGCTGTTCTGAGAGATGATCGAGAATCAGTCAAGTACATTATAGGAACGGGAATTGACATCACCGATCGCAAGCATGCTGAAGAAAAACTTCAGGAAACGAATCAAACCCTCCAGGCCCTTATTCAGGCTTCTCCACTCGCCATTACGGTGCTCGATCGTCAGGGGCGTGTGAAACTATGGAACCCGGCAGCAGAAAAACTGTTTGGCTGGGTTGAAGCAGACGTATTAGGCCAAATGTTGCCCACGGTACCAGAAAGTAAACTGACGGAGTTTCGGGCAAATGTAGATGCAACGCTGCGGGGCGACCTGATAGATGGAATGCAAACCAGTCGGCAGCGGAAGGATGGGTCGAACGTTTATATTGGGCTGTGGACAGCCGTGTTGCATGGGGTGCAAGCCCAGGATGATCGGCTCGTCTCTATCATGGCAGACTTGACCGATCGCAAGCAGGCAGAAGCCGAATTAAAACGGAGCCAGGAGCGACTGACCCGCTTTGTAGAAGCGAACGTGATCGGGATTGTATTTACGGAAATTGAAGGCACCATCCAGCAGGCAAATGACGCTTTTTGCGTATGGTGGGCTACACACAGCAAGATCTGTGCAGCGGCCAGCTCAATTGGGTTGACCTTACGCCCTCGGAATATCTTCCCTTGACGAACAGCACATTGCTGAAGCCCAAGAACGAGGTGCCTGCACAGCCTACGAAAAAGAATATGTCCGTAAGGATGGAACGCGAATTCCAGTTTTGGTGGGTTTTACGTTATTGGGCGAAGACCCAGAGCAGGCCGTTGCATTTGTGCTGGACCTGACCGATCGCAAACGGTTGGAGCGAACTCTCCGCCATCAAGCCGAGGAACTGGCTGAAGCAAACCGAATGAAGGATGAGTTCTTGGCGGTCCTTTCCCACGAGCTTCGCACGCCTCTAAACTCAATTCTGGGCTGGTCGCGTCTACTTCGCACACGTCAACTGGATGCTGCAACAATCACCCGCGCACTGGAAACGATCGAGCGCAACGCCCGTCTACAGTCGCAGCTAACCGAAGATATTCTGGATGTTTCTAAAATGATTCGGGGAAAGCTGCGGTTGCAACCTCGCCCAGTTGAGTTAGCGCCCGTTATTCAAGCCGCGATCGATTCTATGCGTCCCGCTGCTGACGCAAAATCGATTCATTTACAATTTACGGTGCAACGCATTTCCCAGAGTCAGAACTTTCAGGTTTCTGGAGATCCCGATCGATTGCAGCAAATCTTCTGGAATCTGCTCTCAAACGCCATCAAATTCACGCCCAATGGTGGACGGGTAACGATTGAGCTATCAGCGGTGGAAGATCAAACCGGCATTTGGACCCGTGACCACGAAAGAACAGACCGATTTTTAAGCAAAGATGACCGATCAAAAGATGGCGGACCCTCCATTTCCAGGGATCCGCCAGTCTTTTTCTCCCCAGCTTCAACGATTTCCTATGCTCAAATGACCGTTAGTGATACGGGTAAGGGGATTAGCTCGAATTTTTGCCCTACGTGTTTGATCGGTTTCGACAAGCAGATTCAACAACAACGCGTTTAGATGGCGGATTGGGTCTGGGCCTGGCGATCGCTCGTCATCTGGTAGAGCTTCACGGAGGAACGATTTGGGCAGATAGCCCAGGCGCTGGCAAGGGCGCTACGTTCACTGTCAGACTGCCTTTCCTGAACAATTATCAATCGACGGATAGTGCAGCCAGTGAAGCACTCGAAGATTCCGCTCAACCGATCGCCAGTAAGAGCGCGGATTCCTACCAGACCCATCCAAGCAAGGGGACAGACGACAAGTTTTTGCCTGAAGACACGACTGCTTAAAGCGGTGACGCTAAGCTACTTCCACCCTTTTTCAGATTGAGCCAGGACGTAAGCTGCAACCGACTCAATCTGGTCATCGGTCAACCGTCCCTTAAAGGAAGGCATTGCATTCTTGCCATTCCGGACTTGATTGATAATGGCATCCGCTGAGTCCATGCCAAACTGTTTCAAAGTGTCCTGCTTTAAGGTTTTATTTCCCTGCACCACATTGCCACCCCCGGCATGGCAAGCTGCGCAGTTAGCGCTGAAAATCTTTGCTCCAAGGGCAAGATCAGCAGCCAGCGCTGATTGATCAAACAGCAAGATAAAAGCCGCGATCGCAACCACAATGACCGACAGAAGTGTTTTCATGAAGGATCGATTACCAAATTGCTAGAAATACGTCTCCTATTGTCATTTGAGCGTTTTTTTGAGTCAAAAGACAGGCTGTCAAATATCGGGGATTCATGAGCGGTAGGCAGGAGAGAAAGGGGGAGGAGGATGAGGGATGAAGGATAAAAACTCACTCCTCACTCCTCTACTCCCCCTCTCAAAACTACCGTCTCACTCTAATACGTTGAAGAGCGGTAAACTAATCAGAGATATTGAGTGGAATACATCAATGGCTTTTCTGCCAAACTACCGTCCTAAGCAGCTTTCGCTGGGGCCTTTGGAAACAGAGATTCTCCACATTGTCTGGGATCTGAAAACGGCAAGCGTTAAGGATGTGCACGAGCGGATTCTGTTAGACCCGGAGCGGGAATTAGCCTACACCTCTGTAACGACTGTTCTGAAACGGTTAACTCAAAAGGCTGGTTAACCTGCAACAAACAGGGAAGAACCTACATCTGGCGACCACTGATCTCGCGGGAGCAGGCTCAGGCAATTCGAGCGTATGAGCAGTTGAACCAGTTTCTGGCAGTGGGCAATCCTGATGTGGTTGCTGCGTTTGCAGATAGCTTAGATCAAGCCAGCGTGGAGCAGCTGGATGCGATCGCTGAACGACTGCGGGCCATTCGCAAAGCCAGGGAGGAACAGTAATGCATTTAATCATTCTTCTGTCAGCACTGACGTTTGCCTGGGTTATCAGACTAAAACCTATTCAAGCCAACGGAACCTGGGAGCAACGTTGGCGCAGGTCCCTGGGGCAATTTCTGTTTTCCCCGTTATTGCTGCTAATGACGGCGATCGCGTTGCTGTGCATGGGTCCTCGGGGACAGATGGTGCGTTGGTGGGAGGGGTGGCTTAGTTACGGACTGGCGATCGCATTTCTGAGTGTTGCAGCCGTTTTAGCCATTAAATTATTGCTGGACGGATGGCAGTCCTTGCGTCAGGTTTGCAGCTACCAGCAACTTAATGTGCACGATAACCCTGCCCGACTGTTGCCAACAACGATTCCATTCATTGCTCAGATTGGTTTTTGGCGGTCCGAATTGGTTATCAGTCAAGGACTCCTTGATACCTTTGATGCAGAGCATCTGGAAGCGGTTTTGACGCACGAGCAGGCTCATCATCACTACCGGGACACCTTTTGGTTCGTCTGGCTTGGTTGGCTGCGCCGAATGACAGCCTGGTTGCCTTATACCGAAGCGCTCTGGCAAGAGCTTTTGCTGTTAAAGGAACATCGGGCCGATCGCTGGGCATCTCAAACGATCGAACCGCTTCTGCTTGCAGAATCCCTCTTGCAGATGGTAAGTGCTCCAGACCTCTATTCTGAAAATTTCTGTGCTGCCTTCAGTAGTGCGACTCCCCAAACCCGCCTAGAAGAACGAATCGACGTACTGCTGTCTGAACCAGAGCCCGTTCAACCAGCAAACCTCTGGGTCTGGGCATGGCTGCTCCTTGTCCTTCTTCCGCTTATGAGCGTGCCCTTTCACTATTAAGGAATAAGGATTAAATAAGTTCGAGATTTGGTAGGGTTTTGGCAATGCCAAACCCCTACATTGAAATTAGAAGAATGAAAGAGGAAGAAACTGTAACGCCATCCCGACAAGACCAAGGATTGCTTGACCAATACCATTACCCTTTTTTTCCTCCTTGGGCGGTGTTGTTAGTTCCTTAACCATTTGCTGAGTAACTTTTGTTCCTTCCTGGTTGCCCTGAGCTGTAAATAGGGTTTCTGCTCGTTTAATGTCGTTGATCCCGCCTTCGCGATCGTCCGACTGTAGCCGGGCAACACCACGTCCCAAATAGGCATGGGCAAAGTCAGGCTTGCGGCTCAGCACCTGATTAAAATTGTCGATCGCGCCCGGAAGGTCTTTTCGGCGCAGGTCTTCCATTGCCCAGTTATAAAAGTCTTCTACTTTGCCGATCGAATTCGGCAGCCCGATCGCTTCCTGTAACAACGCACTGTCCAAAACCGCATTAGTCAAACTGGCCCCGCCCAAATAGGAACCACGCAAATCGGCTGCTCCCAGATTGGCTCCATCGAGCCTGGCTCCAGCCAAATTAGCGCCAAATAAGCTTGCCCCCGCCAAATTTGCCCCTGCAAGTTTGCCCCCTGAAGATTTGCCCGACTCAGGTTTGCTCCCGTCAAGTTAGCTTGACTCAAATCAGCGTTTGATAGGTTGGCAAACGTCAATCCAGCATTACTTAAGTCACAGCCTGAGCATTTTCGAGTGGATAGGAGTTGCTGGGTATGGGCCAAGTTTTCTGCCCGCACCGGATTGGCAATGCTTATCGTTGTTAGCAGGGTTGCCATTCCCGCAGGAATTGCTTTGCCAATGGTCAACGCTCGTAGTTTCATATGCCATCCATTTGTCGATCGTTTCGACCAGCAGGTCAACATCAAGTTCCACCATTTAACCCCAAGTTTGGGGTTACGACATGACTTGTCCCATTTTTGATAACTGAAACGTCTGCAAGCGTGATTGAAACCTAGGGGAAGAGCATTCTAAAAACACTCTATGGAATCAAAGTGGAGTAAATGGACTCCGATTTCTGGAGCTGATTGCATGCCAGTTAGCCCGATTGCAATCAACGCTCAAGTCTTGGGAGGTTCTTTGTGTCTCAAGTTCAAGTCTTTCGGCCTACCAGAATTTTGAGTTCCAGCGCAAGCGGTGAGTTACTTGAGGACATTCAAAAGAGTTTGGAAGCTGGAAGGACTAATATATTAATAAATCTTCAAAATGTCATGTTTATGGATAGCAGTGGTTTAGCCACGCTAGTTTTGGCATCGAAGCGAGTTCGGGCGGCTGCGGGACGATTTGCCCTATGTGGTCTAAATGGGCAAGCTCGGATGTTAGTGGAACAAAGTGGTATGAGAAGAACTTTTGAAATCTATGAAAATTTAGAAGATTTTGAAACCGTTACAACGCCTAGTTCAGACGATCGCTAATTGTTTCTATGCAACGAAAACAGAAATTCCCTATCTGGTTGGCTCCAAATGGACCGCTCGTCAAAAGATCGACGGGTGGCGACATTTCCAGGTCGTGAACCGAAAAATCAGGGGCGTTGGGTATTTGCTGAGATGGTTGCCTCCTGCGATCCAACCCTGCGGTTTTGGCTGAATGCCCGGTTGCTGAAGGAGCGATCGCTGTGGCAAACCGGGTGGCAATCGCTACAGGAACAGGAAGATCAACTTTCGCCTCCTGTAAAATGAGATAGCTCTCATACCGCAAGTCGAGATACGCGATGACCGATTCCTTAAAGTGGACTCCAGAAGCCAAAGCGAAGTTAAAAACATTCCCTTTTTGTGCGTGCTCAGGCCCGTGGACGAATTGAGCGCTTAGCGCGGGAGGCTGACCTGGATATCGTTACGGCTGAACTCGTTGAACAGGCGCGATCGGAGTTTGGTCAGTAGCTTTTTCAAGGGAAATAACGCTGAGATTGAAAATGGGGAAATGGCGGAGCAGTTTACCAAAAATAACGTCCCGTTTTAGGCGGTGAGCTTCTTGCCAGAGCGATCGTTCCTCCGTTAGCTGCCACCCATAGGATTTGAAGAATTGACCCGCATCCTTTGGTGCAAATTGCAGTCTAACATCATCCGCAACCTGCTCTTTACTTAATCGCAGCTGTGCTAGCTTCACTGCCAAAGGGGATACCAGTGTACTCAGCCAGGTCGAAAAGGTTGGCTGTTCATGTAGATCGGCAGCTAGGGAACCGACTACTACAGGGGAAGATAAACCAGCAGACCTTCGGTGATGACAAGTACCGAGCGTGACTGCTGATCAACTCTGGAGAAGAGGCTGCGACGCTGAGCTACATCCGTTAAATCCAAATTAACGGTTTCTAAATGGCAGACAGGCTGAGTCCCAGCCAAATGTTGCTGCTTGTAGGCCAGGATAGCAGGGAGATCTACTTCAATCCAGCGCAGGTTGGCAGGTAAGGTCATACAGTAAGGCCGGGTGTCCAGACCTGCGGCCAGATTCAGCACCGTATCAACCCCGTTCTGTTGAATGCTGTGTTGAATTAGTTGATCCAGAATACACGTGCGGGTTGTAACCAACCAACTGAGGGAGCGATCGCCCTGGACCTTCCGATAAATCTGTTCCCCCGCTTGTCCCGCAAGCTTACGCGCATAGGGATCGTGAAACAAAGCATCGGGGCGTTCTGTTTCTAGAGCGCGGGCAAACGCAACGGCAAGTGCGGTATCAGAAACGGACTGGATAAGGAGAGAAGAATCTCGCACCATAGGTTCTCTACAGGTCGGCGTCAGTTGATGGGAACATCTTAAAGCGATCGACCCTCCGTATCCAGATGCCCCATTAAAAACGACTAGGCAACAGTCCCAAAAATCCCCCATCGCCCATTGCCTATTGCCCATCGCCCATTGCCCATCGCCTTCCTGAAATCATCTCTATTGTTTAGAGGTTTTGGCCGTAGTTTAAGATTGACTGCGTTGATCCTGGGAGTGTGAATGCTGTTGCGATTTCCAATTCGGATTATCATCACCATTTGGATGGTCTGGTTCGTAATCTTGTTGGGCTACCAGGCGATCGTGTCGGCCCGGTATTCCGTTCAGAAACCTGACACGGTTTTCTCGTGGACACCTTCAAGCACAACAGGCGATCGCTCCAGTCCCTACCTCAACGAACCCTTTTTTAATTCCCAGGTTGCTTGGGACTCTGAGTTCTACCTGTCTATTGCCACCCACGGCTACGATGATCCAGCAGTGCGAACCATTCCACCGCAAGCTGATGCACCTGCACCATTGCGTCGCCCTCTATCGTTAAACTATGCGTTCTTCCCGGTTTACCCCTGGTTGATTCGATTCGCCTCTTTTCCGTTCACCGCATTTGGTTTAGGTTCGATGGCGGCTGCAACCCTGGCAGGGGTTCTCATTTCAGCACTTGGAACGTTGGCAGCAATGCTGGCATTGTGGGATTTGGCAAATCAGGAGTTGGGCAACGAGGGTGGTATCCGCGCCGCTTTTTATCTAATCGCGTTTCCAACAGGCTTTTTCCTGGCACAGGTCTACACAGAAGGCTTGTTTTTAGGGTTGTCATTCGGCTGTCTGGCCCTTCTGAACCGCAAACAATGGTTTGAAGCGGCATCGCTAGCCGCGATCGCGACCCTTACAAGGGCTGTAGGCGTGCTATTAGTCATTCCTCTGGCGTTGGCATGGCTGAGAGAAGTGCGACAGTCAAAGTTTACGTCACGCCCAACGAACTGGCAAATAGTGATCAGCAGAGGGTTGATGGTTCTTGCGCCTGTGCTGACCCATCTAGTTTGGAAACTCTCAATTTGGGGTAGCGCATTTAGCCTGGTTGAAAAGCACTTTTTCCACTGCGAACTCCTGTCATTAAAACGCGCTTTTTTACGTGGCGAGATAGTTTTTGGCCCTATTTGGCGGCAACTCCCAAACGGCAGTCTACTACACGATCGAATTTGCAGCGATCGGGTTAGGCATCGTCGCCTGCTGGAAAACGTGGCAACGCTACCCTGGCCTTAGCCTCTATGGATTGGTGGTTATTGGAGTATCTATGACCTGTGGCGTTGCTCAGGGAATGCCACGCTACATCCTCGCCGTCCCGTCAATCTTTCTAGTGTTGAGTCGATGGGGAGAGCACATCGTTTTCGATCGCATTTGGACCCTTGCCAGCGTTCTACTAATGGGTATGCTAGCGGCCCTGTTTACCTTTGATATGTGGGTGGGGTAGGGAGAGAGGGGGGATGAGGGATGAGGGATGGGGATGAGAGAGAAAGGCTAAGGGCTAAAGGATGAAGGATAAAAGTTTGACCTTTAGCCTTTAGCCTTCATCCTTTAGCCTTTTTGAAAAGCCTTCATCCTTCATCCTTTTTGAAATCCGTCTACTTGGGCTGAAAAATTTCAGGAATGACATTAAGGTGCAGCTTTTCTGAGCCACGGATGATGGTAAGCTGCGATTTAACGCCCACCCGTTTTCCAGTCAAGCATTTGTGCAGGTCGTCGATGGTGGGAATGGGGCGATCGTCAAAGCCAACGATTACATCTCCTCAATTAGACCCGCATTTCGGGCGGGACTGTTTGCCTCAATGACACAACCAACACACCACTTTCCACAGGGAGATTGTGAAAGCGAACCAGACGACGGTGTAGAGGCACGTTTTGTCCGGCTACCCCGATGTAGCTGCGTGTAATTTTGCCATCCTTGATAAGCGTGGCGGCCACAAATTTAGCGGTATTGATGGCGGTTGCAAAACAAATTCCCTGAGCAGGCAAAATTACCGCTGTATTCACCCCAATCACTTCTCCACGGGAATTAACCAGCGGCCCCCAGAGTTTCCGGGATTGAGTGCTGCATCCGTCTGAATCACGTTATCGATCAATCGACCAGATTGGGCGCGCAACGATCGCCCCAGCGCACTCACCACCCCTGCTGTCACCGTGTACTGAAAGCCGTAGGGGTTGCCGATCGCGATCGCTAACTGGCCGACCTTAATCTGTTCAGAATCTCCCAATTTCACCGGAATCAGGTTGGGGGCGTGAATACGGATAACCGCCAAGTCCGTATCTGGATCATCCCCAATCAGTTCTGCCTGATAGTGGCGACCGTCGGGCAGCGTGACTTCAATTCGGGATGCACGATGGACTACATGACTGTTGGTGAGAATGTAGCCATCGGGGGTAATGACAAACCCAGACCCATTTCCCCGTGCTTCCTGGGGCGATCGAGGATGGCGCTGCAATTGGGGCGTATATACCTCAATGTTGACCACTGCTGGACTGACTCGTTCTGCCGCAGACGTCACTGCCTGAGAATACGCATCCAGTACGGGTGCATCTGGATTCGGAACAATATGAGGGAGCGATCGATCCTCGGGTTGAGGACTGGCATTTGAAACGAGCTGTAGCGTATGAGACATAGATGTTCGACCAGTGAGGAGTTACGAGTTGAGAGTTAAGCGTTGCACTCGTCAGAAAAGCCAAAGCGATTTGAGCCAACGTATAATCCTTAACCCTCAACTCCTTTAGCTTCCTTATAGCGAATTACATTCTCTTTTGGGGGAGAAGATACCCGAAACGAATAGGTTCAGCCGAATCTTTCTGGAATTCGTTTAGGATCAGAGAGTTTCCGCATTGATAAGGCTGGTTGACAATGGCTCAATCCCGACTGCGAAAATTGGGGACCTATCTCCGTCCCCATTGGAAACCTGCAGTTTTGGGCGTTCTGGCACTTCTGATTACTAACGCACTGGGGTTTACATTCCATGGGAGATTAGCAATGGAATTGACAAACTTCGGGTTGCGGTTGACTTCAGCCAGATCTGGGTCTACATCTTTTTAGTTATCGGTTTAACATCGGTCATGTGGGTTGTGCGGATGGTGTCGCGCATCCTGCTGTTTGGTGTGGGTCGTCAGGTTGAATTTGACCTTAAGCAAAAGATTTTTCTCACCTGCTGACGCTGGAACCGTCCTATTTCTCGACAAATACGGTTGGCGACTTAATTACCCGCGCAACCAGTGATGTCGATAACATTCGTCGTTTATTGGGGTTCGCGGTCCTAAGTCTGGCAAATATGATTTTTGCCTATGCTATGCGGTTGCCTGTCATGCTAGGTATTAGCTTAAAGCTCAGCTTACTGGCACTGGCGGTGTATCCCATTATGCTGGTGCTGGTGCAACTGTTTAGCGACAAGCTGCGCTATCAGCAACTTGCCGTTCAGGAGGAACTTTCGAGTCTGAGTGAACTGATCCAGGAAGACATGAGCGGAATCTCTTTGGTGAAAATTTACGCTCAGGAAACTAATGAGCAGCAAGCATTTCGCCAGCTAAATCAGCAGCTATTGGATGTCAACCTAACGCTGGCAAAGACCCGTAATATTCTGTTTCCTCTGCTGCGGGGTTGGCGAGCGTAAGCCTGTTAATTGTCCTCTGGTTTGGACTGCATGAAATTGATACGGGGTCGATTACGGTAGGTAAGTTTATTGCCCTGCTGATTTATGTGGAGCAACTGGCATTTCCCACGGCGCTGCTTGGGTTTACCATCACGGCTTACCAGCGGGGTGAGGTCAGCATCGATCGCATCGAAACCATTCTGACCGTCCAGCCCAAAATCCAAGACAGCCCGGACGCGATCGCGCTTCCCCAATCTCAGGTACGGGGTCAGCTAACCGCTCGTGATCTAACCTTCACCTATCCAGCGGTTGGCAGCGGTGGTAAACCCCTAGAACCTGCCCTCAATCAAGTTAATTTCACCATTCAACCGCAGGAAACGGTTGCCGTTGTGGGGCCGATCGGCTCTGGAAAATCGACCCTGGCAAATGCCTTACCTCGACTTTTGGAGATTGCGTCCGGTCAATTATTTCTAGACGGACACGACATTACCCAGATACAGCTACATGATTTGCGGGGCGCGATCGCCTACGTCCCCAAGACAGTTTTCTCTTCAGCACAACGATTAAAAACAACATCCGCTACGGCCATCCCTTTGCAGATGAATCCGATGTCATCAATGCGGCTAAGCAGGCGCAAATTCATAATGAGATTCTGAACTTTCCCCAACAGTACGAAACCATTGTGGGCGAGCGGGGAATTACCCTTTCCGGTGGTCAGCGTCAGCGTACAGCCCTTGCCCGCGCATTGCTGATTGACGCCCCGATCCTGATTCTGGATGATGCGCTTTCCAGTGTGGACAACCAGACAGCCACCCAAATTTTGAGAAACCTTTCAGAAGGAACCGATCGCAAAACCGTTATTTTTATCTCCCATCAACTCTCTGCTGCCGCTACTGCCGATCGAATCTTTGTCATGGATCAGGGCAAAATTGTCCAGGTTGGAACCCATGCAGAACTGGTTGAGCAGAAAGGGCTATATCAAACGCTGTGGAATCAGCACCAGCTTGAGGAAATCTTGCAGTAAAACTTAGTTCTGGCATCGAAAGACCTTTCTTCACTAGAACGAGGTTAAAAGGCGTAATAATATTTTGCTACCCGTTTTGGATTAATATGTGGGTGGGCTTTTAGCCACTTGTCTCGCCAATCCCAAGCGTTTTCATTGCAGTTACGATTTGATAGATCTTTGAGGTCATTAGGTAGCTTGGTTGCACAGAGATAAGTATCTTTGAGAGATTCCTTCGTAAGGTATTTGGCATTTGTAAAATCTGCCTTATCCAATATTGTTCCCCGAACGTAGAACCACCGAATTCAGCATCTTTTAGTATGGCCCCGCTAAGGTCAACCGCTCTAAGATCAGCCCAAGAGAAATTGGCACCTTGCAAACTGGATTGGGTTAAATTTGCACCTTGAAGATGAGATTCAGAAAAATTCACGTGTCGAAGGTTTGCAGAACCGAGAAAGGCACCCTCAAGTGAACCCTTCCGAACATGGCGCCTTCTAAAGAAGCGCTTGTGGCTCGGCATTCTCTAAGTGAGCATAGCTGAGGTGAGCATCTTTCAAATTGGACCCAGCTAGATCAACACCTTTGAGATCTATGCCATTTTGCACCTGAAGGGGCCGCCCCTCCGAAGTAAAACCCGTAATTTTTTTTTTTAGAAACAGGAATTAATTGCGCCCCTTGCAAATCGATTCCACTCAAGCTTTGTCCATCTTTCGCAAGGTCCTGCATTGCATCTATCCGAGCACCGCTAACATTCTGTCCTTTTGCCAAGTGAATGATTTGCCATGCCTGATAATGGGATTGCTTACGGCGAATAGGTATCTCCCAAAGGTATCGTCCCAATGCAAATAACGCCGCTACAATTGCACCTCGCTTAGCAAGCCATAAGCTACCTTTCCATCCGAGAATTAGCTTCTCACGACGGTTTAACTTGCAAAACCATTTAGTCCAGAGAAAAAAGAATTATACCAGTGAGCAGATTTAGGATATGCTGGCACTTCTTTCTCATTGCGTAAATCGTAAAGTTTGCGATATTCCTCAAGAGTCATGTCTCGGAATAAGGGAATATCCTTGAAACTTGGGTCACTTTTGAGTTTCCTAAATGACTGTTGCAGTGAATATTCACACCAGAGCATGTCAGGACCGTCGTATACCGCTATAAAATTCTCCTGCAATAGTTTGAGTTCAGGAGGTCGGTGCTCATCCGACTTAAGAATTTTTTGTTTTGATTGCGCCGTTTTTGTAGAGTCTGAATTTGGGGTTACAGGTTGGTGGTCATTTGTCATTGCAATCACTTAAAGGATTGTTTTTCCACACGGAATTCATAGCTGTGGTAATAATCAGGGCAAATAGCTGTGACTAAGTTTTTATCCTCCTGTTTGCATAAAGCTTAAAAGTTGCCGTTTAAAGGTTTCCGCCTGTTGAGGATTGGGAATCGTTGTGGTCAGCGCATCTATAAGCTGGTGAGCCGTAATTTGAGGCTGGCGTTTTACGACATCCTGAACCATAAAGTTGGCGATCGGACCGATAGAGCGTGCTAGCTCTCGTCTACAGGCGTCTAAAAATTCTGGAGGTAGACCAGCGGACTTTGAAGCAGAAACAGGAGCACTGGCGATCGTAGGCTCGATCGCTTTGCTGCCTGAACCGGATGGATTAGTGAACTGCCCGCTCACCCCGGCTCCAGTCTGACCTTCAACAATTCGCACGCTGTTCCTGAAAGCTTGCGCTTGTTGTGAACCTGGAATTTTGGCAGACAACGCTTCTAAAAGCTGTTGAGAGCTGATTTGTGGATTCTGAACCAAAACATTCTTGATGATCAGACCAGCCATTGGCCCAATGAAGCGAGTCAATTCACGCTGGCAAACATCCAGAAAGGTGGGATCAACCGAGCCTGATTTGATCGATTGAGCGGATTCTGGAGACTGTGTGAATTCTGGCTGAGCGATTGAGGATGCTGAACCGGAGAAGAACGATTTCCCCGTAAACTGATTCTCTAGAGGAGGCTCTGGTTCGGTGTTGATCCGCGAATTTTCTAAGTCGAAGAAATCATCCTGAAGCGTCTCAGCCTGTTGCGCCAGTTCTCGGAAATAGCTCGTCTCAACGATATCAGACACCTCACGGCATCGCTTGTCTTCGTCAATTTCAATACTGATGTCGATCGCCCCTGAGCAGCAGAGCCACCATCGGGTGCAATTCGTCGCAACTCGGCCAGTAGCTCTAAAGCTGACTGATAGCGATCCCTTGGCCTCTCTGCGAGCATCCGGTTTAATACCTAAAAGGGGATCACTAACCTGAGCGTAAGACTGCCACTGCCATTCCAGCGATTCGTGATCCATCAATAAGTTCAGGTCCATTCCCGTCAGCAGGACAATCGCAGAGACCCCTAAGGCATAGAGATCACTACAGGGATAGCACTGTCCCATCCGAATTTGCTCTGGCGGAGAGTACCCAAATTTCCCTACCATCGATGCCTGAGTTGCACTTCTGGACGCATTATGAACCGCCATAATCTGGCTAACGGTCTGCTTGACCAGCCCAAAATCAATCAGTACGGGTTTGCATTGCCCATTCGGCAACATAATGTTCTCTAGCGAAATATCCCGATGCAGAATATTTAGGCTGTGCAAGTAATCCAACACCGGCAGCAAATCTTTCAGCCATTGAATGACTTCAGCTTCAGAAAATGCCTGCTGCCCAGTTTGGTGCTGCTCCTGAAGAAGTGCCGCATAGGTTTTGCCGTCAATGTACTCTTGCACTAGAAAGAGCCGCCCGATCGCCCAACCAGGCCAAAAACCGAGGAATTTGGGGATGATTGATTTGATAAAGAACCCGTGCCTCCCGCTCAAACAATTCCCGCGACTTCTGAACGATATACTCAGCTTTACTGGCGGGAAGAAACTCCTTTAGAACACAAAAGTCTCCAAAGCAGTGGGTATCGGATGCCAGATAAGTCCTGCCAAAACCACCGTGTCCCAATACGGTTTCTATTTGGTAGCGATTGTTGATCAGCGTACCAGGCACAAGCTCGTCTTCTGATGCAGTGGGTGCTGTGGCTCCTCCAGATAGCTGGGATGCGGGAAAGATTTGATAAGCCTGAACAACCTCTTGAATGTTTCTAAAAGACATCGATCCAAGGTACGTTGCCTCCAGAGGTAGCTGTCCCTTCACGGCATCGTAAACAGTTTGGGACATGCAAATGCCTCTTGGCGCTGCTTCCTCCTGCAATCGAATGGCGACCTTCACCCCATCCCCGTTATGTCTGCCTCGGCGAAAACAATCTCCCAAAGTGGACCCCAATTCGGTGAGGCAAAACGTCAACTTCTGGCAGGCTGAAAGCCACATATGCGAGTGCTTTCTGCATTTCGATCGCACACGCAATGGCCTGAGATGGAGTGGCAAAGTACAGCATTAACCCGTCATTGCCGATCGACTTCAGCACCTGACCCTGAAAGCGCTGGCAAATATCCTGTATAAGCTGCAAGTCACGTCGAATCAAGCTGAGGGTATGGTCGGGGTCATCCACCATACGGGCATTGAACCCGACCCCGTTTGTAACCATAACAGCAGCATTGACGCACTGACCTCGAACAAGTGGCAATGAGACTCCAGGTTCCATAAAGATAGGATATGAAAACCTCTTATAGAAGTTTACAAGTGGTTAAAAAAATATCGATAGGGAAGCCCTAGCCCAAACGGGGAAATATCAATAATCTTTGTGAAGGGAAAAGAGGCCACTATGAATTAACGTTATTCCGCCTGCCTCTTTTGACTGCTCCACCACATCCCCAACGCCAAAATACTGAGAAAGAGGAAGCCCATCAAACCAGCAAGAGGATTTTGATCGACCCCAGTAACCCAATCGGCTATTCGACCTGTGTACTTAACAACCTGGCCAACATTGATGATGTAGTAGCCCCAGACGAGTCCCGCATGAAGCCCTATCGGCAGCGCAAGCCGCTCACGCGCGTGCTTTCCTTGTAACGATTTCCATTTGTCGCTATCCCAAGAGATATTCCCTTCTCTAACAGGAGTACTGCGCGATCGCTTGGCAAAAACCAGCGTTGCGCCCAGCAACACAAGAGCAGGAAACTGCGCTCTGAAACCATGAACTGACGCAAAAACGATCGCGCTTACCCACAGGGTGATTTGAGAACTATAGTCTCGCTGCAATTCATCCAGCAGCCAGCCTCGAAAAAGAAGTTCTTCCGCAAACCCGATACCCAATGCAACCAGCAACCCTTCCAAAGCAGCTCTAAGCAAATGAGGCGATGGAAACCACTCGAGCCAGCCTAACGTCCCTTCAGCAATAAACAGGACAAATAGACTCGTAACGCCAATTGCTAGGCCCAGCAGCAGATCTTTTCCGCTTTGACGAGAGAAATCCAACCCGTACCGCCAGAGTAGCTTAGGCTGACGATAGACCCGCCGCCCCCAAAGCTTCACAAGCAGAATAAACTCTGCATAAAGAATGGGCAGTGTCAGAATTGTGGCTGTATTTTGGTGCTGCTCAGGGCTTATGGTGAAAAGACCCATCAGAAAATTGACAGGTACCGCGACGGGTACCCACAAAACAGCAAGGGCAAGGATGAAAATTAGAATCCTTGCTGGAGCCGGGTAACGAGCTATCTGAGATAAATCAAACGCCAAATTTTTCTTGACCGTGACTACTCATCCGGTTCAATTGTGCTGCTCAAACCGTGGGTTTTAAGCGTTTCACAATAAAACTCGGCATGTTCCTGGGCACAGGTAATAACTAGAGCCAACCCGTTTACATGGGCCTCCATCATAATGTCAACCGCTTGGGGCTGCGTCAGACTAGGAACGGTTTTCATCAAAACCTGCACGACATACTCCATTGAGTTGAAGTCGTCATTATGCAGCAAAACCCGATAACGGGGCGCAAGTTTTCTGACCGTTGAACGCTGTTCAATGGTTTCGACAGACACTGCTCTATCCTCTCCGTAACTATCTACAAGCTGTTAAAGATTTCCAAGCCCACATTCTAAAAAGCGGCTAATATACAGAACCTTTACAGATACCGAAAGGTGATCCTGGAAAACCTTGACCAATTTCCGAGTCTATCTAGCATCAGGCGTAAAGTCGGGGAACGTATAACGAACGCATGCTCCGCTCAACATTTACATTGCTTAACTTCCTTTATACCACTCAATTCCAAATCCGAGTAACTCCCTGGAATTCGAATATAGTACAAGTGTATAGCTTATTCCTCTACCTCTACACTACCTCTACACTAGAGACTAAGATTCCAATCCTACCGGTAAGAATGAAAAAACGGCTTCTACATTGACTCCAGTTTCTTTTTGTCAGGCGGAAGCACAGCCGATAGAATCCCTTTTAGAAAGGTCGGGCGAACTCAGTACTTGCTCAACAACTCATGAAAACAAAAAGGACACCCTCTGCTGATGCTTTTGCAGACTTAGATTTTTGTATAGTTGTATATCTCTAGGATTGAGAGGCTGTAGGAAAAATTCTTGAGAAAATTTACTCACAGTCCAAACAGGATCGCGATATGAGCTTCTTTGCAAAAGGGGATTGTCAAACAAGCCGGGCTTCTCGTTTTCAACCGTGCCAGATTGTCTGCTTAGAACACGAGACGAGTCGTCTGTACGCTGAAGTTGTGCAAATTGCAGAAAAGCGGCAGTTGTGCTGGGTTCGCCCTTTAGTCCTGGTAATGCAGCCTGAGGACAACTTATCTCAGAACGATGAATCTGAACGGGATATTTATTACAACTTACGCGAAGACTCAGATTTACTTTTTCCCCTCGTGTTATTTCGGCCTGCCTTCGATACTGAAATGATCCCAGTGCTTAGTTTTCTCTATGGAATTAATGAACGGAGCGATCGTGCAGACAGCGAACCCTTATCGTCTTCCAGCGAAAAAGATACCGAGACAGGGCATGGGATATTCCGTCAATTCGTCCACCAAGTTTGGAATGCTCACCCGGAAGTGTTTTAGTGAGTCATGGACTGGGGACAAGCTTTATCCGACCCGCATCCATCTCATCCATCAACAATTCAAGAGCTTCGAAGTCAACATCTGAAATGTGACCTAACCGAGTCAGCTCGTAATTAATAGCATTCTCAATATCGGGGGTCAGCTTTTTTGATGTAGAGGGCTTTTTCAACAAGATGTCTAATCATTGCTTTACTTTGCATATTTAAGTTGCAGGAACTCTGCAATTAATTCTCTAACGATCATTCAAGAAAATGAGTGATCTAAACACAAAGCTTTCGGTGATTTGGATCACTAATGGTTTGGTCATTTTACCTACGTCTTAAGAAACTTGCACCACACAATAAAAAACTTTGCACATAGTGAGTTGAGCTGAATTGTGAGAAAAGCTACCAGAGAAACCCTGTCCATAAAACCTTTAACTTAACAAGCCCCATAAGGGTGATAAGGTGGCCGTCATTCAAGTAAATTTGAAGGCCGAAAGCTGGTAGCCATTGATGGTCAGCTATCCCCAGTTTATTTATGCAGCTCCACTTATCGTGGCCCTAAGTTTTAGATGGTCAGGGAGGCTTGCCAGAAAGAATTTCTGACAATCTCTTTCTCACAATCCAAATAATCTAAACAAGCCGCTTCAATTTGTATCGAAACCCTTAAATAATTGAATCTATTGATAATTAGAATTCAACGCTTTTATTATTTGTTCTACGAAATAGTCTTTAACTCAATCTTGCAGTGCATTCTAGAATTAACCGTTGATTGGCAGTAGAGTAAGGTTGAATTTCTAGTGCTTTGTGAAAAGCGTGAATGGCGTCTCTAAAGTTGCCGAGAGCAGCATGGCACAGCCCTAAGCCATGTAAGGCTCCAAAGTGAACTGGATTTAATCGAACTGCCATCTCACAGTCACTAATGGCCTTTCTGTAGCGTCCTTGAGTGTAATAGAGGACAGCACGACGGTTCCAGGCTTCTGCAAAATCAGGTTGACTGTCGATCAGAGCAGTCAAGGTTTCTTCTGCATTCAAAAGTCCCCTGCTCCAACATCAATTGGGCACGGCGAATAATCTCTAACCCAATCATGCCCTTTTGCTCAAACCAGATTTGCCAGAGACCCTGAGTTGCCCGATCTCGAACTGACTCATCTGGATTTTCAAGTCTTCAAGTAAGGATGCAATGAGAGATTCATTCATAGGATTGGGCACCCGGTGAAGCATACGAAGTATCTAAAACCCTTAAGCATTGTGTACTCTTTGCTACCACTCAGCCAATCCTTTTGTGAAGCTCTCGCTGAATCAACAAACGTCTGATTGAGATCTTTGCCAAGGTTTCACATATAGCGATCCTACCTGGATTGTGAGAAAGGTTTCCGCAGGAAATCTTTCTCACAAAGTCCTCCTACTATTTCATAAATGATTTAGGACTGTTATATGGAGAGTTGGTAATAGGTAATGGGAGTAACGGAGCACTACCATCAAGGGGTTACTGCTTCTGGATGAGCTTCAAGCCAGCGATCGATGTCTGCCAAAACTTGATCGGGAATTTCCCAAGGGAAGAGATGAGCGGTATTTGGGTAACAATGCCATTCGGCATTCGGTAAGTGTCGAAAGGTCTCCTGGCTGGATGCCGCTGTAATATGTCGATCGTCTGCCCCGGCTAATACCAGACAGGGGCACTGAATCTGTGATAGCTCAGTTAAACGATTGTATCCCTGGTTTAAGGCAAGGGACAGCGCCCGAGTTGCCTGCCGAGACGTTTGTAAATAGGCCGGCATGGCTTCTTCCGCTAAATATTGGTAGGCACCTGCGGTGTGCTGCTGAATCAGGTAACGATAAAGCGATCGCCGCCCCAGCGTATCAATATTCCACTGCCACCCTGGGCTAACCCGATTCACGATCGAAGCTAGCCCGGTGTACAAATTATCTTGCCAGGTAATTGGAGGGTGATTTCCCCAGGGGCGGGCGGCTGTTGCGATAAGGATAAGCCCGCTGACCCGTTCCAAATTCCTAAGTGCCAGTTCTAGCGCCAAAATGCCGCCTAGAGACCAACCCAAAATCAAGCAGCGATCGACGTGGTAGCGGTCCAAAACAGCTTCCAGGTCTGCAAGATGATCATCCATCACGAACGATTGAACTGTTTGGCTACTTCCATAGCCGCGCAGGTCGGGTGCTAACGTTCTAAACCGCCGGGACAAATGCTTTGTAAATACGGACAAACTACGTCCTGAGCCGGGATGACCGTGTAGACATAGAACGGGAAATCCCTCTCCCTGGGCTAAAACATTAAGTTGAATCGCGTTTGACGAGGTTGAAGGCACGACAAGCTCTACTATATCGAGTGAATAAATAAATTTCTATATTAGCGATTGTTTTTGGCCCCTAGCTTCAATCCATGCATTCTATTAAGATGGCGTCAGGAACGTGTTTCCGCTTGTTGCCCAATAACTAAAGGATTGACCGGAAGGAATGGCAGAAGAAACGACTCCTAACGAAGCTGGAGAACAAACCTCCCAAGAGGCTCCTGCCGCTGCTGAAGCAGAAGGCACGACCGAAAGCAACCCAGCGGCGAAGAAACCACCCAAAGCAGCGGGGGATGGTGGTGAAGGTGACAAACCTGCTCCTAAAGCAAAGAAAGAGAAAGCTCCCGCGCTGGAGGACAAGCCCTTTGCGGATTTTGTTCAGCAGGATTATCTGCCAGCTTTGAAAAACAGCTTGGCCGAGCAGGGTATTCAGAATCTTGACCTGACCTTTGAGAAACAAAAATTCTGGTGCCGGGTTACTCCAGTGCGCCTGAGTGTTGGCAGGTGGTCGGTCGCTGGAGCAGTGGACCGAAGCAACCGCGTCAATTCAACATCTACTTCCTCAAAGAAGATATTCAGGGGCCAAAGGCTTTCTCTTATTCAGAAAGTGGTGGCAGACCCAGCACGCTTGAATCCTTCCTGATTGACGAGCGCAAGGTTAATTTGGGCTTGCTGATATACGGCGCACTTCAACGGTTGAATGGCCAGAAATGGTTGGTGAGGAATTAGCAGAGGGCGGGGATTAGAGGAAGGATAAAGGATAAGGGATGAAAGATAAAAAGGGGTTCCCTGTTTCCTATCCCTTACCTCCCATTCATTCGTGATTACCATCACCTCCTCGTCCCCTTACCTTATGTACCTAAACCCATGAGGGTAGCCACATTCGCAGGCGGAATCCAAAGGGTGATAGGGGTAATCCTAAGTAAATTGGCATCCAGAAGATAAATGCCAGCGAGATTAACAGGATAGCCACGATCGCTCGAGTGCGAAGTGCAGGTTGACTACTGCGAAGCCAGCGATCGACGATCCAGGCGATTGCCATTGTCGCAAACACGGACGCTCCCATGTAGTGATACAGGAACGTGCAGCGAGTCACTTTTACCCAGGGAAGTAAGTTTGCCGCAAAGTTTATGACAAGAAATAGCCCAAGCCACCGCTCTGTTGGGCCTAGTGCCAGAGAATTATTATGTTCCTGAGAAACTGTTTCAAGGGTTCCATTGTGGGCATTAAACCAGGTAAGGATGGAATAGGCAAGCGCTGCAATTACCAGGATGATCGATAGGGTAGACAACCACCACAGGATAGGATTACCGATCGCATGGACATCATAAATGACGGTATCAGGCGTGGCTGTAGTTAGGTGTGAGTCTCCAGTTGGCAGCGGTGGGTTTTGGGAGCAATCTGGTAAAAGTAGGCAACCGGACGAAGCATCCAAAGCCAAGTGTACCAGTGGGAGCAGTAGGGATGAATTTTGGGACCATCGCCCACTCGTTCGTGATAGTCCAATATCTGCTTCTGCAATGCCCAAAAGCCGGTTGTAGTATTGAACCGTAAATGCGGAATCCAAATTAAACGATAAAACGCGGCTGGAACAACGCCTAAATAAAGGACTACCTGCCAGAGCCTCAGCCTTACCAGACGCTGTAATGGACTACCTCCTGTTAGTGTGCCTGATGGGTCGGACTCCGTCGCTTCGATCGGAAATAGGGCGACCGCATCAGGTCGTTGGGCTTGAACCCACCGAATAATTTGGGCACTAACCCAAAGTCCGTAAGCTCCCAGCAAAAACCAGAGGCCATTCCACTTAATGGATGCAGAGGCTCCAAAAATATACCGGAAAACACGAGCCATGCTTCTCGTTGTCGAGACTGATGGTTGTTTAGCGCAATCAGCAAAAACCATAACCCCAACAGGCCAAAAATTACCAGGTAAACATTGTTGAGCGCATAGCGGGATTCCACCAGAAACAGCCCATCTAACGCCATAAACAACCCGGCAATGAAGGCATAGCTGCGACGGTGGGTTAGCTGATAGGCAATTCCAGCAACAACCAGGGAATAAATGATCCTGTCAGAGCATTGAGCCAACGGTAGCTCCAGGTCGTGTAAGAGCCATGCTTTGCTATTGACAGCATCCCAACCAACGGGAAGATGATTCCCAATCCAGATACCGATCGCAATTAAATACTTGCTTAGCGGGGATGACCGTCGAAGAATTGGGTATGAGTCAGGTAATTATGAGCAAACTTGACGTAATAAACTTCGTCAAATACCAGGGTATTAAATCGTCCCAGGCCCCAAAATCGCAGAGCCAGCGATATGAGCCATAACCCCAAAATACCAATTTTGAACCAGTCGGAAGACCACTTAGAAGGCTTCTCAAGCGAAGGCATATTCACATCGCAGGGTTCACGTGCCTTATCACTTTCGCACAATGATTGCAAGTTGGGGAGGTAACTTGGGGATAGGTCGTAGAAAAAGATCCTTACGTTGGTATCAATTCGCCAGGGCGTAGCTTGGCCCACTTGCCCTTCTCCATGAGGAAGCTATCGCAGCCAACGACATCATATTCTTCCCTGAATTCACCGCCTTCGATAATTTGTCCATCCTCTGAGGCAGAGTACTCTGGCAAGGTGAGATTGTAATTGATCGTCGGATTCACCGCTTCAAAGTTTGGGGTTTCAGTGAGATGGCGCTGTTGATGGAGCCGTTCTACCTCGTGATACGTGGTGCAGCGATCGACGTAGTGGCAGTTAACGCAAATACACATAAGCCAAATATCTCGCTATTCGAGATGCGAACCTTCGGAAACCAGGTGCTTTTCTGTTACTCTAGCTCAGACGGACTAATTATTCAGCAGATGTTAGGTAGATTTTCGTTGCAGTATGGCAACGATCGCTGACGGCGTTAGGCTGAATGAGTAAGCAATGGGCGATAGGAAAAGCACAAGGCAAAAGGCGAAGTGAGAGATAAGGAGAATGGGGAAGATAGGAAAGTATCTTCCTCTCACACTCTCTCTTCCCTACGTTCCTCATCTCCCCACCCCGCACCCACTTTTCTACTGAGTATTCATTGGACTGACAAGCTTGAATCAGAGTATTTCTTACCAATTGCTGAGTGTTCCTGAAGTGTCTTCTGCATTGTCTCCTAAGACATGGCCTTTTAGTTTGGAATGGTTGCCCCATTCGGCCTGTCTTGTGGGAGGCACCGTGCGGGATGCGCTATTAGGAAGAGATAGCGAGTATCTAGATCTGGATTTTGTGTTACCAGAAAGGGCCGTAGAGACGGCTCGCTCGATCGCTCATCACTACAAGGCGGGGTATGTTTTGCTAGATGCGGAGCGCCAAATTGCGCGGGTCGTGTTTGAGCAGGGCACCGCAGACTTTGCCCAACAGGTGGGATCAACCCTGGAAGCTGATTTGGGACGACGAGACTTTACGGCCAATGCGATCGCCTACAATCCCCATACCGATCAGCTTATTGATCCACTACAGGGGTACTCCGATCTACAAAAACATCTGCTGCGGATGGTGTCAGCGGAAAATCTGCGAGAAGACCCTCTGCGGTTGCTGCGAGCTTATCGACAGGCAGCCCAGTTGGGATTCGCCGTGGATGAGAAGACACGAGGCGTCATTCGCCAGCTAGCCCCGCTACTGAAGCAAATTGCGGCTGAGCGAGTTCAATCAGAACTGAATTATTTGTTGGGGACGTCCAGAGGCACATACTGGTTGACTGCCGCCTGGCAGGATGGCTTACTTCAGGACTGGTTTCCCGATGCAACCGTTCAAAGCCTGGAACTGATCGCAACGATTGACCAGGTATGCGTTCGATTAGAGGAAACCTTACCCGACTTTACCCAGGAGTTATTCAGCCGAATCCGCAGTCACTCCAGGTCATCCCATACCTCATCCGGTCATTCTTCTGATTCAGTTCACCATCTACAGAAAGCGATCGACGCAAAAGCGCAGGGATCGGTGCGGACGTGGCTATCGATTGCAAAATTAACCAGCCTTCTGTCAACTGAACCAGCCAAGGCTGAAGCGCAATTGCGCCGCTTGAAATATAGCCGCAACGAGATTCAGGCAGTTAGCGCAATTCTCAAGTTCTTACCCCGAATTTGCTCGCTCGTTCAACTGTCAAAAGAGCTGGACGCGTCTTGCACTGAATCGACGCGTGTCCCCACGTCTTTGTCCCTACGTGAACAGTATGAATTTTTTCAGAACGTAGGCGTCACCTTTCCTGCGGTCGCTGTTTTGGCGATCGCAAAGGAGTCCCGATGGAAGTCATGGACATGCTGATTCGGCGATTCTTGACCCCCAGCGATCCCGTTGCCCATCCAATTCCAATTTTGAGCGGGCAAGATCTGATGACTTCGCTAAGCCTACCTGCGGGTCCTCGGATTGGTCGGTTGCTGGCAGCGATACAGTTGGCGAGGGCTGAAGGAACCGTTACAACAGCCGAAGACGCCTTAGCGTTGGCCAAACAATTTTTGAGAGATGAGGAGAAAAATAAGGGAACGGGAGAATGCCGACAGGAGTAACACATAAAATTCTTCAATTATCCTCAAGGCTTCAAGCTGTGCCATGGCCCATTTCCCCTTTCCATTAACAAATTTCACGCGTGATGGAGTCTTAGGATCTTGGCGAATTGTGTTAAAGTAAATTCCTCGCATAAATTCATGAATTTTGTGGAAGTCAGCTTGAGAGCCAAGCTGACTTTTGGACTGAAAATTTCCGCTCCTCACTCAATTGGTTCTACATAAGGGGTAAACATGGCTAAACGCCGCAACCAAAAGAAAGAAAAAGCTCTCCGTAACCAGGCTTATGCTCGTAAGTTCCGTAAGAAGGCTAACACTGGCCGCATGGGTAGAAGGCGTTATGACGGCGGCAACCGTGCTGAAGATGCGGAAGGGGATCAAGAAGGAGTTGGTCAAAGCAGCGAGGAGCTGCTGACTAATCATTAGCGAAACAGTTTTACTAAGCTGAACAACTCCCTGAAACTTACGGTTTTAGGGAGCTTTAGTTTTACGAGATCTAGTCCTTGAGCTTTGGCTTCAGATAGTCCGCCGCTGCGAGTCCTGATAAAAAGGCATTTTCAACTTTCATACCGCCGCACCAGTCCCCAGCACACAGCAGCGGAATAGGCGTCGGCGCTGCCAGGTATAGGTCTGGCAGCGGTTGGCAAGCAAACGCATAACGCCAGCGATGAATTTGAACCCAATCCGGAGTATCTAACCAGGAAGCCAACTGTTTTGCAGCCGATCGAACAAGGATTTGTGCTGCAGGTTGAAGGTCCGTCGCGTCCAGATAATTCTCTGCAAAGGTTGCTGTACTCTGAATGACGAACCCTGGCTGAGTGGGCGGCGATCGCTTGCTGCTGTCCAAACCAATCCACGCCAGGTCTGAATGCTGGGAAAATGTAATCGCTCGCACATCAGGATATTGCTCGAGCCAATCCTGATAGTGCTCAGGCGCGTAACCCGCAATTGTGCTTAAGCAGGGCGTAAACTGCACCGCATTTAGCTGATGAATAAATTTTGACGGGAGCACCGTTTCGGGAAGCGATTCCAACAGCAGCACCGCTTGAGGAGCAGGCACGCTTACCAAAACGGCTCGGGCTAGTATTTCAGCGTTTTCAAGCGAGGAAGCCTCTGTTGGTTCCGGGATCAACCGCCAGTATTGACCTGTTGATGCCAACGTCTGAACCCGCTGATTCAACCGAATATCGAGTCCGTTGGCCAGGTACTTGGCGATCGCTGTCATGCCGTCAGAAGAAATGTAACGGGGATAGCGGTCCTTCAATGGAGGCGTTTTTAAGTGACCATCCGGTCCCATTTCATGGACAACGTTGGTCCAAACACTGAGAATACCTGCTTCCAGCAATTGCTCTACAAAGTTCCGGAAGCGATCGCCTTTAGGAGTGAGATAACAAGCTCCGTGATCGGCAAAGGTGTTGTACAATCTCCGGGTTGCCATACGACCACCAACACCCCGCGACTTTTCCAGCACAACAACCCGGTAACCCGCCTGTTTAAGCTGCTGAGCACCGATTAACCCAGCCATCCCAGCCCCAATCACAGCAGCATCAAATAGAGAAGAGGATTTTGTCGTCATGCGTGCATAGTACCTGGTCGATCGCCGGGTTTTTGTTCACTCAGAAAATCTTCGTTCTCCAAAACCGTTTATTTTCTACTAAGAGTCAGAACCATCAGGATCTAACGCTGCTTTGACTTTAGCATCCCATCCCAAAGGCTGCATCCAGGCAGGATAAATAGAAGGAGGAGCCGTCAGCGTGTTTAGGTGTTCTACTTCTTGCGGTGAGAGCTTTAAATCAGCCGCATCCAGATTATCTTCTAGCTGATTCATCTTATTTGCGCCAATAATTACTGAAGAAACAAACGGTTTTGTCAGGAGCCAGGCGATCGCAACTTGTGCAGGAGACGCATTATGGTTCTGAGCAATTTGCTTCACGGCCTCCACTACTTCATAACCTTTCTCCACATCCACTGGTGGAAGCTGAAATTTGCTGCGGCGGGCATCTTCGGGTGCAGGATTTTCTCGGGTGTACTTACCGCTAAGAAACCCACCTGCCAGGGGACTCCAAACCAGAACGCCAATACCTGCATCCTGCACAAACGGAACGACTTCATGCTCCAAATCTCGCCCTACGAGGGAGTAGTACATTTGGGCAGCGATAAAGCGTGTATAGCCGTAGCGCTCCTGAATGCCAACTACCTTGGCTGCTTTCCAGGCAGGGAAATTCGAGAAGCCAATGTAGCGGACTAGCCCACGCCGTACCAGATCCTCCAGGGCACGTGCTGTTTCTTCTAATGGGGTTAAGGGATCGGTAATGTGGACCTGATAGAGGTCGATATAGTCAGTACCCAAACGCTTCAGGCTTCCTTCTGCAGACGCAATAATATGTCGGTAGGAAAGCCCCACATCCGTAATCGCATTTCCCAAACGAAAGCCGACTTTCGTTGCAATCACGACTTCATTACGCCGATTTCCAAGCGCTTTGCCCAACAAAATTTCCGACTGTCCTTGAGTGTAAGCGTCTGCTGTATCAAATAGATTAATGCCTGCATCCAGGACACGTCCCACCATTTGGTCAGCCCCTGACTGGTCAATGGTGTTTGTCACTCCTGGGACCAGTTGCCCCGTTCCAAACGTCATTGCGCCAAAGGAGAGACGAGAGACAACTAAGCCTGTATTTCCAAGCGTTGTATATTGCATAGCGGCGGTGGCTTCTAATGAGGTGTTAACAACAAATGTCTGTCTTATAAGGAGTTTCTTCTACTCAATCTTAGGGGTCTTGAACATTCTTGCTGTTCTGAGAAACATACCGTCCAGGAGTAACCCTAATTAGCTTTTGAAGTGGCGGTTTAAATGGCTTTGATCAGTAAACCCTGTGTCTGCGGCAACCTGCTTGATTGGAATTCCTTTGGAAAGCAATTGTTTCGCACGATCGATTCGTACCTGAGTTTGATAGGCGTGGGGAGGAACGCCAACCTCAGCGCAGAAGATGCGGTTCAAATGATAGGGACTTGGATTGACAATCTGGGCCAGGCGATCGAGCGACACGTTTTCTGCATAGTTATCGTGCAAATATTCGCGAACCTGTTGCACTGAGGTACGCTCCTTCTTTAACGGTTGCAACGCGCACGGCAAATTTGCATAACGAATAATCAATTGAGCTAATATCGAAAACCGCAGAACCTCCTGCTTCAGAAGGGATGCAGCGATTTCCACAGCCCTGTGGAAATTCAAGAAAAGGCGGACAAGATCAGCATCTAACACGATCAAATCTGCGAAAAAGGCAAATGGGTTTCATGTCCAACAATCCCTGTGGAAATCTCCTTGATTAGAGCAGGACTGACATACATCATTCGAAAATTGGCAGAAGTTATGCGATCGTTCAAATCCCGCGCTGAGTGCATTCATCGGGATGAATCACGCTAAGGCTGCCAGAAGGTACCGCATAGTAAGTGCCCCGGTAATAATATTCTCCGGGAAAATCAAGACTAAGACAGAACTGATAATCTGCGTGACTGTGCTTTGGCAAGGAATCTGCTAGACCCGGTGCATAGCGATAAAACTCAAGTAGCGTGTCCTAAAAAGACCGTGCTTTGACGATAGATTGACCCAGTGTTGAATCCATAGAGCCAGCAAACGGGTGAAAAATAGATTCAGATTACTTTTCGTTCAACTGTAGAAGCCGATTCTGAGCTTATCTATGCGGCGATAAAGGGCATTCGCTCTCATCGTCTCCCAAACCTGTTCCTCCTCACCGCCTGCTCCATTTAGTAGAATAGTGCCAGTCAAATAATCTGCATGAGGGAGAGTTAGCGGTGGATGAGTTAAGAACCGCGCTGGAATTAGCGACGGATGAAGAGCTACGGGATCTGACAGAGATTCTTTTCTGCCGCAAATTCAATCCGCTCGATTACGTTCACACGCCTAACCCTATTGATGTGCAGAGCCAGGGACGGGAAGACTGGCTAGATGCCGTCGAGCAGCGCTTTCGCTTCCTGGCAGCCGACGGAATGACCGTTTTAAGCCGTCAGACCGATCGTCTTTCCTACCGACAAATCTTGATTCAGGTTTGTCGCTATCTCAAACTCCCCTACCAGCGCTCGATGTCCACTGTTGACTTAGAAGCTGAAGTCTTCCTCAATTTGCTGGCCCGTGCCTGGAAGCAGCTACCCGCGAGTGAGCAGGGAGCCTTAAGAATTCGGTTGAAGCGATCGCTCAGCCACTCCCAAATTCTGCCCCAATTACCGTCGGCACTTCAGAATGATCCGTTGAGTCTGTTAGTCAAGGGAAGCAGTGCCTTTGCAATCAGTTCGATTCTGCGTCCCATTTTGTTACAGCAGATTGCACGTCAGTTTGCAATCCATTTTGCTACCTACCAGGCTGCTCAACAGGCCGTGGCCTTGGGTGGAGCAGCGGCAGCTACCCAATTTCAAAGCTATCTGGCAGCCCAAGCAGCTCGTCGGGGTATGGTCCTAACAGCAGCACGCTACACTGCCGTTCGAGGGTTTTTGCCGTTTTGGGTCCTGCCTTGTGGGCCTGGTTTTTGTTGACCTGGGATGGCGATCAATCGCCACCAATTATGGACGCATCATTCCAATCATTTATGCTCTGGCACAGATTCGCTTGACTCGTGCCGAATGCTTTGAACCAGTTTAGGTGAGTCTAGGTCAAGATCTCCATCACACGTTGGATTGGGCAATGGAATGAGATTTATCACTAGTCTGCGAATCCCTTACCAGCGTCACCCCGATCTCCGACTACAAACCTACTGGAATGGAATTCAACTGGCCATTCTGGCGATGCCATTCAGCGCATTGTTGGGAAGTGTGGCAGTTTCCCTCATCTCGCTCATCTTATTTTGGAAGCTGTTTAGACGTATTAGTCAGCGTGGGGTCAATCAGGGATTTGCGATCGTCGGCATTCTGATGATCATGAGTGCTGCACTCGCTTACCGGCAAAGTGATGCCTTGCTGGGTCTGGCAAATTTTCTGCCGTTTCTAATTATCTTTGCGGCCCTTAGCGAATTGATTCAATCGCTTGCCCAAATGCGGCGGCTTGCCTGGATTATTGCCATTACGTCCGTTCCGGTTGTTGTAATTGGTTTAGGCCAGCAATTTTTGGGTTGGTCAGGCCATGTTCAAATTTTTGGCAGCATTGTGGACTGGGTCATCGATCCAACGGGCAACCCTCCTGGTCGGATGGCTTCAATTTTCTTCTATGCGAATGTTTTGGCAAGCTACCTGGTAATTACGTTCATTCTGTCGCTGGGGTTGTTAATTGGGGAAATACAAAGGGCCAGAGAAAAGGAATCAGGGGTCAGGGTCAGAAGAAAATTCAAAATTCAAAATTCAAAATTCAAAATTCTTCAAACCCCGATTCCCCACTCCCCACTCCCCACTTCCCTCTATTCCGTCGCCTATTCCTGTTGATCACAGTCCTGGGAAACGCGATCGCCCTAGTCCTCACCGATTCCCGCAATGTCTGGGCGATCGCGCTGCTGGCCTGTCTTGCTTTTGCGATTTATCTCGGATGGCGATGGCTGCTAGTAGGCGTAACTGCTCTGGCGGGCATCATTCTCGGCGCAGCATTCAGTCCTTCCCCATCCGAGAATGGTTACGAGCGGTTGTCCCTGCTTTTTTGGGCACGACTAACCGACCAGCTTTATCCAAACCGTCCGATCGCGTCACTCCGGACTACCCAATGGCAGTTTGCCTGGTCTCTTATGCAACGGCGCCCCTGGACTGGCTGGGGGCTAAGAAATTTCAGCGTGCTCTATCAGGAGGCCATGCATTTTTTTTATTGGGCATCCCCACAATTTACTGCTGATGTTGGCTGCCGAAACCGGATTACCCGCAACTCTGCTATTGCTTGGACTGGTTGGCTGGGTAATGGTTCAAGCAAGTCTGTATTTGCGTACGTGGATGGCCGCCGAACCGGACGAGACTTCGATCTCTAAAGCTGTGACTATCAGAGCAAGGAAGAGAACCGAAAAATTTAACCTCTTTCCTGGCTTTGCAGCCCCTCCGATGACGATCGACTACTTTTCTTCACCTATCTAACGTCATTTATGGGATGTGCGTTCTTTAATCTATTGGACATTACCCTCTTTGATGTGCGAATTAATTTAATGGGGTGGTTGTTACTGTCAGCGATTAACGGGGTGATATGTCATTACAAGCCGCAAACAGCATCAACAACGAGTTCTAGCATTAGCTAGATGAGGTGAAACCAAATAGTAGATATCAAACATGAGACACATCAACCTTTCTAACTCTAACCCCTGACACCTAACCCCTGACACCTGCTATACAATGATCAAAGGCTGACTGGATGGAGTCAAAAGCTGAAAGGGCAGGATTCCGTGTGACTCAGGATAAATCAACTCCCACAAACGGAGAGAAAACCCCTGTATCAAAAGGTATTAGCTTCCAGCTACTACGGGTTGCTGGGAGTTCCGCCGTCTGCTTCGGTGCAGGAAATCCGACAGGCGTATCGGGATTTGAGCAAGTTGTATCATCCAGACACAACCTCGCTACCTGCGACGATCGCGACAACGAAGTTCCAGGAACTGAACGAAGCCTACGCCACATTAAGCAGTCCCGAACGCCGAATGGTGTATGACCGAAAGATTGGGTATTCTCGCATTGCAGTCGTTCAACCCCTACCACCGCTGACCCAGATGAACGCGCAGAATCGCATCCCGTCGTCCTCTGCCTATCTGGATCCAACCGATCGCCCCCTTTCTGCCGGAGAGATGTTTGCCCTGTTTATCTTGGGTCTGACGTTTCTTGCCTGCCTGGTATTGGCGATCGCGATTGGAATGACCCGAGGAGATGCCGTTTTTCAGCCGCTTGCAGCTCAAAGCGCACCTGTTCAGCAGGCGGCAAAAACCATTCAGACCGACTCTGCTCAACCGGAGCCTGTCCAATCTAAATTGATCCGACCTGTTGGGCCACTGGTCCACCAAACCGCCGATTTTTCTCCATCATTGAGCAAGCTAACAGTAGAATCCGTAGATTTCTCTAAGCGATCGCATGGCACTCCCTCCTCCTGAAACTCCCTATACAACCACCCCCTGCCTGAAATTGAGCAGTGGCTTCTTGAACAAGGATGTAAACAAGATAAAGAAGAGCTGCATTGTTGGCGAGTTCAGCGTTCAACCTGGCAAGCAGAACTTTGCTTGGATATCGACCAGCTAACCGTCCGCTACTTTGAGATGGGGGACGATATTTCTATAGCGGAAAAGAGCAGTCAGCCCGCCATTCAGCGTGCCTTTAAATACTCGCTTAGCCGCCAGGATATCGAAAATGCAGTCTTTGCCGGACCTTGAGGAAGTTCTGAGTTTTGAATTATGAGTTTTAAATTATGAGTCTTGAATTCGCAACAGGTTGAAAATCAAAACTTACAGATTCAAAACTTGGTGGTACCCAAATCGTAGTGATTTTGGAGCTGTTAACGATGGCGGCAAACGCCGCACGTCCTTACTTTGTTAGGTCCACTCAACTTAAACCTCATAGCTTCCCAAACCGTCGTTCCCGCTGCTGATAGTCGCACAGGGCTTGGTGAAATTCCTGGCGATCGAAGTCGGGCCACAACGTGTTTGTGACGTAGAGTTCGGCATAGGCCATTTGCCACAGGAGAAAATTGCTGACACGCATTTCTCCACTGGTCCGAATTAACAAATCAGGGTCACAAATTCCTGCGGTGTAAAGATGGTGTTCAAACAAGGCTTCGTCAATTTGGTCGGCTTGAATTAGTCCTTGCTCCACTTTTGCAGCGATCGTCCGGCAGGCCTGCAAAATTTCTTGCCGTCCCCGTAGTTTGTCGCGACCGTGAACTGAATTCCTTGATTTTTCTCGGTTTCAGCCATCGATCGTTCAATCTCATCCCTTAAAGAGGGTGGTAGAGCATGCAGGTTTCCGACAAAGCGGATTCGCACATTCTCCTGCATCATCTCGCGCAGTTCTTGTCTTAAGACCCGCTCAAACAGGGTCATCAGAAATTCCACCTCTTCAGAGGGTCTTCCCCAGTTTTCTGTGGAGAAGGCATAGGCAGTCAAGGCTTGATGCCCCAATCTCGGCAGCAACGAAGCAAATCTTTGAGGACATCTACTCCCCGGCGATGGCCCATAATTCTGGGCATTCCTCGACGTTTTGCCCATCGTCCGTTGCCGTCCATGATGACAGCAACATGTCTGGGCAATCGCTCTTTTAATAAGTCAGCGGGCAACTCTTGCAAGACGGACGGCTTTACAGTCATTTTTCTCCCAAACAGCAGACGAATAGAACGTAACCAGGAGAATCAAACGCCCCTACTCCCAGGGGGCCTGAAGCTTCAGAGGATGGATAGTCAACTAAAGATTTGAGTAGTCAAGTGATCTGACCCATTCAAAGCCATTAACGCTAGCTTTGTTACCAACGTCAATAACCTCAGTTTCAGATGCCAAAATTCTTCGTCTAACGGTGATGTTTTTTCAAGCCAATAGGCAAACGGCAACAGGCAATGCCGTAAATAAATTTTTCAGGAGCCAAGTGAGATGAATTCCACTATTTATTATTCACAATTCATCCTTCATACCTTTCATCACCCCTCACTTCTGCCCGTCTGCTCCTTGTTAATTTTTGCGTTTTCTGGGATGGAAGAAGCGGGAAATTAGTGCAATGCCTCTTTCTCCGATTTGACGACCTAGACTACGGAAGTCTGGAGCAACTGGCTCCCGATCGACCGTTTGCGAGAACCGTGCTTCTAGAAGTTCCTTGCTTGCTGCTCGTCAGCGGACGGTTCAGTGTCCCCCGTTCGGCCAACGAAATGGACCCGGTTTCTTCCGAAACAACCACACAGACACAATTTTCGACTCGTTCCGTAATCCCCATTGCGGCCCGGTGTCGCGTACCCAACTGACGGGATGCTGTGCGCTCAGAGAGGGGCAAAATGACCCCAGCCGCTACCACACGCGCATCCCGGATTAGCACAGCCCCATCATGCAATAGCGTCGTTGTCTGAAAAATGGTTTGAATCAGTTCTTTAGAAACATCCGCATTTAGCTTCACCCCAGGAACAGAAAAATCACGTTCATCGATCGGGCTTCCGGTTTCCAAGATCAGCAGGGCACCCGTCCGGTTTTGGGATAGTTCCTTAACTGCATCAACGATTTCATCAGTGACGCTGCCAGCCTTAAGCGTGGTTCTTCGGGACGATTGAAATAGCTGAAGGATCTCCCCCGTCCCAATTGCTCCAGGAAGCGACGAAACTCTGACTGGAGAATAAATGCCATTGCGACAGCAGAACCAATCACCAGATTGCTCAGCACAAAGCTCAACAGCGTGAGGTCCAATCGTCTGCTGAGTGCAGCCGCCAGCATCAGAATGATAAAACCACGCACCATCCATTAGGGTTCTGCGTTCCCCAATGATGACAAGCATCATGTAGGTAACGGCAAGGACTAATCCAATGTCAACGAAGGAGCGGAAGTTATGGATAATCAAAAGGACTAAAGACTGCATCCAGCCAGGGTCTGTAAGCCATTGCTTCCATATATATCCCATTGATCTGGATTAACCCTGCCTCTACAAAATGTTGAATGACGAATAATGAATGATGAATTACAAGTTGTTTTGATTCAAAACTCATAACTCATAATTCATAACTCATAATTCACAATTACTTCAGTCTTTCTGGCAAACGATCCTGTCGGATCAAGTCTTGATAAGTTTCGCGTTGCAAAATAATGTTCGCTTCCCCATCTCTAACTAAAACAGCCGCTGGTCGCGGTATGCGGTTGTAGTTAGAAGACATACTGTAATTGTATGCTCCCGTTGCTAAGACAACGAGGATGTCTCCTGGTTGAGTTTCCGGCAAGGGGTATCCTTGATCAAGACGTCGCCTGATTCACAGTGCTTTCCGGCGATCGTCACCTGCTCCAAAGACGCAGCAGACATCTTATTAGCCACCACTGCTCGATAGAGCGATTGATAGGTGATTGGTCGGGGTTGTCAGACATGCCCCCATCTATAGTGACGTAGGTGCGGATGTCGGGAATGACTTTTCGGCTTCCGATCGTAAGCCGTAACGCAGGCTGGGCCAACCAGCGATCGGCCTGGTTCGCATAAAAGCTTGGGTAACGGAATTGACTGTGCCTTACAGGCTGTGGCAACTGACTCGGCAACAACCTTGACCCAGGCATCAATACTGGGAGGATCATCTGCCTCCGTGTAGCAGATGCCCAACCCGCCCCCAATATTGAGTTCCTGAACCGTCAATCCATAACGAGCCGCTTTGCTCAACCATTGCGCCATAACCCCTCCCAAATCCTCATGGGGCTGTAGCTCAAAAATCTGGGAGCCAATGTGGGCATGAAGACCAATACAGTTCAAACTGGGCTGTTGACTAATAAAGGAAAAACATCGTCCAACTGATTTGGATCAAACCCAAACTTGCTATCCAAATGTCCGGTACGGATGTATTCATGGGTATGACATTCAATGCCGGGAGTAAGGCGAATCAAGATGGGCGATGGGCGATGGGCGATGGGCGATGGGGTTTCTTCTTGCCTATCGCCTATTGCCTCTCGTCTATTGCTTGAAATGTCTACGAGCGTTTTTAGCTCATGCCAATTATCAACAACAATTTTGCAGCCCGATTCAACCGCAAACTGAAGTTCTTCAAAGGATTTGTTGTTGCCGTGGAAGTAAAGTTTGTCGGGCTGTGCCCCTGCCTGAAGAGCCGTATAGATTTCACCCCAGACACAACATCAAGCCCCAGACCTTCATGGAGGACGATCGCACAAACAGCCAGGCAACTCCAGGCCTTTGAGGCGTATAACACCTGTGACTCGCCAGGATAATAGCGGACAAACGCTTCACGGTACTGACGGCAGGCCGATCGTAGTGTTGCCTCATCTAAAATGTAGAGAGGAGAACCAAACTTCTGAACAAGGTCAACCACATCACAGCCGCCAACTTCTAAATGATCCTTAGCGCTTACCTTCGCTGTTAACGGCATCAGGTGCTGATTCGAAGACCCCACGCCGCTAGCGCCAGCGGCATTAGGCAAATACTGAAGCCCCGAATCCTGAACTTTTGCTGTGTGAGTCGCCGCCATTGTTATCCTTAGCCCTCAGTTAAATAGCAGGGCACAAGCCCTTCTTCAGTTTACAATTGAGGGTCATCTATCCTGAGAAAATCTCGAACCTTTTGTGACTTTTCTCGAACTGAAATCCCTAACCGAATCCCTCCTGCCTGCCGCTTTGAACCTTGATCAACGCTGTTTCGGCGGACTGTGGACTTTAGACGGCTATCAACGAGAGATGGAAAGCCCAAACAGTGAATTATTAGTGTTGGTGGCAGCAGAAGACAGGAGTCAGGGGTCAGGGGTCAGAGGTCAGGGGTCGGAGTTAATTCAAAATTCAAAATTCAAAATTCAAAATTTTTCAAACCTCGATCCTCAATCCTTAATCCTCAGTCCTTAACCTCAACTCAAAACTCCCCTCACCCCCTCACTCCCTCACCCCTCACCTTCTAGGACTTGGTTGTTATTGGGCGATATTAGAAGAAGCTCACATCACAATTCTGGCCGTTGATCCGAGCTTTCAGCGTCAAGGATTAGGACAAGCTTTACTCTATGCCTTACTCAGGTCTGCTCAGCATAGGGGCTGGAGCGGGCAACGTTAGAGGTCAGGATTTCTAATCAATCAGCTCTTTCTCTATATGAAAAATTTGGGTTTCGGGAAGCTGGACGACGTAAACGCTATTACCAGGACACGCGAGAAGACGCGTCAGTTTTGTGGTTAGGTGGACTGCAATCACCTGAATTTTACGGAAAACTGGAGGATTTGCGGCATCAGGTCCACGATCGCCTCCATTGCTCTGGCTGGCAGCTTTTCACGAATTGGGATCAGCAATGGGTTAAGAAAACCGACTTGACTTGACAGTTGTTTTCCGCTAAAAATCTGCCTTCGGGATGAATGTTACCGATGGCGCTCCAATTTTCTGATCGGAGATCGCGAATCGTGCCTGCTGAGACATTGAACAGTCAGGTAAATTCGCTATGCTAAAATCAGCATTACCGGCACGCAGCAGGTTACAGAAACACGCCATGTTTGAACGCTTCACAGAAAAAGCCATCAAGGTGATAATGCTCGCTCAGGAGGAAGCACGCCGCCTGGGTCATAATTTCGTTGGTACAGAGCAGATCCTTCTGGGTCTGATTGGAGAAGGGACCGGCGTCGCCGCCAAAGTGCTGAAATCTATGGGCGTGAATCTCAAAGACGCTCGGATTGAGGTCGAAAAATTATTGGACGAGGCTCTGGCTTCGTCGCTGTTGAGATTCCGTTCACTCCTCGAGCAAAGCGAGTTCTGGAACTATCTCTGGAAGAAGCTCGCCAACTCGGTCACAACTACATTGGCACTGAGCACTTGCTCCTGGGGCTGATTAGAGAGGGTGAAGGCGTCGCAGCTAGAGTTTTGGAAAATCTGGGCGTTGACCTTTCGAAGGTTCGGACCCAGGTAATTCGAATGCTAGGTGAAACAGCAGAGGTGACATCTGGTGGTAGCCAGGGACGAACTAAAACTCCCACTCTAGATGAGTTCGGTTCGAATCTGACTCAGATGGCCGCTGAGGGTAAGCTTGATCCGGTGGTTGGTCGTCTCAAGGAGATCGAGCGGGTAATCCAAATCCTGGGTCGCCGCACTAAGAACAACCCAGTGCTGATTGGGGAACCCGGTGTCGGTAAAACCGCGATTGCAGAGGGCTTGGCTCAGCGAATTGCAAATGACGATGTGCCCGACATTCTGGAAGATAAGCGCGTCGTCACTCTGGATATTGGCCTGCTAGTTGCAGGCACAAAGTACCGGGGTGAATTTGAAGAGCGTTTGAAGAAAATCATGGATGAAATCCGCTCTGCCGGAAACGTCATCCTGGTTATTGACGAAGTTCACACTCTGATTGGGGCTGGAGCTGCTGAAGGCGCGATCGACGCTGCAAACATCCTCAAGCCCGCTCTTGCACGAGGGGAGCTTCAGTGTATTGGTGCCACTACATTGGATGAATACCGCAAGCACATTGAGCGAGATGCAGCACTGGAACGACGATTCCAGCCTGTCATGGTTGGTGAACCAACCGTAGACGAAACGATCGAAATCCTGCGGGGCTTGCGGGAACGCTATGAGCAGCACCACAAGCTGAGAATTTCCGATCTGGCGTTAGAGGCAGCCGCTAAACTATCTGATCGCTATATTTCAGACCGCTTCTTGCCCGACAAGGCAATTGACTTGATCGACGAAGCTGGTTCCCGTGTACGGTTGATCAACTCCCAGTTGCCTCCTGCTGCCAAAGAGCTTGATAAGGAATTGCGTCAGGTTCTGAAAGAGAAAGATGATGCAGTCCGCTCTCAGAACTTTGACCGGGCCGGCGCACTACGCGATCGTGAGATGGAAATTAAAGCCGAGATTCGAGCCATTGCTCAAAGCAAGAAGAACGAATCTACTGGTGAGGATGCATCTCCGGTCGTCGATGAAGAGGATATTGCTCAAATTGTTGCATCCTGGACGGGTGTTCCAGTCAACAAGCTGACTGAATCCGAATCTGAGAAACTGCTTCACATGGAGGACATCCTGCACCAGCGCTTGATTGGTCAGGAAGAAGCAGTTAAAGCAGTATCTCGTGCTATTCGTCGTGCCCGTGTCGGGTTGAAGAATCCTAACCGACCGATCGCTAGCTTCATCTTCTCCGGTCCTACAGGTGTTGGTAAAACGGAGTTGACCAAGGCTCTGGCTTCCTACTTCTTTGGTTCCGAAGAAGCCATGATCCGATTGGATATGTCGGAATACATGGAGCGCCACACCGTTTCTAAACTCATCGGTTCGCCCCCAGGCTACGTTGGCTACAACGAGGGCGGCCAGTTAACCGAAGCTGTTCGTCGTCGGCCTTACACTGTCGTTCTGTTCGACGAAATTGAAAAGGCGCACCCCGATGTCTTCAACATGCTCCTGCAAATTCTGGAAGACGGTCGTCTGACGGATGCGAAGGGTCGCACGGTTGACTTCAAGAACACGCTGTTGATCATGACCTCCAACATCGGTTCTAAGGTGATTGAGAAGGGTGGCGGTGGTCTAGGCTTTGAGTTCTCCACGGCAGATGCTGCGGAATCTCAGTACAACCGCATTCGGTCCCTTGTGAATGAGGAACTGAAGCAGTACTTCCGGCCTGAATTCCTCAACCGTCTCGATGAAATCATCGTCTTCCGTCAGCTCAATAAGGAAGAGATCAAGCAGATTGCCGACATCATGCTGAATGAAGTCTTTAGCCGTCTGCGTGAACAGGGCATCACCCTAGAAGTGACTGAACGATTTAAGGATCGTTTGGTTGAGGAAGGCTACAACCAGGCCTACGGTGCCCGACCTCTTCGTCGCGCCATTATGCGATTGTTGGAAGACTCGCTGGCTGAGGAAATCCTCTCTGGTCGCATTAAGGATGGCGATACCGCTGTCGTAGATGTGGACACGGAAGGCCAGGTGCAGGTGCTACCCGGTGAAAAACGGGAGCTGCTGCCCCAAGTGGCTGAGTAACGCTGAAGTTTGCTCGAACTTCAAGGCGGCAGGGCGGAGTTCCTCCCTGCCGTTATTTTTTATTTCAACTCGCATTATTTAGTGATGCCTAAGACCAAGAAAGAAGACCACTTTGGCAAGCAGCCTCCCGCTACAGTTTCTTTCTCAATCCTTATACCGATGCCCGGTTTACCAGTTGTCCCAGGTGCGAAGCCAGAACAAAACTGCGAAAACTTCCCCTATTTATCGTGGTTTCACCCACGTTTCCAATTTGTCTTAATAAAACCTGCCGCTACTGTCCTGCATGCGACCTACTGATTGCCCATAAAGATCAGCTCGATAAATTGCTGGCACGTATGTTTACCCAATTCCATCAGCCCGAAATAATTGGCAAGGATTACCTGGTGATTGGTACAGTCGATCGCGCCAACTGGAAGGAAGGTAAAAGCTTTAAGAGCCTTGATGAAATACAGGCGATCGTTCACGACTTTAAGAAAGTCTTGGAATTTAAACTTCAATCCTATGGGTGGATGAAGGAATAGATCCTGTTCAAACATTCGCGCTACGAATAGGCTACAATACCGGAGCTAATTTAGGTTGTCTGGGGGACCAGCCCAGGCAAGGTCACATGTTTGACCCGGGAAAGCTTGGTGCAAATCCAACGCTGTGCCGCAACTGTGAATGGAAAGGCTAAGGGCTAAAGGCTAAAGGCCAAAAATATTGAGGCTGAACTCATATTTTTATCCTTCATCCTTTATCCTTCATCCTTCTCAAAGTCAGGATGCCCGCCTGAAGCAATGTGTACCGATATGCCTGCGATGCACAGGCGGGGAAAGCGATGCAAAGTTTGGAAGTGTTGCGCCGATCGCCAACGGCAGACTATGTTGCGACGGTTGTAGAGTCAACGTTTTTGACGCCCACCATTAAATCTATCTGGCTACAGCTCGATCGCGATGAGTTTCGGTTTCTGCCGGGACAATCGGTGTGGCCCAAGTTTGAGCGGGATGGGCGCAAGTTCAGCAAGATTTATTCCATTTCCTCTTCTCCAACTCGCTGTCCTGAAATTGAACTCTGTGTTTCTCGGGTTGGTTGGAGTTCGGCGTTTATTCAAGATTTGCAAATCGGTCAAACTATCGCGCTACGGGGTCCCTATGGATTGATGACTCTCAGCGAACTTCCCCAGCGTTCTCGTCTTTACATTGCCGAAGGTTCTGGAATTGCGCCGCTGAAAAGCCAGATTGATTGGCTGTATGAGAGTGGCTTTCAGCATTCGGTGTGGTTAGTGCAGTCAAATCCAGAAACACCAGAGATTTTGCCGTACAAAGACCATTGGCAGAAGCTCAGCAATGCTTGGGCTTCTTTCCACTACCAACACGCGATCGAACAATCCCTTGAATCGCTGTTAGCATCCCTGGAATTAAATCTGGCTGGTATGGATGTGGAAATTTGTGCGGTGGGCGATCGCACTGATTGCATTCAAGAAACCGTTCTGGCCTTGGGTGCAAGATGCGATCAGCTTCGCTCAGAGAAATTCATTGCTTTCTAATCAATAACTATTCCCGATTTCCAATTCCCCAATCCCAATAGGTTGCATTCTTAGGACTGGGATTGCGAGAATGAGATCTATGAAAACCGAAGAAACCTCTGAAAAAGAACATCTTGTAGTACCATCTGTTGCCCGACCTGCCTGGAAAAGCTGGTTGGAAAATGCGCAGATCCTCTTCATTGCACTCATCCTGGCACTGTTGATTCGGACCTTTGTTGCCGAGCCACGCTTTATTCCATCCGATTCAATGGTGCCTACGTTACAGGTGGGCGATCGATTGGTGGTCGAAAAGGTCTCCTATCGCTTCCATCCGCCAGAATTTGGCGATATCGTTGTATTTGACCCGCCACCCCAGCTCCAGATTTTTGGATACTCCAGAGACCAAGCCTTTATTAAGCGGGTTATTGGAACACCAGGACAGACAATTCAAGTTCGAGGCGGAACGGTTTACCTTGACAACCGACCTCTCCAGGAACCTTACATTGCAGAATCCCCTAACTACAACTGGGGACCGATGCGGGTGCCTGAAGGTACGGTCTTTGTTATGGGCGACAATCGCAACAACAGCAACGACTCTCATGTTTGGGGCTTCTTACCCCAGAAAAACATCATTGGTCATGCGTGGTTTCGCTTCTGGCCTATTGATCGTCTTGAGTTGATTGAAACACCTGGTGTAGAAGCTGCTCAAAAATAATCCTAACCTCACTTCAGCTATGACAAATGAGCAGCATTCGTACTACCGACAATGTTGACCTCCTGTATGTTCTGTCCCCCTCATGGATGGAGCACATGCATTCTCTACACCGAGAATCAAATGTATGAGATGACCATCAGCCATGTATTCGGAGATCCAATTAGAGATTTTATCGAAGCAACGATCGCCCTGCTCAAAGGCATCTCAACCGTTGAGTTCACCTGGTGGAGAGAACCAGGAGGCAATCGCTGGAAGATGACACGAAACCCTGACGCATCTCATAAAGTGAAAATAACAGTTACAGACTTCCCAACATCTTATGGAGATTTGATTACTCAGGAAGAAATATTAGTGGAGTTTGAGATAAAAATTAGCCAGTTTTCAACTCTCGTTTACTATCAAGTGAAGAAGATAGCTAGCCTGTTGAGAGAGAAAAGCTTCGAGAAGAACCGTTCAAGTGAATTTCCATATTCAGAATTTTGCAAGTTAGAAGCTTTATGCAATATTCGGGCAATTAATTCAGAACTTTAGATAGCGATCGAAGTTTCAGTCTCGCTGTAACTCTTTCTCCAAATCCAATGCAAAAATCAAAGCTTGTTTAATTGCATCTAGGGTTTCATCTGACACTTCTCCCAGTTTGCGCTCTAATCGTGCAGTAGGAATTGAGCCTAAGCCTTGCACATTAGCAATAGAGCCTTGTCGCAAAAAAGATAGAGAAGGCAGTTTAACCTCGTAAGCACTCTCTCGATTTTGGGTAGTCACGGGTATGTAAAGCACTAAAGAACGGGGTGGCTCTGGATCATAGCGAGACACAATCACAACAGGACATGCTTTGGCTGCCAGTCCTAAATCGACCAGCCAAACTTCACCAGGTTTTGGGTTCATCCAGCAAATCCAAAACGTCCTGCTCAACCACTCTAGAACGAAGAATATCTAAAGCGTCTTGATCCGCCAATTCAATAATTTCAGCAAGGCAACGCCGCACTTGCTGGGCAACATCAGGTTGCCACTGACGTAGTTTAATACTGAGTTCTTCAACTAAAGCATCCATGTTAAGTTTTCCTTCTCTCAATTCAAAACTTCAGGTAATGCATTAGTTCTTCGGTTACCTGGCTAGATAAGGATAACCGCCGCTGGAGGTGAACCAGGTTGCGATAGGGACTCTGCACCCGGTTTTGCACGATCGCCTTTGCCAAATATGAATCGACTCCCGGAATCCTCTGCAATGCTTCCACGGTAGCCGTATTGGGATTCAGCGGTTTGATTGTTAATACCGGATCGTAGTAGCAAAACAGCAGAACGGGTTCTAGCGGCTGGAGCCGCTGTGTGGGAAGGCTCAGAGCGGCAGCAATATCTTCCAACGAATGAAGCTGAACGCCCGATTGGGTCAGTTCTACCAGCGTGCGTGCTTGATGAATCGACAACCCTGGTAGCCGCAGCCAATCATCTACACTCGCCTGATTCACGTCTATTTTTAATCCGGCGGCGGCAGCGGCGGCAATCTCCTCAACCGACTTGAGGCGGTAGTAGGGGTCGCTAAAAAGCGCAGAATTGCCAAACCAACCAAATTTTATAGAATCAAATTTTTCGAGTAACCAAACCCCTGCTGCCAGCAACACTGCACTAATCGAGATGACGGTGCCCCATTCCATTGAAGTTTCTCTAGCTGTTTAACTAGGGTTGATTACCCCTAATCTATCCTTCTATTGGCGACTATAACTAAGTAATTTTGTCGAGCAGTTGACGACGTTTTTGCTCAAATTCGTATTCTGAGATTAACCCATCGGCCCGCAGTTGGTCGAGGTGGCGCATGGCTTCGGCGATCGCGCCAACCCTTGATGGGTCGATGTCTAATGCAGGTGCTGTCTTTAGTTCAGACGAAATTCCTCCATTAAACTTTAAGTCAAACTCCTCTGAATCTTGAGACAGGTACCAGACCCCTTCGATCGCGCTGGCGATTTTGGGAATAGGCGTCCAAGCTAGCAGCAAATATACGATGCCCCAAACAGGCTGTCTCAGATAGAACTTGTGCAAACCTGAAATAGGGACAGGGCTTGCAGCACTGGAAAAAGCCAGGAGAGCTGCAATTTTACGATTTTTGGACTGCTTAACATGCCTACCTAGCTCCAGATACACACGTGTTTGTAATGCAACAGAGACTGCTAAGAGGAAAATTATTCACTTGCTCGTAGTCTACCTCTATCATATTGGTCTTCCAGCATCAGCGACGGCAAACTGGGTGCTATGACAATCTCTCGGTATTTTCTCAAAAGATCCCGTTCAACCTGTATGAACACAGTACAGTAGAGTAAAGGGCTTAGGGTCACCGCTGCTCTAATTGCATCTGCTTTTACGGCTTTTGGGACTAATGAATAGATGTCACAGAGTTCACTGTCTTCAGATTGGCTAAACCAATTCTCGGACCCTTACGCAGTGCTTGGGGTTTCCGTTGTAGCGGATGATCGACGTGTTCTTAGCCGTTACAGAGCAGTTGCAAAGCTTCTCCACCCAGATAGTCAGGCGCTTCCTAATGAAGCTGCAAAGCAATTAGCAGGCCAGCTTTTTGCTCGCCTTGTTAACCCCGCCTATCAGAAGCTAAAGCAAGAGAAAGGGCGGGCAGAGAATGTGGCATTACTCCGCATTAAAGTGCGACGTTTGTGTAGAGAGGCTCCTCTTTCGCCGAAGAGTGACCTGGCTTGCAAGTTAGTGCAGCATCCGGTTAGCGATGTTGATGTTTTTATGAGCAGGCGATCGCCCAGCTTGCAGAAAACCAGTATGAGCCGCTTGACCGATTTGCATCCATTACCCAGGAGTTGGGGAGCTAAATTTGGTTTATTTGCAGCTCAAGATGGGGAGGTATTCACAGGCGAGAAACGAACAGGATTAGTATCAGCGGCAGAAGCAAAACCCCTTCAGTTCACGCCCGTTGCCAACGCTGAAAAAACCGTTTCTGAAAACTACGCCCAGCGACACTACCGGCGGGCGCAGGAATATATGAAAAAGAATAGCTGGACGCAGGCGGTACAGGAACTGCGAGATGCCATCAAGATTGAGGCCGATAAGAGCGATTATCACGCACTGTTAGGAGTGGCTTATTTGCAGCAAAATCTAAAGGGCATGGCAACCGTCTATTTTCGGCAAGCGCTCAAGCTCAATCCTCAGGACGCGATCGCCCTCAAATTCGCCATTAAGCTTGGAATTCAGGCTGATGGTGCAGCGAACTCTCAGCAGAACGGCAAATCGGTCAGTAATCAGCAACCCAAAGCGGCCAGGAACGGTGGATTGTTTGGTCTTTTTCGCGCCAGAAAGTGATCCCCAGGTAGTGAAACCCCTACCTATCGGTACTTAACTCAAATTGGTCGCTGGCTTAAGATATTGTTAGGAACCTTTAAGGGTAATCCCTGCCTCATAACAATAATCATTTGATTCAAAGCAATGGGATTTTTTGATTCTGAAATCGTACAGCAGGAAGCCAAAGAGCTTTTTGAAGATTACCAATCGCTCATGAAGTTGGGAAGCGACTACGGCAAGTTCGATCGCGAAGGCAAAAACTCTTCATTGAGAAGATGGAATTAATCATGGAGCGCTACAAGATTTTTATGAAGCGCTTTGAGCTATCTGAAGATTTTATGGCCCAAATGACCGTTGAGCAGTTAAAAACTCAACTTGGTCAATTTGGCATCACGCCGCAGCAAATGTTTGACCAGATGAACATGACGCTGGACCGAATGAAAGCCGACGTTGAACGGATGCCGTAATTAGTACCATTCAACGCTGCTCGTTTTCATCCAACACGACTCGTTTTATAGCAGATCTTGCGGTTGATTCTTGCAGCCAATTTAAGGATCAACCCAGCGGCCATCCGCCTTGATTAAATTAATTAGCTCCTCAACACCCTGGTCTTCAGGGACCTTCTTAATTTCATCTCGCCCACGATACAGCGAGATATAGCCTGCCTGTTTGCCCACATATCCATAGTCGGCATCTGCCATTTCGCCGGGACCGTTGACAATGCAGCCCATAACGGCAATGTCCAGTCCCGTCAGGTGTTTCGTTGCTTCTCGAACTTTGTGCAAGACCTGCTCCAGGTTAAATAACGTCCGGCCACAGGATGGGCAAGCGACATACTCCACCATTGTTTTCCGCAAACCCAACGCTTGCAGAATGCTGTAGCATACAGGGATTTCTTTTCAGGTGCTTCGGTCAAGGAAACGCGAATGGTGTCGCCAATACCTTCGGCTAACAGTGTTCCAATTCCCGCGGTGGACTTAATTCGGCCATATTCCCCATCTCCTGCTTCAGTTACACCCAAATGGAGAGGATAATCCATTCCCAGGTCGTCCATCCGCTGAGCTAGAAGGCGATAAGCCCCCAACATAACGGGAACTCGCGACGCTTTAAGCGAAATCACTAGATTGTGGAAGTCCAACGATTCACAGATACGAATGACTTCCAGGGCAGATTCAACCATTCCCTCAGGGTGTCGCCGTAGGTAAACAGCATTCGTTCTGCCAGGGACCCATGATTCACCCCAATCCGCATGGCCTTACTCTGGTCCCGCAATGAGATAACAAGAGGTTCAAGGGTTTCGCGAATTTTCTCTCCAATTTCGTCAAACTCAGCCTGGGTGTATTCGGTCCGGTTAGGCTTAGGTTTTCAAAGACATACAGCCCCGGATTGATCCGCACCTTGTCTACATGCTTAGCGACTTCGAGGGCAATCTTCATCCCGTTGTGATGAACATCCGCAACTAGCGGTACGGGTTGATAGGTTTCAGCCAGCTTTTGCCTGATTTCTGCTAATGCAAACGCATGCGCCATGCTGGGCACCGTAACCCGCACAATTTCACACCCAATCTCGTGAAGACGGCGAATTGCGTCAACGGAACCATCAACATCCAGGGTATCTTCGTTGATCATGGACTGGACGACAACCGGATGGCCGTCGCCGATCGTGACACTGCCAACCTTAACCGGACGGGTTCTGCGGCGATGAATTGTGGTATCCGTAGAGAGATATTTGGAAGCGGCAGTAGAAGCAGCAGGATTCGGCAGCGTTTGCATACAATTAACTGATTTCGACAGGAATCGAATAAATGTCTCTGTCTTTACAGATTGCCACAGATGGGGACCGTTGTGCCGGGAAAAAGGCTAAGGGCTGGTTAAAAATGGCGTAGGACGTTGTAAAGCGTTTGTCCTTTATCCTTCATCCCTTATCCTTTCCCTTCCTCATCCACGATTGGCGGCTGAACTACTTTCCTCACGCGGTTTTGCCTTATTGACCTTTAGCTGACGACCCATCCATTCTGCACCGTCTAGCTCAGCAATGGCTGCATCTTCCTGGGCATCTTCTGCTAGTTCAACAAATGCAAAGCCACGCATTCGACCCGTCTCTCGATCGTTTGGAAGGGCAATTCGCTTAACGGTGCCGTATTCTCCAAACACTTCTTTCAGATCATCTTCTGTGGCCCTGTAGGAGAGATTACCAACATAAATAGTCATAGCAAAATCGTTTCTGTGAGAAAACACAGATCCGGCATACCACGACCTTGCGGTTGGATTCTGAAGTATTTTATACCGACAAGGGAAGTAACACAGGGTTGGTAATGGGTAATGGCATATCAACCGATTACCCATTACCCATTACCCATTCTTACGCCATCTATTCGATCGAAATCGACTGCGGACCGCTACCGTTACCGGTTTGAACTTTAGACGTGGATGGATAGGAAACACCCGCCTGCTGATCAAGCCAGCTTTTTACTGGATCATCCGCTAAGTTGAGGCGCAATAACCCAGAAAAAAACCCCCATGAACGCAAGTGGTTGCTGAGTCAATTCCTTAAAAACGGGCGTCAGTTCATCAATAAACACGCTAAGACTCCTTCAACAGCTTCAGTTGGCGATCGTAGCGTAAAAGAAAGGATAAAGGATAAAGGCTTAAAAACACCGTTTACCCTTCAGCCCTTATCCTTTATCCTTTATCCTTTCACCTCACCCCTTCTTTTCGGGCAGCATGCACTTGTCGCTATCACATCCGGCGGGACCTTCAGCCAGGCTAAAGCCGGAATCATAACGGCTGAGGGTGGCGTAGAAGTCGTTTGTGCGCTGGCGGAGTTTAACGTCTTGCTGGAGGTGATCGAAGGTTTCTTTATCGATCTTCTCAAACGGCAGACGTGGAAAGGGCGCATCAAAGCGGGCCAGGAGAGCAGCGCTGATGTAGCCTTCGTCGTTAGCGATCGCTTGATAGATGCGCTTGGCTAACGGCTCCACTTCAGCTTCGGTTAGCTCAATGGTGGCGCTGGTGTTGTGGGCTGTGTAGTAGGTTTGCACCTGCATGTAGAAGTCGAACTGCGCGATGGCTGAGAATTTTTTCGATCGCAATTTCGTCTGCTCCGGGTAGGTTTGCCCAAGACACTTCGACCGGAATTTCAACTAGCCATTCGGTGCAGCGCGGATCGAAGGGATCGTTCAGCAGATTACCGTCCTCATCTTTATCGGATTGGGACGGCACGATGTTGTAGCCGTATTCCAGGCAGGTCAATGCAACGGGGTCGTTTTTGCGGAACGTGATTCGGCGAATGAACCGCTGAGCTTTGGGTGGATGCCAACCGGGACTAGCCCCAGTAAGCAGCGACTTGGTGCCTGCGGGTTGAACCGTGGTGCATCGGTTGGGCCGTCTGAGACCATGACGATCGCAGTAATCCCACACGACGCGATTCACGATTTCTTTCCAGTAGCTCAAATATTCCTGCTCACGCTGCCGGAATGCCAATCCTGTGGGGGTATCTGGACGGCCTGCTTCCCACCAGCGTAACCAGTCCACTCCAAATGCGTGGACGAAGAAATCGAACAGTCCGGTGAACGAGACGCCGACGATCGGGTCAAACTCGCGGGATTTTGGTAGCGCGGTTCCGTAAAGCGATGATTCAGCAAGGTGGCAACAGCTAACGCTCCCGCTGTAAACGCCTCCTCCTGCGCTTTGACATTGCGCGGATCGATCTGGTTCAGGTGAATTTCTGCCAAGTTGCAGTGAAAATCTGCCCCCAAAATTTCTCCACAGGGATTCAGGCCATAGCGCTGCAAGCGATGCTCTAGTTCATCTGGAGACATTTGGGGATAGCGCTGCTGGAGCCATTCCTTTGCGGTTCCCTGGTTGTAGGCTTGCAAAAATTCCGAGCGGAGTTCCGAATTGGTTAGAAGGTCACAGTTGGAGCGGGTGATCGCTTCGGGAGCGTACTGAATAGCCCCCTCACCGGAATAGAACTGCTTACGAACCGCATCCACACACTCCTGCTCCGTTGGCTTGTGGTGATACACACGCGTATGGTTTGCCATCCGCAGGACATCGCGATCGGGGTCGATGCGCCAGTTGCCGTTTGCATCTTGCTGCCAGAGGTTATCTTTGGCAACAGCAAATGGCTCATCGCTGCTAATTCCTTGACGCATGCCCGCCGATCGCCGGATATTTCCGGCAACCACCGTTGCAGCAGCCTCGTCAATTAGCAGACAGCATTCAACCGATGTCAGTTGCCGCCCAATGGCTTTGTTGAGAATCGTGGCGCATCGCTCATACAGCCCCGGCAAGCGAATGGGGTTTGCCACACCGCCGAATCCTTTCAGGATTTCTCCTTCAGCCCGAACATCGTTCAGATCAACCGTGACCTGAACATCTCCATCAAACCGCGTATCGGTTGATATTTCCAGCAGGGACTGATAGGACTCTACCCAACCCTGGCGGCTATCCCCAACCCGAATTTGAACCCGATTTCCGTCAACAGTTACTTGGGTCCGTTCGAGACGTTGGTGTGGAGGGGTCGTGCCAAGCTGACCTCCAAGAGTGACGACTAGACGGTTGCGAATGGCTGGCAACTGATTGATGTAACGGGGTTCCAGAACTGCTCCCGTTCCGCAGCCCATCATTGCCAAATCCATCATCAACCCGAACGCGCGCCAGTCAACAACATTAGTGCTGGTGCAGTTGTAGGCTCCAGAGAAGTTATCTGACTTTTCGATCCATGCCGTCCCACCAACCCACAGCCATCGACCTGATGCCAAGCTCTTCAGTTCTCGCTGCATCCGTTCAATGAGGTCTGTTTCCTCTTGAGTCAGTTTCCCCAACTTAACCAGCCCTTGAGTGGTTCGCTTGATGACGTCTCCCCAGGGTTCGCGTCTGTTTTGCGATCGTCGGCTATACGTTCTGTAAAAACAGGGTTAGCAGCAGGGGCAGTCACAGGAAACTGACTGAGGGAGGGAATGGAATCCTGATGAAGGGTAGAGTTTCCATTCAAACCACCTTTGTGGCGGATCTGTTCAAGCTCTCGAACCATAGGCGGGGTCTCGCTTTTTGGTGGAACGTGTGTACTGGACTGAATTTACGGGGCTAGATGTAGCGATTTGAAGTTTAGTAACTACACCATAAGTAGAGTCATAGCTCTTTCAGTAGAGTTTTAGCACAGAATCCCCAGGATCACGCATTTTTGTCGATCGCCTTCTTTCTTTTCCTCGCCCACTCGCTGCTCAAACGTTGTTATGCAAACAGCACTCTCTACACAGAAATTAACCTTTATCTTGTAATGCTGGACACAATAAGATTTATCTCTCTTTTACATAAAAACCGGAATAAGTTAAGCAGAAACATCGAAATAAAAAGGCAATTCTTTAGACGTACATTACGTTTACAAAGTTACTCATTCACTACTAAAGACTATGAGCGAAATTAAGGAATTAACGTTACAAAGCGGAATTGAATCGACTAATTTTGATAACGGTTCAATCTTTTTTGTGGGAACTGCAACCGTAATTATTCGTTATGCTGGATTCACGATTTTGACCGATCCAAATTTTCTCCATCAGGGAGACCATATTCATTTAGGTTACGGATTAACCGCAAAACGACGAACCAATCCCGCGATCGAGCTTGAGGAATTACCACCGATCGATCTGGTCGTTCTTTCCCACATGCATGCAGACCATTTCGATCGCCTGGTCATCGAAAAACTGGATAAAACCCTGCCAATTGTGACAACGCATCATGCGGCAGAGTCTTTGAAGAAGAAAGGGTTTCGATCGCCCCACCCACTTAATACCTGGGAAACGATGCGGATTACCAAAGGCAATGCAGTCCTTCAAATTACGTCGATGCCGGGAAGACATGGGCCTGGAGCGCTTGCGGTTGCCCTTCCACCCGTTATGGGCAGCATGTTGGAATTTCAGTCAGAGGGAAACACCCGATTTCGCCTTTACATTACTGGAGATACGCTTGTATACGACCAGTTAAAGGAGATACCCAAACGCTATCCTGACATCGATCTGGCGTTAATTCATCTGGGCGGAACTAAGGCATTTGGAATTCTATTGACAATGGACGCGAAACAAGGGGTAGAAGCCATCCGAATTGTTGCGCCGCGCAACGTTATTCCCATCCACTACAATGACTACACGGTTTTCAAATCACCCCTTGAAGATTTTATGCAGGCCGTAAGAGAAGCGGGACTGGAGAATCGCGTCCACTACCTCAATCATGGCGAAACCTTTAACTTCGGAGTTACAGCAAACTTACGTATATAGATGTTTATCTGCAAAACTTTTAGGTCCCCGACTTCTGCTAGAAGCTGAAATCATCTTCATAACCTTGTAAAAGTCGGGGATCTTTGAAATCTAAAATTTATCGCAATCACTTCATCAGGTTGTCGCGTCCGGGTTCAAATCCATCATGCGTCGGGTAGTGTAGGTGCCGATCGGACTCCAGATTAGGTAGGGCAGAAGCAATATAGCCGCCAGGTCAGAAATTGGCCACACCATCAGCAACAGCACCAGTCCTAAAACGACACCAAGACCTCCTAACACCGTGCCGACTTCTAAATTGCGCGATCGGAGCGTTGCCGGAATGTAGGCAACTGTGACGATTTCTACCGCTAGATAAAGCCCCATCAACAGCCAGGCTTTAGTGCTGCCAGGGTCTTGCTTCCACACCAGTACGGCGGAGCAAGCTCCACAAATGAAAATAAATGTCCAGATGAACGGAATGGCAGGTTCAAAGAATAACCAACTGGGACGATCAAGCCGTTTTGCCCAAGGGAGGTCGCGGGGTCGAATCAATAAACTTCCCAATGCCACGATTAAGGTAATACCGCCAATTATTATCCAGGGTTCCATTTGCCTATTACTCCACTGCAATAGATTTTTGTTGAATTTGTAGGATTAACCATCCAAGGACCGCCAGAACTGCGCCAAGCGCCAGAAAGCCTAAATCCCAGGCAAGCTCATTTGGTCCCGGTTTGACGTGATGAATTTGCAGAATATGGTGATCGAGCAGTCCTTCAATCAGGTTGAATGAACCCGCACCGATGAGTAGCGCTCCGACCAGGGACGCTGAAGATTTTGGAGAATTGCTGCGTGGTTCTCTTGTCGAGGTGCTGCGCGATCGCCAAATCAACCCAATCCCAATTGCGGTCAGAACGAATGCAGCAACATGAAAAAATCCATCCCAAAGCGTGTTCAATTCTAAATCGGCAATGCTAGTAATGGGCCGAACGCTGGTCAGCATGTGATGCCACTGCAAAACCTGATGCAGCACAATGCCATCAAAAATCCTGCACACCCCATCCCCAAGAGAATGCCGCCAATAATAAATCGGCGATCGCTTTGTTGGGCTTGTAGTTGTGCTTCTAATTGAGGTCTTGTAGTGGAACTCATAGGATGCGTGTGCGAATTAAAGAACCAATTACAAATTGATTAAGACTTAGCAGGGTAATTAGTCATTGGTTCGAATTGAAATGTTCATCCCCATCTCCCATTACCGATTACCTATGACCGATCGCTTATCAAATCATTCAAAACACTTTTCCCTGGACTCTTATGCTTTATGGGGTCGTCTCATCGGAATTTAACTTTTCTCGAACAATATCTGCGGCCTGTTGAAGTGCGCTTTGAGTATTTTTGAAGCTGTTTTAGCGGCTTTCTCAACAGGAAGATCATCGTTATCTTTCTCCTGTTTGTAGCGATCGGATCGCTGCTGAATTCGTTTGCCTGCTGTTTCTGCGTTGTCTGCATGGTCAATTTCGTAAGCAGCAGCTTCAGGAGTGAGTGGCTTAACGGCTAGTGCCTGCATCCTAGCGCTACTGATAAAGGGAGCGCTAAGCAGTAGCGTGACAGCAATTAGAAAAACGCTGACAATTTTATGCAAATATCGCAAATAGTTAGCACTTTTCATGAAAATCCGACTTCAAGATAAAAGGCATTTAATTGAGATAGATCTCTCCTTTTTCAAACTACTGAAGGTATACAGGGCTATTTCATTCTAAAGATTGATTTGAGTTGCTTCAAGCTGAAACCGCAACGACGTTGGGCTTGAGCCATATTGTTAAAGCCCAAGTCCCGATAGAGATTGAGTGCCAGATTTCGAGCAATTGCCCATATCTGAGGCAAGGGAACTATCCGGATTCTACAAGCATCCTCAGCTTGCGTCACATCTCGCACATAATGCACTTTGTTTTCCACACCCCAATATGAGCGAATTCGGTGAGCAAACTGACACGCAGTTTCACGCAACGAGGAAATGTAATAGCGTATCTCGGTTTTACCCACAATTTCATACTCTCCTTTCAGCAAGGTACGAGTAGCCCTCACGCGAATCAAGGTGCATAGTCCTGCCCAAGGACGAATATCATCAAGAGTTTGACAAATTTCAACTATTCGTTCCTCTATGCGTCCATGACCTTTGCTAAATTCTGTGTAAGTGTCTTCCACTTGAAAGTTCGCCTTGACCTCTTTGAGCAGCCCAGATTGGTTGCCTTTGAGTGCTCCTAGATAGTGATTGTGACTCTCAACAATTGAGGTGCAACTTTTTTGGGTGTTGATCGCATCAAAAGCAAACACCACTCCATTGCAAGCGAACTGTTTGACTAACTGGGGCAACACCTTGATCTCATTGCTCTTATGCTCAACCTCGTAGGGTTCAAGAATCAAACCCCGTTCAACCAAATACACACTCACCAGTTGAATCGCTGGATGCGGCTCAGTGGTTGAATGCTCCGATACCAGTTGATAGGAGCCACGCCATCGTTTGCCATCGACAGCTACCATCTCACCCGCACGAGGACTAATCTCAAAAAACTTGGCTAAACAAGCTGAATACTGTTGATAATCTACGTTGAGCAGCACTCGGCGAATCGTGCTGTAGGAGGGTAAACGTCCTTTAGCTGGGTCAAACAACCCTACTAATTCATCGTGATAAGCGTTGAGCCAATCTCCAATGGCTAGAAACCCTCGACATCCTGCTGCCACTGCTAAGGTGAACAATGCTAGACACAGGGCTTGATTGTGCCGTTGTCCGGCTCCTCGTCGGGGTCAGGCAAGTGAGCAAAAGCTTCCACAATCGCAAGGGTGCTCATGGTTGAACGGCAGTAACGGATTAAGCCTCAGCTTATCGGATTGTCTACCTCGTCTAGAATGAAATAGCCCTGGAAGGTATACGGTTGAACCGTCTGTCGTGAGGCAGAGCCAGTGTTAAGAAACGAAATATATAGGAACACAATCAACAGGTGATACTTCAACTGCTGATTAACACCCAGCCAATCGGCATTCAGCATGTGCTTGAAGATGAGCTGTTTTGACCTCTAACTTCTGTTAGAAAACGGTAATGTCTGCATAACTTGTTTTAGAAGCCGGAAACTTTTTCGTAAGTCTTACAAAAGACAGGCGAATAAAAACTGTGCTTTTACATACTTAGTTTAGGAATCGATTTAACAGACGGCACGTTATCTCGCATGGAAACGAATTCTCTAACCATGCAGAAGGAGAAAATTATGGCGACGAATGGTAACAAACGCGCATTTGGAATATTTACAAACCATCAGCAGGCTGAACAAGCTTTAACCCAATTAAACGAAACGGGTTTTGCAATGAAAAACGTTTCTGTTATTGCAAAGCAAGTAGATGATGATGAGCACTTGGGCGGTGCTGAAACCAGCGATCGCGTTGGCAGTCAACACGTAAAAACATCAACTGGTGTCGTCCAAGAGACGCTTCAATACGGTATTTGGGGCACGACGCTGGTTGGTTTAACCGGCTTAGCCATTCCCGGAATTGGACCCATTATTGCTGCTGGCAGTCTCGGTGCGGCACTCGTTGCCATGACTGGAAGCACGGGCGTCTCAGCACTAGCAATGAATAACTTAACGAAGGCTTTGGTTGATTTTGGAATCCCTGAAGACCAGGCTACTGGCTTTCGCGATCGCCTGCTTCAGGGGAATTATCTAGTCACCGTAGAAGGAACGGATGCCAACATCTCTCGGGCAGAGAAAATCTTTAGGGAGCAGGGCATCCAGAATTGGACTATCTGTGATGCCGCAACGATCGCCAGCGATTAATCACCGCTGCCAGTTCAAATCGACGAAACATCGACAGGTCACCTTCTGGCAGAAACGTCAGATGGTCAAATCCTTTGGATTCAATATCCGCCATCACATGGTTCAGAATCTCTGGCAAAGACAATTTTCCATCCAGTTCGTGCTGTTGAATGGATAGGATTGCGGCGGCGATCGCCCGTAGCTGACCTTTTTCAACGACCTGTTCAACCGCAGACAGGTTAATTTCTTCCCGTCCGAGAACGATTGCGTTCAGGTCAGGAACCTTCCGTTTAACGGGTCGATTGTCGTCTGACGCAATCTGTAATGACAGGATGCGGGGCGTCAGAGAACCAAACGCCTGACCGCCTTCTGATGTCCGCTCTGTCGCATACTGCTGTGCGATTGCTTTTGCCTGAGCGGTTACATCCTGGGGCTGAAATTCCTGCATGGCGATTACCGTATCTGCCACGTCGAAATAGTCACCGCTGCCACCCATCACCAAAATCGTGGAAACTCCGTAATCGGTGTAAAGCTGGCGGATTTTGTCGATAAACGGCGTGATGGGTTCCTTGTCTTTAGCAACCAACGCCTGCATCCGTCGATCGCGAATCATGAAATTGGTTGCAGCGGTATCTTCGTCCACCAGAAGCAGTTGCGTTCCAGCTTCCAACGCTTCCACAATGTTTGCAGCCTGGGATGTGCTGCCGCTCGCGTTCTCGGTTGAAAATTGGGTAGTCGATCGCCCCTGCGGCAAATGGTTGATAAACGGAGAAATATCCACACCAACGATACTGCGACCATCTTCGGCTCGAATCTTTACCGCTGCCGGATTGGTAATCACAAACTCTCGCCCATCGGCGGGCACGTGGTTATAAACGCCCAGTTCGATTGCCCGCAGCAAAGTAGATTTGCCGTGGTAGCCCCTCCTACAACCAGCGTTACTCCGCCCGAATTCCCATCCCGGTTATCACTCCCCGGTTGGGACAGACCATTTCGACTTGCAGGGCCGCTGGTGACTGAAACGGAATACTGCCTTCCGTCAGCGGACGATCGTCTACACCACTTTTGCGTGGCAGAACTGCGCCATTGGCGATGAATGCCACCAACCCTTGCTCCGATAGATGCTCCCGTATCCAATCCGCATCCTCTGCCGTTTCCACATGGCGTTGTAGTGCTTTGGCGTCCATCGAGCAATAGAGCAGGGCACGATCGACCAGTTCCGCTAGATCGTCACACAGCATCTCCATCGCCTGCAATCCAGCAACCCGCCGCCCAAACGCTGGCAACCCGACCACAAATCGCACTTCCAGGTCGGTGTCATTGATAAAAGCCGAGGTTCGTTCCAGTATGGTCTGTCCTGCTTGGGTGATGGCGATTAATCCACTGCTGCCGCTACCCCGACGCTGGCGAACCGTTTGTGCGGCACGATCGAACTGCCGGGTTACATAATCCCGCAGGGCAATTTCCCGACTACGGTTGCTAAAAAGCTCTCGCGGAAACCCCGCCCGTGTTTGGGAAAGTATCACCCGACATTGGCTGGGAGACGCGAACGGATCACCCTGGACCCGATCGATCAGCAATGTAAAACCGGGAAATTCGTAGCGCCCCTTCAGTTCCTTGTAGGCTTTGTAGTTTTGCTGGTCGATCTGCCGGAGAAGCTGACGCAGTCGTGTGTGATCTGCCATTCCTGCCGCTGGAGGTGTAGGGTGTACGTATCAGGTACTGATGGAAGATGAAAACGGTCTAATGATGACTCCCACCGACACAATTAAGCTCGATCAGTTCTTAAAGCTCAAGGGGATTGTGCAAACCGGAGGCGAAGCAAAATTGCTGATTCAGTCCGGGGAAGTGCGTGTAAATGGAAAAACCGAAACTCGCCGGGGACGAAAACTGGTGGAGGGCGATCGCGTCTCCGCTTTGGGCGAAACCTTTAAGGTCGAGCGTCTGACGTAGACACTTCTCGAACATCAAACCGATAGTTCTCAATGACGGGATTTGCTAGCAGTTGGTCGCAGGCATGATCGAGCTGTTGACGGGCAGCATCTTCACTCTCTGCACTGAGCGTAACCTCAATATATTTGCCAATCCTAACCTGCTCGATGGTGTCATAGCCCATGTGTTTCAGCCCAGACTGCACTGCGGTCCCGGCAGGGTCTAGAACCGACGGTCGAAGAGTAACATAGATTTGAGCCTGGTATTTACGAGTCACGGTTGTAGTCCAGAAGCGAGTAGCATTTCGCTAGTAGCAAACCATTAGCGAAACAACCCCTAGCTTACCAGCTATCGCCCCTCACCCCTTGCCTCTTCCCCTTCGCCTATTTATGAAATCCCACCGTACCCGCAGCCAGGATCGCATTCTTAACGTGCTGAAGACCCTTGATCGACCCATTTCGGCACAGGATCTCTACGTTGAGTTGCGGAATCGAGATCAAGCAATGGGGTTGGCAACCGTCTACCGTGCTTTAGAAGCTCTGAAGCTGGAGGGAGTCGTACAGGCGCGAACCGTTGCGGGCAGTGAGGCACTTTATAGCCTGGTACAGGAGGACAAACATCATCTGACCTGTCTTCAGTGTGGCGGTTCAATTCCGATCGATGATTGCCCCGTTCATGAGCTGGAAGCTCAGCTTAATCAGTCCTACAAATTCAAAATTTACTACCATATGCTGGAGTTCTTTGGACTCTGTACCCAGTGCCAAGCCCCCAGCACCACCAGCGAGCCTTAGCCTTAGCCTTAGCCTATCAAGGCATCCCCATTCCCGGTACCCATTTCCCCATGGACGAGCACATCAACTCCACCCAAACTCTTCTGCATCAAGTAGCATCCCTGCTGGTCTACCAATCTGTTTTAGAAGGAGACGTTGGGGCTGCATTCCTGGAGCTGTTGCAGGCAATTCGTCGAGTCGAACGCAATAATGCTGCCCAGAGCCTTGACTGTCTTCAAGCGTATGGGCGCTGGTTTAATGCTCTGGCATCCCGCAATCAGAGTTGGCAAACCTACCTGCTATCCCGCATTTTGAGGGACGATAACCCCTTTACGCGGCAGGCACAGCGAACAGGGTTGAATGATTTACCTGCATCTCTGATTGAGGCGGCTCGGCATGATCTTGAAATTCTTCAAAACTTGTATGAGTGCAGCAGTCAACAGCTAAGCCAGTGGGTTAAGACTGCATCGCATCTGTCCACGGCTCCAGTTGCATGGAATTCGGACCAAACAGAGCTATTTCTCGATGAGCTAAAGTCGGCATTGAAGGTGTCCGATCGCTGGGCCGATGGGCTAGAAGCCCTGGCAGACCTTTACCGAAGAAATGGGGTGGGACTTCTTGGCGAGTATCGGGCGTTTCGCTGGCAGGCAGGAACGCTATTTGGAATTGCTCATCCCGATCCGGTGCATGTTTCTGACCTGGTTGGCTACGAGTCCCAGAAAGAGACGCTGCTGAAGAATACGGAGTTTTTGCTGAACGGCTACCAGGCACTGCATGTGTTGCTGTATGGAAGTCGTGGTTCTGGAAAATCGTCGTTAGTCAAGGGATTGCTGCATGAGTACAGCGATCGCCAGCTTCGCCTAATTGAAGTTGCTAAATCCGACCTGAAGGATTTGCCAGCCATTGTGGAGCAACTTCGCGATCTGCCTCAGAAATTCATTATTTTCGTGGATGATCTCGTTTGAGGAAGAGGAGGACGCTTATAAAGCGCTGAAGGTTGTTCTAGAAGGTAATCTTACCGCTCGCCCACAAAATGTAGTGGTGTATGCCACCTCTAACCGACGGCACCTGATTCGGGAGTTTTTTGGCGATCGACCCCGCCCCAGAGACAACGAAGAAGTCCATGCCTGGGATACGGTACAAGAAAAGCTATCGTTTAGCGATCGGTTCGGCTTAACTCTGACCTTCGAACCTGCCGACCAAAAAACTTACCTGCAAATTATTCAGTACCTTGCTGCCCAGGAAGACATTTCTCTCAGCCCAGACGATTTACAGCATTGCGCTTTGCAATGGGCAACCCGACATAACGGACGATCGGGCCGTACCGCTCGCCAATTCATCAATTTTCTGAAAGCAGAGCTAGCGACTTCAAAGGATTGAGGCGAATCAAATACTCCAGGCAATGAGAAATGAGCCAGCAATGTAGGCAAACGCTTCAATCAGTCCCGCACCTAAATTGGGAACGGATTGATTGACGATTTCATCCGAGATTTTGACTCCTGGCACCAACACAAGATCAGCGATCGAGCGGATGACAGCCAGTGCCAGCAGGCAAACGCCCAGAAGCAGACCATATTGAGCGAAGCTTTGAGGCCAATTCTGAAATTCTGGCGTAAACGCCACCCGAACAACATTGCCCGTGGCAATGAGCAATCCGGCCAGAGCCACTCCTGCTGCTGGGTTATTGCGTCTGCAGATTTCGCTAAACACACGATAGTTGGCGATACGTGGGTAGATGGAGCTAACCAAAACCAGAACACCCATGCCAACCAACCAGCACACCAACCCAACCAGCCAGCCGCCACTCTGCCCGGCGAGGGCCGCACTGAGAATGAGTCCATTCGCAATATGAACGCCCGCTTCAACGGATGCCGCTCCGGCATTTTGTTCTTCTCGAATCTCGCGGGCCGTATCGCAACGGTGCAGAATAAAGCGATCGCCCACCCAGGCTCCTGCCAGCATCAGCACAATCACTCCGGCTCCATAGCTAACCAGGTAGAGGAGCTGCTCCTGCCAGGTTTTTCCAACTTTGTCTAACACCCTGACAGCGCTGTAACGATGCCCAGATAATAGCCGACGAGCGCGATCGCTACCGCCACGTTGTCCCTCACAAAGAGTTCAAGGTTCAACTCCAACCGCCGGAATAGCTTCTGGTAAGCGAACTGCCCCACCCAAAAAACCGCAAAACCAACAACCAATTCCGCCCCAACAAGGGCGGTCCGCGAGAGTCCGTCTGTAATTGTTTGGTTCATGGGGGAAGGAGTGAGCGGTGAGGAATGAAGGATAAAAGCTGAAGGATGAAGGATAAAAGCTAAAGGATGAGGGTAACTTGCTGACCGTGGCTATTGCCCATTGCCTATTGCCTTTTTATCCTTTATCCTTCATCCTTTATCCTTTTAAGGATGCTTATTAACGTGTCTGCCAGGCGATCGTAGAAGAAGAAGTCTTGAGCACCGATCGTAGTTACGGGAGTGCCGCCAAACTGGCGCTTGAATTGGGAGAACCTGGCGTAGCCATGCTTCGGGTTGCGGGTGTAGCCGTAGAAGTCATAAACGCTGCTGCCTCTGGCTTTGGCACGCTGTATCGCCGCCCAGTGAAGGCTATAGCTCGCCATGACCTGTGGGTGGTTCGCACTTCGTCCGCCATAGAGATAGGTCGCGCGAGAACCAGCGCTGTTTTGCGAGGAATTACCCCAATACACAATCAGCACGGCTGCCAGTACCTCACCTTTCCAGGCAGCCAGACCAATTTCTGCCATGTTTGCTTGAAATAACGTCTGACACAGATTGATGAAAAACCCGTAGGGTTCGCCGAAGAACTGTTGTCGTTGGACTGTTTCCCAGAACAAATCGTAAAAGATGGGAATAGCCTGAGAATCCGTTGTGAACTCGGTTGTAACACCATAACGTTGACTGAGGCGGACATTGTAGCGTCCCTTCGGGTTCATCGCTTGCAGAATATCGGTTTCTGAAGGACGCAAATCAATCAGCAGCGTTTCTGAGGGAAGCAGGTCTACCGGAGCACGCACAAATCCTTCAAGATAAGCAGGTTTTCTGACAGCAATGGCTCGATTCGAAGGGCGATCGCGCCCCACTTTTTTGCCAGAACCTCAGCCTGATTGAGCAGAAGCTTCATTCCCTCTATCTCAAGACCAGCCGTTATAAATGGCCCTCCTGGGGCTGACAACAAATTCGCATCATGGCTTCCCTGAAAAAAGTAAAAATACATCCACCAACAAGTTTTCCGTCTGAGAACAAGCCGTAGCGAAATGTTTTGTAACCTTCCAGTTCCTTAAAATCTGCCCAGGCCCAGGACTGCATAAAACATCCGGCTGATGATGATTGAATTAATACATCCCAACAATTGCGATCGCGTTCAGTCAACTCTTGAATTGTTAGTTGATGTGGCAGAATTGCTTGATGCTCGGACAGAGAAACCATTTTGAGATTTTAGATTGAAGATTTTAGATTGGGAATCGTACAAAGATTTATATAGCGATCCTAAATGGATTGTGAGAAAGGATTCCAATGGAATCCTTTCTCACAAAGCCTCTCAATCTCACCAGGGCTATTTCATTCTAGACGAGGTAGACAATCCGATAAGCTGAGGCTTAATCCGTTACTGCCGTTCAACCATGAGCACCCTTGCGATTGTGGAAGCTTTTGCTCACTTGCCTGACCCCCGACGAGGAGCCGGACAACGGCACAATCAAGCCCTGTGTCTAGCATTGTTCACCTTAGCAGTGGCAGCAGGATGTCGAGGGTTTCTAGCCATTGGAGATTGGCTCAACGCTTATCACGATGAATTAGTAGGGTTGTTTGACCCAGCTAAAGGACGTTTACCCTCCTACAGCACGATTCGCCGAGTGCTGCTCAACGTAGATTATCAACAGTATTCAGCTTGTTTAGCCAAGTTTTTGAGATTAGTCCTCGTGCGGGTGAGATGGTAGCTGTCGATGGCAAACGATGGCGTGGCTCCTATCAACTGGTATCGGAGCATTCAACCACTGAGCCGCATCCAGCGATTCAACTGGTGAGTGTGTATTTGGTTGAACGGGGTTTGATTCTTGAACCCTACGAGGTTGAGCATAAGAGCAATGAGATCAAGGTGTTGCCCCAGTTAGTCAAACAGTTCGCTTGCAATGGAGTGGTGTTTGCTTTTGATGCGATCAACACCCAAAAAAGTTGCACCTCAATTGTTGAGAGTCACAATCACTATCTAGGAGCACTCAAAGGCAACCAATCTGGGCTGCTCAAAGAGGTCAAGGCGAACTTTCAAGTGGAAGACACTTACACAGAATTTAGCAAAGGTCATGGACGCATAGAGGAACGAATAGTTGAAATTTGTCAAACTCTTGATGATATTCGTCCTTGGGCAGGACTATGCACCTTGATTCGCGTGAGGGCTACTCGTACCTTGCTGAAAGGAGAGTATGAAATTGTGGGTAAAACCGAGATACGCTATTACATTTCCTCGTTGCGTGAAACTGCGTGTCAGTTTGCTCACCGAATTCGCTCATATTGGGGTGTGGAAAACAAAGTGCATTATGTGCGAGATGTGACGCAAGCTGAGGATGCTTGTAGAATCCGGATAGTTCCCTTGCCTCAGATATGGGCAATTGCTCGAAATCTGGCACTCAATCTCTATCGGGACTTGGGCTTTAACAATATGGCTCAAGCCCAACGTCGTTGCGGTTTCAGCTTGAAGCAACTCAAATCAATCTTTAGAATGAAATAGCCCTGCAATCTCACAACTGATCTGGGACTGCTATAGTTCAGATTTTAGAAATTGATCGTACTAAATCGATTTGAGGTGATATTGCCCTATGCTCTAGAAACCAAAAACTTTTAATTCACAATTCATAACTCATTCTTCATTCCCTATCTTGATCGTTTCGATTTTTATAAAGCGCCCAAAGCCACATCCCGCCAATAACAGTCATCCAAAATCCAAACCAACCGAAGGAATCATCATCGCCATAACCGCCAGAACTATAACCACCCGAACTATAGGAACCGCCAGAACGACCTCCAAAAAGCCTTTAGCAAATACGGCATCGGGTGCAGTCAAATTTGCCATAAGCAAACTCACTGAAAGAATTGTGATTAGTTCGCCGGTGTGTTCAGAAATGTAGGTAAGCGGTTGCCCCGTACGGATTTTTTGATGTAACTGTTTCAATTCTCGGGCAAGCTGAGGTGGGAGTTCCTGTGCCCGTTCGAGAAGGCTAGAAATTAACTGACTGGCATCGATTTCCCCTAATAGCGATTTCAAATAACCCATCCATTCTTGAGTCATTTTAGGACTGTGATAGCGATGCTGAACCGGAATTAACTGTTCAACGTTGAGTAACGAAGAATCAGAAGTTTCTGATTGATGAAGATGGGTTAACCAGACTCTCGCGATCGAATCCAACTTCAATAAATCTCGCGTTCCAATTATTCCGGTTCCACTTTCCTGAATGTCTAAGAAATCAACTAGATTATCATTACTGGAAGGCGCGATCGTTTCAGATATTTCTGATGGGATTTGGGGGTTTAGTAAGTAATAGAATAACTGGGGACATTCCAGCGTGTGAATGATGACATGGTGGCGCTGGTTTGCGATCAACTTTTGTATTTGAAAAGCTTCAATCCAGGTATTTAATTGCAATGCCTGTAACTCGGGAGGGAGAGTAATTGCTTCGACCTCCGATCGCTGAATCGGTGTAGGAGAAGCCAGGAGAAATCCCCAATCGCCATAGCCATGACGGTGGAATGAGGGAATTGCTACTTGCAGCGGTTTTGTGAAAAGTCCAGCCGCCAGTAACGTCTGATAGAGACACCAAAAGCTCTCAGTTCGCTGGTCAGGCGAGACGCCATTTGTACTCATCACTCCCTGCGGATAGAGCACTCGCTGTACCTGCTGAAACCATTCCTGACTGTAGATTCGGGTGTCTTCCGAGCAGGTTGGAAAGGTGAAATCCCCTATTACCACGTGGTAGCAAGCTACGGGTAGCTGAGCAATAAATTCAAACGCATCCTGAGTGTGAACGGTGACACGGCTAGCTCCTAGAGCAGCTTTTCGTTCCTCCAGCAAACTTCCCTGGTTATAGGGTTGAAAGGTCGTTCTGCCCAGTTCCAAAACGGCTGCATCGTAATCCACTAAAGTGATTTCGCCTACTTCTGAAAACCGTAACGCATCCCTTGCAGCCAGCCCGTCTCCCCCGCCGCAAACCAGAACCCTCAGTGGAGTATTGGGAAACCGTTTTGCTGCTAGAGCGATCGCCGGAACAACTAAATATTCGTGGTAAATTGCTTCATCTGCCGTGTCAAACTGCAAATCTCCATTGATATAAAAGGCAAGACCGTTGAGATGGCGTTCGATGAAAAGAGAAGCAGGCATGAAAAGAGGTGTTAGGTGATAGGTGACAGGTTTTGGGGCTTAGCTTCAAATTCCAGAAATCATTAGTAGAAATCCGACGATCGTAAGCGCCCAGGCAATGATGAACTGAACCTTGCGGGATTGGTTGACTTCAAAAGACTGGTTTTGGTTCTGCGTCACCATAAAGCTGTCTGCCCGAACGTTGGACGATGTAGCGAAGTTACCTCCCTGCTGAGTGCCTGCAAAGTTGAGACTGCTTCCCTTGCCCCAACGGAAGCGGACGAGCCGTACCCTTGTTGAATATCTGCAAAGTCAGCAGGTTGCACCTCCCGCGTTGAATAAACGGCTAGAGTGCTATCGCTCCATGCTTCTAAAGCCAGGTTCCATAGATGGGTTGCATCCCAGTAATCCCAGGTTGTGCGAGTGCGAAGTTCCCCGTCAGACTCGTAATCCCCTTCGGTTTGCGACTCAAATTGGTAAGTCCGGTTAAACATCCGCAGCTCTGGATACGGGCTTTTTCGCGATCGCATATCCTTCGCCAGGGTGGGAACCAAATCTTTGGACGCCTCTGGTTCGTAGATTTGTGGATACTGCAATTCTTCTGCGATGTACCAGTGAAGTTGAGAAGCGGGATTTTGGGGTCGAGTTCCCGCATCAAGTAATACTCTTTGCCCGTTTGGGATTTGAGCAACCATTCCTCTGTTTCATACCCGTTTGGATCGGTGTACGTACTGTAATCATGAATCTGCCACTGCACCCCGTGATACTTCACACGATCGCCCTCACGGAGTTGACGCAGTTCACTTTCACTAACGGATTCGGTCATGAGGGAGGGGAAAGGGAGGAATGAGGGATGAGACGGAGTGGGGAAAAGGATGAGGGATGAGGGAAAAGGATGAGGGATGAGAGGGGGAATGTGAGAGGGTGAGGGGGAAGGTTAGGGAATGGGTCTACTTTTTATCCTTTATCCCTTATCCTTCCCCTACCACCTACCACCTATCACCTAACCCCTAATTAATCCTTCCAAGTCATAACTCAAAATCTAAAACTCAAGGCTCAAAACTCAAAACTCTTAACCTTAACCTGTTACAGACAGACAGCGCCATTGACTACGATCGCAGGTTCCGGTCATCTTTAGCGATAAATAGTCTGCTAGCTTTTCTGCCTTGGGTCGATTGTTCTGGTGGTAGTCACAAACATGAATATCCACGGCAACCTTGCCGCTTTCTGGCCAAACGTGAAGCGCCACATGGGATTCCTCCAGGATAAGGACTACCGAGGCACCCTGCGGATGGAACGTAGCTGCGGCTTTCGCCACCGCAGTTAAGCCTGATTCCTGAACGGCATCTTGCAACAAATCCAGCAGTTCGGTTGCCGTCAAGTGAGTAATCGTTTCAGGGATTGTCAGAATAGCCGAGAAATGGTGTGATCGAATCACAGACAGAGTTTGAGTTTCAAGCTAGACGTTGGGCGATGGGCGAGAGGCGACGGGTGATAGGAAGTAATCGGAATTGGGAATTGGTAGTCTGAATGGGTAATGCTTAATTCTTACTTCCTAACCCTTCATTCTTCCCTATCTGCCTCACCTGATAATTGCATCCAACAATAAATCCGCTCCAAAACGAACGGGGTCAGTGCAGGGTAGCCCTGTTTCGATCTGGGCTTGTTCAATCGCCTGCTGTGCAGCTAGAACTTCTAAATGGGCGGTGTTAAGGGCGATCGCGGCTACTTTAGTTGGTGCAAAGGAGCCTCCTGCTTCTGCAATAGTTTCATACACGCGTACAACATCTCGCAGAGGGGGAATCGGCACATATTCGTAGCGGCGAATGTGCGTTTGTCTAGCTCGATGCACCAACACCAGATGGGTGGGTTGGCTTCCACGAATCAGGGGTAGCGTAGCCGTAGACGCAGGATTGTGAAGAGAACCCTGCCCTTCAATAAACAAAATGTCATAGTCGTTGCCGGATTGCATCACCAGTTGCTCTACTGCCCCTGCCGCAAAATCAACTCGAATGGCATCCAGAGGAATACCGCTGCCAGAAATCATGATGCCTGCCTGACCCGTACCCAGAAATTTCGATCGCAGCCCCCGCTGAAGTGCTACCCGGTTGAGTTCCAGACTGGTAGACATTTTTCCGACAGCCATATCGGTGCCGACGGTTAACACCCGCAAGCAGGACAATTGGCGTACCTGCCCCGTTCCGACAGGCAAATTGGGAGGTTCCTTGCGTACATCCCAAATCCACTGTCCCGGTTTGAGCAACGCCTTGAACTCCGGATCGTCCTGTAAACAGGTGTGCAACCCATTCGCGATAGAAACACCCGCCGCGATCGCATCCCGTACATCCTGCCGCCAATCCTCCGGCAACACCCCGCCCAACATGGCAATACCAATTGCCAGCACATCTGGTTGATACTTCAACGCGTCCTCTGCTGAAGCCACGATCGGCACGTCCCTGGGTATTCCAGTCAACTCGACTAGAGATTCCCCGGCACATTCGCGATCGATCACCACCACTATCTCGGCATCGGAGTACCGCAGCATGGCTAGCCCCGTTTTTCCGTGCGTTCCGCGAATCCCTTCATGCAGAAGGATGGCCACCTGTTGGTCAGATTCAATCATCGAAATCGCTCCCTGGTTGCCCCAAATAAAGCCATAAACCCCACTCTAAGCAATCGATCGGACATTCATTCCATCTGCGAACGTGGGTTGCCCCGTCAAAGCTGTGCGTTGTCATGAAGGCCAATGCCTATGGGCATGGTTTAGGGGCCTTAGCGCCGCTCGCAGCCAGCTCCGGGGCCGATTATATCGGGATTTGCACGAATCCTGAAGCCACTACAATTCGGGAATTAGGATTAGACATCCCTTTGATGCGGTTAAGGATTGGCATTGCCGGAGGAGTTGGAGGAATCCTGCGATCGGCTTCAGATTGAGGAACAGATCGGTAGCGTGGAAGCAGCCAACTATCTGTCAGCAGCAGGCATTAAGCGAGGCAGAAAAATTCCGGTTCATATCAATATCGATACGGGTATGGGCGCGGATTTTTTCCATCGCAAATTGATCTCATCCGCAAAGCTTGTGCCCTTCCTGGATTAAGGATTGCTGGCATCATGACCCATTTTGCTTCAGCCGATGGTCACGATCTTGCTTTTTACAGAGAAACAACTAGAACGCTTTTACAGCCTGCGCAGCGCCCTGAATGATGACCTTCCCGATGACGTTTTGATTCATACGCACAATAGCGCTGCTACTGTCCGGTTGGCTCCCGGTGCAACAGCCTGGTGCGGGTTGGAGCAGCTTGCTATGGTGTGCGGACCTCCCAGGCGTTTGCCAATCCGCCTGAATTAAAGCCTGTAATGTCCGTTAAAACTAGAGTTGCCCAGGTGCGAAACGTTCCTGCGGGAGAACTGATCGGCTATGGCAGTTTATTTATCACCCAACGGGATAGTCTGATTGCGTCGCTTCCCGTTGGGTTTGGGGAAGGCTATCCCCGCTCCCTATTCAATAAAGGAATTGTTCTGATTCACGGCCAACATTGCCCCGTTATCGGACGGGTTTCGCTCAACATTACAACAGTTGACGTGACAGATGTGCTCGACAAGGTGAACTAGGGAGATGAGGTCGTGCTGGTTGGTCGTCAGGGAACGGAAGAAATTACCTTTGAAAAACTGGCAGACAAGTTTCAAAGTGTTCACACCGAAATTAGTTTAATGGCAGGCTTCATGAATGAAATTCGCTATGAGTAAGCGATCGTTCACGTCCGCCTTGGAAGTCTTTACGTACGCTAAAATTCAGCGTGGCTTTGCCGAAAGCCTTTCTTTTGGAGCAGCATTCATACCCTTAAAACAAAACCGGGAAGCACGTCTTCTCCGGAAAGGTTAGCTGGCACCGCAATAATTTCCACGGGTTGCCCCGCTCGATAAATTTCAACTTGATTATTCTGAGGATCGATTAGCCAACCGAGCCGCAATCCGCTTTTCAGATATTCCTGCATCTTCTTCTGGAGCGGCTTCAGTTTGTCCGTCCGCGATCGGAGTTCAATTACAAAGTCGGGACAAATCGGTGGAAACCCTTCCTGCTGTTCTGGAGTTAATGCCTCCCATCGTTCCAGAGCAACCCAGGCAACATCGGGAGAACGATCGCCCCCTCTGGCAAATTAAAGATCGTCGAGGAGCTAAACACAACCCCCAATTTAGTCTGCTGATTCCAAAACCAGACTGGGCTAATTAGATCGGCTTCTCCTTTTCCTCCCTTGCCTCCAACGGGTGACACGATGATTAATTCTCCTTCTGGGGTACGTTCAAATTTCACATCCCGATTGGCCTGGCAGAGCAAATAGAACTGCTCGTCGGTCAAGTGAATGATTGGATCAAGGTTAAGCGTAATGGTGTTCATGGGTTGGCAGGTGGCAGGTGGCAGGTGGTAGGGATAGAAAGGTTGATCCGTCGGTATATAGCGGCACGAGAGCTGGTTAGGACAGATGGTTAGGCTCCAAGTCGGACATGCGGCTGTTTTGCCCTATCACCTACCACCTACCATACAGCTTCAGAATAACTGGATGGCAAAAAAGGCGCGATCGATCGCGCCTTTAGAGTAAAATGCGTGGGTTGGTAATTGGTAGTTAGTGATGGGTAATGGCCGTATCACAATTACCAATTACCAATTAATTACATGCGTAAACCCATTAGTACCTATTCGTCGTCATCCTCGTCATCCTCGTCATCCTCGTCATCGTCACCACCCATGTCATCTGCAACCAAATCCTCATCGTCCAAAATTGGAGAGAAGGGTTGGCTGTCTGGGGTCATGCCGATGTTTTCGAAGCTGAAGCTGGGTCGATCTTCAAAGCTATCCAGACCGTAGGCACGAGCGGTGCGATCGCCTAACACGACATCCTTCAGGTCGGCATCATCATCAAAGACACTGATGCCATCGTAGGAGAGGTCAATGTCAGGACTTCCCACTTCTTCGTAGGCGTTGAAGCCTGTCCCCGCCGGGATCAAACGACCAATGATGACGTTTTCCTTCAGACCACGCAGCCAGTCGGATTTTCCTTCGATCGCGGCCTCTGTCAGAACCCGTGTCGTCTCCTGGAAGCTCGCTGCCGAGATGAAGCTGTCCGTATTCAGCGATGCTTTGGTAATTCCCAACAGAACAGGTGTGTATTCTGCCGGAGCGCCACCCGTAATCGACATCGCCTCGTTGACCTGCTCCACCTGGTACAGTTCGACCAACTCACCAGGCAGCATCGTGGTATCGCCACCATCATCGACCCTGGCCTTTGACGTCATCTGACGGACGACCACCTCAATGTGCTTGTCGGAAATATCAATTCCTGAGACTGGTACACTGACTGAACCTCGTTCACCAGGAACATCTGCACCTCCCGCAAGCTGAGGAGTGAAGAGTCATGAACACCCCGTGTCTCCCGGTTTGCCTTAAACAGCACTTCTAGAAGATCGTGAGGATTCGCAGGGCCATCGGTTAACCGCTCACCCGCGTTGACTTCCTGACCGTCTGAGACAATCACGTTCTGCCCCGGGCTAATGGGGTAATCGGTGACGACGCCATCGGTTTCAATCACTTTGACTTCAACCGAATCATCGTCCCCATAGACCACTTGAGCGGTTCCTGCTCGCTCCGCCAGGACACAAGCTTCCTTTGGTTTACGAGCTTCCAGCAGTTCCTCAATTCTAGGAAGACCCTGAATGATGTCCCCGGTTTTTGTCCGCTCAAATACAAGCAGCACCAGGTTATCACCCCTCTGTACCAGATCCCCGTCATCAATGTGCAACACTGCACCAGGAGAAACCCGATAGGGACGAGCAAGACGCAAGGTCACCTGAGAATCCTCGACCTTCAACACCTGGCCCGATTCCTCAAGGGGAGGCCGGAAGCAAGCTCAGCACCAGCCACGAGCAAGTCTCCAGCTTTCACACTTGGGGTCTTGCCGTTAGTACTGATGACCACCTGGTCGGCACTCCTGACCACCAGAATGCGTCGAATCGCTTCAGCACCTTGCCGAATTCCCTGAACTTCACCGGCTTCCTTACATTGGATTTCGGTACGGGCAACCACCGCTCCAGGCGCAATCTGGTCGCCATCTTTCACCAAGACGCGAGTTTGAGTGCTTCCCTGGGTTGGATCTGCCGCAATGTCTCGGCGGATGACCAACGATTCCAGAATCACGAGCTGGAGTCGCAGCATTTCTGGGTCAGTTTCATCAGGTACCAGTTCGATGTCGGCCGCCAGTTGAGGGGCATCCTGATCGATCTCTAGCACCAGTTGAATTTTGAGCAGTTCCAGTCCTTCAACCGACTTGACCCGCTCTCCATCCTTATAGGGCAACCGTTGAACGGCTCGCAGACGAATTGATCGTCCAGACTCTTCACTGGTTGACTCCTGGCTGGGAACGGAGGGTTCATCGGGTACGGCAAACTCCGTTACAGGACGCAGCAGCAACGCTGGGCCTTCGGGGTTTCGACATACTCGACGTAGCGCAGTTCGTTGACCGTCAGCCCTGGCATAACTTCTTGCCCAGGATTAACCAGGATGCTTTCCTTCGTGAGGATGTCGTCCAAGTTATCAATCATGTGCAAGTCACCGGGCTTGATGACAATTTCCCGCAGAATGTCATTCTTCTGGGTAACTTCAACCACCCCATTGCTCTGACAGAAGATGTCTTTGACGACTTCTGTGCCTGCCTCAACATACTGACCATCCTCAACCATCAACAACGAAATATCCTTGTTGACTTCGTGCGCTTCCTCAGGAATCCAAAGCAGGGTTCCCCCTTCACCACTTCGTACCCATGCTTGGCTTTGCCGCGCTTGGCAACTTCTACGCCAGAGTACTTGATGATTCCTCCGGTCTGGGTATGGTAGTGGTCGTCAATCAGTTCGGCCACAACCTGGTTATTCGTTACCTTGGTGCCGGGAGTTGCCTTCAGCGAGAAAAGCTGATTGTGATTGGTCTCAATCAGGTAGTGATCCCTGCCCTGATAGCTTTCCACCCGGACTCTCGCCTGGTCAAGCAGAACGGAGGCCGTAATGATTTCAACCTCCCGTCCACCCTTGCCTTCTGTTTCATCGGGCAAGCGAACGGTGCCCCCGTGTTCTGTTACCAGTTTGGTTTCTGCAATAACACCGCCGGTTTCCACTCGATCGCCGTTGTTGACAATCGGTTCTGCACCGGGGAAGGTTATAGACTTCCCCGAAAGAATCCAAAGCAAACCGCCCCGTTGGGCAATCCGAGTGGTGTTCCCCTGACGGTCCTTTTTCTCTTCTGGAACGAGATCTGCAAACTTTACAGCGCCCGCCATGTCAGAAGCAACGTCCTTGGCCGCTTTTTCTGTCGTCTTACGGTTTCCGGCCCGTTAGGGGACTTCCGCTAGAATTTGGCCTTCTTTTACCTTTTGACCATCGCGCACCAGCAGGGTTGCTCCCTGCGCCACAGAGAAGGATTGCTGCTGCCCATCTTTCCCATCCAGCGTGATTTTGGAGTTGGCGTCGAGGGATTCAACGGTGAGGGCATCTTCCCCATGACGGGTACGGTAGGCTCGGGTCCGCAGCTTCTTGGGAAACTTAATGGTGCCTTCAAAGTTTGCTCGCTCCTGACGGGCCATTTCTCCCGTAAATACCCCACCCGTGTGGAAGGTTCGCATGGTGAGCTGGGTGCCAGGTTCCCCAATCGATTGGGCGGCGATAATTCCCACGGCTTCACCAATGTCTACCATCTTGGCATGGGCCAAGCTCCATCCGTAACAGTGCTGGCAAACGGAGCGGGTTGCTTCGCAGGTTAGCGGCGATCGGACAACCACATCCTCTACCCCGGCACGGGCAATTTCCTCTGCCAGTTCATCCGAAATGTCTTGATTACGGGCTGCAACCACTTCCCCTGTTGTCGGGTGAAGAACATCCTGCGCCAGTACCCGACCCAAAAGACGGGTTTTGAGTGGGATCAGAGTGCGATCGCCATCTTTCATACTTTCCAGTGGAATTCCTCGCTGGGTACCGCAATCCAGTTCGCGAATAATCACATCCTGGGAAACGTCCACCAAACGACGGGTCAAGTAACCAGAGTCTGCCGTTCGCAGCGCCGTGTCTACCAATCCTTTACGGGCACCGTAGGAGGAGATGATATACTCCGTAACAGTCAGCCCTTCTCGGAAGTTTGTCTTAATGGGCAGGTCAATAATTTCACCCTGCGGATCGGCCATCAATCCTCGCATACCGACTAACTGACGAACCTGGGAGATATTTCCTCTCGCTCCTGAGAACGCCATCATATAAACGGAGTTGAGCGGATTGTTCGCCTTGAAGTTCCGCACCACTTCGTCTTTCAGCTCTTCACTGGTTCCGTTCCAGGTGTCGATTACTTTTGGAATCGTTCAACCTCGGTAATTTCTCCCCGGCTGTAACGTTCTTCTGTCTCACGAATGGTTTCCTCGGCAGCCTCAAGCAGCTTTCGCTTACTGGGGGTATCTGCAAATCATCAACACTGATGGAAACCCCAGCTTTCGTTGCGTACCGGAAACCTAAATCCTTGATCATGTCAGCCATTTGGGCTGTTCGGGCTGTTCCATAGTTTGTAAATGCCCAAGAAATTAACCGGGTTAACTGACCTTTGTTAATGATCCGGTTACGAAAAATTGGTTGGTTGCTCTGCTCTGCCATCGGTTAACCCCGCCTCTACCGTAATTGGATTGTCGATTGCAGATTTTAGATTTCAGACCACGACCCTTAATCGATAGTCCGAAATCTAAAATCTAAAGTCCCTGCCTTAGACTGCTAAGGCATCCTGAATGGTCTTGTTGTAGATAATTCGTCCCGGCGTTGTTCGAACGTACTGAGAAATTAAATTCCCATCTGCGTCTTGTCGCACCCGACGGTACTTGTATAATCTGGTCACTGTGCCATCTGGGGATGTCTGCTCTTCCAGAACATCTGCATCAGATTCATCCGCTTCCACCAAACCATCGAAGCGCACCCAGACATAGGCATGCAAATCAACTTCTTCCTGCTCGTAGGCAATGATGGCATCCTCCAGGTTGGCAAAGTAGCGATCGGCTCCCTTTGTTGCATCTGGATTCTCGGCAGTCAGGTAGTAGCAACCTAAAACCATGTCCTGGCTAGGAGTAATGATGGGACGGCCTGTTGCTGGCGACAGAATATTGTTTGACGCCAACATCAGCAGGCGTGCTTCTGCCTGGGATTCCAGCGACAACGGAACGTGGACGGCCATTTGGTCGCCGTCAAAGTCAGCGTTAAATGCTGGACAAACCAGTGGGTGCAGTTGAATGGCTCGGCCCTCTACCAGAATGAAACCAAATGCTTGGATCCCCAAGCGGTGAAGGGTAGGTGCCCGGTTTAGTAACACAGGGTGACCATCAATCACTTCTTCCAGCACATCCCAAACGGTTGGGTCGTTGCGCTGAATCAATTTTTAGCCGCCTTAATGTTGTTCACCAAACCCTGACGAATCAAGCGATGGATAACGAAGGGCTGGAAGAGTTCGATCGCCATTTCCCTCGGCAACCCGCACTGGTGAATCTTGAGCTTAGGACCAACCACAATTACAGAACGACCGGAGTAGTCCACCCGTTTACCCAACAGGTTTTGACGGAATCGGCCCTGCTTCCCTTCGATAATATCCGACAGGGATTTTAGAGGACGGTTGTTGGCACCAACAACTGTCCGTCCCCGACGACCATTGTCGATTAGCGCATCAACAGCTTCCTGAAGCATCCGCTTTTCGTTACGAACGATAATCTCGGGAGCCAGGATTTCTTGAAGACGGGCTAACCGATTGTTTCGGTTGATCACTCGACGATACAGATCATTCAGGTCAGAAGTCGCAAATCGTCCACCGTCCAACTGGACCATTGGACGCAAGTCGGGAGGAATCACCGGAATGACGGAGAGCACCATCCAATCCGGTTGCGACCCGGTTGCGATAAAGTTGTCAATCACCCGCAGACGCTTGATCAACTTCGCTCGCTTTTGTCCCTTGGACGTGGCAATTTCCTCCCGCAACTGTTCCGCTTCTTTCTCCAGGTCAATGTCTTGCAGCAATCGTTGAAGCGCTTCAGCCCCAATACCAACTTCCACATCCCGGAGTTGGGAATCCTCGCTGTAGATTTGGTCCTCAATCTCGATCCACTGATCTTCGGTCAGTAGCTGCTTGTAGGTTAGTCCGTCAAAGTTGCCGGGATTCAAGACAACGTATGCGTTGAAATAAACAATTTGCTCCACGTCCCGCAGCGGCATATCCAGCAAAATTGCCATGTAGCTTGGGATCCCTTTGAGATACCAGACATGGGCAACGGGAGCAGCCAGCTTGATGTAGCCCATCCGGTGCCGTCGCACGCGGGATTCGGTGACCTCTACCCCACAGCGCTCACAGACAATTCCCCGGTGACGCACCCGTTTATATTTACCGCAGTGGCATTCCCAATCCTTCGCCGGACCAAAGATGCGCTCACAAAACAAACCGTCCATTTCTGGCTTCAATGTCCGGTAGTTAATGGTCTCCGGCTTAGTTACTTCACCCACAACTTGCCCGTTGGGAAGCGTCCGTTCTCCCCATTGACGAATTCGTTCTGGAGATGCCAGACCAATCTTTACATAGTCAAATCGCTGTTCTAGCTTTGGCATCGTAATGTATTCCTTCTATTTGTTTGTACGCGTAGCAAAAGGGAAGGAGTTGCGGAGTGGGGAGATGAGAGTCGGATAGTCCTAAATCCTCTACTCCCTACTCCCCACTCCCTATTCCCTCAACTACTCATCGCTGTCGTCCATTTCATCTCTAGAGATGGATTCATAGGTTGGCCTGGAGGGCTGACGGCTATTCACGTCTGCCATCAGATCAACCTCCGAATCCCGACTGGTGCCGTCCTCTCTGGTATCGAGTTTGTGAACGGCGACATCCAGACACAGCGATTGAAGTTCACGCATTAACACTTTGAAGGATTCAGGCGTACCCGGTCTGGGAATTGCCTTACCCTTCACGATCGCGTTCAATGCCTCGTTCCGGCCCTGCATATCATCAGATTTAACGGTGAGAAGTTCCTGCAAAGTATAGGCAGCACCAAATGCTTCCAGTGCCCACACCTCCATTTCTCCAAACCGCTGACCGCCCTGCTGGGCCTTACCACCCAATGGCTGCTGAGTAACCAGCGAGTAGGGACCGGTGGAACGAGCATGAATCTTGTCATCCACCAGGTGAACCAGCTTCAGCATGTAGGCTTTTCCGACCGTTACTGGGCGATCGAACGGTTCCCCAGTACGACCATCGTAAACCTGGATTTTGCCGGGATTGTCAGCATTGAACAACCAGTCACCCCGTTCACCATCGGTTGCTCCCAGAACCTCTTCCCGTGCTTCCTTCAATTTGCTGTGAACTGTTTCGCGAGATTTCTCTTCCCCATGCATTTCGTCAAAAGGAATGACCTTAAACCGCACGTTTAGGTTCTGCCCAGCCCATGCCAGCAAGCACTCATAAACCTGGCCGACGTTCATCCGTGAAGGCACCCCTAACGGGTTCAGCACAATGTCAACGGGAGTACCATCGGGCAGATAAGGCATATCCTCAACCGGAAGTATCCGGGAAATAATACCCTTGTTCCCGTGACGGCCTGCCATTTTGTCGCCCACCTGAATCTTACGCTTCTGCGCAACATAAACACGGACCACCATATTGGCACCGGGCGGCAGTTCATCCCCTTGCTCACGGGTGAAAACGCGCACGTCCACAACCCGTCCCTTTTCGCCGTTTGGAACGCGGAGCGAGTTATCCCGCACGTCCCTGGCTTTCTCACCAAAAATGGCGCGCAGCAGCTTCTCTTCCGGTGGCTGATCGGATTCCCCTTTTGGTGTCACCTTTCCAACCAGAATATCGCCTGCTTCAACCCAGGCACCAATTCGAATAATGCCGGTTTCATCTAACTGACGCAGCGCATCTTCCCCAACGTTCGGGATTTCACGCGTAATTTCCTCAGGTCCCAGTTTGGTCTGGCGAGCTTCAATCTCGTACTTTTCAATGTGAATGGACGTATAAACATCGTCCATTACGAGACGTTCGCTAATCAGAATCGCGTCCTCGTAGTTGTAGCCTTCCCAGGGCATATAGGCAACCAGAATGTTCTGCCCCAGCGCCAGTTCTCCCTTCTCAGTGGCAGAACCATCAGCCAGAATTTGACCTGCTGCAACCTTGTCGCCAACAAACACGATCGGACGCTGGTTTAGACACGTATCCTGGTTCGATCGCTGGTACTTCTGGAGCTGATATTCAGTCTCGCGCCCTTGGGGATCCCGGACTCGAATTTTATCTGCCGAAACAAACGTAACTTCCCCATCCGTCCGGCTCACGATGACCATACCGGAGTCGCGAGCGGCCTGAGCTTCAAGACCAGTGCCTACTAGCGGACGTTCTGGACGCAGAAGAGGAACGGCCTGACGCTGCATGTTCGATCCCATCAACGCCCGGTTCGCATCATCGTGCTCCAGGAAGGGAATTAGAGAGGTCGCCACTGAAATGATCTGCACGGGAGAAACGGCAACATAGTCAACCTGGTCAGGGGTTGTTGTCGTCCATTCTTGGCGGTAACGAACGGGTACTTGTTCACCCAGGATCCGCCCTTCCTCATCCAAAGAGACATCCCCAGGTGCTGCGCGCAAGTCATCTTCCTCATCCGCCGTCATGTAGACGGGGGCAATATCCCGACGCACCCGCCCGTTTTCCACACGAAGGAAGGGGTCTCAATGAACCCATAGGCGTTGACGCGAGCATGGGTTGCCAGTGAACCAATCAGGCCAGCGTTTGGACCTTCTGGCGTTTCGATCGGACAAATGCGTCCGTAGTGGGAGGGGTGGATGTCTCGTACTGCAAAACCCGCCCGTTCCCGCGTCAAACCACCAGGACCAAGGGCGCTCAAACGCCGTTTATGGGTCAACTCAGCTAACGGATTCGTCTGATCCATGAATTGGGATAGCTGAGAGGATCCAAAGAACTCTTTGATAGCCGCTACCAGAGGTTTCGGGTTAACCAGAGACGCAGGGGTTAAGGAATCCGCATCTGAAACGGTCATCCGCTCACGAATGATCCGCTCCAATCGGTTCAAACCAACCCGCACCTGGTTCTGCAGCAATTCCCCAACGGATCGGACCCGACGATTGCCCAAATGGTCGATATCATCAACGTTGCCAATGTCAAATTCCAGGTTAATCAGATAGTCGATCGCCGCCAGAATATCTTGAGGCGTGAGTACGCGGATTTGCTCAGGAACATTCAGGCGTAATTTTTTGTTGAGCTTATAGCGACCCACTTTGCCCAGGTCATAACGCTTGGGATCAAAGAAGCGGGAATCTAACAGCTGCTGACCACCCGATACGGTTGGAGGTTCACCAGGACGGAGCTTGCGATAAAGCTCCATGAGGGCTTCTTCTTCGCCAAACTGGCCTTCTTTCTCGATCGTCTTCTGGAAGTATTCGGGATGCCGCAGCGCATCAAAAATTTCACCGTCACTCAGCCCCAATGCCTTCAGCAGCACTTGAGCAGACAGCTTACGAGTTTTGTCGATTCGAACCCAAACCAGGTCATTCTTATCGGTTTCAAACTTCAGCCACGCCCCGGTTCGGGATCAGGCTGGCATTGTAGGTTCGCCGTCCGTTTTTGTCGGTTTCTGACTTGTAGTAAACACCAGGACTACGGACAATCTGATTAACGATGACTCGTTCTGCCCCGTTGATGATGAAGGTTCCCGGTCGGTCATGAGGGGCAGATCACCAATGAAAACCTCTTGCTCTTTGATTTCGCCGGTTTCCTTGTTGACCAGACGCGTTGGCACATACATTTGTACGGCATAGGTGCTGTCACGCCGTTTTGCCTCGTCAACGTCATACTTGGGGCGTTTGAGCTTATAATCCTTGCCTAGAAAATGAAGCTCTAGCTTGCCTGTGTAATCAGTAATTGGGGAGAAACTATCCAGTTCCTCAATCAGCCCCTCTTCAAGAAACCAACGGAAACTCGCCCGCTGAATCTCAACCAGGTCTGGTAAAGTAAAGGCGGGTGTATTGTAAGTCAGCTCAGTCATGCGTCTCCTTCAGAAGGTTCACGCGCAGCGCGAATCCCAGATTTTATAGAGTTTGTACGAATAAGTCAATACAAAATTCCTGGATTCCAGTTAGAACCCAAGCGCGCAGTTATTCAGTTAAATCGGCAATTGGCAGTTCAGGGCTAATCTCCAGTCATTTAGTAGTGTTCCATGCAGGGGGATACTTCTACCCCAGAGGTCGGTCCAACAATAGTCAATTGCTAGCTAGACGGTTTTCTTGCAACAGGTTTTCTTGCAACAATTTCTTCGACAAAAGGTGACTTAGCGTTTTCAGCAGAGAACCGGATAGATTTAGGGGACTGTTCATCTGTACGGACGCTCCTATCTATTATGACGCAAAAATCTTAATTTCGGGTCGATCTTTAGCAAAAATCTGTGGATCAGTCAAGCGTACTAAACAAGTTGAGGGAGTTGAGCGATAGATAGCTTAAACAACTGGCAAGCATTTTGGGTTGTTTGAGCAGCCAACTGCTCCAAGGGCACATTTCGCAGACGAGCAACTTGTTGGGCAACGTATTGGACGTAGGAAGGCTCGTTTCGCTTTTCGCCACGCTTTGGAACGGGAGCCAGGAAAGGACAATCGGTTTCGATTAGAAGTCGATCGTCTGGAACCATCTGAGCTGACGCTTGAACCTGAGCCGCATTTTTGAACGTAACAATTCCGCTAAAGCTAACGTAGAACCCCAAATTCAAGAACCACTGAGTTTCCTCAGGAGTTCCTCCCCAACAGTGCATCACTCCCCGTACTGGCCCATGCGTTTGCCAGAACTGACGAAGTAACGCCGCCATTTCAGTTGCCGCATCTCGACAGTGGATAATGACGGGTAGATCAAGCTCTCGGGCGATCGCTAACTGAGCTTCAAACGCTTGCTTCTGCTGCACTTGATTCGTCGCTTTGAAAAAGTCCAGCCCTGTTTCCCCGATGGCTACTACTCGACGGTCAGACTGGGCCAAACTACGAATTTCATCAGCAGACGCATCACTCCAGCGCTCCTCCACGTCCAGTGGGTGAAGCCCAACGGCGAAGGACAGTTCGGGAAAACGATCGGCAAGTGCTTGAATCTGGACAAATTCAGCAGGCTCAACGCAGGAATGAACAAGCTGCACCACACCAGCATCACGCCAGCGGGACGCAACCTCATCCAGGTCGGGCTGAAAGAGATCAAAGTTGATATGAACGTGTGTGTCAATCAACTGCATGACTATGTAAAATTAAGGAAACCAATTAGCTTAGCTAGGGACCTTCAGCTTAATGCCTAGGTTGCTTACCTATTTAGAGTAGCTTACCTAGGTCAGCGGAATTAATTAAGCTGTTGCCGTCTGTTTAGGATGCAGTTGACTTAGGAGCATCGTGCTTTTTCAGCGCCTGAGCCAGGTGAGATTTTTTACGGGCACCATTATTTGGATGCAACGCTCCCCGCTTCACGGCTTTGTCAATCTTGCTGTAAGCAGACGCCATGCTGCTTTGAACTTCTTGCATCGACTCTGGACTGGGGTTAGCAGCATAGTTACTAACCGCAGCAAGATATTTCTTCATCAGCGTTTTCACTGCTGACTTATAGCTTTTGTTTCTCAAACGATTGCGCTCAGCAACTTCGACCCGCTTGATGGCAGATTTAATATTGGCCACGATAAATCCCGAAGACTCTAACGATTGAACTCTGATTGGACAAACACACAAGATGCTAGATAAATTACTATAGCATCTCCATCAAACGATTACGTGATCCCCCAAAAATACAGGTTAAGCTAGAGTAACGAGTACAGGTGCATCTGACAGCTACGGTTGTTTAGATAGTCATTGCAACCCTGTTCTTGATCGGGCAACTCCTAAGACTGGCATTCCTACTCCATGCTGCGAATTATTACTCAGCGGTCTGAGGCACGAACGGAACTGCGACGAATCTGCGATCGCACCAACGATGATCAGGTCATACATAAAGAGGCAACGGTGCGGGAAGTGCTTCAGGCGGTAAAACGCCAGGGGATCGGGCGCTATTGCACTACACCTCAGAGTTTGACCAGTTAGATCTGAAACTAGAAGAATTACGGGTTGATGGCTCAAAGTTAGACGCTGCCTACCAGCAAGTTTCGAAAGAACTCTTGAAGCAATCCGGTTGGCCTGCCGTCAAATTGAGTCGTTTCATCGTCAGCGCGTTCCAAAGAGCTGGGTCCACTTTGCCGAAGATGAGGTGGTGTTAGGAAAACGCTATACTCCGGTCGATCGTGCAGGTTTATACGTACCGGGAGGGCAGGCGGCTTACCCCAGTACCGTTTTAATGAACGCTGTTCCGGCGAAGGTGGCAGGCGTTCCTCGAATTGTGATGGCGACTCCTCCAGGCAGTGAGAAGGGGATTAATGCCGCCGTTCTGGTTGCCGCCCAGGAAGCTGGCGTAGAGGAAATTTATCGGGTAGGCGGGCTGGCGATCGCGGCACTTGCTTACGGTACTGAAACTATTCCTAAAGTCGATGTGATCACTGGCCCCGGTAACATTTATGTCACCCTGGCGAAGAAGCTTGTCTATGGCACTGTTGGAATTGACTCTCTAGCTGGCCCATCTGAGGTATTGATTATTGCGGACAAGGCTGCCAACCCTGTCCACGTTGCTGCTGACATGCTGGCGCAGGCGGAGCATGACCAGATGGCTGCTGCCATTCTTCTTACTGATGACTCGGTGCTAGCGCGCAAGGTGGTAGAAGAGGTAGAGCGACAACTGGTAGACCATCCCCGACGACTGCTGACGGAAAAAGCGATCGCCCATTATGGCCTGGTGGTCGTTGTGGAATCGCTGGAAGTTGCCGCGGAGCTTTCCAACGAGTTTGCTCCCGAACATCTGGAATTGGAGATTGATGACCCGTGGAGCTTGCTGGATAAAATCCGTCATGCAGGCGCTATTTTTCTTGGTACCTCTACGCCGGAGGCTGTTGGCGATTATCTGGCAGGTCCAAATCACACGCTGCCAACGTCGGGATCAGCCCGGTATGCCTCCGCTTTGGGAGTAGAAACCTTCCTCAAACACTCCAGCCTCATTCAATACTCACCCACAGCCCTACAGAAAGTAGCAGGGGCGATCGACGTTTTGGCAACGGCTGAGGGACTCCCTTCCCATGCGGACTCCGTTCGTCTTCGCGTTCGGGGTAACCTAAACCCGGAAGGTTCTCATTAATAAAAATAGTTGTTTTGAGGGGATTAGTTGAAGACGCAATGCGTCTTCAACTAATTCTCCCTTGCGGGCTTCCTATCACTCATCTTGGCGCTGGATTCTTAAAGTTGCGAGAACCTCGGTAGCCAGAAGCAGTTGCAAGATCGTTCAGGGACTGTGCGCCAAGAAGGGTCTTTCCTTTGATTTTCCAGGTGGGATAGCCTTCAATATTGGCTGCTTTGCAGAGATCGGGGCGGGCATTTTTCCGCCATCAGCGCATTCGATGTAAGGGAGTTGCAGAACTGCCTGCTGCCCAAATGCCGACAGTTGTTCATGGCAGTGGGGGCACCAGTAAGCCCCATACATTTTGGCTCCGACACTTTTCAGGTGACGGGCTAGGGCAACTTCTGCTGCCCCCGATGTGGTGGTGATGGGAGGAGCCGTTTCGCTTGTCTGGGCGATCGCAGACGACCCAACGTTGGCAGGGTTTTCGCTACTTAACGCTGGGTGATTGTGCAACCCAACAGTACCGATCGTCGTCAAAGCAACAAAACCCGCTCCAACAGCTGCTGGAATGCTCAAAGCCCACCGTCGTTTCATTAAATTTCTCCACTATCAACATTAATGATGGTCACTAACTTGAGGCTGTTGCCTCTCTAACGTTGCTGCACTTCATTTTGCCGCGCCAAAAACTGCCGCAGTCGGAGAAGACTCAGCGTTTGCCCAAGATTCAACGGAGTAGGGAGATCCCTTCTAAACGGGATTGGACCCAACCATCTCCCCAATACCACTCCTGAAAGCCGTCAACACCCTTACTTAATAACACCCTTAAGCAGTTTGACTCTACCCGATCAACGTGATGCTGGATTGGAACGGGTCCTACCCAACTGATATAGGTCAATCCTGGTTGTAACTGCTCAGGTAACCCACGGTCAAGTCGAATAGGAGCAAGCCACTGCTGAAGTTTTGCGGGGAGGTTAAACTCTCCTTTAGTGATTGCTCTGAGGCTGCAATCTCGATCCGCAAGCTGCTTTGCTGAAAAGTTCCAAGCATAGTTAATGTTAATGGGGCTACTGATACAGTATGCCAAAGGAAAAGAGGTGAGGGAACATTGAAGGAGTAGTCTGCCGATTGAGAAGTGCAGGGTGAATCAATGAATTCCTATATGCCAGAATTCTTTGCCGTTCACCCTTCCCTTTTCACCTCTTAGAATAGAGATGGAGTATTAAGAAACGTTAGGTTTTTCATGGCTGACCAGTTAGTTCGAGCAACTGCGGCTGAGGGTGGCATTCGGGCTGTAGGAGCAATTACAACTCGATTGATCGAGGAAGCCAGACAGCGTCATAAGCTTTCCTACGTTGCAACAGCAGCGCTCGGTCGGACAATGTCGGCTGGGCTTTTGCTTGCTTCCAACATGAAGCGTCCTGAATCGCGTGTCAGCATCCGTATTCGGGGAGACGGTCCCCTTGGCAGAGTAATTGTGGATGCAGGCTTAAACGGTACAGTTCGGGGATATGTGGATCATCCAGAAGTGGAGCTACCAACAAACGCCAAAGGCAAGCTGGATGTGGGTATGGCGGTTGGACGGTTAGGTTACGTCTATGTCTTGAGAGACGTTGGCAGTGAGTACCCTATACCAGCACCGTTGAATTGGTTTCCGGGGAGATTGGCGAAGACATCACCCATTATCTGGCCCATTCAGAACAAACCCCTTCTGCTTTGATGCTGGGCGAATCGCTAGATACTCACGGTGTTACAGCGGCAGGTGGAATGCTGATTCAGGTGATGCCCAAAGCTGCTAGAGATGAAGCATTGGTTGAAGCACTGGAGTCAAGAATTACCGCTCTTTCAGGCTTTACACCGCTATTGCAGGAGGGAAAACCCTCCCTGACATTTTTGAGCAACTGTTGGGGGACATGGATTTGAAGGTTGTACCTGAGGCGCAACAGCTTCGATTTCACTGTGGCTGTTCCTACGATCGCGCCTTAGGCGCACTGAAACTGTTTAGCATTGCCGAACTGCAAGACATGATCGAAGAGGATCACGGGGCAGAAGCGATTTGCGACTTTTGTGGAAATGTCTACAAGGCGGATGTTGATGACTTGAATCAACTGATTGGTGATTTGCAGGCAGAAGGGCTTTCCAACTGAGACATGTTAAGGAATGTCCATTTGTGCAATTCACTAATATGACAAAGGATGTGGCGAAGTTCTTCGCATCCTTTGTTCTCTACGCAGTAATCTTTCTAAAGAAAGTAAACCTTGCTGGTTTGCTGGAATTTATAGCGTGCTGTTGAGACTTACGGCCTGATTCCTGACTGCACTCAAAGCGATCCTATGGGCGGCGTCTTCTTCGCCGTACCATTGAATTGCTGAATTAAAAGCTACACGATAGAGATTTTGAGCCGCTTCAGAGAGCCGATCGCGGATATTGAGGGGCAAATCCCGATTCGTCCGATAAGACATGACCGTCATTTCCACCAGATGGGATAATCAGATGGTAAATCGCCTCAGAAAAAGGGAATCCCTCTTCAGACTGCTCTTTGACTAGCAGAGTGGTTAGTCTTGGAAATTTAGTCTTAGAAATTTAAGGAGTTAACGTTGATCACTAGCAGCTTAAAAACGACCAAATCAGAAGAAATTTTTCTGCCGCTCAAAAACTGATGCCCGGTGGCGTCAGCTCTCCAGTGCGAGCCTTTAAATCGGTGGGGGCAACCCATCGTATTTGATCGGGTGAAAGGAGCCTACATTTGGGATGTGGATGGTAATCAGTACATTGATTATGTGGGCACCTGGGGGCCTGCAATTTGTGGTCATACCCACCCTGATGTAATTAAAGCGCTGCACGATGCATTGGAGAAGGGGACCAGTTTTGGGGCACCCTCCGCTCAGGAAAATGTTTTGGCCGAAATGGTCATTGATGCGGTTCCCAGCATTGAAATGGTTCGCTTTGTTAACTCTGGTACCGAAGCCTGCATGTCTGTATTGCGTCTAATGCGGGCCTTTACTGGACGAGAGAAAATCGTTAAGTTTGAAGGCTGCTACCACGGTCATGCCGACATGTTTCTGGTGAAAGCAGGCTCTGGCGTAGCAACCCTTGGACTGCCTGACTCCCTGGTGTTCCTAAATCTACAACAGGCAACACGTTGACAGCCCCCTTTAATGACCTGGAAGCTGTTGCAGCGCTGTTTGAGCAGAATCCCGGTGAGATCGCTGGCGTAATTTTGGAGCCGATCGTTGGTAACGCCGGGTTTATTCCGCCAGATGCTGGCTTTTTAGCAGGGCTACGGGAAATCACTCGCGAGCACGGCGCACTTCTTGTGTTTGATGAAGTGATGACCGGATTTCGGATTGCCTACGGTGGTGCCCAGGAAAAATTTGGAATTACTCCCGATTTGACAACTCTCGGTAAGGTGATCGGTGGTGGGCTGCCTGTCGGAGCTTATGGTGGGCGCAAAGATATTATGCAAATGGTAGCTCCGGCTGGCCCAATGTACCAGGCTGGTACCCTTTCCGGCAACCCATTAGCCATGACAGCGGGCATTAAGACACTGGAAATTCTGCGGCAACCGGGAACCTATGAACAGTTGGATCGCATCACAAAGCAGTTGTCAAATGGTCTGTTGGAAGTTGCTAAGAATGCTGGCCATGCCGTTTGTGGAGGACAGATTAGCGGCATGTTTGGGTTGTTCTTTACAGGAGGTCCTGTCCACAACTATGAAGATGCCAAAGCATCCGACCTGACTAAGTTCAGCCGCTTTCACCGTGGAATGTTAGAACAAGGTATTTATCTTGCGCCCTCTCAGTTTGAAGCAGGCTTCACCTCTCTAGCTCACACGGAAGAAGACATTCAACGGACACTAGATGTTGCTCGAACAGTGATGTCGAATTTATAGACAGAAATGTTTGACAGGATCTCTATGGAGGGAAAGGGACAAGGAGAGAGGGAGAGAACGAAGGCTAAAGGATGAAGGCTAAAGGCTAAAAACGAGTACTTCATCCTCTTTCATTCCATCCCTTCCCGTTCTCTAACTCTCCTTTCGGCGTTGCTGATCCCACCTATGAATTAGAAGTTGTATGAATTGGAACGACGTTTCAATTCATGCTGCTTTCAGCACCACCCTCCTTTCTTAGATTCCTGGGCTACCTCTTCAAGGAATTTTGCTATAAGCTTTGGGGAAAGACTTAATTATTCAAAATTCGTGCTCATGAATCAGCCATCGGTCAGTTTGGTTCGGGCTTCGTCCTACGATCGCACCGCTTTACGGAGTGCGTTAGAAACGTTGTTAGAGCCTTTGGGTGGAATGGCTGCCTTTGTAAAACCGGGTGATCGTGTTTTGTTAAAACCCAATCTATTAACGGGAGGCCGACCCGGTAAGGAATGTGTAACCCGTCCTGAGGTGGTTTACTGTGTAGCGCAGATGGTTCAGGAAGTGGGAGGTAAGCCATTCCTGGGGATGGTCCTGCGTTTGGTAGTGCGTTGGGCGTTGCCAAAGCCAATGGGTATCTTCCGTTAACAGAGGCGCTGGGTTTGCCAATTGTGGAGTTTCATGGCAAGCGCTATCAGACGGTGAGCGACGAGTTTAATCATCTCCTTCTTTCAAAAGAAGCAATAGAAGCAGACGTGGTGATTAACCTTCCGAAGGTGAAATCCCACATGCAGCTTACGTTAACGATGGGCGTGAAGAATTTGTTTGGCTGCGTACCGGGCAAAATGAAAGCCTGGTGGCATATGGAAGCAGGTAAAGACCGCGATCGCTTTGGAACCATGCTGGTGGAAACAGCACGGGCAATCGACCCCAATCTCACCATTTTAGATGGCATCATTGGTCATGAAGGAAATGGGCCGAGTGGAGGCAATCCCCGCCGCTTAAACCTGTTAGGGGCTTCAGCCGATGTCTTTGCACTCGATCGCGCAATTATCGAAATTCTGAAGGTTGATCCCGCGCTGGTTCCTACGATAGTTGCATCCCAGCGGTTGGGTTTATGCTCTGACTTAAACGGTATTCAATTTCCGCTGTTCCACCCCGAGGATCTCCAGATTGAGGATTGGCGTCTCCCTGAAACACTGGTGCCGATCGATTTTGGCTTACCCCGCGTTCTCAAGTCTACCTTCAGGCATCTCTATATCCGTTTCATCAAAGAGCCGATGCAAGTCTACGCCGCAAGGTGATGGATATAGGGAATAGGGAATGATGAATGGAGAAGGCGACGTATGAGGAAGAAGGCAATGGGCAATTTCCATGATTTATTGTCTATCGCCTATTGCCCATCGCCCATCGCCCATCGCCTATTCTTCATCTGCCACCTTATCTCTTTTAGTTGGTATTACCTTACTCAAATGAGTCTTAGGTCAAGTTATGGATCAGATGATTAAGCATTTTGTAACTCTTGTATCGACTTATGTGTTCTCCAGGAGAACTTAATTAGATTGGCTATGGTTAACCGTAGAGGAAAGTTCTTGACAGCTTTCTTTCTATGTGTCCCTAGTCTATTTGGAGAGGTTGCATGTCTCCTCTGATGTTGCGCCAATTATGGTCACTGGTAGAAGCGACTCAATCTAACGTTCTGCTTAATCTGGACGATACCAGCCTGGTTCAATGGCTGCTCAGGCAGCTAGTCGCTCAGAGATCGCTGAACGGCGATGAAACAATGATTTTCAGTAACTACATCCGTTCCAGGATTCCCCTCATTCGCGACGTGGCAAGAAGCCGAACGCTGATTCATTTTTAGAAACTATCCATAGGGACGCCCTGATGGCGTCCCTATAAAGTACTAGGCGATCGTTGAAGAACCGAGGTCAGGAGGAACATCCTGCCAGCGTCCCGGACCTACGGCTCGTAGCGCCTCTTTAAGAGAAATATCACCCGTATAAAGGGCGCGACCAACGATCGCTCCAGCAACTCCGCAAGGCTCCAACGCCAACAAACTCAACAAATCGGTAACAGAGCTAACTCCTCCTGAAGCAATGGTCGGAACATTTACGCTGCTGGCTAGTTCTCGCAGGGCTTCCAGGTTTGGTCCCTGAAGAGTGCCATCCCGATGTATATCGGTGTAGATAATCGCGGCAACTCCAAAGGCAGCCATCTGCTGAGCCAAATCCGTTGCCAGCACCTCTGAGGTTTCCAGCCAACCTCGCGTTGCTACCCGTCCATTTCGGGCATCGATCCCCACCACAATTTGTCCAGGAAACTTCTCAGAGAGTTGACGGATCAGTTCAGGTTGCTCAACGGCTACTGTCCCCAAAATTACTCGTTGAACCCCCAGTTGAAGAAGGTTCGCTGCACTTTGGCGATCGCGCAGGCCGCCTCCCACCTGAACTGGAACGTCTATCGCTTGGATGATCCCTTCAATTGCGTCCAGATTGACAGGGTGTCCAGCTTTTGCCCCATCAAGGTCTACCAGATGTAGCCGAGTTGCCCCTTCTGCAACCCACTGGCGAGCAACCGATACCGGATTCTCGTCAAACGTTTGTGCCTGCTCATAGTCACCCTGGTATAGCCGAACGCAACGCCCTCCCAATAAATCGATCGCTGGAATGACCTCCATCCTCTACAACCCCTACGCCGAATAATCCAACTCACAGTAACCCATGACTTAATGAAGATCAATGAACGGCTGCTTGAATTGATATTGCTGAAGGCAATTATTCGATCATTCAGAGTTAAAATCCAGTGAGTTTTTACTGTGGTGTTTGTTCCCTGAATACTGATTTTGGGCTAGGTCAATCCTGTTTTCCCTGTGACAGAGTTGCATTAGATAGTACGCGCACTATCTTCGCGCTGTCAGAACTCCCTGAAGAGGTTCAATTCATATCATAAACCTGGAACGGCAACGGATGCAGCCAATTATTTTTCGGGTTATTCGAGAAATTATTGACTGACTCCGCTGCTCTAACAAGATTCCTGCGACATGAGGGTTGCATAATGGATGTTTTAGTAGATGAATTTTGGCGAGATCAAACGATCGACGGTCAGCCACAGAAAATTCCGGGATACTTTGTACGCAGTACAGCACCCATTAACATTGAAGACAATGAACTAGAAAACGAGGCGGATGAGGTTACGCCAACGATTTATGATGTGGTTGAATGCCTCTATCAAAACAGCCAATCGAATCCCAGCTACACAGGTTTAGTGATTCAAATTCATGGCTATAATACGGGCGTTAAAAAAACAATTCAAAACGGAAAAGAAGTTGACGGACCCGATTACATTCGTCTTGGTTGGACAGACATCTGCAAATATTTGAACCAAAGAGATTCAGCCATTTTTGATAAATCTAATAGCTTTGTCTACCTGGGGTACCGTTGGCCGTCTGAAAGCGTTCCTGCAAGCCTTTACAGTGCGGCTACATCCCTACCCATTATTCTCAAAATTCTTTTCCGAAGCGGGCTAGTCATTGCGTTGCTTGGCCTTATTTCATTATTCCTTTTTCTTCCAGGATTGTGACTGGTTTTTCGGCCTTCACTGTGATCATTGGCATCGCCTTATCAATGCTCGTTGCCAGTTTATTTATTCTGAGAATTATTGTTTATTTCAGAGATTCATTTCGGGCATTGAATTTTGGGGTGCCCGATCTGGTGGAGTTCATTCGACAGCTCGATTTGGGATTGGTTAAGCGAAAAATTCATGATTCGTTATTTACAACCGTTACCCAAGCAGTTAGCCAACAATCAACGGTTGACTCCGCTCTTCTGGCAAAGGCCGTTAGAAAAACCTGGGAACTGATTGAAACAAATCAGGCGCTATTGAGCGATCGCAAGGATGATGCCTTTCGGCTTTTGCTTCCCACACTGAAGCAGGGAAAACTAGCCCAGTTGGACGATGGGCTTTTTCTAACCATTTATGCCTGCTTTGTAGAGGCTGATAGACCTGATTATAGTCAGGCAGAGTTTGAAGCCGCCGCAACCTGGTGGAATGAGGAAAAGCGGCGGATTCGGCTCACGTTCATTGGTCACAGTATGGGAGGGTTTGTTACAACGCAGGTCATTCGAATTCTCTCGGATGTGTTCGACCCGAATGCGATCGGTAATTCAGCGAGCTTGGATAAATTACCTCCCTCCCATGTGGGCCGAGTTTTCTCCTTGGGGCGATTGGTGCTGGTTTCTCCTGATATTCCGTTAAGAACAATTATTTCTGGGCGAACAAACTTCTTACGCTCATCCCTGCGCCGATTTGAAGAAGCCTACCTGTTTAGTAACGAAGGCGACTTGGCGCTGCGATTAGCGTCAACGGCAGCAAACTACTTCTCATACCCTGCCAGAACGCGAACTCAAGGGTTTCGGCTGGGTAATGTAACGGTCAATCTACCGAGTAAAAATGATAACGTCTATGGAATCGTCAACTTAAAGCAAATGACAAGCAACAAAGTTGATCATTTGCTGCAATACATTGGAGTTAAGGTTTTGGGACGGGAAGATCGGAGTTTAGGTCAGGGTAACCGTAAGAAGAAGGAGAGCGAGGGTGATAACGAATCCTTAGCTCCACATAAGACAGACCCAGAATCGATCGCCGATTTGTTTACCTACCTTGACTGCACGGAGTACCGCGATCAGACGGACTATCCCGGACGAGAGCACCAGTTGATGAATGTCATGATCTGCAATAAGCAACGATCGCCCCTCAAGTTTTTTTGACTATGTGAAGCTTCTGAAAGCGTATGTCGATTTTTCGGGCGATCTAAAAAGGAGTGGATGTGCATGGAGGCTATTTCTACGGCCACTTCAGCAAGCTACTGATTTACCGCTTAGCGTTTTTAGGGTTTCAAGGTTTCCTCGACTCCTTGATCTTTGAAAACCCTAAAGACTTTGGCCTTGAAGCCCCCTCCAATACATTCCAAGACAATTTGAATCAGGCAAGACAAAAACCGCTGGAGGAACGACGCGAAGCTGCTCTGGAATACTTCTCGTGGATTTGTGAACAGAAGCTCATACAAGTTGCAGCATCTCCAGAGCGCTATTACGTTGATGTTTTGAGTCAGGATCGAGCCAAAGTTAGAGCAGGAATTCTCGCCCAAGAACAGAAAATTCAGACTAACACCACTCGTTGAGTAGGATATCAGCAACGGATGGGTAACAGATGAAACGGATATATGGATTCGCGGACGCGGTTTCAATCATCCGTTTCATCCGCTCCTAATCCGCTGCCCTTATTCCGGTGGTAGCTCATCCAGAATCGTAAACCGAACGTGGTTAATCGCTATTTCTCCAATGGAAACATCCACTGCGTCATCCGCTGTTTCAATCGTTTCGAACGGAATTCCCTTGCCAATTTCAGCGTGATACCAGGGTAGCCCCATGAAGAAGCGGGTTGGATAGAATTTAGATCGATAATGTCGTCCGGGTTCGATTCCATTGGTAGCCAGCCGTAACCCGGAACATAAAACTCAATCCAAACGTGGTTGTAATCCGGTTCGAGGGGAATATCACGCTGGTTAGCTTTAGGCGGGCATTTGTAACGACCAACGGTGCGGCAAGCGATGCCATTCAGCCGTGCTAAGGCCAGCAGTACTCCCACATATTCTCCGCAGGAACCAATACCCCGTTCTAGAACCACATCGGGGGTTCAATTTTGGGAGTCAGACTGTAGGAGAGGCGATCGTAAACATAGTTTCGAATCTTGAGGATCTTCCGCAGCAGGTTGGTTTCCGTGCCGATCGCCTCCTGCGCTGCTGTCTGAATAACAGGCGTATCCATTGCCAGTTCATCATCGTCAACCAGATAGCTGGCCCGAAAGTCTGAAGGCAACTCAGGAACTCTATCCAGGTCGTCGGGCGTGAATAGGTACTTAATCCCGCGCACTTCCAGTAAGGCTTTCCAGCCAAACAGATGCCGTTCGGCTGAGCGAAACCTGTCAAATTTGAATACAGCTACCCGCTGACCGTCTACTGTCTCTTCGGTAAACGGCAGGCCGATCGGTTCTACTTTCAACACTTTTTGACGATGCGTTTCGGTTGGTAGGGCAATGCGCCACCCATTCCTTTCAGGTCCACTTCTTCTAGCGGCAGCATTTCCTCGGCATAGATCATCTCAATCAGAAACCCGTTGGAAAGGGCGTAATGCTCTTTGGGGTTGTGGTAGATGTAAAGCGGGTGGATAAACGTTCGATCGCGGTAGGTGAGTTCAAAGGATCCTCCGGATTGTTGGGGTTATCCTGAATGTAGGGTTCTTCCCCGGCGTAGGAGACATAAAGCGTTTCCTGCCCAGTTTGAGCATCTGGAACAAATACCAACCCGGTTGGCGATTCAAACGGTGTCAGCACACAAAATTGCTGTTCACCCGTTGCCCGATCCAAACAGTACACGGTTTGCTCAGTGCGATCGCACACCCACAATTCTTCTCCGCGCACCGTTAAATTTTCTGCACCAACACCGGGCATGGGAAACCGGGTAATTAACCGCTGCGGATTAAATTCAAAAATCGAGATATAGCCTTCTTTCTGACTGGCAATATAAACAGTGGACTGCCATACGCCTACTCCGTCAACTGGATAGGGCATCGTGACAAAAAGCTGAGGTTTCAGTTCCTGTAAGTTGCAGAAGTAGACCTCGTTATCACGGGCATACCAGAGCGTCCCTCCCCAAATCGCTAGTCCCGTCGCATCAACAAAGTTATCGACATTCTCTGGATTGATGATGGTAGTGTTACCCGTCTCACGATCGATCTTTAACAAATAGCCCCGAATGGAGTCGAGCGCGACAAGAGCACCATCCAGAACCGCAATACCCTGGATGGCATAAGCACCCAGAGGATAGATCGTGCGTGGCCGAGAATGGCCGTTGGACAGGAAGTCAGACGCAGATGTGGACGTTTGAGCAGACGAAGACGCGTGATCAAGTTGCATAATCGCGGACTGTTAAGCAGACTCCTCAGATCATAAACAGAATTTCGTTTCTGCATCTGTATCTAAAGGACTGTGGAGCAGTAGATTTTTTCTCTGCCTGATTTTTCGCCGCCGATGGATGCTATCCGTTTTGATTCCTTCCTCCACTGAACACGTCATTTACCATTAACTGTAATCTGCATAGAGTTCCAGAAACTCATCAAATGTTAGAGGTTTGGATTGTGCTTGAACCATTACAACCTCCAATACATAACGATATCAGGATAACAGGTTGTTAGAGAGTGATTCCTGGCCAGGATGAAATTGATTCTGTCGATCGCACCACGTTCATTCCGGCCTCTGCAAAGCGTCGAAATGCAGCATTTGCTTGATCCGTGAAATCAATGACACCTGGTACAACGACAGGGGATGTGCAATCGTCTAGCAGGTACACCTTCTTTGCTAAGGCGGGATCTTGTACTTGAATTTCAGTTAATAAATCGTCGATCGTCCATGCAACGCAATGGCTTTTTGCCTGCCCCGCGATGATCACAGCATCAAATTCCAGCAGCTTTTGAATAAAGCGGGTGTTCTTTTGGGCGATCGGTTTTCCAGTCGGATCGTCGAGCACTTCGGGACGCAAGACTGAGTAATTTTCTGTCAGGGCATTGCTGCCTTTAATTTCAAAATTGGTTTGGCTGTTGCGGGCGATTGCATGAAAGAAGCAGGCTTCCTCAACGGCTGATACGAGCGCATGACCAATGCCGCCCAACATAGAATGGTAGGGCCATATGGTCAGCGGATATTTACCCGCCTGACTCAAACGTTCTGTGTAATGTAAAGCAAAGGATTGCAGAGCTTTGTAATTGCCATGGGTGATCGAATACGCAACATCTGGATTCACCTTCCACGTTCCAGACTGCACATCATTCAGGGAAATCATCGTCATCGGTGACGGATGCTCGCCTGCATCATTCACCCAAAACACGGGATGGAAAATCTGCATGGCGGTGTGGGTATCCATTGTGGGCGCAATTTCAGTGATGATTCCCAGATTGCGATAAACGAACTGGCAAAGGCGATCGTTATCCTCAACCGCACCGAGGCCCGATCGTCCACCCACAAACAGCTCAAACTCAGGAATGCAAAAGGTATTTTGGACATCAATAACCATCAAGCAAATCCGTGTTTTGTCATTTGCAGCGGGTTGCAGTCCGTATTGCTTTGCCCACTCTTTTGCCTGTGCTGCCCGCTCCTGATAGGGAACACGCCACACCTCACCCACTTTTTTGAATCAAAAAATCCAGGGATGCCCAAATGATTCAGCGCTTGAGTGGTCATAGGCCTTTTCCTAGGAGGTAAGAAATTGCTAACGCAGCAGCATAGTGTTATTTTGACACCAAGCCGTCCGGAATGACAAGGGGACAGCCTTACATTTGGCAGCTTACCGATGCAATAGACAACGTCCCTATCAATTTAGATAGGCGATATCCCGGAATGGGCGGGAATTTCGACGGCGCGACTGTCCATCCTGTTCCTACTGTTAGACCCTGAACTTTCGTATTGAGAGATACAAAATGCTTTCTTGGGCAACGCTTATCGTGCAACACATCGGCTTTGGTCACTGGTCACGGGTCACTGGTCATGAGTCATTCGGGTAAGGACATTCAGCAACCAACACCAACACGGTAATGAGCCAATGAAAACGCATTATTCTGTCGTCATTGTAGGAGGAGGTCAAGCTGGCCTGTCTATGAGCTACTGCTTAAAGGAGAGAGGCTTTGACCACATCATTTTCGAGAAGAACCAAATTGGATACTCCTGGCGCTCAAAGCGATGGGATTCCTTTTGTTTGGTTACACCAATTGGCAATGCAAACTTCCAGGGTATCCCTATCCGGGGAGCGATCCTCAGGGATTTATGCAGAAAGATGAGATTGTTCAATACATCGAAGATTACGCTGCATCATTCAATCCACCGGTGCGGGAAGGCGTTGAAGTTTCCAGAATCCGCAAGAATGAGTTTCAAGGAATTTTTGAAATTGCAACCTCGATCGGGGACTACACGGCAGACCAGGTAGTAATTGCGGTGGGAGGCTATCATACGCCCAAAATTCCTAAACTTGCCGAGCGACTGCCCGAACACATCGTGCAACTGCATTCCTCTGAGTACAGAAACCCACAATCGCTGCCGAGTAAGAGCGTGTTAGTGGTGGGAACTGGACAGTCGGGCTGCCAAATTGCGGAAGATCTGCACCTTGCCGGAAAACGGGTGCATCTCTGTGTTGGCAGCGCCCCACGATCGCCCAGGCGCTATCGCGGCAGAGACGTTGTCGAATGGCTCGATCAAATGGGCTACTACGATTTGTCGATCGACGAACATCCCCAAAAAGAAAAAGTACGAACGAAAGCCAACCACTACGTTACAGGTCGCGACGGTGGGCGGGAAATTAATTTGCGCCAATTTGCTCTGGAGGGTATGCGGCTGCACGGTCGCTTAAAGACCATCAGCGACAATCATCTCGAATTCTGGAATGACCTGAAACACAATCTTGACCAGGCCGATGCCGTTGCCGAGAGCATCAAAAAAGCATTGATGACTTCATTGCAAAAAACCAAATTGAAGCACCAACCGATCCCCCTACAAACCCATCTGGGAACCCAAGGAAGAGATTCTGAAGCTAGACATCGAGGAGATGAATATTGGTGCGGTGATTTGGTGTACCGGATATTCATCTGACTTTAGTTGGATTGAAGTTCCCGTATTTGATGGAAAGGGCTACCCCGGCCACGATCGAGGGGTTACAGGCGTGAGAGGATTCTACTTTTAGGGCTTCCTGGTTATACACCTGGGGTTCCGGCAGGTTCTCGGGAATTGCGCGGGACGCTGCCTACTTAGCAGACCACATTGCAACACGAAAGAAAATGGCCTACCACAACGACTGGAGTACGGTGAATGAGTTTTTGTTGGGGTCGTGAGGAGGGGTCAGGTAAGGCTGAAGGATAAAGGATCAAGGATAAGAACTGTTCTCTCTACCTCACCTTTCCTTCTGATCTCAACGTTCCGTTCTTGATCACCTGTTTAAATCGATAGGTATTTGGTAGAAGTTTGAGACCGTTTTGGGGATTGCGATCGTGTCTCCTGGTCTTATTGCTAGAGTTGGCGCATTTGTACCGAGAGATACAAAACCCATCCTTGGTCAGCGCTTAATCTTGCTACACACTATGCATCCCTAAACCAGCAGCACTCCAGTTAACTCTTCGAAGGGATTCGTGCGTCCGTAATTCTTTTCGCTATTTCATAGATTCGATCGTCTCTCAGACTTGCAGCGATCGTGAACCGTTTCGATGTACAGAACATTAAGGAGAAAATCATGCCTGAAGTAACCGCTCCCGCCCATCAAGCTGGTGATTTCTTTGTTGATTACGAAGAGAAAGTATTTCCCGATGTCAAAGCAGAACCTGGCGAAAAAGCGCTGGTGACATTCCATACCGTTGCATTTGAAGGGTCGATCGGCCTAGTTAACCTGCTGCAAGCACTGCGCTTACTGCGTAAGGGATTTGAAACGTCGGTTTTGCTATACGGACCTGGCGTAACGTTGGGCGTGCAGCGGGGATTTCCCAAGCTCGGTGATGCCGCATTCCCCGGTCATCAAAACTTTAACGATCAGCTCAGCAAGTTCATGACTGAGGGAGGCAAAGTGTATGCCTGTCGTTTTGCATTACAAGCGCTGTACGGTCACGGGGAACCCTCCCTGATGCCCGGTATTCGCCCCATCAGTCCGCTAGATGTACTGGATCTGATCCTGCTGCATCGCAAGGACGGGGCGTTCATTTTGGATACGTGGACGGTGTAGGAGGATTACAGGTATCAGGGGTCAGGATCAGATATTGGGTTTGTTGATCTGGCTGCCTTGCTTGGTTTCATCGCTTGCTTAGCCTTAAAGTTTTGAATTAGTCCATTAAGCATTCGACCTACTTCTGCTGTCTGTTTGAGAATGGCTTCTAATTCTGATGATTCTAGGTAGGCTAAGCGCCCTGCAATAAGTAGGTGAGTCTCTAATTCCATGAGCGATCCGTTCGCGATCGATAGGTGATGAATATAATCTCCGAGATGCTTTCTGCCGTGCCCTTCGGCAATGTTCGCTGGTATTGAAACTGCCGATCGTTGAATTTGGCTGGTTAATCCGTAGTTTTCTGTGCTTGGCAGTTTTTCTGTGAGTTTGTATGCTTCCACAACCAGCGCCATTAACCGATTCCACACCTTCAAATCCCGGTAACACTCAATACTCATGAGGGTCAATGTTTACTTCAAGTCCTAGAATTCCCTAAATCCTGATCCCTGACCCCTGACCTCTGACCCCTAATTACTAGGAATCAACTATGGACTACTCAAAGACCATTCGCGCGGCTGCGGTGCAGATCAGTCCGGTTCTATTTAGCAGGGATGGAACAACGGAAAAGGTGCTTCAGGCGATCGATAACGCGGCCAAACAAGGTGCCCAACTGGTTGTTTTTCCAGAGACGTTTGTTCCCTACTACCCCTATTTCTCCTTTATTCAGCCTCCCGTTCTGATGGGGAAAGAGCACATGCGGCTGTATGAGGAAGCGGTAGAAATTCCGGGTCCGGTAACGGATGCGGTGAGTCAGGCCGCAAAATCACACGGCATCGTTGTGGTGCTGGGCGTGAATGAGCGAGATGGGGGATCTATTTATAATGCCCAGCTTATTTTTGATGCGAATGGAATGTTGCTGCTGAAGCGACGTAAGATTACGCCCACCTATCACGAGCGTATGGTGTGGGGGCAGGGTGACGGAGCTGGTTTGAAAGTGTTGGATACTGCCGTTGGCAAGCTAGGTGCTTTGGCGTGTTGGGAGCATTACAACCCGTTAGCCCGATTTGCGCTGATGGCACAGCATGAACAGATTCACTGCGCCCAATTTCCGGGTTCAATGGTCGGCCAAATCTTTGCTGATCAAATCGAGGTAACAATTCGCCATCATGCGCTGGAGTCTGGTTGCTTTGTGGTGAATGCAACGGGTTGGCTTTCACCGGAACAGGTTGAACAAATCACGCCGGATGAGAAGCTGCAACGGGTTTTAAGTGGAGGTTGCAACACCGCCATTATTGGCCCTGAAGGCAATCATCTTTGTCCGCCTATTACTGAAGGGGAAGGGATCGCGATCGCCGATCTTGATTTCTCCCTGATTACCAAACGCAAGCGCATGATGGACTCGGTTGGCCATTATTCCCGACCAGATTTGCTGCAACTGAAACTGCATGCAGAACCCTGGTCTGTCATCTCTGGAAACAGCGATCGCTCACCCAATTTAGAGGTGCGATCGATTGAGACAACAACCGTTAAAGATTTAGCGCCTGACTCACCGTCCCTAATTGCGAACGGTCAAACATCCCTTTCTGATTTCAAACCTCTCATCTGCAACCTGAGTCAATGGAAACACGACCTCCCCTACCACCCTTTACCCTTGAAACGGCAAAGGCCAAAGTTCAGGCAGCCGAAAATGCCTGGAATACCCGCGATCCAGAACGCGTTGCGTTGGCTTACACAGAAGATTCCCAATGGCGCAACCGAGCAGAATTTTTCAGTGGTCGTGAGGCCATCAAGGCGTTTCTGAGACGCAAATGGGACAGGGAATTGGACTACCGCCTGAAGAAAGAACTGTGGAGTTTTACCGACAACCGGATCTCGGTTCGCTTTGAGTATGAATGGCACGATGACTCCAATTATTGGTATCGGTCCTACGGCAATGAGCAATGGGAGTTTGCCGAGAATGGCTTGATGCGACGGCGAGAAGCCAGCATCAACGATGTTCCCATTCACGAGTCTGAACGGAAATTTCGATGGGAACGAAAACCCGCTTTATGAACAAGCCCATGAGCAAGCTTATGAACAAGCAGCAGTTAATCACAGAACTTCAAACCTGCGGACTGAAGTGGGGTGAGTCAGAGATTGGAGCGTCGGGCCGCAAAGGTGGAGCAGGACCATCCGACCACAAAGCGGTCACCATCGATGGAACAACGGTAATGGTTCCAATCTATACCGATGCCGCCGCTCGATCGCCCTACTCCGTTGCATTCAAGCCTGATTCAGAGGAAGCCGTTTTGCAAGGGGATGGGGATGTTGTACCCGTTACGTTTCCTCGCCAGCCCAAGTTTTACAGCCTGACAACCGCAGACGGAATTCCCTACTGGAAAATCGCGCTGCTGCACAGCCATGACGTTCTAGCGACAACCGTTTTGCAGACCTGCATGCGCTACAGTGATTCGGCTACGTCCTGCCAGTTTTGCGCGATCGGGCAATCCCTGGAAGCGGGTCGGACGATCGCTCGTAAAACCCCGGCTCAATTAGCCGAGGTAGCAGAAGCTGCCGTAAGGCTAGATGGCGTCAAGCACATGATCATGACGACAGGCACACCCAACACGAGCGATCGCGGTGCTGCTTATCTAACCGAGTGTGCAAAAGCGATCAAACAGCGCGTGAATTTACCGATTCAAGCCCAGTGTGAACCTCCCGACGATTTTGCTTGGTTCGAGCGATTAAACAATGCTGGAGTTGACAGTTTGGGAATGCATCTGGAAGCCGTTGATCCTGACGTGCGTGCCAAAATCATGCCAGGAAAAGCGTCTGTTCCGGTGGACTATTACTTCGAGGCATTCGCTGCCGCCGTTAAAGTCTTCGGTTGGGGACAGGTCAGTACCTATTTGCTAGCAGGCTTAGGCGATGATTTACCAACGCTGTTACGTGCTTGTGATCGATTGATTGCGATCGGGGTTTATCCTTCGTCGTTCCCTTTGTGCCCATTAGCGGTACTCCTCTCGCAAGCCACACCCCACCCGAAAGCGAATTCATGTACACGCTATATCAGCACGTCGGTGCGCTGCTTGATCGTGCCGGGATGTCCTCGCGAGACATCAAAGCAGGCTGTGCAAAATGCGGTGCATGTTCTGCGTTGTCTGCTTTTGAGAGGAAATAGGAATAGGTGGTAGGTGATAGGAGTCAGGGATGAGGGGTGAGGGGTGAGAGAAAGGCAACATCAATTACCAATCATCAATTACCAATCAGCAGTTACCAATCATCAACTACCAACTACCAATTCAAAACTCAAAACTCTTAATTCTCAATTCTTCACCATGTCTTCCCAGTCGTACCTGTTTAACTTGGCAAAAACACCTCAGGAAATCGCCGCATACTTTGAACTACGTCATTCAATCTTTGTTGAAGAACAAGGTTTGTTTCACGGTAGCGACATCGATGAACTAGATGCGATCGCCTATCGTATCATTGCTTTAACAAACGATCAAAGCAAGCAAAGAGATACAGAAGCACAGAGCTTTAAATCTCCTCAGCACTCAGTACTCAGCACTCAGCACTTAGAAGTACTTGGCATTGTCCGCATCTACGAACCCGAACCCGGACTCTGGTATGGAGGCAGGCTGGGCGTTCATCGAGATTATCGACGGGCCGGAAAGATTGGCAAAGGGTTGATTTACAAAGCAGTGACCACTGCCAACACATGGGGATGTGAACGATTTTTAGCAACCGTACAGCTTCAAAACGTGCGCTTCTTTCAACGGCTTCACTGGAATTCTTTAGAAGAAATCATCATTTGTGGACTGCCCCACCATTTGATGGAGGCTGATTTAGATTATTACCCGCCTGGAATTGAACCCCGTCCAGTTTTACCAATTTCAATACGGGAGGCTTCCTGATGCTGACATCCCTGACCGCAGAGCTGCGACAATCCTTGAGAATTCTGCATAAGCAAGATATTCAGGTGGTTGCCCGATCGTTTGGTGGGGTCAGGGGTCAGGGGTCGGGATCAGGGGTCGGGGATCAGGGGTAGGTGTCAGGAGTCAGGGGCGAGTATTCATTCAAAATTCAACATTCAAAATTCTCCCACTCCCCACTCCCCACTCCCCACTCCCCACCCCTCCTAGGCGACGATTGCGCAGCCATTTCTGATGGTTCAGGCTATTTGTTGCTGGCAGCCGAAGGCATGCTGCCGTCATTGGTAGAAGCGGAACCCTGGTTTGCTGGGTGGTGCGCGGTAATGGTGAATGTCAGCGACATTTATGCGATGGGGGTCAGCCGATCGCAGTAGTCGATACAATTTGGAGCCAGGCTGGAGCGCTGAGTGAACCGCTTCTAGAGGGTATGAGAGCTGCTGCCCAGACTTATAATGTCCCGATTGTTGGCGGACATACAAACACTCACAGTCCCTACAACGCTTTGTCTGTCGCAATTTTAGGGCGTGCAAATCGCTTAATCACCAGCTTTAACGCCCAACCTGGCGATGTGCTGTTAGCGGCGATCGATTTTCGCGGAAAACCCCATCCCAAATACCCGTTCTGGAACGCTGCCACTCAAGCAGACCCGTTTCAGTTGCGTGGAGATCTTGCAGTCTTGCCATTTCTAGCAGAATCAGGACTGTGTGATGCCGGAAAAGATATCAGCATGGGTGGCATCATCGGAACGCTGCTCATGTTGCTAGAAACATCTGGTTGCGGTGCCAGTCTCAATCTGGACACCATTCCCTGCCCTGCTGGGCTTTCCCTCACCCAATGGCTTTTATGCTTTCCCAGCTACGGTTTTTTGCTCAGCGTTCGTCCTGAAAATGCCGCAACAGTTCAGTCCCACTTTCGCAAACGTGATCTGGTTTGTGAGGTCATTGGAGAAGTACAGCCCACTCATCAACTTGTGCTTCACTCCCATGACGAATCAACTGTTTTTTGGGATTTGTCACAACATTGTTTGACAGGGTTTTCTGCCAATGAACGATAAGCAACGAATGGCAGAAAACCTGAGGGAAGAAGATACGGACCGTAGCATACAAGGTCTAGAGAAGAAACCTGAATTACCAATTACCGATTACCAACGACCAAACTCAAACCTCCCCACTCCCTCCACATCGCTTTACTAAGCTACTCCACAAAACCTCGCGGAAGTGTTGTTCATACGCTAGAGTTGGCGGAAGCACTACAAGCATTGGGACATAAAGTTTGCATTTACGCCTTGGATAAAGATGGAACAGGATTCGATCGCTCCCTGAAATGTGACTCTAAGCTTGTTCTCGCAAAACCTGCACCATCGAATATTGACGGTTTGATTCAGCAGCGGATTCAGGAGTTTGTTGACTATTTAAGCCAGTCTGATCTGGATTATGACTGTTACCATGCGCAGGACTGCATCAGCGCCAATGCCTTATCCATTCTGCGATCGCGTCAGAAAATTCCCCATTTTATTCGTACCGTTCATCACATTGAGGACTATACCAGTCCTTATTTGCAGCAGTGCCAGGATCGATCGATTCGTGAACCGAATATATGCCTATGTGTTAGTCAATATTGGCAAAAAGAATTAGAAAACCGTTATCAAATTTATGCACCGCGAGTTATCAACGGTGTTAATTTACAGCGCTTTTCGGCTCAATTAGATGGTTCAGAACAGTATTTGAGGGAGCAATTGGGGCTTGATGGCAAACCCATTTTTTTAACCGTTGGCGGAATTGAACCCCGAAAAATTCGATCGCGCTTCTACAAGCATTTCTTGAAGTACAAACAGATCATCCCGAGGCTCAATTGGTTATTGCTGGCGGGGCTACCTTGTTTGATTATCAGGACTACCGCGATCGCTTTATGGCATTAGCTCACCAAGCAAAATTGGTTCCTGGCAAATCCCTGATATTACTGGGGTTCTTTCAGATCAAGAGCTACAAGTCCTGTATCGGCTTGCAAATGCGTTTGTCTTCCCTTCGGTGCAGGAGGGTTGGGGACTGGTGGTGCTAGAAGCGATCGCCGCTGAACTACCCGTTATCACCTCCAATCAACCGCCCTTCACCGAATTTCTATCGGAAACCCAAGCCCTATTAATTGACCCAAATGAGCCAATCCAAATCGCTCAAGCAATGCGTTTGATTACTGAACCACCACTGTCCCGAGCCATCATTCAAAACAGCCAGTCAATCTTGCCCCATTACTCCTGGGAAACCTCCGCCAGAAAGCATCTGGAAGTTTATTACACGCTAGTGAAAGAAGGAGGAAAAGCTATAAGATGAGTGAGAAATTGAGAGTAAGGAATTGGAAATTTAGAATTAAAAGTCGGTGGACCTAAAAGGTAATGATGCGTAGCGTTAACCACCATCGTTAACAACTCCAAAATCCTTACGACTTTGGTACTACCTAAAAGTTTTGAGTTTTGATTTGGGTAATTGGTAATTGATAATCGGTAATGGTAATTGAGTTCGTTCCTTTATACACCCTGTTTTGTACCCTTTTCACTTGACGTCTGATATCTACCACCTGCCTCCTAACTACCTATGCCCGAAATTCGTTTTCTAGTTGAATGGCCTGATGGAGCGAAAGAGAGTTGTTACTCACCATCGTTAATTGTTAAAGAATACTTCACTCCGAACCAGGACTATTCGCTTACAGATTTTGTGGAGCGATCGCGGACAGCCCTCAACATTGCGAGCGATCGGGTCAGGGCAAAATACGGAAGACCCTGCGGTTTAGCGTTAGGTCAACTCCAACAAATTGAAGCAAGCGCAATGAAATATCATCATTTGCCGGAACCAAAAGTTCGTCTGCTTAGATTTATTGAGTAATTGAGACAAATGCAAAATTGTTCCAGTACATCTCCCACGCTTCACTCCAAAACAATTTCCGACAAAGCCTACTATCTATCCAGCCTAGGAGCGATATTCACTGATCGGGGTCACAATTGCGGTTCCCTAGATCTTCTCGATCTGTCTCTATTGTTGAAACCATCGAGCCAAGAGACTGCATCCAAACCTAAACCGGACAGAACTCAAACGCTCAAATGTCTCAACCCCCAGACAAGGAGTTACATCATGAGTTCCACTACCGCACACAATTCTGTTGTTCACACTCAATCTCAATCGTTCGTTCCATCTTCCAAAAAGCCCAAAAACGGGGACTAGCTGCAAGCTGGTTCAACGTTGATGGCAGACTGATTTGCAAATGGTTTCCGGTTGAGGATTAATCATTTGAATTCTGAGAGCGATCATCATTTGCCCATGAGCGATTGCTCTCTTGCCGATGGGTCAACAAGCTGTACAACCATCAAACGTTAGAAAAACATTGCCGTTTCTCTACCAAAATCCGGTTTCGTCAGAAAATGATGAATGTTAGGTGATTGAGCTGGACTGGAGGATGGCATGGCCAATGTTTTTATCTCCTACTCCCGAAAGGATAAGGAATTTGTTCGAACCCTCCATACAGCATTGACAGCCCATCACCACGATGTTTGGGTTGACTGGGAAGATATTCCCCTGACAGCCGATTGGTGGCTAGAAATTGAAGCGGGAATTGAGGCCGCCGATACGTTTATTTTGTGATCAGCCCCAATTCCATTATCTCCAGAATTTGTTGCCAGGAAATTGACCACGCGATTCAGTGTCATAAGCGCCTGCTGCCGATTTTTCGGCAAGACATTGACATGAAGCTGCTGCATCCAGTGCTGTCAAAACACAATGCGCTGTTTTTCGAGAAGTCGATGATTTTGATACCGCGCTTCAGGCATTGTTGAAAGCACTGGATACAGACCTGGAACATACGCGAACCCATACACGCCTATTAGTGCGGGCGATCGAATGGGACCGTGAGGGGCAGGATCCTAGTTTTTTGCTGCGTGGCAAAGACCTGGTTGCATCGGAACAATGGCTTAAGCAGGCAGGCAGCAAGGAACCAAGCCCAACACCCTTACAAATTCAATACATCTCGACCAGCCGTCGATCGCCCTTGCGTCAGGCAAAACCGCGCACCGTTGTTTTTACAGGTGTTGCGGTCAGCGTTCTGGTGTTAGCTGCTCGTCTGCTGGGGTTGCTCCAACCGCTGGAGCTAAAAGCGTTTGACGCCATGCTGCGGCTGCGATCGAATGAACCACCGGATCCACGCCTGACCATCATTGAATTGACCGAAGAAGACATTCAGGCCCAAATTCAGCGGAATGAGCGGGGACGGGGCAAGCTATCCGATGATTCATTTAACCAACTACTGCAGAAATTGGAGTTCTATCAACCTCGCATCGTTGGCCTCGATCTATACCGGGATTTCAGAGTGGATAAGGGTTTGCCTGATTTAGTCGATCGCCTGCAAAAGAACGATCGACTTCTGTTTATTTGCAAAGCACCGGAGGTCAACCAGGGCAAGGTCATAGGTGCGGGAACCAACCCTCCACCTGAGGTTCCGCTATCAAGGGTTGGTTTTAGTGATGTGCTTCTCGATTCGGATGAGGTCGTTCGACGTCAACTTGTGATTCAGGGACTCGTTCCAAACGCCGCTTGCGCGACGACGCGATCGTTTAGCTTTTAATTGCCCATCGCTATCTAGAGTTGGAGAAAGGCAGCAATTTTCCCTTTAAAGATCCGCTCACGTCAACCGGCACATTGCAGTTGGGCAATGTCATCTTCCAACGGCTAGGGCGATTTGCTGGTGGTTATCAGGGTATCGACGATTCTGGTTTTCAACTGTTGATTAACTACCGTTCTCCTAAGGGCGATCCAGATGCAGTAGCTCAACATCTAACCCTGTCTCATGTTCTAAACAATCCACTTTCAACCAATGAGATTAAGGCGCTGAAGAACGGTATTGTCCTGATCGGCTCAACGTCGATGGTGTCCGGCAAAGATTATTTATCAACACCCTACAAAACCATGTCAGGCGTTGCGCTTCAGGCTCAAATGGTTAGTCAACTCCTGAGCGCTGTACTGGATGGACGGCCTTTGCTGCGCGTATTACCCCGATGGGCTGATGTTCTCTGGATTGTTGCCTGGTCTGCGATTGGAGGCGCGATCGCCTACAATTTTCGATCGCCGCTCCGACTGGGATTGGCAGGAGGCATCGCCGTAGTCAGCCTGTTTTCCCTATGTCTGACTGGATTAATCGTCACTCATTTATGGATTCCGCTCATTCCACCTGCGATCGCTCTTTTAATCACTGGAGGGAGCATTATGTATATGACAGCGCACTTCGCCAAGCTTAAGAGACGTAAAGACCAGTCATGAAACAGTTCAATCAATTTACTCAACGGCTAAAATTCATTGGAGTAATCACCATTATTCTTAGTCTGGTTTTACATCCTTCGAAAGCACAGGCGGGATGGTTTGACTGGTTATTCGGGAGTTCACCCGTTTCTGGAACGCCCAGTGGACGTAGGACAGGTGGGGGCGATCGTAGCGGTTCCTGCCCAAAAGTCAACATTCCTTTGACCGCATTGGCTCCCCTTTACAAAACCAAGGATGGTAATCAATTTACATTAGGTGCAACGGCTTCCAAATTTCCAACGCTCTGGTTTTACCTTCCCTACCAAATCACCGAAGCTCGTCCGGCAGAACTTCGTGTAGAAGAACGCGACGCAAACCAAGATTACATTTTTGATAAAACAGTTCTCACATTGACGAACGCATCCCCAGGAATCGTCGGTATTCGCGTACCGCAAAATGCTGTGTCTCCACTTCCAATTAACGGACAGCATTACTTTACGTTTGTGGTTCGCTGTGATCCGAGCGATTCTTCAACCAATAAATTTGTGAGTGTTTCCGTTGAGCGCATTCCACTCACTTCAGCCCTCGTGACACAACTGAAAACAGCAACCCCAAAGAGCAGGCAGCGCTCTATGAAACTGCTGGCATCTGGTTTGAGACGATTACAACGGTGGCTGAATTGATCCAGAAGTCACCCGGCGATCGTAGTCTACAAGCGTCCTGGGCGAGACTGCTGAAAGAGGTAAATCTGCCTGCAACGAGGCACGATAGCTCATTCACCCGTCCCCAAACAATTAAGATTATCTCCCCAACTCAATAATTCACATTGGTTTGTGAGAATATTCTGCCTATATGCCCTCACGCTAGACTTCCGACTCTTGCTCCGTTTCAATTGTTAGCTTGAGTTGGGATCAGCGTCACCTATGTAATTTTTGATTCGTAAGAAATGAGGGGTCTACTGTGGCTTGTGTATCCGTTTCAAGAGTTGGAAGTCAGTGCGTTGGAACATTACTGGTCACGCTGCCATGGGCCGTTTTCCTCAGCGCAACGGGCGTCCACGGGCAATCCATTATTCCTGCTAACGACGGCACCAACACCCTGACCAATTCCAGGGGCAATATCATTGACATCAGCGGCGGCACACGAGCAGGAGGCAACCTGTTCCAGAGCTTCGAGCGCTTTGGCTTAAACCAGGGACAGGTAGCCAACTTCCTGTCCAACCCCTCCATCCAAAACATCCTGGGACGCATTACAGGCGGGCAAGCATCCATCATCAATGGCTTGATTCAAGTTACTGGTGGTCCCTCCAACCTGTACCTGATGAATCCGGCTGGAATAGTCTTTGGACCCAATGCCAGCCTCAATGTTCCTGCTGCGTTTACCGCAACCACAGCAACGGGAATGGGGTTTGGGGTTTGGGGACGGGGGACGGGAGGCAGACCTGGTTTAATGCTACGGGCGAGAACAATTATGCAACGTTGATCGGAAACCCGAGTGCGTTTGGGTTTGCCTTGAGTCAGCCAGGAGTGCTGGTGAATGCGGGCAATCTGGCCGTTGGCAAAGGACAAAGCCTGGCGCTGCTGGGTGGAGTGGTGCTGAACACTGGACGGCTTGCAGCACCAGAGGGATTGCTCACGGTAGCGGCGGTACCGGGACAACATCTGGTTCGTCTAAACCAACCGGGCAGTTTGTTGAGCTTTGAGGTTGCGCCGCTTTCTCCGTCTACGGCTTCACTGTCTCTCACTCCCCCGTCTTTGGCCCAACTGTTGACGGGCGGCAACCTCAGCAGTGCAAGCCGGGTAACGGTCAACCCGGATGGCTCGATTCGGTTGAATGGAACCAATCAGGATGTCCCTGTTCGGTCTGGAACAACCCTTGTTTCAGGTACGCTCGATGCATCTGGGGCAACGGGGGAGCGGTTCATGTGCTGGGCGATCACGTGGGGCTGTTGGGTGCGCGCATTGGAGCGTCAGGCAGCAGGGGTGGGGGACGATTTTGGTGGGGGTGGCTACCGGGGGCAGGGTGGGGTTCCAAATGCCAGCAGTACCTATGTGGATGCAGGGTCGGTTTTAACGGCAAATGGGGACTCGATCAGAACGGAGGACAGGTGGTGGTTTGGGCAGAGGGGTTGACGCGCTTCCGGGGCACTATCAGCGCGAGGGGAGGAACCCGTTCTGGCGATGGAGGGTTGGTGGAGGTTTCGGGCAAGCAGCAGTTGAGCTATCAGGGTTTGGTGGATACGACTGCACCGAACGGCAATCCGGGTACCCTTCTGCTTGACCCTGACAACATCACCATCATCGCGGGGGCGGTGGCTCTGGTGATTCCGCTCTACCAGACATCTTCAGCACTGATTTTCCGGGTTCATCCATTACCATTTCGCAAACAGCTCTGCAGTTTGGAATGGGCCTCGGCAACATCATTCTAGAAGCAACGAACAACATCACCGTCAGTCCCGGTCTATCCCTCACCTTTGGTGGCACTACGATCGCAACAGGCTCCATTACATTTACAGCGGGTAATCGGTTTTCGATGGACCCAACGCAGACCATCACAGCCTCTGGAAGAACCGTTACGATTTCAGCGGCAAGCATTACCACTGGAGGAATCAATACCGCAACGAGCGATCCATCCCGGTCTGGCAACGTTACGCTGAGGGCAACGGGCAATATCAACACGGGCTTAATCGACACCAGAACCTTCTCACCGTCGGGCACCGGAGGCAGCATTACCCTGACGAGCACAGCAGGCCAAATTACAACCGGACTGCTGGATTCAGGGGACGGATTTTCTCCTGGCAGCGCGGGAGCGGTTACGGTGTCTGCGTTGGGTGACATTACGATTAGACCTGGCGGAACCCCTTTAGCCAGTATCGCGGCATTTTCAGCGGGGAAGGCTCAGCGGAGCTGTCACCGTCACCAGCAGTAACGGGTCGATCGACACCAGAGGAGGCTATGTCGGAACAATTCTGGCTGGCTTTGTTGGGAGCGGTGGTGCTCCTATTACGCTGTCGGCTGCCGGAAACATTTTGACCGACCAGATTATCTCTCGGGGCGATCCAGGCGATGCGGGAGCCATTAATGTAACGTCTCGCGGAGGCAGTATCAGTACAGGTTCTTTAGACGCCTCTTCTACATCTAGCAGCGGTGGTCCAATTACTCTGACCGCCAATGGAACCATTACGACAGACAGCATTCAGATGGGTAGCGGAATTGCCAGCGTTCCTGGCGCGAGTGGCTCTCTTACAATCAACACTCCTGATACCGTCAATATCTCCAATGGCATTAGTTCGCGTGGTGCGAACATTACTATCGGCAATCAAACTGCTCCTAATGCCGTGCTATTGCCCAACGAAATCGACACGCAAGGGGGTAACTTCAGCCTCGCAAGCTCTGGGCCGCTAGCGATCGCTAGCTCCATCTCCACCAGTGGTGGCGGCATTTCCATCAGCGGAACCACCCTTAACGTCAGCAGCAGACTCAACTCTGGTAATTTCAATAGCTCAGACGCTCAGGGTGGACCGATCGCCTTAAATGCTCAAGGCGACATTACCATCAGCGGTCCCATTACGTCGGCGGCAAGCTTGCAGGGTGGAACTATCAGTCTGACCAGCAGCAGCGGTGATATCAGCGTCACCAGACCTTTGACAACAGGAGAACTGTCAAAACAGGATTCAGAAACCGACTTTGTCAACCGATCCACGCAGAAGGGAGGAGACATTACCCTTCAAGCAAATCGCATTACAACCAATTCCCTGGTTTCACAAGGAGCCATTCGAGGTGGTGATGTTCGCCTTACCAGCGGTGATTCTATTAATATGGGGTCCATTACTACCGGAGGACCGGGCAGCGGGGGCAACCTTACGCTTAGAGCAGCCAGAAGCATTACCACTCAAGCGATCGACACCAGCGGCAATTCCGGCAGTGGTGGAACCGTCACGCTTGATCCGTCTGGTGATGTCCAGGTTTCCTTCATTAACGCCCAAGGGAGTTCCGGTGGTCCTGGCGGAAACGTCGATATTACGACTGAATCACTGTTCCGCGCCACCAGCAGCTTCACGGATCAAAATGGGATTCGAGCCAGCATTTCTACCGCCGATGGACTGGGAGGCGGCGCAATCACCATTCGTCATGGCGGTGGACTGCTTGGCATTCCCTTTGTGGTTGGTGATGCCTCAATTAATGGCACAACAGGAGCCGTCACCAGCGGAATTGCCAATCAAATTACCCCAGTACGATCGTTTCGCACGTCGTTCACACAAGGCACTCCACCCGGACAAATCCAAATTATTACCTCAAGCATTTCAAACATCGATCAGGATATTCAACCCCGCCTGCCTGAACGACAGCCTTACCCTTCGACAACCCAACCCATCCCGACGATTGCACTGGCACCCGACTTTGAAGCGATCGAAGCAAAACTAACCGATCAGTTCACTGCCCATCTGGAGCTTCCCAACCAGCCCCCACTCGTTACGTTACCCGAAGCGCAGGAGGCACTTCAAAGCATTGAGTCTAAGACGGGCGTTAAACCTGCGCTAATTTATGTCAACTTTGTTCCAGCACTGGTCAAAACGGCTTCTGCTCATGGTTCCAGTGATGCCGACACTCTCGACAATAGCCAATTAGAATTACTGTTGGTTACGGCAACGGGCAATCCCATTCTGAAATGGGTGCCAGACACCAGCCGAGCAGAGGTCTTGAGAACAGCCAGTCAGTTTCGTTACGAAGTTGCCGATCCTAGCAAAACTCGTACTCAGAGTTATCTACCCTATGCCCAACAGCTTTATCGCTGGTTAATTGCGCCGCTAGAGGAAACGCTCAAAGAACGGCACATTCAAAATCTCGTGTTTGTGATGGATTCAGGGCTGCGGTTCATGCCGATCGCTGCACTGCACGATGGTCAATCATTTCTGGTTGAACGTTACAGCATCGGACTAATGCCCACGCTTAGCCTAACGGATACCCGCTATGCAGAGATTAAAACTGCCCAGGTTTTAGCAGCGGGTGCGTCAACCTTCACCGATCAGAATCCGCTTCCTGCCGTCCCTGTCGAGCTAGCCAATATTCGGGTTGACCAGTGGCAGGGTCAACAGCTTTTAATGCGACCTTTACCCTAACGAATCTCAAGCAAGAGCGGGAGCAACGGCCCTTTGGCATCATCCATCTGGCAACCCACGGAGAATTTCTGCCCGGTGCCCTCAGCGATTCCTACATCCAGTTGACGGATACCCGGTTGCGGCTGAATCAGCTAAGAGAGCTTGGATGGAACAGCCCACCCGTAGAACTGGTTGTTTTGAGTGCGTGCCGGATGGCGCTGGGTGACATCAATGCAGAACTCGGATTCGCCGGTTTTGCCGTACAGGCAGGGGCAAAATCTGCCCTGGCAAGCCTGTGGAATGTCAGCGATGAAGGCACTTCGGCTTTGATGGCGGAGTTTTACCAGCAGTTGCGGCAACAGCCCATTAAAGCCGAAGCGTTAAGACAAACTCAGCTAGAAATGATCAACAAAACGGTGAAACTGCAGGACGGCAAACTGGTTTGGTCCGATCGTCAAATCGAACTACCCGCCGATTTGCTGAGTAATGGCGATGAGGTACTGTCTCATCCCTACTACTGGTCAGCATTTACGTTGATTGGCAATCCCTAGTAGGGGGAGCAATGAGCAATTATGAGTTGAGAATTGAGAATTGAGTGCTTTGAGTTTTGAACCTTTAACTCTTAACTCTTCGTTCTTCATTCTTCATTCTTAACTCTTGATTTTGTCTTATCTCCCCCTTCTAAGCCTCAATCACCACCCGTAAATTACCTCGCTTCTTAGAAACGCGGCAGGCCGTGGCCGACCCCGATCGCTCAAACTCTAAATCCAGCAGGGTAGGACCAACCCTCAGATTTTGCAGTGACACGTAATGAATAGACTCTGGCAACGCTGGATCAATGATTCGCAGGGTATTGCTGGCAGCATCGGGCACCAGATTCACCATCATCTGCATCAACTGAAAAACGCTGCCCGTTGCCCACGCTTGAGGGGTACACGCCACCGGATATTGAACCGGATCGTTGTCGTCAGAGCGCTCATAGCCGCAGAACAGTTCGGGAGGTCGGTGATAGGGCTGGCGGTTGGTCATTTCCAGAATGCCCTCAGACAATTCAAGCGCCTGATCGATCAATCCGAGTGATCGCAGTCCGATCGCCGTTAGCGCATTATCGTGTGGCCAGACAGAACCGATGTGATACCCCATCGGGTTATAAGCAGGAGACAGGCTGCTGAGTGTCCGAATGCCCCAGCCATTGAACATATCCGGTGCCCGCAGTCGCTCGGCAACGCTGTACGCCTTTTCGGGAGTAAAAATGCCCAAGTTTAAGCAGTGCCCCGGATTGGATGTGATGCTGTCTACAGATTTGCCTTCTCCGTCCAGCGCCAGCGCACAAAAGCCCTGGTCCTCCATCCAGAAATCCCGATTGAAGCGGACTTTTAAGTCCCTCGCTTCCTCATCCCAGCGATCGGCCAGGTCAATCCGCTTTTTCATGCGGGCAATTTGAGCCAGCCGAACCTTTGCCGCATAAACGTAAGCCTGGACCTCACACAGGGCGATCGGGCCTTCCGCCAACTGGCCTCGCCGATTCACAATACAGTCCCCAGAGTCTTTCCAGCCCTGGTTATCCAATCCCCGACGAGATTTACGGAAATAGCTCAGATACCCTGTTTGCTTGCAGTTGTTGTCAATCCAGTCCATAGCCATCAGAGCATTTGGCCAGAGGCTTTCCAACGTCTCATAGTCCGCCGTCCAGGCAAAGTACTCGGCATAGAGCATAATCCAGAGGGGAGTCGCATCAACGGTGCCGTAGTAGGGCGTATGCGGGATTTCTTGACAGCGCGCCATCTCACCGAAGCGAATTTCGTGCAGAATCTTACCAGGCTGTTCGTCCCGCCATTCATCGTCGGTCTTACCCTGGTACTGCGCCAGAATGGAAAGCGTTTCACGGGCAATCTGCGAATCCAGCATCAAGACCTGGGACGAGGCAATAATGGAGTCCCGCCCAAACAGGGTAGAAAACCAGGGAACTCCAGCAGATAACGCCTTGCCTCGACCAAACGACTGCCGCAACAGGTAAATATCCTGCTCCGCCCGCTCCAGGATTTGGTTGAAGGAGTTTTTATCCGATCGAATGCGGGTAACTTGCTGCCGCCACGTTTGCTCTTCCATCAGCTCGGCAGCCTTAGCCTGTCCCAGCGTAACCGGGGGATTGACAGTCGAAGCTGGACGACCGTTGTTCAGCATCTGAAGCCGATAGCTCAACGTCTTCGTTTGATGGGACTCCAGGTGAAGCTGCCAGATAGCGGTGTTTCCTTTCAAGAAATCAGGCTGGCGATGGGAAAACTCAATGCGAGATTCCAGCAGCACGCCGTCCAGCCCCTGATAGGCAATGACCAACTCGATCGGATCTGGCGATTGGGTATTTAGCGAAATGTCTTCTATCTCTTCCCTCGCTACGGCCTCACTTTCGCCAACGTCCCCATCTCTCCTATTTTTGTCGTTTCCGGTATCTTCCCCATCTTTCCGCTCTGGGTGCTCATTCTTTTCTTGAGGCACCAGCCGCAGTAAGCGTCCCCGCTTCTCTCTGCCAAAGCCGCGAATCTCAAATAGATCGAGAAAATCCGCGTCAAAACTCAGGCTCAACTCCAGGGAAACGGTATTGGTGCTGTAGTTGGAGACTTCAATTTCTTCAAACAGTCCGCCATTCATGACCAGTTCCCGTTTGATGCCGATCGACTCTGCCTTAATCCCGGCCTCATCAACCCACGGATTGGTACATAGGACAGACAGCACAAAGCCCTTGTCGGCTGTACTGCTAAGGAGAATTGGCGATCGTCCCTGGATCTGTAGCTCCAACCGGCTAAGAAACCGCGTGTCCTTACAAAACAACCCCATACTGGAACTGCGATCATCACTGATGGAACCGCTGATGTTTCCTAACGTATCCGTCAGCAAAAACAAATCATCGTCCTTCAACGTCAGAGTTGGCTGGGGCGCTCACCCAAAACACTGGGCCATTCTGGAGGGGGACTTGTTCCGCCGGAGCAAACAATCTTCCATCTATTTCAAGAGTTTCTGGTTTCATTCGATCCACAAATTCAGTAGCAGGACAATTAGCAGAACAGGGTTTGACGAAATTTCGGGAACCAGACAGTTCCCAGTAAGCTTCAGGAAAGAAAAATGCAGCACTGATGGTATCTCAGACCTACATCGCAGCGTCTCGTACGGGATCGATCCACGGACAATTTTTTATCGTAAGCAGAACGTTTAGCCTGAGCATCAAGTTATTCAGAGATTAATCAAAATCTTGCAAATCTAGCGATCCTATTTGGATTGTGAGAAAGAATTGCAACAACATTCCTTTCCACAAACTAAACCTTCAACAAATTAAAATAGGATTGCTCTACCTATCGCTTTGAGTAAAAGCCTATTTAAGGGCTTACTCAACGTTGAGGCAATGATGTTTCGAAGGAGCAGGGATGAGAATCGGGCAAATTATCAAGCTTCAAACCTGCAAATCGGGTGGCGGAGGGCATGTAATGCTCATGGGCTGACCGCTAGGGTGAATCAGCGAAAGGCGCATCGCATGCAGGTGATAGCCACAGTCACCCGGCACAGGCATCTCTCCATTATGAGACGGTAAACAACGGATGGGAACTCCTCCCACAGCATAAAGCGGATCGCCTACTAAGGGGTAGCCTGCTGCCGCCAAATGAATTCGAATTTGATGCGGTCTCCCCGTCAAAATGTTTACCTCTAACAACGATTTTTCCTGATCGCGGTGCAGTACCCAATATTCACTACAGGCAGGCAATCCTTCAGCATGAGCAGCATAGAGATGTCCTAAAACGGGATCAACGATTTTGCCAATCGGTTGAGTAATCGTGGAACGATCGTCCACCGGACACCCCGAACCAGCGCACGATAAATCTTCTGAATCTGGTGGTCTCGCATCTGCTGGCTTAAATAGGCGCGAACTTCGGGTGATCGGGCCAGCAACAGCAATCCAGACGTTCCCCGGCCTAATCGGTGGACGGGAATGGGCGTTTCCTGGGATAGCGCTGCTGAAGCTGCCAGAGTAAGGTATGTTGCAGAAAGCCACCCCAGGCATCACGGGCAACCCGGCGGGTTTCGCCACCACCATCAGATCCTCGTCTTCATGCAGCACCTCAACATTTAAGGGAACCTCTGGTTCCTGCCAGGGAGGACGATCGTAGGTCAACCACTGTCCTAATCGCAGCCGAGTATCGGTGGTCGTTTTTCTTCCATCCAGCAATATTTGCCCCGCTTCTACCCGCTGTTGCCATTCAGCCTGGGTAGAATGGCGGTAGCGTTGGGAGTAGTAGTCTAAAACGGTCAAACCCACGGCTGACTGATCCAATTGTTCTCGATATGTCCAACCAGAATTCAATTGGCGTTCCATCTTCAGCTTGTTTACAACCCTTTATCTCATTTCCAGCATGACTGATACTACACAGGATTGGAGCGAATGGGAGATTGATGATCTAAAAACAAAAGCCCCAGCCAAGGCCAGGGGCATAAATCAGGGTGCATCTACCATTTCCATTTACCAGGTTATCCTTGTGCCATCCGGAGAAAATGGTTGGAAAATCTGGAATTCATGGTCAGTATGCCCAACCTAAACTCTCAACCCTAACGCTAACCTCTAAAGTTCATACATCCTGTGGTATCCCCGACCCAACTTCAAACCATTCCAGCCTCCCCAGAGGGACAGCCCGTTCAGTACCGCTGCACCGCCAACCTAGACCTCTACGATTCGTCCGAGTTGAAACGATTGGCTACGCAAGCAGCCACTGGACGATATTTGAAAATCTTGCCGCTGCCCACCGTTCAAGAATCCGAGAACGATCGGGTATCTGCCGTTCCAGTTTGCCTTTGTGAAGATAACTACCCTGGTTGGCTAGCTGTGCGGGATTTAGAGTCATTAGAAGCAGCCAGCACTCCCTACAAGTCAACGATTCCTTCTGATGATGAAATTCAGGCTCGCATACCACGTGCGATCGCCTTTACCCATGCCGCCATGAAGCGCCCGAACGAATACCTCTGGGGGTACGGTTGGTCCCAATTACGACTGTTCTGGCCTAATTCAGTCGGCTTTTGCGTCGGTGGGTCTCTGGCTACCAAGAGATGCTTACCAGCAGGAGGCATTTCTAACCGCTATCTCACTGAAAGACCTCCTACCCGGTGATCTAATATTCTTTGGATCCTCTGAAAAAGCGACCCATGTTGGGTTATACCTGGGGACGATCGCTATATCCACAGCTCCGGTAAAGATCAGGGACGCAATGGCATCGGCATTGATTTACTTGCTGGTGGGGATTCCATCAGCCAGAAGTACCGCTCTCAGTTGCGCGGAGCAGGGCGGGTTATTTCCGCTAATTTTCTTAACAATTCATGATAGGGTTACCTGGAAGCGATCACAGTAGCCGTTATTTCTACCATTAACTAATTAGGGCAATGGGAATCTATTTGCAATCAGAAGAAGCTGACATCCAGACCGTAATACCCCAACCGAGGTAGAGGTTTCCGCTGTTGTCCCAATTCGAGATGAATTTGAAAGTCTGCCGCATCTGGTGGACGCGATCGCCACAAGCCTGCAAACGAACCAATTGAGTTACGAGATCATTTGCGTCGATGATGGCTCAACCGATGGTTCAACCGATTTACTCAAACAGCTAGTCCACTTCCGCACTGACCTACGAGCCGTTATCCTGCGTCGCAACTATGGGCAAACCGCTGCAATGGCCGCCGGATTCAGTCATGCCAGAGGCCGCGCCATTATCACGCTAGATGGGGATTTGCAAAACGATCCCGCAGACATTCCTCTACTCCTCGCCAAGCTGGAAGAAGGATACGATCTGGTCTGCGGCTGGCGGAAAAAGAGACAGGATGCCGCATTGACCCGACTGCTTCCCTCCAAAATCGCAAACTGGCTGATCGGTAGAGTTACTGGCGTTAAGCTACATGACTACGGATGCTCCTTAAAAGCCTACCGAGCAGAACTGGTTGCCGACATGAATCTTTATGGTGAACTACACCGCTTCCTGCCTGCCCTTGCCTTTATTGAGGGCGCACGTATTACGGAAATTCCGGTTCGGCATCATGCACGTCGCTTCGGCAAGAGCAAATATGGTCTATGGCGGACCTTCCGGGTGGTCATGGACATGATGACCATCTGGTTTATGCAGAAATTCCTGACGAAGCCAATGCACGTCTTTGGCCTGTTTGGCTTAATTTCTCTGCTGTTGGGGTTAGCGATCGGCCTCCATTTAACATTCGTCAAGTTCATCCTGGGAGCCAGCATTGGTAACCGTCCCCTTCTCATCCTGTGTATCGTGCTGCTGCTGGCGGGCGTTCAGCTTTTTAGCTTTGGCTTACTGGCAGAACTGTTGATGCGGACTTACCACGAATCACAAGGACGACCCATTTACCGCGTCCGAGAAGTGGTGGAACCAGGGAGTGAGGAGTGAGGAGGTGAGGGGTGAGGAGGTTAATAGGTAGGAAATATCAAATTCTCATCAGTCTCTTCCTTTCGATAGCGTTGGGTTATATCCTCTGGCAGAGGAGTCTATTCATTTGAAGCTGATAATGTTGAACTATCAACAGAAGCGTTTTAGGAAACCTAATCATGAATATCCTTGCTTGGATCATCTTGGGCTTGATTGCTGGTGCGATCGCAAAAGCCATCTATCCCGGTACTCAGGGTGGCGGAATACTGGGAACAATGATTCTGGGAATTATTGGTGCATTCATCGGCGGCTCGCTTTATAGCTTTTTGACCACTGGAACGCTGGCACTAACTTCAGCAGGTTTGAGCATTGGCGGCGTTGTTGTAGCAGTTCTAGGCGCAATCATCGCTTTGTTTATCTACTACGCTTTCACTCGCCGCACCACCGTATAATCTTCAGATATACAGCAGTCCTAAATCGATTGTGAGATTGAGAGGCTTTGTGAGAAAGGAGTCCGCTGGACTCCTTTCTCACGATCCAGATGGGACCGCTATATTTCTCAGACGTTTAAAAATTTCAACGGTTGTTTTCCTTCCTAACTTGCGTCAGTCATGGGTAACAGGAATTTATCCTGTTACCTATTGTTCTTTAAAAGCTCAATCTTCGGGTAAAACCCACTGGGGTGGCTGCATTCTTCTTTTGCGTAAAGCTTCTTCTGCAATTTCAAGCATTTGATCGAGAGACTTTTCTTGAATAAATTTTGATGCTTGAGCTTTATATTCTGTATTTGGGCACTTGTCCCCAAGATACACCCGTTTACACAGTCCCTTGCACAATCAACCGTCATTTCTCTTCTCCTTGTTCGTTGGAACAATACCCACTTTTCCCATATTACCGCTGTCGCCTGTTGGGCTTTTTCCAACCTGGAGAATTCGAAATTACCAATAAGAAGCAACGTTATATATAGAGATTCTATTTGGATTGTGAAAAAGGCTCTCTTCAGAAATCTTCTTCACAAAGTTCTCTGATTTTCACAAATGATTCAAGATTATTAAATAGCGAGCCTATTTGGATTGTGAGAAAGATTTCATGCGGTAACCTTTCTCACAAAACCTCTCACTCTCACAAGCGATTTAGGACTGCTATAGTTAGCAGGAAATTGTTTGTTGGACTGCACTGGTCGTGAATCGAAACGCGATTTTTCTTTTTGGAAGCGCTTTATGGTTAAGCGCCGTATTTCCGTTTCCGGTAAAAGCTTCCGACCCATCTCTGGAACAACAGGTCGGGGAAGTTGCATCCCGGCTAGAAGGGGTTATGGACACCTCCGCGCAAGCCGCTGCCAATCCAAAGGCATCCAACGTACGGATGACAACCTGTCGTGTCAGCGTCACGGGGGTTGAACCGGCGGTAGGCAACGCATCTATTTTTCTGTATCAGGAGCAAGCGCTTTCTGACAATCTGGTGAAACCATACCGTCAGCGTTTCTTGCAGCTTTCGCCCAGTCCCTACAGCCGTAGCATCCGATCGCAGTCTTTCAAGCCAACCAATCCCTCTGCTTGGGCCGGGTTTTGCAATCGTCCCGATGTCGATCGTGTTCTCAAGCTCACTGATTTAGGCAGTCCCGTTTGTAACGTGTTTCTCAGGCATTCAGGAGATAATTACGTCGGCAACACTCCTGCCAATGGCTGCCCTGCAAACGTTAGAGGGGCCGTCAGAATCACAAACCGTATTGAGTTACACAAAACCGGCATGGACACCTGGGATCGGGGTTTCGATGCCAACGGTAAACAGGTCTGGGGAGCAAAAGCAGAATCCTACCAGTTTCGGCGTATCACTTCAGCGAGCAATATGAAAGAGAGGTGAGGAGTGAGGAGTGAAGGATAAAGGATGAAGGATAAAGGATAAAAAGACTTCGTAAGCTCATTGCCCATTACGTAACTTAAGAAAACCAAAATTTTCCACTCCCCGTTCCCCACTCCCCATTCCTTCACCTGTTAAGGCTGGGCAAATCTGGGGTACTTTACTCTAGTGAACAGAGTTGTAACCAACGAACAGTCGGCGGGGTAATTTCAGAGATACCCTAGCCCAGAAAGCGGAGTACTTCATGGCTCAGGGAATGGGTAGCAAGCTGAAATTGATGGTCGTCGATGACGAACCCGACAATCTGGATTTGCTATATCGGACGTTTCGTCGTGATTTTGAGGTTATTAAGGCTGAGAGCGCGATCGCAGCGTTACAGATTCTCGACCAGCAGGGAGAAGTGGCAATCATTATCTCCGACCAGCGGATGCCAGAAATGCTGGGGACCGAATTCCTCAGTAAAACGGTCGATCGTTTCCCTGATACCATCCGAATCGTTTTAACGGGCTATACCGACGTTGAAGATTTGGTCGAAGCGATCAACGCAGGGAAGGTTTTTAAGTACATCACCAAACCCTGGAACCCAGAACAACTCAAAGGAGTCGTGGAGCAGGCAGCCGATACTTATCGGGTCGTGAAACAGCGAACCCAGGAGCTTCAGCGAGCACTTCGACGCGAATCTTTATTTAATGCGGTCACTACAGCAATCCGAGAATCCCTTGATTACGAGAGCATGCTACAAACGATCGCGGCAACGTTAGGGCAAACCTTTGGTGCCAGCCGGTGCGTTCTTTATCCGGTTGAAGACAACTACCTGGTACCGCAAATCTTTTCTTACCCAGATTTTAGCCTGACAGAACCAGAACCCTCTAACGGTAACAACGTTCAGGACACAGAAACAGATGGACTGGTACAAATTGTTCTGGAAAAGCGTCAAATTCAGTTAGAGCCGCTGCCCCAAACGGGAAATACGCTCCATCTGGGTGTTCCCCTTATTTACCAGCAAGAGTTGTTGGCGATTCTCTCGCTTTACCGTTTAGATGAGCAAAACCCCTGGCTAGCAGAAGACATTGAACTTATTCAAGGAGTCGCAGAACAGGCTGCTCTGGCAATTTCGCAAGCAATGCTTTATCAACGCACCCAGAACCAGGCAGAGCAGATGCGTGCAGAACTTGCAGTTGCCCGACAGATTCAGGGAATTTGCTGCGTCAGAGTTGGCCCGAGCTGGATGGCATGAAAGTACAAGCCTGCTGTTATCCTGCACGGGAGGTTGGCGGTGACTTTTTTGAAGTTTATGCCCATCCTCAAGGAGACATTTGGCTGGCTGTTGGGGATGTTTCCGGGAAGGGTGTTCCTGCCGCATTGTTCATGGCCAGTGCAATCTCAGTCCTGCGACGGGAGCTTTCTCAAGAAAACCCTCCCGAACCACATGTCGTGATGCAGAACCTAAACCAGGGTCTTTCAGAGGACTTAATTAGCACTAATTGCTTTATCACCATGGTTTTGGCCCGCTACACTCCCTCGACACGCAAGCTTGTTTATGCCAACGCTGGTCACATCTATCCGCTTGTCTGGTCAAACCAGGTAGTGACCGCTTCAATGGCAGAAAACCAGACAGCCGCCTCCATTGAACCAAGCTATCTCAAGGTTCGGGGAGTTCCGCTGGGAATATTGCCCAATTGGAAAGCAGCAGCAGGCAGCATGGAACTTCATTCAGGTGAAGTTCTTCTGTTAACCAGCGATGGGATTACCGAAGCTACTGTCACCAGTACGAGTCTCGGCAATGGGAACGGTTCCCCCGCCTCTTCCCAGGCCATGTTGCAACAATCAGGGCTATGGAATCTCCTGCTACAGGAGCAACAACCCTTAGACTTGAGCCGTTTGCTCTCCCGTATCCGATCGCAAAATACAATTCAAGAAGATGACCAAACGCTACTCTCTCTGGAGGTCCTGTAGTCACATGAGAACTGAGCTTCACGTACCCAGCGACCTGAAGTTTTTATCCATTGTTGAGAACTGGCTGTTGGGCAGTTTGGAAGTCGAAGTTGGCGATCACGTTGATTGGCCTCGTCAATCCAATCGGCTTCGTTTAGTTTTGGTAGAAGCGTACTCTAACGTCGTACGCCATGCTCACAAAGATCAACCCAATCTTCCTGTCTTGATTCGGTTGGAACTCCAGAATCGGGACATCGCTTTGGAGATCTGGGATCAGGGAAACGGATACGACTTATCAACCTATATGCCTCCTACACCAGAAGCCAAGCAGGAAAGCGGTTACGGTTGGTTAATTTTGAATCGCTTGATGGACCGGGTTGAATATCGTTTGCAGGTCAACGGTCGTAACTGCTTAAAAATGGAAGCCAGCCTACCCGAACCTGCCCCTACATTGACAGGAGTAAAAGGGGAAGCGTGAACCTGTGAGGGAAGAAGGCGTTGAATTAGTCGCATAGGGAAGGCGATGGGCAGAGGCAACGGGCCATAGGCGATAGGCAATGGCTAAATTGAGCATGGTTAATCGGTAATTGGTAATCGGTAACTGGCAATTGGGTTATCTTTAGCCTTCATCCTTTAGCCTTTAGCCTTCTTCATCCCTCATCCTCCACCCCTCGTCCCTCCCCTCCCCAATCCTAAAGATGGATCAAAGCTTATCAGCCTGCCTGTGGAAAATCGGGTAGACTGCTTTTGGCATGTTTGCACATATCAATGTCGCATCCAGGTTTGGCCTTCCGCCAATAGTTTCCGTTAATCTACCAGTAGATGAATGCTAGAAGACTCTACGCTAGATGTAGTACAAACGGTCAAAATAAGCGCCACGTATAGCAATCGTATCCATTTTTTTGGCTCTAAATTTGCTATAAATTGGGTGCATCCGAATAGATGAGATGGTAGCTGTCATTTCGTTTTTGAAATGGGATGATAGTCTACTCTCTGAGAATGTTGTGAATGTTGCTATCCTCGGTGAGGGTAGGGGTCCGTGGTAGAAATTACACTTGAAAGTGTTTGGTCAGAAGTTTTAGAGCGTTTGCAGCTATTGCTGAGCCGTCCTACCTTTGAGGCATGGATCAAGACGGCGACTGCGGAGCAGTTAGACGATAAGTGTCTCACCATTCGCACTCCCCATCCTTTCGCCCGCAATTGGATCCAGAAATACTACATCCGCACGATTACAGACGTTGTGCAGGAGGTTGTGGGCCGTCCCGTTGAGATCCATATTGCGATCGCCCAAGGGGATGAGGCGATGATAGACAACCCAGAAATGTTCTGGCCTCGACCTAATTTTGATAATGACTTCGTTATAGAACCCCCTTCCGCTCCCCGCCAGCGACACCAATGCGGGAAATCGCAGCGAACTGAATTCTAAGTATGTGTTCTCGCGGTTGGTCGTTGGTTCAAACAACCGGATGGCGCATGCGGCCTCTTTAGCGGTTGCCGAGTCTCCTGGGCGCGAATTCAACCCTCTATTTCTATGTGGTGGGGTTGGTCTGGGGAAAACGCATTTGATGCAGGCGATCGGCCATTACCGGTTAGACATTTGCCCCTCATCACGCGTCTTTTACGTTTCAACCGAGCAGTTCACCAATGACCTGATTGCGGCTATCCGCAAGGACAGCATGCAAAGCTTCCGGGAGCATTATCGGGCAGCCGATGTGTTGCTGGTAGACGACATTCAGTTCATTGAGGGCAAGGAGTATACCCAAGAAGAGTTTTTCCACACGTTCAACACCCTGCATGAGGCTGGGAAACAGGTGGTTCTGGCGTCCGATCGACCGCCCAACCAGATTCCTCGTCTCCAGGAACGTCTCTGTTCTCGCTTCTCAATGGGTTTGATTGCGGATATTCAACCGCCTGACCTGGAAACCCGGATGGCGATTTTACAGAAGAAGGCAGAGTATGAAAACATGCGTCTGCCACGTGAGGTGATTGAATATATCGCCTCCAGCTATACCTCCAACATTCGGGAATTGGAAGGGGCTTTAATTCGTGCCGTTGCCTACATCTCCATCTCTGGATTGCCGATGACGGTCGAAAATATTGCTCCTGTTCTGAATCCCCTGTTGAAAAGGTAGAGGCATCCCCTCAGGCAGTTATCAACGCAGTATCAGAGGCGTTTGACGTCTCAGTTGATGACCTGAAAGGAAATTCTCGGCGGCGAGAAATCAGCGTAGCCCGTCAGGTTGGCATGTACTTGATGCGGCAACACACGGATCTGAGCCTGCCAAAGATTGGGGAAGAGTTTGGCGGCAAGGACCATACTACCGTTATGTACAGCTGCGACAAGATTGCCCAACTTAAAGACAATGATCCTTCGATGGCTCAAACGTTGCGGCAGTTAAGCGATCGTATCAACACTGCTAGCCAGTCCCGTAATTAACGCGGCCCATAATCAACGCGGAAGCGTTTAAAATTCACAGTCTTAAGGCTCGGGAGTAGGCTTTGCTTTGCAATCGCTCCCTGCCATTTTCCTATGGTCTTTTCGATCGGAAACCGGCAAATTGAAGCCGATGGTGTCCGTTAATTGATTACTGCTAACAATTAAGCCGCCTTGTGTAGTTGCTCATCCGCCTACGATTGGAAATCTTGAGCTAGATGTCACGAAACGCGTTCAAACGGGTTGAAACACCGTTAGAGTCCTTTTAGAGCACGTTGTACTGTTAGGTTGCACTTTTAGTGCAAGGCGGGTTGAGCATTTATCAAAGAGTTGTCAGCCAACCAGTGTTAGGACAATCAAACTGCTGAGAGCATTGTAATAACTGGTTCTCAGAGGATATCTGAGACGTATGGTTAGCAGCGGATTAGAACAGATGGAACGGATAGTTGACGGTTTCAGATCGAAGTTACCATCCAAGTCATCAGTTTTCTATCCGTTGCTAAATAATTTGCCGCTTTTCAACCATCTTCCTATACTCAGCAATCAGTCCTCAGCAGTCAGCACTTTCCTACAAAAGAACAATTAATCATGTCTCCACAGATTTTTATTCACATAGATTGGAGTGCAGGGCATTTGGTAAACGAGCCTTGATTTACCCTAGAACTATTACCACTTCTTCTGGGGTAAGGAATGGCCGCCGATCGTTTTATCGATCAGTTACCCTTATTAATTCCGTGAAAAGATTGAAGAAGAATTGCGATCTTTTTCACTTTCTTTAACTGTTTTGCTAAATGTAAATTTCCACAAATATTTCCTAGAGAAGGGGCTTCCAGTCCGTTTTCAGCCTGTGGAAAACCGTTATCTTTTCTGTGGAAAACTTTGGGGAAAATTTGTATAGAACTGCTGGACGATCGTGGAAAAGCAAAATAGGTAGAAATGCCGTGTGAAAAACCTTGGATTTTTTCCACACGTTTTCCACAGGTTTAAAGATCCTTCAAAGACATAAATGAGAGGCTATCCACAATGTTTTCCACTTTTTCCACAGCCCCTACTACTACTGTTTAAATAAGAATTACTTAAGTAGAGATCGATCCGGGTGACCAGAAAAATAAAACCCCAAGCCTGGAAAGTACTAGTGGATCGATCAAAGCAAGGGTGCTACCATACGCAGCAATATCACAAACGCTAGGGATAGAGTTTTAGAACTTAATCAATTAAAGCTAGCGCTATCCCTATTCCACCAAACCCACAGCCTCGCAGCCCTAATTTCTCTCAACCAAGGTTAGACCCATGAAACTGGTTTGTAGCCAAAGCAGCCTTAGCAGCAATCTCTCTCTCGTTAGTCGGGCTGTTTCTTCCCGGCCAAATCATCCCGTATTGGCAAATGTGCTGCTCGTCGTCGATGAAGCAGATCAGAAAGTTAGCCTGAGTGCGTTTGATTTGAGCCTTGGCATTCAAACCAGCTTTCCCGCAGAGGTGGAAACGGGTGGAAAGCTCACCCTTCCCGCAAAACTTCTGTACGATATCGTCTCCCGCTTACCTGAAGGAGAAATCACGCTGGATGATGGGGTGGATCAAGACGCTGAGACAGAGTCTAACGACGTTGTGACCTTGACCTGTGCTTCTGGGCGCTATCAGGTGCGCGGCATGGGAGCCGAAGAATTTCCAGAACTGCCTGTGATAGAAAATGGCGAAACCACCCATCTCTCTGTGGAAAACTTGATTGAAGGGCTACGGGGACGCTGTTTGCGTCCAGTGGCGATGAAACCAAGCAAGTGCTGACAGGGGTTCACCTAACGATTCAACCCGATGGACTAGAGTTTGCGGCCACCGATGGTCATCGATTAGCCGTTGTTCAAACAATTAATCCTGAGGACGCTGGAGACTCTGCTAAGCCCGCTAAGGGAAAGGGAAAAGCCAGTGTGAAGGAAGACCCGAAGGAGTTGGATGTAACCATTCCAGCCAAGGCGCTTCAGGAGTTGACCAAGATGCTAGAGCGGCAAACGGGCGACTCTGTTGCCGTACAGCTTGACCCTAGCCAGGTTGTCTTTGAGTGGACTGACCAGCGGTTGACCAGTCGCCTACTGGAGGGCCAGTATCCAAATTATCGTCAACTTGTTCCTCGTCAGTTTTCTCGCCAGATGACCGTCGATCGTCGATTGCTGTTGGGAGGCCTAGAGCGAATTGCAGTCCTGGCAGATCAAAAAACAACATTGTGAAGCTCAGCATGGACAGCGTAAATCAGCAGCTTTCCCTGTCTGTGGATGCGCAGGACGTAGGTAGCGGCAAAGAAACAATTCCAGCCCAAATTACGGGTGAAGACCTCGACATTGCTTTTAACGTGAAATACCTGATGGAAGGGTTGAAAGTATTAACCACATCAGATGTTCAATTTCAGTTAAATACCGCAACGAGTCCGGCGATCGTCACTCCCTTGGGCGGCGTCAAAATGACGTATCTCGTAATGCCAGTCCAAGTTCGGAGCTGATTAGGTGAAGCAGACTGCAATATTTGCGCTTGTTATGATTATCAAAAGCTATTATGAGGACAACCTGAAGCCTATCTCTTCTCAAACGGGCTTTTATGACCCATACCCTCAAACCTATCGTGCTATCCTTCAGGGTTCTCAGATCACCTGGATTGACACACCTCCTGATCTTCCGCCTGGAACAGAGATTTATGTGACCGTTACTCAATCAACTTCTAATAGGACAAATCGAAGACAAGCAATGGCTGCGGCTCTGACAAAACTGGCACAAGTTAATCCCTTTAGGGATATTGATCCTCTCCTGTGGTAACAAGAAAATCGTCAGGATAGACTGTTGCCTGAACGAGAATAAAGTTACTTGACAGCAATATCATTATCTATGCTGCGCAACCTGGACAGGTTGCGATTCGTCAGTTCATTCAAGACAATGCTTCTGCTGTATCAATTATTAGCTATGTTGAAGTTTTGGGTTATTACGGTTTAACGAACGAGGCGCAGCAATTTTTTGTCAAATTCTTTGAAGTATCTGAGGTTCTTCTAGTTACTAATGAGATATAGCAATCCTAAATGGATTGTGAGAAAGGATTCCATTAAAATCCTTTCTCACAAAGCCTCTCAATCTCACAACTGATTTAGGACTGCTATAGCAATGCAGGCAGTTCGCTTAAGACAGCAACGCCGAATGACGTTAGGCGATTCCTTTAGGAATGGTGAGAAAAAGATGTGTCAGAATCTGGGTTCACCAAGCTTTCCAATCTTTGGCTAATCAAGATAGTTGAAGTAATAAAAATCCCCGTACCGATCGGAAACAGGGATAGAAGCTCTCGAAGAGCAATGGTTGTTTTCAAAAACATCAGAATCAACGTTTGTGGCGGCCCACAATGTAAACCGACCAGAGAGTCATTCCAGTCAAAATCACTAATGAAATCATAATAAAGTACTCTTCACACCAACACTGTTAGAGTGCCCAGTGATTTAAAGAAATTGCGAAGTGCCTGTTGGAAAAGTGTCATATAGAAATTACCCCTTGAGGGTACCTCTAAATTCTCAATCGTTTCTTATCGTTGTAAGAGATAAAATGCAAGGACCTGCTGGATAAACCAGGGGTCAAGTAGTACCGATGTTTCGAATTGCTGAAGAGCAAAGACTTCATTTGATCGAATGAAGCAAATTTGATTCAGGAGTGCGATCGAGGTTTCCAGCTTAATTCAAATATGCTTAATGTTCCTAAGTAATTGAAATATTGCCTTTATTGCGTTTGCAAGTGTTGTCATTTCTCATTTACTAGGTACCGTTTTGCTCTGCTTTGTTTGAATTTCTTAATTGTTGGGTTGCAGTGGTTGTCGGTCTTCAAAAGGGTTTGTTTCAACGGAACGTATTGAAACGTTAAACGCTTAGTTGCTTAAAGTCTGTTTGCAAATCGAGCCATTCCTATTAAGGAGTAACAGAGCATGGCGAATAATTTCATTAATGTCCCCAACTGGTTTTCGTTTGAAAATCAGGGTAGTAATCTTGCGGTTGCTGATCTCAGTAACAGTGGTCAACAGGATTTGATTGTTTTAATGGTGGACAATCCCCTGGACAGAATCAGGGATTGTATAAAGTTGGTAAACGGTTGGATTTGAATGGAAATGTAACCGGAGGATGGAGCGATTGGATCCAGATTCCAGATTGGTTTTCGTTTGACAATCAAGGTGCAGGAATTGCGATCGCCGACCTGGATGGTGACAACAGACCAGAACTGATTGTCTTTATGGTCGATAGCCCCAATGGCAAGAATCAGGGCTTCTACAAGATTGGTAAAAGCTGGATGCTAACGGCAACGTGACGGGTGGCTGGAGTGATTGGGTTCCTGTTCCTGACTGGTTCTCCTGGGAAAACCAGGAGCCGCCATTACGGTTGCTGATGTTGATAAAGACGGCAGGCCAGAGCTGATCGTATTTATGATCGATAACCCGCCCGAGATTAACCAAGGGTTATTCAAGATTGGTAAAAAGCTGGATGCTAACAGCAATGTAACGGGTGGCTGGAGTGATTGGGTTCCTGTTCCTGACTGGTTCTCCTGGGAAAATCAGGGGCTGGAGTGGCCGTTGCTGATCTGGAAAATAAGGGTGAATTAGACCTGGTAATTTTCCAGATTGATAACGCGATCGGTCAAAACCAGGCATTCTACCGAATTGGTAAAAACATTGGCATTAATGGCGCGATCGACGGTGATTGGAGTAGCTGGCTCGGCGTGCCCAACTGGTTCTCCTGGGAAAACCAGGGTGGCGGAATTGCCGTAACCAAATTAGGCGGCAAACATAAGATGCTGACGTTGATGGTAGACAGTCCACCCGACCAGAATGCGGGACTCTATGAGGTGGTGGATTTAGACCACGACCCGGCTACTCAAGGTAAATGGGAACTGCTTCCATTCCATAGTGGCGTTCTGGCAGTACATGCGGCGTTGCTTCCTCAAGGAAAGGTGCTTTTCTTTGCGGGGTCGGGCAGCAGCGCGAAGCGGTTTAATGACCATGACTTTGGCAACGAAGATAAGGGAATTTTTACCAGCGTCGTGTGGGATCCTGAGGCTCCGATCGGTCCCGGAAATCCCAACTTTTTCCACCCCAAAACGCTTCGTGCAGCAAATGGAAAACCCTTCGACTTTTTCTGCGGCGGCGACGCCTTTTTGCCCGACGGTCGCTTACTCTCGGCGGGTGGAACGTCCCACTACAACCCGTTTATGGGACGGAATGATGCAGCAACGTTTGACTTCCAGACTCAACAGTGGGCATTTGTGAAAAACATGGCGCATGGCCGCTGGTATCCAACACTGATTACGCTAGGAGATGGGCGTGTTCTGGCAACTACGGGATTAAACGAAGCTGGAAACGATCACAACCAGGCGCTAGAAATCTATTCTGGCAAAACAAATAACTGGCAGGTGCTCCATTTCGCACCGGGCTTTCCGGGTTTACCACTCTATGCCCACCTGTTTCTCATGCAGGATGGCAGGATCTTCTTCTCTGGTGGTCGAATGGATGATCCGCTCCAGGTTGAACCCTGCATTTTTGACCTGAAGCATAACCCCGTGCAAACCCAAGCTGTGCCCGATCTGCTGGATCCGGTTCTCCGCAATCAGTCAGCCAGCGTGATTTTGCCGCCAGCCCAGGATCAGAAAGTCATGGTGATTGGAGGTGGACCTGTTGGGAAACCCGACAAAACCGATGCCACCGACAAGGTGAGTATCGTGGACTTGAAGAAAGAGCATCCTACCTACGCTGCAGCTGCACCTATGCTGTTGCCCAGGCTGCACCTCAATGCCGTGATTCTTCCCGACCACACGGTCTTTGTTGGAGGCGGTTCACTCAAGCAAGAAGATGAACCGTTGGCGAGACTACAGGCGGAAATTTACGATCCGGCAACCGATACCTGGCATTTAATGGCCGCAGCAACGGTTCCTCGCCTATATCATTCGACGGCACTGTTGCTGCCTGATGGCCGCGTTGTAGCAGCAGGCGGTAATCCCGAAGGGGGCAACTCGGTGACGTGGGAGCCGCCGGATCCAGAGGAGGAGATGCGCCTTGAGGTATTTAACCCACCCTATCTATTTAAGGGGCCTCGTCCGGTTATTGGAGATGTGCCGATCGAATGGGCGTATGGCCAAACCGTTGCGATCGAATCCCAGCAAGCGGGTAACATCCGCTGGGCGAGCCTGGTCAAGAATGGAGTGACAACCCACTCCTTCGATGGTGGACAGCGACTTGTGGATCTGATATCCGCTCCCAAGGAAATGGGCTAATTCAGGCAACGGTGACAAACAATCCGAATCTGGCTCCTCCCGGCTGGTACATGCTGTTTATTACAACGATCGACGGCATCCCATCGATCGCGAAGTGGGTACACCTAACGTAGAAAGACGCTTTGCTTCAAACAGCAGACATATTCTCTGAAACAATTTTGAGTGACTTGATGTATAGCAGTACTGCTACATGTTAGGGCAATCAAACTCTGAGAGCGTCGCAATGACTGGTTTTCGCACTCAGCACTCAGTCCTCAGCACTTTGCTATATCGCTAAGAAATGGGACTGAGTACTGGAAACTGAGAATTTACTCGGTATTCAGCACTCAGCCCTTAACTGTGGGGGTAAAAGACTCAGTAAGCGGGTGCTCCACCATAGTTTGGAGGAGATTGGGTCTTCCCATCATCGGTGCGGCACCCGGTCCATTTCTTCGTTGTTGAAATTGGGAAGGGTAAGGACTTTCTCCACGAGGTTCATTCATCATGGGGCTACGACCAGGGCAACCTCCGGGACAAATACCAGAAGAGCCATAGGCCATCGGACCGTTCGGTCCTCCAGTCGGACCATTTCCTTGACTCAATTCTCGATCGGAACTTCCCTCTGGTGCTGAAGGTGCAAAGGCTTCAGGTCTATCTGAACTGCCTTGCATGTCAGCAGAAACATTTCGATCACTTCCATTGGTTCCGGCACGCTGCCAGGTAACTCGTCCAGCGGTGGGAGAATTGGTGGGATGGGCAAGAGAAACCAGCCCTGCTTCTTTGAATAGATTGAATGCTTTCAATGCTTCATCCACACTGACGCCATCCATATTCCAGGTGGCGTTGCGGGTTTTGGCGGAGAGGCACCATTTGCCCGCAAGACGATTTTGACGGGCAACGGCTTCAATTTTTTCTTTACGACCAGTGGTTTCGCCGGGACGATCGCCCTCAATTAATACTCCAGTTCCTTTTTGATCAGGTGTGGGGCATGGGGGCAAACCCGAGGCGGCTGTGGGAGTGGCAGCAGTGGATGTAAGCGCATTAGGGGCAGTCGGAGCACCCGTCGAAACGGAAGCAGTGCTAACGTAGGAGAACGACCCATCAGTTTTCGTCGCGCGATCGCCTACCTGCTGTGTGGCTAGCTGGCGTACGTGTGCTGACGGCTTGAAGACGTGGAAAAGAAGGCTGGAGCAGAGAAGCAGCACCGTTGCGCCAAGCACCTTCGACCCGGGATCCGAAAACTTATAGTTCATAGGACAGGTGTACTATAAAGTGGCCTTCCTACTATAGGATAAATGACTGAATAGTACAAATGTTCTAAAATATCTCGTCACTTTTCAATGAGCGGCATTTTCAGAATTTGAGGCAGTAGGAGTCGAGTTTGACCACATTTCTAGGGTGTATCACTATCGATGACTGCTTCTGGTGCAGCTTTGAATAACTTGTAATAGGGAAGTTTGCGCGAGAGAATCTGTTCTGAAGACATTCTCTCGCAATCTGGTCTAGAATCGCGACGTCTCGACAACGTTTGAAATGGCTGAGCAACCGATAAACTGGCAGGTTCAATCGACCATTCACGCTCCTGACTGGTTGATGGAGGCGATCGAACGCTTTCTACCTGGTAAGATCGGGCAGCACGTAGCTCAGCTTCTCTGGCAACGGGGGATTCAGGCTCCCCAGCAGGTGGCAGGATTCCTGGATCCAAACCGCTATCAGCCGAGCAGTCCATTTGAGTTTGGCCAAGAGATGGACTGGGCGATCGAGCGGCTTCAGAGGGCATTGGCTAACGATGACGTTGTGGCGATTTGGGGAGACTTTGATGCGGACGGGGTAACGTCAACGTCAGTCCTGTGGGATGGATTGGGGCAGTTCTTTAAACAGCAAAAACGTTGTTTTATTACATTCCCAATCGCTTGACCGAATCGCACGGATTATCGCGCCAGGGAATCGACATTCTGAATGCAAAAAACTGTCGCCTGATCGTTACCTGCGACACGGGCAGCACCAACTTAAACGAGATTGAGTACGCCCGTAGCCTGGGTATGGATGTAATCGTGACGGATCACCATACATTACCCGTAGACCGACCGCCAGTTGTTGCCATTATCAATCCTCGCTACCTAGAACGAGACCATCCCCTTGCAACGTTGTCCGGCGTTGCAGTTGCCTTTAAGCTGGTAGAAGCTTTTTACCAGACGCTGCCAGAACTGCCTCGCAAGCCACTAGAGGAATTGTTGGATCTGGTCGCGATCGGATTAATCGCTGATTTGGTCGAGTTAAGAGGAGACTGCCGCTATTTGGCACAGCGAGGTATTGAGCAACTGCAAAAGCAATCTAGACCAGAAACGGTTACACGCCCTGGTGTAGCCAAGCTGCTGGAATTTTGTAAGCGGAGTGGCGATCGTCCCACCGATATTTCCTTTGGTCTTGGTCCTCGTATCAATGCAGTTAGCCGCATTCAGGGGACGCTCATTTTTGTGTTGGTTCCTGACCAGTCAAGACAGAACGCTGTGTACCCATTTGGCCGAAGCAACTGAACTGGCAAACGCTCGCCGTAAAGCCCTACAGAAGGATGTCATGCAGCAGGTCTCTGAGCAGCTTGCTCAGTTGGACCTTTCCACCACTAGCGTGATTGTGCTAGCCGATGAACAGTGGCAGGCGGGTGTGTTGGGTCTCGTTGCTGGACAGATTGCTCAGGAATATGGACGACCCACGATTTTACTGAGTATTGAAGGTCCGCTTGCGCGTGGGTCTGCCCGTTCTGTTAACAATATTGATCTTTATCAACTGGTGAAGGAGCAGGAGCATCTGCTTGATCGGTTTGGCGGTCATCCCTACGCGGCAGGGCTAAGTCTGCCAGTCAATAACCTTTCGCTGTTTAGAGACGCTATCAACCAGCAGTTGCGACGATCATCGGGTGAAGCCTTAACGCCAACCCTACAAATCGATTTGGTTGTGACGGTTGCCGATTTGGGCAAAGAGTTGTTTCAAGCCCTGAAACTGCTGGAACCTTGCGGAATGGGAAATCCAGTGCCCAAGTTGCTGATTCAGAACTGTTGGTTCGAGAAAGTGTGGAACAAGAAAATTCACGATCGCAACGGTGGTCAAGTTCAGTACATCAAAACAGAGTTCATCATGCGGGACGAATCTACGACCACTGGCTTTGCAGGGGTATGGTGGGGACACTACAAGGAAGAGATTCCGCAGGGACGGTGCGATGCCGTAGTTGAACTTGATTTCAATACCTACACTGACGAGGCCAAAGGTAAACGGCCGCATTACGAAGTTCGGCTGATCGCGGTGCGCTCCCATGAGGAATCGATTTCGATTCAGTCCAACTTTGCGGCCAGCAATTGGATTTTAGATTATCGAGGCCTGTTGAAAGCGGTAGTTGATCTACGGGGACCACTCGTTGTCCGTCAATGCCCCAGCAGTTGGACCGATTTACAGGCATGGTTTCGACGAGCCTACCAGGAGAACCGACAATTGGCGATCGCCTTCGCGTCCCCCCTCTCAAACGCCTCCTCACAAAATCTGGCATCAACTCGTTGGAATTGCCAAGTATCTTGCTCGTACCGGACAAACCGCGACTCGCCAGCAGTTGTTGGAGAGGTTGGAAATTGGCGATCGTACCTTGCAGCTAGGAATCAAGACGCTCACGTATTTAGGGTTTAGCCTGGATCATTCTGGCAATGCATTTAAGGTTACATGGCAGAACCAAAGCCATCCCACCCGCTCAAATGTTCAGTTTTCATTAGCAGTTGAACAATTTTTGATTGCCGTCAAAGAAGAACAATTCCGTCGCCAATATTTTTATCAAATTCCGCTAGAAACGATCCAGGCGGTCATGGTCCGATGGGGGTGAAGGATAAGAGATGAGGGCATGAAAAAGGCTAAAGGCTAAGGGATAAATGCAAAATTAAGAATTAGAAATCAAAGTCTCCTAATTCTCAACTCTTAATTCTCAACTCTTAATTCTCAATTCATCATTGCCCATGCCCATGCCCATGCCCATGCCCATGCCCATCGCCTATTGCCCATTGCCTACTACCCATCACCTAACTCAAAATTCAAACCCTTCCCTACTTTCGAATGGGCAATTGCAGTCGGGAAACCACTTCCTTCAGAAGTGGCTCAAAGCGCTGCAAATTCTCCAGTTTTCCAAAGGAACCTGTTGTTGAGGCAGGATCGACAGCGGTAGTAATCACGTAGAGAATGCGGCCATCAAATGTAACATAGCCGATTCGTTGTTCATGAACGCCTCCCGCCTTTTCAAGCCCTGAAAATCCGTAGCGAATTCCCGTCAGCCCACCTACTGATACAACCTGCGGGGTTGCAGTGGCAAACACAATCTTATCGCTGTACGCTGTCTTGCGGTCTTCTTTGAAGAAGGCGTAGTAGTCAGATACCCAGTCTTTGAGCGCGATAATGATGCGATCGCGATTCTTGGGATTCTGGAGGTTGACAGGACCGGAGGAAATCCCGCATTCTTCAGCGCCTTCTTAAAATCAGCGCGGCTGTCCAGCAGATGAACTCCCATCTCAACTGTTCCTACCAGTTTTCCCGCATAGTTAACGCAAAGGAGAGGGGCTGTTCCCTGACAAGGCGTAATCTTCCAGGGAGCGGGAGTTGGTGCCTGACCCAGCACCATTTTCCAGACGTTGGTTGAGCGCAAGGAAGGACGGGTTGCTGGGTTAGACTCCCGGGCTAAAAGTGAACTTGGTTGGGGTAGTTGTGCAAGGGCGAAGGTAGTCGCAAACGGAGTCAGCACGATCGCCAGCAGCACCGATGCAAGCGGGTTCAATGAAGTTGACAAAAAGGGTGAGTTAGGTCGATTGAATTTCATAAAAGCCATCTAACATCAAAACCACGTAAACCGATTATCGTCATCGTCCAGACAGTTCAACCAGTAGGAGGAAGTTTGATTTACCATTTCACAGATAAAATCTTGGCGACTTTATTTGCGATACGACTATTTAGACAAGCTGAACGGATAGTTGGTTGAATTTGTAAGTGGTTGAGTTTGTAGTTGATTGAGTACGTGTTTCTGGGGCGAAGCACCTGTCGAATAATGCATTGAGGACGGTAGATTCTGCCCCAAATAGAACCGGAGGAAATCCAGAATATGGGATTCAAGCAACCCCTCGCCTTTAGGCAGGGATGGATTTGCAGGCTGCGAAAGGGTGGGGTTGTGCGATCGCTGTTGGAATCTATCATTCCTTCTACAAACAATTCTGCTTCAGCCGATTATGCCGCATGGCGCAGCGGTTTTCTATGGGATCGTCTGGGGCTGTGTATCTGGCTATCGTTTGCGATTTTGTTCACGTTTGCGGTTCGCGATCTCTACAATGCGGTCTTTCCTCTCAAGGAACTGGAAGGGTTTCCGGCATGGGTCCACGATTTGTCTGTACCGGTCTATGGGCTGGTCGCCCTTCTGCTGGCTGTATGCCTGATTCTGCATAAAACGTCGTTCGGTCGCCGCTATCCAGAGTTTCTGTTTCTGGGCCTATCCTGGTCCTTGACCCTTACGCCGCAAATTCTGGCATCGATGCGTGGGTTTGCCCTTCCCGACCTTCTGGCATGGACGTTAGTATTTCTGATTCAGGCGACGCTCATCCCAGTGCGGTGGGAGTTTCATCTACTGTCCCAACTGAGTCTGCTGTTCTACTTTTATGGCGTTAACTCGGTTCTGAGATTAACGGCTTTTCCAGTGAAACCGGGTCAGCCTGAGCTGTCGATTTTCGCGCTAACAATTTTTATGTACATGGTCTGGGTTTGCTTTATCTGCGACCTGGCTGTTTATCTTTACGAACGGCTGCAACGAACAGAATTTGAATCCCGCCGTCAGGCGCAGCTTTTCTCCACGCTGTTTCCCACGATTTGCGAAATCCGGTAACGGGCACCTCAATGGTTTTAAGAAATCTCTTGAAAAAGCCTGACGAAACGGTTCCCGTTCCTCGATCGCTGCTAGAACGCATGGTTGCCAGTAGCGATCGCCAATTAATGCTAATCAACTCCCTGCTTGACGTTTGCGATACTGATATACAGAAGGTCCGGTTAAACCATCAACCCGTAAAGTTCAGTGATTTAGTTGCATCCGCGATCGCCGATCTAGAGCCATTGCTGCAAGAAAACCGAGCCATCCTAAACAATCAGATTTCCCCAGAGTTACCCCTGGTTAATGTAGACGCAACCCAAATATGGCGAGTTCTTTCTAACCTGATCGCCAACGCGATCAGCCACAATCCACCGGGCGTTGTTCTAACGCTTAGCGCTAGTGTGGAAAAGGGAATGGTCCGCTGCTACGTGCAGGACAATGGGGTTGGAATGACTCGCGCCGAGTGCGATCGCATCTTTGATCTTTATAACCGGGGAAGTCAAGCTCGACGAGCAGTCGGTTTGGGTTTAGGACTTTACCTCTGCCGGAAAATCATTGCCGAGCATGGTGGCAAAATTGGTGTCATTAGCACACCCGGAAAAGGTTCAACGTTCTGGTTTACGCTGCCAGTAGGCGAGGGTTGAGGGCTAAAAGATGAGGATCAGGGATGAAGGCTAAAGGATGAAGGCTAAATGAACCTCTACTATCTATCGCCCATCGCCCATCGCCCATTACCCATCCCCAATACAAAATTCCAATCTTCTCAAAGTCGCTTGTCGGCGGAAAGGAGCAGTTCAAATTCGTCGGCAGGGACAGGGGGCTAAACAGGTAGCCTTGCATAGCATGACAACCGCTCTGCCGCAGGAAGTTAAATTGCTCCTCGGTTTCCACTCCTTCGGCAATGACTTTAAGCTGTAGGCTTTGGGCCATTGCGATAATGGCTTTGGCGATCGCGGCATCGTTCGGATCTGTGGTGATGTCACGAACGAATGACTGGTCGATCTTTAGCGTATCAATGGGAAATCGCTTCAGGTAGTTGAGCGAAGAATACCCGGTTCCGAAATCATCGATCGAGATATGAACACCCCATCGCTTCAATTCCCGCAATATCAGGATGGTTGCTTCCACATTCTCCATGACGCTTGTTTCGGTCAATTCTAAAGCCAGAACATCTGCACTTAGCTGTGTCTCCTGCAAGATTTGGGCAACGGTTTCCACGAGGTTGTCTTGCCGAAATTGGCGGGCAGACAAATTAACCGATATTCGAATTGGAAGCCGATTTGAACGTTCCCATGCCTTCGCCTGAACGCAAGCGGTTCGCAGAACCCACTCACCGATCGGAATAATTAATCCAGTTTCTTCAGCAATGGAAATAAACTTTGCTGGATAGACCAGCCCTAACTCCGGATCTTTCCAGCGCAGCAACGCTTCAGCACCAATAATTCTACCGGTAATGAGATTAACTTGGGGCTGATAATATAGCTGGAATTCCAGACGCTCCAGTGCCTGGGTCAGCTTGCTTTCCATCAAATGCCGCTCTGTTGCTAGCGCATCAATGTCAGGCATATAAAACTGATATCCACCATTTCCCTTAGCCTTGACGTAGCGCATCGCCATGTCTGCCTGGTTTAACAGTCTGTCTGGTGTATCGCTGTCGGTTGGGTAAAGGGCAATACCAATACTGATTTGAATTTGTGCGTAGTGCCCATTCAGGTCGTAGGGGTCTCCCAGCAGTTTCAACACCTTTTGAGCAATATCGACGATCGCCTGCTTTGACTCTGCATGCGTAATCAATAAGCTAAATTCATCTCCTCCTAACCGTGCAAGGGTGCCATCTTTCCCAAAGTTTTTCTCTAACCGTTCTGCAACGAGCTTGAGCAGCAGATCGCCGTTGTTGTACCCCAGGTTAATGTTGATGGCTTTGAATCGGTTCAAGTTAATACAAAGAACTGCAACGGGATTGGGTGATTGCAACCCCCTTTCTTCCCATTCCGTGCTGTCCGCGTAACCACCTCCTGAAGCTGATGGTGGAACAAAATTCGATTGGGCAAGTCGGTCAGTGGATCCCGATAGGCCAGTTGGTTGAGGTTGTGGGCTGCCCGTTTCATCTCCTCAACGTAAGGCTGAGTCAACGACTCCTGTTTTGCTAATCGAGCGGCCACCGCTCCCAGAAGTTCCGCGCGCTTAAATGGCTTTGTCAGGTAATCATCGGCCCCCAGCTCCATGCCCTGTCGCAAATCGACGCGCTCAGACTTCGCGCTCAAAAAATAAACGGAATTGCCGCAGTTGATGCATTTTGGCGAAGCTGATTGAGGACAGAATAACCATCACACTCAGGCATCATGATGTCGCAGATGATTAAGTCTGGTTCATGAACTTTGGCTAACTGAACCCCAATTTGGCCGTCCTCAGCGCTCATTGCATCAAACCCCTCAGCCTGCAGAAGTTTGAGGATTAAGGTCCGGACGTTAGTGTCGTCCTCAATAACAAGAATCTGCGTCATGCGTTGGTCTCTAGTCGATCAATGATAAGAACTTCAAATCATGCTGCTTTAACGGCGGCACTATCAAGCAAAGAGCTATTTTCAGCATTCCCTCGCTGTCTAGAAAATTAACCTTAAATAGAATCAATGCAAGTCTTATCGGGTATATAATCCGATCGCTCAACGCCTTATCTTTACAGGAGCCATAAAATACCAAGGTTCCTGGCAGTTGTTCTATAGACCTGAAGGATACTTTACAAAACTAATAGATTAGGCAATTATCTATCTTGCCGGGGATGAAACCGGTTGTTCTGTCGATATGTTGGAGAAATAGCCAAAATAGTTTGGTAACTCTGTTAATCTTTCGCTGGTAGTATTCTCTTTTTACCCGCGTTGCCCAGGTTGTTGATTTCAGGACATGCTTATGAATCCGGAAGTTAGAGAATCAGAATATGTAGACGTCAACTCTCCCGACTTTACCGTTCAGTCGGAGGCCCCTTTGGCGACGAAAGTTGATAACCCAAACTTTAGTCAGTCCAAAGAGCAATTCAAAGAGATTTGGGAGCGAATCCTTACGTTTGTAGCTGCCCTACCAGAATATTTCGCTGACTTTTTTGGAGAGTACAAGCGTCCTCTGGTCGTCCTGGGTCTGATCTTTGGCTCGATCGTCTCAGTTAAGCTGACACTGGCTCTCTTAGATGCAGTCAACGACATTCCATTATTAGCCCCAACCTTTGAGTTAATTGGTTTTGGCTACACGGCTTGGTTCATTTACCGCTACCTCTGGAAAGCCACTAGCCGACAAGAGCTATCACAGGACTTTAACAATTTCAAAGATGAGGTTCTGGGTGGTAAGGGAACGCCCAAGCCTTAAAAATCCAAGCGTAAAAATAAGGATGGGGCACTGCATTGCAATGCCCCGTCTTAGGTGTGAGTACAATTTCTAGATTGAGACTGGGACGCTAATTCCAGTCGTCTCGATCAACTGACTTGATTCTCCCTTCTCAGTGGGGAAGTGCTTATCAAGCAACGCTGGAATTTCGTCGGCGCTGATTCGGCTGTAGCAGGTCTTATCTGGCATCACAACTAAATTAGGACCCGCTTTGCAGTGTTTCATACATCCCGTTCCCCGAATTGTGACCTGCCCTGTCAGGTTGCGATTGTCCAATTCAGCTTCTAGCGCTTTGCAGACTGCTTTTCCGCCTCGTTTCATGCAGTCCGACTTTTGACAAACAAGAACTGTTGCCTGCGGTTGCGCTGCTTTTGGCTTGTGAGACTCCTTTTGCAGCGTAGAACTTGGCACATCTCCGGGGAGGAAACACAAATTTTGTACGCTTTTAACTTCGGCTCATCAAGTTCGTGCTTGATCGTTTTCTCACCCCAGATTTGAATCCAATCTCCAGGAGTGATGACACTACCGACGGACGCACGGGATTCTTTCGAAAGCTTGACTCGGTACTCGCCGTCTGCCGTTGCAATTTGAGGTACTTGAGCTTGTAGCCATCCTCGACCTGAAAGCCGAGAAATCGCCCTTGAAGGTTAAATAGCGTGGTTTGTTTGTCTTTCTTTCCCATGAGATTATGTTGAGGAGCGAGGGTTGGTGAGGATTGATTGCGGTTAATCAAGTGTTTCACGTTGCCAGCAACGCTCTAGCCAGTCTATTAGCTCTGGTCGAGAGGCGGTGAACTGTTGAACGACACTTCGAACCTGAAGTGCAGTTACTAGCCCGTTGATTTCTACTTCTAGTTGTCCTGTGGTTGAGCACTGGCAGGAAATGTCGAGGTCTTGAAGACGCTGGTGGGCTTGCCAGCGATCGCAACGAGATATGTTGGATACTTGAACAAACGAGGATTGAAGGCGGGAGGGGTTCATGCGGTTCAGGACTAATGCAATTGATTCTTATATAAGGGATACAGAGATAGCAGCGTAAAATCCTGACGCTTAACGGAACAAATGCATGGCCTAATCTCGTTCCGTAAGCAGTTGGATTTATTGAACAAATAACCTAAACAAATAACGTGTCTTTAGGGGATATATTTCAAAGCTCTGAAAACTCTTCGTTGTAGAAAGTTTTATCTGCATGAGTTACTGGATAATCATGCCCGACTTTTCGGCAAAAGTAACTGAGGAACTACCAGTTTTATCGAAACTTGAATGTTGTATGAGTTCAAAACTAAATAGGGGATCGTTCATTTCTTATTGCAAAGTTTATTCAACAAGCTTTACCCATAATCCTACCCTAAAATTTGTCAGTTGCAAATGATTCGCAATAAGTTCAACTATTGACATCAGGAAAATACAAATTCAGTTTTGAAGACTGGCCCTCCCCGGTGTGAGAATAGGTTTACTGCCCCGGCGATGCCTGAGGCGTAATGATAACCCAGCTTAGAAAAGGTAATGCCAACGCTAGATTCTCACCCCTCACCCTTGAGTCTGCCTTCGCGGTTTTGAGGCAATTTCTCTGCATCGACTCTCAATCGGACTCATCCCCTCCCGATCTGGCATTAGTGCGTCAGGCACTGCTTTTGGTGGTCGAGCGATCGGACTATCAAATTCTGGGCATCTGTGCGGATACTGTTGCTGAGGCAGAAAATGCTCTGAAGACCTACCTGATCGCTCTAGGTTATGAAGATAATCCCAACTCGTCTTCAATGGAGGGGTCTGTCTACGTTAAGTACAACCCCAAAAACGGACGCTGCCTAACAGAATCCTATACAGGCAAACATCGTGGTGTCCTGGTTTCCTGTCAATCTGCCTATGATGGAGACGTAAACGAAACATTTGGGCATCTGCCATTGACGTTGTTTAGCCCAGAGCGTTAAGGATTTTAAGGTTTGAATTAGGCAATGGGCGATGGGCGATAGGCAATGGGTGATGGGCAATGGATTGTTGAAGTTCCTTTAGCTTTTAGCATTCACCCTTTATCCTTCACCCCCTCCCTCACTTTTTACCCTTCATCCCTCATCACCCATCCCTTACTCCTCCCCCTCCCCTTCCTCCCTATGCTTCTCCAAAGCCAATCGCCTCAAAAACTGCGAGACATACTGCGTCCGGGGCAGCGGGAAATTGCGGACTGGCAGGAGGGACCACTGGCGGTATCGGCGGTACCGGGATCGGGTAAATCAACCGGGATGGCAGTGGCAGCCGCGATCGCGATCGCTCGTCACCAGTTAAACAATCGCCGTCAGTTGGTCGTTGTCACGTTTACCCGATCCGCCGCTGCAAACATCAAGGCCAAAATCCGAGGATATTTAAAGGAGTTATCATTGCCGCCCGCAGGGTTTACGGTTCAAACGCTGCACGGGCTGGCATGGGCGATCGCGCGTGCCCACCCAGAACTGTCAGGGTTGACTCAAGACAGTGTGTTAGTGACTCCAAACCAGAGTCATCGGCTAATTCGAACCTGCGTAGAACAATGGATTTCGGCCAATTCTCGGCACTACCAGACGTTGATTGAAGGGCAGCAGTTTGATGGGGAGGAAACGGAACGGTTACGTCGGCAATCAGTGTTAAGGACGGAGGTGCTGCCAGCGTTGGCGTCAACGGTGATTCACGAGGCGAAGAGTTCTGGATTGCTACCGGACGATCTTCGACGGCAAAGTAATGAAGTCAGCGATCCATATTCAACGCTAACGATCGCGGCTGGGCTATATGAGTTTTATCAGACTCAGCTTCAGTTTCGCAGGTTTATTGACTATGACGAAATGATTTTGGGGCTTTACGCGTTTTGCAAGATCCGGGAATTCGCCAGTACTGGCAGAATCAGGTTTTTGCCGTATTTGAAGATGAAGCCCAGGACTCCAGCCCACTGCAAACAAAGCTTCTGGAAATTCTGTCGTCTGATCCTACAGAGCCAAGCCGACAAAATCTAGTGCGTGTGGGCGATCCGAATCAAGCGATTAACTCTACGTTTACTCCCGCTGACCCCATTTATTTCCGAGAGTTTTGCGACGCTTGCCGCCAGCAGGGACGATTAGCACGGATGACTCAGGCAGGTCGCAGTGGTCGTCGAATTATCGATGCGGCCAACTTTGTGCTTCGCTGGTCCAATCAGGCCAAGCTAACCGGGCCAGAACAACCATTTAGTCTACAAATGATCCAGCCTGTGCCGCCGGGAGATCCTCAACCGGATGCGAATCCTCAAGCAGAAGGGCAGGGATTGGAGCTTTATACGCCTGATGATGTTTATCAAACGGTTGAACGCATTGGCCAACGGGCGATCGCGCTCTTCAAAAAAAATCCTCAAGGTTCAGCAGCCGTTTTGGTCCGCACCAATGAGCAGGGGCGATTTGTGGCCAGAGAACTCTATCGCTGGTACTTAGATAAACTGCCCGTATACGAAGTGGGACAGCGCGATCGTCAATCTCATGTGCCTGCTGAGCTGCTGACGTTGCTTCAGTTTTGCGATCGACCCCATTCGCCCGACTACCTGAAAGCGGCTCTGACAACCCTGACAGAGCGCAAGCTAATTCCTACCCAAGATCTCAACGCGCTGGTTAGCTTTCCCGAACAGTTTCTTTACCCTGGTCCGCTCGATCCACCGCAGTCTGAGGCTGTCAGTCAGGCGCGTTATTACTGTACAAGTCTGCTTCGTGCCCGCCTGCAGCTTCCTCCTCATCAGCTCATTCCGTTTCTTGCCCTAACGCTGGACTACGACCAGACTGAACTGGCAACCGCTGACAAATTGGCGGAACGTATTGCCCAACAATCTCTGGGCGATAGTTCTCTTCCGTCAATTCTTCGAGTGCTGACTGAAATCGTTTTGGCCGAGCAATTTGAGCCAGTTGAAGCAGAGGATGGAGAGCAACGCTATACCCGTCCCGGGCAACTCACGGTTATCACAATGCACAAGGCCAAGGGCTTAGATTGGGATTATGTGTTTCTCCCGTTTCTGCACGAGAATATGATTCCCGGTACCCAGTGGGTTCCGCCCCAGGTCCAGTTTCTGGGTAATTTTACCCTGGCTGAGGTTGCCCGCGCCCAGATTCGCGCCCATCTGCACAACCAGTTTCCCTTACCCGACATCGAAACTGCATGGGAACGGGCAAAAATCTAAAAACCGCCGAAGAGTTTCGCCTTCTCTATGTCGCTATGACGCGGGCAAAACGGCTGCTCTGGATGTCTGCTGCCCAAAAGCCCCTTTACCTGGAATAAACCCGATAACTTGGACGATCGACCACCCTGCCCTATCTTCCCCGCCCTACAAGAGCAATTTCCAGAATCCATAATTGACTAACTTGAATGAAGCTAGTTCTGATAGATTCGACTAGCACCTCGTACAGCTTGATGTTGTGATGCCATCCTCTATCTGGTCTCGACTTGAACTGTCATACATCTTTGAGCGAATGGGGGCTTTTTCAATTCCGTCTCAGAATCGTATTCTTGTCCTCTCCTACGAGGGCCATCATACAATTTCACTTTTTCCTCAAGTTACAGTGGCGATGGATCAAGAACATGCTGAAGACTATGAGATCTACGATACTAAACACAATGCGCTTCAGTATGAGGAGAAATTATATAGAGCGCTTGGTTTGTATGGTGAAGAGCCAATTCTTGAGGATGGCAACGGTCACTACTTGAAGATTGAGTCTGAACACGAACTGCTGAGAATTGTTGATGCAACAGGTAACGTTGTTCAGGATATAGAGTACTTTGACCTTTCAGGCGATTGGGCGTTTGCGACCTTTTCCACAGATGGTAAGGTTTTAGCGATCAGTACCCCAGATAATCTATTTTAATCTGTACCAAATAAAATCTAACAATCATCCCTCCCGCACCATCCAGACCAGGAAACCCAAAATCTGATCCACTGGAGGTAGCGCATAATCCATCAAATCAATGGACACTGTTGACCCCTCCAATTTCAGAAAGCGCCACTGTGTTCCATTACTCACCGACCCATAAACTGTGGAAACATCTACTTGATTGGTCTGGTTGAACAACTGAGCCGCAACCATTTCGGCAATACATTGTCCTAAACCTTCATTCAGGTTATCCCGCTTCGCCTCTCCCACAATCACTACGGGTGCTTCAATCTCAATTGTTCAGAAGAACGGCTGAGCAAATAATCGACATAACCAGTCAATCCTTTATCGGCATCCACTGTAAAATCTCGACCGGAAAAGAGACTGATTGGACGCTGGGCGATTCGTCTCACCTCCTGTAAAACCGGGTAAATAATCCCCTCCGATTTCGCCTTTTCCGAACCAACCGCGATCGCCCAGGGCAAATCTTCTAACATCGCTTGTAACCGAGGGCTGGGTGAGATTGGCTCGATCGGGGCAAAAACCGTCCTGCCTCTACCGTCGTTAATTCAAACTCTTTCTTGACCTTCGCCAGGGTGAAGCTGCTGTATGGCATGGTTGCTTGCTCACATTAGTGATCGCTGCTCATCCATTATGGAGCTTAGTAGATGTCAGCTTCTGCAATCGCGTGGTATTGGTGGAGAGTTAGAACATCTCTGTAACTTTGATTTGTGGACATTGATAAAACCCTACAAACCTTTGCCCGCTTCGGAGTGCGGCTGGGTTTGGAGTCAATTCAGCAACTCCTGGCGAATTTGGGTAATCCCCAAGAGCGGGTGCCCATTATTCATGTGGCTGGCAGCAATGGTAAAGGTTCGGTGGTTGCCTACTTGTCGGCTGTGTTAACTGCAGCAGGCTATCGGGTGGGACGCTACACCTCCCCTCACTTAGTAGACTGGTGTGAACGTATTTGTTTGAATGAGCAGCCCATTTCCTCGACTGATCTGGAACAGGTTTTGCAACAAACGATCGCCGCCATTCAACCCGATGAGCCTTCTCCGACTCAGTTTGAAGTATTTACCGCTGCGGCTTGGCTCTACTTTGCTCAGCAACAGGTAGATATTGCCGTGGTAGAAGTGGGTCTGGGCGGACGGTTGGATGCTACGAATGTCTGCGATCGTCCCCTGGTCAGCGTGATCACTTCCATTAGCCGCGAACACTGGCAGCGCCTTGGTCCTACCCTGGCAGACATTGCCGGAGAAAAAGCCGGAATTCTCAAACCGGGACGCCCTGCTGTCGTTGGTCAACTTCCACCGCAAGCCAAAGCTGTGGTCGATCGCCGCATCGCTGATTTGCAGTGTCCTGTTATCTATCCTGAGCCTGCTGTTTTGGTGGAGAGTGGGAGGCGGAGTATCAGGGCATTCGCTATCCTCTAGCGTTGCAGGGGAAGATTCAACTTCAGAACTCGGCACTGGCGATCGTTGCTCTACTCTGTCTAAGAGAACGGGGATGGGAGATTTCGGATGCAGCGATCGTTAACGGTATCGCCAACACAAGATGGCCCGGTCGCCTGCAATGGTTCACATGGCGTGGACACAAGATTTTGATTGATGGTGCCCATAACCCGGCGAGTGCAGAAGTTTTGCGGGAGTTTGTGGATAGTCTTTTGGGAAGGCAGCGGACAGCGGGCAGCGGGCAGAAGGCAGAGGAAGACGCAGAGACGCGGAGACACAGAAACGCGGAAAATTCAATTCAAAATTCAAAACTCAAAACTCAAAACTCTTTCCCCACTCCCTACTCCCCACTCCCCACTCCCCTTCCTACCCACTGGGTGATGGGAATGCTCTCGACCAAAGATCATGCAGATGTCTTCAAGGCATTGCTGAGAGGGGGCGATCGGCTCTATCTGATTCCTGTGCCTGACCATAGCTCTGCCATACCAGAGCAATTGGCAGCCATCGCACAAGAGGTTTGCCCTGATCTGGCTGAGTGTCAGACTTTTCCAGATGTCATAACCGCCTTAGAAGCAGCAATAGCTGAAAATTTACCAAAACGGGAAGACACATCCGACAAACAGTTAACCGTGTTGTGTGGTTCCCTCTACTTAATCGGGCACTTCTTCAAATTGACGAATCGGCTTGAGTAGGTCAATCATCTTGTTTTTATCCTGAAGCTTGACCGATCCTGTGTAAAACGAGACCGTTCTCATTTGAACTGAGGATGTTTTCGTTTGAACTGAGGATACTGCGGGTTTAAACGCGATCGTTCCTATTTTGACTGCGATCGTTCCTGGTTGAAATGAGAATATTCCGGTTTGAAACAGGAAACTTGCAGTTTGAAGTGAGAACTTTCTCATTTGAAGTGAGAATATCTCCGTTTGAAATGAAAACAGTTCTATTTGAAGTAAGTAAGTTGGGGTTTGCAGGGCGATCGTTCCCATTTTGACTGCGATCGCTGCCCTCAAGATCCCCGACTTCTGACCTAAAAACTCGGCGATCAACCCAAAACTTGAGAAGTCGGGGATCTAGGAGGACTCAGTACTCACTATAAAATTTCCTTGTCTCCGATTTTTTTGTGCTATCTATGTATCAAGTCATAGCTTCACCTTCCACGTTCCACTCCCCCTCTTATGAAAGCCAGCCAAGTCCTCAACCGCTACGCCAACGGAGAACGCGACTTCCGCCGCACTGACCTGCGCGGGCAAAACTTCAAAGGACAGGATCTCTCCGGCGCAGACTTCAGCGACGCAGATATTCGCGGGACAAACTTTACGAATGCCAATTTGCAAGGGGCTAATTTTACCAAAGCAAAAGCAGGAATCCAAAACGTTGGGTGTTGGGACAATTCGTATTACTGCTGCTGCTATCTGCACTGACAGGCGTTTTGCAAGGCTACTTCAGTTGGTTTATAACCTACTTCTCTGCGCTCTGGTGGGACTCTAGATACAACTGGAGCAGCTTCGCAACCGATTTTTCAGTGATGATTGCCTACTTCATCATCCCTATTACAGTGTTTGTGGCGATCGCTCGGCAGGGATTTACCACTAGAGCCGTCGGAAGCGTCGCTGTCGCTGTCGCTGTCGCTGTCGCTGTCGCTGTCGCTGGCGCTGGCGCTAACGCTGTCGCTGTCGCTGTCGCTGTCGCTGACGCTGTCGCTGTCGTTGTCGCTGTCGCTGTCGCTGTCGTTGTCGCTGTCGCTGTCGCTGACGCTGTCGCTGTCGCTGTCGCTGTCGCTGTCGCTGGCGCTGTCGCTGGCGCTGTCGCTGTCGCTGTCGCTGTCGCTGTCGCTGTCGCTGGCGCTGTCGCTGTCGCTGTCGCTGACGATGTCGCTGTCGCTGGCGCTGTCGCTGACGCTGTCGCTGGCGCTGTCGCTGTCGCTAGTTTTCTACTTGGCATTTATTGTAGTCACCGTGCTCTCGAAGGCGACGAGAAATTCGCCCTCATCCGCACTTTTGGCATTGCCTTTGCTGCCCTCGGTGGCACTCGCTTTTACAACGCTAATCTCACTGGGGCAACCTTCACGAATGCTACGCTAAAGAGCGCCAATTTTCGGGAAGCAACGCTGACCTATGTTTGCTGGCACCATGCTCAGAAGCTAGACTGGGCGAGAGTAGGAGACTCTATTCTGGCAAATGCAGCCATCCGAGATTTGTTGATCACTCGCAATGGCTACAAAAAGTCCTATATCGATGCCAACCTGCGCGGCGCAAATCTGAATGATGTGAATCTAGAGCAGGCAAATTTAACCTGGGCAGACCTGAGCAACGCCACTCTGCACAACGCCAACTTAAAAGATATCAACCTGAGAGAAATCCTGGCAATTGGCACCGATTTCACCGGGGCTTACCTCACTGGAGCCTGCTTAGAAGCCTGGAACATTGATTCCACCACGAAACTCAAAGACATAGACTGCCAGTACATTTTTTTGCTAGAACAACCCAACGCAATGGGCAGTCGAGAGCGCCGCCCCCACGAACCGGATCAGGTCTTTGCTCCGGGCGACTTCGAGAAACTCTATAGCAAGAGGATGGATGTGGTGCAAGTCTTGCTGCGTAACGGCATGAATCGAATCGCCTTCGCCGAAGCCTTCCAAAAACTGATGGATGAAAATCCTGATATTTCCTATGGATCCATTCAAGCAGTGGAACGCAAAGGCAATGATGCATTGGTGACGTTAGAAGTTCCGGAGACAGCCAATAAAGCTGAAATTTCCCGCACCCTGCGAGAGTCCTACGAAGACAAAGTGCGCCAACTGGAAGCGAAGGTCGAAACGTTACACCAACTCCATGCCGCCGACCTCAAGGAAGTCGCCTTAGCACAAAAAGCCCAATTTTTTGATCAACTGGTAGGAGGGAACGCAATGAACGACAGCACGGATTCCAGTCGCAAAACTGAAATTGGTAACATTGGCGCCGACTTTCATGCCAGTGGACAAGCACTCAACCTGGGAGACGTTAGCGGTACAGTCACCAACACGATCAACCAGTTGCCCGATGATGCTAATCCAGCGCAGTCCAACCTGAAAGAACTGTTGCTGCAACTAAAGGAAGCGATCGAAACCGACCCCAATCTCCCTGATACCGATAAAGCCGATTTGCTCGAACAGGTCCAAGTTCTGGCTGAGGCAAAGCAAACCGAGGAACCCATGAAGAAAGAAGGGTTGGTGCGAAAGGCGAAAAAGATGTTTGACGCAACCCTCAGCAGCCTGCCCGAAACCGCCAAAATTGCTGAAGCCTGTAGTAAATTGCTACCTCTGATTTTGAAAATTTTAGGATTTCCGGTTTGAAGCTACAAAAGCCTATCAAAACCTCGGAGGTTTAATAGCGGATGTTGTTCATAAAGTTCAATTCCTGGCTAAACCTCCGAGGTTTGCGTTAGTCCCATTTTCATCAAACCTGAGTAGCAGCGATAGGTTCATCAGGTGTTGTGCCTGAATCAGCGCTTTCCGGTTCTCTATTTTCCTGGTTGGGATGGAAATAGTCGTAGATTTGCTGTGCTAATCGAGGACCAATCCCTGGGACTTTTGCAATTTGAGCCGGAGTGGCTTCCCGCACGTAGTCGATCGATCTAAAAGTCGCCAACAGCTGCTTCTGGCGATGTTGCCCCAAGCCAGGGATTTCATCTAAGCGCGATCGCCGCATGCGATCGCTGCGTTGTTGTCGATGGAAGGTCACGGCAAACCGATGCGCCTCATCCCGCAGTCGCCGCAGAAGTTGAACCCCGGTTGTTCCGCATCACTACAAACGGGCAACGATTCTCCTGGCAAAAGATTTCCTCCCGCTGCTTGGCAAGGCTAACAACCCGCACATCTTCCAGCAGATTCATTTCGCGCAGCACATTGACCACCGCCGAAAGCTGCCCCTTACCGCCATCAATCATGATCAGGTCAGGAAAATCGGACGTGGCAGTGACATAGCGGTCTAGCACCGAACTGTCCTCATCCCGCAGTTGCTCTCCCCGTTCCTTCTTTGCTGCATACTTCCGAAACCGACGACTAATTACCTCTGCCATGCTGGCAAAGTCATCGGAGTGTCCGGAGGTCACGGTCGGATTTTTGATTTTGTAATGGCGATAGTGCTGTTTCGCAGGCATACCATCGATAAAGACCACCTGAGATGCAACCGCATCCGATCCTGAACGTGGGAAATGTCATAGCCCTCAATGCGATGGGGTAGATCGGGCAAATCCAGCAGTTCTGCCAAATCTTGCATTGCCTGGTTATTACGATCGGCAGACCGCTGGTTCCGCGCTAGCTCGTACTCGGCATTTCGCTCCACCATCTCGATCAAATCAGCTTTGACCTGTCGCTGTGGCGCAACAATGGACACTTTACGACCTTTAGCTTGGCTCAAAAACTCCGCTAAAATTTCAGTCTCAGGTAACTCATGCTGGACCAAAATCTCAGTCGGGATCTCTACTGAGTCAACGGTTTGATAGTGTTCCTCTAGCACTCGTTGCAGAATGGCACCGGGTTCTCCTGACTGGGCATCGGCAACAAATCCCAAACGCCCGACCAACCGACCTGCCCGAATCTGGAACAGTTGGACGCAGGCATGATGTTCATCGGCAGCCAGGGCGATCGCATCCCGTGAAACCGTATCATCCGACAGGGACACCTTCTGGTCAGCGGCGATCGTTTTAATCCCGGCAATCTGATCCCGAATTCGGGCAGCGGCTTCAAAGTTCAGCGCTTCTGCCGCCTGCTCCATTTGCTGCGTCAGGATATCTTCCAGTTCCTTGGTGCGCCCCTGAAACACCATTGCCACCTTTTGGACGGTCTTGTGGTAATCCTCCGAGCTGATTAGCGCCTGACAAACTCCCGGACACCGCCCAATGTCATAGTTCAGGCAGGGACGATCTTTGAATAACGGTTGGGGACGCTGACGCAGCGGAAAGATCCGCTTCACCAGGTGGAGAGTGCGGCGCAATAGGCCCACATCTACGTAGGGGCCGTAAAATCGATCCTTCCCTTTCGCCAATTGGCGTCTACGGGTGATGAAGATCCGGGGATAGGGTTCTGACCAGGTGATACAAAGCCAGGGATATTTCTTGTCATCCTTTAGCAGCACATTGAAGTGAGGCTGATGCTGCTTCACAAGGTTTGCTTCTAACGCTAAAGCTTCAGCTTCAGTGTCAGTAACGATGAATTCAATCTCCGTCACCAGCTTTACCATCAAAGCAATGCGGGGACTGTGATAATGGTTATCTCGGAAATATGAGCGGACGCGCGATCGTAGCTTCTTGGATTTACCAATGTAAAGAATCTGATCGCTGGCATCCCGCATGTAGTAAACGCCTGGTTCTGCCGGAATCTCCTTGAGGCGATTTTCCAGGCGCTCCGGATCTTGAACCAGGGGCAAAATTTTAGTGGATGTCACAAATAATTATTGAGAGTTCAGGAAGCTTCATTTCAATTTTAAATGAATCTATAGACACTTCAAATCCGAGACGGGTTCCTTTTATCCGTAATTGATAGGATTTAGATGTATCCTTTTGTACAGTTAACACGCAAGTTGTCACTATGAATCTCGACGAATTGGAATCCCAAACACGTAATGTTGTTGAACAGGCTCTGACCCAGCTCCAGACAGTAACGCTTCTTATCTCGGATCTGGAAAGCCGGGTTGCTCAGGCAGGTCAGTCAGTACAAGAACTGAGCCAACTGATTGAAACATTTGTTTCTAGTCAGAGAAGTCAGTAACCAGAGCTTCGGTCGTCCACAATTAAAATAATCTGCAAAAATAAATTCCTTGCAACATTTTAGTTTTACAGATTTTAAAAAAATAAGCGTTTGAAGCCTTTTTCCGTCAAGGATTACAGTCTTCCAATATCGTTTCAGGGTGCATAGGCAGACTGTGGTTCGTGTTCAGGATGAACTTAAAGAGGTAATGATAAGCAGCCCCAGTCGTTCTTACCAACAACTCAAAATCATTACGATTTGGGATCACCCGTACTATGTTGTCAGGGAGCCGAGTTCCTCAGCGATAGCATCAATTAGTTCTGGTAGCTTAACGGGCTTGACCAGGTATCGCCGAGCACCCAAGTTCAATGCTCGTTGCTGATCCGCCTGAAATGCGAATGCCGAAACTACAATGACGGGAATTCTTACCCATTCAGGAGTTTGCTGCATCTGCTGAAGAAGCGTGTAGCCGTCAATATCCGGTAGCTTGAGGTCGAGCAAAACAAGGTCAGGGCAAAACTGCTCCATCTCGTTGGCAAAGAATTCACCTCGTGGAATGCTGAGAACATCGTAGCCGCAGTATCTCAGGTAATCAGTCATGAGCTGACGATTAACATCATTATCCTCGACTAGCAAAATTCTGCTGGCTAATCCTGGGTTAGCTTTTAACGCAGCACTCATCGTCTATTACGTCCCCGTCAGCATCAAACTAATTCAGATTCTGAGTACTCCTCAAGTTCCTGAGTAAATCCAGATAGTAGGCTTGGATTCACTTTTCAGTAAACTTGGATTCACTTTAACGTGATTGGGTAGTCCTGAAAAGGGATGTATAGCAGGTGTCAGGCGTTAGGTGTCAGGTGTCAGGGATGAACGCCTTATATCTAGCTCATTCCAATTAAGCTGGCTGTCCTAACAATTGTGGCGACAGCTGTAAAAATTCGTGCGCCTGATTGCCTCTCTCCATAATGAATCTCTGTGCTGCTGGTGAATTCTCCAATAAAGGGGATTTGCTTTTTCTGCAAAATAACAAAACAGTTCTACCGGCAGCGCATTAGGGCGACACCAGTTTGGAACAGGCGATAAAAGTTGTTTCAGCAGAATCTTTTGGAGTCATACTTAATCAACCTTGCAACCTCCATTCTGTAGGGATGCTTTTCAACGTCCCTACAGAATGGTTTTCTAATAATGAAGGAAATCCCATTTGGCCTAAACATCTGTCAGGATATCGATCAGTGGAGTGTGTATTCCTTTCTAAGTAGGAACGATATAGAAAGGCGAATCACCCAATCGATTTAGGTGCATCGCTAGTTGACTTCGGTACCCAAATCAACCAGAGTTGATTTTTGCAGTAAAAACTTGAACGCACCTGTCACAGTTAAGAACCTTTTACAAACTCAGACCATCTGGACACGCTTTAAGAAGTTGCCAAGAGGGGTTTTGGTGCCATTGGCGATCGGTGCTGCCAGTCTTGCCGTTACCGCAGGATTGATGGGATTGCGTCAACTAGGCTGGCTTCAGCCGCTAGAGCTGGCAGCCTATGACCAAATGATGCGTCTACGTCCTGATGCGCCTCCTGACTCACGCTTACTGATTGTTTCCATTACTGAAGCTGATATTAAAGCGCAGAAACGCTGGCCGTTGTCTGACTTAACGGTGGCAACTGTGCTGGAACGGCTTCAGCGCTATCAGCCGAGAGTTATTGGCTTAGATATCTACCGGGATCTGCCGCAGGAACCGGGAAATAAACAGTTGATACAACAACTGCAACAACCCAACGTCATTGCAATAACCAAGATTCATGATGATGAAGATTTGGGCGTTGCCCCTCCAAGGGGTGTACCGGACGATCGGATTGGTTTCAACGACGTTCCCTTAGATCCCGATGGGGTCATTCGTCGCGGTCTGCTATTTGCTGACACGGATACGGATACGCTCTATTCATTCTCCCTGAGATTAGCGATCGCCTACCTTCACAGCTATGGCATCTCACCCGAGGCCGGGTTGATTAACTCCAATAATTTACGCTTAGGACGGGCGGAATTCATTCCCCTAGAATCAACTTCTGGCTTCTACCAAACCATTGATGCTGCCGGATACCAGACTTTAATTAACTACCGAACTCGACGGAATCTAGCGCATCAGGTCAGTCTGACGGAGGTTCTCAGTGGTCAACTGGACCCGACTTGGGTTAAAGACAAAATCGTTTTGATCGGTGCGACGGCTCGTAGTGCAAAGGATGTTTTTCTAACTCCCTACAGTGCGGGTGAAAAGCATCGAAACTGGTCGATGTCAGGAGTGGTTGTTCATGCTCAAATTGTCAGCCAGATTCTGAGCGCTGTTCAAGACAATCAACGGCTGTTCTGGTTCTGGTCCGATTTAGAAGAAGTGCTGTGGATTGTGGGCTGGATTATCTTAGGAGGGACCCTGGCCTGGTTTGTTCGCCATCCCGTTTTGTTGGGCTTGTCAACGATTGTGAGCGTGGGCCTTGTATGTGGCATCGGTTATGCCATCTTTCTTCAGCAGGGGTGGGTTCCTGTCGCCTCCCCAACCTTGGGATTGATTGTGGCGGCAACGGCGATCGTCTCTTACCGGGCGCAACAGGCCCAGCGGCAGCAGATCATGATGATGAAATTGCTAGGACAAAACACGTCTCCAGAAATTGCAACGGCGCTGTGGCGGAGTCGCGATCGCCTGCTCAAATCTGGCAAGCTTCAGGGGCAGCGATTCGTCGCCACGATGCTATTCACTGACATTAAAAACTTCAGCACCGTTTCAGAGCAAATGCCGCCAGAGGATTTGCTGGATTGGCTGAATGAGTATTTGAGCGCAATTACGGGCGAAGTCATTGCAAAGCAGGGCATTATCAACAAATTTACGGGCGATGGGATGCTTGCCGTCTTTGGTGTCCCCATCAATCGAACGACTCCCGTTGAAGTGTCGCAGGATGCCCAAATGGCAGTCGAATGTGCCCTTGCAATGGGGGAACGGCTGCAACAACTGAACGAGAATTGGCAGCGACGCGGACTGCCGACCGCACAAATGCGGGTTGGCATCTTTACAGGACCGATCGTTGCCGGAAGCCTGGGCGGAAAAGATCGTCTGGAATACGGTGTGATTGGTGACAGTGTGAACACGGCTGCTCGATTAGAGAGCTACGAGAAAAGCCGCCAAATGGGTCTCTGCCGAATCCTGATTGCTAAAGATACCCTCGCCCATCTTCAGGATCGCTTTGAGGTGGAGCATTGGGGTCTGCTGGCACTGAAGGGCAAGCAGCAGATGGTTGATGTCTATCGGGTGTTGGGGTACTCAGCAAACCACCCGCCTGTGGTAGACAACCACACCGAAAACCAGAATGAATGGCTGAGCGGGAACATTCGGACAACGGAAGCGATCGATTAGCAAGTAGCCTAAACTTTGGCGATCCTATTTGAATTGTGAAAAGGTTTTCGCAGGAAGCTTTTTCACAAAGCCCTTCCATTTCATAAATGATTTAGGACTGCTGTATCAGCGTTAACGCACGTTAGCTGATTTCGTTGTCATTGCTAAAAAGTTGAATTTGACCTCAAACTATGCGGAGTTTGACGGTTCGGGTGAATTTGATCATCGTATGCGCTGCTCTAGAGGAATGGTTTGAATGAAATCCCTTGTTGCCCCTCTATCGTTATTGCTGGGATTGCTGGTTGTTGGTACTCCGCTGGTTGCCTTTGCACAAAGCTACAACCCACCGAAACGGGGATTGCCTGGACGGCGGGAAGGAGCCGGAACGCGTGGTACATGTATGCAAGGTCAGCGGTTTTGATGCCGTTGACGCCAACGGATGGGTTTAGTGCAACAACATCAAGCACTCCTACCTTCTTCTGGTATGTGCCTCCTACGATCGCTCGAACGGCTGAATTTTCACTGCTTGACGGTAAAGATAAACCGCTTTACAAGACGACCTTCAATTTAACAAGTGAGGGTGGAATTGTTGGTTTTACGCTCCCTGAATCCGTAACGTCCTCCATGGTGGAACCTGGTAAGGATTACTACTGGCAGTTTTCGGTTCTTTGTGACCCAAACCAACCATCCAAAAATCCGTTCGTTGAAGGAGTTGTTCAACGGGTTCAGCCTGATTCAACGCTGCTGGCTCAGCTTCAAAGTGCGTCTCCCAGGGAACGTGCAACAATTTACGCCACGTCAGGTATCTGGCAGGATGCGATCGCCACCCTGGCCCAACAACGCTGTGTCAACCCCAAGACCAATCCCTTGAAGGTAGCTGGGCTAATCTGCTTCAGTCTGTTCGTTTGGCAGAATTTGCACAGGAGCCTATCGCACAGACCTGTCCAGCTATCAGTTCAAAACCGTAAATTCCTGCCTTCGCTGCAACTTGGCCAGAAATAATCGATTGATACCGTGGTTTCCAGACAAATGACGACTTTTGTGGAACTGCATTGCGTCTAGTTAGAAATCGCCATTACTGCAAACTACTGGAGCTGCTCTAATTCAGAGCGGCTTTTTTGTTCATACAGTTTCCGCAATAGGGCAATACGAAAAGGGTTAGGACAGGCGGCAGCTATAAAACCTTGCTCTTCACGCTTTAGGTTCATCCTCCATTCCTCATCCCCATCCCTCACCCCCTATTCTTACTGCCACGATCGCGCCGTCACAACCTGTACTAGGGTGATTTTTTTGCCTTTCGTAAAGTTTTGTAATTCCTTGCATAACGCATCAGATTTCTACCGATTAGTTCACAGTAGGTTCCCGAAGGCTGGTAGCAATCCCAAAGCAAACCTAAGCCAGGACTCGGATGACTTCGTATTTACAGTAATACTTTCGCCCCCAGGAAATAAACAATGCTTAATTCGCAATCTAATCAACTACAGGTTCTCAACTCAGTTGCCCCCACGTCCATCCCATCTCAAGGACAGCGGGCTTCCGTTCTGTCTCCAGGCTCTGCGCTTGAACAGGCTGGTTCCCTCAGTCTGGGTGGTCGTCTGTTTGGTGGAGCCAGTGATTCTATTTCGAGCACTGCAACTCTCACTCCAGGGGCCTGTTGCAGCGACTCCAGATTTTATTGGAAATACCAGAGGCACCGCATACAGCATCGGTGACTTGAACAGCTTCAATTTCAACTGGAATGACTCCGTTAGCAGTGGCGATCGGGATGACTACTTCCGGTTCAGCATGACGAATGCTGGCACTGCAAACTTCTCGTTGAATGGACTGAGTGCTGATGCTGATATTTATCTGTACAACAGCAGCGGCACCCAAATTGCCTACTCGAATCGTGGCGGATCGCAGGCTGAATCCATTAGCCGTTATCTGTCATCGGGTACTTACTATCTGCAAGTCCACTCCTACAACGGAATTGCAACGAACTATCACTTAAACGCGAATGGTTCTGGTCCAGCAGCAGATCCTGGCAGCAGCATTTACAACTCCCATGATTTAGGAAATGTGAGCCGGGGTACTCGCTACTGGAACGACTATGTCGGCAGTGGTGATGCGAACGATTACTTCCACGTTCAACTGTCAGAAAGCGGAAACCTGCAAGTTCGACTGAGCGGACTGAGTGCGGATGCCGATGTGGCTCTGTATGACCGTTATGGCAGCCAAATCACCTATTCCAACCATGCAGGAACGTCGTCTGAATCCATCAGCCGTTATCTAGGTGCTGGCGACTACTACGTTCGGGTCTATCAATACAGCGGTTCTACCAACTACCGCCTTGATCTAACAACGACTGGTTCTTACGCTTCTTCTGCAAACGTTCCGGCTAACCCCTTTCTGCGAACGTTCCAGCTAACGCTTCCGCCAGAACATTGGCTTCTAGCCCAGTTTCCCTAGAAACGCTGACTCCAAGGGGCCTGTTGCAGCGACTCCAGATTTTATTGGAAATACCAGAGGCACCGCATACAACATCGGTGACTTGAACAACTTCAATTTCAACTGGAATGATTCAGTTAGCAGTGGCGATCGGGATGACTACTTCCGGTTCAGCATGACGAATGCTGGTACTGCAAACTTCTCGTTGAATGGGCTGAGTGGCGATGCAGATATCCATCTGTATAACAGCAGCGGTACTGAAATCGCCTACTCAACGAATGGCAGTTCTTCACCGGAGTCTATCAGCCGTTATCTGTCATCGGGTACTTACTACCTGCAGGTCCACTCCTTTGCGGGTGCTTCAACGAATTACCATCTGACAGCAAGCGGTTCTGGCCCAGCAGCTGACCCTGGTAGCAGCATTTCCACTTCCCATGATTTAGGCAACGTGAGCCGTGGTAGCCGCTATTGGAATGACTATGTAGGCAGTGGTGATGCCAATGACTACTTCCACGTTCAACTGTCAGAAAGCGGAAACCTGCAAGTCCGGCTGAGTGGACTGAGTGCGGATGCCGATGTGGCAATCTACAACCGCTACGGCACCCAACTTGCCTACTCTAACCATTCGGGAACCTCGTCTGAGTCCATCAGCCGTTATCTAGGTGCTGGCGACTACTACGTTCGGGTCTATCAATACAGCGGTTCTACTAACTACCGCCTCGACGTGAATACCTGATCACTGCTGACTGGCTGAAGCAGTTGGATAAACCTTAACTCCACTGCTTCAGATGTATTCAGTTATTCAATCCCACCAGGGAAACCAATCGGTTCTCCTGGTGGGATTTCTCCATGTCCGGTCAATGATCTGCCCAGCAAAGTTTTGTAACAAAATTGCATAACAACTGGCGCTGCAACCGATGAGTTGACAGCAGGTTTTATTAACTATCAGCAATTTATAACGCTGACCAACGTTGAGATTTTTCTAACTGGTGTTTGCTGCTGTACTCTACGCCCCTCAGGAAATCAGTATGTTTAATTCGCAACCTTCTAATCGTTCACAGGCTTTTGGTTCGGCTGTTTCAAACACAAATCCGTCGGTCGCATCTCAAGGTTTAGGATTGCCATCTACTACTGAATTGGAGCGGTTTGACTCGCTTCACTCGGGGCGTCTGTTTCGCTCCGGTAGTTCTAACTTGCCGATCGCGGCTTCCGTCGATCATTCTGCTGCTCCTGGGACTGGATCCCTTCCCCACGTGCTGACTCCATCCTCTGGGGTACGAGTTTCCACATCGGATTTGGTTGGTAACACTCGCGGTACCGCTTTTAACATTGGGGACCTAAACAGTTTCAGCTTTAACTGGAATGATTCAGTCAGTACCAGCGATTCGGATGATTACTTCCGCTTCAGGTTGACCAATAACGGTACAGTGAACGTTTCCCTCACTGGACTAAGCTCTGACGCTGATCTTTATCTCTACAACAGCAGTGGTGGCTTGGTCAGTTCTTCCAATGCTGGTGGTTCGATTAATGAATCCATCAACCGATTTCTCTCGGCAGGAATCTACTATCTTCAAGTTCACTCCTTTGCAGGCGCAACGACGAATTACCATCTGACAGCAAGCGGATCCGGGTCAGCGACGGATCCGGGCAGTAGCCGTCTCAGCGCCCACGACCTTGGTAACATAAGTCGCGGTTCACGCACCTGGAATGACTATGTCGGCAGCAGCGACACTAGCGACTGGCACCACTTTGAATTATCTGAAAGTGCAAACTGGCATCTGTCTTTAACGGGATTGAGTGCCGATGCGGATGTACGTCTCTACAACAGCAATGGTGCTCAAATTGACTACTCTAACCGGGGAGGAACTGCGTCTGAATCCATCAACCGATTTTTGACCGCAGGGGACTATTACGCGCAGGTCTACCGTTACAGCGGTTCCACCAACTACTCACTTCAATTGAACGCAGATAGCCCTTCTTACTCCGGAACTCAAGTGGAATCTGGGACGCTGGGAGCCGATCGCTTTGATTTCACCGGTAACTATGCCCGTACCATCGTCTCTGGCAATGGCAACGTTGACTTTGGTAGCGGATTGCGTGACACCCTGGATCTGTCGAACTTGCTCTCAACCAGCGTTAATTTTGACTATGCAAGCACTACGGGCGGCGGAGTTTTATATAACCCTGGCAATGGCACGAGAGTTTTGATGCCATCAACCTGAACGATGGGCGTCAGATTTTGTTTGAGGGAATTGACACCATTCAATTTGCCGATCGCACCATTAATCTGGCCGTAACACCAAATGATCCGCTATTTAACCAACAGTGGAACCTTCACATGATGGGCGTGCAAGACGCATGGCGGTTTACCACTGGCTCCAGCAATGTCCTGATTGGGGTACAAGATACGGGATTGGGCGCTGACACGAACGGAGCCATTCATTTTGATCTGCGAACCACCACCACCTATTCCAATAACTACCGGGATGACTATGGCTCGGGAACCACATCACACGGTACTGATGTCCAGGGCATTATTGCGGCAAACAGCAACAATGGCCTTGGCATGAGCGGGATTAACTGGAATTCCAACGTCTTTAGCATTGACGTGATCGGAGGCGACACCAACGATCAATCTCTGGCTGATGCAACGCAGAACATGATTAACGAAGCAAATAGCCACGGGCAGCGGTTGGTTATCAACATGAGCTTGACCGGAGGAGAATCGGACGCCTTCCGCAATCTCATTGCAAACAATCAAAGTAACGCACTGTTTGTAATTGCCTCTGGCAATGATGATGCGTCATCTGTTAGCTCTCCGGCATCTTTGGCAAGTCAGTACAGCAACGTTATTGCGGTTGGCGCATCCTGGGGCAGAACGGTTGGTATGGAAATGCCACAACGCCGGGCGATCGCATTTCTTACTCCGGTTGGTGGGGGTCTAACTATGGCACTGGACTGACCCTAATGGCTCCCTCTGAGGTCATTGCCACCAATGCAACCCGTAATTCGTCCACAGGTACGGTCAATTTTGGCTTCGATACCCAATTTAACGGTACCTCTGCCGCAACTCCAAACGTGACGGGTGTAGCTTCCTTAATCTGGAGTGCAAACAGCAGCTTGAGTGCTGTTCAGGTCCAGCAAATTCTGTCTCAAACTGCCTATGACCTGGGTACTCCGGGCTACGACACCACCACCGGAAACGGGATGGTCAACGCCGATGCGGCTGTTCGTCGGGCAATGGCCATTTCTCGCGGGGCGGCCTAAGCAGTTGGGGTTAAAAACTGAGTGCTGAGAATTGAGTATTGAGAATTAACGTATTACCTACCACTTAATCCCCTACCCCTGTTCAGCACTCAGTACTACCATCAAAATGTGGTGGACCGAACACGATAATGATGGTCGGTGTTAGCCGCCATCGTTAACGGCTCTGAGATCATCACGATTTGGGTAATGACCAAAACAGTTGTAGCAATAACGGTTGCGTATGAAGCCTGAATTCCCTTCAAGACCGTTTTTATCTAAACAGGGGTTTGTGCAGTCTACCTTAGCTCCACCTCTGCTGTTGTCATCAATGATGGTTGTTGTCAGTTGTTATTCTGCTGCTCAGTTTCCTCCCTTCTCTCCCTCTCCCCATCCAACGTCGTCTTACCTGGCACACTCCATGAATTCATCGATTCGGTTTAAGGTTCTCAACTTTGGCCCTACTCCTTTGGAGGAAGGGTACGAACCGAAGCCCAAGATTTTTGTGTTTCAGAATCAGGAAGAATGGACTCAATTCTGGCAGCGCAGTAGACGGCTGGACGCTAACTTGCAAAAACCCGCTTCGCCTAAGGTAGATTTCACTCACCGAACGGTTATTGGGTTAACGTCAGGTTCCCATCCAACGGGTGGCTATCGCGTTCGGGTCGATCGCATCGAGTTAAATAAACGTTCTGAAGGCGATCGCTGGATTGTTCACTACAGTGAAATCGCTCCTGGTAAAAGCTGTTCTGTAACTCAGGAACCATCAACCCCAACGGTTTTTATCTCAACCCCAAAGTCAACGCTGCCCATTGATCTAAAAGGACAAAAACAACCTCATCCTGCTGAGCGGTAGTACTTAAAAGGGGCTGTGTAAGCAGCCCCTCAAGCAATCAATAACGTTCGAAAACTAGCTCTGATTGTCCAAGTTTTGCCTCTGCCGTTTGCGGGCGGCCTTCAGCTTTTGTCGTCGCTGCCCTCTGGCAACGATTGCATGGTCCACTGGAAAACCTACAACGGGGATTACCTGATACTGCCGTTCTTCCTCAAGCTGTTTGAGTTCGACGTAGTTAACCCAGTGAATACAGTCAACCGGGCAGGTATCGATCGCCTCCTGGATGATGTCCTCCGGATCGCCATCCTGCCGAACAACCCGAGAACGCCCGTAATCTGGCTCAATATAGAACGTATTACGAGCAACGTGGGCACAGTGCTTACAACCGATGCAGGTTATCTCATCGACATAAACACCCTTTGCCGAAAGACACCACCGAGTTCAGGCTCTAAACCTGTCCGATCAGGAGCATCTCTCAAAAAAGCTGCCCAATTCAGGTTCCAACCCTGTCCGAAGTGAATCATTCCCTGACTCGGCAATCGAATCAGCAGAATGGTTCTTCGGATCGGATGGGGAAGCGTCAGACATTACGCACTCCAGCGCTGCAATACAAGGCGAATGGAACCATCTGGATTCTTCTGTTCTTCAGAAACCTGAAAACCCTTTTGTGAGGTTTCGCTCAAAACAGTGTGGTAAGCGTAACGTTGAGTAACACGGCTAAGGAAACGATCGACCGTCCAGTTTTGACGCCAGTATTGTAAGTCGGCAACTAACTCATATTCGTTGCCGTTCCATCGGAAGCCGATGTCGTAACCATTATCCTGTTCGATTGCAAGCTCAGCCGTTTGAGTTTGCCCACGATATCCCTTAACTTCTCGGGGACCGGATTTCCAGTCAATCCTTAAATCATCTAATGCCGCTTTCAGGGAGGACAAATTGCGAATTTGAGTTTTAATCTGGCTAAAGTGTGACATGGTGATGTTAATTCAATAGAGCTAAACAGACGTGTTAGGGTTTACCACTCACTAAAGGTTGCTTGAGCGGTGGCTACTGAAGACTGGTGAACGTTCTGAGCAAAAACTCAGAGGTTTGCTCGGAGCTGAGCACTTGACCCAACTGAGCCTCGATCGCAGCAGTCACTTCTGCACAAGAAGCACCGACAATCCCAGTCACCTTCTCTTGCACCCGACCATCGGGATAAATAATAAATTCCAGAGTTTCCATGAGTTCAGAGTGGGAGTTTAACAGAATTCGGACAATTACAAAGAGATGGCCTTACCGAAATACCTTGACTGTGACAACAGTTAAAAAGGTCTGAACAATAACATCTCCTCTTGGTTAATCTCATTAATCAATAGTGATCAACCGAATCATTATTAATTAATGCTTAACAAAAAACTCACTTAGCTATGGCGGTGACTCAGTTATTTGACAGTTTCGCTTAACTTCTGATTCGAGTCAAGCCAGGGATTAGACGGGATTTTAGGTTTGTAAAACTTCACAAAAATAGCCCTTTAATTACGAGGGTTATCGGTAAAACGTTACGATAAGACCCCTATTTTTTACAAAACTACAAAAATCTCGTTTTGATTAAGATTTTGTGACGTTTGTTTCCATTCTCACGAACAGACTGTTCTTACTCATCTACCGATGGACAGGGTTGGACGATTTGCTTGCCGGACCCCTGGAGTCTAAACGATGGAAAATTACGGCTGCCTAAGGGTATTAATACCTATGAGGGGTAATCCACTGTAGGAGGATTAGAACGCCGTCCGCCATACTAAATAGTTTAGGAAGAGTGTGTTCTAACTATTCACTCTTAAAAGAAAAAATGGTGCTTTCGATTCCAGTGGGGACGGTGCTCCGGCAACGCTACGTGATTCAACAGGTCTTGGGTCAAGGGGCTTCGGACGCACTTATTTAGCGCTTGACCAGGAGCGCTTTAGTGAACCATGTGTACTAAAGGAGTTCCTTGTTCCATATCAAGACGGAACTCTGATTGAAAAGTCGAAAATTTTATTCCAGCGGGAAGCCAGCATTCTCTACCAGATTCAACATTCCCAAATCCCCGCTTTTGGGCATCGTTTGAGGACGATCAACGATTATTTCTGGTGCAGGATTTTGTAGAAGGTGAAACGTATCGTCGATTACTCAGCGATCGCAAACAGCAAGGCGAGACATTTTCAGAACCAGAAGTTCTGCACTTCCTCAGCCATATGCTGCCTGTCCTCACCTATATTCACGATCGAGATATTGTTCACCGCGACATTACCCCAGAAAACATCATCTTACGCACTCAGGGAACGACTCAGTTTGGCACAACAACGCTTGAGTCAGAATCAGGGCTACCTGTTTTGATTGATTTTGGTGCCGTGAAAGAGGCAACTAGCCACTGGCCGTTGATGTCCACTGCAACCCGCGTGGGCAAGGTTGGCTATGCTCCACCTGAACAACTGCAAACGGGCAAGGTTTACCCCAACAGTGATCTTTATGCGCTGGCTGCAACGTGCCTCACACTTTTAACAGGTAAGGAACCTCCGACCCTGCTTGATAGCCAGACGTTGACCTGGCGGTGGCAGTCCCATGCCAATATCAGCGATGGGTTAGGCAATATCCTGCAAAAAATGCTATCGGTTTATCCGGGCGATCGCTTTCAATCTGCTCACGAAGTTGCAGCAGAACTTCAGCCGCTGCTTGAAAAATCCCCAGAAAGCACGCTACTGCCACCGCTTTCTGCAAAGAAGTCGAATCGGCAGGGTAAGCGTCCTGTAAAGAGTCCTGCTTTTGAAAGCAATAAACCCGACCAGTCGGCTGTTTCCTATTCGTTCTCCCTCAACTCACATAACAGAGAGCCACCTCGCTCCTTAAAGCCCCAGGACGATATTAAGAGGCGTGTTGGAATTGGAGTTGCTGCAACGGTTCTGGTTGGGTTGGGTGTCGCCGTGCCCGTCTGGTGGCAGACACGGGTGGGTAATACCGATTCGAATGGTGATGTCTGGGTGTCAGGGGCAAAGCTACCCCGTTCTGAAGCATCACGAATCATTGAATCACAAGGAATTAATGCGTCTGGTTCTGCCTTGAAGGTGCCGTCTAATCCAGACAACAGTTCTGCAAAAGTTAGCCAAACACCTCAACGAATTCAGTTTCCTCCCGGCAAAATATCCACCTTGTTAAAAGGGAATCTTCATGACAATGATTTGCAACCCTACGTTCTTGAGGGAACACAGGGGCAGATTATGACAGCAACTCTGGAAGGCTCAGGCGTAACGATGAATCTGCTGCGATCAAATCAGGAAGCGGTAGATTCGGCAGCCTACCAGACCCGCAGCTGGACGGGACAACTTCCTGTGGATGACCAATATTTGATTCAGGTATCGGGCTATGGTCCTTATTCTCTGGATGTAGCGATAACGCCTGCCTCTCGTCCGACTCAGGAGGAGACACAACGGGTTGCCTTTTCGCGAGGAATGACCGGCACAACCGTTACCGGACAGATTTCCCCAGTCAGGTTCGACGCTACCTGCTGAAGGCGAAGCAGGGCCAAATTCTGGCGCTGAAAGTGCTACAGGGGAAAGTTAATTTGAGCACGATCGCCCCTAATGGCGTGCGGATCGGAGGTAGCGCCACAAACTCTCGAAACTGGCAGGGGCGGCTTCCTATTGATGGGGATTACGTCATTGAAATTACGACTCAGCAGGCGGGAGATTACGTTCTCTCCCTTGAGATCTTTTAGCGGGTGAGGGGTGAAGCAGGTAAGGTGTGAGGGGAGGATGGGAATAAATCAATTACTAATCAATTAATTACTGATTACCAAGTTCTAGACCCAAAAATCGAACTCTAAAATCCTCAGTTTCTAATTCCTTCTCTCCTCACCCCTCACTTCCTCACCCCTCACTCCCTCACCCTCTCGGTTCTCAATCCCCAATTCTTCGCACACAAGCTGGACCAATTTTTCTGCGGCACCCGGTTGACCTCTAACCTTGCGGAGCTTTGTACGCATTGCTTCCAGTTTTTCTGGATGGTCAAGGAGATCGATCGCCATTCTGGCAATGTCCTCTGGATTTAGTTCGCCCACCAGTTCTGGAACAATTTCTTCCTTTGCCCAAATATTGGGCCATGCCAACAGTCCCATACGCCGCAGCGCCAGCCAGTTAATGACTGTGGCAAAGGCGGATCCCACACCCGGCAAATTTGCCAGTAACCCCGGTAGTCCATCCCAGGCCCGCATAACATCCATTTGCTGAGTTGGCAGTAGAACAATCATCGGAACTGCCAAGGCTCCTAACTCGGCAGTGTTGGCTCCAACAGTTGTTAGACAGAGATCACACTGGGCAAGTACATCGTAGGCGGGAGATTGGGTCCATAGATTGGTTTTTAGTCCTGCTCCTGTTTTGAGGTACGGAAGGGACGATTCGTTTAGGTTGGGGTTACTAGCTCGGTGGTGGCCCAGCCCAATCGCTGAATTACTGGATTTTGGTTTGGGTTACCAAAGGTTGCCAAGGTTGGCAAATCCAGGGATGGAGCAACCGGAATAACAAAACGCGTGTTCGGACGAGCTTTGTGAATCTGTTCTGCGATCGCCAACAGTAGGGGCACTCAAGGGTCAGCTTCATTGGTTTTGATCCGGGAAGGATGCCAATGAGGGAGTGGGGAAGAGGTTCGAGTTTTGAATTATGAATGTTGAATGTTGAATTTTCTCCGTCGCTCCAGCGCCCCACTTCCGCCATCAAGTCTCCGACAACAGTAAATTTATGGGCGTACTTCTGCGCGGCACGGGTAGCAATGTCCTCGCGCATGACTCCAAAACGGTCTACCCATTGATGCCAGCGGGCTTCCCACTCTGCATAGACGACTGTGCGGTATCCCAGACGTTTTGCAATCACAACGGAAAAAAATTGGTCGCCGCCTAAAAACAGGACAACACCCTGCGATCGCCAATCCCAGTTTTCAGCCGTTTTCCCCACAGCAGAAACGGAAAGAAGTGTTCTGCGCCTTGAACCCGATCCACTTGGGGAAAGCGACTAGCGATCGTGGCTTCCTGTCCGCTCGCATTGGCACAGGGAGACAAAATAACGGAAATGCGAACGTTATCACGGTCTTCTCCCAACCGTTGTCGAAGTGCTCTCACGACAGGTTGGACCCAGGTTGCCAATTCTCCCGGCCCATTCGACAAAATCAGAACATCAATTGAAAAACTCACCTGTTCTACTGCCTTTTTGCTCAGATAAAATACACAGCAGGCAGAGGAACAGTTCCTTGATTCAAAATTGGCGTTGAGCCTGCCCTTACACCCTACACCGACACTCAGTAAGATGACAGATTTAATCCGTGCAGCACAGGATGGCGATCTGGCGTCTGTAAATGCGCTGCTAAACCAGGAGTTGACGTTAACGCTACCCAAAAAGAAGGCGTGACAGCATTAATGGTGGCGTCTGAGGCGGGTCACAGTGAGGTAGTAACCACTTTATTGGATAAGGGAGCTGACCCGAACAGGGCAGACCAGGATGGGTGGACTGCGTTAATGGCTGCTGCCGCCGCCGGTCACGAAACGATCGTCACAAACCTGGTTAATCACGGAGCTGACGTCAATGCCAGAACGCTCTTTGGGCTGACCGCACTAATGGCAGCAGCGGCAAAAGGTTTTATCAGAGTTGTCCAAATTCTGCTGGACAAAGGGGCCAATTTAGATCTCAAGGATGAGAACAACTGGACCGCGTTAGTGTGGGCGGCTCAGGAGGAACAAGCAGAAGTTGTCCAATTGTTGAAGCATTTACGAGTGAACAAAGGGGCGAACTGATCGTACATATCTAGGTCTTTCCCAACTGCGTGTCACCGATCGCCCATTTTCCTCATGCGACAGGGACAGTAAAATTTTGGGAGATATTAGTACAAATGTATTAAAACTGTGTAGAATCTTGAGAGCAGAACGTTGAGGTGATTCTATGCATTCCAAACTCAAATTCTCGCTCGAAGTCATTGATGGCGAACGCTTAGGTAAACTGGCTGTTCCCTTTCCCAGGTTGCTCACTGGCTTAACTTCTTAACATCGCCTCACTATGGCGCACGAATCATCTACGCGGAGCAGGATGGTGAGGAGGTGACGATTTATTTTAATGCGTGCGAGGGGATGTACGGTTACTTGAGCGATCGCGCTAGCTCTGAAACCAGGACGCTTCAGCCAGAAACCGCACAGCTTGCCTTTGCAAGTTAAGACCAAAGGAACCAAATGCTACGTATAATGCTGCAAAGCAGAGAGAAAACCACGAAACTATCCTGGATAGAGGGTTTTCTTTCTATCTCGTCAATCTAAATTCTTTCTAGAGCTGATTAATGGGTTCCAACGTTAGTTTGCGTTCGGCTACACCTGCTGATATTGATACCGTATTTGGCCTCGTAAAAGCATTGGCGGAGTATGAGAACCTTTCCCATGCTGTGACGGGTAATGCCGATCTCTTGAAGGACCACCTGTTTGGGGCTAGACCGTTTGCAGAAGTAATATTGGCCGAGGTCGCTAGTAAGGCAGCGGGTTTCGCTCTTTTCTTTATAACTATTCAACATTCCTTACCAGACCAGGAATTTACCTGGAAGACTTGTTTGTCTTGCCTGATTACCGTCGCATGGGAATTGCCACAAGCCTGCTCTCCTACTTGGCAGAACGGGCAGTCGTTGAGGGCTGTGGACGATTTGAATGGAGCGTACTGGACTGGAATGAATCCGCGATCGCCTTCTATAAGCGAATGGGCGCTGACATTCTGCCAGACTGGCGTATTTGTCGTGTGACTGGAGACGCGCTAACTGAATTGGCAAGCAAACAAGCCTGAATTCCTGTGGTTGCTCTATGTGGACTTGCAATGGCTCGTGACATCCTGTAAAACCATTGGGAAAAGGGTCGATGGGAATAACTTGCTAGGAGGGAAACGCTTTGGCTATTTGGGTGAATGAACAGGTTGATCCATCAGGGCTAATCTACTCCTGCATTGCCTGTTGCGATGAAGAGCAGGCTAAAGAATGTAATCAATCCTTTCAGGATAATTTGACAGAAATGCAGCGATCGTCCGGTTGGATCGTAAGAATGCGAACGGTCGATTCGTGGGATGAGGTTCCTGTTAATGCTTTGAAGCTGGATTAGCAGTGAAATTGAGAGTTAAGAATTAGGAATGAAGAATTCAAGATCCAAAGTTCTTAATTCTCAACTCTTAATTCTCAATTCAAAATTAACTACCATGTCTTGGTGGGCGGGGTAAGTCAGAGCGGATAGGGCAAAGGACCTGATTTAAGTGGCGGAGTTGTTCGGCAGTGCCCATACAAATCAATTGGTCGCCGTGCATTAAGACCGTGTCTGCATTGGGACCACTAATCAGAACCCCGTCTGTACGACGAATGGCAAGAACTAAGGCCCCTGACTGCGATCGCAACCGCGCTTCCTCAGCGTTTCTCCTACGTGGGGACAGGCACTTGCATCCAGCCTAAATTCCTCCATGTAAAAGGTGCGATCAGTTCCGGTCAGAATGCCTTCGACAAAATCCATCACCTGGGGCCGTAAAGCTGCTGCCGCCATTCGTTTGCCCCCGTTATATAAGGAGAAATCACCGCATCTGCTCCGGCCCGTTGAAGCTTTTGGAGTGCCTCCTCGTTACTGGCGCGGGCGATCGCTCGAATGTTAGGATTCAACGTTTTTGCCGAGAGAACGGTGTAAAGGTTTTCAGCATCAGAGGGCAACGCAGCAATAATGCAAACGGCTCGTTCCACCCCCAATTTGTGCAGCGTTTCGTCTAAAGTGGCGTCGCCTTGAAAGGCTGTAAACCCTAATTCCTGGGCTGTTTGAATGGGTTCAGGATGCGAATCCGTTACAACGAACGGCACCCCTTCTGATTGAAACTCCAGGGCGGTCTGTCGTCCCATACGACCAAACCCACAGATAATGTAATGTCCAAAGAGTGCGTCCATCAATCTCCGCTGCTGTTGGAGCCGTAATCCTTGCTGAAAATAACCCTGGATGAGAGCTTCTGTAAATCGATTTGCAATGTAACCGATGCTAATGACCCCAAGCAGGATCAGGCTCATGGTGAATAAACGCCCACGATCGCCCAGTTCCTGGACCTCCATGAAGCCCACTGTTCCCAGGGTAATCATGGTCATATAGGCCGAGTCAATCCAACGCCAGCCCTCTATCAAGTGATACCAGGCTGTACCAATCCAAAAGACTCCAACAAGCGCAACGACACCGCCAATTAGCTCTTTTTGAATCCGGTGGTACCGCTGCTCAATACTTGCCTGAATGTTGATTTGTTTCTCTGAGTTCACGCCGCTTCGGCTCACCTATCAATACGATTATCGCTTTTTCATTCAGCCTTACTTCTAAATTCCAAATTCCAGGTCTGCATCAATGGAGTATGCCCGTATATTTGCGGTTTCGGCTGCTCTATTCCCAAATAGAGCTTAGGAAAACTTTATGAATAAACCTATCCAAATATTTAGATAGTTAACGTCAGCGTGAGGTTGAACCAAATCGCTCTTTATTTTAGTAATTGCTGATATCTTTACAGTGGAAAGAGTTTAGTAATTCCTTAAGAAAATTTGATAATTGATTTTGATTTACAATACTTTGCAAGATCGACCAAGAATTCGTGTTGAAGGCAGTGAAGCTTTATTTGACTTATGTTTGAAAAGCCTATTCCAAATGGCTTTTAGCAACTTTTTAGCTGCTAATTTAAGTAAATAAATGTTGCGGACTCAAGCGACAAAATTTACAAATTTTACTGGAAAAACAAAACGAATGTAAATAATATGAGTTTAACGGGTAAATACATTTAAGTAGATATCCGCATTCATTTCTTGGCTACGGAATTTCTGTAGTTTTTGGACTCATCAAAATTATGACTACAACATTACAAAGACGCGAAAGCGGTAATGCATGGGATCGGTTTTGTGAGTGGGTTACCAGCACTGACAACCGCGTTTATGTGGGTTGGTTTGGTGTTCTGATGGTTCCCACCCTGCTAACCGCAACCATCTGCTACATCATTGCGTTTATCGCTGCTCCCCTGTGGACATCGATGGTATTCGTGAGCCTGTTGCTGGTTCGTTGCTCTATGGCAACAACATCATGACAGGTGCCGTTGTACCCTCGTCCAACGCGATCGGCCTCCACCTCTATCCCATTTGGGAAGCCGCTTCTCTCGATGAGTGGCTGTATAACGGTGGTCCTTATCAGCTTGTTGTTTGCCACTTCATTGGCATCTTCTGCTGGATGGGCCGCCAGTGGGAACTGAGCTACCGTTTGGGCATGCGCCCCTGGATTTGCGTTGCTTACAGCGCGCCTGTGGCTGCAGCATCTCCGTCTTCCTGATCTACCCGATCGGTCAAGGCTCCTTCTCTGACGGGATGCCCTGGGTATTTCCGGTACCTTCAACTTCATGTTCGTGTTCCAGGCAGAGCACAACATCCTGATGCACCCTTCCATATGCTGGGCGTTGCCGGTGTGTTTGGTGGCTCTTTGTTCAGCGCCATGCACGGTTCGCTCGTCACCTCTTCCTTGGTGCGTGAGACGACCGAGTCTGAGTCGCAGAACTACGGCTACAAGTTCGGGCAAGAAGAAGAGACCTACAACATTGTGGCGGCTCACGGCTACTTCGGTCGCTTGATCTTCCAATACGCCAGCTTCAACAACTCCCGTGCCCTGCACTTCTTCCTGGGTGCATGGCCTGTGATTGCATCTGGTTCACGGCATTGGGCATCAGCACCATGGCGTTTAACCTGAATGGTTCAACTTCAACCAGTCAGTGCTTGATTCTCAAGGTCGCGTTGTTAACACCTGGGCTGACGTGCTGAACCGCGCTAACCTAGGTATGGAAGTGATGCACGAGCGCAATGCTCACAACTTCCCCTTGACCTGGCATCTGGTGAATCGATTCCCGTTGCAATGCAGGCTCCTGCAATCAACGGTTAATCAGCAACTAGCTGTATAGCTTCCTAGAAAGCGCTCCCTTACGGGAGCGCTTTCTCGCATGAGTTCACAGCGATGAACCTCAGGGCAATCTTGCTATCTCTAGCTTTTGAACCCTGCTTTATACTTACGTCGCCTCAAAGGTCACTTATCGCCCGACGCTTTCAAGAAACGTTTGAACTTTACCGTCGGGGTTCAAAACTAGGCGAATAGTTGCACTTTGCTGCTTCATTGCAGAAACAAAGGGTTCACCAACTAAGGGCATTCCTGTACGATCAATATAATCACCCGCTGTTTGGCCCAATGGAAGAATTTGTTGAATTGAGCCACTTGAATTGATGACCAATCGATACTCCAAGGTTTGGGCTAACCCCTTTGGTGGAGTCCAGCGCTGTTGGAAGTAGCGTCTGGCCTCCGCTACCTGGGGAATGGTGTCGAAGGGGGTACTGTTTTGGGCAGTAGACTCATTTGACGATCTGAGAGCATCGGGGGCGGTGATCGAACCAGATGTTCTTGCAGTAGCGGCATTGGGCAGTTCCGGCTTCAGTTGGGGTGCGGAGAGAGGCGCTGGAATGGATTGTGCTTGCCGACCTTCTCCTGAGTTGAAATCCTGGCGAGTTTTTGCAGCAACGTCATTATTAGCGCGCTCTATTGGCTTAGAGGCAACTAATGGTCTACCCGTGCTTGGCAATGGGGGAACATTTGACGGTACAGTCACCTTTGGCGAAGCCAATGAGCCAGGTGAAATGGTCGATCCGATCGGAGGAAACGGAGACAGCTTTTGATCCGGCAATGGCAGCGTTGAAGGTTGTTCCGCAGTTCCCGGTGGAAGCTGGGTAGCAATCTTCTGGTCATTGCTGCTGGCTCCCTGACTGGTTGTAGGAGCAGATGTTTTGGCTGTGTAGGAACCGTCTAAAAGTTTGGCGATCGACGTCGAAAGCCCAACCACGACTAAAGCAACTGCCGCTACCTTGGCCCAGGAGGGAGATCCTTGCAGCCATCGCGATCGTGCTGGTTGAAGATCGGGCAACGTGACTACTTCAGCGCTGTACTCGTCTAGCGCGTTTGCCAGATCGAATAATTGCAGCGTACTGAGATGAACGGTTGAGCCTGTCTCCTCAGTTGCCAGCGAATCTAGAACGAGTTCGTGGGAAAGCAGCCCTTTTGGTTGAAGAGAAATGCCAGCCACATTAGAAGACCCATCCCGGAGAGCCGGAGAAGACTCAGGCGCAGACAACACGGCAAGCCCTCCTAACTGAGAAGATGTGGTCTTTCCGTTTAAAGAAACGGGCGCTTGTTCCAGAAACTGCTGCACATAGCTGGTTACCGCATCGCACAATGCCTCAAGCTGGGTGCGATCGCCCCGCAGGGTTACCCATTCATCCTTTGATAGCTTTGGGTCATCCAAATTCAACTGAAAGCGCAGATTCTTCAGCACTGGCTGATTCATCCACCGGGAAAGGGGAGATTGATTCCCAATGATTTCCAGAGTGCAGGTTGGGGGTGTATATCTTCGCAGAACTGAATAGGACATGGGCAAAGGGTAAGGGGTACACAGATAAAGGACAAAGGACGAGAAAGTGTTTAGCTTTTAGTCTTTAGCCTTTAGCGGTTAGCCTTTTTCACTATTAACGACGGGTGGTTGACTGATTTTATCTTTGCTCGGTCCATCAATGCCAGCCAGAGCCGACGTGGACCGTTGGCAGCACTGTAAAACAGTAGATCGATCAAGAGTTTAAGGGCGAGATTGGCGAGAGCGTCGGGAGAGACATTGTCTCCGTCCTCCATTCGTTCCTGGTAGGTGTTATTGAAGGCATCTAGATAATCTCCCAGAAGAGCAGCTTGGTGCGGTTCACGATTTTGTTCCGCCATTTGCTCCAGCAACGCAACTGCACGGCGGATTAACTCCTGATGCTGCTTGGCTAAGTAACAGCTAATCAACACCAGTGCCCTTGCTTCTTCCACATCTAGCTTTTTGCGGCCACCCTGCCCGCGCCGCAGCGGACTGGACTGACGCAATCGCCAGAGGGCGACTCGATCGGCCACCAACGACTCCAGGTTTAACTCCGCCGCTGCCTGAAGCATTGCCTCCGAACCAATACCCGTCAATGCCTCTAGAGCAAGCAGAACCAGATCCAGTTGGGCTTTGATATTATCTAGCTGACTGGCATCAGGTTGATCGGTGAGCGGTAGGGCTTCAATGGAGGCGATCGCGGACGGTTTCACTGGAGATTGCATAACTTCACATTAATAGACAAGACCGAAGTTGATTCGGTGGTTACCTGTCTTGAAACAGACGATTTGTCAATATAGGTTGTTTCCGTAGAATTCTCCCATGCTGCAGGTCGTTTGACCTCATCCAGAAGGATGGCAAATTTTGGGAGCCGGTGTCAGGTGATAGGGATCAGGGGTTAGGTGCCGGGTAGAGACAAAAATTAAGGTAGGGGCAAAGATTTAAGGATAAATAAGCATCTTATCTAGCCTTTATCCCTAATTTTCTTTTGCACCCGCTATTTTCTCCTAATCCCTGACCCCTGACCCTGTTAACCTAAACTCCCAAAAGCGCTTGAGCTAATGCAAAACTCAAGGCAGCACTGCCCAAGGGAACGGTCAGGTTATCGATACCAAACTTGGAGAAAGCTTCCAGAAGAGTTGCGATCGAGGCAACTGCCAAGGCAATCACCCAGATTTGCCAGGTATTTCCATAAACGCTTAGCAGAATCAGACTGCTAACGATACAGCTAACGACCAGCATCGCAAGGGAGCCTTCCCAGCTTTTTTCATGCCCCAGAGCGTGTAGGGGTGTTTACCAAACCGCTGGCCGATCGTGCACGCTAACCCATCCCCCAGGTCATTACCAGGACTCCTAAAACGGCGAAGTAGGGCTGGAGGGACCAGAACCAGGCAATCAGAATACCAATGCTGATGGCATAGAAGAAGGTCCCCAGGCTTTTGCGTCCAACCCCGTTAATGCTCGGCAGAATGGGCAGTTGATAGGAAATAAAGGTGATGATTCCTGCCACGATCGATGCGCCAATACCAATGGAAGCTGGAATGCCGAGCCACCAGGCAAGCAAAATGACATTGCCAGCACCAATGTGAACAACCTTGCGAACGGTTTCCGGTCCGGCTGCTTTTGTGCGGTGGAGCCATTCTGCTGTCAAACCAACCAGACCCAACCAGGCTCCAGCGATCGTCAACTGAAACCAAAGGGGCGGATCAATAAGCCAGGAGGGCAAAGAAGTCAAAGCAAATGCATTCAAATGAGGTGTATTTCTTCACTCTAGTCGATTTTGTTCCCTCCTGTTTCGGTCCATCTTTGTGCGGATCTAGAGAAGATTGAAGCCTTGTATACTAAGGCTTACGCTTATTGTTATTTCATGACTTTTGAACCTCCCAGCATCCAATTTTTTGAAGGTATTAATGAAGACCTGGAAGACGTTCGCCTGCGCCGGGATCGTTCGACAGGTGCCCGTACTGTACTGATGACCTTCCGCCAACTTAAGGCGATCGAACAGTTTAATAGCTATCGCAATCAGTTTTCCAAAGCGATGAAGCTGAGGGATGCAGAAGGAGAAATTCAGGTTGAACCCTCTTCGGTTAAGTTTATTTTTGGTGGACCGGAAGGGGATGATTTTGAACGGATGGAGTGCCAATTTGAAATCGATCGCGATGACCACTGGGAACGATTCATGCGGTTTATGGATCGCTATGCAGAAATGAACGGAATGGCATACGGTGAGCCAGGGAAAGGGTGATTTATGAAAGTAGCGGTAACAGGAGCAACCGGATTTGTTGGTAGCCGTTTAATTGAGCGGCTGCTGGCGGAGGGACATCAGGCGATCGTCTTAACCCGAAACCCTGCTCAAGCAGTGAGAACATTTCCAAAATCGGCCTTCCCTAATCTCGACATTGTTGCCTACACTCCGACCGAATCAGGGGACTGGCAACAAACAATCAGCGGTTGTGATGGGGTAGTTAACCTGGCAGGGGAGCCAATATCGGAACGGTGGACGCCTGAACATAAGCAGAAGATTTTGAGCAGCCGTAAGCTAGGCACTCAGAAAATTGTGGAAGCGATCGCCAAAGCTGACCCAAAACCATCAGTGCTGGTCAGCTCTTCCGCGATCGGTTACTACGGCACCAGCGAAACCGCTACCTTTGACGAATCCAGCCCACCAGGTAATGATTTTCTAGCCCAGGTTTGCCAGGAATGGGAAGCGGAAGCGCAAAAGGTGAAAGAGTTGGGGTACGACTGGTCATTCTGCGTACTGGGATTGTTTTGGGTATGGGAGGAGCGCTGGCCAAAATGTTGCCTCCGTTCAAGCTGTTTGCGGGTGGTCCGATCGGGTCAGGCAAGCAGTGGTTCTCCTGGATTCATCGCGAGGATATGGTTCAGCTCATCCTGCAAGCGCTAACCCAATCCAATATGGATGGTGTCTACAACGCAACGGCTCCTACTCCCGTTAAAATGGCCGAATTTTGTACAATGATGGGAGACGTGCTGCACCGCCCGTCCTGGCTTCCAGTACCCGGATTTGCCTTAGAAGCCTTACTGGGAGACGGCTCCAAAGTTGTTTTAGAAGGTCAGCAGGTATTGCCAAAGCGAACGCAGTCCGTTGGCTTTCAGTATCAGTATCCAACGGTGAAAAAGCCCTGGAAGAGGTTCTGGGGAGTGGAGGGTAAGGGTTCGTGGGTTCGAAACGTATCACGGTTAAAGTTCCGGCTACAACGGCTAATTTGGGACCAGGGTTTGATTGTCTAGGAGCGGCGTTAACGCTCTGTAATCAATTCAAATTTTCGCGGCTCTCCTCCCAAGAAGAGATGCTGAAAATTACGGTGAGCGGGTTGGAGGCCGATCGCGTCAAAACCGATGCCAGCAATCTGGTCTATCAATCCTTCGTTAAACTCTACGATCGCCTCAATCAACCACCACCATCCGTTCAGATTAATATTCGGCTAGGCGTGCCTCTAGCGAGAGGATTGGGCAGTTCGGCCACCGCGATCGTGGGTGGACTGGTTGGCGCAAACGCCCTTGCTGATTCGCCGCTGACATTGGATGACGTGATGCAAATGGCGATCGCGATCGAAGGACATCCTGATAACGTCGTCCCGGCATTGCTGGGCGGCTGTCGCCTGACTGCTAAGGGCATCGACACCGATTGGGAAGTGTGCGACATTTCCTGGGACGATCGGTTAGCGCCCATTGTTGCGATTCCCAATTTTGAACTTTCCACCGAAAAAGCTCGGCAGGTTCTACCAACCAGCTATAGCCGCGCCGATGCTATCTTCAACACGGCTCATTTGGGCTTGTTAGTGCGCGGACTGGAAACGGGGAAAGCCCCGTGGTTGAAGGCTGCTTTGCAGGACCGCATTCACCAACCCTACCGCCAAGCCCTAATTCCAGGCTATGAGGCTATGCAGGCGGCGGCTCTGGAAGCAGGCGCTTACGGCATGGTAATTAGTGGGGCTGGTCCTACGCTGCTGGCACTAGCTGACATTGACGTTGCAGAGTCCGTCATGACTGCCATGCAAATGGCCTGGACGGACCAGGGAACAGCGGTTCAGGTCCAGGTGCTGCAAATCGATAGGGGTGGGGCGATCGCTGAGGTCGAAACAACGGATTAAGCAACGTGAAACCGAGGATTTTGTTTCAAATCCCCGGTTGAAAATTTTGAACCCAGGTGATGAATGTATCGTTGATGACGCTATCCTGCGTTTTTAAGAGCATTGCGGTGTATTGGTTCTTCTGTTTGACAACGACGGCACAGTGCTCAGCCCCATAGATGGTGGCGTGGTGAAATCCTTCTAGTTGCAGGGACGATATCAGTAGCGATCGCAATCCAAGAGCTTGAAAGATCGTCTGTACCCAGCTCATGTTGCTGCTTTCTGACGTTGTGAAGTATTCCTTGGGTAAGCCATTCAAATCGAAAATAGCTGCCCCGACAATGTAATCCGTGTAAGACATGGATAAATCCGTAGAAGGTGAGGCAGTCTGCATCCCGGTTTCTGAAGAGCGTCACCTTTCAGTCTAGAAAACGAAAACCTCAGGTGCGTCCGTAAAATCGCTCATCTCGCTATTTCACAAAGATTAGGAGGTTGGCTAATTGAGTGAAAGCGCGGAATAGCTTGTACAAAATAACACGTTAAACGGAACACCATTCTTTTGATCCAGTCAATCAGTTTGACCAGCTAATTTGAATGACTATTGGAACCGAAAATGAATTCGATTCAAATCAAGATTATTGCGTTGAGTGCTCTCAGTACAGTTATTAGCATTGCCCCAAATAATAGTGTTCTGGCTTCATCGGCAACTCCAGTGAAGGTATCCCAAGCGATTGGCCGCCAACCTTTTCGCGTAGCTGCATCTACTCAATCAATGGAGCAGTCTGTTCTTACAAAAATAAACCAGTACCGGGCGAGCCGCCGACTCCCACCCCTGACGCTAGATTCTCAGATTAGCGCTCAGGCACGATCGCACAGTCAAGCGATGGCCAGTGGTCGTGTCCCTTTCAGCCATAACGGATTTCAACAACGGGTACAGACATTAGCTCGATCCATCTCCTATCGGGGGCTGCCGAGAATGTCTTTCGCTGCAAAGGTTACGCAGACCCAGCGGATGAAGCTGTGAAAAGCTGGCTCAAAAGCCCTGAACACCTCAAAAACATTCAAGGGAATTATAGCCTGACCGGAATTGGAGTTGCCCAAAACGCGAAGGGAGAATACTTTTTTACCCAAATCTTCTTTCGCCAAAAGTAGGAAAATGGGGGACGGGGTTTAGGTTACGGGGTACAAAGGGTAGGGAAATATGGAATAAAAAGACAAAAACTTTTATCCTTATCCTTCATCCTTTATCCTTCTTATCTCCACCCTGTATCCTGTACCCCTTCCCTCTGATGGAATCGAATAGTTTTCAAGTTTTTGATGGCGATTTATCTGACCCATTGCTGAATGAATACTTAAAGGCAGATGCGATCGCGGTAGATACCGAAACGATGGGTCTTCAGCCTCACCGAGATCGTCTCTGCTTAGTGCAGTTGTGTGATGCGGTTGATCGGGTGTCTGTAGTGCGAATTGCGCGTGGACAAACGACCGCCCCAAATCTAAAACGACTGCTAGAAGCAGAAAATGTGGTGAAGGTGTTCCATTTCGCCCGATTTGATGTTGCGACGATTAGCTACCACCTTGAATTCAGGTAACTCCGCTGTTTTGTACAAAAGTCGCGAGTAAACTTGCCCGCACCTACTCTCCCCGGCATGGGCTGAAAGACCTCATTCAGGAGTTGGAGCAGGTGGAACTGGATAAGAGTGCCCAAAGCTCAGATTGGGGAAATGCAGCCAATCTATCGCCCGAACAGCTTCGCTATGCCGCAAACGACGTTCGTTACCTACTAAGTGCCCGCAAGAAGCTTATAGCGATGCTTCAACGTGAGGAACGCTGGGAGCTGGCTCAGCAGTGTTTTCAATGTATTCCAACGATCGCAGCACTCGATCTGTTGCAGTACCAGGGCGTGTTTGAACATTAACCGCATGGAGGTTGGAGCGATAAGGGGTGAGGGATGAGGGGTGCAGGATGAGGGATGAGGGATGAGTAAGTTTTGAATTCTAAATTTTGAATTCTGAATTAATCTGACTCCCTGACCCCTGTCACCTATTAATTCAAATCCCCTCTGAGAAGAAGCCAGAGCGATTCTTGCTTCCGGCGACCGGCCAGTCCTCGTTCTCGCCTCCAATAATGAGGGTATTTAGACTGACATAGTCCTTGCTGAATTGACGCAGGGCATTGATCAGAACATCCAGGGCGATCGCGTCACTGGTACCCAGGTCAAACCAGCACCGTCCCCAATTGGCGTCATACTCAACGTCACCCATGTTGTGCATCAGTGCCAGCATGCTGTTGTCGGCTGTGTCTTCGTCGTACTCCATGTAGCCAATGTCCAAGCCAGTGTCCTGAACCTGGAGATTTTCTGCATTGAATCCACCCAGTTTGCCCAGAAAGAACCAGGAGTCAAAGACCTCCTCGATGTACTGTTTTTCCATCTCCGAGGGTACGGTGTTGAATTCAATCCAGATCCAAACATTGAATGGATCAAACTCTCGAAATTGAACCTGCATAGAGGGTCCTCACTGCTGTCCTGTATTTTGCAGGCGGCTTTCGGCACGATCGCGCTCCCGCTGAATCTGTTTAACCAAACCGTCAGGGAGCTGCGATTTTTTCTGAAGTGCCTTATCAAACAAGGCAATACTGTTTTTATTGTCGCCTTGACGAGCCAGAATTTGAGCTTTCAGGTAAAGAAGCTCTGGGTTGTTGGGGTGGCTTGTAAGGCACGGTTGACGGCTACTAACGCCTTATCATTCTGGTTTAAGTCGCGATACCCGATCGCAATTCCTCGATCGGCTAGATAACGAGGAGCGGCATACTTGTCCAGTCGGGTAATTGCCTGGGCTGGACTGGAGAAGGGCAAGTTAAGCGCCATCATCAACTCAATGTATCCTCTTACCAGATTTAATTCTGGGTCATTTGGATCTTTCTTATCAGCCTCATCCAGATACTTAAACGCTTGCTGAATTTCACTTAACCCTTGAGGCGTTCCCTTGACGGTTCCATCTTGCAGTACAGCATGGGCTGCTTTAAGAAAGTGACCAACAGCTAGATAGAGGTTGCCCCTCAAAGGGTCTTTCCCGACCATTGCCTGAGCAACGCTTTGGGTTTGTTCAGCAGCGCGACGAAACTCATCCAAATATGCCGCTCGTTGCCCAGCGTCTTTCATGCCCTGATATCTGATGTAGGCTAAAGACGCATACATTGCAGGAGTCATCGGCTCATTTGGATCTGCTTGCTTGAGGTCAGCCTCGGCCTTTTGATAATTCCCCTCTTCAAAAAAGTCCTTAAAGACTTTTTCGGTGCTATCACTGATTGGTCGGGCATTGGTGGAGCGAAACGGGTCGCCTGCTAAGGAAGGACCTGCCCACAGGCTAAGAGAGACGAGAGCAGCACTGAAAACACTAAGCGCGGTTTTTGAAACAATGGTTGGATGAACTCGTCGAGACACTGTTAACCAATCTGTCATAATCCGTGGCCTTCGTTCGTTAATAAATCACTGACTTGGTAGTTACTTCTTACAAAGCAAAAACTACTCATCCAGGTAATGCTAGGTTTCCGGTCAATCAAGTCCAGAATCCATACTATCTCGCAAACAAGTTGGTTAGAGTAGTGGTATTGTTCTGACCAAGACTGAAAAAGTGTCCACCCCTCTACCAAAAAGGTAATTGGAGCAGACATAGCCGAGCCTTTAGAGGTTTCGTCGATAAAGCTTTTGACGCGATCGTTCAACACAAGTTCCATCCCATAACTTCCCACTCCCCAACTCACAACTTCTAATTCTCAATTCTTAATTTCAAGTTTCTCCCCGAATGCTCCACCTTACAAATCTGACCTACCATCCCACCGCTTGCCCCAAACCAATTTTGAAGAAGATTAACCTGGAGCTTGCTCCTCAACAAATGGGGTTGGTGATTGGTCCCAGTGGCTCGGGCAAAACGACTTTATTAGAGATTCTGGCAGGTTTGGCGGAGCAAACAGGGGTGAACTCCGCTGGCGCGAACAGGAATTGAATTCGCTCTACCTACAGCAGTTGAGCGGATTGGTGTTTCAATTTCCTGAACGACATTTCTGCGGCGGAACGATTTTGGAGGAACTGCGCCTGGGGCATCCGGAGTTGACCAGCGATCGCATACAGCAGGCGTTGACAGAGGTTGGGCTGGCTCACTTACCCCTAAGCACCTCTCCCAACTCGCTCAGCGGCGGACAGCAGCGCCGCCTTGCGTTTGCCGTACAGCTTATTCGTCAGCCACACCTGCTTTTGCTGGATGAGCCGACTGCCGGATTGGATTGGTCCATGCGACGTCAGCTTGTTAACCTTCTGGCGAAGCTTAAGACCCGCTGGAGTCTATTGGTCGTTTCCCACGATGCGGGAGAACTGGTGAATATTGCGGATCAGTGCTGGACCCTGAGTCACGGCGAGTTGCGATCGGCTGACCCCCAACAATTAAAATCGCAGACGACGAACCCGGAAATTGTGAAAGCTCAGGTAGGCAATGCCTTTTCCGCAGCTCAAAAGCTGTTAGGTGTGGAAGAACAGAATCTTAACCTTCCCTAGGGAACCAGCGCCAAAACTGAAACGGGTGAGCCAGAGCCATTTTGCAGGCGAAGAATGCCGATCGCCAGGGTTGTTCCAGTGGGCGGTAGCTGATCCAGATGGGTCAGATTCTCTAGGACAATGCCGTGCGTTGCCAGAACCAGGCGATTTGTTGGATAGGTTTTATCCTTGCCAGGGTCCACACCGTGCGTATCGGTGCCAACTCCCGCGATCGAACGCTCCTCCAGCAGGAATTGGGTTGCTTCACGGCTGAATCCCGGAAAATGGTAGTGTCCTTCATCATCTCGATTGAGAAACGCCCCTGGATCATTCCACTTGTACTGCCAACCCGTGTAGAGCAGCACAACGCTCCCCGCTGGAAGAGTGCGGTATTTTTGTTCCCAAATGAAAATATCCTGCTTTGTTAGGCAGTAATTGGGGTTTGTTGCTGCCTGAGCTTGAATATCAATGACAGCCGCAGGGACGACTAGCGATTTTGCTGGATAGGAATCAATTCCTGCACCGTCCGCAAAAAAGCTTTTGGGAGCGTTCATGTGGGTGCCACTGTGCTCTCCCATTGCGAAGCGCCGCAAGTAGTAGCCATCGGAGTCAATTTGGGCGATCGTATCGACATCTACCGCTGGATCTCCATCCCACAAAGGAATACCCGGATGAATTGAATGGCTAAGATCCACAATACGGGTATAGGCAATTACCTTGGGTGAATCGTCCAGGGGCATAACACATGGTGATATAGGGCTTACGTACCAAACTTGTAGATTCCCGACATCCAGAAAAGATTGGCACAATTTCGTGATCGTGTTAGGGAAGTCGGAGATCTTTGCATAAGTCCTATTATGCTGGTGGATTGAATAGGTACAGTGGTTCGATCGACTCCCAACTATGCTGCATGTATCGATGTTTGAGTTTGAAACGCTTACGGTTACTGCTGATGGGCAGCCGCAAGAGCGATATTGTCAGACCGCTCAGTGTTTTGCAGAAGATTTGGGAGAAGACATTACGTTAGAAATGGTTGCGATTCCTGAGGGGCAATTCACAATGGGAACGCCAAAAACCGAGGAGGGCTGGAACGCATCCCAAAGTCCCCAACACACGGTTGCGATCGCCCCATTTTGGATGGGCAAGTATCCGGTGACTCAAGCCCAGTGGCGTATGGTAGCTGCACTTCCTGTGGTGAAGCAGCCACTTGAACCTCAACCGTCTTGCTTTTCAGGAGAAAACCGTCCCGTTGAGCAGGTTTCCTGGTTAGACGCGATCGAATTTTGTACTCGACTATCGGCAAAAACCGGACGGAACTATCGGCTGCCCAGCGAGGCAGAGTGGGAATACGCCTGTCGCGCCATGACTCAGACTCCCTTTTGCTTTGGTGAGACGATCACTACCGATCTTGCCAATTATTCCGGTATTGATTGGGAGTACGAAGGCAGAATTTGCAGCAAAGGTTCCTATGGTAAAGGTCCAATTGGGGACGATCGACGGGAAACGATCAACGTGGGTAGCCTCAGTGCCGCCAACGGTTTCGGCTTGTATGACATGCACGGCAATGTACGCGAATGGTGCTTAGACTGCTGGCACAACCTCTATGAGAGTGCACCCACGGACGGTTCAGCCTGGATAACAAGTGGTGATTGCAACCAACGGCTGTTGCGCGGTGGTTCCTGGAATAGCGGCCCCCGCTCCTGTCGGTCTGCGGCACGCGGTAGGTTTGAGCCAGATGCAAGCCTTTACGACATTGGTTTTCGAGTGGTTTGCTCATCTCCGGAGAGATAGCGGCGAAACCACTGGACCATTTCCTGTGCAGCATACAGTTCGTACTCTGGTATATCTCTACCCTGTTCATCGTCTACCAGTCCATGACCTGCTCCGATAAACTTCACCATCCGCGCTGGAATGTTGTTTGAAGCTACGGTCCAGTAGACATTCTCCAACGCTGTTACGGGCAGATGGTCTTTGCTGCCGTGAAAGATAAGCAGGGGAGTTTGAATCTGGGAGGCATGGTAGGCGGGAGTGTCTTGCTGGAAGGTGGTGGGGTCGTTGTAAGGTGTGAGCCGACCAAAGATAAAGGGCGCGATGATGGGGTCACTCTCGGCCCAACCTGCCACGATGTCAATCCAGGAGCACTGGGGATTTGCAGCTGCATAAAGCTGTGGATGACGAATAATGCTTTAGAGCGTGAAGTAGCCGCCGTAGGAACATCCTGTAACACCTACTTTGTCGGGAGAGGTGTAGCCCTGGGCGATCGCCTGCTGCACGATATCTGCCATTGCATCGATATCGATTTGGCCGAAGTTGTGTCCCGTGTAAAGGGCGTTAAAGCGATCGGTCCCAAATCCGTTTCGGCCATATAGCGGCACCACCAGCACGGCAAACCCAAAATTTGGCAACAGCGCGTAGGGATTTTCCACATCGGTACTCCAACTGTTGGTCATGGGAGCCATTGGTCCACCTTCCTGCCAGACAATCAGGGGAACATTTCGGGGCGGAAATGACGCCTTAGCAGGCTGAATCAACATTCCCTCAAAGTCCCCATTCTTGGAGGCAAACGAAACACGAATCTGTGCGGACCTGGTTGAGGTCTGCTACGTCACTGTTTAATGATGTCAACCGAGTTGGTTTATCCTCGTCCAGCCCGATTTTGTAAAGTTCTGGTGGAGTAACGAATGAACTGTACCTGAAAAGAATTTGATGGGAGTTTGGGTTTACTACAACATTTCCGTAGCTACCTGGTTGACCAGATAACTGCCGAACTTGCCCCGATCGTCGATTGTAATGGTAGAGATTGACGTTCATGCCAGACAGCGCTGTGAATACAACGTCGTCTGAGGAAACAAATTGGCTGCTGGTTAAATCGTCTTCATCCGCATTGGACAGTTCTGGAACGTTAAGGGATGCCAACTCGCGCAAATTCACGTTATAGAAGCGGTAAGCCCCATGTTCTGTGTAGGAATAGATGGGATAGGTTCGTCCGGGAAGATTGACGGGATATAGAAGGTGAGCTAGGAGCGTTTGACCATCAGGACTCCAGGAAAGGTCGTCATCAAAAATGGTGCCATCCCGATCGTCCGCTTTCAGGCTTTGTTCATGACCTGTTTTCAAATCGATCACGATCAACGCATTTTTTGACGGTAAGGGTTGTCAATGGACGGCAATACGCCCATTGCGTCCTGGGATTCCTTCGTCAAAAACTGGTTCCACCTTTCTCAAATTCTGCGGCATTATCTGAATTCCAGCCCCGCACGATCGTTAGCGGTGCAGAGAAGTGCTTCATCAGGTGTCACCCTACCAATGTTCAAACGGATATTCACCGCGATCGAGGCTGGCCTCCTTCAAACGGTGCTGCACAGGTGAAAACGACTTGATGAAATAAGGCCGTGCTTTTTAAGAAGAACGGTCTACCGATTCGGACTTAAGGAAAGTTCCGAAAACCCTTGGTTAGACTCCGCAAGTGCTCAAAAGGGTCAACAATATTTTTCCGGGCTAGGTTCACCAGCCCCAGCTTCCCAGTCCCCTTAAACGGCCCCACAATATCGCTCGTTATCCAACCCCCATAAAACTGTCCGGGTTGCGGCTCTACCTTCTCACCGTTCACATAACACGCATCCATTGGCGCAGGGTAGAAGGCAACGTAATCTTTGATGGCGGCAAACGCCGGAGTTGGTTTCGGGTAATACCAGGCCACATCCTCCAATTGCTTATCACCGACCACAACGCTGTAATAGGCACCCTGCCCTTTCCACTCACAGTAAGTGGTTCGAGGACTTTGAATGAGTACCTCCTGCCGAATGTCTTCAGGAGGAATGTAGTAGACCGGAGGGTGGCTTGTCTCCAGTACTCGTTTCGCTTGATGGGTGTCAACGATCGTGACCCCATTAAAAATGATCTGAATATGCTTGTCTGTATCCTCTAAACGAGGTGGGCGGGGATAATCCCAGACGGACTCTTGACCAGGTTGGGGAGGAATGGGGTTGGGGCGCATGGGAAATTGGGAATTGAGAGTTGAGAATTAAGAGTTTTGAGTTGGAGAATGGGGAGTTGGGGGTTGGTAATTGGTAATCGGTAATTGAATTTCCTTGTCAGGGAACTATCATCCCATCATTCTCCGACCCTACCACCTACCACCCACAACCTACCACCTACCATAGGAAAATAGGTTAACGACCGTCGGAGGCTTTCTCATGGAACGCGTGCTTGAACCAGAGGTAATGGATACCTGGAAGGAATCGGTTGAATACGATGCGATGGATTTTGCTGAGGTCAACACGGCGTTTGCAGAGCGGGCGATCGCCCTTGGGCCTTCCGCTGGTCTAATTCTGGATGCAGGCACGGGCACCGCTCGCATCCCCATTCTGATGGCTCAGCGGTGCTCCCAGTGGCGCGTCATTGGAACGGACCTTTCAAAAAATATGCTGCTAATCGGCGAGAAAAATATTGAGCAGGCACGATTGAAGGCTCAAATTACGCTGGAATACGCCGATGCGAAGCGCTTGCCGTTTCCCAATCAGCACTTCGACATGGTGGTTTCCAACAGCCTGGTCCACCACCTGCCCGATCCATTACCCTTTTGCAGGAATTAAAGCGGGTTTTGAAGCCAGGGGGCGCAGTTCTACTGCGAGATCTGATTCGACCCGACAATGAAGCGATCGCGGATGCCCTGGTCGCCAGCATCGGCAATAAATACGACAATCACCAGCGCCAACTATTCCGTGACTCCTCTATGCCGCCTTTCGACTGGATGAGATTAAAGAACCCCTTGAGCAGGCAGGTTTAGCCGATGTGGAGGTGTATCAGTCGAGCGATCGACACTGGACAGCAGAGCGGGGTTGTCAGGAGGTGGTAGGTGGTAGGGAAAGAAATTATTCATTGCGAAGCTCTGCTTCGTAATGCGAACTCAAAGGCTCTGCCTCAACCGATCTTCTCAGAATGGCAATGACCAAAGCCTGAACCTCGGTAAAAAAGTTCAAACATTCAACAACGAGATTCAAACATTCGCTGACGACGTTCTGATATTCAACGACGAATCTCTGATATTAAATAACGAGGCTCAAAGGATCAATCGCCAATTGCCAATATTCAATGGCGAAGTTCAAACACTCAATGACAAGTCTTTGATATTGAACGACAAAGTTCAAACATTCAATGACGAAGCTCAAATGCTCGCCTGAGAGTCTTTTGTGTTTAACGACGAGGCTCGGAACCGGGACTTGCACATTTTGACCAAAACCTCGGAGGTTTAAGTGCCGATGTGGCTCAGGTGTAAGCTCTGATCAAAACCTCCGAGGTTTGCGTAAACCTTTGAAACTTCAATAACAAAGTTTTAAGTCTCACATGTGACCAAGAAACACTGTCAGCTATTGAACAGAACACGCCATACAAATGAGCCTTCTTAAGCATTCTCCTAATCTGCGACGATGGAAAATTGCAGGAATCCATATCGCATATGTTCAAGCGAAAACAGCCCAAACCGAAACCGCTTCCCTTTACTGAGGAGCAGATTCGTGACAAAGCCTATGAGATTTGGAAGGCACGGAAAGGGGCTAACGGTTCGCCGGAGGAAGATTGGGGCGCTGCGATCGCCGCCCTCAAATCTGAACGTGCCCTGCCCAAAAGAATGAGACGGTTTCGACACACCTTCAAAACAGACGAAGACAGAAAACTCGCCCTGGAGCTTGAAAACTCCGCTCAGACCAAATCAAAACCTCATTTCAGCAGCGGGACTACTCGCAACCGTCTTCGCTGGGATAAGCCTATTCCTGACCTATCAAAACAACAACGAACGCCTGGTTACTGAGCGATTCTCCAAATCCGTTGAACAACTTGGCAGCAACGATAGTTCCGTTCGGATTGGCGGCATCTATGCCCTGGAACGAATCGCCAAAGACTCTCCCAAAGACCACTGGACAATTATGGAGGTGTTAACGGCTTTTATCAGGGAGCGATCGCCGTTATCAGCAACCAAAGACCTAAAGAACCGATCGCTAAGCAAAGTCACGACCGATGTCCAGTCAGCATTAACAGTGCTTGGCAGACGAGATGACCAATATGACAAGGGCAATATAAATTTAGATAGAACAAATCTTATGGAAGCAGAACTCACCGATGCCAATCTGCAAGGGGCATCCCTCTACAAGGTCAATCTGCAAGGGGTAGTCCTCTCGGACACCAATCTGCAAGGGACATTCCTCAGGGATGCCAATCTGCAAGGGGCAGACTCTACAATGCCAATTTGCAAGGCGCAATCCTCAGGGATGCCAATCTGCAAGGGGCAGACTCTACAATGCCAATTTGCAAGGCGCAATCCTCAGGGATGCCAATCTGCAAGGGGCAGAACTCAGCGGTGCCAACCTACAAGGGGCATTTCTCAATCATGCCAATCTAGAAGGGACATTCCTCGGCGGTGCCAATCTGCAAGGGGCATCCCTCTACAAGGTCAATCTGCAAGGGGCAGAACTCAGCGGTGCTAACCTTAGCAGGGTCGAGGACTGGACTGAATCCCAACTAAAATTAGCTAAACTCTGCCGAACCAAACTTCCCGTTGGTTCTCGACTCGACCCTATCCGCGACTGCAACAAATTTAGGTCTCCTTACACAAAATAGGGCGTTATGACAATTGATATAGCAAGTGTCCGCACATCCAGACCTCCGATTTTTTTGGAAAAATCGGAGGTCTCAGAGGCTATGTTATGCGGCTGTGATCGCCATAATTATGAAGCAACTTGAAGTGTTCTAGGTTCAGGGATAGGTTCGCCTTCTGCTTGCCAAGCTTCCAAGTACATTTCAATCACTTCTTCGCCATTATGGATAGCTTTTTCACGAGTTGCTCCATGAGTGCAAGGCATTACAACTCGATCGGCAAACTCCGGAATTGTAACCAGGAAAAGCTGATCTTCATCAGACCACTGGATAATCATGCTATATCGATTCATGAATCCTCGCCCTCCTTTAATTCTTCTAATTCAACCAGTAATCTTTCTAGTTGCTTCTCCAAATAGAGTGGTACGTCATCTCCGTCCTTACCTGGAATTGTCAGCGTTTTTCTAAGCAGAGGGTGTCGCCAACGTTCGTGGCTACCTTTGCCACGTTTGGGAAGATAAACAAAGCCTTCACGCGCAATCTCAGCTTTCAACTCGAATTTTCCTGGGCATGGGCTTTATTTACCTTCTTACCCTATTGCCCTACTACTTTATTCTTATCTAGTGTATATCTGCCTCAATTGTCTCCCCCATCTCCGTCATCACTCTTCTACATTTCTCTATCCGAAACTTCACGCGCACCGCCTGTAGCTAAAAGCCGTTGTTCAATTCTGCAAAGGCTTTATGCAAAACAACAGAATTCGTGCAGTGGTGTTGGGTTTAGTGAGAGATAGGAATCGTCTCTTTGTTTCCGAAGGCTACGATTCCATAAAGCAGCAGTTTTATTACCGTGCTCTCGGTGGTGGGATTGAATTTGGTGAAACCAGTCTGGATGCGCTCAAGCGAGAGTTTAAGGAGGAAATTCAGGCAGAGCTGACCAACATCCAATATCTGGGTTGCATTGAAAATCTATTTACGTTTGAGGGCAAACCAGGCCACGAAATTATTCAGCTCTATCAGTGCGGGTTTGCTGATCGAACCTTTTATGATCGCAACGAAATTACCGTATACGAAGGACGGTCCAGGAGATCGCCTACTGGCTCCCTCTCGAAAAATTTAAATCTGGCGAGCTACGATTAGTGCCCGAAGCGTGTTTGGACTATTTTTAAAGGCCATGGGCGATGGGCAATAGGTCATGGGCGTGAATATTTTAGATTGCCTTCATCCCTTATCTTTTACCGTTCATCCTTTCCCTGCCCCTATTGCCCCTTGCCCATCGCTTATTGCCTCTCGCCTCTCGCCCATCGCCTCTCACCTACTCATCGAAACATACTGCTAACTGAACTATCCTCGTGAATTCGCCAAATGGTCTCACCGAGCAAATTGGCAACCGAGAGAACGGTGAGCTGCGGGAAACAGTACTCCTCAGTTAGAGGAATGCTGTTTGTTACAATTACCTCTTCAAACAAGCCGCTGGACAGGCGTTCGATCGCGGTGGTGAAAAGACCGCATGGGTTGCACAGGCATATACCTGACGAGCACCCTCCTTTTTCAGCAGCCGTGCGCCTTCCAAGATGGTGCCTGCGGTGTCGATCATGTCATCCACCAGCACTGCCGTCTTACCGGCCACATCCCCGATAACGTTCATCACCTCAGCTACGTTATGAGCTTGACGGCGCTTATCAATAATTGCCAGGGGTGCATCATTCAACTTTTTGGCAAATGCCCGCGCCCGTGCTACGCCTCCCACGTCTGGCGAAACCACAACTAGATCGGAAAGCTGCTTGCTGGAGAGATAGTCAATCAAAATGGGAGAGCCATAGACATGATCCATCGGGATATCGAAGTATCCCTGGATTTGGGCAGAGTGCAGATCCATTGCCAGAATGCGGCTGGCTCCTGCTTGAGTTATAAGATTGGCAACCAGCTTTGCGCTGATGGACTCTCGGCCCGCTGTTTTGCGATCGGCCCTGGCGTAGCCATAGTAGGGAAGAACGGCCGTAATCTGTCTAGCGGATGCGCGACGACAGGCATCAATCATAATCAACAGCTCCATCAAGTGATCATTCACTGGACGGCAGGTTGGTTGAAGTAGATAAACGTCGCACCCACGAATCGATTCCTGAATTTGGATATACAATTCACCATCAGCGAACCGCTTGCGTACCATCGGTCCGAGATCCATACCCAAATAGCGTGCTACTTCCTGGGCCAGGGGAACATTCGCCGAGCCAGAGAGCAACCGTAAGCGATTGTTGTCTGTTAAAGACGACAGGGAAGCTTGGGGAGAGAGAGTTGCAGAGCGAATCACGGCGTGCCCTCAGAAAGATTCATCGCAATATTATCATTCAGACTTGAGACGAACTTCCAGAATATCGCTGATAGCAATATCCGAAACCAGTAGAAAATTCTAATTGATTAGATCCCGATCCGGATTAATTCAATTATTTCCTCAAATTCGTCTGAACCAACGCTTTGGTAACCTCACATTATTCGTTGCATCACCAAGAATCTATCCGTAAGGTTACTCAATATTTAGAGTCAGGATTGAACTCCATACGAGTCTGGAAAACGGCAAATAATTCACCTTCCATTGTGACATGCACTTTGAAAACGCTAGTTGGAAGCAGTAAGCGTGTTATGAAAAACTTTTGGATAGCCTAGAAGTGTTGTGTCATCCGTTGGAACACGGAAACCCCGTTACCAGCATTGCTGAAGAATTCCTAAAGAAAGGATTGATTTTATGAGCTTGAAGGACCGGATTACAGAAGATATCAAGACAGCGATGAAAGCGAAGGATAAAGTTCGTTTAGAAACCGTTCGCAGCATCAAAAAGGCGGTGTTAGAGAAAGAAGTGGCTGTTCGCCCATCCGGGCAAGAAACCCTGACAGAAGCTCAGGAAATCGAAGTGTTGGTGCAGTTAGCCAAGCAACGGCGAGATTCCATCGCCCAATATAAGCAGGCAGGCCGAACTGACCTGGCAGATCAGGAATCTCAGGAATTGGCGATTCTGGAGGAGTATCTACCTAAGCAGCTTTCTGACGAAGAGGTAAACCAGGCGATCGAGGAAATCATTGCTCAAGTTGGGGCTACCTCCGCCAAGGATATGGGTAAAGTCATGGGACCTGCGATGCAAACCCTCAAGGGAAAAGTAGACGGTAAAAAGTGCAGGAAATTGTAAAAGCCAAGTTAGGGAGTTAGGTGATAGGTGTTAGGTGATACGTGTTAGGGATCCGATTAATTCAAAATTCAGAATTCAAAACTTACTCATCCTCATCCTCATCCCTCACCTCGTCGCCCCTCACCTCATCGCCCCCTACCACCTCTCATCCTCTGTCAGAATAAGATCACCATTGCCCTGGGAATCTATCACTCAATATGCGCCCACCCATCCCCACTGGAACCGTTTTACAAGACCGCTACCGAATCCTGAGTGTGCTTGGTCAGGGCGGGTTTGGGCGAACCTATCTGGCAGAGGACCAGGGACGCTTCAACGAACTCTGTGCACTAAAGGAATTAACTCCAGCGGACACTGGCGCTTATGCCTTAGAGAAATCTACGGAGCTGTTTCAGCGAGAGGCGCAGATTCTTTACCAGATTCAGCATCCCCAAATTCCCCAGTTCCGGGCAACCTTCGAGTATGAGCAGCGGTTATTCCTGGTTCAGGACTACGTTGAGGGGCAGAATTATCGGACGCTGCTAGATCAACGTCGATCGCAGGGCTATGTCTTTTCTGAGGCAGAAGTCAAGCAACTGCTGCAACAACTGTTGCCCGTGTTGGCCTACATTCACAGCAAAGGCATTATTCACCGAGATATTACGCCTGATAACATCATTCTTCGGGCACGAGATCATCTGCCCGTTTTGATCGATTTTGGTGTGGTGAAAGAACTGGCAACCAAGTTTCAATCGCCAGCGTCCTCATTCCCAACGCAACAGCGCTTCAGAATACAACGGTGGGAAAGTTGGGCTATGCACCGAGTGAGCAGATTTACACAGGACGGGCCTATGCCAGCAGCGACCTCTATTCGCTGGCCGTTACAGCCGTTGTGCTGATGACGGGGCGGGAACCACAGGAACTGTTTGATGATGCGACGATGACCTGGTACTGGCAGCGCTGGGTACAGGTGGACCCTGGGTTCGCCCAAATCATCAACCACATGCTGAACTATCGCCCGAGCGATCGCTATCAGTCAGCCATGGAGGTGCTGCAAGCCATGCAGTCTCCTACCTCTATGCTGCAATCACCTACAGTTCCGCCCGTCTATCAGCCATCGTCGTATGAGCAATCCCCACCGGATGTATCTCGTGCGGCTACGATGGCGGTGGGACGTGAACCAGTTGACTCTCTTACACACAGTCCAGGACCTGTGGTTGAGCAGGCGCGTAGCTCTATTTGGGATGACCCCTTAGCGGTGACGGTCATCGGAATAGGCGTAGTGATTCTAACTGGAATTGCCTCCTGGGCGATCGTGCGAGCGGTGGTTAACCCAAATCCTCCTAGCCCCACTCCAACTCAAACCCAAACCGCCACCCCAGTCCGTCACCCACAACGACATTCACGCCCAAACCCTCGCCCTCCTCCAAACCGTCTCCAGAACCCGTCACCTACAACCAGCGCCTCAATATCTCTCCTGATACCCAACTGGTTCAAAACGGGACATTAAACTCCAATGAAACGGTCAACTACATCATCTCCGCTCAGCAGGGTCAGCAGTTGTCTGTCGGAATTGGAGGTGAAGGCGTGCTGCTGTCTGTACTGGGTCCAGATAGGCAACCTTTAGCAGGCGATTCGCAGCGAGTTTCCTACTGGCAGGGAAGCTTGCCGTATAGCGGCAATTACTACGTTCAACTCAAGCCAGTTAAAGGGTTGGATAAGAGCGATTATCGTCTGGAAGTAAATCTGAAAAGTACTCCCCAAACTCCCACCCCAGCCCGACCTTTTCTCCTAATCCACCACCATCCGGCGGTGTAGATGTGCAGCGGGTACAGTTTCCACCGGGTGCTACGGGCACGACGATCGCAGACCGCACCTATCCAGGCCAGATTAAGCGCTATCTGGTGAATGCGAGAAGGGGACAGGTTCTCAGCGTTAGAGTCTTGAATGGTTCCGTAACGCTGGACATTCGCTACCCCGGCGGACGGGTGGTTCAGGGTGGTTCCAATGTTCTTTCCTGGGAGTCGGAACTACCACGCGGCGGCGATTACAAGATTGATGTGATTGCAACGCAAGACACCAACTATCAGCTTGACCTTAACATTCGTGACCTGGTGCAGCGCAGTGACCAGGGTACAGGGAATACCGGAAATGGATGGTGGACTGGACGCTGGGTGAATGGGTGGTTTGGCCGTTGGAATGGTTTCCAATCGTGACGCTGGCCGCTGGAATGGTTTCCAATCGTGATTCTGGCCGTTGGACTGATCGCAATACCAACCGCTGGACCGACGATAACCGCGATTCAGGACATCGGCAAAACCCCAATTCTGGGCAATGGCACGATCGCAACCGAAACTCCGATCGCTGGAACGATCGCAATTCTGGCCGCTGGAGTGATGGAAATCGTGATTCCGGGCGTTGGGGCGATCGCAACCGAGACTCTAGCCGTTGGTCTGATAGAGGAAGAGATTCTGGCCGCTGGAGCGATCAAAATAGGGGTCAGGGACGCTGGGCAGATAAGTCTATAGACAGACAGGGCGGCGGAGACGGAAGACGCTGGAGCGATCGGGATAGAAGCCAGGGACGCAGGAACCAAAGAGATGCCGATGGACAGAGGAACGGAGATGGAAGACGATGGGCGGATAGAGACTTAGGGCAGCAGGAAAGTCGAGGGACTAACAATCTACCTAATCTAAACTAGAGATTGCATTTTATTAATCACTATCACTCCACTCCCTTGAACGCATTACTGATCACTGGAACCGATACGGACGCCGGAAAGACGGTCTTGACCACGGCACTGATAGCCTACTGGCAGAAATACTGCACGGCAAAAACGCTGGGGTTTATGAAGCCGGTGCAGTCAGGAGTGGGCGATCGTGAGCTTTACAGCCGCCTCTTCTCTGTCCCACAGGAAGACATTACCCCTCTCCATTTTGAAGCGCCGCTGGCACCACCCCTAGCAGCCGAGCGAGAAGGGCAGCGGGTTGAACTGGAAAAGGCATGGCAAACCTTTGAAGCAAAGCGCTTGAAGTACGATTGGGTGCTGGTCGAAGCGATCGGTGGTTTGGGTTCACCCATTACTTTTGAAACAACGGTGGCAGATTTAGCCTGGGACTGGCGATTGCCTGCAGTTTTGGTCGTACCCGTGAAGCTGGGGGCGATTGGTCAGGCAGTTGCAAACGTTGCCTTGGCGCGGATATCTCGCGTGCATCTTAAGGGCATTGTCCTTAACTGCGTGCAGCCCTGTTCAGAAGAAGACATTGCCAACTGGGCACCCGCCAACCTGATTCAGTCGCTCACCAGTGTCCCCGTTTTGGGGCTGATTCCCTACCTTTCAGACCCCACCAATCTAGAAAAGCTCAGTCAAGTGGCTTCAAGTTTAGAACTGGAGCGGTTTTTGCCGTTGAATTTTCAATCAATCTAAGTTTTTACAGTTTTGGGTCTGATTGATCAAGTTGCCAATCGGAAAACAAGTAATTCTGCCACAACCAAAAATAGATAGTGTACAAACTATGTGTAAATACGATGGGCAGACGTAGCAGAACTCTTCATGATGGTGCTGTGCTTCCTGTCGGATACCGCTATGAGCTTTCGTGAAATTGAAACGACCTTGCTGACTCAAGCTCCTGAAACCCGTCACACCACAAGCAGATGCCGTTCTCCAGGATAGAGAAGCTTTGTTACAGTTGATTTTGGATACCGTTCCCCAATGCGTTTTCTGAAAGACACCCAGGCGGTCTATTTGGGCTGCAATAGACGCTGGGCAGATGTGGTGGGAATATTAGACCCTGCTGATATTGTCGGTAAAACCGATCGCGATCTTCCCTGGGCAGACGGAGAAGCAGAGGCTTACTGGGAAAAAGATCAACAGATTTTGATGACGGGTAAACCGGAGCTGCACAGTCTCACCAGTCGTGTGAAAGAGAACGGCGAGCAACTCTGGTTTGACGCCAGTAAAGTACCCATTTTGAACGCAGAAGGGAAAGCGGTTGGCATTCTTTGCACGTTTGAAAATATTACAGAACGTAGGCAGGCGGCTGATAAGTTAAACAAGAGTGCTGAACTGCTGCAACTGGTTCTGGACAATATTCCGCAGGCGCTTTTCTGGAAAGATCGGCATTCGGTCTACATGGGCTGCAACAAAAATTGGGCACAGGCCGCTGGAATTCAGAATTTGGAGGATGTGGTTGGCAGAACCGATTTTGAGCTGTTTTGGACCCCGGAGGAAGCCCAACTTTACTGTGAGCAGGACCGCGAAGTGATGGAAACGGATACTCCAGTCCTGCACTTAATTGAAAATCGGCTACATGCCGATGGCAAGCAAGCCTGGATTGATGTCAACAAAATCCCTATCCATGATGCAGAAGGCAACGTGATTGGGGTTTTGGGCACGATCGAAGACATTACCGATCGCAAGCAGGCAGAGATAGCGCTTCAGGAATCTGAGCAGCAGCAGCGTCAACAAGCTCAACAACTGAAACAGACCCTCCAGGAGCTACAGCAAACCCAGACTCAGCTAGTTCAGACCGAAAAGATGTCGAGCCTGGGTCAACTGGTTGCAGGGGTAGCTCACGAAATCAACAACCCGGTGAATTTCATCTACGGCAATCTCAATCACGCCAATACCTACACGCAGGACTTATTAAACCTGGTTCAGCTCTATCAGCAGCATTACCCCACCCCTTCTGCTGAAATTCAGGACGAAGTGGAGGCGATCGATCTGGATTTTCTGATGGAGGACTTGCCCAAACTTCTAGCGTCGATGAAAGTAGGCGCGGAACGAATTCGCCAGATTGTCAGATCTCTGCGAAACTTCTCCCGCATGGACGAAGCCGATATGAAAGTCGTCAACATCCATGAGGGTATTGAGAGTACCCTGCTGATTCTCCACAATCGGTTGAAGGCTAGGTCAGACCAGGCAGGCATTGAAATCGTGAAGGAGTACGGTGACATCCCGGAGGTGGAGTGTTACGCCGGGCAGCTTAATCAGGTGTTTATGAACATTTTGGCGAACGCGATCGATGCGTTGGAAGAGGCGTCAGGGGTCAGGGGTCAGGGGTCAGAGGAAGAAAACCTGGAACCTGTGATTCGGATTCGCACAGAACCAATTGGGCGCGATCGCATTCAAATTACCATTTCTGACAATGGGCTGGGGATGAGTGAAACCGTTCAGAAGCGACTGTTCGACCCCTTCTTTACAACAAAGCCAGTCGGTCAGGGTACGGGTTTAGGGCTATCTATCAGCTATCAGATTGTGACCGATAAGCACAAAGGATCTCTTCAGTGCTTTTCACAGCCAGGAGAGGGCAGTGAATTTCAGATTGAAATTCCCATCCGTCAAAGTTAACGAAAGATTTGTGTGGACTTCTCTTGATAGCGGTACTGGTGCAATTAACGTTTGGTTACCAGCTTTAATGCGGTAACCGTAGTATAGCAAGCTGTAGCGGTATGGTAGGAGTTAGGTGATACAAGGATAGTGCAATGTCTAGAGCGAGCATCATTAAGCCAGACCAATCCTACACGTTTGCTGACTACTTCAAGCTCAATTTTGCTCCGAGGGACATTTTGGCGTATTTTGGGGCCTCTCTCCAAAAACTGCATCTAGATTTTTCGCCTTCTCAACGTCGCCTTGATCGATTGGTTGACTTAAAACAACGGATTGAAGAGAGTTTGCCTCGACTCACACTCACCAGTGAAGCTGCCCGTCGAGAATTTTTGATCGCACCTGTCCTCACCGATGTTTTACATTATACCCAGGCAACATTAAGCGTCGAATATCCAATTGCGGTTAGTAATCAATTAAAAGGCTCCTCGATTATTTCCTCCAAACTCAACAAACCGTACTGGTAATTGAGGCGAAGAATGAGGATCTAGAGCGTGGTTTTGTGCAATTGGCTGTTGAGTTTATTGCGCTGGATCAATGGTTGGACTCAGAACAACCAGTCTTAAAAGGGGCTGTTTCTACAGGAACAATTTGGCAGTTTGGTACCTACGATCGGCAGTCTCGTCAGGTGTCGCAGGATTTGAACCTATATCGGGTTCCGGCTGATGTGGAGGACCTGCTTCGCATTCTGGTTGGATGGCTGGAGTCCTGAATTTTGGGTTTATTGAGATAGGCCCTGATCAAATAACTGTCTTTGAACCCAACTTTTTGCGACAATACGCCCACTCTTGATGACTATTCTTGCTGAGGGAGCCGCACTGATCGCTTCCGTTGCAGAGGTAGCATTCAAAATAACCAGATCTGCTCTGCTGCCAGGGGCAACATCATGGTTGTGAATTCCCATTGCCTGAGCAGCATGAGTCGTTGCCATTTTCAGGCAGTGCTCATGGCTGGCAACCGTACCGAGATGAAGCACCTGGGCTAACAGGGTGCAAATTTTGAGGACATCGCCATCGCCAAAGGGCGTAAAGAGATTCTGAATGTTATTTGTGGCCAGTCCGCTGTTGATTCCCAGCTGGGTCAACGTGTGCACGGGGGCTACTCCGCGACGTACATTGTGAGTGTCTTTACGAGACATCATGTAGAGATCGGAGGCGGGCAACGCCAGGATAGAAATGCCTGCTTCCTGAACGGAGGGAGCGATCGCGGCTAGCTCTGCTGGAGCTAATCCTGCCAGCTTAGTCATGTGTCCCAGGCAAACCCGTCTCTGCCAACCGCGACGGATGGTTTCTTCTGCCACAATAGGCAGGAGCAGCGGTTCATCGTCGTCCAGGAAATCCAGGTGAAAGTCCACATCACAGTCAAACTCCCGGGCAATGTCAAAACCGTACGGATATTTTGCTGTGGGTCAGGGTCAACGTAGGAGCTGACCCAATAACATCACCCCTAGCGCCATGGCCTGCCGCAGCAACGCGTCTGTTCCGGGTTGGTTTGTAATTCCTTCCTGGGCAAAAACGGCAAGCTGTAGTGTGATGCCCCAGCGGTACTCTTCCCTCAGCGGCAGGAGTGCGTTGATACCCGTCAGGCCGACGCTCGGATCGACCTCAACATGCGATCGCATAGCGGTCGTGCCGAAGCTGATGGCTTGCTCGATCGCCCGTCGCGCCCTGGCTTGAATGTCTTCCAGGGTGAACGATCGCTTGGCCTTTAAGGTTTCCTGCATAGCTTCAGCGAATGTGCCATCAATCTGCTGGCAGCGATCCAGCAGAAACACCTTGTCCAAATGCATGTGGGCATCCACCAGTCCAGGAATGACGAGTTGCTGTTGGGCATTTAGCGTAGTGCTTGCACTGTCAGGAATGGATTGGGCGATCGTTTGAATCGTTCCTTCTGAAATGGTGATGTCCCAGAAGTCAGGCTTTCCCAATAGGCGGGCGTTTGTGATTCTCAAATCCATTTCACGATGCCAATTTGGCCTTTAGGGCGTTAACTGCGACCTCGGCAACCTCAATGTCTTCCTCATCTGTACCCGATCCGACTCCGACCGCCCCTACAACTTCGCCATCAATTTCAATGGGCAGTCCCCTGCGATCGGCGCGTAGCGACCTCCAGTTGCCAGCGCAATTCCTATTCCCAAATCTGTGGGCAAGTTCCCCGTTGCGGTGCGGTGGGAGGCAGCAGTAATCGCCTTTTGAATGGCAGAATGCTGGCTTAACAGTTTGGCACCTTCCATTCGTTCAAACACCAGCAGGTTACCGCCCCGATCAACGATCGCCACACATTGGGAACGCCCATCTTTTCGGCATGGGCGATCGCGGCTCTCAAAACCACCCGCGCTCCTCGATCGACAACTCTGACACCTTACGCACATACATTCTGTATCAATCTCCAGCCTCGAATTCAACATTGGTGGGAATGGGGAGTGGAGAATCGAGTCTCGAAGAAATAAGGAAATGCAAGAAGTCCTTCGCTCACCCCTCACCCCTCATCCCTCACCTCTCACCCTCTGCCTTCCGTATTTTCAAGTATTCTTTGGGTCCCCCACAACACCCTCAACTAACCAATTGATCGTCTCCAGCTTGGGATCCTGCAAGGTGTATTGAGTTCCTGCTGGAATAACCACTTTGCCCTTGTTGTCCTTCATCTCGCCCTTGAAGATCACCAGGCTACCATCAATTAATTTTGCCTTTGCGTCTTCGGCGGCTTTTTCGCCGTTTCGCTGACTGCTGGGCCATAGGGTGACACCTACAATATTCGTCCTTCAGCCCTCCCGAATAACGTGGGGAATGCCACCGTTCATCAACGTTTTGCCATCCCGAATCAGTTCTGCATAATTCGTGTAGATTTTTCCCCAGTTCCACTCCACGCCCGTGAGGTAGCCCTTCGGAGCCAAACTTGCCTGGTTGATGTGATACCCACAGGAGAACACTCCCCGTTTTTCGGCAGTCGTGATGACTACCTTCAGGTTATCCACCCGGCTAGTAATTACGTCTGCTCCCTGGTCTACCAGGCTGTTGGTTGCTTCTGCTTCTTTGACTGGGAGAGACCAATCCCCGGTAAAATTGCCTGAACTGTCAGGTCGGGCTTTACGCTACGGGCACCCAGCGTAAAGGCGTTGACCTCCCGTACCACGATCGGAATCGCTTTTGGAACAACAAACCCTAATTTTCCAGTTTTCGTCATATGAGCGGCCACAATCCCTGCAATATAAGCAGGCTCAATCAAATACCCTAGATAGGAACCGACATTGTTGGGGTGAACTCCCGGTTTATAAAGCGCACCTGGATGGAAAAACTGTACCTCAGGAAACTCTCGCGCCATTTTTAAGATATGCGGGTCGTAGTATCCGTAGGAAGTGGGAAATAGAACCTGTACCCCATTTTCCTTAATCATGTTTCGCATCACTTCCTGAACTTCCACCGTCTCAGGTACACTTGCCTGATCCACCGTCTTAACCCAGTTCAGTTGGGTTACAGTGGCTTCCCTTCCGCATGGGCCTGGTTGTAGCCATAGTCATCCTTTGGTCCGACGTAGATGTAGCCCATGGATACGGTCTTTACGGGCGTTGCGGATGGGCTAGTTTGGCTCTGTTGTGGTGTCGGAGTGCATCCTGTCCAAAATCGCGAGGTGGCCCCAAAAGCGCCAGCGGCCAAAAGTCCACGAATGAGCGCGCGACGCTTTAAAAGGGAGGATTTTGTCGTCATGGAAGCTGTACTCCTTCAAACGGAATTAATACGTGTGTAGCGTTCACCGTTTTAGAAAAAGTGAACAACCCAGTCCTCAAATTGAAGACTAGGGATTCAGAACTGATTTTTACGAATTTATTTTCTACGTCTCTAAAAATTCAGCATTCAGTTCTGGGCTTGTTCAATTTACATCAGTACCAGAGGAACGATCCCAAATCGACTGGGAATTCCCAGCTCGTGCCGAATAATGGATGGGAGTTTTTTGGGCGATACGGGTGTGAAGCCCAGGCGGGTATAAAATTCGATCGTGGACGGTAGGCAACCCAAATAGAGGGGCTTTGTCGCTTGCTGACTCAAGTAGTTAACCAGGTAGGAACCCAATCCACGTCCGCGCTGTTCTGGCACTACAAATAGGTCATAGAGAATGGAGTAGGTTTCGTATTGACAGAGTTTGGCGCAGGCAACCAGCGAGCCATCCTGTTCAACAACCCAGAAGTTAACCCACGTTCCCTTAAGTAGGACTAGAAAGATAACGAGCCAAATGAGCAACACCACGAACAGCAAACTCAGCAACCAATGAAACAGCCACGGTGTAGAGGCTAAAATTCCTATGGCCACAAGGCCTAGAACGATGCCGACAACAACAAGCTGAAGCCGACTATCAATCGGCATAATTTCTTGCTGTAAGCGCAGCAGCAGCTTACGTATTAGCGTTTTATCTGCGGCTTTTGCTGGGCGGAGACGAAATCCAGGTGGCAAAGAAGGAGTAGCAGTCATGGAAAATGGAGATTGCAAATGCCAAAATCAGACTAGACCACCCTAAAACATACCGTTAGATTGAGGCTACTCTGCTGTCAAGCTAGATAGAGAACCCTCAGAATTCTACCCAAATCAATCCCTAAATCTATGGTTTCTACCTCGTTAACACCGCTCCCGGTTGATATCTCTCGTATTCGAGCAGAGATTCAGGAATTGCAGCCACAGCTTGTTGAATGGCGCAGAAGTCTGCATCAGAAGCCTGAGCTGGGGTTTCGAGAACAACTAACCTCAGAGTTTGTTGCCCAAAATTGCGGGAATGGGGAATTGAACATCAAACGGGGATTGCCAAGACCGGGATTGTCGCCACAATCGCTGGCGATCGACCCGGTCCAGTGCTTGCGATTCGGGCGGATATGGATGCCTTGCCCATTCAGGAAGAGAACGAGATTCCCTACAAGTCTCAGCATGACGGGGTTATGCATGCATGTGGGCATGACGGGCACATCACTGTCGCGCTGGGAACAGCCCGTTATCTGTCGCAGCATTTGGATGATTTTGCAGGCACCGTCAAACTGATCTTTCAGCCAGCAGAGGAAGGGCCAGGAGGGGCAAAACCCATGATTGAGGCAGGGGTGTTAAAGAACCCTGACGTTGACGCCATTATTGGCTTGCATCTGTGGAACAACTTGCCTCTTGGGACGGTGGGAGTTCGCCAGGGGCGCTGATGGCAGCGGTTGAACTATTCAACTGCACCATTCAGGGACGGGGGGACACGGGGCTATTCCCCAACAGACCGTTGACTCCATTGTTGTTGCGGCTCAGATTGTAAATGCGCTGCAAACCATCGTTGCCCGGAATGTGGACCCGATCGAATCTGCCGTTGTAACAGTCGGCAAATTCAATGCAGGAACCGCTCACAATGTCATCGCTGGCTCGGCCAAAATGAGCGGTACCGTTCGGTACTTCAACCCGAAATACGAAGATTTTTTTGGGCAGCGGATTGAACAAATCGTCAGCGGCATTTGTCAGGCGCATGGTGCCAGCTATGAATTGGATTACTACAGCCTCTATCCACCCGTTATCAATAATGCGGCGATCGCCGATTTAGTTCGATCAATTAGCGAAAACGTCGTCGAATCTCCGTTGGGAATTGTGCCCCAATGTCAAACAATGGGCGGAGAGGACATGGCGTTCTTCTTACAGGAAGTTCCTGGATGCTATTTCTTTCTGGGTGCGGCCAATGCTGAAAAAGATCTGGCCTATCCCCATCACCATCCCCGCTTCGACTTTGATGAAACCGCGTTAGGAATGGGTGTCGAGATTTTTGTACGGTGTGTGGAAAAGTTTTGCCAGTAGGGATTTGCCCTGCTAAGTAGATAACGGCTGCTATTGGACTGGATGTTAGCTTTTAGCTATCTGCCATCAGCTTTCCTCTAGGTGTTGGTGGCCAATGGCTACTGAATGCAAAATGACTTTGCACTCAGATAAACGCCCAATCTTCAAGCCAAGGCTTCCTTGCCGCTTTCAGTTGACTCAAACTTATAACCAACCCCACGTACCGTATGAATCAGCGTGGGCTGACTGGTATCGATTTCGATCTTCTTACGAATCTGACCAATATGCACATCCACCACGCGTGGATCACCCACAAATTCATGACCCCATACTTCTCGGATCAGGTCCGATCGTGTCCATACTCGACCGGGGTGACTCGCCAGAAAATACAGCAGGTTAAATTCCAGAGCAGTCAGACCAACCAGTTCGTTATTGATCTTGACCTCAAACCGAACAGGATCGATCGTGAGGTTGCCAAAGGTATGAGACTTCTGTTCAGGCGATCGGCGATCGCGGGTCCGTCTGAGAATGACCTCAACCCGAACAGCCAATACTTCCAGGTCAAAGGGTTTGGTCATGTAATCATCTGCCCCTTGAGACAGCAGCTTGACCATCGTGGATTGATCGGTTTGGCTGGTCAACATCAGGACAAAAACCCCTGTGCGCTCCTGCATATCCTTGCACAGGTTATAGCCGTTTACATCGGGCAGGTTTATGTCCAGAATTACCAGATCAGGGTCAAACTGTCGGAAGATGGCCATCGCATTGGTGCCATCTGCCGCTGATTCAACCTGATAGTTGGGCTTGCTGCTCAGAAAACGATGAATCAGATGCCTAATGGCTGGATCGTCTTCAACAACAAGAATCTTTTTGCGGGGTCTGTCTTTTTGCAGCGTCCACAGTCGTGCTCCCTCTTTGAATCCGCCTATGAACCAGACTCTGGTTTTCCAAAACCAGGTGCCTCAAACTTATAGCCAACGCCACGGACGGTTTGAATGAGCGCGGGTTGGCTAGTGTCTACTTCAATCTTCTTACGGATTTGACCGATGTGTACATCAACTACACGCTGGTCGCCAACATATTCGTAATCCCAAACTTCTTGAATTAGCTCTGCTCGCCGCCAGACACGACCGGGATGGCTTGCCAGAAAGTGAAGCAGATCAAATTCCAAGGCAGTCAACGGCACGATGCTCTCCTCAAGTTTGACCTCTCGCCGCACCGGGTCAATCACCAGCTTGTCAAAAGTGAGACACAGTTGTTCAGCGGCTGTCACAATTCGCTGACGTTTCAAAATGGCCCCTACCCGAACACCCAATTCACCGAGGCTAAAGGGCTTCGTGATATAGTCGTCTGCTCCCTGAGAAAATCCTTTGATTTTATCTGCTTCGTCTGTCCGACTGGTTAGCATCAAGACAAACACTCCCGTACGCTCTTGCATTTCTTTACACAAGTTGTACCCATTGGCATCCGGAAGGTTGACATCTAGAATTACCAAATCGGGATTGAATTGCTCAAAAACGATCATTGCGGTCTTGCCGTCTTCGGCAGATTCCATTTGATAGTTCTGTTTAGTTAAAACCGATAAATCAGATTTCGGATTGCAGGGTCATCATCGACAACGAGAATCTTGGCAGGAGCCATAGCCATAGCCTTGCGCTTAGAGGAGGAACGAGGGTGAGTTACTAATTTGAGAGAGCTGACAGAGCCGACAGTCGTAAGACAACTCTACGTAGATTTTCCTAGGCCGAGTTGGTATCCAACATTCTAGACAATTGTTGGTTGATCGCCCGATAGTGAGCATGACCCGTAATCGTGAATCTGCAAAACTTCTGACAGTTTACTGAGTCGAAGGTGTCTATTTTGTTATTACAAAGCATAGATTCTTATATCAGTAATAGTATGCCCCAGCTTTAGCGGGTCTATCTTAACAATTCTGTGGTTTGCTAGAAATGCTTGTGAACAGGTAGCAGACTAAGCTAGCTTGGAGAAGAGGTGGAGTAACAGGCATGAGTAGTCAAAATCCCTATGAACAGCTTGGGGTCACGGAAGCTTCAAGCTTTGATGAAATTCAGGACGCTCGAAACCGTCTCTTTGCAGAGTATGAGGGCGATCGCAAGCAGCTCGAATCGATCGAGGCTGCCTACGATGCCGTTCTAATGGATCGTCTGCGTTTGCGGCAGGAAGGCAAAATTAAGGTGCCCGATCGGATTCGTTTTCCCGAGAAAATGGTGCAACCCGCGCCCGCGCCTGCGCCGTCTCCTGTAAGTAATGGCCCTAGCTGGCTGCAACGTCTGATTGACACCCTTCTCGAACAGATATTTTGCTGCCAGCCGCGATTCTGGCCCCTCTTACAGCCGCTCTCTTCTTTTACAGCAACCCTTCGTCCCAATTAATCCAGTTGCTGTTGCTGATGGGTGTAGGTTCAAGCTTTTATTTCCTATTCCGCAAAGAACGGAAGTTTGGTCGGGCAATCCTGCTGACGTTGATTGGGTTGGTTCTTGGTCTGTTGGTTGGCACGTATGCGCTTGGACCGCTGCTTCATTCCGGTTTTCCACGCTTTGCTATGTCCAATGAAACGTTCGCAACCATTTTCACATTCGTGATTCTCTGGCTTATCAGCAGTTTCCTTCGCTAGAAGACGTTATAAACCTGGTCAGGAGCGTCAGACAGATCCCAGAAAAGCGGAGAACTACTGTAAATTTTCGGCTTGCAACCGTCCCCGTTTGAGTTGTTCACGCTCGATCGCCTCAAACAGCGCTTGGAAGTTGCCTTCCCAAATCCTTTGGCCTGCTTGAGTTGGCTGTTAACAACTCTCACCTGCCGCTCGATCAACTCAAAGAAAAATGTCGGTTGCTCAAAAATAGGATGGGTAAACGTCTGGAGCAAAACTGCGGAATCTGGGCTATCTTGCCAATCGGCTAGAATCTGCTGTGTTTCGATCGCCTGCAAACTCTCCTCCGGTAGGGGTAATCCAGGCCGTTGTCGCAGCTGTACGTAGTAGCTAGGGGGCACGTGAAGCAGAGACAGACCATTGCGACGAAGCTGGGGAATTGCTTCCACCATGTTTCGAGTTTCAAGCGCAATATGCTGGATGCCCGGTCCACCGTTCGTATCCAAAAATTCTTGAATTTGAGAGTTCTGAGAAGCGGGTTCATTGATGGGCAACTGCATCGACCCTGATGGGTGGCGCATTACCTGGCTGTACAATGCTGAGTAGTCGGTCCGAATCTTAAAAACCTGCTGGGGCTGAAGTCCCAAGATTTTTTCATACCAGCTAACCGCATGGGTTAAGCGTCCACTTGGAACATTCAACACAATGTGGTCAATTCCCTTAAACGGAGTGAGGTCTGAGGGGAAAGGAACGGGGTAAAGCGTTGATTGGTCGGCCAGGGTGGACAGGGGCAATAAAGACGTTTCACCAAAGCGCTCTATAAAGGTATGGGTCAAGTCTCCCCAGGCTGCAATGGTTGCCCATTTGAGGTGTCCTCCAAGTTGCTGTTCTGTTTGTATGGGCTGGAGCAGCGTCGCCCCCTGATGGACAGTACGGGCGATCGTGCTTTCAATGTCAGGCACTTCAAACGCGATGTTTGACACACCCGGCGGATGCTGCCGCAAATAGGCTGCAACAGGGCTATCTACTGCTAGCGCAGAACTCAGCACAAAATAGACAGCGCCTGCATTGACAACTTCAACTCTGCTGTGGTGATCTTTGCCGCTTGTTACTGAGCGAAACCCTAATACATTTACAAACCAGTCTCGGAATGCGGCTGCATCTTCAACATAAAAATGAACGTGGTCAATTCTCATGGTGGTTCGGACAATTTGGGCTAAGTGCGCCTCTGGCCCCTACGCTTCAGTGTCTTGTTCAGGCGCGTTTCCGAGGATTCATTGTGCCCTAATTGGTTTCGAGTACAAATCACTCTAAAAGAACAAATTGTCATTTCCTGACGTTATGGCAAGTGAGGGGTCAAGTGTCTTTACATTACTTCACGGCTTTCCCTATGATACTGACGATGCGAGAATCAATACCAGCGCAAATTGCTAATGACACGCAACGAATTTACTTCTACCAGAGCGAAGATTCAGCATTCGCAAACGGCAGGGATGCAGATGAATGAATTTGATGTTGTCCAAAGAGAAAACTAAGCAGCATTGCGGAATACCTGCGCCAGGAGCGCGAGGATAAAAACGTTTCTTTGGAAGAAATTGCGGTCAAGACATTCATACCGCTGCGCCTGCTGCAAGCGATCGATATTGGTCAAACAGAACGTCTTCCTGAACCTGTATTTGTACAGGGATTTATTCGTCGCTACGCCGATGCTCTTGGTTTAGACGGTTGGGCTGTGGCTAAGACGTTTCCAACTCAACCAACGATTACCGAACCGAGACCCGTTGAAGCAGAAGAATCGGCTAGTGCCCCAGCTCCTCCAGAGGAGCGATTAGAACCTGTCATCCGGCCATCAATCAGGCCAATTTCTCCGCCCCAGACCGAACGTTTTCCGGTTTCAAAGGTGCTTTTGGGTGTGGCTGCCGTTGGTCTGGGAAGTTTAGTACTTGTTGCGTTACTCAATCGTCCGAAGTCAGAACCTGCTTCTCGACTATCTCAAGCGCAGGATGGCGCGATCGCGACAAAACCATCCCCGCTCCTTCTCCCAGTTCGGTAGCTAAATCTTTTACACCCAAACCAAGCACTTCTACACCCAAACCAACTATTTCTGCTTCGCCATCGCCTGAAGTTACTCCAACAGCGACGAGCGAACCGAATGTGCTAACCGTACCTAGCCCAATCAACGGACCTGTAGAGGTTGCTGTCAACCTCAAGGATGGCGATTCCTGGATGGAAGTGGTGGTAGACGGCAAGACAGAATTTCAAGGCACCCTAAAAAGGGTGAACAGAAAACCTGGACAGCCCAAAAGAAGATTGTTCTTATTTCTGGTAATGCGGAGCTGTCTATGCTTCCTACAACCAGGGTGAGGAGAAGAAGTTAGGCTCTATTGGGGAAGTGAAGGATGTTACATTTCCCCCTGCTGGAGAAGCAACCCCCCCCAGGAGGCAACACCAAGCCCAGCAACTAGCAACTAACATCTCTAGCACGCGAAATTCCAGTGCTATTCTGTGAGAGGACGCAGGAATCCAAACACTAAAACATTTCCCAAAGCTTGGATTGAGCGTTGGCCTCAGCGTTTATGAACTTCTCAACTCTCTTATAGCAGTAAGGATGAGGGATGAAACCAAGCCCTGAAGAGCAAGGCTTTATGGCCTGCCGTCTGTCCTAGCCCATTTTCGTATTGCTATACAAAGAAGGATATAAAAACTGGCACTCTGAGTTAGAGAGCCACACAGCTCTATTAAAACGTCGAAATCCCGGATTGTAAGATCCTCGATTCAAGTAGAAGGACCCTACTTACTTCTTAGTGCTTAGAACCTTTTCACGGAAAAGTTTGCCAGCGCTGAAAGCAGGAACTCTGGTCGCGGGAATTTTTATTGGCTTTCCAGTTGATGGGTTGCGTCCCTCCCGTGCTTGGCGATCACGCGCTTCAAAAGTACCAAATCCCACCAGTGTCACCTTGTCTCCTTTAGCAACAGCTTCCAGGATGACGTCCAGCATGGCTGATAGGACAAGATCCGCATCTTTTTCGTAACGTTGGCCTTAGAAGCAATCTGATCAACTAATTCGCCTTTATTCATTTTCAAAGATCCTCGCAATAGTTGCTGTGATTATACTTGAGGCGCTCGAAAGTGCAACAAATTAATTAATTAATGAAAAAATGCTTTTTAACAATATGGAATTGAATGGCGAGGAGTAATTCTTTAATCGCTCGTAACCGCTAACTCATCCACAAAAACATAATGCTTCTTGCAGGGATAACTCCTTCAATCGGCGCATTCTTCGAATAAATCTCCTGTCTTAGGTTGCCCCTTGGGAGTGAGGGAACACAGCATGGAGCTTTATAGGCTTAGGCTGTAAACTTCACAGTTTTTAACAGGTTCTCATAATGGCTACTAAAAAGAGAGTGAAAACAAGCAGAAGCAAGACCAGGTGGAGGAGAAAGACCATAAGGAAAACGCTTCCTCTAAGGCGATCGCCAACGATGCTGGAGCAGACTCCAATGTAAACGAGGAAATCGACCAATTGATTCAAACTCTGAACGGAGACCTGAGCGTCGTTGAGAGTGAGCAGGGGCTTGAACTGATAAACCACTGGTATGACTTTCTTCACAAGGCTAAAGAGCCAGAAGTAAAAGAACTGGCAAATGGCCTGAAAGAGCTGCAAAAAATGCTTAAGGGCGGCAAAGCAACCGGGTATGAAATCAGCGAAGTATTGATCAATCTCGGTGAGCAGGTGAGTGAGTTTTCTGATAATGCGGAGAAGGGTCTGAAGCAACCAGTTCAACGGTTAGGCAAGCAGCTTCGTAAAGCAGGCACCTCGATCGCAAAAGAGGAGGAGCAGGAATACCACAACCAGATTGACGAGTTGGTTGAGAAAGCAGAGGGTGACGAACTGACCTCAATCGAGCCTGAAGAGGCAGTGCAGGCAATCGACAGTTGGATCACGTTGCTCAACAAAGCAGAGGGTGAGAAGTTTCAGCAGCTTGCAACCAGCTTGAAGGATCTGAAACAGGCCCTCAAGCGCGGTAATGCTAAACCTGAAACGATAGCAAAATCACTGGCACAGGTAGGTGAGCAAGCGATCGACGTCGCCTCCGAAACTCCTCGTGGTTTTAAGGGGGTCATTCAGAAGCTCGGCAAACAGTTGAACCGGGCAAGCGAATCGCTAACCAGTTCGAAATAGTCCTGAGATAGCTCAGTCGGTACCAAGAAATAACGAGGGAGCTGTAGTAAACAACACCCTCGTTATTTCTTGGTACCTGTTTTTCTACTGCCCGTCACCTACCACTTATCCCCTGTCACCTACCACCTATTCCCTGACCTACCACCGATATGTGTGCAAAGATGGACGACATAATGGCATCACGAACGAGGAAGCGCGAAATGCAGCAGAAATCCAACGGCTTACAGCAGAAGAAAATTCTTGTACTGGTTTTCTGCTTTCTAGTCGTGCCATTCATTCTCTTTCTATTAGCGGTACGCCCAGCGGCGGCAGATGTTCCCAGGCACTACACTGAACTGACCTTTCCTCCTTGCCGGAGATTACGGTTCCTAAATACAGCCGCTTTAAGCTTGCCAATGGCATGGCGGTCTACCTGATGGAGGATCACGAACTACCGCTGGTCGGTGGAACGATGCTGATTCGAACGGGCGATCGCCTGGAACCAGCGAACAAGGTTGGGCTAGCACAAGTCATGGGGACTGTGATGCGTTCCGGTGGTACACAAAGCCGTTCCGCTGACGAGATAAACGCATTTTTAGAGCAACGGGCCGCTGCGGTGGAAACAGGCGTGGGAGAAACATCTGGCAGTGCCAGCTTTAGCGCTTTGACCGAAGATCTAGAGGATGTCTTTCGGGTATTCGCAGATATTATTCGGGAGCCTGCGTTTCCGGTAGACAAGATTGATCTGGCGAAAACACAGGTAAAGGGCGGATCGCTCGTCGCAATGACGATCCCAACGGTGTTGTTAGTCGAGAGTTCTACAAACTGGTTTACGGCAGCGATAGTCCCTACGCCCGCACAACCGAGTATTCTACGCTGGATAACGTTTCTCGTCCTGATCTCACCCGCTTTTATGAGCAGTACTACCATCCCAACGCCATGCTGCTGGGAATTGTGGGCGATTTCGACAGTAAGAAAATGCGAACGTTAGTTGAGTCAACGTTTGGCCGTTGGCAGCCATCAGCAGACGCAGGACGACGTGTGCCTCTACCCAGCGTTACCCAGGTCAAAAAGGAGGAGTTTTCCTGGCCAACCTGCCGCAATTGAATCAGAGCAGTGTACAGGTTGGCCATTTGGTGGACTGGTAAACAGTCCCGACTACCCGGCGCTGTCCGTTGTGAACGGAGTGTTAAATGGGTTTGGCGGCAGGTTGTTTAATGAGGTGCGATCACGTCAGGGTTTGGCGTATTCCGTTTATGCCCTCTGGAGTCCGCAGTTTGACTATCCAGGCACCTTCGTGGCAGGTGGCCAAACTCGCTCGGATGCGACGGTTCCCTTCATTAAAAGCGTCATTGCTGAGATCGAGAAAATTCGCACCGCGCCCGTTACTAAAGCAGAGTTGGCCTATGCCAAAGACTCTGTCCTCAATTCCTTCATCTTCAATTTTCAGGAACCCAGTCAGACCCTTTCTCGGCTGATGCGCTACGAATATTTTGGCTACCCCACTGATTTTATTTTTCGCTACCGTAAGGGGATTGAAGCAACTACGATCGCTGATGTGCAGCGAGTTGCACAGAACTATCTCAAACCAGAAAATCTTGTGACGATGGTGGTTGGAAATCAGGCAGCGATCCAACCGCCCTTGACGAGTCTGGGAGAAAACGCCAAGGTAACGGCGATCGACATCACTATTCCGCCACCAAAGAAAGGGTAGAAAGCAGCTAAATCAACCTATTTTGTCACCCTCGTTTGTGGTGATACTAGCGGCTAGTGGGCATAGTGGAGGAGAACCATGTCGGCAATTCCAAGGGCTTTCCATGCGATTCTCGGAAAACCAGCCTCAATCTGTTGCAAGCAGTTTTGCAGGGGAAACTAACGTACATCCTGGGAGCCGTGGAAAATCCCATTTCCTCATATGTGGTTTGGGTAGTTTGGGCCAATTCTGTGTCTCGATTCTTAAAGAGTTTGATGTATCCGTTAGTGCGATTACGATCGATCGTCCAGATAGCTGGGAAGTGCCAAATCTACCGGACTTGCTGGAAAGGTTGCAGTTTGGGGATTGTCGCCAACCGGATCTTTTAGAAGACGCAGGAATTCGCAACTGTCGGGCGGTTTTATTGGTAACCAGCGATGAACGGGTAAACATTGAAGCAGCTTTTGCTGTCAGAGTGCTCAATCCCACCACCCGAATAGTCGTTCGTTCCTCTAAACAGAACCTGAACGAGCTTTTGGGGCATGGTTTAGGGAACTTTGTTGCGTTGGAAGCGAGTCAGCTTCCGGCTCCTGCGTTTGCAATCGCCGCATTGAGCAGCGAAATTCGTGGATTTATTAATCTGAATGACTACATGCTGCGGGTGGTCAAAGTTCCAATCGACCAGACGCATCGTTGGTGCGATCGACGATTGCTGCATGAACTTAATACCCCAACCCGTCGCCTTCTCAGTCATATTTCCAGGGGTGAACCGTTGCCAACCGAGTTTTATCAATGGCAACCCGATTCCCGTATTCAGGACGGTGATCAAATCGCCTATATCGAAGTGACTGACAAGCTGGGAGACGCCCTCTCGAACTCTGGGGCAGTCAAAATTTCTGAGCAAATACGCGATCGTCCCTCTAAGGGATTTTGGCAAAGGGTTCGACGACGCGTATCGGGGCGCTACCTTCAGCAAAAATTGGTCAATTTCTGGCGTTCCACCGCTTCCCACCAGACAAAACGGGTTGCGATCGTGGTTGGAGTGATTGTTGGGTTCTTGCTTGTTTTTGGCACCGTGACGTTTAAGCTCTACTCTCCCCAAGTGGGATGGCTGCGGGCATTTTACGCCTCTGCGGTAATGCTGCTTGGGGCCTATGACAGTGTATTTGCCATACTCTCACCCACGGACGCGACACCTTTGTGGATGCGGCTGATGAATTTGGTTTACATGCTAGCGGGGACGGCTTCGATCGCGGTTCTCTATGCGCTGCTAACCGAAAGTCTGCTTGCTGCCAAATTCCAGTTGCCCAAGAAACGCCCTCCATTGCCCCAGCAAAATCATGTTGTGTTGATTGGTCTGGGTCGTGTAGGACGGCGAGTTGCTGCATTTCTGCAACACATCAAGCAACCCCTGGTTGGAGTCAGCACCACTCCCCTAGAGTCTGGAGTTTTGCCCAACATGCCGTTAGTTGTGGGAGATTTGACGAGCAGCCTGAGCAAAGTCAATCTGATGACTGCACGAAGCGTCGTTCTAGCAACGGATGATGAAATGGCGAATCTAGAACTGGGCTTGATGGCTCATGCGGCTAATCCCGACTGTGCCCTTGTAATTCGCACCTTCGATCCGCGATTTAGTGTCAGTATCGATCGCCTGCTACCCTATGCCAAAGTTCTGTGTGCTTACGATCTCGCAGCGGAAGCGTTTGTGGCATCGGCGTTTGGTGAAAATGTGCTCAACCTGCTTCGGCTGAACGAACAGACCGTTCTGGTGACGGAATATATTGTTCAAGCGGCGGGTACTCTCCATGGCCATTTGCTAGCGGAGATTGCCTACGGATATGGCACGGTGCCAATTTTGCATCAACGATCAGCCAACGAGGAAGCCCGCCTGATGCCCTCAGACGATATGCGGCTAGACGTTGGCGATCGTCTGGTCGTCCTTGCAACAATCAACGGGTTACAGCGAATTGAGCAGGGTGAAATGCTGCCCCGACACTGGCAGATTAAGGTTATTAAAGCCCTTTCAAAGGATGCCGTATTTGAAGGAGCAACGGTGATCGCTCGTATTTCCGGCTGTGGTATTAATCTGGCAAGAGACATTATGAACCAGTGTCCGGCTATTCTCCCCGTTTCTCTCTACAAACATCAAGCTCAACGCCTCATCCGTGAACTCGGCAAATCTCAAGTTCACGCCCATCTCCTATCATGATCACATAGTCCCAAGTTTGATTCTATTACCGTGAGTTCAGAGGATAATTTAGAAACCGTTCAGGCAGAATTTCTGGTCGGACGAACAGCATTTGAGCGGGGTGAGTACCGCAAATCAGTCAAGCATCTGGAGACAGCAAACTCCCTTGGCAACTCGCAATCTCGTCTTGGCGGTGAGATTCTAACCTGGCTAGTGACTGCCTATGAAGCCGCCGGGCAACGTCAGGAGGCGATCGGGCTTTGCAAGCAGCTTACTCGCCATCCAGATCACAATACGCGTCAGCAGGGAAAGCACCTCCTCTATATTCTGGAGGCACCGAAACTGAAAACTCGTCCAGAGTGGCTGACTGAAATTCCCGATTTGACCAAATTGGCCGAGAGCGATCCCCAGGACCGTAAAGGATCGTCTCAAAAAAGTTCATCACACCAACCCGAAAAACATCGGGCTTCCAATTAGAACCGATTGATCTCAGCCAGGTGAATACGCAGGATAACCGCTTTATCTGGGTAGCTCTAGGCACTGTTGTGCTGGTGCTGTGCAGTCTTGCGTGGCTGGCACATGGGTGAGAAGGGGATGGAGAAGAGGGGCAGAGAGGGATAAAGGCTGAAGGGTGAAGATAAAGGATAAAGGCTGAAGGATAAAGGATAAAAGGGGGCAACCGTTTGGGCGGGCTTAAATCTTTCAATCTTCTGCATCTCTTGCAAGTAATACGAAACATTGCCAACTTCACTTGCTGGTGAATTGGTGCATTAGATGTTATGTAATTTGTCAGCAGTAGGGATACTTCTAGCCCACTGTTCCAATCTGAAGCAACGATGTCCCGATATTCAATCCCTGACTTCTGGTACCCGCTCCTTAAACGTGCTGAACTGACGCTCGCTAAGCTAATTGGGCGATCGCGGGTTGTCTGGGTGATGCTTTTGCTTCCTTCCTGCTTTCTGGCTGCGTTCAGTGTGATGTGGGCATCCAGTTCGACAATCCGAATCGGGGCAGAATTGTACAGAACATCCAGGTAGAAGAGCGGCTCAAAACCTTTAGTGGGGCAACGATTCAGCAGTGGCTGGATACGATCGAGCAACGGAGCCGAAATTTGGGTGGGCGAGTGACTCGCAAACCGGGTCAAGCACTGTTTGTCACCATTCCGTTTACGAACAATACTGACCTGGAGAGAAAATTCAATCAGTTCGTTGGTTCGTCTGATGCCGAGAATGCTCCAATGACTGCTAAGGTCAGCAATTTACCAAAAGTTGATTCACATCTGACGCTCAAGCGCAGTAATTTTTGCTGATTGAGCGTAACCGATTACGCTACGATTTGGACTTACGATCGCTGGGTGTACTCTCCTCTGACGGCAACGTGCTGATTAGTCCTGGGTCTTTAATTAGTCTGGAATTCCGCCTGAAAACACCCTGGGGTGCCCGCAGCGTTGCTTCAGATAAAACGATTCCTCAACTCCGTCAGGAAGGAGGAGAGCTTATCTGGCAGTTGGTTCCCGGTGAGGTGAATCATTTAGAAGCTGTATTTTGGCTGCCCAGCCCACTTGGAATTGGTACCCTGGTGATTGTGTTTTTGGTGCTGCTTGGTACGTATCTAAAGTATCCCCGGTCTTTCACAGCGGATCTCTCTCAGCTTCTCAGACACCCCGTTCAAAAACAGGTACAGTTCCGTAAGAGAATGCGATGCACCGTTCACCCAACCTCCAACGTTTACTCGTCTTGGGTCTGAGCGGTCCAATTGTTGCTCTGAATATCTGGCTGCTAACGCAGGTTTTTCGATATTTTGAGCACCTCATTACCCTGCTGGTCACAGCGGCAATCTTGGCGTTTCTGCTGAATTATCTGGTTCAGTTTTTTGAACGCGCCAGAATCACCAGAACGCAAGCGGTCACGATCGTTTTATTTGTTACCTTCGCACTGTTGATCATTCTGGGAGGCACGCTGGTGCCGATCGTGATCCAGCAGTCAACTCAGCTATTGAAAGAATTCCGACCTGGCTGGAAGCCAGTCTCCGGAACATGCAGTATCTGGATGTTTGGGCAAAAGAGCGAAACTTGCCCCTGGATTTCAAGGGCTTTAGCGATCGCATCAACACACAGCTAGAAAGCCAAATTCAGACGTTGGCAAGTCAGGCTCTGGGATTTGCTCTGGGTACGTTGAGTGGCCTGGTGGACAGCATTCTGGTTCTAGTTCTAGCGTTTTACATGCTGCTTTATGGAAAACGCCTTTGGCAAGGCCTGGTTAATCTCCTACCACCGCAGCTAGGGGGTCCACTAAGCCAGTCTCTGCGACTCAACTTCCAAAACTTTTTCATCAGTCAGCTTCTACTGGCTGTCATTATGGCGATCGCCCTGATCCCAATCTTCCTCTGGTTGAAAGTGCCGTTTGCGCTTCTCTTCGCCCTTCTGATTGGGGCCGCCGAGCTTATTCCCTTTATTGGAGCAACCCTCGGAATTGGCATGGTGACTCTCCTGGTGTTGCTGCAAGATCCAGGGTTAGCAGTCCAAGTCGCGGTTTCAGCTACAATCTTGCAGCAAATTCGAGATAATGTTCTGGCTCCCGAATGATGGGCGGTTTTACGGGGCTTAACCCTATCTGGATTCTTGTTGCGTTGCTGGTGGGGCTTCAGATTGCGGGATTTTTAGGTGTCATCATCGCTGTCCCGATCGCAGGAACCATCAAAGACACGCTAGATGCCATTCGAGGGACCAGCCAGTCGCCTTTTCTAGCAAGAAGCCAACCCGAAAGAACAACCGATGAAGAATAAACCTCTACCCCTGCCCCTTGATTCAAATTTCAAAACCTTTACCTGAACATTAAACATTTTTCGTCTCCCTCTGCTACAAATTTGATCAGCCTGTTCAGGAGAAGACCATCCCAATCGACAAATCTCCCTGGACGGTAGTAAATTACCTACAATCGTGGGAATTTAATATGCGACAAGTCAACTTTGTAATTATCTTCGTCATCTGTCTGGCTCTGGTTCTGTTTGGTATTGAAAACACTGAACCAGCCATCATTCATATTGCGAGAGGAATTCAAATTCAGGCTCCTCTCTCGATCGAGCTTATCCTGGCGATGGGTATTGGAGCAGTCCTTGCCTGGGTATTTAGCGTGTGGACAACGGTACAGAAAGTCTTGGAGACGGGTAAGGAAGTGCGTGTCCGAGATACTCGCATTCAGGAACTCGAAGACAATATTGAACGCTATAAGGCAGAGATTCAGGAACAGCAACGGTTGTTGCCCGCTGCTCAGACTGAAGCTGGGGATGCCGAAATAGTGACTGCTCAATAAGGGACGGATGAAGGGGCTAGTAGAACAGGCACAACTCCTTCAACAATCTGATTGGGCAGTGCTGAGTGCTGAGTCAGAACGAAGGCGTATTCCGGCTTATACTACTAAGCAATAAAAATGCAGTAGGCTCAGCAATTTGTAGGGGCGATTTCGTCGAACGCTCCATACCCCTATCGGTATGGTTGAACCGCCTCTACAATCTGCGACTTTATTGAATTCTTGTTCTCAAGAAGTTTCCTTCCCTACCAGTGAGTTAGCATACAAGGATGGCAGCCTCTGATCTAATTACTCCGCTAAACTCGTGGAGCCTTTGGGTTCCGTTGTTACTGCTTGGTCTGATTGTTTTAGCAGCGATTTATTTTGTCCGGATCCCTGTCCGATAGGTTCCTAAGTTCATGACTCTTTCGCTTGCACAGGACGCGATCTCCTTCCTCATCGATTTAGCAGAGCGGGGAGAAATTGATCCCTGGGATGTCAAGGTTATCGACGTCATCGATCGTTTTTGAGTGAATTATCTCCTGTCGTTGACAAAGGAACACCCTACGAAGCAACCCTGTCCCAATCGGGGCAGGCGTTTTTGTATGCGTCGATGCTGGTTCTCTTGAAGGCAGAAAGTTTGACCCAGGCTGAGTCATCCGAAGCTGATACTCAGCCCGAAGATGAAGCAGAACTTTTGGATGCTCAACAATTCGGGGATTCATCGCTTCCCCCTTTCCTGGAGAAGCAGTTACGTCGTCGCGCTGTAGCACAACCCCCCAGCGTCGTCGAGTAACGTTGAAGGAACTCATCGAACAGCTTCAGACGATCGCTGCTGCTTTAGAAGATAAACCTCAGCATGCACGTCTGCATCGCCCCCGACCCCACTCCCGCACCCAGGCAATACGAACCATTGCCCAGCTTGCCCACCAGGAAAATTTGTCCGAGATGGCAGTTGCCCTGGAACGGTTTTTTACCGACCATTGGTCAAACATTACTCAGGGCCAAGAATGGCTTGATTTTGAGCTGTTGCTTGAATTTTGGTCCCAAATACAGGAGGCAGCTAATCTGAATACGTCTTCTCTTCAAGAGAAAATGCTCAAGAAGTCTGAAATTGATTCTTCAGCCTCCTCCCACCCCCAATCTCCCAATCACGATCGGGTAGGCGTCTTTTGGGCGTTGCTGCTACTTTCTGCGCAATCTAAAGTGGAGCTAGCTCAAGACGAATTCTATCGAGACCTCAAAATTCGTGTGTTATCAGAACAATCGATCGCTGATCTAACAAACCTTTCAGCCGTTGCTACACCCGACTGAGCTTTTTCTTTTAGATTGTTGTTGTAAATCAACCCTATAGGAAATGGCGATAGTGACAGTGGGTTTTAAGAAATGTTTAGATGTAGAAGATATGAAGAGGCTTTCTAAGTACGACCGGGATTAAGAAGAGTAAATGTTTCTACTTTTGCTCATTTGAGGAAATCTCTGGTTTCCGCTAGGCTATACCTGGAAATGAGGCGAACCGTTTTTCTCGCGTAATTAATTAAAATTTAGTGGCTAAGGTTGGGGAGAAATTATCTATGAAAGCCATGATTCTGGCAGCAGGAAAGGGCACCCGTGTTCGTCCAATTACGTACACGATGCCAAAACCGATGATGCCCATCCTGCAAAAGCCAGTAATGGAGTTTCTGCTTGAACTGCTGCGGCAGCATGGTTTCACAGAAATTATGGTCAACGTTAGCCATTTGGCCAACGAGATCGAAAGCTATTTCCGCGATGGTCAACGGTTTGGGGTTCAGATTGCCTATTCGTTTGAAGGACGCATTGTTGACGGTGAACTGGTCGGAGAAGCCCTTGGCTCTGCTGGCGGGATGCGTCGGATCCAGGACTTTTCGCCCTTTTTGATGACACCTTCATTGTTCTTTGCGGAGACGCCCTGATTGACCTTGACCTCACCGCAGCAGTGAAATGGCACCGCGAGAAAGGGGCGATCGCAACGGTCATTATGAAAACCGTTCCCAAAGAGGAAGTTTCCAGCTACGGTGTTGTCGTCACGGATGAAGAGGGCAGAATCAAGGCCTTTCAGGAAAAACCCTCTGTTGAAGAAGCCCTTAGCACCAGCATCAACACCGGAATTTACATCTTTGAACCCGAAATCTTCGACTTCATTCCTTCGGGGGTAGAGTACGACATCGGTAGCCAACTCTTTCCGAAGTTGGTAGAAGTTGGTGCGCCATTTTATGGCATTCCGATGGAGTTTGAATGGGTTGATATTGGACGGGTTCCTGACTATTGGCACGCTATCCGCAGTGTTCTCAGAGGAGAAGTCAGAAATGTGCAAATTCCCGGACATCAAGTTGCCCCTAGCATTTATACCGGGCTAAATGTGGCCGTGAATTGGGACCGCGTCAATATTCAGGGACCCGTTTACATTGGTGGTATGACCCGCATTGAAGATGGTGCAACGATTATCGGGCCTACAATGATTGGTCCAAATTGTTGGGTGTGTAGCGGTGCGACGGTTGATAACAGCGTCATCTTTGACTACTCCCGCCTGGGACCAGGCGTCCGTTTAGAAAATAAGCTGGTGTTTGGTCGCTACTGTGTAGACAAAACAGGAGCCACGATCGATGTACAGGCAGCCTCTCTTGACTGGCTAATTACCGATGCCCGTCAAGTCTTGCCATCCCAAACATCTTTAGAGCGGCAGGCGATCGCTGAACTCCTTAACGCTGATAGCAGAACTCTTGGAGTTTAGCCTGTGAGAAAAATTGGCGGCTTTAGGATGGCTTATCGCTGCTTCCTACCGCTTATTGCCTGAAGTTGGGATAACTAGAGTTGAATTCGTTCTGATTCATCTTCTACTCAACTTCATACTCATCTATGTCAGTCTGTGGCGAAGTGTTGATTGCCATCCTGAATAACCAGGAAGACCTGGCCATTGCCCGTGAGCAGCATTGGTACCGGATTCCGGTTGAGCAAGTTGAAAAACTCAAAGGACGCGGCTGTTGGCCTCCTCTATGGCTAGCGTTTTATCAGACCAAAGCATTTGACGCTGAAGCGTGCGCTGTCACCTATTACGCCAAAGTAGAAAGAATTGCTGAGGTTTCCCGTTGGGAACTGTTCCCAAATCTACCCAGAGATGCCAAGAGCGAGAAGCGATATTGCAAACTGGAACTTTCTCCTCTAAACCAGTTGTCTCAACCAATCGTTAGCAAAGGGTTACGTCGCATCACGTTCATTCCAACCACGTGGAAACGATTCAACGATGCCAAAGAGATTACGGAACTTTGATTAAAAGCAGTTTGCAACACTGTCAGCAGATTCAATCAAACCTGAGAGACCGAAAGTGCTGGCGTCAAACGCTCTAGTACCTGTTTCAGAACCATTGCCGTCCAGCCAATGTCGGCTTCTGTTGTTTCGCGTCCCAGAGTCAGCCGAATGCCGGATGTGGCAACACGATCACTGTAGCCCATTGCCTGCAAAATTGGGCTGGGGTTACTTTGCCGCTGTGACAGGCAGAACCTGCACTGATGCCAATTCCTGCCAGGTTCATTTGGCGGACCAGTGTTTTGCCGTTGAGGATGTCGCCATCGGCGTACTTAACACAAAAGCTGACATGGTGGGGTAGACGATGAATTCGATCGCCGGTAGGAATCAATCCTGGAGTATCTAACAGTGCTTCAAACAAGCGATCGCGCAGGTAGACTAAACGCGGAGTTTCTGTTGCAATCTCATAGGCTGCCAGTTCTGCCGCTACACCGAATCCAGCAATGTTTGGGACTGCCTGAGTTCCGGAGCGTAGCTTTGCCTCCTGTCCACCGCCGCCCATTAATGGTGCAATGGGAACTCCTGGGCGAACATAAAGGGCACCGGCACCCTGGGGACCGTAAAGCTTGTGGCTAGATAGGAAAGTAAATCGACTGGCAAGTGCTGTACATCTAGCAGCAATCGTCCCGCGACTTGAACTGCATCGGTATGAAAGAGAGCGCCGTGGTTGCGAGCGATCGCGCCAAGGGTTTGAACGGGCTGCAGCGTCCCAACTTCGCTTTGACCATAGATGATAGACACGAGAACCGTATTAGGCTGCAGAATACTCTGAAGATCCAGTGGATTGATTCGACCCTTGTGGTCAACTGGCAACCGGGTAACATGCCATCCGTCCTGCTCCAGCCAACGGACAGGTTCAGCGATCGCGGAGTGTTCTACGCTGGAGATAATGACATGCTGGGGACGATCGTATTGACGGGCAACACCAATGATTGCCAGGTTATCTGCCTCAGTACCGCCAGAGGTAAAAATAATTGACTCTTCTGGGGCATTAATCAGTCGCGCTACCTGGACTCTTGCACGCTCCACCACCGTTGCAGAACGTTGCCCCAAACGTGCAAACTGGAGGGGTTACCCCACTGGGTAGCGAAAACCTCCTGCATTGCAGCGATTGCCTCAGGGCGCGTTGGGGTGGTAGCACTATGGTCCAGATAAATCTGCATGGTATCAGGCATTAAGCGGTCTTTCTTCCAGCATAGTACTCCCCCGACCAAAACAGTCCCAACCGTCTGTAAGGACGTGGAAGGAATGTTAGCCTGCCATGCGCTGACTAGATTTTTCGTTCTCACCTGGTTCGATAATGCGCTGAAATAGATAGCCCGTGCCGCGTGCAGTTAGAATCAGTTCTGGGTTACTGGGGTCATCTTCCAGCTTTGCCCGCAGTCGAGAAATATGAACATCAACCACGCGTGTATCGACGTGGCGCTCTGGAGTGTAGCCCCATACCTCTTGTAAGATCTCGGAGCGAGAGAACGCTTCACCAGAGCGACTAACTAGCAATTCCAGCAGACTAAATTCCATGCCGGTTAAGCGAATACGCTCATCTCCCTTGTAAACCTGCCGTTTATTCGTATCAATCCGAATGCTGTTGATGTGAATAACGCCAGAGCTGGGAATTCCAGTAGTCCCGGTCTTTTCAACCCGACGCAGAACTGACCGAATGCGGGCTTCTAGCTCTTTAGGAGAAAAAGGTTTAACAACATAATCATCAGCCCCTAGCTCCAACCCTGTGATGCGATCGGCAACATCGCCCAAAGCCGTCAGCATGATAATGGGAACATCAGACTCCTTTCGCAGTTCTTGACAGACTCCGTATCCATCAAGCTTTGGCATCATTACATCCAAAACGACCAGATCTGGATCTGCGTTACGAAATGTATCCAGGGCCTCTTCACCATCAGCCGCTGTTACCACGTCATAACCAATCATTGATAAGCGCGTTTCAAGAATCCGACGGATGCTTGCTTCATCATCAACAACCAGTATTTTTCCTTGTGGTTTTCCAATTTACTTCAACTCCCTAAGGTAAATTTCTAATGATTAATTTCTGTACTTTATCATTAAAGATAATACTTCATTTTTACAGATTCAAAGAGCTAAAATTCCTATCCTGGCTACGTTTCCAACTTTCTTAAGATTTGCCAACTCAATCTTTTGAGTCAGGTATTCATACTACCCAAAACAGTCATTAAGATGCCAAAGATTCGATCGCACTATGTTTGTAATCAATGCGGAGCAGAATCCTCCCAGTATTTTGGAAAATGTCCTGCTTGTAATGCCTGGAACTCACTAGAAGAACAGATAATTTCGCCACCACCCTCAAGCTCGGTCCGGTCTGGCTCAGCAACTGCTACGCGCCTTAATGGGAGAAACCGTAGTTCTGCTCAGACTCCCGCCCAACCGCGCATCTCATTAACGCTTTCCCAGGTTTCAGATCATCCTCAGGCGCGATTTTCCTCGAACTACACCGAACTCGATCGGGTTTTGGGAGGTGGAATTGTTCCGGGGTCTCTTGTCCTGATTGGCGGTGACCCCGGCATTGGTAAATCTACATTGCTCTTACAGATGGCAAACGGGTTGTCTCGGCAATACCGTGTTCTTTACGTTTGTGCTGAAGAGTCGGCCCAACAGGTGAAGTTAAGGGCACAACGGCTGGGAGTTGGGAAGGAGGGAGGAGATAGGGGTCAGGGGTCAGAATTAATTCAAAATTCAAAATTCAAAATTCAAAATTCCCCAACTTCCGATTCCCCAACTCAAAACCCACAACTATCCTCTGATGGCCAATCTTCACCATCTGAACTCTACCTTCTGCCTGAAACCGACCTTGATACGGTTCTGGCAGAGTTGGAATCCCTTAAGCCTCATGTTGCGGTGATTGACAGCATTCAGGCGCTCTACTTCAGTGCACTGACGTCGGCTCCGGGTTCGGTGGCGCAGGTGCGGGAGTGTACGTCGGTGTTGATGCAACTGGCAAAGCGGCAGAATATTACGCTATTTATTGTGGGGCATGTGACGAAGGAGGGCGCGATCGCCGGACCCAAAGTCTTGGAGCATCTGGTGGACACGGTGCTGTACTTTGAGGGCGATCGATTTGCCAGCCATCGTCTGTTGCGTTCCGTCAAAAATCGATTTGGGGCAACCCACGAAATTGGCGTATTTGAGATGGCGGATCAGGGTTTACAGGAGGTTCTGAATCCATCAGAACTGTTCCTCGGCAATCGGGATGAATTTTCGTCGGGCAGTGCGACGATCGTCGCTTGTGAAGGCACTCGCCCAATTGTGGTAGAACTCCAGGCTCTGGTTAGTCCTACAAGCTATAGTTCTCCCCGCCGCTCTACCACTGGCATTGAATATAATCGTTTGCTGCAAATCCTGGCGGTGCTGGAAAAACGGGTCGGGATTCCGCTATCTAAGCTAGATGCTTATGTTGCGTCGTCGGGTGGGTTGAGTGTGGGGGAACCTGCGGCAGATCTGGGCGTCGCTATTGCTGTGGTAGCCAGTTTTCGAGATCGCGTCGTCAACCCACGTATGGTATTAATTGGCGAAGTCGGTCTGGGTGGGCAGGTGCGTCCGGTCTCCCAGATGGAACTGCGGCTGAGGGAAGCGGCGAAACTGGGCTTCAAGCAGGCGATCGTTCCAAAGGGACAGTCTTTTTCCAGACGTGGGCATGGAAATTATGCCGGTATCTAGAGTCGTAGATGCGATTGCGATCGCCCTGGCACCCCAAAGCAACTGAATGAATTGGCGTGAGGAGTACTAAAAACGAATGCAGCATGGGAGATTGAGTGGACTGTTAATCGCAGCCGTAGCGGGTTTGACCTTCGCATGCAGTGCCAGAGCAGACTTGAAGGGAAATTTAAGTATTGAAGTGGATGGCTTACAGAATCAGAAGGGCAACTTTGCATCAAGCTCTTTTCTGGTAGTCGAGGCTTTCCTGACAGCAACGAGAATGCCATTAAGCGTCAGTGTCTTAAAATTACTGAAATCCCAACGACCGTGAATTTTAACAATCTCTCGTCTGGTAGCTATGCGGTTGCTGTCTTTCACGACTTGAATGGTGACGGTAAGCTGAACCGCAACTCCCTCGGTATGCCAGTCGAAGGTTATGGATTTTCTAATAATCCGGCCCCTTCCCGCTCTGGTCCACCCTCATTCGGTAACTGTATATTTCTTCTGGCAGGCCCAAATACCAGAATCAACATTCGAATGCGATATACGACTGGCGGTTAATTAGGCAGCTTCCAAAAACTCAAGATAGGTACTGCTCAATTCCTTCACGGCCAGCTCATAGAGCTGTTTACCGTGCTCGGGAGTGGCCAACGCTGGATTTGACCCCATCCGCCCATCGGGGTAGCGGCGGCGAAAATCGATCGCCCCATAAATTCGGTAATCCTTAGAGACATTCTCACGGAGGGGAGCTTGCTTGATTGCTTCAGGATAAACATATTGGGTCAGCGCCACCTCGCTGGGTGTGGCATGGGAGCCTTCCTGGTCGCCATAAAGCTCTTTCGCCAACTTATAGACGGAGCCGCACATATACCAATTGCTCACCTGGCAGCGTACCTGGTCGATGTTGGGAAGGTTTAGATCGGCCAAAACAGCATAAACTTCCGAAAAAGCGGCTTTTAGCGTCGCCACATTTCCACCGTGACCGTTGATGAAGAAGAACCGGGTAAAGCCTGCCCGTACCAAACTGGCTAGGTAATCTCGAATCACCAAAATCAGGGTGCTGGGCCGTAAGCTGATGCTGCCCGGAAACGCCGCATGGTGCAGCGCCATTCCCACGTTGATTGTTGGACCAACCAGTGCGTGGATGGCTTCTCCCACACCCCGAGCGATCGCCTCTGCACAGATTGCATCTGTTCCGATCAAACCAGTGGGTCCGTGCTGTTCCGTGGAGCCGATCGGAAAGATAATTCCCTTCGATCGCTCTAAATAACTCTCTACTTCAGGCCACGTACTCAGATGCAGTAACATCCTTCATTTCCCCTCTGTTTCACTATTAAACCTACACATTTGTCCATGTAGCAGTCCCAAATCAGTTGTGAGATTGGAATCCTTTCTAACAAAGCATGATTGGAATCCTTTCTAACAAAGCATTCAGGATCGCTATAGCTATCTATGGTTTTCTACCAAAAGATGGTCTCTAGCCCCATCAATACAGTTTGCATCAAAATTTCAGGTACCCTAGGTTCACAGCAGGTTCTAGATTTTGCATGTTTTTAGTAATAGTTATCCTCACTGAGCTTAACAATCGCTAGAATAGTTGGTACAATCCGATACTTAAGGACGTTAATTTAGCCAAGCCCGTAGTAGTCCGCTAGAAAGGGATGTTAAAAGGGAGAAATCTAGGCACGATGGCTGATTCTACAGAAGGTTTACAGTTACTACTTCTCACATTGAATCCTTGTTCATTCTGGGTTTGCTCCAAGCTTTAGGTGTCGCTCTTGGTAAAACACTGTTCTGAACCGTTCCATAGAGCTAACGCTTCCTAAATTTGCTAGCTTTGCCTTAAATAATGCTCCTAACAAATACTCTTCTTCCTCAGAAGCGATTCAGGACTTTTATTAGCCGCTCAACTGGTGCAAAAGCTGCTAGTAATTTTCCTCCGCGTATCGAACAGTTTTATACAACAAAATCCGCTGTCGATCTAAAAGTGGAGAGAGTAAATGGGTGCATCTAAGTCTTTCTGCTTCTTAGCAGATCTGTTAGTCACGGCTCCATTCCATATAATCGTCATAATCGTCAGAGGCGATGTGGTCAACTGGGACGTCCCACGAAGTATTTGAAAACTCACTGCTCAGGAGAAGCAACTATGCTACACCGCAAGATCTATCAACTGTGCTGCGACGGTCGCGAAGTCTGGATCTTTCTGCGGGACCAGCAGCGCTGGATAGAGCGGGCAAGAATTCTCGATGTAGAAGGGGACTTGGTCACCTTGCGTTATGAAACCGAGGAAGAAGACGAGAACTGTTCTTGGGAAGAGATGGTCCGGTTGGAGAGTATTGGTGCAGTCACTCAAAAGTTAGCATCTGTTCCGAAAGGCAATGCAGAACCTGCTGTTTCCGAAGATTGCCCAGAAGCCGAACAAATTCCAAACAACCGTTTCCCTGATTCCAACTTGGACTAAACTGATTTGTTCACTGCGTAAAACTTTCCAAGAGGGGTATTTAGACAGGTACCCCTCTTAGCTCTTTAGTGCGAGTTAGTGCAAGCTGACTATGCTTCATCTTCATAAATGGTTTCGTCTTCCTGCCGCCAGGCAGGATCGACAATGCAAATGAAGACTAACGATTCCGTCCCACTGTTGTGAATAAACTGTTTAGCTTCAGGTGGAATGTAAACAGCATCGCCTGCTTCTACAGGTTTCGTTTCCCCATCAATGTGCATTTCCCCATTGCCGCTAAGAATGTAATAAACTTCAGACGTCTTGAGGGAATGGGGAATTGAGGTTCGCCCAACCGGAACGATCGCGTACGCAAGGCTGTAGCGTAGTTCGAGTGATTGCTTGTCTGGGTGAAGTAATTCACACAGCAAAGTGCCATCCCCTGCGACAAATTCTTCACAGGCGTTAAGCTTCTGAACAAACATTTCAGCTCCTATTGGCGAATCGTTCCTGGCTGATTGTATACAGATTTTCTTTTGGCTGAAAGTCTGGACAATTAATTGCGTCTTCAGTTAAGGCGCTTGAAGGATGCACGGTACATTTCAAGTGGTAGTCCTTGGTAAAGAACTGACAGTCTGCGCAAGGGATCCGATGCATCTGACGAGAGCGAGCGATCGTATCGTGCACCGCCGACCAGATGCTCCAACCAATGATAATCACGATCATCCAAGCAACCACAAAACAAAGTGGTATCAGCAATGGTTGAATCGCCCGTATAAAGAATTGTAGAAGTTGAAACACGGCAGTAGAAGTTTGACAGGCAAACAACAGCTCTGGAGGAATGGAATAAATAGGCTGCTTTAATCTTTCAACGAAAGGAATAGCCAGCTAATGTTTATTCTCTAAATTTAATCTTAGGTGCCAACCCACCGTTTATCCTCCGACTTAAGATCAGCAAATTGTGTAAAGCTATGTAACTTTAAGACAAAAAAGTCATTAAATAGGCACTTTAGAAGTTGGCATGTGATTAGAATCAGACTCTAGGTTAATGATTAAAAACGAAACCTAAGCGGAATCACCGAAGTTTCAATTGATGTAGTCTGTATAGACTTCCGATTGCTGCAAGTTCTAAATCATCAAGAGCCTAAATTACTGACAGCAAAGAGGCGATATTTTCATGAAAGTATCTATATCCGCTACCCCAGCACAATCACGCCAGGTTAAACAGCGATTGGCGAATCCAGAGGAATCATTATCCTACGAGCTGGGTAAAGCCGTTCAGGAATTACCGCCACTCTACACCCGTCTCTTGGCGGGGGAATCAGCGTTTTAGTGTTTGGGACAATTACCTGGGCGTATTTTAGTAAAGTAGATGAAGTCGCCCCTGCTAACGGTCAGCTTGTTGCCTCTACTGAAGTTCGCCCGTTTAGAGCATCATCGGTGGGTACGATTTTACAGATTAAAGTCAAAGAGGGAGACCAAGTTAAAAGGGACAGGTTCTTGTTGAAATGGATCCTGGTCTTTCCCAAACAGATGTTGATCGACTAACCAAATCCGCTGATCTAATTCGTCAAGATATTGCTCGACTGGAAGCCGAGAATAGAGGTGAACGGGATGCGGGAGCACCCTGCAAGATCAACTTCTGGAATCCCGCTTGAAGGAATTTGATACGAAACAGGCAACTGCTAACGCAGAAGCTCAGAAACAGTTTGCTACTCGTCAGGAAGATGAGGCACGTCTGGCAAGATTAAGGGAAAACCTAGCCTATGCAAGGGATAGCCTCAGGAATGCTCAAACGCGTGAGAAAATGCTGAGCACCTTAAAGGGAAGCGCTGTACCTCAGTTAGATTACATAAGAGCGGTTGATGAAGTAACAAACGCAAAGGATAAAGTAGTCTCCCTTGAAAAAGAAATTGACGCCCAACAGGAAAAGATTAACCAATCTCAAGAGGCATACCAGGGAGCAAGAAGCGCGGCATCTGGCCTTTCATCTCAACGTCAAAGCGAAATCTTAACTCAATTGACCAAGCGAAAGGAAGAATTGACAGACGTCCTGGGTAAGCTGGAGTCAGCCAAACAGCAGCGAAGCCGAGAAACCCTGGAGTCGCCTTTGGACGGAACGGTTTACAACATCAAGGCAACGCGAGGCCCAGTTCAGTCAGGTGAAGAACTGATTTCTATTCTTCCTAAGAATGAGGAGATTCAGCTAGAGGCCAAGGTTCTTAACCGGGATATCGGTTTTATTCGGGAGGGTATGAAGGCGAAGGTGAAGTTAGCCACCTTCCCCTACCAAGAATTTGGAATTGTGGATGGTGTTGTCGAGAAAGTTAGCCCTAACGCGATCGTCGAGAAGGACGTTGGGTTAGTCTTTCCAACCAAAATTCGCTTAAACAAGCGCGCCATCTCCGTTCGTGGCAGAGAGGTAGAACTTACTCCAGGGATGGCTGCTACGGCGGAGATTGTTACACGTCAGAAATCGATTCTGACCTTCCTTATTGAACCCGTAACGCGTCGCTTTAGTGAAGCGTTCTCCGTTCGATAACAGTTCAATGCTTATTAAGTAATTTGAGGGTTGGAGATAGAATGTCTTTAGGTTTGGAGACTTTATGATTTATCCAACCATAAGATTTAATCCCTTGTAATCTTCATACAGACTACAAGGGATTGTTGTTGGTACAGGTTTGCGCTGCTAATTTCTTCCGTACTTTGGCCGCTTAAAATGGCTGTTTCGAGAAAAATTAGACGACCTGATTGGTAGGAGCACCTGTGATGTCAATGAAGTTGTAATCGATATATTGGCCAATGAGTTTGCCGTAGTTAGAGTTGTTCTCTAAACCGCCTGAGCTTTCTAGAACCGCACCTAATACATTCAGCTCCATTGCAACGTAATAGCGTCCATTGCCTTTCCAACCTTCCCATGTGCTATCGGGCAGCACAAAGGGACTAACTGGGAAGTATGAGCTGTTTGATTGGCTGGTGCTGTTACTGTCAAATGTAGTGGAACTGTTGGCAGCAATGGCTTTAATCGTAACCGTACCAGGGAAGACCCAGTCGCTACCATCGATCGTGTCATCATTGGAGAAGTAGAATCGAACAAAGAAATCTGAATTGGTAGAAACATTACCAATGTTTTTGATTGTTCCGGTTACTCGAATAGATTGTCCAGGCGTTGCAGAGGTTTGAGCGATCGTGAGGCCACCACCAATAAGGTCAGGCCTGAGAGTGTCTTTAATACCTAGTGCTGTTGCAGCCGTATTGTTAACTTCACTAGTTTCAGCAACCTGACCATCCTGGTCAATAATCATTCCAATGTAGTAGGTCTGATCGCCTCCCCACCAGTTGTCGCTTTGAGTAGGTACTGCGACGCTCATTGATCCTGAATAGGTTTGGTTGGGTGCCAAATTGTTAACAAGCGCGATCGCGTCACCCGTAACATTATTGTTGCTGTCTACTTGAGATAGAAGGAGATCGCTTGACGTAATGTTGTTGTCTCTTGACAGGTAAAAATTCACCTTGAATTGAGTTGGAGTAATACTGACGCTACTATTTTTTACCTGGTAGTTAATCTTGATCGAAGGCACATATGTAGAGTTACTACTCTTGAGACTAATGGTTGGGATGCTGTTTGTGAGGGGTAGTGCAGAGCCATTTGTTTTCACAATTGTGAATGTTGACGACGTTGGAGAGGCAGGCAAAAGGTCTATAGGTTGTCCGGCAGCTGCACCAACGTTCAAAGTATACGTTGTGCTTCCCGTTTCAGTCGTGGGTGTAAAAACTCGCAAAAAGTAAGTCCCTGTTGCCAAGCTCAGATTGGAAAATTGTTCATCAGCCGTTCCCAAGTTGACTGAGGTATACTGCACATCCCCAGAATCATAGATACTATTGTTGTTTTTATCCCAAATGAGCCACAAATCAGCGTTTGCTGATAGGCCAGTTAATGACAGATTGACCGTGCTGCTTGTTACTAGTTTGAATTTGTAATACTCGTTTCGGTCGGCTACGCTTAGTTTGTCGCTATAGGAGCCGGTGTCATTGAGTGTACCAATATCAAAAGCAGTGCTCATGCTGTTTCCGGCAAGGTCAGCGATCGGAGATGTTGTAACACTTGTGGCCATCTTCCAATTTGGATCACTAACACTATTTGTGTAAGCGTTTGATACAGAGGAAGTCTTGTTCATGTACCAGATTAAATTTTGGCTTCCATTCGAATCAATGTATTGCCAAACTAAATCTGAGTTACCGTCACTGTTCAAATCTCCGGCACCGATTATATTCCAGTTGCCTGTCACAGTACGAAGAGAAGTGGAGTAAGAATAGTTCACACCATTCATGATCCAAATCAGGTTTTGCCCACTTCCGTCGTAGTTACGCCAGACAATATCTGGTTTGCTATCTCCATTGAAGTCTGCAACAGCGCCAATTTGATAGGTTGAAGGCAAAAGACTTTGAAGGGTAATGGAGGTGCTAAAAGTAAGACCATTCATCAGCCAAACCAGGTTTTGACCTGTGCTGTTGTTCCGCCATAGCAGATCTGTCGATCCGTCTCCATTGAAGTCGGCAGCCCCTTCAATATTCCAGTTTGCGTCGGTGACTGATTTGATGTAGACCGTAGAACGGCGTGATGTGCCGTCCATCAACCAAACAACATCTTGCCCTGTTGAAGCATTTCGCCAAATATAATCTGGTGTACCATCGCCATCCATATCTCCTGCGGCTTGGATTTTCCAGTTAGAGTCACTGACTGAATTGATAGAAACTTTAGTTCCAATGCTTGAGCTGTTCATTTGCCAGACAATATTTTGGCCTGTGGTGTAGTTGCGCCAAAGCAAGTCTGTGCGGGAAGTAGGGACAGTATTGACGTTGAGTGTATATTGACTGACAGTAGTACTGTTATCAGGCGTGAAAATTTGAATATAGTAATCGCCAGGATCCAGAGGAGAGGTTGTGGTGATTGCTTCTGCCAGCACGCCACCATTGGAGGAGGTTTGCATGGCAATACCGCTGTTGTCGAGTAGCGATAAATCAGCATCCCCGGACAAGTTGGTGAGTGTGAGGATAAGGCTACTGCGTTGGGTAAGCTTTAAATGAAAGTAATCATTCGTATCATTTGGGTCGAGCGAGTAGCTAGAATCTCCCGTTGTGTTTGAGAAGGTTTGCGTACTAAAACTCGAGTTAATTAATCTTTGAGTTGACTGCCAGCTATTATCGAGTACACCACTTTTATCAGCCATTTCTTTTGCCTCCGCGATCGCCACTCTATATTTCCCTGTAGTAATTCATCAAGAAACATAGATTAGAGGGCTTCACATAAATTTCTTGGTTAGCTTATTTCTGCGGAGATTTTCTGTATTTACACGTATTTGGAACTTAGCTAAAGACTCACTTATTGCCTGCTTATAATTACGGATAAAACATTAGTGGATCTGCTTGAACTATGAGCAGGCGTTTTAGTGAATTTTCTTAATTTGAATTTTGGAAAGATTTTGGTGAGGGTTTTCGTTTGACAGAATCTTCCAATTGTCTAAATGATTTAGAACTGCTGTAATTGGACAATAAAAATACCTTGATTGAGCTAAGCGTAAAATGACGAATGACCCCCGGAACGCTACTTGTCATAATCTATTCCCAACACCGTTGTTTGTCTTCAATCTTAAAAACCATGAAGGCTTGAACATACAGCTATTGACCACAATCTATCAGCTTAAGAAAACAGATTCTGGGCAGGTTGCTTCAAACGTGTTGGGTTGGCATAGTAAAGGAAATTTATTCGCGCTAGAGGAGATGCAGCCGTTTAAGAAATTGGTTGATGAGGCGATCGCTGCTGTTTCTCAAACCATGGGCTACGCAGGAGTAAATGTAGTAGCTGCAAATTGCTGGGCAAACGTCAATCCGAAATATGCCAGCAATAAAATTCACGATCATGCAAATTGTCTTTTTAGTGGCGTTTATTATGTAAAACCCCAATAATTGTGGAGATTTAATGTTTTACGATCCTCGTAACGCCAGAACTTTTTATAAACCGTTGGTCTCTGATTTTACTGCATACACTGCTGATGCGATTTCTCATAGTGCAGAGGCAGGACTGTTGCTTATTTTTCCTAGCTGGTTAAAACATGGAGTAGAACCGAATTTGAGCGATGAAGACAGGGTTAGCATTAGCTTCAACTACGTTTTTGCTTAAAAACCAGTTTGAGTTCAGTGGCCTATACAAAATGCAAAAAGGCTTCTGTAAGAGTTTTTCTCATACAGTTTCTAAATTCTATGGACGATTTAGACTAAAAGGTGATATGAAATCCGGTTAAAAATTAAGGTTGTGTAGGGGCGGGTTTCGCTGTCAAGCCTTGCTGTATGAGGATCTTTTCTACTAAACCCGCCCCTACATACGACAAGTATTCAAACGGATTTCATATGACGTATAAACCAAATGATTGTATTAAAGTAAAACCCTTACCTTTTGCAAAAGGTAAGGGTTTCTTTTATGTCCGGTTCAAATAGATAAAGAGCTGAGATTGCCTCTCAAAATTTTGAGAGACAATCAATCTCAACTTCCATTCGGGTAAGAGAAGTTGATGGTGAAGTACCGAGTAGGCAACGTTCCACCTGGTTTCCCCCATCCGATACGCTGAACTGGAAGGTGTCAGTGGATCCACCACCTAGGGACTGATAGGTTACTCTACCAGCATCAACGTCTGCCTGAGTGAAGGTTTGACCTGCAATCAGCGATGAACCATTGAGCTGTAGTTGACCATAGGTGGAGTTAGGAGCCGAAACCAGTTTGTAAACCAGTTGGCTAGACGTATTATCGACGTCCGTAACTTTGAGTACACCTGGGCTAATCGCTGTCACCGCCGAAACGTCTCCAGGAACGGTAATGGTTGGGTTGGGTGTCAGGAGTTTAGGTGGATCATTAACTGGGGTTACATTGATGTTGAAGATTTGATCGCTAGGAGTTGTTCCATCAGTGACATTGTAGAAGAACGCGTCGCTAGTCGTTTCGCTTCCATCATGTTGATAGGAGAGCCGACCTGAATCAATGTCTGCCTGGGTAAATGTACTGTTTGTACTTAGAGCAATACTATTCAGACTGAGCGTGCCATGTAAAGGCTGTGCGACCAGCTTGTAGGTAAGCGGCTGGCTTTCAGGGTCAGACGTTTGAAGGACGGTTTTGGTAATTGTTGTGATGGCTCCTTCTGCAATCGTCAGCGGACCGTTAGAGATGATCTGGGGCGGATCGTCAACCGGAGTAACCCCAATCTTGAATGAGGTCGAACCGATGTTGCCTCCTGCACCGTCGCTTACCGTAAAGGTAAAACTGTCGCTGGTGGTCTCGCTGCCATTGTGGACGTAGGTTACACGACCCAGGTTAACATCCTGTTGCGTGAAGGTTTGACCGGCGGTTAAATTACTGCCGTTCAGCCTTACGCTACCGCTCGTAGGCACATTCGTAACGGTGTAAGCCAGCTGTGAATCTGTGTTATCTGGATCAGTAGAGAGCAACAGCGATTTAGTGATAGTTCCGCTTTCTCCCTCCGTAACGGCTAAGGTCTGATTGACTGCCAGCAACGGTGCATCATTGATAGGATTGATACTGATGTTGAAGTTAGTCGTAATGGGTGAAGAGCCACCATCGGAGACCTGGAAGGTAAAGCTGTCGCTGGTGGTTTCACTGCCATTGTGAACGTACTTAATGGTTCCCTGATTAACATCATCCTGGGTAAAGGTGGAACCCGCTACCAGTGCTGTTGTGCCTTTCAGTAGATTACCGTTTAAGGTTGCGGCACCGGGCTGAATGGTGTAGACGATCGAAGTTGCTGCATTATCAACATCCGTTGTTCTCAACAGTCCGTTGGTAATAACTTGGGTTGCCCCTTCATTCAATGTCAACGCATTGTTGGTCACCAGAACGGGTGGATCATTTACCGGAGTGACGGTGATATCAACGATTTGAGTAACATCAATCCCAGGAGGTGCAGCACCTGTAGAGCCTTTGTCGTTGACGGTGATGGTCAACCGATCGGATCCGTTGTAATTGAGGTTACCTCGGTAGACCAGTGTGTTGATGGCAGCAACGATCGATGCGATCGTGCCTTCATAAACTGCCGACTTCGAACCGTTTGCACCGCTGATAGTTGTTAGACCGTCAGTAGCCAGATTAAGGATGCCGTTGTTAACCGCGAGCGTTACGCGAACTGGATTGGGGCCAGAGTCAACATCCGTTAGAGAGATGGCTGTCGGTCCGGTGAATGGTAAATCGGTGTCTTCGTTTACGCTTAACGGGCTGCTGGGCAATGTCAGCGTGGGCAAGTCGTTAACGGGAGTGACGTTGATAGTAAGGCTCTTTGTATCGGTCAAAGGTCCTCCGATCCCCGTGTTGTTCTGATCGTTAACGACAACAGTTACAATATCGGATCCATTGTAATTAAGATTTCCTTGGTAGCGTAAGCTACTTAACGTTGAGTTAATTGCGGCTTGACTACCTGTAATTGTCAACGTATTTGTGCCAGTGCCGCCGATCGTTGTAGCAGGACTGCCTGCGGCTGTGGCGTTGAGCACGCCTTGCTGGACAGAGACAGTCACCTGGATATTGCTGTTACCCGCATCCACATCTGAAACTGTAATTCCAGAGAGTGTGATGGGTGTATCTTCAGCGACAGTGCGGCTAGTGCCACCTCCAACAGTTAGCACAGGCGCGTCATTAACCGGATTAATGTTAACGTTTAGCGTTTGGGTGGCGCTCTTTGGTCCGCCTGCTCCGGTTAAACCTTGGTCGTTGACGCTGACAACTATTTGATCGGTTCCGTTGATATTTGACAGGCCCTGATAGTTGAAGCTGCTTAAGGCGTTGTTGAGGTCACTAAGCTTTCCGGTAAGGGTCACGCTATTGCTGTTGTTGCCAGTGACATTCAGCCCTGAAACATTGCCAAAGCTGATAGTTCCACCTGTTGATGGAGCGCCCGTACCGAGTGCGGTTAGGGTGACGCGCATGTTTCCAGTGCCAGCATCTACATCATTGATGCTGACCCCTGTGATATTCAGGTTGGTGTCTTCATCAACGGTTTGTGTTCCTGGCAGAGTTAGCGTTGGTACGTCGTTAACCGGGGTGACATTAATAGCGAAGGATTGGAGAATAGACGTATCGAGACCGCCATTATCGGTACCGCCGTTATCCTGCAAGCTAACCGTTACATTGGCTATACCGTTAGCGTCTGGTGCCAGGGTATAAGTCAGTGTTCCATTGGGTGCGATCGTTGGTGCAACCGCAAACAATGATGGATTGTCATTATTGACCACGAAGTTGACAAGTTGGCCGGACTCATTTGGTGGTCCTGAAACGATATTGGTAGCCCAAAGGACTGATTGAGCTGGGGAATCTTCAGTCACCGTGATGTTGGAACCTTTAGTAAAGGTTGGCGCATCATTTACAGAGTTGACGTTGATGGTGAAGGTGTAATCGCTAGAAACATCCACACCTCCTAAAGAAGTCCCGCCATTGTCTTGCAATCTAACCGTGACAACTGAGGAACCAAAGGCATTGGCAGTAGGGGTGTAGGTAAGCGTTCCCGATGGACTGATAGCCACTCCCGCTGTTGTAAACAGCGTTGGATTGGAATTGCTTACAACTGTGAAATTCAAGGATTGACCCGATTCATTGGCAGGACCGCGAGAAATATTGGTTGCCCAATTCGTAATCGTCTGGAGACCTGCATCCTCGTTTACGGTCTGGTTATCACCGCCTGTAAAGGAGGGTGCATCATTGACAGCCCGGACATTGATGGGAATGGTCTTCGTGACGCTCAATGGTCCAGGAGAACCTGTTCCACCCTCATCGTTGATTGTTAGAACGATGGAATCGCTGCCGTTATAGTCTGGGTTTCCTTGATAGGTGACGGTAGACAAAGCGGCTCGAATATCGGTAATGGTTCCTTCAACAGAGAGCGTGCTGGTGCCGTTTGTTCCTGTGAGGAACGACAAACCATTAGTTGTGGCCAGATTTAAGGTACCGCTAGATGCAGTAATGGTTGCTGTGACAGGGCCACCACCAGAATCAATGTCTGTAGTGTCGATCGTCAATGCTAGAGGCGTATCTTCAGTCGCTGTTTGAGTGCCGCTTGGAATAGTCAGCGTTGGCGCATCATTTACAGCGGCAACGGTGACATTGATGGTTCCATTTGAGGTATCGAATCCATCGTTCGCAGAAAGAACGATCGCGTCCGGTCCATTGAAGTTAGCAGCGGGCTTGTAGATCAGGTTGTTGAGTGCTGTGTTCACTGCAGTAATGGTTCCAACTACAGTGACGCTGTTGCTGCCGTTGCCGGTGACGCCCGCTGTCGAGCTGAGCGTAATCGTGCCACTAGCGGCTGACAAATTCACGGTGACTGGATTGTTGTTCTCCGCATCACTCAAGCTGATACGCGATGCCCCGGAGAATGCAAGTTGAGTGTCTTCGTTAACGCTTTGGGAACCTGGCAACGTTAGAACAGGTGGATCGTTTACAGGAGTTACAGCAATGCTGAACAACCTTGGAGTAAGCGTCCCTGTTGAGCCGTCTGATGCTGTAAAGGTGAAGCTGTCGCTGGTGGTTTCACTACCGTCATGGACGTAGGAAAGCTGATTGTTGTTGATATCCATTTGGGTGAACGTTTGACCACTTGATAACGTTACACCCCCAGCAACAGTGAGCCACGGGTCGGTGCTGTGCCTACCGTATAAGCTACTGGACTAGGCCCGTCTGGATCTGTTACCAGCAGAGCGGCATTCGAAATCGTTGCCGCTAGTCCCTCAGAAACTGTAATCCCCTTATTAAGTGAGACGTTTGGCGCGTCGTTAACCGGGGTAATAGCGATGTTGACCGTGTTTGGACCGATCGGGCTTGCAATTACACCATCAGAAATTGTGAAGGTGAAGCTATCGGCGATCGATTCGCTGCCGTTATGAGAGTACTTGAGCTGCCCGCTATTGACGTCAGCTTGAGTGAAGCTAGTGACTGGGGTAGTTCCAAGGAAGAGGGTGCCGTTTCCAGGAGCATTCGTGAGTGAATAAATCAAACTTGCTGGAGGTGGATTGTCGTTATCCGTAATTTGCAACACGCTGCTGTTAATGGCAACACTGTCTCCTTCAGATAGGGACAAACTACCCTTGCTAACTAATACAGGGGCATCATTCACCGGAGTTACAGCAATGCTAAAAGTAGTTGCTGGAATGCTGCTGCTGGAGCCATCCGATGCTGTAAAGGAGAAGCTATCACTTAGCGTTTCGCTGCCATCATGTACATAGGTGATGCGGCTATTCGGTAGATTATTGATATCCGCCTGAGTAAAGGTTTGACCAACCGTTAGGGGAGAACCGAAGCGATTCAATTTTCCATACTTTGGTATGCTTTGCAGCGTGTAGACAAGCTGCGGTGGAGCGTTATCCTGATCCGTTATTTGCAGCAGGGTGTTTGTGATCGCTGCGGTTGTTCCTTCACTGAGTGTCAGTCCTGCATTTGTAGCCAATACTGGCGCAAAATTCGTCCGGTTAACCGTAATATTGAACGTTGCTGGAGTGAGGGTGTTGACTCCGTCGCTAACGGTAAAGGTAAAGCTGTCGCTATTGGTATTGCTGCCGTCATGGTCGTAGAAGATCCGACCAGCATTAAGGTCTGCTTGGGTGAAGCTAGTGGTAGCAGTGGAATCCCGATAGAGAATACCTTTGGTTGGACTGGAGGTTACGGTGTAAACGATCGCGTCGGGCAGCGTTAGAAACTCTACATCCGTTGCAGTAAGTTGAGCGGAGGTAATGGCTTTCGATTCATCCTGATTTACGCTCAGGCCCAAATTTGTTGTCAGTACTGGTGGGTCATTAAATGGGGTGACGTTGATATTGAAGGTGGTTGCAGCGGGAGTCAGCGTACCGCCCGCGCCATCACTCACACTGAAAACGAAACTATCGCTGGTTGTTTCACTGCCGTTATGGCTGTATTTTAGTTTCGTGCCGCTGCTAATGTCGGCTTGGGTCAACGTGCTGCCAACGGTCAAAGCTGTGCCGTTCAGCACCAGATTGCCATTTGTGGGAAGGTTATTGAGACTATAAACAATTTGGGAAGCGGGTTGCTCAATGTCTGTCACCAGCAGATTGAGATTCGTCAGCGTGGCGGCTGTGCCTTCTGTTAACGTCAAACCTCCGTTGCTTACCAAAACAGGCGGATCGTTAACCGGAACGACATTAATGGTGTAGGTGGTGTTGTCGATCGTGCCACCTGCCCCATCAGACACATTGAAGACGAAACTATCGGTCAGTGTCTCGCTACCGTTTTGAGCATAGGTGAGCTTGTTGGCGTTAATGTCTGCTTGGGTAAAGGTATTGCCGATCGTAATTGCGATACCATTTAAACTCAGACTTCCATTAGTCAGTGTGCCTGGGAAGTTAGCCAGTGTATATGTAATCTGATCTGGTGGGTTGTTATCATCCAGGACTTGTAGGAGGCTACGAGAAATGGTTTTCTCTGTGCCTTCATTCAGAACAAGGTTATTCTTTGTGACGAGTGTGGGTAAGTTATTTGCATTCAGGCTTAGTTTGTAAGGGCTACTTTGACCTGCCTGGGCAAATACGCGAACAAAGTAGGTTCCGGGGCTAAGATTGGCTGTAGGAGGTGTCACGATCGATTCGGAAGAACCCCCACTTTGAGCCGACTCTAGAAGCACCGTTCCTGTACTGTCTAGAATTTGGAGGTCAAGATTTCCGCTCAAGTTTCCGCCGTCTAATCCTGTCAACGAGACGCCGAGACTTGTGACGCTGCCTAAGGAAAACTGGTAGTAATCGTTGGTGTCGGTGCCGCCGATCGCATCATAGTAAACACCATTACCGTTGAGAGGACCGATTGCAAATGCGCCTGCGGTTGTATTCTGGGCAAGATCTGCTTTTGTTGGTGTTACATATCTGGTGAAAGGAGCTAATGGTAACCAGCTTGCTTCTGGAACAGTCGTTAAGGTTGTAGATGAAACACGATTAATTCCATTTAAGAACCAGACGATATTTTGATTAGATGCTGTGTTATGCCACAACAAATCGGATTTTCCATCTCCATTAAAGTCACCCGAACCATAAATTTGCCAATTCTGGTCTGTAACCTTATCGCTGTAGACTGTGGACACACGGGTAGAGCCATTCATCAACCAGATAACCGTATCTCCTGTGGTAGGGGCACGGAATACAATATCTGATTGTCCATCTGCGTTGAAGTCGCCGATCGCTTGAATCTTCCAGGTTTTGTCGGGTAGTGAATCAGTATAAGCTTTTGAACTGACAATGGTGCCGTTCATGAACCAGATAATGTTTTGTCCAGTATTTGAATCACTCCATACAATGTCTGGTTTATTGTCTTTGTTAAAGTCACCAACTCCTCCGATTTGCCAGTTGGAGCCTGCTACGGGACTGAGAAAAGCACTTGAGCTAAAAACGCCTCCGTTCATATACCAGACCATGTTTTGTCCGGTTGTGGGGTTCCGCCACAAAATATCTGGTCGCCCATCGTTGTTGAAGTCGCCTGAACCCTGTATCTTCCAGTTGGTGTCTGAAAGTGTAGTGGTTACAGATTTCTGTACGATTGATGTTCCATTCATTTGCCAGACTACATTCTGACCATTGGTGTAGTTGCGCCACAGAAGGTCTGTCTTAGCATTGTTATCAGCAGCTACATTGAGGTTATAGCTAGTGCTGGGAGTTGTGTTGAGAGGGTCAGATGGGTTTGTGGCCGGACCTGGAAAAACATGAATATAATAGGTGCCAGCATTGAGGGTAGTATTGATAGCTTCAGTTAAAGTTCCAGTGTTAACTGAACGAAGGACAATTCCATCAACATCAGTGACAACTGCACCATTCGAGTCCTGGATTTCAACACTTGCATTAGCACTGAGACCATTCAGAGAAAGGCTAACGCTACTACTTTTGTTTAGTGTGAAGCGGTAGTAATCATCCGAATCGAGAACGCCATTCTCTACCCCAATTGACTCTTTAAAGGTTTTAGAGCTGGCAATTAGATAGATTGGCTGCGCGTTAGTTAAATTATTACCTACGGTATCGGGCATCGCTATAACCCCAACAAATGGCATAGCTATAGTGCCCGTGAATAAATGTTCACTAACGGGATGTGTCAATATTTACCAAAAAAATACTGTAGGCTCTAAAGCCTCCTGTAAAGGCTTTCTTTGAACTTTAGAAGAAGCTTTCATCGGAAGCTTTTTTCTGCGCATCCACTTAATTTCATAAACGTTTCAGTGCTGCTGTTGCGGCACTACTATAGTTGAATGGCACTGACGGAAGCTGTATTAAGCAACCAGCTTAGCTTTGAGAACTGAACGAGGTTGTTGCATCCTGGGAAAAGGTTTAGGTCTGCGCTTGATAACTCTAGGTTCAACCCTGTGAGGACGCAACAGCACTAACTGATCCGAAATCACCTCTAGCAAAGCGGTGTAGAGGTGACGACGGCTTTTATCAGACCCTGTTGCCAACTGCGGTCTAAACTGATTGAACTGTTGCCGAGTCCCTTGCAAGGAGATTCGTAAGGGGGTACCTGAGCTTGTTGAGCCGCTTGCCACATCAAGGTTCGGAGCAAGTTGTACGCCAGCAAATGCATCCAAATTTCCTTTTGCACCATCTCTGGAGTTTTGGCAGCAATCATTTCCATCTTCAAGGTGGTTTTGAGATGCTTGAGATTGACTTCGGTGGCTTGCCAACGTAGTTGATAGAGTTCGGCGAGCTTCGCTTTGCGATAGCGTTTAGGGTCCAGTAGCGTCGTCACCAGAATAATTTCCTTAGGGCGAAACCCAGGTTGTTGAACCAACAAATGCACTTCTCTGACCTCAATCCTTTTGGGTAATGACTCAAAGTCCCTTCTACTCATTGATTGTGGGCAAAGAAGTGGACGTTGCCACTGCACGATATGATCGCCAATCCCCAGTTTCTTGCCGCGACGAAAATCACAGTGGCGAGCATGATGTTTGCGAAAGACGGCATCGGCTCCGCTTGAGTACACCAGTGCCAAATCGACGTAGGTGCCATAGGCAGAATCAGCGACAACGATGTCCTCGCTTTGTAGGGTGGCATACAGTTGCCGGGACAGTTGCCATTCACTGGTGTTAAACGCTGCAATGGCTACTTCCAAAACCGCTCCAGTTGTTCCGCAAAACCACACCACTAACTTTGCCAGGGAAAGCCACAGCCCACTTTTTGATTGCTGTGCTGTGGATAGAACGCCTGATTTGCAGGGGTATCACGCATCAGCACCGTTGTGCCATCGTAGGCTTTTACCCGTCGTCCACACCACCGGTGCTCAGGTTTTATCTCCGATGTCAGTGCCGTTGCCGTTTGCCGCAACAAGGGCTTGAGTACGGTCATAGGTAAGCGTTTACGAGCTTTACTGTAAGCTCCGGTATCGGTAGAGGGCACTTCCTCGCGCGCCTCTGCCATCCAGGCAATCACTGATTCACCGCATTGCTTAAACTTTGGTCCGCATCGAGCACTTGGGATAACCAAGCCCACAGCACAACAATCGGGGTATAAAGCACTTTGCGGTACTTGACTCCCTGTTCTTGCAGCACCTGTTGCACGAGGGCTTCCGGCAGTACGTGTTCAAAAGGGAGGGCAAGACTATTCTGAAACTTTTGCTTGAGGATCTCGGCTCGATTTGCCATAGTAAAGGAATAGTTTTGTTGGTCTCTGAGGCTCTGATTCTCTCATATCAAGCCTTGGAGCCTTTTTTATCCCCTTCCGTCAGTGCCATTCTACTATAGTTCTTTCCTAACTCAAAGATAGAACTACAGCAATCCTGTCTGGAATGTGAAAAGGGTTTCCGAAGGAAACCCTTTTCAGAAAGCCCTCTGTTTCCGCTAATGATTTAGAACTCCTACCGATGTGAGGAGCAGTAGTTTATACGAGTTGTCTTCTCTATCTTCTGGCTTCTGATACCGATTTAAATAGAACTTACTACACATCAACCCTTTGTAGGGGCGAATGGCCATTCGCCCCTACCCAATCTTCAACTTTCTCAAATCAAATTTGTATGACTACAGATGGCTGCTTTTCGTGCTTCAAGTTGGAGGATTGGGTTACGAAAGCCAATAGAAAAATGGAGAAGCCATATTCGGGTAATTGCGTTTAGGTATTAAAAGACTATGCGATCGCAACTAATTGCGATCGCGTTAAAGTATCTAGCTTGCACCACTAAAAATTGAGGGAATAACTCACTGCTTCAAACTTGTAACAATTACCTGTTTTGCATCTAAAGTCAGTGAGTTTGATCTGCGACTTCAACTGAATCCTATACGTTTGCCTGCTGCCTTTGGTAAAGAGACCAGTACAGCCCCTTGCTATTCAAAAGTTCTGTGTGATTTCCTTTCTCAACTAGAACTCCTTTTTCCAGGACAACAATGAGATCCGCCCGCTTTAAAGGTGCAAAACGGTGAGCAATCAGAAATACGGTGCGGTTTTGAGAAACCCGCTGCAAGTTCTGTAAGACTTGCTGTTCAGTTTCAGCATCCAAAGCACTGGTCGCTTCATCCAACAGCAAAACAGGGGCCTTAGAAAGAAATAGACGAGCTAGAGCGAGTCGTTGACGCTGACCACCAGACAACGCTGTTCCCCGCTCTCCAACACTGGTTTCATAGCCATGAGGCAGTTCACTAATAAAGTCATGGGCAACGGCTAAGCGTGCTGCTTCAACAACCTGCTCAGCGGTGATCGCTGGGTTGCCAAGACTGATATTTTCCAGAATAGTGCCGTTAAAAATGAAATCCTCTTGCAGCACAACACCAATCTGTTGCCTGAGTGAAGCAAGGTCAGCAGTTTTTATATCAAACCCGTCCACCAGAATGCGACCGGATTCAACCGGGTAAAGACGCTGAACAAGTTTTGAAAGCGTACTCTTACCAGAGCCACTCCGTCCCACAACGCCAACTAACATCCCCGGTTCAACAGAGAAGGAAATACCCCGTAACACAGGTTCTTGAGTAGGGTGGTAGCGGAAAAATACCTGGTCGAAAACAACTTGACCGTTAAGAGGAGGAAGAACCAACCCTGACCCAGCTTCGGCTTCGGGAGCAGTGTTGAGGATGTCGCCAATACGATCAACAGACAGCAAAACTTGCTGAAGATTCTGCCAGAGTTGCACCAGACGCAGCAGTGGACCTGTCATTCTGCCGGAGAGCATCTGAAAGGCAACGAGTTGACCAACCGTCATTTTCTGCTCGATAACGAGTTTCGCGCCAAACCAGAGCACAATCAGGTAAGAGAGATTGGTCAGAAAGTCAGCAATATTGCTGCTGATGTTGGAGGTTGTAGACGCCTTGAAGCCTGTACGGATGAAGCGGGCGAAGAGGCCTTCCCAACGATCGCGTGCTACCTTTTCAGCGGTATGTGCTTTAACTGCTTGAATGCCTGTCACGGTCTCTACCAGGAAAGACTGACTATCAGCACTGCGGTTAAAGGTTTCGTTCAACCAGTTACGCAGAATGGGAGTCGCGGTAAGCGTTAGAAGAATAAACAGAGGAATCACAGCTAATGCCGCCAGAGTAAGTGGCACACTGTAATAAACCATAATTGCCAGGTAGACAACCGCAAAGATGGAGTCCAAAACGACAGTCAGTGCAGTTCCTGTTAAAAACTGTCGGATATTCTCCAATTCTTGAACGCGGGCAACCGTATCTCCCACGCGACGTTGCTCGAAGTAGGAAAGTGGTAACCGCATTAAGTGCCGGAAAAGCTGAGCAGAAAGGCTGAGATCAAGACGACGGGCGGTATGGGTAAAGATAAATAGGCGCAAAGTGCCCAGAAACGCTTCAAAAAACGCCACACCTAATAGAGCGATCGCCATCACATCTAGTGTGGAAATACTGCCCTGCACCATGACTTTGTCAATCACAACCTGAGTGATGACTGGAGTAGCAAGCCCCAAAATTTGCAGGGTGAACGATGCCAACAACACTTCCATCAGAAGCGTGCGGAACCGCATTACGGCCGGCAGGAACCAGGCAAGGCTGAACCGCTCCTGTTTCTGAATGGGTTCTGCCAGCCAAAGTTGCCCGTCCCAGACAGGTTCTACAATGCTTCGAGGAACGCTTTCGCAGGTTTGGGCCGAGTTGAGCGGATCGGACAGAATCAATCGATCGCCTTTAACCGCAAAAACCAGAACCCAACGGAAAGGAGTGGAATTTAGCCCATCTCCTCTCCGAGCGCTGGCAACGGCACCATTAGAGGCAGACGCATCTCTCCACTGCATCAATGCTGGAAAGGAGAACTGGCGCAGTTCATTCCAAGAGGTTTCTACCCGTCTCAGATGAAGACCCAGCTTCTCTGAAGCCTCCACTACATCCGGTCCTCGTTGCCCACGAAGTTGTCGCTGCACCCATTCCATCTGAGTTGGATTCTGTAGGTGGTTTGCTGCCATCGTTAGACAAGCAGCAGCGGTATTCACCCCAGGGACGAAGGGAAATCCAGAGGCAGGTTGGCGGGTGTTCGCCGTTTGGGGCAAGCACCGCCCCGTTGCAACGCCCAAAACTGGTCTAAATCGTTTGAGGAGAGGGCTTTCCAGAGGTCCGACGACCAAACGGCCACAACCACATCCTTATCAGCGGCTCTTGCTTTCCAGATACCAGGAAGCTCCAAGCGATCGCCCAACCAATCTCCGCGCTTGAGGAGAGTTGATTGCCCCTCCTCTGGCACCAGACGCACCTTACCGGCTAAAACAAGCATTTGGCTACCGGGAGTGCTTGTTGACCAAAGCGTTTCCCCAGGCTGTACCGACGAATTTCAGCCGATTGTTTAAACTGAACCTGTTGTTCGGGGCTTAGAAAACAAAGAGGGGAATATCCCAAGGTAAGTCTGTAACTAAGTCGTTTGCGATCATCTAGCTCCTGCATAGATGCTGATTAGGATTGGGGCAATCAACACTTGCGGTGCAAAAGTTGACTGTATGTACAAGAGGGCTTAAAAGAGTTAGTCATTAACCTGTAACTTGACCGCCATCGTCTGAATCTTTTCAGCCAGCCAGCGTTCAAATAGTTCGTTTTGCATCGCCTGACGCAGTTGATTATCCTCCAGTGTGGCAGGTAGGAATTGCTCAACTCGAAATATCGCCCAATGTTTTTCGGATTCGACCGGCCCGACAAGCTCACCCGGATGAGCCGAATCGATCGCGGCTCTAATGGTGTCGGGCAACGTTCCCCGGCTAACTGGACCCATCATTCCGTTGGCTACCCGTTCATCGGCAATTGAGTACTCCTGGGCAAGCTGCTCAAAATTAGCCCCTTCTTTTATCTGGGTGTACAGCTCTTCGGCCAGATCCTTGTTTTCAACAACGATCCGGGAGAGCACAACTCGATCAAAAAACAGCTTGCGCTCGATGAAATGCTCATGAAGTCGAGCATCGGTAATTACGGCTTTTAGTTTCTCCATTTTGAAACTATTCGTAATCTGACTATGGAACTGCTCATAGTTAATACCATTCCGAGTTAGCCATTCCTGAAATGCTTTAGAATCTGTAAGCTGTTGCTGTAGGCGAAAATCCACAACGGCCTGTTCCACGGTGGCTGGACCAATATCAAGATCGTCCCTTGTTGCCAACTCACGCTCCAGAACGTACTGCCGCAGGATGTCTCCAATGAATGCCTGGAGCTTACCTGCTGATTGTAAATACCTTAGACACTGGCGCAGAGAGGGGCTGCTCATCAACAATTAAGAGCGCTTTTGTTTCTTGTGCTTCCATGAAATAAACCGATTGATAGGGTCTTGTCTGTTGCTATGTTGCCCAAAATCATCTCCAGCTTTGCACAAATTTGATCCAAGCTTTCCTGGAAATTTCGTAGGGTTGTAAACTCAATATCTTTCATTCATCAGAATTAGGGTGGGTTTTCTCCGTGATCTTCACTAACTGCAATCTTTTGAGACAGGCGATCGTTCTAACTACTAACCAGAGTTTCACAGATAGCGTCTCTTCCACTCAGTAGAAGCACCCACGTTTCGCATCTGATTGGATGGGAGACAGTGGTATCACAGACATTGTGGCCTATCAATTCCGACTGTATTGCCCACTGACCGCAGAGGTCGTTGTAGTGACGGTAGATGGAGAATAATCGCGCTACTTGAGCAGCGTTCTGCTGGCCATTAGGTTTAGGTGGCCATCAAGTTTAGGTAAAGCCCATAAATTGTCCCAGGGGTTACTCCACCGAAACGTCCCAAAATGTGCCACTTTCTGTACTTAACCCCTTGTTGCATCGAAATTACAGTGAGTCAGGTCACATCTTCAGTGAGCTTAAGCAGCAGTCTCAGAATTGGCATGAGATTCAATCTTGTAAAACAGCTTTCTAAAGGAAACCTTTTCCCATAATCCAAGTAGCCTCGCTTTGTGCAAATATGTTATTTAGAATCGTAAAAGATCTGAACTCCGACCGGAGAACCGGGGTTTTGTGGCATGATCTCTTAGGTAATCTGTAAATTTTTGGTTCTAGCAACTCAAAGGAATTGGTTATGTCTCTCCAATTAGGTGATACAGTCCCCAACTTTACTCAGCAGTCCAGCGAAGGGGAAATCAACTTCTACGACTGGGCAGGTGATAGCTGGGTCGTTCTTTTTCGCATCCGGCAGACTACACTCCTGTCTGCACGACTGAGCTCGGTGAAGTGGCAAAGCTCAAGCCTGAATTTGACAAGCGCAACGTGAAAGTAATTGCGCTCAGCGTTGACGACAATGATTCCCACAAGGGTTGGATTGACGATATCAACGAAACGCAGCAAACTAATGTAAACTACCCACTGCTTGCAGATGCCGATAAGAAAGTCTCTGACCTGTATGGCATGATTCACCCCAATGCCAACGCCAAGGTCACTGTCCGGACAGTGTTTGTGATTGATCCCCAGAGGAAGCTGCGTCTGAGCATCACCTATCCTCCCAGCACAGGCCGCAACTTTGAAGAAATTTTGCGGGTTATTGACTCTCTGCAACTAACGGATAATTACAGTGTGGCAACCCCTGTCAACTGGAAAGATGGTGAGGATGTCGTTGTAGTGCCCTCGATTCCGACGGAAGAGGCGAAACAGAAGTTTCCCAAGGGGCTTACCGAAGTTAGACCTTATCTACGTCTAACGCCTCAGCCGAATAAGTAAAACGATTAATTTTCGGCTTTTAGCTGTAGGGTAGGCATTGCCTACCCTCTTCTATTTAAGGGATGGCATCTGGGTTAACGCCCAGTGATCGCAGTTGTTCGCGCAATTGTTCCACCTGCCGTTCTGCCTGTTCCGCCCGTTGGCGTTCCTGCTCTGCCCGTTGGCGTTCCTGTTCTGCGAACTCCTCCGCTTGTTGCCGTGCGAGGATTTCTGCTCGCAAGATTTGTGCTAGTTCGTTAGAAGCCAACAGTTTATCGCCAGTATCTTGCCGATAGAAGCTAATTCGCTGTCCATCCACATTCAAGAGCAACTGAAGGGGCCGCTGCGATTATCTAAGATCAATTCATACTGCTCACCCCGTAGCCGATAGCCCCGAAGTTGTTCCTCAATCCATTCTCCTTTGGGATCAAATTGCCAGTATTCTTTGACTTCTAGCTGTTCGTAAAGGATTTTCTTGAAGGTTTGATCCCGCTCCCTCGTTCCTTCAGACGTGATTTCAAAGATAACAGCGGGCACCTGACCTTCTTCCCAGATTTTATAGTTGTCGCGGGGACCGGGAGGAACATCAAAATCACCATGATATCAGGGGCCAAGCGCAGCTTGGGGTAACCCTGGGAGTAGTAAAGAAACTGGTCTGCCAGAACGATCGCGGATTGTCCTTCGAGATACTGCCGCAAGACGACCACAACATCAATAATGGCATCGACATGAACAGAGGTCTCTGCCAAGGGTTCACCGTCGGAACTGGGATAAACGATTTCGGTCGCCTGGGATAAAAGCGTGGTCATCTTTGCCAGGAGTGGAGATTGTATGTTTCTATCTTACAGATCAGCAGTTTTAGTGGTTGCAAGCAATATGGGTAGAAAGAAGAATCTATAGGGATGGAATCTTCTGATGTACGAGAAAATCGATAGAGGAATCAACAGGTAGTTTCAGAATGGATATCAAGCACGGGTTTATTGACACGGTGGGCAACACGCCCCTGATCCGGCTCAACAGCTTCAGCGACGAAACGGGTTGCGAAATTCTGGGCAAAGCCGAGTTTCTGAATCCCGGTGGTTCTGTCAAAGACCGGGCAGCCCTCTACATGATTCAAGATGCAGAGAAACAAGGATTGCTGAAACCGGGAGGCACTGTTGTTGAAGGAACGGCTGGAAATACGGGCATTGGTTTGGCGCATATCTGTAATGCGAAGGGATACAGGTGCCTGATTATCATCCCGGAAACCCAGTCGCAGGAAAAAATTGACCTGTTGCGGACACTGAGGGCTGAAGTGCGAACCGTGCCTGCGGTGCCCTACAAAGACCCGAATAACTACGTCAAACTTTCTGGCAGACTGGCGGCAGAAATGGATAACGCAATCTGGGCGAACCAGTTTGATAATTTGGCAAACCGCCATGCCCACTACGAGACGACTGGACCAGAAATTTGGGCACAAACGAATGGCAAAGTCGATGCCTGGGTTACTTCCACGGGGACGGGTGGAACTTATGCAGGAGTGGCGATGTTTCTGAAGGAGAAAAATCCAAATATTCGCTGTGTTGTGGCCGACCCAATGGGAAGCGGATTGTACAGCTACGTCAAAACCGGGGAAATCAAGCTGGAGGGTAACTCCATTACGGAGGAATTGGCAATAGCCGGGTGACTGCCAACATGGAGGGTGCGCCTGCTGACGATGCGATTCAGGTGCATGATACCGAGGCCGTTCGGGTTGTTTACCAGCTCCTGGAAAAAGATGGGCTGTTTCTGGGAGGATCATCGGGCATTAATGTGGGGGCAGCCGTTGCCTTAGCAAAACAACTTGGACCAGGACATACGATCGTCACCATCCTCTGTGACGGCGGCAGTCGCTACCAATCTAAGCTCTTCAATCGGGAATGGCTGGCAGCAAAGGAATTATTACCAGCCTAGGAAACGGGACAATCTTCCTACTTCAAATCCAGTAATCCGGTTTCCTTCAATTTAGGATTGAAGCGGATTTCTTCTTGAACACCGCGAGATTTGAGAACATCTAGAACTTCGGCTTCGACGCGACGGGCGGCTTGTTTAAGAATTTTAGTTTGGGTTAATTCATCGATCGCCCCTGATAACTATCCTGCTCAGCCTGAGTTAGCATGGCTTTGACATTGATCGCGTGATTCCATTTTGCCTCGTCTGCACTGTTTCCCAGCGGCACTGACCCATTTTCGGCAATCCACGCAGCGCGGATCTCCTCAAGATTGAGCGGTTGGGGCGATCAATGGTTTGCACTTTGAGCCAGTAACAGGTTTGTGGTTGACGCACCAAATGTTGCTTCAGACTCAAAAAATATCGCGGGAATAGCCGATGTATTGCAGGACGTGAGCCTGATCAAAAATCGCATAGACACCCACTTTTCCCTGAAATTGAGCTGGGAGTTGACCGCGATCGTCAATATAAGGAACTAATTCCAAACTGGCGAGGGAGGGAAGACATGGGGAAAGGATAAAGGATGAAGGATAAAGGCTAAGGAGTAGAGTCAGGGGGAAAGCGGGGAGATGAGGTAATGAAGTGAGGGAGTGCGAGTGGAAAAGGGGATGGCGTAAAAGTTCATTTTTATCCTTACATCCCTCATCCTTCATCCTTTTCTACTCCCTCCCCCTTTGCGATAAATCGCACATAATCGGCTGGGATTAAAAATCTTGGCCTTAAACATAAAGTTAGGAGGGACGTTGATAATGACGTAGTCCTCAGAGTTATGGTACTGCTCAAATTCGGCTGGCATGCCTTTGGGAGTTGCAGTGCTGTAAGGAACTGGTTGAAAGAGGAGTTCTGTGAATTCAACCGTTGGACATTGCAATTGTTGAGAAACCTGGTGCAGAAAAGCATCGCTTTTCAATAATTCAAATAGGATTGCTTTTGCTTCTGGTTCAAGGGTAAAGTCGCCATCAAAATTATCAATAATCTTGAGCGCCATGCAGGAAGTGTGTGAAGAATGAGCATCTAGAATCGTATCCCGTTCCGGAGCCACTTTCCCGAGTTAGGCTGGTTTTCTCGCTGGCTTGCCTGTTGGTTGGTATCTGAAGTGTCAGCTAACGGGACTTTTGACTCATGCGTCTGTGCTTATGGCTGCGGTGAGCTTGCCTCTGGAGCAGGCTGACCTAAACGAGGCTCTGTCCCTGCTAATAGGCGCTGGATATTAGTGCGGTGGCGGAGGATGACGTAGAGACCACCCGCGATCGCAAACAGCAAATAGGGTAACGGTTGTCCCAGGAAGAGCATCAAGCCAGAAACGGCGATCGCTCCGGCAATGGAGCTTAAGGAAACAATGCGAGAAACGGCCAGCACCAGCAGAAAGACTCCCAGGGTTCCCAAACCGACAATCCAGTTCATCGTTAATAGAATGCCCAAGCTGGTAGCAACGGATTTCCCGCCCGTGAACTTCAAGAAAATAGACTTGCTGTGTCCCAACAATGCTGCCATGCCTGCCAGTATTATCATCCAGGGCAACCAGCTTGAGGGATCAACGGTTGGTGGCACCAGCGGCTTTACGGATTCCAGGGTGTAGAAAATCTGAACCAACGCGATCGCCCCGGATCCCTTCAAAATGTCTACCAGCAATACGATCAGGGCTGGCAACTTGCCTAGCGTCCGCAGCACGTTAGTCGCCCCGGTTGAACCCGATCCGTGTTCTCGAATGTCAATCCCTTTTAGCAATCGACCCATCCAGTATCCTGTTGGAATTGAACCTAACAGGTAAGCAATGAGCAGCAGGAATCCATTTAGAGTTAGCCAAAGAGCCATAAGATTTCAGATTAAAGAGTGCAGAGCGGGGAAACTTACAGGTTCTCGCGCCCTCGGATGTAGTTAGTAACAAGAATGCGTAGTTCTTCTAATCCTGCGGTGAATTGGGCGATCGCCTGGATATTGAGTTCCTGCTGGGCATCGATTCTTCGCATGGCCGCTTCATGCTCTGCCTTCCACTGCTCATGACGGGCAATGGCCGCTTCCTGTTCTGCCTTCCATCGCTCATGTCTTCGGATGGCCGCTTCCTGTTCTGCTTTCCACTGCTCATGGCGAGCAAGAGCGGTTGTATGATCAGCCAACCACTGTTCATGGCGAATAATTGCGGATTGATGAGCGGTGGCAATTTGGCTAAGTTCTTCGGTATTCACGATAGTTCTCCAGCAAAAGAGCAACTTTGGAGCTAAAAATAGCATACCTTTTGCTTTGCCCTCCAGGAGAGCATTATGGCATTCCGGTTTAGGGCTTGGGTAAAGGCTTCAAGGCTTGGAAAACTGCATAGTTGGTTCAACTCTCGATCGCAGCATGACTTCATCAATGATAGTGTTCGGTGAAAATCTTACCGGAGCAATTTGTTCTTCGCTTGTATCAGATGAAATCCCGAATCGTCGGCTTAAGGCTTGAATTTGCTGGTAACGTACAGCAGGGTTGGTATCGTTGTTATAGGGAAGATCCAGGATTTGTGTGATCAGGTAAGCTGCTAAATCGTATATTCGGTATTGTATACCCGACGCAACGGCTCTCCGTTCACCAATGCCACCGGAGCCAGCTCATTGTTGTCCTTGAGCAGACGAGACAAGCAAGGTAAGGCTGCTTGATGATAGCTGATTAATGTTCTGCCAAAGTACCAATATCTATACCAGATAGACCCCATATATCATAGAAAAGTTTGATGTAACCGCTGTTTTGCAATGTGTAGCAGTAGTCTTCCACAAGGGATGGATTTCGGGGTTGCCCCGCTCTCATCAACATCTCTTGAGCATAGACTCGCAGTTGGGGCGACAGATCTTTCCTTGCCGCGATCTGAGCCAGTTCCGTCTTTGCCTACGGTCGCGCCAACACAATTTCTGCCCACTCAGAGAAAAACTCGCCGATGCCAAAGATGTACTTACGTATATCTCTCAGCAACCAGTTCTCAATTGTGTTCTCATCTGATCTGGAAATCGGCATGAGCCAGCTCCTGGTTTGAGGAAGCGAACTTGGCGTGAGGTACTGCACTCGATTTGAGATCTACCTCCCTCGCGATCGCGCCTGCTGTCTGTCCAAAAAGTAGGATTGCCAGTCCACCAATCTGTGCTGCTCGAATGACCCCGCGTTTGCGCTGATTCACCACTCGCCTCGGCTGTAGCTGGAGGAGGAAGACACCTGTGGGTTTGGAGCAAACGCCAACCAGAGGGGAAATTGCAGCAGGGAAAGACTAACTTGCTCTTCGGTTTCGTCAATGATCACGAAGGCAAGGAGGCCATCTTTAACAGCGCGATCGGCCTTGACAGCTAAAGCCTCCGGATCTTCAAACAGAGAGACACCACGATCGGGGCCGAAGTCACTGCGGGTAATGCCAAGGCAGTCCTGTAAGCCTCTGCGCCATTCACCCAGTCGTTCGGGGAGTCAGCCAAAACGAGGGTTCGTAAGCGATTTCCGTAGAGGCTGTGCAGAATTGAGATTGATGCTGAGGCCACCAGGATGTTTTGCAAACGGCTGCCCATCGTTCGAACGGCTCCCCGGCCTCCCTGGGTAAAAAACCAACTGGAAACCCGTTCTGCATGAATCGGCTCAAACGTGCGGCGAAGGTGCCAGGCGGGACCGTAATAATCGGGTCGATTGCGATATTGGTCTAATAAGCCACGAATTTTACGGGTTTGCTCCTGAAAGCTCTGCTCGGCAAATTTAGGAACAGGTGACTGTTGAGTTGCGGCTTCTTGAGTTGGAACTGGCTGTTTCTCAGGATTTTTAATTGCTTTGGGCAATTCTAGTTGCTCGGCTGAAAGGGCGAGATCCTGCAAGCTGCCAACCAGGTAATCCTTAAAGCTTTGCACCCGAATTGCCAAATCCTGGGAAACTCCAGCAAAGGTGGTTCGCATTTCGTTTCGAATGCGTTCCTGACGACGTTCCAACTGCTCCACGCTAATTTGGAGAACCTGTTTGCGTTGCTCTAGCTCCTTTAGCCCTTCCTGCACCATGCGACCGATCGCCATTTGAGCATCTTGTGTTTGTTCTCGCAGTTGGGACTGAGTCACCTGTAGAGCGGCAATTTCCTGCTTCAGAGCTTGTTCCTGACGCTGTAACTCTGCAATGCGCTGCTCAATATTGGTTCCTGCCACACCACCTGCCGTCTCTACAGCCGAACGTTCTGCCGCTGTTCCAAAGAGAGGTTTGTGGATTTCGAAACGACTTCTAATGGCTCGTTTGGTGCTGCTGGCTGTAGCGAATTCCTGGAAGCGTCCTGGGGTAATTCCTCTAGCGATTCAAAATAAGCTGGCTCGTTCTCCGTCATTACTCGTATCAGTTCATCCTCTTCGGTCGATCGTTGATCACGCTCAGTCAAGTCGAGAGTTGGTTCGTCAGGTATACTCAATTCTTGCTGCTCCTCTCCACTCAAAGCCTGATTCAAAGCATCTTCCAACGAGTTGGGGTCACCTCGCTTTTCCTCTGACAGTCCCAACGTAAAGGAATCGTCCAGCCCCGCATTAGAGCCGCTCTCGCTATTGAAAAGAGACTCATTGGAGTTTGACAAATTTTCTTTAGACTTATCAGATTGGAATTCTTGGTGTTCGTCTGAATTCATAGTGGAATGCGGGTTTCCAAACAGTGTTGCAGCGTTTTTGGGTCGAATAGGATAGGGAGAAAGTGAATACTCGTCACCTCTTTGAAGTAGAAGAGGATAGGAAGGGCTGACCAGAATATACGCCAGTTCTGCCAGTCCTGATAGGGGAATCGGCGAATTAAGTTTTCTCCGCGATAAATATCCAGGTCCGTTGCGGTGAAACGAAGACGGAGAGTCGCCGCCTGGAAAACTAAAAATACGCCAAATACTGAAATCGCTAGACTGACCCATACCTGAACTAACAGCAAGGGAATGGCTAGCGCTATCAACGCAATCGGCAGAGCATAGCTAGGCGACAGCTCTATCGTTTCAGTGGATGAGGTCGAGGAAGCAGTCGTGGTCACGAAATTCATCCCCACGGCTTTGGTTCATACTTGTTTACCTCTCCATTCTATAGGCTTATCGTCGATCGTAATTTGTGAGGACGGGTGCATGAATCACACCTAAACGCCTTTAACAACGGCGCTGCCCAGACCTTGAAACATCAGCCATGAGAGGAAGAAATTAGAAATAAAAATGGCAAGAAGCGACGTAACAACAGCGGTTGTTGTGGATTGGCCAACGCCCTTCGCCCCGCCCGTGGTTGTTAATCCCCAGCTTGAACCAATAATGGCAATCAGTGCCCCAAAACAAAATCCTTTGATGGGAGCGCTACATAAATCCCAAGTCGTTAAAAATCCTTGGACTGAGTCAAAAAGACTTTATGGGGAATTCCGTATAGGGCGTCTGAGATGAACATCCCGCCGATTAGCCCTGTTAGGAGTGAGAGAACGGTCAATATCGGCAGCATCAGACAACAGGCAATGACCCGGGGAATCACGAGGTAGTCGATCGGGTCCGTCTTCAGCATATAAAGTGCGTCAATTTGCTCTGTAACCTGCATCGTGCCGATTTCTGCTGCAAACGCGGAACCCACTCGACCTGCCATGATTACGGCAGTCAAAACTGGAGCCAACTCACGAGCCAATGACAACGCCAAAACCCCACCAACAGCGCTCCCTGCGCCCAGATTAATAAACTCCCTTGCGACTTGAATCGTAAAAACCATTCCGACAAAAGCAGCCGTCAACAGGGCAATGAGCAATGACTCAGGGCCAACCACTGCCATTTGCTCTAACGTGTTGCGACGGTGAAACTTACCTGCCAGCAAATGAACCATTACCTGTCCTCCCAAGAGGACTGCTGCTAGCAACCGTCGGCTCCACAATCCCAGACCAGAAGTAATAGGCGTTTCACTCACCAGGGAAAGACTCAAAGACGATGTAAGCAAGAATAGCGGATTAACGCAGGAGTTAGGCGGTCTGAATTGGGAATTGAGGATTCAGAAGTGGAAAGGGGGAGGAATGGGCGATGGGCAGTGGGCATAGGGTGATAGGCAATGGGCCATAGGGTTTTCTTCAATCTCTAGCCTTCCTATTCCCTCTCTGACTGCCTCTCGGTGATGTTTCAGATCTGTTGGTTTCGTTTGTAGAGACGTTACATGTAAGGTCTCTACGGAATATCGCCCACAAACCAAGAACACCGCTCTTCCTTACTCTCCGTTTTCTGTTCACACAGGTTCACCAAGTTCCTTAATGTTGATTTAAGATTTCTGACTAATTCGGAAAACTTAGACAATCGCCATTATGGTGGAAACAGGTTTCTGTAGTTCTCTACGATACTGTTGGCATGGCTTAACCAGCCTATTATCGACTTATGATGACTGCAATCACTTTCCTCCGTTCTCTTATTTTGACAAGTGTTCTCAGTTTCATCGCCCCAATCTTGCTCGTTGGAGCGATTCTGATTAGTTTTTCTCTAATCAGCAAAATTCCATTTGTTGAGACGATCGCTCAAACAGGGGTTAGCCATATTCTCCGGTTTCTGGCGGTTTTGGCAGTGGAGATTCCCTCCAGGGAATCTTCATCATTGGCTTGACGTGTGGCGTGGTTGGTGCCCTATTCGATACCTACGCATTTTATCGGCATCAAAATTTTCGGGGTAGTTAGAGGTCGGTGTAGGGTGTGGATTAAGGGGTGTCGCAACAGTTGCCGCACCCTATTTTATTGCCTGTGCATATTTATGGGCTGTGCATAAAATCCTAAGTGGTTTGCAATGGGCCGTTCCCTCAGCGGAATTTTTGTATGAATGGGAGCATTTAACACCCTTGGTCCCGCTGGGGTCTCCACTACCAGAGTCGTTGATCCGCCTCCGTCCAAGTTAAGAGCTTTGTAAGCACCATACCCTGCTAACACATCTGCCAGTTCTTTTAACGTTACGCCTTCACTGTAAAGGGGTTGTTTGTCGTCTATTAAGACGAGCAACAGGGTTTTTCCCTGCTTATCAAGCCCAACGGCAGTGCGGGGGTATGGCTTGTCGTTTTCTGCTTCCTTATGAACCAAACGTTGATTTGCCATCAACCGCTGAAAGATGGCTGCCAGCGATCGCCGGGGTTGTTCGTTTAGGACACTCTCCAGCATCGGAAATTTGAGCACATTGATTCCCTAAAAACAGAGGGCAGGAGTCCACCCTGGCCTATTTTTGGAGTAAAGGACTCCATTTGAGATGGCCTGTCCTACGGTTGTGACGCGATCGCCCTCTCGCGGGTAATAGTCCCAGGGAAGTTTTTCTTGGAACGGATAAAAATAATTTGCGTTAATGGCTAGCTGTAGCTTAAACGCTGACAGAAACTCGGATGTGGTACGAGCATTTGTGGTCCGCTCGTCAGGAGTGGGAGTTCCTGGGGTCACGAATGCTCGAATTCCAGGAGCCGTGAGATCTATGGTGACTGTATGAAGCATGATTGGGCGGGGAGTCGTGCGAAATTCTCGACGGTAGGAAATTCCCTGAAAGAGCGGTTGCTTTAGATTGGTTTGGGCTGGACGCTGAAAGGTGCGTGCGCCATAAAGTAGCAAGGGGAAAGCGAGCAAACCGATGCCGATCGCGTAGAAAATCAGTTGTTTTGGGAAAGGAGAACGATCCATTTTAAGGAAAACCGTTTAATGAAGCGCTTGAGCGTGCAGTGTATAGAGCAGCAGAAACCCACAGCATTATGGCAAATTCCCCATCGTCGAATTTTGTGAATCAAGACCTGTGAAACCGTTCTTTTAGAGGAAAAACTTGGTGGGTGCAGACTTCACTGGAGCGGATATTCGAGGATGCAATTTCAGTCGTGCGATGCTAATCGATGCCTGCTTCGAACGAGCTAGAACAGGTCAGACGCGCCGACAGCGTGTCATTTTCCTGCTTCTGGCGATCGGGGTTGCCCTGGTTGTTGCAGATGCCATTAGTCGTTTAATCTTTGGAGCGCTTGGTCAAACGCCTGGAGCTACGTTTTAGCGCTCTATCTCAGTCTGGGTATTGCCGGAATCGGGATTGGCATAAAGGCATTGGTCAACCACGGTTCGCGTCTGGCAACGATCGCAGAAATAGTATCCGGAGCCGCTTCAGGAGCACTGGTCGGCTTTTTCTATGGGGGTACGGCAGGAAATCAATTGCTGGAACTCGTGCATCAAGGAAGCGATAGTGAAACCAATCGTCAAACCGCGATCGCGGAGCAATCATCATTGGCCTGCTGGCGGCGATCGCAGGTCTAAAATTACGGAATGGGAGGATGGCTATCCTGATTGCAGCAGCGGGAACGGTTGCTGTTTACGGCTTCGCATTTCTAGTTGGAACGACCGCGATCGGCTATCTAGGCACGAATTACTGGGTTTTGGAACGCTTTTGAGCGCAGTAACCCTTCTCTGTTTCTGGTTGACCATGACCGCCTTCGCTCTGATGTGTAGGGAAATCCAGCAGGCTACGGGCACCTCGTTTAGAAATGCGAATCCGACCAATGCCCAATTTGACGGCACCTTGCTAAGGAATACGGACTTCAGAGGGGCGATCGGGATGGGAAGGCGGGACTGATAACAAGTTGCAACCCAAAACGTAATTTTGGAGTTAGCGCTGAGTGCTGAGGACTGAGTGCTGAGTAAGTTTAGCGGATTTTGATGGTTACGTTCTAGAAAGCGACTTGGTATGAGAGGGGCTATCTCGGCACCAGTTTTACCAGCATGACGCGATCGGGCACTCTCAACTCAATCCGATTGTTGCTGAGTTTGGTCGAAGTGGTCTTTAAGCTGCCATCATCATTTAGCGTGTAGACCGTCGCGCCACGGATAGGTTGCCCTAGCTGAAGGGTGACGGGCATACTGGGCGGCTGAATCTCACGCGGTGGATTGGTGCTGGTGTCGTAGCTGGAAATTTCGTGCCAGAGGGCCAGGTAGAAAGTACCGTCACGCTTTTGAAGGAGCTGGTGATGGATGTACTGGGTGCGATCGTAAGTCGCAAGGATGTTGGAGCGGGGTTCCCGATAGTTCTGGACTGGTCGCACCTGTAAGCGGTAGGACAACTGACCAGGCGTGAATCCCGGACCCGGATCTCGCAGAAGGGTGATCAGATTTTTACGGCGGTATAGGCGGGCTTGGGCGTCAAGTTGTGGCGTAGTAACCCAAAATTTGCTTCCCGATTGGATTTGGCTGAATCAGCAAACTCATCTACCAACTCGTAGGCACAGGTCCGAGCAATCCCTTTGCGAAAATACTCCAAAAAAGGCGGGGCATGTATTTCGCCTGAATTTTTCGGACACCCGTTGTTGAAGGTGGAATATCCGGTTTCGGTTGCGGCCATTGGCTTTGGCTTAAACGGCGCGCTGTACACCTCAAACAGGTAAGGATTCTCATCAATATTGATTGAGGGGAAATTACTGTTCCAGTAGTACTTTTGGGTCGTGTTGTAGTCGAATGGAACGTTGAAGGGGTTACTGCCGGGATAGGGATGGAAGTTGCCCCAATCAACAGCATTAGTCAGGCTTCCAGGAGACAGGGGGTTGGTTCTGCCTGAACCAGGGTCGTAGGTTACACCGAGAGATGGACCAATGACCTTAATTGCGGTGGTTGCCCGATCGCCCTTAATTGCCGCATACAAATCCTTTTGAAAGGCAATGAGTCCACTGGGAAAGCCCTGCCCCTTATATTTCTTGTTAAACCGAGAAGCATCCCAGAACAGGTCAGGTTCATTCGGCCCTTCTACAGCATCAATCCTTGCGCCTGCGGCATTGGTCGTTTTGATCTGGCTGAGAATATTTTGAATCGTCTGCCTGTTGCCGTCGGCATGATTTGGAACATCGGCAATGACGGTCATACGAATTCCCTGTTTGCCAAGATCTTGCGGTCGGTTCTGGTAAAACCCGTCCCGCACGTTGCGAATTCCAGATTCAATTAGTTTTTGTTTCACTTCGGCGTAACGCTGGAAATAGGGGTGTCGGTATAGCCCCAATGGGTCGTGACGCAAATGGTATCAACAAAGCTTGCTGCACTACGGGCACGTTCAGCCGTTATATTTTGGGGACTATCTGCGATTGCCGCCGATCCAGCGTTCAACATCAGCAATGAAAGCGTTATCCAGGATGTTGTGTAACGGTGCAATTGTTTCATGGGCAACAGGGCAGAGTGATACGACTCATCCCATTCTAGGTTGCAGATTTATAGAGCCTGCTTTAAAGCCCCTAGCTTCCGATTGCACCAGTGCTGAGTGCTGAATGCTGAGGACTGAGCATTAACCCTCTCTCAGCACTCAGTCCTCAGTCCTCAGTCCCTTTAAGGCACTTCTTAGATTGCAGATGGTGAAGGCTTCTACGGATCCTTCGTTTTGAAGGATGTTTGGAAAGTGGAAAATCAGTTAGCAACGGATAGAAAACGAGCAACGGATAGACAACGGATGAAGCGGATGGGAATGTCAAGCTGAAACTGTCAACTATCCGTTCTATCCGTTCGAAATCCGTTGCCAATCATACGTCTCAGACATTTTCTTCAGATGAATCTGCGTTCGCCGGATTGGAATATATCAGCGTCACTTGATTGCGTGGATCATTGCCAGTAATGAGTTGATCTCCGTCCTGAAGCAGATATCCTTCGCTGGTATTGATGGAAGTTCCGTTCAGAAAAATTCCATTTGTGCTGGGGTTTTTACGATCGCCATCGTAAATTCGGTAATCGCTTCCCTCCCGTTCCAAAATGGCATGATGCCTAGAGAGAACTTCCCAGCCAGCATCGGAAATACATAAGTCGGCCCAGGCGTGGTCTCGTCCCAGTTGGTGTCGCCACTTTAGCAAATAAAATCGCCGCACCTGCCCATCCTGATTTTTAGATCAATAAATGGCTGTGTGCCCATTACCGTTGGTGGGCTAAACTCATTGCTACCAATTCGGGTTACGGCTGGTGGCCCTTCTTCTGGTAATGGCTCTGGAGCGTTAACGGGAGCGATCTCACTGGCTGCTGGCTCTGGTGCCCTTAACCGTCGGGCTGGCTTCCGCTTAACCATTTGCCCAAACATGCGCCGCAGCCGTTGATTGCGCCTGTTGACATAAATTACTAGAAAAGCGACCAGCGCCAAACCAGCACAGGTCAGCCAAATGGTTCTGACTTTTTTCTGCTGTGCTTCCGTTATTCTCTGATCGGTTTCCTGAATTAATGTGTTGGCGGCTGAGTGATAGGGGAAAAGTTTTGTACCTCCAAAAACTTTGCCTTTGCTGCTGCAAAATCTCCTTTTGAAAAGAGGCTTAGACCCTCACGATACAGACGATCGGTCTGGCTCGGTTGATTGCTAATGCCTGCCTGCTTGACGAAGATTTGAATCGTTTGAGCGGGTATGAAGAGAGCTGACGTGTTTCCTTCCTTTGCGTTTTTTTCATCAACCTTCACTAGCCCAATCGCTTCACCCTTTGCATCCAGCACAGGGGCCCCGTAATTCCCGAAGGGAAGCTGTCGTTGAGTTGCAAGGTAGGCAGACCACCTTGGTTGGAATTTGTCACCCAACCATTTAACGTGACGGCCCCTCCCAGTGATTTGCCGAGGGAAAGATCCTCCAGAAAGAGGGGGATGATGAGTCTGATAGGGAGGACGAAGAGAGGGATCTAAACGATGGGTCGATCGGGTATCCAATTGTTGCAGCAGGTTCTTGAGGTGTCGTCGCGCCAAAACTTCCTAGCTTGATAGTAGGGGCATTTTTAACGCCAATCTTGACGATGGCCACGTCATCTCCTCTACCTCCTTCGGGCGTACCAGTCTGTTTGATTTCAAACGGCAGGGAGGCTCCGGTTGAGAGTACAACCCGGTTAATGTATTCGACATTTCCTTTTAGCTGGCTGCGGTTTCGAAGACTTCTCTTCGTCTCCTGGGAAACGCTATCAAAATTCGGTTGCCCCGTTACCAGTTCTACCAATCGCTGAAAAAGCTGCTCTTTACAGCCTGCCTCTTCAGCCGGAAGCAGCACATGGTAATTGGTCACGACATAGCCGTTAGAGCCGACAATATAGCCTGTTCCTACCTCACCGGCAACAAGGGAAATTTCATTATTGCCGGAGTACTCGTTTCTAGAGTAGGAATAGGTGCCATAACAGGCTGCCACAACCCGAACAACCGCAGGTTCAGCATACTGGGTTGCTTGCTTGGGGGCGCTTGCAAGCCCGATGGGGGTAATTGGGCTTGAATGAGGGTTGGGGTAATGAATAACGCTGCAAACCGATCGAACAATTTGACGCCTCCTTAAGCTGCAACAATCAGGAAGGGTTAGTGCCTAAGTCGCAATGATGTTTGTGTTGTTGATGGTGGCAGGTAGCGCTACTCATCACTATCTTTTAAGTCAATACAGGAAGGCTAGCCGTGATTTGAATATTTCGATTGGAACCCACGTTGTTAGAAATGCACAAAAATGTATCGCACCCACTCATAGTTAAACGACTTAAGCGCTAAATGACAAGCAACCCATTTCTTGCTGTCTGCTTCTTCTATAGCAGTCCTAAACCAATTGTGAGATTGAGAGGCTTTGTGAGAAAGGATTCTTTCGGAATGCTTTCTCACAATCCAAACAGGATCGCTATAGCTACTGCAAGAAGTCTTTTGGTTGCCTTGTACTTGATGAGAAAAATTCAACTGTTTTCCCAAACAGAGCCAACTTCATCCAAAAGGTTCTTTCAACTTAACAACTTAACGAAATCTTTAATCTCCGTATTTCCTCATATCTGGGTTGCTAACTCTGGTTCTGAGTTTCCGTTACATCCCTGAATCCAGGATTATGCAGCTTCTGATTGAGCGACCGGGGTTTGGTATGATACCTCACCAAATTTCTTCGGCTGGTATAGTGAAATTATTGAAATGCTGGAGCGACTAAAAGCCTATCCGAACGCTAAAACTGCCTCTACCTGAATCTGTAGCAGTCCTAAATCAATTGTGAGATTGAGGCTTTGTGAGAAAAGATTCCGAAAGAATCCTTTCTCACAATCCGTTTAGAGCGTTATCCGTAGCGTGTGTTTTGCTCTCCCTATGCAGGGATTTTTAAATAGGCCTTAGGTGATCTAAGTCTGACCCAGGCATTTTGCCTCCGCTTGAGTTCCTGAAGCACGATGGAGTTCGATCGATGTACTCCCCTCAAAGGCTTGATCCCTGGTTAGGTCAATCCATTGGCGATCGTCAGCGTTATCGGCTCGACCAGCGCTTGGGCAGTGGCGGTATGGGAGAGGTTTTTCTGGCAACGGATAAGCTCCTGGATCAGCCAGTAGCCGTAAAGCTGTTAGACAGTAAGCTTGCACCTGGCGAATTGAGGCGACGGTTTGAGCAGGAAGTTGCTGTCGTCACCGCTCTTAGAAGTCAACATTTTGTTCACGTTAGCGATTATGGCGTAACGCCCGAAGGCTATCCGTTCTATGTGATGGAATACTTACAGGGGCAAACCCTTGGGCAACTGCTGCGCCGCGAGAAAGTGTTACCTGTTGAGCGGGCGATCGGCATTATTTCTCAAGTCTGTGCTGGTTTACAGCTCGCTCACCGAGGGGTTAATTTGCGTGCGGGAACAACAACCGCTAGTGGGCGAGTTAAGGTCATTCACCGAGATCTGAAGCCTGACAATATTTTTTGGTGCCAACGGCCCTGGGAGAATTGGTCAAGCTGCTTGACTTTGGAATCGCCAAAATCCGCAGCGATCGGGTTGAACATACAAATGTGACCCGTATGTTTTTGGTACCTACCGTTATGCTGCTCCAGAACAGTTTGAAGTCGGACACGGACTGGATGAGCGAGCCGATATTTACAGCCTGGGCATTATTCTGTACGAAATGTTGACGGGAACCGACCCGTTTGGAATTGCTGATAAAGAAGGTCAAATGACGGGTGCGGCATGGGGCGTGGCGCATCTCTCCAAATCGGTGATTCCGTTACGGGCACAGCTGGGATGCCAGCGATTGCCTCGAAAGCTGGATAGGGTCCTGATGCGGTGCTTACAAAAGCGCCAGAGAACCGCTTTTCATCCGTCGTTGAACTGAGTCAAGCTCTGCATCAGGCAGTGCCTGGATTGAGCGATTGTGATTGGGTGCTGAATGAGTTTCCCCGGAAAAGATTGTGCTGGATCCTCCTTCTACCCCAGTCCCAACACGCATCAACTCAGCCTCTCCCTTTGCTGATGACATCACCCTGTCAGTAACCCAGAATTACACGCGATCGGTTGATGCAGTTTCCCATCAATCCAGCAGTCCAGCTAAACGGATTGGCCTGCCTCAAAAGCGTGGCTTACTGCTGGCGGGGGCCGGGGTTGCCGCTGTTCTTATTCTGTCGTCAGCCTACTATCTTGGGCGGTCTCTTCCGCTGGTTCCGCTGCAAGCAAACAAGTCATCTCCAGAACCAACAACCCCTTCCGCGTCCACCCTCAACCAAACGCGCCAATAGCGAAGGAGGCAGAGCCCGCTACACCCAAAACGCTTTCCGGGCATACAGACACCGTTTGGGCGGTTGCGGTTGCTCCAGACGGAAAAACTTTATTTAGCGGCAGTTTCGACAAAACAGTAAAGCGTTGGAGCCTACAAACAGGGAAACTGCTTCAAACGCTTACCGGACATTCAGATGCAGTCAGAGCGATCGCCATCGCTCAAGACGGTCAATTCATGGCAACGGGAAGTAGCGATAAAACAATTAAGATTTGGAACCTGCAATCGGGCGACCTGCTTCGCACTCTTCCAGCAGACGGATCGACAAACACCGCGCACTCTGGCCCCCTGTGGTCGATCGCAATCAGCCCAGACGGTAAAATTCTCGCCAGCGGTAGCTATGACGGCACCGTCAAGGTGTGGGATGTAGCCACAGGCGACCTGCTTCGGACTCTGCCCGATCACTATGACTCTGTGTGGTCGGTTGCCATTACTCCAGACAGCAAAACCCTCGCCAGTGCAAGCTACGACGGCACGATCAAAATTTGGGATTTGCAAACTGGAGGTGTCCTTCGCACGTTGTCTGGTCACACCGAGAGCGTTCGATCGATCACCATCAGTCCAGACGGCACAACCCTTGCCAGCGCTAGTTGGGACAAAACCATCCGGCTCTGGAATTTGCAGACCGGGCAACTTCTCCGCACTCTCTCTGGGCATAATGACCGCGTGCTTGCTGTTGCATTTAGCCCCTCAGGTGAAACACTTGTCAGTAGCAGCATTGACCGAACAATTAAGCTTTGGGATGTCCAATTTGGAAAGCTGCTTCATACATTTTCTGGACACACTGATTGGGTAACGACGATCGCCTTTAGCCCCGATGGAAAGACGATCGTCAGCGGCAGCAAGGATAAGACCGTCAAAATTTGGCGATGGGAGGGAGGGGAGAAAGGATAAAGGATGAAGGCTAAAGGCTAAAAAGAATCTTCCTGAGTCTTTATCCCTTATCCCTTATCCTTTATCCTTTCGTCTCTATACTCTCTTCCCTTCTCCTTTCAAGCTTTCCTCCCAGTTCTGTGCTGCCCGATTTAGTTTGGCTTGCAGGTCCGCCCAATGAACCCCTTTCAGGCTTGGTAAGACAACATGGGCTGAGCCAACTCGTGAAGCAGGGCCTAAACCAACGGTCCACATGCCGCCAGCTAACGCTGCTTCAATTCCCGCCGCTGCATCTTCTACAACAACGGACTGGGCGGGTTGTAGCCCCAGTTCCTTCGCAGCAAACAAAAACAGATCAGGAGCGGGTTTAGGATTTTGTACGCTGTATCCGTCGGCGATCGTGTCAACACGATCGGCAATTCCCAACTTCTCAATTACCGTATGGGCGTTTTTGCTGGCGGAGCCGATCGCGATTTTGATGTTGGCCTGCCGCAGTTCATCTAGCAGATTGAGTGCTCCGGGCAGCAAATCTTTTGAAGAAATATCCTGAATCGATTCCACGTAGTAGCGATTCTTGCGTTCCATCATTTCCTGAAGGACCTCTTTGGGATAGGGCAGATCGCCAACAATCTTCAGCAATGACTCCCGACGCGACACCCCCGCAGTGCTTCATTCATCTCCCGGTTGAAGGGCAATTTCTCCTCATCCGCCAGACGCTGCCACGCCCGATAGTGAAACTCAGCCGTATCGGTCAGCACGCCATCCAGGTCGAAGATGAAGCCACGGATATCGAGAGAATGGGGAGTGGGAGAGGGAATCATGAATTGAGAATTGAGAATTGAGAATTGAAGATTTCTCGGTGTCTCCTGTTTTATCCTTCATCCTTAATCCTTCATCCTTTAGATCGAACTCATACCAGGTACCGCGCCAATGAAGCTTGAATTTCAGTCGAGTCCAGCCGGGGGCAATTGGGGGCGGGCAACGGGTCCATCTTTCATTAGCTTGATGCCGCCAAAGCCAAAGACGATCACCTGCCAGATGCCGCCTGCGGAGGCTCCGTGGATTCCTTCGGTGGCATTGTTACGTACATCCTCAAGATCCACAAGTGCAGCTTGCATGAATCGTTTGTAAGCCTCTTCGGATTTTCCCAAATCAGACGCGAGGATGGCGTGAATGGCTGGACCTAGCGATGAACCATACGTGATATCGGTCCGGGGGCGTAGTAGTTCCAATTTGTTTGCACCGCTTCTTCGCTATAGGGAAATTCCTGAGACTCCCGCATCAAATAGAGCAGCATCAGAACATCGGGCTGTTTCAAGACCTGCCGCTTGCTGGCTCCTTCAATCCCCAAAATGGTCTGCATCGAACGGTCTCGAGGTTCATAATCGTCCAGGTTGATGTCCTCAAGATTGAAAAATCCTCAAACTGTTCAATCAAGCCTGTTGTCGGATCGTAGGGAATCCACAGGTTATTCACAATGTCCTGCCAGCGATCGTCGACCAGAGGTTAGCTCCAGCTTCTGCTGTAGTTCTACGGCCCGATCGGGATAGGTGTGGTTCAGCCAATCGTAGACGTTAACGGCTTTTTCCAGATGCCACTGAGCCATCCGGTTGGTGAAAGCGTTGTTATTCACATGTTGCTCGTGGTACTCGTCTGCCCCAATCACCTCACGGATTTCGTACCGTTCGTGTTTAGTGTTCCACTCTACCCGACTCATCCAGAACACAGCCGTATCGAGGATAATTTCAGCTCCATAATCTCTCATCCACTCGTCATCCCCGGTTGCGACCCAGTAGTGCCAAGCAGCGTAAGCGATATCGGCGCTGATGTGAATCTCGCGATCGCGGCACCAGATACGAATATCGTCGGCATAGGGATTGTTTGGCATCGCCCAGCGAGGAGTTACCTCATCCCCGGTATCGGCACTTTCCCAGGCATACATTGCGCCTTTATAGCCGTAGTGAGAGGCTTTTCGGCGTGCTCCCTGAATGGTTCGGTAACGATAGGTAAGTAGATTGCGGGCCAGGGCGGGTTGGGTCAGGGTAAAGAACGGAAGGATGAAAATCTCCGTATCCCAAAAAATGTGCCCACGGTACCCAAACCCGGAGAGGGTCTTGGCCGGGATGCTAATGCGATCGTCCTTTCGGGGTGCGGCAATGAGAAGCTGAAACAGGTTATAGCGAACGGCCAGTTGCGCTTTGATGTCGCCCTCAATGACCACATCACTCTTCTCCCAAACGTCATCCCATGCCTGCTCGTGGGCTTTGAGCAACTCATCATAGGATGGAAGCTCAACCAGCTTTGCTTGAGCGGTTTGGACGGGCGTTTCTACTTCCCGAGATGTAAAGACGGTCAGGATATTGTCGATCGTGACGGTCTGTCCCTGAGAGACGGTCAGCGGAGTGCTTAGGGTTGGGTAACCGGGTGCATTAGCCGATTGCAGCGAAGTTTCTGCGCCTGAAACAACCATTTTCGAGGTCATGGCCAGCTCAATGCGAGATGCCCTCGTTCGCACCTGCAACCAAACTCCGCTGTCAATTTTGCCCTGATTCATCCACTCCCAGTGGTTAAACCCCTGGTTTTCGGGATAGCCATTAATACTTGCTTGAACTTCAATGGTGCCACTGAAATCGATGGGGTAATTCGGCAACGCAACGCAACAACATGCTGATCCGCCAGGCTGGCGAAGCGTTCGAACTGGAGATCCAGAGTTTTCCCGGCGGGACTGCGCCATCGCACTGATCGACTGAGTACGCCCCGACGCACATCCAACTGTCGCTGATAGCTCAGAATTTCACCCTGATCCAACCGAAACCGATCGCTCGGCGCGTCTGGTGAATTTCCTCCAACCATCACGACCAGAGGCAGCCAATCAGGACAGTTGACCAGTTCGGTGTACATGACTGGAACGTCATCATACACTCCGTGAATCAGAGTCGCTGCTGAGGCATGGGGATAGCCCTCTTCAAAGCTTCCACGCGTACCCAGGTAGCCGTTTCCGATCGTGAAAACCGTTTCCCTGGCATGCAACTGGTTCGGGTTAAATTGGTCCTCAGTTACCGTCCAAGCTGTATAGCTTAAAGGGCTGATTTGATTTTTCATATCCATTGGCACTTACCACCGCATGTGCTGCTCTAGAATTGCCTCCGCTCTGGGTTTGTAGATGAGGAAGAACAATGCTTCCAGATAGTTCAAAAGTGCTTCACGGGAATCTCGATAGACATAATTCCAGAAGCTATAGACTTTTGCGATCGATAGCAGTTCCCTGACATGTAACTGCCAAGTATACTCATCCTGGATGCGTTGAATAGCGTGATCTGAGATTTCCTGCCAGTATTGTGGGTTGCTGTCACACCGATCGAGGAAGCTGGTTAACTCCTGAACCGTGTCCTCAAAGTCCGTTGGGTTGATTAAAACCACTTCTGCCGTCTTCAATAATTTCTAACGCTCCTCCAAATTGAGTTGCAAAGGTAGGCAATCCAGAGATCATTGCTTCCAGAAGAACCCGTCCAAATGCCTCAAACCGGGAGAAGAGGACAAAAATTCCTCTAGAGTCGGCTACTGTTCGATAAGTTTCACCCAGATCAGGACCGAGCAGGCGAGTACCAATCCAACGGAGGTTTCCTTGAAGCTGGTAGTGATCAATCAGTTGGTGAAGCTTCTCTATCTCTCTGGCTTCTGCGGGATGCGTAGCCTCCGAGGGATGCAGTTTGTTGGTCACTAAAATCAGATTGCAGCGCTCTCGCAATTGACTATTTCGACCAAATAGTTCGGTCAACCCCGTCAGGTTTTTTATCTCGTTGACGGAGGCGATCGTCAAAAGCGGCCGTTTGTTGGTGTCTTCTAGTTTGCCAAGAATATGGGGTGCTTCTCGTTGAAAGAGCAGGTCATAGATATCTTCACTCCTGCTCGTTGATCGCTTGTCTGTTTGTTTGTAAGGGAAGAAAATACGCTCATCAACTCCTGGTGGCACTCGATTAAATTTGGGGCTAACCAGGTCGATCCCGTCCAGCACATGGTAAAGCTGAGGCATGGTAAAGCACTTGTAGGACTCGTACTGTCCCACCGTGTCGGGAGTACCAACAATTTCCTGATAGGACGAAGTAACGATGAAGTCAGCCGCATTCATGTTAATCAAATCAGCCGAGAATTGAGCTGAGAAATGATACTGTTCCTCTAGTTCTTGCCAGTACAGATTGCTGAACAAATGCTTTGGCTTTTCCAAAGAGTGAGCGATCGCGCATTGAATGACTTGGAGCCGACGAGCCAGCAGAAATGCGACTAGATTGCCGTCGCTGTAGTTTCCGATAATGAGATTGGGTCTACCGCCAAACCGCTTCAGCAATTCCTGTTCGGCGTCCTGGGCAAATGGTTCTAAATAGGGCCAGATTTCAAATTTAGAAATCCAGTTCTGTGTCACTTTGGGGTTGAACTCGCGGAAGGGAATGCGGAGAATCCACGTATTCTCCGTGTCGTCAACTTTCTCAAGGGAAGGCTACATTGGGTTCCTTCGCAGTTGGGAATCAGCCGCGTCAGGATAATGATGTGAGGCTTAATGCCCAGGAAATCAATGCCAGAGAATTTGATGTTCTCGTGCAGTTGTTGGTCTAGACCGCGAGCCTGTTCGAGAACATACACCACCTGCCCCATTGTTTCAGGGCGACCTAAAACACTCTCCTGGCCGACCCAGCCGTGAATTGAAACGATCGCAATCCGAAAAATAGCAGGAATGCGAGAGACAAAGGCCTCCAAAATAGCCGGTTCCGGTGTATCAATCAGTCGCCGCAGAATTTCCAGCATTTCTCGCGCTTGCGCTGCGGTGTTGCCCCATCCCGGTTCGAAGCCCAGTTCCTGCATCTCCTGATGAAATTTCTCGTAGGGTTCATTGGGGAGCGGCGACTAATGAGCGTGAGTGCGTCCTTAATGTGTTGGGCCAATTGAGCGCCAGAATGAATGCGATCGTTAATTAACAGCGGAATGCCATCGTACTGATGTCGGTGCAGGACTTGAAACAGCCCCTCCAACCAGTAGTCAGGATTTTCCAACATTTGATTGCACAAATGATGGTTGAGAAAGGTCAGACCCTGACCGATATTTCGGGGTCACTGATGGACGGGGAACCCTCGTAAAACGGACCAAAATCAATTTCCAATATGTCGGGTTGGAAGCGATTAACGTAACGGTCCCTCGCTTCGAGCAATGCTCTTGGGGTCATTTCCTCCAAATGGGACAAATCTGCGTTGAGTCGCCATATCTGCTGGTTGCCAACATAGGGACGCAACAGAACCCAGATTGCATCATCTTCTAGAATCAGCTCGTGGGTGTAGTGCAGCAGTTGCCCAAGCGAAGAGGAATGGAAAAATAAGCGGGTTTCTGAGACTCGTGACAGTAATCTGCAAACGCTGGCAAAATCTCATTTCTAAGGGAGTAACGTTTGTTTGCAGCCTGAAGACGATCGATCAATTTTTTGAAAGCAGTTTTTTCATCACCATTATTCAAAACTGCTTGAATTAAATTTTTCATATCAATTACCAACTCTAGTGAGTCTGGAGCGGCATTAGTTGAGAATGAATGCGGCTTATAGAGACAACAAGAACCCTGACCTTTATCTAACAGGTGATTTACTCAGTCTTCGCCTAGCTTTCGGCAGACTTTTGGGACGTGCAATACTTTCTTCTATTGAGGTTTCTGCCTTGAGCAGCCGTGTAGAGAATTGGAACACTCCTCGTTTTCCATCGTACTCCTCCAGTGAAGCCTTTCTGTTACAGACATTTAGAAAGAGGTGAGGAGGAAGGCAGCGGGAAATCCCACTATGATGGTTCTACAGACGAATCGGGCTTAGGACTATGCAAATTACTCAATCCCTTCATGCCGCTGTGCTGGTTTCGGACCTGGAGAAAGCAGAGCACTTTACGGCACGGTACTGGGGCTTCAAAAGTGAGCCGGGAGCTAAGATTTCCCGGAGCCTGGTATGAGATAAACGGGTTCCAAATCCATCTGATCGTCGCCGATTCTGCTCCATCCGCGCTACAAAACCAGGAAAAGTGGGGACGAAACCGTCACGTTGCTTTTTCGGTTGCCAATCTGGAAGTCGCAAAAGCTGAACTGCTGGCCCAAAACGTTTCCATCCAAATGAGCGCATCGGGCCGAGCTGCCCTCTTTACTCAAGATCCAGACGGCAATGTTATTGAGTTGAGTGAGGGATGAAAATTGTTGCCTATCTCTACAGCGACCCGTTGCTGGAATCAACTCCTGATCCAATCGTCTGGGGCTGGGAAGTAGACCAAATTTATCAAGATGTCGCGATCGACGGTTCCGGTGCAGCAAAACGACGGCCAAAAGAATCTAAGCAGCGCGAGCGTCTTCAGTGGCAGCAGCTTTTGCAGGATTGCGAGGCAGATTCAGCCGATTACCTGCTGGTTCGACGACTCGAGGAATTGGGAAATTCTGTCGAAGAAGTCAGCGGTCGCCTCGCCCAACTCGAATCCCTCGGCATACAAATCATCGCGATCGAGCAATCCGCTCCATTCCCCACCCCGACTCCCGGCTCCCGACTCCCCCTATCCAAGCTGACCTCCTCAACCTCCTCCAAAACCTTCAACACGAACAGCGTAGCCGTCGCATCCGGCAGGGACATGCCCGCAATCGAGTCAAAGCATTGCCGCCTCCCGGAAAAGCACCGTATGGCTATCGTCGCAGCAGAAACCGTTACGCCATCGATCGCACCACAGCGCCCGTTGTAAAAGACTTTTTTGAGCATTTTCTGCTGTACGGGTCGCTGCGGGGGCTGTTCGCTATGTGGCGAAGCAGTACGGTAAAAAATATCCGCCTCGACTGGGCAGCGTTGGTTGACGAATCCGGTTTATCGGGGCGATCTGGAATATCAAAACGGCGAAACGGTGCCCGATACCCACGAGGCGATTATTTCACGGGATGAAGCCGCCCAGGTCGATCGCCTTTTGCGCCGAAACCGTCGGCTACCACCGCGCACCGCCAGCGCTCCCCGTTCTCTGGCAGGGTTAGTGGTTTGTGGCGATTGTCAATCACCCATGACCGTAACGCGAGTAACCGCCAAAAATAAAGAACAGGAATACCTCTACCTGCGTCCTACCCGATGCCCAAACCAGCGGAAGTGCTGTTCCATTCCCTACGAACACGTTCTTCAACAAACGATTCAACAAATCTGTGAAGAACTACCCAAAGCGGTTTCCGGCGCACCCTTACCGGATATGGATAGCATTAAGCAGGGAGTCAGTGGTGCGATCGCGGCGAAACAAGGCATTCTAGAACAGATTCCCGCTCTCGTTACCAGCGGTGTTCTAGATGCAGAAACCGCAGATTTGCGATCATATAAATTACGAACCGAAATTGCCGAGCTACAGGGGAAATTAGCTCAATTACCGCCTGTGAATTTGAAAGCGATCGCCCAAACGGTTTCTCTTCCCCAATTCTGGCTCGACCTCTCCGAATCCGAACGCCGCTTCTACTTTCGAGAGTTTATTCGCCAAATTGAACTTATGAGGAACGGAAAGGACTGGCAGATTAGCTTGGTGTTTATCTTTTAAGTAAAGGGTAAAGGATAAGGGATAAAGGATAAAAACCGACAGAAATCCAAAATTGAATCTCACGACCAGCGTCAGCGCTTATACTTCAGATTTTGCTAACGGTGTAAGAACTTGAAACAATTCTTTTTAGCCTTTAGCCTTTAGCCTTTCCCTGACCCCTCCCCTCACTCCAAGGAGATCCCTTGCCCCACCCGATTCAACAAGTCCAACCCCCGCTGGAATTTATTCCGCCTGTCCTTGACATGAGAGTTGTGCGACTCATGTATTGGCTGCTGCCGATCATCATTCAAAAGCGAACGGCGGTCAGGGACATTCAAGCAACCAATGTTGATGTTTTAGTGGACCTTTACCGCCGGTTTCAGGCGGGCAAAATTCGGTTCTTTTTGGCATTCCGCCATCCCAGCGTTGATGATCCGTTGTGCCTGGCCTATTTGTTATCCCGTCTTGTACCCAAAGCGGCGAAAAACAGGGGTGCGACTACAATCGCCCATCCATGCTCACTTTATGTACGATCGTGGAATTCCGCTGTGGGCAGGCCCCTTCATGGGTTGGCTCTATTCTCGCCTCGGCGGTACTCCAATTTTGCGCGGCAAAGTAGACCGGATGGGGTTACGGTCTGCCCGTAACCTTTTCGCAAATGGCGTTTTCCCGATCGCGGCGGCTCCAGAAGGGGCAACTAATGGGCATACCGAGATAGTTAGTCCTCTAGAACCGGGAATTAGTCAACTAGGATTCTGGTGCGTTGAAGATTTGAAAAAGCGGAACGGTCTGAAGAGGTCTTCATCGTTCCTATCGGCATTCAGTACCGCTATATCACACCGCCCTGGAAAGAATTGGCTGACCTGTTGACCAGACTGGAAATAGACACTGGTTTAGCGAAGACAGCCACTCCGGCAACAAATGAAGCGCTAAATGAGCAAACGTTGTATAAACGTCTGTATCGCTTGGGAGAGTATCTTCTATGCGTTATGGAACAGCACTATACCCGCTTCTATCATCAACATCTGCCGACGATCACGTCTCCTAAACCAGAGGCATGTCAAGTAATTGGGGCTTACTCACCTATTTCCAACGAAGAATTTGCGACGCGTCTGAATGCTTTGATGGATGCTGCCTTAAAGGTTGCCGAAGAATTTTTCAACCTGCCGCCCAAGGGGAGTGTCATCGATCGTTGTCGCCGATTAGAGCAGGCCGCCTGGGATGACATATACCGCGAAGACATCAAAAATGTCGAAAACCTCTCTCCACTGGAGCATGGGTTAGCCGATCGCGTTGCGGAGGAAGCAGATTTAAGAGCATGGCACATGCGAATTGTTGAGAGTTTTGTTGCGGTGACTGGTAAATACGTGCTGGAAAAGCCAACCGTAGAACGCTTTGCTGAAACGGCTCTGCTCATGTGGGACATGGTCGCCCGAATTAAAGGAGATAACCCCTTTAATCGCCCCAAATTAGGGGATATGCGAGCATTGCTTACTGTGGGAGAGCCTATTTCTATCTCAGCCCGCTGGGAAATCTATCACGAAAGCCGACGCGGCGCGAAACAAGCTGTTGCCGACCTAACCCAAGATTTGCAAGCTGCACTGGAGAAAATGGCGAGGGAGGAAGGGACAGAATTAAGAGTTAAGAATTGAGAATTATGAATTGAGAATTATGAATTAAGGGCTATGACGTAAACTCCTAATTTTTAATTCTTAATTCCTGATTCTTAATTAAAAAGACGGCTACGGTTTCTTGAAAATCGCTTCCCTGCCATTTTCTGAAATAGGAATTATTTTGAATGGAAATACGATCGCCCGTTTTTTTTTACCAACCGCAATCACCGCGCAAGGAACAAAATTGTTGTAAAAGACGAGTTGCCTTTTCTTGCGGAAATATTGTTCACAAGAACGTGCTGAATTCGAGTGTCCGGATTTTGGGATCGTAATAGAATCCATAGGGGATATTCCCAGCTATCTTCCCTTAAATAAAGACCCACACTGGAGCATTGATTAGTTTGTCTAACGGCTGCTTGATACGGAGCTTCTAATGTCGATCGAAGATTAAAATACTGATCAGTTCTAGCGGTAGTGAATATCGTTCCTTCCCCTAGCATGGGGCGAGATTCGTTGTAGAGAATAAGCGGAAGAGACATTACCAGAAGGCTCAGAAGACAATATTCAATGGTTTTCTTATAGCGGAGTCGATCGACAATTCTTGATAGAACAGTTCCGATAAACGGCATCCAGGCGACGAAAAAGAACAGGTGCAATCGGACATTCCACGGCTTCCACTTCAGAAGAAGACAAAACACAAGGAAGGAAGCTGTTAACAGAAGACAGTAAAGTAATAAATCTCGCTGCTTCCTTAATGATGGAATGCTTAAAAACAGAATGATGCCGAGCAAGATCAAAAGAAAATGCCAGGGATTAGGAGCGGTGTCTTCAAAATTAGGAAGATTATTGAGACTAAATTCAGCGCCTGCCCAGGTTGTTCGCGGATCATTAATATCAATTCCGAGTAGCTTGTGAGCGAATCGAATTAGCCCTTCGATCGGGCGGTTAAATAACCCAAAAGGACCAGCCGCATGCGGTCCTAAATTCCTTAAAATATTGGAAAATAGGGCTGAAATACTAAGGACATCGTTAGTTTCCTTGACAACATCATTGGCTTTTGTCGGTAAACCGATTGGGTTACCAAATAAGTCAAGATTCCGAAGATAGTGGCCAAAATTAATTAGAACTGCCGGAAGCCCCAACGTTAGAAACGGCTTCCATACTTGCCAACGGTATTGTTGAATCAGCACCAACGATAGCCAAACCAGCCAGGGGAAGCTGTAGACATAAGCTGTTCCCTTCGTTAGAATCGCCAGTCCAAAACTTCCACCTGCTTTCAAAATCAGGAGTTGCTTTCTGGGTTCCTTCAAGCTGAGCCAAATTGAATGAATCAGGCACATCATCCAGAAGGAAACCACATAGTCATTCTGCGTGCTGGATGCCTGCAAAATTCCCATCGGAATAGTGGCGCAGAGAATTGCAGCAAACACCTGTCCTCTTGGACTGGCTCCTAGCTGCTCAGCAACCAGTGAGGCAGCAACCACACTCCCGATCATGCTGAACCACTGGACCAGGTTGGCAAAGCGATCGCCCCCGCTCAGCACTTGCATGTTCAAGATAGCCATTTCCGCCCAGGGTCCCTGGTACAGTTGGGCTGTAAAACTGGTTGGGTAATGGGCAACGCTGCCATCCTGGACCCAATGGGCAACTCGTGCCATGTGGTAGGTCATTGAGTCCCAGTTGTTGGGAGGAGCAACAATGGCAATCACGCCAATCAGGAGAACGATCAAGCCCACCAGAAGCAAGAGCAACCGTTGAAGCGACGGCAGTTTCTCCAATGGTTCTGTACGTCCCAATAATCGGTGATGACGTCGAAGCGATCGCAGCAAAAGTCCCACCAGCGCACCATCGACCAGTAACCAGCTTAGAACTAGCCCTGGCAATGTGATGGAGTGAAGCACACTCAGGAGTTCAGTAATCGCTGTGAGCACTACTCCCCAAACGATCGCCGCAGATAGTAGGGTGTTTCTCCAACCATCTTTCCCAGCGCGGAAAAGGAGAAACAGCAACACACCTGCAATGGGCATTAGGAGACTAAGCATTATGGAGGATGGGGGCTAATGGTGGAGGAAGAGTTATCGATCGCAAACCCATAATTCCCCGTTCGTGGCCTTCAGTTTCCTGAGACCGAAAAATTACTTGACACCACGCTTCAATTCTCGGCATACTGGATAACTGGCTGTCTATTCCTGCTCGGATCAGGTCGGACACTACAAAAGCCCTGAAGCAATTAGGAATGATGAGTTATAAATTTTGAATTTTCAGGCTCTTCCCTAATTCAAAATTCATAGTTCCAAATTCATAATTTTTACGGGCTACCTGTACGGCAACTTTTAGGACATTTTCATGACTTCCTACGCAATTATTGAAACGGGTGGTAAGCAGTTACGGGTAGAACCCGGACGCTTTTATGATGTCGAGCGGCTCGCGGCTGAACCAGACTCTCAAATTACGATCGATAAAGTGCTGTTCGTTCAGGATGATGGCACTATCAGTGTGGGCCAGCCTTTAGTCGAAGGCGCGACAGTAGAAGCGACGATCATGCGCCATTTGCGCGATCGCAAAATCATTGTCTACAAAATGCGCCCTAAGAAGAAAACCCGCAAAAAGCAAGGTCATCGTCAAGAGTTAACTCGGTTGATGATAGACAGTATTAATTTGGGTGGGTCCTCTTCTAAGAAAGCAACAGCGACCAAGTCAGCGACGACTGAAGCGCCAGCAGATGCTGAAACGTCAGAGGAGACGAAAGCAGCAAAGGCAGCAAAAGCCCCTGCAGAGGAGCCAGCCCCCGCACCAGATGCTGCTCCAGATACGGAAGCGACAGCGAAGTCGAAAAAGAAAGAGACTGACGACTCACCTGCTGAGGAATAGGCACTTTAGGATCCTTGCTGCTTTTTGATTAGAGAAAGCGATTTGCAATAGTCAGGTTAACGAAAGACATCAGGATTAGCGGAAGACATCAAGTTAGCGGAAGACAAAAGAGGACACTATGGCTCACAAGAAAGGTACAGGTAGTACTCGCAACGGGCGCGATTCTAATGCCCAACGGTTGGGGGTTAAGCGTTACGGTGGAGAAGTTGTTAAGGCTGGAAACATCATCGTTCGGCAACGGGGAACCAAAATCCATCCTGGTAACAATGTCGGGCGTGGCAGTGATGATACTCTCTTTGCTCTGATTAGCGGTGTAGTCACCTTCGAGCGATATGGCAGGAGCCGCAAAAAGGTCAGCATCTATCCCGCTGAAGGCTAAGTTCTCCGATTTATTGTTTATTTGGGAACCTCTTGTAGGTATTCCTACCGTACAAAGCGTTTGCAAAGCTGTGCTGTTGTAAACGCTTTGTTATTTGTCCCTTCCTTCGCCGTTACCCCTAAAATCCTTGAGAATTGCGACCTGGAATGTTAACTCAATTCGTACGCGCCTCGACCATGTTACGAACTGGTTGAAGGAATCCCAGGTGGATGTTCTGTGCGTGCAGGAAACAAAGGTAACGGATGATGCCTTCCCCAGGGATCCGATCGCTGATCTGGGCTATCACATTTACGTGTCTGGGCAAAAAAGCTACAACGGAGTCGCCATTTTCAGCCGTTCTCCATTAAGCCACGTCAGTACAGGTTTTGCTGCCGTTTTGGGTGAAAGCGTTTCTGATTTGGATGAGCAGAAGCGGGTGATTACAGGCGCAATTAACGGAATTCAGATTGTTAACCTGTACGTGCCTAACGGTTCGTCAGTTGGTAGCGAAAAGTATGCCTACAAGCTGCGTTGGCTCGAAACGCTGCATCTTTACTTAAAAGCGTTGGGAACTGGGACGCAGGGAGCACCCTCCACCCCCAATCCCTCCTTATCTGTGGGGATTTCAACATTGCTCTGGAAGATAGCGATATTCATGATGCAACTGGGCGAGAAAAAATGGTTATGGCGACCGATTTGGAACGGCAAGCGCTGCAAACGGTTTTGAGTTTGGGGTTTTCGGATGGGTTTCGCAAATTCACCTCTGGGGTGGCCACTTTAGCTGGTGGGACTACCGGCAGGCGGCGTTCCGGCGCAATCTAGGCTGGCGGATTGATCACATTTATTTGACCCCAGACCTGTATGAGCGGGTGATCGCTTGCACCATTGATGTCGCGCCTCGCAAGCTTGAACAGCCGAGTGATCACGTTCCCGTCATTCTTGAATTGGCGGATTGATCAGTGTGACGATTAAAACCATTTATCCCTTTTTCTCCTGAAAAATCCGTTAATCACAGCAGCACTCTCGAACCTTAGAGGGTTGTTGATGAATCGCTGTTAGTGTTGAGTGGATAATTGTTAGCTTTGAGAGGGTGTTCGAAGCAAGTAGCACTTGGCGAACAACCAATGACCAACAACTACAACTAACTGCTGTTATGTTTCTAGTTACTGGAGCAACGGGCGGACTGGGCCGTAGAATTGTGCGGCTCCTGCGACAAGGCGATACTCCTGTGCGGGCGTTTGTTCGCCTCTCGTCCCACTATGCTGAACTGGAGCACCGGGGGCTGATATTTTTATTGGTGATTTGCAGCGCGATCGGGATTTACAAAGAGCGTGTCAGGGTGTGCAATATGTCATCAGCGCCCACGGTTCTAATGAGCGATCGGGCGGTAATGCGGAAACCATTGATTACCGGGCAAATATTGAGTTAATTAATCAGGCAAAAGCCGCAGGTGTGCAGCATTTTGTCTTCATCTCAGTGCTAGGAGTCGATCGAGGCTACGAAGATGCCCCAGTCTTTAAGGCAAAGTGGGCCGTCGAGAAATATTTGCAAGCCAGCGGATTGTCCTACACAATTCTGCGCCCTTCTGGATTTGCGTCAAATCTGCTTCCTCTAGCAGAACGGTTCCGGCAAACGGGAATTTACCTGTTGATTGGTGACCCGCAACATCGATCGTCGATCGTCAGCACCGATGATTTGGCGAGAATTTCAGTGGAGTCAACGACGATCGAGGAGGCCAAAATCAAATTTTTCCCGTAGGCGGGCCTGAAATTCTCAAGCGTGAAGATGTTCCCAAGATTTTGAGCCGCATCTTCAACCGGGAACCCACTGTCATCAATCCGCCGTTGCTCGCGTTTGATGGGCTTCGGGGAGCGCTTGGGCTGTTCAACCCGCCTTTAAGGAGTTCCCTAGGAACATTACGCACGCTGTTGGCGAATGAGTTCTTCTGTTCAACGGCAGAAATCGATCGCCTCGAATCCGTCTTCAATCTGAAAATGGAAGCGTTAGAAATCTTTCTCCGCCGATACTTGGGAATATGAGAGCAATAAATAGGAATTAAGAATTAGGAATTAAGAATTGAGAATTATGGGTTTTGAACGTTAATTCTCAATTCATAATTTGAGATTCTTAATTCTTTAAGCCGTTACCGCTGTACTGGCCGTTCCTGTCAGCAGGCTGATGACTTGGGCAGGCGTTAGATTTGGATTGGCACTCAAAATCAGGGCTGCTACTCCTGCTACATGGGGTGCCGCCATGGATGTGCCGTCGTAGTAGGCGTAGGAGTTATTTGGAATGGTGGAGTAAATGTTTGCTCCTGGAGCAACGACGTAATTTAACTTCGAAGTGCCTGCATCATTGGAGAAGCTGGTCATCTTCGTGTTAATGTCAACTGCTCCGACTGCGATTCCCCACTGGTTTGCTAAATTGGCGGGGAAGTCAGGGGAGCTTTTTCCATCATTTCCGGCCGCCATGACGACCACTGCCCCCTTCTGGGCTGCATATTGGACAGCCGATTGAATACTGCTCGATGTACTTCCTCCCCTAAGCTGAGGTTAATCACTCTGGCACCATTATCGGCAGCGTAACGAATACCAGCCGCGATCGCCGCATTGGTGCCGCTACCGTTTTCGTCTAATACCCGTACAGGCATAATCTTGGCGTTGTAGGCCACCCCGGTAATGCCAACGCCGTTATTTTCGGCAGCGATTGTCCCTGAAACGTGCGTTCCATGACCATCTGCGTCCAAGGGCGCATTGTCATTGCCGACAAAATCCCATCCGTGGACATCATCTACATAGCCATTCCCATCATCGTCAACGCCGTTGCCTGCAATTTCACGAGAGTTGGTCCAGATGTTGCCATCCAGGTCTGGGTGCGTGTAGTCAACCCCAGTGTCTACCACGGCAACTGTAATGCCCTGTCCGGTATAGCCTTTGCCCAAACTTCTGGCGCTTTAATCTGGTCCAAATCCCATTGGTTGCCGCCCAAGTCAGGAACCGCAGGGAATGGGTTTTGTCCGAGAGCTTTCGCAACGGCTGCTGCCGCATCGACTTCTCCGTAGCCAAAGTTAGAGCTGTAACCCGATGGGAGGGTTTGGGCGGTAGAGGAAAGGCTGAGGGTGTAGTTGGTGTCCCCGGAATATCGATACACGCGAACGTAATAGTCACCCGCTGATAATGTGCGAACGATCGACTCAGCAACCGTGCCGTTGTTGTTGGACACCTGAATTGATGTTCCAGCGCTACTAATCAGTTGAAGGTCCGCGTCAGCACTCAAGCCCGTCAACGAGATATTGACCGTTCCAGTCGCTTTGGTGGTGAAACGATAATAGTCGTAGGGATCCGTGCTCCCAACAAAATCGTTGAAGGTTTGTTTGCTGCTCACCACTCCAATATTGCGGGCAGTTGCCAGATTATTTCCAGCTCCATCGACGCTACTGCGGGTCACTGCCTGTGTAGCCAACGTCGCCGTCTGCGTAGCCAATGGGACCGGACGAGAATCAGGTGTGGCGGAGAGCCTGAGGGTGTAATTGGTGTCGCCGCTGTATTGATACACCTGGACAAAATACGTGCCTGCGGCTAAGGATGGGATACCGATCGTCTCATTGCGGCTACCCCGGTTTTCCGATCGTTCGATTTCCTCTCCAGGATCCACAACGCCGTTATCATTCACATCCTGGATCAGCCTAAAATCGGCGTCCGCTCTCAAATCCAGGAGAGAAAGACTTAAGCTGCCAGCCGTGTTGAGGTTAAATCGGTACACATTAACTGTGTCCGTATCCCCAACTGAACCTTTCAGGTTAACTGCCGCATTGCCCAAAGTGCCCAGGTCAATCTCTGGGGACAGGAGATTGCTAGGTGAACTTACCGTAGGGGACGTGGCAGAAAGCTGAGTTGTATCGCTGATGCTACTGAGGGCGCTCGAGGGGCTACCTTGCCACAGTGGAGCGTTCAGTTGATCATCAATAGATGAGCCAAATCCGTTGGGTGAGGGCACCGTTGTCAAAGATGACTGATGAAGGTTGCTGAGGTTCTGGAGGTTAGAACCTGTCAGCAGTTCTGACGTAACTGACATTCTTCTTCACACCTGCCGCTAAAGTAGTCAGGACTTTGGGTCTGTAATCAAATCTATTGAAAGTTCGTTCTACAGTTCAAAATCCGCCTTCTCTTTCTTCAACTCCACTGTCCTGTCCTTCGGTCCTATATGAGTTATGCGTGCATTTTCAGGCTGCATTTTGTGAAAAGACTTCTGGAGAAATTTCTTTTACAAACCAAATAGGAGCGCCGCAGGCAATGGAGTTAACGGGGAAACACCCTAATTTGATTTTCGGAACCAAATGACAAAATCCGGCTAATTTCCCTCCTGATCTTCACCCACTCTTTAAGGAAACGTTCAAATAAATCACAAGAAATATGCGTAATTTTACCAGGATTTCTGATATTTCAAGTAAACAATGTTCGGTAGTTATACGGAAACCCTTTTTCGTTCTTGAAGCTGATGGTGATGGTTCGGGTTTTAGGACAAATATTTAGAAATTGGTTGTGCTGATGGTGGGAATGTTTTTTTACAACTTATTTCCTAAATTTTTCTCCCATCAGGTTACTAACCACAAATTTTGTTGAAGGGATTCAGGTTTCCTTGCTAGCGAAACTGTATAGTACTGTTCATCATTGGGGCAGGTGCTATGAATTTACCGTTCGTGATCGATGTTGCAATTGGCTTACTGTTCATCTACTTGATTCTTAGTCTGTTAGCGTCTGAACTGCAAGAGTTGCTGACAACGCTTTTGCAGTGGAGAGCGAAGCATCTAAAAGATGCGATCGAGGTTTTATTGGCGGGCGGCACAGAAACCAAAGACCAGGAACAGGTCAAGGATTTGGTTGATAAGCTCTACAACGATCCACTCCTCAGAAACGTGAACCAGGAGGCCAAAGGGCTGGTTGCGGGCGGAATCAGGAAGTGACCCGTTGGCTTATTCCCGGCAATCGCAGAGGAGCCTTTGGCAGAAATCGTGCAACGGGTCCCTCTTACGTTGCTCCCGAAACGTTTGCGACATCTTTGATGAATAGCTTGGGGCTTTCAGTTCTGGCTGAGAAGCTGACTGAAGTGAGGCTGGAAAAATTTGTCGCACGCATTGTGGGAACCTATACCCCTCAAGAACCGGGTAGCCCAGAGATTCCGGGGATGAATCGTTGAGGGACAACTGGGAACGGGGTGGGGTGCGACTGCTGGCAGAAAAGGTTGGCATCAGAAACCTGAACACGGACGAGAAATTCAAAAATCTAGTCGAGGATTATGACGACATTCTCAAGGACTACAAGAAAGGTCAGGCGGATCTACCAATTAGTCTTGAGCGCATGGGTCAAAACCTCGATGAATACATCAATTCCTGCTCCAGTTTGGAACCGACGGATTTAGGGGTGGAGTCTGAAAAAGCGAAAGATTACTACATTCGTCGCTTGAAGCTATTCAAGCTGGGGCTTTTTGGCGAGAATAACGAACGGGCCATTTTAGCGGGTGGTCTCCGTCCCAACGCGTTTGAAATTGCTGAAATTGCAAATCAGGGCAGCAAAACCTTTAGGAGCTTGCAGATGCGTATGATGCACTCACAACTCGGGCGGGAGCGATCGCCGAAAAAGTGGATGCTGAAATTGCCACCCGGTTAGATGAAGTCAATCAGGGGCAGAGAAACCGATCGCCTTGAAAGACCTCAGCAATGAGCAACGCCGACTTTATACCGAGCAAGCGTTATCAAACCTGATTACTGCGGGCGGGCTAACCGATGACGATCGCAAAACCTACGAGAATTATCAAACCTATCAGTCGATCCGGCAGATTCTAAGCAAAATTCCCCAACCGGTTCGTGACAGTCTCGATACCCTTGCTCGACGTGCCCATACGAGAGTGGGCGAAACAGAGAATTACGTGAACCAGTTTCGGGAAGAAATTGCTCTCTGGTTTGACCGATCGATGGATCGCGCATCTGGCGTTTATAAGCGCAATGCCAAGGGAGTCGCCATTATCATTGGCCTGTTTCTGGCAATCATTACCAACTCGGACTCATTTTTCATTGCAGACCGATTATCGAGCGACGAAAATTTGCGAAAGGTGGTGACCGATCGGGCCGCCCAAATTACGGCTAATTCTGCCCGTCCCCTGACCGAGAAAGACCTTGAGGACTTAAAGGTAAGCACCGATGCCGCATTGCGTGACCTGACCCTCCCGATCGGGTGGGATCCGCCAAACCTGATTCGACAGTTTCGCTGTAAAGCCAGTACGCTCTCCCAGGGAAATCCTGTCTCGCCAGGTGAACCTGCTGCCCCACCCAGCAGAATCGCGGAAACAAACGATCTCCGTCAAGCATGTTTGGGAGCCAAAGCTCCACAGGATGTTCCTGCTGCACTGCAACTAGTTTTTACGAAGCCGACAGAGACACTAAGACGGATTATGGGATGGTTAGTAACGGGCATCGCCATCTCGATGGGTGCTCCCTTCTGGTTTGACCTGTTAGGCAAGATCATGAACGTGCGGAACACGGGTAGCAAACCTACACCAGCACACGACGTTGAAGATCCAAAATAATTCGGTATAGCAAAGTGCTGAGTGCTGAGGACTGAGTGCTGAGTATGAAAACCAGCTATCGCAATACGCTAAGCAGTTTGGTTGTCCTAATCTTTAGTAGTACTATTATAGCAGAAAGTCTAGGAAACCTCCCCTCCTTTGAAGCGATAGCCTTTACAAGGTAATAGTTTTTGATCCAGATACCAAAGCGCGTAACTGGAATTGTTGTAGGTGCTGAGCTTTGCTCAAATTGGGAAAGCAGCTCAGGTGGGGTAGGATGCCAATCGTCGGATAAAATTACGGCATTTCTGCCCTTAAATTCCCGATCGCTGGTGTACCAGAAGTCAAACTGATCAACCCGATCGGACATCGCTAACACATTCCGGTCATTCAACTGAAACGCCAGCGCCGATGCAGAACGATAGTCCGTCGTTGCCAAAAAGGGGTTGGAGCCTAACGTTTCTTCCTCCTGAGTGACTACCGCAGCAACGTTGTCCCAGCCAAACAACATGCGCGAGTCGGGGTCTTCTGTTTTGCTAAACAGAGCGGAGATTGGCAAGACGCTGTAGTGTATGACCAGCAGAGACGCGAACAGCAGACCATAGAATTGACCGCTCCAGAAGAGGGGAGTTGGGATGAAGTTTTGAGTTGGGTAATGGGTAATGGGTAATGGGTAATGGGGTATCAGATTTGAGACCTTATTCCCTGACTCCTGACCCTGACCCCTGACTCCTCACCCCTTCCGCCCGTTGGTCTCTGTTTTTTGCTTTCAGAAAGAATGTTGGAATCAATGGAAACAGTAACAAGTAGGCTGTAATGTTCCAGTAATACAATGCGGCAGAGAGTAGGGAAATAACGGTTAGCGTGACGGTCGAAATGATAAAGACCCAGAAGGCGACGGAGAAATAGGTCGATCGCGAGAAAACGGATTGGGCTGGTTGTTTCAGACTGCGGAAGAAACCAATCCAGTTAAATGGAGATACTAGAAGAAACGAGAACAGCAAGAAATTCAGGCATGGACCTATTTTTAAGCTGAAACTGCCTGTGTTGACGCTGCGATCGACGTAATAGTGAAACGATTGGAAGTCGTTAGAAACATTCCAAAGCAGAATGGGAATGAGGGCACAGGCCGCGATCGCACCTGCCAGATAAATTCGACGCTCGCGCCAAAGTAAACGCAGTCGTTTGTCTGCAATTAGAACGGCCACAAACCCCAAAACAACGAATACAGTATTGTATTTGCAAAGCCCTGCTAACGCGATCGCTGCTGCTGCGCTATACAGTCGCCAACTGTCACCCCTGCCATTCTCCAGGTAGCTGTCTAAAAACCGAATAAACCAATAGGCGGCAATTAGGGAAAAGGTAATCAGGAGATGGTCATGCCACGCCAACGCCAGAAATAGAAAATACAGCGGTGAAGCAAGCACCAACAGGACCGTCAGCCAAAAGTATGGGTGAGCATCCCTGCCATAGAGATAGCGAATAATTTTGTAATAGGTGTAGAAAAAGACCCCGCTGCTGATTAAATTAGGCAACCGCAGCACAACAAACGATCGTCCAAACGTTGCTGTAAAAGCCCCTGAATCCACGCTTGCAGGGGAGGATGGTCGTAATATGACAATCCCGGATGCTGCCCCCAAAGCCAGTAATAAGCCTCATCCGGGTTGGGAAACGTGGCGAACCAGAACACCAGACGCAACACCAGAAAAGCAATCAGAAAAGGCAAAAGAGAACGGGGAGGCATGAGGGAGAAAGTATAAAGGATGAAGGATAAAGGCTCAAATAACTCTACCCCTCATCCTCTACCTTTCATTAGTTGTGCTGGCTCGCATCTTTTATCCTTTAGCCTTCATCCCTTATCCTTTACTCTCCTCAGTTACCAAAATCGCAACCGTCCCTTCTCTCCCCTTAAAGCGTGACATGCTGGGATGGTAGGACTGTATCAGGCGCGTTTGGTAGGAGTGTAGAAATGGCTCAGCGTACGCTCAAAGGTGTGGGTGGAGTTGCCGCAATTAGTTTAATCCTGCTTGCTCTGATGGGATGTTTGCAAGTAAGTGGACAAGAACAATCCAGTACTCTCCAGGAACGTGTCGCCAATGCCAATACCCCACCAACGCCGCAACGAGAATCTATTGCCATGAAACAGAATCAGGCCGTGAATCCTAAACTAGTTGACGCTAACACGCGATTTGGCTTCAAGCTTTTCTCGGAAATTCTTAAGCAAGACCAGGGCAAGAACGTGTTTGTGTCCCCTCAAGTGTGGCGATCGCGCTGGATATGGTCTACAACGGGGCCAGCGGCGAGACTCAAGCAGCAATGGCCAAGGCACTAGACTTGAATGGTATGAGTCTGGATGAATTGAACCATGCCAATACGGAGCTGAAGACGCTTCTGGAGAATCCAGATCCTAAAGTGCAGTTGGCGATCGCGAATTCACTCTGGGCGCGTCAGGGTATTCCCTTCCAACCGGACTTTTTGCAGCGAAATCGGCAGTTTTATGGGGCAGAGGTAACAAACCTAAACTTTAGCAATCCTGGTGCTCCAGTAACGATTAACAATTGGGTCAAGGAAAAACGCGCGGAAAAATTGCTGAAATTGTGCAAACGCTTGATCCAGACGACGTGCTGTTTTTAATCAACGCCATTTACTTCAAAGGTGCCTGGTCCAGACCATTTGATAAGCAGCTAACAGTCGATCGACCGTTTTACCGCCTGGATGGAACCCAAAACCACATCCCAGTATGTCTCAAAGTGGTGAGTATCGCTACTTCAAGAACGACCAGTTTCAGGCGGTTAGCTTGCCATATGGCGAGAAGCGACGAATGAACATGGTGATTTTTCTTCCCAAAAATCCTCCAGCCTCTCTGAATTCTACAAGCAACTGAATCCAGAAACCTGGAAACAATGGGTGGGACAACTTCGCAACCGCCAGGGGTCTATTCAAATTCCTCGCTTTAAGCTGGAGTACGAGATTGAATTAAATCGTGCTCTGTCGGCATTAGGGATGGCTAACGCCTTTAATCCGGCCCAGTCCAACTTCTCTGGTATCAGTAGCGTTCCGACGCGAATCAGTGAGGTAAAGCATAAGACGTTTGTAGATGTTAACGAAGAGGGCACTGAAGCGGCAGCCGTAACTTCCGTTGGCATTCGGGCAACGTCCGCCATGCCAAGTGAACCGTTTAATATGGTGGTCGATCGTCCCTTCTTCTGTGCCATTCGCGACAACCAAACCGGGACGCTGGTGTTCATGGGATCAATTGTGGAACCATAGACCCTATGAGCAATCAAGTATTGTTTGTGCTGCTTGAGGGTGTGGAATAATGCAGAAAGCAGTCGTTACATTTCTGTAATATTGCTGCTTCTATCCTCCTGTTGCTATGGGTTGGGATTGTGAGTTTTACAATTCAGAGTGCTTTAATTCCGGTTGGTCAAGGCTATCAAACCGTTGATGTTCAAATTGTTGAACAACATATTGCTGCGATCGGTCCCGATTTAAGTGTGGTAGGAACGGCTGTGGATGGGCGCAACAAACTGCTGCTTCCTGGCTTTGTCAATGCCCACACCCATTCCTCAGAAATGTGGCAGCGGGGATTGATTCCTCCCGTTCCCTTAGAGCTGTGGATTGGTGAACTGTATGATTTCGCTCCACTCGATCCTGAGCAGGTTTATCTGAGTGCACTGGGCACGGCTGCTGAAACGTTGCTGACGGGCGGAACTAGCGTAGTAGACCATCTGGTGCTGATTCCCGGACGGGAGATGGAGACGATCGCAGCAGCGGTTCGTGGCTATCGCGAAATTGGCATTCGAGCCTTTGTTGGGCCACTCATTCAGGACGAAACCCTAGTTGCCAGCATTCCCAATGGCAAAACTCAGCAGAGCCATGAACCGTACCTGCGCTCTACGGAAGAAACGTTGGCACTAATTCAAGAGGTGATTGACACGTTTCATCGCCCCGCTGAAGGAATTTATGTTCTGCCTGCGCCTACGGGCTTTCAGCTTTCATCTGATGCACTATTTGAAGGCTGTATCGAGCTGAGCGACCGCTATGGACTTCCCCTCCATACCCATCTGCTAGAGACTAAAGCGCAGAAAATGCTGGCTCAGGAAAAGTACGGCTGCTCTGCGGTGGAGCATCTGAAACAAATTGGCTTTCTGGGGCCACGTACGTCCTTGGCCCATTGCGTCTGGTTAAATGATGCTGAGATTACCATCCTGGCAGAGACGCAGTCCACAGTCGTCCACAACCCATTGAGCAACCTTCGTCTGGGCAGCGGTATTGCTCCTATTCTCCATTACCTGAAGGCGGAAGTAAATGTTGCTTTCGGCTGCGATGGTGCTGCCAGCAATGACTCCCAAGACCTTTTAGAAGCGGTCAAGATTGGAACGATCCTTCACAACGTTACAGATTTTGACTACCAAAACTGGATTACACCCCGTCGTGCAGTGGAAATTGCAGCACTTGGGGTGCGACTGGGTTGGGAATGGCAGATCAGTTTGGCTCTTTAACCGTAGGAAAGCAAGCAGACCTTGTGCTGTATGACCTGACGAGCCTATCCCTGCTGCCTCGAACCGATCCGATCGGCCTTCTGGTTCTGGGACGTCCGGCTCAAGCAGTAGAGAGCGTTTGGGTAGGAGGCGATCGCATCATTGCCAACGGCAAACTTACGACGATCGATATGGACGAATTGCGTCGCAACCTTTTCGAACGGAGTCAGTGGGACTCTGGCCGCCAATCTGCCACCATAAATCAGATAGAATTCCACTACCGCTCGATTATGGATTTGCCACTACGAGCCAACTCCTAAATAACCGGAGACAAGCTCTCCTATGCGATCTTGTGGCCTGCAGCCGTGATTAGTTGTTTGAAGGTTTCTTCAGACGCTTTTGCGTCAACAGTCACCGTCTTGGTCACGGTATCAATTTCGACCTTGGCGTCTGGTTCGGATGTCAAAATGGTTTCCTTCAGGTTTTGCGCAGACTCTGGACCACTAATCGTTGGAACCGTAAGCTTAAGTGCCATATTTCCTCTGTAAATCACATTTAGTCTAATTTTGGTGATCAATATCCGGTTTTTCATTTGACTCAAGGTAGATTCTCTATTCGCCTTTCGGTAGAAAATGATGTTTATACAGTAAGCGCTGAAATATGCTGATTAGAGAGAAAGAGGAAGTAACCCAAAACATCCGCTGCAAAGCTACGAAGGTCGCAGGGATTCTCTCGGCGTTCTCTGTGTCTCTGCGGTGTTCTATCTAATTTCTCCTCCTTCAAAAAGGCCCCACCCCCCACTCCATTGCCATCCTCTGTTTATGCAGTTGCTCAAGAATGCCATCAGTTTATTGCTGATTAGTTTGACCTTTGCCGGATTGAGCTTACCTCAGACGGCATTAGCACAAACTGGAAGCCTATTTCCTGGGGCCGTTGCCAGAAACGTTCAAATTCGAACAATTACAGTTCAGCAGCTACCACCAGAAGCCCGAAAAACCATTACCCTGATTAAACAAGGGGGACCGTTTCCTTACGAGCAGGATGGCGTTATTTTTGGCAATCGGGAACGAATTCTTCCGATCGAACCAGGAGGGTATTACCGCGAATATACAGTGCGCACACCAGGATCCTTCGATCGAGGGGCACGTCGCATTGTCACGGGAAGAAATGGCGAGTTTTACTACACAAACGACCACTACAAAAGTTTTTTTAGAGTAAGGATGCCTTAACCCAATGGAAGCATTAACCCCCATTCTTCAAGGCGATCGTGAACCGGGACTCTATCGAGTTATTGCGGAAATTAATCCTGATTTCCTAACTTCTCAACTGCAGGAGCAGGGCTGGACGCTGTTTTATATCAATGGCCAGAACATTAGAAACAAAGCCGAATTTCTTCAAGAGTGTGCCAAAGTAATGCACTTTCCATCCTACTTTGGCTACAACTGGGACGCGTTTGAGGAATGCATTACAGACCCTTCGATCGTCCCAATTAATAAATCCATCCTTCTCTACGATCGTCCAGAGTACTTTGCTCAAGACCATCCTTCCCAATGGTCGATCGCCTTTCACATCTTGCAAACTACTGTTGAATATTGGAAAGAAAAAAATACGCCCATGTATATTTTGCTCAAATCAAATAACCCTAGATTTGACAATATACAAATCCTATAATTCAAATCCGAGATTTATTTTGTAGGTCGAAGGCTTATCAAAAACAACTGTGCGTTTGTATTAGCTTTAAGGCATCAACTATCAGCAATTAGAGAAAAGATAATAGCAGACGAACAGTAGCTACAAGCATTGCATTGTTCTTTACGACTCATTAGCTGCTCAATGGACAACCTTTAAGCGTGGGTACGAACCGTTAAAATAAAGCTTGAAACCCTAAATTCTCTAAAATGAACCCATCCGTTGATTTTCTAGATGCGTTCGATGTTGTTGTTGTTGGAGCCGGGCATGCAGGTTGCGAAGCGGCGCTGGCAACGGCTCGTCTTGGTTGCAGTACATTACTCCTGACGCTGAATCTAGACAAAATTGCGTGGCAACCCTGCAATCCAGCGGTGGGAGGTCCAGCTAAATCGCAGTTGGTGCATGAGGTGGATGCATTGGGTGGTGAAATTGGCAAAATGGCCGATCGTACCTACCTGCAAAAGCGAATCCTCAATTCCTCTAGAGGTCCGGCTGTATGGGCATTGCGGGCACAAACCGACAAGCGTGAGTACGCCGCCATCATGAAAGGCATTGTGGAAAACCAGGAAAATCTGGTCATCCGAGAAGGCATGGCAACCGATTTGGTGCTGGGCAAAAACGATGAGGTGGTTGGGCTTCAAACCTACTTTGGCGTAGCTTTTCAATGTAAAGCAGTCATCCTAACCACAGGGACATTTCTGGGGGAAAAATTTGGGTCGGCAGTAAGTCGATGTCTGCCGGGCGGGCTGGGAATTTGCGGCAGTTGGGCTTACAGACACGCTGAATCGACTCAATTTTGAAACGGGTCGGTTAAAGACGGGGACGCCTGCCAGGGTCGATCGCCGCTCCATCAACTTCGACATCCTGGAACCGCAACCGGGCGACACAGAGGTTCGCTGGTTTAGCTTTGACCCGGAAGCTTGGGTTGAGCGGGAGCAAATGCCCTGTCACTTGACCCGCACGACCGCTGAAACCCATCACATCATTCGAGAAAACCTCCATCTGTCGCCTGTGTATGGTGGTTGGGTTGATGCAAAAGGTCCGCGCTACTGCCCCAGCATTGAAGACAAGATTGTGCGCTTTGTCGATAAGGAAAGCCACCAAATTTTTCTGGAACCCGAGGGGCGGGACATTCCAGAGATTTACGTCCAGGGGTTTTCGACTGGATTGCCGGAGCCAATTCAACTGCAAATGCTGCGATCGCTTCCCGGTTTGGAAAATTGCACCATGCTGCGTCCAGCCTATGCGGTCGAGTATGATTACCTTCCGGCAACCCAGTGCTACCCAACGTTGATGACTAAAAAGCTGGAAGGATTGTTCTGCGCTGGCCAAATCAACGGCACCACAGGGTATGAAGAGGCCGCTGCTCAGGGCCTCGTCGCTGGCATTAACGCCGCCCGCTTCTGCCGCAACCAGGAGATGATTATCTTCCCACGGGAACAAAGCTACATCGGGACGCTGATTGACGACCTGTGTACGAAGGATTTACGCGAACCCTATCGGATGCTGACGTCCCGCTCCGAGTACCGCTTGCTGCTGCGATCGGATAATGCGGATCAACGCCTCACACCTCTTGGTCGGGAGATTGGGCTGATTGACGATCGTCGCTGGAATCTGTTTACTCGTAAGCAAGAACAGATTGCCGCCGAAAAAGAGCGCCTCCACGAAACTCGCGTCAAAGAACACGATGACCTGGGTAAGAAAATCGTTGCCCACACTCAGCAGGTGATCAAAGGTTCCATTACGCTTGCCGATTTGCTGCGGAAGCCCGGATTCCATTATGGGGATCTGGAGCGTTTTGGCTTAGGCAATCCGGAGTGCGATCGGGCGGAGAAGGAAGGTGCAGAGATTGACATCAAATACGCGGGCTATATCCAACGTCAGCAGCACCAGATCGATCAAATCGCCCGCCAAGAACACCGCAAACTGCCCGCAGATTTGGACTACGGAGTCATTGCTACATTATCGAAGGAAGCACGGGAAAAATTAGCAACTGTTCGACCATTGACGATTGGCCAAGCCGCCCGAATTGGAGGCGTGAATCCGGCGGATATGAATGCACTGCTTATCTATTTAGAAATCCAAGCGCGTCAAAAATCTGGGGTTGCTGTATGACATCGGTCACGCTCAGATTGAACCCGATTCTTCAATTAACTGATGACCAATTCCTGGAGGTTTGTCGGGCGAATCCCGATGTCAAGTTTGAGCAGAACGAGAAGGGTGAGTTAATTATCGTGGCTCCAACGGGAGGGGATACCGGAATTTATAATGCAAAGCTAACAACTCGCTTCGTTGTGTGGAATGAGCAAGCTAAGCTTGGTGAAGTTTTTGATTCCTCAACGTGTTTTCTGTTACCAGGTGGAGCGAAGCGATCGCCTGATGTTGCCTGGGTTCATCAGAATCGGTGGGATAGTCTGGTTTCAGAAGAAAAAGAAAAATTTCCTCCAATTGCCCCTGATTTTGTTTTAGAACTCCTATCTCCAACGGATAGTTTGAAGGAGCTACAGGAGAAAATGCAGGAATACATTAGTAATGGAGTTAAGCTCGGTTGGTTATTGGATGGAAAACTCGTCGTGTAGAGATTTATCGTCCAGACCAAGACGTAGAAATTTTAGAAGCTCCGGCAACACTTTCTGGCGAAGATATTTTGCCCAATTTCACTTTGAACCTTCAAAGCATATGGTAATTTCAGCAGGACTTACAAATTCTGCCAAAACCTCCAAGGTTTTCGTAAGTCTCATTCAGCAAAAATCGCAGCTTTCCTATAGAAGGGAAATCCTATGGAGTGATCGTGTTTTTGCAATTCTTAAACAACATCAATCTGCTCTATCAAATCTTGGAGTCAAATCTCTGGCCATTTTGGGTTCTGTTGCACGAGATGAAGCAACGTTTGATAGTGATGTTGGTCTTCTTGTTGATCTCGAACCGCCGTTGACATTTGATCGTTATATGGACGTGAAACTTTACTTGGAAGATCAGCTTAACAAGAAGGTTGATTTAGTAACTAGATCTTCTCTAAAGCCGCAAATCCGTGAAATTGTTGAGCGAGAAGCAATTCGTGTCGCGTAATCTCAAACTTTATCTAGAAGATATTGTTGCAAGCTGCACCAAAATTCAGCGTTACACTCGGGATATTAGTTTTGATGAATTTGTTTCAGATGAACGTACCTACGATGCCGTACTGCTAAATCTTCAAGTTATTGGAGAAGCCGTCAAGAATATTCCAACTGATTTGCGAGATCGTTCTCCTGAAATTGAATGGCGTAAGATGGCAGGTTTACGAGACATTCTTATTCGTACTTACTTCCAAATTGATCATGAGATTATCTGGGACATTTTACAGAACAAGATTGCTCCTCTTCAAATTCAAATCTAACATTTATTGAGAGCAAATTTGATGAATATTCTTAATTTTGTTTGCTCTTATCCGAGACAGTTAACCGAAACTATCGGACGCGTAGATATAACCACCTGAATCACCGACTAAAATCAAAGCGCTATCATCGCTGCTAAGATCCCGACTTCTTGCAATGCCGTGATTCAAAACGTGAATCAATCGCTTGGGTGAAAAGGATTCTAATTCGACATAGTTTCCGGCTTCCAGCCAGGCAATTTCAGCCGCAGAAAGCTCTTTACGAACCTCAGATGGAAGCTGTCTAGCGGCTCCAGCTGACTCGGTTGAGCTTTGAACAAACATGCCCTTACTAGCAAGAATTTGACGAGGCAGTAAGCCAATATCAAAATGGCGATTTGATTGTCTGGAAACCACTGGCTGCTCAATCGTAAATGATGAACCAATTGGATTCCTTCAGGAGAACAGTCGTGAATTGCGTAAACCTTCAGTTGTAGATTACGGCGCAACATCTCCATTGTGGTTTCAAAATGCTCTGTGGATAGCCAGTAATGCTGAGAATGGCACAGTTATTTTCGAAATGGAAATTATTAGCAATTAAGAAATGGGCAATATCGGCTCGATCGCATACAACGAGTCGATCGAAACTATAAGCAGTAACATCCGGATTAATTGAAACGGGCTGATTTGTTTCACGGGCAGGCGGAAGCAGTTTATCAATTGAAGGATTGACCCGTTCCCATGCTCCTACCCAACTTTGAAATACCTGTGGACTTGTTATAAATGATTGAGTAATTTCAGATTGCCTCGAAAGTTGTCGAGTCCCTAAATAAATACTTGTCATGCCCAGTAAAATGCTAACTACAAATATTGGGAATGAATTGAAAATAAAAAGACTAACTGATATTCCAATTAGAAGAATGATGCCTCCAATAACTTGTAGACTTCTAGCACTCTGCCGACGGGCATGGTGCGTTAGTTTGTTGGATTGGCCTGTTTGAAATAGAAAGAGGATAAAGATAGCATTAATCAGCACGGAAGCAAACAGAAACGGAGTAAAACGAGCGCCCGTTGCTGCTGATAAAATGCCCCCAATAAAACCAGGTGCCCAAATGTTGAGAAAGACAAAGAAGAATAGAAGCATAAACCCATTTGATAGGTTTTTCTTCGTAAGCGATGCTCTAGCAAATAATGCAGTTGTTTAGGCGTAAAAACAGAGAACCATCCGCAGAGATGTCTGCAAGCGCCTTCGCAAACATCGGATCGGTAATTTTCGTCGCCCCCATACTTGTCGGCTCAAACGCAAACAGATGACGGCAACTTTTGCACCGTCCACTGTTGTCTGTCCGATCCTTCAGCGTATTATCGGTTCCACATTGAATGCACTTCATACAGGTGGTAATGAATAGCAGGTGTCAGGTATAGCAGGTATCAGGTGTCAGGGATGAAAGCATTATATTTAGCTCATTCTGGGTAAGCGGACTGTCCTAATAATTATGGCAATAGCTATATCAGGAGACAGGGATAGAAATCGATCAATTAAACACTTGATTTTCCAGCAGGACGCTGTAATCTTCCCGCTTTCGGATGAGTCGATGGGCATCTGCTTCCAGTAAAACCTCTGCGGGTCTGGGGCGATGCAGGAAATGGGAGGACATCGCATACCCATACGCCCCAACATCCAGGATGGCTAGAATATCACCCACTTCAAGGGCAGGCAGCAAACAGTTTTTACCCAAATAATCGCGGAATAGGTAGTGTTACCGCAGATATCGGTTGGGAAAGAGGGGAAGGTGGGGAATGGGGGATGGGGGATGAGGGATGAGGAGGTATTGAGGTTTGAGGGATGAGGTTTGAATTGAAGTTAAGGACTGAGGACTGAGGACTGAGGACTGAGGATTGAGGACTAAGGACTGAGGACTGAGAGCCTCCCTGTCTCCGTGTCCCCGTGTCCCCTTATGTCTGGCCCCTGCCCCCTGCCCCCTGCCCCTGATACCTGGCCCCTGACCCCTAATCCCCTATCCCCTTCCAACTCACAAGTTCTCGATAGCCCCCGTGAACGGATGGAACTGAGAGATTTGCGACAGTGGTATCTACGCCGACGATTTGTTTTTCGTTTTGCCATTTGATTGAAACAACCTGGCATAGAAGCGTGGCGCATTCGGCGATCGCGGCCCTCCCCGGTTCAATAATCAAATCAATGGGGCGATTTAAACAGTGAAGGTGACGAGTCAACGCTGAACCGAATTGCTCCCAATCGAATGTTGGTCCACCGTGACGATAGGGATAGCCAAATCCACCGCCGAAATCCAGGTATTCCCAATCCGGTAGCTGCCTGACGGTTTCCAGCACTGCGTCAATTACCTGGGTAAATGCAGTGGTTGCATTGGTTCCGGTCCCCGGTAGAAGTGAAGCCCCGTCAGCTTTAAACCTGCTTCTTGAACCAGGGCGATCGCCGCTGGAAACTCTTCTGGCCGCACCCCAATCCGGCTATCTCCAGTTAATTGAGGGAGGTTGAGACGCAAGCCAAGACGAAGGGGAAGGGAGGGATGGGGGGATGAGGGATGAGGATGGGTCAGTTCTGAATTTTGAATTTTGAATTTTGAATTTTGAATTGATTCTGACCCCTGACCCCTGACCCTGACCCCTGACCCCTCCCTCCCTCATACACCTCACAGAAGATTTGCAATTGAGACAAACTGTCAAAATTGAGTGTTGCTACACCCCATTGCAGAAGTTGCTCCATGTCAGCACAATTTAAGTTACTGCCGCTGTAAACAATGCGATCGGGATGAAAACCTGCTTGAATCCCAAGGTAAACATCGCCGGGGGTATTGGCATGCAGTCCCCATCCCTCTTCCCGAAAGATACGAAGCAGTGAGAGGTTGCTATTGGTGACGCTGGCAAAGTGAAATTGCGTACGAGGATGGGGAATCGCGTGGGTGATGTGGCGGATGGTTTGGCGCAGGCGATCGCCCTCGTAAACATAGAGTGGGGAACCGTAAGTTGCGAGCAGTTCTTCTGCCAAATTCAATGGAAAAGGAGGACAGATAATGGGCGATCGGCGATTAATCTCTTGTATCACCATTCCTTGCTCCTTCTACGAAATTGGAGATAGTGTCGTCCCAGCCAGGAGGGAAGCCAGAAGGGATGATTCAGTGAAAATCCCTGCCCTGCTTGCCCTAACGTTGCCTGCTGCCACACCTGCCACATCAGCAATAACCACAAGCATTCTCCGATCCGGCGATTTTGAATAGTACCCAGTTCCCCTGCCGCAATACGAACAGCCAGAGAGGGGTTCCAAAATCCCTCTTCCTGTAGTCGTGCCGGATTTAACCAGGCCCCCAAGTCGTGCCAAAGCTCGTTCAAGCACCAGGAGGTGAGGGGAACGCCCATGCCGCGCTTCGGCCGCCATACGATTTCAGGCGGTAACCACGACTCCACGGCCCGTTTCAGAATGTACTTTTCACAGGACCCTTGTAGATAAAGCTCTGGCGCTATTTGGAATGTTGCTTGAGCTAGAGCCAGATCGCAAAAGGGCGATCGCACCTTTAAGCTGTGGGCAAATCCCAGGTGTGTGGCACGGGGATGAATGTTTTGTGCCCCTTTAGCAGCAGGTTCGCGCAACGTAGCCGATGCAGCAAGGAACCATTAGACGTTGGTTCAAGTGCATCTTGAAGCCAATCTTGAGGATTGATTGCTTTAATGTGAGCCGCAACATCCGGCTGAAACAAACTAGCTTCATACCCGCACAGCCGATGAAACGTTCGCAAATACTGCTGCTCAAGGGTTTCTCCAGCTGGATGCTTTGCCTGGTAAACTCCGGCTGCAATCAGCGGTTTATTGGTCCAGCCTGCAAATAGCTGATCGCCGCCTTCCCCATTAAAAATCACTCGGGTTTCCTGACTCGCTGCTTGACAAAGCAGATATAGGGGGACGCTGACTCCATCCCCAAACGGCAAATCAAGTGCCTGAGCGGTAGGAAGCAGCGCTTGCCGAATGCGTCGAGGTGTGGCATCAACACTGACCAGCGGAATGTTGAGGAATTGGGCGACTTGCTCTGCATATGGGTATTCCGGGATTCCGGCTGTTCCAAAATTGAGCGTGTAGGCGTGCACGTTCAATCCTGCTTGCACCAGTAGAGCCGCCACGATCGACGAATCTAGTCCCCCGAAAGGAAAATTCTACTGGTTCGTCGCCTAAATCGCCAATCTGGCTATAGACCGCGTTTTTGAGGAGAGTCTGTAGGTGGTCGATCGCCGTTGCCTCATCCTGGAGTTGGTTGGGAAACTCCTGCCAATGCAGCGATCGATAATTCGTCCGGGTGAGCGTTTCCGACTCATTTTTTATCCACCGCTCTTCTGTTCCAGCAGGGACAGAAAAAATGGTTTCAATGGGAGTCAGCGGCGTTGGAACATAGGAGAAGCAACTGTATCCATAGAGGGCTGGAACGCTGATTTGAGTTGATTCAACAAGAGGCAGCAGGAGATTCAGGCGAGAGGCAAACCAAATGACTTGCCCGGATTGGGTCCAATACAGAGGTACGCGTCCAAACGGCTCACGTCCCAGCATCAAACGCCCATCCTGCGTTTTTACCCAAGCATCAGGAAGACAGGCGTCATCGGATAGCTGACAATTCCATAAGCCCGAAGCAGAAAGCGCCGCAATGATCTCTGTTGAATTGGGTTGAACGGTTTGTTCTGCTTCCTCACATGAGTTTGCCGCTGGATTCAATCCCACACAGGCAACGTTCCAGTAAGAACCTGAATGGAAAGATTTGCTGCTAGGGTTTCCCTTTTTATGAACGGTTGAAGAGACGTTTTGTTGAAGGCATGATCTAGGATTTCGCTGAGCTGATTCTCCAGCGCAGATTCATCGCCGTATCCCCAGTAGCCAACAAACTGGTGAGGATGAGTTGAAAGTATGGGCTGGAGCGTATCCATCACAGGTCATTTCACTACAAATGTGGTGTCGCTAAGGAGGCGATCATCCAGGAACATCCGGACGTTCCAGGTTCCAGTTGGGGATGCAGGCTCAAGCCGATGGCGACAATGGGTTTCCCAAATGGGCGTGTTAATCTCGCGCGTTTGGTAATGGTTCTGCTTAACAACCTGCCCATTCGGGGCAACCCAATCACAAGAAAGGGAAAGGCTTTTACCGACTGGTGCATCCTTCAGCGTGACCTGGTAAAACAACTCTGGGCTGGCCTGGCGGGAAAACTCTGTCAACGGTTCTCCCCGTCCTGAACCAGAGTGATTCGCTCCTGTTGGGCAGAAACCCGAGAAAGCAGCCGCTGATTTTGCTGAAACCAAAACCCGCCTCCCGCCAGAATAACGATGATTCCAGCCGCTACTCCTGCCGGTATCCATCGGTTGCGCCGCTGCTGGATGGCCAGAGCTTCCCGCCGCTGTAATTGGATCATGGCATCGTCGAGTAACTCGGGGGCAGGCTCAGTTCCCGCAAGATGGCCTCTACCTGCTGCCGATCGACCTCATCCTGACGAAGTTGGGTCAGTCGATCGACTTCAGCGACCAGTTTGATCAGTTGCTCCTGGGTCAATCGCTCTTCCATAGATCTGTCGCTCAAATACGTTCATTAGTTGCAAAGCCCATCCAACAATAATTCCCGCCCCCGATTGAAACGAGCTACGCTGAGAGTATAGCTATGCTATTTGGATTGAGGAAAAAGCCTTCCGTTTTCCTAAATGATTTTGGACCCTATAGGTTCGAGATGGTGAGAATTCCTCACGTTACCGTTTGTAGCTGGAAACCCAGACAGTGATTTCCTTAGATAACGTTTGGTTGGAGTTGATTCCCAATGCACCTCAATACTCGTCTCCTGAGCTTTGCAATTCCCTGGTAATGAGTGCTGGTTTCTCACCAGCGTTTGCCCAAACTGCGCCAGCGAATGCTGATTACAATGTCGCCTTTCCTGTTCCTGGTCAGGTCGTTAACGGCTCGTCTGTCACTTACGGTAATTCCGCAGGGGCCATTTCTACGGACTCCAGCGGCTATTATTACGCGGTTCCATACACGTACGGTAGACCAAGTGTTTATCAACAGTTAAACTCAGGCTACCCAAATTCCGTAATCGTCAATCCAGCCATTGTTAATGCGCCCATTCGCAATTCAGGACGGATTAACCCCGGTGGCGTTCTTATTATCCGAACTACTCCTATTATCCAAATTATCCAAATCCCTACTACTATTCAGTTCCTCCCTCCTATCCCTCCTACTATCCCAATCTCCCGATTTTCCCGGTTCAATCCTACACACGTCCCAGCCCGGAAATTATCGTTGATCCACAGTACGGTGTTCGGTTTAAGAATCCTCCTGGCTATTGATTCTGCACCAAGCCCAACAGCATTACTTCCCAGGCAAGACGCGGCTGGACATTTTGTAGCAAATAGCGGCGGGTTTTCTCCAGCAGATGAATGGAGGAAGACTGAAGAGACGCCTGAGACGTTCTCGTCGCAATTTGCTGCCAGTAGTTTTGTTGAAGGTAGCCGATGAGCCACTGTTGCGATTCGGGTTCCAGGGTTTTGTCAATCTGGCGGGCCAATTCTAACGCTTCCCGCTGGCTACGTGGATGTTGAGCTATGGCTTGCAGCAGATCGATCGGTATCTCTTGAAGCTGTTGCCAGTGGTCGATCGCGTCTCCCGGACTTCCCTGAGCAAGCTGTAACACCTCAGGATGTTGAAGAATTTCTGTCTGTCCCGCTTTTTGAAGAACCTGGGCCATTGCCTCTGCTGATAGGCGATAGAACGGAATGCGCTGACAGCGAGATACCAGGGTTGGCAGCAACGACTCAAGGCTTGGTGCTATTAATATAAGCGTTGCCTGACCGGGTTCCTCTAGCGTCTTCAGCAATCCGTTGGCGGCTCCCTCTGCCATTGCCTCTGCCTGCTCCAGCACGACCACCGATCGAGATGCTTCCAGGGGAGCGCGAGAAAGGAACTGAGCAATTTCTCTCACCTGCTCCAGGCGAATCACGGGTGGGGTTTTCCGCCGAACGCCTGCCGCGATCGCCTCTGATACCGAAAGCCGCTTCCCCTGATGTAAGTAGGTTGGCTCTACCCACAGCAAATCGGGATGGTTTCGCTGCTGAATCCGATGGCGTAAGGTTGCCACATTTTTGAAGCTGTACTTCCTGCCGCAGAATCGACAACATTAAACAGAAGCTCGATGAAACATTCTGCTGCCAATCCGCGCCCTGTTCCAGATGGTCCAGCAAAGAGGTAGGCTGGAGCAATCCGTTGTTTCTCAACTGCCTGGGTCAGCAGTTCAACGGCTTGAGATTGTCCGACGAGAGGGGCAAAAGGGAGCATGGAGGGGAGTGAGGGGGAGGATGAGGGGAGGAACTCTAGATTTTGTACCATTCGTGTAGACGTTGGCTCAACACAAGCTGGATTTGTTCTGCCACATCTGCTGGGGATGGTTTGCGTCAATGCGAACGATACGTGCTGGGTGGGCGAGGGCGAGGGCGATAAAGCCTTGCTGAACGCGCTGGTGAAAACTGAGGTCGGCTTGCTCAATACGATCGAGCGTCCCACGTTTACGGCTTCTTGCTAATCCGGTTTCGGCATCCAGGTCGAGCCAGAGAGTTAGGTCACTTTCTAGTCCGTTGGTCGCAATGAGATTGAGTTGGTCAATGAGGGACAGATCCAATCCCCGGCCATAGCCCTGGTAGGCAATGGTGGAATCTGTATAGCGATCGCACAGGATTAATGCTCCCTGGTTCAAGTTGGGGCGAAGAAATCCTTCAACATGCTGGAAACCGATCGGCGGCGTAGAGGAGCAGTTCTGCCCGATCATGGATTGGTTCCTGATTAGGTTGACCAAGCAAGAGTTGACGTATGCCTGAACCCAACTGGGTTCCTCCTGGTTCGCGGGTGGTCACAAGATTCTGTAGATGCCCTTTTGACTGTAATTGGGCTAGCCAGCCGCTTTCAATCAACCATTGGCGTGATCGCTCAAGCTGCGTTGTTTTTCCACATCCCTCGACACCCTCAAACACGATAAATTTGCCCTGCATAGAAAGCCTCTCCCAAATACTTTCCCCGTAAATAGTCATTATTAAACTATCTGTATTGGTGCCTGTAATTTTGATAGGGCGAGCCTGTTCAGATTGGGATAGGGTAACAGGAATGCAGTTTCACAATCCAAATAGGATCGGTATATGAGCCGTTAATTGATACGATCGTCCGTTTATTTCGATGGCTTTACTTGCCTCCATTCAAAAAATAATTAAGGCGAGTAAATGTTTGAAGGGTTTATGTATCAGGCTTTTTATGAATCGATAGTCAAATTCAAAATTTAAAAATTGGTATCAAAATGACATCTATTGCTAACCTAGACTTTGTACACTTTGCTATACAAAAAAATGTTGGTAGCAAAGTCGTGATGTCGCTCATCTAGGTTGAGTCATGGCTAGATACACCTGCTTATTTACTGTTGCTGCTCCTGCTAGTGGCGTTCGGCAGTCGCTGAGTGAAACTCTAGAATCCTGCAACTTCGATATTATTTACGAAACAGGAGACTACCTGATGGCACGGGAAGTACCTGGCAAAGTTGCCTTCTCAAAGCTGGTGACTGTTGAGGTGTTAATCGACAAGACGACCGCGACTGAGCGGGGCATCAAAATGAATTTTGTCATTAAGAACGAAGAGCTTCCGCTTCAAATTAACAATCACTGCCGCCAGATGTATGACATTGTTAATCAGGCAATGGCAGACAATCGACAATGGAAGCTGGTAGAAGCGGTTGCAGGGTGAGCGGATAAACTAATCTTCTGGCTCGCCGACCATGTTTGGGCTAATGAGTGTGATGTCAAACTCATCGGGTGGTACCGTTAGCACTGCGTCCCGCTTCAAGAGGTAGTAGATAGCGCGTACTTGGGGTCCAAAAACAATTTCGTCCTCATTTTGCAAATCGTGGGCCTGAAGCTTACGGCCATTGATTAGCAGTCCGTTTGCGCTGGGTTTTCCTTTGAGATTGCCATCCACAATTCGGTAATAGTAGGTTCCATCCTCGTTGAGGAGTTGTACCAGGGTTGCATGGCGACGGGATACGAACTGGGAAACTAGGCGAACATCACACTTCGGATCTCTACCGATTGAATAAACCGGACCATCAAGGATAAATTCTCGACGCCCTTTATCATCTTCGATGATTAATAAATGATTTTGATGGGGTTCTGAAGGCATTGGACGATTCAAGGTGGGAGGATCCAAGATTTTATAGAGGTGTGTAACGCGTAAAAGGACAGGTTGCAGATGTAAACAATCTGTATGTCTGGGTTGTGCCTACCGTGACCTAAATTCCTGTGGCTACTGTTAGCTAAGCGTAGGTTTGAATAGAACGATACCCTGGCTGACTGGACACACGCCATGAAGATCCAGCAAATTTATGCTTAAGTATGCCCAATTCAACCCATCAATCTTACAACTTCTATAAGGACGATCGCACATCAGGATTGTCGTGAGATGCCCCTGGGTCGGAGGGAGCCTTGGCGCTTAAAGTTGAGAAATTGCCTCCGTTTGCCAATGATATGACACCTTCGTGAAGCCTTGCGCCAGGGGAATTCGAAGAAATCCGGGAGGCTTCTTTAGCATATCCCTGGCCTGCTGTCCTCGGGTTAATCAACGTCACGGGGTCCAGTTCGTCGGGTGGGTCCGTTATGTCTGGGTCACGCTTCAGCAAGTGGTAAGTAAATCGAACTTGAGGTCCAAAACCACTTCGTCTTCGTCCTCAAGGTCATGAACTTGAAGCTTTGTACCGTTGATTAGTAGCCCATTAACACTGCGGGGGCCGTTCAGTTTGCCATCCACAATTCGATAGCTGTAGGTTCCCTTCTCTGTAGGAACTCTTACCAGAGTTGCGTGGTGGCGAGATACAAATAGGGAAGCCAGACGAATATCGCACTGACGATCGCGACCAATGGAGTACTCACGGTCTTCCAGGGTCACTGTGCAGCTTCCCTATCGTCTTCAATAATCAACAGGTGTTTTTGATAGGGTTCTAGAGGCATTGGCGAACACTGGAGTAATGAAGTTAAGTCAAGACTCTGAGTTCGGAGGCACGCTCCTCGATAACCGAATCACTCGACGCTTGCAGCACTAAACCGTTTGAAACGGAGTCAACAGTCTTTCATGAAAGCTGCGTACTGCAACAGTCTAGTCTGTTCCATTCACCGCTTCAACGGGTTGAGATGCCGTAAAGGTAAGGTACAACAACAGGGAATTTGTCACGACGCTCACAGAGCTAAACGCCATCATAGCGCCTGCGGCAGCGGGACTCAACAGGATTCCAAAAGATGGCAGAAGTACGCCTGCTGCCAGTGGAATACCGAGGACGTTGTACGCAAATGCCCAAAACAAATTTTGGCGAATTTTATTGAAGGTTGCCCGACTTAACCGGATTGCTTCAACGACATCACTTAAGCGATCGCGCATCAAAATAATTCCAGCCGTTTCAACAGCAACGTCGGTACCGGAGTGTAGAGCAATTCCCACATCTGCCTGAGCCAGAGCCGGGGCATCATTAATGCCATCGCCAACCATGGCTACCTTCGCCCCTTCAGCTTGAAGTTGGGCGATCGCCTGCGCTTTTCCGTTTGGTTGAACCTCTGCCAAAACATCGTCTGGACTGATAGACAACGACTGAGCGACTGATTGAGCGACCGATTTGCGGTCGCCGGTCAAAAGCATCACCTTTAGACCCATTCGTTTCAATGCCTGGATAACCCCAGGAGCATCAGTCCGCAAGGAGTCTGCGACTGCAATCAGGCCAACCACCGATCGGGCTACCCCAACAAACACCACCGATTTACCCTGGCTGGATAGCGATCGTGCCTCACTTATTGCAGCAGGACCGACCTCAATTCCATTTTGGGTTAACCATTCAGAGGTTCCCAACACGACTCGAACGGTGGAATCAGAGTCCTCACTTTCGCCAAAAAGCACCGTAGCCGCCACCCCAAACCCTGGCTCCGTTACAAAGTCCCGTGCTGGCAAAAGCGAAAGCCCTTTTGCTGAGCCTCCTGCCGAATCGCGATCGCCAGAGGATGGCGAGTTCCACTTTCTACCGTAGCCGCCAGTTGGAGGAGGGGGGAAGGGGGATGAGAGATGAGGGATGAGGGATGGATTGTTTATCTCCCTGACCCCAAACCCCAAACTCCTGACTCCTGCCCTCTATAGGAATACAATCCGTTACAACAGGCTGACCTGTCGTCACCGTCCCTGTTTTGTCTAGAACAATGGTGTCCAGGTGGTGGATGCTTTCCAGTACGTCTCCACCGCGGATTAACAGTCCCCGCTCGGCCCCAATACCAGAGCCGACCAGAATTGCGGTTGGGGTTGCCAATCCGAGAGCACAGGGACAGGCAACAACAAGGACCGCGATCGCCAGCTTGAGGCTGAGAAGCAGAGGTGAGTAGGGCTGAGGTGTGAGAGATGAGGATGAGGGATGGGGATGGGGATGGGGATGGGGAGGAGGTCAGAAGATGGTGGGCCATATGCCCATTGCCCATTGCCCATTGCCCACTTGTCAATATTTCGGGCCAGGGATGTGTACCGATGAAGTACCAAAACAGAAAGGTGAGCGTTGCGATCGTCAGCACGCCGTAAGTGAAGTATCCGGCAACGGTATCTGCTAAGTTTTGAATCGGTGCTTTGCGGGTTTGGGCCGCCTCAACGAGAGCAATAATCTGCGCGACAGTTGTGTCTTTTCCGGTGCGGGTGGTTTGAAGGGCGATCGCCCCGACTGATTTAACGTACCTGCCGCTACATAATCGCCTGGTTGCTTGAGAATTGGAACCGATTCCCCTGTCAGCATTGACTCATCAACCGTTGTCTGGCCGATAACGACTTGACCATCCACCGGAATTTTGTCGCCTGGAAGAACTTGCAGCCACTCCCCAATCCGAACGCGATCGGCGGGAATTTCGATTGAGGGATGGGGATGAAGGGTGAGGGATGGGAGTTTTGAGTTGAAGTTAAAGATTGAGGATTCTCTGTCTCCGTGTCTCCGTGTCTCCGTGTCTCCGCGTCCCCTGGCCCCTGACCCCTGACCCTGACCCCTTCCTACCTCCTGACTTCCTGACGGAATCAATCGAGCCACTTTGGGCTGCAGCTCAATCAATGCCTGGAATGCTGCCGCTGCCCGATTTCTGGCTTGTTGTTCCAGGGTCCGTCCCAGAAGGATGAATCCGACCAGCATGACGGGTTCATCAAAGAAACATTCCCATCCCAACTGGGGAAACAGTAGGGCGATCAAGCTGGTTGTATAGGCGGTCAGCGTTCCAAGGCTGACCAGGGTATTCATGTTTGGGGCATTGTGGCACAGCCCCACCACCCATCCACCAGCATCATTCGCCCTGGCCCAATTAAAGCAAGAGTCGCTAGCCCGCAGTGAAGCCAAATATTGCTGAGCCAGGGAATACTGAGACCAGCCAACTGGTCGAGGTGCCCCAGTGCTGAGAGCAGGAGAAGTAGGGTTGCGATCGCCAATCGTCCGGCTTGCTGTCGCGATTCCAACCGTCGTCGCTCTGACAGGTCAATAGTTCCAACCGTCTCATCTCCAGTCCCTGGCGTACTGCCATCGGGATATCGGGGTTGGGAGGAAATCCCGCGTCTGTTAGTGTACCTGCCAGTCGTTCGGGATTGACTGAACCTAGCTGGCATTCCACTACGGCTACTTCCGTCACCAAGTTGACACAGGCTGAGAGAACCCCTGGTTGACGGGTAAGCTGGTTTTCAACCGCTTTAACGCAGCCAGCACACTTCATTCCAGTGACATCAAGCGTGATGGTTTCTGGAGCGGTCGTTGAAATGGATTTTTCTGAGATTAGCTGCATGAAATGGCTTCTAGAGGCTCTTCTTTGAGCGTAGATGAATTATGCGGAAATTAACCAGAAATTACCGCTCAACCAAGACCTTTTCCGAAGATTCTGGGGTTTGCTGCTTTTCGGGCTGAACCTTTTCCTTCAGTTGGCCACTCCAAACAAGGTAGACCAGATAAAGACTGCCCCCAACCTGGAACGGCAGAATTACCAGACTACTCAACCAGAAATGACTGTCCAGACTTGAGTAAGCGCTGAATATCGCTGAGCCACCGACTGCCAGGAGCAGCAATAGCAATAGCTTGTTTCGTTTGAGAATCATAGGTATGGCAGGAGTCAGGGGTCAGGTATCAGGGGTCAGGTATCAGGGGTCAGGGGTCAGAGGGCCAAACAGCCTGTAGTAAAGGGCTTTGGTGCCGCACGATGTTCTAACCTTATGGCGATCGCTGTAATTTATAGGGGATTTCTGACAATGAACGTTGGACAAGTATGCGTAGCTTTGTCCATCCTACCCATGAGTGAGACCACTCCTCATGTCAACGAATTGACTCATTGAGCAAACCAATCGACGCGTCGATTGAACGAAGTGACGGGTCAAGCAAACGAATTGACTTGTCGAGAAAACAAATCGACTCATCAATTTAACCAATTGACCTATCGATTGAACGAATTGACTCGTTAATTGAATGAATTGACCCATCGATTGAATGAATTGACGCGCCAATATGAAGTAATGGTAAATCCGTTACCTCGCGTTGCCAAGGACGATGAGGCTGATTAGGTACCGCTGTTCCAAAGGCTGTGGAGCAGCATGGAGGCGAGGAGGTTTCGCGATCGGGCGTACACAAACCCCAATACAATCCCCAACGTAGTTAACGGCAGCACTTCGGAAAGACTCAGGTGAGCGATCGCAAAGATCAACGCGCTCAGACTGATTGCGCCCCAAATAGGCAGGTATCGGGTAAGGGAGGGCAGCAAAAATCCCCGAAACAGCGTTTCCTCAAAGATGGGAGCTGCTAAAGAGGCCGTCAGGAAAAAACCGCTAATGCCACATTGTCTTTTCCTTCTAAGGCGATCGGCAGAATGGGATTGCTGCCTCCCTGTCCCTTCCAGATCGCCTGATTTACCAGAGACACCAGAATCACCAGCGGCAGAGCTGCAAAGTAACCACCAAATCCCCATAACAGCCAGTTTCCCCGGAGAGAAACCCGAAACCATCCCTCTGGCAAGGGAAAAAATCGTTGAATCGATAGGTAAAGAACCGCAAGACCACCCGTTGCCAACAGAATGTAATCGATCAAGATGTAAAAAGCTTTTGCCCGTTCTCCCAATGCGGCTGGGTTGAATCCAGATGTGGCCTGCACCAGTTGCAGAAGAAACGGAAACAAAATCTGACCCACCAGGAAAAACCCCAGGATCAACACCTGCCAGATTGTCTCCGCATCCCAGGGAACTGACCAAACCGGAATCCCATCCGGTGAAATAAGTGACTGTTTTCGCTGGATGAGCCATTGACCTCCCAGGCACAGTAAAAGCCCAACCCCCATCAGACATCCCAGAATCGGAATACCTCCCACGATCGCCAATCGCTTAAGTGCCCGTTCTGCTAGCGGCTGCTCTTCTGCTTGCAGCTCGTTCAGCGAATCTTGGCGCTGCTGAAGCGTGTAAAGCTGAGACAAAGCCCGAAAGCGGAACCAGCCATCCAGGTTTTTCTTAATTCGCGACTCCGCATCCGGGAAGAGTTGGGGAGGCTGACTCCATAAGCCTGACAGAACACCTGCCGTCTTGCTAAGCGATTCTAAACCAGGCTGGGAACCCGCCCGTTGAATTGCATCTGCCCAAATTTTTTGAGCCTCGTCTACCTTTCCCTGGGCCGTTTGCAGGACGCCAAGTCTTAAATCCAGTTCAGTCAATAACTGCTCTAATTTAGAGACGGATACTTCTCGGTTTTCTGTCTCAGGTGAAGAAATTTTTGTGAAGGATTGAGCACGTTCCAGGTTCTTCTGGACAGACCGACGAAAGGTTTCATACGCCTCGACGCCTGCTTTGACCGGTTCCCCGCCTAACAGCGCCTTACTGGAAGCTGCCAGGTTGGGATCCGTTTCCTGCCACTCAGATGCCTGGAGAACCAGGTTCGTCTGATATAGCTCCAGGCGGCTCTGAAACTGGGGCTGGCTAAAGCTTTGCCACAAACCCAAACCAACGGAGAACACTACTCCCACCGTCAGCACAATCAGAATCAACCGTTTCAGTGTCATGACCCCTTCCACAAATACCGTGAGCCTGACTGGCATTATGACATTAAGACCTGCTGTAACGCTCCTATCTGGAATGTGAGAAGGGATTGCGCAGGAAACCCTTCTCGCAAAGCCTCTCAATCTCCCAATTAATTTAGGATTGCTGTGAAAAGACGCCCCTTAGGAAAAACAGGTCAACCGTCTGAAAGGTCGATGGCGCTCCACCAATCGGGTTAAAATTCTTCATGATTCACCCTGACTCTCATCCCTAGTAAACGGAGGTAACGCGTTGACTACCCGAATCATTCTTGTCCGTCACGGCGAGAGCAGCTTTAACGTTGAACGAAGAGTACAGGGACATTGGGATAAATCGACTCTCACAGAAGCCGGTCGATCGTCAGCCCTCCAGGTAGGGACTGCGCTTAGTGAGTTGAAATTTGATGCGGTCTACAGCAGTCCCTTAAGCCGCGCAAAAGACACTGCTGAGCTGATTCTGTCGCGTCTTAAAACGCCTCCCGCCACTCCACTTCAAACAACCGACAACTTGAAGGAAATTAATCTGGTGTTGTGGGAAGGGTTGCTGTTCACGGAAGTTGCTGAGCGTTATCCAGAGGAGTATCACAACTGGAAGTATACGCCTCACCAAATGCGAATGACAATTCCGGGACCAGACGGACAGCCAACGGACTTTTATCCTGTTCCGGCTTTGTTTGAGCAGGCCAAGGATTTTTGAAGGAATTGTTGCCCCGTCACGCTGGACAGACGGTTCTTATCGTGGCTCACAGCGGTATTAATCGTGCCTTAATAAGCACCGCAGCGGGACTAGAGTGCGATCGCTACCAGTCCGTTCATCAATCCAACTGTGGGATCAACGTCTTGAATTTTGCTGGCGGTTGGGGTGACCCAGTGCAGCTTGAATCTTTGAACCTGACGGCCCATTTGGGGCAGCCTGTGCCAAAGCCCAAAACTGGATTGAAGGGACCCCGTTTTCTATTAGTCAGGCATGGTGAAACCAACTGGAACCGGGAGAAACGCTTCCAGGGACAAATTGATGTGCCGTTGAACGACAATGGGCGTGCCCAGTCTGAACAGGCCGCGGACTTCTTAAAGTCCGTACCAATTCAGTATGCCGTCACCAGTCCGATGCTGCGCCCTAAGGAGACCGCCGAAATTATTCTGCAATACCATCCTGATGTGACGCTGGAACTGGAGGATAACTTAAGGGAAATCGGTCACGGGCTGTGGGAAGGGAAGCTAGAGGCTGAGATTGAGCAGTCCTACCCCGGTATGCTGCACCAATGGCAACAAACTCCAGAAAGTGTGCAAATGCCGGAGGGCGAAAATCTGCAACAGGTCTGGGCGCGGGCGATCGACGCCTGGGAGCGAATTGTTCAAACGGCGAGCGATCGACCGGAACCCGGAACCACGCTGGTTGTCGCTCATGACGCAATCAATAAGGCAATCCTTTGTTACGTTTTGGGACTGGGTCCAGAACACTTCTGGACCTTCAAACAAGGTAATGGGGCCGTCAGCGTCATTGACTATTCTCAGGAAGGAGAAAAGCCCGTCCTGACTGCTATGAACATCACAACCCATTTGGGCAGTGTGCTTGATAAAACGGCGGCAGGAGCGCTTTAAAGTTAGAAATTGTGAGTTTTGAATTTTGAATAGGACCGATGCAAACCTCGGAGGTTTTAACCAGACATTGCACCTCTATAACCGACATTGATGCTTACCTCCGAGGTTTTGGCCAAAATGCGTAAGTCCTGTCAAATTCATAACTCCATAGACAATGACTAGCGAATTACTCAAAACGTGCGGCTACTTGACCCAGTCTCAGAGACAGATCGGGTAGCCGATGTTCTAATTGCAGATGGTAAGATCACGGCGATCGCAGAAGAAGTCACCGATTACCCCAGTGAAACAGAGATTCTGAATTGCCAGGATCTCGTGCTTGGCCCCGGACTGGTGGATCTTTACAGCCATTCGGGAGAACCCGGCTTTGAAGAACGGGAAACTCTAGATTCCCTCATGCAAGCCGCTGCGGCTGGAGGCTTCACCCGCGTTGCCCTTTTACCCGATACCGTTCCGGCGATCGACAATCCCGCAAGCGTAAGGTGGCTTCAGGAGAAGAGGGCAGGAGTCAGGGGTCAGGGGTCAGGAGATAGGGGTCAGGGGTCAGGGGTCAGGGGTCAGGGGGACACGGAGACATGGCGTCGCGGAGACACGGAGACAGTCAAGCCTCAGTCCTTAACTTCAACCCAAAACTTTCATCCCCATCCCTCATCCTCATCCCTCACTCCCTACTCCCCGCCTTCACGCCTGGGCCGCGCTTACTGTCGGTGTCCAAGGACAGCAGATGACAGAATTGGCAGAACTGGCCACAACAGAAATTGTGGGGTTTGCGGATGGGCAACCGTTAAACAATTTGGCGTTATTGCGTCGCTTGCTGGAATATGGCCGATCACTAGATAAACCCATTGCGCTTTGGGCCTGTGATTCAAACCTGGCAGGCAATGGGGTGATGCGGGAAGGGCAGGAGTCGATTCGGTTTGGGTTAACGGGAATTCCGGCGATCGCCGAAACTGCCTCCCTATCGTCGATTCTGGAAATCATCGAAATGATGGGAACCCCAGTGCATTTGATGCGAATTTCAACAGCTCGTAGCGTTGAGCTTATAAGATCCGCCAAATTCAGGGGACTACCAATTACCGCCAGCACCACCTGGATGCACCTGCTGCTCAGCAGCAAAGCCTTGAGCAGCTATGATCCCAATCTACGTCTGGCTCCTCCCTCGGCAACGAAAGCGATCGGGATGCGCTCTTAGAAGGGCTTCAGGAAGGAGTGCTGGATGCGATCGCGATTGATCACACGCCCTACACCTACGAGGAGAAGACTGTAGCATTTGCCGAAGCTCCCCCGGCGCGATCGGCTTGGAGTTAGCTCTGCCGCTTCTGTGGCAGACGTTTGTTGAAACTGGAACATGGACTGCGCTGGGTTTGTGGCAAGGTCTCAGCACTCGTTCCGCAAAGTGTTTGCACCAGCAGCCGACTGAAATCGCTCCTGGAAAACCTGCCGAACTTACTCTGTTTAATCCAAAACAGACGTGGAAGGTAAATGGTTCCTCGCTCAAATCACTTTCAAGGAACACTTCCTGGCTTGGCCAAGAAATTACAGGACGGGTAGAGAGAATTTGGGTGCCCGTCAGTTAGGAACGCGAACTAATTTTTTTCACGCTTATGTAGGAACGCACGCCCGTACGCTCTTATATAAAAACTGCTCTGCTACTGACTGCCTACTTGTAGCTTGGCTCTGTTATTTCTCCCACTCGACCTACCGGCCAAAAGCGAACGATCGCACGACCAATAATTTTCTCGCGAGGGACAAAACCCCAATAATGGCTGTCGTAGCTGTTGTTGCGGTTGTCACCCAGGACTAGATAAGACCCTTGAGGGACCGTTTGCGGTCCCCAGTGGTAATCGGGATTTTCCTTGATGTAATTCTCGCGAAGCGGTTGATTATTGACGTAGACTCTTCCGCCCTTGACCTCAACCGTTTCGCCGGGTAAGCCAATTAACCGCTTGATAAACGCATCGTGGAAATTTTGCTTCTCCAGCGTATCCGTTGGTGAAAAGACTACAATATCCCCACGCTGAGGCGATTTGAAGTGATAGCCCAGCTTATCCACAATCAAGCGATCGTTCACTTGAAGCGTTGGCTCCATCGAACCCGAAGGAATGTAGCGAGCCTCTGCCACAAATGTTCGAATGCCAAATGCCAGAATGGCGCTTAATCCAATGGTCTTTAGTCCTTCTACCCAGGGATTTTCAGCCACTTTCTGAGGAGAATTTTCATCCGATACTTTGCTTTCTACGCGCGTCATAAGAGTCGAATCGTAAATTAGCCGCTAACTTTAAGGAGGAAGTGATGGAAACCAGCAATGATGGGCAATGTCGTTAACTTATCCCAGCGTCACACCGCCACTAAGAAAATGTAACGGCCCCAAAATTTGAATCCATTCCTAAACTACCCTAGGATTACTAGTTTGGCACTACAAAATCATGGCATCCCATCCTCCTACAATTATTCGCCATGCCCAGATTCTCCTGCCGAATGGAGAGTTCATGCTGGGAGACGTCGAAATTCGAGGCGGCACGATCGTGCAAATTGCTTCGGACATCCCATCCCCTTCGGACGACACCGATATTGAAATTGACGCAAACGGACTAACTTTGTTGCCGGGGTGATTGATCCCCAGGTCCACTTTCGAGAACCTGGCCTGGAACATAAGGAGGATCTCTTTACTGCCAGTTGTGCCTGTGCAAAAGGAGGAGTCACGTCGTTTTTGGAGATGCCGAACACGCGCCCCCTCACCACTACTCAGGCCACTTTGGACGACAAACTGCAACGGGCTGCTGAAAAAGTTTGGTGAATTACGGATTTTTCATTGGAGCAACTGCCGAGGTACTGCCCGACCTGCTCCAAGCGCACCCGGTGTCGGGGATCAAAATTTTCATGGGATCTATGCATGGTCCCCTCCTGGTTGATCAGGATGGGCTTCTAGACAAAATCTTTTCCCAAGGCGATCGGCTAATTGCGGTCCATGCAGAAGATCAAGCACGCATCAATCAACGCAGGCAGGAATTCGCCGGGATTACCGATCCAGCCATTCATTCTGTTATCCAGGACAATCAGGCAGCATTAAATGCTAGCCAACTAGCCCTTCGCCTGGCCAAGAAATATCAGCGGCGGCTCCACATTTTGCACCTATCAACCGCTGAAGAGGCCAACCTCTTGCGGGAGGATAAGCCCGCCTGGGTAACCGCAGAAGTTACTCCACAGCATCTCCTGTTAAACACCAGTGCCTATGAAACCATCGGCACGTTAGCCCAGATGAATCCTCCCCTGCGATCGCCCCACGACAATGAGGTTCTTTGGCAAGCACTACAGGATGGGGTACTTGACTTCATTGCCACTGACCATGCGCCGCACACATTAGCGGAGAAGGCCCAGACCTATCCAAACAGTCCTTCGGGGATGCCAGGAGTTGAGACATCTCTGGCCTTGATGTTGACTCAAGCAGCGCAGGGACGCTGTACCGTTGCTCAGGTATCTCACTGGATGTCGTCGGCTGTCGCCAAGGCATACCGCATTCCCAATAAAGGCGCGATCGCTCCGGGCTACGATGCTGACCTTGTTCTGGTGGATTTGAACACCTACCGCCCCGTTTTGCGAGAAGAACTATTGACCAAATGCGGTTGGAGTCCATTTGAAGGCTGGAGCTTGACTGGATGGGCAGTAGTGACGATCGTAGGTGGTCAGGTTGTTTACGATCACGGAACGCTGAACACTAACGTTCGTGGTCAGGCGCTGAAATTTGATGGATAGGATTCAGCAGATGAGATTCTCTGAAAAGAGGCTTGTTAAGGTTCGTCTCTTTTGAGTCCCGATAGAAACTGTATTTTACAATACAGAAAGAAATCCTCACGTGAGCCTTTCCATTTCCCGATCGTTGTGCTGTCTCTACAAACACCAGTGGCAGTCTTTTCCTTGCTGCCATTACTAGCCCAACTGTTGTGCGCCCGTGTGAATAAGCTTTTTAGACCGGGTAACAGCGGAAATAGAACGCGCGCTCCATTACAAGATAGCTGCGTCTCATTTCTATGTCCTCGAAATTGAAGTTTGGCTAGTAATCCCAGAACTCTTATGCGGAGGGTGGGTATAGGTGTATGCCATACGCATCGCCTTTGACCCGCCCATCGCGCCAGGTCAAACCGTCACTGTATCCCTCCAGGCCGATCGCAACCCGCTGCAAGGCGGTGTTTACCTATTTGGGGTTACTGCTTTTCCCATGGGTGAGAGCAATTCTGGATTGTTCTTGGGCTATGGCCGGGTCAATATTTTTGATAACCAACGATAAACAAGCAATAGATGGTAGTGTTTCAAATCTGTTGTTTTCGTTTGTAGAGACGTTACATGTAACGTCTCTACGGAATATCACACACAGATCTAAAACACACCAGATAGATGAATAGGCGTTACGTAACAACGAGTGAATGCCTATTGAGATGGCGGAGGGGCATTTTCAGGTTCAGCGCTGCCTGTTTCAGCGCCATCCGGAGACTCAACCCTGCGCTTTTCAGCTTCTTGAAGGGCAGACTCGCTGTTCTTCCGATAGGCAGTAACTCGGTCCTGAGCCGTTTTATACCGCTGGTCGGAAGAGGGCACATTTGCCATCAGGTCAGACGCTTGCTGCCAACGAGCAGCCAGTTCTAGCCATTGAGCGGACGATTTGGCGCTCAAGCCTTCCTGGGAAGCTTGCTCCGCCAATCTAACAGCCATCACAAAGGGATCAATCTGAGGAGATGCGCTCTTTGTTGCTAAGGGAGGTGCAGCAGAGATTGGCTTGGCTGGAGCAGGCGATGCAGACTCGCTGCTGGTAGACGGATTAATTTGGTTGGTCGAAAGATTAGTAGCTGACTCGGGTGCTTTAGCGGAGAGCAAATTAGGCGACCCAGGGCTTAACCAGCGGTAAAGCGCCCAACCAGCTAGCAGCAAAAGCAAACTGGCGCTGGCTCCACCTAAAAGACCCCGCCAAAATTGACGCTTTTCCCGCAGTTGACGTGGGGAAATTTTGGGCAGGGACGTTTTTGCCAGGTCGTCCGCGCGGTTTCTCCAGTCTCTAGCTATCTGCTTAAAGAGATTCTGTTTGCTGAGAGTGATTTCCTCCGACCAGAGGAGTTGGTTTTCGGGATCACGGTTAATTTCCTCAAGCCACAGCAGTTGCTGCTCCCGAACAATCCGACTATTGATCCTGACACGATAAATGTTGCGGGGAGCGATCGCCTCAAGAATCTGTCGAATCCGTTCGACCAAGATAGACGGCTCTAACTGCTCAATGGTTGCTGCTTCGCACAGGAGTTGTAAAACACCATCGGCAAAAATGGCTCGGGTGCGAACTCCAGAATCAGCAAGTTTATCATTCAGCACTTGAATAATGGCTGCAACGCTTCCCTGGCTGGCTTGTTTCAAAATATTGTTCGCTTCGTTTGTCATCGTTGAACCTGGCAGATAGTTCTCATTTGACCCCGATCCTGACTGAAAGAAGAATCCAAGAACACTTGTTATACTCCTTGACTCAAGATACTTCAAGTCTGGGGATCAGAATCAAACAAGGCATTTCTAGCCTAAAAACTCCTCAAGCCGAGCAGATTAACTTCGATGGAAACACAGGAAAAATGGATGCCCAGGAAACCATAGGTATTTCACCTAAACGAGAATCCCTGACGATTTTCCCTTTCCCTAGACGACGGCAACCAGATAAACGTAATTTTCTGTCTAAAAACTTAATAAAACTTAAAGCTAGAGTCTGAGGCGATACGAGAAAGACTCTAGATCAAAAGACTCTAGAGCAGATGGCGACTGTCATTAAAGCGGCGGACCTGCCAGAGGTCTGTATTCAAACGGCTGTGGTCGGTCCGTTGCCAGCGGGATTGATCGACCCAAAACTCGAATATGGCTGTGTTTTCTGACCGAAAACGCCAGGAGCGATCGCACCCCATCAGTTCAGAAACAAGGTGTTGCAAAATCCAGCTATGGGTGACAATCCAGATGTGGTCCCCGTTTCTGTGGTGTTCCAACAGTCCCTTTACAAATTCCTTCGCCCGATCGCGCGTCATGCAGTGATTCTGCCTCTGGAATCTGGATCCAGTCAGGGGACGCCTCAAGTTTCCGGCAGAGTTGAGGATAACAGATTCTTGCCTCTGTCCAGGTTAATCCCTGAAAGATCCCATTCTGAAATTCCTTGGTTTCATCGGCATAGTGAACAGGGATCGTCTTTGGCTCATCGCTCAAGTCATCATCTGGTAACTCATCTACAGCAGATTCCTCCACGCCAATCAGGTCGCTGACAGCCGCCGGAAGGGGAGCAACCAAAAAGTGCTCCATCAGAATCTGGGTGGTTTGAGCCGCCCGCTTCAAGGGACTGCTGTAAACATGGGAGGGAGGGCCGCTCTTAAGCAGACGGCGAGCAAGTTTTTCTGCCTGTTGTTCGCCCACTTTGGACAGAGCAAAATCACCGTGTCCCTGCATCCGCCTCTCCTGGTTGCCAACGGACTGAGCATGGCGAATAAACAGCAGCTTCATCACTCGGTTCATAGGAGAAGAAGATAGGGTAGAGGGAGGGGAACTGGGAATTGAGAATTAGGAATTGAGAATTAAGAGTTAGGAATAATTAAATCAAAACGTTCTAGGTTGTCTCGTTAGCACTGAATCCATGCATCACGTTTCAATTCGGACAGCTAATATTCACCGGGCGATCGCGTTTTATGAGGTATTGGGTTTTGCGGTGCGAGAGCGCTTTACCACAGGCTATACACTGGCTTGCTGGATGGAAGGATTGAGCGGACGGATTGAACTGATCCAGATTCCACAACCAAAGCCCGCCCCTGATGCGTTTGGTGATGAACACTACGTCGGTTACTACCATCTATCTTTTGACCTGACCTCCGTAACCAATGACTTAACTGACTGGATAAATGGGTTAAAAGAACGGTCTCTCAAAGCAAGCGCAGAAACCGCTGAACCATTGCCACCGCTCAAGATTCTGCTAGAACCCGAACAACAAATGATAGGCGATCTCGTTTACGAAGTTGCCTTCATAGCCGACACCGATGGCCTACCCTTAGAGTTTATTCGAGTCCTTTCTTGAAGGGCTGAGGGCTGAGGACTGAGGACTGAGTGCTGAGTGCTGAGTGTTGAAGGGCTGACTGGCTAATTTTTAGCCTTTATCCTTCAGCCTTTATCCTTTTCATCCTCATCCTCATCCCTCATCCTCATCCCTCATCCTCCCCTAATGCCCCTCCTCTTCTTCCGGGCTGGGAGACGGTGTCGGAACAAAGGTGCCGCTGGGAGGAATTTTATCCAGGGTGATGAGGGCTTCAATCATCGTTTTGACGATCGGAGCCGCAACGGTTGAACCAAATGCGTCCCCTCCTTGAGGCTCGTCCACGACTGAAACCACAACATAACGGGGAGCATCTAGCGGAAAAACGCCGACAAAGCTGGTAATCTTGGCGTTCTCGTAGTAACCCCCGTTGGGATTCGCCTTCTGAGCGGTCCCCGTTTTTCCACCAATCCTGTACCCCTGAATTTGAGCGCCCTTCCCGGTCCCTTCTTTGACAACCTTTTCCATCATATTCAAGACGGTTTGGGTTGTTGTTTTGGAGAAAATTTGGCGGGGAGTGGAGAAATTCGGTCGCCAGTAGAGCTGTCCCTTACTGTCAAATAATCCTTTGACAACATGGGGCGTGACTAGTCGTCCCCATTAGCAAGTACGGAGTGAAACTGAGCTAGTTGAATCGGTGTGAGGAAAAGCCCTGCCCAAATGCGGTGGTTGCTGGCTCGATTCGGGAGCCAATGAATGTTTTCCGGTCTTTTAGCTGGCTATGAACTTCTGAGGGTAAATCGATCCCGGTGGGTTCCCCAATCCCATACGTCTCAGCCAACTGTAGTAGAGGGATGGCTTCATTTGTTGAATGATGTGAACCATCCCAACGTTGCTGGAGTACTTCAGAATATCGCCGATCGAAATGGGTCCTCTGCCTCCCACGCTGGAGTAGTCAAAGTCCTCGATTGGCCAGCCCGCAATCGTAATTCGTCCTTCATCGTTAAAGACGCTGCTAGGCTGAATTGATTTTGTCTCCAGCGCGATCGCTACATTCAGCGGCTTAAATGTTGATCCCGGTTCATATAAATCCGCTACGGCCCAGTTCTTGAAGCGTTCCAAGGGATACTTGAAATACTGGTTGGGATCGTAGGACGGTTCGGACACAAGCGTGAGCAAGGAGCCATCCCGCACATCCATGACAACGACGGTGCCCCGCTTGGCGTTGAATGCCTTAATTTGTTGACGCAGGGCCGCTTGGGCTGCTCGATGAAGCCGGGTATCGATCGTGAGTCGGAGCTGGTAGTCGTCAATATTCAGAAAGCCTGGAGGCACCTGGTCAGGCAAAATTGAGCCATCGCCTGTACGCCTCAATGTCACGTCTTTGGTGTGCCGTTCCAGCAGGGACTGCTGGCTCAACTCTATTCCTGCCTGCCCCTTATGGTCGTCGTTAACGTAGCCGACCACGTCTGCTGCTATTTCTTGTTGGGGATAAAACCGTTGCTGGGCCTGAATGAGTTCTAGCCCATCGATCCGCAACTGGTTGATCCGCTCGGAAACATTTTCAGAGATGGAGTTCTCAACTCGAATTCCCGTTTCCCCTGATTAAATTTCTTGTACAGCTCAGCTGGAGAAATCTTCAGAAGGGGAGAGAGTTTCTCTGCGATCGCCTCCTTCGGCTCCTTAAACAATTTCGGATGGGCGTATAGGGTAAAGACCGGGCGATCGAGCGCTAGAACTGTTCCAACGCGGTCAAGTACCTGCCGACGTGGAACCGAGGGACGCACATAAATCGTCTGCTGTTCCTGCGCTTTTTCCTCAGATCCGGTCCCTTATGAATCTGCAGCCGAAATAAGTTCAGCGCTAGCCCCCTGTGCCAGCAACCAGAATTACCCATACCAGCATGAGCCGGAAAACAGTCGGTTCTGCTCTAGAAAGCAGTGCCGCTCGACGAAGAGAGTTGCTAACAACCGAGAGGCGACGACGAATTCGGTGAGACTGGAGAGAACGAGGAGGGCTGCCCATAGTCCAGGCCAAGGTCTGACGAAGAGGATGCGAAATGTAATCTAATGATAGGTAGCCGTAAGAGAACTACGGCTCTGCCTTTGGCCCGTTAGCCATTCTCCTTATTTGGGCTAGTAGCCTAACGGTTTATTGGGCTGTGGCTCGGGTTTAAGTGGAGCGGGCTTATAAACCCGACTTGGGCGTGGGGGCAGGTTGAAGGAAAATTGCACTATTTGGCGTATTGGGGATCAGGCCAGAGCCAGGACGTTCCGCTTGTTTAGCAATATAATTTTGCATGGTCCCGCCTGCTTCAACAAACTGACGCTCACTAAGTTGTAGGGTCTTCAACTTACGAAATCCCGTACTCCAAAGGTGCTGGGTATAGACTGTGCCACTATAAACAATTAAGGCGGCCGCTGCTAGCACGAATGCAACAACTGTTGAGCCTCGTTGAAAGCGAATTAGCCATCGCAGCCATAGAGGAATGGATCGCGAAACCGGCAGAGTTCGAACGGCAGCGTTTGGCATCGCCGCAGAAAATGTAGCTAGAGATGGCTGGGTACCTCTATAGGACTGACTACCTTTGGGGGCGGAGCGCTAACCGATCGTTGTCTGATTGGTGTCGGATTTTGCAATGATGTTGAATTTCTGAGCGGCGCTGGATTTGCTGCCGATTTTCTAATGTTTCGATCGAACGGGCACCGGATGGAGAGGAGCCTGACGCGCCGATGAAGATCGTAAACGAGTGGTGGGTCGAAACGCAGTAGACATCAGCTTCTCTTCACTCCCTATACACAACCAATGGTACTCACAACCAGGGTGTAGTTCTCGGTCTTGTGCTTTTAAGTTTCCGTCAGCAATCGCCGAGTAACTCCAGCATACCCAAACTACTGATAAATCTCGAATTCTTCAGGACGACTATACCCTATTTAGGACTTTTAACTGTAAACAAAAAATCCCATCCCTGGCATCCCTGCAAAGATTACCAGCAGTCTACAAGAACAGCTCATTTCGCAAACAAAATTACGTGTTTTGCGATCGGTCCGGCTAATAGCCTGCTAGGATACTAGCCGAGATTAGAAGAACTGCTCCGCAACTCAGTTTGGGTTCAGTTGAACTCTTGTCCCAGACTAATGAATGTTCCTATATTGAACGGGCTTCTTATAGTAATTCCTTAATCCAACTTCGACATCGGGGGAATTATGGCTCAGGCTTCGGAAAACAAAGACCAGCAGCATCCGCTTTGGAGTAGCGATCGACAAACCTTAAATTCACTCCTGGCTGGAGAACCGACGGACTATAACCTCGCAGAACTGGCCCGGTTACGCATTCGCTACCGTGGCTTTCCAGGGGCTAGAGACATTCATGGCGATTTAGACAAAGCACTGGAACGGTGGGACTTGACCGAGGAAGCCTTGTTTGCTAGGACGCGCCAAATTCATGCAAAAGCTCAGGTTTACAAGGGTCGTGGCTCACAACGGGAAGATTGGAGTTAGAACAACCAGGCCAGTGTTCCATTTTCTACCAAAATGTAAATGCCTAGCCCAATCAGGATAGGTGGTACCACAGCATCTCCGTACCGGGTAAGAGTCCTGGAAACCACAGGATGATGCGTTAGCCCATAGGCTAGATAGCACCATGGCCCAACTATTACAAGGAATGTTCCGAGAATCGCCAGAAGGCTCGTCAGGTTACTGCTGGCAAAGAGGGAATGTAAATACCTACGTTATCTCCTCCATTGGCGAAGGTCACTGCTGCAACGCTGTAGGTTTGTGGATGGAGAATGTGAGTAATTACCTCCTTAAACAGGTGGGTCCAGCCTCGTTGTTTTGATGGCTCGAGTTGGTCTGTTGAGGCGGCAGAGGCACTCTCGTGTACAGCTTGCACTTCAGATGCCGCTGGCTGTCGTTTTAACCATTGGCTAACTCCAATCGCGATCGGCACCAGGCTCAAGAGACCAATGATGGGCTTTGATATAACCAGTCCTCCAAAAAGCCTAGAATACTCACCAGAACGAGCGCAGCAAATCCCAAGTATTGGCCAGCTACAATCTGCTGCCAGCGAAACCGTTCCGACTGGGCAAAAATACGTCAGAATCACCAGGTCGTCAATGTTTGTTGCGATAAAAGCCGCGACCCCGAAAGGAGGGGTGCCAGCAGGTGGTTCATGCTCTACTGGCTACCCGGTTGTGCTCTGAAGGATGGTGTGGGGTTTGGTTCCGCTGCCACAGGCTGAGTGGTCGTTGGAGTAACGGGAACAGATTGTTCCGTTGATTCTGGTATTGCTGTTGATTTTGGTATTGCTGTTGGGTTGCTGTTGGCGATCGCGGTGGGTTCCAGAAGCCGAGCAAGTTGAGCCTGTTGTTGAAGCTGTTGCGTCGATGAAACCAGGCGGCTTAATCCATTCACCAGTTTTTGCAAATTCGTTCGAAATGAGGATCTCCCGTCAGTTCATCCAGATCAGAGGTAATCTTCTGGGCGTTTTGAAAGGTGGCTCTGGCAGAATCAAGCGTCTGTTGTAGGGAAAGTAAATTTGCAGGGGTATTAAACGATCGGGTCACGTCTCGAAGGTTGTTCGACGCTTCCGCCGCATTGGCAGACAACACTTCCAGGTTACGAATCAGTTCACCCTGTCGAAGCGATGTTGCGGTCGATCGTAGTTGGGAGGTGAGCTGAGCGATATTGTCTAACGTAGTGACCAAGTTTCCTCGATTAGACGCCAGCAAACTATTTACTTGGCCCGCTGTGAGTCCCAGTTGTCCTGCTGCGTTGGAAACAGATCGGGCAGAACCGGAAAGGCTAGAAATTTCTTGTTTAGCGACTCTCGCAACAGCACCAAATTCCCGGCTCAGCCGAGCCACTTCCTTAGCCGCTTCGGCAGTGTTTTGGGTGACTGCATTCAAATTTGCAAGAAATTTAGGATCGCTATAAACATCCGCAAAACGGGTAGAGGCGCGAACCAATTCATCAACGCTGACTCCCGGTTGACCCGTTAGACGGTCTTTATTGCAGACAATTAGTTTGCTATCGCAATTAGGATCCAGGGGTTTAGCATTAACAGCCGCGGCGAGTGGCCTTCTAGGGATAATTTGTACAAACGTACCTCCCAACAACCCAGATTGGCTCGCTTCAACCGCCACGTCCTTGGGGATGATCAAATCTGCTGGAGAAATTTCAATCTCGACTTCAACGCCGTTGGGACCCGGTCGGGTCTGGGTAATCTTGCCGACGGTCACTCCCCGGTAGCGTACGGTTGCGCCTGCTTCTAGACCAGCGGTGTTGGCAAATTCCACGATCGCCTTATAGCTGCGGGTACCGATGCTCAACCCGCGTAGCCATAGAATAAGCCCGGCAAATAGACCCAGCCCTAGCAGGATTAGTAAACCAACTGAACCTTCCCGAACTGTCCGCGATCGCATTGCGTTTCCTCACTGCTAAACTAGCTAGCTACCTGAATCGGTCCTTCAACCTTCCCACTAAAGAACTGCCGGATCAAGGGGTCATCGGTTGTATCAATCGATGTGACATTTCCCTCCCATTGAACTTTTCCATGAAATAGAAACACAACCCGGTCAGTTGTGCGACGAATCGTACTTTCTTGGTGAGTCACCATCACGTAAGAGGCACATCCTCCCTCAACACACTGCAACTGGCGAATTAAGTCTTCGATAACGGTTGACGCGATCGGGTCTAATCCGGCAGTTGGTTCATCATAAAGCAGCATTTCTGGCCGATCCTGGGATTGTCAGGGTTAGCCATGATCGCCCGCGCAAAACTGACCCGCTTTCGCATTCCTCCTGACAGTTCTGCAGGGTAACGATCGGCAATTCCCGACAAGCCAACCATTTCCAATCGTTGATGAACGAGATCTCGAACGCGCCTGCGGGAGAGATTCGAGTGTTCGTACAGCAGAAATCCGACATTTTCATCGACCGTCAGGGAATCAAATAAGGCGGCCTGCTGAAACACCATGCCAATCCCGATCGGGTCGGGTGAATCCTCGATCAACCCCAGGCGCTGTTTTCCATGCACATAAATCTCGCCCGAATCAGGAGCTAGAAGCCCAGCAATAATTCGCAGAATGGTTGACTTTCCAGTGCCAGAAGGACCGATAATTCCCAGAGCCTCTCCCCGGTGAATCGTCAGGTCAACGTTATCCAGCACGACATTGCTGCCAAACGCTTTGGATACTCCTTTTAGTTCAATCAATGGTTCAGCCATTCGCCATCAGTAAACGAACCAGGGTTCTTCATTCAGTCTAGTCCTGGAACAACCGACAGTCCCCTCTACCTGGAGCAAAACCCATGCTAGAGCAAAAACGAATCGGTGCAGCAGACTACAAAATTATGCTTCTCTAGATAGTTGTGTCATGCTACTGAAGTCTTAAAGCATTTACAGAAGGCACATGATATGGCTTTAAGTTCTAAGACTTTATCAAAGAAGCTGACTCTGGCAGATAGGACACGGATGATAATACCAGGGCTTTTTTGCAACGTGATCAGAAACTTTTTTGTCAATTGAAATGGAAAAACTTGAGTTATTCTGCTGCTAGATCACAACAAAGTATTTAGAGTAAATCCGGCAAGCCTCTGTTGATCTTGGTTTGTAACCAATTATGACTATCGGTTTATTAAAACAAGCGCTCCATGTCCTGCGACATGAATCTCGTAGCCGCACCTCCAGTCGGATGAGTCAATGGTTTAAGTGGCTTTCTCCCGGCCTACTGGTGAAGCGCTGGTTGCTGATAAGTGCCAGCGGGGTATTTCTGACGGTTTTGGGATTCGCCATCTGGATGAAGCGAACACCCATTTACCATATCACCCAATTTCTTGGAGAGATACTACAGACGCTAACTGATGTCATTCCTAACCATGTAAGTGGGCCTCTAGCGATCGCGATCGGCTTGCTGCTGGTTTGGTGGGGGCAAACCCGCACACTTGGGTCCATTACCGAAGTGTTGATGCCTGGTGGCGATGAAGAACTCATTGATGTGCTGTTGACCCATCGGCGGTTACATAGGGGACCGCGCATTGTGGTTATTGGTGGGGTACCGGGCTTTCTACGTTACTGCGAGGGCTAAAACAATACAGCGCAAATATCACCGCGATCGTTACCGTAGCGGATGATGGTGGCTCTTCCGGACGGTTACGCCGAGAAATTGGGGTTTTGCCACCAGGAGACATCCGCACTGTCTGGCGGCCCTGGCCGACGAAGAGAAATTGCTGACAGAGCTGTTCCAGTATCGATTTAAGGCAGGCGATGGATTGACCGGGCATAGCTTCGGCAATCTGTTTCTAACGGCCATGAGTGAGGTTACGGGCGATCTAGAACAAGCGATCGCGGCCAGCTCACGAGTCCTAGCAGTTCGAGGGGAGGTGTTACCCGCAACGTTGAGCGATGTGCGTCTCTGGGCCGAACTAGCAGACGGTCGCCGGATTGAAGGGGAATCCAGCATTACGGAGGCGAAGGGCGCGATCGTAAAAATGGGCTGTATACCCGCTAATCCACCCGCTCTCCCCAAGGCGGTAAAAGCCATCCGGGAAGCGGAATACATCATTATTGGCCCAGGCAGCCTTTATACCAGCATTATTCCTAATTTACTAGTGCCCGAAATTGCCGAGGCGATCGCCCAGCAGGATGTTCCCTGCATTTACGTCTGCAACATCATGACTCAGGAAGGGAAACTCAAGGTTATAGCGTTGGAGACCATATTCGGGCGATCGATAGAGCCTGTGGACGGCGCTTATTTGGCGCTGTTCTGGTGCAAAAGAAGGTACCCTCCGCTAAAGCCCTGATTCGCTATGCCCAGGAAAACTCGAATCCCGTTCCCTTGATCGAGATGTTGTTATGCTGCTCGGACGGCGAATCATCCTGGCAAATGTTATGGATGAGGACGAACAAACAGGACTGATTCGTCATGACCCTCAGCAATTAGCCAGAGTCTTGCTCCGCTGGTACGGTCGAGTACAGGGTCTGTTTGGCGGAAATGAGCAAAGAAGCGAAGGGTCAAAGAACTGGCGTGGCGAAGGAGCAAGGAGTAAACGGTAAGAGATGGGGAGATGAAGGGATGTGGCAGAACAACAATCTAAGGTTCTTTTTCTTCCTGATGCTGAGGCAACACGCAGCTTGGGAGTCCAAATCGGCAAAGTGCTTCAGGCTGGAAGTGTGCTCCTGTTAGAAGGGGATTTGGGCAGCGGTAAGACAACGCTTGTTCAGGGAATTGGCAAGGGGTTAGGAGTTGATGAGGCGATCGACAGTCCAACGTTTACGCTTATTAATGAATATTTGAGCGGACGAATTCCTCTCTACCATTTCGATCTTTATCGTCTGGATGCCTCAGAAACTGCTGCCCTGTCTCCAGAAACCTATTGGGAAGGAATTGATGTGGAACCAGGAATTGTCGCGATCGAGTGGGCAGACCGTTTATCCTATATTCCCCCAAACTACCTGCAAATCCATCTTACGCATCGCCAGGATTTGGGGCGACAGGTTCGGTTTCGGCTGATTGGTGAATCTGAACAGCCTGCTTTAGAGCTGTTTTCACTCCTGTAGCGACTAGTCAATGCTGACGCCGCGAACCTTCTGCGCTCGCTGGCGACCAACCACCGAAGCCTCTTGAATCTGGCGATCGCGGACTCGGTGAGCCTGAAAATGTTGTTGCCACAAATCAGGAGCATTTAAGGTTTCACCGCCGTGTTGCGTCAAACGCTTACGGACTTTGCACAGAACTGGAGTGTTAACACAGGCTCCAGCAATGATGACCTGCCCTTTGTTAATGCGGGTAATTCCTTCAACAAATCCCGTCCCGCTGATTCCACCCCATACTTCAGACTTTCCTGGTCAACCGGATTCACAATTCGCATAATAAACTGACTCATGCACTGCGACAGCACATCGGAGTCTAGCTTTCCTGGCCGCTGAGTAATTAATCCAACACCCAAGCCAAATTTACGGCCTTCGCTCAAAATCGTTCGAATCACCGCTTTACAGCGTGAAGGTTCATGGGCAGGAGCAAAACGGTGAGCTTCCTCCAGTAAGATAAAAACGGGGTAGGGTAGATAACTTTCGTCTGCGGGGGTAATTAATGCCTTCTGGGTATTCATTCGGGCCTGGTTTGCCTGTCGTAAAATCGCCGCACAAATGACCTGCTGCTCCTCCTGGCTAATCTCATTCATCTGCAACACGGTTACCTGCCCTGGTTCAAACAGGTCTTTTGGAGCTAAATGCTCGAAGGAATGGAAATAGGGCGATCGCTGCATACGTTCGAGCTTCCACTCCAAAGCAGGAGCGGAGGATCCGGCTTTCTCATTGCCTTCCTCATCCGTCTGCCGATCGGCTTCGTAAACTGCAGAAATGAGATCCTGCACGTCCCAGCGGTACTCTCCCTTCCGATGGCGTTTGAGAATGGAATAGGCTTTGTTGAGAATCGACTGTTGCCGATCGCTCATTTCTGGCAATAGCGTGAGAATGTCAGCGTAATCCAGAGACGACACGCGGATCCGAATATCTTCAGGCTTTAGCACCTTTACCCTCGGTGCATAGCCATCGTCTGCACGAAAGTCCAGATGTCCCCGCATCTCGCTTAATGTGCCGTATTCTCCATGCGGGTCAAATATCAACACGGCAGCCCGATTATGGGGTAACAGCAATTCCTCCACTAGGACTCCTGCGGTGTAAGACTTGCCCGATCCTGTTCCGGCCAAAATGGCCATATGGGTGCTGACCAGTTCTTTCACATCCAGCGATCGGCACCATCTCCCCTCCCGCAAAAGAAGGGAACCAACATGCGCAGCACCGATTTGTCCTGGCTGTTTTCGATTCAAAACCCGCTTCAATAGGGCATCATCCGCTAAGTAAACTTTGGTGCCAGGAGGGGGCTTTGGCGGGGATTCATAAATCCAAGCGCCTTATCGAAGTAACCAATTACATCGACGGTTACTTCATAAATTTCTGGATTGTTGTAGGTGAAACCGACCAGTGCCGCGATCGTCTCCGGGCTGACTTCCGTATCCGCAAACATGCGATCGGGGAGATGATCAATTAAGCAGCGCGCCGAAATTTTCCCCAAAATTTGAATGACCTCATCGGCCAAGCTTCTTTCTTCAGCACTGACTTGGTAGTAAACAAATTCCCCAATCCTGACATACCGGTTATCAGCAGTAATGAAAACATACTGATTGCCGTCCTCACCCGGTCCTTTAACCGTACCAATTACATTGGGGAACGAAGCAACCCGGAAATGGTCCGAGTCCTCCAAGATTGAGCCATCAGACTTTATGCTAGCTCGCCCAGTATGGCTAATACTCATGTACTCATCATGCGCGTATCTTAATGGTTATAGCAGCTTCTGGCTCAAGCAGCGAGCTTTGGACGTAGAAATTTTGGTTGTTAAACGTCCATAACTCGCTCAAGCCGTAACGATGTGCCTGAAATCCCTTCATCTGTATCTCAAACAGCTAACAGGAGCTGTCAAACTTAAATCTGTACTACTCGTGAGATTTCTGACTCGCAGGATGTGTTTTCAACTAAGAATGCCCAAGTTCTACAACCGAAATCAAAGGAAACTACGGATACCTCAACCTTAGGAGCAGTGTAATCTAGAGCAAGCCAGGGTTATTCGGTTCACCTGTCTGGAATGGGTAACAATATCTGATCTGTTTTCTGGAATTTCTCTGCTAAAAGGTGAACTCATACGGGAACACTACTAGTGTTGCGGAAGCCATCAGGCAGAACTGACATTGGGTTCAATGATTCATGGAAAATGGGCAGCAAAGAACAGCACGCTTAGTCAATGATCGTGCCCTTACAGGCAGGGTAACCATAAACAGGATTCATACCCGGATGTTTCTACTGCCTCAATCAGCTAGAGCAGCTTTGGCGAATGCCGCTCCTACGCCACTCATGCACAACAAAAAGGACTCCGCTAGCTTAAATCAGCAGATTCTTCGAATTGCTTCAATCGGTTCTGAATCGAGTGTTGTACTTGCGGAGATAGCGGCTCTTTTAGGAGAAGCATTTCAAGCAGATGCTTGCTTGCTAACGTTGACAGATGTTGAAGCGGCCTGTTGGGTATCAAAGCCCCAGTCTTTGCTGGTTCAAGACCTTCAATACGACTCGGCAACCCTCCAGAAGGAATTAGACACGTTTGAACCCCTTGCCATAGCGAATCTAGGGGCTGTTCCGCCGACCCTTACTCACGATCCACCAGCCAAAACATGGACCGAGTTTTGGAACTCGATTACGTTGTCTGGAAAATCGCTACAGGCAAGAGCGGCTTTAGGGATTGCTATTCAGTTTCCAGAATCTAGAAACGTCAGTATTAGTCTTTTTCAATTTCATCCGCGACGTTGGACAAAGTTGGATATTGAGCAACTACGATCGACGACACAGCATGTGGCGATCGCGCTCTCCCAGGTTCGGCTTCAGCAACAGCTTAGCCGACGGACGCAATATCAAACCATCGTGAATCAGCTAACAATAGCAATTCACAATGCTTCAGATCTCAACGAGATTCTTCAACTAGCTACGGCTGATTCTGCTCAAGCACTTCAAGCCTCACGTGGGATTTTATTACGGCTGAGATACTGGGAGCCTTTGTTTAAGAGCCGATTTCAAGAGCAGATACCCAAAATCAGAACCACAGTGGCGTCTGAATGGCAGCGTCAAGCGAATGAGCATGAATCGTTTCGTGCTGTCCCTAGCGTACTCAATCAATCCTTCTGGATGGCCGAGTGCACCCTTTGTCAGCATGCGCTGATTCAACCTGGTCAACCGATTGCTATCCGTGATCGTGAGCAGCTTCTAAAGCTTGATGGAGTCAGTAGCGTTGCGCCCATCTTCAACCTGGAAGAATTTCCGGCGTTACTCCTGGCTCCTTTAGAAAGTCAGGGAACGGTGCTTGGGTTTCTGGTGTTCCAGCAGAATCAGACCCACAAGTGGCAGCCCGAAGAAATTGAATTGGTTAAGCTAGTCGGCGCTCAGGTCAGCACAGCCATTATTCAGACAGAAACGCTGCGACAGGTACAAGCCCTGGTCGATAAACGTACTGCCGAACTGCAACAAAGTTTGTCGATCCAGGCGAAGCTATATGAGCGAACTCGTCAGCAGCTTGAGCAGTTACGCCGTCTGAATCAATTGAAGGACGAGTTTCTCAGCACCGTTAGTCACGAGTTGCGGACCCCACTGACCAGTATGACAATGGCAATTCGGATGCTACGCCAGAACGGGTTGACGAGCGACCGCAGTGAACGCTATCTCGACATATTGGAGCAGCAATGTGCTCAAGAAGCCAATCTGATCAATGATTTACTGGCATTACAAGAACTTGAGTCGAAGCAAGTTACTATTCAACCAGAAGAGATTGATTTGAAAGCCCTTGTTAAGGAATCAGCCGATGTTTTCAACCAGAAATGGTCGGCGAAAGGGTTGGTGCTGGACTTGAATTTGCCTCAGAAATCCTTAAAGCTCTACAGCGATCGCGACAGCCTGCTGCGTGTTTTGCTTGAACTACTGACAAACGCTGGGAAATACTCAGATCCAAACACTCACATTCACCTCAGCGCTACTTATCAGGCCGATCAACCCATAAGCAAAGTTGTGCTCACACTTTGCAATACAGGCTAGGTATCTCCCCAGAAGAATTGCCCCACGTTTTTGAGAAATTTAGAAGATGCCAGGGTGCCACCCAAAATGCCATTCAGGGAACAGGTTTAGGTTTGGCCCTCGTCAGCTCACTCGTTCAGCTTCTAAATGGCAAAATTACTGTATCTAGTTTGCCCATAGAGAGCCTCCCTCCTACGAAACCTGTTTTACACTCACCCTCCCCAATCATTCAACGGCTCTGAAATCTAAGTTCAAATCCCCATTAGTCAGGTAAATTGCGAATGGAATGCTGAAAACTGCCGCTACTCCAAAACCCCTGCGCTGGCAGCGTGCTGGATACTCTCCTCTGGCGCGGCAGATAGACGTGTTCCTGTCCGCAACTCAGCTAATGCTTTACCTCTGGTGGGATGGCAGACCTTCTCATCGATCGCCAAGATACCGAAACCTTCGTACCCAATGGCTGGTTGGAACGCTTCTCGAGTTGGGACCCACGTTTATAAAGATTGGACAAGCACTGTCTACCCGTGCCGATTTGTTACCAATTGAGTATGTAAAAGCCCTCGGACAGTTACAGGACCAGGTTCCCCCTTCAGCGCAGATGAAGCGGTTGCCATTGTCGAGTCTGAGCTAGGCAGCTCGCTTTATACGCTCTATCGAGACTTTGATTCCTGCCCGATCGCATCTGCAAGCTTAGGGCAGGTTCACAAGGCCCAATTGCACACCGGCGAAGAAGTCGTCGTTAAAGTTCAAAGACCTGGATTATCACGGCTTTTCGACCTTGATTTTGAGGTGTTGCGGAAACTGGTCCGGTTTTGCCAACGTTATCTGCCGTGGACCAGACAGTATGACCTGGACGCAATTTATCAGGAATTTGCTCAGGTTCTTTACAAGGAAATTGATTACGTTCAGGAGGCAATCAACGCCGATCGCTTCCACCACAACTTCCGTAACCATTCCCGCATCATCGTTCCCAAAGTTTATCCCAAATTTACCACTCAGAAAGTCCTGACGATGGACTACGTGCCGGGAATCAAAATCAACGATCGTCAAAGCTTAGAAGCCTGTGGTATTAACGTTAAGGAAATTAATCAACTTGGGATTTGCTGTTACCTGAAGCAGCTGCTTCAAGACGGATTCTTTCAAGCAGACCCCATCCTGGCAACATGGCTGTCACGCAAGACGGCTGCTTAATTTTCTATGATTTTGGCATGATGGCGGAAGTCCAGGCGATCGATAAAGATCAAATGGTGAGAACCTTCTTTGCTGTACTACGCAAGGATACCGAGCAAATTCTTGATACCCTAACGACGATGGGGTTGATAGAACCTAACGCGGACAGAACCCCTATTCGGCGTATTCTCCGATTCATCCTAGAACAATTTACTGAAAAGCCAGTCGAGCCCAGGCGTTTACCCAGGTGCGTAATGAGGTCTATGCGCTGTTCGAGCAACAGCCCTTCCGATTGCCTGCCAAGATGACGTTCATTTTGAAGGCACTGACAACGCTAGATGGCGTCGCGCGTGATTTGGATCCTCAATATAACCTGTTGGCATCTGCAAAACCATTTGTGAAAAGTCTTGCGGTTGCTAAAGCTAAAGGCGGCGGCGTTGGAGAACTTGCCAAACAAGCCCAGGAATTTATCGCCTATAAGTTGCGGCAACCGAGTGCAGTAGAGCGGCTGATTCAACGATTGGAGGAGAGGCTTGAGCAGGGTGAGCTAGAAATTCGTATGCAGTCGTTTGAAACAGAACGAGCCATCAAGCATATCAACCTTGCGCTCAGAAGCCTGATTTATGCCTGCTTAACTGGTTTTTCGCTGCTCTCTGGGGTTGTGCTGCTTGTAGGCGCTTTTAAGGTATGGGCGTTTGTTGCTTTCGGACTAACGGGATTGGGTGTGCTTTTTCTACTCCGATCGCTCATCGACCTCGCTGTTCATGGCCGATTTGACCGTCTAACTGGCCGTTCTTGAAATAAATGAACAGCAATCATCACGACTGGGACATTATCGAAAATTTCGTTTGAGCTGAAGTTACTCTTCAACACTACAACTGCATCATATACAAATGCTCCGTAAATCTATGAGATTGCGGAGCATGCCTGAGCTATAAATTGTCTAATTCAATACCCCCAGGGGAATTCGAATCCCCGTCGCCTCCGTGAAAGGGAGGTGTCCTAGGCCTCTAGACGATGGGGGCATATTAACCAGACCTTATTTATGGTAAGGAATGAAGGAACGTCTGTCAACTAAAAAATGAAAAATCCAATAAACACGTAAAACTGGGCACCGGACGCCTAACTAGCAGTGCTTTAACTAATAGGCGAAGCATTAAACAAGGTCTCTGGAGTTACGAAGACGGATAAGACGTCTACGCATTTGGGGAGAAGCCTGAACTTCAGGAACCTCATGGGCACCAACCTCAATCTGAATCGGCTCCATATACTCGTCTGTTCCACAAGTGAACGCATCGAGCAGCATTTCCAAAAGCTTCTCTCGATCATTCAACATATTCTTCTCTTCAATCAACCTAAATTTGAGATGGATCTCACATTCGTAAACGCCCACCTCTGCGCTTGCGGGTTGACATTCAGCATCGTGTTTCATTTGTAGAAGCAGACTTCTGCGCTGCAAGAAAGAGTCGAGTTAATTTCCACAGGTTTCTACCGAACGTTATTCACAAATAGAAAACCACTGCCAGTAGAAACTCTTTACTACGTTCCAAAACTAACATTCCCATAAATTGATCAAGATCAGCTAAATAGCTGAACTAGAAATACCGAATTCAATAGTTTATTGATACTTTAAACTTTCTGGTTTTTAGCCATAGGATGCCAACAAGAGACAGTGTCAAAACATTTCTGATTCAATGACATCACCTATTTGAGAAGGCTTTAAGCAAAGTGTTTATAAAATCTCTGTAAGGAAGATAGAATTTCCTTGAAGCAAGATTGAAGTCTATCTTCTTCAACTACAAAAATAAGGTCAAGTTCTGATTTGAAATTGAAGGAATGGATATCAAATAGCACATTTACTCATATATGTTTTTATTGATTAAAGGTTTGATTGATTACAGCAGGTTCACTGTCTAGTAATGAGACCAATTAACCTTCTTTCATAGAGAAAAAGAATAGTCCCACTCGTTATTATCTAGAATTTTGTCTTTTTATACATCGGTTCAAAAAATAGCCATTCTGCTTCATTTACTGGAAGTCGATATCAGGAGATATACTGACAACTGCTTGAATGGATGCTACAAAAATAAAATGCTTTGCCCATGAAAGTTGACTTAAAACGTTCTAGCGTATCCGCTTGTAGCTCAAAGTTCTTCGTGTACTCGAGATTACTAGTAGTCTGTAGAACGGAGTGTATCTGTCATTCTTCTTAAGTACCTAACTCTCAACTCTCAGTGTTGGTTACTTAGAATAGTGACACTCCATAACACTGCTTTCGAGTAAGAATGTCTCAGCCCGTGTGGTCCAAATCACTCAATAATCGATGTAGATTAGAGGAAAGAAGCATAGAACAGCAGTAAAGTTCGATCGCCAATATTAATGATATGGAGTCACAATCCGATCACAAGACTAATCAATCATCCGAGGTGGCTCCTGTAAGGCCAGTTGTCTCTACCTTTAAAATTTCGGTTTTGATCCGGTTAACCTTGTTCTGCCTGTATGCCGCTTTAACGATTCCGCTCCCGTTTCTGTTGGAAGTTGCAGGACCTGATATTTCGCCGCAACTCTTGTGGTTGGGCATTGGCTTAGGTGGTATAGCGCTTTATGGGGCACTAAGTGAACGGGTCACGCTTGATGATGAAGGCATTAAGGTCTCATATCCCAGTTGGGTGCCTCGTCTTTTTCGTCGGGGTTGGGCATTACCCTGGTCGGAGGTGAAGGCTTTGAAGCCTCGAACGACGGGGCAAGGGGGGTTAGTTTATTATTTCTCGAGTCAGTCTGGTCAGGGATATTTGCTGCCGATGCGCGTTGCAGGGTTTTCTCGTTTGGTGCGTGAGGTACAGACCAGAACTGGCATTGATACGTCGGATGTACGCCCGCTTTCACAACCGTGGATGTACTTCATTCTGTTGGGGTTTACTCTGATTTTGCTGCTAATTGATTTTTGGACAATTTGGATGGTTGTGGGGCAAAACTACTGATGACCATTGGGTATCAATTCCCGCAAATTCGGTTCGATCGCGTCAGTTCTACTTCCAGGAAGTCTACTTCTGCTCAGGTCAGGCAACCTGAGAGTTTGTTATCACGTGGGCATCTTTTGCTGCAAAATATATCGTTTGAGGTGCTTACGGGGGAACATGTCGCGATCGTGGAAATTCCTCAGGTGCCGGAAAAACGTCCCTTCTACGGTTATTGAATCGGTTAAGCGAACCGTCTCATGGTTCGATTTACTTGAATGAGCAATTGTTGGCTCAGATTCCAGTTGTTCAACTCCGCCAGCAAGTTGTTTTGGTTCTACAGGAGTCGAAGCTTCTTGGAATGACGGTTCAACAATCCTTAGAGTATCCACTACTTCTTCAGCAACTGGGTAAGCGGACGGTTCAACAGCGGGTTGGGGAGTGGATCGATCGCCTACATATTCCTGCTGATTGGCTAAACCGGACTGAGCTGCAACTTTCGCTCGGGCAACGGCAGATTGTGGCAATCGTCCGCGCCTTGGTTATGCAGCCAACGGTTCTGTTACTGGATGAACCGACCTCCGCTTTAGATGCAGGACGGGCAGATCTGCTTCTGAAAGCATTGCAAGCATTATCGGAGATGCATAATACAACAGTTCTGATGGTTAATCACCAGCTAGAACTTGCGGAACAATTTTGTGATCGGGTCCTACAGCTAGAGAAAGGGCACTTGATTCGAAATTTACCCAAAGAGCTGGTTGACTGGGCCGAGATACGACAGAGCATAATAGCAGCTGAAGCCGAGCAGGCCGAAGAATGGGGATAAAAAAGGCCTCGCTGGATACCCAGGAGAGCCTTGACACCGATTTAAAGGACAAAACCATTCGGGCTTAAATCGCCTCTAGATTCTTTTCTCCGGTACGAATTCTAACGATTTGCTCAACGGGGCTGATGAAGATTTTGCCATCTCCAATTTCGCCAGTTCGGGCAGCTACGATGATTTTTTCAACCACCATGTCTACCTGGTCGTCTTCTACGACAATCTCAACTTTGAGTTTTTGTAAGAACTCAACGGTATATTCCGAGCCGCGATAACGCTCGGTTTGCCCTTTCTGTCGTCCAAAACCTCTGACTTCAGAAACTGTCATACCGACAATGCCCGCATTAACCAGGGCAATTTTGACTTCATCAAGCTTGAATGGGCGAATAATTGCTTCTACTTTCTTCAAATCCTACACTCCTTCGTTATTTGACAGGTTTCCCACTGCTATGTAACATGACACTTTCTATCACCGTCAAAAGTGTGCCTTTTGTAGAAAAAGATACACTTTTTCTAAGTCTACGATCGCCCTTTTCCACAAATGCCTGTTGTAGCGGCAACCCAACCAAAACCCGTTTCTTACTCAAACAACCTATTTACTGGGTAGCAGAGGGCGAACAATTAGGAAGCCTGTTCCAAAGGCAGTCACCACAATCACAATAATCGTCAATATCAACCACCAACCGCTGATCTCTGAGGAGCGCTCGGGCTGAATCTTGCGGCGAGGTTGAGGGGCTTTTGTTCAGTGATGAGCTTTTTCTTAGGGGGTACCGATACCGGAGGTGCCGAAACTTCATTTTCAGGAGCTTTAGAAGGCGTTGGTGGCGTTACAGGAGCAGGTGGATTCTCAAAATGGACTTCGACTCCTGGTGAGGAGGGTTCTGAAATTGTAGACAACTTTCCAGCTTGGAAGGAGTCAGCGACTTGCCTTAACTGTAAGGCTGTCTGAACGACCCGTTCAATCTCTAAGCGCAATTGCTGGTTTTGTTGCACTAATTCCTGATTCTGAAGATTTAGAGACTCAGCTCTAGTCTTAGCCGACTGCAGTTCCGCTGCAACTTCCCGATAGAGCGAGATTGGCACTGCAGGTGAGTAAGGATTGTTTGCTGGAGGATTGGGATTGCCAGAGGGTTTTGCATTTGGCATTGGGGTTTTAGCGTTGGTTTTGGACGTCATAGGTTGAAGGGTAGTGAATCGCGCATAAATTATGCACGAGATCTGCGCAATTAGAGCAATCTCATTGTATTTAGTCAAGAAATTTAGAGGGAATGGGGAGTGGGGAATCGGGAGTGAGGGGTGAGGGGTGAGGGATGAAGGGGAAGGGATGAGGGGTGAGGGGAATATAGAGCGGTAAAAGGTCTAATCCTTGCCTAATGGTCTGAAGTTAATCACCGAAACAATGTTTTAAGATCGTAGACGCAAATCCAATGGTGCTTCAGCGGCTATGAGCTACTCTCCAACTCAAAGATCGTCTACTTCTGATCCAGAAATTCACGAGCTTGAAGCGGACCCTAAATACGGTGAACGTTTAATTGAGGAAGGCACGTTAATCACGTTTCCCAATCCCAGAATTGGGCGGCGCTATGACGTTCACATTACGCTACCGGAATTTACCTGCAAGTGTCCATTTTCGGGCTACCCCGACTTTGCCACAATTCACTTGACCTATGTTCCAAATCAGAAAGTCGTGGAGTTGAAGGCGCTGAAGCTTTATATCAATAGCTACCGCGATCGCTACATCTCGCACGAAGAATCGGTCAACCAAATTCTGGATGACTTTGTTGCTGCCTGCGATCCGCTAGAGGTCAAAATCAAGGGCGATTTTCTTCCTCGGGGCAACGTTCATACAGTAATTGAAGTGGAACACAAGAAAGAAGCTTAGAACGCAACGGATAGACCCTCACATGTGTTGTCATAGGTTATTTATGACGAGTTCGGGAGGGGCCGTCTTATTCTCTGGCTGGTCAAAACTAAGCTGATCTAATAGCTCCAGTACTTCCCGCTCGAAAGCGACTTGAGCACGGTTGGTTCTGCCGCCAACGTAGAGCTTTCCATCCTTTGAAGCGCCCAGATTTGAGAATGGGAGACATAACTCATAATGACGCCCAACATCAGTAAGCCAAAGCCAGCATAAACGATCGGAACTCCTGGATCAGCTTTGATTTGAAGTCCGGTGCTGCCAACTAATTCCTTGAGCGCCAGGGTAACGCCATTGACTTGGGTTGACATACCAGCACGAACGGTGGAGACAAGTTTTCCGGTCATGTCATAGATCAGCACCATTCCTTGCAGGTCTTTTGCAACAAGGGAGACGCCTTCGCTCATATCAGGCTTGGTGGGAACCCAGGTGCCCCAAAGCCTTCTGGCACCGCCTGTGTCAAGCTGCGCCATTGGAATTTGGAATAGGGGACTTCGGTTGATGTGAACCCGAACAGCCGCGATCGCCCAGTCTGCCTGATACAACGTCACGCCTTGATAGCGCAATGGTTTATTGACATGGATGGTTTTTCGCTTAACTTCCTTGCCATCCCTATCTAGCACGGAGAGATCTGAGTAGAACTGGTCGATCGTGCCGTCAGGGGTGTAGTCAATCCAAAAACGGTTTACCTTAACTGACCAGTCCTTGGGAACTTGAGGTTCTGCTAAAGGTCCAGCATCCGTGATGTTGGAAATCTGAAACGTTTGACCACTGGGAATCATTTCTTGGGCAGTGAAGCCCGTCAAAGCACCCCAAATGGCTCCCAGCAGAATCAGCAGCATACTGGCATGAACCACGATCGGCCCGATACGACCGATAATTCCCCTGTGAGCATATAGCGAGTCTTCCTGGCGAAAAATTCGAAAGCGTCGTTTCTCTAATAGGGGAACAACATCATCCACAGAACCCTGGTTGAATTCTGCGCTGAGAGCAAATTTCTGAAACTGTCGTGGCTGGGTGTAAAAATTCCAGGTGCGGGAAAACCAACGAAGGGCTGGAAGCTGACGTTTGAAAGTACAGGCGGTGAGACTGGAGCCAAATAGAATCAGCAGTGCCAAAAACCACCAGGTTCGATAAACATGATCCAGTCCCAGAGCTAGTAGAAACTTCCAGGTTAGAAAGCCAAATAAGGCAGGATGCTCTGGATAGTTGAACCTGTAAAACTCGACGGATTGTCCCTGTTCGATGATGGTGCCAGACATACTAAAAGCAGCGATCGCTAGCAGAAGGACGATCGCCAACCTTAAATCCGCCAGGAACGGAATTAACTCCCGTTTGAAATAATTTCGAGAGCCTGATCCCAGCGTGGACATTTTTGAGAAGAATAAGTCTTTGGCAGTCATCGATTAAACCCTGGTGGGGAGTTGTGCGTTTAGATAAAACAATTCGGATAGCTTTATCGATCGAACCAACTCTTAATGCCTCTAGAGGATATCTACAGGCTTTGGGATGGTTCTGGGTAAGCAGCTAACAACACTAGAAGAACCGTCCACAACTGAGGGCGAGGGACAGAATCTTTTACGCGAATCTTTTACGCTACCAAGATTCAAGGAAATTTTGGCAGTTAAACGGTGCCACTTGGGAGCAGTCGAAACAGCAGGGAAAAGACGCCAAATCCTACCAGCAGGGCACCACTGGCGGGTGTAATCCAGCTAGACCAACGGCGAAGTTCCAGTAGTTTGCGAATTGAAGCGGTAAACGTTCCAGCCAAAATCAAGGGGCGACATAACCAGCGGCATAAAACAGTAGAAATACGCTCCCTAAAATCGGATCCTGAGTTGTGGTAATCCAAGCAAGTAGCGTTGCCAGTACGGGAGTGCTACAGGGGAAGCCACCAAGCCAAACGTTAGCCCAATCAGATAGGACCTCACACCAGACGGCAAGTCCTTCGAAATCCACTCCATACCTCCGAAAGACGGTAGCTGCAACGGTAACGCTTCCAGCAGGTTTAGGCCCATCAGAATGGCAATAACGCTTACCAGAATTGGTAATCCAAAGCCAACCTGACCATAAATTTGTCCGAGCAGCGCCGCCAAAATTCCTAACCCTGCCAATGTGGTGGCTAACCCAAACGAAAACCAGGTGGATTGTGCAGCAGCTTGCCAGCGGCTTTGCGTCTCATATCCACCGATGTAGCCGATCGTTATCGGCAGCATTGAGAGCATGCAGGGGGTCAGACTTGTCAGCAAACCTGCTAAAAAAATGACACCGATGCTAAGTGGGGTTATATGGGCAAGCTGCTGAGAAACAAGGGTATCTGCGAAATGTTCTAGCCAGTAAAGTTGAGTTTTCAGAGTTTCAATCATTGCGTGGGAGCGATCGTACAGGCAATAAAAAGGGTCATTCGGCACCTCTTTATCTTACCGGAGACAAGGTAGTGTCAGGTTTCGCTCCCCAAGCGTTAATCTTCCTCAGCTCATCCGACGAGGCATGGAATGCTGCGATCCACCCCAAGAATCGCGTTTCTGGATTGATAAAACCTTCGCTTCGCTGCTCTCCCGCGCTACACGGATGAGCAGTCCTGCTGCCATAAGGCTGGAAATCATGGAGCTTCCCCATAGCTAATCAGCGGGAATGGCAAACCCGTAGTTGGCAACGCACCTGTTGCTACACCGATATTCAGCAGAGACTGCCCAACCATTAGAACCATAATGCCGATCGCCACTAGCCGATAGACGGGCTGCTTCGTCTTAATGGCTACTCGTACTGCAAACGTTGCGTAAACCACCAACATTGACATGAGCAGGAAACACCCGATTAGACCAAATTCCTCTGCAAATACCGAAAAATGAAATCGGTGTACTGAATCGGCAGATAGAATAATTTCTGCTGAGAGAATCCGAACCCTCTTCCCCAAAATCCACCCGATCCGACCGCTAGAAGGCTCTGAACTAATTGGTAGCCGTCTCCCGTTGGATCAGCCCAAGGGTTAAGAAACGACATGATGCGTCGTCGCTGATAGCTGCGAATACTCACACTCATAACCGCCAGGAAGAATCCAGCCATTGCTGTTCCGGTCAGTTGCGAGTAAGGTAGACCCGCTGCTAAAGCAATCAGCCACAGCATGATCCCGCAAAGTGCGGTTGTGCTAAGGTTTGGCTGGAGTAAAATACCCAGCAAAACCAGACAAAAATTGCGAGCCAAGCTAGCCGAGTTGCCCACCGCAATCGATTCCACTGGCCAAAAATTCGAGCGCTCTGGATCACAAGAAAGGGCTTGATCAACTCCGATGGCTGAATCGGAACAGGGCCTACCGATAACCAACGAGTTGCCCCATTCACGGTTGTTCCAACACCTGGAAGCAGCGTGACCAAAATTAACCCTAACAGCAACAGCAACACCCAGTCGGCTACCCCTACGATGTAGCGGAGGGGCGAGTGAACCAGCAGGTTAAACCCCACCATGCCAACCAGAATCCAGACAATCTGAAGTTTGAAGTAGTAAAGCCCGTCGGATAGCTGGGAATCAGCGATCGCATAGGATGCTGAAAACATTACAGCCAGTCCGATCATCAACCATAAAAACGTCAACCAACGCAGCCAACGTGCCTCAAACGACCAGTCTTGCGCGGAAGTGTCGAAGAAAGGAACCAGCAGGCGGATGTTCACAATGAGCCGATAAATAGGGATTAAGGGTCGGGATTTGGAGCGGGAAAAGCAGGATTTATCCCTGATTTTTCTTCCCTTAGGCCAAAAACTCTCCCCGCTAGGCTAATCAGTCTATGTCAGGTTTTGTGATTAGACAAGAGGGGAAATCGCACTTCTTCCCGTCTCCTAAATCTCACTTGTCTAAATCCCGATTGTCAGCCTCTATCCCTTAACTAATTCCGCATCAAGGCAGGATCGCTCAATCGCTTTGTGCCCAACTCCAATTCTGTGTTTGTACAGTAGACCTCGCAGGAATTATTGGGGCTTTCGATGAGTTTTACTTTGTGAAGCTGAGCGCCAATTTCCCGAATTGGCTCCCGAAGCAAATCCCGAATGTGAACCGCAATATTCTCTGCCGTGGGCACTACGGAGGCAAAGTATGGAATATCTTTGTTTAGAAATGTGTGATCGAACGGTTCGACGACATAATCATCGATCGCTTTTTGAAGCGCAACCAAATCTGCAATCATCCCTGTGCGGGGATCAATTTCGCCCTTAACCGTAATTTCCAGATGGTAATTATGCCCGTGGCCGTTGGGTCGGGCGCATTTTCCGTATATCTCGCAGTTGTCTTCATAGCTTAAATCTGGAAGAGCGAGACGATGAGCAGCACTGAAATGGGTACTGATAGTAAGATAGGCTTCCATATCATTTCCGTAGTAGTCTGCCCATAGTTCGGGGTGCTCAAAGAGTTGAATCCGGACTAGGGGAAGATGGGGTTCAAGGCGTTGCCAAATAACGCGCGCAATATTTTCGGTCGTTGGTAGAGTTTCTTGAAATTCTCTCCAAACGTTATTCAGGAAGGAGAAATCGAGTTGACTAGTGATTTCATCTCGAATAACTTGCTTAACGTCCGACAGATTCAGTACCATCCCGTACTGATCCAACGTGCCTTCCATAGAGACATAAACAACGTAGTTATGTCCGTGTCCGGGGCATTCGCACAGGCACCAAATCGCTGGATGTTTTCTGCTTCGCTCAGTTCAGGCAACCAATAGCGGTGGCTAGCTGAAAACTGAGCACGACGATTGATGATACACGTCATAAAATTCTCGTGAGGGAGCGCGTTAAGTTCTGTAAACTTAATACTTTCTTTAGGATAACTGATCACACTCCCAATTGTGGACAACGATCGCTACGCAACAAGAAGTAGATTCAGTTGGCGCTTGGATGGATACTCACTGGTAGTAAACGATCAACCATCAAAGAGATTGGTTATTGGGCTTCATCTCAAGGGTGGTTAAGGTGGTTGCTAAAAGCAGCAACAGCCCAATCGAAGAATCTGATTCCTAGCGTACCCAATCCTTAGTTCATCTCCATGGCTAACTCTGGAGTACAAGGGCTAGCAACAGCAAAAAGGACAGGTCGATGACCTGCCCTAAAAGTGAGAAATCTAGTGGGAATTAGCGATCGACCGGTTTCCATAATGATATCGATACTGCCCAGAATGGCCACAATGTCAGCCACCTTCATCCCCTTCAGAAGGTGGGGCAGAACTTGTAAGTTATTGAAGTCGGCAGGGCGAACCTTAAACCGCCAGGGGAAAACGGTGTCGTTGCCTTTGATAAAGACACCAATTCGCCTTTACCGCTTTCCAGGCGAACATAGTGTTCACCCGCTGGAACTTTCCAGGTCGGCGCAAGCTTCTTGCTAATAAATTGATAGTCAGGACCGTTCCATTCCGATTTAGGGCCAGCCGCCATCCGTTTGGCCTCCAAATTCTCATAGGGACCACCGGGCAATCCCTTCAGCGCTTGCCGAATAATCTTGGTAGATTCACGCATCTCGCGCATTCGCACCATATAACGGGCCAGCGCATCTCCAGCGGTTTCCCACTGCACTTCCCAATCAAAATCGTCGTAACACTCGTAGTGGTCAACTTTGCGGAGGTCCCACTTCACGCCAGAACCACGCAGCATGGGACCGGACAATCCCCAGTTGATAGCTTCTTCACGAGTAATGGTGCCAATGCCTTCAATCCTGCGACGGAAGATTGGGTTGTCGGTTACGAGGCGTTCGTATTCATCAACTTTTGGCAGGAAATAGTCGCAAAAATCTTCGCACTTGTCAACCCAACCGTAGGGCAGGTCGGCAGCAACCCCCCAACACGAAAGTAGTTGTTATTGACCATGCGATAGCCAGTAGCGGCTTCCCACAGGTCATATATCAATTCGCGTTCACGGAACTGGTAGAAGAATGGCGTTTGGGCACCGACGTCTGCCAGGAAGGGACCAAACCAAAGCAGGTGATTTGCGATTCGGTTCAGCTCCAGCATGATGACGCGAATATAGCTGGCCCGCTTGGGAACCGAAATGCCTGCTAGCTTTTCAGGTGCGTTAACCGTAATCGCCTCATTAAACATGCCCGCTGCGTAATCCCATCGGCTGACGTAGGGTACATACATGACGACCGTACGGTTTTCTGCAATTTTTCCATCCCCGATGCAGATAGCCAATAACGGGTTCACAATCAACGACATTCTCTCCATCCAGTGTGACGATTAGTCTCAAAACCCCGTGCATGGAGGGGTGATGAGGACCCATGTTGAGCACCATGGGTTCAGTTTTCGTCTCGATCATTGCCATAGGTGAGCGGTCTCCCCTCTGTTAAAGGTCTGCGAAGTGGCTGGATACTCTTTGATTATAAAGACTGGTGGCTGGAAGAATTTGTCATAGCTGAGCTAGATTCTATTCGGTGTGCCAAAGGAAACTATAGAGTTAGCTGAATGCTTTTTTACTCAGCAAGCGAAATAGCTAATAAACCTGGGCATCAATTCGTCAACCATCTTGATTAGGCAGTGCTGAGTGCTGGATGCTGAGTCAGAGTGATAGGCGTATTCCTACCATGTACTGCTAGATAAATGTAGAAATTTGGTGGGACAGGGAGGTAACGGGCAAGAATAGGGAAATTGGAACAGCGAGTTGATCGTACCAACAGGTGACCATTGCTCTGATGCTCTTGTTTAGATTGCGTTAGAACCAATGAATTAGGCAGTGTTTGAGGCACGTTGAGGGTGAGCGAGTTTTTCCACATTCCGGTATTGGGTCAGGAGGTTGTGACCGGTTTGTCCGTACGATCGCACGGGCATTATCTGGATGTAACGGTGGGCGGAGGTGGACATAGCCAGCTAATCCTGTCTGCTGCGCCAGATGTCAGAGTGACTGCGCTGGATCAGGATGAGCAGGCGATCGCGGCGGCTCGAATGGCACTGTCCCCATTCGGCGATCGAATTCAATTCATCCACTGCAACTTTGCCGATTTTGATCCTAAACGTCAGAGATTTGATGGAATTGTGGCGGATCTGGGCGTCAGCTCTGCCCAGTTCGATATTCCAGAACGGGGTTTTAGCTTCCGGCATGAGGCACCGCTCGACATGCGGATGGACCAGCATCAAGCGTTAACCGCCGCCGAGATTATCAACCAATGGGACGAAACGAAACTAGCAAACACCTTCTACACCTACGGAGAAGAACGGTTGTCTCGCCAGATTGCTCGCCGAATTGTCGAGAAGCGTCCATTTGAGACAACGACCAAACTGGCAGAAGCGATCGCCTACAGCGTTCCTAAAGCTTACCGTTATGGCAGAATTCATCCGGCGACCCGGGTTTTCAGGCGCTTCGAATTGCTGTTAACCGGGAGTTAGAGGTGCTCGAAACATTTCTTGCTAACGCTCCCCACTGGCTTGAATCGGGCAGCAGGATTGCCGTCATCAGTTTTCATAGTCTGGAGGATCGGATTGTGAAGCATCGGTTGAGAGAATCGCCGTTGCTGAAAGTGTTAACAAAAAAGCCAATCTTGCCGCAAGAAGAAGAACTGACGAATAATGCCAGAGCACGATCGGCGAAGCTTAGGATTGCGGAGCGACAGAATGAAGAGGATTAATATTTACTCATCTTCAGCAACAACTGCTGCACCGCTAGCTTCTGGTTGATCCGCCATATCAAAAAATCCAAAAACACGATTGCGTCCAGTCGATTTTGCTTGCAGTAGATTTTGGTCTGCCCGCTGCAATAAACTTGCTCCTCTGGAATCATCTGTATTTTTGAGAGAAGCCGCTCCAGCGCTAATGGTGAGGTTTAGATCGAGGTTCTCATCAATTGCAAACGGTTGATCGCTAATCAGACGGCAGAGACGGTGAGCAACAAGCAATGCCTCTTGATGATCTGTATTGCTGAGGATAATGACAAATTCTTCGCCACCGTAGCGAAATAACGTATCCCGAAACCTGAGATTATGGCGCAATCGACTGGAAATCAGTTGGAGTGTACGATCGCCCACGGGATGGCCATAGGTATCGTTAATATTTTTGAAATAGTCCACATCCAGCATGATCAGGCTGAGAGGTTCCGAGCGAGAGCGGGCATTTAGTACCTGCCTGGGCAACTCCCAATCGAGTGCACGGCGGTTATTCAGCTCAGTTAGAGGATCGGAAAGAGCGATCGCGGATAGGATATCGTTTGTCCGCATCAGCTCACGATGATTTTTGACCATCCGCAGCCCTGAGATGATCTGCGATCGCAGTAAGCGATCCTGTTGTGCTGAGATGTCCTTATCCAGAGGTTCCCCTTTAAAATTATTTTGAGGAAGCCAAAGATAAGCATCTGCCCCATTTTCTAATGCTTCGATTCTGGAATCCATCTCCCAGTTACGATCCATCCAGGCACTTTCTAACATCTGGGCTGGAGAATCCAGCATAATGCAATAAATCCACGAAAGTCTGGCCTGTTCCTTGATTTGACAGCAGAGTTCCAAACCACCAGGCAAATTCCCCTGAAGGATGACGAGATCGGGCTGCTGAGCTTGGATGAGAGGCACGGCTTCGCTGGGGGTAGGCGCAACTTCTACTGTGCAGGTAACCAGGCTACGAATTCGACCCAGAAGTGTCGATAAGAAGTTATCACCCCGACTAACAAAATCGAAGCTTCCATTGGCATCTAGTAGCCTAGTCGAATCAAATCCATGAATTCATTAAGGTACAGGGATTTCAATTGCTGAAAGCAACCATAATAGACGTTTTACAAGAGGGACGAGAACCCCTAGGGAGATCAGGTGATTAAACATACCCCTGAATGGGAAATGGGTAACTCGGTTATCTGAAAGAGTGATTGTCGGGGATTGCTTTGGATAACAAGTTTTACCAACCACGACTATTCTCGCCTGTATTAGCTTTAATGTGCCCATTCAAACTGCCAAAACGATCTGACCTTTTCAGATTCTCGGAAACTCTTCATCGCAATATTTAAGGTTTGAGCCTGCATTCCGCAATGAAGTCCAGCAGTATTCGTTGATGTGGCGTTCCCAACGGCCGAACTTGTTGTGCTTGCTGGGAGTAGCGATCGCCTCTCTGGATATCGCCGTAGGACAACAGGTCCATGTCCCACCCTTCGTTGAGGACCAGCTTGTCAAGGTTTACAGACAATTCCGCCTGATAAACGTGCCGGATAACATGGGTATCTTCATAGCAGCGAAATGTTGTTAAACCAGGAGGGGCGTGCCCAATTTCCTCGAACAGTTCCCGCTGTATAGCTGCATTTGCGCTTTCACCCGGTTCAATGTGGCCGCCAAACAAGGCCCACTGGCCAGGGTAGAAAATACCGGGAATATCATCCCGAAGCTGCATCAAGTATTTGTCGTTTTGATGCAGGATGGCGATGGCAACCTCTCGGGTTGAAGCACTCATCACGTTTCTTTCTGTTGAGACTGGATACGTTGCAGTTGTTCCTGCTGTTCGATATAGGGGTCTCCTGTTCGCTCCCATTTAATGAAATGGTTTGGTAGCGGAGTTTTCCTTTACCACAACTTCATCGCCCGGTTTTGGGGCTGTTTCGTTGGTCAAAATCCAGATGCTTCCAGTGGTGTCCTTGAGTTCGTAAGCGGCTCCTTTTAATAGGGGAACCTGTTTCCCAACCTTCCCTTCAAAAAGAACGTCGCGCCATAGTTTGTCTGCTGCCTAACGGATTGAATGTTTTGGGTGGCAGCCGCGACCTGAACTGCTTTTAAGCCTTCTAGCGTGGGTTGATTTAGCTGGCTACACCCAAAGACTCCCTGCAGCACAAGAAGGGCCAACAATCTACTCCAGGTACTAAATTTAGTCCAAGCATAAAGTGACTGCATTACAGATCACCATTCATAAGGACTCTCATACGGTTTTAATTAGGAACGATCGCTTCCTGAAGTTTCGGCGCAAATCATTAAGTCGGGCAATGGACCATCAAGGATGATATAACGTTCAGCATTACAAGAGACGCCAGGATCTGCGAAACTGTATGGACAGTCTTAGGCTGTGATAGCACAGACCTGGGTTCTTCATCCAATCCTTACAGAAGCGATCGCTTTACTTCTCTCAATGCCTTCAATCGCTCAATTGCTTGACGGGAAAGCCCTTGCCCAAAAGATTCAAACGGAGCTGACAGAACAGGTTCAGGTTTTGCAAGCCCAAAGGGGCCGTCCACCTGGGCTTGCAGTCCTGATGGTGGGAGATAATCCAGCTAGCGCGGCCTATGTTCGCAATAAGGAGCGTGCCTGTACGAAAGTGGGAATCGCCTCGTTTGGCCAACATTTCCCAACCGCTACGGCTCAAACTGAGCTAGAACAGTTAATTGACTCCTTGAATCAGGACGACCGGGTTGATGGCATTCTGGTTCAACTGCCTCTACCTGACCATCTGGATGCGATCGCGCTGTTGAATCGGATTCATCCTGATAAGGATGCTGACGGGCTTCACCCCTTTAATATGGGACGCTTAGTGCGGGAGAACCGGGTCTACGAAGCTGTACGCCTGCGGGAGTGATGCGCCTGTTGCAGGAATATGAAATCGACCCCAAAGGGAAGCAGGCCGTTGTGCTGGGCCGCAGCATTTTGGTGGGTAAGCCAATGGCGCTGATGCTTTTAGAAGCCGATGCAACGGTCACTGTTGCCCACTCAAAAACAACAGATTTAGCAGCGATCGTCCGTACTGCCGACATTCTGATTGCTGCCGTTGGACGACCCTTTTAATAACTGCGGAAATGGTGAAACCGGGAGCGATCGTCGTGGATGTGGGAATGAACCGGATTGTGGAAGATAGCGGAAAGGCTCGGTTGGTAGGAGATGTTCATTTTGACTCTGTGCAGCACGTTGCATCCTTTCTTACGCCTGTCCCGGGGGTTGGTCCTATGACCGTTGCGATGTTGCTGCAAAACACATTTGAGAGCTATGTCTCATCGGTGCATAAAGCTCCGTAAAATGATGAGGGGTAGAAATTGCCCCTGACCAAAGTGTAACGGAATGATAACTGGAGGGATGGAGGAATGGTATTGACGGACGAGATGCAGACGTCCCAACAAGAATCCCATTTTGATCTACTAGCCTATCTGACAAAACGACAGACTCAGGTGGAAGCTGCGCTTGACCGCTCCCTCCCAGTCATCTATCCAGAGAAGATTTACGAGGCAATGCGGTACTCGTTGATGGCTGGGGGCAAACGCCTGCGTCCTATCTTATGTCTGGCTACGTGCGAACTGGCTGGCGGGACGATCGATATGGCAATGCCTACAGCATGTGCCCTGGAAATGATTCATACGATGTCGCTCATCCACGACGACCTTCCGGCGATGGACAACGACGACTATCGCCGGGGAAGCTGACGAACCACAAGGTTTACGGAGAAGATATTGCCATTCTGGCTGGTGATGGATTGCTCGCCTACGCGTTTGAGCATGTCGCTGTGGAAACCCAGAATGTCCCGAATGATCGACTGCTGCGGATCGTCGCCATTTTGGGTCGGGCAGTGGGTGCAGCCGGATTGGTCGGTGGGCAGGTGGTGGATCTGGAATCCGAGGGCAAATCGGTCTCGCTGGAGACATTAAACTTCATTCATAATCACAAGACGGCGGCGTTGCTCGAAGCATCTGTAATTTCCGGTGCGATTCTGGCAGGGGCACCCGAATGCGATGTGCAACGGCTATCCCGCTACGCCAAAAATATTGGTCTTGCTTTCCAGATTGTGGACGATATTCTGGACATTACTGCGACGCAGGAAGAATTGGGAAAAACGGCTGGCAAGGACCTTCAGGCGAAGAAAGCAACCTTTCCCAGCATCTGGGGACTGGAGGAATCCAGACGACAGGCTCAATTGTTGATTGAAACGCAAAAGCTGAACTGGCTGAGTTTGGAGAACAGGCTAAGCCATTGATGGCGATCGCAGATTTCATTACGTCTAGAAGTCACTAGACGAGAAAGGGTAGAGGATATAGGGATAAACCGCTTTTTATCCTTATATTCGCTAGACTTTTTACCTCTCATCCCTCCTATACTCAGACTATGCAGGACTTTGGCAATATTATTAATAACCAGGTACTGCTGGTTGCGCTCGTAGCATGTGTGACAGCTCAAGCGTTAAAGCTTGTAGCTGATTTTGGCAAAAATCGAAAGGTTAACATGCGGGTGCTGGTGGAAACGGGTGGAATGCCCAGCGCCCACTCCGCCCTTGTAACTGCATTAGCGACAGGAGTAGGCCAGACTGTTGGATGGTCAAGTCCAGAGTTTGCGATCGCCTTTGTCTTTGCCATTATCGTTATGTATGATGCCGCTGGAGTCCGACAAGCGGCTGGCAAGCAAGCCCGCATTCTCAACCAAATTATTGACGAGTTTTTTCAGGAAGACCATCAGTTCAATGAGGCTCGCCTTAAAGAACTTTTAGGACACACCCCTTTCCAGGTCATTGTTGGTTCTATTCTTGGAATCGTCATTTCCTGGATTGCAGAAATAGCGTACTAAGTAAGGCGGCGATAGAGTAGTCCTATGAACCAGCCATTAGATGCACTATTGGGACGTGCGGTTGCAATTGCAGCAACGGCTCATCAAGACCAGATGGATAGGGCAAATGCCCCGTATATTCTGCATCCTTTACGCATGATGATGCGTGGGCAGACAGTGCTGGAACAAATTGTCGCCGTTTTGCATGACGTGGTCGAAGATTCCGATTGGACCCTAGAACGACTGGCTGACGAAGGGTTTCCAGAAGAGGCGATCGCAGCAATCGATTGTTTGACCCGTCGAGCCGATGAGAGCTATGACGAATTCATTGGTCGGGTTTTAGTCAATCCGCTGGCGACGCGGGTAAAACGGTACGACCTGGAAGACAACATGACGCTGACCCGATTGAGTGTTTTGTCTGATAAGGATGTCGATCGATTGCAGCGGTACCACAAGGCCCACCGTCGCGTTTTAGAGGCGTTAAGGGAACGAGAACATTAAGAGCGTCTAACTAACGCATCGCCCGACTGCACATCAAACCAGTGAGTTACCTCGGATGGAACAGTAAGGGTAAGGTCTTTACCCATCCAACGTTCGGGGAAAGCAGTGCCCGCAGGACGATCGGCTCACCCTCCGAATTCGCAACCCGAATACTGGTGAGGTTGTGCATCCCCAGATTCTCCACTAAAAATACGTTGCCCTCCACTACAGGCGTTTCCCCTGGTTCAGCAATTTGGAGATGCTCTGGACGGATTCCCAGAATGATCTGGGAGGCACGGTTGGAGTACTTTCCGGGAGGGGAATCTTGAAGTCTCCCAGTAGTGCATGACGACCCTGACAGGGCAGCATCAGGAGGTTCATTTGAGGACTGCCAACGAACCCAGCAACGAATTGATTAGCTGGGTGATTGTAAATTCGCTCTGGGGCATCCAGTTGCTGTAGGTAACCGTTGTTGAGAACGGCAACCTTGGTAGAAAGAGTCATTGCTTCCGTCTGATCGTGGGTGACGTAGACAACCGGCACACCCTGGGAAGCGAAGATTTGCTTCAGGTCGGCACGCACATGCTCTCGCAAAAGAGCATCCAGGTTGCTCAATGGTTCGTCTAACAGGAACACATCAGGACGTCTAACGAGGGCACGCCCAACCGCAACCCGTTGTCGTTGCCCACCCGAAAGTTGGCCAGGTTTTCGCTGCATTAAGTCATTCAGCCCTAAAACGTCGGAAACCTCAGAAACCCGCTGCTCAATTTTATTCCGGGGTGTTTTTAAGCTTCAACCCGGCGCAAAGATTTTCATACACCGTCATGTGAGGGTAAAGGGCGTAACTCTGGAAGACCATTGCGACATTACGATCGCCCGGTCGTTTGTACGTCACTTCCCGCTCTCCAATTAGCACCCGCCCTCGGGTCGGTTCTTCCAAACCCGCGATCATTCTCAGAATGGTTGACTTCCCGCAGCCGGACGGCCCTAACAAACTAAGAAATTCCCCATCGTCCACGGTCAAGCTAATGTCCTTGACGGGAACAACTTTGGAACTGAAGGTTTTATTGAGGTTTTCTAATTGGAGTTTTGACATGGTAAGTGAGGGGTGAGGATTAAGGGGCAAGAGGTTGATTAACGAGTCGCTTTCTGTTTCTGAATTAAAGACTTACGGAGTCCGACTAGCATGCGATCAATTGTTATTGATTGTTGATCCAGGTTTTTGTATGCACTATCTGAGAGATAGCCGATTCGGCGGCAGATTTCTAGTTGCGTATCTAATTCACTGACGGAGCCAATTGCAATTCGCATAAATTGAATAAACTCTGCGCATCCTCTCGCTGCACCTTCAGCCACATTGCTGGGAATAGAGACAGCAGCACGACGCATCTGAGAGATTAAGCCAAACTGCTCGTGGGCAGGAAATCTACTTGTGACTTCGTAGATCTCGGTCGTGAAAGTAATACTTCTTTCCCAAACCTCAAACTTCCGATGCGGCTTTTCCACTGGTACCTCTCCTTAACGACCCCTCACCCCTTACCCCTTCACCGCCCCCGCCGTCAGTCCTTGGACGATTTGGCGCTGGAAGAAGAGTACAAGCAGAACGAGAGGAAGCGTACCGACAACGGTTGCAGCAGCGATCGGTCCATAGGGAATCTCAAAATTCGTTGCGCCCCCAATTTGAGCTGCCGCCACTGGAATTGTTTTCATCGTTTCATCGGTAATGAATGTCAGCGCAAAGATGAACTCGTTCCAGGCGAAGATGAACGTGAGGATTCCAGTCGTTACCAGAGCAGGCAGCGTCAGCGGCATCACAATTTGAATCAGCATCTGCCAGGTGTTGTAGCCATCAACCTTAGCAGCATCCTCCAGATCCTTGGGCAACTGTTCATAGAAGCTCCGCATGACCAGGATCGTCAGGGGCAAGTTAATTGCGGTGTAGGGAATAATCAGCGCAAGATACTGATTGCCCAAATGAAATCCCTGAACGATTTCTAGCAACCCCTGAAGCAACAGAATGCCGGGAAACAGCGTAATCAGCAGAATTCCTGCCTGGATAACTCTGCCTCCTAAGGGGCGTAGCCTTGCTAAGGCATAGGCAGCGGGTGCGCCGATCGCCAAACAAACGACGGTCGAAGCAATGGAGACTAACGCACTATTGAAGACATAGTTAAAGAACGGTCGGCGGGTAAATAAATCAACGTAGTGGTTGAGAGTAAAGCGTGTGGGGAAGTAAACATTAGGAACTTTGGCAATATCTTCATTGACCTTAAACGAGGTCAACATTTGCCAGAGAATCGGGGCCAAACAAAATAAAACGATCGCCACTATCGCTAACCAGAGAAAAATTCTGCTAGTCGTGTGTTGAGTGGATCTGGCAGATGGGGCTGGGGAGCTAGAAACAGTTGCCATGAGGATAGGTGGTAGGGAGTAGGTGGTAGATGGTAGGGAGTTTTGGGACTCAAATTCTGATTGTGATTCTCAATTCTTAATTCCTAACTCTTAATTCCTAATTCCCCTCCCTCCCCGTTCTGGAGCGCGATCGGGTGATGAGAAAGGTACAGATAACAACCGCAACGATCAGCAGCAGAAATGTCACGACAACCATTGCTGCACTGTAGCCAAAGTCGAGATACCGCATTGCGGTGGCATAGATATAAAGGGAAACAACTTCTGTTGCGCCTCCAGGACCACCTCCGGTCATGACCTGAACCAGATCAAAAATGCCGAAGGCTTGGGCAAAGCGAAATAGTGCCGCAACAATAATTTGGGGTGTCAACATTGGCAGGGTAATGCGGTAAAAGCTTTGCCAGGGAGTTGCTCCATCCAGGGCATAGGCTTCATACAAGTCGTGGGGAATAGACTGTAAGCCCGCCAGAAGCAGGATGCTGATGAAGGGAGTTGTCTTCCAGACATCGGCAATGACGAGGGTAATGAAGGCGGTCAGCGGTTCACCTAGCCAGTTGATTCCGTCTTTGAGCAATCCCAAACGAATCAGACTGTCATTGACGATGCCGTAATCGCCGTTAAAAATCCAGGTCCACCCAAGGGCAATAAGCGAAGTAGGCAGCGCCCAGGGAAGAATGGCGATCGTTCGAACCGTGTCGCGCCCCGAAATGATTGGTTTAGGACAAGCGCAATCCCCATGCCTAAAACGAGTTCTACCAGCACAGAAATGATGGTGAAGCGGGCCGTTGTCCAAAACGTTGCCCAAAAGCGGCCATCTCCTGCAATACGGGTGTAATTGAACAGTCCCGAAAAACAGGTTTTAGCCCGGTTGCAAGGTTCTGGTCAAACAGGCTTAACCAGAACGATCGTCCAATCGGATAGGCAAATACCAACAGCAGCAATATCACTGCTGGCAGCAACAGGAACAGCCCAGTTCGCTGTTCCCGCGATCGTAGCCTGCTGGTTTTTGTCGCTTGCATAGTAGTCAGGAGTTAGAGGGCAAAATTAAGAATTAGAAATTAAGAATTAACAATTCAAAACTCATGATTCTCAATTCTTAATTCTCAACCGCGCCCTGCTTGCAGCAGTAGTCGCGTTTCATCCGCAGCGGCTTTCATGGCTTGCTCGGCAGTTTGTTGGTTTGTGAGCGCTGCGCTGAGGTACCGCTGCAAAATGTCTGATGCCTGAGCGTATTGGGCGATCGACGGACGCAGAACAGCCTTTTGCACTACCTGAAGCAGCTCAGGGTAATAGTTATACTTGGCAACAATGGCTGAATTATTAAACAGCTCTTGACGGCTGGGTACGTATCCTGCATCCAGAATGAACTTTGTTTGGGCATCTTGACTCGTCACAAACCGAATTGCTTCCAACGCTTCCTTTAGATGCTTTGTTGTTTTCGAAATGCCCAATCCCCAACCGCCTAAGCAGGAACCTCCCGTATGGCCTTGCGAGGAAGCATGGGCATAATCCCGACTTTGCCTTTAATGGCAGAATCCTCAGCATTGGCTAAAGGCCAGACATAGGGCCAACTGCGGAGAAACGCTGCCTCACCACTTTGGAAAATGCGGCGGGTGTCCTCCTCTATGTAGGTCGTTACGCCAGCGGGGGAAACTCCTTTACTGATAGTGCTGCGGAGAAATTCGATCGCCTGAATCGCCTCCGGACGATCGAGTCCCACCTCGAGCGTGCTTGGGTTTACCAGAAGCCACCGAATCCCTTTAGAACCTCCACAAACATGGCGGCGGCTCCTTCATACTGACGGCCTTGCCAGAGATAGCCCCATCGAACTAATCCCTGGTCCTGAAGCTCCTTCGAGATTGTCACCAACTCTTCAAGGGTTTTGGGAGGCTGATAGCCCGCCTTCTCCAACAGATCTTTTCGGTAGTAAAGCATTCCAGCATCGGAGCGGGTTGGCAACCGATACAGCCTCCCTGGTAACGGCCTCCCTCTACATCCGGTGGTGAGAAGACAGATAACTCTTCCGGCGTGAATTTATCGGTCAAATCCACCAACCAACCTGCGGATGCAAATTTGGGAGTCCAAATGACATCCATATTGATCAAGTCGTAGGGAGAATTTCCCAGCAAAAATGCCGAGGTGTAGAGATCTTCTACCAAATTGGTTGCATTTGGTCCCTCGACAATTTGCAGCTTGATTCCAGGATGGGTTTCCTCAAATGCTTTTACCATGACCTTGTTCCAGGGAGGAACATCTGGCGCGTTCATTAACAGTCTGAGGGTGACAGGCTGCTGGGAGAAAACAGGCGCGATCGCTAATAACGCACTAACGCTAAGAATAAACAGCAGAGTCAAGCGTCGAAACAACCGCGATTGATGCCAATGTTCTTTAAAGAACCTACTAAAACCGTATAGGAACTTCATGATGAAAGGTGTTCGTGTCACAGGAAATAGGCCGGGAAATTAAATGATACTTCGCTCTTCAAACGCCTTTGTCAAACGCTTAATTGGACTATAAAGAGCGCAGTAAATTTTTTTACTGGTGCTTTTCTATCTACATAAAAAGCCTAATAATTTAGCAAAAATGAAACTAGCTAAATTGCATTCTGAAACAAATTTCCTGCCAAGGTGAATTAAAGCGATAGTTTGTTAGGTTTTTAATAGTTGAACTGGAACGAATTTATGCGGTTCACAGTTCTTAAGGAAAACGCATTCAGTAAATAATCGAACGCTAAACGAATGAAATAAACTATGAGAACAAGTGTGGGATTGTAATCTAATGGGTGATTGAAGGACCGTGCTGCCTATCATAATTGCGTGTTAAGACAACGCAGAAAAATGAATGGATACGTCCTAGAAAATGGCTCAGAATCAGGAGTTCACAGTTCAATGTCATCCAGGTCTAACCCTAGAACCCTGCATGTGTGGTTACTGTTTTTACCAATTGATTTAGGTAGGCAAGATGTCGCTGGAATAAGGTCCGATCGCAAAAATCGGCTTCGACTTCAGCTTAATTCCTGAAGCAGATTTAATATCAATTTCCAGTGCTCGTTTTTTACTGTCATAAAAAAACGCCTCAGATTGTGGAAAACCTGAAGCGTTAAGTTTAATGATGGAAATCAGAAGCAACTTATAGACGTAGGAAGCACAGCAACGAGTTACAGATACTTCTCAAGCGTATTGGACAGGGTTGTTTTGGAACAGCACCGACCACCATATCAACCCGTTGCCCACCTTTAAAGATCATCAATGTGGGAATGCTGCGAATACCGTACTGACTGGCAACGCTTGGGTTCTCATCAGTATTCACTTTGACAACTTTAACCTGCCCTTCATATTGAGCTGCGATCTCATCTACGATCGGCGCAACCATACGACAGGGACCGCACCAGGGCCCAAAAATCAACTAAAACTGGAACATCACTTTCAAGAACTTCTTGCTTAAAAGAGGCATCTGTTACTTGCGCGGCTGCTGACATTCTCCGAATCCTTGCCTATATTGTTTCACAAGATTCTACCATAGCGAAAACAGTCGCCAGATGCCGCATCCTCTATACATTTAGACACAAAACAACGGTGTGAGGGAGTTAGCGGGAAATGACGCGAGGGATACAAATAACGAATGCAAAGAATAAGGGTAAACAATCTTTTTATGCTTTGTTGTTCTTTCTTCAAGTACCTTCTCTTTCAAACAACCTTTTCCCGTTGTTTCCCCCTTAAAGAAGGAACCGCCCGAACAAAGTTCAGGCGGAGTGTGGTGTGAGGAGTGAACGGAAACATGCGTCTCCGCTTATTCCATTGTAGACGACCCATTTCTCTTTTCCAGGGATTCTTAAGAAGACTAGAAAAAGTCTTAAGAATTTGATCAGAGTTCAAATAGGGATCAGGTATCAGGTGGTAGGGAAGCAGAGAACAACAAGGGGATAAGGATAAAAGCACTTCAATTGCCAATTACCAATTGCCCATTACCCGTTTCCTATTACCGATTACCTTTGCCCATCGCCCATTGCCCATCGCCCATTGCCCATCGCCTATTGCCCAACTACTTGCCCATTCCTAACTGTTGAGCTTTCTGATAAACCTTGCCTTCAGTTAGTAGCGACGGCGCGATGATTACCTCAACCTGCTGCATTTCTTTGATGTCCTTTGCACCCAAAGTGCCCATACTGGTTTGCAGCGCTCCGAGCAGGTTATGGGTACCATCATCCAATTGAGCAGGACCACGCAGGATTTGCTCTAGAGTCCCCGTTGTACCAACCCGAATACGAGTGCCACGCGGTAAGACAGGACTAGGAGTTGCCATACCCCAATGGTAGCCACGTCCAGGAGCCTCTGCCGCACGAGCAAACGGGGAACCGATCATCACCCCATCCGCACCGCAGACAATGCACTTACAGATATCGCCGCCCGTAATCAAGCCACCGTCAGCAATTACAGCAACGTAGTTACCTGTCTCATTAAAGTAGTCATCACGGGCAGCGGCACAGTCAGCGATCGCTGTTGCTTGAGGCACACCTACACCTAAGACTCCTCGCGAAGTGCAGGCAGCACCGGGTCCAATTCCCACCAGAATTGCGGCGGCTCCGGCCTTCATTAGATTGAGGGCAACGTCATAGGTGACACAATTCCCCAGGACCACAGGAATTGACATTTCCTTGCAAAAATGTGCGAGATCCAACGGTGTAACCGAACTAGGGGATAGATGGGCGGTAGAAACAACCGTTGCTTGAACGAAAAATAAATCGGCTCCTGCTTTTGCCACTGTCGGACCGTATTTGACGGCTCCCGCTGGTGTCGCGCTAACCGCCGCAATTCCTCCCTGCTGCTTAATCTCCTTAATGCGCCGTTCTATTAATTCGGGCTTGATTGGTTCAGCATAAAGCCGCTGCATGAGCGTAACAAATTCATCTTTTCCGACAGACGCAATTTCATCCAAAATGGGTTCGGGATTGGCATATCGCGTCTGAATTCCCTCCAGATTTAACACCCCTAGCGCCCCAAGTTGAGATAGACGCACTGCCATACGCACGTCAACAACACCATCCATTGCGCTGGCAATGATAGGAATTTCTCGCTCAATTCCACCAATGCGCCAGTAAGTATCTGCCAGACTGGGATCGAGGGTGCGTGGTCCAGGGACCAGTGCAATCTCATCAATACCATAGGCTCTGCGGGCAGTTTTGCCCCTACCGATTTGAATGTCCACCTTTTTGCGTCCCCAATCTCACAGTCTAAAGTTGAGTATTTACGTTAGGGTAACAAATTTTGAAGGGTGCTTCTTAGGGCTTCGACAAACTGTTCTAAATGAGCAGATTCATGGGTTGCCATAAGACTGAGACGCAATCGACTGGTTGGTACGGTTGGTGGACGAATCGCGGGGGCAAAAATCCAGCTTCCTGGAGCGATTTGGCAACCTGGAGGGCTGTCTGGGGGGTACCCAGGGGAGGCAGAGAATCGGGGTGTGGGGTGTGGGGTGTGGGGTGTGGAGGATTGAAAAGGGATGCTTGGCTGACGACTGATGGCTGATAGCTGATAGCCAGGGTGAAAGTTCCTGGGAGAGCAGCTGCTTCAGATAATGCACGTTTTGCCAGAGTTGGGCGCGGCGGTGCGGTTCTTGCTGGACGATCGCCACCGCTGCCAAAGCTGCTGCGGTATCGGCGGGAGACAATCCGGTGGTGTAAATCCAACTGGGAGCGCGATTTCGCAAAAAATCGATGAGGGTGGCGGAGCCAGCAACGTATCCGCCCAAGCTGCCCAGAGCTTTGCTGAGGGTGCCAACCTGAATCAGCGATCGCCCAGTGCAGCCAAAGTGTTCGACGCAACCTGCTCCGGTTTTGCCTAAAACGCCTGTGGCGTGGGCTTCATCAATCAACACCATGCAGTCGAATTGTTCCGCCAGATCGAGCAGTTCGGGCAAAGGACAAAGATCACCATCCATGCTGAATACACTATCGGTCAGGATCAGGCAGCGGCGGTAGCGATCTCGTTCATTTTCCAGAAATTGCTTAAGATTATCAGTGTCGCAATGGGTGTACTCCAAAACGGTTGCGCCACTGAGGATGGCGCCGTTTTTGAGGCTGGAATGGTTGTATTGATCGGCCAGAATCAGATCTCGTTTACCAACCAGAGCGCTGACTGTTCCCAGATTTGCCAGGTAGCCAGAACTAAAAACCAGCGCGTCTTCGGTTTGCTTCAGGTTGGCGATCGCCCGTTCCAGTTCTCGATGTAATTCTCGATGACCGCTGACCAGGCGAGAACCCGTGCTACCCGTACCGTACTCCTGAGTGGCAGTGATCGCCGCTTGAATCAGGCGATCGTCTCCTGCCAAACCCAAGTAATCATTGCTGGCAAAGTTAATCACCTGTTGATTTTCCAAGGTGATCATTGCCCCAGGACGACCGGCGATCAATTTCACCGAGCGATACCAATCTGCTCGCTGGATGGTTTCCAGCGAGCTCTCCATCCAGGCGTAGGGATCAGTGGGCATCAGCTATTCCATTGAGTTGCATGTAACTCAGCAACCAGTTGGCGATCGTGGCCCGACGAGTCTTCCGAGGCACCAGTTCATCCACCTTATAGCCTCCAAAGCCTAGCTTTTCTTTTAATAGCTGCTTGTTTTCGGCGGGAATCGATCGCGTCAGTTTCACCGTTGCGGGACGGCTTTCGATGAAGTTGGGCGGTTCAGGATAGGCTTCTCGCCAGTCAGCGGCAACGGCGGTATTCTCCCACTGGTTGGTTTCCGGGTTGAGTTGATAGCCCAGACAATTCCAGACCAACTGGTTTGCAGTTTCGTCGTCGATCGTGTCGTGAATAATTCCCCAGATGGTTTCAGTAGTCAGTGGCGGAAGAGTCATGGATTCAAGCTGCATTGGTTCAGGTATGTAGTTTTTGGTATCCACCCAGAAGCAGGAGCCAAACGGCTACCACAATCCAGTGTAGGAAAACGGGCGTCCAAAGAGAACCACTATGCAAATATGCCAATGTACAAATTAGCCCCAGAAGCGCTGCCAGGAACAGGAAAACCGGATGCACAAACACTTTTCGCCCCGCCGGGAAGAAGGTGTAGGCATTGGCAGGGTGGTAGATTACAAACAGAAACAGGCTAATTGTCGCAGCACCCCATTGAGCGATCGTCCCAGCCTTTTCTACGGGATTGGGCAGCAACAGAACACGAAAAATAGTTCCTCGCTCATCGCTGGAAAAACCAGGGAAGTTGCTAACACGATTCCAGTTCGCTGCCAGGTCAATCCAGAAATGTCGAATTGCACAAAACCGGAGGCAAACCCCAGAGGCAATGCAACCAGCGCAAAGACGAATAAGAGAGTTGCTGCGTACTCCCAGGCTTCCAGCGTAGGAAAGGTTTGTAGCGCGATCGCAATCCGTTGAACGAGGAGTTGCACAACTATTTATCCTTAATCCTTTATCCCTTATCCTTTCTAATCTCTTATCCTTTCTAACAGTTCCCAAATCCCAAATCCCGTTTCCCATGAACCGAATTCGTGCCCATGCTTTCATTTCTGGACGGGTTCAAGGCGTTGGCTATCGTTTTTCAACCCAGGACGCTGCAACAGAAATTGGTGTAGTAGGCTGGGTGCGAAACTTGCCAGATGGACGGGTAGAAGCGGTATTCGAAGGAACCGAAGAACAGATAAAGCGCATGATTGACTGGTGCCACCGCGGACCGAGGGGCGCGATCGTCAAAAGCGTTAATGTTCAGTACGAGACACCTGAAAACCTACAAGGCTTTGATATCCGACGTTGAATAGTTGCTGAGTTGGTGCTGGTTTGCATCGAGTTCAAACAGTTCCACCTCGGCGTTATAGTACTTGGTTGTGCGCCCCAGAGGCTTCATCCCTAAGCGCTGGGTGACTCGAATAGATGCCTGGTTGTTGGGATTCACCACAGCATAAATTACCGGAAGCTTCAGGGTCGTGAATCCGTAATCAATTGCTGCCCTTGCAGCTTCCGTTGCATATCCCTTTCCCCAGGATGCCCGCCTTAAATACCAGCCGACTTCATAATCCTGGGTTGGCTGGCCGCTGTTATCAGGGAGTTGCTTAAGAATAACGGTTCCAGCTATTTGCCCGGTTGCTTTTTCGACGATCGCCCATACGCCTGTGCCATTGTTCAACTCGGCATAACGAGCCACAATCCGATGTAACAATGCTTGCTGAGTTTCAACGCTCTCCTCCGTTTTCCACTTCCAATAAAGCGCGTCACCTCCGGATCTCCATAAATCTCAAAGGCTTGTTTCGCGTCTTGTTCAGGAATCCAGTCACGAATAATCAGGCGCTCAGTCTCAAACATCACTGCCATCCATTCCCAAAGCGATTGTCATGAAAGCTCACATCACAAAAACATAAAGAGCCAAGAAAACTCTGCGGTCTCCGCGTCTCTGCGGTTCACTGTCTAATCTGACGAATGGCGATCCGTTCTAAATCTTCGATCGCACAAACGTATCCAACCGCTCCATTCCTTTCTTAATGGTGTCTACATCGGTTGCATAGGAAAGGCGAATGTAATCATCTGCGCCAAAAGCGATACCCGGCACCACAGCGACCTGATGCTCATCTAGCAACGCATCGCAGAACTCCAGAGATTTCAATCCGGTTTTTTTGATGCTTGGGAACAGGTAAAATGCTCCATCCGGTTTGGTGCAGGTGAGACCGGGAATTGAGTTGAGGTAGTCCAGCATGATTTGGCGACGTTCGGCAAAGGCCCGCCGCATTTCTTCTACAGGTTCCTGAGATCCCTCTAGTGCCGCGATCGCTCCGTACTGCGAGAACGTGCAAACATTAGATGTACTGTGGCCCTGAATCGTGATGCAAGCCCGAATAACATCGGGTGGGCCTGCCAGATAACCGACTCGCCATCCCGTCATCGAAAACGCTTTGGCAAAACCGCTGCTGACGATCGTTCGCTCGTAAATTTCTGGACTGGCAGCACCGATACTAAAATGTTCGGCTCCGTCATAGAGCAGCTTTTCGTAAATTTCGTCAGATACCACGTGGATATCGTTCTCTACAATGACCTCTGCCAGGGCCTTTATCTCGTCTGGTGTGTAGACCATTCCCGTCGGATTGGAAGGGAGTTCAACACAAAAAGGCGGGTTTGAGGTGTAATGGCCTGCCGCAACTGTTCAGGCGTGATCTTGAAACCGCTGTCTGCGGTTGTTTCAACAACAACAGGCTTCCCTTCTGCCAGCTTTACCATTTCTGGGTAGCTCACCCAGTAGGGAGAGGGAATGATGACTTCATCCCCGGTTCAATCGTTGCCAAAAACAGGTTAAACAGGGAATGCTTGCCGCCGTTCGTCACGATAATGTTCTCGGCACCGTAACAAAGTAAGTTTTCCTTTTGCAGCTTTTGGGCGATCGCCTCTCGCAGCTTTGGTTCCCCTGCTGCCGGACCGTACTTGGTTTTCCCAGCTTCAAGTGCCTTCTCGGCGGCAGCAACAATGTGTGCAGGCGTTGGAAAATCTGGCTCTCCCACGCTGAAGCTACAGACATTAATCCCTTCCGCCTTCATCGCCTTCGCTTTTGTATCCACCGCCAGGGTCAATGAAGGAGTTACTTGCCCAACGCGTGCTGCCAGTTTCATCTCAGTTCTAAGTCCTAACGCTGCTTAGCCATTAGTTCAGGATACCCCAGGTGAAACGAACCCGCATGGGATTTTAGGTGTTTTGTCAGTTAATCTCAACGAACGAGGGACCATACCTTGGACGTACACATATTCCAATTCAGATCCAACTCATGAAGGATCTGTTGGCAAGGTTCATTAACTTATTGTTGGATCAATGAAAACAAGCAAACGAAGCAGTTGCTCTGTTTTCATGTCATTCCTAACAATGTACAAAGGAGAAACGTCCATGAGTTTAGAAGACAGAGTCAAGGCAACCGCCAAAAATATCGAAGGCAAAATTCAAGAGACTGTTGGAAATGTAACAGGCGATCCACAGGATCAGGCTGAAGGTAAAGCGAAGCAAGCTGAAGCAAAGGGCCGTCACACTGTTGAAGATGTAAAAGACGGCATTAAAAAAGCGCTTGACTAAACATCGTTAGTTTGACTGTTGATTGCTGCGCTGGCTGGGCAGAGACACCGATCGGGCGTCTTTGCCCAGAATCTGAATCAAGTTAGCGAATGCTTGGGACTTAGTGAACGTTTGGAAAGACTCTGGTTTATTAAGTGGCAGTATCCATAAATTGCAATTGCCCCCTCGTAATGAATCGTCAACAGAATGTTTTTCAGTTCAGCTGCAGAGCGGTTTCTGAATTAATCAGTTAAACGTTTGCGGGAAACATTCACACCATTTCTAATTTAAGGAGACGTTTAACGCCAAGGCTAGTTGGTCGCCGACGGAACGTTGGCGCACTCATCGTGCCCATGTTTGTCATCGAGCAGGCCCGTCAGGCAAACGTTGTCGATATTTTGTTTAGCTCGGTTTATCTCGGCTCAGAACTGCCAATGACCAAAAACCTTCCTGCGGCTAAAGAGGAAGTTGTAGTAAAGGTCAGCTAGAGCGGCATCACCCAATTGAACAAGGTGTCAGGCTACAAGGTATGACGAGTAGAGATGGTAGACTATGGTACTTATCCCCTGATACCTGAACCCCTGACACCTCGCCATGCTGCACTTCATTCTGACCTGGTTAGGAGCTGCGATCGCGCTTGTCATCACGGCTTATTTCGTTCCAGGTTTTAAAGTCGATAGCTTCACCGCAGCGCTGATTGGTGCTGCCATCATGGGATTTGTGAATGCGGTTGTCCGTCCAATTCTCATTTTCTCACGTTTCCGCTCACGATCGTCACGCTGGGCTTGTTTCTGCTGGTGGTAAACGCGATCGCGTTCTGGCTTGTTGTTGCTGTTACGCCAGGTTTACACATTGCCGGGTTCCTCACGGCCATAATTGCATCGATCGTGCTAACCATTGTTTCAACCGTTATCTCCTTAGTTGTCAGAATCTTTGATTAAGGCACGTAGAGAAATTTAAGGATCTGCCCCCGAGAGCCGTTTGAACTCGCAAATCTCATTTTTCTGGCCTTGGAGCTAGCCAAGATTCTGTCGGTCAATCGCATCTGTCATAAGGACACCGAAATTGAGGTAACAGAACCACGGGCACAGACGCGCCTACCAGGCTTGATGGTGATTTCAGAAGAATTGGTTGAAGCTTTGGGAAATCGAAGAGGCACCATTACACGCGAAATGCCGCCGCCTCTGCTCATTGTCGAGGTCGTGTCACCCGGAAAACTCAATGAGGAGCCAGATCGGTATGAGCGATCGGAATATGCCGCTAGAGGAATCCTTGCGTACTGGATTATCAATCCTCAACAAGAAAAGGTAACGGTTCTGACTCTAGTAGCCGGACTTTACGAAGAAGCTAAGTATGCAGGAGAGATGCCTATCCAATCCCAATCTGAGGCGTTGAAGTTAACAGCTCATCAGATTTTGAGAGCAGGAATGTGAGGCGGTTTCAATCCTTAGTTTAGGCTTTAGATTTGCTACTGAATAATGTTAAGCAGGCAATGCGTTAAGTTGGTTGTATTCGTGGGAGTCTCCTTTTGCCAACGCAAGAACAATCAAAACAACAATTTTTGTTTGTCAGTTATTTTCAAATCTATTCCAGCCAATCTACGTGTTTCGATATGACCAGAGGTTAAAGACGCTCTACATTCAAGGTGGGGTGGATGACTCAATTGCAGTTGTGGTTCGAGAAGATGGAAATTGGGACTTTGTTCTATGACTCAAGACTTAAACCAATTCACAAATGCTGAACTCAAACAGTACATTTCGGAGCATCGGAATGATGACGAAGCTTTTCACGCAGCATTGCAGGTTCTCCTGAGCCGTCGGGATCCAAATACTCCCTGGTACCCCTCTCCAATCGAGATGGCTGACCCGGAGGGGGAAATGGAAGCAATTTTTAGAGAGAAAATTAAGTAGATTGGGATAGAGTAGCCGTAAACTGTCCCAGCATTGAAGGGGAAGCGATCGCTTGAGTTGACCCGAACGATCGCTATTCCTGCTAACTATCGTCAATTTACTGATTACACGCCGATGGCTGATGGTTGACGGCTAAACAGCTTCAAAATTCGCTCAGCCATTTGGGGAGGGGTCAACCCTAGCTCTGCCTTAGACTCATTCGGTTCAGCGTGATCCACCAGCACATCTGGAATGCCAATACGTGTCAGGGGAACCGTGATCTCGGCATCAAGCAGCGCTTCTGCAACAGCCGATCCGAATCCTCCTGGTAAACAGCCTTCTTCCAGCGTCACCACCCGCCCGATTTTCTCAGCTAACGGCAGAATAAGCTCGGTATCTAGCGGTTTCGCAAAACGCGCATTAATCACCGTTGCATCAATGCCGTGCTCGTGTAGAATTTCGGCGGTTTGCATCGCTGGGTAGACCATTGAGCCATAGGCAACCAGCAAAATATCGTCGCCGTTACGAAGAATTTCGCCCTTGCCGATCGGCAGCGGTTCCCAACCTTCCTCCATCAACGGAGCACCGTAGCCATTACCCCTAGGGTAACGAAGGGCGATCGGTCCTTCTGTGCTCGATTCCAGTCACAATCATTTTCTGTAACTCGGCTTCATCCTTGGGAGCCATCAGCACCATGTTGGGAATACAGCGCAGATAAGCAATGTCGTACATTCCCTGATGGGTGGGTCCATCTGCTCCAACAATCCCTGCCCGGTCCATGCAGAAGAATACAGGGAGATTTTGAATGCAGACATCGTGGATGATTTGGTCAAATGCCCGTTGCAGGAACGTGGAGTAGATCGTGGCGACAGGACGCATTCCCTCACAGGCAAGTCCAGCCGCGAGGGTAACCGCGTGTTGCTCGGCGATACCCACATCAATGTACTGGTCCGGTACCCGCTTCTGCAGGATATCCAAGCCAGTTCCCGTTGCCATTGCAGCGGTGATGCCAATGATGCGAGGGTCGTTTTCTGCCAGCTTGGTGAGGGTTTCACCAAAAACCTTGGAGTAGCTGGGCGGCTTGGGCTTGTTGGATGGATGAGCTTTACCCGTGGCCAGATTGAAGGGAGATTGGGCATGGTAGCCTACCTGGTCTTTCTCCGCAATTTCGTAGCCCTTGCCCTTAACGGTCGCGACGTGAACTAAGACAGGACCAGGGGTTTTGTGCGCCTGCTGGAAGGTGGTAATCAGCTCCTCCAGGTTGTGTCCGTCGATCGGCCCCATGTAGGTAAAGCCGAGTTCTTCAAACACAGCCCCAACCTTAGGCACCGCCAGTCGTTTCATCCCTTCTTTGACCCGACCCAGCTCAGGAGCGAGGGAATCGCCGACAAAGGGCAGATGTTTGAACTGTTCCTCCAGGTTGTCACTGATGAACTGAACGGGCGGACTAAGCCGCATCTTGTTCAGATAGCGGGGAATTGCCCCTACGTTAGGAGAAATCGACATTTCGTTGTCGTTGAGGACCACCAGCAGATTGGTTTTGGGCAAGTGGCCCGCGTGGTTAATGGCTTCGAGGGCCATTCCACCCGTCAATGCGCCGTCTCCAATAACCGCAACGACTTTGTACTTCTCGCCCTTCATATCTCGTGCTAAGGCCATGCCCAGCGCGGCAGAGATGCTAGTGGATGCGTGACCTGCACCGAAGTGATCGAATTTACTTTCGCAGCGCTTCAAATAGCCCGCAATCCCATCTTTCTGCCGTAGTGTGTGAAAGCGGGAATATCGCCCAGTCAATAGTTTGTGCGGGTATGCCTGGTGTCCTACATCCCAGGTAACTTTGTCGCGATCGAGGTCCAGGGTTTGATACAGGGCAAGGGTCAATTCTACAACGCCCAAACCAGGACCAAGGTGGCCACCACTGGCCGCAACCGTTTGCAGGTGCTTTTCACGAATCTGACGTGCAATTTGCTGAAGCTGGTAAACAGAAAGACCGTGCAACTGGTTTGGGTGAGTAATTTCACTCAGATGCATACCGGGGTATCCTCTGGCTTGTGGATGATTGGTAACGTTAATACTGTACGTTTATCACTGTAGTAGATTCCGAGGTACGAATTAGGCAGGGAGGAAAGCAAATTTTTGTGTGGTCAGGGGTTAGGGATTAGGTGTCAGGGATCAAGGGGTTAGGGATCAAGGGGTCAGGGATAAAGGGGCACGGGCTAGGGGACATTGCCCATTACCTATTACCCATTACCTATCGCCCATTATCCCACCCGCTGAATCCTCTCCTGTTGATTCCCTGTTGCCTGGTTCTACACATTTAGCCCGAATGGTGCTTTTACGCTCTGATGAAAGCGTGTATCATGCTTCTCATCCTGTTTTAATCTGCTGAATCTGTGAGTAACCAAACATTTCAACCTCAGTCTCATCGGCCTCTCCAACCTGGAGTGAGGCTGATCCGGTGTGCAGCAGGTGTTGGTGTGGCTGCTGGACTGGTTGCTTCGGTCGTGCCTGCGCCATCGGCGATCGCTTCTTTCCCCTCGCCCTTTCCGCATGTCACAGACTACAAACCCACAACCGGAGACTTCAATCGCTGCACGTCGCGCTTGTTGGGTCTAAAGATTTCCCCTGAGGAAGCTACTGCTTCCTGCGCTAGAGCGCTTCAGCCTAGCTACCTTTCCAACTGTGTTGTGAAGGTCACCAATCAGGGCGGAGTTGCAGCTCTGGATGCTCTTTCCTCCTGCCGTAGAGTCCGACGACCAGATGAGTTGTCTGATTGTGTGGTTCAGATTCATAGCAAGGTCAAGGCAGCGGCTTCTGCTGAAGTGCTGGACAACTGCACCCGTAGCTTGTTTCCCGATCGTTTTGCCGATTGCGTAGTCGGAACAACGGAAGCAGCAAAGCCTGCTCCAACAGAGGCAATGAATACATGCATTGGCGGCGGCTATTTCCCACGCGAGGTGGATCCCACCTTTATTCCTTACCCGCTGACCTCGATCGAACCCCCTGCTCCGACGGTCGATCAAACGACCATCCCCAACTATACGCCTCCACAGGCAACCCCACTCCCTCAACGACTCCCGCTCCTGCTGCACCATCGCAGGTTATTCCTCAGAAGTATTAGAAATGAGGCAGTGCTGAGGACTGAGTGTTGAGGACTGAGTGCTGAGAAAAGATGAATACTCAGTCCTCGGTCCTTGGCCCTTTAAAGCACGTCTTAGTCAGAAGCATGCTGGTTCAGGTTCTGTCGAATATTCCAGCCAAGAATGGCTCCACTGATTAAGTGATAGGGTAGAAGCCACAGAATGACAGGGTAAATCCAGAAGAAAAACAGCAAAATCAGCAGCGGAATAAAACAGATGATCGACAACACGATTGCAGTCACAAGATTGTAGAGATAAAAGCGCAAGGCAAAATTGACAATGTGAAACTCTGTAACAATGTGCGCTCGTTGCAGCAACCTGCGAACGTAACGATTCTGGAAATAAAGGAAACACTGTTTGCAAGGATGGCTGCAATTAGCAGAATGGGTAGCGATCGAGTATAAGGAACACCAATGTCGTAATCGCCGGGCTGATTCCACTGCCAGGCAAGTATTCCGATGCTTAAGATGGCAAACAGACCCGTCAGCAAACTGTAAGAAATTCGAAATCGATTCAGGATGGCAGTACGAATTTCTTCTGGAAGTGGGGAAGACCTCGACATAGTTTTTAGGTATTCATCCGCTCGTAAATAGCGGAGGCGGATGGTGAGTAGCGCATCAGATAATTGAAGATCCAGAACTTGATGCAGGAGTCTACAAATACTGGAACGGTAGCGATAAAGCTATTGATAAATACTTTGCTTTCTGGTAGACCGAAGTGCTGCAACATGCCCCCAAAATGACATCCCAGCCTTCGGGGGAGTGGAAACCAACAAACATGTCGGTAAAGAAGATTAAAGAGAAAAACTTTGCTGAGTTCTTTGGCGATCGGTGCCCTGTTGAAAAGTGAAAAGGGCCTGCCGTTAAGCTGAGGAGCAATGTTCCAACGTGCTATAGGTGCTTTAAATCGCAATGCCTTTATAAAAGCATAATTGGACAATCCTAATAAGGGTACTGGATAACCGTTGTGGAAACTGCATTCAACCATTTCTGGGAAATAATTTGGGGCGCGATCAGCTTCAATCCTGAGGCGTTTAGACGAATTGATACCCTTCCTACGGAAGTAACGTTGCGTTTCTCATCGCCCTGATTGCGGGATTCTCTCAGGCGATCGGGCAGGGCATTATTCTATTCCTCAATCGGGTAACGCCCCTCCGGTTTGTTCTCAGTCTGTTGATCGCCGCCATCCTATTTGCGATCGGTGCAACATTTTGGGGACTCAGTACCTGGTTGGTATCCGAATTCATCTTTCGGCAGCACCACTCCTTTGTCGCGGTGCCCAAGGTTATCGGCCTTGCCTACGCCCCCAACTCTTTAACTTTCTGGTTGCCCTACCTTACCTTGGGGTTCCGATTTCGGTCGTGCTTTCGATCTGGAGCTTGCTGGCGTTTCTAACCGGGATGGGCGCAATTCTGGGCATGGATACCTGGCAAGCGTTTCTATGTGGCGCATTGGGGTGGGCGGTACTCCAGGTTTTGCAGCGGACGATTGGACGCCCCGTCGCTTCAATGGGACGCTGGTTAACCTACACAGCGGCAGGAACCAAGCTCGTTACTGACTTGAAGAGCTTAGAGCGACGTCTCGACCGACGCATGCAGCGCAGACGGAGGATTCGCAACTAAAACCCCAGAGGCGCAGAGATCGCAGAGGGGCTTCTCAGCGTGCTCTGTATCTCTGCGGTGATTCGTCTCCAGTTAAGCTTTGACGATCGCCCCAAAATCCGCCAATACTCGCGCATGGTTTCTCAGTAAACCTAGTAGATTAAGGCGATTGCGACGAACATCTGGATCAGGATCCATCACCAAAACGCTTTGGGGACCATCAAAAAAGCTGCTGACGGTGGGTGCAATTTTTGCCAATGCGTTGACCAGGGTTCTGTAGTCCCGTTGGGATTGGGCCGCTTCGGTTTGTGGGACGAGGCTCACCAACGCATCATAAAAAGCCTGCTCCGAGGGTTGTTGAAACAACGCTGGCTGAACCAGGGAATGGGATTGAGCGGGTGGGTTGCTAAATCGCCCTGAGCTGCAAGACGAGACGATCGGTTGACCGTCTCATAAATGGTGTCCAACGAACCATCATTGCGGATGGATTGTAGGAACAGGGCACGATCGCGCACATCCAGCAGGTCTTTTAGTGCCCGCTCGGTGTATTCCGGATCGTTCTCGCCCAGCACCGCATTCACCAGGTCGTAGTCAACCTGACGGTCCTCCTGCAGCAGGGTTCGAATCCGCTGCAAAAAGAAGTCCTGAAGCTGACGCTGTAGCTCTGCCAAACTCGGTTTCATTACCGCAGCAAACCCTTCAGCAAAATCAGCGGTCACTTGCGCCAGCAGTTGATCCAGGTTTAACGGCAGATTTGCTGCCCAGGTAATGTTGACAACGGCGTTTGCTGCCCGACGCAGAGCAAAGGGATCGGACGAACCGCTGGGCACCATCCCCAACCCAAAAATGCTGACCAGGGTATCAATTCGATCAGCCAGACCAACAACCTGTCCGGCCAGAGTTTTGGGCAGTTTATCGGCGGATCCTCTGGGGAGATAGTGTTCAAAAATGGCGCTAGCAACGGCTTCAGATTCTCCACTGGTGCGGGCATACTTCTCGCCCATAACGCCCTGTAATTCTGGAAACTCTCCCACCATCTGAGTGACCAAATCCGCTTTGCACAGCAGCGCTGCTCGCTGTATATCGCCACGGTGCTTGAGGGCTAACTGATCAGCAATTTGATTGGCAACGCGACAAATGCGATCGACCTTAGCTCGAACAGAACCAAGATCTGCCTGAAACGTGACGGTCTCCAGACGGGGTAAGTAACTTTCTAGAGGATGGGCGCGATCGGCGTCGAAGAAGAACTTGCCGTCCGACAAGCGGGCGCGAATCACCCGTTCGTTTCCAGTAGCAATGATGTCGGATTTTTCCGGGTCGCCGTTAGAAACCGTGATGAAATAGGGCAACAGCTCGGTTGATTCTGCCCCTTTCAGCACGGGGAAATAGCGTTGATGGCTCTCCATCTCCGTTGTAATCACTTCGGAAGGCAGTTCCAAGAAGTCGGAATCGAACTTGCCAACGACTGCGGTTGGAAACTCAACTAAGTTCGTCACTTCCCGCAGCAGGTCTGGATTGACTACCACCACGCCACCAATCTGGCTGGCGGCCTCCTGGATTTGCTGCTGAATCAACGTTTGCCGCTTTTCCACATCGACCAGCACAGACGCTGTGTCTAATAGGCGCACGTATTCCTCAGCGTGGGTAACGGTGATCGGTTCTGGATGCAGCACACGATGGCCCCAGGATTGCCGTTCACTCGTGCAGTTTTGGGAGCCGTTCACCAGTTCAACGGGCAATACTTCGCTGTCGAGTAACGTAATCAACCAGCGAATTGGCCGAGGAAACCTCAAGTCTCCGTCTGCCCAGCGCATAAACCGCCGACCTTCCAGCCCGGTAATCCAACCCGGTACCAACTGAGCCAGGATCTCTGCGATAGGTCTGCCCACGATCGTTTTCGGGCAAACACAAAATCCCCTTTTTCGGTTGTCCGAATTTCTAGGCTGGATACGTCCACCCCTTGCTTTTGAGCAAATCCTTCAGCAGCTTTAGTTGGCTGACCCGCTTTAAATGCTGCCTGGGCAGGAGGCCCCTTAATCTCTTCCTCCTGGTCGGGTTGGCGCAGGGGCAATCCCCAAATCAAAACGGCGAGACGACGAGGCGTACCGAAAAACTCAATCTCTTCTGGGTTGAGATAGTGATCCTTTAAGCTCTGGGAATGCGCGATCGCCACTGCTCGAGCGCTTCATCAATAAAATCGGCGGGCAGTTCCTCTGTCCCTACTTCCAATAAAAATGTCGCCATAACCGCTGAATGAGTTGCCCGATAGCTCAATTTCAACAGTTTACCTTGCTATAGCGATCCTGTGGACTGCTATAGGAGCAGGGAGTGCAGGTTGTTAACAGCCAATTTGGGTGGGAGCGATCGGCTCGATGCTGGGATCATAACCGCCTACCTGGTTTGTGCGAAGGACCCAGATTAGAGCATCTTCGTTCAAAAATTGTTTGGCGATCGTTTCACTGGCAAGTCGAGGCAACAAAGTTCGCCAGCTTTTCAGCCCAATGAGTAATCCCCTAAAGAAATTCTCTTCTGGGCTGATCCCAAGGACGCTTTTGTTGTGCTTCCAGTCAGCGCGGGCACTTCCCAAAGGCAGCAACTCGCGCCGAATGGCCTTTCCCAGCCTCAGAAGTTGGTCAAATCGATCGACCTGGTCTGGATCCTGCGTCAGCAATTCCACCCCTTCCGGCTGGGCTTGAACAATTTTGCGAATTCGTCCCAGAGCCGCATAAATAGCCTGGTTAGAGTCCTGCGCGCAGTTGTGGGCAGCTCCAACGTAAGTTCCCCCTGTGCCATCCCCAATTCGGTAGCGGGCAGTCATGGCTTCCAACTGTTCTAGAAAATCATCCAGGACAGACCCTTTTACGCCACCTACGTCAAAGTCAGCCGTAATGGCATCCAGCTTAACCAGAATGTCTGCTGTGGGACGGGTCCCCATCCAGCCGAACTGACGATCGCCCATAAAGCAGTTCCAGGCGATTTTTCCGGCAATCAACCCATCCGAGTTGTGGGTATACACCTGATAGTACTGAATGTCGAACGTCAACTCATTAGCCAGCGGTTCCCGCACAACCTGCGCCACTCCATAGGCAAAGTGCCCGAAGAAGATAGGGGCTTTAGCCGCTGGTTCCCGATTTTTGCCGCCGATGCCGCCGTAGACATGCATGAGCAGGGCGCGGTCGCCTTCTTTCCAGTGAGTAAGGGCTGTCTCGGCGGGTGAGGGCTGAGGAGTTGCGGCTAGGGAGGGAATCAGGAGGATTGATTTGGTTCGGCCTTTTTGTCCCTTGACAGTCCATATTTTCTTCTTGAGGGTGTTCCAGACTTCTTTTTGCCCACAACGTATTCATCGGGTTGAAGCCGCAGCAAGGCGCGGGGCGCGATCGACTGCACAACAAATGTTCCCGCCGCATCTTTTGCACCGTAGATGTACCAGCCTGCCTCGTTTGCGGATGATTTTTCAATGTCGCGGTTAGTCGATGGAAGGCACCCATTCATATTCGCCATCACCTGGGGAATTTGAACAATCTCCTCTGGTCCATCGAATTGGCGGGAAGCGCGGTTGAAGTGGACGACCTGGAAGCGATCGGGGGAGTGGGGAGTGGGGAGTGAGGAGTGGGGAGTGGGGGCTGATGACTTTTCAGACGCATTAATGGGGCGAATAATTTTGACGAGGGCGTAGAAACGTCCGGTAATTTGGACAGGCTCGGAACGGATGGTGAGGATGAGGGATGAGGCAGTTGGAGAATTATGAATTATGAATTTTGAATTTTGAATTGATTCTGACTCCTGACCCTTGACTCCTGCACCCTGATCCCTGCCCCTGACTCCTCAACTTCTACTGGTTCTTCCAGCATGACAATCACATCATCTGTTAGTCTTGAGCCTGCTAAGGATTCCAGTGGATCGACTCGTCGCCAGTGGTTGAGTCGGTAGGGATGAACAACACCCTGCTGTTGGCTGTAGGTTGCTTCGGCGCTGAAGTGGACATCGCGTGTGAGCGATCGTACGCGAGCCTGCACGCGAGGATCGTTGCTCCAGCGCAAGGGCACAATTTGCCCTACCAGATGTTCGTAGCTTGGAGGCGTATGGTGGACCTCAAACAAAACTCCGTTAACCTGGCGGCGATGCTCTCGCTGGGGCAAAATCAGGCGTCCCATCCAGGGTGCGATGGGGCGATAGAGGGTTTGGTCAACGGCCTGATCGAGTGGGTAGTATTCTGGATGATTAAAGTCTGCCTGTAAGTAGCGATCGTAATTACTGGCTTTGCTCCAGTTCATCGTCATAGATAGGGGAGAAATCCCTGAATAATGCCTGAAATCAGCTCTACCGTTTGCTGCAAATGGGTACGACCGTCAGGTAAATGGGCATCGATACTGTAGGGTCCCTGAGCACCGTTATGACCAATCGGACCGAGAGAAATCAGGCTGATTTTGCCCCGCTGTTTGGCGCGATTCCAGTAGGACAGGAAAAACACTTTCCACCGTCTCGGAAAGAAAATTGGGCCTTCTCGTTCTACGGCATCGTTGTCGCCAACGAGATGATAGAGATGTTCTAACGCCAGTATGTTGTGGTTTCCGCTCATGACGCCCGACAGCGAAATTACCTCGATCGGAGCCTGTAACGCCCGCTTTAAATGGGGAGCAGACCCCATCGCCATCTGAGCACCGCCGCTATAACCGAGAAGGGTAATGGGCAATCCGCTGTTCGGTTGGTACCCGTAGTGAATCAAGCTGTTGTAAATAATTTGGGCGGTTCCCTGGTTATAAATCGGGCCGTAACGCTGATCTGCTGAAACACTCACAATCAAGGTGTTGCGAATGTTAATTGTGGCTCCAATCAATGCACCAATGAAGCCACCGGAAGCGGTCATTTGTAGGCGATCGGCCAAACGCCAAAAAAAGGAAAGGAGCCGATCTTCTGTCAGCGGTCGGTTAAGCACCGAATAGGGCATGATGCCTGTAATGAGCACAATGTCATCCGGCAAATCCGCGGCTAAGGCTTCCAGAAATCGCTCAACTTCTGGCAGATATTCATACTGAGCTTGAGAGATTCCATCGAGATATACAACGTAGCGCGATACATCCTCGTTGGTCGGTAACGGTTCAATCAATGTGCCCGGATAAAGCGTTGTGTCTACTTCATCGCCATACCAACCCGCCCACCAGCCCAGCGCTTCCAGGGGAGCCAGAAACGCTGCAAACAGAATGGCAAGCAGGGCGATCTGGATCAAGCTCAACGTCAGCTTCCAGGTTGCGGACAGGGCTACAAACGCACCCGTAATCAGTACGCTGAATGATGGCAGGGTTACGCAAAGAAATGCGATGAGGGCAATTCCCAAAAAAGTGAGAATTTTCTGTGCGAGTTTGCTCATCGGTTTCCTGCGATCGGTCAACGAAAGTTGGATCTAGCTACGGAATGCCAGCCGTAGCGATCTTCAGTTTATTTTTGGGCCTCTACTCAGGTCAATCCAGTTAGGTCAACCCAGAAATTGGGTAGGTGCGAGCTTTGTCGGTTTCAACCTGCCGTTCAACCGCTGCTCGATAGGTATCCACCACATGATTTGGCATGAAGTCCCCTTCTTGAGACAGAAACGACCAGGCCTGACCCACGTGAATATACACCCCGATCGCTTTAGTCGGTGGCATGAGCGTGATCGCATCCGCCAGGTTCACGATTCGATAGCTATTTGGAATAATTTTGTTATGGACCCTGGCAAACGTTGGGTCTCCCACCCGTGGACTGGCATAGGTGTAAAGCTGAATTTGTTTTTTGAGCTTGGGAATACTCAATGCCAGATCCAGAGCGGCAATGATTGCCAGGGACGCTCCTAAACTGTGCCCTGTAATGTAGCAGGGAATGGATGGGTCCAACTGCTTTGCGACCTCTCGCGGAATAGGTTCAATAATTCGGTCGTAGTTGGTCATGAATCCGTCATGGATCTTGCCGCAATACTGACCCGTCTCTGGATCAATGTAGTCCCGCTGAACAGCGGTGAGATTGCTGATCCACTCAGCGTTTGTTTGTGTACCCCGAAACACAATCAGGTTATGTTTTTTGAGGTGAGGACAAATCCGTAATAGACCGGAATCAGGCGTTTTAAGCTGACGTTTTCTGTGATCGTTTTTGTAATTGCTTTCTCTGCTTCATCGACACTCTGTTCCAGTTGGTCCTGGCTGTTGGTTTGGGCATTGGTTGGCACTTCCACCTGAACTACTTCCTTCGACTGCGCTTCCTGTCCCCGAAACGATGCAATTTGGGTGTAGCCATCTAACGTGCGCGTGTATGCCGGAAGCGATTTGATATTGCCGTCGTAGGATGGCTTTGCCTTTCCCGTTAGGTATTGCTGCGTTGCAATTTTGCTGCATTGAATCAGCAGCTTTGAGATCTCCCGACTGTAAGGAATCTGGGGTGGCGCAAGCTTCACCGATGCCTGAATTTCCTTACCCTGATTGATCTTCTGGGCATCAGCTTCAAAGGTTGCCTTCAGTAAGCTATCGGTGTCTTTGGGAAGCTGCTGCTCGGCCAGGGCTTGCAGTGATGCCTCCCGATCGCGCTTCTGCTTGCGGATGTGGTACTCCGTTCCCGCTGTTGCTGTAATCCCGGCTACCATGCCGCCCAACAGTACCTGCCGCCGTTTAAGTTTCATAGTTCATCCTTTCCACTGGCGTAAAACTGATTGGTTGCCTGTCCCAAACTCCAGGTCAGGGTGAATAGACACGCGGCGATCGCGAAACCCCCACATAGGGAACAAATAGCCCAATACAAAACAGCGTAAGCCATGCCATGAATGCCATTGCAAATGCGCCCAGTCCGCCAAAGACATTACCCGCGATCGCAAATAAATCCTGACCTTTCACAAACTGCCATGCAGACCCAATATCTCGGATCATTTTCAGAATCAGGACGGCTGCAATCAGCAGCTTAATCATCAGAATTCCAGGGATAGGAATCAGTCCCAAAATAGATACCCCCATCGCGTAATCCAGAATCAAATTACGAATCTGGCGCTCTCGCTGGGCAGGGTTTGATGTCATTGGCAGAAACCTCGCATTCAAAGCGATGATTTCAGAGAATATCATTCTCTTTGCACTTCATCATTCTTCACTCTTAGGACTTACGCGAAGATCCCCGGCTTCATGGCGACGTTAAGCAGGCAGCGCACAGCTTTTACCAGAAGTCGGAGATCTAGATGCTTAGGGCAAAAGCCCATCAAAGATTTACTCGATCGGGGTTTGGGTTTGGCTCTGATGCCGTTGCCGCAGGTAAGCGGTTAGCTTCTGTTTCTGCTCTGGCTTCAGGGTTCCAACAATCTGTTGATTAGACTGCCGCACGATCGCCAGAATTTTCTGCTTCTGATCTGCATTCAGGTTCAGGTCTTGAAAAGACTGGGACAGCTTCTTGCCCGATTTCAAATCCTGTTGCAGTTTGGTGCGTTGGGCTAGGGTAAGTACGGCATTAATTTGACGGGTACGCGAAGCACGAATTCCTCGAATTTTGTTCTTTTGGTCAGGTGTAAGCTGTAACTGGCTTGCCAGATCGCTTCCCGATTTTTGTGTCATGGTCGTGCTGGCTGTACTGGAAGCTGTACCAGATTGATGGGTTTGTGCCAGCGAAATTCCAGGAAGCAAAGCCGTAAGAGCGATCGTGCTTAACAAAATAGAGACACGTTTGGTGACATGAAGGATCATATTGAGCAACTCCCAAGTAGAAGTGAATTGAAGGTTTGATTTAAACCATCCCGTGATATCAAAGCGTTACTGATTTATATGGATTTGTTGTGAAAGTGAGATAGCAATGCTGTTTCACTTTCAAATCAATGTCTATTTATCACCTACTACCTATTCAACATCCCTACTCTGCTTCCCCAATTAATGTGAATGCCGCCCAATCTTTAGGGTCTGGATACTGCTTCATTGTCGTTAACATGGCTTGCCGTAGTGCCTGAGCTTTATCAGAAGTTTCCTTAAGATGCTGATAGAACTGGGTCATTAGCGAAGCGGTGGGCGCATCGGGAACCGACCAGAGGGAAACAATTAAGCTAGGAACCCCAGCAGTAATAAACGATCGCGACAGCCCAATCACACCATCCCCCGTAATCCTTCCTCTACCGGTGTCACAGGCGCTTAAAACAACCAGTTCAGCGTTTAATTTCAAGTCCAGAATTTCATCGGCAGTCAGTAAGCCATTGCTTCCGTTTAGTCCCCTGGTTGGCGGATCAGGCGCTAACGCGATCGCCCCGGCACTCCCAATCCCTTGAAGTCATCCAGCAAGCCGTGGGTTGCCAGGTGAATAATTCGCTGTTGCGGCATCCGTTGAACGATCGCTGATTTCGTTGCCTGATCGCCGGTCATAGCCTGCGTTTCCAGGAGGGGGCGATCGCTTTTGCCTCCTGTTCCGCACCGGGAAGGGATGCTAGCTGTTCGGCTGGCTGACCGAACCGAGCAGGAAGTTTGGGCATTGTGGGATTGCCGACGACAAGTGAGGGAGGAGTTTTGAGGAGGGATGAGGGATGGGGATGAGGATGAGGGGCCTGCTTTCATTCCGCGTTCTCCGCCCTTCATTCTTTGCTGGAGTCGCTTCTCTCTCGTCAATTCCAGAATCTGGATTGACGGTGCCGTCAGAACGGTGTGTTGTTCAATCAGATACGTGCCTGATGGGCCTTGCAGTGCGGCGAAAGGCACCAGAAATAGGGCACCCTGCGGGATGAAGGTGATACGGGCATTCGGGTCCTTAGGCAAACTATCCACAATGGGTTGAATCAGCAGTTGGTAAAGCTGGGTCGATCGCTCTCGAACCTTTTCCAGATTCGCCCTAGCAACAACGCCCAAGCCACGTCCGCGTATGCCCATCCCTTCACGGCTAACGGAAACCAGATCATTCAGTGCAATCTTTTGCTGTTGCCACAGCGGTTTGAGGTCAATTTTACGGAAGGAAATGGTACCGCTGGGCGCGATCGTCCAGATATACAGTTCCGTTTCTTTCCCTTCAACCTTGCCATTGACCAGTACATCTTCATAGGTAATGGAATATTCCACCAGCGTTGAGTTTTGGTCTTTGGCAATCTGTTTTATTTGGGCAACCGTCGGGGATGGACGAGACGCAATAGACGAAAGAGGCGATAGGCGATGGGTGGGCAACGGGGAAGCTTCTTGTCCCTTGTCCCTTTCTGGCCCCTCGCCTGTTAACTTCTTCGCCAACAGTTCCACAAAGGCCCGTGCCCGTCCCCGTTCAGCAATCTCAAGGCGGTATCTGTTTTGTTTTGGGCAACCAGAACGCGCTGCAAGAGACGGTAGGTGCGGGCTTGCTGATCGAAGATGGAAACTTTATTGCTGTCGCTGCTGCCCAGTTTTTCCCGCAACGATTCCCAAGTGGTAACGCCTGCAAACAGGGTAGTTTCTGCCTCTGTCAGCTTGCCTGCCTGAAACAGAGAATTTCCCAAATTATTGAGGATGAGTCCTTCAGTCGGTAAGTCTTTGATGGCGTGAGCGATCGCCAATGCCTGCTGGTGGTGCTCAATCGCTTTGGCGTGTTGTCCGAGATCGTCAAACTCATTTCCCAGATTAACCAGAGCGCTACTCTCCAATCCTTGGTCTTGCAGCTTGCGGCCAATTTCTAGTGCCTGTTGATGGACCTCGATCGCTTTTGAGTACTGCCCCATTGTTTTGTAGACATTTCCCAAATTAATCAGAGCAGTTCCTCACCATTGCGATCGTTCATCTCCTGCGCCAATTTGAGCCGCTTCTGGTGATACTTGATCGCTTGGGAATAGTCCCCGAAATGAGGTAAAGGTTTCCTAGTTCCGTCAGTACAGCTGCTTCCGTTGGACGATGATTCAACTTTTGGGCAATGGTTAGGCTCTTAAACGCGTATTCGGTGGACTTGGAGTAGTTTCCCAGGTCGTAATAGATACTGCTGAGATTTTTAAACGACTGCGCCTCTCCCAAACGATCCTGGGTTGCTTGAGCCAGCGTAAGCCGTTGTTCGTGGTAAGCGATCGCTGTTCCGTAGTCACCCAATGCGTAGTAGTCGTTTCCTAAATTGTTTAGAGCCGCCGCTTCCCCAGGGCGATCGTTGAGCTTACGAGACAGCGTCAGGTGCTGTTGGCTGTACTCAATCGCCTTAGAATAACGACTCAAGCTGTAGTAGATGACGCCCATTGTGCCCAGCGTATTGGCTTCTAGCGATGGGTCTTTGATGTCACGCGCAATGGTAAGCGTTTGCTCCAGATAGGCGATCGCTTTTTTATAATCGCCCCCTCCATAAGCAACTTCAGCCAGATTGCCCAGGGTTTGCCCTTCGCCCTGACGGTCTTTCATTTGCCGATACAGGGAAGCGCTTGCTGGTAGTACTCATCCGCTTTTCGGTAATCTCCCCGACCTGCTGCTACCACGCCCAGATTGCCCAGTGCCGCAGCTTCTCCCTCCCGATCGTGAATGGTTCGTGCCAAATCAAGGCTCTGCTGATAGTAGGAAATGGCCTGCTCATAGTTCGCCAGGAGGTTATGGACGTTCCCTATATTTCGCAAGGTTTTTATTTCCTTTTTCTGGTCTTTGATCTCCTGGTATATCGATAACGCCTGCTGTAACGATCGAAGCGCGGCTGAAAATTGCGCCGATCGCCATTGTTGAGTACCTTGTTCCAGCAGGCGATCGGCTTCGACCTGACGAGATTGGGCGGGGGTGGGGAGTCGGGAGTCGAGAGTCGAGAGTCAGACTGTGTTGAGGGATTGAAGAATGATTTCTGGCTGGAATTGGTGGAGGCTCTAGCGGGAGCAGAAAGGACTGGATTAAGCAGTAACACTGCCAGACATAACAGGGTTGTTTGGAGACGTAACATACACTCAGATGGCACTTTCCGTGATCGTTAGCATTTCATTTCCACCGCGCTGTAATTCGTAGTCAACCCTTTGAATCTCACATTTGTACCCATTCTTAGTGAGTTCCGCAATGACACCGCTAAGGTGAGGTGATGGCTTTAGCATCAACGTTAACAACGGAAAAATTCTAACTTCGTGACACACCCGCAGCATTTCGCAAATGGAATTGAAATGAAATTGCTCATCGAAGTGATCGGAATACAAAAATAGAAAATGAGAACATAAACCCAACTCATATTCATTGTCTTGATAGTTTAATTTTGGTAGTTCGCCAATCTCGTATCGCCCTTGAACTTTGCCAATCTCATAATCTTCGCAAAAGCGATAGATGACGTTTTCTCGATGTCTTTTTAATCCACTTGGTGAACCGTGATAAGTCCAAACCCAATCATCTGGAGTTCGCTCCACTTGTTCAATAATGTTGTCAACGACTTCATAAAAACGTTGTCGAATGTGACTCGACGTAAAGATATAGAGTGGATCAATTGACGTTATCTGATAGCCGAGCTTAGTACCTTCTGCATTAAAACTAGCCGGACCATCACCCACACTCAAGATTGACTTTCGCAAATCAGCATCCGTGAGGCTAAACATGCGGATGTATTCATCAAGCGATCGACCAAACGGAACGACCCGCTCCAACTGCATTGCCATTATTGATTTCCTTCAGCATTGTCATAGTGTCTTCTGGCAGCTTCTACATTTTGGAAATTGTCGGCTGCCCATTCACAAAGACTTTTTAGCACTTGATTCAACGTTTGCCCTAAGGGAGTTAATGAATACTCAACCATTGGCGGTACAACCGGATAGACTTTGCGATCGACCAATCCATTTCGCTCCAGATCGCGTAGGGTACGGGTCAGCATTCGTTGAGAAATATCCCCAATCTCCCGCTGCAACTCGCCGTAGCGCTTCGTCCCATGCGACAGAACATATAGAGCGGCTACCACCCATTTATCGGCAACCAGTTCCAGGGTTTGCCGCAGATAAGGATGCGAGTCAAGCACATTGGACGTGAGGGGTTCAGATTCATACATACATTTTTGTGCGTATAGCACTATTTTGTGCCTACTTGCTGATTTGAAGGAACACATAGCATAATCGACCCGTAAGTTTGAGCGCCTGAAAATGAAAAATAAATTTACGGTTCACGATTCAGCAATGCTGTTAATTGATCATCAACAAGGCACCATTAAACTGGCTCAGAATTTGCCACGAGAAGAAATTGTCCAGAATACCCGCGCTCTAGCCCGAACTGCCAAGGAAACAGGAATGCCATTGGTGTTGACGAGCAGTATGGAAACGGAGTTTCAGGGGTTGTTGCTGGAAGACTTGCAAACCATTGCACCGGAAGAATACGCGCAGAGGGTTAAGCGTCCCGGTGTGGTGGACTGCTGGGACTATGAAGAATACAGACAGGCGGTTGAAGCAACGGGGAAAAAGAAGCTGATTATGGCAGGGTTAACCAATGATGTTTGCATCGTTTATCCAGCCATCAGTGCCGTTGAAGATGGGTACGAAGTGCAAGTGGTGGTTGATGCGGGTGGATCACCATCCACGCTTGCCGATGAAACTGCTTTGCGAAGAATGGAAAATCACGGTGTCACCCTGACTTCAACTAATCAAGTGATGGCAGAGTTAGCCGTATCCTGGTCTCAGGACTTTGGAAAAACAATCCAGACAATCATGTACGAGGAGATTCTTTCGAAATTGATTAACAAATAATTTGTAATTATCCTGCTTCCCGTTCCACAAGGATTACATTTTCGGTGACTTTTTCAAAGGTGTCGTCGTGGCTGATGACAAAGAGTTGGCGGAAGTTGCGGATATTGGCGATCGCTTCCGCCAAACTTTCACGGCGGGGCCGATCCATGTTTGTAGTTGGTTCATCAAAGAAGGCAATATCAATGTCTGCCAGTACTTTCAGTAAAGCCAGTCGGATGGCCAGTGCTGCACACATTTGCTCTCCTCCAGAGAGGTTAACAAAGCGGCGGGAATGGGCACCTTCCTGCACAATCAATTCGTAATCCCGCGTCCATTCCAGCCCAACATTCGGACGGTTGAGCAGTTCTCGAAACAAGCGATCGGCTTCCCAGGAAATCCGCTGGACATACCGTTCTGTAATACGGGGTCCGGCTTTTTGTAGGCGTCACGCGCAAATTTGATGAAATGTTGGATCTTCCGCTTCCGCTTCAGTTCAGATTCAGCCAGTGTGCGTTTTTCCTGAAGCGTTTGCAGCCTGATTAACTGTTGGTCTAACGCTTCCTGGTACTTCAACATTTCCGGTAGACGAGCACTGAGCGCAATCTGACGAGTGTTGGTCTCCTGGTAGTCGTTCTGAACGGTTTGAAAATGGATGGGGTCGAAGGTCTGTGCGAGACGATCGCGGTTTTCCAGTGCCCCATTCAGTTCCTGTTGCAAAGCGTTTACCTGCTCAACCGTTTCCCCAAGCTGTTTTTGCCGCTCCTTGCGCGTATTCGCCAGTTCCCGGTAGGCCAGATACTCCTGATAAGTCTCCCGATGCTGGTCTTTCAGGCTTTGCTGTGTTTGCAGTTCCTCTTGAAGCGTAGCAACATCAGTTAGTTGCCCGTCGATTTGAGCGATCGTTCGTTGAATAGTTGCCAATGATGCCTGGATTTCTTGAACCTGTGCTTGCAGCTTGGGTTGCTGCTGTAGTTTTTGGTTAAGCAGACGAATGTGTGCCCGTGGATCACTTAACGCCTCCAGTTCTGCCGCTAACTGCGCCTGTTGCTGCTTTAGATCAGGTTCTGCCGCCAGTTGAATTTGTAATTCCTTGAGGCTAGTCTTTAGGTCTGTGATGTCGTTCTCTAGTTCCCGCTTTCGCTCCAGCAGAGATTCCAGGGAAGCAAACTCAATCTGATGCTGACGAGCCGTTTTCAACTCAGTCAAAGTTGCTTCAAGCTGCTGTTCTAGCTTCGAAACAGACGTTTGTTCTGCCAGGTCGCTCAGGATTTTTCCCAGGGTACCCATCAGCGTTTTTGCCAGTTGGAGCCAGTTTGAAGCGCTTTAAGGGCAACTTCCAGCGAATCGGACCACAACGGCATACTCCGCTGCAGTTCCAGCAACGTTTGTTCCGCTTGATTCATCCGGCTCAGATATCGATCGCGCTGATCCTGGGAATGCATCAGAATCTGGCGTAAGTCTGCCTCAAACTGAGCTGCCGCTTCAACACGGCTGAGCTGCTGTTGAAATCGCTGCTGCTGCTGTTCCAAAACAGGAATTTGCTGCACAACCGTTTCTAAGGACTGGATGCGTTTGATTTCCTTATCCAATTGAACGAGGTGAGTCTGCCGTTGTTTCAATTGCCTTTCTTGGGTATTCGCCGTTTGTTGCCGGGTTATGCAGGTTTGCAATTCTTGGCTGATGGTTTGCTGGTCTTGCTCTAGCTGCACCTGACGATGCACAAGCGGCTCCAAACGATCGATGTCTGCTTTTGCAGTGTTCAATTCTTCGATTTGATGATTCAGCGTTGCCAGTTGGGTTTGACGATCGCCCAGCTGCTTTTCATGCTTCCGTTTCTCTTGCTGTAACCGCTGTTCCTGCTGCCATTTTTGCTGGAGTTCCTGGAGGGTTTGTTCTGCCTTTAAAAATATCTGATAGGATTCACGATTCGCGGAACAAATAGCAGCGGCCTTTTCTGCCTGTTCCACATCTAGCTGAAGGCGATCGCGGGTTGCGGTTTGATCATAAACCCGTTCCTTCAGACGTTCGACCTGCACTTCAATCTGTTGAATCGCTTCCGCCTGAGTGCTGAGCTGAATTTGCTCGGCCTGCAATTGGGCTAATCGAGCCGAAGCTGTTGAAGTTCTGCCTGCACCCGCTCAATTTCCTGAGCTTGCACCTGACGTTTTTCCTGTAATGGGTCGAGGTCTTTCAACTCTTCGTTGTAACGAGCAATTTCCGCATCCAGTTGTTTTACAGCCGTCTCCGCATACTTGAACAATGGCAGCAGTTGATCGTGCAGTTTGCGGTACTCATCAACCTTCAAAATGGTGTCAAAGGTCTTCTTGCGTTCCCGATCGGTTTTCAAAAAATCGGCGGTAAACATCCCCTGAGGGACACCAATGGTATTTGCAAATAGATCGGCTAAATCGGTTCCGGCAGACACGCCCAACTGTTGTCTTAGCCAGGGAACCACCTCCTCCTCCACACGGGAATAGTCAAGCTTTTCTCCTAATTGCGGATCAAAGATGGTGTAACCGGAGCGCGTACAGCGGCTGACTTGGTAGGTTCGCTGATCCCGGTTGGAAACGAAGGCGACGCTAACCTGGGCACTGCCAGCACCATTACGAATCAGGTCTTCGTTTTTGTATGCGCCCCGGTAGTTAAACAGCGTCCAGGCGATCGCCTCCAGAATGCTCGTCTTCCCCGCCCCATTTTCGCCACAGATTGCGTTTGTGCCCGGTTGAAAGACAAAGTGGCGATCGCTGTGGGATTTGAAGTTTTTCAGCGTAACCGAAAGGATTTCCATAGGCGCAACGATCAGCAAATGTCTATCGGCACTGAGATAGCTTACCCTCGATTCGAGGCAAGATCGCTAAATCGGAACAGATGTACTGATTATTGCATTATCCTTCTGAACTGGATACGGGTCCGTGTTGTAGAATTCAAAACCTGAATCTAGGCCTGGCGATGAGCAACGGCAATCTTGACGACGCATGACCGACATGGAGAGACGCCAGCAACGGTACGATCAGGTAATTGCCCAAATTGATGAAACCCTGCTGGTGATTGCGAGATGGCAGGCAGAAACCGATCAACAGTTAGCGGAAAACGATCGACAGTTGGCGGAAACTATCCAGATCCAGCAGGCTAATGCCGCTCAAATTGCCCGCAACGCTGAGCAAATTGCTGAACTCAGGGCACTAATTGAGTTGCAAACGGGCAACGGGCATAGCGGCTAGCGATCGTTGTTGGCGTGGCGATCGCGTTCCCATTTCAACCATCACAGTCACGTCCCTTTCATTGATCGCAGAACCAGGAAGAGACCACCCCAGCAAAGACGACCAGTCCAATCGTGCCCCAACCCCGCCAGGTAGGGTTGAAGGACTCAAAAGCCCGAATTGTACGTTGCTTGAAGCTGTCTTACCCTGTAGATAAGGCTTCAAGTGCTTAAACCAAACCTGTGCCATCTTGGCATATCCACTGGCACTGGGGTGAAGCTCATCCGCATAGTCGCTTTTGGTAAATCCGGTTTCGTTGTGAATATCAACAAAAAGCACTTTCTGCCTTTCGCTGTTTGCTGCTTCACAATTTCTGGAATTGCTTCGTTGAAAGGCTTACCCAAATTTGAATCCCATCGTGCTGGTGTGAGCGAGGAAACGAAAACAGCGACAGTTGGTTTCCGCTCGTAAATCTTGTCAAGTAGCTTTGCTAATCGCTTGGGTGCCTCCTGATCTGGATTAAAGTTGGGAATCTTGACGTTGAAATACTCATTCCACCCAATGTTCATCAGGATTACATCGATCCTGCTGCATGTAGGTGTCGATATTGACGTAAATATTACCTTTGCCGTCTGTGAACTTGTCCAGCGTGCTGGCTCCGGTCCAATGACGAATCCCCATGCCCTTCGTGGTGTTTGTCAGGAAGATTGCTGGGCCCCTCGGTTTTGCTCCCAACAAATTGAAACGAAAATCCATTTTGAGAAAGCAGTTTATAGAGTTCAGTCCGATATCCGCCGTTTCCCTGTCCGGCAGTCAACGAATCCCCTAATGGCATAATCTTGACGGGTTTACCTGCTGCGGCAACCAGCCCCACAGCCGCCACAAAGGAAAGGCACAGGCTGACAACGAACTTGAGAAATCTTCGTTTACTGTTCATCGTGACTTGACTATTCAGTGGAATGAATCTTCGTAGAACATAATTTCGTGAACAGGGACACAAGTTCGCCACCAAGCTAGCATGTTGTGTAATTGATGTCTCTATTTCTCCATAAGAGCACTGATATGCGGATGAACAAATTGCCGTTAAACAAATTGCGGGTGAACAAATTGCCGTTCGCTGTTTCGCTAATTGTCCTCGCGTCGATCGGCTATCTAGGCGCAAAGGGAAACTCTCGCCCGTCAGGCACCGTTAATTCGATTCAGACCATCATTTCTGACATGCAGCCACCCCACCAGGGAAGGCCGCGTGGTGTACCCCAAAGCTATGACTGGGCGGCGGGTCCTCGAATTGGCATGGGAAATAACCCCAAGGAATTTAGGGCAATGACGGCCTGGGGACAACTTTACGAAGCGGCTGAGGGAAATTCTGCAACCAACAGCCGGGTTCAAATACGAAACATCAGAGCTTACCTGCTAAGTAAGCGGGATGGACGCTGGCACCTACTTCAGCGATCGAGGGTTGTGGAGGGCGCGGCATATAGAGAAGATTTTGCGAAGGATATTAACAAGCCCACCGATGTTCGTAACGAGAAGGATGGCAGTATTTCGGTTAAAGCGGGTAATGGCTACAATTTCCACTTCTGGCCAAAGGTAGCCGGGGTACGGTTGACCCCGATGATGTAGGCGGCATTTTTACAACCGCAGAAGCTCGTCTGATTGTTGATCATCCCGATCGTCCCGATGACACCGCGAAAGCTCGGTATGTACTGAGCATGGGGGCGACTACTGGTCAAACCAGACCGCTAAATGGAATAACTTTTCTACAAACGGCGATATTGCCATTGGCAAGTTTAAGTATGTGACTCGAAACTGGCAGGCGTTTAACATGATCACGCTTTCGCCCGATCAGATTCGGCAAAATCCGCCACCGATCGAGTAATTGAAGGCTACGACGTATGGGTGCAGGGAATAAGCACGAGCGATGAGAACTGCCGTACTGCACCTTTCAGACTGTTACGCCTAGGCTTTACTATTTGGTCAGGGTTGTTTCTACAAGAGTGGCAACAGATTCCCGTTGATCGCTCTAACCCCTAACCCTTAACCTCTAACCTTAGTTCCCATGTCTTTAGCAAACCACGTTTACCCCGTTATCTGGAACGACGATCGCGTTCTTCTAATTGACCAGAACCGTTTGCCCAATGAATATGCTGTAGTGGATGTCCACCGCTATGAAGACATGGCCTGGGCAATTGAAACCATGATTGTGCGTGGAGCCCGGCGATCGGCGTTGCAGCAGCTTACGGCATGTATCTGGGAGCAAGGGAGATTCAAACAACCGATCGCAGTACATTTCTTAGCCAGCTAGAAGCCGTTGCCAAACGTTTACGGGCAACCCGTCCAACGGCAGTCAACCTGTTTTGGGCCATCGATCGGATGCTTAAAGTGGCTAACCAGACCCTGGGATCGGTAGAGCATCTCAAATCGGTTCTTTTAGAAACGGCTCAACGAATTAACGCTGAAGATTTGCAGACCTGCCAGCAAATTGGCGATCACGGGCTTAAAGCGTTGCCCGGCAACCCTAAAAGCTGTGCCTCTTAACCCACTGTAATGCGGGAGCACTGGCAACGGCAGGTTACGGAACCGCTCTGGGTGTGGTGCGCTCTGCCTGGAAAGCAGGACGGCTGGCCCGAGTCTACGCAGATGAAACCCGTCCTCGCTTGCAGGGTGCCAAGCTAACGGCCTGGGAATGCGTTCAGGAGGGAATTCCTGTAACGGTCATTACTGACAGCATGGCGGCCCATTGCATGCAGCGGGGAATGATTGATGCGGTTGTCGTTGGGGCAGATCGAATTGCTGCAAACGGCGATACCGCCAACAAAATTGGAACATATAGCCTGGCGCTAATTGCAAAAGCGCATGGTGTTCCATTTTTTGTGGCGGCTCCCCTATCCACGATCGACTTCACGATCTCATCCGGTGATCAAATCCCGATCGAGGAACGTCATCCAAGTGAAATCTATGCGATCGGAGAGACAACGATTTGTCCCATCGGCGCTGAATTCTACAATCCAGCGTTTGACGTCACTCCAGCAAATCTAATCGCGGCCATCATCACCGAATACGGTGCAGTTGCACCTGGCGACTTAAAGGATCAACTGTCCTCTAAGCAGGTTGTTTGAATTGAAAATTGAGGATGGTGAACTGTGCTGAAACCTCTGCTAGAACCTCGGAGGTTTCAGCGCCAATCTTGTTATGAATTTCAACTCTTGGTTAAACCTCCGAGGTTCGCGGAAGTCCTAATGAATTGAGAATGCTGCATGTAATTCAAAATTCTCAATTCCCAATTCTCAATTCTTCTCCAACCCCTCGATTTCATCCTGCTCGATGTTGAAGCTTTGCATTCACGCTACCACCGACGATGAAGCGGGAAAAGTAACCGCTCAAGTAGGCAACATTGACGATAATCAATAGAGCCTTGGCTAACCAGGAATCGAGAAACCAGAAAACATAAAAGCTGGCAACCAGTACCAGCAGTTTTTCTATCAGGGAGACGATTCGAGCGTGGTGGCGTGGATCCCAGTAGGAAAGAGGACTGATAAATCGGTAGTGGCTGAATGGGAAAAAGTGACGGTGCGCGTCGTGGTTATGAATGGGGAAATCACACAGGGAGTGGAGTAGGGCACTGAAAAACAGTAGTTCAATCAATTGCCAGCCCGCCCAATGTGCTAGGGCAATACCAAGCAACTTCAGCGGAATTGAGTGAAATGTGTGTGTAATCGTTTGCCAGAAGGGTGTCCAGTAAGTTTCAGTCCAAATCTGACGGTCAGATTGGTGGCAAATTCGCTTTGCCCAGAAATACATAACAAACATCGGAACATCGGGTAGGACAGCGCCGATCGCGATCGGCAACATTGCCTGTGGCTGCCAGTCAACGAGCAGCGCCAAATTGACAATGGCATGGCTTGGTGTGTTCATGCTTGCAACTAGTTACCTTTCTGATAGGGTTAGATCTTTTACACGAACCAACATTCTAGTTAATGCAAGCAGTTTATTAAGAAATGCGTCCCTTGAACAGCAAGACTCGAAATCAAAGAAATATTTCAATAAAAATTGATTGTTGATGGCTATATTTTTAGCTGAATTTATATTGTTGAGAACTTGTGTGGGTGGATGGTAATGGGTGACGGGTAATAGGGGATAGGCGATGGGCAATGGGCGATAGGCAATGGCCAATGTACAGGGGCAACCGGTTGAAACTACAAGTAGGCGGAACTATTCTGTATGCATTTAAGGCATTTATCAGGATAAATGGAAAAAAAGAAGAATTTGAAAAAGCATTTTGCTTGAAGACCAAATCAATTTATGTTGATGTGGTATGTGTGTTCCTGAATACAGTTTCATAGTTATAAAACGTTGCTTTTACTCAGCACACTCGCTCTCGCAATCGAACTAATATCACCCCTTAGGCAAAAGGATTTTTATAGCAATCCGAGAATGGGTTATGACGGGCAGCAAGCCATAAGGCTTTGATCCCCGTGGTTTCATCCCTCATCCTTAATCCCCACTCTTCATCCCTCATCCCTCATCGGTAAAGATTTATTGATATCCCCGTAATTTCCCTAGTAGGGGCTGTAGGAATGGTTTCAGAGCTATGTGGGCGATCGCTCATTCTGAGGAGAACAGCCATGCGGGTTTGGGGACGATTTGGTTACGTTGTGCTTTTTCTGGCTGCATTGATTGTTACCCTTAAACTTTCTGGCTGTAGTACCGCAACGATTATCTCCAGCAATGCGCCGCTAGCTGCCGTTTCATCCCTGCCAAACCCCCAATTGCCTGATTGGATTGAGCAAATTAGTCCTCTGGGTGAAGCTGCACCCACCGCCCAGGTTCGAATTCGCTTTAAAGAGCCGCTGATTCCAGTTGAACAGTTGGAAAGCAAAGACCGACAGGCTCTGCTGGACAAATTCCAGCTAGTTCCGCCGTTGCCAGGGCAGTTCCGTTTCCTGACGCCGCGTATGGTTGGTTTTCAAGCAGATCAGGCAACACCCAAAGCGACGCGTGTACGGGTGACGTTGAAAGCGGGATTGGCTGACCTCAAAAACCATCGCCTTGACAAAGACCTCTCCTGGACATTCAATACCGAACCCATCAAGTTACTGAACCTACCTGGCACTGCTCCTGCCGGAACCTCCAACGGAGACGGGAGTGAACCGTTTGACATCAAACCCATTCTGAAAATTACCTCCAATACAGAACTGGATCTGGCCTCTCTGAAGCAAAGCCTGACGTTAACAGCGCCCGATGGGAAAAATGCCGTTCCCCTAACCGTGGACCTGCAAAAGACGAAAACCCCGAAAATCCTTCTCCAGAGGAGCAGTTTGATGCCAGCGATCGCGGCTGGACCTATGCAGTTGAACCTCAACAGGCTTTAGCCAAAGCAACCCGCTATCAACTGAAAATTGCGCCTGGGTTGCGTCCCGCCAAGGGCAACATGCCCAGCGAAAGCGTGTTTGCCAGCCAGCTTGAAACCTATTCGCCACTGGCATTTCAGAAGCTTGGCTCCTTTGGGCAACCCGATGCAGGCGGAGCTTACGGACGATTCGTCAAAGGGACGGCTCAGTTGGAGTTTAACAACGGGCTGGATGCGGATTCGGCAACAGCCAACGTTTCCATTAATCCCCACCCAAGAAGGATTTGCCGCTGCTGCAGGTCTATCAGGGCGATCGCCAGATCAATCTAAATCCCTGGGCATTGGAACCCGCAACAAATTACACAATCACAATCAATCCGGGTCTGAAAGACAAATTTGGGCAGACCCTTGGCCAGCTAATGACCGTTAATTATTCGACTGGAGACGTATCGCCCGATATTTGGGTACCAACCGGAGCCAACATTTTCCCTATAGGAAAAGATTTGCAGCTCAACATTTCCGCCGTTAATCTGACCAGTTATAAGTCAGCATTTAAGTCTGTTGAACCTGCCGATCTGGTATACAACGACTCGGCCTATCCCAGAGAGGGCGGAGGCAGCCTGTTACCTGAACCGTCGGCGTGGAAAAACGCCTCTGTGAAAGGACAGCAGAACCAGGCAACGAATATTACCGTTCCACTGCAACAGCAGTTGGGCAAAGCTACCGGAATGCTGGCCTACGGTGTTCAGGCTCGCACCAACTCTTATCAGGAAGGCAACCAGCAACGATGGCGCGAACCAACGCTTTATGGGGTGGTGCAACTGACCGATTTGGGTGTTTTCGCCCAATGGTTTCCAACATCGGGGCTTGTGCGAGTCAACCGTCTTTCCGATGGTGCAGCCGTTGAGAATGCCACGGTTCAAATTTACGAGTCCAAGCTGGATGCAAAATCTCAACCCCAGCCAACTCCCTGCGCTACAGGTAAAACCGATCAAACTGGAGCGTTGACTCTGAGCGGTGAACGGTTTAAGCAATGTATGGATGGGCAACGATTTGCTGAACCGCCCAAACTGTTGGTGATTGCTCAGAAGGGCAAGGATTGGGCCTTCACACGTACCAATGAGTACAGCGGAGCCTACGAATATGGGATTGATGCGGGTTGGCAGGGAAATAAACCCGAATCGAGGGGCACCATTTTTAGCGATCGCTCCCTCTATCAGCCTGGAGAAACGGCTCAATTTACGGGTGCGGCTTACTTTCTACAAAACGGCGTTCTTAAGCAAGACAAACGAGTTCGCTATACCGTCACTTTAGAAGGACCGGAAGGCCAGAAGAAGGAACTCGGAACTCAGACCACCAATGATTTTGGAACCTTCTCTCTGGCGATGCCGATCAAGAAAACGCTGCCGTTGGGCTACTACACCTTAAAAGCAAAAAGTGAAGGGGTGTTGAGATTTCAGGCGATTTTCGCGTCGCAGAATTCAAGCCGCCTAACTTTAAAGTCGATCTGTCGTTACAGGGTCAGGGATCAGGAATCAGGGATCAGGGGATGGATCTCTGCCGATGATTACAACCCTTGGGCAAACGATCGAGGCAAAAACGCAAAGCAATTATTTATTTGGTTCTCCGGTTGAAGGCGGCAAGGCAAATTATTATGTAACCCGCCAGCAGACAGAGTTTGTGCCAAAGGGATGGGATCAGTTCTCGTTTGGTCGTCGTTGGTTCTGGCCAGAGGAAGCACCGACTATTTCCAGTGATGTGCTGCAAACCAGTCAGCTATTAAGTAATAGTGGTCAGGGCAGTCAGAAAGTGACTGTTGATAAAGATTTGCCCTATCCCATGACTTATCGGGTTGATGCCCAAGTTGCGGATGTATCTAATCTGTCCGTGTCAGACTCCAAATCTTTTATCGCCCTCCCAAATGACAAGCTCATCGGTTTAAAGAGTGAGTTTGTAGCCGACGCAGGAAAAGGCTTTCCGGTTCAGGTGATTGTCACTGATCCATTCGGGAAGTTACTTTCTAACCAGAAGGTCCATCTGGAATTGCAGCAGATGACCTACAGCCGCATCACGAAAGTGGTGGAGGGTAGTCGGACTGAGCAAAACCAGGTGGAATATAAAACCGTAGCCACTCAAGACGCCAATTCCGATGGCAGCAATCCTCAAACGGCGAATCTGACACCAAAAGACCCAGCCCTACCGAATTCGAGCAACGTTGGCAGGTGGCAATGAAACCAGCGCCACTGATGTGCAAATCTGGGCAACCGGGGATTCTCCGATCGGCTGGGGCGATCGGTATCGGAACAATCGACTCGATATCAAGCTGGATAAAAAGACCTACCAGATTGGAGATACGGCCACTGCATTAATTCAATCCCCTTACCCCGAGGGTGAACTATACTTCAGCGTCGTCCGCCATGCTCCCCTCTATCAAAGCGTAACCAAGGTACAGGGTGGTGCTCCCCAAATCCAATTTCCAATCACCGCTGATATGCTTCCAAACGCGGCAGTAGAAGCGGTGTTGGTGCGGCAGGGTAAACCGTTGGCAGAAGTGGAACCGGGCAGCCTAGATAAGCTGGTACGCATCGGCTTTGCTCCCTTCACAACCAATGTGGACGGGAATTACCTCAAGGTGGAAACAACGGTCAAGCCAACGGTGCAGCCAGGGAGGAACAGACAATTCAGTTGACGCTGAAGAATAGTCAGGACCAACCCGTTAAAGGACAGTTTACGATCGCAGCGGTTAACGAGGCTGTACTGCAACTGACGAAGTATCGGCTGCCGGACCTGGTAAAAACCGTTTACGCAGAACAACCGATTTCAACCCGGCTGAGCGATAACCGACCGAATGTGGTGCTGCAACCCCAAGCATCGCCTTTAGAAAAAGGCTGGGGCTATGGAGGTGGGCTTTCTCCCGGCGCTGGAGATACGCGCATTCGAACCAATTTCAAAGCTTTGGCCTATTACAACGGTTCTGTGTTGACGGACAACAACGGCAGGGCAACCGTTACGTTTAAGCTGCCCGATGACCTGACCACATGGCGGGTTATGGCCGTTGCAACCGATGGCAACCTGCATTTTGGCAACGGAGATGTCACCTTCGTCACCACCCAACCGTTGATTGCCAGTCCGTTGCTGCCCCAGTTTGCCCGTCCGGGCGATCGTCTTGACTTAGGCGTTTCAGTTACAAACAACACCGGACAGGGCGGCAATGTATTGGTTAACGGTTCTGTTACCGGACCCTTAAAGCTGGATAACTCATCCGGCAGTTCCCAAGCACAGATAGGCAACTCTGGTACCAGTGCCTACCGCTTCCCAGTGGCTGTGCAGGGAACGGGCGATGCCAAGGTTCAGTTTAAAGTCCAACTAGACCAGGCAACCGATGAGTTTGAAATGCCTTTAGAGGTGCGATCGCAGGACATTCTGGAACAGGTTGTTAAAACTGGCACAACGCCTAATGAAGCAAAGATTCCAATCAAGGTAGACAAGAACGTGGAACCCGATGTGGGTGGACTGAATGTTTCCCTGGCCAGTTCCCTGATGCCCACCCTGATCGCTCCAGCCAAGCAAGTGTTTGATGAAACCAGTTTGCCCTTCCTGGAACCCGCCGCTAGTCAGCTAGCGATCGCTGCCGACTTGCAGCGCTTGTCCAAAACTTACGGCCAATCCTTTGCCAACTTCAATCCGGCTCAGCAGGCAAATCAGGCCCTTGATCGACTGCAAAAACTCCGAAAACCAGATGGAGGATTTGCGGCTTATCCCGGTGCGGAAAAATCAGACCCGTTTGTAACGTCCTACGCGGCTCAAAGCCTTGCAAGGGCAGGGGGCAGGGAGCAGGGGTTAGGGGTCAGGGGTCAGGATCAATTCAAAACTCCTCTCTCATCCCTCATCCCTCATCCTCATCCCTTCTCTTACCGCGTATCTCAAAAAACTTTTAGCGGATCCCGGGCAATATGACTTCTGCAAGCAGGAGTTGTGCAAGAACCAGGTGCGGCTGGAAGCACTGATTGCTTTGGCGGAGTTGGGTGAGCAGCGAAACGATTTTCTGGCGGATCTATATGCCAAACGGAACCAGTTTGATCTGATCGACCAGCTCAAGCTGGCCCGATATTTGTCTCGCTTCCCGGACTGGCAGCAAGAAGCAAAGGCAATGGCAAATCAGCTTCAGGAAACCGTTTACGAAACGGGACGAACGGCAACGGTTAACCTGCCGCAGGGATGGCGCTGGCTCAATTCTCCAACGACAGCTCAGGCAGAAGCGTTGCAGTTGTTTATCGCTCAGAAAGCGAAACCCGAAGTCATTGATCGTCTGCTCCAGGGACTTCTCGCCCAACGGCGGAATGGCACCTGGCAAAGCACTCACGACACGGCGATCGCGCTTAATGCGTTAGTGGATTACAGCAACCTCCAGCCCACGCCACCCAACTTTGAAGCGATCGCTCAATTGGCGGGCAAAATGTTGTCTACCGCTAAATTCCAGGGTTATCAAAACAGCAGCAGCGAGGTAACCGTTCCCATGAACGACTTGCCGCGCAACCAGAATGACTTAATTCTGAAGAAATCGGGTCAGGGAATTCTGCATTACCTGGTGGCGTACCGTTACCATCTCCACGGCAATCAACCGGGTCAGCTAAACGGGCTACGCGTGACCCGTACCATTCGTCCGGCCAATGAGGATAAGGTGCTTTACAGAACAGGTCTCTACGCTACGGAGACACTCAAGGTTCCTGCGGGGCAGGTGTACGACGTCGGTTTAGAAATCATTACCGATCATCCGGTTAATCACGTGGTCATTACCGACCCCCTGCCCGCCGGATTTGAAGCAGTGGACAACAGTTTCCAAACCTCTACCCCTTACTTTGAGGCCAAGGGCGATAGCTGGCAGCTAGCCTACCAAACGATTTACAAAGACAAGGTTGTAGCCTATGGCGACGAACTGGACCCAGGAGTGTATACGATGCACTATCTTGTCCGCTCCGTTACCCCAGGCACCTTTCTCTACCCCGGTGCAGAAGCTCACTTGCAGTATGCTCCCGAAGAATTTGGCCGATCAGCCTCGTCAACCCTAGAAGTTTCAGCGAAGTGAGTTTATCGATGAGGGAGTAAGCAGAGAAAAGGGCTAGAAAAGGCAATACGCTGACACCTGATACCTGATATGGCAAAGTGCTGAGTGCTGAGGACTGAGTGCTGAGTATGAAAACCAGCTATTGCAATACTCTAGGCAGTTTGATTGTCCTAACCTTTAACAGTACTGCTATACCTGCTTTAGCATTCATATGAAACCTGCTTGAATGCCTATCGTTTTTACAGGCGGTTTTTGTAGAAGAACCTCTATAGCAGTAAGCATGATGGATGATGGATGATGGATGAAACCAAACCCAAAGAGCAAGGCTTTGTGGTTTGCCGTCTGTCCTATACCCATTCTCGTATTGCTAGAACGCAGCAAGGTTTAATAGCGAAACCCGCTCCTACAATTCCATAATTGTTTCATCGGATTTCATGTCTCATGGCTGAGGATTATGACAATTCCACTTTGGGTTTTACTTGGGTTTGCGGGATGGACTGTTGCAACTCTGCTAGGTATCATTGGCGTTTATCGCTGGAGTCGCATTTTAATGGGTAGAGCCAAACTTAATGAATTTCCAGCAGATATACCCCATGGAGACGATTGGTATCGCCGTGCAATGCGATCGCACGCTAACTGTTTAGAAAACCTCCCGATTTATACGGCCCTTGTGGTTGTTATAGTTGCAACGGATATACATAGCCCATTTTTAGATGCGTTAGCAATTCTGCTACTTGTTGCTCGCATTATACAAACCATTATTCATATTGGTTTTGAACAGAGCAATGTTATTGTTGGCCTCCGTTTTTTCTTTTTCTTCACTCAGCTTCTCAGCATGATTGGTATGGGAATCATCATGGCAACGATCGCATCGTCAGAAATAATTCAAGTATGAGAAAACGACAAGAAACTCGGCAACTCCTTTTCTGGGAGTTAAGATGTAAGCATAGGCGCTTCATTCAAAGTAGAAACTCTTCGCTTTACAGGGCATTTCGGTCTTTTTTAGGACAAGCTGATTTTGCGACAAGGGATTGTTGTAATCCCTGGAGTCTATACTTGTCCGATTTCTCTGCTTCAGGCCTTACTCATATGGCTACCACATTTCCCTCTTCCGGCTTTGAGGATAGAAGAGGGCTGATTCAAGCATATGCCCAACTGTTTCGGTTTCCGGTTGGTATCCTTGCGGCGTTTGCTGGCTGTGCAACCCTTTATACGCTTAACCCAGAGACACCTTTATGGCAGTACCTCCTGACAGGAACTGTGTTGGCCTGCATGTATACTGCGGCCTGTGCTATCAACGACTATTGGGACTTGGAGAAAGATCGAATAAATCATCCAGAACGTCCGCTGCCGTCGGGTCGTCTCTCCCTTCAACAGGCTTACTGGGCGGCGGTGATCCTGTTTAGTTGCGCGATCGTTGCAGCCGTTCCTCTCGGGGTTTATGCGCTCCTTCTTGTGGCTGTGACTACCGTTCTTCTGTGGCACTATTCCCATCTACTTGCCTACAGCGGCATCCTTGGAAACGTTGTGGTAGCGATTACGGTGGCTGCCCTTATTTTTCTAGGAAGCCTGGTTGCCGATCGGCCATTTGCAATGATTTACCCAACGGGATTTTTGTTCTGCTACTCGCTGGCAAAAGAAATCATTTGGGATATCTCAGATCTTGCAGCATTCTCGATAAGCCCGATTGGGCAGCGGTTTGAGGACAACTTCAAACCCTCGTTGGGTCGCAATTTTGGCACGGCTTTGGATGGATTTGAGCAACTGGAACCAGACAATCGAGGGGAACAATACCTCTAAGGCTAAATCACAGGCTGCTTTCCAATCGAGAATGGGTGGCAAAGACCATTGGTCAATCCAATGCACCAAAAGATAAGCAATCAGTGACAGAATCAGCCAACGATAGACACCAAGTTTGGTTGATTGCCCAAAGCGATGTAACCCAAAGCGATGTTTGATGGTTTTGAAAAAGCCCTCGATGGCCCAGCGTTTGCGTCCAAGGCGCACGAGATAAACCCCAGCGTAGGGATGAGTGGAGACGACAAAGCGCAATTCTCGCTTGCCTTGAGAGCGTTTGAGCCAGAACCAGGAGACCGTCAGCGGGTAGGAGCTGCCCTCTAAATAGACTTGCTGTCCCCGCTTGCCAGTGCGATACAGTTGCTTGAGAGCGCGACCATCGACCATTTTTCGGTTGCAACGCATCCCTACCACCGCTCGCCAAGAGCGCTTTCGCACGGCATTGAGAAACTCTACGGTGCCAAACTCTGTGTCTGCCTGCACTATCACCACCCGCCCTTGACTCAACTCGGTGGGGACCGTTGCCAGTAGCTTGCACGCCAGTTGTACCGGACTGGCATCGCCCTTACCGCGCCAGACCCGAAAGCTCCAGGGCACTCGCCACTCACCGAGCACCAAATACAACACAACCAGGTGTAAGCCACGTTTGCCGTTGAGCACTCGCACCCACGGGTCGGGCGTATCGGGGTCTTCAGTGGGGGTGCTGAGATGGAAAAATTTGCCGCATTTCGGCAGACTGGTCAGGTCAAGCAACACCCGCAGCGGCACCCCCGAGGCGGTCGATGTCGGTCGATTTGCCCCAACACAGCTTGGCGGGTCGTCCGAATCACTCCACGAGTAGACCAGCCGTAATGATTGAGAAAGCGACTCAACGAACTCGCAGATTTGACCGACGTATGTTGAGGCAAGGGATGTCCTTGAGCTTCAAGAAATAGCCCCAACAGAGCGTTCAGGCTGGCTTTTTGGTACACACTAGGCAGCAGACAAAGCAGGCTATACACTAGCCCTTGGGCGTGTTCAACGATGGTTTCCATAACCGTCCGATGATTTTTCTTACGCCCTTTCTTTCAGCTTTTTGCTCCTTTGGCAACCCCTTGTTGAGACTGGTGCAAGATCTGAGATATCCATGATGCAGAGGGCGATCGTAATCAGGGATTGTCACTATTGCAAACTGGTTTGGGAGCGCATTGCCTTCTTAACGGCCTGGGGTCTCATTGGACTGTTGGCAGTGTCAATTCCCATCGCGTTACATTTCTTGCCAATGAGAAATCCTCTATTATTTGCTGTCTTTACGACAACAACGTTGCTAAGTCTAGTGCTTGCACTGGTACAGTTTCAGCGGCAACGAAGCACCCATACCTACGAAGAATTTGTTCGCTTAGAACGCCTCAGTATGCTGGCCGGAATCATTGGCCTGTTTGGGACTGCACCCAGGATTTGACCAGATAGTGGTGGACCTAACAAGGTAATGATGCGCGGCGTTAGCTGCCATCGTTAACAGCCTCAAGATCGTTACGGTTTTGGCACGCTCAATAGTAAGGGGTTGCTTTAAGGATAAGGATGAAGGGTTATCCCTCATCCTTTATCCTTTATCCTTTCATTCTCTCTTCCGATCGTCCCATCAACCATTACTTCTCCTCATCGAAGTCAGTGGTTATCCGTTGGCCATTCGGTGGTTAGTGCCGTTCATATACTCTTGCCACAGATTGGCCAGGGATCTTGCTTTTCCTGCATGTCAGGGCAGATGTGATACATCCGGCGGGGCGGCCACGGCCCTCCGTTTTCTTCCAATACCCTTCAATCACGGATTCTCGTTCAAGGAACTTGAGTGCTTTGTAAAGAACCGTGTCAGAAAGATGGTAGGGCGGATACTCCTTCTCAACCCGATCTACCAACTCCGTACCGTAGGAGTCCCCTGCAGCAGTACGGACAGGATAAAACAGATGCTGAGTTCCTGATTGAGATACAGCGGTGGTTCGGTCTGAAAGAATTGATAAATTTCTTTGAGTGTCATTTCGGTGCCTGATTTGATTCAAGTGGATAATCAAAGATTCCCTATTCTTCGACTGGGAATCCTCTGCAACGGTTCACTGAAATGGGAGATAAATAGCCGTCCTATCTAGGGTGTGAAAATAGGTTCCCTTGAAACCTTGCCACAAAGCCCCTTATTCTCACAAATCATTTAGGACTGCTTTAGATATAGCTAACAAACTTATGCCAATTTGATTTGAGAATGTTGAAGATTGGGTGGGGGCGAATGGCCATTCGCCCCTACAGAGGGTCGATGTGTAGCAAGTTCTGTTTAAATCGATATTAGGACAGTCTGTATGGCTGAAATCCTCCGTCGCTAATTGGTTTTGCCTCACAGTTGATACCTGGCATCTGCAACATATGACTTTCGTTCTTGTGAAGGTTCCGTGGCGTGCGATCGCACAAAAAATTTTTCTAATAGCCGTGTCGAAATCCGGTTGAACTGCACGTCATAAGATTGAGCACGGAAAGTACCAGGCTCTAAACTGACTTATTACAGAGGAACCACCATGAAGTACGCAATTTTGGTTTACGAGAGCGACACTGATTTCAACAATCGTACTGACGAAAAGCAGAAAGAAACTTACTGGGGAGCCTACCGTGCGTACTCGCAAGCCCTCGCTGAGGCGGGTGTTATCGCTGGCGGTGCACCGTTGCATCCTGGGCACACAGGCACAACCATTCGGTTGCGCGACGGACATCGGCACGTTCAGGATGGTCCCTACGCTGACACCAAGGAGCAACTTGGCGGTTTCTTTATTGTAGATGTCCCCGACCTGGATACTGCCCTTGATTGGGCAGCCCGCTGTCCTGCTGCCTCTGATAGTGCTGTTGAAGTAAGACCACTTCTGCCAATGGACAGTTAAACATGATGGATGCACGCCGAGCAGCGGAACTTGCAGCACGCAACTCTTATGGACGTTTGGTTGCTTACCTTGCGGTACGATCGCAGGATGTGGCTGCCGCAGAAGATGCGCTCGGTGATGCATTCCTAGCTGCGTTGAAAACTTGGCCAGAAAATGGGGTTCCTAAAAATCCTGAAGCATGGTTGTTAGTATCTGCGCGACGACGGTTGATTGATGATGCACGACACGCAAAAGTAAAGGATTCGGCTTTTGCCACGCTCAAGCTAATGGCAACCCAACTGCAGTCGGAGGTAACTTTGGAGGTCCCGTTTCCAGACGATCGCTTAAAACTGCTGTTTATTTGCGCCCATCCGGCGATTAATATTAGCGTTCGCACGCCTCTGATGCTACAAACGGTGCTTGGGTTCAACGCGGCACAGATTGCATCCGCATTTCTGGTTGCGCCTGCAACGATGAGCCAGCGGCTTGTCCGCGCCAAGGCCAAAATTCGAGATGCTGGAATTGATTTTGAATTGCCAGAAAGCGGAGAATTACCAACTCGGCTGGATGCGGTACTAGAAGCAATCTATGCTGCCTACAGTAATGGCTGGGACGATTTAGCAGGAACGGACCCGCGCCGTAAAGGACTGGCAGAGGAGGCAATCTGGTTAGCCCGATTGTGTGTCCAACTTATGCCAGAGGAACCAGAGGCAAGGGGTTATTGTCCCTCATGCTGCACTGCGAAGCGCGTCGAGATGCCCGCCGAACAGTTAGTGGCGCGTATGTTCCCCTTTCGGAGCAGGACGTTACGCTATGGTCGCAGCCCCTATTTGAACAGGCAGAACATGAGCTTGCGCAAGCGGCAACCTTCAAAAACTCGGACGGTTTCAGCTAGAAGCTGCTATTCAGTCAACCCATGCACAACGGGCAGTGACCGGACATACTGATTGGGAAACGCTCGCTCTATTGTATGAAGGGTTGATTCAGATTGCACCAACGTTGGGGGCATTAATAGGTCATGCCGCCGCGATCGCAGAAGCAAAGGGGTTCGAACAGGGGTTGGTGTTGCTGAAAGCTCTTCCCCCGAAACAGTTAGAACCTATCAACCTTATTGGGCGCTGAATGCTTATCTACTTCGAGGGCTGGGACGGCAGTTTGAAGCCAAACAGGCTTACACTCGTGCTATCGGATTGGCAGAAGACGTTGCTATTCGGGAGTTTCTTCTCCGCCAGTCGCTTTCTAATTGTGTAATAAAATTTTAGAGTAATAGAACTTTAGAGTAATAGAGTTTTAGGTTGCAGATTTTAGAGTGTAAATTGTGAAGCTTTTACAGTTAAGCTTTTTGAGAATTATCTGCTCTCAATGCAATTTAGATTACTATCACAATTGATTTAAGGTTGCTTGCTATAGGGGTGAGATGGCCCCGCAAGATCGTCATGGGCAGCGTTAGGCACCGTCGTTAACAGCTCCAAAGTTTTTGTGATTTGGGTGTTACTACGGTTGAAGCTGATGTTTTTCGGGATGTGTGTTGATGGCAATAGCAATTATCAATGGCATGCAAATTTACTATGAAATTCATGGAACGGGCGAACCCTTGCTGCTGATTGCCGGGTTGGCATCTGATTCGCAAAGTTGGCTATCGGTCATCAACAGGCTTGCCGATCGCTACCAGGTAATTACGTTTGATAACCGAGGTGTGGGAAGAAGGAAACCATCCGATGAATTTACGACGATTGAGCAGATGGCGGATGATTGTGTTGCATTGATTCAATACTTGGGGCTATCGCCTGTTCATTTACTCGGACATTCAATGGGTGGTTTTATCGCTCAAAGGTGTGCTATCCACTATCCAAACGTTGTTAATCGGCTAATCCTTGCAGGAACTTCAGCATCCGTTTCCGATCGCAATATTGCCCTGTTTTTAGATTGGGTTCACTATCTAGAATCAGGGATGGACTTAACGCTGTGGTTCAGAAATCTTTTTACTGGATATTTTCTCTTCGATTCTTTGAAGATAGCGAAATGGTGAATGCCGCAATTGAATTTGCGATCGCCTATCCCTATGCACAAAGCAAAGCAGGATTTAGAAATCAAGTCAGAGCAATCATAGAATTTGACAGTTTAGATGAATTAGCAAGCATCACTTCAAAAACGTTGGTTGTCTGTGGTGAAGAGGATTTGCTGTTTCCCTAGCGTGAATGCATGAAGTTAGTAGACGCAATTCCGAATGCTGCCTTTTCTGTTATCTCTGATTCGGCCCATTCTACTCATGTGGAAAATGCTAAAGACTTTGTAGAATGCGTTACTAATTTTCTATCTCATGACTGATGTTTTTGGTTTCGCTTCTACTAGCTTTCCTGCCCACTAATGTGCGGTTAGTTCAATTAGGCTCACGGTGGCACATTCCTTTCATGGGATGCATGGTAAAGTTTTGGTAGCCAGGATTAAATAGGCTTTAAGCTCTTCAACAAAATGGGGATTGAAGATTTGTTTCTGATTTTTACCCGGTAAGTTTAGAGCAGCCGAGACTGCAGGCTGGAGCGATAACCCAAACTCCATTTAGAGGACAATGTTATGAAGTGGGAATTTGGTCGCAGGAGCGACAACGTTGAAGACCAACGGGGTTCCGGTGGAGTATCGGGTCCGGTTGTTGGAGGCGGAATTGGCGCGATCGTTCTGGCTATCATTGTTGCCCTCTTGGGAGGCGACCCAACTGCCATTTTACAGGGTTCGCACACCAATGCTCCCCCTGCCAACGCTCCTCGAAGCACAACACCGCCTGCTAATGACAAAGCGGCTGATTTTGTTTCTGTGGTGCTTGCTGACACCGAAGATACCTGGACTGACATATTTCGGCGCATGGGTGCAACCTACGAGAAGCCAAAACTGGTGCTGTTTAGCGGTTCTGTAAAGTCTGCCTGCGGTTATGCAAAAGCTGCGATGGGGCCGTTTTATTGCCCCCGCGATCGCAAGGTCTACATTGACCTCAGTTTTTACAAAGATTTGCAATATAAGTACAATGCTCCGGGGATTTTGCGCAAGCTTACGTGGTTGCCCACGAGATTGGCCATCACGTTCAGAATCTAATGGGAATTTCGGGCAAGGTTCAATCGTTGCAGCGCCAAGTTGATTCGACTCAGGCAAATCAGCTTTCGGTCAGGTTAGAGCTGCAAGCTGACTGCTTCGCGGGTATCTGGGCAAACCACGCCCAACAGGAACGGAAGATTCTTGAACAGGAGATATTGAGGAAGGACTCAACGCCGCCAGCGCGATCGGGGACGATCGCTTGCAGGAGCAAGCAAGAGGCTATGTTGTTCCAGACTCATTTACGCACGGAAGTTCAGCTCAACGGGTTCAGTGGTTTAAGCGTGGAATCCAATCGGGTCAACTCGCTCAATGCAATACTTTTAAGTAAACACATCAATTAAGCGGGGCGTTTTAGATCTGTTGTTTTCGTTTGTAGAGATGTTACATATAACGTCTTTACGGAATATCACCCACAGAACTAGAGCATCTTTACCTGCTGATATAAGACACGCTAGAACCGTTCTACTCCCTCAAATTCTTTTCCTGTAGCGGCCTTCGCAGATTCACCGCAGGTGCGGGGCGTGGGAAAGATTTTTCCTGGGTTGGCAATTCCGTTTGGATCAAAAACCTGACGGACCCATGTCATCGTTTCAAGGTCCGCTTCGGTAAACATCTCCGGCATATAGCAACGTTTGTCTGCGCCGATGCCGTGTTCACCGGAAATGCTGCCGCCCACATCGACACACAGTTTCAGAATTGCTCCACCTAGTTTCTCGACCGTTTCCAACGCACCGGGAACAGCGTTGTCATAAAGAACCAGGGGATGGAGGTTGCCGTCTCCAGCGTGAAACACATTCGCAACGCTGTAACCATACTGCTTGCCTAATGCTTCAATTTCCCGCAACACGTACTCCAATTTTGTGCGGGGAATTACACCATCCTGCACGTAGTAATCGGAAACCATTTTTCCCATTGCTGCGAATGCGGCTTTTCGCCCTTTCCATAAGGTCAAACGTTCCTCTGGGTTTGTGGCAATGCGAACATTGCGGGCACCGTTTTTATAGCAAATGGCTTCAATCCGTTGACTGTTTCCTTCAGCTTCTACCTCCAGGCCATCCACCTCTACCAGTAAAATGGCTGCCGCATCGCGGGGATAACAGTTGGTACACACCACATCTTCAACAGCGTTGATGCTGAGGTTGTCCATCATTTCCATGCCGCTAGGAATAATGCCCGCACCGATAATGTCAGATACCGTTGCGCCTGCCGCTTCGACGCTGGTGAAGTCTGCAAGCAGGACCCGGATGGATTCAGGCGATTTAAGAATTCTCAGCGTAATCTCAGTAGCAATGCCGAGGGTTCCTTCAGAACCAACGAACAATCCGGTGAGGTCGTATCCTGGCATTTCGGGAATGGGGCCACCCACATCCACGATCAACCCGTCAGGCAGCACTAGCTTAAGTCCCAACACATGGTTGGTGGTAACGCCATATTTCAGACAATGAACCCCACCGGAGTTTTCTGCTACGTTGCCGCCCACCGAGCAAATGATTTGACTGGATGGATCGGGAGCATAGTAGAAACCGGATCCACTGACTGTTTGTGTCACCCAGTTATTAATCACGCCGGGTTGTACAACCACCCGCTGGTTCTCCAGATCAACATCCAGGATGCGATTCATCCGCGAAGTGACAATGAGAATGCAGTTATCGGTTGGTAAGGCACCACCGGAAAGCCCTGTGCCAGAACCACGGGCAACAAACGGAATTGTGTGACGATCGCACACCTTTATGACCTCTGCCACTTCTTCGGTGGTTCGGGGCAACACGACCACATCCGGTCGGTTCCGATAGCTGGTCAACCCATCGCACTCGTAGACCAGCAGTTCTTCCTTTTTCGCACGACGCCCGCTTTGCCAACGATCGCCTCAAACTGCTGAATAATAGGCTGCCAATTTCGTTCCGTTTTTGGAGCTGTAACTTGAACCACCATGAGATCTGTCCGCCCAATAAGAAGTAGAGCTGATAAAAATAGTTTATTGCAGTCTGATGGGAATAATAAACCGTCTACAATCGAACGCTCCGCACTGCAAACCGACGATCGACTTAATTTATTTTTGGGGTTTAACTGTGACCAAGCGTGGGAAATTTCATGGGTCAGGAAACGGTATTTTTAATTCACCTATCAAAAATTCGAATCTTAACTTTCGTTACATTTGGTTCGAGCTATCAAGCTGTTTTCTGAAATCACTACCAGAAAGGCGTTTTGGCTCTAATAAGCACTTGGGATGTTTCTGTCAGCAATGATACCATTCCATATAAAGTTTCCGTAAAGATGAGTAATAGCAGAAGTGTTGAATGTAGCCATAAAACTTCATACTTCATCTAACAAGCGTGCTGGGCAGTAGATTATAGCTCCAGTGAACGATGGAGCAACGGCGACTCCATTCTAATTGCAAATAGCGAAACTTATCCAACAATCGCTGCCCATAAAACGCCGGGATTTCCATCAACTCCAGAATCAAATACGCAATCAACACCATATAGATTTGCATCGTCACACCGTTGACATTTTTACTAATCAAACTGAGCACTGAAATGACTAGAAGGTTTTAAAGCACGCCCTAGGATTTTCTTTAAAAATGCAATAAATTCTCGAATTACTCACCAATTCAAATAACCTTTCCAAGTTCTTGACTTTCATTGCTTAAGGTAAAAGTACAACAGAATTTCATAGGGGTTGAAACCATGAACTCGTCAACAAAGCTGATTCTGGTAAGTACTATTGTCGGTGTATTAGGCATTGCTGGGATTGCGCGGCTAGTTTCCGCGAATCAGCCTCAAGATCAGGGTGCTATTTTACAGAATCTCAAATCCCAACTTCATGCAGCCAACCCATTACAGAAGCTGGATCAGGGAGATGGAGACGGCGAAACGAATGATGATGTCAAAGAGCAGCAGGAATCTCAAACGCTGCAATCCCTAGCCAAAATCACGCCTCAACAAGCACAGCAAGCGGCTGAAGCTTCTGTAAAAGGAACTGCCAACCGTGTGAAACTAGAGAATGAAGATGGCAACTTAGTGTACGTCGTTGCGATTGGACGGAACGAAGTAACAGTGGATGCAGGTAACGGTCATGTTCTTTACACAGACACGGTTGGCAACGAGCAACGGGAAGGGAGCCGTCCCAAAAGCAGTATTCAAGTTCCCAAATCAATGGGCGATGGGGATGGTGAAACCAATGATGACGGTTAAGGAAGATGTTGGAATCAATCAGCAGCTATTCGGGGCATTTTGAGTTGATTTAAAGCGATTTAAAGCGATGGGCATGGCATGAAAATATTGCTAGTTGAGGACGACGATCGCATTGCGCGTCCGATTATGGAAGATTTGCGCCATCAAAAGCACAGCGTTGATTATGCCAGCGACGGCATTGAGGGCTGGAAATATGCTCAAGCGGTTTCCTACGACTTAATTTTGCTGGACTTGATGTTGCCTCAATTAGATGGTGTGAGTTTGTGTCGTCGTCTCAGAGCAAATGGTTGCCATGCCCATATTTTGATGATCACAGCCCGCGATACCACGTCTGACAAAGTGCTGGGGCTGGATACCGGAGCCGATGACTACTTAGTGAAGCCCTTCGATTTAGAAGAACTGGCGGCTCGAATTCGGGCATTAGCAAGACGGAGTAGTGATTTTACGCCTGACCTGGTGAGTTATGGTGAACTGCAACTCGATCGCGCTCGGCAAACCGTTACCTACGTCGGGCAGCCCCTGCTGCTGACCCCAAAGAATTTATGATTCTCGACTGCTTTCTGCGAAATCCAACTCAAGTATTTACCCGCGCCATGTTGCTGGACAAATTATGGGAGGTTGACCAATTATCCGGAGAAGAAACCATTAAAACCCACATCACGAATTTACGGCGCAAACTGCGAGAAGCGGGTAGTCCAATTGATTTGATTGAAACCGTATATGGGGTTGGTTATCGCCTCTGTTCCCTTAAGACTTAATTGCCGTGTTTCAAACCATTCGCCGTCGCTTATTACTGTCGTATCTGCTGGTGTTGGCAATAACATTGGTAGGATTCGCAGTAGCGGTGCGAATCTTATTTGCTTATAGTCTCAAGCATGAATTAACCGCCAGATTGATTACTCTGGGGCAAGGTGCCTCTAGCAGCTTAGAACTAGAGCAAGAACAGCTTAAATTCAAGAATGATTTTCCCATGCAGACCCTGCTTGAGGAAAATCAATCCCTGGAGTGGTTTGATTATCAGGGACACCCGATCGCTCGACAAGGACGCTACATTCTAAACTTGCCGTTTGTTGGTAAAAATGCCGTGCAAACTCAGTCTGGGAATCCTCGTATTCAGGGCATCACTATACCCGTAATCAACAATGACAATGGTCAATTAATTGGTTATGTACGTGCCAGTCAATCGCTGGAAGAATATGATGAGGCGTTGCGCCATCTTGATTGGGGAATGCTTGGAGGCATTGCGATCGCCCTTGGGCTAAGCGGTACGGGCGGGGTCTTGCTAACACGGCAGGCAATGCAGCCGATCGAACGAAGTTTCACTCAACTGAAGCAATTTACTGCTGATGCATCTCATGAGCTACGCAGTCCCCTGATGGCGATCGCCAGTAACGCTCAGGTGGCACTTCGGTATCCAGACGGCATTCGTCCTGGAGATGCCGAAAAGTTCACGATTATCATTAGCACAGTTAAACAACTCACGCGCTTAACTGAAGACATGCTACTGCTTGCCAGAACTGGTTCTCAGCCGTTAGGACTCTACACAAGGGTTCGCCTAGACACAGTGCTGGCAGATTTGGTACAGCTTTACCAATCTCAAGCGGCAGCAAAGACCATAACGCTTAAGTACACTGCAACATCTCCCCTTTGGACCAGAGGTGACGAAACCCAACTTCGTCGCTTGTTTATGAATTTAATTGACAATGCTCTCAGCTACACCCCAGAAGGAGGGCAGGTTGAAGTCCGTAGCCATCTACTCGATTCGCAAATTCAGGTGGCTGTAGAGGACACGGGAATTGGCATTGCACTGGAGCAAATTAACCAGGTATTTGATCGCTTTTGGAGAGCCGAATCATCCCGCAATTACCAATCTGGCGGTTCTGGTTTGGGGTTAGCGATCGCTCAGGCGATCGTTCAACAACATCAAGGGTCTATTTCTGTATCCAGTGAACTAGGAAAAGGAACTTGCTTTAGCGTCCGGTTATCTGCCTGTTCTATCAGCAACGATAAACGTAGGGAAAATGTGGACCATTAACCGTGATTGAATCCATCAAGTGTTGAATCCATCAAGAAGACCATTAATTTCCAATTACAGGGAGGCAGTCGAGTGAGAATCAATCAAAGCGATGGAAATACAAACCTGCTCAGCAAAGTTCCTCAGATAACGGTTTATTTCTGGATCATTAAGGTCTTATGCACAACCGTTGGAGAGACAGCTTCTGACTTTCTGAACGTCAGTCTGGGTTTTGGGCTGATTGGAACTTCCATTATTACGGGAGCTTTGCTGCTAATTACATTATTCTTTCAGTTCAAAGCGAAGAAATATATCCCTGCCCTCTACTGGTTGGCTGTTGTCCTGATCAGTATTTTTGGAACTTTAGTAACTGATAATTTAACTGATCAGTTGGGTATCCCTCTGGAAGTGAGCACAGTGGTTTTCAGCATCGCTCTGGGGCTGACCTTCGCCATCTGGTTCTCTATTGAGAAAACGCTTTCAATCCATTCTATTTTTACCCAACGCAGGGAAGCCTTTTACTGGTTGGCAATTCTGTTCACGTTCGCCCTGGGAACGGCAGCAGGAGACCTAATGGCAGAGAGCCTTGGTCTTGGTTATTTCACGACAGGTGTCATCGTCGCTGTCGTGATCGCTCTAACCACCATCGCTTGGAGATTTGGACTACACTCTGTTTTAGCATTCTGGATTATTTATATCATGACACGTCCTCTAGGTGCTTCCTGGGGATTTTCTTTCCCAACCACCATCAAACGGTGGAATGGGACTTGGGGTAACTGTCACCAGCGCCATATTCATTGCGGCAATTCTACTAACCGTTATTTTTCTTTCAATCACCAAGCGAGATTTAATTACCGATTCATTAAATGCAGAAACTAGCAGAAAACATCAAACTGCTCTCTGGCAGGTAGCCTTGGCGCTATCTGCTCTTGTGATCACCGCTGGGATAGGTTACTCTTGGCGGCATATTGAATTGCAACATCAAGCAACAGTCTCTGTTTCGGCAACCTCACCGTTAGGAGATTTGTCTAACTTTCGCAAAATTGCAGTAGATACCTTGAGCTTTGTACAAGCAGGCAACCTCTCTGCTGCCACAACTCGTATTCGAGATCTTGAAGTTGCCTGGGATAATGCAGAGGCTCAACTAAAACCAATGAATCCCTCCACATGGTCTTCAATTGATCAGTCCATTGATTATGTTTTGAGACAACTCCGTGCTCAAAATCCGGATCCAGCGACCTGTAAAACGTCATTAGAGTCACTCATTTCGACTCTTGATGCCCTTGACCATCGAAAGTAGACTCGCCGCTATACTTTTGGTGAATTGGAGTGTCTTGCCTTAGCTTGACAAAGCGTCCTTTGTGTTATTCAAGTCACCATGCCTGCAAGAATAAAGGTTCCCGTAATGTTTGGGTGTTGGGTCTTACTAGAGCGTGTTTTAAAACCTAAAGCCAAAGCAGGATGGAAGCAAGGGTAAGCATCGCCAAATAATTCTCTGCCCGCTTCTCGTAGCGTGTGGCAATCCGCCGAAACTGCTTGAGCCGATTGATGGCCCGTTCGACTCGGTTGCGCTGACGATACGCCTGTCGGTCGAAGCGAGTGCCGCGACGAGACTCATTGGTTCGACGAGGAATAACAGCACCAATGCCTCTGCGCCGCAAGTAGGCGCGAACGGGAGAGCCAGTATACCCTTTGTCTCCAGCTACTCGGTCAGGGCGTAATCGGGGTCGTCCACGTTCTGCTCGCTTGACTGCTCCGTGCTCCATCAATGGCTCAAACACAACGGACTCGTTGCGTTCTCCTACAGTCAGCAAGAACGTCACAGGCTTACCGTTACCCTCACAACGCAGGTGAAGCTTGGTGCTAAAGCCTCCTTTGCTGTACCCCAGTGCTTCGCTTTGGGCATCACTTTGGGCTGCTCCTGCGGCGCGTTGATGGGCACGAATCACACTACCATCGACAAAATGCAGCGTTCAGTCAAACGCTCCTGCTGCATCTGCTTTCTGTTGTAAACACTCCAGCATCTGTTGCCAGATTCCCCGTTTGCGCCAAGCATAAAAGCGTCCTGATACCGTTTCCTAAGCCCCGTATCGGTCTGGTAAAGACATAACTACGGGAGTTTTGTCTTCAAAACTTACCCTTTCTTGCATATAAACTCCTGCACCCGACACCATACCCGATCGACTAAATCCGGTTGGTCTGCATCAAACCATTCAATCTCAGAGTCAGCGCGAAACCAGGTGCGTTGTCGTTTTGCAAACTGACGAGTGTGCAATATGGTCAGGTCTGTTGCCTCCTTCAGCGAAATCGCACCGAGAACATACTGTTTGAATTCGGCGTAGCCCAACGTGTTTAGTAGAGGCAGTTCAACGCCATACTTCTGGCAAAGCGTTTCCACCTCTTTCACCAACCCAGCTTCTACCATCTGTTCCGTTCGCCGCTCAATCCGTCGTTTGAGGGCATCCGTATCAAGACAATCCAGTCCGATTTGCAGAATTGGGTAGGTCGGCGGTTTCTCACCCTGCTGCTCCGACATCGGCCGTCCCGTAACGTAAAAAACCTCCAGCGATCGCAGTGTCCTCACCTGATCGTTGGGGTGAATTTTCTCCGCTGAAACCGGATCAACCTGCTGGAGGATGGCATAACAATGAGGTTGACCAAGCTGCTGAAGCTGCGATCGTAGTTCAGCTTGGGGCGGCACTCTCGGAATCTTCATTCCCCTAACAATTGATTTGATGTAAAGTCCCGTTCCACCCACGAGGAGAGGAAATCGGAAGTTGGGAGATGAGGGGTGCGGGGTGCGGGTGCGGGATGGGGATGAGGGATGAGGGGTGCGGGGTGCGGATGGGGATGAGGATGAGGATGACGGTGTTTGAGGTTGGAGAATTTTGAATTGATCCTGGCCCCTGACTCCTGACCCCTGACCCCTATCGCCTAACCCCTCCCCCTCCCCCTCCCCCTGAATCAACTCCTGCCCCTGTTGCTGATACTCCGCTACCGTCAAGGTTTCTATAGGGTCGCAAATATCAATTAAATAGTGAGGAACCTGCTTCTGTTCATCGGGCGAAGGTTTTGCGGTCCCAATATCAAATTCCCGGTATACTTGACGGGAATCTGCGCTAATGATCGCCGTATTCAGCCGCTGAGCCAGGGTGATTGCCAAACCTGATTTTCCGCTCGCTGTCGGCCCACAGACAACGATTAGGCCTGGTACGCTCGTATTATTTTTAGCTATAATGTTAATAGAATCTGACATTGAAATAGTTTGTGATTCCATCCCTGCTCTGGATTGCCAAGGAAACGGTACTAGAATCGCTTATAACCCTTTTGTGTTAGAATTTTGGATGGTTTTGGTCTTTTGTAGCTAAAGACAGCATTAAGACCTTTTACTTGCTTGGAGCGCTATTCATGACGAATAATTACGGTGCCGAACAGATTCAAGTCCTAGAGGGTATTGAGCATGTTCGCAAACGTCCAGGCATGTATATCGGCAGTACTGGACCCCGAGGACTTCATCATCTAGTTTACGAGGTTGTTGATAACTCTGTTGACGAAGCCTTGGCGGGTTACTGTAAGAATATTGACGTGACGTTGAATTCAGATGGCTCGGTTACGGTCATTGACGATGGACGTGGGATTCCAACCGATATTCATTCCAGGACAGGAAAGTCTGCTCTAGAAACCGTGTTAACGAAGCTGGGAGCAGGCGGCAAGTTTGGCGAAGGGGGATACAAGGTTTCTGGCGGCCTTCACGGCGTGGGCGTTTCGGTCGTCAATGCTTTGTCGGAATGGGTAGAGGTCACCGTTTGGCGCGAGAAACGGATCCACACTCAGCGGTTTGAACGGGGAATTCCTAAAACGGATCTACAGGTCAAGCCGGGATCAGACAACCGGACTGGTACCTCCGTCACGTTCCTGCCAGATGCCACCATCTTTACCACTGGGATTGCCTTTGACTATGCCACATTGGCAAGTCGTCTACGAGAGTTGGCATTTCTAAATGGTGGCGTAAGGATTACGTTTACCGATAACCGCCTGGAGTACCTCAATTTGGAGGAACCGCACGTCGAGGTTTATTACTACGAGGGCGGTATTCGGGAATATGTTTCCTACATGAACCACGACAAGCAGCCCTTGAATGAAGAAGTGATCCACATTCAAGGAGAGCGCAATAACGTGCAGGTGGAAGTAGCGCTGCAATGGTGTACAGATGCTTATACAGATAACCTGTTTGGGTTTGCAAATAACATTCGCACGATCGACGGTGGCACCCACCTGGAGGGCTTAAAAGCTGTCTTGACGCGGACCATGAACGCGATCGCGCGCAAACGTAACAAGCTGAAGGAGAATGACTCTAACCTGGCTGGGGAAAATATCCGCGAGGGGTTGACGGGTGTTATATCAGTCAAAGTACCGGATCCGGAGTTTGAAGGGCAAACAAAGACGAAGCTTGGGAATACAGAAGTTCGCGGGATCGTCGATTCTTTGGTTGGAGAGGTACTGACGGAGTATCTAGAATTCCATCCCAACGTGGCAGATTCCGTTTTAGAGAAAGCCATTCAGGCATTTAATGCTGCCGAAGCTGCCCGTAAGGCGCGGGAGTTGGTACGGCGTAAGTCGGTTCTGGAATCCTCGACGCTTCCTGGTAAGTTAGCGGACTGTAGTTCGAGGGATCCGGGTGAGTCTGAGATCTTTATTGTGGAAGGCGACTCTGCAGGCGGTAGCGCCAAGCAAGGGCGAGATCGCCGCTTTCAGGCAATTCTGCCCCTGCGTGGCAAAATCTTGAACATTGAAAAACAGATGACGCCAAGATCTATAAAAACACTGAGATTCAGGCGCTCATTACCGCGCTAGGGTTGGGGATCAAGGGTGAAGAATTTGACGCGTCCCAACTCCGCTACCATCGCATCGTCATCATGACCGATGCGGACGTGGATGAAACCATATTCGTACGCTGTTGCTGACCTTCTTCTACCGCTATCAGCGGGCAATGGTGGATCAGGGCTATGTTTATATCGCCTGTCCGCCGCTTTACAAGCTTGAACGAGGCCGTAATCATTACTACTGCTACAGCGATCGTGAGCGCGATCAGATCGTTGCCGGATTCCCAGAGAATGCCAAATACGAGATTCAGCGCTTCAAAGGTTTGGGGGAAATGATGCCAACTCAGCTTTGGGACACAACGATGAACCCGGAAACCCGCACGTTGAAACAAGTAGAAATTGAAGATGCAGCAGAGGCTGATCGAGTCTTTACGGTGCTGATGGGCGATCGGGTTGCTCCCCGGCGTGAGTTCATTGAAACCTACGGCCCCAAACTCAACTTGACGGATTTGGATATTTAGGTATCACAAACAAATGCATCAATTGATCAAGCAACGGGGATCGCTGCTCGAGTAAACGAGTCTGCTTAACAGTCAAATGTATTGATGGATCAAGCAAGAACCTGAACCGAACAAGGAAAGCGATCTCCTAACTCAATAAGTGATCAAATAAGCGAATTCGCAGTCTAAATAATAGGGCTGCTTGTCCAGTGCGTTTTTCACGTATATATTCCTTTAGAGGATGTATCCTTGAGAAGGAGTGGATTTACGGAAGACAGCGACAGCAAAAGTTGCGTAAGTTGGTCTTCGTTTTGCTATTAACCGACAACCTCCTTTGAATCCGAAACGATCCGCTCGTAAGCGCCGCCCGAAGCCAATTTCTGCCGTCCTTCTGCGGCGCATTCCCGGTCTAACACCGCTCATCTTTCTTTCTATGCTGTGGCTTGGAGCCTTTACAGCTCCAGCTTCAGACAGTATGAGCTTAGTGACTCAGGTTAAACAACACCGCTGCGTTCGGGGTGTTTGTACTCCCAGTGCAGCAAAGGGAATGGCTGCGCTGCAAAAATTCTATAACTCGTCCAACGGCCTTTGGGACAGCGCGGGCTGGTGGAATGCTGCAAACGCCCTTGAAACCACGATCGACTACTCCATGCTGACGGGTGTTCATACCTACCGGAGCACGATCGCTAATACCTTTGAAAAGAATAAAAATACTAACTTTCTGAATCCCTGGCTCTATGATGATGAGGGTTGGTGGGCACTCACCTGGATTCGTGCCTATGACCTGACGGGAGAAACCCGCTACCTGGATATGGCAAAAACCATTTTTAAGGATATGGCGAAGGGATGGGATTCAACCTGTGGCGGCGGTATCTGGTGGCACAAGCGGCGAGAGTATAAAAATGCCATTGCGAACGAGTTGTTCCTGGCAGTTGCTATCCAGTTACACCAGAGAACCTATAACGACAAAGGACACGGGAACTACCTGGATTGGGCAAAACGGCAGTGGACCTGGTTTAGAAAAAGTGGCCTGATTAACCGCCGTAATCTAATCAACGATGGCCTCGACGGATGCAGAAATAATGGTGGAACGGTCTGGACCTACAATCAGGGTGTCATTTTGGGTGGACTGGTGGATTTATACAAAAGCACCAATGACGCCTCATTGCTGACACGGGCGCAAGCGATCGCGGATGCTGCAATTCATGCCCTTGCTCCCAAAGGAATTTTGCGCGAATCCTGTGAACCGAACTGTGGTGCCGATGGTTCCCAGTTCAAAGGAATTTTTATCCGCAACCTTGCCTACCTTTACGAGGCAACCGGGCGGCAGGACTACAAAGAGTTTATTGAGAGAAATGCGGATTCAGTCTGGACCCGCAGCCGCAACCAGTCCAACCATCTAGGCTTAAGCTGGTCTGGTCCATTCGACACCGCTGATGCTGCCCGTCAAAGCTCAGCCATGGACGTAATCAACGCCGCGCTAGACCTTAGCCTTAAAACGGACATGAGGCATTAGAGAAGACACAATATTTCCCGCTGGCCCCATTTCCCGATCGCTTACGGGCGAGGCATTCAGTAAATTGCTGTGATTAAGTTGCTTAAGACTGAACGGTTGCGTGCTCTGGAACTTCTGCTGATTGCGACTTCAAAAACGTTGGGCCAATTAGCAGAACCAGTATAGGTAAACCAATGCCGACGATCGTTTTAAGAGTGCTGTGCCCTTGCAGGAGATACTGAGCACTGCTAGAAAACCAAACACCAGACAGGTTAAGCCAAATAGCTGGGACTGCGGAATGAGGGCCGCGATCGCAAACAGAACTGACGCATACCAGGGCATGAGCCAGGGTGTAGCAAACAGCAGAAGCGTCAGGGTAGACCAGCCAATATCCTTAACCAGATTCAGCTCTGTGTAGTGTCGTTTTGAGTAGCCCTTCAGCGCTACCCAGATGTAATAAGAGAAGAAGCCCATCAGCATGTAATGGCTAAGCTTCAGCAGCAGTTGATTAATTTGAGCAAGGGTTATTGAGTTTGGAGAAAAAATTCGGAATATTTCGAGCCAGGACTTGACCATTGCTGGAATTGAAGTTTGGTATTGACCTGCGACTCCAGGGTTTAAAAGGCTTTTCCAGGCGGGAATACCAGGCAACACCGTGAACCACAATGCTACGAACAGGGCCACGGAGAATAGTCCGATCGCGGCGAGCTGTTTCCATCGTCTTTGCCGAAACAGAAAGATTCCGACCAGTGGCATCCAGATAATCGGAAGCGTTTTGGACAGCAACCCACCCCAGAGCGCCACAGATGCTGAAACGTAACGCTGAGATGTCAAACTTGCGATACCCACGATCGCGCTTGTAGAAACCAGAATATCGACATGACCCGAACCAACCTGCTCCATCAACAGCAGCGGGTTAAGCAGATAGGCAAGCGTGATTTTGTCTCGGTCCGGGTGCGGCAGTACTCGCCAAATTAGATAGCCATTGAGGACATGCAGCCCCAGACAAACGGCTTTGTAAAAATAAACCGCCACTACTGGGTGAATGGATACAAAGGCGGCGGAGGCTGTAAACAGTAGCTGTGACAGTGGACCATAGGTTGAAGTTTGACCCCAATCGACATAGGGCGATAACTCCGTTGTAAACGCCTTTGCCCGCGTAAGAAATGGATTGACCTGACTCAGATTCATTAAGCCGGAGTGCAGGTAGATATAAATATCATCTCCAAGGGGATAGGCGATAAAAGCAAGGACTAAAAAACAGCCGTCCATTTGAACAGGCTGATAAATCTTGGATAGGGTTGAGGCTGCTTTGTTCGCAAAAACCAGATTAAATACAGCAGATTCAGAAGCAGGTAGCTAGAACCAATTCCAAGCTGAGTCTTCCAATCTGGAAACGTGGCAAACTTTCTGCCTCCCGCCATTACATAGTGAAATTTGTCGAGGCCTAAAACGGTTAGCGCGACACAGAGGTAAAGTGCGCAAACTAACGAAGCTGCTGCTAAAACCCTAGCCTGTTTCACTTTTTATAATTTTGATTAAGGTTTTCACACAAAGGTAGCACCCAGGTGTATTGGGCAAATCAAACTCTGGGTAGAAGTCGCTTCGTCAAAAACAGGGATATTTTGTCTAGTTAGTGGCCGCTAGCTTTCGCAGGTGATCTGTAATCGGCTCTCTCTGGCGGTTGAAGAAGTATTTGCAAACGTAACTAAATGTAACTATATTAGATACTCGATGCCTTTGACCACTGTTTCGAACTTTTACAGAAATCACTGGCAGCAATTCCAAATCGGGAAAATACGCTGTTGCGGTGCAAATATTTCATGGTGAGACGCCGCTTCGGGTTATTTATGTAAAGGGTTCATCTGTTTGAGTTCTGACCTGGCGCCAAATTTGATAGTTGCTTTGTAAGGGATTGCTGACAACTTTAAATATTGAGGCTAATTGGTCGTGATTCGAACTAAATCCTGGCAAATCTTGGGAACTATCGCCGCGATCGTCCCTGCGCTGATTTTTGGCACCCACTATTTTCTGGGATTAGAGAGTAGTATCGCAGCCCGCATCCCTAAGCAGGTTTGCATTCCGTCGCTGTCGCGCACTCCGACCTGTTACGCGTTTGGTAAGACCCTCTCAACAGATGAAATAAATGGTTTGACGGTTAGTCCAGATGGACGAACTCTTGCAAATGGGTATCGGCAAACGATTCAGCTTTGGGATTTGGAAACAAGAACACTCCAGCGATCGCTACAAGGCCATCAAGATTGGATTACTGCCTTAGCCATCAGTCCCAACAATCGCATTCTTGCCAGCAGCAGCCTCGATCGAACCATTAAGCTATGGGACCTGGAAACGGGTCAGTTACTGCGCACGTTAGAGTCTGGCCGTGTTACCTGCCTTCGATTTAGTCCCGATGGACAAATTTTGGCAGCCGGGAGTCGGAACAGTCGCTGGGCAGATGGAGTCGTTAGCGAAGGCGGCATTCAGCGATGGGAAGTGACTACAGGACAACCACTACCAATTCTCGGATCAGAACAGGTGGCATCGCTAGCGTTCAGTCCAGATGGTCGCATATTGGCGAGTGGGCATCTAGATACTCGACTGTGGGACTTGGGAACAGGACGTTTGCTCCACGCCCTTGATTCAGGGAAGTAACCTCGCTCCTCTTTAGCCCTGATGGCCAAACGCTTATCAGCGCTAGCAGTAAGACAAAGTTTTGGAACGTTGTCTCGGGAAAGTTGCTCCAAGCATTTAAATCGAGTTCATCGGAACTAGCGCTCAGCCCTGATGGAACAATCCTTGCGGCATCAAGCGGCGGCACGATTAATCTCTGGCAGCTTGAAACTAAGAAGTTCCTGGGAACCCTGCGGGGATCGTTTTACAGTAGTCTCTTTGTCGCCTTTGGTCTAGACGGGCAAGTTTTAATCAGCGGCAGTAGTGATGGAATGAAGGTTTGGCAACAAACGTTCCCGAAATCGGCTTATCGCATAACCAGTGAGGAGTATTGATGGTTACTACAACACAAGAGAGGAATTTACTCGCCGTACCGTCTGGCCCACTTCAGGTTTCTAGGCTACCGCAGAATATTCAAACCCCTTTTCTGACAGCGCTTCATCTCAGTTGATATGTCCGGTTCGGCTTTCTCTCATCATTCCGACTTACAACGAGAGTGGCAACATCGAAAAATTAATTCATCGACTAAGCACAATTCTCGATCAGTCTCTACCAAATGATTACGAGCTGATTGTGGTCGATGACGATAGCCGCGATCGCACCTGGGAACTGGCAGCGTCGCTCATACCCCAGTACCCACAGTTGCGAGTGATGCGTCGGCAGCATGAACAGGGCTTGTCTACTGCTGTCATTCGTGGTTGGCAAGCTGCTAGGGGTGAAGTGCTGGGAGTCATCGATGGAGATTTGCAGCATCCACCCGACATTCTGCCTAAATTAGTAGGTGAAATTGAAAGCGGAGCAGATTTAGCCGTTGCCAGTCGCCACGTTGAAGGGGGTGGTGTTAGTACTTGGAGCGCAACCCGCCGATTTTTGTCGCGGGGTGCCCAAATTCTTGGGATCGTTCTGTTGCCACGTGTGGTGAGCAGCGTCAGCGATCCTATGAGCGGTTACTTTATGGTGCGCCGTAGCGCGATCGCGGGTCAGATGCTCAGTCCGGTAGGCTACAAGATTCTGCTGGAGGTGTTGGGGCGAGGAGAAATCAATCAGATCGCAGAAGTCGGTTATGTCTTCCAGGAACGCGAGAAAGGGCAAAGCAAAGTTACCTGGAAGCAATACAGAGACTATCTCCATCATCTCCTCCGGCTGCGCCTCTCAACGGGACGACTGGGTTGGCTCGGTCAGCGACTTGATTTTCCCATTGGGCGGTTTCTTCGATTTGCCTTCGTCGGCTTCAGTGGTTTAGCTGTCGATATGGGCCTGCTGTATGTTTTGCACGGTTTGATGGGGTGTGGTCTCACCCGCAGCGCGATCGTTGCCGCAGAGCTAGCAATTCTCAATAACTTCATCTGGAATGATCTTTGGACATTCAAGGACGTGGCGCATCAGCAACGCGGTAAACGCAAGCTTATCAAGCGTTTGCTCAAGTTCAACATTGTCTGCTTGATGGGCGTCATTCTAAAGGTGTTGCTGTTAAATGTTCTGTTTAATGGGTTGCATATCAATGCTTACCTGGCCAACTTTTTAGCGATCGCTGCCGTTACCTTCTGGAATTTCTGGCTTAACTTGAAACTGAGCTGGCGAGTCACTGAGCGTTAGCTTCTTTGGTCAACTGCTCAGAAATCATTACGATTTGCCCATCACCAATTTTTGGTCTAGGCAAATTTGAATCAAGTTGCAGAATATAATCGGGTGTTTTTTCTGTCCTACCGCATGCAGGTCTAATGTCCCAACCTGTCTGGCTAGGAAGATGGCTCACTTATTAGTTTGCATGTTGAAGGACAGATTAGGACGGACTATTAACAATTGGAAAACCGCCCTTTTTCGCCGTTGGAGATTGAACTGACGGCTGCTTGAAGAAAGGGATGATTGACGATCGTCAGAATTGTTTTCCTCTGTTGTCCGCAAAAATTCACTAAAGTGTGATAGAAATTTTAATCATGCAAAACAGCAGTGAAGCACAGCCAATTCCATTTGACGCCGCTTTGAAGGTGGCGGATGCTGCTGTAGTTGCTCAGACATCCAGACATCTCAAAAATATCGAAGTTGCCGTTCTGCGGGGAGCCTTACTAGGACATCGCTATGACCAGATTGCGGAGGAGAATGGCTATGCGCCAGAGTACATTAAACACGATGTCGGTCCGAAACTGTGGCAACTCCTGTCGTTGAGCCTGGGAGAAAAGGTCAGTAAAACGAACTTGATGGCTGTCCTGGCACAACGGGCCAGCCAGGGACCAGACATCGAAACGCCTGCTTCCTCACAGCGCATATCTGTAGCAGAACTTGAAGCCCCGATCGGTCTGGTTCCGTTGGGATCGCCTCTTTATGTTGAGCGTCCTCCAGTTGAAACTCGCTGCTATGACGAGATTCGGCGATCGGGAGCGCTGATTCGCATTAAGGCCCCCAGCCAGATGGGAAAGACCTCCCTCATGGTGCGAATTCTTGACCAGGCCAAGCATGTTGGCAGCGAAAATACAGGCGAGGTCCAAACGGCTCCCCTGAGCTTGCAGCAAGCGGATAAGGCCGTCTTTTCCGATTTAGCTCGATTCTTGCGCTGGTTCTGTGCGGCGATCGCCCGTAGGCTCAAGTTGCCGCATCGGGTTGAGGAATTTTGGAGCGAGACATTTGGCAGCAAGAGTAACGGGCATCCCTATCTTTTACAGCAGGCGCTTTATCATCTGGCCCAACAGAGTCTGACCTTGGAACAATTGATTGAGTCAGCTGCAACCGATGCCGGAATTTACCGGAATCACCTGCATCGGCATTTGCAAAATTTGCAGGAACATCCGCCCCTTGCAGCCGCCTATCATCAGGCAATTCAGGCATCGGCTCCGATCGAGCTAGAAACGCTGTCAGCCTTCCAACTGCACAGTATGGGACTAGTGACGCTTCAGGGAAATCAGGTCACACCCAGTTGTGAACTCTACGGTCGCTACTTTAGCGATCGCCTGGTGGCATTGTAGGAACGGTCCTCAACACCATATTTCTGACAGCGCACCGGGCATACCCACACTGATGGTGCTAGGGCTTCGATCTAGCAGAAATGTCATGGAACCATTAACAAAAGCCAAGTTTCGTATCTTATACTACAGAAAAATCTTATAGTTATAGATGTAGAGCAAAATAAACAAAGAAATTGAATTCATTTTTTGGGAACGAGCTATGGCTAGTGCAATTCATTCAGCAAATTCACAATTTGATGCGAGACACCAGGCAAATATCGTAGCGTCTTTGACTCACCGTCTTGATGTTGCCAGAGCAACGAACAACGTTCAACTCCTTAAACTGTTGGAACGGGAAAAGCGTCAGGTTATGCGTGAAACAAAGACACGCAGGATTTCCCAAGCGTCTGTTTCCTGGTTGGAGACTTTGAAGCAAACGATCGATCAGTTTTTCTTTGGTAGCACCAAGCTACAAGCGATGGAATACGTTGATGGCTATGGCGATCGCTGGTGGTATGCGTTTGACCCACGTACTGGTCAATGTGTCTATGCCGACTCTGAGGCAGAACTCCGTCTCTGGATCGAAAATAATTACCAGGAAAAGTAGGACACGGTTAATACAGGCGATAGGCAATAGGCGAGGGGCAGTAGGCAATAGGCAATAGGCAATAACGCTTTTGTAACCCATTGCCCCTTGCCTATTGCCTGTTCTCCATCTGCCACTTTGTTTCTTTAAGTTGGTATCACGTGTAACGTCATCGCTTACGTCATCTGCCAGTGAAATAATTAGAAGATGTCTGAGACATATAATTAGCAGCGGATAGTAACGGATGGAACGGATAGTGACGGTTTCAGCTTGACATTACCATCCACTTCATCCGTTTTCTATCCGTTGCTAACGGATTTGCCAGTTTGTCAGATATCCTCTTAAACTGAATCAAAAAAGTTAAGTCTGAATCAGAAGAGTTAAGTCGTTTTTCGCTTCAAAGCCCTTAACTTTTCTGTATCGACATCAATTTATCTAAAACCTATAACTATAGCGATCCTAAATGGATTGTGAGAAAGGATTCCATTAGAATCCTTTCTCACAAAAGCCTCTCAATCTCACAACTGATTTAGGACTGCTATATCTAAAATACTGTAGCTAAAGCAGGACTGCCCATCATTTGGTGAGTGGTGCCTGAGTAATCGAGCGGTGTTAGACCGCCCCAAAACAAACTAAAAAATCCATGCATGAAGCTCTATCACCCTACCAATATCAGGTTGGTGGACGTCTCCCCGTTGATGCACCCAGCTATGTCATGCGACAGGCAGACGAGGAGCTTTACCATGCGTTGAAAGCTGGTGAATTTTGCTACGTGTTGAACTGTCGGCAGATGGGTAAGTCCAGCCTGCGGGTGCAGGTAGCCCAACGACTGCAAGCAGATGGAATTGTTTGTGCAACGGTTGACCTCTCTGGAATCGGGAACCAAAGCATTACCCCTGACCAGTGGTATGCCGACATTATCATGCGGCTGGTGCGAAATTTTCAGCTCATAAAGCAGATTAATGTTCGAAGTTGGTTGGCTGAACGGCAGGATTTATCTCCGATCGGACGCTTGGGTGAATTGCTTGAAGCAACATTGCCTGAACTAATTCAACAGCCCATTGTGATCTTCTTTGACGAAATTAATAGCACCCTGAGCTTGCCGTTTGACACGGATGACTTTTTTGCCCTGATTCGCTCTTGCCACGAACACCAACGCCTCACCTTTGCCCTTTTGGGAGTCGCAACCCCTTCTGATTTGATTAGCGATAAAACCCGTACTCCTTTTGACATCGGTCGTGCTATTCAGTTAAATGGGTTTTGCTTGCAGGAAGTTCAACCACTGGAGCAGGGATTAGTCGGTAAGGTGGAAAGCCCCAGAGCGGTTTTGAAAGAGATTCTGGACTGGACCGGTGGGCAGCCATTCTTGACTCAAAAACTTTGCCTGTTGGTGGCCCAGCATGGAGAGCAGGAAGGAACGTACTACCAGGATCTTTCCAAAGTAGCGCCAGAGGTATCTTCAGCAGAGCAGTCTCCATTTCTACAGCGGCTTGTCCAAGAAATGCTGGTTCAGCATGGCGATGTTGCGGTGCAGGTTGCGGCGATCGCCCGCCTGCATATGGTTGAAAACTGGGTTGCTCAAGACGAACCGCCCCATTTAAGAACGATTCGCGATCGACTGCTGAGCAATGAACAGCACGCCAGCCGACTACTGGGACTGTATCAGCAAATTTTAGAAAAGGGAGCATTCCCGCAGATGATTCGCCCGACATAATTGAATTGCTGTTGTCAGGTTTGGTCGTCAAACAACAGGGACAATTACGAATCTATAACCGAATCTACAAGGAAGTATTTAATCAGAATTGGGTTGAGCAACAGTTGAAGAATCTGCGGCCCTACGCCCAACAGCTCAACGCATGGGTAGTTTCTGAGTATCAAGACACGTCCCAACTTCTACACGGACAATCGCTCCAAGAAGCCCAGGGTTGGGGGAAAGGCAAGAGTTTGAGCATTCAAGATTATCGATTCCTGGCAGCCAGCGAGGAGTTGGATAAACGTGTTATGCAGGAGGCGCTGATTGCTGCTGAACAGGCAAATCAAATTCTAGAAGCAGCCCAGAAGCAAGCTAAACGCACAATTCGTTGGGGTTTAATTGGTTTGGCGATTCTCTTCCTTGTATTTCTGTTGATGGGATCAGCAGGATTGTTTGTCGAACAACTGATCAAAGGCGTTTTCTTCTCAACGATCGCCCCCAGGCAAATCATCTAAAGCAATACACAGGCAAGGGCATTTGTCTAAAAATGATGCTGCCTTGTTTTTGGCATCTGGGTTGTTGACGTGCGCCGGAGTCGATCGAATAACACCATTAAACAAATCATCCAGTGTGTAAGGCGTAAAGAATTGCCATTCTCCCGCATGACTTACACGAACACCAACAGCTGTTGCGGTGTGAAGCCAGTCAGAAATTCCATCTTCTGTACTGAGATAAGGCCTGCGACCAGGACGCCAGCGGGCAAAGCTGGCCTGGTTCTTGACGTCGAATTTGTAGTCTGGAAATCGAGCTGTGAGACGTTCCTTGGCAGATAGCTCCTGAGAACGATCGCCATTGCTATCAAAAACGCAATATCAAAATCATTGATTAACAACCCGCACGTCTCACCGAAAAGTGCTCCCCAAACCGTATTTCGTACGGCACCTCCTGCTAACCACCAATCGGGAAGATTGAGCTGAGCGATCGCGGGTAGCACCAATCCGATCGGAGAATCAGACAGAATGTGTTGAAGTTGAACAATTTGGTTCATAGCGACTTTAAACCGTTTGCAGAATTGAGGGACTTCTGAAGATGGATCGCACAAAAATACTCCCAAAAACGTTCAAGTTGAATGACGTAACAATTATGCTTGCTTTCCACTTTCTCCTTTAATTACGGCAGAGGTGATCAAGTGGGCAAGTCGTAACGCCTCTGGCACATGTCCGCGGTCTGTCACCCGTTGCAGCACTTGGGCGGTAATTGCCGGACTTGCACCCCACACTTGAAAGTAGAAGGGATGGTACTGATAAATTGGACCAGCTCGACTCAAGAATTCTAACCGCCGTTCTGGTTCTGGCAATCGCCGAATTGCATACTCAACTGCACTTAAGTTTGGCTGCCGCCGCATCACGGCAACGCAGGGTAATTGAAGGGTTCCTGCTAACAACGGAAGATCAATCACATTAAAGCCGCCTAAAGAAATACCATCCAGCAGCACAATATGAATTTGCGGAAGAAACTTACTGTTGGTTAGCATTTTAGCAAGGGTGTCAGTCGCATCCCAACCGTCCGGCTGTATTTGCCCCCACAGCATCCCCTCAAAGCGTGTTCCAGCACAAACAATTCCAGCGACAGAGACAGGAGCACCAGAACGGCGTACAAACGGAGCATCATCAAATCCGATAACGCGGACAGTGCGTCGTTGAATTAGCAAAGTTTCCAGATCCATTGGGGAGTAGGTGATAGGCAATGGGTAATGGGCGATAGGTAATAGAAGTAAACGGGAATCAGTACTATCAATGACTAACGGCTAATGGTTAATAACCAATGTCTAAATCAAGGATCAATAACGAACTACACTGCAAAATTCAAGATAATAGAAGTCTTGGCAATAACATTTTTACAGAACCGGAAATTACAGCGATGGAAAAAGCCATATTTGGAGCAGGCTGCTTTTGGGGTGTAGAGGCGGCATTTCGTAAGATAAACGGGGTAATGAACACCTCTGTAGGATATATGGGCGGACACTTTGAGAACCCAATCTATTTGGATGTGTGTGCTCGTATTACTGGACATGCGGAAGTTGTGCAGGTGGAGTTTGATCCAACCGTTGTTAGTTACAACGATTTACTGTGTGTATTTTGGAGCATTCATGACCCAACCAGCTTAAATCGGCAAGGACCCGATCGGGGCGAGCAATATCGATCGGTCATTTTCTTTCACACCGAAGAACAGGGTGCAATCGCAAAACGATCAAAGCAGGCTCTACAAATGTCTGGACAATATGACAAAGATATCGTGACAGAGATTAAACCTGCCTCAACCTATTGGCTAGCAGAAGAGTATCACCAGCAATATTTTGAGAAGAAAAAGCGCGGTGAAAACAGGAGCGATCGAACGCGTCAAACAACTACCCATTTTTCCAGGTCACAACTATCCATTTCTCTGATGCCGTTTGTTGAAGCGATTCGGCACTCTGGATAAAGATAGCTTAAATCGCTAAATCATTGGAGAAACAGGATGACAACTTCTACCCCTGAGATTTCCAGCGTATTGTTGGCATTCTCGAATAATCTAGCAACCGTTGTTGAACATGCTAGTAGCTCAATTGTGGCAGTAAATGCACGACGGCGAAGGGCTTCTAGTGGTATCTACTGGCGTCAAGGAATAGTTGTGACTGCCGACCATACCGTTAATCGAGATGAGGAGATTACCGTTACACTGCCGGATGATTGCACCTTACCCGCAACGCTCGTTGGTAGAGATGCTGGAACCGATTTAGCCGTATTGCAGCTTGACACAGCCCATAACCTGAAAATCCTGAAGGCTCCGGAGGTTGGCGATGCGGCCACCCTGAAAGTGGGCAATATTGTGCTAGCGATCGCCCGCTCAAACGAGAGCGGTATTAGCGCCAGCATGGGAGTGATTAGCGCCTTGAGTGGAAATTGGCGGAGCTGGCATGGTGGACGCATCGATCAATTTATTCGACCATCGCTAAACCTGTATTCGGGGTTTTCGGGGAGCGCATTAGTAAATACTAGCGGGCAAATTGTGGGAATGAACACTGCCGGACCTCGCCATAGTGCCCTTACGATCCCTGCTTCCACAGTGAATCGCACTGTGGATCAACTGTTAAAAGGAGGACGCATTGCCCGTGGCTATCTGGGTTTGGGGATGCAGCCTGTGCAGCTACCGGAGACGCTCCGGCGATCACTTGAACTGTCTCAAAACAGTGGTGTCATTGTTGTCAGCGTTGAATCAGAAGCTCCCTCTGATAGGGCGGGCGTTCTCATTGGCGATATTCTCATCGCACTGGGGGCACTCCTGTCAGCGATGTTAGAGATGTTCACGCAATGCTTGACTCGGAACAGGTTGGTCAGCCACTCACCGCTCAACTGATTCGAGGTGGGGCGCTCAGTGAAATTACCATCACAGTTGGCGAACGGCCTTCTAAGGAGGCTTAGGATGACTATCGCAACCGATTCGATCGAACGCTTCACCGAAGAACTCAAAACCCTGGCTGACCAGTTGCGCTGTTCTACAGTTCAGGTGCGGGGGCATCAAGACGGCATCGGTTCTGGCGTAATTTGGAGTGCAGATGGCGTGATTGTCACCAACGCTCACGTTATCCAGGGAGATTCGATCAACATTGAACTATCCGACAGACGTGTTTTACAGGCAACCGTCATTGCTAAAAGTCTTCAACGCGATTTGGCAGCACTCAAGGTCAATGCAACCGATCTACCCGTTGCACCGATCGGGGATAGTGACCAGGTGCGAGTGGGTGAACTGGCGATTGCTATAGGCAATCCTCTTGGAATGGTGGGAGCATTAACCACTGGAATTGTTCACAATCTGGGTTCCACAAACTTTAGCCGACGTCATTGGATTCAGGCCGATGTGCAACTGGCACCCGGTAATTCTGGTGGCCCCCTCGCCAACGCTCAAGGGCAAGTGATCGGCATTAACACCATGATTGTAGACGGCAAGGGCTTTGCCGTACCCAGCAACGTTGTTCAGCGTTTTTGCAGGAGAAAGATCAACGTCCCTATCTGGGTATGGCACTCCAACGGGTCCGGGTTCCGCAGTTGGGCAGACGTGTCTTTGGCTTGCTCATTACCAGTGTGGAAACGGGCAGCCCGGCGGAACTGGCCCAACTTCTGGTGGGTGATATTCTCATTGGCGTTCGAGGTAACCCCTTCCGTTATCCCAACGAGCTGTTCTACATTTTGGAAAACTCCAATGTCGGAGATGGGCTATCGCTAGATATTTTGCGGGGCAGTGGCGTGGGGGCTGATTCGTCCGTTCGCCAATTAGTGGCAGACGTGGTGCTATGCAGCAAAGACTTGAAAGCGAGAGCAGCATAATTCGTGTGGTGATTATTGCCAACTCGATCGTCATGCGAGCGGGCCTGGAAGCATTAATCATGACCAATCCTGACCTGGAAGTGGTGGGAAGCTATGCGGATTTAAAAGCTGTAGTTCCGCAAATGGAGCACCTTCAGCCCGATGTTGTTCTGTTGGAATTGAACGACCTGGGAAACGATTCCCTGTCTCCTCTGTTGAATTCCTATTTGAATTCAAATTCAGAACGGGGAGAGGTAATTTATCCAGTGGATATGCTGGACAGCAGCGGTCGCGAATCCAGTACCCTCTCAGAGATGATGCCAGAATCCTTTTCCATCCCTGCTTCTCCTGCTGTTGTGGTCCTGATCAACGATTGGCAGTCAGCCCCGGTCGCAGAGGCATTACGGACTGGTGTGAAGGGAGTGTTGCCCGGTGATGCAACCATTACTGAAATCGTAGAAGCCATTCAAGCAGCAGCGATCGGGCTAACGGTGTTGCACCCCGATAGTGTCGGTGAACTGCTTTCGAATTTGCCTACGGCTACTCCCATCCTTCCCGCTGAATCGAGCCAGACACTAACCGGGCGCGAAATTGAAGTGCTATCGATGCTGGCAGAAGGTTTGGGAAATAAGGCGATCGCCCGTCGCCTCAACATCTCCGAACATACCGTCAAGTTTCACATTGGCTCTATTTTCAGCAAACTCAATGCCTCTAGCCGCACCGAAGCGGTTATTCTGGGTGCTCGCCTAGGACTTGTTTTACTGTAAGGAGAGAGGTGGTAGGGGTCAGGGGAAGAATGAGGGATGCGGGATGGAAACCAAGCGGCTTTGTGCTTGCCGCCTGTCCTAACCTATTCTCGTATTGCTAAAAACGCTGACAGCTCATTGTCTATCAGCCTTCAACATAAGTGATTGAATTACAACAAGGTCTATTTGATTACATGCTATATGCGAGCGACAGATTTCTTTGGATCATTGAGTGGACTTGATGTTTGAGTTCTTCTGGCTCAAAGGGACAAACGACATAGGCATCCATTTGCCGGTCCAAACTGCGAACTTGCTCAACGGTTTGATTTTTGGAGGATATGAGGATCAGCGGAATGTTTTTCGTCAGGCAATTTCCTCGGATTGTTCTCAGAAACGTATAGCCATCGATCGCGGGCATGCCATCGTTGCAAAAGATAATTAGATTAGGGATATCCCGCGACAGAAACTCCAGAGCATCTTGCCCGTCCTTCGATGAGGCCACGTCATACCCGCAGGATTCCAGGTAAGACAGGATGAGAAAAATTGCATGAAGCTCATCGCCTACCAGTAGGAGCCGTTTACGGGTGCTCTGTTTTCGTTTTCCATACGCTTTTCCGCCAATCACGATCGTCCAAGTATGCTGTTGTCTCGCTCATCACACTCGGATATGTTATTTATTCACCAAATTCCCTCCGGATGCGACAGCATATTTACTAAACAATCCAATTTATGTCTAAGGGATAGGCTCCGTAAGTATTGGTAGATTCTCGGCATCCGTGTGCTAAGTTTACTGGTGTTATTGATACAGCAGTCCTCTCCCAATCAGGGAAAACTAGTACTTGCAAAATACTCTTACGGCTTCAACTCCAAATGGAAACAACGGTTTACCTGGCTGTAAATGGCACTCTAATGCGCGGGTTAGAGTTGAACGCCAATATGGAACTGGTTGGGGCGCAGTTTGTGCGGGAGGCATCTACTGAACCGACCTACCGGATGTGGTCTATTAACGATCGCCATCCCGCGATGATGCGAGTTTCCCAGGGAGGTGCAGCCATTGCCGTTGAAATCTGGGCCGTTCCTGCACCCCGAATGGCGTTTCTCCTACTGCTGGAGCCTCCTGGGCTATGCATTGGCAAGGTTCGTTTAGCTGACGGAGAAGAGGTGCTAGGGGTCATTGGTGAAGCCTTTTTGTGTGAAGGAAAGAAAGATATAACCCAGTGGGGCGGTTGGCGAGCCTATATTGCTGATGTGGCGCAGCAGCGAGAGTCCCAAAAGCAGACAGAAAAGGAGCGGGTATGATAGAGCAACCTATTAATCCCGAATTGTTTGTAGACCAGATGGCCGCGATCGTAGGGCTTCCCCTCCAACTAGATCATCGACCCGGTGTTGTGGATAATTTCGCCCGTATCATTACGATCGCCCAACCGGTAACGGAGTTTCCGCTTCCTGAAGATATTGAAATTGGTCCTGTATTTGAACCATGAGCCAGAACTATCCAGACGCGACCAGTATTGCTGCCACCGTGAGGGGACAGGAAGTTTCGGCGAAAGCTGTTGTGGCGGCGGCTCTGGCGCGAATTGCTGACCAGAATGCCCGTCTCAACTGCTTCACAACGGTGCTGGCGGAAAAAGCGCTGGAAGATGCAGAAGCTATTGATCGGACGATCGCCAGCGGAAAGGATCCTGGCCCTCTAGCAGGGGTTCCCTTTGGCGTTAAGGATTTGTTTGATATTGCAGGTATTACAACCCTGGCAGGCTCAAAGATCAATGCGGAACGACCCCTGCTGCTCAGGACGCTACCCTCGTTTCCCGGCTGAAACAGGCAGGAGCCGTGTTGGTCGGTGCCCAGAACATGGATGAGTATGCCTATGGATTTGTCACGGAAAACAGCCATTACGGTCCTTCCCGTAACCCCCATGATTTGAACCGGATGACGGGTGGTTCTTCGGGTGGCTCGGTAGCGGCGGTCGCAGGCGGCCTGGTGCCCATTTCCCTCGGGTCCGATACCAACGGGTCTATTCGAGTTCCGTCTTCCCTGTGTGGGATCTTTGGGCTTAAGCCAACCTATGGACGGTTGTCGCGGGCCAGAACCTATCCCTTTGTCCACAGTTTGGACCACCTGGGGCCGTTTGCCCGATCGGTGCGGGATCTTGCCCTGGTATTTGACCGTTTGCAGGGGCCGGACCCAGAGGATCCGTCATGTACGGATCGTCCCCGGCACCTTGCCTACCGGAACTGTCGAAAGGCATTGAAGGGCTGCGAATTGCGATCGCGGATGACTACTTCATGAAAGGGGCGGAACCGGAGGTATTGAAAGCGGTTGAAACGGTTGCAGATGCTCTCAGCGCGAAGCAGCACATCACCATTCCAGAAGCGCATCGTGCCCGCGCCGCTGCCTTTGTCATTACCGCGTCTGAAGGCAGCAATCTGCATTTGGAGGATTTGCGTAAGCGTCCGCAGGATTTTGATCCGGCAACCCGCGATCGCTTTTTGGCAGGAGCGTTGATCCCAGCAACCTGGTACATTCAGGCGCAGCGGTTCCGCCGATGGTACCGCGATCGGGTGCGCGAACTCTTTAACCAGGTGGATGTCATTCTTGCGCCAACAACTCCCTGCCCGGCTCCCCTGATTGGTCAGACTATGCTGTCACTCAATGCGACAGAGGTTCTACTCCGCCCAAATCTGGGACTTTACACCCAACCCCTTTCGTTCATTGGGTTGCCGATCATCTCTGTGCCCGTTCAGCGTCCTGATCGGCTTCCTGTTGGCGTGCAGGTGATTGCCGCTCCTTATAACGAGGCGATCGTGCTACGAGTCGCCGCTTACCTGGAATCAAAGGGAATTGTCTCAGCTCCCGTACCTGGTCCCTGATGCCTGACCCCTCCCATAGGAATTCCCCTACGTTAGAGGTAGAACCAACTGGAAATTTCTAGGCTAGGAGTGGGTTCATTCAGACGCGTCCTATGCAAAGTACAATCACCACAACCTTACTGTTAGTACTGGTTTTACTGCTACTTGTTGCTCCGTTCTCGGCTGTAGCACCGCTGATGTTGATTCTTTTGGTCTCCGTTCTTGGGTTAATGGGTTGGACGATCCTTCGAGCACTGGTAACGGGTAAACCAGGCAAAAGCGATCGTCCCTATTCAGCAGACTAGCCTTCTACCTAGAAATACGAAACAACCTTGGGAAAGCAGCATCATTGAATTACGGTTAATCCTGCTGCCTGATAGGGAGCTAATACTAATTGGGCCACTGTTGAGTTAGTCACCAGGTGAGTTAATTCACTAATGGGTCCAATAACATAGGGGGCAGCCGTACCGAGTTTCTCCGAGGAGGCCAGTGCAGCCACTTCCGCGGCTCTAGAGAGCATTGCCCGTTTTACGTGGGCTTCTTCAAGGTCATAAACGGTGATTCCCATATCTGGATGTAGCCCTGCTACCCCCAACAAGCACAAATCTGCCCGGAACATTTGCAAAGCTTCGATCGTGGCGGCTCCCACAGCAACCTGCAATTCCTTATTCAAGTGCCCTCCCAAAACAATCACATCGATGTTGGCGTAGGTTGCTAGGACCGTCGCGATCGGAGGACTGTTGGTGATAATCGTGGCGTTTAACTCGGGCGGTAGGTGTTGTGCCACCAAATAGGTGGTCGTTCCCGAGTCAAGAATAACAACCTGCCCCGGGTGAATGAGTGTCACCGCTGCCCTAGCAACCTCTTCTTTTGCTTGGGGGCCTGTTTTTGCCGAGTTGTATAGCTATAGGCTGTTGGGGACTTGGGTAACGCTCCACCATGAACTCGTTGCAGGAGGCCCGCATCTGCCATCTCGCGCAGGTCACGCCGAATTGTATCCTCCGAAACCCTCAACGCATCGCTAAGCTGAGACGAAAGAACTTTACCATCCCGACGCAGGGCCTCCAGGATAAATTGCCGTCGTTCCGCCGTAAGCATCCACTTGTCTGCCTGATTTTTCACGTTTTGTCTTGTAAATGCGTTTTTATGCGTTTTATAATTTGAATGTGCAAGTTTATGCCTGTTATTTCTGATTCTAGACTGTTAATTGGTAGTTGGTGATTGCATAATGAAGCATGATACAGTTCGCTCCGCTAAGCCCGAGCCGTTGCCCTTTCGTCTTGCGGTAATTGACCTTGATGAAACGCTTTTAGGCCCAGATAAGCAGATTAGTCCCGAGAATGCGGCTGCGGTCAAAGAACTGCAAACCGAGGGAATTCACGTCATGCTGGCATCAGGACGGCGGCACGAAAATATGCTGGTGTTTCATCAGCAGCTTGGGCTACACGGGGCGATCGTCTCCAGCGGTGGTGCCCTTGTTAAAGATGCGGAGACTCAGGAGATTCTGTTGCAGTCTCTGATTCCCATAGACTTAGCGGCAGAATTGGCAACGGAAGGCATTGAACGAGGGGTCACGCTGATTTTCTACCACCAGGATGGGGTTTACGTTTACGAGAAAACGCCCTGGACGGATGTGTATCAGAAGCAAACGGGTGAAAATGTCATCATTTGCCCTGATTTGTCGTTGCTTGCTTCTAGACCACCATTGAAGGTGATTTGGGCAGATGCGGTTGAGCGAATCGCATCGTTTTTGGAGCAAATGCAGGCTAAGTATCACGATCGCCTCGATGTGCTGACAACCGAACCCTACAGCTTGGAGTTCACGAATGCGGGTGTTAATAAAGCAGTTGGCATTGCGGCGGTAGCAGACGTTTACGGGATCAAACCTGCGGAAATTATGGCGTTTGGCGATGGCAACAATGATGTCGCGATGCTGAAATGGGCAGGGTTGGGAGTCGCTATGGGCCATGCCCGAACCAGTGCAAAAGCAGCGGCAGATTTAATAGCACCGGATGGCAACCCAGAAACGAGTTTTGCTAGAGCCGTTGCAGCCGTTTTGACCAAATGAGGGTTGCTGCATGAGCCACACCTGGCCGGAATGGGCACAGCGATTGCAGGCGATCGCTCAAAACGGTTTAACTTTCAATGAAAATCCCTACGATGTTGAACGCTATCAACAAATTCGTCAGATTGCGGCTGAAATCATGGCATCCCACACCAAGCTGGAAACAGGCGATTTTCTCCATTTATTTAGCAACGAAGACGGATACGCAACGCCTAAAGTAGACGTGCGAGGCGTGGTTTTTCACGATGACAAGATTCTGCTGGTGAACGAACGAGAAGATGGCTGCTGGACCTTGCCCGGCGGGTGGGTCGATGTTGGAGAATCTGCTAGTACGGCAGTGGTGCGAGAGGTTTATGAGGAGTCGGGCTATCAAACAAACGTCAGAAAACTACTGGCCGTTTACGATCGCAACCATCCCCGTCATGGCCATCCGGCATTTCCATATCAGGTCTACAAGCTCTTTTTCAATGCGACCTGATTGGCGGAACAGCAACGGATAATTTTGAAACGGAGGGGCCACATTTTTTGCGGAAGATAACATTCCAGAACTGTCCCTAACGCGGGTCGTTCCCACACAAATTGCCCGCTTGTTTGAACACTTTCGCCATCCAGATTGGCCAACCGATTTTGACTAAAAAGCAATCAATCACGTCCGTTTTCCAGACGTTGAAGCACCCTCCGGCAAGGGTCTTCCCTTAGGTTCTGGGAGAGCGGGGCGACGATCGTAGGGCAGTGGAATGTACTGCACCGATGGCCTGCCACCTTGAGGCTGCGGATAGAGTTCCATGAGATTGTAAATTCCTCTCGATAGTCCCACGGTTACGGGTAAACCCAGTTCAGTCGCCTCTTCAACAGTGATTGGGTAATCGTGTGTTACCTGTCCTGTGGTGAGTGCTTGAATGATTGAATCAACTTTATCTGGGGCAACTTTAGGACCGGGAATCGCGTCTTCCAGCAGAGTTCTGACAAATCGCTGCACCTGATTAATTGCTTTACGAGATAAATCTGCCATGATCAACGTCTGATCATCAATCTCGCTAATTGGCTTCTCTTCAACGACCTTCAAAATACTGGCTGCTGGGAAATTACCAAGCTGCGGATCGACTGGACCAAGGACGGCGTTGGGGTCCATGACAATCTCATCCGCTGCCAGCGCTAACATAGTGCCGCCGCTCATCGCGTAGTGGGGCACAAAAACGGTTACTTTTGCTGGATGGCGAATGAGTGCCCTGGCAATTTGCTCGGTTGCTAAAACCAGTCCACCAGGGGTGTGCAAAATCAAATCGATTGGCACATCGGGAGGGGTCAGACGAATAGCCCGCAGAATTTGTTCGGAGTCTTCGATCGTGATGTAACGGGATAGGGGAATTCCTAGGAGGCTAATGGATTCCTGTCGATGGATCAACAGAATCACGCGACTCTGACGCTGCCGCTCAAAATCCTTAATGGCCTGAACGCGTCGAAATTCTAACTGACGACGTTGCCACAGTGGTTGTAGCGATGAGATGACGAGAAAAATCCAGAATAAATCGAAGAAATTGAAGTTCACGGGGCTGTTCTAATCTAAATCGGTAATCACTCCGCTTCTCATTATTTCAGTTTCGGCAAAAGATAGTCTACCCAGAGGATTATCTGTATTTCTAATGAAGCAGCGATCGTCTGCAACAAAACCGAGCCAAAAAAACTATTCCGATATATCGAGATATATCGTATAGTAAAGAAAGTTGATTTTGGAATTTTGCAATGGTTAAATTTTGGTTCCGCTTCCCGGAATTCGCCTGGGAAGGAGTCAATGAGGACGATTTCAACGATGTCCATCGGGACGAGCGGCGCTTCAGGCATGGGTTTCGACACGGCAAGCATCACGGCAGAGACCATGGGAAGCGCTTCGTTGAAGAACTCTTTGGACGAGGGTGGGGAGATGACTTCCGCACGCGCCGGGGAGACATCAAATTCCTCCTGCTAGAGCTGCTTTCAGAAGGGCCGAGTCATGGTTATGACCTGATTAAAGCAATGGAGAACCGTTACGGTGGTTTTCGTCGTCTCAGTCCCGGTTCCGTTTACCCAACGCTGCAAATGCTGGAGGAAGGCGGTCACCTCACAAGCGAACAGGAAGGCGGCAAGCGAATCTACTCCATCACCGAAGAAGGCAAACAACTGCTTGCAGAACGGTCCCAATCAGGCTCTCCCCATTCTTTAAAGGATGACCTGAAGAACTTCATGAAGAACAGGCCGCAGGAGTTTACCGACTTGCGGAATGAGGCAACTGAACTAGCATCCGTTGTCATGCAGGTTGCTCGTAGCGGAAATACCGATCGCATGAATCGTGTACGAGAACTGCTGGCAAACGCAAAGCGAGAAATTTACGCCATTTTGGCCGAAAAGTGAAGGGAACCAGGTGTCAGGTGTCAGGGGCTAGGGGTCGGGGAGACAAGGGAACAGGGGACGGTGATGGAGTGATGGCAAGGTTTTATCCTTTATCCCTTAGCCTTTATCCTTCTTCATCCCTCATCCCTCATCCTTCTCTCCTGGTCCTCTCCACCCCATTAGGTAAATAACTTTGGACAATCGATAAACCTGGTTAAAAACCTAGCTAGAATCTGAGGAACGATCGGTCGAAATACTCACTATGGCTCCTTACACAACCTCATCCCTAAAAGCTGAACTGCACGAATACGGCTGGCGATTGACGCCTCAGCGACAAACGATTTTGCAGATTTTTCAAGAGCTTCCCCAGGGCAACCATCTGAGCGCGGAGGACCTCTACGAGATTCTGCAAAACCAGGGCCAGGAAATTAGCTTGTCTACGGTTTATCGGACCGTTAAATTGATGGCTCGCTTGGGAATCTTGCGGGAGCTGGAGCTGGCGGAAGGGCACAAACTCTATGAACTCAACCAGCCCCATCCCTATCATCACCATCACCTGGTTTGCGTTCTTTGCCACCGCACGATCGAATTCAAGAGCGATTCAACCTTGCAAGTAGGCTACAAAACAGCTCAAAAGCAAGGATTCCACTTGCTAGATTGTCAGTTAACCATTCACGCAATTTGCCCCGATTGCCGTAGTGATGATGAAGACTAGGGGCTGTCATCAATTAATGATACACATCGCCTGCAACAAGGGTTCCAGCCCCTAGCCTGGTGTACTTAGGACGGGCGCGCTACTGCTGGTGCCCAAGGTTCCTGAGCTTAATTGATGACGCGCCCTAAGAGGGTGCCTTGGACAGCAACCGCCCAACGGTTCGGTTTTGAGGAGTGAAGGTTGCTTTGGCGACGCGTTGGATGTCTTCGGCAGTGACCGCTGAAATCCGATCGATCTCCTTAAATAAATTACGCCAGCTACCCGTCTTGACCTCGTACTCCAACAAAGACTGAGCCATCCCCATGTTGGATGTAAGGGAGCGCAGCAGGTTTGCCCGTGCTTGAGTTTTAACGCGATCGAGTTCCTCGGCAGAGACGGGTTCTGTTTTGAGGCGATCGATTTCAGTTTGCAACGCAGCGGCTACTTCGTCAACGGTATGCCCTGGAGCAGTTGAGGCATAGAACAGCATCAGATTCGGAAACTTATTGCCCGGAAACCCGCTGTAACCCTGAGCAGCTAGCGCAATTTGCTGTTTCTCTACCAGTGATCGATAGAGGCGAGAGGTGCGGCCATCGCTCAAAACGTCCCCAATCATGCTGTAAATGGCATAGTCGGGGTGTTTAAGTGCCGGAATATGGTAGCCCTCAAGGTACCAGGGTTGGCTATTCAGAGTGAGTGCCACTTCCCTCGTTTCCGTTTGTGGCGGCTCTGCGGCGACTGCTTCAGGCGGAGCAGGTTTTGTTGCAAACCGACCAAAATAAGTGTTTGCCAGCCACTTTACCTCCGCTGGATTGACATCTCCCACGATCGCGATCGTCAAGTTATTAGGAGCGTAATGCGTATCAAAAACCTCTGCACATCCTGCCGTGTCAAGGCTCGAATATCCTGGTCATAGCCAATCACCGGACGATGGTAGGGATGCACCTTAAAGGCTGTTTCCAGGAACGCTTCCACCATCTGGCCGATCGGCGAATTTTCGGTTCGCAGCTTCCGTTCTTCCAAAATGACATCCTTCTCTTTGTAAAATTCACGGAAGACAGGCTCCAAAACCGCTCTGATTCCAGCGACATCCATAGTTCCAGCTTGTTTGAAGGGAAGCTGTAGAAATAGCGCGTTGCCTCTCCAGTTGTGTTGGCGTTTAAACCCACACCGCCCGCCTGCTGTACGATGCGTCCAAACTCATTTTGTTTGATCAACCGTGCTGCTTCCGCCTCGATCTGAGTAAATTTTGCTTGAAGGTCAGTGGCTTCAGTCGTCAGTCCCTTGGCTTTGGCAGATTGAATTTGTTGAGCCAACTGGTCGAGCCGATCGAGCAATGGCTTTTCAGCAGTGTAATCCGTTGTGCCAATGCGGGTCGTTCCCTTGAAAGCAAGGTGTTCTAGAAAGTGAGCGACCCCTGTTTTCCGTCTGGCTCATCAGCTCCGCCCACATTCGCGTAGGTCAGAAAGGAAACAACGGGAGCCTGATGCCGTTCCAGCACAATGAACTTCAAGCCATTTGCCAGACGAAATTCGGTCACTCGCTGCATCACCCGATCGAGATAAGGCTGAATCGACTGCTCTGACGTTGGTTTGGTTGCAGCAGGAACGTCAGCCCGGGCAAGGGCAGGTTGAGAAATAAAAAGCCCGTCCAAACAAAGGGTGATTAGCAGTAGAGAGGCGATCGCTATCCATTTCTGAACCGAAAACCAAGACATGAACGATCGGAGAGAGGCAAATTGTCGAAATTGAAACATGGAAACAGAGCAAAGGACTTTTTCCAGGATATAGCAGGCTTTGGAGATTGGGGAGAAGAGGAAAAATTAGGAATTGAGAATGAGGAATTAAGAATTCAATGTTCAAAACGCCAGGGCTTGAGCATCCTACCAAAACCTCAGAGGTTTAAGCGCCATGTTGGTTATGTAGCTAATTTTTGGTTCAAACCTCCGAGCTTTGCGTAAAATTCATGCTCTCAATTCTCAATTCATAATTCTCAATTCCTACTCACCCATGCCTCAGCGTTGGTAAGGAGATTGCAAACGTACTTCCCTCGCCTGGTTTTGACCGTACGCTAATGCTGCCACCCATGCCTTCTACCAGTGTTTTTACGATCGCCAGGCCCAAGCCGTGTCCTCCTGTGGAGCGGGAGCGGGCTTCGTCAACACGATAGAATCGCTCAAAAATGCGGCTCTGATCCTGAAGCGGGATGCCAACCCCACAATCGCGCACATAAACGACGGCTTGATGGTCAACGTGATCGACACCTAACTCAATTGCCTGGCCAGAATCAGAGTACTTGACCGCGTTATCAATCAAATTTATTAATATCTGCTTCAAGCGATCGCGGTCTGCAACGGCCTCAACGGGTTCATTCTGGTTAACCTGAATCTGTCGATCGCTGAATTTTTCTGCCATGCCTGCGACTTCTGCAACCAGGTCATTCAAGATCAATGGCTCCAGATGATAGTGCATGTAGCCACTGTCCGCCCGCGCCAGATCGAGCAAATCTTGAAGTAGACGTACGGTGCGATCGGCCTCTGATTCAGCCGTCTCCAGCGCTTCTCTTTGATAATCATTCAAATTACTACTGCGCCGCAACACGCTTTGCAAATAGCCCACCACCACTGTCAATGGCGTGCGTAGTTCGTGGGAAACATTGCTCACAAACTGGCGCTGCTGTTCCCACGCATCCGACAGCCTCGATAGCATCATGTTAAACGTCTGCGCCAGTTCCTTGACTTCACTGGGAGCATTGCTCAACTGTAGTTTGGCTTTGCTCAAATCCTCTGCCGAAATTGCCCCAGCCATCTGACTCATATCCTCTAATGGTTGAAGCGATCGCCGAATCCGAAACGCGATCGCGGCCATCGTTAGAATAATTGCCAGAACGCAAACAACGGCTAAACCCTGAATCGCTGCAATTAATTGGCGCTGGTCTTCCGTAATATCCTGCGCCATATATACTTTGCCCAGCGGTTTGCCCTTAACCGATACCAGTCCTTGATACAAAATCAGATACCGATTACCTACTTCGTAGACCTGCGGTTTAAGGGGCATTTCGGCGATCGACATCAGCTCATCCGTTGCCTTGAAGGATGAAACCGCTCCATTTGACTGGGCCAGAAGCGTTTTGCCATCCAGGCTTTTAACCCAAATCACCAAACCTGGAACTGACACATTATTGATGGTCTTTTGCAGCCCGATTTCGATCGGCAACATTTCGCTGTACAGTTCCACATCGCGGGAAAGCGAGTTGCAATGTACTCCACACTTTGAGTGTGCGTTGTAATTAGGAGTTGCTGCATCTTCCAGCTTGTCCAGACTCCTACGCTGCTTAAGCCCAAACTGGAAAGTAAAGCGATTTCTACCGTTAGGCGAAATTGAAGCGAAGACGGATTGAGATGTCTCTGCTTGATGTGATGAATTGCCTCCTTAAACCTGTGAATCAGCCGCATCGGAAAACAGTTCCATCCCTTTACTTCCAATCTAGTCGAAGCAATTCGCGAAGAATGATGTGGCCATAACCGAGAGGTTAGTTTTTGCTGAGAAATCAAATGCACCAGACGGATCATGTTAGACCACTTTTAGCCAATTCCTCACCCGTTGCTTAGGAAAAACTCAGACTGCTCCCATAAGATAACCTTCAACCGCTCTCCATTTCTCGCTCTATGAATCCTCATCGCCCAGGAGCAGCAAAGACAAGCCAATTCACTAACCGCATTCCTGGGCAAGTCTACCTGTGGTTAGCTGTTCTGATTTTTGGTGCATCAAGCGCTGTGACGCGCAAGATCACAGAGATTGGTGCTCAACATTTTGTGGGTGGGCAAAATCCTATTTCTCTCTGCAATGTTTTATTTGTTGGAAATCTCTGTGCGTTGCTGGTTCTGGTGATGATTCACAGGCGGCAATGGAACCGGAGAGCACTAAGGCAGCTAACCCAACGAGAGTGGATTCATTTAATGACCGTTGCATCTTTGGCAGGCGCACTGGCTCCGGGACTCATCTTTCAAGCGTTGGCGTTAACTCGGGTGACCAATGTGGTTCTGCTCGGTCGTCTGGAACCTCCATTAACGCTTGCTTTATCAATTTGGCTACTGCGGGACAGAGTAAATTTTTGGGAGGCGATCAGGGCGATCGCTGCCTTTATGGGTGTTGCGCTTACCGTTATCCTTCAATCCACTGAACAACCGCACACGCAAACGATGGGGCTTCCTATTGGGCTGGGGGAACTGCTGGCTGTATTGGGCGCGATCGCCTTGTCCATTTCCACCATTATTGCGAAAGAGCACCTTTCGAGAGTCCCATCCGGGATCTACAGCATTGTTCGAACGGGGCTTGGAACGGTTATTTTTTTGTTACTGCCCTGGTGCTTTATGGTCGCCACCATTTTATGGGCGTATTTTCCCCCTTTTTGTGGAAATGGATGCTGCTCTATGGCGTGATTATCGTCGTCATTGGCCAATCGTTTTGGCTTGCAGGACTACGGGCATCGTCGGTTGCAACGGCATCTGTCATTGGTTCCTTTGCGCCGATCGCGGGCATTTTAGCCGCCTATTTGATTCTGGGCGAAGTGCCTACATCGGCTCAATACGTTGGTGGAAGCGTCATTCTGCTGGGTCTGGTTTTAACCCAGATTGGAATTAAACGCCAATCGGCTGCGATCGCCAAGAGTCAAATGAACTCGGTTGAGACGAAGCTGGATATCGAAACCCAAATGGGCTTCAAGGGAATCTGAGTTTGAGAATGATGCCATGACGAAAGTTCAGTGGTACTGTTCCGATGATTGATTTCCAAACTTATGCCGAGTGGTTGACGAAATAGAGGGATTACGCAGCTTCAGTAATGTTGGATAGTTTGGTTTAACTGCGTCTGTCCCATGCCCAAGCGGGTTTTCATGCCTGTGCCGCAAAATTGAGCATAGTTCACAAGCAGGTTTGCGACATTTGCTAGCAGTGGATCGAATCGTTGCGGAACCTGGAGGGTAATGGTTCCCACAAAGCCTGTAATTCTGCCTTGATGCACCTGGAACGATCGCGTCTGGATATTGTGTCGTGTAATTGCAACGGCTTCGCTGAGATAGCCAATCAGTTCATCACCGCCTAAATACACAGGGGCAAAGTGATTCCAGCGTTCTAGCCAACTGCGAAACAGGAGTCCCGGTACAGGTAGAGGAAAATTAATTCGATTCTGGGCAAAGGCAGTGGGTGTGACAAACTGAAGCTTGAACTGGCGAATTGGTTCGGGTTCGTTGGCAACGAGGGTTGTGTAGAGTTCCTCGTAGCTGGTGGTTTCGTCAGTGCGATCGCCTACTAGAAAAGCCGCTCCTAACAGTTGCAACACTGGGTTAGAATTCTCGTTATATGGGAAGGTGAAATCTGCAATCGCCTTCGACGCTTCCTCCCGTAGCCCGTAGAGCGACAGTTGATAAAACTCTTCTGGGTGAAATGTGACAAAATCTCCGCTGGGTGTAACGGAACCAAGAATACCTGAACAGGTTGTGGAGGGAATTTGTTCTGCTCCCATCTCAATGCCCAATCGCTGATGCAGCAGTTTAACCACCTCTAATCGATAGGAGCGAGGTAACGTTGTTGGTTCAGTGACTTTCAGAGTCCAGGTTGCTCGAATTAGCATCGCTATAGCTCTTTAAATTTCACCCACCTAGGAAATTTCGAGGAAAGTCTGTTTGACTGCTCCAAAATCAATAAAAACTAATTGTTTGTCTCTAATTCTTCTTATTAAATTATCAGGGGATATATCACGATGGATGACATCATTTTGCTGAATAAAATTTAATGTTTCTAATACGTCTTTTAGCAAGATAAGAATTTGATTTTCTGTAAGTCTATTACTTTCTATCTCTTCTTCTAGTTTATAGCCGTCAATAAATTCTAATACTAAATAAAATTGCTGGTCTTCCTCAATGTAGTTCAATAGTTTCGGAATTCTATCATGCTCTCCTATTTTCCTAAGAACCTCAGCCTCTATACTAAATCGCTCCCGCGCTTCTTCCAATCCCATCCCACTGAATATACTAGGTCGAAGTTGCTTAATAGCACACCAACAGCCATCTGAGGAAATTTGATCTTGAGCCAGATAAACATGCCCAAATCCTCCGGAGCCTAATGAATAAACGATTTTGTAACGACTGCCGATCATTTTTCCAATAATTTCAGCCATAGTCACAAGTGTCAATTTCTAGAATTAGATAATCTTTAATACACTCCAGCCAGGTACATACTTAATTTCATTTTGTAGACTAACAATTGAGCGTCTAGATTTTGGAGCTTCAAAACCAGGAGCTTTGATGCCTACGGCATCGCGAATATCCTCTCGCGAATTATCTTTAAGCAGTAAATTAACTGTTGTTCCTGTCATGCCAGTTCCCCAACTTAGCCTCAAACTAAAAGGACACTTTTCTGATTCGTAAATCCGGCGGATTTCACTAAAACTCAGATTCCTGCCAGCGGCTCTGGGGTTATCCTGTATATCAATCCAGTAATCGTGTTCAAAATCCCATTGTTCCTGAGCGAACTCCTGACAAATGTTAAGGATGTCTTGCACCGATCGAAAGGGAATCTGCATTCCCTGACTGTGGCGAAACCAGGACAACATTTCCGTATCGAGACTGAGGGTAAATTCGGTTTTTACATTTCGCGCCATTTCTACAAATAGTGAGGCACGATATTTGGCTTTGTAGTCCGGGAAGCGGCTGGAGATGATGACTTCGGCAACCACGGGCAGATTGAGTGAAACAGGTTTACCCCGTTGCTCAATCCGTTGTTCAATCAGGGGCTGACTATCTGTTATCTGAACTGCCCGCATGAAATCGGTATTTGGACCTTTGCGATAGTTGGGGGCGGGTAGCTCAAAATTGGTAAACAGTTCATCCATAAAGAGGGAATCGTCTGCAAATTTCGCCTTTTGTCGCAGGTTGCCCATGTTTTGTCGCAGTTTGGCTTCAATTTCACTAACTCGGACCTGTTTGGGCACACCATAGCGATCGCCATGTTTAATCAGGTGATAGGCGATCGCGGTTCGAATTGCCCCTTTGATGGAAGAACCAGGAATATACAGGTGCCCAAAACCGTTGCGAATCATTGGGCGCAGGAAACTAATCGGCTGGTCTGTCCAGCGACGGCTGCTGGTTTGCCAGGGAAAGATTGCTTCACCATCCGCATCTTTTGCGGTTTGCCAATCGTCTCCAAATACCTGGCGCAGTAGCGGCACCAGTTCCTCCCGGTTCTCTACTCGTCGCAGAAACTCTGCTAACTGTCCCCGTTCCTTCATCGCTCTTGCCAGGGCTTCCGAATTGGGTAAGTAGACTCGTTGGCTGGTGGCGACAAACTCGGAGGGATACAGTTGGGCGACGGCAGCACCAATATGCAGCAGCGGAGAATTGAGTTGAATCCGCCGGGTTTCATACACCTCTGGTTTGGTGATCGGAGTCTCTGGGCTGGCAACCACGTCTATTCCTCCCGTCGATTGATCGACAAACTCAAACTAACGCCACTGCGATAAATTTTGTGATCTTGAAATTTTGGTTGTTGGTTTTCCTGAAGCGGAGTCACATCAGCTAAACGCCCGTCTGGTAGCACTGGGAATACTGAACCTTCGGTAAACATCTGCACTGCTCGACGACGCAGTTGCCGCCCGTCCGATACGGGAGAGGTAATCCAGCCGCCACGTTCCTGCAAGTGGTAGCTGGCTTGGGTCAGGGAGTCAGATAAATCTGGAGGGAGGGGATGTTGCCAAAACAAACTGGTTAAACAGTGGGCATTGCCTTTCCGGTAGCCCACAATATCTTGCCATACTGACGATAATTCCTCCGTTGCTGGCTTGAACTGTCCGGCTCCGCTAGAGCGTTCCCCGCCGATGCCCTCGCCACCCAAAAAAATCGAGAACGGCAAAGAACGTGTTCTGCAACTCCAGATCCGCTTGCGGGAAATATAACAGAAAGTACAATCCAGACAGGCTTTCAATCCCATCGGGTTCACCCGGATTGGGTTGCCATTGGTAATGGGCGAAACCCGTGTGGTAAAAATTAGTGGCTCTGGTGATGCGATCGATGGCAACTTTGGGTACACGTTGAGTCTGAAACGCTTCTGAATAGCGAAAAGTGCCCAAACTGGCTAAGGCTCCAACAGGTTGATTGACGGTTCCTGACGATAGTTCCTGGCGATCGGACTCAGTAAATCCTTCTCTCTGATACCACTGTCGCCAAACCTTATGCGGAAGGTAGTTCAGGGTTTTGAGTTTTTTGCTAGCGTCACCCGGTCTTCATCGGTAAACCCAGGTGGATGCACCAACGGACGGGGAAGATAATCAACAAATTCTCCGTTTATGCGTTGGTAAATAAAGGTAGAACTCAGCCGGAATGGAGGATTGGGGTGTTGAATTGATCGAGTAATCGTGCGATCGTGCGTGGATCATCCACCAGTCGCGCATAGGCGCTGACCCAGGCACTAAACAGAGTGTCTGACAAAATCCGTTCGCTGGCTTCTTCCATGCCAATGCCCAGGCTACCAAAGTGAACCGGGCAGCGCCCAAATTTAAGCCTGACGAGTTTCCAAACGCCCATCTTCGTCTTTAACTCCCTGGCAACAGTTGCGTAACTCGATCAAAGTTTCTCAACAGTTGATCGGTAGTGTCAGAGGTGATAGGTTCAGATTCGGACGTTGTTCCTTTGGTGAATTGGCTGTAGTCGCGGTAAGACAGGTTGAAATTTTGAAAGCGAATTTTGCCATAGCCGCGTGAGCCATGTCCACCCAACGCATCGTCTTCCAAAATGGCAAGGGCGATCGCTAAATTTTTCAAGTCTTCCGCTGCTTGCTCTGCATTTTCAACGGTGTAAACCAGTTCAAACTTAAATTCTGACCCCGCAGGCACCCGTTCTAGCTGCCGTGGGTTTGCTGCTGCTGTAATCCGATCCAGTCCGTTTTCAAACTTCCACTCGGTCATATACAAACCTGTGGCAATTTCTTTTAGCTTTTCGGCTGAAGGTTCGGTCAGGTGGCAATCTCTCACCAATATTCGAGAAGGCGCATTGCGTCCACGGGTGCTGGTGTATCCATCGGTCTGACCAGGAATGGTTCGAGTACCCAACTCTTCAAGTCCCTGAGCCTTAACGATAGAAGTTTTGATCCAGGTTTTGTTTCTGCCGCCTGACCCACCAGTAGACCCAAACACCCGACTTAATGGGCACGTTCTGGCACCTTCGTAGGGAATTAGTTGCCCATCAATTTCTGAGTAGCCATCCTCTAAATCATCACTTTCATAACGGTAGGTGTCTCGGCTTCCAGGACGATTCAACGGCTTATTCAGCAACCGTTCCAAAATCGCTCTCAACTTACCTTTAATGGATGACCCAGGTAGATAGGGATAGTTGGTGATGGGGTCACGAATGACTGGTTTATCCAGATCGCCGATATTTAATGATTCACCCCACCACCAATATGCAAACCAGTGTCAACGTGCAGAGTGCTATCAATCCGAAACTTTCCCAGTAGAGGCTTTTGGGCTGTGGATGCAGGCATGGTTATTTCCCCCTTCAGCTTTGTGATAGGCAATAATTGACTCCACCAGTTGCACCAATCGATCGAAATCTTCTTTGCTGTGAGTTTTATCGATTGCGACTGACATGACATTGCTCAGTGGCTTGACTGCACTTTGGCGGGCAGCCGCATAAGCAAGTTTCGGCTTTAGCAATACAGTTTCTGTTTCAACTTCTGCGGAAAAAGCAGATCCGGCAATCTTTGCTTTAATTTGATTCAGTGCATCCAAAAACTTACGAATTTGATTTGTTTCTAGTCGCTGCCGTCGCAATTCAGGGCCAAATTCCTCCGCGTGTTTGACTAATTCACGGATTGGATAGTCTTTTAGAGAAGTCAACGTGTCATTGATATAAGACACAATTTTTGGCTGATTTCATCAGCATTGAGTTTCAGGGTAGGCGATTTCTGAGACATGGATAGAGCCATAAGATATAAGCAGGGACTATTACTATAGAAATTTGATCCAGATGAAGTTGTCAGAAGCATCTTTTCAAGTAAAAGCTACTGTTGCAAAATCTGATTCACCGTTAGCACCAACTCTGGAAATGTTGGAGACTGAATTCGGGCATCGCCTTGGTAAACGGTTTCTTCATACAATCCCTCGACCAGCAACAGCAACGTCACTTTTTGTTCAACCGGATCGATAATCCAGTATTCAGGAATGCCAAAAGAGGCGTATTCGGCTCGTTTAAACCGATAGTCTCGCTTAATTGAGTCGGGGCTGACCAATTCGATCGCCAGTAATGCCCCTGATTCAATTACAGCAGCCACATTCAGGTATTTTCGAATGATTTCTAGAGGAATTACGCACAGGTCAGGAAAGCGAACGTGACGGGGTGAAGTCTGAATGCCTAGCAATTGTAGGGTTACCCAGGGAAGATTTAAACGTTTGATTTCTGCCTCTAAGGTATTGCTGAGGAATCGAATGATCAACGCATGAAGACCGATTGACGGATTTATACGGATCAGTTCTCCATCTTCCAGTTCATAGTAATTATCCGTTCCATCGTCGTAGGCAAGGTACTCTTCAAAAGTGAGGTTGGTGGTCGGAGGTTTAGTAATCATGGCTTCCGGAGTTATTGCTCAGCAGAGTTTTCATCGGATTCAAAGCGGTTTCTCTGGGTATAAAAACGTTGAATACGTGCTTGAATATCAGACGCAGTGATCTTAAGTTCTTCTAAATCGGTTGAAATCACATATTTGGCAAGTAGTTTGAATAATTGAGGCACATCTACTTCTGGATAGTTAAGGAGTAGCTGAGTAATATCATTCTCATAAATACTGACTTTATTAAACTGCCCCTGCCGATAAAGGGAGGGCAGCGCAAAGAACTTCAGTAATAGCAGACCTTCAACAGTAGCGCAGCGAATCGTTTGAGTCCCAAACAGTTGTTCAGTTGTATACCGATCGCGTACCAACTCAAACAGTCCATTGCTAGTCAACAAGACATCCACTTGTAGTTGGTCAAACATCCCTCGCACAAAATCCCGATTTTCCTCAATCACAACAATCTCAGGTAATGCTTCCAACTCGGCTTTAGACAAAATGAAATCAATATCTTGAGTATTGCGACCTTCCATATAGCTAAGTAGGGCAATTCCGCCAACCAGCAGATAGTTAATCTTGCGCTCGGTCAGGAGGGTGAATAACTGTTCAACTGCTTCTGGTAGGCGCTCCATATCCGGCATCTTGCTCCCCCAGTTTTTAGGTCGAATAGAATGGCGTTATAAACAATTTCAGCGATCGCAGTATTCATGATTGCCTCCTTGATAGGGAGTCTGTTAATGGAGTAATCATCCTTGATTGCTCCGGGTTAAAAGTTCGATCCAGGTGGCGATCGCTCTGAAATAGGGAGAGTTGCGGGGACTCAGGAGCGATTGGCGGATGGGCTTAAAGGTTTCCTGATCCTGAAGGGATTTGGGTAAGCGGGATAGGGCATAGGCAAGTTTGGGGAGGTGTAAATAGTAGGTAACGTCCTTTACCTGGGCAGGCTGAAGTTTTTGAGTTTCTTTGATCTTCTGTTCCCGCAGTTGTGCCGTAATGAGTAGGTTGCGGATGAAACTTTGGGGATAGCTAAATTCTAAGGTTTGTGGATTTAACAGGTCTTGCATAAAGGGCAAAACTCCCTGCAACTCTGGAACAATTTCATTCTGCAAATAATCTCGACTAGCGGCATCAATCGGATGGCTTCCTCGTCGTTTTCCTAACCATTGCTCCCACTTAAAGGTTTCTCCAAATAGGCTGAGGCTATCTCGTCCATTGTCTTTTGCGGCATCTTCTGCGTCTCCTGCGCCCTTCGCGGCTTGGTACAGGGGAAATTTTGCCCCTTCAATACAAAACATCCTCCTACAGGTACAGCAGACTAAAACCGAATCATCTTCAAACTCATTCAATGGCTTAAGCTTATCTGCGGGAACATCATCCCGATGGCAAACTTTACAAGGTTGATGGCTCGGTTGTGGTTCCAGAATTTTGTCTAGCTGATGGGCAAATTTGCGGGATGCTTGAGCATTTAGCTTGTCATTCACTCTTTGCCAGATTTGAGCTAGCGGAGTTTGATCAGAATTGGGAGATGCTTCTAGTTGATCTGCTGAAAAAGCTTCGCAAGCGATCGCTAAAAACACCTTACGCTGAAATGTTTCCAGCAACCAATCATTGAAGTCTTGCTGAATCTCTTGTAACTTCTTCTCTAATTGATTGGTTGCAGCAACCAGTAAATAAAACTTACTGGCTCCAGCGTAAATCACATTGGTTCGGGGTAAATTTAGCGCAGTAAGAATCTGTTGCACCACTTCCTCGGTTGCCAGCTCCAGGTAAAAACTGCGTGCCCTTAAAGATTTCAGCGCCCCTTCGGATGAAATGGTGTAGATAAACTTTTGGACGCCCATCAAATCGCCACCCACCAGTGCCAGCTTTTTGTCGGGAGGATTCTGTGCTAATGCTGCCTCAATTGCCGCGTCTGATTTTGCCTGGTCAATGATGGCAATATCGGCATTCGGTTCTCCCCAACTGAGATGGGAGCCATAGGTTTCAGAAACATCATTAACTGAGATAGATTTTCCCAGTCGAGGTGCTTAGCTGCTTTACCAATTTCTGCTTTTAATTGGGTGAAGTCTTCTGGACGATCGCCTCTTGCATAGGGAATTCGAGGCGTTTTTTCATCCTGGTGAACTTCAAGTATGGTTGCAGGACGATAGTTCGGTTGATTTGGCTGCCCCTGTCCATCCGGTAGCTGGATGCGATCAAATACCAACTGAAGCGCGGCAGGCTGTTGAGTTGTTGCATTACTCTGTTTAGTTGCCCAATCAATAATTGCCCTGACCGCTTGCTGAATCACTTGCAAGGCAGCAGATTGGGAGGTAAGAGGGCTATCGGGCATATCTAATTGGAGACTTTGAGGATGTTAAAGGCATCTGGCACGATCTAACCTTCGCCCAAACATATTTGCCTGCTTACAAAGAATTCCATCTAATCTAGCAAGGAAAAATCGAAATGGCAGTACTAACCGCAGCCCATTTTAGTATCGTTTTTGCGGTTTTTTGCTCTTGTTCTTTGACGACTTTAAATTTCAAGGTAGAAGGGTTGGCGCTAGATCGCCAAATCTGATTTTGTCCTACAGTTCGCTGAGTGTTTTGTAGGATGTAACCTGCTGTATCTTGAAAAATATTGCCAATGGTTAAAGCAGCAGAAAGGGGCAACAGTCCTTGAACATCGATCGTGAGGTTTGCTCGTTTTCCGGTTAGCTGCTCTCGTGTTTGTTTCAGTTGAGGTAGCAATATATCGCGCCAAGTTTGGAAACGGGCTATCTTTCGTAGTGGTTTCTTGTCAATATCAAAATAGGCTGTCCAATTAAGCTCTACATCGGGCGAGTCATCGTAAGGTTGATATTTCCAACCATGAATTCGCAGTTTGGCAACCGTGGAGACAGTTTTCATCGTTGATAGTGTACGTTCTCTCAGGTCTTTTACTGCCAATTTAATTCCCTGAGTAATGTTGAAAAATGCCTCGTCTTGATCGCTCCATTTTGTAACCGGATTGGCATCTTTGGGTAGTGCCTGCAGTTTACCCACCGGTGAGTCACGCCAATCTACTGATCGCAGAATGATAGGGATTACACATGCTTCCTTTGCATTGTGCGTTCGATGGCACGTTTCAGTTCCACACTCCAGCAGAAATCTGAGTCCATAAAATCAGCACTGAGCAGAAGCAAAATGATTTGAGCTGAATTCAACTGTTGCTCAATTTCATGCAGCCAGTCACTTCCTGGGAGAATTTTTCGATCGTGCCATGATTGAATTACGCCTTGCCGCTCTAATCCACGAAGATGCTTTGCCAATTCATCTCGCAGTGCTTCATCTTCGTGAGCGTAGGAGAAAAAGATGGAGATTGGGTCGGGTGAGTGGCTCATGTATGGCGTCAGAAAAAGAATATCATCATTGAAACATGCCTCAGCAGATGCTCGCGGACTAGAAGCCACTTCCCTTTGCCTTATCGGAAAAATGCCTCAACTAAACAGGCGAAACCGGGTAACAGGGGCGATGTGATTTCGTCTGCTGCCATCAGCGTTGCAACCAGTTTTAACAATGCTCCCTGGCGACGATAAACCTGCACCTGCCGCAATGAACGATTAGCAATCCAGTATTCTTGAACTCCTTGAGAGGCATAGAGTTTGAGTTTTACGTTTTTATCGCGGCGTTCGTTTTCAGCTCCGGGAGACAACACTTCCACAATTAATTCAGGTGCTCCTGTCAGGTGCTCTGCTTTGTCGAGTAGCACTGCCAGTCGCTCATAACTTGCCCACACGACATCGGGAATTACATTGTCGGCTTCCGAGAAGATTACACCTGGAGTTGTTACGGCTCTCCCCACCGCGATCGTCTCTGGAGAACGATTGATTTCTGTGCAAATATTCACGGCAACTTGCTGATGGCTCCACTGGGGCGCTCTGGTCATGAATAATTCACCGTCAATAATTTCGTAGCGCGTGCCGTTGTCTGGTAACAGATCCAGATCAGCGATCGTCCAGTGAACCCGTTCGGCGGCTGGCTGACTCATAGGCTTGCCGTGAGTGAATGAGTCCATTGTACAGCAGCTCTAAATCTCCATCAGTACCGCCTACCCGCTTTACCTATGCCCCTCTTATCTGAAATTGGACAAGGAATGCAAATTAAATAAGTCCGACATTTGATAGGGGCGGGTTTTGCCGTCAAATCCATTACTGGGTGAAATTGGGGTGTTAAACCCGCCCGTACAGTTTGCGGATTTATCAAATCCACGATCCCAAAGGTGTGTTGGCAATAGTTGTAACAAAGGTCTGGCATTTTCAAAACCACGATCGCCCCTCCATAATGATTGATGAGGCATTCAAAGGAATGGTGGAGGTGGGCAATCTTACTTTTAAGGCCTGCCGAATCGGTTGGGAGGCGTTTGGAGTGATGGTTGAGGTCTGGAAGCTTATAGGCTAGACCTGCAAAAGCTTTTTGGGGGAACGAACCGATTGCGGAACCCCGGCAACGAGGATCGGAGGTTTGCGAAATCGTTTTGGATGCCTGCCCTGAGATCGTTTACCCGCTCTTTGAAGGAAATTACGGATAAAACGGGCGATCGTGCGGCTCAAAATCGGTCAGTTTCCAGAATCCTACGGATCTCGCGGCTGTGGGTAACTGGCTAAGTTAAAGAAAAGATAAAGATTCAGACCAGCACGGAAGGGGCACTACTCATGGCTTATCAAAACGACGGTCCGCCACGTTAGAAAAGGCTCAGGCTCGTTTACGGGGATTGCAGTCGGTTGATCCGGAGATGAATCTGGGCAATGGGTTAACGCTACAGGAGTATGCCACGCTGATTGAAGACTCTGGCAGCAGTCTGGAGACCCATAATCTGGCGCTTGCTGAGGCCGATCGCACCCGAATTGAGTTTGCTCAAACAGAAGCATCGGTTTCTGCCCTGTCTTCCCGCATTTTAAGTGCGGTTGCAGCGGTGTATGGCAAGGACAGTAAGGAATACGAAATGGCGGGTGGTAAGCCTCCCAGCAGCTACAAGCGCACCCGCAAACCGTCTACGGTATCTGAAACTGGCGCATCTCAAACGATGGCTGTGCCAGCGAATGGCGCTGCACCGACTTCATCCAATGGGGCGGCAAGCAATGGCGCTCAGGTCGGGGTTTAGGAACCGGGAACGGGACGGTTTTAATCCTCTTCGCCGCGCAGGGTATAGGCAACATAGGCTGAGTTGATGACGTTGCCAAGAAGCTGAATGGGGATATTCGCAGACGTGTAGTATCGGATTGTTTGCCTCAGTTTATCGATCGCGTCGTATCGTTTTGGGGCATACACGGCTAGCACAGATTCTGGCAACATTTTCTCGGCGACGTCCTGCAATATACGCTCTAGCTCTGCCTCTTCCAGGCTGCTTCCAGTTGGCTGATAGTTCACCACGTCCAGCACGACCACATCGCCATTGAATTTGCGGCTGTCTAATTTTCTGACCTTCATTCTGGAAAAGTAGCCGCTCAGCAAGCGGTACTCTTTTGGCAGGGTTCCAGTTGCGTTTTGCAGCACATAATCGACAGAGACCAAACCGGGAACTTCTTGTCGCTGCAAGACGTGCTCTAAAAGATCGACACGGTTTTTGATGCTCCTGGCAATTTCACGTTTGACCTCTGCTTTGACCAGTTGATCGACGTCTTGCCTGGCTTCTTTTAGGGTTTTGCTGAAAAGCCAAGTCTTGTGAATTGGGGTTTGGGGTGTAGGGTTTGGGGTATGGGCGATCGTATTTTCAGAGCAAGTCGCTTTCTGAAGCGTAATAATTGAAATCTGCTGAACATACTCAGTCCTCAGTCCTCGGCACTCAGTCCTGAAACCCTTGCAGTACAGGTGTCCTAGTGTTTCTGGCTGGCGTGCGTTGGGTACCTTTAAATCATCGTCACAGACGTTCAGGGTGCAGCGATCGCGTCAGTCGGGCAACATTTCAGGATAAATAGATGTCTACGCTTTATCTCACCCAGCAGGGGGCAACCCTGAGAAGAGAACAGGGACGGTTTTTCGTGGATCCTCCAGGGGATGCCCTAATTGAGGATGATTTAGAAATCCCGATTCGAGAAATTGAGCGAGTGTTAGTGTTGGGCAATATCCAATTGACCAATGCGGCCATCTCAAGCTGTTTGGATGCTCAGATTCCGGTTGTGTTTTTGTCCTATACTGGGGCCTACAAGGGGCATCTCTGGAGTGCAGAACATGCTGATCTGAAGGCGGAGGAGGCCCAATTTCGGCTCTATAGTGATGCAGCATTTCAGCTAGAGATGGCAAAAACGTTGGTTTGGGGAAAGCTGGTTAACTCCAAGCAGTTGCTTCTGCGGATGAATCGAAAACGGCCTGATGAGTCGATTGAGGCGGCGATCGCCGGACTCACAATGGATATTCGGGCGGTTGAAACCGTTCCTACCCTGGAGTCACTCAGGGGATATGAAGGGGCAGCGGCTTCTCGCTACTTTTCTGCGTTTGGTCGGTTATTTATCAACGCCAGCTTTCATTTCAGCACCCGCAACCGCCGCCCTCCGACTGACCCAGTCAACTCCATGCTGAGTTTTGGCTATACGCTGCTGTTTAACAATGTGATGAGCCTGATTTTAGCGGAAGGGCTAAATCCCTATCTGGGCAATCTACATCGCAACGATCGACGGGAGATGCATCTGGCGTCCGATTTGATGGAGGAGTTTCGCTCTCCTGTTGTGGATAGCCTGGTGCTGAGCCTGATTAATCAGCAGGTGGTAAAGCCGGAGGATTTTGTAACGTCTCAGCACAATGGCGGCGTTTACCTGGCGGACCCAGGACGAAAGCGGTTTTTGAAGGAGTTTGAAGAACGGATTTGTAGCAAAACGCAACATCCGGATGTTAAAACGCGGGTGGCTTATCGGCGGGCGATTCAGCTTCAGGTGCAGCGCTATAAACGGGCATTGCTGGAGCGTGTTCCCTATGAGGCGTTTCTCCGATCGGCGTGATTCTTGACTGACCCAAACGTTTGACTACAGCGCTCCTACTTAGATTGTGAAAACGGTTTCCACAGGAAATCGTTTTCACAAAGCCCTCCCATTTCACAAACAATTTAGAACTGCTATATGCTGGTACTCGTGGTTTATGATATTCCTGACAACAAACGTCGTCTGAAGTTGTCTAATTTCTTGGAGGGACACGGACGGCGGGTTCAGGATAGCGTGTTTGAGTGCTTTTTAGATTTGGAGGGAATGAAGAAGCTATTTCGCCAGATAGAGCGGAGAGCAAAGCCGCAGGAAGACAATATTCGATTTTATTGATTCCGGCAAATTCTCTACCACGCACGTTGACTATTGGAAGCCCCAACCCGAACCTCCGCCAAAATGTTACATTGTTTGAGCGTATTTCATCAGCCCTCAGCCCTCAGCACTTGCATGAGTCCTTTGAAACGGTATTGTCCCATCGACGCACCCTGGCTTGAACCTTGAAAACCGCATAATTTCGTTTACCTCCGTCGATGGCTTAACAGGTAGGCTTTTTCAATGTTCAGCAAGACATGCTTGCTGCAAATGAAAGGGGCTTTTTGACGATGATTAAGAGGTCTGTCGATTTGACTCCTGAAACCCCCATCTGGTAAGCTGTCGTAGACAAGCTGATTCAAAACCTCTTCCCCGCAAGGGGACGGAAACGACCCAGCGGCCATCGTCGTGGCTCAACCAGTCGATCTGGATTCAAAACCTCTTCCCCGCAAGGGGACGGAAACGACTCGATCGCCCTTGACTGGAAAGCAAAGTTCAAGCATAAACGATTCAAAACCTCTTCCCCGCAAGGGGACGGAAACAGATCTTTATAGGCACTACTACACGCCCTCAATCTTTAGATTCAAAACCTCTTCCCCGCAAGGGGACGGAAACCTTCAATGGTTTCCTTTATCGTTTCGGCACTAGCCCCAGGATTCAAAACCTCTTCCCCGCAAGGGGACGGAAACCACAATATCCCCACGAAAACCCTGAAGCGGCAGGGATGCGAGATTCAAAACCTCTTCCCCGCAAGGGGACGGAAACACAATCAGCGGCATTCCTACCGCACCTTTGAGAATTACTAAGATTCAAAACCTCTTCCCCGCAAGGGGACGGAAACAATTAAGTTGGCATCGCTCAAGTCTGCCCTACTCAAGGATTCAAAACCTCTTCCCCGCAAGGGGACGGAAACCATAATCCGTTGGCTAACTGTTTTATTGAAAAGTAATTCACTAGATTCAAAACCTCTTCCCCGCAAGGGGACGGAAACGATTTTTTTGGGGTTTTACTTCGTTAAACCCGAAATACCAGAGTGATTCAAAACCTCTTCCCCGCAAGGGGACGGAAACGTAATTCCAGACACCACGACGGGCCGCCCTGGGCATCCTGGATTCAAAACCTCTTCCCCGCAAGGGGACGGAAACTTGCGCGTAAGCTTTTCGGGCGGATTCCTTTTGGATTCGGATTCAAAACCTCTTCCCCGCAAGGGGACGGAAACAACCGACAATCCAACCTATAACCTGAGTTTGAAACTATGTGATTCAAAACCTCTTCCCCGCAAGGGGACGGAAACGTGGACAGCCTTCCAAAACGCTCACCGCCCATTGTCAAGGGATTCAAAACCTCTTCCCCGCAAGGGGACGGAAACAGGGCAAATTCGCGGACCTGTCAGGCGAACTTAAGAACCGATTCAAAACCTCTTCCCCGCAAGGGGACGGAAACTACGATCGCGCCACCTGGACACCTCTTCAGCCTTCCAGGATTCAAAACCTCTTCCCCGCAAGGGGACGGAAACTGTTTTTCAGTGTAACACACTATGGTCTAAGTTTCAATTTTGATTCAAAACCTCTTCCCCGCAAGGGGACGGAAACGTTAGCGATAAGGCTGGGGCTGATGCAGAGCTGGCAAGATTCAAAACCTCTTCCCCGCAAGGGGACGGAAACAATCAAGGCAGACTGGCCCATTTTCGTCCAGGTAGTGACCCTCATGATTCAAAACCTCTTCCCCGCAAGGGGACGGAAACATCTCGTTCGCAACTGCCTGGGCTAACTCCTGAGCCAGCGTCACGGATTCAAAACCTCTTCCCCGCAAGGGGACGGAAACTTCAACCCTCACTGAAGGGTGCGACGGGGCTTCCTGGATTGGGGATTGATTCAAAACCTCTTCCCCGCAAGGGGACGGAAACGGAACCGGGACCACCAATATTACCGTTACCCCTCCCGTTGATTCAAAACCTCTTCCCCGCAAGGGGACGGAAACTTGCCATGCTTTTAGCCTCCTTGCTAAAAGTGTTCATCCTGATTCAAAACCTCTTCCCCGCAAGGGGACGGAAACTTTAACAGGAACCAATGACGCTATTTTCGGCCTTAGCTCCAGATTCAAAACCTCTTCCCCGCAAGGGGACGGAAACTAGGGGTCAGTAAGAGGTCTACCATGATGTCCAAATCGAGATTCAAAACCTCTTCCCCGCAAGGGGACGGAAACCTCAGGTCCAATTCAACGGGGCGGTATTTAAGCCTGTCGCTGGATTCAAAACCTCTTCCCCGCAAGGGGACGGAAACTTTTCAACAAACAGCGCTTATCAGCCGATCGCAAGCGAATTTTTCACCCTGATTCAAAACCTCTTCCCCGCAAGGGGACGGAAACTAGCAAGGATGCCCTTGAAAGTTAGCCATAATTTCCTTGATTCAAAACCTCTTCCCCGCAAGGGGACGGAAACAAGATAAAGACCCGTGGGAGTGGTACAGTCAGCAGCCGTTTGATTCAAAACCTCTTCCCCGCAAGGGGACGGAAACAGTAGCAGGACTTGCACCTACCGCCGCTGTAGTGGGGGCGATCGATTCAAAACCTCTTCCCCGCAAGGGGACGGAAACTCTAACGGTGAATGCTGGCAAGGTAGAACAACTACCTGACGATTCAAAACCTCTTCCCCGCAAGGGGACGGAAACCTGTCTTGGGGTAATTCTTCAAGCCCCAACTTGCTCATTGATTCAAAACCTCTTCCCCGCAAGGGGACGGAAACGTCTGTGCCAATCGTTAGCTCAAGCGCCCTAGTCTCTGGTTGATTCAAAACCTCTTCCCCGCAAGGGGACGGAAACAGCTCTACGACGCTATCGAACCATATGTCAAATTCTTCGGCATGATTCAAAACCTCTTCCCCGCAAGGGGACGGAAACCATCCTCCTTCGCCTTCACTGCCTTGAGGTTTTCTAACTCGATTCAAAACCTCTTCCCCGCAAGGGGACGGAAACAAGGGGTGGCTTTCTGTTTTAGTTGTTGGCATTGCTTGATCGATTCAAAACCTCTTCCCCGCAAGGGGACGGAAACGGGGACGCTCTATACTCCTCCCGCGACCTACTATGTTGCGCTTGATTCAAAACCTCTTCCCCGCAAGGGGACGGAAACAGCAGCTTCCAGCCTTTGGGGATGACGTCGCTCATCATGAGGATTCAAAACCTCTTCCCCGCAAGGGGACGGAAACCTTTGATATTTCTGTGTGCGAACCACTCTTGCGTCAGACGATTCAAAACCTCTTCCCCGCAAGGGGACGGAAACTTGTGCAAGTGCTCTCTCTTTTAGCTTCTCCGGTAATTCGTTGAGATTCAAAACCTCTTCCCCGCAAGGGGACGGAAACTTTCGTTTGCAGCCGCCAGGATTGCGCTCAAAAGCGCCAGAGATTCAAAACCTCTTCCCCGCAAGGGGACGGAAACTCTTTATAGATTCCACTACTCGCTCAAGTTCGCCTCGCTCAAGTGATTCAAAACCTCTTCCCCGCAAGGGGACGGAAACCAGTAATTAAGGCCACGATTACAGCCTGAGTGAAATCCCATGATTCAAAACCTCTTCCCCGCAAGGGGACGGAAACCTGCAACGTCTCAGACTTTAACCCTGTTGAACGGTCCCTAGCCGTGATTCAAAACCTCTTCCCCGCAAGGGGACGGAAACAGACTTGATTTTGGCAGCGGTCACGGAATAGTCCGGATCGATTCAAAACCTCTTCCCCGCAAGGGGACGGAAACACTCGGTGGAGTACAGACCCTGCAACAAAATAGCAAGTGCCTGATTCAAAACCTCTTCCCCGCAAGGGGACGGAAACATGCTGACCTCCGCCGCTGCAACTTGCTTTGCTCCAGGTGATTCAAAACCTCTTCCCCGCAAGGGGACGGAAACAAGCCCTAGCTGGGCTTTCCCGGCCTGAAGGTTACTCGATTCAAAACCTCTTCCCCGCAAGGGGACGGAAACATAGGTGTCGTAGTACTGATACGCGGAAGTAAACATTGATTCAAAACCTCTTCCCCGCAAGGGGACGGAAACTGGTGATGCCGTCCCCGGTCCTGCTATCACGTTCTCTAGAATGGTTTTCCCCTGGTAGGGTTCGTCCAACTGTACGGTTAGGCTAGTGCCGGAATAGAGGATTGTCCCTTGTAGTGAGTTTTGAGCGTTTCGCTGAATCTGCTTGAAAAGGTTAGCGATCTGTTCGGGAGTGAGGGTCATTGGGAAGGATAGGGTGGGGTTCTAGGGACGAAATGAAGCGGATCGAATTTTGGACGGATTGAGGGGACTTTGCGCGATTTATGTCGTTATATTCCATTCTCTCAATATTTTTCGGTGGCGGTACACGAACGGCATAGCCCCACCCACCGAATCTCACTGGTCAGATTGGGTCGCTAACTCGCTTGGCTATGGACACGTCGCCGTGACATTGTTCATCGTTATTTCTGGATACTGTCTGGGATTAAAGACGGTGAACGGCAAGCCGCTGGATGCGTGGAGGTTTTACTATGGTCGATTCAGGCGGATCGTTCCTCCGGTTTGGGGCGTGATATTGCTAGCGGTACCGCTGGCCTGGGCTAGGTTTAGGTTGATTGGAGTTGACTTGACGTTAGATCCTGTTCAGTTAGTTAAAGACATTCTGTTGCTGAACGACTTTTGGCCTGACTACGGGTTAGCGGTAACGCCTTTGTGGAGTGTTGGGTTGGAATTCAAAATTTACCTCCTATTTCCTGTTCTCGTTTGGCTCTACAGGAGAACCGGGGTTTCATCAACCTTGTGGGTGGTTTCGCTGTTTAGCGTTCTACTAATGAGGTGGAACGACTATTCGGGATTTGAATCGATGTGCTTGTGGTACGTGCTTTGCTTTGCGTTGGGGTTCATAGCCTCCCAGCAGGGCATTCCAGAAGTTAGATTGTGTCAGTGGATGTCGTTGGTGGTGCTGGTGGCCTTGCTGATTGCGTTTCCCGTTAGGGTCGATTGGAACGATCCGCTGCACTACCACAACCACTATTTAGAGATTGACCTTGCCCTCAGTTTTTGCAGCTTGCACGTTTCAGTCTCGGCAACCAAGGTTTTGATTGAATGGCTATCGAATCCTTCGCTGGTAGCGCTCGGTACCTTCAGCTATTCGATCTACCTGGTTCACAGTCCAGTACTCAACTTGCTAAAAGTAGCCGCTCTACAGCATGGGTGTCGCTACTATAATCTGCTTTTTCTAGGCAGTATTTATCTGTCGGTTTTTGTTGGATATTTATTCTATTTGTTGGTCGAGAGGCGTTTTTAAGCGTCAGGAAACTGACTACTAGGGACTCCTGAGATACTCTAGCGACTGCTTTTGTAATTCTAATTTCATCCATGTAGCCCTGAAGATCTTGCGCCGGATAACCCGCCAATCTGCCAATCAAAAGGTTATCCGGCGAATTGCCAATGATTCAAAACCTCTTCCCCGCAAGGGGACGGAAACTCAAACAGAGTTTGCTGAATACCTAACTTAGAGATTTCACGATTCAAAACCTCTTCCCCGCAAGGGGACGGAAACCAGCTTGAACTCGTTGGCGATTTCTTCACGGCCTTAAAGGCGATTCAAAACCTCTTCCCCGCAAGGGGACGGAAACGGCATTTCCGCCTTGCCCATCGCTCTCTGACGTGGAATGATTCAAAACCTCTTCCCCGCAAGGGGACGGAAACCACTAGGTACGCCCACGTCTGTACCGTGGTGGAACCTGGTCGATTCAAAACCTCTTCCCCGCAAGGGGACGGAAACTTTCCTCTACCGATCCGCAATCTGCAAAAAATCGACTCATGTTGATTCCAAAACCTCTTCCCCGCAAGGGGACGGAAACTTCCACCCCGCTCGCTCTCCACACGAAGGTTGAGGCATTCGATTCAAAACCTCTTCCCCGCAAGGGGACGGAAACACAGATTATAAAACACGTCAGTGTATCCACTGAAACAGTGAAAGATTCAAAACCTCTTCCCCGCAAGGGACGGAAACCTTTTTCGGTATCCGGCTGATGGGCGGCCTCGTAGAGTATTCCTGGGTGACGATAGAGGAATGGCACGTCAATACGGACAAGTTTCTATTCCTATGAAACCTGCTTCATTTAGTGGAAGAACCGACAGTGGACAAAAGGTAAATGAAGTTTTGGTTCCTATACCGACTCCCGACAGTCGATTAGCTTACGTAAATTGTCCAGCCAAAGGGGATGATGATGATGATAATGCCCCTCCAGTGCATTCGCATACACCAGGCAGTCTTCCCTGGTTGCGGAATTTTGCTCCACCATTGAGACAGCTTTTGGAAGAAGCAATTTTTATTTAGAAAGTGCAGTTCCATGCCCTGATGATTCATGCCCTAGCCCTGTATGTCGAGGAAACCCACTGGCTTGAAGCTATTCAGGTAAAACCACAGACAAATCTAAAGATTTAGCCTGCCCATCAAATAGCAGGCTATTTTATTGATGAAACAAAAGGAGATTTTGACATGCTTTCAGTTCCAGAATTATTTGAAGAAATCATTTTTGCGGACCTTGATGGTTATTTCTGTCCACAAATTAGTTTTGCGTGTTCGTTGATAGATAAAGTTGAATCAAAAGAAAATGGATGGAGCTTATTCAAGCGGCTGTTAAAGGCTCACGATACATTGAGTTTGTCAGTGAAAAGTTGAATCCTAACTTTTGTGAATTTCATGATTGTCCCGACTTACCATTCAAGTCAAAAAAAAGAACTGAAAGAAGAGTGGCTTGCTTTTCTACCTGAAGCATCAGCTATGAGTAGTCTTCATTCTAAGAAAGGAGAAGAAATGTCAAAACTATTTGAAATACCCTACACCTTACCCCTGGAAGAACGAGAAAGAAAAGAAAAAAATTAGTACATGGCAATGTGAAGCTACAAGCCTCATCCTAAACACGACACAACAAAAGGGCTATAAATTCAATTTTCTAATTGACTTACCTAAAAAAGGATTTTATTTTACTGGGGATTCATTATTAATTTTTATCCCCTTTGATGAAATCAGTTACGATACTTTAAATCCACTCTATATTAAAGCCGTTTCAAGTTTATGTGGGTTTCCTGATGAGGAGATTGAAGCTTATATAAATGAACAAGCAGAAAAGAAGGAAAAGACCGTGAATTACAAACTCTTTTTGAATTAGGTCTAATATCCGAAGAAGAATACTTCAAACAAAATGACGCTCTTTGGGCTTCTGAGGGAGAACGATTTCTCAAGCTAATAGAAGCTTAACAAGACTAAGTCAATCACCGTGGATCTAAGCGATCGCTTCTACTGCGGTCGCTTTTTTGTTGCAAGTGATTCAAAACCTCTTCCCCGCAAGGGGACGGAAACGGGTAATTCAATCCCTACTGGGTCAGACGGAGGCCCAGATGATTCAAAACCTCTTCCCCGCAAGGGGACGGAAACTTTTAGCCATACCCAATCAGATCCATTCCAAACTTTGATCTGATTCAAAACCTCTTCCCCGCAAGGGGACGGAAACCCTATTTAAGAATGGAGGGATGAGGGATGAGAACGGAATAATTCAAAATCTCTTCCCTGCAAGGAACAGAAACCCTACGAGTGGCAGCGGCAGTTGATTCCAAGATGCAGCTAATCATCCACCATCAGGAAACCAAACGTTTTAATTAAAAGCCGTTCATCATGACACAGCAGGAAATTGAAAAGGCAAATAGAATCCATACGATGCGAATGGATGCGATCGACGCACGACTCGATCGGGTAGCTGAGATGCAGGAAGCAAATGCCGAGCAGATCGCCCGAAACACCGAGGGCATTGTAAGGTTACGAAATCTCATGGAAAAGTACTTCCGTAGGCTTAGAGATGTCACACAATAGAAGAGCATGCTAAACATTCCCGCAAGACATGCTTCGCTTAAACCGACAGAAGCGCGACAGGATGTTGTACTACAGAATAATGTGATGCGTGGGGTAAAATTTGTTTACACTGAGTCTGAGCGACAGTTACTTCAGGATTGATCTACAGGAGGAACGTCTGGATGAGTGAAACTAATCGTTATGCCATTGATCCTGACTCTCTAGAGGGATGTCGCATTCGGGTCTCATTCCATTTCAAGGAGTTACAACGGGAGACCAATCCGATCGTTCGAGCCAGTGTTGCTCATTATTTGGCAGAGGCAACTGCAAGTCTCGCTCTACTAGAAGCCGAAGAAGCCCGTAAGATTGCGATGTAACGTTGTCGCAACGAGGGTGATTTTCCATGCCCCGAACCACCCGTAAACAACAATCCTCCCTTTCTCCCAAACTCAAGGTCAATAAAGACATCGAACTGCTTGGCCTGAAACTAGGCTTGCAGCCCTATGAAAACCTTGCCCTGCCACCCCACTACGCCACTGAGTTTCATTCCTGGTTTCTCGATCAGGTTCGCCGCATGGATTTTGACCTATCAACACGCCTCCATGACGGACAATCCGAAAAACCCTTTACCATTTCCCAGTTAAAAGGCCCCCTTCACACCCACGGAAAAACCCTGCAGCTAACTAGCCATCAACCCTACCAGTGGCGCTTCACCCTCCTCTCAAAATCCGTTTGTGCCTGGGTCAACCAATGGCTTGCCGCTCCGCCTTCCGACATTCATCTCCGCAGCGGTTCCCTTAAGATTGTGGATTGGGACTTTGCCCATCCACCCACCACCTACGCCCAACTGCTGAAAGTCCCCATTCCCGACATCCCCACCATTACCCTGAGCTTTTTGACCCCCACCAGCTTTCGGCGAAAAGGCAACCACCTGCCGCTGCCGCTGCCCGTCAACATTTTTCATAGCTACCTGCGCCGCTGGAACGATTTTTCTGGGGAAGAAATTGACCAAGACGACTTCCTGGACTGGGTGGATGAATACGTTCTGATTTTGCGCCACCAAATCCACACTACCAAAGTCATGGCCGGGAAAGCTGGGGCCGTCACAGGCTTTACGGGGTCCGTTCAGTTTGGCTTATCCAGCAAAGCCAGACAAGACACGGACTACATTCAGCTATGGTTGGCCCTGGGACAGCTTGCCCCCTACTGTGGAACCGGCCACAAAACCACCTTTGGCCTGGGGGAGACCTGCCCCGGTTGGCTCGACTCAGATGAGCCAGCACCATCCCCTCCATTCAAGACCTGCTGGCCCAGCGCATCAGTGAACTAACCGATTTGTTTATTGCTCAACGGAAACGCCTGGGCGGCGATCGGGCAACCAGCATTGCCGAAACCTGGGCAACCATTTTGGCCCGACGGGAAATGGGCGAATCCCTCCAGGCGATCGCGCAAGACCTGGAGATGCCCTACGAAACCGTCAAAACCTACACGAAACTCGCTCGTAAAGCCCTCAAATCCGAACCAGATGGGCTATCAGAAATGGTTTAAGATGATGCCTGAAAAGTGGCAAATCAGTTAGCAACGGATAGAAAACGAATGAAGCGGATGGTAATGTCTACGCTGAAACTGTCAACTATCCGTTCCATCCGTTACTAATCCGCTGCTAATCATACGTCTCAGAAATTCTCTAAAGCCGTTTCTACTCGCATAAATCCCGTACCCTACACCCCGTACCCCATATCCATCCAAATGATTTAGGACTGCTATAATGTATGTTGAACAACATGGGGCTGTAACGGTTTCGACGTTTTGGCGAACGTTACCTCGTGATGCAGGTCGAGAGCGAGCTAACTCTCGTAAATCAATGGCTCAAACAACGTACATGCGAACAACATCGTACCTTTTGCTCGTAAGCAAGCTGCTGTTGCAGTTGCCTAACAACCACTAATTGGTTCGAGCGTCCGTCTTCTGACTCCGTTAAGGAGGATGGACCAACCCCAACGGATGCTCCAGTTAACTGCCTCTGGTCGGTTGCTGGCTAAGACTTTACCAGAGCATCCCACCGTTCGGGATAATGAACGGTTCCCGCTTCGAGGGTCAGAGAAGCTAAACCTGTGAATGAACGATGTACTAATACCCAGGGCGGACACGGGTTCGACTCCCGTCAGCTCCACTTTTACCCCATCATCCCGATGAGGCTACAGGTCGAGAACCAATCGGGATGTTTTGGGTTTAGAGATACAGATTAAAGCTGAGCCGTCTTCGATCGTGGCGGTTGGAGTTTCCACATACTCCACGTCCCCTTCCAAAAGTTTGCACTGGCAGGTACCACAGATACCCTGCCGACAGCTATAGGGAGGATTTAAACCATTTGCCTCGGCAAACTCCAGGATATTGTCCGATGCCTGCCAATTCACTGTTTTATTAGACCGAGCAAAGACCACTTCTCCATCGTGTTCGGCTCCATCGTGTTCTGGCTGGGGGTCGATCGTGGAATGTTCAACCGCTGGTTTACTTGCCTTTGTAAACATCTCAAAAAAGACCTGGCTTTCCGGTACACCTGCGTCTTTTAAACCCTGGCGGAGCGATTCCATAAACGGGGAGAACCGCACAGAAAGTACTCTGCGTCTTCCATCACCAGCGATCGAACCAGATCCGTATCGACATAACCAGTGCTGTGGTAATGTCCTGTATCGTCCTCAATGGGCCGACTGTAGACATAATGGATCGTAAGATTGGAGTGGCGCTCGGCCAGCGCTCTCATCTCCTCTCGAAAGGCATGGTAGCGTCCATCTCTTGCGCCATGCACAAACCAGATTGGTCGAGTTGGATTGAGACGAGCGACCGCTTTGGCCATGCTAATCATCGGCGTAATTCCAACCCCATTACTAATCAGCACAGCGGGTATCGACTTTTGCACATCTAAAATAAATTTGCCACTGGGTGGCTTGGCTAAGATTACCGAGCCTTCATGGATCTGATCGTGCATGAAGTTGGAGGCAATTCCCGGCATCACATCTAACCCCGATGGCATTGGTTCCCGTTTGATCGACAAACGGTAGTAATCGCAGGGTTCCCGGTAATCGGATAGCGAATAGGTGCGAATGACGGGTTTTGCCTGTCCGGGAATATCCAGTTTGATGGTCAAAAACTGACCGGGTTGAAAGTTTGGAATGTCTCCCCTGTCCTCGGGCTGCAAATAAAATGACGTTATTTCCTCACTTTCCTTCACCTTGCGAACCACCACAAAGTTCCGCCAACCCTTCCAGGCTGTTGTCTCAGATGATTGAGTATTCCGAAGCGTTGGGCTTTTTTGCTGCTGCTGTCCCTTACCTGCGTAAGCTAAGCCAAACAGCGCACCACATCCCGCTCCCAGAATGGATGAATACAGCGCTGTTCGATAGGCGGATTCATCTTTCGCCTTTGTGGTTCCCAACGCGATCGCAGAAGCAATTGTCACGACTGAAAATGTTGTGAATGTGGCCGTTAAACTCCTGATAACTGGATTTCGAATTTTTCTCAGGCTTTCAAACATATTGGCTCCTGTTTCATCAACAACTCAACACGTACAGCGATTCTCATACCGATTTAAATAGAACTTGCTACGCATCAATCCTTTGTAAGGGCGAATGGCCATTCGCCCCTACCCAATCTGCAACGTTCTCAAATCAAATTGATATCAAACGGATAGGCACTAAAATTGCTATCTGGTTGTAAGGTAAGGAATACCGCTTATGCAGCTATAACGGATTTCAGTCCGAAACGGATTTAAATCAAATGTGAAACAGATAATTCTGGCAAGCCTGATTGCAATATCAACCAAAATCTAAACTCTGCGATCTGACATGGCATCAGAACGTACAATTATCGGTTCGTCAATTTCGCAGCACCAAACGTGGCATTGAACTTTCGACACCAGATGACAGCAGAGTTGTAGTTGGCGATATTGACGGTTGCAGGAATGGCGTACCGCTGTGGACCGCTAAACTTTCGCAGTGGTGCAAGGACCACGTAATCATTCGTTTTTAATGGATAAGATGGCGGTTTTGTAGAACCCAGCACGTTATCAGAGCGATGTAAAACGACAACCAGATCTGGTCCTGAACTGGACGTTTTAAACGTTTGATCAAGCTCTAAAAATGACTTGCCATTTTGTGTAACAACACGCGCTGATCCCTGGGTGGGATGTTCGCCAGAGGCAAAGCGACCAGATTTTACGATCGTTGGCTTTGCCGAATTCATCATTTGAGCAACGGTTTCTGGTTGCGGAGATTGGATCGAGATCGTGTTAGTTAGCGTTTCAGCAGCTTGATTTTTTCAGCAGTGCCTGCATAGCTAGCCAGAACAACAGAAACCAAACCGAGCAGTATTGCGTGTTTTAATCTCATCCCTCTTCTCCCGATGCAGCGTTAATCGATGGTGCAAATAGTGGCGGATCTAAAAGGTAATGATGCGCGGCGGTAGCCGCCCTCGTTAGCCTCTCTCAAATCCTTACAGCTTTGGTACTACCCAAATAGTTAATGGACGCACTATTGATTTTTACTGTGGGGCACAAATAGAGGATGATTGCCGTCTAAGGAGTTCGGTCAGTAATCCTGATATTTCACTGAAAGAAATTTTGGTTGATTCTCAGCACAGTCTCATTTTCAATAGCTCAGGTAAAGTTCATCTGTCTATTTCAAGCTATACTTTCTCAATTGTGGTTAGACCCCTCGACGGATGACCTGAGTTTTTGGTTTGCCAAAGTCGTCGCACTTGCAAGTGATCATCGGTGAAATGCAACAGCTCTCGCTTATCAAAGAAACATTTCAAGTTGGCTCGCTCTCACTGCTAGCATTAACCGGGCTGGCTCTAATGCCTGCTGGCTGCTTGGCACAGGCCACAGATCGTCCCATTAATCCTCAGCCTGCTAATTCTCAGCCTGCTAATTCTCAGCCTGCTAATTCTCAATTTCCACGTTCTCAGCCTGCCAATTCCCAGCTTCCAGGTTCTCAATTTCCAAGTCCTCAGTTTCCAGGTTCTCAGCCTCCAAATTCTCAGCCTTCAAACTTTCAACCGATTAATTCCCAACCAATTAATTCCCAACCATTAATTCCCGACCCGTTAATTCTCAGCCAGCGGGCAATCCGGTTTCGGTCGAAGATGGTTATCAGTTGGGAGTCGGCGATCGCGTCAAAGTCGATATCTTCAGCGTGCCGGAATACAGCGGCGAGTATCAGGTTTTGCCGGATGGTTCCGTCAACTTGCCGCAGGTGGGGGCTGTTCCAGTTCAGGGACGAACGCTAAAAGAAGCCTCAAAGGCGATCGCTGCTAAGTACGATCCCTATCTAACCCGACCAATTATCACCGTTAGTTTGCTGGCGGCTCGCCCTGTAACCATCACTATATCGGGAGAAGTGGGCCGTCCCGGTTCGTATACCGTCCCTGCAATTTCACCAACGGGAGATCCAGCAGCAGGGTTGCCGATCGTCACTCGAATTATTCAGCTTGCCGGTGGCACCACTCAATCAGCCGATATCCGTCGAGTGCAGGTTCGCCGACCCCGACCGGGTAACGGTAGTGCAGATGAGCTTTTACCGTTGACCTGTGGCAATTAATTCAATCGGGCAATTCTCGTCAGGATTTGCATCTGCGGGATGGCGACAGTATTGTTATTCCGGCAACGACTGCTGTTAATTTGAATGAGGCTCAGCAGCTAGCATCTACCAGTTTTTCTGCCAGCAATGCCCGTCCGTTGAGGGTGGCTGTTGTGGAGAGGTCAACCGCCCTGGTCCACACATCCTATCGGAGGAAACGAAAGACCAAACCGGAGTGACCAACACGGGCGGCTCGGGTCAACAGATTCCGACAGTGACGAAGGCCATTCAGGTTGCGGGTGGCATTACCCAATCTGCCGATATCCGTCGTATTCAGGTGCGCCGTCTGACGAAGGGAGGCAGCGAACAGGTGATTGATGTTGATTTCTGGAAACTGCTGCAGGCAGGCGATATGCGTCAGGACCTGCCGCTTCAGGATGGGGATACGGTTGTCATTCCTGTGGCAAAAACCATTTCTCCTGCTGATGCAACAACGCTCGCCTCTGCCAGCTTTTCACCCGATAAAATCTCTGTTTATGTCGTCGGGGAAGTTGCAAAACCTGGTCTGGTACAGGTTCCGCCAAATACTCCGCTTAACCAGGCCATCCTAGCTGCGGGAGGATTTAACAACCGTGCGAAACAGGGTTCCGTTAAATTTGTCCGGCTGAATCTAACGGAAGCGTGACGCAACGCTCCATTCCGATCGATTTTTCTAAGGGGATTAATGAGGCAAACAATCCGGCCCTGCGAAACAATGACACCATTGTTGTCGGACGTTCCACGCTAGCAGGAATCACCGATACGCTCGGCACGATCGTCTCCCCGATCGGCGGCATTTTTGCCATCTTCAGTATTTTGGGGCTTTAACATTCCTCTCTTCATACATCTGTCACGTTATCAATTCAAATTGGTTCAATTACGGGGATCTAGAGGCAAATAGTTAGCGCCTGTCGTTCAATATCTGGACACTGTTCTGAAAGCAGGGTCTTCAAAATCCCGTGCAAAAAAAGGGATGAAACCCTGACGATGGACTAGAAATTGTATTTCGACGCACATATTCGGATTTTTATTAATCACCTTCTATTTATCAGTAAACATCAAGTTTTTGGCTTTGTTGCTCAACCAGCAAGTCAGTAATTTCCAAACTTATGATGGTGAAATCATGACTTTCAACAGCAATTGCATCGATCGACAATCGTGATTTCAACACTGAATTTTTGGATTTCCAAGTTATAAACGTTACACCGTAATTCTGCTTGTGCTAAATATCCGGGGCTTGCGGAAATGGGAATAGCTAACGGTTTAGAAGTTAATGATCTCCCAATTCTGCTTAATGACCGACTACTCAATTATGTTTTGAAAGGGATTAATCAATATAACTTATATGCCTTTTGGCAGATGTATTAAAAGAAATCGCTCAATATTGTTGTAGGCGTTCGATATGAAACATTGTAAAGTTCAGTATGAGAGGAAACATTTTGGTAAGACATTCCACTTAAATTCTCCGTACAAGTGCCGCATTGTTATCTGCAAATATGAACAAGATTGTGTTACTTTTAGGACGGATTTAGGTTCAATTCAATTCCTATAATCCAGTGTTTGCAAGGCACAATCAGTTATTGACGAATAACTTATCCAATTTGTTCCCCGGCTACAGCAGTTCATTTATTACCGATGACAATTAAATTCCACTGTTGGCTTGAATACATCGGTAAAGCCTGTTGGTACAGAATGCTTGGCTAAGGTTTTTGTAGTTTTAATTACTTAGTTTGTTCGTAAATGTAAGGATGCCTTATGCAGCTACAAGTTGAATGTAATCGTTCTACAACCGCCAGTGGTACCTGCCTGGTTTGCAGCCAGCGATTTGAATTGGCAGAAGCACGAATCATCGTTTGTGATGCGAAAGGAAGCAGCTGCGGAGACGTTTGCCCCCAATGTATAGCGATGGGTCCCAACTGGATTTGGGAAAGCATATTAGGAACATCGGCAGCTTCTCCTGTAATGGTTGGCTGTGAATAGTTTCGGCCAATAAATAATTGCAATTGGCGTCCCTAGATGTCGGTTGTTGCTCAGAAACTACGCAAAATTGTTTCACTTTTGCAAAGCGGTGTTATCCTCTTCAGCAAAATCGATTGTGTTTCGCAATATGCGTAAATTCTGTTTTCTAGACGTTCGTTTTAGAACAACTTGATCCTCTAATCTGGACTGGCCATGAAAGTAGCTTTGGTGCACGACTACCTAACACAGCAGGGTGGAGCCGAACGGGTGTTTGAGCTGTTGTGCAAGCAATATCCTGAAGCTGATATCTACACATCGTTGTACGATCCTCAGCACACGATCGATCTTGGTGATCGCCCAGTTCACACGTCGGTTCTCCAAAAATTCCGGGTTCCTCCAGATATTTCAGATTGCTCGCTCCATTCTATTTCCCGGTATTTCGATCGCTGGACCTAACCGATTACGACTTAATCATTAGCAGCAGTAGCAGTTTCGCTAAATCAGTCCGTAAACATCCCAAAGCTAAGCATGTGTGCTTCTGCCACAATGTGACGCGGTTTCTTTGGGATACAAATGCCTATCTGCGTCAGTACTCTAGCTACCGAAAGTTTTATCCGGTTCTAGAGCGTGTGTTTCAGGCAATGCGTCAGGTCGATTTAGCCTATTCTCAGGAGCCTGACCTTTACATTGCAAACTCCAGCGTGGTTGCCCGTCGCATCCAGCAGGTTTATGGCAAACCGTCGATCGTTGTCAATTACCCGATCAACAGCGGCAAATTTACCTTCTCGTCCCAAAAAGCCGATTTCTATCTAGCCTCTGCTCGCTTAATTGGCTACAAGCGGATGGATGTCATTATCGAAGCGTTTAACTGGCTAGGGTTGCCCCTGATGGTCATTGGAGATGGCCCTGAGCGGGAACGTTTGCAGGCCCAAGCGCTCGGTAACGTCCAGTTTTTAGGATATGTCAGTGATGAAGAACGTACTCAATTAATGGCAAGGGCGCGTGCCGTTGTTGTTGCAGCCCTGGAGGATTACGGCTTGGTGCCCGTTGAAGCGAATGCCAGCGGTACGCCTGTGGTGGCTTATGGTGCAGGCGGTGTTTTGGATACTCAAATCCCAAGGCAAACCGGAGTTTTATTTAAACGCCAAACGCCTGAAGCGCTTCAGGCAGCCATACTCGATGCCAACGAAATTGATTGGAACTACGAAAAGATCCGTGCCCATGCACTCGATCACTTTTCGGAAGAAGCATTTTTCAACAAGGTTCAGAAAGTTATGGCGGAGGTCTGTCATTAAAAATCCAGTCACAAATTAATCGATCGCTTTACAATGCTGCATGTCTTTAAGAGCGTCATAGGGGTGTCCTAGTGACCGAGAATCAGTCTATTGGAACTATTGAATCAGATCCTGGCTATGGGCAACTGCTGGCGGTTTTAATCCGGCAGCGTTTTTGGGTTGCTGGGATTTTTGTGCGGTCGTGGCGATCGGTGCTGTTTACTCATTGCTGCAAAAACCGACCTACCAAAGCTCGATGCAGCTTCTGGTTGAGCCAAACTATCAAAGCAAGAAAGGATCGGGCGGAACAAATCCTCCCCAATTTGCGGATGCAAACGTCGAGATTGATACGTCAACTCAGCTAACCCAAATGAAGAGTTCACAGCTTTTGCAGAAGGCGGTGGATCTGCTTCAGCCGGAATATCCCAAGATAGATGTAGCGGAACTGCAAAGCTCTCTTGCCTTGACTCAAATTGAAGAGGAAAAGGTAAAAACAAAGATCATTCAGGTGCTATTTACCAATCACGATCCGGTGAAGACTCAAAAAGTGCTGCTGGCCATTCAGAAGGTTTATCAGGACTACAACCGGGAACAGCAGAAACAGCGATTGGCAAAGGGACTGGAGTTTATTAACGAACAGATTCCCCGGGTTGAACAACAGGTCAAGGGTGCAGAGGATGCCCTTGAGCAGTTTCGTCGAAGTCGTAATCTGGTTGACCCGGAAGCACAATCGAAAGCGCTGATTGATTCCTTGACGCAGGTACGGCAGGACCAACGCACCAATCTTGCGCAAATTCGCGATACTCAGGCGAAGTACATTGCTTTGCAGCAGCAACTCCGGCTATCCCCCCAACAGGCGCTAATTGCTTCGCGATTGAGCCAATCCACCCGCTTTCAGAATTTGCTGAATGAGATTCAGAAAACCGATCTTGCCCTAGAAAAAGACCGCGTTCGATTCAAGGACCGATCGCCCTTTGTGCAGCAATGGACCGATCAGCGTCAACGGCAGCAGAAGTTGCTGAGTGAAGAACTAAAAATGTACTGGGAAATGATGCAGTTCAAGGGGAAGCACTGGTTGCTCAAGGGCAATTGGGAACAACCGATCTCACCTTAGCCAATCAGCTTGTGGATACTCAGGTTACTCTGGATGGCCTGACTGCCCGCGCTCAAAGCCTTGCTCAGACAGAGCGATCGCTCACTGCCCAGTTAGAACGATTTCCTAATTTGCTGGCGGAGTATGGCCGTCTTCAGCCAAATGTCACGATCACTCGGGATACGCTGCAACAACTGCTAAAAGCGCGTCAAGAGTTGGCTTTGGAAATCGCTCGTGGTGGTTTTGATTGGCAAGTTGTAGAGCAACCAAAAGCAGGCAAAAAAATTGGCCCAAAAACAAAACAGAACCTTCTATTAGCGGCTGTTGCTGGATTGATGCTGGGTAGCGTCATTGCATTTGTTCGAGATGGAACAGATGATGGCGTTCATACGTCTGATGAATTTAAGAAGCATGTCGCCCTCCCTTTGTTGGGCATGATGCCGGAAATGCCCCAGGATAACGGGTCTGCCCTTCTGCAAATTCCGTTGCAGAAGTCAGACATATTCGTTCCTTCGGCGATGGACTTACTCTATTGGCAGCCCTTTCGGGAAGCGCTAGACCTTCTCTACAAGAACATTCAACTCCTTCCAACTACATCCGGGTTGAGGTCACTTGTCGTTACGTCAGCGCTTGCGGGGAAGGGAAATCAACCCTGGCTCTAGGACTGGCCATTAGTGCCGCTCGAGCAAACCAGCGTGTTCTGTTGATTGACGCTGACTTACGCCGTCCCAGTTTACACAAGCAGCTTGATTGCCCAATGATCGGGGTCTATCTACCCTGCTTGAGGGAAGTACTCCAATACTTGACCAACACGGAATTCAGCCATCGCAGCGGTACACCGATATTCCCGTATCCGTGTTAACTGCTGGTCCTACCCCGGCTGATTCAGCCAGGCTTTTGAACTCCAGACGGATGGAGGACTTAATTTCAATGTTTGAGCAATCCTACGATCTGGTAATTTTGGATGCGCCTCCGGTGTTGGGCATTGTGGATGCGATTTCTCTTGCATCGTTTTGCTGGGGAGTGCTGCTGGTGGGGCGAATTGGTCAGGTGACTCGAACCGAATTTATGCAGGCATCCAACATGCTTAGCACTCTGAATGTGATTGGAGTGGTGGCAAACGGCTCAAAGAATGTGACAAACCCCTACCTTGCCTATGAGCGAAAAGTGTAGCAGGTGAAATTGAAATGGACGATGGAAGCCAGTGATGGAAGGGCAAGGAGCTAGCAAAATGACGGAATGAGGTTAGGAGGAACGAATCGGTGTGTATCAGTGTTGACAGGATGAAGGTTGAGTCAAATTCAGGGCATCTATTTACGAACAGGATGGAACATCGTTCCCTCAACTATGACGGTAAACGTCTGATTTAATCAGGCATCTACAAAATCTCTAAACTGAACTATGACGACGCTTTCAATCAATATCCTTAGACAGGAACAGAAAAGAATTCTCCGCTGGAGATCGATCACGAACATTCAGCCAACTACACGCTGAAATGGCGGCAGAAACAGCTGTTTCTCAAGCTTGTATCAGAGTCTGAAAAGGCATGCATTCCGCAGCCCGAAAATCAGCAATGGTTGGTTGAGCGATTGCAGCGATCGCCTGTCCATCGAGTCAGCCTGACACCAGATTTAGCCGAATCTGAGCTAGAGCTATGGGCGAATGCCTGTGCCGAAGTCAGCAAAACCGCTTACCTCCAGCTACCCAACACGCCGCAGTTACCGAAGAAACAAAACAAGTTGTTCTGGTGGCTGAAACGTTTAGTCGATTGGTTTTTTGCGTTTTTGCTGCTGCTGATTCTGGGTCCCCTCATGCTAATTCTGTCCCTCTTGGTGAGGGTTCAATCGCCGGGGCCTGTGTTCTTCTCCCAGTGGCGGGTTGGAGAGCGGGGAAAACTGTTCCGCATTCTCAAATTTCGGACCATGTATGTTGGTGCGGAGCAGCTCCATCATCAAGTCATGGGAGAACAAGATGGGCTGCACAAATGCGAAGATGACCCTCGCATAACGCCGTTGGGGAGATGGATGCGGAAGTTTAGTCTGGATGAACTGCCGCAATTGCTCAACGTATTGCGCGGCGAGATGAGTCTGGTTGGTCCCCGTCCCTGGGCGTTGTATGATGCGGTGCGGATTCATCCCAGCATGCGTCATCGGATGAATGCATTACCGGGAATTACCGGAATCTGGCAAGTGACAACGCGATCGCACCTGCGAGATATTGACGCTGTGAACTGTGTGGATCTAGGATACTTGCGCCAGTGGTCACTGATTCAGGATCTGAAAATCCTGCTGCTCACCGTTCCCAAAGTCCTTACAGGCTATGGAGCGTATTAACGAATTGAGAATTTAGAATTAAGAGTTTTGAATTCTGAGTTTTGAGCTGTGTCTGTCCAAACGGCGTTGACTGAAGCAAGCTGATGGTGTTCACTTAGCAAATTCTTAATTCTAAATTCTCAACTCTTATTGGCTGATTCTTTTCTTGTTTGCATTAACGTCAACCATCCAGAACCTCCCATGCGCCTGAAACTTCCCGGATTTGTCCGTCGATCGCTCAAGGCTACACGCTTTTGGCGAGAAAATTACTTGATCTTGCGAGAGTTCAAGTATTTTCCCTGGATTGCTGCTGGTGCAATTGCCTTTGCTGTTGGAGCGGCGCTGTTTGAGGGATTTGGGTTCGGTTTCCTATTAGCCTTTTGCAAAGTCTTGTAAGTCCTGACGCGAAGCCATTTCATACTGGAAATGACTGGTTTGACGTATGGATTTTGGGAATTCACGAATCAGCAACGAATCGGCTCTACCGCGTATCGGGTCTGATTCTTCTTTCCACTTGGATTCGGGCGCTGTTTAACTATTTGTCGCAGGTTTTTACGGAGCTAACTCAGCAAAAACTGGTCGATCGCTTGCGAAAGCGAATCTTTGAACAGCTTCAGATGCTCAGTCTGAGCTATTTTACCAAGGCAAAATCTGGAGAGTTGGTCAGCACTCTGACAAATGAGATTGGCAGTCTTCAAGCCGCATTTGGCTCACTGTCATTCATTGTGACAAAGGGTTTAACGCTGTTTGTCTATGTGTTCCTGCTGTTTCAGCTATCCTGGCAGCTTACGTTTATTTCGGTGATGCTGTTTAGCCTGGTGGCAGCGGGGTTGACCAATCTCAACAAACGGGTGCGGGAAGCAAGTTTTGGGATTCCTGCCGCTAGCGGTCGGTTCACTTCAGCGGCAATGGAGTTGATTAGCGGAATTCGTACCGTTCAAGCGTTTGCAACTCAGGACTTTGAGCGGAAGCGGTTTTACGGTGCCAGTTCGGATTTTTTACACGCGGTCATGCGGGCGGTGAAGCGGTGGGCATTGGTTCGTCCGCTGGCGGAAGGATTGGCCTCAACCGTGCTAATTAGCATGATTATTGTGGCGCTCACTGTTTTTGTGGCAAACGGCACGCTAGAGACAGCATCCCTATTGACCTTCCTATTTATTCTGTTTCGATTGGTTCCCGCTGTTCATGAGATAAACGGAAATTTGGCAACGTTGAACAGCTTTGCTGGCTCGCTTAACAACATTCAGGAGCTGCTGCGGACCGACAATAAACCTTATTTAATCAACGGAAATCGTCCCTTTCCTGGGCTGAAGCGGGCGATCGCCTTTGAGTCTGTTGACTTTGGCTATGACTCAGAGCATCCAGTTCTAAAAACATCACGTTGACCATTAATCGGGGTGAGATGACCGCGATCGTCGGCGCATCGGGTGCAGGCAAAACAACGCTGGTAGACCTTATTCCCCGATTCTACGATCCAACTTTGGGCAGAATTTTGGTGGATGGCGCTGACCTGCGGGAGTTTGACATCAACTCGGTTCGCCGTAAACTGGCGGTTGTGAGTCAGGATACGTTTATTTTTAACACCTCCATTCGCGCCAACATTGCTTACGGTTCAGAAACCGCAACAGAAGAAGCGATCTGGGAAGCGGCTCGATTGGCGAATGCGCTGGAGTTTATTCAGGAAATGCCAGAAGGACTGGATACCCAGATGGGCGATCGCGGTGTGCGGCTTTCTGGTGGGCAACGACAGCGAATTGCGATCGCCCGCGCCCTTTTGCGCAATCCAGAAATTCTGATTCTAGATGAGGCCACCAGCGCGTTGGATTCCGTTTCAGAGCGCTTGATTCAAGAATCGCTGGAAACGCTGGCAGCAGGACGTACGGTGATTGCGATCGCCCACCGGTTGTCTACGATTGTGCGGGCAAACAAAGTCGTGGTGCTGGAACAGGGACGAATTGTGGAGCAGGGAACCTATCAAGAACTGCTGGAACAGCGGGGAAGACTCTGGAATTACCACCAGATGCAGCACGACTATGGCATCACCGTAGAAACAACCCCGAAGGCATGAAAAGTAGCTAACGAAAACCATCATGCGAAGCATTTTTAACAGAAAACCATTTCAACAACAATCGCTGAGGATACACCCAACAAGGATTTTGAGTTATGTCAAATCAGCCCCGATTCAACTACATCATTACTATCCACAACAAGGAAGACCTGATTAAGGACGTTCTGACCTGTGCACTGATTTGCAGCCGGGAAAACAGCCATATTTATCCTGTGTTAGATGGGTGTACCGATCGCACAGAAGTCATCATTGATGAGCTGATCAAAGCCTTCAGCCACGTTCCCATTACCAAGGTTTACACGCCCGATGTACACGAGATCTTGGCAATTAATGCGGGATTGCGGACCGCGGATCAAACCGGAGTTGGTTACAACATTATTTTGCAGGATGATGTCCTGCTGCACGACTTTTTGCTGCAAGAGAAGATTTCCCGACTGTATGAGTGGGCGGGACCAAAACTGGGATTTCTCTCATTTCGACATGGCGCAAATCTAACCCGGAATTCGACATTCTCAGACATTTATCCATTTACTCAATACGTTGAGAATGCCTACGGACACGGCTTACCGCAAGCAAAGGTGCTATTGCCCGGTCAACTCGCTTACCGTGACATTGTCATTAAGAGTCCGGTTTGTATTCCATTTGAATTGATTCGCACCGTAGGATTACTCGAAGAACAGCTTGCACCCTACATGTGTGATGACATTGAATATTCCATTCGTTGTGCCAAGGCTGGCTACCGAAATGCTGTGTTTGCCCTCCGATTTCAGTCAGATGTAGAATGGGGCACCACTCGAACCAATCCAGACTCCAGACATGCCGAGTTAGAACGGCGAAACATGGGACGCATTCACCAATGGCACGGTGATGAAATTGAACAGCTTGCGATCGCCCACGCAACAGATGATGTTGTGGACGTTCCTGATATGGCAACAGAAGAAGACAGAACCCTTGCGTTAGAGGCGTTACAACGCAACCGCGAGCAGTTGGAAGCTTTTGTTAGCAGCCGCGATCGTTCCAGCCTCCTGAGCAGAGTTAAGGGCAAGGTTAAAAGCACGTTGGGGAGGTGGGAGATGGCAGGTGGTAGGTGGTAGGTGGTAGGGGATGAAGGTGAGGGGTGAGGGGATGAATTCAACCGATTACCAATTACCGATCACCAGCTACCAATCACCAATTACTAACTACAAACTCAAAACTTTTCAGAGGGCATGTATGACGATGAACCGTAATTGGCGAATTCGAAATGGAATAAGCAGAGTTAGCTTGGCGACTTCGCGGTGTGCCCGGCTAATGAAAGAGGATTTGCGGGGGCGCTCTCTGGATTTCGTAAAGACGATCGCGCGATCGTTGCGATTGTTTTCCCTAATAAAACGTTACGCTCATCAGTCAGGCATTATTACCGCTGAGGATGAAACGCAGTTTGGCATGAACCAGTTTCGGCACCGACTGAATCAGGAAATTGCGTTGACCTGTGCGGCCAATGAATCAAAACCCACCATTTTTGTTTCAGCCTGCATGGATAAGGAACAGCACGGCGGCTGGAAGTATAACGGCGGAATTAAGGAACTCAACTGTCTGGTCAAGCTGCTGAGACTGCACAGCTTTGAGGCTTATATGGTTTCCTATGATGGTTCCTACGAACCGTGGCTGGTTGACCATCAGCCGCATATCTCGATTGAAACATTGCGGCAAAAGCTGAAGACGACAAAGCATGTTCGCTGCGTGACATCGTGGGCAACGGCAACGGCGTTTATTGATGAATGCCCCAATCTCTACTTCTGGGACATGGAATTAACGTCTACTGACCACGATCATTTTGCTATTCTGGCGGATTTATATAAGCAAAAGATTCAGGGAACAGCGGCAATCTCACGCACCATTCAAGCCTGGCACATGGCTCATTTTGAGCGCCCCTGTGTTCTGATACCGAATCTGTTAGATGAATCTATTTGGTTTCCAGGCGATCAAAAACGGCGATCAATGCACGTTGCTTATATGGATGAGGCCCGCACACAGAGGATTATGTTGAGATTGTGCGCGAGACGGCTGAACGTTCTGGGCTGCATTTCGAGTTTCAGTTGCTTCGCGGTTCTGAAGCTGAAATCATTGCAGCCATGCAGTCCTGCGAAGTTTTTCTGGGCATGAATATTGGCAAAGATGTGCTTTGGGGAGAAGGGTGCCCCAGAGTGTCTGTGGAGGCTCCAGCAGCAGGATGTATTCCAATCGCGTTTGACATTATTGGCAATCGGGAAGTGATTCATAGCGGCTTTAACGGTATTTTGGTGCCCCGCTATCGCCCGGATCTGATGGCAAACGCATTGGTCAACCTTTACAGGAATCCGGGTGAAATTGAGCAGATGCGTCGGAATGCACTGGCTTTGATTCGGTCATGTCATACATTTGAGGCGCGTTGGCCTGCGGTCAAAGAGTTTTTGTCGATCGCTGAACCAGACGTAACTTCTACAGAAACAACGATCGTGAAATCATCCACGAAGGAATACGCCGCCATTCATTAACGAAGAAACTCATGGGTAGCCCACGATTTACATTCTGCATCCCCAACCTCAACAAAGGGGTATCTGCCTGCCTGTATTGAGAGTGTCCTGGCTCAGGATTATTCAGACTGGCAGTGTGTGTTTGTGGATGGCTACTCTACAGATGGCAGTTGGGAATACATGCAGCAATTTGCAGATGATCATCGTTTTTTGTTGCTGCGCGGTTTGCGGCAGGGAATGTATGCCGACTGGAATGAGTGTATGCGGCATGTTGAAACTGATTATTTTTACTTCTTAACCAGTGACGATACATGTCTTCCAACGCTCGCATCCACAACGATTTCGGCTCTGGATGCCTTTCCTGACGTTGAAGCCTGCCACTTTAAGTTTGCCTGGATTGATGAAACAGGGGCAATTACACGATCGCCTGAAGACATTACTGAGACGCATTTTGATGGTTACTCTGAGGTGAATCGGTATGCTCATCTTCGGTCCGGCATGAGTGAGTTTTGATACATTTTCTTTACCGCAATGTTTATATGACGATCACATCGCTGGTGTTCCGCCGCAGTTTGATTGAGAAAATGCAGGAATTTACCAGTCTTTACGGAGCGGTTGGAGATTACGACTGGACGATGCGCTTGGGATTGTTTACAGATGTGCTTTACATTCCAGAACTGTTGGCAACCTGGCGTGTGTATCAGGGGCAAGCGACAGGCGATCATATGTCACCACAGGTAACGGAGCGACTGTTGGCGATCGCCCAAAAAAATCTCCATGCATTTCTTCAATCCGATCGGGGTGAAACACTGAAGCCGCCAATTAATCCTCGTCGAATTCTGGCTGATTTGCAGAATGACCATGCGGCTTCGTTATACAAGCAAGTTCGAGTCAGACAGCCAATGAGTGAAACGCTAAGAGCTGCTTACCAGGCGGTTCAGCACTATCCTTTGTATCCATACAGAAAATTGCTGCGAAGGCTGAGCGGTAATCGGCTCTTTTCGTATCAACCGAAGAAAGGCGCGATCGCGCAACAGTGGGCGAAACAATATGGGTTGCAGTGGCCACCACAACGGGTTGAATTATCTCTGGGCGCGGCAGAGACATTGGCTTCGTTAGAAAACGTTGCCGGGGACTTCCCCGGTCCCCCGCTGCGTGGGGGAGTTAGGACCCCACACCCCCGAATAAGAGTTCTGGAGATATTTGCCCCAATTCACTGGGGGACCAGAAAAAGCAAAAATCTCTGCATAAGGTGTGTTCTACTCTGTAATCGCAACGAGTATTCAAAACAAGCAACGATCGCACGAACGGTTGAACAATGAGAAAGCAAGTCGCTGGCGCAACAAATCAATCAGAGATAGCCGAGAGCCTGGAACGATTGATGGCTGATGAATCAGGGCAATCTCGAAAACGAATACTGTTGCATCTGCACACGCCTCCGATTCCAACTGATGGGGAGACAAACGCAGGCTGCTTGGGATGTTGCAGTATTTTCGCGATCGCCAATCCTTTTTCAGCGTTGATGTCGTTGCTCAAAACCGGGTAGGGTATGCTCCCTGGACTTCAGAGGCAAAGCAGGCTGTTCTGGAATTTGTTGATCGAATAGTTGTCTATGAGGGTGGGCGCAATTGGTGGGACTTTGTTTACTCACGTAGCCAAAGTTTCTACCACCAAACGCTTTTGAAACAACAGCTGCCGATCGACTCAGATTATTTCACCCCACCAGGTTTTATCAAGTTTGTCCAATCGCAAATGGCGCAGCAATCTTACGATTATGTGTGGATCAACTATCTCGAATATGCTCACCTGGCGACGCGATCGAAATTACCGAACACTTGCTTGCTGATTGATATCCACGATATTGCCTGTGAAGGACGATTGGCACGCAAGAACGTTTATCCCTTGAAGGGAAAACGGTTTGATTATGAAGCAAATTTTCTTCGAGAAGTGGCGCTTCTAAATCAATTTGATGGCGTGCTGGTGAATTCTCAACAGGAAATGGCAACGCTGCAAGCTCATCTACCTGATGAACGGCTGTATTTCGTGCCGCATCTGGTCGAAAATACAACGAGTTATGACGGGCAAACCTGTTCACTGCGACAGTTTGACTACGATCTGCTGTTTGTGGGTACGGGGTTAGGGCCAAATGTGGAAGGGCTAACCTTCTTCCTGGAGCACATCTTTCCAACCATTGTTCGTGAGAAACCAGACGTTAAATTTGCGATCGCAGGCACCGTTTCTAACTATGTTCAGATCAATCCCGCTCTTGCACCCAACATTAGCTGTTTGGGATTTGTTTCTGATCTCTCAGCGGTTTATCTGGCATCTAGAATTGTCATTTGTCCTTTACTCAATGGAGCAGGAACCAAGGTCAAATTGCAGGAAGCAATGGCGTATGCAGTACCGATCGTCACAACGACAGCAGGCGCTTCAGGCATGCAGCTAATTGATGGAGTCAACGCATTTATCACGGATGAACCACAGCAATACGCACAACGAATTCTTCAACTGTTGGAGGAACCGGAGTTAGCAAAAACGTTCTCCCAACAGGTTCATGCCACCTTTCAACAGCGCTATTCAAATTCTTCAGTGTATGCAACGCTCGATCGTCTCTTTCACGTTGTTACTCAATAGCAATAATCCTGCACAGATGGTTTTGGAAGATTTATCAACCCGTAAAACCCGTAAAACCTGCCCTTGAATATTTCAGTTTCTCAGAGAGATTCGATAGGATTGACCATCTACCGATCGCATTGAATATGACCAACGCCGTAAAAGTTCTTTCAATCTCCGAAGATTATTTAGGTCATCGAACCTATGGTGATCTAATGCGGCGTTTCTTCAACCAAACGTCAAACGGTCAAACCGACTTTTACTGGTACAACGAAGAGAAAGAACTGTCTGCACGAGTCATTAATCGGCTTCTGAGTCTTCAGGTTCCGAACCGTTGGGTTCATACCCAGAATTTGGACCTCCATTGGTTTCGTACTCAAATGGGCTTTGCCGTTTTGGCACGGCGGTTGGCGATTCGGAAGCTGAAGCAAGAGAACTATTCGGCCCTGCATTTTCATACGCAGGTTTTGGGATTTGCCTCTCTTGATCTCATGAAAAGGCTACCAACCGTTGTCAGTATTGATATGACAGCCGCTCAGGCATCCAGAATTAAAGCGGCTCTTTCCTGGCGTTGGACCTATGCTCCGAATCGGTATCTAGAACAAAAAGTGTACGAAGCAGCAGCAGCGATCGTGGCGTTTTCTGAAGCAGCCCAGCGATCGGTCATTGAGGACTACAACATTCCTGCTGATAAAGTGCAGGTAATTTATCCAGGTGTTGATTTACGTCAAATTGCGCTATCAGAAACGGTTGCCAGCGACACAGCCAAACCTTACCAGATTTTGTTTGTGGGAGGAGATTTTGAACGCAAAGGTGGCCCCGATCTGTTAGCTGTTTTTCTCGAACATTTTGCGGAAAAGGCGGAACTCCATCTTGTCACGCAGGCAGAAATTAATTGTTCTCACCCCAATGTTCATGTCTATCCCAATATTCGCGCTTACACCCCAGAATGGTTAGCGCTTTATCAGCAGGCAGATGTGTTTGTCATGCCCACCTACGCCGAACCGTTTGGTTGGGTCTTCATCGAAGCGATGGCCGCAGGATTACCGATCGTAGCCACTCAAATCAGCGCAATTCCTGAAATGGTGACATACGGTGAAACAGGCTTTTAATGCAACCGGGCGATCGGACTGCACTCACCCACCACATTCAAACCCTGATGGACAATCCAACGTTAGGGAAACAGATGGGCACTAAGAGCCGCATCACCGCCGAACAAAAATTCAACGCCCAGAAAAACTTTCAAACATTAGAATCTTTATTTCATGAAGTTGCAATCACCCATTCCAGCAAACACTTTTCACCAGCGCTAAGCGGGTAGAAGGTATGAGTTGTGAATTATGAATTGAGAGTTGTGAATTGAGAAATCGGTAACTGGTAATGGGTAACTAGTAATCAGTAATTGGTAATCGGTAATCGTTAATTGATAATCATCTAAATTCATCATTTCATCCCCTACCCTCTCATCCCTCACCCCTACCCCTCACCCCCTTATGAACATCCTCTTCACTTGTCACTACAACTTCAATATCAACGCTGGAGCGGCGGGTGTGACTTGGCGATTGGGTCAGGAATATCAGCAGTTAGGGCATACCGTCGAGTACTACTCGCTGGATGATCTTCCCGCCAAACTGCATCCCCTGGCAAAGGTTGCGGTGTTTCCTGAATTTGTTGCGGCCAAAATTGCGTCTTTGGAGCGGAAGGAGGCAGTGGATGTCATAGATGCATCAACCGGCGATGGATGGGTCTGGTCGGCATTGCGACAGAAATCTCACAACCGTTCGTTGATGATCGCTCGTTGTCATGGGCTGGAGCATATTGAGCATGAGGAGTACGAGGAGGAAGTTCAGCGTGGCAACCTGACGTTTAGCTGGAAATATCCCTATATCGGGGCAGCATACGGTTGTGGGAATCAGCCACCTCTATGCGCCTTGCAGATTTGGTGCTGCTGCTGAATCGCCGCGATCGCGATTATGCCGTAGAAAAGTTGGGGTCAACCCAGAGAAAGCGCATATTATTTCCAATGGCATTCCCGAATCGTTTCTTAATTTGCCGTTTGATCCCCTACTTGATGATGCGCCGCTTCGCATTGCCCAGGTAGGTACTTACATTGTCCGCAAGGGAGTGCAGTATGCTACCCCTGCCTTAAACACGATTCTGGCCCGTTATCCCAACGTTGAGTTGAGCTTGTTGGGCACGGATTGTCCAGTTGAGAAGGTATATGCTGACTTTGATTTGGAGGTGCGCGATCGCGTCAAGGTCGTGCCCTGCTACAGCCATGAAACCTTACCTGACCTTTTGAAAGGGCATCAGATTAAACTTTTCCCAACCATTTCTGAGGGATTTGGAATCGCGCTGATTGAAGCAATGGCCTGTGGTCTGGCTCCCATCACGACCAACACTCCGGGACCGACGGAGATTGTTCGAGATGGGCACGATGCCCTGGTAATACCCTGCCGGGACACAGACGCGATCGTGCAGGCATTAGAACGGTTCTTGAACGATCGTCCCTATCTGGAACAAATTCGCCGTAACGCCTATCAGACAGCCCAGCGCTATAGTTGGTTCCGTATCGCTCAGGATAATCTCGCGTTCTATGAAAAAGCGTACTGTTTAAGAAAACCGTTCTAAGGAAATTGTGGCCATGATCGCATCCACCCAAGCAGCCGATAGTCAGCAGCGCAGCCAGGGACCATCCCTTCGCCAAGTTTCCGCCGTTATCATTGCCCAAAACGAAGAGGAATGTATCGCGAATGCTGTGCGATCGTGTTTACCATTTTCGGATGAGGTTGTAGTCATTGATGGCGGCAGTCAGGATGCAACAGTACGCATCGCTCAGGAGCTTGGGTGTCAGGTTTATCAGAATCCCTGGTGTGGATACGCGAAGCAACGCAACTTTGGAGCTGAGAAGGCCGCGTATGACTGGATCTTTTTGTGGATGCAGATGAGGTTGTGGATCAACAGCTTGCAACCTCCCTGCTTGCCTGGAAATGTCAGCCCCAATTGGAAGCCAATGCATTTTCCGCCCTACGAATTGGCGACTTTTGGGACAAGTGGCTGGACACGCGCCCCGAAAGCCATACGCGTCTGTACAACAAAACCATCTTTCAGATCAAGGATGTGTTGGTGCATGAAGGCCCGGACGTGAAGGATGCTCCCGTTATTCAATTACCGGGAGTTATCTGGCATTACGGATTCCGCGATATTAGCGATTTAGTGATTCGCTTCAATCAGTACACTAATCTGGACGCAAAACAGGCACACCTCAAAGGGATACGCTTCAACTGGTTGCGCTTACTGCTCAAGCCACCGGCCAAGTTTGTGCAGCAATATCTCTGGTACGGTATGTATCGCCAGGGCATGGCAGGCTTCACGCTTTCGGTCCTGTGGAGCTACTACATCTTCCTCAAAGAAGTAAAACTCTACGAAATTGACTGGCAGGCCCGTCAAGGCAAACATCCAATGAAGGATTAAACCCTTTTTATCCTTTATCCTTTCATATGCAAACCTCCGCACCACCCAAACGCTTTCATCTCAGCTTGCAGCCAACGCTTGCATGGACAGCAATTCTTGGGCTGGTTGCGTTTTCAGCGCTGTGTGTGTTGGCTCATGCGGGTGGAATTCTGCGGCTAGCCTTTCCTGCGGGGGCGTTTCTGGTTGGCATTTTTCTATACCAACGGTATCCCATTCTGTATGTGGGCTTTGCCTGGTGGGTCGCGTTTTTATCCCCATTCCTTCGTCGTCTGATTGACTACCAAAGCGGTTGGGTAGACCCCAGCCCCGTTCTCCTGGCCCCGTTCCTGGTCATGATGGTGACGTTCATGACGCTGGTAAAACATCTGCCGTCAAGCTACCGCCAGGATGGATTGCCGTTTATTCTTTCGCTCATGGGGATTGCCTATGGGCTACTGGTCGGGTTGATTAAAAATTCCCCGCCAGCAGTGGTGGTGCCATTGCTTAACTGGCTTGCTCCACTTTTGTTTGGTTTTCACCTGTTTGTTAACTGGCGAAATTATCCCGCTTATCGGCAAAATATGCAGCGCACCTTTCTTTGGTGTGTGCTGGTAACGGGGGCTTACGGGGTGTTGCAATACCTGGTTGCGCCAGAGTGGGATCGCTTCTGGTTAATCAACAGTAATTCCATTGCCTTTGGTACCCCTGAACCGCTAGGGATTCGGGTATTCAGCACAATGAACTCGCCCGGACCCTTTGCCACCGTAATGATGGCAGGGTTGCTATTGCTGTTTACAAGTCAGAGTTCGCTGCGCTTTTTTGCATCCGGGGCGGGCTATCTGGCATTTCTGCTGTCCTTAGTGCGGGCTGCCTGGATGGGGTGGACGATCGGTGTGGTGACGTTTATTCCCTCCCTCAAGCCTCGTTTACAGATGCGATTGGTAATCACGATTCTGGTCATGGCCGTATGTGTTCTCCCGCTAACCAAAATGGAGCCGTTTTCAGACGCAATTTCTGCACGTTTACAATCGTTCTCAAACTCCAAGGACGATGTCAGCTACAACCAGCGACTAGAAGGTTACAACACCACTTTAGGTAAGGCGCTGGGAGAAATTCCCGGAAATGGCCTGGGGTTTGTGCTAGACAATGATAGCCTGGGGGCCAATGACAGCGGAGTTCTCACGCTTTTGTTCAATCTGGGTTGGTTGGGCACGCTTCCTTACCTGGGTGGCATTATTCTGCTGTTGCTCAAGATGTTTCAGGTAACGGCGGCACGCTTCGATGCCTTTGTCAGTGCTGGCCGCGCTATCAGTTTGGGAATTTTGCCCAAATTGGGTTGGGAAATCCCACGCTAGCGTTAACGGGTGTTGTTTTCTGGGCGTTTATTGGGTTAGTTATGGCAGCCCAACGCTACTACCGATTCCAACAAGCTTCCGCACAAAATTCTGATCAGCTACCAACGACGGTTTAAGGACATGCGCGATTGCTGCTTGAAACGATAAATTTACGCTCTTAGTAAGGTCACTATTCTATGAAATTTCCTGTTCCCTGGTTTCAACCCCTAAATTCTGAATGCCCACCGTCTGGCTCTTTAACTTGTGCCGTCTATGATCGTGAAATACATGAAGCATTTTGCTACGACCGTCCAATCTGCAGATGAATTAAGCAGCAAATCAACTGTTCGAGTCTTCAACAAGCAACGGCTGGAATTAATTCAAACCTGCCGGGGAATTGCTGCTTTATTTGTTCTGCTATTTCATGTCACCGAACTTAGCCATGAAAAAGCCAATCAAACCTTCATGTTTGGGTTATTCCAGTCTGGTGATGCTGGGGTGAATTTCTTTTTTGTTCTCAGTGGATTCATTGTGTATTGGGTTCATCGTTTTGATATTGGTCGGACCGATCGGCTTAAGCCATTCGTTCTAAAGCGATTGATTCGTATTTATCCGTTCTATTGGATCATCACGTTCGCATTAATTCCCGTTTATTTTTTGATTCCAGGCTTCGGCCAAGGATATGAGCATGATTCAAACGTGATTATCAAATCCCTTTTATTGCTTCCTCAAAATCATCCGCCCGTCCTTACTGTAGGATGGTCCCTCAGCTACGAAATTTTGTTTTATCTGATCTTTTGTCTCATGATTTTTCTCAGACCTAAGATTTCGAGACGCATTGTGGCAGGCTGGCTTTTAGGAACCCTCCTGGTGCAAGTGCTTCGATTCAATCCGGGTCTTGAAATTGAGAGTAACCTGTGGCTGCAATTTGTGTTCAGTACTCACAATTTTGAGTTTGCCCTGGGATGCTTGTCGGCATACGTTGTTGCTCATAACAATGTGCAATTGCGGGAAGGATTTATCTTCCTGGCGATGGGTTCGTTTCTGTGTGTGTCCTATGGGTTGAGCCAAACCGCTCAATCAACCCTCGATCGCGTCTTGGCCTGTGGTATTCCCTCTATGCTGATCGTGGTAGGAGCCGCATCACTAGACTTAGGGCAATCGCTCAAGCTGCCCCGAATCTTTTCATTTCTGGGTGATGCTTCCTATTCCATTTATCTAATTCATTACCCCTGTCTTTCGGTGATTTTCAAGATTGCGCTGATGCTAAACCTATTTAACGGATTTGGCTACTTAATATCGACAGGTTTGATTGTAATGATTACTCTCGCTATTGGCTGTTTGACCTATATCTGGATTGAAAAACCATTGCTTTCATTTTTTAGAAAGAATCTACTGCCATCTCCCTGTTGAAATCTTATGCAAAAAATCTCGGCTTCTACGATAGAGTTAGGCAACTGCGCCAAGCTTTCAGCAAAAGTCGGGAACTGGATGATTTTATTAATTGGACGCATCAAGGTATGAACATTCTCTTTCTGGACCAAAGCGGCAAGTTGGGTGGAGCAGAACTGTGTCTGCTAGATATTGCCAGGTTCTACCGCGATCGCTGCCTTGTGTGTCTATTATCTGATGGCCCCTTCAGAACCGAACTGGAAAGTCAGCAAATTCCTGTGCGGGTTTTATCTACGACATCGATTGGGGTTCGTAAAAATAGTGGACTGGGAACGGGGCTGCAAAGCATCGGTCAACTGCTGCCGTTAGCTGCACAGGTCGCCCGACTCAGCCGCAATTATGATGTCATTTATGCAAACACTCAAAAGGCTCTTGTCGTCGGAGCGTTGGCAAGTTTATGGAGCCGTCGTCCGCTGGTCTACCATCTTCACGACATTCTTTCGCCCGACCACTTCAGCTCCATCAACCGTCGGTTGGCGATCGCGCTGGCAAATCGGTTTGCTGCTCTGGTTATTGCAACATCCCAGGCGACCAAAGATGCGTTTATTGAGTCGGGTGGCCGTCCAGAATTAGCGGCTATTGTATATAACGGCTTTGATCCAGATCGTTATGAAGTAGATGCTTCTGCATCTGCCCAGATTCGCCAACAGTTAGGATTGGGCGATCAATTTGTCATTGGGCACTTCAGCCGTTTGTCGCCCTGGAAAGGTCAACACATCCTGCTGCAAGCCCTGGTGGATTGTCCTAAAAATGTTTCCGCACTTTTCGTTGGGGATGCACTGTACGGGGAAGAGGACTATGTTGCTCAGCTTCACAAGCAGGTTGCGGCGCTAAGTTTACAGAGTAGGGTACACTTTTTGGGATTTCGCTCTAATATTGTGCCTTTGATGGGTGCCTGTGATGTCATTACCCATACCTCCACGGCCCCTGAACCCTTTGGTCGAGTCATTGTAGAGGCGATGCTGTGCGGACGACCAATCATCGCCTCCGAGGCGGGTGGCGTTGTTGAACTGGTCGAACCGGGAGTGGATGGTTGGCTGGTTTCACCGGGGATTCGGAGTCGTTAGGGCGGGCGATCGCCTACTGTTACAACCGTCCAGCGGAAGTAACTGCGATCGCCCAGTCTGCACAAATCAAAGCCCGTCAGCGCTTTCACTTAAACACCATTCACCAACAGCTCGATTACTTAATGAACCGATTTCGTCCATCATCAAAATCCGATTCAGCTCCCGGCTTGCCTAATTCAAACAGGCTTAAAAGGAGCACGGAATAAGAAATATAAGATATAGAAAGTAGGAATGCAAATGAAAATCGCAATACAGCCCAACTTCCAAATTTACGGTTCAAAATCTCAAATCCCAAATCCCAAATCTACAATCTAGAATCTCAAATTCAATCATGAATACTCCATTAGCCAACCTGTCAATCAGCATCTTTTTACCTGCGTTGGAGGGAGGAGGAGCGGAACGGGCGATGCTGCATTTGGCTCAGGGATTTGCCGAACGAGGAATTAAGACAGACCTGGTGTTGGCACAGGCAGAAGGCGCTTACCTTGATAAAGTGCCAGCGTCCATCCGAATTGTAGACTTGAAAGCCAAGTCGCCAGTGCTTTTGTTCAAAACTCTGGCGCTCCGACGCTATCTGCAACAGGAACGTCCTCATCTTTTGTTTTCGGCACTTGATATTTTTGGATCGGCAGTCTGGGCGCAAAAATTGGCTGGCGTGCCAACCCATACTGTCATATGTGTGCAGACCAATCTTTCCCAACAGTTTCGGGACCATCAGCCAAACACGATCGGTCGAATCAGGCCATTGATGGTGCGGTGGTTCTACCCCCAAGCCGATCGGATTATTGCCGCATCGCGTGGAGTCGCAGAAGACGTGTCTCGCATGACGGGAGTTCCTGCAGAAAATATTCGGTTTATCTACAATCCCGTCGTTACGCCAGAGGTGCTGACGAAGATGAACGATCCGGTTGACCATCCCTGGTTTGCAGCAGGTGAACCCCGTCATTTTGGGAGTGGGGCGGTTGGTTAGTCAAAAAGACTTCTTCACGCTGATTAGAGCGTTCTCCTGGTCAAACAATGCCGTCCAGCCCGGCTCATGATTTTAGGTGAAGGCGAGGATCGACCCGGATTGGAAGCATTAGTGCGTGAACTTGGCCTGGAAAATGATGTGGCACTGCTCGGGTTCGCTGAAAATCCCTATGCTTACATGGCAAACGCTTCTGTCTTTGCGCTGTCTTCGGTGTTTGAAGGGTTTGGCAATGTGGTAGCAGAGGCGATCGCAGCAGGAACACCTGTTGTCTCAACCGATTGCGAAAGCGGCCCCGCAGAGATTTTGGCAAACGGCAGATACGGCAAACTGGTACCTGTTGGCGACGCGAAGGCCCTGGCAGATGGAATCATCGCCACGCTGGAACAACCCACTGATGCTGCCGTCTTAAAGCAACGATCGCAGGACTTTTCCCTCGATCAGGTTGTCGATCAATACCTCGATGTGTTGCAACCGCTGATTCAACCAACTGTTTATCCCAATCTCCCACTCAATCAAGCCCATCCAACTCCCTGACCCCTGTTTCCCATTCATGCGTATCCTCCATCTCCTGAACGACATTCGAGAACTTGGAAACGGCATCATCAACGTTGCGATCGACCTGGCGTGCTTACAGGCTAAGGCAGGGCATGAAGTGGCTGTTGCATCAGCAGGTGGTGAATACGAAGCCCTCCTGGCGCGTAATGGGGTGAAGCATGTTCGATTGGACCAGCGGCGAACTCCGCTAAATCTGGTCAAGGCTAGCAGCCAATATCGGTATTTGGTTCAAGCCTTTCAGCCGGAAATTGTCCACGTTCACATGGTTACAGGGCTAATTCTGGCGAAAGCACTGCGGTTGGGAACAAACTATGGGCTGGTATCTACTGTTCATAATGAATTTGAGCGGAGCGCTCGCTTGATGGGACTGGCAGACCGGGTAATTGCCGTTAGTCGGGCTATAGCAGACTCCCTGGTGCAGCGTGGAATTCCTCGCGCTAAATTGCGGGTGGTTCGGAATGGGACATTAGGTAGCCCCCGATCGGACTTTTCCAATCATGGAGAGAACCTACCGTCCGTTGTGCTTCAGCATCCGGCCATTACCACCGTTGCAGGCATGTACCAGCGCAAGGGAATTGCCGAACTTATCACCGCGTTCACTCAAATTGCTGCTCAGTTTCCTCATGCTCATCTCTATTTGGTAGGTAATGGTCCCGACAGGCAACAATTTGAAGAACAGGCACAGCAGACAACGGTTGCGGACCGGATTCATTTTGAAGGCTTTCAACCGCAACCCCAGCGCTATTTGAAAGATACAGATGTTTTTGTTCTGGCATCTCACCGGGAACCATTTGGTCTAGTGCTTACAGAAGCACGTGAGGCAGGATGCGCGATTGTCGCTAGCGATGTAGATGGCATCCCTGAAGCGCTTGATGGCGGCAAGGCAGGGGTTTTAGTGCCGCCAATGGATGCCAATGCATTAGCACGAGCGATCACTCAATTAATCGGAGACTCTGAACAGTTAAATGCCTGGAAAACTCGATCGCAAAACAATCTTGAATGGACACATGTTGAGCGAGTTTACAAACAAACCCAGGAAGTTTATGAGGAACTCAAGACATAAGAAGCTAACTCATAACTTTTTCGTTGCACATCCTATTTGTAGATTGTATTGACAATAACCAATTACTTTAAAGATTTTATAAATCTCAGCAAATAGGAAGCGCACATTCAGACAAAAACAAGGCTACAAATAGCACATCAATTTTATAAAAAAACGAACAAACACCCGCTCGATTTATAAAAACAAGTAACTCAATTTTGTCCATTTTCGTACTGCTAAAAAGTCTGGTTGCCTTTTCTGGCGGTTATTTTACAATTCTCTAAAATGATTTTGTTGGCCAAATTATGCTACAAGAAAACAAATACTGAGTATCCTGTTTTATTTTTAAATTAAAAGAGCCTTCTAGGTAAAAACACTGTTGTCGTTTTCTATTAATTGGTTAATCCTGTAATGGATCAATGAACAGCCGTAGATTTGGTAATTCCCTGTGACCGGGAAATCTGTCTTTAGTTAGAACTTTACTCATGTTCGTTCGCTTTTTTAATTCCAACTATAGTTGTCTTGCCGCTTCCACCTGAGTGAGTTAAGGCCCTAGTGACAGTTATTTAACGCTTAGTTGTAGGTTTGAGTTTGAGTAAAGCTGAACTCTAATAGTTCTTTTCCATTGAGTCTCTTCCACTTCTGAATCCCAATGCTTTTGCAGCTTTGGGCAATCTGTTCGCGTGCGAATACTGCAAGTGCAGTGCGAACAGCGCATAGCGCGCAAAAGCTCGACGAATAATTCATCCCCTTTCTTTTGGTCAAACCCTTTGTTTCTGGCGGAGTTGGCAAGTGCTTAATACAAGTACTGGAGTTTCTGAAAATCTCTCTAGTAGCGCGATCGCGTCAAGCAACCTCAGCAGCGCGGCAACGACAAATTCCCTGTCTGGTTCGACTTCATCCAATTCCCTAGACGATACCCGCGTCAGTAGTTTATCTGCTAGTTCCTCGTCTTCTAGTAGTCAAGGTTTAACCGCTCAGTATTACCAGGGCAGTAACTTCAATACGCTGGTTCAAACGAAAACAGATTCGACCGTCAACTTCAATTGGGGCAGTGGTTCTCCCGCAACAGGTGTCGGGTCCGATAATTTCTCAGTTCGTTGGACTGGGCAAATTGAACCAAAGTATTCTGAAACTTACACCTTCTCCACTACAACAGACGATGGTGTGCGGTTGTGGGTCAACGACAAACTGTTGATTGATAATTGGACCCCCATACTGCAACTGAGAACAACGCTACGATTACGTTGGCAGCGGGTCAGAAGTACGACATTAAGCTGGAGTACTTTGAAGCAACAGGCGATGCAGTTTGCACCTTATCCTGGACAAGCCCCAGCCAAGCGAAAGAAATCATTCCGCAGAGTCAGCTTTTTGCTGCGTCAAATCTGTATGCGGCCTCTGTTGGTGAAACCGCAAAAACGGCGTATTCATTTGTTGATTCGATCGGGGTCAACACACATCTGCGCTACTATGACACGTCCTATGGCAACTTCTCTTTAGTTGAGCAACGTTTACAAGAGTTAGGCATACGTCATATCCGCGATGGAGGTAGCGATCCAACCTGGATTCAACGCGTCAATGAACTAGGCACGAAAGGCATTAAGTCAACGATCGTGATTGACCCAATGATCGGGGTTGGACCCAGTTCAGCTTATGACACAAAGCCACCTGGCTACACAATCCACGATTTGATTAAGAATCGATTGTCAACATCCGTGGATGCGGTTGAAATTCTGAATGAATTTGATATCAACTATGCCAATGGTTATTCCTATAGCGGTCAGGCATTGACTGATTCAACCTGGATTACATATGTTCGTAACTTCGCTCAGGATACCTATAACTCGCTGAAGAGTGACCCAGCAACTCAAAATATTGCCATAATTGGTCCCTCATTTGTTTACTCCGATTCCACGTCTAAGGTGGGAACCATGAGTCAGTGGGTCGATTATGGCAATATGCATCCATACAACAATCCAAGCAATCCGGGTGATGGAAATACCCAGCAGGATCTGGCAAACCGTTCCCAGGCATTTACCAATCGACCCATGATGGCAACAGAGACGGGTTACTTTACGGGGACGACTTCAAACAGAACTGTATCTGAAACAGTACAGGGTAAATACCTGCCAAGAATGTTTTTGGAGAACTTCAATCAAGGGATTACCCGCACGTTTTCCTATGAATTGATGGATCAGCGATCGAACTCCAATAACAGTGAAGACAACTTTGGCATACTGCGTGCAGACGGTTCGCCCAAACCCGCTTTTACCGCTGAAAAGAATCTCATTAGTCTGCTGAATGATTCGTCCAACAATTTCACGCCAGGAACGCTCAACTACTCCCTCGGCGGCAATACACAAAATGTTCACCATACGCTGTTGCAGAAGAGCAATAAGGATTTCTATCTTGTGCTTTGGGTAGAAACGGCCAGTACCGATCAGACCATTACTCAAAACGTCACGTTGAACCTCTCAACTCCAATCACCCAGGCAACAACGTATTTGCCCAACCAGTCCACCAACGCGGCTGGGCAATACACCTCACCCACGCAACTATCGCTCAACGTTCCAGATTATCCGTTGGTGGTTAAGCTGACGCCAGCATAGGACGATTGAACAGTCGTCTTGCCCCTGCTGCTGCTGGTAGTGTTTCAAATCTGTTGGTTTCGTTTGTAGAGACGTTACATGTAATGTCTCTACGGGTATCAATTACAGGTCTAGAACACTACCGCTGCTCATGGATTCTTGAGGATTGCTGTAGTATTTTTCTAGCGCTAGCTTTTTTAGTTAGCGCTTCTACTGATCAAGCAATCCTAATCAACAAGAGTCGGGGCGTGGCATGTCACAACAATTAGAGCTTGGCAAAGAGTATCCACCTTCTAATGAAGAGCAAGTCACTCAAGAGGTGGAACGCATCGCTGTGGAACTGCTCCAGCGCGACTACCCACCCAATGTACGACCCGCTAAACGGGACGCCCACGCAAAGCACCATGGTTGCGTAAGGGCAGAATTTATTGTTGAGGAAAATTTGCCTGATGAGCTGAGAGTGGGTCTCTTTAAAGAACCCCGCACCTATCCGGCCTGGATTCGCTTCTCCAATGGAAACCGATATCCCCAGGAAGACTCCAAGGGCGACAGCCGGGGATGGCAATAAAACTGATGGGCGTAGAGGGTGAAAAGCTTTTAGAAGCAGAAAAGCACGTGCAGACCCATGATTTTACAATGGCAAATCATCCGGTTTTTGCGTTTCGAAATGCCCAAGATTATTTAGAACTATTTAAGCTGGAGCTAGCGAAAAACAATGCTGGGCTGGCTTTGTTTAATTTCTTCTTCAGGGACTCAATCCGCTCAATTGGAGGCTGCATGAACTGAAAATTGCTCTGGCTGTTCAGAGCAAAAAGATTTTTAGTCCGCTAACAATTCAGTATTGGAGTATGTCTCCCTATCGGTTTGGCGATCGTGCCATTAAATTTTCTGCAAAACCCCAATTGGAATCGCTGTCCATTCGTCCAAATCTTAAATCAAAACACTATTTACACGAAGTCATGGTTCAGCAGTTGCAAAGCCAGACTGTCTATTTTGACTTTTTAATTCAATTTCAGACCGATCCCATCAGAATGCCCATAGAAGATCCCACAATTGAATGGGATGAGACGTTGTCTCCGTACCGCAAGGTTGCCACAATAAAAATTCCGCCTCAAGCGTTTAACTCTGCTGATCAGATGCAGTTTTGTGAGAATCTGTCATTTACACCTTGGCACGCTCTACCAGAACACCAACCCCTTGGTGGGATTAACCGAATGCGGCGAAAAGTATACGAAGCGACTGCAAAGGTGCGGCATGAGTTAAACCATACTCCGCAACGAGAACCTGATATAGAAGATTTATTAAATTAACTGTTCATGGATCCTGAATCGCTAGATGAGTTCTTCCCAGCTACACGTCAGCGCTATTACGTTTCGATGTTTCAAAAACGAGAGGGACTTACGCGGCGTCGGGCTGAATATTTTGTCAGGTTATGGGCTTATCTAATTCTGAAGGAACGTGAAGAGTTAGACGGAAAACCTCCTGCGCCCATTGTTCGTCTGTATCCCCTTCGCGGGGCTGTTTCCTGCACTTTGCGAGAAGCCGCTGCGGTGTTTTATAGCGACGACCAGGGCAGCGATCGGGCAGCAAGCTCAATGCTGGATTGCCTAGTGGAACTTGGGTTATTGGATAAGGAATTCGATGGGCAGACCCTTTGTTTTCATGTCCGATTTATCCCAGAACTCAGCACGTCGCCCCAGGCTCCACCTCAGGCCGAACCACTCATTAAACTCTTTACAGATAGCTTTAATCCCCGTACCGATGCGGTTTCAGTTGCCAATCTTTTGACCCGCACCCACGTGGAAATTTTTAAGGATGTGGACGACGCCTGAAAGTGGCGAGAACCTTGCGAGCCTGGGCGCAGCAATATTCTCAGGGAATGCGGGTACTCCGACGGGGCGACAACCTCAGCGTTGTCGGTGCTTACGTACTCTATCCCGTTACAAACGAGTCAGACGCAAACTTCTTTCGTCCTCCCAGCACCACCTTTTACCTCAGCTCCGGGCAAGCTGACGACCCCTTTCAGATGGCTCTACCAGGCGACAATACTTGCCTTTCGGTTTATGTCCGAGTTTGGACCATTGACCCAACTGTGCTGCGGGTATCGACGCTTTGCCAGGTTCTAGAAGACATGCAGCTCACGCTTCAACGGATGCAGTCGGACTATCCAGAGATGTGCGACCTGTATGCGCTCATTGTCCATCCCCGGCATCAGGAAATTCAGAGAGCGCTAGACTTTGAGCTGATTTATCAGGAAACTCAACATCCCTTTGCCTGGATGTATGTTGCGATCGATCGATTCCTTCAACTCAGCATCCCAAGGGCCTTAGCGAAGTTCAACATTGAGGAAACCTCGGAGTTTAACATTCTGTAAATGAAGGCTAAGAGCTAAGGGATGAAGGATAAAAATGAAGGCTAAGGGCTAAGGGATGAAGGATAAAAATCCCACATCTTTTTACCGACTCGTCTTCTTTTCGGGCGTTGCTGAATTTAGCTGTGAAATAGATGCTCAATGCCCGCAACTTCGTTTCATAGTGCTTTTTAGCAACTCCCTTTTCCTAAGTGCCAGGATGAAGCGCTTGTCCGGTTTCATTGTCGAATAGGTGCAGCTTTTCGGGGGCAATTGAGAGCCAGAGTTCTTCACCGATTTGTACGGGGCGATCGGGTTCAATTCGGGCTTGCAGGAGTGGTGCATCTTCTGCACCTACCAGACGAACGGCAACAAAGGTTTCGCTGCCCAAGGCTTCAACCAGATCGACCTGTACGGGTAGGTTTTTGGGAGCGGGTGCGCTAATGCTGAGGTGTTCTGGGCGAATTCCCAGTGTCAGCATTCGTCCATCGTAGTTAGCCAGCAAGGATGCCCAGGTTTCTGGTAGGGTGAGACGAAACTGGGGATGGGTAATGAGTAAGGGTGCTTTGAATTGAACGGGTAAAAGTTCATGGGCGGCGAACCAATAAACTCAGCGACAAAGCGATTGGCCGGACGGTTATAAAGCTCCAGTGGAGACGCAATTTGCTGAATCTGCCCCGCATTCATAACGGCGATCCGATCGCCCATTGTCATTGCTTCCGTCTGATCGTGAGTGACGTAGATAGTTGTGGTGCCCAATTGCCGCTGCAATTTCACAATTTGGGAGCGGGTTTCTGCTCTCAGTTTGGCGTCCAGGTTGGACAGCGGTTCATCCATCAGAAAGACTTGCGGATTACGCGCCATCGCTCGTCCGAGCGCAACACGCTGCTTTTGTCCTCCCGAAAGCTGTTTGGGTAGGCGGTTTAGCAAGGTTTCGATTTGCAGAATATGTGCGACTTCCTTTACCTGCTGATGAATTGTCTTCTCTCGGTTTGATCGGTAGCGAAGCCCCTTTGGCAGGTTCCGCGTGGTAGAGATGAGAAGGTTCTCAGCCCAGAGGGGAAGTGTCGGGTGTGGGGTACGGGGTGTGGAAGAATTTTGAATTTTGAATTTTGAATTTTGAATTAGTTCTGACCTTTGACTCCTGACCCCTGACCCCTCTAACCCACTCCCGATTTCCGATTCCCCAATTCCTCCCATCGTTCGTCGCAGGCCAAATGCCAGATTCTCGTATACGGTCATGTGCGGATACAGAGCGTAATTCTGGAAAACCATTGCAATGTCCCGCTGTTTGGGTGGTAGATCGTTGACCAGTCGATCACCCACCCAAATGTTGCCGCCCGTGAGTTCTTCTAGTCCGGCAATCAGTCGCAGAAGAGTGCTCTTTCCGCAGCCTGAAGGTCCGACCAGCACCATAAATTCACCATCTTGAATCGTCAGGTTAATGGCGCGTAAAACAGCCGTAGGGTGTGGGGAGTGGGATGCGGAATGGGAGTCTTCCCGATTCCCAACTCCCACGTCCCGGCTTCCCTTCTGAAAGCTCTTGTAAATGTTTTCCAGTACAACTTTTGCCACAATACCGCCTGCTACATCGGGCTATTCATGCGTTGAGGGTGCCCAAATCGTAATGATTTTAAGTTGTTAATGATGGCAGCTAGCGCTGTTCATCAACACATCTCCAGGTCTACCCATGCATTCATTGATTTTAGGGTAATTCTGAAGTGCGATCGCTTCAAGCTCGACTACGCTTCTAACCCTCCTGAACCATCCATATCAACATTCCAAGAATGGTGTCCGTTGGAGGAAGCGGATAATATATTTCCCCTCTACCAAAGTCAAATCAAAATCTTGGGTTGCTTTACGGAGGCTGAATTTGTTGTAGGGCATACTGATTACTTCCAACACCAAAGCCATTGAAGCGGCCGCTGGTGAACGGGTAGAGATACAACAAGCTACCCTGAAACTAACAGATTTTCAGGAGAGGGAGATTTTTAGGAGGGGTTCATCCAGCTTTTTAGCCATTGGGATGAAGGCCATTGCGTCACTCAGTGTCCTCCTCCGTTTCGGGAATTGGAAGTTGCGGCAAAATCACATCCGTTACTAACTCATCCGGCTCAAGCTTGAGAACGCGATCGCCCTTATCGTCTCGGCTCTTCAGCGACACATCATTCCTACCAAGACGGGCAACGCGATTGGTGCTGGTTACCGTTATCACCTCGGCATCTGGGAAAACAGCGACGACGCCTGCCAAAACGTCTGCTTTTTCGTAAACTGAAATGCCTGCGTACCAAGTTCGCCAACACTTGAGAGGCGTACCGCATCGGTCGGCAACCGTTTAGCATAGCCTTGCTCTGACAGGAGTAGCAGGTCGTCTTCCTGATATATAACCGCACAACCAGCCAGTTTTTCCTGTTTACGAATTCGGATAGCCAGATTCCCCTGGGCAGTACGGCTGAGAATTGGCAGTTGCTCGTCATTGACTTCTAACCGCAGCAACCGTCCGCCAGAGGTCGCTAAAACAAACTGATCGCCCGTTTCAACTAGGTTGATGTAAGCTAATTGGTCGTCTTCCTTCAATTTCAATAGGGTTAAGCCACGTCCCGTTAGATCCGTAAATTCAGTTAAAGGAATGCGTTTGACCCGTCCCTGAGCGGTCATTAGCAGCAGATAGGTTTCTTCCAACGTTTCAGGCAGAATAAAGCTTCCGACGACCGTATTGCGATCGCCCTGAGCAGAAGGCGGCAGCAACGTTACCAACGGGACCCCTTTTGCAGCCTTACTAGAGGCTTGGGAATATCCCCAATATCGAGCGGGTATGCTTTTCCATTACGGGTCAGCACAACTAACGTTTGCTTCGTTGTTGCGAAGTAAGTTTGCTCGACAAAATCATCGCCTTCCTCCAACACCTTGGTTGGCTTTTCGGTCATACGATTGCGGCTGCGCTGGTAGGTTTTTGGTGCGATCCGGCGAATATAGCCACGTTGCGTGATTTCTAAAACCGTATCCTGAGCTTCTTCTTCCTCAAAAGGGGAGTGGGGAGTAGGGGGTAGGGAGTAGGGGACTCTCCTCCTGACTCCTGACTCCTGACTCCTGACTCCCGACCCCTATCTCCTGAATGTCCATTGCCATTGGTTAAATGACCATTAACACTGACAATCCGAGTGCGTCGCTCGTCGCCATACTTTTTCTTCAGCGCCCGCAGGTCTTTCTTGAGGGCTTTGAGCAGCTCTCGACGATCGCCCAGTAAGCGCTGTAGGTCCTGCATACGGGCGGTTAATTCATCAAATTCATCCTGAAGATTTTGCCGCTCCATCCCAGTCAGACGACGTAGCGGCATTGCCAGAATGGCATCGGCCTGACGATCGCTAAGGTCAAACTGCTCCAGGAACGTAACCTTTGCGGTGCTGCCGTCGGGCGCATTTCTGAGAATGTCAATAATCTCATCCAGGTGGGAGAGTGCCAACAACAGACCTTCAACCGTATGGGCACGATTCTCTGCTTTGTCCAGTTCGTGCTGGTAACGGCGGGTGAGGGTTTCTTCGCGAAAGTTCAGAAACTGCTGAAGCAAGTCCCGCAGCGGCATTTGACGGGGTTGCCCGTTGTCAAGCGCCAGCATGATTGTGCCAAAGTTGGTTTGAAGCGCCGTTTGACGATAGAGGAAACTGAGAATTTTCTGAGGGTTCGCCTCTCGTCGCAGTTCAATCACCACTCGAATGCCTTCTCGATCGCTCTCATCCCGAATGTCAGAAATCCCGTCCAGCTTGCCTTGAGCGACCAAATCGGCCATCTTCTCAATCCAGGCCGCTTTGTTGACTTGATAGGGGAGTTCTGTTACCACGATCGCGGTGCGACGGTGCTTCCCTCGGCCCGTTTGAATTTCCTCAATTTGGGCAACGCCCCGCATTGGAACGCTGCCCCGTCCCGTGGTATACGCTTCTCGAATGCCATCCGTTCCAATGATTTCGCCCCTGTGGGAAAATCGGGTCCGGGAATCAGCTCAAACAACTTCTCATCCGACAAACTGGGCGAGTCAATTAGGGCAATCAGTCCGTCCACAATCTCACCCAGATTGTGGGGTGGAACATTGGTTGCCATACCCACTGCAATGCCCGAACTTCCATTTAGCAGCAAAAATGGCAACTGGGCTGGCAGAACGATCGGCTCCTGCTGTGAATTATCAAAATTGCCTGTGAAGTCAACGGTTGCATCGCCAATTTCGGTCAATAACCCTTCGTTGCCGATCGCGGCCAGGCGAGTTTCGGTATACCGCATAGCGGCGGGTGGATCGTCATCAACCGAACCAAAATTGCCGTGGCCTGCCAGCAACGGGTAGCGACTGGAAAAGTCCTGCACCATGCGGACCAGCGCATCATAAACCGCTTGATCACCGTGGGGTGGTACTTACCTAACACGTCGCCGACAACACGGGCACATTTGCGATAGGGACGATCGGGAACCAACCCCAATTCGTGCATGGCGTACAAAATTCGCCGATGCACCGGCTTTAGGCCATCGCGCACATCGGGCAATGCACGGCCCACAATGACGCTCATGGCATATTCGAGATAGGACTGCTGCATCTCCGTATGCAGGGCAGTTGTAATTACCTGTCCTGCCGGGAGCATATTCAATTGTTTAGCCATGAGCCATATTCCTCGTTCCTGAATTCACAAAACCTTTGTGTAAATTGGGTCTACTGGCGATTAGCATAGTGGCAGATCCCCAACACCCGTTGTCCCTTTTCGCAGTAAGATTGCGTCTGTCAATTGCATCATGCCGGGTTATCCGAAAGGAAAGCATCATGACAACCGTTCTGATAGTGGAGGACGACGTGAACAATGCACGCGTCTTCTCGAAGATCTTGACAAAGCGTGGCGGTATGACGGTCAAACATACTGAAGACGTGGAAGAAGTGATGCAAATAGCCCAAGCACGGGAGGCTGACATCATCTTGATGGATGTATCGCTTCCCCATAGCCTGTATCAGGGAAGCCAGTAGACGGCATTAAAATAACTCAAATTTTGAAAGGGAACCCTCAAACCGCCAGCCTGCCCATCATTTTGGTCACGGCCCATGCGATGGAGGGCCATCGTGAAACGTTTCTGAGACAGAGCGGTGCCGATGGCTATATTTCTAAACCAGTAATAGATCATCAAGCATTTGTAGACGAAATTCTGGCACTGCTGCCGAAGAGTTAGGAAATAAAAATAATGAAAACCGTTCTGATAGTAGAAGACGAAGAAATTAATGCGCGGGTCTTCTCGAAAATTTTGACCAAACGTGGCGGTATGTCGGTCAAGCATACGGAAGACGTGGAAGAAGTGATGCAGATTGCTCAGACGAAGCAGGCCGACATCATTTTGATGGATGTGTCGTTGGCAAACAGCGTCTACCAGGGACAGCCGATGGACGGTATTAAAATTACCCAGATGCTTAAAGGGAACCCCGATACCGCCAATTTGCCAATTATTTTGGTCACAGCCCATGCTATGGACGGCGATCGCGAGCGATTTTTGAGACAGAGCGGTGCCGATGGCTACATCTCTAAGCCAGTGGTAGACCAACAGGCATTTGTAGACGAAATCATGGCACTGCTGCCAAAGAGCTAGAAAAAACGATGAAGACCGTTCTGCTTGTAGAAGATGACCTTGGGAACGTTCGTATCTTTTCTACGTTCCTTCGCCGTCTCGGTGGTTTGGCGGTTCGCCATATTGAAGATGCCGAAGAAGTCATGCAACTTGCCCAAGCGAGGGACGTAGATATTATTTTGATGGATGTGTCGCTGCCTCACAGTGTTTATCAGGGAATGCTGGTTGACGGGATTAAAATCACGCAAATGTTGAAACAAGACCCTGTAACCGCCAACATTCCAGTTCTTCTGGTCACGGCTCACGCTATGGAGGGCGATCGTGAACTGTTTTTGAAACAGAGTGGTGCCGATGGCTACATCTCGAAGCCTGTAACCGACTACCAGGCACTTGTGCATCAGGTCCAGGCACTCTTGCCAGATGAGTAACCTGGATTTTTGGATACGGCATCCCACAACTGGTTCAAACTGAGCAACGTTAAGGAACATAAATTATTGTCTGGGAAGCCTTTCTGTGGGCACTTTTCGTAGAGACGCTGTGCTTTTAGGGTACCTTAAGACATCGGGTTTATGCATGGCCAAATTCTGACGCCGCAGGAACTTGGTACGCCTGCAGGTACATGTGTACTATTTTAGGATATTTTGACACAATCACTAAAATAAAACTCGCTAGAGCAGTTTTGTCTCCTCCAACTATAAAATAGAGTCTATTCTTTCTTCGTGTATCCCATTTAACCGAGCGTTTGATGAGCATTCCCCCTTGCAGTCGTCACCTTCAAACTTCTCGCCTCCTGCTCCAAAAGTAGATTGGGGGAATGGCGATCAAAATTCCATTAAGTTAATTGTTCTATCGCTTCTTGCGTCATTAGGAGTCGGCTATGTTACAACCTATACATTGATTAGTCTTAATCAAAATCTCGTAGCTGCCCCTCCACCGACGCCCCCTCGAACGTTATTTCTCCATCTGAAGGGGCTATGACGTCTGAAAACTCTATTGCATCTGAAGGCTCTGTTGTCTCAGTGAACGGCAACTCAAACTGTCGCATCGTTATTGGACAGGGGCTTTCCCTTTATGCTGCGCCGGGGCAAACAGAAATGTTTCTGCAAATGGTGAACAGTGGCCAACAGGTTGGCTTAGAAAACAGCACCAGTACGGTTCAGGGTGCGGATGGGTTGCCCTACATCTATATCTCGGTGCCCTTTAACGGACAAAATCCGAGTTTGGGATATATCCAGTCTCAGGTCCGCAATGCGGATACGGGTGTGATGGAATCAACCCTTGGGCTTTGCAGTAATACTGACAATTCCACGACAAACAGTAACAGTAACAACACTGGTACTACTGGAAGCAATAACTCCGATGACAGCAACGGAGGACCCGTTGGCGCTTATTGGTAGGGGTTAGCTTCTAGAAACGGTTGGCCATCAAGCATCAGCTACAGAAATAGCCGTAAGAGCTAGAAAAATAGGCATTTCCTATCCCCTATTTCTTCATCTGCCACCTTACCTCTTGTATCGCAGTACTGCTACAAGGTAGGACAATCAAACTGCTGAAAACATTGCAAAATTGGTTTTTGTGCTCAGTACTCAGTACTCAGTCCGCAGCACTTTGCCATAGTTGCTATTACCTACTTTTTCAAGGAGATGCAGGCATCAAATCAGGGGATGGGGAAACGGTTGGACTGGGAGTGGAGCGTCTCAGACGTTCATAAAACTCGCTGGCAGCCGATCGCTGCGGTGGCGTTGCTTCGTCAGACTTGATTTCCTTCGTTTCAGTAGACGTGGAACCTGGGGCAAAACTTGATGGCACAGGAACTGCTGGCTTATCCGGGACTACTTGCTTATAGGGATTAACAGGTTTAGGGGTGCCGTCGGTTGAGGTGTTAACTTGTCGGATGCAGGAGCCGCCTCAGGCGATGGGGATGCTGTGGGCGCAAGAGGTTCGGAACGCCGAGCGCGATCGCGCAGTTCATCCGGTTTAAGTTTGGACTTCAGCTCATCAATTCGAGCCTTAAACTGGTCAAACCATTTTGTCTCTGCTGGCTTGCTTTTTACTCCTCCAGGGGTTGCCTCTGCTTTGGGTCGGGGTTTAGTAACCGTTGTTTCATCCGTTGGAACAGTTGGTTCTGGTGAAATAGCAGGTTTAGGTGAAACAGCGGGTTTAGGTAAAACAGCGGGAGTTGGAGTGACCTTGATTGAAGGCGCACTTGGGCGAATATCTGAAGTCGATTGAGGTGTTTGAACCGTTGGAGAAGGACTGGGTAAGGGGGTGTTGAGGCCGGGGCAGGTAAGCGATCGCGCCCCAGGGTCGTCCCTTTTGGTTCAGGAGCGGTCTCGACCTTAGGGGAAGGTTGAATGCTGGGCCGCTCAGGCTGAACTGCTTGCTTCGGTGCAACCGGAGATGCTTCTTGTGTTGGTTGAGGCTCAGCGGATTCTGTTGGTTTCGGCGTTGGTTGAGCAGATCTCGCCTTCGGTGTGGTCAACGGACTGGCAGACGGGCTGGGGCTGGGGAGGGCCGAGAGCTTGGTTGCGAAGGACTAGACGGCTTCCGAAAGCGCTCCAAGAATCCGGGTAATTTGGGCGATCGTTCAGGTTTTTGGCTTCAGGCTGAGTAGCTTCTGGGGCAGTGGTTTTCGGTGTTTCGATTTTTTCTGGCAGTTTCTTCTCGTCAGACGGTTTTGGTGATGCTTCTTTCGAGGATGCGTCCTTTTGTAAGACATCCTTCTTGGGTGACTCCTTCACCGGACTGGAAAAAGGAGTTGGGCTGGGGCGTTCAGGGACAGGAGAAGGGAAATGGCCTTGGGCTTACTAAGCTCAGTTGGGATGGGTATGGGGGTTGGCAGAGGACTTGACTTAACACCGGGAGTTGGAGATGGTGTTGGCCGAATTGGCGGAACAACCAGAGTCGGAGTAGGTGTTGGAGTCGGGTTAGGGGTGGGAGTTACGGGACTCGGACTGGGAGTGGGCTGGGGTTCTTCCGGTACATAGTTCGGATCCACAATGCCCCTGGCCTCACTGGCAGAAAGCTCACCACGAGTTAAGCGGGAAAGGGTATCTTTCCCACCAGGCTCGTAGGCAATGACCCGCACAGTGTTGTTAAAGACGTTGTTTATCAGATTGCCCTTTTCATCTAGAAACTCAAGCTGGATCCAGTTTTTACCAGGTTTAAACCCCTTTAGATAAATGGGCTGCCAGCGGTCTAAGACAAAACTTTCCCCATTGACCGTGCACCGGATTCGCCAGTCAGGAATATCGTCTTTGGCGCTCTCCTGGGCAACGAGATGAAGGGGAGCGTTCGTTAGATAGAAATCCAACATAATTGGCTCTGCGCCATAGCTCCCTTGAGGGCGACTGTAAGTGAGTAGGGGCAGCGCAGGGTCGGGACGATTTTCACCCGTTTTGGTAAAGACATGGAAGCTGACTTGGGCATAGGCTCCTTCGTTCTTGAAGCTCTCATGCCAGGGACGGGAGGCAAAGACCCGAATGGTGTGGGTTCCGGGATCAAGGTTTTCAAACACCAGGGGCTTGCTGGTGTCGTAGACGGCCTGATAGGTCCGGTTGTCGAGCAATACATGGAGGTGAGGACCGAGGCCCAGTTTCTCATCCTTAAAGATGGGCAAATCTTTGACCTGGAATCGGACGCTAACCGTATTGTCAGACAGCACCTCATTGGGTTTCGGGCTTAAAATGTCAACCTGGGGCTGATAATCCTCAAAGGCTTTGCCCAGCTCCTGAATTGCAACAGGTGGTGAGGTTTCTGCTATCTTGCCGACCAGCTTTGTGGAAGACTGGGACTGATCCGATCGCGGGGCTTTACCCTTGCGAGCCGCTATCGAACTGGAATGTCCGATCGGGCTTATGACCAGAAGGGTGATCAATAAGGTTGCAATCAAGATCCTGACAATCGTCCGCCAGCGACTCACTTCCAGCACTGAAGTACACTCCTACATATCATTGCTGTTGCCATAGGGAACTATACCGGAATCAAACCCCCTCGATTCATAAGATTTTTCTGCAAACGCTACCAATTCAGAATCTTTAACTGTAGATTCTGAATTGATTCTCTTAACCCTGTACCTGAACCCCCTACCTCAACCCGTAACCTCCTAAACTCCCACCTCAAATTAAAGAGCCAATATGAAAAAAATTCTCGTTCTGGGTGGCGGATTTGCAGGGCTGTGGAGCGCCGTTGGTGCTGCTCGAGAACTGGATGAGTTAGGGATTGGTTCCGATCAGGTTGAAATTACCCTGGTGAATCGGGATGCCTATCACAATATTCGGGTTCGTGATTATGAAGCCGATTTAAGCCAGGTCCGAATTCCGTTGGATGACGTGCTGCAGCCGATCGGGGTTAAACGCATTGAGGGTCAGGTGGTTGACATTGACCATCAGCAGCAGTCTGTAACCATAGACACCTGCGACGGGCACCTGTCTGTAGAGTACGATCGCCTCATTTTCGCCCTGGGTAGCCGCCTTTATCGTCCCAATATCCCTGGTTTAGAAAAATACACGTTTGCGGTCGATACTTATAATGAAGCGACTCAATTGAATGCCCATCTGAACAGCTTACCTACGCAGCCGGAATCCCCGGTCAATACACGGTGCTGGTGGTGGGTGCTGGTTTAACTGGAATCGAAGCGGCAACAGAAATGCCAGGAAAATTGCGAACAGCAATCCAGCAAGCCCACAAGGGGATGAAGCGATCCAGCGAATTCGAGTCATTTTGATCGACCATAATCCGCAGGTTGGCTCAGATATGGGGGACAGTGCCCGACCCGTAATTGAAGAAGCGGCGCGATCGCTCAACGTAGAACTGCGTATGGGAGTTTCGGTCACGTCCATTGATCCATCTGGCGTGACATTCGCATCGGGCGAATTCATTCCAGCCGCTACGGTCGTGTGGACAGCAGGGATGCGGGCTAACTCCTGACCGCAAAATTTCCTGTTGAGCGCGATCGCCTCGGACGCCTTCCGGTCAACGAATTTATGCAAGTCAAAGGTGTAAAAAATGTTTTTGCCGCCGGAGATGACGCCTGGGCAAGGGTGGATGATACCCATGTGTCAGTCATGTCCTGTCAACACGCGCGACCGATGGGACGATTTGCTGGGCACAATGTCGTCTGCGATCTTTTAGAAAAAGAAATGCTGCCGTTGCGGATTGAGTGGTATGTGACGGTGCTGGACCTCGGTCGCTGGGGTGCCGTTTATACCGAAGGGTGGGATCGAGAGGTTGTTTCTACCGGAGAAGCGGCCAAGAAAACAAAGCAAGTCATTAACTGTGAGCGGATTTATCCACCGTTATCGGGCGATCGTCGCGAAATTCTGAATGCTGGTGCTCCTGTCGTTCAAACGCCTCCGCGAAAGAATTAGATCAGTTAAGTATTCAATTAAATACCTTCGTTTCCCATAACCCCAAACCCTGATCCTGAGAAGAGTTGAGTCTGTATTAAGCACTACTAAATGAAAATTAATTTAGAGAATTAACTCACTTTATTAGAAAGTCGAAAAATTTTTATAGATTTATTTCTATACATCAACAATGTATTTACTTTAGCTAACAAGCTTATTGATTTTTCGTATCCTTTAGTTCCGTAAACAAAATCATCTACCTCTTGACATTTACCCTCACGCATGGATTCGGAAGCCAGTCAGCATCAGGAATTGAACGATCTTGAATTATTGTTAACCGGCTCCAGATACGATGTAGGGCAAGTCCTATAATGTCACAGATGAGAACTCTTACCAGGCTGTTTTCATTGTCTGATGGGCTTTTTGTTCATATGGCAATGGTTGCTTCGTTCTCTGAACTTGAGGCAAGTCATCTTGTCTTGGCGCTTCACGAGTCAGTTAATAGGACTCATGACCTTAGTTTTTCGAAATGTGAAGCGGCTGCTCGTCTGGGCAGTAGGTTCAGAAAAAAATGGAGTGATGCCTGGCATTAGAGATTCCTCGTTCCTTGTCTAGAGAGAGGAGAGTCTCAATGACAATTAGCCCACCGGAGCGACCAGCGAAGGCGAGGGTGGTTGTCGACAAGGATCCGGTACCTACTTCCTTTCAGAAATGGGGCCAGCCGGGTCATTTCGACCGCACCTTAGCTAGGGTCCCAAAACCACAACCTGGATTTGGAACCTTCACGCTAACGCTCATGATTTTGATACCCATACTAGTGACTTAGAAGACGTATCTCGCAAAATCTTTAGCGCCCACTTTGGACACTTAGCTGTAATTTTCATCTGGCTAAGTGGCATGTATTTTCATGGCGCTAAATTTTCAAATTTTGAAGCCTGGATGGCTAACCCCACTGGAATAAAACCCAGTGCGCAAGTTGTCTGGCCTATCTTTGGTCAAGAAATTTTGAATGCAGATGTTGGTGGTGGTTTCCACGGAATCCAGATCACTTCTGGATTGTTTTACATGTGGAGAGGCGAAGGCTTCACCAATAGTTTTCAGCTTTACTGCACGGCCATTGGTGCGCTAGTCATGGCAGCTTTGATGCTGTTCGCTGGCTGGTTCCACTACCATAAGCGGGCACCAAAGCTGGAGTGGTTCCAGAATGCTGAATCGATGATGAATCACCACTTAGCAGTTCTGCTGGGCTGTGGTTCGTTGGGTTGGGCTGGGCACATCATTCACGTTGCGTTGCCCGTTAACCAACTTCTTGATTCTGGAGTCGCCCCCAAGGACATCCCTCTGCCACACGAGTTCATTCTGAATTCAAACCTGATGGCAGATCTGTTCCCCAGCTTCGCAAAGGGACTGACGCCATTTTTCACCCTCAACTGGGCTGAATATTCAGACTTCCTGACCTTCAAGGGTGGTTTGAATCCGGTAACCGGTAGCCTCTGGTTAACAGATAACGCGCACCACCACCTGGCGATCGCGGTTCTGTTTATCATTGCTGGCCACCAGTACCGCACCAACTGGGGTATTGGCCACAGCATGAAGGAAATCCTTGAGAACCACAAGGGTCCTTTTACTGGCGAGGGCCACAAGGGTCTGTATGAGATCCTGACCACCTCTTGGCACGCTCAGTTGGCAATCAACCTGGCAATGATGGGTTCTCTGAGCATCATCGTTGCGCAGCACATGTACTCCATGCCACCGTATCCTTACCTGGCAACGGACTACGCAACGCAGCTGTCTATTTTCACTCACCACATGTGGATTGGTGGCTTCCTCATCGTTGGTGGAGCTGCTCACGGTGCCATCTTTATGGTGCGTGATTATGACCCTGTCGTGAATCAAAACAACTTGCTGGATCGGGTGATCCGTCACCGCGATGCCATCATTTCCCACCTGAACTGGGTTTCTATCTTCCTGGGCTTCCACAGCTTCGGTCTCTACGTCCACAACGACACGATGCGGGCGTTTGGTCGTCCTCAGGATATGTTCTCGGATACGGGAATTCAGCTTCAGCCTATCTTTGCACAATGGATCCAAGGGCTGCACTTTGCGGCTCCCGGAGGTACTGCTCCTAATGCTCTGGCTCCTGCAAGTCAGGTCTTTAATGGAGACATTGTGGCAATTGGTGGGAAGGTCGCACTTTCCGCTATCCCTCTGGGTACGGCTGACTTCTTGATTCACCATATCCACGCTTTCACCATTCACGTAACGGTATTAATCCTGCTGAAGGGTGTACTGTTTGCCCGTAGCTCTCGTCTGATTCCAGACAAGGCAAATTTGGGCTTCCGCTTCCCCTGCGACGGTCCCGGACGGGCGGCACCTGCCAGGTTTCTGGTTGGGACCATGTCTTCCTGGGTCTGTTCTGGATGTATAACTCCATTTCGATCGTCATTTTCCACTTCAGTTGGAAGATGCAGTCGGATGTGTGGGGTGCAGTAAACCCGGATGGCTCGGTGGCACATATCACCGCTGGTAACTTTGCTCAAAGTGCTATCACCATTAATGGTTGGTTACGTGACTTCCTTTGGGCACAGGCTACCCAGGTGATTACGTCCTACGGTTCAGCTCTGTCAGCCTATGGCTTACTGTTCTTGGGTGCTCACTTTGTTTGGGCATTCAGTCTAATGTTCCTGTTTAGTGGTCGTGGCTACTGGCAAGAACTGATTGAGTCGATCGTTTGGGCACACAATAAGCTGAAAGTTGCACCATCCATTCAGCCCCGTGCGCTGAGTATCATTCAGGGGCGGGCTGTGGGGTTGCTCACTACCTCCTAGGGGAATTGCTACAACCTGGGCATTCTTCCTGGCTCGCACACTTTCATTAGGATGAGCGCGAGGAGAACCAAGTAGAATATGGCGACTAAATTTCCAAGCTTTAGCCAGGACCTCGCTCAAGATCCGACAACCCGTCGTATCTGGTACGGGATCGCCACAGCTCATGATTTTGAGAGCCATGACGGAATGACGGAGGAGAATCTTTACCAAAAGATTTTTGCTTCCCATTTCGGACACATTGCAATCATCTTCCTCTGGACCTCTGGACTCCTGTTCCACGTGGCCTGGCAAGGCAATTTTGAACAATGGATTAAAGATCCACTACATATCCGTCCCATTGCCCATGCGATTTGGGACCCTCAATTTGGTAAGCCCGCAGTAGAGGCGTTTACTCAAGCTGGTGCGTCTTACCCCGTTGATATTTCGTACTCCGGTGTTTATCACTGGTGGTATACCCAGGGGGTCAGAACAAATGGTGACCTGTATCAAGGCGCTATTTTCCTCCTGATCCTGTCAGCCATTTTCCTGTTCGCAGGTTGGCTGCACCTACAGCCCAAGTTCCGTCCCAGCCTTGCCTGGTTCAAGAATGCTGAATCTCGCTTGAACCACCACCTGGCCGGTCTATTTGGGGTAAGCTGCTTAGCCTGGGCTGGTCACCTGATTCACGTGGCCATTCCTGAGTCTCGCGGTCAACACGTAGGTTGGGATAACTTCCTGTCTACACCGCCTCATCCGGCTGGTTTAGCTCCCTTCTTCACAGGAAACTGGGGAGTCTACGCACAGAACCCTGATACGGCAAGCCATGTATTTGGCACATCCCAAGGTGCAGGAACCGCAATTCTGACGTTTCTGGGTGGGTTCCATCCTCAGACCGAATCTCTATGGTTGACGGATGTTGCCCATCACCATCTGGCCCTCGCAGTGCTGCTTATCATTGCAGGCCACATGTACCGCACCAACTTTGGGATTGGCCACAACATCAAGGAGATGCTGGACGCTAAATCCTTCTTTGGCCGTCCCGTTGAAGGTCAATTCAATCTGCCTCACCAAGGCATTTACGATACCTACAACAACTCCCTGCACTTCCAGTTAGGTTGGCACCTGGCTTGCCTGGGTGTAATTACCTCCCTGGTGGCGCAGCATATGTACTCCATGCCGCCCTATGCCTTCCTGGCGAAGGATTTCACCACGCAAGCAGCACTCTATACCCATCACCAGTACATCGCTGGATTTCTGATGGTCGGTGCGTTTGCTCATGGTGCAATCTTCTGGGTTCGGGATTACGATCCTGACCAGAACAAGGGCAACGTGCTGGCTCGGGTTCTGAACCACAAGGAGGCGATTATCTCCCACCTAAGCTGGGTATCTCTCTTCCTGGGTTTCCATACCCTCGGTCTGTATGTTCACAATGATGTTGTCGTTGCTTTCGGCACTCCTGAGAAGCAAATCTTGATTGAACCGGTGTTTGCCCAGTTCATTCAGGCATCTCACGGAAAAGTGGTTTACGGATTGAGCACGCTGCTGTCTAACCCAGATAGCATTGCTGCCACCGCTTGGCCGAACTATGGCAACGTCTGGTTGCCCGGTTGGCTCGATGCCATCAATAGCGGCACCAATTCCCTCTTCTTGACCATTGGTCCTGGCGATTTTCTGGTTCACCATGCGATCGCGCTAGGTCTGCATACCACCACGTTGATTCTGGTCAAAGGTGCGTTGGATGCCCGTGGCTCCAAGCTAATGCCGGATAAGAAAGACTTCGGCTACAGTTTCCCCTGCGATGGTCCTGGTCGGGGCGGTACTTGCGACATCTCTGCTTGGGATGCCTTCTATCTAGCTACCTTCTGGATGCTGAATACCATTGGTTGGGTCACCTTCTACTGGCACTGGAAGCATCTCGGTATCTGGCAAGGCAATGTCTCTCAGTTCAACGAAAGCTCAACCTATTTGATGGGCTGGTTTAGAGACTACCTGTGGCAGTACTCAGCAGTAACCATCAACGGTTACAACCCTTATGGGGTGAATAACCTGTCGGTTTGGTCATGGATGTTCCTGCTCGCGCACTTGTGCTGGGCTGTTGGATTCATGTTCCTAATCTCCTGGAGAGGTTACTGGCAGGAACTGATCGAAACCCTGGTTTGGGCACACGAGCGCACACCTTTGGCGAACCTGGTTCGTTGGAAAGACAAGCCTGTGGCACTGTCCATCGTTCAGGCCCGTCTGGTTGGTCTAACCCACTTTGCGGTTGGTTACGTCCTGACCTATGCTGCCTTCGTGCTGTCTGCAACTGCTGGCAAGTTCCCCTAACGGTTTCCTACAGTGAAACCCATTGGGTAATAAGCAATTAAAAATCCCCTACCGTAATTGGTAGGGGATTTTTTTTGGAAGTAATGGGTGTTATACCAGTACTGCTACATGTTAGGACAATCAAACTACTGAGAGTATTGCAACGACTGGCTTTCACACTCAGTCCTCAGCACACAGCACTTTGCTATAACAGTGTGATTATGGATTCATTCTTAGGAAAGAATATCTGATGGTCAGGGAATTCTAAGATTAGGCTATCTACTTACTGCCTGTTGCAACGTTGGTGATTCTCCACAGGCTTGATCAGATACAGCCGGAACATCTTTCTGCGGTGGGGCACAAAGCCTATTATTTAGGGCGTCTGTTGCAGAAGGGATATCCTGTTGCACCGGGTTTTGTGATTTCTGCCAAAGCGTTTTGGCAGTTTTTGGAAGCGATTAACTGGGCAGAGCCATTGTTCTCTGATTTACCTGGTTCCTCACTTCGCCTAGATATTGAAAACCCTCGTCAGCTACAGGCGATCGCCAAGCAAATTCGACAAGCGATTGAATTAACGCCCTTATCAGACGACCTAATTACAGAACTGCGATCAACCATTGAAACCCTAAACACCTCGGCCCTTGTTTTACGGCCTTCACTAAGTCTAAGAAGAACGGAACGATCTGCCAAACCCAATCCAGTTGTGGTTGGAAAAGTTCTGCTCTATTTGAGATTCAAGCATGTGGAACCAGTGAAGACGACATAGTCCTCGGTTTGAAGCACCTCTGGGCCGATTTCTTTGGTGCAAGGAGTCTATTCTACTGGCAGCGGTCTGGAATCCCCTTACATCAAATTTGTTTGGCGGTTTTGGTGCAGCCTCTAGCTCAGGCAGCGGCGGCAGGAACTGTGTATGCCCAAATTGACAGGCTAGAGATACAGGCCACCACTGGACTGGGCATGGCGATCGCCTGGGGAGATGTGAAACCAGACACCTATGAAATTGATCCGGTAAGTGGCAATATTCTGAATCAGCAATTGGGCTACAAATCCGTTAGTTATAGTTTGGGGACGATTGAATCTAATGGGACGGAGCGATCGCAGATTTCCCCACCGGTTGAGGACTGGAACGAAACCGATATACGCTGGGCTGCTCGCAATGTATCATCCATGTCTCCAATTCCTGCGAAGCCTCAAAGAGTGCAATCTCCAAAGATTTTGGCCTCTCACCCGTCATCCGTTCTACAAGCTTATCTGGTGCCTGAAGAACAGCAAAAACGCTATGTCTTAACTGATCACCAGATTAAACAGTTAGTTCAGTTAGCGCAGCGTCTCGTGGCAGATTTAGGAACCCCGCTCGAACTGGAATGGGCGCTCAATGAAACAGAGTCTACTCAATCCAGCTTCTACATAACGCAGGTGATTTCGCCATTGTCCGTTTCACCGCAACAGCCGCGATCCTTACAGTCAGACCAGCAGGATACCCCGCCTTCATTCACACATGATGAACGAGGTGGGGCTATCCCAGGTGCTCGGTTACTGTTAAGCGGGTTGGCCGTGGCTAAAGGGAGAGCGATCGCAAGAGCAAGGGTAATCGCCAGCCTAGATGAAGCAAGGGAGACTATCTTGCCGGGGACTGTTCTAATTGCAGAAACCATTCCTCCCCACTGGCTACGACTGATAAGACAAGCCGCCGCCATTGTGACGGAGCAAGGCAGCGTAACCAGCCATGCTGCCATTATTGCTCGAGAATCAGGGGTGCCTGCGGTTATGGGCGTGGCAAATGTTACTCAACAGGTGCGGACAGGTGATCTGGTAATTGTTGATGGTAATCAGGGCAAAGTCTATTTAGCAAATCAGTCTTCCCGGATCCGGCCCTATTAGCTTTTGAAAGCGCTACGGGGCAAGAAACCACCTCCCAGGAAACTACAAAGCCAATGATCGGACCAGGCAGACAGACCCCTGTGAAATCCATTCCTTCACTGTCTTCCCGGTCGCCTAGCCATCCCCCTATTCTCACCACGCTGGCTCCTGAAGTACCCCGCGGACTAGATCGAGGGCCAATCGATACTCAACTTATGGTGAACATTAGTCAACCTGAAGCGCTAGTCAGCCTTGCAGATCTACCCGTTGATGGGATTGGGCTACTGCGTTCAGAGTTGCTGGCGATCGCCCTTTTAACCAACACCCCCATTCCTGGCTGCAAGAAGGTCGCCACGAGGACTTTATCAATGTCTTGTCAGAAAGTCTCGTTCGATTTGCGGCGGCTCTAATGCCCCGCCCAGTTTATTACCGCTCCCTGGTTTGCGCTCCCACGAGTTCCAAGGCTTATGGGGAGGCACCGCATTGGATGAGACAAATCCGACATTGGGGATGCGAGGCACGCTTAGCTACATGATTCATCCAGCCTTGTTTGAACTGGAGCTAGCAGCCCTTGTGAGAGTGCAACAGTTGGGGTATTCAAATATTCATTTGATGCTGCCCTTTGTCCGTACTGTTGAAGAGTTTAGCTTTTGCCGCCAGCACGTACTTCGAGCGGGATTAACAGAAAATTCTCAGTTTCAGCTCTGGATTATGGCAGAAGTGCCATCCGTCCTTTTCTCATTCCCGATTATGTTAAAGCTGGGGTACAGGGAATTTCGATCGGAACAAACGATTTGACCCAACTGTTATTGGGCATCGATCGCGATAATGGGCAAATGGCCGCCGCTTTTGATGAACGTCATCCAGCAGTCAAAGCTGCGATCGCCCATTTAATTCAACAGGCAACCCAGGCGGGAATCCCTTGCTCAATTTGTGGAGAGGCCCCCGCCCGCTTTCCTGAATTAGTTGAGGATCTTATTCGCTGGGATCACCTCAATCTCAGTTGATCCCGACGCTATCAGCTCAACCTACCAGGCAATTGTCCAGGCTGAACAGCAATCCCGACTGGAAACTGATGTCACATACGAGTAAGGGCCGCTATTTTTGTGAGTTTATCCGGATCCAATCCATCCAGTTCGCTGAGATGTAGCCAACCGTCTTTGATGAGTCCAGCGAAGACAAAGACGAGCACTGAATAACGGTAGTCATATTTACCGTCGATATCATGTCTTCTAGCACTTAGAAGATCATGCAAACGCCATAAATCGTCGATCTCCGTAATTGCACTTGTCCTTTCACGAACCTCTTCTAACAAGGCGTTCATCTCTCGTTTATAAGCTTGATCGAAAGCAGCTCTAGCTATCTTCTTTTCTGTTTGAGACCATCTAATATCACTCACGTGCATCATTCGACCCGGATTTATTCACTCCATTGCTTTTAGCGTAAATGCTACGTTGTTAGACCCAATCAGGTTATTAGCAACAAGGAAGCGGAATCGGTAATTGGGCTTTACTTTATGACTTGCCGCCAAACGATTCTTCAGCCTCTTCTGCCCAAACCTTGCTTGTAACATTGTAATAAGTTCTCTCTCATAATTTTAGACCTGATTTCATCTTGGGTGTTTTCTGCGGGGCATTGCATTGCAATGCCCCTACGGAACTAACGAACCAGATTCAACAGCTCCTTAGGAGATGCCAATAGGTCGATCGCCACAAAGAAAATCTTGTTGTCTGGACCTAGTAAAAATCTCCAGGCCATGTTCATTCCAACCCCTGCGCCAAACCAAGGGGTTTGCACTTTGCCAGTCACTTTTATCTGGGTATAGCCATCTTCGGCAGGCTCAATTACGCCACGCTCAGGCATTAACTTAAGATTTTGACAGTCTTCCTTGAAGAACCGAAGAACCGCTTCCTTGCCAACGATCGGCTTTTGAAATGGAGGTTGTAGAGCGCCATTCGGTTCAAACAACTCAATCAAGGCATCAAAGTCGTTTGCGTTGAGGTTGTTCATGTAGCTCAACACAGTCGGATTGTCGATACCTTCAATTGTTACCTGCGTCCGTTGTGATAGCTCTTTGGGAACTACAACAGGTTCAGCAACACGGTTGTAACTGCCCAACTTGCTTGAATCAAATCCCATACCGATTACAGCATTTCGCAACACGGTGATTTGCTGACCTGGATCGAGTTGCCTGATTGCTTGCAGTACAGCCGATGCATTCGCAGAAAGCCGATACCCTTCCGGGATAGGAGCAACGATTCCTTTTTCCATCCACTGTCCAAGTTGATACCAGAACCCTAGCTTGATATTGGCAGACCAGGTAGCATAGGTTCTCCCAATGGGTGTGTCGGCACGGTTGGCCAAATCGCACATCACTTGAGCTTGATCTCGAAAGGACATTTTTGAATTTGATTCAGAGTTGTTTCAGCGAACTGCATGTTAGCGGCTCCTGGAGCCGCAATGGTAATTGTTTTACCCATTTCAAGGTAAGCAAACCAGATCAATGCAAGCTGATCCTCAGCGCTAAGTTGAGTGAAGCGAGCGATCGTAGCTGGCACTACATCAGCCGCCAAGGTTTCGGGAAAAATTCCACGAGCTGAATCGATGGTAAATGGCATAGGACAAACCACTTGTGAAATTGGTAATTGAACAAAAATGAGAAACTAAAGGCTTAAGAGAAACAAATCTTAGCCTTTAGGGGTAAAGTATCACAGAGCGTGAAGTTTTGTAAACATTTCTTTACTTTTTATGAATGCAGCTTATCTGCCTCTAGTCCATAGCAAATGATTTCCAATCATGGACTAGAGGAGTCTGTGTATTAGCAAGGTTTTGCCTAGAACCTTTACTTCTACTAGGCTTCCGAACGGTTCGTTCTGTTCAATTGCTCCAACGTTTTGGTGTAGTGCTTCTTCAAGAGAACAGCCAGCGTTACCTGTTTCAGCAGCCAATAGAAACCTGCGATCACCAGAAGGGCAACCATTATAAAAGCCAGGGGACGCCTATCGATTAAGCTTTCAACGATGCTGCTAAGCACATGGTGAGGACGGGTAACAATATCCCAACTGTTGAATCGCTCAATGCGGCCCAAATAAATTCCGATCGCGCTTAGAGCATGCAGAATCAATTCCGCCTGCGGGACAAAGCTGCCCAATCCCTGATGTTTTAGGAAGGTGCCCAGGTTGATGAGACAGAGCACGTATGCCTCAAACCCAACAAACACAAACAGCAGATATTTAGGAATGATGACTAATGTGCTGATTGCCAATGAATCGTTGTTTTGGATGTCAGTTACGAGGTGAATAACATCCGTTAAAACGTAGGGAGCATTGGGCAAAAAGGCAACAAATAGGAGCAGTCCAACCCACCATAGGACGGATCGGGATGGTGCAATTCGAAACAGCCAAATGCTCAGTACAAACGGCACCAGGGCTAAAAAAAGATTCCATCCCATCCATGCACTGGTGGCAGATAACGTAGTCCAAACGGCAGAAATCCAGTCCATAGGTGATACTTAAATTCACCCCGTTTCTAGCAAATTTTTAGCGGAAGTGTAATCCCCTTTATGTGTCCTTGTTGTCATTTTTACCTGAAGGAATAAACCTGTTTCTGATATGTCCGCTGTGTTAATTTTTGTTGCCTAATTCAAGTTAAAAATTCGACGATCGCGCTGATGTGAAGGTTGAAACGGTATAGTGGGCTTAGCAATGAATCAATTATTCCTCGATGAGCAACGCCACTTCCATTCTGGAAGATCTGCTGCGAGAGCTACCTGACCTGAGAACTCAGATCTACTTTAAGTCTTCCTTGACGGCCCTTTCCCATGCAATGGAAGACCAGGTTTTGGCTGGGGTCAACACATCTTTGGTCATCGCTAGCTTTCAACGGGAGCGCTTTTACCGTCAGGAAGCCCATCGGTATTTGCGTATCTCAGAGCGGGCGGAGCAGGTCTATGTTTTGGCTGCGCCGGAGACTGATTTTGCCAATCGGTCAAGCCAGTACGAAACGGTTGCGTTTGAACCAACCGATGCCCTCGCAGAAGAATGGCATCTCGTGGTTATGGGGCCACGATACGCAGCCTGTTTAATCTGTAAGGAACGGCAAGCATTGGCTGATGAGATTTCTAGCCAGCTTCCAACGGACCAAGCACGTCGGTTTGAAGGGATTTGGACATTTGATCGACGGACCGTTTGTAAAGCTGCTGACTTGTTGCTGGAACGAATCCTCACCTACCGCCCAGAACTGGCTGAGAAGATTCACAGCGCCAAGTCAGGGCTTTCAACGGAGGTCCGCACAGGTTTCAACAACCTTGACCCAGAGCCTTTTGCCGAGCGATTGGTTACTTATCTACAGGCCGGACAGTATAAGCTGCTCAAGGCCTATCGATCGATCGCTGCTCAAGAACGCAAAGAGCGACTGGTGAACTCGATTACTGCTGCAATCCGTCGATCGCTAAACCCAGACGAAATTTTCGCTGTTGCAGTGCAGGAATTGGGGCAAGCATTGCGGGTCTGTCGATGTTTAATCTATCGTTGTAAGGAAACTGATACCAGCGTTACCATTCAGCATGAGTATTTAGGGGCAGCGGTTGCGTCTCTAGTAGGGCAAGACTGGGCATTGCGGGAGAACCCTCTTTTTCGAGAAGTCTTGCAACGGCACGAACGTGCTTACGTCGATGATACGCAGTTTGATCCCTGGATACTGGATGATGAGAGGGAGATTACTCCACCGCGATCGTGGCAAAACTCCAAAACGTCCCCTGTCCATCAGTGGAATATTCAATCCTGGCTGATGGTGCCTGTCATCCATCAAAACCGTTTGTTGGGCATGGTTGAACTGCACAATTGCCGCATGACGGTGCATAACTGGACTGAATCGGAATTGGGCCTGGTAGAAGCGATCGCAACCCAGGTGGGCGTTGCCTTGATTCAAGCCGAAGCTTATGCCAACCTGGAGGATTTGAATCAGCAGCTCGAAGCCCTCGATCGAACCCGTGCCAACCTGATTGCCATTACTGGTCACGAATTGCGGACCCCCTGTCTACCATTCAAGTGTGTTTAGAGAGCCTTGCCAGCGAGCCGGATATGCCGCTTGAACTGCGTCAGGTGATGCTTCAATCTGCCTTGACCGACGGGGAACGCATGCGAAAGCTCATCCAGGACTTTCTCACCTTGTCTGAGCTGGAGAGTGGGCGAATAAAGTGGCATTTAGAGCCGCTGCCCCTCAAGGAGTGTGTTGACTTGGCACTCAGCAGCATTCGTGCTCGTCAACTCCAAACCGAACTGCCGCGAATCACTGCCCAAGTTCCCTCCGAACTGCCGCTTGTGCAAACCGATGGCGAATGGGTTGTTGAGGTTTTATCCAAACTGCTGGATAATGCCTGCAAATTCACCGAACCAAACGGTCAGGTGATGATTGAAGCTCACACCAACGGAAGACAGATGTTGGAAGTAACGGTGGCGGATACCGGACGCGGCATCGAACCCAACCGCTTGGAAACCGTCTTCGATCGCTTCTACCAGGAAGAGGGTGCTCTCCGCCGCACGACGGGTGGAACCGGATTAGGGCTTGCTATTTGTCGCCAGATTGTCACCGGGTTGGGCGGCAGAATCTGGGCAGAATCCAACGGTAAAGATCAGGGCAGTCAATTCCATTTCACCATTCCCATCTCTCAGACCGAAGCCAATAAGCAATCGTTTTCCCCGCAAAAAAAGCGAAGGGACGGACAACAAAAAGTAAGGTTTAGTCCGATTGCTAACAACTGTTACAGTTCCCAAAGAAGTTCATTGATGGGTACTGGCGGAATGCTAGGATTCCGTAAAACCATTAGAGAGAAATCCAATGGCAGAAACGCTTTCTGGACAATCCCCATATTTGGTGGCGGTACGGGTGGCCTGCTTACCAAAGCCTTTGTTGAAGAAAAATATGCTATCACCTGGACGGTTTCAAAGAGCAAGTTTTTGAACTGCCAACTGGCGGCGCAGCCATCATGCGGCAAGGTGAAAACCTGCTTTATCTCGCTCGTAAAGAATACGGCATTGCCCTAGGTGCCCAACTGCGGAAATTCAAAATTACAGACTATAAGATCTACCGGGTTTACCCCAACGGAGACATTGAATACCTGCATCCCAAGGATGGTGTCTTCCCGAGAAGGTTAACCCAGGTCGCGAGGCTGTCAATACGAAAGACCGCAGCATTGGTCAAAACCCTGAACCAGCAAAGCTGAAGTTCAGTGGAACGACGACCTACAATGCCTAATCTTTAGAAATCAAAACCTTCCGCGATCGTCTCAGAACTAGTTTCTGGGACGATTTCCTTTATTAGTCACAAAAACGATTTCCTTTATTAGTCACAAAATTAATCACAAAACCTCTCAATTTCACAACTGATTTAGGACCGCTATAGGATTAGCAGTGGAGTAGTAACGGATGTAACGGATGGTTGAGAGTTTCAGCTCGACACTACCATCCGCTTTATCCGTTTTCTATCCGTTGCTAATTGATTTGCCGCTTTTCAACCATCCCCTCAAAGCAGTGGCCCTCAAGAAGGATTAAGCTTCTTGAACAAACGAATTGGACTTTTAAGATCAGTGGTGAAATGAAATCAAGAGGAGCGTTTTGAACATGAGGAATTCAGGATTGAGTGAGCCTCTACAAGCCAAAAACTCAGAAAACCAGTTCTAGCTCTATTTTTGCAGCGTGTATGGTAGCAACACTCGGAATTGTTTACTTCCAGCAGGATTTTTACTAATTCCTGTTATTTTCGGTTGCTCCACCAACCGTTGCTGAATGCCCTTTTATTTCTATTCAACGCTTTCCACTGCTCGTTGATTTGCCATTCAACGCAATTCTGTTTTTACAAAATCTATTTGCCCCTGGTGTTTGAAGAGTGGCAACAACCAACACCATAGGAGGACTATAAAATGACCCGAACGATCGTCAATTTATTAGAGTTAGAAGTTTCCAAAGAAATTGAGGCAGTCCTCAGCACCTATTCAAATCATCCTTATCAGCAAGCATTTGCCATTCCCGATATTCGTCAAGAACTGATTGCCTATGTTTTAAGCCGCGCTCCGGTTCTTATGTGGTGCTGAATGAGAACGATCAACTTCAGTTGGATGACTTTCCAGCGTTGCAACCATCTCCGGCAGAAAAGCAGGCGATTCGAGTCTGGATTCATCAGGGAATTCATCACATCCTTGATCGCTTCTCGGAAACTATCACCAAGCACATTCCAGAAACAGACGATCCAAGACTGGCCCCATCCCACTGGTTTGGCTAGAGTGTGTTGGGTAAGCGAGTGGTCTAATCAGGTACTTTTCCTATTCCCTGTAGGAAGACATACCTGAAGCCATGCACCACCCGTTTTAGGATGATTGCTGGCTTTTACCGAGCCACCATGTGCTTCCACTATTTGACGCACGATCGCCAACCCTAACCCACTTCCGCTGTTGGTCATCACAGACGTCTCTGAGGGACGCGACGAGTCTATAGTTGCGTTGCCAAAATTTGCATTGCCGCGGGTTCGCGAAGGATCGGCCCGGTAGAATCGCTCAAATACATGGGGAATTGCACTATTTGGAAAACCAGGCCCTGCGTCAACAATGTCTAAGGTCACCTGCTGCCCATCGGCGGAATCTGTAGCTGGCTGGAGATTGAGCTGGACCTTGATTGTTTCGAGGGACGGGCTGTATTTGATGCTGTTGTCTAACAGGTTGAGCAATACTCGGTGCAGTCTCGACTCGTCCGCCTGCATCAAGAGTTGATCCGGTCCAACATAATCTAGCTGGAGCTGCTTTCTGCGTGCCAGAGGTTCTAGGTTGAGCCAAGTGGATTTTATTAGCCGGGCCACATCGACCGTTCTAAGCGCTAGTTTTGGAGCTGGATGGGATTCTAGCTGGCTTAAATCCAACAGGTCTTGAACTAGATTACTGAGGCGAATGGTTTCTTTGAGTAGCCGATCGGCCCAGTCCAGCAGCGGAGGTTCCAGTCGGAGTTGCAGCGTTTCAACAACCAGGCGAATTGAGGTCAGCGGGGTTTTCAACTCATGGGCAACGTCCGAAATCCAGCGATCGCGCTGTTGCGCCAGTGAAACGGCCTCCTGACGGTTTTCAAGAAATACGCCCACATGCCCCTGCTGTAGGGGAAACCCATATCCCCGCAATGGTCGGGGAGATTGCTGCGATAAAACGGAGGCATCCGCTAGGACTGGATAGAATATCCAATCCTTCTGGCGAGGCTCACCCGCTTCACGTGTCTGTTCAATGAGTTGGTCTAGCTCATACGATCGCACCAATTCCAGTAGCAATCGGGGCTGAGATGGCGGATTCTGGATACCAAGTAGTTTCAGGGCTTGGGGATTGCATTGAATGAGCTGGTTGTCCTCATCCACCCATAGGAATCCAGTAGGGGAAATTTGGCTTAGCTGTCGCCAGTCCTCCAACTCTTTGGAGCGTTCTTCCTGCTCCTGAACATAACTGGCGATCGCTCGGGTCAATTTGGCTGTTGAGGACGACAGCGACCAATTGAGTGCATCGGGTTTCAAAGCGTGAATGAGTTTTCGCAACCGGAAGTTGAGCTGCATGTGATGCCAACCCAACAGGACTAAACCCACCAGAAGACCCAACAGAAACCAAACCAGTTCCACGGTTTTTGCTGCCTAGCTGTTAGCGTTCAGCTATCAGCTTACCCCTGTAAGCTGGATACAGCCAGATAAATAGCAAACTGCTGAACGCTAAGGACTGAGTGCTAAGGACTCAGCGCTGAGTATGAAAACCAGTTGTTGCAATGCTCTCAGCAATATTTATCCAAACCGATATCCAAATCCGCGCACGGTTACCAGGTATTCCGGGTTGCTAGGATCGGTCTCTAGCTTTTCTCGTAGCCAGCGAATATGAACGTCAACCGTTTTGCTGTCGCCAATGTAATCAGGTCCCCAAATTCGCTCTAGCAACTGTTCGCGAGACCAAACTCGACGGGGGTAGCTCATAAACAGCTCTAGAATCTTGAATTCTTTAGGTGAGAAATTAATTTCCTCTCCCCGCACAACGACCCTGCATTCGTGAGGATAAAGCGTAATATCTCGAAACTTTAACGATGGCTGCTCGGGTTGCAGTTGGAGATGGTTGTAGCGGCGGAGCAACGCCCGACAACGGGCAATCAGCTCACGCATTCCAAAGGGTTTGGTTAAGTAATCGTCAGCTCCAACTTCCAGACCAACAACCCGATCAGTTTCACTGCCCTTTGCACTTAGCATCAGAATGGGAACACTATTCCCTTCGCGTCGAATCAAACGGCATAAATCCAGCCCATTAATGTAGGGCAACATCAGGTCCAGAATGATCAGATCAAACCGCTGACCTGACAATTGAGCGCTAACCGAAGATGGCATTCTGGAAGCGAAACTAGACTCAATCTCATCAACCTGATGAATTAAATCCAGGGCAGCACGCCCATCCTCGGCGGTTAAAACGTCATAGCCTTCGTCCGCCAGAGCCAGGGCGATCGTTTCGCAGATCAACGCTTCGTCTTCAACAACTAGAACACGTCCCACTCTAAGACTGGATGAACTCTTCGGCGCATCTGATGGCAGGGCAAGCGGCATGGTAATTTCGCTGATTTCTGTCAGGTCAGGCTGATTCTACCACTAGTTAAATCATTTGGTATGAACTGATACCGTAACATTGTCAGTTATATGTAACAAACCCTTTGTCAAAAGGCACTAACAAGTTAACAAAGGGTGAGTTGGAAGGAGCTTCCCATCCTTTTCTAATTTAACCAGCCACCACTCAACAAACTTACGCCATAGGTTACAGATGCTAGTTTTGGCAAAATAAGCAAAAGGGAAGAGCATTAGTTCACTCTATTGCTTACTGAATTACCTGCCAGTTTTGAATCCGCCATTTGTTGTCGAGCCGAACGAGGTCATACTGAACCCGCAGTTCACTGTCAGATTTAGAATCCTTGAGCTGATCCTTCATAGAAATCGGTTGATTCACTCACTTCAGCAGTTACTTTTGCCTGATCTGGCTTATCTTTACTTTGCTCAACAGAGGTGACTTTAACCGTGTGCTTATATTTCCGGTAAGCGCTACCCTGCTTGCCATCTTCTGCGGCGGCTCGCCATTCAGATAGCTTCGGATCGGTCAAAATCTGGTCAAGTTTCTCAGCCGAATGATCTGGCCCCATCGCCAGCGATTTGGCTTCCAGCCAGGATTGAATTATTTTCTGAGCAGAGTCATTGTTGAGGGTAGCCGCGTTTGCATCAACGGTCGGCTGGGGAGACAGGGCAACCAATGGTGCACCCAGCTTTACGTCGGGCTGTTCTGCCTGTTCTGCCTGCTTCGTCGATGATGCCTGCCAGGATTTGAGTAACCACGCCACCAGAAAGCCCAGTGCAACCATGCCAACGATGACCGCCGCAGGCATTAGGTAACGAAGAGGACCAGAATTGGACTTGAGGGCACTGGCGCGGCGACGGGATGCGGCTCCACCATCCGGGGCTGTCCACCATCACCGCTTCGGGAAGGACGATCGCGCAATGAACGATCGGCCCCCGAGTAAACGGGAGGCTTGCGAGTATCTGAAGGGGCTTGCCCCACGCGCTCGGCAACGGGTAACGGCGAACTCCCGCCATCGGGTCGATCGCTGGTTAGAGTAGCGGTTGCAGTGCGTGCCGCGATTCGGCTACGGGCAGTTTCAATCAGAGCTTCTGTTTCCCGGTCGCGTGTGGATGGTTGACGCTGATTAGTTGCTAAAACGGGGCCCGCCGAAAATTCCTCACTGCTGACCTGCCCCGGAAAACGGGTCCTCCGACAGGCTGTTTAACCTGGGCAGTAGCACCTGGCTGAGGTTGTTCAGGGAAAAATTCACTAACCGCATCGACCTCGTTAGGCAGCTCTTCGAGGTAGGACTGAACCTGAGGATCTGCAAAATATTCTCTCAAGGACGCTTGCTGCCGAGATAAATCCCGGAAGTGGGGAAATACCTCGTCTTGCAACCACCGCTCGGAATAAAGACACAATCCCGGAAGCAAATCGGGGATCCCTGGGAGTGCTCCCGGATGAAGGCGATCGGTCCATATTCTTGACTGAGTTCCAGGGCGCGGCTAGCTTCCTCCGTTTGCCCCAGCAACAGAGCACAGACCGCCTGCTCTAAATGCACATCCTGACGGCTGCTTAACCGCATCAACAGTAATTTTGCGCGTCTTACTAAAACAGGTTGGCGCTCGGCAAATCCGCGTGCCAATAGTGCATACACGGCCAGATAGGTGGCGACTGCCGAGGGCGTTGGGCCTCCTGTTCAAACAAAACCTGCTGTTCAGCGGCGGTCAGGTAACCGCGTAGCTGTTGGATAAACCTCAGAAAATCATCAATATTTAACCCGGACTGATCATCCCCTGTGCCGTCAATGCCATCTCGCTCCTGCAACATTTCCTGGAGCAACTGCATTCCCCTGTAGCGAGCGTCGGTCTGGTTTTCCGGCAACGCGAGCAGCTCCAGCACCCGGTAGGGACGTAACTTATAAAGATCATTTTGGACTTCGCCGCGGACTCCGGCAAACAGGCCTTCACGGAGTAAAAGCTGTTGCCCCGTTTCCAATGCTTCTGCCGCATTCTCGTATTGACCCTGCTGCCATTGTTCGCGCCCTAATTCAAGGCAGGCCAGTGCCACGGTCAGAACAATATCGGAGAAAACGATGTTGGGATCGCCGAATTGAGCATTCTTAAGACTTGCACTGCCTCCTGTTAAGTAAGGACGACCCAGCTTCAGCACCAGCTCGTATTCGCCCAAATCCTGAAGGATCAGCAGCGCACCAATGAACTGGTCATCCTGAATGTCAATGCTGGGAGTGTGGGGATCGGTGCTGGAATCACCTGCTGCTGCCCCCGTCGTTGACGAGAATGTACGATCGGCCGACGATAACTCTGCCCCTGGCTCTAACTCATAGGTTCTGGCAAGAAAGCCGGAGTCATAAATCTTTCGCTGCTCTGGATTGGAGAGAACTGCGTAAGCTTCATCTAACAGCTTCTTACGGGAGGCAATCGCCGCATCCGAGTATTCGCGTCGGGGCAACTGAAGTGCGCGATCGCGGTGCGCCTGCCGCAACTGTTCATTGGTAGCCTGAATGGGCAGACCTAGTATTCGGTAGTAGTCAAGCGGTATACGCACAGTACACTTCCCCAGCAGAGAACAGTAAGGTTAAGCTATGGTAACGAGTGATGCCGCCTGAAGAGTGCCATCATCATAACCTGTCGTTGCCAATGTGGCAGTTTAACCCAGGATATGCAAAAACTCCCAGGAAGTAACATTAATTCTAGATATTAAAGTTAGGAAGTTCTAAAAAAGAGGCAGAAGGCAAAAGGTAGAAGACAGAAGGCAGTATTCTAGGATTTGCGCTTAACCCCTACAAAATCTTTGGCATCATACCCCATAATCCGTATCCCATAACCCTTTTAACTAGGACACGTCAATGGTTCAAGAAAGAGCACTCCCGAAGTTTCAAGCAGCAACGGCAACCATAACCACAGAAGAAGGGCTGCGGCTATACGAAGACATGATATTGGGGCGCTTTTTTGAAGATAAGTGCGCCGAAATGTATTATCGCGGCAAGATGTTTGGATTTGTTCACCTTTATAATGGGCAGGAAGCCGTCTCAACCGGGGTGATTCAAGCAATGCGTCCCGGCGAAGACTACGTGTGCAGCACCTACCGCGACCACGTTCACGCTCTGAGTGCGGGTGTTCCCGCTCGCAATGTAATGGCGGAACTGTTTGGAAAAGCGACAGGGTGCAGTAAAGGACGGGGTGGCTCCATGCACCTGTTCTCATCAGAGCATAAGTTGTTGGGCGGTTACGCGTTCATCGGAGAAGGCATTCCCGTCGCTACAGGGGCTGCGTTCCAGTCTAAGTATCGGCGGGAAGTCATGGGCGATGAGACGGCAGACCAGGTGACGGCTGCTTTCTTTGGGGATGGCACGACCAATAACGGTCAGTTTTTCGAGTGCTTGAATATGGCAGCGCTATGGAAGTTGCCGATTCTCTTTGTTGTAGAAAACAACAAATGGGCGATCGGTATGGCCCATGAACGGGCTACCTCCCAACCCGAAATTTATAAAAAGGCGAGTGTCTTTGGCATGCCTGGAATTGAGGTTGATGGCATGGACGTGATGGCTGTAAGAGCGGTCGCTCAGGAAGCCGTTGCTCGTGCCCGTGCTGGAGAAGGTCCAACGTTGATTGAATGCCTCACCTACCGTTTCCGAGGGCACTCTTTGGCAGACCCGGATGAGCTGAGATCGAAGGCAGAAAAAGAAGCCTGGCTAGCTCGCGACCCAATCAAAAAATTTGGGGCTTACCTGGTGGAGCAAAATCTGGCATCCCAGGCGGAGCTAAAGGACATTGAGAAAAGAATCCAGGCAGTCGTAGAGGATGCCGTTCAATTTGCGTTGGAAAGCCCTGAACCGGATGCTAGCGAACTTTACAATTATGTATTTGCTGAAGACGAATAATGGACTAATTGCTTTCAATATCGCCCTGTTCGCTTTGCAGAAGCCGCTCAATTTTGTTCTCGATCGCGTTGAATTTTCACAGAATGGTCGGACGTTCTTCGTCTAGACGGCTTAACAAATTCATGACGCCTCCCTGGAGTTCTGTGAGTTTCAGGGTTGCCTCGCTCACCTCCAGAATCGCTTGTCGCAGCTCTGCACGTTCATCGGCTGCTGCTGCAATCGCTCTGGCATTGGAAGCCATGAGTTGTCTGAGTTCGTCATCTGTCATTGCGATCGCCCATTCTTGATTAATCTGCTCTTATCATAAACAGGAATTTCAGCCCGGATTTTGAGATGACGTGTCTAAGCATCCACTCAGGACCCAGACCAACGAGCTGACATTTCCCTGGCTGACGCTCAGTTGCTTCAGCATGGCAGAATTTAGATAACTTAAAGAAACGCAGTATTCTCAGGTTTTCCCATGACCGCAACACCCCCACTCTGCCCAGCCAATACGACCCCACGCTGACCGAAACCAAGTGGCAGAAGGCTTGGGAAGCAAATGAGGTTTTCAAAGCAGACCCCCATGCTCCGGGTGAACCCTACTGTGTTGTCATTCCTCCCCCAATGTGACAGGCAGCTTACATATGGGGCACGCCTTCGAGCACTCCCTGATTGATGTACTGGTTCGTTATCACCGCATGATTGGGCGCAACACGCTCTGGCTACCAGGAACGGACCACGCCAGCATTGCTGTGAGCACAATTCTGGACAAAGAGCTTCAATCTCAAGGTAAAACCCGCCAGGATGTGGGGCGTGAGGCTTACCTGGAACGGGCCTGGCAGTGGAAGGAAGAATCGGGGGTACTATTGTCGGTCAACTCCGCCGTTTGGGACTGTCCGTGGACTGGTCACGGGAACGCTTCACGATGGACAACGGGTTGACCAATGCTGTTCTGGAAGCGTTTATACAGCTTTACGAAGAGGGGCTGATCTATCGAGGCAACTACCTGGTGAACTGGTGCCCAGCCAGCCAATCCGCCGTTTCTGACCTGGAAGTAGAAAATCAGGAAGTCAACGGTCATCTGTGGCACTTCCGGTATCCCTTAGCCGATGGGTCTGGTTATGTGGAAGTGGCAACTACCCGTCCCGAGACGATGCTGGGAGATACGGCTGTAGCGGTCAATCCAAAGGACGATCGCTACAAATCCCTGATTGGCAAAACCATTAACCTCCCAATCATGAATCGGCAAATTCCCGTGATTGCCGATGAATATGTTGACTCCACCTTTGGTACAGGCGTGGTCAAAATCACCCCAGCCCACGACCCCAACGACTTTGAGATGGGCAAACGTCATGATTTAGAGTTCATCAACATCATGAATAAGGACGGTTCCCTCAACGAGAATGCGGGATCGTTTCAGGGGCAGGATCGATTTGTGGCTCGTAAAAATGTGGTAGCCAAACTGGAGGAAGAGGGCTTTCTCGTCAAAGTGGAGGACTATAAGCACACGGTCCCTTACAGCGATCGCGGCAAAGTTCCGGTAGAAGCCCCTTCTGTCTACTCAGTGGTTTGTCAAAATTGATCCGCTTGCCAAGCGGGCACTGGAATTTCTGGATCAAAAAAGGTTCTCCTGCATTTGTCCCTGAGCGCTGGCGAAAGGTGTATCGGGACTGGCTCGTCAGTCTGCGAGACTGGTGTATTTCACGCCAACTGTGGTGGGGACATCAGATTCCTGCCTGGTATGCTGTCAGCGAAACCGGAGGCGAAATTTGGGACAATACGCCCCTTACCGTTGCTCGAAACGAAGCAGAGGCGAGGGAAAAGGCGATCGCCCAATTTGGCCCCGATGTTCAGCTAGAGCAGGATCCGGACGTCCTGGATACCTGGTTCTCATCAGGACTATGGCCTTTTTCAACGTTAGGGTGGCCTGATAAAACACTCGACTTGGAGCGTTACTATCCCACAACTACACTGGTTACAGGCTTCGACATCATCTTTTTCTGGGTTGCCCGAATGACAATGATGGCAGGGCATTTTACGGGTCAAATGCCGTTTGAGACGGTCTACATTCATGGACTGGTGCGGGATGAGAACAATAAAAAGATGTCCAAGTCTGCCAACAACGGCATCGATCCCTTGCTATTAATTAACAAATATGGCACCGATGCCCTCCGCTACACGCTGGTTAGAGAAGTAGTCGGAGCTGGACAGGACATTCGCCTGGAGTACAACCGCAAAACCGATGAATCTGCCTCCGTCGAAGCGTCGCGGAATTTCACAAATAAACTCTGGAACGCTTCCCGGTTTGTGTTGATGAATTTAGGCGATGGGCTAGAGGCACTAGGCGATAGGAAAGAACCCATTGCCCATCCCCCATTGCCCATTGCCCAACTCGAATTGAGCGATCGCTGGATTCTGTCGCGCTTCAATCAGGTGGTCAGCAGAACCCGGAATGAGATTGAAAGCTTTGGCTTGGGTGAAGCTGCCAAAGGTTTATATGAGTTTATTTGGGGCGATTTTTGTGATTGGTACATTGAGCTGGTCAAATCGCGCCTACAAACCGAAGCCGCCAGCACCTCAAAGACGATCGCGCTGCAAACGCTCAGCTACGTGTTGGAGGGCATTCTGAAACTCCTCCACCCCTTCACACCCCATATCACCGAGGAGATCTGGCATACGTTAACTCAGGCTGAGGACAATCAATTCCTGGCGTTGCAACCCTACCCAGAACCGGACTCCACACTCATCGATCCCAATCTGGAGCAGCAGTTTGAATTACTGATTGGTACCATTCGGACCATCCGTAATCTCCGGGCAGAAGCAGAGGTAAAACCGGGAGTAAAAGTTCAAATCATTCTACAGAGCGAGAGCGATCGCGAACGCGACATTCTCAACGCAGGCCAGTCTTATATTAAAGACCTGGCAAAGGTTGAAGCTTTAACCGTCACCCCAACGGTACCCTCTGAATCAACCCAGATGTTTGCGGGGGTCGTGGAACGGTGCAGGTATTGCTTCCACTTGCGGGCGTGGTTGATGTTGACGCGTTACGAGCCAAGATTGAAAAAGATTTGAAGAAAATCGAAGCGGAGATTCAATCCTTACAGGGTCGGCTAAACAATCCTAACTTTGTAAACAAAGCCCCTGAAGAAGTGGTCAAGGGGACGCAAGCAACCCTGGCAGAAGCCAAAAACAGGCAGAAATCTTGCGAAATCGTCTTGCTCGGCTGTAAGCAGACAGAATTCTTCCTGAACTGGTACATCCCAATCCATTAAGCTGGAGAGACCAGGCTATACTTCTCCAGAAGGGGAAGCAATTGTTTTCCGTCTGATCCACCTAGCTAATAAGTCAATGCTATGAAGTTTTAGCGAGGGAAAGCGTTGACTCTTGAACGATGGCTGTAAGAGCTTTATGGTTGTTTACACATGAATGAGCTGAGAGATAGGTGATGTTGTATCTGGCGCAGGTACAGAAAAAGGGCTTTTGGGCAAGGCTGGTTTGCAGTTACTTGCTCGTCAACGGGCTGAAAACGCTTGGGTTGCAGTCACTGCGGAGGAAATAATTCCCTCAGCGGACGCTGGCAACTTTAATGAAGGGCTACTTGTTCTGGTTGAGCTGACTAACAATCACCAGGTTTTGTCGATTAAGGACGCCAAAGATTGGGTGTTAGACATCATTCAAAAATTCTTAATTACCGGAATTACCCCTGCGTTTTTACAACAGGAAACGGAACGGGCGGAACAGTGGCGTCAGTCCCTTACCCTACAAAGCCAGGAGCCGATCGTCGTGCCCTGGAATTAGAGGCCCGGCGGGAGCAAATTCAAGAACTGGAAGAGACCCTGAAGCGTGAAAAAAATGGTAGAGACAATGGTAGCCCAGCATAAAGCCAAGCCGAATTCCACCCATTAAAGTTTCATACATTCAAGATTGAGCCAAAACTCTAAAGGGGCATCGCACGCGATGCCCCTTTAGAGTTTTTGAATTTGAGGGGATTTGTCTAGCTCTCCTGGTGAATCAGAGCGTTCTAGTCGTTCCCTGCTGGGGAGAGTTGGGGTTGACTCCTAATTAACGGAGGTGGGGCCAGGTCATTAATGGGTTCAACGTCTTCACTCAGGAGAAACTCTCGAATGAACCGAGCGATCGCCCGTTGAGCCAGACCTCCCGCAATCTGCTGACCCATCTCATAGGCCTGTGGGTTGAACAGCAGACGGGGAATCACAGGTAGAACCTTGGCTGGATCAAATCCACGGGTGTCTTGAAGAATCCCCAAATGCGTTTGACGTGCTCCAGTGCTTTCTGGTTGTCCGTTGAAATCGGTGAACGCTTCAGTGGTATGCCGAACTGTTCGCGGAGGTTAAAGCTAAAGCGATTGAAGGCGCTGGTTGCAAGCGTATCGACTCCTTTTACAATCTCATCTACCAGATGAAAGCGAATCAGCTCACCACGCTCTGAAAACAAATAATCCAGAGTTTGATCGACTACCTGGCTCAAATCATAATCGCTGCTGCTGCGGGCATTGCGAAGCAGGTTCTCTAAACGATTCCAGCGAAAACTGCCATCCTTAAACAGCAAGTCTCGCAGCGATGCTCTCAATTCGGGTGCTGGATCCGTCAGGAGACGCTTTGCAACGTAGGGATAGGCTTTACTCAGTACCTTGAAGTCAGGGTCAACGTTAATGGCAATGCCTTCCAGTGTCACGAGCGATCGAATAATCAGGGCATAGTAGGCCGGTACCCGAAACGGATACTCGTACATGAGGGCCGAAAGCTGGTCGGTAATGCTCTTGATATTAATCTCGGCAACTGTTGCTCCTAGCGCCTCACTGAATACAGCAGCAAAGGCAGGAATGATTGGAGTCAAATCCGTGTCGGGGCTGAGGAATTCCAGATTCACATAATCGTGGGCTAAGCCCTCAAAATCCCGGTTGACTAGGTGAACGATCGCCTCAATTAATCCGTAGCGCTGAGGCGGCTTCACCTCGCTCATCATTCCGAAGTCCAGGTACGCCAGCTTGCCATCAGGGGTTGCTAACAAATTGCCAGGGTGGGGGTCAGCGTGGAAAAAGCCGCATTCCAATAACTGCCTGAGCGAACACTGTACGCCTACGTCAATCAAGTGACTAGCATCAACCCCTTGGGCACGGATGGCTTCCGGTTGGGTTAGCTTTGTACCCGTTATCCATTCCATTGTCAGGACTCGTCGCCCTGTATATTTCCAATAAATTCGAGGAACATAAATGTCCTGAAGATTGCCATACAACCGAGCAAACCGCTCTGCATTCCGCCCTTCATGCTTGTAGTCCATTTCTTCGTAGATGCGGGCAGCGAACTCATCCATGATGCCGATCAGATCGCTCCGAACCCGCTTTACATTCCGCTGAATCAACCCTGCCAGCTTGCGAAGAATGTACATATCCAGAGCAATTCCCTGGGACAAACCGGGACGCTGCACCTTAACGGCAACTTCTTCGCCCGTTTTTAACCTGCCCCGGTAAACCTGACCGAGCGACGCGGCCGCGATCGGATTGGGGGTCAGCTCTGCATAAATTTCGGCTGGAGAGCTACCTAGTTCTTCTTCAATGAATTGGTAGGCGACAGCGTTGTCGAACGGTGGCAATTGGTCCTGGAGTTTTGCCAATTCCTCTAAATAGGTCGGCGGTACCAAATCTGGTCGGGTTGAGACCGCCTGGCCAACCTTAATAAAGGCGGGGCCTAATCGGGTCAACATCTCCCGCAAGCGGACTGCCTGTTTCCGCTGCTTACGTTCGTTCGTTCCTGTGCGATTGTCTATCCACAGTCTCAAGCCAAAGGTTAAAAACGGCAGAAAAATCTGTATCATCCGCCCAACCACCTTCAGGGGCGCTGCCGGTAATAGATTCCATTAGCCACCGGGTCATAGCGAACCATTTCGCTATCTTCATCAGCGGGAGGAAGCATTGGAGCTAATTCGAGGCGATCTTCCAATGCATCTGACGGAACTTCCCGCTCGATCGTTAAAGTCGGGGCCATCCTTTCAGCTACAACATAGCCATCAAACCTGCCGTTGGGGCTTTCAGCCACTCTCTCTGAAGCAAAGGGGACCGATTCGGAGGGTGCAGTCTTCACATTCATGGATTTGAAGCCCTTTAGGAGGAGGTATGTAAAGTATTGTAACAGCGCGACAGATTGAAACAAAAGGTTTCAATATACCTCTCCAAGTTAACCATTTGAGTTCAGTCTTTGCGTTGTCCAAAAGTCAGAGGAATGGAGGATTTTCCCTACTTCTAGCTTCTGATTTTCCGAACATTTGACTTTCCGAACTTCAAGGTCCTGTAAGTTCAGCCATCGGTGGAAGGGTGGAAGCATAGGTAAAGGGCGCGTCTAGTGATTGGGGAGAACGTGAAGACGATAGGAGGCGGGGGATGCGATGACGCGGAGAGGCAGAAAATGGATAAAAATCGCCGTGTCTCCGTGTCTCTATGTCTCTGTGTCTCTGTGTCAGTCCTACCCCCAACTATCAGATACACCTCGGTCTCTCTGGCTCAGCTTCTTCAAGGGGGAGAAAGAGAGGGACAATGACAAGGTAGAAGAATGAAAATAAAACCGAGAGGGATGAAGGATTGGGAATAAAAGGCGAAAATGAAGTGTAGAACCAGTAAAGGTACTAAGGTACTAACGATCGAAAATTGGCCTGAAGCTGTACCTTAAGGACATAAAAACTTCATGCCCGCGATCGCCCCACTGTTGCCTCCCCATTCTCCCCGCCCTCTCTCATTCCCCCACTCTTCGTTGCCCATGCTGCTTGCCTTGCAGATCGAAAATTTTGCTCTAGTTGATCACCTAGATTTGAACTTGGGTGCTGGATTAACCGTTTTGACAGGGGAAACAGGCGCTGGCAAATCGATCATTTTGGATGCGATCGATGCGGTTCTAGGCGGTAAAGTTACCAGTCGTGCGGTTCGTACCGGATCAGAACGGCCTGCTAGAAGCAACCTTTCAAATGGATTCAGGCTTGGCTTCCTGGCTTGCCCAGCAGGAAATTAAGTCGGTTGATGAATCGGTCCTTGTATGTAGTCGCGAGATTGTGACCAGTCAAGGCAGCCAGCGTAATCGATCGCGGATTAATGGGGTGTTGGTTAACAAGCAGCAGATGGAGCAACTGCGCGATCGTCTGGTAGAAATTACCGCTCAGGGGCAGACGGTGCAAATTGGGCGGCCAGTGCTGCAACGGGAATGGCTAGATAGTTATGGGGAGAGACTCTCATTCATCAACGGGAACGGGTTGCTGCTACGTTTGCTGCTTTTCAGCAGGCGACCCAGGCCCTTGAAAGACGTCGGAAATCTGAGCAGGAACGGCTACAGCAGCTTGACCTGTTTGAATACCAGTTGAAGGAATTAAAAGCGGCGAATCTGACCGAACCCGATGAACTGGAGCAGTTGGAGCAGGAACGCAAGCGCCTGACCCATAGCGTTGAGCTGCAGCAGCATAGTTACCAGGTTTACCAGACCCTATATGAGAATGAAAGCGGCGGTGAAGCTTGCGCGGATCTGTTAGGTCGGGCGGAGGAAACGCTGCGAGACATGGTAGAGTTTGACTTTCAACTCCAGCCTATTTTGGATCTAGTTAGCAATGCCCTCGCCCAGGTTGAGCAGGCCGGTAGGGAGGTTAATTTTTATGGGGAAAATATTGAAGCTGATCCGCAACGGTTACAGGAAGTTCAAGAGCGAATTGTTGAACTGAAGCAGATTTGCCGGAAATACGGCCCTGAATTGGCGGACGCGATCGCGCTCTACTATCGCCTTCAGGCAGACTTAGAAGAATTGACAGGGGAGGTCAATCGCTTGAAGAGTTGGAGCAAGCCCACCAACAGCGCCAGGCCGAACTTGTTCAAGCGTGTGCAGAGCTGACCCAACTTCGACAACGCGCCGCTAAGGACCTGGAAGAGCGGCTGGTTGCTGAACTCAAACCATTAGCAATGGGGAAGGTTAAATTTCAGGTGAAGGTTGCCCCTTGCCCACCGTCCGCCACGGAGCGGACCAAATTACCTTCCTGTTTAGCCCCAATCCTGGAGAACCCCTGCAACCCCTGACGGAAATCGCGTCTGGTGGTGAGATGAGCCGTTTTCTGCTGGCGCTCCAGGCTAGCTTTACCCAGATCGATCCGGTTGGGACGCTGGTTTTTGACGAAATTGATGTCGGCGTTTCTGGGCGGGTGGCGCAAGCGATCGCCGAAAAACTGTACCAACTCAGCCTCCGGCATCAGGTTCTTTGCGTCACGCACCAGCCGATCGTGGCTGCGATGGCAGACCACCATTACCGAGTGAGTAAGGAGACCATTGGGGAGGGGATGAGGATGGAAATGAAGGGATGACGGATGGGAACGGAGGGATGAACGGGAAAGCAAGGAGAAGAAAAAGTGAAGGGCAATCTCCTTCATCCCCCATCCCTCCTCCCTCCTCCCCTCCGCAACCCTCATCCTTTACTCCAGATGTCCGCACCGTCGTCCGCATTGCCTCCCTTGACAACGCCCAGCGGCGGGAGGAACTGGCTCAACTGGCAGGGGGCACACAGCTCAAGACGGAAACGGAAGTGCCGACACGGCGGCCTATGCCTTTGCCGAATCCTTGCTAGCCCAAGCGACTACTTTACGCCAATCCCGATCGAACAATGGAGTGAAAGCGCTTGATTCTACTGCTGAGACGAACGTCAAATCGACATCCAAATCAACCTCGACCAAATCCAAAATTTCACGAAAGTGATCACAGGGTTTCTCGCAATTTTTGTGAACGTAACGATAAAGTGTGAGGACGATCGACGTTATTTTCTGTAAGTATGAAAGGGTTAAATTGCAAAAAATTGCATCCAAACGAGCGGATTTTTTTAGGAGTGGGCATCCTGACAAGAGGATTCCTGCACCAGGGTGGCAATGGTAAGCATCGGTACACACAATCTCACACCACAGTGGCACAATCGTCCTAGATTCGGAATAGAGATAGTTCAATGACGCTAGTTTGACTATTCATGGTTCTCGTGAAGGACTTGATCTTCTGGCAGCGGCACTGGTGGATTGCCCTTTCAGGAACGCATTACCGACGTTACTCGTAAACTCCTAGTTAAATTGAGTGTTATATGACAGCCACATCGCCGCATCTGCCTGACAAAAACCGCAGCGAAGTCACAATCGACGTTTTGGCTCAAAGTGAAGTAGAGGTGCTTCCAACTCAGAGTGAAGCAGTGGCCAGTGAGATTGTGAGCGACATGCGCTCTAAAAGAAGAGCTGGATGGAACCCAGTATTGAGCTGTCTGAGGATGACAATGGAGGCAGTCGAATTGCCCGTAGAGGGGCGCATTAACCACCACTCGCGGCACGTTTAAATCGTTTCTGGCACCCCTAACTCAGGAGAAGTTTAAAGAAGTCGTCACAGAGGTTGAGCAGAAGCTAGAAATTGTCAATCAAACCCTCACCATGTTGGACATGCAAGGGTTCGATGCGGTTTTGGAGGAAATGCTTAGTTCCATCACCGCTAAAACTGGCGAACTGTTGAATGCCGATCGCACAACTATTTTTTTGCTGGATGAGGAAAAGAACGAGCTGTATACAACCGTTGCGAAGGAAGGGGGCGGCACGGTAGAAATCCGTGTTCCAAGCGATAAGGGAATCGCAGGGGAAGTAGCAACCTTCAAAAGGTAGTCAACATTCCCTTTGACTTTCACGATGACCCCCGATCAGCCCAAGCAAAAATCCAGTTCAAAAACACGGGCTACCGCACTTACACTATGCTGGCGCTGCCGCTGCTAAATGATGTAGGCGATCTGGTAGCTGTGGTTCAACTGATCAATAAGGTAAAGAAGAATGTCGATCCTGACCTCCCATTAAGTGAGCGAATTGACCTTCCAGGGTTTACAAAGCATGATGAGCAGGTCTTCCGGGAGTTTGCTCCTTCAATTCGGCTCATTTTGGAGTCTTCCCGATCGTTCTACACAGCCACGCAAAAGCAGCGGGCGGCCAATGCCCTCATTCAAGCGACCCAATCGTTAAGTAAGAGCAGCTTGGACCTGGAAGCGACGTTGAAAAACGTCATGGATGAAGCCAAAAAGCTGATGAACGCCGATCGCAGTACCCTCTGGCTAATTGATGAAGACCGAGACCAACTGTGGACCAAAATCCAGGTGGCCGATGGTTCGCTGCAAGAAATTCGCTTACCGCGGGGAGCAGGTTTTGCCGGACAGGTCGCCACAACTGGTGAACCGCTGTTAATTCCCTTTGACCTATACCAGCATCCCAACTCTCAGACATCCAAGGAAACCGACAAAAGAACAGGCTATCGCACCTGTAGCATGCTGTGTATGCCTGTATTCAACGCTGATGGAAAGTTGATCGGCGTGACCCAGTTGGTGAACAAAATTAAACCAGGAGATCACCCGCTTTACGATCCAACCACGTTCCCGGAAGCGCCTGAACGCTGGAAGGCCAGCTTCAATCGGACGGACCAGGAATTCATGGAAACCTTCAACATACAGGCTGGTGTGGCGCTGCAAAATGCTAAGTTGTTCGAAACGGTACGCCAGCAGGAGCAAATGCAGCGTGATATTCTGCGATCGCTCAGTAATGGCGTGATTTCAACCAATAAGGAAGGAAAAATCATCGCTGCCAATGAGAGCGCCAAACAGATTCTTGGGCTGTCTACTCAAGATGCGATCGAAGAACAATTGGTTGAAGAGCTGATCCAGATTGAAAAGGGCGACTTCTCACGCTGGTTCCGCGCTTCTCTGGAAGGCAAAGACGAGAAAAGCCGGACGCAATTTTATCCCGACCAGACGCTACAACCCGTCGTAGGACAGGAGCAGCACAGCATTAACCTGTCCATCAACACAATCGCGGATGCCAACGACAGCACCAAGGTCTCGGGAGCGCTGGTGGTGATGGAAGACATCAGCGATGAAAAACGGCTGAAGAGTACAATGTACCGCTACATGACCCAGGAACTGGCGGAACAGCTTTTAGAGAACCCCGATGCGGCAAAGATGGGCGGCGATCGTAAAGAAGTCACCGTTCTGTTCTCCGACATTCGCAGCTATACCACCTTGACCGAGAGCCTCAAGGCAGAAGAAGTGGTGGAAATGCTGAACGAGTATTTTGAGCAGATGGTGGATGCGGTCTTTCAATACAAAGGCACGCTTGATAAGTACATTGGCGATGCAATCATGGCCGTTTATGGCTCGCCGCTACCGCTAGATGAACACGAGTGGATGGCTGTTCAGACTGCATTAGAGATGCGCCTTCGGTTGTCGGAATTTAACGCGAAACGCGTTGCCCAGAGCCAGCAACCCATCAAGATTGGAATTGGCATCAACTCTGATATCGTCATCAGCGGCAACATCGGTTCCAGTAAGCGGATGGAGTTTACGGCGATCGGCGATGGCGTCAATCTCGGTTCCCGTCTGGAAGGAGCCAGTAAACTATACGGCACAGACATTGTAGTGAGCGAGAACACCTATCAACCCTGCGCCGACCTCGTTTGGGCACGGGAACTGGATTACATCAAGGTCAAAGGCAAGGATCAGCCCGTCAAAATCTATGAACTGGTGGGGTTGCGATCGGATGCCCTGTCCTCAACGAAGGAGCAAGTCATTGAGCACTATCACAAAGGGCGGGAACACTATCTGAACCGCAACTTCCCAATGGCGATGGCAGAGTTTGGGACTGTTTTGAACATCGATAAGACCGATAAGTCAGCTACGCTTCACCTGAGTCGCTGTCAACACTGGCTCCAAAATCCACCTCCTGATAGCTGGGACGGTTCATGGGCCTTGACTGAAAAGTAGTCCGAAGAATGGGTGATGGGCAATAAATTGGCAATTGGCGATGGGCAATAGGTTAAAACTGCTATAGCGTTTCCTAATCAGGGCTATTACAGTTTTAGAAAGGCTTTAGACCATCGGTTGCCCGTTGTTTATTTATGTATCTATACCCTTTGTCTCAAACAGATCAGCGACTGCATATAACACTTGCATTCAGGAATTAAGGATTGAATAGGTTCGAGATCTGGTAGGGGCGAAGCATTTGGGCAAAAACCTTGTAACTCAATCACAGATATTTGCCGAATGCTTCGTCCGTACAACCAGGATGTTCGATGTTATTTAATTCATGATTCTCAGAAAACATATCAACTCTCAAAGGTCGGTAAGACTGATATTAGGCTCAATCCATTCTTCTGAAGTTCTCAGTGGAGTATATGCAATCATCCTCTGAATCATCGCAGGTTGCTGACGTTCAGACATCCTCTGCCGAGGAGTCGCTACACGAGTCGCTAAAGATGCTGCAGCGGGTGGTCGATCACCTACCGCAAGCGATCGCCTGGAGAGACAACCATTCAACATTTTTGGGCTGCAATCGGGCGTTTGCAGAAGCGGTAGGGTTGGACCATCCGGCTGCAATTTTGGTAAAGCCGTTAAAGACATTCACTGGGCAACTGGAGAAACGGACTTTTTACACAGGCTGGATGCAGCTAACCAGACGCAAGCAGCGATTCATCGGGTTGAGTCCCTACACCGAGCAGACGGGCAGCAAATTTGGCTGGATGTCAACCAAATTCCATTGCAAAATGAACAGGGCGATGTCGTAGGAATGGTTTCTGTGATTGAGGATGTAACACAGAAACAGCAGGTAGACGAGGAGAAAGCTTCCAGCGATCGACCCAACGACCTAAACCGGGCGAAAGCGGTGTTGCGCCAGAGTGAGGCAAGACTTCAGACATTGACCGAAGAATTCGAAACCCGAGTGGAAGCTCGAACCATTGAGCTAATTACAATTAACCGGGTTCTCCAGTCAGAAATTGCAGAACGCCAACAGGCAGAAACGGCTCTGCGCGAAAGCGAAGCACGGTTACGGGGATTGGTTGATAACCTGCCGTTTTGCTTTTGGGTGTGCGATCGCGATCAGCGCTACATCTTGCAAAATGCAATGGATATACGTCAGTGGGGGTCCGTTATTGGCAAACGTTTGGAGGAGCTTGACCTATCTCCAGAGGCATTAAACCATTGGCGGCCACTCTACGATCAAGCGCTGGCAGGGGACGTTGTTCAGTCCGATTATCAGTACGAAAGTGAGCAGGGACTCCGCTTCTGCACAACCATCCTTGCTCCCGTAAAAACGACAACGAAATTTATGGACTGCTAGGCATCAACTTTGACATTACCGAACAACGGCGGGCGGAAGACGCCCTGCGCGAAAGTGAAGCGCGGTTGCGGGCACTGGTCAATAATCTTCCCTTCGGCTTCTGGGCATCAGACACGAGTAGCCGTCACACCATGCAAAACGCGGCATCCATCAATCAATGGGGAAATCTCATTGGCAAGCGCCCGCAGGATTTAGACCTCCCTCCCGATGTGCTGCGCGTATGGCTAGACAATAATTCTCGTGTGTTGGCCGGTGAAGTTTTACGGTTTGAGAACCGCTATCAACGAGAGGGCAAACCCTGGATTTGTTCTACAACGTTGGCTCCCGTTTGGGATGGCACCGAGATTCGAGGGCTGTTGGGAGTGGATATTGATGTTACAGAACAACGATTAGCAGAAGACGTTGTACGAGAGAACGAAGAACGGCTAAGGCTGGTGCTGGAAAGTATGCCAGTAATGATGGATGCATTTGACAGTGATGGCAACATCATTATGTGGAATAGTGAATGCGAGCGGGTAACGGGCTACAGCGCCAGGGAAATCATCCGCAATCCGAAGGCACTGGAACTGCTTTATCCCGATCCTGCCTATCGATCACAGATGATGCAGGAGTGGACACGATTGGGAAACAACTTCCGCAACTGGGAATGGGAAATTGGCTGTAAAGACGGCAGCAGCAAAACGATTTTATGGTCAAATCTATCGCAAGATTTCCCCATTCCTGGGTGGGCTGGATGGGGCATTGGAATTGATATTAGCGATCGTAAACGGGTAGAAAACGAACACCGAAAAGCAGAAGCAGCACTGCGGCAATCCGAGCAACAGCTACGGGAACAGACCCAAACCCTGGAGCAGGCTTTAAGGGAACTACAGCAGACTCAGGCCCAAATGGTTCAGAGCGAGAAGATGTCGAGCCTGGGGCAGTTGGTTGCTGGTGTGGCCCATGAAATCAACAACCCGGTTAATTTCATCTATGGCAACCTCAACCATGCCGATAACTACATTCAGGACCTGCTGGGTTTAATTGCGCTTTATCAACTACACTATGCCCAACCAATTCCAGAAGTCCAAGCCAGAATAGACATGATCGACCTTGAGTTTGTGGCTGAAGACTTGCCGAAACTCCTATCCTCTATGCGAATGGGGGCTGATCGAATTCAAAAAATCGTGCGATCGCTGCGTAACTTCTCCCGCATGGATGAAGCAGAGGTCAAAACGGTTGATATTCACGAAGGTATCGATAGTACGCTGATGATTTTGCAAAATCGCTTAAAAGCCAAAGGGGAATTGGCGGACATCGACGTGATTAAGGAATACGGAGACCTGCCGCAGATCGAGTGCTATCCGGGGCAGCTTAATCAGGTATTTATGAACATTCTGGCGAATGCGATCGATGCGTTGGAGGAAGGGTCAGGAGAGGAAGACCTGAAACCTGTAATTCGGATTTGTACAGAACGGGTAGGGAACGATCGCATTCGCGTCATCATCGCCGACAATGGGCCGGGAATTCCCTCCGAGAAGCTACAGCGTTTATTCGATCCCTTCTTCACCACTAAACCTGTTGGCAAAGGAACTGGTTTAGGGCTATCGATTAGCTACCAAATCGTGGTGGATAAACATAAAGGTGAGTTGCAGTGTCTCTCAATACCCGGTGAGGGGCAGCGTTTCACATCGAAATTCCAATCCAGCAGTAGCATTCTTTATGAAGCTACATTTAATTCTGGGCTAGAGGTATGGCATTGCCATGCCCTTACAGCCTTGCATTTAGTGCAAACTCAGTAAGATTTGGTATTGCAACGCGGTAGAAACCATTTGATAAGTCGAATTTTTTATAGGTGACGTGTATGTTATTTTGTTACAGTTTTGTTCATTCTTTAGCAGAGCGTAACCATTGATTTAATTGCTTCAACTTGGGTTGATTAACAGAATATTGGGGTTGTGGATTCTGATGATTGGGGAGTTTAGGAGGCATAAAATCGGTGCCTTCCTGACTCCTAACTCTAACTCCCTGGTTTCTCATTTAGCCTCAATTCCTGATAAGGATAACGTTGAGCAGGAAGCCTCTTCAACAGAAAAATGAATGGGCCACGGTGCTATACTTCGGCTTAATATAGTTTAGCCAGAGAGTTATGTGACTCGTTTGACACGCAGCTTTCAAAACTCTCGAATTACACGAAATGAAGAGCGTTAGCGGCATAACATATCTTCGGTGTTTAATTGTGCAATGAATTAAATGCAGAGAAGCCAGTATGAATGACCCAATTCTTATACAGCTGGTTGCCCTTATAGCATTATCCCCTTACACGCGTCTGCACCAAAGGATAACCTATGCTGAAAAACTGCATGCAAACGACAGCGATCGCGACATTGGCGTTTAGCGCGATCACGTTGGTTACACCTACCACTGCCCAGCCTGCTGACAAGAGGGTAGAAATCGATTCAGGCACGATCGAGGGCGCGGTTTCAGGCGGTATTCTGTCATTCAAGGGAATTCCCTACGCTGCACCGCCCGTTGGCAGTCTGCGCTGGCGATCGCCCCAACCTGTACAACGCTGGACTAGTGTACGTCTGGCAACTCAGTACGGACACGATTGTATGCAAATACCTGACCCCAGCGACGCGGCTCCCCCTTGGCACAACACCAGCCGAAGATTGTCTGGTCGTAAATGTTTGGTGTCCGGCCCAAATCAATGCAGGCGAGAGGCTACCTGTGATGGTCTGGATTCATGGCGGTGCGTTTGTTAACGGGGGTTCCTCAACGCCGCTTTATGACGGGAGCGCGATCGCCCGACAGGGAGTGGTTGTCGTCAGTTTTAATTACCGCCTCAGCCGCTTTGGGTTCTTCGCTCATCCGGCTTTGACCGCTGCAAATGAAGGAGCCTGGGAAACTATGGTTTGCTTGACCAGCTTGCCGCCCTTCACTGGGTACGTCGCAATGTTGCTGCGTTTGGCGGTAATCCTCAGCAGGTAACGCTGGTGGGCGAGTCAGCGGGAGGCATTTCAGTCATGCATTGGCTCACGTCGGAGTCAGCAATAGGGTTATTTCAGCGGGCTGTCGTGCTATCTGGTGGAGGGCGCACCTACATCCTGGGAGGACGTAAGCTGCGAGAAAGTACCGCCGGGGTGCCGTCTGCGGAAGAGAGCGGCATTCTGTTTGCCAAAAGTCTGGGGATTACCAGCACGGGGGCAGAAGCTTTAGCCGCTTTACGTGCCTTACCTGCCGCTAGCATTGCAAAAGACATTACAATGACCGCTCTGGTTAACAAACCACCCACCTATACAGGGGTCCCGTGTTCGATGGGCAGATTGTTACGGCAAATCCGGATGAGCGTCTGAGCCGGGGGCAGGCAACCCACGTCCCGATTCTGATTGGAAGTACCACTGCGGATCTACCTGGGACGTTGCCGCCTGCTAACAACCCTTTTTCCTATTTTGGGGCGAATGCAGCAACGGCCCGTACTGTTTATGACCCAAAAGGCACAATGAAACCGCTTGCAGCGTTGCTCACGATCGGGGTTGATATAACCATGCACGAACCAGCGCGGTTTGCGGCAAAGCAGATGACCAATGCTGGGCAACCCGCCTGGTTATATCGTTTTGGATATGTAGCTCAGTCGCTACGTCCAAAAGCACAGGGAGCTTCCCATGCGAGTGAACTGCCCTACCTGTTTGATACGCTGGATGTTCGCTATGGCAAGAACGTAACGCAGAAAGACCGGGAAGCAGGACGAGAGTTCCGCAGCTACATTGTTAACTTCATCAAGACAGGTAATCCGAATGGAGCGGGTTTACCGCAATGGACTCAGTACAGTCCAACGAGATCGAACCTTATGATCTTTACGCCCGATCGTGGTCCTGGAATGTCACCCGATCCCCTAAAAGCGCGGCTGGATCTGGTCGAACGTGTTGCTAACGAACAACCGTCATCATCGAATGCAGCAAACAAACTTGCAGGCACATCCTGGCAGCTAGTGAAGTTTCAGGGTGGCGATGACAGGGTTTTGACTCCCGACAGTCGAATCAAATACACGATTACCTTTAACGCCGATAGTTCGGTGAATGTGCGATTTGACTGCAATCGAGGACGCGGCACCTGGAAATCATCTGGTCCAAATCAGCTTCAGTTTGGTCCCCTGGCGCTAACTCGCGCCCTGTGTCCGCCTAATTCATTGCACGATCGGTTGGTTAAAGATTGGGGCTATGTGCGATCGTATGTCATCAAAAATGGCCATTTGTTTTTATCGCTAATGGCAGATGGTGGTATTTACGAACTTGAACCACTTACGCCATCACAATCAGTCACGCCCAAATAATGAATGGTTTCCTACAGCGGTTCTAAATAACGTGTGAAAGTAGGGGCTTTGTGAGAAAGATTTCTCCTAGAAACCTTTCTCACAATCCATTTAGGATCGCTATATGTGCAATTTCGCCACTAGCGGATACGGCTGAAATTCAAGGTTGTATTTCCCTAAAATAGGGGACTACTCCCTTAAACGTGCCTTAATTCGTCGATCGTGAAAAAATGGCATCTTCAACTCCAGGCAAAACGATGGGCAAACATTGCCGGGGCAGGATTAACCCTATGCCTTTGTCTAGCACTATCGCCAGCCTGGTCGCAAACTTCAAAGACGACATCCGCCACTCCCGATTCCCGATCTTCTCTCAATATTGTTCAACCGCTGCGGGTTGCCATCCGATTTATCCAACCGGATGTGTTTAAGGAAAATGGCAAACTGGTTGGATTTAGTATTGATTTTGGTCGGGAACTTCTAAATCAATTACAGAGACAGGAAGTATTGAAAACCTATGCAGATGTGCCGGAAATCCTGAAGGCAATCCGATCGGGAGACGCTGATCTGGGAATTGCAGCAGTCACCGTCACCAGCCAACGGGAACAGGAATTCGATTTTTCCTACCCAATTTTGACTGGCGATTTACAAATGATGGTGCTGGCTCCGGCAGATCAATCTCGTCCGCTTGAACAAGAAATTTTACAAAGACTGAGCGAACCGCGACTACTCAGGTTGTTTGGCATTGTTGCCCTATTGATGTTGATTCAGGCTCACATTGTCTGGTATCTCGACCGCCGTAAGGAGGGAGTCATTGAAAACCCTGCTTATGTGCCCGGTATCTTTCAGGCAATTTGGTGGACTGTGCTGATCCTGCTGGGGCAAGAGGATGAGATGCCTAAAAGTCTTGTTGGCAAAATTGTAGGGTTATTTTGGGTCATTGTTGGGATCATCTTTGTCGCTTATTTCACGGCTGACATTACGGCTGAATTAACAGTGCAACAATTGGAAGGCAGTATTCATGAATTAAGCGACTTGGAAAATCGCCCGGTTGCTGTTGTTGCTACCCGTGAGGCAATGGAGTATTTGCACGAACGAACCATTCAACAAGCGCAAAGCTATGGGCAGATTGAACCTGCTTATGAGGCACTCGTGGCTGGAAAAGTGGATGCAATTATCGCTCCAGCACCGCTATTGAACTACTATGCGACTCATGTCGGTCGAGGCAAGGTGCAAATTGTGGGAACCCCCTTTCTCAACCAGTTTTATGCGATCGTCATGCCCAAAGATAGCCCCTATCGCAAACCCATTAATCGCGCCATCCTGACCTTAAAAGAGAATGGCACCTATGAGCAGATTTACCAGAAGTGGTTCGGTGCTATGCCTTAGAACTGGATGATGTCGCAGGTAATGGTTGTACGGCTGAAACAGGCGATGTAACTGGATTTCTTGTTCGCAGGCAGAAGCTGGGAATATAGCAACAGAGGCTTTGCCTCAAGCCATCACCAGGAGGAGCTACTATGCTATAGCTCCTCCTCCATCACAGATTCAACTCGCCCTGTATTGACGGCTTCCACTAAGGCAGCATGATCCTGCTCTGTCTGGTCGGCATAGGTAACTGCAAATACTGCCATAGCCTGGTCAAATTGGTCGCCCTTGCCCAAGTAGCCACTGATCGTGGCAGCATCTCCCGATTTGGCATGGGCACGGGCTAAAGTCCAGCCGCAGTACTCGGCATATCGCTTCAGTTGTATCGTAGAGAAGCTTTCCACAGCCACAGACATCTTCATATCCCGTAATTGACGCACATAGAAATCATGACCCAATTTGCTGCGCAACCAGCCTAAAAGATATCACTGGAGGACTGCATCAACCGTTGTCCGACAACGACGCGCTGTCCCTGGTTTTGATACTGGCTCTGACCAGTGTAGGGTTCCAGCACAGAGCGACGGGCTTCTTTGATCTGAAGAATCAGCGGGTAGTTGTCTTCAGAAAAAAATAAGGCAATATAGCAACGTGTGCCAACACTGCCAATTCCAACCACTTTAACAGCGACGTCCTCCAATCTGTAGCGACCTAGCAGGTGGCAACGCTCGTCAGATAAAGACTGCTGGTAGTCTGCCAGAGACTCCCAAATCTGTTCTTCCCAGGCATCTTCGGCAGGATGATAGATGAGCGGCGGTTGATCGACAAAGCGGTGCTGTCCCCCCACCAGAGTAGTGATTTTGGGAAACAGATGCTCAATCACCCGGCGGCGCGCTTTGTCGGCGATCTGCTGACGAAACTTTCTGGATTGCTTATCGGGAGATTGGGCAATGATTGCCTCGGCATCCAAGCGGGTATACCAGACCTCGAGGGGGCCATCTCGGAGTACTGGCGCAGATGCTCCCGATAGGATTGTGTACAAATTCTGACTGCTTCCTGGGAGTCGCGATCGGTTTGGTTATTATCCCGTCCGGCAACGACGAAGCTGACAACCAGACGTTTAATGTCCCATTCCCAGGAGGCGGGTAAGGTTTCGTCAAAGTCGTTTAGATCAAATACTAAGTTGCGCTCAGGGGTAGCAAACAAGCCAAAATTTAACAGATGGCAGTCTCCACAGGCTTGCACTCGAATATCTGTGCTGGGGAGAGACGCTAAATCGTAGGCCATTAGTGCCGCAGAACCTCGCAAAAAGTGAATGGACTGCGGATCATACGCCCGTAACGGATTGGAGTAAGTTCAGCCATACGATCCTGATTGGATTCTTCCAGAATATCGATCGGATCGCGACGATTGGCTGGTGGTTGCCATTGGGCGTGGATTGCGCGAGGTAGCTGCGATCGCAATCGCTTACCCATTTCTAAACGTTCCTTGCTGGAGCGAAATTGAGCCATCGGACGGATAGATGATTTTAGTGAGCCATTGACAGTATTTAAGAAGGGGCACTGGTTGATTTTGTGTTAGTGAACGGCAAGCCCCCAGGAACATCAAGCTATGGAAGACCAACGAAGAACGTTGTTGTAATCATGAAAGACAACAAGGTTTACAGGGATCTCCTCAAGTGATTAAAATTCAGATTATCAAATAAAAATCAGGTTAACAGCAAACGATCGTCATTGCGGAATGAACTGCAAACACTATCCTTAAGAATAATGCAAGTGAGATTGACATCAAGATTAACGGTTAATTTAACCATCTCCTCAATTACACTTACCATCTGCATGGTAGCTTTGGGGCAAACAAGCTATGCACAATCCCTTCCTTCCAGCTCACCACCCTATTCATCGACTTACTGCGACAACTACGCACGGAATTACACTAACCGCAATATTAGGAATCAACCTTTACGCGGAGCTGGGCAGGAGCTACAGCTGGAACACTAATTGGTGCAGTTGCAGGTGGGTAGCGTGGAGCTAGAACAGGTGCGGCTGTTGGAGCGGGCTTCGGAGCAGTTGGTGGAGGAGTTAATCAAGCTGCTGAACGCGATCGCCTGTACAAGATTGCTTATGAGGATTGCATGAGAAGCAACCTGCAGCGGTAGGAGAAATGAATTTAGGAGACGCGAGATGAACGCTAGAACATTTACCCAAATTCTAACGGCTGTATTGCTTTTAAGTGAACTCTCAGCAATGGCAGCATACGGTCAATCGAAACCATCTGTTACCGGGCCAGAACCCAAACAAAATACCTCTATCGTGATCTTGCACAAGTTACTTGCCGATCGGTTTTGAACATGTCCGACCAAGATCGAGCTTACACTCTAATCTTTTTCACGGCTACTTAAGTGGAAAGAAGAATGAAAGGTTGATAGATACCGCTCAATTAACTGACATTACTGGCAAAATTGCGGATGCCTGTAATGCTCGTCCTGAAACACCACTGATGCAGGTGTTTACTCAGTTTCGATCAACCTCTCAAAAGTGACGCTTACATCATTGGCGCAGAAAAGTAGATGTGATTTACCTGTTGATAGGTCGAATTCTATCTGCTCCGACACAGTTAGAATTCGTAGCTGCAAAGGGCGTGATTGCCGCGAAAGGTTCTGTTGGGATAGCCCATAATGCAGCTATAGCGTTCGACCACTGACTGGAATGGCTGAAATATATCCAGTGATTCGGTTTCCAGTGAGTTAGCTTAAAGTTAGAAAGTTGGGATATCGAAGTAACCTGATCCTTCAGTTTAATCGCGCCTAGCGTATCTGCGATTATTGTATCAACCAGCGCAGATCGTGGTTGAGCATCAGTGTAACTTCTTCATTCCTTTGCATTTCACCCTCAAACTCTATTACATTCCTACTTTTGCAGCAGTTCCATTGTCATGACTGATGCAACTTTAGTGCCAAATGGAATGGCATTGAGATCAATTTGGAAGGTAGGGTTATGGTTTGAGAACGGAACTGTTTTACCTTCTGCCCTGGCTTTCGCAAACAGGGTAGGGTCTGCGATACCAACGAAGACAAAGGCGAACTGAATATTTTTATTGTCACCCTTGAGCTGGTGAACATCTTCTGAGCCTGTAGTACCCGGAAAGTCAGCGATCAGTTTGTTTGCTCCAACGAGAGTTGCTAATTGGGGATTGATACGATCAATCACTTCCTTGTCATTCACCAATGGCGGCGATCCGCCTTTCGCTGTTAGGGTTGGCAATTTGTCTTCTGGCATTCCATAGGCACGAGCGATCGATTTGTTGACGGAAACAATTCCTTTCAGCATGGTTTCCCGAACTTCGGGTTTGAACGAGCGCAAGCTGAGTTTCAGCAATGCTTCTTCTGGAATCACGTTATTGGCTTCCCCTGCCTGAATAGAGCCAACGGTAATGACAGCCGCTTCCTGAGGATCGATCGCCCGTGCCACAATTGCCTGATATTGGATGATCGCATTGGCAGCCATGAGAATGGGATCTTTTGCCAGATGGGGTGAGGAACCATGGCCTCCCACTCCTTTGAATACAATGTCGATCGGATCACTCCCCGCCATTCGAGTACCAGGTGCGCTGGCAATGAACCCGGTGGGGCCGGGGGCACTGTGCATTCCCAACAAATAATTAGGTATGGGCACGCCATAACGGGTGTAAAGACCATCTTCAACCATGGCCTTTGCTCCCGCGACCCCTTCTTCCGCGGGCTGCCCAACTAAAATCAGCGTCCCCTTCCAGTCCGATTTCAACGCCACCATTGCCTTTGCCAAACCCAGCATCCAGGTTGTGTGGGAATCATGCCCACAGGCATGCATTACATACGTTTCTGAACCATCTGGTAGCATCGCCTGTTTGGTGCTGGCGTAAGGAAGCCCTGTTTCTTCTTTGACAGGTAAGGCATCCATATCCGCCCGGAACATAACCTTGGGACCATCCCCATTCCGCAAAATGCCGACGACTCCGGTTTTACCAATCCCGGTTTTGACCTCGTAGCCTAACGCTTTCAGTTCCTTTGCAACGATCGCCGCTGTACGGGTCTCGCTGAATTGCAATTCAGGATTTTGATGAATATCTTTGAAGATGGTGATCAGACGATTGCCATCCTTATCAATCTCAGCCAGTAGTCGATCCCAATAGGCAGGCTTGGCCGCAGGTGTACCTGTAAACGGCTTCTGCGCTTGGGCAGTAGGCAACCCCAACAAAGGCGTGCCGATGAACAGGAACACGCTGGCTGCGATCGCCCCTAACGTCAGTGCCATTCCCCACTTCGGCCATCGTTTAGAAAAGACGTTATGAAAGAACACCATAATTGATTACTCCTTACACACTTTCGGGGGATGACTTAGGCAAAGGGGAGTCGTTGCTACAAACGATCGTTGGTGATTGCTTTTTCCGCCCGATTGCAGCGGACAAAGAACCCGTTCCTAGCAGCAACAGCGGTTGAGTTAGAACCTGTGAACCATATTGAGAAAGGGTGTGTAAAACGACGGACGTACAACAGGGACAGAGGAGTGGTTCGATCGGAGACATCATATTGGTTGATATCAGTGTCAAAAGCGTGTCAGCGTTTTATGCGTTGTCAGCGATCAATGTACTTGAAACCCATTGCCCTGTTCTCCTGATTTAATGCGTTTAGTTCCTTCAAATTTCAGGCAAACACATAGCGATCCTATTTGAACTGTGAGAAAGGGTTTGGCTGAAAACATTTCTCACAAAGCACTTCATTCTCACCAATGATTCAGGACGACTACAGCGGATAGCTCAGACAGTCATTTCACAATCTTGTGCGAGTATAGGGCAGTTGAAGCATCAACCATCTATCCCGTAAGTGTTTCTTAATGGAGATTTGCCGATCTTTTTCTATTCAGTACTTGCAGGTAGAAAAATCATGGTACTATACCCTTGAATCTTTTCTAAGGATCGTGAATTAAATAACCTGTAATTCTGGCTTTGCCGTGTAATTCCATTGAGGTAGGAATTCATCAAAGACAATTGTCATGTTGGCTTTGAAGTCTTCAGCCACTTTTCGCCCCGTTTGATACGTCTTGTCAAGAATGGTTGTAAACACATTTAGCCCGGTGCGAGTGGTTGCCGTTGCTATCAGTCCTTGAACAGTCTGGACACTCTCAAAAATCACCCCTTGACACACACGAGAGACATGGGGAAATAAACGATGTTCAATTGGATTGTACTTGGACGTATAAGGGGATAATGAGCGATGCGAATTTCAATGCCTAACTCGTTGACCAGGGTCTGTAAGTCTTGCTTGAAGATGTAATAGCGTGAGCTATTGCTGCCTCCACCGTCGCATAACAGCAAAATTGAGTCTGCTAGAGGATAGCGAGCTTTGCCATAGGTGTTCCACCAGTAGCGAATTGAATCACAGGCAAACTCACTGGTATCGTGGCTAGTGCCAATCTGAATGTAGCCCACGTTATTGCTGATGTCGTAGAGTCCGTGAGGAATGGCAATTCCAGTTGCAAGCGTTGCCCAATCATGGTCAAACACCTCAATTGGCTCTTGAGTGTAGAGTTTTCCATCTCGATGCAACTGACCCATCAATTCTCTTTTTTGTGTCCATACTCATCACTGGATTGCCTGCGGCTTGATAGGTTTGCTTGAGTCGTTCAATCGTCTCAAATTGCTCGTTGCGATGTTTACTCTCTCCCGTTGCCAAAGTCTTGACCGCTTTGCGTTTACGAAAGTTGTGTTTCTCTAGCAACTGGTCTACCACCGTCACACTCACCTCAATGCCCTCCTCTTTCAGCAATGCGGCAATTTCGTGCCGCTTGAGATTAGTCCACTTCACCGTTTCATCCATCGGTGAACCTGCTGTATGCTGCTCTAACACTCGCAAGAATGCTTCATCTAATCCGGCAATCGTCTCAAACGCTGATTTGCGTCCACCTCCAGGTTGGCGGATTCGTTCCTGTTCAAGAACTGTTTCGTCTTCCAGTTCCACCAGTCCCAACGCCAAGGTTTCGTGATGACATTTGAACAGACGTCGAATATATGCCTGCCCTCCATACCCTAATTTCACGGCTTCAATTGCGGCGTAACGACGACGATCCTTCTCCGACAACGATTGATAGTACCGTTGCATCTGCGCTTCTATTTGGGTAGGGTAGGGCTGCATCAATTCACTCGTTACTCACCTATCTCTCTAGCTTACAGATAGAGATAGTAGAATTACACTTTATTTAATCCTCGATCCTAAGTAACGAATTTAAAGCAGGTTTTTAACCAAAGTAATAAAGGCTGAAACTTTGTGAAAACGTGTTTGAGGGTTTGTTTCAGACGCGGAATTTTCTCTAACTAAACTTTTTTGCGTCTCGATAGTGTCTTCTACTCGATAGTGTCTTCTACTCGATAGTGTCTTCTACTCGATAGTGTCTTCTACTCGATAGTGTCTTCTAAATGATGGTTTCAAAAGGGATACTTTGGCTCTAAATTCTAAATTCATCTAAGGTTAAAAATTGGGTTGAATCTTGGTGTTGTTTTGTCGGTCTGGTTTGCCTGAATCAAGGATTTCTTCCATGTTGATGGACATTGTGAAACCTAATTCACTCAGTTCACTAATTAGTTCAACGGTAGCCCTAACCTGTGTGCTCCTGAATATGTCGGTAGGTTTGGCTTGTACCCGGGCGGTTTATTTAGGACCCGACAATACAGTTATTACCGGGCGCACCATGGACTGGAAGACCGATATGGACTCTAACCTTTGGGCTTTTCCGGGCGGTATCAAGCACGATGGTGCAGCAGGCCCTAACTCTATTCAATGGGTTTCTAAGTATGGCAGCGTTGGGACTGCGGTTTGGGATATTGGGATTGCCGACGGCATGAACGAGAAGGGGTTAGTGGTGAATATGCAGTACCTCACCATAGCGAAGTTTCCGACTCCAACCCCGAACGATAAACGCAAACCAATGTCCCTTTCTCTGTGGGCGCAGTACTTTCTGGATAACTTTGCCACAGTGGCCGAAGCAGTTAAGGCGATGAAGCAGGAGACTTTCTACGTCGTCCCCGTTAAATCGCCCTATGGACACCCAGGTACGGTGCATTTATCACTTTCTGATGCCACAGGCGATTCAGCTATTTTGGAGTATATTGACGGCAAGCTGGACATTCATCACGATCGGGCTTATCAGGTAATGACTAATGAGCCTGCTTTTGATCAGCAACTTGCCCTGAATGAGTATTGGAAGCAAATTGGCGGTACCACGATGCTCCCAGGAACAAATCGAGCCATCGATCGATTCGTCCGCGCCAGTTTTTACATCAATGCCATTCCAAAAACGGCTGATCCGTTAGAGTCGGTGGCTGGCGTGTTTTCGGTTATGCGCAATGCTTCAGTCCCGCGAGGTATTAGTACTCCCGATCGACCTGAAATTTCCTCTACAATTTGGCGAACCGTGTCTGATCAAAAAAAACAAGCGCTATTTCTTTGAAGCGACCGATCGCCCTAATGTGTTTTGGGTTAATCTAGCTGACCTCAATTTCAACCAGGGGCCCCGTTTTGAAGTTAACCCTAACGGATGGCTCAGTGTTTGCAGGAAATGTGGCAGCTCAGTTTAAACCCACAAAACCCTTTCAGTTTCTACCCGTTTCTGCAAAGTAATAACTGCTTCAGTGCTTCAAATCTAGCTCCTTTCCCTACGTCCAGCTCTTTCTTTTGGGCACACGCAACACGAAATAAAACCAAATTAATTCAAGATTATGGGTGAGTTAGAAATGAGGCTAAGAAACGGTGAAAGTAGTCAGCGTGAACAATTAAGTCTGACTCTCAAAAAGCACTTAGAAAACATCGATCGGCCAGTGCTAAAGCCTTTTTATGGTACGCCAGCGGTGTATTGTCAATGGTGATTGTTTCTGCTCTTTCACCTGCTCATGCAGAAAACGTTCATCCAAACGTACAACCATTGACTCCTGATGAAACGGCTGCTGAAATCTCTACCCTATTCGGTTCAAAGCTCTCAGTAAAATCAGCGTCTGTAATCGAATCAAAGCCTTCAACCAAACCAGATCCATCCATAAAACAAACGGCCAGTTTACTTGCTGAACCTCCGATCGCTCCTCGCTCAGTTGAGTCTTTAGAAGCAAATCCATTGAGTAATGCGATCGCTCAAACAGAGACCCCTCCTCCCCTCCTACAGAACCAGTACCCGAACCCGCATCCAACGATTCACTTCAACGAACTCCAACAGATCGCTGGCAATTTTCAGTAGAACCTTATCTGTTTGTCCCCCTCGGTGTCAAAGCAGATGCAACAGTAGCCGGACGCAGTACTTCACTCGATTTAGGCTTAGGAAGCATCTTGAATCTCGATCGTGCGCTTGATGCGGGAGTGCGGTTAGAAGCACGGAAAAACCGATTGGGCTTTATTCTTGACGGCTTCTACGTCTTTGCTCGGCAGAGTGGCCGCTTGGGAGTGTCATTCCCTCCCGGAAGTCTGCAACGATTTGGCATTAATGCAGGTGCCAGAGTCAGTGCAGACGGCAGTGTTTCCGTGCACCAGGGGACGTTGGATGTCGCAGCCTCTTATCGTGTGGTTGATACGTCTTTAGGTAGCTCGACGGCCAATCCTTATCCCCGACTTTTCGTTGCACCCATTTTAGGAATTCGAGCAAATTTTTGGGGGCAACGGCTCGTGGTTGACACGATTCGCATCGGCAATATTCCGCTTCCGGTAGATCAGGACTTTAGCTTTACGCGAACCACTGTTGAACCCCTGATTGGGGCGCAGGTTGGGTTAAATCTGTCAGATCGCTGGGCAGTTGGTATTCGAGGAGATGTATCGGGTTTCAATATCAATGCCAATCGAGACATTACCTGGAATATTTTGGTTGACACTCAATATTTTCTGTCTCCCAGCACATCGTTGCAGCTTGCTTACCGCTTCAATGGGTTTGACTTTGAAGATGGAGAAGGTTTCAGGCGAAGCAAATTAAATCTGCGCCAAAACGGTTTTTTACTTGGTGTGATATTTCGGTTCTAAACTCCTCATCATTCCACGATGCTCTATGGGAAAAGGCAAATATCCAGTTCCCAGCATTCATCAGGCTAACATTTGAGGGCTTTGAAATATCGCCCTATTTCCAATTGTTAGAAAACGGCAAACACTCGCGCTGGAAAGCCAGAGCCCGCTTTCGGTTTTGGAAATGTGGCAAAGATCAGGGCACCCACTTCAGGCACCTGATCCAAGTTGGTTAGGAGTTCGATCTGGTAATGATTTTGCTTCAGGATGTACGTTTCTAGGGAGTAATCGTCCTTGCTGGTAGCACTACCTGGATCCGTATCGGTCGTCTCATGGCCTGAAGCAGTAATTTTCCGCTGCTCGTACAGATACTTTAAAGCGGGCAGACTCCAACCGGGATAGTGGGCAATCCCCTTCGCATCTTTGTTTTGCATCGCGGCGGCATTCGGCCAGCGTTTCGACCAATCGGTTCGCATTGCCACAAACGCTCCTTCTGGAATTAAGCCGTGTTTGGCTTCCCAGGCTTTGACATCTTCCATCGTTAGCGTGTAGTCGGGATTTTTGGCGATTTTTTGATGCACATCGATCACCACCAGGGGCATGATCATCTCTTTCAACTCAATCTGATCTACGGTGCGTCCCCTTTGGCAAAATGAACGGGCGGATCCACATGAGTACCCCATTGACCAACATGACAAAACAATTGGGTATAGAATCCAGACCCCAATTTACCAACGCCCGGGTCATACCAGTAGAGGGTTTCCCGTTTTTCGTCGGGAAATCCTGGCCAGTGAGGAATGCCCGGTTCAAACGCATGGGTCAGATCAACAAATTGTTTACTCTTAAGCGTCTGGTACACCTCTGTCAAAGTTGGCTGCGTTGGCTGGAGCGGACGGGCAGATACGGCTAGACTACTGGCTCCCACCATTAACAATGCGGCTGCGATCGCATTCACAGTTCTCATGAACGTTGCCTCTTGAAATACGCATCAGTAGCATACCTTCATTGAGAAAATTTTCTTCGTCGGAGCGGTCGCCCATCTTTCATGACTGATTTGAAGAACCAGCCAGCATTTTGAGAGTAGGCGATCGCTCTGAAGTTCGATTTGGGTTTTTAGGAACCCTTCACCAACCAGTTATTTAGTTCTGATGGGGCTTTTACCTGTGTAAGGATGGCTTGCAGTTCATTGCCTTCCAACACCTCTTTCTCTAGCAGAATTTGGGTTGCAGACTCCAGCAGACCACGATTAAGCCGCAGAATCTCAAATGCCAGATCATGCGCTTTATCGATTGTCTGTTTGACCTGACGATCAATTTCCGCTGCAACTTCTGCACTGGTTGTCCGACGAGAACTGGTGCCGTCTAAGAATTGCGCCGAGTTGTCTGCAAAGGCAATGGGGCCAAGGGTCTCGCTCATGCCGTATTGGGTAACGGCACGTTCGGCTAAGTCAGTTGCTTTCTTAATGTCATCGCTGGCTCCTGTGGAGACCTTACCGAAAATTAGTTCCTCAGCCGATCGTCCACCTAGCAAAGTCGCAAGTTGCCCTCGCAGTTCATCTTCAAGCAGCAGGAAGCGATCGACTTCCGGCATTTGCAGCGTGTAACCTAAAGCTCCCAACCCGCGAGGCACAATCGAAATCTTGAAACCTTATTTCCACCGGGCATGAGTGCGCCAACCAGGGCATGTCCAACCTCGTGGTAGGCAACGGTTTGCCGCTCCAGCGGAGTAAGTACCCGCGATCGCTTCTCCAGTCCTGCAATAACCCGTTCGATCGCTTCTCTAAAGTCCGCCATCAAAACGGCCTGACGATTGTTGCGTGCCGCCATTAGAGCGGCTTCGTTGACCAGGTTTGCTAAATCAGCCCCTGCAAAACCGGGAGTTTGGGCCGCGATCGCTTCCAGGTCTACATCTTCTCCAAGGACGACGGGTTTTGCATGTACCCGCAAAATTTCCAATCTGCCGCTTTTATCTGGACGGTCAACCAAAACCTGGCGATCAAAACGACCCGGGCGACGCAAAGCAGGATCGAGAATTTCAGGACGGTTGGTGGCCGCAATCACAATCACGCCATCGTTACCGTTGAACCCATCCATCTCCGTCAACAATTGGTTCAGGGTTTGCTCCCGTTCGTCATTACCGCCGATGGGATTGTTGCCACGGGTTTTACCAATCGCGTCCAGTTCATCCACAAAAATGATGCAAGGGGCCTGACGCTTCGCCCGGTTGAATAAGTCACGCACCCGCGATGCACCAACCCCGACGAATACCTCAACAAATTCCGAACCGGACATACTTAAAAACGGAACCTCAGCCTCGCCAGCAACGGCTTTTGCCAGAAGGGTTTTGCCTGTTCCGGGAGGCCCAACCAGCAATACGCCTTTGGGAATTTTTGCACCCACTTTGCGGTACTTCTCGCCATTCGCTAAGAAGTCAACCACCTCTTGCAGCTCCTGTTTTGCTTCATCTACGCCAGCAACGTCTGCAAACGTAATTCCCGTTTTGCCCTGACTATAAACGCGTGCATTGCTTTTGCCCATGCCCATACCAACGCCGACACCACCCCCGCATTGGTAAACCTCATAAGCCATGCAAAAACGCCCATCAACAGGCCAGTGGAAAGAAGCAAACCGATAAGGCTTGCAGCATTTGCATTGCTATCAGGAACGGTGATGAATTCTACGCCATAATTCTGCAATAGACGGATAAGGTCCTCGTTCTTTCCAAAGGGGTTGGTGTAATAGTGTTGATGGCCAAATTCAGGTTTAAGGGTGTAATCGATACGATCGGGCTTGATCGTAACTCGCTGAACCTGGGATGATTTGACCTGCTCAATAAACTTTTCGTAGTCTGATTGCAAGGGGATTTCCGTCTTCATTGCAGTAATTCCTGATAGCGGCAAATGAAACCAGTAGAAAAATGGAAAATCAAATCAGGACTTACACAAAGGATTTAAAGACCATTTGGTGATGGGTAATAGGCAATAGGTAATGGCAGTTTCAGCCCATTCCGATTAGCCATTACCTATTGCCTGCGTAAGCCCTACAGATCCTTTTCCCATTTAGACCTCCTACTGCCTCAATTCTCTTGCACCCGCTTTTGGGGGAGTAGATGGGATTCCAACACTTTGAATGGGGTTTCCCGAAGGCGATCGACTAAGGATTACGGTTGTTACACCCCTATTTGCGGGTTTCCCGAAAGGTGATTTCATTGTGATGGAAGAAAACGGAGGCTGATTGTGACGTTGTGGAAGCGAATTAACCAACTCCGTTTTCATTCCGGTACAATAATCGTTCCTCCGGTAGAATGACTTCGATAATGCGATCGCTTCTTGCATGAACTGGAATCAACTTAACAGCGCGTTTACTCTTTTCCTGAGTCTGCTGGTCGAAGCAGTGCCCTTTTTACTGTTGGGAGTGCTGTTTTCCGGTTTGCTGCTGTTCTTCGTTGATGAGCGAAAATTGGTCAGGCTAATGCCCAAAAATCCCTTTTGGGTGCGCTGGTTGGTAGCTGTGTCGGTTTTCTGTTCCCGGTTTGCGAATGCGGCAATGTGCCTGTAGCGAGGCGATTACTGATGCAGGGTGTGCCGTCGCCTGTCGCCATTGGGTTTCTTCTGGCAGCCCCAACGATTAACCCGATCGTCTTCTGGGCCACCTGGACTGCGTTTCGTGACCAGCCAGAAATTGTTTTTATGCGGGTGGGGTTTTCCCTGGCGATCGCAACAATTATTGGTTGGGTATTCAGCGTCCAAAGAGATTTACGTCCCTTTCTCCAGCCAGTGGTGGCTCGTGCAATTTCAGTCAGGCGAGAGGAACGGGAAATGGGAAGAGGCGAAGATCGCGCTACACGTTCCTCATCCCTCATCCTCATCCTCCATCCCTCCTACAATCTGGTACCTACTGGTTGGGGAAATCTGGTCAATCAGAACGAGTAGATGTTGCTGAACTTCAGGCAAGCATGATTGCGGCAAGTACGGCAGGAAAGCCACTCTCCGATAAATTTGCTTTATTGCTTGAAAATACGGTTCAGGAGTTGCGGGAATTGGGTGGAGTATTGGTTCTTGGCAGCGATCGCCGCTGTTCTCCAGGTTTTTGTTCCCCGCGATCTGATTCTGAACCTGGGACAAAGTCCTGTCACCTCAATTCTTGCCATGATGCTTCTGGCAGCGATCGTCTCGATTTGTTCAACGGTTGATTCGTTCTTTGCGCTGTCGTTCGCTTCCACGTTCACCACAGGTTCTCTACTGTCATTCCTGGTCTTTGGCCCGATGATTGACCTTAAGGGCATTGGCTTGATGCTGTCTATCTTCAAGGCCAGAGCTGTCTTCTACCTGTTCGCTCTGGCGGCAATGTTGACGTTTCTGTTTACCCTGTTTGTGAATCTGTATATCAGCTGATAGTGCCTATGTCTTCTCGCTTCTCTCGCTCACTGTTCTCCTGGTTGGATGTGCTGGCGATCGCGGCTTGGGGCATTCTGTTTCTCAAATATTGGCTGACTGGAAAACTTTATCTGTTAATCCATCCAAACTATGTTGGGCTAACCGTAGTTTCTGGAGTCGTTTTGCTAGCTGTAGCGGCTATGCGAGCGTTGGTATTGCTGCAGCAGCTAAGACGGCCTGTTCGCACCGATGGAGCAACCCAACACCTGAGTCTGTTTCCTCCAGGGTGGAGCAGCGTGTTACTGCTGGCAACGGCAATTCTGGGTCTGCTCGTTTCACCTCGTGCCTTTGCCAGCCAAACGGCGATCGATCGAGGCGTGGCTGATACGCTAACGGTTACACGGGTCAAACCTCAAGCATTTCGAGGGGTTGAGGACTCACAAAACAAATCCATTGTGGACTGGATCAGAACGTTGACGGTTTATCCCGAACCAGATGCTTATGCGGGTCAAAAAGCAAAGGTTCAGGGGTTTGTAACCTATCCCCGAACCTGCCGAACCAATATATGTTGATTTCCCGATTTATTATTACCTGCTGTGCGGCAGACGCCTATCCTGTCAGCTTACCCGTCAAGCTCTCCCAGAACAGGGACGCATACAAACCCGACACCTGGCTAGAAATTGAAGGCCAAATGACAACGGAAACCCTGGTAGATAAGCGTCAACTCGTGATTGAGGCAAAATCACTCAAGGAAATTCCTGGTTTCAAGAATCCTTACGATTATTAGAGAAAGGGAAGAATCAAGAATTAGAAATTAAGCGGATATCCACAATTTAATAATTTCTAATTTTAATTTCCTCTTGCCCTAATCAATAAAGCCCATCAGCGTTATTGGGTCGTCAATGTCATTGGGAGCGATCGGACGGTTGCCCGGTAAGTAGGAGCCTTCCAGTAATTTGGGGTCGCTTGCGACAACGGGACGGTGCCCTGGCAGAAAACCGTCGTCAACGATTTTAAGATCGCTTGCGAAAATCGGCCGATTGCCCGGCAGCAATTCAACCACCTTCAGGTGGCTGGCAGCAATAGGCCGACCATTGGCATAGGATGAATAAACTTCCAAATCGCTGGTAGCGATCGGGCGGATTCCAGCCTCACTGATCGTTCCAGCTATTTCCATCTCATCTGGCATAACGGGGCGATCAGTCAGCGCCGAATGATGAAGCTCGATCGCGCCTTTCTTCTGCTTCGTTTCCTTAGAAGCGGGTCGAGCTGTAATTTCAACAATGTTTTCGTTATCCATTGTGTCTTCCTTACTTGCTTCACGGGGATCTGCTTCAATCAAAGTCTCAGCGCTAGCTTTTTCCTCGACCGTTTGATTGGCCGTTTCCGAGGAACTGGGTTTTGAACTGCCCTTGCCTCTGCGACTGCCGACCTTGGCTGAATTATTAATCGTCATATTTAAAGGGTCCTGAGTTTCTACCGAAACCTGCAACGGTTTACAGGGAATATGAAAGACGGAGCAGGAGTCAGAATAATTAAGTAGTGCAGGAAGATAAACGTTTTATCCTCAACTACTCTCTATCTAACGGCTGCTGTAACTACGTTTAGGTTTACCTTTTCATCCAAATCTTAAGCAATTATTATAAGCCGAAACGACTCCTTACCGTTCGACCTAACAACAAGAAGAACTCATTACATCGATTGAATTCTCTAATCACCCCGCAATAGGATGAGCTACAAGCATCAAAAGGGGACGGGTTAACGTCCCCAAAGACTTTGGAAGAAGCAACCCTATACTTGGGCAGCGACCTTAGCTTCCTTTGCAGTCAGTCGCTCATAGGTTGCCCGCATCTTCAATCCCGTTAGAACCTGGAATAGCCCTGTTCCATTGTTTGAACCCGGATATTCACGATGCTGAAGGAGAAGTTCGGTTAGCTCACCGCTGTACTTGGCAGAGGTTTTGCTGAGGTGCTGCTCGATGTAGATGACTTCCTCTAACCGATCAAACTGACCGTCCACTTCCAGAACTGAGACGCTGTGACCGTAGGATACATCTGGCCCGTAGTGCATCCTGATGCCAGGATAGGAACAGGTTAGCTTACGTCCGCAAGGAATCCAATCGATCGTGGATCCTTCATCAAATAGGTAAGCTGGCTCAAAGCCCTCTACTTCATCGCGCTGGATCATCTGCACTCGTAGAACTTTCCGTTCTTTGTCGTCCTTAATCAGTTGGGTCGGCAGAACTTGAAGGACAACATCTGCGTATTCCTTTTGAGGATCAATGTAGGCTTTAAAGTCCGGGCGGCGAGAGTTAATGGCTGCCAAAACGTCCTCATAGGTGTGTCCCCGTTCCGACATATCGCGCTGAATCTTCCAGGCGATTTTGACCTCGTCACTAATGTCAAGGTAGACGCTAAAGTCTAGTAGGCTACGAACCCGTTCATCGTAAAGAGGATGTAATCCTTCAATCACGACTATATGATTGGGATCAATCCGTTCCGGTGGATCGATCATGCCCGTTTCATGGTTATAGATCGGCTTATCGATCGATTCACCACTCTTCAAGGCTTTGATCTGCTCATACATCAGATCGAAGTTATTAGCCTTGGGGTTTAGTGCGGTGACGCCCTGTTCCTTGCGTTGCTTTCGATCCAGACTGTGGTAGTCGTCGAGGCAAATGACGGTAACAAGCTCTTCCCCAAACAAATCTGAAATACGACGCAAAAGGTGGACTTGCCGCACCCGGAGTCTCCGGCGACGCCAATCAGAACCACGCGGTCTGGCTTACTGGTCATAGGTTTCCTCTAACAAACAAGATATCTACTAACTGTGTCTTGAGTAAGCTAAATCTGCGGCCTATGGGCTATCTCATCGGCTCAAAGCGCGACTAATCCCTAGGGAAGCCGCATATCTCCGACTACCGTAAGTTCCCACACAGCAAAATGAGCGGGGAGAGTCGATCAATCTGATAAGGGTTTCTTCCAGTTAAGGATGACTCCAACCCAGTCTAGTAAGTATTTAGTACTACCGTTATATGGATTTTATCAAAATGGGATCGTCCCTACAAGGCATAAGGGACGAATTTGATAAACAAAGTTAGTAAATTGGCCAAAGCAAGCTTTATATCACGGCCTTAAATTAAGGTAGGACGAGCCTGAAAGGTCGATTGGGCAGTATCAGCAGTCTTATGTTGGACATTAGTGAAGTGCTGTTCGCTCCATCCAGGTTTCTTTTCTAATCTCTTTCAAAATCGATCTTTAGTCTGATAGAGCTTTGGTCTGATAGATAAAGATGTGGATGCAGCAATATTGTCGCTTGATTAATGTAGCAATTCTAAAGATGCAGCAGTTCTAAATCAGCGGTGAGATTGAGAGGCTTTGTGAGAAAGGGTTCCAACGGAATCCTTTCTCACAATTCAGACAGGATCGCTATAGTATTGATCCCATATCTATTTCATTTCGATTAGAAATGCGTTTATTTTGTCCCTAATTTCAACGGAAATCCAGCGTTTCTACAGGTTGAATTAAATAAAAGGGGCACCTTGAAGGACAATATAGTTTAGGTTCGGTTCGGAGATTTGGAGCATAATGAACAGTTCTAGCGCAGCGGGTGGTGCCGCCAATACAACTGCAGGTCGCCGCGTATATCTTTACGAAGTGGTTGGCCTACGTCAGAGTAGCGAAACCGATAGGGCAAATTATCCCATTCGTCAAAGTGGCAGCACATTTATTACAGTGCCCTACAACCGCATGAATGAAGTGATGCAGCGAATTACGCGCTTGGGTGGAAAGATTATTAGTATCCGACCTTTGAATGGTGATCCTGAAATGAATGGGAACGTTACTCTGGAACAGAAAGGTGCTGAGGTTACAGTAGAGACTGGACAGGGTAACAAACCAAAACAAGAGAGCAAGTCCATGACTCAAGCAAAGGAAAAGGCGGATATTCCTGTCAATATCTACCGTCCCAATAGTCCCTTCATTGGGCGGGTCGTCTCGAATGAAGAACTGGTTAAGCCGGGTGGAATCGGGACCTGTCACCATGTCAAGTTTGACATCTCTGGTGGCGACTTGAGATATCTGGAAGGGCAGAGCATTGGTATTATTCCTCCTGGAGTTGATAAGAATGGCAAGCCCGAAAAGCTCAGGCTCTATTCGATCGGTTCAACTCGGCATGGAGACGATCTAAATGACAAAACAGTGTCGCTCTGCGTTCGTCAGCTTGAGTACAAGCATCCGGAAACAGGTGAGACCGTTTATGGCGTTTGCTCGACCTACATCTGTAATTTGAAGCCCGGTGACGAAGTTAAGATTACGGGGCCAACTGGTAAAGAAATGCTGCTGCCTCCCGACGAGGATGCCAACGTGATTATGTTGGCAACGGGAACGGGAATTGCTCCTTTCCGGGCGTTTTTGTGGCGTATGTTTAAGGATGGAGAGCGAGCGCTCAACCCAGAGTATCAGTTCAAAGGCCTTGCCTGGTTAGTGTTTGGTATTGCCACTTCACCAAACATTCTTTACAAGGAAGAGTTGGAAGAAATCCAACAGAAGTATCCAGATAATTTCCGTCTAACCTACGCCATCAGCCGGGAGCAGAAAAACTCAGAGGGCGGTAGGATGTATATCCAACACCGTGTGGCAGAACATGCAGAGGAACTTTGGAAGCTGATCCAGAACGAGAAGACCCATACCTATATTTGCGGTCTGAAAGGAATGGAAGACGGCATTGATGAAGCCCTTTCAGCAGAAGCTTCTAAGAACGGTGTTGACTGGAAAGAATATCAGCGAGCTATGAAGAAAGCAGGCCGTTGGCACGTTGAAACGTATTAATAGCTGTTAGCAATTAGCCGTTAGCTAAGAGCAGCTTAATCCTTAAACCAGGTGGGCCAATTTGGGCTTACCTGGTTTTTTTGTATCTGGTCATTGCAGTCTGTTGTGATTGAATGGACAGAATGGGTGAAACCGTTGACTCAGATTACAATCCTGCCCCGCGTTTTCTTAAGCAGATCGGGTCTAAGCTGCTTGCCTGGATGATTGGAGGCGCAGCTTTGATCCTGTTTATTGCAAGCAGCGTACGTCACGCGTTGTTTCAATCCGGAGCGTTTGATCTCGGCTATTTTGACCAGTCTGCTTATCTAATCAGTCAGGGCCAACCTCCGATCGTGTCCTTCTGGGGATTTCATTTTCTGGGAGGTCATGCAGATTGGATGGTGTACCCCCTAGCATTGCTGTACCGAATTTATCCTGATGTTCACTGGCTGTTTGCCGTGCAGGCGATCGCGCTGGCGCTGGGAGCCTTACCGACCTATCATTTGGCTCGACAATCCGGCATCAAAGAGACTCAGGCAATCACTCTGGCGGCGGTCTATCTCCTATATCCGCTAGTCTTCAATCTGAACCTGTTTGATTTCCATCCGGAGGTAATGGCGCTACCTGTGCTGCTGGCAGCAGTTTTAGCAGCGCGAACAAATCGAATTGGTGGGTTTATTGCCTGTACCGTTTTGTTTTGGGGTGTCGGGATGCACTGTCGCTAACAGTGGCGGGGATGGGGGTTTGGTTGCTCGTGTTTGAGAAGAAGCGGGTGTGTGGCGCGATCGCCCTCTTTTCCGGAATTGCCTGGTTCCTGATTGCTACTCAGGTGGTCATTCCCGCCTTTCGTCCAGCGGGTGTTGAGGCAGCGCTCCGTTATGCTTATCTGGGCAATTCTGTCCTGGATATTGCTAAAAATCTGTTCCTCAAACCGCAACTGGTACTGTCCAGAATCGTGTCGCTGACTACACTGGAATACCTTCTAATCCTTGTGGCACCGCTGCTGTGGGGAGTGATTCCCCGTTATTTAAGCCCATTGATCGCAGCATTGCCGACGCTAGTGATGAATATTCTCTCTGACTCTGCGGCTCAACGGGATTTGGTCCATCAATATTCATTGCCGATTTTGCCATTCCTGATGCTGACGGTCATTGCTGCCTTCGCCGCTAAAAAACCTGGTTACGGGGCCGACGTGCCATTCTTCTCTGGTCCCTGATTTCCTTCTTAGCCCTTGCCAAGGTTGGTTACGTTGGCTCGCTTTACCTCAATTCACTGGATACGTGGGCAGCCACGCGGGAGGCGATCGCGCTCATTCAAACAAAGGGCGGCGTCCTGACAACTCACAATATTGTTCCTCACCTCACCCATCGACCTCAAATCCGCTTTACTCTTGCGAATGAGCCGCCACCTGACCTCGCCCAGTTTGAATATGTCCTGCTAAACCTGCGTCATCCTGGTTGGATGGGAACACCAGAGTTTACAAACCTCTTAATTAACCAGCTTCAACAAGACCCCCGCTTCCATCTCCGCTACCAGCGTGATGATGTTTACCTCTTCATCCAACGTAGTGCTTCTTGATGCAACGAATTTTTCATCGGAAACTTTCAATAGTCGTGACTCCCGACTCCTAATTCTCGGCTTCCCAACTCTCAAGATCTGACTAGAAAATATTGAATTTGGTCCAGCAATTCTGCCATTGACAGAGAAGAGGGCAGAATTTGGGTGGCGACTTCTTGGAGAATGAGTGGGAGTGAATCAGTCAATTGAGGAGAGGCTTCCTCATGGTGTCGGTGGTCCAGCACGAGAATGGGAGGTTTATTTTCCAGCTCACGCAGGTCAGACAGCATTTGCTGAACGGTAGACTGGGCAACAGAGTCCGTCCAGCAAATGAGCAGCAAATCCACACTCTGGGACTGTACTTGCTGCAAAACCTCCTGCCAGGAACGACCCATTAAACCGCGTAAACCTGCAGTTTGTAAATATTGAGTTAGCGCTTGTAGCCACTCTGCTTCTTTTGAAAATATCCCGCCTGGTGTTTCGTCTGAGAGGGAGAGGATGTTTTCAGAGTCGAGTGATCGCGGCAGCGTTGCCAGATCGAGCGCCAGAATCGAAGGTCGCCATGCGTGACCTGCTGCAATTTGGATGACTTGTAACAGAGCAGAGTTTTGCCGATCGTCGCTGGTAGATGACGTTGCCGTTGTAGAGGCCAAACAGGGAAAGACAAGCAGCCCAGGGACTTGATTGGCTGCCTGGGTCGCTTCCTGATCCAGGATGACTAACGGCAGTGAGGCCAAAAAGGCATGCTGGCTGAACTGCTGAAAGTAGACGGTTGAATCGGCAAATGGCCCTTCTAGAAGAACAACGTTGGGTTTCCAGACACGGGCTAAAAGTTCTGCCTGCTCTAGATCATCCGCTTCTAAGACTCGGTAATGATGCGAATGAAGCAAACGGGTCAGGTCTGCGTTAGAGATGGCAGGCGATTGTTCTGAGCTGCCTCCCGAACCGAGGTGTAGAACGGTCAAAACATTGGTAGAAACAGCATTTTGAGTGCTTGGTTCCTCCATGTCTATAACCAGTTGCCGCAGCGTTTGTCGCAAAGCCTTTAGCTGAATCGGCATACTCAGCCAGCCGTTGGCAACGGCTCGATGAGAATGGGCCTCATCTACCTTGGAAGCCGTTACGATAACTGGAATTTGTCGCGTTTCTAGATTTGATTTCAGCAGCGTCAGAAGATCCCAACCGGAGAGGAGGGGCAGCACTGGATTCACAAAAATGATGCACGGTTGCAGTCGTCGTGCTTTCTCAAGCGCCTCAGTTCCCGATCGGGCAATAACGACTCGGTATCCCAGCCCCACCAGTTGACTAGACAGAGATTCAATAAATTGGGGTACAGCTTCCACAATCAGCACCAGACGATCGCGGGTTCCAACCGATAAAGCACCCTCATGTTTTTGGGGTTGCTGGTTGGGAGCACTCAGCGGTACGCGCCCCCAGGATACTCGGAAAAAGAGGAGGCTTGGTCCCGGTTGGTAAGGAGTGTGGGGCTGTGGGGAGGACTGGGCGGCAGTAGAACCGTGAATTGGCTTCCTTCCCCTTCCTTAGAGATAAAGGTCACGTCTCCTCCATGAAGCCGCGCCAATCGTTGGGTTAGAACGAGTCCTAAACCGGTTCCTTCAAATCGTCGGGTTAAAGGATTCTCAAGCTGCTGAAACTTCTGGAAAATCAAATGTTGTTTATCAGCGGGAACGCCAATGCCCTGGTCCCATACTGTGAAGGCAATCCAGCCACCCCAACGGCAAACTTTGAGTCCGGTTTGCTTTTCGGGTTCTGTAAACTTAAGCGCATTCACCAGTAAGTGAACCAGCATCTGACGAAGGCGTTGCTCGTCAGCAACTACCATGCTTAAACCTGATTCAATCTCCAGTTCAAAATGGGGTAACAGAGCCGTTTCACCATCCATTGGCTGTCGATCGTCCAGCAACCGCAACTGTTTTGCTTGATCGAACGCCCGATTGCATACCGTTGGAATGTCAACCGGCTCCGAGATCAAGCTGAGTTGCCCTGTTTCCATCCGAGTTAGATCCAGGATGTCATTGACCACTGCCATCAGGTGCCGACCACTCTGATAAATGAGTTGGGCGTAGCGCATCTGACGCTGGTTCATCTCGCCGATCGTCTGGTCTTTGAGTAGACTAGACAATCCAAGGACCGCTGTCAGAGGAGTCCTCAGCTCATGGCTAATGCAGGCCAAGAATTCATCTTTCAATCGATTCAGCTGGATCAAATCCGCATTTTTGGCGGTCAGTTCCCTAGCAAGCTGTTGCTGCTCCGTCATATCCTGCGCGAAGACAAGCCACAGCATTTCTGAAGGAGCAGGGAAGGCAGCGGGGATAGAGACCCGACCAATTAATGGCGTTGGTTCACTCTCAAGCGTATGGGTGGCTGCTTCTTGGGAACCAGGGGAACTGGGCGTATCAAGTAAGGTTGCCAGCCGAAAGATTTGGGGTGAATCTTGATTCGGCGCGCTTTGCCACCGTTGGGATGGGAGGGAGTTGGTATCGGCTGTTGGCAGGTTTAAGTCCGGTTCCGACTTTGTAGATAATAGACCGATCGGAATTTTGACAAACTGCAAAACCTGCTGCTGGCCGTTTTTTAAGGGGCAGACGCAAATGCACGTACCTGGCTTTGGCCCAAGATGACAGAGGCTCCCACTTGGAAGGCTGCCCTCATGCGTACTCATCCAGGATTGTTGCTGAGACTTGATCGAACCCGGAGCCTCATCATCCGGCATCTCCAGGAAGGGGGCAGCTTCCTGCCTGAGCCAACTGGGATCCAGCAATTCTCCAACCTGGTCACGCCAATCTGTGTTTTGGGCCAGCACCTGTCCACTGCTGGTCTGTAACATGAGGGGTAATGGTAGGCGCTCTAGCAGCTCCAGCAATGGATTGAGGAGGAGTGGATGAAGCGGTTCTGTGAAGGCGGAACCGCTTGAGGTTGGAAAATGGGGATCGATCACGGCTCCGATTGCCTGAAACGTCTCTTGATTGGTTCTTAGTTGATTAATAGTTTTCTGCTGAGACTTAACCTGCATTTCCAGTTCAGCATTTTGGGCCAACAATTGCTGCACCAATTGGGCATTCTGGCGCTGCTGGCGCTTTGTCGTCTTCTGGGGTTTGGCTTCAGTCTGGTTTGTCTGCTGTTCCCGTAGCCGCGTGTTCTGATCTGGTTTCCTTTGCTCTGCTTCGCCTCGCTCTATTAGAGCCGCTGTCAACGTTTGAAACAGGCGTGGACTGTCTAGCAGGCCCAGTATTTCTCCCTCATCCCCAACCAAGACGTAGTGACTCGCTGTAAGATTTTGCAGCAGAGGAATAAACTGTTCGATCAGCAAACTCCCTGCCAGAACCGTGACTTTTCGATGATTGAAGGGAATAGGGATTGCAGCAGCAGGTCGGATGAAACTAGTTTTGTCTCTACCACACCCGCATCAGTCAACTCCGTCTCCATCGAAGTTGGGGAAGTATGGAGCAGCCCCGCCCTAATCAGATGGGGAGCAACTGGTGTAGTCTAACAAGACCCGTCGGCTGCTGCTGGGCGTTTACCAGAATCAAGTGCTTGTGAAATGGGGCTGATCGGTAGACAACCGGGGCTTCACTTTCATCAGAACAATCAACCCAATATAAGGCTCCCAGCGCCCTTGCTAAATCTACTGTTTCAGGACATTGAGGGCTGGCTCAATAAAGTCTCGAAGACAGGCGTTGTGAAGCATCATAAAAATCCGCCTGATAGAGAATTAACACCAGCAGCACTGCATCGACCTGCACAGTGATTCTGCAAAACAATACCTCTGCTAAAACGTTATTTAGTGATGTCTCAGCAATTCAGGAAAGACTTAGCCAAGAATTGAAGCGTGTAGAAGAGAAGAGCGGGGTATTGGCAACAAAAAATGCGCTTGTTCAATTATGACGCTGAACTTAGGGACACAATCCAGAGGGGAATGCTTTGTAACTATAATTAATCAAGTGTTGGAATATTAAAAGAACTTTAAGCTTCTTGTAAGAAGTGCAGTGTAACCCGCGTGAACGAACAAGCTACCTTACGCTCCCATTTGTCTGTTTGCATCTTTATTGAGTCAGAGTCGTTAATTGATGCGGTGGGTCAACCGCTGATCGACGATCGCTACCTCTCCACAGTGATTCAATCTGACGAGGAATTTTTTACGTTTATTGCTCAAGCAAAGCAGCGACTTGACTGTCTCGTATTAGAGGATACCCTAAAGCTTCCTCCGATCGCCAATTGGCTACATGGACAAGCCGTTTTGCTCCCGGCTGTGATTCTAAGCGATGACCCCAACCTCTCAGCGGACCACAGCAAACCCAAAAAAGCTGCTCAGTTAGCCCATGCCCTCGACTCCGTTTTCACTTACCATACAGCGGAGGTTTGGATCGCCCCCACTCAAATAGGCCAAATCTATGGGCATATTGAGCAGGCCATCAAACAATTTCTCAAGCTTGCCCCCACCTGCCAACTTAATGATCTAGATTTGGCCGCAGACTTAATCAACGACACGACAACAGAGAATTTTTAACGCTTCAACGACGGCGTTTGACAAACAAACTAAAAGAGCGACTAGGGTATCTGGGTGTGTATTACAAACGGAATCCTCAAAATTTCCTGCGAAATCTGTCTCCCTTGGAAAAACAAGAACTTCTGGAGCAGCTAAAAGCAGATTACCGAAAAATTGTTCTGAGTTACTTCGCCAACGACAAGAACCTCAATGAATTGATCGATGATTTTGTCAATACCGTTTTCTTCACCGATATTCCCGTTTCACAGGTTGTAGAAATTCATATGGAACTCATGGATGAGTTTGCCAAACAGCTAAAATTGGAAGGCCGCAGCGAAGACATTCTGCTGGATTATCGCCTAACGCTGATTGACACTATTGCACATTTGTGTGAAATGTATCGGCGTTCAATCCCCGAGAATCCTAAATTTATCAGGGAATCAGAGTAAGAGAAAAATAGTCTATGAGTCCGGCAAAAAGACCTATGTCCTTAAACTCTATGTTGCGGGAAACACACCGAACTCTATTCGTGCGTTGAAGACGCTAAATGAAATTCTCGAGAAGGATTTTCAGGGAGTCTATGCGTTGAAAGTGATTGATGTGTTGAAAAATCCCCAGTTAGCTGAGGAGGATAAGATTTTAGCAACCCCTACCCTGGCAAAAATTTTGCCCCCTCCCGTACGTAAAATTATTGGCGATTTGTCCGATCGCGAACGCGTTTTAATTGGGCTTGATTTGCTGTACGAGGAACTGCGGGATGAAGGGTTTGATTTAGAAGAATAGTATCAATCACTGTTTGGGCTAATAATTGGGTGAAAGAGCGGACAAACTTTGTGCTAAATGTACCCAAATAACCTAATAATTTCCAGGGGATTTTATAAAGTACTCATACCATGACTCAAACCGACCAAAATAAGCAAGAAAGTGGACAAACTAACGAACTGGGATCAACGGGCGTTCAAAAAATTCGTACCCTGATTGAAGGGTTTGATGATATTAGTCATGGGGATTGCCGATTGGTCGAACCACCTTAGTCAGCGGCACTTCTGGAACGGGTAAAACCCTTCTAGCGGTTCAATTTCTTTACAATGGCATTGTCCATTTTGACGAACCTGGTATTTTGTCACCTTTGAAGAATCACCCGCCGATATCATTAAGAACGCTTTCAGTTTTGGCTGGGATCTGCAAAAATTTGTTAACGAAGGCAAATTATTTATTCTGGATGCGTCACCGGACCCTGAAGGACAGGATATTGCCGGAAACTTTGATCTTTCGGCGCTGATTGAGCGGATTCAGTACGCCATTCGAAAGTACAAGGCAAAGCGCGTTTCGATCGACTCCGTAACAGCTGTTTTTCAGCAGTACGATGCGGCCTCGGTCGTTCGTCGAGAAATTTTTCGTCTGGTAGCGCGGCTCAAGATGGTTGGTGCAACGACGATTATGACAACCGAACGGGTGGATGAGTACGGCCCCGTCGCCCGGTTTGGGGTTGAAGAATTTGTGTCTGACAACGTGACGATTATTCGCAACGTTCTAGAAGGAGAGCGTCGCCGTCGCACGATCGAAATTCTGAAACTGCGAGGCACCACCCACATGAAGGGCGAATATCCGTTCACGATTACGAATGAAGGCATTAATATCTTCCCGTTGGGAGCGATGCGGTTGACCCAGCGATCGTCCAATGTGCGCGTGTCCTCTGGTGTCAAAACGTTGGACGAAATGTGTGGCGGCGGCTTCTTCAAAGATTCCATCATTCTGGCAACCGGAGCTACAGGCACGGGCAAAACGCTGTTGGTCAGCATGTTTCTGCAGGATGCCTGTGCCAGAGGCGAGCGGGCCATGCTGTTTGCTTATGAGGAATCTCGCGCCCAGCTTTCCCGTAATGCCTACTCCTGGGGCATTGATTTTGAGGATTTAGAGCAGCGGGGTTGCTCCGAATTCTCTGCGCCTATCCTGAATCCGCTGGTTTAGAAGATCACCTGCAAATTATTAAGTCGGAAATCGCCGAATTCCAACCGTCACGAATTGCGATCGACTCCCTGTCAGCGTTAGCGCGGGGGTGAGCAACAATGCCTTCCGGCAGTTTGTGATTGGGGTTACCGGGTTTGCCAAACAAGAAGAAATTACGGGCTTCTTCACCAATACAACGGATCAATTTATGGGGTCGCACTCCATTACCGATTCCCATATCTCCACAATCACCGACACCATTTTGATGCTGCAATATGTGGAGATTCGGGGTGAAATGTCGCGCGCCATCAACGTCTTTAAGATGCGCGGTTCCTGGCATGATAAGGGCATCCGCGAGTACAACATCACTGAACAAGGGCCAGAAATTAAGGACTCCTTCCGCAACTTCGAGCGCATCATCAGCGGCTCCCCAACCAGGATTTCAGTGGACGAGAAGACTGAGCTGTCCCGGATTGTCAAGGGTGTGCAGACAAAAGATGGGGATTGAGGATTGGAGATTGAAGATTAGAAATTGAAGATTGAAAAGGGGCAAATGTCCCTCATCTACAATCTAAAATCTACAACCTAAAACCCCTCCCCTATGACTCCTGAAATTGTTGAGATTTTGTCAGCAGACGAATTACGTCGGACGGTGAATCGACTGGCTTCCCAGGTTGTAGAGCGGGCAGGCGATCTCTCTGAATTGGTTCTAGTCGGAATTTATACAAGGGGCGCGCACCTAGCTCACCTTCTGGCACGCCAGATTGAGGCGTTAGAGCAGGTTCCGGTTCCGGTAGGCGCGATCGATATTACGTTTTACCGAGACGATCTGGATACGATCGGCTTAAGAACGCCCGCCAAAACTGAAATTCCCTTCGATCTATCGGGTAAGACCGTTGTGCTGGTCGATGATGTGATCTTCAAGGGGCGCACGATTCGAGCAGCGCTGGATGCGGTGAATGACTACGGTAGACCTGCTGCAATTCGTCTGGCGGTTCTGGTTGATCAGGGGTCATCGGGAACTCCCCATTCACCCGGATTTTATTGGAAAACAGCTTCCAACCGCTAAGGAAGAACAGGTCAAGGTGTACCTCCAGGACATCGATGGACGAGATCGGGTGGAACTCTTAAGGGCTTAAGGAGGAGATAAGAATTAAGAGTTAAGAATGAAGAATGGAGAGTGGTGCAGTTCAACTCTTAATACCAATGTCTTCTAGGTCAACCCGATCGCATCGCTATAGCTCTTAGTTCCTAATTCTCAATTCTTAATTCTCAATTCCTAATTCACATGGATACCCAAAACCGCAAAGCCGATCACCTGCGTATTTGTCTGGATGAGGACGTGCAGTTTCATCAGACAACCGACGGGCTGGAACGTTACCGCTTTACCCACTGTTGTTTGCCGGAAATAGACCGGAGCGACATTGATTTAAAGGTGACATTTCTTGGAAAACAACTGAAAGCGCCTATTCTCATTTCCTCCATGACGGGAGGAACCGATCTGGCGAAACTGATTAATAGCCGTCTGGCGGTGGTTGCTCAACAGTACGGTTTGGCAATGGGTGTAGGGTCTCAACGGGTAGCAGTGGAAAATCCAGCGGTGGCTGCAACGTTTGCGGTTCGATCGCTGGCCCCCGATATTCCCCTCTTTGCCAATCTCGGTGCTGTTCAGTTGAACTACCGCTACGGGCTGGATGAGTGTCGTCAGGTGGTGGATTTGCTGGAAGCGGACGCGCTCATTCTCCATCTCAATCCCCTTCAGGAATGTGTTCAAACAAAGGGCGATACTAATTTCCGGGGTCTGCTGGACAAAATTGGGATGCTTTGTGACCGATTACCCATTCCCGTCATTGCTAAAGAAGTTGGAAATGGCATCTCGGCTTCAATGGCGGAGAAACTGGTCGCGGTTGGGGTAGCGGCGATCGACGTTGCTGGAGCCGGAGGCACTTCCTGGGCCAAGGTTGAAGGCGAACGCGCCCAGGATACCCGCCAGCGACGCTTGGGAAAGGTTTTTGCGGATTGGGGATTGCCCACGGCTGACTGTATTACCGCTGTCCGATCAGCTCTTCCAGCGGTGCCGCTCATCGCCTCTGGTGGGTTGCGCGATGGGTTGGAGGCTGCCAAAACGATCGCTCTTGGTGCAGACCTCGCAGGGATGGCGCTTCCGTTTTACAGGCCGCAAACGAGTCAGAGGAAGCCCTGCATGAACTCGTTGACATCCTGTTGGCAGAACTAACCACCGCCATGTTCTGTACCGGATGCCAAACGTTGGCGCAGTTGCGATCGCCCGGAGTGCTGCAAAAGATTTGAATTAGGACTTACACAAAATGACAGGAAATGATTTGCTAATGGGTGATGGGTAATCGGTAACGGGGTTGCTCCAATGACCCATTCGCCGTTACCCATTACCAGAACAACCTCAATCTCTCCCCTTATGTCTGATACTTCCAATCCACCCGTAACGCGCAAAGGCAGCAAAGCTGAACAGACGCTTTCGCTGCCCGATCGACAAATTCGGTATATGGCTACAGCAGAATGGCAAACCCTGTTTGAGCAGGAAAAACCCGTTGCTGAAATGTTTCATGTTGCCTATGTAGCAGAGGCAGAGGGGCCAGCAAAACGACCGCTCACCTTTGTTTTCAATGGGGACCTGGGGCTGCGTCTGCCTACCTTCACATGGGGGCATTAGGACCACAGCGCGTTTATTTTGGAGACAATGGCGGGTTGCCTAAACCTCCCGTGCGGGTTGTAGACAATGCCGAGAGCTGGTTGAGTTTTACCGATCTGGTTTTTATTGACCCGATCGGTACGGGTTTCAGCCGAAGCCTGCCTCAGGATAAGAACGGCAAAGATTCCTCTGATGAGAAACCAAAGTCGGACGAAAAGGAACCACCCAGAGAGACGGAGTTTTGGGAGGTAGAGCGGGATTTGAACGCACTGGGAGAGTTCATTCAGCGATTTCTCTCGAAGCAGAAACGATGGTTATCACCAATTTTTATCGCAGGGGAGAGCTACGGTGGGTTTCGGGTGGCGAAACTGGCCCGTAAACTTCAGCAGGACTTCGGCATCGGGCTTTCGGGGCAATCCTGATTTCCCCAGCCCTGGAATTTAGTCTGCTGGATGGAAATGATTACAACCTGACCTCCTGGACCACGGTTGTCCCCTCCTATGCGGCTGCCGCCGCTCACCACCAGCGTGCAAAATGGGCGGGTGAACCCGGAAATTTACAGGCGCACATGACGGCGGCTGAACAGTTTGCCCGCAAAACGCTGATTCCCTTTCTGGCAATGGGGATGCTCTTTCATCCGATGAGCAGCAGGCCGTTTATCAGCAATTTGCCGACCTGATCGGGTTGCCCTATGAGCTAATTGAGCGAAGGGCGGGACGGATTGATATCGGGGTGTTTGCTAGAGAACTGCTGCGGGACAAGCAGCGAATTGTAGGGCTGTATGATGCGTCAATAACCGCGATCGATCCCTTCCCCGATCGTCTGCTTTACGAAGGCACCGATCCAACGTTAGATGGTCTCGATCGCCTGTTTGCCGGAGCAATCAATAGTCATCTACGAGATACGTTGAGCATCGATACGGACCTGTCTTACCATTTGCTGAATCTAGAAACCTTTAAAGCTTGGAAATTTGATCCAAAAGGAGAACTGAAGCAGGGATTTATTGGAGCCGTGGATGATTTGCGAGTTGGAATGGCCCTCAATTCCTACATGCAGGTGTACATTACCCACGGATTCTTTGATCTGGTTACTCCCTATTTCGCCTCAAACCATCTGGCAAATCTGATGAAACTCGATCCAGAGCTTCGTCCGAATCTGACCTTAAAACACTACCCCGGCGGGCACATGTTCTACACCTGGAGCCAATCTCGTCAGGAATGGTTCGCTGCCATGAAGTCCTTTTATCAACAAGCGGTGGATTAACGTGTCAATTGCCAATCAACTGTTGACCTTTCCTTCAGGCGATCAACAGCTTGCCGCCTACTATGCTTGCCCTGAAGGAACGGGTCCTTTTCCCGATATTGTTGTCATCCACGAAGTTTTTGGGCTGACCCAAAACATCCAGGACATTGCTTAACGGTTCGCCCATGAAGGATTTGCTGCTCTCGCTGTCGATCTTTTTCGGAGCGCAATCGAGTAGTTTGTACGGTTCGTTGTTTGACGGATACATTCTTCAATTCTTTGCACCACAAGGGCATTCAGGATTTGAGAAATGCTCTTACCTTTCTGGCCAATCGCCCCGAAGTAGATGCCAATCAACTGGGGGCGATGGATTTTGTATAGGCGGCGGATTGGCAGTTGCCTGAGCCTGTACCGACGATCGTTTGAAGGTCATCGCGCCGTTCTATGGCTTTAATCCCCGGCCATTGGAAGCGGTTGCCCGGTCCTGTCCAGTCGTCGGTTCCTATCCAAAACAAGACTTTACAGCACGGGCAGCACAGGCGTTGGATAAGGCTTTCGCAGAGTACAACGTTCCCACGACATCAAAATTTATGAGGGCGCAAAACACTCATTTTCAACGATCGTAGCCGCTTCTACAACGCAGAATCGGCTACCGATTCATAGCAAAGAGTGCTGTCCTTCTTCAAAACTCAGCTTGATTAATGCACGTCTATTTCGAGAATCCCAAACTAATACCAAGTTGCAAACCCAAGAGGTAACTTTGGAGTTAGTGCTGAGTGCTGAGGACTGAGTGCTGAGGACTGAGTGCTGAGTAAGTTTAGCGGATTTTGATGGTTACGCTCTAGAAAGCGACTTGGTATAAGGTGCGATTCGTGTTTGATGCTTGTACCAATTCCTAGCTTCCGTAGGGACGAGGGTAGGGTTTTAGCATTTCGTTGGCTTGATAAATTTGAAGCACTTGAACGATCGTGCCCCCGCTGAATGGGAATATCTGCGATTTTTGAATGTGCTTGAAATAATCCTGATATTGGGCGATCGCAGTTTTTGCTTGGGCGTCCGTTGCAACCAGTAGGCCATTTTTGCCAACCCATTGCTCACTGGTTGACCAGAAGGCAAATCCCCTGAGATCCTTATCAAAGCAGGTGATAGGTCGTTGCGGTAACGCAGCATTGATGGAGCCTCTGGTCGTAAGAATCGCCATGCCAAGCTGCCCTGCCAAATACAAATCGTTTGTAAATAAAAATCGGTCTGCTCCAGCGCGGTTCTAAGCTGCAGCGAATTGGTGAATCCCTGACGGAGTTGCTGAATATCAGTCAACTGCACCGAAGCATCCTGGGTGGGAGCCAAAAGCCACCAAATAGCGCATATCGACTTGGCTTCTGGAATGTTCCCAAAGTCACGTGTAACAGTGCCACTAGCAAAAACTGGCAACGGCAATTCCCGAACCCCATAGCCACCGTTTTACCAAACGGGGCGATCGCTGTTGCCAATCAGTTGCCGCTTGTCCCAGAAGCAGCGTCGCACTCCAAAATCCCGGCATTGCCCAGGTTGGCAATATGGCACGGTATCCGCCCATCAGCGTAAATCCCAGCATTAAGGGAAGGGCAGTCCAGAGGAGGAAGCGGGTTTTGAGTTTTAAGTTTTGAGTAAGGATTGAGGACTGAGGACTGAGGACTGAGGACTGAGGACTGGGGATTGAGGACTGAGGCAGCTGTTTCTTCAGGTCTCTATCTCTCTGCGTTTCTGCGTCTCTGCGGTTCACTAATATTTCCTTTCCGCTCACCCACCACAAGGGAAAGCCAAAGGTAGGAAACAGATAGGCGACACCTGCCAGGAATGTAACCAGTAAATCAATCAGGCTATAGCCGCGATCAGGAACGGCCCGTCCTGACTGAAATCGTAAGGATACCCAATCATGTTGAGCATTCCAGACCAGAATTGGAGAAACCGCAAGAATGAATAATCCCAGACTAACCAGAATCCAGGAGACAAAAAGACCGTTCGGTGACGAGGACTGGTCAGGCAGAAGCCGATTAACCCAACAGCCAATGCCAATCCGTGATATTTCCCTAAACAGGCGAGGCCAGCGAGAAGGCCAATGATCGCAATGCGGTAGGCGGGGAGTAGGGGGAGGGGGAGGGGGAGGGGTGAATTGAGGATTCTTTGTATCTTCACCTATAAAGACAGTTGAGTTTTTCTTGCGAGGAAAGAATTCACGGGCTGCAACATAGAGCGTGGCGGTCCAGAAGAAGATGAGGGGACTATCCGGTAGGGTGAGAACGCCAAAGCTAACCAGAAAAATGGGAATGAGCGTGGCGATCGTCAGGGTCAGTAAGGCAGCGTTTCGAGAAAATAACTGGGCACTGGTCAGATACAGCAACAACAGCGCCCCCGTGTGCAGCAGCAGTGTTCCTAACCGAATGGTGAACTGAGAGACATTTCCGGTTAGCCAGGGTCCAAAACCTGTTGTTAAGGCAACCAGCAGAGGATGGTCAAAATAGCTCCAGGCAGGATGTTGAGTGTAGAGGTAGTAATAGCCTTCGTCGAAACCAGGCGGTAACCAAAAAGCGATCGCGCTACGAAACAGCAGCCCAACAAGGAGTAGCGCAATAACCACCTGATGATGTCGCTCAAGCCACTTCAACCCTGATCCTCCTTACCGTCACCCATTTCTTCTGCTCAGCTCTTCAAAATTCTGGCAGAGCGTTTCTACCAGTTGGCAATCGCTACGGCTAAGTAAATGTTGATTTGGAAACGCGAATAAGCTGATAATTTCCTGCCTGCCCTAACTTCTGATACTGTTCTGGCTTCAAATCAGTGGCATTCAGATTTCCAACCGTCCCTAAAAGCATCACCGATGGAGGAGTGGGATGCTTAACTGCAATTTCTTTCAAGGCACTAACGGCACGATCGGCACCCGCCAAAAAGGTCACGCGTTGTTGTGTGTAGAACACCACACTCGGTTTCTTAAAACCAATCATGATTAGCCCTTCCCCTGTTTGCCGTTCCTGCGCTGCAACCTGAGACAGTTGGCGCAGAGGAAGCTGTCGTTGGGAGTCAAACAGAAAAATGGCAGGCATCAGCGTAAAACTCAACAGGGCCAGCAGTCCGACGATATTCACAAGCCAGAGCCAGCGAATTTGATGGCGCAACATCAGCACGAGGCCAATCAAAGCCGTTGCACCAGCGATCGGCGCTCCCGAAACGATCACACCCGACTTCTCCAACAGCGAAGGCATGTTGATGAGAATCGGATCGTCCTGAAATAAATTAGGAGAGTAAATAATAGCTCCCATAACGGCTAAAAAGAAGGCCATATTTAAGACGGCGCTTAGCTTAATGCCCCAGCCAGAACGAGGCGTTTGGACAAGTTGCTCACTCCAAAACAGCGCCACTAAAATTCCAGCCGCCGGAATCAGGGGCAGAACGTAGCTGGGGAGTTTTGTAACCGCGATCGTAAAGAAGCCGAAAACGCTGCCAAACCAGAATAGGGCAAATAGTCCTAGCTGCTGAGAGCGCGGCTGATTCTGCCAAATTGATCGCTTCCAAAACTGCAGTCGCGCGATCGCAACAGGTAAAAAGATCGACCAGGGAGCAAACCCCAACAGCACAATCTCAAAATAGAAATACCAGGGTCCCCGATGGTGATTAACAACGCTGGTGAATCGCTCTAAATTGTGATAGCCAAAGAATGAATCAATAAAGGCTTCTCCATTTGCCAGCGTTACCAGAATGTACCAGGGCACTGCCAGGAGCAGAATAATGGCAATCCCCCAAAGCACCCGCATCTCCCGGACCACTTCCCGGAATTTGCCCACATAGAGCAGGAATAGCCCGATGGCCAAGGCCGGAATGACCATTCCAACAGGACCCTTCGTGAGAACAGCTAGCGCGACCAGAATATAAAAAGCCAGGTACCACAGAGAGAGGAACGAGGGATGAGGGATGGGGGATGAGGGATGAGGGGTGAGGTTTAAGTCTTTGGTTGTTATCTCTGCGTCTCTGCGCTTCTGCGGTTCACGTCCATCTCCCCATCTTCTGCCGCCTGCCTCCTAAGCCCTGAATCCTGGTCCCTCTCTACGTAGCCGCAGAAAAAGGTCAGCAACGCTAATCCAATACACCCACAAAGGAGCATGTCCGAAACTCCCGTCCTGCCCCAAATCAGCATGAGTGGATTCAGAGCGATCACGGCAGACCCTATAAAGGCAGAGAACCAGGTTTGAGTGGACGTGGAACCGGAAGTGGTGCTTGAGAAACCGAAGCGCTTCAAGACATAAAACCCCATGCCTACAAGCGCGATCGCCGATAAAGCCGAAGGAAGTCTGGCACCCCATTCATTGACACCCACCAGTCGATAGGCGATTGCCATCAGCCAGTAAATTAGGGGTGGCTTATCAAAGCGCGTCTCTCCGTTAAAGTATGGTGTGATCCAATCTCCGGTCACGGTCATTTGACGGGCTGCTTCGGCAAACAACGGCTCCGTTTCATCGACCAGACCAACACTGCCCAAACACCAGAGAAATGCGACTCCTCCGATAAATAGGATCCAGGCGATCGAGCAAGCCAAAGCAATACCGGGGTGCTTATCCCAGTAGCGCCAAAAATCAGCAATCCGTTGATTGAAACTTACCTTCATCCCACTCCTCACGTTTGGGCAACCTCCAACTTCATCGTGTTGAAATCGATTTCTGTGATTAAAAACCGATTCTCCAACTACTCCCTTGCGATCTCTGAAGAGAGAATGATGGCTTAGGTAATCCCCGAACTTCACTTTAGCGGTAAACCTATTTCCTTTGACGATTGAAATGGGAACCTTCCCAAAAGATAGGGAGAAGGCACTAGGTTCTAGGAGGACGAGAGGCATGGAAGATGAAACTGAACCGCAGAGACGCAGAGATAACAGCCAAAGACTCAGACCTCACTCCTCACCCCTCATCCCTCACCCTCTTCCTGTCTTCTAGAGTTGATAGAATAAGAGCCTGAATTATTTAGTGAGAAACCATGAGCAAAGGGACGTTGTTTGACAAGGTTTGGGATGCACATACTGTCGGAGTTTTACCTTCGGGACAAACTCAACTGTTTATCGGGCTGCATCTAATTCATGAAGTCACCAGTCCTCAAGCGTTTGCCATGCTGCGCGATCGTGATTTAGATGTCCTGTTTCCAGAACGGACGATCGCGACGGTTGATCACATTGTTCCAACAGAAAATCAGGCCCGTCCCTTTGTCGATGATCTGGCGGAGGAGATGATGCAGGCGCTGGAAACGAACTGTAAGGAACACGGCATTACCTTTACAACCTTGGTTCTGGCAGCCAGGGAATTGTGCATGTCATTGCGCCTGAGTTGGGGTTAACGCAGCCTGGAATGACGATCGCCTGTGGAGATAGCCATACTTCAACACACGGGGCATTTGGCGCGATCGCCTTTGGCATTGGCACCAGTCAGGTTCGGGATGTGCTTGCGTCTCAAACGTTGGCTCTTGCCAAACTCAAGGTCCGCAAAATCGAAGTGAATGGCACCTTGCGTTCGGGTGTTTATGCCAAGGATGTCATCCTGCATATCATTCGTAAGTTAGGCGTCAAAGGCGGAGTGGGCTACGCCTATGAATACGCTGGAACAACCTTTGAGCAGATGAACATGGAAGAACGGATGACCGTCTGCAACATGTCCATCGAGGGGGTGCCCGCTGCGGCTATATCAATCCAGATCAGGTGACCTTCGACTATCTCAAGGGCAGGGAATTTGCGCCTAAGGGAGCCGATTGGGATAAGGCGGTGGCATGGTGGCGAAGCATCCATAGCGATGCGGATGCCGTTTATGACGATGTGGTTGTGTTTGATGCTGCTGACATTGCGCCCACCGTCACTTGGGGCATCACACCGGGTCAGGGATTTCCATCAACGAAACAGTGCCAACCCCCGAAGACATGTCAGAAGACGATCGGGCGATCGCCAAGGAAGCCTATCAATATATGGATTTGCAGCCCGGTAAACCGCTTCAGGGCACGAAGGTTGATGTCTGCTTCATTGGAAGCTGCACCAACGGCAGAATTACTGACCTGCGAGAAGCCGCGAAGTTTGCCAAAGGTCGGCATGTTGCGGAAGGAGTAAAAGCCTTCGTGGTTCCAGGTTCGGAACGGGTAAAAAAGAAGCCGAAGCAGAAGGGTTAGACCAGATCTTTGAAGCTGCCGGATTTGAATGGCGTGAACCCGGATGCTCGATGTGTCTGGCAATGAATCCCGATAAGCTGGTCGGCCGTCAGTTAAGCGCTTCATCCTCTAACCGTAACTTTAAAGGCCGTCAAGGATCCTCATCTGGACGCACGCTGCTCATGAGTCCAGCTATGGTCGTTGCAGCAGCGATAACTGGCAAAGTTACTGATGTTCGTGAGTTGATTTAACGACTGAGAATTTGCTTAAAAACAAAGTAGGGACGCACGATCGTACGTCCCTACAAACTTGACCTAAATTTATGAATTTGCTGGTTATTGAATGGATGGAGCCTTCAAAACGGCTGCCGAGGAAAATGGTTGAGGCGAACTGGCATTTATAGTTGCTACCTGCTTCACAGTCTTCAGACTATCGCTTAGCTGGGCAGTTAGCTGCAACGTCTTCGCATCGTAGATTTGAGTCAGCAACTTTGGATACAGCCCAATCCCAATAATGGGAACCAGCAGTGAGGCAATGATGAAAATCTCGCGGGGTTCCGCATCCACCAAAGCCTCGTGGGACACAAGCTCTTTGTTCTCAGGCCCGTAAAAGATCTCACGCAGGTTTGACAGCAGGTAGATGGGTGTGAGGATAACGCCAACCGCCGCCAGCAGAATGACAATCAGCTTAAACGTAAAGTTGTAAGCGTCGCTGGTCGCAAAACCTACAAACACCATCAGTTCTGCTACAAAGCCGCTCATCCCTGGTAACGCAAGGGACGCCAGCGAGCAGGCGGTCCACATGGCGAAGATTTTCTTCATCTTCTGCCCAACGCCGCCCATCTCATCCAGCATCAAGGTGTGGGTCCGATCGTAGGTTGCTCCCACCAAAAGAAGAGACTCGCCCCAATTAGCCCATGAGACACCATTTGCAGCAGCGCCCCGCTCAGCCCCAAATCGGTAAACGATGCAATCCCGATCGTCACAAATCCCATGTGAGAAATGGATGAGTACGCGATCTTTCGCTTCAGGTTCCGTTGGGCAAACGAGGTCAACGCCGCGTAGATGATATTGACAATGCCAAAAATCACCAGGGCAGGTGCAAATACCACATGGGCATCGGGCAACATACCGACATTCATGCGGACCAGTGCATAACCGCCCATCTTCAGCAAAATGCCCGCCAGCAACATATGAACTGGAGCAGTTGCCTCTCCATGAGCATCCGGTAGCCAGGTGTGAAACGGAATAATGGGTAACTTGACCGCATAGGCGATGAAGAAGGCCGCATACATCCACAACTGGAAGCTGAGGGTATAGTTCTTGAGGGCCAGCGTGTGCATGTCGAACGAAACCGTATCGCCATAGAACGCCATCGCCAGAGCGGCAACCAGAATGAAGAGCGAACTTCCCGCTGTATAAAGAATAAATTTCGTAGCCGCATACTGACGCTTCTTACCGCCCCAAATAGCAAGCAGCAGGTAAACCGGAATTAGCTCCAACTCCCACGCCAGAAAGAACAGCAGCATATCCTGGACAGCGAACACGGCGATTTGCCCGCCGTACATTGCCAGCATCAGGAAATAAAACAGACGGGGTTTGAGCGTAACGGGCCAGGCAGCCAGCATTGCCAGCGTCGTGATAAACCCAGTCAGCAGAATCAGCGGCATGGACAGCCCATCGGCTCCCACCGACCACCGCAGATCAAGCTGGGGAATCCAGGTGTAGCTTTCAAACAGTTGCAAATCTGAACTGGACGTGTCGTAAGACGTATAGAAGGCGTAAACCAGGATAACGAAGTCGATGAGACCGATGACCAGAGAATACCAGCGAACAGTCTTACCATCCTTATCCGGCAAAAACGGGATCAACAGCGAGGCTGCGATCGGAAAAAGAATGCTGGTGGTTAACCAGGGAAAATCAGCGGTCAGCATTTCAGTAGTTGGTTCTTAGCAGTTGTTTGCTTAGAGGCAGTTAGTTATTAGAGAGAGAGAGACTAAATACGTTTGGTTGTTCGCTTCTAGTTAGCGGCTTCTAGTTAGCTGTTGCCAAAGGAATTGTATCGATGTCTAACAACTAACTGCCGAGCACTAACAACTTCTTAAGTAATGCCAGAGAAGATAACCAAACCAAGTACGGCTGCAAACACAATCAGCGCATAGAACTGGGCGCGCCCATTTTCAAAGTATTTGAGGAATTCACCCGTTAATAAAGTCACAAGCCCAGTCAAGTTAACAACTCCATCAACAACCTTATAGTCCACTTCTAGAACCTGCCGTGCCAGACGGCGGCTTCCCAAGACGAACACATTGTTGTAGACATCATCGAAGTACCACTTGTTCTTCGACAACTGATAGAGCGCAGGAATCCTGGCTGCGATCGCCGCTGGGTTAATTTTGTGGCGGAGATACATCAGAGAGGCCAGCGTGATCCCTATCAGCGCAATCCCGACTGAACTGCCTCCCATCACGAGGAACTCTGGCAGATTAAAGGATTCTGCTGCCTCGCCAGCCAACTCGATAGCCTCTCAGGCGGATGAATGAAGGCTTCAAAATAATTGGCAAAGGGAGTGCCCACCAGTCCAATCAAAGTAGAAGGCACTGCCAGAATCAATAACGGCAGCGTCATCGACAGCGGAGATTCATGGGGGAACTCGCTATGGTGATGAACCGCAGCCTCATGTTCACTGGATGCGTGACCATGAACATCGTCAATTGTGAGTTCCTGCGGGTTCATCGCACCGGGGCCGATCGACGCGCCAGCCGCTTGCAGTTGCTCTAGCTTGATAGTGTTGCGAGCATCTCCCTTATTTGCCCGAAACTCTCCCTCAAAGGTCATAAAGTACATGCGGAACATGTAGAACGCCGTTATTCCAGCCGTTAACCAGCCAACCAGCCACATGGTTGGATTCATCGCATAGGTCGAGCCAAGAATTTCATCTTTTGACCAAAACCCAGCAAACGGAGGGATCCCGCAAATCGCTAGGGTTCCAATTAGGAAGGTCAACGCCGTAATTGGCATAAACTTCCGTAATCCGCCCATCATGCGCATGTCTTGGGCGTAAGCCGGGTCATGACCAACCACAGACTCCATCCCGTGAATGACGGAACCGGAATCTAAGAAAAGCATGGCCTTGAAGTAGGCATGGGTCATCAGGTGAAACAATCCTGCGGTGTAAGCGCCCACACCCATTGCCATCACCATGTAGCCCAACTGGGACATGGTGGAATAGGCTAACCCCTTCTTAATGTCATTTTGAGTAATTGCCGTGGTAGCCCCAATAAAAGCGGTTACCGTTCCTGTCCAGGCAATTACGTGCATGGCCGTTGGAATTCCCTCAAACAGAGGAAACACACGGGCAATCAGAAAAACGCCTGCTGCCACCATCGTTGCCGCATGAATCAGGGCAGAGATGGGAGTCGGACCTTCCATCGCATCTGGCAACCAAACGTGGAGGGGAACCTGAGCTGATTTCGCAACGGGTCCCAAAACACCAAAATGGCAAACAGCGCAGCGAGTACACCGCTGAGCGCGCCCGATTGAACTAACTCCTGCAAACGCTCTGCAACGACATCAAATTCAAAGCTTTGGGTTGCCCAGTAGAGTCCCAAAATCCCCAGAAGTAAGCCAAAGTCACCAACTCGGTTTGTGACAAATGCTTTTTGACAGGCATCGGCAGCGGCTTTGCGATCGTACCAGAAGCCGATCAGGAGATAGGAGCACATGCCCACTAACTCCCAGAACACATAAACCTGAACCAGGTTAGGGCTTACCACCAGACCCAGCATAGATGAGCTAAACAGACCCAGGTAGGCATAGAAACGAACGTAACCCGGATCGTGAGCCATATACCCATCGGTATAAATCATGACCAGGAACGCTACCGTGGTCACAATCACCAGCATTAGCGCTGTTAGATGGTCAATGGTATAGCCCATATTTAGGTGGAATGTTCCAGCGGATGCCCACTCAATCATTTGAGTGTAGGGGGCATGGCCCTGAAACTGGCTCCACAGAATGGCGAAGGACAGAACCATCGCCGCTCCAGTTAAGGACACAATAAATGTTGCGCTTAGTCGCCGCAGATTGCTAGTTGCCTTGCCGAAGGAGATCAGCCCTAAACCAACAATCATGGCACCTGCTAAGGGCAGGACTGGGATCAGCCAGGCATACTGATAGATTGCTTCCATTGTTGATGCCTATGTTAAAGTTCTTCACTTAGATGGAAAAAGCCGTTTACATTGTGACACACACGTTACCGTAAACTGTCAAGAGCGAACACATCATTTCAACTTCTCCGGTCATTTCACAAATTTTTTAATTTTCCGAATAAAATATTGCCTCTTGAAGTAGAGTTGAGTTGCCTTTGTGCTTCTGGGTTAGGCCCAAACAAGCTACCAAGGAAGTTCTCAATAAGCTAAGCAAATGTGCCAAAGCTTGGGGAATACCCTAGATGAAGGTTAGTTAAGAACGGTTCTAAATGACTCTCTCTTGAGGAGGGAAGCATCTGCCAAAGAAATCAGCAAAATGTATCTTCAATAGCATTCCCTGAATTCGCTTGATATAGCAGTCCTGCTACATGTTAGGACAATCAAACTACCGAGAGCGTTGCAGTGACTGGCTTTCACACTCAGCACTCAGTCCTCAGCACTCAGCACTTTAGCTGTAGCATTAAAAATCCCTAGCTTCAGAAGGAGCTAGGGATCACTCGAATCGGGTGAAGAAAGTTGAAGTCTGAAGAGAATTCAGGCCTAACGCGCTTATCTTAATGTTTCTATTTCTTGAGCAACGCCAGCAGTCATACCAGCAGCGTGAGAGTTCGTGACTACTTTCTGAAGTTCTTTCCAGAGGTCATCACGTCTGTACAGGCCCTCTAATCTGTGGATGACCTTACCGCCCTCAAAAAGAAGAATGGTTGGAAGGGTTGTAATCCGATAATGGCTAGATAGCTTCAGGTTCTCGTCGGCATTGATCCCGACCAGCTTAAATCGCTTGCCCAACTCATTCTGAAAACGTGTAAGTAACGGCTCTATCATTCGACAAGGACCACACCAGGGCGCCCTGAAATGAACCAGGACGGGAGTGGAAGATTTTAAAACCTCTTGCTCAAATTTTTGTTCAGCCATTGAGTGGTGGTTATCCTTTTATGACCGTATTTTTTATATCTCTTTAGGGATCAATCCTACCAGGGTACGCTTCCAGTTGCACGGATTAGAACTGGATGGAGCCACCAAATTAATAGGACAAATCCCGCAACGCCCAAATATGCAGGGCGAAGAAACTCTTTCAGCTTAAGGGATTGGCGTCCTTGAACGATCGCTAAAAAGGGAAAACTGATGTCCGTTCTTTTATGGCCCGGAACGATTCGCCATAGCGCGCCAGTAACCGTCGATCGCCATGCCAAACTCCAAACAGATGGTGAAGCACCAGGCCAATCGATGTCACCACCATGAACGAGGTACCAATCCATAACGTGTGGGCAATGCACCAGATAACCTGCCCTACCATTTGAGGATGGCGGGTAATGCGAATAATGCCCGTTTCGTAGAGGTGTACCTGGGGCTTCTGAACGGCGGCGATCTCCAGCAAATTAAAGGTTGCGGGATACAGGAATAAAAATGAAACGGCGGATAACACCCAGACGATCGGTTCTACACCCGTCACGCCCTGAACCTGCCACAACTGCAAGCCGTCATATCGATGGTTGAAGAAATAGATGATTAATACAGTGGCTAGCGGTAGGCTGACCAATGCGAACACAATTCGGTAAACACGGGGACCAAGCCATTTCTCACCCTGGGGCCGTAGTGCAGCTAAACCACTGTGGGCGATCGCAAACCCGAGCAATAGCCCAAGCATTATAAAGTGGCTGGGCGTCAGCCAATTGGACATAGGACGTAAATGAGGGAATAGGAGATAGGGATCAGTTTAAAGCAGATGGCAGCATCGCGACTAGAAGAGCACATCCAGCTCTAATTGCCGTAAATCAATTGTGTACAAACTCCCGCTCTGGTTCCTCCAGGTTGCAATAAGTAGCCCATGGGGATCAATAACTGATAGTGCTGTTGGGTTGGGTGGGCCTTCCATACGTCCGATCGCCTGCCCATACTTGTCCAGCAGCAACACCTCCCCATCGGCTGAAATAAGTACATATCCCCAAGCGGTTGCTGCTGTCAGAACTGGTGAAATTTCTAGCCCAATCCGTGAAATTCTGAGAGGCTTAAGGTCGATCAACAACATGGAGTTAGGATGTCCCGGCTCCATCGCTACAATTGTGTGAGAGCCTGCACCCTTCGTAATTTGGCGTAACGGAATGGGTAAGTTGAGGCATCCTACCGGGGTTCCTCGTCGAGTAAATATCTCAACCACCGTACCCGTAATACAAACATTACTTTGGGGAGCAACCGTGTGAGAAAAGGCAGCAATATGCCGGGAATCAAGCGCAAGTAATTCAAATAAATGGATAAACGGAGAGGGAACCGATGCAACTGGCTGCATTTTGGATAGATGCCAAACCCGCAAAGAGCGAGCGGCAGAGCCAGATGATAAAGCAACCGTTGTAAGCCAATGCCCTTGCGGATCGATCGCAGCAACAAAGTCACTGCTAAATTCGGCGATCAGTTGAGGGACCATGTGCTGGGTTACTATTCCCCCTTCACTCCCTTGTTGCAGGCGTTTTTGTCCATGCTGGGCAATACCTGGCTTGAACAACTCGAATGGCAGACGGTAAATTGATCGTTGCGCGATCGTGAAGCAACCCTGCGGACAGACAACCAGCTTTTGCAACGTTTCAGGCAACCGGACCGTTACCAATTCACGTTCCCCAAAGGGTTTCTCTGCCAAAATGCCGTCTGGATAGTTCTGACACCCCACCCGACTCTTAAAAACCTGATAAACCTGTTCATTCTGCCTGCCTGAACCCGATGCCAATAGACTCGCTTCAATATCAGAAGCAGACTGCTCTTTCCCGCCTGAAAACCCCTTATTACCCTGATTTTTGCTGCTAATTAACTGATAAACGTCTGCTTGCAAAAACTCCTCGCGAAGAAACTTAAACGGAGTAGCAGTCAGGCTGAAAGCGGGCTGTATCAGTTTAGAATGCGTCCATGTTGTTTCAAACTCTCCCCTCAACGCCTTGATGCTTGACTGGACAGCCACCATCATTTCTGAAGCTGACTGAAACCGTCGCGCCGGTAGCTTTTGTAAAGCTGCCAGAATTACTGTTTGCAAAACGACAGGAATGCTGTCTGGAATTTTGACTGGAGAGTTCATGTGAGCCGACATCAGCTCCGATGGAATACCAGAAAACGGACGATACCCCGCTAGCAGCTCGAATAAAAGAACACCCACCGCGTACAAATCGGAGGATTGGGAATGTTGTCCATAAAACCGCTCAGGAGCCATATAGGCAGGAGAACCTGTGTTGCCCATTCTGTCTGTAGTGATCTCCTGGCTCAGCCGAGCAATGCCAAAGTCAGAGATGCGGGCAGTCCACCCCTCAGGCTGCAATGTGAGCAAAATATTTTCTGGTTTGATGTCACAGTGAATAATGCCCTTGGCATGGGCATGACTAAGCCCAGCGAGAATGTCTGTAACCAGTTTTAGACATTGGGCTGGGTGTAGACGAACATCTTCATCCATCAGACTCCGCAACGTTCCACCTTCACAGTAGTCCAAAACGAGGTAGCGCCCAGTGCGAGTATGCTCCAAAGCATGACAAGTGACAATGTTGGGGTGCTGAAGGCTTAGCAGAAAGCGCAGTTCACGCAGAAACTTGTGGGTAGGAAATTGTTCTTTATCAAGTTCCTTAAGTGCAAATAGGCGACCTGTTTTGCGGTGGCTGGCACAGTAAACCCGACCAAATTGTCCTTGTCCAACCAGTCCAAGAAGCCGATACTTGGAGCGTTTCAGCTCTTTTACAAGGAGGTTTGACACGTTAATCGAGTAATTATTGAGTTATGAGTTATGAATTCGAAGACACTTATTCAAAACTTAGAATTCAAAACTCAGAATTATTGTTTAGGCGCAAAGTTTTTGCATGATTGAGTTGTGATCCTGACGGTTTTCCATCATGGCCTCAGCAGGCTCTACACGCTTGGCGAGGCCCAGTATGAATTGGTTGCATTCTGCGCCCATCGATTCACACGTTGTCTGAAGGCAGTGCAAATTCTTTCCGGTTAACTGACTAAAGAACGCACTCAAGACACCACTTTCTAGAAAACAGGCAGGCCGATCGCCTTTCGGAGCTTGCCGCGCAAACGGAGAATTCCAGGTTTTAACAACCAAAAACCACGATGCTGGTAGGACTGGTCAATCTCAATCCTGCCCCAGCCATAGGCTATCCAGCAGGACTGTAAACATTGAAGAAACTCCGCCATTGACATATCTGCCAGAGAGGTTCTGTAGTAGTCGGTAATTTCTTCGCGGAAACGAATATAAAAATTCTTGCCCCACCAGCGGCCACAGTTAAATAAAACCAGACGCGATGCTTGTCCCGTTTCCTTTTGAAGACCTGAATAGATTGCCTGAATGAGGGTTTCAGGAATCGCCAGCAGCCGATCGCCTCGACGATTTTCTAATAAGCCCATTTCTAGGTCGCTCCGAACATAGGTGTCCGTTTCGTAGTAATTACCAGGAATTCGGTTATCAATAAGCAGATCAGCAACGGAAATCATAGGAGTACCAGGGGTGAGGGGTGAGGGATGAAGGCTAAAGGCTAAGGGATGAAGGCTAAAGGCTAAGGGATGAGGGATGAGGACGGAATTAAAAATTAGGAATGAAGAGTTAAGAATTCAAAGCTCATTCTCAATTCTTAATTCTCAATTCACAATTACCCTTTACCCCACTCCAACTCATTTCCTCATTGCTCCGCCCACTAACTGACTAAGGCAGGAACAGAGGCGTTTTGCTGAAGAAGGTTTTGGGCCATCCCTAATACTGGGGTTATCAAGCTGGCGTGGGCCGGAGACAGCGCAGCTGATACCTGTTGGTTTAGCAGTCGATAAAGGGTGGTGTTAATTTGCTGGGTGTTATAGAAGCTCAGCGTCGCGTTTAGCCAACCATGTAACTTGTTTTTGACAAACGATTCATCGTTTAGCAGCATTCCCATAGCGCAGTAGCGCAACATCAGAAGCGCATTTCTGATACCACGCTCTAGATTTTCAGTCTTCTCTTGAGGCATGACTGCCTGTAGCTGGTCTGCCACATGCTGCATGATTTCTAGTTCGTGGTCTTTCAGGAAACGGTACGCTTCCATACGAACTGGCAGGGATTCTACATACTGGTTCACAAGGCTCAGTTCTTGGGCTGTGAGGTAGCGGTTTTCAGCTTCGCCAAAAATAGTTTCAAGATGGGAGTGCATAGAACGTTTCAGAGATTATGTAAGGGTGGGGAGTTGGGATGGGAAAATGAGACTTTCTAACGTTGCTGAATCCTGGTTTAAACCAATCCTGCGGCTAATTCATCTATTTAGAAAAGGTCGGAGAAAGCGTCCAGGGTAAAGGTGTCAGCGGCTGGTTGAGTAGGTGTCTCCTGTTGGACGGGAGCAGCGATCGCCGCGCCATCCCAGTTGAGAGCAGCAAAAATTGATTAACAGTTAGGGTCAAGCTTAAGGGGCCTGCGTTCTCTGACTGCGCTGAGGCGATCTTTACCTGCTGCACTTCGGGGGATTGTCTTCCCAGTTAAGGGCAGCAAAGAATGATTGAACGGATGCCTGTAGCCAGGCTTCAGAACTGGAATGGGATTTTGACCCATTGGTTGAGGCAAGAGTCAAAGTCATCGCAACAATTCTCCTGCCCGTAAACGCTTTTCAATGTCTTTTGCGGTGGCACCTTCGTTTAACCAGAAGGATGCTGCATCAATCCGGTCCTGACCGCCTAAAAGGAACTTGCAGTAGGTTTCTCCCATGGAGTAGCACTGAATCTCAATGCAGCTAAGCTGTTTTTTGACCATTTCCGTGAAGAAACCTGCAAACAGTCCAGCGTAGAGGAAGCAAACAGGTTTACCAACATCGCCTAAGCTGCGGGCAATGGCGGAGTCAAAGATGTTGATGAACATAAAACCCTGCTTACGATCGCCCATGTCCACTTCCCAGCGGCCCCAGCCCTGAGATGTGAAAGGCCACCACCATGTCTCTAGCAGAAACAGCAAATTGGCTTGGCGAATGCTGCGATCGAACTCTTTCTCAAACCATTTCTCAAAGAAAAGGCGTCTTTCTGTCCCCATTCGCAGCCGATAGTGTACATGGTGACAGCAGACGCATCGCCTACTTCCTCCTCTAGCCCTTCAACTAAGCCAATGATGAAGTCTTCGGTCACCATTACATTTTGGCTATCATTCCAGTCCATGATGATGCCCCTTTCTGGGTCGAACTGGAAGAAGTCACGAAACCCATAGTGGTTATGCTTCTTGGGGTTCTTTTGTCTGGCAGAATTTTGGTAAGGAGTTGCAATCACCATAATCTTCTCTTGGCAAAGCTGAATGGAATTGATTCAATGGGGCGACGTAGCTGATTTTTTGGCACAGCCAACGGTGGCGGTAATAGGCGAACGTGAGGAATGGTTGAATCGTTGCTCTTGACTTAAAGTTCCCAGCGCTAAGGAGAACTAAACGCCTCTACCAAAAACCTAGTTAAAGATTTGTTTTGTTGTAAAACCAATGACTATTTATCAGGTCCGACTCGTTAATCAAGACATTGGCCTCGATCGCACAATTTCGGTATCAGCAGATGATTACATTCTGGATGTTGCCGAAGATATGGGAATTCGGCTGCCCTCTGGTTGCAAACAGGGGACTGTTCTGCCTGCGTTGCGAAATTAATCGAAGGGGAAGTGGATCAGAGCGAGCAAAAATTTCTGCGTCCAGCGGAGGTGGCGGCGGGTTATACCGTTACGTGCGTCGCCAGTCCTTTATCCGACTGCACGCTAGAAACGCATCAGGAATCAGTTTTGTATCAATCAGCCCTCTACTTTCACGAAAAGTGAAGGGCTGTGTGAAAGGGCTTGCCCGGAAAGGAATGATGTGTCGGATGGACCTGGCATTTTGTCAGGATAACTGTATAACTCGTAAACCTTTATCTCAGTCGGCGATCGTTTATACAGTTTTCTGTCGCGGTTTATATAAGCATAATGCCTGTCCTAGAGTCAAATCACCATAACTTCAAAGGCTCCTTTGCAGGGGCCTTTACTTGATTTAGGGAGAAGGCTAACAGATCCAAACTGCTAAGATGGGCGGATATTTCTGCTACCTGCGTTGCCAAGTAGCTATGCCCAAATTATTTAGAAGGAATTATTTGGCTGGTTGCATACGTTACGATCGCGCTCCTCATTCCAGGTTTCTTGGCTGAATTCCTGTACCGAGTACCCACTACCCAGTACCCCTATTTCAATTCTCAAGGCTGTATCAGAAAAAACCTGACAAAGCGCCAGAAATAAGGTAGATATATCAAGGGAATTTGCGATTTTTTCCATACACTATGCCATTCCAGCGGAAGCGCCAGATCAAAAGTTCAGCGACACGGAGGTTACATCCTCGTGTACGGTTTCTTTTAGTCGTAAGCCTGATGACCTTTTTGCCTGTAGCTTCAGTATCGCTAGCAATACGGCTGTTTATGCCAGGGGCGATCGCGCAATTAGCAGGTGAACCACCCATCGAGTCTCCCTCCCTAGAAACACCCGCAAGGTTAGATGAAGAGATTCCTGCTGAACCAACTCCTGTGCCATCAGCGGAAGAAAGTCCAGCCAAACCTCCTCAGGAAACCTGTCGCCCAGCGTCCGCTCCATCAACTGCTGGACTGACTCGTTTGGTCAGCGACTTGAGCCAAACCGCTGCACTGGTGGAACAGCCCGCGATCGGAATGGGAACCTTAATCGGGCAGGTGGGACCACGGTTGATGGCTTATTTCAATGCCAGCCCGTTCCCTGAAATTAACGCTCAGGCGCGGTTGGCGAGGGTGCCCGTGATGATGTATCACGACATCCGACCCGATAAACAAGTGTTTTTGATATTACCCCTGAGGAGTTTGAGCAGCATCTCAAGCTGATTCAGGAGAAGGGGTTGACACCGATCACGATGGATCAGTTGGTGACTCACCTCCGCACGGGCTTGCCGTTGCCCGAAAAGCCAATTCTGCTGACCTTTGATGATGGTTATGAAGGTCACTATACCTACGTTTATCCGCTCTTGAAGAAGTACAACTATCCTGGGGTGTTCTCAATTTACACCGATAAGGTTGATAAACGAATTGGGCGACCGGGCGTTACCTGGGACCAGTTAAAAGAGATGGTGGCGGATCCTCTAGTGACGATCGCATCTCACAGCGTTACCCATCGGGTTATGACAACGCTAACCGCCAGTGAAATTCAAACAGAGGTTCAAAAGTCAAAGCAGATTTTAGAAGCGAAGTTGGGCATTCCAATTCGCTATTTCACCTATCCAGAAGGTGGTTATAACGCTGATGTTGCAAAAGCTGTTCAGGCTGCGGGCTATGCAGCGGCATTGACGATGAATGATGCCGATGAGCGATTAGCAGGGCAATCGGAAAGTTTGCTGGCGATCGGGCGATTTGGTCAATCTCGCCTGACATCCATTGTAGACACCGCCTGGGGAGGGCCTTCTCCACAAGCCTGGAATCCGGGATTCGACTTCTCCGCTCCTGTTAAGAAGGTAGAGACGACGATCGACAACACGCCGTTTATTCTAATTTCTGGCGGCAAACCCATTACCATTCATGCAAACAGCCGCTATCAGGTGCCAGAAATTTTAGCGAAGTCGGGAACCGGGGCGATCGCGGCTGTGGATGGCACCTTCTTCTCTCTGGAGTCACTGGACTCCAACGTCATGCTGGGGCCAATTCTAAGCCAGGTTGAGGGGCAATTCGTTCCGGGTAATCGGGGTGAAATTCCGCTGATTAACAACCGTCCCCTGGTTTTAATTGGAGCGAGTGGTGTTAAGTTCGTTCCCTTTAACAATCTTAAGCACAATACACCGGACGGCATTCAAGCCGAAATGCCTGATGTTACCGATGCGTTTGTTGCGGCAGGATGGCTGGTTGAGAATGGTCAGCCCCAACCTGTTGAGCGGTTTGGTCGTCTCTACAGCGTCAACGAATTGCGCCATCGGGCATTTTGGGGCATTAACCAAGCTGGACAACCCGTGATTGGGGTTTCGACCGAGCCGATCGGATCGGTCGATTTGGGGAAAGCACTGGCGAAGGCCGGATTTCGGGATGCCGTCATGCTTGACTCCGAGCCAGTACCTCCCTTGCCTACAAGGGGGCATCGCTTGTTGGCTATACTCCCCGCCCCGTGCCCCATGTGGTTGCCCTGGTGCCAACAACAACTGCTGAGCTAAGTACCAACTGTGCGCTGGTGTCGATGAAGCCGGAAAAGTGAGGGGAAAGGTTGGGACTGGGTAGTCTAGAGTCTGGAGTCTCTGGATTACGTTATGGCAGCGATCGCTGAGTTATTTGCAGAAGCGTTTCAACAGCATCGGGCGGGATTGCTGCCTCAAGCGATCCAGCTCTATCAACAGGTTTTGCAGCAGCAGCCAAATCATGCTGAGACACTCAATCTTATGGGTGTAGTTGCCTGTGAGGCAGGTAACCTGCGCGAAGGAAAGGATTTCTATCAGCGTGCGGTTACTGCCAGACCTGATTTTGCGGAAGCCCATTGCAATTTGGCGCGTGCGTTGGAAATGTTGGGGCAACCGATCGGAGCGATGTCCCACTACCGAACAGCGCTTTCCCTGAAGCCTAATGACACCGAGGTGCATCACAAGCTTGGTAATCTCCTGGTGAATCAGGGTCGGGTTGAGGAGGGAATGGGGCACTTTCGGCAGGCACTGGCGATCAAGCCCAAGGATGCCAATGCTCACATCAATTTAGGAGTGCTTTTTGCCAGGACAGGGCAATCGGATGCAGCACTCAACCACTTGCAACAAGCCATTCACCTTCAGCCCGACCTTGCTGTAGCACACGCCCATCTAGGCCATATTTTGAGCGGACAGGGAAGGTTGGATGAAGCTGCATGTTGCTTTCAGCAGGCGCTTACTTTATCTCCGACGCCTGACCTCTATTTCATTCTCGGCAAAACCAGAGAGGAGCAAGGACAAACAGAGAACGCGATCGTTCATTTTCAGGCCGCCCTTCAGCTTAAACCTGACTATATTGAGGCTTACTGGCAAGACCAACTGGCTCTCCCAATTCTGTACGATACGCCGGAGCAAATTCCGCTCTACCGTCGGCTCTTCTGTCGAGGACTGAATCGCCTGATCGCTCAAACTAAATTAAATTCGGCAACAGGGAAGCAAGCTGCTTTGCAAGGAATTGGTAGTCGTACAAATTTCTATCTTGCTTACCAGGGGTTGAACGATCGGGGATTGCAGCGAAAGTATGGGGAGTTTGTTCATCGGGTGATGGCGGCAAATTGTCCGCAGTGGGTGAAGCCGCTGAAGGGGCCAGGGGGCAGGAGTCAGGGTTCAGGAGAAAAAGGCAGGAGGGAAAGGGAAGGGCTTTGGTGGGTTTGCTGGTAAATTGGGGGAAAAACCGCAGAAACGCAGAGACGCAGAGATCTCAATCCAAGGTTCTTCCCGACTTCCCAAACTCCGGATTGGCTACCTTTCTGCCCACATGATGGCTCACAGCGCGGCGGCATGGGTGCGGGGATGGATGCGGGAGCACGATCGCGACCAGTTTGAGATTTATTGCTACCACATTGGTGAGCGGGTAGATTTTGTTACCCAGGAACTCCATAGCCTTAGCGATCGGTTTCGTCATATTCCGGGTTCGCTGGAAACCATTTGTCTACAGGTGCTTGCCGATGAATTGGATGTTCTGGTGCTAACGGACATTGGCATGGATCCACAGACGACGCAAATTGCAGGGCTACGGCTGGCCCCGGTGCAATGCACTGCCTGGGGCACCCCGTCACATCAGGAATCCCCACGATTGACTACTACCTCTCCAGTCAATTGATGGAACCAGAGAATGCCCAGCAGCATTACTCTGAAACGCTGATTCTGCTGCCCAACATTGGCATCTGCTACTCCAAACCGCCATTACCTGAGGTGCAGCGAACTCGCGCCGACTTTGGGTTGCGGGAGGATGCAATCGTTTACCTTTGCTTTCAGTCGCCCTACAAATATCTACCCCAGTACGATCGCGTCTTTGCCCAGATCGCACAACAGGTACCCCAGGCGCAATTCGTGTTTTTACGCCATAGCTCAAACCTGATTGTGGAACGATTCCAGCACCGTCTCCAACAAGCGTTCGCTGAGGTTGGATTGGACTATGCCAATCACTGCGGTTTTCTGCCCAAGCTTGACCGGGGAAGCTACTGGAGTTTGAACTGCGTATCCGATGTGTTTCTGGATAGTTTTGAGTGGTCTGGAGGCAACAGTACCCTGGAAGCGATCGCCTATGGCCTTCCGGTTGTCACCTGTCCTGGTAAATTTATGCGGGGTCGCCACTCTGCCGCCATTCTGCAAATGCTAGGTATGCCTGAAATGATCGCTCCCACGGTAGAAGATTATATTGCGATCGCGGTAGAGATCGGATTAAAACCGGTTTGGCGCAACGAAATCTCCCAAACTATCGTTGCTCGCCACGCCCAACTTTATGACGACAAAACCTGTGTCAGAGCATTGGAAGCGTTTTATCAAGAGGTAAGCCAGCGGGAGTGAGCAGGGGTCAGGGGTCGGTACCAGGGGCGGGAACCAGGGGAAATACTCAAACCTCTTAATTCCCAATTCTCAATTCTCAATTTCAAACTTCACCAAGAGGGGTCGTAGTAGAGATTAACGGTCATGTGCGATCGCTCGTGGGGAACGGCGTTGATGCAGCTACAGATCGCTTCCTGGCCATCGATTTCGACTTCACAGGCATGACAGGAACCCATTAAACATCCGGTGGGAATGGTAATCCCGGCACGAGCAGCAACCTGGAGCAGCGGCTCTCCCGGTTCCGCCTCAATCATCACGTCGTCAGGAAGAAAATGAATGCAAACACTCATGTCAGGATTCTAAAGAATATCTAAACGGAAAGAGCTTTTGATACTTCGCCTCTACTGTAGGAATCAGGACAAACGGGTACGTTGCACCGAAAGGGTTAGGGATACTAAGCGCACCAGAGCTATTCAGGATGCGCTTATTTTATTGGGATTTATTGTGGCAGAACCGTTTTAAATCCAAATGGGGTTCGATCTCATCTGCCAGGCTGTTCAGCAGCAGTTCCCGCTGTTCACGGTAGTTTGCAACACCCGTTGGAAGGGCTTTGAGTCCCCGTTGCTGACGTAAGCGGTTTAACCAAGCCCGTCGCCAGGGACCGTTATCGAATATGCCGTGGAGATAGGTTCCCCAAACGGAAAGCGTGTCATCGACTAAGCCCAGGTTGGGGTCGTCAAAGAGAGGTTGGGTATTATTCACGTCGGTTTCAATCAGACGGGTTCTGCCCTGGTGAATTTCGTAACCACCGACTGGTAGCCCATCTTGAGGGAAGTTGGAACTGACGAGCCGCTGGCGGGCAACTTTTGTCCTGCAATGACGGTTTTCAGCGGCAGTAGCCCTAAGCCCTTGTACCGGCCTTCCTGCCCTTCAATACCCTCCGGGTCGGCAAGGATTTTGCCAAGCATCTGAAAGCCACCGCAAATCCCCAGAACAGTGCCGCCTGCCGCTACGTAGTTCTGGATTTCTTCGGCCATCCCGGTTTTATGCAGAATGATGAGGTCGGCGATCGTGGTTTTAGAACCAGGAATAATGACGGCGTCTGGATGCCCCAACGATTGTTTAGGGCTAACGTATTTCAGGGAAACCGTCGTTTCAGCTTTTAATGGATCAAAATCGGTGAAATTGGAAATGCGGGGCAGGCGAACAACGGCGATGTTGATATCTCCGCTGGAGTTGTTGGGGAGTTTTCAAACAGGCTGAGGGAATCTTCTGCTGGAAACGCCTGATCGATCCAGGGAATAACGCCAACAACGGGAATGCCTGTTCGTTCTTGAAGCCAATCAATGCCTGACTGAAGCAACGATCGCTGTCCCCGAAATTTGTTAATCACAATGCCTTTGATTAATGCCCGTTCATCCGGATCAAGCAGCTCCAAAGTGCCAACCACATGGGCAAAGGCCCCCCTCGGTCAATGTCCACTACCAGTAGGGTTGATGCATTGAGATATTTAGCAATCCGCATGTTTGCAAGATCACGGTGCTTCAGATTAATCTCTGCAGGACTGCCTGCCCCCTCGCACACCAGCAAATCAAATTCTTCACTGAGGTTGCGGAGAGAGTCTTCGATCGCCTGCCATCCCGGTTCAAAAAACTGCTCGTAATAGTCTGCTGCGTTGACTTTTCCAATTGCTTTACCCTTCAAAATTACCTGGGATGTCATATCGCCTTGCGGCTTCAGCAGAATGGATTCATCTCCACAGACGGCATCACCCCTGCGGCCCATGCTTGGACAGCTTGTGCATGGCCAATTTCCCCACCGTTTGGAGTGACATAGGCGTTAAGCGCCATATTTTGGCCTTTAAAGGGAGCCACACGCCAACCCTTCCGGCTTAGGATGCGACAGATCGCAGTTGTTAGTAATGATTTCCCTGCGTGAGATGTGGTTCCCACAACCATAATGGCTTTCATCAGAATCCCCGAGAAAGGATGAAGGATGAAGGATGAAGGATGAAGAGCGTTTTAGCCTTTAGCCTTCATCCTTCATCCTTTCTTAAAAAGGCAAGCGCAGCCAACGATTCAGTGCATTATAGAAGCGATCGCGGAAAATCGGTGCATACCGTGTGCCGCTCCCGTCCTGCCACTTCTGAATTAGTTGGCGACCGAGTGGTGTAACGCGGAAGCTGTTGGTCAGTCCCTGGCCATCAACCTCTCGCCGTAATAAACCAACCTGGATCAACCATAACAGTTCATTTTCAGTCGTCAATTCGGACAGCGGTTGATGGGTGTACTGGTTATCTACACCAGCCTTTCCAGCAATGGCTTGTAGAGAGACACTGTCTTGGACCATTGTGGAAAACAGCTTCAGCCGAAAGGGCGCACACCGCATAGCTCGCTCTGCCCGCTCTAAGGTTTGTTTAGGATAGTGGGTCGATCGCTGTGGCTTGGAAATAGAAGTCATTGAAATACGAAAACGACGAATGAAAACAAAAAAGAACTGTAGGAATTTTGGAGGACTGGTAATGGGTAATTGCTGATGGGTAACAGGTAATTGCTAGTTGCTAATGGGCAACTATTTCAACCTTGATCCATTACTCGTTACCCATGCCCTATTACCTATTACCTATTACCCATCACCTATCGCCTACTACCATTTCTCATCACCCACTACATTCACACCCGTTGAAGCAATTCATGATTATTTTAGAATTTTGTTTTCTATGTTAGGCGGTTTCCTGAGTTACAGGGCTTCTTCTGGTTCATGTCAGGCTTTTTTGAAGGCTTGCCAGGAAAATTGTTGCTCTCGATACATTTTAATCCTGGTTTTCTTGATAACTGTATACCAATCAAATATCTTCAGTACAATTGAGTGCTTCTAGGGTTCCGATTCAAATTTGGTATTTGAATGGCTGGTCCGAGAGGGGCAGGCTGAAAACAAGTTTTCTTCGCTAGAAGAACCATCAGCTACACGGCGGGAGAAAAGCCCGGGAGAGTGAGCAACGTGACTTCAACAGTTGCCCTCTTTCGGGCTTTTCTAATGAAATCCTTATCTTTTGCATCGACACTATTATGACCGATAGTCCCTTGTTTCAAAGTCCAGACTCTACTCCTCAAGCTTCCAGCGAAGCAAACCGCGCTTTAGAGCAGGAGGCTCGTTTACCTTTAACTGGTTGGCAGCAGGAAGTCACCCAGGGTTTGGAGTATGGGTTGGAAGCGGCTGCAAGCATTCGCGATCGCTCCATTCCCACCTTTTCGCGGGGTGAACTGCCCCATTACGCTGGGATTAATACCTTTCTGAAAGCGCCCTACCTGGAAGACGTGCGAAGAGTAGGCGAATACGATGTGGCGATCGTGGGGTTCCCCATGACTCTGGTACAACTTACCGTCCTGGTACACGCTTTGGTCCCCAGGGAATTCGTCGCATCTCGGCTCTTTACACCCCCTACAACTTTGAGTTGGGTGTGGACCTGCGGGAGCAAATTACCCTGTGCGATGTCGGAGATATTTTCACGATTCCTGCTAACAACGAAAAATCCTTCGACCAGATTTCTAAAGGCGTTGCCCACGTCTTCGCATCCGGTGCGTTTCCCATTTTGCTAGGTGGTGATCACTCGATCGGTTTTCCCACGGTTAGAGGAATTTGTCGCCATTTGGTGATAAGAAGGTGGGCATCATTCACTTCGATCGTCATGCCGACACCAGGAAACCGATCTGGATGAACGTATGCATACCTGCCCCTGGTTCCATGCCACTAACATGGCAAACGCTCCAGCAAAAACCTGGTACAGCTTGGGATTGGCGGCTGGCAGGTGCCCCGACAGGGTGTAAAAGTATGCCGCGAACGCATAACCAATATTTTGACCGTCACCGATATTGTGGAGCGGGGCATTGATGCCGCTGCTGATTTTGCCCTCGAGCGGGCATTGGACGGAACCGACTGTGTCTGGATCAGCTTTGATATTGACGTGATTGACGCTGGCTTTGTCCCTGGCACTGGCTGGCCTGAACCCGGTGGTTTGCTGCCCCGCGAAGCCCTGGCACTTCTCGGCAAAATCGTCCAGCGTGCGCCTATCTGCGGCATTGAAGTGGTAGAAGTTTCCCCACCCTACGATGTCAGCGATATGACTGCCCTCATGGCAACCCGCGTTATCTGCGACACAATGGCGCACCTGGTTCTCTCAGGACAACTGCCCCGTCGCGAAAAGCCCGCCTACATCCATGCAGAGGCCAATATGAACGTCGATGAAGCGTGGACATAACTCATGCACGAAACCGACATGACAAAAGCGCTGATTCTCACCATTCAGGGTTGGTGGGAGGAACAGCCAGAAAAGCCCAAAATTTCTGCAGTTCACCTGATTGTGGGTCAGTTCACCTGTGTTGAACCTGTGAGTCTGCAATTTGCCTTTGAGGTTCAAACCCGCAACACCTTCCTGGAAGGATCCAAGCTGGAAATTCAGGAAACCCTGCTAATCGCTTTTTGCCACCTCTGCCAACAAGAATATCGCCCCGAAATCGGTATCCAATATGCCTGTCCTACCTGTGGATCGCCCATGGATGACATTCGCTCGGGTCGGGAACTGAAAATCGATCGCATCGAGTGTGCCAAATTAGACCCGTCCTCAACTTACGATTAAGTATGGCAAACTCACTGACTGAAGCATCGCAAGCAACCCAACTGCTCACGCAGGCGTTGCAACTGGGGCAGACAGGCTTCGAGCTGGTGGTGCAATCGCTCCATCATGAGAACATTGCTGTGCAAACAGCAGCCTACCATCTACTGAGCGATTGCCCTGAACCTGGCATCCAGTGGGCGCGACTGTGGTACGCACCCTATCACGTGCTCCGTCGCCAGTTTCAGGTAGCGGGCATCACTTCTATCAGCGAAAATTCTAGCTACCCCAATCTCTTTGCCATTACACCGACAGCCAGGAGTTGGTCAAACGATTTATCCATCTGTCTTGGAATTCAATCCTATGCACCAAACCTTTGACGCTGCCCTTGGTATTAATTTGCTCCACGCGAATCAAGAGGGAGCTGATCACAACCGCGCCCATTTTGATGAATGGGGCATCACCTGTATTAACCTCATGAGCAGTCCGGGAGCCGGGAAAACGGCTCTTCTTGAAAAAACGTTGGCAGCCCTTCGTAACAAGCTCAAAATTGCCGTGATTGAAGGCGATATGACTACCGAACTGGATGCCGATCGCTTGCGCCATTATGGGGTTCCTGTCATCGCCATCAACACCGGACGCTCCTGCCATCTTGATTCCAAAATGGTGGCGGGAGGCATTCACCGTCTGGAGCATGACTATAACCCCAGTACCTTTGATCTGGTGCTAGTCGAAAATGTGGGGAATCTCGTTTGTCCTGCCGAATTTGAGGTTGGAGAACACGCTAAAGTGGCTCTCCTCAGCGTTACCGAGGGTGAAGACAAACCGCTGAAATATCCCATCATGTTTCGGGAGGCGGATTGTCTGTTGATTACCAAAACCGATTTGGCTCCCTATCTAGACGTTGACTTGAGCCAAATTGAGGCAAACGTCCGCCAGGTTAACCCGAATGTCACAATCATTCCGGTTTCCGCCAAGACAGGCGAGGGCTTAGAGAACTGGTTCCAGTGGGTACAGTTGGCTTGCAAAGATGTTCAACGTAATGTCTCCAGAAGTCAGCCTGTGACAATTAGCCATCCGTAGTAACGACATTCTGTAGCCGATGTGACGGACGCAGAGTACGCGATATCGTTACATCACATGTATGAGCTAGCTGTCACAAGGAACGCCAGTCATTCACCATGCGAAATCATAAACACGTTTTGTTCCTTTGTGAGGATGTGCAATGAAGCAGCGATCGCTACTTTCCTTTCTCGGTATTTTTTTGGTCAGTTTGGTTCTCATCGTTAGCTGTAGTAACCCTGCTAGCCAGATGTCTACCAATTCGGGTGGTTCCCCTGCTCCATCGGGCAGCGCTTCTGCTGGTGGGGTGCGTTTGGGGTTCAGCGCATGGCCCGGTTGGTTTCCTGGCAAGTTGCCAACGATGAGAAGCTTTTGACAAAGCCAAGGTTGCGGTGGACTTGAAGTGGTTTGATGGCTATCTGGAATCCATCAATACCCTGACGGCTGGGCAACTGGATGCCAACTCCCAAACCTTAAATGATACAATCAGCGCCGTTGCAGGTGGAGCTGATCAGGTTGTTGTTCTGGTGAATGACAACTCGACGGGAAACGACAAAATTATTGTGCGCGACGGCATTAATTCGATCGCGGAACTGAAGGGTAAAAAAGTTGCTGCAGAAGAGGGAACCGTTGATCACTTCCTGCTGCTTCTGGGATTGAAAAAAGCGGGGTTGGGACCGAAGGATATTCAGTTTCAGCCCTTGAAACGGGCAAGGCAGCCGCAGCATTTGTGGCAGGCCAGGTGGATGCAGTGGGTGTGTTTGCCCCCTTCACCACGCAAGCGCTTAAGCGTGCTGGCAGTAAGGAATTGTTCAGCTCGAAGGAGTTTCCAGGAGCCATTCCCGACCACCTGGTATTCAGCCGTAAATTTGTGCAGGACCACGCGGATCAGGTTCAGGCAATGGTTGACTCCTGGTTCGCCACCCTGGATTACATGAAGGCGAACCCAGACAAAGCAACGGAAATCATGGCGAAACGGGCGGGCGTCTCGGTTTCTGACTACAAGGAGTACGCTAATGGAACCAAGATTTTTACAGTCGAAGAAAATCTGAAAGCCTTCCAGCCTGGAAAAGACATGACATCCCTCCCGTTTGCCGCTGAAGAAATGTCTAAGTTTTTGACCGATGTGGGACTGGCAAAAAACAAGCCGGACCTGAGCAAACTGTTTGATGATCGCTTTGTCAAAGCTTACGCAGCAAAAGCCAAGAAATCTAGGGTACGCGAGAAATCCTGACCCATCAGGGGTTCCCGACGCAATCATCGTTCCTCACCCACCAAAACTATGAGTCAATCCACCGAACCGATCGAGGCCAGAGTCTTCGCTAGAGAAGCCAAAAGTTTGCGCCCTACTGTCTTCTGGCGACTTGCTGAAGATATTCCGCCAACGTTGACGTGGGTCTTAATGACTGCTTCCGTCGCAGTACCTCTATTTATATGGTGGCTCGTAACAACGCTTGGACACGTTGATTCAAAATTTTTACCCTCACCTGGCGATGTAATAGCAGCCTTTCAGCGATTGTGGAGCACGGGAGAACTACAAAAAGACACCGTAGCAAGTTTGTGGCGAGTTGGAGTCGGTTTTATCTTGGCAGCGTTGTGCTCCATTCCTGTTGGGGTTTTAATGGGAAGTTTCGCCAGCATCCGGGCGCTGCTAGAACCTGTCTTTGGCCTGATGCGTTACATGCCTGCTCCTGCCTTTATCCCGCTGCTGATTCTCTATCTGGGCATTGGCGAGGAACCCAAAATTACGCTCATTTTCATTGGTGTCTTCTTCTTTAATGCGCTGATGGTTATGGACACCGTGAAGTTTGTCCCCAAAGATTTAATCGAATCAACTTACATGCTGGGCGGCGATCGTATTAGCACGCTGTTGCAGGTAATTTTTCCCTACGTTCTTCCCGGAATTCTTGATGCCTGTCGAATCAACCTAGCCGCTGCATGGCAGCTAGTGATTGTCTCGGAATTGATTGCGGCAACAGAGGGATTGGGGCGTCGGATTAGCGTTGCGGGCCGCTTCCTTAAAACTGACGAAATTTTTGTCGGTCTAATTGTTATCGGGGTCATTGGCCTAACCTTTGATCTGCTTTTCCAGTACCTCCTGCGAGTTTCCTGCCGCTGGGCTAGCCAGAAGCGCTAGTTAGTAGGTGATAGGTGTCAGAAAAGGTTGAAATTTGTCTTACTTTATCCTCGACTCCTTACCCCTCACCGCTTCACCCCTCACCTCTCATTGCCTCCCTACTCTCACTCCTATTTAGAGGTTCAACCCATGTATCTGCAAATTAGCCATTTGAACAAAAAACTTTGAGACGAAATCGGGGACGTTAGTGGTTCTCAAAGACATCAATATGACGATCGAACAGGGTGAATATATTTGTGCAGTTGGGGCATCAGGGTCAGGCAAGTCTACACTGCTGCGCCAAATCGCTGGGCTTGACTCTCCCACTTCTGGGGAAGTCAGGATTGATGGCAAATTGATTACAGGTCCCGGCCCCGATCGCGGCATGGTATTTCAGCACTACACGCTTTATCCCTGGATGAATGTGCAGGACAATGCCGAGTTTGGTCTAAAACTACAGGGAATGCCCAAAAGGAGCGGCGAGAGCGCGCCAGTTATTACTTGAGCGTGGTGGGACTGACCAAGTTTGCGAAGGCTCTGCCCAAAGAATTATCAGGCGGGATGAAACAACGGGTAGCGATCGCCCGCGCCTTGGCATCGGAACCCAAGGTGTTGCTGATGGATGAACCCTTCGGCGCACTCGACATTCACACAAAAGAATCCATGCACGAATTCATGCTGGATTTGTGGGAACGCACCGGGATTACCGTTTTCATGATTACCCACGATGTCGAAGAAGCGGTCTTTCTCTCCAACCGCATTTACGCTTTGGGTGCCCGCCCTGGCACAGTCAGAAAGGAGATTGTGGTCAGATTGCCTGAGCGAAGCCATCATGTCAAACGCCATTCGACGTTCCATGATTATCGAGATGAATTAATGGACTTGCTGCGGAAGCATGGGCAGGAAGCGATCGCCGTAGCAGCGTGATGGAAATCAGACAAATAACTTCAAAATTGGCGAAAAAATCAGTTCTGCCAGGCGATAGCGATTGAATGCCTCAACATCTGTCTATCTGGGGATGTATTCGTTTCTTTCGCTTTTGAGTCAAAATAAATAATCCGTCCCGCAGGACTTTATCACAATGATTCTTCCACGTTTGAGAGGTTGGAAAAATTAGCCCAAAGGGCTTTAAAGTGGCTTTCCTCAAGTTCTATGGGACAAGTTCGTACCTGCTTAATTGTTTATGAGATCGCATGGCTGACTCAAGCATTGCCCAGGATGAGGCATTCGGCATCGTTCCAATCTTGCCCGAAGATACCACTTACAAGTTCCTGCTGATTCAGCATCATGCGGGGCATTGGGGGTTTCCTAAAGGGCATGCCGATCCGGGAGAGTCACCATTGCAAGCCGCTTGTCGAGAATTTGTAGAGGAAACGGGAATATCTGACTACCGCGTATTGGATGGAGCGTCCTTTCTCGAAAAATATACGTTCATGCGCAGGCGACAGAAGTTCGAGAAAACAGTGCTGTACTTCCCCGCGCTAGTTCATTCCGCAACGGTTCACTGTCAAAAGAAGAAATTCGTGCCTATGCCTGGGCTACCTATGAGCGGGCAATCGCCCTGATGAGTTTTAGGGGTGGAAAGCAGGTGTTAATGGAAGTTCAACGGTACTTGCAAATGGCTCCTCCAAACGATCGGGCGTATGCTTCTGGAAACTAGGAATCCCAACAAAACTGATCGGAGCCAAGCATAACTTCGCCGTAGTTTGGGATCCAGGCAAGCCATTGATCATCTGCACATTGGCAAAGCAACAGAGCCTCATCAGCATCAAACAAATTTTGCGGCATGAGAAGCTTAACCCACGTTGAAGCGGTAAAGCTTGACTGCGCCGGGATAACGTTTTCCTGGGAAGGAAACATCTCACAAGGAGCGCAAAACGCCCGCTCTAGCGTTTGTCGTTCGAGGTAGAGGCGAAATTCTGTTTCGAGTTTCATTACCAAAGGTGCTAAAAATGCTTGGAAGGCAAAAATTATGCAAAAAATTGCACAAACTTTTATTCCGTATTATATGATACAGAAAAATTTCTGCGCTTTCAAAATAGCTTCTGACAACTTTACAAAGTTCTACAGTAGCTCTCAAACAATTGAGCGGTTGAGCGGTTTCGTGAGAAGGGAGTCCGCAGAAATCCCCTCTTACGGTTTAACTAGGATCGCTAACGTTGCCCTAACCCTGGAGAATTGGAAGCGGAAACCTGAACTCTTGCTCGCCGCCGTGATCTACAATTCGTAATGTCCATGAGTCGGAAAGGAATCTATTGCGATGCCCCTCTCTGTTGGCGATACTGCACCCAATTTCACAGTAAAAGACACAAACGGTAACACCGTCTCCCTATCTGACTATGCTGGCAAAACTGTTGTGCTCTACTTTTATCCGAAGGATGACACTCCCGGCTGCACAAAAGAGGCTTGTAGCTTTCGGGACAACTACTCCCAGTACTTAAGCAAAGGGATTACTGTATTTGGGGTTAGCCTGGACGATGAAGCCTCCCATCAAGCGTTCACCCAGAAATTCAGTCTCCCCTTTCCGCTACTCGCAGATGTCGATGGTGCCATCACAAAAGCTTACGATGTCGAGGCCGAAATGAATGGCACACGCTACGCCAAGCGCGTTACCTACGTAATCGACGGTAACGGCAAAATCAGTCAAGTTTACGAGACTGTGAAAGCAGACACTCACGCGACTGACATACTGGCTGACCTTGTTGTGTAGTTAACCATCCACAATTGACCTGTAACGAAAAACATCTCCTTAGAATCCTGCTTCTGGCTAGAAGCAGGATTCTTTTTAGTTGTCGAACGATTGTGATTCGCTGGTATAGCAGTACGAGAATAGGCTGGGACAGGCGGCAAGCCATAAAGCCTTGCTTTTCAGGGTTTGGTTTCATCCCTCATCCTCATCCTTACTGCTTTACTCCTACAGGTTAGGACAGTCAAACCGCTGAAAGTATTGCAGGAACTGATTTTCACGCTCAGTCCTCAGTCCTCAGTCTTCAGCACTTTGCTATAGGTGTTTCATTTTCAGTCGATCGGCATAAGATGTAGCAGTTCATTGAGGTCGTTTACTGTGGATTATCAGACTGCCCGTCATTTATTGGTTAGCCACGGCATGGCACCGGAAGAAAATTCGAATGCCCTACTTGCCCATCTGAAGCAGGGACAGCCACCAATACCCGGTCAGATTACCTCTATCCTGTTAGCGCTCAAGGTCGTATTTGAGGAACTGCGGGATGCCCATGAATTGGATAGAGAGCTTGTCTCTTCCCTATATTTGCTTTCTAGCGAAAGCCGCCAGTTGTTTCAGCATGGTTATATCGCAGGCATTCCCTGGCCACCGCTTCTAAATGAAGATTTGGCTCGAATTGAAGCAGCCGTAAAAAGTATTTTTGTCGGAAGGTGGCAGAGTTAGGGGGAGGGGCGACGGGCGATGGGCCATGGGCGATAGGCGATGGGTAATTGAATTGTCTACATCCTTTATCCTTTATCCGTTCCATTGGCCCCTGTCTTGCCCTGACCCCTGACCTCTATTACCTGTCACCTGTTACGCAATTCGCCAACAAGCTTGGGTAAGTCATCCTTAAGAAATACGGTTGCTCGTCCTGTATAGGCGTAACCATCCGGTCTGCGGACGATTTCTAGCCAGTAAGCGTAACGATCTCCTTCCCGTACTTCACCCTGAATCGCTGCAAATAGAGGAGCATTTTGGTTGACTGCCTGATTTAGGCGGCTTCGGTCGGGATAGGAGTAGACAATGGGAGCACGCGTGTAATCGCTGTAAACATTGACCCCATAAACCGATCGTAGTGATTCTTGTAAGCGATATCGGGTAATGCCGTTGAGCATATCAAACAGGGAAATTTCCTCGGTCCGAATCACGCCACCCGTCGGACCCGATAAGACCCTGCCAACCTGTAGCAGTGTTGAGTGAAAAATAAATCGCTGAGCAGGCGTTGCCGATCGCTTGATCAGCAACTTCTCCCCATATACAGGTCGTAATGTTGGATTTGCCTGAATCCAAGCTTCCGCTTCATCAGGAGTTTGTCCGGGTAACGCCTGAGCTTTCCCTACAAACAACGCCAACGCAACTCCCAAACCCAGAGCACCAATGCGTATTACTCGATTCACTGCTACCGTTCCGCACTCTAAAATTGCAAGTCTTCAAATCAACCTGGCATAAGCCATCTTGCCATTAGTTACTGAGTTTGGAGCAGGATGAATTAAGAATTAGAAATTAGCCCTTAATTCTCAACTCATAATTCTCAACTCCTAATCTTGCCTCCCTACCACCTACCACCTACCACCTCTCCCCTATTCCCTATTCCCTATTCCTACGCTCCTGCAGCTTCAATAAAATCTCTGCGTGTACTTCCTTCGTAATTGGATAGAGATAGGCCAGCAGCAGACCAATCAGAAGGACCACTGTTGGAACAGGCCCAATCAACAGACGAATTGCCCAAAGAGCAGATTGGGGCTGAATCGGTTCAGTTGGCCAGCCGCTCTCTCAATGAATCCCGCCTGTTGAAGGATTTGGCCAACTAGAAATAAGCCAAATGCCAGCGCAAACTTTTGCAGCAGCACCATGAAGCCGTAGAAAATTCCTTCTCGACGTTGACCTGTTTGTAATTCATCCAATTCAATAATGTCAGGAATCATAGACCAGGGAATTAAATAGGCCGTTGAAACGCCAAACCCAGCCATCACTGCTAAAAGATACATCAGCCCTATCTGACCGGGTTTGAGGAAAAATAGCCCAATCTCGGCAATAATCCATAAGCTCATACCCATGAAGTAAACGACTTTCTTGCCGACGCGCTTGCTAATTGCGCTCCAAGCAAACAGCATAAGCAGCCCTGTCACCTGAACGGCAATCACAACCTTGGTAAAGTCCTGATCCGTTAAGCCCATCCAGTTCTTTACAAAGTAAGGAATAACCGCGACGGTATTTTGCACAGCCAGCCAGGAACAGAGATAAATGCCAATTACATATAGAAAGGGACGGTTGCTAAAGACAATTTTGAGTTGTTCAAAATAAGGAAGGGACTCGGAGTCTCCAGTTGTGGCCAGACGCAAGCGCTCAGTTTCCTCAACCCGTTTGCGCGTGCCCAAAACACACCAGTAGAGCGGAATGACAGAGATTACTGCACAAATTCCACCAATTAACAGATACTGCTGAATTGGTTGGCCGGGAACAAGCTGAAGGATCGCCAGCACGATAAGGAGGGAAATGATACTTCCGCCGATCGAAAAAGCAAACCGGTAGCTGTTCAGGCTGGTCCGTTCGTCGTAGTCCTGCGTGAGTTCGGGTGTTAGGGCCGTGTAGGGTAAGTTGACAGCAGTATAGAACGTGTGGAAGAGAAGCCCGATCACCACGTAATACCAGAAAAGGCTCCATTCGTTTGCAGTTGGATCATTGCTGAAGTGAGGCACAATCCATTGCAGAAAGAAGAAAATTCCAAACGGAATTGCGCCGAAGATCATCCAGGGTGTCGTCGTCCCCATCGGCTGTGGGTACGATCGCTCAGTACTCCAATGACTGGATCGCTCAACGCATCCCAAATTTTGCCAATCAGTAAAATGCTTCCTGCTAAACCTGGCTTCAATCCTGCGACATTTGTAAAGAAAATCAGCAGAAAGACAGCCAAAATATTTGCAGTAATTGCCGTCCCTAAGTCACCCGCACCAAACGCCAATTTAGTGGAAAAGTTAAGCTTTTCTGACGTTCGTACTTCAGAGTGGTCAGAATGGGGGTTATTCATGGTGGAATACGAGAAATCCGGACAACAGTTGTATCATTCTCATCATCTTTTACTGTCGGCGTAAAGCAAACCGATTTGAATTGCCTCTTTTCAAATTAAAACGGCAGCCCCATCTCTCAACCTCCTTGTAATTCCGCTCCTTGCACCTATGTCAGATTTATACGTCTCCTGGTCAGACTACCATCGAAACATTGAGCTGCTCGCCGTCAAGATCCATCAATCAAGCTGGAACTTTAACCAGATTGTTTGTTTGGCAAAAGGCGGATTGAGAGTCGGTGATATTCTGTCCCGCATCTACGGTATCCCCCTTGCTATTCTGTCAACCTCATCCTATGGCGGTGCAGGCAATCAGGTGAGAGGCTCCATTACCTTTGCTCGAGATCTCACCATGACTACAGCGAATTTGGGGAGCCATGTGCTGTTGGTGGATGACCTGGTAGATTCGGGGTAACTCTGAAGAAAACGCTTGTTTGGCTCGATCGCACCTATGGCTTTTACATCGAAGAAGTCCGTACGGCGGTTCTCTGGTACAAAGATTGTTCGGTGATTGCGCCGGACTACTACGTTGATTATTTGCCAGATAACCCGTGGATACACCAACCCTTCGAGCCTTACGAAAATACAACACCAGCAGAATTAGCGGCCTCCCTATCCTCGTCCATCGGGACTACGCAGTAGATATGAACGTTGAAATGGGAATTATGAAGTTAGTTGAATATTTCCTCAAAAAATAAATAAAGGGTGAAGTTTCCGTGGTTCTATTGATATACTGAGTCAGAGTATGAGAGATAAAGTGTCTCTGTAGTATTTTTACTGTCCCTATCGTCGGGTGTTTCCAGGGTTGGCAAGGCCATCTGAAATCAGCTCAGGATCGGTAATTGCTGATGCAGAAGTTCAATAAAAGCGATCCTTAGAGTGATATTCTTTAGGCACATTTTTCTTTTAATTGCTTCCTGTACTTCTGCAGGAAGTGGTTTTGGGTTCATTAAGAACTCGGTTTCTTCTGAGGCTAACAATGCGTGATTTTGGCGATCGCAGTTCATCCGTATCTGGCTCTAGCTCTGCATCAAATCGCAAGCGACTGGGTGGATACCTTGTAGAGGCAGGCTTACTCACCCCTGCTCAAGTTGATGTGGCGCTTAACGATCAAAAGCTCACGGGAATGCGCTTTGGGAGATTTTGGCGGCCCGAGGCTGGGTAAAGCAACAGACCATTGAGTACCTCATGAAGAAGGTCGTTTTGCCTGAGCAGCAGGCCGCAAAGCTAGACCAGGCCAAAAAAGCGACCCTCCGGCAGGACAGAACGGTTCATCAAATTAACCCACTTGATTCCGGTGCCGCTCTCCCTCGTTCTGGTGCCGCATCCGATGTAAACAAGCAAGCAGGCAGGAAGGATATACCAATTTCTAAGCCGTTGCCCTCCGTCAATCCTTCAGACGATGTTAGCTGGGTTGGCTAGTTAGCAAGGGCCAGGGAAATTGAGAATTACAAATTAGGAATTGAGAATTACACCCAATGAGCTTTAAGGCGATCGAGGGTGGATTAGCCGATGCTTAGAGTTCAAATAGCCACAGCCAAATGGGTAGTGTGACGAGCAAACTGAGGCTACCTGCTACTAAAGCGGTAACGGCAAATTCTCGATCGAGTTCATAGGCTTCTGAGATGATCAGTGTGGCAAATGCGGGTGGCATGGCCATCTGAAGTAAAAGAACTCGGTGGACTGGGCCAGTGATTCCAAACACCCAGAGGATACTTCCCACAACTAGCGGCACCAGCAGCATTTTAATTCCCACACTCACCATGGCAGGGCGAACGCTGCTCAACGAGGAAAGTTGACTCAACTGCATCCCCACCAGAATTAAGGACAGAGAAACTACAAACCAGGCAAAATTTCGCAAGCTGGTTTCAACGATCGTAGGAAGGGGCAAATTCCGACAAGCGAGACCTAGAGCAAAGCTCCACAAGGCAGGGTTTTTGATCAGTGCCAGCAGGGGAGAGAACCTACTCTCTTGCGTCGCCCCACCCAGTCGAGATGCCAAGGCAACCCCTAATCCGTAAGAACCTAGCGTCGAACCCAGCATGTCGTAAAACACAGCCCAGGCAAAGTAATGAGGTCCGACCAAAGCCAACGCAATTGGGTAGCCGATGTAGCCAGTGTTGCCCACCATTGATGCCAACAAAAAACTGCCTTGAGTTCGCGTACTCCAGGGCTGATTGGCCCGTTGCAGAATTCCCCACGCGACTCCAATGCCTAAAAAATGGCCGCCCACGCCACAAAGGGGCAAGCCAAAGGGAGAACGACACCTCTGTATGGCGCAAAATGCCATAATTCCGATCGGTACACCTATCCAAAAAGGAATTTTCCCAGGTAGATTGGTGTAGTAGCAGGCAGTAATCGACCTAAAACCCATCCAGCAGCAGTCCAACTGATTAAAGGAATGTAGACAGCAAAAGGTTTGAATGGGTCATGATTGCTAATATAGGTCTGTTTCTATAGCAGGAGTCAGGTGTTAGGGGTCAGGTGTCAGGGATGAAAGCTTATGTTTAGCTCATTCCAGATAAGCTGACTGTCCTAACAATTGTGGCGATGGCTATAACTCTTGATTTGTGGATGAGCGTTGCGTTATGAATAGATTCCCCATTCATCTGACTCAGTCTACAATTCGTAGAATCAAAATTTGCCTCAAGGGCAGGAGTTGGGCGATTGGATAAGACGAATACCTCGGAAAAATCTCCAAAAGTTTCAACGTTCCTGGGGACGATATTCCCGTCGCATTACGAGAAACTCCCCAGGTTAAACGGAAGTCTTCAGTTAACCTCGTCCTTATTGCGAGCAGTCTATCGGCAGTAGGGCTTGTTGCGCTTGGGGCGGGGGTGCTATTTGCTATGCGAATGCAGCATTCCCAAAATGCCACGCTGGCTGCTCAGAGTACGGCTTCGCCTAACCCTGCTCCTTCTCCAACCGCATTCGGTAATGATGACACCTTGTTAGGGTTTTATTCTTATCAGGAGGCACCCGCTTCAGAATTAACAGCCATTAGCGATGACGGCAGCATCAAGATGCGAAAAGCGGCTGCCAAAGCATACCGGGAAATGGCGGCAGCGGCTCGTCAGGAAGGGGTTGAGCTGGTGCCTATTTCTGGATTTCGAACGATCGCCGACCAGAAGTACCTGTATTTCGAAGTAAAAGCCGAGCGGGGCCAGGATGCCAAGGAACGGGCAAAAGTGAGCGCCCCTCCTGGTTATAGCGAGCACCATACAGGGTACGCCCTTGATGTTGGGGATGCGAATGTTCCCGCGACGAATCTCAGCTCAAGTTTTGATAAAACAGCCGCCTTCAAGTGGCTTCAGGCTAATGCAGCCCACTACAGTTTTGAGCTGTCCTATCCCAAAAACAACTCCCAGCACGTTAATTACGAACCGTGGCACTGGCGCTATGTTGGGGACATCCAGAGCTTGAAAACATTTTATAAAGCGCGGGGACAGAAGCAGCCTACAGCAGCAAGCAGTGGCTCAACAAGCAGTAGTCCGGCACCCAGCAGTAGCCCTGTAAGCAGCAGTCCAGCCGACAGCGAATCCGCTGGTAGCGAACAGTAAGTGATGATCCATGTCTAGTCTCTCCCTCAATCTCGTTGCCATTACGGTCTTTGTTTTTACCTTTGCCAGTCTGCTGGGTCCATTGATTAATCTGTCCCCAGTCGTCCCAGCGATCGCCGCCTTTGGTTTTTTAGGATTGGCGACCCTGGACACCTGGAGTTGGCGAGGGCGGGGTTCAACCCTTCTTTTGGATTGGCTAGCTAGTTTTTCTGAGGAGCATCGTGCCCGCGTGCTGCGCCATGAAGCAGGGCATTTCCTCGTCGCCCATCAGCTTGGGATTCCTGTAACGAGCTACACGCTCAATGCCTGGGAAGCGTTCAAGCAGGGACAGCCAGGGTATGGTGGCGTTCAGTTTGACCTCCAGGAACTGGAAACAGAGCTTCAGCAAAAGTCGTTATCGGCTCAACTGATCGATCGCTACTGCACTATTTGGATGGCAGGAATTGCGGCAGAAACTCTGGTCTACTGCAATGCCGAGGGTGGTGGAGACGATCGCCAAAAGCTTCGGGCAGTTCTGACCCAACTAGGCCTGTCAGCGGACAAGGGACTGCAAAAGAACGCTGGTCTATCCTACAGGCAAAGACGCTGCTTCAGGAACACTGGGCAGCCTACGAGGCGCTAGTTGTAGCGATGGAACAACACGAGTCTGTGGCAGAATGCGTTCAGGCAATGGAGCAAATTGGAAACACCGCTTCAATTCAACCCGCTAACGCAGATAATTCCTGAAAAGCTTAGCTGTAAAACGCTTTCGCAGCTTTTAGACAGCAATCTTCAATTATCTTGGCCCTTCTTCCTCAAGGACTTTTGTATTGGGAATGTGCTTGAGTCCCCAGTCAATCATGGCTTTCAGGACGGGGCGAAGGCTTTTTCCCCGTTCTGTTAGCTGGTAGTTCATCCGACGAGAGTGGTTACTGTAGGGCTGTTTCTCCACTAAATCCATCTCCTCAAGGGATTTAAGGCGATTGGCCAGGATATTGGTTGAAATTCCTTCAGGGGATTCTAAAAATTCTTCGAACCGCTGTTTTCCCAAAAACATCATGTCCCGGATAACCACCAGCGTCCAACGATCGCCGATGAGATCAAGCGAACAGGCGATTGGACAGGACGATCGATAAATTTGTGACATAGACAAAATTGAACCAAATCTAATACCGACTTAAAGAAACAAAGTGGCAGATGGAGAACAAGCAATAGGCAATAGGCGATGGGCAATGGGTTACAGAACGCACTATTGCCTATGCCCATTGCCCATCGCCCTCTTTGTACACCTGTCACATCATCGATTCAAATTGGTATAACTTGCATTTTACAAGTAATATCCATTACGATAACTTGCAGATTGCAACTTAAAAGTTAATGGGGTCAGCATGACTAACACCGCACTAACCACGAGAACTGGGCAGAATTTTGCTGTCACCGATGTGGGGCAATTCTCTGAACTGAGGCAATTTACGTTTGCAGCACCGGACGCGCCTATAAAGTTAGATGGAAAACTCTTTCTTAAAGAAGTTCTCAACCTCACAAGCTTTGAAATTTCCTTAAACAGCCTGCCTTCCAATACCTCATTGCCCTTCTACCACAAGCATCGCTTGAATGAGGAAATTTACATTGTTATCCAGGGAATGGTGAGTTTCAAGTGGACGGTTGTGCTTTTCCCATTAGTAAAGGAACGATCATGCGAGTAGACCCTGAGGGCGAGCGTTGTTTACGCAACACATCTCACACCGACGACCTACGATCGCTTGTCATTCAGTCAAGAGCTGGATCTTACCCAGATCATACGATTCAAGATGGCGTTGGGCTTAAGAAGCGTGTTAGCTGGGTCCACACAAAGCAGGTTTGAGACAACGTTACCCTTTTGACAGCATTTTGTTGCTTCTAGTTGTCAGCCCCTACCACTTTCGTTAAAAACCACTGCAAAAGGCCAGTCACAATTTCTGGCTGCTCTAGATGGGGCAAGACACCGGTTTCCTTTAAGCGAAGAAATACTTTGACGGCTCTGGGATTTAAGCACGCTAAGCGCCGACCCAGTTCTACAGGAGTAAATTGTGCCTCTTCACCCCAGAGGATCAGTGTGGGCCTTGTTAGTTGTTCAATGTAGCGGCTAAGGTCGAAGTAAAGATCCCCCGCAGAAATGCCAGAGCGGCATGTTGGGCATTGGGCTGCTGTGCAGATGCCAGGTAGGCGTTAACCGTCTCCATAGAGAGGCGATCGGGCTGGGCAAACAAAAATCGTTCCAAAAAACTGCGCACTGCAGTCTCGTTGGTGGCCCCAGGGTGTAAATCAGTTGGTCTAGCAGAGGAGTGTTGATGACTTGCAGCGGTAAGCGACGTCCCGCATCCTGCCCAAAGTCAGAGAAACCGGATGGACAAACGAGAAAAAGAGCGTTGATTAAATCCGATCGCTCAATCGCGAGACGAATTGCGATCGCGCCAGTCAAGGAGGACGCAACAACCGTCACAGGAGCAGAGCAGGTCTGCTCAAGAAATTCTGCCAGCGTTACCAGATAGTCTTCAATCTGGTAATCCCGTTCGGGGTGGGCCGATTCTCCCCAACCAATGAGATCGGGAACCAATACCCGATGGGTCGTTATTAAGGCCGGGTACACCTTAGACCATTCGTAGGCGGATGCGCCGCCACCAAAGCTGTGGAGAAACAGTACGATCGGGCTATCTGGGGATGGAACAGGCCAGGGCATACCTACCGGCGTGTAGTGAACCATTGCACCCAGGGACGTGTTAATCACTTGCTGTCCGATACCTGGGGGATGAAATTGCAGCATTGAACGTCTGTTGTAGATTCTCTTTCCATTCTGGAGACATTTCTTCCCAAATAGCTTGAAGCACAGAAACACTCAACATCACGGTCCCCATTTGAGGAAACAGGAGGACGATCGTGGTGATGACTCCGGAGGTAAACACCTTTGGCCCAACTTCCGAGATCGCCTGTTCAACCGTTAGCTCATTCATCATCACTTTGAGCATGACTGGAACCGCTTCTGTACAAGCGGTAAAGCCAAGGGCGGCAACCAGATTACTACCTGTTAACGACTGGATGACCTTAATTGCAGTTCCCCGTATAAAGCCTCCCTGAAGCCCTTCTACGGCAACCTTTAGGATGTTTACCAGTTCCTCATGCCCAAGCTCCTGCTCTCCCCGGCAGTAGGCCCCACCAATTTTGATGGACTGGTACAGAAGGCGAATGTTGGCATTGACGATCGCACCTTGGACCCCTTCTCCAAAAACGTCTCCAATCAACCTAATGAGAGGGATTGCTTCATTGCGGATGCTAGAGGAACTATCCATCAGGTTTTCACCAGTCAACCAGGTAGTTATTTCATCAGAAGCCCATTGGGCAACCGTAAATAAGTCATTTGCGATCAACACTGGGCTTATATCCTGAATGTCATCCATCATTCATCAACTCCCGCTCTTCCATTCGCTTGTAAACTGAGGAACAATCCTCGACAATGGTTCTAGCCTGATCTCAAGTAGAAAACGATAAGATTTTCTAATAGTTTACCCGCAAAAGCTTTTATCTTAGCCAGGCAAAATGCGTGCAAATATTTCTGTATAAGTGTTTTAGTGGAGCTTTGCTCAATCGACAGAACTTATTTTTACCCCATAGGAATTGTCGAGTTCTTCACAATTTGTTACAAAATAGGGGATGACCTTCTAGACGGAAGACTGCATGTTTGGTGGTTTCACTGCAAATCCTCCCGGCTCAGACCTTGGAGAGCGCATGCTCAACAAGGTTGCTAGCGAGTCACTCCGTCACCTGTTCACTCAAAGTGAGTCAGTGGACGTAGCAATTCGTTGTAACCCTGCCAGCAAACTGCTGCAGGGGAGCATCGACAGCTTCAAGATGAGTGGACGGCATCTAGTCATCCGCCGCGATTTTCAGGTTCAGGAAATGTCGTTTGAAACGGACGCCGTTTCGATCGACTTCAGCTCTGTTTTAGGTGGCAAAATCCGTCTTAAGCAGCCAACTCAGGCCGTTGCTCAGGTTGTTCTATCTGAAGCGGGGATTAATCATGCGTTTACAGCAGAACTTGTCAAAAAGCGCTTGCAGAACATTGACAATCCCGAATTAACCAACTTATCAGGTGGAGAACCTGTCTCGTTTTCAGACGTCAATGTGCAACTGCTGCCTGACAACCAAATGAAGGTATTCGCCAAAACGGAACTGCCCAATGGAGCCGTACCAATTAGCCTGCTGACAACTCTGGCCGTTGAGCGTCGCCGCCGTGTTCTTTCCAGAATCCCCAGTTTGAGGCGGATGTGGTTCCAGAAGCATTGAGAGGCGTTTCAAGTCTTCTAACGACGGCGTTTGCCGATATCCTCAACAACATGGTGGATTTGGACCGTTTTGACCTGGATGGGGTAACGATGCGGATTAACCGCCTGGAGACTCAAGGCAAAACCCTGGTTTTCAGCGGCTACGCCCAAATTGATCACTTTCCCGGAAGTGGTTAACCCTGTTATCCTCGATGCCAAAGAGTCACCCCTCTAGGCTGGTCAATGAGGTTAATACCCTGCGCTTGAAGCTCATCCCGAATTCGATCGCTCTCTTTCCAGTTCTTTGCTTTCCGGGCTTCCTGCCGTTGCTGGATCAATGCTTCAATCTCGCTATCTGTCAAACCAGCTGTTCCCGTACTGCTATCTCCATCTGAAGAATTTGCCGTACCAATTTCTTCATTGATCTCTAACCCTAAAACGTTCAAGAGCTTCTCAAAGGTTTGCCATTGCTTCTGTAGCTGTTCAACGGTCGTTTCTCGCTCTTGACCATGAATCAGCAGATTTCCTTCCCGTCGCAAGTCCTTCGCCAGCTCAAATAGAACGGACAGCGCAACGGGGGTGTTGAAGTCATCGTCCATTGCCTCGTTGAATCGATCGACCGCCGACGAATCCAGTTCAACTGGACGATCGCTGTGCCAGCCCGGTAGAGCGGCAAACTTCGAACCGTATTGGAGAGCCTCCTTTAATGTTTTCCAACCGCTTCCAGCCGCATCCAATGCTTCAGCCGTAAAGTCGATCGGTTTACGATAATGGGCCTGCAATACAAATAGCCGGAAAGCCATTGGGTCATAATTTGCCAGCAAGTCACGAGTAAGGCGGAAGTTACCCAATGACTTGGACATTTTCTCGCCATCCATGTTGACAAAGCCGTTGTGCATCCAGTAGCGGGCCAGAGGCTTACCTGTGACTGGTTCGCTCTGGGCGATTTCATTTTCGTGGTGGGGAAAGGTCAGGTCGATTCCACCGGCATGAATGTCGATCGATTCTCCTAATTCCTGACGCACCATTGCCGAGCATTCAATATGCCAACCCGGACGACCCGATCCCCAGGAGACTCCCAGGCAGGTTCGCCGGGTTTTGCGGCTTTCCATAACGCAAAGTCAAAGGGGTCTTTCTTTTTCATCATCATCAACATCCACGCGGCCACTCGCTCCGGCCTGCATGTCGTCCAAATTTCGACCAGAGAGTTTTCCATACTCTGGGAACTGGCGAACGGCGTAGTAAACGTCACCATCAGCAGCATAGGCGTAGTGGCGTTGCTCCAGTTCGTGAATCAAGCGCTGAATGCCGTTAATGGTATGGGTTGCCCTGGGGTATGAGTCAGCCCTCATAATATTGAGGCGATCGGCATCCTCGAAGTAGGCCGCAATAAAGCGATCAGCAACGTCCTGCATAGTTGTGCCTTCTTCAACCGCTCGCTTCAGGATTTTGTCGTCAATATCGGTGAAATTCTGAACGTAACGGATTTTGTAATTACGCCATAGCAAATACCGTCGGACCACATCAAAAATGATGAAAACCCTGGCATTGCCAACGTGGAAATAGTTGTAAGCCGTAATGCCACACACATACATCCGCACCTTGCCCGGTTCGATCGGCTCAAAGGGTTCTTTCCGGCGAGTGAGGGAGTTGTAGATCACTAAAGGCATGGCATTATCCAAACAAGTGGTTAAGGGGAGTGGGGAGTCGGGAAAAGATTTTTCTATCGCTTAATGTTTAACACTCATCATCGATGACCTATTCACACCCTAGAGTGAACAGTCATCGATAAGCAATAATAGGGGAGTAAGGGGTGGTGCGATCGCATCTGCCGAGATACCCTTAACTACAGTTCTCAAATCCCATTTTCTGACCTCCTGCACATCTGCGTTATGCAATCAGCCGTTAATCCCGCTTCTGCAATGGAAGCTCCCAAACATGGTCTCCCTGTCACCATCATCACAGGCTTTTTAGGTAGTGGTAAAACCACCCTTCTAAACTATATTTTGACCAATCAGCAAGGGCTAAAAACTGCCGTTTTAGTCAACGAATTTGGAGAAATTGGCATCGATAACGAACTGATTGTAACGACCGATGCTGACAATAGCATGGTGGAATTGAGCAACGGCTGTATTTGCTGCACGATCAATAATGACTTGGTAGAAGCGGTTTATAAAGTTCTGGAACGGCAGGACGCGATCGATTATCTCGTGGTTGAAACAACCGGGTTAGCCGATCCTCTGCCCGTTGCTCTTACCTTCCTTGGTACGGAGCTGCGAGATATGACGCGTTTGGACTCCATTATCACCGTGGTGGACTCCGAAAACTTCAGTTTGGACTTATTCAACAGCGAAGCGGCCTACAATCAAATTGCCTACGGCGACATTATTCTGCTAAACAAATCAGACCTGGTGGATGAAGCAGACCTGGATGCGTTAGAAGTCAGAGTCAGAGACATTAAGGAAGGCGCAAGAATACTCCGGACAGTGAAGGGGCAAGCCCCTCTGCCAATGCTCCTAAGCGTCGGCCTGTTTGAGTCTGATAAGTATTTTGATCCTGCTGATGAGGCAGATCATCACGACCATCATGATCATGATCACGATCACGACCATCATGATCATTCAAGCTGCGACCATGATCATGGTCGCAGCTTGAATGATCATGACCATCATCACCACCACTCTCACCATTTAGAGAATGATGGGTTTACCTCTGTCTCAATTCAGAGCGACAAACCTCTGGATATCAAGAAATTCCAATATTTCCTCGATAACCAACTTCCAGAAAGTGTTTTTCGGGCAAAAGGAATTCTCTGGTTCAATGAAAGCCCTAAGCGCCACATTTTCCACCTTAGCGGCAAGCGGTTTTCTTTGGAAGATGATGAGTGGAAAGGGACTCCTAATAACCAGATCGTGCTGATTGGTCAGAATCTGGACCACGAAGCGCTGCGATCGCAAATTGAAAACTGTTTCACTTTACATACGCCTAACCGGGGTAAAGGGTTTGGGCGGTAAGACAACAGGCAATGGAAAATGGGGAGCGCCAGGTGCTTGTTTGTCAGTACGTGAACTGTCTTGGTAATGGCTCAGCTGCAGTGCTAAAAGCCTTCAAGGAGTACAGCCTTGACGAAGTAACCATCGTTGATAGTGAATGTCAGGGTCAGTGCAATATGGGGCCAACTGTGCGGATCATCCCGGATGAGATCTGGTACTGCCGAGTAAAACCAGAGGACGTACCTGAAATTGTCGATCGCCATTTGAAACAGGGAAAGCCCGTTGAACGGCTTCTTCATCCCCGGTTCCATCCCAAATGAAGGTTTGAGTTGGGAGTTGAGAGCACGCTCCTGGCTCCCTTAAACTCTTCACTTTAGCAAAATGCTGAGTGCTGAGGACTGAGTGCCGAGTGTGAAAGCCAGTCATTGCAATGCTCTCAGTAGTTTGATTGTCCTAACATGTAGCAGTACTGCTATAAAACTCATTACGCTTATCTATGCGGGTTGTTATCCAGCGCGTTACATCGTCTCAGGTGACAGTAGACGGACAGGTCGTTGGCAAGATTGGGCGAGGACTCAATCTGCTGGTAGGTATCTCAGATTCTGACACCGAGGATGAACTCGATTGGATGGCTCGAAAGTGCCTGGAACTACGATTGTTCCCTGACGGAGACGGGGGACGGTTCGATCAGTCTGTTCAGGAAATTGAGGGTGAGATTCTGGTAATTAGCCAGTTCACGCTTTATGGGGATTGTCGCAAGGGACGTCGTCCGTCCTTCGATCGTGCGGCTGCCCCTTCCACGGCTGAGGACCTGTACGAAAATTTGTGGCGAAGCTTCGTTCTTCGGGTTTACACGTGGAGACGGGCAAGTTCGGGGCTAGGATGCAGGTGACGATCGAAAATGATGGCCCCGTGACAATTGTTCTTGAGAAGGAGAAGGGGTAGGGATGGGGGATGAGGAAGGTTTGAATTCTAAATTTTGAATTCTAAATTTTGAATTCATTCTGACCCCTGATCTCTAGTCCCTGCTCCCTGCTCCCTAATCTTCTCCAGGTTTTGTTGAGCCATTTTGCAGTTGGGATCGAACGAAAGGGCTAGTTCGAACGCAGAAACTGCCTGTTTCCAGTCTCCCAGTTCCATTTGGGCGCAACCGATGCTGCAAGCAGGGTCTATGGTTAGCAGGGTCTGCTCAAACGGTTCACTACTGTAGAAGCTGTTGGTTTGGGCCAACTGCAAGCAGCGTTCGAAGTAGGCGATCGCGCCAAGCGGAAACCCCAAATCCATTAGCATGTGACCGGCCAGGTAATTGAGCGGAAGATGGTTGGGGCACCACGCTAATCCATACTGACAGAGCAATCGTGCCGTTTCAAAATCTTGGCGATCAAGGGCCTGTCCTGCCATAAAATGCATCAGGGTTGGAACCCAGTAAAACCCTTCTGGCTTTTCGCCGCTCATTAGATGGGGCAAGAGGCGATCGAAGGCTTCTTCATAACATTCCTGTGCGTTGTCTAACTGGTTAGTGCGGAGATAATTTCTGGCTAAGCAGTCCAGTAACCAAAAGCTCAATCCTTCCTGTTGTCGAATGGCTTCCAGAATTGGAATGTCGCGGGTAAGGGTTTTTTCTCGTAGGGCAACGTCATCGCTGTTGCCATAGTGCAGTATTTTTACACCCTGGAGATGACTGTAGGCGATCGGGCGATCGCCCTGATACTGAAGCTGCTCGTGATAGCGGTTTACGTAACGAAACCCCGTTAGATTGCGAAATAGTCTGGCATGAAAGCCACCCAGAAACGCATCTCCTGGAACATTCACATCGGTTCTGTCCACCGCATAGATCAGTACTTCAGGCTTGGACAGAAGCTGCTGGCGAAAGCCTGGATTGTCAACTACCATTTCTTCATCGGCATCCAGGTGCAAAATCCACTCACCAGAAACCTTTGTTAAGGAGTAGTTGCGTGCGGCTGCAAAGTCATCACACCATTTGAAATGGTCTATTTTTGCGCCGTACTGCTCTGCAATGGCCAGCGTGTTGTCCTGAGAACCTGTGTCTACGATGACAATCTCGTCAACGTGAGGCTGGGCACTTGCTAGACATCTTGCCAGATTTTTCTCCTCATTCTTGACGATCATACAAAGGGATATGAACGGTTTGTCAGGAAACTCTTGATTGGTGCTCATTCTAATTGTTTAGATTCTCTGATACTCACATAAAGTGACTTTCCTCTGACGATCGCCATAAATACTTTTGAAGGTCCAGCTCTTCTCAAGGACCATGCAATCATGCAACCGTCCTTCTAAAGTTAACGGCTAACTGAAGTAACGGCTAACTGAAGTATGTTTTCCCGATGCTGTAAAAAACAACGATGTCAATTATTTCTATTCATCATTCTTACTCAGCGCCTGTAGTTTTCCTAAACTCATTTCCAGGCTGAGAAACGTTGAGAGGAAGGGTTCTGTTGAATCCTTCCTCTCAATTACGTAGGTGTGTTACAGAAACAGGATTTCCTATCCCTTGGGCTTCTAGCTCCTAATACAGCAGTCCTATGAAAAGTTTCCACCGGAAACCTTTCTCACAAAGCTTCTCATTATCACAAATGATTTGCAGCGATTCCCGGTAGGGTGGGCACTGCCCACATTCTCCAAAAGCTCTAACTATAGGGCTTTGTGGGTGATGCCCACCCTACAATTTGTGGCTGATTTAATCGGCAACCGCTGTAAGACTGCTACAGTTCAATTCGATTCAATCTAGATATTGCTCTGAATCACTTCCCGATACTGGCTCTTTTGCTTAACGCCCTTCAGCTCATTCACTTTGTCTTTGTTCTTGAAGAACTGAACGGTAGGCGTTCCAATCACTCCACCCGCTTCCGCAATTTCGGGATCCTGTTCAATGTCGATTTCGATGTAATGAATTTTGCCGTCGAATTCATCCACTACTTTATCGAGAATGGGTTTGAGCGTGTGGCAGGGACCGCAATTGGGAGAAGCGTACTTAACCATGATTAGACGATCGCTCTCATGATAGAGCTTGCGCAGTGCATAACCACCTTCATGGCGAGTTGCTTCAATATTGAACCCGTCTGCCTGTTCTGCCTCTGTCTTCTTCTTAACAGCTTCCTCAGCGGGTTTCTCGGACGCTTCCGTCTGATGAAATTCCTGAGCTAGTTCATTGACTGCTAACCATCGCTCTGCCAGCATTGCAGCCATACAGCCTGTACCAGCCGCTGTAATAGCTTGGCGAAACTCGTGGTCTTGGACGTCTCCAGCTGCATAGACCCCTTCAATATTGGTTTCAACAGAGCCAGGCTTTGTCACGATGTAGCCAACATCATCCAGCTCAATTTGCCCCTTAAACAAAGCAGTATTGGGTTTATGCCCGATCGCATAAAACAGACCTTTAACAGCCAAATCGCTTTCTTCGCCAGTCTGGGTATTACGGATCTTTACCCCGGTCATTCTTTCGCCTTCACCAATCACATCTACTGGTTCAGTGTTCCAGTGAATCGTAATCCTGGGATTCTTTAATACGCGGTCCTGCATTGCTTTGCTGGCACGCATTTTATCTGAGCGTACCAACATGTGGATGTGGTCGCCATATTTGGTTAAATACATGGCTTCCTCGGCGGCGGTATCTCCCCTCCAACGATCGCCAATTCGGCTCCGCGAAAGATGGGCGTCGCTCCGTCACAAATAGCGCAGGCAGAAATTCCTCGGCTCCAAAATTGGTCTTCACAGGGCAATCCCAACCGCTTTGCCGTTGCGCCTGTAGCGATGATGACCGTGTGTGCTTTTACTTCATACTCGTCCGATCGAATGACAAATGGACGCTGGCTGAAATCAACCGAGGTTACGTCTTCGGTAACCAATTCTGCTCCCCAACGGACCGCCTGAGCTTTCATCTGATCCATCAATTTCGGCCCCGTGATGCCATCCGGGAAACCGGGAAAGTTTTCCACTTCGGTCGTTGTCATGAGCTGGCCGCCGGGCAATCCTCCAGCCTGAAAGCCCTCAAACACAAACGGTTTGAGGTTAGCGCGAGCAGCGTAAATCGCAGCCGTATATCCGGCAGGACCGGAACCAATAATCACGACATTTTCAACAGTTGGATCTGTCATAACTCCTGTGCGAACTCATAACGACTACGACTAGATTAGCATATTTACGTTTTGTTGCAAACCTTATGGAAAGGCAAAGCGCCAACAGGCAATGCAAAGCGGGATTTCAGACTGCAGTTTAGGGATAGGACTTACACAAACCTTGGAGGTTTCGCCCAAAAGTTGAACTCTGAAGCAATATCGGTGCTTAAATCTCCGGGGTTTTGGCAGAACGCGCGTAAGTCTTAAGGAAGTAACCCCAGAGCCTCCAGTCCAAAATCAATCTGTTTTTGTCTACAAGCCTGCGAGAGGTTAAAGCCGCCACTGTTGGAATGGATGCTTTCCCAAATTGGAATTGTAGTAACGAGGGTCGTTGGAAACCTCTTCGCCAATCCAATCGGGGAAAACGATCGCCTGGTTAGCGTCGGTCAATTCCACTTCTGCCAAAATCAGTCCCTGGTTTTCGCCTTCAAACTCATCAACTTCCCAAATCAATCCGCCCCAGTCTATCCGGTGCCTAATTTTTTCAATCAGAGGAGGATCACATAGCGTTTGCAGCATCTCTAACGCATCTTCAACTGGAATGGCGTACTCATACTCGGCGCGGGCAATTCCAGAGGTTGGCCCCTTAATGGTGAGAAAGCCGCGATCGCCAACCACGCGAACTCTTACAGTTCGTGCTCCAGTAGCAATGTATCCTTGACAGTAACGCGTGCCCACTCCCAGGTTGCGCCAGTCGTCGCCCTTGACCAAAAACTTTCGCTCAATTTCGGTTGGCATGGGCTTTAACTAACTCGGTTGTTGTTGCAGGTACAAAAAGGCCTCGACCTCTGCTGCTGTTGGTTGGGCAGCGATCGCTCCAGGTTTGGTGGCGGTGAGCGCACCCATTGCGCTGGCAAATTTCACAGTGTTGAGAGCAACGGTGGGGTCCTCGAGACTTTGGATGCCATGCTGACAAACCTGGTGCAGAAATCCGGCAACGAAGCTATCACCTGCGCCAGTAGTATCTTCTACTTCAACCGAAAACGCCGAAAGCTTGCCTTCCTTCTCGCCTAGATAGTAGGCACATCCTTTCTCACCCGCCGTGACAATGACGCCTTCAAGACTGCCAAGACGGTGTGCAATTGCTGCTGGCTCGGTCGTTCCATAAAGCCATTCTGCTTCTTCTTCCGATAGTTTGAGAAAATCAGCATGACTGATCAATTCATGAATCATGGCAGGGGCGATCGCGGGATCCTTCCAGAAAACGGGACGCCAGTTCACATCCACCAGGATTTTGACATAGTACTGATTGGCCAGTTCTAATGTACGGATAATTGCAGTTCGAGCATCAGGATAAGCTAGCTCCAAGGTCCCAAGCACGAGAAATTCAGCCGATTCAAACAAAGAAATTGGCAGATGGTTTGCCTGCAGATGGGTATCAGCAAATGCGCCTGTGTCGTAGGTGCCAAATCCTGCAAAGTGACGCTCTCCGACCTCCGATCGCACGACATAAACTGCACGAGTCGGAGCAGATGGATGCCGTTGAATGCCAGTTCCATCCACACCAATGTCCTGCAAGAGCTTCACCAAACCTTCTCCCAGTTCATCCAGCCCCACACAGCCGATAAAACCAGTCGGCGTTCCTAATTTGGTCAGCCCACACGCGACATTGGCGGGAGCACCACCAGGATAGGGGGTCCAGGATGTCACTGCTTCTAAGGGAAGCCCTGGCTGATCTGAAAGGAAGTCATACAAAATCTCACCGAGGCAAAGGACACGGGGTTGGGTCACAGCAGCATTCCTTTAAGCAATCAAACTCTATTCTCTAGACTAAAAATCTTTCTAAAACGTAGTCTTTAGAATTTACGCTTATTTCTCCATTATCCATTGCCAAGCTCTACATTTCTCCATAATGCTGAGTGCAAAACCATTTACGCGTGGGTAACGAACAATAAACAACAAGCATGGGTCAAAGACGATCGCTCCTTACTGCCATAACAATCCTTAACAAAATTTTTGGTCACTCCGCAAATCCCCTCAGATAAAAATGGATAAATCAGCTAAAGTTCCCAGGATCTACCGTAGGGAGCAATCCTCTCAATAGCGTTAAATCAAGTCATCTCGCCTAAGGAATTTGTCCTATGTCCTTCGAACTAACGGCTGATGATTTACTGGTTCTGGAACAGCATCGTCTGGAACGGCTGCGGTCTTTCTTTGGCGATACTTTACGGCTTTGTTTCCTTCATCTAGACAGGAAAAATGTGCTGACGATCCATTGTTCAGAACCCTGGATTGTTGACCAGTTAATGGATGAAATCAATGAACTCTGCTGGTATGCATGGGTGATTGTGGGTGCTCAGCAACTCTCCATCTGTTTTGCTCAGGAAGAGATTCACAAAGCAAAAACCCATAAAGCAAGCAAGAAATCTCAGAAAATTCACACGTCCCATCACTAACACGTCACGCCATTAATGATGGGGGCGCAATGGGAGGAATACGGTAAAGATAGTCCAACCGTCTTTGCTTTCGACCTGAATTGTTCCTTCCAGTTGAGTAACGAGACGTTGAACTAACGCTAACCCTAAACCTGTACCTCCCTGCTTCCAGGGATCAGAGTTGGGCACCCGGTAGAATTTTTCAAAAACTCGAGGAAGCTCTAGGGCAGGAATTTCAGCTTGATTTCTAACCGAGAGCATTACCTGGTCTGGTTCGCTGGCAGAAGTCCTTTGAGGAAGTTGGGCGGTGAGTGCAACTTCACTTCCCGGCGAGGTGTACTTGCAGGCATTGTTTAACAGCTCTGCTAAAACGCGCTCTAGTGCAGCTTTGTCTGTAATAAGTTCCGGTAGATTATCAGCGAGCTGAATCTTAAGAATTTGCTGACGATCGCCCGCTCGCGATCGAAATGGCTCCACCGTATTCTCCAAAAAGTCCTTCAGGCTAATGGGTTCGGGTGAGACTGGATAGGATGAAGCTTCCAACCTCTGCAAGTCGAGCAAATCATTAATTAGCTCAATTTCACGGATACACTCGGATTGCAAAATGTCGAGGTAGCGCTCTTGCCGTTCGGGTGTTGTGACATTTCTCAGCATGTGAATTGCCATCTTCATATTGGACATCGGCGTCCGCAATTCATGGGAAACGGTGCTGAGAAAGTCATCCTTAAGCTGGTTGAGTTCTTCCAACGCTGCAACCTGAGCCTGAGCCGCCTGGTAAAGCCGTGCTTGGCGAATTGCAATAACACACTGATTGACAACCTGCTGCACCAGTCGGATTTCCAGATCAGAAAATGCCGTTTCGTGCGGTTTAAACAGCCAAAGATCGCCAATCACACCCTGATCCGTGACCATTGGGCAAACGAGAATTGCATAGCGTCTGTGAGTTGGGCGAACCATGTCAGTACTGATTTCACAAAACTGACAGTACCATTCATTAAGAAGCTGTTTGTGAATTTCAATCTCTGATTGCTGGATGTGAACAACAGAACCTTTTGCAGACGGTAAATCTGAGCGGATATATTCGTAGCAAATAGTAGATGTTTGACGTTCAAAGTCATAGAGTGCTGCATCGCAAGCCGCAACGTCTAACCCTAGTGCAAGCTCCTGCACCGCTGTTTGGAGAATCTTGTCTTCATCCAGGCTGTCACGAACGGAGTCGGTAATTCGCTTCAGCATGGCTTCAAACTGCAGTGCCTGTTCAAGCTGAGCGGTTCGCTCCTGCACCTGTCCTTCTAGTTTTGAATTGAGTTGTTGAACTTGGCGGTAGAGTTCTGATTGCTGGATGGCGATCGCAACCTGTGTAGCCAATTGCTCCAGTAAGCTAATTTCAAACGGTTCCCAGTGCCGTGCGGCAGAACATTGATGCACTCCTAAAACGCCCCAAAGCCTTTCTCCATGAAGGATTGGAACCCCCAACATAGCCTTTGCCTGCGATCGTTCAATGTAGGCCTGAGAAACATTGTGAGGAATTCGGGACGTATCTTCGATCAGTTTATTTTTCCTTGGCGGTAGTTCTGTTGCCACTGCTTAAACCAATCTTCCTGTAATCGAAAGGCCAGCAGGGAAGGTAAACCCGGTTCAACCGATTCAGCCGTGATGAGACCTACTTCACCAGACCCAATCTGAATAATGACGACTCGATCGGCTCTCAAAAACTTTCTCACCTCCGAGGTGGCAGTATTGAGAATCTCCTCTAGGTTCAAGGAGTTGCGGATGCGCTGAGCGATGACTCCCATTACCCGCTCCCGCTCGGCCTGTTGCCGGAGTGCTTCCTCTGCCTGCTTACGCTCTGAAATATCCTTGGTGAAAACGTGGTGTCCAATCAGGCGATCGTGCCAGTCATATGCCGCAACAATTACGACTTCGTTGTAGAACGTAGAACCGTCCTTGCGTAGTCCCCGCACCTCCGCTTCAGCTTTGTCCTCCACCAATGTTTGTTGACGCGCCAATTCTAAAACGGTCAAATCATCTGAATGAAAGGTTTGTTGCCACGACATGCCAATCATTTCCTGTTGCTGATATCCAAGCGCTGTTGCGAAGGCTCGGTTAAGGGCAATGTATTGGCCATTGCTATCAAGTCGGGCAATTCCTTCGACCGCATTACCCAAAGCTGTACTCATTTCCAGCAGTTCAGCCTGGGATTCGCGCCGCTCGGTAACATCCAGGAAGAAAATAGATAATCCTTCTGCTGAAGGAAAAACTCGCACCTCAAACCAGGTATTTAAAGATGGATAGAATTCTTCAAACGTTATTGATTCCTGTAGGGCCAGCGCACGATGGTACTCCCGCTCGAATGTGGAATCGACCATTTCGGGAAACGCTTCCCAGAGTTGTTGCCCCAACAGTTCTTCCTGCGATCGCTGAAAAATCTGAGCTGCCCGCTGGTTGAGATAGGTAAAACACCATTGGGTGTCAAGCGACATAAATGCGTCAGTAATGCTTTCCAGAATATTAACAATCTGGCGGTTTGCCGTGAGCAAGGCTTCCTCTGCCTGCTTGCGCTCCGTGATGTTATGACAGTTAATGACGACGCCTCGAATTGCGGGGTCCTCTAAGAGGCTTGTTGCAACTGCTTCAAAGGAACACCAGGCACCATTGCGGTGTCTCACGCGGAACTCAACTGAAGGTTGGCTGATTTCAGGATGCCAGATTGCCTCTTGCAGCACCTGTAAAATCAGCGGGGTGTCGTCTGGGTGGACAAAATCGGTCGCAGGATAGCCTACCACCTGCTTGATGGTGTACCCCAGGACTCTTTCTGTAGAGGGGCTACAGTAGCGGAAAACCCCTTTCTCGTCCAAAATCGCAATAATATCGATCGCGTTTTCGATGAGGGATCGGAACCGTTGTTCGCTCTCTTGCAACGCATGTTCTGCCCACTTGCGATCAGCAATTTCGCGCCGTAACCGCTCGTTGGTGCTCAACAGATTATTGGTTCGTTCAACAATCAGGTTTTGAGAGAATCCTGATATTCCTCCGGTTCCCTCGTGGCAACCTGACGCACCTGTTCTCCTAGTAGAGATTTTCGGAGCGCATTCAATTCGCTTTGCTGACGTTCGGCCTCAGCAATAAGCAAAATTTGCTGCATCCGCTCAAAGGCTGCAGCGCTTTGGCAACATTCTCGCAAGCCTTCGAGATGTTCAGGTCTCATAGCTTTGGTTAGCGTAGGACGATCGCGATCACTCTACCTTTCTTATCCTTTAATTGAGGGTTTTGATTAACGACGTTAGCTGAAATTGCATCCACTGATCCTAAATGTATCTAAAGAGTAGTCATACTTATACAAATATTGGTCTGGCAATCGGGTTAGCATTGCCGTAAATCGAATGGAATAACTAAGCTAAGAACCTGAGCTATATATAGCGATCCTAAATGGATTGTGAGAAAGGGTTCCAACGGAATCCTTTCTCACAAAGCCTCTCAATCTTACAACTGATTTAGGACTGCTATACAACAGGCCTAGCAGGTAAACTAAATTTACTGTACTGAGTTTAACCGCTTAAAATCTCAATGGGTATAGTCTAAGCAGAATGTATAAAATGACTGACAAAGATTGAGCAGCAGAATAATGGCTATATTGCCGATTTAAGCCATTGACGAATTGCTTGAGTCAAAATCTGAAGATTGCTTTCGGGGAGTGCCAAAGGTTTTGTGTTGAAAAGGTAATAAATGTCACCTCGTTCTGTTACTTCAAAGTCTGCGTCAAATTCTTTTGCCCACCCATCTAAGTGACGACGAGCGATCGCAGGTTCAAGCCGAGTCGCCAATACGAAATCCATGACAGATAACCGTCCGCGGTTTAGCGAAAGCAGTTGAAAAAATTGCTCCCGTAGGGCTCGTTTCTCAGCTTGAATGCTGGTGTAAAGCACCCATCCACCTAAAAGAGCAGGAACCAGCCCAAAAAACACAATCAGGCTCCACCAAAATGCTAACCAAGCACCTACTGCATGGCTGGCCAAGATTCCAACGAGCAATCCAACCGTGACCGTTCCGCCTTCAAAAAGGAACAAGGCCCCTAATACTCTGCCAACTTTGCCCCAAATTCGGTTCATCTCCTAACCTTTTGAGTTTTTTTGACCTATTTCTTACACACTAACTTGTTTACCGACAACCGACAGGTTCGGTGATCCGACTTGTGCCTTGTGGCTTAGACTGCTTCTCTCTAACTCTTTAGTTCTAAATTTTCAGTCCTTCTAAAGGGTGTCCTAATATTCCTAAAGCTTGTCCTAATATTCAATTCCAGGTTGAGCTTTAACGCCTTGTTCTCGAAAGGGATGTTTTACCAGGGTCATCTCTGTTACTAAGTCAGCCCGATCAATCAGCGCTTGGGGCCCCCCTGCCTGTGAGAATAATGTGGGAATCCGTTGGTTTCTGCTCAAGTCCAGACAAGACTTGCTCTACCGGAAGAAGACCTAGCTTTAACGCGACGTTTACTTCATCAAGTAAAACTAACTTGACATCGGGGTTTTGGATAAACGTTAACGCCTTCTCCCACGCTTCCTGAGCTTTCGCCATGTCCCGTTCTCTGTCCTGCGTTTCCCAGGTAAACCCTTCGCCCATTGCATGAAATTCCAGCAACGGTACAGAGCGGTTCTCTGGTAGAGTCCACTGCTCAAGCAAGGTTTTCTCAGCAGGTTCCCAGGCTCCTTTGATGAACTGAACGATCGCTACTCGATACCCATGACCGAGCGATCGTAAAACCATCCCTAATGCAGCAGTTGTCTTTCCCTTGCCGTTGCCAGTATGAACAATAATTAGCCCTTTCTCGGAGACCATCCCGGCCAGCCGCTGTTCTTGAACATCCTTCCGCCGCTGCATTTTCTTGCGGTACTGTTCATCTGTTAAACCCTGTTCTGCGTTTGCCGTTAGCTCAGATGATGCTGGTTCAGATGTTGGTACCACTTCCAAAGGATCCACTAGTATTTGCTCCTGCTTGTCGTGTCTAAACGTCAGTTTTTAAGCCAAGACGGGTCTTTATTTAGAGATTGATTCTTACTCAAGTGGGGATAAGCTGGGCTGCTCATTTAGCGTCTCTAGCCTTGCCATGTCTCCCTGGTAGTTTGCGTTGATTGCTGCGGCTCGCTTCTGTAAATGTTTCGGCACATAGTCAGCATCGACAGGCAACCCATGCCACAGGAAAAATTCTGCTAGTTGATGGGGATGGATATAAATGCCTTCGTGATGGAGCCGTTTCAGAATTTCAGGAAATGTATGCCACGTCGTTTCTTGTGCAGACGCTTGAGATTGCTGCATGGATGCGGAACGACTAGGAACATTCTTGGGCATTTGAATAAACGCGATCGACATTTTCCTCGGCTGCCTTCATAGTAATCCTCAGCAGTCGCCAACGCCTGACAGAAACGGAGAAATTTAATCCGATGGTCTTCAAGAGCCGGGCTTGCTGGACTTCTTTAAGGAGGAAACGAATTGAGAGGACGGTTGACAATTTAAGGTCTATTACGGAGAAGCTTTGAGAGTATTGATGTTAGATTAATAAAGTCAGTATCTGAAAGTTATTCACAGAGCATTGAAACTTCTATACCTGACTGGATATCACTTGCTGTGGTATCTGGAAATGAAACTAAAGCGTAAGCGGCAGTGCGATCCAGCGCTATCTTGGGTAGACCGCTGTGAGGCACCCAGTATGAGCTGACCGACCTGTAACTTGAGGTTTGCGACTCGTAGAGACTAGGGCTATTAAGCTTTTCGGTAAGTTATTGCCTTTCTCACCCTGAGCAAACTGGGTCGGTCAAGTTCTCTATTAAGGGAGCTTCCAAAGCAAAGTTTTTGCGATCTCGAGTGTCTGTCTCCGGTCACGTCTCTGTTCTCAAGGATTTTTTATTCCGCGAGACCTTGTGCGATCGAGGCCAGTATCTGCTGCTGGCAGAAGGGTTGGACTAGACAAAAACCTGCATCTCCATTTCCCTCATTGAAGCGGGAAAACTGATTGGAGTGTTTTAAGCAACAATTTTGCTCTGTTGCTGTTTGGTTTTGTATTGCGACAACTCTGCCAGAGTCGCAGGTTGGCAGCGTTAAACGTTAACGCCTCCATTTAAGTGGAGGTGTAGAGCATCCTGAAACGTTGTCTGTTCACGTTCTTCACTTTTTTATGCTTTTCATTCTTTCTGGAGTGCAAAATGTCAAACTTGCTCAGTCGCAAAATCGCACCCTCCCCCATCCCTGCGGAGATTAGTGTTGTTGACTTGATTGATGGGTACTTCACTGCTTACAACTCCGCCCGCCTGAGAGAAATTTGTCACCTGCTGAGTCGCGAAGTGATGCAGGACGGCGTAACCGTAGGACTTAGTCTATCAGGTGCTATGACTCCAGCAGGAATTGGGGTATCTGTACTGGCTCCCTTAATTCGCAACGGTTTTGTTGATTGGATTATTAGCACTGGAGCAAATCTTTACCATGACATTCACTACGGATTGGGGCTAGACCTGTACGCGAGTAATCCCTTCGTTGATGATGTCAAACTCCGTCAAGAAGGACGGATCCGGATTTATGACATTGTCTTTGGTTACGATGTTTTGCTGGAAACGGATGCCTTTATTCGGGAGATTTTGAAAGCAGAGCCGTTTCAAAAGCGCATGAGCACGGCTGAATTCCATTATTTGTTGGGTAAATACGTGCGTGAGGTTGAGAAGCAACTGGGAGTGAAAAATTCCTGTTTGCTGGCGACGGCTTACGAGTGCGGTGTACCCATATACACGTCATCACCCGGCGACAGTTCGATCGGCATGAATGTAGCTGCAATTGCCCTAGACGGATCTCAGTTAGTGCTTGATCCATCTCTAGACGTGAACGAAACGGCTGCGATCGCTTACAGTGCTCGCGAAAGCAATGTTCCTGGAGCGGAAGGCAAGAGTGCAGCGTTGATTATCGGCGGCGGTAGTCCGAAAAACTTCCTGCTGCAAACCCAACCCCAACTTCACGAGGTGCTGGGACTGGAGGAGCGCGGGCACGACTACTTTATTCAGGTGACAGATGCCCGTCCCGATACAGGTGGGCTGTCCGGAGCAACCCCAGTGAGGCAGTCAGTTGGGGTAAGGTTGACCCAGACGAGCTACCCAGAACGATCGTTTGCTATACCGACAGCACAATCGCCCTTCCGATCATAACGGCTTATGTCATTAACCAGTGTCCCGTACGCCCACTGAAGCGGCTTTACGATCGTCGGGATGAGATGATGGCAAAACTCCGAGCCGATTATGAGGCTGCAAAGGCAAATCCGGCTCATATGCTGTCTACACCAGTTCCAACGGTTGAACCCGTTGAGCGAGAATTGGTTGCCACTTACCCGTGTGGTACTCCCATTCGGAATGGCCACCGCAACGGTCGCTCCAAAGCATAAAAGCATAGTAGAGACGTTCCTTAGGAACGTCTCTACGCATGTTGGTTGACCTGTTCCTGCAGCCAGGGATCAACAGGTTGCCCATCTTTACGACGCAATTCAATCTCAACTACCATGACCTGTCCCGATCCTGGTGGGGCAGGTTTTCGATGGAATAGAATTTCGTAGGCGTTGGGATCTTCCTTCCGCTCCTTAAGCCACTCCTGTACCTTCATCGTCGCAAACATAGACTGGCCCTGCTCAAACATGCGAGTGATTTGCATTTGCAGCGTGTAGGGATTAAACCGGGGCATGGTGTTCTCCTAGTCTTCCGAAAACAAACCGAGTAGTGGACCCAGAATAGCACCGAATATGAATCCACCAGCATGGGCCAATAAGCAATTCCACCACCCTGCATTCCAATGTTCATTGGGGCATTCAGGCTAGCTAAGCCATAGAGTGCCTGCTGCAAAACCAGATGCCCAGAAAGAAAACGGCTGGGAGCCGAATCGGTAAGAAAATAATCCCCAGTGGAATGAGAGTTAGAACCTGGCTCTAGGGAACCGGAGAATATATGCTCCCATAACTCCTGCGATCGCCCCACTTGCTCCTAACGATGGCACCGTAGAGTAGGCCGAGAAAAACCACTGGGTCAATGCGGCTAAAGCCCCACAGGCCAGGTAAAAAATCAGGTACTTGAGATGGCCCAACCGATCTTCGACATTGTTTCCAAAGATCCAGAGAAACAGCATATTGCCAGCAATGTGCAGAAACCCGCCGTGTAGAAACTGCGATGTGAAAAGGGTAATCCACTCGGGGACAGCTTGATGGGGCAACTCACCCGTGAAGCTAGCAGTGAGTTGAGCAGGAACAACAGCCCATACTTGAAGAAACCGTTCCAGTACACGCGGCGGTAAACTCCATTCGTAAAGAAAGACCAGAACGTTGGCGATTATCAACGCGTAATTTACGTATGCAGTTGTACGCGTAGGGTTGTTGTCGTTAATGGGAACCACTGAATTGTTCCTTTTGGTTAACTACTGGGAAGATACCGTATTCTTTCACTGGATGAGTTAATCCCCGACAGATTTAAGTAATTGAGCTTAATAAAACAAACCCTCCCGAACAATTTAGGAGGGTTTGCAATAAATATTTGACAGGGTCAAGCAAGCGAAAGATGAATGATCACCAACCTTTCTCGGATGTTTCTAGAACATAAGTTGCTACATCCTCAATTTGAGCACTGGTTAAGCGTGCTTTAAATGAAGGCATAGCATTCTTGCCGTTGGCGACCTGAAGTGTGATCTTTTCCAGGGAGTTCATCCCATACTTTTCTAACGCTTCTTTCTTAAGGGTTTTGTTGGCGATAATCACATTGTTTCCCCCACATGGCATGCTGAACAGTTGGCATTAAAAATTTTTGCGCCATTAGCAACGTTTGCAGCTTGAGCTGGGTGGGTGAAGGAAAGAGTAAACAGCGCGATCGCCAATAAAACAACAATCGAGCGTAACACTTTCAAAACGGCTCTCCTCTATCTAACTTACGAACAAATTGAAAACACTCAGGTAAGACAACTCCTTTAATCTCCAAAGCGTTTTGCAGAGAGAGGAGAACCCAAGACTACACAGTGAATCTGTAGATTAGCCACCAACAATCAGCTTACCAACCATACCAGCACTCCGGTGAGGCTCGCAGAAGTAGGTGTATTCACCTGCTGCCAAATCCTTCGGAAGGGTTACCTCAAAACTTTGGCCGGGAGTCATCTCAAGCTGAGGGTGAGAAAGAGACTTTGCTAGTGCCTTGTCTTGGCCTGGAATTGTTTTGTCGTCGAACTTAACGTTGTGGGGAGGAACCTTGTTGACGAGGAACTTTACCGTATCTCCAGGCTTAACATCCAGTTTAGCAGGATCAAACACCAGCATGCCCGTATCGCTGCCCATTTTGACGGTATGGCTAGCCGCAAAAGCAGGGGAACTTGACAGGAAGAAGCTGCTAACAACTAGTAGAGCAGCAACCAGAGTCAGACAGAATCTTCTCATTGTGAAAGGGATCAGTTTCATGATTCTCTTAAAGGTTTAGGCTTACGTACACCTCAAGATTTTAGAACAAATCTACGACAGCTTGTCGAAGAATCATTTAATCCTGAAAAGACTCCGTTCCCCAACCCGGTGCGGTTTGTGCAGCTCGCAAAATAAATCCGGCTAAATTTTCAACTTGAGCCTGTGAGAGCCAACTTTCTGGCACTTGACGGCACCAATTACTTTCCTCACTGCCGTCGTAAGACATGGGTTGTCTGAAGAATGAAACTAGACCGTTAATAGTGTCACGGGGCGGTGTCGCTCTATGCAGACTTACCAGAGACAACGGAACGGTAGGATCGGGCAGAGTCGTTCCTCCCACATGGCAATTCAGACAGTTTTTCTCAAACAGTTGCTTTCCAGTAGATAGTTCCTCTGCTGAAAATAGGCGAGTTTGCCCTTGTCCATCGACTTCTAAAGCAACAGGGTCCGTCACTTTTAAGTACCGGGTGATATATGAATCAACCGCTGCTAGAGCAGAAGGGCTGATTACCACCATGAACATGCAGATTGAAAGAATAGCTGCTAGCAGACGTGCCCCAGGGAATCGATCAGTCATTGAATAAGGTCCAAAACGTTCTAAAACTCTTGTATTTGATTTTGGTTCTAGCCCCGACGTTATGGGATAGATACCAACGCACAGGCTGACAATTAACACTCTAAGGGCTTTGGAAATTGAGCTACAGACGAAGTGGGGTTCTATGTCTGGTGTGCTCGGTCCAAAGCCCTTGCGGTCGCTCTAGTTGTCTCTTTGGTCAATTAGTAGTAGATTTTGCCACCACCCCATTTTTCACCGACCACTTTTGGCTGAAGTAGGATGTGACCAGCGATCGCTATCAGATCATCCTTGGTCAAGTTCCGCATTTCGGGGAATGTATCCTTGCTCTTCAGACTGGGGTGAACTTCCGCGATCTTAGTTTCCCCGTCATAGCTTGTTGGATCTTCCATGTAGTCCACAAGCGCATCAATGTTATTCCGAGGTGGTGTTGCCAGGGCCAGAGACTCCGGGTCTAATCCAACGTTCGGATCCGTCTTGGTTACTCCACCGACATGGCATTGAGCACAGGCATACTGAAACAGCCGCTTCCCTTCCTTCACTTGCTTCAGGCTAAGGACAACAGTGTCCCCCTGGGCATTCAACGGCACTGTCCGCGTCGCCTTATCAAGTTCAGCCGCTGTAGCATTATCGACAAACAACTGAAAGGTGAAAAATACAGTGGCTATAACCAGCCAAATGTATCTCTTAAGCATGGTTCTCCTTAGTGTGGCTCAGGTATCTGGGTTTTCAATAGAGGGACTCAACTGACTGAACCTGGAAGCTAAGTGGGTCTGCAAAACCTACTGTGGTGATTCATCCAGTTGGATTGAGTCGTTTCAATATGAATATCATGCCACTGAGCGTGCTCTTTCCCAAGCCGATCGTGATATTCAGGCTTATCACTCCGATGGTGTGGTACTAAAAGACCTGACTTCCGATAAATGGGCGGAAAGATTTGATGGAGTCGCAACAGGTTGATGTAGATGGATCAAGCGCGCCAGAGTCTTTTTCAACTGGGTGCGAGGCACGATCGCATCTACAAATCCATGCTGGAGCAGATATTCAGCCGTTTGAAAATCATCCGGCAGCTTTTCTCGTAGCGTTTGTTCCACAACGCGACGTCCAGCAAAGCCGATCGTTGCTTTAGGTTCTGCCAGAATAACGTCTCCAAGCATGGCGAAGCTAGCCGTTACACCACCAGTCGTTGGATGCGTCAAAACTGGGACGTAGAGCAACCTTGCTTCACGATGGCGCTCCAAAGCACCGGAAATTTTCGCCATTTGGATCAAGCTCAGCATCCCTTCTTGCATCCGGGCACCGCCTGATGCACAAACAATTACCACGGGCAGACGTTCGCGGGTAGCACGTTCAATGAGGCGCGCAAGCTTTTCACCGACAACTGAACCCATACTGCCACCCATGAAGCGGAAGTCCATAACGCCTAGGGCAATGGGTAAACCTTCTAACTGACCAATTCCCGTTTGAACCGCATCCATGAGCTTAGTTTTTCCTGCATTTCGCGCAGGCGATCGCTGTAGGATTTTCGATCGCGAAACTTTAATGGATCAGTCGCATACAGCCCCTCATCCATAGGGATCCAAGTGTTTTCGTCGATCAACTGGCGGATCCGTTCATCGCTGTAAACGCGCATGTGATGACTGCATTCCAAACAAACCATTTGGTTCGCCCGAAGATCCTTCGTATAAGCCAGAACTGCACATTTCTCGCACTTGGACCATAGCCCGTCGGCAATTTCCCGTTCCTGCCGTTCCTGACTAATTGGACCTGACTTCTGCCGATTTGCAAACCAATCGAATAGGGACATGATTGCGGTGCATTCCTCCTAGTCTTGCGGATCTGTTTCCGCTGACGAATCCTCTTCGAGGGGACTCAGCAGTATCAGCGCAGTCTCACGATCCTCAGGTTGAACCTGAATAGCGGCAGGACTGCCTAAACCAGTGTAGGGCATCAACCCCAGGTCGAGGAGGCGGGTTGGGATGTTGTGAGCTTCCAGCAACTGCTGCATCAGCTCAGCTTCCCATCGGAAACTGGTTGTCCTCAATGTAATCCATGACACACCGTTAATTCTACCAAAAGGTGGGAACTCTAGGGCTAGGTTGGGTAAAGAAAGCTACATGAACACATCCACGATTTCGGATTTGATTGGATCGTCTCAGTACAGAGCTGTTGCCGATGATTCCTTAAAAGATGAGGATAATGCTGCCTGGGTGATGGAACTAGACTCCTCCACGAGGAGCGAATGGGTTGAGCGGATTGGCTGGATTCGCCTGGTTGATCGTCTGGCAGAAAATGAATTAGTAGATCCGGGTAGCTTTGAGTTCCGAAAATTTTATACCAGTTGGAAGAAGTTGTTGAACAAGGGCTACCTAGAAGTTGGCTCTCCCTATGGGGATGTGTTACGCCATATTCGCGATCGTTGGCTTGGTGATGAGTTTAAGCCAACCAACTATCTCTCAATTCAATCCTGGAACAGCTTCCTCGAGGCAACCGCTCGCTACCATTGCAAAGATCTAGTCATTGAAACCCTGGAACAATATACAAACATGTTGGAAACCCTTTCGGGTTCTTGTTTCCAGGTTTTACCCTACCTACCCGAAAAATACTGGCCTACCGCTGCTTCCTTTGGAGCATTGGATCAGTTTTATAACAACCTTCGCGACATGCTGGAGGACGCCGAACAGGGAATTTGCTATCTACCCGCACAATTGCTGGACGAATTTGGAATCAGTCGTGACGAAATTTTGCAGCTACAGGCTTGCCAGAATCCTAATTACACCAAGATGATGCGGTTCTGGTTGGATAGCTACTTACCTCGGCTGCGACAGAAAACCTATGAGTTAATGGTTGCAGAAGATTTACCCCATCTTGGGAAATTTGGCGAGACTGGTCGTTTCATCGCTATCGTCGAATTGAGCGGATTTTTCGAACCTGTCATTTTGACTATACGTGCTTTCCCCACGTCTACTGGTCTGAAGTAGAGCGTGATCTTCCGCTGCTCCTGTCTCAGGTGCGTCATGAACTGCGATCGTTTAGCTTCGAAATGCAGCCTTCAAGCTTAAAAAGTCAACAGGATTTCACTATTCCAACTGGACTGTTAGGAATCGGAATTAAAGCTGTTAACGCGCTTGAAAGCGTAATAGATACGTTTCAAAATCGGAATCCAAGCTTAGCCAACTCTAAGGATCTCTGCTGTGGGGTTCCTGCCCGTTGTCCATAGTCTCAGCAATCAAGAGTATTAGTAGGCCTTGATAAGTCCCTCAACCATTTAACTATGCAGTGCTGCGTGGTTAGGGCTGAGCCAGGATGATAGGCGTATTTCTGCTGGTACTGTTGACTCTTTCAAAGCAATTGAGGATTGATGTGAATCGCAGATCGAAGAGATTCTGGTTCATATCTGCGACCAAGCAAATTGGCCCGTGAAAGAGCAACTGTTCTTCCTTTCGCCCTATCCCTTATCCCCTCATCCCCATCTATACCCTCACTCCTTCACTTCTGGATCAAGATCTTGTAAAGAGTGACAGCTTTGACTGCTTGATGGGCATATTAATAGTTAATTGTGTAGAGCCACCAAATAACGAAATTTACATCCACCTATGGGTAGAAAAAAAAAAGTCGCGCATTTCTCATCATGGTCCTGGTTTGTAGCACTGCGGGTGTAGTTCTAGGAGGTACTTCTAGCTGGGCAGAAAGCAACCGCTGTATGCAAGCTGAAGTTTTGACCAAAGATTGTGTAACCAAGAGCCCTGCTGTCAAAACAATTGAAGGTATGGGCGTTGGCTTGCTAGCCGGAGTCGGTGCTGCGATCGGTGCAACCTGGCAAGCAAAACAGAAGATTAAGTAAGTAGGTGGTAGGTGATCGGGAATTGAGGGCTTTAAGTAGGCAATGGGCGATAGGTAGTGAGTTTTAGCTTTTGGTCTTTACTTCTTACGCCCTCACTTTCCCATCCCTACTCCCTATCACCCACCACCTCAATTCTTAGGCCGCTCCCCTTTGGGAGTGGGCATACGGGTAGGAAGATTATTGGTAGGACCTGGTTCTCGTGAACGAGAGAGGGGGCTTCTGTTTGAGGCGGCTGGAGTTGTTGGCGACCATTTCGAATCACGCGAAGCATTTCGGCGAGCTGAAGCTCCATCTCTTTTAGAACTCGATCGGCATATTCGTCAGCTCCAGCTTGGATCTCTTCACACTCTGCAAGTGCTAAACGCTGCATTTCCTCAAGTTCTTTTGAGCCTGCCGCCGCATCCGTTCCAGTTCATTAATAGTTTGCTCCTTAGCAACATCACATTCTTGCTGCACCCGTTGTCGGAGCTGCTGGGCTTCCATCTCTGCTTGCCGCAGAATCCCCATTTCGTTCAAAATCTGGGCCGCGCGTCGTTCGGCTGCTTCAATCATTTCCTGGGCATATTGCTCTGCATGGAGCAGGATTTCTTCTTTATGCCGAGCGACTTCCTCCGCTTCGTGGAATGCTTCTGGCAAATTCAACTGCACCAGTTCAATCTGATCGAGCAACTGGTCTTCAATCACCAATGTCCGCCCAAACAGACGTGGGCTGTCGAGAAGGACTTCCTTTAGTCGTTCAAGTTCTCCCTGAATGTCTACGCTCCCTGGTCTTACCGGCTCTCCATGGGAGGTTCCATTTTGGGAGACTCCGGCGTTGAGGTTGAATCCATGGTCAGGGGTAATACTGGATGAGTCTTGGCGTAGCATCTGTATATATCTGGGGCGACATGTTGTGGAACAAGATGATCGATCGGACCACCGAACCTGGCAATCTCTTTCACTAGACTACTGCTTAGGAAGCTGTACTCATTCGAGGTTGCCAAAAAAACTGTTTCAATCTGATCAGAGAGGGTTTTATTAGTATGCGCCATCTGAAGCTCCATCTCAAAGTCAGAAAGCACCCGTAATCCTCGAAGCAATACCGTTGCTTGCCGGATTTTGGCATAGTTCACAGTTAATCCATCAAAGCTGTCTACCTCCAGGTTAGAAAGGTGAAGAGTTGCGCGCCTAATTTGTTCAATGCGCTCTGCCACCGTAAACAGTGGAGATTTGTTAGGGTTTCGTAAAACTGCTACGACTACTTGATCAAAAAAGTTTACAGCCTCGTTCGATGATATCAAGATGACCCAACGTGATTGGATCGAAGCTTCCAGGATAAATCGCAAGCACATGGGGAACCAAAGCTACTGAGGCGATTATAAAAGTAAACACCGTGACGGAAATATCCCCAAAGATATCAAATTCAAAGGACGTTGAAGGAATCTCGGGTGAAATTTCCCTTAAACAGGAACTGAAGGACGATCGAACAATTTTAGAATTCAAGCTTCATTACTTTATCAGAGCAGAACTATTTCACCAAGGAAAAATTAATACAAAAGCCAAGACGTTATGTCGTGGTTTCACGGTTCGCGATCTTAAGACATTAAACATCCATGAAGAATTATCTTGCGCTGTGGTCTTGAGAGCTTCAATAGAGGTCTATAGTAGCGTTCGGGGGCAAGTCAGTGATAGCTAGAGATGTTTTACAGGAAGTTTATCAGCCTGATTGTTCGCTCTTGCGGGAGGCAGAAGCAGCGATCGCAGACTTTGAGCAATCTAGCGCTTCCAGTGCATGGCCCTACCTGGATAAAGCGACAATCATTGCTGATGTACGGGCACGAGTGAATGACCCATTTCAGGTGAATCAAGGTGGGCAGCCCTTTTGTGGTCCAGCTGCCGTTCTGTTTGAACTTGCTCGTAAACAGCCGTGCCAGTATGTTGAGATATGCCGTAGCCTTTTTCTAATTGGGGGTTTTCAAGGGCACACGCACTACATTGCTGCGTCTGATGAGTTACGTCAGAACAGTCACGGTGACTTAAAGATGGGGCAGGCAGACTGGATGGTATTGGCTACCCTGCGGGAAATGGAAAACGTTTTGTTTCCCGTGGAACCCAACGCTCCCGATCTAATGCGAGATTTGGCGGGAATGACCAAATCATGGGAGATGAAGGGCTGGGTTCGAGAAATCTTGGGCTATAGAAATGTGGATTACAATCACGCCTTTGTGATGTTTGATGTCAACGTGATGAACGATGCAGCTACTGCAATTCAAGCTGGAGGGGTTGCTTTTGCGCTGATTACGGCTGAAGGTATGCTGGGAGACCATCCGCCAGCAGTCGCTTTTCCTAGCCATTGGATTGCATTGTTAGGGAATATTTCTGTTCAAGGTGATCCGGTCAACTTTGACATTTATACGTGGTCAAAAAAATGCGCCTGACAATGGATGCAGGTTCCTTCAAGAAATACCTTTGGGCAACGGTTACTGCAACACCTTGAAATTAGTCCTCCGGAGAGTTATTTAGTGACTACGCTAACCTTCTATAGCAGTCCTAAATCAGTTGTGAGATTGAGAGGCTTTGTGAGAAAGGATTCCGTTAGAACCCTTTCTCACAATCCATTTAGGATCGCTATATCCGCATTTAATTTTGGAAACTCAATTACTGCGCTCCATCTTTGACAGGCTTTAGAAGCTGAATTATTTTCTGGAAGGTACATGCATCCCTCGTTGAACGGCTGGACGTTGCTGAATCGTTTCGAACCAGCGTTTCAAGTTGGGATGGTTGTCTAGCGTCAAGCCTTGAAATTCATAGCTGGCAACCCAGGGAAATGTCGCTATGTCGGCGATCGAATAGTCTCCAGCAATAAATTCGTGGTTTGTAAGCTGCTTGTCTAGCACACCATAGAGCCGCAGCGTTTCCTTCTCATAACGATCGATGGCATACGGAATTTTTCTGGAGCAAATCGTTTGAAGTGATTCAGTTGTCCAAACATGGGACCGATACTTCCCATTTGGAGCATGAGCCATTCCAATACTAGAAAGCGGCTTTTTTGATCTGTAGGCATGAGCTTACCTGTCTTTTCTGCCAGGTAAATCAGAATTGCACCGGATTCAAACACCGCCATGCTCGTTTCTTGATCGACGATCGCAGGGATTTTGCTATTGGGATTTATTGCTACATATTCAGGCGTAAACTGATCCCCTTTCGTAATGTCAATGACATGAACCTTGTAGGGTAATTCAACCTCCTCCAGCATGACGGAGGCTTTGCGACCATTAGGAGTTGTGAACGTGTAAAGGTCAATCATAGGAGAGTGGAGACGGTAATGTTAAACGCTTTGAGGTTTGAGTTCTAAGTTTAGATGTCAGCCTCTCGCTTTTAACAAGTTATGGTTTGTAATCTAAGATTTCTTCTTCCAAAAGCCTATTTTCTGTTGTTTTGAGGAACTTGACATAAACACGATCGCAGCGTTCTGTCTCAACGCCTGTTGCAGGCTGATAGCCGCTGCTTTCGTATAGCTTGACAGCTTCTGCTAAAACACTGGCGGTTTCAATCCAGATTTGTTCAAAATGTCGAGCAACGATCGCGGCTTCCAGTTGCAGCAATAAAAACCGTCCCAACCCGTAGCCTCTGGCCTCCGGCAGTAAATACATTTTGCGGATTTCAACCGCATTTTGACCCCGTTGAATCGGGTAATATGCCCCTGTCCCAACGACCTTTCCCTGGTGCTCAATTACCCAAAACTCACCTCTGGTTGCCTGGTAGAACTGTTCCACCTCCAGCACATCCTGGTCGGCTCCAGTTGGTTCCCAACCCAGGCCGTATTCATTTAAAACGGAATGAATGAGATTGGTAGCGGGGATACGATCGTTTGGCTTCCAGCTTCGAATCCAAAAGTCCCGATAGCGGATTTCCATTTTCTGTCGCTAATTGTAAGAGGGTGAAGTTAAGAGTGCGTGGCCTTGTATCAATAGTCTGCAATCCAAAGTGTCCTACCACCCCTTCTTAACTGTGAATTCTAGGCTCTGGATATAAAGTTGACAGTAACTCACTTTCAATCGCTGCAAGTTCTTCTAAGCGCAGATTAACACTTGATCGCTCAAAATAAGTGGTTGCCAATGTCCAGTAAGCTCCGTAATGTCTTGCTTCTGAAGTCATCAAGCCGCGATAAAACTTGGCCAGATTGGGATCAGGGCAGTGGACGCTCAGTAGCCCCAAACGTTCATGGCTACGTGCCTCAATTAGAGCAGAAACCAGAAGGGAGTCCAACATTCGATCGGGTTCCTGGCGGCGAATTTGTTTATTCAAACCTGCGCCATAGGGAGGCGGGGTCAGTGGACGCAGGGAATGTTGCGCTGTTCTAGAATCTGGTTGACCTGCTCGAAGTGTTCTAATTCTTCTCGGGCAATGGCTGTGAGCGATCGTACCAGGCGGGTGCTAGATGGATACCGAAACATCAAGTTTAGCGCCACTCCTGCTGCCTTCCGCTCACAGTGGGAGTGATCCAGAAGAACGGTTTCCAGATGGTCTAGTGCTTGCTCTAACCATGCCTGGGATGTTGGTTGTTGTAAAAATCTGATCGTTGTCGGGATTGGGGAAATCACAGTCTAAAGTTGAATTAAGAATGTTGACTCAAAGTAGACTCTCTTGCAGTAAATGCTTAGCCGGAGCGGCTTATTGTCCAAAACCTACCCTAACATCGATGCAAGACGTCCAACCGATCAGGGAACAAGTCACTCTAAATCGATAAGAAATCGCTGGTTAGTATGACCACAATGATGACGATTCTCATATCTGTTGCCGTTTTGTTTGCTATCGCATTGGTTCCGGTAGTCATCTCGCTGTTTCTCATTCATAAAGCAGAATCACGAGCAAGAGAACAGTTAAGAACAGCGATGAATACATCTGTTACCCGCAGGCTTGGTCGTTTCTATGGCTACCCCTTGCCCCCGATCACCGATATGTGGAAGGGATTGGCTATCTGTTTGGAGACATTACTTGTCGGTATAATGCTCGATCGCCCTATATCCGTTGTGCAGTCAATCCCTGTGGTCCTTGTAAGGACTGTCCTTGTTATGAGTCTGTTGAGTTTAAAGGTAGTAAGTTAGGGTAATTGACAATGGGTAATTGGTAATAGAGGTTTGCCCAAATACCGATTACCCATTGACAAATCAAACCTCAACACTCCCAATCTTAATTCCTAATACCCTTTACCCCTCTATGGTCTTCCCAAGTTTCTCTGAGTTCTCCGAATTGGCACGGCAAGGTAATTTTGTGCCTGTTTACCAGGAGTGGGTGGCCGATCTAGATACACCCGTGTCTGCCTGGTACCGGGTTTGTGCTGGGCAACCCTACAGCTTTCTGCTGGAGTCAGTTGAAGGAGGTGAACAACTGGGACGTTACAGTTTGTTGGGGTGCGACCCGCTTTGGATTTTAGAAGCGCGGGGAGACCAGACAACCCAAACCTTCAGAGATGGAACAAAACACGTGTTTGAGGGGGACCCTTTCGCATCGCTGGCGCATTGCTTGGAGCCTTATCAACCGGTCAAATTGCCTCAACTGCCTCCTGGTATTGGAGGGTTGTTTGGTTTCTGGGGTACGAGTTGATTCATTGGATTGAACCACGTGTTCCAATCTTTCCATCGACTGACGATGATCTACCAGACGGTTTGTGGATGCAGGTAGACAACTTACTGATTTTTGACCAGGTGAAGCGAAAGATTTGGGCGATTGCCTACGCTGACTTGCGTACTCCAGATACAGATTTGGCGACGGCTTATCAGCAAGCCTGCGATCAGGTGAACCAACTCGTTAATAAACTTCAGTCTCCCCTCTCAGAGCAGGCAAGATTGCTGGCTTGGACTCCGCCGGAAGAACGGGGGCAAGGATCAGAGTTAAGTCAGAACTCCTCGCTTCCATCTCTGTCCTACACTAGCAATATTTCGAAGGACCAATACTGCGCCAATGTTGAGACGGCGAAAGATCATATTCATGCCGGAGACATCTTTCAGGTTGTGCTATCTCAAAGGCTCTCGGCGGAGTATTCTGGGGACCCCTTCGCGCTTTACCGCTCTTTACGGCTGATTAATCCTTCCCCGTACATGGCCTATTTCCACTTTGGCAACTGGCAAATTATTGGCTCTAGTCCTGAAGTTATGGTGAAAGCAGAGCGTCCCGAACCTCAGGGAGCGATGGTGGCAACGGTGAGACCGATCGCAGGAACCCGTCGTCGGGGTAAAACGTTGCAGGAAGACGCTGCCCTGGCAGAAGATTTGCTGCAGGACCCGAAGGAACTTGCTGAGCACGTTATGTTGGTGGATTTGGGACGGAACGATTTGGGTCGGGTCTGCGTCAATGGGACAGTCAGGGTCGATGAACTGATGGTAATAGAGCGCTACTCCCACGTTATGCATATTGTCAGCAATGTAGTCGGAGAGCTCGCCCCTGGAAAGACAGCATGGGATTTGTTAAAAGCTTGTTTTCCCGCAGGAACCGTTAGTGGCGCTCCAAAGATTCGCGCGATGGAAATTATTCATGATTTGGAACCTTGCCGCCGTGGTCCCTATTCGGGTGCCTATGGATACTATGACTTTGAGGGACAGTTGAATACGGCGATCGCTATTCGCACGATGGTTGTGCGTTCCAATGGGGGACAAGTCCACTGTTAGCGTTCAAGCGGGCGCAGGTTTAGTTGCTGATTCTGTGCCCGAAAAGGAATATGAGGAAACCCTTAATAAGGCGCGAGGCATGTTAGAAGCAATTCGCTGTTTGATTTAGGGTTATTGAAATGCGTCCTGGCTAGTTAGCTTCTCTGTTGGCTATTTATTCAACGGTTGCATCCGTCCCTGACTTTGTGTTACGTTTCTTTACATTGCCTTATCCTCTACAGTTGAGCTTTTACAGGTTGCAAACGTGTATTAATTGCTGTTACTATTCAGCGGTTGTGCAAAGATTCACTCTCCTAATAGCTGATTGATAGCTGAATCAATGGTTGAAATGGTGTTTCTTTAAGTCTTGCAGGTTGATCTATCTCTTTTGGCGGTTTTCTCCGACGTGATGCTGGTGTTCAACTTGAAGCAGTCCTCAGAAGCAATATTCTTGAGTTCAGAAATCCTTGCTTTAGCCACCTTGTGTCCTACCCGTCGTGATACCTTAGTGGATGGCATAACTATTCTCGAAAACACGTAACAGAGCAGCGATGCCCGTCCTCAATCCTCCAGTGATGACCAAGAACTCACGCAGTGACCGTTTAACTCTAAGCTTCTGGCCGTTTGGTGTTGCCTACCAGGTGTTGAGTAGTGGTTCGAGTGCTCCCAGTTGGCAGGCTGTGTTGTTAAAGTTGGCGATGGGAGGATCCTGGTTGATTCCAGAATTAATTTTCACTTGGCTGGTTTCAGCCGAAACGGGTTAAGGCGTTTAAGCATGTCTAGTTGAATCACAGTCTGGAGGTATTATTTCCATGTCCGTTCGTCTATATGTAGGCAATTTACCTGAAGAGCTTAGTCGTCAAGAATTGGAAGCGGTTTTTGCTGATGCGGGTGAGTCAATTTCAACCAAAATTATCACCGATCGCAAAACCAATAAATGTCGCGGGTTTGGCTTTGTCACCGTAAAAGTGATGAGCAGGCTGACGAGATTATTGAGAAGTTCAACGGCTACTTTCTAAAAGACAGTCCCCTAAAGGTTGAAAGAAACCAGCCTCGGACAAAAGATAAGGGCGGTGATGAGCAACCAACTGGCGGTTCGGAGGCTCTGCTAGTGGTGGGGCTAATGGAGGTCGTCGTAAAGGCGCCAACAATAACAAATCCCGCCGCTCGACTGGTACTCAGGTTGATTCAGACGTCCAACCCGATCCACGGTGGGCGCAAGAACTGGAAAAACTCAAGCAACTCTTAGCTGCTCAGACAACCAATTCTTGATAATCTGTCGCTTTGGCTTAACCTGGCTCCGTCTAATTTGAGGGGTAAGGTGTTTAGGCAACGCTTGTAATTTGTGAGCTTTGTCTAAATGCTTTACCCCATGTCTTTTGAGTAATTCCCTATGGAGCGGGAGCCAGGAATATGGAGAGGTGATCTAATCCCATAACGATGGATGAGATTCTAAACTTATCAATTAAGTAGGGAATCTGAAGCCATTCTTGCAGGTGCGCCTGAATCTGATGTGAGAACGCTGCGCGCTGATTAAACTTGTTAGTGCGGATGGGTTTTCGATCGTTATCCAATGCCCAGCCATAATCACTGCTGAGGCGAAGATTTCCCTGCCAATCTGCGATTGAAACAATGAGTTGGGGCGCAGGGCTATTATCAACGTCCTTAACCCGGAACACATAGTTGTACGTGTTCTGGCTTGCAGCGGCAATTGTAGAAGGCTGACCCAATTTCTTTTCTAGCTGTATTCGCACCTGTTCTGATAAGCCAGGGGTTGTTAATTCCTCAAGTGTCCTGACAGCCAGAGTTAGGGCAAAATAAAAATCATCGATCGGAATAAATTCAAGCTGCATGGTTAATGTTCTGGTCTCACTAAATCAGTCAAGAATTACTGATTAAGAATTAGTTCTTGGTTAATTAGTGCGTTGCTCAATTCACTACAAAGATTAGCAGTTCGTGTCGCTGTAGACGAGAGCTTAAGTTATTCACCTGTTTCTCATCACGTTTTCCCAACAACTGTAATCTGGTCTATGTCGTCTCAAGCAGAAACCGCTAAGTATTCTGAAAAATGTCCGAGACAGAAGTTTTGTCAGCCTGTATTAAGTCGCTAGGAATACCGCATATCGAACGCCATGTGTTTCTTTGCGCTGATCAAACAAAACCCAAGTGCTGCTCGAAAGAGGTGGGCTTGGAATCGTGGGAGTATCTCAAGAACAGGCTGAAAGAACTGCAGCTTGACCAACCTACAGAAACCCGAGCAAGCTGTATCTTTCGAACAAAAGCAAACTGTTTGCGGGTTTGTACTCAGAAATTTTATTTTAGTGGTTTATCCTGATGGTGTCTGGTACCGAAATGCCACTCCTGCTGTGATCGAGCGAATTATTCAGGAACATTTGATTGCCAATCAAATCGTTCACGATTTTGCGTTCCTAATCCACCCGTTACCCAACGGTTCTTCTTCTACCCCTGAAGATTGACATCCTGAAGCGACACTCATCGTGCAGGGGCGAGTTTGGCAAGTGTTACACTTTCTCAAAGGGAGAATATAATATCACAAGGTTTTGTGGCGCAAATCTGCATCTTCACTAGTATTCGGCTAGTATTTAGAAATATTGAAATTTCAGCAAAACCCGGACCCTACCTACAATAAGTTCAGAAGCCCGAGTTGCCGTTCTTTCAAGAATGCGTGGTGGTTTCGACAATAGTAAAAGTTTTCGAAAGTCCGCTTATCGATTTTATTGATACCCAAACATTGAGATCCAGGAATAGTGAGTGACACAGCATGAAGGAAGCCAGTGTAGGAAATCATAAGCGGCTATTGCTTATTGACGATGACCCTAACCTTATTCTGCTAGTCAAAGACTACCTGGAGTTTCGAGGTTATGAGGTAGTCACTGCTGAAAATGGTCGGGAAGCACTAGAGGTTCTGGAGCATGACATACCCGACATGATCATCTGCGATGTAATGATGCCAGAGATGGATGGCTATTCCCTGGTGAAGCATGTCCGCGAAGACCCCGCACCAGTTGGATCCCAGTTCTTTTCTTATCCGCGAAGGGGCAAAGTCAGGACCGGGTTAAGGGGTTGAACACAGGGGCTGATGTTTACATGGTCAAGCCGTTTGAGCCAGAGGAGTTGGTTGCTCAGGTTGAGTCATCCTTAAAGCAAGCGGCCCGAATCGCTGAGCGTCCCGGTCGAGGTGCTGATAACTCTCCCAAAATTCAAGTTCCATTTGATGTGGAGCTGACTCCAACCGAGTTGAGGGTTGTGCAATTTGTTGCCCGAGGAATGGCAAATCGTGAAATTGCTGATGAACTGAACGTCAGTCAACGAACGATCGAGAGCCATGTCAGCAATATGCTGGGTAAAACTGGGCTGCACAACCGTACGGAACTGGCTCGCTGGGCGATCGAGAATAACATGGCGTAACCAGAGAAATTAGGAATTCAGAATTAGGAATTTAAGAGTTCAAAGATCAAGGCTCCAAATTCTCAATTCTGAATTCTACCAATCACCGGACCCTACTCCCTACCACTGGACCCCTCTCTATTTGTATCCCCAAGCCCAAAGGTTCAGGCCATCCTCCTTGGCCTCTACCCGAGTGAAACCCGCTTGTTGGAGTTTTTGACTGAGGGTTTCTACCGTAAATGCGGTGCGGTGAGCCATAAAGCTGTTGCCCTCCGCAAGTGCGGTGCGCAGACCGTACAAAATATCGATCGCAGAAATTGGTCCTGCTGGAGATTGGTAGAGCGGTTCTTCTAGCTGCCCTTGTGCTACAAACTCTGCTACCCGTTGAATATCTGGCAGGGTAATGAGGGCGAAGCCACCGGGCTTAACAACCCTGTAAAACTCTGCTAGCGCGATTGGAACTTCGTGGGCGTAAATGTGTTCCAGATTGTGCGATGAGTAAACTGCATCAACAGACTCATTTGGGACAGCACTCAGATCCGTAATAGAACCGAGAATATCGGGACGAACTGCTGGATTGATGTCTAGCCTGACCTCTCGCCACTGCTGCGTTTGAAACATTTTGGGCAGTGCCTCTGGATTGTACGGACCGCAGCCGACATGGAGCACCGATTTTGTATCACTCGTTTTCACCCCAGTTCGCGTCAAAAGGGTGAGTTCCTGCTGATTCAATTTCTCCTGAACGACATTGCGGTAGAACTGTTCCAACCCCGCAACGCAGGTTTTATCTTCAAAGAGTCTACTTTGGGATGCACCCATCCGTTGAGCGATCACCCGTCTCCATGCAGGATCTTGTCCAAGTTTGACGGCGATTTCAATGTATTCGGCCTCATTTTGAGCGATTGTGTCAGTGACCCCCAGTAGGGTAAGTGCTGCATAGGACTGGCGACCACGCATCAATTCTCCAGGGCAGCAGACTACAGGCAGGCTATAAGCGATCGCCTCTAGGGTTGTGTGCCCTCCAGAGAAGTCCAGCGTATCGAGAAAAACATCCGTACAGGACAGCAAACTGGCATAGCCGCTCAAATCCTGACCGGGAAGAAAAATGCAGTAGTGCTCCATTCTCAACCCGGCCTGATCAAACGCCTTTTGCAGTCGTTGCTTAAACTGGCGCTCTAACGTAGGGTTGGTCCCATTTGTCGTGGTGGAACGCAGCACAAAAACCAGTTGAGCGTTGGGAACCCGCTTCACGATTTCAGTAAACAGATAATCGTGCTGGGGTAGATACTTGAACAGTAGTTGGCAGGATAGATAAACAGTCCTATCTTCCCTAAATCCAAAATCAGCCCTTGTTTTGTTGGGTTCAGGAAGTTGAGGTTTCGGGTAGCAAATGCCGATATTGGGCAGACGAACGAGTTTTTCGGTGTAATGGTCCTGCGCGTTATCCGGCTCCATCAACTCGCTGGATAAAAATACTCAATCGTCGGCAAGCCTGAGGTAACTGGATGACCCCAAGCGCTGCACTGAATGGGAGCTAGCCGCAGTGAAGCGATCGTGGCTGGTTTGACGCGAGTGCCCAATGCCAGAAACACCAGAACATGTAGTTGATCCGACAGTATTTGCTGACAGATTGCTGACAGATTGTTAGGTAGATGATGAAACGCATCGCTCAAAAACCTAAACTGCTCTGTTCGCAAATCTGACTCGGAATCGATGCTGTAGCAGTAGATCTCAAACTGGCTACGATCGTGGTTCTTCAGCCAACCAACGGCCCAGCGAGACTCACTATTGTTGCCCAACGCTTCTGCAATGTAGCCAATTCGAATTTTGCCGTTTTCTCCCACGGGTAGCATAGGTGGGGGTACTGTTAATGCTGCATAGCGTTGGGCTACTACCCGCTGCAACAGCTTGCCGTATTGTTCGTGAATAGCTCGATCGTTGTAGCCCTGGAAGGTCAACCAAAAATTTGTAAAGTTTTCAATTGAGGTAATTGAAATCTCCTCTCCCTTTGTGGTTGCTTGCTCAACCTGTTGAGTGAGGAGGTGATAGCCCTTAAAATAACGCTGCCGATAAACGTGAATTTCGTCGGCTGTTTGATAGAAAAATGGGAGGACGAAGTGGGGAGCAACTTTCAGAAAGGCATCATCAGGACGAAGCTGGGCGGCCCTTTCAATGCATCGAATGGCAGGCTGAGTCAATCCGCTTTGGGAAAAGCAGTCACACAGCATCAAGCAGTCGTTATACGTTTCCAACTGCTCAATCTCAAACTGGTTTTGAAAGTATTCAATAGCTTCTTCATGACGGCTTCGACGATACAGTGCACGAAAATGACATAAGGCAGCTTCAGAGGAATTTCCAATCGCTCCGTATGCTGCAGCTAATTTGTCTAAAATCCGTGGCTCTTGGGGATGAATAACCAGTGCTTTACGGTATTCTACGATCGCGTTATCCCATTCATTTTGTTTCCCCAGTACGTCACCCAAGTTGATGTGGGTCGATGCGTCGTTGGGTGCAATGGTGGCTGCCCGTTCAAATAGCGATTTTGCCTGGTCCAACTCCCCTGTTTTGCCTGCAACTCTCCTAGGCTATTCAACGGATCAATGTAGGACGGGTTGAGAGCGATCGCCTGTTTGTAAGCTGCAATGGCCTGGTCTGTAGTTTCTTGCCGCTCCAGCGCCATACCAGAAATGTGATAAGACAAAGCAGCATTCTGGACGCCAAGCTTGAGGGATGTTGCCAAAGCATCCAGGGCACTTTCATCCTTGCCCATCAAGTAATACAGCATCCCCAGATTCTGCCAAACGTCTGGATCATTCCTGTCATAGAGCAAGATGGTTTGGTATTTTTGCTCAGCTTCCCGGCTCGTCCTTCAACCAGAAGCTGAGTTGCTTCTCGCCGCATTTCCTCTAGCCTCGCTGCCCGCCACTCCCACTCCAAGTTTTGGATTTCGCTAATAACGTTTTGTTCGCGCCGGTGCTTCCAATCAAACGGTTCATTCAGCTGAGCATTGGTAGCCCAACCCAGCACTAGCAGACCTGTTCCAAAAGCTGAGTGACCCAAGCTGGTTTCTGACAGATCTAGTAACAGGTTTGCTTGAGGATTGGCAGTTAAAAATCCCATGCGGCCTGCCGTATCATGTCCTGGTTTGCCTGCCCCAAGATAACGATCGCCTGGTCTGCCAGGAAGGGTTTTGCCAGCAACAGACCTAAAAGCTGGGAGCGGTAATCGGACATTCCGTTGTAAAAATAGACACCTATTCTGTCTGTCAGCTCCGCGTTGCGTAGATCCGCAAAAAATTCCTCCGTATCCTGACAGCAGAAAAAGACCTGCTCTTGAAGGTTAAAGCGGTCCAGGTTTTCCATCAACTGATCGATCAGCTCACCTTGAGGGCCAACCCGTACAGGGCTTTCTACAGCGTAGGCCATACAGTCTGGGTGGTTTATCAGGGCCGAAATGAGGTGTTTGCCATCTAAACAGCCAATTTCGCAGTAAATTTCACCCGATTCCAAGCAATCGATCGCGAAATTGAGCAACTGTGAAATATTTGCTGCCGCTATCCCATCAACTTGTCCTGGGAATTCCTCAGCCTTTACTGGTAGCGGACGGACAGTTGGCAGATCCCAATCCTGATAACGTGTGGGCAAATTGTCGATCAATCGTTGGAAATCCATAGGGCATTCCACATAGGCTTCTTCCCAATCTTGCCCAATCTGGTTGAAATTCCTACATCCTAGATTCTGCGAAAAAGGAAGATGGACAAATTCAAGTCAGCGAAGTTTCTGAAAGATTCTAATTTCTGTGTAGTAAAAAGCACATCATTCTGGCTGGTCTGAAATTTTTGAAAAAATCCCGATCTGCTGAATATCCCTCAGAGTAAGGATTAGCGCTTCTATAGATAGGGCTTTTCGGCCAAATTCAAAAAAATTGAGAGGGGAGTGATATGAAACCCGGTTTCAGGGGGTACGTTACATCCAGGAGTTAGAACCAAACACCCCGCATCTTAAAGGAGACACCTCTAATGAAATCCGAATTCAAGGCTAAGTTTCTTCAACACCTGCTCGAAAAAGACAGGAAGAAAAGGGCTTCACCCTGATTGAACTATTGGTCGTTATCATCATTATCGGTATTCTGTCTGCAATCGCGCTGCCTTCCTTCCTGAACCAGGCAAACAAGGCGAAGGAATCGGAATCCAAGCAGTACGTTGGTTCTATGAACCGTACCCAGCAAGCTTACTTCCTAGAGAAGAACACCTTTGCTAGTGACATCTCCCTGCTGGGTCTGGGTATCAAGACCGACAGCACCAACTACACTTATACAATTGGTAGCCCCGGTTCTTCTAGCGCTATCAACTACTCTAGCCCCAAAAATACTCTGACATTGAGAGCACACACAGGCGGTGTTCAAATCGCTCAAACGGCACAGAGTGAAGCAACTACCCTGGCCATTCTCTGTCAGTCTACGAAAGCAACAGCAGGTAGCGCTGCTGGTGTTGGCTTCAGCGGTCCTACCTCTAGCACCGGCCCGACCTGCGGTACTAACTTTGAGCCTCTGCTTAACTAAGGAAGACGTCCTCTCCTTTACAGCGGTTCTGGTTTAGAACCTTCATAGAGTGGGTAGAGTTCTCTACCCACTCTTGTCATTTAGAGAGAAACTTTAGGGAATTATGGAAACGTTCCTCCAAAAATTTGGCTAACAAAACGCTGAATGATTGCTAATTAAATTCACGTTAATTTATGGCTATTCAAACCGCTTCAACTAACCTGACTGCCCCTCACCAGCAGGCAAGCCAATGGCTGCAAGAAGGAGATTATGTCCAAGCAGCCGACCTCTACCAGCAATTGTTTGAGGCTGAACCAGAGGTCAAAGCGCACGGTTGGCATCTGGGTTTAGCACTCCTTTTGCAGGGGCAGGAAGCGGAGGCACAGACAGCCTGGATGCTGGCAATGCTGGAGGGCAGCACTGAACAGGCTGCTCAATGGACAGCAGAATTGGTTGAGGTGTTGCAGCGAGAGGCAGAACGGCGGGAGGAACTGGTTGACTATCCCCTAGCCTGGACGATTCGGCAACACATTCAAGAAATTGCTCCTGATTATTTGGCGAATCGGTTGCATGTACTTCAGCTTTCAACAGAACTGGGGACGTTTACGGCAGATGAACTGGCGGATCCAGATTTACTTTCTCTCCTTCGATCGCCAGAAGTTCGCTCAACTGTGGACCATGAGCTGCTGCTAAAAGTATTAAAACGCTTGTTTGCGGTTGCGCCTTTAGAACCTGCTGTGCTGGAGTTTGCCGAGGCATGCTTCGAACATAATTCTGACCCGATTCCGTTTGTGATTGCGTTAATGGATCAGGCGATCGAAGTATCCAGCCTTTTAAACCGACCGCTTATCGCAGCCGACTATGTCAAGCTAGGGCTAAAGGTGTGTCCCGATGACTTGAATCTGCTGGCACATCTGTCATTTTTCTACCAATCTGCAAGCGAACACGAAAAGGCGATCGAGGCAGCAAGAACATTTTGTACTCTTGCCAGAGAAGTGTACGAGCAGGTCTTCGGCTCCTTCGTGATGCTGCGAGCGCTCCTGCGGGCAGGTGGCTACTGGGATACAATCTTTCCCATTTTTGAGAATCAGGACGTTTTAATTGAGGAACTGGTCAAGACACAATCAGAACCCCTCGACCAAACCACGGTATTTAAACTCACCACCTCGTTATTCACCCAACCTTACATTCGGGATTCCCTGGCAAAAAATCGGTTAAACCAAAACCGATTGATGGGGCTTTGTCAATCCAGCGTCAATTCCTACGATAGGGATCGAGTTGAACGCTATCAGCAAGGATTTGCAGCCAGAAAAGCGAACCGAGATCCAGCAAAGCCGCTCAGAATTGGCTATGTTTCCTACTGTATGCGGCAACACTCGGTTGGATGGCTGAGCCGCTGGCTGTTTCAGTACCACGATCGGGAACGCTTTCAGGTCTATGGCTATTTCTGGAACGCCAAAACCCCTGTAACCGATCCGTTGCAGCAGTGGTTTATTGAACATTCTGATGAGGCACGCACCTTCGGACGGGATAGCAGCGAGATCGCTGATCGCCTTTTCGAAGATGACATTGATGTTTTGATTGAGCTAGACAGCATTACCGCTGACATTATTTGTGAAGTGATGATGCTGAAGCCCGCACCGGTGCAGGTTACCTGGTTAGGTTGGGATGCTTCAGGGATTCCGGCGATCGACTACTACATCGCTGACCCCTACGTCTTGCCAGACGATGCTGAAGCCCACTACTCCGAGAAAATTTGGCGGCTTCCCCAAACCTACCTGGCTGTTGATGGGTTTGAGGTTGGAGTGCCCACCCTACGGCGAGAAGATCTGGAGATTCCACCCGATGCCATTGTTTACTGGAGTGGCCAAAGTTCTTACAAACGGCATCCAGAAACAGTACGGGCACAGCTCCAGATCGTTCAGGCCGTTCCTAACAGCTATTTCCTCATCAAAGGAATTACGGACGAAACGTCAATTCAGCAATTCTTTTGCAAATGGCAGCTGATGTGGGGGTTGATTCCTCTCGTCTACGGTTTCTACCAGACGTGGCCGTAGAAACGGTGCACCGAGCAAATTTAGCGATCGCTGATGTCGTCCTAGATACCTATCCCTACAATGGCGCAACAACCACCATGGAAACACTATGGATGGGAATTCCGCTGGTTACGCGAGTTGGGGAACACTTCTCTAGCCGCAACAGCTATACGATGATGGTCAATGCAGGGATTACTGAAGGCATTGCCTGGACGAACGAAGACTACATTGAATGGGGAATTCGGCTTGGTAAGGAGCCAGAGCTACGTCAGCAGATTGCCTGGAAGATGTGGAAGGCTCGCCAAACTTCCCCGTTATGGAACGCCAAAGCGTTTACTCGCCAGATGGAAGCCGCTTACGAGCAGATGTGGCAGGCGTATGTTGGGAAGTAGGGTTATGGAACATAGCATACGGAATATGGGTAATGGGGTGTAGGGAATGTTTAAGAAAATGGCCGTATGAAAATTCTTGTCATCACAAACCTGTACCCACCTCAAGTTCTAGGGGGTACGAACGGTCTATCGCAGACTTTGCTCGTCTTCTCCAGCATCGAGGGCACCAGGTTCTAGTTTTGACCAGTAACACTGAAGAACTATTCAGTTCTCACCTCAGCAGTTATCCAGATCCGCCGATCGAACGAAGTCTACGGCTCTGCGGGCAATGGCATCGGGACCGGGGACCGGAGTGGTTCTCTCCGGAGCAAATCGCTGAGATTAATCGCCAGAATAGCCAAACCTTGGCTCTCCACTTGCAGACCTTTCAGCCGGATGCTTGCCTGGTAGGAAATGCGACGTTTCTGCATATAGAACTTTTGCAGCAACTATTAGCAGCTAGAGTTCCGATCGCCCACTATGTGATGAATGAGCAACCAGGCTATCCGCCAGAGTTAACTCCCAAAACTCCGCTTTACCGCTACCTCACTTGCAGCAATTGGGTGGGAGAAGTTCTGCATCAGAAGGGCTATCTGGTAGAAACAACTGAAACAATCTATCCTGGTGCCGCTGTAGAGGAGTTTTATCAAACCGTATTGCCCCGCCGTGACAGGTTGAAAATCGCTTATGCCAGTCTGGTAATGCACTACAAAGGAGCAGATGTTCTGGTTGAAGCGCTTAGCCTCCTGCAAGCGGTTGGAATAGAATTCACGGCAACGATCGCAGGCAGCACCTTGACGCCTCAGTTTGTGGAAGCCCTACAAAGCTTTGTTGAATCGGAGGGACTGCAAGACAAGGTCAAATTCGCAGGTGCGCTGTCTCGCCAGGAACTCATTCAGCTTTATAAGACGCACAATGTACTGGTCTTTCCGTCCCGCTTTCAGGAACCGTTTGGAATCAGCCAGGTGGAAGCGATGGCAGCGGGGCTAACCCTGATTACGAGCGGCACTGGAGGGGCGGGCGAAATCATCGAACACGGTCATGATGGACTGTTCTTTGAGTCAGAAAATCCGATTGATCTGGCAGATGCGTTGTCCTTTTGCCTGTAAATCCAACAGAGTGGGAAGCGATCGCCCGTCGAGGTCAGCAGAAAGCATTGTCACAATTTAATCAGAGTCGAGCCGCCGAAGAATTAGAGATGGTCTTACAAGAGCTAGTTTCCGCCAATTCTTAATGATGCCGTTTAGTCAAGGTTACGCCGAAGCCCACACCTATATCTCCTACCACTTACCATTCAATGACCGCGTTTACCCAGTTTCTTAAAGCACACGGAAAACTTGAGCATTTGCATATGACTGTGTGCATTGTAGGTTCTCGCAAACTGTTTCAGGAAGATGACTATGGTTCAAATGCTTGGTCATTGCTGGCCCCCAATCTGACTATTTATGGTTTTGATGCCGATGCCGATGCTTGTGATGAAGCAAACGCTTCGCTTGAGGCACGGGGTATTAACTGGACCGAAAAACATATTCCCTTAGCACTTGCAGGCTAGGCGGGAATTTCAACGTTACATGTGACTGGGCATCCTTCATGTAGTTCACTTTATCCTCCGAATGAAGCCTATATTTCTCGGCTTGCTAGTTTTCAGGAATCCATGAAACTTGATTTCACGATGGAGGTGGAGACAACAACGCTAGACGAGTTTTGTCACAGTGAAAAAATAGAAGACGTTGATTTTTGCAAGTTGATGTTCAAGGAGCTGATTTAGATGTTTTGAAGGGTGCAAAGCGCATTCTGGAACTAAGTGTCTTAGGTACACAAATTGAGGTTGAATTTTCCCCTCTATACCTAAATCAGCCATTATTTACAGATGTGGATTTATTTCTTAGAAATTTGGGGTTTTCATTGTTTGATTTAATTACTGAAAACCCCTGGTGTCGAGTCCCTAGGGCTTGCTCCCTCTCAGGTCGGTTGCTCGTGCCGGGCAACTCACATGGGCCGATGCCTGTTACTTGCGCGACCCGATTCAACAAAACCCTGTTAAAGCGATCGAATCGCCTGACCGAATTTTGAAGCTTGCTTGTTTAGCTGATCTGCTTCAATTTCCCGATTATGGGCTAGAGCTATTGGCATACCTGACAATTCACTATGGTGATGACCCGGCCTACAACTGTGCGTCCGTCATATTGGAGAGCTTGTCTCAATATCCTGACTTGGTGAAGCAGGGCTTGGATTCTTTACCGATCGTTGTTAGTATTCGCGATCGTATTCATCAGACTGAATGAAACTTAAGAACGACGAATTAAACACCAGTTTCAATGGAGCAACTTTGAGAGATCGCCAGTTACATAATCGCGAATGTTTGTGACAATCGGCAGAGAACTGAGTCCGTTTTGAACCAATTCGGGAAATTGCGCCAGTTGTTGGACGATGATATTTGCAAAATTGTAGGTTGGGTCGTTACCGTAATTGAGGGTTAAGTATTCCAACAGCTCTAATCCATAGTCAGGAAATTCCAGGATGTCGGCGATACAGGCCAGTTTCAAAATTTGCTCTGGGGTTTTCAATGGGGAACTGTATTCTTCTCGGATGAAATCGCGGAAATAAATAGCGTCTCCCCAAAGCAGTTGTCCCGATCGTTGGGATGATTGAATGGGCGATCGGCCCGTAAACGATAGGCAACACTAAAATCAAATAGAGTGAACTCCTGCCCCGGAGAAACGTATCTACATCTGCAAAGAGGGGTTGATGACGATACAGATGGGAAAATTCAACCTCAATTTGAACCGCTAGGATAGTGCGATCTAAGGTCTGAGACGCCCCCTTTAAGACTTGCAAATCCGCGCCTTGGACATCAACCTGTAGGAAATCAATTTCATGAATCCCTTCAGTTTGGCAAACCTGATCCAACGTTGTGATATCAACCTCGATCGAAAAGCTCTCATTCATCAGTTCTGAAAGCCCTGAGAACCTGGCAGCATAGGGTTCGTTCGGTTGATATAACGAACTGCACATTGGATCTTGTGTAACGTATAGGGTTGCTTCGCCAACGGTTTCTCCTAAAGCCAAGGGAATGTGCTTTTCGACCCAATTAATCTGGCGGGCCTCTAAATCGGCGTTGGCTGCATCACAGGCATCAGCATCGGCATCAAATCCGTAAATCGTTAAATTTGGAGCAAGCACGCCCCAACCGCCCTCCGCATAGTCATCCTGACTGGTGATTTTGCGCGATCCAACATTGACGATCGTAAAGTGGGTTTGGTTTAAGCGGCCCTCTTCTTTCAATTTAGAGATAAAAAATGGCATGATGCTCCGTTCAAAAGATGCAGTTTTACAAAGGTGCAATTTTACTTTGGTGAATTGCAATGATGTTGAGGTTCGAACGTAAATCTTCAACCGAATTCAGGGGGCAAGCTGTTGGATATAGGGTAGATACCGAAACAACCGATAGCCTTGCGCCCGCAAAAATCAGCGACAGGTAAGTTGTCTTGATTGCCACCAACCATGTTTTCGTAGAGGATAGTTGGCTTAAACTGTGCCAGGATGCGAGTGCTTCCTTTTAAGACCTGGAGTTCATGGTTTTCTGCGTCAATCTTAAGCAGGTCAACCTGGTGAATTCCTTCCTGCTCAACCAGACTATCCAGTGATAAAGCAGTAACGTTCACATAATCGGCGTTGTCTGGCAATTCTGCATCTGCTGTTGCAATCTGATTGAGTTCGCTTGCCCCATTTATGCTAAGGCGCACAATTCCGTCTTGATCGCTGGCTGCCATCTGGCAAACCTTCACCCACGATATCAGGTTTACCCGGCAGGTCTCTGTTAAACAACGAGTGCATCCCTCGAATGGCTCGATCGCCAGCACCCGACCCTCTGAGCCAACCCGCTGAGCGGCGCTAAAAGTATAAACTCCAGCATTTGCCCCCACATCAATAACTGTCATTCCTGGCTGAATCTGGTTGCGCCAGAACTCCATCTCGTGCTCAAACCAGTCGCCCTCAGCAATCAACACGCCTGTAACAATGCTATTAAAACCCGGTTCAACCGCTAACAAAAGCGAGTCAAATGGAACATAAGTAAAAGGACTTTCTGGCTCTAGTTCGGTCCAGCGCCAGCTTAACGCTTCAGAATCTGCCCTTAATTGACGGGCTGTCTTTAGCCAAAAGCTTGCTAAATCGTGTTTCCCTAGATTCTTGTACGTCAGATAAAGGGACTGGAGTACCGTTGGAGAACTTGGTGCAAGTTGTCTAGCCTGCTGTAGCGATAAAACGCCTTCTATCTGATTATTTAAGAGTCTGGCGATGCCGTGCTTAAGATGAGTTTGAAAGGAATGGGGAGAAAGCTGAATACCAATGGCGAGCGACCGCAGACCAACGTGGTTATAAAAGGTCAGCCCCGACAGGTAAAACACCTGGTTTAGAATGAGAAGTGCCTGAAAGTAGCTGTTTTTAGCCAGAAGCGCTTGCTCTAGCAAGGCAGAGGTATTTCCTGATCGAATGGTCGAATGGGGAAGATAAACAAACCCGTTCGCTAACGTTCCTGGTGGGTTAAATGCCTTATGAAAGGTATCCGTTAATATCTGAAGCGATTCTTCTACAGAGCGATCGGTTTGCCCAATCAGACAGGGAAGCAACGTCAAATGAGCAAGACATAAGGGATGGCCAATGCCCTGATTCAAGCTTTCAGAAGCAACCCTTAGATAGGCAAAACGCTGCTGTATATCCTCTGATTGCTCGGCGGCAATCAGAGCGAGAACACCCCGATTATTCCAATCCAGGGGTGAGGCTGGGTTATCCCAGTTAGTGCCCTCGATTATCTCATTGACACGAGCACCTACCTCTCGACTAACAGTCGCAAGGTAGGACTGGAGGTATTGCTTGTATAAACTGCTATCAGGGAAAAATTCATGATTTCACATCTGAACAATTTGCGCTGCTTCTGCTAGATAGCGATCGTCGCGATGTTAGACCCAGTATTTATGACAGACGAACTTGATTAAAGAAATGCCCTTTTTAACAGGAAGATCTTTCGACCTTTTGAAACATGACTTCAAAATACCCACAAACCAACGAGGAATGATAATCGGGTAAAAGTTCAAGTGATACAATGCCATCACTCTGACGGAAAGAGGGCAACAGAATATCCTCCGAGACGTCTGTAATTGCTTTGGGACAACCCCTCAACCGGAACGCTATGCTGGAGTTTCTGGATTTAGTAGTGGAGAAGCCCTTTTTGGTTCGTGAACAATGGCGATTTCCACTGAACTTTTGTGGGCTTTAATCGGTCTGCTGCTGACCATTGGCGGCACCTTTCTCGAAGCGTTTGTTGCAACACCAACTTGGCATTGGGGTGCTAATACGTTCCAGTCCCATTCTTTAGGTGTAACGTATCAAGTTGGGGCCGTCTTGCTAGTTGGCTGTCTGGGCGGAAGGAATGCTGCTGTTCTATCTCAAATAGCCTACATAATGTTGGGACTTACCTGGTTTCCCATCTTTGCTCAGGGCGGAGGAATTGGATATCTTAAAGAGCCAAGCTTTGGCTATATTCTTGGGTTTATTCCGGGGCGTGGGTTTGCGGGTATCTGGCATTCAAAGCATTCCCCCGGCTAGAATCGTTAACATTTAGCTGCCTCTGCGGATTATTAAGCATTCATCTAAGTGGCATTCTCTATTTGATAGTGTCTTATAGCATGGCCTGGTTAGACAAAGCAGAGCTTCCTTTGCCTCAAGCTCTAATGAAATACTCACTTTACCCTCTACCTGGTCAGCTTGCGGTCATTTGTGCTGTTACGTTGATCGCGTTTACCTTACGTCACATCATGTTCTACTAAAGGAACGGGTAAAGACGTAGAAAGAAGGATGGGGGATGAGACAAAGCACTAACCTCAAAATAGGTTTCTAGATGCAATCTGTATCAGGCAGATTGTGTATTGTCATCCAAAGGCGACAGGTTTGAGTTATTTTGAGAAATTGCCCTCGGAGTACCCTGACTGAGCAATTATCTTAATAATGTTTAACAAAAACCGCTTCTTTTGGATTACTACGCTAATCGCTCTGGTCTTGGACAGGGTAACTAAATTTCTGGTGGTGTATACCTTTCCTTTGACCATTCCTCCCCAAAGTCTTCCTCTGATTCCGGGGTTTTTCATATTACTTATGTGGTCAATACTGGGGCAGCCTTTAGCATGTTTAGCCAGGGAGTAGGGTGGCTGCGGTGGCTATCATTGGGTGTCAGTGTGGGGCTGTTACTCCTGGCATGGTTTGGACCCACCTTCAGCCGCTGGGAGCAGGTTGGTTATGGATTTATCTTGGCAGGGGCCGTTGGAAACGGCATCGATCGCTTCATTTTAAGTAGGGTCGTTGATTTTCTGGATTTCCGTCTGATTCAGTTTCCGGTATTCAACCTGGCAGACACATTTATTAATATTGGGATCGTGTGTCTGCTGATTGCCACGTTTGCCCGATCGCCTAAATCAGTAGCATGATAGAAAAGTAAGCTTTGGCAATTAGCGATGATGGGAGACTTAATCGAAGACCAAGAACTTCCCCATTTACAACCCCTGATTCTGACACGATTAAAGTTCGACCTTGGGGAACCGTTACCCTGTTAGAAGAAGGTCACCACTATCGAATCAATCGGATTGAGCTGTTGCCCGGCCAGCATATCAGTACCCAAATGCACTATCACCGGAGTGAGCATTGGATCGTTGTGTCTGGCACCGCATTGGTGATTTGTGACGGTCAGGAAACGATTTTGGTACAGAAACAATCAACCTATGTACCCATGTGTACTCCTCATAAAGTGGCGAACCCGGGCGTGATCCCTCTGGTTATGATTGAGGTACAGAACGGGGAGTATCTTGGAGAGGATGATATAACCCGTCTCAATGCAGGCAAGGAAGAATAAAGAGGGGGAAGAAGTGGGAAGGTTTAATACTAAGTATTTCTAACTACTGTCAACAGGCGATTCCTCTATTTTTACCCTTCATCCTTCATTTTTAGCTTTTTCTGTGCTATTACCGTGTTAGCATCTGTAAAACTCTTGTTTCAACTGAATCATAATGGGCAAGGTTCTAGTGCTCAATGCCTCCTATGAACCGCTCAACATTACAAGCTGGCGCAGGGCAGTTGTTTTGTTGATCAAAGGCAAAGCTGAGCAGGTTGAACATAATGGAAAGTACGTTTACTCAGGTTTTCCGCTTCCAACGGTGATACGGTTGCGTCATTATGTCCGGGTGCCCTACAAAGAGATTCCTCTGACGCGTCGAAATCTTCTTCACCGAGATGGCCATTCCTGTCAGTACTGTGGCTATTCGGGAGATGAGCTAACGCTTGATCACGTCATCCTCGATCGCGCGGTGGTGGAGACACCTGGGAAAATATTGTGACCGCCTGTGTGCGCTGTAACGTTAAAAAGGGAATAGAACTCCCAAGGAAGCCAGCATGATATTGCAGGTTCCTCCACGAAAACCTTACAGCGGGCTTTACTTCGAGGTGACAAAACATCTTAAGAATGGTGTCAACCAGGAGTGGAGGAAGTATGTTATCGGTGTTTGACCCTTTGCCCAGCAATGGCAAAGGGTTTTTGCTTTTTATGTAAATAAGTCTTATGTCTGATTTAATTTTGGCTGAAGACTAAGTTGTTTTTAATGCTAAGCTAGCGTGTTGATCGCTGGAATGTATAACTGGCGTTGGTTTAGGAGGATTAAAGATTGCTCTTTAAGGTTTGACCGGGAATTACCCTTTTGGGACTATGTCGTTTTTTAGTTTTTTTGCGAAGATCAAGGTAGACAATTACCATTTGAGTACGGGAATTTTACCCGGTTCCCTAAGGTAATAGGGTCAAATTTTTATCGTCAGTTTATTCACTGCCAGTATGCACGATTCGCTAAATTCGCTTGAAAGTTTATTAGACATAGTGGAGACAAGCCCTATCGACTCCCATCCCCTTTAGATACTATTGACCCTCCGGCCATTAAGCCAATGGCAAGGCTGGCTAGTGAGCCTCCAAAGCCTTCTGTTCAGCCGTTTGCCTATGACATTCCGCGGTCAGCCGAGCAAAGTCAAAAGTAGAGGCGCTGCGGGAAACCTTAGAGCGACATCGGGGTGAACGGCAGCTTTTAGTGCTTCAAGATTTTCCCGACCCGGATGCTCTGGCTTCTGGCTGGACATACAAGCTCATTGCCCAGAAATACGATATCCAATGTGACATCGTTTACGCTGGTACTCTCAGCCACCAGGAAAATATTGCCCTGGTGAAGTTGACTAATCTGCCTGTTCAGCGATGGGCATTACCAACCCTTAAGAGCCGGGACTTGTCGGTTTACCGGGGCTGTACATTAGTGGACAGTCAGGGAACAACAAGTCAGCTTGTACCGTCCTTGCTGGAAGCTGGAATTCCAATCGCGGTTGTCATCGACCATCACAGCATGCAGGGAGACATTAAAGCTGAGTTTGTCGATATTCGCCCCCATACCCGTGCGACGGCGACAATTCTGACTCAATATCTTCAAGCTGGACTGCTGAAGCTAGATAGCAACTCGAATGAGCATGTTAAATGTGCTACAGCGTTGATGCATGGCTTACGGTCAGACACGGACGCGCTTAGGCAAGCAAAAGAAGAGGACTTTTGGCGGCAGCCTATCTGAGTCGCTTCTATGATGCTCAGCTTCTCAATGCGATTCTTCAGTCTTCTCGATCAAAGCAGGTGATGGATGTGATCGAGCGATCGTTGAAGAACCGGATTGTTCAGAATAACTTCTCGATCGCGGGTGTTGGCTATCTGCGTTATGACGACCGAGATGCCATTCCCCAGGCAGCAGACTTTCTTGTGACGGAAGAAAATGTTCACACGGCTGTTGTTTATGGAATCGTTCATGACGAGGACGAAGATCTGGAGATTGTTGTGGGTTCACTGCGTACCAACAAGCTAACGCTTGACCCAGATGAGTTCATTAAAGAAGCATTTGGTCAAGATACTCAGGGCGCTTCTTTGGAGGTGGTCGATCGCAGGCGGGTGGCTTCGAGATTCCGCTGGGCTTTTTATCTGGTTTTACCGAAAGTCCCGAGTACGCCAAGATGAAGTGGAATGTTTTCGATGCTCAGGTTAAGCAGAAGCTTTTACGACTGGTCAACCCTGATCAACATTATCCCAACGGCGTAGGTTAAGTTCTGAGGTAGCGTTACGGAAAACCCGTTGGTGCAGCTCTCGCTGTTAACTCTTGCAGAGAATTTCTACACTTTTGAAGATACCGATTGATCACCTGATGGATCTACAGGAAGGGTTACTGTAAATGTTGTTCCCTTAACAAACTCGCTGCTGACCTGAATTTGGCCCTGGTGTAACTCGGTACACTTCTTGACGATCGCGAGTCCCAACCCTGTTCCTTTGATGCTGCCAACGTTAGTACAGCGGTAAAACGTTTCGAACAGATGGGGTTGGTCTTTGGGAGGAATACCGATCCCTGGTCTTTTATCTGAAACGTTGCAAAATCGTCCTGGCAATTGACGGTAAACGTAATATTGCCACCCTCAGGAGAGTATTTGATGGCATTTGAAAGCAAGTTTGTGAGAATGTAGCGCAGCAGGTCGGTATCCATTTCAGTTTGGGTGCATATTCCCTGAAAGATTAGTGATATTGAATGGCGACCATCGCTTCCAAATTGCATGGCATCTGAAAGTTCCCGACAAAACGCTTCTAAATCTAACGGCTGAGGTTGAAATCTCAATTCACCTGATTTTGTGTTGCCTAGCAGTAGCACTTCGTCTAGTAGGTGGGTGATTTGATGAATGGCACTTTTAATTCGATCAAAGTACTGGTCCCTTTTCTCCTGGGTTAATTCGTTGTTGTAATGTTGCAGCAGTTCTACGCAGGTTCGGATCATCGTCATGGGTGTGCGTAGCTCATGGGACGCCATCGAAATGAAGCTGGACTTGAGCAAATTGAGTTCTTTCTCTTGTTCTAAGGCTCTCAGCATGCTTTGTTCACTGTTCTTGAGCCGTTGTAAAACGCGTCCCCGCTCGATCGCATACCGGATTGATCGCATCAGTAAATGAATGGTGATCTGGTCTTTTACCAGATAATCCTGTGCCCCTTCAGCCATTGCCTGAAGTGCTAACTCCTCATCATCCATTTTGGTTAGAACAATGATGGGCAAGTTGGGAACGGCAGACTGAAAATCTTGGACTGTTTCAAACCCGTCTGAATCAGGCAGGCGAAGATCTAACAAAACGACATCAAACGACTGTTCTTGACAGAGTGCGATGGCCTCATCTAATCGTTCAGCATGAATCAGTTCCCACTCTTCATTGCTCGAGTGTGTAAATACTCGACGCAGTAAGTCAGCATCCGTAGGGCTATCCTCCACTAAAAGGACATGCACCTGCATATAGTTCATAAAGTTGTGTAAGAGTTTAATGGATAACGTTTATGAAGCAAATTTGAGTGAATTCTGGAAACACACGGAAGAAGTATGCACAGGCGTATTGCACTAAATCAGTAAACGGGCTAATAGAACCAATGATGGATGCTGCAAGTTTTGAGCAAAATTGGATAAATTTTATCCTAAAGGCAACCGCACAGCGGCTAACCAGAAATCACCGATTAGTTGGATAACCTGCATAAACTGCTGCGCATCGAAGGGTTTAGTCACATAGCAATTGGCGTTGAGATCATACGATCGGAGAACGTCTTCTTCATCTGCTGAGGTGGTCATAATTACAATCGGGATGCGTTTCAATTCCGGATCGGATTTTACTTCTGCTAAAATTTCCCGACCATCCATTCCTGGGAGATTTAAGTCCAGCAGGATTAGGTCTGGGCGAACGGCGTCCTCATATCCACCTTGCTGCCGCAAGTAGTCCATTGCGGCCTCACCATCGGTCAGCCAATACAGATTGTTGGCAATCTTAGCTTGATTAAAACTCCGGATTGTGAGATTTGCGTCACTGGGAGAGTCTTCCACTAATAGAATCTCAATTGAATTAAACATTTGAAGGATCATGAATGGTGAGGGATGGTGAAATAAAAGGTTGTTCCTACGCTGGGTTCAGATTCAGCCCATATACGTCCTTTGTGACGATCGACAATTTTTTTGCAAATGGCAAGCCCAATACCAGTGCCGGAAAATTCTGTGCGAGTGTGCAGTCGTTTGAAGATCTCGAAGATGCGATCGAGGTAACGGGATTTGATGCCAATGCCGTTGTCCCGAACCTGAAAAAGCCACTCGCCGTCGTTTAGCTCCGCTGAAATATGAACCTGAGGAGGCTCTTCACGGTGAAACTTGATGGCATTGCCAAGCAGATTTTGAAATAGTTGGACTAACTGATTCTTGTCTGCAATCACGGTTGGAAGAGGATCGACGGTGATAGTAGCACCCGCTTCAGCGATCGTGATTTGTAATGTTCTCAATACCTGTCTCAGCACGGCATTACAGTTGGTTGGAACGCAGGTTAACTCACAGGTGCCAACCCGCGAATAGGCCAGCAAATCCTGAATCAACTGCTGCATCCGCTTCGCGCCATCCATAATGTAGGCCGCGTATTCCTCAGCGGATTCGTTCAATCGCCCCTGATTGTCGTCCACCAGCAGTTGGGTATATCCTGCTACTGCCCGTAACGGTTCCTGCAAATCGTGAGAAGCAATATAGGCAAACTGCTCCAATTCCTGGTTAGAACGGAGGAGATCCTGATTCAAGCTGTTTAACTCGGCTGTCCGTTCCTGAACTTTGGCTTCCAGTTCTTCTTTTGCATTTTGAAGCTGCTGTTCTCCTAGCTTGCGATCGGTAATGTCAGCAATCATGGTAAAGCAGCCTTTAACGTCTCCGCTTTCGTCAAAATCCGGAATATATGTGGCACTGACCCAACAGGTTTTACCACGGCGGTAGGCTATGGGACTTTCATAGACAACCATCCGCCCTGAAAAAGCCACGTTGAGGTAGGGTTCAATTTCCTGATAAGCAGACTCCCCTAACACATCCCGCAGGTGCTGACCAACAACTTCCGTTTGGGAATAGCCAAACCACTCTTCGTAGGCCCGATTATTGAATCGGTAGCGATGGTCTGAATCGATGTAAGAAATGAGTACGGGTAACGCATTGGTAATGGTGCGCAGTTGCTTTTCACTTTGCAAGAGTGCTTGTTCTGCCCGTTTTCGTTCAGCCAACTCTAATTGGAGCGACGCATTAACCTGAGCAAGTTCTGCTGTGCGTTCCTGCACCTTTGCTTCTAGCTGTTCGTTTGCCTGTTGCAGTACTAGCTCTGCCCGCTTGCGATCGCGAATGTCAAACAAGGTGGAGCGACTCATGACAAAATTACCGTCTGCGTCCTTAATGGCGGTTGCACTCAAGCTAACGGGCAACGTGGTACCGTCTCGTCGGACAAGCTCAAATTCCAAATCACTAATTCGACCTTGCTCCTTAAATTTTGAAAAGTTTTCCTGAAAAACCAGCAAACTCTTAGGCGTGACGAAATCTATAAACTTCTTCTGAAGAACTTCATCACGGGTGTATCCCAGCCAATTCAGTTCAGTGTCGTTAATGCGCAGGTAGATACCGTCTGTATTGAGGGAGTGATAACCACAGGGAGCCTGATTGTAAAGGTCGTAAACTTCCTGGGCGTGCTTTTGCAGGTCAATCTCTGCTTGTTTGCGGATTCGGATTTGCTTTTGCAGCAGGAAGAAGACTCCAATCAACAGACAAAAACTCAAAAGGTAGCTAATCCCACCCGCTAAAACAGCTTGATGAATACTGGCATCTGTCTTCGTTCTTCGTAGCTGTAACAGACGCTGCTCTGTATCCTGCATTGCCTGCAAACCCGCCTGAATTTCCTGCTGCAAGCGCAATGTTTCTTCAACGATCGCTGATTGGATCGTTCGATTTGGCGTTTTCTGCTGCCTTAGGCTAACAATTTGTTTTAGCAAGGCTAACCGTTTTGTAATGAGTGGTGCTAGCTTGTCAAGCTGATGCTGTTGATCAGGGTTATCGTGCGTTAACTGCCGGGTTGCTTCAACCGCTTGGGCTGTCTCCCGAGTACCTTCCTGGAAAACAGTCAATTGGCGATCGTCTTTTAAGTAGGTATAGCCGCGCTGTCCTCTTTCGGCCAATTCCATACCGTCTGAGATTTTATCCAGTTTGTCTAATACCTGATGGGTATGTTCAACCCATCGCCGATTTTCAATCAGTTTTTGAATGCTGAAATAGGACTCGACGCCCACGCCAAACAGCAACAGCAACGCCAGAGTAAATCCACCAACAGTTGTTTTTACAGGCAGTTCTTTCACGGTAAATTTCTCTTATAAAAGCAAGTGTTGATGCCGTAAAAATTTCTCCATTTGGCTTTGAACTTTTAGGTTTAGATCCTTATATAGCAGTCCTAAATCAGTTGTGGGATTGGGAGGTTTTGTGGGAAAGGATTCCATTGGAATCCTTTCCCACAATCCATTTAGGATCGCTATATGCCCAATGCAATTTTATTAAACCTGTTGTTTATTGTTCGATTGTTTCTTATCTGAATTCCTTTCATACAGTAGAGGAGGGACTTTATAGCCCTTCAAATCTTCCTTTACTGAGTTGAAAGGAGAGGCTACATGGGAGCGAAGTAGCGTTGCCGTCTACACTGCCTTGGTTTGTTTAATGGTTTTGAATATGTGTTCTAAACATTTATCCCGTAGCAGACTAGGGCAGTAATTCGCGCATTGGTCATAGATAATCTACAGACTTTGCAGGACCGAGGGAAAAACAACGACTGAGTTTTTACGTAAAAATTAGAGGCTATCCAAATCTGGAGGCGAAAAATTAAGTGGAATTTCGGTAGACCGCAATTAGAAATGAATTCCCTATTCCCAGAGATAGATTTTTGAGGATCAGAGATGTGTTACTCAAAGAGAGTTTGCTAAGAGTATGAAGAACATCGAACTATATCTGATTCGTCATGGATTAGCGGGAGAACACGGAAGTTATGCAAACGATAACGAGCGTCCTTTAACCGAGGACGGCAAGAAGAAAACCCATCAGGTAGCTCAACGATTACTCGACCTTGAAATGAAGTTTGGTTTAATCTTGACAAGTCCGCTGGTTAGGGCACATCAAACCGCAGACATTCTTTTAAAGGTTGGTTTGAGTCAGAAATTAGAAGTAGCGAGCTATCTGGCTCCTGGCGGAAATATCAACGAATGGCTGGAATGGCTGCGATCGTGGCAACCAGAAGCAGAGTCAAGTTTGGCGTTGGTTGGTCACGAACCTGATTTAAGCACCTGGGCTGAGATGCTGCTATGGGGCGATGCCAAAGGGTGATAAGGCTAAAGAAGGCTGGAATTATTGGCCTTACCCTGCCAGAAAGTAACTCTCAATTGGCAACTGTTCACTTTTTTGGTTGGCTCCACCTCGCTATCTGTTGGCATGAAGAAGCCACGGGAACCTAGTACTCTACCACGCAGATTTTGATAAGTTGAAAACCTGTCAAACCCCATAGATAAACTTTTTCGAGGTTTTGTAACACCTCAAAACCACCGTGGTAGCTACTAAGGCAAGGGGAGAATTAAGAATTAAAGATCTAGAGCCAAACGGTTCTATTTCTCAATTCTTAATTCCCTTGTCCCTATTGTCCCTTGCCGATCGTCTCTTTTACGCTAGTGACGATACATGAGACTGAGTTGCTTGCCACAGCTTCTGGACAAAGAACTCAGTTCTGTCAGAAAACGCGGTGATAAACATACCCTCGTGGGCATCAGCGCTTTCGGCAATCCAGCTTCCATGCACGCTGACTTCAACGAACTCATCATCTACCGGGGTTACATTGATAACCTGGCTGGATTCCGACCGGAGCGCCATCTCCAGGTGAGCAAGTCCAGGAGCATCAGCAGGAAGCAAAAGGACGCTTTACCAGGTTCGATGTACAGCCGTTGACCAGCACGAAGGGCCAGAACAACCCGCTGAGCGACGAGCGTTTCCAGCGGAGTAGCCATCCGCTCCAGATGCAATCCAACATCGGTGTAGGTTAACTTCAACATCCTTCTTGCCTCCTTTTGAGGATGAGGGGTAGGGGTGGTGAGGAGTGAGGGGGTGGTGAGGGATGAAGGAGGGGATCCTCCTTCATCCCTCATCCCTCATGCCTCCTTCTGTTGCTCTTTCCAGAACTCTTCCGCAAAGGCAACAGCGGGATGAATGGGTGCTTTGGGCTTGGTTTTGAGGGACATATTGGCTTCCTGTGGAGTCCGATCGCCCTTGCGGGAGTTGCAGAGTTCGCAGGCTGCCACAACGTTGTCCCAACTGTGGGGACCGCCTTTTGAGCGGGGAATGACGTGGTCGATCGTGAGTTTCTTCGCACTGCCGCAGTACTGGCAGATATGGTTGTCCCGTCTGAATACTTCTCGACGGTTGACGGGTGGCACCTTCCACAGCCGTTCGGGGTTGCTCACCGTTAGCCGAATGTGTTCTGGTACCTGAAGAACAATGCTGGGAGAGCGAATTTGCCAACCGTTGCAATTGCTGAAATCAATTGGTTCCGCTTGACCTGAAACCAGCAAGACGATCGCCCGCTTGATATTGATCCGGCTCACAGGAAGGTAGTTCTTAGAGAACACCACCACTGATTTTTGTAGAATTGCAGACTGTTGGCTGCGCTGTCGAGCTGTCATGATTAACACTCCAAAAAAACGAACCCCCGCTTCTGGTACTCAGGAGCGGGGTGGCAGCTTAGTGAATTACTTTTTGCCTTATGTCAGTGCAAGCCTGTGCCTGCACCTCCCGCTCTGTATGAAATAATCCGAATTCAGCCATTCCTGAATGGCGCTAATAAACCTGCCGACGAGAATGGATTTACCGCAAATGAGTTGCACCATGCCCCCAAACGGATACAGCCCAACGACTGCCGCCAGTCCCAAATGAGGTCGGCGATGCGTTGCGCTGCGTAAGGTTGGTAGGGTGGTGCGTATCATGGAAAGGTTTGGAAAAATAAAATCTACTGTTTATATACTACATGTGTAGTATTTCTTTGTCCACTACTTAAGCGAAAGTAGTGTCACAAGGATGGGATACACCGTCACCAGGCTCAGTTACGGACGACGAGACAATTTTTTGGTGCAACTATTTGGTGCAACTTTGAAGTGAAGCGATCGCCCCACTCAGCGGATTGCCCATTTACTTTCCTCACCCGTTACTTGCCGAGTGCAGAGGTATTACTGGATTCGGTATTATGAGGGCAGTCATCCCGATCGCAATCTATTAATGCCGACGGCTCAACCCCTAAAAAAACAAAAGTTCTCCAGCTTTACCCTGGCCAAAGCCTTCAAGCAAGTGGGTGTGACGCAACTTCAGCCGTGGAGTATTCAGGCGGAGGCAATTATTCCCAGTGCCTTTTTCAGGAACGCCTCAGCCGACTGCAACGAGTTTTTGACCTGCGGAGCTATGAGGAATCAAGAAGTTACTCATTGATGCCATCTGCGAAGAAGCGATCCTGCAATTTGAGTGTCTTAAAATCTGGAAAGGTGCTGCCCTGGAAAGTGACACCCTTACGGGAAATGTGGATTACCTGATTGCTGAAAACAAAGCATATTTAGAAGCACCTCTGGTGTGCATTATTGAAGCCAAAAGGATAACTTTGAGCAGGGACTGGCTCAATGTCTAGTCGAAATGCAAGCCTGTCAATGGCAAAATCGCCAGTTGGGGCATGATATTGATGTACTGGGGATTGTGACAAACGGGGATGCGTGGCAGTTTTACAAGTTCACTACAACTGGACAAATCTACGAAACGCTGCTCTATAGCCTGAACGATTTACCCGCAATTCTGGGCGCACTGCATTTTATATTTCAGATGTGTGAACAAAGTTTGCTCAAGAGAGATAAACGATGAGCCTGGAGAGTTGTTCAGTCAGTTTTGAGAGTCCATGCCGTAACGCATCGTTGTTAACTGGTTCAGTGCGTTACGCTGTTGCTAACGCACGTTACAAGATGCGCGATCGCACCAGATAATCCATCATGACCGCACAAATCCTTCCGTTACCTAGAAAAAGAGAGGCTCAGGTCTTTCCAAACGTGAGTTGGCAGCAGTATGAGGCGATTGATCTTGCGTTTGAATCAGTTCCCGGTGTCAAGTTTCGCTATTTGGACGGTGCATTAGAAATCATGGCGATTAGTCCAGAGCACGAAGACTTTGAGGCAACGATTCGGATGCTGCTGGAAGCTTATCTGAGATTAAAGCGGATTCGGTTTTATGGACGGGGTGGACCGTCGTTAGGGAATCAAGCACTGGGGGCGCGCAGTGAACCGGATGAGTCTTATAACCTTGAGACGCGGAAGCCCTATCCCGATTTGGCGATTGAGGTGGTAATTACCAGTGGTGGAGTGGATAAGCTGGAGGGCTATCGGCGCATGGGGGTTCGTGAGGTTTGGTTTTGGGAAGATGGAGTATTGACTCTCTTTTGTCTTCGTCCAGATGGTTATGAAAAAGTTGAGCAAAGCCAGCTATTGCCAGAATTTCCAATCGACCTATTTTGTCGTTTTATCGTGTATCACGACCAATTTGATGCAGTGGATGAGTTTTTAGCAAACCTTCAGGAATGATGGTTTTCATCGTGAAACGGGAGCGATCGTCCCTTTGAGCAAGCGGGATTCACAAAGTTTTTGTAGTGGTTATTGCCGCACGAATATACCTCATCAAAAATCACTCAGCGATCGCCAGAAACCCTACTCCAACGAACAGAAGTGCAGACATTAGGAAGAGAGATCGCACTATCAGGAAGGGGCGATCACTGAAGTAGGAGAAGTAATCGAATAGGAATTTGTTGGCTTGACGAGAGAAATCCAATCTATTGGAGGGAGCGATCTCACTTATGCCCAAAGTAACCGAACCCATGTCACTGGACCAACTATGCCATCTACCTGCAAGTTTTGTGTTTTCTGAAAAGCTATAACGGCATTTTTAGTTGTAATATCGAAATTCCCACTAATAGATCCTGGATCAAACTCGATTTGTTTCAGGTCTTTGAGTTGCTGCTGAAGTTCACTGACTCTAACGCCAGAATCGCCCTCTTGCAGAAGATTAAATCGATCCAGATCAGCTTTTCCAGTAACGCCTACAACATTAAGGACATCGGCTCGATACTGATGGACTGTCCAGTTGCCTGTTCCCCAAGTATTAGGCACTGAAGGTTCTTTGATACCTACAAAGTTAGCGATCCAAAGAGGATAAGAACTGAGGTTAGGATCTCTGAGTATATTTGTCCACGTATTGAAATCTGTATAGATAAATGGCTTAATCAACTTTCCAGTTTGTGTAAAAGACCTTGTTCAACAACTTCTAACCATCTCTTCACGTGGCTCACTACAGTTGTAGGATCAGATCCCTGGATCGACTGTTCTTCCACGTCAATTGCAGGTGGCAGATCACCAGGTTCTAACTTCTCCAGAGTTTTGAGAAACTCCGTTGCTTGGTCAGCCGGATCGGAAGTTTTTGTATAGAAAAATGATAGGCTCCTCGAATCAGTCCAGCTTGTTTTAGAGCAACCCAATGTTTAGGAAAGAGTTTGTCTTTAATAGTTCTTCCTTCAGTTGCTTTAACAAAAGCAAACGATTTACCTGAGCGTTTGACCTCAAGCCAGTCCACGCTACCATCGCCCTCGTATACATCAATCCCAAACATGCATTGCCTCTCTTTATTGTAATTGTGTGATTAGGAGCCTAGATCTACAAACCGATCCTGCACTTTATGACCTACTATGCTGTCCGGAGTTAAGACTTTACTTAGCGCAGACCGTTTTGCGAGACAAGAATCTCGTAATTTTGGACAGAAATCTCCTTACCGCCAAAGCCGATTAATGCATGACCGAAAGCGAAGCGAATCTTACCGGGATGAACGCCACCGTTGAGATTAGCCCGGGCAACAAATAGAGGCTCGCCGTTAGCTTCGCGACCACATACGATCGCACCATCAGGAATTTGTCCACTATCTCCAGCTATCCAGATGCCTTCCTCCATGAGAACTTCGTAGTCGGCAACTGGGTCTTCTTTACCCCAAATGGGATAAGTGCCGCACCGAAACCTGGGCGAACTTTTCCTGGATGAATACCGCCAAGAAAGCTTGGATCGGTAATTCCAGGTGAACGGGCAATCCAGAGCGGTGTTCCATTCGCCTCACGACCGTGGGGTTGCGCTCCGGTAGGAACCTGTCCTTTCGTTGCAAACACGAAATGATAATCCATATTTCTCCCTTTTAATGGCTAAATAGTTGGATCTGCTGCCTGAAGTAATTGCTCAGATGGATAGTAAGTTTCTGTAACGATTTGAGGGCAACGCATACACGCTGCTTTTCCCTCTTGTTGCCACCAGCGGCAGGTAGAACGTACACGACATGGGGGAAGTTCCTCGACAACCGAGGGTAGCATCTGGACAATTTTGGTTGCGAGACGACAGGTTGACCCGTCAAAGTGTTGACAACCATTACCAGCGCAGGGAGCGGAAAAACGGAACACCTCAGTTGAATTGACTGGATGAGAGAGAGCCAGAATTTTATCAGTAACGGGCTGTGGATCAGTCAAATGAATCAACCGGGGTTCTTCAACGGTTCCGCTGACAATTCCGAACACAACACTGTCTGCCCAATCTGGTTGGGCACTCGGGCAATGGGGAGTATCAGCATCAGCAATATTTTCCATTAAGCGACCCTTCCTCAACTAAATGGTGGTCATCATCTTTTTGAGGTGAGCTTAACTCCTGCCAGAACTGCTCTGACTGATATTACTCTCAGTAGAGCAGCCCCAATTGGAATTGCTCCATTATTGTTCTATTCCTTCCACTCTTGTGAGACTTCCCTGCACATCCAGAATGCCTCCAGCAATGATTCTGATATTGGAGGTAGTCAGCCAGGGGTTTGGGACAGGGTATGCCTTTTGAGCCTCAATTGCCCGCAGAGTAGCAGCGGTAATCACCTCAATGGCTTCACCAAGCTCTATGCGAGGGGGTAGGGGTTGTGGATTTAGTTCTGGCATAATTTTGAGATTCTCCTTCGATGATTGCAGTTCCCTGGTATTAAAGGATGGGTCGAGATTAATGACTTGTTCGGATAAAGTTATCGGGCACATCGAGTTGCTCCGTTATTGTTCCGTTGCTTGTACTCTTGTTAGACTTCACTGCACATCCAAAATGCCTCCGGTGATGATTCTGATATTGGAGGTAGTCAGCCAGGGGTTTGGGACAGGGTATGCCTTTTGAGCCTCAATTGCCCGCAGAGTAGCAGCGGTAATCACCTCAATGGCTTCGCCAAGCTCAATGCGACGAGGTATGGGTTGTGGATTTAGTTCTGGCAATTCTCCTTTTGTTAAACACAGAAAGTGCCATGTCCTGTATGAATACAGATTCCACCCGACTCTTCACATAGTCGGCATAACGACAAGTAAGGAGATAGCAGTTGGGGTAACACAATTTGCGATAGGCTGGGCATCACTGACGTATCAGTGATGTCTTGGTGGTAGAATATGCTTGTCTTATAGAGCGAAGCTTCTGCGGTAAATCCAGGTAAATTCATTTGACAAACCTCCTGATTAAATTGGAGCGGTAAGGTTTACAGTCATAATTGGGGTTATGCTGGCTTTGTAACCGCCTGCGTCTAAAGGCAGCGGCAGTGATATGGCAGCCCCGAATAGCAGTAATTAATGGGAGGCGGAAAGCAATGCAGCGTCTCCCAGCAATAGCAGCGTGGTACGTCGAATTGCAAAATAAGTTCCTCTCCATCGGCTCGTAACGTTAGTCGGTTTGTTGTGAGCCGATATTCTACATGGGTTTTACAGAGTGAAGCTTCGGCAGCAAATCCAGGCAACCTCATAACAAGCCTCCTTTGAAGCTATTCAAATTCAACGCTTAACGATCGAAATAAGGAGACAACTTAGTAACTAAAAACGGAAACTCTTCAGTAACATCCACACGGACAAAAAACTTTTCGGTGAAATCAGTATTTCGGTCTCTGTAAGAGAAGATAACCTCAACAATTCTGCGGGTGTTGCTAAGGGATGAAGGCCGAACTTCTACCCCAGTTAAAGAAGAGCTTTGTCCGTAGGCTTCAGCTGCCTTAGCGTAGATGGCAGGATAACGAACCGCACAATAATTCAACGCCCGATGCTCGTCGGTTGCACCTGCATTGTCAGCCATTAACATAATTCGATCGAACAGTTCTTCAGATGCCGCCGCAAACTGTTCTTCAGCAATCTGTTCTGGCCGAGGAATCGATTGCATCAGCGAGGGGCGGTCAAAAGAATAAATTTGGTCAAAGATGACTATTGGCACCATTAGCCCATTACATACTTGTGGAGGCGCAATTGGTCCACGTATACCAACGACGACATCCAAATCTATCGGGCTAGGTGTGGGACGAACGGCTTCCACTAACAACTCCGAGTCTGCAAGATCCCGTGGTTGCAAGATATAAGTTTCAAGCCTTCAATACTTAACACCCAGCAAAGTTGACGTATGAGGTAACGGTTTTGCCGATTGGAGAGAACAGCGTGCATAGCCTGTCGGTCTGTCAATCCAGCAGTCTCGGTGCGCCCCGTAGCTTGGGCAAATTCCTTTTCGACCGATTGGCTGGGAAAACGCCACCCGATCCTACCTAGTGCGTATATGTAGTCAGGAGAAGTAGGACTGTCATAACCACCTCCACAGCTACATTCTCCATTCCCAGCCTGGGGTAAGATGACAGCCTTTGGGTTGTTGGAAGATGCGGACACCTCTGGACTTCCTTCTATCACTATAGTTGGATCAATGAATTGACTTGCCATTTCAGTAGAGTTGGTCATAATTCTTCTCGTGAGCACTTTGATTCACTCTGAGCGTTTGTAAGTTAACACTTCAGCAAGGAAGGCTTGTTGTTCCAGTTGCCTTAACATCCCCAGCTTGATCTTGAACTTTTACGGTAGTGTCACCACCACAAAAGATGGGTATGGTTTTGTTGAATTCTCCCCAAAGTAGTAACGGCAGTTCCGGGGATTCGGGCAAAAGAGCCGCTCTTTGTAGTGTGAACACTAGTCCGACAGGGAAATCCCCTTCAGCACAATTAGTTATTGTTAGTAGCAAATTCACGTCAGGTGCGAAGTTTTGTCCTGTTATCCTTAATGTTCCCGGAAAACCTCTTCCATAAGGAGGCTGAGGAGGTTGATAACTTACCTTAATTTGAGGCTGATTCAAAGAGAACGCAGGGACGATTGGCCCGCTTGACACAACTATACTGCGAGAGCGGTAACAATGATTAGACTTATAAAGCGACGCTTCTCCGGTGAATCCAGGTAATTTCATGATCGTTTCCTTGCATTGAGTCAATGATGATGACAATCATTCTTCAACTAGGCAAAAGCTTGAGCCATAACTTGATAGGCTTGCCAAGCATCTAATAATGGTGGAACAAGGCTGGTTCGTCGGGGTGCATAGGCTTGACCTATAGCTAGTTTCACTTGAGCCGCCGTTGCTGTAGGAAACTCTGACCAAAGCAGGGCAATCGCTCCCGTCACAAAGGGCGCAGCAACGCTGGTTCCTCCTAACGTCAGGGGTTGATTGTCCAGGCCAAGGCTAGTAATGTTCTCGCCTGGTGCGCTCAAGCCTTGTTTAGCAATTGAATTTCCCAAATTTGACTGATTAATGGGTCTACCTTGCAGGTTACAAGCCACAACGGGAATCACCCACGGATGGCGGGTAATAGCAGAACTGCCAAGGGTTCCCTGATTTCCCACTGCTGCGACAATAATCACACCCCGCTTAACGGCATAATCTAACGCCTCTTCTAATTCCCGTTGACTTCTAGATGATGGCTGTGCCAAGGCAACACTCAAGTTCAGCACCCTTGCCCCAGCATCAATGCTCTCAATAATTGCTGTTGCCAATTCTTCAGGAGTGGCGCTGGGCATCTGTTCACTCCCTGAAGTGGTCTCTACAAAAATGGGGCGGATCAGTAACGTACAATTAGGGCAAATAGCTGGAGCTACGGAATTCCGATTCGCAGACAAGATACCTGCAACAAAAGTTCCATGCAAGCAAGCAACGCTGGTGGCTTGATTACAATTGCTGCTCAAATTTCCAGAAATCTCACGGATAGGTGTCGCCGAAAAGTCAGGCTGGCCCAGAGTGACAGGCCCATCGATTAACCCAACCCCAATCTCAGGTATACCGCTGGTAAGCTCAATAAGCGAAGTAAGTTTAACCAAGTTCAGAGGTTCCATAACCAATGACCGTTGATCGCATCCTCGGTTGATGTGTAGTACTTTATCGAACTCCTTCAATGAAGTCGCACATCTTCTTGCTAAGTTAGAACAAAATCTTGCTATGACTTACGAAATTGGTTGGGATTCATACCCATGTGCTGGCGAAAATATCTGGCAAGGTGGCTCTAATCGGCAAAGCCACATTCCACAGCTATTCAAGGCCGTAATGGGCTGTGAGTTTGCATTTTGATCAAGAGCAAGCTTACCGAAAAACACTGGTACCAGTAGCTAGATCGCTTCAAGCATAGAGTAATTGATTTCTAATGTCTTCAGCCGTCAGCGCACTCACCAAAATGCCAACTCGTTGTGCGATTTCATAGGCATTCTTCTGAGGCACAATAATAATTCCGAAGTGCTGTTTATCTGCTTCCAGGTATTGAAGATGTAACCGCTCAAAGTCAACCCGATTGTGAGTCAGGATGCATCTGCCTACAGATGTTGCGAATTCAAGTTGTTCATTGTCTGTTTTGCCGAGGGTTGCTTGTTCTGGAACAGTTGTGACATCTAAACCACGCGATCGCAACAACGTGGCCACAAGTGCCGACATATCTTCGTCTGTGTAAAGGGCTGCGAACGTTGTCACAATGCGGCTAACACAGTTTTCACAGAAGGGTGAATTAATTCGTCGGGAACTCGATTACGCTCAATGTACTCATTAATCTCTGCTTGATGGTCAAGATAGAAGCTTAAAGCATCAAACACTTGCGCTAGAGTTAGATGGGGCAAGTGGTTCAGAATTTCTTCTGGACTAATGCCTAACCGCCACAAACCAACAATGGCACGAACGGATGTCCGAGTGCCCAGAATAATGGGTTCTCCACTCAAGATTTCAGGGTTACGGGTAACATAGCGCGAGAGGGTTTCAGCAGACATAGAACAGAGCATTGGGGAGAAAGGGAGTGCCTCTAGTCTATAGCAAGGTGGTAGGTGGTAGGTGACAGGTGCTAGGGCTAGAGCATCTACTATAGAAGGGTCTTAGCCTATATTTTGTCTTAGCCATCCTCTCAACTGCTATATCAACAGATTAGGAGCTAGCCGACTGAGAATGCTGGGTTCGTTTTTTACAAAATCTTGCTATAACTTGCGAAACTGACTGGGATTCATGCCTGTGCATTGGCGGAAATACCTGGCAAAGTGGCTCTGATTGGCAAAACCACATTCCAAGGCAATCGAAGTGATAGTTCGGTCTGATTGTTTAAGCAACTGCTTTGCCCATTCAACCCGCTGTCGCATCAGATATTGATGGGGAGACATGCCAGTCGATCGCTTGAATAGATGGCAGAAATAGTACTGGCTCATCCCCAGTTCATTCGCAATGTCATTGAGAGACAGATTCTCACCCAAATGCGCCTGCATATACTCAATCGCCTGCTTGAGCTTCTGTTTAGGCAACCCATCTTCATAGTCCTGAAACTGATGGTTGCGTGTGGAGTAATAGCGCACCAGATGAGCGCATAATGCGGTTGCCATTGAATCAGCATAGAACTGATCGCCAACCCCATCCGCTTCTAAACTTGCCTTGAGTGCCAGACCAATTTGCTGAACCAGCAAATCAGTTTTATTCAGTGTCAGTAACAATTCAATGCGATCGGGATTCACCGACTCATGGGCAATCTGAGCCAAAAATGTTGGCTCCAGATAACAGTGAACCCACTCCACTACTTTAGGAATTGAATCAGAACGAAGTCCACAAGGTAAATCAGCGGGAAAGATTTGAATACAGCCATCGCCGTAGTCTTTCTCTCGAAAAGAAATCATCTCTAAATGCCCTTCTGAAAAATACTCTATATCAACTGCTTGACCCTCCAGCGTCTGATGCCCCAATGGAATAGAGACAATATGTTGAGAGCTGGATATTTCAGGCATATCCATAAAAGGTTGGCGATAATGGGCAAGACGGATGTTACTCCAACCTAATTGAGAACCCATGAGGAGAGGCGCATTGGATAAAAGCTTTGGCCAATCATCATGGTCAACAACTAAAGGTTGCTTTTCAGACATCATCGCCTCCTTAAGTAGGAGTAGGTCAATGAATAGGAGCGGAATTGCACACAAAGTTGAAACAGCTTTTCTGCGTTAATAGGGAATTAAGCCTTCTCTCAGAAGAGAGGCCATCATAGGATGGGTTAGCAATAGCGTAACCCATGCTGCTCAAGAGACTGAGGCGTTACGGCAGCGCCTAACCCATCCCACGCTTGATTAGGTTTAACTATTTAGAATAAAGCGACGGACTCAATGCGAGTAACCTTCGTATGGCTCAGGTGAATGATGATTTTTACCCTATTGATGAAAACCATATTAGATATTATTAATTTAGTAAATTAAAATTTGTTTATGCTTGGAGAAGCTGGCTAGAAAGTTGGCAATCGCTTATCCTCAGCATCTTTCCACTTCGATCGCCGAAACAGGGTTGCAACTGCATAGAATTGGCGATCGCGCCTTCAGTTAACAATGTCCCTAACTTGCCGTAACTCTCATCTTTTGAATATTCCAGTGTCCTATTCAGGTTCCTCATTTTGGTACTGGCTTACGTAAATATCGTGTTGAAGTACCCAAACATTGTGTTGAGGTAGTCAAACACCGTGTTGAGGTACTTGGATATCACATTGAAGTACCCAAATGTCGTATTCGGGTACCCAAATATCATGTTCAGATACTTGAATGTCGTGTTCAGGTTCTTCATTCTTGTGTTGAAGTACCCAAACATTTCGTTGAAGTACCCAAACATCGTGTTGAAGTACCTGAAAGTCGTATTGAAGTGCCCAAACATCGTGTTGAGGTACTTGAATGTTGTATTCAGGTTTCTCATTCCCGGATAGGACTATGGAAGCACTACCTGACACCTGCCGTATTTCAAAGTTACCGCAACTCACGAATTAACCCCATCCACTCCAGCATTTCTGGGTCTTCGTGGAATGTGAGCAGATCGAGATGCTGCGGATGGGTCAAAAGTTCTCTCGCGAGAAGGTATCCAGCGATCGTCCAGGTTTGGTACTTGCGGGACGCCTTACCAACCAGTCTGCCGTTTCTGCCGTCGTAGTATTCGGGCCATTCATCTTTGTTGAGGCGACGCTCTGCTATTTCGATCGCTCGCCAGCCTAATTCCGGTCTACCGCTTTTTTGAGCCGCTGCTGCAAACGCCCATAGGAGGACAGGCCAGTTGCCGCCATTGTGGTAAGACCAGGGTACATTTTTGGGATCACAACCCGTCAAAATTCTCCATTCCAGGTCTTCTACGGCTGGAAAGCAAATTTTCATGGGCATGTACCCGACCAAATCCTGCCAGCGCTGATCGATGAGATCCATAATGGCGCGGGATTCGCGATCGCTCGCCAATGACGAAACAATGGACATTAAATTACCCATCGCAAAAAAGCGGAAATCCATTTGGGCCGGACCCAGGTTGCCCGCCAGATAGCCGCCGGTTTCTGGCATCCATTCGGTTAACCAATCGGGGATGGAATCAGGGTAGATGTTGAATTTGTTGACGGCTGTTTCCCCAAACTCTTCACCTCTATAGCGATAAATTTCATTCAACCGTCTCAAATCCAGCCAGTAATACTCACGAATATGAAAGTTGAGTGTCGTCAGGCGTTGATTAACAATTTGAATGTAGACTTCGCCTTTGCGATTGGGCAGCAGCAACTCCCGTGCCGATCGCAATCCAGCATAAAACAGGGCTTGAATTTCTAAGGGATGCCCGTAAACGCCCATGCGGCGATCGATCATGAATGCGCCATCGGGAACCAGCATAGTGGGATACATGTCGAAGCGGTCTGCCAAGCACAGCTTCAAGATTCGCAAAATCCCCTGTTGAAACTCCGGTTGATGCGCCAGGTCGAGATCGCCCGTTGCTTTCACATAGGCACGCAGCAGAATGAGCCACCAGAGGCAAGAATCAACAGGGGTAACTCGGCCAATCGCATGTTCCCAAAATCCGCCGTTAAATACTGTTGCCCTTCCCACGATTCCACCTTAAAGCTTGCAGGCATGGCCCCTGTCCCGCATTAAAGCAGTCCATTTGCTTATCGCTATTCTGTAAGCCCAAGGTTTCAACCAGGAAATTCCGCACGATCTCGGTTTGGCCTTTAATCAAAAAAGCAGTGCCGAAGAAACAAAATCCCGCACGAAACACTGGTCGTAGTTCAGGGCTTCAACATAGGGATCTCTGGCAGCAACGGTTCCAACCGGACGACCGCGATAGTACACGATCGAATCTTCCAATAGCTCCCACGCTTCTTTTACGAGATTGCTCTCTGTTTGCATGACTGACATAAATCTCCCCGCTCTACCAAAATTTCGTAAGGTTATGCACGAACAAAACGGCCACTACAAACTGTAGAAATTCAGTTGCTTGAAGGCGAAACTTCAGAACTGAACTTCTAGTAAGAACAGATATGACAAAGATATTCATTGAGCTTAAACAGCAAACGCAGGGCAATGATTTTAGGGTGTTTAAGTTTGTGTAATGGTCTTAAACAACCTGAAATACAGAGCCTAAATGTTTGAGCCTAAACTCTGCGATTAGCTCTTTATTTGCTGACCTGTTTATCTCGCAGCCAGCAATGACATTCTCCAGCGGTGCTACAGAAACTTACTTTGGCAATTCTGCACTTGCCGCCCATGAAATAACACCCTGAATCCGTCATGGGGGATGGCACCGCATCCAAATACACTGTATTAGCTGGAGAGTGAGCACAATATAGAGAGCCGTTCCTTTAATTTCCCTTGAAATACCTAGGGATGAAAGAAATTTTGTAAAGAACTTACTATGTACTCCAGATTAATCCGTATAAAAACGTACCAGGGTAAAGTCTTGGTAAGGGAAGGCTTTTATCTAAGAGGAATTGATAAAGATTTACTGGGAAAGGGGTTGGGAAGAGAGTGGGGAGTCGGTGAATTGTCTACAAAGGATGACGGCATCACGTTGTGTACCGCAAATCAGTAGACTTGCGATAGGTAAGAAGCGGTCGAGAAAAGCGGTTTGTGCCCGGTTCCTGATCCCCACTCCCGATTCCCGAATTAATTGCTAAAACGAACTGTAATTCCCATACTGAGGGCGATTATTTCGATTGGAGGGCGATGTGTTGTACGTACCAGAACTCCCTGGGCGTTGGAAGCTGGGGGCAGGATAGGGAGAAGACGTTCCGTTTTGAAGGGAACCACCACCTCCATTGGGATTCACTGGGCTAACCAGACCAACCCCCTAAAGTAATCAAAAACTTTGACAGCTGTATCTACATTTGTGAGCTGTCGGGACATCCAAACCGTTCTACCTGTCCGTCTGGATGTACAAAAATCGCCTCTTAAATTGTGCTGGCTAACAACCTGGTTGACCTTTTGCATCCGCTCATTATTGCTTGCCTCAATAATGACCACCGTATCCTTCTTCCCAAGCTGACGGCAGGGACCCGCTTGCTGACTCAGGCTATCCTGTGGGTATACGCTGGGTTGGGAGTAGGAACCACCAGGCTGGTAGGAATTGGGCTGCGGATTAAAGTTAGCTTGTTGAGCCTTTAGCGGACCAAGGAGAGTTAGAAGCAGTGCTCCAGCTCCAAGGGCAATATAGCGACCGTTTCCCATACAAGATTTGTGATGTTTCATGGCGTTGCTCATTTGTTGCTAAGGTACACGGGAAATAGAAACTTAAGTCAGCGGTACCAGTTAGGCTCAACGTTGCAAAAGTGCTTGATAGACGTGCTTATATCAGACTAGTATGCTTATACTAAAATTGGCTGGGACCGCCAAAAATAAAACGATCGCCCTTCATCATACACGCGAACGTCTGGAGCGATCGCCTAGTTTGGCTCGTTCAATTCATCTACCAGAACAGGATAAACTGATGCACTATGTTTCCCAGTTTCCTCCCAACAGACATCGCTCAGCTAACTGAAGCAACCTCTATTGCTCTGGTTCAAAGCATCCAGCAGACTGCCATCGACACGCCACTTACTAACAAACCCATCCTGACAACCTATGTTCATCAAGGATCGAGCGCTGTTCCGATACTGATGCTGCATGGCTTTGACAGTTCCATCCTGGAATTTCGGCGGTTGTTTCCACTGCTGGCCGCTAGAAATGAAACCTGGGCAGTGGATTTGCTTGGCTTTGGGTTTACGGATCGCTCTGCCAATCTTGCCTTCGACCCTCCGGCTATCAAAACGCATCTGTATTGCGTTTGGCAAACCCTGATCGATCGACCTGCAATTCTGGTGGGTGCATCAATGGGCGGAACAGTCGCGATCGACTTTACGCTGACCCATCCTGAAGCCGTCAAAAAGCTTGTGCTGATTGATAGCGCAGGATTTGCAACGGGTCCAGCGATCGGTAAATACATGATTCCGCCGCTTGGCTATTTGGCAGCCGAATTTTTGCGCCGTCCAGGAGTGCGAAAAAGTCAGCCTGAATGCTTACCTTGATCCCAGTTTTGTCTCTCCGGATGCACTCTTGTGTGCTGGGCTTCATCTAAAGTGCCCCGATTGGCACCGAGCCATGATTGCATTTACCCGCAGTGGGGCTACACATTGCTGACGGATAGGATGGCTCAAATCAGCCAACCCACGCTGCTTCTTTGGGGCGATTCTGATAGAATCCTGGGAACAGCCGATGCTGAAAAGTTTAAGCAAGCGATTCCCAATAGTCAGCTTCATTGGGTTAAAAACTGTGGTCATGTCCCCCATTTGGAAAAACCTCAAATCACAGCACAACACATCCTGGAATTTGTCCGCAATTGAATCGATGGATTTCCCAGAAATTCGGTTGGAAAGCAAAGGCTCGTTCTTAAGCCCATTTCCCTGGAATATACCAACATCATTTTCGAGGAATTTACTGCTGAAATTACCCGATTTATGTTTCCCAAGCCTGCAAAGAAGGTGAATGAGACAATGCGTTATATTCGCGATGCTATTCGCCGCAGGGAGACTGGCACTGAGTTAACATTCGTTATTCTCAAGAAGGAGAATGGTGAATTTCTAGGGGTGTGTGCTGTTCACCAATTACATACCGACACACCAGAATTAGGCATTTGGACCAAAAAATCGGCTCATGGAAATGGTTATGGCCGGGAAGCTATTCATTGCCTGAAAGCCTGGGCAGATGAGAACCTGGACTACGAATCGCTTTCCTATCCTGTTGACAAACGCAACATTCCCAGCCGCAAAATTCCAGAAAGTCTAGGTGGACGGATTGTGAGAGAATTTCGACAAATCAATCTAAGCGGTAATTTGCTGGACCAGGTAGAGTACAGAATCTACAGGCGATAGGGAGGAGAATTAGGAATTAAGAATTATGAGTTAAAAATTAGAAATTCAAAACTCAAAACTCTCAATTGCTAGTATCTAAAATTTCAATCACTAATTACCAATCACAGATTACCAATTACCAATCACCTAACTTAGAACTCAAAACTCACCCATCTTCATGTCTCAAATCAACGATCCAGCAACGGTTGCTGAACTTACAGAACTTTATCTCAAATATGAAAAAGCGCTGGTTGAAAACGACACGCTCACTCTGGATGAATTATTCTGGAATTCGTCCGACGTTGTTCGATTTGGTGCAACTGAAAATCTTTACGGAATTGATGAAATTAGAAACTTTCGACAAAATCGCCCAACCAAGGATTTGGCGCGAGAGATTTCAAATCTAAAAGTTGTGACGTTTGATAACCAGATGGCTTCTGTGACGCTTGAATTTCATCGCACCATTAACGGAGTGGCTCGATCGGGCAGGCAAAGTCAGATGTGGTACAAACTCCCGGAAGGATGGAAGATTGTCTCAGCACATGTTTCCTTATTGCCTGTAGGTAGCGCCCTGAAGGGCAGGATGGAATAGGGGTGAACCTAAAGAAGTTTTGAGCGGATGTCAGTGAGTATGACAATGCATACCTGTCCAAGTTGAGAGTCACAAGAGATTAGTTGCAATGGTCAAACTCGTCATGGCAAACAAAATGACAAATGTCGCGACTGTGGTCGTCAGTTTGTGCTCGACCAACATGGAAAGCCATGACCTCAGAGCAGTATGAGTTGATTGAGCGGATGTTGCTCGAGCGCATCCCATTAGCTGGAATTGCCCGTGTTCTGCAAATTTCTGAAGATACAGTGCAACGCTATGTGAACGCCAAAGCTGCCGTGAGTTCAGGTAGGAGACCGGAGTGCGCTGTCGGCTCAAGCGTTGTGGGGTTCAAGGCCACCTGTGTAGCGGCAATGGGCGGTGATTGACACTGGCCATTGCAGTGCTGATGGTGCAGTGCTACCCAGGAAACGGCATCGCAGTGTCGATAAAGACAGTGGGTTGACCAGTGACATCGAACGATTCAACTGCACCTCGAGACAACGGGTGTCCCGATTCCTCAGAAGGTGCTTGTCGTTCTCGCAAAAGTTAGACAACCCCATTGCAGCCATTTGGAATTTTGTGCATCACTACAATGAGACACGACGACGCAAGCTAGCTCTTGTTTGATTTGCCTTTCCTTCAGGGCACTACCTTCTTGTATTCTACCGGGAGCGTCTTGAGGAGGATAGGCACCGTGCAGCTACATAATCCCTTAGGGGTCGCTTCTAGGAACACAGCAACCTACTTAATAATCTCTGAATGAAGTTTTCCTGTAGCTGGTAGGCGATCGCCTTTGGCAACAGCGAACTTCCCACCAAGTTGAAGGCGAAACTGCTCCAACGAAATGACACGCAATTCTTCGGTAAATTTAGTAGAGCTTGAAACTACGTGTGTATAGGTTCTAGCTTCTAAACCAACGAAGTGACACTTATTTCTTCGGTAGCTCTATGAAATGACACATAATCCTTCGGTTCGGTTTTCTTTAAAGATTGAGCGCTAAAAACCTCAAAGCCTTACCCTGTAAGACTTTGAGGCGAAGAGTGGTTGTGACATTCATTCCTTCGGTTGTGACACTAATTCCTTCGCTCTACAGCTGGCGTTTCTGAAGTCATTCTACGAACATACATCGGTGCTGGATGCTGGGGCCCGCGCATCAGCGATTGATTTTGCAGTTGAAAAGATTGGAGATGTCCATCTCACCTGGGAAAACGAAGCGCTGCGAGAAGTGGCGGAATCGAAGGGAGATTTAGAAATTGTGTATCCACCTGTCAGCATTCTGGCGCAACCCTATGTGACGTGGGTAGACGCGAATGTCAAACATCACAACACAGAAGCGGACGCAAAAGCTTATCTGCAATTTTTGTTTACGGATCAGGCACAGGAAACTATTGCCAAATTTGGCTATCGTCCCATTAGTTCGGACATCTTGAAAAAGTACGGCGCCCAGTTTCCCAATCTTGACCTCTTCCCCATCACCCTCATTGCCAAGGATTGGGATGATGCTAAGCAGAAGTTTTTCGGTGACAACGGCATTATCGATCGCGTCTACAAACCAAAAGCAAAATGATTTGCAACTAATAGTTGAGCCATTAGAACTAACTCAAAAAAGAAGTCAGAGATAGCTCCCAAACTGTATCCGTTATTCAATCACCCCTGAGCACCATTCATCGCAAACCCATCTCCTCAACCAGAATGCAAGCGACACTCAACCATTTTTTGAAAGATAATCTCAACTATAGCTGGAACAAGGGTCGCGCCGACTTCATTGCAGCGCTAACTGTTGCCGCGATCGCGTTACCACAGGGCATCGCCTATGCACTCATTGCAGGCGTTTATCCCCGCTTTGGTCTATACTCGGCGGTTTTTATTACGGCGATCGCATCGATTTTTGGGTCGTCCTCGCATCTGGTCAATGGACCGACGAGTGCCATTTCGCTGGTGACGATCGCGCTGGCGCTGGTATTGCGGAAATGGGTGCGTAGGTCCAGACTGCCGCAAATGGATATGTTGGTGGTGCTGGTCATCGTCTCGATCGCGGCATATTTCCTGGGCTGGACCATTCCCAATACCAGCGGCAAGACCCTGGTAGCGGTGACGGCCTCTATCCCTGCCAGCTTGCCGTTGCCCCATATTCCAGAGATTAAGTTTGGCTGGATTCCCCAGTTGTCCCGTGGTGCACTGGCGATCGCTTTTAGGCTTATTAGAAGCATTAGCAATTGCAAAAGCGATCGCGAGTCAAACAGGCCAAGTGCTTGATTACAATCAGCAATGTCTGGCAGAAGGCATCGGCAATTTGAGCGGTGGGTTTCTGCAATGCTTACCCGGTTCTGGTTCCTTAAGTCGCTCCGCCATCAATTTTCAGTCGGGCGCACGAACGCGGTTTTCGGGAGTTTTGGCGGCAGTGATGATTGCGATCGCGGTGCTGGTGCTGGCTCCTTTGACAAAATACATTCCCAAAGCGGCACTCGCTGGTTTGCTGATTCTCACAGCGGCTCGATTAATTAATCTCAAGCGCTTACGGTATACCTTTCGGGCGTCCGGCTACGATGTGGGCTTGGTTTTAATCACCGTATTCACGGCAATTTTCATTGACATTGAATACTCGATTTTGACGGGCGTTATTCTATCTATTCTCCTATTTGTGCCACGGGCAGCGAAGCTGAAAGCGGCTGAGTTAGTGGTGAGTGACGGAGGGATTGTGCGTGAACGGGTCGCCAGTGATACCCCTGCACTTCCGTCATTCTCTTTGACCTCGAAGGTGAGATCTTCTTTGGCGCTGCACTGGATCTTGATTGCTACCTGAATGACCTGAAGGAGCGGGCGTTGCAGTCGAGAATTCCCGCGATCGTCCTGCGTCTCAAACGGGTGCGCAACCCGGATGTGGTTTGTCTAGAACGCTTTGAGCACTTCCTGCATAGCGCTTAAAAACTCGGTATCACCGTGTTGCTGGCAGGGGTACGTCCAGAATTGGCGCGATCGTTCAGCAAAGTTGGATTTGACGAGTGGTTGCCAACCGATCGCATTTTTCAAGAAAAAGCTGATGATGACACCGATTCAGCGTTGCTGAAGGCAGTCCGCCATGCCTATGACCTACTGGGTACTGAGGTTAACCACTGCCCTCACTGTGCCTCAATTCAAAAGCAGGAGGCCCGCAAAGCATCCCTGTACTACCTGGTTTGATGACTCCGCTTCTCAAGCATGAGATCTTTCACCAAAAACCGTTTTTATTTTTCGCCTACGCTGTAGCAGGCACCGGCGGATATTGTTGGAGCACCTGTTTTAAGTACTGCCCCGTGTAGGATTTGGAGTTTTCAGCAACTTCTTCAGGGGTTCCGACCGCGATGACTTCGCCGCCACGATCGCCGCCTTCTGGTCCCAAATCAATCAACCAATCAGAGCAGCGAATGACATCCAGATTGTGTTCAATTACTAGGACAGTGTTGCCCTTATCGACGAGACGTTGCAGCACGTCCAGTAGTTTATGAACATCGTAGAAGGATAACCCGGTCGTGGGTTCGTCGATCAGGTAAAGGGTTTTGCCCGTGGCGCGGCGAGACAGTTCTGTTGCCAGTTTCACCCGCTGAGCTTCTCCGCCAGATAGGGTTGGCGCGGGTTGCCCCAAACGAATATAGCCCAAGCCAACATCAGATAGGGTTTGCAAGCGAGTGGCTGCCTGGGGAATGTTTTTGAAAAACTCCAGTGCCTCATCCACCGTCATATCCAGTACATCAGCGATCGACTTCCCTTTGAACTTCACCTGAAGCGTTTCCCGGTTATAGCGGGCACCCTTGCAAACCTCACACTGCACATACACGTCGGGGAGGAAGTTCATTTCAATGACATTCACACCCTGCCCACCACAAGCCTCGCAGCGTCCACCTTTAACGTTGAAGGAAAACTGTCCAGGTTTATAACCTCTGGCTTTTGCTTCAATCGTCTCCGAAAACACGTCCCGAATGATATCAAACGTACCCGTGTAGGTGGCGGAGTTGGAGCGAGGGGTGCGTCCGATGGGCGACTGGTCAATTACGATCGCCTTATCCAACGCATTCAACCCGCCAATCGGCTCCATCTCCTTGGGTTGAGGAATCTTGCTGCCAAAGTGATGCTGCAAAGAAGGATAGAGTAATTCATTAATCAGGGTTGATTTGCCGGAACCCGACACTCCGGTAACGCAGACCAGCTTACCTAATGGGATATCCACATCAATGTGCTTCAGGTTGTTGCGATAGGCATTCCGGATTTTCAAAACGCGCCCGTTGCCTGGTCTCCGCTCGGCTGGTGTATGAATAACTCGTCGTCCTGATAAATACGCTCCGGTTAGGGATTCGGGTGCATTCAGCAAGTCATCCAAACCGCCCTGAGAGATAATCTCACCACCATGAACGCCCGCACCGGGACCAATATCAACCAGGTAATCGGCAGCTCGAATGGTTTCTTCGTCATGCTCCACCACAATCAGCGTGTTGCCTAGATTGCGTAATCGGGTGAGCGTCTTCAGCAGACGAGAGTTATCCCGTTGGTGCAGGCCAATACTGGGTTCATCCAAGACATAGAGAACTCCGGTTAGCCCTGACCCAATCTGGGTTGCTAGACGAATCCGCTGGGCTTCTCCTCCGGAAAGGGTCATCGCCATACGATCGAGGGTCAAATAATCCAGGCCCACATCCAGCAAAAATTGCAGTCTGGCTCTGATTTCCCGCAGCACCAGATCGGCAATTTGCGCCTGACGAGGAGTTAACTCAAGCCCATTTACCCGTGGCAAACAGTCCCGAATGGAGACTGCCGTTAAATCGTTAATTCGGTATTGTCCCAACCGGACAGAAAGGGCTTCCGGCTTCAAGCGCTGCCCCTGACACTCTTCACAGGGCTGGTCAACCAGGTACTGCTCTAGCTTTTGTTTGTAAACTTCCGAGTTGGCTTCATGATACTGGCGTTCCAGTAAGGGCAAAATTCCTTCGTAGCGACGCTGATAGCCCTTACTCTGACGGTAGCGGGAGTCTACTTCGATCCAAATTGGATCCTTGGAACCATGCAGCAGAATGTGGCGTTGAGCTTCCGTTAACTGGTTCCAGGGGTTTGAATGTCAAAGCTAAAGGCATTCGCAACGCTGCACAACAGCGAAAGGTAGTAGGTATTGTCTTTATCGGACCACGGGGCGATCGCGGCATAAACGGGTAATTCTGGATTTGGTATTACCAGATCCGGCGAAAACTTACGATGGCTACCCAACCCATGACAGTTGGGACAAGCGCCATAGGGCGAGTTGAAGGAGAACAGACGAGGGGATAGTTCCTCCATAACTGCTCCATGCTCGGGACAGGCGAAGTTTTCGGAGAAGACAAGGGGTGCAGGGGTTGAGGTTGAGATGTGGAGTCGGAGGTCTGGTAATCTCCGGCTTTCTCGGCGGCTTTGCGTCTCCTTCCGGCAGGAAGCTCCACAACCTTCCCCACTCCAGGCTCTCCGCTTCCGGCTCCCTCTTCTTGAACAATATCGATCACTGCAATCCCTTCGGAATGCTTCAAGCAAGTCATCAGAGAATCGGTCAGGCGTTCTTCAATGCCTGGTTTTTGACCAGACGATCGACCACAATTTCGATCGTGTGGCTCTGGTTCTTATCCAGTTCAATTGAATCGCCCAGTTCTCGCACTTCGCCATCAATCCGAACCCGCACAAATCCTTCTGCGGCAAGGCTAGAAATCAGCTTTTTATGCGTCCCTTTCTTGCCACGCACTACTGGAGCCAGAATCTGGAAGCGGGTACGATCAGGCAACTCCATAATTCGATCCACCATTTGATCGACCGTTTGGGGAGAGATGGAGCGATCGCACATGGGGCAATGGGGTTCACCGGCCCGTCCGTACAGCAGACGCAAATAATCGTAAATCTCAGTAACCGTTCCTACCGTAGACCGCGGGTTATGGGACGTGGATTTTTGGTCGATCGAGATAGCGGGACTCAATCCCTCGATCGCATCTACATCGGGTTTATCTACCTGTCCCAAAATTGTCGGGCATAAGCACTCAGCGATTCCACATAGCGCCGTTGCCCTTCGGCAAAAATGGTGTCGAACGCCAGAGACGATTTTCCGGAGCCAGAAACCCCCGTGAATACAATCAGTCGATCGCGGGGCAACTCCAGGTCAATGTCTTTCAGGTTATGCTGCCGTGCGCCTCGAATGCGAATGGTGTTGAGCGCTGCGGCAGGACTTGCAGCATGACCATTTTCAGGTGTCACAGGCTTGCTATCCGAACGATTGACACGCTTAGGCATAGGGGCAGGAAGAAACAATCCTTAACATTTTATCGTTTCAGCTCTCAGGTCAGCGCACTTTCACCTGAATAGATACGGTTATGCATACTGAAGGTGCGTTCATCCGTACTAAATTGATCAATTCTACCGTCACAAGCCTCCATAAAGCTGCATCCGCTTCAATTCTCTTCCCCTCCAAATCATTTCCAAATAAAGACGCCTAGCTGCAACCCTTTCAATTTAGAAATCAATTTAGAAAAGTTACAGAGGCTTGAATTTATTCTTTTAATCACACAAAAATGGTTTAGCTTCAGGGTTACGTCTATTAATTCTGATGTTCGGTTCCTAATTAATGGTATCGAATTACTCATATTTGAACCTGATTTGTTCAAATCCAAACTACTTATTTGGTCAAACTTCACTCATCCGAGTGATTCAAATTAAGTGAAAGTGTTTTCATCCTTATAAGAACCGTTTTCAATCATCGGTTTTGCCTACTTAGGCAACTGCAAAGCCGATCCTTGTTCTGGCTCAGTTTCAAACCAGGCGCGTTGTGATCAGTGAAATCTCTGGTCACTAACACTTTAGGATTGTGACGAGAAGGTAATTCAAAAGCTACAGAAAATGCTGTAGAAGTTCTACCAATCGGTGCATTTGACAAATCAATAGTGATCGTGAAAAAACTAATTTTATTGTTCCGGAATAGTTTAGTTCGATCGTGTTTTCAGTTTCAGCATTGATCGGGTTAACAACCAAACCGCTCGGTGCATCCGTTTAGCTCTGGACTGTGGTTCTCAGATGATGCCCATCATCTATATTGGCTGACAAACATTTGAGTCCCCATGTAATTCGTCAACCAATCTAAACCATAAAGGAGATTGTCAATGCCTGCCCCCACAACCGCTGGATCAAATCCTCAGAGTGCCGCTCAAAGCCTTCCAGATACCCTCGTAATTTCTGCAACAATTCGAGATTTCACTCCTACCCACCCGGATTTTGAGATGGCACCCAGAGCCGGAAAGGAACTTGCAAAATTCCCACCTCATGGATTTGGGCTTGTAACAGGGATTGTTCAAACTACCCTGGGAGCTAACGGAAAACCTGTTCATGCTGGAACTACCGACATCTGGACAAATGGCAAAGATGCATTCGACAAATGGTTTAGTAACGACCATCCCAGCAATGCGACCAAGGCTGATTACAAGCTGACTCTCAAAAAAACCGCTCAAAATACTTATGTCCTTGATAGCGCTGCTGATGAACCCTTCAAGTCCAGAGGTGGTTTCTTCCCGATCGATGGGGAACTGTTAGGCAACTTCTCCAATTCCAATCACAACTTTCACTTCACGTTAGAAGCGCATACGGAGTTTACTTACAAAAAGGCCAAAAGTTTGGATTCCGTGGAGACGACGACCTCTGGATCTTCATTAATAAACAGCTAGTCATAGACCTGGGAGGAGTTCACTCGAAGGAGGAGAAGAGCGTTGACTTGGATACGCTTGGACTTACGGAAGGACAGACCTATCCCCTCGATCTGTTCTATGCTGAGCGTCATACCACCGAAGCAAACTTCAGGGTTGAAACTTCGATCGTTTTGATACCAGTAACCAAGGCAAAAATTGTTGCCGCAGGGGATGCCAACAAAGTCACTAAGCAAAACGGTGCATTCAAGGTTCAGCTTGATAAGGATGCTCCTGCAGGTGGGCTGACGGTAAACTATGAAATTGTTTCCAGTGGTACCAACGGTGCTCAATCCGACGTTGATTTTACCCCTCTGAGCGGTCAGGTTACGATTTCTGCTGGAAAGGAGGCGCTGATTCCTGTTGTTCCAAAAGGTAGCCTGGGAGTTAATGCGACCAAGCCGTTAACCTTGAAGCTTAAGGCGGGTGATGGGCGCTATGAGCCTGATTTAGCATCCGCTACGATCAACATCATTGATAAAGCGCCTGCGCTAGTTGCAAAAATTGTTGCCGCAGGGGATGCCAACAAAGTCACCAAACAGAACGGTGCATTCAAGGTTCAGCTTGATAAGGATGTCCCATCTGGAGGACTGACGATAGGTTATGAGATTGTTCCCGGTGGTGCTAATGCGGCTCAATCCGGTGTCGATTTCAATCCTCTCAGCGGTCAGGTCACGATCGCTTCAGGAAAGGAAGCGGTAATCACCGTGACTCCGAAAGACACACTGAAAGTGGATGCAGCCAAACCGTTGACCTTAAAACTCAAAGCGGGGACGGGTTATCAGCCCGACTCAGCAACCGCCACCATCAACATTGTTGATAAAGCACCCGCGCAGCCAACCTTACCAACGGTCAGCGTCTCGTCTGGCGGAGATGCCCAAAAACACGGTTCGGCTATCCAAGGCGGACAGTGCCGTTTCACTCCAGCCACTAACAGCTTCTTCACGATTACCCGTACCAGCGAGAAGTCTGACCAACCTCTAGAGGTCAAATTTAGTATCGGTGGGACGGCAGAATTAAATAACGATTACGAAATGCCCGGTTTTTCACCTTCCAGCGTAACGATCGCTGCGGGTCAAACCAGCGTCAAACTGCCAATTAATCCGAAGATTGCCGCAGGTCTCAGGAATAAGGATATGACGATTACGGTAACGCTTCAGGAAGTGGGTGGTCAGTATCGCTTGGGCAACAGTAATGCGAGTTTGACCCTTAAGAAGGGTGACCGCACATGTGCTGTTCAACCTTAACTAGGATTTGCTTGAAAAGCCTTAACTTCCGGTTGAGGTAGTGCTGAGTGCTGAGTGCTGAGGACTGAGTATTACCTCTCTCGCACTCAGTCCTCAGTTCTCGCACTCAGTCCTCAGTCCCCTTAAAGCATGTCCTGGCAGTGATAGCGCTCTGTCATTTAGGTTAGAACACGCTTAGACCTCGAAAAGCAATGTATCTAGGAGCTGCCATGCCTGTGTTGCAATAGCCTCGGAATTTGTTAACTAACTTATTAGCCAATTAGAGGAATTTTTGACTCAGGCAACGGTAGACGCTCCTATACTTAATGACAGGTGAAGTGCATTTAAGACGTGTGAGGAGTAAATTATGGTTTCAACATAATCAGAAGTTCCTTATTAGCCGCTCCTGCCTTGCTGGGATTGGTTTTGGCTAGCTCTGCTAACGCTGCGACCGTGCCTTTAGAGGCAGCACCAGAACTGCCTGCGATCGCCCAATCTCAATCCACCCCAGCACGATCGTTAGCAAAACCGGATGTTGTTGCTGAAGCCATTGCCCCTACTGCAACCACCCCTACATCCCGTCAAACCAATCGCTCTTCACAAGAAGTTACTCAGTACGCAAACGAAGGTAGCGCGCAGGATTCTGACGCCGCAGACCAGGTTACATCCGTTTCTCAACTGTCGGATGTCAAACCAACCGATTGGGCGTTTCAAGCATTGCAATCTCTGGTTGAGCGTTACGGTTGCATTGTGGGCTACCCTGATAAAACCTATCGGGGCAACCGTGCGTTGAGCCGTTATGAATTTGCCGCTGGTGTAAATGCTTGTTTAGACCGCATTAACGAGCTTTTGACGGCAGCCCTCTCCGATTACGTTAGAAAAGAAGACCTGGTCACAATCCAACGGCTTCAAGAAGAATTTGCGTCTGAGCTTGCTGCATTGCGTGGTCGTGTTGATGCCTTGGAAGCTCGCACCACTACCCTCGAAAAACAACAGTTCTCCACAACAACTAAACTGGTCGGCGAAGGTATTTTTAATATCAGCGATATTTTTGGCCGACAAGTTGAGGATAATAACACCACCGTTTTTCAAGACCGTGTACGTCTAGGGTTGTTGACAAGCTTCACGGGTAAAGATTTGCTAACCACCCGTCTGGCCGCAGGTAACTTTTCTCCCTTTTTCATCCAACCCAATATTATTTCACCGGATATTAACTTCAGAGGAACTGCCGAAGGCTTACCCGCTTTCCGGGTTAACAACCGGGGCGGTAACTCCGTATTTATTGATCGCTTAGACTACACCTTTCCGCTGGGCGATCGGGTGAGATTCTTTGTTTCGGCAGCTGAAGGGCATACGGGATACTACGTCTATAGCACCGTAAACCCCTACTTTGAAGACTTCGATGGCGGAAACGGAGCCATCTCTACCTTCGCGCAGGAAAGCCCCATCTACCGGATTGGAGGAGGAGCAGGCGCAACGGTTAACCTTGCCCTTGATGCAGACAGGCGATTTGTTCTGTCGGGTGGCTATCTGGCAACGAACGCCAACGACCCGTCTCCAGGACGTGGCCTGTTCAATGGCGACTATTCCGCGTTTGGACAGTTGACCATCACCCCGACTGATTGGATTCAGCTTGGTCTAACTTACGTCAATGCCTTCCACAAGTCTGGGAATGCTATCTTCAACCTGGGTGCAAATGATGGCACCTTCTACACAGGTACCGTTCCAGCCAATGCAGTTCACACTGGTCTTTCGGCGGCTGGCGGTTTTGGGGTTGATGCCGTTACCAACTCCTATGGGATTGAAGGTTCGATTAAAATCACGCGAGGCATTGTGTTCAATGCGTTTGGCGGTTTCACCGACCTGAAACTCATCAACACAGGTGGGGGTGAGATTTGGTACTACGGGGGTGGATTAGCCTTTCCTGATTTGTTTAAGAAAGGAAATCTGGGAGGAATTTTTGTCGGACGAGAACCCTACCTGGGCAGCCTCAACGTTGGCGGGGAATTCCCATATCGCTAGGTTTGCCTGGCTCGGGGAATTTGAGAAACCTTGGCTTCGGCAATGACGACTCCTGGCATTTTGAAGCGTTCTACAAGTTCCAGATTACAAACAACATCTCGGTCACACCCGGTGTTGTCTGGATTACCAATCCAGACCAAGACAGCCGCAATGACGACTTTGTAATTGGGACAATCCGCACAACGTTCAGTTTCTAGTAGCAAAAAGAGATGAGGGGCAATGGGTGATGGTCTGTCATCCGTTGCCCATTTTCTCGACAACGAATCATTTTTAACGACTCCTAACGGAGTCGGCAATCCATCAATGCTCACTAGGTTCTTCTGCTGCCAGTAGTCGTTTAGTCCCTGATCGCCTTTCTTCACAGCCCATTTCACGATCGCCTCCCGTTCGCCAAGATAGTCATACAAAGGAACGCCATTACCGCAGGAGGTCTGCACGCGATCGATATCTGCAACTACAATTTGACGCGTTCCGGGAATGGGAGAAAACCGCGAATGAAGGGCATGCCATTCGAAATCGGTTGGCAAAACCGTGTATCCCTGACCGTAGAGCCGCAGAATGCAGGGCGGTCCCTGAAAAGCGCAGAACATAAACGTAATGCGCTGGTTCTCTTGCAAATGAGCCGAGGTTTCATTGCCGCTTCCGGTTAAATCCAGGTAGGCAACGCGATTGGGAGAGAGAATTTGAAAGCTGTCTAATCCTTTCGGAGACAGGTTGACATGTCCTGCCTGACTCAGAGGCGCTGTCGCCACAAAAAGAGATGTTGGGCTACAATGAAGCGCTGAAGTTCATCCGTAATGCAGTCGAAGAGTTTTGCCATAGGACTCAAGGTGATGTACACGACGACCAACGAAATTGAGAGCCTGGTGCGTGCGTTTGAGGATCATACTTTACCGCGATCGCAGTGGACTCACCAGGTACACTTAACCGTTGCTTTGTGGTATATCGTCCACTACCCCCAACAGGAGGCAATTCAGCGAATTCGAAAGGGAATCCAGCAATACAACGCCGCTAATGAAATTCAAACCACTCCCACAGGCGGCTATCACGAAACCATCACCCTATTTTGGATTCATATGGTGCAACAGTTTCTAGCGCAGCATTGTTTAAACACTTGTAACCCGGAAACCATTAACACCCTAATTCATCACTGCGGGGATCCAGCATTGCCATTCAGGTACTATAGTCGCGATCGCCTGATGTCCTGGGAAGCTCGCTCTACCTGGGTAGAACCCGATGTGCAGAAACTGCCTTAACAATTCGATTTTTCTTGGGCAGCAGACCTAAACTATACAGTCAAGGTAGTGCCTTGAAGGAAAGGCAAATCAAACAAGAGCTAGCTTGCGTCGTCGTGTCTCATTGTAGTGATGCACAAAATTCCAAATGGCTGCAATGGGGTTGTCTAACTTTTGCGAGAACGACAAGCACCTTCTGAGGAATCGGGACACCGTTGTCTCGAGGTGCAGTTGAATCGTTCGATGTCACTGGTCAACCCACTGTCTTTATCGACACTGCGATGCCGTTTCCTGGGTAGCACTGCACCATCAGCACTGCAATGGCCAGTGTCAATCACCGCCCATTGCCGCTACACAGGTGGCCTTGAACCCCACAACGCTTGAGCCGACAGCGCACTCCGGTCTCCTACCTGAACTCACGGCAGCTTTGGCGTTCACATAGCGTTGCACTGTATCTTCAGAAATTTGCAGAACACGGGCAATTCCAGCTAATGGGATGCGCTCGAGCAACATCCGCTCAATCAACTCATACTGCTCTGAGGTCATGGCTTTCCATGTTGGTCGAGCACAAACTGACGACCACAGTCGCGACATTTGTCATTTTGTTTGCCATGACGAGTTTGACCATTGCAACTAATCTCTTGTGACTCTCAACTTGGACAGGTATGCATTGTCATACTCACTGACATCCGCTCAAAACTTCTTTAGGTTCACCCCTATTCCATCCTGCCCTTCAGGGCGCTACCTACAAGAAGATAAACTTGTTGTCCTCGTATGACTGCAACTGTCACACTCCAACTTCCAGATCCTATCTATCAGCGACTGGTCAATACAGCGATCGCAACGGGGCGTGCAGCTTCGCTGATCCCTTAGGGTGCGCTTGAAGAGGTCATGCTCCATGCGCTGAAAGTCGGTAGTCCTCCAGATTGGAGAATGCACCCGATGAGTTTCAGGCAGATTTAGCCGCTCTTGATCGTTTGGAAGATGAGGCTCTATGGAAGGTTGCCACAGGTCACAAGGCTGAGGAGGAGATGGCACGGCATTTCGAGTTGTTGGAGCGCAACAAAGAACACACTCTTACCTCAGCAGAACGGGTGGAGTTGGCAGAACTGCGATGCTCCACCAGAGACGCTACGCGATCGCAGGCCGATCTTTTCATGTTACGGAAAGCCCATGCTGCTGCTCTTCTCCATTGGCGTGGTCATCGTGTTCCCCATTCCTGATCGCTTGTGTCTGCCTATATTTCTGAATCCTTAAAGACCCAAATTCGAGAGTGCGATCCGGAACGGATCAGCTTCGCTGCACGCCATCGCTGCTGCTACTGCTTGACTAGCGAAGCCAACAGCGGTCTGCCGATGAGCTTTGACCCTATTCAGCCCCAGTCCAAAGGTGGGAACACTTCCTTTGAAAATGTTTGTTTGGCTTGTCGCTCCTGTAATGAGTACAAGTCCGACTTGATCGCAGTTCCAGATCCGCTCACCGGAGAAATCGTGCCCTTGTTTAATCCGAGGGCACAGCAGTGGTCAGAACACTTCGCTTGGAGCCTGGATGCAACACGAGTGGAGGGGCAAACGCCAGTCGGACGAGCCACGATGCCTTCAGCACAGCAAAGCTGCTTGCTGCATTACGGATGAATAATTCGGTCATTGTAGCTGCTCGTTCGCGTTGGGTGATCAGTGGTTGGCATCCTCCTACAATTCAGTGAAAGGGTTTTCCTGCCTGGCACCGACAAATCCACGCGCTCTACGACAGCTTTCATCTGGCACTGCACTTGGGTACTCTGGAGAAGCTAAAGCAAGACCCACAGCAACAAAAATTTCTTGCCTGGGTTCACCAGTAAGACCCAAATAAGAGAGTGCAGATGGATTCGAAATCGCTGAACCTGGGCTGAAGCAGGTACAATCAGTTCCAGATTGGCAATCTGTCGTGGGTGAACTGGAGTGGTGAGTTTTGCTGCTTCAGTTCACCCAATTGCTGCTTAGAACAAGCGATGGGACGGAGCAATATGAATCAGCAGTTGCCCCAGTTCATTCATCATGTTGTCGATCGCTTGCAGTCGGTTGAGGGAATTGGAGCGATCGCTGGGAGGCTCAAGGGCAAGGGGCAACCATACACCCAAGTCTGATGTGGATCTGGGACTTTATTACCAGCCAGAGAACCCACCTGATCTCCTTGCACTCAATCACCTCGCCTCTGAACTGGACGATAACCATCGTACAAACCTGATCACCCCAATCGGCGAGTGGGGAAAATGGATTAATGGTGGAGGATGGCTGAAGGTGGAAGGTATTCCGGTCGATTTCCTCTATCGGGATATTGCCCAGGTAAATCAAGTCATTGATGACTGTCATGCTGGAAACATTGCGATCGACTACCAACCCGGACATCCCCACGGTTTTGTGTCTTCGATCTACATGGGTGAAGTCGCCCTTTGTCTGCCACTTCACGATCCAAATAGCGTTTTAGCGACTTTGAAGGCTAAGACAACGCCTTATCCAGCAAAGCTTAAGGAGTCGACGATTAACAAATTCGCATGGGAAATTAGTTTCTCCCTGATGATTGCTCAGAAGGCAGTTGCACGGGGTGATGTTGCTTATGCCGCAGGCTGCTGTTTTCGCAGTGTGGCGTGCATGAATCAGGTACTCTTTGCACTGAATGAGACATACCTGCTGAATGAGAAGGGCGCTGTAGCACTTGCTAATGGCTTTACGCTTTGTCCTGCGGACTATCAACAACGGGTTGAGTCAGTGTTTGCGTTATTAGCGGCTGATGCAGAATCGATCAAGGAGGCGATCGCTATCCTCGATGAGATTGAGCGGGAATTGAGCCAATGGTATGGCGATCGACGATTCGTGATATAAGGCTACCAGCATGAGTTTGTTCAGAGGCAAGAGTCATAAATTATTCATAGTGCTTTAAATTGGGGTTGTTTTAACGTTGACCCCACATACTTTGAAAATCATTCAAATTAATATCTTCTATGTATTTTGGGTGGAGGATAATTCTTATCTCTTCGGTAGTAATTTTTCCTCCTTCTTCAAGCGAATTTATAATCGCTAATAGATTGAGTTCTAGAAGGCGAGTAGGGTCTAGCCGGATTCCTGTCACGCCGCTTCCAATCCAGGGCTATTTCATTCTAAAGATTGATTTGAGTTGCTTCAAGCTGAAACCGCAACGACGTTGGGCTTGAGCCATATTGTTAAAGCCCAAGTCCCGATAGAGATTGAGTGCCAGATTTCGAGCAATTGCCCATATCTGAGGCAAGGGAACTATCCGGATTCTACAAGCATCCTCAGCTTGCGTCACATCTCGCACATAATGCACTTTGTTTTCCACACCCCAATATGAGCGAATTCGGTGAGCAAACTGACACGCAGTTTCACGCAACGAGGAAATGTAATAGCGTATCTCGGTTTTACCCACAATTTCATACTCTCCTTTCAGCAAGGTACGAGTAGCCCTCACGCGAATCAAGGTGCATAGTCCTGCCCAAGGACGAATATCATCAAGAGTTTGACAAATTTCAACTATTCGTTCCTCTATGCGTCCATGACCTTTGCTAAATTCTGTGTAAGTGTCTTCCACTTGAAAGTTCGCCTTGACCTCTTTGAGCAGCCCAGATTGGTTGCCTTTGAGTGCTCCTAGATAGTGATTGTGACTCTCAACAATTGAGGTGCAACTTTTTTTGGGTGTTGATCGCATCAAAAGCAAACACCACTCCATTGCAAGCGAACTGTTTGACTAACTGGGGCAACACCTTGATCTCATTGCTCTTATGCTCAACCTCGTAGGGTTCAAGAATCAAACCCCGTTCAACCAAATACACACTCACCAGTTGAATCGCTGGATGCGGCTCAGTGGTTGAATGCTCCGATACCAGTTGATAGGAGCCACGCCATCGTTTGCCATCGACAGCTACCATCTCACCCGCACGAGGACTAATCTCAAAAAACTTGGCTAAACAAGCTGAATACTGTTGATAATCTACGTTGAGCAGCACTCGGCGAATCGTGCTGTAGGAGGGTAAACGTCCTTTAGCTGGGTCAAACAACCCTACTAATTCATCGTGATAAGCGTTGAGCCAATCTCCAATGGCTAGAAACCCTCGACATCCTGCTGCCACTGCTAAGGTGAACAATGCTAGACACAGGGCTTGATTGTGCCGTTGTCCGGCTCCTCGTCGGGGGTCAGGCAAGTGAGCAAAAGCTTCCACAATCGCAAGGGTGCTCATGGTTGAACGGCAGTAACGGATTAAGCCTCAGCTTATCGGATTGTCTACCTCGTCTAGAATGAAATAGCCCTGAGTTGAACATAATAACTTGCACTTAAAAGAATTACTTCTAAAGAAACTAGAGTATTTGAATTTTGAGGGAGAACCTTTTATAGTGCAAATCTGCTTCTAAAGGATGCTTGAAAAATATTAATATAGTGGCAAATTATTTTAATTCCTTCCAAATCTCTCGAAAAATGGAACTTGAAGGATTCTCTTTTTCCCTCCTTTTTTGAGTTGAGGGATCTAGAAATGCCTAAAATCACAGCGTCTACAACTTCAACCAACTAAAAATATCTCCGACTGTTAATTGCAAGTCAGCAGCCAGAGTTGAAGCGGGTAATAACTCATGTTCTTCCTGAAGAAATTCGGGTTGTTGTCCTGATGGATAAACGAGAATCGATCGCTCTTCTGGATCAATCAGCCAACCCATCTGGCAACCATGTTTTAAGCAGTACAAGATATTTCCAATAACTTTGGTCGGGCTTTGATCAGGCGACAAGATTTCTATCGTCCAATCTGGGCAAATGGGGAAGACATTCGCAATGTCGCCATTGTCATCTACTGGAATTCGATTCCAGGCAAAGAGAGAGACATCAGGAACGATCGATCTTCCACCAAAAGTACAACGTAATTCTGGGAAAGCCAGAGCAATTTTTTGGTTTTCAACAATCTGGTTGATCGCTGTAACCAATTTTCCCTGTAATGTGCTGTGCTTTCCTTGAGGCATAGGTTTTTGAATAATGCGCCCATCAATATATTCACTTGCTGGTTTTGTCTCTGGCAATTTCAGAAACGCTTCCAAAGTAATTGTTTTTCTGGAATTTGTACCATCAGCGATCTCCCTTGCTCCAAGTCAACACAGCACAGTAGAAAGGGCATACTCAGCACTCAGCACTCAGCACTCAGCACTTGAAGTATGCCCTATTCTAGCTCTACTTATCCGATCGCACAGGCAACGGCATGTCCAGAATCTCCATCAGCAGATCCAGACGAGACGGGCGTGTCAGCAGCGGGACAACGTTGGGCAAGCTGTAGTAGTCTCCCGCAAAGGTAAACGTTTCTACAGGGGTCTGCTGTCCCTTCAGTTGACTCTCTAACCAGTTGCAGTAACCACCCACACGGACGATTACGACATTGGGCATGACCGCCAACTCCCGGCAGTAGGTCTTGTAAACCTCACCGAAGTAGGGAGCCGCGTTCTCGCCTTCGTCTGTCACGACGATGATTTGGTCAACCATCTGCCGCTTCTTCCGCATCACTTCCAGAGGCGCACCAATGCTGGTGCCACCACCTGCCTTGATGTGCTGGAATGCCCGCTCCCAGTCGGTCAACTCCTTGCCCTGTGCATTTACAGGGTAGGGAATGTTATCGAAGGCGTAAACAAACAGGTTTGCCTGAGTGATGCCAGAGATCAGGGCAGCCAAGTCGCTTCCCTAACTCGATCGCATTCTCCATCGAACCCGACTTGTCCACGAGCAATGCAGTGGACGGGTAATCACACCACGCCGCTTTACCTGCTCATTGGTCACCTTCTCCAACCGAGCCAGGGTATCGTCATCGAGATCCGCCGCATCGGCTGCAACCTGTGCTTTGAATGCGGCAACTCGCGCACTCTTGGATGCCTCGTCCAGTTTCCATCGATCAACGCCTTCACCTCTGGGTGATCCATTGCCCTCTTGCCTTGAGAGACTTGAGGTTGTTGATCACTTCCTGGGGAGTCATGCTGTTGATTAACGCCACCAGAACGGTGGGAGTCAGTTGCTTGATGGCACCAATGGCGATCGTATAGGGCAGCTTAAACTCGACAATCAATCGTGCCTGTTCTGCTGAACTTTCAGCCTTAGCCAAGCTGCTTCAGTACGTCTGCCAGCGAACCAACGGGAGGCTGGTCACGGAACAGAATGGCATTCGCCCGCTCACCGGCTTGATGTGCAACGAGGCATACAGGTGCTTCATTGCCTTGCGTCCCCGCAGTGCCGCGCGATCGAACAGGGCAGGGTTGCTTTCCCGCACCTTTAGATACCGCTGCACGGCAGTCCGAGCAGAACGCGGGAGCTTGTTGCGGTGCTGCTTCATGAAGTCTACGACACGAGCCACCTGGTAAGGTGGAAACTCTTGCAGCATGACAAAACCAGCATCACGGTGTTCAGTTAAATCGCTGGTCAGCAGGTGAGCGACAAACACTTCCTTGTGGTCACGCACATCGCCATTGCGCTGATACCAGACAGCCAGGTGTCCGTAAAAGATCGGGTCAAGTTCGACGATCAGTTGGTGGATTTCTGCCACCTGCTCCAGCTTGCGGTGAGGTGTGGTGAGCAAGCTGTTGAGCATTTCCAGTCGCAAATCGCGTTCAGTATTGTTCATGGGAACCTCCTTGAAGCATTTTGGATTTTGGATTTGCGATTTTGGATGGCAATCTAAAATCCAAAATCGCAAATCCAAAATTGAGGAGGCAGATGTTGCACGCAACGGTGAAGAGTCACCGCGCAAGTTACAGAAGCTTGACTGAAGGCGTTACCCTTCAGGTTTGCCTGCTAATCGGTCTCAGGCTTGCAGCGTATCCCGACCGATACGCACCTTGGGTTTGGTGGAGAGTATGTAAGCTTCTGCGATCAGGGCGCGGCAACAACTGCCAGTAAAAGTGAAAATGGGTAAGGCTATTGCCTAAAAGTAGTGATTGCGTAAACTACCGTCATATCTGCCACTGTTGCGGCAACATCGCTTGAAAGGAACGTCCAGAACTGCAAGGGCACAAATCGTTGTTGCCCAGCTTTTCTTGAAGTTCTTTATCACCGTGAACGATGCAATGTCCTTGTTTGACAGCAGTTTCTGATGGATAGCCACGACGACGTTTACTAGAGGGTTCAAAAGCAGAATAGTTCAAATTCATCAAGATTCTCTAACTCATCGTCTAGCTTGATGTTGTAGAAATTAATTGGCTTCATTGCTTTCACCTCCAGCAATTAGAGTGATGCCACTTCGTGCAAGTTAAAAAGCGGTTGTGTCATACACAGGATTTGAACCTGTAACCAATCGCTTAATAGGCGATTGCTCTACCATTGAGCAAGTATGTAAGCTTTTTCGGTTAGGGCACGAAGTGGAAATGTTTAACCGTAAACGGCTTCAGGACGAATGATGAGATCTCCACCTGGACGGCGATCGACCACATAAGCAGAGAGCCGATTGGCATTGACATCCAGATGTCTGGAAACTTGTTCTTTGACCGCGACATCATTCATGCCTGTGGTAATTCCTAGTTGAGTTTCAGTTACGTCTAAAGAGCGTCCTTCAAATCGAATATGTACCATTGTGATCACCTCCTTGTGAGGATTGGGTAACGAGGACTGTGAGGTAATTAGAACGACTCAACACTCAGCACTCAGCACTGAATCTGGGGTGACTGACGAGAGTCGAACTCGCTAACACTGGTGTCACAAACCAGCCCCTCCACCACTTCGGGTTCAGTCACAGTGGAGCCAAGGGGACTTGAACCCCTAACCTCCTGTTTGCAAGACAGGCGCTCTAGCCAGTTGAGCTATGGTCCCAGTTGGTGGATCTGGTCGGAGTCGAACCGACTGCCTTCCGATGAGAATTGCACTCATCCCTCGTACAAGTTCACAAAGCAGTTTTTGCTTCTTAACAGGAAGTGAGTATGTAAGCTTTGCCTGTTGGGGTACAAGGTAGTTTAGGCGCTCTGCCACTAGAGCTACAGACCCAGGTTTGGTGGATTCTGGTCGGATTTGAACCGACATCTTTCTGCTTGCAAGGCAGACGCTTTCCCAGTTAAGCTACAGACCCGTATGGCAGGAGTGACAGGATTTGAACCTACACAAGTCGATTTAGAAGATCGATGCCCTTCCATTAGGCGACACTCCCACAAGTTGGTAGTCCCGGCAGGATTTGAACCTGCAACCCTCTGTTTGTAAGACAGATGCTCCACCCTTGAGCTACAGGACTACGAGAGCGAGTGATGTGACTCGAACCCATGCGCTGAGTGTGGCGCACTCAGATGCTTGCCGCTACATCACACCCGCACGATTTGGAGCGAAAGACGAGACTCGAACCGTGTCTCCTGGTTGGAAGCCAGGGATGCTTGCCGCTGCACCATTCGCATTCTGGGGCTGGTGACAGGATTTGAACCTGCAACCGACTGTTTACAAGACAGTTGCTCTACCGTTGAGCCACACCAGCATCCGGTGACGGAGGTGAGAATTGCACTCACTGATTTGAAGGGTATGAACCTTCCGAGCCACTGTTGCTCCATCTCCGCATACCCCTGACAGGACTCGAACCTGCAACACACTTGTTTTAAGCAAGCAATGTCTACCCGTTGCATCACAGGGGCATTTGGTGGGCTGTGTAGGCTTTGAACCTACGCACTTCCGCTTAAGAGGCGGCTGCTCTGCCAACTGAGCTTTAACAGCCCAAAGGTGGGTCGCCCAGGGGTTGAACCTGGATAAGTCCGCTTAAAAGGCGGCTGCATAACCGCTCTGCCAACGACCCAAACGTTTGGTACACCGAGCAGGAGTCGAACCTGCTAATCACACGCTTATCGGGCGTGCGCGTCCACCACTTCCGCCTTCGGTGCTTGGTGCTCCCGACAGGATTTGAACCTGCACAATCTAGGCTCTCGACCTAGCACGTATTCCAGTTCCGTCACGGGAGCACAGTACCCTTGGTGGGATTTGAACCCACAAAATCTGGTCTCTGAAGCCAGCACGTATTCCAGTTCCGTCACAAGGGCAAATGGTCGGGATGGTAGGATTTGAACCCACGACTCCTTGGTCCCAAAACCAAGGCTTCTGACCACTGAATTACATCCCGATGCTTGGTACTGCTGGTGGGAGTTGAACCCACAACCTCTGGTTTCTAAGACCAGCACCTCTTCCAATTGGGCTACAGCAGCAAATAAGGGACTGAGTAACGAGGACTGAGGACTGAGCTAATGACTCAGCACTCAGCACTCAGCACTCAGCACTAAATCTGGTACTCCTGGCGGGATTTGAACCCGCACATCGACTGGTTTTGAGACAGCCGCCCCTGCCGATTGGGCTACAGGAGTGAGAAATGGGAGGAATACAGGGGATTGACCCAGGCGACTGTTTACCTCCCAACTGCCCCGCCAGGGTTTGAACCTGAAACTTCGCTTTCAAAGAGCGACGTGGATGCCAATTTCACCACAGGGCATTAAATTCTGCTGCTCGTTGGCGAGCAAGATGGATGCAGGAGTTGGGGTCGAACCAACCTCTCTCTGATTCAGAGTCAGAGCGACTTGCCAATCGTCCATCCTGCAATAAATGGCTGCCCCAGTAGGACTCGAACCTACAATCCTTCGCTTAACAGGCGATCGCTCCGCCATTGAGCTATGGGGCAATGAGTGGGAAGTGACGGGATTGAACCGCCTTCTCGCCGTCTTCAGCGGCACGTGAGCACCAGCTTCACCAACTTCCCACAAGCGGAGGCTAAGAGAATCGAACTCTTGACGGTGTATTTCACCCGCAGGCGTTTTCAAGACGCTTTCCTCGTCCGTGCCGGACAACCTCCATGAATTGGCGAGGACGGAGGGACTCAAACCCCCACTCTTCAGGTTCGTAATCTGAGATGTTGTTCAGTTACACCACGTCCTTACGCAGCGGAGAGCAGTGGACTCGAACCACAATTGTTCATCCATCTGTTTAGCAAACAGCGCCGATCGCCTGATCGATTTACTCTCCATAGATTGGTAGGTCGGGCAGGAGTCGCACCTGCAACGCAAGAAGCGGCTGTTTTACAGACAGTTGCCCACGCTAATAGGCGAGCCGACCTATGTTTGGTTTTTGCTGCTCAAGGATGAGCAAGATTTGGCAGTGCCGACGGGAGTTGAACCCGCAAGCATCGACTTGAAAGATCGACGGCTTTACCAATTTGCCTACGGCACCAAACTTTGAGATTTCTACAGCGTGCAAGTTTGAGAAGCTGTTTTTTCAGCCTCCAAGTTGGCGGAGGCTGTAGGAGTCGAACCTACTTCGCTGTTCAGGCGAGTGACCAGTATGTAGGCTTCTCGGATGAGGGCACACCGTAGAACGCACAGACGAGGATTTGAACCTCGAACAACGGTTTTGGAGACCGCGATGTTGCCGTTACACCATCTGTGCATGGGTCGGTCGGGTAAGAAGGTTGTGTCACCACAACCCTCTCCCCTCAAAACCGGACTTATGACTTTCGCCATATCCGGCTTAAGCAAGTTCCTGACCAACTAAAAGCTGCTTTTTCGATTTCCTAAATGGACATTTTGGTGGCAGACGAGATGAATCACAACGAGGTTATCGTTGGTATCCCTACTACCTTGTGATCTCAGGATTTTGTGATGTTTATGCAGTTCCTCATTATTGAGTAGTGATTCCCCACATACAGGACATTTCCATCCTTGTATTTCAGCAAGTTTGGCTTTGTCTTTACTCAATTTCCCTTGTTTCACAAGTTGTCTTGATTGCCAATATCCTCTTAGTTCAGGATTTAATGGGGAGTAGTTCCCTTTAACTGGCGTGTGGCGTTCTATTTTGAAGTCCGAGTGGTAGAGCAGATATTGTCTCGCTTTGGTGTCACCAAATCTTATTTTCCCCCTACCTTGTTTGAATTTAGCGTAATAGCGTTGTGTTATCCAAGTTCGACTTTTGTTTCGATGACTCCTGTATGCCCATTTTTTACTACGGATATACAGGTAGTTCTCTAGACTATCGAATTCTTCAGCAGAGACAGCAGGTTTGAAATAGTTGCACCAACCGCGAATAATAGGGTTAAGTACCCTGAGAACCGTGTTGATGTTCTGACCCACTAACTTCTGCCACTCAGCCTTTAGCCTTTTCTTATGGCTTGCAACCGATTTCATGCTTGGCTTGATTAGGAGTTTAGAACCTGACTTTCTATCTTTTACTGGATAGTGCCGGATGTTGAAACCTAAAAAGTCAAATCCATCGCTTAAATGGCGGATTGAGGTTTTATCCTCCGAGAACGTTAGTCCTCTTACTGTCAACCATTCTGTTAAGATATTTTTGACTTCCTCGGCATCCTCCTTAGTTTCACAGAAAACTACGAAGTCATCTGCGTATTTCACCAAAGCTCGATTACTCAGGAGTTCAAAGGTTTGGCGGTCTTGGCGGAACCGATACCTGATTCCCAGAGCTTCTTCCATTCCATGTAACGCAATATTGGCAAGAATTGGACTTGCAACCCCGCCTTGAGGAGTACCCTGTTTAGTTGGAGTATATTCCCCAAGCGATGGTAGTTCCCAAGATTCTCTACCACTCCTGCCTGAAGCCAATCTCTGATGAGTTCCCGCCCTGGAAACCCCTTTAATTGGCTCATCAGGTGTTCGTGACAGATGTTGTCGAATGCGCCTTTAATATCAGCATCCAGAACCCATTTCTTTTTCTGCCTAGAATCGGATCTAGCAGAGTTGTAACAGGCTTCGATTGCATCGTGGCAACTTCGACCGGGGCGGAATCCGTAACTACTGCCCTCAAATTTGCATTCCCAATAGGGTTCGAGAGCATTGAGAACAATGGCTTGCATTGCTCTATCTTTCATTACTGGAATTCCTAATGGTCTTTTCTTACCATTGGCTTTTGGAATGTAGATTCGCCGGACGGGTAACACTTTCCAGGGTTCGTGGCTGAGTAGTTGTTGGACTAATTCAATCCTCTCTTCTGGTTTGAGTGCTACCTTTTGTCTACACCAGGGGTTTTCTTCCCCTGATTGAGTTGAGTCACTCTTCTTACGGCTGCAAGAGCGTTTGAGTAGCTTCTCAACATCAATTTTTGCAGCGAGCGAATCCTTTTAAGGTTGCCCTCCTTAGCGGCACGAAAAATTCTGCGTTTGAGGTTGTTAACCAGTCGGTAGACCTTTTTCCAGTTTGTGGAGTGCCAGTCTATCAGGGTCTTCATAGTTACGTTTGCGGAGCTTATTGCTTGCATCTAACTCTTCCTATGAATTCACTTGACCTTTCATCAGGTTTTCGTGGAACTTCACCTGGACAAGTCGGCATCCTTTCGGATTGGGCATTGCCCTATCTGTCGGGTTATCAGGGACAAGTCCTGTTTTCCCTTACCTTTCGGTTGACAGCTTTCGCTTTTTGTCCATCCTTTACCCACTGAGGAGTTAGGCTTGCCTTGCAGCTTGCTTACTGTTAGTAACAGACCTCATTGGGCTTAGCACGTTCTGCTCTAGAGAGATACGATTGGGTTAGGTTCCTTCTCTGCTCCGGGCGCTAGGTGTTCACAGAAAAATCCGCTGATATTTTTCCTCTATTGCGCCTTCCTGTCCTTTTTCGCCCACTACGGACAGACTGCTCCCTATCGAAGCTTAAGAATGAAGGTTTGCTTTCGCTAACCATACCAATCTTTCCTTAGCCCGGTTTATCCTGTGGTTGGACTCTCCTTAGGCATTTATCCTCTGCTTCACACCCTGCTGTTACCAACAACGCATGGAGGATACAGGAACAGGTCTAAACACTGACCTGAGTTGCTTGGGCAACTACTCCACACGAGCAGCCTCGTGTCGCACCAGTGGTGGGAGTCGAACCCACATATCCTCGGTTATGAGCCGAGTACCTTAGCCGTTAGGTGACACTGCAATGATTGGACTCCAGGGTGGGAATCGAACCCAATAGTCGGTTTTGCAGACCAACGCCTTCCCACTTGGCGACCTGGAGATAAATTTGCTGTGCAAGTTGAAGAAGCTGTTTTGGGTTGAACTACCTCGCCAGGGTTGGTGGCGAGGACTGGAATTGCACCAGCAACCTATCGTGTTTCAAACGATCGTTCTACTGTATGTAGGCTTCTAACATCAGGGCACAGCAACGAGGATGACAGGGATCGAACCTGTGACCACTTGTCTCGGAAACAAGCACTCTGTCCATCTGAGTTACATCCTCATTGGGAGCCTTGACGGGAGTTGCACCCGCTTCTTTCTGGCTGAGAACCAGAACGACTTTTCTAGTCGTCCACAAGGCTGCACGGGGATGATGGGATTTGAACCCACGATCTTTCGCTCGACAGGCGACTGCTTTGAGCCACTAAGCTACACCCCCAAGGTGGCGATTCAGTTTTCAAGGTGCAGGTTGGCTGATGAATCAGCAGGAATTAGAGAAAGCAACGCCGTTCCAGAGAATAGGTTTTCTGAAGGTGGCGGAGTACTTGCGTGCGTTGAGTGGAAAATGACGTTCCCTGATTCAATGAGTCGTCTTGAAGTGGCGTGGAAATGCCAGAGAAATGAGTGGGTAAGAACTCTAAGACCTTCAAGAGACCATTGTTTTGAGTAAGGGAGTGAGTGTTCATTGGATTAGCTCCTCTGTGTCCCATCTTATACTACAAATGTAATACAACATACTACAAGACGTCAAGGCCTTTTAGAGAAATTAGGGCGTTGGTTATGAATACACCCAAACGAGGTAGCACTTCGGAAATGCAGATCACGAGTATCCGCTTGGAACCGGAACTGAAGGAGCGATTGCGGGAAATATCTGGAGAGCAGGGTTATCAGACCCTCATCCGAGATGTGCTCTGGCGGTTTGTGGAACGACAGGTGCCACCAGACGAGTTACGACATGATGGAAGTTGGCAGTTACCCCCAAAGGAAAACGGCTTCGCACTGCCCTCCTACCCCTCGATGTTTTCCATATCAGATATTCGAGCGATGTTCAGGGCAGTTGCCCAGCAAGAACAGCGATGCGCCATTACAGGTCAACGGATCTGCCCACAACAACCCATGTGGTTGGGATTGGCAATGACTGGAAATATGGTTCCTTTGAGTTTTGAAATGACTGGTTATGGAGAGTGAGGCGACAAGATAGATGAATAAAGCAGTTCCTTCGGAAAGCTTCGCTAACGCTGCTTTCGAGTCAGCCACCCCTCTCCCGTAAATACGATCGCCCACAATCGTTTCAATAAACGGGTCATGTTGCCATTGAGAGCGTTTACCCCTTCGGGGAACTGCGAAGCAACCGCCCACAGGAGCAGTATCGAGGTGTGATTGCAGCCAGATTGTTTTCGTTGCCGTTGCTGCTTGATGATGACAAATAACCAAGGGATGCTCCGGCTCTCCAATCAGGTGTGGCTGGAAACCAAGAGCAGTAAGCTTTTCTGTAATACAAGTGGCGATCTGTTGCTCCGATTTGATCGACGGAATCAAAACAAGCTGCTGAAAAATTCAGTGATTTCCTTTAAGGGAGTAGATGATGATTCGAGAAACACAATCCCACCTTACCTGGGCGAGTGCCAAAGCCTCAAACTCAAAATGTGTGAGCTTGAGTTTGAGGAGATGCCAACTGCTTGTGTTTTGGGTACACTTGGGGCTAGCTGTACAGAATAGTATTGCAGTTCGCTATTAGCACAAGAGAACTAAATAAGTGGGAGAGGGGTTTTATGGAAGGTGATGATAATACCCAACAGTTAGAACTGGATGAAGACTTAGAAAATCCAGAACTAGAGGAACAGGAAGAACCTCTGCTTGACTGACAAAACGGGAGGAGGGTGAAAGGAAAGCTAGGAGGGAAGCAGAGCCTGATTTAAGCTGATGAGTAACCACACAAATCAACTAAATCAATGTCTCCGACTTCCCGTCTTTATGATGCGCTGTCGCGCTGTTTGAGTCAATGTGAGATTCAGTGGCAAGATGTCCGTCATCTACAAACCCTATGTTGGATGATCATCGGGATGATCCAGAGTCAGAGCGTTTGTCTCAATGGGTTTGGCGTGTATGTCAAAAGCCGTGCCCAAGTTGCTCAGTCGCACCAAAGACGGTTTCGCCGATGGTTGTCGAATCGACGGATTGATGTCGTTGCGGCTCATCATGTTCTGATCCGGCAAGCCTTGTCCCAGTGGAGCCGTGAACGGTTGTATCTCAGCCTCGACACAACCGTCGTATGGAATTGTTTTTGCATCGTGTGGGTGGGCGTGGTGTATCGGGGCAGAACTATTCCCGTGGCTTGGCGAGTGGTGGCACAATCAAGCAGCACCGTCAGGCTGTGGACGATTCAGAGAGTGCTCAGGCAAGCCCAAAGAATCCTGCCCGTTGGTGTAGCGATTGTTCTGTTGGCAGACCGAGGCTTTGCCGATGGCAAGTTGATGAAATATCTCCGAGACAATCTGGGCTGGCATTTTCGGATTCGGATTAAACGTTCGTTTCAGTTTCAACACCAGGGACAATGGCGCAGAGTATCGTCGGTGCAGTTACAGCCTGGACAGGCTTATTTTACAGATGCGGTATCTGTCGGCAAAACTAAACCCTATCCCAATGTTTATCTGGCGTTCGCCCACGACAAGCAAAGTGGTGAGCACTGGACGATTGTGAGCGACGAGCCGACGAACTTGCAAACCTTTGCTCAGTATCGACTCCGGTTTTGTGTGGAGGAATCGTTTTTGGATTTGAAGTCTAACGGATTCAATCTCGAAGCCTCTAGATTGCGGGACAAGTTTGCCCTTTCTCAGTTGTGCGGAGTGATTGCTTTAACAATGCTGTTTCTGGTACTCCAGGGAGTGCAGGTTGTCGCCTCAGGCAAACGTCGCCAAGTCGATACCCACTGGAATCGGGGAATGAGTTATCTCAAGCTCGGTTGGAATTGGATTCGCCTTGCCATCACCCAGCAATGGAAAATTCAGGTTTACCTGTTTCTCCCAAGTCTGCCTGACCCTCAACCTGCTATTGCCTCCAAGCGACAACAGAATGCTTTTTTCGAGCGTGAATTTACTGTCCTCAGCCGTTTTTCAGCTTCTTAGTTTTGTCAGTCAATCAGGGAAGAACCTGATTCTGGATCAGAAGAAATTGAGTCCGAGGGAGCAGAAGAAAGAGAACCCAAGAAAAGAAAAAGAAAAAGAAATAGCAAACCAAGACGACCGTTCCCTATTTTTCTTTAGAGGAATCTATAAAAATTTCCAAAGCAATAAGGGAGTTCAACGGTGGGAAACCTTGGACACCGAAGATATTGCACAAGCCTTAGAAATGAGCCGAGGAACTAATGATTTCTACTATCTAACAGCATCCTCTCGTGACTACGGATTTACAGAAGGTAGTAGGGAAACTGAGAAAATTTCTCTTGCGGCTACGGGAAGAAGTATTGTATACGCTAGGTCTCTAGATGAGGAAATAAGCGGATACAAACAGGCTTTTCTAAACATTCCACTTTTTAAGAAAGTATATGAACATTATGATAAAAGACCTCTACCAAAGTTTGATTATCTTAGAAATACTTTAGTAGCTGAATTTGAGCTTGATGATGAGTTTCATCAAAGTTTTTACGATGTATACCAAGATAACATCCAATTTCTGAGTAAATTGAGTGGAGCTAATCTAGATGAGAAAAAGCAGGAGAAAGCATCCATCATTAAAGAGCATTCTAATGATGCTGTTATATTAGGAACCTGAGGAAAAAACAGATTTAGTTGCTTTTGTAGCCATACCTTTTTCGGAAAGAACAACTGAGTATCCTGAAGGTTTTTTTGACGAAGTATTAACGCAACTGATTATTCCGGCTGCCATCCAAGCAGGATTCAAGGCAGAAACTGCAAAGAAGAAGGGTAGTGACGTAATCCAATCTACAATTATTAATGATTTAAGTAATGCTGACCTAGTAATAGCAGATTTAACTGAACACAATCCTAATGTTTTATTTGAGCTTGGTTGGCGCATGGCTTCGGATAAACCTGTTGCGCTAATTCGGGCAATAGGCACGAAGCAAATATTTGATGTTGATCATATGCTTAGAGTTTATGATTACAATCCAAAACTATGGATGTCAACTCTAGAAAAGGACATTCCTGCTTTGGTAGAGCATATTAAAGGATCATGGGCCAGGGCTATTTCATTCTAAAGATTGATTTGAGTTGCTTCAAGCTGAAACCGCAACGACGTTGGGCTTGAGCCATATTGTTAAAGCCCAAGTCCCGATAGAGATTGAGTGCCAGATTTCGAGCAATTGCCCATATCTGAGGCAAGGGAACTATCCGGATTCTACAAGCATCCTCAGCTTGCGTCACATCTCGCACATAATGCACTTTGTTTTCCACACCCCAATATGAGCGAATTCGGTGAGCAAACTGACACGCAGTTTCACGCAACGAGGAAATGTAATAGCGTATCTCGGTTTTACCCACAATTTCATACTCTCCTTTCAGCAAGGTACGAGTAGCCCTCACGCGAATCAAGGTGCATAGTCCTGCCCAAGGACGAATATCATCAAGAGTTTGACAAATTTCAACTATTCGTTCCTCTATGCGTCCATGACCTTTGCTAAATTCTGTGTAAGTGTCTTCCACTTGAAAGTTCGCCTTGACCTCTTTGAGCAGCCCAGATTGGTTGCCTTTGAGTGCTCCTAGATAGTGATTGTGACTCTCAACAATTGAGGTGCAACTTTTTTTGGGTGTTGATCGCATCAAAAGCAAACACCACTCCATTGCAAGCGAACTGTTTGACTAACTGGGGCAACACCTTGATCTCATTGCTCTTATGCTCAACCTCGTAGGGTTCAAGAATCAAACCCCGTTCAACCAAATACACACTCACCAGTTGAATCGCTGGATGCGGCTCAGTGGTTGAATGCTCCGATACCAGTTGATAGGAGCCACGCCATCGTTTGCCATCGACAGCTACCATCTCACCCGCACGAGGACTAATCTCAAAAAACTTGGCTAAACAAGCTGAATACTGTTGATAATCTACGTTGAGCAGCACTCGGCGAATCGTGCTGTAGGAGGGTAAACGTCCTTTAGCTGGGTCAAACAACCCTACTAATTCATCGTGATAAGCGTTGAGCCAATCTCCAATGGCTAGAAACCCTCGACATCCTGCTGCCACTGCTAAGGTGAACAATGCTAGACACAGGGCTTGATTGTGCCGTTGTCCGGCTCCTCGTCGGGGGTCAGGCAAGTGAGCAAAAGCTTCCACAATCGCAAGGGTGCTCATGGTTGAACGGCAGTAACGGATTAAGCCTCAGCTTATCGGATTGTCTACCTCGTCTAGAATGAAATAGCCCTGCATTCCATAGTTGTTGTAAATCCAAATGTTTTGGCTGTCATAGAAGGTTTCTTGCTGCTTCAAACTGAAGTTTCCTAACAGTAATCCTAGCCAAACTTCAACAATTGGCATTTTAAGCGCTTATTGAAGCTCCACTAATTGTATTGGCAATTTGATTTGATTGAGATATTGGGCGATCGCCCTCGACCATTCTTCCACATTTTCCCCATGCGCCAACTCCCGAATCTGCTCTGCCACTTGAGCTTCATCCAAGGGTTGTTCCGCTGCCATCTGATCGACCCAATTTAACAACGCTTCCTTATCCACTTCCCCCAACTGAGCCATCTACTTGACTGGATGACTTCTTTTTACGGTTTGTTGGGTACTGCATTGGCTCTGGTTCTTCAAATAAATCGGTAACATCCAGCGATAGCGATTGGACGAACAGATCGACACACTCCTCCAGATTCACCACCGGCTCAGTTGGGTTATGCCGACGCTCTCATCGAAAAATCAGGAGATCTGCTCGTGCGGCATATACCTCTGAGAGTTGCACTAATACATCTCCTGCGACTGCTAATTGCTCTGCTAGAGACTGATCAAAGAGAGTTTGCTCCAGAGCATCACAGAGCGATCGCAAATCTGCTGTTTCTGGAAATCGAGATGCCGTCTCCAAAGATTGCCACAGGTCAAGCTCTAGCTGCTGCACTTCCATCACAGCTTCACCTCTGGATAGAGTGGGCAAGGTCGAATCGGGCAATTTTCGAGCAAAGCCGACATTTTTCCTGATCGGGACGTGCCATCACGCACCTCGAATCGGAGCCAATAACTCATCCACCCACCGCTGATCAGCCTTCGATAGCTTGGGCGGTGGGACAGGCTGACGATAGTCGATGCGTTCGTTATACTTTGCCCCGATCTCACACGCCCTGCACAATTGCCTGTAATTCTACCAACGGTTCCTCATCTTCAGGTCTTAGCGGCAGCGGCACACTGGGAATGGGTTCACGCAAGTCAAAGCTTCATAGAGTTTCCAGCACATTAATAGGTGGCAAGTCGGTACTGTAGAATTGACATCCAGACATTACGGAAATATCGGTCATAAAGAAGTCAGACTCGATATCAAATACGGTTTTTGCAGGGACATTCCAGCAGTGCTGAAATAACCCGACTCGCATTTGAATCTCTGGCTTGATAGTATTCACTGACCCAATACTCCATAAATTCGGAAGCCTGTTTCGTCAGCATTATCGGTATGGGAGAAGTAAGCAGGCATGGTTGCATGGGAATGGATCTCTACAACAGCATGATGATGAGAGGCATGACCACCTGATTCTGTAGGCTGGCAACTGGTTGCGTTTTGAGTTTGTTCTGGCGTTTGTAATTTCCATTCAGTGTCTTGTTTGTGAAAATGAAATAATATTTCCACATTGATTCAGTGCAGGCATTACAGCTCGATCGCCATACTTTCAGCAAAAGTTCTTTGGGGATTCGAGGTGTAACGGTGAGCTGAGGAGTCAGATGAGGTAGCCCTTTAATGCGCTGATTGCTTAAACAGACGGGCATGAGAACTTTGATACCGGGACGGACAGCGCTGACAAAAATGCCGTTGCCAGCTAGGAGATAGGTGAGGGCACTACCTGAGCTAGGAAGTGAATTAGCCGCAGGTGTATAGCCAATCAACGATTTATCAGTTTCGCTCATCTAAAATTTCCTGCGCAAGTGCATCGGTACTTTTTTATTGCCGATAGGGGCGTTGTTGCATGATTGAGAACTGAGCCAATCAAGTTCTAAACTAGGTTGAGCTTAAGCTTTAACTTCATAGCTATCAGGCTTTGCAATTTGGATCAGGCGATTGAGAGCAGCACACTTGATGAATAACTGGGCTGCCTGATTGTCAAACTTGCGAGTGGTGAAATTACCGCCAAAGATCACCTTGAAGCGAAACATCGTCGTTTCTGCCAATGACCGACGATGATAGCCAAAATCCCGTTTCCACTTTTTGCGCCCATGCTTGCGAATGTAGCGGAGATTCTCGTCCCTAGGATGCGGTGGAGCTTTGCAATTACCATGCTGCCAAATTACTGCATCCTTGCGGGGTGGAATCACCGCTTTGGCTCCTCGCTCGGCCATCTCGTCGTAGCAGTGGCGATGGTCATAGGCTCCATCAGTTGTGACTTGCTCAATGTCCGTCGCAATCTGCTCGAGGATATCATCTAAGACGTCGCCATCATGCCCGTCATTGGTGCTCACCACTGCTGCCAGGATTTCTCCTGTTGCCTCATCGACTCCCACGTGCAATTTGCGCCAAGTGCGTCGTTTACCCACTCCGTGTTGCCGAGGTTTCCACTCTCCTTCGCTATACACTTTGACTCCGGTTGAATCCCCACCCGATGACGAGCACTCTGCTTGGGTAGTACAGGTAAGCTCACCTCCAGCTTTCCCCTCCGACGAGATAGGCTGCTGTGGTCGGGCACGGGTAACTCAATTGCCATCAACGCAAAAATTGACCCTAGAAACCCCTGACATTGCCGTCCTGCCAGTCGGTAGACCGCTTTCACCGTCGCCCTCGTCACAATCGCCAAGTCGCTATACTGGTTCGATCCTCCAGGCTGACCGCTTTAGTACGGCTCTATCCACCCTTCCCATGCCGATTGGTTTATCCACAACGTTAGGCTTCCTCGTTGCTTGGTTTCCAGCGTTATACTCAGACCAGTTGCCGATACGGTAGCTCATAGCTGTGAAGGTTTGTTGGTGGTACTTCAACCCTATCACCTCTCCTATCCGCAACCCCTTCATGCAACAATGCCTTTTCAAACTGAAAATGCTGTTCTAGGCTGTATTTTTCTGGCTGATATCGCTGGTAGATTGGCAGAATTTGGTCGGGGTCGTAAGCCAAACGCTTCGCAAGATGGAGATAATGTTCCCATGTAACGGATGGGGATTCGTAGTCACGAAAGGCTTTTAAGCGATCGCGAGCAGCCATGTACAACGGCACCTCAAGATAAGCCGCTACATGCCACTTTGCCAGTTCTTTCTGAGCCTCTGGGGTTGAGTCCTGCTGATAGAGTTGCAGGAAGTTCTGCACGATCGCACTAACATCTCCCTTTACGTCTAGACCCAGCAACAGGGATAACTTTGTAGTGCTACAAATCCGGTTTTCAAAAATTTTGTAGACGTGTATACTGACCAGGAATTTTACTTTCTCTAGTCTATTAACGGCTTGTAAAGTGTTCCTACAGTTAAACGATAGGCTTCTCATGACAAAACAACTTCTGAACCGTCTGCTCCTGCTAGTTGCGATCGCTGGCTCGATTTACAGTTACCCAATCACAGCCAAAGCTGAGCAAGAAATACGCGGGCTTGCTACTTGGTATGGGCCTGAGCTAAGTGGCAACAGAACAGCCAACGGAGAAATGTTTAACCCCAAGGCACTAACGGCAGCTCATCGCTCCCTTCCCTTTGGTACTCAGGTGCGAGTTACAAACGTAAAAAATGGGCGTTCAGTCGTTGTTCGTATTAACGATCGTTTAGGTGATCCAGCGATAGCGATCGATCTTTCGCAAGGTGCCGCTAAAAGCATTGGTTTAACCGAAACTTCTCCAGTCAAAATGATAGTTTTGGGTCGTTAATCAATGCATGTTTGAAGTTTCGGCTTTTCTGGTCCTGTTTAGTTCAACCTGAACAGGACCAGAGACTTTAAAGGGGCAGCACCGTTCATCAGCAACACCCCCGGGAAGAAAGGTAAAGCACAGTAACCCGTTCCCCGCCATTCAAATACTTATTCCATTTGTAGAGCCAGCAGATTAGCACGAAGGAGACACTGCAACACGCTCTATAGTTTCCTCCTGAAAGGTTACTTATTCAAGAAATAATATTTCCACCCACTTTAATAAAGCTGTGTTCAAGAACTTCGGCTGTAGGGAACCTTGACTATGGGGAGAAAGTGTAAGGACTATATGACTCCACCATTGCTTTATTAGGAGGATGGAAATCTGATGCGACGTTCACCTACTGTGCTTTCAGGCAAGCAGTTATTAACTGCAACCAGCCTTGCTCTACTAACAGCCATTCCCGTCACAGCAAATGCATTGGCTCTAACACGCGAATCAAACAAGTTGAATGGAAGCTCTGTCCAACAAAGTACTACCCAGCAGTGGTTGCTGGCAGATAGGGACGATAAAAAGGACGGTATCACGATCGTGGTCACGGCTATGGTCGAGATGAAGACGATCGGGAAGTTCGGGTTGACCTGAACCGAGCAAAAATCTTGCCCGTCAAGCAGCGGAAGAAGCAAATGGTGGGATTCGGGTGTATCGTGCAGAAGATTCTATGCACGGCCCCGCTCAAAATTGTCCTTATGTGGATAATGGCGATTCCTGGACCTTTACTTTCACCGGAACACGGATTGGTTCAATCAGCAGGACGATCGAAAGCGTTGTTACAGTTTATAAATACAGTTCCAGGGTGGTAGTTGCCTATAACGGACCCGTTCGTACCGTTCAGCAAACTCGATTTGTCAGCTTTAACAGCAGTCAGCGCACGATACTGGTTGATCTTCTACGGGGAAACTGTAGCTGCAATAACCTCCTGAGCAGCAGCACTAGAAGTTTGATCATCAGCCAAGCGCGCTCCTTGCCCCTGGTATTCAGAAGCAACTATTACGTGGCAAAGGGTTGCCTCCTGGCATTGCCAAAAAAATGGTGCCCTTGCCAAAGCAGGTCAATCGGTATATTAATTTGCCAAGCTATTACGATCTATTTGTTGTTGGTTCTAATGTCGTATTAGTCGATCAAGTGCGTTATACCGTGGTGGATTTTATCTCTGATGTCCTGTAAGTTTTCACGCTAGAGGCAATATATAGCGCTCCTAAATGGATTGTGAGAAAGGATTCCATTGGAATCCCTTCTCACAAAGCCTCTCAATCTTACAACTGATTTAGGACTGCTGTAGCAGATAAGTTAATACTGCTTTATTTTTAATCCCTCTTCTAATCTCCCGCAGTTTCTTCCCACAGTCCTTTGGAATTGAGATAGCTCACAACGGTAGGCAATGGAAGGGGATTTTATAGTAGGAGAGATGAGGGCTGAGGGATGAGACCAAACCCTGGAGAGCACAGCCTTGCGACTTGCTACCTGTCCTAAACTATTTTCGTATCGCTATAGTTGCGTTGTGGGAATTAATTCAGGTATGAGTAATCCTCTTTCAATGCCTTATTTACAATTGGATTGGTTGCAGCGATCGCTTTGCAGAGAAAGTCTTTAGATACTTTTGCCGCCGATTTATGTTGCTTTAGGGTATGGGTGTATTCGGTGGTGCTGAGCTTTTCTATCGTGAACAAACTCATTGATTAAATTTATTCATGGGTAATTTTTAACTTTTTACTGCTTGTGTTTATAACTACTGCGAAATCATTAGCGTTATTATCTATTGTCGTAAAGCGAATTCAGTCGATATTTGGAGTTGTATTGTCTTACTCCTGATTTTTCTTCGAATTGTCTTCGTGGTTTATCCCATACTTTAATTTGCCAAACCATCTGAACCGCATAACTGGATTCGGTAGTACCGAAGTTGTAAGGATTTTGGAGCTGTTAACGATGGCGGCTACCGCTGCGCATCATTACTTTTTTAGGTCCACCCAGGATTCTACGAAAAGCTGATTTTTATAGGTGCGTTCTTTCTGATTAATTCGCTGTTTGTCATTAACCTCAAAATAAACCACGGTGAACTGCTGGAAGGTTAGAGTGCAGCAGGGGCGATCGAGACGATCTAGAAGCTGTATCCTGGTTTTCTTTAAGTAAGGTGGAGAGCGGGCTGGCCAACTGTAGCCGTGATTGAGAGAATATGGAAGTATATAAGGCGTATAACAAGCTGCTTTGGAATAAGCAGGCGCAGCCTTGGGGTCAACCGAATCAAATCGCAGGTCTCGCTGTCACCAATTTGATCAACGTTGTGGGTTGAGCAGAAATCGCAAAATAATCTGAAAAAGACAGGTAATAAACCTCTCGAATATGGAAGGTCTCTATCCTTCGATCGCACGTCAGAATAGGAGAATAGTGATCGCTCTCCCATCCCCTACGTTTCGTGACCCAGAATCCCCGCCAGCTTGCCTTTCTTGCCCTCCGCTCTGTGCATCGAGGAGCGTTTGCAGATGTTGCCGTAGATAGGGCTTTGAACCAATCGGATCTGAGCGCGAGCGATCGACGATTATTTACAGAGTTAGTCTATGGTAGCGTAAGAAGACAGCGAACCCTGGATTTCCTGATTGATCAGTTTGCCAAGAAAAAGCTTCTCAGCAACCGCCCGATTTACGAGCAATCCTGCATTTGGGATTTTATCAGTTTCTTTACCTCAGCCAAATTCCAGTCTCTGCCGCTGTCAACACAACTGTTGATCTGGCAAAACAGAATGGATTTACAGGATTGGCAAGTTTTGTGAATGGAGTATTGAGGCAATATGGGCGATGGGAGTCAGGAGTCAGGGGTGAGGGGGCAGAGGTCAGGGGTGAGGGGGCAGAGGAGAATTCAGAATTCAAAATTCAAAATTCAGAATTTTCCTTTATCCTCATCCCTCATCCCCTATCCTTTCCCCCTTATCCCAAACTCTGCATCGCTCTCCGAACGTCTTGGCATTCTCCACAGCTACCCTGATTGGATTATCGATGTGTGGCTGAGCCAACTGGGATTGGAGGAAACGGAGCAGTTGTGCGTTTGGTTGAATCAGCCGCCGAGCATTGATTTGAGGGTAAATCACCTGCGGGCCTCGATTGAAGAGGTTGAGTTGGCTATGCAGACAGTGGGCGTTTCAGTAAATCGAGTTCCTCATTTGCCGCAAGCATTGAGGCTGAAAGACTCCGTTGGTTCGATTCAAAATCTGCCAGGATTCCGGGAGGGCTGGTGGATTGTTCAGGACAGCAGTGCTCAACTGGTCAGCTATCTTGTGGACCCTCAGCCTGATGAGGTCATTATCGATGCGTGTGCGGCCCCAGGGGGAAAAACGATGCATTTGGCAGAGCTAATGCAGGACAAGGGAGTTGTATGGGCCTGCGATCGCACCCCCTCTCGGCTTAAAAAGCTTCAGCAAAATGCCAATCGGTTAGGGCTACAGTCCGTCAAGCTTTGTACAGGCGATAGCCGTAGTCAGTCACAATTTGTGGGTCTGGGCGATCGGGTGTTGCTAGATGCCCCTTGCTCCGGCTTAGGTACCCTTCATCGCCATGCGGATGCTCGCTGGCGGCAAACCCCAGACTCGGTACAGGAGCTTGCTAATCTGCAAACGGAGCTTTTAGAAGAAGCATCATCCTGGGTCAAACCCAACGGCGTGTTGGTTTATGCCACCTGCACCCTACATCCGGCTGAGAATAAGGGTGTCATCCAAACGTTCCTGACCAACCATCCCACCTGGCAGATCGAGCCACCTCCTCCAAACTCGCCTGCTGCCGCATTTGTAATGCCAGCGGGTTGGGTCGAAGTATGGCCGCATCGCAGTCAGATGGATGGGTTTTTCATGGTTCGGCTAAAGAAGAGTTAAAGAAAAGGTAGGGTGTAGAGTGTAGGGTGTAGGGTGTAGGGAAAAGCGAATGAGAAAAGACCTATGACATCAGATCCCAAGGTCAGAACGCTTGTCAAAATTCTAATCGGTACTGCCTGGATCGACGGACAGATTCAGCAGGAAGAACGGGAATATCTACATCGGGTGGCAAAAGAGAAAGGAGTAGCCAACGAGCCTGATATTCAACCGTTACTGTATGAGTTTAGGCCAGTGAAGCCTGAAGAATGCTATGGGTGGGTGAAGGAATACCTGGGTGAGCATCCAACTTCTGAAAATTGCCAGCAGCTCATTGAAGCGATTAGCGGGCTAATTTACAGCGATGGTACCGTCGCGAATGAAGAGGCGAAGCTGCTAACCAATCTGCAGCACCTAGATCCTTCGGGTGAATCGCCTGAAGCGCTAATAGTTCGGTGATAAAGGCCATCCGTAATCTTTACCAGCGTTGGCTTTCCACCCTTAACTAAAGCATGTAATCAGGGCATGATTTAGGGTTTTTGCGGGTCAGCTCCATTCCACCAAAAACAATAGGCGCAAGGGCAATCTTTTGCGATTGCCCTCGTCTTTATTGAGTTAAGTGCGAAGCACTACTCTATATTCAGCACTACTGACTAGAGGCCAGGAGACTCCTCCTTCTTGACTTCGGGAACGATGTCAGGACGCTCCTTATCTTCCCAACCGGGTGGGCGTCGAGAGTTATACCAGGCGATCGAGCCGATCGTAACTGCTGCAATAAATCCAACAACATAAACTGCAGTGAACGCGACTGGGAAGTGAGACCCCGCGTTCGTTGGTACATCCAGTAGAAGATTCATAGAAATTACTCCATTTACACTTCGCAATCTCTATCACATTACACGAGTGACTTTGGCTGTGTATCCACTAAAAGTAGAATTTATTTTCTCTGCCTGATTCCTTTCTAAGGAGGATTGCTCTACCATGAGTAATCCTCCAGAGGTAGAATTACTTACTTGGTGCGGACTGAGGTTGGCCTGACGTTACCGGGGGCGCGGCTGGCTCGGCAGGAGGAAGTTCTGGAGGTGCCACATTATCGGGAGGTGGGGCGGCTGGTTCTGGAGCAGCGGGAGGAGCTTCAGAGGATTCCGAGCGCTGGGCTGGAGCTGGAGTGCTGTTCGATGGTTCGCTGCTGCGAGATTCAGATTGTCTGGCAGGCTCGGCGGGAGCAGAGTTTGAGCGATGCTCTTCAGGATAATAGTTACCAGAGGAAGAGGAGCTTTCAGACCTGGACGCTTCACCATTCACAACTCGTCCAGGGTTTATTGGTTTTGCTTTGATGCTTCCTTTGCGCGTATCCAGATTGGGAAGATCCTGAAAAGACTTCACTGGCATCCCTCTTACAGCCGTCGTCATGAAGTCGTGCCATACAGACGCCGCTGTGCTGCTGGCGCTCCAGGTGGGGCTGTTGTCGTCGTTACCCAACCATACGCCTGTCGCTAGCTGCGGAATGAAGCCGATAAACCAGAGGTCACGGGCTTTCTCGGATGTCCCCGTTTTGCCTGCAACGGGTCTATCAATTTGGGCAGATTGACCCGTGCCGCTGTTAACGACGTTTTCCATCATCCAAGTAATGATGGCAACGGTTCCCTTATCGATCGCCTGTCTGGGTTTGAAGCTAGCGTTGTAGAGAACATCCCCTTGTTGTTCAGAATCCGGCGAATTCCGTGTGCCTCCGTATAGGTTCCCTCTGCTGCAAGCGTGCTGTAGGCATTCGTCATTTCTAGAAGGTTCACCTCTGACGTTCCCAAGGCAAGGGAATAGGCTGGCAATAACGTTGATTTAATTCCCATTTCCCGCGCCATCTTAATAACCGGGTCAAAGCCAACGTCGATGATTAGCCGAACCGAGACAACATTGATGGAGTTAGTCAGCGCTTCACGCAGCGTCATCCAACCGGTATACTTCTTATCGAAGTTTTCTGGCTTGTAGCCATCAACGGTGATGGGAGCATTGAGATAAGAGGCATAGGGTGACATGCCCGTCGCGATCGCCGTTGTGTAGAGAATTGGCTTGAACGATGAGCCAGGCTGCCGCTGTGCCTGAGTTGCCCGATTAAATTGACTATTTTGAAGTCGGTTCCGCCAACCATGGCCCGAATTTCACCCGTTTTCGGATCGATCGAAACCAGGGCTGCCTGCGAAAAGCCCTCATAGGGGCCGATATTTTTGACTGCGTTTTGGACAGCTTTCTCGGCTGCTGTTTGCCAGCGGGGTTTAATGTTGTTTCAACCGTCAGCCCACCCGCTTCCAGTTGCTCCTTAGAAAGAAGCTTGGGCAATTGCTGCTGGACGTAGGAGGTGAAGTAGGGCGTATCGCTATAAAGCTTTTTGGGAGCACTGGGTTTGATGACCAATGGTTTTGAGCGGGCTTGCTCTGCTTCAGCTTCGGTGATGTAACCCGCTTCCTGCATGCGCTCCAGCACAATATCCCGTCGTTTCTGGGCTGATTGCAGGTTTACCAGGGTGAGTAATCGCTTGGAGCAGGCGGCAACCCGGCAATCGTAGCCATTTCGGGTAACGTCAGCTGGTTCACTGGCTTACTGAAGTAAACCCACGCTGCATCTGCAACGCCGTAAGCCCCCGAACCCAGATAGACGAGATTGAGATATTTTTCCAATATCTGCTGCTTGCTCATCTCCCGCTCAATCTTCTGCGCCAGGAATGCTTCCTGAACTTTCCGACCGAGCTTACGGTCCTGATTTAAGTAGACAATCCGCGCGAGCTGTTGGGTAATGGTGCTGCCTCCTCAACAACATTTCTGGCGAGAAGGTTGCTGGCGACGGCTCGGACGATCGACTGATAGTCCACCCCATTGTGTTGATAGAAACGATGGTCTTCCGAGGCGACGAATGCCTTCACAAGCAGGGGCGGAATTTGCGAAAACGCTAGCTTGTCACGAGTGGCGGGTCCTAGCTGCTGTAGCGTGCTTCCATCCGCACCTTTGATGGTCAAGGTTCCATCTCGGACAAAGCTAGAGATTGCCGCTGTATCGGGTAGGCCACTTTCCAGTTTCCAGCAGCCCCACACCAAAAACCCTGTCCCTCCAGCAATCGCCAACGCTGCCCAAAATCTGCGGCGACGATGCCAGGGTTTCTTGTAGCGAGACGGGTCGATCGGCTGAAGGCCATTACTTTCTAAATCGGACTCTGGCGCTTCCTGGATAAGTGACTGGTTCAAATTCGACGAAACTTTTCCATTGCTCAAGCGACGAGATTGCCTGGAAGAATCGATTGGAGAGCGGGAACCCCCTTCTTCAGGCCATCAGACCAGAGTGATTGTGAACCGTTAAACCTGATCGAGATGCTTTTTAGCTTTGAAATAAAATCGTCCACATTAACGCCTCACCACCACCAAGTTATTACCGCACTCATTCTAGTGACCTGTCAACTGAGAACGACAGAAGCCAAAGCTTCACTCGCTAACCCTAAAGATTAAACCTGTTGCTCAAAAAATTCAAACAAACAGGCTCTAAATCTCTTAGGGAGTTGTTTGACGACGTTATACACCAGCATGCCCTAGCGCTAGAGCAGCAACCAGCATCCCCAATACTAGAAAGGGTTGGGCGCTCGCCTGATACTTGACATCGTTGTTTAACGGATCGCGGAGAAAGTACATATCCTGGAAAGTGATTTGAGGGATCACCAGCAGCAATAAGATTGCAGCATACAGGTTCTCGAATACTAATCAAGTAGCCAGCAATTCCAGCTTGAAAGACATCGATCATCAAGACGCAGATCCAGGCGGCTGTGGTAACGCCAAACATGACGGGAAGGGAGCGCAATCCAAGCTGTCGATCGCCCTCCACACTCTTAAAGTCATTGACGATCGCGATTCCCAACCCTGCCAGACTATAAATCAGCGTCAGAATAGCAATCGTCCAGTTTAGTTCACCAAACAGCGCATGTCCTGCCCACCAAGGAAGTGCAATGTAGCTGGCTCCCAGAGCATAACTGCTCAGCCAGCCGTTGTTTTGCTTGAGTTTGAGTGGTGGCGCGGAGTAGATGTAGGACACAAAAGAACCACCGATCGCTAACACAGTTAGTATCGGAAACTCGTGCCCTGCCCAGCGGTCCAGCCCAAAAGCGACGGCAATACCCGCAATCAGCAGCACCCAAATTTGTGTCACCACTTTGGGAAGGGAAATTGCGCCAGAGGGAATGGGACGGTAGGGTTCGTTGATGGCGTCTACATCGCGATCGTAATACTCATTCAATGTCTGGGTGTAGCCTGCCAGCAATGGCCCCGACATCAGCATGCACGCTGCCGCAATTAGAACATTCTCTAAATTCCAGGTAAACCCTCCCGAGGAGACCGCACCGCAAATAACGCCCCACATTAAGGGAATCCACGTGATTGGCTTCATCAACTGCAGGCGGATCTTCCAAATGGAGGTATCCCCGATTGGGCACCCTTCATCCCGAGAAGCTGCCGCGTTTTAGCGCTGCGATCGTCAGCGGGTGAGGTACTGGAGGAGTTTTCGGTTGGTGCGGAGGTAGCGACGTCTGGGGTGTTACCAACGGTAGATTCAGCCGCAAATTGGGAAGGATTCGGGTCAGACATAGGTTTTTAGAGGGAAATAATCAAAAAACTGTCTTGAAACTTGGCACCAGTGACGGGCTTTCCACTCAGCTCAGGCGGCAACAGGATATTGCGGCGCTGATCTCCCGCTTCTATGGTGAGTTCAGGGCCATATTGGGTGAGTTTCACCTGTTTCTTGTCGAATCCAGGCAAGAACAGACAGACCTTCCGCTCTGCGACGTTAATGGCGATTGGGCGAGGTGCTTGAGATGCCTGGGAAAAATCAGGCAACGCATCAATAATAGGTTGCCAATCATTACTCGGCTGATAGGGAACCTGGCTGGTCGGCAGTGGAGCAAACACATCGGTCAAGGATTGCTCTCCCCTTGCCTGATTGACAACCACTCCCCCAACCGTTAAGCCAACCTGTTGAGCAGCTCCCCACAGATATTTTGCAGTTGCGAGCGCCGCTTCATCTTCGGTGGTGATCAGAAATGCAGCAACCCGGTTAGGGTCCGCGATCGCCTGTTTGCCCTGCTCCAACTGATTGGTTGCCTGCTGCGCCATTGGCTGATTGAAGACATCATCAGTCCAGCTAACGTTTAGTACGGTGCTGGCGATCGGCTGAATAAAAGGAGACAACGCTTTCCCCAGATCGGAATCCGTGAATACCTTACGGAACCGACGAACATACCAACTTGCAATCTCTGGCATGCCAAACATCCGCAGGATTGCCTGGTCTCCCACGCCGTCAAACACAATGACATCGTAGTTTCCGCTGGCGTCATGCTCACGGATAGCATTTAGTACCAAGGCACTATCCATTCCAGGCAGTACTCCCAATTCCTGGCCAAACACTTCCTTAAAGAAAGGGGTGCGAAGGTACTGTGCCTCTAGTTTCTTCACCTCTTCCCAACTCCGCTCTAGCAGAGCAGCCACCTGAAATTGGATGACGTGCAGGTTCGCAGCCAACTCCTGTGGATCTGGACCAGGAACCATGCCAAGAAGTACCCCGGGGCTGGCCCCGCTTCTTGAATAGCCAGCAGTACCCGTTTTCCCTGACTGGCAAATTTTTTGGCGGTCGCGATCGCGATCGTTGTCCGACCAACTCCGCCTTTACCCAGAAATGTCAAAATTTGAGCCATGTTTCCTCGCTTCCCAAACCAAGAGCGTGCGAAGCGCTAGTCCAGCGAAGTTTCAGTTCTCCAAACGATATCAACCTACTTCTACCGCGCTAGCGTTTCTTTTCTTATGGTAGCGATCGCCTGGATTTCTTACCTTCTGAGCGCTGTTTCATTCTTCTCAGGTTTGATGGATACCCCTAGGGAATCACGAAAGATTCCGCTTATACCACCTCAACCTCATCCTCAAAAAACCAGGTTGAACACTTATCCTCAAACTGGATTAGCAGACCCACGCCGCTTCCATCCGTCATCTTGAAATCTCGGATGGTACCAACCTGCCCTAACCGCTGAATTACGCTATCGGGAACTCGATCGCGTAACCGACGAACACGAACTTTCTGACCGACTTCCATTTCAGCTCCCAAGTCTATAAACCAAAAATCAGTGTATCAGCGTCTTGCACCCGAATTAGACAGTGAAGCAACAGAATTTGTGGAGTAGGTAGTAGGTGGTGGAGCTAAGGGTCGGGGAGCAGGGGTTAGGGAATTAAGAATTGAGAATTAAGAGTTTTGAGTTTCATATTCTCTTGAGAATTCCTTAGCTCTTTGCGTCTTTGCGGTTTTCCAATCCTCTTGGCACTGTCCTTATCTCCCAATTCCCCGCCTTACTCAAGCAAGATAGTAAGATTCAAAGGTCTAGATTTTTGTTCATAAAAACTATGTTGGCGAAGCGAATTTTACCCTGTCTCGACGTTAAGGCTGGACGGGTGGTTAAGGGAGTCAACTTTGTCGATCTAAAAGATGCCGGGGATCCGGTCGAACTGGCTCAGGTTTACAACCAGGCCGGAGCAGATGAACTGGTGTTTCTAGACATCACAGCAACCCACGAAGACAGAAATATTATCTTTGATGTGGTTTATCGAACTGCTGAGCAGGTCTTTATTCCCTTGACGGTCGGTGGTGGAATTCAAAACTTAGAAACTATTAAACAATTATTAAGAGCTGGGGCAGATAAGGTTAGCATCAATTCGGCGGCTGTACGCGACCCTAACCTTGTGGACCGGGCAAGCGCTCGATTCGGTAATCAGTGCATTGTGGTTGCCATTGATGCCCGTCGCCGCGATGACTCTACGAATCCTGGCTGGGATGTATATGTGCGGGGAGGGCGAGAGAATACGGGATTGGACGCGATCGCCTGGGCAAAAGACGTCGAAAAGCGAGGAGCTGGAGAATTGCTAGTAACCAGCATGGACGCTGACGGAACCCAAGCCGGATACGACCTGGAGTTGACTCGAACGATCGCAGAACAGGTAGAAATTCCTGTCATTGCTTCCGGTGGAGCAGGCAACTGTGAACATATTTACGAAGCTGTAACTGATGGAAAAGCAGAAGCTGCTCTGCTTGCCTCGCTGCTTCATTACGGACAGTTAACAGTTTCTCAAATAAAATCCTATCTGGCAGAACGTCAGGTTCCTGTCCGTTCCTGGAGTAACTGGGTTTCAGATGCAATCCTCTACCAGCAAAGGTGCATTTTCTGAGTGTCTGTTACAATATGTAAGATATGCTGATAACTATTCTTGCTATTGTCATTGCGCTGGTTGGCTGGTCACTGCATTTGATGCAGCAGGCAGTTGATCGTCAGGAATTCTCCCTTATGCTGGCGGGCACTCTGGTAGCGTTTTCAGCTGCTGCGATGGTTGCAGTCTACTTTCTGATGGGTAGCTACATCGGTTACGTCACGGGGTCCTCACAATACTCGTTTTCAGATTCGTCACCCGTTCAAACAAGTGCCTATGTGTTTCGAGGTGAGGATCCGACAAGTTCCGTAACGTTTCCAGGTTTATAAACGTGAAGCATCGGTTTCAATCTTGCTTCAAGTCGTTGCTGTAGCGGTGATTCTTTTATCAGAATCATCAATTACAATTGGCTTCGGTTGAATTTTTGGAAATCAGTTGGGGTCTTAAAGGCATCGTGAATTCTATTAATCCAATCTCTTTACAAAATTCAGATTGAAATCTTTTGAGCGTCGAGGTTAGAAATCAGCAAAAGATGGCAAGACTAAAGTAGTCCGTTAATCCACGCCTGTCATCGCTGCGCAGCCCTTAGAGCAAATGATGGTTCTGGCTGCATCAAAGGAGCTTAATTCATAATGACCTACGCTATTCCTGAACTTGACACGATCAGCCGTCAGTTGATGAGTCTTGAGCGGCCCAAGAAAGCAAAAATGCTGGTGGTCGATGATGAGCCTGATAATCTTGATTTGCTCTATCGCACCTTCCGCCGAGACTTTAATGTTCTCAAAGCGGAAAGTGGTGTACATGCACTAGAAATTTTGGCATCGGAAGGCGAAGTAGCTGTGATCATTTCAGATCAACGGATGCCGGAAATGAAAGGAACTGAATTCTTGAGTAAAACGGTTCCCCAATTTCCAGACACCATGCGGATTATTTTGACCGGATTTACGGATGTGGAGGATCTGGTCGAGGCAATTAACTCCGGGCAGGTTTACAAATACATCACCAAGCCCTGGGACCCAAATGAGCTAAAAGCGGTTGTGCAGCGGGCAGCAGAAACTTATGAGCTGCTGAAACAGCGGACGGAAGAACTGCGTCGATCGCAAGCTCAGACAGCGCTTCTCTCAACGATCGTAAAGGTTGCCCAGGAATCCCTGTCAGTAGAAGCTTGTCTGGAACCGATCGCGGCTGCCTTTGGCGATAACTTTCAAGCAGATGGCTGCATTTTCCAGCTTGTAAAAGGGAATGAGCTAACGCCAACTCAAGGCGTTTACAGTACGAACGGGGGATTAGAGAATTGGCTTGCCAAAGATCCTTTATTGAAAGAAGCGATCTCGTCCCAGCAAATTCAGGTTGCTGTCAACGTTCCTGCCGACACGGCTCTTGCTGGTATTGAGCACTACAGCGCATCGGGGGTTCAGGCGCATTTGCTTGTACCCGTGCTTCATAGAGGAGAAATACTGGCGGTTCTTTCGCTCCAGTGGAAACAACCCTGCACCCTGCGAGAGGATGAACTAATTCTGCTTCATCTCTCTGCTCAGCAGGTTGCTTTAGCGTTGATTTGCGCCCGTAATTACCAACCGAAGCAGTAGAAATCTGTGATCGCAAAGCTCTTTGCTTAGCCTCTGGCTCACTTCAAGTTCAGAAAATGCTACCTTCATTGCTCAACTAAGTCGGGGAACTTCCCCGGCCCCCGTGATGTGGGGGAATTAGGATCCCACGCCCCCGAATACGAGGTCTGGGGTTAAATCGCCGTATTCCACCAAGGAGACCTCGATCGCTGCAACCAAACTGTAGCCGGAGAGATTAGAACCGTTAACAGATCCAAGGTCAAACTGGTTGTCTTGCTCCTGCCACCTCCACAGCACACTGCCACCCGTGAATGCGAAGCGCTCTATTCCTCTCACCATCAACCTAATCTGGAGGGGGTTTGGGGCATCCCCAAGGATCGGATTCCTGAGGCTTGGAGATAACAGCAGTTCGGCATTACTAAATGGTTTGTTGAGAAGGAGTAATTTGTTGAGAAGGAGTTAGTGGACGGTCTGTTTTCGATTCGCTGAAGACTGTAGATTGGAAATGATTGACCTATCTGGTGAACTCTCAGTCCTCACGTTAAAGCCGATTTTCAATGACCCCTGATCACATCCGTTCGATTTTCGATCGCATCGCTCCTGTTTACGACCAGCTAAACACCCGGTTGAGTTTGGGACAGCACCGAATTTGGAAACGGATGACCGTTAAATGGAGTGACGCAAAAGCAGGAGATGTTTGCCTGGATGTATGCTGTGGCAGCGGGGATTTGACCCAAATGCTGGCAGAGCGAGTGGGGAACGATGGAACGGTTTTTGGGATAGATTTTTCCCCAGTACAGCTAGAAGTCGCTCGTCAACGTGTTCAGCATCGTTATCGGCCCCTACCTATCACCTGGATCGAGGGAGATGCTCTCCAACTGCCGTTTCCAGACAATCACTTTGATGCCATCACAATGGGTTACGGTCTGCGAAACGTAACCGACATCCCTCTTAGCCTTAAAGAACTGCATCGAGTGCTAAAACCTGGCGCAAAAGCGGCGATTTTGGACTTCCATCATCCCACCAGTCCTCAGGTTCAAGCCTTTCAGCAGTGGTATTTAAGCGCGATCGTGGTTCCTATGGCTCAACAATTTGGTTTGACAGAAGAATATGCCTACATTGCTCCCAGCCTGGACAGGTTTCCCGCCGGGCGTGAACAGGTGAACCTGGCCTATCAAGTCGGCTTCTCTACTGCCACACATTATCCAATTGCTGGGGGTACGATGGGAGTGTTGGTTGTGGTGAAGGGATGAAGGATGGGGATGAACAGGTAGCACAAAGTTGCTGCTAAGTAAGACAACTGAATTTTCCCCTTTCCGCTCTCATCCCTCATTCCTCATCCTTAAATCTCACATTCCTCCTCCCTTGGATCTCCCTACCCTCTGGCTTTTTATTGGTCCTCCGATCGTTGGTGGCGTCATTGGATACTTCACCAACGACATTGCCATTAAAATGCTGTTTCGTCCCTATCGCCCCTGGTACATCGGGCAGAGAAAGCTGCCTTTAACGCCAGGGTTAATTCCTCGGAATCAGGAGCGGCTGGCAAAGCGAGTTTCAGACACCATTATGGGGTCCTTACTGACGCCAGAGGAACTCCAGAACTTGACCAAGCGACTGCTGCAAACGGAGCGTGTACAGGCAGCCATTCTGTGGTTACTTAAACTTGGACTTGACCAAATTCAGACAGACAAGAATCCAAAAGCGTCCAAAGTTCTGGCAAACATTTTGCATGACCTGTTTAGTCAGTCGTTGCCCCGCTTACTTAAGGTACTAGCTCGGCGCGAAGACTTTCTGGAGGTGCAGCTAAACCAGATTTTTGATCAGGTATTGCTGGAGTTTCAGTTGAGCGATGACCAGGCAACTAAACTGGCGGACTGGCTGCTGCAGGTTGTTTTACCCCAACGGTGATTCGACAGGCGTTGATCGATTTTTTGACCGATCGCAACATTCAGGTAATTGATGAGGGATTTCGAGAGAAAACCAGCGGTACCTATTGGGTCGTTGCGAACCTGTTTGGGGTGCGTAATGCCTTAACCCGACTCCGTACATTCTTCTTAGATGAACGGGAGGAAAGTAATAAACGACTGGAGGAATTGATCGTCGCGCTGAGTGTGCGTCAGCGTTTGAAGGAATGGCTGCAGAATCTGTCGTTGCAGAATCTGCCTATTTCAACGGTACGGCAACTGCGAAAGACCCTTCGGGATGTAGTTCGCACCTACATTCAGGAGAAGGGGGTAGATTTGCTGCAAGACCTGGGCCAATCGATCGACTGGGACAATTTGGCATCCGTAATCTTAAATCGCTTAAGAACGTCGGATGCGGTTACTTCGTCACTGGATGTGGTCAGTCTAGAACTGGCGTTGATTTTAGAACGTTATTTAGAGCGAGATTTAGAGTCTCTGGTTGCTAAACTCATCCCAATCTTGAACATTGACCAGGTGATTATTGATCGCGTCAAAGCGACATCACCGGAAGCCCTGGAAGACGCAATCAACGGCATTGTGAAAAGTGAACTACAGGCGATCGTGAATTTGGGAGGTGTTCTGGGCTTTGTTATTGGATTGTTTCAATCAGCTTCTTTGCTAATTCGATAGGTCTATCCTATGCAACTATGATTAAGTATCATCTTGCTTTGCTGCATGTACGTTCTGAACTGCAAAATGTCATTAAGTAACCGTTTCTGAATGACGCTTGAGCCAAACTCCAACGATGTCTCTCTCATAAAACGTATTGCTCAGCGAGATCAAGCAGCGTTGGCAGAACTTTATGATCGTTATACCCCTGTTCTCTACTCAATCGCTTTTAAGAGTCTTAAAACAACCGAAGAAAGCAAAGAAGTTGTTTTAGATGTATTTTCTCAAGTTTGGAAGATTGCTGAGCGGTATGACGCATCTAGAGGTCGGGTAGACGCTTGGTTGTTTGCAATTATCCGCAGCCGGATTTTAGACAAATTACGAAGTCGGAAACGGCAAGCAAAAATACTAGCAGCTTCTGAAAGTTCTATACAGATCCAATCCCATGAACAGAACGTAGATCCTATTGAGTATGTAAGGCTTTCTGAACAGCGTGATCAAGTTCTGGCAGCCCTAGCTCAACTTCCAGAGGCGCAACGTCAGGTGATAGAGCTAGCTTACTACGAGGGGTTGACTCAGTCTGAAATTGCTGACCAGCTAGGACTTGCACCAGGTACCGTGAAAACCCGAATACGGTTGGCTTTGAACAAACTGCGAATTGCTTTGGGCTATTGGAACCCAGGCTAGGATAGGACTAGAGATTAATAGACTGGAATGAATAACGAAGACCGCTGTTTCTGTGAACTTGCTCCACTTTATGTGCTGGGACTGCTAAGTGAAGCTGATCGTGCTTGGGTTGAGCAGCAAGCTTCTGTGTCTCCAGATTTAGCAGCAGAGTTGGCAGAGCTTGAAATTACTGTTGATGCGATTCCTTACGGTGCTCCGCTTGTTCCAGTACCATCCGATTTGAAGGAACGTCTATTTCAAAGACTGAGCCAACCAATGTTGGAGACTGAGGTAGTCTCAACCCCTGATGAAGTTGTCACTCCTTTTGAATCTGCCTCAGCCCCAGCTAGAGTGCAGGCGCACGATCGCATTCCCACCACGACAAATCGACGCCGTAATGTAATTTGGCTGCAAGCAGGCGGTGTAATTGCAGCTTTGGCACTCACTACCCTACTAGTCGATAACTATCGTTTGCGGCAGGATGCTCAAGGAACCAAGGCTGTTATTGCAGCACTGCAACAACCGAATACCATTGTCTACCCCCTGAAGGGGACTGAGAAAGCAGAAAATGCTTCTGGTAGCCTAGTGGTGAATTCTAGCCAAAAGGCAGTAACGCTTCTGGTGCAGAACTTAGTAAAGCTACCAATTGGGCAGGTGTATCGCCTTTGGGCAATGCCGAAAGGTATGACAAAACCTGTCTACTGTGGGCAGTTTAACGGCTCCTCCGGCAAAACGACAACTCACTGGACAGTACCAGATGCAGCCTGCAACACTCAAGTTTCTCAAATGTTAATTACGGCTGAAGCAGAGACTGCGCCTCCGGTTCCGGCAGGACCGCTGGTAATGAAAAGCACTCTTTAGCTGGATGTGCTACCTGAGTGCTTGTTAAAAATTAAGCGTTTTCTAGCTCATCCTCCCTCATTCAAAGAACTGTAGGGGTGAAATAATCCATTCTCTAATTTGTTTTGAAAGATAAATCCGAATTAGCGCTTCATACGTATCTAGAGTGTTAGAGACGGTTCTACGGAGAGCTAATCCTGAGGACAATGCCTTTGCGTAACCTAATTGCATCTTCAGAAACATCACTAACTATGAAGCGCACTCCTTTGTCTGCTGCCTTGACTACAATCAGCCCTGATTGACTGACAAAACTAAGAAGCTGAAAAACGGCTGAGGACAGTAAATTCACGCTCGAAAAAAGCATTCTGTTGTCGCTTGGAGGCAATAGCAGGTTGAGGGTCAGGCAGACTTGGGAGAAACAGGTAAACCTGAATTTTCCATTGCTGGGTGATGGCAAGGCGAATCCAATTCCAACCGAGCTTGAGATAACTCATTCCCCGATTCCAGTGGGTATCGACTTGGCGACGTTTGCCTGAGGCGACAACCTGCACTCCCTGGAGTACCAGAAACAGCATTGTTAAAGCAATCACTCCGCACAACTGAGAAAGGGCAAACTTGTCCCGCAATCTAGAGGCTTCGAGATTGAATCCGTTAGACTTCAAATCCAAAAACGATTCCTCCACACAAAACCGGAGTCGATACTGAGCAAAGGTTTGCAAGTTCGTCGGCTCGTCGCTCACAATCGTCCAGTGCTCACCACTTTGCTTGTCGTGGGCGAACGCCAGATAAACATTGGGATAGGGTTTAGTTTTGCCGACAGATATCGCATCTGTAAAATAAGCCTGTCCAGGCTGTAACTGCACCGACGATACTCTGCGCCATTGTCCCTGGTGTTGAAACTGAAACGAACGTTTAATCCGAATCCGAAAATGCCAGCCCAGATTGTCTCGGAGATATTTCATCAACTTGCCATCGGCAAAGCCTCGGTCTGCCAACAGAACAATCGCTACACCAACGGGCAGGATTCTTTGGGCTTGCCTGAGCACTCTCTGAATCGTCCACAGCCTGACGGTGCTGCTTGATTGTGCCACCACTCGCCAAGCCACGGGAATAGTTCTGCCCCGATACACCACGCCCACCCACACGATGCAAAAACAATTCCATACGACGGTTGTGTCGAGGCTGAGATACAACCGTTCACGGCTCCACTGGGACAAGGCTTGCCGGATCAGAACATGATGAGCCGCAACGACATCAATCCGTCGATTCGACAACCATCGGCGAAACCGTCTTTGGTGCGACTGAGCAACTTGGGCACGGCTTTTGACATACACGCCAAACCCATTGAGACAAACGCTCTGACTCTGGATCATCCCGATGATCATCCAACATAGGGTTTGTAGATGACGGACATCTTGCCACTGAATCTCACATTGACTCAAACAGCGCGACAGCGCATCATAAAGACGGGAAGTCGGAGACATTGATTTAGTTGATTTGTGTGGTTACTCATCAGCTTAAATCAGGCTCTGCTTCCCTCCTAGCTTTCCTTTCACCCTCCTCCCGTTTTGTCAGTCAAGCAGACAATCAGCCTTTTTTATCGATACCACAGGTTTCTATGGTGTCTAAGGGACTCAAAACATCGCTATCACTTTTCCCACAGATATTTTGAGTAGATATGAATCCAAATCTTCAAATACTTCGTATTGATTAATAGATTCAATTTTAAGGAGGGTGTCGTACAACTCTGAGCTTTTCTAGACATCTTTTTACTCATTGCTCTCGGCATTATTCAGCCGATCCAGTAAGTGCTGCTCAATCTTAGTGTTTGCAGCGTTACTGACTGTGCCTATTGCTCAGAGATCGCTGGGTTTGTTTGTGATTTTGTTTTAGTCTTGTCTCAAAAACTTTTGTGATAATTCTCAAGAAAGGTGGAAGTAATACTCGAGGCTGGTGTATACATACCTTCGACAGCAGAAGTTTCACGCTTACAAAGGTGTTAGAGATGAGTTCTCAAATTCAGCTTTGAGTAACGCTATCTTATTACACTAAACTCTACCTTTTGGATGACGCTACTTTATTACACCCCCTATATTCATCAATTAAGAAATACGTTTTTCTATGGTGAATGTGTCTCTAGGAATACAACGATTTGGCAAGAAAAGTTGTATATTTTCAATGACTTTTGTGCTGACTTAATTATCAAATCATGGTAGAAAGGTAAGAATTCGCCTGAAGATTGTTTGATAACAAATTTAGTGTTAGATAAAGTAAATGGCTGATAAATTTAGCTTGAAATGTGGTCTATCTTATCTATACTCTATCTGTTATCAAGTGGTTTACTTGGGTAATTTCTTGCTTTTTAGCATCGATCTAAGAGCGCAGAAAGTGTAGTACAAATGCAATAAGTTGATTTGTCTTATATCAGCCCTAAACCTCAGGTTTAGGGCTTTGTGAGAAAGGATTCGATAAGAATTCCTTCTCACAATCCAAGCAGGGTCGCTATATCTGTTCACTTTTGTTCAGGATTCAGGAATAACCTTATGATTTTGCACAATCAGCCGCAAGGAAAGCATCTTCCAGTTCACGACGTAAACTACTGAAATGGAGTCTCTATGGTTTTGGTGCGGCAGCTTTAACGACCATACCCAAGGCAGTAGTCGCTCAGGCGACTGGCGGTGCCCTTCCCTTAACGTTTCAAGCCAATGATGTTGGCATCCTTAACTTCGCTCTGCTTCTAGAAGAACTGGAGTCAGCATTCTATGTCGCTGTTACCGCGTCTGGTAAAATCACCGATCCTAGAGAGCTGGATTATGTGAAAGCGCTTGGAACCCATGAAGCGACTCATGTGACCTTTCTCCGCAAGGTTCTGGGTAATAATGTCATTTTCCAAACCAGCGACCTCAGCTTTAATCCGTCTGGACTGTCTGCTCTGCTGAAAGACCGTGACACGATCTTAAAACTGCAGTTTCCCTGGAAGATACAGGTGTACATGCCTACAACGGCGCCGGACCAAGCTTGAAGAATCCACTCTATATTACTGCCGCTGGGTCAATTGTGTCGGTTGAAGCTCGTCATGCCGCAGGTGTCAGGGGTTTGCTACGACGTCCTTCTACTGAGCCTGATAGCGATCTTGCAATCAAGGGATCCTGATTTAGCCAAAGACCTTAACCCCTTTGGGGGCCGTGCTTATGACGAACTGTATACACCTAAGCAGGTTGTCCAGATTGTCAAATCACTGAACTTGATTAAGAACCCCATTCAGGGTCCCCTCGTTGCCTGAACAAAGGAGATTCACAATGACAAGTTCTTCAATTTTTGTACTAAAGCAGGCAGTGAGCACTATGCAATCTAGTTCAACATTTTTCAAAACCACGACCAAAAGCCTCGAACGAGTTAGCACTAAAGCATTATCCCTCGTTGCAAGCGTTGCGTTTCTGATGCTCTTCTTTGTATTATTCCTCTTCATGTCCCTGTTTATTATCCCAACCGCGCCAGCCCACGCTCAGGGTGCCAGACTCACAACCAGACAAGTCGTTGAGTATGCACTCACCTTAGAAAAACTGGAGGCTGATTTCTATCGTCGTGCGGTTGCAGCAACCAAAAGCGGTGGCTTGGTAAACGCCCCTCAAGTTGCCAAAGACGCAATTATTTCCTATGGTGATGACGAAGTCAGTCATGTGGCTGTTCTATCAGGGGTGCTGAAATCGTTAGGAGGTGATCCAAACGCAATTACGATTCCAGCTAACCCAAATTACAATGCCATTCTGGGTGGGTATAGTCCATTTGCTAATCTGAAAGACTTTCTGCAAGCAACGCAGTACGTTGAAGATTTGGGAGTCGCGGCGTATAAAGGGCAAGTACAAAACTTGCAGGCGGCAGGTGCAGCAGGTAAAACTGTGCTGGCAGGGGCACTAGAAATTCACACGATCGAAGCTCGTCATGCGGCTGGTATTCGATACTTGAGGCAAACGTTGCTGAACGCAAATGTACGTCCCTGGATTCGTAGCCCGATCGAGGTGAAGTATCCCGAAATTCGAACAGGTTATCCAATTGACTTTGCTGATGAAGCGTTTGATGGCTTTGCCACTAGAGATGATGTACTCAAGATAGTAGGTCCAATTCTGAATTCAAGTCGGTCTGCTAGTGAGGAAACATCGTCCGATCCTAGTTCAGTTTGATTCAAGGTTGTCTACTGGCTTAAACTACAGCGGTTTTCGCTATAGCAAGTCCCAGTCGAGGAAATACATCTCAGATCAAGCTCGACGTAGCGCGAGTTCTTAAGTGAAACAGTTTTGATCGACACATGGGTCTGTGTCCGTTCTGCGCCCAAATTTTACCCAAGCCGCGCTCATATTGTCTGTACCAATGATTCCGATGTTCATTCCACCCCTCTGATTTCACGTTAGTAATACATAGCGATCTTATTTGGTTTGTGAGTAGGAATTCCGCAGGAATTCCTACTCACAAACCCGCTCAACCTCGTAACTGATTTAGGACTGCTATAGTGTAATGACAACTTGAATTAGCGCACACTTTGAGCAGCAAGAAAATAATATTACAGTGCTGTTGAAATCGAGTTATGTATGCCAACTTAGCTTTTCATTACAGCTAATGCCAGTTAACGGCGAAAGTGAGCGGCGGTGAGTAACCCAGAACGAAGCGCGAAGACTCTGTACCGTCCGCTCCACTGTGTTGTTAGCCTGCGCTGCGTCACGCTGGACATACATCTATAACTCGTCGATCGTCACCAATCCACCCTCTGTAAACTGAATCACCAACTCTTGTTCATCTAGCAAAGCGGTTCCAAGCAAGGGTCGCCTGCCCGTCGCAATGACCAAAACATCTCGCTCAATACCATCCAGAGGACAACCGCTTCATAAAGGGGAAGTGATACTTCGCTGTTATCTGCCAAATTTGCAAACGTATCGTGTCTAAAGGTCAAACCCATCAGTGAAACTGCTTCCAGGGGAAGGCATAACTCCCCGGTGAATCCTGTATCGATCACAAACTCAATCGGGATAGTTGAGCCATTGGGTAACAAGAACGTTAGCGCGACCGTTGCGTGTCTATCCGTCACAATTCCAGAAAACACTTGCTAACCCGCTCCATGACACCCCAAAGGAGACAGTAACGTTATAGCCAATGCGAATACCAAAGAGTCGGGCATTTGGATGCTTCTTACTAAGATTCCGAGATGCTTGCAGCCCAGTTTTATCGACTTCATAATCGCCCGTTTCAATGTCGATGATAACCATCTTGCCAATATTCTCTTCTGTCTCCACTTTTTGACGAATGCTGCTTTCGTACAATTGCTTTGCACGTCGCGCAACTTCTTCACGGTTTAAGAGGATCACTTGCGTATGTTGGCTCCTGATTGTCTCGGTCATTTTCTGGGGACTTCCCATAGTATCTGATGAGAAGATAGGGGGAGCAATGGTCAAATCTTGCTGTTTCACAACAGTCTTGGAAATCTTAGATTATCGAAGATATTAAAACGCTTCGGGCTTGATTCTGATTCTCTGACCTCTTCAGATGGAAGATCTACTGTCGCCGTGCCAGGCTCCTTAAGCGCCAGCGATTTTGCCGCATTCCGTCGCACCTGCCAATCCGAATCCTGAATTAGTGCTCGATTTAGGAGTGAAACGATCGCATCATCTGCAAGATGGCCCAGAGTTAGGCCGGCTTCCCGCCGAACCGTGTCTTCTGGATCCGCAATCAGCGCCAGTGCTGGTTCGCATTGATTCACCTGGTTGAGATAACGCAATGTCGTGATCGCGGCTTCCCGCAAAGCAGCGTGCTCTGAGCTTTGAAACGGGAGAACGGAGGAGAGGGATTGAACGTCGTGAATCTTCCGCAGCAAGACCAGGACACTGTGCTGAACCTTAACATCTCCTTGATGGAGTGCATCGAGCAGCTGTAGTAAATCATCTGGTGCACTCAGTTCGCCTAATGCTGCAAGGGCTTCAGCGTGAACATCTGCATCAGGAGACTTTAGACTACCCAGTAGTGCTGGCACCGCTGCGGGATTGGCAAGCTCCCAAAGGGCTGTAACCGCTAGTTTTTGAACAATCGTACTTTCATCGTTCAACGCTTGAATCAGTGGATCTAAAGCCGCTTCATCACCTAAATGCTGCAACGTTTTGACCGCCACTAACCGATCGCTCACTTCCAGCGATCGCAACATCTCTAGCCACTGATTCAGCTCAGAATCAACATCCAGTGTCATTCGAATTCCTCATCGTAACAAAAATGGAATTTGCACAGTGATCGCATTGGTTGGGCATTCCTTTTCACACGGCAAACAGAACCAGCACTCGTCGTATTTCATGTAGGCTTTGCCGGTTTCAGGATTCTTTGCCAACACATCTAAGGGGCAAACCTCAATGCAGGCGGTACATTTCTCTAAACACTTCGATTCATCAACAATGACTGGAACATCAACGCGTTGAACTGCTAACGCCATCGGTTACTTTCTCCTATGGAATGTACGTCCTATGGAACAGGTTGGTGCGCAAAGCGTCATGATTTTTAGTCGTTGATGACAGCTAGCGCTGCTCATCATTGCCGTTTCAGGTCCACCTATGACACGGCAACACTGTAAACGTCCCTTTCCACATCCACTTCAACGATGTAAGGCTCCACCGGACGCTTGAACAGCACCATCGCCCCATCCGCCGTTTTCTTCAAGTTGACATGGCAAAACCATTCATCGTTGTTCTTGTTTGGATAGTCCAGGCGATAGTGGTATAACCCCAACGGCTTTCACGACGGTAAAGCGAAGCTCGCGCCGCCATCTCAGCGCAATCGCGAATGAAGTGAACTTCCATGCAGCGCATTAGCTCGTGAGGATCCCGCGTACCCATCAGGTCTAGCGTCTCGTGATACCGAACAAACTGCTGCAAGCCAATCTCCATCTTGCGATCGGACTTGGGCGGCTGGAAGTAATCATTCACTATCCGCCGCAGTTTGTACTCCACCTGGGTATGGGGAATGCCGTTGGGGCGGTTTAGGGCGCATAGATTCTCGCTTGCTCGGCAGCCAGAAATGCGGGATCGGGATCGATGAGTTCCAGGTCGCGGCTGTACTGCACCGCATGTTCGCCTGCTAAACGCCCAAATACAAATGCGCCAATCATGTAGTTTGCGGCACGCTGGCCATGTCTCCAGCCGCATACAGCCCCGGCACTGTGGTCTCTGCGTTCTCATTGACCTACACACCCGATGCACTGTGCCCACTGCATGGCCCTATTTCTGAGATATTCATCTCAACCCCGTGCGTCCGGTAGTCCTCCCCCTACCCTGATGGAAACGGCCTCGGCTGGGGCGTTCATTGGCCCACAGAATTGTTATTGGCATTTCTGATGTCAATTTTGAAGAGGTCTCAGATATTGCAGCAACGCCAATTTGTCCGATTCGCTATGCAGGTTTTGTTGCATCTGGCCATGCCTTCGCTGGAAAGCAGGGTTAAGCCTCAAAGAATTGAGGAATGAACCCTGGGTAATTTTGCCAGCAGGTTTTCCCAGTCGTTTAATGTTTGAAAGCCGTTTAACGGAGTTGGGTTTATCGCTGGAAGCGTTTCCCAAACTGGAAATTGTAGACACCATCAGCCTGATGCGGACGTATATGAGCCAGGGGGTACGTAGGGTTTGCCTCTGAGCTTGAGTTTAAGCTGGATTGCCAAGCGGGAACATTGGCGACGGTGCCACTGCAAGAATTTGCATTGCCGGGAAGTATCTACTTGCTGACACCACAACGGTTGAAAGAGTGGCATCAGAGAACTGAATACACAACGAACCATCGATCGCGTCATTCTCATCCGATCCAAAGCTGGTTTACCTTTCTGCAAGCAGCGACCAATCCTGAGAGCGACACGCCCCCATCAGATTGCGATCGCCCAGTTTTACGTTACATAGTCCTGGCTCCCGCAAGCCGGAAACGTTGACGCTGGACATTGGTGTACAAAATCTCACGATACAGGCCGTTACAGCGGGACTGATTATTCAACGGTTAGGGCTACTCGAACACTTTTTACTCCGCAATGGACAGTACAGTGCAACGCAATATCAGGTTCATTGGCACGATTTTGCAACGGGTGCACCAATCGCGAAGGGTTACACACAGGGCGTTTAGACATTGGCGTTCTGGGTGATTACCCGTTGCTGCTCAGTGCGATACAACCTGATTTTGCGAGTCTCCCAACCACTCGACTCGTCAGCTTTGTTTCGTCGAATCCCGATGGTTCTTGTAATGCGATTATTGTGCCGTGTCAGTCCGATTTGGTCAGCATTGAGGAGATGCAGGGGCGGGTCATTGCTGTTCCTTTTAACTCCTCCGCCCACAGCATGGTGATGCGATCGCTCCACCACACACAGCTTCTAGATAAAGTCCAGCTAACTTCCTCGAACATTTGAATAAGTCGGGAGCATTCAATCTGCCAGTTCCAAGGGCGGACGGCTATGCACACTTCGCGCCGTTTCATGATCTTGCCTGCCGCAAGGGCAAATTCCGTTACCTGTTAGAGAATGATCCAAAAGGGTTACCAGCCTTCTACGGAGTGGTTGTTAGTGATGCGCTAGCAGAGAATCATCCTGAAATTGTCACTGCTTATCTCGATGCTTTAGTAGCGGCGCAACATTGGTATGACACAACACCCTCTGCGCTAATGCGATTGGCTCAATGGACCTCATTAAACACAGACGTTTTGGCTCAGATTTTAAGTTGTTCCTATCACGAAAATCAGCCAGGACGTTTCTTCCTCGAAACGACGATTCGAATGGATTGGTTACAGCAGCACATTAACCAATTAAGCGTGATTCCTGGCAATGAGAATCTCAAATCAATTAACTTAAACGATTGGGTGCAACCAGACTTTTTGCAGCGAATTCATTAACGCCCCTCAGAATTGGAGAATTTAAGGGGCAACTGCCTAATCCTGCCTGTAGTTCTTGTAAAAAGTGTTGTTTGATACTCAATCAATGTCCGCGATTATGTAAACCCTTATTGGGAGCTTAGGCAGGACTCCAGATATATCTCTGTAAGAACGGGCGAGGTAGCCTATTTCTGTGAGCGATCGACGCAAGCAGTTCGTTACTCGGGGTTAAATCTGCCGCCTAAGCACCATGAATCCAGACGTGTGGTGGAGGTTTACATGAGCGGACTTGGCGGTCTCAACAAGTCACCGGATGGGGTTGTGCTTGGCATGGTGCAACTGCAATTGCCTAACGTCGTTACCCCTGATGATCTTTCAGCCCAAACTCAACAAATTTGCAGTTTGGTCGCCAAGGCCCGACGCAACATGCCAACGATGGACCTGGTCGTTTTTCCAGAATACGCCCTGCATGGGCTGTCGATGGATACAAATCCAGAGATTATGTGTCGCCTGGATGGACCAGAGGTTGAAGCCTTCAGCACCGCCTGCCGGGACAACCAAATTTGGGGATGCTTTTCAATTATGGAGTACAACCCCAATGGCAACCCCTACAACAGTGGCCTTATCCTAGACGATCGGGGTGAATTACGGCTCTACTACCGCAAACTCCATCCCTGGGTTCCGGTTGAACCTTGGGAACCTGGCAACATCGGCATTCCGGTTTGCGAAGGACCCAACGGCAGTACCCTTGCGTTGATTATCTGCCACGATGGAATGTTCCCAGAAATGGCGCGGGAATGCGCTTACAAAGGGGCAGATATTATGCTGCGCACGGCGGGATACACCTCCCCATTCGCCATGCCTGGCACATTACTAACCAGTCAAATGCGTTCTGCAACCTCATGTACACCGCTTCAGTCTGCATGTGTGGAACAGATGGCACCTTTGACTCGATGGGTGAAGGGACGATCGTTAACTTCGATGGAGTCCCTCTAGTAACGGGAAATGGCCGCCCCAACGAAATTATTACGGGAGAAGTCCGTCCTAAGCTAGTGCAGGAAGCCCGTCGCCATTGGGCAGTCGAAAATAACATTTATCAATTTGGCCATCGAGGCTACGTTGCGGTGAAGGGCGGCGCTCAAGATTGCCCCTATACCTACATGCAGGATCTCGTTCAAGGTAGCTATCGGTTGCCCTGGGAAGACGAGGTCGTTCACACCGATGGAACGTCCTGTGGCTTCCCCAGTCCGACTCGGCTGTATCAAGAAACAACACTGACAGAGACGGCCACAAAGTAATTTGAGATTGAGAATTTTGGATTGAAGATTGCTCTATAGCAGGCGTCAGGTGTCAGGTGTCAGGGATAAAAGCCTAATATTTAGCTTATTTCAAGTGAGCTGACTGTCTTAACAATTGTGGCGATAGCCATAGAATCTCCAACTTCATAATCCTCAATTTTCAATCTCCAATCTCCAATCTCCAGTCTTCAATCTTCAATTTCCAGTCTTCAATCTTCAATCCTTATCACTATGGGCTATTACATTGACTCTGAACCATATCCGTACCCATACAATGGCGACTTGCGACCAGAAAATACGGTTTTTCTAATTATTGATATGCAGACCGATTTCTGCGGCAAGGGTGGGTACGTAGACCAGATGGGCTATGACCTGGCTCTCACTAGGCCCCGATCGAACCTATCAAAAACGTACTGTCGGTTATGCGTGCCAAGGGGTTTCATGTCATTCATACCCGCGAAGGGCATCGGCCTGACCTGTCTGATTTACCAGAAAATAAGCAGTGGCGATCGCGTCAGATCGGTGCGGGCATCGGGGATCCTGGGCCCTGCGGGAAAATTCTGGTGCGCGGCGAACCGGGTTGGGAGATCATCCCTGAACTTGCCCCTATTCCAGGGGAAGCCATCATCGACAAACCTGGTAAAGGATCCTTCTATGCCACGGATTTAGATATGCTGCTGCGACGGAGAGGCATTCAAAATATCATCCTGGCAGGCATCACAACCGATGTTTGTGTTCACACTACAATGCGCGATGCCAACGATCGGGGATACGAATGTCTGTTGCTATCTGACTGTACGGCTGCAACAGACTATAACAACCATCTAGCAGCCCTTCATATGGTGAAGATGCAGGGGGTGTGTTTGGTGCAGTTGCCAGTTCAGAGGCCCTGTTGGCGGTTATCAAATAATCTCCACATTCCTACTCCCTTTCGTCTGCTATCGTCATGGCCGTCAAAGTTATGATAAGCTACAGCGAATGGATATTTTATAAGGCTGCAACCCTTTGTTACGGGCTGTTTCTTCCCTACCCCTACCCCTGCTGTATGGTGCCTTTCAGAAAAAGACACAAGAGGTTTTCTTGTGCCTAATTACCTTGGATATAGGATGCTTGCTAGCAATGAAATTCAGAATACAAAAGCCGTACTTGGATCTGAGGCTTTTGTAGCTCTTTACTCTGACTTTAAAAATAAAGAGGGATTTGACTTTCTTTAAAGAAATTTAGCTGCAATGGAGCAGAAGCGCCAGCAGCGGCCCTTCTAACTCAAGCCAGAACGATACTGGTTACAATTTCACATCCTTTAGCTGACTGCGTGGGTTGTAGCTGCGGATAGAACGGAGCTTCTCATAATATTCCCGCTCTGCAGCGGTAAGGTCCCTGGGTGGAACAATGACAACTCGCACGATCTGGTCGCCCCGATCGCCCTTCGGATTTCGCCACCCTTTGCCCCTAAGCCGCAAGGATTGGCCAGAGCGAATTCCAGCCGGAATATTGACCGTTACGGGACCATCGGGGTAGGTACTTCCACTTGGGCACCCAAGACTGCTTCATCCGGCGAGATCGGCACTTCACAAGTCAGATTGTCGCCTTCAAATTGAAAGAACGGGTGTGCTGCAATTTCAACCGTTAAGTACAAATCACCTCGTTGCGAGGTGTAGTAGGGGCTGAACTGCCCTTTCCCTTTAACGCGAATACGGCTGCCAGGTTTTGCACCGGGAGGAATCCGCACTTCAAATTCCTCACGCCCTAACACGAGTCGCTTCTGCACACCCTGAAAGGCTTCCGACAGGTTCAGGGTAATCGTTGCTTCACTGTCAAGCCCAGCCCCGGCGGTGCTTTCGAAGCCACCGGAGAAGTTATCAAAGCCACTGGGTCCTCTGGAGGTTCGGGAACTGGTGCGCGATCGGGTACGACTAAAGCCAGGATCGCTTCCCATACGGCCTAGCAGCTCGTTGATGAAGTCCTCAAAGCTGCCGTATTGCCCAAACTCGAAGTTGTCAAAGTCAACGTTTGTGTTGAACGGCGATCGCCCTGCACCTGCGCCTGCGGTTTCTGCCTGCTTCAATACTGACCAAAGCGATCGTACTTCTGACGCTTATCAGAATCTCCTAACACTTCGTAGGCTTCATTGACTTCCTTAAACCGCGCCTCAGCCGTTTTGTCACCCGGATTCATGTCTGGGTGATACTTACGGGCTAACTTTCGGAACGCTTTCTTTATTTCATCAGCATTGGCAGATTTATCCACCCCAAGATGGCGTAGTAATCTTTGAAGTCAGTTGCAGCCATTCACAGTCTCCTCTAGGGACTTCTGTCTATATCTTTACCTATCTTTATTAATTTCTGGGTAATGTCTCTATAATGCCTCAAGTCAAAGGGGAAGGAGGAAAAGGCAATGGGCGAAAAGCGATAGGAGACTGCCTATTGCCATCGCCCATTGCCTATCGTTTTAGCCTAGGTTGACTTTAACGACTTTGTTTCTTTCCTCTTCAGCTTTGGGCAGATTCAGGTGCAAAATACCGTCCTTGTAATCTGCTTTGACTTCCGTATTTTGGATCCGTACGGGCAATGGAATGATCCGCTGGAACTTACCGTAGTAAAACTCCGATCGAAAGATGCCTTTGTCTTCGCTCTTTGTCTCAGATTTACGTTCCCTGAAATTGCAACAGAATCAGCTGTAACCTGTACATCCAAATCTTTAATGTCAATACCAGGTAACTCAATTTTTAGCTGAACTGCATCCGATGTCTCCTGCATTTCAACAACAGGCATAAAGCGATCACCATTAAATGGAGTCGCAGGAGTCAACGTATCAAACAAACGGTTCATTTCGCGTTGCAAAGAGTTGATTTCCCGTAACGGTTCCCAACGAACAAGTGCCATACTGTTGACCTCCACGTTGTAAGCGCTCATTAAGTTGCTAATTAATTTCGAAAAGCCTTTGGTGAACTGGATCGGAGATTTCGTTCAATCTTGGAACGGTGAGTAAACCACATCTGGTCACGCTTCCAAATCTCTGAATCAGTTGCCCTAGCTGCTTTTCTCTATAAACAAGCTACCAAAAGCAACTCATCTGGCGAGTTCGGTTCTCGCTCCAAAGAACGGACGCATTGCCGTACAGGAGGTGTATCTGATGCATTTAGCAGTTGGAGAAACTTCCCCTTACCTCAATTAGTTTATCCAAACCTTCCTGAAGGGTGGGAGGCGCACCGATTAAGGAGCGGTGCATATTTAGAATGACGGGTGGTTCTACCTGTCGATCGCGCTGTTCGTTTCGTTCGAGGCAAATCCACAGTGGGGTATTCAGCCAAAGTCCAGTGATATAGGTAAAACCGTTCTCACGGGCAAGGGCGATCGCGTCCCGTCGCTGCTTTCTTACGACGTTTGTTGCATCAAAAATGGCATCTTGAGCGGCTCCAGTCTCGATCTGCTGCACGGTTTGCCGAAATTGGTTTCCGACTTCGTGCCAAACCTTCAGCCACGGTCCCTGAATGGCTTCATCGCCAAACAAGTGCGCTCGAATTCTGTCGGTAGAAACAAGCCTTCGATCAGAGCACGCAATCAAAAGCTTGGCTGCGACCGTTGACTTACCGCTGCCGGGAAGCCCAATTAAAAGGATCAGGTGTATGGACGGTGAACGATGCGGATTCAGTAGAGACTTGTAAAACGAAGAACGACAGGTAAGAGATGAGTTTTGAACGGAATTACTTAACTCATCCCCATCCCTCATCCCTCATCCTTCTCAACTAGATTACTGTTCCATCGGGGATGACTGCATTTTTCAGCACCACGACAATTCCGCTTCGAATGTAGAAGCCGAGGTTTTCCCGTTCTGCTTCTTCCACCCGATCCTTATTGACAATCTTCACATTGCAGCCAATCCGGGCATTCTTGTCGATGATGGCCTGCCGAATAACGGTGTCGGCCCCAACTCCGATCGCGGGTAATTTGTCAGTGTAGCAATTCTCCTCAGACTCACGCTCGGCAAAGGGCTGATAGTAGTCAGCTCCCATAATTAGAGCTTCCTCGATCGTGCAGCCGGACTCAATGCGCGATCGTACGCCCAGTACGGAGTGGGTAACGGAGCAGTTTTTAAGGATGCTGCCCTCACTGACGATCGATTCTCGAATATGGCAATCTAACAGCTTGCTGGGGGCAAGTACCGTTGTCGGGTGTAGATAGGAGACTTCTCATCATAAAAGCTGAACGGGGGTAGGGCTGTTGAGTCAGAGCCAGGTTCGCTTCATAGAATGACTCGATCGTTCCAATATCCTCCCAATATCCATTAAATAGAAACGCCTGGATATTAAAGTCGTTAGACGAGGATGGAATAATTTCCTTCCCGAAATCGGTTTGTTCTGGGATTGCCGTAAAAGTTGGCTCATCACATCCCGTTTGAAGATGTAAATCCCCATAGAGGCGATATACGGAAACTGCTTTGCCTCCTCTGCCGTCAGGCCCAACACCGTTGTATCTACCTGCATGGCGGTCAGAGCATCGCCCTTCGGCTTTTCGCTGAAATTGATGATCCGACCGGAGGAATCAATCTTCATCAAGCCAAAGTCTGAGGCACGTCGATTATCCATCGGTACAACCGAAATGGTAATGTCAGCATTGGTTTCCCGATGACGCCGAACAAACTCCCATAATCCATCCGATAAAGATGGTCACCGGACAAAATCAGGTATTCATCGACATCCCATTCCTGAAACAGCCACAAATATTGCCGTACAGCATCCGCCGTGCCTTGGAACCAGTTGGGGTTCTCGGCGGTTTGCTGGGCCGCTAACACCTCAACGAACCCTTCAGTAAAACCAGTAAAGTTATAAGCGCGTGAAATATGACGGTTTAAGGACGCAGAGTTGAACTGCGTCAGAACATATATCTTATAGATTTCTGAATTGATACAGTTACTAACGGGTATGTCAATCAACCGATACTTTCCTGCTATAGGCACAGCAGGCTTGGCGCGTTGCTTGGTGAGTGGATAAAGGCGGGTTCCTGCGCCACCGCCCAAAATAATAGCTAAAACTTTTTCACAACAAACCTCCCATCTGCCGGTCCGCATTCCCACCTCTAGTGTGTGATGGGATGGTCCAGTTTGCAAGGTCTCAACGCTACAAGAATCCGTGTTTTTGCCTAAATTTATTCTGGCTTAGGTTGCTCTCAGGAAAAACTCAGGTAGCTGGGGTTAATGTCCTCAATAAGCAGTTTCTGATTGATTTCGCTAAAAACCAAGTATTTTGGGTTCCAGAGAATTTAACCTCTGTAGATAGACGTTAATTTATCCGTTTGATACTAGCCTTGAGAACGGTCGTTTCGAAGCTGGCACGATCGTATCTGCTCCCACGACCTCTCGCACAACCGCACACAAGGAGACAACCGCGTGAAGATTGGACAACAGGAAAGCCTGCGCCTCCGCTGGATAACGTTGAATTCAACAGAGGCAACGGTCGATGAAGGGGTAGACGTTATTCACGGACTAAAGCAGTCTCCTAAAACCCTTCCCTGCCGCTATTTTTATGACGATCGTGGCTCGGAGCTGTTCGAGCAGATTACCGAACTGCCAGAATATTACCCAACTCGAACCGAACAAGCGATTCTGGAGAATTGTGCCCTGGAGATTGCCCAATTGACTGGTTCCTGTGAACTGGTGGAATTAGGCAGCGGTAGTTCTCGCAAAACGCGTCTGTTGCTGGAAGCGTACAGCAAACTGCACACCCAACTTCAGTATTGCCCGATTGATGTTAGTGCTGGAATTCTTAAAACAACAGCGCTAGAACTGTTGCGTCAATATCCCAAACTCAAGCTGTGTGGGCTGGCAGGAACTTACGAGCAAGCGTTGGCCCAACTTCCACCTGCAGAATTGGACAATCGGATGCTGATTTTCCTGGGCAGCACGATCGGAAATTTAAGCGATACGCAACACGATGGGCCCCTTCTGAACAGGCTCGCCTTCTAACCCGGATTCAAGCAGCGCTCAAGCCTGGAGAGTTCTTTCTGTTAGGGGTTGATTTACAGAAGGATGTTGAAATCATTGAAGCGGCCTATAACGATTCTCAGGATGTTACGGCAGCATTCAATCTCAACCTCTTAAACCACCTCAATCGACGCTTCCAAGCTAACTTCAAGCTTGATCAGTTTTCCCACTGGGCGTTCTACAACACCGTCGAACATCAAATTGAGATGCACCTGCGTAGTTTGAAACAGCAAACCGCCACGATCAACGCCCTTAATCTTCAGGTTGAATTGGCGGCAGCGGAAACGATTCGCACCGAAATCTCTCGTAAGTTCCACCTGCCAACTCTAATGGCCACTCTAGAATCCCACGCGCTGCACACGCTACACGTCTGGACGGATCCCAAGGCGTGGTTCGGGCTATTGCTGTGTCAACGCCAATGTGTGGGTGAAGAGTGCCCATGATGGCGCTTCCAGGATTTTACGCCAATCCCAATTCCGGTACATATCAGGGCCACACCCCAGTATCCTGCCCAGAGGTTAAAAGACAGAAACAGAATGATGGCGATCGCGATGAACCAACGCTTTAAAGGACTCATTCCATCTTAAAAATGAGGGATGGGGAAATTGGGATACTGATAACCCTATCAGGAATGGATAGGGTAGGATATGGCAACGCGATTTGTGGGAAAGGGCCATGACTGTTGAACAGCGATTGGACAGCATCGACGCCAAGCTGGAGCAGCTTGTGATTGCTTCAGCTCAACTACTGGAAACCACCAGAGCACATACCCGCCAGCTTGAGCTACAAACTGGGCAGATTGGACGACTAACCGAGGGTTTGACGAAGATTAAGTTGATTGGCGAAAAGCAGGAACAAAATATTTCACGTTTGCTTGACATCACGGAGCGTCAGTCCCGCATCATTGAACGTCTAATCCCGTCGTCTTATTCGGAATCATCCAGCGATCGCCCCTAATCCCATGTCATCCCTTCCCTACTTTATTGTTGACGTATTTGCCGAAGAGAAATATGCAGGCAATCAATTAGCGGTGTTTACCAGCGTCGATGAGCTATCAACTGAGCAAATGCAGCAGATCGCCAAGGAGGTCAACTACTCTGAAACAACCTTCCTGCTATCAACCGAGCAGCGAGACGGCGGATATGATGTGCGAATTTTTACGCCTGCGAAAGAATTACCGTTCGCAGGGCACCCAACCTTGGGAACAGCATTCGTTCTTCAACAGGAGGTGATTCGACAATCCGTTGAACAGGTTGCTCTGAATCTCAAAGTTGGGCAGATTCCCGTCACCATTCTCTATAACAGTCAAGCTCCGGATATTCTATGGATGCGGCAAAATCCTCCTGTGTTTGGAGACGTACTGGCGGCAGAAACAATTGCTCCAGTTCTCAGTCTAGATACTCATGATATTGATAACCGCTTCCCGATTCAGGAAGTGTCTACGGGTGTTCCCTTCATCATCGTGCCGCTCAAATCCCTGGACGCATTACAGCGAATTAAGGTAAATGTCGATCGCCTGTTTCCAGTGGTCGAAAACCTCCAGGCCAAGGAGATTCTTGTATTTTGTCCAGAAACTCGGCATTCCACCAATCAATTCAGTGTGCGTGTGTTTGCCCATTATCTTGGAGTTCCTGAAGATCCGGCAACGGGTAGCGCCAATGGCTGCTTTGCCGGCTATCTTGTGCAACACGCTTACCTGGGTGATAACCCGCTCGATGTGCGGGTCGAGCAGGGTTATGAAATGGGTAGACCATCGTTACTGCGGCTAAAGGCGCAAAAAGTTGAGGAAAAGATTAATGTTTTTGTTGGAGGGAGGGTAATCAAGGTTGCCCAAGGAGAATTCGTTTAAGATCGCTGAAGACAATTTAAGAGAGATTGCTTTTTCTATAGAAAGAAAATCTTACTCTGGAATGCGATTGGCATTCGTGTAAGACATTTAATAGCCGAAATCAAGAAGTTTCAACTCTAAACCTTAGTCACTTAACTACTTACCTCCATTGATCTTTACTACACAAAAGTCAATCTTCTAAATGAAGAAAAATCTCTGCAAGAGATTGATTGGAAGCATCTGTAAGAGTTACTTGATCATCAAGGTTGTGCTTGTTAAGTAACTTTTTTAATCTCTACCTGACCAATTAAGACGAAGCTCCAAGTCTGTGGTCAGGATGTTTAATAACGGGAATTCTAAGAAGTCGTCACGCGATCGAGATTCCCTCTTATAGCCTTTTCTGAAAGAGATTTTGGACTCGTCCATCGGTATCGTTTTCTTTTTATCGAAAAGATATTGACGTAAGCGCTGAAAGTAACCCCAGCAAACCCTAGATTTTTGGCAGGCAAATTCGAATGTATCAGGCTGATTGGATTGTTATTGAGACTACGGAAGGTGAGTTTAATCCGACCCAACTTCATCATAAGGAAACGGTTTTCACCCTGAGTAATGGCTATCTCGGCACCCGTGGTTCCTTTGAGGAGGGGTATCCAGGCGATCGCCCCGCCACCTTAATTAGCGGGGTCTATGACAGCGTCCCCGTCGCCGTTACCGAGCTGGCAAACTGTCCAAACTGGCTCCCTCTGGCAATAATGCTTGGTGGAGAACGCTTTTGCCTTGATCAGGGTAAAATTCTGACCTACAAGCGCTGGCTGGATTTGCGGCGGGGGTGCTTTACCGGGAAGTTCGCTGGCAAAGCCCTATAGGCCACACGATCGACCTTCGCTTCGAACGCTTTACCAGTCTTGCAGACGAACATACGTTGGCTTTATGTTGCCAGATTACGTCGATCGACTACGCTGGCCCCGTTGAAGTGCATGCGGGCCTCAACGGTTATTCCGACAATGAAGGAGTCATGCATTGGGAATGGCTGGACCAGGGAGGGAGCGACCATTCAATCTGGCTGCATGTTCGGAGTCGTCACTCAAAAATCGAATTGGGTATAGCGGCTCGTTTGGCGATCGTGGGCGCTGAATCAGAAAGCACCCTTCCTATAGGGTTTCAGGGTTGTCCAACTTTAGTGACCACCTTTGAAATTCAGCCCGGACAGACCGTTACTCTAGAGAAGGTCGTGACGGTCTTCACCTCCGCGACACATCAACTCCAACCCAGTTGGCGCAGGAAGCCCTTACACAACTGCCCAGTTTCACTGCATTGCAGTCTGCCCATGAAGCCGATTGGGAAGCGATTTGGCAGGTAAACGATATTGTAATTGAGGGAGATTTGTCCGCTCAACTGGCCGTTCGCTATAACCTGTTTCAACTGCTTGCCGTTGCTCCCCGCAATGATCAACGGGTAAGCATTCCAGCCAAAACGCTGTCCGGTTTTGCCTATCGAGGTCACGTCTTTTGGGATACGGAGATTTTTCTGCTCCCCTGTCTCACCTATACCCAGCCAGAGTTGGCGCGGAATCTGTTGACCTACCGCTATCACACCCTACCGGGGCACGACGCAAAGCAAAAGCAGCAGGCTATGAGGGTGCTATGTATGTCTGGGAAAGCGCTGATACTGGGGATGAGGTAACGCCAACCTGGGTTCCAAGAGCAGATGGAGATGGATTGGTGCGCATCTGGTGTGGCGAAATTGAGCTACACATTAGCACCGATGTGGCCTATGCCGCCTGGCACTACTGGCAGGCAACGAATCAGCATGAGTGGATGCGGGATTATGGCGCTGAAATGATCCTGGATACTGCCGTGTTTTGGGAAGCCGGGTTGAGTGGAATGCCGATTGCAACTGCTATGACCTGAATAATGTGATTGGTCCCGATGAATACCACGAGCAGGTCAATAATAACGCCTTCACCAATGGCATGGCGCGCTGGCATCTAAAACCGCTTTGGATGTTCTCCAATGGTTGCAACAAACCTACCCTGGAAAGGCAGCGGAATTGGAGCAACAGCTTGACTTGAATAACGATCGCCTGCATTACTGGACCGAAATTATCCAGAAGCTGTGGATTTCTCAAGATCCCAACACTGGCTTGATTGAGCAATTCCAGGGCTTCTTCAATCTAGAAGATATTAATCTGATGGATTACGAGCCGCGCACGCGATCAATGCAGGCAATTTTGGGGATTGAAGGGGCCAATGATCGACAGGTGCTCAAACAGCCCGATGTCGTCATGCTGATGTACTTACTGCGGGAAGGACTTTTCCTGAATCGATCGGAGCGCACCTACAGTCACCAGATCCTGGAGGCAAACTGGGATTACTACGTTCCCCGGACTGACCACACCTATGGATCGTCGCTGGGGCCGGCTGTTCACGCCATCATGGCCTGTGAGTTGAACAAACCCGCCGAAGCCTATGAACATTTCATGCGTTCTGCTCTGGTTGATCTGGCAGACGTACGAGGCAACGCCCACGAAGGAATTCACGCTGCCTCAACGGGGAGTCTGGCAAGCGGTTGTCTTCGGGTTTGGTGGTATTCACCTCACGGAAAATGGACCTGTCGCAAATCCAAAACTGCCCGCTGGTTGGACCCGGCTCAAGTTTCAATTTGTTTGGCGTGGACAGGTGTATGAGTTTGACCTTAAAGCTCCAGCGGAAACAGAAGTTGAAGTTAAGGATGAAGGCTTAAGGCTGAAGGATAAAACCAGTAATGCTGGCGAGTTAACGTCCTCTACCTATCTTTCATCCCTCATTCCCCATCCCTCGTCCGTTCCCTCCCACTCCCTCAAAATTCAAGGCGTCATTTTCGATCTGGATGGCGTTCTCACTGATACATCCGAGTTTCACTATCTGGCCTGGAAGCAGCTGGCGGATGAAGAAGGAATCCCCTTCGATCGCACCGTCAATGAGTCCCTTCGAGGTGTATCACGGCGAGACTCGTTACTAACCATGCTTAACGGCAGATCCGTCAGTGAGGATCAGCTTCAGGAAATGATGGCGCGTAAGAACGGCTACTACCTCGACTTGATTCGCACGATTACGCCCGATCACCTGCTTCCCGGTGTACTGGAGCTATTAAATGAGCTGCGATCGGCGGGAATCAAAATTGCCCTTGGTTCGGCTAGCAAAAATGCGGAGGAAGTGCTGGAACGGTTGGGGATTCTGTCTTTCATGGATGCAATCGCGGATGGCCATAGTGTCCAAAATTCCAAGCCCGCTCCCGATGTATTCCTCCACGCCGCTAGCCAGCTTGACTTACCGCCTAAAAACTGTGTGGTTGTAGAAGATGCAGCGGCTGGAATTGAAGCTGCCCTGCAAGCCGGAATGTGGACCATAGGATTGGGACCGAACGAGCGAGTAGGGGCGGCCCATCTGGTTTTGCCGAGCCTTCAAGGTGTTCAGTGGCAAGACTTGAACGATAAGCTGTCTTTCATCGCCCAAGCACCCGTCGATGAATCCGTTTTGCAGCAAGTAGCGGCACTGCAACGGTCAAATTGACGAATTCGCTAGAATAAACGATTTCAGAAGGAAAAATCCCTTCTTTCTGGGAAGAGGATTTTTTCCTTCTATAGCTATCGAAACAACTGTAACGACGGTCAGCCTACCTGGAATGAGCTTCAGCAATTTTCAGATGAATATACCGTTGGATGGGGCAGGGAGTGGGGAGTAGAAGAAGTGTTGTGGATCCCCAATTCTAAATTCTGAATTCAAAATTATTTGGCCCCTGACACCTTGCACCTACTGTAGGAGGCAAAGGAGCAAACCAATTTTTCCCATTAAACCGAAATTTCGTCAACCTGGATTTCAAACGGGTTCCCCATTTCTTCTGGAGGAAACACCCGAATAATGGCACGAGCAGAAAACTTCCCCAATTGGCCTCCGATCGGCAGGATGTAGTTCAAAACTCTCCAATAGGATGCAGCATTGGGGCAGGTGATCGCTAACGTCAAAGCGGATGCATTAATTGTGATAAGCCATTCACACGTCATCAGGAGTGCTTGAGTGACGCCATCGTAACCTTCGTACAGGCGCTTAGCGATCGTCTCCTCCAGTTGCCGAAGCAGCATCTTATCGGTTTCAGTGATTTGTGGAGGGGCAAATCGTCGGAGGGTAAGCGGGGGTAGGCATAGCGGGCACTCCTTTCACGGCGGTTAATAAAGTCTGCACCTGGTAATTACTACTCAAAATTGGCTTTGCTTTCCAGACTAGAAGAATTATGGATGCCCAAATCGCAATGATTGTTGTTTTGTTAACAATGGTGGCTAACGCCTCTCATCATTACTTTTGGGTTCCCAAGAGTTAGCCTGGCTGATTGGGTCAAATTAATGTTCCAGTTCCTTTGCCGCACCCCCAAAACTGCTTATATCTATGGAAGAATAGCGACCCCTAAATCTTAACGATTCTAGAGTTGTGGGTGACGATAAATCGTGCTGCTCACCATACCCCTTTGCATCCATCGGAGACAAATTAAATCATCAATTAAGAAATCATTCTGTTCTTACTTCAGCCTAAAAGCCATGCATCGGTTCGCTTGAAGATCGCCACAATGTTTTCACAAACGGTGAACCACTCGGCAACTCCTAATTAAACGCGGTGTGATATGAGTCTTAGCTTTTTGTGATTTGAATCGTCCGTTCAAACTGCAAACATCACGTCCTAATTCAAATAGGAATGAGATAAATAAAACACCCTCATTCCCTGAATTCGTCATGGCTGGTTCATTGATTAGTAAAGGCAACATCGTTCTTCACGCGATCGCTATTACGACGACGATCGCCGTATTTGTTGGTAGGCCACCTCTAAATTCCCTTTTCCAATTCCCTCCAAATCTGCACGCAAACTGGCACCACAACCAATCTGGTTCCAATCCTTAAAGGCAACAGTCAGATAGCGAAGCGTAGAAGCGAAATTAAGAATTAGGAATTAAACATTAAGAATTTAAAGACTTAGAATTCAAAACTTAAGAATTTAAGAGTCTTAAGTCTTAAGTCTCAATTCTTCGACGAGATCTCTTTCCGGTTTGCGTTTCTACATTCCCCTCCCCTTTCCGCAACTAGACTAGAAGCAGAGTGCTGAGGCTGGGGTAATGGTGCGACTAAAAGTTTGGCAGTGGTTTGTATTAGGATTACCGATCGCCGCAATTGTAGGCTTTCTCCTGACAGCAGCCGGATTCCAAATTCACAATTGGGGAATCAACTGGATTTGGGCAGTTGTGGCTGTCGTTTTTGTAGGCTGGCGCTGGCTTTTAGTGCGGTGGACCCAACCAGCCCTTGCTCAGGTTAAAGCGGTGGTAGGCGAAGTCACCGAAAAACTGGAAACGATGCCCGTAGAGCCTTCTACCGTTCCTGCTAGCAGTGCGTCTCAACAGGCAGAAGCCGCTCTTCAAAAGATTCTGGAGGAAGCTCGGGAGGACCCGCCCCTGTGGGAGGACTGGAATAGTTTTTGGCAGCGTTGCCAAAACTTGGTAGAAGCGATCGCTCGCGCCTACTACCCCGCAGAACAACATCCTCTACTTAGCATTTACGTTCCTCAAGCCTATTCCCTGATTCGGGGAACCGTGGATGACCTGGACCAATGGATGCAGAAACTATCCCCGGCACTCAATCAGGTGTCGATCGGGCAGGCATATCAGGCTTATCTGGTTTACCGCAAGTTAGAACCTTCTGCCCGTAAGATCTGGCAGGTCTGGAACTGGGCCCAGTGGATTTTGAATCCGGCGGCGGCTGTAGCAAGAACCGCTACGCAGCGCTATGGCAATAGGGCAAATGAGCAACTGTTAGCGAATCTGGGCCAACTCTTACGGGAAGCCGCTTTAAAGAATCTGGGTAGACAGGCGATCGCGCTTTATAGCGGCACTGCAGCGGCTGATCTGCAATTGCCCGTTTCTACCCCCGCATTACCCAAGGCAAAAACGCAAACCCTGCATGAGATTTTGTCCCAGGCACAATCGCCAGACACGATCGACCAGAAGCCGATTAATATTTTGTTGGTTGGGCGAACTGGGGCTGGAAAGAGCAGTCTGATTAATACCCTGTTTTTGTCGGATCTGGCCGAGGTCGATGTGCTGCCAAGTACTGATCGCATCCAGAGCTACCACTGGCAGGCAAAAACAGGAGAAAGCCTGACCCTGTGGGACAGCCCCGGTTACGAGCAGGCAAACCGGGACGATCTGCGGCAGCAGGTTTTGGACTACGGGTCTCAGGCAGACTTATTGCTGCTAGTTACACCTGCCCTTGATCCTGCGCTACAGATGGACGTGGATTTCCTTGAAGACGTCAAAGAGGTTGCCCACGACCTGCCCGCGATCGCCGCTGTTACTCAGGTAGATCGCCTCCGTCCGATTCGTGAGTGGGAGCCACCCTATGACTGGGAGTGGGGCGATCGACCCAAAGAAGTGGCTATTCGGGAAGCAACGGACTACCGCTCTAAGCTACTGGGCAACTTTTGCAATGCCGTGCTGCCAATTGTGACAAGCGATCAAGCAAAGGCAAGAAAAGCCTGGGGAGCTGATTTGTTGTCCGTTGCCTTAGTGCAAGCGATTAACCCAGCAAAGCAGCTTCGCCTCACCCGCTTTCTTCGGAATCTGGAAGCCCGTACCCTTGGGGCTGCAAAAATTATTGACCATTACACCTTCTTGATGACAACCACCCAGGGCATCACTGCCCTGCTGAAAAGCCCGGTTCTCTCCTTTCTGTCTACCCTGACTACCGGAGCACCGACCCTGGCCTACCTGCTTGCGGAAAAGATTCCAGTTGAACAGTTGCCTTTGGTGATTGGCAAACTGCAAATGGCTTACGAGCTTTTCTCTTTACTGAATGCAGGGGAACTCGATGCCCGCGACTTTGACCTGCGCTCTCTCTGGCCCCTGCTGCTCGAGAACGACGCACCCCGATCGCAACGCGTGGGCGTTTGGTCATGCATTCACCGAATACCTCACCCAATCCCTGACACCCGATCAGCTACAGGAACGTTTCAACTATTACCTCACCAAATCCTCGAATTAGGAATGAGTCAAAGGAGAAAGGCTGAGGGAAAAAGGCTAAAGGCTAAAGGATAAGGGCTAAAGAATGAGAGTGCGAAAACCCATCCCTTAGCCTCCATCTTTTATCCTTCTTCATCCTTTAGCCTTTCATTCTCCTGCCTTCCGTTCTTGTCTACTTGCACTTCCAGTAGACTCATGACAGAGTATTTAAAGCTAAGTACTGTAAGATAATCAACTTACCGTAGTATTTTTATTACTCTCAATAGACTTAAAGGAGCATTATTGAGTCGGATTCTCCAAGAGGTGTTGTCTGCGAATCAGAAATATGCCGAAAGCTTTGACAAAGGCGACCTACTCCTACCTCCTGCTCGTCGCGTCACAATCTTGACGTTTATGGATGCTCGCCTGGATCCGGCTAAACATGCAGGGCTGATTGAAGGAGATGCCCACGTGATTCGAAATGCGGGTGGACGTGCTAGCGATGACGCAATTCGATCGCTCGTGATTTCCTACAAATTGCTAGGTATCAACGAATGGTTTGTCATTCACCATACTGACTGTGGAATGCAACTTTTTACTGATGAGGTCATTTGTGGGCTGCTAGGCAATAGTCTGGAGACGGCTGTTGTTGATGAAAACGGTTGGCGCGATGTCGGGCAGGGGTCTGGTTCACTGGAGGCCGAATTTGTTGATTGGCTAACGTTCAAAGACTTAGCAGAGAGCGTATACATTGATGTGAGATGCATTCGTAATCATCCTCTGGTTCCCCGCAGTATTCCTATCTACGGTTATGTCTACGATGTCAAAACAGGCCGTTTGATTGAAGTACCGAAAGCGACCAACATTGGTAAATCAGAATCAGCGCCAACCGAAGTTGCTGCTATTCATTGATGGGGAAAGGTTACAGGTCAGAGCAGAGAAAGGATAAAGGAGCCAAAATATTTTCCCTTATTCTTTCCTCGGCCCCTCTGCAATGATGGCCGATCCATTAGGTGTAAGGATTGGATGTAAATTTCCATAAATTTGGATTACAGTTTATACGTCGGCCTACGAAAGGTTTCACGATGCCCGATCGTTCCGAATTTCTCTATCCCCGCAGTCGTTATCAAGGGAGTTCACGCCAGAGAACTTGGTTTTTAACGCAAATCTTCAAGAATTTGCTCAAAAAATCAGCTATATCTGCAATTTAGAAACCGCAGGTAAAATTTCAACCGAAGAGGCTTATGACCAAATCAAAGCCCTTTGGAAGGAGTTAAAGCAAAGCAAGAAACAGTTGGGAATCGGTGAATTGCCCAACAGCGATGATGGGAGTTCTAGTTAAGCTGCCCTCGCAGTTCATTCATGCTCTCAAAATTCTGATTCAGGGTGTTGCAATGAAAGTAGGCGACTTTGTGCGCCTGAAGAAGCCATTCAGACCAGAACCTGACGAAGGGCAAGAATATTCTTTGGAGTGGTTGTCAAACTTATGTGCAACGATTCTTGTGCGACAGGTTCACCCGGATCAACAGATCTCATTCTTCATCTTTATGATGCAGAAAATTTAGCAATCTATCAGGATGAGTTAGGTGCTAAGGCATTGTTCTACTTCCGTCAGAATGAAGTTGAACATTTCCAGATTTAGTAGTGCCCCAATCGTAATGGTTTTGGTTCTGTTAACGATCGTGGTTAGGACGAGTTTAAGGGGACTGAGGACTGAGAGGGGGAATACTCAGTCCTCAGTCCTCAGCACTGCACCAATCAAAGTTTGCCGGGCTTTAAAGCACTTCCTAAATTAGATGGCGCAGCTCAAATCACCCGCCCGTTGAGTGAAGCGGAGATTCTCTCGGTAGTCTACGGGGCAGTCAATCACGGTGGGAATATCCTGTTCCAAAGCCTCTTTCAGAATGGGAACGAGATCTAGGCAGGACTCAACGCGATAACCCTTTAGACCCATACTTTCTGCAAGTTTGACAAAATTGGGGTTGCCAAACTTGATGAAAGTAGAGTGACCAAAGTGGTTATGCTGCTTCCACTCAATCAGGCCATAGCCACCATCATTAAAAATGAGAGTGACAAATGGGGTCCCAACTCGTAGTGCTGTTTCCAATTCCTGACAGTTCATCATGAAGCCACCATCACCCGTAACGGCCACAACTCGCTGTTCGGGGTGGACGAGTTTTGCAGCGATCGCCCCGGAATTGCAATGCCCATTGCAGCAAAACCGTTAGAGATCAGGCAGGTGTTCGGACGTTCGCAGTGGTAATGCCGTGCCATCCACATTTTGTGAGCACCTACGTCACAGATAACAATGTCTTCAGCTCCCATGACTTGGCGCAGATCATAAATAATCTTCTGGGGTTTGATGGGGAAGCCGTCATCCTTTGCGTATTGAACATAGTCGTTTCGGATGTCGGGACGTAGTTCCAGAGCATAGGGATCTGGCTTCTCGCTGCGGTCGGTCCGATAGAGAATTTCTTTGAGTGAATCTGCAATATCTCCCACCACTTCAACTGCGGGAATATAGCTACTGTCTACTTCTGCTGCGGTTGCCCCAATGTGAATAATGGGGATTGTTCCATCCGGATTCCATTTTTTAGGGAGTACTCAATCAAATCGTAGCCGACAGCGATTACCAGGTCCGCCCGATCAAATCCGCAGCTAATATAGTCACGTTGCTGTAAGCCAACAGCCCATAGTGCCAGGGGATGGGTATAGCGAATAACGCCTTTGCCCATAAAGGTGTTAGCTACCGGAATGTTAAGTCGAGTGGCGAATTCTGTCAGCATTTCACTGGCATTTGCCCGAATTGCCCCATTCCCAACCAATATCAATGGGTTTTCTGCTTGAGCAATGATATCCGACGCTTTCTCAATGCTTTGAAAGGACGCGTAAGTTTTCTCCTTGTTATCCTTGGCAAGGGGTTTGCCGGGGCAGGCATGGCTGCAATATTTTCGGGCAAATCAATATGAACCGCTCCTGGTTTTTCGGACTGAGCGATTTTGAAGGCTTTACGGACGATTTCGGGGTATTTGTTGGGCGAACAATTTGCGTGTTCCATTTGGTGACTGGGTCGAACATGGCCACCAGGTCTAGATACTGGTGGGACTCAATGTGCATACGATCGGTCCCAACTTGCCCTGTAATTGCCACTAGAGGTGCCCGGTCTAGGTTGGCATCGGCAACACCCGTCATCAGGTTCGTTGCGCCTGGCCCTAATGTTGATAGGCAAACTCCAGCTTTCCCCGTCAAGCGGCCATAAACATCCGCCATAAATGCTGCCCCTTGTTCATGGCGAGTCGTGATGAACTGAATTGAAGAATGACTCAGTGCTTCAAGCACATGGAGATTTTCCTCACCCGGCAAGCCAAAAACATAGCGCACTCCCTCGTTCTCCAGGCAGCGAACGAGTAATTCGGCGGTATTCATTTCTCCCATAATCGTTCCCCTTCAGTACACCATCTATTACCATTCATGCCCATCTACAGACCGATCGGCACATTTTCTTGAGTTGAAATTACAGGTTCGATCGGCATTCTTTATCTAATTCAGCAAAACCACTGGTGATTGGATGGCTCAAACACTCTACTGATTGCCTTTCCAGCTTAAATTTCTAGCGCTTAAAGTATCAGAGAATACATAATTTTTAGATGAGAATGTTAAGCAACACTAACATTTCTCAGGATTGGAACGTGGTCAATCACCCCTTTCTTAACGGATTGAATATCTGTTGTTTGCGAACTGTGACAAGACAGTTAGGAGGGGCTAAGCTTTCTCATTTCACCCAAACAGTCTTGATGTTGACAAATTCATGAATACCCTGAACTCCTAATTCGCGACCAAAGCCCGATCGCTTAATGCCGCCAAACGGTAAACGGGGGTCTGACTTGACCAGCCCGTTAATAAAAACGGCTCCGGCTTCCAACCCGTTGATCAACTGTTCGCGTTCAGTTTCATCGTTGGTCCAGGCGCTGGCTCCTAAGCCAAACGGAACACTGTTTGCCAGCTCGATCGCCGCATCAATGTCTGGTACACGAAACAGCATCGCAACAGGACCAAAAAACTCCTCTTGGGCGATCGGGCTATTTGGAGAAATGTCCGCCAGAATCGTCGGTGGATAATACTGACCGGGACCATCCAGCGGTTTCCCGCCTACTAAAACCCGCGCTCCCTGCTGAATAGCTGTCTCAACCTGATGTACCAGGTCTTTGAGAATGCCAGGTGTCGCCAGGGGACCGATATCGGTATCAGGCAGCATGGGATCCCCAATCTTTAGCGCCTTGTACTTCTCGACCAGTCGATGTTCAACCTCATCTGCTATGTTGCCCACCAAGATAAATCGCTTGGCGGCAATACAGGACTGGCCGTTATTGAGCATGCGGGCGGTTACAGCTGTAGAAACAGCAGCATCCAAATCTGCACTTGGCATAATCACAAACGGGTCGCTGCCACCCAATTCCAACACCACTTTTTAATTTCCTTACCGGCGGCGGCGGCAAGGCTAGCTCCAGCAGGTTCACTGCCTGTCAGGGTCGCTGCTTTGATGCGAACGTCTGACATCAGCGGTGCCACCTTATCCGCTCCAATCAACAGGGTTTGAAATACCCCAGCTGGAAAGCCCGCCAATTGAAAGATTTGCTCGATCGCCAGCGCACATTGGGGCACATTGGATGCGTGCTTGAGCAACCCCACATTTCCGGCCATTAGAGCGGGAGCTGCAAAACGGAACACCTGCCAGAAGGGGAAGTTCCAGGGCATGACTGCCAGTACAGCCCCTAACGGTTGGTAGCGAACATAGCTGGCGCTGGCATCGGTTTCAGTGAACACATCCGCTAGAAATTTTTCGGCATGTTCGGCATAGAAACGGCAAACCCAGACGCACTTCTCCACCTCAGCGATCGCTGATTTTAGCGTCTTGCCCATTTCCAATGTCATGAGCTTGCCGAGTTCTTCCTTACGGGATTCCAGACCATTGGCTGCTTCATTCATCCAGCGCGATCGCTGCTCAAACGACGATCGACGATAGTCGAGGAACGTCTTCTGAGCTAACGCCAACTTCTGCTCAATCTCTGTATCTGTTAAAGGCTCAAAGGTTTTTACGGTTTCTCCGGTTGCCGGGTTAACTGTAGCGATTCCCATTCCCGTTCTCCATTACTTGGTCTTCGCTGACACAAATGGCAAGAAAGCATCAACGTTTCAAGAGATAGAAATTTCAAAAATTAAAGAAAAAATCGAAATCAAAAAGATTGACGGACAATGATTCCCGAGAAATTCGCATCAGAAGTCATTACTAATTGATAATTTCTACTTTTAATTCTTGTGTCTCTCTATCCCTAAGAGTTCCATTCTAGACACTGAAAGGTTGATGATCCTCTAGCTACAGCATTTTGTAATCGTTGGAAGAACTTGTTATGATTTAGAGACTGTTCGTATTAGTACTTTTCCATTTAGTACTTTCCTAAGTTTTATAAATTTTTATCTGATAAACCAATGAAACAAGCATCTACACAGTCAAAATCGGACCCAAAGTCAGAGCGATTAACAGCAACCCAAAAGGCTGTGAATGAGCCACTTTTGGGCGTTGTGCGAGAGCTGGTGAGAACGTATCAAGCGTTTTCTGCATACAGCGAAGACCACGTTAGGGAGTTGGAATTGACCGGACCCCAGTTTGATGTGATCTGCACGTTGGGCAATACGTCTGGCATGATGATGGGGCAACTTGCTGAGAAAACGTTGGTAACAAAGGGGACGCTGACAGGTATCGTCGATCGCCTGGAGCAGAAGGGATTGGTCCGGCGAGAAGTGCCGCCCGACAATCGGCGCTGCTTCATCATCGTCCTAACCTCTAAGGGCGAACAGGTCTTTGAAAAGGTATTTCCAGCTCACATTGACTATTTAAAGAAACAGTTCAGTCAATTAAGCGAAGAAGAAATAGAGCAAATTCAGGCGGCACTAAAACGTTTGAGAGAGATTTTTAGTGGACCGTTGCGTAAGCGGCATTTAAGCCATACATACAGTATTTCAATCCGTTTCAACGGGTTTCGTGTCACTAGCCCGGATTTTAATCATGGGCGGGTGAGCAACGAAGTAATCTGCTGTTGGGAACTTTTGTCAGTCATACGGCTTGGCCGCCGTTAGCTGTTGGCGCTTAGCGATCGTTCAGTTCTTGAAATGCCATTACCTTTTATCTGATTTATTAGCTTTCCACTACCAATTACCACTAGGAAAACGAGAAACTGAACCAGAACGATACTGGGACCCGACGGAAAATTCAGTAATCCAGACACTAGCATTCCAGCAATGCTGCTGAGCGCACCCACAACCATTGAAATGATCAGATAGGGAGAAAACTGCTGACTCATAATCTTGGCTGTAGCGGCTGGAATCACCAAAACGCATTGACCAATAAAATTCCCACCGCTTTGATAGAAACTGCAACCGTTAGCGATAGCAGTACAACAAACAAATAGCGGTGAAACTCCACGGAAATTCCCTGAACCTTCGCAACGGCCTGATTTAATGTCAGCAGTATTTGCTGCCTCAACGTTGTAAACAAAATGATGGAGCTTCCAACCAGCAATAACGACGTTAGTATCAGGTCTGTGGAATTGACAGCGAGAATGTCTCCAAACAGGACACCCATCAAATTTCCCCGGTATCCTTTGATAAAAGTCGTCAGAATAACCCCGATCGCTAGCCCTGACAGCACAATATTCAAAACGCTGTCGCTCCATAGATCGGTATGGTCAATCAGATAGAGCACCGCTACACCAAACAGCAGCGTAAACGGCAGCAGCATCCACGTTGGGTCCAGTTGCAGCAGAACGCCCATCGCAATGCCCACCAGTGCCGCATGACCCACCGCATGGCTAAAGAACGATAGCTGCCGCAGAGTCACGAAACTCCCCAGCAAACCGCAGAGCAGCCCCATCAGGACACCAACCACGATCGCCCGCTGCATAAAGGGAAGCTGGAGGAGAGAAAGGAGATCGGTAGTCATAGTGAGGGAGGGGGTATGGATTGAGAATTATGAATTCAGTTCTGGCTCCTGCCCTTATCACCTGCCGTCTATCAAATACCATCTCACCTAATGATGATGGTGATAGCGGCTAAATGCTGGACCATAGGTTGCCAGCAAATTTTCCGGTGAAAGGGCAGACTCAGGATGACCAGAGCAGACTAAAGACCGATTGAGACAAAGAATTTGATCACAGTTATGGCTAACCATATCGAGGTCATGGGAGACCTGTAAAACAGTCCACCTTTCCTCCTGCATCAGCTCATTTAGCAGGGTATAAAAATCTGCCTCTCCCTGCACATCCACTTCCGCAAATGCTTCATCTAGCACCAAAAGCTGACGCGGCATAACCAAACAATATGCCAGCAATACACGTTTTAGTTCACCCCCGCTCAGGGTTCCGATCGACTGCCGCCGCAGGTGATAAGCATTGACCCGTTGAAGCGCCTGCGCGATCGCTGCCGACTTTTCCACATCAGGCTTCCAGGGAAGCGTAGATGGTGAAGCAACCCCGGTTGAATGTTGAATGAATTCCGACCCCTGACCCCTGACCCTGACCCCTGGCCCCTGACCCCTGACCCTTTCACCCATCCCAATGCCACTAGTTCACTCACTGAAAGCGGAAAACTGCGATCGAAAATGAAGTTTTGGGGCATATATCCAATTTGTGGCCACAGCTTGCCTAATCGGGAAAGCGGACGGCCAAAAATTTCAACCGTGCCAGCAGTATGGGGAATGAGGCCCAGCATCGCCTGAACCAGTGTACTTTTGCCTGAGCCATTCGGTCCCACAATAGCGGTAGAGGTGCCTGGAAATAGCTCAAACGACACATTCTCTACCGCCGCGTAGTGACCCCGGTAAACGGTTAAATTCTGAATTTTTACGGTGGGAATTTGCGATCGGTCTCCCCTTGCGTCCTTCATTCTCTATTCCTCACTAAGCAGGCTCTCCCGTTCTTCACCTGGTGGTGCCCAAATCGTAATGATTTTGGATCTGTTAACGATGGCGGCTAATGCCGCACATCCTTACCTTTTAGGTCCATCTCTTACCTAAATGCAGTTTCCAACGTCTGTAAATTGCCCTTCATCGCTGTAAAGTAATACTTTGGGTCCAGTTGCCCAGCTTCTAAGGAGTCTAGGGGATAAACCCTCACGTTCAAATCATTTGCAAGCCCCGTAAGAAGCTTATTATCAATTCCTGGCTCGCTAAACAACGCCTTCACCTTGAATTGCTTAACGGTTGCGATCGTTCTTTGAACATCCCTGGGGAAAGCTGGTCTTCTGGAATGGCTACTACGGCTACCTGCTTAAGCTGATAGCGTTTCGCAAGGTAGGGAAACGCATCATGAAAGGTAATAAAGGTTCGGTCTCGGTAGGCTCGTAAGCTCTGCTTAAACTGGTGATCCAGTTCATTTAGCTGCTGGATGTAGGCAGCGGCATTTGCTTGATAGGTTGTTTTATTTGCTGGGTCGGCCCCAATTAAACCGTCCCGAATGTTCTCCACCTCCTTTCTTGCCAGCTCTGGGTCAAGCCAAACGTGGGGATTACTGGCTTCGTGGGTTGCGGAGTTGGCTTCTCCAGCGTTACCGTGACCATGCTCTTTATCGTTGGCTGCTTCCACAACGGGAGAAAGTTCCTCAACAGGTTGAATTCCCTGACTGGCATTAACCACCTTCAGCTTGGAATTTTCGGCACTTTTAATCGTGCTATCGAGGAATTGTTCAATTCCAAGACCGTTTTTGACGACAACATCGGCCTGAGCGATCGCCTGAACATCGGCAGGAGTGGACTGATATTCGTGTACTTCCGTGCCTGGCTTGATCAATATATCAACGGTCGCTGTTTCGCCCGCTACGGCTTTAGTAAACAAATAGACCGGTAAGAATGTCGTTACGATTTTGATTGGCTTCTTAGCAGAATTGACGGTTTGAGGACCGGAAGATTGTTGCGAACTGCCTGTTGATTCGTTGGAGCGACACCCACCTATGGTCAAAAACGGTAGCAGTGCAACGCTGATGATGAATTGTCTAAGATGGCAGTTCACAGCTTTTCCCTGCACTTTGCCTGCAATTACTAAAATGAGAATGAATATCATTCTACATTGAGAATGGTTATCAGGCTATCCTTGACCTGGTTCTAGCAGACTGAGAGTGGGAACTACTTGTCCAATTGGTTTTGTGAGCTACCACTTAACTGGTGGGTTTAGCTAAGATCAGCAAATAGAAAGATGTAGGACAGAAGCAACCTCTGTTTTGATAAAAGAACATAAAAAGACCAGCGTTAAAGCTGGCCTGTACGAAGATTTCGTTGTTCTCTCATAGTGGAGGGTTTCCATCTGCGCGTTCCCAAACTTGCAGTGGGTTACCAATCACAGTAATCCCCTGTTTAGGAATATTGTAACAAGATACACAAACTTTTTGTCATGAAACTTCACAGCTTCATGACATTTGTGTTTTTATGTAAAAAATTCTTAGGTATAGCAGTCCTAAATCGTTTGTAAGAATGAGGTGCTTTGTGAGGAAGTTCTCCACTGAAAACCTTCCTCATAATTCAAATAAAATCGCTTTATAGGGAAAAGCGGATCGTTTTGTTGTCTAGTTATGCTCTGGTTGCTTCGCCAAGTAGGCGCTGCCTCGCTGCGGCTGCCCCCAGATGACCCGTTCCTGCTTGTAAACCGTCATTCCTGGTTTTGCCCCTTTAGGCTTATAGACATTTTTGGGTTCCGTATAGACGACTGGTACTTGCTCGCTTTGGCGTGCGCGACTATAGTATGCGGCCAGGTCAGCAGTTAGCTGTAGGTCGGCTGCTTCGGGGCCATTCCCGGCTTTAGTCGCAGCAGAACATGGCTGCCTGGAATCTCCTGGGTGTGAAACCAGAGGTCATAATCTCCGGCGATGCGAAACGTGAGCTGATCATTCTGCCGGTTGTTGCGGCCAACTAACACTTCCAGCCCGGTTGGAGTGGTATATCGATAGGGGAACTGGCTGAATCGGCACGATCGCCATCCGTCCGGTTGCGATACTCCAGATCTGCCAGGTAGCGCTGCTGAATCAGTTCATCCCGAATTTCTTCTAGCGCACTTAAATCTTCATGGGTTTGAAAGGCTCTCAATTCACTTAACGCCGCGTCTATCTGCTCTAAATAGTGAATTTCAGCCTCTACATCACTAAGCAACGGTTCGATCGCCTGTCGTGCCCGTTTCAGCTTCTGGTGTCGCTTGTAGAGGGTCTGGGCATTTTGTACTGCGTTCCTTTCTGGTTCCAGCGGAATCGTTATTGGTTGTCCGGTTGTGAAGTCGGGTAAGGCGATCATGGTCATGCCCGGTTGCCACTGGTGCAGGTGGGCCATTAGCAGGTCTGCCTGTTCCCGGTATTGGTCTGCCTGTTCTACCTGCTGCAGGCGAGTCTGAAACCCGTTTGCCTTCAGGCGCAGTTTACCCAGGATGTGAGTGAGTTTCTGGCGTAGCTGATGACGTAATTGGTCAAATTCCTGGCGATCGAGCTGAGCTGTGTAATAGCGGTTGATGACGTCTTGTACGCTGCCGGCTGGTTGCGTCATTCCCCAACCCATCACGGTGTAGCCCTGACCCATCCAACCTGGGTGGAATTTCTTCGCCGAAAGGGTATTTAGCCATTCCTGCCAACGGTGGAATAGTGTGTGCCAGTCAGAGTCGCTCAACGTTTCGGTGGGTTGTTCGGGGTCTAACCCTGCTGTTTCTACCATCGAAAGGACAAGGGCAGAACTCAACCCCCGATAACTTTTGAGTAAGTTACGTCGAAGTGGACCAGGCACCAGACTTATCCGCTCACGCCATCGCTCTATTGATTCCTCCAGGTTAGGAATTGGCTCGTTTAGCGAGGGAGGTGGTTCGTAAGGTTGCCCAGTTTGAATGGGGCGTACACTCGACTGCTGGCTGCTCACCTGATGGGCGGCGGTAACAATCTGATTGTCCTGATTGGTCAAAATCACATTGCTATAGCGGCCCATAATTTCAGCGTAAAGATGCCACAGGGGCGGCTCCCTGGACGACGAGTAAACTGAAGATCAAGGCGCCCGTTCCCAAGGAGCGATCGACTCGGCAGCAATAAGCGCCAAACCACCCAACTGATGCCGCAATTGCTGGCTAAAGGTAAACGTGTCAGGGTTGCGGGAGGTGGATCCCCAATACACAAACGGGCGGCTTGAGGATGCCAGGAAATGGTTAGCCATCCACGCTGCTGAATCGTGCGTAAACCGAGACAAATGGTGTAGCGATCGCGCTGATAAACCTGCTCCAGACGGGCAGGAGCCAGTCTCGCTGAAGTTCTGAGCAGATTGCGGTAAGAGTGGTAAAGTCAACGGGTTGCAAAATGGTCAACGGTAAACTTCAGAACGATAAACTTCGGGTCGTTCGCCTTGTTACGCAGAATTTTTCTAGATACGATCGTAATACTACGTTTTCTTAGGTTTTTCACCGAAACACGCAATCAGCCCTATGGACATTAAGCTGATCAATATCGGATTTGGCAATATCGTGTCCGCAAATCGGGTGATTGCCATTGTCAGCCCTGAGTCTGCACCCATCAAGCGTATCATCACCGATGCCCGAGATAGCAGACAACTGATTGACGCCACCTATGGTCGGCGTACACGGGCGGTTATCATCACCGACTCCGGGCATGTTATTCTTTCAGCCATCCAACCTGAAACAGTTGCGAACCGATTTATTGTCAGCAAAGACGGACATGGGGGAGACGATTAGGGCACTATTGCCTTACGTTCCCCATAGACGCAAGATTAAAGGAATGTTAATGGATTGTCGGTTCTTAGATTGGGAGCGCGCATGGGAACAGGTAAATTGATCGTATTAACCGGACCAAGTGGAGTAGGTAAAGGAACTCTCCTGCGATCGCTGCTTAAGCGGCATCCGGATCTATATCTTTCCATCTCCGTGACGACTCGTGCTCCGCGACCTGGTGAGGTTCACGGCAAAGATTATTACTTTGTTTCTCGCAGCACGTTTAAGCGCATGGTGGCCAATGGTGAGTTGCTGGAATGGGCAGAGTTCGCAGGCAACGGTTATGGAACGCCCAGAGATCCGGTTGAGGAACAGATTCGCCAGGGCAAGTGGGTCATTTTAGAGATTGAGCTACAGGGAGCCAGGCAGATTCGCCAGACGTTTCCTGAAGCTCTGCGAATTTTTATCCTGCCGCCATCATTGCCCGAATTGGAGTACCGAATTCGGAGCCGGGGCAGGATACGGAAGACGCGATCGCCCGCCGACTCCGACGCGCTCAAGAAGAGATAGATGCTGCTAATGAGTTTGACATTCAAATCGTGAATGATGACTTCGAGAAAGCTCTCAACAATATTGAGTTGACGCTGTTTGCGGCAGCGCCCTGTTGAGTAAGGGGGCAGCATGAGGAACAGATTGGCCTAAATGTCGTATGCAAAGAGCTTTATGTTGAATTGTGAAAAAGGACCTTAAAAATCCTTCCTCACAATTCAAATAGGCTCACTATAATTGCGGCTAAATTAGCTGAATAAGAATGAAGATGGGACTTTAAAGAAAACAATAATTGTTGGATTATTTAATAACACTTGAGGCAAATACTCCTATCTTTATTTCAATTTATAAAATCACGTTGCTAAAGACATCGAACACATTTGATGCATACTACAATCACTCATAGAGGATTGAACAAATCTGGTGAGAGATTAGATAGAAAATTATCTGCTTGTTCTGTTTGAGTTGCGTTAGTTTTAGATCCCAATGGGTGTTGCTGGAGTAGAAACGGAACAACAGCTAGAAGGGAATTTGTTGTGTAATTATACCTATTGCACTGCCGCGTTATTGATAAGGTATTCTACTTCTCACTAATTTTTAGGTAAAGAACGCCAGTTAGAAGAAGGGGTATGGCTGTGTATAAGATTGCTGTACTGGATGATGATGAGACCTGGAATACTGCGATCGAGCGGTTTTTCAGAAAACACGGTTTTGAGGTTAAGACCTTTACAAGGATTTCTGATTTTCTGAATGAAGCTCAACAATTCGATTTAGCGCTCATTGATTTTTATCTTTCATCTAGCCAGGAAGCAACCAGCGATTTGAATCGCTATGCCGTGTCCGTCAGCTAAAGAATGGCTTGTCAAATGCTCCAATTCTCGTGCTTGTCTCAGCATTCGTTGATATGGAGAGCGCCCGGTTATTTCCCGATGCAGACTTCTTCTTGGTAAAAGACATTGGTCTAGATATTATTTTGCAGCGAACACGAGAGTTACTTGAATTTCACAACCGTTCTCCCAAATTTCAGCAAAATTCTGTGATTAGTCCAATCTGTAACTAATTAGTATTAATTCGAAATAATACCTTTTTAGAAACAGTTTCCAGGTCTCAAAATCTGGATAGCTTCTATTTCTGTGGGAAGCTATTACTGGTTGTATGGGAAGCTATTGCTGAGCATCATTAGGCACCAATATTGGCGATTTAGTGGCTCTTCATCTCATTTGTGGATAAGTGTTTGATTGAAGAATTAGACTGAATAGGGCCTATGACTTTAGGATTGCATGGTAAACATACGACCCGTTCAGATAATTGGGGTGGGCTGGCAGGAACGGAGGCAGCGTGGCAAGTTGCTCAAGCTGGAATTCCCGTCATCCTGTATGAAATGCGTCCCCAACGATTGAGTCCGGCGCACCATACTGAACATTTGGCAGAACTGGTGTGCAGTAACTCATTTGGAGCGCAAGCGACCGATCGCGCTTCAGCCCTGCATGAGGAATTGCGCCGTTTAGGATCGGTTGTTATTCACAAAGCAGATGCTCATTCGGTTCCAGCAGGTGGTGCGTTAGCCGTCGATCGAGCTGTTTTTAGTCAACACCTAACAGAAACGCTTGCTCAGCATCCCCTCATTGATCTGCGGCGGGAAGAAGTTCGGCAGATTCCGAGGATGGAATTGTCGTTCTAACTACAGAATTTCCCTTACAAGCCCAGAACTGGCGGAGGATTTGCGTCACTTTACTGGCCTGGAGTACATGAGCTTCTTTGATGCGGCTAGCCCAATTGTGGTGGGAGAATCCATCAACTTTGATGTGGCGTTTCTTGCGTCCCGGTACGATCGCGGGAGGCCGCTTACCTGAACTGCCCCTAAACCAGGAGCAATATCTCCATTTCTGGCGGAGCTTTGCCAGGCAGAACAAGCAGAGATTAAGGATTTTGAGCGGGAGAGCGCAAAATTTTTTGAGGGTTGTTTACCGATCGAAGAAATGGCGCGACGAGGGGAAGACACCATGCGCTATGGTTCCCTTAAACCCGTTGGTTTGTTTGATCCTCGCCAGGGAGACTTTCGCGACCCTGAGAACCGATCGAAACGCCCCTATGCCGTTGTTCAACTGCGGCAAGAAGACAAAGCTGGCCAACTCTGGAACATGGTTGGGTTTCAAACAAATTTACGCTGGGGCGAGCAAAAACGAGTATTCCGTCTAATTCCCGGTCTGGAGGATGCCGAATTTGTGCGGATGGGCGTGATGCACCGCAATACCTTCATCAACGCGCCAGAGTTGCTGCATTCCACCCTGCAGTTTAAACGCCGACCCACGTTGCTGGCAGCAGGACAGCTCGTTGGTACGGAAGGCTATACGGCAGCAGCAGCAGGGGCTGGTTGGCTGGCACCAATGCTGCCCGCCTGGCACTTGGTCATCCTCCCCTCACTCTCCCGCCCGTTACCATGATGGGAGCCTTATTTGACTTCATTAGCTCCGCTTCCCTAAGCACTTTCAGCCGATGCCTCCCAATTTTGGGATTCTGCCAGAGTTGCCGCAAAGGATTCGTAATAAACAGGAACGCTACGGCCAGTATCGCGATCGTGCCCTTAACGATCTCTCAGCCTGGATCACTCAACTTCAACAAGTGGCCTAGTATTCATGTAATCTACCAAAACCCGGAGGTTTAAGCGCCAAGGCTGGCCATGAGGCTCAGTTTTTGATTAAAACCTCCGAGGTTTGCGTAAGTCTCAAAGTTTGAAACTTTCCGATTCCCGACTCTGGATTCCCAACTTCTGATGGTGCTAAAGCGTTTGTGGTCCATTTCTTATAGCGCTCCGGGTTGTAACATCCTCGGCTGTAGGTAACTTCCTGCCCGCCACTGGAGGTGAATTGCACACACCATTGGCGTTGGAGATAGTGCCAGTAAGTAAAGGCTGCTCCTGCCGCCAGTAGGCTCGCACCTGCTGCGATCGCCATTGCCCTTTTTTCATCTTCAAATGCTTCATTCGCTCAACGTGCCCTATCCAACGGACTATCCTTGCTTATTGGAACAAAACTTTAATGAGTCGTACGATCGCTGGGTGTAACCTAAACTCAACTATTTTCAGGGAGTTAAATGGATGAACTGTAGGTTGAACTACACCCTTAAAGCCGTGGTAGAGACTACAGAGCAATAACTTTCAGCGGGAGGAAGACTATGAGTGCGGGGTTTCCCTGGTTTTTCGTAATTAATGACCGTCCTGTAAAAGTCGTGGCAACGCCTGATGGTGGTATGGATGTGCTAATTCTAAATATGGCGACGGGGGACTTGGAAGGTAACATAGACTATCTTGCGCAGTGCTTTGAGCCTGGGCAAAATGTTCAGCGAATTACTGAAGAAGAGTTTAACACCCGCCTCCAATCTGCTAAAGCCTCTTTAGACTCGCAAGATTCCTCAAGTTAGTTGATCATCTGTCATCTGCGTGAAGTTTTTAATTTTGGGTCTCAAGGTTTTTCGGTTTCAGCGCAATTTTCTCCTCCCGCATCTATTGCTGCTTCAGCCAACTGGTGGTTGATTTGGGGAAAGGTTGACACGGTTACGGAAAACGTTATCTGGCGGGACGATCGCGTAGCCATTGCAGCATCTCAGATTGCTGTGAATCCAACTGGGCGGTTTGTGGTGGTTGGGGATGTTTGGCTCCCAAATCGAACAGAGATTTTTGAGCATGAGGATATTCTGTCTCAGCACGGGCAAGGTACTGACCTCCAATTCGTAGCCCATCTTTGGGAACGGTACGGCTTTGTAACCTGGGAGAAGCTGATTGGCGCATTCGCCTTAGCAGTGTGGGACCGTGACCAGCAAACACTCTGGCTGGGGCGCGATCGCTCCGGTATCCGCACCCTCTACTACACCACGGGGAAGCACTCGCTGGGTTGCTCCTAGATTACGAACCCTAACCCCCATTGTCCTCAAGCTTTAGATCCGATTGCTTTACGAGATTATCTCTGCTGTGCATTCGTGCCGGGAGAACGAACCCTCTGGCAAAACATTCGAGAAGTTCGTCCAGGAGGCAGCCTGCAATTACCGGATGAAAGAATACACGCTTACTCAGCTTTACGGGAGCGTGTTCAAACGGGTATTCAGCCCTTGGAAGGCGGCATTGATTCCTTCCAGCTGGCTAACTATGCCGATCGTCTCCGCTCCCTGCTGAATCAGGTTGTCCACGACTATTTACCTGAAGGAGAACCTGTGGGCACATTTCTGTCTGGTGGTCTGGATTCCAGTTGCATCACGGCTTTGGCGGCAAAATTTCACGATGCTCCCATTCACACCTACTCGATTCACTTTGGGGCTGAGTGCCCAAATGAATTGGAGTTTTCGAGTCTGGTTGCGGCTCACTGTCAGACCGAGCACCACATCCTGGAGATTTCCTTTCAGGAGATGTGGAACCGACTCCCTGAAACAATGGCTTTTCTGGATGACCCGATCGGCGATCCTCTCACAGTCCCAAATTTGCTGTTAGGGAGAACGGCAGGCAAATCGGTTCGAGTTGTGCTGAACGGGGAAGGGGGCGATCCGTGCTTTGGTGGACCCAAAAACCAACCCATGCTCATCAACGCCCTTTATGGGGAGGTGAATCGCCAGGGGCTCACTCCAGGCGTACCTGATCTCGTTTCAGAAATGTGCCTCAGATCTGGCTCAAGTTCTGAAGCCTGACATCTGGGCTGCGGTACGCGAAGAACCGTCTGTTTTTCGGATGACCTACTGTCTAACGACAGCTACCTGAATCGATTGATGGCGCTTAACATCAAGTTCAAAGGGGCTGACCACATTTTGACCAAGGTAAACAATCTTACCCACGCAGCAGGAATTGAGGGTCGATCGCCCCTGTTTGATCAGCGCGTGGTAGAGCTAAGTATGCAAATTCCACCAGAATATAAGCTCTCTGGCGTGCAGGAAAAGGCGGTGCTGAAGCAAGCTGTTGCCGATCTGTTGCCAGAGACTATTATTCAACGTCCCAAAAGCGGCATGATGGTTCCGGTTCAGCTTGGCTTCCGCAAGTACTGGAATCGGCAGGCGAGGGCATTGCTGTTGAGCAAGAAAGCAGCGATCGCGCCCTACCTCAGCCAATCCCTGATGCGCAACTGGCTGGATTATCAGGGGACACCTGGAACCGTTACGGAGTAAAGCTCTGGCTTCTGGTGAGTCTGGAGTTATGGCTTCAAGCTAATGGCTTCCGATAGGTTGAATCTTCCAACGCAGAAACGCGGAGACGCAGAGTGGCTTCTTAATGCGCTTTATGCCTCTGTGGTTCAAATATGAATAAGCAGGTTAACGGAGATTCCGAGCGCTAACCAGATTAGAAAGCAATATCGGGTTAGCTGTAATGCTTGAAGAATAGTGTGGGGGTAATTGGATGGGTGACATCCCCAAGGAGGGGTTTGTGCTTCTCTATGCCCCGATAATGGTTGATACCGCCGACCTGGACACCTAACACCGCAGCATAGGCACACTCGCTCCAGCCAGAGTTGGGGCTGGGATCCTGTGGGGCATCTCGCTGGCAAATCTTCCAAATGTGGAGCGGTTTACCTGAAAGGAGCGAGAGCGTCAGGACCGTCAACCGACAGGGCAACCAGGTTAAACCATCCTCCAGTTTGGCGCTGAACCAGCCCAAGTATGTGTAGGGAACTTCCCGGTAGCCCACCATTGAATCAAGCGTGCTGGCGGCTTTATAAGCCATCGCTAGGGGCACGGTTCCCACACCAGGAAGTACGGTTCCCAACAGCGCATAAAATAAGGGGCCATAACGCCATCGGTGGCATTTTCGGTGACGGTCTCTAAAACCGCCCGCAAAATTTCTCGATCGGAAAGGCTTTCAGTATCTCTCCCAACATAGTGGCTTAGGGTGACGCGAGCCTTAACCAAGTCGCCTTCCTGCAAAGGTTGGAGGACATTTTCTGCAGCATCCCTCAAGCTTCTGGCGGCAAAACAGCTCGCCAGCAGAACGGCCTCGATCGCGATCGCGACCCAACCGTTCACCTGTCGTGCGACGTAAACAATCAGCCACCCAATCAAACCGCTACCCAAAATCAAACCAAGTCCCAACCCAATTCCAGCAATTCGCTGTGTTAAGGGTGATTTTAGTCGGGTGAGTGCTTGCTCACTGTAACGAGCGATCGCCCACCCCACGCCCTGAACCGGGTGCCACCATCCCACCGGATCGCCGAGCCAATAATCCAGCAGAGCAGCCAATATCAGGACAATTACACTTGGGTAGGAGAGCATGGACTTAATCATGAACATGAGTAAGAATGTTACAAACTATTGCGATTAAATTGGGAGGGTGAACGCAATGCCGCAAAATATTTGCGGAAGGTAACTGAGTCTGAGCAGACTTAGAACCCAAATTGGGGAATCCCCGTTTAAACACAATCGGTTACATTCTTCTGGAGGAATCCATCAATGAGTATTGTCACGAAATCAATCGTGAATGCAGATGCCGAAGCTCGCTACCTCAGCCCGGGCGAACTCGATCGGATTAAGAGCTTTGTTACATCTGGAGAGCGCCGCCTTCGCATCGCTCAAACCCTGACCGACTCTCGCGAGCGGATCGTTAAGCAAGCTGGCGACCAACTCTTCCAAAAGCGCCCCGACATCGTTTCCCCTGGTGGTAACGCTTACGGCGAAGAAATGACGGCTACCTGCCTGCGTGACCTCGACTACTACCTGCGTTTGGTTACCTACGGTGTTGTTGCTGGCGATGTCACCCCGATCGAAGAAATCGGGATCGTTGGTGCTAGAGAAATGTACAACTCCCTCGGAACTCCAGTTGCTGCTGTAGTTGAAGGCGTTCGTGGTCTCAAGAGCGCTGCTGCTTCCCTGCTGTCTGGTGAAGATGCTGCTGAAGCGGGTGCTTACTTCGACTACGTTATCGGTGCGATGGGAAGCTAAGCTCCTCAGCTTTAGCTCCATCAAGCCAAGTATTTCGCAAGATTACGTGATTTAAGGAATTTCAATCATGCAAGACGCAATTACCGCTGTCATCAATTCCTCTGACGTTCAAGGTAAGTACCTGGACTCCTCTGCTCTAGACAAGCTCAAGGCTTACTTCAGCACTGGTGAACTCCGTGTTCGTGCTGCAACCGCAATCAGCGCTAACGCTTCCGCCATCATCAAAGAAGCTGTTGCTAAGTCCTTGTTGTACTCTGACACTACCCGTCCTGGTGGCAACATGTACACAACCCGTCGCTATGCTGCTTGCATCCGCGACCTCGACTACTACCTCCGTTATGCAACCTACGCTATGTTGGCTGGCGATCCTTCCATTCTGGATGAGCGCGTGCTCAACGGTTTGAAAGAAACCTACAACTCCCTCGGTGTACCCGTTGGTTCTACTGTGAATGCGATCCAAGCCATCAAGGAAGTTGCTGCTGGTCTGGTTGGCTCCGATGCTGGTAAAGAGCTTGGTGTTTACCTCGACTACATCTCCTCTGGTTTGAGCTAACTAGGTGTCAGGGGTGAGGGGCTAGGTGTCAGGGGAAAACCTGAAGCCTAAAACCTGAAACCTGAAACCTGCTTTTGTGAGGTCTGGAGGTCTTGAATGAGTATTAGCTCGCCAAAGGCTCTTTCTATTGGTAAGACTGCTTTACCGGTCTAATATTGATTCTCGACTTCCAGTCCTTGCGCTTAATTCGGTTGCAGCGCATTCTAATGAAAGCTTTTCTGCTTTAGACGCACTGAATTAATTCAGCTATTACTGACCTCCCCTTCAGATTTAAAATTTCTTGACCCAATCCAGGAGCTATAATCCCTATGCGCATGTTTAAGGTGACTGCTTGCGTTCCCAGTCAAACCCGTATCCGTACTCAGCGAGAGCTTCAGAACACCTTTTCACAAAGCTAGTTCCCTACGATAACTGGTTCCGTGAACAGCAACGCATTATGAAAATGGGCGGCAAAATTGTTAAGGTTGAACTGGCAACAGGTAGACCTGGCACAAACACTGGTCTTCTCTAACTTGAGAGGGTGTTGCCACCTTCGAGTTTCAACTCACCGATGCAACCGAAAGAGGTCAAGATGGCCTCTTTTTTGTTTTGAGGGGTTTATCTAAAGGGTTTATTTGAAGGGAATGTCTTAAGTCATCTCCATGACTCCTATAGGCGGTGTTCTGGATCGGTGGGTGATATTCCGTAGAGACGTTACATGTAATGCCTCTACAGACGAAAAAAAAAACTGAAACATTATCACTCCCATGCTTCAACCTGAGTGGAATCTTCCTCCTGCTCAACTGTCGGTGACTCCTGAGGAAATTCATATTTGGCGAGCCAGTTTGAATGGGTCTCCTCTGAGGTTCACGGTTTTGCTCGAATGCTTTCAAGTGATGAGTTGCAGCGTGCTAGACGGTTTCGGTTTGAGCATGACCAGCGACGCTTTACTGTTGGACGGGGAACGCTACGATCAATTTTTGGGCGCTATCTGAGAATTAAGCCGGAGCAATTGAAATTTCAGTATGAGACGAACGGCAAGCCATCGATCGCCCAGCCTGCCAACAATTTTGAATTTAATCTGTCCCATTCCCAAGAATTAATGGTGTGCGCTGTTACTTGTCAGCAACGGGTTGGGATCGACCTGGAACACATCCGTTCGATCGCTGACCTTGAAGGTTTAACCCAGCGCTTTTTGCTCCTCAGGAGCACCTTGCGATTCAGCGATCGCCCATCGAGCAACAGAGTTCATTGTTTTTCAATACTGGACCTGTAAGGAAGCGTTGCTGAAGGCAACCGGAGAAGGACTGTCAGATTTGAGCAAAATTGAAGTGGCGATCGTTGATAGCAGTGCTCAACTGCTGCAATGGATAGGAAAGACCGAATCCGTTCAACAGTGGTTGCTATACCTGTTTAGTCCTGCACCAAACTTTGTAGCGGCTTTGGCTCTGCGGCCTGCTACTGCCACAGCAGAACAGAAACCCTACAAAATCAGTTTTTGGGATTGGCGGAGTGGGGAATGAAGTTCCATAACGGCATTTGACAGGTTCCACATGATGCGAAAGTATTAAATAGAGTGTAGAAATTGCTTCTTTGACTTGACGAATTTCCTTAAACTGTTCGTCTCTTCTACATTCACTGCAAACCATAGCAACCCTCTGTCCTGTAGGAGATGAAAGGACATTATGAGACTTCATCCCTAAAGGAAAAACTCTCATAACTTGATGATTGCTATACCATTTGGGAACATGCCGATTTTTGTTGAGGTAGGTGAAGCCTATCCAGCAGAGGCGTCATGAGTAGCATGAATCCTGAATCGTTCTCCCTGTTGTCGGTTCGAGGTCAGAGGTCAGAGCCTTCAGTTCTACAAGCGAGGCAGGAACCGAAGGTTTAAAGAAGTCAGTCATTTAAGAGCATTTTTACGCTCAGACTGCGAAATTCTGGACGCTGTTTTGGCAATCGCCAACCTCTGCTTATCCAACTTGAGGTGAATGACTACGCTGATACGGAATTAAGCAAACAAGGATCTATCGCTTCATGGAATTTTCGATCGCTGCCCTGCTAGCAAATTTTACAGATGACAAACTGGTTGCCCCCAAAGCTTTGGAGAAGAAATTAGACTGCAATGATGAGGACAGCCAGCGAAAATTACAGATTGCACTGGATGCGTTGGAACGAATTGGCATCCTGGAAAAAGACCGGGGACGCTACAAGCGGGTAACAGAAGACGGCATTGTTGAAGGCAAGCTGCGCTGCTCCAGTAAAGGATTCTGCTTTGCAATCCAGGATGTGGAAGGGGCGGAGGACATCTACATTCGGGAGAGCCAGCTTAACAACGCCTGGAATGGCGATCGAGTTTTGGTAAGGGTTACGAAGGAAGGGAGCCGTCGTCGCAGCCCAGAGGGAGAAGTACGGCTGATTTTAGAACGTTCCAATCCATCAGTGTTGGCGCGGGTAAAACAGGCGGATGATAGTTTTCGGGCGGTGCCGTTGGATGATCGGCTGCTCTTTGAACTGCAACTACAGCCAAATGGGGGCAACCTGGAAGAGGCGATCGATAAGCTCGTCCATGTAGAAATTTTGCGCTACCCTCTGGGGCAAAATCCACCAGTCGGAAAAGTTGCTCAGGTGTTGGGCACTGATACCGATGCCTCAGATATTGACATTGTTTGCTGCAAGCACGATCTGCCCCGGGCCTTTCCTGACGCTGTTCTGGAGGAAGCAAAAGCGCTCCCCGGCAAAATCGGCAGAGCAGAACTCAAAAACGGGTTGACTTGCGCAAGCTAACAACGTTGACCATCAAAGCAGACAGCGATGAAGCGGCTAACGATAGTCTGGATGACGCCATTACCTTAGAAAAACAGCAGCGGGTCAGTGGCGTTTAGGAATTCATATTGCCGATGTGGCATATTACGTTGAGGATGATTCTTCCATCGATCGGGAAGCAAGGAAACGGGGAACATCCTTCTATCTGGGTGACATGGTTATTCCCATGCTGCCCGACAATATCTCTGGAAATCTCTGTGCATTCAAGCTCGATAAGGATCGCCTTGCTGTCTCCGTACTGGTTACGCTGGATGCCGAAGGTGAGGTGATTGAATATGAAATTCAGCCAACTGCGATTCGGGTTGATTACCAGCTCAGCTACGACCAAGCCCAGGCAATTCTGGAGCGATCGAACGGCCAACCAACTAAAGTTGACATCAAAGAGTTTTCTCCTATCTTCGAACTACTCGATCAAATTTCTGCACTGAGTCATGCCCTCAAGCAACAGCGGCGAAAGCGTGGAGCCTTTGAACTCAATTTGCCAGAGAAGCCCATTCCCAGCCATGGGGACGAGGATGCCAGTGAAACAGAGAAATCGCTCTTTAACCCCAAGTTTCACTACGATGATGAGGGGGCTTTAGGCGCGATGGTGGTCAGCCCATCGGTGCCAACCCATGCCATGATTGCTGAATTGATGCTGGTGGCCAATCAACTTGTGGCCACTCATCTACAAGCGTTGGATGTACCGGGCATTTATCGAGTTCACCCGGTTCCAGACCCAGATGATGCCCAGGAATTAATGAAGCTGGCAGTCAATATGGGGATTGAGCTGTATTTGACCGAGGAGGAAACGGTTCGTCCGCAGGATTACCAGCAATTCACGCAGAAATTTGCTGAGTCTGATACAGAGCGTGTGTTGACCTACCTGTTACTGGAAACACTAAAGCCTGCGTTCTACAGCACCACTCCCCGATCTCACTTTGGCTTAGCGTTGGAGCATGGCTATACCCACTTCACTTCTCCAGTGCGCCGTTACCCCGATTTGCTGGTGCAACGGGTGCTGCATGCTGTATTTGAAGAAGGGCGCGATCGCAAATCCACCCGCTCAAAAGAAACGGTCAATCTACGCCATAGCTCCAGTCACGGCAACATTAGCTGGAATGTTCTACCCCGAAATCCATCAATACCTGGAATCGGACTTCGCCTCCGTTGTCGTTCATCTGAGTGAACGAGAAAAGGTTGCCCTGGAAGCGGAACAAGACCTGGAAGGCTTGAAAAAGCGGAATTAATGCGGGAGCGCACCGGCGAAATCTTCCACGGACTGATTACGGGAGTTCAATCCTACGGGCTGTTTGTGGAAATTGAAGAACTGCTGGTCGAAGGACTGGTCCACGTCAGTTCCCTAAAAGATGACTGGTACGAGTACCGTTCCCGCCAGCAAACCTTGGTTGGGCGAAAGAACCGCAAACAGTATCGTCTGGGCGATCGCATCGAAGTTCAGGTCAAGAGCGTTGACTATTACCGCCAGCAAATCGACCTGATCGCCGTTGGAGGCGGTAGCGAAGCTGGAGAAGAGGATGACGATGCCGACGAAGAGATCTCTGAAAACGGGAGTGAGACAGTAGAGTAAGGGATGAGGGATGAGGAGGGGGATGAAAACGTTCTTTACCTTGCATCCTCATCCCTCATCCCTCCGTTCTCCTATGTCTCGTCCTCTTATCCTTGGCATCACTGGCGCTTCTGGGCTAATCTATGCGGTCCGTACTCTAAAGTATTTGCTTCAGGCCGACTATCCGGTTGAACTGGTTGCTTCGAAATCGGTTTATATGGTCTGGCAGGCAGAGCAAGATACTCGAATGCCTTCGGAACCGATTCAGCAGGAGCAGTTCTGGCGGCAGCAAGCGGGGTTGAATCGCTCGGTAAGCTGACCTGTCACCCCTGGAGTGATGTGGGTGCAACGATCGCAAGTGGCTCCTACCGCACCCTTGGAATGCTGGTGATTCCCTGTAGCATGAGCACGGTGGCAAAGCTTGCATCAGGGCTGAGTTCCGATTTGCTAGAGCGGGCAGCCGATGTCCAGCTTAAAGAAGGCCGAAAGCTGGTGCTCGTTCCCCGCGAAACGCCCTTCAGTCTCATCCACCTGCGAAATCTAACGGCCTTAGCCGAAGCCGGAGCACGCATCGTTCCGGCGATTCCTGCCTGGTATCACCATCCCCAAACCGTTGAAGACCTGGTTGACTTCGTGATTGCCCGCGCCCTGGATCAGTTAGACATTGACTGTGTGCCGCTCGATCGATGGCAAGGGCATTAGAGTTATACGAAGCTACGAGTGTGAAAATAGTAAAAACGTAATGATGATGGGATACGACGTACACATCACTCGCGCTGAGGACTGGTGGGATAACGCTAGCCATCAAATTTCTTCCCAGGAATGGCTAGAAACCATCAGCCATGATCCAGCGTTAACGCTTGAGCCTAAGAGCGGTCCTTACTTTGCTATATGGAACGGTGAATGTAGCTATCCCTGGGGAGCCTGGTTTGATTGGTTTGAGGGCGACATCCACACCAAAAATCCTGACCATCATACGTTGCTCAAAATGTTACAACTTGCTGCAATTTTGAATGCAAAAGTTCAAGGCGATGATGGTGAGATTTATCAATCTATTGAGGATGGCATTAAGAGTGGATTATTCAACTAGATCATAAATCTGAAATCCAAAATCCTTGAAGTTGCTAGGATTAAGCTGAAGGTTCTGTTGTTTAGAGGAGTAGGCTGAAGGCTGAGTGCTGATAGCTGATCGCTAGAATTCATGCTTTTTCGTCTTATTCTGCTGCTGGCAATTGTTGGAGGGTTGGTCCTGTTTACCTGGTCGAACCTGCAACCGTTGCCGCTGATTTTTCTGGGCATTCAACTGCCAGCCTTTCCGCTTGCGTTTTGGGTGTTGGGAGCGATTGGTGCGGGTGTTCTCACCACGTTGCTGATCAATATTCTCTACAGTCTGTCCCACTATGCAGCGGGTCGAGCGGTGCGCTCCCAGTTTCGTAAGAATGAGCGCCGCAATCGATTTCAAGATTTTCGACGCAATCCCTTCCAGCCCAATGCGGCCCGTCTTCTGGTCGATCGACCACATCAACCTCAAAGGATGATGACGCCGTTTGGAAGAACTGGGAAGGGTTCGAAGAACCAGTAGACCGCAAACGGTCTGAGCACCCGTCTACTGCCTCAAAAACATCGGTGGATGATTGGGAAACTGAAACCAGTGATGATTGGGAAGCTGTAACGACTGGAGATGCGCCTCGAAGCAGGCAGGATTCAACCCGCGATCGACCCCGCACTGATTCATCCAGACCTCGGACAAATTACGAGGCTTCTCAGGGCTTCCAAAACGGCTTCCCGTTCTGGTTCTGTCTATTCCTACGGCTACCGAGATCCGGATGGTACAGGTGTTGGTAAGGCAGAACCCGTCGCTGATAAACCAGTTGTTGATGCGGAATATCGGGTAATTGTCCCTCCCTACCGATCGCTGGATGAAGAGGAGCCAGCCCCACCAGCACCAGCCCCGCAGGAAGCGGAAGAAAATGCGGATGACTGGTTTGAGGATGACACGAATCAGTCCAAGAATGATGAAAGATGGCGGTAGGGAGAAGGTGGTAGCTGTTAGAACTTTTCGGTTTTGCGGTATTGCATCAGTGCCACAGGTAAGCGGATCAGGGTTGCGGCTAGGGCAGAGAGCCTGAATTTACGCTTGAGTGAAGGGGAAGCTCCTGCCATGAAACGGGCACAAACCCGAATCGCTTGTAAAATTGCGCCAGTTTTTTCCTAAACATTCTAGATAAAGGGGTTGGGTTGCCTGCTCAATCAGATGGGTTGTCAGACGTGTTCCTAACCCCTGACCTCGCCACTTTGGAGCGACGACCAAACTTCCAAGCTCCTGAGCATCAGGGAACGATCGCAGTTGTCCACAGGCAATCACCGTTCCTTCGTATTCAACAACCCAAAATTGCGCCCAGCGCAACTGGGTTGGATCTAACTTGGCAGACAGCACCAATCGCCGAATTGGCCACTCATCGGCAGAATGGGCTGGACGGAGACTACAGCCTGGTGGCAACGAAAGACTAGAATCATGGGTCATAACATTAATAACGAATTGATTCAAGAATGATGGCGGTTGCCATTAAGATGAGGACCAACGATGCCAGCCGAAATAACCAATTGCTGAACGTTGAAATCAGTAAGGCTGCAATTCCCGGAACTCCCAAAATCACTGATAGAATGCAGGCTAAGGCAAATCCAAATAAAAGCAGTAAGAAATATTTTAGGAGCCTGTAGGAAAGTCTGAATAAAGGGCTGTGATGATTTAGTTTCATTCGTTCCACTCCCTGATCCATCTGATTTGGTTGGTTGAATTGCTTAAAGCAATTCGGTTTCTATCATTAGAGGAAGTCTGAAAAGTGACACATCAGTTAGCAAGGGATAGAAAATGGATGAAGCGGATAGTAATGCCCAAGCTGAAACCGTCAACTATCCGTTCCATCCGTTATTAATCCGGTGCTAATCATACGTCTCAGATATCCTCTTAGCTTGAACGATGCGTGATCAGGATTCAATTCAGCAAGTTCTAGAGAAGTTCAGCGATTTCAAATTGAATACGTACTTCAAAATTCAGTTTTAGTCAGATGACTACCAAAAAGTTCAGGAATGTTCAGCTTGAGGCAATGGAATCAATGAAGATTCAGGTCTGCAACCTTCCCATGCTATGAATACGATCGCTTTATCCGTATGACAACCCATCGATCGTTGTATAAGATGCAGCATTCCGTATGCAAGCTGTGAGACTGTGTTCAGCTACTTTTATAAATCGTGATCAAAGGGATTCGAGCAGGGGATGGATTTCAGAAGAGTAAAATTCTGTCCTGATGTCCTTACTGAATAGGTGTATCAGTAGACAGCCCTTGAATCGGGTCTGTTGTGGCAAGGTAACCTCTGGATTCATGCCGTCTAATCCTACCTCACGTCTATCTGTTGTCGCGCTGGGCACCTTGGCAGCCCTTGTTGCACAAGAACTGGCTCGTACCGCCAGTGTTTCCACTAGCACAACTGCATCAATCCCAGAATCGGGAACGCGGGATCCGTCTCAGCCAGTTGGACCATCAAAAGCGAAGCTGACAAAGCCGATCGCCCAACCCGAAACGGTTTCTCCTCAGCGACTAACAACGGTAACTGCAAGACGGAGTCCAACGACGGTTCAAGCAACTAATCGCACTCCGTCGCCTGGTACAGCAAGCAATGAACCAGCAAATAGTGTCTCGTCAAACAGTATCTCGACAGGGAATCCATCAACTCGGTTGAGCGTTACATCTGTCCCAAATGCAGGCCTGCTGCCTATTCCACCTTCGCCGTTGGTGAATCGCTCACGCCCATTGCGATCGGTGGATGTGAATCAACTTCCCGTAGACAAGATTGTTGCAGCATCGTTAGGGCAATCTGGTCGTCAATTAGCCACCACTCCAACCCCGCACCCAGAGCTTCGGTGGCAGCCAAGACTCGAACCAACCAGGTGATTTCCAAACGAACGGTTGCTTCCAACGTGGCACAACCTGCCCCTGTATCTGATATTCAGAATCACCCAGCCCGTTCAGCAATTATGGCGTTGGAGAAGCAGGGAGTTATCCAGGCACTTCCAGATGGCAGATTTCGACCGGATGCCCCTGTAACCGATGCCGAGTTCAACGGTTTGATGCAAAAGGCATTTGCACGAGGTTCTCAGTCAGCCACCAATTTCAAACGCCCGGCCAATGTCGTAACACGGGCAGATGCCGCTCAATTTGTCTTCAACCAGGCCCTCAGGGCTGAGACAATTTCCCAGAAGACGCAGCCTCAGGTGGCTAATCCTCCTGTGAAGCTAGCATCAGCTATTGCTCAGCCTGAAACAGTGGCAATGGCATCCGCAGGCAACAAATCTCTGACGGATGAGTCTGCCAAGCAGGCCACAAAACATCCTATGGTCGTTCTTCGCTAAAACCCTCCGAGCTTCCCCCGGTCTGGCAGCTCCATCCCTCAGTCCCAATCAGGAGGCCTACACGTTGGGACCGGGCGATCGCATCAAAGTAGAGGTCTTTGGCGTCCCGGAGTACACCAAGGAATATCCAGTTCTGGTAAACGGGACGATTAATCTGTATCTGGTCGGCAATCTTCCAGTCCAGGGATTGACCCTAAAGCAGGCGGAAGATGCGATCGGAGGGCGCTATGCCCGGTTAGTGAAGCGCAACTTAATTGATGTTAGCTTGCTGTCAACCCGTCCCTTGAATTTAGCGATCGCGGGGGAAGTAAGCCGTCCTGGTACCTACAGTGTGGCAGTTCCTGAAGGTGCGAAATTCCCCACTGTGACGCGCTTGATTCAGCAGGCAGGCGGACTGACCCAATCTGCGAATCCCAGCGTTGTGCAAATTCGCCGTCCGCAACAATCTGGGCAAGATCTCCTTATTAACGTGGACCTGTGGGAACTGTTTAAGAACGGGAACATCCGCCAGGACATCACCCTCCGCGATGGCGATATGGTGTTTATCCCGGCAGCGACCAATATTATTCCTGCCGAGGCATCCCAACTGGCAGCGGCAAACTTCGCAACTGACGCAACCCAGGCAATTAACGTGGCAGTCTCCGGTGAGGTTGCCCGCCCCGGTCCCTATGTATTAGCAAGGGGGCTGGCGGTGGAACAGCCGGAGCAACTGGTGGAGCGACGACAGGTAGCGCAACTGGTAATGGTGGTGGTTTATTAACGGTGACTCAGGCCATTCAACAGGCCGGAGGGATCACCCAGCTTGCCGATATTCGAAATGTGGAGGTGAGGCGAGTTACGCGCTCTGGTCCGCCCCAGGTGATCCGGCTGAACCTTTGGGATCTCGTACAGGCGGGAGATGCGAGTCAGGACTTAGTGTTGCAGCAGGGAGACACGATCGTCATCCCTACTGCAACAGCGCTAAACCCCGCAGATGCAAACCTGCAAGGGTCCGCCAGCTTTGCTCCCAGCACCGTCCGGGTCAACGTTGTCGGGGAAGTGGTGTCTCCTGGTTCCGTCCAGATTCCGCCCAATTCAACCTTGAATCAGGCATTGCTATCGGCGGGTGGGTTTAACAAACGCGCCCATAAAGGATCCGTTGAGTTAATTCGATTAAATCCAAACGGCACCGTCACCCGTCAAAAGTGTCGATCGACTTCTCGAAGGGCATCGATGACAAGAACAATCCGCTTATTCGCAACAATGACATCATCGTTGTCAGACCAACGGGGCTTGTCAAGTTCTCCGATACGCTGGACAACGTTCTATCGCCACTGGGTCGGCTTCTACCATTTCTTTTGTTCCGCTAATTCGATAGCGGCAATTTCACTCCAACATCGATCGCTTCTCCCCGGAAAAAGATGGAATCATCTCAGTCAAATCTCCAGTCATTTCACGCGGAGCGCAGCACTGGACTGTCTCCCTCCGAGGTGCCCATCCCCGTTGGCAGCAGTTATGAAGAAGGGGAATTTAACCTGAAGCAACTGCTGCTGATTGCCCGTCGCAGGGCGGTGTTGATTGCCGCTGTGGCGGTCGCTGTAACTGGGATGTCGGCATACAACGCACTGACGCAAACATCTGAATACCAGGGCAGCTTTCGGTTACTGGTAGAGCCTGTCACAACCGACAATCAGCTCGATGCATTGACCAACGATCGACAGGCAGGGCAAAAATCTGGCCTCGACTACCTCACCCAGATTGAGGTACTGCGTAGTCCCGCTCTCCTGCGTCCCATCATTCGACAAATTCAAACCCAATATCCTGATGTCAATTACGGCACGCTTGTTGGTCAGCTAACCGTCACCCAACCGAAAGACACCAAAATTTTAGACGTTCGCTATCAAGACCCGGACCCGCAAAAGGTAAAGTTTGTTCTGGATCAACTGGCTCAGGGCTATCTGAAGTACAGCCAGCAGGAGAGACAGAGCAATCTCCGGCAGGGGGTCGAGTTTGTCGGGAATCAGCTTCCCACGTTGAGACAACGGGTAGACAGCTTGCAGCGGCAGCTCCAGACGTTTCGTCAGTCTAACAACTTCATCGATCCAGAATCCCAATCGTCTCAGGTAAACACGCAGTTGAGTTCTCTGGAACAGCAACGTCTGGAGATTCAAAAACAATTGGCAGAAACTCAGACACAATACAGCAATTTACAGGGAGAGACTGGGGCTGTAGCAGCGCTCTCCGGTTCACAACCCTATCAACAGCTTCTTGGGCAGATGCGAGATTTGGATGCCAAGATTGCGACCGAATCGGTTCGATTTCAGGACGGAAACCCGGCAATGGAGTCGCTTCAAGAGCAGAAGCAGAAGCTAATGCCGCTGATTCGTCAGGAAGCCCGCCGGGTTTTGGGCGGTAAATTGGCCGAGGTCGATAACCAACTTTCCCTGCTGGAAGTGCGTCAGCGGGAAGTTGCTAAAGCTGAGAATTACTGGAATCAACAACTGAAGCGCCTGCCCGTTACGGCCCGACAGTACACCGACTTGCAACGGGAACTGAAAGTTGCAACCGAAAGCCTGAATCGATTTCTGGAAACTCGCGAAAATCTCCAGGTACAGGCCGCTCAAAAGAAGTGCCGTGGCAACTGATTTCAGCGCCAGAGGTGCCCACGCTGCCCCTATCCTCTGCATGGCGTACGCTTACCCTGGGAATTATTGGCGGGTTATTGCTAGGTTTAGGAGCGGCCTTACTTGCTGAACGGTTGGATAATACGTTCCGATCGCCAGAAGATTTGAAGAAACAGGTAAAACTTCCCGTTCTAGGGTGATTCCTTTTACGATGCGGGGCAGTCTCAGGTGGCATCTCCTTCAAAAATCACCCATCTGTTTCGTCCACGCAGAATCAGGAAGCTATTTCGTCGCCGTCCAAGGCTTACACCCCAAACCTACTCTCTATTTCTAGAAGCCTTTCGTTCTCTCCATGCCAACGTTCGGTTACTCAAATCGGAGCAGCCGATCGCCTCACTGGTTGTCAGTTCAGCGTTGGCAGGCGACGGCAAATCAACTGTATCCACCAATCTTGCTCAGGCGGCGGCAGCTATGGGACAGCGGGTGCTGCTGGTAGATGCTGACCTGCGAAAACCGCGCATCAGTGCCATGCTGGGTCTAGACAATACCCGTGGAAACCAGCGACCTGATTGAGACCGACCTCCATCCAAATCAGGCAATTCAGCAAATCAATCGCAGCGGACCAGACGACGAATCAAACCTTGCGCAAGAAACCCCTTCTGGGGCGATAACCTGTTTGTTTTGACCGCAGGTCACATTCCCGCTGACCCAACCAAGCTGCTGTCTTCTCCCAAAATGGGGCAGTTGGCCGAGCATTTTCAGACCTTATTTGACCTGGTAATTTACGACACCCCGCCTCTCATCAACCTGGCAGACAGCAGCCTGTTAGCTCCGTACACGGACGGCATTATTCTGGTCGCGGGTCTGGGTAAAACTGATCGCGCTGCTCTAACTGAAGCGATCGAAAGCCTGAGAATTTCTCGCATTCCTGTTCTCGGAGTCGTGGCAAACAACCTCCGTAGCGTCAGCACATCCTCCATCAACCGCTACTATTACCAGGCATAGAGAGGAATAAGGTTGAGCTAGCGGAAGCTATGGTGAGTGAGGCTTGGCTTCATCCCTCATCCCTCACCCCTGCGCATAGCTGTCAATTGGCTGGACTGGGTATAGTGTTGTGTATGCCCAAACCCCGTCACAAGCTTTTTCCTATTCGGCAATTAACGTTTGACCTACGCCCATTTCTGCCCCTGACGATCGCATTTGGCAGCGGCATCTTAATGGCATTGGCGATCGCTCCCTGAATTTGTATCCCTTAGCCTGATAGCCCTGGCCCCCTCTGGGTTCTCATATTTGGCAATCAACCAACAACGGCATCTCCCTCACCTACCACCCACTACCTACCACCTATCACCTACTCTCCTCTCCTCCTCGCCCTCCTCTGGGGCATTGGTTATCACGGCCTTGCCCTGTCATGGATATTGGGACTACATCCCTTACCTGGATGGGGTTCCCTGGTTGGGCAGTATCGCGATCGCCCTCTTCTGCTGGGCATTCACTACCTTCTGGGAGCCGCAACCGTAGTCATCTGGGTCTGGTTGATGAGGCTACTAGAAAGAAGCTTTAGAAGCCAGGGGCCGAGCCTAATATTCATTCAAAATTCAAAATTCAAAATTCAAAATTCCCCGGCTCCCCACTCCCCACTCCCCATTTCCCACCCCCACTGCCTGGACCCGCGTTCTAATTGGTACAGCACTCTGGTGCAGTTTAGAATGGGTTCGCAGTCTAGGCGCGCTCGACTGGACGCCTCTCTCGTTTACCCAAAGTCCGGGAAATCTGTTAATTCTTCATTTGGGGCAAATCTCCGGCCCCCTGCTAGTGACAGCGGCGATCGTGGCAGTAAATGGATTGCTAGCTGAAGCGTGGATCAGGCATCAGGGGTCACGAGCTAGGGGTCAGGGGCCAGAAGAAATTCAAAATTCAAAATCCAAAATTCAAAATTCTCTAACTCTCTCATCCTCATCCCTCATCCTCATCCCCAGCCTTCACCCCTCATCCTTTATCCTTTATCCTTTATCCTTTCCCTCCCCCTACTTTCTACTAGCCACAGCGATTCTTCTACTGCTCGTCCTTCATCTAGTTGGTTTTGGGCTTTACAGTCGCCCATTAGCGCCAGCAAATGGGGCAGCCCTGAAGGTTGGAATTGTTCAAGGAAATGTTCCAACGAGAATCAAGCTGTTCTCAGAGGGAGTGCGCCGTGCTGAAGAAGGATACACTCAGGGTTATGAAACGCTTGTCCGGCAGGGAGTAGAGGCTGTTCTGACACCAGAGGGCGCACTTCCATTTCTGTGGAATCGACCAAACAGCAAGGGAAGTGAGTTTTATCAGGCCGTTCTGAAAAATCAGGTAACTGCCTGGTTGGGAACGTTTACCGCACAAAACGGGGAATCGCTCGCAGTCTGTTGACCCTAACTGGAAACGGTGAGGTACTTAGTATCTACAACAAAATCAAATTAGTGCCGCTGGGGGAATATACGCCGTTTCAAAAGCTGTTGGGCAGCATTATTGGGCGACTGTCTCCTGTGGATCAGGATGGTGCTCCAGGAAATTCAAAGCAGCGATTTGACACCCCTTTGGGCGGGCGATCGCCAGCATTTGCTATGATTCAGCGTTTGCAGAAGTGTTTCGGGAACAGGCAGCCGCAGGTGGGCAATTTATCCTAACGGCATCCAACCTGGACCCCTACAGTGAAGTGCTGATGGCCCAGCACCAAGCTCAAGATTTGATGCGGGCGATCGAAACCGATCGATGGGCAGTTCGGGCAACCAATACGGGTTACTCTGGCATTATTGATCCGCACGGGACAATTATTTGGCGCTCCCACCCAAGAATCTTTGAGAGCCATGCCGACACCATTTATCGTCGTCAAACCCAAACAATGTATGTCCGTTGGGGCGATTGGTTCAGGCCGTTGCTGTGCGGTTCAGCAGGAATAATTTGGCTGATTCAAAGAATGCAGATACGCAAATTAAACCAGTAGACTAGGATGAAATACTAAGCCCATCTTCTCTATCCAGAGTTTTTTTATACTTTTGCCTATGGCTACGACACCCTCGTCGCTTCCCACGTAATGACGGCCTCACCAACGGTTGCACCGCAGCGATCAAGTCAGGTTACCCGTCAACATCACCCGAACTACAAAATCATCGTTCTCAACGACGATTTCAACACCTTCGAACATGTCGCTAAGTGCCTGGTCACTTACATTCCAGGAATGACGCCGGATCGGGCCTGGGAACTCACCAACCAGATCCATAACGAAGGGCAGGCGATCGTTTGGGTCGGTCCGTTGGAGCAGGCAGAGCTTTACCACATGCAGCTTGGCATGCAGGGGTTAACAATGGCTCCTTTAGAAGCGTCTTGAACGGGAGGATGAAGGGAATGGACCGTTCAAGACGCGGCAGGTTAGTGCTGAATCACTCAACTCACATTCCTGGACTCATTCCGGTATTAGAGCGATTGAGCCGTCAAATCGGTATTCAAACCATTACACCGGGTGTAATTGAGGCTGTTCGTTCCCATGCTCCCAAGTTAGTCCTAAAAGTGTCCGTTCCGATTCGAGGTGGTTTCAAACTTATTGCGCGACAGGGCAAAACCGTTCAAGAAGTCTTCATTCTGACAGGCTTGAATCAGGAGCAGTTAGAAACCTCGATCGCCCAGGTCATCAAGTCGAAATAGCATGTTAATCCGTCCGGCTGTTCCTGCTGATGTTCCGGCTGTTTTGCCGATGGTCAACCAGATTTGCGCCCTACACGAATCCTGGGATCCTGCAAAATACGGCTTTTTGCCCAATCCCGCGCAGCGTTATGAGAGATGGTTGATTCAACAGGCAAAGAGCGATCGCAGCGTGTTCCTGGTTGCCGAGCTTGAAGCCGCTGAGTCGAACGAAACAGGTCTCTTGACAGGATTTCTAATTGGCACGGTTGAAGAAGAGCTTCCCATCTATCGGCTAGACAAGTACGGATTCATCCATGACCTCTGGGTGGAGCCAGACTATCGCAGCGCCGGAGTTGGTTGGCAGTTGGTTAAAACCGCACAGCAGCGATTTGCGCACTTGGGAGTTAAGCAGATACGCCTCGATACCGCTTTAGCCAATGAATCAGCCCGTTGCCTCTTCCAATCCTGCGGCTTTCGAATCAGCACGATCGAAATGCTGAGTGAACTGTAATAAAGTTCAGAAGCTTTCGATGCAGGAAGATTCTGGACAATCACTGTTTCTTAAAATCAAACCGATAAGAAGGGATAAAGGATAAAGCTAATTTTTATCCTTTATCCTTATATCCTTTATCCCTTAACCTTCTTTCCCTTCACTCCGTCTGCCGGACTGAAACTCGATGCAACGGCAGACTAACGACACACGCGAACGTCAGAAGGTAAGCAATCAACCCGGTTAGCTTGATGCTCATCATCAGCGTCTCCCACTCTGGCAGAATTAGCCTTTGTGCGCCCACCGAAAAACAATGCACCAGCCAATAGGTAAAAACCATCATTAGTAGGACGCGCTCGGTTGCCTCAGAATCATCCTTAAACGGATGGTTTTTGTCCAATAAAAGGAGTAAACCCGCGATCGCAGCGAAAACTGAAACAATCATTAAATAGTGGTGCCAGGAGAAGTGCGGCATAGATTTCTCAAAACCTCAAGAAAAATCAGTCTTTAGAATCAAACGGGAATAAGTCTAAAGGATGAGAGGTATCGAGATACAGCGATTCTTACAAATAGCAATAATCCGGGTGAATCGGCTTAAAAAACTAAAAATCTCTTGCTCAGTTATTTAATATACCTGCCGTCTCTCCACACACCGTCAACACGAGTACCGTTAGCAAAAATGTAGGTACCTCGCCCGTTTTGGCGGCCATCTCGAAACTCCCCTCATATCGATTACCGCTGGGGAACGTACAGGCACCTGGGCCATTCAACACATCGTTGCGAAACTCTCCTTCACAACGAATTCCATTCGCAAAGGTAAATACTCCTTTCCCTTGCTTTCGACTATCCAAAAGTCTCCTTCATACCGATTGCCATTAGCAAACGTGCAAATTCCAGCACCATTCAGAAAATCATTCTTAAACACTCCTTCACAGCGAGCGCCATCTGCAAAGAAAAAGGTTCCCATCCCCTCTCGCCGATTTTCTCGAAATTCTCCCTCATAGCGATTGCCGCTGGGAAAAATACAAGTGCCTTTGCCATTCAACAAGTCGTCCTTGAACTCTCCTTCACAACGAGTCCCATTCGCAAAGGTAAACACTCCTCTCCCCTGTCGTTTACCGTTCCGTAATTCCCCTTCATAGCGATTGCCGCTAGGAAAAGCACAGGTGCCTTTGCCGTTGAGTAAACCATCGCGCGTTTGACCTTCACAATAATTGCTAGCAATAACTATTAAAGTTGCGATTCTTTCAGATGAAGTGTTTGCAAACGCAGGTGAGAGATTACTGGCATAACTGATACTATTTATACTGGTCGCAATCGTCACGCTGATTCCCACTCGCCTTAGTATCTGGGACTTTGAAAGGACTTGCTTAATGGGATGTAGAGATAGATGTGAAAATTGCTGCATTACTTTAGAACCTTGCGACATCTTGTCGAATCAAAACGTTTTCTGCCTTTGAACAGAATCTTACTCATCGGGATTGACTTGTGCACAAGTAATTTTCAAGGCTCCTGATGAAAACCTATCAGTTGTGTAGACATCGTAAGGTTACCAAGAGTTAATCAACGATGGCTAGTCTAGGTTTTTCTGTGAACTTTACCAGTTTTATACAGCTTTGTTGTTAACCCTCAAATTCTGCTCATGCCAAACAACCGTTTCTTCAGGTTCTTCAAACAGTCTGGTCGCGCTTGTTTTGGGTTATATCAGCATCGCCTTTGTGAAACTCAGCGATTTCCTACCATGAATTGGGCAACTTAAGCTCAATTACTCTGTCAATTTATCAGCGCTATTTACTAACACGGATTTGTCAGCCATTATTTACCGACGCTTAGTTGTAAGACTTTCCAAGTTCGCTCATGTTGCCACTGTTATCGATTCTAACGATCGCTCAAACCGTCTCTGCTCCGTTTCCGCCACCGCCCCTACCGCAAACTTTACCACCCTCTAACACCTATCCTCCGAAAGTTGCTCCATCTCCAAAAATTGTTCCACCGCAAGAAAATATTCCACCCCAAGATCCTTTGAGGCCGCAAGAGCAGCTTCAGATCCAGGAGGTCTTTCAGCCACAGGAACTGCGGTCTTTGCCGGGGCAACTCGACACGGTTCCGGTTTTCAACAGCAACAGTCCTGAGCTTGTTCAAACTGAAGGAATCCTGCTCTCAACGTTTCCCCTGACGGAATGCGCGTTCCAACTGCGCACCTAAACTTTCCATTCCAAGGGCGCTTCGACATTTTCACTCACCACATTGCCAAAGCTGCAAACCCAAGCCAGACGCGTACTCTTTTTCAGGGGATTCTTATCTACAACCCGACCGACCAACTGGTGAAGGTTGATGTGTTGCAGGGAGCAACCTATTTAACTCGGCCCGATGCTCTATTTGTGTCACTGCCCCCTCTATCGAGGATCCGCTGGGTAGAGTTTATGCCGGGCCAGGAAGCCGAACAATGAACGACATTCTGCGGGGGCGTAGGCAAGGGAGTATCCCATCCGTGCTTCTGATTCCGCCACGAGGCAGTCAGATGCTAATGAATTTGCCAATTCCAGTTGGAAATCTAACCCCTTCTTCTAACGGGCGCTCGAGCCTATTTAGACTTTGGAGCAGTGGCCCAGTCTATGTGGCCGAGATGGCGATGTTTGCACCCTTAAATCCTGATGGAACGGAGCGGATTCCCACGTTGGAAGAGTGGCAAAACTTGTTGATCAACAGCGGTCTTGCTGGACCTCGCGATTACCCACCAACTCCCATGCAGCAGGAATATGCCAATGTGGTTTATGGTCGCGTGGCAGGGGTGGCAGTAGGCTCTCAGTGGCAGGCTAATTTAACGGACAGCCCTAAAACAGATTACTTAAGCATTCCCAAGCGCGGACAAGCATTCTCCTATGGATTAAGCACCGTTTACAGAGGAACCTTTGGCACTGGTCAGGTCCAGAGCGCAAAGCTGCTGGCACGCTACCCTGACACGGCATTGCAAGCAAACGGCAACTACGGGATTCAGTACAGCCTAACGCTTCCCCTTTACAACAAAACTGGCCAACGACAGAAGGTCACGGTGACTATTCAAACTCCATTAAAAGAGGACAAGGTTAAAGGAGGTCTATTATTCTTTAAGCCGCCAGAAAGCCGAGTATTCTTCCGGGGACCCGTTCGTCTGCGCTATAAAGACGATCAGGGTAACACCCAGACACGCTACTTCCACTTAATCCAGCAGCGAGGGCAGGAAGGAGATCCCCTTGTGACCCTAACGATGCCATCTGGCGATCACCGTACCGTTCAGCTTGATCTCGTATATCCTCCAGACTCGACGCCACCTCAGGTGCTGACTGTTAAAACGGTGTCAGATCCATAAGCCAATGATGCAGGATTCAGAGCAGACACTGAAAGGCCAGACGTGAGGATAATGGGTAATTTACCCTCACATCGGTAGTGTTCTAGATCTGTGGATGATATTTCGTAGAGACTTTACATATAACGTCTCTACAGACGAAAACAACAGGTCTGAGGCACTACCTTATTTCCGTCCTCTGTCCTCATATTATGAATGACCCATCTTCTGCTTCTACCTCTGTCGATCGAGTTTCCGTTGTTCCCTGGCTTTATTGGTTGCTGGTGCCTCTCCACCGAATTTTTCTATCCCTATACTTCGGCCAGATTATAATTGAAGGGATGGAACATTTACCTGCTCAAGGGCCGATCGTTCTGGCTCCTAAGCACTACAGCCGTTGGGATCCGCTGCTCATCGCACTACTCAGCCTTGAACCGCTCTGGTTCATGACGAATGCCAATCAGTTTTCCGGGGTTCAGGGTTGGCTAATTCAGCGATTAGGCGCGTTTCCGGTAGACTTGAGCCATCCCAAAGTCTCCAGCTTTCGTTATGCAATTGAGCTACTCCATGCGAAGAAAAACTGGTTCTGTTCCCAGAAGGAGGAATTGTCCGAGACCAACCATTACGCCCTCTGAAAACAGGTTTAGCCCGTCTGGTGCTGCAAGCGGAGGCGATAGCCCAAGAACCACTGACAATTCCGATCGTCCCGATCATACTGCGCTACCAACCTAAACCCACGTGGAGAGCCACCGCTTTTATTAATATTTGCCCACCTCTATTTGCAGCAGATTTTCGGCAAGAGAGTGATAAGCAGACAGCCGAAGTACTGACAGAAGCTTTACAAGCAGCCATTTTGAAGGGGCTGGAGAAAATCAACGCGCATACCCCGATTGAAAACTGACGCTGTTGTATTATCTCGCTGGTGTCTCCAACAGACAGTTGATGCACCGTATCCTATTCTTTCGGGCAATCTTCAGATGCCCCGTAGACATAAGTATTTTTGAATCCTTTGGTTTGCTCATTCCGATGGGCGTATTTAGCTCTGATTTTTCATTCGTTAGCATAAATGCTCCTTCTACCCACTTGCTAGGGGAGTGCCTGCCCGTCGAACTGCTAACTGACTGAGCAAAATGGAGTCATTCAACTCGATGGTAGCGATCCTAGTAACAGCCCAGCGGCTCAACTGGGGCGGAGCAAACAAATAGATAAAGTTAGTATTGGATCCGGTTGACTGTACAACGATCCGATCAATAACTTTGGCGGGTTTAATCGTTTCGCGTCTGAAGCGATCGGTAAATTCAAACTCTGCATTGTCCGGGAAATTCCCGCCAATCATCAAAACCTGGCGGATTAAATTCTGATCTGGATCAAGCATAATGGTGCTCAACTCCATTTGAGTAATTTCGCCGTTTGGCGGTATCTGAAACCGTCCTCTCGGAATCCCATCTAAACTTAAGGAACCGCCATCCTCAGTTTTGTAGGAGAGCTTGATTCCTGGCAGAGTGAGCGTCACGATTTGATTTTTACACTTTGCTGCGGCCAAAAAGTACTTACCAATTCCCACAAGTGCAATTGTGACGACTATTGCAGCGCCCGATCGTCAGAAGACTTTTCCGCATTAATTTCTACGCTCAGAGTTACAGTAACCACTACTGTATTCAACGTGACTAGCGATTGAACAGAGAATTTACGGTGATTGGAAATTGTGCATCACCAAACATCACTGACTACACCCTACTCAATTGCCAAGGGATTAACCTGCGGTCTCTATCAACCCAACTACCACCTGCTATAGAAACACGTACGGCCCACGAAATGCCGTTCCTACCTAAGATTTTCCTATTAGCGTTTATCGACTCTTTGAACAGAATTCAAACAAACTTCAGATAGTTCCATTAGTTTTCGGCAATCCTAGAGAAAAGACCTCTTACCTAGCCAGCTAGCGAGAGTAACATCAAGCGTTTTGGCACTGATGTATGGGTCAGCAGGATTCTGAAGCTTGAGTTCTTTATGAATTACAATCTGGACTCTGCCGCCTGGTATAGTCACGGAAACAATCTGTACTGCTTAGGCAACTACGAAGGGGCGATCGCGGGCTATGACAAAGTGCTGGCGGTACAGTCAGATCTATATGAGGTCTGGAGTTGTCGTGGGTATGCTCTAGAGCAGTTGGGGCGCTACCAAGAATCGTTGGCAAGCTTCAGCCAAGCCCTAAAAATTCATCCTGAATTTCCTCTGGCATGGCACGGCAAAGGGGTCGCGTTGGCAAAGCTGGGTCGATACGAGGAAGCTCTGACTTGCTTCGATAGAACATTACGGCTGAATCCATCCGACCAGCAAGCCCGCTACAACCGGGGCCGGACCCTCGCTTACCTGTGTCGCTATGAAGAAGCCCTTGCCTGTTTTAACCGACTGATTGAAACGGTCCCAAATGACTACAAAGCCTGGTATAGCCGCAGTCGCGTGTTGGCAAATCTGGAAGACCTGCAAGAAGCACTGGTAAGCCTTGATAAAGCTCTTGCTATCAATCCCAACTGCTATTACGCCTGGAATTACCGGGGAACTATCTTGATAAAACTAAAACGCTACGCAGAAGCGATCGCAAGTTTTGATCAATCTCTGACGAGTAAACCTAATAACCCCGACGCATGGTACAGTAAAGCGCGTTGCTATGCTCTATGGGGCGAAGTTGATCTGGCACTCAACTATTTGCAACGCGCCATCAAGCTCAAACCTACTCTGTATCGCACCTTGGCAAAAATTGACTCCCACTTTAGCCAAATCCTACCGAACCCTCAGCTTCAGACCCTTCTGCAAAGGCGGAGTTAAGGGCATTGAGGGTTTGGGATCCGGAAGCCGAAGGCTCAAAGCTGAAGGCTAAAGGATAAGGGTTAAGGGCCAACAGTTCTATCTGTTCACTCGTTACCCATCGCTGTTCCGTCTCTCTCGCTCTTCTGACTCCTGTTCCCTACTTCCTGTTCGTTCGCTGCCAAATTTGGGCATCTTATCTACATCACCCTACCCTCACCACAATGCTAGAGTCTATGAGCAACGCTCAAGATATGGAAGTCACCTTCTTCTTTCAAAAGGGACTTTATCTGAACAAGCAAAAGGACTACAGCGCCGCTGTTCACAGTTACGATCGCGCTTTACAACTTCAGCAAGACTACCCCGACGCCTGGTATAACCGGGGAAATGCTCTCTATCATTCTGGCCTCTACGAAGAAGCTATCGCCAGCTATGATGAGGCGCTTAATTATGAACCAGGCTTTCCCGAGGCCTGGAATAATCGAGGCAGCGCTTTAGATGATTTGTACCGCTATGAAGAAGCGATCGCTAGTTACGACCAGGCAATTAAATTTCGGCCGAATTACTACTGGGCCTGGTACAACCGGGGAATTTCTCTTCGAAACCTGGAACGCTACGAAGACGCAATTTTCAGCTACGATCGGGCCATAGAGTTTAAGCCGGATTATTACTGGGCCTGGTATAACCGTGCACTGGCATTACGGAAACTGAACAAGCTGGAAAAGGTTGTTGTCAGCTACGATAAGGCTTTAGAGTTCAATCCCTATTTTGAAGAAGCCTGGACAAATCGCGGAAACACGCTATATAGACTGGGTCAGTTAGAAGTGGCGATTGCTAGCTACGACAAAGCATTGGAACTTAAACCCAACAACCCCAACACGCTTTACAACAAGGCGTGCTGCTACGCCCTTCAAGGAAACTTTGATATGGCATTTGAAAATCTGCAACGGGCGGTTGAGCTTGGTCCAGATGAATACATCGAAATTGCCAAATCAAATTCAGACTTTGATGCTCTACGTCAGGATGTACGGTTTTCAGCTCTGATCGAGAGGCAAGGGGTGAAGGGTTAGGGAGCTTCAGCGTTCTGTATGAGCCAACGTGACGACTCAGGAATTTTGTATAGCCAGGAAAATGCTCTTCGTGAGTCAGGCGGCTATGAAGGGCAATTGCCAGATACGACAAGGCACTGGCCTCCCGTCCTGGCGATTACAAAGTCTGGAGTTGTCGTGGCTATGTGTTAGAAAGCTCAGGGCGATATGAAGAAGCCGCAAAAGCTTTGACCGAGCACTTACCATTCAACCGAAGTATGCTCCGGCCTGGCAAGGTAAAGGGATTGCCCTAGCCCGTTTGACTGCTTACGATGAAGCGCTAACCAGCTTCAACCAAGCCTTGAAGCTACAACCAGGTGACTACCGGGCCTGGCAGAATCACGGTAAGGCGTTGATCAGCCTCTGCCGTTACAAAGAAGCGATCGCTAGCTTCGATAAAGTTTTAGAGTTGAAACCTGATAGCTACAAAGCCTGGTATAACCGGGCTGTGGCGTTAACATGTCTGCAACGTCTGCCAGATGCCCTTACCAGTCTCGGTAATGCGTTGCGAATCAAACCAACCTGTCATTACGCCTGGAATTACCGAGGAATGGTATTGGCGAAATTGGAACGGTTTGAGGAAGCGTTAAAAGTTTTGATCAGTCACTAAAAGCGAAGTCTAAAAACGGAAATGCCTGGTATGGTAGGGCTTGCTGCTATGCGCTTCAAGGAAATGCCGATCGAGCCATTGAGAACTTGAAACAGGCGATTCATTTCAGTCCCTATCTCTGTCGTGTCATGGTCAATACGGACGCACATTTCAACCGGATTCGCAACGACAGTCGCTTCCAGGCACTTTTAGAACAGGATGCCCTTTAGTGGGTGATGCTCTAAACCCATTGGTAATACTCCATAGAGACGTTACATGTAACATCTCTACAAGCGAAAACAACAAATCTGAAACAATACCCTTTAGTGATGGGGAGTCTATTAGGATTTTGAGGGAAACTCTCTCCCATGAATCATTTTATGTAGGTGAACGTTACTAAACTAAACGTATGGGTAGCTAACATCTGAAAGCCGTTGGCTATTCGTGATGAATCATTCTTAGACCCTCTGCTTGAGGCCTATCCAAAAACTGCAATGTCTACTGCCTGAATTTGAATAGTGCAGGCAGTACCGACGCTGTGAAGGGTTTTTCCTGATAGGCAATTAAGCCTGTTATTTCAACAGCAACTTAGGAAATTGAGCGACTGAAAAGTGAACCTTTCTAAGGCTCAGTGGGGTCCTACAGATTGAAGTGTGAGTTTCACCTGCCTAGGCTTGATGGGAGCAAACGTGTGAAATACCTGGTCAAAAATGGGATACCCAAATGGGCAGCGGGGTTGCTTATCCTGGCTCTGATTTTGGGTGGTGGCTATGTTGCCTATAGCCAAATAACGACTGCGCAACGACGGGAACAGAGACGCCAGGTTCAAACAGCAACAGTGGAACAGGTCGACTTACCTGTGACGGTTTCAGCGAATGGTGTTGTCACCCCTGCTCAATTGATTAACGTTAGTCCGAAGAACTCTGGACTTCTAAAAAGCCTGTTAGTGAAGGAGGGCGATCGAGTTCAGAAGGGACAGATTCTGGCCTACATGGATGAATCTGATTTACTAGGGCAGCAAACGCAAGCAAAGGGCAGGTTACAAATGCCCAGGCGAATTTGGACAAGGCGATCGCTGGAAACCGATCGCAGGATATAGCCCAGGCAGAAGCACAGTTAGCAAACGACAAAGCCGCCTTGAGGCAGGCAGAGGAAGTCCTCCGGCAGAATCAAAGTTTATATACTTCTGGGGCATTGGCTCGTCGGGACTTAGATACTTCCCGTGCAACCCGCGATCAGGCAGCAGCGCAAGTGGCAAAATCTCAACAAGCGTTGGATTTGCAGAGAGCCGGTTCTCGGGTTGAGGATGTTGCCTCCGCCCGAGGTCAACTGCTGACAGCCCAGGGACAGTTGGAAACTATTCAGGCGCAGATCAATGACACCATTATTCGTGCCCCGTTTAGTGGAGTGGTCACTCAAAAGTATGCCGATCCGGGTTCATTCGTGACTCCAACGACCTCTGCCAGCACGGTTGCGTCGGGTACTTCGTCATCTATCCTGGCGTTGGCAGCTACCAATCAAGTCAATGTAAACGTTGCTGAAGCAAATATTTCTCAGATCAAACTAGGGCAACCTGTCAAGATTGAAGTCGATTCTTACCCCGGTAAAATCTTTACAGGAAGGTTGTTCAGATTGCTGCCCAATCGACTACAACCCAAAATGTCACAAGCTTTGTCGTAAAGACATCCGTTTCGGACCCCAAAATTTGCTGCGGGCTGGCATGAGCACCCATGTCGATTTTAATGTTGGCACGCTTAAGGACGTGCTGGTGATTCCCACCGTCGCGATCGTACGGGAAAATGGGGCGAGTGGCGTTCTGGTGTTTGGCGGGCAGCAGGGAAACCGACGCCGTCAATTTCGCCCGATTACAACTGGTGTTACGGTAAACGACAAAACGGTTGTTCTGAAGGGACTTGAAGAAGGAGAACGGGTGTTGATTAGTTTCCCACAGGGCGACCGACCGCAGGGCCGTTCTCCCTCCTTCCTCCCAGGAATGAGAATGGGACCAGGCGGTGGCGGAGGCTATCGTGGCGGAGGCGGTAGTCCTGGTGGTAGTGGCGGCGCTGGCGGCAGCGGTGGCGCGGGGCCACGTTAGGAGGAATTTAATGGCACAGTTTACCCGGATTCATCCAACGAGTGTTTCGTTGCCTGAAGTGATTACGATGGCAGGAGAGGCGCTGTGGAGCAATCGTCTGCGAACAGCGTTGACCATGCTGGGAGTTATCATTGGCATTGCTTCTGTAATCACCGTTACTTCCGTTGGGCAGGGAGTTCAGAAGGCGACTGAACAACAGATTCAAGCATTGGGGACGAATGTGCTTCTGGTAACGGCAGGTGTTGCGCGTAGCGGTGGTATCAGTCAAGGGGCGGGTACAGCTTCTACGTTGACCTGGCAGGAGGCCCAAGCGGTAGCTAAACAGGTTCCGGCGGCTAAGGGAGTGACAGCTTTTTTGCAGCGCGGGGTACAGGCTGTCTATGAAGGGCAAAATACATCAACTACGCTTCTGGGAACGGATTTGAATTATCCTGATGTGAAGAATATTCATCCTCAAGAAGGGCATTTTTTCAGCCAGGATGACTTAAACAGCGCCAGACCCGTTGCGGTTTTGGGAAGCGGCGTCCGGGATGAGTTATTTGGACCCGGTGCCCAGGCGATCGGCGCTAATGTGCGGGTTCAGAGTGAACGATATACGGTTATTGGCGTAATGGAGTCAAAAGGATCCGTTGGTGGTCAGGATCAGGATGACCGGATTTATGTCCCGCTTACCAATATGTCTGCCCGAATTGTTGGCAACAATGCTATTAACGGCATTGCTATTAGTGGATTTTGGCTGCAAGCTAGTGACGAAGTGCAGCTGAATGCGGCTCAGTTTCAAGTCACTAATTTATTGCGAATTCTGCACAACATTTATCCACCGCAACCCGACGACTTTCGGATCACGAACCAGGTGGATATTATCAATGCGTTTAGCAGCATTGTGGGGTTGTTTACCGTTATGGTGAGCGCAATCGCAGGGATTTCTCTGGTGGTCGGTGGGATTGGAATTGCAAACATTATGCTGGTTTCCGTCGTTGAGCGGACCCGCGAGATTGGGGTCCGAAAGGCGATCGGTGCAACAAACATCGCAATTCTGAGCCAATTTTTAACAGAAGCCGTGATGGTTTCGATCGCCGGAGGAGCAGTTGGGATTGGTTTAGGCGTTGGAATTGCCTATGCAGCATCAACGGCATTCAAGTTTCCGTTTGTAATTTCACTCTGGTCAGTCATTATTGGCTTTGGGCTGTCGTTCGTTATTGGTCTGCTAGCGGGGTTATTCCTGCCCGCAATGCTGCCCGACTTGATCCGATCGCCGCGTTAAGGAGCGAATAGGAATCCTATGGCAACGATGATCTGGATGGAAAACATTACCAAGACTTACCGTCTGGGTGACATCGATGTTCCCGTTCTGAAAGGCATTGACCTGTCTATTGAGGAAGGCGAATATGTCGCAATTATGGGCGTATCCGGTTCAGGCAAGTCCACATTAATGAATATCATTGGCTGTCTGGATCGCCCAACTGGTGGACACTATGTTCTAGAAGGCCGCAATTTGACTACTTTGAATAATGACGAACTCGCATTTATCCGCAACCAGCGGATTGGGTTTGTGTTTCAGCAATTCAATTTGCTGCCCCGTTCCACCGCACTTGATAATGTCATGCTGCCGATGATTTATGCGAATGTTCCGAAGCATCAGCGGCGCAAACGAGCAACGGAGACCCTTACACGAGTTGGGCTGGCAGAACGGTTATCAAACCGTCCGAATCAGCTTTCTGGGGACAACAGCAGCGCGTCGCGATCGCTCGTGCTTTGGTCAATCGTCCGGCGCTTGTATTGGCTGACGAACCAACGGGAGCATTGGATAGTCAAACCTCTCAAGAAGTGATGGACCTGCTTACAGACTTGAACCAACAGGGAATTACGATCGTGATCGTTACCCACGAACCTGATATTGCTGCCCAAACCCGACGAGTAATCCATGTGAAAGACGGTTTAATTGTCTAGCAATTCCGTATTCACAGGTTTCTTAACTAATGCCTGCTGGGCATTCAAGGTTAACTGCTTTAGATTGTCCAAATTAGGAGAATCGACACGGTTCCGCATAGACTGGGCTGGATTGGGTGCCTCACCATCCTGAATCCCTAATTGTTCCAATTGACTTTCTGAAGACCTCATCCAGAGTAAGTACTCAATATTCCCTGCGGGACCTAATAACGGAGACCAGGTTAACCCTTGATAGCTCCAGCCCAGTTCTTCCGCAGCCTCTAAAACTTGCAGAATCGCCATTGCCTGGTCATTAGGATCCCGCACGACTCCATTTTTGCCAACGCGATTTCGCCCAACCTCAAACTGAGGCTTCACTAGCAAGATGACCTCACGGGGCCTTGCAGCAGTTGCCAGAGGGCAAGCAACACTTTTGTCAGGGAAATAAAGGAGACATCCACAACACCCAGTTCAGCCCAAGGATATTCGGTTGTGTACAAATCCTCTGGCCTCAAGTTGCGGAGGTTCGTTCGTTCGCGCAAGGTAAGGCGAGAATCTTGACGCAAAGCCCAGGCAACCTGACCATAGCCCACATCGATTCCATAAACGTGCTTTGCCCCTGCTTGCAACAAACAATCCGTAAACCCGCCTGTAGAGATGCCACCGTCCAAACACACCCGTCTGGCTACCGGGATTGAAAATTCTTTGAGCGCCTTTGCCAATTTCTCCCCACCTCTAGATACATAGGGCGATCGCTTCTTCACCTGAATGCTATCGGAGACGTCTACCTCTGTCCCTGGCTTGTCAATCATCTGCTGATTCACCATAACTTCCCCAGCCTGAATTAACCGCTGTGCCTGTTGGCGCGTGGAACAGAGGTTAAGGTCTACTAGCAGTCGATCGAGTCGTTGTTTGGTCAAGGGAATTAGGTGGTAGGTGTTGGGTGGGAGGTGGTAGGGAGCAGGAGGTAGAGGGGTGAGGAAGTCAAGGTTGAGGGATGAAGGATAAGAAGTAACTTATCACCCCAGCCTCTCCTCACCTTTACTACTACCCATCACCAATTACCCTTCACCAAACGTAGAACTCAAAACTTAATTTTCCCTTTGGTGCAGCTTTGCTTTTGCCTCTTGCCACAGTTGTTCCAGTTGGTCTAGTGAATAAGCTGATAATGGACAACCCGCGACGGCTTCCATTTGCTCTAAACGACGGATAAAGCGGTGATTCGTGCCCTGAAGGGCAGCACTGGGATCCAGGTCATACCAGCGGGCGATATTAATGATGGTAAATAGGAGATCACCTAGTTCGGCTTGCTGATGCTCCTTGTCTGGGCTGGAGAGGGCTTCTTGGAATTCGGTCAGTTCTTCCTGAAATTTTTCCCAAACCCCATCAACTGTTTCCCATTCAAAGCCTTCTGCGGCAGCTTTGCGGGAAATTTTCATTCCAGCCATTAAGGGCGGAAGCGATCGAACATATCGGCTCAGCTTGCGACTGAGAGGGGGAACCGTATTAGGGTCTTCTCCTTTTTCAACCGCTTTAATCTGTTCCCAGTTGCGGTGCAGGTCATCCATACTCTGCACTTCCACATCTCCAAAAACATGAGGATGGCGTCGGATTAACTTCTCGCTTATGCCCTGTGCAATGTCAGTAAGACTAAACTGATTCTGTTCACTGGCAATTTGAGCTTGAAGCACAATCTGTAGCAACAAATCCCCTAACTCTTCGCAAATGGCTGATGAATCTCCGTTCTGAATCGCATCTACGGTTTCATATGCTTCTTCAATAACGTAGGGAACAAGACTTTCAGGCGTTTGAGCAAGGTCCCAGGGGCAGCCACCTTCCGGCGATCGCAATCGAGCAACCACTGCCACTAGCTGTTGCAAAGCATCCAGCATTTCGCTTTGGGGCTTTAAATCTTCAAGGTTCGTCATGCTGACAGTTGGGTCATTTACATTTCCTTACTTTAGTCCCTTATTTGCCAAACGGGGGTAATTGAGGAATACGCCGCAAATGGGGTGGAGCAGAGGAAGAGGGGCCATTCGGCGGCTGAGAGATTTCCTCTGGCTGTGGCATCTTGGGAAGGGATGGTGGTTCAGGGGAACGATCGGGACAGGCAGGTAATTCTTCTGGCGAGTAGTCTTCATCCAGGTTGGCCGATGAATTTGGCTCAGGTCTGCGTGGGTTTGTCGATTTTGACCGAGAGTTTTTCAAACGCTTGTAAACAGACGCCATTCCATCGCTTAATGAATGGCTGAGTGCGCCTAACTCTAAGCCTAGAGCCAGGGCAATCCACTCGGCAGAATTTTTTGCAGCGATCGCCCCACAAAAGCGGCGGTCGCATCCAACCAATTCTGAACCAGAAGCTGCCAACTGCTTGTCATGCCAGCCAACTGGAAAGCGATCGCCCCAAGGACAATCGCTGCCAGTTCAAAAGCTCCTAACCAGACCAGCAAATAAACTATCCGTACTACTGTGCCAATGATCGGACCATGCGACAAAAAGAACGATGCCGCATCCTTTGTCGATAGGGTAGCCAGATCCATCGAAGAATGCCCCAGCGACGATATTGCCGGGAATAGATATCGAGATCCGGACCAAACATCAACCCCCAAATAGAAAACCTCCAGACACCATCAGCGTCAGGCTACTATTTTGAGTGCGTTCAAAGGTAAACGCGGCAACCAGAGGAAGACTCCAAAGAGTGATGCTGTCGTGGGTTCGGCCAGAGGGCATGATGAGGAACAGACAATTCTTCCAGAATCCTAGCAGTAGTGCGGCAGTCCTGTTACAATAAATCACTGTGTGCAAAAGACGCACTAAGCGGGAGATTAGCTCAGCGGTAGAGCGCCTGCCTTACAAGCAGGATGCCACAAGTTCGAATCTTGTATCTCCCATATGTTTCAGGGACCTGGGCATACGAAATCCCTAAAAAATCTTTGGTAGCCCAAAGTTGTAATAATTTTGGGCTACTGAATCTCTAAACCCAAACAATAAATAGCGCCCAAGCAGTAGAGCCTTGCTCTTCAGGCTTTGGATTCACCCCGCATCCTTTGTCCTTACTGCCATACATACTCAGCCGCCCATCTTCGCTGTACATGCCTAAACCAACCGAATCGGTGGATTCTAAAGAGGCGAGATCCAATTTTCAAATAAAACTGAAGCTTAACGATGCAAGGAAAAATTTTTGGAAACTTCATCGTAACTATCCTGCTCCGCTGTTAGAAAGGGGTAATCAGAGCTAGAAGGCTCAAAAGAAAACCCCTTGAGGCACAAGGGGCATTAGCTACATAAACGTGGGAGGGAAGATCTTCATCTCCCACGACCGAAATTATACATGGCACCCGTTGTCGCATTTGTTCCTTCAATTATTAGGTCCACCAGGAAATTTAGCAGTTGTTTTGGTTAACACAAGATTCCATTCGTCGAACTTGCCACCACGCTTATGGATCGATAGCGTCCACTAAAGCTTGAGTGCCAGCTTTGGCTACTTCTACATCCTCAGCACTTGGGCCTGAGCCAACCCCGATCGCTCCCACCATTTGTCCCTTAATCACAATAGGTAACCCACCTTCAAGGTTAGTCAATTGCCCTGCGGTGGCTAAAGCTGCTTTCAGTTCCACCTCCGCAGCAAGTCCTCCAGTGGGTACCCGGCTGGAGGCAGCGGCGATAGCTTTTTGAGTAGCGGAAAGTTGACTCAACACTTTAGCTCCATCCATACGGACAAACACCAGTAGATTGCCGCCTGTATCGACTATAGAGATACATTCAGGCACGTTGATCGCTTCTGCTTTAGCAATAGCGCCTTGCAGCACAATTAAGGCAGCCATGTGGGTGAGTTCCTGAATCTGACGAAAATACATAATAGGTTCAAGTCTCCTCTGGGTTTAGATAGACTTTATTGCTGCTACTCTACTGCTGCTAAAGGCTTTTTCGTTTGCGGCAATCAGATTTCGTATAGTCAACTGAGTGTTTGCTCCCTACCGATGCCAAAATCATCGTGTCTGCAACAAAAAGCAGCCTCCCAACTTAGGCTGCCGAGTTTACTAGGCTATGTGGCTCTACTATCAATACTAAAAACCAGTGTGACGGCATCGTGTCAATGAGAAGTCGATGGGGCGATCGAACTCTTCTGATAGTTTGGTTCCCCTAATGTCGAACTGGGAAGATTTTTGGTATCTGCTTGGAACACTAAAAAACCTGGTAGGGGGTATACCAGGCTGTGTCATTTATTAGGGAGGAATCGTTTTCAGATGACTTAGTGAATTTGATAGCGCCAGTTAACAGCGTGAGGAGCGAGGGAATCTTGAGGCTCGGTCATGTTTGCAACGTAAGCAGTACCGCGATATTGCAGATTCCGAGAGAGAGGACCTGCAACTGGGTTGGAGCGAGAAGGAGCAGACTGAAAGTTGTAGGCTTGACCACGGTATTGCAGTTGCATTGTTCGTTCTCCTTGTTGGGGCTTGGTTTGAGTTCGTTTTGTTTCAATGATTGATTTATACGGCTACTCCAAATTTCAGTCGATTTAGAAGAGTTAGGGAGTTTAATTGCAAAGCCAACTTAACTTTTCCCAGGCACAGTTGCTCTACCAACCTTAGCTCTTGCACCTGTATGTATTGAGGGTCTCTTCCAGTGTTCCGTACGTTGCATTGAGATGAATACATTTGCCCCAGCTGTAAAATGTACTCGCTTAAGTGTAGAGAATAGATGGTTTCAGCAATGGTGACACAGAAGGACGATCGTCTTGGTTCTGGTGGTGCTGGCAGTCGTTCTATGGAATAAACAACTGACTCACCCGATTAAGCAAGCAATTATACTTATGTAACTTCAGAGATTTAGCTTAGCTGAGAGTAAATATTTGAGGGAAAGCTTAACTAGTAGTCTAAAGTGCTAAATATGATTTCTATATTGATTCTCACAATAATGACGTGGTTCACCACTTTTCGAATATGGCAAATCACTTTGATTCAGTCTAAAGTTCCAGTTTCAGTTAAAAGCAAAAACAACTGAATAGCCAGTTCAGTAATGACAAAAGCCCGGTCTCAGAATAGTCCAGGCTAACAATTTAATTTGCAAGCAATCAGTTTTTATTGTCCGAACACGATACTTCCAAAACTACCCACTTCTATAGCAGTCCTAAATCAGTTGTGGGATTGAGAGGCTTTGTGAGAAAGGATTCCATAGGAATCCTTTCTCATAATTCATTTAGAATGGCTAAGTGGGAAACTTTAGTTGCTGAACACTTCTGAGTAGTCAGTTTGTGAATCCACAGTTCCAAATCTATGCTTTCGGCAAACAGTAGGGGTCGTGCAACCATCGTTCCATTTCACAAATAGCGATCGCGGGATTGGTTTCTATCTATTTGTGAATTCATGCACTCGCCATTGCTTTAATAGACATCACTTGAGAAGCCCGGACTGGAAGCATCCGGGCCATAGCAGCACATCTGCAAGTGAACGATTCTATCTAAATTAGGTCCGATGGCAAAAGTGGTGTCAATGACATCAAAGCTATATTAGCTATTAAACTCAACCACTCGGTCTTTGAATACCTTGCCTGCCGAGAAGGCTGGAACTCTAGTAGCAGGAATTTTGATAGGCTGACCAGTTGCAGGATTGCGGCCATCCCTAGCGGCCCTATCCCGTGCCTCGAATGTGCCAAATCCAATCAGAGTTACCTTATCTCCCTCAGCCACTGTTTCCAAAATGGTATCTAGAGCTGCACTTAGAACTGCTTCAGCATCTCTTTTGGTAACGTCTGCTTTTTCAGAGATTAGATCCACTAGTTCACCTTTATTCATCTCATATCTCTCCAAGACGATCGATGCGATTGTAGTTCAGGTTCTCCGACAGTGCAAGTGTTCTAGTTTAGTGCGAAGCGAAGAGTGCGTTGAAGTGATGTTGGGGTATATGATTTCTCACATCTGCCACCTATCTGCCGTAATAGTTATCCTCAATCCAAATCCGTAGCTCTGCTTCAGAATCTGCGTAAACACTTTGTCCGGTTCGTGGATCAAAGGCATACCACATTAGGTCACTACCATTCATAAACTGGTGTACTTGCAACTCACTGTTATCAACAAAGAGAGCTTTGGCAATGATTTGTTTGAGGTTTTCCAGCCAGATGCCCAACTCTTTCCAAGATTTTTGTTGTGATATGGTAGCGGTATGAAGATGAGTCGTTGTGAGTTGCATTATTTTTCTCCTGAAATCTTTGTTGCGTGCTTCGTTTGCTTCAATGATCTATTTATACGGTTAGCTCAAGTTTCAGTCGATTCAGAAAAGGTAGAGAGTTTTGGATGTGCGATCGACTTAACTTTTCCCCGCAACGTTTTAGATTGCAACGGCAGTTTCCTTACACGTCTCTTAAATATCAACAAGCTGTGATTAAAGAAAGACAATGCACCATGGGGTTCGCGATCGCTCATACGGCGCAGAATTGATTCAGCAACTTGAAAATGAAAAGTCTCCCTATCGTTTGTCTGACTCCATTCTCCGCAAAGCGCTTGGTTTTTTAGAAACAGAGCAGTTTATAGAAGGGTATGAAAAAACTTGAGGGGCGTTGGTTTCCTTGAGGGATGCACTGTATGAAGCCTGAAATGCATGAAAAACCAACCGATCGGGACTTACCTGTGGGAGAAATTTATTAAAGAACAGCACTCAGAACCCATTGAAGCCGAGAGCTAGAAGGACGCAGGTTACTTGCGTAAATTTGCTTCTTACCTATGAAGGCATTTGCCGCATGCTCTTCTAAGCAGAAAATATAACCATGAAGAGTCAATAAATCTTAAGTAAAAATAAAAGCTATGGAAACAATGCAGACTACAGTCCCCATAGAATAGAGGCATTAAGTATCCTTACCAAACGTGCGGCTACAAGTAGTTAAGCTTATAGCCGTTCTTTCCTTAAATAAGCTTAGCTTCAATTCCATATGCCGTCTCTTTGTCTATAGACAGATGACGAGCTGTACTAGTTGTATGTATCGAGCCAGACTTGGCTCTAATGCAGTTAAAGAAATTAGGGATTTTACGCCCAAACCTTTTCAGTTGCCTCAAAGGTTTCTTGGATATAGGTGACTTCGGTACCTTTGAACCACTTCTTCCCTGTTAAAAGTGCTCCTATCCAGAACAAAACTTCGGCTGTAACTGCGATCGCAACCGCTCCAAAGGCTTTTGGCTTGCTGTAAGTGGTAAGAACGGTACGGTTACAAGAGCAACCCACAGCAAAGTGGAAACAATTACCAAGCAAATTCCCAGTTTTCCAATAGGACTGAGGCGGGGTAACTTTTCGGACATAGCATCCCTAATGGAGTTGAAAAATAGATTTATATCTTCCAGGATTAAATCTAATCCACACCATTAGACTAGACCTCAGTTTGAAGGATGAAATGTGTCTACGGATTTTTGCCCAGGTATGCTCTGGTTCTTGTTACTTAGGCCTGAGTTTCTCAAAGCAGACCCTTCAAACGGAGTTTCCTTGCTAATGGGCTTTTTCAGGAGGTATCTGAGAGTCGCAGGTATAGTCTCGAAATGGAAGACTAGCCTGGCTAGCTATGAGTTCCGCTATTTTGCGTGCACTGTCGTAGAGAAGAGAACTACAAAAATTTGATCGCCTTTTGTCTCATCCCGCCCAACACGAAGCTCAACGACGCTGTCTAGTTGATAAACCGTAAACAAGGCCGTGTTATTGTCTCGGCATCGTTCAAACTCGGTCAAATCCGTTGAGAGCATTGCCATAACCATACTCCTAAAGGGGCCAGGGATTAAGCATACAAATCGTACCTACACCGTCCGCTGATAATTTTCCAGACAGCAGCAAAAAAATTAGTAGTGTTGCTGACGACCATCGGTTTCAGGTTAACCATTCAATAGGGAAGAACTAGGGAAGATACCCTCTTGGTCTCACAATTTCCTAAAGAATGAACCTATTTTTGGATCGTTTGTAGGGAGAGGTGGGAAATCTAAGTCCATATCCGGGACGAGTTTATTCATTGTGATTTAGAGGGCATCAATTAACTAGACGCTGAGATAGTGATCTAACAAGGTAATGATGCGCAGCGCTGCCACCATCGGTATGTAGCTCCAAAATCATCACAATTTAGGCGCTATTCAGGATTTGTAAGTCGGAAAGAAACTTTTGTCGTAGGAGGGATGCAGTTTATGGGAGGCTAAGATGCATGGTGCTTCGGTCAAACTTATTTATTGTTAAGCTTATTCTCTCGGTTGCATTGTAATAGGAAGAACTGCTCGTATTACGGAATGAATCCCAGGTAGATAAAATAAACCATGTTCGATTGACGCCTTCTCAAACTAAATTTGTTGCAGGGATTTGTCTCTACCCTTGAAGCATCAGTTTTGCGACCCGAACCTTTGGACTTTTGCAAAAAACAGTCGAACAATCTGGTTGAGTGTTCATAGGGAATCACCGTAGGAACCAGCACTATGTCTCAGACCATTCCTCAGAATCAGCATTCAACGTCAACCGAAAGCGGGCTAGATGTTGAACTGCGTAAGGTCTTTAAAGTATTCAACGGTGAAGCGGCTGTCCGTGGTGTTGATCTTGCCATTAGTCAAGGAGAGTTTTTAGCATTCTGGGTCCGTCTGGTTGTGGCAAAACGACAACCTTACGTTTAATTGCGGGGTTTGAAACCCCCACTGCTGGAGAGGTGCTTATCCGGGGACAATTAATGACGCATGTTCCACCCTATCGCCGACCCGTTAATACGGTTTTTCAAAGCTATGCCCTGTTTAATCATTTAACCGTTCGAGAAAACATTGCCTTTGGATTACGGCTCAAAAAGCGGGGAGAGCAGAGATTGACGATCGTGTGAATGAAGCCCTCAAATTGGTCAAGATGGAAACGTTTGCCAATCGGTTTCCGGCTCAGCTTTCTGGAGGCCAGCAGCAGCGGGTGGCTCTGGCACGGGCATTGGTGAATCGTCCAGCAGTAGTGCTTTTAGATGAACCACTGGGCGCTCTGGACCTGAAGTTGCGCAAAGAGATGCAGGTGGAATTGTCAAATTTGCACCGGGAGTTGGGATTGACGTTTGTGATGGTCACCCATGACCAGGAGGAAGCTCTTAGCCTTTCAGACCGGATTGCAGTGATGAACCAGGGCAAAGTTGAGCAGATCGATACGCCCAACCGGATCTATGAACAGCCGCAGACGCCTTTTGTAGCAGATTTTATTGGAGATACTAATCTGTTTTCCGGCAAGATTGAAGGTTCCCACCCATCCATGCTGTGGGTGACGACAGAGCATGGGCTAAGCATGAAAATGAAGCCACCTCAAACGGCGAATCCTCCTTCATCGGGGCCTGTGGCTATTAGTGTACGTCCAGAAAAAATTCAAATCAGTCTTTCTCAACCGACGGATCAGGTCAACTGGTTTGAGGGCGGTTGATGAATGTTATGTACCTGGGCACACATGTGCACTGTCTGGTGGAGTTGAAGTCGGGCGATCGTATAACCATCATGCAGCCCAACACCATGAATGACCTCCCCGATCGAGATACCCCAATCTACGTCTACTGGGCTTTTGATGACTGCCTTGCGATTCCAATTTAACGCTGCGATGAGCAGTAAAAGTACACGATGCTATTTTCAAATCCTGCTTCCCAACGATTAACTGTCCTCTTCACCTAATTCCTCTCTGCTTTAGTCCCTTTTTAATTACCGTTTCGCTCCCGTTCCTTCTGTGGCCTATTTCCACCCTCCTTCCCGCTTAAGATTAACCCGTCGCAGTTTTTGCAGAGTGCGGCAGCCCTATCGGGGCCGCTCTTTCTGGCTGTGGGTGGACGCTAGCTGAGGTGCACCCTACTTCAAAGAGGGCTGGGTCTGCCGACGAACTACATATCTACACCTGGTCAAACTATGTTGACAATGCGTTGTTAGAAGGCTTTACGGCTCAAACCGGAATTAAAGTCGTTTCTGATGTTTTGATTCCAATGAGACGATGCTAGCGACCTTCCAAGCGGGCAAAGGTGCGGCTTACAGCATCATTTACCCGTCTGATTACAGCGTGACTAAAATGGTTCAGCTGAAGCTTTTGCAAAAGCTTGACCATTCACGACTGGTTGGGCTGGACAACATCATGCCTAAATTTCAAAAGTCAGTTCATGATCCTGATAACCAGTACAGTGTTCCTGTTAGCTGGGGCACGACAGGCTTCATCTACAACAGCGAGAAGTTGAATCCTCCTCCCACGGATTGGAGCTACCTGTGGAGTAACGAGCGTGAGCTTGCCCGGCGGATGACCCTGCTGAATGACGTTCGAGAGGTTATGGGTGGCGTATTAAAGTCGTTAGGTCACTCCTACAATTCCACGAGTCCTCAGGACATTCGTCAGGCTTACGAAAAGCTGGCAATTCTCAAACCTGCCATTGCAACATTTACAACTGATGCATGGCGTGATCAACTAGTAGCGGGTGATTTGCTCCTGGCAATGGGGTATTCTGTTGACGCTGTACTTGTTGCCAAGCAGGATGCCAAGTTCAAGTATGTGATTCCTGATAGCGGTACCTCTTTATGGAGCGACACAATGGTCATTCCCAAGACAGCTCGAATCCTGATGCTGCTTATGCCTGGATTAATTACATGCTGCAACCGTCTGTCGCGGCTCAAGTCACCGAACGACTGCTCTTTGCTACTCCTAACAAAGCAGCCTATGACCAACTTCCCGCTCCCCTACGTGACAACAAAACGCTGTTTCCGCCTGAACCGTTGCTTGAGAAATCTGAGGGAATTGCTCCCGTTAATTCAGCAACCACGGAACTGTACGACAAATTTTGGACGCAGTTAACGAGTAGCTAAATCGCCATGTCTCATGTCCCCTCTGCTACATCTAAATCTCAAGCTTCTTCAGCGCAGATTCCTAAATGGATTGAACCATTCGTGTTGCTGGGACCAGCGGGAATATGGCTAGGATTACTGCTCGTCATTCCCACATTGCTGATTTTGAACTAAGTTTAGTACCAGGAATTCGGCCAGGACAAGTCGTAAATCCTTCCGGGTTGGATAACTACGCACTTATTTTCCAACCTATTTATCTTCAAGTGATTGGACGATCGCTCCTCTTCGCTTTCGGTACTACGCTTATCTGCCTGGTGTTGGGTTTTCCCGTCGCTTACTGGATCGCGGTGATGCTTCCAAAACGGTGGCGTAACTTAGCTTTGGTGGGTTTTGTACTTCCTTTGTGGACCTCTTCTCTGCTGCGGTCCTACGCCTGGATTACTATTTTGCGCCCTACCGGAGTGTTGAACAGTCTTATCACCAGCCTTGGGCTTCCTCCCCTAGACATTCTGAACCGTCCTTCGGCTGTTTTCATTGGCATGAGCTATGGGTTGCTGCCTTATATGGTTCTGATCCTCTACGCCTCACTGGAAAAACTAGACAGGCGACTGTTAGAGGCCGCAGCCGATTTGGGGCAAACCCACAGCAGGTTTTTTGGAAGGTCACCGTTCCCCAAACCTTACCGGGAATTGCAGCAGGTTCTTTACTCGTATTCATCACCGGGCTGGGAGACTTTGTTGATCCCGAACTCTTGGGGGTGCTTCCAGCATGACAGCCGCCCGACTTATCTATAACCAGTTTCTTGGAGCAACTCAGAACTGGGGCTTTGGTTCTGCCCTCAGTACACTGATGATTCTGGCGGTTAGTTTAGCGATCGCCCTCCTAATTCGGTACGGAGATCGAAATGCCAGTGGCGTTTAAGGGAGCAGAATTAAGAATTAAAAGTTGAGAATTAAGAATTAAGGTTCAAAATCTAAAGTTCATAAGTCTTAACCCATAGTTACTTCTTGATTCCTTACCCAGCAGCCATTACTCAAACCCAAACTCCCCATTCCTAATTCTCCAACTCAAACTCTCAATTCTTAATTCTTCACTCTTAATTCTTAATTCTCAACTCCTCGTTCCATGAAGTCTTCTCCTTCCAAACCCCCGTTTTCCTGGCAGGCCATTTTTTCCCTGGTTATGTTTGGATTTATGTACTTGCCGATCCTGGTGCTTGCGTTTTACAGCTTCAACCAGTCACCCTACAGTGCTGGCTGGAAGGGATTCACGCTGGACTGGTATGGGAAATTCTTTCTGGATACGAGGATTTTGTTAGCGCTAAAAGACAGCTTAGCGGTTGCCATTGTGGCTGTGGCGATCGCTGCTGTCGTTGGAACGCTAATGGCGGTGGGGCTATCGCGATACCAATTTCTAGGCAAGGGCTTGTATCGGGGAATTTCATACTTGCCGTTAATTATTCCGGATATTGCGATCGCGGTTTCTACACTGGTGTTTCTTGCTGCTGTGGCCATTCCATTTAGTGGTGGTATCGTCCAACTTAGCCTGTGGACTATTGTGGCGGCTCACGTCGTATTTTGTTTGTCCTACGTTGCACTGGTTGTCTCAACTCGCCTAACGAATCTCAATCCTCACCTACAAGAAGCAGCCCTAGACCTAGGTGCAACACCAGCCCAAGCATTTATTCAGGTATTACTTCCTGAACTCATGCCTGCAATCATTTCGGGTAGTCTGCTTGCATTTGTACTGAGTATGGACGATTTTCTAATTGCCAGCTTCACGGCGGGAGGGTGCCAACACCCTTCCAATGGAAATCTTCAGCCGCATTCGGACAGGTGTAAAACCAGACATAAACGCCCTTAGCGTCATGCTAATTCTGGCATCCGGTTGTGTGTTCTTCTTAGCAGAGTACATTCGCTATCGAAGCGAACAAAAGCGTTTGAGTTAGGTGATTTTCTTCTCAAAACGCAAAACCCCAGAATTAGCGGTTGCTTGGAGAACGCTTAACTCTAGGGCCTCAAATATGGCTTAAATGGTCTAGAAACGCTTTTAGTAGCCTCTGTTATTACCAAAGCTACCGCCAGGCTTCCTTTCCTCACGGGGTCTAGCCTTATTGACTTTTAAGTCCCGGCCCATCCATTCCGCACCGTCCAACGCTTCGATGGCAGCCGTTTCTTCTTCATCAGTTGCCATTTCTACAAAGCCGAAACCCCGTGGACGGCCTGTTTCACGATCGGTGGGCAATTGAACACGCTTAACGGTGCCGTATTCTGCAAAGACATCAGCCAGTTCTTCCTGGGTGACCGCGTAGGAAAGATTGCCTACGTAAATTGACATGGAGACTCTCCGGGGATTAAAAATTGCAGAGGTTGAAGTCCGGAGAGAAGCTTGATCAACAACAGGAACAAACTACAAAACCGAATCAAACTCTCGACGACTACATTAACACAGGATCAAGCTGTGTGACTGCAATCCAGGATGCAAGAAAGGAAATCGAGTTGAGAGTTGATTTAGACGGGTTCCCGGTTACAGTAGGCTGTTGCGATGGGTATCGATTCTACATAACAGAGACATCTACGGTTCCCTGGTCATCTTTGACGGTAACTTTTGCGGGACGTGACTGTCCTTGGGCATCAATGACCCTACATTCGAAGGTGTCACCTGGTTTGGCTACTCGGACCTTGCCGGAACAATCAGCGGTGACATTGGCTCCATTTTTGTCTTTCACCTGTTGCTGAATAAACTGCTCTAATTTTGACAGCACTAATAAGCCCTTGGTACTCCACTGGAACTGAGGGCCAGTCGCATTGGTTATCTCGACCGCGATCATGAACGGTTGGCCGTTCAGTGATCCATTACAGTCAAAACGGCTACCTGCTTTTACAGAGGTTACAGCAGGACAGTTGATTGGCTGAATTGGGACACCTGCTGACCCAGAAAGCATTTGACTAAGCCGACTTTCAATGTCTTTTGCAACATTTGGTTGGCTTGTAGCGTTGGATTGGGGGACGGCGAAGGGCTGACCATCGGACTGGCGGGGGTTGCGCTAGGAGCGATCGTTGGAGCTGAAGGGCTAGGGGAAGGGTGTTACTAGCTGTCTGAGACCTGTTGAAACATCCTGTTAGTAGACTAATCAGACAGATAACAAACAGCCGATTGATGAAATTTCTATTTCTAAAACGACTAACCAATCTGTCAAAAATCCTTATACGAAAAACCTTTAATTGAGCAGTGCTGGTATCTAAAACGGCTATAGCAGCCCTAAATCAATTGTGAGATTGAGAGACTTTGTGAGAAAGGATTCCATGGAATCCTTTCTCACAATCCATTTAGGATCGCTATATATGGGTTATAGCACTACTCACTATAGGAGAAAACTTCCTGTTCCGCCTCAAAGATGTAATCGTAATCAAAAGCAAGGGAGTGAGAGTGGCGAATAATCGAAAACCAAAATTTGTTGTAATTTCAGTTGTGAAGGTTGCCATTGCCAGTTCTACTAATTTCTTATCGCTGATTACTGGCTTTTGAACGTAATAATCGCGTCTAGCAAAGAATAAATGGGCATCTTTTGGAACAATAATCTTATTGATTTTGTGAGTGTATTGAATTGGTTTGATATAAGCATGAATAAATTCATCTTGGTTTCTTTGCAGTCGATATAGCTTTTCATGTTGATGCCAGCTCATGCTGAACATCATTTTGATTAATTCAAACCCTAATATGTAGTTAAATACGTTGTTTCGCTCCTCCGTATTCATCACCAACTTTAGGGCAGATTCTAAATAAAGCTCGGGCTGGCGGCGCATATCTTGAGCAGAGTGAATATAAAACTGCCGAATATAGCTTCTTAATAGAGCAGTACTTAGATCGGTGTGGATATGAAATTCATGCAGATATTGTTTAACTTTTTGTTTAGTATCTTGATCTTCTAAAATTCTTGAAATTAAGCCATCGGCTGTATAGTCATCTAAAAATTCTGCGCGCATTTCAGGTGTCGCAGCGCACATTAGATGACAGAGTGACAGGACGTACCGCCGTTGGATCCAGGGTAAACTTTCAGCCCATCTTTTAGCTTCTGGCGGAAGCCTTGAGAGAATACTTTCCGAATCGACTGGTTCAGGCAGTTCTGTAATTCGCTGGATTCGTCTATCCATACAGTGGTTGAACGGTGTGTCAATAGACGGTTCTAGTATTCCCTGGCAACCTGGGTCATCAACAGTTGGCGGGCGATTCTTAGCAGACGTTCGATAATTTTAGAGTGCTCAAAGGTTTTGATTGTAAGGTTTTATCTGGAGGAGCAAGTCCAAAGCCTTGCCCATAGTCCACTCCAAGTTCACGACAAAACTCAATGTCTTCAGGCTCCTCTAATCCTTCCGCTAACACAAGAATGTTTAATTCATGAGCCGAGTTGAGTAGGCTCTTAAGCATAATTTGTTTGAGTTGATAGCGGCTGCAACCCGATACAAGCCGACGATCGAGCTTAATAAAATCGGGGCAGAACTCCATGAAATAGTGATCTGAGGAGACATTACCGCAGAGGTCATCGATCGCAAACCCAAAGCCCCATTCGCGAAATCGATTAATGATTTTAGACAGCTCGGGACAGTGTATTAATGCCTCTACTTCAGTTAACTCGAACACAATCTGTTGAGGGCCAGGCCGAGATTGAGAATTTGCTGAAAGTTCTGTTCAAACGAATGAGGATCCTGAATGATGGCATTGGGCAGAATATTAATGAAAAATGTTTGCGGATGCTGCTTGTTTCGGCTGGTAGAGGACTGAGCGATCGCCTGTAGACAAGCAGACCGCGCCATATCATCGAACTCACGCATCAAATTCATTGACGTTGCTGCATCGACTAGCTGCTGCCCTGTGAACGATCGTCCATCTTGGGTGCGGGCGCGGGCTAAGCATTCATAAGCGATTACCTGGCCCCGCTGTAAATCAAAAATGGGCTGATATTTGAAGAAAAGCTGCTGCTTTGCCAATACCTGCAAAAACCAGGCGTGTTTTGCAGACGACGTAATAGTGCTAATGGACTGGGCATCCAGAAATTCGACGAGCAATGTTTTGGAATCTAATGGCGATCGTGTGATGCAGTAGCGAGACCCAGCCTGGCCCATTTCTGAGAGCATGTGGCTCATTTGCAAAAACATATCTGGAAGCTGTTGATTGGTAGCCGTTAAGTACAAAAGCTGGGGACCGATGGAACAGGTAAAACCCCAGTTTGTGAAGGTGGCGACCTGTTTCCAGATCGTACGGTTGGATAATCAGCTTGAGTGAGTCTGCTAGCGGAGTTACGGCACGCACCTGAAAAATATCCCTTGGTTTACATAGAACTTATGATCTACCAATAAAGGTGAAGAGATTAGCCTAAGCGAACACTAAACAACCTAGAAAATAGCAAGTTAGGAAATAGAACAACTTAAAGCTATATAGTCCTTAACAAAACAATGACAAACTTTATTCACCATACTGCCAAACTTCTTAGCTTTAAGCGTATTTGTAACTAACCTTGAGTAAGCTAGCCCGCCCTCTATAGGAAGTCAAGCTCCTCTGAGCAGATTTCTAATCTGTCCCTTGCTGCCATTTCACAACTCCTGGGGAATGATAGGGAAAGGGCGGTAGATCGTGATGTGGGTGTTTCTCAGAATGGAAGAGGATCAGCAACGGTATTTAGACATTCTTCGACACGATGATGGTCGTAGTGATGTTTGGCATGATTTGGGTGTTAATTATTACCGTATCGGCCAATACCAAAGTGCTCTCATCGCCCTCTCAAACGCGATCAAACTAGATGCATCTATTGCTCTTTATCACTACAGTCTTGGTCTGGTACTGGCGCAAATTAAAGACATTTCTGGGGCAGCGCGTTCCTACCAGCAGGCGATCAGTCTTGACCCAACCCTAGTAGATGCTTACAACAACCTGGGAAATTTAGTTGCGGAGCATGGCGATCCTCAACAGGCGGAGCGAATTTATCAAGGTGCAATTGCTCAAGATCCCAAAAATGTCGGTAGCTACCTCAACCTTGGTAACGTGCTACTCATTCAGGGAAACATTGAGCAGGCGATCGAAATCTATGAAACCGCGTTGGCGCTCAACCCAACTCATCCCGATTTGCTTAACAATTTGTCGTTTGCTTGTGAACTTGTACAAGATCGGGGAAAGGTTCATCTATTTGCAGGCGACAATCTCCACCAGCGGAGGCGTTATCAGGAAGCCGCAAACCATTACCAGATCCTTTTGGACAATCAGGAATTGCCCTATTCAGGCTATCAGGCTCTGACAGATTGCTATGAGCAGTTGAAACAATACGATGCTGCTGTTTGGGTTTGTCAGGAGGGGATTGATCGTTATCCTGCATTAATTGATCTTCAAATCCAGTACATTCGATTGCTGCAAGAAGTGGGACAGACCGAATTGGCGATCGACCAGGCAACACAATCTGCCGATCGGTTCCCCAATGAATGGCTGTTTCAGTTGCAGAAATATTTGCTGTTACCCGGCCTGTATTTGACGACACAAGAAATATCCTCCTACCGGCAACGATTCAGGGAGGGGTTGCAGAAATTACTTCATGAGGCAAGGTTGGAGACACCGGACGCTCACCAGAATGCGTTAGCCGCCATTCAACAATTCAACAATTTTTTTCTAATCTGCCAGAATGCTAATCATCGGGAATTACAGCGGGGCTATGGTCAGCTTGTCCATCGAATCATGGCAGCGAATTACCCGCAATGGAGTCAGCCACTGGTGATGCCGCCCGTCGAAGGCAAAATTCGAATTGGTTATGTATCTGGTTGCCTGCGGGAACATACCGTTGGCAAGCTGATGGTGGGTTGGTTTCGCAACCACGATCGGGAGCGCTTTCAGATTCACAGCTATCACGTCTATGACATTGATGATGAATTGAGCCAGGAGGTCCGTAACCATAGCGATGCGTTTCACAAAATTCCCGATAATTTAGAGGCTGTTTGCCAACAGATTAGAGCCGATCGACCCCATATTCTGGTCTTTTTGGAAATTGGGATGCAGCCCATCATGTCTTTGATAGCAGCATTGCGGCTTGCTCCTGTGCAATGTACAACCTGGGCGCATCCCATTACGTCAGGTTTACCAACCGTAGATTACTTTCTATCCAGCGATTTGATGGAGCCGGAAGATGCTCAAAACCATTACTCTGAGAAGCTAATCCGCCTCCCCAACATTGCGATTTCCTACGCTGAACCCGTTATCCCCCTCCTTCAAAACCTCGATCGGCCTTTAAGCTTCGAGAGGGTGCGGTTGTCTATCTTGCCTGCCAAACCCTGATCAAGTATCAACCCGCTCAAGATCACCTGTTCGCTACGATCGCTCAACGGGTTCCAAACTCCCAGTTCGTGTTTGTGAGCCGACCGAATGCTCCAGTTGCCGAGCAATTCCAGCAACGCCTAACCCATGCCTTTTCTAATTTGGGTTTAGATAGTGAGGCATACTGCGTCATGTTGCCACCCGTGAGTCAGGCAGACTACTGGAATCTCAACCAGTTGTCAGATGCCTTTTGGACAGTATTGGCTGGTCGGGAGGTCACACGACCCTGGAAGCGATCGCCTGCAATCTGCCAGTCGTTACCCTCCCTGGTGAGTTTATGCGTGGACGCCACTCCTATGCGATTCTTAAAATGCTAGGGATGACAGAAACAATTGCCCAATCGGAATCTGAATACATTGAGATTGCTGTCAGGCTAGGACTGGATCCCTCCTGGAGACATCAAATCATACAGAGCATGAACGATCGTCGCCCCAATCTTTTCAATGATAAAGCCTGTATAACTGCCCTTGAAGCCTTTTATGAATGGGTCGTAAAGAGTGGGGAATAGGAATGAAGAATCAGGAATTATGAAGTTAAGAATTAAGAGTTTTAGCAACAGATAATGGGCAACTCCATCCCCTTTAGCCTTCATCCTTTAATCTTCATCCTTTAGCCTTATCCCTCGTCCTTTAGCCTTCATCCTTTAGCCTTTAGCCTTCATTCCCCATCCCTCATCCCTCTCCCCCTCCATGCCAGAGCCCCATTTTATACATTGCAATCACAAATCACGGGTTTGGTCATGCCGCTCGTACAGCTACTCTTGCGGCTGAGATTAAGCGGATGTGTCCCGACATTGTGATCATTCTGGTCACGACTGCTCCACGTTGGCTGTTGGAGTCCTACATGGATAGTGATTTTATTCATCGTCCACGGGCTTTTGATGTCGGCGTTTTGCAAAGCGACAGCGTCACGATGGACAAAGCAGCTACGTTGGAGAAGTTGAAGCAGATTCGGGCCCAGCAGGACAGCATCATCGCTTCCGAGGTCAACTTCATCAATCAAAATCGGGTTGGGCTACTTCTGGCAGATATTCCCCGATCGCCACGCTCATTGCAAAAGCCGCTGGAATACCTTGCTGGATGGCGAGCAACTTTGGCTGGGATCTAATCTATCGTCCCTGGGGTGGAGAATTTGTTGAAATTGCCGATTGGATTGTGGATTGCTTTAGCCAGTGTGACCAGCTCTTTCGTCTTCCGTTGCATGAACCCATGAGTGCCTTTCCGGTTGTCACCGATGTTGGCTTCACGGGCGGATCTCCACGTTACACATTGGAAGAGCCAAGCAGATTTTTAACCTCACGATTCCTAAGGAAAAACGGTCCTCATGACCTTCGGCGGTTTGGGGCTAAATCAAATTCCGTACCATAACTTAAAGCACTTTCCTGACTGGCAGTTCATCTCCTTTGATGACTATGCGCCGGAGATTCCTAATCTCATCAGAATTCCCAATTCGTTCAAGATTGGAGATCACCGCTGTCGCCCAGTTGATTTAATGCCAGCCTGTGGGCAAATGCTGTGTAAGCCAGGATATGGAACGTTTTCAGAAGCATGCCGAACGGGTACTCCGATCGTGTCCATTACGCGTGATGACTTTGGCGAGGCTCCTGTCCTGTTAGAAAGTGTCCAACAGTACATTCCGTATCAGATCCTTTCTCCATCAGAGTTCTTTGAGAGCGAGTGGGGTTTTCTATATAAACCCTTGAATCCACCACGGCAATCTCACCCAGTCATTACAGATGGGAACAAAGCGATCGCTCAAGCAGTGATCAAATTCTTTCAAACCGCGTAACATACTCAATCAAGAGTGTACGTTACAAATAATGGTAAAGGGTGAGCAGCTATGACAATCACACCAAGAGCAACTGCCAGAGAGAAGCACCGGGTAAAGATTTACACTACTGACCAATGGGAAATTCAAGGCGATGTGTCAATTCCTGCGGGCGGCTATAACGCTCGGTTATCGGACTTCCTGAACAATGAAAACACGTTCATTGCATTAACCAATGCGGTTGTTTACGGGCTAGATGGCAAAGTGCTAGCAAACGAAAGCTTTCTTTCGGTCAGTAAACATGCCATTAAATTAGTGATTGAGGAAGAACCAGATGCCTCTTCAACCGTTGAATAGATCATTCTCAGAGATGTGATTTTTAGTTCAAGTAGAAAGCAAGACCCCCTTTTTTCTCGATTATTAAGAAAAATTAAAGTTCCCTGACATGAGGAAGTTCATGCTAGGGAACTTTGTTGATGCCGTAAACCATGATGGGCAAATTGATGAGGCCATAGTGTAATGCTTTCAACGATTTAGTCAAGCACATAGAGCTATGTGCTGATCTGACACGTTTGAATTCGCTATCTGGAAAATCGGCTCCCCTCTACCTGTCTCTGTTGAAACCCAGAGATTTTTATCCTCATCAGATCCCGAACGTTCACTCTTTTGGACATACTAAAAATCTTTTGGACAAGGACAAATTCGGTTGGACTTGGCCTTCTTTTTCATGCTCAAAGTCGGTTGTTCTCAGCATTTAGTGTCCCTGGTCGATCGCCTAGTAAATCCTCAGTAGGTTTACGACGTTGATGGAGTCAAATGCCACATTTTAGCGAAAAGAAAAGGTCGGCAGTTTCAGAGTCTACCTCCTACCCACGACAGAACCCGTAGTTACACTTAAGCCAATACGCCATTCAAAAAGCGTATAAATTCTAATAAAAAAAACAAGCGTGTACCGATTTGCTTGCGGCAGTTTGGAAGCTATACCACCCATCTCTGACGGAAGTGTAGTAATGCCAGTTGACAATGCGGAAAACACCTTGGGGACTGCAAAGGAATTAAACATCACAGCAGGTTTGCAAACCTTTGTCGATCGAATCGATACTCTGGATACCAATGACTACTATCGTTTCAGCTTCACCAAGCGGAGTAGTCTTAACTTTCACCGTAAACGACCTGAGTGGAGACGCCAACCTACAGTTGCTCAACAGCAATGGCTCCGTTATCCAAGCTTCGCCGAACACATCCGGTGTCGCAGAATCCATCAATACAACTGTGGATTCTGGCGTTTATTACATCCGAATTTATCAGGGCAAAGCTGACACAGCGACAAACTACACCCTCAACTTGACAACAGCAACGAACAAGAACGTTGACATCCTTTGGCGTGGCACTACCAGTGGCAGCAATACTTCCTGGTCTATGGGTGGGGCAAACAATACCAGCGCGGACCAGGTACCTATGGTTATGCCGCCGTCATTCATGAAACTCTACATGCACTGGGGCTGAAACACCCTGGAAACTACAACGCAGAGGGCGTTGGAACAGATGGTCCCTATTTGTCCTCGAACGAAGACAACAACACAAACACCATCATGAGCTACAACAACGGAGGCCGGGGAGCTGGGTATAACTCCCTTACCCCAATGGCCTACGATATGCGTGCGTTGCAGTACCTCTATGGAGCTAGGGACAACAATTCCAGCAGAACGACCTATGCGTTTAGTAATGTGTACGCATACAGCGTGAGCGGGCAAACGTTTGGAAGCACCACCACTCCCGTTAAACAGTCCATTTGGGACAGTGGTGGCGTAGACACGCTGGATTTCTCCGGTTTGTCGTCCTCAAGCAGCTACCGCTTTGATCTGAATCAGGGTGGAACCATCACGACATAAGCTGTCTACAACGCTTCCAGCTATAGCAACTATGCAGTTGGCACAACCTCTAGTTTTAGCACCACGATCGCCTACAACACCGTTATCGAGAACCTCATTAACTCTCGCGCTAATGACGACATCATCGCAAACAGTGCGAACAATATCTTTAAGGGCTACACCTTTGGAATCTATACCGGAAACGCTATCATTGAATCGAGTAACGCCTCTGATGCATTAGACCTCTCGGGCTACAGTCTTGCGAATTTAACAACTACCATCAGCGGCAGTGATCTAACTATTAAGCTAGGCTCCAATGGTTCCATCAAGATTACAAACTACTACGCTACAGGTGGTTCTATGCGGACCCTGATAGGCGGTAGTTACTATGTCTACAGCGCGACGGGGAACTGGCAGGTGGCAAGTGCTCCAGCTTCTCCTGCCGCCTATTTAGATCCGGTTTCTTCTAGTGGATTAACGGCTGAAGCGCTTTTTTTCTTCAGAAGTAGCGATAGATTCAACGCTACCTGTAGCTTGTAACTGTCCGATTTGTGCTGGTAAGCAATTGGCTATGAATTTGCTTGGTAAGACAGACCTCACTAACGCAGTTTTGACGTAAGAAATCTGGTAATGGGTGACTGGTAGTGGGTAATCGGTTGAAACTACAATTACCCATTACTCATTACCAATATTCCAAATTTCCAATCCTCCATTACCCGTGTAAGTCCTACCGCTATTTTTGCTGATTATCAGCAATTTTCAGTTGGTCTATGATGTGAGAAAAGCAGGTTCCCTCTAGGGTTCCACGATCGTCCATCTTTGCAAACGTTGGCATGACTCACTATCAACAGATTCTTCGGATCCCAACGTCGGGCAAGTCGTTGAGCAAGATTACGTCCAAAGTGCAATCGGTTGTAGCAGAATCACACGTACGGACTGGACTTTGTGCGCTATTTCTGCGTCACACATCTGCCAGTTTGCTTATTCAAGAAAATGCTGACCCGGACGTTTTAAGAGATTTGGAAAACTTTTTCGCCAAGCAGGTCCCTGAGTGGGAGAACTATATTCACAGCACTGAAGGTCCAGATGATATGCCTGCTCACATTCGTACGGCATTGACCAGCACATCAGAACAAATTCCCATTGCCAACGGTCGCCTTCTGCTGGGTACATGGCAGGGAATTTATCTTTGGGAGCATCGTCAACATAGTCATACCCGTGAAGTTGTCGTTCACGTGATGGGCGACTAACGCAAAGAGGATTGACTGTAGCCCGGAATCTGAATTTCTCTACTTGTAGGTTGTAGGGTAAACAACCGTTGAAGGTCAGTAGCACAACGCTCCTGAAATAATCTCTATGAAGGATTTACGGGGTCCGTTCATTGCATGTCTTCTGCTTTTAGGGAGTGGATTACTCTCAGGTTGCAACGTTGAGAAAGCGCGGGCGATTCAGGGTGCCGCTGTTCAATTTAAGGCGGAATCTATATCAGCGATTCAAGCGATCAACGATATGCATCGGCAAGAGCTAGAGCCACCTTCAAGAGCACCCGCTGAAGTTCGGCGAGAGTTTGTGAGTGGAATTCTGAATTCCAAACGCGAAATCAACTCCGATTTGATTGATCTGGCGATCGATCCTTTTAAGCCACCTACCGACTCTCATTGGGACACGTTTATTTCAGACCTGCGTGGTCAATACGAAACCTTTTCTGCCATCTTTAACAAGCTAGATTCTGGAAACCTGGTGGCTGTTGATGAGGTGCGCCAGTCCGCTGAGCATGCCAGAAATCTAACGGTTCAAATGGCGCTATTTGCGGATGCCATCAGTAAAAATCCACCGACTCTTTATCGTCAGCGCAATGCGATCGTGGTCAAACTTCGCAAACAGCGGAAGATTTACCAGGATATTCAGAATCAGATTAAGGCAGCCGGAAATGAGAATGCTCCAGCCGCACTGCACGATCGATCTCACGAGGTCGAAAATCAGGTAGGCGGCTCATGGGTGAATGGCAAGCCGTAAAGCAGCAGGAGCAAAAATACTGGAAGAAACGGTTGCCCAATGCCTGAAGGCTGCCGTACTAGGGAAGGAACTGGGCCAACTGATTAACCGCTACGACAAGCTGGATTTGGACCAAATTAATACTCTCATTCCCCGCATCTTAAGTTCAGCAGCAGCCATTACTGGGCGCGATTACAGTGCGCTTCAGTCCAGAACTACCAGCATCATTAGTGAAATTAGAGAAGACCCTCTTTGGCGGGATGCAGCAAACTCCGTGTTGGATAGGGTAAACAACGCAGCAGCCAAGCGGATTCAGACCCAATCCGCGTTAGTGAACTCAACTCCGGGAGGTAATCTATGCCTGATAGTAATACAGCATTTCTACAAACAGCGTCCTCTGTCATGAATGAATTGGACATACGCTACATGGAGGCGGAACTGGATGAACGGGGCCAACTGAAGGAAGAATTAGATAGAGCCATGATGACCTTCTCAGAAGTTCGCTGCAAAATTCTTGAGAATGAGGTGATTTGTACACCAGACGACTTAAGTAAGATGCAACTCCTGCGGCAAGAGGTTGAGGAGGCTGGGGAAATTCAAAAGGTTTTGGCGATCGCGGTACGCTTAACCCAAATGCTGGCAAGACTTTAGGTCTCAAAGCGTGAACTTCAAAGATTTCTCTGCTACAGACTTGACTCATTGGTATAAGCTTAGGTGGCGATTTGAGAATAGCGGTTAAAGCTCAGAGTTAAATAGAATGTAAAATATTTTGCCCAATGCACTATATTTAGGTATCATCTGAGGTTTTAAGAGGAAATACATCATCCCTACGCTAAATCTAGCGTTTTACAGAATCTGGTTTTCAGATTCCGTGTACTAAGCATCATAAATCGGTGAGTCTATCAGGAGTCCCTGGGCAGGTGTGGGATGGAAAAGTGGAAATTTTTGTTGCAGAAAGAAGGCGATCGCTCTTGGCTTCCGCTGGACTCACCCGATGTCGAAATATTAGAGGGGCGCTATCGAATTGTCGCCCGCTCAAATCAAGTCAATTCGCATGTTGAAATACGCATTAGCCACCTGACGTTGGGGAAGACCCACCCAAACGCCGAATTCAGAAGCGGACAGGGCAAACCAACAAAGAAGGGTTAATGGTTGTTATCCCTTATACCTGGTTGAAGCCAGGTTTGTGGGAACTATGCTGCTCCTCTATTGACTTGATGTCTGACTTGCTGGGAGACTCGTGGCAGTATGCCGTGAAGTTACAGGTAACCGCCCACGGAGTTGAGGGAGAAGAGTGGGAGCCAGACTGGTCCCCGGCTGAGACCGCAAACGAAGAGGTTTCAACGATTGCCGAATCCTCTGGAGCTACAGAAGCGGTTCCAGCATCCGCTGAGTTTTTGGGATCACTGAATCTTCTGAGGCTGGCGATCAACCAACCCCTTGTCAGTTGTTGCATCTACCAATCAGCTCAAGGCTAATTCAGTTCCAGCAGAGACAGTCGCTCCAGCGGAGGAACTATTACAGACGACTGTTGAGTCGCCTCCAGCTGCTGTCCCTGCCGCCGAATCTGAAAGCAATCCTGTTACTAGTAATGAACCGATCCCGTTGAGTCCAGAAGTTGCAGAAATACTGGGTGCTTCAATGGATCGCTTGTTCCAGATTGCCGAGCAGATGTCAAACCAACTGGTTGACGAAGTTCTGCGAGACTTTGATTTGCTGTCTCCGATCGAGGTTCTTTCCCAACTTGAGACGGTATCACCCGATCATGAGCTTGTTGACCAGTCCACTGGTTATGAATTTGTTGAGCAGTCTGAACGCCACGACTCTTCTCCAGGTCACGACTCCTCTCCTACCGCTCCTGGAGATGTCTTTGCAGAATCTTCTGCGGTATCTAGTCAGGAAACCGCACCTGGTTATGCGTTAAGTCAGGAAATAACTCTCTCACTCACGCTTGAACAAGAATCCTTTATTGGTCGTCGGGGTGAAGAGCTAACGCTTCTGGGTCAGGTTGAAGTAAAAAGCTTTTCAGCACCAGACTCTTCAACGCATCAACACTCTGTTCAATCAACTCCACTTGCCGACTCGGAAACGTCCGATCTTTGGACATTAGATAAAAATTCGTTGAATTTGACCGGGGCGATCGCTCAGGAACTACAGCTCTATCTGCGAGATCCCCAGAGCCTACAGGTGCTCGTTAGCGATCGCCGTTCCCTTCCTGACTACCCTCCTCCCTACCCCTTCTCCTTCTCCTTCTCCTTACCAGAGTACGCAACCACTCATCTTGTGTTAGGAGAAGTTCTTCTCTGTGGAACATTGCCCAATAAACCAGGTTCGATGGTTACTCTGGTAACTCAATCCTTTACAGTGACTACCGATCCAAACGATCTAGTTGACGAACTGGCAAAACTCAATGGAGCGTTAGAAGAAACGCTAACAAACCATCCCGAAGAAGAGAAAGACCGTATTGACCTCCCCTTCGAAATTTCTAACCAGGTAGAGAAAGAGAATGAACTCTCCTTAACGCTCTCCTTCCTTGAGCCAGAATCGGATGAAACACCATCAACAAATAAATTCCAGTTTGCGACCTTAGCAGGTCAGCCACTTCCACCCCAGATCTACAAACCGAACCCGAATCAGTTACGCAATAAACCAATTGAGTTACCAGGTTTTGCGTTGCCATTCAAGAAGGCTGTTTCAGATCTGGATGGTTCAACTGAGCAAACGTCATATTCCCTACAAAGCAATCAGTCATCGTCTTTATCAGGCCAGTCTGATCAATCGGAACGAATTATGGAGTCTGAACAGATTGATGAGTCGCCTTCTACCCTAGAGCAACAATCAATGAGCGGGGCCTCAGAGCAGCATGAGCCAGTAGTGTTTCCAGAGCCAGTAGAGGCGACGGATGCCCCCAAACAAGTTGAACAGGAATTATCTGACGCTACAACGGATCCCGAAGTGGATAATCCAGCGGTAGATCAAACAACGTCCGATTTGAATGGCTCGAACGATCAACCGCACCCCAATTTGCTGAATTCCTCCGATATATTGGATGAGGCAACGGATGAAGCTAGTGAAGCATCTGAGATTGACCTTCCCTCTCCAGTAAATATGGGATTTCAGGCCCTCAATCTACAAGATCGGTTCTTGACCCGACTCAACTCCCTTGCAAACGATACGGAACTGTCTGCCTGGTTACGATCGCAGCTTAAGCCAGAGACGGATTCTACCTCGCCTTTGACCGACCCCTCCCCAGAAGCTGAAGTAGAGACACCAGCAAAAGAGATCGAAGCAGCCCGAATTGCCAGAGAAACGGTGATAAATGACAAGGAAGTTGTTGTTAATGACGATGAATTAGCAAACTCCGTGTTCGACGTCGAAATGGTTCTAACCGTTCAAAAACGGAAACGCTGCAAACATCTCAGGACACGGAGCTAAACGTTCTGATTTTACCCAAGGATGAACCCATTCCTCCCCCGGCTCGAAGTGACGAGCGGAGAGTTGGTCTCTGGAGAACTGGTCAACATTCGCGTCAAGCTACCAAACTTAATTCCACGCGTCTACGTGAAGCTGTGGGTGACTGATCGGCAAACGCGCTCACTACTGGATGGCCCCCGCTGGATGCTGGACTTTCTCCCAAATGGGCTGGGAGATATGGAAGCCTTTACACAGATCACAATACCGTTCGGTAGTTTAGATATTCGGTTTGAGGCGATCACTATCGAAATGCACACCCAACGCGAAAGTCACAAGGTTAGCGTTGAGCGTGAGGTTGTTCCGCCTAACTTACCAGTGATGTCTCTAGAAGACTTTGACGCCTAAGCGACACGTTCTAAATTGGGCTTTTATGGCTCTCGTTTACGGTGGTGTTCTGAATGGCTGTTCATCGACCGATTTTCCTATTTTCACAGGCAATTTCTATGGTGCCTTTACTGGCGCGTGTTTAGATGGATTTAGCCTCATATGGCACTGATAGGGAGCCGTAAGTTAGCTTCTCAAGCCTTTTGTTCTTCCCGTGCAGAAATGGGCATATTCCTGATTCATCAGCGTCCATTCCGCGATCGTAAAGTAAATTACCCCATCCACACTTAGCAAATATCCAGCGGTAAAACTGCCCTGCTTCTGGGTCTTTTCAACAACGTTTAGCCAGTCCTCTAGACTCACAAAAAGTCTAGGATGGATCGTCCCGTATCGTCAGAGCTACAGGCTCTGTCACCTTGACATCTAAGAACCGTGCCATCCAAAAACACGTCAACTGTTCTTACTTCCATAGTTATCTCTTTGTAGAATCATCTGTAAGAGCCGGAGCTAATTTATTACTCGTCTAAATTAAAAATGCTAGGTATCTTGAACTTTAAACGATTTCTCCAGCAAATAGTCCTAATTATTGGATGGTTAGGTTAAATACTTAGCAGAGCCTTGTTGACGATCGTTTTAACAGCCTTATGGTTTGTCCAGCCAATACATGCAATAAAGATTATCAGACTGCGCCTGTTATTTTTGTTACACTCGAACCTCCCGTATAACGAGGTATGGTGTTTTGGAATACTCATGGCAGCTTTATTAAGAATGTTTAGATTTCTCAGGTTTGTCCCCACTTCACAGTAAAGTTTTTTTGGAATCACCTAAATTTACATAGGAAACTTTGTTATGACAGGTTCATACGCAGCTTCTTTCTTACCCTGGATTCTTATTCCTGTCGTCTGCTGGTTATTGCCTGCAGTAGTTTTTGGCCTTCTATTTATCTACATTGAACGAGAAGATCCGACTGGAATTTAGGTTTTTAGGGAAAGAGGTTCGTTATTTTTGCTCGATCACGTTGATCTGGGCTAACAGCCTTTCAATTGCACCGACAAATCCATTTTTCATAGCAGAAAACCGCCTGAATATATCAAGCGGTTTTTTCTTTTAGGATGAGTACAACTCTTGTCGATGTACTTCTAGCGTATTGATTATCAACAATTGAAAAGACAAGCAGGAGTCCCGAATTACTCTTTAAAGAGAGGAGTGTGAAAAAGGTTTTTAAGAAACCTTTTTCACACTCAAGATCTTGGATTTCTCTGTCTAATCAACTTTCTTAGATGGAGGATCCTAACCCCGCATAAGCACCGTAGAAGAAAAGTCCTACAACAGTAATTACCCCTAATCCGGCAACTGTCGCTACAATCCACAGTGGAATTCTTCCTGAACTAAGCATTGTGCTAACCTCCTAACTCAGCACTGAAGGAATTGACTGAACGTCGATATTCACTACAAACAATTGAACTAGTTGAAGAAATAACTGGAAAAAGAATACCTAAAACAAAGATCAGAAGCAGACCCAGATAAAGAGATGTTCTGTTTAATTCAACAGGCTGCTTGTTTGGATTCGGAGTTCCTCTAATCATCGCCTTTCCCTACCTTTGAATAAATTGCATTGCTGCGATCGCACCCAAAAAAGAAAACGGTGGGGACAGCAAGGGTATGCACTGCTAGCCAACGAACCGTGAAAATTGGATACGAAACGGGTTGGTTTGGAGAATTACTGGTCATAACGATTCAAAAATGACTAAAACTACTTTGCAAGAAAGTCTTCGATTTGTTGTTTCGCTTCATAGCGATCGCTAACGATTGGTGGCACCTGTTGGCCCGTTGGATAGTATTCATTCGGGCGAGGAGTACCAAACACGTCGTAGGCCAAACCTGTGCTAACAAATAGCCATCCAGCAATAAACAATGCTGGAATTGTGATGCTATGAATCACCCAGTAACGAACACTTGTAATAATGTCCGAAAACGGACGTTCACCTGTTGTACCAGCCATTCAAATTCCTCCATGGACTAAAGCAAACGCTCACTTTTCATCATACGGGACGGTGGAATTCCTCACAAGCAAACAGATAGCAATAATCATGCAGCTTGGGAAGATTCCTCGTATTTCAATAGAGTTCCTTTTGACCAATAATGAAGCCATGATCTGGGCTAAAGAACAGAATTTTATAGAAGTTGGAAGGGACATTCTCAACGGCCTTATCTTTTTCCCATGTCGCCCCACCATCCACACTGCGTAACAAGTTGCCGCTACCGCCCGCAACCCAAACCTCGTCTGGTGTTCGATACGCTAAGTCAAGCAACCCCCAGCTCGTCGCAAACTCGGGATTTAGGGATCCTCCCAGACATCTGGAGACGCTGGGTCAGCAAATTGAATCTGTCCACCCCTTGCCAACATCCATAAACGCCCGTCAGATGTAAATCCCATATTCTGGATCCGACGAGAGCTATTACGATTATGGGGTTCCCAGGCTGCCTTCCCCGGTTCCCAAGTAGAGTAGAAGTTACCCCTCGCTGAGACTGCGACATATTTACCATCGGGCGATCGCGATATGTTGCGCACGACGCCAACCGCTTCCGCAACCATTGCCCTCCAGTTTTTACCACCATCGGTTGTCTTATAAATAGCCCCTACATCTGTTGTCATCTCAGCCACTTGAGACCCCAACGCTTTAACCGTGTTTGGAGAACCAGGCAGTTTCGCGCTCAACGGCACTCTAGACCAGGATTTTCCTCCATCTGTTGTGTGTAACAGAATCGAAGGTTGACCAGCAACCCAACCCTCATCCCCAGAAAAGCTAACCGAGCTGAAGCGGTAGGGCTGATCCAGTTCCAAACTGCGAGGTTCCCAAGTATTTCCTCCATCCTGTGTTTCCAAAAGGGTAGAGTTAGACCCCACTAGCCAGCCATGGGAAAGGTCGTTAGTAAAGCCAAGATCCAGTGGATTGGCGTCGGTTGGAAGTGTAACGACCTGCCAGGGATTCGAACTAGTTGCAGGAAGATAGCCGCCACAGCTTGTACAAAGAAGGGCAACCATCACCAGAACTACAACGCGTTTTAGAACTGCAATACGTCTTAAAAACTTCGAGGCTAAATCCATCACAATCAATTCTCTACTCAAATAAATTTAGCTAAGGGTTTACGTTAAAACGTTGCTTGCCTCTGCTTCTACTGAATCCCGTAGATACTCAGGAAAAAGAGAACAGCCAATGCGAGAGCGCCAAAAATGAGAAGATTCTTCTGTCCTGGTGTTAGTGTATTGACTCCCAGCCCATACTTCAGATTTTCCTGAAAGCCTGAGGGGTGCCAACCGTCCCAATATTTTTGAATCTCGATTTAGGTGCCCCGCAAACCGGGCATCGCCAGTCGTTGGGCAACGACTCAAAAGAAGTGCCAGCTTGCACCTGACGTCGATCGTCTCCCTTGGTCGGTTCATAAATGTAACCACAGGTTAGACACTCATGACGGTCCAACGTTGTCGTATCAGCAGCTTGAGTACTCATTGCACTAATAGGAGAGAGAACCGTAATGAATTCTGAGATGAATTCTGAAATATCTGTTAAAGATTATGACATGATTGGGGACCATCGTTTGGAACCAACGCTCAGACAAAAGGAATCAGACTTTCTCTATGCCCTGCTAAGAGCTTTTCGATACATCCCAAGCAACGAAGTTCCTATAATATTAAGGACGAGCAACAATTGCTCAAAAACTGAGATGGGTTGTTTTATCAAGATTTCGAGGGTAGCTGATTGTGTTTGTCCTCAGTGGGTATGAATATCTTCTAGGGTTTTTGTTGGTTTGTAGCCTGGTCCCTTTGCTTGCTCTAACGGCGTCCAAGCTGGTGAGGCCAAGTCGTCGTGGCCCAGAACGCCGCACTACTTATGAGTCTGGTATGGAGCCGATCGGGGGCGCATGGATTCAGTTCAACATTCGTTACTACATGTTTGCTCTGATCTTTGTCATCTTCGACGTAGAGACCGTATTCCTCTATCCTTGGGCTGTTGCCTTCAGCCAACTGGGGTTACTGGCTTTTATTGAAGCTTTGATTTTTGTCGCTATCCTTGTGGTCGGTCTTGTCTACGCCTGGCGTAAAGGAGCACTGGAATGGTCATGAATCCAGATACTGCAACGAAAAGTGCTGCCGCTGGGCAGTCTGAATTAATTCTCAATCCGATTGAACGGCCTCGGGTCACGCAGGAGCTTTCTGAGAACGTTGTCCTCACAACGGTTGATGACCTCTACAACTGGGCCAGGCTCTCTAGCTTGTGGCCCCTACTCTACGGAACTGCCTGCTGCTTTATTGAATTTGCAGCCTTAATTGGTTCCCGCTTTGACTTTGATCGATTTGGCTTAGTACCGCGCTCTACGCCTCGACAGGCCGACTTGATCATCACCGCTGGAACAATCACGATGAAGATGGCTCCCGCTCTGGTTCGTCTATATGAGCAGATGCCCGATCCAAAATACGTGATTGCGATGGGGGCTTGCACCATTACAGGTGGAATGTTTAGCGTAGACTCCCCTTCTGCGGTGCGCGGAGTGGACAAGCTCATTCCGGTTGATGTTTATTTGCCGGGCTGTCCTCCACGCCCAGAAGCAATTATTGATGCCATCATCAAATTGCGTAAGAAAATCTCAAATGAGTCAATTCAAGAACGGGGAGCGCTGAGGCAGACTCACCGTTATTACAGCACGACTCATGCGATGCAGGCGATTGAACCAGTCCTAACCGGTCAGTATCTCCAATCCGAGTCCCGCGAAACTCCACCAAAGGAATTGATGGAAGCGATCGGAATGCCTGTACCACCTGCACTTTTGACTTCTGAAAAGGAGAGCGTCAACCGTGGCTGAAGAACCCAAGCAAGCACCCGCTGACGAGTCATCGATTACACCAGCCGAATCTGCGCCTGTTGTAGAAGCGGGCAATGTTTCTAAATGGCTTACCCAGAACGGGTTTGAACATGAGTTCCTTGGCCGAGATGCCTCCAATGTTGAACTGCTGAAGGTCGATCGGGAGTTTTTAATTCCCTTTGCAACGGCTCTCTACGCCTATGGATTTAACTACTTACAGTGTCAGGGTGCTTATGATATGGGGCCGGGTCAAGACCTTGTGAGCTTTTATCATTTGATAAAGGTGAGTGATAATGCAGATAGGCCAGAGGAAGCTCGGATTGAGGTATTCCTTCCCCGTGAGGATCCACGAGTACCATCCGTTTACTGGATCTGGAAGGCGGCGGACTGGCAAGAGCGTGAATCCTTCGACATGTACGGCATTGTCTACGAAGGTCATCCAAACCTGAAGCGAATTTTGATGCCAGAAGACTGGGAAGGTTGGCCCCTCAGGAAGGACTATATTTCTCCCGACTTCTACGAGTTACAGGACGCCTACTAACGGGTTGCTTATGGTTCATTTGATCGCTGCTGCTAGACCTAGCAGCAGCGATGAATGGATCAAAAAGGCTTTGTCGTTATTTGTTTTATCTGTCCTTAATTTCCCAAATTCTGTAAAAAGCTGGGCATCGTTACATGACCAGCTTTTTTATTAGGCTCGCTCTAACTTGTGCTGAAGTCGGATTGGTGTGTTCCGCGAGCCTACTTCACAAACTATGGTTGTTTTAGCGATTAAAACATTTGCTGATTATTCTTCACAATAAATTAATACGCTAGATTTAGATTAATTCCTCGTCTTTCCTGCTCAACGCCTCTACTCCTGGAGGGATGGGGTTTTTATAAGCTAATGCTGCAACTAAACGCAGGATTCATTCTTCAGAGAATGTGGTTTAAGTGAATGTCATAGGAATATTGAGCGCTCTTGAAGCTGCCATGATTACCCAGTCAGGTGACCCCAATAGATGAAGTCGATTAGACGCTCCTCTAAATACGATAGTCGCCATACTGTTACGGTCTTTGTTTTGGCAGTCCTCTCCTTGTTTAAAAGAGGCGATTCTGCTCAACCTTAGCAGTGGTTCAAGATCCCATCTAACTTGTCTCTCCTTGCCTTGCTGCCACCATATCCGACTCTGAGGAGTTAAATATCTAGCCGTGGAAACTACTCGCAGCAATACTCAACTCATTCGCTTTCTCCAGCAAGAGCTTGCCATTTCTACAACCTCGATCGCGATGGCAATGCGCCATAGTGAGCAAGACCTTGGCCCTATACACATGGTCCTCTGGCAGTATGGATTAGTTTCCCTCGAACAGTTGGAGCAGATTTTTGATTGGCTAGAGGGCTAGGGTTGACTACCGAGTAATACGATTCAGCAGCCAGAGGGCGGCTCCGATTCCAAAGAACTGGGCTAGAACAACGTTAATGCTTGCTTGAACAACCAGAATATCCAGTGGTTGAATAAATTTTGAAGGGTCTGTGTTTACAAATCCACCGATTCCTTGGTTAAACGCCTTCGCTGCCAGTAGCCCCACCGTCGCTTCAGCACCCAGTAGGGACAGCAGCATTCCAATTAAACTGGCGATCAACCCAGTCCGCAAAACTTTAATTGTGTCTGGTCGCTTGGGGCGCTCTGATGGGTTTCCATCCAGCTTTCTGCCGATCGGGATGTAACGAAACAGCGCCCAGTACATATTAAACAGCAGCACAACGATTCCAAAAACGGTTACAACTACTCCAATTCCAGTAGTTGGGCTGTTTTGATTGGCACCAGGCGATCGGCTTAAAGCCCCAGCAAAGATTAGAATAATGCTCGAAATGACTGTTAGAACAAGTTGAACCCAAAAGCCAACCCAGCCTGCCAAACGAAAGGTCCGGGCAATATCATAGAGGGACGATGAACCTGGCTTATCAAGCATGAATCCTTTTGAGCACCTGAATAGATAGGTCTATCAAACTCCCATAGTAGCGCTGAAGCATCACGTTCTGGGTGTTGAAGTAGCAATTGTTTTACAGCGGCCATCAGTATCGATCGTGCTACCAACTTACATTCTCAAGTGGATCGGCCACGATCTTGCTTTTCGATGAAGGAGACGAGCTTTCGGGTGCGGTTCATACACCACAGGATGGGTAAGCAAATTTGTATCTCAAGTCTAAAACCGTACCAGTTTTCTCGCCGCTAATCTATATTTTGTGTACAGTAATGCTGAAGCACTGCGCTTGACGTACGATCAATCAAAGCAGCATTACTTTGTTCAATTTGATCATTCAGACCACGTATGGGTTGATTGCATGTCAAACGAAACCCGATTGCCAAATGTTGTTCTAGAACTGCCTCCGCTTAGAATTCTCATCGTCGAAGATGACCCTATGATGCAACTGGGGTTGGAGCAGTCCTTGGAAGACTATCCCCAACTAACTATTGTGGGGCAAGCATCCGATGGCTACCTGGGGTGGAAGCAGCCCTTAAACTCAAGCCGGATGTCATTGTGATGGACATTGGCTTGCCCCGTTTAGATGGAATTGAGGCAACCCAGCAGATTAAAGCTGCCCTGCCTGACGTTCGGATTGTTATGCTAACGTCTCATACAACCGAGAATGAGGTAATAGCAGCCCTCTCTAGTGGCGCAGACGCTTACTGCATTAAAGGAACAAATGTGGATCGGTTAATCGCCGCGATCGCTGCTGCCCAGGAAGGCGCTACTTATTTAGATCCCCAAATTGCGCGTAGAGTGATTGAGCACCTCAAACCACCTTCTCCTGCCAGCAACATAGGTCACCTGTCTCAACGGGAGCTAGAGGTGCTGAAGCTGATGGTCGAAGGAAAAAGCAATCCTGAAATTGCCGCCGAACTTTACCTCAGTCCCAACACCGTAAAAACCCATATTCGCGGCATTATGAACAAACTTGCAGTGGATGATCGGGTTCAAGCAGCTGTGGTGGCACTGCGATCAGGACTGGTCTAATTCGGAGCTGGTCCATTGTTGGGCATCTTTCATTTGAGGAGTACAGAGAACAAGAAGAAATGCTTAGCGTATAAAGTTTTCTTGCCCTTGGCAGAATGTAACAGAATCATGACTGTACCAACACATAAAGACGTCTCTCAATCTGCGGATATAACAAAATGTGACGGTAATTCCTCCATACGGATGAATCTCTGGAGGAAATCTTAAAATCCTATGGTAGGAAGATGGGTATAGTTAGGTAGCACCTTTGTTAAGGATGAGTTAAACTTATCCCCTTGCAGGTTAGGTGATTCAATTAACCTAGCGATTGAATCCTCTCTTAAAAATATGAAGCCCCCACATTTACGTTTAAACAGTTGCTCCTACTCCTACCTGCTGCCCCAAGATGTCATCAGCCAAACAGGATTGTGTTCCTCGTGAAAATCACACATTTTTTACTTAGAAGGTGAATTTCATGCTTTCGGTTGATGTTAGGCACTGGGGTTGCGCTGTTACCTTGATGGTGTACCTCTACCAACTCACGCTAGGTGCATTCTAGAGTGGAAGATTTGTCATTGTCTGGATGGGAAAAATGAAGTTTGACGACATTTATCAGTTTTTTCAAGCACCCCTCCTTTCTATCTCAATAAGGAGTTAGCGGTGTGTTATGTCCTTGCAGTCCTGTCTCGCGGGGATTCATACGGAACAGAATTGATCCAGCTTTTAGAAACCGAGTATCCGACGTATCGCCTCTCTGATACTGTGCTTTACAGCGCGCTCAAGTTTCTTGAGGATGAAGAGATTATTGAGGGTTACTGGAAGAAAGTTGAAGGACGCGGACGTCCCCGTCGGATGTACCAAATTCGCTCCGGGGCAACGCAGCAAGCTCAGGATTTAACGCGTCTTTGGTATGACTACGTTAGGAAGCATCATGGTCTACCCCAAACCAATGGTTTAGCCCCCAGTAGTGGAGGCTAGAGATAGCACCGTGCTTAAAGCTGAGTCTGTCTCTGAAGGATGAGGCGATAGCGTTATTGCTTTTGATCGTATTAGCGACTCAAAGTTTACTAAAGTTAAGCTATAAGTGAGCCGCTAGGTGTGATAAGGCATATGACTTCTTCTGTTTTGGTATCGACATTCCTGCTTACAGTGCTGCTAGCGGTAGGTTTGTTCTTTTTATTCGAGCTTCGATTAAGGATCGAACTCAAACAGCTAAGCTGATATCCGAAAAGTCAGAGGACTCGGTTTTGCTACAGCTACAGCAATACTTTGCCGATCGCTCGTATCAGGTTACGCAAACCGACGATGAGCGAAACCAGGTTTTGCTTGAGGGGTTTGTTCGCCCCAGTGTATTCCTTGCTGGTTTCCTAACCGTGTTGGCAGCGATCGGACTTCTCTGTTTGGCCCTGGTGCTATCCATTCTGTTCCCTCCATTTACAGTTATGTGGATGGGGATAGTATTGCTTGCTCCCCTGGCAGGAGTGTTTTATTGGCGGGGAGCGGGGCGTCCCGAGAAGGTGTTACTTAAAATCGAACCAAATTCGATTGATATAGATGGAGGTGTGAGCGTTGTCACGGTTACAGCCCATCGAGATGAATTGAGCGAACTTCAACGGGTATTTACTCTGACCCCTGTTGAGTAGTATAAGTGCTGGTATGATCGCTTCCACACAAAGTGAACGATTAGAAGCAGCGTTTTGTATGCGACATTCTCACAAAATAGACCTGCCCTGTCATTAACAGGGCAGGTCTATTTTGTGATTCAATTACTTAACGATTCCGGATACCAGCAACTGAAAGCTCTGGAGATTCATCCTCAGGCGTTCTCAAGCTAGGAAATAGAAAGTGATTCTCTTCAACATACTGTGCTCCGAAAAGCCCCTTCTCTGCCCAAAAGTACCTATCAGTGGTATGCTCGTTACGCTTTACTAACAGTAGTGCTGGCGGAACAATACCCTCTGCATGGATGAACTTACGAGCGGCGGTGACAGGCTTATCTTCCCCACACTCAATGCTGAACTGAGGCACGTTCTCAAGAATTCTACGACCCTCCTGCCGCCGACGGCTTTTGCGCTTGCGTCTCCTTGCCAAATCCTTTTACCCCCTTTTTCTGAAACCAAGTGTAGTGATAGTTACAAAAGACGTCGTAAGTATATCTGCTTGAAACTGAAATTTCAACTTCTTTTAACCCAAAGATACAAAGATTTATCCCTCTAACGGTAGAAACTCGGGCTACTAAGAAAAGTAAATCCCAAGTGCCCTCTCTTAAGGTTTGGAAAGGATTCTGAATCGGTCAGAAAGCGAGTACGGGGGGGGAACGGGGTTTTACCCCGAGTCAAGGTGTAGATGCCAGGGGGCTGGCCAAGCTAATGTTCAGTAATTTGTTAAGAACGGCTAGGCTAGTGGATAAGTCATTATTAGACAGTGAATTTGCGATCGTGCTGAGTTTTGCTTCCAACGAGGGTCCCTAAAGACAATCTCCATGCTCATGCCTGCCAGTACGGAATTTGTAGCGCTTTGTCGGCCCAAATCGCCCTGTTGACGCAGGGGTTAGGAGCTTCTCTGAGCGTGGTGTACCTCACCCAAGAACTCGTTGAGGGGGCAGAGACGCAGCTAGTTCCTGTGGTGGCTTACCCTGAAATGACGAACGCTCGGCAGGAGCGTAGTGCGCTTCGTTTGCCGTTATCAGCCGGAATTGATAGCGATTCTGTTCCTCAGTTAATAGAAGACGCCACTGACAGTTCTCAGGCAAAACTGTCTCCTGAACCCTTTTCTCAGACGGGTAAGCGGGATGTCCGCCAGGGGACTGCGCCAAAAAATCGAAGCAAAACGATTCCTCTTTGATAGCTCCCCGACAGATTGTTTTGCCGCTGATTTATGAGGAAGGGGTACTAGGGCTATTAGTGACAGAGCGGGACGATCGTTCCTGGACGGTTTGGGAAGAAGCCCAAATTCAGCAAATTGCCAACACCCTGGCGATCGCCTGCGTTCTGGATCAGCGCTACCAATGGCTTGACCATAACCGTCGGCAGCAACGGATGATTCAAGCTCAGCAGCATGACATTTTGGACAATCTGCTGCACCAGTTCCGCAATTCTTTGACGGCTCTTCAAACCTTTAGCAAATTAATCTTGAAGCGGTTGTTGCCGGGAGATGCCAATCGTGAAATTGCTGCCAGCATTGCGCGTGAAGCGACGCGTTTGCGGGAATTGTCGCAACAGCTAGAGTCAGCTGCCATAGGGATGGAAGCTGATGATGCTCCACTCTCATTGCCGCCCGTCTCAAGTGATTGGCAACCTGTTCCCCAAGATGCTGATTCAACTGAGGAAGAACCGCAGGGAATTATCCCGTTATTGCCTGCCGCTGGAGTACTTGTAAGAGGGGAATCGCTCCTCCTCGAACCCTGTTCTCTTATGGCCATTTTGGAACCGTTATTAGCATCGGCTAAGACCATTGCTCAGGAGCGATCGCTATCGGTTCAAGCAACGATTCCCACCCGTCTCCCTCCCCTGATGGCCAATGCCCAAGCGCTGCGCGAAGTGCTGAATAACTTGATCGAAAATGCCTTGAAATACACGCCTGCCGGGGACAAATTGAAGTTCAGGTAAGCATTGTGCCCAGGGCAGGCAGCGAGACCAGGTGGTTGGAGATCGCCGTAAGTGACACTGGCCCAGGAATTACGCCGCAGGATCTGCCTCACATTTTCGAGCGACGGTTTCGAGGTGAACAGGCAAACAGCAGCATTCCCGGCAGCGGTTTAGGGCTGTCGATCGCCCGTACCCTGGTAGAGCAGATGCGCGGAGAGATTCAGGTCTTCAGCCCCGCACGAACCAATCACTTGTACAGGTCAAATAACGGAGCAGCAAAAAGACACCGGGAGCAACCTTTGTCGTTCGGCTACCGATCGCCGAGGAGTAATTTGTAAGGAGCGTAATTGCTGATTTGCAAAAAGCGTTCAGCTACTAGCTTTCAAGCCGCTTTGAACCAGTGGCGATAATCGTTCATTGCGGCTATCTAATACTTCTGGGAGTTACTCTTTGGGGAGCTGCTGGAGCCGCTGGCTCAGGTTCGGGTGCGGGCGCCAACTCTGGTGCAGGCTCAACGGGAGGCTGTACAGCGGGTGCAGGGCGAGCCTCGTTAAGGACTAGATCAGATGTCAGGGTCAACGTTAGATTTGTGCCCGGGTCGAGGGCGATCGCTTCAACGGTACGTCCACCCAAAAATGTTCCAGCGAGTGCTCCGGCAGCCGCTCCTGTTAGAACTTCCCACGCTTCGATGTGGCGATCGCCCGTTACAGCAGCGACCCCAGCGCCCGCACCTGCGCCTACCAACGTGCCGAGAATAATCCTACCCGTACTGGGTTCTCTCCGGGCTACGTAATAGTTATTGAGAAGCTCGGAGGTTGCGCCAAGCGGTATTCGCTGACCATCAGGCAGAATGATTTCATTGGCGATAAATTGGGCACCTCCTGAATGGTCTGGAGCTGCCCGGTTACATCACTGCCCGCCGGAATCAACACCTGACCTTGATTGGTCACAATATTTTGAGCAACTTTGAGTGTGACTGGAACAGATTGATTTTCACCCCTTGCCAATATGACCCTATCCCTTCCCTCATAACGAGCAGGAAATGGAGTTCCAGCGGGAATCTTTACACCGACTGGTGGAGGTGGTTGTTGACCCACAACGTAGGGGGACGCAATGGCAGCTGCCTGACCCTGACTAACCAACGCTTGATAGATAAAGGCTGCTACTTCCGCCCGTGTTGCAGCCCGATTAGGATTAAGCAGTCTAACGTCTGGGTAGTCAACAACAACTTGTCGTTCTGTACTCGCAGCAACCCCGGACGGGCATAAACCGGAATATCTGCTTTGTCTGAGTAGGCCAGCAGAACTTGATTGACGGGCGCGGTATTGGCAAAATTCAAGCCGCTTGCCAGCGATACCAGGATTTGTGCGCGTGGAATATTTTCGTTGGGCCTGAAGAGATTGCCGGGATACCCTGCCATAAAGCCTGTTGTATAGGCTTCCTCGATCGCCGCAGCACCCCAGTAGCTGGCTGGGACATCCTTAAACTTGATGGGGTTTCGAATAGGGGGACGATTGAACGCCTTACGAATCATGGCAGCAAATTGCGCACGGGTGACCAATTCCTCGGGTCGAAAAGTGCCGTCCTCGGCAAAACCGACGATGATTTTTCGAGCGGCCAACTCCTGAATGAAGGGAGCTGCCCAATAGTTAGAGGGCACATCTGGAAATGTAGATTGGGCAGATGCAGGTGCTGGAGCAACAATGGGCGCGACAGTCCCTGTCACTAAACCCAACGCAACCAGTACGGCGGTCCCAGATTTCCAAGAATTGGAATAAGACATGGGAGGTTTCTCCAAAATATCAACGGATCGCTAGTCTTGTAGACCTTGAACTAAATAGAAGGTTCCTATGAATATTTAAGGCAAAATACGACCATTTTTGACGAAAATCTTCAGATTTCGAAAGCATTATTGGGCATTTCTCATTTGTCGGGAATTAGGAGTATGTCGTATCTCGCGGATTGTTCCTGCAAGCACCTAAATCTATATATCGGGCATAAAAACATGCCAACATTTCGACAAATGCTGAATGGATGATACTCGCTCTATTTACCTATGAACGAATAATCTAGTCATTCACTTTGCGGTAGAAATGGATGGCTTAAATTCTTTCGGAAAAAAAGAGGCACATTTCTGTTTTTACTAGGAATATGACTTTAGGGATTCGTTTCTTAAACAGCCTGATTCACTAGGAAAGGCTAATGATTCTGGACTCACATGATTTACAGGCACTACGCGAGTGTTGTCGAGACGAGGCAGCGTTTGAACGGGTTCAGGCAATTTTGGCCGCGCGGCTTGCAAGTCTGCGCGATCGTTTGTGCGATCGCGCAGACTTGCTGCCTCGGAGAGACGATCGGGTCAGACCGAACGGGCATTGAGAGACAGTGAGGCCCGCTATCGATCGCTCTACAACAACACTCCCGTAATGCTGCACTCGATCGACGCCCACGGGCAACTGATTAGCGTCAGTGACTACTGGCTGTTGTCCTTGGGCTACGAGCGGGAGGAGGTTTTGGGCCTGAAATCGGTGGATTTCATGACCCGGAGTCTCGTGAGTATGCCGAAACCGTCGTCCTGCCGGAGTATTTCAAAACCGGAATTTGTAAAGATATTCCCTATCAATTTGTTAAGAAAACGGGCGACATTATCGATGTACTGCTGTCAGCGATCGCCGAGAGGGATGAAAGCGGAACCATCGTTCGCTCTTTGGCAGTTCTCATTGATGTGACGGAACGGAAGCAAGCAGAGGGGCGGTTGCTTCAGGCCGAAACGCAATATCGCCGCATTTTGAGGCGGTAAGTGATGGATTAGTGATCAACGATCCAGATACGGGCGTGATTGTGGAAGCCAACCCTGCATTCTGTCAGATGCATGGGTATACGCATGAGGAATTTGTTGGACTGACCCCGGAAGCCTTTATCCATGAGGATAACTATGCTCTGTTTCAGGAGTATGTCGCGACAGTTAGAGCAGGCGGCGCGTTTCGTGGGCGAGCCATTGATTTACGACGAGATGGTACCCCTCCATGTGGAGGTCATGGGTTCAAGTTTTCACTTTTGGACCGTCCACACCTGCTGGGCGTGGTTAGAGACATTACCGAGCAAATCCAGGCGGAGATAGCTCTGAGGGAGAGTGAGGCTCGTAATCACGCGTTAATCAATGCGATTCCAGACTTTATTTTTCGGATTCACGAAGATGGCACCTTTTTGGATGTCAAAGCAGCGAGAGAGGAGGGTCTGGTTATGCCAGCCTCCGAATTCATTGGCAAAAGGGTGAGGGAGGTGTTGTCTGAAGAACTTGCTCAACTCTGGATGCATCACATCCAGCAGGCGTTACAAACAGATAAGCTTCAGAGCTTTGACTATCAAATTGTAATTAATGATGTCCTGCACGATCGCGAAGCACGCATCGTTGTGTGTGGTGATCACGAGGTCGTGGTCATTATGCGGGATATTTCGGACCGTAAACAGGCAGAACGAGCCAACGATCGTGAGCGTCGCCTGTTTGCTGCCGGACCCGTAGTTGTCTTCCGCTGGGTTAATGGGGAGGATTGGCCGGTCGAGTATGTCTCCGCCAACGTCACCCAATTTGGCTATCAGCCAGAGGACTTCACCAGCGGCAGAGTGCTCTATGGATCGATCGTCCATCCCGATGATCTACAACGGGTGGGGACCGAGGTTGAGGAGGGCGTTAAAGCAGGGCTATTAGCGGTTGAGCAGGACTATCGCATTATTCGAGCTGATGGAGAGGTTCGGTGGGTTTATGACCTCTGTGGCATCGTTCAGAACGAACATGGAGAGGTTACTCACTATGAAGGCTACGTGATGGATATTACGGACCGCAAACAGGCGGAAGCTGCGCTGCAAGAAAATGAAGCACGCTTTCGATCGCTTGTCGAGCAGTCATTGGTGGGTATTTACGTTATTCAGAGAGGCAGTTTTGTCTACGTTAATCCCAAGTTTGCCGAAATTTTTGGGTATGAGTCCTGGGAACTGATTGGAAATCGGGTAATGAACACCGTCCATCCCGACGATCAGCCAGTGGTGGAAGAAAACATCCAGAAGCGATTGCAGGGAGAAATGGAAACGGCCCACTATACATTACGAGGGGTTTGCAAAGATGGCAGCCCGATTGATGTGGAGGTGTTGGGCAGCAAGATTGAAATGAACGGCCAGCCTGCCATCATTGGAACCCTGCTAGACATAACCGAGCGCAAACGGGCCGAGCAAGCCCTGCGCGAATCGGAAGAAATGTTCTCCAAGGCGTTCCGCTCCAGTCCAGCGGCGATCGCCCTCACCACCCTGGAAGAAACCCACGCGGCTCGCCTGATTGATGTAAACGATAGTTTTCTGCGAATCACGGGCTATCAGCGAGAGGAAATTCTTGGTCAATCGGTACTTGATTTGGGAATTTGGGTTGATGCCTCCGATCGATTTGTCATGCTTCAAATGCTTCAGTCCCAGGGGTGGGTGCAGAATTTGGAGATGAAATTCCGGCGCAAATCCGGTGAGATAGGAGTCGCGCTGCTTTCTGGCGAAATTATCCAGATCAAGGGCAAGCCCTACCTGCTGACCGTGACGATGGACATCACCGATCGCAAACAGGCCCAGGAAGCCTTAGAGCAGAGTGAAAACCGCAACCAGGCCTTTCTACATGCGATTCCCGACATGATGCTGCGAATTCATCAGGATGGCACCTATTTGGACTGCAAGGCAGATAATGCAAAGGATTTTGCTTTTCCACCTGAAGAGATGATTGGAAAGAAGGTTTACGACATTCTTCCGCCTGAAATTGCTCAGGAACGAATGCAGTATGTGGAACAAACCTTACAAACAGGTATCCCCAGATTTACGAGTATCAACTAGAGACTCATGGCGACCTCCACGACTACGAAGCCCGTTTAGTCGTGAGCGGCAAAGATGAGGTTCTGTCTATTATTCGTGACATTACCAAGCGCAAGCGCACAGAGGCGCAACTGAGGGCCAATGCTGAACGCGATCGTCTCTTGGGTCAGATTGCCTTACGAATCCGTCGATCGCTGAACCTTGACCAAATTCTCACCACAACGGTCGAAGAAGTTCGTCAGTTTCTAAAAGTCGATCGAGTCTTTATCGGCCAGATTGACCCCAATTGGCAGGGCAGAATCGTCGCAGAATCCGCTGCACCTGAATGGGGTTCCATTCTTGCCTGGATTACCAACGACCTTTATATGCGAGAAATTCGGGCACTTTTCGCTCAAGGGCAGGTGCGCGCGATCAACGATACGAGTGGAGCTGAAGTATCCCCTTTGCTAGCGGAATACTACGACCAATGCCAGGTCAGGGCCAGTCTAGGGGTTCCCATTCTCCTGGATGACCAGTTCCTGGCCGTTCTGGTTGCTCAGCAGTGTTCCCAGACGCGCCACTGGTCTCCCTTCGAAATTGAGTTGATGTCGCAACTAGCCACCCAGGTCGCGATCGCCATCCAACAAGCGGAACTGTATCAACAGGTGCAAACGCTCAACACGAACCTGGAACAGCAGGTACAGGATCGTACAGCTCAGCTTCAACAAAGCATGCTGGAGCTAAAGCAGCTTGATCAGGTGAAGGATGACTTTCTCCACGCAGTTTCCCACGACTTGCGGACTCCTGTGATGGGCATGTTGATGGTGCTAAAGAACTTACAGAATAAAGCAGGAGAAACCGCGACCCTTTCGCGATCGGTCCTGGATCGTATGGTGCAAAGTTGCGATCGTCAGATTGTAATGATTAATTCCTTACTAGAAGCGCATTCAACCGAGGTTCAGGGCGTTGACCTGCATTGCGAACAGATCAATGTTGGTGCATTGGTACGTGTGATCGCAGAAGACTTGGAAGCACTCGTGTCGGAAAATATGGCAACTTTGACCAATCAAGTGCCCCTCGATTTGCCGCTCGTTAATGCCGATCCGGCGTTGATTCGTCGGGTCTTTGAGAACCTCTTGACCAATGCCCTGAAACATAATCCCCCGGCCTCCACATTACGCTAGACGCGATCGCCGAAGAAGACGTGATCCGCTGCAGCGTTCAAGACAACGGGGTTGGGATGAGTCAGCAAGAGTGCGAATCCCTATTCGAACGATATGCACAGGGCAACCGCACTCGTCGTTCTCCCGGGATTGGCCTGGGACTTTTTCTATGCAAGCAAATTATTACCGCTCACGGCGGACAAATCGGCGCTATCAGTGCTCCAGGTCAGGGCGCAACGTTTTGGTTTACCTTACCGATTTTAGAGAATTGAGGGAAAGGAAATCAGGGGCCAGGGGTCAGGGATCAGGGGTCAGAATCAATTCAAAATTCAAAATTCAGAATTCAAAATTTTCCAGATTCCCCATCCCTCACCCCTCACCCCTTACCCCTCACTTAACTCTCCCTCCCTTCGTCGCACAGAGCAGGCCAAACCGAACCAGGCCGCTTTGATAGCCGCGACGCATTAGTCCTAAAGACAGGGCAGCTTGTATCGTTGTCCAGCCAGAACGAAGTAATCCAGCGATCGCTCCTGGAGTCAGGGCAGAATCAATCACCACGTTCCAGAAGGGGGCGACAGCAGGGGACCAATCAGCAGTGCGGATATGTTGAAAGCCAATTGATTGAGCGATCGCCTCGTACTGCGGTAACGAAATCACATAGGGCAGGCGGTAGACCTCGTAGATACGCTCTAAATGGCTTCGTTCGCTAGCAGTCAACGGTTGACGATCGGTTGGTCGGTGGCACCAAGTTACCATCAAAAATGTTCCACCCGGTTTCAGTACTCGATAGCATTCCTGCAAAAATTTTGATTTATCTGGCATGTGTTCACCGCTTTCCAGGGACCAGACAAAATCAAAGGATTGATCCGCAAATGGCATGTTCAGTGCATCAGCTACTTGAAAATGCGCTGCTGGTTTTTGAGATAAATCTGTACTTGTCATTCCTGCGGCCTCGGCGCGTTCGGTTGCGCGCTCTGCCTGCACTGGGCTGAGCGTAATACCCGTCGATCTAGCCTTAAACTTTTCTGCCAGGTAAAGCGAACTTCCGCCAATGCCACACCCCACATCAAGAATTTGCTCAGCCTGCCGCACCTCTGCCCATTGCAGTAGTTCTTCAATCAAATCAATTTGAGCCTGCCGCCGCTCTTTCTTCTCCGTGCCGTCTGCGCCATAGTAGCCATGATGCATGTGCTCTCCCAGATCTGTTCCCATAGGCCTGAGGAGGCATCGTAAAACTGTTGAATTTGTTGATTGAGAATGGTGGGCATGGGGGTTAGGTAGGTGGTAGGTGAGAGGTGGTAGGTGGTAGGTTTGAGATTGAAGCTTGAAGGTTTGAGATTGAAGCTTGGGGATTGGGGTTCAAAGCTCGAAGGTTCGCGTTCAAAGGTTAGAGGTTCAAGCTTAAAGGTTGAAGATTCACTAATGAAGCTCAAATTTTTGTGTTCAGACGTCGGAGGTTCGAGCTTAAAGGTTGGAGGTTCAAGTTCGAAGGTCGGAGGTTTGAGATTGAAGCTTGAAGTTTTAGACTCCAAGCTAAAAGGTTCAAGTTCGATCGCTGGAGGTTCAAGCTCAGAAGTCAACACATCACAAATCGAGTTCTAATTCAGGAAAGCTCAACCGAAATTACTTCCTTGCAATTTCGTATCTACCCCCTACCCCTATCCCCTACCCCCTAATTCTCCGGAACGATCGCTGAAAACAGCGCAGAATAATCTTCATCACCAAGTCCCATTTCCAAGGCCCGTCCTAGGATGGTGCTGACTGCCGAAACAAGACTGGTGCTGACCTTTAAAGAATCTGCTTCCTGCACGAAAAGATTCATGTCCTTCATCAAGTGCTTGGTTGGGAAATTGGGATTGCTGTAATTTCGATCGAGCATTCGCTGTAGTTTCTTGTCGAAGGTGGGAGCATAAAGAGCGCTTTCCGCAGGATTTGCATAAACAAATCCACATCTGCCCCTTGCCGCATCACAAATCCCAAGCTGGTTGCAAAGGCAGAGGTGAGGGAACCAATCAGTTGATTCAGTGCCAACTTAACAGCGGCTGCTGACCCAACTGGACCAATGATCATTGGATCGGGGCCAAAACACTTTAAGACAGCCATCCATGTCTCAAATTGCTCTGGAGTACTGCCTACCATGACAATTAACTTGCCTGCTTTCGCCTCTGGAATGCTGCCTAAAACAGGAGCCTCCAGGTAATCTCCCCGCTGCTACAACCTCATCCTGAATGGCGCGGCTTTCTGAAGGAGCGATCGTCCCCATTTGGATAACCGTTTTGCCGTTCAGCTTTTTGCGAGAAGGTTCTGAAAGCAACATGTCTCGAATTGCCTGAGCGTTCGTCAGCATCAAGACGATGCAATTTGAATCGCCAATGACAGACTCCGGGAAGACGCAATGCTCAAGTCAGGAGAGCCTGTTGCCCTCTCCTTTGTTTCCTGTAGCGCTTCCAACTTCTCAGGCGTGCGATTGTATACGGTTAAAGGAAACCCGGTATCCAAAACCCGTTGTGCCATTGGTAATCCCATCAGTCCCGTACCGATGAATCCAACGTTCATGCTTCATCTCCTCAAGGTTGAACGCATGGATACCATAACGAAAAATGTCGCGGGGAACTAGAGGCAAAAGGAATAGAGGGGAGGGTGGAGGATGAGGATTAGGGGTGAGGATGAGGGATAAAGGATAAAGGCTGAAGGATAAAGGCTGAAGGATAAAGGCTGAAAGATGATGAGACGTTGTGGGAGAGAGTGAAGGAAGAAGAACACTTTTATCCTTTAGCCTTCATCCTTTATCCTTTCTCTAGCTCCTTTCGCGCTTCCCTATGGTTAACCGAGTTGGCAAAGTGTATTTGGTTGGATCTGGTCCGGGGATGCAGATTACTTAACGATTCGAGGGCAGCGACTGTTGGCCCAGGCGGAGGTGCTGATTTATGATGCGCTGGTTGATGGCGAACTATTGCAGCTTGTGCCGGAGGAGTGTTTGAAGCTCGATGTCAGCAAGCGAGGGGGGGAACCGAGCATTCCTCAATCAGAAATCAATCATCTGCTGGTTGAGTATTGTCAGAAGGGGAGTCAGGTCGTACGTCTGAAAAGCGGCGATCCGTTTATTTTTGGGCGTGCCCAGGCTGAAATTCAGGCGTTGAGGGCAGCAGGATGTGCTTATGAAGTGGTTCCTGGCCTCTCGTCTGCTCTGGTTGCCCCCTTACTGGCAGGAATTCCGCTGACGGACCCAGCGTTCAGTCGATGTTTTGCTGTGCTAACCGCCCATGACCCGGATGCACTCGACTGGGAAGCTCTCGCCCGGATTGAAACTCTGGTAATTCTGATGGGAGGACGTCAGCTTCCGACAATTGTGCAGCAGCTTATACAACACGAACGATCGCCCTATACCCCGATTGCAGTAATCCGTTGGGCAGGACGTGCCTATCAGCAGATTTGGGAAGGCGCGTTGACTGATATTGTGAAGGAAACGGCTGGTGAAACGCTCTCCCCTGTGTGATCATCATCGGGGAAGTGGTGGGCCTCCGACCGTATTTACAAACTCAGGATCTGCAAGCCCAAGATTTTTGCTCACAAGACTTGCAGATTGAAAAACAAACCTACAAGCACCAGAAACAATCGGCCAAGAAACCAGAATAGGGAACAATTTCGACCTCGATTCCGTCTGCCACTTGTCTTCCAACTCCTCATTAAACATGCCAACCGTATCCCATCAATCACAATCGTTAACCTCTGATCGTCCTTCAGCAGTGAGTTCAATTTCTGGCAAAACAGTTTTAGTGACGCGTTCTGCTAGCCAGTCAAGCCAATTTAGCGATCGACTTCGTCAAGAAGGTGCAACCGTCATTGAAATGCCTGCCCTGGAAATTGGGCCGCCCTCCAGTTGGGAAGACCTGGACCGGGCGATCGCGCGCCTATCCAGTTTTGATTGGTTGGTTTTGACGTCTGCTAACAGCGTGGACTATTTCTTTAATCGGCTGGCGACTCAACTCAGGGACATCCTTGCCCTCACTGGAATCAAAATTGCAGTAGTTGGAGAAAAACTGCACTCGCCCTGGAAAACCATGGATTAAAACCAGACTTTGTGCCGCCCGAATTCATTGCGGACTCCCTGGCGGCCTATTTCCCCCGGCCACTCGAAGGTACGAAGATTCTGTTTCCCAGAGTTGAAAGCGGTGGGCGAGACGTATTGGTAAAAGACTTTTCTAGTCGGGGAGCGATCGTCACGGAAGTTGCTGCTTATCAGTCTCGTTGCCCGGAGGCGATCGTTCCAGAAGCGCTCGAAGCATTGCAGAACCGCACGATCGACGTGATCACCTTTGCTAGCTCCAAAACAGTGAGGCATTTTTGCCAGCTTTTACAGCAAGCCCAAGGAGACGAATCCTGGCGAAACTGGCTTGATAAGGTGTGCATCGCGTCCATTGGTCCTCAAACTAGCAAAAGCTGCGAACATTTCCTGGAAAGAGTGGATGTAGAAGCCCAGGAATACACGATAGAGGGATTGGTTCAGGCGATCGTTCGGTGGTCCTCATTTCAGTGACTCCTGACAGTCTGCACTAGGCTAAGCGGAAGAGATCTGCTAGGTTCTTAGGACAGTAGACCGTTGAGGGTTGAGGATAATGGGGGCACTGAAAGGACGGGATTTGCTTGCTCTGACTGATTTAACCAGCGATGAGCTGCAAGAGATTTTGCACCTGGCAGCCCAGCTAAAGTCAGGTGCAGTAAAGCCGCAATGTCAGAAAATCTTGGGATTGTTGTTTTACAAAGCCTCAACCCGAACTCGCGTTAGCTTTTCGGCAGCAATGTACCAACTGGGCGGACAGGTCTTGGATTTGAACCCAAGCGTGACGCAAGTGAGTCGGGGAGAACCCATTGCCGATACGGCCCGCGTGCTGGACCGCTATCTGGATATTCTGGCAATCCGCACGTTTGATCAGCGCGATCTGGAAACCTTTGCTGATTACGCCAAAATCCCTGTCATCAATGCATTAAGCGACTTAGAGCATCCCTGTCAGGTTTTGGCAGATTTGCAAACCATCCAGGAAACCTTCGGTACTTTGGCAGGCTTGACCCTAACCTATGTCGGCGATGGCAATAACGTAGCCCACTCCCTCATGCTGGGTTGTGCAATGGCAGGTTTAAATGTGCGAGTTGCCGCCCCACCGGACTATCAACCGCTTGAGGAGATTGTCACTAAAGCAACCGCGATCGCCAATGGGCGCACAGAAGTGACTGTTACAACGGATCCGGTTACCGCCGTTAAAGGTGCCCACGTCCTTTACACCGATGTCTGGGCGAGTATGGGGCAAGAGGATCTCGCTCAGACTCGAATCCCCATCTTTCAGCCCTACCAGGTGAATGAAACCCTCCTCTCCTACGCTGATAAGGAGGCGATCGTGCTTCACTGTTTGCCTGCCCATCGGGGAGAAGAAATCACCGATGACGTCATTGAAGGACCTCAATCACGCGTTTGGGACCAGGCCGAGAACCGGATGCACGCCCAGAAAGCACTTCTTGTAAGCCTGCTAGGAGCAGGGGAGGAATGAAGGATAAAGGATAAGGGATGAAGGATAAAGACAAAATATAAGAATTAGAAATTAAAGTCTCCTAATTCTCCATTCATCATTGCCTATTGCCCTTTGCCCCTTGCCCAACTCAAAACCCTCTTTCCATCTCCCTTCCGTGTTATTTGTGAACGCGACGATACAAAATGCAAAAATATCCGTCGTAAAAAGGGTGGACAGGTGTAAAATTTGGTGGTACGGATGTTCTAAGTGCCACCTGATCCAGCTTTAAATCCTATGGAATCTCTTACAGAAGCCCAACAACAGCTTTATGACTGGTTAGTAGAGTATATTCGCCAAAATCAGCATTCCCCCTCTATTCGTCAGATGATGAGAGCGATGGGGTTAAAGTCTCCCGCTCCGGTGCAGAGTCGGTTAGAGCACCTGAAAACGAAGGGATATATTGACTGGAGCGAGGGCAAGGCGCGCACGATTCGGCTAACCCAAGCTAGCTCACCGGGAATTCCAATTAAGGGGCGATCGCCGCAGGGGGGTTGGTCGAGGCATTTCCAGAGGCAGAAACAGAACACATTGACTTCAGCCATGTCTTGATGAATCCCCGCTATTTTGCGCTGCGGGTCAGAGGGTTAAGCATGATTGACGCTCTTATTGATGACGGAGATGTGGTAATCATGCAGCCTACTACGGACCCCAAGACGATTAAAAACGGGTCGATCGTGGCGGCTAGGGTTGAGGGGCAAACCACCTTAAAGTACTTCCACCGTAAGGGCAGTAAGGTTACGCTTCAGCCGGGAAATCCCGATACCAAAACCTATCCACCCATTGAAGTTCCCGCCAGTCAGATTGATATTCAGGGTGTTCTAGTTGGCGTCTGGCGCTTCAAGCAGGCATCGTAGTAATTATGAAGTTCTGTCGGGGTAGACTGTCAGCAGTTAGAAGCTCTAAAAGCACCCATGCCAGTTTTTGGCCCTCTGATTCCCCTGATGCTCAATCCCACGAAACACCAGAACCTGAGCAGGAACCAATTCTCCAAAAGCAATCTATTTGGTTGAAAGAGTTATGGTTCTGGCTATCTGCGCCTTTGGGGTTCGCTCTAATGATTGGCTACAAATCTTTGTTTCCAACACAAGGGGCACTTGTCGATATAGGTGTAGTTGTAGTAGCGAGTTTGCTTGTAGCCATAATGGCTGGCTTTCCAGTCAGCAAGGTTGTGATTGAAATTATTAATGGCCTATTGCAACACTCTAATTATTAGGCTTGAGTGGCTTCATTAAAGAGTTTAGGTGTTCCTTCTCAGAAATAAAGCATTGCTGTGGCATGATGGCTGAATGCTGCAAGGCAGCATGTGTTCGTTAGCCGTTGCCTGACCTGTGAAATCAATTCGATCCTGGCTGAAGGTATTTCAGAGCCGCAAGATGGTAGCCATTCTGCTGCTCGGTTTTTCGTCTGGGTTGCCGTTTGCACTCACCGATGATGCATTTCGGGCGTGGATGACCAAGGCGCAACTGAATCTCAGCACGATCGGTTGGTTTAGCCTGGTGAGTTTGCCGTACTCATTAAAGTTTCTCTGGTCGCCGTTGTTGGATCGGTTTGTTCCTCCTTTTTGGGACGGCGGCGCGGTTGGATGGCATTGGCACAAATTACTCTAGTGGCAGCTATTCTGGCGATTTCCATACAAATGGCGGAAATTGTCCAACTGGATCCTCAGCATCGATCTCTGAACCTGCAATTTCTGGCGCTAACAGCACTAATCATTGCCTTTCTGAGTTCAACCCAGGATATTGCGATCGATGCCTACCGAGCAGACGTATTAGATGAGCGAGAGCTAGGCGCAGGCGCTTCCCTGACCATCCTGGGATACCGAATTGCCCTGCTGCTAACAGGGTGGATTGCCTTCAATCTGGCTGATCGTATTAGCTGGCATTGGGTTTATGCTGGCATGGCGAGTCTGGTTGGAATTGGGCTTTTACCTCGTTCTGGGCCCCCGAGCCTGACCGAAATGCCCGTCCTCCAGATTCTCTGAATCAAGCGATCGTTCAGCCCTTCCTGGAATTCTTCCGGCGAATGGGTTGGCAGCAGGCGGTGTTTGTGCTTGTCTTCATCATCCTCTTTAAGCTGGGGGATGCGATGGTTGCCAAAATGGCTGTTCCGTTTCTGGGCGGAAAAGGGCTTGGTTTTTCCGATGCCGATATTGGCAACATTCGGCAGGGGATGGGGTTGGTCGCGACGATCGTGGGAACCTTGGCAGGAGGGGCTTTTCTCAGCCAGCTTGGGATAAATCGTTCCCTCTGGATCTTTGGTGGACTGCAAGCGTTAAGCAACCTGGGATACGTTGTTCTGGCGATCGTGGGCAAAAGCTACCCATTATTGGTCATAGCCGTTAATGTAGAAAACTTTTGTGGCGGATTGGGAACGGCTGGTTTTCTTGGCTTTCTCATGAGCTTGTGTAACCCTCGATTTTCAGCTACCCAGTTTGCCCTTTTATCTAGCTTAATGGCCGTAGGTAGAGACTTTTTGGCTGGTCCAACCAGTGGTGAGCTTGCCCAAAAACTGCAAAACGCTTCCTTTCTGCTATCGGCTGCCCAACCGGGGTGGACCCTCTTTTTATCATTACCCTGGCAGCGGCCTTGCCCGGTATTGCCCTATTGCCGTTCTTTGCTCCCTGGAACGCCAATTCCTCTGCAATCTTCAATTCGGATGATGAGAACACCCCTCATTAGGGTTAAGATTAGTCCAGAGAAGTTCACAAAACTTGAGTGAAGTCTCAGAAAATTACTTCTAACTTAATAAGATTTCTACAGCAATTGCTATGGCGTTCTTTCGGCAGTACATTGCCCCTTTTCTAATTGTGCTGGTGTTTCTAGTAGCGCTGGTGGCTGTAAGCTCTCGGATTTTTTTGCAGGCAGACATGGCAGCTCCGGCTCCTATCGAGGAGGCAACATCTCATAACCAGGTCGCGCCGCACTCAGATTCGGTTGCTGGGTTGCCGCCGTCTCTGTCTACCCTGGTAAAGGGATTACCAGATGACCCAGCACTTCTGTCTGAGCAACTTTAAGGGCTAGGCGTTTGTGTCTGACCAGCTACCATCCGGCTACCGTCTCTATCAAGGATCGGGCCTGGATCGTGCCCTTTTGGTCAAGTTTATGCAGCAAACCTACAGGGAAGTCGAGCCTGTTGGGGACTATGGGCACCTGTCCCAAACGGTGGAGCAGTATTTTTCAAGGGAAACGCCGCTTTGGTGGGTCGATGTGGCTGATGCAAAAGCATGCCGGACTCCCCGCCTCCTTTGTTGGGCAGGAAGAATCAGCCGATCGCCTGCCTCTGGTTAGGTAGCGCTATCGATCAGCTTCGGGGCGATCGACATACCCATATTTTCCTGATTTATGTGGCTCCAGATTACCGTCGTCGGGGGATTGGTTCTGCATTGATGCACCAGGCAGAGGTTTGGGCAAGGGCAAGGGGCGATCGGCAAATTGGGCTTCAGGTGTTTCAATCCAATCAGGTTGCCCTAAGGCTTTACCAAATGAAAGGGTTTCAGCCGCAGTCGTTGTGGATGGTTAAGCCGCTTGTTTAGTCCTCTGTTTTTGTATTGATCGACTCTATGGTTGCTGAGAAATAATCTGGCAGTGTATCAAGCTCATCCCGCTCTTCGGCAATTTCATGATTCCCTTCACACCGTTCAAGCGCAAGGCTACGTCGGCTAAGCGCATCGGGAAAATTAGGATTGATTTTTAGCGCTTTATCGTAACTGGCAACCGCTGACTCGTGGTCACCCAGGTGGCTAAGGGCAGCCCCCGGCTATACCAGGCTGGGTAATAGTTGGAATTAATGTCCAACGCTCGATCGTAGCTAGCGATCGATTCCTCATTCTGGCCCAGGTGTCCCAACGCTAAACCCCTTCGATACCAAGCTTCGTAAAGGTCCGGCTGGAACTGAACGGCTTTGTCGTAACTTTCAATCGCTTCCTTGTAGCATCCCAGCTTGCACAGAGCGGTTCCCCGACTGTACCAGGCTTTTGCAAAGCTAGGATTTAGATCGAGCGCTCGATCGTAGCTAGCTAACGCTTCTTCATAACGCCCCGATTTGTGTAAGGCACAGCCCCAGTTGTACCAGGCCTCTCGCAGATTTGGTTTCAGTTCCAGGGCTTGCCGATAGCTAGCAATTGCTTCGTCGTAATGACCTAACGTTACCAGCGCGTTTCCCCGGTTGTACCACGCTTCGTAGAGGGTGGCGTTAAGCTCTAGCGCTTTGCTGTAGCTTTGGATCGCCTCTTCATGACGACCGAGCTTATGCAGGATATTTCCCCGGTTATACCAGGCCCCATACCAGTCTGGCTTAACGTCTAGAATTCGATCGTAACTGGTGAGAGCTTCGTGATAGCGGTTGAGTTGGCTGAGAACGCTAGCCCGGTTATACCAGGCATTGGAGTAATGGGGTCTGAATTGAATGGCTTTGTCATAACTGGCGATCGCTTCCTCGTAGCGGTTCAGCTTGCACAGCATGATGCCCCGGTTGTACCAACACTTCGAATACTCTGGCTCCAGTTCCACAGTTTTGTCATAGCTATGGAGCGCTTCCTCATACTGTCCGGCCTTCTCCAGCGCATTACCCCGGTTGTACCACGCTTGATAGAACGCTGGATTTAGTTGAACGGCTCTGTCGTAGCTGGCGATCGCTGCATCATAACCACCGAGATTAAACAGCACCATCCTCGACTGTTCCAGGCTTCTGCAAGATCTGATTTAAGGTCAATGGCGTGATTGATGCTGGTTAGTGCTTCCTCGTAACGTCCCAGCTCAAATAAAGCAACACCCCGGTAGTACCAGGAGCGATAGCTATTAGGGCGGACTTGCAGCGATCGATCGAAATGGATAATGGCATCTTCGAAAGCACCTGCCTGACTGAGTTGCCACCCTTGCTGCTGGAAGAAATCTTCGTCCGGGTCTAAAAGCTGAGGCATGACGTTCAGAAACTAGGGTGACTGCTTCATTTTATGAACTGGGCTGACTGATGCGGAGTCTCAGAGGGTGACGCTGATGGGGGTCAAACTACCCCGCCTCGATAGTCTACAGCAAATGGGAGGGGCGACGATTTACAGACCAATCGCAATCCAGGTAGTCTAACCAGTATGCCAATTTGCTGAAAGTCTATTCTATAAAAAGTCTCATAGTAATTTAACGGTTAAGTCAGAATTTCATCCGAAGTTTTCAATCACAAATGCTGTCTACACGCTGTATAAACTATAAAGAAATATGTACTTACCAAAGGGGTGCTCAGCAATCAGGTTCATTTATCAGTAATGCAAATCGCTCTAGCAGCTATTATTAATAGAAAAATTTGTCTTGTGGTGTACCAACTCATACATTTAAGAGCGATCTTAATTGATGTTTCTTCTGGTGTCTTCCCTATGGTTCAGGCTTGTACTGATATTAATGATGGCAATCAAGTCGGTTGAGTAACTGTAGCTAAGCTTTTACGCTTAGTGCTCTCAAAAAGATGTGCTTTGCACAAATCCGAGGAAAGCGTGCTCACTTTTCAGGAACTTTGCTGCGAATGCTCTCATCTTCACTAATTCCCTAGAGAAAAAGGTAGATGGTCAACAAGAAAATCCCTCGATCGCAGCGGTTAGCCTGGTTAGAAGGCTTGCGTATTTTCGGAGTTGTCCTGCTTTCGCTGTATTACGCCCAGTTACTCTTCACCGATTCTGCCTATACGCCACAACCTACGGGTTTGCAGGATAACTTACAACGACTGGTTGCTGCGATTGAAGGGTTCTCCGATCGTGGGGTGTTGTTTGGGGCAATTAGCATCCCAGCCTGGTTTGGGTTTCAATTCATTGATGTCTTTGTCCTTATTAGTGGTTTTAGCTTAGTACTGTCTCAAACAAACGAAACTCTTGATGCTGCTCGGTTTCTAAAACGCCGCCTCCTTCGAATCCTGTTTCCGTTTTGGACCATAGCGTGGCTGTCATGTCCGATTTTGTGGGCAGTCGGAATGGCAACCCACACGAGTAGCCCCAGCCTGTGGCAGATGTTTAATGGTGTTGCATTTCCCTTCACCCTTGACTACAGCGGTGAGATGTTGCGCTCCATCAGCACTACCTGGGGTTGGATGCCGCTCATTTTTAGCTTTACGCTTGTCTCCCCATTTCTGTGGCATCTTTTGCAGCGATGGGGGCCACCAATTTGCTATGGATCAGCGTTTTGTTGACGGTTGGATACCGAGCCGTTGCGGTGTATCAATTTGATGGACACCCGACCTATGTTTTAACTGATGGTTCTGGTAACGGTGTGCCTTTTCTTCTGGTTTTTGCGAAGCTCAGCACGTTCGTGTTAGGCATGATGGCTGCCCATTTTTACTGCAAGGGGAAAGGTCCAATTTTCTGGCAACCTCAGCGTGCCCTAATGACTGGCATTATTGTTTATGCACTGGGCTTTGTTTGTCAGTTTTATCAGTGGGGTTGGGTCGTTGCCGATCTACTGTTGCCAGTTGGTCTTAGTCTTTGCTGTATGGTGATTTTGCGCTCGCTGGTGCAGCAGCAACAGATTAAATTCCTGTTCCTTGGACTCGGTATCTATAGTTACAGCTATTTCCTGATCTCGAGCCTTGTTGTGACCTACGCTGTCAAGCTGGTAATTCAGGATGATGAGTTTCTCTATGCTCTTATGTTGCCCGCGATCGTCGTCAGTACATTGGTTTTGCTGCTTTGGCAGACTATTTCTGTCCTGGGATGCAAAGAATTCTGGCAGGTTTGCTGCATGATGTGGACTATGTGTTAATGCGTGCACCTGTTTTCCGACGTCGTACATGGAATCCTCAGGCTGGAGATGAGGTGCTTTACCAGGGTGAATCTGGGTGGATCGTGTTGAGAGTGGAGAGACTCCTGGACGAACGGGAGTTTTTGTTGTGTCAGTTGAGCAATGGGCAACGATCGCTGTGGGTGAACGAAGATGAACTAGAACCTGCCGGAAATATGTACTACCCAAGGGAAGCTAATAAAGACTCTGCCTTTTTCTAAGTTGTGGTGTAAGTTTGCCAAAGATTAAAATCCCTAACCCTGAGGAGTGGAGGATGGTTGACGTGAGGAAGTGGTCGGGTGATCTGCATAAGCTGATTTATACCCATGTCCTACTGATTGGTGTTCCAACAATTTTTATTACTGCCTGCGATTGGGGGATTAACCTAATCAATGTGCACATGGCGATCGCCACCTTTTTCTACTGAGTTCCCTCGTCATTTTCTTAGAAGGCAGCAGCGCTCTTTTTCGTCGGTTTGCGATCGACAACGTTAAATATCCCCACGCTGGCAAATTTGATCGGTTCTTGCAGTCGATAAAATCATCCTTTGGCATAAGCGGCTACAGGCTTCCGTTGTCCAGAAATCCTCTGCCACGCTGCTCCTTTCTGGTTGTTGCCTATCTCCCTAACGAGCAAGACATCATCCTGGAAACCCTCCGTCACATTCTCACAAAGGTTCACCGTTCTGATGCTGGTCTGGAGTTGATTCTTGCCTACAATACGCCGGTTGACTTACCTGTAGAAGACGACTTGAAACGATTGGCGCAGACCTACCCGGAACTGCGCCTGTTGCGTGTGGAGGGCAGCCACTCCAAAGCCGAGAATTTGAACGCTGCACTGAATATCGTTACCGGCGACATCGCTTGCATTCTAGATGCGGATCACCATCCACAACCAGACTGCTTTTTGAGGGCGTGGCGCTGGTTAGAAAATGACTATGACGTGGTTCAGGGACGCAACATCATCCGCAACCACTCCTTTAATCTGTTGACGCAGAATATTGCGATCGAGTTTGAGACACTTTACGGTGTGAGCCACGCGGCCAAATCATTCCTGACAGATTCCACGATCTTTGGCGGTTCTAATGGTTATTGGCGAACCTCTGTATTGAAGCAAATTCGCTTCAACCCCGCCATGTTGACTGAGGATATTGACGCTTCAATGCGGACGTTGTTGAGTGGCTACCGAATTCTGCACGATCGCAGCATCGTCACTACCGAGCTTGCCCCTGTAGATTTCCATTCCTTCTGGTTTCAGCGCAAACGTTGGAAACCAGGGATGGCTTGAGGTGAGCTTTAAGTATCAACGGAGAGTTTGGCGGTCCAAAAAACTAACGCTTCTACAAAAAATCTATTGGACCTATCTGCTCTACTACTGTGTTCTCTACTCGTTGATTGCGCTGCAAATCCTGCCACTGATTATCAGTCTGTTCCTTTATCACGGGTATTTGCCCCCTTCTGACAACCCATACTTGCTGTTCAGCACGGTGGTTACTTTTTCCAGTGGAATCTATCAAACGCTAGTAACCATGCGAATTGCAGCCATTCGGTATCCCAGGATTTATTTTATTCAGCATGCAGTATTAATCTTCGTCTACACCATTTTGAAAAACCTAATCGCGATCGTCGGCCTCTATGATCATGTTCACGGCTACAACAAGTGGGTTGTTACACCTCGTGGAACTGCTCGACAACGCGACGAACTGCCTGTGCGCAAGGCTCCTGTGTTGACACCAACGGCTGCTGGGGTTGGTTCTTCAAAGTAGGCGGTAGGTGAGAAGTAGGTGGTAGGTGGTAGGTGATGGAGATTAGTTGTGTATAGCGGCACGAGGGACGGATGGGACAAATCGTAGGCGCGAAGCTCTTTAGTACGGGTGTTTCGTCCTACCTACCACCTGTCACCTACCACCTACCACCTATTAATATCTGGTTACTCAACAACTGGCAGGATCATTCCCTCCCTGGCTAATAAGCTGTTGGAGAAAATGGACTGAACCTGTGCTTCCACGCCATCCAGGAAATCATCGGTGTGGTTGGGATCATGGTGGAAAATAACTGCTTTCTTGACTCCTGCTGCCTTGGCTAGCTTCACAGCCTCCTGCCAGGTTGAGTGACCCCAGCCCACCTTGGGGGTTTTAGGGTCGTAATATTCTTCGTCCGTGTAGCAGGCATCATAAATCAGCACATTGGCATCGCGAGCCAGGTGCAGAAGGTTCTCATCTAATCGACCGGGGAAATGCTCTGTATCAGTAGCATAAACGGCGGTGCGTCCCTGCCACGTAACCCGGTAGCCCATTGCCGTATTGGGATGATTGAGCGGACCGGTTTCGATCGTGATGTCTCCAAGCTGCATCACATCTCCCGGAAATAGGTCGTAAAACTTCAGGTCCGACTGCATCACCTGGATGGGGACGGGAAAGTTGGGGTGAAGCATTTGGTCGCTAAGCCGCTGCTTCATCGTGGCTCCATTCGGCGCGATCGCTCCATAAATATGGAAACAGTTTCCTTTAACAAAGGCAGGCAGAAAGAAAGGAAACCCCTGGATATGGTCCCAATGGGAATGGCTAAAAATAGGTACGCTTCAACTGGCATCTGCTTTAGCAGATTTTTACCCAACACCCGTAAACCTGTACCGCCGTCAAAAATAAGCCGTTTCCCACCCACCCGCATTTCTACACAGGATGTATTTCCCCCATAGCGCACGGTTTCTGGCCCCGGAGCAGGAATACTGCCTCGTACCCCCCAAAACTGGATCACAAAATCTGGCGAGTGGCTCATTTCTTCGATCTTGCCGCTCTCAGACTGTACATCGGGTGTAGATGGGTCAAGGTTTGACATTGTTGATCAAGTTCACTTCTTCTAACAGGTCTTTGTACTGACGGACTTCAATCAAACGATTCTGCTTATCTACTAGGACAACCCTTGGAGAGTGAGTTTGCAGTTCTTCAGGGTCAAACTGAGCGTAGGTCATAATGATTATGCGATCGCCCGGCATTCCCAAACGGGCAGCTGCGCCATTCAGCTCAATTGCCCCCGATCCAGCAGAAGCTACAATTGCATAGGTAATCAACCGTTCTCCATTCGCGACATTGACAACCTGTACCTGCTCATAAGGAAGTATTCCCGCTGCGGTCAATAACGTCTCATCAATACTTATGCTACCCACATAGTTCAGATTGGCAGCAGTGAGAGTGCAATTGTGGATTTTGGCTAGGAGGAACGTACGCTGCATATATAGTGTGCTCTCAGAGCGAGAAGAGCATAAACCATAAGGAACGGTTGCTAAGATGCACTATCCTTACGAGCCCCTAATTTGTGTATACCAAATTCATTACGGTAGTCAGGAATACTTTTTAATTAAAGGCAGGTCTACAATGAATGCTTTTATACAGAACTGTTGGTAAGGGTTCAAAACATCATTCGTAAAATTTTGAGATTTTGTAGCGCTAACCTGCACCGGAAAAAGGGTAGAGAAAGGGTTGGAATGCAAAAGACGATGAGGGTTGAGGAGGGTAGGATTGATTTTTGTGGGCGAACGAATGGAGATAAAAGAATTACGACCGGGCGTACCCAGTAGTTGCCTTGTGTTCTGTTTTAATATTTATCTGTATTTAATCAGTAGTTATACGAATTTTCGGTTCCTTTCAAATTCTTTGCGATAATTCTACTGATTTAACACCTTAAAGCTCATTAAATCGACGATCGAACGGCTCTTCTTTCCGTACCTAAAGATTGGCAGATTCGCCAGCAATGAATGGAGAACGAATGAAGCGGTTAGGAGATTTTGAGCAATAGCCATCAACTACCCGCTTCATCCGTTACTCAACAGGTGCGAATCATTTAACTTTTTCCGGCACCTGCTTTGATGCACTGCTCAACTAGCGGTAGGACGTGTTCAACGTCTTTCCAGCCCAGTATCTCAGTAACTTTCTTCTCAAGATTCTTGTAGCTCTTGAAAAACTCGGCAATCTCATCGAGGCGATGGGGAGCAACGTCTGCCAGAGTTTTTACCTGGGTATAGCGGGGGTCTTTATCTGGAACGCAAAGAATTTTTTCATCGCGATCGCCGCCATCAACCATCTCTAGCATTCCGATTGGACGAGCCGCAATCACGCATCCGGGAAAAGTGGGTTGGTCCATCAACACCATTCCATCCAGGGGTCGCCATCGTCTGCCAATGTATTAGGGACAAAGCCATAGTCGTAAGGATACTGAACTGAGGAATACAAAACGCGATCAAGCGCGAAGGCATTGAGGTCTTTATCGAACTCATATTTGTTTTTACTCCCAGCAGGAATCTCAATCAGGACATTTATCAAGCCGGGCTTAGGCTGGGCAGGAATACGAGAAAGATCCATAGCAGTTCTCCAAACTAGCGAAGGTAATGAGATAAGGATGAGGGATGAAAGAAATTGAACGATTGCAGTCTTTAAAGGTAAGTAGATGCGTCTTCAATTTCTAACCTCAAGCCTCTTGATTTCCTCGAATAGCATTATCCCTCATCCCCTATCCCTCATCCTCATCCCTTACACTTACCCTCTCCACCAATGGTCGAAAAATTGGCACCAGCTCAGCGCGACTTACAACTAGCGTTGGATAGGCCCGATCGCCATAATCCTGCCCCGGCACAAGCGGAAAGATGGGATCGGGTTCTAATGGAGTCCAGACGCCGCCTGCTGCCTGCACGATCGCCCATACGGCAGCAATATCCCAGATTCTAGGAGTTGCTTCGACACCGCCCAAGGCCCATCCAGCGGCCACTGTAAGCAGGTTAAACGTGGCCACACCAAGCATCCGAATCTTCGCGGGAAAGGGACGGTGCAGAACAGAGGTGCTGCGGGCACAGAGATTGAAGAAATGGTTGGAGGAGACGTCGTCAGAGCTGGTGTGAATCAGTTGGTGATTCAGGAAGGCTCCAGTCGGTCCGGTCAGGCCGGACTTGCCGTACCAGTAGCCGTGAAAGGATTGCTTTAAGGGGGAAGATGGACATAGCCAAAAACGGGAGTACCTTGGTACAGCAACCCAATCGAGATACCCCAGATGGGAAGCCCTCTGGCAAAGTTCGTTGTGCCGTCGATCGGATCAATAATCCAGCACCAATCGGTAGCGGGAAAGATGTGTTCGACTTCTTCACTGAGTACGCCGTGGTCGGAAAAGGCTTGTGCGATTTTCTGCCGTAGTTCCTCATCTGCCCAGCGGTCTGCTTGAGTTACCAGGCTGCCATCGGTTTTCTCCAGTACTCCTACCTGCCCGAAATCACTCAGCAACCGCTCACCGACCTGATGAGTAGTGGTTTCAGCGAAGCCGAGTACTTGAGTCCAAAAATCAGTCATTCGTAGTTAATGATTAGAGGCACCTCTATCTAACTCTAACGAACAACCATTCACAAGCTCCCTAAGGTTTGTCAAAACAGTCTAGTGCGATTTTAGATTGGTCGGATTGACGTAAACCTCAGAGATTTGGTGAAATGCGTAGGTCCTATGAATTCTTTTGGACTTACGCAGGTAAACGGTAATCGGTAATGGGTAATTGCAGTTTCAACCGATTCCCGACTCCCGATTATCAAACATTTTCACACACCCTTGCACAGGTCCTGTCTTTAAGGTTTGTCCAGCCTCCTTTGAAATCTGGGCTGATGAATAACCGCTAGTCCCTATCACTCGTGATTACGGCAACGATCGCATCCTTGGCTTGAGAACGGAACTCCTGGACATCAACCCGATTGAGCAACCAAACAGCCAGCAGCATCATGGCCGCCTGTGCAATAAACACCACTCCATAGGAAAGGACTAAATTGGCACTCAACTTTTTACCAATATCCAGAAGCGCTCCCCGAGATCGTGGAAACCCCTTGGCAAAAGCCTGAGCCAGTCCCCAAGCGCCGATAAACGTCCCAGCAGTTTCGGCAGCGGTCAGGTCAAACATCAGGGTAATGGCTCCTGTGGTCGTAATTCCTGACGCCAAACCAAAAAGCAGCAGCGTCATTTGTAGAATGGCTGAACTTGCTGTAGCGCCTGCCAGGATAACCACCATGAGGGAAAGTGCTGTCAATAGACAGCCAAGCCGAGCTGTGCGGCGCTTACCTAACCTCGGCACTAGCAGAAAACCGGCAGCGCTGATACCAACCAGGGTTCCCGTTCCCCAAAAGGCGTTAAGGCTGGCAGTCGCACCGATCTGCATTCTGAACACATCGGCTCCATAGATCTCCAGAATGGGATCCTGCATGAACAGGCCCATCGTCATCGCCAGCATAAACGTGAAGAAGAATTGGGTTTGACGGCTAGCGGTTAGAATTCGCCAGGCCCTGCCTAACGTGATTTGCCCTTCATTATCAACCAACGTCGATCGCTGGGCATAACGAGAGTATTTCTTCTCAATTCCCCAAGTGGAAATCCAGGCCAGTCCAAATACAATCAACGGCACAACTAGAAATAGCTGATTAATACTTGCCTGAACGTCTTCTGTTGGAGCGTTCAGGGTTAATCGTTTGAGCAGCACGCCGATGGTGATTGCTCCAACGATCGTGCCGCCAATCAGCATCGACCAATCGATTCCCACGAGTTTGGAACGGTTGTCCTCATCAGAAACATCCACTAAAAAGAGTGGCAAAGGGAGTAGAACAGGCGCTGACCGCCACTCCATAAAGCCCGAAGAGCAGCGCGAGTAACACCAGCCAACTGTAAGTTTGAGGCGTCCAACCTACCGTTCTTAAACTACTTCCGGTCAGCCACATGACCTGCACCGCGATGAAGGCAATCATTGTGAGACAGGCCGAGCCAATCAGCACATAGCCTGTACGATGCAATCCCCATAGTGGTTTAGTATCCGATAATTGCCCAAACCAAACCCTTAACGGAGCCACAAACAGCGTGAGCGCCAGAATAACTGTAGCGATCGTCGCAGGTACTCCCAACTCCCGAATCAGCACCCGGTTTAGTACACCAAAGACCAGCACAGACATCATTCCCAGTCCTAGCTGAAACAGGCCTAAACGAAACATGGTCAACAGGTTCAGCCGAGGAAGCATCTCTGAAGAGAGTTGCTCCGGAGACGATTGTGAAGAAGGATGAGTTTCCATAGTGATGCGTCTAGCAGGTGAGATGACAATGCGAGTCCAGGAGGTTCTTACTTACAGCGTAATTGGACTATTTACGCCCTTTGGGGAAGCCATTCAAAGGGCTTCAGTTTGTCACCTTAGCATCAGCGCTACACTCTAGATATGTAAAAAGTGTGAAGTAGTATTATGTCTCAGTCTGCACAAACAACCCGCTTGGGTCCCAGTGGTCCTGAAGTAACTGCGCTTGGTATTGGTGCCTGGTCCTGGGGAGATAAGCTTTTCTGGAGCTACGGCAAAGATTATGGAGCCGACCAGGTGCGCGATGCCTTCTATGCCAGCCTGGATGCTGGAATTAATTTTTTTGACACAGCAGAGATTTATGGACCTGGGGAATCCGAAAGACTGCTGGGACAGTTTATGAAGGAGAGCGATCGTCCTGTCCAGATTGCCACCAAATACTTCCCCTATCCCTGGCGATTTTCGGCTAACGCTGTCTCAGAAGCATTAACAGCTAGCTTGAAGCGGCTACAGGTCGAAAAGGTTGCCCTTTATCAGGTCCACTTCCCTCTGGATTTTCTCATGGGGCAACGTACCCTCATGAATGCGCTGGCAGACGAGGTAGAAAAGGGTCGGATTGAATCAATTGGGGTAAGCAATTACTCCGCAAAAAAATGCGAGAGGCGCATAAATTTCTCGCGGCCAGAGGAATCCCGTTGGCGGTTAATCAGGTCCGGTATTCCCTCCTAACTCGGCAGATTGAAACGAAAGGGATTTTGGATACAGCGCATGAATTGGGCGTCACAATTCTGGCGTACAGTCCCTTGGCCCAAGGGTTGTTAACAGGCAAGTACACAGGCAAGGATTCTCGATCGCCAGAGGGCGCACGACGGATTGATCCCCGTTTTAACGACTCCGGCTTGCAAAAGATTGCGCCTGTGACGGAAGCCCTTCAAACGATCAGTGAGCAGCACCAACGAACACCTGCCCAGGTTGCCCTAAACTGGTTGATCGCCCAAGGCGGCGTAATTCCCATTCCAGGCGCGAAGACCGCAGAACAAGCAAGACAAAATGCTGGGGCGTTGGGCTGGAGCCTTAGCCAGGATGAAATAGAACATCTGAATCAGGTCAGCAGCCCCTGGAAGTAGGCAAAAAAGAGTAATGCAAACTAAAACGCAGGAATGGGAAAAATATGGATTAGGAACGGTTCTTCCATCTATTAATTACTGTAGGTGCCATGAAACGCTCGATTCGCTCACAGGTTCCATCAGGCTAGATTTGACAGGTTCCTCAAATCTATAAAATCCACCTTTAACGTTGCTTCGAGAATCTAAAGTTCCGAAGTAGCTTTAACGAACCGTTAGAGTGTCAGTTTGGGAGGTTGCCGAGGGCTGCACGAAGAATATCACCTGGAGACCAAAACACATTTCCTCGTTGTACTGATGGGTGATAGGATTCCTGAAGTTAACAGGCAGTGTCTACAGAAGCGGTTTGATAACTCCTCGATTCTGTAGAGGTGATAGTCAATGGCTCCCACCGACTTGCTAAAGCAAGTTTTTTTGTTCATTGAACGTTGGGCAAGAACCATCTATTCGAAAGCGACTGAGAACACTTTTGAGATCAAATCGTTGAGCCGACCGGGAGTATGAGTACAGTTCTAATTGTTGACGATAGCCCGACTGTGCGAGAACTGCTCTCGGAACAGTTGAAAAGAAGTGGTTTCAGCGTGATTGAGGCTGTTGATGGTGAAGAAGCCATTGAAAAATCAAGACAAGTAATCCAGATCTGGTTGTAACCGATATTGTTATGCCCCGTAAGAACGGGTACGAGCTTTGTCGCTGGATCAAAAATGACCCCAAAGCAAAACATATTCCAGTGGTGATGTGCACCAGCAAAAGTGAGGAATTCGATGTTTATTGGGGTATGAAGCAGGGAGCAGATGCCTACATTACCAAGCCGTATCATCCACCCGATTTACTGGAAGCCGTCAAGAAACTGCTGCAAGGTACTAAAGGATGAGAGACAAAGACTAAAGGATGAAGGCTAAATAGAAGAAGGGGAAAGGCAAAGGAAATCGTTTTATCCTTGATCCTTTAGCCTTTCTTGTCGCCCTTATCCTTCATATCTTGCCCATGAATCGCACGATCGTCTGGTTTCGCCGGGACTTGCGTATCTCTGATCATGCCCCTCTCTATCGGGCGGCTTTGCGCGGTGCTGTGATTCCGGTGTTTGTGTTCGATCGGGCGTTGCTGCACCACCCGGAAACGGCTGTAGCACGGGTCGCATTCATGCTGGAGTGTTTACAATCGCTGGATCAGGACTTACGCGGTCGGGGTGGGCGACTGATTCTCCGCTCTGGCGATCCGGTGGAGGTGCTGCCCCGTTTAATCCAGGAGACACAGGCCGAGGGAATCTACGCCCATATCGACTTTGAACGGATTTATGGGAGAGTCCGGGATGCCCGCCTGAATCGGGAACTTGCTCAACAGAACTTTAAAATTCGGTGGTTTGAGCCTACTGCTACAACGCCTGATTTAATTCCCTATCCGCACTACCGCGATCGTTGGTATGCGGACATGAATGCGGACAAGGTACCGATTCCTGCACAGGTCCATGTTCCCCCAAAATTCCCAGTGAGCCTGTGCCAACGCTGAAGCAATTGGGGCTTGTTTCTGACGGAAAACCAATCCCGGCGGGCGGAACGGAAGCAGCCCGTCACTTGCTTCAGGAGTTTTTGGAGGAAAAGAGCGATCGCTACTACTGGCAACTCTCCTATCCCAGTGCCGAAGCCACTACTGGACTCAGCCCCCATATTAAGTTTGGTGCCATTTCAGTTCGGGAATGTGTGCAAACGGCTCAACGACTCGAACGTTCGACCGATCAACGGGTAAAGCGAAGTTGTAAGCAATTGATTAGCCGTTTGCGCTGGGGAATGGGTTTGCCCAACGGTTTCGTTACTTACCGCAGTTGGAATTGAGATCGTTGTATCGAGTGTTTGACGAGGATGGCTGGTTTTTTGATGAAGACCTCTATCAGGCATGGCAACAGGGACAAACCGGATTTCCCATTGTGGATGCGGCAGCCCGCTGTTTACAGGCAACCGGCGGCTGGAAAGAACCAATTTTCGCAGCCGTGCCCTCTACTCCAGCTTCTTGAGCAACCTGCTAGGAATGGACTGGCGGTTTGGCGCACTCCATTTCATGCGTCATTTAATCGATGGCGACTGTCCGATCGATCACTACCAGTGGGCAATGCAGGCCGGAGTGACCCATTGTGTTGATAAGACCTGGACGCGCATTTACAACCCGGAACAGTCGGCGGTCGATCGCTGCGATCCAGAAGGCACCTTCATTAAACGATGGGTACCAGAACTGGCCCACCTGCCGCCAGAATGCTTGGGCTGTCCTCCATCAATCAAAGGTTATCCCGCACCGATTCTGAACTATAAAAAGCGAGACGTCAGCGTGTCCAGCAGCTAGAGCGACAGCGGCAAATTTTTCTGAATCAGGAGAATATCGTTCCGTTCCTGGCCCATCTGCCTGAAGATCTGATGCCGTTTGGAGTCGATCGCATTCCCAGTGAGGTTAGCTGGGCAAACCTGTCTGAGCCTGATCTTTTCCCATCAGCGATCGATCTTAATTCGCTGGATTTGGAGCAAGCAAAAACACTACGGACCTGGTTTGTTGCTCATGTGGATATCACTCCCCGCAAAACATCGCGCCGTAAACCAAAATCTGTCTCAGAAGACATTCAGCTCAGTTTCTTATGATATATTTTCACCGATTGTTTGTCGTCCTGGACTTAACAAAATAGCTCTCCAAAGAAATCGTCATCATCCTGAAAATCAATCACTCCGCTAGCATCCCTGACTACTGCCCTGACGATAGAGCGTACCTGAAATCGCGTCCATCGCTCATCAACTTCGACGAAACGTTCAGGATAACGAATGAGCAACCAATCGACCAAATTTTGAACAGTAATGGGACTGAAAATGCTTCCAACACCAAAACTGAATGAAGGAAACTTTGAAACTCCGATGTGAGAGTGAATTTGATTCCATAGCTCCTGGCGTTGGCTCCTGGGAAGGAGTTTGCGTAATTTGCTATCCAACTGGATTTCTTGACGTTGCAGACCAACAACTACTTGAAAAGCTTGACGTATACAGTAGTAGGACCGCATCACGGGGCACACCTCAGCATTATGGTTTGATGCCCCAACCTTAGCTGCAATTAGATCGATTGCCATTTTGGATGTTCGAATCTTGATAGCTTTCTCCTCACTAATCTCAATTCCGAAAGCGGTTTCGCAGCCAAGTATTAATTGAAGTGCATCAAGTCCCATTTTTCCTTCCCAAAGACAGTCTCAACACAAGCATAGCAACGTCCTGGCGTGGATTTTGAAATTATTGGGGACGACATTACTGACATTGAAGCCATTGCCGTAGGCAGAGGTATTCGCACCCGTGCTCGTTTGCAAAAACAATATGGCAAGGGAAAATGGAGAAAGTTAAAGGGAGTTGCCCAAGTACGTCTCCCTGACGATACGATTCGCCTAGCGGAGATTCACTGGTACGAAGCTCATGGTATCGGCAAGAGGGAATTTAAGTTGAAGTTGCCATTCCTGGATTAATGATGAAATCAGAACAAAACACGGCGATTCACTTTGCTCTGTGTCTCAATAATGAAGGGTATAGAGCATCGCTAGAAATTGGAAAACTGTACCGCGTGGTTGCTGATGAGCAGGCAGCGGTACATGGATTGATTCGGATTATTGACGAAAGCGGAGAAGATTACGCCTTTTCAGTCGATCGGTTCTACCCGATTCCGTTACCGCAGGATGTTGAGGAAGTTTTGTTTAAAGCATCTTAGATGCTTTACAAGGTTCCGCTTCTTGTAGCTTTGGCGATTGAAGTCGAGCTACACGTATAGAATCTATCTCCGGCGGGTGCAAAACTCTTCCCGCTCAGTAGTAGGCGGCAGACCTTATTTGTGTAGTCGTAGCCAAAGGTTGAACCCTAGGCTCGTGGATTTAATAAACCCGCAAACTGTACGGGCAGGTTTAGCAGACTAATCTGCATCCTGCAACGGAATTGATGGCGAAACCTGCCCCTACGAAATATCGAGCTTATTTAATTTCCATTCCTATGATCAACATCGTTGCTTAAACCTCCGAGGTTTTGGCAACATGTGTCAATCCTGAAACTGGCAACACCCAACACTGGGAAAGCAGCGGCACAGGAATCTTACGAAAGCCCTACCAGCTTTGCGCTCAGATCCCACATGCGTTCTGCCTTGGCATCATCCCGTGCTTCAGGAGAAACCTTCTGAGCAAAGGATTTACGGTCTTTTTCTGGCGATTTCCCCAACTCCAGTAAACACCGGACTGGCGGTATTCAGGATCGGCAACAACGGCTGCAACCCTTTCACCGGCTAATTCCTGTGACACATATCCGCCTGTAACGTTTTTCTGGAACCAGGGAATAGCTTTTGGAACAGTGGGTAGTGATTTCGGAACAGCGGTGTATCTGCTACACAACCGGGATAGAGAGAGCTAAAGGTAATTCCAGTCAGTTCGTGATAACGCCGATGCAGTTCTCGCATCGTTAGCACGTTGCAAACCTTACTGTCTTTGTAAGCCTTGACGAGCCAAATTTCTTGCCGTCAATCATCGAAATGGGCGCTTTGAATCCGTCTGCAAACCCCTTCAGCTCGCCTAAGTCAGGGCGGGGCGGAATTTTGCCACCCAGTTCATCCGGGTTGTGGGTCACGGTTCCCAGGATCACCAGACGTGGATCGGGACTGGACGAATGCTTCAGATCCTCCAGCATGAGGTTACACAGGAGAAAATGACCCAGATGATTAGTCGCAACGGTCAACTCGTATCCCTCTGGACTCCACAACGGTTCCTTTAACAGGGGCATGTAGATAGCGGCGTTGCACAATAAAGCATCCAGAGACTTTCCGCTTTCTCTGAAGGTTTTTACAAACTGGCGCACGCTTTCGAGGGACGCCAGATCAATGTGCATGATTGTGTAGCTTTCAGGCGGCATTCCCACGGATTGAGCAGACGCTTGTGCCTTTGCCAAATCGCGATTGGCTAGGACGACATGCCACCCTTTCTGGGACAGTGCTTTTGCCGTATACAAACCAACACCGGAAGTGGTGCCTGTAATAATGGCGGTTGATTTCCGATCGTGTTCCATTCTGCTTCCACGCACTAGAGCGAATTACTTAACGCAAAACCGATTTTCTCAAAAAGTGGGGTTTCAGGAATGGGATTAATGTTACGGTTTGTGTACGCTCAAAAGATTTGCCTCAACACGCTCAAAAGACTTAACACAGCCCAGATTACTCACGTACAGGTGTTTTTGGTTAATGACCAGGTTTACAAGGCTGTCAATCAGGCGATCGTATTCCAGTGGAATAATTTCCTTACCGTATAGAATTTCCTGAGCCAGCACGTAGGAAACCAGAGATCCGATGAAAATATGGGCCATTGCCTCAGAATCCACAAAGTTGAGCTGAGGGTGGGCATCGAAATAGCGACAGAGCAACTGCCGTCCCTGCTTGATCACGGTGTGGGTATAAAGCTTGGCAAGTTCAGGGAAGCGCTCTGATTCGGCGATGATGATTCTCAACAGCGAAAGGTACTCCGGGTCCGATTTTAGGGTTAAAAAGTTTCAGCGACCTGACGCAGCACGATCGTCGGTTCTCCCGAAAGCTTCTTCTCAAGACAAAAGAAGTTCCGAAAGCGGTTAATTGTCACCCGCTCCATCAGTGCCTTAAACAAGCCCTCCTTGTCTTGAAAATGGCTATAAATCGTTTGCTTGGAAACGCCTGCCTCCGCAGCGACCCGATCCATGCTGGTTTCGGCGTAGCTGGATTTCAAAAAAAACCTGCATTGCTCCCCGCAGGATTTGCTCCTGCTTCTGACTGGTAACGGGAGTAGAAATCACGGGGAGGCGATCGATCAGGGTTTCAGATTGAGAGCCGGACTGGGGTGTAGAGCCATCAAGCATGGTGGTATAGAGCCGTATGAGAATGCTAGCGGGTTGAAACTATTTAATTTTCTGAGTGTTTGTTGTTTAATCATACTAGACTGTCTAGTATGATTCCTATTCAATTTCCTGGCTGGCCGTTGCTATGGCTCAAAGTATTCCCGGTTCTGTCAATACTCCTCCAAGCTCTCCGGATGTCACCTCAAGCCTAAACGTAAGCCAAATCCCCGGATTCTGGTTCCCGTTGGGATTGTGGCGATCGCGGCTGTTGGAACGGCGATCTGGTACTTTCTGGCCCGTCCGGTTAACCGAGATTTGGAGGTCAGTGGACGAATCGAGGGATACGAAACGAGAGTAGGAGCAAAGACTGGCGGACGGGTTGACTTTATTGCCGTTCGGGAAGGGGATGTGGTCAAGAAAGGGCAGTTGCTTGTTCGGATTAACGATGACGAAGTCCAGGCCCAGCTGCAGGGTGCGGCTGCCAGGGTTGCCGCTGCCCAGAAGCAAGCCCAGCAGCAACTCCTTCAGCTCAATGTGATCGAGAACCAGATCCGAGAATCCCAACTGAACGTGCTGCAATCCCAGCAGGACAATCAGGGGCGCGTTTACCAGGCTCAATCAAACGTGGCAACCACTGAAGCCCAGTTGAAGCAGGCGAAGTCGCAATTGAATTTGGCAAAGACCGATCGCGATCGCTATGCCCAACTCTTGAAGGATGGAGCCGTCACTCGACAGCAGTTTGACCAGGCGCAAACAACCTATGAAACAGCCCTGGCGACTGTGGAATCCAATCAAAAGCAGGTGGACGCAGCAAGGGGTGCACTGGCACTGGCCCAATCTTCCAGCTATAACCCCTACATCCGGGTGCCCAGCTATCTGCTCTTACCCAGCAACAGAAGCAGGCTTACGCCCAGGTGCAAGCGGCTCAGGCGGATGTCAAAATGCACTGGCAGCTCAGAAGCAAATTCAGGCACAAATTGGCTATCTCAACATTCCCAGCCCGATCGATGGAGTCGTGACCGCCCGTAGCGTTGAGCCGGGGCTGTGGTAGCTAGCGGAACAACCGTTCTTTCGTTGATCAACCTCAACACCGTTTATTTGAGGGGATTCATTCCCGAAGGTGATATTGGCAGAATTCGGGTAGGCCAGCAGGCAAGGGTATTCCTGGATTCCGATCCCAAGCACAAGCAACCGCTAACGGCTAAAGTTGCCTCGATCGATTCGGAGGCGTCGTTCACCCCGGAGAACACCTATTTCCGTAACGATCGAGTTCGACAGGTTTTTGGCGTCAAGCTGATGATTGACAATCCCTCAGGCTTTGCCAAGCCCGGAATGCCTGCGGATGGAGAGATTGTATTGCAGTGAAGTGTTGGGGTACAGAGAATGGGGTACGGGTTACGGGGTATGGGGTATAGGGATAAGGGGAAAGGGGATAAACACGATGACGGCTTCCCAACTCAACAATGTCAATCAACCCTCCTTCCTCAACCCTCAACCCTCAACCCTCATTACCGTGCAGGGCTTGCACAAGCGCTATGGCAGGCTGGCGGCCGTACAGGGAATTGATTTCTCGGTTCAAAAGGGAGAGGTTTTTGGCCTGATTGGACCCGATGGAGCTGGCAAAACCACCACGTTCCATATTCTCGGCGGAGTGATGGAAGCAACGATGGGAACGGTGCAAGTTTTAGGCCAGCATCCCCGCGATGCTCGCCTGGGAATTGGCTATCTGACCCAGCAATTTTCCCTCTACCTGGATTTAAGTATTGACGAAAACCTTCGCTACATTGCGGGCTTGAGAAGCGTGGACGATCGCCTCTTTGCCGAGCGACGAGATAAATACCTGCGCCTGATGAGCCTGGAGAAATTTGGAGATCGCCTGGCAGGTCAGCTTTCCGGCGGCATGAAGCAGAAGCTAGCTTTGTGCTGTGCACTGATCTATAAACCCGAAGTTTTGCTGCTAGATGAGCCGACAACGGGAGTAGATCCCGTTTCGCGTCGGGAGTTTTGGGACGTTTTAGCCGCGCTTGCCAGTGAGGGAGTCACGATCGTCGTTGCAACTCCCTATCTGGACGAGGCCGAACGATGCAATCGGGTTGCGCTCCTGTACGGCGGACAAATTCAGCAAATTGGCACTCCTGCTGAGCTAAAAGCCAGCCTGGGCTTACATCGGCTAGAAGTGCGAACCACTGAACTGGAGGCAGTCGAGCGGGTGTTGCTGGAAGCGGCAGAGGAGTGGGGAGTCAGGGGGCAGGTGATTCAGAATTTAGAATTCAGAATTCAGAATTGAGAATTAAAACCCTTCGCCTACTTCCGACTCCCCACTCTCGATTTCCCATTCCCCAACTCAAAACTCAAAACTCCCTTCCCAAATTGCTGATGTCCAAACGTTTGGCGATCGGCTCGATGTTCTGGTCAGCGATGCCCAATCTGGTGAAGCGCAGGTTCGCGATTTGCTCAATCAGCATCATCTGCCCTTCGATAGCATCGATTCCACCGATCCAACCCTTGAGAATGTCTTCGTTACCCGTTTGCGCCAACAGGAACGGAGCCACCGTTTATACCATTTCCGCGATCGAGGAGAAATCGGAATCAGGGGCAGGGGCCAGGGGCCAGGGAATGATTCAATTCAAAACTCAACGTCTATGATTCAAAATTTCTCAACTCCCCATCCTCCCTTGCTATCTACGCCCGCAACTTAAACCGGGTGTTTGGCAGCTTTCAGGCGGTCAAAAATGTGAATGTGGCAGTCCGCTATGGCGAGATATTTGGGCTTTTGGGCGCAAATGGTGCGGGAAAACCACCACCATCAAGATGTTGTGTGGGCTACTAGAGGCGAGTTCGGGTGATATTTCCCTGGGCGGGGAAACCGGTAATTTGCGAAGTGGCGATTTGCGGCGGCGGATTGGCTATATGAGCCAGAAGTTTACGCTGTACGACGACCTCACCATCCTGCAAAATCTGGAATTCTACGCGGGGGTTTATGGTATTCCGCAGCGTTTACGGCGCGAAAAATTGATTGGGTGCTTGCTACCTGTGGACTGGAAGGGCAGGAAGACATGATTACGGGGCAGCTTCCCGGTGGCTGGAAACAGCGCGTTGCGTTTGGCTCATCGGTTATGCATGAGCCGGAAATTCTATTTCTGGATGAACCGACTTCAGGGGTAGATCCGCTGGCTCGACGGCAGTTCTGGCGGTTGATCAATGACTTCGCTCGAAACGGTACTGCGGTACTCGTGACCACTCATTATTTGGAGGAAGCAGAACAGTGCAACCGCATGAGCTTTATGGTGGCAGGCGAGACCGTATTGGAAGGTTCACCCAGTCAGGTCAAAGCTGCTCAACCGGGCAGGTTATTTGAAGTTGTACCTGATCGCAACCAGGCTGCATCCGATCTGTTAAAGCAAACGCTGGAACCCTGGCGAGTTTCCATCTTTGCCGATCGTCTCCACGTCGTTATTGAAGACCTTGACACAGAAATTCCCCAGCTAAAATCCATCCTTGAATCCGCCAATATTAACATTCGTTCCCTTCGCCCTATTCCCTATTCCCTCGAAGATGCCTTTATCGGTACTGTGCAACGAACCCAAGGAACATTATGAAACGGATTTTGGCTCAGTGCGTTAAAGAATTAGTGCAGTTTCGCCGCGATCGTCTTACGCTTGCACTTGCATTTTTGTTGCCACTGTTGACCTTATTTATCTTTGGTTTTGCAATCCGGTTGGAATCAAAAATATTCCATTAGTGGTACAGGATTTTGATCGTAGCAAACTAAGTAATAGCTACATTGAACGCTTATTTGCAACTAATCAGTTTGATCCTGTGCGCTGGTCTGGAGACGACCCTGCCAGGGATGCGCTCGATCGGGGAATCGCCAAAGCAGCGGTGATCATTCCGCCTGATTTTTACCGGCGTATCACATCTAATGACTCAAGCACGGTACAGGTGCTGGTGGATGGAACCGATGCAAACAATGCGCGGGTGATTCGAAATAGCATTCAGGCAACGACTAGCTTTTTCTTACAGAGTACTGGACTTCAGCAGAATAACAATCAGAACCAATCTGCAACCAGTGATTCAACGTTGATAAATCAAGATCAATCCACTTCAGGTCGTTCTGATACCATTAATAATTCCATTCGCAGCAGTAGCCAAAATCAATCAAGCCAAAGCAACACTAACGGTATACAATCCTTTCCCACTACACAAAACTTTGGTAGTGCAGGTAATCCTCAAAATCAATCTAATACACCAGATTCACATTCAATCGGTTCGCAAAGCCAACTTAATTTAGGCAGCACCGATCCCGGCAGTTCACAACTTCAGTTAAATTCAGGAAATTTCAATTCCAGTAGCCGTTCGCAAACCCAATCAAGCTCAGATACGAGCACTTCTGGCAGTCAAAACCAAACGGTTTCAAGTAGCTCGATCGGTCAGGTAATGGCTCGTGTGCGTTTGTGGTTTAATCCCGGACGCAAGGAATCGCTTTACATTGTGCCGGGAGTATACGCGGTGGTTTTGTGGATTTTTCCATCGTTGTTGTCTGCGATCGCAATGGTGCGCGAAAAAGAAAAGGGAACAATCCTGCAAGTTTACACCTCTAGCCTAACTGCTGCTGAGCTTCTGCTAGGTAAAGCGCTGGCCTACGTCATTGTTGGTCTGTGTGTTGCCCTAATCGTTATTGGTTTAGGTTCCCTCACCTTTCAGGTCGGACTTGCAGGTGACCCCACACCGCTGCTGATTGGCACACCGCTCTATTTGGGTGTGGCTGTGATGTTTGGTTTACTGATTGGTGTGCGTAGCGCTAATCAGAATTCAGCCGTTCAAGCAGTCTCCCTCGTTGGATTTCTGAGCGCATTTCTGCTCTCTGGCTTCATCTACCCACTGAGCAACATTCCGTTTCCCCTGTCGCTGGTTCCTAATGTCATTCCTGCCCGCTACTTCATTATTGTTACCCGTGATGCCTTTGTTCGAGGTATTGGATGGGTGGGAGTCTGGTTCGACGTCATCATGATTGCTGTGCTCGGCCTATTTTTCTTTAATGTTGCTCGTCGTGCCCTAAGTCGTATGCAATTACCGGACTAGTTGATTGAATTATAAATTCAGAATTATGAATTTTGAATTGGGTAATGGATGCTTCCAAATTTTTGGATTAAGTGTTATTCGATTTAGATCTTCAATTCCTAATTCCTAATTCTTGATTCTCAACTCTTAATTTCCTCTCATCTCCTCCTCCAATGAAGCCTCTTCTGATATTCCTTAAATCCCTTTTCGACAGTCGCATTTGGGCGCTGATACGCAAGGAAATTAACCAGATTTTGCGTAACAAGCAGTTGATTATTCTGCTTGTGATTCCGCCAACAGTACAGCTTTTGCTTTATGGGTTTGCTCTTAACCCGGATGTCCAAAACTTAAGGTTGGGGGTGGTGGATTACGCCAATGTGCTTGAAAGTCGGGAACTGGTATCTGCCCTAACGGAGAATGGGGTCTTTGTTATTAAGGAGCATCCCACCAGCGAACGTGCGTTAAGTCGGCAAGTCGAAGAGGGCAACCTAACTGCTGGTGTCGTTATTCCGCCGGAGTTTCGCCGGGAACTCACGCAGGGACAGACAGCGGAGATTCAGGTGTTTATTGATGGTGTGGATGCGAATACTGCTGGCATTGCGAATGGCTACATCTCACAAATTATTCAGAACTACAACCAAAATCTCTCGAATGCCTCGACAAGACCAGTCGTTAAACCGGAAGTCATTTTCTTTTATAATCCCGGACTCACCAGTAGCTGGTTCTTTGTGCCGGGGGTAATGGGATTGGTTCTAACGTTGATCGGCACATTAGTTTCTGCCATTACGGTCGTTAGAGAAAAAGATACTGGAACGCTGGAACAACTGTTGATGACGCCAGCAGAACCCTGGGAGATTTTGTTGGCTAAGATTGTACCTTTGTTTGTTCTATTAAACGGGGATGTTTTGTTAGCCCTGACGCTAGGCCGGGTAGTGTTTAGTCTTCCATTTCGAGGCAATTTCTTCCTATTTATGGCGCTTTCGGGGCTTTACCTGTTTGTGGGAATTAGTGTTGGCATTATGCTGGCAACAATTTCGAAGTCGCAGCAGCAGGTTGTGCTGACTGCCTTTTTCATTAACCTACCCTTGATTCAAACCTCTGGCGCGATCGCCCCAATCGAAACCATGCCGCAGTTTTTTCAAATCCTGTCGCTGTTTAATCCGCTTCGTCACTACATCGCGATCGTTCGCGGCATTTTGCTGAAAGGGGTCGGGCTAGACGTGTTATGGATGCATGCGCTGGCACTGGCTGCATTTGCGGTGATCCTCATGACCATTAGCGTTAATAAATTCCGCAGCCAGTTGAGCTAAGTAACCCTGTCACCTGCTATACCTGCTATAGCAACACAAATCACTTGGAGGCCAGCCCGTGAAGAAAATCGCGGTTATCTTCTCAAGCGTTCTGCTTGCGACGACAACACTTACCCCAGCTCAAGCCGAAACGGTCGTAGAAAGAGTAGCCCGGACCGGGGTTTTGAATGCAGGAACTCGAACGGATGCAGCTCCCTTTGCTTATATTGATCAGGATGGAGTTTGGAAGGGTATTCGATCGAAATGCTGGGCCTGGTTAAAAATCAGCTGGAACGGCAGACGGGCAAGAAAATTCAGCTAAAGCTAAACCGAGTCACCTACATTAATCGCGTAGCCTTCGTGCAAAACGGAGGAATTGATATTTTCTGTGGTCCTACCACCCTTAATTCGAGAGATACGTTCCAAATTGACTTCTCGGTTGGCTACTTTCTAACGGGTACTCAACTTCTCGTTAAGAAAAACCGGGGGCCTGTTAAGCTTGGGCAGTGGATGATTGGGGTAATTCCACAGACGGCCAACCAGATGTTTATTCGAGAGCGGTTTCCGATCGCAACCACCATTTCCGTCAGGAATCGGGCAGATGGCATCTCAGCATTAGTAAACGGACGCATTGATGCTCTCGCAAGTGACGGTGTTCTGCTGACAGGGTTGAAGCAAACCCAGCCCCATCCAGAGGAATTTGAAGTCACTCCATCCAAACCCCTGACGGCTGAAGAGTACGCCTGTATCCTGCCTAAAGGAGACACTCAGTTTCGTAACCTGGTAAACAGTAGTCTGATCCAGTTCATGCAGGGAGTAGTGATAAATAATGACCAACAGGTTGCCATTTTTGATAAGTGGTTTGGAGCAACCGGAGTTGCCCCAATTAATCGCCAACCTATGTTGACCTACTTCCAGCAGACAGTCAGCTCATACAAAAAGCAGGCACAGGCGAGTCAGGAACGGGAGTAGGTGGTAGGGGTGAGGGGTGAGGGGTGAGGATCAGGGGTTAAATGTTGGGTTGCGATCGTTTGTCGCTTGACTTAAGTTGCCGTTTATAGATATTTGCCCAAAATTAGGCTCAGCTTTTCTTTGGTCGCTGGGGATGCTTTGTCGAGGGGAGTCAAGATGGCATACCTCAGAGCAGAATGGGCATCGGATTCGGGTGGATTTTCCGTTAGACGACGCACGGTTTCTTGAATGACTTTTGGGCGTTGATGGCATTGCGCTGCAGATTTGCAATCACCATTTCTACGGTTACGCTGTCATGGTCAGGGTGCCAGCAGTCGTAATCAGTTACCAGCGCCAGGGTTGCGTAGGCAATTTCGGCCTCACGTGCCAGTTTTGCTTCTGGTAAATTGGTCATTCCAATCACGGTTGCTCCCCAGCTACGATACAAATTCGACTCGGCTTTAGTGGAAAATGCCGGACCTTCCATACAAACGTAGGTGCCACCATGATGCAGAGTAACATCCGTCAAATGAAGGCTTTCGACCGAATTCGCCAGAACTTTTGCCAGTTTGGGACAGACTGGATCGCCAAACGCGATATGGGCCACGATGCCGTCACCAAAAAGGTAGAAATGCGGTTTCTAGTACGATCGATAAACTGGTCGGGAATAACCATATCCAACGGTTTTGCCTCTTCCCTTAAAGAGCCAACAGCCGAGGCAGAAATCAAATACTGCACCCCCAGACTTTTCATGGCGTAAATATTTGCTCGAAAGGGAAGCTCTGTGGGCAATAGATGGTGATTGCGTCCATGTCGCGCTAAAAATGCTACTCGTGTGCCATCGAGCGTTCCCATGATTAGCGCATCAGACGGTTTACCGAAGGGAGTATCAATTTGTACTTCCTCCACATCTTTCAGCGCTTCCATTTTGTAGAGTCCGCTACCGCCAATAATGCCGATCGCCGCCTGAGCCATGATGCTTCTCCTACTACGCTGAAATAATCCTAGACATTCTACAATTTCACTGGGATAGGCATGATACTGAATTCTTTCTGTTGGTCTGTTTTATATTCAGTTTTCTCCTGATAACGATAAATCAACGATGAAGTAGTTTTCGTTAAGCTGTCGAGTGCTTTTCTTCAGAGGGTATTCTAAGCAAAAGGGTGCATGGAGTAATTTTTACATCAAGTTTTAGATCGGGAGATTTCCTTTCAGGAAATAGTGCTTCTGCAATCATTCACCTCACACTATGCAAGCATTCTGCCAAATTTGTTTTTCCGAAGGATCAACGGCTATTGCCGTGAAGCCTGATACCATGGCAGACCTCAAAACGAGTTTTCACCAGTTGAGCTTTCGGTATCCTCGCCCTGTCATCGTCGTTGTGGGAGGAGCTGGTGGTCTGCGGCACTATCACACCGCCCGTCTGCACTCAATATTCAATCATGTGTTGGCCCCATTAGCAGAAGCGCTGGGTGCGATTGTGGTGGATGGAGGAACGGATAGCGGCGTCATGCGAATGATGGGAAAGGCCCGTAATCATATCAGCGCGACGTTTCCTCTGGTGGGTGTATTGCCTGTAGGTGTTGCTGCTTTACCGGATGACCATTCTCCCTCAGAAAATGCAGCACCGTTGGAACCACACCATACCCATTTCGTACTGGTTCCCGGTTCAAACTGGGGCGATGACTCACCCTGGATTGCCGAAATTGCGAGCATACTCTCGCAGGGCATGCCGTCAATCACTGTGCTCATTAACGGTGGTGAAGTGACCTGGAAAGACGCATCTGAAAGTGTGCGTGCTGGCCGCCCCATTGTAGCGATCGCAGACAGCGGACGAACTGCCGATGCACTAGCTGCCGCCTATGATGGTGACCTGGTAGACCATCGGGCTTCTGCGATCGTTCAGTCAGGACTGCTTCACGCCGTCAGCTTGGAGAGAAAGGATCGGTTGGAAAGTACGATGAAACAAATCCTCAAGCTTGAAAGGCCTGAAACAGCGAACAGTAGAAACTAAACACCAGACAGTAGACAGTAGACAGCGAGCAGTGAACAGGCGCAAACTGATAACTGATCTGGTACCTGCTGCCTGCAATGTCTACTAACTCTCATGAACTCCCGCTCTTTAGCGCCAAACAGGTTCGACAAAACGGTACTCAGTATTACCTTGACGATCGTGGCCAACCCCTGCCCAGCGTCAGCACCATTTTGAATGCAACCCGTTCACCGGAGCAGCGACAGACTCTTGCCCAATGGCAACAACGAATTGGGTTGGAGGAAGCAGCCCGGATCACCACCACGGCCAGCAGACGAGGCACAGGCACCCACAAACAGGTTGAACGTTACTTAAAAGGGGAAGCAGTGGTCAGCCCTGAAGGGATTCGTCCCTACTGGGAAAGCCTCAAGCCCGTTCTTGGCGCTGTCGAAGATGTACGCCTGATCGAGGGTCCCGTATTTCACTATGAGTTGGGCTATGCCGGAAAGGTAGATTGCATTGCAAGCTATCAGGGAGTTCCGTGCGTATGCGAATGGAAAACGGCCGATCGCCCAAAGCATTCTGTCGATCGTTTATATGATTATCCACTTCAGGTTGCCGCTTACTGGGGAGCTGCAAATTATTTATATCAGGACTACGAAGTGAATTTGCGTCACGCTCTGTTAGCGATCGCCATCCCTGACCAACCCGCTGAAATATTTTGGTTCGACCTGGATACAATCCATCACTTTTGGCAACAGTGGCAAGAACGGGTAGCAATCTTTTGGCGCAGACGGGGAGGGTATGGGGGATGAGGGATGGGGGAGGGATGAAGGCTAAAGGCTAAAGGCTGAAGGATAAGGGATGGAACTCATCTTTTGCTTTTCCCCATCTCTCCTATCTTCCGCATTTCCTGACCTCATCACCCCACCTTTCTATCCTTTAGCCCTTATCCTCTATCCTTCATCCTTTCGCCCTTACCCTTTCTCCTTTCGCCATGTCTTCATATGAAAAAATCTATGAGGTTGTTTGCCAGATTCCCTATGGAAGGGTGGCAACCTACGGGCAGGTGGCAGAGTTGGCAAATTTACCTGGTCGGGCACGGTTGGTGGGCTATGCCCTGTTTAGAGTTGCTCCAGATTCTGAAATTCCCTGGCATCGGGTCATTAATGCAAAGGGAGAAATTTCTGAGTCCCCTGTCCGCTACGGCAGCGATCATTTACAGCGATCGCTGCTGGAATCAGAGGGAGTTCAGTTTGATTCAAACGGACGCATCAGCCTACGCAATTACCTCTGGCAGCCAAATTTAGGTTTCTATAAACAGGCAAATGATGGGAACGAAGTTTGAAATTAAGCGTATTGAGCGGTGTTTAACCGAACACGCACGGACGGATTCCACGATCGCCTGACTATGAGAAGTCTTTTAATATTTCGTTACAGTAGAGGGGTTAGAACGAAGTAGAAGCTCTATGACTGAGCTTCAGAGGAGGCCGTATGAAGGGCAACATTCGTGTTGGCAACTTGTTTGAATTCCGTTTTACGTCAATCCATCCTGGTTTTTGGTTTTGGGATGGGTGACGTTGACGTACAGTGGTGGGCTAGCCGCACAATTTCCAGGACTCCCTATGGGTGTGCCCTGGCTGTTGGGCTTGCTGACCGCGCTGCTACTGTTTGCCTCCGTTCTGGCTCATGAGTTAGGGCATAGTTTCGTAGCCAAGAGTCAGGGAGTAGGAGTCAACTCAATCACCCTCTTTCTATTTGGAGGACTTGCCAGCCTTGAAAAAGAATCCGAAACTCCCGCTGAGGCATTTTGGGTAGCGATCGCAGGTCCTTTAGTCAGCTTCTTGCTGTTTGGGCTGTTTAGCGTAATTACTGCGACTTCAGTTTTGCCAGCTCCCTTGGCTGCGATTTTAAGCTTGCTGTCATCTATCAACCTGGCGTTGGGACTGTTTAACTTAATTCCTGGATTACCGTTAGATGGTGGCAATATTTTGAAAGCCGCTGTTTGGAAGGTGACGGGTAATCCTTACAAGGGCGTGAGGTTTGCCAGCCGTGTGGGTCAGTTTTTCGGATGGACCGCGATCGCCTCTGGGCTACTTCCTTTTCTTCTCTACGGTAGCTTTGGCAATTTCTGGAATTTATTAATTGGTTGGTTTTGCTGCAAAACGCTGGACGTGCGGCTCAATTTGCAACAGTTCAGGAGCAGCTTACGGGCTTAACGGCTGCGGATGCGGTGACTCCAAATAGCCCCATTATTTCTGATCACCTTTCCCTGCGAGAGGTTGCCGATCAGCGCATTCTCAACCGTGGTAGCTGGTATAGATTCCTGGTGACGAATGTAGAAGGTCAGTTGCTTGGAGAAATTACGATCGATGCTTTGAAATCGATTCCCGTCGAGCGTTGGTCAGAAATGCAGGTAGGGGAGTTGGTTCAACCGATCGATACGTCAAGGACGGTTTTATCTCAGAAACCCCTATTGGATGTCGTCAAACTCCTTGAGGAAAATCAACTGAATGCATTGACCGTCATTCGAGACAATGGAACTCCTGTAGGTCTCCTGGAGAAACCCTCCATCATTAACCTGCTGCAACACAGACCACAAGTGGCTTCCAGCTTAACGATCTGCTCGGTATTTGACGATTACTTTTACGTCCCCGGTATTTCTTACTGGGGGAATTTTTTATGCCGTGATTTTTCTCATCCTTCGTCGGTTCGCTCAACTAGCTGCTGCACGGCTGACCACCACGAATCGCGCCCGTTTTTCTTTTGCCAGTACCAGTACTCACAGCCCCACAACATTACGGTGCTGTATCCAATGTAGGCCAAGGCACTAACCAGATTTTTTGCTTGTTTGGGGGATGAACTGGGGTACTCGGCTTTGCTCATTGCAACCAGTTCGTTTGGTTCCCAGGGTTCTGCCTGAGCCTCGGCAATCCAGTCTTCCTTGCCGTTTTTGATCAGCTCTTTTGCCAGGTCTTCAGCTTCTTCCAGTAGGGAGCAAAGGGCTGTAAATAAAAGGACGAATTGCCCATCGGGACTTTGCTGTAAACATTAATTCCAACAGCATCGGCTAGGGTGAGGCTTTCTCGAAATGCCCGATCGTCTTTAGCAAACTGGGCAGCAGGCAGGGTGATCGCATTTGTCATTAAGACTTTTTGTTCGGGAAAGGCCAGCGATCGCACTAACTCCACTTCCTTCCGCACAAACTCATGACTTAGAAAACGTCCGGCTGTGATGTCTAAACGGGTAAACGGTTCGTTCTCAATTTGCCAATACTTGATTGCGGGAGAATGACGGGTATGGCTTACCACCTGATTGATGAACCGAAGGGTATGTTCAGCGATCGCGGGATTTCGATCAATTGGTTTTGGGTTGCCTGAGGTGTCGTGACGAGCAGTGAGCCAGTTTGGAAAATGAAATTCGGGCCATCGAGGTGCTTTCATACCAACGGTTAGCGCCACATCAATTCCTCGCTGGTGGCATTCATTCAATAGCCAATCTAATGTTGTGAAATCAAACTGGTTTTCAACCGATTCAATTTCATTCCAGTAGCTACACAGGCGAATGCAATCAAACCCTAGCGAACAAATGTCGTTAAACGCTTCTCTGTAATCTAAACCAATGTAGTGGCACTGAATTTGGCTAAAGGTTGTCCCTAAATACGTCGATCGGCGAAATGGTTCTACGTTTGATGTCTTGGAGTGAGAGGCTGCCATCGTACCACCTGCATTGAGTGAGGCTATAAAAGAAACACCTGACAGAAGCAGAAATATAAACTGTTTGCGGGTGATTTGATCGTGCGCTGAAAAGCCATTTCTTTCTAGTCGCATCATGTCGGTAAATATTTCGAGGTTTCAGCCTAACACGTCAATAGTTCCCCACAAGAGGCTTCATCTCCTTATTACAAATACGAGGAAATTATGAACTGTCGGTTTCGAAGGTGGGTGTAACCTAACAAGGTAATGGTGTGCAGTGCTAGACGAGATTGTTAGATCATGCTCTCTGGAAACGCTTTTGGGAGAGGTAATGCCGAAACATTATCGGGTTCATTCAGGTCTTTCTAATAAACGATTTTTATAGAGAACGTTATGAAACGCCGTGATTTTCTTAGTTGGGTTGGGTTGGGTTGGCTGGCTAGTTCGTTACCTGTGGCAATCGCGGCCTGCTCTCCTCAAGGCGGTGAAACTACTTCAGGTTCTTCTCCCTCGTCACTGTCTCGACCTTCAATTCCAGCAGACCCAAGCGGATTTAAGCCCGTAGATACGGTGCCTGCCCTTGATAAAGCTGGATTTTTGAAAGCAGACATAGATGGAAAGCCAGTTGTCGTCATTCGAGATCCAGTTAATAAGGGTAAAATTTTGGCGCTTAGCTCTGTCTGCACCCACAAAGGCTGCTTGGTTGATTGGAAGGCTAATGAGAAGCAATTTGTTTGTCCCTGTCACCAAAGCGATTTCGCCCCGAATGGGAAAGTTTTGGAGGGACCTGCTGAGAAACCCTTGCCTGTCTACCAAGTGAAAGTCGATGGCAGCACAATTTTGGTCAAAACGGCTTAGGGGTGGGACTTAAACACGTTCAAGATTTTGTTGGGCCACGCGTTTGGGCAGGAATCACGAGATGAATTTTCGAGAAGGCTGCCCGAAAGCCTCGCCTGTGCAGGTACGATCGCGACGTTATTTAATTTGTAATTCCTAAACGTTTGGAACTGACATCAATGGGTTTATTTCTGACAAAACTGTTGCCGCTGTTCATTTATCCACTCGGTCTGACGTGCGTATTGCTGTTGATTGCCGTAGCGTTGCTGTGGAGCCGACCTAGGCTGGCGGCAATTCCCATTCTGCTGAGTCTGATCATTCTGCTGGGGGAAGTAGCGGTTGGGTCAGCAACTGGTTGGTGCAATCCCTGGAATCTCAAAACCTGCCGCAAAAGGAAATTCCCAAGGCTGATGCGATCGTCATTCTGGGTGGAGCCGTTCTCCCGGCAGTCCCGCCACGCCCCTGGGTTGAAGTCAGTGAGGAGGGCGATCGCGTCCTCTACGGCGCAAAACTTTACCGGGAAGGCAAAGCACCCCGCGTCATCCTTAGCGGTGGTCGGATCGATTGGCAGGGGGAGGCCCATCCGAGTCAGGAGACATGTCAGAACTGATCGAAACAATGGGCGTACCCAAAACCGTGATTTTGCAAGATCCGATCTCCCGCAATACCCACGAGAATGCAGTTAATACTAAGCAAATTATGGATTCGCAGGGGATCAAGCGAATTCTGCTGGTGACATCCGCAATGCACATGCCCCGATCGCTGATGATCTTTAAGAAGGTAGGCGTGGAGGCAATCCCAGCTCCCACAGATTTTCTCTCGTCTCAGCAAAACATCCAGGAGATGAGTAACACCACCGAGGGGAAGATTCTCAACGCCTTACCTGAGGCAGAGCGACTTCGCAATACAACCCGAGCATTGAAGGAATACGTCGGCATCTTCTTCTACAGATTAAGGGGTTGGGCGTAGATATATGTTGCTATTTTTACGGAAGTTTGGGGATTGTCTACCAGGTTAAAGGGTTGCTGCTTGATCTGATTTTTTTGTTATCTAACACCCATGAAGGCGAAACATCTTTCACTTCTGCTGAGTTTGCCGATCGCCCTTCTGGAAGCGACTGCAATGCGTCTTCCTGAAACAGTAATTGCATTTTGCAAGAGCGTTGAACTTGCTCCCAAAAGTGAACTTTATAAAGCCAACTGCATAAAGTCGAGCAAATGTTGAAATTCGGCTGAAAACCTTGGTGGTTGGAGATGAGCGATTAACTCATAAGTTTCTCCTTTTGTAAAAATAAGTAAGAGTAATCACTCTCGTAAGTGTAAATTTTGGTGAAAAATCTCAAGGGATTTTTATCGAATTGTGACGGATATTTCCTGAAATCCGCATCTGGTAACGCTTTTCTGGTACAAACAATCATGTGCAAGTATGTAGCGTTCAGTTACCAGTCAGGTTTTGGTCAATCATTCGTTGTCAGTTATCAGTGTCCTTTGTCATTTCATAGTTCCTTTCCCCACAAATGACCCCTGACCCCTGACGCTACTCGCCGATTCAGAGAGTAGGAGCAGAAACCGCATGTTCACACACGTCAAGCCCACGATCAGACACGTCGCACCAGAAAATCTGAACGGACGTTCCCTGATCAAGGTGGTCTATGTCGTGCTGGAGCCTCAGTACCAAAGTTCTCTTTCAGCAGCGGTTCGCTCGATTAACCAGAGCCACCCGAACCTAGCTGTTGAAATCAGTGGTTACCTGATTGAGGAACTCCGCGATCCCCAAAACTACGAAGACTTCCAACGGGATGTGGCTCAGGCAAATATCTTCATCGCCTCCCTGATTTTTCTAGAAGATTTGGCAGATAAGGTGGTAGCAGCGGTGGAGCCACACCGCGATCGCCTCGATGTCGCCGTGGTCTTCCCCTCCATGCCCCAGGTGATGCGCCTGAACAAAATGGGCAGTTTCTCCCTGGCGCAAATTGGGCAATCCAAGAGCGTGATTTCCCAGTTCATGAAAAAGCGTAAGGAGCAGTCGGGCGCGGGCTTCCAGGATGCGATGCTGAAGTTGCTGCGAACCCTGCCGCAGGTGCTCAAATACCTGCCGATGGACAAAGCGCAGGATGCCCGCAACTTTATGTTGAGCTTCCAATATTGGCTCGGCGGTTCCCAGGACAACCTGGAAAACTTTCTGCTAATGCTGGCGGATAAGTACGTGTTTAAGGGAGCGGAGATTAACGGCAGTGCTACCCTCCAGTACCGCGACCCAGTAACCTACCCGGATTTGGGGATTTGGCATCCGCTTGCCCCCATGATGTATGAGGACATTAAGGAATACCTCAACTGGTTCAATTCCCGTCGAGATATTCCTGAAGATATGCGAGATCCACTCGTACCGACGGTGGGTTTAGTATTGCAGCGATCGCACCTCGTCACTGGAGATGATGCCCACTATGTTGCCATGATTCAGGAATTGGAAAGCATGGGTGCACGCGTTGTCCCCGTCTTTGCTGGCGGATTGGACTTCTCCAAGCCTGTAGATGCGTTTTTCTACGATCCCATTTCCAAGAATCAAACGCCCTTGGTCGATGTGGTCGTTTCCCTGACCGGGTTTGCCCTCGTGGGTGGTCCCGCCCGTCAGGATCATCCGAAGGCGATCGAAGCGCTGAAACGGTTAAACCGCCCCTACATGGTGGCGCTGCCGCTGGTCTTTCAAACGACGGAAGAATGGCAGGACAGTGATTTGGGTCTACATCCGATTCAGGTGGCATTGCAAATTGCCTTACCAGAACTGGATGGGGGATTGAGCCAATTATCCTATCGGGACGGGATGGCACCACCGGGAAAGCGATCGCCCTCCAGGATCGGGTCGAAGCGGTTGCCCAACGCGCCATGAAGTGGGCAAACCTGCGCCGCAAACCCAAGCTTGGTAAGCGGGTCGCAATCACGGTCTTTAGCTTTCCTCCCGATAAAGGAAATGTCGGAACTGCCGCCTATCTAGATGTGTTTGGCTCCATCTATAAGGTGATGGAAGCTCTCAAACACAATGGTTACGATGTCCAGGGTTTACCCGAAACCCCGGAAGCCCTAATGCTGGAGGTGCTGCACAATGCCCAGGCCCAATACAACAGCCCGGAACTGAATGTTGCCTATCGCATGTCCGTGCCGGAGTATGAAGAACTCACCCCTATTACGAACGTTTGATTCCCTCATGGGGCGAACCCCGGACACCTGAACACCGATGGTCAAAACCTGCTGGTCTATGGCAAGGAATTTGGCAACATCTTCATCGGCGTGCAGCCCACCTTTGGCTACGAAGGTGACCCCATGCGGCTCCTGTTCTCCCGTTCAGCCAGTCCCCACCACGGGTTCGCTGCCTATTACACCTATCTGGAAAAGGTCTGGAAGGCAGATGCTGTGCTCCACTTTGGCACCCACGGGTCGCTGGAGTTCATGCCCGGCAAGCAAATTGGCATGTCCGAGGAATGCTTCCCCGATAGCCTGATTGGCACGATTCCCAACCTCTACTACTACGCGGCAAACAACCCCAGTGAAGCGACGATCGCCAAACGCCGCTCCTATGCTGAAACGATCAGTTACCTCACCCCACCTGCTGAAAATGCCGGGTTGTATAAGGGCTTGAAGGAACTAAGCGAACTGATTGCCTCCTACCAAACCCTGAAGGATACGGGCCGTGGCATTCCCATCACCAACACCATAATGGACAAGTGCCGGATGGTGAACCTGGATAAGGATGTTGCCTTGCCAGATACAGATGCCAAAGACATGACCGCTGAGGAGCGTGACTCGATCGTCGGCAAAGTCTACATCAAGCTAATGGAGATCGAGTCGCGCTTGTTGCCCTGCGGTCTGCACGTGATTGGTAAGCCCCCACCGCCGAGGAAGCGATCGCGACTCTGGTCAACATTGCTGGACTGGACCGGACTGAGGAAGAAATTCTTAGCCTGCCCCGCATTATTGCCAACAGCATCGGACGCGATATTGATGAGGTCTACCAGGGCAGCGATCGGGGCGTTTTGGATGATGTCCAACTATTGAATGACATCACCCAGGCAACCCGTGCTGCGGTCACGGCAATGGTGCATGCCCAACTGGATGAAGAGGGGCGCGTCTCCAAGCGATCAATGCTGACCAACCTGTTCAATATGGGCGGCAAGAAAGAACCTTGGGTAGAAGCCCTGCACACCGCAGGTTACGTCGATGTGGATACGGAGCAACTCAAGCCGTTGTTTGAATACCTCCAGTTCTGCCTGAAACAGGTCGTTGCCGATAACGAACTGGGGCGTTGCTGCTCGGTCTAGATGGACAATACATCCTACCGGGTCCCGGTGGTGATCCCATCCGCAACCCCGATGTGCTGCCAACGGGCAAGAACATCCACGCCCTCGACCCGCAGGCAATTCCCACCGCCGCAGCGGTGAAATCGGCAAAGGTCGTCGTCGATCGCTTGCTGTCTCGTCAGGCAGCGGAAAATGGCGGTCATTTCCCAGAAACGATCGCCTGTGTCCTCTGGGGCACAGACAATATCAAGACCTACGGTGAGTCCCTGGCACAAATTCTCTGGATGGTGGGTGTGCGTCCCCTGCCCGACTCCCTGGGGCGGGTGAACAAACTGGAGTTAATTCCGCTGGAAGAGCTGGGTCGCCCCGGGTCGATGTGGTGGTCAACTGTTCTGGCGTGTTCCGCGACCTGTTTATCAACCAGATGGCATTGCTCGATCGGGCCGTTAAGATGGCAGCCGAAGCCGACGAGCCGCTGGAAATGAACTTTGTCCGCAAACATGCGATGCAGCAGGCGAAGGAGATGGGCATCAATCTGCGGCAAGCAGCCACCCGCGTCTTCTCCAATGCGTCCGGTTCCTACTCCTCCAACATCAACCTGGCGGTGGAAAACGGCACCTGGGAAAACGAATCGGAATTGCAAGATATGTACCTGTCCCGCAAGTCCTTCGCCTTCTCCTCCGACAATCCCGGCATGATGGATCAGAGTCGGGAACTGTTTGAGTCAGCCCTGAAGACCGCAGATGTCACCTTCCAAAACCTGGATTCTTCCGAAATTTCGCTGACCGACGTTTCCCACTACTACGACTCTGACCCAACCAAAATCGTGTCGCGCCTGCGAGATGACGGTAAAATGCCCACCTCCTACATGGCAGACACCACCACCGCCAACGCCCAGATCCGCACGCTATCGGAAACGGTGCGCCTGGATGCCCGCACAAAGCTACTCAATCCCAAGTGGTATGAGGGTATGCTGAAGCACGGCTACGAAGGGGTGCGGGAACTGTCGAAGCGGATGGTGAATACAATGGGCTGGTCAGCCACAGCCGATGCCGTCGATAATTGGGTCTACGAAGACTCCAACACCACGTTCTTTAAGGACGAGGAAATGTGCAAGCGGTTGCTGGATCTCAACCCCAACTCCTTCCGCAAAATGGTGACAACTCTGCTAGAAGCGAACGGTCGCGGCTACTGGGAAACCAGCGAAGAAAACCTCGATCGCCTGCGCCAACTTTATCAGGAAGTTGAAGACCGCATCGAAGGCATCGAGTAAGTTCAGTAACTTCATAAACCTCTTTCAGAGTGGGCAATGGGATCCTGTTATCCTTGCCCACTCTGCGTTATTTTGGACAGATATTGGGATAAACTTCCTCAAAAGAATCAAACCCCTTTGACGGTTCATTATCTATCATGAATACGGAAGAACTCACCCAAGTTATCACCGCCCACCAGAATGCCATTTCAAGGCATGATGGGTATGAGAACCGCTTGGACCGAATTGAAACTATTTTGCAACGGGTAGCTGGGCAGCAAGAAATCAACACTCAGGCGATCGCCAACTTGGCAACCCAGCAGGAACTGAGCAGGCAGGATATCAACCAACTCACGGCAAACATTGAAGACTTGCGAAATCAGGTTGCGACCTACATTACCGGACGCGAACAGCAGTAGATGCCAGAAACCGCATAGTCCTCGACCTTGCGATCGTGACCACTTTCTGTCGAGTAGGCTACCTGCATGTGGGGAGGCGGAGAAGTAATGTAAGCTGCTGCAATTCTAAAAGGACGACTCGCAATTCAATTGCAGACAATGGCAATGGCAATGTAACGAGCCACAATCGAATTGCAGATGGAAACAATACGACTGTGATGGGTTGCAATTGAATTGCAGGTACTAACCATCAAAATGTAATGAGTTGCAATTGAGTTGTGAAGAGCAACAATTCAGATGGGAGCGATCGGCAAAAGTGGAGATGGTGGTATCGCCGGCATTATCAAAGAGGACAAACTTGGTCTTGACGTTGTTTATATTCAGGCAAAACGTTGGAATAACACATCCGTAGGCAAACCTGACGTAATGCAATTTGCTGGGGCACTACAAGCACAAAGAGCTAACAAGGGAAACTTTATCGCTACATCCCGATTTACCGAAGAGGCGAGAAATTATGTATCTCAAATTGGCAGCAAGATTGTCTTGGTTGATGGTGAAGAGTTAACCAGTCTAATGATAGAAAATGATGTTGGTGTTTCAACAGTGTCTCTATACCCAGTTAAAAAGATAGATAGTGATTATTTTGACGAAGGCATCTAACAACGGTGCTGCACTGAAATACCCCAAATAGCGGGTTGAGTTGCAAAAGTTATCTGCGTCCAGTGAGCGCGGCTATTAGACATTTAAGTTTTTCAAGTAACAACTATGCTGATCGAATTGCAAATATTTCAAGACTGTATGATTGACACCTGTTGCAGAGATAGCAGCAGATCTAGTCGGCGTAGAGGCGAAAAATCAAGGAATGACGATAACGTGATGGAAGAATGTCCGAGATTTACGTTGTGATTCGCAACCAGATAGGGGTAATAATGCCGTCTATCAATGGAGAGCCTCTTGTAATCCGGCTAATCCGCGAGGGCCGATTCGAATCTCAACAACCTGTAACCTTACGAGATAGCCATGTTTTTCGATTTGGCAGTAGGTGATTACACCATCATTGTCAGACACCTCGACTTGGAACCTACGGAAGTAAGGCAAGATGTGAAACTTCCTGAACAAGCCTTCTACGGAATTCGGTTCGTTTATAATGAGCCTCAACGTCGGTTGATGAGAATCGAAACAGAAATGAGGTTCTTGTAATGGATTGCCCAAACACCGATCAATACATCGTGCCCCATAATTCTATCCTGCTTTACAGGCGCGGGGTTTGGTTTGAAAGTCAGGCGCTTTGGAAGGAGACAGATCCAGTCTGTCGAGCAAATATTGCACAATTATTGGCAGAGATGGCCACCAAGCTAGCTGAGATGGAAGCAGAAGAAGCAAGAAAGTTTATCGAACAGAATCCTTCTAACGAAGCGGCTTAATTGCCTGCAGATCAGAACGTGGTAGACCCCGTTTTTGGGTACAAGTCGAAGGTTGAGCGGTAAATTTTCATGCGGAAATAGTTTCTGCATGAGTCCTGCAATTAACCAAGTGATAATGATACTGAACGATCGCACTCAAATTGCATCGCTTGTGGTCAAATTGTAGTCAGAACATTGCCATTGTGAGCTGTACCAATCAAATAGGAGTGCTCTCAATCGACAATATGTCTTGAAATATCACAGGGAAGCGCGTTCCTCCTCAGAAAAACTGAGCTAGGATGAAGGGGAATTTACAAAAAGACATATTAAAGTCATGACGGTTGCTTACCCCCGCAAATTTCAAAAAGGCCTCGGCGCACGAGAGATTATGACCCAGGTTGTGCGCGATCGCGAAATTCAACTCATCACGTTGAATCGCTACCGCTACAGCGAACAGCGCAGTTGTAAAGATCTTACCGAACTCATTGAAAGGTTAGATGGTGAGCCAAAAGAACTGATTCGGGATTTATCTCGTCACATCGCTGATGAAGCTCGCCATGCTATGTGGCTAACCGATCTGCTCGTTGATTTGGGCGCAGATATTGGTAAACCTCCTGGTATTTCTTACATCGATGAGTTTGAGCATTTGCTCGACCAAGATTCCTATAGCAATGTAGAAGATGGCGTGATTGGTTCCCTGGCCGCCATTAACGTAACTGAGAAGCGCGGTTGCGAATACTTTTCAGCTCACATTTATGCCCTGAAACAAGCACCTCAAACAGAAGAAAATATCAAGATTAGGGAAACGATCGAACGCATTTTTCCAGAAGAAGCGGGTCATGTTCGCTGGGGAAATCGCTGGTTGGCGCAGTTAGCTGACAAAAGCCCGGAGCATCGCCAGAAAGTAGAGACGGCTAAGCGTCGGTACGCTGCGATCGAACAGGCCGCCTTTGAAGCCGGAATGGATATTACATTGGGCGCAGAATTACGGCGCGTCAATAAGCTGCTCAGTATTGCTGAAACGATGCCTCTGTGGGAGCGGCCTCAATATCTGATCGATCGTCTTCCGCAAGCACTGTTGGCCCCGGAACTTCAAACCACTCGAATTGACATCGCTCAACGGGCTTGGAACCGCGATCCAAAAGCGTTTATGGAGAAGTTTGTGCCCATGTTCCTGACAGGTTTGAACCGCAACAGTCTGCCAAAAGACAAGGAATCCGCTTAATTTGAGCAAGTTTCCGTAGGGGCATCAATACTTTTTATCGGGACGGAACTTTTAAGGCTCCGTCCCCATTTTCTTGGAAAGTTCTGTCTAGCTGAAGGAAATCAAAAACGATCACCTGATACAAAAATAAAGAAATCAGGAGGGTGAGCACCAATCTGAGTTATCCAACGCTACCGTAGTTTCAGGAAAGGTTACAGTTCATTCCATCAACCCTTTCTAGCAAAATGCCTGGAACGGTTAAATGGTGTTTTGCAATGTCTATCAACTTCGAATGGAAGCCCTATGACCACCCTCCAATCTACTCCTGAAACTGACTCTGCTGATGCGGCAGTGAATAACCTGATTGAGGAAACTACCGATAACAATCCCCAAGAGATTATTGAGACGGTCATTGCCAGTTTGGACCATGACAAGACAGCGATGGTCAATCACAGCGATGGGAGCTATGTTTGGAAGTTTAAGTATGGCAGTGTTGAGGTATTTGTTCAGCTAACTGGGTCAAGCGATGAAGATACATTGACCGTTTGGGCCTCGGTTTTAAAGCTTCCTGCAAAGAATGAAGCGGAGCTGATGCGTAAGCTGTTGGAGATGAATTGGTCCGGTACGCTCGAAGCACGCTTTGCCATTCTCAATAACGAAGTGGTGGTTGTTTCTACCCGATCGCTCGCTGATCTTTCTCCCGGTGAAATTTCACGGGCAGTCACGATCGTTGCAACGATCTCGGATGATAACGATGAATCCCTTCAAGCGCAGTTTGGGAATTAGGTAGTAGGTGATAGGTGGCAGGGAAAGGATGAAGGCTAAAGGCTAAAGGCTAAAAACTGGCTTTCATCTAATTCCTTGTTATTTGCTCGTCCATCACGCCCATTTCTTCCTTCTGCTTTTCCATTTTTCCTATCTTCCTAATCTTCCCCATGCAAATCTGGCGTTTCATCCCTTTGCTAAAAGCGCCGGGAACTATTCAGATGGCGTTGGATTTGTGGTTGCTAGAGCAGCATCGTCAGGGTTTAATCCCGCCAACCCTTCGTTTTTACACCTGGGATCCGCTAGCTATTTCTTTGGGATATCATCAGCATAAATTTCCAGAACAGTGGCAGCAGTTGAACTGGAACGGTTTACCCGTTGAGTTAGTGCAGCGGCCAACGGGGGACGAGCGGTGTTGCACTACAGAGATTTAACCTATGCGATTGTAACTTCTGGTTTGCCTGGAAACCGGGTGCAGGCATATCAAACGATCTGTGAGTTTTTGATCCAGGGATGGCGATCGCTCGGTGTAGAGCTACATTATGGTCAGGCAGGCAGGTCATATATCCACAATGCCAACTGCTTTGGAACGTCTACAGGAGCAGACTTAGTTCTGCCAAACGGTTCCAAATTAATTGGTAGCGCTCAGTTGCGGAAAGGAACCGCTATTTTGCAGCATGGCTCAATTCAATTACAGCCCGATTCAAATCTGTTTCGGCAGGTATTTGCAGGAGAAGTGGTCTTACCCAATCTGCCTCTAAAATTTCAAGGAGAATTTTTAATTGAGGCTGTGATTGACGCACTTTTTGACGCTGCCAGCACTTGTTTTGAAGCAGAATTCAATATTCAGCCCCTATCGGAGGTCGAATGGCAGGCTGTTCAAGCGTTGCTGTCGCCTACACCTTCCCTCTGCTGAATCCGTAGCGTCTGCTGCCGCTTGAGCTATCGCTCCCAACTGAAATCCGGGTGGGTAGTTGCCATCTTCTTTGATCTGCTTAACCACTCCCTCGGAGATAGGAATGTTCATCTTCTGGGCGATCGCACGAATGATATCCCCACGATCGATGACACCAGAAACTGCGCCAGCAGGGGATAAAACAGTGATCCGTCGAAGCTGTTGAGTTTCCATTGCCCGAATGACATCAACTAATCGGCTCGATTCTTCAACCGTTGGAATGTCGTTCAATGGATGAATAATGCGGAACAGCGGTTCTGTTTCCCATTGACTGCGTTCGATATAATGCAGATCATCTGCTGCAACTAACCCCCGATAGCGCCCATTGGAAGCAGCAAAATAAACCATCGGGCGGGAAGCTTCCAACAAATACTGGTCTGCAAATTGACGTAGGGTAGTTGTTGCGTCCACTACTCGAAATTCCCGCGTCATTGCGTCACTCGCTTTCAATTGCAGCAAGATTTCCTGCAAATTGGTGACACGATCGTAGTTGCTGGCATTTTGAATACCAAACCAGCCCAAAAACGCAATCCAAAGTCCACTGTAATCATTCCGCAGCAGAAACGCCGATAGACCCAGAACGATCGCAAACCAGCCTAGAATTCTGCCCATTCTGGCTGCCCAGTGGATGCCCTTAAAGCGATCGCCGGTCACCTTCCAGATAGCCGCCTTCAGAATTTGGCCGCCATCCAGGGGGAGTCCTGGAATGAGATTAAACAACGCCAAGACCAGATTGATTAGCGCTAAATTCGCTGCCAATACGTTGATTGGGTTGGTTGCACCGGGTATTACAAAAGTGAGCGCATTCAGAATAATAAATAACGCAATGCTTACGGCAGGACCAGCAATTGCCACTTGGAATGCCTCTCCGGGAGTTTTTGATTCTTGCTCGATCGAAGCAACCCCACCAAATAAAAATAGAGTGATGGAAGTTACCCGAATCCCCTGAGACCGTGCCACAAGACTATGCCCCAACTCGTGCAGCAGCACAGAGACGAACAGCAATAACGCCATTAGCCCACCGGCAGCGTAAGCAGTGAAAGCCCCCAATGAGGGTATTTTGCTTGCCAGAGCAATCCTCTTGGCACGGCGACCAGCACGAATATTACGAACCAGGAAGGATCGACAAAAGGGGAATTCCAAACAGCGAACCAACCCGCCAACCTGACTGCATAAAATTTCCTCAGTCCTTCTTCTAGGATAGAGGATGCTTTCTATAAGGATCGGCGATCGAGTCGGATTGACTAGATTGAGATTGATCCCCAAATATGCGAAAGTTAACCTATCTTTACAGCAGTCCCCGTTGCTGTGATCAAAAGGAGTACACCTGTTTCGTCGATGTTGATGGTTCCTGTACGAACATCTATGCCAATGACTGCATCTGCACCCAAGCGTTCAGCGCGTTTTTCGAGTTCAGCGATCGCCTCTCGCTGTCCTTGTTCAAAAACCCGTTCATAGCTGGCGGTGCGTCCACCAATAATGTCTCGAATTCCAGCAAAGAAATCTCGCAGGGCATTGCTACCATAGACAACCTCTGCCGTAACAACTCCCAAATAGTTAGAGATGGTCACTCCTTGAATAATGTCAGTTGTTGATAGAATCATGAACCATCCTCTCAATTAAACACGCAGCAATAATCTCTCACACTCTTGACTGTCTTGCCGATTGAAGTAGTGAAAATGCCAGGAAAATCAACCGCTCCTAAACAAACTCCATTCGCTATCAGCCTAATGCTTCTGCTTGGGCTTGCTGCTCCCGTTGGTTATATTCAACCTGCTGCCGCTGGTAAAACAAAGGACGATGACCGCCTCACCGAATTACTGAAGGAAGGGCGAAAACAGGTTGATAGCGGGAACTATTCAAGCGCGATCGCGATTTACCAACAAGCCGCAGAACTGGACAACAAGAATCCCCGAATTTATTCTGGAATTGGCTACCTGCAAGCGAGTCAGGGCAATTTCCACGAAGCCGTTAAGGCTTATCAGCAAGCCATTGCGCTGGATCCGAAGAATGCAGATTTCCAATATGCCCTGGGCTTTAGTTTGGCTAATTTGGGCGATAACGACGATGCGATCGCGGCCTATCGACACGCCACTCAAATCAACCCTCGTCACGTTAATGCTTACTTGGGGCAGGGCGTTCTTCTAACCCGTGAGGGCCGGTACGACGAAGCAATGCAAGCCTACAAGCGCGTACTAACCTTTGATCCACGTAATGCCAAAGCCTACAATCTCATGGGGACTCTCCTTATTAAGCAGGATCACCCCAGAGAAGCCCTTGTTCCCCTTCAAAAGCAGCTCGATTAGCACCCAAAGATGGCAATATTCAAGTCACGTTGGGTGCCGCATGGTTGAGCATGGGCAGTTTAGCAGAGGGGTTAACAGCATTTAGTCGAGCAGCGCAGCTAGAGCCTCGCAATGCCCTCATTCAGCTCCAGATGGGTAAGATTTGGCAAGCAAAGGGCGCTTAGACGACGCTCTCAAAGCCTATCAGCGGGCAACTTACCTCAAACCGGATTTGGCTGAGGCACAAGAGGCTGTCGGAGACCTTTACATTGAGCAGAAAGATCCCTTATCAGCAATCATTGCTTACCGTCAATATACGTCCCTTGCTCCCAACGACCCAAATGGGTATTACAAACTTGGTAAAGCTTTACAAGATAGGGAGCGTGTTTCTGAAGCTATTTCATCGTTCGAGCAAGCAAAACGTTTGTACGATCAGCAAGGTAAGTCTGACAAAGTTCGGGAGATCGACAAAATCCTGCACGACTTGAAGAAAAACAAGAAGTCAGATTAATTTCCGATTAATCTCTTGGGAGCGCCAGTAGACGATCGCGGTATATTTCTACCGCCAAAACCCTGTGTAACGTGATTAATTGGGATTTTGTGATGCCAGCTCCTATGAAACTGCATTGAACTATTCGAGAAATTGCTGTAATCAAGATTTAATGAGATTTTGCTCAGACTTCCGATAGCGTGCAGCTATTCGAACTCCCTGAAGTAAGCCCTGAATGATCACAGCTACCATCAGCACATTAATTCCTACTACGGCTGAAATATAAAGAGGTTTCGATAGCCCAAGCACAAAACTGAGACCTAAACTCAACCCGGACGCCACGGTCAGGAGCGATGCTGTAATGCCAGGGCCTTGAGGAACCCCTTTAACTATTGTTTTTCGACAACGGTTCCAATAGCTAGGCCAGTGAAAGCACCCCCTGTAAACCCTGCAACCGCACCGGGTAAGACTGTCAGGCTATCAACTGAAAATGCTTCTATTGCAGGAATGAATATCGCAATACCTCCAACCAGAAACCCTGCGATCGCCCCAGCGGTTGCTCCAGCAGTTGAAGCCATCGTCCCCATGATCCAGGCGGCGATTTCAAACCCGACAGCAGCGCCGATTGCGACCCCAAACCAGGTTACGGCTGATGCTCCTTCCATGCTCCCTACAAACAGCGCAAACCAGGCAACTATCCAGGAAGCCGCAAATGAGAATGTAAATAGAAAGATTAACAATCCGTAAGGCAGGCTTTTGCACGGACTGAAAGGGGTGCTGTCCGGACATGAAGATCTAGCGAGTAAGTTTTCTGCAATGTGTTGGTGTGTAACAGAATCTTACGGCTAAATGTTTTGTTCTTTATTAATTTATTGGTATCAATCACAATCTGGCATTCTGTCTGATTCCCCTGGAAAATTAGTGGATGAAACGAAATCCAGGAATGGGAGCTAGGGCAATGGGGGGATCGCTGGGATGAGGGGCGACTTCCCACGGCCCCTCCAAAAATGTTTCGGGAACCGAATTGTTGATTTCAATTGTATGAAATAGCTTCTCGCCTGGCTTCGTTGCGACTAAATCAAGATTAATCTCGCTTAGCTTTGCTTCGGGCGATCGCATTGGGTAAATCGGCAGTGATGCTAAAGCTTCAGCAGCATTTGAGTAACGATCTTTCAATCGAGGCTCAACCATCTTTTCAAGCCATTTAACCCAATCAATACTTAGTTTGGGAACTAAATGTCTGAAATTAACCTTATAAGTAATATCAATGAGGTTCCCAACATCGGTCGATTTTGTGCCCGTAAGCAGACAGATTAGAGTAACACCTAAGCCGTACAAATCGGATGCTTCTGTCAATTGCCGATTAAACAACTGCTCTGGAGGCATAAAACCCAGCGTTCCCTTCACGACGCTGCTGATGCCAACTTGCCCATCACCAACCCGCGCGAAACCAAAATCGACTAAATAAACATTAATTTCGTCGTCAACTAAAATATTTTCCGGCTTGATGTCACGGTGGATAACGGGAGGAACTCGATTCTGCAGATAAGCCAGGATCTCGAGCGATGCGATCGCAATTCGTTTGATCTCATCGGGGCTAAAGCTACGCATTTCTGCTAAGGACGTAGCGTGCTTGTATTCCTGAACCATGCAAAATCCATCCCTCGTTTGGAACGAGTTCAGGTATCTGGGAATACCAGGATAATTTAATCCGCGCAAAGTTTGAATTTCGCGATCGTGGGCATCATAATCTGTCCAAGTTGAGCCGGATCGGGCAAACTGAAATTCTTTAACAACAACTAAACCCTGGGTCTTTATGTCCTTTGCAAGGTAAGTAACTCGACCCCCAAGATGGTTACGTCCTAATTCTTTGACTACTTGATACCCAGCATTAGAAAAATCTGGAAAGTTCTTCATATCTGATTACCAAACCATCTTGAATTTAAGAACAGCTTACCGCGAGATAACCTGATTGACAAAAACATAAATCTATTAAAAAACCTCACCCAAAATCTTTCTAGAAAACGAAGAATTAGATGAGGTTTACTCAGATTGAATGCTTTGAGATACAGCGATCCTATTTGGATTGTGAGAAAGGTTTCAATAAAAATCCCTTCTCATGAAATCTCCCAGTTTTGCAAATGATTTAAGGCCGTAGTTTGCAGCCAATCAAACGGAGTCATCAGCAGAAACTTCGCGACTAGATGTCTTAAAGGAAGACAGGATTATTTGCCGTGTCGCAACAATTAATTCCTCAAGCATCACAAGCCAACTTCCCCGTGCCCATCGCAAAATGTCGAAATAGCACCAGAGCCGATCGTATAGACCGATAGATGATTCATTCACAGCTTTGCAATATTCACGGAAAATTTTCCATCTTGGAAGCATAATGCGTCCTTGATTGTTCGGATCCCACCAGGCTGCATATTGACTAAAATCCTGCTGGCCATCTTTCCTGAGATACTTACGCATTGATTGTTGCGCATGCACTCGGTTGAAGAACAAATACTCAGGAATAATGTGAAACGGGCCAGAAAGCGAGAGCTTTGCCAGGAAAACACCGTCTGCGTGTGAGTAGGTTCCCCACAGGGGAAACTTAAGGACGCTGGAACGCATCACTCAAAAACTTGATGACAGTAGTTATAGGTGCAGGCCAGACTGCGAAAACGCTCTCTTGGTTTTGGTGAATCAGCGTGCATCTTCCCATCACCCAGCAATGGCGTGAGCAATCGTTTGACAGAACCCAACAGCTTTGATGACTGGGGAACGAAACTCCCATCCCCTGATCTTCGATGACTTCGCCCTGATCATTAATCGCTTTTGTCCAGGAATGGCAAAGCACGACTGAAGGGTTCTGATCCAGCACTTCAACGCACTTAGCCAGATACTCCGGCGCAATTACATCATCGTGGGCCGCGAGCCTAAAGTATTCACCCCTTGACAACTCAAACACACGATTCTGGTTCCAAGCGGCCCCCATGTTTCGTTCGCAGCGGTAGTAGCGGATACGGCCATCCTTCGCAGCATACTCCAGGCAAATTTCCTGAGTCTTGTCCGTGGAAGCGTTGTCGGAAATGACTAACTCAAAATCGGTGAATGTCTGAGCGAGAATTGAATCGATCGCCGCTCTGATAAAATTCTCGCCGTTGTACACCGCTAGCCCTACGCTGACACGTGGTGAGTGTTGAGTCATATGAAGCAGTTCTCCTAAACCAACGTGAAGATAATGCTGAAAACAAATCGAAAAGTAGAAACGTGAAACCTCTTCTCAATAGTAAGAGAGTAAACTTTTGGTATCGAAACTTTATAAACGTTTTATAGATTACATCTCAAAATTCAAACATACATGAGGGCGGCCTCTTCAAGAATCCCCTCGCAACCTGTAGGTAGCAGTCCTTGCATATTCGATTCCTCTTATCTATTTGATTCCTCTTAAATATCCAACAAAATTTCACTCAATTAAATGAGCAATCTTCCTAAACACGCTATGAATGGCGTTACCGAAACTCCCCTTCGCCGATCTTTCTAGGGTTATTATTAGTGATTATGCTGAGGGCCTGGACGAACTTCATAAAGTCTTGACAAAAGAACCTGCCTCGCGCTCTCAATAACAAGGGTTGTTTGTGAATATTTAGCGTTTGGTTAGAACTTATCACTAACTGAAATATTCGTCCAATCTCAATAGATTTGGCTCGCTAGGAATGCAGCTTTTCCGATTGTCTACTTCTAGGATTAGAATAGGTGAGGATAATCTGATTTCTCGGATCGTAACCAATTTGAAGTTGGTCTCCATCCCTGAGCAAATGCCCCTCCTGTGAGGTTATAGGGGCTTTATTGAGAAACGTTCCGTTAGTACTAGGATTGAGACGATCTCCATCATAAATCCGGTAGTCCGTTCCTTCCTTCTCCAGAACGGCATGGTGCCTAGAGGCAACTTCCCAACCATCATCAGGAATGCAGAGGTCAGACCAGTCCCGATCGCGCCCTAGGTGATGACGTTCTTTATTGAGATAAAACCGTCGAACCTGCCCATCCTGATTCGCTAATTCCACAAATGGTTGGGTGCCAATGACGGTTGGCGGAACAGATACGTTGCTGCTTATCTTGGTTGTAGCCGACTGTTCTAGGAGCTGGGTTGGTTGTTTTGAAATGCCAGGCGACTCGATCGAAGTCTGTTTTGCAAAAATTGAACGACTGACCCAGATTGTAAAAGCTGGCACAGCTATAGCCTGTGTAAGCAGCACTGTAACAGCTACCCAGAAGATCCCATTGTGAACGACGAGCAATAGGGAAACCACGAAAAAGCCAGTGAACAGCAGATTCCAAGCAAAATCGGTGCTGGTTTTGTCTAACGAGCGTAGAAGCTGCGAGGTAGAGAACGATATAGCAAGAGGTATCGCGGATATACAGATCAGAATCAAAATAGGAACAGCATTTACCCATTTTGCTCCAAATACAATAGGCACATAAAAATGAGCCAAACTGGTTTGAAGAATTACAACCGGAACAACAATAAACGCGATGGTCTTGAAGCTATTACCAAAACGGTGGCGTAGCTTTTGACATCTCCACGTGCCTCACAATAGTTAGGGTACCACGCCGCAGCTAAAGAATTCAGAATACTTTGACTAATTCCTAAGCCAGCGTTGAAAGCAAAGAAGTATAAACCCAGCGCTTCAAGTCCTAAGAACCGTCCCACTATCAGATAATCGACGTTTAACCTGAATCTTACAAGTAGTTCGGCTCCCAATATCTTTCCACTAAAACCAATAATTTCTCGCCAATGTTTTAGAGCCAATGATGATTGGGAAATATGCCATGGTTGGTTGAGATGGATAATCAGGATCCACAGCGGAAAACTAAGAACCATGGACCATACAACTGCCCATACTCCCAGACCAAGGAGGGCTAAAACGACGAGCAAAATATTAGCAAATATTGCTTGTGCAGCAGCGCACCATGCAATGACCTTAAGTCGATTTTGTCTTTCGATTAATGCAGCCTGAACCATAAAGGTTGGATACATTAAGTAGATAAGACCAAGAATACAGATTGGTAGAACAAGCTGAGTGTTTTTATAAAAAAGAGCGATCGGATAGGCTGCTAAACACTGCAAAACAAACAAGGAACCGCATATGACCCAGAACAGAAAGTACGAGGTGTTACAAACACTGTCTAAAGTTTTTCGTCCGTTTGAACAATCTTGGCTCTAATTCCGGCAGTAAGACTAAGAGAACCTGCAATGTCAAAAACCGTGTAGATTACTGACACCATTCCATAATCATATGGAGAGAAAACACGAGCTAGTGTGACTGTCGTTAACAGACGAAAGATGCGATTAATTAACTCTGCTGCACCCAGCCAACCAAGATTTCGAATGAATCGATCAGATGACAGATGCTTTAACTTCTGAGTGAGCATCAAGCTGTTTCCAATTTCCTTATCTATTCAAGGGTTAAGTCGTTTACTCTTTTGCTGAAGACAGCCTGCTTTTGAGAGAAAGAAACCGACGCAGTTTATAGGCTACGTTTAGTGCTTTCGCATACCCATCTGTTCCAAACCCTCGCATGAGCGCGATCGCTAAACTCAGGCGAATGGTTTCTTTGGAGAAGCGAAATTTGGGGTAGCTAGTGAGCGCTTGCTGCTGAAATGAAGCAGCCAATTTGTGGTCTTTATTATTACTTTGTAAAGCTTTCCACGCTAAGCAAACATAAGCGTAACCATAGCTGCGGTTCTTTAAATACTGTAAGTTGGAAGGCGCAGATTCAAAAACCTTTTCAATTAAACTTTGAAAAGACTTCTCCATTACTTTGCAGTTTTTAGAAATACTGGTCGGCACCTGACGGTAGTACAACAACGGCTCGTCAATTACGGCAAAGAGATATTTAGACGCAATTCGAATCCACATATCCCAATCTTCAATTGGACTTAGATCTGGATCAAAAGCCCCACACTTGTAAAACAGTCGCGACGAGCCATTACTGAGGAACAAGCCACGAGATTTTTCTCAATGAGTTGTTCCCAAACGTTTCCTTTCGCAGCGGTTCGCATTATTCTGCCCGTAGGGTTTCCTTCAGCGTCTGTTAAAGCCATCCAGGTATGGACTAAACCAACATCTGAATGAGACTCTAAGCAAGAAACCTGCTTAGCAAGCTTCGTTTCATCCCAAAGATCATCAGAATCCATAAACGCGATGTATTCACCCTGAGCCTTTGAAATGCCTGTATTTCTGGCTATAGAAACCCCTTGATTGCTCTGCGAAAAAGCTTGACCCGTGGATCTGTTAACTGGCCTGCCCATTGTTCAATATGATCCGAACTGCCATCATTAATGATAATGACTTCAAAATTGGTGAATGTTTGCTTTAAGACGCTGTCCAACGTTTCCGGCAAATATTTCATTGAGTTAAATGCCGGAATTACAACAGAAACCTTTGGTACCTTTAACTCTTCCGCTTTCATTTGAGTTCTCCAGCTTAGATACTTTCGGCACAATTTATGATCAAATCATTCAGCCTCAGCATAGATCTAGGAATCACAGGCAGTAAGACTATTGGCTATTTGATTTTAGGATAGCCAGCTCATCACTTTGGGCAGCAGTTTGACCGTTTTCCATAATGTGGATTACCTTCGCGGGATTACCAACAACCACAGCATTTTCTGGAATATCCTTCACAACTACTGCGCCTGCTCCAATAACCGCACCATCTCCAATAGTGATTGGGCCTAAAATCACAACGTTGGAGCCAATGTCCACATTATTTCCTATCTTTGGTGAGGTGCTGTAAGAGCCATCAGGAAGTTTTTTATTACCGATCGTTGTTGAGTGTCTTAATACACAATTGTTGCCAATAATGGTCTCATGGAAAATTACAAGGGCTACTCCATGATGAAGTTTAAGACTCAATCCTACTTGTGTGTCCCAAGGTAACTCAATACCAAGTACCCATTCAACGAAGATCTGGTAAACTCCACGGGAGAGAGGATGGAGCCAAAACAGATAACCTGGTAAGTTTCTAGAGATTTGTGATAACCGGAATAATGCAAGAGCTAGTCGAGACTTAAAGCTTGTTTCTCTATTAATATCCCAATCTTGGAAAACATACTTAAGAAAAGCATTCATTTTGCGGAACTAAGCCTCAACTAATAATGGGTCTTTCTCTTTAGGGACTGCTCGCTCATTCCAATTCCACCCTACTACCGAAAACATTGTCCACCAGTAAAAGAATAAGGTGGTATGACTCCAAATGTTCTCAGTCAGCATGCCGACTGGGATTGCTAAGAGTACGGCTAGTAGAGAGAGACATAAATCGCTTTGTGCACTTTGAATAGGCGTCGAGCGAATCAAGCGCACAAGGTATAGCGCCTGGATGCCCAGAAACGCAAGAAAGGTTGTTAACCCTACAATTCCACCTTCAACTAGAGCCGAACATAGTCGTTGTGAGGTAAAAGCTTGTTGGTACTGACATAAATACTTGTTCCTAATCCAAAACCAAAGATCGGGAATTGTTTCCACTGATCCAATAAATAGCTCCATTGAGCAATCCGCCAGTTAAAGCTGTTGTTATCTCCAGCCGAGAGAAGAATTGCTCTAGATACGTCAATGTTTGGATTGAGGAGCGGGGTGTTTGCGATCGAACCAAGACGTGCCTGCCCGAATTCTGTACTGGCGAACAAAGTAATTACGATACCAATGATTAGTAGACCACCAAGCAATCTTATAGGATTCACCCTAGGAACGATCAGCACAAGAACAAATACGCCAAGCATCATCAAGCTGAATAACGCTTTAGTGCTGACGTAGAAAAATAGAATTAAAATCAGCAATGAGATCCAGATCAAACGGTTCTTTTCTTGCTTAATCTTCCAACAAGTCAAGCTAATAAAAAGTAATAGAAAAGTTGCAAACGTATTGGAGTGCCCTAGGGTTCCACTGATGCGAGAGGCCTCAGCAAATGGGGAGTCAGTAGCTGCCTTGGCTGCAATTATTGAAGGTAGTAAAGATTGCGGAAGAAATGTCTGCATTGCTGCAACTGTAAGCGGCACCAGAAGTCCTAGAAACAGGATAGAGATCACTTTAGCTGGAGCAATCCGACCTCGAAGCTGCATCACAAGCAAGTAGACCATAAGCCACGAAAACAAACGGGTCCATTCACGGACCGCGTCTGTCAAATACGAAGCATCTAGCCCTAGGCCACCCACAGGCAAGAGAATAACCCACAACCCCTGCACGGCAATCCATGCTGCAAAAATCCAAAAGAACTTGTCTATCTGTATAGGTTGTTTTCGAAAAGTTGAACTGTTAGGTAGAGCAGAGTTAGGCCGTCAATTCCAACCGCAAATGCGGCAGGGATTTGTTGGGCAGAAAAATATCTAGCGAACTTCGTAGAACTAAAAAGCCGAGTACGGCATACTCAAAATTGGTGAAAAAGTAGATTAGTACTGCTGATGCTACAAAAATCAAGCTGAGATATAGAGGCCCAGCACCTGCCAGTAAACCTGCGGCGATACCGAACACTACTCCTACTGTGCCTAAAACCAGAGCAGGATGGGGGAAGGATTTCTTCTGACGCTCCGTCAACATGCTTGACCTACTTCAAGAGATATAGAATGGGTCCAACAACTGGACCAAAAACGGTGCCCAGGAAATCAGTAATTTTGCTGCCTGTAGACTTCTTAACGACAATTAAATCGCCATTCATTAACGGACCGGATGGGTCTCCAAAAGCCAATTTCTTCTTCTCAAGTCGGCCTGCTGGACTCATGCGAATAAGTTCAATCTCACCACTGTCGGCTTTGTCCGTAAGTCCGCCTGCCGCTCCAACTGCGTCACTCACCCCAGCAGTTGGCTCGATTTCAACCCTTCCTGGTTTTTGAACTTGACCACCAACCTGCACCATGATTTTGTTGGGAGCAACTGTTGAAGTTAGCAAGAGCTGCTGATCTGCGCTTGTGGTTGGTGCAGTTGGAACAATAATTTCATCACCATCAAGTATTGGTAAGTCTGCTGTCATATCTCCATTTTGGACTGCCTTCCACAAATCCACCTTTATTTCATTTTTGGTGAGATTTGACTTGTTGGTAAAAGCAGGACCATTTTGGGCAACTAAAGACGCTCTACGAATGGTAATGTTACGGATGTCTGCGTTGGGCTTAATGCCGCCTGCTTGCACCAGCGCATCACTCAACTTGATAGCAGTACTGTCTCTCAAATTAGATGGATATGAATTATTGTCTGAAAAATTCGTGGGACTGGGAGGCGTTAGTAGACGCGGTCCTGGACGTAAAACTTCGCCTGATACGCTAATGCGGATAGGACTGACGCTAAGAATAGAAAGGCCAACCTGAGGACGCCGAACATACGGAAGTAAAGCCTCTGTAATTCTTGCCACTGCTTGAGTAGGGGTTAGGTTTCCTACGGCAACACGACCCGCCATTGGCAGTTCTACCGTACCATCGGACAATACCATTTGCTCACCCGATAACTCTTGAAATCCAACAACGGTTATGCGGACGCGATCGCCCTGCTTCAAAGGTACAGCCGCTTGGGTTTCTGCTATTTGTTCGGGAGGAGTTTGTGCATGGACTGCGTTTTGAGTTACTAACTCGAGGGATAGAGTTAACGCCAGGCCAACAGAAAAGAGCAATCTCGTGGTTCTCATAAGGCAGATCCGTCAATTATTAGTTGAAAAATTGGTAGACAGCAGAGATACAAAGAACTCAAATTTTTTTGAAAGATGCACCTGATAAAACGAACGTCTTGTAGCGTAATTCAAAAAGCAGCGATCACTAGGAGTCAAAGAGATTATCAGAAGTATCCCTTTCAATATTGACTGCTTCTTTAAGAACTAGCCCAGACCTCCTGGGTTTAGATCTGATTTTGATACCCCAACGGATGGTTCTTCGTGAGGCCGAGATGATCTCAGCGGATTAAATGGAGGTTGATGAGATTCAATCGAACTTAGGTAGCTGTCTTTAGATTCTGGGGTTTCATTAATAACAATTCCCAGAATTTGCGCGCCACTTTCTCTTAGCTCTGCAGCTGAACGCAGCAAGGAAGTCTTCGGGGTAACATTCGGATGGACGACTAGCAAAATTCCATTTGTATGCTGACTTAGCGTAATGGCATCTGCGTAAGCACTAATCGGTGAGGTATCTAACAGCACCAAGTCATAATGGGCAGCCGCATCCTTTAAAAGACTGCTCATTGAAGGCGATTCCAAAAGTGCTGAGGGGCGTTCAAGTTTCTGACCGTAAGTCAAAACCTTAAGATTCTCAACTTCAGTAGACTGTACAGCATTTTCTAAAGTGCTTCTCTCCTCAACTACTTCAGATAACCCAGGGTAGGAGGGAGATTAAAGAACGTATGCTGGAGAGGTCCTCTTAAATCGGCATCTACAATCAATGTTTGACGGGATAGCATCGCTGCGACAGCAGCCAGATGAGCCGTCACGGTAGATTTCCCTTCGCCAGCAGTAGCACTACCGATCAAAACAACTTTGGGCTTCACACTACCGCGAGATTCGATAGCTTTAAGTAATCTGCGGTAAGGTTCGACGAGCGTCTGGTTGTTTAAGAAATCTTCGAAACTGTAAGGTCCTACCAAAGATTCATTAATTTTAGGCAGAACTCCTAAGACAGGAACCTGTAGTAAAGCTTCTGCATCCGCTTCGTCTCGAATAGTATCGTCTAGAAGCTCCAACAAAGAACAACGCCCGCCGCTAAAGGCCAGCAAAAACGGCAACAACAAGAACCATTGATGGCTTGGGAGCGGCAGGAGATGAGGGGGTTTCTGCTCGATCAATAATTCGAACATTGCCTACAAGTTGGGCTTCGGCGATGCGAGCTTCCTCCAGTTTGCCTTGCAGCAACTTCAGAGAGTTCTCAGATTCCTGGCGTTGGCGGACCAAAGCGGCCAATGGTTGTTGGGCGATCGGAAACTGAGCAATACGTGACCGCAATCGTCCTCGTTCAGATTGGACAGCTTGCAGCCTACTTTCAAGAGCGTTTCGCTCAACCTCACCCGTAATGAATTTAGAAATGAGGTCTGCACTGATTTGATCTGAAACGCCGCTACTATTGGTTCCTCGGCTATTAGGGAGAATCCGAGCAAGTTGTTGAGCATAAAGAGCACGAGTCGAATCACGTTGTTCCATCGCCGCAAGGAGGTCTGGGTGCTTATCACCCAAACGGGAACGCTTATCGATTACGGATGCTTCTTGATCGATAAGGCTACTTCTCAGTTTTCTCAGCTCTTCATCTTGACCCAAACGAATAGCAGCGTACGCGTTATTTAACGCATTGACACCAGTAACCCCTTGCAACAGATTACCTCTAGTTCTCGCCTCCCTAATTTGAGCAATCAGCGTGCGTTCCTGCTCTTCGATCGAGGCTAAGTCCCTTACTAAACTCTCCGTTTGAGGAGTCGGCGCAATAATTCCACTTGCCCTTCTGTATTGGCTTTCAGCGACCTCTGCCTGCTCTAACTTAGCTTGTTCTTCTGGAACTTTTGTCTCAAGAAACTTTCGTACGGAAGACGCTTCTAATCGAATTGATCTGGCATCTTCCTCCACCATAGCTTCTGTAATAGCGTTAAGGAGTTTTTGGCCAGCTCTTTATCTTGATTTTTGTAGGTCAGCTCAAGGATGTTGGTAGCTGGAATAATTTTGACTCTTAGATCTCTGCTCAGTTTCTCGACCGTCGGAGCAGCTTTTAGAGATTCTCCATTTCCTTGTCCAAAGACTTGATCGATCGCCCTCCTCAAAACTTGCTGAGATTTGACCAATTCTGCCTGGGTTGCAATTGGACTTGGTCCTCCGGGCACACTGTTAGGTACCTCGCTTAACGTTCGACCTAATTCTGAAACACTGACCCGTCTTTCATCTAGGATGAGTCTTGCATTAGTTTCGTAAACAGGTGAAGCGGTTAACAAATATGCAAATGAGGCTCCAATCACTGAAGCAAATGTAGCCAAAGCTGGCCAGAGGTGGCGCTTTAATCTAAACGATGGTAATGAGAGTTTGTTCATGCTTCGCCCCTCACTCTTCCAAGAATGTGTTGAGGGGGCTGAAGAGTAGTTTCGATTCGCATTTTTTCCTGATCCTAGGGCAAAAAATTAGTGCAGGTTTTGACGTACTTAAATCGGTGCTTTCACCTTCTCAGTAATCACCGATCCTTTAGCCCGACCAAGCAGGGTTTCGTACAATCTCAAATTATCCTCAGTTATGCGGTCCCAGTTGTAATGAAGTTTCACATACTCCTGGGCAATTTGAGACATTGTCATCATAGCTTCAGAATTTTTGAGTGCCCAGTTCAGGCGCTCAACTATTGAATCTAAATTTCCAGCTTGGAACAATAGACCGCGATCCTCTCCTAAAAGTTGCTGGTGAGGAGGAATATCACTAGCAAGTACTGGAATGCCTTCCTGCATTGCTTCAAGCATGGCCAACGGCAATCCTTCTAAATTTGAAGGCAGGACAAACAGTCCTGAGCCTCGGACAATCTCTGCAAGACGACTTCCTCTCAATTCCCCAGCAAACAAAATATCTGGATCTCCTGCCACAAGGTCGCTCAGTTCAGTGATATAAGTTCCCGTATCACTGTTGCCACCTGCAAGAACAAGTTTCCAGCCAGTAGGGCGGAGCTTCTGAAACGCTCTTATCAATAAATCAGGGCACTTTTCTGGCACGAGTCTTCCTACAAAGGTGATGTAACGCCCTTTCTCTAACCCTAAGGAAGCACCATAAGAAAACTTGGAATCGGACGCTTCATAGCTGGCAGGAGCATTTGGAATGCACACTGTTGACCTGCCATAAGTATCCATGAAGTATGAACCCAGCGCTTCAGAGACAACAATGATACCATCTGCAAAACGAACAGACGTTTTCTCGCCTAGGTAGATTAACTTGCTGGACAACTTGCCCCACTTTGCCCTTTGCCAGTCTAATCCTTGACAGGTCACAACCACTTTTGCCGAAGATGCAATTTTGGGTAAGAAACTGAACAGCGACGGCCCCAACGCATGAAAATGGACGATGTCGTATCGATTTCCGCTTGCTGCAAGCGCTCCAAATGCTGAAGTGAGGAAAGCGTCTATTCCTTTTAGATTTGGAGAAGGTAAGGATATAACCTTAACTCCTCGATAGTCGTATTTATTGAACCAGGGCAAGCCAGTGTAGGACGAACGGGCAAATAGATCGACAGAGTGCCCTTGAGAAACCATCCGGGGATACACTTCGGCACAATAGTGCTCGATTCCACCTTGCTTGGGGTAAACCTTGGAGCCTATGACAGCAATTTTCATGTTAAGTATCCTTACTACGAACAGAGAGAGTAACTACCTAATTCAAAGGGAAGGTTGGCTTAAGGATTCCAGCGTTTCAACATATCGCTGTAAACATTAGTGACAACACTACGAGCACTATAGGGTTTCGCAGTCCTTACACAAGCTTCACTTGGATAATCGTCTGGATTCAACAACACTTTACGTAATGCGTTGGCGATCGCTGCAGTTGAGCGTTCGTAGCACACAACACCGCTATCGTCTGTTAAGAGCTTGGGGTTTCGCCACAACGAGTGGTTACCACAGGCGTTCCACAAGCAAGCGCTTCAAGAACAACTAAAGGAAGTCCTTCATAGGCACTACTGAGTACAAAAACACTACAAAGACGATGTAAGTTTGCAAGCCTTGCCTGATTGACTGGACCAAGCATTGAAACCTTGCCAGTTAATCCCAGTTGTTCTATTTCAAGACGCGTTTGACTAGCTAATTCTCCATCACCTGCTATCAACAGATGAACGTTGTCCTCATTTAAGGCAGCAATAGAATGGACTAACAACAAAGGATCTTTCTGAGGATGAAGGCGACCTGCAAACAAAATAAATTTCGTCTCATCATTCAGTCCAAGCTGCCTTGCTAATTCAATTCTTTTCTGATCCCGTTCCTCTTGAGTCAGTGGATAAAAGACCTCATTGTCAACCGTGTTTCTAATGAAGGAGACGCGATCTGCGAGGTTGGGATAAAGTTCCTGGTAAAGCTTAACTGAGTCAGAGTTACAGGAAAGAATTTGTGTGAACTGTTTTACCAGCATTCTCTCAAGTCCAAAGTATGCTTGAGGAAAATATCGCCAAAGAATTGCATTCTTGCTGTCTGATGACATCATTTGCCCACGAATGTCATTGTGAATAAAAAATGTCTTATCCCCGACCAGGGAATTGCTGCTAGAGTGGAGCCTAGCCTGTGGAAGTGCATGAAGTCAGAGGCAAAGTTGTGTCCAAGCAAGGCGGCAGCATACTTCACCGTCGTTGGAACTCGGCGTCTTACATCATCATTCTCTAAGGCAATTAGGGGCAGAAACATCAGTTCCCTACCGGCAAACTCTGTTTCGTACCATTTACCTAAAGGTTTTTCTGAATCGCTTCCAGTTCCTACTAAACGAACCTTAAATTCGGACGGAGCATACTTAATGAAGTAGCTAATGACAGTCTGAATCCCTCCTATTGTGCTGTGCCAAGGATTGAACTGGTAAAAGATTGTTAGTACGGGAGCACGCATACCTATATCAGGGATTAATGGAAGAGCTGGAAGGTTAAGCCTAGACCTGGATATGAAATTCGCTCTATTCTGTCAGAGTAGACCGAGTTGTAAAATACTTACCATCCTTGATTGAAAGTTTCTGAAAGATACTACCTGGACGTAGACAATTGAACTCGCAGGACACCCTGGAAAAAACTGGTCTACCAGTAAGATAAATCTCTGCAGATAGAAAACTAATTGAGAGAATCAGAGAGGAGCTTTCAGGTAGCCTCTAACAAAGAAGAATAAAGCTTGGCATGGTATTCGAACGTCTAAACTACTGTGGATTTCACTATCACTTAATACAACCATGAAGCTCCTAAATAGTTTATAAAGCCGAGTAGGCAGATTAAAGGAATGTCTGAGCGAAAGCTAGAGTGCTTCCTGAAGCAATAGATAAAGACCTGTGAACACCTTTAGTAGGCAGAATTTAATAATGGGGGAGGGATTGTGACAAGGTGTTCTACCGCAATTTTGTTTGTAAGCACCGCTCTTAATTGCTCTATTGGTATATTTTATGACAACGTGTTTTGACCCTCTCACCATCAGTATTGACTTTTGTTTTGGATCGCTAGAGAGCTTTTCAGTATCTCAGATAAATTGTTTATGTTAAAGTTCTGCAAGTGACTAAGGAACGGGAACTAAATAACTTCGATACTTTTTGTACGGGCGAACGACCATTTGCCTCTTCAGAAGTCAAAATATTCGGTTTTATTTAATCCGCGATCCTAAGCATTATGAACGGCTAGTTTAGAAATCAATTTAAGTGAAAATCCGTAACTTTAAGAGGCATTGTCACACCAGCACTTTCAGGATTTAAACAAGTTCCCTTCTTTGTAAGATGGTTAGTTCTTATAACTCTTCAGGTAAGCTGTAACGCGATTAATCTAGTTAGATTCAAATATTCTTGACAAGCATTTAGTTTGTTGAACTGACGACATTTTTCTAGACTAAAACTCTTAAAAAAGACACGACAATGGTAATTTTTCTCTTCAAGCTCTACTTCGTAACGCGTATAGAAACTTCTTGCATCGCTCTTCAAAGAAACTTGGTCTGGAAGATTTTCAACAATCTGCGATCGTTTTTCACCCCACCAGGATGATGAGACATTGGGCTGTGGCGGAACAATTTTCTTAAAGAAGAAGGCCGGTGCAGATATTAAAGTCGTATATATGACTGATGGCTCTAAGTCTCACAGCCGTTTCATGCCGGAGGATGAATTGAGGGCGATTCGAGTTAAGGAGGCGATCGCTGCGTGTGGAATTCTTGGTGTAGATGAGAAGGATATAATTTTCCTGAATTATGAGGATGGAAAATTAATCGATAGTCAAGAAACTGCCGTTCATAACGTTACTGGAATTCTTCGAGAGAATAAACCTCAACAGATTTTTATTCCATACTACAAAGAAGGTCATTTAGATCATGTAATGACGAATTCAATTGTGGTATCAGCTTTGCGAATCTGCAACATTAACGCAATGGTTTACGAGTATCCCGTGTGGTTCTGGTTTCATTGGCCCTGGGTTGGTTTCTCCGGGGAACGATGGGAAATAAAGTCTGCTCTTAAGAACACCTTATCATCATGGTTTGGCTTGAGATTATTAAAAGATTTTCGTTACTCAACTGAGCTTGCATCTGTCGAAACTATAAAGCGTAAGGCTCTTGAGCAGCATCAAACTCAAATGACTCAGTATATATCTAATCCTGAATGGATTACTCTTGCTGATGTTGCAAAAGGTAAGTTCTTAGAGTGCTTTTTTTCAAAATGATGAATTCTTCTACCGTTATTCGCTCAACAAGAAGAAATTTAAATAGAAAAACTTGAACGTTTGTTGACTCTCTGCCCTTATCTTTTATTTATTTAAGCTGCTTTACTAAAAACAGCGAAAAAACCTTTCGGTCCTAGTAAGAATTGTTTTATCTCTACATGAGCTATGAACAGCCGTAAATCTGTGAATAAACATTCTGTTTTAAAGACTCTAGGGCAATCTGTTATCCTGCCTATAGTCCTTAGTTTTTGCTAATAGTACTAGCAACACTTTATCCTTTTGACTTTTCTATTCAAGAAGATACTTTTGTCCATCAGCTATTAGGAAGTTTAAGGAGAACTAGCAACTTAGTTGATCAGGTTGCCAATATATTTTTATTTATTCCATTTGGGATTAGCTTGAGTCGGTTTAGTTCCAAAAAACTCGATTAAGCAACGCGATTATTTTTGTTCTTGTATTCATAACAAGCCTGGCTTTTTCTACAACGATTGAGCTGTTGCAGACTTTTTGCCTAGTAGAGCTTCTAGCTTGAGTGATATTTTAACAAATACCAGTGGGGGAGTCTGTGGTTACTTTATTCATCAATTGGGTTCGAAGCCGCTTGGGCAGAAGTTTTATGGGATGTTTCATTCAAGCTTGAGAAAATTAACCGTAAAGCAATTAACGGCTGCATTTATTGGCTATTTAATAGCTGTTTTTCTAATTACGATCGGACTACATAATGTAGTAAATATTTCTAATTGGAGTGCTGATTTCCCACTTTTAATAGGCAATGAAAGAACGGGCGATCGCCCATGGGCGGGGACGATTTACGAACTTGCAATTGCAGATAGTGCAAGTTCTGAAGATGCTGTAGCGAAGCTTTTGGAGTCAGGCAGCGCTCCCAATGTTTTGGGAAGTTCTCTTATTACGGAATATCGCTTTAAAGGCGACGAAGCTTTTTCAGATACTAGGAAACATTCTCCAAATCTTATTTGGAAGGGCGCAAAGCAATCCTCGTCTTTTGATAATGGTGTTTCTCTTTCGCCTCAAGGTTGGTTAGAAACGTCAAGTTCAGCAACATTTATAAACCAGCGTTTAAAGGAGGCTTCTGAATTTACATTAAGTTTAGTTATTGCGACGAGCAATAAGAATCAGAGTGGACCAGCTCGTATAGTTTCCCTTTCTCAAAATCCCTATGAGCGGAATTTGACAGTTGGGCAAGAGAAGCAGGATTTAGTTGTTCGTCTCCGTACACCCCTTTCAGGTGACAACGGCACAAGTCCTGAAGTATATGTTTCAAATGCTTTTACGGATGGTGCCATCCACCGCTTTGTCATCACCTATGCTGACGCTACTCTTCGGGTGTACACGGATCAAATTCAACAGCTTCAAACATTCGATTACACCCCGAATTGGCGCTGTTGAGCTACGTGCTTCCTTCTAAGTTTTACATAGCGAAAATCGTTGATTTTCTGCATTACATTCTCATATTTGCTCCTCTCGCTTTTCTCCTGGCTCTTATTACTAGCAGGATAAGTGGAAAACGTTTTTTTATGTACTGTTATCCCTAACCGGTATTTTTATCCCAGTTTTGTTAATTGAGTTACTTCGAGTGAGCAAAAGTCACCAGTCTGTTAGTTTAGAAAACATGCTGCTAAGCGTTTGTATCTTTTGGTTGTCTTTCTAGTAACCAAGCTTCTAATCCGTCTCTCTATTTCGGGATTCAGTGAAACGCGTTGACCGAAAGCCGATCGAATAAAGTAGAGTTCGGTTTAGAGGTCCTTTTGCTGCGCCTGAAAGATGGCCGGTGCTTTCTCGGCGAAGATCCTCTGTTATTAATTAATTCTAAGAATTCCTCAAAGCTCCGCGCTGCCGCAAAATAAATTCAGCGATCGCTAAGTCTACAGGTGTGGTCACCTTCAGATTGGTCTCTTCCCCTCCACTATCTTGACGGGGTACCCACACTGCTCAAAAGGGCTGCATCATCAGTGACTTCCCATCCCTGATTTTGCCCCTTTCTATGGCATTGAATTAGTGTTTCTACCTCAAATCCCTGAGGAGTTTGAGCTGCCCAAAGCTTCTGTCGATCAGGTGTCCCTGTAATCAGGCCGGTGGTTGTCTCTACCACCTTGATAGTGTCTTTTATAGGGACAGCAGCAATCAAACCTGGACAGCGAGAAAGCTCATTTGCACATTTGTCGAATAAGTCCGGGGTCGCAAGACACCTCGCACCATCGTGGATTAATACTCTTTCCGCTACCGCTGGTAAAGCCTGTAAGCCTTTGTAAACGGATTCTTGTCGTGTTGTCCCTCCAGGAATGAAGTGAATAATCTTCGTCAGCGAGAGGTTAGTGGCAATCTCCTTAAAATCCTGAAAATCCTCAGGTTGCCCTATAAGCCCAATCCAGCGAATTGTACGTGAAGCTTTCACGGCTAGAAGTGTCCAAGCAATTAATGGTTTATCGAGTAGCGGTAGTAACAATTTATTACGACTGCTTCCCATGCGGCGGCCTGAGCCAGCGGCTGGAATGAGTAGGTACACAGCTTTCCTCTAGAATTTGTGCTTCAAAAAGTTCACCTAGAGTGAGTTTTCAGGAGTCATTATTTTAAATTGTGATCTGATGGTGACGTGTAAATCTCAAAACTTTACGGTATCTTCCCTAAAATAAGGAGCGAGTTAGCGTAAAGAAATATTTTCCTTCTAATATGCGCATAGTAGCCTTTGTTCCCGGCGGAATTGGCGATCAGGTTTTATTCTTCCCAACGTTGGATGACTTAAAGCGGTTTTATCCTGAGTCTCAAATCGATGTAGTTGTTGAGCCTAGATCAAAAGACGCCTATCGAGTGTCCAAGTCAGTTCAGCAGACTATTCTGTTTGATTTTAAGGACCGCAATAGCTTAGCGGATTTTGGTAATCTACTTGGGGTGGTCCGTGAGCGTGAATACGATATAGCGTTGTCTCTAGGGCAACGTTGGACTGTTGGGCTACTGCTCTGGTTAACAGGGATTCCGGTTCGAGTGGGATATGCTGGCAAATCGGGTGAGTCTTTCCTGACAAATGCTGTTCCTCTTAAGAAGGACCAGTATGCAGCCGAGATGTATCATGACTTGCTTAAGGGTTTGGACATTAATAGCCCTTGTCCCGAATTATCTGTAAGCGTGTCAACGAAGGACATTGATTGGGCAGATGCAGAGCGGAAGCGATTAGGAGTTCAAAACAGTGGTTACGTCCTGATCCATGGAGGATCAAGCCAGTTAGCAAAGAAAAAAGGGATCGATAAGATTTATCCAGTTGAGAGCTGGCAAGGAATTGTACAAGATTTTGAACAACGACAACCCCATCTACCTATTGTGGTTATTCAGGGACCTGAGGATGCCGATTTTGTTCAAGCGTTAGTGAACGCTAGCCCCAGGGTGAAAGTCACTTCGCCTTCGGATATTGGTAAGCTAGCTGCAATGATTGCTGGAGCTAGTTTGATGCTTTGCACAGACAGTGCTCCTATGCATTTATCGGTTGCTGTGAAAACCTACACTATTGCGTTATTTGGTCCTACCAATCCAGCATTTTGCTTCCTAAGAGCGATCGCTTTGTTGGTATCAAGTCTTTGACAGGAAATATGGCTGATATTTCGCCCCACATGGTACTTGAGAAGGTTTGGGGAGGACAGTAGATTCTCTATTGTCAGTCCTCAATTCTTCTAGATTTTCGGGAGTGTCCCGATAAAACTTAACAATGCTTGGTTCGATGGTTTCTCTCTCCTGAACTAAGGGGCGTCTATCGTCCCCTTTGAAGATTGGACATTTTGAGGTTGGAAGTCGGGTGTTACAGTCGCCTTTATCGGGCGTGACCGATTTGGTTTTTCGGCGTCTTGTCCGTCGCTATGCTCCGGATTCAATGATGTATACGGAGATGGTTAACGCGACTAGACTGCATCATACAAAGCAGCTACCTCAAATTATGGAGGTGGACCCAAATGAACGGCCTGTTAGCATTCAATTGTTTGACTGCCGCCCTCAGTTTCTGGCGGAAGCAGCGCGAAAGGCGGTGGATGAAGGGACAGACACCATAGACATTAATATGGGCTGTCCAGTGAACAAGATTACAAAGAATGGGGCGGTTCCTCCTTACTGCGGGAGCTCGAAACAGCAGCAGCGATCGTTCGGTCAGTGGTTGGCGCTGTTGATGTTCCTGTTACGGTTAAAACCCGAATCGGTTGGACCGAGCAGGAGATTAACATTTTAGAGTTTGCCAAACGCATGCAAGATGCTGGGGCGCAGATGATTACAGTTCACGGTCGGACACGTGCACAAGGGTATAACGGTCCTGCTAATTGGGAATGGATTGCTCGATTAAAGGAAACCCTCTCAATTCCTGTGATTGCCAATGGAGACATCTTTTCTGTGGAAGCCGCAGTCAGATGTTTGGAGCAGACAGGGGCAGACGGTGTGATGTGTTCTAGAGGAACGCTTGGCTATCCTTTTTGGTTGGAGAAATTGACCACTTCCTCAAAACAGGAGTTAGAAAACCCCTCCTACAGCTATTGAGCGGTTACAGTGTGCCCGTGACCATTTGCGAATGTTGTGGGAGTATAAAGGCGATCGGGGTATTCGTCAGGCACGCAAACACATGGCCTGGTATTCAAAAGGTTTCACAGGAGCATCCGAACTACGTAGACAGCTCAGCGTTGTTGAGAACATCCAGCAGGGATTGAACCTTATTGATCGAACAATGGAGCGGTTGCTAGAAGGCAGTTAGAACAGTCATTGTGAGCTTTCTTGTAAGCTGTTCTCTGTATTTCCGCTCCCATCATGGAAACCGGTGGCGAACCGGAATCTTTATCCAGAATTCTGCTCCCTGTCCCGGCTCTGACAAGCACTTCAGGGTTCCATGATGTTTTTCAACGACAATCTGATAGCTGATGGAGGCTTCAACCCTGTTCCCTTACCCACTGGCTTCGTGGTAAAAAACGGGTCAAACAGTTTGCCGCGATGCTGTTCAGGAATGCCAGGGCCATTGTCAGAATACGAATGACAATGAAGGAGTGAGTAGGGCGCGGACTGTGCGATAAGGGGCAAGAAGTTTGAACGAGTGACTTTGCCGCTTCCGCTCCTTGTCCGTTGCCTTCTACCTCAAGAGCTTCTACCAGCTCAGTTGTGATAGTGATTTTGGCAGGTTTTAGAGCAATTTCCTCAGGCAGGCGTTCCTGATTAAATTTGTCTAAGGCATCGATCGCATTACTCAGAATGTTCATAAACACCTGATTGAGCTGTCCAGCGTAGCACTCTATTAAAGGCAAATCGCTGTAATGTTTGACGATTTCGATCTCTGGATGCCCAGGGCTTTCCTTCAGGCGGTTTTGCAGAATTAGCAGGGTACTATCGATTCCCTCATGAATATTGACGCGCTTCATTGCCGCCTCATCCAGGCGCGAGAAGTTTCGCAGTGACAGCACGATTTCCCGAATGCGATCGGCTCCAATACTCATCGAATCAAGCATCTTCTGAAGGTCACTGATCAGGAAATCCAGGTCGATGTCCTCACAATAGGCTTGGATTTCTGAATCAGCATTTCCATACTTCCTGTCATAAAGCTGAATCAGCTTGAGCAAATCCTGAGTGTAGTTGGTTGCGTGGGGCAGGTTGCCATAGATGAAGTTAATCGGATTATTTATTTCGTGGGCAACCCCTGCTACAAGCTGCCCCAAGCTAGACATTTTTTCAGTTTGAATAAGTTGTGCTTGAGTTTGTTGTAGTGCTTGAAATGCCTGTGCCGATTTTGCCATTTCCTTTCGCAACCGTCGCTCATTGACAGTTACCTGTCCTAGCAAAGCATAAAAGGAGATCGTCAACCGGCCCAGTTCATCCTCCCGGCTCATGAGTTCTTCGCTCTTAGAACTGGTTTCTGCTAGTCGGTTGCACTCGTCCATAATCGGCTGCAATCGCTGGTTCAACCGCTTGACGAACATCGCAACTACCACTCCCAGAACAACTGAAACCCCAAGAATGGATCCCAAAGCACCGATCGCTGTAAATCGGACAACAGGACCCAAAACAACAGATTCTGGAACAACAGCCATCAGAACCCAATTGTTGTTAGGAATGCGCTGATATGCCCAAAATTTTCGCTTCCCTGGTCATCTTTCCATCGAATGACGCCACCGCTAGCCCCCGACTGCAGCGCATCTTGCATTAGCTGCCATAGGTCTGAGTAGTTGCTGAGCTGTGGAAAAGGTTTCAAGTCTAGAGCCTGCTGCGGATCGGGCGGGTAGGCGAGTAAATTTCCTTTGGCGCTAACTAAAATGAAGTGTCCGGCATCTCGCATCACATTTGTTGACAGCTTCTTGCTGAGAAAGCCCAACTCCATATCCTGCGCCATGACGCCCAGAACTTCATGCTTAGCGCTGTAGAACGGCAGGGAGTAGCTGGTGCTAACCACAGCGATCGATGGATTCACGGTGTCATCGATGTCTCTAACGGGCCAGTCCAGATTGGTTTACCGGCAGCGATCGGGTCTCTAAAGTAGCCCCTATTAAAATAAACTTTGCTCGATTCGCCACCCTTAGCCGCGACCTTACCATCCTTGAGCCGTAATGCCCAGGGGTAGGCAAACTCTCGGGCTGGAATGATTAGACGTTTTTCTGGAGGCTGTCCGAACCCCAACCCTGTTCCCAACGTGGATGTTTGTAAGGAGCGATCGATGAGATCAACGTAAACCTGTTCCCGCCGCTCTCCAGCAGCATATAGCGTTTTTGCTGCATCAGCGACTAATTGGGTGGAGTACTCAAAGGAATTAAAATCCCCTTCTAAATTCTCTGCCTTGACTTGAAGATTTGACCGCAGCTCTGCTTCGGATTGTTTGGCAAGTTCCCAGTAGGAGAGGAATGATGTCCCGACAAGCCCAACTAGAGAACCCCCTACAACGGAGAGAAATAGCCGGGAGCCAACAGACCGCAAAAGAGACGTTCCTCGCTTACGGCGGGGTGGGGTGGAGTCCGATGCGATTGGCTGCATGTTGTTCTCCTGACTAACTCATGGGTTTAGGTAAAAGCGTGTTCTCGGCAACCCAAAATTACTGGCAGCGTTCAATCTGGCAGTGCGATCGAAGTAACAAGCAAGAATGGAACCCATTCTCTCTTTGCCAAGGGCAATCGCATTTACCCGATTAATAAACCGAGGTTCAATTAGGTGTCCTAAAGGTTGTTCAACCTGGTTAAAAACCCTCATTGAATCGGCTGCTTTTGGTCCCATTCCTGGTAGTAATGCAGGATATCGTCGGGCATCACTTTAGTGCGAGAAGTGCCAGATTCTGGAAAACAATAAAAGGTTTATCCAGATTGAAGTAGCCGTAATCATCCGTCAGTTCTTCACCAGGGTAAATGTCTCTGGTAGCTAACTCAAATTTGTAGGAGTCGCAATACAGCTTGAATGAAAACTGTGATTGACATACCGAGCAATGTCCCAGCACAAAACATACTGACCTAATTCATCCCGGTAGCAATACTTAATCAGTTGCTCACGCCGAAGCGGATCCAGAGAAAAACATAGGATTCAGTAAATTTTTGGTCTAATTCATCCAAAATCCAGGTAATTGTTCCCTTTGGAATAAATTTTGTTGCAAACACACCATAACCAATTGATTCGTTGATGAATCGAAGTTCGCTGTGTGGATGCATCATTTTTATCAAAACATTACTAAGTTAAAAGGAAAACTTTGCTGGTTCTAGTCTGCCCTCCGTTAAAAACTGGCTAACACTTAGATGCTTCACAAATACAAATGAGCGCACCTAACACTTAGAGAAATGAGCAAAAGTAAAGTTCTATGCCATTAAAAACGGACTACTAGCAAACTAGTAGTCCGACAAAATCTAATTGACGCTTCGGGAGGTTATGGGTAGTTCTCTGAAAGGTTGAAACCCGCAGACCCAAAACAAAGGTTAATAGCCCTCTTCCTCGTACTCAGGCGCTTTTTGCTTTTCAGGAATGTTAATCCGAGGAGGTTTGTAACCTTTCTGGTCTTCATCGGCCCAGGCATCTTCTTCCAGGTCTTCGTATGCTTGTTCCTGATAGGCTTTAGGTTCAGGATAGGGTTCATACTTCTCCTGGTAACGATCGCGCCCGCTGGCTTCGCTCCAACTATTTTCTTCTTCGTCTTCGTAGTAGAGAGGTTCCGCCCGACGCTGTTGCTGTCGAATTTGCCGAGGTTCAGGTTCTCCCAGTTGTCGTCATCCCAGGTATCTTGAATGACGGGTTCTTTTGACGAATAGGAGTGGAAATAGGGGTGCGTATTCCTGTTGGAAGCTGATTGTCTGCACGTACGGGAGTGATGTAGTCTTCCTCGTCATCGCGTTCCCAGGGTGCCCGACCAATTCCAATCCGCTCTAAAACACCCACTGTTAGCTGAACAAGTCGTTCTTCAGCTCCTTCAAACACAATCAGTCGATCGGGACCACTACTGACAATTTCGTCAACAGACAATTCGTAGGTGCTAACAACCTGGTCTGGAATCAGTGGAAGACCTAGAGAAGCAATATTTAGGGCGGTTAATCTTCCATCGTCTACATCAAATTTAAAGCCACGAACCTTTCCAATTAGTACACCCGTTTCTGTGATCACTTCACAGTTAATAAGATTGTTGTAGGATTCAACATCAATATCTTCGATCGCGTTTTCGTCATCGACAAGAATAACGTCACCAATTTGCCGAATGCTGCTTAGGAACATCGGCTGAGGCGTGCCATAAAGCAGATTTGGACGAAGGCTGAGGGCAACGACTTCTCGCTGGTCGATATCAACCCATAGCTGGCTCACAACTCCCAGTTTTTGCCGGTGTCACGGGTTACGACTAAAGTACCAAGAAGGTCAGAGCGTTGGCGGATTTCTTCAGATGCCATTATGTGCCGAATCCTGATTCGCGAATCCTAAATATCATTATCATCAAATCATACCGAAGCGCTTTGGGTAAGCAAGTTAATTCCCAAAACTTGGGTATACGCTCCCCGCGCTTGAGTTACGCCGATGGTCCGTTCAGCAGACTCAATCATTGGTCGTCGAAGACTGACGACAATAAACTGGGCCTGTTGAGCCTGTTGTTTGATCATTCTAGCTAATCGCTCTACATTTGCCCCATCCAGAAACATATCGACCTCATCAAAGGCATAGAAGGGCGATGGACGGTAGCGCTGTAGCGCAAAAATAAAGCTGAGGGCGGTGAGGGATTTTTCTCCTCCAGACATGGAAGCCAGTCGCTGGACAGGTTTCCCTTTAGGGTGGGCAACCAGGTTAAGGCCACCATTAAACGGGTCTTGAGAATCTTCTAATTGTAGATGGCCATCACCTTCGGAAAGTGTAGCGAAGATAGCCTGGAAATTTTGATTAACCGCATCGAATGCTTCTTTGAAGGCACGCTGTCTAAGCGTTGTAAAGTTTTCAATGCGAAGCAAGAGTTCTGTTCGCTCTTCTTCCAGGGTTTTTAGTTTTCGGTAAGTTCTTCCAGGCGTTTCTGGGTCCGATCGTACTCCTCTAATGCCAGCATGTTGACAGGCTCCACAGCCTGAATACGCTTTTGCAGCGATCTCAGCTCGTGTTGAAGTACGGCGATATCGCGAGTTTCTAGATCTGATGGAATTTCCGGCAGTGGATTGGGGAGTTCCTGCCGTTGAACCTCAAGCTGTTCGACTAAGGTTGTTAGCTCTTGCCGCCGGTTCTGCTGGGTTTCTTGAAGTTTTTGCTGCTGCCATTCAAGCTGTTGTTGCCGAGTCTGGCGATCCCGTAGTTGACGCTCGGTGCGATCCCGTACCTGTTTCTCTGCACCCAGACGTTGCTCTAGTTCTGCCAGAGCTGCTTGGGTTTCGGCAATTTGCTGCTGTAGACCTGAGCATTGAGCGTTCAATGTCGATCGCTGGTTGAGTTGAGCGGTTTGTTGAGTGCGGCATTCCTGAAGGCGGTCTTGGTCCTGATGAATTTTCTCCTGAAATCTCTGGCGCTGATTTTCGAGGTCCTGCAATCGTTGTTCAACGGTTCGAAGAGCCAGTTCCCGTTGATTGAGCTGGATTTCCTGGCTTCTCAGCGTTGACTGAATCTGCTGCCATTCACTGTGGGTTTGGGACTGTTCCAAGTCTGCCAGGGTTTGCCGCAAGTTTTGTAACTGGTGTTCTTGAGCAGGAATGTCTGCTGCAAGAGACTGCAAACGAGTTTGAGCGGTGGTCAACTCCTGAAGATTTTGATCGAGCTGAGCTTGAAGCTGGGGAAGATTAGCCTCTAAGCTTTGAAGTTCTGTCGCAATCTGCTCCGCTTGAAGCTGACTCTCGCGGTGGTTTTGCCGTGCTTCCTGTAGCTCCTGGCCACGTTCTTTGATAGTTTTGTAACACGATGGATAGTATTCTCGCAGTGGTCAAGGATTCGCTCAATTTCCTGAAGCCGATCGCGCAGGGTTGTTACCTCTGCAGACTCTGCCGCATCCACGGTACCAAAATGAATGGACTGACGGGAGCTTGTGCTGCCTCCGGTCATCGCACCGCTTGTTTCGAGCAGGTCGCCGTCTAGCGTTACGATGCGGTAGTTACCCAAATGACGCCGAGCGCTGCTAAGGGTTTCAAACACGACTGTGTTACCAAAAACGTAGGCAAACACGTCCCGATAGCGGCGATCGAAATCAATTAGGTTAATGGCATAGTCAAGGCACCCTTGCAGCGATCGTAGGGATTCTCCAGAAAGATTACGCCCAGACTGTAGTTTGTTGAGCGGCAGAAAGGTTGCTCGACCGGCGCGGCGCTGTTTTAATAGCTCAATTCCAGCCGCAGCGATCGCGTCATCCTCCACCACCAGATGTCCCAAACGTGCCCCTGCTGCGGTTTCTAGCGCTAATTGATAACGGGGATCCACCCGTCCCAGTTGTGCCACTAACCCACAAACCCCGGTAGATCCGATCGCAGAATTGACTGAACCGCATGGGTTCCTTGGGCTTCCTGGATCGCTTGTGCCTGCGCCTCTAACTTATCCAACCGCCGCTGTTTTTCTCGCTGCTCATTTAGCAGACGAGCCTGCGTTTCCTGTTGAATTTGCAGTTCCTGCTCTGCTCGGGCGTACCTCTCAGCTAAAGACTGCACGTCCTCCTGTAAGGTGACCAACTGTGCCGTCTTGACATTATGCTGATCTCGCTTTTCGACAATCCGCTGTTCTGCCGTTTGGCGAGATTGCGTTTGCTCCTGAATCTGCCGTTCTAGCTGATCGCTACGTTCCTGTAATTGGGCCTGTTCTGTCCGTTGAGGTTCTAATTGAGCCAACAGCGCATCGATCTGATGGTGTAAGGCTGCCTGTTCTTGAACCCAAGCTTCTGCATTAGCCGCGATCGCGTTAGCGGTTTCCCGGCTCTGTTCCAGGACGCGCCGTGCCTGATCCCGTTCTTCTTCTAGTGATGTGACTAGCTGCGATTCACGAGTTTGCTCCTGGCTCAGCGCCTCCAGATTTTGAAGATTTTCCTGAATTGCTTGCTGAATCTGGATCAGTTTAGCTGCAACTTCCTGGCTGGCAGTCTGTAAATCCTGCTCCTGACGCTGGATTTGCCGCAGTTCTGCTTCACGGGTTGCCAGGGTGGACTGTAAAGCAAGCTGCTCCTCCTCCCCCAACGCGCGAACCCGAGCATTAAGCTGCTCCAATTCTGCCGCTGCTTGTTGAATGTCGGCTATCAAGACCGTGAGTTGCTCTGTAAGATCAGTAGCTTCTCGATCGCCTGCTCCTATCTGCTCACGCAACTGCTCCACCGCTCGGGCAGACTCTTGATAGCGAATCACAATTTCCCATTGTTCTTTCGCTTGCAGCTCGTTTCGTAACTTTTATATTTCTCAGCTTTGATACGGTCCTGAGCTAAGCGATCGCGTTGGTCAACGAGTTCCCGCTCAACGATGTGATAACGGTCTTCTCGCTCTTTGACCGCATCTAATTTTTCTTTGGCCTGGTTAATTTTGCGGTCAAATGTGGCTACTCCAGCTAACTCATCAATGATCTCCCGTCGTTCTCGAGGGTTCATCGAGATAATTCGAGTGACGTCCCCTGCAGCACGACGTTATAACCCTCTGGATAAACCCGCAGTCGGTTCAACTCTTCGTGCAGTTCAGTTAGAGTGCAAGGCTCGCCATTGATATAGTAGTTGGACGTATAGGTTCCCTGCTGAGTCACTCGTAGCCTACGAGTAACGCTCCACTCGCTCGAACGGTGCGATCGCTGACCGTTTCCATTTTCTGGGTGTCCATTGCTCTCCGAGTGCCCATTCGAATGGGCCGCGCCATTGGCAGAACCATTACTGGCAGAACCATTTTGGGCCGCGCCATTCTCCACCTTTGAATCTGGCAACGCTGGACTCGCGCCGTTTACCTGACGCTCGATCACATCTTCGAGTAGCTCTGGCTCATCCGACAGGTCAAAGGTCACAGTCACGCTTGCTTCAACCGCTGAACGATTTCGGCTGATTTGAGTGTGGTTGACGAGATCAGGCAATCGCTCTGCCCGCATTCCCTTAGAGCCAGCTAAGCCGAGGCAGAACAGCAGGGCATCAATTAGATTTGATTTGCCAGAGCCATTCGGACCAGAAACCACTGTAAAACCCGGCAGCAACGGAATGGGAGTCGTGCCACCAAAGGACTTGAAGTTACTGAGTTCCAGGCGCTTAATATACACAGGCTGCCCAAGCCACCAAATAATAAAGAAGGGAAAAGCCAGTAGTCAGTGTAGCCTCTAGACGAATTCTTGAGCAGAAATCTCGCCATTTCCTATTCATAACATATATAGAACAAATGTTCTGTAGAATGACAATCTTTAGATGTGTAAAGGCTCACCCCTAATGCCTTCCCCTATTTTCTGAGACTACGTTAAGATTATTTAACATGGTTAGAATGAAAGATATCTCCGCATCTGATATTTAGGAGGACTGCCCCGGTGAATAAGCGGTGGAGAAACGTTGGACTATATACGCTGTTGGCAATCGTTGTTGTTTCTTTGGCAACAGCGTTTTTGATAAGCCTTCTCAAAGAGGGGAAACTTGGACTGCCAGCCAGTTTTATAAAGCAGTTGAGGACGGCCGAGTCGAAAAGGTTCAGATCAGTTCGGATCGAACGATCGCCAGGTTCCGTGAGGGAACTAATTATGTTGTCGTGAACTTGGTGCCAAATGATCCCGATCTGATCGATACCCTCGTCAAAAATAAGGTTGATATTTCTGTTTTACCCCAGGGAAATGATGACCTTTTACCAAAAGTTTTGAGCAGCTTACTGCTTCCAATTTTGCTGCTGGTTGGGTTGTTCTTTTTGCTGAGGCGAGCTCAAAATGGTCCTGGTAGCCAGGCGATGAACTTTGGTAAGTCTAGGGCCAGAGTTCAGATGGAACCGCAAACTCAGGTGACTTTTGGGGACGTTGCTGGTATCGACCAGGCCAAGCTTGAACTGAGTGAAGTCGTGGACTTCCTTAAAAACGCCGATCGCTTCACCGCTGTTGGTGCCAAGATTCCTAAAGGGGTGCTGCTGGTAGGACCTCCCGGAACTGGAAAAACGCTCTTGGCACGTGCTGTGGCAGGTGAGGCAGGCGTACCGTTCTTCTCCATCTCCGGTTCTGAGTTCGTTGAGATGTTCGTTGGGGTTGGTGCCTCCCGTGTTCGCGACTTGTTTGAGCAAGCGAAGACTAATGCTCCTTGCATTGTCTTCATTGATGAAATTGATGCCGTGGGCCGCCAGCGAGGAGCCGGCCTGGGTGGAGGCAATGATGAGCGGGAACAGACGCTCAACCAGTTGCTAACCGAAATGGACGGTTTTGAGGGGAATACTGGCATTATTATCATCGCAGCGACGAACCGCCCAGATGTATTGGATGCTGCTCTGCTCCGTCCTGGTCGATTCGATCGCCAGGTTGTTGTTGATCGCCCAGATTATGCTGGACGTCTTGAGATTCTCAATGTCCACGCACGTGGTAAGACCCTGGCGAAGGACGTTGACCTTGAAAAGATTGCCCGTCGTACTCCCGGTTTTACGGGTGCTGATTTGTCGAACCTGCTGAACGAAGCGGCGATTCTGGCTGCTCGTCGCAACTTGACCGAAATCTCGATGGATGAGGTAAACGACGCGATCGATCGCGTTTTGGCAGGTCCAGAGAAGAAAGATCGGGTCATGAGCGAGAAGCGGAAGCAGTTGGTGGCTTTCCACGAGGCGGGTCACGCTTTGGTGGGTGCTTTGATGCCCGATTATGACCCCGTTCAGAAGATCAGCATTATTCCCCGTGGGCGGGCCGGTGGTTTGACCTGGTTCACGCCCAGTGAAGATCGGATGGACTCTGGTCTGTACTCCCGCTCCTATCTGCAAAACCAAATGGCCGTTGCGTTAGGCGGTCGGATTGCGGAAGAACTCATCTTTGGAGAGGAAGAGGTAACTACTGGGGCTTCCAACGACTTACAGCAGGTTGCCCGAGTTGCTCGCCAGATGGTTACTCGATTTGGTATGAGCGATCGACTGGGTCCGGTTGCGTTGGGCCGTCAGCAGGGCAATATGTTCTTGGGCCGCGATATTGCCGCTGAGCGGGACTTCTCCGAAGAAACCGCAGCAGCTATCGATGACGAGGTTCGTAATCTGGTTGACCAGGCCTATCGTCGTGCTAAAGCAGTTCTGGTGGGCAATCGTCACGTTCTAGATCAACTGGCAGAGATGCTGATAGAGAAAGAAACGGTGGATTCAGAAGAGCTTCAGGAATTGCTTGCAACGAACGATGTCAAGGTTGCAGCGATCGCCTAATTCTGTCTCTTCTGCACTTTTAAATGAATCTTCTGGGGCGTTGTCAACAGCGCCCCAATTTTTAGCATTATTTGACGAGTCTGATCCTTTACCCTATGCCTGTTTCTTCCTGGCTGACGCAGTTGCCCCAGCATCCGGTAATTGCCGTTATCCGTTGCAGCGAGTTTGATATTAGTCAGCGGATGGCAAGAGCGGTTGCCGAAGGAGGCATTCGTTCGATCGAAATTACCTGGAACAGCGATCGCCCCGCCGACCTGATTGGACTGTTGCGCTCGACGCTACCAGACTTTTGGATTGGAGCGGGTACGCTACTGAACCAGGAACAAACGAAGGACGCAATCGCGGCAGGCGCTCAGTTTCTGTTTACACCCCACGTTGCCCCGGATCTAATCCGGTTGGCTGTAAATCAGGATGTACCAATGGTTGCAGGTGCCCTGTCTCCTACCGAAATTGTTCAGGCGTGGCAGGCGGGTGTGTCTAGTGTCAAGGTGTTTCCGGTGCAAGCCCTGGGTGGAGCAACCTATATTAAGGGCCTACAGGGTCCCTTAGGCCATATTCCCCTAATTCCAACGGGCGGAGTGACTGTGGACAATGCCGAGCAGTTTCTGTCAGCAGGGGCGATCGCGGTTGGGCTATCTGGCAGTCTATTCCCTCAGCACGCCATCACCCGAGGAGACTGGGAGATCATTTCTCAACGATCAAAGAATCTGATGCACCGTTTGAGCCGATAGTTTTCTTTAGCAGTCCTAAATCATCCGTGAGGATGGGGCGCTTTGTGAGAGCAGGTTTCACTGGAAACCGCTCTCACAATCCAAACAGACTGCTATATATCGTTGATTAATTTGCTCAAGGATGATACACGTAGGGTCTTTGCTGTTTTTTGATCCGTGCCCTCCATTTTCTTGGCAAAGATCTAATGTCAAAGAACGATGTAAATGATCAACTCAGGCAAATACCTCCGTGGGTTGCCAAAAACTTCTTGTTCCCCTGTTGCTTCCGCTTCTTGTCAGTCTATGGTCTGCTCCAGCGTTTACATCTTCTCGTCCCCAGATTTCCGCTCGCCCTGCCTATCTAGCTAAGGCCATTCAGAACTTGCAGCGATCGAATCAGCGGTGGATAGAGATTGACCTGTCCCGCCAACGCTTGATTGCCTGGGAAGGGGCAACTCCGATCTATGCGGTGCTCATTTCATCGGGTAAGGGCGCAACCCCAACACCAGCGGGTGTCTATTCAGTCCAAAGTCGTTACCGTTATGCTCGAATGCAGGGGGAAGACTATGATATTTCGGATGTGCCCTACACGATGTACTTCGCTGGCAGCTACGCTATCCACGGCGCATACTGGCACCACCGTTTTGGTACACCCATCAGTCATGGGTGCGTGAATGTAGCTGTCAACCACGCCCGTTGGCTATTTCACTGGGCCTCGATCGGCACCCCTGTTGCCGTACATAAATAAAGTAGTTCATAAACGGGAACGGGGCCTACAGGGTTCGAACCTGTGACCGACCGCTTAGAAGGCGGTTGCTCTATCCACTGAGCTAAGAGCGCTTGAGGGTAGCACTAAAAGGGTTTAGACAAGGTTCAGACAAATCAAAGAAAAACGTTCAAGCTGCCCTAACTCTATCTACAATCTACCCGACATCTACAATCTACCCGATACTGATCCAACCCGCTTTCTATTGTTAACTCCCTCAGGGTATAAGCTTACAGTATCGGCATCGGATCTATGCGTTTAGCCTTAACCAAAGTTAGTACCTAACAGGTTGAGAGAGTTTGAATGCGGCATGTAGGAGAAGTTTAAGGTTTCCTATTCTTAGAGCCTTCCAGCAACCCTCAGCAAAGCCAATGGGACGAGGCATATCATTCAGGAATATAAAATTGGGCAGCAAAGTTAGGCGGCAAGATGTACATTGACGTTCAGAAAATGGGTATTGATTAAGATATTGTGTGAATCAGTCCCAACTCAATCTGTAAATTTATGCTGGCAGAGCCTCGTTTGCCGACAATTCTTTTAAGAGATACTGCCATTCGTCTAATCACCTGCCTTGATAGGAGTGAATTGTCAGCGTCATGTTTATCTTGAAACGACAGGATGTTGAAATCTCCAGCGTTCAGCACCCTAAAAGGATCAACAAATTCCGATCCTGACCTATCAAGGGCAGAATTTTCGCTTGATTAGCGTCTTCAATGCTAGTCAGGAGGAAGAAGCCAAGGCGTTTTGGCGGGAATTGACGGATAATCAGGGCAAAGCTTGCGTTCTGTTGGAAGAGCCAGAACGGTATAGCGTCTGGGGAAAGATTCGCCTGGAACAGCTTGTTGGGGAACCAGATGGGGTAGGGGCCGTTTCCCCCGTTTATGTCAAAGCGTCTCTTCTGATTCTTCAGTCTGTTTACATCGATGTTGAGGATTTGCTGGGTAACAGGCAGGCGGGATTGTTTCAGAAGGACATTGCAGAAGTCTTTAAGCAATGGCGTTTCCCCAAGCAGATTCGCCTGATGCCATCAAATATTTGCTAACCGTGGATCCCCAAACGCCGCCCAAATTCCTCCCTGGCAAGAACATCATCTCAATACTCTGCTGCAAGAATTACATCGTATTGGCAAATCTTACTTTGGCAATGCAACGTTCGTTGAGCGGGCCGTTGATGCCTTACAAGACCTTCCGGGGAACGATCGTGGCCTATTTCAAGCCTGGTTAAATCAGTCTCCCTTGGGGCGGTTATGGCACTAGTCGATACCATTTTTTGACATAAATTTGGGAATTCTGTGGACAGACAAGGATTTTATCTTTCCGCTTTGTTTAATTCATTTTCACGTTCTTCACCCCGCTCGTTTTAGCCTGTTAGCTTGAAGAAATGTTCAGTATCTGTGCTATTCGCTTAAGTTTCGATTACCATTCGACTCTTGCTTAAAGCGTTTCAGTCCTCTTCAATCCTGTCAAATCAATTACTGCTTTCGCTTTTGCATCTTCCTCTTGAATCTCGGTAGGCATTTCCTTGGACAAATCCGCGAAGTCTAAATCATCTTTATCTGTACAGACGATTGTCCTTGCTGAAATCGCTTGGGCAGTCGCAGCGCTCCTGTTCTTTTTGTTGTTTAGCGTGACGGCACCAGGAGAGAAGCGTCCATTCTGGTATTCTGCTGGCACGTCATTCTTTGAAGCGATCGCCTTTTTGTGGGCAGCGTTCCTTTGCTATCGCAATTGGCGCAGCCCTCAAATTGTGAGTGGACGAAACGTCTGGTTGTGCATTGGCTTGGGCATGTTTTGCTATTTCATTGGCAATCTCCTATTTTCTTACTGGGAGCTGAATTTAGGAATTGAGCCGGATGTATCCCCAGGCGACTTCTTCTTCGTTCTAACCTACATTTTTCTGATCATCGGAATGATTCTGGCGGTGGTTTCCCGGCGTCTCAATCTCGAGATTTGGCAATGGGGAATCGTCGCTGTGATTGCGACACTGGGTATTATTTTGGCCTGGAGTGTCTCTGCGCCATCAACCAGTGGATCTTCTTCTGCTCAACTGATTTTGATTCAGCCTGTAGCGGCTCAAACTGCTTCTAAAGGGAAGTCATTTCACGGTTCTCTAGTGATTGCAAAGGCAAACCCGAAGGCAACTCCTACGGCAAAGGCTAAACCCTCTCCAGTGGCAACCCCTTCGCCTACGGTTTCCGAAAAAGCTGTTCCATCTCCTTCTCCTGAGCAAAAGCTTCAGCGACGGCTACTGGAGAGCATACGAATGCTCCAGAGTGGGCCAAATCTTTGGGAGAAATATTGAAACCGTTAAAGCCATTTCTGGACTGGTTTTACGTTATCAGCGATATTTTGCTGTTGATCATTGCGACAACGCTGCTGCTTGCCTTTTGGGAGGACGCTTTGCCCAATCCTGGCGAATGATTGCCGCTGCTGCTTTTTCCCTTTACATTGCCGACATTTGGTTCAAATATGCGACCAATAGGTTAAGTGATTACCAGAGTGGTGGGTTGCTAGAGGTGTTCTGGGTATTTAGCGGTGTTTTATTTGGAATTGGTGCGGCCCTGGAATATGATTTGTCGAGTCGATCGCGGAGCCGTTCAGGCCGCAGACGGTCAACCTGATAACCTGCCGTTCCTAAGTTCCAGTTCCTGGTTTATGGGCTGGCAGAATTCAGAAAGCGAGCAATCCCTTCAACCGCAATTTCGAGAATGGTCGGCTCGTGAACCAGCGCAAATCGGACATAGCCTTCCCCTGATTTGCCAAATCCGGCACCGGGAGAGGCCGCAACGCCTGTTTCCTCAACCAATCTTGTGCAGAACTGAATGGAATCCTTTTCCCAGGGAGTGGGGAGCTTTGCCCAAACGTACATTGTGGCTGTTGGAACAGGAACCTGCCAACCAATGTGATGAAGCGCTGTAACAAAGGCATCTCGGCGGTGGCGAAATGTGTTCACTGCCAGGCCTACGCCCTGTTGGGGTCCGGTTAACGCTGCGATCGCCCCGTTCAAAATCCCCTGATACTGGTTGAAATCGACAGATGCTTTTACGCAGCGAAGGGCACGAATCAAATCGGCGTTGCCAATGGCATAACCTACCCGAAAGCCACCCATGTTGTAAGACTTAGACAGGGTGAAGAACTCAATAGAGACTGTTTTATTAATGTCCGCCTGCAGTATAGAGGGCGGTTGCTCCCCTTCAAATACCAGATCTACGTACGGAAAGTCATGTACCAGCACCAGATTGTGCTGCTGACAAAAAGCCACTGCCTCTTGGAAGAATGAGAGTGGGGCGATCGCGGTCGTTGGATTATGGGGATAACTCAGGACCATCATGCGTGCCTGCGCCAGCACGGGTGCCGGAATGTCTTGAAAGTCAGGTAAAAAGCCTCGCTCTTCTAGCATCGGCATTGCGTAAATTTGCCCGTTGGCCAAATAAACTCCACCTGCATGAGAGGGGTAGCCAGGATCCAGCAGAAGAGCAAAATCTCCTGGATTCAGAATTGCCAAAGGCAGGTGAGCTGTACCCTCTTGGGAGCCGATCAATGGTAGAACCTCGGTTTCAGGATCTACCGCAATTCCAAACTTGTGGGTGTACCAGTGTGCCGCTGCTTCGCGAAATGACCGTGTTCCATGAAACAAAAGATAGCCGTGGGTATCAGGGTCAGGCAGGGATTGGGCGATCGCCTCCAGCACATGGGATTGCGCTGGCAAGTCAGACGAACCAAGGGACAGATCAATGATTGCTTTGCCAGACGCTCTAGCCCTCGCCTTCGCCTGGTCCATGTCGGCGAACACATTAGAACGGAGGAAGTTTAAACGGTTGGCAAATTGCATAGTCTTAAGCTGCTAGCTGTTACCCATAGCCCTCCACAGGTTATTACTGTTAAAGGCAATGATGGGTGGGAACTCTAGTCTATCGCTCAGCGCAGGATGTCTGGTTTTACCCAAACTAACGAAGTATGAAGTTGACCCGTTAATAATCCTTAGTTCAAATGACTTGCCAGAATCCCCTCTAATTTCTGTTTGCTAATAGCGCCTTCCGTTGCCTCGATAACTTGCCCAGCCTTAAATAGCCGCAGAGCTGGCACTCCTTCAACCTGATACTTTGTTACCGACTCTGGGTTTGGATCAACCTCTAACTTGACGATTTTGAGGCGATCGCCATAAATGGATGCCAGATTATCTACGATCGGTGCCATTAAGCGACAGGGGCCACACCAAGACGCCCAGAAATAGGCAAGCACAGGCTGAGCCGCATTCAGGACCTCGCTCTCAAAATCAGCATCAGTGATGGTCAACACGCTACTCATACCCGTTCTCACAACGAAATTAAAAAAATCACCTCAGCTATTCTGACGTGTTTTGTGATGCAAAGGCAAACCTTGAGGCTGGGAGAGGGGGAAAGAAAGGATAAGGGCTAAAGGATAAAATCTACAATCTTGTCTTTTTCATCCTTTAGCCTTTATTCTTCATCCTTTAGCCTTTCCATCAGGATCCTTTACAGTTGATCCAGTTTCGTCTTCAGGTCTTCCAGTTCTGCGTCGATCGCAGGTTCGCTGGATTTGCTGTCGCTAGCATTGGTACTCGTGCTAGAAGTTGCTGTACCCGGAAGCGCTTGGGCTTGGGGAGCACCACCCAGCAGTTGACTCTTCATTGCTGCTAGTTCGTCTTCAACACTACTAGATTCCAGTCTGGCAAACTTACCTTCCAGTTCATCTCCGGCTAGTTCAGCCGCCGCTTGAGAACGGGCTTCCAACTGAACCACTTTGTCTTCCATCCGTTCGAACGCAGCCATTGCACTGCCCGTATTCATGCTGGAAACGGTGCTTTGCAGTTTTCATTAGCCTTAGCAGCGGAGGCCCGCGCCTTAAGCATGTCCTTCTTGGTTTTTGCCTCTGCAATTTTACCTTCTAGGGCAATGAGATTGTTCTTCAGCGAATTGACTGTAATAGTTTGCTGGTCAACTTGAGTTTTCAGAGCGGCGGCTGTCTCTGTGAGAGGCTTCTTCCGAAGTAAAGCTTCTCGTGCTAGATCTTCGTCTCCTTTCTGAAGGGCGAGCTGTGCCCGTTGCTGCCAGTTATTGGCCTCGGTTTGTGCCTGAATCTGTTGTTGTTGCAAACGTTTCTGGCTGGCGATCGCGCCTGCAACGGCCTGCCGCATCTGCACCAGGTCTTCCTGCATATCTACTAAAGCTTGATCCAAAATCTTTTCTGGATCTTCTGCCTTGCTGACGAGATCATTCAGGTTGGCTCTCACTACCCGGCTCACGCGGTCTAATAATCCCATGTTTCCGTCCTTTCACGTATATCTTAAGATCAGGTGTTTACAGGCTGAAATGACTGCCTGCCAAGCGCAGGTTCTGTCCCTATCTCGAACTGCTTGTTTCAAGCGACGTTCAATTTGAGCAACTCCTTGGCAGATTGCACAAACAGGTGCTCTCGTTCCAGTGTAGAAACTTCAAGCGGCGATCGTCCGATTACGGTGGATTTTTTAAGAGAGATTTCAGGAGCCTTCGATCCGCGATCGCAGTTCTTCCAGTTCCTTATCGGTTTTGGGATACTTTCGCTGGCGGGCAGTTGGGCCTTTGCTTCAGAACCGCCGATCATTTGGGTTTTCATCGCGGCCAGTTCTGCTTCCACATCATCAGCCTCACCCAGGGCCACAATGCGTTTTTCCAAATCGTCCATGCCTAGTTCTGCGACTGCTTCAGCCTGGGCTTCCATTTGCAGAACCTTTTCTTCCATGCGTTCGAATGCCTGTATTGCACCACCAGTACCAACCCGACCTAGCATATCGTTGATTTGCTGGGATGCTTTAGCTGAACGCGCTCTCGCAACATACAAGTCTTTCTTGGTTTTCGCTTCGGAAATTTTGCTTTCCAGCTTGACCATATTTTGTTTCAACTGAGTCACAACATTGGACTGCTGCCCAATTTGGGCCTGCATGACCTCTGCTGTCTCCTGGTATGACTTACGTCGAGTCAGGGCTTCTCGCGCCAGGTTTTCATCCCCTTTCTGCAGCGCAAGTTGGGCGCGACGGTACCATTCGTCTGCGGTTGATTGAGCCTGAGAGCATTGTCGCTCAGTCCGTTTTGGGTCGCGATCGCCTGAGCAACGGCCTGACGTAGCTGGATCAGGTCTTCCTGCATATCCAGTACTGCTTGCTCCAGAATCTTCTCTGGATCTTCAGCTTTGCTCACTAAGCTGTTGAGATTGGCGCGAATCACCCGCATGATTCGGTCAAAAGCCCCATGACGCTCTCCGTGGGTTGAGAATTATGAATATTGAATTATGGATGATGCGTTATGAACTAAGCAGTGAATACCATTACCCCCTAGCTCAGAATTCATAATTTCTCATTCAGAATCCATAACTTTCCTCAATACTACCGTACCTTCCCTGAGCGCTCACGGCTTCAAAACCTCAGCAGCAATTCCTTGATTGCGAAGTTCTCTCGCCTTTGCCTCGGCCTCTGAGGCCTTGTTATAGGCTCCATACTGAATCCGGGCACCATCGGGGAAGTTACGCAAATAGGCATCTGGCACAACCTTCTTCGCGTCTTCCAGGCTTCGATCGCTCTCGTAATTTGTTACAACCTTGTAATTGTAGACTCCAGGGGCAGCGGAACTGCCGACTGGACTGGTGGGTGTAGAAGCAGGTTTAGAACTAGAGGTTTGATGGATCCTGGTGGAGGTTGTGGGTGAACTGTAGGCCGTTGTAGACGGGGATGAGCGGCGAGACGGCGAAGACAGCCGGGCAGGTTGGGGTGGCTCCGTTACGCTGACGGGCGGTGCGTACCGCGGTGGGGCGGATACAGCAGGGGCTGTTCGGGCAGGGGACACAGCAGTTGGAGTAGCCACTGATTTTTTTGCCCTGTTGATCGGTCGAAGCCGGGGTAGAGTCAGAATTGCCAGAAGCCCCTAAACGAGTTGATGACGTTGTTGGTTTCGCGGGTACATTTGGGGCGGTATTGCTGCTTGAGCTGATCTTCGAGGAGGTTGAATTATCGTCCTTCAAGGTGCCCAATGTGCCTAAGTTGAGGTCCTTGAACTCTCGATCGGCCAAATTAGGTTGCGGTGGCGCACCCGCCACTTGAGAATTGACTCCGGTTGGGTCAGTCGAATTAGCAGCATTGGGGTTGCGGGGAGCAAACACTCGCGTCAGGCTAGAAGGATTCATTACTACATAGCCAAACATGGCGCTGGAAATTAGCAGCAGAAGCATTGAACCAACTCCTAAAGGAGTCAGCAAGCTCTGCATGAATCCGTGTTCAGCCTGTACGTGTGCTTCCTCCTCTGCCAAGCTTCTCAGCAGTTCCTCAGAGGATTCCAGGTAATCATCTAGCCGCTGGTTTAGGGAGGAGACTAGCATCCCGCGCTCGTCCTCATGGGAGGAAGACAGAGGAGCGCTTCTAGTTTTACCATCAGCTGAGAGAGGCGTTTCCGAAGAAGGAACTGCGATCGCCAGGTCAGAGGCATCGGAATTGGGCGCAAATGTGGAAATAGATGGATTGGTATAGGGCGGACTCGTTTTTTCAGAGGTATTTGGGGAGTCGGCCACTGAATCTGCTGAACGGGCATCCGCAATTCCTTTAGCAAAGGAAGCATCAGACGGAAGGTTATTGTCTGCCGGTCGTGTTCTTCCTCCGGTTGCCGATATTGAAATCAAACCCGGCGATTTAGAGGGTGATCGACGTACCCCTGGATGGGCGATCGGTCCGTGTCCACCACGCAGACGCCGATACCGCGTCAACTCCTCTTCCAGTTGAATATCCAGGCTTGCCAGCGCACTACTCAATGCAGGGTGCAGCGACTGCGTATTTGAGGACGAGGTAGGGGATTCAGCCTGGGGGTAATGGCGCATCGTATGACTCCTTACTGCTTAATGTCTCTTTTCAAAAACTAATGATGTCTTCAGTCACGAGACAGAGTACACTCTGCTCAGCATTATGGTGCTTAGATAATGAACACACGTAATAATAACGAGCAATTAATCTTCCTGTAGATGCATAGCCGTTCAGTATCACTGATCAACGGCAATTTGAATAGGGAATCGAGCAAAGTTATACACTTTTTTTACGCGATCTGCGTCAAGTTTCGTTGAGTCATTAGCCGCATGACGTTCAAATCCATTCATCATGTCCTAAATATCCTGGAAACACAGTACCAGCCCAAGGAGCGCCAGCAGCTTCAATGGGTACTTCAACGCTGGGCTGAGGTGGTGGGGCCAGTAGTGGCTGCCCAGGCCTGTCCGCTTTCAATTCAACGGGGGTACTGCGGGTTGGAACCTCCAGTTCCGCTTGAAACCAAAATCTAGTATTTGAACGCCAACGAATTTTAGAAAAATTGAATGCCTTACTGAAGCTGTCTCTCACCGATATTCGATTTTCGACAGCGGAGTGGCAGAGAAAGTCTACCAGTTGCCTGGGAGCAGACTTGAAGCACCAAACAGAGTTATGGCAACAGCACCCCAGTCGATTAGCCTCTCCTGATTGCCCATTCGATCGCGGCACTCAAACCGCAACCAATCCTGAAACGGCGTTTCGAAACTGGTCAGGCTGGGTGCGATCACGATCACAGAGTTTGCCGCTTTGCCCTCACTGTGACTGCCCGACACCTCAGGGAGAATTAGAACGCTGGAAGGTATGTGCGCTCTGTGCAGCAAAGCGCTGGTAAGGGAATGCTAAGTTTCTAGCCTCAGGAGAATTACCTGAGTTCTTTGGGAAATATAGAGTTGGGATCAGGAACTCTTGCGATCGCGCGTGAAGTTTTTGATCAAGGATTCGCTAAAAAATCGAAAAAACTATCTTAAAATCTCCGGCTTCTTTTGGTAGATTCTAAGTTCCCGTTCAGGTTTTATCCACAGGATAGACATCTGAAGTGACTTTTCGTTTTGCTTGATCCCCTGCTTTTTTGAAGAAAAACGAACTAGATACCCCCTGATCTCCAGAGAGTACTGCAACAAATATTGCTCTTTTGACACAAAGCTGAAGACAATCTAAATGGCTGTTTTGGGAGGTGATTTCCAGAAAGCACTCGGGATCAGAATCACAGCGTTTTTCCATTCCTCTACCGTAGATTGCCGTAGCTCAAAATGAGAATCTAATTACGCTTTCAAACACTTCTTTTATGAAAATCTCCAACTCCTCTACATTCGCCTGTCGGTACTGCCGCTATTATGTGCCGGAAGGGCGACGTGGAGGACACTGCCAGCAGCTTAATGTGACTGTTCAAGGTGCGTGGAAAGCTTGTTCTCTGGCGATCCCACCATTTACACCCGCCTGGGAAAATCTAGAAGAGATTATAGTCTGGCAGAGGAAAACATTGGCCGCTCAAGAGGCAACACTTGCGATATTAGCGCAGCAGCAAGCTTCTTGCGTCTCTCAATCAGAAGAGTTAACGGCTTCTGAACCTGCTCCCCGTTCACCGAGACGACAAACAGAAGGGATCAAGGCACTTTGGACCTGAAACTTTCCGATTAAGCTGCCTTCTGCATCAACGATTATTGAATAGAACGTACACAACCCTCGAAGGTTTAAGCCAAACATTGAATCTCATGATTCAATCTCGGCGCTTAAACCTTCGAGGTTTCGGCAAGTGAAGCCTTTGAACCTGCACCCTGCCTTCTGATACGGCAAATAGCAGAGATCAAACATTTGGCCTTGAAGCTTTTCGGCAATCCTATCTTTTAGATCTCGTAATTTGAACCAAAAATATCGGAGGCTGAAATCTACCGTTTTCTTTGCGCGTCGTTGTCTTAGGGAACGTTAATCAGGATCAGAGTATTTTCGGGTAAGTAGCTCCGATAGCGACCACCATCCGACAACACTAAGGCCAGCCGTAGCGACCAATCCGGTTCAATTTGTAAGTCGGCCCACGGTACGGCAAGTTCCATGCAAGTATCGAGTCCTACCTGGGCACGGCTAGCCCGAGAATGCCAACCAAACGCCTCCCCAGCTTCTTGAAACCATAGAGTTCCCGTTAGGAGATTGACGCCTAAATGATGGTGGAAGAGATAGTTTAACGGAGCCTGGTCAGGAAGTTCGACCAACGGAATGGGGCTGTTGTGCATTGTCTGGTTGGGATAAAACCAAAGCAGATTTAGCTCAGGCGCAATATCGGAACCTAGTTTTACACCCGATCGAAAATCCAGTCGGAGATAGAAGTTGAGGTGGTCTACCCCATACCAGAGCCTCTGAATGGGGCTACTTTGGTGCATGGTCCCTCTGGCTCCGCCAATTTCAATGCGCCCTGCTTTATCCCAATCCTGCTCATCGCCCCGCCCATCGATCAGAGGATGAATAAAGCTTTGAGGGGCATGATCGCCTCGATCAACGTGTCGTTCAACGGGGCGGAGAACGTCAGCAGGGATTGGCTCATTCAATGCCTGATAGATAGCGACCAGATGCTCCCTAAAGAGCTGATCAAAGATGGCGTCCTGGTTTGAGGAATGCCCTTCTCCAAACCACCAGAACCAGTCGGATCCTTCAGCGGCGTACAGCGCCTCCCATACCTCCGGGTTGTTTTCTTCAGTTGCTTCCGGGTGGTTTGCGAGGACTTGCCTTGCGTTGGTCAGCAGGTCCCAGGCCCGGTTTTTAGCAGGATCCCCAATCCAGGTCGTAAAGCTGCCATCTACCCAGGAACCGCTGTGGAGTTGATCGGACGGAATTGTTTCAGTGGGGGAAACTGATCAATAAACTCGGAAACGGTTACCAGCTTTAATTCGTTGTGGTCACTCAGGATGTGGTAAAGCGCCTCTAGAAAAGGCTTTCCGTCGAGTGGATAATATTCCCAGCAGTTTTCTCCGTCGAGGGCAATCGTTACGAGCCAGGGAGCTTCAAGGAAGTAAGCCCATCTGACTGATGGGCTTTGAGGGAGCGGGCGATCGCTTCTAGGTGCCCAACTAAATCGGTTGCTGCCCGTTTAGGTTCCATCGCGCCATAGGTAAAACCGATCAAATCAGATAACCGATGGTCGCGAAAGACGATTGCCAGATCTCCGTGGGGCGTTTCTAGTCGATACGGACGGTAAAGTAGCTCCGGTTCATGGACATTTCCTGAGGCATCCCGGTGGAAAAAGTGCTTTAACGACCATCCCAAAACCGCTTCATCAGAGCAAATCCACTGAAATCCTTGCTTGCTGATGTACGGCAGAATTGCTGGGCTAACGGACTGTTCTGAGGGCCACAATCCCCGTGGTGATTGCCCAAAGCGATCGTTGTACATTTCCCACGCTTTTTCTAAATGGCGAGGAATATCTTCTGCCCACTGAAATCGGTAGGTAGGCAGAACCATATTTGGCACAGCTACTCGAGCCGCGTTGGTGTCGGCCAGAAGGGGCAGGATGGGGTGGGTGTAGGGAGAGGTCATGACCTCAAGCTGACCATTCTCCTGCATCTTCCGGTGCTGTGGAATAATCCGGCCCAAAATCTCTCGCTGTTTGGAGAAGATGCGTTGACGATCGCCCAGGCTAAACCCTCTGCCCTTTTCCAGCCATTGGGCAACATCGGGGTCATCCCAAAATAGCGGATCAAACCAGGAGAGATTGTGCCATGCCAACAGGTCGCTGTAGTCCTGAAGATTCCAGTTATCCAAGCACCACTCTTCGCCCTTGTTCTGCCGCTGTTGGTAAAGCTCTGCGTAGCGTGGATGGGGGTCAATCAAAGTGTGGTGATTGCCATCAAAAAGTGTTCAACAATAAATTCCTTCTGCTCCTGGCTGAGGGACTCAGAGGGCAAAAGCGCGACGGCCAGATAGGGATCGATCGCTGTTCCCGCAACATAGTCTTCAATTTGAAGGATGAGCGACGGAACCAGATTAACGGTCTGGTGAAGCGTTGGATAGTTTTCCAGCAGCACCACTAAATCCAGGTAGTCTTTGATCCCGTGTAGTCTGACCCAGGGTAAGCGATATTGTCCGTCCGATGCACTGCTTTGAACGACCCGACTTTTGTAGAGGGGTTGGTGCTGGTGCCAGATGAAAGCAACATAGAGGGGTGGGGCATAGAAATAAGGGATGAAGGATGAGGGATGAGGGATGAAAAAGGGGCAGACGAAGGGAAATAAGGAATGAATGCAGCGTCTCCTGGTTTCATCCTCTGTTCTTATCCCTCATCCCTTCTCCTTTTCTCCGTTCTCATCCTTCATCACTTATTACAACACTTGCTCAACTTCAGCAATTTCAGGAATAAATTCGCGCAGACGGCGCTCAATGCCCATGCGGAGGGTCATGGCAGAGCTTGGACAAGAGCCGCATGCCCCTTGGAGCCGCAGTTTGACGATCGGGCCGTCAATTTCAACTAGCTCAACGTTGCCCCCATCCGCCAACAGGTACGGACGCATTTCATCTAAAACGGTTTCGACATTTTCGCTTGTCAGTGTCAGAGTGTCAGACATAGTTCACCTTTCAGTTCAACTTTCGGTAATGCCAAATCGTAACGATTCTGGAGCTGTTAACGATGGCGACTAACGCCGCACATCATTACCTTTTAGGTCCACCTTATTTTCTACACGTATTGATCCTAGCGAGAAAACGCAGGAGTTAAACAGCGACGGGCTGTAACAGCTTGACGTTTGAAAACGCAAACTCGGTTGTGACCGGCTGGCCGTTCTCTTCAGAATGAATCGTGCGGCGAGTCATAATCCAATAATTGCCGATCTTCTCATAGCTGTCTTCAAATTCCTGCGGTGCTCCTTTTTGCTCGCCAGTCTTGGCGTCATGGTAGATGGAGTCGTAGCGATGGGACAAATAGCCTTCCCCGGTGTTGATCGCGCTGAAAGTGTTGATGGTTACCACAACCCCATGAATGTGGCGATGGACAAGACAGACCTCATTGTTGCGAACTTTGTAGCGATCGCCCATGGCCTTCCCGCTAACCAGGATTTCGACTGCTCCAGCATCATCAGTTTCACCCAACTCAAAGATGTTTTTACCGTGGGTTTCCTCAAAGGGCCTGCGAACACGATGCACTGCAATTTCCCAAACCTGACTGTGGATGGCTTTTTGGCTTCCTCATCTGCCACATCGAGACATCGAAGCTTAGATCCGAATTGATGCGGATTTTGCCCGTATAAACCTCACCATTCTGGTGCAACTGGACATCAGCCGTGTAACCGGGAAAGTTTTTATCCCAGGTATAGCGATTTTCATAAGCAGCTCGAAACAAATCGCGAGCTGATTGTTGCTCTGCCATGAAACTCTCCTTACTTCTCTTCCACTCTAGTTTAGAGAGTTTTGAAGGCGATCGTAGAAGATTACAGATAGAGTGGAGCATTTGTAGAAGCGGTAATTGGTAATGGGTAACGGGTTATTGAGTTAGGTAAACGGTATGGGCTTTATTTATCAGCGTGTGGTCCGGTTTCAGGATACAGATGCTGCTGGAGTGGTTTATTTTGCGAACATACTGGCAATTTGCCATGAAGCGTATGAAGCATCTTTGGCAGATTCAGGAATCAACCTGCGTTTATTTTTTGGTGGGGGAAATATTGCGGTTCCTATCACCCATTCAAGCGCGGATTTTTTCGTCCCCTATTTTGTGGCGATCGCATAAATGTCCACCAAACGCCCAAACGCCTCAGCGATAGTGAGTTTGAGATCGCCTACGAGGTTTTTAGCAAATCGAACGGATAAAGCAACCAATAAAGCTCTTACTCGCCACGTTTGTATTGACCCAGGTACACGAAAACGAAAGGAGCTTCCAGAGGAGATTGTGAAATGGCTTCAGCGTTGGGGGTTGGAGAACCTATTGAGGAATGAAGCAATATACAGACCCTTGTACGGGTTTAGCATTCGGTAGATAACTGTTGCGGCTACCCCACGAACTATTGCCCGAATGCTAAACCCCTACAGTTCAATTCACATTAGGCGTAATTTTTAATTCTTGACTCTTTGTTCCACGATCGCCTTCAACTGTTGCCGATTGACTTTACCCTGGGCATTTCGAGGCAATTGATCAACTTCAATCCAGTGTTTTGGACATTTGAATTTGCTGAGTTTTGTCGCTAGTGAAGCCTTTAATGTCGCCAGAGATAAGTCGGGTTTTGCAGGCACGTAGACGGCTGTGACCGCTTGCCCCAGTGGAGATCGTGAACCCCTAACACAGACACATCCTTTATCAAATTTGTCGCCCGAATCGCTGCTTCTACCTCCGCTGGGAAAACATTTTCTCCGCCCGTAATAATCTTGTCGCTTTGCCGTCCAACGATATGCAAATATCCCTGCGCGTCGAGAAATCCCAGATCGTCCGTTTGAAATGATTCTAGGTGGGAGTTCGGTTGGGCAAAGGAACCCCATTCATCGTTTGAATCAACGGAATTTGGGAAATACCCCAACATGAGAGATCTCGCACGAATTGAAACAGTGCCTACCTGACCTATAGGAAATGCTTCTTGGGGCGATCGACCGACCACCACTTCCGCATGGGGTAAAACCTGACCACAGGCTGTATGTCCCTTAAGAAAGTCGTCGGGTTTCAATGTCACAACCTGGGAAGCGGTTTCAGTCATTCCATAGGTGGGAGCTAGCCGTATTTGGTGATGTCTAGCCGTTTCTAGCAGTTCTGGCCAGGCGGGAGCACCTCCCAGCAATACGGTTTGGAAGCGGGATAGCCAGGGGGTGAGGGATGAGGGATGAGGGGTGAGGGGTGAGGGATTTTCTTGGGGAGATTGGATAAAGTTGGGTTGGGGAGAAGTCGTTGCAGTTGGGTTGGAACTAGCGAGAGAAAAAGGTTTCTGGAGCGATCGTCCCTAACTCACCAGCTTCAACTGCTTTGAAGGGTAAAATTACCAACTGGCCACCTGACGTAAAGGACCGCAGAAATTGCATCAGGCCACTAACGTGGTACAACGGCAAAACGCAGAAGGAGTTGACCTGAACCACGCCAAAGTATTGCCGAAACCCTTTAACAGAAGCCATCAGAGTTTCCCAGGTATGGATGGCAAAGCGAATCTTGCCAGAAGATCCCCAGTCGGAATGAGGATTAAGGAAGAGGCGGAGGAAGGGAGTTTTAAGTTTTGAATTTTGAGCTTTGAATCTTGAATTTTGAAGTCTAAATTTTGAAGTCTAAATTCTGAATTATCTGAATTATCTGCCCCCTGCCCCCTGCCCCCTATCTCCTTTTCTCCCCAAATCAAATCGGGCTGCACCAACTCAAAAAACTGTTGCCATTCGCCTGTACCCCAGTGGAGATTGGCGAGAATAACCGTTGCATGAGCGGTACAGGCTGCAATAAATCCCGCGAGAAACGAGAGGGGTCTGGTTCTGTCAGGAGAATTTTTGGTGGAATTTGCCAGCGGGACAATTGCTCAAAACGTTCTTGGGCTAAGGCAGCGAATTTTTGGCTGTCCAAACCAATGAGCCAGTTTTCAACGGAACGTTGCTGTAAGAGATCTAAAGGTGTTTCCATAGCTCCTCAGCATTTAAGCAGTTCAGGGGTTGATGGGGAGAACCAATGATTAACGCCGAATCCAACAGCCCGATCGCGGTTCATTATTTCTGCGGCTAGACGTAATCCTGCTTGCTGCCCGATCGCTGTTTCAAATGCTGATGAAAAACGGTATCAATCGTTGTCTCCTGACAAAACGATCGCAGGTGAGCAGGGGACCCCACGATCGCGGGTTTGATGACAAAAATTCTTCGCCAACCATTCTGGTAACAGGTCTCAAGTTGGTCTAGCGTCGCGACTGATTCATCCAGTGCTAATGGAGTTGAGTATTGCGCCGAAAGCTCCAAAATGGCGTCGAATTGAGTTGGGGAAAGTGGTTGCTCTAGAAACTCGATGGTGGTGCGATCGCAGGCCTGAAGCCATTGGTTTGCCTGGTCCCGACTCAGCCCACCATTTGCATCAAGTCGCAATTTAGCCGTTGCGGGAAGACTGTCTATGAGTTGCTCAAACAGTGGAATTTCATCCTGAACTGCCGCCGTTCCAATTTTCCACTTAAAGGTCCGATAGCCTCTTTCCCATAACGGTTTCCAGGTGTGCAGTGCCTCTATCCCTGCTGGAAGAAGCGCACTGAAGGTAAGGGAGTGGGGAGTGGGGAGTGGGGAGTGGGGAGTGGGGAGTGGGGAGTGAATTTTGAATTCTCTGACCCTGACCCCTGACCCCTAATCCCTGACCCCCGCAATCAACCATTCCCATGCAGATTCAAATCCAAACTGGCTGGCTGGGAGAGCGGGTGGAACCGAGAAAATGGTTTCCTTTGTGATGATTGAAGATAGTTGGCAGCAAAACTCCAGGGCTTGCTCTAATGTTTCGGAGCCAAACCAGGGAATTGGGGCTATTTCTCCGAAGCCCGATCGTCCCCTTTCATCACTGAGATGCAGAATGATGCCTTCCCGTACCTTCCACTCACCATGACTGGTTTTGATGGGTTGCCGAAATGGACGGCGGTAGGGCCGGAACTCAAATCGAAGCGCTTGCATACATTGCTACTTCTTGACCCTTATTCCAGCAGGAACCCCAAGCCTAAAAGCAGTCCGCTCCAAAATGCAGTGCCACGGCAATAAACCGACAGTAGGTTAATTTCTCGGGTTGAGTATAGTGAGCACCAATAAATCGACACAGCTTGAATGCAAAGGGCAAACTGGCGAAGACCAGCAATGTCCAGATAGGGAAGACCTTCAGCAGCACAAAAAGAAGGGTTAAGCCGTAGATGCTACCGGTTATCCAGGGCAGAAGCTGGGCCGATCGCTGGCTACCGAGACGCACGATGGGCGATTTTTGCCAACCGCTGCATCGTCATTGACCTGGTTGAAATGGGAGCAGAACAGAATCAAACTGGTGGCGATACCAACGACAACGGATGCAGCAAAGTTCGTTCCCGCCCAGGATTTGGTTTGGCTGTAGTAGGCAGCGGCAAAGGCGAGGGGACCGAAGGCAAAGAAGCACAGAATTTCTCCCATCCCCTGGTAGCTGAGGCGAAATGGCGGACCCTGGTAAATGTAGCCGAGGATGCAGCAAACCGCTATCAATGCAATCACCGTTAAGTCGTGCTGCCAAACAGCGATTGCGCCAACGGCAAGCAAACCTAATGCAAGACAGATATTGCTGATCCAGAAGATCAGTGGCTTGTTTCCGGTTAAGTTGACCAGGGAATTTGCCTTGTTGACATCAACGCCCGTTTCCGAGTCGAATACATCGTTGCTGAGGTTTTCCCACGCAAGAATCAAAATCGCGGCTGAGACGAACGTTAAAAATATCCCTTGATGAAACGTTTTTGTTTCGGCAAAGGCGATCGCGCTTCCGACCCATATCGGCATGATTGCAACACTATACATGGGCGGCTTGATAGCCGCTAGCCACAGCTTTCGATTTGGGCGAGTTGCTGGTGCCTCAGCATTTGTGGACTTCTCGATTTTTGTAGTCATGGAGTTGGCATCGCTAAACAGGCTGCTTACTGTTCCAAGCAGCTTAGTTATTCTACGATTACAGTGCTTCCCAATAATCTACGGGGCTTCAAGACTTCAAACTTTGCAACATGAATATCTGTTGCGTATCTGTTACATGATTGCTTGGCTGTAAAGCGCCCGTGATGGGCGATCGCAGACTTATACTGGGTATACAGTTCCATTGCTTCTGTTACATGACAGTTACACCGTACTGCAAAAATCTGTTTCAAAGCCGTCGGGATCTGCATCAATTTCTTTCAGATTGTAAACAAATATCGCTTGAGAAAAACCATCCGCAAATTATTAGCATTTCTCTAGAAATTGACCCCGTTGATCCGCTCATTATCTTTCATCAAATCGCAAAATCTAATCAGCTCAACTTCTATGTTGAAAAACGAGAATTAAGCTCTGAAATTTATTCTGAAATTAATGGAAATGGTTCTCTAAAAAGCATATCGGCGGTTAGTGGAATCGCTGCGATCGGTTCAGTTGCTAGCCTTCAAGTTAAAGAGTCCGATCGCTTCCAAGCCGCAAAAGGGTTTATCCACAAAACTCTTGCGAATACAATCATTGCCGGCGATCGACGCCTACCGTTTTCAGGTCCGCATTTCTTTTGCAGTTTTACATTTTTGATGACAGCGCCGAACATCATTCTCTCTTTCCAACGGCAACCATTTTTCTGCCAGAATGGCAGGTTTCCTATCAGGAGAATCGGGGCACCGTTGTTGCTAATTTGGCGCTTCATGCGGAACTGGAGCTTGAACCAGTTGTAGAGCAGCTATGGCAAACATTTACCGCCATCAGTGCAGTCAATTATGAGCTACTAAGTCCTGGTATAAATCACCAAGAGTTACTAAAGAAACAGGATATTTCTGATACGCTTCACTTTAAACAAGCCGTATTGTCAGCACTGAAGCTCATTCAAAAAACGTGTTTAATAAGATCGTGTTGGCCCACGCGTTTGATATCGTTTCTCCATTGCCATTTCACCCCGTTCATTCCCTCCATAATTTACGAAGATTGTATCCAGACTGTTACATTTTTGCGATCGGCAACGGTAAGGGACAGCATTTTATTGGCGCGAGTCCAGAGCGACTAATTAGTTTAAGAAATCAGTGTTTGGTGACCGATGCCTTAGCGGGTTCCGCTCCACGAGGCAAAACAACTTGTGAGGATGCGTATCTGGCAAACAACTTGTTGAATAGTGCAAAGAGATGCACGAACATCAGGTCGTGATTGAATTCATTACCCGACAGTTGGGCCAGCTCGGTTTAGAACCACAGCCCTTTCCGCTGCGGTTGCTGCAACTGTCAAATATCCAGCACCTTCAAACCCCTATTCATGCTAGGGTCCCTGCCAACATTCACCTGCTTGATGCGGTCGCGGAGCTTCATCCCACTCCGGCTGTTGCGGGCGTTCCTCGAAAAATAGCCTGCGACCATATTCGCCGCTATGAGTCATTCGAGCGATCGCTCTACGCCGCTCCGATCGGTTGGGTTGATCATCAGGGGAATGGCGAGTTTGCCGTTGGGATTCGCTCTGCCCTGATTAATGGCTGTCATGCCCGTCTCTACGCGGGCGCCGGAATCGTGGAGGGGTCAGACCCCGATCGAGAACTGGCAGAAGTTCAGCTTAAGCTGCAGGCGCTTCTGGCAGCATTAGTATAGTTAGCCTCAATAGCAGTCCTAAATCAGTTGTGAGATTGAGAGGCTTTGTGAGAAAGGGTTCCAACGGAATCCTTTCTCACAATCCATTTAGGATCGCTATAGTTAGCCTAAATCGTAGTCGTTGGCCTAAACTTACCGCGATGCCCTTGCTTCAATGCCCATTGATTTTAGTAATACCAATTTGGTCTGGACGTCGATTCTGGCGGAAACGCTGCATCGATTAGGATTAGTAACCGCTGTTATCTGTCCAGGTTCACGATCGGCTCCTCTAGCGATCGCCTTCGCAAACCACCCCAAAATTGAGGCCATTCCGGTTCTCGACGAGCGATCTGCTGCGTTTTTGCGCTCGGAATCGCCCAACAAACTCGTCGCCCTGTCGTTCTGGTCTGTACTTCCGGGACGGCCGGCGCAAACTTTTACTCGGCTGTAATAGAAGCGAGAGAGCCGGGTGCCGCTGCTGGTTTTGACTGCGGACCGTCCTCCGGAACTGAGGGACTGCAACGCAGGACAGGCGATCGACCAGCACAAGCTATACGGTAGTTTTCCAAATTGGCACACTGAAATAGCCCTACCGTCTTTGGCTATGTCGCTGCTTGCTTACCTGCGGCAAACAATGGTTCATGCTTGGGAGCGGACCCTTTACCCCGTTTGTGGACCTGTCCACCTGAATCTGCCCTTTCGAGATCCCCTCGCTCCAGTTCCTCAGGCTGAAGCGTTGACCTTTAAAGCCACGTTTGATGAGGAAGATTTCTTTTCCGCTGTTCTTCCACTATCGGCGGAGCCTCGTTCCTCTATCTCTGCCCCTCTTCCGATTTCTGAACTGATATCTGACAGGGTGTCATTATCGTCGGTCCGGTAAAGCCACACTCTCCCGCCGCTTTTTCTAGGGCGATTGCCCAACTTTCTAAAAAGCTAGGTTATCCCGTTCTGGCTGAAGGGCTTTCTCCTCTCCGCAACTACGCCGACCTCAATCCCAACCTGATATCCACCTACGACCTTCTTCTACGAAACGCGTCATTAGCAGAGAAACTGGCCCCAGATGTTGTGCTTCGAATTGGAGAAATGCCGACCAGTAAACGACTACGAATCTGGTTAGACAAAACCCAACCCCAACAGTGGATTCTTGACCTTGATGGGCGAAACCTGGATCCTCTCCACGGCAAAACAACTCATCTCCGGGTTACGGTTGAAGCGCTCACCACAATGGTTTCAACCTGCGAGAACAATTCCAACTCCTATCTGAAACTTTGGCGCGCGACTGAAACCCAAGTTCGGCAAAAACTTGACCAAACGATGGGAGAGATAGACTGGCTGTTTGAAGGAAAAGCCGCCTGGTTGCTCTCGAAAACGCTACCCCCGGAACGGCACTGTTTATTAGCAGTAGTATGCCCGTTCGGGATGTCGAGTTCTTTTGGACTACTGGAAATTCTGCAATCAATCTCTTCTTTAATCGGGGCGCGAATGGAATTGATGGTAGCCTCTCTACCGCACTGGGAATTGCTCATCACCAGCAAAGCAGCGTTATGTTGACGGGAGATTTGGCGCTGTTGCATGATACGAATGGCTTTTTGCTCAGACAACAGTTCGTTGGCCATCTCACTATCGTGCTGATCAACAACAACGGGGGCGGAATTTTTGAGATGTTGCCGATCGCTCAGTTTGATCCACCCTTTGAAACCTTTTTCGCGACTCCCCAATCCGTTGATTTTGCCCAGCTCTGTACTGCCTACGGTGTACAACATAACCTCATCACGAGTTGGGATGCGCTTACACAGCAACTCAACCCTCTTCCTGAAACAGGTATCCGAGTTCTGGAAATTCAAACCGATCGAAAAGCGGATGCCCTTTGGCGGCACAATAACTTAGGAACGTTTGCTGCGGACATTACCCCTGGCGAAGAAATTAGGAATTAGGAATTGAGAATTAAGAGATCGAAACCCATCATTCTCAAAATTTTAGTTCTCAAATTTTTAGTTCTCAACTTCTAGTTCTAATTCAAGCCCTCCATCATTTACAGCCTGCCCTATGACTGACTGGCACGTTGCCAAAACTTACGAAGATATTCTCTACCACAAAGCGGATGGGATTGCCAAAATCACCATCAATCGCCCTCATAAACGGAATGCTTTTCGGCCTAAAACAATTGTTGAGCTATACGATGCCTTTTCAAATGCCCGCGAAGACAGCCGCATTGGCGTTGTGCTGTTTACGGGTGCTGGTCCTCACACCGATGGAAAATATGCGTTTTGCTCTGGGGAGATCAAAGCGTTCGGGGACATGCCGGATATGTGGATGAAGCAGGCGTTCCTCGCCTCAACGTGCTGGATTTACAGCGATTGATTCGCTCGATGCCAAAAGTCGTGATTGCGCTGGTAGCAGGGTATGCGATCGGAGGTGGTCATGTGCTTCACATTATTTGTGACCTGACGATCGCTGCCGATAACGCCATCTTTGGGCAAACGGGGCCAAAGGTTGGTAGCTTTGATGGCGGATTTGGGGCCAGCTACCTGGCGCGTATTGTGGGGCAAAAGAAAGCGCGGGAAATCTGGTACCTCTGTCGCCAATACACCGCTGCTCAGGCATTAGAAATGGGACTGGTTAACTGTGTGGTCCCCATTGAGCAGTTGGAGGCGGAGGGGTTCAGTGGGCCAAGGAAATTTTGGAAAAAAGCCCGATCGCGATTCGTTGTCTGAAATCCGCCTTCAACGCTGACTGTGATGGTCAGGCGGGCTTACAGGAGCTGGCGGGAAACGCCACCATGCTCTATTACATGACGGAAGAGGGCGCAGAAGGAAAACAAGCGTTTCTGGAAAAACGCCCCCAACTTTCGTCAGTATCCCTGGCTTCCTTAGGAATGTGGATTTATAGCAGGTGGCAGGTGTTAGGTGTCAGGGATAAAAGCCCGATATTTAGCGTATTCCAGATAAACTGACTGTCCTAACAATTGTGGCGATAGCTACACTATTCTCCACCGGATGAACTTTTTCGATTTCTGCTGTAATTTGGGGCTTAAGTTTTCAAGTTCTGCCTTCAGAAGGTTCTTACTCATTGTCGGTTGGCCGATTGAGCGTTGAAGTTGGCTGGTGTTGGCCCACTGCTGGAGTAAGGCACACTGGGAGGGATGGATTTGCATTGTGATGGAGTGGGCGCAGCGATCAGGTGCCTCCAGCGCAAACAGCAAAACCTGGTATTGACCTTTCTCGCCCAGCAAACGAGTAATCTCCTGTCCTTGAGGTGTCTTCAAATCTAAATAACAGGGCATCCAGCGGGTCCCTGCTCTGAATTATTTAGTTGGTTAGAGATAGCCGTTATCCACAGCACCATTGGGTGTGGAGACATGGTGCAGAGAAAGTTTTTGTAAATTCTGTTGTAAAGCTTATGCTTCTGAATAGTTAGAATTTCCTGCTGAGGCAGCATTACCCAAATCGTTGGCAGAGATCCTTTCTCGGTTTGGATCGGCTGGGCAAACACAATTTGGGCAGTGGGCTTGTCTTTAGGCCAGGTTGCCAGTTGACAAACATCGTTCAGCTTTGAGGTTGGCTGGGAACTGTACTCTAAAACTTCTGGTTTTTTGGCCAGAATCTCACCAATCCGGTTGCTAATCTGTCGGCTGGCATTATAACGCTGCTCCAGAGGCTCCAGTGCTTTGAGGACATCGGCAATTGACTGGGGACGATCGGCTGGCGATTTGGCGAGGCAGCTCAAGACCAGATTCTCCAGAACTTTGGGCATTCTCACGCTGGGGTTGGCGGCCTCAAAGCTGCGAGGAGGTTGAAAGTGGTGAGTTTTGTACCAGCTTCCAAAGGAGTGAGTCTCAGCCTGTAAGGGCATTTTGCCGGTCAACATTTCAAACATCATGACGCCCAAACTGTAAATATCTGAGCGTGCATCAAGTTCATGGCCTTCCATTTGCTCTGGGGAAGAATAAGCCAACGTTCCCATGAATGAATTGGTCTGGCCGCTGTCTTCCTGAATGAGCTTGGCTATTCCAAAGTCTAAAATTTTGACAAATTCCCCAAAGCTGCTGTCCTGGCTCACCAGGATGTTGCTGGGCTTAATGTCGCGGTGGATGATTGGGCAAATTCTGCCATCAACCATGACCCCTTGATGGGCACATTGCAGACCCAGGCAAATCTGGCGCGAAAAGCTGAGAAATTTAGGGAGTGGAATCGGCTGAGTACTGATGACTTCGCTAAGGCTTTGCCCTGCAGGTATTCCATGACGTAGAACGGAATATCCTCGTCATTCACGCCATAGTCTGTTACCCGCACGATATGAATGCTCTTTTGGCCTAGCTGAGCGCAGGTGCGTGCTTCTGCCTTGAAGCGATCGCGCATTTTGGGGCTAAGAAGCGTCTGAGACAGAAACTTGACGGCAATTACGGCTCCCAGTAAGACATCCTCAGCCCGGTAAACCCGTCCCATCGCACCTTTTCCTACCAACTCAATGAGCTGGTAACGATTAGAGAGCAAGCGTCCAATTTGAGGGTCTGTTGTCATAGATTGGATTCAGGAGACGGTCCTTCTCCTGAGAATTTAGGAGTCTCAAATTCAGCTAACCAGGAAGGTCAGTTTCTTAAACAGCTACACACCTTCTCCTATTAATCCCGTAAAACAGTTCTAAGGTTTCATCATGTTAGAAAATGGAGAACCGGAACTGGGAAGTTGAAGTGGGCGTTGGCTGTTTAGTCCGGTTGGCGTTCTAGAGTGGCTTCCATGGTGCTGGTCAGGTAGTGCCCAGCCATGATGCCGCTGGAAAGGTAATAGGTATTGTCGTCCATGCGATACAGGGTTTCAAAGCCACTGCGACGTTGACGATCGCCGAGAACCCAGTAGCGCTGAACAATAGACTCTGGCGCGAGCCAGCCTTCTCCTTCAACCCGACCTAAGAGGCTGTGTTGCAGCACAAAAGTATACTGCCGCTCTCCAGCATCCATGCGGCCCCGATATTGAAAGGCAATCTCCTCACGATCGGTCCCTGGAAATACCAGTTTGGTGACCAGCGTAAACCAGTCATCCCGGTTCCAGACAACCAAAGTTTTACCCTTCACAGTAATCGGCATGCCATTGCGCTCTAGCCAGTTGCCTTGAAGTGTCCAGCGCCCTGCTTGCATTAAAAGGTGTGAGCCACAGCCCTATCCCTTGCGTAGATTGCTTTTCGCCATGCCAGTATCGATGGTAATTCATGCTATCACGCAGTCGGTCAGCTAACCTGGTGAATTTCCCTAAAAGAACTGCCTTTTCTGCACCAGTCACCTCAGGAAGGTTACCGGGGATTCCCTGGTAACGCCAGTAAGCCAAAACCGCGAATGCGATCGCCTCCTTAAAATCAGCATTAAGACCGACATCATCCGTCGTCAGGACAAAGGATTTATTCAAACGGGCTTGTAGCCGCTGTTTTAAGTATAGATTCTTGCTGCCTCCCCACACACCAGAACCTGATTGGGCATTTGGGGTAGAAAGCGCTGGTAGCTATCGGTAATGGAGGCAGCGGTTAGCTCCGTCAGGGTTGCCAAAAATCTGCATCGTTGAGCGATCGGCCCTCCGCATCTGTTAAGCACCGCTGCAAATAGTCGGGACCAAATAATTCTCGCCCCGTAGATTTTGGAGGAGGCTGGTGAAAATACTCGTGCTGAAGCCACTGATTCACCAGCTCCAAGCAAGGAGTCCCGCTGGCCGCCCAATGGCCACCTTTATCGTAGGTTTTCGTTCCTCCAGATAGATGCTGCACCGCCAGATCAAGCAGGACATTGCCGGGGCCAGTATCCCAACCAATGACGGGGTGAGGGGTGAGGGGTGAGGGGTGAGGGGTGAGGATGAGGGAGTTGGAGAATGTTGAATGTTGAATGTTGAATGTTGAATTAATTCTGACCCCTGACTCCTGGCCCCTGATTCCTGCTTCCTGGCTGGCAAATAGGCGACATTTCCGATTCCACCAATGTTTTGTACGCAGCGATCATAGGTAGGATGGCTGAGAAGCGCTACATCCACAGCGGGTACCATGGGCGCACCCTGTCCCCCAGCGGCAATGTCGGCAGCGCGAAAGTTGCTGATAGTTGGGATGCCTGTTGTACGGGCAATGACGGCCCCACGACCAAGCTGGAGGCTGTAACCGAGCTGGAAGGATGAGGGCCGAGGGATAAGGGATGAGGGATTTGTTTTATCCTTTATCCTTTCGCCTTTATCCTTTCTAGGTGGTTGGTGATACACGGTTTGGCCGTGGGAGCCAATTAGCTCGGCAGGTGGGTGTCCGGCTTGGATAGTAATCGCTGCTTGGGCGAACTGGTGGGCGATCGCGTCGTCTAGTTCTGCCAGTTCTGCCATAGAAAGAGGTGCGCCAGCACAGACTGCCAGGATTTTTTGGCGAAGGTCGCTGGGATAGGGATAGGTTTCCCCTGCTATCAGCTCAATTGCTATCAGCTCAATACTGAGGTTAGGGTAGGGGAAATTTCTACCAGGGCAGCGTCAATACCATCAACGGAGGTGCCACTTATTAAGCCAATTACACGCATGGATGGGAAACGGGGATAAACCTGAAATCAGGAATGATGGATTCAAAAACTCCGGAGGTAGCAGTCAGAATTACAGAGTACAGTCTTTTCTTGATTGAGGTCTGCTTTAAGTTCACAACTTTAGTGGGCAGTTCCCAGTTCTCCTTAAGAAGTTGTCTGAGACGTATATTTGCAGCGGATTCGTAACAGATGAAACGGATAGCTGACGGCTCTCGCTCTAAGTTTCCTATCTGATTCGGTCGCTCTCTATTCGTTGCCAACTGATTTGCCGCTTCTCAAGCATCTCTAACCCCATCTCCTGCCCCCGACACTGCTATAAATCTGTAATGGCACAAACAAAACGGACGCGCTGGTTCATTGCAGGGTTATTCACGATCATTTTTATCCTGGAATACTCAACGCCTCCTGAGTATGTATTTGACTATCTGTATATTGGGCCAATTCTGCTTGCAAGTTCCCGCTTGGAGACGGCTGCAACATTTTGGACGACGCTTTTAGCGGTTGTGCTGACGCTTTTGAATCTTTGGGTTCCCTACGACCAGTTGGCGAGCGCTCCCACCATCGCCGATTCGGTTAATTGCGGTGATGGCGCTGGTCGTTACCGGGTTATTAAGCGATCGCATCCGGCGCAGTGAGGAGGCGATCGCTCGTCAACACGCTCAGATCCAGGCTCAACAGCAGCTTACACAAATCCGAGAAGATTTTGTTTCGACCCTGACCCACGACCTAAAAACGCCGCTTCTGGGAGCGATCGCAACCATCAAAGCGTTTCAACGGGAACAATTTGGTGCCACCACTGCTGAACAGCAAAAAGTGTTGGACATGATGAAGCGCAGCCACACAATGAGCCTGCAACTGGTAGAAACGCTCTTGGATGTCTACCGCAACGACGCTGAGGGGCTGGCTCTAAACTTACAGGCCGTTGATCTCATGCTTCTTGTTGAGGAGTCTATCAACACTTTTCAGGAGCTTGCTTCTAGCCGCCAAATTTGCCTCAATTTGAGTCAGAGTAGCTCAGCCATTCACGCAGCCTTTTGGGTACAGGGTGATGCACTCCAGCTACAGCGTGTATTTGCCAACCTAATTACCAACAGTATTAACCATTCGTCGAGAGGCAGCAGGGTAGACATTATTCTGGAGGCGCAACCGGGTTATTATTTGGTGAGCGTTGCCGATGAGGGACCAGGCATCACCAATGATGAACTACCCTGCTTGTTTGAGCGATTTTATCAAGGGCATGGCGATCGACAGGCAAAAGGGTCAGGATTGGGGCTTTATTTAACTCGCCAGATTATTGGAGCGCATAAAGGCTCTATCTGGGCAGAAAACCGTTCTCCTCACGGCGCTCTATTTCGATTTCGGCTGCCAGCATCCTTATGAAATCCTCTCCTATACGGATTTTGCTTGCTGAAGATGACGAATTATTTCGGCTGGGATTGCGCATGCGGCTGCAGCAACAGCCAGAGATTGAGGTTGTCGCTGCAGCAGAGGATGGGGAAACCGCTGTGGAATTAGCAAAGCAGCATTCCCTTGATTTGGTGCTGCTTGATATTGGTCTGCCAGGCATTGAGGTATTGAAGCCTGCCGTCAAATCAAACAACAGCAGCCCATGTTACCCGTGTTGGTTTTGACGTCTCGATCGGAGAAGAATCTGATTTCTCGACTGATTGTTGCTGGGGCACAGGGTATTGCCTGAAAGGAATAGCGTCGGATGTATTGATTCTGGCTATCCGATCGGTTGCAGCAGGAGCCTCTTGGTGGGATCAAAATGCAACCGCTGAAATCCAGGCGGTCTTTCAGGGAGACGATGCTGCCCCATTCCCATCTACTTCAGCCAGGGTTGATGCCTCCGTAGAACCATTAGAAAATCCTTTAACGCCGAGAGAGCGAGAAATTTTGGCGCTTGTGGCGGATGGCAAGTCCAATCAAGAAATTGCGGAAATTCTTTACATCACGCCAGGTACAGTACGGGTTCACGTTCACGCGATTCTTCAAAAGCTTGAGGTCCGCGATCGCACTCAAGCCGCGATCGTTGCCCTTCAGAAACATTTGATTGATTGAACAAGAATTGGCTGAGCGATCTTACTCAAGCCATTAAATACGTTCTCTCGTTCATTAATTTTTCCAGAAAATTCTTCGGGCAGTTGAGCTTTGTCTGTAAATTAAGATACAGTTTCCGGAATTTCTACCAATTCTAATTCCGCTGCAATTTGTACCGTATGCTTTCCACAAAGCCTGATCTAAAAGCCTGATCTATCAGTATTTTCAAGCAGGAGATTTTTACAAAGCTTGATAGGAATTGGGGTTGTCATCCGTTATTCGAACATCGTCCTCTGTAGTAATAGCGATATGTGAGTGAGAGTTTAAGAACTTTAGGGGCAACCTAAGTGAATTCGCTGTAAATGTGTAGCTCAAGACTAAAGCGCACATTTCTGGAGGTTGTTCTTGATTGAATCGGAAATCTATTTTTTAGTATTCAGGAGCTAGGTAATTTATGGACAGCTACGGCTCAGACAGTATCGACAGCATTCTGCGTAGGGACTACACCGTCAAGATTGGAACGTATATTTCTGAAGGTTGGGAACTTTTTAAGAAGAATGCGGGTGGATTTGTTGGCTTCACGGTTGTTGTGATTCTTATCAACCTTGCCCTTGGGAAAGTGCAGGAATCTGCCGCACCACTGGGTTCCCTGCTGAGTCTTTTGATTTCCGGTCCTTTAAATGCGGGTGCGTTTATTGTTGCGTTTAAGCTGTTAAGAAATCGTCAGACCGCATTTGGTGATTTCTTCAAAGGATTCAATAACTACCTGCCGCTTTTCTTAGTCAGCCTTGTATCGGGGATTTTTATCTTTCTTGGCTGCCTTTTATTGGTTATTCCAGGGATTTACCTGGCGGTTGCCTATCTATTTGCTATGCCGCTTGTAATTGACAAGAAGATGAATTTCTGGGATGCAATGGAAGTCAGCCGTAAAGTGATTACTAAAAACTGGTTTGCATTCTTTGGTTTCGTGCTTGTGATCGTTCTAATTAACATTGCTGGTGTGATTCCGCTAGGGCTGGGGCTACTAGTTACGATTCCACTATCGACCTGTGCGATCGCCGCTGCCTATGCAGACGTAATCGGTCTACCCAATGGCAGTTCCAGCGAGTACTAATTGCTGCCTCAGCTCAAGTTTTCGCTTGTAAAGACTTACACCTTGTAGAGACGTTACACGTAATGTCTCTAAGGAATCTCATCCATAGATCTATAGCAGTCCTAAATCAGTCGTGAGATTGAGAGGCTTTGTGAGAAAGGATTCCATTGGAATCTTTTCTCACAATCTCTTTAGGACGCTATAGAACACCATCCTTCTCAGGCTGGTTTCCAGGTGCCATGAAAGCCGAGGGGAACAACGGCGGGAAGTCCTAAGCGGCAAACGGGTTCTTCGGCCAGGCGATTGCTGTCGTAAATCCAGGCTTCGCTGGTGTTTGTGTTGCCGTCATAAACAACGGTTAGAATCCATCCCTGAGCAGGATTATCAGCATCAGAAGCGTAAATCGGCTCCATTGGGTAGCGACTTTCCCCAGATCTGCTTCGCTCAGGCTGCCAGTTTGATGGTCGAAACGGGCGATCGCTCCAAAGTGATCCCTGCGAGAGTCGGCTGCCCGACGGTGCAGGTTTAGATAGGTGTAGCGGGAGGGTTTCCCCGTTTCCTGGGGATTGACGACGGAAACTCACAGCTTCGGTCTAAAATCTGCTCCATTGCAATGACCTTACTCTTTTTGGGGTTGAGGCGGAGTTGCCAGAGGGTCGCGATCGCGCCTGTTTGTATTTCTCCGGTGACTACTTCTTTTGACCGCTGATTGGTCTGGAAGTCTTCATAGCGAACGATGTCTAAGACGAGAGAGCCATCGTCTAGTGCGTAACCATTGCCAAAGTGCCATTGATACCAGGGATCGGTTTCAAACCGACTGACAACTTCCAAAGTTTCCCGATCGACTACAACCACTTCGGTTCCCTTTTCAGGCTGCCATTCCATTGCATCACTAAAGCTTTTGAGCCGTACCAAAAGCGGTAAAGCATTTAAGCGCACAGGTGGAATGCAGAATACAAGGTATCTATCGGCCAGCACAAAGTCATGGATCAGGGGTAGACCATCGAGGGCGATCGCTCCTTTCTGTTGGATCTTGCCATTGGCATCACTGCGGTAAACATTCAGCGTGGCGTTTTTCCCAAGGCTGACCCCAAAGTTAAAAATCTCGCCTGTCTCTGGGTCGCATTTGGGGTGAGCGGAATAGGGCAACCCTTTAGGCCCTCCAGGTCATCCAATCCCAAAGTATCTAAGCTATCCAGGTTCAGGGCATGGGGTTCACCACCTTCCCATAGCGCTAAAAGCTTGTTGGGTAAAGCCAGAACAGAGGTATTGGCGGCATTCTTCAAATCTCTTATGAACCGATTCCAAATAGGACCGGGAGGCAGCATGCCGTAGCCACCAAAAATGTAATGCCCAGCCTTCTCCTCTGCCTGATAGCCTTCCGTTTGCACATAGCGGTAAATCCCGGTTGCTCCTTCGTCTGTAAGGTGCAGCGCCAGGATGCCACCATCGCCATCAAACCAGTGTCCGACCGATTCACCGCTGCGCTCAAGTCGGCCAGGTCCATTGCGGTAAAGTGAGCCGCGCAGACCCGTTGGAATTGCCCCCGAAAGGACTGGCAATGGAACCGGACCAAATTCTCTGGCAGTGGTTAAAATTGCTTTTGGCCACTTCAAAGTAGATGTGGGTTGAATGGTGGTAAGCATAGAACGTCCTTTGTGTGGGTAACGGGTAATCGGTGATGGGTGATGGATATCGTGTTGATGGGGCTTCAAGTTCACGAATGGTTAATAACGAATCCTCCATTCGTCCTACAACAAGCCTAGATCTTTGAGGCTGCGGCGTGTGATTTCAATTCGGGCAGGTGCATCGGATGGGTTACGCATGTCGATCGTGGTGGCGAAGAAGTAGACATTTTTGTTTTGTTCGAGATAGCCTACAAACCAGCCCAGTTCTGGTTTTGTTGAGGTTAGCCAACCTGTTTTACCGCGCCAGGTATAAGCAGGAGTTTGTTCGCGCACCATAATGTCTTTCACCAAATCCATCGTTCGAGTTGAGAACGGTAAATTGCCCTGGTACAACCGCTGCAAAAACTCGATTTGTTGTTTGGGGTAATCTCCAATGGTCCCTGGAGCCAGAAGCGATCGATCTTGTTCGCTGCGCCAATCTGTCGATTACCGTAGCCAACCTTATCAATCCACTGCTGCATTTGATCGTGACCGGCTCGGCGTGCCAGCACTTGATAAAACCAGACGGTTGAATCTTTGAATGCCTGACGTAAGTTTGTATCGTGATTCCAGGCGGCAATCTCTCGTTGGACGCCATCCCACGTGAGAACTGCCACCTCATTAGGAATGACTCCCGTTTCTAGAGCCACCATTGCATTAAAGATTTTGAACGTTGAAGCCGGAACCATGGGCCTAGCATTGCGTTGAGGGTTGTATTCGTAGGTCCGGTTTTGATGAGAGTCGTAAATCAAAATTGAACCCTCTAAGCCAAATTCCTTGAAGGGCCGTCCTAAATCGGGTGTTTGAGCGGTAGCAGTAGTTGGCGCAGACAGAATGGGAGTTGGCTTAGCCAGAACTTGCCTCGCTTCAACGCTAATTCCAACCAGCAGGATGAGGCATACAACCAGTAGAGAAACACCTGTGCTAATTCGCCGTATTTTGGAAATCATTTTTCTCCTCAAAAATAGAGGTCAAACAAGCCGGAAATGCAGTTGATGTAAGGGCTAAACGATCGTATGGATCAAAGGTTAGACCAAGTCAGCCGCTCGCTGTACAACAGTGTAAGCTTGTCGATTTCCGGATGGGCGAATGTAAACGGGTTACTGTATTTTTGCTTATTTGGGTTGTTCGGTTGCGGTTAATTGTCCCCTAGCGCTTTCACGTCGCCCCGCAACGGCAACATGGTTTGTAGTTGCGGCTAAACCAAACACAGGCATGTTGACATAGATAGACTCATGATTTCCGGGCTGCACAATGTAAGTTTCATGCCAAATGCCAACGCTGCCATCCGAGCCGATCGACCGATTAAACCCTTGCCATGCCGCCGCATGAGGATCATCAGGGTTACGGGCAAACGCCTCCAAATCTTCCATCGATCGCCAATACTGCACTAACGCAGCACCCGGCCAATAAAGAAACTGTTCTACACCGCAAAATCCTTTCTCTGGATTTCGTCTCAAGGCTTGCAGCATCGGTCCCATTGCGCTTGCAGTTGGAACCCATTTAGAAAACGCAAAAAATCGGTTAATCCGCACACCAATGATGAACACCACAAACGGTTCATTCATCTGAGCGGTAAATCGTCCGGGAATAACTTGGGACATTGGGATCTCCGTTGGGGGAATGGGGAGTGGGGGAAATGGGGGAGTGGAGAGTGGGCGATGGGATAAATCGGTAATCGGTAATCGGTAATCGATAATGGGATAGCTAGTTTTTAATTACCAATCACCAATCACCAATCACCAACCACCAATTACCAATTACCAATCACCAAAATCATCTAAATGACAGACCCCGCCGAACTCAATTGAGCATTGGTTGCCAGATATCCGTCTTCCATGTGAACAATGCGATCGGCGATATCTAGAATTCGGTTGTCGTGGGTGACTAACAAAATGGTGCAGCCCTGTTCCTTTGCGAGCGTTTGCATCAGTTCAACGACATCTCGCCCGGATTGTTTATCGAGCGAAGCGGTGGGTTCGTCTGCCAAAACGAGCTTCGGATGGCTGACTAATGCGCGTGCAATCGCCACCCGTTGCTTTTGTCCACCGGAGAGATTTTCTGGATAGTAATCCATCCGTTCTGCTAGCCCCACCGCAGCAAGCATGGTTTCTGCTTTTGCTTCAGCTTCGTCGTAAGGAATGCGATCGTGTAATTCCAGAGACATCATGACATTCTGTTTTGCAGTTAGAAACTCCAGCAGATTGTGGGCCTGAAAAATATAACCGGCACTCCGTCTAACCTCTATCAATTGACGTTTACGCGCCCCACAAACCTCTTGCCCCAAAATTTTGAGACTTCCTTCCTGCGCCGATCGTAAACAACCAATTAAGCTCAATAATGTTGTTTTTCCAGAGCCAGAAGGCCCCGTCATAATCACAATTTCTCCGGTCTGAATTTCCAAATTTACATTAAATAAAACCTGTTTGCAAAGATTTCCAATCCCGTAGAAGTGGTTGAGATTTTGTATGGAGATAGCGGGTTCAGAAGGGAGTGGGGAGTGGGGAGTGGGCAGTGGGGATGAAGCAGTTGAATTCATAATTCAAAATTTACAATTCAAAACTAAAAGACATCTGCGGGGTCAGCGGAGCGTAGTTTGCAGTGGCGATCGCACCCGAAATTAAACACATCAAAATCGTCAAAATAAACACGGCTGTTGCGCGGGCAATGGTCATAAATAGCGGTAAATTTGTTGCGCCTCTGGTCAATCCATACAATCCAACAGAGATGGCGTAACCGGGAATGAAGCCTAAAATTGCCAGAATTAACGCTTCTTGAAACACAACGGCGAGCAAATATCCATCTCGGAAGCCCATTGCTTTGAGCGTTGCATACTCCGCCAAATGATCTGCCACATCGCTCGATAGGATCTGGTAAACAATGACTGTTCCCACGACGAATCCAATTACGGTTCCTAAGCTGAAAATAAAGCCGATCGGGGTGTTGTTTGCCCAGTAACCCTTTTCCAGTTCTGCAAACTCATTCAGCGTCATGATCTTGACGTCATCGGGTAAATTTGCCTGCATGAACAGGGCCATCTGCTTCGGGTCAACGCCTGGTTGCAGGGTAATCAATCCCGCGCTGACTTCGGATTGCTTGCGATCGGGAAGATCCGCAGAAAGGTCTGGTCACTGGTGATAACATTGCCATCTGCGGCAAAGGATGCCCCTACCTGAAACAGTCCGGAGATCATCAGTCTGCGGGTTTTATATTCCGTTCGCACAGGGTCGCCCTGATCCAGTTGAGCGATTGTCTGGTCATACTTGCCCCGTGAACCACGATCAAATAGCACCGTATCCGGTTGTTTCAGCTTGTCTACGGCGCGATCGACTCCCGGCAAATTGAACACCGACTTTTCTGGGTTGAAGGCGAGAAACAAAATGCCATCTTCATGTCGAGTTTGAGGATTTTTCCAGGGGCGTGACTCTGCATAGAGCGCATCCGCAGACATTACTCCCTTAAAGCTCATTGCCTGATACAATCGCCGTCGGGGAAAACTGGACATACTGACAATATTCCGTGCCAGTGGGCTAACCATCACCAGATCCGCTCGCATACTGCGGTGCATCCGCGTATTGCTGTCATATAGGGCTGTCTGAAAACCCAGTTGCATAAACATCAACATGTCTGCGAAAGCAATGCCTGCCATTGCCACCAGCAAACGACTACGTTCACGGCTCACTTGCAGCCACGCGAGGGGATTCGGCGTTTCATAAGGGGTGGGGTATAGGGTATGGGGTACGGAGTATAAGGAAAACGAGGGGAAAGGGACAGGGGAAAGGGATAAGGGAGAGATGAATCGATTACCGATTACCGACTACTGATTACCGATTACCAATTCCCAATGACCAACACGCAATCCCTAACCCTTTTGCCAAATGGTTTCCGGTAAAGCGTGGATGGATACCTCCCGACGGGGAATTATGGGTGCTGGTTGGTTAACGTCCATAGGGTTTGGAGGAGTGAGTGAGAACGATCGCTTTCAGCCTGGATAATTCCTTTCGGTTTAGATGAAATGTGAGGCTTGGCATCTGCACTGCGAAATTCAAATTGGGAATTAGCGGTGGGAAGCAGCAGAAATTGCAGCAACATCGTACAAATGGCGGCTTGCTGAAGGGTCCTGAAATTCATGGCTAATCTCGCAGAATGTGGGTGGTCACTTGCAAATTGGTTAAGCCTGCAACTTTTTGGCTGCCTGCCGGGTTCAGGCGAATTTTGACTTCCACGATGCGGGCATCGGCATCGGCAGTGGGGTTCGTGTCGAGGATGCCTTTCTTCTTCACCTGCAAACCGATTTCGTTGACGGTTCCGTGGGCTTCTCCATCAAACGCGCTACTGGTAATGGTGGCTTTTGCCCTAGCTGAACGTGTTTAATGTCACTTTCGTAGACCTCAGCGACGACATACATTTGGTCCGTTTTCCGAGTTCCACAATGCCGTCAGTACCAACGATTTCGCCTGGATACGTGTGAATTTTCAAAATCTGTCCCGCTCTCGGTGCCCGAATGGATGCCAGATCCAGGTCTGCCTGGGCTTGTTTGGCAGCAGCGATCGCGTTATCCACATCGGCCTGTGCTGCCTGCACATCCACCGGACGCACCTCTGCTACACTCTGCAACGTTTTGTTCGATTGCTGAAGTTGCGCCCGTGTTGTGTCTACGACCAACCGTTTGCTGTCTAATTGAGAGGCAGAAATTGCTCCTTCCCGATAAAGCGCCTGATAGCGTTGATACTCCACCTCGGCATTCTTCAGTTCCGCCTCAATCCGGTTAACGGTCGCTGCCTGAGCATCAATATCACCCGTTTTGGCTCCTGCTTTCACCTTCGCCAGTTGCGCCTGTGCTACCCGTACCTGCTCCTGAGCTTTTCCCAGCGCCGCTTGCAGTCGATCGTAGCTATCCAAAACGACAATCACCTGTCCTGCCTGTACCCGATCGCCCTGCTTCACCAGCAATCGCTCAACCCGACTGCTCTGACTAGATGCTGCCAGGCTAATGACTTCCTCCTGCGGTTCCAACCGTCCCAGTGCCGTGACCGATTGGATGGTGGGTGCGGGAGAGGCGATCGGTGCGCTGGGATGTCCAACTCCAGAGCGGGAGAGCGCATAGAACGTCGCTGTTCCCATAGCCACAATTCCAAAACCGATCGCGGTAACAATCAAATTCCGTTGGCGATGAACCTTTGGGAAGCGGTTTTCACGTTGATTTGGCTTCTGTGTAATGGTTTGCATGTTTAGGGAGTAGGGAGTAGGGAGTAGGGAGCTAATGGGTAATGGGAGAAAGCCTACTGTCTATCGCCCATTACCCATCACCCATTGCCCATTACCCTCTGTACAATCAATTGCTATGCACTTAGTTGCATCAAAGTGGTAGTATATATGCAACAAGTTTTATATGTCAATCGCTGCATATAAAAAAGTTGCATATAATTCGTAAGGGCTAACCCAAGAGTGGTTAAAAGTGGCTAGGTTATGAGTGACGGGTTAGATGGTGCGGGTGATTGGTAATCGGTAATTGGTAATTGCTGTTTTGCCCCTTCCCCTTTCCCCTCACCCCTCACCCCTTGCCTATCGCCCCTCACTTACCGCCCCTCGCCCCTTCCCCCAATTGAGTTAAAAGCAGGATTAAATTGATGTCTCTCGCTCACGCAATGCTGGCTCTACTGGTTCACTGCCCTCAAAGCGGATATGACTTAACCAAAACGTTTGAGGAGTCGATCGGGTGTTTCTGGAAGGCAACTCACCAGCAGATTTACCGTGAACTTGGCAAGCTAGAAGCCCAAGGGTGGGTGGAACCAGAAGTTATTCCTCAGGAAGGCCGCCCCGATAAAAAGCTGTACACCATCACGGGTGCGGGCAAAAGCACCTGTCAGAGTGGCTTGCAGAACCCTGCGACACAATGCCAATTAAGGAAGCGTTGCTGATTAAGGTTTTTGTTGGAGCGCTAGCTCCTCCTGCGGTTATTCGGCAGCAGCTAGAGCAACATCGCACCCTCCATCTGGAGAAACTAGCCGGTTACCGCCAGATAGAGGCAGAGGAATTCACCCATACGGAAACTCTGTCGCTGGACGAAACCTTGCAATACTTGGTGCTGCGGCGGGGCATTCGCTATGAAACCGATTGGGTGGAATGGTGCGATGAGGCGATCGGCCTTTTGAATGCAGTTGAGGCGAACGGCATCAATTCCATCATTTCTGACCATCCAGTACTGGCAGCTAACCATGAATAGTTAACCAAAAGAAGTGCTTGCTTTTCAGCAGACGTAAAACGATTCAACAGTAACCGTGTCTGTTAATATATTTGGGTTGTTCAGTTTGATACCATCCGTTGAGTCAATCTATTGATCTGCCCAAGGTAGACGATTTTCTGCAAGAGTTAGCAACAATCCAGCAGACAGGCTCTAAGCGAATTGCGTTGTTGGGATCGCGACACGTACCTATCACTCACCAGAATCTGATTGAGATGATGAGCTATGCCTTGGTACTGGAGGGTAATCGTCTGCTCACATCCGGTGCGACCGGGACAAATTTCGCAGCAATTCGTGGCGCGTTAAGGGCAGATCCGACGCTCTTAACAGTGATTCTGCCTCAGAGCCTTGAACGCCAACCGCGAGAGTCTCGCGATCAGTTAGAGCAGGTAATGCATCTGGTGGAAAACCCCAGCAATGACACCCTTTCTCTAGCAGAAGCAAGTGCCATTTGCAACCAGGAAATTATTTCCCGTTGTCAGCAGCTTATCTGCTTTGCTTTTCATGATAGTCAGACACTGCTGAATACCTGCCGGGAAGCAGAGGACCAACGAAAACTCGTTACGTTGTTCTACTTTGATTAAGCGGTGGCCAGAAATCGGTTGGTTTATAAGGACAGCAGTATTTTCAACCGCTCTACCTTTGGCCGTAATACCTTTACCTCTGGTGTTACTGATTGCGGCATGAATTAAAAGCTGTATGAATTGAAGCTTCGTTCCAATTCATGCGGTTATTCAGCATCACCTTACTTCTTCAGTTTGCTGAACGTTGCGTGATCCAGAAGAACTTGTTAAAAATCCTCTCTTCATAGAAGGATTTGCTTGAATAAAAATAGGGTTCAGTTGCCGCTTAGTTAACTGAACGTGCTATCAACCTAACGTTGCTTCAGCCTCTGTGTGTCAGTCTGCTTCTAAGCAGTAGGTGTAGCCTTTAGGCAGAGAGTTTCCTTTGTCTTTGGATAGAAGCCTACTTGGTTGGCTTAGAGGAGACTGATAGAAGATGTTCAGTTGACCTGATGCTTGCCCTGCTACAGGGTTGAAAGCGCGGTCTAGCCTAAATCATCGTCTCAAATCTTAAGCTGCACTACTGTTTCACAGTGTGGTTGTCTCTAAGTGTGGAGAGGAGCTGCTTTTTACCTGATACAGTCTCGCCTTGCATGCTGTTTGTCTACCAACACCCGTAATCGTTCTTTTGCCTTCAAGAACTCATTGAAGCACAGGGTGCTACGGGAATAACAAGAGGTGATTATGAGGTTATTTCTGATGGTATTGCTTGCTATTGGTTCGGGAACATTTGCTAGCAGCGCTGTTTTTGCTCAGCAAGCTCCTCACCTATCTCGCTCAAGCCTATCTCGTTCAACAGTGTCTGCCCAGGCTCGTCCAGTTCAGCCTAACCGATCGGATCTTGCTGCTCCTGGAGATCGGGCGATTCAGCGAGATAGTTCTTCTCTGGTAGCGGCAACCACGGTTCGCCCCTGTCCGGCCGATATCTGTCGGGAGGTGCGACCAGCGCCATCCTACGATTTCTATCCAGATTCGACCTTGCGATCGCCCCTGTTTTTAGAACAGACACCACGGAAGGGGGCATATTCGGCCGTTCTGACCCCTTCATCTATCGGAATAATATCTTGCGGAGCCTTTTTCCAATTGATGAGGCAGATGCAAGTACTGAGCTTGGAGTTTATGTACAGGCCAACTTCTAGTTAATCTCATCGCCTACAGGACTTAGGCCAACGCTTTCAGATCCCCAACTTTTACTAGAAGTCGGGAATCTTGGGATAGGTTCTGATTTGTACTCTGTATTCAGCGTCCGGTTCCGTATAGCAACACTTGTATAATTGTCCAAGGCAAGCTAACGTTAGCGTTGTCTAATAGACGCTGCGTTTAGCAGGAAGTCAAGCAACTTCCTGACCGTTGTACACGTCAAGCTATATTGCATCGGGTTGAGGCTAGGTTGGTTATAGCGATGAACAGCTCGGATCTCTGCACACGCCAGCGGGATAGGGAAGCAAAGTCACTCAAATCTTTCTTGGCGTTTGGCCTGCTAGGCTCTGCTGTGCTTCATGGAGTGGTGTTAGCGCTGGTCTTGGGACATCAGCTAGGACGATCGCCCGAATCACCGCAGCAATCTGTAGAAGTAACCCTGGTTCCCCTTCCCGAATCTAAGTCGGACGCTATTCAACCCAAGAGTGCTGACGGAGGAAAAGTGGATGTTGGGAAGGATTCCTCAACTGAGTCTGTCGCGATCGACTACATGCCATCTTATGGTTCGGGCGATCGTTCCATAGCCTCACAATCCCCATCCTCGCAAGAAACGTTGGCCCAGTTAGCCGCTCCCGTTAAAGAAGCGGTTCCGATCCCTGAGCAACCAACAAATCAGAAAACGACTTCTGGTGCTTCTGAAGATCGCCCTACCGCTCCAGACCCTTCTAAATCAGAATCTCAAGCGCCCCCGTCGATCGCAACTGCACCTAAATTAGCCGCTCCTATAAAAGAGGACATTGGAGCTATCGGCAGGAACGATACCCCTGAAAAACCCCTGTCTTCCAATAATTCTGAGAATAAGCCGCAGTCGGAGACGGCTCCATCTTTACGTCAGTGCCTTCTTTGGAGACGGCTTCGGCTTCTGGTTCTCAAACAACCGGAAAAACAGAGCCAGGAGTTGTTTCTCCTGCCGCCACAAATGCTGGGCAAAACCCAAACAATTGGGCAACCAGCCTCCGAAATAGCATTTCTGCCTTTTTCTCTGGAGCAGGAAGTGGGAATTCTGTCTCTACCAGAAATGGTGGACGTTCTGGGGACCTTCCGGCGGTTTGTCGAGTGGTTCTCAAGCAGTGGGCACTAGGGGATCGTCTGGTGCAAATGGCAGTCTTAATTCCTCTTCACCAATCGGAGCAGGAGCGGCGGCTCTGGGTGGTCAACAGTCCATATCGATGGCTCAGGGTATCGCGAAATTTTTCAGTGGGGGCAGCACTTCTGGAGACGATCAAGCTGTTTGTGTGGTTTGTCTTGATCCTTCCTATCCGCTCAAAGCAGCAGCCTTGGGACGTACGGGTAAGGTTCGGCTTAATTACCACATTGATGGACAGGGTAACATCACCGATATCCAGGCAGCTAATTCAAGCAATAATGAGTTTGTCAAAGCGTCGATCGCTGCACTGAGAAATTGGAAATTTAATGCTTCGTCTCCAAACAGCAACCGTAGTGGCAGTGCAGAGATTAATTTTACGAAGGACGGACCCTCAATTTCTGTTGGGCAATCAAGACGACCGACCTCTACGGCTTCACGATCGTCCCAGGAAGCTTCCCCAGCCAGCCAGCTTCTAGCTCCTACAAATCGGCGTAATAGCTCTGATGGCCAGCCTTCTGTTAGTTCCCTCGATGCACCATCGCGCCCAGCCTTTGAACCTCAACCTGCTAACCATGCTGAGTCTGGGATTCATACATTACCGTCGGAACTACCGCCTCAACAGTCCTCCAGTGATGCTGCTCCTGCTCAACTCAGTGCGCCTGAACCTGCGGCCTCCTCCAATGAAGGCTCCTCTCCCAGCGTTCATTCTTTACAGGAATCTATCCCGACTTCGTCAGACAACAAGGCATCCGCTACGCCATAATCAAAAGAGTTGGGTGGTAGGAAATTAAGAGTTAAGAATTGAGAGTTATGAATTAGACATGCGCCTGTACAATTCATAATTCACAACTCATAATTCATAACTAACCCCTGACCCCTGTTCCCTTCACATCCTTTCCTCCCATGGCACTGCCTACTGTTGCTATTATTGGTCGTCCCAACGTGGGCAAATCTACGGTCGTCAATCGGTTGGCGGGCGTGCAGGATGCGATCGTTTACGATGAGCCGGGAGTGACCCGCGATCGTACCTACAAGCGGGCATTTTGGGGCGATCAGGGTTTCAGGTTGTAGACACGGGCGGATTAGTGTTTGATGATGACACCGAGTTTCTGCCCCTGATTCGAGAACAGGCGATGGCAGCTCTGGCCGAATCAAGTGCCGCCATATTTGTTGTGGATGGGCAGATAGGGTTGACCTCTTCCGATGAAGAGATTGCTTCCTGGCTGCGGCAACAGCCGGTTCCTGTTCTGCTTGCGGTAAACAAATGCGAGTCCGTGGAGCAGGGCGTTACCCAGGCAGCAGAGTTTTGGCAGCTTGGCTTGGGTGAACCCTATCCCATTTCTGGGATTCACGGCAATGGCACAGGCGAACTGTTGGATCAGTTGATTACCTATTTGCCGTCCGTTGAAGAAATATCCGAGGCAGAAGAGATTAAGGTCGCGATCGCCGGACGCCCAAACGTCGGCAAATCCAGCTTACTGAATGCGTTTGTTGGGGAAACCCGCTCCATTGTCAGTCCAATTTCTGGGACAACTCGTGATGCGATCGACATGCTGGTCGAGCGGAATGGACACACCTACCGCTTAGTTGACACAGCGGGTATCCGTAAGAAAAAATGTGGAGTACGGGCCAGAGTTTTTGGAATTAACCGTGCGTTCAAGGCGATTGATCGATCGGATGTTGTGTTGCTCGTAATCGACGCTTTGGACGGTGTAACTGAGCAAGACCAGAAGCTAGCAGGGCGAATTGCTGATCAGGGACGGGGTTGTGTCATTGTGGTCAACAAGTGGGACGCTGTTGAAAAGGATTCCTACACAATTTATGACTACGAGAAGACGGTTCGCGATCGGCTCCACTTTTTTGACTGGGCGGATGTAGTCTTTATCAGCGCCAAAACGGGGCAGCGAGTAGACAAAATCCTTGACCTGGTCGATGTTGCCGCAGAGCAGCATCAGCGACGGGTAACGACCTCTGTTATTAATGAGGTGTTGGAAGAGGCCGTTGGATGGCACACTCCGCCGACAACCCGTCAAGGTCGTCAGGGCAGAATTTACTATGGCACGCAGGTCAGTAGCCGACCGCCGACGATCGCTCTGTTTGTGAACGATCCGGCTTTGTTTAATGACAACTACCGCCGCTACATTGAACGGCAGTTTCGCCAGTCCCTCGGCTTTACCGGAACCCCAATCCGCCTGTTGTGGCGAGGCAAAAAGGTCCGTGATATGGAACGGGGTAGCGTGAACCGGGCAACGCGTGTTTAGGATTGAACATTTTAGATTGGAGATTACAGATTGCTCCTCCAATCTAAAATCCTCAATCTACCATCTACAATCAAACAATGGATTTGCTGCGATCTCTCCCGTTGAAACTTCTACCTGGAACAACCTATTACCTGGATGCATCGGCTTGATCCCAGGATCAAACTGGCCTGGTTGATGACGTTCCTGGCGGCTCCAATATTAGCAAATCCCTTTTGGCGTATCCTGCTGGTCGGGCTGCTGATTGTCCTCACGCTCACTGCCCTGATTCCGCTACGCGTATGGCGGCAGCAAATGGGCTGGTTACTGTTCCTAAGTATTCTGGTGTTTGCCCTCACTGCCATCATGCCTGATGGGTTAAAAATCTCCCATCAACAGCGATTACCAGCAGATGAACTGGCGTTCTCTCAGCAACCCAATAAGCTTCCACCCCCGCCTCAACCGTCCTGGAATATTTTTCGGATAGGCCAACCAGCAGCAGAGCCATTACCCGGAGAGACGCGAAACTCGTCAACCCCTCAGCCTACTGATTACAACTACGTTCTTTTCAAACGGGGCTTTATCACCGTTACCCGTCGTTCTCTAGACCTGGCAACGCGCTTCAGCACGTTGCTATTTACGCTAATCTACAGCACTAATCTGTTTCTGCTAACAACCGCTCCCGAAGAAATTACGGCGGCGATCGAAAACTGGATGGAGCCGCTGCGTCGTTTCAAAGTGCCCGTTACGGAAATCGCATTGACGCTGACCCTGTCCCTGCGCTTTATTCCGTTGGTGCTGGAGGAGATTCAGAACCTTGTTCGTTCCGTTCGAACGCGGGCAATCAACTGGAGAAAGTTGGGGATGCGTGGCAGCATCGAAGTCTGGCTGATGGTGGCCGAACGGCTCCTGGAAAATCTGCTGCTGCGGGCTGAACAGATTGCCAGCGCGATGCAGGTCAGAGGATTTACCACGCCCAACCAGCATCGAGTTGAGTGGTATCAGTTCCGGTTTAGGTATGGCGATTGGCTGGCAATTGCCGTATTAGTAGGGCTATGGGGTGCTCGTTTTATTTGGGGTTGGGAAGTGTAGTTCCACTCACGGTGCCCCACAGGCTGTACTACCCTATAAGCCGAAAAGCAAGAGCGACCCATTCATCCAGAGGCTCTCGCTCGAGAGCCTCAAATCCTGATTCCACGATCGCGGTACTAACGGCTTCCTCCTGGTCGGTGGTAAATCCAGATGTGATCAAAAGCCCCCGATTCTTATCCGTATGCCGTAGTGATTGCCGAAAATCTGGTGCAAGGGCAATGTGAATCCTTGCCAAAATGTTTGCAACGATGAGGTCAAAGCTGACATCGGCTTGAATGCTGGGCACGGTGCCGATCGTTCCACCCATCCAGTGACCAAGCGTGCTTCCCTGCCCCAGGCTTCCCTTCATTACAGTGACCTGTTGCTCTACATTGTTGAGATGGATGGCGTCCTGGGTTGCCTGCACAGCGACACCGTCGTTATCTACCGCCAACACTTTTGCCCCAAGCTTTGCTGCTGCAACACTAAGGATTCCCGACCCTGACCCTAGATCAAGAACAGTCATGTCAGGAAAAGGTGTCGCTCAAGCAATCGCAGACAGACGATCGTGGCGGGATGAAGCCCGCTCCCAAACGAAAAGTTAGTTCCCAGGCGGATAGGAATTTCTGTTTCTGTTCCAGATTGATAGGGAGTATTGGGAGAAAGCACGACAAACCGCTGCCCGATTCGGTGCAAAGAAGCAGTTGCAGACTGTTCTGGCTTCTCCTCAACGATCGTGGTTTCTAATGCTGATGTTAAACCGGTCCGCTGTAAGGGCGAAAGTAAACGTTCGATCGTTTCTACGGTTTCGCGAGTTCGAGAGGTGTAAGGCAGATATAGATGAACCGTAAATGCCCAGGAGTCTAGCGTCTGGCGTGAAATAGCCTGAGCGGATTGATCCAATTCTGGTTCAAGGAAGTTTGTTATGTGAACTTCCCTGGATATTGGGCTTCAGCAAGTAGGGTACGAATCCAGTCGATCGCCTCAGGAGTTGTATTTAGGCTCATCTCTACCCACGACATGTTCGCCACCTCACAGCGCTAACCCAACTGCTTTCCCCAAAGTTTTAATAATTTTTTCAAAAGTTTACGGTTCAGTCATTTATTTCTAGAAGAAAGGATTGGCTTTGTGGAAAGAGTTGTATAGACAGGCACGAGCTTTGATTATTCAACCCAGCTCCACTCATTCTGCCCTTCCTCTTTAGAGGTAATAGTTGTATCAGGTGCATCGGAACGATCTCATTTCAAGAACTAGAAAGTATGAATCTGTCACGATGCCTTCTTACAACAACCGCTGCAAGCGCGTTTGTTGGCCTACTCACTACCCTCTCAAGCGGCGACCTTGTCATTCGGAACGAATGGAATCAAGTTCGACCAAACGACACAAATCGAATTTACCTTTCTGGTTTCTAATAATGAGTTCCAATCGGCTCTGAAGGTACTTTTAGTTGATACAAGTAAAAATCAGGCTGATCTCTCGTCAGCGGTACCTCTCTTTGAGGAAACTAAACAATCAGATAATGGAAGCGCTAACGATTGGCTTGGGACTTGCGGTCCCGTAGCCGGAACTACCGTGAAAAAGTGCACGACTGTGTTCAAATTTGAGGCATTTAAAACCTATACGCTTGGTCTGTTCAACACCATTCCTTCCCCAAACAAGCCGAACGATCCGATCGTCTTCTCAACTAACTTTACAGGTAACCCAGCGGATACGTTCGCTAAGTTTAGCGGATCAAATCCCATTACGGGGCCTGTTAAAATTTCATTCGAAGACGGGTCCGTGTTCCCCTATGCAAATGATGGAGACTTCAACGACTTCATCATTAGCGCAAAGATTGTTCCCATTTCGCCGCCCCTTGCTGGTCTTATGGTGTTTGGAACGTTAGCTTACCTTAAGAAACGCCGCTCTGTACGCTCCCAGAGCAACTAACCAATCCTCTTCTGTTTTTGCGAGACAAACAGAAGAGGCTGCTAAAGTCTATTTCAAGAGTAAGTAATAGAGTCTACCTGTAGAGTTGATTAAGCCAGCCCGATCGCCCGCCATCTTGCCAGTGCCCATAAAAATATCCACCCTGCCTGCTCCCTTAATAGCACCACCCGTATCCTGATCCAGCACATAGCGTGTGACAGGTCGCTGCTCTAGGTGGCCTGCTGCGGATGGATAGGGAATGCGGGTTTGAAGGAGTGCTAACGCCCCAGGCGGAAAGATAGATTTATCCGTGGCGATCGATCGTTCAGGCGTAACCGGAACTCCCAAACTGCCCATTGCAGGTGCCCCATCGGTTTCTTCAAAAATACAAACCGTTGATTGCGGGGCAAATAAATATTCAAGTCCGTCGGGTTCTGTTCAAAATACTTAATCAGTGCAGGCAGTGATAGGTCTTCCTGACTGATTTTGCCCGTTTTCACCAGTTCCTTTCCAATGCTGGTGTAGGGATAGTTTGTATGCCCAGCATAGCCAATCGTCATCGTGCTGCCGTCTGTAAGCCTCAAACGAGCAGATCCCTGCACTTGAATCAGATAAGCTTCCAGGCGATCGTGCAACCATGCCAGGGCCAGACCCTTCAAGCGGCCTTTCGAAAACTGTAGCCCGTCTTCTCCCTCTAGCTGCAAACGAGTAGGTGGAGGATTTCCCCATCGGTTGAAGTCGGGAGGTAAGCGATAAATTGGATAACGGAACTCACGAGTAGGAATGCGACTGGCAACATGAACGGGTTCAAAGTAGCCTGTAAAGGCAACCGTTCCCTGCCCATCGTTACCTGTGGCTTGATAAAAGACAAACTCCCGCTCAACGGCTGCCTGGAGCGCTGCTGCTGAAGGGGCAGTGAGAAGTAGCTGCCGAAACCGTTTCAGGCTACGTTGCACACGGCCTCGATCGACTCCCGGAATTGGGTAATTTTGATAGGCTTTGATGGCGTGCTCGCTTTGTAAGTAGCGAAGACTCTGCTCAACGGCAGCTAAAAGCGCTTTGCGATCGCCCGCCTTTCCAGAAGTGCCCCAAAGCTGATCGTCAATACCCGGATCTTCCAGCGACAAAACCGGAAGAATTGGCGGCTGAACTTTGAATGGTTTTGGTTGAGTATTGGTATTGAATTGATTTTGTGGAGTTGCTGGCAGCCCATGAACTGTGAATACGGCTACCCCAAGCATCCAGAAAGCCAATAGATACCTGCCCATTGCCCAATCGATCGCCCAAACTTTGATAATTAAAACTTACATAGGTAACCGGTAATCGGTAATGGGTAATTGCGGCTTCGATCAATTACCCATTACCAATCACCCATTACCAGGTATTTTCATACACTTACGCAAATCCTGACAATTTCCCAGTGGTTAATGCCATTTATCAACCCTATTTCAAATCCACTGCCCGACTAAAACCGTTCCACGCTAGAGCTAAACACGGGTTCTACGCGGATTCCCAAAACACAGGATGGGCGCAATACCATGTACTCTCCCTGAACGTTCTTGATTGGAACGGTGATGAAGTCGTTTGAGGTGGCTTTGGGCATCAGTTCATTGCTGTACCATTTCTGAAACTCTTGAATTGAGGAAAACCGGACTTCTTCACGGTGCCCTCCCTGAATCAAAATATGGACGGCATACTCTGTCGGCGTGCGAGCGTACTTGCTTCGCCGCTGCTCTCCTGCTGGTGCACCACTGGTTGGGGTTGGGTTGATGTTTCCTGTCATACCGCGTTTACCCTTGCTCTTATAACCTTCACAATTATCTAGCAGTCTCGTTAGATACACTCACTTTTCCCAGTAATGGGTTAGAAATATCGCCAAATAGCAATTTGATATGGCTGTCAGCTAGTAGCTATCAGCCTAGCAATCAATTCAAAAAATGCTCAAATATTTTATTGTTCCTACTTCAACTTTTTGAATGTATCTGGTCAGGAGGTGGGGACACGGTACAGCGTACAAGGCACGGGAACTGACTGCCTTTATGGAAACAGATTAAATCGCTGAAGTTGGGTCTGCATAAGGGAAGGAAGGGTTTTGTGAAGCTGAGTTTTATCCTTAAACACCAGGCGATTTTGGCTTGGCATGTCAAAGGGAAAGTGCCCAGGAATATCAGAACGGTCCATTTGGGCTAGCAAGATCTGTTCTGGCCGCTTAGCTTGAAGGGCATACCCCACTTCGACACAGACCTTTGGACTGGGTACAAGCTGGGTAGGGGTTCCTTCAATCTGGACGATCGGGGTTATATCTGCAATAAATAAGAGGCTTTGGCGAATCGTTCGGAGCAATGAACTGTTAAGCCGCACCGGACCATCGGTAAGACGGTGGGACTCCTTCAGTTCTAAAGTCAAACGCGATCGCTGATTCAACTTTTCAATCAAATTCTGCAATTCGTCTCGAAGTAAATCACTGGACTGGGGATATTCGCTCTGGTAACACAGGAAGATGGTAGGTTCTAAAAACGTCATTACATCCTGTTTTGAAAAGTAGATTTCATGACTACACAAATCGATGTTGGCGATCGCATACCCACCGCTTCCCTCAATGTAAAACTCGACCGTCTCCCCCTCCAAATAGCGCTGAAACCAGGCTGATTTTCGCACGTCTTCACTGTCGTCCAAAAAGTCAGCCCGCAACCCTGATTTCAATAAACTATTCTTGCTCAGACGCAGATCATGGGGTCGTTTCTCTAACTGTTTAATCGGCTCATATTCCTGGAGATACCATGCCTTTAGGGCAATAATAGCCATGCTGCGCTCTGCCTCTGAGGTTTAAAACTACAACAGCACCCAAGACGCTACTCCCTGAGTGACTTCCCCGTTGGCTCATTGTATCCAGAGTTGAACTGATTGTGCACCCGCAGGTAAAACTCTAATCAATCAGTTTCATGGCTCCCGTTCTACTAGCTTGGGAAATGTCCGGTTTCGGTATGGATGCTGTTGTGTTTTGACGAGACAGATGTTAAGTAAAACAGCTCTTTTTACCTCTCAAACTAACTTGAACTTGGCTGTTTATCTGCCAGGGAAGCTAAGTAGCTTCATCTACAACAATAGCAAACTCCTAAAAGGGATCAACCCTATGAAACCAAAGTTTACTTCCTGAAAAAAACCGATAAGCAAGAAGTTATAAACACTAAAATACTGTTCCTGGAACTTCTAAATTGATTTAATTTGATGCTGAACAGTTCCTGTTCGTATTAACGTGTATCCAGGCCCATTCCATTAGGTTTTGAGTTACGAGAAGATCTTGTTGGTCGTAAAATATATGGCTGTCGCCACAGTTTTTAGGACAGCCAGCTTATCTAAAGTGAGCTAAATGTAAAGCTCTCATCCCTGACACCTGACACCTCACATCTGACCCCTGCTATATAGCGGTCCTATTTGGATTATGAGAGAAGTTTCTACTGGAAACCTTTCTCATAAAGCACCTCATTCTTACAAATGATAAAGGACTACTTTACTTAGTATTTGAACGTTTAAGTTTAGAAAATATAGGCGTTTAAAACACAAGTTTATCGCTCTGGTGCTCTATTTGTGCATGGCTTACAAAAGAGCGTATGACGTATTCTCTCTGCCCTTAAATACTTTCGTTCGGCAGCGTCCGGGATGGTAGATGAGCAAGAAACGTTGTTCACCCATTGTGGCTCTCTACATGAATTGTTCCCTGTAGTTGCTTTACGAGCATTTGTACAAGGGCTAGCCCAAGGCCAGTTCCTCCCTGCCTCCACTGATCCCTTTCAGGAACGCGGTAGAATTTTTCAAAGATGTAGGGAAGCTCATTCGCCGGAATTTCGGCCTGATTTTTAACCTTAAAGATAACTCCCCGTTCTGATTCAGCATTTTGCGAGATGCTGTCTAATGAGTCATTTGAGGAATTTGCCCATACTACTTCAAGTTGAATCTCGCCCCTTTCTGGCGTGTATTTGCATGCATTAGTCATCAGTTCAACCAAAATTCGTCTGAGACTAATGCGATCACTCAACAAGTAAAGGCGATCAGCGGGAATGCCAAGCGTCAACGTTTGCCGCCGCTCTTTATACGGCTCTGAATAGGTTTTAGGATGATTGGCAACCACTCCTGCAAGTTGATCGATTCCAGCAGGTAGTTAGGGTAGTCCGCGTTTTCTAACCGCTGGAAGTCTAGAAAATCAGTTATCAGATTGATTTCTCGATCGCATTCGGACTGCAAAATCTTCAGATAGCGCTGTTGTTGCTCAGGAGTTTTTGCAACCTGCATCATTTGAATCGCCATCTTCATGTTGGTCATCGGTGTCCGCAACTCATGAGAAACCGCACTTAAAAATCATCCTTCAGCCGATTCAGTCGATTTAACTCAATGACCTGTGTCTGTGCAGCTTGATATAAATGGGATTGACGTACCGCAACCGCGCACTGGTGAGCAATTTGCCGCACGAGGGCCAGTTCTAATTCATCAAACACGCGACCCGCCTGTTGAAAAGCCAAAAGTCACCCAGCACTCCCTGAGCATCTTGAATTGGACAGGCCAGAATAGAGATTTGTTTGCGGTTTGAATCAGCCGCAATCTCGCAAAATTGAAAAAGTGCCCTTTCAGCAGTTGGTGGTACCCTCTGGGAACATACTCATTGCCACCGTTTTACCAAAGGCTGAAAACCTAGAATTGTCCACAGAACTGTACAGATGGCTTACCGTTGATGTTTTCTGCTCGGGGTTGTACAACGCTACATCACAACCTAGAAGATCGAGGGTAAGGGTCAGTTCTTGTGCAGCCGTCTGCAAAATCTGATCCTCATCCAGGCTTTCCCGAACCTTATCGGTAATGCGATTGAGCGACGTTTCAAACCTGACCCGCCGTGCCAGTTCAGCATTCAGCGATCGCAGTTGAGCTTCCGCCTGTTTACGCTCGGAAATGTCTGAAACTAGCCAGCGTAATTGTGTAATTCGTTGACGGTTATTGCGAGCAGTAGCAACGGTTAGCATCGCGTCGATCGGTTGACTATTTCGGGGCACTAATCGCATTTCCCAATTCTGTACTCGGTCTTTCGATTGGACCTAAAGCGCAGTAGCTTTGCCCGAAATGACTGTAAATCGTCTGCCACAAAAATGCTCAAGGGCTTACCGATTAGAAACTTCTGATCGACGTTTAACAACTGGGCGGCTTTCTGATTCCCCTCCTGAATTACTCCTTCCAGGGTTGTCACCAAATAACCGCTGGGGGCAAACTCAAACAGTTCCCGATACCGTTTATGCTCATTTTCAGCAGCACCTTGGGCAACAAGGAGATCCTGCTGCTGCCGTCACAGCTCCTCTTCAACGACCCTTAGTTCTTCTAGCGCATTTTGCAATTCCTCAAGGCTCTCTAGTAACAAGTCGCCTTTTGAAAACGAAGAGCTTCCAACCTGTTCGCTCAAATCCCGAAAGCGAGATTGAAAAAATTCAAGTTGCTCCGAGAACTCATTGAGTTTCATAAGTTGGAACGTCTATATGAAGGTGCACCTGAAAAATCTTTCGCTGGAACCGCAATGTGATATGCCTGCGCCGTAATTCACAGTTCTCTACATGCGAGCCACTACCTACTTGGTGGGAAATAAATAATTGGATGCCAGCTACGGTGGAGCAGTTCACGGGTAAAACTGGGATCAGATAATTCCTGGAGTTTACCCAAACTTTTAGATGACGTAGCGATCGCGCTTACATCATCCATCAAAGCGGCTTCCAAAATTTCGGTCAGCACATCACCCTGGCGCACCTCTGCTGCCACCTCTAAGTTCAGTCCATCAAGCTCAGCTTTAGCAGATGCTAAGGCTTTTGGGCTGGCTCAACCTGGTAATCCTTTGGCAACTCGCGTCGGTGAACATCGTCTACTACCCAACAAAGATTGCACCGCGCCACAGAATTTCCTGGTCGATGCTGGGCAAAATTCTTGACTCGCTCCAGCAGGTACCTGGCCGCATCGCTAGCATCGTAAGGGATTAATAGCCAACGAAACAAATGGCGACACCGTAAATCCAGTTCCTCTGCCGTATAGGTTGAGAGCAACTGCGGACGCAGAATCATTAGAGGAACGGGCGCTTTCTGGCACAAGTCTACTGCTGTGCTACCAAACAAGCTTTGCTTCAATTGGCTCTGAACAGACATTCCCAGCACAATCAAGTCTGATTGGTGAGTCTTTGCCGCTCTCAGGATGCTGTCGATCGTCCGTCCCGACACAACATCAACCTTTACATTCACCCCCGCAAGCGCGTTCTGCAAAGCTGGGGCTAGCACACTATGAGCATGGTTAATTTTTTCGGTATCCTCCTGGGTACCGTACTTCCCTCCCGAAACGGAACGCTGTGTAAAAGACGATTTTCTCTGCACCGGTTTCAGCCAGGCTGGGTACGAAATGGACTAAGCGATGCACGCCATCTGAGAGATCGGTGCAGAATAACAAGCGGTGAAACATGAGAACTCCGCTGCTGAGGCTTCAAGAGAGTGAGTAAACCTGGCCGTCAATCAGTAACCGCGTAATTCCCTTTGCTTGTAAATGGGAAGACGTTTTCTGTAGAACCCGACCATCTGGAAGTTTAATTACCCGTTGGGTACGAGGGTTAGAGTACCGTTTAGCGACACGGTGGTTATCAAACACAGGCAACGTTTTTCCTGAATTTCCACTTCGGGAATTTGCCCCAAGTCGCCAAAGTCTCTAAGGGGACGGGCAACCAGTTCAGCCGAGCGATCGACCACAAGATAACACGTTCTGGGAAGTGACGCTTCGGTCAATGGCAAAACCTGTACAAATGTTTTACCTTCTCTGCTCCTCACTAAAAGGGCACCCTTCTCCAAATCGCCATCGTCTAAGTCGTCGTCGAGGTCGTCGTCCTCCAGATCCTCGTCGTCGTCCAGTTCTTCTTCCTGGTCTAGAAATTCCTCATCCAGAATTTCCTCTAGAACGGCTGCCTCTGGGTAGGCTGGATCTGTTTCGCTAGCGATCGGTTCTTTAACTAGCTCAACGATTTGCGGCAAGTCTGAAAGCGGTAATGCCTCTACTTGCCCATTGGAGTTATTGTCCGCTGTGTCCGTAGGCGCAGAAGAACGCCGCCGCGATCGGCGCACTGGTGGAGCTGGTTTCTCTGTGCGCGGAAGTTCTACTTCTAGCTGAGACTCTTCCACTGGAGTCTCCGGTACCTCATCAACGACGGTTACTGGTGCTTCTTCCACAGCGAGAGTTTCCGTCGGTCCGCTTTGGGGCCTTCCCGCTTCTGTTGAATTAATCCTTCGTATTCTGCCTCAGGCAAATTGCTCTTCAGAATCCGACTAATGGTGCTGTTGCTCACACCATATCGGTCTGCCAGAGTTGAGGTTGTCTCACCGGGCAAGCGGTATAACTCAAGAATTTTCTTTTATCGGATTCGGAAAGTTTGCGCGAGGTCATGCTGTCGATTCTGGGAAAGATAGCCCATCAGCTTCATTCTATTCTGAACGATCGTCATCTGAGGGAGAATTCTGGATAACAGCACTCAATAATAAAATAAAATCGGCAGCGGTTTAAGGGTTGGGTCAGGCTTGGAAAATTAGCCAGATTTCACTTGGGTAACTGATGGCCCCAATAGTTGACCCATACCCACCCATATATATAGATGACTAGTAGGAATCTTTAGAGCGAACGAAGCGGCAGGGCAATTCTCAACCAGGGTTTGAAGAGGTACTTGGGTGAAGTGGCAGATATAAGGAAACTCAACTGACCGTAATGAAGTATGAGAACAGAATCGCTTGTTGACGCCCCATCATCCCCAGCTTCTTCCTTTTATCCAAGGACAAAGCAAGAGATTGAGGTCGCCCATAGCGTTGCTTGTGACTACTGAAACTGAGGTCCGGGTTCTAATCCCCACTGGTGCTTTAGGAAATGCTTGTACATGTTTTCGCGCATCACCATTTGCTCATACAGCTTGATTAGGAAATCCTGAGCTTGTTCACGGCTCATTTTCTGCACCTGGGTTTCAAACGATCGAATGCTGAATTGCTGCTCAAGGGTCAGCTCAACAGGTTTATCCATTGTTCGACTCCAAATATGAGAGAGAGTAGGTATTCTTCAGTCAACAGCTCAGGAATTCAATTTTGGGAATCCAGAACCAATGACTTTTTCCAATAGTCGGTGTCTTATCTAGATGGTTCCCCAAAAAACAATCCAACGACTTCTTCGTATTACAGAATATAACAACCGTTTGACAAAATGCACATACCCCCTTGGGTAATTTTTGGATCCTTGACATACCTGTCTGAAGAATGATTCTTCGGTAAACTGCTATGCCATTGGATTTCAGACATTAATTTATTCCAGTAGAAAACCCTAAATTTGGTGGGAGGAACATCTTTTGTCCCTGTTTATGGCGGTTTCCCTTCCTCCAAGGTGAGCGGCTAATAACAAGCAGTCTAAAAACGGGTGGTAAACAAAACTGTTGTTAGCACATGGTTTTGCAGAATTATCTTGTTTCTGCAAAAAGTTTAGATAAGTGTTGTCTGTCTTGGCCAAACTTTTCGGTCGCGGATATGACAGTTTTCTTTTAATTACAGTTTTGTTTTCTTTATGAAAGTCACCCGTTTCTTTTATAAAACTCCCAGTTAAACGTTTGCTCATCTCCCTATTGACCTATCCAGGTAGTCACTCTTCTCTACCGAAAGCAAAACTTGTTCTTGGAGCGCTACCTCTTTACAAAGCACTGTAGTTCTCGCTTCAAACGAACGGATTAATCTTTACTGTAGATACCCGACAAAAGAAGTCGGGTATGTTTGACGGAGGTTTTTTGCCGTGTTAGTATCAGGCGAGCTTGACACGTTTGTGATTGGTTTGCTTTCACTATTTATTTTTCATTACAGAGATTTGACCCATGACCCAAGTGACTGAACTGCAATCTAAATCTGCTTCAGCCTTACGCGCTTTGAAGTGTAAGGAGTGTGGTGAAGAGTACGAACTCAAGGCGATGCATGTCTGTGAATTCTGCTTCGGTCCTTTGAAGTGGCGTATGACTATGACAAATTACGGCGATCGGTTACTCGCGAAAGTATTCAGACCGGACCTAATTCTATTTGGCGGTATCGTCCTTTTTGCCTATCACTACGAATCAGCCAATTGATGTTGGAACGGGCATGACTCCTTTGGTACGGGCTAATCGGTTAGCACGTCGCCTCGGCTTAAACAAGCTTTATATAAAAAATGATGCGGTTAATATGCCAACCCTCAGCTTCAAAGATCGAGTTGTGTCAGTAGCATTGACTCGTGCACGGGAATTGGGCTTCTCAACGGTTTCCTGCGCCAGTACAGGAAATCTGGCAAACTCAACGGCTGCGATCGCCGCTCATGCTGGGTTGGACTGTTGTGTTTTCATTCCGGCAGACCTCGAAGCAGGTAAGGTCATGGGCACATTAATCTATAGCCCTACGGTCATGGCGGTTCAGGGCAACTATGACCAGGTCAACCGTCTCTGTTCTGAAGTAGCAAATACGCACGGTTGGGGCTTTGTCAACATCAATCTGCGTCCCTATTACTCCGAAGGTTCCAAAACGTTAGGCTATGAAGTTGCGGAACAGTTAGATTGGCAGTTGCCTGATCACGTGGTTGCGCCCCTTGCGTCTGGCTCTTTGTTTACAAAGATCTACAAGGGATTTCAGGAGTTTGTGCAGGTTGGCCTTGTTAACGATAAGCCAGTCCGCTTCAGTGGTGCTCAAGCAGAGGGCTGCTCACCGATTGCCGAGGCTTATCGGGAAGGACGGGACTTTATTGCACCCGTCAAGCCCAATACAATCGCCAAGTCCATTGCGATCGGTAATCCGGCAGATGGAGTTTATGCTGTTGATATTGCCCGCAAGACTAACGGCAGCATTGAATCTGTTACCGATGGCGAAATTATTGCTGGAATCAAGCTTCTAGCCGAAACAGAAGGGATCTTTACCGAAACCGCAGGTGGAACAACGATCGCTGTCCTGCAGAAGCTTGTAGAAGCAGGCAAGATTGATCCCGATGAAACGACTGTTGTTTATATCACCGGTAACGGACTGAAAACTCAAGAAGCTGTTCAAGGTTACGTTGGTGAGCCATTAACGATCGAACCCAAGCTAGACAGCTTCGAACGTGCTCTCGAACGCTCCCGTACGTTAGAGCGTTTAGAGTGGCAGCAAGTCTTGGTCTAGGGGAAAGGATAAAGGATGAAGGATAAGGGATAAAAGTAGTTCTTTTTCCTGCTTTCCTGGCGTAACCTTCATTCTTTATCTTTTTCCATTTTTTATCCTTTATTCTTTAGCCTTCATCCTTTCTCATCATGTCTGTCAAAGTTCTCATTCCGACTCCCCTACAAAAGCTTACAAACGATCAAGCCACCGTTGAGTGTGATGGCGGTACCGTTGCCGAACTGCTGGAATCTCTGGAGAAAAGCTGTCCCGGAATTAAGGCGCGGCTGTGCGATGAAAGTGGTGAATTACGCCGATTCGTTAATTTCTACGTGAATAGCGAGGATATTCGGTTCCTGGATGGTGCTAACACATCCCTCAAGGATGGCGATGAGGTCAGCATTATCCCAGCGATCGCAGGGGTTAATGCGTTAATTTAAAGGGAATTCGGGAAGCGGTGCCCCAGCACCGAGAAAATCTGTCGATGTTCAAACAAGTCCACCAGCTCTTGATTGAGCTTGTTTTGAGCTGCTTCTTGCTTCAGGATCCTGAGAGCTGCCCCAACGGGTAATCCCTTCTTGTAAGGGCGATCGCCTGCCGTCAGAGCATCATAAATGTCTGCGATAGCCATGACCTGAGCCTGAATGGGAATGTCGGGTTGCTTCAAACCACGGGGGTAGCCTGTTCCATCTAGCTTCTCGTGGTGACCATAGGCGATCGTCGGTACATCTTTCAACTGCTTAGTCCACGGAATTCGCTTGAGAAATTCGTAGGTATGGGTGACGTGGGACTGAATGGTATTTCGTTCTTCCTGCGTCAAATTTCCCCTCAGCACAATGAGTTGCATCATCTCGTCAGGGGTAATCAACGGCTTGAGCTTGCCATCTACATCCCGGTAAGTGTAGCTGGATAGCTCTTTTAGCTGGGCTAACGGTTCTTCAGCCAGGATGCGTGGCTCGTTAGTCTCTGCCAAAATGTTCCAGTAGTTGTCGAGCTGGGCGATCGCTTTTTCCAGTTCAGTCTCTAACGTTCCGAAATAGTTGCAGTGAGGGCACCTTCCTCGGATGCTGCATGCCTGGCAGAATGATTGGGATGTTCAACCAAATAGCGAAACTTTTCTTGGGCACATTCCATCTCCAGGGTCCGTTGCACTAAAGCAAAACGGCTGCGAATTACCTCAAGCTGCATAGGGAAAAGTTTCTTTTGCTTTCCTAGAATCGCTTCGGGAACACCAACCTTGCCAAAATCAGAAGTAGGGCGGCATAGCGAATTTCCTGAATTTGCCGCTCATTGAAGTAAACAGAGCGCAGTGACCCTTGAGTAATGGAGTTGGCTTCCTCACTTAACCGGACCGTCAAATCAGCAACGCGCTCAGAATGGCCAGACGTACATGGATCACGAGCTTCAATAATTTGAACTGAGGCCCGTACAAAGCCCTCAAACAGTTGTTCAATACTTTCTTGCAACTGGTTGCGCTCAATAGAAATCGCAGCCTGACTAGCGAGCGATCGCAGTACCCGTTCTTCCCATTCTGAGAATGGTTGGGTCACTTCCAGGGCATTATCTGCATTGATAACAACGTCTGACCGAAACTTTCGGTTAATTAGCTGGAGGACACCGATCGTTTCACGCTCTTGATTCTGCATAGGCAGAACCAGCACTGAGCAGGTTCGGTAGGAAATAGCGCGGTCAAAGCTTCGATCCAACTGGTAGGGAAGGTTCTCCGGTAAGCTGTAAGCATCCGGGATATTCAAACTTTCACCCGTCAATGCAACATAGCCAGCCAAACTTTTGTAGGTCAACGGCATAGCAAATTCACAAAACGATGCCGTTGGGTTGGAATCGTTCTGTGCAACCTTGAACCACAGGACAGGCACATCAGCGCTGCGATCGATTAAGTAAACGCTGCCCGCATCGCTGCATGTAATTTCCCGGCTTTTTGACAGGATTAAGGTTAGCAGTTCTCCTAAGTCGTAGGTACTGGAGAGCGCCGTGCCGATCGCCAAAAGCTGTTCAATCAGTTCAGCGCGTTCAATCGCTTCCTGAGTAAAAACCTGGCTATCGGTCATATCTAACCTCGGAGTGGCAAGCAGTAGACATCCTAAGATTTTTCCTCAGCATTTTGCCCTGCAACCCGAGCACAACTCGATCAAGTAAGGTATCTTCGGATACATGTAGCCTAGCTAAAAACCATTCGTTGATGAGTCTCCCCATGACAATTTCATCACAGAGCAATCATGATCGGTTGCTTTTTCTGTAAGAACGTTATGCGTAACATTCCTACAGCATTAATGCAAAGCGGCTCGAAAGCTATCTCGAGCTGCTCTAGTTTTGCTGTATTCCCTATTACTCAGGATAAACTGAGCCAAAAACTTTGTAAGAAGTGATACAGAGATTTAAGCGGGCTTCGTAAAGTCGTCTTAAATTTAAAGTTCCCTTTAAAAACTATCCGCTCCCACCAAGGTGTTCAGGAATATCCAAAACATCCAGGGGTAGGAGCGGTGTAGCGGGTCTTCAAACTGAAACCAGACTGCCGGAAGAAACTCCAAGCCAGCCCAGCTATCAAGCTGTAAATAGTCCAGTTGGACTATAGCTGACTGTTAGAGAACAGTCCCGGCGCACAGCCGGCTAACTCCAGTTTGATGACCCAGGCATTTACTACTATCTTGCATGGGCATCACCTCCTTGTTGCCTAAACGGTCTCAATTTCAAGAGGTTTGTTGGGTTTCTTTCACCCTTAACTAAGATAACACATCCATTCGGAAAGTAGGGGTGATGATTAGGGGATTAAAAACCCCTACATGAAGTAGGGGCATCAACAAAGCGTCGAAACCTCTCTTACAGAGCGTTACCGCGAGGTAGAACCTCCTCAGGGAAGATAAAGTTTTCATGGGGCTGATCCTGAGGTGCCATCCAAGCCCGGATGCCCTCGTTCAGCAAAATGTTCTTGGTGTAAAACGTCTCAAACTCCGGGTCTTCCGCTGCCCGAATCTCCTGCGACACAAAGTCGTACGCCCGCAGGTTCAAGGCCAAGCCCACAATTCCAACCGACGCCATCCACAACCCGGTGACTGGCACAAACAGCATGAAGAAGTGCAACCACCGCTTGTTGGAAAAGGCAATCCCGAAGATTTGCGACCAGAAGCGGTTCGCGGTCACCATTGAGTAGGTCTCTTCTGCCTGGGTTGGGGTGAACGCCCGGAAGGTGTTCGCCTGGTCACTGTCCTGGAACAGGGTGTTCTCCACTGTTGCACCGTGAATCGCACACAGCAACGCTCCACCCAAAATGCCCGCGACTCCCATCATGTGGAAGGGGTTGAGGGTGAAGTTGTGGAAACCCTGAACGAACAGGATGAACCGGAAGATGCCCGCAACTCCAAAGCTGGGCGCAAAAAACCAGCTCGATTGACCCAACGGGTACATCAAAAGACCGATACAAATACCGCAATCGGTCCGGTGAAGGCAATGGCGTTGTAGGGACGCACACCCACCAAACGGGCAATCTCAATCTGACGCAGGCAGAAGCCAATCAGTCCAAAGGCACCGTGCAGGGCAACGAATGTCCACAAGCCGCCGATTTGGCACCAGCGGGTGAAGTCGCCTTGGGCTTCCGGTCCCCACAAGAACAGGAGGGAGTGGCCGAAGCTGTCGGCCGGGGTGGATACCGCTACGGTCAAAAAGTTGCAGCCTTCGAGATATGACGAGGCCAGACCGTGGGTGTACCAGGAGGTGACGAAGGTGGTGCCGGTGAGCCAGCCGCCCAACGCCAGGTAGGCGCACGGAAACAGCAGTAGCCCGGACCACCCGATGAATACAAAGCGATCGCGTTTCAGCCAGTCGTCGAGGACGTCGAACCATCCTCGCGTCTGCTGCGCGCGTCCGACTGCGATAGTCGAATAAGGACAATAGACAGAAAACTCTACGCACATTACCCTTCAGCAAGAAATAATGAAGGTAGTTTGAAATGTGAATAGAGTTTACGTTTCTTTACTATGTCCTCATTATACGGATATGTCTATGAGTTTGCCAGGTGAATCATTAACAAAAGTTAAAGTTGTGGCAGGAGGGAAAGGGAGGGGGTAAGGGTGAGGAATGAGGGGTTAGGGGTAAGGGGTGAAGGGTTAGGGATGAGAGATGGGGATGAGAGATAGAAATAATTCTGTTGCATGACGCTCGACTTAAAATTGGGTTCGCTGTTGACAAAGTCAAGCTGGAGGGTCAACCGTTGGCTTGCTGAAGGTCAAAACTAAAGCTTTCATTTCTCTCCTTTGCCTGTTCTCTGCTGTTGCAGGATTGTTGTACTCCGCTTGAGGGGGTTGTTGAATGAAGACAAATGCGGTGCGTATTCTAGATTCGCTTGATATTGCTTATGAGTTGCGGGAGTATGAGGTAGACCCGGAAGACTTAGCCGCAGAGTCGGTTGCTCAAAAGATTGGATTGCCACCTGAACAGGTTTTTAAGACGTTAGTTGCCAGAGGCGATCGAACTGGTATTTTGCTGGCGGTTATTCCAGGAAATACCCAACTGGATTTGAAAGCGCTGGCTTCACTTTCCCATAACCGGAAGGTGGAAACTGTCGCACTGAAGGAAGTACAGCCACTGACAGGGTACATTCGTGGAGGGGTTACGGCCCTTGCCTGCAAGAAAGACTATCCGGTTTATGTTGATGAACTGATTCAGATATTTGACGTTATATCAATTTCGGCGGGAGTGCGCGGGCTTCAGATTTTGCTCAATCCTGAAGATTATTTACGAGCGGTGAGGGCAACCCTTGGTGCAATTTCCCAAGACAAGTCTTGATTCAAGCGATCGCAACAACAATTCGCCCTACACTTTGTCCCTGCAAGACAACGTCAACGTGCTCTGACACTTGCGCCAGATCGATGGTTGTTGCGATCGTGTCTAGAGTTGTTGGCTTCCAATCCGTGCTCAATCGTTGCCATAATTTTTTTCTGGTGGAGATTGGACAGTTTGCTGAATCAATTCCATTTAGACAGACTCCCCTCAAGATGAATGGGTAAACTGTCGTTTCTAGTTCGGGGCCACCTACCAATCCACAGGCAGTCACGCATCCGCCATAGCGAGTCGCTTTAAGGGCAGTTGCCAGGATATTGCTGCCTACCGTATCTACAACGCCTGCCCAACGTTCTTTTAGAAGTGGCTTGCCGCTCTGGTCAGTGGCTTCCTCCCTTGAAATGATGGTCTTTGCCCCCAGACTATACAAATATGCGTGATGCGTTGATTTTCCCGTTACCGCGACTACTTCGTATTCCAACTTTGACAGGATTGAAACAGCAAGACTGCCCACCCCTCAGTTGCACCAGTTACAAGGATTTCTCCTTGTTCTGGATGAATGCCGTTCCGCGCAAATGCATCAATGCACAGAGCCGCTGTTAGGCCAGATGTGCCAAGTATCATACTTTCGCGGAGGGTTAGGTTTTCGGGTAAAGGGATTACCCAGGCAGCAGGTACACGAATGTATTCAGCGAATCCACCCCATGTGTTCATCCCCATATCAAATCCAGTTACGATGACTGGATCGCCGACTCGAAATTGAGATGATTCGCTACTGGTAATGGTTCCAGCCGCATCAATTCCTGGAATGTGAGGAAACTTTTTGGTCACACCTGGATGCCCTGTCGCCGAAAGAGCATCTTTATAGTTTAAAGAGGACGCATCTACCCTGATCAGGACTTCTCCAGGGGAGGGGTTGAGATCGGAACCTCCTTCACCCGTCTAACAATTTGGCCTTCGCCCGATTGTTCAACCAGCAATGCCTTAAAGGTGGTTGGACTCATAACAGATTAAAAACTTTACAGCTTCAACGTTTCTCCAACCTTCATCACCTGTAGCCGACTTTTAACTCCCTGCTGCTGAAGTGCCTGAGCAAAGGCTTCTGGGGTACCGGGAAGGTTGAACGTTCCATAGTGCATGGGAGTTACGATCGTTGGATTCACTAGCTTTACGGCTTCTGCCGCGCGTGCTGGTCCCATCGTATACTGATCACCGATGCAGGTAAGCATCAGCGTGACCCTGCGAAATTTGGGAATCAACGCCATGTCGGAGAACAAATCGGTGTCTCCAGTATGGTAAATCGTGGGTCCGTTCTTAATATTGATTAAAAACCCACCCGGATTGCCTGCATAAACGGCGGGACTTCCATCTGAGGCGATCGTGGAACTGTGAACAGCCGGAATGAATGCCACCTTGACCTCCCCGTCTAAAAGGGTAAGTTCCCCTCCAGCATTGCCCTGCGTGCTAAATCCAACGAGGTCTTTTGGATAGCCACTATACTGCACCATCGCTTGCCCCAGGTCAGAGGTGCTAACTAATTTTGCTTTCGTCTTTTGGCAATTTCCGCAGAATTGCCAACATGGTCAAAGTGGCCGTGGGTAACGAGGATCAAATCAACCCGATCTAAACCTGCCACATCAGCTTTGCCGTTTGGGTTAGCAGGATTTTCTAGCCAAGGGTCAATTAGCAGGACTTTGCCGGAGGGTGTCGTCAATTTGAAAGCAGACTGGCCGTACCATTTGAGTTGTGTATTGCTGGTAGGTTGGGCATTGCTGCTGAAACTATTTAGCCCAATCATTGCTACAACTGTAATGAGGGCCAAGATTGCTAAGATCGTCCGAATTGTTTTTGTTGACACCCTAACAGGATTTTTCATTTGCCCTTTTCCTTCTAATCCTTAGACAGCAATCATTACAACATGCAGCTTCCGTAATTACTTTAAATTTTGCTGTAGCTAATCAGACTCTCACAGCAAACGTAGTGTGATAAGGTTCAGATTTAGTATTTCTTGCTAGTACAGTGACCTTATAGGGGCTGTATTTGGGTGTAAAGCGTTTCTGCTAATTCTGGCGTTAACATCTCCATCCGTTTTTATTAAGAGCAGCAGATTTAGCTGTAAAACCGATGCCCTTTTCCCGATCGCTCCTCCTGATCCTTTCCCTGCTAGGGTTGACTGCTTGTAGTACGCTTTCTGCTCAGCCTGCACCCCCGACCCGAAAATGGATGCTGTGATTGACGCTTTCCGGCGGGCTGAGCAAATTACCAAGACGAAAAGCATTAGCCAGAAAAACTATTCGCTTGTGCTTGTTGAGGTGAATTCAGCCGTTGCTCAAATTCCAGCCGAAGCTCCGCCTAGAGTCGTTGAACTTTTGAGCGGCTCAGCAAAGGCTTACAAACTAGCGTTTCGTTACTGGCAATGTGATCAGAAAGCTCCTGGCAGTAGTCAGGCGAGCTGTCGGGACGACCAACTGGAAGAAGCGATCGCCAGCTTCCCTCACATCCGGCGCAATATTACTCGGCGCTTAATTATTCGGCCAAATCCTCCGGCTCACATCAGTTCAGTTATTTCTAAGAAGAATGTTGTTCAGCTCCTTCTGATGCAGGCGGAATTGAATCGTGTTGATGCGCACCTAATCCTAACGGGGAAAGTTTGATGAGGTTTACTCCTAAGTCTGCTGTTCTTCCGGGGCGGCCCTAAATCATTTCACTTTGTGAACCTACAGCCAGAGGCATACACTTAATCGGGGAAACCTAGAGAATAAGTTCCACAAGAACCACACAACACAACCATCTAATCTCTACAGCAAGGCTGTTGAGCGTTATTTTGCTTACGTTTTTAGCTCGTTGTTTAAATATTCACCTTTATGTAATGCTCTGGTAATCGTATCTCAGTGTATTAATTTTCCGCTTCGAATATAAAATGCTGCATCTGGGCAATCCTGCGGTTTACAGTAGCTTGTGGATCTGGCAAAACAGCTAAAGTTCTATAAAAAGTGGCAGCTTACATTCTGTTCTGGTTTAAGTTAATCTAACCAAGAAAACTTACATATGCCCGTATCGATAGCAGCTCTTAACGGTTATTAGTAATATTTGCTACGGCTGATGAAACGAATTTTGATAATTGAAGACGGCCCCTCAATTCGGGAGACGGTGTTAGACCTGCTTGAGGTTGAGGGGTTTAATGTCGTTGGGGCTGAAAACGGTAAAGCAGGTTTAGAGCTTGTTCAGGAGCGGTCTCCTGACCTGATTCTGTGTGATGTGGTGATGCCCGATTTAGACGGGTATGGTGTTCTAAAGGCGTTGCGGCGCAACCCGATGACCGCCACGATTCCATTTATCTTTCTGACAGCTAAGGGGATGAAGGAAGACATTCGCCAGGGCATGGGGCTGGGAGCGGATGACTATCTGATTAAGCCATTTTCAGCGGAAGATTTACTGAGGGCCATCACCAGTCGCCTGGAGAGACATCAGATTCTTGTTGATAAATCCCAGAAGCAGCTAGAGAACCTGCGTAGTAACATTGCTCTGTCGCTTCCCCATGAATTGAGAACTCCATTAAATGGAATTTTGGGCCTGGCTGAACTGTTGAGGGATGATTATAGCCAGATTGAACGCCAGGAAATTTTGGAAATTGCAGAAGGAATTCACACAGCAGCCGAGCGTCTGCATCGGTTAGTTCAGAACTACCTGCTTTACGTTGAGCTGGAGCTAACTATGATAGATGGCGATCGCATCCAATCATTGCGGACTGCCAGAACTTACTATCCAAAGGCTTTAATTGCCAAAGTCGCGACTCATGTTGCAATGCAGGTGGGTAGACAGTCAGATCTGCATCTTGATCTGCAAAATACGATGGTTCATATTTCGGACTTGAAGCTGAGTAAGGTTGTGGAAGAACTGACTCAGAATGCTTTCAAATTTTCCAAGGCAGGTACGCCCGTTACTCTGACGTCGGTAGTGACCAATCAGATACTAACACTGTCGGTTAAAGACCGGGGAGAGGGCTGACCCAGGAGCAGATTGCTAGTTTGGGTGCCTATATGCAATTTGAGCGCAAGTTCTATGAACAGCAAGGTTCAGGGTTGGGTCTTGCGATCGCTAAGCGTTTAATTGAACTGCATGGGGGAGAATTGACGATTGAAAGCATCCCCAGCGAGCAAACGATCGTTCATGTAACTCTTCCTGCAGGGGACAGCTAATACAGGTGGTAGGTGGTAAGTAGAAAGTGGTAGGGGTGCAAAAGCTGGATATAACAAGATCTAGGCACACATTTGTCCTATCAGTCGCTTGTGCTGCCATGTCGTTTATTCTTCGGGCTTCTGTTTTCGCCTCAGTTTTGCCGTATCGTCAGCGGCTTTTAGTGATGGGGAATCGTCTTGGGGAGGTAAGTTCAAGGGTTTTTCTGCCTGTGGTTCGACGATCGCTTGCTTCGGTGGATCAATTTGAATCTCAGCCAGTGGAGTGGAGTCAGGTAACTCTACTGGTTGCTGTGCGGCGTCTATAGGTTCTAATTCTTTAAGGGATTGCTCAGGCATCTGTGGCTGTTCTGAGAACGCAAGGGACTTTCGTTCTTGCCGTAGCTCTGGTAGCGCAACCATCTCCCGCTCGGTTTCTTTGATCGTAATGGGTAGGCGAAGCGGTTGCAGTTCTTCGATCCAACAGCTTGCCAGAGGTAGGGTTTGATCCAAGTCGTCAAGCGGACGGGGAACTAGCATAACGGCATGCAGTTCTCCGATTCGCTCAGCTTCGACCATTCCCACATCTAATGCGACGGCCACATTGGCGACTGAACCCCGCACGATCGCGGTACACAATCCAGCCCCAATGGTTTCATAGGCTGCCAGAACTACGTCAGCCGCTTTCATCATGGCATCTGCGGCTCCAACCATCGCCGGAAAGCCACGCGTCTCCAACAGCCCAACGGCTTGATTGCTTAACTTGCTGTGTCCCCGACCACTGGCAAGCTGGGCCAAACGGTTCCCGATCGGTAGAACAGCTTCTAGATTGGGCATAGGACGAGCAATGACCAACGTTGACAGCGTTTGGCCAAACTGTTGGCCCCGTTCTGCCCCTTCTTGAACCGCCAACCGGACATCTGCAACCCCACCCCGGACGATCGCCGTACAGTGCCCTCCACCAATTTTTTTCGTAGCCGACCAACGTTACGCCCGACGACTTCAGCATGTGATCAGCGATGCCAACGATCGCAGGAAAACTCTGGGCCGAAACCAGACCTAGGGCAGTATCTGTAAAGTCTTCTCGTCGGTTCATGCGTTCTGAACGGTGCTTCCTTTGTTACCCCTATCCTACTCTCTGGCGCAAATTGTGGTGGTTTGAGTGGTTAGTCTTCCCAAGGATCTTCAGCAAGCAACGGTTGGTCTGGCGGTGGTGAGGAATTGTTAGAATGGCGACTGTTCGGAAACATTTTTAACAGCAGTTGATTGACGTAGACCTGCCCATAAACATTCACACCCGAACTCTCTGTTGGTTTACCAGATTCTTCTACAGTTGCTGGCTGAACGGGTGGTACTGCCGAACTTGATGAATTGGTTGGCGCTTCTTCAGGGTGGGGTAGATCACGGTATCCGTTGCCTGAAGCTCCGTTGCCTGACGACTGGTATCCCCAACCAGAGAGCCAGGGGGCACAACCTGCCCTCCATCGATCGAACGGTTAAGAATGGTCGTTGCTGAACCAATGCAGGCGTTTGCGCCAATAGTAACCTGCCCGACCAGAAGAACCTCCGCCCCAATATTGGCTCCTTCGCCAATCTCCAACGTGCCCTGGTAAGCGTGGAGGACTGAGCCAATGCCAATGCAAGCGCCAGTTCTAATAATGATGCGGCTGTCTGGTTCTGCTTGAATTAAGACTCCCGGTGCAATCGCAACTCCATCCTGAATCATCACATCACCACTTGTGTAGAAGTGGGAGGTGCTAATGGGTCGAAGTTGCATGGGCGGCAAAGACATCGGCAAACCTCTTCGTGAAAGGCTAAAGAATAAGGGATAAAGAATGAAAACTGGAAATTTTAGCCTTCATCCTTCATCCTTTGCCTTTAGCCTTTACTTTTTCCTGGCTTTTGAATAATCGTTTCAACAACTCGACGCTTTGATTTAGGATCAATCCCAATCAGGCGCACATAGTCTTTTGATGTTCTCTCAGGAATGATTCTAGAGCGGCAACAATATCCGATTCCCGATTCGCGTTGATTGCGCCTGTTTGCCAGGAACTCGTTTTATAACGACGCTCGTCCGCATACTCGACGCCAACTCGGTAGCTTTGGGCAAGCAGTTGACGGACCTGATCGGTAACGCCTCCGCTCAGGGAACTGCTGCTACTAGGTCTGCTAGGAGAATTGCTGGCCCTGCTGTGGGACTGATTGCTGTAGCCAGAAGACTTGGGTGAACTAGATGGCGTATTGGTGGTCTGCTTGCTTCCGGGACGATGGACGATCAGTTCAGCCACACGCCGTTTGGCCCTAGGATCAATCCCTACCAGACGGACGTAGTCGCGCTCATGCTCGCTCAAGAACGACTCTAAGGCAGCGATCGCCTCTGATTCTCGTCGCGCCTGAATAGTTCCAGCACTATGCCAGGAGCTAGTCTTAAAGCGACGCTCGTCGGCATACTCCAGCCCAATGTTTGCCCCTTGCGCAATCAACTGGCTCAACTGCTGTACGACCTCGGGCTTGAGGCGGTTTGTAGAGGCATATCCACCTGATGAAGCCGGGTCTCTGGATGAACTGGAAGCTGTGTAGGAGCGCGGAGATGATTGATTGCCCTGAGTTACCGTTTTACCGTTCGGACGCTGCACAATCATTTCACCCAGACGACGCTTCGCTTTTGGATCGATCCCAAACATCCGCACATATTCGCCTGCGTGTTCAGCCATACATCCTTCCAGTGCTGACAGAACATCCGACTCACGATTAGATTGAATCGGCGAGCAACTGTGCCAGGAACTGGTCTGAAAGCGGCGTGCATCGGCGTGCTCTGTGCCAATGCGGGCACCCTGCGCCAGTAGATGTCGGACTAACTGCACCGCGTCGGAACTGAGACTCCCTCCACCATGGCCGTTTGAACCTGCTGTTGAGCGATGGGCAGATGGGAACGAAACCGGGCTGCTTGGGTAGGTCGTTGCATGCTTTGCGGAACCGTTGTTGGATGTTGGAGCTTTGCCCCCTGGTCGCTGAATAATGGTTTCCAGAACCCGTTTCTTTGCCTTCGTGTCAATTCCAATTAAGCGCACGTATTCGCCGCTGTGCTCTGCCAGGCAAGTCTCCAGTTCTGATAGAACATCGCGATCGCGGGTCGCCTGAATTGGCGCGCAGCTCTTCCAGGAACTGGTCTGAAAGCGGCGCTCGTCCGCGTGTTCGGTACCGATTCGGTATCCTTGCGCTAGTAGTTGGCGCACATGGTTGACTACGTTAGCGTCTAAACCGCCGTTAGCATGGCTCTGGGAGTAAGTATTCATCTCTGTCCAACCGGAATTACTGGATTTGTCTAGCTGATCGCGAAAGGGGGTGATGCAGGAATCGTTTTCTACACACTGATAGCCCGATTTCAAGGCATGGTTGATACCAACAACGTGAGTCGCAAACCGAATGTCTGGCTCTTGCACACTCGGTAACCGATCGGCTTGCTGCTGGGAAGTAATCACCGACCCGGATGCCACATACCGTCCAGGAGGAATTTCCACATCTTGAATTAGGGTGTGCATCATGACAATGCAACCATGACCTACCCGGGCGTTAAATACAGTGGAGCGAAAGCCGATAAAGCAATCGTCCCCAATGTAAGCGGGGCCGTGAATCAGAGCCATATGCGTAATGGACGCGTTTCTCCCAATCCACACGGAGTAGGAATCGTCATCATCACCAACTACACGCCCTTTCTCTAAACCATGAATAACGACTCCATCCTGAACATTTGTTCCACTACCGATGTGGAACGGTGCTCCCTCGTCTGCCCGGATTGTTGTTCCCGGCGCAATCAAAACATCGGCCTCAATGCGAACGTCCCCAATTAAATTTGAGAACGAGTGAATATACGCCGTTTCGTGAATTTTGGGTTCAGCTAAACTTTTTGACCAGGGAGTAGGAGGAGCCGCATAACTATGGGCTGCCATAAACATGCTCCAAACTAAAACAAATGCAGACAGCCGTACACAGGGACAGAGCTAATCGCTAAAAGCTAACAGCCATTAGCGATTAGCTTTTAATACTGGTCTCTTTTGCTGTAAAGCAGGCGGTTATCTACGCTAACGGTATCAATAATGGCAATCACCGCTGCGTCAACCGGACGCTGCTCACTGCCAGGAACCTGTCGGGCAGCGCTGCCATGGCTTACAAGAACCCATTCATCAACCCCTGCCCCTACGTTATCGGCTGCCACTTCATATTCGGGTAGTGGTTGCCCATCTTCGTCCATCAACTGAAGTACTAGAAACTTGATGCCTCTAAGGGCCGGTTCCTTTTGAGTACTTGTGACGGTGCCGCGAACCTTGGCGATCTGCATTACGCACTAGGGGCGGTTAAGAGGACGAATACCACTGACGCTCTCACGGAAGGGCCAACCGCTTCGGTGTAGCGAATGGGCAGAACGTACTCCAGGTTCTCGTGGGGACGAGCGATGATGTGCGTAGAGAGGACTTGGCCACCATTAACGCGCTTTACGCTTTCAATTCCTGCTGCAACAGAGGCTTGAACTTCAGAGACATCGCCTCGGACAATGACGGTTACCCGTCCAGTCCCAATCTTTTCGTAACCAACTAGGGTCACCCGAGCGGCTTTCACCATCGCATCAGCCGCTTCCACAACAGCGGGGAATCCCAAAGTTTCAACCATTCCAACTGCAATTGCCATCGTAATTACTCCCTTCCATGAACTATTGAACAAAGCGCACCCAGCAGGTGCTGTAAATCAAACAAACGCAAACATTTGAAAATCATTCCCTGTCGCGGGGTTCTTGAAAAAATGCCTTTACGTACGGAATTGCTCAACCGCCTCGGTGTAGCGAATCGGCAAGACGTATTCCAGGTTCTCATGAGGACGGGCAATGATATGAGTCGAAAGGACTTCACCCCCATTGACACGCTTTGCAGATTCAATTCCTGCTGCAACGGAGGCTTGAACCTCAGAAACATCTCCGCGAACAATGACAGTTACCCGTCCGCTGCCAATCTTTTCATAACCAACCAGGGTCACCCGGGCGGCTTTTACCATGGCATCGGCGGCTTCTACCACAGCAGGGAAGCCTCTTGTTTCAATCATTCCCACAGCGATCGGCATGGTTAATCTCCCGATAAGTGAAACTAATGAAATTGATAGTAAAAACAAAGGATGAAAATTTTGGACGGAGGAACCATCATTTCAAGCTTTATCAAGGTTTTTACTATGCCTAAACTAAGAATAGGGGTGGTGGTTACACTTGGCAATATAAAGACCAATGATAGTTACAAATTTACGGCATTAATAAAACTAATAAGAAGGTGGCTGACTAAAAGATTCAATTGCCTCTTCCATTTTTGATGACCGTTTCCTATGGTTATCAACTCCTATGAATCTGTAGGCAATTCTGGGAAAGAACCCATAAAACTCTTGTTTGGCAAGGTTTTTACCTTGTTTGAGAGGGGCCGATATCTGTGAATCGCTTAATCAAAATTGTATTCATTATGTACCTCGCCCATCATAGGGCTTTTTGGAATCAGGATAAGCAGTTTATTCGTTAAATATAAGTTACAGTTATATATAAAAGTTAGAAGTTCTCTATATTTTGTTTTTTTAGCTCAAGCGTCTATTTTGACCAAGTAACCAGTTAAGCTGAATTTAAGATTAAGATTCTTTTACACTCCTTTAGAAACCTAGGGCACCCTCTGAGTTCCTCTACTGGTTGGAAATTTGAGGGTCATTTGCTCAAAACAGTTCAGCCAAATTAGGTCAATTATCAAAACACAAATCAATTTTCAATAAGAAGGGCTGTTTCAATGCATGACTTTCTCCTCCAATCCAGTTGGTGGATTCCCTGTTACGGACTGATTGGTGCCGTGATAACGTTACCGTGGGCGATCAGTCTTGTACGACGGACGGGGCCTCGCCCAGCTGCCTACCTCAATCTGCTGCTGACGCTCATTGCCTTGATACACGGCGTGATTGTCTTTCGGGAAACGCTCGGGCATGGCTCCTATCCCTTAGTAATTCACTGGCTTCAGATTGCAGATTTAGACCTTTCCCTGACGCTAGATATTCGTCCTGTCAGCATGGGGGCCGCTAATCTGGTCACAGGGCTAAGCCTGCTTGCTCAGTTTTTCGCCTTAGGCTACATGGAGAAGGACTGGGCACTGGCGCGATTCTTTGCCCTCATGGGGTTCTTTGAGGGGGCAATGACTGGGCTGGCATTGAGCGATTCTCTTTTCCTGAGCTACGCCCTGCTGGAGATGTTGACCCTATCAACCTACATGTTGGTGGGCTTTTGGTATGCTCAACCCCTGGTTGTGACGGCAGCACGGGATGCGTTTTTAACAAAGCGGGTGGGAGATGTACTGTTGCTGATGGGAGTGGTGGCACTGGCGACCTATTCCGGTACGCTCGACTTCCCGGATCTCTATGAATGGGCAGAAACAGCGCAACTGTCTCCGACCGTTTCAACATTGCTGGGTTTAGCGTTGATTGCCGGGCCGATCGGAAAGTGCGCCCAGTTTCCGCTTAACCTCTGGTTAGATGAGGCGATGGAGGGACCAAATCCCGCTTCGATTTTGCGAAACTCAGTGGTTGTGGCGTGTGGGGCTTATATACTGATCAAGCTCCAACCAGTCCTGATTCTGTCTCCTGTAGCATCTACAACGTTGATTATCTTGGGCACGATGACCGCGATCGGGGCGTCGTTGGTGGCCATTGCCCAGATTGACATCAAGCGGGTTCTGTCGCATTCCACCAGCGCATATATGGGACTGGTTTTCATCGCGGTCGGTACCCAGTGGACTGATGTAGCGCTGTTTGTCCTGTTTGGCCACGCGATCGCTAAAGCTCTATTGTTCATGAGCATTGGTTCAATCATTCTCACCACAAGTTCCCAAGACATTACCGAAATGGGCGGTTTGTGGTCGCGTATGCCTGCCACAACCAGTGCTTTTGTCGTTGGCTCCGCAGGGCTAATTGGACTGCTTCCTCTGGGAGGATTTTGGGCGCTTTATGAGGGGGTTGATACCTACTGGTATGGTCAGCCTTGGCTGGTTGCACTGCTGCTGCTGGTCAATTTTCTGTCAGCATTCAACCTAACCCGCGTCTTTCGATTGGTTTTTCTGGGAGAACCCCAGCCTAAAAGCCGTCGCGCGCCAGAGGTTCCCTGGACGATGGCCGTGCCGATGGTTTCTCTGACGATCGTGACGCTCGTTGTTCCGTTTATGCTGAACCACCTGCAAATATTGCCGGATTGGTCCTATGTCAACCAGCTAGCAGCCCTTCTGTTGGTTTTGTCTGGCGCTTTGGGTTGTATTTTGGGTGCAACGGTTCGCTTCAACCGCACCTGGGCAAGACCTGTTCAAATCCCTCTGAAATTTGCTCAGGATATGCTGGCCTATGACTTCTACATCGAGAAGCTGTATCGCGTAACGGTGGTTTGGGCGGTAGATTTGATTTCCCGCACAAGCGCCTGGTTCGATCGCTTCATTCTGGATGGGCTGGTTAACTTTGTTGGTCTTGCATCCATTTTCAGCGGAGAGAGCCTGAAGTACAGCATCACAGGTCAGTCCCAGTACTACATCCTGACAATCTTGGTGGGAGTTGCTCTACTCATGGCCTGGATTGTTTGGCCCTTTATCTCCAACTTGACCGCGTTGTACGGCATAAACCTGCCAATTTCCTTTTAGGTTGACTGTGCCACTCAAAACTCAAAACGTACAACTTCTAACAGAAATATGCTTAGCGCTTTGATAGTGATTCCCTTGGTTGGCGCAATTCTAATTGGATTGCTGCCCAAGGAAATCGCCCCCAAATATGCCCGCTCAGTGACCCTGCTGGTCCTGATGGTTACCATCGTTTGGTCCATCCTTTTAGGGTTTAAGTTTAATACGAATATCGTAAATTTACAGTTTGAAGAGAATATTCCGTGGATCGAGTCCCTGGGATTGACCTATCGGCTAGACTGGACGGTTTGTCGCTCCCTTGATTGTTTTGAACACAATCTTGACGTGGATCGCCATTTACAGCACAGAAGAATCCATTCGTCGTCCCCAGCTCTATCACATCCTTATGCTGCTGCTGAATGCAGGGGTCGCAGGGGCGTTTCTAGCACACGATTTGCTCCTGTTTTTCCTGTTTTATGAAGTGGAATTGATTCCGCTTTATTTTCTGATTGCAATTTGGGGAGGCGTTAACCGAGGCTATGCGGCAACCAAGTTCTTGATTTATACAGCCCTGTCTGGCGTATTAATTCTTGCTGCATTTCTAGGATTGACCTGGCTTGGAGGCTCCACCAGCTTTGAGTATGACGCAACCCTAAGTCAGGCGCTGCCGTTGACGACTCAACTCATATTGCTGGGCACGTTGCTGGTTGGTTTTGGCATCAAAATTCCGCTGGTGCCTCTGCACACCTGGCTGCCGGATGCCCACGTTGAAGCCTCTACACCTGTTTCAGTCTTATTGGCGGGCGTCTTGCTGAAGCTGGGAACCTATGGCCTTATTCGGTTTGGTATGGAGCTTTTTCCACAGGCCTGGGCTGTCCTGTCTCCCTGGTTGGCTTCCTGGGCGGTTGTCAGTGTTCTGTATGGAGCGTTTACAGCGATCGCCCAAAACGACATGAAGAAGATGGTCGCTTACAGTTCCATTGGCCATATGGGGTTTATTCTGTTGGGAACTGCTGCTGCAACTCCTGTAAGTCTAATGGGCAGCGTTTTTCAAATGATTAGCCACGGCCTCATCTCAGCCCTTCTGTTTCTGTTGGTTGGTGTTGTTTATAGCAAAACTGGCACCCGCAACATTGATGTGCTTTGTGGGCTATTAAACCCAGAACGAGGATTGCCCCTGATTGGTTCATTTATGGTGATGGGCGTTATGGCAAGTGCGGGGATTCCGGGAATGGTTGGATTCATTTCTGAATTTCTGATCTTTCGTGGTAGTTTTCCTGTTTTCCCGGTGCAGACACTCCTGTGTATGGTCGGAACGGGTTTAACGGCTGTTTATTTTCTCTTGCTCGTCAACCGCACCTTTTTCGGGCGTTTACCAAACCAGTTCTCAAGTCTACCTACCGTCAGATGGGCGGAACGAGTCCCTGCCCTTATACTTGCTGGACTAATTGTATTTTTAGGATTAGACCCAAGCTGGTTAGCTCACTGGACTGAAGCTACAACCACTGCAATGCTGACTACCATAGTCAGCAGCCGGTAGTAGCTTCCTGTGTGCTCTTAATCTCGCTGTGAAGGCTTCTGCTAACCCGCTCTCCAACCGCTCTCCATCTTCCAACGAGTCCTATCCCTTTACCGCTTTCCTCCTTGCCCTATGGTTACTTCTAGTAAAAAACAGCCGTTCCTCATCCCCTAGAGGACATCATTCATCGTTTGGAAACGGGTGGAGCATTGCTGCCCGACTCCCCAGAGAATGTAATGGAAGTAGTGGGGATTCTCAAGAGCTATGGTGTGGTTCTAGGGGCTTACTGGCGCAATTTGATCTACATCTCTGAGAATCAATTTCTGGTGCTGTTTCCCTTCTTTAAGTACTTCAATGGGGAATTGACGTTCAACAAACTGTTGCGTCATTGGTGGCACGATCGCATCAACTTTGAGTTTGCCGAGTATTGCATGAAAGCAATGATGTGGCACGGGGCGGCAAGTTGGATGAGTATCTCGATTCCCCAGAATTTTTGGAGCGGGCGCAGAAGGTTATTCAGGCCAAGCTGAAAGGGAACATTGTCATGCAGGGGCTTGGCGGTGCTTTTCCCAATTTCCTCCCAGAGCAAGTCCGGCAGATGGTGTATTACAGCGCCTTGGGCCAGTTCTGGCGGGTCATGGCCCCATGTTTTTGACCTTGTCTGATCGCTACGATCGGGGCGAAATTAAAACGATTCCAGACGTGGTGAATCACGTGCTTCAGGGTTTGGTGGAAGCTGCCGACAAACCCATTACCTACTCTGTGAAAGTGGGTGATCAGGTTTACGACATTGTTCCGAAATCGGCAGGGCTAACGTTCTTAATGGATACGGCGGTTCCCTATGTAGAAACGGTATTCTTCCGGTCATTTCCTTTCATGGGAACCGTTTCCTACAATGCTCAGGCGCGGCAAATCTCCCCCGACCTTGAGCGGTTCAATTACGGTGCGCTTTATGCCGATCCACTTCCCGTAGGTGGTGCAGGCATTCCACCCACGCTGTTGATGCAAGACATGCGCCATTACCTACCGCCTTATCTGTATGAGTTCTACATGCGATCGCCCAGGGGTGAGGCTGATATTCGCGTCAACATTTGCGGCAGTTTTCAGAAATCAATGTTTTGCGTGACAACGGCTGCAATGCTGGGGTTAATGCCTTATCCTGCTGATACGACTGACCGAGAGCAACAGCGGAAGAATCGGGCGTACCTGGAGTCTTGGATGAATCGGTTACAGGAATCTCGTTTGCCCAGTGTTCAGGTCTGTGAAATGAGTTGACCGAGAAGGATGGCCGCCAGATGCCTGACTTTTACCCACCACAATTGAGTTCTACTCTTGTCAGGTTTTGTCAGACGATCGCGCCTTCCCTGGTTCACTGGCTTTATCAAGTTGATCTAGAGATTACTTCTGAATGTCTGGAAAAACTGCGGGTTCTGAAGAACGAGCGGCTGCTCTTGTTACCAAACCACCCGACATTTCAGGATCCGATCGTCGTCTTTCTGCTCTCGGCGAGACTACATCAACCCTTCTACTACCTCGCTGCGTATGAAGGGTTCAAAGGCGTGTTGGGTCCGTTCTTGCAGCGGTTGGTGTCTACTCAATTCGTCGGGGAATCGCCGATCGCCCCAGTATTGCCCAAACCCTGGACCTGCTGATGCAGCCCAACAACCGTCTCGTTATTTTTCCAGAAGGCGGCTGCTCTTTCCAGAATGATACAGTAATGCCGTCTAGGGTGGGTGGTGTGCAGCTTGCATTTCAGGCACTGAATCGATTTGCCAAGCAGGGAGAAGGAATACCGAATCTGTTTGCGGTGCCTGTTAGCATCAAATATCGCTACACCAGAGATATGGCTCCGGTTATTCGGCAGAGCTTAAACCGATTAGAAAAGACACTGAATATTTCTGCTGAAGGAAACGATTATGACCGTTTGCGGACGATCGCAGAAACGGTTTTAACCAACATTGAGCAGGAATACAATCTCCATACCCCAGAAGTCGATCAGAAACCCTGGAACGATCGAATCGCTGCGCTTAAATCCCGCGTTTTGCAAGAATGTGAGCAGCTATTGGGCCTGCGATCGTCTCCAAACGAGCTGGCTCGAGAGCGGGTTTACCGCATTCAATACGCAATTCGAGATGGCAATGATGAATTGGAAGAAGATTCCCTAGCTGAACCGTCTCACCCCAACACGTGGACGTTAAAGACCGTTGAGCAAGCGATGTTCCGCCTGCTTAATTTTGATGCAATTTATGATGGATATGTCGCTGCAAATCCCACTCAAGAGCGCTTTCTAGACACCCTCACTCGATTGGAACGGGAAGTGTTTCGAATCGATCAACCCCCTCCAAAAGGGCACCGACAAGCCAAGGTTCGCATTGGTGACCCCATCAATTTAAGGGACCATTTTGATGAGTACCAGAAAAACCGAGCAAACGCGGTTGATTCCCTAGTTCTACAAATTCAGCAAACCGTTCAGCAGAATCTGGATATGCTTTAGGTTTACAACTTAAGTGATGCTCAATAGTAACTGAGCAATCTGGGCGTTGAGTGTGAGGTAAAGAACAATGGGTGCGGCTCCTGCAAAATTATCTGAACAGGTTTTAGAAATGCGATCGCTACATTGATAAAAATCTATTAGTTCAATGAATTTTTATCGATTGCTTCCAGTTAACCTGCAATAGGTTCTTTAATGAAAGATAGGTCAGGTATAGAGCTTAGTTAATGCTGGCTGCGTAGATTCTCAATGATTGTATTGAATTGTTGAAATTAATGATGTGCATCAATAAGATCTATGCCTTTTGGCGTCATCATCGAATGCTCTATATGGTAAAAATTATTAATAAGTAAGCGGCATTCTTAAACAAACATTTTGATAGCTGGAGCAAATAGCTGTCAGCCGTCAGCCATTAGTGTTTTTAGTTTATTTGGGTGCCCTTACTTAAAGGCAAGTATTGAGACAGTTTTAATCCACCGTTTTAAGTGCCTGAGTTGTCAGGATTGGTGGGTTTTTCCGTATCCAAGTCTTCTAAAATTCGAGGTAATTTTGATGGCTGATCTCCTCCTCCAGAGTATCTGGCTTGTGCCTTGCTACTCCCTTATCGGGGCAGCGCTGTCGGTAATTTGGTTTCCTTCCATTACTCGACGGACTGGCCCCCGACCAGCAGGGTATATCAATGCCCTGATGACCTTTATCTCTTTTGTTCATGCAACGATCGCCCTACAAGCAAGCTGGAATCAACCAGCTTATGAAGTGACATTTTCCTGGTTTAAGGTCGCTGATTTAGAATTCACAATTCCCCTGGAAATCTCCTCGTTAACAGTCAGCGTCATTGTTTTAGTGACGGGGTTGAATTTGCTGGCGCAAGTGTTTGCGATCGGCTACATGGAAATGGATTGGGGCTGGGGCAGGCTCTACTCTGTCATGGCCGTCTTCGAAGCAGGGATGACGGCTCTTGCCCTTTGTAATTCCCTCTTCTTTAGCTACGTTATCCTCGAAATTCTGACGCTTGGCACGTATTTAATTATCGGTATTTGGTTTAACCAGCCGTTGGTGGTAACGGGTGCGCGAGATGCCTTTCTAACCAAGCGTTTGGGTGACCTGTTCCTGCTGATGGGGGTCATTGCTCTGCTACCGTTGACAGGAACCTGGAACTTTACAGAATTGGCGGAATGGGCACAGACCGCTCAAGTTGACCAGCGCGTGATTACCCTGGTGGGACTGGCTTTGATTGCAGGCCCGATGGGCAAATGTGCTCAATTTCCTCTACACCTCTGGCTGGATGAGGCAATGGAAGGTCCGGTTCCGGCAACGATTTTGCGGAACTCAGTGGTCGTCGCGACGGGGGCCTGGGTGTTGGTAAGGCTGGAGCCAATTCTTTCCTTATCGCCCATTGTGCAAAACGCGATGATCTTCATTGGTGCAGTTACAGCCGTCGGCGGCTCTCTGATTGCGCTTGGTCAGATTGATATTAAGCGTGCCCTCTCCTACTTAGTCAGTGCCTACATGGGGATTGTGTTTATCGCCGTTGGCACACAACAAACTGAAGCGGCTCTCCTTATTGTTCTGACCCACGCAGTCTCAATGGCGCTAATGGTTATGAGTGCTGGTGCGGTTGTGTGGAACAGCATCACTCAAGATCTGACTCAGTTGGGCGGTTTGTGGTCCCGTCGGCCCATTTCTGGACTGGCGCTGATTGTTGGAGCACTTGGGTTGATTGCTTTTCCACCTCTTGGCAGTTTTTGGTCCGTGCTGACGTTGGCGAGTGGATTGGCAGATTCTCAGCATCCCTGGTTGGTGAGTGTACTGCTGGTTGTCAATGCGCTGACTGCGTTTGGGCTAACTCGCGTATTTGGTCTAGTATTTGGCGGTAAGCCCAAGCAGATGACGGAGCGATCGCCCGAAGTTCACTGGCCCATGATTCTGCCAATGACCGTTCTGTTAGGCTTTACGCTACATCTGCCGCTGGTGCTGCAATCGCTCTCACTGCTGCCGGACTGGGCAAGTTTGGATAAAGACATGGCTCTATTGCTGATCTGGTCTAGCGTTTTTGGGTGCGGTTTGGGCGCGATCGTTTACTTGAGTGACCTTGTCAAAAAGCCGATTCAGTTTCCCTGGAAGGCCCTACAGGATCTGGTTTCCTACGACTTCTACACACCCAAGCTCTATCGCAACAGCATTGTGTTTGGCGTTGATGTGATTTCTCGAATCACCTCCTGGTTTGACAAGTACCTGGTTGATGGGACGGTCAATCTATTTGGGATAGCCACACTCTTTGGTGGCCAAAGCTTGAGATACAGCACGTCTGGTCAGTCTCAGTTCTATGCATTAACGATTCTGTTGGGTGTGTCGTTATTGGGGCTTTACCTTTGCTTCCCGTTCCTTTCCCATTTGGCGATCGTTTTTAGCGCAAATTTCCTGAATCCTGGTCAAACCGTTGGGTAAACCGTTCGCCGACTAACAATCGATACTCAACACTCAAAATCCTCCTAAACCCTACCCCCTAAAACCTATGCTCAGTACACTCATCTGGCTACCGATTATTGGGGCAGCAATCATTGGATTTTTCCTGGCAACCTCACTGCAAACCGTGCGCGATTTGGAGCTGTTGCGATTTCTGGAGCCATTTTCCTTGTAACGCTGTATTTGCTGACCCAATTTGATATCAGTGCAACGGGCCTGCAAATGCAGGAATATCTCCCCTGGATTCAAACGCTTGGGTTGAGCTATAGCCTGGTGTCGATGGTCTGTCGCTGCCCTTGGTGGTGCTTAGTAACCTCCTGACGCTGTTGGTGATATTTAGCAGCGATGCCGAGGGAATGAAGATCACCCCCTTCGCCGCCCACGCCTGTTCTATTCGTTGGTGCTGCTAATTAGCGCTGGTATGGCAGGCGCACTTTTAGCCCAGAATTTGCTGCTGTTTTTCCTCTTCTACGAACTGGAGCTGATTCCCTTCTACCTGCTGATCGTAATTTGGGGCAGCGAGAAGCGGAGTATGCCGGGATGAAGTTTCTCATCTATACAGCCGTTTCTGGAATTCTAATCCTGGCAGCATTTTTGGCGCTGAACTGGCTCACGGGCGCATCCAGCTTTGACTATGCCGCGATCGAAACCGAAGGCTTAACCCAACGTACGCAGTTAATTTTGCTGACCTTGATGCTGATTGGGTTTGGGATTAAGATTCCCCTGGTTCCCCTCCACACCTGGTTGCCAGATGCCTACGTTGAAGCATCCACTTCGACAGCAATTCTGTTGGGCGGAGTGCTGGCTAAACTGGGAACCTATGGACTGGTTCGCTTCTGCTTACAGCTATTTCCTGAAACCTGGTCGCTAGTGACACCGGGACTATCCATTATTGCGGCTGTATGTGTGCTGTATGGAGCAATGGCCGCGATCGCCCAAAAAGACATCAAGCGCATGGTTGCCTATAGCTCGATCGGTCACATGGGTTACGTCCTGTTGGGAACAGCAGCCCTCACCCCCTGGCAATGGCTGGCGTTGTGGCTCAAATGGTTAGCCACGGATTGATTCTGGCACTTCTTTTTTACTTAGTGGGTGTTATCGAGGCCAAAGTCGGCACGCGGGAACTGGACGTACTCAACGGACTCCTGAATCCCATTCGGGGTCTCCCTTTGACCAGTGCATTACTGATTCTGGCAGGAATGGCGAGTGCAGGTATCCCCGGCATGATTGGATTCATTGCAGAATTTCTGGTCTTCCAGGGCAGTTACTCAACCTTCCCCTTGCCCACACTGCTCTGTGTGGTTGGTACAGGCTTAACGGCGGTCTATTTCGTGATTCTGCTTAACCGCACCTGCTTTGGAAAGCTAGATACCAAGACAGCCTATTACCCACGAGTGACCTGGTTTGAACAACTGCCTGCCCTCGTCCTGACCGGTCTCATCATTTGGTTAGGCATTCAACCCGGCTGGCTGGTGCAGTGGAGCGAAACCACCACCGATCAACTGGTCGCAGCTACTCCGGCCCACGCCACCCGTCAAGTCATCAGTAGCGCAACCGAATTTCCGATCGCTCCTGGCTCCTGACTTCGTATCAGTTATTGACTATCAACTATCAGCCATCCGTTTCTGTTCCTTTACCTCTTCATCCCTCATCCTTCACCCCCATCCCCATTTCCGATTACCAAAACCCAAACTTGACCTATGAACCTAGCAGCACCCCGAACCCAAATTGCCCCTTCAGATCATCCCTATGCGGATATCATTCATCGATTGGAAGCCGGCGGAGCAATGCTTCCTGATACGCCTGAAAACCTGATGCAGATTATTGGTTTGTATAAGGCGTATGCAGTGCCAATGGATTTTTATTGGCGGGATTTGCTCTACATTGCCGAACAGGTTTTTCTTGCGCCACTTCCTTTCTTCAAGTACTTCATCTCCAAGGAGTATCTGGAGCGGCATAATCACTATGCTGGAGACGACGCCGACTTACGTATCTGGCGTGGAGAAGCCACGGCCCATCCTGAACTGCTGGAGTTTATTGAGAAGGGCGAATTGAAGGCAAAATTACCTCGCATCTTCCATCACTGGTGGCACGATCGCATCAACATGGAGTTTGCTGAAGAGTGCATGCGGTCAATGCTCTGGCACCGGGGTATGTATGTGCCGGTTAATCAATTTGACCCTTATTTAGACAGTGACGAATATAAGGCAAACGCCGACCGAGCCATTCGGGCATACTTCCAGGGCAACCCTGTGATGTTGGGGCTATACAAGCTCTTCCCCGATATGTTTATGGAGCAGTGCCGCCAGGCATCCTACTACGCAAATCTGGGACTGTTCTGGGAAGTCATGGCTCCCGTCTTTTTCGAAATGTCAGACCTTTACGATGAGGGAAAAATTACCAGCGTTCCTGAAGCGATGAATTTTCTGGTAAACGGAATTTTCGCGATCGCTGGTCGGCCCATTTACCACCATGTCTACATTCGGGGTGAGTGCTACGAAATCATTCCCAAGTCGAAGGGGTTCACCTGGCTTTATGAAGCAGCTCTGCCCTATGTAGAAGCGGTCTTCTACCGCACCTCTCCGTTCCGGGGTACCAAATCCTACAACGCGCAAGCTGGACAGGTTCCCGCCGACCAGAAGGACTTCCATTACGGGGTTCTTTATGCCGATAAGTTTCCGGTCGGGACCGCGGGCATTCCACCCACGCTACTTGCTCAAGACATGCTTCACTTCTTGCCGCAATACCTGGTGGATTATTACAAGCAACACTGCCGCGGCGAGGACGACATGCTGATTCAGCTTGCCGTCAGCTTCCAGCGATCAATGTATTGCGTCACCTCCGCTGTGATTCAAGCATTACGAACTGCGCTGCTTTATCCCCTGGATGATCCAGATCCACGGCATTTAATGGCAAACCGGAAGTTTTTTGAAGCTCAGATGGACCGCTTCCTGCGTCCCGAAGCGAGGCTGAAGGATATTCAGTCTCAGAATTATCGGTAAATGAAATGTATTAGGGGTTAGGTTAAGTCATTGGTAATTGGTAATGGGGAATTGTAGGTTGGTCTATTCCCCATTACCAATTACCTATTCCCCGTTACCAAATCATTTCCACGTAAGCCCTATCTATCAATTGTGCATTTCTACGTCTAGCTCAGACTGGAGCGGCAGGAGATTGGGAATGGCTGTTCCTTAGCTGCTTCAAGTGCTGGATTTGTCTGATTTGGTTGGGGGCAGACGGATTAGGTTTTGCTGGATATAGCCACCAGGCAAATAAACGAGTCATGTGGGGCATGATCAAATAGGTCATGGTTGGAATGGCGATCGTGGTGATTACCAGCGTGCGAGCCGCGATCGGAAGCGGATTCAATTCATTCTGCAACAGCGTAGAAATGGCCGTAATCAGTGGGTAAACCGCAAGCCAACTGACCAACGCCATCTTGTAACGGGGTGGAGGCGTGATAGTGGATTGTCCGGGAAGGGTAAACCATGTCTCCAATCCGGTTAAAACTTGAATGTGGGGCGGGTGTTCGGTGAGGGCCTCCGCTTGGGCAAACCACTGCTGACGTTCTGCCGACTCCTCCCAGTAGCGCAGGTTGCTCAGACAATCGAATTTGAAAATAACCCGATACTCGGAATCAGCCTCACTCGACGGACGAAAGATATTTGTTCCCAGGTGCCCGTCGTATTTCATGCAGGCAGCATTTACCCGCAAAATTAGGACAGCCTGTATGACTGAAGTTCTTTGTCATCGGCTGTATTTTCTCAGACTTTAGACCCCTGCTATACGGACACTTCATCGTCTGCCTAGTCCCTTGCCACCACGCTGAGGCGATCGTCTTTCATAATGAAAGAACGAGCGGCGAAATGCTTTTAAGTCCCCAACCAGAGGGGGAAAGCCAGTATGAATAGATTTTTCAAATCATCGGGTATTCTCATCGGTGCTGCTTTGGCGATCGCGTCACCCACCCTAACCGCAGCGCAACAACAACCTGCTAACGTGGCTGCGGTGCAGTCATCCACAGCAAATTTCCCCGTCGTTCAATCGACGGAGCTGGCCCCTATCTAAATATCCCCTGGTCCAAACCTGTGCAGGTGGCAGATCCGTTTGAAGGAACATTTGTGGGGGTGTTCGATCGCAATGATATCAGGAGTGTCAACCTGGGGTACACCGGGGTTGGCAGCATCGTTAGCCTGTGGACACGCCCATCTATCCGCATGTTGTTGACTGTTAGACAGGGAGTATGCGGAGCCGGCTATTCTGCTCCCTTTCCGGGCTTCTATGGATATAATCGCTACGGATTCAATCACTACTACAGGAGACACGCTAGCTATTTCTATGCGCCGCCCTGCGCGACTGTGCTCGTTCCCATGAACGTTCAACAATTGCTGGTTAAGGTGGGTGACCAGATACTCAGGCTCGATGGTGAAAACAACGTATTTAAGCTGAGTAATGAAGCGGCTGCCACCCTGAGAAATGCTCCAGAGAAGAATGTTGACATTCGAATGGTGCTGGAAAACGGGGAAAAGGTAGATAGCCAAATTGGCAAAGGAACAGTGAAAGCGTGGCGATCGATCTACTAAATGCTGCAAAAAACTCGGAGATTTAAGCGCTGATGTTGGCCACGAAGTTCAATCTTTGGTCAAACCTCCGAGGTTTCCGTAAGTTCCACCAGACGCTCAATTTTTGGTTAAACCCTCCGAGGTTTGCGTTAGTCCCATGCTGATTGCTAAAGGGCAAGACACTATTCCTGCACAGCCTCCAACAATCTGCTTATCCCATCAAAATTACTCGATCAATAACGTGGATAATGCCGTTATCTGCTTCGATGTCGGGCGCAATTACCGTTGCGTTTTTGACCTCAAATCCGTGGGAGCAGTCAACGTTAATTGGAGACCCTTCAACGGATTTAACGGCGCCTAACTTTGCCAGATCTGCTTTAGTCAGCTTGCCAGGAACAACATGAAACGTCAGAATTCTAGTTAGTTGGGGAATGTTTTGTACTAAAGTTTGAACGGTACCTGCTGGGAGCTTCGCAAACGCGTCGTCATTTGGAGCAAAGACTGTAAATGGACCGGGGCTTTTAATGTCTCTACCAAACCAGCCGCCTGAACTGCTGTCACAAGCGTTTGAAACGAACCTGCACTTACTGCGATGTCAACAATGTCTGCCATACGCTCAAGAATAATTGACGGAGAATAGAAAAGTCGCTGCATTAGGAAAGGCGTTGCACATGGAGAAGAGAAATTCTTAACTGTGCAACGCCACATGGAAGGGAGCATACGCTCTTAATTAGAGATAATACTGTTGAAAACCATAAATAAAAATCGCAATTTCTAATCAGGAAAATAGAATATTACCTATGGCTAATCCTCGAGGAGAATGCTTTGAAGAACGCAACCCTCCATCAACTTAAGGTTTTTGAAGCAGTTGCCCGGCACAGCAGCTTCACCCGTGCTGCGGAAGAACTGTTTTGACACAACCTACTGTCTCAATGCAGGTAAAGCAATTGTCGAAAGCAGTGGGGTTACCATTGTTTGAGCAGGTTGGCAAGCGCTTGTACCTGACGGAAGCAGGGAAGGAACTGTATACGACCTGTCGGGAAATTTTTGAGCGTCTAATGCAGTTTGAAATTTCGATCGCGAACTTGAAGGGACTAAAACAGGGAACCCTCCGGTTAGCGGTTGTGACTACGGCTAAATACGTTATTCCCCGTCTCTTGGGTCCCTTTTGCCAACGGTATCCCGGTGTTGATGTTTCGCTAACCGTGGATAATCACGAGCGGGTGATCGACGGGTTAATTGATAACCGGGACGACCTGTATATTTTGAGCCAGCCGCCAGATGATTTGGATGTCAGTATCCATCCCTTTCTTGAAAATCCACTGGTCGTTCTGGCGGGTCGAAATCACGCGCTGGCAAACGAAAAAGACATTCCCTTGAAGCGAATAGCCGAGGAACCATTTATTATGCGGGAACCGGGTTCTGGTACTCGCAAGTCGGTGCAGAAATTGTTTGATGAGCAGGGATTAAACCTTAAAGTCAAGCTTGATTTGGGCAGCAATGAGGCCATCAAGCAAGCGATCGCGGGCGGTTTGGGTATCTCAGTTCTGTCGCTGCACACCCTTGCTTTGGAAGGAACCAGCAGTCCACTTACCATCCTGGATGTAGAAAATTTCCCCATCCAGCGTTCCTGGTATGTTGTTTATCCGGCTGGAAAGCAGTTATCAATTATTGCCCAGGCTTTCTTTGACTATCTTCTCAACGAAGGCAAAGCGGTTGCCGAAGAAACCGCATTTCAGGGGATATTCACAAAACTGAAACACCACGGCTAGAGAAAGGCTAAAGGCTGAAGCATAAAGGATAAAAAGTACTCTTCAGCCTTTAGCCCTTATCCTTTAGCCTTTATTCTCTCGGCAACTTATACTGTCCCACAATTCGCTTCGCGTACTCTGGAACGTGGCTTTCTAGCTTTTCGGGGTGGTTTCGCTTGATGTACAGATAGTTGCGGGTGAAGTGGGAGTCGATCGAGAAGCGGGCGTATTCCAGACCTTTGGGGCCAATTTTTTCGATGACGATTCCCATCAGCTTGGCTGCCCACATCGGTAAGGTAACGCCTTTATCGTAGGCAGGAATGCTCTGCTGGACCGCATTATGGCGATCGCCCTGAGACATCACGGATTGAGTTTGCAGGTAGTCCTGAACCAGGTCCAACATTTCCTGGCCGCGATCGTTGCGCACCACGATCCACTGCCAACCAAATGGAGCACCCATGTAACCGACCACTAGATCGGCCAGGGAGTTCACGTAGTCAAAGCAGCTCATGCAAGAAGGCGCAAATACATCCTTCAGTTGGTTTGTTTTCAAGCCAAAGAAGGGAACCGTTTCGGTTGAGCCGTCCTCATGCTTGAAATGAACCCGAAAATCCTGCATGAATTCGTAGTGGACAACGGTTTCGGGCGATCGACTGGTGGTGTCCAAAAACTTCTGCAATCCGGCACGGGTAACGTTGTCCACGCAGGGCGTTCCCAACACATACAGCTTCTCAAGGCCAAGTTGCTTTTCAACCGTCCGGAGTGCTTGAATCTGGCATCCCACACCGATAACCAGAAGCCGCTTCATGCCTGACTGCTCAACTTGCTCTAAAACAGACAAATTGGGAGACAACGTTGGCTTATTGACTCGCGCCGCCAAAATTTCCTCTGGGGTACGGGCAATTACGGGCTTGGGTTGAAATCGGTCCTCGTCTGTATTCTGAACACAGACAACTCCTTCCACCAGGCCACGATTCAGCATTTCAATGGCGATCGTGCTGACAATTCCTGTCCACTGTGCTCCTGCAATCGGTTCCTTGCGGCGGGCTGCCATCATGTCCTGATGCACCCCAAAGTACCAATTATCCGGGTTTTGCAAATTGCGGCTGCGTCCATGCGCCTGTTCTTCCAGTTCAGCAATGTGCTGGGTGAGGAATGCACAGGCATCTTTGACGTAGTGGATGTAGTGGGTGTCACATAAACCACATTCACTACAAAGCTCTTTCGCAGGGCGGCGGCTGGAGGGCTTGAGCGCTTTCGCTTTCTTGTGCCCAGAACGATCGGGAACAACAGATGTCATTGAATGATGATGTCTTAACGCTGGATTCCTCTTCCAACAATACCGCAAAGGATCCAGGTTTACTCGGTGCTAGCCGCCATCATTAATAACTCAATAACCACTGTGTCCTAGCGCCATTTCAGCAAGAACTCCCCCTTAAGAAAGCGGTCAGGGTATTGTGTTTTGCAGCCGAAGCAACTCACTCTGAATCTTCTGTTGAAGGGCAGGATCGCTGTCCTTGCGGCGGGTAATATCGTTGAATTGGGCAATGGTTAAGCCATTTTGTTTGATGATTCCAGCCGATTCTTTCAGGAACTCATTACAAATTCCGCGAACCGACTGAGGAATGTTTTGCTGGCGACAAACATCAGCAGGCACGTCTCCTCCCATAACTTGCTTGGCTTCGCCGTACTTTTTCTGACGCAATCGCTCAATTTCGTAAGCCGCCTTTGCATATTGAGGAACGGGGTCGCTTTGGGCAGCGGCAAGGGACGTAGAAATAAGAGCGGTTGGATGTTGAGCACCCTGAATCGTTAGTCCAGAAAATAAACCGATAACCGTAAGAGCACTCACAACAGTCAGACGTGAGAGGGGAAGGCGAATAGGCATTGATTTTAATTGATTAAATAACGGGTATTTCGTGCAATGAATCGGAGTCATCATAGTTGGGTATGGCATCAAGCAAGCAGTCAAACGGTTTATTTAATAACTCTGAATTATTTTAGTGGCGATAAGTTCCGATGGCTGATAAAAGAAAGGATAAAGGATAAGGGATGAAGGATAAAGATTTGTGTTTACCGCATCCTTGGCCTTCATCCTTTATCCTTTTCCCAAGCTAGGACCAGCAGCGCATTTAAGATGGCGGCGGCGACAGGTGACCCTCCTTTGCGGCCTTCGATTCGGATTTGAGGAAAAGCCGTTTTTGCCAAAGCCGCTTTCGACTCCACAACAGAAATAAATCCGACTGGAGCACCGATGACCAGACCAGGTAACTGTTTGGAAGGGGATTCTGCAATGTGACTGCATAGGGCGAGGAGCGCGGTTGGAGCGTTTCCGATCGCCACGATCGCTTTTGGATAACGCTCAAGACACTGAATCAGCCCGGTTTCTGTGCGGGTTTTGCCGATGGGTGCTTCCGTAACCTGTTCTACGGCGCTAATGAGTAGATTGCCAAAGGTTTGCTTCACCAAACCAGCAACGCCCTGTTTCACCATTCCCACATCAACAATGATGGGAACACCCGCCTGGAGAGCCACGATCGCGCCTTCAATAGCTCCAGGACTAAACCGGATCAATTCCTTAAATTCAAAATCGGCTGTGCTGTGGATGACTCGTCGAACGATCGCATATTCATCAGGACTGAAGGAATGGGCACCCATTTCACGGTCAATCACCGCGAAACTTTGCTGCATAATCGGATGAACGGGCAGGTGAGGCATCAAAGGGAATTTTTTAGAGAAACAAGACTTACGCATTTTGCCAGAACCTCGGTGGTTTGCGTAAGTCCTAAAGACCTCTGCGTCGTCGTCTCGCTGCCAAGGTTGGGTAATCACCATAGAACCAATCGGGTTTGGGATTGAGTTCATACAGGGTCGCTTTGATCATTCCAATCAACAGATTTCTGTGGCTTAGAGCTTGCTTGATGTAAGCAACGAGATTTTAATTGAATCGAACATACGCATCCCGGGAAACGTCGGTTAGTACAGTGATACCTAAGTCGGATATAATCTGCTGCCGGGTTCTTAGATGAGCCTCAAAAACCTCCTCCATCCTGGGATTCGGGTCATGAATTCCAATGACTTTTGGATTGCGGTAGAGCAAGTTTAGGCTAACGCTTGAACTTGGCTCTCGATTCGCAACGCCTAGTCTCCAACCTTCATCCAAGAGACTGGAAATCGAAGAATGTTTGAGAGGTGGTTTATCAGAACTGCTAACTAATTGACCAATTTCGGCAAAACAGTACTGCTGGGGATGGGCAAGGCAACGGGCAAGCGTCTGACCACATTCCAGTCTTTCATAATCCATTAGTTGGACAAATCCAAGGGATTCTAGAGCGATCGTTTGCTGTTGTAGCCAATCGAGATCGATCAATGAAAAAGTCTCAAGGCTTACAGGTCTTGCGTTCCATTCACCCGAAAGCCCTCGAAAGAATCTGGACTTCGTTTCTTGCAGAAAACTGAACAGCCCAAATAAGCCAATCAAACCGATTAGAACTGCTGCTCGCCACCCAAACCATAGAAACCCAACTAGGGCGAAGGCGGTGGATGCTAGAACGATGCGACCGATTTGTATCCAGAAATTTTTGATGCCTCTACTTAATGTCATTTCCGTTTCCTGTGGAGTAGCCCTGTGTTAGGGTTCCCATCAGGGGTTCGCTCGTACCCTGGGTCTGCCTGGGTGCGAATCAAGCGTTGGACACTAATGAGTGCCCGATTGAGTTCGTGGGGACGACGATTCGGGTTCTTCAGATAGGCTTGCTGTTCATCTTCAATCATTGCGATGTCTTGCTCTACCAGTCCTTCCAAAAGTTTCTTGGCAGAGTCGGTCAGCCGATGTTTGAGAAAACGGCGGAAGTGAACGGGTAGCTTGTGCAGTTTGGGGAATGCTTCGAGGGAGGTGAAGTGGAGCAGGTAAGCACGGGTGTGGGTGAGGCTGACGGGGCAGAAGAGGCCATAGATTCTAAAATCGTCGCCCAGCCGTGATTTCCAGTGGGGGTAAATGTAGCTGACATCGAGAGGATCCGGGTGGAGACGGCGCAAGCGGGGAAGAACAGTTGGGAAATGGACCAGATTTTATCGATGCGGTAGTAGTTTTGCGCCTGGTAGTGGGCATCGATCCGATCGCCCGTTTCCTCTAAATCCTCCAAAACGGCACCAGTCCACGCCTGCCAGTCCTGATGCAGATGTCCGTGATACATATCCATCAAATTCTCTATTAGATAAGAGAAATGGGCCTTTGCATCAATGACCGTAACGGAACCGATGTAGTTCAGGTGGTCCCACTCTGGAACGCCCATCGGCTCTACTTTCTCCGCTAAAACAGGGTCGCCTGGAAACAGCCAGACAAACCCATCCTGTTCTCGTACTGGGTAGCGACGAATTCGACAGGAGGGCAGCTTTTGATTCTCTGCCAGGTAGGGAACAGCGGCACAGCCTCCTTCAGCATTGATACGCCAACCGTGGTAGGCGCATTCCAACTCATCTTCAATGACACAGCCGCGACTGAGTTTGACAAATCGGTGGGGACAGGAATCTTCCAGCGCGTAGATTTGGTGCTGGCTATCGCGATAAAGGACGATCGCCGCATCCCAGAGCACCACACCGACTGGTTTATCGGTCACTTCACGGCTCAGTGCAACAACATACCAGTGGTTTGGGTTGATGCCGAGCTGGCGGACATCCGTAGATTTCGTGAATGGTGAAGCTGTCATATTACGTCAAGATTGACAAAACCCCTTCTGGCCTTACGGTGAACAGCGGACGGCGCTGTAGACCTTCCTGCTGCAAGATGGCGTTACTGGCGAGTAAACCGCTGCTGACGGCCCGTTCCATCAGACCGCAGGGGAAGGGCATTTTCACCCAGTCCCCGGCGAAGAGCAGGTTGGCAACCGGGGTTTGGGTTTCTGGTCGATCGCTATAGCTGCCCGGTGGGTAGCCAGAAAAGTTTTTTTGGTTGACAAGTTCCCGGTGTAGCAGGGTTGCCTGCCGCAAATCGGGGACAATTTCGTAAAGTTCCTGCTCGAAGGTTGTCAACAGCGCTTCCTGAGTTGGAAATTCCTTTTCCTTATAGCAGTAGGCATGCAGTTCTACCACACTGCCGCCCGTTTTCTCGGCCCAGGCAATGTAGTCATCCTGAATCCGGTGATAGAGGGTGATGCTGTCGGTGAGGCGGTAGCCAGAGAGGGATGTGAAATCACTGTGCTTCCAGGGAAAATCTCGATCGAACCAGAAACGGCAAACAGCAAAGGGATCGGCGATCGCCAGCTTCTCTACCTGCTGTTTAACCCCTGCGTGAACAGTTCCAGTCATGCCCGTGAACAGCCGCTGCATCCCTGAAACATCAGCCGCTAGCACATAATAATCTGCCGTTAGAGTTTCTGTGGCTGCAGTTTGGGTTGGCTGTGTGGCTGCAACTAACTGTAAACGGTCCTGCTGCTGCTGCACGATCCTAAATCGGGGCAAATCCTGCTGAGCGGGTCCACGTAACACGCGGCCTTCCTGGTCAAACATCGCACCATGACACGGGCAATGAAACGTTCCATCAGCGTCGGCTTGTACGGTGCAGCCCTGATGGGTGCAGGTCAGGGAGATAGCTTGTTTTTTGTTCCCATTTACTGCATAAACCTCATCACCTGCGCCAAAAAACTGCAACTTTGACGGCTGACTGTTTGATGGCTGAGCATGCAATAACTGATTATTCGATGACTGATTAAGGGAGGGGTTAGCAGCCACCCAGAACGGGGTCGAGTTCCTTGTTCCCCCAGTCTGGTAGGTTAAGGAGGCAATTTGTCCGTTGTGCCACTGGATATTGCTGACAGCCGCTTCCATTACAATGTTGCCGCCATTATTGATGATGGAGCGGGCGATCGGCTGCACCAAACTTGTTCCCATATCCTGACGAGTGCCTTCAAAGGCCAGTCCCTCTGGGTTGCCAAAAAGTAGAAGTGAAAGAACTGCATCAATTCCCCAGCACTCAAAACATCAGGCGCATTCAGGCTAGATTTGGCAAAGGGTAGAAAGTAGAGATCGTATAGCCCTCGGGGAAAGTCCTGCTGCACCCATTCGGCCACAGAAATGTTGTCCAGCCGTTTGAAGCTGCTTTCTGGGTCGAACCCTGTGATCTCCCGAAATACTTGCCAATGCTCATACTTGGTAAGATTCAGCCCCAACGAAGGCGATTGGTTGAGGAGACAGCTAGGTCCATAATGTTCCAGGGAATGCCGAATGGCTGGGGCGAAATACCTCTGGCTGGTACGTTCCATCTCTGTAAACGACCGAGTAGAAATTGAGAGACCGGAAGTTCTCGGAAATATCAAGTTCTTTGGCTAGACTTCGCAGATTGTAGTACTGCGGGAAGAACCCGTGGAAGCCGTGCTCCATCATAAATGGCTGACCGTTGACCTCGATCGGCCAACTGGCAATTTTGCCGCCAAGCTGAGCAGCCCGTTCTAGAAGGGTGACCTGAAATCCCCGTTGGCTTAGTTCATAAGCGCAGGCAAGACCTGCTAACCCACCTCCTACAACCACCACACGACGAGACTGATTGACTCGATGGGGTAAGCTCAGAGAATCTTGCTGAAAGACGTTGGGTTGAGGTTTTGAGAAGCGAGAGTAGCCAAGGACGCCTCCGATCGTGCCAACACCAAACAGTTTAAGAGCAGTCCGACGAGAGAATTGATGCTGAAGAGAAAAATTGGGCAACCGAGTCATGTAAGATACCGAGTTTTGGGAGCAGGCGAATGATAGGGTTTTAATTGCTTCGTAGATAATTACAGAACATGTGAATCACCTCAGATATTGAAATGCCGGATTGAAGGAATACTGGAAAGATTAAGGAATTTCTTAGAAATATCTGCGGTTTAAAGCGTTTTGGCGGCAAAAGTACGCTTTTTAGCAGAAATCACATCTTTAAACTTCACCCTAATGGTTATAAACAGTTTCCATTTCACCCAACTCAACACGCTATTCCAATCAAACGCATGAAGTATTGGTACGAAACGCTAGCTGTTGCCCAACGAATTTTGATTGAACTAGGGCGAAGACGACGGAGTTTGGTATTTTGGGGCGTTTTCCAGTCGCCATTCTGCTTCTCAATGGAACCATCTTTGCGGAACGGGCGAAGGAGAACCTGACCTTTGAACAGGCATTTGAACGGGCAGCAGCAGCAACGGTTGTGGGAGCAGCGCTCTTCTTTAGCTGTTTGGGAGGAAGTGTGGCCACAGTCGTCTCAGAACGGGAGCATCGTACGCTCAAGCGTCTATTTCTCTCGCCCCTGAGCGGCACTTCCTATTTTCTTGGAATTTTTCTAGCCCATCTTGCGATCGCTCTTGGACAAACCGTTTTAATTGCGGCGATCGCGGCCTGCTTTGAAACCAGTTTCACGGCTCATTTCCTCTGGGATTGGTCATTATTCTTTTAAGCATTCTTGCTTATGTGGGTGTTGGGTTTATTCTGGGAACCCAATTTGCCAGACGAACCGAAGATGTGAATGCTCTGGTTGCAGCATTTGGGGTTCCGCTGTTGATTCTTGGAGGGCGTTTGTGCCTGCATTCATTTTTCCGAAGGTTCTTCGAGATCTCGCCCAATTCAACCCGATTTACCACATGAACGAAGCACTAACCCAGGTAGCCGCTGAAGGCAAATCCCTTTCCGACATTAGCGTTCACTTCTGGTTCCTGGCCGCATTTGCCCTAGCAATGGTGGGCGCAGGATGGCTCTCTTACCGTCGAATGCTGAACGTAGAACGTCAGTTGTGAGCTTGACAGGATACAATCAAGCCCTAGCAGAGAGACCTAAATATGGGGAAGAATTCACCCCTCACTTCATCCTTCATCCCTCATCCCTCTACTCCGGGTGGATGGTTACAACATTATCTGGAGATTCTGATGGCGGTTGGAGGCTATTGAGGGACCAGTAGTATTCAATCGGCAGGTTGTAGCGTCTACAGCTTTCCTCCAGATGTTTCTGTTGAGCGAGCGCTTTGCGAAGGGTAATGATCAATTGATGCACCTGTTCCTGCACTACAGGCTTATTATTGGCAGCAAACATCGTCTGTCGTTCGAGAAGTTGTAAAAGCAGCTCATAGTGAATGTACGACGGAAGAGGAATGGGTTCCATGCAGACGACCTACCTTAAATAAACCTAATAGAAGCGAATAGAACTAGAGCTAGGCAACCATCTTGAGTGATGGATTTTAGATGTGAGGTTTGAACGTCTCGTTACTTAGTTCATTTACGAGTTGGCGTGTACAAAAAGTTGTTTCAGAGCTACGGCTGGATCAAGTTGCCTCATCAAGGATTCCCCAATCAATACCGCACCTGCTCCTGCATTAGAGACTACGTTCAAATCAGCAGCCGTGTGTAATCCTGATTCGCTCACAACCAGAATATCCTGATCGCGAATCTGCTCCTGGCGTTTATCCAGGAGGTCGCAAGTCGTTTGCAGGTCCACCGAGAAGTCTTGCAGGTTTCGGTTATTGATCCCAATCAGCTCAACTCCGTTAAGGGCAAGGACTCGGTCTAATTCCTCCAGGGTATGAACCTCAACCAGGGCAGTCATCCCAAGGGTCTTGGCGATCTTGAGAAAGTACTGCAAATCGTTATCCGAAAGGATTGTTGCAATGAGCAAAATGGCATCGGCCCCGTTTACCCGACCCAGGTACATCTGGTAGGGATAGAGAATAAAGTCTTTGCAGAGAAGCGGAAGGTCGGTGACGGCTCGAATTTTAGACAAGTTGTCAAAACTGCCCTGGAAGAATTTTTCATCCGTCAAAACAGAAAGACAGGTTGCCCCTCCTGCTCATAGGACTGAGCGATCGCCACGGGGTCAAAATCCTTGCGGATGATCCCTTTACTGGGCGACGCTTTTTTGACTTCTGCAATAACGGCTGGCCGAGTCTTTCCATTTTGAGAGCTTCTAAAAGTTACGGGGTGGTGGCAGTTTTGCAACCTCTTTCTGTAGCTCGATTAACGACAGGACCTCTCGCCGCTGGTCAATTTCGACTTCCTTGTGCCAGACGATTTCCTCCAAAATATGACGCGCTTCGGCATCGGACGCTCTTATCTGATACCTCATTTTCTGCACTGCAACAGGCGGATTGGGCGGACGACGACGGATCTCCATTCGGGAAAGGGTTGAAGTAGGTAGTGAATGCGATGTAGCACTGATGATAGCAGGGACCAACTCGATCGCTTCCTGCTCCATCAATCAACGCTACTTGATAGCGTAACGTAACTTTTCCCTCAATGTGCCCCAACTGCTCGCTTGTAGGCCTCATCCAGCACCTCAGATAGTGTGGGATGGGCATGAACTAGAAAGGCCAGAGAGTGAACGGACTGGCGCTGAGCGACGGCATTGGCGGCTTCATGAATCAGGTCAGACGCATGGAGGCCAAAAATATGCACTCAAGCACTTCCCCGTATCCTGGCGATAAATCACCTTAGCAATTCCTTCAGTTTCACCCTCTGCAAGGGCCTTAGCATTTCCCTTAAAGTAAGTGCGCACTGTCGCTACTTCAAACCCTTCAACCTTTCCTTTCTCCTTAGCAGCGGGTTCCGTTAAGCCGACAAAGCCAATTTCAGGGTGAGTGAAGGCGGCTGCCGGGATGCTGTGATAATCCACCGTTTGGGAGCGACCGCAAATATTCTCTACGGCTGCAATTCCCTGAGCAGACGCTGTGTGAGCCAGCATCATTTTTCCGGTGGCATCCCCGATCGCCCAGAGGTGGGGAACGGTCTCTCCGGCTGCCAACACAGACAGATGATCATTAATCGGGATGAATCCGCGCCGATCGAGTTCCACACCGACCGAGTCCAACCCCAAATCTTTCGTGTAGGGAATTCGACCCGTCGCAACGAGGCAAGCGTCTACCTCTAGGGTCTCGATGGTCTCTTTGGTTTTGGCGTCTGCCAGTTCAATCACAACTGGAGAGCCAGGAGTGATCCGCTTTGCCAGCACCCCAACCTTGGTTTCAATGTCGCGCGGTGTGATCAGAACCCGTTGCGCCAGCTTAGCAATATCGGGATCAAACCCCGGCATGAGCTGATCGAGTGCTTCAATCAATGTAATTTCGCAGCCCAAAGCTGAATAGACATCGGCAAACTCTAAGCCGATATAACCACTTCCCACGATCGCAATCCACTGCGGGAGAGACTCAAGCCGAACGGCATCGTCACTTGTAAATACGGTCTTTCCGTCAATTTCAGTACCGGGAGGCACGAAGGGGACAGAGCCAGGGGCCAGAATAATGTCCTTCGCCGTGATTGTTTTTTCACCGTCTTTCGTGGCGACGCTTACTTTTTGGACACCTGCAACCCGCCCCAACCATGAATCGTATCGACACCCGCTCGCTTTAAGCTGTTGACCAATCCTTCCCGCTGCTTGGAAACAATCATGATTGCGTGATCCGCGATCGCCTGTCGGTCGAACGTTAATCCTCCGACCTCAATTCCCAACGATTTCAAGTGGGGGCATCTTGAAGTTCCCGCACCCGCCCGGATGCTGCCAGCAATGCCTTGGAGGAATACAGCCGCGATTAACGCAGGTTCCGCCCATGTCAGCCGCCTCGACGATAGCAGTCTTCAAGCCACAACTGACCGCATGCAGAGCAGCTCCATGTCCGCCAACCCCTGCTCCAATAATGACTAAATCGTAATCAAATTGATCGCTCACGTCTTTCTCCGGCTCGCTTTCGGGTCAATATGACTTCTCCAGTAACCATAGAGAGGGCACTTCCCTCCAATCAGATCTGAAGAAATTCTTCAACTCGTCCCTATTCTCATTCGGACAGGGGCAATCCGGCAATGGGCACGAATCAGTTTTGAACGTTCTGACATAATTCGCTTGCCCCCATGACCCATTCGGTAGTACCAAAGTCGTAAGGATTTTGGAGCTGTTAACAATGGCGGCTACCGCCGCGCATCATTACCTTTTAGGTCCACCACCCATTCAACAGCACAGGCAACAAATTCAGGGATTGAAAGTCATTGGTTCAAACTGGGCACCCTACAAATAATAGGCATCTGGCTCCCGGCCTCCTGCGCTTTGCGCGAATCGCTATACTTCATCCAGTTAAAAATCGTTGTTTTCCTAGTCCTTAATTTTTGGAGTCGATCGATATGATAAATCGGCATCAACGGGAATTGCGCCGAACGGCAGCCAGAGCATTCGTTGAGTCGCTTGACCAACTTCAAGAAAGTCTCCAGCCTGAAGGACAACTATCCACCGAGCCAGACATTAGCTCCACCTCATCCAAACAAGAGCAATTCCGGTTCGACTTGAAAACCTTTGAGCAGGCAGTCGCTGACATCGAAGAGTATATCGAGAAGCAGCAGAATAAGGAGTAGGAGCTATTTCAGGCTTCTTTGCCGTTTTGCTTCGTATAACACGAGGGCGGCTGCGATCGCGACATTAAGGGACTCTACACCTGGATTGAGGGGAATCGCAATTTGTTGATCAGCCAATTCTGCTAATTCTTGAGAAAGCCCTGCCCCTTCATTGCCCATGATAATTAAGGTTGGTGGGCATAGGTCAATTTCCCAGTAGGTCAAAGTAGCCGTGGGTAAGGTCGCAACCACCTGCATACCCCTCTGATGACAGTGCGAAATGTCTAACTGTAGGTTTGAACTTACCGTTACTGGTACCTGGAACCATTCCCCTGCTGATGCTCGAAGTACCTTTGGATGATCGGGATCGACGCTATCAGCGCTTAGCAATAGACCATCTGCCCCCACAGCCGCCGCAGTTCGAATCATGGTGCCCATGTTACCGGGATCCTGAATGGTTTCTAGCGCTAGTCCCAGACTGCTAAAAATTGGGGCGGGCAAAGATTGTCGTGTGACAGTGGCGGCGACACCATCCGGTTCAACTGTGGTGGTGATCGATCGCATGACCTCCGGGCTAACAAGTTCGGTCCGTTGGGCTAACTGATTCAATTTCTCCCAAAGCGTTGGATTGCGGCTCTTCCATTCATCGGTGTAACAAACGGTTGCGAGTGGATGACCTGCTGCACTAGCCGCTTCTAGCAGGTGAGTTCCCTCTAGTAAAAAAGCTGCTGCCGCCGTCGCTCCTTTGCCTGATGCAACTTTCGCATCTGTTTAACCAGAGGATTCTGGAGACTGGTGAGCATGGGTATAGGGTCGACTATTTATTGAAATTTTGTTACATAAAACGGCAAAACGATAAGTAGATCTAACGGATTTGCCTCAACCGTTGGGTAATCTCAATAAGAAACCCTTCTGATAAATTCAGAAGGGCTAAATGCGGAACCCGGGACTTGAACCCGGAAGTCCTTGCGGACACTAGAACCTGAATCTAGCGCGTCTGCCAATTCCGCCAGTTCCGCTGGTATACACTGAAAGCCGCGACTCTCAATCATTCCTTAATAAGTGGCGCATGTCAATCATTTTAATCCAGAATCTTGGATCGCTTCGGAGGTGATAAGGTGACATGGAACGATCGCCGTCTGTAAAATTCCGAAACATTTTGGAACTTTCCGGTAGAATCAAAACCAACTTCGCAAGTTAGAACTATGTTGCTCGATTTTGGAGGACGGACCAATTACTCTCTCGCCAAGCTTACCCAACACCTGTACCACTCCTGATGAAGACAAGTCTGTCCTGGAAATTTGGGGTGGCGCTTCTCTAAATGGACACGTTGCAATCAGTGGAGCGAAGAATTCTGCTCTTGTCATCATGGCTGGAGCGCTTCTTTGCCCTCAGGAATGTCAAATTCGCAATGTGCCTTCCCTGGCAGATGTTGCCCGGATGGGCGAAATCATCTCATCGTTGGGGGTTAGGCTAGAGCGACAAGCAGATGGTCTAACCATTGATGCCTCCCACATTGCCCAGTCGAAAGCTCCCTACGAGTTGGTTAGTCAACTGCGAGCCAGTTTCTTCATTATTGGGCCGCTGCTTGCACGGTTAGGCGTTGCGAGAATTCCACTGCCGGGTGGTTGCGCGATCGGCGCAAGGCCTGTGGATTTGCATGTCCGTGGGCTACAGGCTATGGGAGCAGATGTTCAAATCGATCACGGCATGGTTTATGCCAATGTCAAGGGCGTAAACAAGCGGCTTAAAGGAGCCAAGATTTATTTGGATTACCCCAGCGTTGGCGCAACGGAGACGCTGATGATGGCGGCAACGCTGGCCGAAGGGGAAACGATTATCGAAAACGCCGCTCAGGAACCGGAAGTGGTCGATTTGGCGAACTTCTGTCGAGCAATGGGTGCCAGAATTCGTGGCGCAGGAACCAACACAATCATTATTTCCGGGGTATCCAGACTGCATTCGACGGATTACGGCATTATTCCCGATCGGGTTGAGGCCGGTACATTTTTGGTGGCGGGTGCTATTACGTACTCTGAGATTAGTTTGGCTCCTGTTATCTCTGACCATCTTACGGCGGTGATTGCCAAACTACAGGCGATCGGTGCTCAGGTAGTTCCCGAAGGGCCAAACCGTTTGCGTCTAATTCCCGGTCACCACCATCTGGCCACCGATATTGAAACCCTCCCCTATCCGGGCTTTCCAACGGACATGCAGGCGCAGTTTATGGCGCTGCTCACCCTAAGCGAAGGGGACAGCGTGATTACAGAAACCGTGTTTGAAAATCGCTTACGTCATGTGGCGGAGCTAACTCGCATGGGTGCGGATATTCGTGTGAAAGGAAATCATGCGATTATCCGAGGGGTGCCAATGCTTTCGGGTGCTCCTGTCGTAGCAACGGACCTACGAGCTTCAGCGGCCCTTGTTCTGGCAGGTCTGGCGGCTTCTGGAAAACCACAATTCAGGGGTTACACCATCTCGATCGTGGGTATGAGAACCTGGACACCAAATTGCAAAGGTTAGGTGCACGAATACAGCGTTCTCAAAATGGAGTTGACGTGGACGGAAATCCGGTGCTCACGAGCCTTTAGGGAACAGAAGGATAAGGTTAAAGGCTAAAGGATGAAGGCTAAAAGATGAAGGATGAAGGGTGGGCTGGTCCCTTTTACTCTTTATCCCTTATCCTTTAGCCTTCTCTTCGCCCCGCTTCTCGTTATACTGGCCTTGTGTGCTGGTGCATTTCCATCAAGCATCCGTCAGTCGAGCCATCCTTACTCCTATGTCCTTCCTCAAAACACCTTTAGTTGGTTTACGAGCCGATCACTTTCGTCACCCGCTGGATCTGCAAGCAACCGCAAACTTAAAACAATTGTTTGGCCTGGACGTGGTCATTCGAAACCTATTGGGTCCTTTGGCTGAGCAGGTTTTTTATCTAGATAATATTGCCTCTAGTGTTTTGGTCAGCGAGCAGCAACTTCCCGATCTCCACAAGCTCTTACTGGAGGCCTGCAAGATTCTGGATCTGGAGCCACCTCAGCTTTATGTGCGGCAGCATCCCGTGCCAAATGCTTACACGTTCGCAATGCGTGGCAAACAGCCCTTCATTGTGATTCATACCTCGCTGATTGATTTGCTGACGCCTGAAGAAACTCAAGCCGTCATTGCTCACGAACTGGGACATCTCAAGTGTGATCACGGGGTTTATCTAACGTTGGCTAATATTTTGATTCAGGCTGCTGGGGGTTGGGCGCAGTGTTGGCTCAAAATTTGCAAGTGCAGCTAATGGAATGGATTCGCTGTGCAGAATTTACCTGCGATCGCGCCGCTCTCCTGGCAACTCAAAATCCTAGAACGGTTGCGTCCGTTTTGATGAAACTGTCAGGTGGTTCTCCCAAACTGGCGGATCAGTTAAATCTGGATGCGTTTCTCGCGCAGGCGCGCGCCTATGATGACATCAGCAATGACCAGTTGGGAGAAATGCTGAAACAGGCGATGACTGCTCAACTCACCCATCCTGTCCCGGTGTTACGGGCACGAGAAATCGATCGCTGGTCCAGCAGCCAGGCTTATCAAGCCCTACTCCAAAATCGTCCGTTTCAAAGCGATAAAAAGCCGAAGCGGGCGGAGGCTGGCGGAACTGGTAAGCACGTCTCGATTTCTTAAACACCAACCCTAATTCTTACTGAAATAGTTCTAAAGGCGCGCGTTTCAGTATAATGGGATGGCTGAAACTAAGGGCGGATGGCGGAATTGGTAGACGCACCGCACTCAAAATGCGGCGGTTTCGGCCTTGCGAGTTCGAGTCTCGCTCCGCCCATATTAGTTGAATTTAGGGATATCCAATTTGGATGTCCCTTTTTTGTGGCTGTTGTGTTTCACAGTGACAGCCCTAATGATTAGGACATCTTGCGGCGCTGAACCCTTCGCTAAAGGCGTTGCCCCCTGACATCGGATCCCTGACACCTGTGTATACCCTCAGACCTCAGCATTAATCCTCAGTTATTGGGAGAACGATCGCCCTTAATCTTTTCTTCTTCCACGGCAAAAAACCGTCGAGACTGTACCAGATACATCCAACAAATCCCGTCTGGGTCGCGAGCTTTAGACCATTCTGCTAAATCGGGTGAAAATTTTTGCGTCGAATTGCCCCCGCAGAAACGCCCAATCGTCTTGCCAACTTTGCCTGAGTCAGTGGTTCAGACGCGATCGATTGCTTGCCTTTATGTTCTGTCGATTCTGGAAATTTCTGTTCTAGAGCAAGCGGCTGAGGATGGTACGACTTCAGCGTTCGAAAAACGTAGAAGGTGTCTCCCTGCTCTGTTACCTCAAAGTGGGCAGAAAATTCTTTGGCTCTGGCATCCAAAAATTCTCGTGCGGTCGCTGCTGGGAGCTTTGCCATCATTGCAAAATCGAGAACAGTAATGCGTCCTTGATGTTCTTGAATGAGTTGATAGAAAATGGCATTCAACGCATTTTGTTGCGTTTTCTGAACATTTTGAAATCGTCGCCAGAGCCACCAACCTAGCAGAACAGGGATGACAACTCGTAGCGACGGCAGCAAAATTCGCAACACGCTAAACGCAAGCCCGGCGGCACACAGCGTGCTAACAACATAAACAAGATAGCGGGCAGAACTGCTATTACTGGTCTTTTCTGGTCGTGCCATAGAACCCCGGTTTGCTTCCCCATTCTCTTCCATAGGGCTTAAATGCAGCAGTACTCAAATGGATTGTAGCCACCGCAAAAAGATACGTTATAGTTTAATGCAAACGTACTATTATTGCGTCTTGTTCAGGTACACTAATTGAAAACAACTGGAAACCAAGATTTGAGGAACTTACCATGCCTGCTCAAGTTCAGTTCAGTGTTGTAGAAACCGATGGCTCCCAAGTTGGCAAACTCAGCATTCCGCACCGCAAATCAGCAGACTGGATTAACTTTCTCGTCTCGCCCCGACAGCAAGTCCGAATTATCTTTGCGGAGGAATGTCGAGGTGGAATTAATCTTTATTTCCAGGCGGATGACAGATTATACACTTACCTTCAAAGCCGTTTGAGCGGTACAACAGAGTCTTCTAAGAAGGTGATGAACCATCAACCCCTCCAGGAAGCGATCGCCAACTAAAGATTTCTAATACGTAATGCTGAGATACTGTTACGAAGTCAGAGCGAACTTCCCGCAGAATCCCTGACTCCTGCTCTCTGCCCCCTTATCCTCTAATTAATTCATGAAACCAACGATCGCTTTAATTACGATTGTGACCAACAATGTTTCCACGTTGGTCAGCTTCTACCGGGATGTCCTGGGCTTTACGGTCAAGCAAGACCTGGAAATCTATGTTGAGTTTGAAAGCGAAGGCGTTCGGTTTGCGATCTGTGCGCGATCGATTATGGAACAGGCAACGAACCATTCCAGCTATAAGGAAGAGGCGACGGGGCAATCGTTTGAGCTTGCCTTTCCGGTGGAGAAACCTGAAGCTGTCGATACAACCTTTGAACGGATCGTCGCTGCAGGCGCAATTCCAATTCATCCACCTGCCGATATGCCTTGGGGCCAAAGAGCGGCCTTCTTTGCGGATCCCGATGGCCATATTCATGAACTCTTTGCCGACCTTCCAGCCAAGTAGTCCCATACCAACTAAATGGACGATAGGCGATAGGCGATAGGCAATGGGCGATAGGCGATAGGCGGTAGAAATTGCCCCTTGCCCCTCGCCCCTCGCCCCTTGCCCTCTTCTCGATTCAAATTGGTCTCAGAACAATTCTTAGGCATAGACTCGCTAACCCTGGCGAAATTTAGGGCAGTATAACGGTAGGACTGTTGTTTGGCGAGATGCCTACCAGGAGATTGCAGGGATGTCCATTGAGAGTGCAAATCGATTTTTAGAAGCGGTTGCTTACGATGAAGGACTGCGTCACAAGTTTGAAGGAGTTACAGGACCAGAGGATTTTCTGAGAATTACGGAGCAGTTGGGCTATAGCTTTACAACTGAGGAATTAATGTCCCTGGCTAAAGAGCAGAGTTTAGGCGTCAGCGTCCGACGTGGCACTGGAGTATGGAAGTGGTTACGCGGTGTCAAGTGGGTGTAGGGATTTTTATACATTGCTGATTGGCCCGCGATCGGGTAAAGTCTGGGGCATCTGTGACTGACCCTTTGACTAATGAAACGCTGGCAGAGGATTCTGGCTATTATTCTGGGTATTGTTCTTGGTATGACCTCTATGGAACCTATCCAGGCAGTGCCTACCCTTTCCCCGGAGAAAACCTGGTTGTTGAAGACATTCCCCAATTCCGCTGTCACTGGTAGAAACCGTCGATCGCTACACCGAGTTTCGCGGTGCAAGCCTGACAAGCTGGCATCCTGCCCAGCGGGAAATGCTAATCTCAACCCGATTCTGTAATACGGCCCAGGTCCATCAGATTCGGTTTCCGTTAGGGGCACGCAAACAGCTCACATTTTTGCGGATGCGCCATCCGGGGCGACTTACCAACCGACGACTGGGGATTATTTTGTATTTGGCAAGGATACAGGCGGCAGCGAGTTTAACCAGAACTACCGTTATGACCTGGCAACAGCAACGGTTACGCTGTTGACCGACGGTAAGTCAAAAACACACGCGGCATTTGGTCAACCGCGGGCGATCGTATGGCGTATACCTCGACTCGTCGCACCGGCAAAGATACAGATCTATACATCATTGATCCCAAAAATCCAGCATCTAATCGGCTGCTGGCAGAGGTGGAAGGGGGCGGTTGGTCTCCCCTCGACTGGTCACCGGACGATCGTCAACTGCTGGTTCTGGAATACATCTCCATCAACGAGAGCTACCTCTGGCTCTTCAACGCTGAAACGGGCGATCGTACTGCCCTTACTTCCAGAGGGGCGGGCGAACCTGTTTCCTATAGCGCCGCCGTTTTTAGTGAAGACGGTAAGGGATTGTATCTAGTTAGCGACCTCAACTCAGAGTTTCAAACCCTTGCCTATTTTGATTTGGCTAGCAAGCAATACACTCCCCTGACCAGTCAAATCAAGTGGGATGTTGAGGACATAGATCTCTCCCGTGATGGAAAACGCCTGGCGTTTGTTACCAACGAAGATGGAGCCAGTGTCCTACACCTTCTGGACACCGCAACCCGAAAGGAAATCCCTCTACCCAAGCTACCAATTGGCCAGGTTTATGGCATTCGGTGGCACCCCAATTGGCCAGAATTGGGCTTTACCTTGATTTCTGCGCGCACAACCGCCGATGTCTACTCGCTGGATGTGACAACCGGCAAGCTAGAGCGCTGGACTGAGAGCGAAACCGCTGGCATCAATACCGCGAACTTCCCTGGCTCGAACTGGTGCATTGGAAGAGCTTTGACGGCAAGATGATTTCGGGATTTCTATACCGCCCGCCTGCTAAATTTACAGGCAAACGTCCGGTCATAATCAGCATCCATGGGGGACCAGAAGGGCAGTTCCGCCCATCATTTTTGGGCCGCAGCAACTACTACCTGAATGAATTGGGAGTCGCGCTGCTATATCCTAATGTGCGAGGCTCAACGGGTTACGGTAAAACGTTCCTCAAATTGGACAACGCTTATCTCAGGGAAGATTCTGTTAAAGATATTGGAGCGCTTCTGGACTGGATCGCAACTCAGCCGAACCTGGATGCAAACCGCATTTTAGTCACCGGAGGCAGCTATGGCGGCTATATGTCCTTAGCTGTGGCAACCCACTATAGCGATCGCATCCGAGCGTCGATCGACATCGTAGGTATCTCTAACTTTGTGACGTTTCTAGAGCGGACCGAGAGCTACCGCCGTGATCTGCGTCGAGTGGAATATGGGGATGAGCGGGATCCCAAAATGCGAGAATTTCTGCTTAAAATTTCTCCCTAAATAACGCCGAGAAAATCAAAAAGCCATTATTTGTAGTTCACGGCAAAAACGATCCCCGTGTACCCCTGAATGAAGCGCAGCAGATTGTGGCAACCGTTCGCAGAAATGGAGTTCCCGTGTGGTACCTGTTGGCGAACAACGAAGGACACGGCTTTGCCAAAAAGTCCAATGTAGACTTCCAGTTCTACGCCACAGTGATGTTTATCAAAGAATATTTGCTGGAGAAGACGTAAAGAGCAAGATTTGTAGCATTTGTCAGGTATCAGGTGTCAGGGATGCAAGTCATATATTTGGCTCATGACAGGTAAACTGACTGCCCTAACAATTGTGGCGACAGCTAAAAGTGCTGAGTGCTGAGGACTGAGTGCTGAGTTTGAAAACCAATTATTGCAAGGCTCTCAGCAGTTTGATTGTCCTGATCTGTGCAGTATTGCTATGTCCCTCATCCTTTATCCTCACCCCTTGCTCCCCTACCCATCCTGGGGTTTCTCTAGGTATGGTAGAGAATGGGAGTCTTGTGATTAACTCAGTCACTCAAGAGGCAGCATGAGTAAGAGCGGAGAGGAAACGTCGATCGCCCAGGAAATTAAAACCCAGATTACGATTTTGGGCGGTCTGGTTGCCCTGATGTGGGTGATAGAAATTATCAACGTTGTGTTTTTTCAGCGTCGAGTTGGCTTTTATGGAGTAACTCCTGGAAACCGACATTTACGGAATCATTCCGCGCAATCTGATTGGGCTACGCGGCATCCTGTTCGCTCCATTTCTGCATGGAAGCTTTGCCCATTTGATTGGCAACACCATTCCATTTATTGTGTTGGGCTGGCTGATTATGCTGCGTGAAACCAGCGATTTCTTCTGGGTCAGCATTATCTCAGCGATCGTCAGTGGTTTGGGTACGTGGGTCTTTGGGGCACCGGGAGTTCATATTGGAGCCAGCGGCGTTATTTTTGGTTACCTGGGCTATCTCCTGCTTAGAGGCTACTTTGAGCGGAGTGCGATCGCGATCGCTTTCTCGCTTGGTGTCGGTGTATTTTACGGCAGCCTCCTGTGGGGAATCTTGCCTACCCACATTGGCATTTCATGGGAAGGTCATCTATTCGGTTTTCTGGGGGTGGTCTGGCCGCTCGTTTTTAGCAAGGAAACCAAAACCCTCTAGTTTGTAGTTAAAAGAGCACGGGAAAGGTGCAAGGATAGGAATGCAAGGATAAAGGCTGAAGGATAAAGGATCAAAACCGGTCCATGCCACTTATCCTTTATTCGTTATTTCTTATCCTTCTTCCCGGATGAATCTCACGCTTTTCTTTCAAAACATCTTAAATGGGCTTTCTATTGGCAGTGTCTACGCCATTTTTGCTTTGGGGTACACACTTGTTTTCTCCATTTTGGGCATTATCAATTTTGCTCATGGAGCAGTTTTTACACTGGGGCCTACTTTACCTATGCGCTAATGGGGAGTGCATTCGGGTTTAATGGTTTGTTAGCTAACGCGCGGTTGCCTTTGAATTTTCCGTTTTGGTTGGCGGCGATTCTAAGCGGGCTGCTGGCTGGAGTGGTGAGTGTGGCGATCGAGCGATTTGCCTTTCGTCCATTACGTCGTCGTGGATCCGATCCCCTTCTTACGGTCGTCTCAAGCTTGGGCGTGGCGCTTGTGATCGTCAATGTTATTCAATATCTGGTTGGGGCTGAAAACTATACGTTTCCGGAGATACTTACGGGAGCCTGCCTCCTGCGATCAACTTTGGCACAGCGGATAACCCTATTCCCATTCGTACAGTGCAGATTGTCATCTTCCTGGTTTCGGTTGTCATTCTGGGAATTCTGACCTATTTGATTAATGCCACTAAATATGGAAAAGCGATGCGAGCAGTGGCAGAGGATCCAACAACCGCTAGCCTTTTAGGAATTAACACCGATCGCTTTATTGTTCTCACCTTTTTTGTAAGTGGCTTTTTAGCGGCTTTAGCCGGGACATTAGTTGGCTCTAGCGTCAGTATCGCTGGTCCCTACTTTGGTATTGGTTTTGGACTAAAAGGATTAGCTGTGATTGTGCTGGGGGACTGGGAAGTATTCCAGGAGCAGTCGTTGGAGGGTTGGTGATTGGATTGGTAGAAGCGTTTGTTCCTGGTGAGTATTCCGCCTACAAGGATGCCGTTGCGTTCGGAATTTTGTTTGTCGTTCTACTAATTAAGCCGCAGGGGTTGTTGGGAAGAACATTCATCCAAAAAGTATGACTCACCGTAGAGGCGCAGAGTACGCAGGGGGTTCTTGAAAGTTGTTAGCTATTCGTTTTAGACCGTCTTTCAAAATAGGTACGTTGAGGTTGACGAGCAGATTCCAGTAAACCTGGCCCTAAATTTCGATGAACCTCAATACACGCTCCAATGATCTGCTGTGTCAACTCCCTAAAACTCTGCGTCTCTGCGGTTCATCTTTAATTAATCTTTCTCGCAATCACAAATTCAGTATTCCCCACTCCCTTCTTCCAACCCATGTCTGACTTTCTCTCCACCTACGGTTTTCTGATTATCTCCATGCTTTTTGGGGCAGTTTTGGGGTTATCGCTCTATCTACCGTTGATGGCGGGGCAATTATCTCTAGCAAGTCCGGGGTTCTATGCGTTGGGGGGTATATTGCGGCAATTCTGTCTACTAAGGTCTTTTCCACCCCGGCGGGTACGTTGTTTCCAGTACCCCTTTTGCTGCTAGAAATGCTGATTGCCGGGATTGTTTCAGGGCTGTTGGGAATTGCGGTTGGAATTCCAGCATTACGGTTACGAGGGATATACCTGGCGATCGCGACAATCGCCTTCGTTGAAATTCTTCGCATTCTTGCCCTCAACCTTGACATCACGGGTGGAGCCGTTGGCATCTTTGGGATTCCCCAACCGTTTTCGACGGCACTTGATTATTTATGGATTGCTCTGCCACTGCTGTTGCTTAGTATGGCGTTTGTCTATCGATTGGAAAGAATTCGGGTCGGACGGGCTTTACTCGCTATTCGAGAGGATGAATTGGCTGCCGACGCAATGGGAATTAACCCAACCTATTTCAAGGTGTTGGCCTTTACGCTAGGAGCAATTTTGGCGGGTCTGGTTGGGGCAGTGAGCGCCCATTTTCTCAATACCTGGAATGCCCGTCAGGGAACCTTCGACGCCAGCATTATCTACCTTACTTTTGTTTTGATCGGAGGTTCCCGCACCTATTTAGGTCCCGTTTTGGGCGGTATGGTGTTTACAGCGCTGCCAGAGGTGCTGCGTGCAATGGCAGATATTCCAGGACTACCCCTGTGGATTTCTCAGTTTTTGCGCGACGGTCGCCTGATCATCTTTGGGCTGTTGATTGTTGTTGGCACTATTTTCTTTCCCCAGGGGTTGGTATCTCCGGGGCTGTTCAAACGAAAAGGGAATGACAAAGCCATTCCCTAAAACAAGGAGTATAACCGCAAAGACGCACCCTATTCGAACTCTAAAGTTGTATTAGTCGCTGACTAATTGTTGATCGGCGGTGCTAGAGGCTGACGGGGCATTCCACCCCTCCAATGCTGCTGGGTCCGTTATTCGTTACGACGTTCAGTGCCTGGAAGAGTTTTGAGTAGTCGTTGTACAACGCACCACCAGAGGTTTCCATGTCATAGCCGTAGGTCTTCTTGAACTCTGCTGGAACCCCAGCCTCGACATCAAAGTAATGGGCATCCCAACCCGAATCATCTGCAACGTAAGCACCATAATCCTGTAAGGCATGGAATAGCTTCTTGGCGGCTGGGGTCTGCAAACCAAGACTAGCTTCAGTTAGATTTGGAGATAAAGCCAGTAAGCTTCCCTGCTTAAGGTCTGGATTGGTGCCACGATAGTTGCTGGCAGCATAGGAATCAGCACGATCGGCGGGCCAACGGTAGCCAGGAGTCGAGCCGGAGTAGCTCAGGTACTTCTGTCCCCAAATGTTGACTTTTAATGCATGGTCAATTGGTTCACTACTCTCCAACTCGCCTAACCGAATTGAACCACCGATCGCAGACAGCCCAGAACCAAAGTGCGATCCACCAATGCCGTCTCCATAGATGTTGACATCAGGAGTGTAATGGTAGCCATAAATAGGTCCACCAGGTTGGGTACGGGCAAGGGGTTCAAGCTGAACCAGGGTTTTTCCATCTGGCATCAGAAATGCCGCTGCATTATTGGGCGTACTGTAGGGATTGAGGGTCGCATCCGGCACGATCAGGTTGTCGGGAATGGGCAATGAGATTCCCTGAGATTGAGTACCGGAATCCCTGTCTGTCCAAGATCCTGGTGCATAAACCGTACGCATTGGGTCATTCGCATTCAGCTTATAGAAATACTCCTGATCCGCCAGAACGTATTGGGCTGCTTGAATTCCAGCTGGCTTGTACTGTGCCCCCGAACCGATCGGCATATTCCAGATACTATGACTATCAAACGGCTGTAGCCACTTATCGCGGGAACCCGAAGGAGTTGGAGCAGGGGTCGGGGTGGGGCTAGGGGTTGGGGTTGGGCTAGGGGTTGGGGTTGGGCTAGGTGAAGGAGTGGGAGACGGCGTTGAAGTGGAAGCGGCTGTAAGGCGAGCATTTGCCCAATCGGCATGGTCAAACTGGAAGTTATCTCCCCGTCTGTCACAACGAGCTTGAGTTCCTTCTTGCCTGCAACGCTAACGTCAACAGTTTTGGTCGCACTGCTGCCTGTCATCAAGCCGCTATCGTACAGCTTGGTGCCATCAGCCCAAACTTGAAAGGCCGCTGAACCCTTACTGCCAACCTCATCATCAATGCCGATGCTTGAGGTAAATCGACTGTATTTTCCATCAAGGGCATAGGTTATCTCAGAGTTAGCATGTACTCCTAACCCTTTGGCGGAAGTGACCCCTCTAATGTGAGTCCACGACCATCCCCAGACGCATCTTCTCCATTGCTCAAATTCTTCTCGACAGGTCCCCAACCATTAGTAGCTGATTTCCAATTCAGGTCACTCAAGAAAGTAGCTGCGTCTGAGCTTGGCGAAGGAGCGGGTGCAGGAGCGGGAGATGGGGACGGTGCTGGAGTCGGCGTTCCGCTTGAGAGATCGGCGGCAACAGCATCTACAAAAGCCTTTGCCATCTTCTGATACCCCGTGTTGGTGAGATGGATACCATCAGTTAAATCAGAAGTTGAGACGGCTTTATTGAGATCGACGAAATTAATTTTCCATCCCTTCTGCTGTCTGTCTTTGACGATGCCTGCAATTTGCGATCGCGCCGCATCGATGTCTGGAGCATTCCATCCAACGGGGGTAAAGTTTGCCAGAAAAATTTCAGAATTAGGCGAATTCTGATGGAGCGTATCAACCGCCTGATTGAAACCCTGAATCACAACATTACCCGTACCCCGGAAAAAGTTGTTGATTCCCAATAACATAGGGATGATGTCAGGCTTATAGGTTTGTGCATCATTGGCAAGAATGTTTTCCGTTGTGGTACCAGCCTTTTGTCCATCGAAACTCCAGGGAATGATCTGGTGCCAAGAAACTCTCCAATTTGGAATCCACCGATCGCATCGTTTTGAGGATCTTGCGATGGTCCATCTGATTGCCTTCCCACAAAATCAACTGGAATACCCCGCGATTTGAACTCATTCAGAAGGGAATCCAAATCCGCATCCATGATTGAATCACCAACGGGCATCACGGTATAGGTTTTGGAGCTTGTCGGTGCTGTAGCCAGGGCGGACATCGATGATTTATTCGAAAGGCTGCCGAGGCTGTTTAGGGAAGAATTGATAGTGGTTGATAGAACAGTACTAGCGTTTTTTTGTGTACTAGAGCCTAGAACTGAAAGGTTATCAATATCTAAAACACTGGTACTTGCATTGGAACTTTGCATTGCCTCTTTCCTCCATTTCAGGTAAAGGACTCACATAGCGCGAGTCTTCACAGAGAACTGGTAGAGCGATTCCCTGAAAAAGGTGGTAGAGGCTGCTCCCTGAAAAATGAGCGTTTCTTTGAACAACGATGAACATTTAAGAAACCATTGGTTTCCTATTTGTTTGATTTAGAAACACAGGCGCTCAACATTTGAGTGATGCATTCGGACTAAGAGCGTTCCTTTAACGGGGCTTAATAGGAACTAATCGAAAACTTTAAGGGAGGAGGAAGACAGTCTTGTGCCAGATGTGGTGCCGATTGAATTGGCACACGTGATATTTTTATTGCCGTGAAGGGTTTATTTGAAGACATTTTGGGGTCAAACGCAATAAATTCGGCAGTAGTTTTTCATCATCCTTTTGGTAGAGAATCAGGGAAAGACCGTTAAGTACACAGCCTTTGCAGCTTTTCTTTAAACAAGAAATTGAGGCGATCGAAAATATTTGTTGCTGATCAACCGTTTGAAATTTGAGCTACTTTTCCCAAAAAATATTCATATGACAGATGAGGAAGTGTCAGTGATGAAATGTTGCTTCAATCACACAAAAATATTCACAGAGAAGGATGAGAGGCATTGATCCACTTTTCAAAATTCACTCTCAAGTTATGTAGAAACCTGCTGAATGTACGTTGAAAAACTAATACGCAATTCAAATCCCTCGATGTATTTCCCTTCGAAGTTGATGGATTAGTAACCACGATCGGAGAAAATAGTTGAGCAGATTAAAACTTCCAATGCACGGATGACCCAAACTGACATTGCAAATGCTGCTTCCTTGCCCAGCGATCGCCCCATTTTGCAGGCAAGAGAACTGACCCGACGATTTGGCGGGCTAGTTGCTGTTAACAACGTATCGTTTGCAGTAGATAGAGGTGAAATCTTTGGCTTGATTGGTCCCAATGGTGCAGGCAAAACAACGCTATTTAATCTCTTGACGGGTCTAATTCAACCAAGCAGCGGGCAAATGTTGTACAAAGGTGAGGAAATCTCTCGATTGCGTCCTTTTCAAGTTGCGACCCGGGGAATCGCCCGCACCTTTCAAAACATTCGACTGTTTGGCAATCTCTCAGCCCTGGAAAACGTAATGATTGCTCAGCACGTTCACACTCGCAGCGGTGTATTAACTGGAGTTATGGGCCTGCCACCCGCACCCAGTGAAGAACGCGAAACTCGCGAACGATCGGTAGGATTGCTGAACCTGGTTAAGTTAGGCGATCGAATCTATGAAAAGGCAGCTAACTTCTCCTATGGCGATCAGCGTCGTCTGGAAATTGCCCGTGCCTTAGCACTCAAACCCCAGGTCTTGCTATTGGATGAACCTGCGGCAGGGATGAATCCGAACGAGAAGCAACAGTTGAGCCAGTTCATTCGCGACATTCGTACCAATTTGACCTGACCGTATTGCTAATTGAGCACCACGTTCCCCTTGTGATGGGACTATGCGATCGCATAGCGGTGCTTCACTTTGGTCAACTCATCGCTTTAGGCAACCCAAGTGAAGTCAGAAACGATCCGGCGGTGATTGAAGCCTATTTGGGAGCAGAGTGATATGGAAAATGCTCCCCTACTCGACATCAAAGAACTGAGCGTCAACTATGGCGGAATTCAGGCATTACAAGCTGTTAATCTAGCCATTTACCCCGGTGAAGTGATTACGCTGATTGGGGCAAATGGTGCAGGTAAAACGACTACGCTACGTGCTATTTCCAGAGTTCTCAACGTGCGAAGTGGTCGAATTCTCTACAAAGGACGGGATATCACCCGGCTACGTGCCCATGATGTGGTCAAATTGGGAATTGCTCACAGCCCAGAAGGCCGTCGGATTCTAGCCCGGCAGACAGTGTTAGATAATTTAGAACTGGGAGCGTACACCCGCTCCGATCGCCTTGGTATTAAATCCGATATTGAGCAACAATTCCTCACCTTTCCCCGTTTGGCAGAACGAAAACATCAGCCAGCAGGCACACTCAGCGGCGGTGAACAGCAGATGCTAGCGATCGCTCGTGCCCTGATGAGTCGCCCCAAACTGCTTTTGCTGGATGAGCCAAGTCTGGGGCTTGCCCCGGCGATCGTGCGTGAAATTTTCTCAATTATTCAAAACCTGCACACGACAGGTGTAACTATTCTGCTGGTAGAGCAAAATGCCAACCTTGCCCTCCAACATGCAAATCGTGGTTACGTTTTAGAAGCAGGGCGCATAACTCTGACAGGAGAATCAGCACAACTCCTAGATGACCCCGCGTTAAGCAAGCATATCTAGGCTAGAGCACCGAGCGTCAGATAGGAGGCAATCGGGCAGGGAATCCGCCTATTACCCATTGCCTTCCTTCTCTACATGTTGTGTTACCAATTTAGGCCGATAACTTTACGGTCGATTCAGAAATGGGTGAATCTCCGCAAAGAGTCAGTGAAGCTGTAATCAGAGCAACAAAAAATCTCTTACGATCAATCGTTATACGACATAACCAAAACGTAATAACTGAAACGGTATAAAAGCGGGAAACGACACACTTCCCTAAGCTAAGCGTGTTGCAATAAGCGTCTTGCAAACGTTTTTAAGCAACGGTATTCAGTTGTTTTGAGGCTACCACTTCGTAGGAAGTTGAATTGTCACCTTTGCCTCAAATTAACGGGTACTCTAGCCGGCTGGATTAGGAAGCAAGCGACGGGCGACAACTGCCAAGGCAGAGAGTCGCTCTAAACGTGTTTAATGGCACGATTTTGGGTAGGGGTTGGAACCACCTATGGCAATACCCAGATCCGTGTCAGGATGCCCCTATGCTTGCGGTGTCTCATAGTTCAGGAAACGCTTGATGGCGCTTATAAAGGCGTCCAATCTATTTATTTGTTGCAATTATGACCAGCCTCGACGATCGTGCTTTAATCCAACAGTTTATTCAGCAGCAAGGCACCCTGCTTTCAAACCAAAATTTGAGAGTAGAGCCAGCATTTGATTCGGCTCAGCTACTTGCGAAACGGGGCGGCTTAATTGCAACAATTAAGCAGACGAAGGGCGTTAACTCAGCGGTGGTCCGGCGTAGTTCGGAGTATTGGAATCTGGTGCATCAAGTATTACTTGAGCATCACTTTGTGCCACTCGGTAAACCAGGAAAATTGGAATTTGGGCAATATGAGCAGCGTCAACTCCCCGCCGGATATAAGTTGAACTGTGGCGAAGCAAGAATTTTGTGGAAGGAATGGTGGACTAACGCACGCTACACCAGTCACAACAGCATCCAGGTTGATTTGCTAATCAGTGTTCGAGACACCTGGTATCCCATTCGGGATGTGGTCTGTAGTCAGAGCATGCTTTATGTTACAACGCTGGTGAGCGAGTTTGTGTTTTTAGGTACGGACCAGGTTATCTGGTTGAGTAAATTGCCCAATCAACGACCAAAACTGCAAGCCGAAAGTCATTCACCTGCTCCTTCTGCGGCTCAGTCGAATCCTGCCAGTGTTTCAAATCAGGCGATTCGAAAGCAGGTGGTCGAGCATCCTGCTTTAGCCACGAAGGAACCATCCCAACGGTCTGTCTCTCAACAACCTGCCTCGTCCACGCCGGTTGAAATTCCGGTCAGTAAGGCGAGTGAGGATCCTGAAAATGTAACGGTTCGCCCCGATTTGAGACAGGTAGTAGAAATTCGGCAGGGCAAGCTTTACATTATGACTGCCCTGGGTGAGGTAGTGGTAGAAGGTGCCAATCTGAAGTTTCGGCTGAATGATGACCACCCAGCGGCGAAGAAGATGATTCACCTGAACAACTACCGCGATCGGGAAACGAATCGCCTACCCAACGTTTCCGGTTAGTATTGGTTTCCTGACTTACGGTGGTTAACGGCAGTTACACCAGTAGAATCAAGCAATTTGCCATTGCTGATTGTGGCATACAGTAACCAGTGGTCGTTGCACTCCATCCGGTCTTGCACTGTACATTCGAGGTACGCCAGCGCCTCTTTTAGCATCAGACAACCGTTGTCTGCTTCGGCGGTTGGAATATCGATAAAACGGTCTTCTCCTGGTAGCTGGGGTTTGAGAAAGTGGCGGCGCACGTTTCGGCCTTCTCTTAGAATGTTGAGGACGAACGGTTCGCCAGGGGAAACTAGAACTGTACCTACCCCATCTTTTCTAACCGCAACCGTGATTCCTGGTGGGTTGAAGCTTGCCTGGGCAACCCAGGAAGTCAGTAACCCAATGTCCGTACCTCGGTTTTTGGCCGTGAGAACACAGAGCGATCCGGTTACTCGACCAACAGCCTGTGCTGTGCGATCGGTCTGCGCTTCGACTACCATCTGGCGAGGCGTCCGTACCTTTTTGCCCGTTTAATAGTCTGAACAAGTTCGGCACCAGCGGTTTCGCAGTGATGCAGGGTGTCTTCGGTGGGCGTGAATTTTACCCGAATTGTTTCAAACCCAAGTCGATAGCCGGAGTCCTGAAGCTTACTCTCAAGCTGATCCAGTGCTTCCCCACTCCAACCGTAGGAACCGAAGACTCCAGCTACCTTGGTTTTGGGAGCAGTTGAGAGAATAATGCCCAGTGCGGTCTGGATTTGAACAGGGGCATGTCCACCGAGGGTTGGTGAGCCGATTACAAAACCGTCGCAACGATCGATCACTTGCGCCACGGCATCTGGTTCTGCAAATTCGCAGTTAATGGACTCTACAGCGGCTCCACCATCGGTCATGCCTTTTGCAATGGCTTGAGCAAGCATCGTGGTGTTTCCATAGGCTGAGGTATAAAGTAGCGCCACACTCACATCCTGGCTTTGCTGCTGCTGACACCACTGGCGGTATTCTAAAGTCAGGCGGCTGATACTGTGGCGGACCATGGGGCCATGTGCGGGCGCATACATTCTGGCAGATAGAGAGGAAAGTTTATCTAGAGCGGCTTCCACCTGAATGGCTTGAGGTGCGTGAAGGCTATCGAAGTAGTAGCGACGGTCCTCCTCGTAGCGTTTCCAGTGTTCGTCTACGACAAATTCATCGCAAACGTGTGCGCCAAAAAACTTGTCGGTGTATAGAATGCGGGTTGCGGAATCGTAAATGCAAAGCGCATCCGGATGGCGAGGGGTGGGAGTGAAGCGGAACAGGAGTTCGTGTCCGTTGCCCAGGTCTAGCGTCTCCTCGTCTCGGACGATGTGAACGCTGCAGGTGCGATCGACCGCGTATTCAATTCCCAAATCCAGTGCTTCGTCGTCAATATAAGCACTAGTCGATTGCTCTGAAAAGGCAGACCGTAACGTAATAGCACCGGGTTTGGAGCAAATCACTGTGGCATAGGGAGCCAGTTCCAGTAACCGTTTCAACGTTGCAAGCCGGTTTGGATTGACGTGGCTCAAAATCACATAATTGATGCGCTGGAAGTATTGGTGTTGCTGTAATTCATCCAGAAATAAGTCGGTGAATGATTCGCCGGGTGGGTCAATGAGAGCCGTCTCTCGTGCCTGAATGAGGTAGGAATTGGCGGTTGTACCCCGCTGTCGGGCGTACTCGATTTCGAACTTGAGGCGGTCCCACGTGCGCGATCGCAGCACAGTAGTATCTGTTCCTATCTGAGCAACCTGAACATCACGGGGTTTTGTGTCAGCCATGGGTTTAGGAGGGTTGATGGGTAAAGGGGGAGTGGAGGAACGCTATAAACGGTTCGCGTTTGCGTTCGCAGGAGTGGAGGTATTGACTGTTACGCTGGGAGTTACTTCCTCACGAGGCGGTGCTTGAAACTCCTCCAGTTTCAGGCGTTGTTGCTTGTAGAGGCGCTTTTCAGGATCAATTCCTTCAAAGGTGGGTGGAAGCCAGACGCGCACGATGAGTAGAACACCCAACACCAGCAACAGAGCGCAGGTCGCTAAAATTTGGGTCCAGGGAGCTTCTAATACACCCCGCACAATGACTTCCCGCAGTACGGATACGATCGAGACTTCTACCGCTACACCGATTGACACCCGTTGCTCTTGCAGGTAAATAATCAGCAATCGGAATAGCTCCACCAGGATTAGCAAAAACAGAATATCGGCAGTTACGGCTGGAAAATCCAGGGGCGGCAGCAAGGAGAGAAACATTTCTCTTAGCTGAATCACCATAAAACTGAACAGCCCAATGCAGAGGGAAATGACAATTAAATCTTGCACAGCCTCTAATGCGCGCACAATGCGATCGCGCTTTAGCTGGGTGTACCAGAGATCAGGCGGCTGTTTAGACGATGGTTGCATGGGCAGTTCCTCTAACCTGGGTGGATGTTGCGAGAAATTGGCGTTTTCGTACTGCTTCGTTGCAATGAACGGCTTATCAAAAGAACCCCAATTTCTGTAGAAATGGTCTAATAATGATTGCCGACCTTACGATGATGGACAGCGGTTAGGGCGTTAACGTCGGAGACTCGGCCAACAGAAACACCGCTATAGACGAGCCAGTGGTCGTGGCAGTCAAGGCGGCTAATTACCTCACACTCCAGGTATGCCAGAGCATCGGCCAGAATGGGAGAACCATTGTTGGCAGGGTAGGTTTTACTCCCTCAAACCGATCAGCACCAGGAGCGAACCGTTTGAGGAAGTGTTTCATTAGAGATTGGTAGTTGCCTTCCTGCAAGACATTGAGCACAAATCGATCGCCCGCGTGCATGAAGGACTCAATCGCCCGATCTTTTGCAACCGCGATCGTGATTCCTAAAGGTTCCAGGCTGGCTTGGGCTACCCAGGAGGCCAGCATGGCGCTGGACGCTTCGCCTTTTTTGGCCGTGATGATGTACAGCCCACCGCTAATTCGACCCAAGGCTTTGTCCACGTCTCCATTCAGCGATTTCATTTGTTTGATGCTGCGATCGCGGGTGAGCCACTGTCCCAGGTCAGTTCCCGCTTCATCACAGAGTTGGTAGGTTGTTTCAGTAGGGGTTTCTTTAATCAGAATGGGTGGAAACGCTTCGGATAGCCCCAGTTCCTGGAACCGATTTCGTAAGGGATAGACGGATTCATCATCACCTCCGCCCACTTCGAACAAGCCGAAGGACTGTTTCTCATAGACGGCTGCCAAAATCGTGCTGAGGGCAACCTGGGTTGTTGCTGCTCTGGCTTGGGGGCATTCCGATTACAATCCCAGAGGCGATGTTGAGGAGTTCCCGAATTTCAGAGGGGTCAACAGTTCGTAAATCCATTTGCTCTACAGCAACCCCTGTTTTGGAAATACCTTGAGCAATGGCCTTTCCTAGCTGATCGCTATAGCCATAGTCAGACACATAAAACAAAGCAACAGTTGTCTCGGCTTTTGCCTTTGCCTGGCTCCATTCCTTGTAGCGGCCTACTAACTCGGTTGTGTGGTGTTGCAGCAGCGGTCCATGCCCTGTGGCAATTTGGGAAATGGGGGCAGTTCGTTCATGCGCTTGATGGCAGACAGCACCGATCGCGCATTTGGTTCCATTAAGCATTCATAGTAGATGCGGAAATCCGGGCTAATCAGGTCCAGATCTTCGTCGTAGGTGCAGTCGTCGCAGAAGTGCATGCCAAAGGCATCACAGGTAAAAAGTACCTGCGTTTTGTGGTCGTAAGTAAAAATCGTGTCGGGCCAGTGAAGATTTGGGGCAGAGACAAATTCCAGTTCATGACCGTTGCCTAAATCAAGGCGCTCTCCACTCTTTACGAGCTGACGCTTAAATGGTTGATGCACCAAATCTTCCAAGAATTGGATGGCCACTTTTGCACCGATTACGGTTGCCTGCGGCGCTAATTGCAAAACGTCGGCTACAAGTCCGCTATGGTCTGGTTCGGTGTGGCTGATGATGATGTAGTCAATTTGGGATGGATTAATTAGACCCGTCAGGGCATCCAGGTAAAGCTGTTGAAACTTTTTATGGGAGGTGTCTACCAGGGCAACTTTTTCGCCACGAATCAGGAAAGAGTTGTAAGTGGTGCCATTTTGCAGGGCGAACTCGATATCGAAGCGATCGCGGTCCCAATCTAAGGAACGGATTGCCGTTGTATCTGGCGCAATCTCAACCGTTTCTAGCGTCAGTCTGGATTCAACTCGTTCCTTGAGTGCAACCATGACTTGCCTCCCGATTAGAAAGTAATGTTTATAACTTTTCCCTCCTACTATTGTTGTACAAAAATAGGCTTTGTGAAGTTTTATTAGGTAAAGTTACTTATTAGCTAAGCTTATAGCTTAATCCTGCTTGTAGTAGGGTTATTTATTGAAACCATAGATATAAGTCCTTTTGTTTTTATATCTACACTTGGGAACTTCCCCGAGACACCCGCTATCTGGGGTCCTAACTCCCCAAACCTCCCGAGTAAGAGTTCCGGGGTTGCTTACTCCATTTCCCTTGAAGGGCAGGGGGTTAGGCAATAGCGCTAACCTGATCTAAGTTTGCTGGCTATGACTATTGTTAAGCCACTCTGAAGGGGTTTTAGGGCTGATAAGGCTCCAGGTTTAACTTTTTATGGCGTTAAGTGCGTTCAGAATTAAGGCAATGATGATCAGCACCATTCCTATGGATTCTGTCAGTCCTGGTTGTTCTCCTAGTTGAATCCAGGCAAACACTACAGCCATTACTGGATTTAACAGGAGGCCCAGTCCTGCGGTTCCGGCAGGTAAACGATTCAGAACGTAAAGCCAGAGTAAGGTTGCGATCGCAGTTCCCGGCAGCACGTTGTAAATCAGTGCAAAAACAAACTGGGGTGTCCATTGAATGGATGTGAAAGGTTCCCAGAGAGCCACCAAAATGAGCGGAACAGCCGCAAACAGCATCTGCCAAGCGGTGAATGACAGCAAATCTAGTTCAACGGTTTGACGCAATTTCTTGGCAACGATCGATCCTCCAGCCCAACAAATTCCTGCCAGAACGGCCAGTCCTTTGCTAAATACCGATGCGTGCAGGTTTAGCGGTTCCAGAATGAAAAACAGTCCGCACAGGCTGAGACCGATCGCAAACCACTGAATGCCTCTGATTCGTTCACCTAAAAATATCCAGGCAAGAATCACCGTCCAGAAGGGCATGGTGTAAACCAGGACAGAGGTTTTCCTGCTCCGCCGCTAACTAATGCCCACATCGTGAGGCCGTAAACCCCTGTAATTTGCAGGATGCCAACCCAAAAGGTTCCTCGAATCTCTTTTGGCAGCAAAGGTTTTCGCAGCCAAACCATTGCCAAAAACAAACTCACTGCGCCCAAAAAAATTCGCATTGCCGCAAAGACGAAAGGCGGAGAATAATGCACGGCAACTTTCATTTGCACCCAGTTGTAGCCCCACATCAGCGCAAGGGCAAGCAGCGCAAGAACGGCTTTTGGGTGCTGGTTCTTGGTTTGGCACGAAATTTTATTTAGAGAATGGGAGGTGGCAGGTGGTAGGTGGTAGGTGTAGAGACGTTCGGCAGAGTGTTTGTGCTGAGGAGCGCTGAAGTTTTGTACATAACCTCTAAAACTACTGCTATAGACTATAGACGCAAGCCTCTGAAACTGAATCACGAAGACTTTGACTCAATCAAGCGCGCCGTTAGATGGTGTTTGGATTGCTTTGGCGATCGGCAACTCCCGGTTACACTGGGCAACGTTCGCGGGCAACTGTTTGCAACAGACCTGGAACACTCCTCATCTTTCTTCAGAGGCATTCCAAGAACTAAAAGCCAATCAATTTGACTTCACAACTATCCTTTCCCCTTCTTTCCCCCGTACCCCATTCCCTACATCCCCACACCCCGAACTTTGGGTCGCTTCCGTAGTTCCAGCCCAAAGCGATTTTTGGAACGACTATTCTGATGCCCAGTTTCTCACCCTGAAACAGGTGCCCCTGCGAGGAGTCTATCCGACGCTGGGGATTGATCGTGCTGTGGCTTTGTGGGGCGCTATATGTATGGTTGGCAGTCCCGTTCTAGTGATTGATGCAGGCACCGCCCTCACCTTTACCGGAGCCGGTAACGATCACAATCTGGTTGGAGGAGCGATCCTTCCAGGTCTACGACTCCAATTCCAGGCGCTCAAGCAAGGAACTGCTGCTTTATCTCAACTCTCGACTCCTGACTCCCAACTCCCGACTCTCCATCGCTGGGCACTCAATACCAAAGACGCGATCGCCAGCGGCGTTTTCCACACGCTCATCGCAGGCATGCGATCGTTTATTGAAGAGTGGTGGCAGCAGTTTCCAGACAGTCCGGTTGTGTTAACGGGGGAGATAGCTATTGTTTGCATCAATTCCTTCGCCAACTGTCTCCAGATATTGCTGCTGGTGTAATGGTCAATCCCAATTTGATTTTTGAGGGAATACAGGCAATTCGAGCGAGGAAGTGTTGAAATCGCTAGCTTTTAGCAGCAGTGGTGGCTGCAAATTCTCGAATCTGTTGGGCGATCGCTGTGGCATGGCTTTGCAGAACATCTTTTCCTGCTTGAGGAATGGTTAGAAGGGTTGCTTGAGGAGTCAGTTGAGCATAGGTATGGCTGAGAATGGCCCCGTCCGATTCATCCCGTTCCCCCTGCAAAACCAGAACGGGAAGCTTTAGCCACTTCAGGCGTTCTCCCAAAAATTCTGCCTTGAGCTCTGACCGTCGGCGACGAAACAGAAGCTCACAGGAGATTGGTGATTGAAGTAAGGTTTGCCGTCGTTGCAGCAGCCGATGAATGCTTTTGAGCTTGAGAAAACGGCTTAGAGGAAGGAGCGATCGCAACATTGCAAAAACAGCGGGTTGCAGTAATAATCTGGCTCCCTGCCAACGACGTTCTAACCCCTGGCAACCACTCCCTCCGGGGATAGCAGCACAATTCCCTAACCTGATCCAGATACTTCAGCGCATAGCTGGCAGCAACCCAACCACCAAGAGAATGTCCCACAAGATAGACCTGCCGCAGCTTCAATGCTTCCAGATACTCCGCCAGGCATTCCACCTCCAGCTCGATCGAATAGTGGACGTTTGGACACTCAGATTCCCCAAATCCAAGCAGGTCGGGTGCAAAGCAATGAAATTCTGAGTGGAGTTGCTCGATCACGGGCAGCCACTGACTGCTATCTTCCCAGGAACCATGCAGAAAAATCAGCACAGGACCTCGACCAATTTCGCGCCAAAAATTTGCCCTTGGGGTAACTTAATGCGGGAGTTTCTTATCGGTAGAGGCATCCTGGAATAAGTCATGGGAAGGAAATTAAGAATTGAGAATTAGGGATTTTGAATTTTAGATTATCCTACCGCTAGTCATGAATTGAAAATTAGGAATTGAGAATGATGAGTTTTGAATTCCTAATTATGAATTCCTAATTCTGAATGCTGCCCTCATCCCTCCATATATTCATGCCAATGTTGTTTGCCCGTTGAAATAATCCTGTAGCTGGCGATCGTGATCATGCGAGAGTGTGCCAAGTGGCAAAGCGGCGGGTGAGAACGCCTGAACATCACTAATTTCCATTGTGTCCGCAATGCTCATTTCGCCTTGCGCTTCCACTTCAACGACCACGCAAATCGAATGAACACGAGGATCTCTTTCTGGCGAGGAATACACTCCCACCAGACGGCGAATTTTGGATACTTCCAGTCCGGTTTCTTCCTCCAACTCCCGCTGGATAGTGGTGGTAATATCCTCGCCCCAATTAACCATTCCACCCGGCAAACCCCATTTGCCGTTGTCCCGTCGCTGAATTAAAACAATCCGACCATCGGGCAGAATGGGGATAATGCTGGTACCCGTCACCGGATGCCGAAAGATGATACCCAGTACGGTTTGCGTGAAGTACCATAGTTGGCGCAAAGGCAAAAGCATGTCAAGAAAAATCCTCTGATGGGCTATCCAGATGCACAGGTTCCTGACGGTTTTTGTCCAACTTAGCCTGTAGCAGTCCTAAATGACCCGTGAAAGAAGGGGCTTTGTTGAGAAAGATTTATCCTATAAACCTTTCTCACAATCCAAATAGGATCCCTATAGATCAGCCAAAATTTCTTCTGCATGGGATTCAGGTTTAACCTTCTTGTAAATCTTCTCGATTCGACCATCGGGGCCGATCACGAAGGTATTTCGGCTGATGCCCATGTATTCCTTACCCATGAATTTTTTCAGCCCGTAGCTGTCATAGGTGGTTGCGACTTTGCCTTCTTCATCAGTTAGAAGTGGAAATGGCAACTCATACTTCGTCGTGAATTTCTCATGGGATTTTGCATCATCAGTGCTGACACCAGAACAACAACGTCCTTTCCCTGAAACTCAGCGTAGGTGTCTCTGAAATTGCAAGCTTCCTTTGTGCAGCCTGGTGTGTTGTCCCTGGGATAGAAATACAGAACGACACGCTTGCCCTTCAAATCAGCAAGCCGAACAGTGTTGCCTTTACCATCAGGCAGGCTGAAATCGGGAGCAGGATCACCAACGTTGAGAGGCATAAGCAGGAAAGGATGAGGGATGAAAATGTTGATTACGGACTGATCAGAACTTAAACGTTGAAGACTACATTTGATAGGGTAAAGTCTTCTTTACAATCTGTCTAGCCTGATTAAGTTGGGAATGAATCAGCAATTCAATTCCTAAACTTTCCTTGCCTCTGCCACTATTTTTACCTGCCTCGTCTTTTTCATCCCTCATCCCCATCCCTCTACAACACTCCCTTCGAACTGGGAATCGTAGAAGCTCGTCTGGGGTCAATTTCAAGGGCCATTCGCAGCGATCGCGCAAAGGCTTTGAAGGTTGCTTCGATGATGTGGTGGGAGTTGATGCCATCTAACTGGCGAATGTGGAGGGTCAATTGGGCGTGGTTGACGATCGCCACAAAGAATTCCCGCACCAGTTGGGTATCGTAGGTGCCAACGCGCTGGGTCGGAATTTCTAGCCCGTAGCTGAGGTGGGGGCGACCGGAGAAATCTAAGGCAACCTGCACCAGTGCTTCATCCAAAGGTGCCACAAAGTGCCCAAAACGAACAATCCCTTTGCGCTCGCCCAACGATTTCGCTAGAGCCATTCCCAGCGTGATTCCCACGTCTTCATTAGTATGATGGTCGTCAATCTCCAGATCGCCTGTTGCTTGCACGTCCAAATCAATCAGTCCATGAGAAGAAATCTGGTGCAGCATGTGATCCAGAAAGGGAATGCCTGTTCTGGTGTCACATTGCCCCGTTCCGTCTAAATTAACCGTCACATGAACGTCTGTTTCTCCAGTCTTGCGGCTTACCGATGCCGTTCGGTTAAGGATCTGAATGCTGTTAGCAGGTAGGTCACGAGGACGTTCACGAAGGGATTCTACGGGAGTATCGCTGGTCTGCATAGAACTGAAAGATTAACGCTAATCCCTCTATTATCGAGCAATTAGGCTGAATGGATAGAGGAGCTATGCGAAATAGAGAATGAGAGAGACATAAAAGACACAAAGGCACAAAGCCGAGATGGGATGATGGTTTATTGAGGGATTTCGTGTCTATTTAAAGTTGCTGTAACCCGCTACCATTCAAGCTTAAGCCCTCGCTCGCTTAAAATCTTTTGAGAACGATGTCTCAACTTTCCCGATCGACACCAAACTGAAGCTAGAAAAAATTCTGCATGTGCGATCGCGCCTATTTTCGGCGATCGTCACGGCTGGAATTGTGTCCGCATTGATTCCAGACTGGATTCATTGGCCGACCCGTAGCCTTTCGGTGTGGGATGCAGGCATGTTTTGTTTCCTTTTCCTGACCTGGTGGGCGATGCTGCGGGCAACTCCGGAGACAATGCGGCGGAAAGCTCAACAGCAGGATGTGAAAGGGTTTGCAATCCTGAGCTTAGTTGCAGCGGCCGCCTCGGTCAGTGTGCTGGCAATCAGCTTTATGCTGGCAGACAGTAAGCACAGTTCACCCACACTGCTAGCGATTCATCTAACGCTTGCGTTTTTGACGATCGTGGGAACTGGTTACTGGTGCACACGATTTTTGCGCTGCACTATGCCCACAGCTATTACTGGGACAGCAACCGATCCTCGAAGCAATGCAAAGAGGAAGAGTTGGATTTTCCCGGAGAAGCTGATCCCAACTATTGGGATTTTCTGTATTTCTCATTTGTAATTGGAATGACCAGCCAAGTTTCCGATGTGCAGATCATTTCGCGATCGCTACGGAGGCTTGCTCTGATTCACGGTGTCCTATCCTTCTTCTTTAACACCATGATTCTGGCAATGAGCATCAACGTGATTGCTGGAATGGTTCAGAATGCTGGACAGTAGGCGAACAATAATTATGAGTTGAGAATTGAGAATTAAGAATTTAGTGCGTTGAATCTTGAAAATTCTCAATTCCTAATTTCTAAAAATTGCTGTAATTTAAGACGCGATTTTTGCGAAGGAGGCTGGCATTGCCAGACCCGTACGATGAAAAAGCTATTCAGGTTTTTAATTCATCATTCTTAATTCCTAATTCTTAATTTTCTCCCGACGCATCTTCCTTGAACAGTTGTCGTTTGTCATTTTTGCTAAAACAGGAGAGGTTACAGGCGTTTAGTAACGTTTAAGCAGGGATTTAGCAGCAGCATGACAGTGAATATTTTTCTAGCTGGGGCAAGCAGGGGTGTTGGACGGGAAATTGCTAGATGTTTGGTTGCTCGAAACGCTAATGTTAAGGCGCTAGTCCGTTCAGAAGCTGCCCGTGAAGATCTGGAAGCGATCGGAGTCTCTGTTGTTGTGGGAGATGCGCTGGATTCAGCAGTCGTTGAGCAAGCAATGGCGGCTGAACCGATTGATGTGGTTATCAGCACGATCGGTGGGAAGCCAACGGATGGCGAACGGGCAGACTTTAAGGGCAACAAAACCTGATTGATGCGGCAGTCAAAGCCGGAGTAAGAAAGTTTGTTTTGGTAACGTCGATCGGGGCGGGAAATAGTGCCCCTGCCCTACCCTTGCAAGTGATGGAAACGCTGGGTCCGGTTCTGGCAGAAAAAGAGCAGGCCGAAAATCATTTGATGGCCAGTGGCTTAACCCATATCATCATTCGACCGGGCGGATTGCGTTCTGAACCCCCGAAAGGGGAAGGCGTTCTGACAGAAGACCCCTCATTGCTGGATCAATTCACCGGGCAGATGTGGCAGACCTGGTTTGTCGCTGTCTAAATTCCGAGCACGCCAACAACAAAATCCTTTCCGCTGTTGGACGCACAACCATCTTTGGCAATTCAGCCTTTGAGGAATTTAAGCTTAGTTGAGTAGCTATCCGAAAACCTATCCAGTAGTAGGGTGGGCAATGCCCACCCTACCCGTGATCTTTTCCTACATACAAGGGGCGAATTTTGCTGTCACAGCCATTGCAGGGCGCATATGGGGCTGCTAAAACCGCCCGTACAGTTGGCGGATTTATTAAGTCCATGATCCTAAATGGACCAACTAAATTTGGCTTCTCTTATCCCAGTGGTTTATCCACGTTGGTTAATAACCCAAAAGGTTTTACCCAATGTTGGTAGAGTGCCCAATCCAGCACAATCCTGGCAACGACAAACAGCAAAATACTTTGAGATCCCAATACGACAGCAGGAAGTAATGAATTACTAACATTCAGCCCCATTTCAACCTGGGCAAGTCCCCTGACTAAACCAAACGCCGTAACCGCTCCCGATTTCAGGTGGGAGTTTGCGTCCTGACGAATGATGTAGCGGTAGGTGACGCCAAAGAGGAAACCGGAAAGCAGCGCATTGGCTATGCTGATCAATCCATTCAGGCTATCCAACTCCATCCGCAGGCCTGCCAACTGACCAAAACGAGGAACCAATAGCCAACTATTAACCAGTGCGGCGGCTCCAAAAAACAACCCCGCTGCCAACGCTCCCCAAAGCCCTGCCTTGACTGACTCTAACCGCTCAGCCCGATTCATCTCCACAATTTTAATAGTCTGCTTTTTCGAATGTTCCGATGTTTGCTTGCCCCATCTTACGCTGGATTGGGCGCTCTAGGTTGAACCTGAACGATCGACAATAGACTTTCAATCTAGGCGGGCACCTGAATTTTTGACTGCCCGATAATCCAAAAGCCTCATGAATAATCTGTAAGGCTCGGACACCATCCTCTTCCGCAACTAGGCAGCTAATTTTGATCTCCGAGGTGGCAATCATCTGGATATTAATCTCATGTTCTGCCAGAGCAGCAAACATGCGAGCCGCAACCCCTGGCTGACCAACCATCCCCGAACCGACAATGCTGACCTTCGCGATCGCCGGGTTTACCGACACCTCTGTGTATCCCAGTTCTGGAGCCGCTTTCTCCAACGTCATGCGGGCCGCCTCTCCATCCATTTGTGAAACGGTACAGGCAATGTCACGGGTCGCGATCCCATCAACCACGCGACAGCGCTGAGACTGGATAATCATGTCCACACTAATGTTTTGGGCAGCCAGCAGATTGAAGATTTTTGCCGCCATACCAGGACGATCGGGAACATGCCGAATGGCAAGACGCGCCTGTTTCAGGTCGAGCGCAACCCCGCGAACGGGAGTGGGGAGGGGGGAGGGATGAGGGATGAGGAATGAGGGATGAGTGTAGGCATACCCCTTGTTCCCTTGTTCCCTTGTTCCCTTGTTCTCTCCAGTCCCTAACCCTGACCCCTGACTTCTGATCCTCTCCAATGGCTGAACTCGTAACCTCAAACGCTTCACATAGTGCCGCGATCGCTTTATCACAATCGGTCTGGGCAATAACACAACTGACCTTCACTTCGGATGTGGAGATCATCTGAATGTTGATGCCTGCCGCGGACAGTGTGGAGAACATCTGAGCCGCAACACCTGGACGGCCAATCATTCCGGCTCCAGCGATCGACACCTTCGCGATCGCCTGTTCCACTAGCACTTCAGCACTCTCCAACCGAGCACTTACCGATTCTCCTGATCCCTGGCCCCTGACCCCTGACCCCTCATTCGGATTACACAACGCCGGAAGAATCGCGTTGGCAACGGCTTCGGCACGGTTCAGTGAATTTTTCGTGACAGTAAAGGCAATGTCGTTGGTGTTGCCTTCATGGATCGATTGAATAATCAGATCGACGTCTAACTCTTGGGATGCGATTTCACCAAACAGACGGGCGGCGACGCCAGGGCGATCGGGAACCCGCAGCATCGACACCTTGGCCTGATCGATGTCAAACTCAACGGCATCCACCGGACGAACCAGCTCTAACCCCTCCAGAGGCCGGGATTTGGGAATGGGCGAGATAACCCAGGTACCGGGTTCATCTGTCCAGCTAGAGCGGACGACTAGCGGCACACCGTAGTTGCGGGCAATTTCAACGGCGCGGGGGTGGAGGACTTTTGCCCCCAGGCTAGCAAGCTCCAGCATCTCGTCAGAGGTGATTTCGGTCATTAGCTGGGCGTCGGGAACAAGGCGTGGGTCTGTTGTCAAAATGCCGGGAACATCCGTGTAAATTTCGCAGTAGTCAGCCTTAAGAGCGGCTGCCAGGGCTACAGCAGAGGTGTCTGAACCACCCCGCCCCAACGTGGTAATTTCCAACTCATTCGCGCTACTCACGCCCTGAAATCCTGCAACGACAACCACCTTCCCTTCCTGCAAATGGCGGTTGAGCCGTTCGGTTGCAATCCGTAGAATGCGGGCGCGGCTGTGCTCTGCCTCAGTTACAATGCCGACCTGAGCACCTGTTAGGGAGATAGCGGGTTGCTCCAATTCATGCAGGGCCATGCTGAGGAGGGCGATCGAAACCTGTTCTCCCGTGGACAGCAGCATGTCCATTTCTCGTCTGCTGGGGTTGGCAGAAATCTCGTTGGCGAGTTTAACCAATCCATCGGTTGTTTTACCCATCGCCGAGACGACCACAACCAACGAGTTACCCGCATGAACGGTTCGAAGAACCCGTTGAGCGACTGCCTGTATGCGATCGACGGACCCAACCGATGTACCGCCATACTTCTGGACAATCAGTGCCATTTTCCTTCACCAACCCAATGAGAGAACCTATCTTAATTATTGATGATGCTTCCAGATCTGATTAAACATCAAGATGGGTAAAGGGGAGTAGGGAATGGGGAGTGGGGAGTCAAGAATAAAAAGGAGTAATACCTTTGCTTGACCCTCTCCTTACGTCAGAGTGTTGACTGTGATTGATAGCCCAAATCGTGGCTCTCAAAGATCTGGGGTTTTCCCTCGACTAGATCGCTGAGCTACTGAACGATAAAATTCCACCTGCTCAAATTCGAGGGATGCTGCGCCTGAAACAAGCGGAAGTGCAACAGCTCATTGAAGGCGAACAAACCTGACTAAGGCGGATAGAAGCTCGGCTGCAACAGATTGAGCAGTCGGATTCTGCATCGATGTATCTGTTGTTTTGAAGCGAGTAGAGGCGCAACAGGTCGCCGCAATTCGGGATGTGTTGCCAACATGCAGTAATATCAAACACCTTCACACTGAGTTAGAAGATGGCTTGCGGCATCAAAAGCAGAAATTGTTGGTTTTTCTCAAACAATCTGGCACGACACGGAATATAAACTTGATAATGTAGATGCTGAAGCGATCGTGCCAATGAGTCAATCATTGTTTGATCATGGAAGAATCAAATCCTACATGCTGCCAAAAGTTGAACAGATGGCCTGTGTAATTCATCAGGGTAGCTATGACACGCTTGTCCAAACATCTAATGCACTGCTGCAATGGATCGAGGCAAATAACTATCAGGTTGCAGGTTTAAATCGAGAAATTTACCTGCAAGCGGAAATAACCGATGCAGATTTTATGGGAGATTCCGATCGTTTAACCATTGAAATTCAGTTTCCTGTGTCTGTAGTAAAAATGCGGAACTGTTGATGAGGCGTTGTAGTTCACTTAAGTATTAGCAATAACCTAACTTGTTGTAATCCTCGGTAAAACACGTTTGTAAAGTGTTAGTGGAACGATTGTGACTGTATTAAATTATTTGGTGCAAAGGAGTACCAATTACTATGGCACTTATTCCATGCCCTGAGTGTAGTAGGCAGGTATCTGATCAGGCTCTATCATGTCCTGAGTGTAATTATCCGATTCAATCCTAGCTAGTGAGAAGCAGACTCCGTGAAGCTTTAGGAGATGTGCAAAAGAAGGCTGCTTGGCTTGCATTCATTATCACTCTCCCCAGTCTAGGCGTTCCAACACTCATTTCAACGTTGCTAAACCCTGGTAAACTAACTGAGAAGGGAATTACTGCTCTTTGGGAAACTTTTATCCTTACTGCGCCACTTACTGCTGGTATATAGCAGTCCTAAATCAGTTGTGAGATTGGGAGGCTTTGTGAGAAAGAATTCCATTGGAATCCTTTCTCACAATCCATTTAGGATCGCTATAGCTTGAAGAAATCTTAAATCACTTGCCCAATCTAACTCTGGCACAGATATTTGATGCCTTGAGCTTCTATTTGGATCACCAGGCAGAAATTAATGAGTACATTGAGCGAAATCGAGTTCCCGATGAATTAGTACATCCCTCTGTGAAATCACTCCTTTCCCGCAGACTGGGTTAAGAAACGAATCTCGCATTCCCTACAAGATGACTAAATTTTGCTTCAGTAGAGTCGCGTTGAGTTGTAGGAAACAGATTTTTGCTGTATGAATCAGCTTTGTGGCACTCTCTTCTACGGAAAGATCTGTAATACTGATCGTATGAATTGGCACATTTCGTCGCTGCAGGTCGTATTGGTAAGTCTTGTCGTAGTAATCCAAAACAATCTCAATGGCTGCGGCTAGATTGCTTTGCTGAATGCAGTTAACAGCCGCTTGAGTTCGTTCACCTCCCAATCGTTTCTTCAATCGTTCAGTTGCCGCAATCAAGTGTTCACGATCGCTTGATCCATAGGCTTCTAGCAGCAACACAACACGCTCAGAGCGCGATCGGTTCACCTGCAAGATTGGAGATGTCATCATCTGCTGAAATAACTCGTCGGGAACCCGGCATGTGCCCACCATGCGGCTCTCTGATTCAATCCATACAGGTTTTTCAGGATTTATGGATGCCCACTGCATAGCGATGAGGTTCTCAAATTGCTCCGTGCTGGGTTGGGGAGGCATTCCCAGGCTGCCGTAGCTGCTGCCCCGATGATTCGCAAGATGCTCCAGGTCTATCACCTGCTCTCCCTGCTCAGCCAGTGCTAGCAGAATATCAGTCTTGCCTGACCCCGTCATTCCTCCCAGCGTCAAAATGGGTTTTGGGGTTGCCAGGGTTGTGCGAACCCAGCTGCGATAGCCCTTATAGCCTCGGTCCAGCAGCGACACCCGAAATCCAGCAGTCTCCATCAACCAGGCCATGCTGCCGCTTCGCATGCCGCCACGCCAGCAGTGAATCCGCAGGACACGATCGGGATCTAACGTTTTTGCCCGAGCAACAAAATCAGCGAGCTTCGGCCCAACGATCGCCAATCCCAGCTCTACCGCTGCATCCCGTCCCTGCTGCTTGTAACAAGTTCCGACCTGTGCTCGTTCCTCATTGTCGAATAGCGGAAAGCTTATAGCCCCTGGAATGTGTCCGCGATCGTATTCCGCTGGACTGCGTACATCCAGAATGACTCCAGGAGCAGACAAGAATTCACTAATGGAAAGGGGTTTGACATGGAAATCGGAGCGAATAGGATTAGCGATCGTAGTAATTGTGTAAGGGGGCATGGATAGTAAATAAAGCAGGTAAAAAACTACAACGTTTCTTCCCTCATCCTTTATGTTTTATCCGTCTCCCTTTCGCTGCTCCTGAATCCAGCGACGAAAAGCTTTCATAACAGCATTTCTTCCCAAAATCCTACTTTCCTCTAAGTAATAAGGAATCATTTCTTTAAGCGGTATCCCAGGAAAATTCGGGCTTTGCTCTACCTCAACGTATTCCCCATCCCTAAGAACATCAATTTGCAGCTTGCCGTCCTTAAATCGCCACAGTTCTGGCACATTCAAAGCTGTGTAGATGTTGGTATGAGTGCGTGATGTTATGTCGATTTCAATGGCTAAATCAGGAGGCGGATCGACTGAAAGATCCAAGCGTTTTTCCCCGAATCAGTGCTTCGTTCTGAATATAAAAACACTGATCGGGTTCCAATCCTTGAGCTGTTTGTTGATTTTTGAATGTCGTTGAACCAAGGGTTCTAAATTCAACATCAAGTTCTTCCAGCAAAGCTTTTAATAAATCACTGACAATTTCTTTATCATCTTCGTGCTCAGGCAGCGGCATCATAATCTCCAACGTGCCTTTGTCATAGGCCAAGCGAGATCCTCTGTGGTCTCCTATCTCCGTCAGAATATCTTCAAATTCTTGCCAGGAAATGTTCTCCAGCAGTACGCGCTGCCCAGGAGGAACCTTTAATTGTTGTAAGGCAAACGTTTTCATAATGAAATTCTAATTGGCTGAGAGGGATTTGTAGGGGGAGATGTCCATCCAATGATGGCGCTGTGAGCGTACCCCAATTCGTGGAGGGCTTTGAGGCAGCGATCGCCTTCTGACTCCGGCACTGCCGCTAACAACCCGCCCGATGTCTGAGGGTCAAATAGTAAGGGAAAGGTGAGGCGATCGCTGACTTCAAACCCATTTTCAATGGCGTTAATTACCTGCACATTCTGAGGATATAAGGAACTAGCAATGCCCATCTCTACAGTTTCTTGTGCGCCCTCCAGTAATGGAATTGCATCTAAATTCAGCGTAACGGAAATCTTCGAAGCGCGGACCATTTCCAGCAGATGTCCCAGCAGACCAAATCCGGTGATATCAGTGCAGGCGGATGCTTGATAATCCAGCAGACAAGATGCTGCTTGCTGATTAGACGAGAGCATGGATTCAATGGCCTGATCAATCCAGCGGCCCTTTGCCTTCAACTGCATCTGGGCGGCAAAGAGAGTGCCCGTACCAATTGCTTTTGTCAGAATTAGCACCTGTCCCGGCTGCATTCCTCCCTTCCGCAACAGGCGATCGGGGTATGCCAATCCATTGCAGGTCAACCCAAACGCAAGATCTGCACCTTCTGTAGTGTGCCCTCCCACCAGTTCTGCATTTGCCCTCCCAAAACGGTCATTGCTCCGGAGAGCAGTTGATAAAGTGTCTCCTCCAAATTTTCGGGCTGCCCGTAAGGGATAGTGGTGATCGCCAAAGCGCTCTGCGGTTGTGCTCCCATCGCAAATAAGTCGCTCAATGCGTGGTTGGCGCTAATTTGCCCAAACACAAATGGATCGTTTATCAACGTTGGAAAGTAATCCACAGTCTGCACCATGACCATTCCCGCTGGCACCTGTAAAACAGCTGCATCATCCGGAGCATCGAGGCCAATCAAGATATTGGAAGGAGAGGAAAGGGATGAGGGATGGGGAATAAGGGATGAATCTTGTTGAATTCGTTGCAGGACTCGTTCTAACGTGCTGCTGCCTACTTTGGCACCACAGCCAGCACAGTGCATAGTGGGAGGATGGGGAGGGGGGAGGAGTTTTGAATTTTGAATTTTGAATTACCTAACCCCTGACCCCTAGCCCCTGACCCTTCCATTGCTGGCAAATGCTTAAACTTCTCCATAAATGCCCGATCGATGGAATCCTTCCACTGCCAAAGCAGGGGGACTGCCAACCTAGTAGACCTCTCGATGCAACAGCGGAACCGTCTCCAGTCCCAATCAAGCTAAGGTATTGTTTCTGGGGATGAAATGGTTTTAAGGGTTTGCTTTGCAGTGCCCTGCGTAAATTGCGAAAAAGCGGTTTGCCTTGACGTACCGCAAAGACTCCCGCTTTTGGGCGAGGATGGTGGAGCATGGTGGCAACGTCGCCCGCTGCAAAAACGTGAGGATGGGAGAGCGATCGCAAGTGGTCATCAACTAACACAAATCCGTCCGCATCTACCTCAAGCCCTGCTTTACTTAGCCAGTCAGGAGCGGATGCCTGCGTGACCCAAACAATATAATCAGACGACACCGTTAAGCCAGATTTACAGCGGAGATATTGAGGTTGAACCTCCGCTACCTCCTCATTGAGATGAAGATGAATGCCTCGCTGTGTCAACAGTTCGCGAAAATGTCGCTGAACCCACGTGTTATTTTTCGGCAATAACTCTGCATCCCGATGAAAAAGATGGATGGTTACATTGCTGAGTGGCTGATTAGCAGTTTTTAGAATCCTGTGTAAGTGATGCTGTATGTTCAGCGAGAGTTCTACTCCTCCAGCGCCACCACCCACGATGCTTAAAGAGCGGGGCAATTCAGGCGCTTGTATCACCTGCTGGACGATCGTAGACCAATTTTGCAGAAAGGTTTCAACGGGTTTTGCTGGAATAATTGCACTTAAATCTCCCAATACAGCGGGCATTTTCGGTGTGCTGCCAATATCAATTGACACTACATCAAATCGAACGGGCGGACGATTTGCACAAATCACTCGATCGTGCTCCAAATCCAGCCCTACAGCCCGGTCAAGGTAAAGCTGCACTTGGGCAAACCGAGCCAATTTTCGAAGGTCAATGTGGCATTCTTCATGGGTATAGAAACCGGCAACATGCCCCGGCAACATGCCCGAATAGGGAGTACTGGAATGATCGGTGATCAGCGTTATTCGCAAACCCGGCATTGGCTTCATACCAAACATACGAAGGACGATCGCATGGGAGTGCCCGCCTCCAACTAGCACCAGATCTTTGACAATTGGATGTGTTGTCGAGTTCATCCTTTAGCGAACCTGAAAAGGGAATGAAACGCGGCGTAGCACCATCGCCAGCAATTGCACAATCATTATGGTTTGGGTATTATCTATCCTTAAACAGTGGACCTGAAAAGGGAATAATGCGCGGCGTTAGCCGCCATCATTAACAGTTCTAAGATCGTTAATGATTTGGGCGATGACCCATCCTTAAACAATACAATGGGTAGAAGTTAGACCTAACGTTTAAGAAGGACCCGAACCAGAAAAATCATCTGGCGCAGGTCCTTAGCTACCTAGGAATGATGAGTACGAATTCTCGAATCTCTACCTAAGCCTTCAGAGTTCTACTGCACGCTTGCTCCCATGTCTTTTACAGCGCTTAGCGAGAAGCTGATGCGCTGCTCAAAGTTCAAACCTCTCACCTGGTTTACAAAATCATCGGTTTCAGAAGGCAGCTTGTAATCGCTTGGCAACTGAACGATCGTTCCGTTTTCCATCCCTTGAGCCAAAGATAACCAAACCTGAAGTTTGCCATTCGGAACAAGAGCGCCATAGGCCCGACTAATGGGTGTATTCGCGCGACTGGCGATATCACGTTGCGCCTGCAATTGCTGTTCTTTAGACAAGTCTTTGATCTGGTCAAACACGGCATCCGTTGGTTGCGTCACAGCAGGTGGGGAGCAGGTTGAAGCTGATCCTTAATGTCAAGGTAGCCAAACCACAGCAATGCAAGCTGAGTGTCTACATCAAACTGTTGAAATCGCTCTAACGCGCTTCTTGTAGGATTATCGACTGTATATGTCATAGATACCTCCAAAATGGTCATAAAAAGGCTCGACTGATGAACCCGAAGGGAAAGGTTGTTGCCCTTCTTAAAGAAAGTTAATAAACCGTTGGTGACTATTAACCCCACTTCAGGGGAGATAGGATCCCCCACTTCTGAAGGATGTACCAACGCTAGAAATTAGAAAAACCTGGGCACACTAGGGAAGCCATACTGGAGCTTTCTATGCGTCCTCATCCTCAGCCAGGACAAATTCGTCCTAAAGTTACGACGATGCCCCGCCCAAAAACGGAAGCCTCTGCTTATCTGGACATTTACAAGCTTGTAAACGAAAAAACGGCTTCAGCAGGAATTAGAGAAACTGGAGCAACGCCGCGATCGTATTCAGAAACGGCTAGATCTGATTGAGAATCAGGTGACAGAGCTGGAACACAACGCTCATCAACTGCGGGACGTTTTGCCTACCGAGGAGAAGTCTGTCGTTCCAAAACAAATTGCTGAAATCAACAGCTTCAACACTCTATTTTTGGAGTATTAATGATTTCCTAGACAAAAACATTTTTAGCGCTCTACTTCGGTAAACCCTTCCTGGGGATTCGTAGTCCCCCTACTTCCACACCTGAAGTTCGCTGTATATTGGCAGTGTAGTGAAGCCCCAGTGGATGTGAGTGGCTAACAATGCAAACTCCGAGGTATTTGATACCGACAAACGTAAATTACTATCCTCCCTCGCTCACGGCTCTATTTTCTTCAGTGGGCTATTTGTGTCAGTTGGAATTCCAATTGCCATTTATCTGCTGTCTGATGACCCCGTTGTTAAAGACAATGCTAGAGAAGCCATCAACTTTCACTTCAACGTTTGGCTCTATGGTATTATCTTGATTCCTCTATCCTTCATTACCTTTGGCTTGGCTGGGGAATTTGGTGGCTTGTCCACTGGGGATTAACCATCTGGGCGATCGCTCACTGCTTAGGAACACCCGAACAGCCCTTCAGATACCCATTCATCTTCCGTCTGTTCTAATTCAGACCCTTTAATGAATAAATTGCCCCATGGGCGAGACTCCACGGGGCATTTGAGACAGTTAAACGCTTAGTTAATGAACAGTTTGCCGAACTTTTCACTGTGCTGACCACCAACCTGTGACGGTTTTCCCATTGTCCCTGTTTTGTATCCAAAATCGATACCGCAACCGGGTTCGCAAAAGCATCTTCTAAGCTTGAAATTGCACCTCATGCACTACTTATTGGCAGCCAAACGGCTGCCTTTATTATTTCTTGGGGTGAAGAGTGCTTATCTGTTTTGCTACTAACAATTGACAGAAAACACGTGCTTACAGGCGATTTCAATGATTTCTTTTTGTGGCGCTTTCCCTTCTGCAATGGAATTAGGAGGATTAATTCAGGGCAAATGGTGGCTATGTTGACCAATTTAATGAGTAGTAATTCTCACACGACTTCTGCTTGAATTATGCAATCCACAGGGTTGCCAGTTGGATTATTGGAATTACAAAAAAACTGTGTTCCTCAGACTCCGGAAGAACCATTGGCATATATTCCTTTAGCAGCACAGGCACATAGTCTCTTGCTTCCCAACCAATTAGTAAACCGACTAGAGAAATAACAAACATTGTCAAAAAGGCTTGCCAATTAGCAAATCCTGCTGTTTGTATGTCAACCCTAACCAGGGACTCTGCCGCAATAATTGTCAGAATATACAGAAAAATGTGGAGCCAGAAGAGAATAAACGTTGCTAACGTCGCCACCATAAAAATGGAGAGAAAGGCAACCGTATCGGATTTGAACCAACGATTGATAAAGCGGCTAAATCCAGCTAGGGGCTGATAAGCGCTATAGAAATTGATATTATCCAGGCGATCGCAAATACCAGAGGAATGCTGATTGAGTATCCATGAAAATGGAACGAGGGGTATTTGGGGTCGGATAAGAACCATCCAAAGCTGACATATGCCACAAACAGTAACAGGAGCGAAAGTAGGGGAATTCCCTTTCGGGTTCGGGTGGCCTTTTGCACAGGTGCATCCTCAATCAGACGAACTAGGTATACCAGGAAATTTACGGCATTCTCAGTTGAATGCGATACATATGTAGTTTACCGGCTTGAAGTTGAAGAACCTGTTATTTGTATCCCCATTCCTAGAGAGGCCACGCTAATTCCTAGGGAACGTATGTCTCGATTGTCAAATTCTCAATGAATCCGTTGATTAAAGAAGGACCGTCTAGGGAACCTACTCGCAGCATCGCACTGACGTGGTAAAGAGTTCCGGGAGCTAAATCCGTTTTCAATAGCCCTTTTGGTACTTTTAGAATGGGCTGATAAGTGAATTGACCGGGGACCGTTGTAACGGTTGTTTCGCCTAGTTCGATCGTTGTTCCGTAGCCGTAAGCCTTGGCAAAGAAATTCACGCGAATAGTGAGCGCTAATGGCATAAGTGCGATCGCGCCCGATCCGCCGAATTCGATCGTCACTCCCAACCCAAACGACTTATCCTGGCGCAAAATTGTCTCTGGTTCTTCTGGGTTGGTTGTAAAAGCAATTGAATTAGAGAGCTTGCAGGAAAAAGCGGCAATGTTAACTTGGGCCTCACTCATGAAGGTAGTTTAAGTAGCTGGACGTTATTTAATCAACCATATCGATCATTAATTGGTGAGTCGTTCTCACTTACACGATTAGCGATCTTTCGTTTATGGGTGTACCTGTACTTTCTGGTAGACGGTCAACCTGTAGATTTTGGCTTAACGCTGGTTTTTGCGCCGCGCTGCCTCTTCGACTGCCTTTGCCGCATTCACTTTGCCGTACCCAAACCATTCACAATGGCCGTTTTCATCATACTGACCTCGGATTGAACCAGAGGTATCCAGGTTGGTATCCACAATTTTGTCAGCCGTCATTTGTAAAATCTCTTTTACTTCGGCAGCGCTCAATTCTGAATTGGCAGATAACACCAGAGCAGCAACTCCTGCAACAACAGGGGTTGCGCTGGATGTTCCGCCAAAGTTTCCAGTGTAACCATCGGGAAACTTCCCATCACCAGTCCCTCTGTCCATAGTTGTCCAGATTCTGAGACCGGGAATAATCTTTTCAGGATTGAGAGGATGAACATTATTACTTGGGGCACAAACACTCACTTCGCTACCCCAATTGCTATAAGCAGCGTGATGGTTAAGGCTGGTGGAAGCCGAAACAGCAATCACACTAGGATGGGCAGCATACCCGTTCAAAATAGGCCCAACGGTCGTTGTCTTTTGTCGTGAGCGAGGATCCAACCAAACAAAGCCATTTGCATTGACCCGATCGTTAATTGGGGCATTGAAGTTAGAGGCTGCAAAACAGATGACGCATCCTTTGCCTCGTGGTCCACCCGTTTCCGCCAGTTTTGTTAATACGGCTGCCAGAGGTATGGATAGGGGAGAGTAAACGGGCGGGGGACCCCAGCTACAGGAAATGACATGACTCGTTTTGCCGATTTCATTAAAAATCTCGATGAGTAAGTCATCATCGGCAGAGAAAGGAAAGCGCACAGGCATGAATGCACATCCAGGTGCAACACCGACAACTCCACGTCCATTGCATTCAGCAATAGCCACCCCTGCACAACTGGTACCGTGATAGCTCCGATCGCTGTTTCGTGGAAAAGGATTGACATCACCATTCACATAATCTTTGGGAGAAACAATTTTATTTTCGCCCTGAAAATCGGGGTGTTCGATGTCGAACCCATCATCCATTACTGCAACGACAATACTGCGATCACCACGAGTGACCTCCCAAGCGGCGGCGGCGTTGATGGACGCTTCTTGAAGCACATCTGCTGTTGATTCGGCATTCAAATGCCACTGCTGCTGGAAAAGCGTGTCGTTGGGAAAGAACCCGGGTTGAAATCGGTTGACCAGATTTGGTTCAGCAGAGACAACAATCGCCTCCTCCATTAACTGATTGGCTATCTTGACCGGATTTGCGCCACTGTCGCTTGTTACTTGCAGAAGATAGCTACCGGGTAAACCTTCATATTGTTTCATCGGGTTTAAGTGATATTTCTCAAACAGGGCGTTAATTTCGGCAGAGCTTACTCCGGAAGCAAATTGGACAATGATTTTATCGGTCAGATAATAAATTGTGCCTTCAGAATCCTTGGGACGATAGGCATGATGAGCGATCGCGCTGTAGGCATCGGAGCGCAGGCGTTCCATTACATTCCCAAGGTTGGTTGCTGTCGTCTTTATCTTAAAGATCTGAGCCGTTACAGGTTGAACCTCATGGATGCCCGGTATTTGCCGAAGCACCTCCGCCAGCTTGGGGTCAGAAACCATGACGGTGAAGCGATCGTTTTCTTTTTCAATTTCAATCTTCTGTCCACCCCGCCAGATATAGCGGCTTAAATCTTTTGAATGGTGAGGGACTGATTTTTCGGTCATGGTCTGCTTCCTGCTGTTGAAATGATGGATGGCTTGAACCGATAAGGAATGGAATGCGTGATTCACGCATAGGAACTCCTTTGCAAGGCCAGATGGTGTTTGCCCTTACATAAGCGGCTTATTCATAGGGATTAAAAATTATTTGCGCTTCTTCTAAGCTAAGCCTTAACGCTCCTACTACGAGGAGATCTTGATTTGGTTGGGGTTTGCGCTTTGTTCGTTTCTGGTTGCTTGGAAGCTGTTTCCTTGACCGGTTTGATGGGGAGTGTTTCTAATTTGCCAACAGGTAAATCCAGACCATTAATGAAACCACGTCCCAACACAGGGGTAGAAAAGGGTGCATGTCCAACCCGGACGATTGCTCTAATTTGGTAAACTTCGTTGGGATTCAGCCCGACGGATTCTGCACCTCCCTGAATCACCAGAACGGGTGTGTAAGTTAATACATCTGCTGTCGTATTGAGCGTAATATGACCGAGGTCGATTTCACGACTGGGACCTTCGAACGATCGGGCGCTAAAGTTCACTCGAATTGCCAACTCTAACGGCATAAGGAGGTTGGCTAAATTACCGTCGATCGTGTCGCTGAAAGTAATGGTCACACTGAGTCGAAACGGCTCATTTTTCTCAAGTTGAGTGCCGGTTAAGTTCTCCATGCTGCTTGCACTTAGATTAGAAAGCGTGCATTGCAAGCCAGCGGTGAACGTTTGAGGGTCATTCATCGCAGTGTCCTCAATAGGGTTGATTGGAATCAAACTTTTTAGATTTAGGGAGCGTTTGAACCAAATTTTTGTTTACGCAAGCAACCGCTTGAAAGAACTGGCAGGCACCGGAGGCACCTGCCAGTCTGGTGTCACTTCACTGGAGGAGGTCTAGGTTGTTGGGTGCAAGACCCCGCATCCTTCTGGCAATGCCAGGGTTAGTTGAAAGCCTCAACTAAGATGCCAGAAGCGAATCCGTTAGCGATCGCGAGGTTAGAACCTTCAGCACCTGCACGGAACAACACACTGATGCGATAGAGAGTATCGCCATCTAACAGACCTGCAGGAACAATGGCAGTCGCGTCGTAAACCAGTTTGCCAGCGACAGTGTTGATTTTAACTTCAGCAATGACTTGCTCTTTTCCAGGACCGTAAGATTCAGCGGTGTAACGGATTTGAAGGGGAACATTCAACGCCATTACAGCCAGAGCACCAGAACCATAAAACCGGATCTTGGAGCTAACTGTGAAGGGCTTGTTGGAGGGGAAGATTGTGTCTACGCCACATTCTTCCGATTCCACCGTCAAGGAGTCGATCGCGACATAAGTGGGACGGCAGCACAGTTCCATTTCAGCGGTACCCTTAACATCCTTTTGAGGATCAACGGGAAGGGTAAGCAGAGGTAGAATTGATTCAGACATTGTTTTGAGTTCCTGTTAGTTATGTTTTTGGATTTGTTCGAACTCGGCGCTGCTTCATCCGAACAAATCCATAGTGGCCGACTAACCTGGATCTCAGCAGTACCCAGGTAGGGTACTTTTCCTAATTGCAAAAATTAAATAGCAGAAACAGAGCGGAGCCTGTAACCGCAGGCTCTGTTTCCGCAACAGTTTCAGTAGATACACTACCAATTTTTTGTCTTAATCTTGTCAGGCATCGCAGTCTTTTTGAGCGTTCAGCATTGTCCAGCGCTTGTCTTCGGGATGGATTCGAAGGGACGTAATGACATAGTGATGCTCATCCAGTACTTTCTGGATAGCATCTAAGTTATTGATTTTTACCCACTGCTCAACTTTTGCAGGCTGTCCATAGTGCAACAAGCCATGTAAACAACCGGCTTCCCAACCATCCATAAAGCGATCACTTTGGGTAAATGCTTGAACCAGACTGCGATTAATCCCTTCAGCCGTTTTCTCTGCCACAATCAAAACCTTTGACGCATCGGTTGGGTCAGCCGTTAGACTCGTAATACTGTAGTTGTACTTTCGCAGAGTTCCCTTAAAGTTGTTGAGCTTATCCAGGGCAATCCATTCTTTGATTTGGGAGGGAGCCTGATATTTGAGACGACTGGTCAGCTCTCCAACCGCAAATCCATCTAAAAATTCTCTTCCTGGATTTCCTGCAGCATGACGGTTCTCCTGTGACAAATAAACCTCTAGCCAAGAACTAGAGTTTCCTTGAATTTTAAGGAAAATTTAACCACAGGACGTATATCTTGTGAAATATCTAATTATGCAATTTTGAAAAAATTATTTTTTGCCTTACTGGAACTGCGGCTGGGGCGATCGTTGCGGGTTTCTTGCTGACGGCGACGACGATCGCGCCATTCGGCCAGGGTTAGGTAGCCGATTCCTCCACTAACCACAACCAGCAAGCCAAACGCAACCAGAACCAGAATATTGAAAACCGAGGATTCCACAGCCGTTCTAAATATCTATTGAAAAGCGTTTTAAGACTAAGAGCGTTTTAAGACACTGATAACGGGTGACAGGCGATCGAACGAAACCATTACCCATCACCCGTTACCCATTACCAACGCAACCTTTACCCGTTGTCTACTAGAAGCCGTTACGTCCCCAAACCACAAGAGAGATGGAGAACGTAAATACAGCCAGTAGCCCAACCCATCCCAGCGTCAGAATATCCATAAGCGAATGTAAAAGCGACGGTTCACAACAAGTTCAAGATCGATTCTAATTCAAAGTTGGCACCGGATGAATAGCCTTCGACGTATCCATCCCTGGTTTCTTTTAAGGAAATTGCTAATCTGCTGCTCAAAATTTAAGCTCAAATAGCTCAACCTGCCGTTACGACTGTCCGTTGTCGAGTTTTTTATCGATGATGTCCTCTACATCACTTCCCGCAATTAATTCACTGACAGACTCACTCAAAGCTTTAGGATCCATGAAGATAATTTTGAGTTGTTGCTGTCTCCCAGTTTCAAGTTTGCATCCACATATCGTTGAGCAACGAGAAACTTTAGAACCTCTTGAGAGTTTGATTGGGACTGCAATGCGCGGGAAATGCGCTGGATGGATTCCACCATTCCTTCCGTTTCTGAAATGGCCGCTTTCCGTTTACTTTCTGCTGCCCGTTCTGCTTCCAGCGCTTCCCTCAAGGTGTCGGAGATTTTGATTTCCTGCACCTCTACTCGAATAACTTTCACTCCCCAGGTTTCGGTTGCCTCGTCTAACTGCTGCAGCAGCGCTTTATTGATAGCGACTCGGCTAGAAACGGTTTCTCGCAGGTCCATTTTGCCAATTTCAGAGCGTAGCGTTGTGACGACCAAATTCTCCAGAGCTTCTTCCAAATCTGCGATCGCGTAATAGGCTTTTGGATGTCCAAAATTTTCCAGTACATTACGGCATCGACAGTGAGCGAAACGTTATCCCGCGTAATTGCAGATTGAGGTTCAATGTCAAGCAATTGTTCACGAGTTGACTCGACCAAAACGGTATCAACAACCGGAATGACAAAGTTGAGTCCTGGTTTCAGCGTTCGGCGATATTGCCCAAACCGCTCAACCAATCCTCATTCCCTTGATTGATGATTTTGACCGAACCGAAGATATATCCAACGATCGCCAGTGTGAGAGCAGCCAGGAGAGGTTCCATAGATAATAGTCCTGAGAACTTGCGCAGGATTTGTAGCAGGTGGCACGTGCGGGTAGTGATATAGCAAGCATTCGGGTTTTAGGTCAACGAGATAGCTCGCAGGACGTCCTGAATTCTATGCCGTTACTGCCCACAAGGATTGCTCCCTATGAGATTGTATTCCCAGTCTAAACGCAAGGACAAAGGATGGAGCGGAGATCGGGGAATGTCTCTGCACCTCACTCCTGGAACTGTTGAGCGTAGAATCGAGCGTAGCGTCCACCCCGGTCAAGCAGCTCAGCATGGGTGCCGGATTCTACCAGCCGACCCTGTTCCAAAACCAGGATCCGATCGGCGCGACGAACGGTAGCAAGGCGGTGGGCAATAATGAAAACGGTTCGGTTCTGCATCAACCGTTCCAGCGCTTCTTGAACGAGGGCTTCAGATTCAGAATCCAGCGCGGAGGTCGCTTCATCCAAAATCAGGATACGTGGGTTAAGCAGCACGGCGCGAGCGATCGCCAACCGCTGCCGTTGCCCACCCGATAGGTTGACACCCCGTTCACCTACCCAGGTCTGATAACCCTGAGGAAACTCCACAATAAATTGATGGGCGTTAGCAATCATGGCGGCTTTTTGAACGGCCTCCAGATCAAATTCTGCCTGCCCAAAGGCGATATTGTGGGCGATCGTGCCAGAGAATAAAATTGTTTCCTGGGGACGATGCCAATTTGCCGCCGGAGACTAACCAGCGTCACATCCCGAATATCTGTTCCATCAATCAGGATGTATCCTTCCTGTGGGTCATAGAAGCGGGGTAACAAATTAGCCAGCGTCGTTTTCCCTGCACCAGAGGCTCCTACCAGCGATCGCTTCTCCGGGCATTGCTATCAGATTCAGATTCTTCAATACAGGCTGATTTGCTTGATAGGAAAAACTGACGTTCTGGTATTCGACTTTGCCCGTTACTGGCGGCAACGCAACGGCACCTGGCTGTTCTAGAACAGTGGGCTGAATGTCAATCAGCTCAAAATGCGATCGATCGACGCTTCCCCCTGCTTAAACTCGTTGTAATTACTCGTCACCAGGGAAATGGGGTCAATCAGCATGAGTACCGCCGTCAGATAGCTGACAAACGCCCCTCCTGTCAGGTTGCCGAGGTGGACTTGCCATCCCCCTAGCAGCAGCAGGAGCAGTAAACTTGCGGATTCTAGAAATCCAACGACCGGTAGCTGAATTGCTTTTAGTTGCTCGGTGCGATAACGGGCACGACGGTTACGCTCTGCCTCACGGCTAAAGCGATCTAACATGTAGTCCTCGGCGGCAAAGGCTTGCACCAACCGCATCCCGCTGAACACTTCCACCAACAATGCTGATAGGTTTGAGACGCGACTCTGACTGCGGAAGGAAAGCTTGCGGAGCTGTTCGCCGAAGGAGGTGATGAGTAGGGCTATTAGCGGGGCGATTACCAGGGTTGCAAGCGTCAACTGCCAGTTCAGGTAAACCATGTAGCCCAGTACAACAACCAACTGTAAGGTACTGGGAAGAAACTGGTGAAAAATTTTGTTGACAACTTCCCCAACCCGATCGATGTCCTCCGTTAAACGATAGGCAAGATCGCCGCTTTGGGCCTTCTCGAAGTAGCTCAAGCTAAGGCGTTGAAGGTGAGCATAGACCTGTTTGCGGAGGTCAAACACGATCGCCAGGGAGGCCTTAGCAATCAACGAATCCTGGCCATATTGAGCAATTTTTTGAATTAGAAAGATAAAGACACTGATTCCAGCCAGTCGGGCGATATTCAGCACATTACCTTGGGCAATAGACACCGCTAACTGACCTGCCATACTTGCCAGCAACGGCCAAATTGCCATGAAAACCAGGGTGCAGATTAATGCTTGAAAAATGGTCCGACCCTGAGGGCGAACATAGGCTAAAAGCTGCAAGTAGCGATCGCGTGCGTTCAATGTTTGTTCGATTTTCGCTCTTGATAAAGGTGAAGGATGGAAGGTGCAATTGAGACAACCACAATCACCAAAATAATGGGTAGTAGATATTTATCCACATCCGGAATTAGCTGTCCCAAGAAGTAGCCTAGCAGGGTAACGCCAAATGTCCAGACAAATCCGCCAATTATGTTGTAAGAGACAAATGTTCGGTATTTCATTGCCCCGATACCAGCCACAATTGGCGCAAAAGTTCGCACTATGGGCATAAAGCGGGCAAGGACAATGGCTTTCTTTCCATGCTTCTCATAAAATTTCTGAGCAGAAACTAAGTGCTTTTATGGAATAACCAGGAGTCTTCCCGGCGAAACAAGCGACGACCAAACTTGTGACCAGTTGCATAGCCAACATTATCTCCCACAACTGCACAGATAAAAGCACCCAGGACCAGGAGTTGAATATTCAGAATATTTTGTGAGGCTAGAAACCCTGCGGTGAAAAGCAAACTGTCGCCCGGTAAGAAAAAGCCAAGCAACAGCCCTGACTCAGCAAAGACGATCGCCCAAATTGCCAGATGCCCGCCCCAATAGCCCAGCATCTCAATCCAGTGACGAAGATGGGCGGCGTCTAAATTCATTCTTTTTCTCCTAAGCGTTCAATAGTCGGTAACGAACATCGGCAACTAGAGATACTACAGTGACGGTTCCCTGTAGTTGAAAGTTCACTGAGGGCTGAAAGTATAAGGATAAAGGTAAAGGGATACAAGGATAAAGGCAGAGGGATACAAGGATAAAGGCTGAAGGATAAAGGATAAGAAAGATTATTTTTACCTTGTCCTCATCTCCTCGTCCTCCTATCTTCTGGTCTTTTCCCATATCTCAGTTATCGCAATCGGGCTTTTTGTCTCGCGGCTTTTAACTGCTTCTTGCGGTTCAAAACCCAGACTACAAATACCCCAACTAACCCAATCAAAACAATTTTAGAGACAGGACCAAGGTAGTCATCGACCAGGGAGTAGTTGTTTCCAAGGAAGTACCCTAAAGCCGTCAGGATAATAATCCAGAGGGTGGTTCCAATGCTTGAATAGATCAGGAAAGGAGCGATCTCCATCTGACTGATACCAGCAGGTAGCGAAATGACAGTCCGAACTCCTGGCACCAGACGGCAAAGAAGGACAGCCTTCGCGCCATGCTTATTAAACCAGTAGTTCGCTTTGTCAATATCTTTTGCAGAGAGGGAAAGCCACTTGCCATAGTTGTCGGCAAGCCGTCGCAGGCGCTTCTCTCCCAGAACTTTACCGGCGTAATACCAGGGCAGCGCGCCCAGCATGGTGCCAACGACTCCTGCTAGAACGGCCAGCCCAAAGTCCATTTTGCCCTGTGCTACCGTAAATCCAGCCAGCGGCATGATCAGCTCTGAAGGAATTGGAGGGAATAAATTTTCCAGGAACATCAGCATCCCAATTCCTACATAGCCTAAGGAATGCATGGTGTTTGTAATCCACTCAACCATTAAATCGGCTTCCCAATGTTTAAGTTTGTTTCAGGCTAAAGAGGGGGCAAAACAGAATTTCACTGAAAACAGAATTTCACTGGCGGTTGTTGATTATTAAAACCTGCTGCCCCGATGCTTCCCTTCCAGGTAGTACGGTTAATGTCGCAAATTTGTAAACTTTTGTCAGCAAACATTCTGCCAAAAAATGTCCTGGTTGCAGTTGATCTGAACCAGGAATATAGAGAATCTTCATTCCAAATTTGCAAAGGCGAACCGTCCTGTAATGATGCCTATGCTTTCTTAAGCCAGCTAAACATGGCGCGCAAATCCTTACCGACTTCTTCGATCGGGTGCTCGGCTTCGCGGCGGCGCATTGCGGTGAATCCGGGTTTGCCAGATTGGTTCTCCAGCACAAATTCGCGAGCAAATTGGCCTGTTTGAATTTCAGTCAGAATCTTGCGCATTTCAGCGCGAGTCTGATCGGTAACGATGCGAGGACCACGGGTGAAATCACCATATTCTGCCGTATTTGAAATGCTGTCCCGCATTTTGGCGAGTCCGCCTTCTACAATCAGGTCAACAATCAGCTTGACTTCGTGCAGGCATTCAAAATAGGCCAGTTCGGGTTGGTATCCAGCCTCCACCAAGGTTTCAAATCCGGCTTTGATTAATGCGGTCAAACCACCGCATAGAACAACTTGTTCTCCAAACAAATCCGTCTCGGTTTCTTCTCGGAAAGTTGTTTCCAAAATACCAGCGCGGGTGCCGCCGATGCCTTTTGCATAAGCCATTGCTCGATCGCGGGCCTGTCCACTAGCATCCTGGTAAACCGCAAACAAAGCAGGTACACCTTCTCCCTGTTCGTAGGTTCGACGAACCAAATGTCCCGGTCCCTTAGGTGCAATCATCACCACATCAATATTGCTGGGGGAACCACCTGCGCAAAGTGAATATTGAAGCCGTGGGCAAATGCCAGCGTCTTACCTTCGGTTAAATGGGGCCGATCTCATTCTTGTAAACGGCTTTCTGCACTTCGTCCGGCAGCAGAATCATGATAAAGTCTGCTAATTTTGCCGCGTCATTGACGCTGTGAACCGTTAGCCCGGATTCCTTCGCCTTGACTGCGGATTTGCTGCCCGGATACAGACCGACAATCACGTTCAGCCCGCTATCTTTCAAATTCAAGGCATGGGCATGTCCCTGAGAACCGTAACCAATAATCGCGATCGTCTTTCCAGCAAGCAAATCTAAATTTGCATCCGCGTCATAATACATCCGAGCCATTAGGGTGTCTCCTTAGCAAGCATTGAAGTCCGTGCAAACTCTCCATTTTATCAGAGTTCATACTGCAGCAGTCCTAAATCATTTGTGAGAATGAGATGCTTTGTGAGAAAGGTTTCTATTGGAAACCTCTCTCACGATCCAAATAGGATCGCTATGACTACCTTCGAATGATTACGTATATTCTGAAAAGGTACAGATCCAGCGGTTTTAATTAGTACACCAAAGATTAGTACGGCAAAAACAGAGGTTTAATAGTCCTCCTCTCTGCTGTACTAATGCAGCTACTGCACGGATTACTGTGTCTGCTTAGAAATTTTCTGAATTTGAGTTGTGAAATAATCTTCCTTATATTTCAACTGTTTAGCTAATCCCAATCCTCTCTGAAAAGCGGTTCGTGCTTGAGGATAAGCTTTTCGGACCAAATAAATCTGACCAAGTTGATCATAGGCATCCATCATCCCGTAGACGTTGTAAGCCTGCTGCTCAACTCCAACCAAATAGTTGTAGACCCGTAGAGCGGCATCGAGACGGTTGTTAAACAGATACAGCGCTCCCAGTTTCTTAAGCGCTTCGCTGGCGTATCCCAGTTCAAGCAAGGGTTGGGCAAGTTGATAGGCAGATTGGTAATTTCGCTCTGCTAAATCGGGTCGGGAGATTAATTGGTAATTATCTGCAATCTTGATCTTGAGGGCCGGAACTAGATTGGGATTATTCTGCTTAATGTAGAAATTGACAAGCTGTTGTTGATAGGGGATTGCGTCGGCTGGTTGCTTTGCCTGTTCATAAACGTAAGACAGTTGGCTGAGATAAATCCCCTCATTTGTAGCATCGCCCCGCGCTCTTGTCCGGTTCAATAATTCCTTATAACTAGCTGCTGCGTTGGGATAGTCAAACCAGCTCAGATGAAGTTGGGCAAGGGTATTCAACGTTTCATCAATTTTCTTGGAGTCCTTACGTTGCCGTGCTTCTTGAATGACCTGTTGATAAACCGCAACAGCTGTCTGTGGTTGTCGGACTTGCTGATAAGCTAACCCTAGTGCTTCAAGCAAGGCCGTCCGTCCGACAACATTTGCATTATTCAGGTTGATGTTGTTTCCAAACCCTGGAGTGGGTGCTTTTGCCTGATCCCAGAGTTTATCTAATCGTTGGGTAATCCACCGTACCTGGGGCGTTTCGCTGTCTTTCCAGGCAATGTCACCAAACCTGCCCAGCGCTTTGACTTCTTCGACGGGCCCCAGGAATCGTCGCAACCGCATTTCTCGATTCCACGTTTCGTAAGCCCCAGCCGATCGCCTGCCTTGTACTGGGCAGTTGCCTGCGCGTTCAATTGGTCCAGAGCCGGAACCAATTTTCGTCGCTCAGCCGCTGTTAAGGGGCGTTTATCTGCGCCTGCTGGAAGGAGCGGATCGGGCGTTTTAACCTCTAAGGGATTGGGCGGAAACTCATTGGGTTGCCTTTTGGGTAGCGGCGGATTCTGCTGAGCTGGTTGAGTCGGTTGAGGCGATTCAATGGGTTGGGTTGGTTGGGTTGGCTGTTCTGATGGATTAGTCTGCGAATCTGGAGTGGGAGGAAACGGTTGGGCAGGGGGAAACGGGTTTTCAAGCTGCTGATTGGGTGGAAATGGCTGGCTGTTGGGGAAGGGTTGGAATATTTGAGCGATCGCTTCAGTAGGCCAGGTTGCTCCTAAAATCATCCCTACCAGCGCTACATAGGAAATCTTCGAAGTTTTAACCGATTTGTTGCGCGTCCTGCCTTTGCTTAATTGAAAGCCGTTCTTCACCATTGCCATTGCCTTTAAAGAATCAAACGCATCTTAGCCCGCTTCGTCAACTGAATGCTATGTCTGTAAAGAGGTGAGGGGTATAGGTGTCAAGTATGAGGGGAGATAGGGGCTGTGAGAAAGGGGATGAGGGATAGGAGTGCAGAGACGGGATCCCCTAATCTCAATCTAAAATCTCATCAGTTCACCATTCACTGTGAGAGAGCATGACATAATGAAGGGCGTTATTTGAACGGCAGGGATGATGTGAAGATTCTGGTTGTTGGTAACGGTGGTCGTGAGCATGCCCTCGCCTGGACACTTTTACAGTCCCCTGGGGTAGAGCAGGTGATATGCGCCCCGGAAATGGGGAACGGCTTCCATGAAAGGCTGCCAGAACTTAGCCTTAAGTATTGATGATTTTGAAGGAATTGGACAGTTTGCGCTGGCCAACGAGATTTCTCTGGTTGTTGTCGGTCCAGAGGTGCCTCTAGCTGCTGGAATAACGGACCATTTGCAAGGTCAGGGGTTGACCGTATTTGGCCCAACACGGCTGGGTGCCCAGATTGAGGCAAGCAAATCGTGGGCAAAAGCTTTAATGCAGGAAGCACGAATACCAACCGCAAAGAGTGCCGTCTTCAACAATCAGTCAGCCGCGCAAGCTTACGTTACAGCCCAGGGTGCGCCGATCGTCATCAAAGCGGACGGACTGGCAGCCGGAAAGGGCGTTACGGTTGCGGCAACTGTGGAGGAAGCCAAGGCGGCGATCGCGGCTGCGTTTGAAGGACAGTTTGGGGAAGCGGGAAAGCTGGTTGTGATTGAGGAATGCCTGACTGGGCAGGAAGTGTCTATTCTGGCATTGACTGATGGCATTACGATTCGGCCTTTGCTGCCAGCACAGGATCACAAACGCATTGGTGAGGGAGATACGGGACCGAACACGGGCGGTATGGGAGTCTACGCGCCTGCTCCCATTGTTACCTCAGAATTGATGAAGCGAATTCAAGCTGAGATTCTGGAACCAGCGATCGCCACATTGAGAAAACGCAACATTGACTACCGGGGAGTTCTGTACGCTGGGTTAATGATTACGCCAGAGGGCGATCCTAAGGTCATTGAGTTTAATTGCCGCTTTGGAGACCCGGAAACTCAAGCAGTATTGCCGTTGTTGGATACCCTCTGGACGAATTACTGCTTGCCTGCACCCAGAGACGTTTAGCCGAATTACCGCTAATCAAATGGAAATCGGGAGCTGCCGCCTGCGTGGTGATTGCAGCGGAGGTTACCCCGGTACCTACGCTAAGGGGATGCCCATTGCCGGGATTAATGCCGCTGAAACCGAAGGGGCTGTTGTGTTTCACGCAGGAACCCAGTTGAACCAGAAAACGATCACAACCGATGGGGACGAGTGCTGGGCGTAACCGCGATCGGGGAAACCTTTGACCATGCCTTCGCAAATGTTTACAGTGCAGTGAGCCACATTGAGTTCGAAGGAATGTACTACCGTCGAGACATTGGTTATCGGGTGAGAACGACAAGCCAACCCTCAGTTAACATATAGTTAAAGTTATTGGTCGGGAAAACAAACCTTGTTTGCATTCCTCAACAAAATCAGGGAGACGATCGCAAGCTGGTGGTCTGAATTCACGCTTCAGACCAAATTGATGGCTGCCGCTACCCTGGTTGTTTCTCTAATTATGAGTGGCCTGACCTTTTGGGCTGTGAACACGATTCAGCAGGATGCCCGCCTCAATGACACCCGCTTTGGTCGGGACTTAGGCTTACTGCTAGCGGCAAACGTCGCTCCCCTGATTGGTGAAAACAATCGGACCGAGCTGGCGCGCTTCTCCCATCGCTTCTACAGCAGTACTTCCAGCATTCGCTACATGCTGTACGCAGATGAAGAAGGCAATATCTTCTTCGGGATTCCCTTTTCAGAGTCTGAAGTTCAAAATTCCCTGACGATCCGCCGCAAAATTCACCTGCCCGATGACTACGCTGCGAACATAGAAGTGCCGATGGTTCGGCAGCACCTAACTCCCGATGGAGAGGTGACGGATGTTTTTGTGCCGCTTATCTACGAAGGAATTTATAAGGAGTCTTGGCGATCGGGACCAACCCAAATCCAACTGTGGTAATCTCTTCCCACCTGACGCGGGATGTCACCATTGCTGTTTTCGTCTCAATCTGGGTCATGGTCATCCTGGGTGCAGTTTTCAACGCACTGACTATTACGAAACCGATTAAAGAACTGCTGGTTGGGGTCAAAAATATCGCGTCCGGTAACTTTAAGCAGCGAGTTGACCTGCCGCTAGGTGGGGAACTGGGCGAACTGATTGCCAGCTTTAACGATATGGCTGAACGGCTGGAGCGTTACGAAGAACAAAATATTGAAGAACTGACTGCCGAAAAAGCCAAGCTGGAAACCCTTGTTGCAACCATTGCCGATGGAGCCGTACTGCTAGACACAAACATGCAGGTAATTTTGGTCAACCCGACCGCTCGACGTTTATTTGGTTGGGAAGGGAAAAACGTCGAAGGGACTAATCTTCTCTATCTGCTGCCTGCCGAAATTCAAACGGAAGTTACCCGTCCGCTCTATCAAATCGCGCGGGGAGAATTGCGCGAGGGTGCTGAATTCCGGATTGGGCTGAAAGAGCCGAACGATCGTACGGTTCGTATCCTCCTGACTACCGTTTTAGATCTCTCCCGCGAGAACGTCAGAGGGATTGCCATGACTGTGCAGGATATCACCCGTGAAGCTGAACTGAACGAAGCAAAGAGCCAGTTCATCAGCAACGTCTCCCACGAACTGAGAACGCCACTGTTCAATATCAAGTCGTTTATTGAAACCCTATACGAGTACGGGGAAGACCTCAACCATGAGGAGCGGCAGGAATTTTTGGAGACGGCTAATCGAGAAACCGATCGTCTGACTCGATTGGTTAACGACGTACTAGACCTGTCCCGGCTTGAATCCTGCAAGCTTTACCACATGGAGGCGGTTGATCTGGCGCAGCCCATTGAGCAAACGCTGCGTACCTACCAGCTCAACGCCAAAGACAAAGGAATCGAACTGATTCAGGACATTCAGCCAGGTCTGCCCCCGTGGTTGGCCATTACGACCTTTTGCTTCAGGTTTTCACCAATCTTGTTGGTAATTCGCTGAAATTTACCGAAGCTGGTGGAAAAGTGGCGATGCGTGCCTATCTAGTTACGGAAGGACATGCAAATAGTACGGTAAACGGAAAGCCCAGCCCTTTTCTTACCCCACCTCCGGATACTCTTGATACCGGGAATAGTGCTTCAGATTCTGAGATGTCAGATAAGTTTGTTCGAGTTGAGATCGCCGATACGGGGATTGGGATTGATTTAGAGGACCAGGAAGCTATTTTCGATCGCTTCTTTCGAGTTGAAAACCGGGTACACACGTTAGAAGGGACTGGTTTAGGTTTATCGATCGTTCGAAATATTGTCGAGAAGCACCACAGTAGAGTGCATCTTGTTAGTGAAGTTAGCAAGGGCACAACTTTCTGGTTTGATTTGAAAGTGTTCCAAGAAACCCCGTTACTAACCCGCCAGACTTAAACCTAGTTGGTCAGGCAGAACTGCCAGCCTCAAGTTTACCCACTGAAAACTTGCCGAATTCTGAACCAAACCCGGCAGTTTCTACCACAGTTTCCTAGGCATGGGAGTTAAACAAAGTCGGTCGTAGGGGCGGGTTCGATCGAGATTTACCCTTTAAGAAAAACTGGTTGAACCCGCACTCAACATCTCCTGCTCAAGCTGGAGCAGCCGTTCGATTCGAGCTTCTGTAGAAGGATGGGTGGCAAACAGACTTGCAAGGCCCTGTCCAGAAAATGAGTTGATAATCAGCAGGGGCCAAATGAGGGGTTGCCTTGAATAGGCATTTGTTGAGCGCCCATTTCTAGCTTCTGGAGGGCACTGGCCAGCGCACGTGGATTGTTGGTCAACTTAGCCGAACCTGCATCCGCTTCAAATTCTCGCGTGCGTGAAATCGCCATTTGGATAAGGGTCGCCGCCAGGGGGCCAGGATCGCTGCCAGCAGGAGACCGATCGGATTTGAGCCTCGTCGATCATCCCGTGAATAGGCGGCACCCATGCTTGCCCATTGCGCCATGTACGCCAATTGTGAAATGGCTCCCCCTACGGTTGCCGCTACTGCCTGAGTCAACGTATCCCGGTTAAGAACATGGGTCAGTTCATGGCCAATGACGCCTTCTAGTTCTTCTTCTGTCAGCAGGTTGACGATTCCTTCTGTAACCGCAACAGCCGCGTGCTGAGGGTCTCGTCCCGTTGCAAACGCATTTGCTCCAGGACTGGGAACAACGTAGAGGGCGGGGGTAGGGATGCCTGCACGCTGGCTCAACCGCTCCAGCATTGCGTGTAAACCGGGTGCCTGCTCTGGAGAAATCGGTTGAGCACCGTAAGCTGCTAGGGCAATCTTATCGGAGAAAACCAGGAACCTAAATTCATAGCGGCTGCCAGCACGATGCCAATGATGATGCCACTTGTGCCACCAATCACGTAATAGCCGATCGCCACCAGCAGACCCGACAATAAACCCAACAGCGCAACCGTTTTAAGTTGATTCATGGCTTAAATCTCCCTGACTTAAATGTTCTGGAAATCGCTTCTTCAGCACCCACAACCCAGGATCTTTCACAAACGCTTTCACGATAGCGATTGTGTAGCCTTGAGAGGATGTCTGAAAGTGACAAACCAGTTGGCAACGGATAGAAAACGGATGAAACGGATGGTGATATTGAGCTGAAACCGTCAACTATTCGCGCTATCCGTTATTAATCCGCTGCTAATCATGCGTCTCAGACATCCTTAGATTCATTTCAAACGAAATAAGCTATTTATCTCTCGGCTTCAATTATTTCACGGGTTCCTTATATCGCCAAATGGCGTCCGCAACCTGACAGACATCCCGCATCTCGCGCAGGTCGTGGACCCTAAGAATATCGGCAAATCCGGCAATCGCGGCACAGCAGGTTGCAGCGGTTCCCCAGACCCGTTCCTGGGGGATGGGCTGATTCAAGATGTGCCCAATGAAGCTTTTGCGGGAGGTCCCGACCAGAATCGGGCAGCCGAGGGAACGAAACTCCGATAAACGGCGCAAGATTTCGAGATTTTGGCTGTAGGTCTTAGCAAAGCCGATACCAGGGTCAACGGCGATCTGGGAACGATCGATTCCGTGGGCGATCGCGGCCTCAATTCTGGTTTTTAGAAATTCAGAAATGTCACCGATTAAATCCTGGTAATCGGTTAACTGCTGCATGGTTTGAGGCGTCCCGCGAATGTGCATCAAGACAATTGGGACATGCAGTTTTGCTACCATGGGCAGCATTTCGGGGTCAAACGTTGCCCCAGAAATATCGTTCACCACATCTGCTCCAGCGGCGATCGCTGCCTCGGCAACGGCAGCTCGTGTTGTATCCACTGAGATGGGAATCTTCGTTTCCTGCCGCACAGCTTCAATAATCGGGATAACGCGGCTCAGCTCTTCTTCTAGAGGGATTGCGATCGATTGAGGTCGGGTAGACTGCCCCCAATATCTAGTAGATCGGCCCCGATGTAACGAGATGGCGGGCTTGGGTTAATGCCGCATCCAGTGTATCGAACTGCCCCCATCACTGAAGCTATCCGGTGTAACATTCAAAACTCCCATCAAATACGTCCGCTGACCCCAGAACAAGGGACGATTCCTTAAGTTCCAAGGTGAAAGAGTAAAATCTTCAGTAAGCATTGGCTTTGGTAGTAAACATCTAACGAAAACTGGGGAACTATAGATTAATCCAGTACAGTAACCAACTCCATGTGAACCATCAGAGTGAAATGAGGATGTGACAGCCTGTAAAATTTCAAGTTGGGTGTATCGATTATTACTTAAGGAGCGCTTTATCCGGATTTGGCTCTACAGAAGTGCTTAATTCTTATAGGCAATTTTTCGCCGCTGGTGCAATTTTAAGAAACAGATGAATTCTGAATGGCTGTTTGTTTTGGTCACTTCACATAGCTCTTTAAGCCACTTGTCTAGGGAAGCCCCATGCCCTTTAACAATCGAAGCTAACCCATGAGAAGAGATACACTGAGGCGGCTGTCTGGACGAGGGATTTTGATCGGTTTATTCCTGGTTTTTACAGTTCCTTTTGTGGTTGTAATCAACCGATTAATGGCTGAAATCAACGTCAGTATTGATTTTGCGGTCAAAGAGCGATTAGGTTTGCAGTACAACACGCCTCTTCGCGTACTTCTGGAGCAGATTGCCCAATATCAATATCTGACCCAGGCCAAGCAGAACGGTTCTGACGTTAAGCAACAACTGTTGAGGAAGCAGACTGAAATTGCTGCCACGATCGCCGAAATCGACAAACGGGACCAGGAACTGGGAGGAAAATTAGAAACGTCCAGCGTGTGGACTAATCTAAAGTCTGAATGGCAGCAACTAAGGCAGGCATTACCCAAGGCTTCTCCAGAAAATGCGCTAAGACTTCATGGAGAACTAAGTAATCACCTGCTAGCGTTGATCGCCCATGTCGGAGATACCTCCAATCTAATTTTGGACCCTGATCTAGACTCCTACTATTTGATGGATGCCCTTGTTAACAAACTTCCAAGCGCTGTTAAGAATATGGGGCAGGCAAGGGACCTGGGGGAAATAGCGATTAGGCAGAAGGCCATGACGCTGGATGAAAAGGTTCGCTTAATTGGGCTATCGAATTCGATCGACGCGTCCCGAAAAGCCATACTCCGAGGTCAAGATGTTGCATCTAGCTTTAACCCTTCGCTGAAATCTATTTTAGGAAAGAATTTTCAGGAAAGTGTAGGGTCTAGTCGGAACTTCGCCAATCTTATCCGTGAGCTTGGCGTTCAAAGAGCGAATGCTCAACCAGGGAGGTTTCTCATGCAGGTAATCGGGCAATTGCCGACCAGTTGAGCCTGTATGACGCCGCTTCTCCCGAACTCGATCAGCTCCTTCAGACCCGCATCAACAAGTTTGTACAGAAGAAACTCCAGGTCCGGCTTTTTGGGCTGTTGAGCTTGCTGGCGGTCGTTGCAGTTTTTGCTGCGCTTGTCTGCAGTTTGGCGCAGCATCGGCTGGCAGAACAATGGCTGGGTGTGCAATTTGCAACGTCTCGGGTTTTGGCAGAAGCACCAACTTTAGACACAGCAGCACCCGCAATTTTGCAGTCTATCTGCGAAAGCCTGGGGTGGGATCTCGGAGATTTATGGACCGTCAATTTCGACACCCAACGGTTGGAATATATTCAAAGTTGGGGATCGGCCTCAGCGAAATCGTCTGAATTTCAGGCGGATAACCCAGACATGACGTTTGAATCTGGGGTAGGGATGAACGGGCTGGTCTGGAGCACTGGCGAGGCAATCTGGATCGCCGATGTGACGAAGGACCATCGCTTTCTGAGGAGCGATATGGCGTTTCGGTCAGGGCTGCGATCGGCGTTTGGCTTTCCCATCAAGGCAGGCGATCAGGTTGTTGGCGTGATGTCGTTCTTCAACCGAACCATTCGCAAACCCGACGCCAACCTGATCCAAATGATGAGTACGGTGGGCAGCCAAGTTGGGCAGTTTATCAAACGCAAGCAGGTAGAAGAGGCGTTAGAACTGGAGCGACGGCAATCAGAAGCTACATTACGAGAGCAGGAAGAATTGCTGCGAATGGCTTTAGGGGCAGCCCGCATGGGGCTTTCCGGGACTGGAATATTGTTACCGGAGAAGAAAAGTGGTCTAGAGAGGTTGCCGAGGTTTTTGGTGAAGATCCTGATACGCAAAGCACAACCTATGAAGACTTCTTCAAACGGGTTCATCCAGATGATCGAGCCTTTATGGAGCAGGCCCAGAATCTAACCCTAGAAAATGGCTCGGAGTATAACGTTGAATACCGTATTGTCTGGGATGACGGCAGCGTTCACTGGGTTAATAGTCGCGGAAATATCATTCACGATGCCAGCGGCAAACCTGTCCGCATGACTGGGGTAACAATGGACATCAGCGATCGCAAGTGGGCCGAGTTGGCTCTCCAGCAAGCTGAGGAAAAATATCGCAGCATCTTTGAAAATGCGGCTGATGGCATCTTTCAAACGACCGCTGACGGAAATTACATCAGTGCAAATCCTGCTTTGGCAAAAATTTACGGCTATGAGTCTTCAGCAGCGTTGATTGCAAACCTCTCCAACCAGATCGATCGTCAACTGTACGTCGATCCCCAACGTCGAACGGAATTCATTCAGCTAATCAGCCAGCATGGCGCTGTCACTGACTTTGAATCCCAGGTGTACCGTCACGATGGCTCAATTATTTGGATTTCTGAGAATGCCTGTGAAGTGCGGGACGGGGATGGCAAATTCCTTTACTACGAGGGCACCGTCAAAGATATTACCGATCGCAAACGGGCCGCAGAAGAACTGTTCAAAGCGAAGGAAGCGGCTGAAGCGGCCAGTCGTGCCAAGAGCCAGTTCTTGGCAAATATGAGCCATGAACTGCGGACTCCCTTGAATGCCATCATCGGCTACAGCGAAATGCTTCAGGAAGATTCACAGGATATGGGATACGACGACATCGTTCCTGACCTGGAAAAAATTCACGGTGCAGGTAAACATCTGCTGGGTCTTATCAATGACATTCTCGATATCTCAAAAATCGAGGCAGGCAAGATGGATCTGTACCTGGAAGCATTCAATATCTCTGATTTGATCATTGAGGTACAAGCGACCGTTCAACCCCTAGTTGAGAAGAACAGCAACAAACTTATCGTTCACTGCCCAGATGATTTAGAGGTCATGCATGCGGATATTACCAAAATCCGCCAAACCCTATTTAACCTGCTTAGTAACGCCAGCAAATTTACGAAAGAAGGGACGATTACGTTAGCAGTGGAAAGGGATGAGAGCGGAAGGATGAGGGATGAAAAGGAGAATCCATCCCTCATCCCTCATCCTTCCGCTCTCATCCTTTTCACCGTCTCCGATACCGGCATTGGCATGAGCGAAGAGCAAGTTTCCCGACTATTTCAAGCCTTTACTCAAGCGGATGCGTCTACAACGCGTAAGTATGGCGGAACTGGTCTAGGATTGGCAATCAGTCGCCGTTTTTGCCAGATGATGGGTGGCGACATCAGGGTTGAGAGCAACCTCGGTAAGGGGTCTACGTTCACGGTTTATTTGCCGTTGAAGGTGAGCGATCGTGGACGAAGCGACACTTCCGTACGGAAAGGGTCGGACTTGGGTATTGTAGAACCCTCAAAACCCGCCGAAATTCCTTCATCTAAAAAGCTGACGGTGTTGGTAATTGATGATGAACCAACGGTACGAGATTTAATGGAGCAGTACCTGACGAAAGAAGGCTTTCAAGTAGAAACAGCGTCTGGTGGGCAAGAAGGGTTATTTATTGCCAGAAAGCTACGGCCAGATGTTATTACCGTGGATGTGATCATGCCAACGATGGATGGCTGGGCGGTATTGTCAAGCTTAAAGGCTGATCCCGAACTGGCGGATATTCCGGTAATTGTCCTGACCATTATGGACAACAAAGATTTAGGGTTTGCGTTAGGAGCAGCAGACTATCTAACAAAGCCTATCGACTACAAGCGACTGACAGCTTTGCTGGAGAAATATCAGCCGCAGTCAACGGAGGCAACACCGGCTGAGAGAGGGCGAGTGCTGGTTGTCGAAGATGATTTGGCAACCCGTGAAATGTTTTACCGCATTTTGGCAAAGGAAGGATGGTCGGTTTCGGAAGCGGAAAACGGTCGGGTTGCCCTTAACCAAGTTGCCGACGTGAGACCAGACCTGATTCTTCTGGATCTGATGATGCCAGAAATGGATGGATTTCAGTTCATTTCATCCTTGCGCAGCCAGCCCGACTGTCGGCATATTCCAATCCTGGTAATTACAGCAATGGATCTGACCCCTGCCGATCGGCTACGCCTTAACGGTTATGTAGAGCAAATTCTGGAGAAAGGAGCCTACAGCCGTGATTACCTGCTTGAAGAAGTGCGTGACCTGGTATTTACCTGCATTCATCAATGTCCGTTGGTAAGGGGCGAAACTTATGGCTAAAATCCTTCTGGTCGAAGATAACGAAATGAACCGGGATATGTTGTCTCGCCGCCTCGAACGCAGGGGATACCAGATCTTGATTGCGATCAACGGAGAGCAGGGTGTTTCCGTAGCCTGTGCAGAAGTGCCCGATTTAATCCTGATGGATATGAGTTTGCCTGTGCTAGACGGGTGGGAAGCAACCCGCAAGCTAAAGTCGATGCCTAAAACTCAGGCGATTCCCATCATTGCGCTAACGGCTCATGCGATGGCGGGCGATCGGGAAAAGTGTATGGAAGCCGGATGTGATGACTACGACACCAAACCCGTTGAGTTTCCCCGGTTGATGAGCAAAATCCAGACATTTCTGGGCAAGGAGGTTGAAGCATGAAACCGAACCTCAGCTATGTGTTAGTCGCCGATGATGATGAGCCAAGCCGAATTTATTTCTCCCGCCAACTGCGGCAGCACAACTTGCAGGTCATCCTGGCGGAGAATGGCAAGCAGGCACTCGAACTGGCAGCCAGTCAGCCCTTAGATCTGATTCTCCTGGATATCCTTATGCCTGGTATGAACGGCTTTCAGGTGCTAGAGGCACTGAAAGCAATTCCAACCCTTAACCATGTTCCGGTCATTATGGTTTCCGGTTTGGATGACCTTGATAGCCTGATCCGTTGTATTGAGTTAGGGGCAGAAGACTATTTGTTCAAGCCACTCAACCCCGTTCTGTTGAGAGCCAGAATCAATGCTTGTTTGGAGCGTAAGCGATTGCGCGATCAAGAACAGGCCTATCTCCATCAGCTACAGGCAGAAAAGGCGGCGGCTGAAACGGCGAATCGAGCCAAAAGCGTTTTCCTGGCAAACATGAGCCATGAGCTGCGTACTCCGCTAAACGCCATTATTGGCTACAGCGAGATCCTCCAGGAAGACATTCAGGGTTTAGGTCCAGACTTTGTTCCTGACCTGGAAAAAATTCGTGCCTCCGGTAAACATCTGCTCAGCTTAATTAACGACATTTTGGATATTTCCAAGATTGAAGCCGGAAAGATGGATGTTTACCTGGAGAACTTTGATATTTCTGGTTTGATTGAGGAAGTGGCGAAAACAGCCCAACCCTGGATTAAGGAGAACGACAATTCCTAGAAATTCAACTTGCCGATGATTTGGGAACCATGCGGGCCGATTTAAATAAAGTCCGGCAGACTCTTCTCAACCTGCTCAGTAATGCGGCAAAGTTTACCGAACAAGGAACGATTAGATTGACGGTGGAGAATCAGGGGTCAGGGGTCAGGGTCAGGGGTCAGGGTCAGGGGTCAGGAGATCGGAGATAGGGAGATAGGACAGGGAACAGGCGATTCATCCCTCATCCTCATCCCTCATCCCTCCATCAAAACTCATCCCCAACTCCCTCTATCACGTTCATTGTTTCCGATACGGGTATTGGCATTGCGCCTGACCATCAGCAAACCATTTTTGAAGTGTTTAACCAGGAGATAACTCTTCAACGCGTAAGTATGGTGGAACGGGTTTGGGTCTGGCATTGAGCCAGCGATATTGTCGGATGATGGGCGGCGCAATTACGGTTGAGAGCACCTTTGGTAAAGGGTCTACATTTACGGTCAATTTGCCGATCGATGTCATTGACCATCAGGTTACAGCGGCTCTGGCAGAAAATGATCTGGATGCGTCAGATCCGCCTGATTTGACCAGTTCAACGGACGATCATCGATTGATATTGGTGATTGATGACGATCGCGGTGTGCGCGATTTGATGGTGCAGACGCTCAACCAGGAGGGATTTCGGGTTGTCACAGGTTGGTGCGGTGAGGAAGGTCTGAGACTGGCACGGGAATTGCGCCCCGACCTGATTATTCTGGACATGCTGATGCCAACGGTAGATAGCTGGGTGATTCTGTCTGCATTGAAGAACGACCAACAACTGGCGGATATTCCAGTTGTGATGATGGTGATCGCTCAGGATCAAAGTCTTGGATTCACGCTGGGATTCTCGGATTACTTAATCAAACCAACTGACTTTAAACGGCTTGCACTGCTGCTTCGTTCCTATCGCAGTAACGGCACCAGAGACAAAATTCTGCTCGTTCAGGAAAACACCACTACACGACAAATGGTGCAGCGTTTGCTGGAAAAGGAAGGCTGGAGCGTGACGATCTCCGAATCCACCCGGACTGCATTGGAACGAATTGAACAAATCCAGCCCAATCTCGTTTTGCTGGACCTGATGCCGCCTGATATGAAGGGATTAGAGGTCGTCGCCCATATTCGCCAGCACAGTGTTCTGCACTCGATTCCGATCGTGGTTATTACGACAAAGGATGTTTCAAGGGAAGAGCGTTTATGGCTCAACGGCTACATCGAAACCCTATTTCAGCATGAAGGGTATGGCTACGATAAATCGCTGATCGAGATGTGTCAATTGGTTACTGCTTACACGTCCTCCAAGACTTGCGTCTAGCCGTGTACCAGCCAGGAGTAGACCTACTATGACTCTGCGTAAACGAACACTGGTTATTATCGGTGCAACGCTGATAGGACTAAATGCGGTTCTTTATAGCATCTCTTCAAAGCTGCTGTTGGGTAGTTCACAACTGGCAGAAGAGCAAGATACCCGTCAGATGATGCGGGGTGTTTTGAATGTATTTGCAAAGAATTTAGAGCAGTTTAACGAGAAGTATGTTGATTGGTCCGTTTGGGATGATGCCTACAAATTTGTAGAAGATGGCAATCAGGATTTCATTCAGTCCAACTTAATTGATCCACAGTTGGCGAACCTCCGGATCAATCTGATGGTATTCGTTCATTCTTCTGGTCGCATTGTTTTTGGCACAGGTTTCGACACAAAAAGAGGCAAGAGAATTCCCATCCCAGAAGCGTTGAAGCCGCATCTGGTACAAAATGATTTGCTTCTGCAACACCCCAATGCAAACAGTACTCTGGCTGGAACGGTGCTGCTGCCCGAAGGACCCATGATGATTATTTCCCGTCCCATTTTAGACAGTGCGGGAAAAGGTCCAATTCGAGGAACGCTAATTGTCGGACGCTATTTGAACAGTGATGAGGCCCGTCGCTTAAGTCGATTGATCCGTCTGCCAGTTTCGATCGAAGGAATTGATCGTGCCCAAATTCCCCTGGATTAAAACCGTCTCGATCGGCTTCGACAGAAATTCCAACAATTTTGGTGCGTCCAATCAGTGATCGGGCCATTGCAGGGTATGTTCTGCTGGATGACATCTACGGCAAACCCGCGCTTTTAATACAAGCAGAAAGTTCTCGAACGATTTATCAGCAGGGACAGGCAACGGTACGCTTTTTAACCTGGGCAATTTGGGTGGCGGGTTTGGTGTTTGGTGCGGTCGCGCTGTTGTTAATAGAAAAGCTTGTCCTGTCCCGAATATCGAAGTTGAGTCGGGAGGTGAGTGGTATTGGAATTGGCGGTGATTTATCTGGGCGAGTGTCAGAGATCGGACAAGACGAACTATCCCATCTGGCCTGTAACATCAACAGCATGCTGCAAACCCTGGAACAGTATCAGCGAGATCGTCAGCAGGCAGCGCTTGATCTACAAACCGCCAAAGAAACGGCTGAGCGTGCAAGCCAGGCAAAAAGTCAGTTTCTTGCCAATATGAGCCACGAACTGCGCACGCCGCTCAACGCCATCATTGGCTACAGCGAAATGCTGCAGGAAGATGCTACGGACATGGGCAATGACGACTTTATTCCCGACTTGGCAAAGATCAACGGTGCGGGTAAGCATTTGTTGGGGCTGATCAACGACATTCTTGACCTGTCAAAAATCGAAGCAGGCAAGATGGAACTCTACCTGGAAACCTTTGATCTGTTGCCCATGATCGAAGAAGTTATCAGTACCATCCAACCCCTTGCCCAAAAGAACCGAAATACGATTGTGGTCAACTGTCCCAAAGATATTGGGTCCATGCATGCCGACCTAATTAAGCTCCGCCAGAACCTGCTAAACCTGCTCAGCAACGCCAGCAAGTTTACGAAAGAAGGAACGATAACGCTGAAGGTGGAGAGGGGTCAGGGGTTAGAGGTCAGGGGAGAAGGGGACAACAGGGGACTTTTAGTTCTCACTCCCCACTCCTTACTCCTCACTCTTCACCCCCAACTCAAAACTCCTCCCCACTGCCCATTCCCCACTCCCCACTCCCCATTTCACCTTCACTGTTTTCGACACCGGCATCGGCATGAGTGAGGATCAAATGTCCAGTTTGTTTCAGGCTTTTACCCAGGCGGATGCGTCTACAACTCGTAAGTATGGAGGGACTGGGCTGGGATTGGCAATCACTCAACGGTTCTGTCAAATGATGGGTGGAGATATTCGCGTAGAAAGTACGTTGGGTGAAGGATCTACATTTATGATGGTGCTGCCCGAGCATGTGATCGATCCGAAGGCCAAGCAGAATGCCCCTGAATTAAGCGGTTTTGATGTCGGCTCCCTTCCTGATGGGGCAAGCGTGGTGCTGATGGTCGATGATGACCTGACAATGCATGATTTGATGCGGCGTTACCTTTCTAAGGAAGGATTTCGGGTGGAGTGTGCATCCTCCGGCAAGGAAGGCATCCAGCAAGCAAGAGACCTCCATCCTGATGCCATTGTTTTGGATGTAATGATGCCAGGAATGGATGGCTGGTCGGTGCTGTCTACGCTAAAAGCGGACCCGGATCTGATGAGTGTTCCAGTCATCATGCTAACGATGGTGGATGACAAGAATACAGGTTATGCGTTGGGTGCTTCTGACTATTTAATGAAGCCTATTGACCGTGCTCGGTTAGCCTCAACACTGAAGAAATACCGCTGTGAACATCCTCCCTGTCCGATTTTGCTAGTAGAGGATGATCCGGTAAACCGGGAATTGGTCCGGCAAATATTGGAAAAAGAGGGGTGGACGGTTGCCGAAGCGGAAGATGGGCGGGCTGCATTAGAGCATTTGAAAGAGAAAAAGCCGGAGCTGATTTTATTAGACTTGATGATGCCAGAAATGGATGGATTTGCGGTTGTTGCAGAACTGCAAGCCCATCCCGAATGGCGCACCATTCCCGTTATCGTCATCACGGCAAAAGATATATCGCTTGAGGACCATTTGCGCTTAAAAGGGTCCGTGGAGCAAATTTTTCAGAAAGGAACATTTAGTCGTGAAGATTTGCTGATTGAGGTCAGAAATTTATTAATGAATTCCGTCGATCGTAAAATTTCTAATAGGGGCGAGTGACTGCATTGTGCCACCTCAAGTTCACAAACTATTGAGGACTACTGTAGAGGGCATAAAGAGAAGATATACTTGGAACTTGCTTATCGTCTTCTGCTATTGCCTAAATTGTTAGGAGCATCTTCCTTGGCATTGAACCACTGAATCCTTAGCACTTATGCCAGAAAGCAACTGTCCTATACCTGATCAATTAGGAGTTACTGCGAATGCCTTGACAAACGAGGTCACGCGATGACTACCGAACGTGGTTCAATGCTGGTAGTGGATGACATAGAAGCGAATCGGGATTTGCTCTCAAGGCGGCTTCAACGGCAAGGGCATTCAGTTGTGGTTGCCGAAAATGGACGAGAGGCGATCGATCTTTTACGGAATCAACAATTTGACCTGATCCTGTGCGACATTATGATGCCAGAGATGAATGGCTATCAGGTGTTGGAGTATCTCAAGGCGGATGATGCGTTAAGACATATTCCCGTAATTATGATTTCTGCCCTAGATGATATTGAAAGTGTTGTCCGGTGCATTGAGTTAGGCGCAGAAGATTATTTGTTTAAACCATTTAATCCGACGTTGCTAAAAGCTCGAATCAACGCCTCTCTTGAAAAGAAACGGTTGCGCGATCAGGAGCAAGCCTATCTGAAGCAACTTCAGGCAGAGCAGGAAAAATCAGAGCGATTGTTGTTGAGTATTCTTCCGAAACCTGTCGCAGAGCAACTCAAGCAAACGCAAAGCACGATCGCCGAAAGTTTTGCTGAAGCAACTGTTCTGTTTGCAGATATTGTCGATTTCACCGGGCTTTCAACCCATCGATCGCCGATTGAAATCGTCAGTTTGCTCAATCACATCTTTTCAGCATTTGATAGCTTGGCTGAACGTCACGGTTTAGAAAAGATTAAAACCATTGGCGATGCTTACATGGTTGTGGGTGGGATTCCAACGCCCCGTTCAGACCATGTGGAAGCGATCGCAGAAATGGCGCTAGACATGCAGACAGCGATCTCCAAGTTTAATGGTGAAACAGGTGAGTCTTTCAGCATTCGGATTGGCATTAGTACGGGGCCAGTGGTGGCTGGAGTCATTGGCACCAAAAGTTTATCTACGACCTTTGGGGTGATACGGTTAACACCGCGAGTCGTATGGAATCTCAGGGAGTTCCAGGCGCAATCCAGGTGACAGAACCAACCTACCGTTGCCTTCAAGATCGATACCTCCTGGAAAAACGCGGCACGATTCCAATCAAAGGCAAAGGTGAAATGCAAACCTATTTGTTGAAGGGCAAATCCTAGCAGGCACCAAAATTACAGCTGTTCCTGCTTGAATAAACCAGAGCTTTACGTAAGGGCGAACGGCCGTTCGCCCCTACTATGTGGCTAGCCCTTCCGAGAATTGCTGTATCTCTACAGACCTGTCTGTCGGGCAAGTATCATGTATCGGAAAATGAATTCGACTAGCTCGATGTAATTGCGGGCATCACCAAGCGACGGTGCCCAAACGGTCACTCCATGGTCGCGAATCAGAAGTGCAGGTACCTGTGGTGAATAGGTTTGAAACCGTTTTGAACATCTTCTACAATTCGAATGATGTTGAGATGATTGGTGAATATGGGCATGACGCACTGAGGCTTTTCCTGCCATACGCCCAAACCCTTCAGCATTTCTAACGGTGGCAACTGCAATTCATGGTCTTGCACAAAACGGGAGACGACATTCGCTTCAACCGAGTGAACGTGGAAGCAGGCTTGTGCCTCTGGAAAGAGGGTATAAAGTGTTTGATGGATGGCAGTTTCCGCAGAGGGTTTCCCATGAGCGTCGGCGGATTCAATGACACTGCCGTTGATCGTCACGCGCACAAAATCATCAAGCGTAAGCTCTCCTTTCGATCGTCCACTTGCCGTGATCCACACGCTTCCATCAGGTAATCGGGCTGAAAGATTACCTGCTGTACCAACCATCCAACCCTGCCGATAAAAGCGGTGAGCGGACTTAATCAGCTCGGGGCGAGGATCGGGAAACATGGGGGAGAGAGGGATGAGGGATGAGGAATGGGGGATGAGAATGAACAGTTATACATTTTTTCATTTTGAGTTAGGTCAGGGATTAGGCAAATTTTCGCCCTTGGCTCTCCGCTCTCATGCTCCCGCTCTCATCGCTACCTTCCTAACGGTCTCTGTGTATTGGGGAACCCAACCGTCTATGTTGGAGAAGTAACGGACTGCTTTAATGCGCCGCTTTTCGCCTAAGTGAAACCAATGTTCGGTTTTGGCCGGTACATTAATGCATTCTTCGGGTTGAACCGTCAGTTCTACCTGACTCCCATCAGGACGGATGAAACCAAAAATCCCTTCTCCATCAACGACGTAGCGAACTTCATCATCTGCATGCATGTGAACGCGATCGAACTTTGCTACCAGGTCATCTAGACTGGGAGTTCCCGGATGCAAAACAATCAAATCACGAGACTCATATCCTGATGTACGTTTGAGTTGTTCAAAGTAATGATCCAGTCCACCTAACACCTGCTCTTTTTCATCCTCGCTTAGATTGTTCTGAGCTAGTAAATGACGGAGATGAGGGTCGTCTCCCACAGCCCAGCGGTTAATTCGTACCTCAAGGGATTGCAGTTCATCAGTGATGGTTGGCAAATCGGTAAGAATTGTTCCATTTTCCAATTGCAGAATTGCCATGATTTAGCTCCTTGCAATGCGTCTACAGTAATTTTTGACATCCGTTTTGAACATTGAGTTTGAAATTGTCAGAATTTATGCATTTTGACTGATACTTCGGAGATTTAAGCCCATATTGGTCACAGGTTTAGCTTATGGGTAAAAACCTCCAAGATTTGCGAAAGCTTTAACTGCATTTAGCTCCACAAAGCTTCTGCATGGTGTCGGATATGATCTTTTACAAAGGTAGAAATGAAATAGTAGCTATGGTCATAGCCCTCCTGCATTCGTAAGATCAGAGATTGTCCAGCTTTTTCACAGGCTTGTTGGAATACTTCAGGCATTAGTTGTTTTTCGAGAAATTGGTCAGCAGTTCCCTGATCAATCAAAATGGGATGCCTGAAGGGTTGGGTCAAAACAAGTTCGGTAGCATCGTAAGCTTTCCAGATTTCCTGATTTGCACCGAGATACCCAGTGAAGGCCTTTTGACCCCAGGGAGCACGAATGGGGGCGGCGATCGGCGCAAAGGCGGAAACCGATTGATACTGGTCCGGATTTCTCAACGCACAGACCAGTGCGCCATGTCCTCCCATTGAATGACCAAAAATTCCCTGGCGATCACCTTTCACTGGAAAGTGTTCAGCAACTATCGCAGGTAGTTCGTGAGTGATGTAACTGTACATGCGGTAGTGCTGGCTCCACGGTTCCTGTGTCGCATCCACATAAAATCCTGCCCCTGTACCAAAATCCCAATCGTCATTTTCTCCTGGAATGCCTGAACCCCGAGGACTTGTATCGGGTACCACCAAAACAACACCATACTTGGCTGCAAACTGCTGTGCTCCGCTTTAGTAATGAAATTCTCCTCCGTACAGGTTAGACCCGACAGGAAATACAACACCGGAACCGACTTGGATTTAGCTTGAGGAGGAAGATATACCGCAAATTTCATTTCGCTATTGCAGGTGAAGGACGCGTGGCTATAAAAGCCCACAGTTCCTCCAAAGCAAAGGGATTGGTTGATGAGAATTGGAGATTGGGACATGGGCAAGGGAATAGGTGGTAGTTGGTAGGTGAGAGGTGTCAGGTTCAGGTAGTAAGTGATCCGGTCTCAAGCATGGGTGGTTGATGTGGAGCTAATACGTTGAGGCTGAAAGCTGTATGCTAAACGGTGAATTCTAAATTCATCCTGAAACTGTCTGAAAGTGAATTTCTAGAGTCAGACGGGATCCAGGAATCTCCCAAAATCGTCAGACTTCTTATTTTAAGGGCATTTTCATCCCAGGCTTGTCAAGCCACAGACAAGCGGTAGAATTGGGAAAATTTGAACCCTTAGAGACTCCGATGCCTGTAGGATTACCCGAATTTGTTGAAAACCCTGAGAATCGCTGTCCGGTGATTCTGCTGCTTGACACATCTACTTCCATGTCGGGGCAACCGATTCAAGAGTTGAGCCGGGGAGTCGATGTGTTTAAGGAAGATGTGCAGCGTGATACTAAAGCGTCCCTAAGCGTGGAAGTGGCGATCGTCACCTTCGGCCCAGTGCAGCTACTTCAGGACTTTGTGACGATCGATCAGCTCACCCCGCCGCAATTGGAAGCGAATGGCTACACGCCAATGGGAGAAGCGATCGAGTACGCGATCGACCTGCTGGAAGGCCGCAAGGAAATTTACAAGACCAACGGCATTCAATACTACCGCCCCTGGATTTTCATGATTACGGACGGTGCCCCTACTGATAGCTGGCACAATGCGGCGCAACGGGTGAGGTTGGGAGAAGCCGATCGTAAATTCTCCTTCTTCGCGGTCGGAGTTGAAGGGGCAGACATGGCAACCTTAAGCAAAATTGCCTCTCCCGATCGCCCCCGGCTAAGCTCAATGGCTTAGACTTCCAAACCCTCTTTGTCTGGCTGAGTACCTCCATGAAGCGAGTTTCCAGTGGCAAAGTTGGCGAAGCGATCGCCCTACCACCTGTCGGCTGGGCCGAGATTTCGAGTTAGAAGGAATTAAGAATACAGAATTAAGAGCTAAAAATGATGGACTTTCTAACCTGCCTTCTAAATTCTTAATTCTCAATTCTTAACTCTTAATTTCCCAAGGAGATTCCGTGTCCTGGAGAGCTATCACCCGTTCTGTTATTGGAACCAGTCACTTACAGCAGCAGCTTCCTTGTCAGGACTTTGGAGGTGAGCGCATTTTAGGCGATGTGCTGTTTGGAGCGGTTGCAGATGGGGCTGGAAGTGCTGCCTATTCAGATATAGGGGCGCAATTGGCAGTCAAGATTGTGCTGGAATATCTGGAACTAACCGAAGTCTGGCTCCAAAAACGACAGCAATCCTGGCGATCGCTCCTCATCCGCCCTCTCAGGAACTCACCAAAAACTCTTTACTAAGATTGTCAATAAAGTTAATTTGGGACTCCGAAAGCAAGCAGAAGCTAGCGATTATGCTGTTGATGATCTGGCCTGTACGTTGCTGGTGTTCTTGGCAACGCCGCGCTGGATAGCCGCCATGCAAATTGGTGATGGATTCGTCGTTGTTCGCCCTAAACGGAAAGATTATCAGCTTCTCTTTAAACCTGATAAAGGAGAATACGCGAATCAGACAACCTTTGTGACCTCAAACAGTGCCTTAGCAGATATGCAAATCAGCGTTCTGCCCCATCCTCCTAAATTTATCTGTGCCTCAACCGATGCTCTAGAACGAGTTGCTATTCGGCTCAGCGATTGGTCTCCCTTTCCTCCTTTCTTCAAACCCTTTGAAGAGTATATGGTCGAAACCCCCGCTCCCGAGACAGACGACGAATATCTTGTGAGCTTTTTGAAGTCCGATCGTCTCAATAGCCGCACCGATGATGATAAAACGCTCTTGCTAGGTCTTTACAAGTGAAGGTAGAGAGCAGAAGGATAAAGGATGAAAGATAAAAATAAAAATCAAAAGCAATTCTATTGCCAATTACCCATTACCCATTGCCCAATTCAACATTCTTCCATGTCCACGTTCATCTGTTCAACAACCAATCAATCCATTTCGCTCATCGATCGCATCGCTAAAAGCGGTGAAGGAGAGGTTTGGCGGACGAACCTGGACGGCTATCTAGCGAAGATCTATAACGTGCCAGACGATCGGCGCATTCGAAAATTGGAGGTAATGATTGCCCACCCACCAAAGGATCCGAATGCGGCAATTAATCACGTTTCATTTGCCTGGCCCAAATTCTTGTTGTTAAATGGAAGCGGTAATGCGGTTGGGTTTTTGATGCCAGAGATCGCCAGCAGCGTGCAGCTTTTAGATGTCTACAATCCGCAACGACGGCAAAAAGTTGTTCCTGGTTTTAGCTGGCTTTATTTACATACGACGGCAATGAATATTGCGTCGATCGTCTGGGCAATTCACCGCGCTGGCTACGTGTTGGGCGACATCAAACCCGAAAACATTCTGGTCAATAATCGTGCCTTACCTGCTGTAATTGACACCGATTCGTTTCAGGTACGCCATCCCGAAACTCAGGAGGTTTATCGCTGTCTGGTCGGTTCTGAAGGGTTTACCCCAGTCGAATTGATGGGCAAAGATTTGGCAACGATCGAACAAACGGAACTGCACGATCGCTTCCGGTTGGGCATCATTATTTACCTGTTGCTATTTGGCGATTATCCCTACAAGGGAAGATGGGTTGGAGCGGGGATTCCCCACCACCTAATGATTTGCTGCGTCAGGGTTATTGGCCTTACGCTGCAAATAGTTTGGTCCAACCAGGACCGCTGACGATTCCTCTGGATATTGTCCATCCGGCTGTTCAACAATGTTTTCTTCGTTGTTTTAATGAGGGACATAATCAACCCGAACTGCGACCGACTCCAGCCGATTGGGTAAATGCATTAAAGCTGGCTAGGCAGAGCTTCAGGTTTGCAAAAGGTAAAGAGCCATACCTACAGCCAGTCCTACGGTAAATGCTATTGGTGCAATCGCAAAACGACTCTGGGAGTGGACATTTTTCCGCAGCCAGGTTTGCCTCCTAGTCGAGCCAGGAAAGCCGCAAAAAAGCTCAGAACGTCGGTAGAAAAACAATCGAGAAATGGAATCTTCAACTTTCAGGGGTTCCCAAAAAGTTGGCTTCCGTGTTTCTCAACAGATCAAAAATTACCCAAGCCCCAAAAAACAGCACAAGTACCAATAGCTAAAGCAAGCGTGCTAGGTACTTCAACACCTTCTATTCGCACAACGCAGGCGCAAACACAAACTCCTACCACCACCAATTCGATCAGTCTAGGTACGGTAGGAACGGGAATTGCTTCAGTTTCGGGCATTTTCGCCCTATTGATATTTCTAAGTAAATCCCAAATCGATGCGAATGAGATTGGATTAACGATAGTCGGTGTTTTGCTGAGCCTGGGATTAGTGGCGATCGGCTTCTTCTGGTTGAGAGTGATCGATCGATATAATCCGTAAAGGTTACAAGGTGGTAGCTGGTGGTGTTGGTTTTTAGAGTCACTGTGCTCTAAAGATCGCTGTAGCGTTTGCGAAAATGCTTGAGCTTCTGGGCTTCTTAATTCATTCAGCAAAATTGCAAAGGTAAGCGCGATCGCCCTTAAACCATTTCTTCTAACAGCGCTGCTTTTGTATCTGCCCTATTGCCAAAAATGGACATTGACTCAGCAGCGCTTCAGAAGAAGTTTGAAAGGTTAAGCTGTGCGAAGCTGTTTACGTTTTCCATTTCTGGTCGCACTGGACTTTTTACCCCGGATGGCGTGCGTTTGGGGTATGCTTTGCTCTGGCTGCCGCGACGTTGCTTGGACCGTTGTTGGTCGGGCGGTTGCTCTGCCCCAAACCGAGAGGAGACAGTCGGCTCATAACCCAGAATGACATCCTTTACTAGGCTTCGGTTCAGCAACCGTTCGATATCCTTCAAGAGGGAGTCTTCATCTTTAGAGACGAGAGAAATCGCACGTCCTTCATGACCCGCTCGTCCAGTCCGACCAATGCGATGCACGTAGTCTTCGGGCACATTGGGCAGTTCAAAATTCACTACATGGGGAAGTTGGTCAATGTCCAAACCTCTTGAGGCAACATCCGTTGCAACTAGAACTCGAACTTTGCCTTGCTTAAAGTCGTTCAAGGCACGGGTACGGGCAGCCTGACTTTTATTGCCATGAATTGCAGCAGTTTTCAGCCCATCTTTAGCGAGTTGCTCAGCCAGACGGTTAGCCCCATGCTTAGTGCGGGTGAAGACTAGCACCTGCTTCCAATTATTGAAGCCAATGAGATAAGACAGCAATTCCTGCTTGCGATCGCGATCAACAGGATGCACAACTTGCTCTACTTGCTCAGCAGCCGTGTTACGAGGTGCCACTTCTATCCGGACTGGACTCTGAAGCAGCGTGTTAGCCAGTCTCCCAATTACTGGAGAAAAGGTCGCGGAGAACATCAGGGTCTGTCGGGAGGTGGGCAGTTTTGCCAGAATTTTGCGAATGTCGTGGATAAACCCCATGTCCAACATGCGATCGCACTCATCCAAAACCAGGATCTTAATTTGTGAAAGATCAATAGTCTTTTGCGCCACGTGGTCAAGCAAACGGCCAGGAGTCGCAACCACAATATCAACTCCCCGGCGCAAAGCTTGGATTTGCGGCACAATGCCAACACCGCCATAAACTACCGCCGACTTAAGAGGTAGATATTTGCCATAGGTTTTTACACTATCGTTAACCTGGACTGCTAGTTCGCGGGTCGGGGTGAGAATAAGGGCGCGGGGATGCGATACCCTTTGCCAGGGTTGGGGGCGCTTAGATGTTGCAGTAATGGCAACGTAAATCCCGCTGTTTTACCCGTCCCAGTTTGGGCACTCGCAAAAATATCTTGCCCCTGTAGAATTGAGGGAATCGCCTGTTGCTGAATTGGAGTCGCTTTGGTATAGCCCTCATCGGTAACAGCGCGTAGTAGTTCGGCCGAAAGACCGAGTGTATGAAATGTCATGGATTAAGTTGCTCCTGATTTGCCCCTACCCCAATCAAATGCTGGGACCAATCATAGAAGCAATAAATTTATAGCGTCATTGGATGTATCGAATGAACAAGTTCCAACGTGCAACAACAGACCGGAATTAAGCTGCAGCTATTCACTATAACATACATTTTAAGAACGCGCACAGAATAGCGGACGTAGGCAGCAATTCTCGGCACGAGAATGGTTCTCATCCAGATAGCTGATTTCAATCGCTCTGAGTGCCTGAAACTCTCATTCTGTCGTTTAAGAACGCATCATCCCATAACTTGATGTGAGGTTCGTTGACAGCTTAAGCATCTTCGATCATTCCATCTTGGCTAAAACGTTCTTGGCTAAAACGTTAGAACTGTACGGATTGCATCGCCTTTGTGCATTAAATCAAACGCTTCATTAACTTGAGAAATGGGCATTACGTTGGTAATTAGATCATCAATGTTGATCTTGCCATCCATGTACCAGTCCACAATTTTGGGTACATCGGTGCGGCCCCTCGCACCACCAAAGGCACTACCCGCCAAACTCGCCCCGTTACAAGTTGAAACGGACGGGTACTAATTTCCTGCCCTGCCCCGGCAACGCCAACAATGATGCTTTCGCCCCAACCCTTGTGGCAGCACTCTAACGCTTGCCGCATTACCTTAACGTTGCCAATGCACTCAAAACTGTAGTCCGCGCCCCCTTTGTTAGGTCCACTAGGTAGGATACCAGATCACCCCCAACCTCACTGGGATTAACAAAATGAGTCATGCCCAATTTTTCTGCCAGCGATCGCTTCTTTGGGTTAAGGTCTACGCCCACAATCATGTTGGCACCAACCATACGGGCACCCTGGATCACATTGGCTTCCGATGCCACCCAACCCAAACACCACGACGTTTGCGCCCGGTTCCACTTTGGCGGTGTTGATGACAGCACCAATGCCTGTCGTCACACCACAGCCGATGTAGCAAACCTTATCAAAGGGCATCCTCCCGAATTTTTGCGACTGCAATTTCGGGTAATACTGTGTAGTTAGCGAAGGTAGACGTTCCCATGTAATGGTGAATCATCGTGCCGTTCAGGGAAAAGCGACTGGTGCCATCCGGCATTAAGCCTTTTCCTGGGTTCCCGAATGGCCTGGCACAAGTTCGTTTTCTGGCTGAGGCAATACTCACAATTACGGCACTCTGGAGTGTAAAGCGGAATGACATGATCTCCCGGTTTGACGGATTTCACCCCGCTCCCACTTCCATTACCACACCCGCTCCTTCATGCCCCAAGACCGCCGGAAACAGACCTTCAGGATCAGCACCAGAAAGGGTGTAAGCATCCGTATGGCAAACTCCCGTAGCTTTAATCTCCACCATTACTTCCCCTCCTGGGGACCCTCAAGCTGTACCGTTTCAATACTCAACGGCTTCCCTGCTTCAAGGGCGACGGCTGCTTTACCATCCATAAACCGGTTCCTCTGGTCTGCTTCGTATCGTGACTATGCTGTATTCCTACTTGCTAAAGCCGCTGAAAGCCTTTTTTCGCTTTCTTTTTATCCTTATCCTTTGGTCTTGATTTACTCACTTCTGCTAGAGCTTCTTGAAATAACTCGTGCAGGTGAAGGGGGACGCTAGCAATTTCCGGTAGGTCTGGTTGCAGAGGCTTCTTGTACTCTTGAAGCAAGGCGTCCAGATCGGTTTTAAGGTCAAATTCTGGTCGTTCCAGAATGGTTTGCAAAATTACTTCAAGTCGATCGGGGTAGGCAGCAGCCAAGCGATGCCAGATAAAAGCGTTAAAAGTCTGGTCTTCCAAATATTTGCGAACGAGCGCTTCGCCTCCCGGAGCAGTCTGCCAATCCTCCGTTTCCAGGAGGGTTTTGAATTGGGGTAGGTTGGCAGGAACATTTGCCCCCATCTGGGATGTGCCAGGACAGTTACGTTCTCTGCCTTCTTCAATTCAGGAGGCAACTCCACTTTGGGCGTTACCATTTTGGTGACTGTTTCCTTACTCTTCATCATGGCAGCTACGGCTTTGGCATCCGTTCCCATTGTTTCTGCCATTTCCTCGATCTCTTCGTCATCAATGCCTGCTTCTTCAGCGATTTCTGCCATTGATTTCGATTCGTCAATGCCTGCTTCGGCCAATTGCTTCTTAGCAAGAATTTGCTGGAATTCGGCAATTTTTTTGCCCAGTTGATAGCCAGACATTGTGATTTCATCACTACCGAAGAAGTCTAAAAGTCCTGGTGATATTTCTCTACTGACCGCCATGCCTCTTCCAACAACTCGGGGGCATCACTATAGAGAAAACCCTTGTAGTTGTCTTTGAAGTTGCCGATCGCCACTGCTAACTTCGGTTTGCCCAAATTTCCCATTAAGGTAGAAGGCCCTGAAAACGTCCAATATTCTTCTGTCACAGGAGCGATGCGAGTCAGAATAATTTCACCTAACTTGACTCGTTCCAGTTCCTTCTGCCTTGCAGGGCCATCTGGTTTCACCATGTAGTGCTTTGCGGTTAACCAGTTCATCAACTCAAACCCATCTGGCAGAATTTGCGTGACGGCAAACAATCCGATGAAGGTATGTTTCCACCCTTGTAGGAGTTGCTGGTCGCTTTTCGATAGCTCCTTCGCCCGACTCTTTACAAACAAGTCGATCGGCGTTTTGTCTCCAACCTTCCCTTCAGTTAAAAACCGATCAATAACCAGATTCTGCTGTTGCACACCCTGTTGAGACGATTTCGCTAGCTGATCTGCCGAGAAGGTTTCCAGCGCGATCGCTAGATCCCCATCGGCATCCAGCACATAATCAGTCAACGCCTCTTTTAATTCCCGCGATCGCTCTAAGATTGCTTCCACTGCTTGCCCTCAACAATCACTCTTGCCAAAATACGACCTTAACACCTAGACCTGCAAACATCTTAGGTCGGATTCCTTCAACTGGCTAAGATAGAGGGCACCTGCCACGGTTAAAGAGGTAGCCATGTCAAAATATCCACAAAATTACATTACTGATGTTTTCGTAGTTTGTTACTCAAAATTTAGAACCGAAACCGCTCAAAAAACTCGATTAGACGTTGACCTTTCCTGACAAAGTGCACTTTCACCAAGGACGAGATTCTGAGCAACTGGCTTTCTTTTGAGAACTACTAGAAGAGAGCGATCGCTCCATAATCCAATTTCTCAAGGATCTAATATCTGAGGTTGCGACTGATACCAGCGAAACTGTCGAATAATAGAACGGGCTTCTTCAAGGGGTACTCTCTGGCTCAAATATCCTTCTGTATTTGTTCATCACTTGCACCTGATTGAGATTGTTCAGTGCATTTGGGGCATTTGTAGCTAACCAAGATTCAATTTGGTAACACAATTCCCTCATTGCCTTGTCCTCACCGTATTTCCTGCATCTTTAGAATTAAGCAGAATTAGGCTGCTTCAAGCCTTTCAGCCTTCAACAGAGGAAACCCCATTTCTTCTCGTTGTTTCAAATAAAGGTGCGCTACCTGGCGCGCCAATGTCCGAATCCTGCCGATGTAGCGCGTCCGCTCCGTTACCGAAATCACCCCTCGTGCATCTAACAAATTAAACGTGGGGAACACTTCAGCACGTAATCCAGCGCAGGCAAGACCAATCCCCTTTCGACCAACTGTCCCGCCTCCTGCTCATACAGTCCAAACAGCGTAAACAACATCTCCGGATTTGATGCCTCAAAATTGTAGGTCGAGTGCTCAATTTCCCCTGGAAATGCACATCTCCATAAGTCACATGCTCATTCCACTGGATTTTGGTAAACGCATTCACTTCCTGAAGATACATCGTTAGGCGCTCCAAGCCGTAAGTAATCTCGATCGATACCGGACGGCAATCAATTCCACCACACTGCTGGAAGTACGTGAACTGGGTAATTTCCATTCCATCTAGCCAGACTTCCCAACCCACACCCCACGCTCCCAAGGTCGGCGACTCCCAATTATCTTCCACAAAGCGAATATCATGGTCCTCTGGGTGAATTCCTAGCGCCCGCAATGAGTCCAGATAAACGTCCTGAATATTATCCAGTGATGGCTTAATCAGCACCTGGTACTGATAATAGTGCTGATACCGATTTGGATTTTCTCCATACCGACCATCTGTTGGCCTCCGGCATGGCTCCACATAGGCTACTGACCAAGGTTCAGGACCGATCGCCCGCAAAAAAGTATGTGGGCCATCGTACCAGCACCCTTTTCGGTGTCGTAAGGCTGAACGATTAAACAGCCGCGATCACTCCAAAACTGGTGCAACGTGGCAATCACCGTTTGAAAATTCACAATACTTCCCCTTCAACCAATCACTAACCATCTCACATTGTCGCTCAAAGTAAGCTAGCAAAGCGTTTCAGGGGAATCAAAAAAGTTTGGTCTGGTAGTTGACACGTAAATGTTCTTTCGCTACATTAGATAAGCGCGGTGAGGGGAGCCAAGCGAAAGCGAGGGAACCGAGTCCGCCCGGACCTAGAAAATAGAATAGTTTGAAAGCCAGAATAGCATCTAAACCTCGTCAAGGAAACAGTAGCTGTAGGGATTTATTCCTATAGTGGTATAGATAGGAAACTGGAAACGAAAGTTTCTAGAGCCAAAGACTCAGAAGTGAGACATCATGGAGAGTTTGATCCTGGCTCAGGATGAACGCTGGCGGTATGCTTAACACATGCAAGTCGAACGGGGTACTTTCGGGTACCTAGTGGCGGACGGGTGAGTAACACGTGAGAATCTACCTTCAGGTTGGGGACAACAGCTGGAAACGGCTGCTAATACCCAATGTGCCGAGAGGTGAAAGGCTTGCTGCCTGAAGAAGAGCCGCGACTGATTAGCTAGTTGGTGGGGTAAGGGCCTACCAAGGCGACGATCAGTAGCTGGTCTGAGAGGATGATCAGCCACACTGGGACTGAGACACGGCCCAGACTCCTACGGAGGCAGCAGTGGGGAATTTTCCGCAATGGGCGAAAGCCTGACGGAGCAATACCGCGTGAGGGAGGAAGGCTCTTGGGTTGTAAACCTCTTTTGTCAGGGAAGAAGATCTGACGGTACCTGACGAATCAGCATCGGCTAACTCCGTGCCAGCAGCCGCGGTAATACGGAGGATGCAAGCGTTATCCGGATTTATTGGGCGTAAAGCGTCCGCAGGTGGTTTTTCAAGTCTGCTGTCAAAGCGTGGGGCTTAACTCCATACAGGCAGTGGAAACTGGGAGACTAGAGTCTGGTAGGGGTCACGGGAATTCCCAGTGTAGCGGTGAAATGCGTAGATATTGGGAAGAACACCAGCGGCGAAAGCGCGTGACTGGACCGGAACTGACACTCATGGACGAAAGCTAGGGGAGCGAAAGGGATTAGATACCCCTGTAGTCCTAGCCGTAAACGATGGGTACTAGGTGTTGCCCGTATCGACCCGGGCAGTGCCGTAGCTAACGCGTTAAGTACCCCGCCTGGGGAGTACGCACGCAAGTGTGAAACTCAAAGGAATTGACGGGGCCCGCACAAGCGGTGGAGTATGTGGTTTAATTCGATGCAACGCGAAGAACCTTACCAGGGCTTGACATGTCCGGAACCTCCTTGAAAGGGGAGGGTGCCTTCGGGAACCGGAGCACAGGTGGTGCATGGCTGTCGTCAGCTCGTGTCGTGAGATGTTGGGTTAAGTCCCGCAACGAGCGCAACCCTCGTTTCTAGTTGCCATCATTTAGTTGGGCACTCTGGAGAGACTGCCGGTGACAAACCGGAGGAAGGTGGGGATGACGTCAAGTCAGCATGCCCCTTACGTTCTGGGCTACACACGTACTACAATGCTTCGGACAAAGGGTTGCCAAACCGCGAGGTTGAGCTAATCCCGTAAACCGAGGCTCAGTTCAGATTGCAGGCTGCAACTCGCCTGCATGAAGGAGGAATCGCTAGTAATCGCAGGTCAGCATACTGCGGTGAATACGTTCCCGGGCCTTGTACACACCGCCCGTCACACCATGGGAGTTGGCCACGCCCGAAGTCGTTACTCCAACCGTTCGCGGAGGAGGACGCCGAAGGCAGGGCTGATGACTGGGGTGAAGTCGTAACAAGGTAGCCGTACCGGAAGGTGTGGCTGGATCACCTCCTTTTAGGGAGACCTACCCACTCTTAAGCCGAACGCACAGTGCCATTAAGCAAGAGTTGGTCATCCCAAGGTCGGTCGAGGATAGATGAAAGCTTTCAAACTATCTAGGTCTGGTTCATGGGCTATTAGCTCAGGTGGTTAGAGCGCACCCCTGATAAGGGTGAGGTCCCTGGTTCGAGTCCAGGATGGCCCACCTTTAGCGAGGGAGTAGAGAGTAGGGAGTAAGGAAACATTCCTATGCTCTGAATTTAGTCTTTGCTTCCTTTTACATGGGGGTTTAGCTCAGTTGGTAGAGCGCCTGCTTTGCAAGCAGGATGTCAGCAGTTCGAGTCTGCTAACCTCCACTGGGTGATAGCTAATGGCTATTAGCCGAATTCAAATGACTCCAGCAACTCATCTAGTCTGACTGTGTGTTAGGTTAGAGAGCCTGCTGGAGGAGTCCAGCCAGAACCTTGAAAACTGCATAGTATTTGTCAGGTAGAAGGCTAGGTGACAGACGATAGATGGCAGGCAGTAAGTTTTTCTTACGGTCTGAGCTTCTAGAATCAGCAACCTAGCAATTACAGACACCAATGTGACTTTAGTGGTCAAGCTAACAAGGGCTTATGGTGGATACCTAGGCACACAGAGGCGATGAAGGACGTGGTTACCGACGATATGCACCGGGGAGTTGGAAGCAAGCATTGATCCGGTGGTTTCCGAATGGGGCAACCCTAGATACTGCCTTTTGAATCCATAGAAAGGTAAGAGCGAACCCAGCGAATTGAAACATCTTAGTAGCTGGAGGAAGAGAAAACAAACGTGATTCCCTAGTAGCGGCGAGCGAAGCGGAAGAGCCTAAACCAAAGTGCATGCACTTTGGGGTTGTGGGACAGCGACATGGAATCTGAAGATTAGACGAAGCAGATGAGACCTGCACCAGAGAAGGTGAAAGTCCTGTAGTCGAAAGTTGAAGGATACTAGCTGAATCCCGAGTAGCCTGGAGCACGTGGAATTCCGGGTGAATCAGCGAGGACCACCTCGTAAGGCTAAATACTCCTGTGTGACCGATAGTGAACCAGTACCGCGAGGGAAAGGTGAAAAGAACCCCGGGAGGGGAGTGAAATAGAACATGAAACCGTAAGCCTACAAGCAATCGAAGCACGATTTAACGTGTGACGGTGTGCCTGTTGAAGAATGAGCCGGCGACTTATAGGCACTGGCAGATTAAGACGGAAATGTCGAAGTCAAAGCGAAAGCGAGTCTGAAAAGGGCGAATTGTCAGTGTTTATAGACCCGAACCCCGGTGATCTAACCATGGGCAGGATGAAGCTTGGGTAACACCAAGTGGAGGTCCGAACCGACCGATGTTGAAAAATCGGCGGATGACCTGTGGTTAGGGGTGAAATGCCAATCGAACCGGGAGCTAGCTGGTTCTCCCCGAAATGTGTTGAGGCGCAGCGGTTAGAGCTATAGCTGGGGGTAAAGCACTGTTTCGGTGCGGGCTGCGAGAGCGGTACCAAATCGAGACAAACTCTGAATACCCAGTGTGAATCTAGCCAGTGAGACGGTGGGGGATAAGCTTCATCGTCAAGAGGGAAACAGCCCAGACCACCAGCTAAGGTCCCCAAATCATCATTAAGTGATTAAGGAGGTGGGAGTGCATAGACAACCAGGAGGTTTGCCTAGAAGCAGCCATCCTTAAAAGAGTGCGTAATAGCTCACTGGTCAAGCGCTCCTGCGCCGAAAATGAACGGGGCTAAATGATGTACCGAAGCTGTGGGATATATCTATCGATGTATCGGTAGGGGAGCGTTCTGTTGTAGTGAGAAGCATCAGCGGAAGCAGGTGTGGACGAAGCAGAAGTGAGAATGTCGGCTTGAGTAGCGCAAACATTGGTGAGAATCCAATGCCCTGAAATCCCAAGGGTTCCTCCGGAAGGCTCGTCCGCGGAGGGTTAGTCGGGACCTAAGGCGAGGCCAAATGGCGTAGTCGATGGACAACGGGTTAATATTCCCGTACCGATTCTGAATTGTGCCGGGGACGGAGAAGGCTAAACCAGCCGGATGTTGGTTACCGGTTCAAGCATTCGAGGTGATGAGGAGCGGCGAAAACGCTCTGAGCTGAGATGTGAGTACGAGGGGCTACGGCCCCGAAGTGGTTGATGTCACGCTTCCAAGAAAAGCCCGAACCACGTTAATTCAGAATTGCCCGTACCCGAAACCGACACAGGTGGGATGGTTGAGAATACCAAAGGGCGCGAGATAACTCTCTCTAAGGAACTCGGCAAAATGGCCCCGTAACTTCGGGAGAAGGGGTGCCACCGCGAGGTGGTCGCAGTGAAGAGTCCCAGGCGACTGTTTACCAAAAACACAGGTCTCCGCTAAGTCGTAAGACGATGTATGGGGGCTGACGCCTGCCCAGTGCCGGAAGGTTAAGGAAGTCGGTCAGCGCAAGCGAAGCTGGCGACCGAAGCCCCGGTGAACGGCGGCCGTAACTATAACGGTCCTAAGGTAGCGAAATTCCTTGTCGGGTAAGTTCCGACCCGCACGAAAGGCGTAACGATCTGGGAGCTGTCTCGGAGAGAGGCTCGGCGAAATAGGATTGTCTGTGAAGATACGGACTACCTGCACCTGGACAGAAAGACCCTATGAAGCTTTACTGTAGCCTGGAATTGGGTTCGGGCTTTGCATGCGCAGGATAGGTGGGAGGCTATGAGACAGTTCTTGTGGGAACTGTGGAGCCAACGGTGAGATACCACTCTTGTGAAGCTAGAATTCTAACCTCATGCCGTGACCCGGCTGAGGAACCGTTTCAGGTGGGCAGTTTGACTGGGGCGGTCGCCTCCCAAAAGGTAACGGAGGCGCGCAAAGGTTCTCTCAGGCTGGTTGGAAATCAGCCGTAGAGTGTAAAGGCATAAGAGAGCTTGACTGTGAGAGGTACATCTCGAACAGGGACGAAAGTCGGCCTTAGTGATCCGACGGCACTGAGTGGAAGGGCCGTCGCTAAACGGATAAAAGTTACTCTAGGGATAACAGGCTGATCTCCGCCAAGAGTTCACATCGACGCGGAGGTTTGGCACCTCGATGTCGGCTCATCGCAACCTGGGGCGGTAGTACGTCCCAAGGGTTGGGCTGTTCGCCCATTAAAGCGGTACGTGAGCTGGGTTCAGAACGTCGTGAGACAGTTCGGTCCATATCCGGTGCAGGCGTAAGAGCATTGAGAGGATTCCTCCTTAGTACGAGAGGACCGGGAGGAACGCACCGCTGGTGTACCAGTTATCGTGCCAACGGTAAACGCTGGGTAGCCATGTGCGGAGCGGATAACCGCTGAAAGCATCTAAGTGGGAAGCCCACCTCAAGATGAGTGCTCTCATGGGGTTAACCCAGTAAGGTCACGGGTAGAACACCCGTTGATAGGCGGTAGATGGAAGTGCAGTAATGTATGAAGTCGAGCCGTACTAATAGACCGAGGGCTTGACCTTACAATCATTGGTGTTTGACAAATGCTATGCAGCCTTCAAGGTTCTGTGAAGGAGAACTGGAAATTGAGTGTGGGCGTTTGTAAGACTTACCCACTCCCTATTCCCCACTCTCTACAATTTTTCCTGGTGTCTATGGCGATGTGGACCCACGCTGACCCATCCCGAACTCAGTGGTGAAACGCATCTGCGGCAAAGATAGTTGGACGGTTGCGTCCCGCAAAAATAGCACGTCGCCAGGTTAATATTTAAACAAGCCCCAAACCTTACAGTTCGGGGCTTGTTCGTATTTATTTGAGAATGCCATCTCAAATTGGGTGAAAGTAGAAAGCTGCACCAAGAACAATGTAAGTTGCTAGTAACAGAATTCCTTCAAGCCAATTTGAGCGGCCATCTAAGCTGATGAGGTTGGCGATCGCTACGGCAAGAGTAACTGCAACAACTTCAAAGAGATTGAAGTTCAAGTCCATTGGCTGTCCAATGAATTGTCCCACTAGTACCAGAATTGGGGCAACAAGCAGAGCGACAAGCAAACTAGAAATTTCCATTGCAACGGAGACAGAAAGATCCATGTTATTCTTGATGGCCACACGGACAGCGGTTACGTATTCTGCAGCTCCCCACTAATGGAAGCAAAATTACACCTGTGAATAGGGGAGTAAGCCCTAAACCTTTCGTAGCCTCTTCTACCGCACCAACAAAAACTTCGGACTCAAAAGCAACGGCAAGGGTTGCAATGAGTAAGACACTAATCCAAAGCCATAGGTTTGGTTTGTGCTTCGTTGATTCATGAGCCGCATTGGAAGGTGTTTCTTCTTCCAGATCAGCTAACCCAATTTCGTATAGGTAGCTGTGTGTGCCAAGAGAAAAGAGGACGGTCAAAGCGTAGACCACAATAAGAACGAGCGCGACCGTGATGGAGAGATGACTGATGGCAGTCTGCTCCACAACGTTAGAGGTGGAAATTACCATTGCAGGTACCACAATGGCGCTAACTGCGAGGGTCATAGTCGATCCGTTTACGCGAGCTAGAACAGGCTGGAATTCCTGTTCCTTGTAGCGCAGTCCTCCCAGGAACATGGACAATCCCATAACTAGGAGGAGATTGCCTATTATTGAGCCTGTGATGCTGGCTTTGACAATGTCAACTAGGCCTTCTTTCAAAGCAAACAGAGCGATAATTAGCTCAGTCGCGTTGCCAAAGACAGCGTTCAATAAGCCCCCGATCGAAGGTCCTGCACTCACTGCAACTTCTTCCGTGGCCGTACTAAGCCAAATAGCCAGGGGACAATGGCAATTGCTGATGTGATGAATACAGCTAATGCTCCCCATTCCATATACTCGGCTGCAATAGAAATTGGAATAAAAATCAGCAAACCGAGCGAAATGATATTTTTAGTGACATAAGTCAGGTGAAAGAACGTCATTATTTTGATGCTTGTCCATTGCGCCGTCCCAATTCATAAATAGCGCAACTGATACAAACCAGTATTCCCATACTGATCGCCCAACTACGTCCCAGGGTAAGTTCGATGCAGTAGTTACATAAACTACCTACTAAAAGAAAGGGAACAATACTGAAAATAGAAGCATAAAGCCCGTTTAATGATTCTCTTGCATGGCGAGTTCGTTCAAACTCTTCCTCTGAGGTATAAAGCGATCGTTCTGCAAAGTTAAACCATCGATTGAGCTGTTCGGTTACCCAGTCAGTTGCAGACGCAAAGCCTAAATAAAGAGCCAGAGACCAAAGCCCTACTCCTGCAATCAGTACTGGGTTCAACTCGAAGTTAAATGGAAACAATTCATTCAGCATGGAAAATCGATGTCATAGCGTAAGAACTTGGCTAATTAGACAGGACTTGTCTAAGCAATAGATACAACTGGGGGAAAAGATTTATTGGTAAGTATCTTAACGAATATTAAACGTTTAATAGGCAAACTGCTTGGTGGTTGAGGGCTGATTGTTGCTAGTTACAGCGCGTGCCCTAGATATGTTAGTGATTCATAGTTTATGGGTAGTTTTGCTAAAGGGAGAAAGGGTAGAAGTAGAAAAAGGCTTTACCCTAAGTCTTTTTTAGATGTCCTTCATCTCCATTCCCCTTTACTACTAAAACCGTGAACATTCAAACATCCCCCAGCTTCATATTTCCGACGCGATCGCGATCGCGTCCGGACATCATCAGGCAGGGCGACTTGCCCAGGCTGAGCAGATTTATCGACAAATTTTGCAGCAGAACCCTCAACAGATAGAAGCCCTGAACCTTTTGGGAGTTGTGGAGTGCCAATGTGGCAGGCTTGACGAAGGAATTGCGCTTTATCGACAGGCGATCGCGTTGAACCCTGCTTACACAGGAGCACGGGAAAACCTGTGTCTTGCGCTATGGAAGCGTGGAAAGGAATTAATTGAAGAATCAATCAGCATGTACAGCCAGATTGTGACCTTTGAGCCAACGAACATCCAGGCTTATGGAAATTTGGGAACGATTCTTCAGGACCAGAACAAGCTAGACGAAGCACTTGCTTATTATCAACAGGCGCTTTCCGTTGATCCGGAGAACTCCACCCTGCTAAATAACATTGGGGTTATTTTACAGCGGCAGGATAAAGCTGAAACCGCTCTTTATTACCACTATCGAGCACTCGAAATTCAACCCCAAAATGTCGAAGCTCACATTAGTTTAGGTACGGCTCTTCAGGACCAGGGCAAGTTTGAGGAGTCAATCGCTTGCTTTGATCGAGCGTTAGAATTAGACCCCGAAAACGCCAACGCTCGTTACAACCGTTCTCTCACGTATCTCATGGGTGGAGATTATGGACGTGGCTTTGCAGAGTATGAATGGCGCTTCAAAACTCAGGAATTTGTTCCCTGCCCGTTCCGGCAACCTCTTTGGGACGGGTCAGATTTGAAAGGGCGTACCCTTCTGCTCCATGCAGAGCAGGGAATGGGAGATACGATTCAATTTATTCGCTATGCCGCAGCCATTGCCGACAAGGGTGGGCGAATGATTCTAACCTGCCATCAACCATTGATGCGATTACTCTCCACAATTCCTCGCATTGAGAAAATGATACCGCTGGGCCATCCCTTACCAGAATTCCATACCTATGCGCCCCTCATGAGTTTGCCTAGCATTCTGGGCACCACGATCGAAACGGTTCCTTCACAAATCCCTATTTGCGGGCACCTTCATCCAGTTTTCAAGTGAATGCTCCTGCGGGAACACGCCTAAAGGTTGGCGTTGTTTGGGCAGGCGGTAATCTTTATAAGCGCAATCAAAGTCGATCCTGCCCCTTGAAGAATTTTCAAAAATTACTGCAAGTTCCCCAAGTAGCGTTTTTCAGTTTACAGAAGGGAATTTCTCAAGTCGATTTGCAGGCATTTGATTGGAAATCTCATGTGCAGGATTTGAGTAGCCAGCTAAAGGATATGGCAGAAACTGCCGCTGTCATTTCCCAACTTGATTTAGTCATTACCGTTGATACAAGCGTTGCCCACTTAGCAGGTGCATTGGGTAAACCGGTATGGTTGCTGCTAAACGCAATTCCTGACTGGCGTTGGATGATGGACCGGGAAGACACGCCCTGGTATCCTACGATGCGTCTGTTCCGTCAAAGCCAACCAGGAGATTGGAACGGCGTGATGGAACGAGTGGAAGAAGAACTTCGCTTGCTGTAAATAAATCATATGGGACTGATACATTCCCAGAAAAGACGATGTAGAGTAGTACAATTGCTCCTATATTATTTCTATGCAGTCTTTGCTCACTCCGTCCCAGCAACGGGTTTTTAACTGGATTGAGGATTACATCGCTCAATATGGCATTTCGCCAACCTACCGGGAGATTCAGAAGGGATTAGGGTATCGATCGCCCGCACCCATTCAGCAGCACATTCATGCGCTAACAAAACGGGGCTTCATCAGCCATGTTCCTGGCAAACCGTGCTCTATTCGGATTCTTCGTCCCAGCGATGGGATTCCTTTGGTCGGGGCGATCGCGGCTCACAGTTTGGTTGAAACCTTCGCCGAAACAGAGGTTCAACATCTGGAGCTTTCCTGTCTGCCCAAATTAGGGCGGCTTTCTCGGCATGAACTGTCTCAGCACTTTGCCTTGCGGGTGCGGGGGACAGCATGACGGGTGCCATGATTGACCAGGATGATGTTGTTATCATGCGGCGGGAATCAAACCTCCGCTCCATTCGAAACGGAACGATCGTGGCGGCTCGTGTAAATGGAGCAACAACGCTCAAGTACTTCTACCGCACCGGAAACCAGGTAACGCTGCAACCTGCTAATCCAAAGTACGAACCGACCGTGATTGATACCAGGGTTGAAGAATTAGATGTTCAAGGGGTTTATGTGGGGCTTTTGAGAAACTTAGCGTAGAGCAGTAAAAGGTTCTAACAGGTTGCCCGTTAAACTAAATGCTCGAACTTCGGTAATTTTAACCTTAACCAGTTTGCCCTTCAATTCTTGAATATCGCCGGAGAAGAACGTGAGGCGATTACTGCGGGTTCGACCCATGACTTGGGTAGAGTCCTTCGGGTTTTGATCCTCAACCAACACTTCTTCGATCTGATCGTAATAACGCTGGGAGCGTTCCGCCGCTTTGGTCCCTACTAAATGATTCAGGCGTTGTAAGCGATCGCTCTTGACCTCTTCACTGACCTGATTCTCCCAAAGTGCTGCTGGGGTGCCGGGACGGGGAGAATAGGCGGCTGTGTTCAACTGATCAAATCCAATATCATCCACTAGCTTGAGCGTGTTCTCAAATTGCGCTTCGGTTTCGCCAGGAAAGCCGACGATCGCATCTGCGCTAATAGCCGCATCCGGAACGTAGTGGCGGATTGTATCGATAATGCGGCGATATTTCTCATGGGTGTAGCCGCGCGACATCGCCTTCAAAATCGTATTGTCACCCGATTGAAACGGGATATGGAAGTGTTCGCAGACTTTGGGAAGCTCAGCGCAAGCCCGGATTAGCCGCTCAGTAAAATAGCGGGGGTGGCTGGTTGCAAAGCGAATCCGCTCAATTCCAGGAACACCGTGAACAAAGTACAGTAGATCGGTCAAGGTGTGTAAGTGGCGGCCATCTGGTGTCACACCCGGTAAATCTCGTCCGTAGGCATCTATATTCTGTCCCAACAGGGTAACTTCCCTGTACCCCTGTCTGCCTAGATGTTCCATCTCTGCACGAATGGCTTCTGGCGTACGGGATTGTTCCGTTCCACGCACGTTTGGGACCACGCAGTAGGTGCAGCGTTCATTGCAGCCATAAATCACGTTGACCCAGGCGGTAATGGAGCTATCTCGTCGTGGTTTGGTGATGTCTTCGATGATGTGAATGGGTTCGGTTGCAACGACCTGATTCCCGCTAAAAACCTGCTCTAGTAAATCTTCCAGGCGATTGGCATGCTGGGGGTCCATAACCAAGTCGAGTTCTGGTACACGGCGGAGTAGTTGCTCCCCCTCCTGCTGCGCCACACAACCTGCAACAACCAGGGTTAAATCAGGCTGTTCCTGCTTGCGTTTAGCCTGCCTACCAAGGTAGGAGTAGACTTTCTGCTCAGCGTTATCCCGAATGGTGCAGGTGTTGTAAAGGATTAAATCTGCATTATCGGGTTGCTCTGCCCATTCAAAGCCCATTTTTCTAAAATGCCTGCCATGCGCTCGAGTCGGCTTTGTTCATCTGGCAGCCGAAGGTGGTGATGTGATAACGGCGGGAAGTGTCGGTCATGGAGGCCAAAGGGCATTCAAAGTAAGGACAGTCTTCTATTCTAAAGGGATTTCTGGCGTGATAGGTTCCTTTTGTGATTCCCCATTAACGCCGTTGACTGAGTCTTAACCATTCAGTGATGCCATCTGCGATCGCCCGCGCCAATTTCTTTTGATCCGTTGGGTTCACAATCCACTCGTACTCATAGGGATTGATCATAAACCCCAATTCCATCAGAACCGCTGGAGCAACCGTCGGACGAGTCAGAGCAAGATTATTCCAAAAGATCCCATAAGACGGACGCTTGAGCGTTTTTACCAAATAGTTGTGCAGAAATACCGCCAGACTGTGGGCTTGTGGGTTATACCAGAAAGCTGCAACACCCTGAGTCTTAAGAGCATCCCCGTTATCGGGCAACGCATTGTAATGAAGACTCAGGGCAAGTGTCGGTTGCACTTTATTAATCATATCGATCCGATCTTTGAGTGAGAGATCGACATCCTTCTCGCGGGTCATATAAACCGTTGCTCCCCGCTGCATTAGCTGGTCCCGCACAAGATTGGAAATTTTCAAAGCGGCTGCCTTTTCGGGGTAGCCAGTTGGCCCAACAGTGCCTGTGTCTTCCAGTCCACCATGCCCAGGGTCGAGGAGAATTTTGACGCCCAAGAGGGAACGGGAACTGGGAGTGGTGGAATTTTGAATGTTGAATGTTGAATGTTGAACTAATTCCGACCCCTGACCCCTAACCCCTGACTCCTGTTTTCTAGTTCCAGGTGGATGGCGCAACGACAGCACCAGGCTAGTTCCTTCGTAGCGTAATTTGTAGCCCCATTGCTGATCAGTTTTCAAACGAAAACGTATTGAATTCGACCTGGTGCAATCTGATACCAATCGAGTCGATCGATTAACGGGTCATCATCAAGTTTAATAATGTCCGTCTGGGCAGTGGTGTTATAGAGCATCAGAGTGAACGTGCGATCAGCCTGCTCAACGTTGAGGGGCACAGGCAATTGGAGCGGAAAAACAACCTCGGTCCAGCCATCCACCTGTCTCGCTTTGATGCTGCGAATAAGGGAGGTGGGGGTGCACCACTTTTTTGAATTTGCACCTCCTTACGATTAATCCAAGCACCGTAATCCAACCGCACCCAGTCGCCTTGATACCCCGTAACCATAGCGAGCGTTCCTTTTGGAAGCGGTGTTAGTCGGGAATAGTCAGTGCTGGGACCCGTTCGGGCTGCGCCACTATCGACAATCACTTCCGCCACCTCAACTGGAACAGGGGACAAAATTCGAATGCTGCCAGTACTCACCTGGCTAATGCTCTTGCCATCGATCGTGAGGAAGTACTCTGGTTTTCCCAAGTCACCGAGCAACACCGTTTGGGCACATCCTTGATAACGATTAGCAGGGGTGGCTGTCGGCTGATTTTTCAAGGTCAGGACTGCGGAATTATCAGGCAAATCAATCGGCTGTGCCTGCGGTGGAAGGGGAACAAGTTGTCCGGCCAGTTTGACGGAGACACTTGCATTGGCTGGAGCGATCGCGCTAAAACAAATCGGCTCATTCGGCAATCTAGCAATATCGGTCGCTGGCAGGAGGGAACCTTTTGCAAAGGCTAATCCGACTGGCGTTTCTGGCTCTGAGGTTAGTCGCGTTACCGTCAGTTTCAGCTCCTGCTTACCGTAGCTCAGGGTGAACTGGTTTTTCCCTACCTTCAACGGAAAGCTAGGAGCAAAGTGTCCTGCAGGGCTGCGCGTAATTGGTTCCCCATTGACCAGAACCGTTCCTTTTGGTGGAGCCGTGCCAATCAGAAAAATCTGGTTTGATGTCGTCTCATGATTTGCAGATGGGTAGGCAAGGTGAAGCGACTGCTCTGCGTGAACCGGAGATACGACAAGGGCGATCGAGAGAGGGATGAGGGATGAGGGATGAGGATGAGGGATGAAAGTTTCATGCTGAAGGTAGTAGGGCAGGGTCGAGGTAAGGAGGGAAACGGAGAGGCAGAGATACAGAAAAATTTAGCGCTCTGTACCCAGCTCTCTTAAAACTCAAAACGCATAATTCATAACTCATAATTCTCTCTAGCCATTAGCCTTCATCCTTGTAGCCTTTATACTTTCCTCCCCTCCATCCCTCTAACCTTGTGGCAGAATGAACTGGATACACTTCCAGGCGTTTCTGCTCCTCCCACGTTATGACCAAATTTGTCTTTGTTACGGGTGGCGTCGTTTCCAGTATTGGCAAGGGAATTGTAGCAGCCAGTCTGGGACGATTGCTCAAATCACGGGATTACTCGGTGTCCATTCTTAAGCTGGATCCCTACATCAACGTTGATCCGGGAACCATGAGTCCCTTTCAGCATGGGGAGGTGTTTGTCACCCAGGATGGAGCAGAAACCGATCTGGATTTGGGTCACTACGAGCGGTTTACAGACACGTCGATGTCCCGGCTCAACAGCGTGACGACAGGTTCTATTTATCAAGCGGTATTAAATAAGGAACGACGTGGGGATTATGAGGGTGGAACGGTTCAGGTCATTCCTCATATCACAAACGAGATCAAAGAGCGAATTCTACGGGTTGCTAAGAATACAAACCCGGATGTCGTCATTACAGAGATTGGCGGCACGGTAGGCGACATTGAGTCATTGCCGTTCCTGGAAGCGATTCGCCAGTTTCGGAAGGATGTGGGACGGCAAAACGTTCTTTACATGCATGTAACCCTGCTGCCCTGGATTCCCTCCGCTGGAGAGATGAAGACCAAACCAACGCAGCATTCGGTGAAGGAGTTGAGATCAATCGGAATTCAGCCCGATATTCTAGTTTGCCGTAGCGATCGCCCCCTGCCTGCTGGGTTGAAGGAAAAATATCGGGATTCTGCGACGTTCCGACGGAATGCGTTATTACCTCTCAGGATGCCAGAAGCATCTATGAGGTACCGCTGATTCTGGAGCGGGAGGGGTTGGCGAATCAGGCGATCGATCTGCTACAGCTTGAACAACGCAAACCCGATCTGAGCCAGTGGGAAACGTTGGTGGAGCGTCTGTACTGCCCGACTAAGCGGGTAGAAATTGCCCTGGTAGGGAAGTATGTCCGGTTGAGCGATGCCTATCTTTCAGTCATCGAAGCATTACGCCACGCCGCGATCGCCCTCGATAGTGAACTCAGCATTCGCTGGGTGAATTCTGAAGACATTCAAGAACATGGAGCAGAACGGTATCTCTCAGGCGTGCATGGCATCGTAGTGCCCGGTGGATTTGGAATTCGCGGGGTGGATGGCAAAATTGCTGCCATTAACTACGCCCGTACTCACCAGATTCCCTTTCTTGGGCTGTGTTTGGGGATGCAGTGTTCAGTGATAGAGTGGGCACGGCATGTCGCCAATTTTGAGAGTGCCAACAGCGCTGAATTTGATCCAGAAGCTCAAAATCTTGTGATCAACCTGCTGCCTGAGCAGCAAGATGTTGTCGATCTGGGTGGCACCATGCGGCTAGGGCTTTATCCCTGTCGATTAGCCCCAGATACGCTTGCATTTAGTCTTTACGGTGAAGAAGTCATTTACGAGCGGCATCGGCATCGCTATGAGTTCAACAATGCTTACCGGAGTTTGTTTGTAGAAACGGGCTTTGTCATTAGTGGCACCTCACCTGATGGTCGATTGGTAGAGATTATTGAGTTAAAAGACCATCCCTTCTTCATTGCTAGCCAGTTTCATCCCGAGTTTCAGTCTCGCCCTAGCCTCCCCATCCCTTGTTTAAGGGGCTGATTCAAGCAGCGCTGGGTTTGCCACCTGGCCATTTGCCCTCTATTGAAGAGACCTCGATCGCCCCTCAATTCACCAACAACGAAACGGGCGTTGGGGTTGAGCATGAAATGGCAACAGTCTTAGGCAACCATACCCTCGATGCTCCCTGGGTTGAAGTGTCTTAAGGGAAAAAAAATCGAGTGGCTTACTGGATCAAACTTACGTATGATCGGAACACCTACGTGATCGACCTGGAACGTGTCACAGCATTCTGTTATTTACCAAACAGTAGAATCTCTTTCTCGTTGGTTGGTGGAAACACAACCATCATCGTCAATCAGCAAAGTGATCCTGCGAGTTACCAGAAGATTCTGGACTACATCGAAAAACGAACCGGGCATACATTGCCCTGAAGCTTTGACAGACCGCCGGATAGCATCTGTTTGAATAAGCTGATAGCTACAAATCACCTCCAGAAGCAGCTTTCATCCGATTACAGTACCATAAGTGATGATGTGCGTTTGCAGGAAGTGTGATGCTGCCAGTCATTTATTCCGACGAGTTTCTGCTGCACGAAACAGGATATTTTCATCCAGAGAAGCCGGAGCGGCTAACCTCGATCAAAAACGCCTTGAAAGCAGCTCCTTGGGCAAACAAATTGGAATGGCGATCGCCAACGCCTGCCGAGGATCGCTCTGTCATGCCCTTGCTCGAACGGGTACATTCCCACGCTACGTTGAGAGTGTACGGCAACTGGCTAACAAGGGAGGTGGCTATATTGATGCAGATACCCCTGTCTCACCCCGAACCTTTGAGGTGGCATTGCTGGCTGTTAGCGCCTGGCTGGATGCTGTTGATTACGTTTTAGCAGAAGGGAACCCTGCGTTTGTATTGTCGCGTCCGCCCGGTCACCATGCAGCGAGCCAGATGGGTATGGGGTTTTGCATTTTTCCAATGCAGCTCTCGCAGCCCATTACGCTCTGGAGCAGCCAGGAGTTAGCCGGGTTGCCATTCTAGATTGGGATGTGCATCACGGTAACGGAACCCAAACGATCGTTGAAGCCAGTCCCCAAATCGCCTTTTGCTCCCTGCATGAGTCGCCTCAATATCCTGGCACGGGCCGGAGAGCGAACGTGGATTCCACAACAATGTACTGAATCTACCCATGCGAGGCGGCAGCACGATTGCAAACTATCAGCCAGCCTTTAGAGAGAAGGTTATGCCATTCTTGACTGAATTTCAACCCGATTTGCTGATTGTTAGCGCTGGTTACGATGCAAATCATGCTGATCCCTGGGCGGAACTTCTTTACAGCCTGAGGACTATGGCGTTTTCACCAATTACTGCTTGAAAATCACTCGGCGAGCCATGTTTGGGCTAGAGGGTGGGTATGACCTTGAGGCGATCGCTCAATCGGTTGTTGCAACGATCGAGCGATGCTTGACATAGTGTTTTTCCAACCAATCCTTTTAAGGGTAGGAACGATCGCCAATCCCTTTGTCAGAAAGACAACCAGCGATCCCCAATTGAAAAAATGCACCGTTATAGAAGTAGGAATAAATTCGAGGAAGCCAGTAAGAACAAGGTTTCGGAACCTTTGTAAATAATTGTGTTGATAGTTTGCGAATTCGCAAAATCTTGTTGTGATCCCTTAATCTGCCATTAATTTTTTACAAAATCTACGGTTGAATCAGTTAATGTGCAGTCGGTTTCGCTGAACCCGCTTAAACTCATGCAATTGCTATCATGGCAGTTCAACTATGGCAGTCTAACGTTGGCAGCCGAACCCAAACCGTCCAACCGTGGAGCGATTACACCACCGTTAATTCAAGATGGACTAAGGTTTAGACTTTTCCCATAACCAGATCTTCAGACGGTCTCTCTACCCAACTCAAAACTTTAGCCAGAGGCTGTTTCCTGCAAGTTTTCTCAAATTCAATCTCTCATTCAAATCAACCGTTTTCAAGTCAACCGATGAGATATGAATTGAACGGATGGATGTTTCGCTTGTTTGCTGAAAAACACACACAGTTATTTCTTTAGAGTGGTTTCTACACCGTTCCATTAGGATTTCAGTTTGTTATTGCGCTGAATAAACGATTTTGAAATACCCCCAACTTCTTTCGTGTTTTCCGAGTTCTCTAACGCTTTTGTTTATGACTTCAATCAATGATGACCGCTCGAACAGCAAGACTTCCGCTGCTGATTTTGGCATTACTGAACGTCAAGCTAGCCAGAAAGGCCACGATCCCACCTCGCTAAATCAATTGGACCAACGATATTCAACTGATAGCTCGGCTGATCCCCTACAAACTGCCAAGGGAGTCTACGTGACGGTTCATGGGCACTTCTATCAGCCCCCACGGGAAAATCCTTATCTGGATGCGATCGAGCGTCAACCTAGCGCATCTCCGTTTCATGACTGGAATGAGCGAATTTTTCACGAATGCTATCGACCCAATGCCTTTGCTCGAATTTTGAACGATCGGGGCGAAGTCGTCGAGATCGTCAATAATTTCGAGTATTTCAGCTTTAACATCGGTCCTACGTTGATGAGTTGGCTGGAACGGTACGATGTGGAAACCTATCAGCGGATTTTAGAAGCAGACCGTAAGAGTTGCGCTCGTCTGAATGGGCATGGAAACGCGATCGCCCAAGCTTATAACCACATCATCTTGCCGCTAGCGAATGAGCACGATAAGCGTACCCAAATTCGCTGGGGCAAAGAAGACTTTCGCTCTCGCTTTGGCCGTGATCCCGAAGGAATATGGCTGGCAGAAACGGCAGTAGATTACCCAACCCTACAAGCCCTGGTTGCCGAAGGGATCAAATTTATCATTCTGGCTCCTTCCCAGGCCCAGCGCTGCCGTCCTCTTTCTACAAACGGCAATTCCAGCTCTGAATGGCACGAGGTTGGAGGAGGCCAGATTGATCCCACTCGCCCGTATCGCTGCTTCTTGAGGGGTCAGGGATCAGGGGTTAGGGATCAAGGGAATCCCGATTCTGGTTATATCGATATTTTCTTTTATGACGGTCCTATCTCCCGTGACATGGGGTTTGAAGACAACACGCTGAAAAATTCTCACCACTTCGTTGGTCGATTAGGGCAGGCTGTGCGCGGAGATCACCGTCCATCGCAGCTAATTGCTGTTGCAACTGATGGAGAAACCTTTGGTCATCACAAGGGCGGCGCTGAAAAGTGTTTGGCCTATGCATTTGCCCATGAGTTTCGGGGTCGAGGCTGGACCGTAACAAACTTTGCCCACTATTTGTCCCTCAATCCTCCAACCTGGGAAGTAGAGCTGAAGCCCGTTACGGCCTGGAGCTGTAGCCACGGGGTCGATCGCTGGCAGGAAGACTGCGGCTGTGGCGGTGGTGGAGCCTGGAACCAGAAATGGCGGCGACCACTGCGGGATGCCTTAGATTGGCTCCGGGATCAACTCATCAAGGTCTACGAGGATGCGGGTAAAAAGCTGTTCGTTGATCCCTGGAAGGCGCGAGATGAGTACATCCACGTGATTCGCGATCGTACGCCTTCCAACGTCAACGCCTTCTTAGCACGACATCAGACCCATAAACTAACAGCGGCTGAGCGGGTTGATGCCTTGCGTCTGCTAGAAATGCAGCGGCATGCCCTGTTCATGTACACCAGTTGTGGCTGGTTCTTCGAGGAATTGTCCCGCCCTGAAGGGGTTCAAATTCTGCGCTATGCTGCCAGAGCCTTGGAGCTAGCGGGAGACGTTACCGGAGTTCAACTAGAAAAAGCATTCATCAAGCGACTGGCATTGGCCCCCAGCAATGTCGATTTCTTCAAGAACGGGGCTGAAGTTTACCGCCAGCTTGTGAAGTCGGCCCAAATTGATCTGGAGCAGGTTGCTGCTCACTACGCCATCAGCTCTCTCTTTACGACTTACCCCAAAGAGCAACAGGTTTACTGCTACGCGGCTCACCAGTTGGACTACCAGCTTCAGCGGATGGGGTCGCTCACCCTGGCAGTCGGACAACTTCAACTCACGTCAGAGATTACACGGGAAAGCGCAAGTCTGGTATTTGCGGTTCTGCACCTGGGCGGATGGGATTTTCACTGCTGCATTCAGCCTTTCTCAGGACGGCGGGACTACAGCAATCTCAAGGAGCGCCTGTTTGAGTCACTCCAGCAAGCGAGCGCTGCCCAAACAATATTGGCAATGAGCCAGGGTTTCCATAGCCAGTCCTACAGCCTGCAAAGCCTGTTTGCTGAAGAACGGCATCGCATTATGCGGCTGTTGACCCATGAAACCCTGACTCGCCTGGATCAGCTTTATACTCAGGTTTATCGCGATAACTACGGGGTACTGATGGCATTCCACCGGGATGAGCTGACCGTACCGCAAGAGCTACAGGTGGCGGCTGAGGTGGCGTTGAGTCATCGAGTACTGCTTTCTCTCAGAGCCTTAGAGCAGGAAAGCAGCGATTTATCAGGTGAAGCAACGCAATTGGGGTTAAGCCATTTATCAGAGCTAGAGGCGATCGCAATAGAAGCAGCCCACCTCCACTGCCGACTTAATCTTCCAGAAGCCAGACAAACCCTGGAACGGATGATTTTGCGATCGCTCTGGCAAATCCTGCACAGTGCTGATTCCGATAACGTCGAGGAAACAACCCTTAGAGCAAATCTTCACAGGTTGCAACGGCTCATCGATTTAGGGCAAAGCATGGCTCTAAACCTTTCTCTAGCAAAAGCACAGGAGCTTTACTTCTATCACCTGCATAGCTGGATCATTCCACAATTTCTCAGACAGTCTGATGAAGTAGGTCAAAACAAGCCCCGCAGCACTGGTGTAGCAACCTCTAAGGTGGAGACTGCTCGTTTGCGGTTGCTCCTCCACCTTGGGCAAAAACTGGCCGTTGATATGGTTGGGCTGTTATAAATTGACCATCACAAACTACTTCCTGGGAGGGGTTCATTAACATTATCAACACGCTCTAAAATCCTGTAATCCTTTATTAAGAGGGTTTGTATAACCACGAATCACTGCAAAAACGTGGATATCTGTTCAGATATCTGCAAGCTCAAGCAAAAATTCTCTCGCCTAGATCGTTCAAAAGACGTAAAGTAGAGAAGATTAACTAAAGCAGTGATGATGATAACGTTGCTTTCAGTTGTGAATAATTTCCGTTGCGAGGAGTTGAATTGAAATGAAAATGCGCATCATGTCTGCCTTCGGTGCTGCTGCTCTTGTGTTGGGAGCTTGCCTTTCCGCATCAGCCCAAACCGCTGAAACGCCTGTTCTTCCCGATGAAACAATCAGTGGCGTTCCAAATCAAAAACTTCCCATCTACCCTGTTCTGACCTCTCGGTTCACCTTGCCGATCGATGTACGGATTGCGAAGGATCCCAGCGTTACCACCGATACTCCTATCACTGACCAGTACTCCAAAGACCTTACAAGATGGTCTGAGCTTGTCAGAGAGTGCCTGAAGACAAAGCCCGTTTTAGTGAGAGTGGTCGGAGATGAATCCGTTCCCTTTGTTGTTAACGGTTCAGAAGGTAAGCTCAAGCTGAACGCTAACGATAAGCCTGTTTGCCCAACCACCTAAGCATTGACTAAGAATTAGGTACCAAAACGCTGAACGAAGCACTGCTTTATTCAGCGTTTTATATTAGTTACGAAATCTTAAAAACCAGGAGGGATGAATCAACTTGGGATTCATCCCTCCTGGTTTTTAGTATTACTACTTATTCAGTTCTCAAAAATGGAGAGTCCCCACGACGCCGTCTTACCTCAGTTTTTGACCTGGTTTAAAACCAGGTGGGTACCGATTGTTTTGACTTAAAGTTTCCGGGTACATGCCCGGTCTACTGCCGTCAGACGTTTGGTTCCCTATTTTAACGAAGCATAGATCATAAAACATTATTGGCAGTCACCAACGCCGTAGTAGAACCTTCATTCATTTTAACCGCTGAATCCTCGATCTGCACGGGTTGACTTCAATTTATAGAAGTACCGTGACAGCCTGGAAAAAGGCACTGAGTCAGCCACAGAATCTAGCAAGGGCGAAGATCACGTGGTGATGGGTAATTGGTGATCGGTAATCAGTTGAACCTGCAATTTCCCATTACCGATTACCAACTACCAATTATCTTCACAACGATTAAATTTCCTAAATATTCAGAAACTGGCTAAGGAAGGGAGGGGTGGGCAGGATGATCAAAAGCAAAAGACCCAGTGCCAGCAAGCCCCAGAGATCCCGGCGGTTGTCTAACTCCGTGACATCATTCAGGGCAGGCTCATCGATCGCGGGCATGAGAAAGAGGAAAATAGCCCAAGGCATTAGATGGGGTTGGGCAAACGACAGCAACAGCAGCAATAGCCGCGAAATTTGACCGATCGCAGCCCCCGTTCTCTGCCCAAACATTGCATGCACAATGTGACCACCATCAAGCTGGCCAACGGGCATGAGGTTAATGGCTGTAACAACCAAGCCCAAACAGCTTGCGATCGCCACCGGATGCAGATTGATGGCTTTATCGGGAGTCAAGTTGGTGCATGCGAGTTTACTTAGGAATGCCAGCAGTATCGAAAAATTCGGGTCAAGCGCATGGAAATTGAATATGTCGGGCTTTTGCGGTTGAGGAACCAGCTCTGAATTCGCCAAGCCCCAAAGTAATAGGGGCAGTGCAACCACAAATCCTGATAGGGGACCCGCAATTCCCACATCAAACAACGCCCTACGATTCGGAATCGGTGAACGGATTTGAATAAATGCTCCAAAGGTTCCATAGGGAAAGATAGAAATGGGAACCACCGGAATGAAATAGGGTAGGGTCGCTTGAATCCTGTAGCGTCGGGCTGTCAGGTAGTGCCCTAATTCATGCAATCCCAAAATAGCCATTAATGCCAGAGCATACGGCAAACCGGATGCCAGAGTGGACCAGGAGAATTGGGCTGATTTGTTTGTCAGCTCCGCTCCGGCCATCGTAGTGGTGAAAAACGTCCCTAACAACAACCCCGCTGCCAGTAGAGGACGAGCCACGCGCTCATTCACCAGTTTCGCTTTTTGAGCGTTCCCACCAGGGGTATTAGATGCATCAGCGGACATGTTGTAGCGCGATCGAGGATTGGGAACCAGCACGAAGAAAGGCTTGTTGTTAAGTCCTTCCTGAAAAACCACGTAGAAACGATCGCCAAAGCGTTCCTCGACATTCTCTTGAATCGTCTGATAGGCAACTTCTGGCTTACTTCTAAGCTGTCCTTTACAAATAACCGCTTGAGGCCGATATTCAATGTTCTGGAGATAGTAGACCGACCAGGGGAAACAGTTCTGCAAACTTGCTTCCTCGGCTTTGTCGATGGGGCGTGGACTACTCGGTTCGACAGCCGCTTCCGCTGTTGCTCCTGTGACCTGCCCTGATTCCTGGGATGCTGTCGGATTAACCGTTGACGGAGGGGAAATTCGGCCCATCTGGATAAGGAACCAGTACAACACCAGGCAGACCACAAATGGAATCAGAAAAAGCTCTGGTGGAGGTTTTTCATCGCCTTTCACCAGCACCCAACCGTTCCAAATGAACGCAGGCGTCATCACAACCAGCCACAGTAACCAGGTAGGCGTGCGCGTTACGCTGGAGAGGCGTTGCACGATAAAGTAAGTAATTAGTCCCAATAGGAACAGCAACAGTAAATTCATTCGTCTGGTCTCAGTTGGTCTGGAAAGATTGCTGCCGAGCGATCTGAATCAGTCAAAAATCAAGAATATTCGGGCTGCTCCTTTCAGCCATTATCGAACTCACCTAGTTTATAAGCCAGAAGACAAAATTGCGATCGTCACTCTATAAAGAGTTCTTTCAAAACCGATCGTTTCTATACAGTTATCCCAAAACGTGCGTCTTGACCGTGAGTTATCTGTGAATTCAAACCCGTCCCCCACCAGCCATTCTGACTCTGGTTCCTTCTTAAACCAGGCAATTAAGCAACCCAATTCCCCTTCAAAAGTCCTCGCATTGTTCTAGAAAACCGGAATGGGGATACACCCTGCCCCCCACAATCTTTGCCTTTCCTCCCAATCGGGATACATTAGGAGCGACTTCTTATCTCATTGTAGATGAGGTCAATATTCTGGTCGATTGTCCCGCCTGGGATGATGCGACACCGGCCTTTCTGCGCTCCCAAGGCGGAGTCCATTGGCTTTTTCTCACCCATCGAGGCGGAATTGGCAAGGTAAGTGAGATTCAAAAGGCGTTCAACTGTAAAGTTTTAATTCAAGAACAGGAAGCTTACCTTTTGCCGGGGCTATCCATCACTTCGTTTGAACGAGAATTTTCCCTGGCATCTAACTGTCAGGCAATGTGGACATCTGGCCACTCTCCCGGTTCCGCTTGCCTCTATTACAGTCCATTTGGCGGGGTGTTGTTCTCTGGTCGGCATCTGCTACCCGCCCCTGATGGAAAGCTAAAGCCGCTCAAAACCGCCAAAACCTTTCACTGGCGCAGACAAACACAAAATGTCCAGAGCTTATTAACTAAATTCAGCCCAGAAACCCTGAGTTGGATTTGTCCAGGAGCAAATATCGGGTTCCTACGAGGCAAACTTGCAGTAGACCAGGCTTACCAGCGGTTATCACAATTAGATTTGAACACCCGATCTTCTTAGCGTCGGTCAGGCTTCTAAATTCCGTGGCTCTTGCCAATCACCCAATGTCGTCTAAAAAACCGCGCCAGAGCAGATTCCTCCAGTGTCAGACAAATCGGGCGACCATGGGGACATGTGCGGGGATTGCGGGTCTGCTGCCATTGATTTAGCAGCGTTTGCATATCCTTAAGTGTCAACGGTGTGCCATTGCGAATGGCGCTGCGGCAGGCTGTCGCGACCTGTGCTGTTTGTAAATCTCCTCCCAAACTCAGCTCCAGCAAAGCGTCTGCACAATCCTCTCGTTGAGCCAAAAGCTCCGGAGCGGTTCTGACCATCCAGGTTTGTTCTCCAAAAGGGTCTATTTCTAACCCCAGTCGCTGGAGTTGTTCAACCTGAACAACCGCTAGCTGATTCAGCACGATCGGATCGGCCAGCGAAACCATCTGCCAACGATCACACAACTGCTCGTACAGCACCCGCTCATGGGCAATATGCTGTTCTATTAACCACACGCCGGATGTATGTTCAGCAAGAATATAGGTGTTGTGAAGTTGGGCAACGGCGCGGAGAAAGGATGAGGATGGGGAATGGGGGATGAGTCAGAGGCACTATCCTCTTCATTTGACCACTGGCTACTGACAGTCAATCGCTGACTACCATAGCCTGCTTCACTTTCAGCCACTTTTAACAGATTGCCAACACGATCGGAGTAGAGCGTATCAGACAAATTGACGGAACTGAGACTTAACGTCTGATTGATTGTGCGCAAAATCTCCTCTTTCCAGATATTCAGGTGGTGCAGGTAGACCTCAGATTTTGCAGGATGCCGGTTCCAGTCAACCTGGTCTGGTGATACCTGAAGATGCACAAAGCAGACGGGGAAGCGATCGCGCGGCAACGTTCGACGAAATCCAGACAAGATCGTTTGCTCCAGTTCCGGCATGTGGACAAACCGTCCGTTTAGCGCAACCCGAATCCAGTCAGGACGGCGACGATGGCAGCGATCAGGCAACCCCAAGAGCAGGTAGAGGGAAGGTGAGGCAAGTTTTGAGTTGACAAGTGGGGAGTGCGGAGTGCGGAGTGCGGAGTGGATTTGAATTTCAAATTCTGAATTCTGAATTCTAAATTTTGAATTATCTGACTCCTGACCCCTGACCCCTGATCCCTCTTCTACCTGCCCAACCTCAACCATTAATTCCTGCAAATCTCCTGCCCGCACATCCCGCAGAATTTGAGGCAGAATCTGGCGAGCGGTTTTGCCTGTCCAAAGGTTAAACCACTCCCGATCGTTCTGATCTACTTGCCAGGTGACATTGGGATGGCAGAGCGCCAATTGATGAACGGTAGCTTGAATGGCTTTGAGCTGTTGGGCAAGAGTGGGTAGACCATCCCGACGAGCAGACCAGTTGGCAAAAAGATCGCTGACAATGACAACGGTGCCTGGAGCGATCGCAGCAGGTTCTACCTGAATCGGTTGGCCATGTGTGTTGAAAGCAACCCACCATCCTTCATCACTTTCAGCGGAACGGCTAAGGATTTCTAAACTGGCTAGTTGGGCTAAACTGTGCAACGCTTCTCCACGAAATCCTAAGCTGCTGATTCTCCACAGGTCGCTGCTTCCACCTATCTTGCTTGTACTGTGGGGTGCGGCTGCCTGTTTCAAATCATCCAGGTTCATGCCGAGTCCATTATCTGCAACTCGAATTCGCCACTGGTCAGGGTACAAAGAAATACTAATACGGGTTGCACCTGCATCTAGCGCGTTTTCTGCCAGTTCCCGAACAACAGCAGCCAGCGAGTCTATTACTTCACCCGCCGCAATGAGATGTACAACCTCTAATGGTAATGCTTTGATCCCAGCCATAGTTCAGTCGTCCAACCCGGAAGTTCTAGGAAGGGGTTAGGGCCGATATTCCTGCCGGAAGTGAGCATCGATCGTTTCCCCTTCGCGAAATGTTGGTTATCACCCCTAGTCTAGATGAGACAAAACAATGCCATTATTCCAAACCCACGGTGTTACTTTGAGGATCCTCGTCTGAGCTAGTTTCAGGAGTTTCTAAACGATGAATCTGAATCTGGTGCAGCCGAGGACCTTCCGCTGAAATGACGGTGAATTCGTAATCTTGAAAGTGGAGCAACTCACCAGGTTGGGGAATCTTCTGAAACTGGAACAAAATAAATCCCCCAAGGGTTTGATAGTCATCTGTGAGGGGCAAATTTAGATTCAGAAGTTCATTGACCTCCTCCAGGTCCATCTGTGCCTGAACAACGAAGGTCTGGTCATCCAAGATCTGCATGCTCAGTTCATCAGAGCTAGAAGGTTCAGCCGTATCCCCCAGAATCTCAGCAATCAAATCTTCGATCGTCACCAGCCCAGCCGTTCCTCCGTACTCATCAACGACCATCACCATTGGCTGACGCGATCGCTGCATCAACGGCAGTAGTTCACTCAGCAGCATGTACTCCGGAACAAACCGAGCCGGACGAACCCATGCCTCGATCGACGTGTCCAGAGAAAGTACACCCTGCGCCAAAGGTTCTGCCAGTTCCTTGAAGTGGATAATCCCGCGAATGTCATCCAGGGACTCTTCAATCACCGGAAAGCGAGAGTGACCAGAATTAGCTACCTCCTCTAACAGAAGCTTAAACGTAGCGTCACTAGGTATGGCCACAATATTGGTGCGGGGAATCATTACCTCGCCAGCGGAAACGTCCCCAAATTCAAACACGTTCCTTAGCAGTTGCCGTTCTTCAGCTTCCAGCCCGGTTGATTCACTGGTTGTAATGATGATCCGCTGCAGCTCTTCTGGTGTTACCTGGTCATGCCAGCCCTGCCCCGTATACTGAATGCCAGCCAGCCGTAGCAGCAGCCGTGTAGATTGGTTCAACGTCCAAATGAAGGGATTAAACAACCGCGCGATCGTCTGGCTGGGAGCAGCCAAAACCCGCGCTAGCTGTTCTGAATGGAGCAAAGCAACTGATTTGGGGCAGAGCCCCTAAGACAATCTGCAGATAGGCAATCAGAAAGAACGTGAATGGAATTGAAAACGAGTGAGCGATCGTCTGTCGATAGTTTTCGGGTATCGGCAGTTGACTCACCCAGTCGGCAACCAGCTTCGCCATTGCGCTTTCACCAATCCAACCCAACGCCAGACTGGAAAGCGTAATACCCAATTGGGTGGTAGAGAGAAGTCGTTCAATACTTTGCTGCAAATCCTGAACCGTTCGTGCCTGGGTATCGCCTGCATCAACTAGCTGATTAATGCGCGATCGACGCACAGATACGATCGAAAACTCCGCGGCAACAAAGAAGGCGTTAATTGCAATCAACAGGAACACCGATAACACCCGCAGCAGAGATTCTGACCAGGTAAAGTGCGGGGTAGGAGAACTCAAATCCACACTAACTACCAGGACAACCAAAGAGGGGCTATCATTTGTGGCACCAGACTAGCGGTAAATCCAGCAGAGTGATGGGGTCCTCCTATTTAGGAACCGGAACATCAGGTACATCCAACTCAATCTGCTCATCCTGATCCTTCAGATTGAGTGAGATGTTCTCTGTGCCTTGCAAGGCGGAGACTGGAATACTGATAGTACTGGAAGCGGTTCCCTTATTGGAAACCAATTCGGAGGGCAACCCGCTGACCTTGGTATTTAATTCTTGTCCATTATCGTCAGTCACGCTCATGGAGCTTTCGTCAAAATGGATTGGACCATTCCCGTTGTTACGCAGATTTACCCGCACAATCAAGGAGTCCCCTGTTTCTGAGCAGAATTGACCTCCATCACTAAATTCTCACTCTGGCTCACAATTGGGAATTTAGTTTTGCCAGCATCGCTGTTACTGGCAAGTTTTGTAACCGCAGGTGCGCTTGTCTTAGCCGTTCCATTAATTCGCGCTTTTGCACTCGCCACTATATCCTCTTCACGAAGAATTGTGAACTCCTCACGGCGAGCTGCCGTACCCTGACGTTTTGCCAGATTATTTGTTGGGCGAGTATCCGGCTGGGTCACTCCCTTTAGCGCATCACGTCCCAGCGCGATTCCCCAGGCAGCACTTACCAGACCCGCTCCAACCATCAAAGCAAGAAGAACAAGGGTTAGTGCTACCGTTGAATTCAGTTTCATAGCGTCAGAAATATCGGCCGTTGCCAATCTAAGGTTAATGGATTGAATGCTGCGATCGCTCACAATTTTAGACATGGATTCTGACACTGCACGATAAAAATTACAAAATACTTGATAAGAATTAGGTACAGTGGACTTGAAAAGAACGTGATGAGGAGCGCAAGCCACCATCACAACAGCCCAAAAATCATTACGACTTGGGCACCACCTCAGATACAATGAGGGGCAACCAGGGTTGGCCGAGCGGTTTAGGCAGCGAACTCATAATTCGCCTCAGGCAGGTTCGACCCCTGCACCCTGGATTCTAGCAACCAGCTAATATCAAGGCTTATGCGAATAAATAGCAACTGGTGATGGGTAACTGTCATTCCAGACAATTCGCCATCACCATTACCTATTCCGGGCTATAATCACATCCTTTGCTCAAATCCTAAACGCTTACAGTGTGAAAGACACCCTAGCGATAAGTAATTTAGCTCACCAACGACTCAGCGACTGATTACCAACGTGCTGCGTAAGTACAGCGATCGGGGATGGATTGTGCGAAAGGATTCCAATAGAATTCTTTCGCATAGAGCACCTCAATCTCGCAACTGATTTAGGACTGCTATAGATGGACGTAATTAAATCGAACGCGCTGATCGCTGCGAGTCGGCAGCGATCTTGAGTTGATCCTGAGTTTATTTATGCGGCTCTACTTACCACCTGATATATCCAACTGCTTACCACAGTGCGGGCACCCTTGGTGGGGGTTGCTGAGGTTGAACAGGCGCGGGGGTGCTTCGATCGAAGGGGGAATGACAACAGGCGGTGCTGCTGGGGAGGTGAGGGTGCTGTACAAATAGATGCCCCGCAACCGCTGTAGCATCCTGACGTTAATAGGGATTGACAGAACGGATTGGGTAAATCCGCTGTTCGAATGACTGGACCGCTAGCTAGCTGACGGCCCAAGGTCTCGTTGTAAGTTTCAAAGATTCGCTTGCCGTCCCAGGAAATTTTTTGATCGGAAAAGCCTGTTAACCCAATAACAAAATCAACTTGTTCAGGGAGGGAGTGCGTCCCAAAGTAATCGTGTTCATGATCAAAGAACGCATCATCATATTTTTTGAGAACACTATCAGGGCTTACAGCGGAAGGGTATCGAATGATGTAAGCTTCCTGGGCGATCGCAGCGGAAGCACCAATCATAGAAAATACAGAAACGGCTAGCCCAGCGATCGCGCTTTTGCAACCCATTCTCATAGGATCACTCCTCGTTTGTTGTCAGGTGGGTGGGTGTTTTTCAGATTAAAATCATGACTGGTAGAACCCCAGTAAATCAGAAGCATCAACCGAACAAGCCGCCCCGTAATCGGGAAAAAGCTCAGAAGCCCTCAACAGAAATCTCCATTTTTATGGTTGGAGAACTTAAAATTCAGGGGCATCAATTGAATTTCGAGCTTGTTGTGAGTCGCTTGCTTAGAATCTACTGAGATCTGAAATTTAACCTGTAACAATTTTACTGAGTTTGCCAAAAAAATGACTAAAAATCCTCAATCTCTAATGAATTTCCCTGAGTCAATTTCAACTATAAATTTAGTTACTTTACGTAAGCAAATTTTGAATTTATTCTGTCAGGTTGCTTATCAGGAAGGAGATTTTTACTCTCTTCCGGTCAGCGAAGTTCCTATTACATTAATGGCAAACAGATAACTTTGCATGCCTGGGGTGGTTTAGCGGTAGGTCGTTTATTGCTACCAATGCTACCTCCCGAAACCGAAGCGGTTGGTGGATTAACCCTGGGTGCAGATCCCATCGTGACCGCGGTAAGCGTAGTCGCAGCCTATGAAGGACGATCACTGCCCGCGCTGATTATCCGCAAAGAAGCGAAAGGATATGGAACCCGCGCCTATATTGAGGGTCCTCACTTGCCCGAAGGAAGTAGCATCACCGTTTTAGAAGACGTTGTCACAACCGGCGGTTCGGCGTTGAAAGCGGCTAAGCGGTTGCAGCAGGCAGGCTACCGTGTTAATGGAGTTATTGCGCTGGTCGATCGTCATCAGGGCGGCGCAGAACTTTATCAAGAAGCCGGATTACCCTTTCAACCACTCTTCTCGATCCGCGAAATTCAGCAGCGTTGGGCAGAGTTACAGAAGGCGGAATAGGCGGTAGAAGTCAGGGATCTTTGGGTAAATCCTAAAAGCCTTAAACCCCCAACTCTTAATTCTCAATTCATCATCACTCCCTACCCATCACCCTTGCTTAACATATTCTTTACCCACTGCATTTAAGGTGAGAAGGAAAACTATCGAAGTTGATGAATGGGTGATCGTCAGTTAAATCATTACAGGAATGGGCGTCCAGCTTCAAGCAATCATTTGCAGCAACGCCAAGTAACTCCACCCATTGAACAGTCTATTTCTTGGGGGATTAAGTTCGTTTCGGATTGGATTTTAGTCTTTAGATGGAGTATCCCTTCCGTTCTAAGCCTACTGTTTTTGTCTGCTTGTTCAAAACCTTAGACAGTGAAAAGATTGCTCAGAATATTCAGCAGGATGTGATTAAACAGGGGGTATTTCTCTCAAAACTGTTACATGTCCCAATCAGGTAAAACCAGAAGCAGGAAGTACATTCGAATGTGTTGGTGAAATAGATACGGGTTACACGTTCACGATTCCAGTAAAACAGCAGGATGAACAGGGACATGTAACCTGGGACGTTCCTAATTCGAAGGGATTACTGAATCTGGCAAAGTTTGAAACCTCAATTCAAGAAGCGGTACAGCGTGAGGTTGGTTCTCGTCCCATTGTTGGCTGTGGAAACGGCTTTAAGCCAATCAAACCCGGTCAGATTTTTTGAGTGCAATGTTCGGGTGAAGGAAAAGCCAAAGGCATCTCAAGCTGTGAGGGGTGTAGAGGGGGCAGTAATTCTGCGATCGTGCCCAATTCAACGGTAAAGGCCGGAAAACCTGCCAAACCTGACACGATCGTCGTCTCAGTAAGTGCCGATGGAAATGTCAGTTGGCAAAGAGTTGTACCAGGAGGCGTTAGCGACCTCCTGCCGAAGCCTGAGAAGTCTGCTCAACCCGATAATAAAAACCGATTAGAAACCGACTCCATCACTCCAGTTGGTAGCAATGCCACCAAGAGCAGTGCCACTAAATCAGCTCCGTCTCAGAAGGATGCCCAGGATTTTCTCAACCAGCCCGGTGCCTCCGCTGGATTTGAAGATTAAGTATCATCTCTTATCACCTACCACCTACCACCTATTTGCCATACCAAGCCTCCAAAGCAGTCCGATGAACCTCTCTCCAGGGAATATTTTGTTCCCGTGCAAGTTGGGCGCAGTCTTCATACTCTGGCTGGACGTTAATAGGGTTCCCTTCATTCAACCAGGCGACCTTCAGCCGAACAGCTCCATATTTTGTCTGTACTTGCTGGATTTCCCGTGGCAAGATCCGGCGTTGCTGGGTTGAGTGGCGAATTCCCAGCGTAGTTGTTTCCTGAAACATAACCGACTCACAGGCCGAAACAGCATCGGGATGACAGATAACCGTCAGCAGAATACCCGACCGCGACTTTTTCATGCCGATCGCTTGCGTAAACACGTCTACCGCTCCAACTGCAAATAGCCTTTCGTATAGATACCCAACCGCCTGCGGATTTAGGTCATCGATTTGCGTTTCAAGAACAGCGATCGCCTCTTGAGTAGGAGAGTGGGGAGTGGGGAGTGGGGAGTGGAGAGTGGGGAGGAATTGTTAATTCTGAATTCTGAATTTTTAATTCTGAATTCTGAATTTTTAATTCTAAATTCTGACTTATCCGCCCCCTGCCCCCTGCCCCCTGCCTCCTGCCTCCACTCTCCTTCTAACCTCTGCCCTTTGCCTTCCCCTATCCATAACCGCAAAATGTTTGGAATTGGCAGTTCGATCGAGCCAGCGCCCAACCCAACCCGCAATAGGGTCATGGCTGGTGGTGGACCAAATTGAATTGCCAGCGTGGAGGCGATCGCAGCCCCAGTAGGCGTAACCATCTCTCGCTCAATTCCGTTGTGATAGATCGGAACCTGGTTCAACTCAAACAGCTTTAGCACAGCAGGAGCCGGAACTGGCAAACGCCCATGAGCCGCCCAGATTGTGCCCCCGTCGGCAAGGGAGAACAAAAAATCTGCTCAATCCCCAACCAGTCGAGACCCAGACACGTTCCTACAATATCGACGATCGCGTCTACAGCTCCCACTTCATGAAAATGAACCTGCTCGGCAGGAATACCATGTACGGCAGCTTCTGCCTCTGCCAATCGATGAAAAACCGCTAAACTCCAAATCTCAACTCGCTTGGGTAGACCTGCTGCCAAAATCAATTGCTCAATTTCGGGCAGGTAACGAGATGACCGGTGGTCAGAATTATCAGCAGTCTTATTGCCACCAGGACTGTGAGTATGACTGTGGCCGTGAGTGTTCTCGTGCCCGTGGCTATGGGAATGGTTGTCGGAATGGCTATGGCTGGAGAGACCAGAGGGGGAATGTCCTTCTTTCGATCGAGATGCGGCAGCCGTTTCTGACGCAGAATGGATGGGCGTATGGCTTAGATGGTAGGCTGTTGGGGTGCTTGTTGTTCGCCCAATTTCAGCGTTGGCAGTAGAATTCTTTGGATAATTCAGGTCAACATGAATCTTTGTTGCCTGCTGGCCGTTTCGATGCACCCATTCTGTCCGAAGCTGATACTCCTCAGAAACACCCAGCCGATCCAACCCCTCAATTAAATAATCCAGCGGTACACCCGCATTTACGATCGCGCCCAGGCACATATCTCCGGCAATTCCGGTAGGGCATTCCAAATAAGCGATTTTGGTCATCAGTGATTTGAGGAACGGAATGAAGGTTAATGCCTAAAAGGTCAATCTAAGTTCTGTAATCTAAATTCTGCAATCTAAAAACCCATTGTTTTCATGCTACCCCTATCCTTCATTCTTATCTGATGGCAATCATCTACAATCTGCACCCAGAAAATCCTCAGGCTCGGTCGATCGAGCAAATCAAAGACGCGCTTCAGGATGGGGCTGTCATGCTCTACCCAACCGATACCGTGTATGCGATCGGCTGTGATTTGTATTCTAAAAGCGCGGTGCAGCGGGTGCGTCAAATCAAGCAACTGTCTAACGATAAGCCGCTCACATTCCTTTGCTCGTCACTATCAAATATTGCCGAATACGCAGTTGTTGGCGATTCAGCATACCGAATTATGCGGCGACTAATTCCGGGACCCTATACCTTTTGCTGCCAGCGACCAAGTTAGTCCCCAAATTGGTCATGAGTCCAAAACGAAGAACGACTGGCATTCGGGTTCCCGACCACCCAATCAGCCTGGCTCTGTTGAATGCCCTAGAAAATCCAGTTATTTCTACCTCTGCTCCATTGTTAGGCGAGGAGGATCCCTCAAATGGAAGTGTTTCAAAACCCAGACACACAACTACCCGGTTTGAACTCTTTGACTGTCTCAAGAAAATGGTTGATGTGATAGTAGACAGTGGGACAGAGCCAGGATTTCAGGTTTCCACAATTTTAGATTTAACAACACAGGAACCTAGCGTAGTTCGGAAAGGTCTAGGATGGGAAGAAGCTGCGAATTGGGTTGTTGAAGCCGAATACCTCTGCTGATTTTGTCGCTCAGGAGGCCGTTCTGCGCGCTGAGAACTAAGTGTTATAACCGTCGCCATCAACGTTTGGACATCTTAAAATATGGCTGAAATCCCTTCACTCGCTGTTTCTTACCTGACACCTGACACCTGACACCTGCTATAGCCGTTAGGCCCTCAATTTATGCAAATGATGAAGAGTCTCTATTTATAGTCTCTAAATAAGTAGTATTTCATTAGGATTAACCTCAAATCTCGTAACTGTTAAAGAAAGTGCCATAACATCTTCTGAGTTTGACCGTAGCGGTCTGACTTTTATGTGTAGACAGTAGGGAAAGCGAAGGAGTTAACAGTCAAGAATTAGAAAGCGGGCGTTGATGGTCTGACTCAACACTCAACACCCGTCTGATCTCCTGCGGTTTTAGTTTCGTGCACTACCAAGCCATGAATATCGAATCTACCTCTTTCCGCTCTGAGAAAGCTCCTCCTGCGGGTAAAACATCAGAAAGCTCCTCGGAAGCTCAACCCAAAAAAACGACTGATATTGCGGCGGACCAGGCCACAAATTCTTTCGAAGATGCTGAAGTCTACACAGCAAATGCCTCAACAGACTTTCTAGATTCCCAAACGCTGACTCAACTCTTGTCGAGAGAATTGCGCCCTGAAGTGAAAGATTCCGCAAGTGACGTTGAAACGCTGGCAAGCCGAATCGCGGCGGAGGTCGATCGTATTTGCCATAAAAGTGGGCGTATCCAAACATCGGGTCAGGTCCGGTCCTGGCAGTTATCCCTCGCTCGCCATCGGCTACAAAAATGTTTGACCTACTATCAGCTTGGTTCCCGACGGGGACGGGTAGAGTTACACAGTACGCTTGGTTCAATGATTTATCGTTACGTTGCTCCCAACCGGATGCAGCTTGGCTTTCAGGCACGCTACAACCTGATTGAAGACTTCTTACAGGGGTTTTACACAGAGTCCCTCAAAGCCTTCCGACGGGAGAACGAACTGCCAGAAAACTATCAACCCCGAACTCGCCTCGAACTGGCAGAATACATGGCGTTCACTGAGCAGTACGCCAAGCGGCGAATCACCCTCCCCATAGCCAGAACCAGCAGCTGATCGTCCTGCGGGCGCAGCGCTTTGGAAAGCGCCAACCGCTGGAAGTTTCGGTCGATATTGAGCAGGCGCTGGAATCTCCCAAAAATGAAGATGCAGAGGCTCATAACCGTTCCCCACTTGCCCAACAGCTACGGGAGCAAATCATGACCGACACGATCGACTCGCCCTCCGAAGCCGTACTGCGCGATCGAGTGATTGCCGAGCTAATCAGCTATCTCGAATCTCAGGGTCAGACAGACTGTGTAAATTATCTAGTCCTCAAGCTTCAAGACCTCTCTGCTCCTGAAATTGACGACATTCTTGGTCTTACTGCCCGTCAGCGCGACTACTTGCAGCAGCGCTTTAAGTACCATGTTGAGAAATTCACCCTCTCACAGAACTGGAAACTGGTCCATCAATGGCTCAGGGCAGATTTAGACCAAAACCTGGGGCTATCAACCCATCAATGGCGAATTTTCCTGGACCAACTTTCTTCAGAGCAAAAACGACTCCTGGAACTCAAAAAAGCCCATGCATCTGACCAGGAAATTATGCAGACGCTCAAATGCACTCCCAAACAGTTACATAAGCGATGGGGACAGCTTTTGGAATTGGCACGACAGACGCGGAACCAAAACTGAAGCAGATTATGCATGAGCAGTCCCCAGCTTAGAGAATCTTTCTTGCAGTCAACCAATTGGATTCTCGTTCAAGTCCCTCCCGCTAAGAGTTTCTGGGACTTTCTTTTGGTTGGTACTCTAGGGATTCTGCTCTTTGACAGGATAGTGACCACGATCGCGGTTGATTCGGCAACCCTTATTTGGTTGCAGGACCTGAAGAGCTGGGGTCTTTTACTGATAACAATTTGGTCAATATATTGGCTTTTACATAATTCTGAGCAACGATTTCAGCAAGACCTGGTAGCGTTCAAACAAACCCAGGTGGCTCTCAGGGAAAGTGAAGAACGCTTTCGCCAGGTATCCGAAACCATCCGCGAAGTTTTCTGGATGTCTTCAGCCGATAAGGGCGAAGTTTTATACATCAGTCCTGCTTATGAAGAAATTTGGGGACGCACTTGCGAGAGTCTCTACCAAAATGCCCTATCGTTTCTTGATACCATCCACCCGGACGATCGTGAACAGGTCGCGGCTACTTTCATCAAGCAGAAACAACAGGAAAATCAGATAGAGTACCGAATCATTCAACCTGACGGCTCAATTCGGTGGATCTGGGACCGATCGTTTCCCGTACGGGATAACAATGGACACATCTACCGGGTTGTTGGGGTTGCACAGGATATTACCGATCGCAAACGGGCAGAAGCAGATCTCAGAGAGAGTGAGGAATTTCTGAAACTCACCCTAGAGTTTACCCATATAGGCAGTTGGGACTGGCGCTTAACGACCAACGAAGTAACCTGGAACAACAATCACGCCCGCCTATTGGGATACACACCTGATGACATAGAACCTAGTTACCAGCTTTGGCGGCAGCGCATCCATCCTGAGGATCTTGATTGGGTTGAGCGAACCGTGCTTCATGCACTGGAAACCCATACTAATTTTGAAGCTGAATACCGCATCATTCATCCCGACGGAAGCTTGCACTGGCTCGCTGGCAGAGGACGGGCGCTGTATGACGAAATAGGCCAGGCGGTTCGCATGGTGGGAGTCATTATTGACATTACCGATCTTAAACAGGCAGAGCAGGATATCCGGCAACTCAACGAAACGCTGGAAAATCAAAACCATGAGTTAGAAGCGCTGGTGGAGCAACGTACGATTGAATTGTTGACGTTGATCAACACCCTGCCAGACTACATTTTTGTCATTGATCGCAAAGAGATGAAGTTTCTCTTCTGCAACGATCAGAACGCCCGTTTTATTGGTTCTGAAAATCGACAGCAGGTAGAAGGAAAGACCATCTTCGAGTGTTTCTCACCTGAAATTGCCGCAGAGCTTGCCGCTCAAAACCAGCAGGTATTTGAAACTGGCAAAACCATACATTTTCAAGCATCCCACACCACCCCTCACGGCACTCTGAGTTTAGATACCTACAAAATTCCGCTGAAGCATCCAAATGGAGACGTGTATGCTCTGATTGGTGCGGCCCGCGATATCACAGAAGTGGTAGAAGCACGTCAAAAGCTCGCCGATCGTACCCTTCAGTTAGAAGCAACCAACCAGGAACTAGAATCATTTTCCTACTCGGTGTCTCACGATCTGCGGAAACCCTTGCGTCACATCAACGGATTCGTAAGCGCTCTGGAGAATCGGCTGGAACAGATGAAAGCCCTTGGTGATCCAGAGGTGGCCCATTACCTGAAAACTATTCAGGAGAGCAGCCGAAGGATGGGTCAGTTGATTGATGGCTTACTAATGCTTTCACGGGTGGGAAGACGGCAAATGGCTAACGCCCCAGTCAGCCTGAATGATTTAGTAAACGTCGTTTTATCTCAATTGCCGGAGGGCGTTGCTCCTGAAAGCAGCAATTCTAATGAAACTGTTCAATTTATTGTGGGCAAATTGCCTGTGGTACTGGGAGACAGCACCTTACTTTGTCAGGTTTTTGTCAACTTAATCGATAATGCGGTTAAATTCAGCCGCGATCGCCATCCTGCTCAAATTGAAATTGGTTCCCTTTCAGATGGAACGGTCTTCATTCGTGATAATGGCGCTGGCTTTCAGATGGAATACGCCGACCAACTATTTGGTGCCTTTCAGCGGTTACATAGTCAAGAAGAATTTGAAGGAACCGGGATTGGTTTAGCGATCGTTCAGCGAATCATTCATCGATATGGGGAACTATCTGGGCAGAGAGCCAACCTAATCAGGGAGCAACCTTTTATTTCAGGATCGGAAATAACTCAGAGGAATCTGGGAAACTCTGAAATATGAGGTAACACAGAATCCCCTCAAAACAACACACCCTTGTTCAATTCCGTATAAGCAGGAAACCAGAAATAATTGAGTGCTAAACCAGCCGAATCTCCTTAGTAGAAGATGACTCAAACGATCTCGCAAGAGGACAGAGACTTAAATACTTGCTACGATTTGGAAATGAATAGCTCTGGCGTTAAGCCCCTGGATTTTCAGCAATTTCTAGATGTTGCACACGATGTTTAACTCTACTGGATGTTGTTGAACAAGCCTCCCTAATTCTCCCCGAATGAGTCTTTTATGTCCGGGTGCTTTCACCAAACTCAAGGATTTCAGTCAACGCCCCAATCTAGTCTACGAATACTAATCGTAGAGGATGTGCAGGCAGATGCAGAATTGATTGGTCTAACTCTTAAGTCGGCAGATATTAATTTTGCCTACCAAATAACCGATTCGCTGAGTGAGCCGAACGGCTTTTGCAGCAATCTTGGGATGTGGTGCTAGCAGATTATCGGTTGAAGGGTTCACCGCTTACCAGGTTTTGGAGCGTCTTGAGCAATCAGACCAGGAGATTCCTTTAATTTTGATTACCGGCAATTTAGGAGAAGAAGCTGCTGTCGATTGTATTAAAGCGGGCATGACCGACTATGTGTTGAAAGACCGGCTGTTTCGCTTACCCATGGTGATCGAACGATCGCTTCGCGAATTTGAGCTGAAGCGTCAGCAGCAGGCAGCGATGGCGCAAATTCGTCAGCAGGCCCAGCGAGAAGCCATTATCAACCGCATTGTGCAGGCGATGCGAGAAACACTAGTACTGGACGAAGTGTTACAAACCACAGCCAACATGCTGCACGACGCGCTCCAAGTGGACCGCTGTTTGATTATGCGGTCCAGCTTAGACATTGGCGAAATGGTAGTTTGCAATGTTAGTGAAGCATCTCCTAACCGAGAATCGTTGGTGGGTCTCCAATGCCCTGTGTTCGATTATTTTCACGATGAGTTGTATCGGGGTGAGTTGGTCGCTGTAACTAGCCTTGAACAAATTACGCAATTAGATACTCGAACAGCAGCAGCAGAATTTGGAAACCATTCGATGCTGCTGCTCCCTTTAGTAGATCAGCAAGATTTTTTGGTGGCATTTGTCTACATCAGTGCGATCGCGAACGCACGTGGACAGAGAATGAAATTGCGATCGTCAGAGCCGTTGCCGATCAGTGTGCAATCGCGGTTCACCAGGCCCAGCTTTTCAGCCAAGTGCAACAACAGGCGAAGCAAGAGCAGCTTCTAAATCAGGTTGGGCATTCCCTGAATTCTAGTCTGGACCCAAACTACATCCTGGAAGAAATTGTGCGGTTGACTGGGGAGTGCTTTGGGGTCGATCGAGCGCTCATTTATGCGACTAAAGCAGAAGAGATTCACATCAAAAATGAATGGTTAGGCAGCGATGATATTACTTCAATGCGGGACTACACCGCTCCTTTGTCAGAATGGGCCGTTGAATCAGGTCCTTCCCTAACCGATTCCCAACCGATATTTATGTTTCATGCCCCTGACTATGCCGCCCGCCCGCCAACACCAGCCCGTCTAGATGCACTCCAGCACAAAAAGGTCCTCTCTGTGCTGGGTGTACCAATTTTTATTCGTGACCAGTTTTTGGTGGGCTTGAACTTCACACCACCCGAGAGCACCGCAGCTTTACTCAGTACGAAATGAGTTTGCTCCGACGCATTGCGGATCAAACAGCGATCGCCCTTTATAATGCACAGAGCTACGAACGGCTAGAACAGTTGGTGCGGGAACGAACCCGTGAGTTAGAGGAAGAAAAACTACTCTCAGATGCGGCTAACCGGGCAAAAAGCGAGTTCCTCGCAAATATGAGCCACGAACTGAGAACCCCGCTGACCGGGATTTTGGGATTTTCCAGTCTATTGCTTAAACAAATCTTTGGGTCACTGACGGCAAAGCAACAGCAGTACATTGAAAATATCGCGTCCTCTGGCGAGCATCTGCTTTCGTTGATTAACGATTTGCTCGACCTTTCTAAAATTGAAGCTGGACGGGAAGAACTGGAACTAGAATCCGTTAATATTCGGGAATTGTGTGAAACCTGCATTTCATCGATTCAGGAACAGGCAGAGAAGCAACATCTGCAGGTCCTTCTAGAAGTCTCCCCGAAGTAAACGAATGGATGGTCGATCGTCGTCGGTTAAGACAAATTTTGGTCAATCTACTCTCGAATGCGGTCAAATTTACCGAAGCCGGGAAAGTGACGTTGACGGTGGAACGAACCGTAAAGCGAACTGACGAAGGCGTGAAAGGGGCAGACGCAACGACTAAAGAAGATGCCGATGAAAGAGAAGCTCCAGCCATCACCCGTTTTCACGTTTGCGATACGGGCATCGGCATTTCTGAATCGGATCTTGCTTTGCTTTTCCAGCCGTTTCAGCAATTGGATGGCGGCCTCAATCGAAAATATCAGGGAACGGGTTTGGGCCTGGTATTGGCTCGTAAGTTGGCTAGGCTTCACGGTGGAGATGTGACGGTGACATCCGTACCGGGGCAAGGCAGTTGTTTTACCGTACATTTGCCAGATATTAATCCAAGTGTTTCTGCTTCCGTAGATTGTTAACGGCATCTTGCAGGCGCGATCGAAATTCTTCTGCCATGCCGTAAGTAATGGCGTGTCCTGGAACCGCCTCGCCTTCACCAACTTCCTTCGTCTCGTCCAGGTTCCCCATTTCCTCATCCCTTTTCCAGGGATGCCACAGCGGTTGAAGATGGTAGCGCAAGCGGGTCCGCATCGCCCAAACGCCCATTGATGGAAACAAAAGAAAAACCAACATCAGTGGAGAGAGCGGAAACATGGGCAGCTTAAACCTGCGGGCCAGCGATTTTACGTTGAACGTAAACGGATGTAGATACTCACTGCCCATACAAATTACAGGCAAAATTGGAACCCGATAGCGCAAACTAAGCCGAACAAAGCTTGGATCAAAGCTTGCAAGCTGATAACGCTGATGCCAGCCTTTGCCAGGCCACGCCAACCTTCGGGAGCATAAAGCAGGACAGTTTCCGCCGCGATCGCAGCCTCAAAGCTCTGCTGTTCTGCCCGTACTCCGCCTAAAACCTGGAACCATCCTGCGGCAGCCACCATCTCAACCACAGATGATCAAAAGATGGGATGGGCCAATGGTTGAACAAACCAGTCCCGTTTCTGACTCAGGAGCAACCCCAAACCAACGAAGTCCCAGGAAAGCACATGCCCGCATGATTCATCGCAATAATCAGCGGACCTTCCGAGGAAGATTCTCAAGTTGGCTCAATTCTCCCCGAAAGTAATGGTTAACAATCCTGGCAAGAATTTCCTGCTCAAAAGCGTGCTGATAGCTTGGGTCAGGTTGAACCTGTTGGGAGTGGGGAGCACGACCGCCTAGACGCAGCCACCGAAGCGCTAACGCCAAATAAAAACCGCCCGGCAACAGAAACAAACCATACTCCAGCCAATTCCAACCCTCAGGGTCTGGCTTATAGTGCTGCCAGTGACGGTTAAATAGTATCAACCAAGCCGGTGGATACCATAGGCAGAACCAATCAAACCAGCGAAAGCGATATTCATCCTGCAAGGGATTCTTCGTCATCAGAACTTCCAGTGGCTGGCAGTTCTAAACAATATCCTGCGCCATAGACCGTTTTAATATAGCGAGGATGACGGGGATCTGGTTCTAACTTGGTTCTTAAATGGCGAACGTGAACCCGAATGGTCTCAATGTCGTCGTCAGGGTCGTATCCCCAAACTTCCTTCAGGATTTCGCTAGGAGACACGGTTTGACCATGACGCTGTAGGAGACAGTGGAGTAGCTCAAATTCCAGGTGAGTAAGCTTGACGGTTTGGTCAAACCAAATTGCTTCAAACCGTTCTGGGACGAGAGTTAGAGGGCCATAGTTGAGGATTTCACTGTGTTTGGCCGCTTGAGGAATACGATCGGTCCGACGCAGCAGAGCACGTACCCGTGCCAGCATCTCTTCGACTTCAAACGGCTTAGTCAGGTAATCATCGGCACCTGCATTAAAGCCATCCACCTTGTTTTGGGTTTGACCTAGAGCTGTCAGCATCAAGACAGGAATATCAGCAGTACGCTCATCCCGCCGTAAGCGCTGGCAAACCGTAAATCCATCAACCTTGGGCAGCATAAGATCCAGCATAATCAGATCTGGCTGTAGCTGCAGGGCCATAGCCTGGCCTTTCACACCATCCGGAGCTTGGCTGACATCATAACCAGCCATCTCCAGGTTTACGGCTACCAGTTCCGAAATTGCAGGGTCATCGTCAATGACGAGTATCCGAGGCATCATTCAAAGGTTAACTAAGTGTTGGCTTTTACAATCATTTAAGATTGGCGGATTTCTGTACAAATTATAAGCATGAAATTCAATTTCTTTCTAAAGAAGTATCTCTTATTGCAAAGATTCTTGCTAAACGCAACAACTCGTAAATAAATATTATCCTATCGTTGTAACGATTGCAGAAATGCAGTAAGTAGTACGGGTGTTTTAGGAGATTTGCCTGAAACAAGAACGGCAATCGGTAATGGGCGATTGGTGGCCGAGCTGGATTCAGAAATTTGGAAGTAGGCGATCGCTGGGATCCTGAAAAACTGCTCCTTATAAACGCAGCGGTTCCAAATTAGAGTATCTAATAGTTGGGAGCCAGTGATTGGGAGATCAAAACCCCCGGTCTCGACTCCCGACTCCCCACTCCCCATTCTCCTAAATGAAACCCGATACTGTTGTACTTGTTCTAGTCGAAATTCTCATTGTCATCGGGTTGTCTCGTCTGGTTGGGTTAGGTTTCCGCCAAATCAAGCAACCCCTCGTTATCGGTGAGATTGTCGCCGGAATCATGCTGGGACCATCGCTGCTTGGGTTGCTTGCGCCTGATGTGTCAACAGCCATTTTTCCGCCAGAAGCGGTTCCCTATTTAGGAGTTCTGTCCCAGATCGGACTGATTTTTTCATGTTCCTGATCGGGCTGGAACTGGACCCCAAGTATCTGAAGAACCAGCTTGATGTGGCTGTACTGACTTCCCATGTCAGCATTCTGGTGCCTTTTTCACTTGGAACCTTGTTGGCGCTATTGCTATACCCGCTGGTTTCCAACAGCAGCGTCTCGTTTACCGCCTTTGCGCTCTTTTTGGGAGCCGCCATGTCGATTACGGCGTTTCCTGTTCTGGCCCGCATTATTACGGAAAACAATTTGCAGGGATCACGGTTGGGAACGCTGGCATTAACGTGCGCTGCTGTAGACGATGTAACGGCCTGGTGCATTCTGGCACTGGCGATCGCGGTTGCCCGTAACAGCAGTATGGATGCGGTGCGAACGATTCTGGCGTCAGTAGTTTACATCGCGCTGATGGTGACAGTCGGACGTTTGTTCTTGAGGAAGCTAGCCACCCATTACGATCGCGCTCGACGGCTGACACAGTTTGTTCTAGCTGCCATTTACATGGGCGTCGTTGCCTCTGCTCTGATTACAGAGTTAATTGGCATTCACTTGATCTTCGGTGCATTTCTGTTGGGGGCGGTAATGCCCAAACATCCAGGGTTAACGCGGGAATTGGCGCAGAAAACCGAGGATTTTGTTCTGACCTTCCTGCTGCCGATCTTTTTGCGTACAGTGGCCTGCGAACACAGATCGGCTTGCTTAACAGGCCAATCCTTTGGGCGTTGTGTGGGCTGGTCTTAATTGTGGCGATCGTCGGCAAATATGCAGGAACTTATGTTGCAGCGAGATTCTGCGGCATTGAAAAGCGGGAAGCCTCTGCTTTAGGTTGGTTGATGAACACACGCGGATTGACTGAGTTAATTGTTCTCAATATTGGTCTGAGCCTGCATGTCATTTCGCCGCTTTTGTTTACCATGCTGGTGATTATGGCGCTGGTGACGACCTTTATGACATCGCCCCTATTAGAGCGGACCTATCCAAAGCGGTTGATTCGGGGAGATGTGGTACAGCCTGTACAAACTGAACCAGAGCCTGCTTACCGAATTCTAGTCCCGATTGCAAACCCCAGTACCCAGAAGGGATTAATCCAGTTGGCAGCGGCGATCGCGGTCGGAAATTCCTTTCATTCCCATGATTTCTCCGCACCTGCTGCTGTGTATCCCTTAAGCCTGATCCAGTTAAACGAGGACTATGCTTTTGAAAGTACCCCCGCTGAAGCCGATCGCCGGATTGCCGATCGCCGGATGCAGGTCCATGAGCTGATTGAGACGCTAGACCCACCCGATCTTCGCGCACGGTTATATCCGATCGTGGGTGTTACGACCGATGTAGCGAAGGAAACGGCCAGAGTTGCTGAACAGGACGGAGTTGACCTGATTCTAGTGGGATGGCATCGTCCGGCGTTTAGCAAGAATCGCTTGGGTGGACGGGTCGGACAAATTTTGAGTACTGCGAAAACCGATGTAGCCGTGTTTATTGATCGTCAGCACAGCAAACTAGAAAAGCTGCTGGTTCCCTATATATCAAACACCCACAATGATTTGGGGTTAGAAATTGCTCTGCGATTGTTAATCAACCAAAAGGACTGCTTACTCACCATCCTGTGTATCACTCAGGAGAGTCAGGGAAATGACTTCACCTACGAATTTCGCACCCTGTTGAGTCGCTTACCGGATTCTGTTCGAAAGCGCATCCATATCTCGCAGCTAGAAGCAGAAAACCCGATCGATGCCGTTGTGGAAGCCTCTGGAACAGTGGATCTAACGATCGCTGGAGCCAGTCGTGAATGGGGGTTGGAACGGCAAACGTTGGGCTTTTATACAGATGAATTGGCGGTTCAATGCCGCTCATCGTTACTCATCGCCCGCCGCTACAATCGAGTCACTGCCCATTTGTCATCGGTTTTGGAATCGAATGATTCAGGAAGCCGCACTGTTTCCAATGAACCGGAAGGATAGAGCACCATGAGTCTGAAGGAGCGATTGCTCACGCATCTTACCCACATTGCCCGCGAACGTGACCCTTACCTGGCTACTGAAGGGCACTTTTATGTGCAGCAATACATCCGGGAACACTTGGAGCAATGGGGAACGGTCGAAACCCACAAGTTCAAGATCAATACACGAATCCACACGAACTTAATTCTTAATCTACCAGCTCGTCCAGGTCGTGCTGATAAACCGCCGATTCTAATTGGCGCTCACTATGATGCGGTTCCAGGAACCCAGGGAGCAGACGATAATGCTAGCGGAGTTGCCGTCTTATTAGAACTGGCACGCCTGTTATATGAGGAACCTGCCTACTATCCAGTTCAGCTCATTGCGTTTGATCTAGAGGAATATGGCATGTTGGGCAGCAATGATTATGCTCAGGCGCTCTCGAATCAGCAGCGATCAGTCCGCCTGATGCTCTCCCTGGAAATGCTGGGTTACTGCACGAATGAACCTAAGTCGCAGCATTATCCAACGGGGATGCAGTACTTCTATCCTAATAAGGGCAATTTTGTTGGGCTGATTGGCAATGTGGCAACGATTCCCGATTTAATTCACCTCAGCCGCAGTATCAAGGGCGCAGGCATACCGGCTGAATGGTTGCTTGCCGGAAAGCGAGGAATGCTTGTGCGGGCAACCCGTTTGAGCGATCATTCACCGTTTTGGGACCAGGGTTATCGGGCCATCATGGCTACGGATACGGCGTTTATGAGAAACCCGAATTACCATAAGCCGAGCGATCGCATCGAAACCTTGGATTTGAATTTTATGACGGGCATTTGTGAGGGGTTGGCGGAGGGGTTGCGTCGCTTGTGATAAGAGGTTTGACTTTGCTGTGGAGCGAATGCCGGGGACTTCCCCGGTCCCCCGCTTTCTGGGGTCCTAACTCCCCAGACCCCCGAAAGGTTTTATGGGTTTACTGCAAGCGCTGAGTTGACTTAATTCGAGTGTAGAAGCTAAAGATTCTGAACCACAATGAGAGCAGTAGGCAATCGGTGTTGCGGTTGATCATTTAGGATACTCCTGCTTTCTAAAGAACAAATGCCGATAAATCTTACAGCCGTTTTAGTTGGCTTGGTCCCGACTCCCAACTGCCTCATCCGCTTTAAAGTCTACTCATCTGAAAATTGCTGTAAGCTTGGCACTTTGCTGTAGATGCAAGCGCGCGGGTTGCTTCTCCCTACCACTTATCACCTACCACCTACCACCTATACCCAACCTACCACCTACCACCTATTCAAGCTTTCCATGACAACGGCCAATACTGATTCTCGTTGGGAATTCTGGATCGATCGGGGCGGCACTTTTACGGACATTGTGGCGCGCAAACCGGATGGAACGCTGGTGGTTCGCAAACTGCTGTCGGAAAATCCAGAACGCTATCGAGACGCGGCAATTCAAGGAATCCGAGAGATTTTGGAGCTTTCGGCAAATCAGCCCATTCCTGCTGAGCAAATTGCTGCGGTCAAAATGGGAACAACGGTTGCAACGAATGCGCTGCTGGAACGCAAGGGCGATCGCACCCTGCTTTTAATCACTAAAGGCTTTCGTGATGCGCTCCGTATTGGCTATCAAAACCGTCCCAACATTTTTGCCCGTCAAATTGTTTTGCCTGAAATGCTGTACGAGCAAGTGATTGAGGTAGAGGAACGGTACAGCGCTCAGGGTAAAGAATTAATACCCATTTCACTTTCCGAAGAGAAACGGCTCGTTGCTGCATTGCAGGAGGCGTACGAGAGCGGCATTCGATCCTGCGCGATCACCTTCATGCATGGCTATCGACATCCTGACCACGAACAGAAAGTTGCGGCGATCGTCCGTGAAATTGGCTTCACCCAAATTTCGGTCTCCCACGAAGTCAGCCCCTAATGAAACTCATCAGCCGGGGCGACACTACTGTAGTAGACGCCTACCTCTCACCCATCCTGCGACGTTATGTGGAGCAGGTCAGCGGAGAACTGGGCCAGGGGGCAGGGGTCAGGGGTTAGGGGTCAGGGGAAGAAAAGGGTACGGGGTACAGGGTACAGGGTACAGGCAAGCAATCCAATCACCAATTACCAATTACCGATTCCCCAACTCAAAATTCAAAATTCAAAATTCAAAATTCAAAACTCCTCCCCTACTCCCTCATCCCTCATCCCTCATCCCTCATCCCTCAATTGATGTTTATGCAGTCCAACGGCGGACTGACCGATGCTCGGTCCTTTCAGGGGAAAGACAGCATCTTGTCGGGGCCTGCGGGGGCATTGTGGGAGCGGTGGAAACCAGCAAAATTGCAGGATTGCAGAAAATCATCAGTTTTGATATGGGCGGCACGTCTACGGATGTGGCTCACTATGCGGGGGAGTACGAGCGAGCTTTTGAGACGGAAGTGGCGGGAGTGCGTCTGCGGGCACCGATGATGTCAATCCACACGGTTGCGGCAGGAGGGGGTCCATTCTCTTTTTGATGGCTCCCGCTATCGGGTAGGTCCAGAGTCGGCAGGAGCAAATCCCGGTCCTGCCTGCTATCGAAAAGGGGGACCGCTGGCAGTGACGGACTGCAACATTATGTTGGGAAAGCTTCAACCCACATTTTTCCAACGGTGTTTGGGCCGGATGGCGACCTGCCTTTAGACAGCGAAATCGTGCGACAAAAATTTGCGGCGCTGGCTGAAGAAATCAGAACAAGGACGGGTAACGATCGCACTCCCGAACAGGTGGCTCAGGGCTTTTTGGCGATCGCGGTTGAAAAGATGGCAAGCGCGATCAAAAAATCTCGGTTCAGCGCGGTTATGACATCACCGAATACACCCTCTGCTGCTTCGGCGGAGCCGGAGGACAGCACGCTTGCCTGATTGCAGATGCGCTGGGAATGAGCCAGGTTTTCCTCCATCCGTTTGCAGGAGTTTTATCGGCCTATGGAATGGGACTGGCAGACCAGCGTGTGTTGAAGGAGCAAGCGATCGAAGCACCCCTAACGGAGGCGTCCATCGATCAACTGAAACAGGTACTGTCGAACCTTACCCAAGTTGCAAAAGCAGAACTGCGAGAGCAGGGTGACCGATGCCCGAATGCATCCCTTACGCAAGCTCCACATTCGCTATCACGGAAGCGATTCAGCAATTATCATCAGCTTCAAAACGGTTTCAGAGTTGGGTGATGAATTAAATAATGATGAATTAGATGATGTCAGCACAATCATTACTCGGTTTGAACAAGCCCATCACCAACGCTATGGCTTCAACTACGAGAATCGAGAGTTGGTCGTTGAAGCGGTGTCTGTTGAAGTGATTGGGTTAAGCGATCGCCCCGAAGAACCCATCATCACCGCTCAGCGATCAGCATCGCTGCAGCCCATTAGCACTATCAAAATGTACACAGCTGATCGCTGGCAAGAAACCCCGTTTTCGATCGCGCCGCTCTTTTACCAGGCGATCGTATCCCCGGCCCAGCACTGATTATTGAACCAACCAGCACAAACGTGATTGAACCCGGATGGCAAGCAGAGTTGACCGAACGAAATCATTTGCTGCTGAAGAAGAGGTCAGGGGTCAGGGGGCAAGAGGCAGGAGGCAGGGAGACAGACGATTCATCCCTCATCCCTCATCCCTCATCCCTTCCTTTCCACTCCCCGATCCAGTCCTGGTCGAAATCTTCAATCACCTGTTCATGGCGATCGCAGAGCAGATGGGCTTTACCCTTCAGAACACCAGCTACTCTGTCAATATCAAAGAGCGGCTGGACTTTTCCTGTGCCATCTTTGACCAGAATGGACAACTCGTTGCCAATGCCCCACACATTCCGGTCCATCTGGGTTCCATGAGCGAAAGTGTCCAAAGCTTGATTGCCGATCGAGGTAGCACTCTTAAACCAGGCGATGTTTATGTTTTGAACAACCCCTACAACGGCGGTACCCATCTGCCAGATGTAACGGTGATCACGCCCGTTTTTAGGAGGAATGAGAACGGAGGGATGAAGGATGAAATGGTCTTCGATTCATCCCCATCCCTCATCCCTCATCCCTTCCCACTTCCTCTCCCCTCTTCTACGTTGCCTCGCGTGGCCACCACGCAGACATCGGAGGCATGACGCCGGGTTCGATGCCGCCAGACAGTACCTCGATCGTTCAGGAAGGTGTCCTCATTGATAACTTTCAGCTTGTGGAGCAGGGGCATTTTCGGGAACAGGAATTTCTCGACCTGCTGACCACTGGTGACTATCCCGTGCGAAATCCGGAGCAAAATCTGGCAGATCTGGAAGCCCAAATTGCTGCAAATGAGAAGGGCGTACAGGAACTCCATAAGATGGTTGACCACTTTGGCCTGGATGTCGTGCAGGAATATATGCAGCACGTCCAGGACAACGCAGAGGAATCGGTGCGGCGAGTCATTGAAGTGCTGAAGGATGGCTATTTTACCTACGAAATGGATGATGGCAGCCAGATTTCAGTCACGGTAACAATCGATCGCCCAAACCGGAGCGCCAAGATTGACTTCACGGGCACCTCGCCCCAACAGGCTAATAACTTCAATGCCCCCGTTGCTGTCTGTAAAGCAGCCGTTCTCTACGTCTTTCGCAGCTTGGTTGATGACGACATTCCCTCAATGCAGGCTGTCTAAAGCCTTTGGAAATCGTTATTCCAGAAGGCTGTATGCTGAATCCCCAATATCCGGCAGCGGTTGTTGCTGGAAACGTGGAGACGTCCCAAACCGTTACGGATGCCCTTTATGGAGCATTGGGCGCGATCGCCGCTTCCCAGGGCACAATGAACAACTTCACCTTCGGCAATCAGCGGTACCAGTACTACGAAACCATTTGTGGGGTTCCGGTGCGGGTCCCACATTCGATGGGACGGATGCTGTTCATACCCACATGACTAACTCACGGCTCACGGATCCGGAGGTTTTGGAATGGCGCTTTCCAGTTCTGCTGAAAATGTTTGCAATCCGTCCCAATAGCGGTGGCCAGGGATTGCAGCGGGAGGTAACGGGTTATTCGATGCATCCAGTTTCGAGAACCGATGACAGCAGCTATCCTCTCCGGGCATCAGGTTGTTCCACCATTCAGTCTAAATGGTGGAGAACCAGGCGTCGTGGGACGTAACCATGTTGAACGGGCAGACGGAACGATCGAGCCTCTAGGCAGTAAAGCACAAGTTGCGATGCAGCCCGGAGATGTCTTTGTGATTGAAACTCCGGGAGGAGGGGTTATGGCGCTACTCAGTGATATAAAAGGTGGTAAGTGATAGGTGGCAGGTGGTAGGTGGTACAACAGGGGACGGGTTTCAGGGGTCAGGGAGCAAACAGCTTTTAGTAAAGGGGTTCAGCCCCACAAGATGGCCTAACCTTTCTGTTTATGGCTAACTGCTGACCGCTTCAGAACCCTACGAATCAAATCTGCTGCTACGTCACCAGTTACCTTTGCGGCACCAATTTGGGTTGGAATAACAAAGCGCACTTTGCCAGATTCCACTTTTTTGTCTGATTGCAGCGCGATTAGAATCTCCTCAATATCCAGGTTGGCAGGTAATTGGGTAGGCAATCCAGATTTCTGGATGAGTGCAAACTGTCGATCGCTGCTAGTTTGATCCCAAAAGTGAAGCTCAACCGCGATTTGTCCTGCGGCGACCATGCCAATCGCCACCGCTTCTCCATGATTGACCAACTTATATCCAGTCAAGCTTTCTACCGCATGACCGATCGTGTGACCATAATTCAGAATGGCCCTCAGTCCGGCCTCCTTCTCATCCTTGCTGACTACGTGTGCTTTCGCCTGGCAGGAGCGTACCAAAATCTCTTGCAGCAAATCTTCGCTGATGTAAGCGAGACTATCTAATCGCTTTGCCGATTCCAGTTGCTCAAACAGTTGAGCATCCCAGATAATGCCGTACTTAATAACTTCTGCCATGCCCGCCCGAAACTCTCGCGGTGGAAGGGTTTTTAGCACCTGTGGATCGATTAATACCAAACAAGGTTGGTGAAATGCTCCAATCAGATTTTTTCCCTTGGGATGATTAACTCCCGTTTTGCCACCGATCGCCGCATCCACCATTGCCAGTAGGGATGTGGGCACCTGCACCACGTTCAACCCCCGCAGCCACGTCGCCGCTGCAAACCCGGACATATCTCCAATAACACCGCCCCTAAGGCAACGATAGTGGACGATCGCTCCAACCGATTCTCCAACGCAGCATCATAAATCTTTTGCAGCGTAGAAAGGGTTTTATAGCGCTCTCCCGCTGGCAAAATGCAGGTTTCAACTGTAAATCCAGCATTTTTCAACGACTCAATCGCCCGCTGCCCCAAATGCCGAAAGATTGACGAGTTGGATACCAACAGCACCTTATCCTTCAGCCCCAGCGATCGCATCTGATTGCCCAAGTCATCGAGATGTCCAGCACCAATCTCAATGTTGTAGGAATTCTGGGGAAGTTCAACGGGGATGGTAGGCATAGGGCGAAGGGATAAGGATGAGGGATGACTTACTCAATCTACAATCTCAAATCCGCAATCCACAATCTCAAAACTGCAATCCACAATCTTGTATAGTTTCTTTAGGTTTAGTGGAGAACTGAAATGGCTTTGATTAGTTATCTGTTGTTTGTTGGTGGGGCATTCGGCCTTGCCCTTGGTCTATATTTCAGCTTTCGCGCAATCAAACTAATCTAAATCTTGCTGTAGCACAGAGCTTGCGCGAAGCGCAAAAGAACGTTTTGAGTTGAAGGTGAGGAGTGAGGAGTGAGGACTGAAAGTTCTCTTGTCTCCTCATCCCCTTCTTTCCTGATCCCTGGCCCCTGACACCTGACACTGCTATCAACTCGCAATTCTGGTTAATCTATCCTGCTCGTCTGTTTGCGGTAAAGGCTGCTTCTGTTTCGCCAGGTAATCAGCGAGTTCCCTTTCAATGCGATCGCGAACAATATAGCGGTACTCCAAGAAGTGTTCGTTGTGGGCACAGACAGATAGATAATCTGCCCAGACGCGCGGGTTGTAGCGCAAAATACCAGCTAAATTCTGCCAAAACTTCCAGCGGCTTTCCCGCTTAATGCCTTGCCGCCAGCACAGGATGAGCAATGCCCGGATGCTGATCCAGTCAATTTTCTTCTTGGCTCCAGCGCATCGAGGCGGACCCATCTTTACGAAGTGGTGGTACGTCCGGTTCAGATACCGGATGGGGTCATAGAGTTTCCACAAAGCATCAATATATTCCCTGGCGATTTCCTCGATCAGTCGGGTCGGCACGAAATTCATCAGACTCATCTGGTCGATGTCGCCCTCATCGCGCAGGCGGCCTTCTTTTTGAAGCCGATGCCAAAGTGCGGTATCGGGAAGTGCCTGGAGCGTCCCCAACATGGCGGTAGGAATGGTAGCCTGTTCGGCAAAGCGCACAATTCGATCGCCCGCTCCCGCTTTTTCACCATCGAACCCAATAATAAATCCGGCTTTAACCCGTAGTCCCGATCGAATAATGCGATCAACCGAATTCAGTAAAGAACTTCGCGTATTTTGATATTTCTGGGTCAGCGTCAGGCTACTTTCGTCGGGCGTTTCAATTCCTAAAAAACAGCGCTGAAGTTACAAGCCACCATCAGATCCATCAATTCCTGGTCCTGGGCTAGATCGATAGACGCTTCTGTATTCAGGCGGAATGGGTAATTATGCTTCTCCATCCAGGGTTTCAGTTCCTTCAGCAGCAGCTTCACATTGCGCTTATTGCCAATAAAGTTGTCATCCACCATAAAAACAGCCCGCCGCCAGCCCAGTTCATACAGACGCTCTAATTCGGCAATAATCTGCTGAGGGGTTTTTGTTCTGGGTTTGCGCCCATATAGCACAATGATGTCGCAGAATTCGCACTGGAATGGACATCCCCGCGAAAACTGAATGGACATACTGTCATAGGCTTCGAAATCAAACAGATCGAAGCGAGGAGTTGGGGTTGATGTCACATCTGGCTTTTCCCCATTAGATCGAAATACACCGCTAGCCTCACCCTGCTCTAGAGCCACTAGAAACAGCGGTAGAGTGATTTCGCCTTCATCCAGAATTAAATAATCTGCTCCAGCGGTTTCTGCATCTTGCGGCAGTGCAGTTGGATAGGGACCACCTACCGCAACCCGTTTTCCACGCTGTTTAGCTTCCCGAATCTGGCCGAGAAAATCATCCTTCTGCGCAAGCATGGCCGACAGGATGACGAGATCGGCCCAGTCCCATTCAGCTTTTCGAACAGCCCTTATATTTCGATCAACCAGCTTAAACTCCCATGTCTGCGGCAAGATAGCAGCCACCGTTGCTAAACCCAAAGGGGGCAGCATTGCTTTGCGATCGACCAATTCAAGCGTTTTCTAAACGACCAAAAGCTATTCGGAAATTCAGGATAGAGCAGCAGCACTCGCATTCAGGAAAAATCCTCACACGAAAACGACGGAACCAGACAAACACTTGCTGGAATGATTAGCTGGAAGTTTAGACGATAAACGACCAAGATCCGCAATAAACAAGGGCAACTTTATATTTAACCAAAACAGTTAACTGGCGATCGCCGTTAAATTGTCGTTCGCATTCTTTGTCCTGGCCTTCAGTTTTGCTTCGTTTGCCAAATACTCAGCTAACTGCGCCTCAATCTGATCGCGCACAATCTGGCGGTATTCCAGAAAATGCTCATTCAGGGCACAGACATTAAGGTAGTGCTCCCATACGGAAGGGTTGTGCCGCAGAATACCCAACAAATTGAGCCAGAACTTGAACCGGGTTTTGCGAACAACGCCCTGCCGCCAGAAGACCGTCAGAAGGGCGCGGATATTCACCCAGCTGATTTCATGCAAAATGGCAGGACACTTTGGTGCACCCAAAATCAAGAAGTGGCGGTAGGTGCGCTCCAGATAGCGCATGGGATCGTACAGCTCCCAAAATGCTTCCACGTATTCCCTGGCAATGTCCTCCAACGGGCGCGTTGGAATAAAGTTCATCAGCGTGGTTTGGTTCATCCCAGACGCATTTTCTAGCTGATCGCGCAGTCGCCCCTCTTTCTTAAGACGATGCCAGAGAGCCGTGTCTGGTAAGGCTTGTAGCATGCTAAACATAGCCATTGGGATGGCAGTCTGCTCCACAAACCGAACGATTCGATCGCCCGCCCCCGGTTTTTCGCCATCAAACCCAATGATGAATCCGGCCATAACCCGCAAACCCGATCGAGCGATCGCTTCGACGGAATCTGCCAGAGAGTCTCGCGTATTCTGGTACTTCTGAGTCAGGGTAAGGCTTTCTTCATCCGGCGTTTCAATGCCCAAAAGACCGCATTGAAATTACACTCCACCATTAAATCCATCAGTTCCTGGTCCTTTGCCAGGTCTACCGATGCCTCTGTATTGAAGCGAAACGGATAGTTGTGTTCCTTCATCCAGGGCTTCAATTCCTTCAGCAATAGCTTCACATTGCGCTTATTGCCAATGAAGTTATCATCCACCATAAAAATGGCACGCCGCCAGCCCAACCTATAGAGTTCCTCCAGTTCTGCTAGAAGCTGCTGGGGGTTTTGGTGCGAGGCTTCCGCCCATACAGCACAATGATGTCGCAGAACTCACACTGGAAGGGACATCCCCGTGAGAACTGAATAGACATGCTGTCATAGCCATCCAGTTCCAGTAAGTCGAAGCGGGGAACGGGCGTAGTGGAAACGTCCGGTTTATCTCCGTTAGCGCGAAAAACTCCAGCAGTGTCTCCCCGCTTTACCGCTTCCACAAACATCGGCAACGTAATTTCGCCCTCATCCAGAATTAGATAATCCGCTCCCGCCGTTTCAGCTTCCTGGGGCAATGAGGTTGCATAAGGACCGCCCACTGCGACCCGTTTTCCTCGCCGTTTCGCTTCCTGTACCTGCTCCAGAAAGTCGTCTTTCTGAACAATCATGGCCGAAAGAATGACAATCTCTGCCCAATCCCAGTCGGCGTCAGTAACCGAACGAATATTGCGATCGACCAGCTTATATTCCCACTCCTGAGGCAAAATAGCGGCAACAGTAACTAGACCCAGGGAGGTAACATTACCTTGCGGTCTACCAGTTCCAAGGCTTTTTCAAAGGACCAATAGCTTTTTGGAAATTGAGGATATAGAAGTAAAACTCGCACGCAAAGACAAGCCTCAAATCAAGTTGCTGATTTATTAACGCGAATCAAGCATACCTTGTTCCGCTTGTTTTGCAATCTATAGCATTCATGAATCATTTATGAATAGGAGGGCTTTGTGAAAAGATTTCCTGCGGACACCTTTTTCGCAATCCAAGTAGGATCGCTTTATTCCGGTTGAGCTAGAAATCTCAGTGGGTAATTAGCGACAAAGGAAAGGATCCTCTCTGGCTGTGATGGCTCAATCTGCATTCATCTATGAAGTGGGAGTTTGGGAGAATTGCTTACGATCGCTAATTGTTCAACCGTTCTGTATCAGTTTGAATTGATGTAGCGCTCCCATTTGGATTGTGAGAAAAGATTTCGTGAAAATCTTTTCTCACAAAGCCTTTAATTTCACAATTGATTTAGGACTGCTGTAAACACGATCAAATGCCTTAATCGCGCTTCTGCAAGGGTACAATGGATGGTGGCATCTGGGCAGAATCCATCGTCTGCTCTAACCGTAAGAATGCTTTGACTCGGGCTATCAAATCATCCAAGTCAATGGGTTTGCGGATAAAGTCATCTGCTCCGATTTCGATGCCCCGCAAAGCATGTGCCTTGCTGTGAGCCGTAATTAACAGGATCGGAATGGAGGGAAGCTGGTCGTTCTGTCGAATCCGCCGAGTCACCTCATAACCGTCCATGTCTGGCATCATCACGTCCAGGAGAATTAAGTCGGGAGGTGAGGTTTTAACTTTACTTAACGCTAAACGTCCGCTCGTTGCCACATCAACCGAGAATCCTTCTGATTCCAAAACGGTTTGTAAGAGGAACAGATTGTCTGGCAGATCGTCTACAGCCAGGATGCGAAAGGTGTGTGAGGAATTCATAATCAAAAAGATTTTTTATAGAACACATCTGCAATGTGGGCGAAGTAAATAGGAATTATTACTTTTTCATCATAAATTTCATGAATTTATTTGAAGTCTCACTTCAGGCAGATTCCCGTCTCTCCTAAAAGTCTCTACTTCTCTTGAAATTGCTTTTCCAGAAACTTGAACCGCATTTGAGTGGTGCGAGAAACATAAATTCAATAGCATTTGATTTTTATCGAACTGATTTCGTCCTCCCCTCTATCCACCCAAAAGCAGAATTCTACCAAAAGCGGAAATCCTCAGACAGGTTGAGGTTTGGAGATTACATCTTTGATGGTCCTTAATGGTTTAATTGACCGAGACGATTGCAGAAAACAAACGGTTGACCCATGAAGCTGTCTGGTTCGCGCTTCAAGCAATTTATTCGGTGGGCCATCCTGGGAGGAACACTGTTCTTCCTGGGCAAAGTGCTGATCGACAACTGGCAGCAGGTTGCGTCGGTGCGAGTAAACAGCACGGGCTGGGCTTGCCTTGCGATGGCTCTCGGTGTCACCTTACTCGGCTATATTTGTGCTGGTTGGGTCTGGGGCAGGATTTTGCGCGATTTTAAGCAGCCGATCGAAATTTCCCGGGCAGTTCAAATCTACCTTAAAACAAATATTGCCAAATATCTGCCCGGTAACGTCTGGCAGTTCTACGGTCGTGTAGTGGCTGCAACCGAAGTGGGTTCAACATTGTCAGCAGCCACCGTCAGCGTGTTGCTCGAACCCTTGTTAATGGCGGCTTCTGCCTTGCTAATCGCGTTATTTTGCAGCAGAGAGGTTGTAGCAAGCTACGGAGTATTCGGTTTGGTGTTTCAGTGGCTGAGTTTGGCTATCGTGCTGCTGTCGGTTCACCCCAAAGTCTTGAACCTTGCAATCCTTTTTCTGAGGAAGCTAAAGCAGAAAGCGACGAATTCAGAGAAAACCCCATCATCTTTCCAGATGGAGCATTACCCTCTGATTCCATTGCTAGGGGAATTAGGATTTTTAGTTTTGCGAAGCATTGGTTTCGTCCTCACATTTCTGGCAGTGAGTTCTGTCACGCCTCAGCAGATTCCCCTTCTATTCAGTACGTTTGGGCTGGCATGGTTGTTAGGGTTTATCATACCTGGCGCTCCAGGCGGCATTGGGGTATTTGAAGCAACCGCGATCGCCCTTCTGCACCACATATTCTCTCCAGGGATTCTTCTCTCCGCTGTCGCTCTTTACCGTCTCATCAGCGTTTTAGCAGAAGCCGCCGGAGCAGGATTAGCCTGGTTAGATGAAAGCCGAGGATAACGAATACTTGGTCCTCAGTCCTCAGTTCTCATCACTTAGAGGATGTCTGAGACGTATGATTAGCAGCGGATTATTAACGAATGGAACAGATAGTTGATAGTTTCAGATTGACATTACCATCCGCTTCATCCGTTTTCTATCCGTTGCTAACTGATTTGCCATTTTTCAGATATGCTCTCATGACTCTGCTATATCTCTGAAATCTACGCAACTAGGTACGTTCCCCATCACTCAGGACAATAGCCCGGACAGTTTTAACTGCGGGTTTTTCCCCTTGAGTTACTAATAACCAGCCCTTAGCATTACCCAGTTGCTGAACATTATCCAAATGCAGTTGATTCAGCGTGGTTTGCTCAATCAGCAAATAGGGTTTGGCATTTTGCTGCCAGTAACGTTGAATCTTCTCAGCATTACCAACCCCAGACTTCATATACTCCGACGCAGGGATAATCTGGCGATCGCTGTAGAAATTGAGGGACGGACGGTAAGTTGGATAGGATGTGACGATTTTTGTCCGGGGACGTGTTGTCTCGGATTATTTCAGCAACAGGCTTTACCGGATACGCCTCGTTCAACTCCCAAACCCAGTACTGGGAGGTCATGAGCAGCAGAAGAGCCAGGTAACACCCCACAACAGCACAAGAATAAATTGAGAATCTCTACAGGCCGCCAGAATTGTGGCGGCTGTCATAGTTAGCGCAAGAATGCTTAAGATCAATTGCAGATCTAGCTTGGGAGGCATACTAACGCTGGCAAAGTAAAGGTTGGCTCCCCAACAGGCGGTCGCAACCAGACCTAGTAAAAAGGCCAGCCTCTTGGGTACTGACGGCGAGATCGGTGCTTCACTCCCAAAAGATCGTTAGAATTCCAAACGTCTGACAGCTGCATTCCCACAACAAGCGCCAGAGCAGGATAAATCGGCAGAACGTACCAGGGAAGTTTGGTACTCATCACCGAAATCACCCCCAGATAACCGATCGTCCAGACCAGAACTAGCTTGGCCCAGCCCATGTTGCGGTTCTCCCACACTAACCGGAAGCCCCAAGGGAGAAACAGCAGCCAGGGCAGGCTGTACTTGAGAATTTCCAGCAGATAATACCAGGGAGGACCGGCGTGAGATTCGACCGGGGTAACAATACGACTGAATGACTGACTCTGTAAGAACGTCTGGACGAAATTAATCTTGTAATGCCACCACTGAGCGCCATACCAGGCAGCAGCAGGCAAGGAACCAAGCAGCAGCCCTACCCATAAATGACCAGAGGTAAGCAGTCGTGGAGTATCAAGCGCAATGAAGATAAGCGCGATCGTGCCTATCAGCAATGCCACAATTCCCTTCGTTAGGCAAAGCAGACCAAAAGCTATCCCAACCCCTAAACCCCATCGCAAATCTCTGCGGGTTCTCAACAAACAAAAAACGAGCAGCAGCGAAAAACAGAGAACGCCTCCATCCAGCATTGCCAGTCGTCCATGCCGGGCAACAGGTAACAGCGTCAGGTAAACAAAGGCTGACAAAACTGCCGGAGTACGACGAATAAATAACTCTCGCCCAATCCCATAAAGTAGGGGAACAGAAATTGCTGTCAGCATGGCTCCCGGTAGTCGGGAAGTCCACTCATTAACGCCTGCCAGATGATAAATGGCTGCCATTAGCCAGTGCATCAGGGAGGCTTGTTCAGGTAGGGAACATTGTTAATGGTGGGATAAAGCCAGGTAAGCGAACCATCTGGCGCTCTCCATATCTCACGAGCTACCTGAGCGACCGTTCCCTCATCCCAATCCCGCAAGGGCAGATTACCGAGATTAACGCCAAAGAGTAAAACGGATGCCAACAGCAATCCCAGGGTCCATAGCTGGTCAATGCGATGTTTAGGAAACACAGATGGATTTCTGGAATTTGCCCATGCAGTAAGCTTGTGGTCCATTGAGAAGGGAATTGGAGTGTTTGAATTTCAATAGTAGATTGTGAATTTAGTTTCTCAGTTATCAGGCATTTAGAGTCGAGGTTAACCCAAAATTCAAAATCGCTCCCCACACCCCCAACCCTACACCTCTATTCAGCCTTTGCCAACGCCATAACAGATAGCAGCCAGCATTTCGCGAAACGCTTTGAAGCTTTCTATGTCTGAATAATTCAGTTAGAGAATGTTTGAGACATATGATTTGCAGCGAATAGAAAATGGATGGAACGGATAGTTGACAGTTTCAGCTTGACATACCATCCGATTCATCCGTTTTCTACCCGCTGCTAACTGATTCCCCACTTTTCAGACGTCCTATTAGTAGGAAAGGGGAAGCGGTTGGAGCGCTGTCTGTGATGTTGTCTCTTGGATGGGTTTTGGCGGCATCAAACTGGCAGCGTCGATCGAGTGGAGCGTTGACACGTCGGAAATCGGTGAAAATCGAACACTTGGATCCGAAGATATAGCCAGTTGACTGCCGCTTGAGGTTGAATCCGCAGGTTTCTTAGCGGTTGGTTCTTGGGGTTTGGCATCCGGTTTCTTGACAGATTTTGCCTTACCTAGAGACTTCGATTGATTCCCGCTGATTGCTGATTCTATCTGGCTAAGGGCGATCGGTTGCCCCGGCTTGCCAGGAATATCCACCACGACCAAATACCCCGCAAAATCATTCCCTCCTACCATCCGCAATCCTTGCAGGAGTTTGGGCATATCAGCCTGAAGTAACTGCCCCGCTCGTTATAAAGTTCCAGCGCGGAAAGACAGCCAATGGTCGAATTCCAGTTGTAAGCCTCCGGCTCCTTGCTCTTGCTGCTGAAGAAATCGGGTGACTCCCTGTACCGTGAATACGGAACTCACTACGACCAATCTTTCCAGCCCAGTAGCTTTCTTGAATCGGCCAATAGCTACGCCAGGAAGGAGGCAGAAGATTCTGGTAGTCCTGTAGATTTCCGTTGAACTTGCCAGATTTACCAGGTAAAAACTGTTTTGCTCCTGACTCATAGGGAACATAAAGTTTTACCAGAGAAAACTGGCCATAGGCTCTAAAGTACTGGTCGTCAGGTTGCGGTTCAATTCCTTCTACCCGATAGATGCCTGCTGGCGTTTGACCCCGAACAAAATTCCAACCCAGACCATTGTGAATGGACCGAAGCAACAGTGGAATGGACCAAAGCGTTCCATCTTGACGCCGAACAAACGCTCCATCCCGGTTCTTCAACACGCTTTGGCAAAGAATATCCCGATCGGGCTGGCAAATGACGTAGAGGTGAAGCTGGTTCGGTGCGACTTCCCAGTTGAGCAAATCCCTCAGCGGTGGCACAGGGCTGGGCGCGATCGATTCAGCAACATCCCGAATGGTGGTATACAGGTAAACGTTTTTGTCCAGTCTGGAAATCGAGCTTTGACCCGTTCGGCCAAGGCTTGAACCCTTTCAAGCGGCATTCCACTCTTGTCCAGGCTAGAAAGTGCTACCGCAACCCACTCCGGATCGCGGCTCTGGTCAATTGCTTGCACAAAGCGTTGGCCCACGCTGGCATAAAGGTTGGGATATTTCAGATACAGTTGAGTGCCCACTTTAGTAGCGGTATCGATCGTTCGCATTTGCGAGTCCGATAGGCCACTGCTGTTCATCATTCCCAGAATCTGGTCGATCGCGGATGCAACAAACGATTCCTGAGGCTCTACAACCGCCGTTGTCCAAAGAATATTTCGCCAGTGCTTCTCGTTTTTGTTATTAACTGGAAAGCGGTTCAGGTCATAATGCTCTGGGCGAACCTGGCGGAGTTGCTCTTGCCGCTGCTGGACCCTGGCATAAGCGGTTGCCTGAAGTTGTTTGAGTTCACCACCAGCCATTACCTTTGGTAGTCCTGCGTTTGATATGGGCGCAAGCTTCATCAGGGTTAGTCCACCCAGAAGTAATGCACCGGCCACGGCAAACTTACCGTAGAGCTGAACCAGATTTACGGGTTGTTGATTCAAGGGGCGTCTCATTTACAGATAACTGAACGTTTGGAGGAGCAGGTGAGTCTTAAAAAGAATTCCCTAACGTTCTAGCATTGATGTACTACGAGACCCGATATGTTCAAAAACTGAAAAGAATTGCAGAAAGAGAAAATGCCTTTAAAGTGGAAACCTGTTGTAACTTTGAAATTCTTCATAAATAGAGACACTATGCTACCATTCGGATGGCTAAAGTGTCTTATTTCAAATGATTAGCCAAATTCTCTGTGGTGGAGGAGATTACGGAGTGCAAAATCACATATCTTCAGGGTATTCGAGCGCTCACTTGCAACGAAGTCAACCTGAACCCATTCGTGTTGGGGTAATTGGGGTTGGCAACATGGGGCAGCACCATACCCGAGTGCTCAGCATGTTAAAAGATGTTGAGCTGGTGGGTGTATCTGATATTAACGTCGAGCGTGGGATTGATACGGCAAGCAAGTACCGAGTTCGCTTTTTTGAAGACTTTCAAGCTCTTTTAGAGCACGTTGATGCCGTCTGTATTGCCGTTCCAACACGGCTACATTACGCAGTTGGGATGACTTGCCTTCAAGCAGGCGTTCATGTGTTGATAGAAAAGCCGATCGCGGCCAGCATTGCAGAAGCAGAATCATTGGTCAATGCGGCAGCAGAGTCCCAGTGTATTTTGCAGGTTGGACATATTGAACGCTTTAATCCTGCGTTTCAGGAACTCAGCAAGATACTCAAAACTGAAGAACTGCTAGCGTTGGAAGCCCATCGGATGAGTCCATATTCCGATCGGGCAAATGATGTATCTGTTGTGCTGGATCTGATGATCCACGATATTGACCTGTTGTTAGAACTGGCTGCTGCGCCCGTTGTCAAACTCACCGCTAGCGGTAGTCGTGCCTCTGACTCCGGCTATTTAGATTACGTCACGGCAACCTTGGGCTTTGCAAACGGCATTGTGGCAACCCTAACCTCTAGCAAAGTCACCCACCGCAAAATTCGTCGGATTGCAGCACACTGCAAAAATTCTCTGACGGAAGCCGATTTTCTAAACAACGAAATCTTGATCCATCGGCAAACCACAGCCAACTGCATCGCAGATTATGGCCAGATTCTTTATCGGCAGGACGGCTTGATTGAAAAGGTCTACACCAGCAACATTGAGCCATTGCACGCTGAGCTAGAGCATTTTGTTAACTGCGTCCGCGGCGGGAATCAACCATCCGTCGGCGGTGAGCAGGCGCTTAAAGCTCTACGGCTAGCCAGTCTGATTGAGCAGATGGCTTTAGATGGTCAAGTTTGGCAGCAACAGCAAGGTGTGAAGGTCGCTGAACAAATTCCAGCGTTGGCCGTCTAGCAATCAGTCAATTTTCTCTTGCTCCTCCACAAATTGATTTTCCTTGCTATGGCTATAGCTATCGGTAGCACCAGAGCCATAAGGATCTTGTAGCCATTAATAATGGCGGCTAATCCGCGCATCATTACCTTTTTAGGTCCACCTAGCTATCAACGTTTGGACATTTTGGCTGAAACCCTTTGTTAGGCGCTGCTTCTTCCCTGACACCGATATCTGACATTTGCTATACCCTGCCTGTAAGACCTAACTTCGCAATGCGTGGTTAGTTTCTTGCACTGTCAATTTACTTAAACTCTTCATACCAGCGGTTATTAAAGAGCGATTCAGGATCATATCTACGCTTCAACAAAAAGAGTTCGCCCAAACGAGGATACATTTTATAGAGCTGTTCTTTTGTGTAATAGCCTTTGTAGGCCAGATAAAATTTAGCGTCTATTTGATTTAGATAGTTCATCATCTGTTGTGTAAAGGTGGTCATTTGAGTATGACCATCCTTATTTTTTGGAATTCGGTAATAGGACACATAGGCATACATGTCGTCTGTGGCGTAGGAAACGAAGGCTTCATTGTCCGGCTTTACCTTTCGAACCGTGACGTTAATGAGCTGCATATTGTTCTTAAGCAGTAGGGTTTTGTACTGCTCTAAAAAACGTTTGCTTGACTGGTTGGCACAAAGTACTCTTGCAACACATCCGTCGTTTGGGGATCGTTTAACTCCAACGTTCGAAATGGTGCAGCCATTGCTGAATTTCGAGTAAGTTGTTTAGGGTCAAGTAACGGACCAACGTTCTTCTGCATAAACCAGCGAAACTGTTTGCCCCAATCCGTTATCCTCGATGTGCGATAAACCAACTTTCTCAACCAAATGCTGTTCTCACCATTCACATCGTCCTTCAAATTAGGGTTTTTCTCGACTTTATTAAAGTAATAAACTTGGGCTTCACCTAATAAATTTGACTGGTAGATCGCCACCTGCGCTTCAATCATTTCTAAACTTGGATTTTTAATCATCTGCTCCATGAATGGAACCATTTCCGTTCCCGGTTTATGAACGACCGTATATTCATAAATTGAGTTTTCCTCTGTTTTCAGATTCACTTCAATGATCACCCCAAACAGACCCATTCCGCCGATTGCCGCATAAAAAAGCTCCGAGTTTTCCTTACGGCTGCACGTAATTTCTTGACCGTTCGAATTGACCAATTTGAAATAATTGATGCTCTCAATTAGAGAGCCATACCGAGGGTCTTTTCCGTGAGCATTAACCGACATCGAACCGCCGATCGTAAAGATATTAGAGTCCTGCATGACTCGAACTGCTCGACCCTGTTTTCCAAGCTCTGTTTGAACCTGCTTCCACGTAGCACCACTTTGAACGGTGATAGTCTGGTCAGGATTGTATTGAACCCGATCGAACTTCAGCATATCCAAATGAATGGAATCAGGATAGGCAATTTGTCCGCCCATACTATGCCTGGCTCCCGAAAGAGAAATCTTTTTCCCTTCCCGTTTTGCGGCTTGAATGAGTTCCTTGATATCTTGAACTGATTGCGGTTGAAAAATACCCGATACGTTTGTGGCGTTTAACTTACTTGCATCGTTAATTTCTGTAGAAATTAGATTAGATCGTATGGTTGAAATTGAAGTAATTTCAGGCGCGATCGTTAGCTTTTTACTAATCGAAGGGTGATAATAAAGGTCTTGAATTAGCCACCGATTGTTTTCGGGATCCCAAATTAAAACCTTAACAATCAGGATACTGGATAAGGAAATAGAGCCTAATATAATTGCGTTCTTTAAGCGTTTCTTCTTCATGTAAAACCGACATTTGGATAGGGATTAATTCTAGATATTCCCTCAATGATCGGTTTTTAACCTGCTAAGTTCATGCATAAGTGGACATTTTTCTAGGTGGCTCAAATAATTCCTAAATCCTTTGGCAATTTGGGCAGTAGTAAATACGTCGTCCCCCAGCGAGCTGCTTTAGAATCTCGGTGCCGCAGATGTAGCAAGGCTTCCCTTCTCGGTTAAACACATAATGGCGGTACTCCCTGAAGGGATAGCCCTGTTGCTTCAGGTTGGCCGCAATGTCCAGATTGTTGGTAATTCCTTTCGTTAAATAGGATTGGCGGCTAACCGCGATTGCCCCTTCTGCCAAACCTGAAGTTTGTTCGGCTGTGCAATCAACGGGTCTGTAAGACGGGTGCACCTTTGCCACAAACAGCACTTCACTCCGCAAATAGTTGCCCAGCCCACAAAGAAAGCTTTGATTGAGCAGCAGCCCTGTTAATGCACGACGGTAAAACCGTTTGTCCAAAAGCGCTCTCGCACCTGTTCCAGAGTGGTCGCATCATCCAGCACGTCTGGCCCTAAGCGACTGAGAAATGGGTGAACCGCAACTTGCTCGATCGTTAAAACCGAAATATCCGAGGCGCTGTAAAGCAGAGCAGATTTCTTCTGGGAATGAATTGCTAGGCGCAGTTGACGGTTCGTGGAAGGATAAACGCCATTTTTCTGGATGAACCACTTTCCGTATAGCTGATTGTGGCTGTAAATGCTGAGCTGGTTTTGAAAACGAATTAGCAGGGCTTTACCCTTTGGCTGAACCGCCCAAATCGGCTCCTTCACAAGAATCGATTCGTAGGGTTTTAGGTGCTCAAAGGCAAAGAAAATGCCTGTTAGCGGTTGATGGGCGATCGCCTTTGCAATTTCATCCGCCGCTCGTTTAATTTCTGGTCCTTCGGGCATGTCAGCAAGACAGTGGGGTTTAAGTGTAGTTTAGGTGGAGCACCTATAGAAGGTGGTAGGTGGTAGGGATCTGGTATTAGAAGGATTCAGAGGGCAATAGTTTCTGTTTATTGTCTCTAATGGGTTTGAGCTTACCATCTGTCCTAACACCCTTGTAGCCCTATATTCCTGGGAAGTAGAGACCGTGGCTTCAAAATCAGAAGGAAATGTTGATCACACAGGTTCGGATGGAGATCGTCTACCAACAACAATTAACGGACGCGGCAAATGGTGGGTACTCGCGGCTGTTGGCCTCAGCACCTTTATGGCTGGGCTAGACGAGAGCATCACAAACACACTACTGCCTATTTTTAGTCGCGTTTTTAACGCAGATGTATCCACGATCGTGTGGGTCATGACCGTCTACCTGCTTGTTGTGAGCGGCTTTCTGCTGGGCTTTGGTCGATTGGGCGATCTCCGCACCCACAAAATGGTTTACGTGTGGGGAGTAGGCGTTTTTATCCTGGGTTCAGCCCTGTGCGGATTTTCCACAACTTCACTGATGCTAATTGGGTTTCGGGCACTGCAGGCCTTTGGGGCCGCCATGATTTTTGCCAACACGCCAGCTATCATCAGCCGAAATTTTCCGTCTACCCAACGGGGTCAGGCGTTGGGATTTATGGCTACCACCGTCTATCTGGGGCTGTCGCTTGGACCATCCTTTGGCGGTTGGTTGGCGCAGGCATTTGGGTGGCGGTTGGTTTTCTACATCAACGTGCCGATCGGGTTGCTGGCGCTTTGGCTGAGCATGCGCTTCATTCCGGCGGAAACCCCGGTTAAGGCAGAGCGCTTTGACTGGGCGGGCGGAGCAACATTCTTGGGGAGCTTGGTGTCGTTGTTGCTGGTGCTTGACCAAGGGCACGCCTGGGGATGGACGGCATCCATTACGCTGCTAATCCTGGCGATCGGGTTACTGCTGCTGAGTGCGTTTGTTGTCATTGAACGAAAAGTTCCGCACCCCATGTTGGACCTGAGCCTGTTTAACAATCGGCTTTATCTGGCTGCCGCTATCAGCGCCATTCTCAACTACATGGCCCTGTTTTGTATCCTGTTTGCGCTGCCGTTTTATTTGATTACGGGACGGGGCTTAATTCTGAACAAGCAGGAATACTGCTGATTACCCAGCCGATCGTGATGGCAATTGTTGCCCCCATTAGCGGCACCCTGTCCGATCGCTTTGGCTCTCGATTCCTGGCAGCCTTTGGAATGACGATTCTGGCCGTTGGGCTATGGAAGCTTTCAGGGCTGAATGCCCAATCGGCGTTGAGAGAAGTGCCCTTAACCCTTTGCGTGACGGGGTTAGGCATCGGGCTATTCACCAGCCCAAATAACAACACGATGATGGGAGCCGCTCCTCCCAATCGTCAGGGGATCGCATCAGCCACTCTGGCAACGGCTCGGAATGTGGGCATGGTGTTGGGGTTGCCCTTCCCAGCGCAATTTTGGCCACGGTTTTGTCTCATAGCCAGGGAAATTCAGCCGAGCTATTTACAGGAGTTAAAGTTAGCTTTTGGGTTGCAACCGCGATCGCCCTTCTTGGAGCATTCACTTCAGCGGTTCGTGGAAAATTTAATCGTAATAGTCTGCCTACTCAACCATGATTTCTCGTTAACCTTAGAAGCGATCCGTGAGTAAGTTGATGCAAAAGCCTCAATACGGTATCGATGCACCAGACCTGCTCAAATCGTTCTTTGTGACAGGTTTAATTAGTTCAACCTTGCTCATTGCTGCATCCGTCTCACCCTTGCCGGGCGGCACACTCAAACTAATCGCCTGTTTACTCCTTGCGATCGTCTCATTGTATTTACTGGGGATGGGCTGCTTCATGCTCTTCTACAGTAAGATCCAAAAGCTAAAGGATCGGGAGAAACTGCTCAACCTGGTAAACTGGTCCGGCAACGAGCTTGTTCTGGATGTAGGTTGTGGGCGCGGTTTGATGCTCGTTGGTGCGGCTAAGCGACTTACAACCGGAAAAGCAATTGGCATTGATCTATGGCAGCAGCAAGACCAAGCGAACAATAGCCCTGACGCTACGTTAGAGAACGCAGAAATCGAGGGAGTTTTGGACCATGTTGAGGTCAAAACAGCAGATATGCGGGAGTTACCGTTCCCTGATGGCCACTTTGATGTAGTCATCTCAAATTGGGCAGTGCATAACCTTGAGGCGGAATCGGATCGCCAAAAAGCCCTGGATGAAATTGTCCGCGTTTTGAAACCCGGCGGCAGTGTTGTTCTCGGAGACATTGTCAATCAAGCTGAATATGCCAATCATTTCCAGCAGCGTGGGATGGTTGATGTGCGGCTGCATAACAATCCCAGTCAAGACATCGTTTTAAGAGCAATTACGTTCGGCAGCTTCGCTCCTCATGCGGTCTCTGCAAGCAAGTAGGCCTAATGATGGGGCACGTCGGATTGTTGCTAATCTACTTTGTGTCTGGGATCACAGGTTTTTGGTGCCTAACGCACTGTAGAGCTTGTCGAAACTCACAACTCAGCCCAGCGTTGCATCACGCTTTGGGAAAGGATTGTCTTACATGATTAAGCATGTAAGACGCCGCCGACAAATTTATGAAACTTGCCCACTACAGTAACAGTTACAAATGCTCTCCTGCTGCCATTGCTGCCGTTGAAGCTGCATTTAGTCAGTATCGCAGTATTGTCGCCGCACTCAGGCTTCGTAAATGGGTGTTTGACTATCAAGCTCTTGTGTATCTGCAAGTTTACAACAACGACCACATCGAACTCCGCTAGCACTCCGTCTGCCCTCCGGCCCTTACATCACGAATCGCTAAGTTGAGTGAACCCAGACGGGCTGTTTGGGAAATATTCTCGACATGAGAGATAAATAATCTGCTCTACAGCATTTAGCAACCAAATCAGAACCTGCATCTGACTGTTCTTTTTTGCCCCCAAGGAACCAAACTGATGAACCGTTCTTATTGCACCATTCGTTACGAGTACGCCCCTTCTACCATCGAAGTTGCTGAAAATGAAGCAACTGGCAGGAGCTGTGGCTTAAAGACAACTATTCAGATGCGCGGTGAAAATTCCTTACAGCAGAGGATCGTGAGTTTAAAGAATCGCGGGATCAATCCCCTTGAGCTGCGTTAGGAAGGTTGGTTGTCGTCCGCTCCGTTAGTCGCAATCCTGGCTTCATCGATCGTGCAACAACGATTCCAATCGCGTTCTCAGCCTGATTCATATAGGTTTGTAAATCGGGTGAAAGTTTCACACCGCTACCAGGTGCAGCGTGAATCAATCCAATTCCACCATTGGAATTGCGGTAAATCAATCCTGTATGGGTCACATCCAGTCCTGGTATATCAGTAGCGATCGCCACAATATCTCCGGGTTTCAGGTACGAATAAATTTGCCGAATCTGATTGGTCGGAATATAGCTGAATCTTCGGGAACTGAGATCTGTCTCCATTCGCTGTACGCACCTATAAGCACTCTCGTCTTGGCTGAAGCGAGGATAGCTGCTCCGATGGCTGCTCATAAAATTCAGCGGTTTGTGAAGAGAAATGCCCCCAGAGCTGCCGTAATGTTAACGATCGTTCCCCGTTTTTCGTTGTCGGAGATCCACTCTGAAAAGTAGTGCAGCCGACTACAGTAGCCATTAAGAGTCCCATCTCGATAACGCTGATCTTGCAGATGAGCGGTAAACGTCCTGTAGCTGTGGTCCTGAACCGCAATTCCCCTAGCAAGGGCCAAAACTGTTTCCACAAAGAGAACGCAATCAAATTGAGATAAAGAAACAACCAGCGTTTCTTGATTTGAGCGATCGAGCAAGTTTGACTGATAAGCGCTACCCAAAAGCTGGTAGCCAATCGCCTGCATAACATCCGACATGGGGCGATCGTGGAGGGATTGGGCGATCGCATACTGCATCAGTTCACGGAATCGATCTCCATCCTGCACCCTTGCAACATAGCTATTCTCGTTTGTGCTCAATACAGCCTGTTGAGATAAGGCGTGGGGTGTGGGGTTTAGGGTGTAGTGAATGCGATCAAGAACCACTATAGATGAATTGGAATCTCTTTCCAATTTCTTTGTTGAAGATGGCAAATCTGAACCAGTTGGTACCAACTGGAGAGCGATTTCGTTAGGAAAACTCAAATTGCGCCTGAATAAACGGGAATATTAGAAAGGCGCGAGGTTCCTGTCTCCTTGGTATCGGTGAGTGAAACTTTACTACTGGCGCTCTGCCCCAATTGGCTGGACAAAACCGTTGAGTGCCCAGTCAGTGAAATATCGATCGGCGAAAACACAACAAATCCAAGAGTCCAAAGTGCACCTGTTACAAGTTGCACGAGCTTTCCCATCAAAGGTCACACCATTGCCGAAATTTAAGCTAGCCAAATCTAACATAGGACCGACAATTCGATTGGGAAAATGAGCGGTATTCTATCGTTACTCAGTCCTCAGCACTCAGCACTTTGCTATATAAGGGTTAGATCGAAGGACAGTGAATAATAGTTGACTACCCTCACCCTCACCCCTCACCCTGCTACATCCGTGTGGATTTATATCGTCAAACGTCTGCTTAGTTTGCTGCCGGTTCTACTGGGAATCACATTCCTGGTTTTTTGTTTCCTGCATCTCATTCCTGGCGACCCAGCCGTAATTTTGGCAGGAGAGCGGGCAACCCCTGAACAACTGGCTTCCCTAAGAGAAAAGTTAGGGGCTAAATCAACCCTTGCCCGTACAGTATTTAGTTTTTCTCAAAAATCTTCTTCGCTTCGACCTTGGTACCAGTATTATCAGCGGCATTCCCGTTGCAAATGAACTGAGAACTCGATTTCCTGCAACGCTTGAGCTGTCGATCGCGGCAATATTGGGTTCGCTTCTTTTAGGAATTCCAGCAGGTATTCTGGCAGCCGTCAGGAAGAATAGCTGGTTAGATAACCTGACAATGACTACCTCCCTGGTAGGCGTTTCCTTACCTGTGTACTGGCTGGGACTGCTGCTGATTTACCTGTTTGCTGTTAACCTGCACTGGTTTCCTCCCAGTGGCCGCATCAGCGTGGATGCAGGGTTTAGCTTCAAACCGATAACTGGTTTTTATGTTCTAGACGCCTTACTGAAATTCGACATTTCAGCGCTGAAAGACGTTTTGGCGCATTTGATTCTGCCAGCGCTGGCATTAGGGACCATTCCGTTAGCAGTTCTGGCTCGCATTACTCGCAGCGCCATGCTGGAAGTGCTGTCGCAGGATTACATCCGCACAGCCAGAGCCAAGGGGCTTCCAGAACTCCGCGTGATTCTGCAACATGCCTTCAAGAATGCACTGTTGCCCGTTAGCACCATTACCGGTCTTCAGTTTGGCACCCTGCTAGGGGGCAATATTGACAGAAACGATTTTTACCTGGCCTGGAATTGGCTCCTGGATTTACGATGGCATTCTGTCGCGGGATTACCCCGTTGTTGAGGGAGGGGTCGTGTTTGTTGCGATCGCCTTTGTGCTGATTAATCTCATCGTGGATATTTCCTACGCCTTCTTCGACCCTAGAATTCAGTATCGATAAACCATGCAGTTTTCCCAACGAGCATTGCAGCGCTTCTGGCAATCCACTCCTGCAAGAATTGGTCTGGTTCTGACGATCGCTCTTGTATTAATGGCTCTGCTGGCCCCTGTTTTACACCCCTACGATCCAGCAACCGACAGAGATTATCTAGCCCGCCTAGCTCCTCCCAGCACAAATCACTGGTTTGGGACGGACGCCTTGGGGCGTGATGTGCTGACGCTAGTGTGGTATGGGATTCGTACCTCCCTGACGGTCAGTCTAGTTTCCGTTGGACTGGGATTAGCGATTGGTCTAACGTTGGGGCTGCTTGCTGGTTATTTTGGAGGGCAGCTTGAAACAGCAATTGGTTGGCTGACGGATATTCTGCTGGCGTTTCCGTCGATTTTGCTGGCCATTGCGATCGTCACGGTTACAGGTCCCAGTCTACCAAGTGTGATGGTTGCGGTTGGAATTGTGCAAATTCCCATTTTTATTCGCCTGACTCGCGCAATGGTCCTTTCTCTCAAGGAACAGGAATTCGTTCAGGCAATTCGTGCATTGGGTGCGGCTCCGAACCGTTTATTGTTTCGCCATATTCTGCCTGCAAGTCTTGCTCCCATTGTGGTTCAAGCAGCGCTGTCGATCGGTACAGCGATTTTGGAGGCAGCCGGATTGGGGTTTCTTGGTTTGGGTGCCCAACCTCCCACACCCGAACTGGGCACGATGCTATCAGACGCCTTTAAAGGAGGTTACTCACTATCCTCTCCCTGGACGATCCTGTTTCCAGGACTATTGATTACGCTGATGGTCCTGGCATTTAATTTACTGGGAGATGGATTGCGCGATGGACTTGATCCGCGGTCTTAAATCTGCACAACGCTTAAATTGATACATCAGTAGAAATTACACGCGTAATAGGTGATGGGTAGTAAGTAATTTTCGTTTCAACCCATTACCCTCCACCAACTACCTATTCCCAAGCTCTCTTTCCACTATTTGAGCAGCAGGGTGATTTCTGTTTTTTCCTGATGGGCCATTCAAAGTTCCGTAACAGGAATTAGGAACTCTGATATGGACATCATTTTATGTTGCTCTATCCTGCTACCCTACTGACAGGAATTCTACTGACCCGCTTAGTATCCATTTTTCGGAATACGATCGATCACCAGATTGGATACTTACAACTCAATACTTGCACAACCGACGCCACTGAACAACTTGCAGCGCACGATCGGTTTCACCATAGGGGCAGCGGCAGACGAGAAGTTTTTCACCCAACGAGTCTCATAAGTGCCTAACTTGAGTCACCCTTAAAAATTTGTGTCCAGGATGGCTGCTGCCAAAAATGAAACGTGTGCTCCAATAGAGTGTGATATTTTACACAGTTAAAGATCCAGCAAAGAACGTACCGAAAAGATTGTTGATTCCCTGTGATGAATGCTTGAAAGCCGTTTATGATACTTATCCAGGGTTCCTTAAGCAAATTGGCACGGGTTTTTGCTAATTAGGGAATATTTAGGATAATTAGGACATCGATTGTTTGAAATGATCGACTTTTTAATCCCCGCATTAAGGGTTGATTTGATCCAGATCATTTCAACAATTGAATTTCCCGTTTAGGATTCAAGCTATTCTTGATCGCTTTTTTGAGTCCCAATCTTTGTAGTGGCTATAACCGGATTAGTTTGCCTGACATGACCAACGACCTCGATCTGATCAAACGCCTTAGTCCCAGTGCAATGGATCAGATCATGCTTTATCTGGCATTCAGTGCCATGAGAACAAGTGGACACCGCCACGGAGCCTTCCTGGATGCTGCCGCAACTGCTGCCAAATGTGCCATCTATATGACCTATCTGGAGCAGGACCAAAACCTGCGGATGACTGGGCACTTGCATCACATTGAGCCAAAGCGAGTTAAAGCGATCGTTGAAGAAGTCAGACAAGCCCTAACGGAAGGGAAATTGCTAAAGATGCTTGGCTCTCAGGAGCCACGCTACCTAATTCAACTTCCCTACGTCTGGTTAGAGCAATATCCTTGGCAGCCTGGACGATCGCGCATTCCTGGAACCAGTCTGACTGCCGAAGAAAAGCGCCAGATTGAGACAAAATTGCCGCCAACCGGACTGCCCGATGCTCAATTAATAAATTCCTTCCAGTTTCTAGACCTGATTGAGTTTCTCCATGCACGTTCCCAGGAGGACTTACCTGTAGAACGGCAAATGCCGTTGAGTGAAGCTCTTGCAGAGCACATCAAACGGCGGCTAATTTACTCAGGCACCGTAACACGGGTAGACTCTCCGTGGGGAATGCCCTTCTACGCCTTAACACGGGCTTCCTACTCACCAGCAGATGAGGAAGAACGAACATACATCATGGTAGAGGACACCGCCCGTTACTTTCGCATGATGAATGACTGGGCCGCTCGCCAATCCAAGGTCATGAGAATTCTGGAGGAACTAGATATTCCCCCGATCGCCTCGATCGGGCAGTAGAAGAACTGGATGAAATCATTCGCGCCTGGGCAGACAAATATCATCAAGCAGGTGGACAATCCTTTATCCTGCAAATGATTCTTGGACCGGGGAAAAGTAGGGAGAGGACAAATAGTCAGCGCAAAGCCTTTTATAGCGCTTGTTCTGGCTCTACCACCTGTCACCTACCACCTATTCTAAGTTGTATACTCGGCATTGATTTTTACGTAGTCGTAGCTGAGATCACAGCCCCAAGCAACCCCAGAACCGGGACCATTGCTAACGCGGACGGAAATTAACACCGTATCTTCCTTCAAATAAGCCCCTTCAGCAGCTTTTTTCAAATAGGCGTTGGCGGCAACTCGATCGAACGATTGGGGTTGTCCGTTTTGCATCATCAAGAAATCGCCCAGCTTGATTTGCAGGTCATCCTGGTTAAACGAAACGCCTGCACGTCCGGCAGCGCCAGCAATTCTGCCCCAGTTGGGATCACGCCCGAAAATAGCCGACTTGACCAGGGAGGACCCCGCGATTGTGCGGGCAATTTGGCGCGCTGATTTATCATCTCCCGCACCGGACACCTGCACTTCCAGCAGACAGGTTGCCCCTTCCCCATCGCGGGCGATCGCCTTCGCTAGATAAATACAAACCTGCGTCAGCATAGCCTCTAGCTTTTCAGCTTCAGGGCCGGGTTCGGTAATCGCAGGAGTCCGAGATTCTCCATTCGCCAGAGCAATCAGGGAATCGTTTGTGCTGGTGTCGCCATCGACCGTAATTTGGTTAAAGCTTCGATCAGCAGCTCGACTCAACATCTGCTGCCAGAGGGGAGGCGACACAGCGGCATCGCAGGTGACAAAGGCCAGCATCGTTGCCATGTTGGGATGAATCATTCCCGAACCTTTGGCGATTCCACCAATTCGCACGGGACGATCGTCCAAGGTCGTTTCCAGAGCAATGGATTTCGTTACTAGATCGGTTGTTACGATCGCCTTGGATGCACTCTCTGAACCGTCTTCAGATAGAGCCTTAACCAACTGTGGCAGGGCCGCTTTTAGGGGTTCCATCTTGATCCGTTGCCCAATCACTCCAGTTGATGCCAGAAGAATAGATTCGGGTGGAACACCAAGCAGATGGCTGAGCGTTTGGGCACAATCCAGCGCATCCTCCCATCCTTTCGTTCCGGTCGCAGCATTTGCTTGCCCAGCATTGCAGAGAATTGCACGAGCACTTTGTTTTGCCTGGAGCCTTTCTCGGCAGTAGTCTACACAGGCGGCTCGCACAACGCTGGTGGTAAAGACTCCGGCAGCGATCGCTTCTACATCCGAAACAATTAGTGCCAGATCTGGCAAACCCGACGGTTTCAACCCAGCGACCATTCCCGCCGCACGATAGCCCTTGGGAGCGGTAATCCCTCCGGGAATTTCTTGCCAGTCTGCCACAATACCTGCCTCCACTAGCTAGATTGCCTGACAGGGGATTATAGCAAGGTTGTTAGGCTTTAACTGTTAGCAATTAGCAATTAATGGAAGGGGAAGGGGAGGGAAAGGATGAGGGATGAGGGATAGGGGATAAAGGGTGAAGGATAAAAGGGATGCCTTACTCTCTTCAGGCTTTACAGCAGGGGTCAGGGATCAGGGGTCAGGGAAAAGCCAGTGATGGAGGGATTTAGCCGTACGGACCGTCCTAAGTTGGCTGGCTGTAGCAGTAGTTTTCAGTCTTTGAAAAAGGGAGAGCCGCCAAAGCGCCTCCCCTATCATCAGGGTGCATCTACTTATCACAGTATGCCATCAAGGGGTGAGGGGTAACACCCTAATATGATTTTTTGGCAAAGAATCGTCGAATTTCACTTAAACGACGCGTTAGGAGTATGGCCAAAACCCCTTGCTTACTGATCATCCAGCCGTTTTGATAGTAGCTGATTCGTTAACTTTGGATCGGCCCGACCGCTGGTTTTTCATCACCTGTCCCACAAAGAAGCCCAGCATTTTGGTTTTACCATTGCGGTACTGCTCAAGTTCTTTAGGAAAGGCTGCCAGTATTTCCTCGATCGCGGTCTCAATTACGCCCGTATCGGAAATTTGGATAAGCCCTTCTTCCTCAACTCGCTTGGTTGGGGAACCTCCTTCAGCTAAGAGTTTGGGCAGAACGGTCTTCGCTCCCGTTGTGCTGATGGTGCTGCTCTCGATTAAACCAATTAACTCAGCCAGTTCCTTCGGTTTCAATGCCAGATCCTTAATGCTGAGGTCATTGTTGGCGTTGAGGTAAGCGCTAATGTCTCCCATGATCCAATTAGCGGCCTGTTTGGCAGGAGCACCCGCCGCTACAGTTGCCTCAAAGTACTCAGCTTTGCCCCGATCGTCCGTTAATACCCGTGCATCATAGGGCGATAACCCCAGTTCGCTCTCATAGCGCTGACGTTTTTGGTAGGGAAGTTCGGGTAGTTCCGCTTGCCATTGCTTAAGTTGGTCCACAGGAACTTCGATCGGTCCCAAATCAGGTTCCGGGAAGTAGCGATAATCGCTGGAACCTTCCTTCGTCCGCATACTGATGGTGCGTTGAGAACCTTCTTCCCACAGACGAGTTTCTTGAACAATCCGTTCGCCTGATTCGATCGCCTCAGTTTGCCGCTCAATTTCATACTCGATCGCCCGCTGAATCGCGTTGAACGAGTTCATGTTTTTGATTTCGACCTTGGTGCCAAACTCCTTCTGCCCTTTGGGACGAACGGAAATGTTGACATCACAGCGCAGCGACCCTTCCTGCATGTTTCCGTCGCTGACTCCCAAATATCGCAGAATTCGCCGCAGCTCTTGGGCGTATTCGGCGGCTTCCTGCCCAGAACGCATATCTGGTTCTGAAACAATCTCCGCCAGGGGAACCCCGTGCGGTTGAAGTCTACGAGAGAATAGGTAGAGCCAGAGAGGCGTTCGCTGCCCCCGTGCACTAGCTTTCCTGCATCCTCCTCCATGTGGAGACGGGTAATCCCAATCTTCTTGCGGTTGACTGTGCCTGTTTCCTTGTCCACCAGTTCAATTTCAAGCCAACCATGCTCGGCGATCGGCAAATCGTATTGTGAAATCTGATAGTCCTTCGGCAAGTCAGGATAGAAGTACTGCTTACGGTCAAACTTGCTGTAAGCAGCAATTTGACAATTAAGAGCCAGTCCCGCTTTGACAGCATACTCCAACACCCTTTGATTTAGCACAGGCAGAACTCCTGGCATTCCCATACAAATTGGGCAGACCTGGCTGTTTGGGGTACTACCAAAGGTGGTCGCGCAATTGCAGAAAATTTTGGTGTCGGTCTTTAGTTGAACGTGGGTTTCTAAACCAATAACCGCTTCATACTGAGTTTTTACTGGAGCAGCAGTAGTCATATCGCAAGTGTAGGTTTGGGCGATGTTACCCTTATCTTAACTTCTGAGGACGTTTACAGCGATTCTCAGGCGCGTAGGCATAATTCTGTTGTCTGGATAAGGGGTAGTACAACATAAAGTCATGACTCTAATCACCTTTATAGAAGTCCTAAATCAATCTTGAGATTGAGACGCTTCGTGAGAAAGGATTCCTGTGGAATCCTTTCTCACAATCCAAACAAGACCGTTATATCCCTTTCCTTCGGTCTTAAAGATGGTATTTTAAGTAATCTCTTTGCTACGCTTAAAGAATACAGTGTAGACAACTTACGAAGCGACGTTAGTTTTTGCCGACTACCAGGCTTACTGTATAGAAACTTCTTAAGATTCTCTCAGTAAGATCCTTCTCAGGAAGGAAGCGTTTTTAGTCATGAACGTCTAAATTTATATGTTTGATAGTCGAAGGCTGTCAGAACAACTCAAGAGCATGGAGTCTAAAGTAAGTAATAAAAAGAATAGGAACCTTAGTAATTCGGTGTCCAGTCACTACTGCTTCTAAAGCATTGGGCATCCTATCTGATTAAACACCTTTAATAATTTGAAGTGGATCGAATGAATCCGTCTCCTTCCAGCCCAGTCAATATGACTCAACCACCTACGGTGCGATCGTTAAAAGCTAAACGCATTTTGGTTGTTGATGATTTGCCTGATAATTGTTTTTTAATCCAAACGCTTTTGCAGGAAGAAGGTTACCACATTGACGTAGTCAATAATGGGCGGGACGCTCTGGATTATATTGAGCAATCACCACCGGATTTGCTGTTGCTGGACGTAATGATGCCAGGAATGGACGGGTTTGAAGTGACCCGACGAATTCGTCAAAACCCCAACCTGCCCTTCCTCCCAATCCTGCTGATTACTGCCTACGACCAACCAAGCGTTGCTCGAGGTTTAGATATTGGTGCAGATGAATTTATCCGTAAGCCTGTCGAGTTTGATGAACTGGTTGCTCGAGTACGATCGCTCCTTCGCCTTAAACAGAGCGTAGATGAGCGGGACCAGATTGCTCGACAGCGGGAAGATTTTGTTTCCCGTCTAACTCACGACCTTCGCACGCCACTTGTCGCTGCTGACCGCATGCTGCTGCTATTTCAGCAGGGTGCCTTAGGGGAATTGTCTCCCTCCATGCAGGAGGCGGTTACCACCATGATTCGCAGCAACCAGAACCTGTTGGTTATGGTTAACACGTTGCTAGAGGTCTATCGCTATGAAGCAGGGCGGAAAACATTAACCTTTTCGCCAGTTAACCTGTTGAACCTGATTCAGGATGTTATCGGAGAACTATCTCCGCTAGCGATTGAAAAAGGACTGGTCTTAAACCTTGAGGGACCTGATAGCGAAGGTAATCAAGCAGTTGATACAGTAATGGGCGATCGCTTAGAGCTTCGACGCGTAATCACCAACCTGCTTGGTAATGCCTTAAAATTTACGGATTCTGGCTCGGTAACAGTACGGCTATATGCCTATCGTCCTCCAGAAAGTGCCTTCCAAAGCCAACTACCCGATACCATCGTTCTCGAAGTAGAAGATACCGGACCAGGAATTCCGGTTCAAGATCAACCCACCCTATTTGAAAGTTTCATCCAGGGAAATCATAGACGAGGCGGCAGCGGACTGGGACTGCATCTATCTCGACGGATCGTGGAAGCCCACGGGGGCAAAATCGAAGTCAAGTCTGACTCTGGCAGAGGAAGTTTGTTTATTGTTAAGCTTCCTATCAGCCGCTCTTAATGGAGAAACAGAGACCAAAATTTAGGAGCCAGAAAGTTTTTCTCTTCTGACTCCTGTTACTAGAACTAATTGCTATAACGCTCTTCAGCCCAGGGTTCGCCGCGCTCGTGGTAGCCATTTCGCTCCCAGAACCCCAACTCCTGGTGGTTCAAAAATTCCAATCCGTTAATCCACTTTGCGCTTTTCCAGGCATAGAGGTGGGGCACCACTAACCGCATTGGTCCCCATGCTCGACTGGCAGAGGTTCGCCAAACAGCGTATGGGCAAAAAGTTTTCTTCTCGAAGAAAGTCTTCCATCGAGATATTGGTGGTATAGCCTCCGTAGCAGTGCTCCATAACATGGACAGCTTTAGGGTCCACCTCTATCTGGTCCATAAAATCAGTCACTTTGATGCCAATCCACTGAACATCCAGCTTGGACCAGGTAGTAACGCAGTGAAAATCAGCGGTGAATGCTGTTTGTGGCATGGCCATAAAATCTTCCCAGGTAAAGGTCAATTCGTCCTTTACCAACCCCCAAACTTTGAACTGCCAGGTTTCTCTACTGATTTTGGGAGTATCACCATAAGTCAGCACTGGAAAACCCTTTGCCAAGTGCTGACCGGGGGAACGCGATCGTGCTGGTCCGGTCCTGGTTTCTGAAAGAACTTGCCGAGCATCGTTTTAGCTTCTAAAAATTGTATTGAATGGAACACAGGCTTCGGGCTGAGCAGCTTCAGGGTCAAACTTGAAACCGCTTTGATACCCATCACCAGATACCTTAATCCCTACTCTTCCTCTTCCTCTTCGTCCTGTGGATACACAAAGCCCTGAGCACGTCCGGTTAGAATTGACTTGCCGATCGAGAGTGCTCTTTGCGCTTGCAAATTTGCCTTGCGCTTCCAGGTCGCTTTCCGCTGGTCACGCTTGGATTTGGATGTTTTCTTCTTAGGGACCGCCATTGGAGTAGGTGATTCATGTTGACAACCTTCCTATTCTAAGGCATCGGATTCTTTTGTGGGATGATGATTATTTGGTAGACGGATGGAAAGGATAGTCAATTGTGGGCATTGTTGTTGAGGACGTATCCAAAAACTTTGGCAGTTTTCAGGCAGTTAGCGATGTCAGCCTGGAAATAAAGACAGGTTCACTGGTGGCCTTATTAGGTCCATCAGGATCCGGAAAATCTACGCTACTGCGGCTAATTGCAGGGTTAGAAATGCCCGATCGCGGCAAGATTTTCTTGACAGGAGAGGATGCCACACACCGCAGCGTGCAGGACCGCAAGATTGGGTTTGTGTTTCAGCACTATGCATTGTTCAAGCACTTGACCGTGCGCAAAAATATTGCCTTTGCACTAGAGATTCGCAATACGCCACGCGAGAAGGTAAAAGCACGGGTACAGGAACTGTTGGAACTGATCCAGCTTGAGGGTTTGGGCGATCGCTACCCGTCCCAACTTTCTGGTGGACAGCGGCAGCGAGTGGCGCTGGCCCGATCGCTAGCGGTCGCCCCGAAGTGTTGCTCTTGGACGAACCGTTTGGAGCACTAGACGCAAAGGTGCGAAAAGATTTGCGAGCATGGCTGCGACGGCTGCATGATGAGGTTCACGTCACAACAGTATTTGTAACCCATGACCAGGAGGAAGCGATGGAAGTCGCTGACGAGATTGTAGTCATGAACAAAGGCAGGGTTGAACAAATCGGAACTCCGGCTGAAATCTACGACCACCCGGCCAGCGCTTTTGTGATGAGCTTCATTGGTCCTGTAAACATCCTGCCGAGCACCTCTCGAATCTTTGAAGCCAACGGATTTGAATCTGCCCATCCCGAAGTTTTTCTGCGGCCACAGGATATTTTGGTAGAGACCTCTCCCGATGGAGCAGCAGTTCCAGCAATGGTCAGCCGAATTATTCACCTGGGTTGGGAGATTCAAGCCGAACTAACGCTGGATGACGGCCAGGTTGTAACCGCGCACATGACCCGCGATCGCTTTGATGAACTAAATCTGGAACCCCACCAGCGAGTATTCGTGAAACCCAAGGATGCGAAGGCGTTTCCGCTTTACTATTCGATCTAAAAATAGGGAAAGGATAAAGGCTGAAGGCTGAATTCACCCATTGTCCATTACCCTTGCAGCAGAATCTTTTGCCCTCTGCCTTCTATACTTACTGGCTTTACGGAAAATCGGAGGGTGGGATTGATACGACAAAATCGAGGGTTTTCCACACCGGAAATTCCATAGGGAATTTGCGACGATTAACTTGTAATCGGAGGGGAACACAAATGAAGTTTCTGATTAAACTACTCTACAACTGGTACCGCAACATCATTCGCAATTCAAAGTACCGTTGGTTAATTGTTTTAGCTAGTCTTTTGTATTTGGTAAGCCCGATTGATTTAGCAACTGATGCAATTCCAATTTTGGGCTGGATTGATGATGGAGTGATTGCAACGGTATTAGTTACAGAACTTTCTCAAGTGGTGCTTGAACAACTTAAGAACCGCAAAGAAAAGAATACCGAACCAGAGACGGTTTCAGTTACTTAAGCTGCGTCTAAAAGGATGCACTAAGGGTAAGCATTGAACTGAAGATTACAGTCAAACTTCCAGGCTTTTAGTCAGATGTCTTACCCCTACTCGTTTCAATTTGCTTCGTTCAAATTTTGTAATGTTTTGTAGAAGGTGAACTATGTCTGACTCCATGAAAGATCGTGTTTCTGCCGATCTTCAGAAAGCCAAGGAAGAAGAAAGAATGCGCGCAGAGCGTGTTCAACAAATCCTTAAAGATGCCTTTTCCCAAACCGTTTCTGAAGTTAAACAAGGGTCTGGTGAAATTCGGTTACTTGCAAAAAATACGCTTTCTTCAATGGTCGAAACGTTGAATGAAAATCCTGCTCAGACAAATGAAGCAGAGGTTCAACAAACAGATTCTGCTGAGCGCGAGTTGAAGCTAAGAACTATCTTCAACACAGTTAAGAATCGCTTGTTGGCATACCTTCGGCAGGAGTATGCAACGTTAACGAACCAATCTGTCAGCATGAAGGAGCGACTGTCGCCCCTGCAGACGAGACTTACTGAGCGCTATGGAGATCGCTTTGTTGAACTCGACAATAAACTGAATGAGCGTTACGGCGATCGCTACGCAACCATCAAGCAGCGGCTAGAAACCTTTAAAGCTTGGTACGGCAACACGCTAACGAAAGCTGAAACGATCGGGCCAGGATTGTTGCAGCAAAAACAGGCAAAATTCGAAAGCGAAGTTGTTAGCTCAGCAGGTGCATCTGTAGCGAGGAGAGAGCAGCAGATTAAGCAGCAGATCAAGCAATTTGTGCAAACCGCTGCTGCTAAACTCTAACCCTCTGGGTTCTCTGAAGCTAATGGGTAAAGGCAGGTTCGCACAGTAATTCTATGAATACTCCCGAAACCTGCCTAATATCGGAATTCTGCCACGCTTCGTCTAACCAATCGCTCCATCGATAGATTCCGCTGATCAGAGCTGCTTGTAACATTCTCAGTAGCTGTCCATTCGATAGTTTTCCTGCCAAACGTTCAGCAAGCTCACCTCCTACGAATCAAAAACTTTATTTTTTTCTACCTGGAGTAAAGCTGAGTCTATTGATATAAATCATTCAATTATGAATGATATCGGCAAAAATTTTCTCCTCAGAACTAGCTCAGTAATTTCTTGTTTGGATGTCAAAAATTTAACTTGTGAGCTAGTTGCTAACGTTGATTTTGTGATCGTTTTGTAACTTAAAAGGAGTTAATTACTCTATGAAACTCGGACGCATTCTTCTTGCAATTCTGTTGCCACCTGTTGGTGTTTTCCTGACATTTGGGTTTGGGCCAACGCTAATCATTAACATTCTACTAACACTTCTTGGTTGGCTTCCTGGTAGCATTCATGCGCTTTGGGCTGTTGTTAAGCACGAAGAAAGAGTGGCAAGAATTGATGGGCAACAAAGCAGCTTGTAGTCTGCCCCTTGAAATCCCAAATTCTGAAGTTGAAATGTTGTTTAGTAAGTGGGGAACCCCAATATGATTGGATTCTTTTTGACAACCCTGGTGACAGCCCTGAGTTTGCTAGTAGTTGATCTGGTTGTTCCTGGAGTAGATTTAGCTACATTTCCTGCTGCCCTCATTGCAGCACTCTCGCTCGGTTTTGTAAATGCGTTCATTAAGCCGATCTTGTCAGTTCTGTCGCTACCGATCAACTTCCTGACGCTAGGCGCTTTCTCCCTTATTGTGAACGGAATTTGTTTTTGGCTAGCGTCTTTGTTAGTTCCCGGTTTCGGCGTTCATGGGTTACTTGCGTTGATTTTGGGTCCGGTTGTGCTGTCGTTTGCTAGCACGTTCTTGAACAAGTACTTTGCTGAGAAAGGAATTGGCCAGCCTCTTCCCGCTGGAACAACTTCCACCACAGCACTTGAAGGCGACAAGTAAAGCCCTGGACAAATCACTGAATGATTTATCAATGATTAAGTGAGCACTCCCGTCAGGAGCGCTCATTTTTTATGGGTTCTGTAATAAGGAAACGATCGCCCTGCCTATTCCTCCACCCTATAGCCTAATTCTGATAAGCGGGTGCGTGACTGACGCCACTTGGGCTGTACTTTAACAAACAGTTCCAGATAAACGTTTCCCATAACCAACTTTTGAATCTGCTGTCGAGCCGCCGAACCGATCTCCTTTAACATCATCCCCTTTTTGCCAATCACAATCCCCTTTTGGGAGTCCCGTTCTACGTGAATGGTTGCCAAAACACGGGTAATGGTAGGTGTTTCCTCCACCTTATCAATCGCGATCGCGACAGAATGGGGCACTTCTTCACGGGTTAGCAGCAAAATTTGTTCCCGAATTAGCTCACCCATAATGAACCGCTCAGGTTGGTCCGTTACCAGATCGGGCGGATAGTAATAAGGTCCCGGCTCCAGTCGTTGAATCAATAATTCCTGTAAAGATCCCACCCCTCCCCAGTAAGGGCAGAAAATTTAGCGATCGCCCAGCCGTGTGCCTCCGCTAATTCACGGTAGCCCCTATCCAAAGAATGTGGAGTGGGGGAATTTTGAATTCTGAATTTTGAATTCTGAATTTCCTGATCCCCGACCCCCGACCCCTGACTCCTGACCCCTGACCCCTGACCCCCTCCTCTATCTGCTGATCCGCCTTATTCATGCCCAAAATGATTGGCACATCTATATCGTTCAACAGGGCAGCGATGTAACGATCGCCGCCGCCCAGTTCTACTGAACTGTCTACAACAAACAGCAGCACATCGACAGAGCGAATCGCAACCTGAGCGTTTTTACCAGCACTTCGCCCAATTGATGGTGGGGTTTGTGAATTCCTGGGGTATCAACAAAAATGAGTTGTGCCGTTGGGAGGGTTAAAATCCCTCCCAGGCGATTGCGAGTGGTTTGCGCAACAGGGGACGTAATCGCAATTTTTGGCCAACCAACTGATTCATCAAGGTTGACTTGCCAACATTCGGACGACCAATGATTCCCACAAAACCAGATCGAAATCCGGGAGGTGTGGAGGGGATGATCCCACTGATTGCTTCGGTGGAATTAGCTTCTAGAGAATTACGTTCGGTTTCATTCATTCATGATTATTGATATCTTTTAATGCTACTTAAGCTTTTCCAGCGACAGAAGCGGATAAAGTCAAATCAGCCTACTCAACCACTCTAACCCACGTTCGATCGCCCCATAAATTGCTTTGGACTTGAACAAAATCTTAACGATTCAAACCATGCCTGTAGCAGTCCTACTCAGTCCTAACTTAATTTGTGCAAATGAGAGGCTTTGTGAGAACGTCTCTATGGAGCCGTTTCTCATGGTTCAAATGGGGTCGCTTTAGTTTCGCGTCTTTTATCAGAATCATTGGAACGAATGACATGGGAGAACACAGACGAATTGGAATTTTGACCAGTGGAGGAGATTGTGCGGGTTTAAATGCGGTAATTCGTGCAGTGGTTCATCATGCAACGAACACCTACAGTTGGAATGTTCTGGGCATTCGTCAGGCGACACACGGATTAATGGCCCGTCCTCCACAAGCGTTGGACCTATCGCCCGATAAGGTAGACCCCTACTTGACTGCAGGAGGGACGTTTCTCGGAACCACTAACAAGGGCAATCCTTTCGCGTTTCCAATGCCGGATGGAACATTGCGCGATCGTTCCGAAGACATCATTGAAGGTTACCACTCGCTTAAGCTAGATGCGCTCATCGGAATTGGCGGAGACGGTAGCTTAGCCATTCTCCAGAAGCTGGCCCAGCAGGGCAACATGAAACTGGTTGGCATCCCCAAAACTATCGATAATGACGTCGGCGTTACCGAAATGTCGATCGGGTTTGATTCTGCCGTCAGCATTGCAACCGAAGCGCTTGATCGGCTGCACTTTACCGCCGCTAGCCACAGTCGGGTCATGATTGTGGAAGTCATGGGTCGGGATGCGGGACATATTGCCATTTGTGCTGGAATCGCAGGTGGAGCCGATGTCATCTTGATCCCAGAGATTCCCTACACCGTTGATGGTATTTGCCATGCCATTAAAAAACGGCAGGAACAGGGCAAAAATTACTGCTTGATTGTGGTTGCGGAGGCCGTTCGCACCGAAGATGGTCTTCCTATAACCATTTCTAGCGAATTTGAACAATGTCGGTTTGGCGGGATTGGTCAGTACCTTTCTGAACAAATCTGCGGACGCATTGGAGCAGAAACCCGGGTAACGGTTTTGGGCCACACCCAGCGCGGAGGAACCCCATCCTCTCTAGATCGCCTGATTGGCGCGACATTTGGGGTTGCCGCCGTTGATTTAATCGCCCAGGAACAATACGATCGCGTCGTAACCTGGCAAAATCGACAGGTGGGAAGTGTGCCCATCAGCGAGGCGATCGCGAAATACGCAGCCGTCAACCCGCAGGGTACCCTGGTTAGAACAGCGCGAGGATTAGGAATTTACCTGGGAGACTAGGGGGAAAGGATAAGGGATGAAGGATAAGGGATAAATGATGAAATTGTTTTATCCTTTATCCTTCATCCTTTATCCTTCCACTTATGACTTTAGTTTTAACCAATGATGATGGGATCGATGCTCCTGGAATTCGCGCACTGCAAAAGGCGGTACGCTTCTTTGATGTCCCAATTTTTATTGCAGCACCCCAAGATCACCAGTCAGGCTGCGGGCACCAGGTGACGACAACGGCCCCTATTCATGTCCAAAAGCGCTCTGAAACAGAGTATGCCATTGGGGAACGCCAGTTGACTGTGTAAGAATTGCCGTTAGCCATCTTTGCCCACAGATTCAATGGGTGCTTTCTGGTATCAATGCTGGCGGTAACTTGGGAGCAGATGTGTATATTTCTGGGACCGTGGCAGCCGTACGGGAGGCTGCTCTACATCGGCTCCCTGCGATCGCCATTTCCCACTATCGCAAGGGACGTCGAGAAATTGATTGGAATCTGGCAGCACGCCTGACAAAAGACGTGCTGGGCAAACTCATGACCCTCCCACTAGAGCCAGGTACCTTTTGGAACGTCAACTTACCTCATCTGGAAACGAATGAACCATTACCTGAGATTGTGTTTTGCAATCCAGGGGTTCAACCGTTACCTGCCACCTATCAAGTCGAAGGGGACTATTTTCACTACAAAGGAGAGTATGGGAAGCGCCTCCGCGAACCGGGAGATGACGTGGAGGTTTGCTTCTCTGGGCAAATTGCCATTACCCAAATCAGGGTCTAGCGTCAGCATGCCTCTAGGAGGCGATCGCCTCCACTCTCCCTCGACTGGATTTGATGGTTGGTTCTTCTGACATCTGCATCAGAAAACCAACAGCGGATTGCTCTGGAGTTCACGCCGTAGCATTCTGACCAGTTCCCGCTCAATCTGAGTCTGGAGGCCAACGCGGTCAACGTCCAACTTGTCGCCAAACAACCGAGCAAATTCAGACCAGCGATCACGCAGCACAACTTCGATCGTGTCTTGAACTTTTGACAACAGGTCGGCTCGACTGACGGATGTTACCACACCCCGCAGATGAACCTCGGGTTTCGCAATCAACTTGCCATCCCAGTCGATAACAGCGGCCACGGTGACGACTCCATCCCCGCCAACTGCTGCCGTTCCTTTAAGACCTTGTCATCCACAACGCCCGATCGGGAAGTATCCACCAGTTCAATGCCGGATGGTACTTTCCCTACAATCTGAATGGAGTTTTCCCGCAGCTCAACAACATCGCCGTTATCGATCACAACCATGTTTTGAGCCGGAATACCGAGGCTTTGGGCTGTCTGGCAGTGTTTCACTAGCATCCGATGTTCGCCATGCACCGGCAGGAAGAACTTGGGCCGGGTCAGGCCAATCATCAATTTCTGGTCCTCCTGGCTGCCGTGCCCGGAGACGTGAATGCCCTGCTCCCGTCCATAAACCACCTTCGCCCCTTTCATCATCAACTTGTCAATGGTGTTGACGACCGCGATCGTATTACCAGGAATAGGATTCGCAGAAAAGACGACCGTATCGCCCTGACGAATCTTGATCTTGGGATGGTCTCCATTGGCAATTCGGGTCATGGCCGACATCGGTTCACCCTGAGATCCCGTAGTCAGAATCAGAACATTCTCATCGGGAACTTTTTGAACAATGTGTAGCGGTTGCAGCAGGTCATCTTCGCATTTGATGTACCCCAGATTACGAGCATGGGCAATCACATTCAGCATCGATCGCCCCACAACCGAAACCACCCGACCATGTTTCTTGGCCAGCTCCAATATCATATTGATTCGGTGAACGGATGAAGCAAAGGTCGTTACCAACAGCCGTCCCGAAGCCTGACTAAAAATGCGGTCCAGATTGGGATAAACCGATCGCTCAGAGGCAGTATATCCGGGAACTTCCGAGTTAGTTGAATCACTGATTAAGCAGTGAACGCCCTTCTCTCCATACTCTGCTAACCGCTGAAAATCAAAATGCTCCCCATCAACCGGGGTGTGATCAACCTTAAAGTCTCCCGTGTGGATCACCACCCCAACTGGAGTACGAATCGCCACGGTAAAGCTATCGGCAATGGAGTGAGTGTTGCGAATATACTCCACAAAGAACGAATTACCAATACGAACTATTTCCCGTGGGCGAACCGTCCTTAACTCAGTGCGGTTTGCGACTCCGGCCTCTTCTAGCTTGTCTGTCAGTAGCGCCATCGCCAGCCGGGGACCGTAAATAACCGGAATCTCGAACTGCTTGAGGTGGAAGGGAATGCCACCAATATGGTCTTCATGCCCATGAGTGACAATCATTCCCTTAATTTTGTGGCGGTTTTCCCGCAGGTACGTCATGTCTGGTAGAACAATATTTACCCCGTGCATTCCATCAGTGGGAAATGCTAATCCTGCGTCCAGCAAGACGATTTCGTCATTTATCTCGAAAACGCAGGTATTTTTGCCTATTTCATGAAGCCCACCTAACGGAATGATCTTGAGTGTGGGTGAGGAATGGGTTTGGGTCATTTGCATCCTTATCGAAACGAACGTGTAGAGAGAAAGACCACACTGGCGCGCTTTTATAACGGCTCAATGGGTGTAGTACTGTGATTTTTTTAGTGAGTTTTAAGGGTTGGAACCATAAACAAACAGAATTTAGAAAAGTCAGACCCGAGCGCACTGAGTGCTCTCAGTCCTAACAAATGTGGCAATTGCAATAGTTATTCAGTTGTCAAGAAACTTAGTAAAGGGTGATGAGGCTACAGAAGCGCTAATTCCGTCATCACAGACTTTAATGCTTGGCTCAACTCAGGTGACAGTTCAACCAGAGGAGAACGCAGGGAACCAACCTGCCAACCTTGGAGGTTAAGTGCAGCTTTAACGGGAATTGGATTGGTTGTCAAAAATAGCGCCTTGAATAGAGGAAAAAGTTTAAGGTGAATTTGAGTAGCCAATTGGGTTTTGCCTACCTCAAACGACTGAACCATTTGTTGAAGCTGTGGCCCTACTAGATGGCTAGCAACGCTAACAACCCCAGTCGCGCCAACCGCTAATAGCGGTAATGTTAGTGAGTCATCTCCAGAATAGATCGCGAACTCGGTAGGAGTATATCGCCGAATCTCGCTGGCATGGTCTAAACTTCCGCTTGCTTCCTTAATTGCCACGATGTTAGAGATTTCAGCAAGACGGCTTACGGTTTCAACCTGAAGGTTTTGGCCGGTCCGTCCTGGAATGTTATAGATCATCATTGGAAGATCGGAAGATGCTTCCGCGATCGCCTTGAAATGTTGGTAAAGCCCTTCCTGAGGAGGTTTGTTGTAATAGGGAACAACCTGTAATGAACCATCTAGCCCTAGTCTAGCCGCTTTTTGGGTTGCTGCGATCGCCTCATGTGTAGAGTTCGACCCCGTCCCAGCTATTACTTTAGCTTTCCCCGCAACCGCCTGCTGTACAACACGGAACAACTCGTATTCCTCATCCCAAGTTAGGGTGGGTGATTCGCCCGTTGTTCCACACACAACCAGGGTGTCAGTTCCGTTTTCGGCCAGGTAGACCGCTAACCTCTCAGCGGTAGAGTAGCTTACCCCACCATCCTGATCGAATGGGGTAATCATTGCAGTCAAAACTCGTCCAAAATTCACCACACGTTTACAGCTTCCTCTGTTTAGAGCCACTAGCTATTAGCCATCAGGTATCAGCTATCAGATCGTTGTACGGATTCTAACGGATTTTAATTGTACAGATTTTATGTGAAGCACAATTTGCAGCGTATAGAAGAGAGTTTTCAGTTTCTACTTTGCTGATGGCTGTCCACTGAGTGCTAACGGCTTCACCAATTTATTCGCTATCAACAGCTCAGCAATTTGCACAGCATTTAGAGCAGCTCCCTTTCGGATCTGGTCTCCACAAAGCCAAAGTTCTAAACCATTGGGATTAGAAATATCTTGCCGGATGCGCCCTACCAACACATCATCTTGACCCGTTGCATCAATCGGCATCGGGAAATAATTGGCCTGCCAATCTTCAACTAGCTTCACGCCCGGCGCATGGCTCAATACGTCCTTCGCTCGGGCAACGCTAAAGAAACCATCAAACTCTATATTAACCGCTTCTGAATGTGCCCGCAGGATGGGAACCCGTACACATGTCGCCGTTAAGCGTAAATTTGGCTCCCAAAAATTTTGCGAGTTTCGTTCACCATTTTCATTTCCTCCTCGCAGTATCCTTGCCCATCCAGCTTAGAGTTATGGGGAAACAGATTGAACGCTAACGGGTAGGGGAACGACTCTGTCACCGGTTCTTGACCATTTAAAATTGCCTGTGCTTGGGCTTTGACCTCTTCCATCGCCCAGCCCCAGCCCCGCTTGCGGACTGGTAAGTTGCTGCCACAATCCGTTTGATTGGCTGTACTTGATGGAGCGGATAGACGGCGATCGCCATCAGAATGGTCGTGCAGTTCGGGTTGGCGATGATGCCCCGATGGGCCGCCGCCGCTTGAGGATTGACTTCGGGTATGACCAGTGGAACAGAGGGATCCATACGAAAAGCGCTGGAGTTGTCGATCATGACTGCTCCTGCCTCGACCACTTTTGATGCCCAGGCTTTAGAAATTGACCCTCCAGCAGAGGCCAGGACAATATCAATGTTGTCGAAGGCGCGATCGTCCACTGCCTCAACAGGCAAATTCTCACCCTTGAAAGGAAGTGTGCGACCCGCCGATCGAGGAGAAGCCAGCAATTTTAAGTCGGCAAGAGGAAACTCTCGCTGCTCCAACAATTCCAGTAACTCCATGCCAACGGCACCCGTCGCTCCTAAAATGGCGACCCGATAGGATTCAGCCAAACCAGTATCCTCTTCAAGTTTGAATTCAGTTCCAAAATTTTAGCGGATTTTGGCAGAGGATGAGGATGGGATGGGGAGGGATAAAGGATGAGGGATGAGAACGGGAAGTAGATTTGGATTGAATATCTAAGTGCGTTAGAAAAATTTACCCCGATTCTTTTTCTCATCTCTCATCCCCATCCTCATCCCTCACCTTCCCCTACCCCTAATCTTAAGATTCCCTTGAACAACTCCGCACCGTCTGAGCAGAATCAGTTAACATTACATATTGCGGCGCTGCGATCGATTGCGATCGCGGTTGCTTTTTGTCTGTAAGCACGAATCGTTAACCATAGAAGGAAAAAGCGGTTAGTGCTTAAATTAGCTCCTACTCACTACGCAACTGTCTGTAGCAAATCCACCGATGAAAGTTACCCAGGAAAAACTCCCCGCTAGCCAAATTGGCTTAGAAATTGAAATCACACCAGAAAAGACCAAGAAGGCTTACGAGCAGGTTATTCAGAAATTCACTCGCTCGGCAAACATTCCTGGGTTTCGTAAGGGTAAAGTTCCCCGTCAGGTGCTAATCCAGCGTTTTGGTGCTTTACAGCTAAAGGCAGCCGCTTTGGAAGAATTGATTGATGACAGCTTAAAAGAAGCCATCAAGCAAGAAAATATTGATGCCCTCGGCAACTTTCAGCTAATTTCTTCCTTTGAAGATTTAGTTGGTCAGTATGAACCCGGATCGTCCCTCACCTTTTCTGCCTCTGTTGATGTGCAGCCGGAGGTGACACTGAATCAATATACCGATTTCCACGTTCAGGCTGAGGAGATTAAGCCCGATGAAGAACGGGTCGATAAGGTCCTACAGCAGTATCAAGAACAGAGCGCAACCCTAGTCCCCGTTGAAGGACGGCCTGCCAAGCTAAAGGATGTCACCGTTGTTGATTACAAAGGCGTTTTGGTTAGCGATGAGCCAAACGCCGAGCCGGAAGAGTTTCCGGGTGGGCAGGCAGAAGATTTTCAGGTGGAGCTGACGGAAGGCCGATTTATTGCAGGCTTTATTGATGGAATTGTGGGGATGTCAAGTGGGGAAACAAAAGAAATCCCGCTTCAATTCCCGGAGGATTACCCACAGCCGACCCTGGCAGGTCGATCGGTTGTTTTTACCGTTACGTTGAAGGAAATTAAAGAAAAGGAACTGCCCGAACTGGACGATGACTTTGCCCAGGAAGTCAGTGAATTTGAGACCCTGGCTGAACTGCGTGAATCGTTAAAGAAGCGCTATCAGGAAGAAGCCACCGACAAAACTGCCGGAAATAAAGAACAGGCCATCCTGGATGAGCTTGTTAAGCACATTGAGGTCGATTTACCTGAAACCCTGGTTGACCGAGAACTCAACTACATGCTGAATCAGACCGCGGTGCAGTTGCAAAATCAGGGCTTAGATATCCGGCAATTCTTCAATCAAGACACAATTCCAATGCTAAAGGAGCGATCGCGCCCTGATGCGATCGCTCGGATCAAACGAACGCTGGCACTGGGAGAAGTCGCCAAAAGAATCCATTAGCGTTGATCCAGAAGAAGTCAACACTAAGGTGAACGACATTTTAGCCGACCTAGATGATAAGAGCATTGATCGTGATCGGCTTCAAAGCGTTGTTTCTGAAGATTTGTTAAAAGAAAAGATTGTGAACTGGCTTCTGGAACATTCCACCGTAGAGCTAGTTCCAGAAGGCACTCTCGTTAAAGAGCCTGAGTCAACTGCTGAGGATGAACTGGCTACCGAGGATGAATTGGCTCCGGAAGCAACGGGAACCGCTACAGACACGACGATCGATGTCGAGGCAGCGGTTGTTACGCCATCAGAAGCGACTGAAGACGGGATTGCTCCTCAAACTGAGGGAACATTAGATTCATCTGCAACGTCCATGGAGGCGACAACTGCTAAGGATGAATCAGAAGGGGCGGCTGAAGAGGCGATCGATTCAGAAAAATCAACTAAGAAGTCTAGCACTCGCAAAAAGACGACCAAATCCAAGTCTTCGGCTTCAGATGAAGAGTAATTCTTACATCATTTGAGAGGAATTTGTTGCGCCCCGAAACACCCAAGCTACAATAGCAGAGCATTTGCACTGGATCTCCCAAGTCCTGGGGTAATTGAGGCATAATTTTGAATAGAGACCTATTGGCATAGACACCAATTCGTTCCTGTTGGTTCATCTGCGTAAAGGCGTATATGGAGATATGTGGAGAGATGGTGTCAACAATTGACCAATTTGATCTAGAGTGATTCAAACAACGAACTCGATTATGGTTGTATCCCGATCCGCTGACTACTCAATTTCCAACTTCAATTCCCTGAATGTCTACTCCATCGGTCCTCAGAGTACAATTCCGATGGTCGTTGAGCAATCTGGTCGGGGTGAGCGCGCTTTTGACATTTACTCACGCCTGCTGCGGGAGCGCATTGTGTTTCTCGGTACGCCTGTTGATGACGCGGTTGCTGACTCCATCGTTGCCCAGCTTCTATTCCTAGAAGCAGAAGATCCAGAAAAAGACATTCAGCTATACATTAATTCTCCCGGTGGCTCTGTCACTGCTGGTATGGCGATCTATGACACCATGCAGCAGGTCCGCTCTGATGTGGTAACCATCTGCTTTGGTTTGGCCGCCAGTATGGGAGCCTTTTTGTTGGCAGCGGGTGCTGCTGGCAAGCGGATGTCGCTTCCAAGTTCCCGGATTATGATTCACCAACCCCTTGGCGGTGCCCAAGGACAGGCTGTGGATATAGAAATCCAGGCAAAGGAAATTCTCTATCATAAGCGCAAGCTAAATGAGCTGTTGTCCTTCCATACGGGGCAACCCTTAGAGAAGGTAGAGATGGATACCGATCGCGACTTCTTCATGTCAGCTACTGAAGCCAAAGATTACGGCCTGATTGACCAGGTTATTTCCAGGCAGAATCTTCCTAAAGCAGGAGAGGCTGTTGCTGCAGTTAAGTAAGAGGCAGATATGTCTAAGTACGACTCCCATCTCAAATGTTCCTTTTGTGGAAAGTCTCAGGAGCAAGTCCGTAAGTTGATTGCGGGTCCGGGAGTCTACATTTGCGATGAGTGCGTTGACCTGTGTAACGAAATCCTCGACGAGGAACTTTTTGACTCCAGCGCTGCTGCACCTCAACCAGTTCCTCGGCGAGAACAATCTCCTGAGAAGCGCAAGGCACGTTCTTCTAGTCTTTCTCTTAATCAGATTCCCAAACCGAGGGAGATTAAGAAGTACCTGGATGAGCATGTCATTGGGCAGGATGAAGCGAAAAAGATTCTTTCGGTTGCCGTTTATAACCACTACAAACGCCTTAGTTTTACCCAATCCAAAGGAAACGGCAAAGGAGCAGCGGATGACGCTGTTGAGCTTCAGAAGTCCAATATTCTCCTGATTGGGCCAACGGGTTGCGGTAAGACCCTACTTGCTCAAACTCTGGCCGAGATTCTGGATGTTCCGTTTGCTGTCGCTGATGCCACGACCCTAACTGAAGCAGGGTATGTAGGTGAGGACGTAGAAAATATTCTTTTGCGCCTCCTGCAAGTAGCCGATTTGGATGTAGAAGAAGCTCAACGCGGCATTATCTACATTGATGAAATCGATAAGATTGCCCGGAAGAGTGAAAACCCGTCCATTACGCGAGATGTTTCCGGCGAAGGTGTCCAGCAGGCGTTGCTGAAAATGTTGGAAGGAACGGTTGCAAACGTGCCTCCCAGGGTGGACGTAAGCATCCCTATCAAGACTGTATCCAGATTGATACCAGCAATATTCTGTTTATCTGCGGTGGTGCATTCGTTGGCCTAGATAAGGCGATCGAGCAGCGCATTGGCAAGAAGTCGATCGGCTTTATTCAGCCCGGCGATAACCAGCCCAAGGAAAAGCGGGCTGCGGACATTCTCAAGCACCTAGAGCCTGATGACCTGGTCAAGTTTGGGATGATTCCAGAGTTTATTGGGCGTGTACCTGTCATGGCTGTAGTCGATCCACTAGATGAGGACGCCCTGACAGCTATCCTGACGGAGCCGCGCAATGCGCTAGTGAAACAGTATCAAAAGCTGCTGAAGATGGATAATGTGCTTCTGGAGTTTAAGCACGATGCGGTCAAGGCGATCGCTCAGGAAGCTTATCGTCGTAAAACCGGAGCACGTGCCCTCCGCAGCATTGTCGAAGAACTGATGCTGGATGTGATGTATGAACTGCCCTCTCGCAAAGATGTTACACGCTGTGTAATTACTCGCGAGATGGTTGAGAAGCGTTCTACAGCAGAGCTTCTACTTCATCCATCCTCCATTCCCAAGCCTGAGTCTGCTTAATTCAGTAAGAATTTGAACATTAAGATCCCCGACTTCTCCAAAAGAAATCGGGGATCTTAAGGCGAAGATTTTAATCCAACGTCCACTTAACTTAAAACTCCTTTTCAAAATGCCTTACGCTTGGGTTCGTGGTTTTCATCACTATTACGAATGGGTTACTGCATCGGGAAGCCCAGAACCATCTGGCAAACCTGTGATGGTGTTTGTACACGGTTGGGGTGGTTCTGCCCGTTATTGGGAGAGCACAGCCCGTTCCCTTTCTGACTCGTTTGATTGCCTCCTGTACGATATGCGTGGGTTTGGCCGTTCTCAGGAGCGATCGGATGGAAAATCTGAGTCTGCCGCATCCGAGGTCGTTGAAGCTGATTTGAGCTATGAATTGGAGACTTATGCCGAAGATTTGGCAACGCTGCTAGATGCGTTGGGCCTGAGACAGGTTTCCCTAAATGCCCATTCGATGGGGGCTTCTGTTGCTGTCTTCTTTTGAACCTGTACCCAGATCGGGTTGATCGTGCCATTTTGACCTGTAGTGGTGTTTTTGAGTACGACGAAAAAGCCTTTACCGCCTTCCATAAGTTTGGTGGCTATGTCGTCAGGTTCCGCCCCGCTGGCTCTATCAGCTTCCCTACATGGATCGGCTATTCATGCAGCGCTTTTTGCATCGTCCACTCTCGAGGGATATCAGTCGGGCCTTTCTGGATGATTTTCTAATGGCGGACTATGCCGCTGCAATGGGAACGATTTTTACCTCGGTCAGCAAAAAGCTGCTGAAGTGATGCCTCAGGAGTTCGCTCACCTGAGAGTGCCAACGCTTCTGATTTCAGGTGAACGTGACATCATTATTCCTGCCGAAATGGGCCGCCAAGCTGCCAGTTTCAATGAAATTATTGAGTATGTTGTTATCCCCAACACCGCTCACTTTCCGATGCTCGAAGACCCCTCTACTTATCTAATGCACGTGAGGGAGTTCATGGGGGTTGAAAGCGGAATAATGCGTGCTTAAGCAGCTAGCTCTTCCTGATTCATCTAAACTTTCGCCCAAACTCTATAGTTGTTCCACACCCTGTTCGATCGCCAGAATGTCATAGCTGCCAAAAACTTTCAGGATAGATGTTTGAGCTGCAAGTTCTTCGAGGACAGATTGCACGGATGAATTGCGGGCATCGCCTTCGAGATCGACAAAAAACAGGTAATCGCCTAGCGATCGCTTGGTCGGGCGAGATTCGATCCGGCTCAGGTTGATATTTTGCTGGGCGAATACTTGCAATGACTTAACCAACGCCCCGGTGCATCGTGAACGCTGAACGCCAACGACGTATGGTCGCCGCCAGGTGACGGTTCCAAGCTTAATACCCAGAAGCGGGTGCAGTTATCGGGGTAGTCATTGATGGGGCAGGCAAGGATAGGCAGATTGTAAAGCTGAGCCGCCCGTGGTGAGGAAATGGCTCCGATCGTCGGATCGCTTTGAAGCTGCTGGAGCGCATCTGTAGTGGAGTTTGTGGGAATCAGTTCAGCTTTAGGTAAGGATTTCTCCAGCCACCGCTGGCACTGGGCTAAAGCCTGAGGGTGGGAATAGACGGTCTGAATGGTTTCCATCACTGTTGCTTGGGACAGCAGCGCATGTTCAATGGGCAGAACCAGTTCCTGTTGAATTTTTAAGGTATCAAGTTGCCAAAGAGTATCCAAGGTAACGGTAACACTGCCCTCGATCGAATTTTCGACTGGAACGATCGCCAAATCTGTTTGCCCCTGGGTGACCGCATGAAGTGTGCTGGCAATGCTTGGGTAAGGGCACATTTGCGGCTGGATACCACTCCTTTGAACAAGCCACTTGGCGTACTGGAGTGCCGCTGTTTCTACATTGGTGCCAGAGGGTCCTAAATGGGCGATCGATTTACTCATAGGGATTTTACGGATCAATAAAGTCTAATTTTTCGATTCAAAAGAGTTTATGGCATCAAACTCTGCAAAAATAGACAGAGATAGGCCCTCGGTATTTTTACGGCAAAAGGCACAGCTCAGCCTCCTAAGAATTGTTTAGAATTATTTACATCGCGTTCAACTAACCTTTCCCTACCCGATCGTCTTCCCAATGAATATACGTTTTGCGGCTTCCCAAGCTGTTGAGATGGCTGTTCCTAATGAACCCGTGCCAATTCAGCATTATCTGCGCCAGCCCCAGCGTTTAGTGAGTTCATTAGCGGCCTCTAGCCAAATTGAGCAGCTAGGGGATGAGCTATTCCGTCTAAAAATGCGGCCATTGACGTTCATGATGGTTAGCGTTCAGCCAACCGTAGATTTACGCGTTTGGGCAAAACCAGACGGTACCGTACATTTACAGTCGATTGGCTGTGAGATTCGAGGAAATCAGTATATCGATCGACGGTTCTCACTTAATCTACTTGGAGAACTGAAACCCTACGAGGCAGATGGAACTACCCAATTGAAAGGGAGAGCAGACCTGGAAGTCAAGGTTGAGCTTCCTCCTGCATTGATGTTTACTCCCAAACCGTTACTAGAAACCACTGGCAACGGATTACTAAAAGTGTGTTGCTAACCGTTAAGCAGCGGTTAATGCATCACCTGCTGGCAGACTACCGGAAATGGGCAGATGCAGAGAAGGATACGGCGATCGCGAGGCAAGCGAGGCTATTGTCGCCAAACAGTCCAATTGTTTGATTGAAAATTTTGCATTGGCTGCAAATCTAAACTCTACAATCTAAAATCTTGAGTCCCTGACTGTTCAACTTGGCAGGGACTAAACGACATTCGGTGGAGTCGAGAAGGGCCAAACTGCTGAATTGCCCTTCTGTGGGAAGGGGTTCCATAACCTTTGTTGGATGCCAGGTTGTAATGAGGGTAGCGCGTAGAGAGGCGAGTAATTAATTCGTCGCGCCAAACTTTTGCCAAAATGCTGGCGGCAGCAATTGCCAGCGAGCGCTGGTCTCCCTTAACAAGCGTTTGTTGGGGAAACGGCAATCCCGGAATTCGTTGATTGCCGTCCACTAAACACAGCTCAGGCTGGGGTTTGAGCTTCAAAATCGATCGCTTCATGGCAAGCAGTGATGCCTGCAAAATGTTCATTTGATCGATTTCATAAACGGCGGCATAACTCACCTGACAATCAACGGCCACTTCACGAATTTGAGTTGCCAGCACTTGTCGTTGCTCGGGGATAAGAGTTTACTGTCTGTTACTCCAGCCGTTGAAAGCGTTTTCAACGTCTCCTCAGGCAAAATAACCGCTGCTGCTACTACGGGGCCAAATAATGCCCCTCGCCCGACCTCATCGACCCCAGCAAGGATTGATCCAGACAGATGCAAATCCGTGAAGCCTGGAAGTTCTAACTGCTCAGGCGAAATGCCCTTCTGCCGCCTCATAGGAAATCGTCACCGAAGAATTGTCAGAGATATTCTATCCGCGCTTTAGGTGAACAAATCATTCCTAAATCTATAAATTGGACGGGACTTACGCATTCTGCTCAAACCTCCGAGGTTTGAGCGTCAATGCAGGTTGTAAAGCCCAATTCTTGATTAAAGCTTCCGAGGTTTGCCTAAGTCCCATTGGTTAATCTGCCGAAGCTATTCCGTAGTGGCAGAAGAGCGGCGGCGGCGACGACGCACTACCGGGCTACCGTCCGTTTCAGCCTCAGCAGTTCCTCCATCGGTTGCCTCTTCTGAAACGGCTGGCAAGGCTGCGATCGTAGCAGAAGCCCGTTCAGCGGATTCTCGCAAGATTGGAGCAGGAATTCCACTGGGAGACCCATTGCCTTGCGGTAAAGCGGTGGTTTCCGGCTTTGCTGAAGCGGGTTCTGGTTCGGATTCAGCCACAGGAGGGGCTTCTCCGGGCAAAACAACCGAGATAATTGCCGATTTCGGATTTTTACTTCCCGATTTGACAAAACAAGTGGAGAAATTCCCATCCAAGCGTAAACATCCTGCTCATCGGGAGTCATTTCCACAGCGATCGTTTCAGGAGGTTCGGTTGGTTTGTTAACGTCTCGTCTCGATCGGCCTCGCCGCTCTTCAAAGTATCCAGGTTCTGAAGCTTCTTGCACCGCTCCTCCCATGTCTTGAGCGGGTGCTAGCTCCCTATCGCCCAAAAAATCATTGCCAGCGCTATCCCGCCCTGGACGACCCCGACCACCCCGACCCCGACCCCGGTCTCCCCTGCCAGAAAATGGGGCATCCTCGGCTGACGGTATCCCATCTGAATCACCCGGCCCATCCGATCGACTTGGCCCGCCTGGATAGCCAGATTGGGGTCGTCCGTCACCATCCCGACGGCGGCGGCGGCGACGATTGCCACCAACTTCCTGATAGTTTGGGTGGCTCAGACCTAGATCGGCCCCATCTCCTGCTTCCTCAGCATCTTCGCTGCGATCTTCCCAGAAGAGGTCAGGCACACCGGGAATATCAGGGAGACTCGTATCGCGGCCCCGTCCCCGCCCACGCAGTTCTGGACCTCCACCGCGGGCTTCTCGCGGAGCAGTTGCAACAGGACGTTCCACAATTTCGCCATCTTCATCCTCCGTCTCACCTGGCAGATGCACCAGATGGCCTAGACCGCCACAGGTTGGACAGGGACGACCAAAGATTTCATAAATATTTTTGCCCTGCCGTTTACGGGTCAGTTCTACCAGTCCCAATTCAGATAGTTGGGCTATTTGCGGTCGGGCTTTATCAGCACGCAGCGCCTTGTTAAAGTGTTCTAATACCTGGAGCTGGTCCCGACGGGAATCCATGTCAATGAAGTCAATGATAATCACACCCGCAATATTCCGAAGCCGAAGCTGACGAGCAATTTCGGTTGCCGCTTCGCAGTTGGTCCACAAAACCGTTTCACGGGCCGTAGCCGATCGTGTAAAGGATCCAGAGTTAACATCAATAACCGTCAACGCTTCGGTGCGTTCAATGATGATGTAGCCACCAGAGGGCAGATCAACTCTGGGCTTAAGGGCTTCTCGAATGGCAGCGTTAATCCGGAAGTACTCCAGAATGGGAATACGATCGCGATGGTGGTCAATCAAGACACCGGGTGGAAGTTTGCCACCCCCAGTTCATCAAATGCTGCTTTACTCGCTTCAAACCTGTGTGGGAATCGACCACAATTCGATTGACATCCCCACTGTAAACATCTCGAAGAACGCGCTGGATAAAATCATCATCCCGGTTGAGCAGCGCTGGGGCACGGGTAGAATTTGCTTCCTGTAGAACATTCTCCCACTGCTTTTGGAGGTTCTCTAAATCTTCAATAATGGCTTCTTCCGGCATTCCCTCCGCTTCAGTCCGAACCACAATTCCCATACCGTGGGGCTTGATCAAAATGGCTAACGCCCGTAGACGGTTTCGTTCATTTTCATTGCGAATGCGGCGAGAGAGGTTTACCCCCTTACCGTGGGGCATGAGTACCAAATAACGCCCTGGCAGGGAAATATTTCCGGTAAGTCGCGGGCCTTTGTTCCCGGTTGGTTCCTTCATAACCTGAACCAACACCTTCTGTTGGGGTGCCAACAGTTCTGTGATGGAGCCTGCTGCACGACGGAGCCGAAGTGGTCCTAGATCGGTAACGTGAATAAAACCATTTCGTTCGGTATCCCCAATATTGACGAAGGCCGCGTCAATTCCGGGTAAGACATTCTCAACAACCCCCAGGTAAATGTCACTAACCTGATGGCTACCAGTCGCAACAATAAGCTCTTGGATTTGATCCTCTGAAAAGACGGCAGCGATTCGATGCTGCTCAGCGATAATAATTTGCTTTGTCATTCAATTTCCTCAAAATTCGCGATCGCGAGGAAATTCAACTGTTTCTCCTCTCGCTTTGCCCATACACGCAGGACGGCGACAGATAGAAGCTTCAAATCCATGCAGAAGAACAATTCGTGCAGAAATACATTAAAGCTGTTCCCACCCTAAGGTGAGGAAGTGTCCAACAGCCTCAGACTGGTTGAGCATGGTGAAAAAACCACTGAATCAACAATCAACCCTACTGGCCAGATGCCCAACCCTCGTGGAGGACACCAGATTTTGCAAAGAATATCCGAAAAGACTGGCGGAGTAAGCTGTACCTAGTGCCGACCACTGGCTTGCTCAGCGGAACCCCAGTGAGCATCATCCGCAACAGCTTCTATTTTGATGCATTATAGCGTGCAGAGATTTCTCTGTGATCAAAATTCAAGAATCAATAACGAGACGATCGCGGTGCACCTTCAGTAGTTGAAATTCTCGGTTCGCAACCTGCTCTAGCATATAGACTACCTGATCGGGACGCAGTAGAGTCCCGTCGTTGCGGCAACTGCCGATGTAGCGGAGAGTGGCAAAGGGTGAGGAGGGGAGGGAGGGAGAGGGGGAGGGGGTGAATTGAGAATTTTGAATTAGGAATTGAGAATTTTGAACTGAAGAAATGTCCTGTACACCATGCCCCGTGTCCTGTGCTTTGTTCTCCTGGCCCCTGACCCCTGACTCCTGACTCCCATTCTCTGGCTTCAGTTCCAACTCGAAAAGGCGATCGCGGAGATTTACGGTCTGTTTCTTGCCTGACTTTGTGGTTTGTTCCTGGTAAATGCTATCTCTGGCGTTAATTTCATTGATCCACTGTTGCCATTGATAGGAGTCGATAGGTCCGTTTTCGCTGCTGTCAACTTCTGGCACTCCGACGATAATCGTGTACTCGGCTCGTTCTAAAAGTTGGGTAGCAGCGGGGCCTTAATATCCACAGGTTCTACCTGGTGAATCGGAATGTCAGCAGGCAGTTGGGCTTCTAGCTTTGCCTGAAATGCTTCTACAGTCATTACTTCAGTCAGCTCAAAATCTACGATTTCGCCGCTGCTGGTAACGCCCAACGGCAAAGCATTGGCAGGGATGATTCGAGGACCAGGATGATATCCTCCCGTAAAAGCGATCGGTAATGCGGCCCGACGCACGACGCGATCGAACAGACGCATCAAGTCCAGATGGCTAACGAGGGCCATTTCACCCTGTTTGCCTAACCAAACGCGAAGCCGTTGAACCCGATTTTGATTGGGGACAAAGTGCCCCTCAAATTGAGGAATGGACAAAGGGGGAACGACAATGTTGTGTCCAAAGTCGATGCCACAAACACCACAATGGGAGCAGCCTTCAAAGGAGCAATCAGGCACCGTTGCTGCCTCCAGGGCACGCTGCAAATCCTCCTGCAACCACCGTTTATCAATTCCCGTATCAAGGTGATCCCAGGGAGAGGAGCATCGTAAGAAGGATAAAGGATAAAGGATGAAAGATAAATGTCTTCCTCTTTCGCCTTTATCCTTTCGCCTTTATCCTTTTCTTCAAAGATGTTCCACTCGCCATTCTCAACCTGGCGATATTTCCAGGTGAGTCCGCTCTCGTCGATCGCCTGAGTCCAGGCGGCAAAGGCACGATCCAGGCTTTCCCACCAAGCATCCATTCCGGCCCCCAGTTCCCAGGCGCGACGGATAACGGAGGAAAGGCGACGATCGCCTCTGCCCACAAAGTCTTCCATTGCGGAAATGCGAACGTCTGTAAAGTTGACTTTCAGACCTCGGATATGGCGAAGTTCCTGACTAAGCAGTGCTTGTTTTCGTTCAAACTCTGCGGTCGAAACAGAATGCCATTGGAAAGGGGTGTGGGGCTTGGGGTGAAATTGGAAATGGTCAGGTTAAAGCTCAACCGTTTTCTGCCCCGGGTGCTGCACTCCTGCTGCAACCAGCGAACTGTCTCCGCAATGCCTAGAACGTCAACATCGGTCTCTCCTGGCAGGCCAATCATAAAATAAAGCTTTACTTTGTCCCACCCCTGTTCAAAGGCCGTTTTAACACCGCGCAGGAGTTCTTCGTTGGTTAAGCCCTTGTTCACAATATCTCGCAGTCGTTGGGTGCCTGCTTCGGGCGCGAAGGTAATTCCTGTTTGACGCGTACCGCCAATAATGTGGGCGATATTTTCATCGAAGCGATCGACCCGTTGACTGGGTAAGGAGAGGGAGATGTTTTCACCCTTCAGGCGATTCTTAATCTCCATTCCCACTCCCGGCAAGGCCAGATAATCGGAGCAACTCAGGGATAGTAGGGAGAATTCGTTATACCCAGTTGCCCGCATTCCCTGCTCAATCGCGTCAATAACCGCATCGGGTTCTACATCCCGGGCAGGTCGGGTCAACATTCCAGGCTGGCAGAAGCGGCACCCCGTGTACAGCCTCGTCGAATTTCAACCGTGAGGCGATCGTGAACCGTCTGAACGTAGGGCACCAGTCCGATCGAATAGGCAGGAATGGGGGTAGCAACCCGACGCAGCACTCTAGGCGGAACATCTGCACGATTCGGATGAACAGAACCATCCTCCGCCATGTCATAGAATTGGGGAACGTAAACGCCTGGTACATGCGCCAGATCTAGCAATAATTCTTCCCGACTCAGCCCCGCTGCCTTACCTTCCTCAAGGACGGCCAATTTCAGGTAACAGTTCTTCTCCATCCCCAGCGCAATAAAGTCAAAGAAATGGGCATAGGGTTCGGGGTTGGATGTAGCAGTCTGTCCACCTGCAAAGATGAGTGGGTAAGAGTAGAGAGTAGGGGAGTTTTGAGTTGGAAGTGAGGACTGAGGACTGAGGGCTGAGGACTGAGTGTACAAATGCTCCGTATCTCCCTGACCCCTGACCCCTGATTCCTGCCGTTCCCGCCAGGTTAGTGGGATGCCTGCCAAATCAAGCATCTCCAAAATATTTGTTGCACCCAGTTCGTAGCTAAGGCTGAAGCCTAAGATATCAAAGTCGATTAGCGGACGGCGGGACTCCACAGCAAACAGTGAAGTCTGAGTCGATCGCAGCTTAGCGGCTAAATCGGGAGCGGGTAGATAGGAGCGATCGCATAGCTGCCGGGGTTGGGCATTCAAAATGTTGTAAAGAATGATGTGTCCGAGATTGGATGCCCCTACTTCGTACACTTCTGGGTAGGTCAGCACCCACCGAACCGTTGCAGCATCCCACGGTTTATGGACTGCACCAAGCTCATTTCCTAAATAGCGAGCGGGTCGCAGAATATCAGATGTGAGTAGTTCTTCAACTGCAACCGCCACGGCAAACTCCTCTCTCTGTTTATCCTGCTATTAACCTTTAGCAATGCCCAGTATAGCGAAACCATGAAGACACGACGCGGAAAGACAGCTTAAAGCCAGTAAGCTCAAACTTTAGGCTCAAACAAAAACCCTCCGGATTCCGAGTGAGAAACACTAGAATCCAGAAAGCCTCAGGGGATTCCCCGCATCGCAAAGGAGTTAGACCAGGAAAAAGTTAAATCAGGCTAGATCAGGCGATCTCGTTGTGAAATAAAGCGTGCCCATCAAAAATTTCAAAAACCTTATCTAGCTGGGTCAGCTCAAATATCATTCGAACGGAATGGGAAACTGAACATAGGCTGAGTCGCTTATTCAGACGTTGCGCCATACTCAACGCGGAAACAAGCACCATTAATCCAGCGCTATCAATCGACTCGACTTGTCCCATATCAACCAGCAACGTAGCATTCTGATCTGACAGAACTGCTTCGTTCAATTGGTGTATTGAAATTTGGTGATATTACCTGCATTGAGAGAACCAAGAGGTTTAATGACTATCGCTTGAGGACGGACAAGTACGTTCTGCATAGCTGGTTTCAACTGAATTAATGGAAGGAATTACTGCATCTCAATGCAACCAACCATAACCGTGGATTTCCCGTAGTGCCCACTTAGCGATGCGGTAATTTGCGGAAACTTTATGTCTCTCCCGGACTAGTTTAAAGTTTTCACTAAGTAGTTCCACGGAACACGTATGAAAATATACCAGTGAGGTTTCCGTGGTAGGATGTGTCTGTTCGGGCTGTAGTTTCACTTTGGGTAGCCCCTAACAGTGGGCCAGTTCGATCGCTGCCTACCACTCACAGGGAAATTTCCAATGCTGCCAAAGATTGAACTTGCACAGAGAGTTTAGCTAGACAGAGATTCTAGCTAGACAGATGGGGGCAGAGGGACTTGAACCCTCACGACCTTGCGGTCAACGGATTTTAAGTCCGTAGCGTCTGCCATTCCGCCATGCCCCCGTATTCTGGATTCAAACGTCACTGTACTCTGAAATGAAGTCAAGGTTGAATAATCAGACCCTCGTTTCGAATTATTCCATTGGTCAGCAACGTCATTGTGAATCCACTTGTTTATTCCAACACCAATGGGGAACTTATGCAATGGTTAGAACAATTTCAATTGTTCCAAAGCCACAAGAAGCTGCACGGAGAACAAGCAAGGAGTAGAATAACAGGGAGTTGCTTCATAGAACTTATGGACGTTACTGTTGCTTTACTGTATTTAGCTTTAGCTGGGGCTTTTTTGGTTGTCGTTCCAGCAGCTCTGTATTTCTACTTACAGGCTCGCTGGTATGTTGCCAGTTCTTTTGAGCGGGGATTCATGTATTTCCTGGTCTTCATGTTTTTCCCAGGACTTCTGCTTTTGGCTCCCTTTCTTAACTTCCGCCCCAAGCGGAGACAGGTCGAAAGCTGATTGTTTAATGACATGCGACGGATTGATGTAGTTGGAATTGGGTTAGGAATATTTGTAGCGGGTGGGCTAGCGTACCTATTTTTAGGGTTGCTGGACTGGACGCTATTTCTGCGGGCATTTGGGCACAGACCCTTCTGGTTGGTGGGCTGCTTGGGTGGTTACTGACCTATGCCTTTCGGGCCGTCACGCAAACGATGACCTACAATCAGCAACTCAAAGACTATGAAGATGCCGTTCTTCAGAAGCGCTTGGATGAGCTAACGCCGGAAGAGTTGGCGCAGATTCAGACAGAGATTGAGCAGGAAAAGCAGGCTGCGAGAAATGAAAAGGCAAAACGTTAGGGGATAAAGGTTCAACGGATCCTTTATCCTTTATCCTTACAACTTCATTTCATTTCTCCCATGACTTCTGTTTCCGATCGCTTTGAGTTTTTAAGAAGCCGCGCTCAGTGTGCTCTGATTCCTTTCATTACGGCAGGTGATCCAGATCTTGAAACCACAGCAGAGGCTCTGCGGGTTCTTGATCAAAGTGGAGCAGATTTGATTGAGTTGGGAGTACCATACTCAGACCCCTAGCTGATGGACTAGTAATTCAAGCCGCAGCAACCCGGGCGCTTCAACGGGGAACTCGGTTTGAGCAGGTGTTAGCAGTGGTAAGAGAGGTGAGTCCATCGCTTCAGTCACCAATCATTTTATTTACCTACTACAATCCGATCTTGAATCGGGGCATCCAGTCGTTTTTGCAGCAGATTGCGGAAGCGGGGGTGCGAGGGTTAGTGGTGCCAGACCTCCCGCTAGAAGAGGCAGAGACCTTGTTACGGCCTGCCGCAGATCACGGAATTGAGGTGACGTTGCTGATTGCGCCTACCAGCCCAAAGGAACGAATTGCGGCGATCGCAGAGCAATCTCAAGGATTTATCTACCTGGTTAGCACGACGGGCGTAACGGGTATTCGGACGCAGATTCAGGCGCGGGTAAAGGAACTGATTCTGGAACTGCGAAGCGTAACTGACAAGCCGATCGGGGTGGGGTTTGGCATTTCTCAACCGGAACATGCCCGCCAGGTTATGGATTGGGGAGCCGATGCAGCAATTGTGGGCAGCGCTTTTGTTAAACGCTTAGCAGAAGGAACACCCGCTCAAGGAGTAGGGGCGATCGGGGAGTTTTGCAAAAGTTTAAAGCTCGCACTGGCCTCCCAATGAGCCTGAGTCCAAGATAGAGAAAACAGAACTTACACGCGCACCGGACTTACACGTTTTGGTCAAAATCTCGGAGGTTTAAGCATCAATGTCACTTGGGGTGCAGTTTCTGGTTAAAAACTCCGAGGTTTGCATGAGTGCCATAGAGGTTAAGTGCGATAGAGGTTAACTTAAGTTTATAGAGCTAGCTTTAGAAATTCTTAACAGTTTTCTCGCTTCCCGTCGTGGGATGGAGCGGGATGGCAATGGTTTCATAGTTTGGCCTATCAAAGCAAATCACGCTGTTTCAAGCCTTTGACCCGTATTTAATCGCAACCACTTCTCAGGTTTCTAAATATTTTTTTCAAATTTCGTCCTGATTCTGTAAAATCACTTAGAAAGATAATTGCTCCTCACAGAAAATCAAATATTTCTCGCATATTGTCAAACATTACCAATCACTTATCTAGTGATTTTTACGGGTGTTTGAAACAGTTTCTCGTGAGTCCAATGAGAATCTAGATTATGCTGAGAAGCCTATCTCGCTCAGGGTGAACACGAAAAGCAGACCAGGACAGTAACTAGAAATGACCGATGAAATGAGTTCAATACTCAGTTTTCTGAAGCAATGAAGCATCCAAAAAACCTTTGGTGTGGGGACGTTTTCGCTTTCTTGTTGTAGGGGTTGTTGCTGGGTGGACCGTTTTTCAAGGGCTACCTATAACTGCTCAGCAAGTCATTACCATTCCGAATTCAGCCACGGCCAATTTTAGAGATCCTTCAGGAAATCTCCTGAATACCAATTCGAATCAAACGACGGTAACTGCCACCATTAGCCAGGGTGGTTTAGAGATTATCAAAACCGCCGATCGGGCTGCCGCTGAACCAGGCGATACGGTTGCTTATAGACTCGTTGTTAGAAACACAGGCACGGTTCCTCTGACCAATATTCAGGTCACTGATACATTGCCTCTGGGCATTAAGTTTTTGAGAAAATCGCAGCGGGCTACGTTAACAACCGATAACACGACCGTTTCTGTGGGATTGTCAGCACCAACAGAAAATGGGTCAACGATCGTCTTTAACTATCCCAGGCTTGAGGCGAGACAGGTTCTAACCATTACCTACGGGGCGCTCCTGTCGCCAGATGCGATACGGGGTTCGGGCAGAAACATCGCGATTGCAACCGGTGTCACTCCCGCAGGAACGGTTATCAGCAGCAACAGTTCCAGCTTTGTGGTGCAGATTCGTCCGGGTATCCTTTCTGACTGCGGCACCATACTGGGTCGCGTATTTGTTGATAAGAACTTTGACGGTGAGCAACAGCCCGGAGAACCTGGCGTTCCAAACGCTGTTATTTACTTCGACGATGGCAATCGGGTTGTAACCGATGCCAATGGCCTGTTTTCCCTACCGTATGCTTTGCCAGGTTATCGAACTGGAACGCTAGATACCACCAGTCTTCCAGGCTATACTCTGGCTCCCAATCGCTATCGAATTGAAGGAAATAGTCAATCTCGCCTGGTGAAACTGGCTCCAGGAGGAATGGTACGAATGAACTTTGCAGTAACTCCGACTTTTAAGGAGGGGCAGCGATAAGTATGCGGACTGACTCAATAATTCGCCTGGCATTAATGTCTTCAGTATGCGGGGCGATTGCCCTCGCTGGAGCCACCCGTGCGAATGCTCTACCCAAAGCCCCTGTTCCTGAAAAATCCACTTCCGCAGCCGATCTTAAATCGCAACCTCGAACCGAAAAAGTGGATCTGTAGAGCCTTCTGTGCCAATCGGCTCGACTGCTCAGACAGCACAATCGGGCAACCCTGGTGGCCCTGCTGAGTTGACCCCTCTCCCCCGTCCTGAACCGTCTCCACCCCCACCATCAGCGCCGCTTGCGGCTTCGGAGGTGCGGATTTTGTCACCACAAACGCAAACAACCGGGCTGGGCGACCAACCTGGTCGCGCAGTATGCTCCGGGGCAAAGGTGCAGGTGACAGTCAACCAAAAACCGTTGGATGCTGCTGTGCAGACCCAGGTTCAGCCAGATACCGCGAATAATCTGGTGAATCAAGTCTGGTACAACATTCCCCTGAAGAAGGGTCAGAATACGCTGACGGTGCAGGCAGAGGGAGGCACCCCTGTCAGTGTAACCGTTAACGTGCGAGATACCGCTTCAAAGATTCTGTTCCTACCCACAACGAATCCCCAAATTCCGGCGGACGGACGATCGACCGTCACGATCGAAGGGCAAATTGTGGATGATGCGGGACAGGCCATTCCCCAGGATGCCGTTGTCACCCTAACCGCCAGTGCAGGAACCTTTGTGGGAGCCGATCTAGACCGCGATCGACCCGGATTCCAGGTATTGGCGCGGGGTGGAAAGTTTACCGCGCAACTGCAATCAAATTTGGCTGCACAGAAAGTGCGGGTACGTGCAGCCGTCGATTTACGGGAACTACGGGAAGTAAAGCTAGGGCAGGAGAACCCTGCTCTGCCGCCAATTCAGGTAAGCAACTACGGTGTCTCTCGCTCCCAAAGCTTCATTGCGCCACCGACGCTTACTCCAATCAACTCTCCTATTACCTCCCAGTTAGATGCGTACACCCAGGTTGAGTTCACCACGAACCTGCGTCCATTTATCGTTTCGGGTGCTGTCACCTTTCGCTTAGGGGCCGGAGGAACAGACTTCTACGGTAGCTTCCGGGATTTCTTAAACCCAAACCAGCTAGATGATGTCCGGTTTGATGCATCCATCAACGCCTTTGCAACAGGACGAATCGGGGAATGGCTTTTAACGGCGGCGTTCAATAACCAACGTCCCCTCAACGAAACCTGTAACGGAACGACCCGTCTATTCCGAGACACCCAACTGTGTGATCAGACCTATCCGGTGTATGGAGATAGCTCCACCACCGATTTTCTGACGCCATCCATCGATAGTGTGTACGCCCGCTTAGAGCGAACCTCTCCAGTGCCGGGTGCCGGACCCGACTACTTCATGTGGGGCGACTATAGTTCACCAGAGTTTGCCACGGCGTCTCAATATTTCACGGCAACGAATCGCCAGCTCCACGGCTTTAAGGGGAACTACAACCTTGGTAATTTGCAGATTACAGCCATGTACGGCAACAACCTGCAAGGATTCCAACGAGATACGATCGCCCCCAACGGCACCAGCGGTTATTACTTCCTATCCCGTCGGCTCGTCCAGGGTGGCAGTGAAATCGTTTATCTGGAAACTCAGGACATTAGCAATCCGGGTACGGTTGTAACGCGTAAGCAACTAGTCCGGGGACCCGATTACGAAATTGACTACGATCGAGGGTCTTTGCTTTTCCGTAAACCCATTCAGCAGATTGATTTTGACCCCTTTGGGCGCACCCTGGTCCGACGAATCGTTGTTACCTACCAGTTTGACGGTACCAACACTGGCGATACCAATCTCTACGCCGCCCGCTTGCAGTACAACTTCTCCCGTGACTTTCAGCGGGAAAGCTGGATTGGAGCCAGCTACTTGCTGCAAGACCTGAGCGGTCAACAATTTAAGCTATACGGAGCAGATGCCTACATCCCACTCGGAAAAGATGCCCGGTTAATTGGGGAAATTGCTCGATCGAACAATGACTCCGTTTTCAACGGAAATGTCAGCGGCAATGCCTATCGCTTTGAGCTAAACGGGACGCTGTTCGATGGATTGTTTGCACGCGCTTACTACCGATCAGTAGAGAAGAACTTTGTCAACAATGCCACCTTTAGCTTTAACCCAGGGCAGACCAATTACGGTGCGGAAGTCGCGGCGAAAGTAACGCGAACAACTCAAGTTCAGTTCCAGATTGATCATCAGGCCAATTTCGGCATTGCTGCCAGTACCCTGAATGCAACAACCAATCTGTTTGACCCGCAGCCAGAACCCATTCCTGGTAGTCCGGTGGACAACAGCATTACAACCATCCGGGCAGGGGTTCTGCAAAAATTGGGCCTAGCCGATTTGAGCCTGGAATGGGTAAACCGATCGCGGGCAGATAGCGTTGCCGGACGCTTGACCGAAGACAGCAACCAGATTGTCTCCCGCCTAGTCTATCCAATCTTCCAAGACCTGATTTTCCGCGCCCAAAGCGAACAGAACATTGGTAGTGAAGATCCTCTCTATCCCAGCCGCAACACGGTGGGACTGGACTGGAACCCCTACCCCGGAATGACCGTACGCCTAGCCCAACAGTTCATCTCGGCAAACTCCCAATTCCGAGACAATTCCCTAACCAGCCTGGAAACTATTTTTGACCAGAAACTTGATGAAGACACCACCTTCACTGGGCGTTACTCCATCTTGAATGGCGTTAGTAGCTTGACCAGCCAAACGGCCTTTGGAATCAACCGTCGGATTATCATTGCCCCCGGCTTGCGGGCTACCCTCGGCTACGAACGGATTGCTGGAGACATCTTTGCCTACACAACGGCTGGACAACAGTTTGCCCAACCCTATGCAGTAGGGCAAAGTTCTGCCTCTTTGGGGGTGACTGAGGGCGATAGTTACTCCGTCGGGTTGGATTACACCGATAACCCCAACTTCAAAGCCAGCGGTCGATTTGAATATCGTACCTCTGGGCTGGGCAACAACCTGGTTATCTCACTGGCAGCGGCAGGCAAACTGTCCCCTGCTTTGACAGCGCTATCCCGTTATCAGCAGGCAAACTTCGCCAACCAGACGTTAAGTCAGGTGGCGGGCGATACCATCAACTTCAAGTTGGGTCTGGCTTACCGCAATCCGTTCAACGATAAATTCAACGCATTGTTTAGCTATGAATTTCGTCAGAACCCATTTACTACGCCCGACTCCACCCTCTTTGAAACAGGTACAGGCGGGAATGCTCACATTCTTGCGGTGGAAGCCATCTACGCGCCCAACTATCGCTGGGAGTTCTACGGTAAATTTGGGATTCGCGGTTCCCGTTCCTACATTGCCCGAGACCTCGTTGGCACAAACGCGATTACGCTGGCCCAGTTCCGCACGACCTATCGCCTCGGCTATCGCTGGGATATTGGTGGGGAGGTGCGCTGGATTAGTCAATCCATTACCGGGTACGACGAGGTTGGGTTTGCTGTAGAAGCGGGTTACTACCTGACTCCCAATATTCGAGCTGCGCTGGGTTATAGCTTTGGTCAGGCAAACGATCGCGACCTGGGCGATCGCTCTAAAGGTGGTCCCTACGTTCTGTTCACCTTGAAGCTGAACGAACTGTTTGAAGGCTTTGGATTACAGAGGGCATTCCCAGATAATGCCGCTCCGAAAGTAGCACCACCCCAACAGCAAGAATCTGCACCGCGGACTGTTGCTGTTGAATCGAAATCGAATCTCCCCTGCTGCTGGTTCACCCTCCACCCAGGCAGCCCAAATTACATCGGGAGGGCAACGGCAATGAAACGAATCAGGAGTGAACGGCAATTAAACCACATGGGTCTACAAACGAGACAAGGGGACAAGGAGACAAGGGGACAAGGAGACAAGAAGGCAAGGGGAGAGGGAGCCAAAGAAATGCTTCCGAATCTTCCTTTGCGCCTCTGCGCCTCTGCGGTTCCCCTTACCCCCTACTGCTAGCTAGTACACTGATAACCCCATCCCCTTTACTGGCCGCCCCGAATCCGCCCCGTCCTTACGGGCGATCGTTAACAGCAGCCAGGATGGTCCCGTCCAAGCAGATGATACCCTGACCCTGCGAGAAGCGATCGAACTCGTCAACGGCACCTTATCAATCGATAAGCTATCCGCAGCCGAGAGAAGCCAGGTCGAACAGCTAGGACCCGGTACTCCCTCTCGCATTGACTTCAACTTGCCCAGTGGTCAGACCACCATTCGCCTGGTTGATGTGCTTCCGCCACTGGATCGTCCCGGTTTGATTGTGGATGGCACAACCCAATCTGGTTATGCTGCTGATCGATCAGCCATTAATGAACTGCCCATCCCCATTCCGCTGGTAACTATTACTCCCGCAGACGGGAAAGAGGTGTTTCGCGGCCTGACAGTGACAGCAGATGGTGTCACGATTCGGGGTTAAGCCTCTACGGGTTCACCTCCACTCGTGGTGAGAGCCGAACCGATTTTCTGCCATTCCAGGGTTTCACGGAAAGTACACCCCCTGCGGATATTTTCATCAGTCATCGCCTGCCGCCACCAAATATCAGCAAGCAGCGAACTCCAGCCAATTTCTCACCATTCTATTCGGACGATCGTCCCCCTCGGGATGTGGTCATCGAAAACAACTGGCTTGGCGTTCCGCCGTCTGTCAATGACACCGGAACCCCTCCCACCCCCGATAACCGTTCTGCCTTTGGGGTGTCTGTTTTCAACGGAGTCGGCACCGTTATTCGCCGCAACTGGATTGCCAGCCACGACGGCAGCGCCATTATTACTTCAGTGAATTCAGAAGGGATGAAAGTTTCCGAGAACGTCATCACTGGAAACGGTGTGGCAGGAATGCCCGATGCTATTCGGCTAGAAGGCAACATTAACCAGAGCCAAATTGCGGGCAATCTGATTTGCGGAAACGACGGCAGCGGCGTTTATCTGTTCAAACCGGAGGGGTCAACCCAGATTCAGAACAATCAAATTATTTACAACGGCAGACGGCTGCGGCGAGCGGCTGTTTACCTGATGGGAAATGGCAATCAGGTGACGGGCAATCAGATTCGCTACCAGGCAGGTCCAGGAGTTGTCGTTGCTAGCTACCCCAGAAGCGGAGCAACCTGATTCAGTCCAACCTTTTCTCCAGTCTGGAAGGACTCAGTATCGACCTGGTGACCGAGCAGTTTTACAATTCAGCAACGGATTACGTAGGCCCGCGAGGAACCGACGTTTCAGACTATCAGCGAGGGGACGGTCCCAACCCGGAGCGAGATTCCTCCAACCGCCGCAAAGATACTGGCAACGGCGCGATCGATGCACCAAAGTTCGTCACCCAGGAATTTGTAGCGTTGGGTTCTGGACCTGCTTCCCGGTTCAAATTTACGGAACAGCAGACCCCGGTTCAGAGATTGAACTTTACCGGGTGATTGGTGCAGGGGATGATTACGGTCCCTTAGGGGAAGTTTTAGGCACAGCGAAAACCGATGATAAAGGCAAATTTAGCCTGTCCCTGGAAAACGTAAAAGTAGGAGACCGGATCAGCGCGATCGCCACCAATCCCAGCTATGGCACCTCAGAACCCGCACAGAATGCGTTGATTCGTTCAGCAGACCCAACTGTGGCTTCAGAATTGGTATCCCAGGCACCTACATCCATTCCCCGTTGTACAACGCCTGTTGCTCAGGCACCGCCACCCACTCCGCCACCGGGACCCATCACGCTCAAAGTTCCTAAGGTCATTCACTTTGCGCTGGATAAATCCAATATCAGTCCTGCCTCTGCCAAAGTGTTAGACCGAATTGCCCAGGTACTGCTGGAAAACCCGTCCATCCTGGCGGACATTGTGGGACACACTGACCCCCGCGCTAGTGATGCCTACAACCTGGCTCTCGGTAAGCGCAGGGCGTTGGCAGCGCGCAATTACCTGCTGAAGCGTGGTATCTCGCCAGAGCGACTGACCATTCGGTCTGAAGGTGAGCGGCAATTGATTAGCCCTGGACGGACGCGGTTAGACTTTGCCCGCGATCGACGGGTTGAGTTCGACTACAGAGATGCCAGAGATATCGAAGTAATTGTCCAGGAAGAAGATTTGCAGCTTGAACCGTAACACAGCGTCGGCGATGCAAGACCTGATTCACGTGTTTCCCTGCCCCAATGTGAGGAGATTTGATGAACCGTCCCCTGAAAATTTTGGTCGCGCTGGCTTCCTCGGGTGCCCTCATAAGTGCGCAAACTTTATTACCACCGCAACCTGCTCAAGCGCAGACCTTTGAAAGTAACCAAGGATGTCCGGCTGGCACAAGGCAAAATGATAGCCAGAACTTCATCTTTAATGGTAATTTCGATAGGTCTCCGGGTGTTCTTGGACCAATACCGCCCGGCAATCCGGCTGGCTTTACCAGTACACTGCCTTATCGGGGCGATGGGGTTTATCCAGATGATAATCCGCCAAATCCCACTCCTCTGGGTGGTCTTTCAATCCAATCGGGGGCCGTCAGCTATTTCAATAATCAGGTAATTGGTCAGCCGTTTCCAGGAGATCCATCGCAGGGAGTTGGGCCGTCGAACACCTATCTTTACTCCAACCCCAATGCTACAGCAGCGAATCCACGGGTGCAGGGTTCAGCATTTCCTAATCCTGTGGTCTGGCGTCAGGTTGTTACCGGACTGCGACCCAATACAACCTATAACTTTCAGGCATATTTCTACGATCTGCTTGCCCAAGGGTCGTTTCCCGGTGCGGCTGCTCCAACCATTCAATTACAGGTAGGCCCACCCGGAGGCCCACCGGGAGTTATTAACCCATCAGTCACGGTGCCAACTAGACAGCAATGGACACCCATTCAGGTTTCATTCACAACAGGTGCTGGACAAACTTCGCTGGAGTTGACGATCGTCGATCAGGCGAACACCATTTTGGGAGATGACTTTGGCTTCACCGCTGTCGGTTTAAGAGAATGTTTTCCCGTCATTGGGGTATCGAAGGCTGCAGGTACACCAAGAGATAATGGAAACGGAACATTCACCGTTCCCTATACGGTTGTTGTTCGGAACTTTGCTCCGTCAACAAGCACTGGCCAATATGATCTCCTCAGCTTGCGATTGAGCGATAACCTGGCGAATACTTACGCGAATGCTTCGTCTTTTTCAGTTCAAAGCGGCACGATCACAAGCCCGACCTTAACGGTCAACCCGAACTTCAACGGCACCAACGACACCAATCTTTTGCAAGGAACAGATACGCTTGCATCTGGTTCATTGGCAACGATTACGTTTAACGTCATCGTGACTCCCGGCACCGGACCGAATGGATTTGGTGTATTCAATAACCGAGTTACTGCTACTGCAAACAGCCGGGGTGGAACACCCGTAACGGCAATCTCTAACAATGGTGTTAGCCCAGACCAGAACAATGATAATATTCCCGACCCACCCAGTGATACTCCAGTAACTCTTCCCCGCAATAGCGTTGGAGCACCCGGATTTATCCTAGTAAAACGAATTACGGCGGTTTCGCGTGGGGGTGCTTCACTTCCAGGCGTGAACTTTAATACCTTTGTGGACGATCCAAGCACCAATGACGACAATGCTTCCGGTTGGTCTCAGCTTTCACCCGTCGGCCAGATTAATATTGATGCGACCAATCCATTGCGGAGTGGCGATGAGGTGACTTACACCGTTTACTACCTTTCTAACGGTGGTAGTACAGCCTCTGCTGTTAACGTTTGCGACTCAATACCAAACGGCACTCAGTTTATTTCAAATACGGTAGAGGTCAAGCGGGCGTCTGCCTCTCCGATCGCCAGTGGTGCGTTCTTCCCACCGTTGGCACCCCTGCCACAAAACAACTCCTGCTCCAACCAAACCAACACTAATGGCTCTGTCATTTTTGATGTTGGAGATGTCCAAAATACGACCGGAAATAACTTTGGTTATGTCCGCTTCCGCGTCAGAATTAACTAGATGGGTTTTGAAGGGACTGAGGACTGAGGACTGATACCAATTTGAATTGATAACGTGACAGATGTACGAAGAGGGCGATGGGCAATGGGCGATAGGCAATAGCATGTTCTATAACCCATTGCCCATCGCCTATTGCCTGTTCTCTATCTGCCACGTTGTTTTTAAGTCGGTATGATTGCCTTCCATCTCACTAACATTGCGTCTCGTCTCCATTGCTTTTGCAGTAGGAACATTCAGGCGGCGATCGCTAAACATTTGAATGGTTTGAAAGCCATTAGAGTTGCATCCAAATACCATCCTTCTTGCATAGAGAACATTCGAATCAGCCTTCATCGCAATTCGAATGTTCTCTATGATACCGCTAGTGCAGCGGGTTGGATTAATACTGCATCTGCTAGACATGCTAATGCTGACTGACTATGTTGCTAGTGCTTACACTGCATTAGCGTGTGCAATCCTCCGTCCAGTTGTTTATTTCCCTCGCATCAATCCCGATCGGCACAACGTTTCATGCTTCCTATAGACGAAAGACTTCTCGCCAGGGTAAAGTATCTTTCTCAACGAATGTGGCGATCGTGACAGAGGAAATAATACGCATTTAGGCGAAAGAAATCCGCTGCCATATGCAATTAACTACCTGAATTGAGTCAATCCTCTACACAAGGTTCCTCAATTAATAGTGAATCGTTACATTCATTGATCAGGGCGCATCTAGCCAACAAATGAGCTGTTAAGGGCAAATCCCTTAACTCTGGTCTAAGATGCGATGAAACGGTTTCTGAAGGGTTCACTTGCCCTGGCTTCCTCGACAATATTCCTGAACGCGCAGACACTACTTGCTCCGCGGCCAGCAAAGGCTCAAGTTTTTGAGGGCTTTACCGGATGTCCTGCGGGAACACGCGAGGGACCCGTTAACTTTGTTACAAATGGAAACTTTACGGTATCTCCAGGCGTTGTTAATGCTCCCCTACCGCCCGGAAATCCGGCTGGTTTTACAAGCAACCTGCCCTATCTGAGAGATGGGGTGTATCCAAGTGACAACCCTCCTGCTGGTACACCGTTGGGAGGTCTTTCCATTCAGACTGGTTCCATTAATTACTTCAATGGCCTTGTTATCGGTCAACCGTTTCCCGGAGACCCTGCAAACGGGGTCGCTCCCTCCAACACCTATCTTTACTCCAACCCAAACGCCTCTGCAGCAACTCCGTTGGTACAAAACTCCGCATTTCCGAATCCCCTTATTTGGCGGCAGATAATCACAGGTCTAAGCCCGAACGCGACCTACAATTTCACGGCTTACTTTTACAACCTGCTTATGTCCTCTGCAAGTGGTTCGCCTCCCATCATTCGCTTTTGGCGGGTCCTCCCAATGGGGCAAGTTCTTCATTTGTTCCCGCCATTGCTGGGCGTCCCGTAGGTGCAGTTCAGCAGTGGGTCCGCGTACAGGGATTATTTCGGACCTCTCCAGGGCAAACCACTTTAGAACTCAGAATTGAGGATGAAGCGAACACGATTTTTGGGGATGACTTTGGCATGACAGCCGTTGGATTTAGGGAATGCATTCCGGTTTTGGGCATCGCAAAGAGTGCAGGTACTCAATTCGTAACTCAAACGGTACGTTTACCATTCCCTACACCTTGAACATCCGCAACTATGCGCCGTCGGGTAACTCTCAATATGATTTGCTCAATCTCCGCCTGAGCGATGACCTGGCAGCTGCATTCAGCGGAGCAACGATTAATTCAGTCACTAATATTCAAAGTCCAACACTGTCGGTTAATCCAAATTTCAACGGCAGCACTGATCAATCCATTTTGTCGGGAACGGACCGTTTACCAGCCGGTACTACGGCTACCGTCACCTTTAGCGTTACCGTAACTCCAGGAAGTGGCCCCAACGGTTTTGGTCCGTTTAACAATACAACGATCGCCAACGCCACCAGTCAAGGAGGAACTCCGGTTTCCGATCGATCAAATAATGGAACCAATCCCGACCCCGACAATGACGGCAATCCGGGCAACAATAGCGATCCGACTCCGGTATCTCTCCCGACAGGGAGCGGTTCCAATGCGCCACCCACCCTTCGGCTCGTTAAACGAGTGACCAACGTCATCCGGGCTGGGCCCCCGCTAAACACGATTAATTTCAATACGTTCGTCGATGGTCCTGGTGAGGACGATAACGCTCCCGGTTGGGCACAACTGCCGCAAGGTGCTCCCGTTGGCGTATTTAATATTGGTACAAATCCGTCATTACAGAGCGGAGACGAAGTGGAGTATACGATCTACTATCTTTTGGAAGGAAGCACACCCGTTAACGCCATCAATCTCTGTGATGCGGTTCCATCAGGCACCCAGCTAGTCGCAAATAGCATTCAGGTTAAGCGCGGAACAGCATCTGCAACGTCCAGCGGTGGCTATTTCCCGCCCTTAGCTCCACTCCCAACAGGCAATCCCTGCAACGACCAGTCAAACCTAAACGGCACTGTTCTCTTTGACGTCGGAGATGTGTCACCCACTCCAAAAGAGAATGTCGGCTTTGTTCGTTTTCGAGTCAGGATTGATTAGTAGAAAGGATAAAGGATGAAGGCTAAAGGCTAAATTTTTATCCTTCATCCTTTATCCTTCATCTTTTATCCCTCTTCCCCCTGTGTCCTACCGCTATCTCTTGTTCTATAAACCCTTTGATGTGCTTTGTCAGTTTACCGATGACAGTTCCTCCGACCAGAAGCGGCGGACTTTAAAAGATTATGTTTCAGTTCCAGGAGTGTACCCCGTTGGTCGGTTGGACCAAGATAGTGAAGGCCTACTGCTATTGACCAATCATGGACAGCTCCAACACCGCCTGAGTGATCCTAAATTTCAACATCCCCGAACTTACCTTGTTCAGGTTGAGCGCATTCCCGATAAAGTGACTCTGCAAAAGCTTCGGCAGGGTGTAACGGTTCAAAATTATGTGAGTCGCCCAGCAACCGTTACTCTTCTGAGTGAAGAACCTGCGTTGTCCCCACGCGATCCACCAATTCGCTTTCGCAAATCCGTGCCTACATCCTGGCTAGAAATGACGCTTACGGAAGGACGCAACCGTCAGGTACGCCGCATGACTGCTGCTGTTGGTTTTCCAACGTTGCGGCTGGTTCGAATCAGAATTGCTCACTTAAGTTTGGCGGGGCTAGAGCCTGGAAGTTGGCGGGACGTGACGCCAGACGAACTCCACCGCCTCAAAGAACTTTGTAATCTACAGTCTCCCAGCAAAAGACGAAACGCAAGATGAGTCGAATTATCAAAAGTGGACCAGGTTGGCGAGTGGGATGGGATTTCAACGCTAATGAATTCAAAGGCTTGGTAGGAACGGATGATTGGGCATTGAGTTAACTGAAGCAGAAATGAATGATTTCTGCCGACTTCTCAATCAGCTTGTGGAGACGATCGCCCAGGTGAGCCGTGAGCTAATGGAGGAGGAAACGATCGCCTGTGAGTTAGAAAGTGATCTGCTTTGGCTGGAGATCAAGGGCTATCCCGATTCCTACAATTTGCATCTGATTCTGCATACTGGGCGACGAGGTGAAGGGCACTGGTCAGAATCAGCAGTCCCCGAACTGATTCAAGCAATCCAGCTATTAAAAGTATTTTGAAGCAGGGCACATCAGAAACTTGATGTTTGCCCCTCCTGACACCTAATCCCTGATACCAGATTCCTAACCTCTGGCTTATCTCCTATCCATCGTCCCGCTATGCTATATTTATTAAGCACATCGGGGCGTAGCGCAGCTTGGTAGCGCACTACTTTGGGGTAGTAGGGGTCGTGGGTTCGAATCCCGCCGCTCCGATGGTCAAGAACCGCCTGTATTGGGCGGTTTTGGCGTTTTAAAGAGTAGTGGTCATGCGTCAGCCATTCTCAATAAGGCCTGTCAAATTTAGTCAAGTTGAGTCAAATTCAGTCAGAGATTGTGATTCAAATGTGATCCAGGATCTCAATGTGATTACAATGCCTAAAAACAAGTCTCAGAAGGGTACTGTAGCAGTTCATACGATTAAGGGGCGGCTGCGATTAATCTGGTCGTTCTGTGGGAAACGGTATTTCTTTGCGTTGGAGTTGCAGGACAGTAAGTCTGAAATAGCCCTGCATCTTTAGTCAGGTTACTATACTTAATATTTCAGGTTTACAAGATCTGTCCTGAGGATGTTAAAGGGACTAAAGCCTTTCGTTAAAGTGATCCCAGCAACGGAAGATTATTAAGGAGCTTTTATGGCGGAAAACGATAAAAATCTAATATCGAAGAAGAGCTTACCGACTCTGTTGAACAAAACTTTGATGCTCAACAGATTGCTGAAGATATTGTTTCAGGTGAGCAGGAAGCACCCGACCTTAATTTAGATGCAGACTATTCGAGGTCGAAACAATATGATCATCCTACGGGGCTAACACCTCTGAAGGTAACATTCAATCAGGGGCAAAGGATGTTAATCCGCAGAAGTAGCGATCGTAATTCTACATAGGGACGAAATTTCTGCTCGGAAACCCCTTCCATAAGCTTCTCAGTTCCACAAATAACTTAATGTCGAATGAGCGATCGCTCGAGTGTATCCGGGTTACGACAGCCCTCTCTAGGGAGAGGGCTTTCCTAAATAAGAGCAAAAATCGAATAGAAGCTGCAATCACCATATCTATCCAAAGAGCGATTTAATCCGCGTCAGAAGTATTCAAGGTTTCAGTCCCCAGGTTGATTCACTAGTCTTTGAAATTCGAGTACAAAGAGAGACGAAACGAGTTCCTAAACTTACGAGAGTGTATTGCTCTTTACATTGAACTCTAACAATTTTGGAGGATTCCACAATGAAATTTATTCATCCATCTAAAGCCCGTGTAGCTCGATTTATTCTTGGAGCGTTCATGTGCTTGATGCTATTTGTTTCTAGCGCGGTTCCAGCATTTGCTGCCGGTAGTTCTCAGAGCAGCCTTCAGAAGGGTGAAGCAAAACTAGACAAGACGCTGGAGAAATCTCAGGAAGTGCTGAAGTCTCCTCCGCTCTCCTTAGAGGACGTTGAGTCCCGTTCAAACAAAGGGCTTAACGAAGTGCAGGAGGATGCTGACATTGGGCAAATGAAGCGCTCCGACAACACCGCTCAGACAACTTCTGTTCCAGAAAAGATCGAGCGCGCTTTAGAGAAAGTTACCGGAAATCGGTAGAACGTTGCGTGTTCAACCAAAACGATCCTGAACGGGTGTGAGGCTTTGATGCTCCTGCCTTGCTGATCCTTTCAGATTAGATACAAAAACATCACTTGCACAAAAGGCAGCTTGAGAGTTCAAGCTGCCTTGTTTCTTTAAGCTCAGACAGGTTTGGGGTTAGCCTGGAGCGACTTGGACGATCAACGATCGCCTATCAAACGACTGGACCTTACCTGCTTGACCCAAATCTGCTACGACCCGCTCCAGCAATTTCAGCGCAAGCTCCGATGCTGATTTTCTCGCCCTCGTAATCGAACCTGAAATTTGACAGAATCACCTTTACCTAGCCACTGAACGGCCCTATCAATGCGTAAAGTGTAATCTGCTTCACCAATATTTGGACGGAGCTTAACTTCCTTCACAGACGGGCTGGAGCTTTGCCGATGGCGTTTTTTCTGTTGGTACTGATGCTTGCCGTAATCTAAAATCTTGGCAACTGGAGTGTCTTTTCCTTGAGAGACAACAACAAGATCCAGTCCTACATTCTCGGCAAGCTGTAAGGCCTCGCGGGTATCGATCAAACCACGGTTGTTGTTCTCCTGGTCAATTAGAAGAATTTGAGGAGAACGGATCTGACGGTTAACTAGTTGTTTTTCAGCGATAACAGTATCCTCCGGGATAAGTTAGTTTAGTTGATGAACAGTACCAGGATAGCGCGGTCTCAAATTGTTGACATCATGCTGCAATGCTGAGGAGGTCTCAGCGTCTGTTTCTGAAGGACATAGGGAGATACAATTTTTGTGAAGCAAATTTTGTAACTAACTCCATTTTGTCGTTTTGGGAGGACTTATGTCCACTGATTCAAGATCTGCGATCGCCGGTTTGAACAATGATTTACCTACGCTTCAGCAGCCTATCTACTCCAGTTTGGCTGTTGCGGTACTCCAACAGATTTTAATTATTGAGGGGTACGGAACCTTGCCGGATGGTTCAACCTTACCCATAACGGGCAATTTTTTGAATGAAACAAACACTGCTGTATTGAATTTTCAGCAAGCGATGGGACTGGTTCAGGATGGTGTTGTTGGTCCCAGCACCTGGGCCGCTCTGACCCAAGTTTAGATAAATTTTGGAATTTGATTCCGAAATAAGTATGTTATGTCTCCGCTTTTCGGCAAGCTGAATCTAAAGAATCAAAAGAGATCCTGATAATCAACGCTCCTGAAAGCTTTGAGCCGGAACTGGCTACTCTTGAAGGAGTAACGGTTTTGCGAGATATAGCCCATGTTGAGCGGACGACTTTCTCCCTCGCGTTTGTTACTAAGCAGGAAGATGTAGATCGTATTGCTGCTACTTTAGCACCGAAAGTTCAAGGCGATGCGATCGTCTGGTTCGCTTATCCCAAAGGAACGTCGAAGAAATACAAGTGCAACTTCAACCGGGACAATGGTTGGGCTGTTTTGGGAGAGCTGGGTTTTGAAGGAGTGAGGCAGGTCGCGATCAATAACGATTGGTCTGCCCTACGTTTCCGTCGCGTTGAGTTCATTAAAACAATGAGTCGCAATACGAAGCGTGCAATGACGGAGCAGGGTAAAGCAAAAGTAAGAACGGATTAACTGGAGGTTTTCCCATCCTTCAAACGTAGGTTTTATCGACATAACACCAGCGCCAGCGTTCGTTTGGCTCAAACGACTGCACGATCGGGTGCCCCGTTCCTTGAAAATGCTTGGTTGCATGTTTGTTTTTAGAGGAATCGCAACAGCCCACATGGCCACAGGAAAGGCAAATTCGCAGATGAACCCAGCGATCGCCCATTGCCAAACATTCTTCGCACCCCTGAGCACTGGGAGATACTTGATGAATCGAATCAGTATGCGTACAAGATGTCATAAAAAATCTCCTATCAAATCAATTGGTACCATTTTAGATTGCAGATTCTAGATTGTGAAAACCTTTACGAGTAAGCTTTTTGGAAATCATTGTTTTAAGCGAAATTTAAGACTGTATTAAGGCTAAAAACTTAGAACTCAAACCTAAGTTTGTCGGGCGGGCAACCGAATTTGAAGACAGGTTTTTCCAGGTTGAGAAGAAACCTGGAAATCACCATTATGCTGTCCGACGATCACGCGATAGGCAATATGTAAGCCAAGCCCAGTGCCCTTTCCCACATCTTTAGTAGTAAAGAATGGCTCAAAAATGTGGGATTGAATATGTGGAGAAATGCCCGGACCATTATCCGCAATTTCGACCAGGACATGATTGTTTTCTTGGCGAGTCCGAATCCAGATGGTGGGCGTAGAGGAATTTTGAATTTTGAATTTTGAATTTTGAATTGAAGTTAAGGACTGAAGACCCAGAACTGAGGATTGCGTGTTAAATACCCCTCCATCTCCGTGTCCCCGCGTCTCCACGTCCCGTTCTAACCCTGACTCTCGATCCCTTTCCCTATTTGCCGCTTCCAACGCATCGATCGCATTGTCAATCAAATTAGTCCAGACCTGATTAAGCTCACTGCCATAGGCTGTAATGCAGGGCAAGCTGCTGTCGTAATCACGCACGATCGAAATGCCATTTCTAATTTTGTGATTGAGAATCGTTAGCGTGTCTTCCAGTCCTTCGTGAAGGTTGACTTCTTGAATGGGGGCCTGATCCATGTATGAGTAGTCTTTGACAGCCTGTACCAGTTTAGAAATGCGTTGGGTGCTGTGTTCCAGATCGTCCATGAGTCTAACAGCAGTGAGATTCGCTTCCAACCAGGACAGCACGTGATCGAGGGATGCACAATCAATTTGTCTGGCGATTTTTGTGAGCCAGTCTGTATCCAACCCAGCGGCAACAAATGTGGGAGATAACCTCCAACTGTTCGCAACCTGATTGTCTTGGAGCCAGTCGGTCATTTCGTCTTCCCGATCGCTGCGCTCCAGTGGACCAAGTGCCGGAGCAATTGCTGCATGAGCGATCGCGTCTTGCTGCAATTTGGCTAGAAACAGTTGTTGAGTTCCCGTGGTGTGCTGACACAGTTCCAGCGTTACTGGCTGCAAGGTTTGAAATGTATCTCGCAAATGACCGATCGTCCGACGAGCCGCAGCAGCAGGGTTGTTTAGTTCGTGGGCCAGCCCAGCAGCAAGGGTCCCCAGCGAAACCATCTTTTCCCGCTGTTGAGATAGAATCTGCACAGCCTGGAGACGCTCCGCCATAATGCGAAGAATGTCTTTCATGACGCAGGTACAGCTGGAGAGCAGTTCCCAGAAAGTTGCATTGGGAACCTCTAAGATGTGGCAGCGCGTTACAGCCCGTCCACTTGCCCAAAAATGCGTGTTGCCCATCATGACGGGCAGTTCCCAAACAAGGTTTTGGCACTGTAGGTGGCAATGACATTATTTTGACTGCCCACCTGCTGAATAATCTGAATCTGCCCTTCCAGCAAAACGAAGACATGCTCAGCGGGCTGTCCCTGTCGCCGATGAAATTCTCCCGGTTCCCGCCAAACTTCCACACCTTGCTCCAACAGCCAGCAAAGGCGATCGTGGGGCAAATCCTTAAATATTGGAACTTCTTGCAGTGCGCTGGTAGTAAGCATGACTGTTTATCGGCTTATTTTTTAGGAGCGATCGGCAATCGAATTTGGAAGCAGGTGTTTCCCGGTTTAGAGGTTACTTTAATATCACCGTGATGACGCGATTTCACGATTCGGCGGGCAATGTCTAGCCCCAGACCCGACCCTTCACCCACTCCTTTTGTTGTGAAAAATGGCTCATAGATGCGAGATTGGATATCCGGTGGAATTCCGGCACCGGTGTCAGCGATTTCAACCACAACGTCATCGCCTTCCTGCCGAGTTCGAACTGTTAAATCTCCCTTTCCGTTCATGGCATAGATGGCATTGTCGATTAGATTGGTCCATACCTGATTAAGTTCGCTGCCATAGGCACAGATGCGCGGCAAGTTGGAGGCAAATTCGCGATGAACGGTGATGCCGTGTTTCAGTTTGTGGTTAAGGATAGTAAGGGTGTTTTCCAGTCCTTCCTGAATATTGATCTCCTGCAACGGAGCCTGATCCATATAGGAGTAGGATTTGATAGCTTTGACCAGTTGAGAAATGCGGGTCGTGCTGTGCTCGATTTCATTAACCAACCCTGCCAGGGAAATGGTTTCCGTTAGCCAGTCAAGTGCTTCGGCAAAGATTTCTGAACCAAGCTGCGCAGATATTGTGGCTAGTTTTTCGCTGTCGATTCCACCGGAAACTAATGTAGGAGATAGCTTCCAGGCGTTGGAAACATCCTGTTGCTCAAGCCAATCGGTAAGGGCATCTTCCCGATCGCTCTGCTCCAGCGGATCTAGCCTGTGACATGACTCCATATAGGCGATCGCAGCTCTCTGCAAGTCAATCAGTGAATGCTGCTGGTCTTCTGAAACTGTTCCTCGCATAGCTTCAGCAGACGAGATTGAACCGTTGCAACAGCTCCCCGCAATTCCTGGGCGGCTCTCCGTCCGGCAGCAGCGGGATTGTTGAGTTCGTGGGCGAGTCCCGCAGACAGCCGACCCAGTGCTGCAAGCTTTTCCTGCTGGCGCATATGGGCTTCTAGTTCCCGAGATCGACCAATCATAGCCGACAGGATGGTCGATGCCCCTTCGGAACATTCGGTCAAAATTTTTCTAAATGTATCCGGGTCAATTTCTAGAACACGACTGTGTCCCAGCGATCGAGCCGTTGCCAGGGCAGGCTTACCCGTCACCATCGAAATTTCTCCGGTAAAATGCCCCGGCTCGTTGTGAACGACAATAAGCTGTTCCTGGCCTTCCACCTGCTTTGTGATGCGTACTTCCCCTCCAGCAGAATATAGAAATGGTAGGCAGGATCCCCTTCCTGAAATAGGTAATCGCCCGGATTTAGCTGCAATTCGTGACCATGCTTCTTCATCCGCACCAGTTCTTCATCGGATAGTTTGGGAAACAGTTCGATTTCTTTTGAATCGTGGAGCATAGGACAGGATAAGGGTAAGGAGTGGGAGTAAAGAATAGGGAAACCGCAGAGACGAAAGAAGCGTTATGTTCTACTAACACAGGTTAGACCTTTGCAAGGTAACGATGGATGAACTGAACTGCGATCGCGCCTTCACCCACACCCGACGCAACCCGTTTGATTGAGCCATAGCGAACATCTCCTGCGGCAAAAATACCGGGAATATTCGTTTCCAGCAGAAATGGATCGCGATCTAGAGTCCAGCCGTGTGGGCGTTTCCCTTCGCGCATCAGATCGGGACCTGTGAGAATAAAGCCTTGGGGATCGCGCTCGGCCAAATCACCGATCCAATCGGTTTGGGGCTGGCTCCGATGAAGATAAACAGGGATTTCGCTGGAACGGTTTCTTTGCTGCCCGTACTAGCGTTAGCGATCGTCAACGCTTCCAGGTGGTCATCGCCTTTGACCTCAACGACGCTGCACCCCGTGCATACCTGAATATTCTCTGTCTGGGCAATCTGGTCGATCAGGTATTGCGACATGCTGGTAGCGAGAGATTCCCCCGCACGAGCATAAATACCTTACGGGCATAGCGGGAGAAGTACATAGCGGCCTGCCCCGCAGAGTTTGCACCACCTACTAGATAAACATCTTCTCCGCCACAGGCGATCGCTTCCGTCATCGCCGCACCGTAGTAAACCCCGGCCCCAGTCAGTTTGTCTGCACCGGGAATATTCAACCTGCGATAGGAGACGCCCGTCGCAATTAGCAACACGTGGCAGCTTATTTCACTACCATCACCCAGTTCTACAATTCGATAAGAATCCTGCACACGCACCCGTTTGACTTCTTGAGGAGTAAGAATTTCTACGCCAAACCGTCGCGCTTGGGTAACGGCTCGTCGCGCCAAATCAGCGCCGCTTAGCCCCACCGGAAATCCGAGGTAATTTTCAATGCGGGAACTGGACCCAGCCTGCCCGCCTGGTGCTTCCCGCTCAATCATCACCGTATCCAGCCCCTCGGAAGCGCCATACACAGCGGCAGCCAGCCCCGCCGGACCTCCCCTACAATGACTAAATCGTAAAAGGGACGATCGGCATGGGTTTGCAGCCCAACCTTGGCGGCGATTTGCAGATTAGTTGGCTGTACCAATTGGGTACCGTCGGGAAACAGCACCAGCGGCAACTCCTGATGATTGTTTGGCTCTGCGAAGGTAATCAGCTGCTTCGCTTCATCGTCTAGCTCAATATCCAGCCACTGGTAGGGCACCTGATTTCGCGCCAAAAATCTTTGACCTGGTGAGAGGGGCGACCAGCGATTTCCCACCACGCGAATTCCCTCAAAGGGTGGGCGAAAGGTTGCCTGCCAATCGTCCAGCAAATCATCCAACACGGGATACAGCCGTTCTTCCGGTGGATCCCAGGGCTTCAGCAGATAGTAATCCAAACGGGCACTGTTGATAGCTCGAATCGCCGCATCAGTATCAGCGTAAGCCGTTAGCAGGGCACGTTTGGCATCAGGAAACACTCCCATTGCCTGCTCTAAAAATTCCACACCACCCATTTGGGGCATACGCTGATCTACCAGAAACAGCGATATGGGTTCGTTGCGAAGTTTCAGCTGCTGCACCACATCCAGGGCCGCCATTCCAGAATCTGCCCGGATAATGCGAAAGCGATCGCCATACCCTTGCCGCAGATCACGCGCGATCGCTTGCAGCACTTCTGGATCATCATCGACCGCTAAAATTACAGGCTTTGCCATGAGTTACCCACTTAATTTCTTACACAGCGTTTTTTCTGGGCGTAGCAAATAGTGAAATGAACTGAAAGTTAGAGGATGTCTGAGACACATAATTAGCAGCGGATTGGTAACGGATGAAACGGATAGTTGACAGTCTCAGCTCGCCATTGCAGCGGATTAGTAACAGATGGAACGGATAGTTAACAGTTGCAGCTCGCCGTTATCATCCGATTCATCTGTTTTCTATCCGTTGCTAACTGATTTGTCACTTTTCAACCATCCTCTCAAATAAATTAGAAGACCATTGCAGTTCATCTCAGAATCCAGCACAACTCTTTGTTGCACAGCAGTATAGCTATCGACGTTTATGCTTTATTTAAGCCCTCCGAAACGAACTTGAGAAACGCATAGGTTCTTTCTGGCAAATAGCGAAAGGTTTCCCCTTGATATTCAATCACGTACTCGCCATTGGTTGACTGAGAACAGGCCGTACAGGTCAGGACACCCGCACTCAAAGCATCTACACTCAGTTGGAGTATCTGCTCTTTGATCCACTCATCGAAGGTGGTTGATAGTTGAGGAACACTCGGCTGGCTCATGATTTTCCTCCATAGATTGCCATGCTTTTAACGTCTGAGTTTTTTCAAGTTTCTAAATGTTGAGTTTTTAGAATTCGAGTTATTGATGGTGTGTTCGGATGCTCTTACTGCTCAAAACTGTTGTTGACGTTGCCCGCATGAACCTCGTTCGTTTCGTTCTTCAATCACAGATTTAGATCTAGCGAAATTTCACACAAACCCTCATCCATAACAGGGGAAACCTTAAACCCTAACCGCTGGCAAATCTTGAACATTGGTTGATTGATGTTGAGTACGCGTCCTTGCAGAAAACGAATACCGTTGCGCTGGCACACTTCAATTGCTTTCTCTGTTAGCTTAAATCCAAGTCCTTTTCGTTGCCAGTGATCGACAACCAGCACCGAAAACTCAGCCGTTTCTGGACTCACTCGAACTAACCGTACCACCCCTAGTTCTGTGGCCTTATCACATTGTTGCACCGCCGCAACAGCAATCTCATCTTTGCGGTCATAATGGGTCCAGTTCACCACTTTTCGCTCAGTCAGCTTAGACGCGTTAACGGCTTTAAAGAAACGCTGGTAGAGAGATTGCTCTGAACATTCGTTTACCATTTGCTGATGGAGAAGCAGATCGGCTGGCCCCAGGAGCCTGAATAAAACGGTTAGCCCGTTTTGAAATAGACAGACCTCTGAGGGGATGTCAAGCAGGGGATGGAGTTCATACTCGGAGATTGTGCATCCGTTTCGGTGAAAGCCAAGTTTTCCCTGGCATCATTAAATGAGCGGAAGTGAGTGTGGGAGACGGTCACGAATAAATCCAATTTGGGACATGTAAGATTGCTACACCATTCGACTTCCGCATACTTCGCCCGAAGGAATGAAAACCTTTTGATCAGTCCTTGTTTAGCCAACTTCATGCCCTCCCTAACTCCTTTCTCAAAGACGAACTGAAACAAAACGGCATTGTTGCCGATGCTCCGGAGCTTATTCAATCTGAATCGGTATTGACTGAACTCAACTTTGCGCTAAGCCCTGTTTTACATGAGGGGAAACTCCAGCCCTATGGCTTTATGGTGTTTGGCGATCGCTCCGTGCCAGGAATTAAACGAATCTGCGATCGCAAATTTGTCAGTCTTGCCGATGCTCGTCGGGTTGCCGATGGCTTTCACAGTTTTTCAATATTCAAGCATGGGGAGTATGGTGGGGTTCTTCTGCTAGAACAGGCGGCCCGCGACGAACTGCGGCTGGTTCAACTTCAACAGGAGTTTCGCACCGTCATTTGCACAACCGATACTAGCGGCGTTACAAAGATATTCTGCAACGCGGGAGTCCTCATTCACCAGTACCGGAGCTGGCAACGGAAACCATCTGTAACCGTTGCCCTACAAAGCATTTGCCGCTGTGTTCCCCAGGCTGACCCTGAAATTCTTCGGGATTTACTTGAGTTGTGTTTTCATGACCTAAGCCCCCGCAAAATAGGTGCAACGCTTGTTTGGTGCTTGACCGAGCCAACCGACGAGGAAATGGAAAATATGCGACCCAACTTCAATCTTGAAGAGATTGAGGCAAAGATAGGGGATGGACGATCGGTTGCTGTTCTACGTCACCTGCTCACCTATTCCGATGGTGCCACTATTGTTGACCCTGAAGCCCGAGCGATCGGCATTGGTGCCCAACTAAAATACTCCGACAAAAGCAAACTGTTGATTGAAGCCCGGGCAGGAACCCGGCATACCTCAGCGCAGCGCTTTTCCTACGATTACCCGAATGTCGTTGTGTTTGTTGTCTCTAGTGATGGACCTGTTACAGTCTTCTCCGACGGCATGAGTGTAACTGACCTGCAAACCTACTCCACCAAGCGATTAGAGCTAAACGAGAACGACGCGTTACTAGAGGATGCAGGCGTATCCCCTGCTCTACAGCAGTGCGTTGTGCAAGCTGTCACAAACTGCTCCAGATTCAGGAAGGAGAAGTGGTCGAAACGCGTGCGGAATCAGAGAATTTATTCTGTCCTGTTTGCGGTAATTTGGTTCATTCAACCCAGTGTTCTGACCTGGATATCTTCGTTGTTAAGGAGTTAGAAGGCTGCTTCAATCCCTTCCTTAAAACGGCAGCTAGCTGAAGAAAGGCAGCTAGATTTGGAGCAGAAGAAGATTATGGAAATATCCCAATATGGTTTGAAGCTTGCGTTCAACGACTGCCAGCTAATAGTTTGCGGTTATGTTATCTAAGAAAGAAGGTATTTTTTTTCGTTTGTCTTCCACACTCATTAGGTCAGCAGCGAGGGGTGATAGGGTGATGAAAGAAACAGTAAACAGGGCAATTACTCATGAACATTGGGGAACGCTTGCAGGAGAAGCGGGAAGAAATTTTGGCAACCGCAGATAAGTATGGTGCTTGCAACATTCGTGTCTTTGGTTCAGTAGCACGGGGCGAGGCAGACTCAGAAAGCGATGTGGATTTTCTGGTTGAAATGAGAGCGGGACGCAGTTTACTAGACCTGGGTGGTTCGTTGATAGAACTACAAGACTTGCTGAGTTGTCCAGTTGATGTTGTCACTGAAAAGGGTCTAAGAAAAGAATCCGCCAACGCGTCCTCAGTGAAGCTGTACCCCTATAAGAGACGATCGCGAAAAACTGCAAGATATTCTGGAGGCAATTGAACACATTAATCGCTACGCTGTACAGGGTAGGCAAGTATTCGACCAGAACGAACTCATTCAAACCTGGTTCACGCAAAATCTGCAAATTATCGGTGAGGCTTCCCGCTCTCTTTCTTCAGCAATTAAGAACCAGTATCCAGATGTACCTTGGACGAAAATTATTGGGATGCGAAACATTTTGACTCACAATTACTTTGAAATTGATCTCGATATCGTTTGGGCAGCTATAGAGCAAGATTTGCCAAGTTTAAAGCAATCCATCGAAGCGATTTTGAGGCAGGACCCCTAGCGCCTTCGATGCAGCCAGCCGAATCAACATCAAAACGGGGTGAGCAAACGCAATCACTGACTTCAGAAGAACTGGAGTTTCAGACGTCACAATTTATAGCTATCACCGCAATCATTAGGACAGCCTGCTTATCTGAAATGAGCTAAATGTAAGGCTTTCATCCCTGAAACCTGACACTTAAAACCTGACCCCTGCTATAACTTCAATAATTTGTGGTGTTGTGTACTGGGCCATTACCTCACGTCCCTCGCCCAGTGTTGAGCAGGGGACTTGGAGTTCACGCTGCTATCGGTAATTGCTGAAAGCCGATCGCTTATAGCTCATCGCTTGCAGCAAAGCTCTATTTACTCTGCGGCTTTATCTGTTGCCATCTTCATCTTTTCGCTCACCTTATCGGCGATCGCGTCCAGCTTCGGCATAAAGCCTGATGCTTTATCTGTTGCCATCTTCATTTTTCGCTGATCTTATCTCCAATTTCCTCTGGAGTTGGCATAAACAGCTCCTCTTCTTCAAGAAAAGCTGTTTCTTTTGTTCGGGAGTCAGCGTCACGAACGCATCCTTGGTCGGAAGGGATTTGAACAACGTCCCCAACTTCGCTTTTTGGGCGGGAGTCAGAACCAATGACTTAAATGCTTTTCGTAAGCTGGTTCCCTCCGCCACGGATGTTTTGAACTGTTCCCGTTGCTCTGGGGTGAGAACACTTTCAATCTGCGGTAGGACTTCCTTTTCCAGCTTCTCTAATAGCCCTTTCTGCTGCTCAGTTAGCTCCAGCTTCTGAAAACCGGGAAAGGACAGAGCTATCAACGGACGAGCCTGAACCGGGCTAGCAACCACCAGATTAAATAGAAATACAGCACAGACAAATACAGATATCATGAAACGTTTCATCGTTCGTTACCTTTCGTTGTGGGCATTCAATGTTTGAATTAGTCAACAGCCGTTGATCCCTGAAAGTGCTGAACATAAGCCGCGATCGCCAAGCCAATGATGATCACCAGAGGAAAGATCAGGGTCCACCAGGTTTCTGAAAGCAAGATAAAAAAGGCCGCTCCAAAACCACCGAGCGCAAAACCAGTAATAACCGGAATAAAACGGCTCATCCGTTCAAGGGCTTCTGCTGCTTCCAGTTTTGTCGCTTCAGTCTTATTGGGTGAGAGTTTTGCACTCAGGTATTGCACAAGGTCGATCGTCAACTGGGTAGTATTCCCGGTCATTACTGTTGTTGGGATGTAGCTCTTGAAGACACCCTTGGCTTCCTTCATCAACGCATTCTGATGGCCATTGACACAACCCCTGCCAGCCCGATCGGAAGAATATACTCCTCCTGAACATCTAACAGTAGGGCTGGCGAGAGGCTGGTCGCCACTAATAGAAAAATCCCCAGGGCGATCGCTTCAACGGTAAGCAGCACAGCGAACACGGGCCATTGCCTTGATCGGGCATACCTGGCCAGCAGGGAAGTCAGTGCAACCGTCACCATAAAGGTGGGAAGCATCAGCAAACGGGTGATAGTCGTCTCAGCGTCAGAGCTTACGAACGATGACCCGGCCAGTGCAATATTGCCTGTTACGTGAGCGGTGAAAATGCCAAACAGAATGATGAACGCAGAGGTATCAACAAACCCTGCTACCCAACTCAACAGGAAACCCGCTGGTCCGTCGCTAACCAGAAAAGAACTCAGGCTAAATGTTGGTTTTGTGGGTGAAGTTGCAACCATTGATGCTCCTTTCCAGGGTGCAATAACGTTAACGGTTCAAAGTAGCAGATATTACCCGTCCCATCAGTAACAAGCGTAACCAGCCTCACAACCAGGCTAGATGACGTATAGTTTCCGGGATAGTCACCCGGAAACCTCGTCATTTCAGCTTTTCAGGCCACGGTTCAAGTAGGTGCGGCCTCCGATGCTGCTTTAGCTTTCTCGGCTTCCTTGGCAGCCTTTGCTTCAGCTTTCGCCTTCGCCTTGGCTTCTTCTTCAGCTTGCTCCTTCGCTTCTTCCTCAGCCTTAGCCTTCGCCTTGGCCTCCTCCTTTAGCTTCTTTGCCTCAGCTTTAGCAGCTTCCTTAGCTTTCTTCGCTTCTTCCTTTAGTTTCTTCGCTTCAGCTTTGGCAGCCTCCTTAGCCTTCTTCGCTTCAGCTTTGGCAGCTTCTTTAGCTTCTTCTGTTAACGCTTCACCCTCTTCAGTAACTGTTGCCGTAGCTTCAGCAATTAGAACGGCGGACGGAGCATTCGTGCTGTCGATCAGCGCACTGTTAGATGGAACCGGAGCGATCGGTGTAAAACCTGCTGCTTGAGCAGCGCTGACAGATCCAATCAAAACATTAAATAAGAGAGCAAACGATAAAACAATTGCGCCAATTTTGCGGTTCACAAACTTGAGCATATCTCTCCACTTCTCCGACTATTCGTTAGATGATCAACTGTTTACATGGTTTCGATAAACCAAGGTTCAGGCTAGTTCATTTTGGTAAGCCAACTTCAGAATTTCGGAAATCCTTTGGGTTGGATGAAATTCCCAGGATATTCTCCTATTTACGGGACCTAATGCACGGCATTCTTCACACTTGCGGCCAATCTCTAAAGAGATGAAACATAATCTAAATTCAAACCAGGGTCAGCCAAATCTCGTTCATTACGAAGCGTTTGAAAATGGTTATGGTAACTAAGAATCCCGCATCTAACCGTCCTTAGTCTGTTCGTTTTGGCACAGCTAGAATTTTTTGATTGTCATGATTTCCAGACAAATTCATCAAAAAGCAAGGCAAACCTGATGAATTAACAGTCCACAGGAAAGTTTTCAGAATCGGGAACTGGGTTAAAGATTCGACCAATACTCACCATTATTTGCGTGACTAAGTTAGCAAGGTTGGTAACAGGTAATCGACTCATTCGACAAGGGCCTCCATCTCCGGTTCCGGTTCAGAATGCTTCGGCAACACCAGATTGAGCACCAACGCAAACAAGGAACCCGTCGCAATCCCCGACTCCAAAATCGTGTGCACCATCTCCGGGAACGCCTTCAAACTATCCGGCGAAAACGTCACCCCCAACCCCATCGCCAACGACACCGCCAAAATCACCGTCGAGCGATTGTCCATCGGCATCGAGCGCAGGATGTTCATTCCCGCTACTGCCACCGTGCCAAACATCAGCATCACTGCTCCGCCTACCACCGGCAGCGGAATCGTCCGCAAAATCCCGCCGATAATCGGAAACAGCCCCAAAACCGACAGAATCGCCGCCACATAGTAGCCCACATAGCGACTGCCCACCCCTGTGAGCTGAATAATCCCGTTGTTCTGCGCCAAGGTCACCACCGGAAAGGTGCTGCAAATCGACGCCAGCAGCGAGTTCACCCCATCGCCCAAGATGCCGCCCTTGAGCCTGCGGAAAAAGATCCCCACTAATCGGCTCACCCGAGACCATCGAGGTCGCGGTGATGTCGCCAATCACCTCCAGGGTCAGCGCCACGTAGATAATCGCAAACGGCACAAAGGTGGCCCAGTCAAACGCCAACCCAAAGCGAAACGGAATCGGCAGGTTGATAATCGGCAGTCCTGCCACCTTGCTGAAGTCAATCAAGCCCAGGAACAGCGAGATGACAAACCCAACGGCCAACCCAATGATGATTGGTTTCCATCTTCAGGTACTTGTTGGAACTGGCGCTGCACAAAGCCACGATCAAAAACACCACAAACGACAGCCCAGTTCTGCAAGCTGCCGAGGGTGCCGTTGGCTTTGGCCGGACCCCCGCCCGCCATGTAGAACATGCCAACTTTGATCAGGGTCAGCCCAATCAGGGTGACGGCAACGCCGGTGACCAGAGGGGTGAAGATCTTGCGGGTCAGGTGCAGAAACCGACTCAGGATGATCGGGATGAAGGAGCCAAAGAAGCAGAGACCCAGCACCAGGGACAGCGCTTCCTGGGGGTTCTGCCCTTTTCGAGGGAGCCGTTGACGACGGCCAGAATGGCGGTGACAAAGGCGAAGCTGGTGCCCTGGATGCTGAGCAGGCCAGAACCAATCGGTCCGACGGTGCGTGCCTGGATGAAGGTGGCGATGCCGGAGACCAGCAGGGACATCCCCAGAACGTAGCTGGTGGTTTGCACGTCTAGTTTGAGCGCACCCGCGATAATCAGTCCCGGTGTGACAATCGGGATGAAGATGGCAAACACGTGTTGCAGGGCGACGAAGATGCCATCGACCAACGGTGGCTTGTCGTTTAGCCCGTACAGCAGTTTCACAGGTCCTGCGATCCCATGGGCCTCTGCGTGAAGATCGGTATCAGCCATTCTTAAGCCTCGAATTGCAGTAAACGATAGTGTTTAGCGATCGAATCATCCTGGTGCAACTATTTAGCTACCAGGGACTCCAAACCCAAATGATTTCGAATCAACGCCCTGTGAATTTCCAGATTTGAGAGAAAAGCAATCTGGATCCTGTATACAGTCGAAGCAACGTGAAGAACTGTACTGAACAATACATTTTCTTAAGATTCTATTCGGGTTTTTAAGAAACTAATGCGCTTAAGTAGCCATTTGTCGGCTTCTGGGGCTAGTTTGGGGAGGCCAGATAGGCGCTTTGCCCATCAATTTATGTTGTCTTATCCTCTTCTATCAACCTTACCGCCATCTCACACATTGACCAGGACTGCTATACCTATTGAGGCAGTTGTAAACCAGGAGGGATTGAGGAATAACAGTGAAAGACACTCAAAATTGTTTTGCCATAAATTGCCTTGCTAATGGGCTGCCCTGTTAGGTTATGTTCTGGACCTGTAGGTAATACTCCGTAGAGGCGTTACGTGTAACGTCTCTACACACGAAAACAACCGATCTGAAACACTCCCCCTATTAACGTTAATTCTGCGGATTTACTTGCTATATGAACTTTTTCATCTCGTGGCTAGAGCCTTTGCTTGCCAGTCAACCAGCGGCAGGCGGAATCATTAAACCGCTGGGGCACCATGAGTTACTTCTAATACTCCTGGAATTATCGTTGCTGCTTCTCGTATCCCGAGGACTTGGCGAACTGATGCGCCGGATTGACCTCCCACCGGTTGTCGGAGAGCTTTTAGCAGGCGTTTTGCTGGGGCCATCCTTGCTTGGTCTGCTGTTTCCTTCCGTGCAAACAGCGATATTTCCCAAAAGCCAAACCCAATCAGATTTGCTCTCTGTTGTGTCATGGCTGGGCGTTCTGTTTCTGCTGATCGTAACTGGACTGGAAACGGATCTAAATCTGATTCTCCGCAAAGGGAAAACTGCTCTACTCATTTCGTTGGGTGGCATTGTCGTTCCGTTTACCACAGGAGTTGCGCTTGGATGGTTTCTGCCGGAAAACTTTCTGGCAAATCCGGCGGAACGGCTCATCTTCACGCTGTTTATTGCGACTGCCATGAGCATTTCAGCCGTTCCAGTCATTGCCAAAGTGCTGATGGACATGAACTTAATCCGGCGTGACATCGGCCAAATTACTCTCGCCGCAGGCATGACCGATGACACGATCGGCTGGATTTTGCTGTCAGTTGTATCGGGGTTAGCCAGTAGCGGGAAGTTCGATTTCAGCACCGTTTTCAGGTCTGTGTTGGGTGCGGTGCTGTTTCTGGCGATCGCGTTCACCATCGGGCGCACCATTGTCAATCAAATTCTCCGCTGGGTGGATGATTATATTGGTGGCGCGACCGCAAGTTTGTCGATCGTCTTAATTATGGCGTTTGCTGCTGCTGCATTAACCCATTCCCTAGGCATCGAAGCAGCACTGGGAGCATTTGTTTTTGGCATTTTGGCAGGGCAATCACGCCGTTTTAGCCGAGAGGCAGGGCACACGCTAGAAGTGATAACAGCAGGATTCCTGGCACCCATCTTTTTGCAGTAGCCGGACTGAAGGTTAACCTCCCACAACTCTTGGCACCGGAGACCTTTGTGATCGGACTGCTCGTTCTGGCCGTAGCGTGTGTTGGCAAGTTTGTTGGAGCTTATTCGGGAGCGCGATTGGGTGGGTTGACCCATTGGGAAAGTCTGGCGATGGGGTCTGGAATGAATGCTAGAGGTGCCATGGAGATCATCGTTGCCACGATCGGTCTATCGCTCGGCGTGCTTAACCAGCAAATGTATTCCATCATCGTCATGGTGGCGATCGTTACTTCGTTGATGGCCCCGCCACTACTGCGGTGGACGCTGTCCAAGGTTGCAATGGGAGAGGAGGAAGCTACACGATTGCAGCGTGAGGAACAGGCCAGCCGCAGCTTCATCAAGAATGTGCAGCGGATTCTGATTCCAACCAGTGGGGGACCAAATGTGCAGTTGGCCGCTCAGCTTGTGAGCCACTTAGCCCATCAGAACGACGTTGAAATTACGGCTTTGTTTGCCTTGAGCGATAAAAACCCGCCCTTCAAGCAGCCGCAACTACGGCAACTACCGATTTCATTAAAGACACCTATGCTGATACCGCTCTAAAATCCGTTGCCGAAGCTATGGTGCTTCCCAAGAGTCAACCTTACAGACAAAAGTAGAATCTGGGCGCAATAAGGCAGAAGTGATTCTTAAGGAAGCGGCGAAGGGTTATGACCTGATTGTGTTGGGAGCCAGTGAAGGCCAGCGATCAAGCAGAACGCTGTTTAACCTTTTAGTTGATCGGGTCGTTCAGGAGTCTCCCTGTGCAACGCTGGTCGTGAAGTCCCATTTTCCCGTTCCAAAAGGGGAAACCTGTTCCATCTCGCCTCAACCCATTCGCCATATTTTGGTGCCCACGATCGGGTCAGAATCCAGCAAAAACGCGGTGGAAGTTGCCAGCACGATCGCGGCTCAAACTCAAGCAGTGCTCACGTTGGTTCATGTCATCAACCTGCCCCAGGTTGAGTACATTCTCTACGACCAGCAAACGATGGATCCGGTCATGGAGATTGCCCAACAAATTGTTGAGCATCAAGTAGATATTGCTGAAAGTTTAGGAGCCAATGCCCAATTTCGAATTCTTAAAGGAGCAAGTCCAGAACGGGAAATTCTCAACTTTGCTCATAAAGAACAGGTTGATTTGATTGTGCTTGGCAGCAACATTCGAATGATTACCGGACGAGTATTTTTGGTCATCGGGTGGATGCCATTCTCAGTCAGGCAAGCTGTCCGGTTGCGGTTCTAAGTTCCCTCTAGCTAAAGGATTCAACCGCTTGGGGTTGAGCGATCGTCTGAAGTGAAACCCTTCTCTAAAGGCTCATCCATCCTGTAGATGAGCCTTGTATACCGATTGATTAGCCTGATAGAAGTGCCCTTAGTAAACAGGTTTGCTAGGGCTTCCTCATAGAGCAGATTTTTGTTCTGGGTTTCACTTCAAATGTTTAGAAAAACCCTTGTTGTTAGTTCTGTATTAGCGGTATTTCTAGGGGCGTCCCTGCCCGCTGTTGCCCAAATAATTCAGAGGAGTCAGATAAATCGATTGCCCATAAATCGGGGGCCTGTTAACGGTCCCTATCGAACGAATCCGGCGAATCAGAATAATCCCTATGCTATTCCTCCCGGTAATCGCAATAATCCCTATTCCATTAGCCCAGGGATTGGAATAATCCCTATCCGGCCAATTCAGGTTCATCAAACACTTCAAATCCCAAGCCTAGCTCACCATCTGGATCTACCTCTCCGCCTCGATCGAAGACAGCACCCATGTCTGGCACCAACACGTCCCCTGCAAACAACATTCTTAGATAGTCCAGAACCTGCGCTCCAAGCTTTCAAATCCCCACTTCTGGGACAAGATTGGTAGACCTACTTAAATTTGTCATAGAAGTCGGGGATTTTTGCGTAATATGAAATTTCGGTTCAGCAGATAAGCTCACGTAGGGGCGAGTTTCGTTATCACACCTTGCTGAATGGGAGTTTTTCTGCCAAACCCGCCCGTACAAACGATAAGGATTTAAGCGGATTTCATGTAAGTTTCATAGTCATTGAACAGTGGAGGGGGCTGTAGCTCACGAAAGTCCGACCAGAAATGTAAAGAGTTCTCCTTTAAAGGGAACTTTTTATAACTGAGCCAAGGTCCATAGGGATAATGTATTTTTAGAAATTGCTTTTGCTGGAATGCTTGTTGCATTTGGACCTAACGAGGAAAGGAGATAACTCCATGCTCAAAAGAGTACTAGTTAGTGGCTGCGTTCTGACCATTTTTATGGGAGCCCACCTGGATGACATCTCCAATGCAGAAATTCCAGTTTCTCAAGATCAGACCTCCGGAGCGGCAGTCGCTAAAAAGCAGGCTCCTGAAGTTCAAATGGCTAGGAGGCCGTCCTCCAAAGCGAGTTCTGGGGATTTTGATTCTAAATGGATCGTTGAATTTGGTGGCATAACAGGAGGCTCTGCCAGTTCTTTAACTTCTGATGCCACTTCTGATGCCGATTCGACACCAAAAGAACTTATTCTAGAGATTTCCGGTTTACCCGTACACCTACCTCTGAACAGCTACCTGGTTCCGAACCAATGCCGGGTTCAGAATCAACGGGTAGAGATGATTCAATGCCTGGTACAGGACCCTTACCAGGTTCTGATGTACCCTATGGTTCCGAGGCGACATCCAATCCCTCGACTTCCGATTCTACAGACTCATCCAACGCTACTCAATCCAAAAATCAGCGTCCTAGCTTTGGTACCAACTTCTAAATAGTGATGCCTTAAATCCAAATAATCCTTTCTGTAGGGGCAGTGAGTCCAATAACCTTGCAGAAAGGATTATCTGTATAGGGCGATCGTGACTAGCTCGTGAAAACGACCTAGCACTCAGCACTCACTCCCCTCAAAGCACACCAGCCCTGACAAAGAGCCGCATTTGTTTTGAAGCCTATACCGAACAGTTCTTGTATCGGCCTATTTCAACTCGACGCTTAACCCCCTAAAGGAAGAAATGTTTTCTCTGCATACTCCGTCGATATGTAGATGAGGAGGCGAAATTATTTCATTAACTTAACATTTGGCGCTTTTGGGTGCCTGCCTTAAGTAAGGCAAATTTTCTGTAAACAGAAATTGCTTAGGAGATGACTCCAATGATCAAGAAGATTTTAATTAGCGGCTCTGTCCTGGCAGTCTTTTTGGGGGCAAGTTTGACTGCTGTAGCAAAAGCCAACGAATCAGTTGATGGGTTGCGAATTTCCCAAGCATCCTCTGGCGCTTCTGGGTCTGGAACAAGCTCCGGTTCTGGTTCTGGCATAAGTACTCCCTTTGGTTCTGGTACAACGACCAGCCCCTACTCGACAACCCCTGGTTCTAGCTCCGGGACAACGACGAGTCCTTATTCAACAACCCCTGGGTCGGGTTCCGGCACGACCAGCCCCTACTCAACAACCCCTGGTTCGGGCACAGGCACAACCACCAGCCCTTACTCGACAACCCCGGATCTAGCTCGGGTACAACGACTAGCCCTTACTCAACAATCCCTGGGTCGGGCACAGGCACAACCACCAGCCCCTACTCAACAACGCCTGGTTCTTCGACATCGCCCAACGGTAATGTGGCTCCCTCAACACCCTATTTGACTCCTGGTTCTAGCACAACTCCAGGTTCCGGTAGCGGTTCGATGACCAGCCCAGGTTCCGGTACAAGCCGTTAATTGGGTTTGTTTATCGAGATCGACAAACAGTAGAAAATAGGCAAAGGGCAAGAGGTGCGATCGTACTTCTTGCCCTTGTTTTCTAGTTGCAGATCGATGGTTTTTGGTAATGGGTAATCGGGAACTGTCCCACGACCATTACCGACCATTACCGATTACCACTAACCCATTACCAACCTAAATTACCGTTTCGCAAGCTGGAGCCGAGCAAGTCCGGTACCTGGATAATAGGTTCCCAGAATATGCAAATAATCGTAGCCCTGGGATGCCAATGCAAAGGCACCCTGCTGGCTCATTCCTCTACCTCCGTGAGCGGTAATTACCAGGTCATCAGAGGCTGCATAAAGAGAATCAACAATACTTCCCTTGTAGCTCAGGATTTGTCCAGAGGTTGCCCGTACTGCTGCGCGAGTGCTTCCGGTTTCTGTTTCCACTCCTTTATAAACCTGCCAGGCTTCATCAGAACCGATGTGATAGTAATCGCTGGGGGTTGGACGTAGCGAGCAAGGGCATACGATCGCGCAGCAACAGCCTGTGCTTTGAGTGCTTCAATCGGCCAGTGAGCATACATTTCGCTGCCAACTACGCTTGTAAGATAATCTTCCAGACCAACTTGATTAACGGCCAAAAGGCCATCATTCTGAAGAATCAACCGGACGCGACCACGGTACCAGCGTTCTCCTACAAACACATAACCACCCTGGGATGCTTCTACCCAAATTGAGGCTGGGGCTTGCCAGGAGTTCAGATTAATGCCCCGATCGCCCGATTCTGCCTGAATTGCTTGCATTACCCCGATCGCCCGTAAAGGACGCCCTGAATCGTCGGCAATTGTTCCGGGTGAGGATGTACTAATTCCGAGCTGATTAACCCCTTTGCCAATCTCCACCAGCATATCCAACTGGCCTTCATAGGATGGAGTGAGCGCCGGGGGTGCGTTGAGCTGTGAGATTGTTGCGTTTTTGCCTGGGAATTGGTTGAGTGCTTCTGGGGCTGTTTTTGTGCCTTGGTTTGCGCCTTTACTGGCGTTTTTGCGTTAGCAGGGGCATGTGTCACTTGACCAAACCCATTCATGCCAAGATTGACCTGTAAGTTAGTGGGTTGAGGGGTTGGTTGTGAAGGGGGTGAGAGTGACTTCACAAGGGCGATCGGGACAACTGGAACGGCGAGGAATAGGGGAACTAGCCAACCTTTGTGGTAGCGAAATGTTTGTACCAGTTGCTTGTTCAATTGCTTTTCAATTTGGAGACGCATGCCTGTTCTGCAAATCCTTCGTGCTTCAATACAATCGCTGGAAGCGCGATCAAGGGCTTAGCAACTTTTTAGCTGGATAGCCTAAATAAATGTCCGATAAATGCTCCCTGAAATTTGACTCCAGGGTAAAGGAAAAGGTTTCTTTTTCAAAACTAAATGCACCTCATCCATATTAGACACAGAATAAAATTTCTTAGAACTTTTTAATGAACAGAAGTTACACCAATTTGAATTGAGAAGGCGACGTGCAAGGCAGAAGGCAATGGGCAAGAGACAATGGGCAATGGGCGATTCCTATGATTTATTGCCTACCGCCTATTGCCTATTCTTCATCTGTCACCTTGTCTCTTTTAGTTGGTATTCCGTATGCAGGTGTCAGGAAAAGGGAATTAGGAGTTGAGAGTTAAGAATTGAAGATTAGGAATTACGCAAGTAAGCACAACCCAAACTCAGAATTTATGATCCTGCATTCTGCATTCTCAATTCTCAATTCTTACCTCCTCCTCGTCTGTTTCCTACTCCGCCGTTACATACGCCGACGTAATGCCCCCATCCACCAAAAACGTGGAGCCATTTACAAAGGATGATTCGTCGCTGGCTAGAAATAATGCAGCCTGAGCAATTTCCGTCGCCTGCGCTAACCGTCCTGGTGGGATATGAACCAAGCGACGTTGACGACGGGCCGGGTCGGACATCAGTTCGGCAAGCAGGGGAGTTTCTACAGGGCCGGGGCAAGGGCATTGACCCGAATATTTTGACGGGCAAATTCCACAGAAATTTCACGGGTGAGGAAAGAACACCCCTTTACTAGCCGTATAGGCGACCTGGGAAGTAGCAGCTCCCATAACCGCAACAAACGATGCCGTATTGATAATCGAACCACCACCCGCTCTCAACAACGCTGGTATGCCATACTTACAGCCCAGAAAAACTCCTTTCAGGTTGACATTCATGGTCAAATCCCAAACGTCCTCCTCTGTATCCAACACGGACCCGTCGGTTGGATGAAAGATTCCCGCATTGTTGAACAGAATATTGAGTTTACCGAAAGCAGATTCCGCTGCCTCGATCATGGCTTTTGCATCCGCTGCCTTTGAAACATCAGCCTGAACGAACGTTGCCTGACCGTTAGCAGCTTCGATCGCTGAAACAGTTGCCTTACCCGCCGTTTCGTTCAGATCGCAGACAACCACTTTGGCTCCTTCTTTCGCAAAAAGGAGCGCAGATTCCCGACCAATTCCACTGCCCGCTCCTGTAATTAGAGCCACTTTATTTTGTAAACGCATAGAAGAATTCAGAGTTTAGAAGCCCTATCATTTTAGATTGGAGATTGGAGATTGGAGATTGTGAAAGTCCTTGCCAATCAGCTTTCCGGTTTCATTGCCGCTTCAACAAGAGCCTGAAACAATCGCTGGTGAACCGGATTCTCCGGAGACAATTCGGGATGCCACTGCACCGCTATCATCCAGGGATGCTGCCGATGCTCCAACGCTTCCACCAGACCATCTGCCGCGTATGCCGCTACTTCCCAACCATGCGGTACAGTTTTAATCGCCTGGTGATGCCACGAAACAACCGAAATATCAGTCCCTCCAACAATTTTGGACAGGCGGCTTTCTGCCTGCACCTGCACATCGTGGGGAATGGGACGGCGAGGATGATCAAGACGATGGGCGATCGTTTCGCCGTAAACCTCAGGCACATGCGTTACCAACGTTGCTCCACTTGCCACACTTAACATCTGCATTCCCGACAAATCCCCAATGTCGGAACAGTAGACGCGATCGCCTGTTTTGCCAATACCAGTTCAAAATCATCTCGCTCAGAATCAACCAGGTAAATGGTGGAATGGTGCGATCCTCCATACAGCTCCGGATCAATATCACCTCCCCCGAAAAAACCAGTCCATCCACCACATCCAAAATTCGAGCAGGATCCGGCTGATTCGGCGGCAACAAAATCGGCACCCCACCCGCCTGCTGCACCGCATCCACGTACGCACCCGGTAGATGAAACTCCCCGGCTTCACCCCGGCTGTAGGTCGTGATGCCAATAATGGCCCGTTGCGTTTGCCCCACTCCCCATTCCTCCTGCAACCCAAAATCAGTAGAAGCTTAGCATTGAAGTGGATACGGAAGTAGGAAGTGAGGAACCGTGGAACACCTACACGACTCTACAGTGATCTGAAAGTCGTAGAACGCCTATGATCAAACTAAGAATGATTTTCTAATTGTCATGCAGTTTATTGATCACGCAGAAGTTCAGGTTCAAGCAGGAAATGGCGGCGATGGGCTGGTGCCTTTCGACGCGAAAAATATGTTCCAGCCGGAGGGCCATCCGGCGGTAATGGAGGCAGGGGTGGTTCCGTCATTCTCAAGGCTGTAGAAAACCTTCAAACCCTGTTAGATTTTCGCTACAACCATCTGTTTAAGGCGGAGGATGGACAGCGCGGCGGCCCCAATAACCGGACGGGGGCTTCTGGGCACGATCGCCTCATCGAAGTTCCCTGTGGCACGATGATTTACGATGCGGAGACCGACGAACTGTTGGGTGATTTGGTAGAACCTGAGCAAACCCTTTGCGTTGCTCAAGGTGGAAAAGGAGGATTGGGAAACCAGCACTTCCTCAGCAATAACAATCGCGCTCCTGAAAGAGCCTTGCCCGGACTGCCCGGAGAAAGCCGATTTTGAGACTTGAGTTAAAACTACTGGCCGAAGTAGGCATTATCGGCCTACCCAACGCCGGAAAATCAACCTTGATTGCGGCGCTGTCGGCTGCCCGACCCAAAATTGCCGATTATCCCTTTACAACCTTAGTGCCCAACCTTGGTGTTGTTCGCAAACCAACGGGAGATGGAACGGTATTCGCAGACATTCCCGGACTCATCGAAGGAGCGCACTTGGGCACTGGCCTCGGTCACGATTTTCTGCGCCATGTGGAACGGACTCGCTTGCTGCTGCACCTGATTGACGCCACCAGTGAAAATCCGATCGCCGACTACACCACCATTCAGCAAGAACTTCAGGCTTACGGTCACGGACTAGCTGATCGTCCGCAAATTCTTGCCCTGAACAAAATTGATGCCGCCTCATCCGATGCTGAAATGCTGGATGAAGTCGTTGCCCAACTCGAGCAGATTAGCTATAAACCCGTATTTCTCATTTCAGCCGTTACCCGTTCCGGTTTGGAGGCGTTAATGAACCAGGTTTGGCAACTGTTGGAGCAAATGCAGGTTCAGGAAGAGGTGATGCCCATCTAACAGCAAGGGGCGAGGGTTGGGAATTGGGAATTAGGAATTAGGAATTGAGAATTATGAATTGGACGATCGCATATAGCAGTACTGCTACATGTTAGGACAATCAAACTACTGAGTGCTGCGGACTGACTGGCTTTTACACTCAGCACTCAGTCCGCAGCACTCAGAACTTTGCTGTAACTCAAAATTCTTCATTCTCAATTTCTAATTCCACTAATGCGTAGCAGACTCTTCAGAACCAGACCCTTCTGAATCGTTGGATTCCTCACTAGAAGAATTTGAAGAGCTATCGGGTGTTCTCAGCGTTTCGGTAGTTGGACTAGAAGAGGACTGTACAGTTGGGCTGGTGGATGACGCTGTTGGGCTGACCACTGGAATTGAGGGAGCAACTGAAGGAACAACAGCGCCCTGAACTCCCATTGAGCGGCTGAAGTACTGATAAACAACCTTTGAAATTTGACTAGCAAACTCATAGGCCTGGTCATCGTTGTAGGAGCGCTTGACCAAAACCGCTGCTGCATAACGTTTTCCGTTTGGTAGATCAATCAGACCCACATCGCCAATCATGCCGCCAATGTCCCCTGTTTTATGGGCGATCGTTGCTCCCGGCCCCAAGCCCTGGGAAAGCTGGCTGCGATTTTCTGTCTGTCGCATGATATCCAGCATGCGATCGCGCGATCGTAGCGAAATCAGATCTCCCTGACTGATCTGTGTCATCAACAGCGCCATGTCCCTGGCGCTGGTTGTATTCGTTCCCTGTAAATCGGGAAGTGGACTGCGGAGTGCAGTTGAGCGCAATCCCCACGATCGAAATCGTTGGTTCAGTGCATTCATTCCACCCAGACGAGCGATCATCATGCTGGTGGCCGTATTGTCGCTGATGGTAATCATCTTCGTTACCGTATCCAGCACGGTAAACCGGGTACCTGGTGGCTGATACTGCATTTCGCCAGAACCCGTCACCACTAACTCTCGGCGTAGAGTCAGCACCTCATCCAAGCGAATCTTACCCGCATCCAAATCCTGGAAAAAAGCAACCAGAATCGGCACTTTGATAGTGCTGGCCGAAGGAAACGTGGCATCGCCATTGATGTCAATATAGGAATTTTTATCCAGATCCAGGAAAAAGATTCCCGCCATCATTTGAGGACTTTTGCCAGCAGAGGTTGGAGGGCCGATTTCAGGGGTGACATTTCCTGCCCCAATCTTGGCATTTGACCAGGCGACAAGGTTCCCCCGACTGATTTGAACCACTTGTTGCCGCACTTGCTTGCTTTGCCTGTTGTCCTCCCACAGGCGATCGACTGGCCGGATCCCACATGGAAAGAGCCGTTCCTGCCAGTACCCCAACCCCTACACTCAAAATCACCATACGAACTGCGTAGAGCGCCGCCGAAACACCAGGAGACTGAGGCTTAGACGGAAGCGGTTGTCTACGAGACCGGACAGCAGGCCGACTTCCATTCCCATTCAATAAAGTTGCATCGGGACGAGTCAGGAGGCGGCTTTCCCCTGATGGGATGCTTGAGCGGTTCGAATTACCCCGAACGGGAAGCAATTGATTGTAACGATCGCGAATGCCCGATTGAACATTTGGTTGGAGCGCAGTCTGCGATCGGGAACCACTATCTCTGCTATGAACAGAGCGTGAGGGACTTAAGCCATTTCCATTGTCCAATCCCGGTTTACCAACGCTCTTCAATAAGTTAGACCCGTTTCGCACCACTGGAAGAGACGGACCACTCTGGCGAAGACCGTTAGAGATGGTTGGCGTTCCTTCCCATTGTTTAGCTACCTCACCGTTCTGCAACCGTTTCGTTCTCTGAGCAGTACGCCTGGAACCTTGACCAAACAGCCAGCTCCAAATGTTTGTACGATTTTTCCCTGCCCCATTCTCTTTTCGAGTTCCATTACGTTGCCGCGATCGGTCGATCGATGGGTCTGGTACAGGCGAGATTGGGATAAAGGTTCGAGCGTCTCCCCGCTGGCCTTTTGCCCCCATTTCCCTGTCCATTACGGGCACTTCTAAGCGAGTAGGAGTTCAGCGGTAGATCTTTCTCCAGCCGTGTTTGCCGTTTAAAGAGTAGCGGTTCCCCTGTTCCTCCTGAACTCGAAAGTCTGCTGGATCCAGAGGACCTATTGTTACGTGACTTATGCGGCAGGTCGCCCGACTCTGGCATGGTGGAACTCCGTCGAAGAGCTAAACGAAACATTATCAGAAAAAATAGGAATTATAGACTATAACATTTGCAAAAAAATTGCTTTAACGTTGCCCCATCACACTTTACGGTTCAATCTCGATTCCTTATCGAATCAGTCACATTATTTTGGAATTCGTTTGGACCTTCAGCGATTCTCCTTGCCCCTTTTTCTGAATTCTGGATTGCCCATTCAATTTGACCTAAGATCCCCCGCAACAGAGCCACTTCTTCCTGGGAAGGCATCGCTCGATTAAAGAGGCGACGGAACTTTTTCATGCGGCTATCAGCGGTATGAGGATATAGGTACCCGATTTTTAGCAGCAACTCTTCCAGGTGTTGGTAATAGGCCTCCAGGGAATCTAAGGTATCAGGGGTTGAGGAATTTGGAATTTGGAATTTGGAATTTTGAATTAATTCTGCCCCCTGCCCCCTGCCCTCTGACCCCTGGAAAAGCTCATAGCAGCAGACCGCAACCGCCTGCGCCAAATTCAACGACGGATAAGCAGGGTTAGCGGGAATAGAGAGGAGCCGTTGGGCATAATTTAGCTCGGTGTTGTTTAAGCCCCGATCTTCAGGGCCGAAGATGAGGGCTGCGTTGCCTTGATGCGCAACCTCCAATAGCCAGGGCAAAAGGGTTTTGGGAGATTCCAAGGTGTGTGCCGACGTGCGAGGCCGTCCAGTCGTTGCGATCGCCCACTGACATCCCTGCAACGCCTCCGGTAAATCCATTACAATCTCAGCCGATTCCAGCACATCCCCTGCGTGGACAGCCATCTGTCGGGCTTCCGCACCCACCGGATCACATTTAGGAGCAACCAATACAAGCCGACTCAATCCCATATTCTTCATCACACGGGCAACTCCCCACGTTTAGCGGTCCCGCAGGTTTTACCAGAACAATTCGGATATTTGCCAATGCTGTCTCAGCCATTCAGGAAGTCTAATGTTAAGTTTTATAATCTTGATAGAAGGGGAGAGGCTAAGAGAAAGGATAAAGGCTGAAGGATAAAGGATAAAATCTTTTCCCACGCTTCTTTCCAAATTAATCCTTTAACCCTTCATCCCTCATCCTTCATCCTTTACCTTTAGCCTTTATCCCTTATCCTCCTATGGCGCGTACCCGCTCCAAGTCCGATTTACCAACAAAAATCTGTCCTGTATGCAATCGCTCATTTACATGGCGCAAAAAATGGGAAGATTGCTGGGATGACGTGAAGTATTGTTCAGAGCGCTGTCGCCGCCGTCGATCGCAAGCAACGAGTTAATTACGTTCGAGGTTTCAAGAATGTCAGCAGAGTGGGTGCAACCCAAACTCATCATTCATGGTGGGGCAGGAAGTTCACTAAAGGGAAAAGGTGGCGTTGACGCTGTGCGCCGTTCCCTTCAGCGGGTGATTGATGAAACCTACGCTATGCTGTTGGCGGGTGGATCGGCGCAAGCTTCTGTGGTCCAGGGATGTCAGCTTTTGGAAGATGACCCACGCTTTAACTCTGGAACGGGGTCTGTCTTACAGTCGGACGGCCAAATTCGGATGAGCGCGTCTCTGATGGATGGGACGCTTCAACGATTTAGCGGCGTTATTAACGTTTCGCGGGTAAAAAATCCCATCACATTAGCGTTAGAGCTGCAAAATTCCCACGATCGCGTTCTTTCAGACTATGGTGCTTCCGAACTTCTGAGGGAACTCGCTATTCCGACCTATGATCCGTTAACTGAAATTCGCCTCGAAGAATGGATGCTAGAACGCCAGGGCAACTTTACAAAGGAAATGGCGGGGGTTGTTGCTGAACGAGAACTAGTAGAAGATGGAGCGCGACGTGGCACGATCGGGGTTGTAGCGCTAGACAGCCAGGGGCGCTTGGCGGTAGGGACCTCAACAGGCGGCAAAGGCTTTGAGCGCATTGGCCGGGTCAGTGATTCCGCCATGCCCGCCGGAAACTATGGAACCAGTCATGCGGCTGTAAGCTGCACAGGAATCGGTGAAGACATTATTGATGAATGCCTGGCTGCCCGAATTGTCGTTCGAGTAACCGACGGACTGTCCCTACAGGTAGCATTTGAGCGTTCCTTTAAAGAAGCATTCCAAAATCAGCGGGATCTGGGCGCGATCGGAATCGATCACAGTGGCACGATCGCCTGGGGCAAAACCAGCGAAGTTCTGCTAGCTGCCTATCATACAGGCGAAAAGGCAGGCGATACCCTCGACTGGATTGGCGAGAACCTGGTTGGATGTATTCATTAGAATTTCCGCTCAATCTTTGAGGACTGAAGAGTGAGGACTGAGGAATAAGTTTTATCCTTTATCCTTCAGCCTTTATCCTTCATCCTTCATCCCTAACTCTTTTGTCCCTTGCCTTAAAACATCGATCGCTCGTTCAGGTTGGTTTCACTCCGGGCAGACTAATAAGAACTGCTGTCTGAACCAATCCTCCAACCTGTAACCGATCGTCATGCAACCTAGAAAACGTCAATTAAATGGCTCGATGGAGCCAATACTTAAGCATTTAAGCGTTTTACGTTGGCTGTTTAATCGGTCTTGGGCGATCGCTCTTACCCTTTTTACAGCTAGCCTGATTGTCCTAACCAGTTGTGCCCAAGAACCTCCCCTCCATTGCGCGTGGGTACAGTTGTTTGGCCCGGTTACGACAACCTGTATGTCGCTAAGGAATTGGATTATTACAACAGCACTCCAATCCGATTGGTGAACTACTCGTCTGTTGCAGATCAAATCCGGGCTTTTCAAAATGGTGAACTGGAGGCTGTTGCTCTCACAATGGGAGATGCGCTGGTTCTGTCAGAAAATATCTCCGACCTACGGACTGTTTTAGTCCTAGACAGTTCCTTTGGAGCAGATGTCGTTCTTGCAAAACCAGCCATTAAATACCTGGGTGAATTAAAAGGAAAACGGGTAGGAGTGGAGGCATCCGGCTTGGGAGCTTTCATGCTGGCACGCACGCTCGAAAGCGTGAAGTTAACCCCAAAGATGTGCAAATTGTTTCAGTAGGCGGGTCTGAGCACGAACAAGCCTTCAAGCAGGGAACTGTAGACGCCGTCATAACCTACGAACCAACTCGCTCCCACCTGCTTGCATCCGGTGCAACAATGCTGTTTGACTCTACCCAAATTCCGGGCGAGGTCGTTGATGTCATGGTTGTTCGCAACGAGACGCTAACTCAACGAGGACCGGTTTTACAAGACCTGATTAATGGCTGGTTTCGAGCCTACGCCTATTCTCAAAAAATCCCCAGGATGCCGCCCGTAAGGTTGCTGGGCGGAATAATTTATCTCCCGATCAGATTCTCCAAGCGCTCAAGGGCATCCAGATACCCAGTATTGAGGAAAACCAGGTGTTGCTTGGAAAAATAAAGCCAACGCTGATCAACGCTACAAAGAAGCTAACGACCGTTATGGTGCAGGGCAATTTTTTGAAGAAACCAGTCGATCCATCATCCATGCTGGATGACCGACTGGTGAAAGATGCCAAAGCTTAATTAATCGAACCGTCTATGAAACGTTTTCCGTTCCCGCTGCGCTATTCAGTTCCAGCAATTTTATTGGTTCTAGGAGGAGTGCTTAGCCTCTACTCATTCCAGCGTGAAGTGGCTCTTTCAAATCAGCGGAATGAAGAGAATGCGAGCCAGTACGCCAAATTTTCAAGGCGATCGCATCTCCAATGTCTTGGAGTATCTTTACCGCCAAACAGGGGTAAAGGTGCAGATTTGGTTGTGAACCAGTTAGGAGAAGAAGCTGACATTCAGGCAGCATTTCTGCTGGATGAAAATAACCGGATCATCTTTACAATTCAGCAAGAGTTCCAGCGCCGTTTGTTACGAGAAACTCCGGGGCAAACGAACAGCAGGCGATCGAAACCGTTCGTCGCAGCTTGGATGGACAGGTTCGAATTGTCAACCATCAATATGTCGATGCCATCTATCCCGTGCCGCTAAAAGCAGCACCAGGAGAAATTCGCTCATCCAAAATCGGCATTCTCTTTCTGCGGTATAGCTTGGCCTCACTAAAACAACGGGCTTATACCGATGCCCTTCAGCGATCGCTAGAAGCCAGCTTTGTTCTAACGGTACTTTGCATCGCGGCATGGTTTTTCTTCGACAGAACCTTGACCTTGAGGGCAACCCAACTGGTTGAAGCCAGCAAGCGCTTATCTCAGGGAGATTTGAGTGTCCGGGCTGGGCTATCAGGTTCGGATGAACTGGCGCAGATTTCAACTGCCTTCGACCAGATGGCAGGCATCATTCAGACCAAAACCGAGGCGCTGCAAACCAGTCAGGAAAACCTCGCAATTTCTCATGCAGATGCGACACGCCAAGCACAGCAGCTCACCCAAACCCTGAATGAGCTGCAGCAGACTCAGGCACAGCTAATTCAAACCGAGAAAATGTCCAGTTTGGGGCAATTGGTCGCAGGGGTTGCCCACGAAATCAATAATCCGGTTAATTTCATCTATGGCAATATTGCCTACGTCTCGGAGTACACAACCGATTTATTGACCCTGATTCAGCACTATCAGCAGGCATATCCGGATCCAAATCTAGACTTACAAAGCCTAATACGAGATATCGACCTGGAATTTGTGGCAGAGGATTTGCCCAAAATGCTTGCGTCTCTCAGAACTGGGGCAGACCGGATTCGTCAGATTGTTCTGACGCTACGCAACTTCTCACGCATCGACGAAGCAGACATGAAACGGGTCAATATTCACGAAGGAATTGACAGTACGTTGATGATTCTGCAACACCGTTTGAAAGCAAGGGCAGACCATCCCGCCATTGACGTTATTAAAGATTACGGCAATTTGCCAGAGGTGGAATGCTATGCCGGACAGCTCAACCAGGTATTTATGAATATCTTGAGCAACGCGATCGATGCTTTGGAGCAGGGGGTAATCGGCGATGGGCGATGGGCAATAGGCAATGGACAGGATGAACGTCGATCGCCCACGATTACCATTCGTACCCAAATCAAAGACTCAACGCGTGTCATCATTCGCATCGCTGACAATGGACCCGGCATTCCACAGGACGTTCAGCAACGATTGTTTGATCCATTTTTTACCACAAAACCAGTTGGCAAAGAGACAGGTTTGGGAATGTCTATCAGCTACCAGATCGTGACTCAGAAGCACAGCGGATCGCTATCTTGCATCTCCTTCACAGGGCAAGGAGCAGAGTTTATCATCGAGCTTCCAATTTGCTTTGAGACAACACCTACAGAACAGACCCAGACTATCCCAGCAGCGATAGGTATTAAGACCAGGTTGTAGGTATAGACCCAATCAGGGACTAATTTCTCCCTTACCCCCTGTTGCCTTTTACAAAAGCATTTAGCGTTTTTGAGAACGAACCGGAGCCAGTTGTGTAATGCCAGCAGGGGTACACTCTTCAGTTTGCAGCAGGCAGGTAATCTGATCGGCTTTAATTGTTTTTTCCGGATTGCTTTAGAACCACATTTCCAATCAGCACAGCCCGCTGTTCTCCCCTGTAGTATTTGACCTGGTTTGCAGTCGCCTCAATTTGTTTCCCGAAACGAGAAAAACACATTTCCGCTTGCGGTGATCACATTTTTATCGGGAGATACCTCCTGAGTATCAGAGCGCAGCGTAATCTGAGGTTCGGTTGGAGTATCAATTGGTCCAACCGTAACGCCGACGCTATTTGTGCTTTGCGCGATCGCCCATGTTCCACTCGCGAATAATGAAACGAACACGATGAACCCAACCGATGGCAGAACTGCCTTCAAAACGTTCCGATTTTTCCAGTAGCGCATGGTTCTCCAGCAAAAGCTCCGTTACTGGAGCTAAATGAGATTTGACGATTCATCCTATACTGGATATTCCTGATTGGCATGTTTTTATGGTTAGTGAAGTGAAGGTCGTTTCGGGACGCGGTATTCCCCTCGTAGGGAATGATATTGATACTGATCGCATCATTCCGGCTCGGTTTCTGCGCTGCGTTACCTTTGATGGGTTAGGAAGCCAGGTTTTTGCCGACGATCGGATTCATGCCAATGGGCAACACCCCTTTGATTTGGAACATCACCAGGAAGCCGAAGTCTTAGTGGTAAATGCTAACTTTGGCTGTGGTTCTTCCCGTGAACACGCTCCACAAGCACTCGCCAAGTGGGGAATTAAGGCGATTGTGGGTGAGAGCTTCGCAGAAATTTTCTTTGGGAACTGTGTTGCAATGGGAATTCCCTGCGTTACCGCCAAACCCGAAACAACCAAGCAGTTGCAGGCCATGTTGTCCCAAAATCCCCAGCTATCAATTCAGGTAGACCTGGAAGCGATGCAGCTTCAGTGTGGCGATTTCTCTGCCTCAATCTTTATGGATGAAGGTCCCCGTAGAATGATGACAAGTGGCAGTTGGGATGCCTGCGGGCAACTTGTTGCCCACGCGAATGAGGTTCGTGCAACCGCCGCAACGCTACCTTACCTCGCATGGTCAAAACGACCTGATTCACCCCCTTACTTACATTCCAGTTCATGCCAGTGGCGGAGCAATTCAGCAACCGGAGCGGCATGGGCGATCGCGCCTCCAGGGGAATGGGGAGTGTCCCCATCAAACACTTCTGAAATAGCTCCGAAGCAAACCTCTTGATTAAAATGGGTCAGCAGTTGTTCAAGATCCAGCGGCAGAGGTTGCTTGTCACCATAGAAGCGCTTCCAGGCCCGAATGAAAGGACCCAGAAGCCAGCTCCAGACAGTCCCTTGATGGTATGCCAAATCCCGCTGTTGATGTGTACCCTGATAGCGCCCCACATAGGCAAAATCTGCGGGATCAAGGGTCCGCAATCCGTAGGGAGTCAGGAGACGATCGCGAGCAACCTGCAATATCTGTTGCCCTTGTTCTAAAGTAAACGCACAGTGATAGAGCGAGAGCGCCAGTACTGCGTTTGGACGAACCGTTGGATCGAGTCGATCATCAGGCTCGATTCGATCGTAGAGGTAGCCCGACTGAGAATTCCAGAACTTTTGTAGGGACGCTTTAACGTCCTCTGCCTGTTGAGCATAACGACATGCCTGTTTTTTTAGGCGATCGCCATTCGGGACGGCGGGATTTTCGCTTAACAAGGCTGCCCATTGACTGGCCCAGCACAACGCAGAGTACCAGAGGGCATTAATTTCTACAGGCTTGCCGTGTCGGGGGTCACAGGTTGCCCATTAATCATCGTATCCATCCAGGTTAATGGCACACTCCCATCATCCCAGGTCACCAACCCATCAGAGGCATCGACTCGAATGTTGTGCAGGGTACCAGCAATGAATGCCTTATAAATCTGCTTAACAACGCCATACTGTTCCACCAAAAATTCCCAATCCTGAGTTGCCTCCAGGTACAGTCCCAGGGTTTCAATCCACCAGAGGGAACAGTCGATGCTGCGAAAAACGGGGGTATCACCGGATTCTGGAATCTCATTAGGAATGGTTTCCCTGACAGCAAAGCCGACCCAATCGATCGAGTAATCTGCGGGCCAAAGCATAGCGTTTGGTCTTAAGCGCAAATCCTGGTAGAGACATTAACGTATCACGGCTACGATTGCCAAACCAGTGGTAGCCAGCAATCATGCTGGGAGTGGTCGAAGACGTTTGATAGGCTATAAACTGGTCGCTTGCCTTTAGTAGCCTTTCCCAGGTGGACGACCACTCGCCTGTGAGTTGGGGAAGATGGATAAATTCGCGTTCCAATCGCTGTTGTTTTGCCAGCACCATCTGGTCAAATCCGAGTGGGTTTAAGTTGGCTGGTGTTGCGGTCGGTAGTCCAACCCTCGCTTCCAGAGTGATCAAGTCCCCGGCTGCATGATAACGGTAAGGTACCCCGGACTATGCAAATCCTCCGAATAGTACAGCCCGCGTCTGGACTCCTTCGGATAAAAGTAATTCAATACCAGGCACCTTCCGGTTGATAGTGTCCCTGGCTCCAGTGCAACTGCCAGGGAGTACCAGCTTTCCCTGCCCGAAATGCCTGTAGAAAAACCTGATTTGGCCCCACCATTTGAGAAAAGGTGAGTTCGTCGTCTTTCTGCTGGATGTGGTGGAAGTCGCGATCGCCGATGATTGGCCTCAGCCGCAAAATTGCAAGCTGGGTACCCGTGTAGCGGTACTGTACTAACACCCGGTTCAAAACCTGTGGCTGTGACGGAGCAGAACGGTGGTCTGGTCCCCGGTACAAGCCATAGGGCATGGTAATCTGACGATGCAGCTCCCACTGTTGGTCCTGCCCCCAAATCCAGGTCGGCACAGGGTCAGCGCTAAAAAGCGAAGCAGTTGATACCCTAATGGGTCAACCCTATCTCCAATCCAAAAATTGGTTCCTAACGCAAAAATTTGCCCACCGATTTCTAGACTGGCTTCTAAATGAGATAACAATAAGGTTCGCTGACCGGGCGGTTCAAGCGCCGCAATCAGCCAACCGTGGTAAGTGCGGGTGCGAGCATCGCAAACAGTGCCACTGGCAAAACCACCCAAACCGTTGGTAAGCAACCACTCGCGGATATCCAGGTCGTCCATAGACTTTTTGAATTTGGGCGAAAGCAGGTAAGGAAACGATTCTTACATAGAAAAAAACAATTCTTACAGAAGACATTGTGAAGGAGCCGCTCCTCTTTATAAAGAGGTAATGGGGAAGCAGGGGGTAGGAGGAATGGAGAATTAGAAGTTGAGAATTAAAAATTGGACGGGGAGCAATGCGTTTCAGTAAGGAGGTGAGGAGTGAGGGAGTGAGGGGGCTAAGAGGAGGCAGGAGGGTGAGGGGGTAAGGAGACGGTTACTTCTATGCTTAATTTCATCCTTAGTCCCAACTCCATCTATCACAGATTCAAATCAATCCCTTACTCAAAATCGTTACGACTATGATATAGTTGTAACAGTTCGTATTGTTTAGTCGTTATGGACCGTTCACTGCTTGACAAAACTTAACTTGTTCGGTCCGCAAACAAGACGCACCCGCTATTTAGGAGGCTACTATTTCATGACTTTAGAAGGATGTCTGCGCGTTGGACAAACCGCTCCCGATTTCGCTGCAACAGCAGTTGTCGATCAGGAGTTTAAGGAAATCAAGCTGTCTGATTATCGCGGTAAGTACGTTGTTCTGTTCTTCTATCCTCTTGACTTCACATTTGTTTGTCCCACCGAGATTACAGCATTCAGCGATCGCTATGACGAATTCAAAGCCCTGAATACCGAAGTTCTGGGAGTTTCTGTTGACAGTGCATTCTCCCATTTGGCTTGGATTCAAACCGATCGTAAATCGGGTGGTGTTGGTGACCTGAACTATCCTCTGGTTGCCGATATCAAGAAGGAAATCAGCAGCGCGTACAACGTTCTGGTACCCGAAGAAGGAGTTGCCCTGCGTGGCCTCTTCCTGATCGATAAGGATGGCATTATCCAGCACGCTACCATCAACAATCTTGCATTTGGTCGTAGCGTCGATGAAACTCTACGCACCCTGCAAGCGATCCAGCACGTTCAGTCCCACCCTGATGAGGTGTGTCCTGCTGGTTGGCAGCCCGGTGACAAGACCATGAGTCCTGACCCCGTCAAGTCGAAGGAATACTTCGCGGCTGTGTAATTCTTCCCTTTTCGCTGGTAACTTTAGCCGTTAGGCTAGTAATTAAGTGCTGAGGACTGAGGACTGAGTAATGGAATACTCAGCACTCAGTCTTTAGTTTTTGTCTATCTTTTGCGGTAGTACCAAAGTCGTAAGGATTTTGGAGCTGTTAACGATGGCGGCTACCGCCGCGCATCATTACCTTTTAGGTCCACCCTTTTTGCTATTTCCCTTTTGCTATGCTGACCTCCACTGACTTTAGCGGGCTGCTGAATCGGCGATTCTTCAACAATTTCTTTCCAATTCCAGCAACGAATGATTTGATGCTGGGGATGGTTCCTCCCAATTTTGAGTTGCCAGATGCGGTCAGCGGACGGCGGATTCGGTTAACCGACTTTAAGGGACGAAAGCCTGTTGTTTTGGCTTTTACCCGGATTTTTACAGAGAAGCAATATTGCCCGTTTTGTTTTCCCCACATTAAGGCATTGAATGAGAACTACGAGCAGTTCCGCGATCGCAACATTGAGCTGTTGATGGTCACTAGCACTGACGAGAAGCAAAGCAAAATCGTCGCTCGGGATCTTGGGCTAAAAATGTCACTGCTGAGCGATCCAGGTTGCCATGTTTTCCGCGCTTACCAAACAGGGCAGGCGTTAGGAGCACCACTTCCAGCCCAATTCGTGGTCGATCAGCAAAACAAACTGCGCTACAAACATCTGTTTTCCTTCCTGGACCACAATGCCAGTGTAGAAACGCTTCTGAACGTCGTGGAAGCCATTGAAAGTAGTTAAGTAATGGGAATTAAATAAGTTCGAGATTTGGTAAGGGCAAGCATTCGGACAAAAAGCCTTGCAACTCAATTACAGGTATCTGCCGGATGCTTCGCCCGTACAACCGAAATGTTCACCGCTATTTAATCCATGCCCCAAAGAGTTGATAGATCTAGCGCTGATGCAAAGTTCCGACTTCTAGGACAAGGTTACGGAATGGTGCTGAGATTTATCCTTCTCCCCACTAAAAAAGTTAAATTTTTCAATCCATTCAGGAATTTGGGTTCCCCAAGGGTATTTCCCTCCAGTAAACGGTTGTAGTGCAGCCCAGTCTTTTGGGCGCAAAAGTGCCTACATACCGGCGATATTCTCGCTTTCAAACTAACTGGAGAAGCCCCCTCTATGTCATCAAAAGAATCCCCTTCGCCCCAATCCCCTTCAGTCAATGCTCCTGCTGCGGGAACCCCGACAAATAGCACTCCTGTGCCTCCAGTTTCTGCGCCACCTGCTCAGACAACCACGTCTCAAACGGCTGGGAACAATGCAAATCAAGGATTACCGCTGCACAAGCCTAATGATGTCTGGCTGCCCAGCTTCAATGCTCTAGTTGGGGACTGGAAAGGGAACCCGGTGGATGACATCAAGCGGTTGTTTGTGAAACAGGTGATTTTGGATGACCAGACAACTCTTGATGTTGAAACCATTAAGGTTCCTGGCTTTATCGGCATTTCTGATTCGCTAACGGTAAAAGACCCTGCCGAGAAAACCGTCTCTGGACATGCAGATGTTGCCAAGTTTCTTGAGCGAGACGGACTGTATATCTGCACCTATCAATGGAATAAGGATCGGTATGGCGTCCCGTTTGACACGCGCAAACCGTTGGATCAGGAACTGTTTACCGAAGGATTTATCAAAACGAAGGGCACCATGCTGGGGCGATCGTCCCCGCCCAACGATTTGACTCAACGGGCAATCTAATTAACTCCTACGCAGCGTTTAACGAGCCGAATGATTATCACAAAGGCATGTTCGGCAAGGATGGATTCGTTGCAGTTGCCCAACGGTTAGTTTTTCCACCATTTGTAACGGCTGAGCAAGCGAGGGGATATACCAACAGCATTATTTGCTGGATGGGTCTGCTCAATCCATTTGTGCTGTTTCCAAAGGACTACAACGGCGGAGACCCAACACATATTAGCGATCGTGCCACTTTAAAGGAATTTTTGAAGAACGGCCTGCTAGCAAGCCTGGGAGATGCACGAGCGATCGCCTTCTTCCAGGATCCTCTGAATATGTGCTACTGCGCTGAGTTTATGTACGTCAGCCTGAATACGCTGGTCTACCCTTCAACAAGCAGGGGTTACTTCAACTACTTGGAGATCCCTGGAAGGTCGATCGGGTGCTGGAGCTACAAACCATGCAAAACAAGCGACACGCAAACGCGCTGAGCGGAAAAACCAAAAATCCAGAATTTCAGGCACTCAATATTCCGATGCCCCTCGTGCCGGAATCATTGCCGTCTCTAGATACGCTAATGACCCAAAATGGGCAGACGATCGACCCCAACAGCCTTTCCTTTCCACCTTTCAAGATTTCGCAGGTGATTCGCCGTGCCTTCCGCACTCTGCTACCTCGCCAGCAGGCCGTAAGCGATAAAAAGATTGCAGACGCTCAGGCACGAATGTTCAAGTTCATGGAGCCAGCTCTAATTCAACAGCTTGGGTTAAGCGAACGTCCCCAACGGATCCAAAGGTAGTTGCGGTGGGGCAATTCGTTGATATGGTCAGCCAAAAGCTTGATGAGTCCTACAACAGTTACGACGAGTTCAATCAAATGGTCAATGGCATCATGCAGCAAGCAGACCAGATGCTTGTTGGTGCAGGCGATCGCGTCAACTTTGTGCCGCCCCGTATTTATGTCGATCTGGGCCAAAATGACAGCGATAGGAATCTTCCCCAGGGTTGGGGCTTCCGCCTGGAAACGGTAGGCGCGTTGGTTGCTCGTAGCGTCATTCTCTAGTAACCTACTGACCAAAACCTCGGAGTTTTAAGCCCTGTGTTGGCTTTAATGGTTCATTTCTAGTAAAACTCCGAGGTTTGCGTAGCCTTATGGAGAAACACTCGGAGAAGGAGCAGTCTGAGTGGGAGGCACCGTCTGAGCAGGGCTTGGCGAAGGGGTTGGGGAAGAATCCGTTCGAAGATTGGACAACGTTGCGGAAACGAGTGCATACCCCAGGTATGCAGGCAGCAGAATCGCGGCGAGAAAGGCGATCGCCGTTAAGACAGTCCCCAATTTGAGGAAGACCCGTAGAGTGTGCGATAGGGGTCTTGGGGTAGGAATTCTGCCTGAATGATGTCACGTAGGGCAAGTGGGCGTTTGAACCGAACCCGACGATCGTCGAGTTTTTCAAGCAGAATCCAGCCTGCCTGGCCTTCTTCATCACACAACTGTCTAAATACATTGGGATCCCGAAACGCATCCCGGTTTGCCCGAACAATTTTGAACTCCCAACCAGCCAACCGCAGATCTTTTGGAGCGGCTGTAGACCCATTTGGTTGAGAGGATTCTGTTAAGGGGTAGGTTTCTTTTGAGTCGTAGGGTGTCAATGTCTCTTCCTCCTCCTCAAGCTGCCGTTCTAGAACCACCTGTTGCCATCGTAACCAACCACTGGCAACTATTGACTGAATACCGAGGCTGCCAACAAACAGACTCAAGAGCTTTATTTCGAGCATGCATGGAGGGAAAAAGTAAGGAGTAGGGGATGAAATTGAGGGAAAACAGAGACTATGACAAAAAAATTTGGACCCTTTAATATAAGTCGCAATAGCGCGAATATAACAGCTATTTAAGGAATTTCAACCATCTCACAGGGGGAAATTTTGCAAATCTCTTAAAGAGTTATAGACCTAAAAGGTGAATTTAGAGTGATAAGAATTGATGCAAAATTCCTGATTAGAAAGACAATCGATTCCCTCCTCTTTTTACTCTTTTACGATTGTTCACTGTTCACAACGTAACCCTCAACTAGTAGATCAGGTCCGATCGATCGCCATCGCACTCCTTCCAAAATCAGAGCCTGATTCATGCTGGTAAATCCCAAATCACCTACAGGTGAGGGAGCCGTGTTACCACCAATAATTTTGGGAGCAATGAACGCCAGCACCTTTTGAACCGAACCGTCCGCGATCGCTCGTGCCGCCAGTGTGCCACCGCATTCCCATAAAACGCTAAGCAACCCACGATCATATAAATGGGCCATCAATGCAGACGGGGTAAGCGTTTCCAATTCCAGCACCTCCACTCCACGCTTTGTTAGCAATGCTTGAAAATCGGGACGCACACCCGCTTTGGTTACAACCAACGTAGGGGCAGCGGATGTGTCCCAGAGATTGGCATCGGTGGGTAAATCGAGCGATCGACTCATCACTACCCGCAGTGGCGTATGGCTTTCCTGACGACTGGTGAGAAGCGGATTGTCCTGCCGGACGGTATTACCACCCACAATCACGGCATCACACGCTGCCCGAAGCTGGTGGACGTTCGATCGGGCAAGCGGACTTGTAACCCAGGCGCTATGTCCACTGCTGGCAGCAATTCTGCCGTCCAGCGTCATTGCGTACTTGAGAATGCCGAAGGGCCGATGGTGCAAAATTCGATGGATAAACGCCTCATTCAACTCCCGGCAAGCGGCTTCTTCTACGCCAACGACCACTTCAATTCCTGCTTCCTGCAATCGGGCAATTCCAACACCAGATACTCTGGGATCTGGGTCTATCATGCCGACAACGACTCGCTTTAACCCAGCCGCGACGATCGCTTCTGAGCAGGGAGGTGTTCGTCCGTAGTGATTACAGGGTTCAAGATTAACGTACAGAGTAGCCCCTCTGGCCTTTTCTCCTGCTTGCCGAAGGGCAAATATTTCTGCGTGGGGTTGCCCTGCTGCCGGATGAAAGCCTTCACCCAGGATGACTCCATCTTGAACAATGACCGAACCAACCATTGGGTTGGGAGCTGTTCGGCCTAATGCCCGCTTTGCCAGTTCCAGGCAGCGCTGCATCATAGCGCGATCGTCCGGTTGGGCAGAACTAGATTTGAAATTCAATGGAGAATTTTGGGAAGAATCAATCATGAGTGACTACTGCTTGATTTTTCTTGGCAGAACAGTTTGTCGGAATCAGTGTTCGATGCCTTGTAATTCTGAGTAAATCAGGTTGAATTCGTTCGCCGCTATCACTGTCATTCATAAAACGTGCTGGTTATGAACACCTTAAAAACGTCTGCTTAACGATCGGTTTGACCGCTGCGCTTATAGGAACTTCCACTGTTTCTATTCCTGCTTCAAAGAGGTCTGCCAGCGCCGCTCCTGCCAAGAGCAGTTGGGTTGCAGTTGTCACGGATAGTCGCAACAAGACCTGGTATGTCGATAGAGGAACGGTTCAGGGACGAGGACGATTTCGCTATTTCTGGTCTTATGTGGTTGGTGGTAATCCCTATTCTGACAGCGGAAAGCTGGCTTACAGTACGGCATTTTACCTGTCTGTTGACTGTCAGCTAAAACGATTTCGGCTACGTTTTGCCAAGTCTCTGGATGAGAGCAACAACGTTATTAAAGAATATGACTTTGGCGAAGGTCGTCCTCTTGGAAGCACAAGAGCAGGATCAGGGGAAGATGCGACATTGAAGTATGTGTGTTCACAGCGATAGGAGTGAGGGGTGAGGGATGGGGATGAGGAGTGAGGAGTGACGAATGAGGAGTGAGCTAAGCAGTATGAATCGAAACGAAGTTTAGAGCGTACAGCACCTTCTCTATAGCTAGAATCAGAAATCCCTAAATTCCCGACTTTTCTGGAAAAGTTGGGGATTTATATTATCGTGACTGCTTCAGCCAATGCCATTCATGTAGTTGATCGTCTTCAAATTAACAGTTAGTTCCTTCAGTACATGGCACAGTGGGAAGGCTAGAATTTCGTTAGCTCGTATTTGAGGAGTTAACCACCGGTGAATTTTGGCTCGAATTGTAGCTGAAGTTAAACGCTTTAGGATGATTGGCGGGAGTAGCTCTGGATAGGGTTGGCTATTACCTGTACTCCACCTGTCACCTCTTACAAAGCTGACGTGAACTAACCAAGAGAAGAGCATGTCGGAGACACATTTAGATCTGATCATCAACGGCGAGAGCGTTCACATTAAGAACCTTTCTCCCACGATGACGTTATTGGAGTATCTGCGCTACAGCGGTCGAGTCGGAACAAAGGAAGGCTGTGGCGATGGGGATTGCGGGGCCTGTACGGTGGCGATCGTCGGTCAAGGTGCAGACGGCAAACCCCACTATCAGGCGATGAACAGTTGCTTGATTCCATTGGGTTCTGTTGCAGGACGAGAGATTGTCACCGTTGAAGGCGTAGCAAATGGCAGTTTGCATCCGGTCCAGGCAGCAATGGTGAAAACGCTGGGGTCTCAGTGCGGCTACTGCACACCGGGCTTTATTATGAGCCTGTTTACGGCCTACTATGACGGCAACGTTGATGACCTTTCGGTGGAAGGGAATCTGTGTCGCTGTACCGGCTATCTTTCTATTCGGCGTGCGGCTGAATCAGTTTCAGGGGCCGTTACCGATGACCATTTTGCCGATCGACTACAGGAATCGTCTGTCAGTCTTCCCCCTCTGGATTATGTCGGGAATGACCAACAGTTTTACCGTCCGACTCGCTTGAATGACGTTATTAATCTGCTTCGGCAGCATCCGGGGCAACGCTGGTAGCAGGTGCCACTGACCTGGGATTGGAACTAACCCACCATCGTCAGCACTTCCCGGCTATGATTTCCCTGGAAGCGGTTGAGGAACTCAAAACGATTGAACACACCTCGGACGCGGTTGTTATTGGGGCGGCAGTTCCGCTCAGCCACATTGAAACTACTCTGCACGGCATCTTCCCCAGTATGGATGAGATGCTGCATTGGTTTGCCGCGCGGCAGGTACGAAACCGGGCAACGCTGGGCGGCAATATTGGAACGGCTTCACCGATCGGCGATATGCCACCTGTTCTCCTTTCCCTCGATGCTGAACTGTCCATTGCTGGTCCTGATGGAATTCGGGTTCTGCCGCTGGCGGACTTTTCAAAGGCTACCGCCAAACCGACCTGAAACTGGGTGAGGTAATTGTCTCTATTAAAATTCCGAAAACGATTTCTTCCGGTGCAGTTCGTCGCTTGAGCCAGTCCTACAAAGTTGGGAAACGGGGCACGGACGACATCAGTATCGTGGCGGCAGCATTCACGATCGACCTGGATGAAGACAACCATATTGTCCATGCTCGTCTAGCCTATGGAGGGGTTGCCGCAATCCCAGCGCGGGCGATCGCCGTTGAAACCGCATTGATTGGACAACCCTGGAATCTGGCAACAGTGCAGCAGGTCAAACCCGCGCTGAGAGAAGCTTTTACCCCGTTGACCGATTTGCGGGGCAGTGCAGACTACCGCAAAGTGCTGGTTACTAACCTGTTTGAAAAGTTTTTTGTTGAATTTAGCCCTGTAGAAGCCGAGCTGTTGGAGGTGACGAGATGAATGCCGTTGGGAAGCCCTCAAGCCATGAAAGCGCGGTCTATCACGTCAGCGGTAAAGCCGTTTATACGGATGATCAGCGGATGCCTGCCGGGATGCTCTCCGTTTACCCGGTGCTCGCTCCCCACGCCAAAGCAGAGATCACTCGAATCGATGTTTCTGGCGCAGCCACAGTCAAGGGGTGGTCACCGTCCTGACGGCAGCGGATGTTCCCGGCACAAACGACACAGGCGTGATTGTTCAGGACGAAGTGCTGTTTCCAACCCAGGAAGTGAGCTATTTTGCCCAGGCGATCGTCTGGGTGGTGGCGGAAACCGAGGAAGCCGCCCGACTGGGAGCCGAGAAGGTTGTTGTGGAATACAAACCGCTAGACCCTTTGTTGAGCATCAAGGCCGCGATCGCCGCCGATAGTTTTCACAATCAACCCCAATTTATGCGTCGGGGCGATGTTGCCACTGCCCTTGCGGAGGCGGATCATTTCCTAGAAGGCGAAATTGAGATGAATGGGCAGGACCACTTCTACCTGGAAACCCAGGCAAGTTGGGTCATTCCCGATGCTGAGGGGCATTACCAGGTTTATTCCTCCACCCAACACCCGACCGAAACACAGGTCATTGTTGCCCGAATTCTCGGTATTCCCAGCAATCAGGTTGTGGTGACGTGCCTGCGAATGGGTGGAGGCTTCGGCGGAAAAGAGTCCCAGGCAAATCCCTTTGCAGCAGTGGCGGCGATCGCGGCCCGCAAAACAGGCCGTCCCGTTCGCATTAAGCTAAAGCGCAACCATGACATGACCCTGACCGGAAAACGTCACGGCTTCCTGGGACAGTACAAGGTTGGCTTTACCGATGAAGGAACCATTACAGCCCTGGAGGTTGATCTCTATGCTGATGGTGGATGGAGCCTGGACCTGTCTCCCCCGTGCTGATGCGGGCGATGATGCACGTAGACAACGCCTATTACATTCCCAACATCAAGGTGCAGGGGCGCATTGCTAAAACCAACAAAGTTTCCAACACGGCATATCGGGGTTTTGGTGGTCCCCAGGGCATGGTTGTGATTGAGGAAATTGTTGATCGGTGGCCCGTGCCCTCCGGCTACCGCCAGAGGTTGTGCGTGAACGCAATTTTTACCACGGCACCGGAGAAACAAACACCACGCACTACGGGCAGGAGATCTACGACAACCGCCTCGATCGCGTTTGGAATGAAGCAAAATCCAATGCCAAGTTTGCCGGACGGAAAGCGGCGATCGCTGAGTTCAACGCCACGAATCCCTATAAGAAACGCGGCTTAGCCATTACCCCGGTTAAGTTTGGCATCTCCTTCAACAAAACCACCTATAACCAGGCTGGAGCGTTGATTCTGATTTACGCCGACGGCAGCATTCAACTGAATCATGGCGGCACCGAGATGGGACAGGGATTGCACACCAAAATGCTGCAAGTGGCCTCCAAGGCGCTCGGCGTTAACATCAATCGCTTCCGCATGATGCCGACCAGCACCGATAAAGTTCCCAACACCTCCGCTACGGCGGCTTCCAGCGGGTCTGACCTAAATGGTCAGGCCGTCAAAGATGCCTGCGAAACCATCAAAGCCCGATTGGCACCCGTCGCCGCAAAGATACTGAATCTGGACACCTTCGAAGACATGGTGTTTGAGGATGAGTGGATTTTCTGCCGCACCTATCCGAGAGACCGGATTGCCTTTGAAGAGGTGGTAAAACAAGCCTACGATGCCCGCATCAGCCTCTCTGCCACGGGCTTCTACCGCACGCCTCATATCTACTGGGATCCGATCACGGGGAAGGGTAGACCGTTCTACTATTTCGCCTACGGTGCAGCGGTGAGCGAAGTTGAGGTGGACGGTTTCACAGGCACGTTCAAGCTGCGGCAGGTGGACATCGTGCATGATGTGGGTGAATCTCTCAATCCGCTGATTGACCAGGGACAGATCGAGGGAGCGTTTGTGCAGGGAATGGGCTGGCTAACGATGGAGGAACTAGTCTGGGATGCCCAGGGACGCCTTAGGACCGATGCTCCTAGCACCTACAAGATCCCCACCATTAGCGAAATTCCAAAGCAGTTCACGGTTCACCTGCTAACGCGGGCGGCTCAGGATGGCGTCATTTACGGCAGCAAGGCGGTTGGAGAACCTCCATTTATGCTGGCAATGTCGGTGCGAGAAGCCATTCGAGATGCCGTTGCCGCCTTTGGCCCAGCGGATTTCGTTCCCCTAGCGGCTCCTGCGACTCCGGAAGCGACCCTATGGGCGATCGAACAGGTCAAACCAATTTCTACAAACCCCATTCCCGTTGGAGATCCCCAGCTCTCAGCGCTATAGGAATGGGAATTCCATAAGTCCGACGTTTGGTAGGGGCGGGTTTTGCCGTCAAATCCATTACAAAGTGAGGCGGGCTGCTAAACCCGCCCATGCAGTTTGCGGATTTATTACAGTCATTTTCAATAGGATGCAGGTTATGCAACCGATTGGCAAGGAACGACCCTCTTCTAACATCTCTACCTGATTTAATGGAATTCCAGGGAGGTGAAATAGTGTACTTCTCTGGAATCCCGATAGGATAAAAAATTTAATGTTAATTCAATCCTGGTTCACACCAATCGTGATTTCCTTAATTAGCTTGCTCCTATTAGCTACTCCTCATTCAGTTGCTTCAGCTAAATTCGTGACGCCAATTAACCAAAAGTTTACAGGAAGTCATCCCCTTAGAATTGCCGTTTCAGCACATCAGAGACCAATCAATCCTAATAGTTCATCATCAGAATCAGAATTAGACCGCTATTTTCGGATTGCTTATGAAGCAGCCACTGGAGCAGATTTCGACACAGCAATTATCAACTACCACAAAGCAGAAAAGGCCGCTACTACTAACTGTGAAGCTTCCTACGCTCAAGCTGGAGAGCAAACCGCATATGAGGCAAAGCAGGCTGCAAAAAAGGTCTAAAATATCCCACTCAGCTATTTTGGAATAGACTACAGGAATTAACTAAATCATCACCTTGCGTTTATGTTCGGTAGTATGATCGCTCCTCATGGGTGACAGATCGTAGAGCGAGTACTGCTCACAAAGTATAACTGCGTCATAAAAGTCGGAGATTTGAAGCTTGATGCATAAACCCTCATAGCAACTCTTCCCAATTCACTTTTTAATTCGGCAGCTTCACCATATCGCGCAACGTTCCTCGCACATCGCCAACTCCTTGGTTAAACAGATAATCCTGTTTGCAAACCTGCATCGGCATTCCGTATTTCGATGCCAAAACGATCACTCCAACGGGATTAATCTTCACTTTAGGAATGAACTGTAGGCGGTAGCGCTGTAACAGCATCGCCAGCACGATTTTGATTTCCATCATGGCGAAGCCTGCACCGATGCAGAGGCGCGGTCCCACGCTGAACGGGTTGTATTCATAAATGGATGGGTTAATGGTTTCCCAGCGGTAGGGATTAAAGATGTCTGGTTTCACATACAGCTCTGGCATCTGGTGCGTCTGGTAAATGCTGACGAAAACCTCCGTCCCCTGCGGCAGAAAATAGCCGCCCAACTCGGTAGGTTGGGATGTCACCCGACCATTCCAGGGCACGGGCGACAATATTCGTATGCTTTCCTTGATGACCTTTTCTAGAAATGGGAGTTGAGCGAGTTGGGCGAGGGTGGGGGCGTCCCCATGCAAAACGCTCTCCAGTTCATCCACCAAATCTGCTGCAATCTGGGGATGCTGCGACAGCAGAAATAACGTCCAGGTTAAGGCGTTGGAGCTGGTTTCGTGGCCAGCGGCAAAAATAACCCCAGCGTGACCAAGCAGTTCATCTTCGTTTAAGCCCACGCCCTGCTCCTCATCCCGTGCCTGAATCAGCATGGACAGAACATCACGATCGTGGGACCCGTCTGCCCGCTTTCGAGCAATCATCTCGCGCATTTTGTCATCCAGTTGGGCAATTTGGGTCAGAAAACGGTGATAGGGTAGCCCTGGCAGATCAAACCGCAGGAGGATCACTGCTGGTGAACCCATTCGCGCGAGAACGTCTTGAAGTAGCTGACCGGCTGTGGTTCCGGCTTCACCAATGTCTTCGCCAAACAGCGTCTTCGTGGCAACCCGCATGGTTAGAAGTCGCATGACTTTGGCAATGTCGTAGTGCTCACCGACTTGAAAGGCATCCAGGGTGGATTGGGTGATGGCGACAATGTCGTCTCGATACAGCTCAATCTGCTGTTTATGAAACGCAGGCATGATCAGTTGTCGATGCTGACGGTGCTGATCGCTGTTTACACCAAATAGGCCGACAACAAAGTGTTTGAGCGGTTCAGTTCGATCGGAATCATCTTTGCGGCGATAGATTCTGCCTGATAAGGGGTATTTGTAGTAAACCTCATGCTGAGTGGCCACTTGGCGCACAAATTCTGGGCCGTAGGCAAATACTGTTCCGGGACAATTTGGTAGGGGAGAGTAGAGATTGGTGCCGCCACCGTAGCGCAGGGAGACGATCGGGCCATAGGTTTGGAAAAGCTGCCGTGTAAAGCCAACGGAATCTTTGCTGAAGCGTAGAAGATTCGCGATGTTTCCTAATGGTGTTTTAGGATCTGGACCGGGAACTGACAGGATGGGACAATGGAGGGTTTGAGTCATTGTGAGAATGAGATGTAGAAGCGGGCTTATCCTGGGTAATTGCACATGAGTAATCTAACGTTTTCTCTAAATCGCAGATCCTCGATCGTGCATGGGCTTTTTATGGGAGGAATGGGCAAGATAAGTGGCTCCGTTGATACATCCTTACCGGGGGATTTCCCCGGCCCCCTCTTTGGGGTCCTAACTCCCCAAACCCTCCGAATAAGAGGTCTGGGATTACTTACTACATTCCACCTGTCGGGACGCCGTAGGACGTAGCCACCTGTGTAATGTCAAGCGCTCTTTACCTCTCACCATTAACCTATAAGGACACCGTAAGATAAGCTACTTGTGCAATGTGAGGGAGCTTGCAAACGTGGTTTTTAATACAGCAATACAAGAATGTTGTAGAGCAGGCAGCAAGCCATTAGCCTTGCTCATCAGGGTTTGATTTCATCCCTCATCTCTATCCTTACTGCCGTAAATGAATCATCTACCATATATCCCACCTTGGGGACTTCAAAACGGTCTGGCAATGACTCTTTATGTTGCATTTTGGGGCAGCCGCAATTGGGAGAAGACGACGATCGATGCCGAACCAGTTTACCAAACCAAAATTTTTACGGGTTCAGGTGGCGTTCCTATCTTTGGTATGGTTGCCATTCCTGAAAATCCACGGGGCACGATCGTTGGCACTTACGGAATAACGGGTAGTTTAGAAAATCAATGGTTTCTGAGATTATTGGGTCGCAAGGCGTTTGCTCAGGGCTATGCTGTCGTTTTTTTGATTGGCGGGCCATGGCAAAACCGCCGAGCTATCTCCAACCCTTACATCAGACGGACTGTACGAAGGTGAGGATTTTGTTCACATTGCGGCGCAGGCTAAAGCGATGGGATGTCCAGCACCATTCTGGTTTACAAGCTTTTCGTTGGGAGCGCAACTGGTCCTGTGGGCGGTAAAAGCTGCCCAAACGATCGCAACCTGGGGACAGGATTTAGACCTGAGTGAGTCAGAGATCGGCGGTGGAGCGGTAATCTGCCCCACGTTGGAATCAACTCGTTCTCTCACTTACCTGGTCAAGGACTCCCTCGGTCGATACCTGGAACAGGCGATCGCGCGACAGCTTAAAAATTAGCCTGGACGATTCATCACCATTATCCAGAGGCGATCAATCCAGAGGCAATCTCGCGGGTTCACGACATCTGGTCCTTCGACCATGAACTGGTGATTCAGAAATTAGGATTTCCTACCGTAGAAGCTTACTACAAGGCAAGTAGCGCTCTGTACCAACTGCCGCATCTGCAAAAACCAACGCTCATCCTGTATGCGGCTGATGACCCCATGTTTGACCCGACGCTTGTAGATGATTTGCAGGCAGTGTGTGCTAAAAATCGATCGATCGACCTGATCCTGACGGCTCACGGCGGGCATGTTGGCTACCTCAGCAGCCGAAAGGGGCAACAGCAATACAATGATCCCGACCCCTGGTGGGCCTGGAATCGCGTTTTAGATTGGATTCAAAGGGTTACATAGCTTCAAAACAGCTCAACCTCATACAGGCAGAGGGTTCTGTTCAGGTGAAACAGCAGCCTTCACTGGGTCGTAACCGAGCTGTTGGGTAATCCGTTCCCTGGCTAACGTGCGATACTCCCAAAAATGCTCCCCCGCAGCGCATAATCCCAGATACATGTTGAGAACACGCGGTTTCTTAAGCAAGATAGTCCAAAGCTGTTGCCAAAACTGTTCTCGAATTTCAGAACGCCGTAAGCCTTGATGCCAAATTAACTGAGCGACAAGCCGCACCCCTTTGTGGAGCGGAAACTGCATCGACTGTCTCCGCCCAACTGGAAGCTGGATATTGAGACACTGTTGAAAACATCGACTGAGGTAGTTAGTCGGTTCGTATAGCGTCCAAAAGCCTTCGACATATTCTCTCGCAATTTCAGCAATGGGACGGGTCGGAACAAAATTCATCAACGTGTTCTGGTCCCCGGTCATGTGAGCGCTAGTCGTTTCGACTAACCGCTGTTCTGCCTTTAAGCGATCCCAAAGAGCGGTGTTGGGCGGAGCCTGAAGAATACCTAGCATCGGCTGGGGAATGCTGGTCTGTTCGACAAACGCTTGAATTCGTTCACCCGCACCCGATCGCTCTCCATCAAAACCAAGGATAAACCCTGCATAAATCAACAGTCCCGCCTCATTAATTTTGCGGCAAGCTTCTACTAATGGATTGCGCGTATTTTGCAGCTTGCGTGTGACTTGCAGACTGTCCTGGTCGGGTGTCTCAATTCCAAGAAAGACTGCATAGAAACCTGCTTCAGCCATTAAATGGAGCAGTTCATCGTCTTCTGCCAAATTCACAGACGCTTCCGTGATAAACGTGAAGGGGTAATTGTGCTGCTTCATCCAGGGAATCAATTCGCGCAAAAAGCGTTTTACGTTACGCTGATTCCCAATAAAGTTGTCATCAACAATGAATAGGGACCCTCGCCAACCCAAGTTATATAGGTTCTCCAACTCTGCTAAAGCCTGACCCGGTTCCTTCGTTCGCGATTTGCGCCCATAAAGCGAGATAATGTCGCAGAATTCACAATTGAAGGGACAACCCCGCGAGAACTGGATCGCCATCATCAGATACGCATCCCGCTGCAACAGATCAAAGCGCGGCACAGGGCTAAGCGTCACATCTGGCTTTTCACCAGAACGAAACACTCCTTTTTCCTCACCCTGATCAAGGGCTTTAAGAAACTGCGGAATCGTCATTTCCCCTCGTCTAGGATTAGATAATGCGCTCCGGCATCCAAAGCATCTTCCGGGACAGATGTGGGATAGGGACCACCAACCGCTACCTTCTTGCCTAGCTGCACTCCTTTTGAATCAGAGCACGAAAGTCTGACATCTGCACCATCATGGCAGAGAGCATGACAACATCGCACCACTCCCAATCAGCGTTGGTTTCAGGCGTTACATTGCGATCGAAAAACCGAATTTCCCAATCGTTGGGCAGGAGTGCTGCAACTGTGATAGAACCAAGTGGAGGAATAACTGCCTTAAGCCCAGCCATTTCCATGAAGCGATCGTAGGACCAAAAGGACTGAGGAAACCGAGGATAGAGCAGTAATGCCTTCATAATATTCCCCACAATTTTTGGTTCAATTGTTTCACAAATAATCACGCAAGAAACCCTGCGGAAGACTGATTTCTGAATTGCTTTCTAAATTGCAAAAATCAACCGCTGCTATCTCAATCGGCTTCCTAAACAGGCATTTCCTCATAACAATGGCTACAGCGCCAGTAAAGCCCTCCCAGGCGGATATGGCGGAGTAAAGTATTTGAGCAACAAAGGCAAATATGCCGACTTTCCATGCCCTGAGCACGGGGTGTAGATAGAGTCCATCTGCTGTAGCTATTTGTTAGAAGAAACGGTATTTGCACTTGAGGCGTTAATGAAACTTCCATTTCTAAAACCATTTTGATAATGCATTAAGTATAACTTACATTGACAATTAAATGCGTGCTTTGATGCGATCTGTGCCTCTTTTTGTGCTATTCTAGAGTAAGGCTTCAATGCTCCATTACAAAGATGGCATTGCCATTGGTTTTGTTGGTTACAAACGCCAACCCTGATTAGTCAAGGGCAATGTGCGTTGAGTTTCAGTTAACTAATTCTTAATGAAGTTGAGTGTCATTTGAAAATCAAAGCACTGAATATTCAAGTCGGCGATCGCATCGTTGCTTACTGCAACAACAAGAGACAAATTTGTACAGTAAAACACATCCTAGACCCTGATCAGGCTAATATTACCCTGTCAGTAATGACGGCTGAAAAATACCGAAGCTCAGTTTCCCGTGTCGTTCGATTTCAGCGAGAGGCGTTAATCGATGTAGTGAGTTAAAGGGAAATAATGATCTAAGAACGTGTTTGTAAATGATTGTTTCGATCCCCTCAATCCCCTTTAAAAGGGAGATTTTACGATTTTGGCCTGGTTCCCCTCCTTTTAAGGAGGGCCAGGGAGAGTAAAGCCTTGAAGCTAATTTCAGCGTCTTTAAATTCATTTACAAGCAGTCTTTGAGAGGCAGGTGAATCCAGACAGAAATGCTTGCAGCGCTACTTCTTTAAAGTTTTATTTCTGTAATAGAGACGCAAATTTTCGCTATTCGTAAACCATTTTTGATAGATAGAGCTAATAAAAGCTCTATCTAACTCTGTATAGAAGAACCCTGTACAGAACAGGGCTATTTCATTCTAGACGAGGTAGACAATCCGATAAGCTGAGGCTTAATCCGTTACTGCCGTTCAACCATGAGCACCCTTGCGATTGTGGAAGCTTTGCTCACTTGCCTGACCCCCGACGAGGAGCCGGACAACGGCACAATCAAGCCCTGTGTCTAGCATTGTTCACCTTAGCAGTGGCAGCAGGATGTCGAGGGTTTCTAGCCATTGGAGATTGGCTCAACGCTTATCACGATGAATTAGTAGGGTTGTTTGACCCAGCTAAAGGACGTTTACCCTCCTACAGCACGATTCGCCGAGTGCTGCTCAACGTAGATTATCAACAGTATTCAGCTTGTTTAGCCAAGTTTTTGAGATTAGTCCTCGTGCGGGTGAGATGGTAGCTGTCGATGGCAAACGATGGCGTGGCTCCTATCAACTGGTATCGGAGCATTCAACCACTGAGCCGCATCCAGCGATTCAACTGGTGAGTGTGTATTTGGTTGAACGGGGTTTGATTCTTGAACCCTACGAGGTTGAGCATAAGAGCAATGAGATCAAGGTGTTGCCCCAGTTAGTCAAACAGTTCGCTTGCAATGGAGTGGTGTTTGCTTTTGATGCGATCAACACCCAAAAAAAGTTGCACCTCAATTGTTGAGAGTCACAATCACTATCTAGGAGCACTCAAAGGCAACCAATCTGGGCTGCTCAAAGAGGTCAAGGCGAACTTTCAAGTGGAAGACACTTACACAGAATTTAGCAAAGGTCATGGACGCATAGAGGAACGAATAGTTGAAATTTGTCAAACTCTTGATGATATTCGTCCTTGGGCAGGACTATGCACCTTGATTCGCGTGAGGGCTACTCGTACCTTGCTGAAAGGAGAGTATGAAATTGTGGGTAAAACCGAGATACGCTATTACATTTCCTCGTTGCGTGAAACTGCGTGTCAGTTTGCTCACCGAATTCGCTCATATTGGGGTGTGGAAAACAAAGTGCATTATGTGCGAGATGTGACGCAAGCTGAGGATGCTTGTAGAATCCGGATAGTTCCCTTGCCTCAGATATGGGCAATTGCTCGAAATCTGGCACTCAATCTCTATCGGGACTTGGGCTTTAACAATATGGCTCAAGCCCAACGTCGTTGCGGTTTCAGCTTGAAGCAACTCAAATCAATCTTTAGAATGAAATAGCCCTGCTAAAGATGTTGATTACAGTTGTTGAACGGTCGCTCTAAAGCCAGAATTTTTATAGGACTTAAAATAGGACTTAAATTCAGTTTAAATAGAGTTTGATCGCCTCTCTGCAAACTACCTTAAATAAAGTAATGAACGTAAAAAGATAATAGTTTAAAACTGCAAGAGAGAGCTTGGAAAAAGCTCTCTCTTGAGATGATTGTCATCTTACGGCTTAGAACTGATGCATTGGTCTTAAACCGTGTCTGAAGTTGCGGCTGAATTAATCAAGGACATCTTTTACTTTATCTTTCAGGTCTTCACCGACATGGCGAACTTTTGCTTCAGCCTGTTTTCCTTTTCCTTCTGCCTGGTCTTGAGGATCACCTGTGACTTTACCGGCTGCCTCCTGAGCCTTACCTTCAATATTTTTGCCAGTTGCTTTTGCCCTATCTTCAATACTTATTATCGTCTCTCCCTTTTCTTAGCAGAATTAGTGGACTTATCCCAAATGTATCGACAGAGCCTTTGCTATCCATCTACCCTTTGAGGGAATGCTGCGACAATAAGTGAATTAGTCGCTGAAATAAAGGCATTCATTGATCTCTCCTTTGGTTGATGCTCTTTTCGTACTGTATTTGTTCAACTCGTATATGGAGCCATACACAAGGGATGTAAGATATGCGAAAGCTAAACATTGGTTTAACTGATGAACAACGTCAAGGGGTTGTTGAACTCCTGAACTGTGACTTAGCAGATGCTTATCTGCTACTGATCAAGACGAAGAAATACCACTGGGATGTTGTTGGACCTCAGTTCCGTACGCTGCACAAGCTGTGGGAGGAGCACTATGAAGCTCTTACCGTGAATATTGACAGCATTGCTGAGCGTGTTCGTACTCTGGGTGGATACCCCTTGGGAACTGCAGAAGGCTTTCTAAAAGTGGCTACTATCAAAGAGCATGCTGGCAGTGTTCCTTCCGCAACGGGAATGGTTGCTCGTCTGGTAGAAGACCATGAGCAAATTATTCGTAACCTGCGGGATCACATCGATCAGTGCAGCGAAAATTTTCATGATGAAGGAACGGCTGATTTTCTGACAGGCCTGATGGAACAACACGAAGAAATGGCGTGGATGCTTCGCTCCTTTATTGAAGGAGAAGCACTTGAGTCAGATGGTGCCAATGAAAATGTGAGCGTTAAAACTCCGGTAGGGGTATAGCGATCGCTCTAGTAAGCAGCAGGAATTCAAAACCGATTCATTCCTGCTGACATCCTTACTGGGACCAAACATTTAAATCCATAAAATGCTGCTTCCACTAATGGGAGCAGCATTTTGATATGGTGTTCGCTTAACGAATGAACCTGTCGAGTGGAACCGACTTATTTCTGCTATTCATTATGCATTAATAGTTTAGTAAAATTAGGCATTTAATTTATATCTTTCTACAGATGAATCGGCTTTATTAGCTCTTTCATTTGGTATATAGTGATACATGAATCTTTGATCAAAATAAGAGTGTGTGGTTACTAGAGCATGTCTAAAAGATGCCAAAGATTATCGCAGCGCTCCTGAATGGATTGTGAGAAAAGATTCCAATGGTATCTTTTCTCACAGAATCTCTCAATCTCGCAACTGGTGTGGACTGCTATATAACTACAATTCAGTTTGCAAATTGATTTAATTCGTTGTTTTGATGTATCTAATCACAATTATGTAATGCTTAAATCCTTAATTCATACTCTAAGTTTTCTTCTTATCTCTACGGTATTTACTGCCTGTAGTCGATCATCCAATGATAAGACGGTAAAGGAACTGCAAACGGCTACATCCTGGGCTGCAACAGTTCACATGGCTACAGAAGCCTAGTCGCAGGGAAGTGTTCCTACCTCCTACGCTAAACAAACGTTGCAGAGAGCACAACAGGAATTTCAAAAGGGGGCAGACACATTAAATGACGCTCATGCAGGACCCAAAGCAGGGGAACAGCTAAAGCGAGTAGAGCAACTTACTGAGCAAATGCTTAAAGCAGTTGAAGAAAACAATCATACTGCGATCGCCCAACACCTTCAAGCATTGACCGTTGAACAACAGCGGCTTCAGTCATTGACAAAATCGTCGGGTGGGGAATCATGAGCAAGATTCTTGAAATTGTGCTGGGAATTATCACCAGCATTGGTGGTTTTCTCGATGTGGGAGCGATTGCGACTGCGGCTGAAGCCGGATCGTCATTTGGGTTTCAACTGGTTTGGGCAATTGTTCTGGGCACGATCTGCGTCATTTTTCTGGTGGAAATGTCGGGACGACTTGCGGCAGTTAGCAAGCATTCACTAGCCGCAGCAGTGCGGGAACGATTTGGTTTTAGCTTCTATCTTTTTCCCTTAATAGCAGAAATCATCGTTGATTTTTTGGTACTAGGAGCAGAGATTGGTGGAGTTTGTATTGCCCTGCAATTGGTTACAGGGATCAGTTTTCAATGGTGGGCACTGCCCGTTGCCTTTGCGATTTGGCTGTTGCTTTGGAAAGGTAACTTCAGCCTGATTGAAAATGGGGTATCTGTGTTGGGACTGGTTACGCTGGTTTTTGTGGTTGCAACGTTCACGCTCAATCCTTCTTGGACTGCTATAGGAACGGGTTTATTGCCAACGCTTCCCCGTCAGGATACCGCTCATTATTTGTTCATTGCGGTCAGTATATTGGGGCCATTATCAGCCCCTATCTTTTCTACTTTTACTCCTCTGGTGCAGTAGAAGATAATTGGGACGAAGAATTTATTGGTGTAAATCGGGGATCGCCGGACTGGGAATGAGCTTTGGCAGTATCGTTTCGCTGGGTGTCTTGATTGTGGCAGCGCAAGTGCTAAATCCCCAGGGAATTCAAGTGGATAGCTACGAGCAGGCTGCACTAATGCTTACTAAACCGCTTGGCTATTGGGGTTTCATTCTATTTGCGGCTTCCTTGGGAATTACTTGCTTTGGTGCGGCGTTGGAAATTTCTCTCGATACGGCCTATATTGTGGCTCAGGCATTTGGCTGGAACTGGGGTGAAAACTTACATCCAAGCAATGCTGCACGGTTTAGTTTTGTATATACGGTCTTTGTTTTTGGCTTCACTGCTAATGGTGTTTGGCATTGATCCGCTTCAGCTAACGCTGTTTTCGATGGCGTTGACAGCGGTGATTTTGCCTATTGTTATGGTGCCTTTCCTGGTGTTAATGAATGATGAACGTTATGTTGGCAGGTATCGCAACGGTTGGATTAGCAACAGTTTTGTTATTTTTGTCATTGTTTTAGCGTTCGTATTAGCGATCGTTGCGATTCCGCTAGAGATTATAGGAGGTTGAGATGGATCTCATCCGGGATGTATTAGATAACCAAGTTGTCGATCGTAACCAGCGTCCAATGGGTAAAGTGGATGGGATTGTTGTAGAGCTTCGTGATGATTTACCACCCCGACTTGCTTATATAGAGATCGGTTTACCGACCTTGGCTTGTCGAGTGCATCCACGTTTAATGCAATGGGTGATGATCCTACAAAGTAAATGGGGCGCGAAACGGACAGAATCTGTTCAAATTCCCTGGTCTAAGGTACGAGATGTGGGGATTGATGTGGATGTCGATGTTGAAGCGGAGGAAAGCTCGGCTCTGGCTTATGAGCAGTGGCTCCGGGAAAACGTAATTAAAAAGATTCCTGGGGGACGGTAATGGACACTCGGAAATTACATCTAGAGTTGTTGCTTGGTCGGCAAGTGCTGGATTCGACAGGAAGCACCATTGGGCGCATTGAGGAAGTTCGCGCTGAGCAGCAGGGAGATGAATGGGTCATCCAGGAGTATTTGGTCGGAACGGCTGCGGTCTTGGAACGCCTCTCAGCCTGGACGATCGGTTTAAAGCTCTTGAGGCTTTTAGGAGCAAGCAAGCTCTACGGCGGCTATCGGGTACCCTGGAACAAATTAGATTTGACGGACCCAGACCATCCACGTTTGAAATGTACGTTGGATCAGCTAAAAGAGTTGGAAATAAACAGAGAATAGTCTCCTGCAACAGCGATTCTATCTAGATTGTGAGAAAGGCTTCCTGCGGAAACCTTTCTCACAAAGCTCTCTCATTTCACAAATGATTTAGGACTCCTAAATTAGCTACTTCTTAATAACCGCAGACCGCTCAGGGTTACTAAAACGGTTGAGCCTTCATGCCCAATCACCCCGATCGGTAATGTAATGTCTCCTGCAAAATTAACGACTAGCAGCAATACAATAAACCCGATCGCAAACAGGATGTTCTGCTTGATAATGCGTTGCGATCGTCGCCCTAAATGAACAGCTACCGTTAGTTTTTCCAGCCGATCCGCCATCAGCACAATGTCAGCGGTCTCCAACGCTACGTCACTTCCGGCTGCACCCATGGCAATTCCACGGATGCTTGCGCTAAGGCAGGTGCATCATTGATTCCATCCCCGACCATTGCTACCGTTTGATAGCGCTTCTGAAACTGCTGAATTCTGTGCAGTTTATCTTCTGGCAACAGTTCTGCATACACCTGATCGACACCAACGGCTTCAGCAACGGTATGGGCGGTGCGCTGGTTGTCTCCGGTTAACAGAACGATCGGTTGAATTCCCAATTTTTTTAATTGGGCGATCACAGTTACTGCTTCGGGACGAATTTGATCGGCAACCCCAATTAACCCAAGGATTTGCTGCTCCAATGCAACCCAAACCACCGTTTTCCCTTCTTTTTCCAAAGAATTGGTTAACTGAATTAATTCACTCGACAATGGCGTATTTGATTGATGAACAAATGATTGACGAACAAAGGTCGCGTTACCAACCAGCACCGATCGATTTTGCAACATGCCCGCAATTCCCTGACCGGGATAGGCTTGAATATCGTTGGCCTGTAAAGAACTGAAATCCTTTGCTGCCTGCACAATAGCCTGCCCAATCGGATGTTCTGAGTATGATTCTAGCGCCGCAGCAATTTGCAAGACTTCAGATTTAGAGTATCCAGTTGCAGGAACAACATTACAAACCTGAAGTTGGCCAGTTGTCAGCGTTCCTGTTTTGTCGAATGCGATCGCCCGTACCTGACCGATCATCTCAAGCTGAGACCCATTTTTGAATAAAATTCCTTGCTTTGCGCCGTTTGCGATACCCGATAGCAGCGTTGGCATAATGGCTGCCATCAATGCACAGGGCGATGCCACAACCAAAAAGATCAGTGCTCGATAAATTGCTGTTTCCCAATTCCACTTGAGCAGAAGCGGCGGAAGCACCATTAATAAAATTCCGGCTAAAACAATGACCTTTGCGTACCCCCGTTCAAATCGTTCAATGAATTGCTGCGATGGAGGTTTTGTGGTTTGGGCTTGCTCTACCAGACGAATAATTCGCTGAATCAGGCTGCTTTCGGGTGGCTGGTGAACTTTGAGTTTCAACGCCCCATATCCATTGATCGTCCCGGCAAATACCTCATCTCCAACGGTCTTCTCAACTGGAACAGACTCTCCCGTAATGGCCGCTTGATTCAGCGTACTGTACCCTTCCAAAATTAAACCGTCGGTTGGAATCAGTTCTCCTGGTTTCACCAGGATTTGATCGCCCAATTGCAACTGGTCGATGGGCACCTGTTCTTCGTTCCCGTTTCGTAAAACGGTTGCCTGGTCGGGAGCCAGGCTCATTAAACTGCGAATGCTGCGATCGGTCCGCTGCATAGCGTAACTCTCCAGTGCCCCACTGATGGCAAAGATAAGAATCAGTACAGCTCCATCCACAATCAGAAAATATTCCCGCCGCCAAATGCCCAAACAGGCTGCACCCAACGCAGCCACAATCATCAGCAGGTCTACATCCAGTTCCTTCTCTTCCAGAAGGGTTGTCAGTCCTTCACGGGCGCTGTCGTAGCCACCAATAACGTAGGCAGCGGGCAGCAGGAGCAGTGCTGGCCCAATCCAATTCAGATGCAAGGCAACCCATCCAAACAGCAGCAGAATGCCACACAGTAGGGCGGCAGCGGTATCCGAATGGTCTTTAAGCAGTTGAGTTAATCGGGAAGCAACGGGCATGATTTACCTATTCAGCGCTTCCTTCAGGCTAAACCTTGACACTGATGTTAATGTCAAGGAAGCCCGATCGCATTCTATAAACAGACGTTAAAGTGAATTGACACTCATCGAGAGAGCCGATGTCATGATTAGCAGTTCGACCCAACCCGTTGTGACTTGGGAAAAACTCCCGACGATTACATCCTTCCCAGTGATCCTGTAGACAATATCAATCAGCCTTCTCTCGCCGCTGCATTGACCGAAAGCCTGGAACTGGCAGGTCGGCTACCAGCGACCGCCCTAACTCCAACAAATCACGGCATTTGCGCTACAGTCAACGGCAAAATGGTGATCAAAGCGCCAGATTGGGCGTATGTGGCAAAAATTCGGGTTCCACGAGATGAGGTGGTTCGTAGCTACACGCCACAGCTTCAGGGCGATAGTCCTTTAGTTGTAATGGAATTTATTTCCGATCCTGAAGGGGTCGAGTATTCAATCAAGCCAACCTACCCGCCAGGCAAATGGTTCTTTTATGAACAAATTTTGCGGGTACCCAACTATGTCATTTTTGAACCAGAGTCAGGACTGCTGGAGTTTTACCGCCTAAACGAGGCGGGCCTCTATCGCATTCTGGAGCCAGATGAAAATAGCCGGTACTCGATCTCTAAGATGGGTTTATCTTTGGGAGTTTGGCAGGGAACCCGCGAGAATCGGACGGGGTGCTGGTTGCGGTGGTGGGATGAAAATGGAGAATTACTGCTGTGGGGAGCGGAACGGATAGAGCAGGAACGTCAACGGGTGGAGCGACTGGCAGCCCAGCTAAAGGCGGCAGGACTTGAGCCAGAAACATGAAGAAGCAAGTTGCACCTCAATCCGAAAGTGAAAATCGAGGTGTGAGAAATAAAGTTGTCCGGTTAGATCGATGGTGCACAAGATTTATGGGAGACACTTACTTAACGATTAAAGAGCTTGCTGAAATGTCAGGTGGTGGAATTAGTCCACGCATGGTGCGCCACTATCACCAGGTGGGACTGATGCCGCAGCCGGAGCGATCGCCCAGCAACTATCGCCTCTACAGCCAGCAGGATGTTCAACGGCTACAAAGAATTGTGGCGCTGAAGCAGCAAGGATTTCAGCTTTCACATATCCGCAAGCTGCTTGATCATGAACCGGAAGCAGAGCAAGAAACCTTAATGGCGCAGCTCCAGCAGCAGTATCGATCCATCATTCAACAAATGGTCCAACTACGACAAACCGCATCGGCGCTCGAAAGTCTATTGGGACGCGATCGAAACTGTCAGTCAATACAGACAGATGTGCTATCCCAGTTGAAGCTGTTGGAAATAGATACCCAGGCAAGCTTTAACGGGTTAGAGAAATTGTGGTCTAATCTTGATGCCCAGGTACAGGCCCACCCGGAGACATTCCACGAGTCGCTTCAGCGGTTGTTACCGGATCTATCAGACCGTTCTGAAGTGGAGGTCGATCTGCTCTCACAACTGGTGTTGGCCTGTGGCGATGTTAGTTTGGTGCAGTTCATACGATTAGGCAATCAGCCCATAACGGCAAGCCGTAGTGCACTTCAGGCTGGATGTCTGATCGTCGTTGATGTGCCAAGTGTTGCAGCCGCGATCGACCAGACCCGATTAGCCCATCTCGGTTGCCCAACTCGAATCCTTATCAACGATCCTCATGTAACCAGTCCTGCCGATGCAGAACAGGCATTTTGGCAGGAGGACATCTGGAAGAACCAACTGCATCATTTACCGGATGGATGTGTACTCATTGTTGGGTTTGCACCCTCGGTATTGCTGGCGATTTGTGCTGCGATCGCTCAAGACGTCTTTCACCCTGCTTTAGTAATTGGAATGCCGATCGGATTCAGCCACGCGCCAATGGCAAAGCGAACGTTGATGCAGTTTAATGTTCCGTTTATTACCGTTGAAGGGCCATTGGGCGGGGGACTGTTAGCCGCAACTGCCCTGAATACTTTGGTGGAATCGTTGATTGAAAAACCGGATTGCCATTGTTATTTGGGCCGATAGTGGCAATGGGCAGTAGGCAATGGGCGAAGGGCAATGGACAATGGGTTAGTGGGAATGAGCAATGGGTAATTTTACCGCCTATCGCCTGTCGCCTATTGTCTATCGCCCCTCGCCTACCGCCCCTCGCCCCTCACCTATTACCTACTGGATGAAACCGAATTCACGCTGTAGAGATAGTTGTAAACAAGGCGAGAAACTTGCTGAATGAAATCTCGTCCTCTGGGGTCGTCGTAGGGCCGTTTAACAAAAATTCCGGCCAGATACCGTTTTCCGGTTGGCATGGTGATCATGCCTGCATCCCCAATCAAAAATCCGATGTCTCCTGTTTTGTCTGCAATGATTGCCCCTGGACCTAAACCAGCCGGGAGCAGTGATTTGATAGTGGTACGACGCAGGATGTTCCAAACCTGCTCCTGACTGGAGGCGGCAAGCATCCGGTTATTGGCCATTAACGCCAGTAGATGCACTAAATCCCTGGAACTGGTTGTATTGGTGCCGCTGAGATCGGCTAACCAGTTGCGAATCATCGTATCTTGCAATCCCCAACTGCGGAATCGATCGTTGAGTTTGGCAATTCCACCTAGGCGATCAATGATCATATTTGTAGCCGTGTTGTCGCTAATCGTGACCATCTTTGTCACCGTATTTAGGGCACTAAAACGGCTACCCACTGGCATATCCTGCATCTCACCAGAACCACCTGTAATCAAATCTCGTCGCATCACCAGCGTCTCATCCAGACGGACTTCTCCTGCATCCACAGCCTGAAAGAACGCAATCAGGATCGGTAGTTTAATCGTGCTGGCGGCGGGAAAGACACGATCGCCCCGAATATCGAGATAATTTCCCGTATCCAAATCCACAAAGAACATCCCCGTTTGTAGAAAGCTGTAGCGTCTCATCAAGGTTCTCACCTGGGTTTGCAGGTCGGTCATCGGAGAAGCCAGACGTACCACTCCTGCAAACATCGAACCGGGAGCAAAGGGCGGCTCAACTTTGGGAGCGATGACGCTAATTTCCAGACTGTTTGATGGTTGACCAGTTGTTACTGACTCTGGAGAGGCGTTTTCGCTTGTTAATGGTTGAGGATTGGGTAGCTGGATAGACCAGTGAGTGGGTGTTTCTCCCCGCACTTTAATCTGGTTGGGATCCAGGGTGTAACCCGGTGCTAGAGCAATTACTAACCGAGTAGTATCCGAGTCGAACTGTCCCAACCGAATTTCTTGAATCACTGACCCCAGCGGACGATTAACACGGGGATGTCCCAAAATAACTCTGGGCAAGTCAATGACTAAACGGGTTGGGTTGGCGATTAATCGTACTCTAGGCTGGATGTCTTCATCCGTCGTGAAATTAAGCTGGTTTCGCACGGCATCAAAGCGCCAGGTTTCGATCGTGGCTGCTCGTGCCGAAATTCCAATAAGAAATACGCTTAAAAAGCCAGGTAAAAGCCAGCGCACGTTCACATCATCGTCTCCTGACTGTACAAGTTGGGCGATAGGTGACACTTATACCCGCAAATCAAGATTCTGCTCAACGTAGATTTGGCTGAACTATGGCAGGTGTCAGGTATCGGGGGTCAGGGGTCAAGGAAAAAACAACCAGTGACAAAAGGTTTCAGCCATACAGATTGTTCTAAGTTTGTTGGCTACGGCTATACGATGAAAATCAGGACTCATGTGCTTGCAGTAAAAGATGGGAAATATAAAAAATGTTCTCTGGCTCGGATTGGTTCTCATTTTGATGGTTGCTTGCACTGGACCTGTGAGAAAGCAGACTGAGCCAGGTTCTCGCGATATGACCGGACAAAATCCTCTCAAAGTTTTATTCATTGGCAACAGCTACACCTATGTCAATGATCTGCCCTGGTTAACACAGCAGCTAGCTGTTTCGGCAGGTGAACCGAGAAAATTAGAAACGGAAATGGTTGCGATCGGCGGAGCGACGTTAAGGAGTCATTGGGAACGGGGTGAAGCCCTCCAGCAAATCAGAGCAAACCGATGGGATTATGTCGTGCTGCAAGAGCAAAGCACATTGCCGATTAAGGCTCCGGAGGAGATGCACCAATACGCCAGGTTGTTTGATGCTGAGATTAAGCGTGCCCATGCCCAAACGGTTTTTTATTTGACGTGGGCGCGACAAAACCAACCAGAAACCCAACAAGCATTGACTGATGCATACTTGAAAATTGCCAGAGAGCTTGGTGATAACGTTGCTCCTGTTGGCATTTCTTGGCAAAAATTCAGGCAACAAGTCCGCAGTTAAATCTTTATTTTTCAGATGGTAGCCATCCAAGCCCGATCGGTTCCTATGTGGCAGCCTGTGTTTTCTATGCAACGCTTTATGGAAAAAGTCCAGTGGGGTTAAGCCGTCGCATTTACAGCAGCCAGTTTTATACTTCACAGGAAGGCGACAGAATTGAGTTGGATAGTTTGAGTGAAACGGATGCTCAAACGATTCAGCGATCGGTTTGGGATGCCGTGGTGAGAGCATCAAGTAGCTGTCAATTCTCCCGAATCAATGAGTTCGCCGGTGTAGCTGTAGGTTTTCAGCATGACTCGATTTCCCTGCACCATAATCATGGAATAGGCCCACGTGGGTGAAACAAATTTCTTGACGTTCTTTATCCAGGGTACGGTTTTATCCTGCATGTAAAAGGGCGCACCTGCCGCACCTTGTAACACCTGCCAAACGGGATTTTTGAAGCTTGGGTTGGATGTTCCATCTTTGTGAACGGGAGTTTGAGCGTTGATGATGACGCGGCTGTAGTTGTGTTCGTGGCCTGAAAAAACAGCGACTACTTTTGCATCACTCACAATTTGCCAGAAGCGATCGCGAATTCCAGTATCAAGCGGATCTGCACCGCCCCACAATGAATCCTGCACATGTCCGCCGTTTGGAAATGCAGGTTGATGGATAAACACAAATAGATGGTTGATTCCGCGCTTTCGAGCAGCGTTGAGATCGGCTTCAAGCCAGCGTAACTGTCCATCCATAATTCGTCCGGAGCGATTTCCGCCAACCTGATTTGGATCGCTAGAGTACCAGTAGTCTGAGTTCAGTTGGCAGAAGTGGGAATTGCCATAATCGAATGAATAAACGTTTTCCTTGTAGGTTGGTAATCCCGGTGCTTCTGGTTTCGGGCCATTCTCCGGATTGACAACCTCAGAGGCAAATACCGCTTCAACGGCTTTATTGCCCGATCGATCAATCTGAATCTCTTCATCACCATTGCTGTATTCATCAAATAGGGACTCATGATTCCCCATTCCGGTATAAACGGGAATGTGGTGCCACAGTGGACCGTATGCCCGTTTCCAGGAGCGCATCTGAGCACGGAAGTCATCTTCAGAGGTGGTGTAGCCACTGATCAAATCACCCGTGAAAATAAGGAATGCTGCTTTTTTGTCGTGAACTCCAGCAGCCAATGCAGCAGCCGATTTGAAATTAATTCCTTCAATGGCTGTTTCGCCTCCTCCCAATGGCCCTGTGCGTCCATCGCAGGTAAATGCAAAGGTGAAGCTGTCGCCCGCAGGTTCGGTTTGAACAGAATAGACTCGCGATCGTGCTTGGTCATTAGCAACCCGACTACTGACGCTGTAGGAATAGGTTTTCCGGGTTGAAGTCCCTGCATCGTAACCACGTGGAGATCTGCAACGGCTTTGCTGGAAATACGTTTGCCCTGAATTTCCACTTCCCCATTCGAAGGCTGATCCGTTTTCCACCAAATAGTGGCACTTTCCTTTGTGGTCGCCGCAATAAACGGACCTTCCACCAGATGCAATCCTAACCGGAAGCGATCGCCCTCTTTAATAAACCGAAAGCTGCGATCAATAAACCGAATTACGCCCCTTCGGGAATCCATCATTTCTAAGCGGTAAAAGATGACCCCTTCGCCTTTTTCGATATATTCAGGGGCAAAGCGCTGGCTGTAAGCCTTAATGTCAACAACCGCCTGATGATCGGTTGTTGGCTGGTCTTCCTTAATTTGAGTGCTGGCGCTGTAGATTGGATAATCTAACTGTTGATCTGCCGTTGGTACACCCAGATAAACATTTCCGCCTGCAACGGGCGTTGCTGTTTTCCAGAAAATCGTTGCTTTACCGTCAGCCGCAACCTGGACAGTTGGTTCAGCCCCTAACAAGCGTTCATAGGTGTTTTCCTTAAGGGGCGCATCAGGAGGGGTAACGGGTTTTATGGGAGCAGGCGTATATACCTTCAATGGATTCGATTTGGCGGGAGTAGCAGCCCAGGTGCGACCAACTAACGCTGCACCAGATGTCGCGATCGTCGCAGCAATAATCTTAACGATGTCTCTTCGTCTCATTAGAAATCCCAGTATCTGTTTAACCGAGTGAACGTCTCAGCACTCATTAATTCAATGCTCGTTCAACACGATTAACGATACGTTAACACCTGCATAGAAGGTGGCAGGGGTAGGGGGTAGGGAGCAGGGAGCAGGGAATGAGAATTAAGAATGGTGAGTTTTGAATTGGACAATGATAGGGGCAATAGGCGATAGGCAATGGGCAATACGGAAATCACCTTAGCTTCAGCTCGCAAGTTGATGCGGATGGTGGACTACCTCAATGGGCAGTTCGGTTCCGGTATGATTCGATTTGCCTCGATGGGTCAAAGCAACTGTGGGCACTCAAGTCTGCGCATCGCTCTCCTCGCTACACAACGCGCCGGACAGAACTGCTGGTGATTCGATGAGTGGGCGATTGTTAGTCTCCGCTCAACTCTTCAGTAAGCACTCAAGTCTGGCTGTCGCTATAGCACAAGAAGCTGAATTATTTCAAAGATTAGAGGACTGACAGGAGCACTCGATTCGTAGTAGACATTAAATGAATGCCTTGAAATAAAACAACATTAATCTGCGAACAAAACATTTTTAAGAAATTGCGACACTAATTTGCGAAAAATGCAAATTCAGCCGAAAAAATAGCTTGACGACATTAATCTGCGAAAGATACCATTAAACTTGACCGGAAATAAGGTAAGCTCAGAGATAAATCTGATTTCTGGCAATAAGTGATGTTAAGCTACAGCAGGGTTGAAGGTAACTCAATGTTTTGCAAAGCCTGACAGGACTCAATCAACCGGAGTTTGAGACCTTGCTCAAGAGCTTTGAGGTAGCGTGGCAGGCATATATCGAGCAGGAATATGTTCAAAGACCGCGAGCACGTCGCTATGGAGGAGGACGGCATGCGGAGTTATCGAGCAGTGCGGACAAGCTGTTATTTATCTTGGTGTACTTCCGGTTGTATCCGACTCAAGTGGTGCAAGGATTTTTGTTTGGGCTTGGACAGACGCAAGCGTGCGAATGGATTGACAAATTGAGTCGGATTCTGAATCAAGCGTTGGGCTACGAGAAACAGTTACCAGAAAGGAATCCAGCGCGATTAGAAGCCGTTTTGCGCGAGTGTCCGAGTTGAGAGTTTCTCATTGATGGAACCGAGCGTCCGATTAACCGCCCGCAAGACCCAGACGACCAGCAGGACTATTACAGTGGAAAAAGAAGCGTCACAGTGTGACCAATCATGTCATTAGCGAGCGGAGAGGCAAGGTGATGTTCTTGAGTGACACCTATTGTGGCAGCGTCCATGACAAAGCGATTTGTGATGGTGAGGAGTACCAGTTCCCAGCGGGTAGTAGATTACTGCAAGATCCTGGGTTTCAAGGGTTTGCTCCACCTGGAGTGACGATTCGGCAACCAAAGAAAAAGCCGCGAAATCAATCGCTCAGTGAAGTGGACAAACAAAGGAATCGGGAGATTGCCAAAGAGCGGGTTGAAATCGAGCATCAAATTAGCGGCATTAAGCGCTGCAACATTTTGGTGCATAAATTTCGTAATCGCACCGACTATTTTGTGGATGATGTGATGGAAACAGCGTGTGGACTGCCTAATTTCCGGCTCACCCATCGTCAACTCAACGCTGCCTGAATTTGATAGCCTGAAGGGATTGCTTCGTTTGAAAATGCCTCCTTATTTCCGGTAAAGTCTAGTGTATCTATCATTTTCGAGGTAGTCGGCGAGAACTGTCGCAGAAAAGCTTTCAACTGAGACCACCAGTGCTCTATTGGGTTGAAATCTGGAGAGTAAGGAGACAGATACAGCACTTTTGCCCCCACGGCTTCAATCAACGGTGCCATGAGGTCTATCTGATGGGCAGGTAGGTTATCCATCACGACCACTGCCCCTTTCCATAGCTGCGGCACACGGCACTTGGAAACATAAACCTCAAAGGCAGCAGCGTCCATCGACTCATCCCTCGTCATCACAGCCAGCACCGTCGAGACGCTAATCGCGCCAATGACACTCACCTTGCTGCCTCGATAAAAGGGTTTGAAGTCGTAAGCTCTCGCTCCCGGTGCAGCACGGGCAGGGGTTCGCATCAACCCCAGTAGCACACCCATCTCATCGAGAACTACCAAGTCGTTGAGGGCTATCTCCTTTACTTGCGTCCAATAGGCTGCTCTCAAGCGTTGGACGCGCTCACTCCTAGCTTGGCTGGAGCGCAGTGGGGTTTTAGGCGGTAAGTTCAGCCTCTGGAAGGCTCGGCACCTCGTGCTTTGGCTGACCCATAACCCTGTCGCATCGGCAAGCAACTCACACTATTCGGCTAAGGTCGCCTCCGGTTGTTTTTCATGAATTGCGATCAACTGGTCTTGATGGGCCATCCCACCACTGACTGAGCCACCCTGTTTGGATGGGACGACGTGTCCTTCTGTGCGCTTCTGTGTCACCCAGCGCTCGACACAGTTTTTGCTGCCACAGAAGCGCTCAGTTACTTTCCTGAACGAACTATCACCCTTCGCTATGGCACTCACAACCTTCTCGCCTACGTCTATCGAATAGGGTTTCATTCCTAACCTACTTTTGTAATGCCTTATTGTCCCCTATCTGACTGCAAACCGCTGTATTTTCTGTCGGACTATCTGTAAGACAGTTTTATCAGCATTCCTCGTTTGTGGCTATGCTGGAATCTGGAGGGAAACTCCAATCAACTCAGGAGTCGAACTCCAATCAACTATTAAATTCCGTCTGAGTTTTCGGACGGAATTTTTTTGCAAGGAGACACCCTATCCGGTGGCTCTTTGCCAGTGCTGAGAACAGCCGGTGCGCTAGCACGGGCGGCAGGCTCCCAACAGACAAACGTTCAGGGCAATAGTTCTCAGGACTTCTGGCAGTGAGTGATCGCGTCCAGACTGTTCACAACTGATGAATCTCATGGCATGGAAAGGTTTGCGATCGCCATTCAACGTTTTCTAGCAAACAAACTCATAGAAGTCCAGATCTCCAGAATCTAAAGCGATCGCAGTTTTACAGGGTTCGTGGCGGAGGTGTGGTTTGATTCTTTGCCTGCGGATTTTGCCGGGAAGTGGGCTGCTGTGGTGGGTTATGCGGTGAAGGTTCGGAGCCGGGAGGATGATCTGGGGAAGTTTACGGTCTCTGTTCCCTGTGAGGTTCCGGATGGAGCAGTGAGGTTAGGTCCAGTGAGTCGGGGCAGTCGGGTGAGGCTGGTTCATTGCTGATAGTTTGCCGGGGGCAGCAGGCTCTCCGGCTTTTTTTGCAATCATTCGTTTGAAAACTGTTCTTCTAAAAATGCTTTCGGAAATTTCCAAACACACATTTTTCCAACAGAACTCTTGCAAGGAAGCAGATTACCAGATGGACAAACCCGCTTACGCCGCTGGGCGAGTCCCCGTACCCTAAGGGGACAGTAGTGTGGCTCCGTGCCAGCCAGTTTACTTGCGATCGCTTATCCCGTTTGAGTAGAAGGCACCGAGCCACGTTTTTGATTTGGGCACCGCACCGACCAGAATCGTCGCCGTGCCATGCTGACACTTTGTTGGAACCGATGAGAGTTTGCTCGTTCGGTCGGGCATCCCCTGGCTCGAAGTGATCGACTTGTATCAGCCCAAAAATCAGTGGTCGAGTCGGGAGATACCACTTCCTCACAGGGTTATCTGTTTCTTCAAAGCTTTATTCCTCTGCCCATCGCACAAGTAGTTTTTGTTTAGTCTTTCCAGGGCAGTCTGCAATGTTCGACAGACAGGAAGAATATCCCTTTCGTACCCGGGTGGGAACAATTGCCATCTCTAAATCAAAACAGGCTCAGTTGATCAACTATCAGCCATGCTGGAGCGATCGCCTCATCCGTCAAGGGGTAAAGCTCTACCCTTACCCCGCACCTGATTGCATAGGCTACCGTTCCCCAGGTACCGGAACCGTACCAGCGATCGCTGATTTGCAAAAGGAAATGCTGAAGCTTGACCAGGAGCTTAGAACCCTGCGTGAAAGTGTTGCATTTTGTCTGAACAGCATTGATCGTCAGATCGCGTTTAACCAGGACTTGAAGAACGACTCCCAGCGGAAGGCAAAGCGGGCTGAGTTGATGGAAACTGACCGGGACTACATCGAAGCCAGTTTGCAACTGAAGAATGCTGAAGACATTCGAGCAGAGTTAGAGATCGACCTGCAATTATTGCGGAATACCTTCAGCCTGTTGAAGCTGGAACGACGAGAAGCGATCGCGGCAATGGAACTGCACACCAGTACCGTTGCTTAATTTGATGACCTGGGTATGTCGAAAACTGCCCGATGCCAAATGCCAGTTCTAATAGTTGATTGGAGTTTGAACAATGCACTTTGAGATTAAGAAAGATGATGAATTGACCTATACGGCGATTCTGGAGTGTCCAGGTTTTATGCGAACCCACTTCAGCACTGAACATCTGCAAGTTTTGCGGGAACTGGTTGTCATGCTGGAGCAGATGCACCTTTACGAACAGGAAACGATCGCCAGGATGCAGGCAGAAGAAGAAAGGAGCCGATTACCTGCCTACTTGCGCTACGCCGACGAGTTTTAAAGCTTGTCTGATTGACTTTTCCGGTTGCGGTGTAAGACGCGAAGGGCATAACCAGATCCCCGCCAGAGGATAGGGACACCTCAAAGTAGGCGCAGTTGCGACCGGAATCCACTTCACAGAATGCCATGCAGACTATCGAAAATTGATTCCGCCATCTAAACCTGGAGAATGGACACTGGCGCAGATTCAGACAGCATTAAGCCGACCCTTACCCCGTTCTGCTCTGGCAACTCGCAGGCAGGGAGGACAGACGTTGACTTACATTCCCTGGTACAGAGTGAATGAAATTTTGGACAAATATGCCCCCGGCTGACCTGGGAGATCCGAAGCACTGTCGTCACACGCGATCGCCTGTTTCTGACGGGTCGGCTAACCATCCCAACCTTGAGGGAATGTTTACCGGGAAGCCACCGGAACCGAGTTGCTGAAAGAAGAGAAGGAAGTCTGGATTGGCGAGAAACCGAACCGTCAGTTACTCAAAGATGAGTTCGATCGCCCTGTTACAGAACCGCGAGAACTGGCTTATGGCGATCCATCCAGCAATACCGAAAGCATGGCGTTTCGCCGAGCTGCTGCCCGATTTGGGCTGGGACTGTACCTGTATCAGAAAGATTAACCTGTAGTACCTGTCATTGGTGAGACTGTGCCATGCTAAATTTAGCCGAAGAAACTGCTCATTTTGCCCCGGAACTGTTTTTTGTGATCACCATCGATGGCATTCCCTACGATGACCCGGAAGAGGTTACACAACGTCTTTTAGAGACGATCAAACGCTGTGCCGTTGCAAAGTGGGGCGATCGCAAGTGGGAACTGGAACTGATTCGGGCATACTGTAACCTTTATCAGACACGCGGTAAGCCGGGAGACGAAAAAGCAACGATCGATAACCGCCGTTCCCAAATCCGTCGTATCTTCGATACCTGGTCCTGCACGTTGGAGACTGCCATTGCCCTGGCTGCCTGTGTGGGCTGTAAGGTACAACTCTCTTGCGTTCAGGTTGAAGTTGAGGAGTTTTGAAGGACTATTTTATTGTGGAGATAAAGAATAAATTGGTTCGCGACTACCTGGAGGAGAATCATCAAAAATCGCTCCTCGCCCCTTCAGGGTATGCTTCTCATCTTCCGACAGCCCTAAACCCTCACCAAAATAAGTATGTTCGACAATTGCTTCTTCTAATCTTGCTCCACTTAAGCTAGCATGTCTAAGTTCTGCGTAACTTAAGTTCGCGCCTCTCAGGTTGGCTCCGTTTAAATAAGCATTATTCAGCACTACACGATTCAGATCAGCTCTATATAAATTTGCAAAACTAAGGTCGGCATTTCTTAAATCTGTACCACTTAGAGATGCTCCATGTAGTTCAGTATGACTTAGATTCGCCCCAACAAGATAAGCATCATTCAAGTCAGTGTTGCTTAGGTCTCGATTTGACATATTTTGAGTAAGAATCATCTGGACTTGTTTCCATTTGGGGGCAAGTAGTGTGGAGGAGTCAATCTTAGTATTTCCTAAATTGGAATATCGCAAGTTAGCATCAGTAAAATCAGCATGAGTAAGATCAGCATAACTAAGATTTGCACCTTCCAAATTGGCAAAACGTAAACTTGCACAGCGCAGCTTGGCACTACGTAAATTAGCATTATGCATACTTGCACTGTTGAGATTGGCACGACTTAAGTCAGCACCACGCAAGTCAGCACGACTAAAATTAGCACTTTGCAAGTTTGCACGACTAAAGTAAGCACCATGTAAGTAAGCTTGAGTTAGATCAGCTCCATGTAAATTAGCATCATGTAGATGAGTACCACTGAGATCAGCATTGCTCAGATTGGCATTACTCAAATTGGCATATCTTAAATCTGCTCCACTCAAGTCCGTGTATTGTAAATTAGCACTGTGCAAGTCAGCATTGTACAATGCAGCATCACTGAGATTTCCATTGCTTAAATCAGTTTCACTTAAGTCCGCACCAATAAAATCTCTACGCAGATCTCGACCTAGAAATTTTGCTAACTCAAAAAAATTATCAGTTTCAGCTAGCTCAAATTGCTGAATTAGTAGTTGAAACTCTTGAAAACTTTGTTCATCTAGTAAGTCAGGTAACTTTACTGAACCTTGTGATATTTCTGAAGTGGGAACAATTGCTAAAGTAGGAGCAGAAGAGCCAACTTGCTCCATCACACGCACTACAGAACCGTGCAAGTTCTCTTTACTAACCTTAGTAGCTTCTCCCAGTTCATCACTTATTACATGGCTAAGGAGTATCCAAAGTCTGGGAACCACATTTCGCATGAGATGATCTAGACCAAAAGGAACATCTTCCTGAATTTCTTTGTAGCTCTTGCCCTGCCACGCTCCCAAAAATATAACTCTTTGAGCATTGTTTAGTCTGCGTCCTCGTTTAGCAAGTAAGTTTTCAACCACCACTAAGGCATCTTCAGCATTCATACTGCACCTCCACCTGACTAATATAAGGTTGGAGTTTAGGCGCAATGAACCGAAGGAAGTACTCTCTAGTTAATAAAGCAGTTTTATTACGGCTAAGACTTTTTGCTTTCAATAAGCCCTCTGACTCGATCAAGTAAAGATCACATTGTCCACGAATTTTGAAAATTGCCCTTATAAGGCAAGGACTTGAATTGACTTGAACCACTCCAAGTGATTCCTGGGTGAGTTGTCCCCTTAAAATTGGCTCTTTAGTTTTTGTCTCAAATACCCAAACAGGCTCTTCCTCGGTTCCTTTGGTTGAAATAGGATAAGCTTTATATTTTCCTTTGACGATAGTCTTATCACTATCCTTAGTCTTAATACCAGCCGCTATAGCAATACTTGCCTCAGATTCCTTCCCTTTCTCCTGTTGTTCTTCAAACTCAATCTCAGTTTCCAGCCGAGCAATAAGCTTTGTTTTTTCAAGAGGTATTAAACCATTTTCAAGCTTTAGTTTCAGTTCACCCCGCTTTAGCCCAAAACAAACGCGACCTCCCGGCACTTGAATTTCCTGTTCACCAAACCTGATGGTCAGCTTTAACTCAAATTCTTTTACAGACACCTGCTGTAGCGGAGCAGTGCTTACAATCAGCGAAATCGCCGACTCCGGTTGAATAGGCTCACTATGCAATTTTATAAATACACAATTTGGAAACAAGTTACTTGCTGAAAGCTGGGTGGCTGAATGATTCATTTCCACTTTCTTTGCTCCATCTTCCGGCTTCTTTCCATCTCAGCTACCTGCCAGCCACATCAGATGATGTTCATTACCACAAACCAAACGCTCTATGTATTCACTAATCAAGGAAAAATCAGAAAGTCTCTAGAAGCTTGAGCTTACTTCCCTGCGACAAGTCGGTTGATCCATGTTTCAGCATCTTCTAAATCTATTGCAATGAATAACTTGATTGCTTAATTACTTGATCCTGTGATTGGTTGATTCTAGCTGGAAAGTCCCAAAACGCACCTCAACCTAAGCATCCTGGCACTTTCAGCCAGCCCTTCATCTGCCGTTACCAGCGAGACCTCATTTGATGCAGCGATCGCCCCTACAAAAATTCGACTTTCCCCACCATCTCTTCCGGTTCTAACAATTCCCAAATCAGAACCAGCCCTCGAATAATCTCGCCCACTGAACGGCTCCCCTGAACACAATAGGTAATACCGGAGTGAGCAACGCCAGCCCGATGTAAGCGCAAAAGTCCGTATCCTAAGTGAAAATTACCCTTTCCTGTTGTTGGGCAAACTCAACCTGAGCTTCATCCGTAACTGCCATCAGTCCAACTTCAGGGGTCGTCGTTATATCAATCCCATGCCGCCGTAATCCTTCCGCGATCGCCTGACTCACATTCTCATCCAGGTGAAACCGAATCGTTTCCGGCATTGCGATCCTCAATTTTTGCTCCACCAAAGATGGAGTTTGAGCCTGCATTTCTGCTGCCAGAGCCTCATCTTCTCGTATTTGTTGCCGAATCTCTTCCGGGTGATCGTGATAGTAAGCCAGTGCCGCATACACATCTGCCAGAGTAATGCTGGGATGAAGCGACACAATTTCATCCGGCGACAGTCCCATCCGCTCGTGCCAAATCGCCACATTCTGCACTGTGATCCGGTGTCCCGCAATGCGGGTCTCCCTCCACACACACTCGGCGTTATTTCAATGTGTTCAGCAATAATTGCAACCATCATCTCAACCTATTTCCTTCAACGTGCCTTAATCACCGTTGCGCTTAGAGGTTCACCCTTAATTCGCAGAGAACTTCGGAACGCCCGCATACTCGCTAACCATTGCTCCCTTGGTTGGGGGTATCAGGCGGGCGACTTCCGATCCTGCTCCACCAAGTCTACCTCTTCTCCCCTGGCAACCTGTTCTAGCAGAGCCTTTAAGTCTCGTGCTGCATCCTCAACGGTAACCTTCAACATCTCATCGACCTCCGCCTTCTGCTTGAAGTTTTCATGGTCTGGCTTCCTGTTTGCTCCTCAATCCATCTCTTGACTGCTCAGGAACTAGGCGTAGGGGCTTTTCAGCTTTCGGTTTCTTGCCGTTTCCCTTCACGTTTTTCTTCACCTGCTTGGTTTCCTCAGATGGAGCGAGGCGATCGCCAATCACATGCAAAATTTCGCCAAAATCCCTCGATGGCATCACTTTAATCCGGTCCAGGATGTCCTTACTGGTAATTCCTCCAGTTCGGTTGTAGAGGTAGGCAACAAAGTCCTCCACCAGCATCCCCTTCATCAGGGCAATCTTCTCCAGATTCTCCAGACTGGGGACATTCTTGCCATTTTCCCACTGCTGCACTGTGGACTGAGACACCTTCAACATCAGGGCAAATTCTCGCTGCGAACGATCACCCCTTGCCTCCTGTACTGCCACCGCTAGCCTGCTCAAAACCCCTTCATCCACGTCAAATCTCAGCTCATAACAGTCTCTACCTATTCAAAATCATACTTCAAAATCACATATTCACTTGAACGATTAATCATTTGTGATTGGATTGAACAGTCGTTCAAAGCAAAAATAAATAGATTGTCGTTCATGAAGACCGTCACCCATACTAAATCGCTCCGTGAGACTCTCACTATTCGCATGGAACCCAAACTCAAAAAAGCTCTGAAACTCAGGGCTGTCGAGGAAGAGCGCGATCTATCCGACTTGCTGGAAGATGCGGCCCATCTGTATCTCTCTCAATAGGCATCCTGATCGCCTCACTAAAAATGCCCCGGACTACAGCCAGTAGCCACGGGGCAGCCTATGTATTTTCTAAGTGCGTCATGACGATCGCGACACGACAACTTGACCCATCCAGCCCCTCCAGAGGTTGCTACATGAGGATTTCAGTATCGCAATCCTATCTCAATCAATGCGTCAAACCATATCAGGATATGTAAGGTTGAGATACCTTATTGAAAATGGCTGCTCTAGATCAGTTTTTCTTAAAACGACGAAACCCTCTTAGTGAGAGGGTTTCAACCTATCGGAGCGGCGGGATTCGAACCCACGACCCCTACTACCCCAATATGGGTATTTGCAAGCTAAAATCTTTACACAGAAACCATCATAGCAATTGTCATCTATTGAGATCACAATTGGGTATCAGTTGGCCGCGACCTCTACTTCACAGTAGTAAGAGGAGTTAATGAACTCTGTCTGATCACCGTGTTCCTTCGCTTGTCCACTCTAAGGAGCGAAGGACAAAACAGTGACGAACAGGCATTTTACAACGTATGTTTTCCATCTACGAAACGACTGACCAGGGGCAACGGACGCGATCGCAACTCCTGAAAGTGCTTCAGGAACAAGACGGTCTTACCCGGAACGAAATCGTTCAGGCTTCCAATGGTACGCTCACCTATGAGCAAGTCAGGCGGCAAACCGAAAAGCTGATTGCTTATGTTGAGCGCCACACCGGGGAAGCTTGCAGCCGGCGGGCGATTGCCAACTGGAAACGTAAGCGCGGGATCCTGGAAGTGGAGCAGGCAGCGTGAGAATCTACCGTACCACTGAGCAACGGCGGATTGGTGCTGTTCTGCGTTCCGGTTCAAGTCTGTTAGTTGTGGGTGAGTCGGGTATTGGCAAAAGTGTACTGGTTGAAGCAGTAGCCCAGGAGTTGAAGGACGAAGGCTACCAGTTAGCACTGATTCAGCCTGCCAGTACCAAGCAACTGCTCACCCTCATTGCGGAACAGTTAGAAATCGATACCCAGGACTTGGCGGGTAAGAATCTGACAACCGTTGGACTGAGAAGCACGATCGCTGACTTCCTGCGTGACAAAACGACCTTTCTGGTTTGTGATGATCTCACCATTACACCCCAGAGTTCCGCCGCTTCCTGGAGATTCTGCACGAACAGGGACAACCCCTATTGCTGCTGGCAACGACACCCCTGCCAAAGACATTTTCCTGAAGCTGCCCCGGTTAGAACTCAAGCCTTTGACGGATGTGCAGATCCGAGACATCATGGCGGCTTATGCCCTCGAAGTTGGGTTAAGTATCAACACGGCTCAACTGGCAGGACTTCAGCAGCGGTGCGGCGGCAATCCCATGCTGGCAAAGCGGGTAATTGAAGAAGAATACTTGGGCTTAGAAAATACTGCCCTCGACCACACCCAATGGATCGATGGCACACCTTATTTGATTGCGGCACTGATGGTGTTTGGGATCGTGCGGGTAGTAGGCATTGGCTTGAATTCCACCAGCATGTACCTCATCGGCGGGATACTTACCGTTGTCGTTGGCATCATGCGGCTCATCTTCTATTCACTGCCCAAGAAGTCTGCGAGGGTGGGCTGATGCTGACAGCAACTCATGCGACATTGGCGATCACCTCTGCCTCCCTACTCATGGGTACGGCTGACCCCTGGACATTGGGCACGGCTGCGATCGCGTCTCAACTGCCCGACATTGATACGACTGGTAGCGTCCCCGGCAGAATCTTCTTTCCGATTAGCCGCTGGTTGGAAGCTCGGTTTCCCCATCGGTCAGCGACTCACTCATTTCTGATAACTGGCATGGTCGCGATCGCCCTATTGCCGCTGTGGTATTTCGGTAAATCCGAATTCTATTGGGCGTTGGTCATTGGTTATGGGATGGGCTGGTTTGGGGATGTATTCACCAAGTCGGGTGTGGCGGCATTCTTCCCCCACCAGGCGCGATTAGTCATCCCAGCAAACCCCGGTTGAGACTAGCTAGTGGGAGTAAGGCTGAATCGATCGTTCTCGGTGTGCTGGTGCTGGTGGCAGTCTTGAGCATCAATATCAACAGCGCGGGTGGTATCATGCGGAGCTTTGACCAGGTGTTAGGCTCCCAGTCTGGAGCAATGGAAATCTACCAGCGGGAGAGTAGCAAACATCAGGTGTTCGCTCGGATTGTGGGACGGCACACGATTACCCAGCAGGCGATCGCTGGCAACTATGAAGTTATCGGTACGGTTTCACAGGATTTATTGGTAAAGGATTCACAGGCGAGGCTGTATCGAGTTGGCACCAGTCCAGAGTCCCAGATCTCACCAGAGAAAGTACACGTCACTGTCGGAGCAGAGATCGCTCTGGTAACTCGTGAAGTGTTTCTAGAAGACCAATCAATCAGAGCCGCGATCGCTCCCGTCTGGAGTTTCAGAGTCAGCAGTTGAAAGGGCAGCTTTCACGCCTGCGGGCACAACTGAATCAACCGACTCCAGAGGTAGCAGGTTTACCCACATCTTCGTTTCTGTCTGAAGTGGCAGACGTGGAACGGCTGAAAATTAAGGCGGCGGATGCTCAACGGGTGAAGGAACAGCAGCAGCGAAAATTGGACCTGCTTCAGTCGATGCCGAAAAGTGACCTTCCAGAGTCAACGATTCCCCATGAGCAGGTGGTGCTCGATCAGAAACAACGGTTGCTCAACCAGGCAGTGGCAGAGGTGGAAACGGCAAAGGGAAACTGGCAAAGACACAGAATGATCGCCAGTTCCAGGAGTATGAGCATTCGTTGGAAATGTCGAAACGGGCGATCGCGCTACGTCAACAGGAAATTCAGCAGCAGGGGCAGCTTGCCCAACTGGAGGGGCAATTGTCTCAGGTCGAAACCCAACTATCGACGCTTTCAGCGGTCAGGAGTCCTTACAGAGTCCTTACAGTGGCAGAATCCAACGCATCAAGTTCAGTGGGCAAAATGACCAGGCTCTTACTAATGACCAGGCTCTTACTGTGGAGCTTGTGTTGGTTGTGCCTGACATCGGTTCCCGCTCTGGCGGAGTCCAAGTCTCCCCAAGTCCAGCCGTCTCCCCGGCGAAGGCAATACAGGTAAAACCGTCTCCCAGTGAGGATGAGTCACCACCGGAGGAGGAGAATGATCAAAAGCCAGCGGTTGCGGATGATCCGGACTCTCTTAAAACCAATCCCAATCCACTCAACCCGGCTGGCGATTCGTTAGACAAGCTAATTCAGGTTCAGTTCAATGATGATGTCTGGAAGACGATGTTAGGGGAACTGCCCTGTCTGGAGGCGACTGAAAGCTGTATTGGGCAATTGCAGGGAGAGCGATCGCCACTTCCAAAACACTGAAGGCGATTGAGGAACGAATTACAGTCATTAACCAAAAATTGATGAGGCGAAGAAAAATAATCAGAAAACGATTGCGCTGAGTGTGTTTGAGCCGTTGGTACAGTCGTATTTGAAGGTGGATACTGTTACGGTTCAGGGGCAGGAGAGAAAACGAGGGTTTCTTGATCGGGTGTTTGACTTCTTTGTAAAACCGACTGGCACGATTAATGAAGTCCTCTCACTGATTGGCGTTCCATTGTTTCGAATCTCACAGGTGGAGACGCAGCAGCTCAACAAAGGAGTATTGCGATCGCGGGATTAGTCTGTGTGATAGCGGTGATAATTTCCCGTTTGGGGAGTGAGGTTTGGCATCGCTCTCAGTTTCCCGGATCGGAAAGCTGGCATGTGGTGAGGGTGAGTGATGGGGATAGCATCAAGGTGCAGAGCGGAGGCAGGCGAGAAACCATTCGCTTCTGTGGGATTGATGCGCTGGAGCTGGCTCAACCGATGGGGAAGGAGTCGAGGGATTACCTAAAGCGGCTGGTGGATGAGGCAGGGGCAGGGTGATAGTGCAGGAAGTGAAGCGCGATCGCTACGATCTCATTGTGGGTGAGGTTTTTGTGGCGGCTCCGACTGCCCAACAACCTAAGCAGGAGCGATTACTGGACTATGAGCAGGTGGCGGCGGGGATGGCGTATGTGTACAGCCGCTATGTGGGAGAGTGCCCGAATGGGGACAGCCTGAGTCGGGGGAGGCAGAGGCAAAACGGCTTAAGCGGGGGTGTGGGGAAATCCGAATGGGATGAAGCCGTGGGATTATCGGAAGTCGAATCGATAGCGGAAAGTTGCATTACCTTGCAAGGCGATGCAAGATGGAAGCAGGAATCGGTTCGATGTTGGGGGCGGTTATGAGTAAGGAAAATGTAACGTTTCGGCTGGATAGTGAGAAGCGGGCAGCGCTGGATGGGATCGCAGCGGGGATGGATCGCGATCGCAGCTATGTGTTGAATGAGGCGATCGCGCTTTACCTGGAGATGCACCAGTGGCAGTTAGAGGAGATTCAGCAGGGGATTGCGGAGGCGGAGGCGGGAGATTTTGCCAGTGAGGAGGAGGTACAGGCAGTTTTGCCAAGTTGACCCGTGCGAGTTAAATGGCTGCGGAAAGCGCTAAAGAATTTGGAGCAAGCGCATCGGTATGTGGCTGAAAATGACCCGGATGCAGCGGTACGGCTGGTACTGAAGATTCAGGTGGGGGTGGAGCAATTGGCAGAGTTCCCGATGATGGGCAGAACGGGACGGGTGGAGGGTACGCAGGAACTGGTGATTTCAAATACGCCCTTTATTGTGGTCTACCGAGTGAAGGGAAAGACGGTTGAAATTTTGCGGGTGCTGCATTCTGCACGGAAGCACCCGGATTAAAATCATACCTGAGTCTTGTTGAAAACTTCTGGTTGCAAGCTCCGGATGAATTCGCGGATAACGTCAGATTGCGATCGCTGATTCACCTCGCAGTAGTTTCTCAGGATTGCCATCTCGGAGAGGGGAACCCGGACGTTTAGATGCTCAATGTTTCTTTTCCCGGTTTTGGGCATTTTGTAAGGAAGAGTGAGTTACGCTATAGCTGACTATTTTAGGTCTTTTTCTATCTCCGAGACGAGATGAGCATCAATGAAGCGGATACTTGCCGGAAATATGTGCTACCCAAGCTGAAAGCCTGGGAAAATGCTCCTCATCTCATTACAGAGCAGTATCCGATCGATGCAGGGCGAATTCTGACGACTGGAGGACGCGATCGCCGTCGCAAAAGGAAGTACGCCGATTACCTGCTCTGCTACACGCGTGACTATCCGTTGGCAGTTGTAGAAGCGAAACGCAAACACAAAGCGCCGCAGGATGGGCTACAGCAGGCGAAGGATTATGCTGTACTGCTGGGGCTGAAGTTTGCTTACTCAACCAATGGTACGGGCATCGTGGAGTTTGACTTCACTACGGGGCTGATGACTTCAATGGATTCATTCCCCTCTCCGGCTGACCTGTGGGCATGCTACAAACAGTCAGAGGGCTTGAGTGAGGACGTTGCCGCTAAACTCCTGACCCCATTTGATCTAACAGGTGGGAGAGTGCCCCGCTACTATCAGCGGATTGCCATTAACCGAGTGGTACAAGCGATTCTCGGTGGGCAGCAGCGGCTGTTATTGACGATGGCGACAGGCACGGGCAAAACGTCTGTTGCCTTTCAAATCTCTCAGAAGCTGTGGACGATGGGCTGGAACGCCACAGGTGAACACCGCAAGCCCAGAATTCTCTTTTAGCAGACCGCAATGTGCTGGTGGATGATCCCATTCGCAAGGACTTTGCTGCCTTTGATGAGAACATCGTCCACAAAATTCAAGGGAAGTGATCAAGAGTCGTGAGATCTACTTTGCGCTCTATCAGGCACTTGCAGGCGATAAAACTCGACCAGGCATCTATCAAAACTACAGCCCTGGCTTTTTTGACTTGATCATTGTGGATGAGTGTCATCGTGGCAGCGCTAGGGATGAAAGCAATTGGCGGAGCTTCTAGACTACTTCCGCCCTGCCTATCAACTGGGCTTAACGGCAACGCCTCAGCGGGATGACAACGTAGACACCTATCGCTACTTTGGCAATCCCCTCTATACCTACTCTCTGGCTCAGGGGATTGAGGATGGGTTTTAGCTCCTTACAAGGTGCACCGCGTCACAACGACCTTCGATGCGTTGGGCTGGCGACCCAGCGCTGACGATTTGGATCGCTATGGGCGGACGATTCGTGACCAGGAGTATCAAACGGGTGACTTTGAGCGGGCGGTAGCCTTGAAAGCAAGGACAATGGCGATCGCGCGTCACATCACCAACACTCTGAAAAAATGGTCGCTTTGGCAAAACCATTGTCTTCTGTGTGGATGAGCCGCATGTGCTGGAGATGGTAGAAGCCCTCAACAACCTCAATGCTGATTTGGTGCAGCAGTACCCTGACTATGTGAGCCGCATGACTTCTGAGGCTGGGGCAACGGGCAAGCAGCTACTCTACAAGTTTATGGATGTGCTGGAAGAGTCTCCGGTGATTGCGGTGACCTCTAAGCTACTTTCGACGGGGTTGACGTGCCCACCTGCAAAAACGTGGTGCTGGTGCGGGTGATTCGCTCCATGACCGACTTTAAGCAGATTGTGGGACGGGGCACCCGCGTCTATGAGGAGAAAGGGAAGCTCTCGTTTGAGATTTTGGACTACACCAACAGCACCCGCCTCTTTGCCGATCCAGACTTTGATGGGGAGCCTGCCCGGATTGAAAACGAGGCAATGGACGATGAGGGGCAGACGGTAGCGGGAACGGATGAAGTGATTGAACCTGCTTTGCCAGAGGATGGGATCGATCTGGTGGACTTTGCAGACGATGCTGAGTTTGAGGCGGATGACGCAGCGCCCAGAGGGTTTACAGGTGTTCCAGAGGATGAGGACATCCTGCCGCGCAAGTTTTTCTATGATGGTGGACTGTGCGAGGTGATTGGCGAAGTGGTCTATCAACTTGACCCTAACGGCAACCGCCTGCGATCGTTCAAGTTAGTGGACTACACAAAGGAACAGGTTCGCACGTTGTACCGCTCTGCCTTTGACATCCAGCAGCGCTGGGTTAGCTCGGAGCAGCGATCGGAGATTATTGACCAGCTCGGCGATCGCGGCATTGATTTTGAGGATTTAAAGCGAGTCACGAATCAACCAGATGCTGACCCCTTTGATTTGCTCTGTCACCTTGCCTTTGACGCTCCCGTTTTGACCTGTCGGCAACGAGCAGAACGGCTGCGAAGCCGAAATCCTAGCTTTTTTGAACAGTATGGCAGCGATGCGAAGGAAATTTTAGAGGTGCTGTTGCAGAGCTATACCGAGTGGACCGGAACAGCTTGTGCTACCAGCCGCCTTGAAGGTGAAAGCGGTGGAAGCGAAGTATGGTAATGTGCGTGAGATTGCCGCCCTGTTTGGGGGCGCGGAGTCGCTGAAAGCGGCGATCGACGAACTCAGGCTTTGTTGTATTCCGCGTAGAGGGTTCATGGCAAAACGGAAGACCAGTAGTGAGACTCCCATTACCACGGCACAACGTCTGGGCAGCGTGATCAAGTCAGCGCGAGACATCATGCGGAAGGATAAGGGGCTGAATGGGGAACTCGATCGCTTGCCGCAGTTGACCTGGATTTTGTTTTAAAGCTGCTGGATGACACAGAGAGGATTCGGGAGGAAGAGGCAGTTTTAGAAGGCACCAGTGCGGCTTACGAGCCTGTGATTGATGCCCCTATCGGTGGCGCGATTGGGCAGCCGATGACGAAGGGATGAGCGGCGATGACCTCCAGCGGTTCATCAGCAATGATGAGGCGACGTTACGGGATGGCACAACGTGTCCAGGCTTGCTGCCCTATTTACGCAGCCTTCAGAGTCAGACTGGACGCGATCGCAAGGATGTCTTCCCAATGGCACGTTGTTTGAGGCAGAGGAGGAACCCTAGTGACGCGAATTATTGCCGTAACGGATGTGGTGAAAAGCTTGGCGGAGGTGGAATCCCGGTTTGGGTTACATCGGGTTGAGGATGAGCAGTTTTTTAGCGAGTGGCAGCAAGAGTTACCCGATCTCAGTGAGGCGGAACGGGCGAAGCTACAAATTATGCGCCAACGGCTGCTGTACCATCGGGCTGAAGGCGATTTGCTGGAAGGCTCGGTGATGCTGTTGGTAGCATCGCCCTTGCTGGAACTGCCGGGGTTTTATGATCCGCCGTTTCGGATGCAGGCAGAAGCGGGCGTGGAAGTGACGGTAGCAGATGGGCAGGAGATTTTGCGGGGACGGATTGATGTCTTGGTTATGCAGCGGCAGTTTTGGACGCTGGTATTGGAATCGAAAAAGACGACGATTTCTACGCGATCGGTGTTGCCGCAGGCGTTGGCGTATATGATGGCAACGCCAGATTTAGAGAAACCCCAATTTGGGATGTTAACGAATGGGGATGATGTGTTGTTTATCAAGCTCGTATTGCAACCAGAGCGACAGTACAGCCTATCGCGGGTGTTTTCGCTCTACACGCTGACCCAGGAATGGCAAGCGGCGTTGCAGGTGTTAAAGAAACTGGCAAGTTTAATTGCGGAGTAACGGTAGAAATTGGAGGATAAACAATGAGAACGCTGCTTGACCGCATTACGTTTAGCCAAGACATTATGGGTGGACAAGCTTGTATCCGTGGAATGCGAATTCCGGTGTCGCTGGTGCTGAATCTAGTCGCTAATGGCATGTCAACGGCTGAAATTATTACCGAGTACCCCGATCTGGAACCGGAGGATATTCAGCAGTCGCTCAAGTATGCCGCTTGGCTGGCGAATGAACGGATTTATGGGTTTCCAGTACCCACTGCCTCATGAGGTTTCTGGCTGATATGGGGGTATCCCTATTTACAGTGTCGTGGCTGCGAGAAGCAGGGCATGATGCGGTGCATTTACGTGAAGAAGGGCTACAACGGCTGCCTGACGCAGAGATATTGCTCAAAGCCCGTCAGGAAGAGCGAATTATTTTAACGATGGATTTAGATTTTGGTACGTTGCTGGCAATTAACCAGGAACCCTTTCCCAGTGTGATCTTGTTTCGCCTCACTAATCAGCGATCGCGGGTTGTCAATGAACGGTTGGCGGTGATTTTGCCGCAATGTGCGGCAGCATTAGAAGCCGGGGCGCTGATTTCGGTGAGCGATGAAGCGTTTCGAGTCAGGAACTTACCGATATGAAGGGAGCGATCGCCACAGCCCCTACAACCTATCCAATGGTTCCTTTAGGTGAAGCCATCGCTCATCGCAAGGAATTTATCACGATTGATGATTGCGAGAGTTATAAGCGCTGCCGAGTGCAACTTCACGCTCAAGGTATTGTCTTACGTGATGTCATTCAAGGGGCTGAAATTAGGACTAAAAAACAGCAGGTTTGCCGTGCAGGTGAGTTTTTGGTTGCTGAAATCGATGCCAAGATAGGAGGCTTTGGTCTTGTTCCTGATGACCTTGATGGAGCCGTTGTTAGCAGCCACTATTTCTTGTTTAAGATTAACGAGCAACGATTAGACAAGCGTTTTTAGATTTTTTCATTCGGACTCCAGCCTTCCGCGATCAAGTCTCTGCTCAAGGTTCAACCAACTATGCAGCGATTCGACCCCATGAGGTCTTAAGCTATCAAATCCCCCTGCCGCCGATCGCGGAACAGCGGCGGATTGTGGCGCGGGTTGAGGAGTTGGCGGGGAAAGTGGAAGAGGCGAGGGGTTGCGATCGACGGCATTAGAGGAAGCAGCATTGCTTCTCAACTCTGCCTTAGTACAAACCTTTGATCAGCAAATGCAAGTCTCTGGATGGGAATCTAAACCGTTAAAACAAGCTGCTGAGGTTGCGCGAGGAAAATTTACTCACCGCCCACGAAATGAACCACGATTCTATGGTGGTGAAATTCCATTTATTCAAATCGGAGATATTTCTAGCTCGAATCGATACATCCGACACTACACTCAGACTCTCAATGAAGACGGGTTGAAAATTAGTCGATTGTTTCCAGTTGGAACAGTCGTTATCGCCATTACAGGGGCGACAATTGGAGTGACTGGGATTCTCACATTCGAGTCTTGTTTTCCAGACAGCATTGTTGGTATCACGCCATTTCAAGACAAGGTTACGCCAGAATTCCTCCACTATGCAGTGAACTATACAAAAAAGTTGCGCTGGAAGGTACGACACAAACAACTCAGCCCAATATGAATCTTAAGGATTTAGAAAAGCTTACTATTCCGATTCCACCACTCTCCGAACAACACTGTATTGTTGCTTACCTGGATGACCTGCAAGCCAAAGTCGATGGGCTTAAGCAACTGCAAGCAGAGACAGAGGCAGAACTCAATGCGCTGTTGCCGTCGATTTTGGACAAAGCCTTCAAGGGCGAACTTTAGGGTAGAAGCTCGACATCTTCATAGAGCAGTGCTAACGGGAATCGACAATCCAGACTGGCAAGATAAACTTCAGTGGTTTCGGGGTTGGCTTCGCTGCCGATTGATTGCACCAGTTCCCAATTGCCCCGTTCATTCAGGCGATAGCATTCCAACCCTGAACGATCGGGATCAATCAACACATATTCTTGCAACGTTTCAATCCGGCGATACTGGCGAAACTTTGCCCCTCTATCAACTGCCTCCGTACTGGGTGACAACACTTCCACAATTAAGCAGGGATAGCGAATGAATTGCCGTGCCGTGCGATCGCGATCGTCACACGTCACAGACACATCCGCATAATGAAACGGACCACTTTCAGACACGGCTACTTTGGCATCACTGGTCAACACCTTGCAGCCCTTCCCCCGCACATGCGACTTAAGCAGCGCCGATAAGTTCACTGCTACTTGATTGTGCGGAATCGTTCCCCCGGTCATCGCCATGACTTCGCCGTTGAAGTATTCATAGCGCAGAGGTTGGGCTTCTTCCCACACTAAATACTCTTGGGAGTCATTCTGGGAAGCCTGAATTTGCAATCATTGCGATTTCCCAATGTAGCAGCAGCTTATCTAACTTTACCGAACCCGCTCATAAGGGTAAGCATTTTTAATATAAGCATGAAGATACTTGCCATAAGAAGCGGCACTCATCAACCCTCGGTGTTCTCCAGCAGGGACACCGAAATATTGGTAGACAGTGTTATTTTTGAACTCAATTTCTAACACTCGGCTGGCTTCGTCGTAGCCGACACTCTGCAAATTGCTGGATACTACTGCTTGACGTTGCATGGTTGGTTGCCTCTAATTTTCAGGAATGTGATCACATTAATGTCAACAGTTGGAGCTGTTTTTAGACGCAACCTCCGACTGTTTCGCATGGTCAAATCGATGACGCGATCGCGCACTACTGAACCGTTGCAGCAGGGGCGTATTGCTTAATCAAGCTGATAGCGTATTGGCAATCAGAACGATTGATATAGCCTTCACCTGAATCAGCAATGATTCGACCATTGCTTGCTTTGAGCCGCCAGCGGTACTGGCGTAGATTGTCTTGATAAACTGAAAAGCTCAACATTGACAAAACCTCCAAATAATAAAAGATAGGGGTGTAAGTCGGACGACGAGTCTAGAGACGCTTGGCGTTACATTCCTGCTGATGGAGAAGCCAAAACGTGGCTCAGTTAACTGAAGAATCCTTCCATTGCCTGATATCCTGAAATAAGGGTGACCGCTCAGTTGACGCTGAGCGATCGTTTGTTACCTAACAAAAAGTGGCTTGTCTCTCGTGCAATTTGGAGGGCAAGCCACTTATCGTTTGTGTTTGGTTGGGTCGGCGATTACATAGGTGTAACCAGGACCAGGAGCAGGGGGAAAGGGTTCACCTTTCGTCACTGTTACCTCTCGACCAGCGGATCGCCCACTAGGGGCAATCACTGTGTACTGCCCGCTCACAAGGGCGATCTGCCCTAGCGAATATGTCATAAACACCTCCTTCGATGTTATATTTAGTTAACAAAATCTATTATAAACGATCAAAAAATGAATGTTGAATGTTAACTCAATTCGTGCCTGTCGAGAGCAAGTAGGGCTATCTCAGGAAGAGTTAGGGCAGAAGATTGGTGTGACTCGTCAGACCATTGCAGCTTGGGAAACGGGCGATCGAGATCCTCATTGGTGCAACTGACAAAGATTGCCAAGCAGCTTGGTGTATCTGTAGAACTTCTGTTGAATTTAGAAGCAGCGGATGAAGTAGCCCAGCCAGAAGTCTGTCTGTTATTCCGTGCAGATGAGCCGTCTGCTCTCACACCTACACTTCAAGTATCTTTGACTGAGAAAGCGACTAACTACGCAGACATCGAGAAAATCTTGGAAGAATTGCCTGTTCTGCCAGAACAGCGCCCTTTGGAAGGCTACAACGATTACGTTGTTGAAGAAATTGCTAGGGATGTACGCGATTGGCTTGGGGTCAGTGAATCCTCACCCTTAGGTAATGCTTTGGCATTGCTGGAATCGAAAGGACTCAAAGTTATCCTGCATCCCTTACCAACTGAGATCTCTGGCTTTTCCGCCTATACCAATAGGTTGGGAACTGTGATTTTCATCAATCAAAATCATCCAACCGAACGGAAATTCTTTACTGCCCTGCATGAGTTAGCACATCTAATTTTTCATCGCCAAGAATATAAGACTGGTTTAGAGCCATTAGTATCGACCCGCAATAAGAAAGATCCGCGTGAGAAGGCGGCAGACCATCTATCAGGTGCTGTTTTATTGTCGGAGAATATTCTTCGTAAAGAACTTCATTCCTACCGCAACCGCTGGCTACCAGAGCCACTTTTGGCTGATTTGAAACGTCGATACGGTGTTAGCTTGAGAACCGTTTTACGCCGTGCAGAACAAGTTGGTATCATCAGCCAAAAGCAGATGGGGCAACAGTTAGGAATACTGAACAAAAAGTATGGTTTTGATGCTGAGCAACCTACTCTACCTGAACCGCCAGGTTTAACTAGGTTAGAGCGGTTGGTATATCTGGCGCTAATTAGAAAGGAGATCACAGCTTCCAAAGCCGCAGAGATTCTGGGTAAATCACTTACAGATGTTCGCGAAGAATTGAATGATTGGACGGAGGAAAAAACGCTTTGATCTTTCTCCTAGACGCAGACATTCTGATGGATCTGGGATATATGAATGGTTTAGATACTCTCGCTAGCTTGGGAGTAGCGGAAGTTTTGGACATTGTGCTGATCGATTGCGAACATCCAAAGCAACCCAGTTTAGTAGAAGATGTTCGGCAGATAGGAGTCAAGGAAATTACAGTAGAGCAAAAATGGGTTAAGACTGCCCAGAAATACAGAAAAGGTAGATTGAGCCTTCAAGATGCCCTAAATCTCCATCATGCAAAGACGTTTGGACATACATTATTAACAAACGAACAGCCTTTAAGATCTGTCTGCATTGAAGAAGAAGTTCCCTTTCACGGGATGCTATGGATCGTTGAGCAGGTTCACAATTTTCAGCTAAGGTCGGTTGCACAATTATGTAACTGGCTTCAAATTCTTGAGCAATTGAACCGTTGGCTACCAAAAACAGAATTGGAGGAACTACGACAAAAGCTAGGTTGTTCTGACCAGAAATCACTTCATTGAAAGAATGATCTCGTCTGTGGCTAAAACCACGATCGCTCCCTTTCCCTACGATCAACTCTACCCTCTCCCTGCATCCCTTGAAAACCGATAGCCTCTTTTATCGCATCTTTCAGACCACCCCAGCGCCTTCTTTGACCTGATTGGCACCCCCAACCCCAGCGCCGCCACTTACCGCTTCACCTCCGAAGAAGTCAAACAAACCAGCTTCCGCATCGACGGCATCCTTGTCCCACCGCTTGACACCCCAGACCAACCGCTCTACTTCATCGAAGTCATGGGCTACCGCGATCGCAAAGGCGACCTCTACCCCGGCTTCTTCAGCGAGATCTACCTCTACCTCAACCGCTACCGTCCACAGAACGACTGGAGAGCCGTTCTCATCTTCACCCAACACGGCTTCGATCCTGGTTTGTCCATCCACTACACCGATTTCGACAACGGCACCCGGTTTCAACGCATCTACCTGGATGAACTGCCTGAAACAGTAGCAGAGCAATCCCTGGAGCTTGGCACCCTCTACCTGGTCGGTGTGAGAGAAGACAATGCCCCTAACCAGGCTAGAAGGCTGATTGTCAAAGCACAGCAAGAAACTACCGATATCAACAACCCAACGGAAGATCATAGAATTGGTGCAGACGGTTCTCGTTTACAAATTCCCCAACCTCACCACACAGGATATTCAAGCGATGCTGGGATTAAGCGAACTCAAACAAACCCGCGTGTATCAGGAAGCTCTCCAGGAAGGGGAAGCAGTCATCGTGGTACGCTTGCTCACCCGTCGATTGGGAAATCTGGGCCGAATTACAAGCCCAAATCCAGCAGTTAGAATCCGCTTAACTTGAACAACTTGCCGATGCTCTGCTAGATTTCACCAGCGTTAGTGATTTGATTTCCTGGTTGGAATCTTATCAAAATGCTTGAGGTGACGTTAGAAGCATTGCTGGAGTCCAGCGAGTCTCTATGAGATAAGCATTGCTAAGTGACTTCACTGTAGGCATCAACTAGGCTTGGTGAGTAGGGATTGTGGGCACTCCCACTCCCACACCGATGAAAAAGACGATCGCTGCCTTCCTGTTGGGCGTGCTGCTCAATGCGGCTCCCAATCTGGCTCAAGCTCTCCCTTCAACCATTGCGACTCCTGACCCAATTGATCCTTACCCAACCTTCGTTTATCCGGTTCACGGGATTCTCACCTCTCGCTTTGGCTGGCGCTGGGGCAGACTGCATAAGGGCATTGATATCGCAGCACCGACCGGAACGCCGATTGTGGCGAGTGCAGAAGGAACCGTGAACGATGCAGGCTGGAACGATGGTGGTTACGGTCTTCTGGTTGAAATCAAGCATCTGAATGGAAGCACAACCCTTTATGCCCACAATAGCCGGATTTTGGTAAGAGAAGGCGACTATGTAGAGCAGGGGCAGGTAATAGCTGAGATGGGCAGTACTGGCAGGTCAACAGGTTCCCACTGCCATTTTGAAATTCGGCTTCCAGGAAAGGGAGCCGTCAACCCAATCGCCTATCTCAATGGTTCATCTCAAAACTTTGCGGCTAATCGATGAGTGAAGAAATTGCCCATTCGTTTTTGGGGAGATGTGAGAGACCACACCCAATAACAAACTTTGACATTACAATTGAGCTAGCTGTGTAACCCCATTGCTAGCCTATGAACGTTTCCCTCACCCCTGAACTGGAGCAACTGGTTCACACCAAGGTCAAGAGTGGTCGCTATCTTTCTGCCAGTGAAGTGATCCGCGAAGGATTACGGCTGTTAGAGGAGCGCGATCGCCTGTTTGAACTGCGTCTTGCTGATCTACAACGGAAAGTCTCTTTGGCGTGGAACAGGCTGATCGGGGTGAGTTGATCGATGAGGATGACGTGTTTGCCGAATTGGAAGCGGACATTCAACAGATTGAGAGTCAGCGGGGATAGGCAATGGGTCGTGCCCGGTTCACCCCTCTTGCCAAAGAGGACTTGAAGGCGATTAACCGCTACATTGCTCAAGATAATCCAGAGGCAGCGCGGCGATTGATCGCTCAAATTAGAGCGCAATGCAAGACGCTGGCTGACTTTCCAAAGATGGGGCGGCTGTGGGAAGAATTGAATCCGCCTCTTCGCAGTTTTCCCGTAGGCAACTATTTGATTTTCTACCGTCCCGGTGCTAGGAGTGGGATTGAAGTGATTGCGGTAGTGAGTGGGTATCGGGATATTGAAGCCTTGTTTGCAGAGCGGCAGTGAAAGTAGGGGCGAGGAGGGATGAATTAGCACGGCTCAAAGTGAGAGTAGAGGCACTGGAGCGACAATTCAGCCCTTAGTGACCTTCCAGGCAGACTCAGCGCCATTCTTGCCAGTTCTCGTAAAGGTGAATCCGTAGCGGGTGAACTGCTTCCCTGTGGGAGACTTCAACCCTACCAGCGGGGCTAGCTGGCTCGTGCTGAGTAGTCTGATATCTGTGGTTGGGGTAGTAACTCAGTTTTTAGGGATTGGAAGTTGTTTCAGATGGACAGGTAGTTCGGTGTATTTATCTGTGATAGCTTGATTGATTTGCTGTCGGGTTAGCTCATCATTAACATCCAATAGATTTGCCTCTCTCAGGTCAGTTCGCAGTAATATCGCTCTCATCAGATTTGCACCCCTAAGAACTGCACTTTGAAGGTTAGCGTCACCAAGCTGTGCCCTTTCGAGATTAGCTTGCCAGAGGTTTGCCCCCATAAGATTTGCTGCTAAAAGTGTTGCGCCTTCAAGATTGGCTCGCTGAAACACTGCCCCTTCAAAGTTAGTTCGATTAAGAATTGCATCTTGAAGATTAGCGTCTTCAAGGATTGCTCCTCGAAGATTCGATCGTCCTAGTCGGACTCGTTGCAAGTTAGCCTTGATAAGGTGAAGTCCACGAAGGTCTGTCCCGGTCAAATCAAGATAAAGATTCTCTTCTTCATCAACTCGTGAGCGACGGCCAAGTACTGTTAGTACAGCTTGAACATCTACTGGCAGAGGAGGATCTTCACCAAATTCCTGCTCTTTCGACTCTACTTCTCCTTTCCAAGGAGCTTTCTGCCGAACGAATGCTGTCAGAACCTCCATGATTGTCCAGTGATCTCTCTGCGAATCTCTAGCAATTCGTTCTAAGGCATAAATCCCACCTAAACGGACTTCCAATTCCTTACTTGCCAAATGCTCGATTGCTTTACTAAAGCGCTCAGTAACCTGTTTTTCCTCCGTCGCCTTGACATTGCGCCAGGTTAGATAGGCAGTTACAAACAAGAAGGCTCCTCCTAACGCCTGAACCAGGGTTGTATAAATATTGTTCTGTAAACTAACCCTGTCTTTTTCCAGTCCTGCTAAATCCTTCTTCAAAGCCAGTTTGTCTCTGGGCGTGATCGCCAATTTCGGGTCATTGATCTGGTGCTCTAATTGGTCAATTCGCTGGCTCAATGCATTGACGTTGTTCTGCTGCACCCACCAGAGCGGCAAAACTAATAAAACAACAATCCCAACCTGCAACAGCAATGGCTTTGGGGCATCTGAAAGGTAACGCTTAAGCTGGCGCATAGGTCAGGCGTTTTCTGAAGTTTTCGCAATCGCCCAAGCACTCTCAGCCCCATTCCTACCTACTCTTGTAAAGGTGAATCCGTAACGATGGATTTCCTTACCCGTCAGGGATTTAACTCCCAACAGAGGCGCAAGCTGTGAAGTGCTAAGTAACCATTTGTAACTACATGCCTTCTCTAGCAGTTCCAGATTAGCCAACGGGTCAATAGGTTTAAGGCTTGTCAGTTTCCCAGCGATCGCATCCACCACCAGTGCCAGGGCGAGGGACTAATCGCCTTTGCTGCTGAAGGGCACGGTTGATAAGCTGTCCTGTGTCCTGTAGGATTTCTCAGCTTGTCCTGTAGGACGGTAGGACAGTTGCCCCTCATTCTGAAAATCGGCGATCGTGCCTCCACCTTTGAGGTGCTGATCAAGCGAATCCATCAACTTCAGTTGGTCAGCATTAATGTAAGCCTTCCTCCCTGCTTTTCAGGTTCTATGTCTAGACCCGACAGCCGATTGTAGATGTTGGAGCAGGCAACCCCATAGCGATCGCTCAGGCTGCTGACGGGAATTAAATCAAGTTCAGTATTCATCGTCCTATCCCGTGTCTTGTCCTATGTAAGACAGGATATCTCAAATGCGCTAAATGCTTATTTTTTTGCCTGTCCCATGTCCTGTGTCCTGTTACATCACGGTCAGGCAGGGGCCACAGAGCTGCACACAACACGGAAACCAAAGTTAAAGTTTCTGAAATCCGGCTCAAACCCTCCGCGACTGGCAGAACGGCAGATCCCCGGATTAGCGCTCCAAGAACCACCGCGTACCAGCCGATACTTCGACGTTCCACCTGTTATCCAAGCACTGCCGTCATTCGGTGCCCCTTCATAACTGTCATGCCAGTGGTCTAAACACCACTCCAACACATTGCCATGCAAATCGTAAAGACCAAAAGCATTGGGTAGAAAGCTGCCCACATTGGTCGTCTGCCCTCGAAAAATTCCTTTCGGTCCTTGACCATACGAGCCTGACCACTGATATTTTTCCCAATCGGTACCTCGATAATTAGCCAGATCCGTTGTCAGCGTTTCGCCGAAATAGAATGGGGTTGTCGTCCCAGCACGGCAAGCGTACTCCCACTCCGCTTCACTAGGTAAACGGAACTGTCGTCCAGTTTTGCGAGAGAGGCGATCGCAAAACTCCACAGCCTCAAACCAATTAACTTGCTCTACAGGGCGCTTTGCCCCTTTGAATTTAGAAGGATCTGCATCTAGTGCTACATTCACTTGAGGCAAGGCCGCGATTGCTTTCCACTGAGCCTGGGTCACTTCATATTTCCCCATGAAGAAGCCTGATACAGTAACAGAGTACTGCGCCTCATCCGAATCACGCAACCCAGCTTCACTCTTTGGAGAACCCATGATAAAGCTATCACCGGGAATTGCCACCATTTCCAGTCCGACACCATCGCTCAACTCCTCAGTGAAGGACTGTGCCTGTCTACGCTTGCGACTCTTTACTTGCCCCTTAGCATTGACGGTAATCACGTCAAACTCAAAGGTTTGAAAGACTGGGGACTGCGGGACTGGCAGTGCTTTGATTGGTACTGAGCTTGTCGCAATCTCAGGCGATAGTTTGTCTATCAGCAGGGCACCACCTAAACCGACACCACCAAAGCCAAGCCAAAGGAGTTGTCGTCGAGTCAGTACCAATGGTTGTATGGGCAGTGCTGTAACCTTTACCACCGATGACTTTACACGTTGATGGTGTTTGTGGTGACGATTATTGCCAATAAAGAAATCTTTCATGCTGGCTTCCACTACGTATCCTGTGTCCTGTCCTGCTGTCCTGTCTTGTTGTCCTGCATGTAGCCTCTAGCTTTTAGCGCTTCCTCAATCAAAATTGCTGCCATTTGAGATCGTGAGCGTTGATCGTCCGATGCAGCTTGATCAAGAGCGGCATTCACATCATCACGTACATACACCGTTACTTGAGGCTTCTTAGTTGCCACCGTTTCTCTATCTGCTGACATCGCCATTGATCGTACTCCTTACCAAATTGTTTCAATGCAGTTCCTATAAAGTAATGCACTTTCGCTGACTATGCTTTATAGTGCATTACTATTACTCGGAAATTCTAGAACTTCTGGAACTTCCCCAACCTCGCAAGGAGCAAATCAAATGGTACAAACCGAGCAGCTAAAGGGTTCTAGTGAAAAGCTGACTCCGATCGAAGACGTTGCGGCAGCCTGGGGAGTCACGCCCAAGACCGTTGTTTCTTGTGAGAGGTTAACCTACTATTTCATCCAGGTCTGGACAGGCAAGCGCTGGCAACAACTTAAACAACCTTTCGTGGAGCGAGTCCTGGCAGAGAAGGCTTGCAGGTCAATGAGTCTTTATCTTCCATCTAAACAGTTCAGGATTATTCAAAGGGAAGAATTAGACGAGCAACGATCGCCCTGATGCAGCAGGACTATGGGCCAATTCCGAAGCTTCCCGGTTCCCAGATTTTTGTCCTTAGCCCAATGTTGCATCATGCCCAAGCCTGTACCGTTGCAGTTGTGGACGTTTCAACGGCTAAGGTAATGGTGGCTGCATAGCTCCTGAAATTATGATGTGGCAATCGCGCAGGGCAAGAAAGCGATCGCTTTTTGCTTTTATTTCTTCGCCTATTCTCTCATCTCAAGCTGTTGCTGTGCCCATTCTCGAAGCTGTTCGTCGGGGTCATTGATAGCGCGATCACGTAGAAGTTCGAGGGTTTTAGGATGGGTGGGATAGTTGTTGAGGAGTGCTTTTAGAGCAGCTATTCGAGGATTATCTTCATTAAAAGATTCATTTCGCTCGAAGGGATCTTCAACAGTGCGACTGTATAAAAACTCAAACATCTCACTAGTGTTTTTCCAAAGCTTGGGCAAATTTTTTATTGAAGAAACTCTAACCATCCAATCAGGATCATGCTCTGCCCTGTCTTTGATAATTTTAAGTGTTTCAGGGTTTTCTGGGTAGAATTTAGCTAACTGGTTTATAGCTGTTCTCCGAGGATTATTAAACGCTTGACCTCGATCAGTTAGTTCTCGAACGAAGGGATCAGTAGCAGGGCTATTTCATTCTAAAGATTGATTTGAGTTGCTTCAAGCTGAAACCGCAACGACGTTGGGCTTGAGCCATATTGTTAAAGCCCAAGTCCCGATAGAGATTGAGTGCCAGATTTCGAGCAATTGCCCATATCTGAGGCAAGGGAACTATCCGGATTCTACAAGCATCCTCAGCTTGCGTCACATCTCGCACATAATGCACTTTGTTTTCCACACCCCAATATGAGCGAATTCGGTGAGCAAACTGACACGCAGTTTCACGCAACGAGGAAATGTAATAGCGTATCTCGGTTTTACCCACAATTTCATACTCTCCTTTCAGCAAGGTACGAGTAGCCCTCACGCGAATCAAGGTGCATAGTCCTGCCCAAGGACGAATATCATCAAGAGTTTGACAAATTTCAACTATTCGTTCCTCTATGCGTCCATGACCTTTGCTAAATTCTGTGTAAGTGTCTTCCACTTGAAAGTTCGCCTTGACCTCTTTGAGCAGCCCAGATTGGTTGCCTTTGAGTGCTCCTAGATAGTGATTGTGACTCTCAACAATTGAGGTGCAACTTTTTTGGGTGTTGATCGCATCAAAAGCAAACACCACTCCATTGCAAGCGAACTGTTTGACTAACTGGGGCAACACCTTGATCTCATTGCTCTTATGCTCAACCTCGTAGGGTTCAAGAATCAAACCCCGTTCAACCAAATACACACTCACCAGTTGAATCGCTGGATGCGGCTCAGTGGTTGAATGCTCCGATACCAGTTGATAGGAGCCACGCCATCGTTTGCCATCGACAGCTACCATCTCACCCGCACGAGGACTAATCTCAAAAACTTGGCTAAACAAGCTGAATACTGTTGATAATCTACGTTGAGCAGCACTCGGCGAATCGTGCTGTAGGAGGGTAAACGTCCTTTAGCTGGGTCAAACAACCCTACTAATTCATCGTGATAAGCGTTGAGCCAATCTCCAATGGCTAGAAACCCTCGACATCCTGCTGCCACTGCTAAGGTGAACAATGCTAGACACAGGGCTTGATTGTGCCGTTGTCCGGCTCCTCGTCGGGGGTCAGGCAAGTGAGCAAAAGCTTCCACAATCGCAAGGGTGCTCATGGTTGAACGGCAGTAACGGATTAAGCCTCAGCTTATCGGATTGTCTACCTCGTCTAGAATGAAATAGCCCTGGTACAGAAGAAGATTTAAGTCCATTAGATTCAGAACTCGGACTCACTCCATCCGGCATAATTGCCCCACGCATGTAAGCATGGCTTAAATTTGCATCAACCAGGTTTGCATCTGTTAAATCTGCGTTTGTAAGGTTGGTTGCTATTAAGGTTGCCTCTGTTAAATTGGCTCCATTTAAACTTGCCCCATTTAGATTTGCCCCATTTAGATTCGTTCGTGTTAGATTTGCCTTCGTTAAATTTGCGCCGCTCAAATTTGCCCCTTTCAAATTCATGTTTCTTAGGTTTGCTGCGACTAGATTCAGGTTTCTAAAGTCCCTTTGCCCAGCGGCATACCGACTTAGAAGTTCTTTTATGTTCATTAGGGTTGGTGAAGGTACGACGTTGTAATGTGCGGTGTCAATCGTTCGATCGCAGGCGATAAGTAAGTATTGAAACTTCTCCACTTGGAATGAAGTACGTTTCAATCAACTCTTTCTTCTTAAGAAGTTGTAGAGCTTGAACCAAAACCGAGTAATTCTTACCAGTGAGGTCAAAGAGCTGCCCGCGATTCTTATCCCGTTGTTTCAGCGCTTCTAGAATCAGCGTTTCGATAGGATTAATAACAGTTTCAGCGGTCATTATAAAACCACTCCCACCTTTACTCAGGCTCAACAATTACTTCTCACTAACACGTCTCACTGACGTTCTTAAAATCAACATTTCTCTAACTCAATTCGCTCATCGTGACTCGAAATTGTAAATCATCTTTGTTACACTTCATGGTCACCGATCTAGTAGCGTCGAGAAGAGCGATTATTGTCTGACCAATTGCCTCCCAATGGATTTCTCTCTTCACGGGGTTTCGCCTTGTTCACTTTCAGATCTCGTCCCATCCATTCAGACCCATCAAGGGCTGTGATCGCAGCCTCTTCCTCTGACTCTGTTTCCATCTCAACAAAGGCAAAACCTCGCACCCGTCCAGTCTCACGATCGGTCGGCAACTGAACACGCTTGACAGTACCATACTCAGCAAACACCTGGCTCAAATCATCCTGCGTGACATCAAACGACAGGTTCCCAGTGTAAATCGACATAAAGAATATCTCCAGAATCAGAAAGTGTAGAGAGTTAGATTCGGAGAAACGCTTGTAAAACGGATTACACAGCCGAAAATAATCCTTGCTAGTACCCTAACACAAATCTTAGAAAGAATAGGATTATGAGTGAGTTGTGTTGATTCATGACATTTACAGGCAAAGCTAGAAGCAAATTGGAAAACTGTGTAAATATAAAGAAAATCTTAAGAGCACAGTCTCATGATTACCAGCAAAATGATGCAACAACTTTGGGCTGTAATCGAGTCTACTCAAGTCAGCACGTTGCTTCAGTTTGATGATTCTGCCTTGGTCCAACTTCTATTGAGTCGATTTAAGACCCAGCAGACGATCGATGCCCAGACCTTCAGCACCCTCAACAGCTACATTCGGTCCAAGCTGCCTTTAATTCGAGATATGGCCGAAGGAAAATTATCGACCGATTAAGAGGGCCACCAGCAACAAACACCAAGCGATGCATTATTAAACGCATCCTCCCAAATGTCCCTGTCTACAAATCACTGGCTGGGCATTGCCCTGATAGCATACTTGATCGGCGGCGTGATCGAGGGAATTTATGCCGCCCGTCAACTTGCTCAATCAGCATCAGAATTAATCAAAAGCGTAGAAGCTCAATCCTCAGAGACGACCGAACCACCAAAAGGAAACCTGCAAGTATTCGCAGCCATCGCTGCCGTTAGCATCTGTGGTGGTTTCTCTGGCCCTGCCGCCTCATCCATCGGTCAATCAAAGGAAATCAGAAATGAGGTAGGGGCGCGGCATTTGGCCAACAATCTCTTAGCTAATCAAAAGTTTATCTACCGAATGCTGCGCCTCATTTATGTCTGTAGCTATTCAGACCGCGTCGGTAAAACAACTCTTTGAGCCAAACCGAGTTTTCTTAGAAGCTGAATGGCCCACCAGGTCATATCAATTTCCCACCATTTCAACCCTGCTTTAGCTACGTTAGGTTGGGCATGGTGGTTGTTGTGCCATCCCTCTCCATAGGTCAAAAGCGCTGCCCACCAAAGGTTTCGGGAGTTGTCCTCTGAATCAAACGATCGGTAGCCCGTCAGGTGAGTAGCAGAGTTGATCAACCAGGTGCTGTGCCAGAGCAAAACTGCTCTCACAAACACTCCATAGATCACAAACGACCACCCTCCCAACAGATAGAGTAGAAGTCCCAGGGAATCTGAAGCAGCAGGAAGTTACGATCGAGCCAGCGATAAAACGGATCTCGACTTAGATCAGGGGCATATTGCTTGTAGGTTTCATAGTCGAAAAATTCTTTGCGAGGATAGAATAGCCAGAGTATATGACTCCACCAGAAGCCCCGCCGTGCAGAATATGGATCTTTCTCGGCATCTTCTGTGTACATATGATGCATTCTGTGTCCGGCAACCCAAAGATGGGACCCCCTGTAGGGCGATCGCACCAATTAGCCCAATCAGGTACTCCAATGGTTTCGGCACATGCAAACTGCGGTGTGTTAGAAGACGGTGGTAGCCTAGGCAAATGCCAATACTCCCAAAAAACCAGTGGAAAAGAACTGCCACCCCAATGCTGACCAGGAGAAGAACCAGGAGCCAGCAGCGCTATGGCGTGAAACGCTCCAAAGAATGCTATAGCGGCCCAATTCAGCGTCAGCGACTGCTCACTTTCAGGGACAGTTTTAATCGAGTTGGAAGTCATGAAAATCCTTCTTAGATGACAACAAGAGAAAACAGTGCATAAACCCTACAGCACTGGTAGATTCACCCCTTTATACACAGGTCGCAATGAAACTACAGAGATTAGACCGTTATATTAGGAGCATATGCAAGTGTTACTTACATCGCTAGTTTAACAAGCCCCTTGTTTGTCTGCAAGTGCTACTTGCATCTGGCTATGTCTACTAATTCAAACCCTACTCGTCAGCGTTTGATCCACGCAGCCCTTGAGCTATTTACCTCTCAAGGGGTTACTGAGACGACAACCAAACAAATTGCAGAACTGGCAGACGTAAACGAAGTGACCCTATTTCGCCAGTTCAGAAACAAGCACGGACTGCTTTTGGCTGTAATTGAAGATGCGGCTGTGTTTAAAAATTTGGGACAAAATTTAGTTCAGCAGGCAAGTCAAACTGATAGTATCTACCAGGCGCTTAAGGACTACGCAACCGCTAGCTTACAGGCGTTAGAGCAGGTTCCCGAAGTTGTGCGATCGGTCGTTGGTGAGGCAGGCCAGTTTCCATCAGAAAATCGGGAAGCACTGGGTCGCGGCTTTACCCAGGCTAATCGTTATGTTGCGGAATATTTTGAAACGGTTATTAACCGGAGACAGCTACAGACCTACCTACCCGCAGAGAAGCTAGCCAGCTTGCTAAACGGAATGCTACTAGGATACGCAGTCATTGAATTTACCAGTGAACTGCACCAACTGTGGCAGAGCCGGGACGATTTTTTGGAAAACTTGATTACTCTCTTTCTGCATGGGGCAGTCTCCCAGTCCTCGGATTCAGCCTTAAACAGCACCAATTTACAAACGCTGCAATCAATCTCGGAGAGTGGAATCGAAAAGGTGATTGACCTACCCGCAGGGCTGGTTCACACCATTCTGCAACGGGCCAAGAAAATGGGGATTCAAGAATACGCTCTGATGTATGTGCTGTTTGGAGCAGGGCTGACTCCGCCGAAGTCATTCGGATGAAGCGATCGCACCACATCAGCGATTCGCATCAGCAGCTATTGCAAATTACCGTAGGCTCAATACGTCAAGTTCCAGTCAACCAATGGATTTTAGGAAAACGGTACGGCTCCTACACCCGTAACCCGTTAACCCAGTGGCTCAAAAACCGTAAGGATAGTGAAGTCTCCATATTTCTAAACGAAAACGGAAAGCCCCTATCAGAAAGTGATTTGCACCATCTGTGGCAAACATTGACAGAGGAACTGTCCACCCTTGAGGGGCATTCTCCCACGATTGAACAGGCTCAACAAACCTGGTGTGTGGAGATGCTGATGCGCGGTATGAGTCCCGAAGACCTCTGCATTTTGACTGGATGGAGTGGAACGAAACTACAGCCCTACATCATTAGAGCTAAAGAAAAAGTAGCCCTAGAACAGGCACTTCGGCTTGATCAAAAGAATTAATAGCAGAACTATAACTGAGAACTGAGGAAAACGTTAATCCTTCAGTCACTATCCCTTTTTGGTTTCTGACCTGTGACCCCTCATCATCAAACACGATTGCTATAGCAGAGGGACAATCATCTAAATCTTTGTCTATTCTATTGATTGGAGTTGTGATAGCAGCTCCGCTGAATTGGTTTGAATAGTTGCGGTTGAGATATGGCAGGTCATAGTAAGTGGGCAAATATTAAGCGTCAGAAGGCGAGGGTTGACGCGGTCAAAGGCAAAATCTTTACTAAAATCTCGCGGGAAATTATTGTTGCTGCTCGTAATGGTGTCCCTGATCCGGAGGGCAACTTTCAGCTTCGGACGGCGATCGAGAAAGCAAAAGCTGCTGGAATCCCAAACGACAATATTGAGCGGGCGATCGCGAAGGGTGCGGGTAAACTGGGAGCCGACAATGCCGCTCTAGAAGCTATTCGCTATGAAGGATATGGTCCTGGCGGAGTCGCTATTCTTATCGAAGCCCTCACCGATAATCGCAACCGCACAGCCGCCGATCTGCGTGCAGCGTTTAGCAAGAATGGCGGAAACTTGGGGAAACAGGCTGCGTCGGCTGGATGTTTGAGCAAAAGGGCGTGGTTGAAGTATCGCTTGCGCCTCAAGATACCAACCGCAAACGGCGCTCCGAAGATGGTCATTCCTTCAACGAGGAGGAGCTTTTGGAAGCCGTTTTAGAGGGCGGTGCGGACACCTATGACCTGATTGAAACTGAGGATGGAACGATCGCTGAGGTCCTGACTGACCCTACGAATCTAGAAACCCTCAGCCAGACGTTGAAAGACAAAGGCTACAACGTCAGCCAGGTAGAAGCCCGTTGGTTTCCCAGTAACACCGTTGAAGTAAGTGATCCAGAACAGGCTCGATTTCTACTCAGGCTGATGGATGCCTTAGAAGACCTGGATGATGTACAAAGCGTCACCGCTAATTTTGAAATGAGCGATGAGCTAATGTCTTTGAGCGTAGCCTAGAAACCAACGATTTAGAAAGCAGAACGTAGACGAACAATAGGCGCTACATTATCTGTCTAAAAGAATAGAAGGCGTTAGAAAATTTTGTAGCGAATATCACTTCTGAAAGATGCTCCATTCAAAACAGATTTGTACTATGAGTCTATGAGTTGAAAGCCGATTTTTATTTCCAACTCGATTTAAAAGTTCCATTACATAGTTCTGTAGAAACGGAGCAAAGCAATGAGTTTAGAAGAAAGAGCAAAGGCAACTGCGAAGAACGTTGAAGGAAAAATTCAAGATGCAGTTGGTCGAGCAACTGGCGACCCTGAAGATCAAGCTGAAGGGAAACTTAAGCAAGCAGAAGCTGCTGCTCGCCATGCAAAAGAAGATGTAAAAGATGATGTTAAGCGAGGCGTCGATCAGGTTTAAATTGTTTCCTTTAATCCCATTCATCTCTCCCTAGATTCGGACAAACCTGATTCCAGATAGCAACAAAGTATCTAGTTTTTTTAGCCTAAGGGCTTTAACTGGATACTTCGTTTTTTCTTCTATTTCCTTAAAGCAACTGCTCCACTAAAAATCCAAATGTGACTATATAAATTAATCAGTCTGAAGTGCTTTAATTGAACTGATCAAACAGCATTGCAATCATTCAGTCGGCATCTGTATCAAATAATCCTCTAGGAACGGGTTTAAATGACTTCGATACTTTGTTATACGGGCGAACGGCCGTTCGCCCCTTTAGAAGACAAAATATTCGGTCTTATTTAATCCACGCTCCCTATCTATTCAATCTTCTATTTCTTCGCGTCTTATAACGACTTTACCTGGATTGTAAGTAGGTAGGTGGAATTAATTGTAATAGGACTTACGCAGAAGCCATTCTGAGGGATGGCTTTTCGAGTTGCTGACACAGACAAGCATCGAGCAACCCGTGCTTGAGTTGGTAAATGGTCTGCCCTGCTTGTTTGGCAAGAGCGTTGAGTCTCATCCAGACTAGGAAGGCACAACCAATATGATTTCGTTGAATTCGTGCTTTACGACATTGGCAAGCCTCCAACCCTGTTAACTGTTTTCCCTCCCGGTGCAATTGCTCAATCTTCCAATGAAAGCCACACGCCTGTTGTGTTGTCTCAATCGAATCTTGAGTCAAATCGTTGGTGACAACGAAGTCCGTGCGGTGGGTAGACACCACAACCCGGAAACATTGCACTTTGTGGTCTTTGGGAAATCCTTTAATTTTGATGAGCTTCCCTGCTTAAGTTCTGATGAAACCTAATTGAGTGCATCAACTCGTTGGTAGAAGGTTTGTCCTCCAGAATCATCAACCTGACGATTGTCCTTAATTGGACAGTAATACACCTTCTTCAACGACTCGATGAACAGCATTAGATCTTTAGTCGCGTACCAGGTGTCCATCAGCACCGCTTGCAACGGCAATTGCTTGTGAGACGTTGTATGGCTGAGCATTTCCTGGACATGGTCTAGCTTGCTCTTGCCGTCTCCGTCCGGGTCGTAGATGCGGTAGTCAATCACCCAAAACTGGTCAAGCTCAGGATTAACATAGACACAAGTAACCACCCCAATCCCTTTGATCACTCCGTGAGCATTACCGCTGTACTGGCGTCGCACTAACTCAATCGCAAACGAGTGTTGCTTATCAAGTACCGTGTCATCAAACACCACATATCCTTTGCTTGTTGCAATCACCTGGCTGGCAACGTTCTCCCAAACTAATCGAGGCGTGATTTTCTCTCCTGCCAGATACCGATTGATTTGGTCATGAGAAAATCGCTCACTGTGATCAGCAACGTTGGTCAGGGTATAAGGGAAGCGGTTCGAGTATGCCTTAGTTCAAGGCGGATTCAAGGGCAAAAGCTACATTAAGGTGATGAATTGGATGGCAGACAAAGCCGCACAAACCCTGGCAAGAACGGGTCGTATCACTGTAGTTGTGCAGGATAATGGCTCTCTCCATACCAGTCAACTGATACGGCAACAGTGGTCACGTTGGCAGGTGCAAGGATTATTCTTTTTCTTTTTGCCGCCCTACTGGTCAGAGATGAATCCGATTGAAACCCAGTGGCATCAACTGAAAAGTCATGAGCTTGCACGACAGATGTTTGATAACGAGTACGATTTAGCAATTGCTGTCATCAATGGAATGCAAGCTCGTAGCCAAGCTGGTGATTATGCATTGGAGCGTTTTATATTTAATCGCACCTAGCTACTTAGCAGTGGCCATCCGCAGCGCATCGTCAAACTTCTTGTAATCGCTGGCACTTGTCAACATTTGCCCGTAGAAGCCCCAATTTATTTCTCCTGTTTTGACCTTAAATTCCACTAAAAACAATCCCAACAAATTTTCTAATCGAATTTGGATTAGATAAAGTCATTCACCAAACAAACGATTTGACTTTGCCTACGTATTGGTGTCTGCCAGCTTATTAAGCTCACACGATTCAGAAGTGTTGTGCAAAATTTTATGAGGACAACAAACTTGTCCGGATAGATGATTAGCTTCTGGGTTAAAACGAAGGTGAACGGTTCAAATTTGAAACCTTTTAATACCGATGCAATGGTGCTAAAAATGAGAGAAAATTTCTAGACATCAGTGACGTTTGTGCCGTTTTTTGCTCTTAAACAAGGTGTGTCAAACAGAACGAAGAATGCTGGTAGAACTGACTTATCGACTTTGGTAGTCCCTGATACGAATGAACCCAATTAGTATAAATTCGCTTACAAATCCCTTAAATTATGTACTCAACTCACAATCTTAGTAATGCTTCTATATAAATTCATCGAATATTCATAATTGGGGTTCCTACCGTATGTTCATATAGTTTCTTCAACCAATCAGCTAAACTCCTGTAAGGAACAGAAATGGCAATGTTGGTTACACGATCCAGTTTTTCAGTCTTGATGGCGACGGTGCTTATTGGAATCACCGCTTTTCCTGGCTGGTCATTGCCACTGTCTCCAGGCGATCGTGTTAGGGTGTTGACGCCACTGGATGATGAACTTCCTCAAGACAGCCGCTTCCGCATTAGTGGGCTTTACGAGGTAGATTTGGACGGAAACTTACAAATTCCCTTTCTAGACCCCCAGCCAGCTGCTGGTTTAGAGGTTTCCCAGGTGCAAAAGAATTTAGCTGAAACGCTCATAAAGAAAGGTTTTTTTCGATCAGAATTCCTGGATTTGAGTGTCAAAGTTGCTCAATGGGCACCCGTTCAGGTAACAGTTTCTGGAGAAACGTTTTACCCGGGTCGGGTATTGATAAACGCTTCAGCCACTAGCGATCGTAGTGCAGCCTCCCTCAATCGAAGTGAGCCAGAGGCGATCGCGGGGGATTATTCGCCTGGACGCTATTTGACGACAGCAATCCGTCAGGCTGGAGGAGTCAAACCGACAGCAGATCTTCACAAGGTTCAGATATTTCGAGGAAAACAGGAAAAAACGGTTGATCTTTCTGGAATCTTTACCGGTCAGCCCGTTCCGGATGTTCCTCTGATTTCTGGGGACCGTGTTGTTGTCCCTAAAGCGACGATCGCTCAAAATGAGTTGGTCCGTCCGTCACAACTCACCCCTTTGGAAATTCCTGTCTATTTGTCAAATCTGACGGTTCCGGCCACTCCTAACCAGGGCAAAGGAGGGCAAATCGTTAATCTGGAATATGGAACTCGGTTTTCTCAGGCTGTGATCGCAGCTGGTTGTGCTGGTGGCGCACGAATCAATGCAAAGCGCAAAGCGGTCCTTGTCCGCACAGATCGCACAACTGGTCAAACCAGTGTTGTCGATCGCCCAGTCGAAGATCTCCTGAAGCGTACCCACAGTGATGGTGAAAACCCACTTCTCATGCCACAGGATGGTGTGGTTTGCTACGATTCAACTGTTACAAATATTTCCAAGATCCTTAGCATCATCGGTAGCATTATTTTTCCCTTTTCCTTAATTCCGAGGTTGTTTTAGGAATGACGAATGAGTTTCCTCCCATTTCGCCAGCAGCCTTAGCATCCTCGACCGATCCACGACGAGGGTTACGGTACCTTTCTGTGGGAATCGCTCTCAACGCTGCGATTTGGGAATAACCCTCTTCCTGTTGAAGGATTCTCCCCAGATTTATACAAGCCATTGGTCGGTCATTCTGCTGGGGGACAGGGAAAGCCCGATCGCTCCTCCGAAGGGAATTCTGCCCCTCAAAAGTCACAGCCATCTTTTAATCAAGAAGCAGACGTCAAAACTAGCTACAAGGTGATTGCTACAACCGATTCGGTGGTCAAGGCCGCAGCAGCAAAAGTGGGGGCAACCATTGAGCAATTTGGCAGACCTCAGGTCACCCTAGTAGAGGGTACGGCGCTCATGAATTTTGCGATCGGCGGTTCAACCCGTGAAGAAGCACAGAAAAAGCCTACGCACTCCATGAAGCATTTCAGGAACGTCTGAGCCAGTTGCGGTTGCAGCAAGCGGAAGAAGAGGAAGCAGAATTTGAGAGTGCGCTGAGCATTGCCCGTAAACGTTTGGAAACCGCCCAACTCCGGTTATCTGATTATAAAGTTCGCTCTGGGTTGGCTTCAAAAGACCAAATTGACCAGCTTGCCAGCAATATTGAAGCACTCAGGCGAGTCAGAGCTGAAATTGCAGCACAGCAGCAGGACGCCAGCGTGCGGGCACAGCAGCTAGCATCAAATTTAAACGTGACTTCTCGCTTGGCAGTGGATGCGTTTGTTCTGCGGGCTGATTCTCTGTTCCAACAGTATTTGCAGCAGTACGGCGAGGCAACCACAAACCTAGCAACCCTATCCTCTAAGTTTGGGCCTAATCATCCAGTTGTGGTGCGGGAAACGGCAAAACAAGCAGCCGCTCAAAAAGCACTCCAAGAGCGAGCACAGGTGTTGCTGGGACGTCCAGTTGACGAAGCTACGATCGCGCAACTCAACATTGGCAGTGGTACCCAGGCGAATACCGCTAGAGAAGAACTTTTCAAAAGTGTTGTGACCAATCGAACCGAGCAAGAAGGGCTTGCCGCCCGTATTCGAGAATTGGATCGCCAACTTCTTTACCTGGAGCAACGGCTCAGTATTCTGGCCAAAAACAGTTCAACGCTGGAAGCATTAAACCGAAACATGCAAATCGCCGAGTCTGTTTTTCCTCCAGGCTGTCAGGTTTGGACTCCAGCAAGGCAGATATTTTTGGCTCCTACCCTCCTGTTCAGATGGTTGCAGACCCCAATTTGCCTGAGCAGGAGTTGTTCCCAAACGCAAACCTTATTTTAGAATTGCTACTATTTTCTCGGTACTGGCAACGCTGGGACTGTTAGGCCTCTGGCTACGCAAGACGGTTCCCATTCAATATTTGCTGCATCGATACAAACTGACAGGATAAAGACGCAGCAACACGGTTATAGCAGGTATTAGATATTAGGTGTCAGATGCCCGGGAAGAACCATGTAGTGACAGAGGGTTTCAACCAAATAGAATATTCTAACTATGATAGTTGCGGTTATAGATTCTGTCCCCCTTCTAGCTTTTGTTTTGCATTCATTTCAAACCAGGCAACAACTTGCCGCACGGTTAGCGCCTCGATCTCAACGCCTTCTCTTGCTGCTGTTTGCTTCAAAGGCAGTAATGATGAAGCCACAAGCTTGGAAAAGAACTGCTTGAATTGCCGATCGACCCCCTGCTGTAAACTCTCATCCTGGTAGACCCAATCCTCTATCTGTTGAGGATCCAAGTCCTCAATTGCTTTCCCATTTTGTTGGGCAATCTGTTTCAGTGATCGCAGCGCATAAATTGCCACTCGCGTTGCAAATTTATCGTGGGCGGTCATGAGCGCCTTATCCACTTCGGCAGACTCTTCAGGAGTGAGAAATTCGGTAGACGGTTGCATAGGAGCTATCAGCCATAGCTATCAGCTATCAGCTTAGCGTACAGATACTAAAGTGCGATTGCAGCGGTGCATCTGTTAGCAAGTCAAAGCTTTAAACAGCGTGAAACTGCCGTTGAGCAGGAATTTATCAGTTCTAATCTAACAGGACTTCCAAGGGTGTTTGAAGATGCCCTGTAAGCGGTAAATCGGTAATTGGTAACCGGTTGAACGGGCCATTACTGATTACCAATTACCTGCGTGTCTCATCAAATTACATAGACAATCCTCTCCTGACTGAAATTGATAGACGAATTCCTTTTTCAGGGAATCCTAATATTTGTATCCCTGCGTCCAACAACTTAAACAGTCAGGAGAGCCTTTTATGTCTTCCCCTCAGATTTATTGCAAGCTGGAGTGGAAGCGGTCAAGCGCAAGCAATATTCAAAAGCAGTTCAAGCACTTGAAGCATTTTGCAATAGTCAAGCTCATAGCCGCTCCAAAGAGTATTTCCAGGCACAGATGTATTTGGTTAGGGCGTACCAGGAAAATGGTCAGTCATCGCAGGCGATCGCCCTTTGCCGTGAAATGGCAGCCTGTGAATACACGCAGGTGAGGGAGTGGGCACAGCGCCTTTGCCAACGCTATCCGCCAGCGAAACCAGTCAATCCCAAGCAACAAACTCACCTCCCCTGAAGCTGTTCAACCCGTTTCGTTTCGAGAACTGCTGCCACCGGAGCAGTCGGCTGAACTATATAACACAGGCAACAAGGCACTTAAAACAAGACGCTTTGCGGATGCCGTTTCAGCTTTAGAAAAATACTGTCAAGGAACCAACCCAACTGAAAGCAACTATGCCCAGGCACAGATGTGGCTGGTAAAAGCCTATAAGGGAAATGAGCAAACCGAAGCGGCGATCGCTCTTTGTAACCAACTCCTGACCCACGAAAAGAATATGTCCGAATTTGGGCAAAGCAGTTTATTCAAACACTGGCTCCTGCTGAACCTGTTACAGAAGAATCGTCCAACGCCGCTCAAAATGTATCGATAAGCTCATCCTCTCAAAGTCCATCCTTTGTAAAAGGAGCATCTGGGGCCGGCCCTCAATCCGCACCTGCCTCCATGCCAAAAGCAGGTCGATCGGAGCGGCAGGGAATCAAACTGCCAATGAAGGGAGTGGCTGCCAATCTTTCGATGGCCTCCAGCATTACCCTCTCACTTCTGTTTGGCATGATTTTGGTGCTGAGCCTCAGCCTGCTGCTGATTGTAGATAGCGATAACCCAACCCTGGGATTGGGAATTGCCATTGGCATCACTATTCTGTTCAACGCCCTGGTCTTCTTCATTTCGCCATTCATCATGGATCTTATCCAGAGTTGGCTTTATGGAACCCGTTGGGCCGCTCTTTCCGAGATTGAGCGATACAGCCCTGAAACGGCCAAAGTAATTCGTGAAGTTTGTCGTCAGAAAAAGATCCAGCAGCCTCGTTTGGGAATTATTGAAGACCAGAACCCCACTGCCTTTACCTATGGCTCCCTTCCCAACAGTGCCCGTTTAGTGGTTAGCCGAGGAATTTTCACCTATCTAGATGACGACGAAATTGCCACCGTCTATGCTCACGAGTTAGGGCATATTGTCCACTGGGATGTCGCCGTCATGACGCTAGCCTCAACACTGGTACAAATTGCCTATTTGATCTACACCTACATTGACGAAATTGCCGACAGAATTGGCAATGCCCAAATCAAAAATGGTGCTCGTGGTGTCACCATCATGGCCTATGTTTTTACGTCGTTGGAGAGTATCTGGTACTCTATCTCTCTCGCACGCGAGAATACTATGCTGACCATTTTGCAGCGGAAATAACTGGCAATCCCAATGCACTCTCCCGTGCCCTAGTGAAAATCGCCTATGGCATTTTAGAAGAGGGCAAGCGCAACCCAGAACCTAGCAAGGTCCTACAAGGAACCCGTGCTTTAGGAATTGCGGATCCAAAATCAGCAGCATTCACTGGAACAGCGTATCGAGTTGCCGCAGAGCCTCAGAAAGTGGGAAGAGTATTCCTTTGGGATATGTTCAATCCCTGGGCGTGGTGGATGGAGCTAAGTTCAACCCATCCATTAACAGGAAAGCGGGTTCGGGCACTCACGACCTATGCTGAACAGCTTGGCCTTGACACAGAATTCGACATGGGGCGCGTGATGCGTGAAGGCCGTACTCTAAACAGGCATAAGCTTTACGGCAGCTTTGCTCTGGATGTTTTCCTGCTGTGGGCGGATTTGTTTGGATTGGCATTGGGCGTGCTGATGGGAATTGCCTTCCTGGCGACGAAACCCGGAAACATCCAACCACTTCTGTCCCTCAGTTTAATCGGCTTTGGGTTTGGCACCCTGTTGAAAATGGTCTTTATGTATCCAGACTTTAGCAAAGCACCTGAAACGGATGTTCTTACGCTGATGTCAGATCCCTATGCCAGCCCACTGCGAGGACGCGCTGTTAAATTGGATGGTGAGGTCATTGGGCGTGGTAACTCGGGCTATAAGTTCGGTTCAGATCTAAAAATGCAAGACCCGAGCGGTATCATCTACTTGCGGTATACCTCGCGCTTTGGTCCATTAGGAAATTTCCTGTTTGGCATGAGTCAAGCTGAAGGATTCGTCCGTAAGGAAGTTTCTGTTGTGGGTTGGTTTCGGCGAGGCATTATGCCCTGGGTTGACCTGGTGCGTATGGACTGCCCCCGCCGTTGGACGGTGACAAGCCACCCCGGTTCTGGTTACTGGTGCTTGGAGTTGGCGATCGTCCTTGGCTTTGCCCTACCGAGACTGCTTGGATAGTCGGAGTCATTCGAGGTTAGAGATGAGGATCGCGTTCCTGGATACGATCGATGACGATTACATCGTTGAAAGCGTCTATCGCAAGCCAATGGGCGGATCCTCATCAGCCGTTTGCTACCTCACTGAAGAATTAGCAAAACGGCAACAAGAGGTTTTTCTACTCAATAAAACCACCACACCTGGACGATCGCGCGGGGTGATGTGTCTGCGGTTTGATACCCTGTCACCCCAACTGCGTGAATCACTGGATATCCTCGTTGTGGTAAGTATGGCAGGGCAAGGCCAGATCCGGCAAATGTTGGCCGCCAAAACTCGGCTTGTTCTCTGGATTCACCATGCCCACGATCAACCCTTCATTCAGGGTTTGTATGAGGCTGAGGAGCGAAACGTTTACGACGGCTTTGCGTTTGTAAGCCACTGGCAGTATGAGCAATATTGCCAAACATTTGGAATTGATCAAAGTCGGGCGAACGTTTTAGGAAACGCAATCAGCCCAGCCTTTTGCGATCGCTTCCCTAACAACGCTCCAATTTTGCCTAAGAAAACGTACCCTCCTACCCTGGTTTACACAAGCACGCCGTTTCGTGGTCTCAATATTCTGCTAGATGTGTTTCCAAAAATCCGTCAGGCAGTGCCAGGAGCAGTCCTGAAAGTTTTTCGAGCATGAAAGTTTATAACCAATCCGATGCAGGCTACGAAGTGCTTTACCGTCAGTGCCAGGAGATTGATGGAGTGGAGTACATTGGCTCTATTCCCCAACCACAACTCGCGCAGGAACTTCAGCTTGCAAGCGTTTTAGCCTACCCGAATACGTTTATGGAAACCTCCTGTATTGCGGTCATGGAAGCCATGGCGAGTGGCTGCTGGGTTGTTACTAGCGAATTGGGAGCTTTGCCTGAAACGACGGCTGGGTTTGCTCGTCTGATTCCGACTACCAATAATTGGGAGGATTACAAAGGACCGTTTGTTGATGAAACGGTGCGTGTTTTACACGCCACAACAGGGGTAGATAGTGAGCTGGCTGAAGCACATTTAAGACAGCAGGTCGATTACGCAAATCAGACCTACAGTTGGGCAAAGCGAGCAGAGAAGTGGATTCAATGGTTGAGGACCATACCTGTTCCAACGATCGGTCCTTCTGCTACACCATCTCAAGAAACGACCATTGATGCGATCGCCCTCCAGGATCAGGCACGCGAGCTGTTCAATCAAGGGGCCTACCAGCAGGCCGCAGAACTGTATGAACAGGTAATCGCCCTTTTACCCTCTGAAATGTCCAGTTATTGGTGGTTAGGGTTGGCTCTACTTCTGCAAGACCTGGAAGAAGACGCACAGACAACCTGGCTAATGGCGCTGATGGATGTGGAAGCAGACCAGGTAGAGCAGCGGATGGCTGAACTTGTTCAAACACTACAGCATGAGAGCGATCGTCAGTGTGGTCTAAACAATCTCCCAGCAGTTGAGCGAATCCAATGCTGCATCCAGCAAATCCTTGAGGGCTAAGAACTATTACATCCTGGTAACTGGCTCTCAACAAACAGTTCATTTGTTCCATGAAAGTTGCCAAAGCCCTGACTCTAACTGGGTAACGCGCTTGTTTTCAAATTCAACTAAAGAATAGACGGGCAAATTAGGTGCACGTTTGGCTATTGTCTGATGGTTGTCGTGGGGCAAGGCAATTCGGACATGCAGCCGACACAGCCAGGGTGCCCAATATGCTTGGTTAAACTTTTCTATGACTGAAACGGCAGGTTCTTCTGCTTCTAAAGCATTTTCCATTAAGAGGTCCATCATAATGCCCGAAATCATCAGGTAGACCGTTTCATCTGCCTGATCGTTGCTATCAATTAGCAGGCTAATGTGTCGAGAATCGGGATGCTTTTGAAGCGTTTGGATAACCGCTCTTAACTCCTCATGCAAGTTCCCTTCGGGCTGGCTCCAGTCCGGAAAAATAACGGCATTAACGTCGCGCAATTGGGGATAAAACTTTTTGTAAATAAATCTCGATTCCGCTTGTTCAAAATCTGCTTTTCTAGGCGACCGTCATCCCCAGTTGTTCCACCAAGATGCCGGATAAATGCAGTTTGATAACGATCGCCTGAAATCGAAGATTGCCAATTATCACTCACAAACTCAGATGAGTGCTTCAAGGGGTACCCCTGCAAAACTGCGCGGTAGCATAAGTCCACATCATCCCAGTACCCAGGGCCATAGTCCTCACACCAGCCGCCGATCGCCGCTAATATAGATTTTTTACGCACAGCGCCCAGCCCTCTACAGAAATTTCCTGGGTCTCTGTCAAAAGCGGTCCTGGGCCTGCAATCCCGTCTCCTGCAAGCTGGCATAGAAATTGAACGGGAGGTTTCAGGATTTCAACATCGTTGTTGAGAAAAAGAACGTACTCTCCTACTGCTGCCTCAAACCCTTGATTATTCGCAGCCGCGTATCCCCGGTTTTCTTCATTGCGGATCAACCGTACTGAATGGCGCTGACAGAACGCTTCTAGTTCTGCCTTTCCTTTAGCTGCGCTGCCGTTGTCTACAAAGATAACTTCAGCATCTTGAAGATAATGAAGATTGTTCTCCCACAGCTTCAGGAGATCGGTATGGTCCCACCAGGGAACAACGACACTGGCAGTATACATCGGAGGATTCTCACCTAAGTTAGAACTGAAGGCTATTCGTTTACTTTGCTTTACCCTCCATTAAATGTACCCGTGCAGATGGGCTAACAAACTCATTCAATCCCTCACCTAACAGAGCGAGTCCAGTTACCATCACGGTCATTGCCAAACCAGGAAAGAGGGTTGTCCACCAGATGCCACCTGTGGAAAGACCATCGAGCGCTTGCTGGAGGTCATGCCCCCATTCAGGCGTTTCTTCAGGCAAGCCGAGTCCCAAAAATCCCAATCCACCGAGCGTCAAAATGGCATCCGCAGCATTAAGGGTGAGTAAAACAGGAACGCTTTGAACCACGTTGAGAAACAAATAGCGTCTGAGGATATGCCAGGTGGAAGCGCCCATCGCTTGCGCAGCTTCGACAAACAACTCTGTCTTGACGCTGACCGTGTGATTTCGCACGAGCCGGAAGTATTGGGGAATGTAGGAAATGCTGAGCGCGATCGCCGCATTCAAAATTCCGCGTCCTACGACAAACGCCAGCGTGACTGAGAGCAGCAATCCCGGCAAAATATAGAGCGTATCCATTAGAAACAGCAGCCCCGATCGAGCTTGCCGCCCAGATAGCCGCTGATCATTCCCAAAGGCACGCCGATCAAGAGACTTAGCCCCGTTGCCAAAATCACGACCTGTAATGCAGCCTGACTACCAAACACCGTTCGGGAAAAAACATCGTAACCCAGTCGTGTTGTGCCAAACCAGTGAGCGGGAGAAGGAGGCTCTTGAGGTGGGTTGCTCAAAAATTCGATCGGATCTTGTAACCACCCAAAACCTTGTAGCAGTGGAGCCAGAACTGCTAATAGAACAAAGAAGAGCGTAATTCCCAACCCAACCCGCATCATGTGCATGGTGAGGCCGGGATGCTTGGCGTTCTTGAAGTAAGTTTTGAGAAATTGGGGTAATCGTAACGGTTGAGACATAGCAGGGTGGACCTAAGAAGGCAATGATGCGCGGCGTAAGCCGTCATCGTTAACAGCTCCAAAATCCTTACGACTTTGGTACTACCCAGCAGAAATAATGAGCTTTGAGCGTTGGGATTGAACAGTTGCTCAATAATTCAAAACTCATCACTACTTTACAGGTTTAGCTGCTCGTTGTTGGTTTAGCTGGTTGAGGTTGTCCCTTCATTCGCTCAAAGCTTAAAGCTGTTACCCCTCCTGTTACCAGAAGAATGCCAAGCACCTGAATCCATTGAAGAGGACTTTGAATCAGCAACCAGGCAAGGAAAGCCGTCATAACAGGACCGCTAGAGGCAATGATGGAAGCGCGAGCGGCTCCCATAAAGCGGACCCCAAAGTTATTGGTGAGATACCCAACCAACGTCAATGCCCCCAAAATAATGCCCCCAAACACAAAGCCAAGCGGATCATCCACACGCACTCCTAACCACTCGGTCGGCAATAGGATCAGAATCAAACTGGTCAGGACAAAGATAGTAAAAAACTGAATCAGGCTAACCGGAATGGGATGGAGCTTTTGAAGCCAAGCTGCATAAAGATGAGATAGAACGCAAAAGCAATGCCAGCTAAAACGGCTGTAACGACTCCACCTGTCACATCGTTTATCGAGGAGGGTTTGGGAATTGCCGTAAGAATAACGCCGAGAGAAATCGTTCCCATCACAATCCATCGCAGCTTCGTTGGACGATCGCCAAACAGGAACCACGCTAAAGGCACCGTCACGATCGGGTACATAAACAGAATGGTGACAGCGGGACCCGATCCAATCTTGCCAATGGCAATGTATATCAGAATTTGAGACAGAAACAAAAAGAACCCGCTTCCCAAAACGTTAAATAAGGGACGGCGATCGGTTGCAGAAATAAACCGCCTAATGTCTCGCCAAACTGCTGGATAAAGAACCATTGCCACCGGAACCATCAGCGGCAACACGACCAACATCCGCATCCACAAAATCAGGAGAGAGTTGCCCAAAACTTTAATATCAATAACCCCACCCGTTTGGACGGTTTCAGAATCGTACTTTCGTTGCCGATTACCTGAACAGCAACGTTGTGAATTGAAAGCGCAACGGTTGATATTAAGACCAATATCAACCCAAGCTGAAACTGATTGATTTCCCGCTTTGGTTTAACAGGAAGCGGAAGTGGTGCCGCCGGGAATTCGATCGGAATTGGGGCAGCCTGGGGAGATACGCCTTGTGAGTTGTGGAATTGGGTAGGACCACTCTCTCCGGTAAGGTCTGGATAGCCTCTGTCCGAAAACGGATTAAGGCTATCCGAAGGAATTGGATAGCTATTTTCTAGCGACGAAAAGTTATTTTCTGCGGGTGGGTAGTGACTGCTTTGCGGCAGAGGGTGGCGGGCATCAGAAGGCGCATATCCTCTCTCTTCAATCAAAAGTGCGCTATTTACCGGAAATCTAACCGTTTCAGACTGTAGCTGTTCCCGCAGGCGGCTAATCAATTCCTCCAGAATAGCCTCTCCCTGTTGCTCCAGGCTGTGCATCCGGTTGATCTGCTGAGAGAGGGAGCTTTGATAGCTATCCAGCTCCCGTTGCAGCGTTCTAAAGGTATTGCTGAACGTCGTATCGAGTGATGCCAACAAACGATGCGCATTATCGCTATGCCCATTAGCAGGAAGCGCCGCTGGGTTCTCTGCCGAAGAAATAGCCTGCTGACTGGGAACGGTAATTTGATTTAGCCGTTCCGTAATTTGGGCTTGCAGATGAACCGCCAAAATCTGAGCCAGTTGTTTTGCCCAAAGCTGCTGTTGAGCGGTTTGCTGCTGAGTTAACGTTTCTACTTGACGGGATTGCAGCACCCGATGGTAAGCTTGCAGCTTTTCAATATCCGACATCAACCGGGATTTTTCCGCCTGTAGCCGAGTTACTTCCTGAGAAAGCTGAACAATCAAACCTTGATGCAGATTCTTCAAATCCTGCCCTACCGTTTGCAGGATTTTTTCAACTGTCCGAGCTTCTTCAGCGCCTGTTTCTGATTGATCGCCCAGTTGCCCCATGAACAGCTCCTATACTCCGCCAAGCCTCAGTGAAATAAAATTTTTGCCAGCATTGCTGCCAGTATTCCCAGATGAACGATTGAACTCTTGAATTGCAATCAAGTTATCCGTTCTTACGTTACTCTTCATTGCAGGAAACGAACGCCGGATTTGGAAAAAACTTAAATGTTTTTACGACTCCCATCGCTAAACTCGCGTTACGGTCTCAAATCTGAAAAGACTCTCAAATCCGAAAAGATGGGAATCGTACCTATAACTTCTTAATCAGACGATATACCTAAAATTTTATCGATCGCGACGAATTTAAGGAAATCCCCAAAGAAGGCGGATGAGTATGAACACTCCAGCGCCCATTATCGCTGCTATTGGAACCGTTACAACCCAGACTAACCCGATCGATCTCAACGTTTTCAGACGAACGGAACGCCAATTCTGCACCAAACCAATCCCGACAACCCCACCAACTAACGCATGAGACGTCGATACCGGCAAACCAAGCCAAGAAGCTAACAGGATGGTAACCGCTGTCGCCAGTTCTGCACAAAACCCACCGCTTGGCTTTAGCGGAATAATTCCTTCGCCGATCGTTGCAATCACTTTTTACCCCACACCGTCAACCCCGCCACAATTCCCATCCCACCCAAAATCAAAATCCACAACGGGATCTGAAAATCCGACTGAGGAACCGTTTGAGTGCGATTGATGTAAACGATCGCCGCTAAGGGAGCGATCGCGTTCCCCACATCATTAGAACCGTGGGCAAAGGCGACGACGCAGGCACTTAGGAGTTGGAAGCGGGCGAAGAGGGATTCCAGGGGGTACGGGGTACGGGGTACGGGGTACGAAGCGTTTGCTGGCTCTGCCACCGCTGCTTCCTTCACATTCTCCCTGTACCCTGTGTCTCCCCTCTGTCCCTATCCAACTGCCTCCAACTGCTGAGAGCGAGACCGATCGCGACGATCGCTCCAACCCCCAGGGAAACGGTGTGGGAGGGTAGGGAGATGACTGCGTTGAAGCGATCGCCTACCAGGGTCGGCAGGACGATGACACCAAAGGCACTCAGTAGAGCCGCACTGAGCCAGGGAATCCATTCCTGGAGTTGGGCGATCGGGTCGGGTTGGTCAAGAATCCAGCGTTTGATCTGGCTATAGAAGAGGGCAGCGATCGCCCCACTGACAACGGGAGTAACGACCCAGGTGAGGGAAATAATCCCCAGAGAATGCCAGGCTACCGCTTGAGTGCCGATGGCAACTGAGGCGAATCCGGCGATCGCACCCACAACCGCATGGGAGGAAGCGACGGGTAAGCCAAACTGAGTGGCAATATTGAGCCAAACTCCACAGGTAATCAACACGGCAATCATGCCCATCAGCAAAACCTGAGGAGCCTGGACAAAGAGATCCGGGTTGGCAATCTTAGTGGCGATCGTTGCCGAAACTTCCCGCCCAAACAGGACGGATCCGGTGAACTCCAGAATGCCTGCGATGATTAATGCCTGCCTCAGGGTGACGGCTTTGGAACCAACCGAGGTTCCCATCGAGTTGGCAACATCGTTTGCCCCCAGATTCCAGGCAAGGTAGAAGGCCAGCAGGCTCGTCAGAAAGATCATGCAAACTCAGTACAATCAGTTTCAGCGTCGCAACTATAGACCATTTCTGGGAAGAGATCGATATGGGGCTAGATATGAAGTATCAGGCGATGCCTGAGGGATGCGATTTGCTGAAGCGATCGCGCCAGGAACCCGAGTTTGCAAATCCCTTGGAATTTTTCAGTTCGATCGCAAGAGAAGGTACAAAATTTTCTGATGCCGTATGGCAAGACTTCTCAACAGCAGCACGGCAAACGATTGAGCAATATCCAGGGCTTGAAACGCGCTATCTATTTTGGGACCGCTGCTGGAATAAACTCTACTACCTACTTTCAGAAAATCGCCGCCAGGAGAACTGCCATCCAGCTCCAGGCCCTAATCTAAGCCTGGTTGAAAAAGCAATTTTTGGCGGAGATGCAATACATCCCAATGCTCAAACTACGAGCGGGTTTCGCATTCGTTATCTGCCTTCAAAGGATATCAGCGAAATTTCTGATTTTCTAGCCGAAATTACATCCGAAATGCTCTATCGACATTTTGATCCTGTCGCAATGAGTAAAGTTGGAGTATACAAAATGCGTGGAGATGAAGATGATAAGGAGCGTGAGTGGATACAGCAGAATTTTGAAAAGCTTCGAGAATTTTATGTTCAAGCAGCAGCACACAACGAAGGGGTGATTACCTGCCTTAGCTAGGTGTACAAAAAGATTTATCGTTGACGATGAATTCCCTTGAGAAATTCGGTTCTGGCTTCCAGTCGAGAGGGCATCAGGACACAACGAACGAGTAGATCAATATCCAGATCAGGGAAAAATTCACTGCGAGAAATCGGCTCATAATCTTGCTCGCGCAAGCGGTAAAGGGCAAGCTTGTTATCTTCCCAAAACCACACTTCAGGAATCTGTAAGCGGCGATATTTTGCTAACTTCTTAATGTTGCCACTGGTGATAATTACTTCAACCGCAAGATCAGGATGCTCCTTATTGCCCTTCTCGCCAATGTAATAGGACTCGTCTGGTTCAAAGGAAACTTTTTTCCTTCTACTTCACGAGTTGCGCTACCAACTGGAACATACTCAATTCCAACTTCGCAAAGGTAGAGTTGCAAAAGGAAACTGAGAATGACTTTAATCATTTCATGCGGTTCGCCGATCGTCATAAATTCAATCAACCCATCCAGGTAGGTAAGCCGCACCCCGGCACTTCTGACATCAATGCTTGAATTGCCTTAAACTCTTCCCAGTCATGGCAACCTGGCAAGAGAAAGCGCTGCTCTTTTGGAGAAATGGGTTTTTCTAGAATTTGTGAAATCATTGGCAGTCACAAAGTATGGTTCCCGGCGCTGGGCAAGAAACTTCTTGATTCGCGGTCGAAACTAACTCAAGTCGGCTTTTAGCTGTTTCTTCGCCTCTTCAAGTGCTGCGGGAGTTTACCGGCATCCCGTCCGCCTGCCTGTGCCAAATTGGGACGACCACCGCCGCCGCCACCGCAGAGTTTCGCAATCGCGCCAATAAATTTACCCGCCTGTAATCCTTTCTTGTTAACTTCAGGGCTGAAGGCAGCGACCAGGCTGACCTTTCCTTCTTCGGGTACAGAACCAAGAACGACTGCACCCTGTTTGAGCTTCTGCTGAAGTTGTTCCGCAGCCGTCATCAGAGAAGTTGGATCAACCCCTTCCAACTGGGCCACCAGAATTTGGAAGTTGCCAGCGGATTCTGCCTGAGAAAGCAGTTCGTTTGCCTTGGCGAGGGCAAGCTGTCCTTTGACGGTATCCAGTTGCTTCTGGGTGATTTTCAGTTCATTTTGTAGGGCGGTGATGCGATCGGGGATTTCTTCCGGCTTCACCTTAAATCGATCGCTCAAATCGCGCACAATGCCATCCCGCAGGTTCAGATACTCCAACACTGCCGGACCTGCCACCGCTTCAATACGACGAATGCCAGCCGCCACACCGGATTCTGAGACAATTTTGAACAGCCCAATTTCGGCGGTGTTGTTCACATGAGTACCACCGCACAGTTCCATTGAGACGCCAGGAACATCTAGCACTCGCACCTCACTGCCGTATTTCTCACCAAACATGGCGATCGCGCCGCGTGCCTTCGCTTCCGCCAAGGGGAGAGTATAGGTTTGAGCGGCATGAGCTTCGGCAATCCAGGTATTAACCTGATCTTCGACTTGCTGCACCTCCTCCAGGGTTAGGGACCGGGGCAGTGGAAGTCGAACCGCAAGCGATCGAAGGCAACCAGCGACCCTGCTTGAGAGATATTGTCATCCACAATTTTCTTCAGAGCAGATTGCAGCAGATGAGTTGCGGTGTGGTGCGCTTGGGCACGACGACGACAGGCAAGGTCAATCTGGGCGGTGACGGCATCCGCGACGTGCAGCGTTCCTCGCTCAATCCGACCGTAGTGGACGAAGAAGGCAGATTCCTTTTGACATCCTCAATTCGCACAAGGACATCCTCACCAGAGAGGTAGCCCCGATCGCCAATTTGCCCCCGATTCGGCGTAGAAGGGCGTTTGATCCAGCACAACCTGTATCTCTGTTCCCGCATCTGCCAACTGTACGGGTTTGCCGTTGACCATTAGCACCTGCACCTCAGCGGCGGCAGAGGGTTGGTTGTATCCTAAAAATTCTGTCTGTTCGATATGATCTGCCAGTTTATCTAGCGTACCCTGAGCGGTCAGGTCGATCGTTTCCAGAGCATCCCGAGAGCGTCGTCGCTGTTTTTCCATTTCAGCTTCGAAGCCTTCAACATCAACGAGCAACCCTTTCTCCGCAGCAATTTCCTGGGTCAGCTCAAGGGGAAATCCATAAGTGTCATAGAGGGTAAAAGCATCTTTGCCAGGAATCTGTCCGCCTGCCCCAAGCTTTTCTGTGATCTCTGCTAATAGTCCTTCACCCCGATCGAGGGTTTTCAGGAAATTAATTTCCTCGCGCTGTAAAGCAATCTTGATTCCCCGTTCTGATCGCCGGACATTAGGATAGGCGAATTCAGAGAGGGCGATTGCTACCTCCGCCACCTGGGGTGTGAACTCGCGGTTAATGCCAATTAAACGACCATAGCGAATCACTCTGCGAATCAACCGTCGCAGCACGTATCCCCTGCCTTCATTGGACGCAACAATGCCATCTGCCAGCATGTGAACGACTGCCCGAATGTGATCCCCAATTACCTTAAGGGCAGTTTTGGTTGTCTCGTCAGCAGTCGAGTAATCAATGCCCGCGATCGCCGCTGCTTTTTCAACAATAGGAAAAATCAGGTCGGTTTCGTAGTTGTTTGGCTTGTTTTGCAGGATCTGAGCCATCCGATCCAATCCCATTCCGGTATCAATATTCCTGCTTTTGAGGGGAGTCAGGTTGCCTTCCGCATCCTGGTTGTATTGCATAAACACCAGGTTGTAAAACTCCAGAAAACGAGAATCGTCTTCCAGGTCGATCTCATCGTCTCCCAACTCTGGCTTAAAGTCGTAGTAAAGCTCCGAACAGGGACCACAGGGACCCGTCGGACCCGAACTCCAGAAATTATCCTTGGCCCTCATTCGCTGAATCCGGTGCTCCGGTATCCCAATTTCATCTCGCCAGATGGCAAAGGCTTCGTCATCCTCTTCAAATACACTGACCACAATTTGCTCTGGAGGAAAGCCGTAGACCTGGGTAGATATCTCCCATGCCCAAGCGATCGCCTGCGACTTGAAATAGTCCCCAAAGCTGAAGTTGCCCAGCATCTCAAAAAAGGTGTGGTGCCGCGCGGTGCGTCCCACGTTCTCGATATCATTGGTGCGAATACACTTTTGAGAGGTGGTAGCACGGGGAAATTCGACAGGTCGTTGTCCCAAAAGATTGGCTTGAACGGTAGCATTCCGGCGATCGTTAGCAGCACAGTCGGATCTTCCGGCACTAACGATGCGCTGGGAAGAACTTTGTGTCCTCTAGCTGCATAAAAATCAAGGAAGGCTTGCCGAATCTGAGCGCCGCTCTTGGGAGTAGACATGGGGCTTATGTGAATCCGTATTGACTACAATTTACTGCTGATCTTTATCATGCCGCATGTTTAGGGCAACTCTCCTAATAAGATTGGCGAATCTAAGGAAATCGATCGGTGGCGTTCTAAATCGGTGGGTGATACTCCCTAAAGACGTTACATGCAACGCCTCTACAAACAAAAACAACCGATTTGAAACACTACCAGATCGATAGACCAGTAGAACTGAAGCGAAGAATTTTTCCAGGAAATCTCCGCTTTAGCTAGGTTGAGTACCTGTAGACTGCTGATTTGGTTGCCCTTAGCGGCTGAAATTGACGAACTCTGCCGTTTCTGTGGGCACTGTTTCAGAAGCCGCCGTTTCGGCAGGATGGGAACCATTGGTCGGTGTGGCAGCAACTGGCGGCAATTCCTCCTGTTGCCCCGGACGACGGGCATTGATCAGGCTAATGGCGCGGGTAACGCTTTCCGGCAGAATCACAACCAGACCATTTAAGGACGCAGAATCCAAAGCTGTTTCGATCGCGGTCTTCTCATCCAGAATAGTTTCGCAGGCAGCGTCTGCCTTAATCTGCTGAATTCCTTCAGAGATTAATTTTGCGGCGTCACCACGCGGTCTGCCACGGGTATCGTCGTCTTCTTTAATGATGATGCGATCGAACATCTGGGCAGATAGTTTCCCTAGCGTTACGAAGTCTTCGTCACGACGATCGCCGGGTCCTCCAATAACACCGATCCGCTCACCTGGCCAGTTCCTGACAAAGCCAGCAAGCGCTTCGTAGCTATGGGGATTGTGGGCGTAATCCACCAGAGCATGAAACTTACCCAAATTGACCAGATTCATGCGGCCTGGGGTTTGCTGAGTTGATGCCTGGAAGGTTGCCAAGGCGGCTCGAATATCTTCAATCCGAACGCCTTGCGCAAATGCTGCCAGACTAGCAGCCAGGGCATTGGCAATCATGAACGGGGCACGTCCTGCTAAAGTCAGAGGAACGTTCACGGCCTGGTCAATCCGGAGTGTCCAATCCCCTTTAGAATGGAGAGGTAGCCATTCTCATAAACCGCTGCCAATCCTCCCTTCTGGGTATGGGTTCGGATTAGGGGATTCTCGGGATTCATCGAAAAATAAGCAACTTGCCCTTTAACCCGGCTTGCCATCTGCGACACTAGGGGATCATCGGCATTCAAAACCGCGTAGCCGTTCGGCATGACGGTTTCAGCAACCACACTTTTCACCTGCGCCATTTGCTCGATCGAATTAATATCGCCAAGTCCCAAATGGTCGGCGGCAACGTTGAGAACTACGCCAATATCGCAGGCATTAAACGCCAGGCCCGATCGTAGAATCCCGCCCCTTGCACTTTCTAATACAGCAACTTCAACGGTAGGATCCTGCAAAATCAATTGGGCACTTTGTGGACCTGTATTATCTCCAGGTTCAACCAGGTAGTCCCCAATATAGGTTCCATCAGTGGTAGTGTAGCCAACAATCTGCCCGGTTTGTTTGAAAATGTGAGCAATCAGTCGCGTGGTGGTTGTTTTACCGTTGGTGCCAGTCAACGCGATGATGGGCACTCGTCCGTTGGCACCGGGCGGAAACAGCATGCTCAAGACGGGTTCTGCAACGTTGCGGGGAATACCTTCACTGGGGCTAACGTGCATCCGAAAGCCCGGAGCCGCGTTGACCTCAACAATAACCCCATCAACCTCCCGCAGAGGACGGGTGATATCCGGAGTGACAACATCGATCCCGGCAATATCCAGCCCCACAATTTTGGCAACTCGCTGCGCAATCCAAACATTTTCAGGGTGAATGTCATCGGTACGATCGACCGCTGTTCCACCCGTGCTCAGGTTTGCTGTCGCCCTTAAATAGCAAATCTCACCTTCTGGCAATACCGTATCTAGGGCATAACCCTGTTTTTCCAGAAGTTGCCAGCTTGTCCGATCAACTTCGATCTTGGTCAACACATTATCGTGGCCTTCACCCCGACGGGGGTCCTGATTCGTCTTCTCAATCAGGGCTTCGATCGCCGATTCGCCATCCCCGACCACATGGGCAGGCACCCGTTCGGCAACCGCAACCACTTTGCCGTTAACCACCAAGACCCGGTGATCTCGTCCCTGATAGTAGCGTTCAACAATGACCTGCCGCGAAACCTCCCTAGCCGCATCATAGGCTTCCTCCGCAGCCTCCCAGGAGGCAATGTTGATCGTAATCCCACGTCCGTGATTGCCATCTAATGGTTTGATTACGATCGGATAGCCGCCGACTTCTTCGATCGCCTCCTCCAGTTCATCCAGATAGCCAATCACCGTGCCACGAGGCACTGGTACACCCGAATCTTTAAGAATGTGCTTGGTGCCTTCCTTGTCGCTGGCGAGTTCGACCGCTAGAATGCCTGTGCGATCGCTCAACGTTGCCTGAATTCGCTTTTGATGCACGCCATACCCAAGCTGAATCATCGAGCGGGCGCTCAACTGGAACCAGGGGATTCCCCTTGCTTCTGCTTCCTTTACCAGCGCTTCCGTACTGGGGCCAAGGGACGCATCTGCCCAGAGCATCCGCAGGTCATTGAGGTCCTGCTCTAACTCTTCCTGAGGATAGTGGCCCGTGTCGATAATGCTCTGGCACAAACGGACTGCTGCTCGTCCAGCGTAGCGTCCTGCCTGTTCATCCAGGTATTCAAATACCACCTGATACACACCAGGAGTGGCTGTTTCACGGGTACGCCCAAAGCCCGTCTTCATGCCTGCCAGTTCCTGCAATTCCAGGGCGACATGTTCGATGATGTGCCCCATCATGGTGCCCTCACGCACACGGCTCAGAAAGCCACCACGACAACCAGGAGAGCAGAAATGTTCAACTAATGTGGGTAGCGCTTCTGTTAACCCTTCATAGAAGCCTGGAATCAGGTTAGAAGGCTTATCCGCCAGTTCCTCCAGGTCCAGGCGCATGACGATTAGCTTCTGACGTCGAATGCTCCAGTAGTTAGGACCACGAAGTGTCTGGACTTTGAGTATCTTCATAACACCGTAAGAAAGTAGTCCGGACGCGTTTGATTGATAACCGATTTGAGAAGACCATTCCCGCTAGCTGGAATGCGGAGGGTTGACTAAAACAGTTTCAAACCCTAAAAGCACACAGACTGTTCATAGTGGACAGTTTTGAAACAATGGCAGCGAACAAGGTCCAAATATTATGATCGGAGGAAATGTCCCTCAGCAATTCGGGCAATGCAATACCAGTATCCTACGAGGTTTTCATCAGTGTTAACCGGGGAACTAGGAAATGCTACAGCCAGCGAATAGAGCAACCCGTTTGCGCAGGTCATAACGATCGCCATAGCTCAAAACATGCAGCCGCAAATTCCCCATGCTGATTGGGTCCGTTGCCCCAACTTGGGGATGATTGGTATAGGACATTTCTGCTGGGTCCAGAATGGTGACAGCGCCTTTACCCAAGACTTGCAAAAGTCCATCCCTTCAAACAGGGCACAGGTATCTTCATCGATCCCAATGCCGAGGCGATCAGGATAAGCCGCGATCGCGCTCATTAAACGAGCCATTCGATTGCGATTGTGAAAGTGCTGGTCCACAATCACTTCCGGGATGATGCCTAAACCCGTCGTCATATCAACCAGGGAGCGATTCGGCGTTTCGCCACTTCCTCCCCTGCAATCATATGATGACCCATCACCGCTGCCCCTGCACTGGTTCCAGCAAGCGTGATTTCACCGCGGTGGCCCCGTTGCCGAACCGTTTTCATCAAGGGAGTATCGGCGAGCAGCCCACACAGGCGCAACTGATCACCCCCTGTCATGAAAACTCCCGTACAGTTTTCGACGTAACTCTGGATCAAAGCATCTTCACACTGGTCCCGATCCCGAATATCCAAAATCTCAATCCCTTTTGCCCCCATTTCTTCAAAGATCGTGCGGTAGCGATCGCCAATAATGGCAGGCTCACGAGAGGCGGATGGGATAATGGCAATTCGGGCATCGGTAGACCCCGAACGACTAAAGAAGCTATGTAGAATCTCTCGTCCATGAACTTTATCTTCCGCCCCCGATCACCATAATGGCTGTTTTCGTAGACTGGGGCATCTTCTCTCCAACGGATTGAAACTCTTGTTGCGGCACAGAAAAACGCTCAGGCGTGCCGTGAAACCAACGCTCCAGTAATTTAGTAACTGAAGTAGGGACACTGCTTTTGTTCATTATGGCTGCCTGATCGTTAACATCCAGATCTTAGGTTGCCGGAGTAAAGCCATGAGCTACCTGGTGGGTGATTCAGACCGAGAATTTTCTCCATTCGAAGTAAACCAATCCACCAATACACAACCGAAGGTTGTTACTCTGGAGCTTGACTCACTATTACGCATCATGCCAGATCCTTTGAAAGGTAGTTTAAATAACTGTGAAATTTTTCTCAATATTTTTATGAGATAAAGATGCGCTTTGATATTGTTACCCTTTTCCCAGACTTTTTCACATCCCCTCTCAGTTCAGGATTATTAGGAAAAGCATTAGCAAAACAGATTGCCGAGGTTCATCTGATAAACCCTCGTGACTTTGCGACCGATAAGCATCGACGAGTTGATGATGAACCGTATGGCGGCGGTGTTGGGATGCTAATGAAGCCCGAACCTATTTTTGCGGCGGTAGAATCCTTACCTGTACTGCCAAAGCGGGAGGTTATTCTCACCACACCCCAGGGTGAACCTTTGCGCCAGCAGATGCTCCAAGAGTTTGCAGCCAACTTCGACCAATTGGTGATTATTTGTGGTCACTACGAGGGAGTGGATGAGCGGGTTCTCAACCTGGTAACTCGTGAGGTATCCCTGGGTGATTTTGTTCTAACCTGCGGTGAAATTCCAGCACTCACGATCGTCAATGGCACCATCCGCTTACTGCCCGGAACCGTTGGCAAAGAAGAATCCCTAAAAGCTGAAAGCTTTGAAGAAGGCTTGCTCGATTACCCGCAGTACACCCGCCCTCCTTTATTCCGGGAGTGGGCCGTTCCAGAGGTTCTGCTTTCTGGCAACCATGCCGCGATCGCTCACTGGCGGAAGGAGCAGCAGATTCAACGAACCCGCGATCGACGCCCAGACCTGTATGAGAAGTGGAAGGAGGAGAGGGGGATAAAGGATGAAGGCTAATGGATGAAAGTTAATCCTCTGGCCTTCACCTTTTCGGAGTACCAAAGCGAGGAAGGGAATAAAACCCGCTTAATGACCTTACCTGGTATGTGGCTCGGGGATGAGTGAGAAGATCGAGATTTCAGATGGCTGATAGCCCAGATGCCGCCAATCAGGACGAGTACACCAGCGGCAACGGCAAGGGCAATTTTGGTGGTGCTGTAAGGACGATCGCCCAACACCTGGCCCGTGTGAGCATTCACCATTATCTGGAACTGCTTGTTGTTGAAGCGGTAGGCTGAGAGCCACACAGGTAAAAGGATGTGCTTGAACGTGATGGCGCTGTAGCCGGTTGAGACAGAATCGACCTGCTGATCATCACCGCCAATGTCACAGCGCACATCCGATTCAATCACCTTTGCCATTTTTACCTTGGCATTTTCAAATCCCATTTCTAAAGGAACCTGGTAGCGTTGGGCTTTGAAGCCTGCAAGATAAGCATGGTTGTAAGGCACTACTTTGCCGAGATCCCAGGGTTCCAGGCGATCGAGCTGTTTATTTGCTATCCGGGTTGTAGATGGGATCAGTACATCGTCAAAAAAGCGCTCAACGGTGCCAGAAACAGGGTACCAACGGGTGTAGCAAACTTCCCGGGTTTCAGTAACCGTTTCGCCGTCAGAGTTTGTCGTTGTGTAGGTTTCAGTGACGTAATAGTGCTCCCCTGCTGCCCAGTGTAGTGGCTGATGGTGTAGGCATCGTAGGTCCAGTAAGGCAGGTACACCCCCTGTAAGCCCTCCTGCTGTGCCATTTTCTTCAGCGCATCGGGAGCAAACCAGCGATTTGACAACCACTTGCGAATCCGATCCCTGGCGTCCTTTGCGTCACTTCAAAGGGCAACACTGCTTCGGGAGCGATAATGGGATCAGTGGATTTCGCCTGGGTAACAATGCCCGTTCCACAAAAGGGACATTTCCCTGCTGTATCTGGTGGCTCAAAATAACCCTGGCTCGGCAACCCGGACAGGAGGCTTCCAGCGCTGTCTCGGAAAGCTTGACGGTTTGCGATCGGTTGACCTTGAGATAGTCCTCATAGGACCGCTCCTGAATTTCTTCCGCCGATTGGGGAATGACCTCCTCTCGACCACAGTAAGGACACTTGAGCTGTTTTGCCTTGGGATTAAACTCTAGCTTGGCCCCACAGCCAGGGCAGGGGAAGTGTTTGATGGTGGGTGAGTTGGCGATCGTCATGGGCAGGGGCCGGGGTATGGGGACAGAAAGGGGAAGGATGGGGATGAGGGATGAGGGATGAAATGAAGATAGAGATGGGAAAACGACACGGAGACGCAGAGACGTGAAAACGCAGCGGGGATATTAAAGAACTTGAAGTTATTTCAAACCCCAAAATTTCTAATTCTCAATTCTTAATTCTCAATTTTTCTCATCCCCATCCCTTTTCATTACGCTCCTGGCGGTGGCGGTGGTACAGATCCCAAAATGGATGCCAGATCCGGAACTTCTTCGGCGCGTTGCCAGTTAGCCATTCCAGCACGCCAGACGTAGGATTCGCGGGTTAAGCCGTTTTGAAGCAGTTGGTTAGCAGGGAAGGGGCCGAAGTTTTGCCCATCGCGGAAATGAACCATTGAACCGTAGGGGGTGGAGGTGGAGGTGCAGGGGGCGCAGCCGTTTGAGTGGGTTGCTGCATGACGTTGATAAGTTGCTGTCCCATTGCAATGCCAACACCAAAGTCCAGAGCAGGGGTGCCGCCTCCGTTTGGATTTTTGGCGGATTCTTCGATCGCGTTTGCAGCCTGAAACTGGGCATATTGCTGCATATTGCCGATAATGCCCATTGAGGTGCGTTTGTCGAGGGCTGTTTCCACTTCGGGCGGCAGGGAAACGTTTTCAATCAGCAGTTGGGTCAGTTCCAAACCAAACCGTTGAACTTCTGGCTGCATGTTGGTGCGGATAGTCTCGCCCAATTCACCATAACGGGCAGCAAAGTCCAACAGAGGAATTCTGGCAGTGCCGATCGACGTCGCCAAGGCCGTCATGATCATGTTGCGGATCTGATCGCTAATTTCGTCTACCTGGAACAAACCATCGGTGCTAACAATTTCCTGTAGCAAGTGAGCTGGATCGGCGACGCGCATGTTGTAGCTGCCAAATGCCCGCAACCTGACTGGACCTAATTCGGGATCACGGACGGTAATTGGGTTAGCGGTGCCCCACTTGAGATTGGTAAAAATCTTGGTATTGAAGAAGTAAACCTCTGCTTTAAAGGGGGAGTTAAAGCCGTACTTCCAACCTTTCAGAGTGCTGAGAATGGGGAGGTTTTGAGTGGTTAACTCATACATGCCGGGCTGAAAGGAGTCGGCAATTTGCCCTTCGTTCACAAAACGGCTTTCTGCCCAGGGCGTACTGTTAACTTCGCGCCCATTTTGATTTCGTTGTTGTGACGCTCGAAGCGGTAGGCGATCGTGTCGCTGGAGTTGTCAATCCATTCGACAATATCAATAAATTCGCCCCGAATCTTGTCTAATAGTCCCACGTCTTCCTCCCTGCGTAATGTCAGGTATGAGTTGTTACCGACTAACTACAGGGTTCCCTGCTGAAACTCCGGAGTAACTTTGGGGAAGGAGGGCGGGATAGAGGGGAGGATGAGGGATGAAGGGTAAAGGCTAAAGGCTAAAGGATGAAGGCTGTGAGATGCTTTGATTGCTACTTCCGGCTCCCCACTCCTGGCTCCCCACTCACGACTCCCCACTCTCTACTCCCAAACACACACCTTATTCAACATTTATCTCTGTTATCAAAAAATCCTTAGATTCCGGGTTCGATTTGGCTTAATTGCCTAGAATTAAGGGCAGGGTCATTAGTCGTGTGTTGGATCTACCTGGGATATTTTTTTCTGATGGAACGCTCAAAACTTAAACGCTTCCGTGCGCTAGTGAGGGTTTCCTGGAATTTGCGGTTAGCGTTTTTCTGGCAAACACCATTAGTTTTCGATGGACTTTCGATTCAGCTAAATCAAACCTGAGTTTTGATACCAAAGCAGACGCTCGTAGCAGCGGTGGTCGTAGTGGAGGTGGTTCCTTTAGATCCCCTTCCCGATCGCCTGTTTCCAGTGGATCTTCCAGTTCCGGGGTCTTACTCGCGCCCTAGCCCTTCCTGGAATTACGAGCCTTATCCGTCTTACCGCCAACCGTCCTATCGGGGTCCTGTTGTTTTGCCTGTACCTGCTGGTCCCCCGGTCTATGTGCCATCGGGTCCTCCGGTTTACAGTGACCCCTACTACACTCAGCCTAGGTCTTACCCCGGAACTACTCAGACGGGCAGTAGCGATGGGGGCTGGCTTATTGTTGCGCTTCTGCTACTTGGTCTTTCTGTCCCTGTTGTTTTGGTGCTTGTTTACTCTGTGATAAGAAGCCGTAGAGGAGGACTGGCGGGTACTGGCGGCAGTGCTGGAGCGGGAGAGCTTTATAACGACATTCTCACAGTTAGCAAAATTCAGGTTGCGTTACTGGCTCAAGCGCGAGCAGCTCAGGCCGAGTTAAATAAGATGAGCCTGGCGATCGATACCAGTACACAGGAAGGATTGCTACAGCTCTTGCAGGAAGCTGTATTGGCGCTCCTGCGGACACCAGAAAATTGGACCCATGCATTAGGACAATCTGAAACAGTCAAAAATCCAACCGAGGCGGAGGCACTGTTTAATAAGCTGTCGATCGCGGAACGAAGCAAATTCAGCGTCGAAACATTGACCAATGTGGGCGGTAAAGTTAACCGTCAAACCTTCAGCCCAAATCGTAATGAAGATCCGGCGTCATATATTGTAGTCACCTTGCTGCTAGGAACCGCTCACGATAACCCATTATTCGGTAGGATCCACACGGTGGAGGAGCTGAAAGAAGTGCTAGAAAGGCTAGCATCCATGCCTTCTGAATATTTGATGGTATTCGAATTGCTTTGGAGTCCCCAAGAGGAAACAGACAGTCTCACCTACGACGAGCTGCTGACTGAGTACTCGGACATGGTGCAGATTTAGTGATACGGGGTGCTATGGACCAAAATCTGGAAGAAATTGATAATTCGGAACTGTATAACGACATTATTACCGTCAGCCAGTTGCAGGTTGCGCTGCGAACGACGGCCCGAAACTTACAGTCAAAGCTTGAAAAACTAACGAAAAGCGCTGACACACGAACCCATGATGGGCTGTTCGCGATGTTGCAGGAGACGGCAATTCTGCTGCTGGACTACTCAGAACTTTGGACGCATGTGCTAGCCAATTCACAAACGGTTGACAGTCGGGGAGCAGCCGAGAGCCTGTTCTACGAGCTTCTGCAGCGGGAACAGGCTAAATCCAATATCAAACTTCCAGCCCATGCAAATGGCACGATCAAACAGAACCCACCAGAATTCCATACCTCCTCTGAAACCTACATCGTAGTAACGGTTCTATTGATTACGGCAGACGATCAGCCATTGTTTGGTGAAATTTACTCGAAGTCTCTGCTGCGGGACGTTCTTCAAGAAATTACAATGATGCGAGCACCCTACCTGATGGTGTTTGAACTGCTTTGGGTGCCGCAAGAGACTCCTGAAAGTTTGACGAGTGAGGGAATGATGTTTGCGTATGGAGACATGGTGGCGATCTCGTAGCCATTGCAACGATCAGGCATTTACCAGTCGTTGCAGTGACCGGTTAGCCACAGACCTATAATCAAGAAGCTGAATGCTATTCCCTAAACGCTATATCTGATGACCGCAATTCGCATTGGTAACGGATACGATATCCACCGTTTGGTTCCCGATCGACCACTCATTCTAGGCGGTGTGACAATTCCCCACGAATTAGGTTTGTTGGGACACAGTGATGCTGATGTGCTGACCCACGCAATTATGGACGCCATGCTGGGCGCGTTGAGTCTAGGAGATATTGGACACTACTTTCCACCCACTGACCCGAAGTGGAAGGGTGCGGATAGTTTAGAACTGCTGGCTCAAGTTGATCGGTTAATCCAAGACAAGGGTTGGACGATCGGCAATATTGACTCCGTTTTGATTGCAGAACGGCCCAAGCTAAGGCCTCACATCATAGCAATGCGCGATCGACTCTCTAAGGTTTTGAATCTTCAACCCGATCAGGTTGGTGTCAAAGCCACTACGAATGAAAAGTTAGATGCAACCGGACGGGAAGAGGGAATTGCGGCCTATGCGGTTGTGCTGTTGTCCCAAATTTAGCCTTCCAACGTTACTTGAATCTTGAGTACGCCCGAACTGCCATCCATTCCATTCGTGTCTTCTAGCGGTTGCGATTGCCGTTCTGATTTAGCGCGGGTTAAAACGGTGTAATTTCCGGGTTGAGTGGGCTTCCAGACATAGCGCCATAGGGTCCACTCATGGGGTGATTGGGGATAGTTTCGATCGGCTCTTTGCCAGGTTTTGCCGTCATCAGTACTGATCTGAATTTGCCTAATCGGAGCAGATTTGTCTAGCGCTACCCCGGCAATCAAAACGCCACCTTCCCAGCCCTTATCGCCTTTACGACTTAAATTGAGCTGATGCTTGCGGTTCCACACGCGTGTACTCTGAACCTGACGCGGTAATGAATGGGTCGGAATTTCTGCAGTATTCGACCATCCCTGCCGCTCCCAGAGGCCACGCTTGGGTTGTGCGATCGCCTCCAGCTTAACTAACCATTTCGGCTGCTTTTGCCCGAAGTGCCCTGGAACAATAATTCGCACTGGATAACCATGCTCTTTTGTGAGGGGAGCCTGATTCATCTGATGCACCAACCGAACATCAGACTGCATCAATTCAGCAACGGGCAGCGTGGTCTCGTAGTAATCTGCCCCGTGCATCACAAACTCGGTTGCTTCTGGTTTAATTCCAACTTGCTGTAGAAACGGCATTAAAGGAGTACCCGTCCATTGAGCATTGCCAATTAAATTCCCACCAGCCGGATTGCCGATACACTCCATCGTCAGGTAAAAGTCCTCCTGGGGAGCTTTTGTAATGTCTTGAAATGTAAGCGTTAAGGAATTGCTGACGGCACCCGTTATTTCTAGCCGCCACCGATCGAGGTTGACATCGGGAGGCAATCCGTAGGACTGGACGTAAAACTCGCCCAGTGCAGTAATCAGGTGCTCAGGCAATGGCTCAGCAGGATTCTGAATATTTAGCAGAAATAGGGGATCGAGCTTTCGCGCGCAACCGGGTAGCAGGGTTGCAGAAAGCAATCCACTGGAGGTATGTAGCAAATACTTGAGAGCTTGACGCCGTTTCATTAAGTGGTGCCTGTCATTTACAGCGGTTTGCAGTCAGATAGGGGACAATAAGGCATTACAAAAGTAGGTTAGGAATGCAACCCTATTCGATAGACGTAGGCGAGAAGGTTGTGAGTGCCATAGCGAAGGGTGATAGTTCGTTCAGGAAAGTAGCTGAGCGCTTCTGTGGCAGCAAAAACTGTGTCGAGCGCTGGGTGACACAGAAGCGCACAGAAGGACACGTCGTCCCATCCAAACAGGGTGGCTCAGTCAGTGGTGGGATGGCCCATCAAGACCAGTTGATCGCAATTCATGAAAAACAACCGGAGGCGACCTTAGCCGAATAGTGTGAGTTGCTTGCCGATGCGACAGGGTTATGGGTCAGCCAAAGCACGAGGTGCCGAGCCTTCCAGAGGCTGAACTTACCGCCTAAAACCCCCACTGCGCTCCAGCCAAGCTAGGAGTGAGCGCGTCCAACGCTTGAGAGCAGCCTATTGGACGCAAGTAAAGGAGATAGCCCTCAACGACTTGGTAGTTCTCGATGAGATGGGTGTGCTACTGGGGTTGATGCGAACCCCTGCCCGTGCTGCACCGGGAGCGAGAGCTTACGACTTCAAACCCTTTTATCGAGGCAGCAAGGTGAGTGTCATTGGCGCGATTAGCGTCTCGACGGTGCTGGCTGTGATGACGAGGGATGAGTCGATGGACGCTGCTGCCTTTGAGGTTTATGTTTCCAAGTGCCGTGTGCCGCAGCTATGGAAAGGGGCAGTGGTCGTGATGGATAACCTACCTGCCCATCAGATAGACCTCATGGCACCGTTGATTGAAGCCGTGGGGGCAAAAGTGCTGTATCTGTCTCCTTACTCTCCAGATTTCAACCCAATAGAGCACTGGTGGTCTCAGTTGAAAGCTTTTCTGCGACAGTTCTCGCCGACTACCTCGAAAATGATAGATACACTGATTGCAACAGCCATGGATTTAATCAATCCTAACCGTTTGCGGAACTGGGTTGCTCACTGCTGTTACTGTCCCTCTTGAAGCTGCAAACCGCTGTAAGTGGATGGTGAGAAAGGATTTCAATGGAATCCTTTCCCACAAAGCCTCCCAATCTCACCACTAATTGGAGACTGCTATATCAGGCAGAGGAAGAACGGTTTGAAGGAGAAACGTTATCCATTACCCTGATTGAGTTCTTGCTCAAGTTGCTCGTCCCAGTAGGCGGCTTCTATCTTATGTCCATCTGGATCGCGAACAAAGCAGCCATAGTATGGCTCGCTGTATTCTGGTCTGCCACCCGGTGCGTCTTCGTCTCTGCCCCCTGCTGCTAGTGCTGCTTCGTAAAAGGCGTGAACGGCTTCCTTGCTTGGCACAATAAAACCAATGTGAGTGCCATTGCCAACCGTTGCAGGTTGTCTGTCGAACGGCGTTTGTACCCAAAATTCGGGATATTGCTTACCATAGGCGATCGCTCCTGGATGTTCCATCAATCGCTTGCAGCCTAACGGGGATAACACAGCATCATAGAACACGATCGCTCGTTCAAAATCGTTGGTGCCAATCGAAACGTGTGAAAGAATGCTGGGATTGTTATCCATGTCTGAAACCCTCCATCAGTTGAGTTGGACGTGGGTACGCCAAAGAATTGGCGCTGTTTTCAAACGTTCTCATACCAAGTTGTAACCCAAAACGTAACTTTGGAGTTAGTGCTGAGCGCTGGGGACTGAGTGCTGAGTGAGTTTAGCGGATTTTGATTGTTACGCTCTAGAAAGCGACTTGGTATCAGGAGAAACGCAATGAAACGGTAGGATTAACCAGTACTTTTGTACTATATTAGTTTTTTGCCTTTTGTTAATTTGCAAGCTTGTATAAGGTTCACCCTATATTGACCGTTAAACGCCAGTTTTTACTTGCATAAGAAGAATAAAAAATTTTTGCTAAGGTGTCGATTTGAGTAACTGCCGTTCGACTGACCTACAAAGAAGGCAATGCTTGATCGCACGAAATCAAAAAATTGTCGAAGTGTCGATTTTAGCAAGTTCCATTCGACCTAATAACAAAGGAGGCAACCGAATGAAATATTTGCTGCTGATTTATATGGATGAAAACGTCCTCGGCGAAACAGAACGGGAGCACTGTTATGTAGAATCTGCCCAACTCGCCCAGCAGCTTGATGCAAAAGGACAATTTCTGGCAACTGCGCCACTGCATCCCGTCGCCACGGCAACCAGTGTTCGTATGCGCGATGGCAAGTCACTTGTAACGGACGGACCCTTTGCTGAAACCCGTGAACAATTGGGCGGGTTCTTTCTGGTCAATGCCCAGGATTTGGATGAAGCGATCGCGATCGCTACCCAAATTCCAGGTGCGCGCGTTGGCACCGTCGAAATTCGTCCTGTCATCGAAGTTGCGGGACTACCAACACAGTCATGACCGCCCTCAACCGTTTGAAAAGGAATACTTTCATGCAAAACAATTCCAACCACTGCCATGCTGCAAATGAAAAGATCGAGATTGATGAACTCAAACGAGTCGCTGCTAGTTCGCGGTAAGCACAGCAAATCTTAGCAATCCAACTCAAAACTACACAACAGGAGATTTCACAATGAAAGTCATGGTTTTTGTTAAAGCAACCCAAGACTCCGAAACTGGCGTCATGCCGAGCGAACGGCTTTTGACTGAAATGGGACAGTACAACGAAGAATTAGCCAAGGCAGGTATCTTGCTCGCGGCTGAGGGGTTTCATCCTAGCTCCAAAGGGGTGCGGGTGAAATTTTCAGGAACGGAACGCACCGTCACCCAGGGACCCTTCACTCCAGCACAGGAGCTAGTTGCAGGGTACTGGCTGTGGCAGGTGAACTCGATGGAAGAGGCGATCGCCTGGGTGAAGCGCTGCCCCAACCCAATGCCAGGAGACTCTGAAATTGAGATCCGTCGTGTATTTGAGGCAGAGGATTTTGGTGAAGTCTTGACACCCCAATTAAGGGAGCAGGAAGACCGCATTCGCGCCCAGATTGAAACGCGAAAGCAGGAGTAACTTTATCTGCGAAAGATCAGCCCATCAGAACGCAGAATCAATCAGGTGGTGTTCTAAATCTGCGGGTGATATTCCGTAGAGACGTTATATGTAACGTCTCTACAAACGAAAACAACAGATTTGAAATACTACCAATCGATCACTAAAGGAGAATCGTAGGACTTTTAAGGATGGGTTTGACAGGCCCAAGTGAAACCCCTAAAGCGATCAACATAAACCCGCTCCTACAGGAGCAAATTCGCAAAAGGAATCCACCATGAAAATCAATTCCTATCTCATGTTTGACGGCAACTGTGCAGCCGCATTCAAGTTCTACGAGCAATGTCTTGGCGGCAAGATCACCATGATGATGGCTCACAAGGAAGCACCTTCAGCAGAAAATGTCTCACCAGAGTGGCAAGACAAAATCATGCACGCTTGTCTAGATTTGGGCGATCGCCTTCTCATGGGGTCTGATTGCCCACCGGGATATTTTGAAACACCGCAAGGCTTCTACGTGCAAATTAGCGTGTCTGAACCAGACGAGGCAGAACGGATTTTTCACGCTCTATCAGAGAACGGCAAAGTGAAAATGCCGATCGCTCCCACCTTCTGGTCAGTCCGCTTTGGCATGTTAATTGATCAGTTTGGAACACCGTGGATGGTCAACTGCGAGCAGGTCGTTTGAGCTTGTTGGATTCAACAAACATCCTTTGGATTTGTACCCCTTAAACAGAGAATTCGATGACTACATTCAAAACATCTCGTGAAATCCCAGCGACTGTGGAACAAGTCTTTGCCGCAATCAGCGCTCCAAAGCGCTTGGCGCGGTGGTGGGGACCCGCTGGCTTCACCAATACTTTCAACCTCTGCGAGTTCAAAAACGGTGGTCGTTGGTCTTTCATTATGCACGGATCAAATGGCGCAAACTATCCAAACGAAAATGTGTTTGCGGAAATAGAACCACCCACAAAGATTGTTGTACAGCATGTCTCGGAGCCAACGTTTCGCTTGACCATTACTTTGGATGCATCAGCGGCAGGAACGATCGTATCGTGGTCACAGGCATTTGAGAGTTCGGAAACTGCCAGCCGCCTTGAACCCATCGTTGTCCCCGCTAACGAGCAAAATCTTGACCGCCTGTCGGATGAGGTTTTGCATCAGCCAGGTAGCTAAACCCAACGCTAAAAACGTCCATGCTCGTTATCTGAATTCAGCTAATACGTTATGGAGATTCGCAATGATTCAAAATGCAATTGCCCATCCTAAAATTGTTGAAAAAGATGAATGGCTCACTGCTCGTAAGACATTATTGGAACACGAAAAAGAGTTGACTAAGCATCGCGATCGCATCAACAATGAACGACGCAAACTACCAATGGTAAAACTTGATAAGGAATACACCTTTGAAGAGCCAAATGGTTCTGTCAAACTCATCGATCTGTTTGCAGGAAGAACTCAACTCATCATCTATCACTTCATGTTTGCCCCAGGGCTATTTCATTCTAGACGAGGTAGACAATCCGATAAGCTGAGGCTTAATCCGTTACTGCCGTTCAACCATGAGCACCCTTGCGATTGTGGAAGCTTTTGCTCACTTGCCTGACCCCCGACGAGGAGCCGGACAACGGCACAATCAAGCCCTGTGTCTAGCATTGTTCACCTTAGCAGTGGCAGCAGGATGTCGAGGGTTTCTAGCCATTGGAGATTGGCTCAACGCTTATCACGATGAATTAGTAGGGTTGTTTGACCCAGCTAAAGGACGTTTACCCTCCTACAGCACGATTCGCCGAGTGCTGCTCAACGTAGATTATCAACAGTATTCAGCTTGTTTAGCCAAGTTTTTGAGATTAGTCCTCGTGCGGGTGAGATGGTAGCTGTCGATGGCAAACGATGGCGTGGCTCCTATCAACTGGTATCGGAGCATTCAACCACTGAGCCGCATCCAGCGATTCAACTGGTGAGTGTGTATTTGGTTGAACGGGGTTTGATTCTTGAACCCTACGAGGTTGAGCATAAGAGCAATGAGATCAAGGTGTTGCCCCAGTTAGTCAAACAGTTCGCTTGCAATGGAGTGGTGTTTGCTTTTGATGCGATCAACACCCAAAAAAGTTGCACCTCAATTGTTGAGAGTCACAATCACTATCTAGGAGCACTCAAAGGCAACCAATCTGGGCTGCTCAAAGAGGTCAAGGCGAACTTTCAAGTGGAAGACACTTACACAGAATTTAGCAAAGGTCATGGACGCATAGAGGAACGAATAGTTGAAATTTGTCAAACTCTTGATGATATTCGTCCTTGGGCAGGACTATGCACCTTGATTCGCGTGAGGGCTACTCGTACCTTGCTGAAAGGAGAGTATGAAATTGTGGGTAAAACCGAGATACGCTATTACATTTCCTCGTTGCGTGAAACTGCGTGTCAGTTTGCTCACCGAATTCGCTCATATTGGGGTGTGGAAAACAAAGTGCATTATGTGCGAGATGTGACGCAAGCTGAGGATGCTTGTAGAATCCGGATAGTTCCCTTGCCTCAGATATGGGCAATTGCTCGAAATCTGGCACTCAATCTCTATCGGGATATGGCTCAAGCCCAACGTCGTTGCGGTTTCAGCTTGAAGCAACTCAAATCAATCTTTAGAACAGCCCTGTATTAAAGAGGCAGTAAATAAAATCATTATGGAGCTTTGGTTCGGATTATAAACAAGTTTCCAGATCCTCCTAATCAGGATGTTGGAGAAGGCTTGAATACAGCTGTCATAGCAATGGGAAAATTGAGACTAAAGCCTCCTGTTGTTTACGAGTCTGATAATTCAGTAATTGTATACATTAAGCATGAGCCTCTTGCTTCTATAGAGGCAATGATAATAGAGCACCTAGAAAGCAATGATGAAATTACGAGTAAGGTCGCAAGAGAATTGACTAAGGCTAGTGCGGATTCTGTCAAAATTGCTCTTAGAAAGCTGCGGGACAGCGGTGTGGTTAGGCTTAGATCTAGAAGATGGTGGCGCAAAGTGAAGGAGGGCGATGAACAGTTTCAGCCAGAAGTTAGTCTGTCTGAACGATACCCTATATATGAAGCTCAAATCATGGAGTATCTTGAAATCCACAACCAAATTAATAGTCGAACAGGGCGAGAAATTACTGGTATTAAATCCACCACAACGATGAGAGACCTTTTCTATAAGATGAGGGCAAAAGGTTTGATTGAGCTTGTTCCCAACAAGGTATCTACCAAAATTGTTTGGATAAAAAAGTAGTATGTGCTTTACATACTCGCTCGTAATAACCTCATGCATGCCAACTTCATTAGCACCATTATCACGGATCAACGGTAGCCATCATATCTTCGTTCATCCTGAGATTCCCGATATCGTTAACCTTCAGAATAAGAAAGGGAAAGCTGTACCCTACCAAGTTCGCCAATTTCTCTCGCTAATCGAAGCCTACAACCTGACATTTGAGGATGAGCCATGAAGGATTATCACATCAACATCTTTTACAGTGAAGAGGACGAAGGCTACATCGCCGACATTCCCGACCTGAAATATTGCTCTGCTTTTGGTGAAACGGTGGAGGAGGCTGTTCACGAAGTCCTGCAAGCAAAAGCGGCTTGGTTAGAAACTGCTAAAGCAGAAGGAAAACCTGTCCCATCGCCCAAATACCGCCCTGCCATCTACCAAGTTGCATCATAAAGACACTTATGGAGCGATCGGGTAACGTCCGTATCGTTAGTGCCCGTCTAGCTACTCGTAAAGAGCGTGAGGATTATGAGCAAAACACCCTCTGATCACACACAAAATTCTGAAGACGAGCTTTTACCTGAATATCGGTTTGATTACGAGAAGGAGAAACCTAATTTAGAAAGCGATTTGGTATAAGCACTGACAGCCAGATATGAGCTTACGAATTTACGGTAATCGTCAACTTAAAACACTGATGGGGCAGGCTACCCGTCCGACTCCTTCCCTGGTGCGAGAAGCGCTATTTAACATTTGGCAGGGAACGATCGTCGGTTGTCGCTGGCTTGATTTGTGTACGGGCAGCGGTGCAATGGGTGCAGAAGCGTTGTGTCGGGGGCGGCGTTAGCGGTGGGGATTGAGCGATCGCCGCGTGCCTGTGCCGTTATTCGGGAAAACTGGCAGCAGGTTGCTAACCCAGAGCAAACGTTTCAGGTGTTGCGGGGATGTGCGTCAGCGGATCAAACCATTGGAGGGGCAGCAGTTTGACCGCATTTATTTTGATCCGCCCTACGCTAGTGACTTGTATCAGCCTGTGATTGAGGCGATCGCCCGCTACCAGCTTCTAGCTGCCGAAGGAGAATTAGCAGTGGAGCATAGCGGCGATCGCTCAGATTTACCGATTCCGTTGTCTTTAGAAGTCTGCCGCCAAAAGATGTACGGCAATACAGGGTTAACCTTCTTTTGCACAAGGCGCGAGACAGGTTGAAGTTTTATCGTCGTTGCCAACCGCTGCCTGTGCAGACGAAAGGCCCAATTACAGTACCCACTGGGTAAGCGCGACCATTGTAATAACACCGATCGCCTGCATAGGCAACAGATGGAATTCAACTAACAGCAAAAGAACAAAAATAAGCGTTTTCATGCTCATGCTTCCTTTTGAAAATGTGGCGGATTTAGAGATTATTCTTTTGAGCAACCAAGACTTGATCTTTCGTTGGATCGACTGGAAAGTTTTGAAGCGGAGCGATAGAAACTTCTCCTTTACCAACTGATTTTCTCCCTAAAATGCTCCTTGCATCTTCCTGGCTTATCATCACTTTCAATTGCTGATTTGATCGGTCCTGACATTGCTTTAAGCCAATAACATCAACCCGAATTGCGCTCGAATCGCTGTTTGTAATCAGTAAAGGAAGACCCAACAGGTTTCCATTATTAATGCAGAGTTTGGCTTTTCCTTGGGGAATGGAGCTATCTTCTTTGATGAGTGCAAGCTTTGCTTCCCCTTTACATATTCCTTTTCCTTGCCAGCAATTCAATTGGAAACTGTTAGCAAGTTCTTTGTTTGGTTTATCGACCGTTGTTAGGGGAATGCTTTTTCCAGCGCTCTTGCAATCACGTCTAATTTTGTTGGTTCCCCATTTTCCTTCAGAACAATGATGTTAGATTTATCAGGATTTAAGGATAAAGACCAGGGAGGAACCTGCCTCTCGAACATGGTGTTGAGAATAAAGATGCTGGCTATCAAACTGCCTAAAGTGCCGCTTAGTTTTGCAACGTTGCCGATCGAAATAGAATCATCTGGTTTAATACCTCCCATGAATCGGTAAACCATTGATGAAATTCCAGATCCAAACAAAATCGATGGCAATATAGCGAACGGAAATGTCGGTAAGAGACACGTAAACGTTATGCCACCCAAAAATCCTGACGCAGTAAGCACCAGAAAAAACTTATCGACGGCTGAAAATCCATTCGTCTTTTCATCCATTGCTATTCTCCAAATCATTCAGGGAACTTGAGTAATTTGGACATTGCTTCTAAAGGCAACTGCGTATAGTCCAAATGCAACTCCATACCCTTAATATGAGGTGGATTGAAGCACGGAGGCATTACCCTGGCGGGTAATTTTCTTTTTCTGGGAAAAACACGGATAACTTCTAATGAGTTAAGTTGTTAATCGCACAGTAATCATACAGATAGGCGTTCTCAAAGCTCTAGTTTCTTGTATGTCTACTGGTGTATTTGGCTCACAAGATGCTTTAATTCTGGCAATATCAAACGATCCATTGCAAGGCTAACGGCGTTGGTGGAGCCTGGTACACAGAACACCAGTTTGTTACGAAAAACACCCGCGATCGCCCGTGACGCGATCGCACGGGATCCAATTTCCTGGTAACTCAACCATCGGAACAATTCACCAAAACCTGGTAACGTCTTCTCCAACAAACTCTCAATGGCGTCGTAGGTTGTATCTCTAGGCGCAATTCCTGTGCCACCGTTAAAGATGAAAACATCCAGACTGGCTTGCTGACTTAGAGCTTCAAGCTGAGTCCGAATCTGGGCGGGTTCATCTTTAACAATGGCGTAAACCTCCACCGAATGCCCCGCTTCATTTAAGAGTTGCCTAATTCGTTGACCACTCTTGTCGGTTTCTGCCGTACGCGTATCACTGACCGTAATAACGGCACAATTCACAGAAATCTTGGTTGAGTCGGGATGAGGAGTGGATGGCATTAGGACTTGTTGAATCCTAAATCATGCTCTTCTGCATACCGATTCATAAATCGGATGAAGCGATCAAAATCTTCTGCTGATTTGATTTTAAGGAGAGCCTCGATCGCCTCAGGCTGACCGTTTACAAACTTTGCGTTTACATCTCTTGTGACTATTTCACCCTCATCGTCAACCAAATACATTCCGGTGATTTCCTCCGTTCGGCTTTCGCTCAGCGCCTTAGGATTCTGGAAATAGAAGGTTGCGGTGCCGTTGCTGCCGTCGCGGGAGCGAGTAATGCGAACATCGGGCACTACTTCCTCATCAATGCCAATAGAAAATTGAATTCGAGCCGCCATATTTATAAGTCCGATTTTACGATGGGCAAAGTCACTATTTCTCATCATACGGAACGATGGCGAAATAGGTAAGCTGGAATACGTTCTGGATTGCAAGTATTCCCCCTGTGCGAAGGGCAACCGGACAATCCAGCACTACTGGTTCGACCGCCCTCTCAGATAATCCGCTAGAATCCCCGCAACTCAACCAACCCTACTGTATTAGCAGCAATCTGCTGAGCATTGGCATCCAGGATTGACTGTGTGTGACTAAAACCCGATTGCAATCGCGTCATCTGTTGAGCATTAGCATCGAGAATCGTTTGGGTGCGCTCGAAACCCGATCGTAGTTGCTGACTCAGTTCTACCAGGGTTTGCCGAATTTCTGCAATTTCCTGAGTATGTACTGCCAATGCCCTGACTGCCTGACAGAAGTGGGTAAAAGCCAGTAGCAGTGGGCAGATGGAGAAGGGTAGAGAGACATGAGAGGCTGGAGTTACCACACAACAGCTATCTGCAATGAGACACTCTACCCAACTGTATGGTCAATTATTCGGTCTTCTGCGTCAATACTGCCGTGTTCAGGATTTACGGCATCTCAAAGCGTTGGCATGGATGGTGAGTGCCTTAATCTGTAGCGGACAACTGAGTTTGCCGGCTTGGGAACCCTATGTGCCCAGTCGAGCCACCCAAGCGCAAAGCGTGGAGCGACGGTGGCGACGTTTTTGGGCAATGAACGAGTACGGGTTAACCAGATATATGTGCCGTTGGTGATGGTTGCGTTAAGCGGATGGCAGTCTCATCGTCTGTATCTTGCCCTCGACACCACCGTTTTGTGGAATCGCTATTGCATGATTCACCTGTCCGTCGTCTGCTGTGGTCGTGCAATTCCCTTATTGTGGCGAGTCTTGGAGCATGGCAGTGCTACGGTTGCTTTTAAGGAGTATCAACCCTTGGTGCGAAAAGCTCGGTGGTTGTTGCGCCAGCATGGAGATGTGATGCTCTTGGCTGATCGAGGTTTTGCCAACCATGAGTTGATGAGATGGTTACGCGCAAACGGGTGGCACTACTGCTTACGGTTGCCCTGTGATGTCCTGTTGCACGGTGCCAGCAAGTATCCAACGATAGTCGGTACCCTGTATCCAGCTTTAGGAGAAGCCCGGTTCTATCGACAAGTGCGTTTGTGGGCGGATGGGGTTTGCCGTTGTAATCTAGTGCTGGCAACCGTGAAGGGAGCCAAGGAATCGTGGGCGGTCGTCACCGACGAGCCTCCTTCCTTGCAAACGTTGTGGCAATACGCCCTTCGCTTTCGGGTCGAAGAATTGTTCTTGGATAGTAAGTCAGGGGCATTTGAGTTAGAAGATTCCCGTCTCCGTTCTGAGTCTGCACTTGAACGCCTCTATCTCGTTGCGGCTCTAGCACTACTCTATGCGACTACTCAGGGAATGGCTGTGCAAATCGTTGGCTTGCGTCAACAGGTTGACCCTCACTGGCGACGGGGCATTAGCTATCTCAAGATTGGCTTGCGTTGGCTTCAGGGGTTGTGTCCAAAGGGCGGCAACTCCTGGACCCCATTGCGCTTCTGCCAAAAGACCCACAACCTTGTTTTGCCTCGAAGCGGGCTGAGCGAGATTTCTATGACCAGATTTGGTTTACTCGAATTCGCTCTTTAACCTCTAAGTCTTGAGTGACCGATGATTTGTTGAGATGTGTCAGGCAGTTGGCTCTTTCCTCTGAATCAACCTGTATTTCGCATCCCAGCGGCGATACCGTTGATAGTGAGGAGGGCACCGCGCAGGAGTTCACCTTTGCTGTAGCGAGATCGCACAGCTCCAGTCATGGCGGCTTCGGTCTTATGTTGACGCAGGCGCTTCAGCAGGGAGACTTGCAGGAAACCGAGGGGAACGATCGTGCCGTTGCGAAGCTGCACCGATCGTTGCAGGTCGGGGTCGCCGTCTAATAGCTTCTTATTCCCAGTAATGGTCAGCACAATATCGCGGGTCAGGTAGTACTCGTTAGAAATCTGCTCCAGCAATGGCTCGAACCGTTCCCGATCTTCGGGATGCGCCAATTCCTGAACGTAGTGTCCCGCAATTTGCAGGTCTACCTTCGAGAGGGTCATTTCTACTTTGGAGATGACGACCTTAAAGAAAGGCCACTTGAAGTAGAAATAGCGCAGCAGTTTCAGGTGTTCTTCGGGGTGCTCGTTCAAAAGTCGCGCAAGGCTGTGCCAACGCCATACCAGGCAGGCAGCAAAAAGCGGCTTTGAGTCCAGCTAAAGACCCAGGAATTGCCCGCAGGTTGCCCAAATCCCGTTTACCTGCCCGCCGAGCAGGGCGAGAACTGATTTGAAGCTGACTGATTTCTTCGATCGGTGTCACCTGCATGAAGAAATCCAGGAAGTCCGGCTGCTCATAAATTAACGCGCGATAGTGGGTACGAGATCGGGCCGCCAGTTCCTCCATAATTTCGTGCCAGGGCTGGATATCGTCAAACCCCGTGCGGAGCAGGCTAGTTTGAATAACGGCTGTGGTTACCGTTTCCAGGTTATACAGCGCCAGTTCTGGCAACGAGTATTTGGAAGCCAGCACTTCTCCCTGTTCGGTAATCTTGATTCGTCCGTTTACGCTGCGTCCCGGTTGCGCCAAGATCGCTTCATAAGCGGGTCCACCACCCCGTCCCACCGAACCGCCTCGTCCGTGGAAGATTCGCAACTCGACTCTATAGCGCTCAGCAATTCGCTGGAGAGCTTGTTGTGCTTTATGAATTTCCCAGTTGCTACTCAGGAAGCCGGAGTCTTTGTTGCTGTCAGAGTAGCCCAGCATCACTTCTTGGAGCGATGAGGGATGGGAGATGGGGATGAATCAGATTTTCCATCCTCATCCGTCATCTTTTCGTAATCCTCAAAACCGCCTGCCAACATAGTGCGGTAGAAGGGTAGCTCGAACAGGTTGGTGAGGACGGAGGGGCTCGCTGGAGGTCGTCTACGGTTTCAAATAGGGGACAACGTGGAGCGAACTGACGCCTGTCGCGGGATCATAAAGTCCGGCTTCCTTCGCAAACAGCAGCACTTCTAGCAGGTCGCTGACATCGTGGCTCATGCTGATGACATAAGTCGAGCAGATTTCAGGACCAAACTCCTGCTGAAGTCGGCGGATGGTGCGGAAGGTTTCGATCGTCTCCCGCGTTTTGTCAGAAAAGGGAATCTCAGACGGGATCAGCGGACGACGGGTCTGAAGTTCTGTTGCCAGCCAAAGAGACCGCTCCGACTCGGACATGTCGTTGTACGACTTGGGCAGGATTTGCAGATAATCGGCAATCTCATTAAAGGCATCGGAATGCCGGGTGCTTTCCTGCCGAACGTCTAAGTGTGCCAGGTTAAACCCAAAAATTTCAACCTGGCAGATTAGGGCATCCATATCCCGACAGCTCAGACCTGTTTCCTGCAAATTTCGTTGGATAAGCCGCAGTTCAGCTAAGAAGTCTGCTCCAGAACGGTAAACGATGTTGGGATTGGGGTCGATTACGTCCCGCTGGAGGTGGTCTGTATTGTAAAGCTGGTTATTACGATCGCGGGTATTTTCCAACCGCTTTTGAATGTAGGCCAACTTCAAACGGTAGGGTTCCTGGCGATAGCGAATTGCCAGTTGGTCATAAATTTCTGGCATTTGCAGCTGATCCTGCTCCAGCGATTCGAGCAGATCTGGCAGCACATCACTCCAGTGCAGGGACAGGCTCAATAGGTCAGTGAGGCGACGGATCGATTGCACATATTTCTCCAATACCATGCCCCGCTGGTAGCAAGCTGTTTGCCAGGTAATTTGGGGCGTGACGGAGGGGTTGCCATCGCGATCTGATCCTACCCAGGAACCGAAACTGCAGAAGTTGAAGCTGGGCGGTTTCATGCCAGGAAACGACGCCTGCATAGACTGCTTCAACCGTTGGTATAGCTGCGGAATCGCATCAAACAGGACTTCTTGGAAGTAATGGAGGGCGTAGTCCACCTCATCTAAAACGGTGGGCTTAAACTGGTGCAGTTCATCCGTGCGCCACCAAAGGCGAATTTCTTCGGTTAGCTGATCACGCAAAATGTCAGCATCCCATGACGCAGCTGGTAGCCCCAACCCAATCAACCGTTCTTCTACCTGGTCAAGCTGGCGCAGAATTTTGGCGATCCGCCGCTGCTTATCACGAATTGTATGACGCACAATTTCGGTCGGGTGGGCAGTAAACACCAGACGGATATCAAGCTGACTGATTAACTGCTGAATCTGCTGGGGCGGCACGTTAAGGCTTCGCAGCTTGGGAAACAGCCAGTGAAATGTGCCCATTTCCTTGCGAGAGTCGGGGTCCTGCAAACTTTTTCCAGCAGGTCTGCTTCTAACCTGCCACTGGGGGTGGAGGTTTCCCCATTTGGCTCGGAAGGGCTGTAATTGGGTCGAGTGCGGGCAATGATTGCTGATGATGCGGTGTCGCGGGCAGCCCGGTAATGCAACTGCTGATCCCGCTGCTCGTAGTGCTGTTCGACAATATTGATGAGCTGAAAATAAAGCGCAAACGCCCGAGCAGCCCGGATTGCCTCGTTAAGGTCAAGACGCTCAATGACCTTGAGTACTTCTGACTCAATAAAGGTGGGTGCCTGCCCTTCTGGGGAACACATATCACGGAGTTGATTCAGGAGATCGACCAGTTCTTGACCACACTCCTGGCGCAAAACCGCTTCCCACAGATCTTCAATAATCTTGAGACGATGACGCAGAAATAAATCGGAGGTTGTAGAAGACGCAGTTGTGGAAGTAAGAGTCATTGCCTCAGGTGATCTGGATTCTATTGCTGCTCCGAAGACTGGTCCATCCTCTGATGAAGGTCGTGTCGAACTCATGGAGTCTGCTTTTTCCCAAAGATATTTCAATAATTCTATGGGGTAATCTTCTGTTTTGGAGTCACAGGACTCACTAATTCTTGAAGGCAGTTGTCCAGGAATTAAACGGATTCATCAGTGTCTGAACTGGGATCGGAGGTAGATGGAAAGGAGAGGAGGGGAAGACGATCGCCCCGAAAGATTTCCTCGCTCATTAACCCTATTTCTTGAAGCCCCTGTGATAGCCCCTTGCCACCGACTAGTAGCGCTAGCAGAGGACCTGTAGCAAGACCGAGCAATAGCTCAGAGGCAACAACGGCAACCGACGATACGTCAGGTTGAGGCGATGGTTTATCAGATGAACTCATGAATGTGTCTTCCCTAAGTTTTGTAAATCGAACGGTGCAAAATGTAATAAATATTGAAGAGCTTGAGCGCTTGACCTACTTCAATGCGATACTTACAAGTCATTTTGACAAAGAACCGTCTACATTGGTTTAAGTCATTGGGAAGTCTATCCTCCTGGTCTGGTTTTCCCAATTTATTTTGGTTTCCCAACTTGTAATGGTGATTCTTGGATTTATGGAATAACCCGATAAATTATGCTCAATTCTTCCAGTGTGTGTTATCCCTATGGGGCAATTACGGTCGAACTGTTTCGTGTGAATCGCTAGCAGGTATCAGGGTCCCATGTCGAATTCAGGTGGACATAAACCTTCTGCCGCTCGTAGAGTATCTTTCAAAAGGTGAATGGCGTGTCTCTAAGTCAATGGATACGTCAGTCCACTGGAATTGAACAGGCAAATGTCAAGAGTCAGATGCGGGGCAATAATCTGCATATATTGATTGAAAGTTTACCCTGCCCTGATGCATCATCTACTGTCTCAAAGCTAACTCACGCACTCAACAACACTCCCTGAAGGTCTGTTGCCGCCCAACTGTCCCCAGGTTTATCAGGTGATTGCATATGGGCGTGAAGTAGGTCAAACAACCTATGCCTGGACAGAATCATTTTATCTCAACCAACTAGCCCAGCCTGCGCTCTCTGGACAAGTGACGCGATCGTCATCCGATAGCGGTCAGCCTTCTTCGAGAAGAGATCATTCCTCCTTCGCGGGAGTTGGTTCAACCAGTGCGTCGATCGTTCCAGTCATTCAACTAGCCCGCCAGGGACAACCAGGGGCCATTGCTCGTTACCTGAGCAACGCTTTCAGCAATCTGGAGATTGCGGTACGAGCCAGGGTAGAAGCGGTTAAGAAGAAAGAAGAAAGGGGCAGGGGTCAGGAGTCAGGGGTCAGGGGCCAGGGACCAGGGGTCAGGAAGAATATGGAGGAGCGGAGACGCTTCAGTCCTCAATCTCCAATCCTCAATCTTCAATCCTCAACCTCCAGCGCCTTTTTGTTGTCTGTGAGTCAGCGTACAGCCCAGATCCTCTACTGCTAGCGGATCCGATCGCTCAACGGTTGCGTGAACTGGAACTGCAAGGATTCCGGGATGCGATCGTGTTTGGGCAGGTCAGCGGTGAGGCAAGACCAGAGTGGCTACTGCGGGTAGACCTGACGCCGACCAGCGATATTTTGAGGCATTGGGCGCGTTGGGGCGATGTTCAGGCTATTGTGCGCCTGCTTGATCGGTTGCTTGCTCCGGTAAATATTCACGTTTCAGCAATATTGAAGGATGCCACGCTGCACCTGACTTGCCACAGCTCTCAGTCTGCTATTCCCGATAAACTGTCCGCAATCGCAACGGTTGCGCCAACGTTGGAGTCCCTCTCACCTCAGGGAATACGAGCAACCACAGTTTATGGAGTTGTTGAACAGGAGCCAAAAGTTAGGAATCAGGGATCTGGGTCCAGGGGCAGGGGTCAGAAAATTCAACGTTTAATACTCAAAATTCTTCGCCCCATTGGGTCCACTGGCTCGATCTGCCTGCCGCAACTCAGCCGCTTTTGGGGCACACGACGCTGGAGTTGGCACAAAGGGAAATCTAGAAGCCATTTCATTCCTGCTCACCCGCTTGTTAAACCGTGACCTCGATCGGACTTTATCAACGGGCGGTATTCGAGTGCAGGTTCGGCAAAGGTCGATCTGCTGCACATCATGACCGATGCACCCCTTTGTCCAAATCAGAATCAGGTGGGTCCGTCGGTAGCCCGCTTTTTGAAGCCGCTTCAGATTGCTGGAGTGGCTGGAGTTCAGGTTTACGGTCGTCGAGCCGGGCAGAAGCGACCGCTCTGGAGCTATGGAGTAGATTTTGTTTCCTCTCGCAATCGCCTGGTACCGGAAGCAACTCCTGACTTTGCAGCGTCCGATGCCTATGTTGATGATTTGCTGGCCCCACCCGGAGCGCTGGTTCTTTATAGAGACCTGCCCTCGAATGACTGGCGATCGATTCTTACTCGATGGCTAGAGCGCGCGATCGAACAGATACAGCGATCGCTGATTCGCTCTCAGCTATTCATTCCATCAGAATTGGAAGACTTAGAACCAAGTTTGACCGTGGGGTCTGATTCGCTTGCAAATCAAACCAATGGGCGCAACGCAAAAGTCGCATTGGTTTGGGGAACGGTCGGTCTGCTGCTGGTGATTCAATCTGAATGGCTTCTGGGGCAGGTACTTCAACCTCCACTCCTGTCTTCTAAACCTGCCAGCTTAAAACCATCTCCCTCACCGTCTGCCGAATCGCCTGCTCCAAGTGCCCGAGTTTCTTCCAGTCCGACGCTTCCACAACTGTCGCTCCAGAAATCAAAACCGAAGGATGAAAACGCCTTCAACTCAACTGGTTTTACCCAACCCAGCGCCGGAAACTCAACGGCAGCATCGATCAATAAAGATCCATCGGCGTCTGAAGGGGACACAGACTCATCCTCTGCGAACCTCCCCGCTTCCCCATTGCAGTCAAAGGCAGATCTCGTTGCTGTTAAGAGTGCTAACCCTTTTCCCACCTTCAATAGTCGGCAGCTTGATGAAAAGGTTGCTCTTTACCATCGCTACTTAACCGAACACGGTCCCCTGACGTACTAGTTATTGGAAGTTCCAGGGCATTGCGTGGGGTTGACCCAGTTGCGCTGAAAAATTCCCTGTCGGCTCAAGGCTATAGCGGAATATCGATATTTAACTTTGGCATCAATGGTGCAACCGCTCAAGTGGTTGATCTGGTTGTTCGTCAGATGCTGCCTCAGGAGAAACTGCCCAAGCTGATTTTGTTTGCGGATGGTGCGCGTGCTTTCAATAGCGGTCGCGTTGATATTACTTACAATGGAATTGTTGCTTCAGAAGGTTACAAAACACTCGCAGCGGGCAGGCCTCCCATTCCTGGCACCACCGTTGTTGCCCAGGCAGCCAAAGCAGCCCCAAGCCCTGCCCGTGCTGAACCCGCGTCTGTAACCGAGGAAGCGCCCACGTCCCTCTCCAATAGCTATCAGATACTCAACCAGGAGCTAAATAAAAAGCTCAGCGCTTTTTCGATCGCCTATACCCAGCGAGATCGCCTTAAAGCCCTGATGCGCGACAAGTTAGTGGCTTTTCTAGCAACGGGCAATCCGTTGATTGTGTTTGGAAAGGGCATTACGCCGGGTGAAATTAGCGATGCCACCAGCCCGGCAGCGTCCGCATCCAATTCATCCCCGTCCGTTCTTGCAGACAGCGGCATTCTAGATGTGGATGGCTTTTTACCCCTGTCCAACCGCTTTAATCCAGTTACCTACTACCAGAAGTACTCCAGAGTCTCTGGGGATTATGACTCCGACTACGAGTTGTTTAGCCTGGATGGAAAGCAAATGGAGGCTATGGTCAACCTGGTGCAGTTTACCCAGACGCATCAAATCCCGTTAGTCTTTGTAAACCTGCCGCTGACAAACGATTACCTCGATTCAATCCGCAAAAATCACGAGGAAGAATTTCAGCAGCATATGTTGCGTATAGCAACCGAGATGGGCTTCACCTATCGGGATCTGGGGTTAGCCTTCGCAAACCAACCCGATTATTTCTCTGACCCCAGCCACCTCAACCGCTACGGTGCCTATGAAGTTTCCACCGCCTTGCCCAGGATGTAATGATCCCTTGGCAAAAAGCAAAATGATTGAGAATTGGAGATTGAAGATTACTCCTCCACGATCGCTGTCTCTAACCCCTACCACCTATCACCTACCACCTACCTTCAATCCATCGCCAGTTGTGAACCCCACACGTCCTGCGGAAGAAACGTCTGATTTGTGGAAATTGGGGCTACAAACTCACTGAGTAAGAATTTGCCGTCCTCAATCCACTGTTTTAACTCCAACGCAACCTGTCGGGAGAGAAAGATGCTGGCGAGGGGGCAACCCGAACCGTTTTCCCATCAATAACAATTCGGCCTGTTTTTAGCTGGGCGTAGCTGACCAAACCAAACGTAGGGCGGACCCGGCGAGGAATGGAAAAATCGACGATCGGTGCGACCAGATCCTTGTCCAACACGGCACAATGGGCCACCACGTCCTCATGCAAAACTGGTAGAGGGACACCGACTCCCAGCATTAAAGAAGGACCGTAACTCTTGAAGTAACAACCTCGCACCCAACGGGCATCCATTTGCTTGGCATCGCCAACTAAGGCAAGGGTTGCCGCAGGACCGATCGGCGTTCGGTTGGGCAACCGCTTCTGAAGCGGAAAGTGTTGGGTTCCCTCCCAGGCAACATAGCCAATTCCGCCACCTAAGAAGATGCGGGTTCCAATCCCAACTACCTGTAAGTCGGGGTCATTTAACAGAGGAGAAATGGCCCCAGGATTTGAGTAAACGGCATTTCCCAGGCGAGGCTGGAGGGGACCAAGATAGGTAGCGAGGGGACGATCGCCACCGTTTACGCCTACGATGAAGTTCTGATAGAGGTTGCGCGGATTAAATAGATAGAACTGGTTAATCGTATCGCGGGTGATGGTTGTTTCAAAGGACGCACGCGGGTAGCAATCCGTCACCTGTCCTAGAATAGCAAATGCACAGGTTTGCCCGCAATTAAGTCCTCGATGACATATCCCCACCCTTTTCCCGGATCTCTTCTCCATCATTGCCCTCAGCTCCTTGTGTTGCACCCAGATACAGGTCTACAGCACCAAATCCAGAATAGGCAGGTACCCCATCTAGCCAGCATTGGCGGATTTTGATGGGGGATCGGTGTGTCCCAGGTTAATAATGGCACCAGAAGACTCCATTGGCTCGAACGTGCCTGTGGTAACAACATCCACTTCCTCCGCAGCTTGGGCAACCCCTACTTCTGTCACCCGCGCCTTTAATTCCTCCACCGTCCATACAACGGCACGCTGATGGCGGATCTTGTCATTAATTTCGGCGATCGTTCGCATGGGGTTTACTTCAATTTGTCCCTACACCCCACACTCTATACTAGGGATCAGGGGTCAGGAGTCAGGATTCAGGGGTGTAAAGCAGGGATTCGGCAATCGGTTGAGAGGTTTAATTTCGGGTTTAATCTCTCTGTTGGGCAAGACTTGGGGTGCGGCCAAGCAAGCCGGTCATAAGTCGTAGAGCGGTAATTTTTATTGGCTGGATGGTTTGCATCGCCAATAAACCGAGACGACGAATGACAACCAGCGGCAGAAACGTGTTGGAAAACATGCGAACAAGCAGATCGGTAAACCCCAAAATCACCAGGTTCTCTAATTTGCGCCAGCGATCGTACTGTTGCAGCACATCCCGTTCTCCAATGTCCTTACCCTGCTGGTACGCTTTTGAAGAATTTCTGCCAGAGCCGCAGCATCCCGAATTCCCAAGTTGACCCCCTGACCACCAACCGGATGGCAGCAATGGGCAGCATCGCCAATCAGCGCCAGCCTGGATTGGGTGTAATGGGTGCTGTGCATAAGCTGGACCGGAAAGACATAGCGATCGCCAACCAGCGACAGTTCTCCCATCTGATCCCCATACCGTTTTCTGAGTCGCTTTAGGAATTCCGCATCATCAAGGGCCGCGATCGCCTCCGCTTCTGCTTTTGGTGCTGTCCAGACAATCCGGCATAGGTTATCGGGTAATGGCAAAATAGCAAACGGCCCGTCCGGTTGAAAGCGCTCGTAGGCAATATTTTGATGAGGTTTTTCAGGTTTGATAAACGCCACCACACAAGACTGCCAGTACTGCCATCCCCGGGTCTCAATGCCTGCCGCGGCTCGAATCGACGATCGTGCGCCGTCTGCTGCAACAAGCAGTCGAGTCCAGATGTGGCGGGTTTCACCTGCCTGGTTTATCGTTAAGCTGACCCCATTCGATTGGTAGTCAATGTTCACCAATTCCGCTGGACAGAGGTACGTTACATTCGGACACTGGCTCAGAAAATTCTGTAACGCATCCAGCAGCACCCGATGCTCTGCCACATACCCTAAAACGTTGGTTCGCAAATCCCCACTAGAAACCGAACGATGCCGGAATAATTTGCGTCGGAGAGCCATATTTGCTCGATCGGATTCACACCTTGGCGCATCGTTTTCCAAACGCCAATGCCTTCAAAGATGCAACTGGATAAGAGGTTGACATGGTAAGCTTGCCCTCTGGCAACAGCGGCAGACTCCGGCTTTGCCTCAATTAACGCAACCTGCAACCCAGAATCTCGCAAAGCAGAGGCAAGCGTTGCCCCAACTAACCCACCCCCACAATCACTAAATCGTAATCAAGCCTCTGCTGAATTGCATTCAAGGACTGCGTTTCGGGAGACGTTGTTTGAGACGAGGGGATTTTGTTAGCTGCTCCAGCACCATCTTCAAAAAACTTTGTAAAAACTGTGGAGAATTCGTTACACATCCCCATTGTTACGTGAAAGCCCAAAGCTATCAAGGTATGCAGGCGATCAGTGCGAGCTGTTAGGGATAAAACAAGGTCACTGCTTTCTAATTCATTTCACCCCTAACTTGCAGCTCTATCAGAAGCCACCGCCTGATCACGGCAACGATATAGTCTTTATCTTCCTGGTCCAACACCGTTCCTTTTGAAATGCCGTGCCATTTCTCCAGGCAACTTCGGCAACAGGTTGCGGTTGCATGTTGAGCAATAAAGACGGGGTGGTTTCGGTAGGGCGTTTGCTTGCCGTCGTTAGCTGGAAAGGCAGGGGCAAGACGCGTTTCGATGAAATCGGCTGCATGCTGCAAAACGATGTCCAGGCTTTTGTCGCGAAGATACTGAAGCTCCTTACCTCGAAGATGAAAACTGCGGCGGAACGATGATTCAGCCAATTGGGCAAATAGGTCATCCAGGTTGGGCATAGGGGAAGGATAAAGGCTGAAGGATAAAGGATAAACGAAAAAAACCAACTTCTGCTTCACCCTCACTTCCTCACCGTCCCTGCCACCTGCCACCTATCACCTATCACTTACCACCTACCACCTACTCCCCCAGTTCGGAAACCCGTACAGCGGAAAAAGTTGCAATCTTATCCATCCTTGGGTAGATTAGCACTCAGAGGTCGAGAGTGCTAAATCGACCAGACTGTTCACCCTTAACCTGCTAGTTTGGAGAATTTGTATGGCAGCTGTAACTCTGAGTGTTTCTACTGTAAAACCTCTGGGTGACCGAGTTTTTGTTAAGGTGAGTGCTTCTGAGGAGAAGACCGCTGGCGGAATTCTGCTCCCCGACACTGCGAAAGAGAAGCCTCAAGTTGGCGAGATTGTTGCTGTTGGCCCTGGTAAGCGCAATGATGACGGTTCTCGTCAAGAGCCAGAAGTGAAAATTGGCGATAAGGTTCTCTACTCAAAGTATGCAGGCACCGACATTAAGCTTGGTACCGATGAGTACGTCCTGTTGTCTGAAAAAGACATTTTGGCGATCGTTAATTAATTTGAGATTGAAGAGTTGAGATTGCAGATTGAAGTGCTTCAAACCTTACCAATCTGGAATCTCAATCTGTAATCTAGACTTCTGTTCTTGCAAACACTCATAGACTCACACACTGAAACACTATGGCTAAGCGCATCATTTACAACGAAAATGCTCGTCGTGCCCTGGAAAAGGGAATGGATATTTTGGCTGAGGCAGTTGCAGTTACGCTTGGTCCCAAAGGGCGCAACGTCGTACTGGAGAAGAAGTTCGGCGCTCCCCAGATCGTTAATGATGGTGTCACCATCGCGAAGGAAATTGAACTGGAAGACCACGTTGAAAATACCGGGGTTTCTCTGATTCGTCAGGCTGCTTCTAAGACCAATGATGCTGCTGGGGACGGTACCACCACTGCAACCGTTCTGGCGCACGCAATGGTGAAGGAAGGTCTGCGGAATGTGGCAGCGGGTGCAAATGCAATTGCCCTCAAGCGCGGTATCGACAAGGCAACCAACTTCCTGGTAGACAAGATTGCTGAGCATGCCCGCCCTGTAGAAGACTCTAAAGCGATCGCGCAAGTTGGGGCGATCTCTGCCGGAAACGATGACGAAGTCGGTCAAATGATTGCCAGCGCTATGGATAAGGTTGGCAAAGAAGGCGTCATCTCCCTGGAAGAAGGCAAGTCCATGACGACAGAATTGGAAGTCACCGAAGGGATGCGTTTTGACAAGGGCTATATCTCCCCTTACTTCGCCACTGACACCGAGCGCATGGAAGCTGTTCTCGACGGCGCTTCCTGCTGATCACCGACAAAAGATTACCCTGGTGCAAGACCTGGTGCCTGTGCTGGAACAAGTTGCTCGCGCTGGTCGTCCCCTGGTCATCATTGCTGAAGACATCGAAAAAGAGGCGTTGGCTACCCTGGTTGTCAACCGTCTACGCGGTGTACTGAATGTCGCTGCTGTGAAGGCTCCTGGCTTTGGTGATCGTCGTAAGGCAATGTTGGAAGACATCGCTGTGTTAACGGGTGGCCAACTGATTACCGAAGATGCAGGCCTGAAACTGGATGCTGCCAAGCTCGATAGCCTGGGTAAAGCCCGTCGCGTTACCTTGACCAAGGACAACACCACGATCGTTGCTGAAGGTAACGAAGCTGCGGTGAAAGCTCGTGTTGAGCAAATCCGTCGTCAAATTGAAGAAACCGATTCCAGCTACGACAAAGAGAAACTGCAAGAGCGCCTCGCTAAATTGGCTGGCGGTGTGGCAGTGATCAAGGTTGGTGCTGCAACCGAAACCGAAATGAAGGATCGGAAACTGCGTCTGGAAGATGCGATCAACGCAACGAAGGCTGCCGTTGAAGAAGGGATTGTTCCCGGTGGTGGTACAACTCTGGCCCATCTGTCTCCCGACCTGGAAAGCTGGGCTAACAGCAACCTGAAAGGTGAAGAGCTAATCGGTGCCACGATCGTGGCTCGTGCTCTGGCTGCTCCCCTGAAGCGGATCGCTGAAAACGCGGGTCAAAACGGTGCGGTCATTGCCGAGCGCATCAAAGAGAAGGACTTCAACGTGGGTTACAACGCTGCCACCAACGAATTCGTTGACCTGTTTGAAGCCGGTATCGTTGACCCCGCAAAGGTAACCCGTTCTGCGCTGCAAAACGCAGCTTCGATCGCAGGCATGGTGTTAACCACCGAGTGCATTGTGGTCGATAAGCCCGAACCCAAGGATGCGGCTCCTGCTGGTGCTGGCGCTGGCATGGGCGGCGACTTCGATTACTAATTAGGGTACAGTTTACGGGGTATAGGGTGTGGGGACGCACTCTTACGCCGATCAAATATCTAAAAAGGGGTGATCGCTCATTAAGCGATCACCCCTTTTTAGATAGAGGGTTTTTAATTAGTGGTGGGTATCGTGGTGTATGCTCTTTTGGAACGACTGGCTGTGTGGCTGGTTCAGTAACTCAAGGCATTAAATCTTCTATAATCTATGCTTTCGTTTATTGCAGCGCTGACAGTGGCTCAAGCAACTCCAGAACCCCCAGACCTCAAGAAATTACCATTCAACAGCAGGTACGACCACTTCCCGGAAAGCTTGATTCCGTTCTTGTCTTCAACAGCAATAGCCCGGAGGTGGTGCAGGAGGAAGGCATTCTCCTCTCCACGTTGCCGCCGCAGGCGAAGAAGACACCTTCTGCCCATTTGAGTGTGCCGTTTCAAGGGCGGTTTGATGTGTTTGCCCATCACATTGCCAAAGCCAGAACGCCTGAAGATTTGCGATCGCTCTATCTAGGAATTCTACTGCATAACCCCGCAAACAACCTGTAACCGTGGATGTTCTAAGTGCCGCCAGCTATCTCAGTCAACCAGATGCTCCCTTTATTGATTTACCTCCCTATGTTGATAATGCAGCAGGAAGCGTTTATGCGGGACCGGGAAGCCGTTCCACTGACGATATTTTGCGAGGGCAGCGACAGGATCTCTTTCCACCCAAAATCGTGATTCCGCCGGGGAAAGTCGGATGCTGCTGAATTTGCCTATTCCGGTGAAAACGTTGGATCCGCCTTTAAACGGACGGTCTACTCTGATTCGGTTGTGGAGTAGTGGACCTGTTTACGCCGCCAGCCTCGCTAAATTTGCCGACCAAAAGCCGGACGGTAGTGAACAGGCTCCAACGCTGGAGGAATGGCAGACCCTTTTAGAGAACGGTAATCTGGCAGGACCCCGTGAGACGCCTCCTACCCCGCTTGATGTAAAAAAGGGGCGTTTGCTTACGGTCGTGTCGCTGGCGTGTCTAGAGGTTCTAAATGGGACACTCAAATTGTTGACGACCCCAACGCCGACCTAAAAGACTGGTATCTCTCGCTTCCCCAACCAGGACAGGCGTTTTCCTATGGCATTAGTACTCTGATTCGAGGCACCTTAGGAACGGATCAGGTGCAGACGGCCTCAATGGTTGCCCGTTACCCAGATACCGCATACCAGGCCCATGGCAACTACTCCGTTGAATACAGTCTTACACTGCCGCTACGAAATACGACGGATCAACCTCGAACAGTCGCGATCGCGATCGAAACACCCTTAAAGGAAGATAAACCCGCTAAAGGGCTGCGATTTTTTCAACCACCTGCAAAACAGGTCTTCTTCCGGGGTACGGTCCGCCTGCGTTACAACGATGATCAGGGCTTGCCCCAAACCCGCTATGTGCATCTTGTGCAGCGACGTGGACAACAGGGAGAACCCCTGGTGTTGATGAATATAAAACCGGGCGATCGTCGCCTCGTCCAGGTGGATCTCCTCTATCCGGCGGACTCTACGCCACCCCAAATATTGACAGTTAGAACGGTGAATTAGGTGGTAGGTAATAGGTTGTGGGAAAAAGTATTTGTCTACGGCACCTTAAAACCAGGTGAGATAAATTATTGGGTGTGCGCTAAAAGCGTGGTAGAAGCGTATCCAGCGATCGCTTACGGACAACTGTATGCCTTACCGTTGGGATATCCTGCAATGACTTCTGGCAATACGCCTGTCCACGGGTTCATCCTGTCCCTCAAAGATTCAGACGCACTGAATACGCTTGACCAGTTTGAGCAGCATGACCCAGAGATGCTGAAACGTTATGCATCCGGTCAGCTTCCCGAACAAAATCAGTATGAACGAAAATTGATCGAGGTATTTTGCCCGAAGCAAGATTCCGTGACTTTAGCCTGGGCTTACCTCATGACCTTAGAACAGGTACAGCGCTTGGACGGAGTTTTGTTACCGGACGGGTGTTGGACCAGTAAAAACATCTGCCGCTGTAGCCCTAAGGCAAGACAAGCGGCAGACGCAACAAGCAATTAGACTATCTGATTTCTAAAACCTGACCCCTGATTCCGATTTCATCACTAGCGGATCGTTCCCCCAAGAGATGGAGCCACTTCTGACCCCTTCACTGGCATTCCAGGTTGGGCGACAGGAGCTTTAGGAATTGCCACTAGAGGACGGTCTAGGGCAATCAGCAGCGACTCAGACGATGGATTCTCAGCCAAGGAAGGCTGAATCTGCTCAGGAGATTTGGCGATTTGAGGGACAAACGAACGATCCCCAGAAAATAGCGTTGCCACTGTTCCGACAAACAGGGCCGCGATCGCAGCTCCTCCCCAAATCAGCGCCATCTTGGGCTTGCGATCAACCTTAGAGAGAACCTGGTCTACCGTCTCCTGAACCGACCGTTGAGACGTAGGAACAGGCATTGTTTGAAGAGCCTGCCGTAGTTTGAGCAAACGGGTGTGGAGATGCTGAACAGTGGGATCGGTGGTCAGCCATTCCTCCACTTGTTTCCGTTCTGCTGCTGTTACTTCGCCGTCCAGATAGGCACTCAGCAACTCAAAGCGATCGCGCTGAATTGTTTCCAGCGACCCGGAAGAGGGCGGTTGCTGGTTTGGCGAGGAGGATTGAAAGTTATCGTTGTGTGAGTTAAAGTCGTGGGTCATTTCAGCATCACGTCGTGTAGAGGGAATGCACCCGGAACGTGGTCATAAAGAACAGAATAGCTAATTACGGAAATCTGAAACCAGCCTAAAGCAACTACAAATTATCTAGCAAACTCGAAGAAAAATCGGTCACTTGGAAGTCTGATTTAAGAAATTTTTACCAATCTCCGTTGAGGTAAGGCTGTAACTGCGACTGTAGCCGCAACCGTGCTCTAGCAATTCTAGACTTTACAGTTCCCAGAGAAACCCCTGTAATCTCAGCAATTTCTTCGTAAGCCATCCCTTGAATTTCTCTCAAGACGATGGTAGTTCGAAATGCTTCTGGCAAGTCTGCGATCGCTTCCCGCAGTTGGTCGTAGAATTCACGCGTTGTCAAGCTTTCATCAGGACCTGGGGTGACTGCCGCAATCTCCCAATCCATTTCGCCATCGTCCACACTTAGCGGGGCATCTAACGAAAGAGGTTGGGCATTACGTTTGCGCTTCCGCAACTCATCGTAAAAGAGATTAGTTGCGATCCGGCTTAGCCAACCACGAAACTTCTCAGGCTCATTTAGCCGTCGAATGTTTCGATAAACTCGAATCCAAACCTCTTGCACCAAATCTGCCCGATCAGACCAATCTGGAGCAAGGTGATAGAGCACTTTCTCCACGTGGGGTTGGTAACGACGCAGCAACTCTGCAAACGCAGCCTTCTCGGGACGGTGCCCAGTCTGACATCGTAATACCAGGTCGTAGTTAGAGAGTTTTTCAGCTTGCACTGGTACTTGGGAGGCAATTGCCTGAACCGTTGACCAGGATACAGGAAGAGACTGGTTCATGAATAGAAATTGCTCTAAACGCTCTTCTATTCAAGACACCTTCCCCTTCGCTAAAGTTCCTGCCATTTAAATAAAGGCAATGCGAGAACGGGCAATAGACTAAAAGCTGGGCGACAAAAAGAGTCAGGGAGGAATTAAAACTCAAACTACCCTAATTTTCGTCGCCCTTACTTGTAATCCACTTACCTCATTCTAGTTCGCAAACTCCCACCTACTACGCCAGAACAGCTTCGGGTGCCTGATCGATGGTGTGGATCCAATCGGTATGGAAAACTCCCGGTTTATCGACGCGTTCATAGGTGTGGGCACCAAAGTAATCTCGCTGAGCCTGAGTCAGATTCTGGGGTAAGCGATCGCGCCGATAGCTGTCGAAGTAATCCAGAGACGCGCTAAACGCTGGAACGGGGATACCAAGTTGAGCTGCCGTTGCAATCACCTCCCGCCAGGCTGCCTGACGGTCCAGAATGGTTTGTTTAAATTCTGGTGCCAGAAGCAGGTTCGCCAGGCTCCGGTTCTCATCAAATGCGTGTTTGATTTTATTGAGGAAACCTGCCCGAATGATGCAGCCACCTTTCCAGATGCGAGCACATTCGCCCAGATTGAGATCAAAGCCATATAGCTCCGAAGCCTTACTCAGTAACGCCATGCCCTGAGCATAAGAGCACATTTTTGAGCAGTAGAGAGCATCGCGAATCTTGGAGATGAATGCTTTGACATCGCCATCAAAGGTTGCTGATGGGCCGATCAACTGTTTTGATGCCTCCACCCGCTCCTTTTTGTAGGAGGACATAATGCGAGCTGTTACCGCCGCAATAATGGTAGGAATGGGAACTCCAATTTCCAACGCATCATCCACTGTCCACCGACCAGTGCCCTTTTGCCCTGCTGCATCCATGATCAGGTCTACAAGCGGTGCTCCAGTATCGGGATCAGCCACCTTAAACACGTCTGCTGTTATCTCGATCAGGTAGGAATTAAGCTCGTCTGTAGTGTTCCACTCAGTAAACACTTCCTGTAACTGCTGGGCATTCAGACCCAACACATTTTTCAGCAAATCATAGGCTTCAGCAATGAGCTGCATATCGCCATATTCAATGCCGTTGTGGACCATCTTGACATAGTGACCAGCGCCACCGGGACCAATATAGGTAACACAGGGACCATCATCAACCTGAGCTGCAACTTTCGTCAAAATTGGCTCCAGGTATTGATAAGCCTGTCGTGTGCCACCAGGCATTAGGCTAGGACCGTTCAACGCTCCTTCTTCACCGCCACTGACCCCCATTCCAATGAAGGTGAACTTGGCTGACTCCAGTTCCTCTGCCCGACGAGCAGTATCCTTAAACAGCGAATTTCCACCATCAATTAAAATGTCGCCTTCGTCTAGAAGGGGTTTGAGTTGCTGAATGGTGGCATCAACTGGAGCACCCGCCTTCACCATAATCAAGATTTTGCGGGGACGCTCCAAGGCAGCAACAAATTCTTCCAGAGTGTATGCGGCAACAACGTTCTTTCCTTTCGCCCGCGTTGCCATGAAAGTGTCCGTTTTCTCACGACTGCGGTTGTAGACAGCGATGGGAAACCCGTTACGCTCAACGTTAAGCGCCAGGTTTTCACCCATCACAGCAAGACCAATCACGCCAAAGCTTTGTGCCATAGAATTTCCTGAGAACTCTGCAAGTGCTGGGCTGTCTCTTCCCTTTCAGGGTAGCCCGATCCCCTTAAGTTCGCCTAGAAAATAAGATTAAGCTGTTGTCTATTTAACGTGGAAATCCTAATAGATTCTAAAGTTTCGGATGCTGGGGAACGGGTAATGGGCAATGGGCAATGCGGGATTGCTTGTAGAGGGAGGGGTGGAGGGTAAGAAAAGGAAGCAACTTTTCCACTCACCTTATCTTCTTATCTCCCTATCCCTGCCTGACTAATGTGATAGCGAATGGAAAAACGGGGGCAGATTATTAAAGAGCCATGGGCAGAAATGAGCTTTGTTTTTCTTAACGTAACCGTTCAAAACTTAAGGCTCATCTTTCTCTGGCAGAGTAGAGTTATAGGTAGTTCTCAGGCACAGTTGGAGCGGCAATATGCTGGCATACGTTCTGGCACTGGTAGTTGGTTTGGGCAGTTTTGCCCTTTACATGGCGGCTTTTTCTTTCCAGAAATTCATCGTAAGCATGATTTTATCTGGAGTGGAATTGGATTATTTTATGCGCTAGTCCTGTGGGTTTGCGCCGATCGCATTACTGGAGGTGTGTTGCTTGGTCAGACGGCCAGTGTTGCCCTACTGGGTTGGCTAGGCTGGCAAACCTTAATCCTGCGGCGGCAAATCGTTCCAGTTAGTCAGCAAACAGCAATTCCTAGTTCTGCCGAGTTAAGGGAAACGTTCTCTAACTTGTCAATGCCTGAAACGTTCTCCAAATTTTCGGCACAGGTAACTCCTGTATTGGAGAAAATCAAGACTCAAGCCCAGGACCTGACAGCAACGGTAACTAAACCCAAGCAATCGCCGTCATTTGTTAGCGATGATGAACCGTATGTACCCTTGACTCCGGCTGATTTTGCTTCAGCACGACAGCAACGATTGGCAGAAATACCAGTCGAACCCGAGCCAAAGCCCATCTTTGAGGTAAGGGAATCGCTTGTAGATGAGACTGAGGCAGTTAACGAACATTGGCCAGGAGAATCAGCATCTGCTCTATCAGAGGCGTTTGAGACAGTAACTGAGAATGTTTCTGAGGCCGTTGATGCGGCTTCAGACGAAATCAAACCAGCAGTTAACGAGGTTGAGAGGAATTTTAGAAAGCCAATCCCTACGCCGTCAGGTAAGTCTGAATTTACGATCGCAGATTCTCAAAAGAAAGAAACTGGTGTCTTTACTGTCATTACCGACTTGGCTAAAGGATTATTCAAAAGCCCGAAAGCAAGCCTGTTTATGTTCGGAAGCAGTTTCGGACACCTGAGTCGATCGAGTCTGCCAAAGCTACAGAAGCAAGAGCTGAGGTTGCAGAAACTCCATTCGAGATTGCAGAAAGCCCATCCGTTGTTGATACCTTCATTCATATAGAACCGCCTGTAGTAGAGACTTCCAAAGTAGAATCTCTCGCAGCAGAGACTCCAACATCAGAGGCATCCACAGTAGAGGCATTCACAGTAGAGACACCTGAACCTCTGTTTACTTCACCTGTCGTCGATGCTTCCGTTGATTCGGACTCCATTGATCTAGACTCTATCGACTTTGGGACTGATTTAGAAACGCCAGAAGCAGAGGCTCCCATTGCAGAAACACCTCAAACCGAGATTCCCGCAGTAGAGATTCCCGAAGCCGAGACGCCTGAAGCTTTATTTGAAGCACCCATCGGCGACGTTTCTGTTGATTTGAACTCTATTGATGATTTGAACTCTATTGATTTAGAATCTATTGATTTAGGGACTGGTCTTGATTTAGGAACTGATTTGGAAGCGCCTCAAGCCGAGGCTCTCTTTACAGAAACACCTCAAGCCGAGATTCCTGAAGTAGAGACTCCTGAAGCCGAGATTTCTGAAGCCTTATTTGAGTCGCCCACTGTCGATGCTTCGGGTAATTTGGATTCTATTGATTTGGTCTCTATTGACTTTGAGACTAAGTTAGAAACACCAGAAGCAGAGACTTCCATTGCAGAAACATCTCAAACCGAGATGCCTAAGGTCTCATTTGAGTCACCAATTATTGATGCCTCTGATGCCTCCATTGATCTAGAGATCGATGATTTGGAAACTGAGCTAGAGATACCCCAAGCGGAGGCATTATTCACAGGGCTTTCTCCAGAAGAGAATTCCCTATTAGAAACTCCTTTAGTAGAGACACCTGAGGCTTTGTTTGAGGAGATTGTTGTTGATGAGGTTGTCATTGACAGGGCCACTGGAGACATTGTAGAGGAAACGTTGATTGAAGCTTCCTCATCAGCGATATAAACACGTCGTTAGAAGAAACGTCTGAAGGAGTCATTCAAGAGCCGATCGAAGCTTCACTTCTGAGTGATATATCCTCGTTAGAAACAACCGGAGTTTTTGTTGAAGAGCCGATCGAAGCATCCCTGATTGGTGCCATAGATTCATCTAATTTACCAGTTGAGGCACCGGAATCTTTATTTGATGAGTCTTTTGCTTCCTCATTAAGCGATGCGTTCACGTTAGAAGCGCCTGAAGACCTTTTGAAGAGACAAGTGGGGAAATTGGAGAAACCGCTTCACAATCCGAAGTGTCCGATGCTCTCTTTGTGTCTCCAGAACTATCTGAAGACCTTTTGTAGAAGTGGTTGACGAAAGTGAAGAGACTTCTCCTTCGTCATCTGATGGTCTTTCCCTAGATGCTGATCTTTTCTCAGACTCAGATTCTGCCCCCGACGAGCCAGTGGATTCTAGAGAAAGTAATTTCGATAATGTTCTTAGTGAACCGATCGCAGAATCTGTCTCGCCTTTATTTGAAATTCCTTTACCAGAAGAATCCCTTCCAACAAAATCTGACCAGTTAAATGATTTTGGTCCTGAAGACCTTCTGGGTGAAAATGCGTTCGAAGCTTCATTGCTCGAGACGGACGCCCTTTTCAAGAAGAACCAGAGAGCATTCTGCCCGACATCATTCTTGAAGATTTGCCCAACGAACCATTTATAGAAGCACCTTCCTCTGAAGTGCCTCCAGTAAATACAAATGCTCTGTTTTCGGAAGAAGCCGAGAACTCCCCTGAAATCAATTGGGAAGACGCTTTAGATAAGGAGCTATCTGAACAAATTTCCTCAAGTGTTGAAGTGCTCTTTCAGGAAGATCCAGGAAATGTCGCCAAGCTAAACCTTGATACGTTTGGTGACACGGAAGCAGAGTCTCTGTCAATTGAAGAAATTGATTTTGAGTTGGATGTTAACGATTCTGGCAACAGCAGCTTAGAGAATGTTTTTAGCTCGCCAGACATCGAAGGAGGTGCCCTCGGGGCATTGGATGATTTGTTTGAGGATGGAGGATCCAAGGAGGATGTTGGCTCCGACGCTCATTTTGAGATTACCGAGCAAGAAAAAGCAATCTTGGCAGAGTTGAGTAAGGCGGGTGGAGACGAGAGTGAACATGAATCTTCTGACACAGGACGATCTAATCCACCTCCACCATCCCCTTCTCCTTATCTAAACGATTCTCCGATCGCGGAAGGAGAACAACCAGATTCCAGCTCTCATTCATAACCTTCCGTCGATCTTGATTAGTGAGGAACGGCAATAGGCAATAGGCAATGGGCAACGGTCGATGAGCAGTAGGAATCACCCAGCGTCTGCCTCTTAGTAAGAGCGCTGAGGGATTCAACAAATAAGGGTATTTTTTCAGTGAAGAAATACCCTTATTACTTAGCTTTTGTTGAGGAGTATGGTCAATGCAGACGTGCTGCTAGTCCTCGCTGCTCTGATCGCTTCGCTTAACTGGTTTTGGAGGGGGTCGCGTCTCAAAGCCAGCAGACGGTTTTGTAACACCCTTTCCACCAGCAGGCCGAGGGGCACCACGGAAGCTTTTCTGGGGTCGGCGGTCCTTTCTAAAGTCGGTTTTGGACTTCTTCTTCGGTGGTATTAGACCGATCGGGGTGCCTTCGGTTATTACCAGCGAAATGGCTGATCGTCTAACCTGTAAATCCCAGAAATAGCCCAGCGTTTTGGGGCTTGCCAGGGTTCCTTCTAGCTTTAGCTTAAACGCTTTTGCCTTATCGGAACTCTTACGAGCAGCCTGCTGTATCTTTACAACTACGTTCTTATCTTCTGAGAGTAAAATACAACTTCCCCCGAATTGAGAAGTAGTCGTCGTCAAATCCTGGAGAAAGGGTTTCCTCTTCAGACGAAGCCTCAGCGAGGCTCTCGGACTCCTCCTCAACTTCATCCGGATTTTTTGCAGCTTTTCCGGTTCCCACACGCCCACAATCTGAACATGGAGATTCTCTTGAGCTTCACGGGTGCGGGGATAGACCACCCACAGATGGTCTTGCTCCAAATCTAGGTGATTTCGGACAAGGCTCATGACTCGCCCCAAAAGAACCGCTTCGATCTCGGCTCCATCAGCAGTTACCATCGTGCCTCGAGTAAACTGCTCGTCTGACGGTGCGTATCGTCCACGCACTAACCCGATCGCTCGATACTGTTTAGGTTCGCTCGGTGGTGGAATTGGCTGCTGTCGAGAAAACGGCTGTTCAGACAAGGACGGTTCATCCATAGAACCTGAGTCACCGGATACAACGGTATCTAGTGATGTATCCTTCTGCGCAGAAGCGGAGCCGCAACGGGTCTTTGGGGAGCAACGGGTTGAGCAGGTGGCTCTGGACGACTCACCGGTCGCATCAAAGGGCGCTTTGGCACCAGTGGCGGTGCTTCAAGTGAGTCATCTACAGAAACAGTGTCTTGGCTTGCAGAGGAGCTGTCCAATGGAGTTTCTGATGCCGAATCAGGTGCGGCAGAAGGCTGATCATTGGAGGAGGGTTGATTTGTCAATGGAGAATTGGGGACTTTGGTAACCGATCAGGCGAGGGACTCATAGGCTTTAGCTCAAGCTAAATGCACGATTGCATCAGTCAGCTTATTGTACTGAATGCAATGAATATACAGACCAATCCGAAAAGTTTTCGGAATTTTTACAAACAATAAATTTGGTCAAACTCCGAAACTACCGGAAGAACCCGGAATCAGCGCTGTCAGTAAGTGGAAACAACGTGCTTTTTCGAACCTATTCTTAACACTAGCAGCGGCTAAGCAGCAAGGTTTACTAGACCCATCATACCGAAAAGCAATTGGCTAGCAGTGAAAAGGGAGACAAAGGGAAAAACAGCACATAGTTGATGGAGGTGGTAGGGGATAGGTGGTAGGTGGCAGGTAGGGCTTAAGGATAAGGGCTAAAGGCTAAAGGCTAAATCTTCACCCCTCCCCTCCTCACCCCTCACACGCTCACCTCCTCACACGCTCACCTCCTCACCTTATTACCGCTTCACCTCGCCGAAACAGTTCGCGGGCATACTCAGTCCAGACTCCCTGACCCCAGTATCGAAAACAACTGGTTTGGAGCAACAGGTTGTAGAGCAAAGCTTCTTGATAGTCCGCTTGCTGGGTGACAGAAGGATTTTGCTGTACGAGTGGGTCAAATTTTTCATGGAACGCTGCACTGAGCTGGTTCATAGGACCCAAGACATTTTCGTAGCCTCTGACCCAACTCAAATCGTTTGTCCATGAGGCACCGTCCATATGAAAGCTGGGGTCGTTGGCTTTGAGATCGGCGATCGCAGTTTCTACTGCCTCTGGAGTTGCTTGAGAGGGGTCCACCCTTTGCCAAATTTTGTGCTGGTTTACTGCCTGAATCACTGGGTAATCATCCGAATTGACGCCTGCTGCTTCCAGTAGCTCTATGTACTCCGTGCCGTTTACACCAACGACTCCTGTGCCCGATCGCCCATTGTCTTTAATTTCATACCAGACAGGATTGAAATCGCGGGGGAACTCATTCATCATGACTCCACCGTTCTCTCCATCGGCGATCTGGGTGACGCAACTGGCGACTGTACTGCTCCCAATTTGCTGTCTGCCTCGCCCTTTTGCCTCATGGTAGGGCTGCATCTGGGCAACCAGTTTTGTGTCCGATCCCTGCGTTTTAATGAGTGCGGTGATGCTAGCCGTCTCACCTCGAGAGTTGTGGGCAACTAAACGGTTTGGGATGTATTTTTGCTCCTGCCAGAGTCCTGAGCCATCTAACTGTTCCACGGAGTGTTCTTGGATCATCAACCAGCGGTAGCCGCATTCCTTCAGCGCTTTGATGTACTCGTACAACGTATCTGGGTGGTTAGGCAGGTGCATTTCTGGAGGAGAAAAGCCCTTGACTCGCCTGAGGGCATCGTAACTAAAGACAGCGGCAAAGTACTGTTGCCACGCCTGAATATGAAGTTTGAGATCGGGAATGGGCGTTGAGGGCACAACGGCATGGCTCCACATTGTTCCCAGCCATTCCACATAAGGTTGATAATGGGGATCACAGGTGATGCGCTTGAGGTTGTTGAGAATATCATCCCGCCTCATCTGATGTAACCCCCACAACAGGTTGCCTGAATAGTCCAGCATGATGCGAGGATTGCAGCCGTTGTTCACCAATTCGGGAATAAAGTCTCCCATCCGGCTGTAGCACCAGGCGAAAGCTCCAGCGTTGTGGTTGTCTCCCTCTCCTGGGTGCTCAAACATACGCTGAAGATTACCGATGAGTTCCCCGTTAGCGCCTGCTGGAATAGTTGGCTGGTGCATGTGGAGAGCGCAGGCAAATCCAGCCGCTATAGTCTCTAAACGCAAATTTGTTGTCGGCAAGAAGACAGGATTGTTGTGGTTGACAACAGAACTGATTGCCGCTTCCCAACCACAGATATTTGGGAAGCCAGATTTTGATTCCTCAAGTACAGGTAGGCCGGAAGATGGTGCGGTTGCGATCATAGGAATTTCCTTAACACTTACGGGTTCTCGACACGCCTCATTCCACATTGATACTAGGACTTCAAAGCGCCCGATCGCTTCAATGCTCCATCGTTACATCCTTTACCCTCAGGGAACACTGAGAGTGGAAACCACAAAGATTTAACGTTTGGAGTGCTTGATGGAGAACGGCTTGTTAGATTTAGAAGAACTTTTTAGAACTACCGTTATTGAAGTCCAGCAGTTACTTAGCGCCGATCGCGTATGCATTGTTCGTTTTTATCGGGAAACAGCCTGGAAAGGAGACCTCGTAGCAGAGAGTAGCAAATCAGGCTGGGATCAATTATCTGAGAATAATTTACGCAGCAAGCCGTTTGAGGAACTGGTCGCTTTCCAGCATCAACGGGGTGGTGTTGTCGCAATCTCTGACAGCAGTGAGAAATTGCAGGAACATCACAGAGAGGCTTTGAAGCCGTTTCAAGTTCATGGGATGATTGCGGCTCCGCTGTTAAAGAACGATGCTTTATGGGGGCTTCTTTGGGTTCAACAGTCAGATGGGCCTCGTCAGTGGACCCGTTACGAGGTTGAACTGGTAAGTCAGATTTCACAACGCATCACGATCGCGCTACAGCAGAGTGAAGTTCTGATGCAGGCCCGGTTTCAGGCAGAACAGCAAAAACCTTGTCTGGAGTAATTGCCCGCCTACGCCGTTCATTGGATTTAGACACCGTTTTTCAAACCACTGTCACCGAAGTACGAGAGTTATTGAATGCCGACAGAACAGGGGTTTTTCGCTTTTTACCGGACACTGAATGGAGTGATGGGGAATTTATTTCTGAGGATGTAAGGCCTGGTTGGGACTCAGTCCTGGCGCTGAGGGTACATGATCACTGCTTTGGAAGTCAGTTTGCGTTTCACTATCAGCAGGGTCGGATTCAGGCCGTTGCGGATATTTTGATGCCGGGTTTAGCGATTGTCACGTTGAAATTTTGAAGCGATTTAAAATTCGCGCCAATTTGGTTGTGCCCCTATTAAAGGGAAAAACTCTTTGGGGCTTACTCTGCATCCATCAGTGCAGTGCTCCTCGTCAATGGGCCACCCATGAAATTGAGTTTGTGAACCAGATTGCCGAGCATTTTGGCGTAGCTCTTCAGCAGGCGGACTATCTGGAGCAAGTTCAATCGCAGTCTGCACAGCTTGCGCGGGCAGTGGAGCGGGAGAAAGCCGTAGAACGCCAAAACACCCTTGCTATCACGATCGATAACATTCGGCGATCGCTCGATATTGACACCATTTTTACCACCACAACGGAGGAGGTTCGCCAACTGCTGGATGTGGAACGAGTAATCATCTACCGCTTCTTCCCAGATTGGAGCGGCGAGTTTATGGCAGAGTCGATCGCTGATGGCTGGGAACCACTGGTGGGAAACTTTTCCATCATTGTCGATACTTACTTGCAGGAAACTCACGGAGGGCACTACGCCCACAATCAAACGTCCGCCGTTGACGATATTTATCAAGCAGGGCTTTCTGACTGCCACATCCATTTATTAGAGGCATTCAAGGCAAAGGCGTATGCGATCGCTCCAATTTTTCAAGGCGAGAAACTCTGGGGGCTGTTGGCTGCTTACCAAAACTCAACACCCCGGTGCTGGGAGGACGATGAAGTAGATTTACTAGCTCAGATTGGAGGGCAGTTGGGAGTGGCTCTGCAACAGGCAGGACTTTTAAAGCAAACTCAGGAGCAAACCGAAAAGCTGACCCGCACGCTGAAAGAACTGCAACAGTCCCAGAGCCATTTAATTCAACGTGAAAAAATGGCTGCACTAGGGCAATTGGTTGCCGGAATTGCCCACGAGATTAATAATCCTGTGAATTTTATCTACGGTAATCTCTCCCACGTAGATGAATACGTCCAGGACTTGCTGGGTTTGGTCAACCTTTACCAAACTCACGATTTGAATCGAGTTCGGCTATTCAGGCACGAGTAGACGCGATCGATTTAGCCTTCATTAAGGAGGATCTTCCGAAAACTCTCGACTCTATGCGAATGGGTGCCGATCGCATTCGCCAGATTGTTTTGTCGTTGCGGAATTTCTCCCGCACCGATGAAGCCCAAATGAAACCTGTTGATATTCACGAGGGCATTGATAGTACCCTGCTCATTCTGCAACATCGGTTGAAGAAACGATCGCCCTGTCCAGACATTGAGGTAATCAAGGAATACGGTAACCTGCCGCAGATAGAGTGCTATGCTGCCCAGCTCAACCAGGTGTTTATGAACATCATCAGCAATGCGATTGATGCGCTGGAAGAGGCAATCGACAAAGGGCAGTGGGCAGAGGCAATGGACGATGGGCAATGGGTAATGAACGAGGCAATGGGCAGCAATGGGCGATGGGCAATGGGTAATGAGCAAAGCCTATTGCCTATTGCCTATTGCCCATTGCCCACAATTTATATTCGGACAGAGGTTTTGGAATCGAATCGGATTTCTATCTGCATTGGGGATAATGGCCCCGGCATTTTAGAACACGTGCGATCGCAGATTTTTAATCCATTTTTACGACGAAGCCAATTGGGCAGGGAACAGGTTTGGGACTATCCATCAGCTATCAGATTGTTGTTGATCGTCATAATGGGCAGCTCAAATGCATCTCCGAACCTGGCAAAGGGACAGAATTCGAATTGAAATTCCCGCCAAACAATCAGCAACCTAGCACTTAAACTCCTCGCTCCTATCCTGGCTGTCTTTATGACAAGATGGGGAAAGTGTTTACGATCGCTGTTTGATGTCTTCAACCAATCCATCCCTCGATTTTGCAATTCAGCGTTTGCGTGAGCTACGCCGTTCGCTGCTTCGTCTTCATAAAGCGTTGTTGGATTCGGAACGCGTTGATTTTGAGCAGTCCTATGGACCCATTCGTTCCAATGGAGAATTTCTTCAGCTAGTGATTGGGCATGAATGGTTTAACTGGCTTCATCCGTTCTCTGAGTTTATTGTCCAGATTGACGAGTTGTTGAGCGCAAAAGAACCCATTACGTTCAACGAAGCTAATGACCTCTTAAAACAAGCCCGTGCGCTGCTTCAGCCATCTGAAGCAGGAACACCATCAAAAGTGCGATATTTTCAGGCGATTCAGCGAGATCCTGATATTGCGTTGATACATGCAGAAATTTCAAAACTGCTGCCTAGTGAAGCCTGAAGCAGTTTGTATGCATGGAGGACATAGGGCAGAAAAGGATGTCATAAAAACAATTGCCCTTATTCGGTTGTCCATTTTCAAGAAAAACATATACTTCTGTAAAGTTAAGAGAAGAAAATAATTTTTCCCGCGGGGGAATAAGAATGTATATTGTTCAAATTGCTTCAGAATGCGCTCCTGTTATCAAGGCAGGTGGTTTAGGAGACGTCGTTTACGGGCTTAGCCGGGAACTAGAAACGCGTGGTCATACGGTCGAGATTATTCTCCCGATGTACGACTGCATGCGTTATGACCACATCTGGGGCTTCACGACGCTTATCGCGATCTATGGGTTCCGTGGTATGGCGGCGCGGTTCACTGCTCTGTGTTGTGTGGCTGGGTGCATGGGCGTTTGTGCTTCTTTATTCAGCCCCACTCTGGCGATAATTTCTTTAATCGGGGGTACTACTACGGCGGTTCCGATGATGACATGCGGTTCGCTTTCTTTAGCAAGGCTGCACTGGAGTTTTTGAACATAAGCAATAAGCGCCCTGATGTTATCCACTGCCATGACTGGCAAACTGGGTTAGTTCCGGTTCTGCTGTTTGAGATTTACAAGTGGAACGGAATGGCGAACCAGCGGATTCTCTATACAATCCACAACTTTAAGCATCAAGGAGTTGGCGGTATTAGCGCTCTATGGGGAACAGGTTTGAACAATGAAGCCTATTACTTCAACTACGATCGGCTGCAAGACAATTTCAACCCGTTTGCGCTGAATTTTATGAAGGGCGGCATTGTTTACTCAAACTATGTCACAACCGTTTCTCCCCACCACGCTTGGGAGGCGCATCACGGAAATGAAGGCTACGGACTAGGGCACACGCTGCACCTACATCAGAGCAAATTCACTGGAGTCTTAAACGGGATAGATTACGACATTTGGAATCCGAGATCGATCGCTACATTCCCCACCACTTCAATGCAGAGGACCTGACCGGAAAGGCCAAGAACAAAAAAGCCTTGAGAGAAAAACTTTCGCTTCGGGATGATCCTGAAAAACCGCTTATCTGTTTTATCGGTCGTCTGGATGAGCAAAAAGGGGTTCACCTTGTCCATCATGCGATTTACCACGCACTTTATCGCGACGCCCAGTTTGTACTGTTAGGTTCTGCGACTGAATCCCGTATTAACTCCTGGTTCTGGCACGAAAAAATTTCCTGCATACCAACCCGGATGTTCATTTGGAATTGGGCTTCAACGAAGAACTTTCCCACTTAATTTATGCTGGGGCAGACATGATTGTGGTGCCCAGCAATTTTGAGCCTTGTGGGTTAACCCAAATGATTGGCTTGAAGTACGGCACCGTTCCCATCGTTCGTGGCGTTGGTGGATTAGCTGATACGGTGTTCGATCGCGATTACGATGAAAATCTTCCCCTCGAAAAACGGAACGGGTACGTGTTCTATCAAACGGACAACCAGGCATTAGAATCCGCAATGGATCGGGCAATCGGGTTGTGGAAGTACCACCCCGAGGAGTTCGAGAAATTAATCACCCAGGGAATGGCTTACGACTATTCCTGGAACCACCCAGGCGAGAAGTATGTGGAACTTTACGACATGATTCGCCATAAGTGAGGGCGGTTGGCTGAGTAGGGGGCGGGAAAAGGATGAAGGATGAAGGATAAAGGATAAATTCCCTTTACTTGAACCTCGGAGGTTTAATCAGAAATTGAACTCCTGACCAAGATAGGCGTTTAAACCTCCGAGGTTTGAGAAAGTTCGGTTTGTGGAATGGTTACCGAACTGCCATTTCTAGAATCCATCCTCGATAATAAGAGATATGGAACGATCGCTGCATTTAGATAGTTCAGTAAGTACTAAACAATCAATACATTCGTTCATGAATACGGAAACCCTGCCAACGATCGATGGAAGTGCTGATGGGTTCACGCAAGACCAACAGCATTTCGAACAACGGCACTTCGTTGAAGACGTTGGGCTTTCGTTTGAAATGGTGGGCTTGCCTCGTATGGCGGGACGTATTTTTGGTTGGCTGCTAATTTCCGACCCAGTACACCAATCTCCTGGTGAATTGGCTAAGGTGTTGCAGGCAAGTAAGGGTTCCATCAGCACGATGACCCGCCTTCTGCTGCAAATAGGCCTGATAGAGCGAATTAGCTTACCGGGACAGCGACGCGATTACTTTCGCATCAAACCAAATGCCTGGTCTGAGTTAACGGAACAGCGAATGGTTCAAATCACAGCCTTTCGTCAACTGGCTGAACGTGGGCTGGAACTGATGAAGGGCAAGAGCCCCAACTGTCTCAACGGCTGGATGAAATGCGTGACCTGCATGCGTTTCTGGAGCAGGAGATGCCCATACTGATCGATCACTGGGAACAGCACCGAGTCAAAAATTAAGAATGAAGAATTAAAAATTCAGAATTTAAGCCTCAAAATCTACTCCCTTACGCGCTATGCAACTGCCTCTTCTTAGCAATTTCACCAAGAAAAAGACCCCGTGGATGGTCGGGTTAGTGGCGGCTGGTCTGGTTGGAGTTGCGGCTACCGTTCCACTGGTTGCCCGAAATTCTGCACCGCGACAAAACATTAGTCAATTGACTGTACCTGTTCAGTCAAAGAACGTTGTTGCCCGAATTACGGCCAGTGGAGATGTTGTCCCCGTGCGACGCCTTAACCTCAACCCTAAAACAGCGGGTCGGTTAGAGAAGCTGTATGTAGAGCAGGGCGATCAGGTTCAGCAGGGGCAGATTGTGGCCCAGATGGACCGGAGCGAACTGGAAGCCCAGCGCGAACAGTCGTTGGCAGAGCTATCTCAGGCACAGGCAAATTTATCGCTGCTTAGAGCTGGCAGCCGTCCAGAAGCGATCGGGCAGGCCCAAGCAACCGTGAATCAAGCGAAAGCAGAGGTGACAGCCGCCCAAACAAAGCTGGATCTGGCAACTCAACGAACTCAACGGAACCAATCCCTGGCAGTAGCCGGAGCAATTAGCCGCGATCAGCTGGATGAAGTTTTGAACAATGAGCGCAGCGCCAGAGCTGGTTTGGAGCAGGCAAGAGCGCAGTTAAACAACACGATTCAGCAGTTGAATCAGCAGGAAAACGGACCTCGTAGCCAGGAGATTGAGCAGGCAGCGGCCCAGGTTGAAACAGCCCGTGCCCGCCTAAAGCAAATCGATACCCAACTGAATGACACGATTATTCGTGCTCCTTTTGATGGGGTCATTACGCAGAAAAACGCAACGGTGGGTGACTTTGTGACCCCAACCAGTTTTACGACCAGTAGCGGGGCTGCTACGTCGATCGTGACCCTGGCTAGTGATTTAGAAGTGTTGGCTAAAGTACCCGAAGTGGATATTGGACAGATCAAGTCGGGGCAGCAGGTTGAAATTAAAGCTGATGCCTATTCCAAGCAGACCTTTAAAGGAGTTGTCCGACTGGTTTCGCCAGAAGCAAAGGAAGACCCAACCCAAAAAAGGCGTGATCACCTTTGAGGTGCGAGTCAAAATTCTGACCGGAAAAGACCAGTTGAAATCAGGTATGACTAGCGATCTGGCATTTTTGGGTAGTCAATTGAGTGGAGCACTGATTGTTCCCAGCGTGGCGATCGTCACTGACCAGGGACAAACCGGCGTTCTGGTTCCCGATCAGAACAATAAGCCTAAATTTCAACCTGTCACGATCGGTTCCACGATTGGCAACCAAACTCAAATTATTGATGGTGTCCGAGTCGGCGACCCCGTCTTTGTCGAACTACCCGAAGGCCAAAAGCTAGAGAATATCATCAAAGGTGTGAACAAAAAATAGGAGGTAGGAAATTAAGAATTGAGAATTGAAAATTAAGTAGATGTATAGAATTCAAAACTCATCATTCCTCATTCCTAATTCTTAATTTCTCCTCCTCCCCATCCCTCATCCCTCCCCCTATGGATCTCCTCGACAGTGCAAAAATGGCGGTCAAAACGCTGACTGCAAATAAGCTTCGCAGTGCGTTGACGATGCTGGGTATTATTATTGGCAACGCTTCCGTGATTGCAATGGTGGGCATCGGGCAGGGCGCACAACGGTTAGCGTCGGAACAGTTTGAATCATTGGGACCCAATGTGCTGTTCGTAACGCCAGGCAGCGGTCAAGCGCGAAACCGTACCTCCGATTTACCAAGAACGTTGGTGTTACAAGATGCCAAGGCGATCGCAGATCAGGTGCCCTCTGTTAGAGGGGTTGCGCCTCAACGCCAGAGTCAGCTTCCCATCGTTTACCGCAACTTAAATTCCAGTTCTTTGGTGGTTGGTGCGACACCGAATTTCTGTCAGTCCGAACTTTTGATATGGCCAAGGGACGGTTCATCAGCGAACAGGACCTGGAGAAGAATAGCCAGGTTGTGGCGCTAGGGGCTGATCTGGCAAATCGTTTTTCGGCAACCGGGATCCGATTGGCGAGCAGATTCGAATCAAAGGCATTCCATTTCAGGTCATTGGCGTAATGCAGCCGAAGGGCGCGTTTTGGGAAACAACCAGGACGATGCTGCCTACGTTCCCATTACGACCCACGCCAATCGTCTCACCGGGCGCACGTCTCCCTATGGGTTGGATCTAACGTTTATCTCCATTGCGGCAAAAGACGAAGCAAGCATCCGTGCAGCCGAATTTCAGGTTACAAACCTGCTGCGTTTGCGGCATAAGGTTGTCAATGAAGACGACTTTACCGTTCAAACCCAAAAGGACATTCTGAATATTGTGGGGACCATTACGGGGGTCTGACGATAATGCTAGCCGCGATCGCCGGAATCTCTCTTCTGGTCGGCGGTATTGGCATTATGAACATCATGCTGGTCTCAGTGACGGAGCGTACTGAAGAGATTGGTCTGAGAAAGGCGATCGGAGCCTCCCAAAAGATATTCTGATTCAGTTCATGATTGAGGCCGTCATTCTTTCTGCCGCTGGTGGCCTGATCGGTACTGCCATCGGCATCGGTGGAATTCTCGGCGTTAGCGCCATTTCTCCCCTCAAAGCGGGTATCTCGCCCGTCGCGATCGTCCTTGCCGTTGGTGTCTCAGGCGGCATCGGCCTATTCTTCGGTGTCTTCCCCGCCCGTCAAGCCGCGAAACTGGATCCGATCGTGGCCCTGAGAAGCACATAAAGGATAGGTGATAGGTGGTGGGGAAAGGATAAGGGATGCGGGATGAAGGGTAAAGAAAAACTAACTCCCCGTTCCTCGCCCCAACCCTTACTTTTCTTCTCATCCCTCATCCTTTCTATACCTCCCCCTTCCTCGTCTCTCATCCTCACCCTTCTTCTCATCCCCCATCCCTTATCCTTCATCCCTCCTATGTCCTCCACCATCATTCGTCTCGAAGACATTTACAAAATCTATGGCTCTGGAGAAACGGAGGTCAGAGCGTTATCGGTGTCAATCTTGTAGTTGAGCAGGGGAGTTTTGTGCCATTATGGGCGCGTCTGGATCGGGTAAATCCACCATGATGAACATGATTGGTTGTCTCGATCGGCCAACCTCGGGACGCTATTACCTGGATGGTGTAGACGTGGCAGGTCTGGAAGATAGCGAATTGGCAACGATTCGAAACCGCAAAATTGGGTTTGTGTTTCAGCAGTTTCACCTTCTGCCCCAACTGGATGCGATGGAAAATGTCATGCTGCCGATGGTTTATGCCAATATTCCAGCAACAGAGCGGCGAGAACGGGCAACCGAGGCATTGGTGCGGGTTGGGCTGGGAACCGCTTACACAATCGCCCCAATCAAATGTCGGGTGGACAACAGCAGCGAGTCGCGATCGCCCGCGCCATTGTTAATCGACCTGTCATGCTTTTGGCAGACGAGCCAACCGGTGCGCTGGACTCGCGCACCACGGAAGAAGTGCTCAACATTTTCTCTGAACTCAATGCCAGCAGCATCACCGTTGTGATGGTGACTCATGAATCGGATGTAGCCCGTCGCACCCGCCGAATTATTTGGTTCAAGGATGGTGAGGTTGTCAACCCCCATCTTGCACCGGAAGATCTGGCTCACGTAATGGCAACCGCTTAATTTCGTTCCAATTCATACTGCTATTCAGCACCTCCTCTGTCAACGTCGCGCCCAGCGGGTACTTCTCCAGAGGATAAAAACAGGACGCTTGCGATCAGCGCACCCAAATTCCACTTCACCAGGTTCTTGCTAATTTCTAGTTTCTTGGATTCCACTTCTTGCAGCTTGGTTTGGGATTGGGTCCCTACTTGCGCTTGGGTTTGTATTCTGAGCTGTTTAACTCTTGCAAGGATGTCGGTTCTCCATTTCTCCGGGTCATCTGTTTTGAGAGGAACGCCAAGCTGTGAACCTAACTCTTTTAGTTGTTCGGCATCGCTCTGGTTTACCTGAGTTTCAAGCTGCTTGAGTTGGGCGACAACAGGAGCGGCCTGCCTGGATAGCTGCTGCTCAATCAGATCTGGGTTTATTTGGCTGAGTTGAGACTCCATCCGCAACCCTCCCAATACACCTGGCGGAATTAACAGCAGAAAGACGATCGCCAGCACCAAACACAGCCAGGACAGAATCTTCAGGACGACCTTCTCCTCGAAGGGTTTGCGCTCATAGTATTCACCCCAAAACACAAGGGCAAATCCCAGGATTGGAATAGCCACCGTTTCCACCAGCTTTCCAATTAGCTGTAGCTTCCAGGTAAGGTTGCTGAAGTTGGGAGGGATAAACGCCAAAGCGCTATCAATGAGTGCAAAGAGCAAGAAGCCGTAGCCCACCCACCGAAATCTGAACGTAGACTGGTACTGACTGACTGATTCAGGCATGCGATGCCTCCTGCAAAATGGTAGAGGTGCTTTAAGCGTTAAGACTTCAGAAATTTCGGCTGCCACCACTGATACCAGGAGAACCAGGCCGTTTCCAGGGCTTTAAAGACTTTTTCCGAAGCGATCGAATTCGATTTTGCACCCATTGGTAGCGGCATCGACATCAGCGTCCACAAACAGCGGCGATCAACCAGGGTTTCTCGACCCAGTAACCAGGGTAATAAACGGTTGACCTGTAGAGCGTGAACATAGCGGTTTTGCATAAACTGTTGCTCTGTTACCGTACTGCCCCCTGTCGATTAATACAGGCACTGAGATAGGCCCGTCCTTCATGGGCCAGAACGCCGTAGAAACCAATGGTTGGTTGGTGCTTAATTATCAGATTGATGTTAGAGCCACGAATGGGAGTATACACGAGAAGGAAACGCCGAACATCATCATCGGCAGTCATGACCCGCGTTTCTACATCAAGGGTCGTTGCAGGGTTGTGGTAGGGATACCGCTGCCCCGGCGGCAGTTCGTTCTCGGTTTCTGGTTGCAGTGGGCTACTTTCGAGCGATCGCCAGCCCGCTAAAGGCACCGTTGGAGGAAACGAAAAGGTCGCCCGCAGGTCCGTTTTTTCTGATTTCGGAACCACGATCGCCCGTCCCAGAACGCCTAAAGTGCTGCCCAGAATGATTACCAGCAGTGAGATCCGTATGGGGTGCCACAAGGGGTAGGCATGAACTCAAGCTCCCGTGTCTGAGGCGGAAGGCAGACGTAGGAATGCAAACCAGCAGAAAACACCGAACAGCGCCACCGAAATCATTGAAAACAGCAGGGAACCATTGCCGCTGTGCCAGTAGTCAAAGGCTCCTTTCTGCGCGAAAGCAACCAGAATTGCCATCACAGCGACTCTTGCAGCATTAACCAAAAAGCCCAGCACGATCGCCATCCCCAGGCAGAGAAATTTTTGCCGGGTGGAGCGGAGGGGAAACATCAGGAGAAATAGAACGGCAATACTTACCATAAACAGGATGCTGTGGATGCCAGAACATCCACCATGCACCTCGACGCGCCCCGTCGGGAGAGACAGAAACACCCCTTCCCGCTGAACTGGAAACCCCAAATAAACCAGCAGGAATGCAGAAACCTTGGCGGTCAGAAGCGCCAGGTTCACCGATTTCAGCGCTAGCTCAAAGACGGTGTATAGGGCCAGCAGCCCAAACAGAACGAATACCTTCCAGTACTGACGAAGCCCTCGCATCCCAGAGGCAAGCAGACCGATACCCAAAACAGCAATCAACGGCTGGGTTCTAAGCAGCAACCCCGATTCAGGTAGGGCGGCGCTCCTTGTCAGGATGATCGCCAGCAACACCGCGCCTACTATGCTGGAGAAACTATCGCTGTCCAGATTCAGGGAATGCCGACTATCCCACGTTAGAAATCCTGCCGCAAGCCAGAACAGTAAGCTAATTGCAAACAGGTCAGAATCGCCAGCCCGATCAAACAGGGCTAGATGCAGGGTTGCCACAACAGTAAAGATAGCGAGTAGCCAAAATGCCGGGTTCTGTAAATACTTTATCCAGTGCATCACGTTTGCTAATCAGCCTCCCCATCCTGCGCTCACACCTAATCATAAAAATTCATCCCCCGACTCCCGACTCCCGACTCCCCATTCCTCATTCACCTACTGCTTCCGGGTATATTGGCCGCTCAATTCCGCCCTCGCCAGAATGTGTCCCTCCATTGTCGCCAAAAGCTGATCGGCAGTTGTACCCTTGGGAAGACTCAGCGATCGGTCGAGCGCATAGAGTCTAAACACATAACGGTGAGTCCCTCCCGGTGGACAGGGACCGCCATACCCTAACTTACCAAAGTCGTTGTTCTCTTGAATGCCGCCTCCTGACACGGAAGGTTGGGGCGGAATCGCTTCTGGCAACTGGCGCAGTTCGGCAGGTAGGCTATAAACCAGCCAGTGCAGGAAGCGACCTCCAGGGGCATCCAGGTCTTCCGCTACCAGGGCAAAACTAGCCGTTCCCGGAGGAGGGGCATCCCAGCGAAGGGGGAGAAAGATTGCCACCATCACAAGTGTACTTGACGGGAATAGGGCCGTTCGCTGGAAAGGCCGGACTTTCCAGCAACATCGTTTTAGCCGACGCGTCTGTCTGCGGTACTCTCTGACTGTCCTTCTGCAAACCACAGCCAACCAGGAAGAGACCCATCAAGCCTTGTAAAATGCTCCGTCGATTCATGCCAGTGCCTGCCCGACCAACCAACACTGTAGCTCATCGGCAATCAGCGGGTACTCTAAACTGGTAACTAATCATTGGGAGTGCGTTGATATGCCTGCAAACCGGGTCAGTATTACTCTGTCCGCCACAGAACAGCAAGAGGTGATGGCAATGCTCGCCGCACTGCGTCAAAAGCTTTCTTTCCTGACTCACCTGAGTCCAGAGGAGCGCAAATCGACCGCAAAGTTGGGCGATCGTAACCGGGCCTTCACCCGCAAAGCGCTAGAGATCGCCACCCAAAACCCCGATTTTTGCCGCGCTCCTTTGATATTGACGAAATGCGCCGCGACCTGGAGCTGTTTGAAGCGCTGCAACCGATGCTGCTGGCACTGACCCATCTGCAAGAGCTATTGGATGATACGGCAGTCGCCGCTGGTGGGGAAGCCTACGCAGCAGCGCTGGAGGTTTATCGCTATGCCAAAGCAAACGGGACCGTTGCCGGATTGGACAGCCTGGTGGATGAAATGGGCCAACGGTTTGCCCAGCAGTCAAGCCGGGGACGATCGCAACCCATCTAATCGCTGATCCTCCAAAATAACTGACGCATTTGACCAAAACCTCGGAGGTTTGATCTAGAATCTAGCGCCGTGATCAACGTAGTGGTAAACCTACGAAGTTTGCGCACGTTTTATTCAGCCAGCCTATCTGGAGGTGATAGCTGGCTCACGATCAAGTGAACGTGGCCCGCATTCAAGGGCACTCAGCTTCGGTTTCATCGAAGCCAGCCTCAGTAAAAATGAAGTCAGCTTCGGGTGCAGTGAAGCCAGACTCAATGAAAATGGAGCCAGCCTCGACCCCGGTGAAGCCAGCCTCGAATTCAGTGAAGCCAGCTTCGATAAAAACAAAGTCAGCTTCGTTGTGAACCCGGTTAATATCGTTCAGAGTGAAGTGAACCTGACTCACAAGTAGCGTGTTTGCCCGACGCAGTAGGTTGAGTTAACCGACAGGAAACACCGCAACACAGGCAATCCAGCGAGAGTTTAAGAAATCCAGCCAGATTATCTCTGACTCGATATAACCATTACAATATCGCGGGATAATTAGATACTCCGAGAATCAGACTGATCAGCGGTCAATTGCAATTTCGAATAGTCCTATCTGCTCATGGTTATATCCGCCCAGAGTTCAAATTCCACAACTGTCAACGTTCTACCTGGTCAAAGTTTTCCTTTAGGAGCGACGGTTTCTGGCGAAGGGGTTAATTTCTGCTTGTTTTCCAGGGATTGCACCGCAATCGATCTTCTCCTGTTTGATCAACCGGATGCGCCGCAGCCCAGTCAAGTCATCTCCCTTGATCCCAAATTCAATAAAACCAACAATTACTGGCATGTTTTTGTACCGGGAAGCCGAAGCAGGACAGGTTTATGCCTATCGGGGATATGGTCCTTTGAGCCAGAACGGGGATTGCGGTGTGACGGTGAAAAAGTATTGCTCGACCCGTTTGCGCGGGCGATCGTGAACTGGCAAAACTACAGCCGAACGGCAGCCAGATTACCAGGCGATAACTGCGCTAAGGCGTTGCGGGAGTGGTTGTAGACTCTGACACCTACGACTGGGAGGGCGATATTCATCCCAAAATTCCCTATTCTAGAACAGTGATTTATGAACTCCACGTTGCCGGATTTACGCGCAATCCCAACTCCGGAGTTGCTTCTGAAAAGCGCGGTACCTATGCCGGGTTGATTGAAAAAATTTCCTACCTTCAGGAACTGGGGATTACGGCTGTCGAGCTGATGCCCATCCACCACTTCGACGAGTACGACGCTCGACCAGGGTTAGAGAATTATTGGGGCTACAGCACGATCGCCTTCTTTGCGCCCCATAGTCCCTACAGCTCCCGTCCCGATCCGCTGGGTCCGGTCGATGAATTTCGAGACATGGTGAAAGCGCTGCATCGGGCAGGCATTGAGGTCATTCTGGATGTGGTGTTTAACCACACGGCTGAGGGCAACGAGCAGGGACCAACGCTGTCCTTCCGGGGACTCAGCAACCAGGACTACTACATGCTGGAGGATGATCCGGCGATTTATCGCAACTACAGCGGGTGCGGCAACACGTTTGAAACCAGCGCGATCGCCAGCCATTTGATTCTGGAATGTTTGCGCTACTGGGTGTCTGAAATGCACATAGATGGCTTCCGGTTTGACCTGGCATCGGCACTTTCCCGCGATTCGTCGGGTGTTCCCCACAAGTATCCGCCGTTGCTCTGGGCGATTGACTCGGATCCGGTTTTGGCCAGCACCAAAATTATTGCGGAAGCCTGGGATGCGGCGGGGCTTTACCAGGTCGGCTCCTTTGCGGGCGATCGATTTGCCGAATGGAACGGTCCCTTTCGAGATGACGTGCGCCGGTTTGTGAAAAGCGACGCTGGTGTGGTCAAAGCGGTAGCATCCCGCATTATGGCCAGCCCCGACATTTATCAACAGCCAGATCGGAACGCAAACCACAGCATCAATTTCGTCACCTGCCACGATGGGTTTACCCTAAATGACCTTGTTTCTTATAACGACAAACACAACGAAGCCAATGGGGAAGATAACCGGGACGGAATGAATGGCAATCACAGTTGGAACTGTGGTGCAGAAGGATTCAGTGATGATCCGGCGATCAACGGTCTGCGTCAGCGCCAGATCAAAAACTTTCTGACCATTCTGTTTACGTCCCAAGGAACGCCGATGCTGTTAATGGGCGACGAAGTACGGCGAACCCAATTGGGAAATAACAACGCCTATTGTCAGGACAGCGACCTTAGTTGGTTCGACTGGGATTGCGTCGAGAAACACGCCGGTCTCCTGCGGTTTGTTAAAGGGTTGCTTGCGTTCATTCAATCACTGCAAATTTTCCAGCAGGAACATATCCTGGCCGTGAACTACGCACCCGACAAACCTCATATCGTCTGGCATGGCCCCACTCTAGGAAAACCCGACTGGGGCGAAAATTCCCATGTCTTGGCGTTTACCCTTCTGCACCCGGAGGTGGGTGAACATCTGCACATTATCTTCAACGCCTATTGGGAACCTCTTGAATTTGATTTACCACCCCTATACAAGGGAGAGATCTGGCATCGAATTGTTGATACCTCATTGCCCAGCCCTGAAGACTTTTGCGATGTTAGTTCCGCTCCCAAAATTAGCGGCGGTACTTATTATGCAACTGCCCGCTCGGCGATCGTCTTAATTGCACAACCTGAAAGAAAGGAGCAATAGGCTTAAAAGGAAAAGCAAAGCCCTAGATTGAGAGCTTTGCTTTTTGGACTCATAGTTTTTCGATGACTACAGCGCACTGCTACGCAAACTTCGGCGGTTTAGAGCAGGGGTCAGGGGTCAGGGATGAAGCCTTATACCCAGGTCATTTCAGCTAAACTGGATGTTCTAACAATTGTGGTGACAGCATATGACTAAAAAGTGAGCTTCCAGGCCAATTTAGGCGCTTAAACCTCCGAAGTTTTGGCAGATGCATACGTATGGTTGTTTGTGTCCACAGCTATGCGACTATCGGCTGTAAATAACAACGTTGCCGTTGTCGGGATTGCAAACGATACTGAGCATTTGCTGAGTAGCATAGGAACCTGGATAGTGAGTGACACCGTCAACCTTCCAGTTTTGTCTTTTGCAATTAGCCATTGCGTCGAGTCTTTCACGTCCTAAGAAATAGGAGAACTCGACTTTGCGGTGATCGATGCGATTGATTGAACAGCGATCCAATGCAATGCGCTGACCTGTGTTAGCACGACCTAAATACTCGCGACAGGATGCTTCAGCAGGGGACATAAAAGCAGCGCCAGCAGCGATCGTGGTCATCAACGCGGCAGACATAAGACCAAACACTTGTTTAGCGGGCATGGGAGTGTTTCCTTGTTGAGTGAGTAGGTGATTGAACGTTTTGCTTGTTCTGAATGAAACATCACACTAGAAGGGAAATATTCCGCATGCCTTGGGGGTACCCTCAGGGGTACTCTTTTGAGACTGCTTGAGCCAATCATTTAAGCAGAACTGGCTGTTTACAAAGTTTATTGGGGATTTTCAGACGAACCGTGACATTCTCTTACTGCTGAGGCGATCTTAAAAGAGGATTTATAGCAGTACTGCTACATGTTAGGACAATCAAACTACTGAGAGCATTGCAATGAATAGCTTTCACACCAGCACTCAGTACTCACCACTCAGCGCTTTACTATATAAGCTCACCATGAAACCAAAAGCACTGTCTTTCAAATACCGAATTGTGCTGCTCGTAGCCATGCTGGTTATCGTTCCGCTTGGCTATTGGATTCGGTTTGCTGGCGATACCTGGCTCAATGACTTCTGTGGAAGCGTTGCCTACGAGATCTTTTGGGTTTTGTTGGTGGTATGTCTGTTTCCAAACGTTTCCCTTGCCTGGACCGCCATAGGAGTATGCGTTGCTACCTGTATCCTCGAGTTTCTTCAGCTTTGGCAGAACCCATTCTACCTGGCAGCAAAATCAACATTCGTGGGTCGTCTGGTTTTAGGAAACACATTTGCGTGGTCTGACTTTCCCTCCTACGTTGTTGGTAGCGTCGCAGGATGGGCAGTTGGGCGACCGCTCCTTAAGATTGTTCGCCGCTCCTTTCAACCAGTGCCTGAATCCGCGTTGCCAATGAACCAGTTGGATAGCGAAGTATAGCAATGTGCCGATTTGCATTACCGGAGACAGCCAATGAAGCCAGCGCCAATGTAATCCTAAACGTGACAGTCCCAGCAATAGCGCGTCATCTAAGAAACTCAGTAAAAACGGAAATAGTTGATTGAACCCTTTTGAAAACGGGCCTTCTATATCAGCTTCCATAGGTAATCTTGTTTTCTCAAAAGTCTTTTATTCGACAAAAATTGTTTATCTAAATCTATTGCTATAAATCGAAGATATCAATTTCCTGCATGCACTATCCAGCATCTAAGGTCATAACGGCTATCCCTCCTGGGTCAGGAATCTTAGTTTAGTTGAATGCTGATTTATAGGCCTTTAGGGGAGGAACCATTGAACCCGTCGTTGCAATTTGATCGACACATGCCTTTCGTAAACAGAATGGGCTTAACTGGGATGTCGATCGCCTTCCCCAAACGAGTAGGTAGGCATGCCTACAATGTCAGTCTGCAAGCAAAAAAGATCACCAGAACAGATACATTTCTGGATTTCTTGTTGGCTTAATCCTACCGATGCTGAGGTGATGTAGAGGTCGGTAAGGTGTTCGCCTCCGAAAGTACAGCAGGTTGGACATTGAACAGGTAATTCAACACGCATGACTTCTTTACCATCTGGGTCAAACCGGATAATGCACCAACCATTCCACATGGCTGACCAGATGAACCCCTCTGCGTCGATCGTCATTCCATCTGGTTCAGCATCTTCATCACTGAGGTTAACCAGGCATTGACGATTTTGAATGGAACCTGTGACCCCATCAAAATCGTACCGATAAATCCGGTGCTCCTTAGAGTCAGTTAGATAAAACGCTGTCCCGTCGGGACTCCATCCCAATCCGTTTGAGATGGTTAAACCCGTTTCCATTACATGCAGCGAACCATCCGGGTCATAACGATAGAGACTTGCTTGGTTTAGCTCTTCTGAGATAGAGCCAAACCAGAAACGTCCCTGAGAGTCGCATTTCCCATCATTAAAACGATAATTAGGTTTATCGGTGGCAATGGACATGATTGGAGTGAGCTGTCCATTTTGAGTATTCAAAAACGCAATGCGATCGCGCTGGGCAATGATTAAGCGATTAGCTCCAGCCGGGGCGATCGGTCCTACGACATCACCTACGTTAAAGAACTGATCCTGTTTGGTTACAGGATTGAATTGGTGGACGCGGTGATTATAAATATCCACCCAGTAGAGACGCTGTTGATCGGCATGCCAGATAGGGCATTCACCGAGGCGTGAACGAGCTTCAGGACATTGGAGAGGGGATAAGTTGCCCTGTTCATATCGGTTGCTAACTTGTCGATTTCCTAGGTTGCCAAACTGCTGTCTCCACCCTCCAGGATGGTACCTTCTACGTTTGCATTCTCCAAATTCGCACCGCTCAGATTTGCCCGTTCCAACGAAGCATCATTCAAATTTGCCTGTTCCAAATCTGCGACGGATAAATTCGCCTCGCTTAGATCCGCTGCCTCTAGATTGGCTCCACTCAAATCTGCTTGATACAGTTCAGCATGCGACAAGTCTGCCTGCACAACATTAGCAACTCTCAGATCAGCCTGACTTAAATCAGCACTATCTAAAATGGCTCCTTCTAGAATCGCTCCATCCAGGATGGCATCACTCAGGTTCGCGCCGCTCAAGTCTGCCTGGCTTAGATCGGCCCCGCTCAAATCGGCCCCACTCAAATCTGCCTGGCTCAGGTTTGCCCGTTTCAAAACGGCTCCATCCAGATTTGCTCCGACTAAGCTGGCTCCGCTTAAATCAATTCCCTCCAAGGCGGCTTCGCTTAAATCCATATCGCTAAAATCACGATCGCCCGCCTGGTATCGCTTCATCAGTTCTTCTGCCTTCATAGTCCCTCCCCTACAGCGATAGCCGTAACCTTAATACAAGTAACGAGAACAAACGTCTCCCCGAAGAAATACACCTTTCGTGTAAAGTTTGGCTGGAGGCAGTTGAACAGTAGATGGAATAGGTAGAGCGTGAGTAAGCATGCAGTTTTAGGAACCCTTTCAAACGATCTCCAAACCCAGGCGACGATTTTAGGTGGCTTTATCATTCTTATCTGGGTGTTGGAGGCGATTGACCAGCTGCTGCTGCGAGGGCAGCTTGATCGGCTTGGCATTTTTCCCCGCAGAACGATCGGTCTTCGCGGTATTCTCTTCGCTCCGCTGCTTCACGGTTCCTGGAAGCATTTAGCCACCAATACCCCTCCACTGGTGATTCTGGGTTGGTTGGTGATGATTAGAAGCCTGGATGAGTTTTTCATCGTTACTGCGGTTGTCTGGCTTGTCAGTGGAGTGGGCGTCTGGTTGCTTGCAGCTTCCAATACGCTTCATATTGGTGCCAGTGGGCTAATCTTTGGCTATTTTGGTTTCCTGCTTCTTCGCAGTTATTTTGAGCAGGATTTAACCTCAGCCACCTTTTCGGTAATTGTTGCTGTACTTTATGGCCCCATCATCTGGGGAGTGCTCCTTTCCAGCGCGGTATTTCCTGGCAAGGCCATCTGTTTGGGTTTGTTGGTGGAGTCCTGACTGCCCGCTATTTGCCGCAACTTAAGGAATGGTTCGAGCAACTGGGGTGATATCCGAACACACAAAAACGCGGAACGAAAGCTAAACCTGAGGTAGATAGCATTGATTAATTCACTGCCTACAGTTTAGATACTAGAAACTGTATCTCTTACCACCAAGGATCAAGAATAAGTACCTTAAACCTTTGTTGATGGAATTTCTTCAGCATCTTTGAGAGGCTGCGACTAATCCAGAAATCTCTGCTGATAGCTTCATGTAGGGTAGGCGTTGATAATTTAAGAGTGCAAAGCGTAATGGTTGTGAAAGGGGACAGAACATGACATCATGGCGCGATCGCTTGAATCGATTGGGCGGCAAAACTCGATTTGTTGTTTGTCGGCTGTTCATTCACCTGGCAGGAAAGGAGATTGCTCCACTGCTGGGAATACTCAACCGTGCTGGAAGGGAAGCGTTGGACTCTGAAGGCGACCTTGAAGTGTTAGGAGAAGGGTTGGTCGAAATCTGCCAGAACCTGCTTCAATACGACACCTATTGGCAATCAGCCGCCAATGAGGGCAATGTATTTTGGGACGAAGGTGAAGCCGGAGATTATGTAACTGAGCTGTTCACCGATTCCGCCCAACGTTACCGGAGTATGCCTGACTCAGCTAGCGATGACACTGACGCAGCACTTTCGCTGCCCGCGACTCAGCATTTAGTTGTCATGCTGACCGTTGCCTATGAAGGGAGGTTCCAGAGTTAGAAACGGACCTTGCCGATATGAATGCCCTCAAAGCGGGACTCAAAGCGTTGATTAACCTGAATTACCAGCAGCGACTACGGGCTATTCAAGTTCACTTCTCTCCTGCTCAATTCGGAGACGAATTAACATCCGACCAGGTCTTGTTAAACTTCCCAGAGCTAATACCACTGTAATCTCCACAGCCACTCCTGTTTGCATCACCTGTTCCGTACCCTGTACATTCACATCCACATTCACCTTCACTGAACTATGTTTCGCCAACTTCTGATTATTTCGATGGCTTTTACCCTGGCTTTTACGTCTGTAGGGTGCGGTGGCTCCGGTGTAAACGAATCCTACTTCAATCCGTCGCAACCGCAGACAAAAGAGCAGTCCAACAAGGAGCAGAACCGTCTTTCTGATGGACAATACCCGGTACAGCAAGCGACCTACAATGATGCGGACGGAGAATATACCGTGCTTCTGTTAAATACAAAGCCGAGTGATTCTTCCGTGTTTCGTACTACTAACCTGCCAATGGCCCGTCTCACAAACGAAGAGGTCTCTGCCGGGAATAAGAGCTACCTCAAAGTGGAAAATGGTCAGCCATCCTTGCACCTGACGGAAGACTTTAAGATTGAATACGTTCATAACGTGACCGAAAACCGAACAAATCCCCAGACAGGGCAGCAGGAAACGGTTGTTGTTCGTCAGGAGTCAAACTTCTGGACTCCGTTTGCAGGAGCGTTGGCGGGTCAGGCGCTGGGTAGTCTCCTGTTTAGACCCCAGTATTACGTGCCTCCTATCTATCAACCAGGCGGTTACTTAACTGGATTTGGTGGCTATGGGTCTACCTACGGTCAGGCGGTAAATCGTTACCAGAGCCGTTACAATGCTCCTCCTGCAGAAGTTCGCAATCGCCAGGCGTTCCGATCGACTGGGCAATTGAGGTCGCCTTCCTATGGGCAGTCAGGTACTCGCAATCGCACCTTTAACAGCGATCGCTCCACTGGGTCAGGCTACGGTACTAGTACCTTGCGTCGATCCAATCGCTCAACTGGAACCTACCAACGCCCCAGCAGCGGGTTTGGAAGTGGTTTTGGCAGCAGACAGCGCAGTTTTGGAAGACGACGCTAATTTGCCATCAGAACCCTAAACAGGAAGACAAATTGTTCCACTTTCAAATCTGTCTTAGGGCGGATAGTCAGTCTAGACAATTAGGAAGACTATAAAGGAGTGAGGAGTGTAAACGAAATGCAGCCCCTGAGATCGAAACACGGATAGATCTCGGGGTTTTGCTATGCTGCTATAGTGGTTGTCTGGAAAAATATAGAGCCATGACTACCTACTTCCGCCCTAGCATCGACGCAATGGCCGGTTATGTTCCTGGGGAACAGCCTAAGCCAGAAACCAAAATTATTAAGCTGAACACAAACGAAAATCCCTATCCTCCTTCGCCAGCGGCGATCGACGTGTTGCGAACACTGGATAGTGAATGGCTACGGCGTTACCCCGATCCTTATGCCAACGAATTTCGGAAGACTGTGGGTGAGGTTCTGGGGATTCCGATGGATTGGATCATCGTCGGTAACGGAAGTGATGATATCCTGAACGTCGTTGTGCGTGCCTGTGCGGAACCGGGACGTAATGTTGTCTATCCGATGCCTACCTACGTTCTGTATCGCACCCTGACTGAGATGCAGCCAGCGGAACACATCGAGGTTCCCTATAGAGAGGACTACCGCCTGCCGATCGCTGAACTGGTAGCCGCAAATGGTGCTGTGACATTTATCGCCTCTCCGAATAGTCCCTCTGGTCATGTGGTTTCAAATGATGATTTGCGGCAGTTAGCAGCACAGCTATCTGGCGTTTTGATTGTGGATGAAGCCTATGTTGATTTCGCAGACGAAACGGCATTGCCTCTCGTTAGCGAGTTTGAAAATGTGATGGTCATTCGCACCCTGTCTAAGGGATATTCTCTCGCAGGATTGCGCTTAGGCTTTGGGATTGCGAACCCAAAATTGCTTAGTGGATTATTTAAGGTCAAAGATAGCTATAACATTGACGCGATTGCCTGTGCGGTAGGATCTGCTGCATTTCGAGACCAGACTCACAAGAACGAATGTGCTGCAAAGGTAAAGGCATCTCGAACAACGTTAGCCGTGGATTTGAAGCAATTAGGGTACCAGGTAAGGGCCTCCCAAGCTAACTTTTTGCTGGTACAGCCTCCTAAAGGCAATGCCCAAGAAATATATCTAGCCTTGAAAGAGCGAGGAATTTTGGTGCGTTATTTCAACCAGCCTGGTTTAGAAGACAAACTACGGATAACAGTGGGCACAGCGGAACAAAATCAAAGTTTGATCGAAGCTCTGATTCATCTTTGATCCTCATTGAAATCAGAACGTCGGTTTTAAAGAGAAGCTTTCTTACAAAGCCATCTAAGGGATTGATGGGCAGCGCCATCCGACTGAAAACGACTGCTTGTCTAAGCATTGTTTATGACGTTAGTTAACGATGATTCCTAATTTAGTTAACAACCGTTTAAGAATTGTATTTACATAGGGACTGGACCTGATTGGGGTTCCTATACTGATCCCATTCCCATTCCATGCGAAAAGCATGAGGAGGTCCCAAAATGGTTCATACATACGAAGTATTGGTTGATACCAAGGAATATTTCGGACAGGCGACCAATACCTCTTACTGCGAGACAACACGTTATGAGGTTGATGCAGAATCAAGGAAAATAGCCAATGATATGGCGCGGGTCTGGGCTAGAAACGATCATCCCAAATGTACTGAATACGACGTCAGGGTAACAAGAATCCTGAAATAGATCAAACCTTTATTGATATCAATTTCTATCTTTATTCAATCTCAACTCACGGCTACGCTAGACCATCAACTAAATAGATTACGATCGGCTATTGGCCATTGATAAACCTCAATGACTAATAGCTGATTGTTCTTTAAATCGAAGCAGTCGCTTTAAGAGGTCAACCCTTTATACGGGTTGGTTCTATTTAAGTTTAGGGAGAATTCGCACAGAATTCTTTTTGACAACCGATTTGGGACTTTTCTAGATGTAGAGCTTTTATAAAAGAACACTGGTAGGCCGAACTAGTGTATTTCCAGAAGTTTTCTTTCCTCGTTCAGGAAGGCGGTTGCCGCTTCTTTGGCTAATGGTCTTGAGAAGAGATAGCCCTGTGCTAAATCGCATTTTAATAGCTTTAGTTGGGACATTTGACGCTTCGTTTCAATTCCTTCAGCTACAACATCAATGCCTAAATTCCATGCCAGCGAAATCACCGTACGAATGATTTCTACTTTCTCAAGATCGGTGTCCGCTTTATGAACAAAGGACGGGTCGATTTTGAGCGTATCGATGGGAAAAAGATGCAGGTGACTTAAAGAAGAATAGCCCGTGCCAAAGTCATCCATAACCAACTGAACACCCAACGTTTTAAGCTGCTGCATCATGGCAGTTGCCGAGTTTGCATCCTCCATGATTGCGCTCTCGGTAATTTCCAGTTTCAAACACTGGGGTGCCAGTTGGTGTCCTGCAACGTTTTTTCAATCTGCTGAAACAGGTCTGGTTGGGAAAATTGCCTGCGGGAAAGATTAACGCTGATCGTCAATGGTGGATTAAACGGATACTGCTGTTGCCATTCTTTCATTTGTCTACAGGCCTCTTGCAGCACCCATCGACCGATCTGTAAAATCAATCCTGTTTCTTCTGCAACCGGAATAAATTCTGCTGGAGACACCAGACCACGATCGGGGTGCTGCCAACGAACCAGTGCTTCAAATCCGGTGATTTTGTTCGTGCGTAGCTCCATTACTGGCTGGTAAAACACCAAAAATTCCTGGTGCTCAATTGCCTTCCGCAAATCCGTTTCTAATTGCAAAGAGATACGGCATGTTCATGCATTTCCTGGGTAAACACTTCATAACGACCTCTCCCTAATGCTTTTGCCCGATACATGGCTGTATCTGCATCCCGGATCAAATTGTCAGGTTTGTCATAACCTCTGGTACTCAAAATTATGCCAATACTTGCATTTGCAAACACCTCTTGCCCGTTGAGCTGAAATGGGGTACTCAAAAGTTGCTGTAGCCGTTCAACAACTCTAAGAGCTTCCCGATCGTCCTGGACATATTCCAGCAGAATTGCGAATTCATCCCCACCCAGGCGTGCACAGGTATCGCTGGAACGCAAACATCCCTTAAGCCGATGGGCGATCGTAATCAGCAACTGGTCACCGACAACATGTCCCAAGCTGTCGTTGATCACTTTGAACCGATCCACGTCAAGAAAAACGACTGCAAACTTATAGTCGTCATGCCGATCTCCCAGGGCGATTGCATGCTTCAACCGCTCCATAAACAGACTGCGGTTTGCTAACCCCGTTAACCCATCGTGTAAAGCGTTGTAGCGTAGCTGCTCCTCGCCAATCTTGCGGGCCGTGATATCAGTCTGAGACCCAATGACACGATAGGCCTTGCCGGAAACATCGCGAACCGCTAATCCTCGGCTCAGCATCCAGCGGTACTGGCCGTCTTTATGCAACAAGCGGTACTGGCTTTCAAAGCAGGAGGTCAATCCTTCGTAGTGTTGCGTCAGTTCCTGATTGACGCGATCGCGGTCCTCTGGATGAATTTGGTTAAACCAGTCCTGTAGGTTGTTGCCAATCTCATTAGCCTCATAACCCAGCATGGCCTTCCAGTGGGGAGAGAAGTAAACTTCATTTGCATCCAGATTCCAGTCCCACACCCCATCATTCATTTCATTGGCAATTAGCGCGTATCGTTCCTCACTTTGGCGCAGAAGAGCTTCTACTTGTTTGAGCGCAACGATTTCCCGCTCTAACGTTTGTTTTGCAACATTGATTGCTTCCACCCGTGTGAAAGCCACCATCGCTTCCTGACGCTGAAGGACGGCTGTGAGCAGGCTGGCAGAAGCCTGAAAGAAAAGCACCTCATCTGTTGAAAAGTGATGGGGAGTTGTTGAATAGATGCTAAGGATTCCAAACGGTTGTAACCCATTCCGAATTAGTAAGCTGATGCTGCTCATCACTCCACGATCGCGAAGCGATTGGGAAGGCAGAAAGCGTGTTTCGGTTTCAAAGTTCTCCACAACAACCGGACCAACACTTTTGAGAAGGTACTCCAAGTGGGAACCAGTCTCGATCAAGATTTGCCCGTCGGTGTCTTTTCTCCAACCATTTCCGGCTTTTGCAAACAATGCCTGATGCTCCAACAGCACTTCTAGAAACTCGAGTCATCCGCTTGCAGCGCTTGACCAATGCAAGCGATCGTAATATCCAAGAACTGGAAGAAGTTTGTCTCAATCTGAGCCTTCTGCTCCAGCTCAGATAGGGTCTGAATGAGTGAATTGCTGGTTTGAGTGGGTAGAGCCATTTCGGACGACAGGAAATTTTCGCTGGGGACAGATTTAGAGTACCCAGCTTAAGATCAAGAGCAACAACAAGCGCCTGGAAAGGATTTCAGTGCTTAAGACAAGGACCAGTTCCTACTCCAACCAGGTTTTGCTTACCTAGGAGAATGGCTGAGAATTATGCTTAGCAGCGGATTGGTACGAATAGAGCGAATAGTTGACGATTTCGCTCGACCTTCCCATCCAATTCATCCGCTTTCTACCCGTTGCCAATTGTTTGCTAATTCAGACGTTCTCTAAAGTAGCTTTAACTTCTGGTAAACGGGCTTCAGCTTCCAATCCAACTGGTAAGAGACCTTTCAGCTTTTATTGTCGCTACAGATGATTTTTGCTACAAATTGTTGCACTAGTAGATTTTTACGATTTTTGATGACTGCAAACCGTTGCCGTTTGCCTCTACAAAGTTAATTTGCTTTCTATGTCTTTAGGCATATTTTTGGTTTGTCGAGTAGTCTTGAGTTTGCATTCAACACACTTGAAGTATGATATTTCTCATTTACCAAAGAAAATGTGCGAGTGAATATGTAACAGTAAACTGAATGATTTTGAAAAATGCAACAACGCAATTTAGGCCATATGTTTTAGTTATTTAAAACACATGCCTTAATTAAGCGTTGCTTCCAGAGCAGCCATTTTCAAACACTTGTATGGCTTTTAACATTCAAATTAAATTATTCCCCTAAAATGTTAATGCAAAAGGTCCGTGGCTTAAATGCAGGCGCCATTTCATCAGGGTATATCTATGCCGATCCCACGTGAGTTGTAGGAAACATCTTGGTATCAATGATCAGTTTCTTGCAGATTGCAACATCTGATGGCTAGTAGCTTACAGCTTTAGTTAAATGGTTAAATTCATTCACAACTGATATAAAGCTGCTGTTTTTAGCAATTCTGTGGGATTTGAGTAAATGTTTGAGCCGTTACATGCACAAGAGCGCTTTGTAGTTCTCCTCGATTGGGGTCGTTTGCCATGTGGATAGATCACCACAAGCCTATTCTTGCCCATCCAATGTTTAGGATCGGAGCACTGGGAGTAATCATTGGTATCGTTGCAGGACTACTCTCAGGAGTTCAACCCATTTATCTGAGCGTGCTTTTTGTTCTGATTGTTGGGTTGCTTTATTTCTTCACTAATTTCGAAAAAGCGGTTTTGGGGCTTCTGATTTTACGAAGTTCCCTCGATATTTTTCTGCTCAACAGCTTCCTGCTGCACTGGCTATTGGCATTGATGGTCTAACGTTGCTTTATGTTGCTGTTCAACTGTTTAGAAAGAAACCAGTTCATGCTGATAACTTCTTCTGGATTTTTGCTGGATGGGTCATTTTACAGTTGCTTTGGATTGCGCTTTTGCCGATCGGGGGTTAAGGCTTGATGGATCGTTTGTAACAGCAGCCATCCGTGAGTGGGCACGGCTTTTCTCCTGGCTCATGATTTACCTGCTAGTAATGCAGCTAAAAGACCGAGTCTCTCCAGATGACGTCATTACTCTTCTCTTTCTAGGTCTTGTTGCACCGTTGACTGTAGCAGCAATGCAGTTGTTTTTGCCGCACTCGATTTTGCCTGATATTCTGTCTCCCAAGTCCGGCGGAGACGGTACCCGCATCAGTGGAACTCTGGGTCATTCCAACACATTCGTAACATTTCTGCTGCTTTTTATTAGTCTGACGTGTTGGAAAATAAAGCAAGGGAGTCATCGATGGCGGTGGATTCTTTTGCTGGGCGCAATTCTGTTCTTTTACGTGAACACAATGGCCCTATTTAGTTTGCTGATGCTGGGTGTTCTCGTATTAGTTTTAATTACGCCTGGGGCAAATCCCCTTAAGGTATTTGGGGTTTAGTTCTTGTCGCCGCCACGCTTACACTGTTCGCCAGTACAGAGTTTGGGCAGGCACGTCTTGGTTCAATTGCTAATACACCGTTGCTTAACCCTGATATGGATGTATCAAGAGCCATCCTCCTTTCAGCAGGGGATAACAACAGCTTTAATTGGCGTATTGCCCAGTGGAATTATCTGCTGGAGCAATGGAAGCAGTTTCAATTTTGGTTTTGGATTAGGAACTAGCATTTACGTCAGCACCAATAAACTTTTGCCGCACAACGATTACATCCGAGCGCTAGTTGAAGGAGGAATTGTTGGATTAGTGACGTTCATTGCATTTTGGCATTGCAGGTGCTCTATCTTTTTCGTTTGATTCGATCGTCACTAACAGCCAATGCTCAAGCAGATTTTTGCGTAACTTTATTGGCGGTACTTCTGGCGTTACCAGTTGGAATGTTGACTGAAAACATCTGGAGTCACACAACGTTTTCTTCTACTGGTGGACGATGTTTTCAGTTGTAAGCTGGGATTGGAGCAAACGAGAAACTGTGCAAGAACCCGCGCTTATCAGTTCTGCTAGGAGATAAGAGGCTAATAACTTCTAGCTGCAACGATTTAGATGCATCTGCTAAACAGTCTTCTGCTTAGCTTCATAGAAGCGACAGGCAATCTGCCCTAAGGCATAGATTAAAGCAGCATCACTTGTCGCGCCTGCGATCAAACCTAAGACAGGTACCAGCTCAACAAAGCTCAAACCAAACTTTAAGGCTCCAGAGCCGCCTAGCGATAGGCCAAAATTGCAAGCACTTCACCCCGTCGAGCAGGGTCATCTAACGGAAATCCATACAGGCTTGCGATTCGATATACCATATTCGCTTGCAGGGCTGTAGTGGCGGCTATGTCTACTGCAAACAGCATTAGTGCAATAGGTGGCACAATGTTGGTGACTAGTCCGATGCCACCTGCCTTTATAGCCGTATCAACAATGATGCGCTGGGCGAGTTGTTCAGTGGTTTCTAGCGCATTTTCTCGCCGCAGTTGCTCAACATCCGCCTGAGTTTTTGGACATCCACATGCCCCAAGGCCGCAAGCAGCCAACTGATGCCTGGAAATTTGGCAGCGTATTTAATAAACGGATTTTCGGCGATCGGCGTTACAACTCGTCCAACCGTTTCGGTTCCTCGTTCAGCCCACTCTTGAGTCTGTTTACCAACGGTATGCCCTACCTCGGTGGTAACGCCTACTACTTCATCTGAAGCGACTAGAAACGCGTTTTCCGCAGCCCTCGAAGCCGATGTACCTGCCGCTACAAGCTCTGCAATCGCTTGATTAAGCTGCTCATTCCAGGATGCTTCGTGATTTTGGTCAACCATGGGTCATTCAAACCTTGAGTCCACTAAATAGAATCTAGAAAAAAGACCCGAAGCGCCCTCTATCCCCAGGAGGGAAGTGGAAGGCCAAAGGCCAAAGGCGAAGTTAAGAATTAGGAATTAAAAATTAAAAATTAAAGCCTCTTAATTCTCAACTCTCAATTCATCTTTGCCTATCGCCCATCGCCCATTGCCCATCACCCATTGCCCCTTACCCCTTACCCATCACCCATCGCCTATTACCCCCGTTACCCACTACCCATTACCCTTCCGCTCTCCACTCACTTCGCTGTTGTTTCTGAGCCAGTGTTTGGTTTTGGTTGAAGCAGAAGTTGTTTGGCGATCGCGTCATATAGTTGATTGGCCAATACGGTATTTGCCTCGTCTGTCAGGTGGATAACATCTTGAAACGCTTCACCCGCAAAGCTGGAGTAGGCGCTGTTCAAATTTAGTGTGGTTACACCCTTGGGAAACTGACTCTTGACCTGATCCACAGCCTGCTGAAGTTTGCCGTACCCAGCTTTAACGCGATCGGGATAGGCCGAACCCAGTTGATTCAGGATCTTCTTCTCCCGGGGAGAGAGATTTTTGGGATTCCGGTTTGTAATTTCGGGTTGGAGCGCCAAAACGAGGGGAATTTTGGCGGCGGAAGTTAGCCGTGCAACTTGCTCCAAATTTTCACGGTAGCGTGTTGCTCGACGATTCAATTCTCCAGAATCCGTCGTGAACCGTTGAGCTAAACTGGTCTCATCGCCTGGGCCAGGGGAATAATCTGATGGAGAGTATCCTGTGGCCGCAATACCCAGTATTGAAACCCTCGAACCAAATAGGACTGATAGAGCCAGCGCTTTAACGATTGATTGAGGTCCGAGAAATAGTGCCGGGGTGCATTTGTCAGTAGTTCTTCACTACCGGGAATATCGGTTGCTTCCTGACTACTGGGAACTAGCAGATCAGCGTAGCCATCAACCAAAATAATAAAGTCCGGTTGATAGGCCAAAACTTGAGCCGTTAATTGAGATAATTCATTGCTGGAAATATACCCTGGAACTGCTGCATTGACGACTCGATAGTGACCCTCTCGAATTCGTGGAGGAAGCGCCATTGCTTTAGTCAACTCGTCTGCGAAGTAAGGCAGTACATCGGGACGAAATTTCTTAGGATTGCTTTTCTGGGTTGCAACTTGCTGATTGAGCAGCGCTTCAAGTTTGCTGGCGAACGTGGTTTGGTTGTTTGAACTCATTTGCCCAAACGCCGTTGAACCACCTAATACAAAAATGCGAACTTCATCTTTCGGCTTCTCAAGGGCGATCGTCTGGTCAGAACGAAAACCCTGAGCATTAACAGCCCAAAAATTGCTCTGTTGGCCGCCCAGAAGGCGATAGCCCATCAGTGGACTTTGCTTTACCTTCAATCGCCCTTGGTCGGATATGCCTTCCAGCGGTTGACCAGCAGAACTGAGGTACTTCAGGCGGTAGGCAGTCAGGTTTGTCGATTCGCCCTGGTATGCTTCTAGCTCTGCTGACTTGCCCAGAAACCCTACCACCAGCCGCATGATGAGTTCCAACGCAATGAGGATAAGCGGAATGCTGATAAGAATCACCCACATCCGAGGAAATGGTCGCTTCTTGCGGCTTAGGCTATAGCTAGACCTGTAGATAGACCTGTATGGTTTACGGCTGGATTTCAACATCAACATATCCTCGAATGACCAACAAAAGCGATGATGCTGTCAATTTTGAATTGACGGGCAAATAAGATGAGTTTGTGGTTTTGGAGAGTTGAAACCCTCAAAACACGTCTAAGAGCCTACTTTCGGCGCTTCCATTAACGTTCTTTACAAGGAATGCACCTCAAATAAATTGAACGATGAGGGAATTAACCCCTATCTGTAGAAGCTTAAACATATGTTCAAGTTCCAATAGCGCACCCTGTTGCATCCCTGCCTGAGCTTTGAAGTTGGAAGATTTTGGAACACAACATTGGAAGATTGAACCCTTTAAATGAACCTCAGATGATAATGAACAGCGATCTTTGGCGTTCGTTATCCTTGCTATTAACCCTTGCGGCATTCATGCTTATTCAGCATTGCCACATTGAGCCTTACCTGCCTCTAAATTGAGAGACGGTAATGAACAGTTACTCGGTTCTGCATCTTACTACCAAATGTGACCTTTGTGCAGCGTTCAAGCCTTTGGCCCCGATCGAACCTCCAAATTGCTACCAAATTCCACAATTTGTAGCTTGCAAAAGTCAAAGACCACTACGTTAAAGCGTCTCCAAGACAACACCTTTGGTTCATCAAAATTTGTATTAAACGATCGTCTTAATATCACTTTAGAATGGCGAGCTTTTGTGAGTAAGGCTCCTTCGAAGACCTTTTATGGAGTCTAGCTAAAATCGTTATATATTAATTTGTCTTGCTAATTCTTACGGTTTTTTACAAAAACGAGAGGCTAATTCTAAAGATTGATGCGTGAAATATTGGTGTAGAGCGACATTAAATAAGAATAATATTAAGAGACAAAATTCACAGTTGCTCCTCATATTTTTGGTCACGATTTTCAAGTTTCTATTTAGCGGTCTTCGCAGAGAAACATTACATCGTAAACACAACGGCTCTACAGTAGGCAGCGCTAGCAGTCGCCCCTATCATTTGCAAGAGATGAGGCTGCTTTCGTTTGTGAGCAATTGTAAAGATAGCAAATGCCTTTTTTAGACTGCTGCTATCGGTAAATTTGTTCTTTTGACTATCAGTTTGCGGAAACAGCAGATTGAATTTCAACGTATCTTTTGATTCTGCTTTGACATGGAAATTAACTTATGACTATTCAGCACGGTGATGTTTATCAAAGACCTAAAACATCCTACCCATTGCTGCTAGCGATCGTAGCGGCAGTAGGAGGGTTTTTGTTTGGATTTGATACGGCTGTAATCAACGGAGCGGTCGCACCACTCGGAAAGGCATTTAATGCAAGCAGTGTAGAAACAGGCTTTGCGGTTTCCTCTGCTCTACTTGGTTCAGCGGTTGGAGCGTTCTTTGCCGGACAGGTCGCCGATCGCTACGGGCGGGTTAGAACCATGCTCATAACCGCCGGGCTATTCACTATCAGCGGTATTGGTTCTGGTCTTGCATTTGGGTTGGCAGACTTTATCTTCTGGCGGTTCGTGGGTGGGGTGGCGATCGGTGCTGCCAGCGTGATTGCGCCCGCCTACATTGCAGAAGTTTCGCCTGCCCACCTGCGGGGACGATTGGGTTCGCTTCAGCAACTCGCTATTGTCATTGGCATCTTTATTGCGCTGCTGGGTGATTATTTTATTGCGGTCGCCGCAGGATCTGCCGATAACCCCTTCTGGTTCGGGTTGCCCGCCTGGCGCTGGATGTTTTGACCGAGGTGCCGCCTGCAATCATTTATGGACTTGGAGCGTTGCGGATTCCAGAATCGCCCCGCTACCTGGTTGCTCAAGGGCGTGAACCAGAAGCGGCGACCGTTCTGTCGAAGATTTTGGGTGGAGATGTGCAGGCAAAAGTGGCAGAAATTCGGGAAACCGTATTTCGGGAACGCAAGCCTCGCCTATCTGACCTTGTAAGCAGAAGTGGAGGTCTGCTGCCGATCGTTTGGGTCGGCATTGGACTGTCTGTTTTACAACAGTTTGTTGGGATTAACGTAATCTTCTACTACAGCAGCGTGCTGTGGCGGGCAGTGGGCTTCTCTGAGCAGAATTCGCTCGCCATTACGGTGATTACTAGCGTTACCAATATCGTGACGACGCTGGTGGCAATCGCCTTTGTCGATAAGATAGGGCGCAAGCCTTTGCTGATTCTGGGTTCTATTGGCATGATCATTACCCTAGGAACCCTGGCCGTGATCTTTGGAAGTGCCCCGCTTGATGCGGCAGGCAACCCAACCTTACGTGGAAACGCAGGGGTTGTTGCACTTCTGGCTGCGAATCTCTACGTCTTCTGCTTCGGCTTTTCCTGGGGCCAGTGGTTTGGGTTATGTTGGGTGAGATGTTCAACAATCGGATTCGGGGGCTGCTCTATCGGTGGCTGCTGCTGCTCAGTGGATTGCAAACTTTATGGTGTCCACGACCTTCCCACCCCTTAAAGATATCGGACTGGGCTTTGCCTACGGTCTTTATACAACAGCCGCGGCAATTTCCCTCTTCTTTGTCCTGTTTCTAATTAAGGAAACACGGGGTAGGGAGTTGGAGGATATGGCTTAGAGAATACAGAGATGGGGCATGGGGTTATTGGAGACAGAGTGGAAAGGCAAATTAAGAATTAGGAATTGAGAATTCAGAATTCAACCTTGAAAAATGAAAAATTCGAACCTCATACTTCTTAGTTCATAATTATTCACCACAAAACTTTCATCTCTTCCCCATACCCCGTACCCCATACCCTGTCCCCTAGTTATTAGCCTCCAACGTGGATTCCAGGACGGCGCTCAGGATTTTTTCTGCTCGACGCAACACTTCACGAGTCACTACGGCAATATCTCCCTCACCAAACAGAATAAAGCGCAGCAGATACTGAATTGGGTTGCCCTCTACCCAGCCAAAGTAAGCGTGAGGCATTTTACCTGTTTGGTCTCGGATGTAAAGAAGGATGGCAGCGATCGTGTTGGGTACAGCAGCTCCCTTCGCTCGCAAAATTCGATAGGGACCAACCTGAACTCCTCTTACCCAAATGCTTTCGGCAAACTCTGAAGCATCAGACACCTCAATTTCTAAAAACAGAATCTCTTCATTTGCTGGGATGTGGTTGTCTTCCCGTACCTCCTTCTCCTTAAAGGAGTACTCCCGCTCATCCCCTTCATTTCGTCGATTGGCAATCAGTCGGATCAAACCATGTTCGCTCTCTTCAGCAATGAAACGACGAGCGGTTTCATCAACATCAATCTGGTCGACCCGCAATTCAGTTGATCGCCAGACCCGTGAAATCAAAGAAGTGGCAATGATTGCAGCGATAAAGAATGCTGCAATTCGAATCCCTTCAGGTCGCTCAATGATGTTCGTAATAGTCGTATAGATGAACACCAGAGTTATTAAGCCAAAGATAACCGTGCCGAGCTTTGATTGGAGGCGCTGTGCCGCTAGCGTTACGGCAAAAGCAGCCGATGTCATTAACACCAATACACCCGTTGCATAAGCTCCTCCCTGAGCCTCCACATTCGCTTTAAAGAGAATAGTGACAGCAAAGGCGATCGCGGTATACACAAGAACTAATGGTCGGGTCGCCCTCGCCCAGTTAGGGGCCATCCCGTAGCGCGGTAAGTAACGCGGGACGATGTTCAGCAACCCTGCCATTGCCGATGCTCCAGCAAACCAGAGAATGGAAATCGTACTCAGGTCATATAGGGTTCCAAACCAATCGCCCAGATAAAGATGAGCCAGGTAAGCAAGGGCCCGTCCGCTTGCCTTACCTCCGGCTTGAAACTCTTGAGCGGGTATGAGAAGCGTCGTCACCAGACTGCTTGTAATCAAAAAGAAACTCATAATCCCTGCTGCGGTAGCCAGAAGCTTATGAGTATTGCGAATTCTTCCCACAGGATGTTCTTCTGTATCAGTGGGATGCCCCTGTACCAGGGGCATTACGGCTACGCCTGTTTCAAAACCCGATAGCCCCAGCGCCAGTTTTGGAAAGAGAATGGCACTAACGCCAATCATCACAAAGACGTTTCCATGACTGGTAAACAATGCAGTCTGCCAATCGCTGATGAGCGAGGGCTTTTGCAGAATATGGTAAGCACTGACCCCAATGGTGACTAAGTTCAACAGTAGGTAGACACCAACCAGGCAAACTGCCAGCCCGATCGCTTCCCGAAATCCCTTTAAGAAAACCGTGCCCAAGAGTGCCACCAGTACAAGCGTAATTGCAATAACCTGGCCGTCTATAGAATCTGGCACCAGCGGGTTTTCGATAACGTGGGCTGTTGCGTCAGCCGCTGACAGGGTAATGGTTATGATGAAGTCGGTTGCGACAAATCCAAGCAGACAAAGGACTAGAAGCTTCCCCTGCCACCAGGAGAGGAGATGTTCGAGCATGGCGATCGATCCTTCTCCATGAGGACTGATCGCCGCAACCCGCCGATAGATTGGCAACGCTCCAAACAAGGTCAACAATACCAGGATCAACGTGGCGATCGGGGAAAGTGCCCCTGCTGCTAGGGCAGCAATCCCAGGTTGATAGCCAAGCGTTGAAAAATAATCTACCCCTGTCAGACACATAACCTGCCACCAGGGATGCGTATGGTGAGGCTCTACCTTCGCCTGAAGCCCCTCCCGTCCTTTGCGATCCTCTTCAAGCAACCAACGAGTGAACCGTTTTCGTCTCTTGGCTGGACCAATTCGTTTAGCCATTATGAATTTGCTACTCCTGCTGCCTGGCTGTTACAGGTTATAGCAAGGTTTGGCCCTGCTTTTAAATCCAACAGATTAAGAAATTGAATGATCGGCGGTAGGAAAATCTTAAATTCCCACCGCCGATCGCCAGCCATTCTTTAGTTAGGTTGCCTGAAACAGGCATCTTTGGTTGTTATCGCATTGCTGAAGCTTGCTGTTTTTGATGTTTTCCTTCAGCAAATTCTTCAACAATTTTGCGATTGAACGCGGGGATGTCGTGTGGGTTCCGGCTAGAAACTAATCCCTGGTCTACCACCACTTCCTGATCGACCCAATTAGCTCCTGCATTTCTTAAGTCAGTCTTCAATGATGGCCAAGAGGTGATGGTACGGCCCTTCACCACATCTGCCTCAATTAACGTCCAGGGACCATGACAAATTGCGGCAACGGGCTTTGACGACTCAAAGAATGACCGAATAAAGCGAATTGCCTTCTCCTGGGTTCGAAGCTGGTCTGGGTTTGCTACACCGCCAGGCAGCAGCAGTGCATCGTAGTCGTCGGGGTTCGCTCGATCGAGGGATACATCGACCTGAAACTGATCCCCTTTATCAAAGTGATTCCAACCCTGAACCGTGTCACTGTTGGGTGAAATGATGTGGGTCTGAGCACCTGCCTGCTCTAATGCCTTTTTGGGTTCTGTTAACTCAACCTGCTCAAAACCCTCTGCTACCAAAATGGCGACTTTTTTATTGTTAAGTTCTTGTGCCATCTTTCAAAACCTTCCACTAACTGCGCCCCTAGCTTATTTAACGCGGGTTTGACTCTTAATCCGTTAGAAGGCTGATCCCAGAGCTTAAGCGGCTCCAACCACAGATATACCGATGCCAAGACCTACGCAAACCTCAAAGGTTTTAACCTGGAATTAGGATTTATGGACAAGATTAGTGCTAGAAACCTCCGAGGTTTTAGCAGAGGTTTTGCAAACTCTCAATTCACTACCCATTACCAATTACCTACTACCAAACCGCTGCAAACCATAAGCAGGAGCACTTCAGATTGTTTTCAGAGATGTTGGCGCGAGTAGCACCTTCCCGATTAATTTATATTACAATACTACGAAATATCAATCGGGAAACGGGAATATACTGTCATGACCACTTCCTTCGCTGCTCACGTTTTATTGCATGCAACCGATCGTCGGCAGTTTAACCTACGTTCCCATCTGCCGCTCAAACAAAATAGCCTCTGGAAAATCGAATCAGGCGCAGTCCGCACGCTCACCTGGCTAGAAGACGGCACAATGGTGACATTAGGTCTTTGGGGACCGGGCGAAATTGTGGGCAAGGCGCTTTCGCGGGTTGAACCCTACCAAATTGAATGCCTTACGAAAGTTGAAGCAACGCCCCTCTTGCTAGATGAATGGCATCACGTGACCGATTTGCTGTTAGCCCACATTCAGCAGGCAGAAGAATTGATGGTCATTCGCAGTTACCGCCGCGTTGACGTCATGCTGGCCAAGCTACTGACCTGGCTTGCCCGAAAGTTTGGACGTGGGGTCGCAGCCGGAAATCTCATCGATCTTCGCCTGACCCACCAGGACATTGCTGAAACATTGGGCACCACCCGTGTAACAGTCACCCGCGTTCTTGGTCAGCTTGAGGAGCAGGGCTGGATTGAACGATTGCCCCTGCACCGGATTGTGCTGAAAGAGGAAGAACTCTGGCACTACGAGATTTAGGGCGATCGTTATCGTCCAAGTAGCTTATCCCGCAAGTGTTTTATCTTGTCGCGCACTTTTGCGGCTTCCTCAAACTCCAGCTTTTTCGCGGCGTCCTTCATTTGGGCTTCTAGTTGCGTGATCAGTTCGGGAATGTCTTCCAACGGCATGTCATCCGACTGTTCATAGGCTTGCTCTAGCTCCTGGGCATTGAGACGGCGGGAGACTTCCAGAAAAGCGAGGATGGAATTACTGGATTTGCGAATGATGGTTTTCGGAATAATCCCGTGTTCTTCGTTGTAAGCCATCTGAATCTCGCGACGACGCATGGTTTCGCTAATCGCCCGGTCCATGCTGTCAGTCAGATTGTCGGCATAGAGAATGGCCTGTCCCTGAACGTGACGGGCCGCCCGCCCGATCGTCTGAATCAGCGATCGCCCGCCCGCAGAAAGCCTTCCTTATCCGCATCCAAAATTGCCACCAGGGAAACCTCCGGCAGGTCTAACCCTTCCCGCAGCAGGTTCACCCCAATTAGCACGTCAAATTCACCTTCCCGCAGGTCCTGCAGGATCTCGATGCGCTCGATCGAATTAATCTCCGAGTGGAGGTAGCGCACCCGAACTCCTCGTTCGCTGAAATACTCGGTCAGATCTTCCGCCATACGTTTGGTTAAGGTCGTGACCAGTGTGCGCTCCTGACGCAAAACCCGCTCCTGAATTTCATGCAGCAGGTCATCCACCTGCCCAGTAGTCGGACGAACAAAAATCTCAGGGTCAAGGATGCCCGTGGGACGAATAACTTGCTCAACGACTCTTCCCGTATGAGGTTTGTAGTTCTTCAGTTGGTTTTTCTCTTCGTCCTTGGCATTAAATTCTCCCCGGACACCTCTAGTTCCCAGTCACCCGGTGTTGCAGAAACAAACACACACTGGTTCACCTTCTCCCAAAACTCTTCAGCCTTCAGCGGACGGTTATCAGCAGCGCTGGGCAGGCGGAATCCATGTTCGATCAAAACCTTTTTACGGGCCTGGTCGCCGTTATACATGCCGCGCAGTTGGGGAATGGTGACGTGCGACTCGTCAATCACCAGCATCCAGTCTTTGGGGAAGTAGTCAATCAAGCATTCGGGTGGCGCTCCGGCTTCCCGACCGGCTAAATGACGTGAATAGTTCTCAACCCCGTTGCAAAAGCCCACTTCCTTAGAATTTCCAGGTCGTAGCGGGTGCGTTGCTCTAAGCGTTGGGCTTCCAGCAGCTTGCCCTGCTTTTCAAAGACTTCGAGCTGTTCCTTCAGTTCCAGTTCGATCGCCTCACACGCCGCTTGCAGCCGCTCCTCTGGCGTAACAAAGTGACGAGCAGGGTAAATGTTTACTGCCTCCATGCTTTGCAGGGTGCTGCCCGTAACTGGGTCAACGTAGCGAATCGCGTCGATCTCATCCCCAAAGAACTCCACCCGGACAATCCGATCCTCATAGGCAGGACCAATTTCCAGCACATCTCCTTTGACCCGGAAGCGGCCCCGGCCCAGATCCAGGTCGTTGCGAGTGTACTGTACCGAAACCAGATCTCGAATAATCTGGCGGGGACTGATCTCTTCGCCAACTCGCAGCGGAATGGAGGCTTTCAGGTATTCAGAGGGAATCCCTAAACCGTAAATGCAGCTAATCGAGGCAACCACAATTACGTCTTTGCGCTCAAACAACGATCGCGTCGCGGAGTGCCGCAACATATCGATCTCGTCGTTAATCGATGCAGTTTTCTCGATGTAGGTATCAGTGACGGGGATGTAGGCTTCTGGCTGATAGTAGTCGTAATAACTAATGAAGTATTCGACGGCGTTGTTGGGAAAGAATTCGCGCAATTCGTTGCACAACTGCGCCGCCAGCGTTTTGTTATGCGCCAAAACCAGGGTCGGCTTGCCAACGTTCTCAATCACGCGGGCGATCGTGTGGGTCTTTCCTGTACCCGTTGCCCCCAACAACGTTTGAAAGCGATTCTCGGCATTGATGTATTTGGTTAATTCGGCGATCGCTTTCGGTTGATCACCCGTCGGTTCAAACGGAGCTTGAATATTGAATTTCGCCATAGGGAAGAAATGTAGGAGGTGGTTGGTGGTAGGTGACAGAGGGTAGCTTCATCCCTCATCCTCATCCTTCATCCTTTGCTGTGAGGGCAGATTCCTTATCTATGATGACGAATATTTTCGAAAATTGGCGATGGGCGATGGGACTAATGGAGAAGCGGTTGAGCGCTAGACAAGGTAGGTTCATTATCGGAGCGCTATATAGCAAATCGAGTTAATTAATCATTGCATGATCGGAGGGACGTACAGCCCGCCCTTACTTCTTCGCTTGATTTGGTCTTGGTAGGTTTTGCAACAGGTAGGGTTCTGGGTTTTGGGCTACCCAGCCCAAATTTGACCGCGATCGCACCTCGAAGTGCAGGTGAGGCTGCTTGGAACTGGGAGTACCTGTGGTTCCAACGGTTGCGATCGCCTGCCCCTTCTTTACCGCCTGCCCTACCTTCACCTTAATGCTGCCAAGTTGGGCGTAGCGGCTCTGCAGTCCCTCTGAGTGATTGATAACGATGAGCTTGCCATAGGCTCCCTGGTTTCCAGCAAAGGCCACCGTACCGTCTCCCGCCGCCAAAACGGAGGTGCCGATCGGGGCTGCCAGATCACTCCCCATGAAACCCGACTCTGCCAGTGTTGGGTTGAATTCCCCAGCCATAGCCCAGGAGAATGGCGGACTGAGTTGGTTTAGACGGCAATGGATAGCCCGAAAGAATTCGAACGTCTTGAGTAGAGACTTTTTGGCCGGGCGATTCCACTGGAGACCAATTTACACCAGGAACAAAGATTTCTTTGGCGAGCGGGCGGCATCCATTGACATCAAACAGCACATCAGGGCGCACTCCGTAACGCTTTGCGATATCACTCCAGCTTTGACGGGGCTGTACCTCAACCCGAATCCCGTTATAGGGGGAATCAAAATATCCGATCCAACCGGAGCTTTTCCGCCACGCAACACCGGATTCATTCCCATCAGCGTTGCCGGAATCAGGTTATACCGTTGGGCAATGCGCTCGATCGTCTCACCAGAAGCAACTTTATGGTGCGTCAGGCGAGAGAGAACGGGTGCCTGACAGGCTGACTGGGCAACCAGTGCAGTTTGAGCATCGTTTCTACCTGGAGGAGCAGCTATCCAAAGGAGCAGCGAGAAAACCGGCAACCAGCAAATTAATCCCATAGCTGGAAATGTAGCATCGTTGTTAACTACTCAACCTTAATACGTTGGGTACTAACTGTGCCTGGTATCGTGCAGTTTTTGAATTAGACGTTCAGTTGTGAAGATAGGGACAGTGAGGAGGATAGGGAAGCAGTTAAAGTAGGGTAATATTATCCGCTGACATCCATCCCCCGACCTATGAATATATCGTTTAAGCAATTGGCGATTGGTGCTTCACTCCTGGCGATCGGTGCTGGAGGTGGAGTCATAGGCAGCCAGTCTTTGTGGTGTCAGTCGCGTGCTTCAAATAACCTTTCAGAGTTGCCCACTGTTCTAAGACCTGTGGCGAATTCCAGCAACGGAACAGTCCCCCACCCGTACCGAATTCCAGCAACCCTAACTTTATTGCGTTAGCAGTTGAGAAGGTAGGCTCTGCCGTTGTCCGAATTGATGCTGCTCGCAAAATTGTGAACGAAGTTCCCGATGTGTTTCAAAATCCGCTGTTTAGAAAGTTTTTGGCGGCGAACTGCCCGTACCCAGAGAACGGGTAGAGCGGGGAACCGGATCGGGATTCATATTGAGCGGGGATGGTCGTCTCTTGACCAATGCCCACGTGGTTTCAGGAACGGACAAGGTTGAAGTCACGCTCAAGGATGGACGGGTGTTTGAAGGACAAGTGATTGGTTCTGACTCCGTTACCGATGTGGCAGCCGTTAAGATCGATGCGAAAAAGCTTCCCAGTGTGCAGTTGGGCCGATCGGACAATCTGATTCCGGGGCAATGGGCAATCGCGATCGGCAATCCGCTCGGATTAGACAACACCGTTACAGCAGGCATTATCAGCGCAACGGGCCGCTCTAGTTCCCAGGTGGGTGTTCCCGACAAGCGAGTGAGCTTCATTCAGACCGATGCAGCGATTAATCCCGGCAACTCCGGTGGCCCCCTGCTCAACGATCGGGGCGAGGTCATTGGAATTAACACCGCAATTCGGGCCGATGCTCAGGGGCTTGGCTTTGCAATTCCGATCGAGACGGCAAAACGGGTGGCCGATCAACTGTTTGCCAAAGGAAAAGTGGAGCATCCTTACTTGGGAGTTCAGATGGTCGATCTGACACCTGCCTTACGCAAGGAGATTAATCAAGATTCAGATGCCAACCTTAAAGTCAACCAGGATGAAGGCGTGCTGATTGTGCGCGTGTTTGACAGTTCCCCAGCTGCAAAGGCAGGCATTCAGCAGGGGACATCATTCAAAAAATCGATGGCAAGCAGGTAAAAACCTCATCGGACGTGCAATCGCGGGTAGAGGCCAGTTCGCTCGGAACGCCACTACAAATGGAAGTGAACCGAAATGGTCAGGTCCGCACCGTTCAGGTGAAACCTGCCGCCTATCCGGGGAACAGTGGGAGTAATTAGAGGTCATAGGTATTCATCCGTTTTCTATCCGTTGCTCACTGATTTGCCACTTTTCAGACATCCTCTTAGTCTGGAAATGCCGTTCCAGTAAGGGGGTCGCGGATGTAGAGTCCCAACGTGAGCGATCGCAAAACGTTGTCCCACACGGGCGTAAGGCGGGGTGCATCATCCACCCAATAGTCAAAGGTAATGAGACTCTGAATTCCAGACCCTAAACCGATGCAAATACGGGAGTACGCTTCCCGGTGTTCGTTGGAATCCAAAAATTTGAACTCGGTCCAGACAATGCGGGCTGTCTGACGTTTTTCGGTGATGATTTCTCCTTTTTCCAGGACGTTTCGTTTGTCCTTTTCCACGATTTCTCTCAGCACTTTTGCCAGCGGGAACAGGCTGAAGTCCGCCTCTGGAGGCAATCGATTAAACGAAACTTCTAAACGGCAGTCGTCGTCGGGAGGCTTGCGATCAGAAAAGCGAAAGGATTTTGTATCCGGTTCAAGGTGCCAGTCGCCAGGAATCTCGAAGCGCACCGCTCCCCGACCCGCGACAAAAATCTTGTAACCAGGAGTCGCCTGCCAGTGATGATCGGGCTTCAAGTCCAGAACTTCTTTAATCCACTTGGCTTTGCCTTTTTCTGCTTCGCCATAGAACTCCTTATCGTTCCTGTTATTTTAGTAGTTCTTCAATTTCCTCATCTGTAAAACCAAACTGCCGAAAAATTTTTAGCACTTAAGCAGGTGACATCTCTCCTACTCCCATATCAATTCCTACTCCCATATCAATTCCTACTCCCATATCAATAGGGACTGTTCTGGTTTGTTCATCCACAACCCGAATATAAAGACAATGGCCGCCTTTGCCTTCTCGATGAAACATACAGCCATTTTGCTCTAGCAGTTTGATTAATTGTCTTGGTTTCAGAGAAGGAATGTTCTTAGGCCTGAACGGCTCTGAACTCGTAGACTTGTGTGGTTGGTTCCTCAGATTCTATAGTCAAGAACTCATGTAATTCTTTGATCGAAACAGAAGTCTGATAGTGAGGGCGCTCCAATATCGGAGCCTCCTGAAGGGATTCAATGGCTTCTTTCAACTTCTCTACCGCCTTATCTTGATTTTCGCCCTGACCCAAACCCCATTTTCTAGGCACAAGGCAACCCAGTAACCTGCACTTTCCCTTAGAACAACGGTATAGAAGTCCATTTTCTGTCTACTCAACGAACGCTTTGATGGAATTTTAACGTTTGGGCGATCGTGCTTCTACACATCTCCTTTGTAGGTGGATGATCAATCGAAAAGTTTTCGCAATCGTTAAGAAGGATTGAATTTAAAGATGGATAAGACTAAAGGCTAAGGCAAGGCTAAAAGAAAGCTTCTTTATCCTTTATCCCTCAGCCTTTAGCCTTATTCTTAATCCTTCGCCTTTCGTTTAACCCAAACGGTTACCCTCAAACTATCGTCCTGCCGCTGCTGGCATTCCCAGAATGTCTTCGATTTTTGGCATTTGCTCTAGCGGAATCACGCGGCCTTCATCTTCAAATCCGGCAATCTGGTCGAAGTTGAGATAGCGGTAGAGATCGGCGGCAAGGGGATCAATTTTCTTCGTCACGATGTCTATATATTCCTCAACCGAGGGAATGCGGCCTAACAGGGCACACACCGCCGCCAGTTCTGCTGAACCCAGGTAGACTTTAGCACCCTTGCCCATGCGGTTGTTGAAGTTACGGGTCGAGGTGGAAAACACCGTTACCCCATCATTCACCCGTGCCTGATTTCCCATACAGAGGGAACATCCAGGCATTTCGGTACGGGCACCCGCGGCTGCGAAGATGCCGTAGTAACCCTCTTCGCGCAGTTGCTTCTCATCCATACGGGTGGGTGGGCAGATCCAGAGGCGCACTTTCACCGGACCCGCTCCTTCCAGAACCTTGGCGGCTGCTCGGTAGTGACCAATGTTGGTCATGCAGGAGCCAATGAATACCTCGTGAACTGGATCACCCTCGCACTCAGACATCAGTTTAATGTTGTCAGGATCGTTGGGGCTGCAACCAGCGGTTCTTTAATCTGATCTAAATCGACTTCAATGATGTCGGCGTATTCCGCATCAGGGTCTGCTTCCATCAGAGTTGGGTTTGCCAGCCATTGCTCCATCTTGGCGACTCGCCGCAGGATGGTGCGGGCATCTCCATAGCCGCGAGCAACCATGTTTTTTAGCAATGCCACGTTAGAGCGGAGGTACTCTGAAACGGTTTCGGTACTCAATTTAATGGTGCATCCAGCAGCCGATCGCTCAGCCGTTGCGTCTGTCAGTTCAAAGGCTTGCTCCAGCTTCAGGTCCGGCAGACCCTCCATTTCGATGATTTTGCCGGAGTACACATTCTGTTTGTTTTCCTTGGCAACGGTGAGTTTGCCATCCTGAATCGCCACGTAGGGAATCGCGTTCACCACATCCCTCAGGGTCACACCAGGCTGCAACTGTCCCCTGAAGCGAACCAAAACGGACTCTGGCATGTCCAGAGGCATCACACCCAGGGCTGCGGCAAAGGCCACCAAGCCGGACCCTGCCGGGAAGGAAATGCCCAGCGGAAACCGAGTGTGCGAATCACCCCCGTCCCAACCGTATCGGGTAACAGCATGCGGTTCAGCCAGGAGTGAATGATGCCATCGCCGGGACGCAGGGAAACACCGCCACGGGAATTGATGAAATCAGGCAGTTCTTTCTGGGTTTTAATGTCTACGGGTTTAGGATAGGCTGCGGTGTGGCAAAAGCTTTGCATCACCAGATCGGCACTGAATCCCAAACATGCTAGCTCTTTCAGCTCATCGCGGGTCATCGGTCCAGTGGTGTCCTGGGAACCAACCGTGGTCATGACAGGCTCACAAGAGGTACCGGGACGGACACCGGGAAGCCCACAGGCTTTGCCCACCATTTTTGGGCCAGGGTAAAGCCTTTGCCCGTATCAGAAGGGATTTTGGGACGGACGAATAGGGAGCTGGTTTCTAATCCTAAAGCTGCACGGGTTTTGTCTGTTAATGTGCGCCCAATCAGGAGGGGAATTCGCCCCCTGCTCGCACTTCGTCCAGAATGGTGTCGGGTTTGAGGCTGAAGGTGGAAATAACCTTGCCGGTTTCGTCGGTGATTTCGCCTTTGTAGGGATAAATGGTGATGACATCGCCCGTTTCCAGTTGGGTGACATCGCATTCGATCGGCAGCGCTCCCGAGTCTTCGGCGGTATTGAAGAAGATAGGGGCAATTTTGCCGCCCAAAATATATCCGCCTGTGCGCTTGTTGGGCACGAAGGGAATGTCGTCGCCAATATGCCAGAGAACCGAGTTAATTGCTGACTTTCGGGATGAGCCAGTTCCGACCACATCTCCCACGTAAGCAACGGGATGGCCTTTCTTCTTCAGTTCAGCGATGGTTTCTAACCCTCCCGACATGCGGGTTTCTAGCATAACGGTAGCGTGGAGGGAATGTCGGGTCGGGTTGTGGCATGGGGAGCCGGAGATAAATCATCCGTGTTCGTTTCTCCTGGAACCTTGAAAACCGTCACGGTAATGCTCTCAGGAAGCGCAGCGCGATTGGTGAACCAGTCGGCATTTGCCCAGGACTCTATCACCTGCTTTGCGTGGATGTTACCACTTTCGGCAAGTTCTTGCACATCATGAAACGCATCGTAAACCAGCAGAATTTTACTGAGAGAGTGGCCGCAATCTTGGCGATCGCGCTGTCCGATGATTGCAGTAGATCGATCAGCGATTGAACGTTATAACCGCCCATCATTGTGCCAAGAAGTTCAACCGCATCATTCGCTGAGATCAGTGGACTGGTGACTTCCCCTTTTGCGATCGCCGTCAAAAATCCCGCCTTTACATAGGCTGCCTGATCCACACCGGGGGAATGCGATCGCGCAGCAACGCTAGCAAAAATTCTGCTTCCCCGCAGGCGGGTTTTTCAGTAGCTCACAGAGTTCCGTGGCCTGTTGAGGGGTTAGTGGTAATGGAGGGATGCCCAAGGCAGCGCGTTCAGCAACGTGTTGACGGTAGGATTCAAGCATAGTTCAGAGTCTCTAGAGAGCAGTAGAAGTAAGGTTTATGGGAGGGAATTTTGTATCAATTGCATAGCGTACCCCACCGCATGTCTATTGCAGTCGGAAATGATACTTCAAATACAACTCCTGATAACCATCCTCACTAATTTGAGAAGTGCCACCCACTGCTATCCGAAGGAGTGCATCAGGTTGAGGTTCGTTGTCTAAATCGAGCCGAGTGGTTGTATTGTCGGCGACGGTTAAACCCGGAGTTGCGGTCCAGTAAACACCCAACCAAGTTACCAGGGCAGCATGAGGGGTGCCATGAAAGGCTCGAACAGGAGATGCCACGTATACGACTCCTTCAATTAGTTCTGCTTTGAACTTTTCTGGAGTTGCTTCATATCGCCGCTCAAACTCAGCGCGAGTTAAGCGATCGCCACTCTCAAGGGTGGAATTGAAGGAGCAGAGACTAGATTACGTGGATTCTGTAGCACCATAAGCGAACCCAATCGATGAAGGAGTTAGTGCCATTATCACCCGATTAGCCGTTGGGTGAGTTCAAAACTGCTTGCATCATCATCACTCCAGGCTTTAATGTTACTTCTGATACATCTGTATGAGTAGCGATCGCCTTAATTGGAAAGCAGAGAACTCCGTACATTAGATTCCTCCCAGGAAACGTTTCTGAACGGCACGAGTAAACCAGATAAGCTCTGGATTCTACTTGACTAACTGTGCGAGAAGTCTTCTACTCAACTCTGGTGGTTATGAGAAGTGAACCATGAACATCGATCCTTCAAATGTTTGCAAAACAGCGGTTGGCAAAGCAATAAAGACACCCGCTGACCTTCGTTCCTCCCAACGCTTTATGAAAATTCAGTCCTTTTCACGGCGAATTTTGCCCGTTGCTTTACTGAGCGCAATTCTGGGTGCGTGTAGCAGTTCAACTCCAACTAGCTCCCCTTCCGCATCTCAATCCTCCACTGGGCAAGCGGGCGGAAAAGAGTATACAGTTGGCATGGTAATCGTCGGTCCAAAGAACGATGGCGGTTGGAACCAGGCGCAATACGAAGGGATGGAAGGAGTCGTCAAAAATGTTCCTGGGGTCAAATTTGAATACGTTGATAAGGTGAACCCAGCCGATCGCCAAAATGTCACAGGGGCGCAAGTAGCTGACGATCTGATTGCTAAAGGCGCGAAACTCATTATCTTCAACTCTGACGACTTCAAAGATGATGCACTGACAACCGCCAAGAAACATCCCGACGTTTCTATCATTCACGTCTCCGGTGACTACGCCTGGAAAGAGGGCAAAAATTATAAAAACCAACCCAATCTCGGCAACATCATGGGGCGGATGGAGTACGGCAAAATGATTGCTGGCTGCTCCGCTGCTCTGGGTACTCAAACGGGCAAGATTGGTTATCTGGGTCCCCTAATTAACGATGAAACTCGGCGTTATGCCTCCGCTGCTTATCTGGGTGCCAAATACTGCTGGACAAACTATTTAAAGAAGAAGCCAGAAGATTTGAAATTCAAAGTTACCTGGATTGGTTTTGGTTCAATATCCCTGGCAAAACCCTAGACCCAACAAAAGTTGCAGACGATTACTACAACGGTGGCTACGACGTGGTGATGTCAGGGATTGATACCCCAGAAGCGGCTATTGAGGGCAAAAAAGCAGCGGGGGCTGGCAAGAAAGTTAAGTATGTTCACTACGACCTCAAGACAGGCTGTGACCTGGCTCCTGATATCTGCTTGGGTGTGCCCTACTACAACTGGACACTTCCTTATACCAAAGCTGTTCAGGAGGCAGTTGGAGGCAAAGTGCCTAACGAGTTTGTCTGGCTTGGACCCGACTGGAAGGACATCAACAATTCGACAACCTCTATGATTGGATTCCTTCCTGGTAATGCCTTAGGAGACAAGAAAACGTTCATTGACCAATTTATCAAAGGACTAGGAGACGGCAGCATCAACCTTTACAAGGGGCCAATTAAGCTCCAGGATGGTTCTACCTATATTAAAGAAGGAGAAACGGCGACCGATCAGCAAATCTGGTACATGCCCCAACTGGTTGCGGGAATGGAGGGACCAAGCAAGTAAACGAGTAACCGGCAAAAAGCAGAAGGCAGAAGATGGAAGGCAGAGGAAATAAGTTGGCTATACTGTTTCCTCTGTTCTTTCTTTATTGCGGGTGTTGGGTTTCAGGCTTCAGGGTTGAAACGGTTGATGTGGGAAGGTTCTACGCTTGCTAGTTGTTCTAACCCTGATGGCCACAACCGCGATTTTTGATGCCGATCGCAACAATATGAAAGTGTCTGCCTTTCGGTGATGATGTCTCTTGTCACCAGAGGGTACTCTTTGGAGGTGTTCTAATTGCTATCAACTGCCCTACCACCTAAACTCTCTGTTTCCTACTTGGGAATGATTCAGTAGATACGAATCACTGGATGCAATTCGCCGATAATTAAGAGCGGTTCCGAGGAATCCCCGATGAAAGTTGAGCTACAGAATATTTCGAAGCGATTTGGTCCAGTTCAAGCAAATCAGGATGTATGCATGACCGTAGAGGCTGGCACGATTCATGGTTTGCTGGGCGAAAATGGCGCTGGAAAAAGCACGCTGGTAAAAGTTCTGAGCGGTTTCATCACCCGCGATCGTGGTTCCATTCTGCTAGACGGACGACCCATTGAAATCAAGACACCCGCTGATGCCATTCAAGCAGGAATCGGAATGCTGCATCAGGATCCGTTGGACTTTTCTCCCCTGTCTGTGCTGGATAACTTTATGGTGGGTAAATCGGGAAGTCTGTTTACCAATCACCGTCAGGCAGTAAGGGAATTTCGTGAACTAGCTTCCCAGTTAAATTTCAACCTGAACGTCAATGAAAAAGTTGGCAATCTAACGGTGGGTGAGCGGCAGCAGCTTGAGATTTTGCGTCTGTTGTCCTTAGGAGTCAGTACGCTCATTCTGGACGAGCCAACGACGGGAATTTCAGCCTCTCAAAAAAGCGCGTTGTTTGCGGCCGCTAAGCAGTTAGCGTCTCAGGGTAAATCACTTATTTTTGTGTCGCACAAACTGGAGGATGTGAACGAACTCTGCGATCGCGTCACCATTATGCGTCAAGGAGAAGTCGTCGGCCATTTGCCGATTCCTTGCTCAGACGAAAAATGGTTGAGCTGATGTTTGGCAAAGAGCTAGCGCCCCCGGTCAAACCTAAAACCTGTCGAGAGGATGTAGCGCTTAGATTAGAAAACGTAGTTCTAACTACCGATCGTTTGAGAGTCACTGTTGGCGATTTTGAAGTCCGCGAGGGTGAAGTGATTGGGCTGGCGGGGTTAGAAGGCAGCGGTCAACAAGTATTGCTTCAATTTTGTGCGGGTCTGCTAAAAGCAAGCAGTGGCCGCATTTCGGTAGACGGCATCGATATGACTGAAAAACCCTATCAGTCCTATCTAAACGCTGGAATTGGTTACTCCCCTGCCGATCGCCTGCGTGAAGGCTTAATTCGAGGGTTAACCATTCATGAACACGTTTCTTTGCGGACACCCCAAAAGGTTTATTTGTGAACTGGAAAGATACCCTCAAAAAACGCTGCATGCGATCGCCATGTTCAAAATTCGGGGAAAGCCTCAAACCAGAGTGGAACGCCTTTCCGGTGGCAATCAACAGCGGACCCAGCTTGCCCTTCTACCGACTCCGCTTAACCTGCTGTTGATGGAACACCCAACTCGCGGATTGGATATTGAATCAGTATTGTGGGTTTGGCAACAGCTCATTGCTCGCTGTGAAGGTGGCACAGCCATTCTGTTTATGTCCTCTGACCTGGACGAAATCATGCAGTACAGCGATCGTGTCATTGTTTTTAGTGGCGGCGAAGTCTCTGCCCCTATTCCCGTTGAAGCGTTAACCGTCGATCGTCTAGGTCAAATGATTGGCGGCAAGTTTGGCGACAGTCGTGAGCGTCCAGTTGTCAGCACAGTGCTGAGCGCTGAAGACTGAGAAGATTTTAGATTGCAGATTGAAGATTGCAGACTGGAGCGTCTTCATATTCTTACTTATCTCCATTTAACACCCCTACCACCTCTCACCTACCACGTCTCACCTTTCCCCTCCCTCCATGTCCCGAACCCTCTATTACCAACTTTCCGCCTTTTGCATTGCGCTTGGCTTCATTGTGGTCATCATCCTGCTGATGGGCGCTTCCCCAATTGAAGTGATTAGCAGTATGTGGTCAGGAGCGTTTGGTACTTCTGGCCAGTTTGCCCGCGTGGTTGCAACCCTGGCTCCATTGCTACTGTGTGCAAGCGGACTCATGTTCACCTTCACAGCAGGGCTTTACAACCTGGGCATTGAAGGGCAGATCGTATTTGGGGCAATCGTCACCATGATACCTATCCGCCTGTTCCAAGATGTATTACCGCCTCCCTGGTAATCTTGTTGGCAATTCTGGCAGGAGGCTTGGGTGGTGCCGTGTGGGGGCTGCTGGCAGGAATCCTGAATGTATACGGTCGCATTAACGAAATTTTTGCCGGATTAGGGCTTAACTTCGTCGCTGATGGTCTGGCGCTTTACTTGATTTTTGGACCCTGGAAGAAAGAAGGGGTTGCCTCAATGAGCGGCACTGAACAGTTTAGCGATGCGCTCTGGCTCCCAACGATCGGCAACACTGAAGCAAGCCCAATCTCTCTAACGCTTGGGGTGGCGGCCCTGATTCTGACAATGGTTGTGCTGAGGGGCACCTATTTTGGACTACAGCTTCGGGCGGTAGGGCGAAATCTTCGCGCATCTTACGTTTTAGGAATCCACTCAATTCGCCAACTTATCAGTGCCTTTGTCATCTGTGGTACCCTGGCGGGGCTTGCCGGAGCACTGCAAGTCCTGGCCGTTTTTCACCGTCTGATTCCAAGCATTTCCAGCAACCTGGGATTTCTGGCGTTACTTGTAGCAATGCTAGTCGGTGTTAATGCCTGGTTGATTCTCCCGGTCTCTCTGTTCTTTAGCGCTCTCAATATCGGTAGCTTGCAGCTACCACTGTCACTCAACCTCGAATCGTCTCTGGCTGGAGTGATTCAAGGAACGCTCGTTCTTTTGCTTTGTTGGGTCGCGGTTTGAGTAAGGTAGATGCCTTTTCCGTTGTGAAGCGTTGGCTGGTGGCATTGTTGGGTAAACGACCAGAAGCTTCAGAAGTGAGAGAATGATCGTCTATGGATGTTGATCAACTCATTGCGATTCTCTCGGTGGCGATCGCCACCTCAACGCCCTTAGTGTTTGCGTGCATTGGTGAAACCTTTGCCGAACGGGTGGGAGTCATTAACCTTTCCGCCGAAGGAACAATTCTGCTGTCGGCAATGGCCGGGTTTGCCGTTGCAAAAACCACAGAGGGACTGGGTACTGTTCCCAGTGTGTTACTTGGTTTCATTAGCGCAGCTTTCGTTGGAGGCGCGATCGCACTCGTCGTCGCGTTCGGTGCTTTGACGTTGCGGCAGTCCCAGGTTGCGATCGGCTTTGTGCTTGCGTTGTTGTGTGCAGACCTGTCATCTTTTCTGGGAAATCCGTTTGTCCGCATCCCCGGACCAACCGTCCCAAATTTTTCAATCCCTCTTCTGCAAAATATTCCGCTAATTGGCAGGCTGTTCTTCCAGAGCGATTTGCTTGTCTACCTTAGCTATGGACTGATTATTTTCGCGTGGATATATTTTTATCGCACCCGTCCCGGTTTGATGCTGCGGGCGATTGGAGAACAGCCCGCTGCCGCCTTTGCGAGGGGCACAAACGTCATGTTGATGCGCTACCTCTACACCATTGCAGGAGGCGCATTGATGGGGATTGCCGGAGCCGCTTTTTCTCTCGACTTTAAAGCGGGGTGGAGCCATCGGCATACGGCAGGTTACGGTTGGATTGCACTGGCGATCGTCATCTTTGGTGGGTGGAATCCGCTGCGAGTTGCCCTCAGTTGCTATTTATTTGGCATCCTTCAATCGATGGCAAGCGTAGCCCAGAGCGCAATTCCTAACATCCCTACCCAGGTGCTTACCGTTGCTCCCTTTGTGCTGATGATTTTGTTTCTAGTGTTGACTTCCAGTGAGTGGTTAGAGAGATTGCTCAAGCTACTTCCTCCATCACTGAGTCGTGCTGCTGCACAAACGATTCACAGCACACCCCCGCCGCCCTCGGACAAGCCTTTGAACAGGACTAGAAGAAAGGATAAAGAATGAAGGCTAAAGGATAAAAGTTTAATTCCATCCTCATCTCTCATCCCCTATCCCTCATCCTTCCCCTTCTGGTATCCATCAGGAAAGGTAGTGGTTTTGTCTGTAAAGGCAGCGGACAAATCAGCCTGCTGAGACCGAAATAAATTGGTACCACCTAGCTGCGCTTCTACCATTGTTGCCTTCTCCAGATTGGCCCGCTGGAGATCGGCATTGCTGAGGTCGCTTCCGCTGAGATTGGCTCCATATAGATCTGCTCCTTGCAGGTTTGCGCCCGTCAAATTCGCTTCTCGCAAATCAGCAAATCGTAGATTCGCTCTTGACAGATTTGCTCCTGCCAAATTTGCTTGAGTCAAGTTCGCTTGATAAAGCTGGGTATCGCCTAATTCTGCGGTTTGCAACTGGGTTCCGCAAAGGTTCGCTTGGCTCAAGTTTGCATAGGGAGGTGAACCCCGGTAAGGTTGCTGCCAGCACAGTTTATTCCCGGTAGACTCGCTTCAAATAAGTAAGCTCCATTCAAATCAACGTTGTTAAAATTTCGGTTTCCCATTGAGTATTGAACAAGTAACTCTTCCGCACTCAATCTCTCCATCGCAGTCTTATTCGTGGGCAAAAGCCTCTATTAAACGAAACAACAAAGGTGAACCTAAAAGGAATGATGCACGACGTTAGCCGCCATCGTTAACAGCTCCAAAGTCCTTACGATTTTGGTACTACCACAACAAAAAGATAGGTATATATACCCTGCAAAAATGTAAAGCATCGTAAACAAACTTCGATTCTTCTTAATGTTTTTTTCTACATGGTTAATTCTTTGTTAACCAAAATCCTGCACAGAGAGTAATGGTTCAGAGGTCATAGCGATCGGTAATCGCGCACTTCAGAGCTTTTATCTTTTAGCCTTAACCCTTTAGCCTTCAGCTTTTCCCTTTTCGAAGGGACAGACCCCCGTTAACAGTTCACTCCTTATGGGGCACTCTAGATAAACCTTTGGTTTTGCAGAAAATACCTACCGCCCTGGAAGCCATCCATGAAATCAGAATCCGATTTAACTGAAATGCTCCAACAGCGACCCGGTGAAATTTCTCCGGTGGCAACTTCCCAGGCCGTTGAGCCGAATGTGAGACAAACCGCACGACCCTATCCTAACTATTTGGATAGGGAGGGGATGATGCTCTGCTTGCCAAGGCACAAACGCTCATGATCAATCATTCTCCGGATATGTCCGAAGACATGATTCCTGAAACGCCTACTGAAACGCTCAAGTATGTTCAGGGCGTAGTGCAGGGCCAGCGTGTTTACATCATTACGAATCTTTTGGGAGAGTCAGAAACATTGTTTCAGCCCCAAATGGTTTGGACTATTGGCCGTAATCGGGAGGCTGCTCTACCGCTGAAAGATCGGGCCATGTCTCGTCGCCATTCCGTTTTACTTTACACACAGGATGTAGGGTTTCAGCTTGTTGATCTAAACAGCATGAATGGTTCGTTTGTAAATGGCGTTCGGATTCAGCAGCGCCATTCTTTGAAGGATGGCGATCGTATTCGTCTAGGCAGCATCAACTTCACCTTCTTTCTTAGCCGCAGCTACCGTTCCCTAAGCGCAATTCATCCCGAAGTCCTTGCTCGCTTCAACGCCTGTGAATCTGTCTCCTCAAGCTTCATGGACTATGAGGCGTTAGAAGACCCGGAGATTGTGTTTAGGAAAAGGCAATAGGTTAAAACTTCCTCGTCCACTCCTGCCAGCGCTCAACCACGACTTTTGTCTGGGTAAAGAATTCAACGGCTTGCTTTCCTTGTCCGTGCAGGTCGCCAAAGAAGCTGTCTTTCCAGCCGCTAAAGGGAAAGAATGCCATGGGGGCAGCAACGCCGATATTGATCCCAATGTTGCCGGCTTCAACTTCGTAGCGGAACTTACGGGCAGCGGCTCCACTGCTGGTAAAGAGGCAAGCCATGTTGCCGTATTGTCCCCGGTTAATCAGGGCGATCGCGTCGTCGATCGTCTCCAGATGAATCAGGCTCAGGACAGGACCAAAGATTTCGGTGCGGGCAATTTCTCCCGCTGGATCAATATTTTCCAAAATGGTGGGTCGAACAAAATATCCCTGCTCGTAACCGGAAATCTTGGGGCTTCGTCCGTCTACCAGCACTTTGGCTCCTTCTTGGGTGCCTTTCTGGATCAGACCTCCAATTCGAGCCTGGCTCTGCTGGGTGATAACGGGTCCCATCTGAACGGTTTGATCTAAGCCGTAACCCACGATGCGGGATTGGGCAACATCGGCGATCGCGTCTGTAAACGTCCTGCGGGCTTCTCCAACGGTGACTGCCACAGAGGCAGCTAAACACCGCTGTCCGGCACAACCAAAGGCACTGTCTGCAATAATTCGGGTCGTCATGTCGATGTCGGCATCCGGTAGAACGATTACTGGATTTTTGGCCCCTCCCTGACACTGGGCACGTTTACCGTTGGCAGCGGCACGACTATAGACATACTGGGCAACGGCTGTGGAACCAACGAAGCTGATGGCCCGGATTAACGGGTGATCCAGAATGGCATCGACGGCTTCCTTGGAGCCATTGACCAGATTGACGACTCCCTGGGCAACCCCGTTTTCTCCAGCAGATGCATAATCTTTTGCATCGTCAGAGGCACTTTTTCCGACGGCTTAACGATGTAGGTATTGCCGCAGGCGATCGCGTAGGGCATGAACCAGAACGGGATCATTCCTGGAAAGTTGAAGGGGCAATGACCGCCGCCACTCCGAGCGGTTGGCGAATCATGAACTCATCAATGCCTCTGGCAATGTCTTCAGAGTTGTAGCCCTGCATCAACATCGGAATCCCACAGGCGACTTCCACATTTTCGATCGCCCGTCGCATTTCACCAATCGACTCTGCCAGGGTTTTGCCGCATTCCTGGGTAATGGTGCGAGCGATATCATCTAAATTCTCTTCTAACAGGGTTTTGAGCTTAAACAGATATTGGATGCGATCGCCAGCAGGGGTGCGTCGCCAATCGTCCAAGGCCGCTGCTGCCGCCTGTGCCGCCAAATCCACTTCTGCCGCAGGGGACAGGGGCACTTTTGCTAGCACCTCTGTCGTTGCCGGGTTAATCACGTCCAGATGGTCTGCTGCACTGGAGTTACACCACTTGCCGTCAATGTAGTTTTGCAAAATCATTGCTGTCATTGCCTCACCCTGTAAACCCATCAATCTCTAAACCAATCAATGCTTTTCTTCACCCTACACCCCATTCCGCCATCGTGGGCATTCAGCCCTACCTGTTTCTGGCGATCGCTCCCGTAACAGCCAACACATCTGCAAACGATGGAACACGATATCCTGAGATACGGTTACAAGCATTGGTGCTTATGCGGACTCTTTACAAAAACGCCCACATTATCGATCCGGCTCAGGAATGGACGAACCGGGCGAGTTTCTGGTTGAAAATAACCGAGTTGTGGAAATTGGTTCTCGGATTCAGTCAGTTGGTGATGATGTCACCGCGATCGATTTGAAGGGATATCTCCTTACCCCTGGCTGGATCGACATTCATTCCCACGTCTTTGATACCGTCGGGGATTTTTGTCTACCGGCTGATGTGGTTGGGGTGCAATCGGGAATTACAACGGTTGCTGATGCGGGCACTTCTGGACTATTGACCTTCAGTGCCTTCCGGGAAACGGTTGTAAAGCCTTCTAAAACAAGGGTTTATGCACTGCTAGACCCATCGTTGTTGTACATTGCCACGTCAGACTTTATTGCCCATCGCTTGGGATTTGCCACCAATCCCAAAAATCAGGACATCGATCGGGCAACCGCCGTGATTGAAGAAAATCGGGATATTGTCGTTGGCTTTAAAGTTCGTCCCACGCTGAAAAAGGGTGATTCCAGTTCACCCGTGATGGATACGGCTCTGCCTCTGGCGGAGAAATATGATTTGCCCATTATGGTGCATCTGGGACGGTTTCCTGCCGATGAGGTGTTGCCCACAGAAGTTTTGCTAAATCTGCTGCGCCCCGGCGATATTATTACCCACGCCTATCAACCCCGGCACGGATTGTATGATGCCGAAGGAAATTTACTTCCCATTGCCAGAAAAGCGATCGACCGAGGCATTCTTCTGGATGTAGGTCACAGCGGCAATGATTTCGCGTTCAAAACGGCACGATCGGGTTTAGCCCAAGGCATTTTACCGGACACCATCTCCACCGATTTGAACTGCTTCAACATCGATACGGTGGGCAGCCTGGCGTTGACAATGACCAAGTTTATGGAACTCGGACTTTCACTGTTTCAAGTGATTGAGCGGGTAACCATTAACGCTGCCAACGCCCTCCGCAAAACCGATGAGATTGGTAGCCTGAAGTCGGGCGCGATCGCCGACTTCACCCTGGCTGAGCTGATCAACGAAACCGCCGAACTTCAAGACGGCAATGGCGGCACCCTCCCCGTTTCCCAGATCCTCAAAGTCCGCGGAGTCTGCCGCGCTGGCGACTTTTCCTGGATTAATCACATGCCTTTTGAGGAGGAGCCTGAGCCAGTTCTGGCAATTCATCATTAGAGGTCAGGTATCAGGTGTCGGGGAAAGGATGAAGGCAAAAGGCTAAAAATTCCTTATCTCCCTCCCCTTTCCTCTTCCCACACTCTCACTAACCCCTCACTCCTCACTCTCACTCCTCACTCCTCACTCCTCACCCGTACCCTCCCTTTATGCTCGAAACTCTCCCTATCTCCCCTCAACCCACCGACTCCTGGGCTGCTTTTGTGCAGGAGATTGAAGCTGAACTGGAAAGCCATCGCAATAAAGCGTTTTCTGAAGCACCGGAACAGGCCTTTGCAGCAGTGAAGGCGGTTCGTCAGCCTTGGTCCAGGGCACGGGTGATTGAGTGGTTGAGTTTCCAGACCTATTACGAATACCAGGCAATTTTATTTATCAGCAAATGGTTGCAAACAACCCCTGAAAAAGACGCAATGGTGCTGCTGTGTCACCAGATTGAGGATGAGGCGAACCACTTCAACTGGCTGAATCAACACCTGGAGCAAATGGGTACAAGCCTGTCGGAGTGGACTCCCTTACCTGAAATGGTGGCTTGGGTCGAAACCTTCTATGGTTCGCTGCCAGATACCATTTCTCGGCTAGCGGCACATAACCTGGCGGGAGAATCGGGTGCCTGTCGATCATTTGACAGCATTGTGCCTTTTCTGCCAGAAGATTTGCAGAAAACCATGCGCCGCATCATGCCCGATGAGCAGTTTCACCTGAAATTGGGACGCTTCGTTTTAAGCAAATACTGCGTCACCCATGAGCAAAAAGCACAAGCGCGACATTACGCCCTAAAAGTTGCTGAGCTAGAAACACGGGCGATCATGGCCTTTAACCAGAAGTTAGCGACGTTGGATGGGGATGAGAAGGGGGAAGAGTTTTGAGTTTTGAGTTTTGAGTTCGGAACTACAAGTTTTGCGCTTGAAGGTTGAAGATTTGAAACCAAGCTTGAAGTTTCGAGACCTGAAGTTAAATTTTGAGGTTTCAGGCTCGAAGTTCCGTGTTCTAAGGTTGGAGTTTCGGTTTCCAAGCTTGAAGTTTCTAGTTCAACACTCGAAGTTCCGTGTTCAGAACTCGAAATTTTCCGTTCTACACTCAAAACTTCGTGTTCAGAAGTCGCAGGGTGAACCACTGAAGTTCGCTTGGCAAACTTTAAACCTGAAACCCTACCCTTTACCCTCTTATTTTTCCCCCGCCGCCTCTATCCCCACGTCTCTATGTCTCCGTGTCCCCTCTCTCCTCTGCCGCCTCTAGAATCTAACCTTATGGTCCCTCAGCGTTTCAAGCCAACCCGCAAACCTGCCTACTGTTACTGTACAGAGTGCGACCACCAGACCATTTTGCAACGCCAGCGGAAAATCCCCTACCCTTTGCAGAAGCGATGCGGGTTCACTGTGAATGTGGCGATCGCTGTGGTCACTGCCTTTATCCTCTGGAGCAATTATTTCGGGCAGAAGGATGCTTCATTGAATAGGTGGCAGAAATGCAAGGAAGGGTGTAGGGTGTTTGAGAGTTGAAGGATGAAGGCTAAAGGATAAGGGCTAAAGGATAAAGAAAGAGTGTTGTCCTTTAGCTTCTGCCATTTGTTTTTTATTCTTTCTACTTTCATTATTTATCCTTGATCCTTCATCCTTTATCCTTTCCTTCTCATCATCATGGGCAGCACTGTTATCCGTAACGCGATCGTTTTCACTGTTGATTCCAACAACACAATTTATGCCGATGGCGTTGTGGTTTTGCAGGACGATCGGATTGTTGCAGTGGGTACGGCTGAGGAAATTACGATCCCAGAAGATACAATTCAGACGATCGACTGCCAGGGGAAAGTTGCGGTCATTCCGGGATTAATTGACGTGCATTCCCATTCCAGTCTGCTGCGGGGGTGACAGAGAACACGCAGCTTCTAGACTGGCTGCCTCGTTACCAGTTGGAGCATCGGGCATTAAATGAAGCAGATGCCTACTATGCCGCGTTGCTCTGCTACTTGGAAGCCTTAAAGGGCGGCACCACCTGCGTCATGGATATGTATCGCTTCATGCACCGTTGTGCGGATGCTGCCGGAAATTTAGGCATTCGGGTAAATCTAGTGCCCTACGCCGCCGACATGCCCGGAAAGGATTTTTTTGAAACGCCAGAGACAAACCGCAAGCTGATAGAAACTCACCATCTGTCTCAAAATGGTCGCGTGCGGGTTTGGATAGGGTTGGAGCACCTTTTCTATTGCTCTAAAGATGCTTTTGCTAAAGCTAAAGCCTACTCGGATGAATACGATGTCTGCATCCACACCCATAGCAGTGAACAGCAGGAGGAAGTGGAAGCGGTATTGCAGCACTTTGGTAAGCGCCCGATCGAACTGTTTCAGGAGTTGGGGATTTTGGGCGAAAAAACGGCGATCGCCCACTGCGTCTGGTTGAACGAAGATGAAATCAAAATTCTGGCAGATACAGGTACATCCGTTGCCCACTGCCCCACCAGTAACGCCAAACTTGCTGGGGGCATCGCGCCCATTCTGGAAATGAAGCAGGCAGGCATTACCGTGGGTTTAGGCACTGATGGCAATATTTCTAACAATAATCTGGATATGTTCGAGGAGATGAAATTTGCCTCCCTGCTCCAGAAGGTTCACCGCTACGATGCCGCTGCTCTCCCTGCTCCAGAAGTGCTCCGCATGGCGACGATCGACGGCGCAAAACTTTTAGGGTTAGACAGCGAAATTGGGTCGATCGAAGTGGGCAAAAAAGCCGATCTGGTCCTGGTCGATCTGTGGCAACCTAACCTGATGCCCTTAGTCTGGGATAACGGCGACACCAACGTTCTCTGGAATCTGGTCTATGCCGCTCGTGGCTCCAATGTGCATACCGTCTTCGTTGATGGTGAAATGGTCGTCCAGGCAGGACGCAGCACCCGCGTAAGTGAAGCCGAAATCCTGGAAGCCGTGCAACACCAAACGTTGGATCACCTGAAGCGCCGAGAACCCTTTAAGTCAACGCTCACTCCAGTTGTGGCGTAGTTGAGGATCGAACTAGCTTAGACTACGACTGTGCCTCAAATAAATGTTTGGCAGGAGGAGAGGCATGTTTAGGTATCGGCAAGCTTTCAATCTAGGTGAGTCTCCTGCGTCGATAGCTTTGAGTCCCAATGGAAAATTATTGATAACTGGTGGTAGGGACGATCTAACAATCAAGATTTGGGACCTGCAAAATGGTCAAGTAACGAGATCGTGGCTTGCTGCCCCTCTAAGTCCCTACCGAGGGCTAAACTCAATTCCTGCCCTAGCAATTAGCCCCGATGGAGAGACGTTAGTTACTGGAGGCAGTAGTCTTAAGGTGAAGCACGATACATCTTAGACAACAGCGACGCAATAAGAGTAGAGAAAATCGTATTCCGTTCAGACGGGAAATTGCTAGCAGGTTTTGGCTTTGATGGAATTAAAATCTGGGATTTTGAGACGGGTCAGCAGGTTCAAAGAATTGAGAAGTACAGAAATATCAGATTTCATGAGCATCTTGATTATGTAGCAAGTCTTATCTTTAGCCCTGATGGAAAAACCTTGCTCACTACTGGCAGAGATTGGTTAATTCAAGTTTGGGACATCAATACAGGAAAAATATTGGAACATTACAAGGTCAATACAAAATTGGCTTACTAGCAGTAAGTAACGATGCTCATACTTTGGTGGGCTTTGGTGGAAATGCTCAACGTGAGCAAACGGTTGAGATTTGGGAACTTGCAGAGTAAAAGGTTTTGTTTGAAAAATAAGGAGGACAGAGATTTGTTATTCACGGCATGCTTGCTAGAATGTCGCCTGCGAGATAGTGCTTGAGAAGAAGTTGTATGTCGATCGTTATTACCCTCACTCCCGAACTGGAAGCGTTACCAAGGGATAGAGCAGCTCGGCAAGGTCAAGATATTGGTATTGTCGCCTCCAATTTGCTAGCCAGCGTCTTGGAATGGGAGATACAGGACTCGTAAGAGGCGATAGAAGGGATTCAAAAGGGCTGGATGATTTTGATGCAGGACGGTTTCGGTCTTTCAATGAGTTTTCCGAAGAGCAACGGCATAAGCACAATTTGTCCGCTGATTCATTAAGTATCGGATCGAAATTTCCAGTGTGGCAGAGGCAGAAGCAGGTATCGTTCGGATTTTGCATATTCGCCATGCTACGCAACAAACAATAGGCGAAGAGCAGAAGGGAACCGATACTGTGTAAATTTCCCGCTGAACTGTGAAAAGCATCACCAGGCTTTCCACTGATCCCAATTTAGATTGAAGATGGAGGTTTTGGGAAAGGCGGTGGGGTTGCCGTTTGCTTGCAGTAGGCGCTGCAATTGTTCCAGTTCGGGTTCTGGGCGCGGTAAATCATCTACTAGCCGGTAGGGCAGGATGCCTTTAGCAAGCACAAATGAGGCTGTTGTTCCAGCCGCAGCACCGGCAGACCATTCGTAGGAATGCACTCGGTAAGAGGCAGCAGCACTATAACTCGTAGCAATGCTCTTACCCGTTACCAGCAGGTTATCAATGCGTTGGGGAATCATGGCGCTCAAAGGGATCTGGGTGGGATAGGTTTGTGCCTGTGCCTGCCGCACTCCCGGAAATTCGATATTTCCTGGTTTGTCGGGAGGCGATTCCAGCATGCAGGGATGGAAATCGATCGGGTACTGGCTGATTCCCACCGCATCTGGGTAAATCCGCGATCGTGTCCGGCGTTTAATGTCATCCGGTGGAATGCTCTCCCGAATCACTCTGGCAGTATCTAATCCTGCCAGCGAAACCCAAAGATCCCGGTAGGTTTGACCGGGAAGTTTACGGTAATAGTCCTTCTGAAAATCCTCCATCGAAAAATCCGCTTCAGCGATTTCAAAGCCCTTGGGATACCCATAGGCAGGACGACCGATTAACCGCCGCCCCTCCCGAATGTAGGGGTATTTCGACAGGCCGTGCATCGTTCCCATCGGGGATTCAAACCCTGTCAACAGGCGATTGTCTGGTTCTGGTTTTTAAGCTTGGGTGGAGTTGGGAATCCGTCGTCCCGGCAACTAACCAGTAATAAAACCCCAAACCCGATTCCTCCGCTCTGCGAAGCGCATCCGTTCGTAAGCCACCCATCCAACCGCCGGGGAAAGCTGTCCGGCTTGTTGCAGCTGATAGCGATCGAACACCAGATTATCCCGCTCAGTCCCCGGACGATAATCGTTGCCCCAAACCCAGTTCTGCATTGAAATCGACCCCGGACTGGATGCCGCTAGCGTAAACGGCCCTGCTTTTTCTTTCTTATCCGTCTTGGGATTCCAAATCCGACGATAGGTAAAGACATATTCAAAATCCGCCTTCTTCGGATCCGTGTCGTAGCCGTAATACGCCTCGTATTCTGGATAAAAAGAAGGCATTTGCTGTGGCTGTGGTTCCGCCGTCCGCTCCATTGCAAATGTATAGGTATACCCCTGAAGGCAATAGGGATAGCCATTGGGAGTCGGAGAAGACGGATTGAGATAGGTCCGTGGATCTAACCCTACCTGGTAAGGTACATCGGCAAGAGCGATGAGTTCTCCAGTCTCGGTAGCATCGATGACGATCCAGGGAGTGGGGAGTGGGGAGTGGGGAGTGGGGAGTGAAGAAATTCTGAATTTTGAATTTTGAATTTTGAATTTTGAATTTTCTTCTGACTCCTGACCTCTGACCCCTGACCCCTGACCCCTATTAGCTGGCACGAATTGAATAATCTTCTTCGCTAACCGAGGAGAGTTCTCGTAGCGATAGGCGTCGTCAATGGTTTGAGACAGAGGTTCGGTATTGAGGGGAGCGGTGCCGGGAGCGGCACTGTGCTGAATGGCGATCGCGCGTTCAATCAGCTTGCCATCCCCGTTCAATTTCAAATCTTTGATAACTGTAAACGGAAACCACTTCAGCGTTCCCTTGCCCTTTTCGCGGCTTCCTGCAACATATCCATCAATATTTGATTGGCATCCTTGGGAATAAAACAGGATGCACTCACCCAGCAATCGCCGGGATTGAGCCTGCCATATTTCTCTTCGATGCGGCGGCGAAACTCAAGATAGCCCCGTGAATAAAAGAGAAGTTGCCGCTGCCGCTTTGTCTCGTCTAAAGCGGAGGTCCCCTGGGAGGTAAGCTGTCCTCCAACCCAATCGGTAATCTCAGTCAGGCAAACGGTGCGCCCAGCCAGTAATGCTTCATAGGCGGTTGCGGTTCCTGCCAGACCACCCCGACCACCAGAATTTCGCAGTCAACGGTTTGATCGGGCAATCGGGGAGATTGTAACGAGGCTCCCTGGGACTCCTGGGCGATCGCAAAGGAGCCAGATTTGCCGAACCAAGCAGCACTAAGCTGCCAGCAAACCAGGGAGCAACTGAAACCCTTAGAGACCAAACCCTTTTCAGCATGAGATAACCTGAGAACTTGCCTTGAAAACCCATTTGTACAGCCAATGACTGATTGACCGTTACCAGGATATCTAAGTTACCGGGGTTTGCCAAAAAATCTGTGAAAAGCCAAAAGAGGGAAAAAATTGAGAATTGAGAATGAAGAATTAAGAAATTGGATAGGTCAGGGAACTGGGAGTGGGGAGTGGAGGAGGAGATATGTGTTCTCAACTCATCATTCTCAATTTTTTGCTCACTCCAATTTCTAAAAGTCTTTGTTGTTTTGGGAGGATTTAGAGGATTCCGTGCGATAATCCCTTCTTCGGAAAACCTTTAGCGAATAAATTTTCAAGAGTGTTCTGCATGTCCAAAGTCTCTTTCAAATTGTCAGTAAACGCTTTAGTCACTACGGCAATCGCCGCGATCGGAATGCTTGTCCCTTACGCTGCTCAGGCAAAGCCCGCCAAAGCCGGAGCAATCCCCCGAAACAAATCATTGCTCAGAGTTCCCTATGCCGTGCTGCCAAACTATCAACTCCCGTTTTTGAAGCAGATTCAACCCTTAGCCCCGCACTATTACTTCTGAACCCTAATCAGCAAGTATTTCTCGTCAATATCCCCTATCCTGGAAGCCCATTTGCCAGAATCAACTCTCCAGTTAATGGTTACGTCCAAACCCCGGTTCTCAAAACCTGTGGCGGTCCGACACCACCCACTACCGCTTGCCGCTACTTAAAGCAACCCTCAATGGTGAATGTTCGAAGCGCACCTAGAATCATCGATTATCCCAGTAACGTCATTGGCCAGGTTTACCAGGGACAGCAGGTTGCAGTTATTTTGAACCCGGATGGGCAGGTTAAAACAGCACAGGCAGATGGCTATAACTGGGTGGCGATCGATCCTACAAAGGCTCCACTGTTCCTTCCACCAGGAACTGCCTGGATATTTAACAGTGTCATTGGCAGTTCAGGCAGCAATCTTGGCTACTGCTATTAATGAGTTCACTTCTGCTCATTGCTCTAAGGAATGGAAATTAAATAAGTCCGGCATTCGGTAGGGGCGGATTTTGCCGTCAAATTCATTACAGAGTGAAGATTCGATTGATAAACTCGTAAACCCGCCTGTACAGTGCCTCCTCTTCTGACAAAAACACCTCTGAAACTCAAGAATTGCTGTGTACAGGGGTTCCTGGTAACAGTTGGCTCAACTCCAGTGTTTTGCAGCATAAAGAGTAATATCCGGACTTTTACTGATTCTCTTTTTCTGGAAAAGTACGAACTTTAATTTATCCAGTAGAAGAAACGTTCTCTTGATGTATGGCGTTTCTCACATTGGCTCTTCTAAAGCCCATTTGGGAGGGCTGGGATAACGAAGCTGATTTGCAAGGAGGCTAAATAAAACGATTAACAGTAGATGGGCGGACAGATTCAACAAAAATAGCTGAAAGCTTGCAATCAGTTGGCTTTTGGCTTTCAGCTTTCAACTTACCCTCGGTTTATATGCGTCTCTATTCCAAACCAAGCCTATGGCAGCAAAATGATTGGGACATGCGGCAGATCACTGATATCGCAAACCAGATCCGAAACAATCTGAACAGGATTTACGCAAAAGTTTATGAAGATACTTTGGTAATGGGTAGGTGGTAATGGGTAATCTGCTGAAACTACAATTCCCATTACTGATTACTCGTACCTGCGTGAGTCCCCTTAAAGGGTTGTTATGAAGCCAATCATGGGTGCCTGTAGGACGATTCAAGGTAATGCTGGACAGTGGAGTTCTCTGAAAATGCCGACCATATTGATCATCGAGGATGAGCAAGCGGTTCGCAAAAACATTGTGGACATGCTTAATGCTGAAGGATTTCAGGCGATCGCAGCAGCAGACGGACAGATGGGTGTGGAATTAGCGATAACAACTATTCCCGACCTCATCATCTGTGATGTGATGATGCCTAAATTGGATGGATTTGGTGTCCTAGAAAAATTACAGAAATTGCCCACAACAGAAGCAATTCCCTTTATCTTTTTGTCTGCCCGATCGGAATTGAACGACTTTCGCCGGGGCATGAGTTTGGGAGCGGATGACTATCTGACAAAACCCTTCACCCGTGCAGAACTGTTAGAGGCCATTGCCACCCGCTTAGCCAAGCATGCAGCTTTTAGTGAGCTGAAGCATAAACTAGAGGAATTTCAGCAGTCTAGTTCCCTTAAGGATGACTTCATCAGTACCGTTGCCCACGAGCTACGAAGCCCCCTTGCAACGATGAAAATGGCGATCGAAATGCTCCAACTTATCCCTGATGCCAAACGGCGGCAATCCTATTTGGAGGTTTTGCAGTCAGCCTGCGATCGCGAGGTAGAGCTTATTAATGACCTCTTAGATTTGCAGCGTTTGGAGGCCCATGCTGAACAGGACATCCTGGAAGTTGTAGATTTGCAAAACTGGATTTTACCCATTGCCGAATCCTTTAAGGTTCGTGCACAGCAACGGCAGCAGGCAATCCAAATTCATCTGGAGCCAGATATGGCTCCATTTCTAACCAGCCCGTCAGGCTTGGGGCGAATCTTAACGGAGTTGTTCAATAATGCCTGCAAATATACGCCTCCCGGGGCAAAATTATCCTGAAAGTGTTTCAAGAAGAAAGACGGGAAGACTGTTTGGAAACAAAGGATGAACAAAAATGCTGTTCGTCTTTCCTTCCTTCCGCCACCTTCCTTTACTTTGTTCTCAGCAATGAGGCTGAAGTTCCTGCTGAATCGCTGCCCCGCTTGTTTGAACGGTTTTACCGGGTACCTAATGGTGATCGCTGGCATCAGGGTGGTACGGGTTTAGGGCTGAGTCTGGTTCAAAAGTTCATCGAACACATGAACGGCACCATTCACGTGGACAGTGAAGCAGGCTGGACCCACTTCACCGTACAATTACCGCTGATTTATAAAGACTTGCCAGACTTGCTCCTGTGATCAAAGAGATTTTGCGGAGTATGGGGGAACTATAGCAATAGCCTTTGGCGATACTACTCTCAATTCTCATCGTTTTTAGCTTTCCCCTATGAGCTACGGACTTTATTTGTACGGAATCTTCCCGCTCCTGGTCCACAGGATTGTGATCTGGAGGATTAGATAAACAGCCAGTAAGTACTCAAGTTGTTGATGGATTTGCCTTTCTCTGCTCTGAAGCTCAGCAGGAGAGGTATCTTGCAAGTCGGCGCAATTTGTTAGGTCACGAAAAAGTGCTAGAGCAGGCAATGCAGGCGGGATACCATACCCTGCTACCGCTCCAGTTTGGGTTAATTATTGAAGACTGGGAAACCGTAACGAATCAGTTAACCGGACCGCACCGACCCAGGCTAGAGAAACTATTTTCTAAGCTTGAAGGACAGCGCGAAGTGGGAGTTAAAGTCTTTTGGCAGCAGGATGTGGAACTGCAAGCGCTGTTGAATGAGAATGACTCCCTACGGGCAAAACGGAATAGTCTGGAAGGCAAGAATCTCAGCATGGATGAGGTCGTATTGATTGGGCAAGCGATCGAACGCACCATCGAGGACCGTAAGCAGGGCATTATTGAGGCATTTCGGGCGGCGTTGAATCCCTCAGCAACAGAGGTTGTGGAGAACGATACACTGACCGAATCCATGATTTATAACGCCGCCTACCTCATTCCTTGGGAAGCAGAACCATCCTTCAACGCTCAGGTAGACGGTTTAGACCAACATTTCGACCAGCGTTTGAAGATCCGCTACAACAGCCTCACCGCTCCCTACAACTTTGCCCAGCTCGATCGATTTGATTAATGGCAAAGCACAAAGGATAAAGGCTGAAGAATAAAGGATAAAAAGGCAATAGGTAATGGGCAATAGGCAATAGGCCACCATAACAAGTTATCCTCACCCCTCACCCCTCACCCCTCACCCCTCCGCCCTATGGTTCTTCGTCTTCTTTTCGCTCCTATCACCGGACTGGCCTGGATTGCTGAACAAATTCAGGAACGGGCAGAAGCAGAACTAGACAATAAAGAAAATCTGCATAAACGGCTTTTGGCGCTTCAGCTTGCCGTCGATATGGGTGAAATTTCAGAAGAAGAGTTTGAGGTGCAGGAAGAGGAACTGCTGCTGGCTATTCAGGCGATCGAGGATCAGCAACGACTAGAAGCATTGGATGGGGAATAGGCGGCAAATTGCAGGGATCAGGAGTCAGGGTCAGGGGCCAGAATTAATTCGAAATTCAAAATTCAAAACTTCCCCAATCCCCAATTACCAATCTCCAAGAATGAGTATGGTTTAATCTGTTTGTGATCGTTCACCTCACACAGATAAGCCATCGAACATGAATGCTTGGTACCAACTTGAAGCCCGCGAAGTCTTGCGTCAGCTAGGGACGTCCGAAGATACCGGATTAAATTCTGCTGAAGCAAATCGTCGCCTTGCTGAATATGGACGAAATGAACTGAGGGAACGGCCTCCAAAAAGTCCCTGGCTTATGCTGTGGGAGCAATTTACTGCAACAACGGTCGTGGTGTTGATTGTGGCGGCAGTTGTTTCGGCGATCTTGGGGATTTTAAGGATGCGGCGGCAATTTTGGCGATCGTCATTTTCAATGCAGTTTTGGGCTTTACCCAGGAGTATCGGGCAGGAAAGGATTTTGCGGCCCTGAAAAAGATGGCCGTTCCAAAGGCGCGAGTTTGGCGCGATCGGGAATGGCAGCAGATTTTAGCTCATGATTTGGTACCTGGTGACATCGTGCAGCTTGAAGATGGGGACCAGGTGCCCGCAGATGGGCGATTACTTGAAAGTATCAACCTGCGGACTCAGGAATCTGCCTTTACGGGAGAGTCGGAATCCATTGAAAAAGCGTTGCGCCGATCGCTGGAGAAGATTCGCCTTTAGGCAACCGCCAAAACCTCGTTTTTATGGGCACGATTGTCACCTATGGACGGGGCCGAGCGGTTGTTACCGCAACTGGCATGAACACGGAACTGGGGAAAATTGCTGATTCCATACAGTCTGTTGAGCAAGAGCAAACCCCTTTACAGCGACGATTGGATCAACTGGGGCGCAAACTAGCGCTGGCGGCCCTGATTCTGGTGGCAATCATTTTCGGCTTCGGCATATTCCGTGGCGAAAAATTTGAAGACATGTTCCTGACAGCCGTTAGCCTTGCCGTTGCAATTATTCCAGAGGGTTTACCGGCGGTTGTCACCATTGCCCTGGCGTTGGGTTCCCGGCGAATGCTTAAACGCCATGCCTTAATTCGCAAACTGCCTGCCGTTGAGACCCTCGGATCGGTCACAACTATCTGTTCCGATAAAACGGGTACCTTGACTGAAAACCGGATGACCGTCACGATTCTGTCGTTGGCAGGTCAGCGGGTCGATTTACGCGAATCCTTTGCTGAAATTACGTCCCGATTAGACGGAAAAAATCAATTTTTAACCCTGGCGAGGGTAGCCCGTTGCCTGCCTCAATGGCAATCACGCTGGTCGGAAGCGCGCTTTGCAACAATGCGCTGGTGCCCGATCGCTGCGACATCGGAGCTGCGCCAGAAGACAAAGCCATGAGTGACTCAGATATTCCTCAAGCGATCGGTGACCCGACTGAAATTGCGCTCGTGGTAGCTGCCGATCGTCTCGGTTTATGCAAGGAAGAGTTGGAGCAATTGTTTCCTCGGCTTGCAGAAGCCCCCTTCGACTCCGGTCGCAAGCGCATGACCACCGTTCACCGGGTTGAGCGGGAAGACGGGACGTGGAAGTACCCCAATGGCTCTTCCAGCCTTCTTCCCAATCCTCTCGCCCTGTCTCCAACTCCCTACATTGCGTTTACGAAAGGATCGGTCGATGGATTGCTTCAGATCTCCAACAAGGTCTGGAATGACCATAGCTGGGAGCCGTTGAACGCTGATTGGCAAGAGAAAATCCGCGACAGCAACGATCGCCTAGCGGCATCTGGCACGCGCGTTTTGGGGTTGCCTTTCGTCCGCTTGAACAACTTCCAGCTTCAGGAACCGAAGCAACCCTGGAACAAGATTTAGTCTTCGCGGGTCTGGTGGGGATGCTGGATCCGGCTCGTCCAGAGGCAAAAGCGGCTGTACAAACCTGTAACCGTGCAGGGATACGCACGGTCATGATCACGGGTGATCATCCCTTAATGGCCAAGCATATTGCCGAAGAACTGGAAATTTCCAGCAGCGGACAATATTTGACCGGACAGGATCTCAACAAGCTTTCCCTACCCGAACTAGAACAGGAGGTGGGATCAGTTTCGGTTTATGCACGGGTATCTCCGCAACAGAAGCTGTCGATCGTCGAAGCGCTGAAAAATCGGGGGCAAATTGTCTCAATGACGGGGACGGAGTGAACGATGCACCTGCCCTCAGTAAAGCCGATATCGGAGTTGCGATGGGAATTGCCGGAACCGACGTTGCCAAAGAAGCCGCCGACATGGTGTTGTTGAACGACAATTTCGCCACGATCGTGGCCGCGGTTGAAGAAGGCCGGGTGATTTATGACAATATCCGCAAGTTCATCCGCTATAACCTGACGGGAAATACCAGTGGCGTTGTGATTATGCTGCTGGCTCCGTTCCTGTTGATGCCTCTGCCCCTCAAGCCAACCCAAATCCTCTGGATAAACCTACTGGCTGACGGACTGTTGGCGTTGGCTCTGAGCGTCGAACCGGCTGAAAGCAATGTCATGCAGCGCCCTCCCTATCCACCGAACGAGAGCGTCTTCAGTCGGGGGTGGGCAGAGACATCATCTGGGTTGGGCTGCTGATGGGGCTGGTGTTTCTGGGAACGGGCTACTACTTCTGGAAAACGGGTTGGCAAAACTGGCAAACAATGGTGTTTACAACCCTTGCATTTTCTAGAATCAGTTTGGCATTGGCGATGCGATCGGAACGGGATCTTCTGATTCATCAGGGATTGCTTTCAATCGGCCAATGTTGGGGGCCGTTTTGCTGACCCTTGCATTGCAGATGGCTGTTATTTATGTTCCCTGGTTTCAAGGCATTTTTGAAACGAAGGAATTGACCACTCAAGAACTGTTGCTCAGCCTTGCAATCAGCACCGTTGGATTTTGGGCGGTGGAAATCCAGAAGCTGTTTCTTCGACGTCGAAAATAGCTGTGAAATAAAAAATGGGTGATCCCGCAAAATTTTTGCGATCCCACGTTTGTAACGTAATACAAACTACACTTCCGTGACAGCAGTCTTTCTTAAGATCAGGGACGCGATCGCGTTGAGTCAAGGTGGCTTTGATAGATTTCTATTCGCTTTAATCCCATTAGCCTTAACGAGTTGAATTATGAGTGATCTTGCAGAACGCTATGCCCGTCTCTGTCGTGCTTATGTGCAGCTAGCAGACAGATTTCAGAAGCTTGATGTTGAGCATATGACCTTGAGAAGTAAAGTGATCCCACTATTGAAGTCTTTGAAGGCTCATCACGATGCTGTTGATCAGCTCAAACAGGAGAAAGAAACGCTTGAGGAAGAGCTGCACGCCGCAAACTTAAAGTACGAAGAACTGAAAGCTCTGGAAGGGTTGCTTCATCCAGATATGCAAGCAGCGTTGATGGAAGCAGAGGAGCAAATTTCCTTGGTAGAGACCACTGTGCAGGAAATTGACAGCGATCGTGATCCAGACTTAAGTCCCGATGAGAAGATCCTGCTGCACGAGTACAACGACCACCCAGATGCATTTAGCTCTTATATCAAGCCCCTGGCGCAAACCCGGTAGGCTCTCCACTGTCGGCTGTGTAGGTCGTTATTCGACGGTTAAACATTCCTAACGGGGCAGAGAGACGTAAACAAACTGAGGTACGGGCGATAGGCAATAGGCGAGGGGCAATAGACCATGAAGTTACCCCTTGCCTATCCTGCTGTTCAGGACGATGGCCCAGCGCTTTTAATACCGATCTAAATAGAACTTGATTATGCATCAACCTTTTGTTAGGAGCGAATAATCATTCGCCCCTGATAAATCTGCAACGTTCTCAAATCAAATTCTTATAGCAGTACTGCTACAGGTTAGGACAATCAAACTGCTGAGAACATTGCTAAAACTGGTTTTCCTACTCAGCACTTAGTCCTCAGCACTCAGCACTTTGCTATATAAGCGCACTACGGGACATATCGATTAACCGTCGAAACGCTCAACTCTTCGCGCCACTGGGTGAGGGGTTTATTCCAGTGTTCTTCCCACTTCTGCGCCAGAAATGGTATTGGCAGTGGGCGGTAGTAATTGGGATCAAACCCTGTCTCCTGGATGTAGTCTGCAAAGCTGCGTCCAAGAGAACCGGGGGCAGGGTTGCCAGCGCTTCCATATCAGGAGGTGGAGCCAGGTAGCGCTGCTGAACAATTTCGGCTACGCCAGGCAGGGTTTTGACATATTCGATCGCTACCTGAGTTGCCTTCAATCGAATCATGCCATCTTCAATATCAGGAGTCGCGTCTGCACGGCTAGGGTCAACGGCCAGGGTGACTGCTCCTTTCAAAGTTTTTAACAGATCTAGCCTTAGCTCTAATTTCTTGTTGCACAGCATAGTGGTTATTCCCAAGGTAAAAGTTCTACTGGTTTAGATTGCGGATTAGTATGGTTTCCGATACATTGCAGGCAGTGAATTTCCTCCCTGAACTCATAATCCTTCGCTGGAGTTTTCCATGCCCATTGAAAAGGATGGCGATCGTAAACCTAATCTTCCCAAGCCTCAAACGTTTAGCAGCAGTCTGATCTCCTTTATTCTCTTTCTTCTGCTTCTCAACTTTCTCGTGCTGCCCTCGCTGCGGCCCCGACCAACCCGGGTTCCCTACAGTACCTTTATCCGCCAGGTGAAGGATGGCAAGGTTTACCAGGCTTACATCAAAGAAGATGAGATCCGGTACACGCTAAAGCAGGATGCAACGGGATCTCAATCAGCCCAACCGGCGGCTCCAGCAGCCAGTCCTTCTCCAGCAACGACTGAAAAATCTCCTAGCCCTCAAGCTTCTGGACAGGTACTCAGTCCCCAACCCAGCCCGTCTTCCAGTTCATCTCAAGAATCGAGAAAGCCTGCTCCGATTTATTACACGATTCGAATTGATGCCAGCACGTCCGATCTGGTCAAACTGCTGGAACAGGAAAACGTTGAGTTTGGAGCAGCACCGCCCGACCAGGGAATATTTTCACGACCCTTTTGGGATGGGTTGCGCCACCGTTAATTTTCGTGGGGATCTGGCTGTGGGCAATGCGGCGTATGCAGGGCGCTAGTGGAGCCGCTTTGACCGTTGGCAAAAGTAAAGCCCGTATCTATGCGGAAGGAAATACTGGGATTACGTTTGCAGATGTTGCTGGGGTGGATGAGGCAAAAGTTGAGCTGGTAGAAATTGTTGATTTTTTGAAACACCCTGAGAAATACACTCAGATTGGTGCGGTGATTCCGAAAGGCGTGTTGCTTGTCGGGCCACCGGGAACCGGCAAAACGCTTCTTGCAAAGGCGATCGCAGGGGAAGCAGGAGTACCGTTTTTCAGTATTTCGGGCGCTGAATTCATTGAATTGTTTGTGGGAGTAGGGGCGGCGCGGGTTCGTGATTTGTTCCAGCAGGCGAAGGAAAAAGCGCCTTGCATTGTTTTTATTGACGAGTTAGATGCGCTAGGCCGGGCCAGGGGAACGGACAGTTTGCCGGAAGCAATAGTGAGCAGGAACAGACCCTCAATCAACTCTTGACCGAAATGGACGGATTTGAAGGCAATACGGGGGTGGTTATCCTGGCCGCTACGAATCGCCCGGAGGTGCTGGATACTGCGCTGCTACGACCAGGCAGATTCGATCGCCAGGTGGTGGTCGATCGTCCCGATAAGCAGGGACGGGAAGCAATTTTGCGGGTTCATTCCAAAAAGTAAAGCTGGCAGAGGATGTCAATTTTGAGGCGCTGGCCGCCCGCACATCTGGCTTTTCGGGGCGGACCTGGCAAATCTAGTCAATGAAGCAGCCCTGCTGGCGGCGCGTCGGCAGCAACTCTTAATTCGCATGGCAGAGTTTAGCGAAGCCTTTGAGCGAGTGGTAGCCGGATTAGAGCGCAAGTCTCGGGTTTTGAATCCAGAGGAAAAAAGGTTGTTGCCTATCACGAAGTCGGCCACGCGATCGTGGGTTCCTTAATGCCGGGAGCAGACACGGTAGAGAAGATTTCGATCGTGCCCCGTGGTGTGGGTGCATTGGGCTATACGCTTCAGCTTCCCGAAGAAGATCGGTTTTGATGGCAGAAGATGAACTGCGGGGACGAATTGCAACGCTGTTGGGGGCGATCGGCAGAAGAAGTGGTGTTTAGCAGAATTTCCACCGGAGCCAGCGATGATATTCAGAAGGTGACCAGTATTGCAGAGCGAATGGTGACGCTTTACGGAATGGACACAACGCTTGGCCCAGTTGCGTTTGAACAAACTCAAAACCAGTTTTTAGGTGGACAAAGCACCCGCCGTGCGATCGGTCCAGAAGTGACGGTGCAAATTGATCGGGAAGTGAAGGCGATCGTCGATAACGCCCACGCGATCGCCCAAAATATTCTGATTACTAATCGAGACTTGTTGGAAGACCTGGCCCAGCGATTACTGCAAAATGAGGTTCTGGAAGGACCGGAGTTGCGAGAGTACCTCCAGCGTGCCCAGGCTCCGGCTGAAGTGAGTGAATGGTTGTGTACAGGGAAGTTGACTGAGCAATAACATGATTAAAGGCACTCAATCAGGTTCTGATAAGGCTCAGAAATCCCAGCACTTCTTGGGAAAAGTCGAAAAGTGGATTGCGAATCCAGCGATCGCAGCCAATGTGCCGCTGGTAAAAACGGCGTTGAAAATTGCGGTGGCTGCTACACTGGCTGGTGCAATTGCTCAAGGTTTGAAATGGGAATACCCGTTTTATGCCGTAATGTCCGCCGTTATTATCATGGGTTCCACATCGGGGAATACGTGGAACTTAGAATTCAGCGGGTAATTGGAACCATCATCGGGGTGCTTGCGGGCGTTCTTTTTTGTAGTCTATTGGGCAGCAATGTCTGGTCGCTGGGCATTTCTATTTTTCTCACCATTCTTGTGTCCTATGTTTGCAAGCAGAACGAAGCCGCAAAAATGGGGGTATGTTTCAGCGATCGTCATTTTGAACCATAGTTCACATCTCTGGTGGTATGCCTGGGGTAGATTTTTAGAAACGTCACTGGGAATTGGAATGGCCGTTTTAGTCAGCCATCTGATCTTCCCATCCCATGCGGGGGTGAACTGCGACGATGTTTCTTTCAACAACTGGAGAACTTAGAACAGCTTTATCAATTGGTCATCGATGGTGCATTGGGTAGTCATTACGATAAAGAGGCAGCAACTAATCTGAAGACTCAAATCATTAAAGAATTTCAAGAGAATCAACGATTACGCAAAGAAATAAAGCAGGGACAGGCTGGTGAACCACCAGAAACCATTGTTAATGAAACCTGGGACTTTTTTGCCCATCGAATTTGGGAACACACTTTAGCAATGGAGCATACGGTTCAAACAAGACAGCAGAATATGTATTGGCAAACGTTATCGCCTCAAATTAAACAACTCGCGGAAGAAACCTCTGCTGCAATGCTGTCGCTGGCTGGAGCGGTACGATCGCGTCAATCTCCCGTTCAACTCATTGATTTAGAAACAACGCTAAATAATGTTGCCAGCCAATTCAATAAGTTTGAGCAACAGATTAACCAGGTGCAGAAACAGGACAAAAGTGATTCTCCGATCGATGAACTTATGCGGTTCTTTACCTTCTTCTACACGATGGAAGAAGTGGGGCGAAAACTTCTGCGAATGGCAAAAGCACTATGAAAATTCTTGCCATTTCTGGAAGTTTACGAACAGAATCTTCCAGCACGGCGCTTGTGCAAGCGTTGGCTAAGATGGCCCCAAAAGACGTTGAATTTACGATTTATCACGGGTTAGCAGATCTTCCCCATTTCACCCCAGATCTTGACGATCAAGCAGCTCCAATATCGGTGATAAACTTCCGCGCGTTGCTCCAAGAATCGGACGGTGTAATCATTTGTACACCAGAATATGCCTACGGAATGCCAGGAGTCCTCAAAAATGCCCTCGATTGGACAGTTTCGTCGGGTGAATTTGTCGGCAAAGCCGTTGCTACCTTAAGCTCGTCCCCTTCAGAATTTGGGGGTTCTAGGTTCCATGACTCTCTTCTGCTGACGCTGACAGCGCTCTCGGCCGATGTTGTTGAAGGAGCATCATTGACTATTCCTTTTGTTCGTAAAAATTAACGGCAATTGGCGAAGTAACAAATTCCGATACCGCACAAGCCCTCCGATCTCTTCTTGACACGCTAAGAACGGCTATTGGTGCTGACAGTAAATCTTTAAACACGTAGAACTGGATACATGCCACAGAACTAATGCAAAAGTCCTTTAGGAAGTAAAATTCCACAACTCTGCCTTTTGCCTTATGATTTGTTCCTTGTTGTGATGCACCATCAAGACGGATTAAACGCAGGGATTCTTTAACGACTTTGCGCTTTTAACCCATTTTGGAACAAAAGCCCTGGTACTCATTCTTAACTAGGGTGTGCACAGCTAGCGAATTACGATCGAGATGACCCATGCAATTTTCCAGGCTCAGCACAAATGTGCAGGCGTTCTTCAGGAACTTCGCAAATGGTCGAAAAGTTCGGCTCCATCCGTTTGTCCGCCTTATTCTAATCGGCCTCCTGACGTTTGTAATGGCGACTGGTTGGATGTCTACCGCTGTAGGGCAGATTCCACTCCCGATAAACTCTGACCCGCCGCTGCTGAATCAGCTACCCAAAGGCGTACAGCGAACCGGTTCCCTCGAAGTTGCAGCGGTCAATTTTGAGGGGAGTGAATTATTTAAAGTTGCATCGCCTGCTGTTCTCGATCGCAGCAAACCCGGCAATCTAACGCCCGTAGAGCAGCGTGCCCAACAAATTGAAGCAAATCTGAATCGGCTGCTTCAAAATAATGTTTCCATTTCCAACCAGGGAGCAACAACCAACACCAGCTATGACTACAAAACACTACAGGTGGGAGTTGCAACCCTCAACCGCGAGACCATTATTCTGGTGAAGGATGAAAACCATCCTGAACCCATCAAAGTTATGACGGTTACCCAATTGGATGCGAACTATTACGGCTCCCCGATCGGACAAGTTGCCGAATACATGCGAACCCAGATCGACTCTAAAGTGCGTCAAGCGCTGAAAGAGCGAACAACTGCAAGCTTGAAGGAACGGGCTAATCAGGCTGCCTATATCCTCCTTGGAATGGCTATTGCCAGTTTTGTGCTGTGGCTGGCACAGCGTTTTTTGAAACATCGGGATCGGGTACTGACAGCACGACAGGAAGCGGAAGCCCCTCCTATTCCTGACCCAACAACGGTTGCTCCTCTAACGGCCCCTCCCGGAACCGATCGCCCGGTAACGGTTTCTCCCCCACAGGGCGACCAACAACTGGAGAAGCAGGCCAAATTTCCCAGCGGTTGGTATTTCTAGATACGCTACGTCATCAATTCACTCTGCAACGGCGGCGCAGCCTTGTTGCCTTCTTGAGGTGGTTGTCAGTCTGGGGACAGGCGGCTATCTGGGTGGGAGGCACCGCCTGGATTCTGTGGCTATTCCCTGGACTCGGGCTTTGGCAACACAAATTCTCAGACTTCCCTTCCAACTACTCCTCATCTGGTTTATCACCGGGTTGTTGATCCGGTTGGGCGATGCGCTTCTAAACCGTTTAGCCAAGGTCTGGGACAAATATGACTTTTTGGCGGCGGCGATGCCCAGCGGGAAGCGTTGCGGATCTCGACTACCGTTCAGTCGCTAAAGGGACTAAAAACCTTTGTTGTCTACATCATCGGCCTTACCTGGGCGCTGGGAATTATTGGATTGCCCATTGGCTCAGTCCTGGCGATCGGCGGTATTGTTGCCTTTGCCATTTCTCTCGGATTTCAAAACGTTGTTAAGGATGTGGTTAACGGGTTTCTGATTCTAGTCGAAGACCAGTACGCGATCGGTGACATCATCATGGTCGGCACAGAGTCTGGTCTGGTGGAGAACATGAATCTCCGCATTACCCAGCTTCGAAATGGCGAAGGACAGCTCATCACCATTCCCAACAGCTCCATTGTTCAGGTAAAAATCTGACTCGAACCTGGTCAAGAGTCGATTTCTCGATCGAGGTTGCCTATGACACCGATATAGATCGTGCCCTTGATGTGCTGCGGCAAGTTGCCCAAGGGATGTACGAAGAACCAGCGTGGCATGATTTGTTTGCTGGAGCGCCAGAAGTTCTTGGGGTAGACAACATCTCCCACACCGGAATGCTGATTCGTGTCTGGCTTAAAACCCAGCCTGCACAGCAATGGAACGTTGGCCGAGAATTTCGTCGCCGTGTTCGCGTCGCCTTCGACAAGAACAACGTTGAAATTGGCAAGCCCCAACAGGATTTGTGGGAAAAGAGTAAACCAGCTCACAACGGTTCAACTGATGGAAATTCAGCCGAAGGGCAAGAGTCCGCAGAATGTTCTACTAAAAGACAATAAGCGCTAGATAGAGAATAGGTGTAAGGGAAGGAGTGGTGCAAGGGAACTCCTTCCCTTGCAAATAGAGCAGCCCTGCTACAGGTTCGATTAATCAAACTGCTGAGAGCATTGCAATAACTGGTTTTCATACTTAGCACTCAGTCCTCAGCACTCAGTCCTTTGCCATAGATGTCCTCTTATCGCATCACCATTGCCCATTGTTGATCGCCCCTCGCCCTAGATTCAGCATAAAATGCTTACACTGTTCTCGGAATTCCCTGTAGAATTAGTACAAATGTTCTATTTTACAACTATGGTTCAATACACACTCGTGCAAAGTCCCGAAGTCATTCTGACGGTTCCGGGCAAGGATTCCTCTAAAGCCCGCGAAAAGGCGATGGATCAGTTGATCGAACTGATGGATGCGGGTAAACTCCCTACTGAGCTATCCGATGGTTTTGGCCCTCAGCAATTTATTGAAGTGAAAGAACCCACCTCTACACCTAGTTCGGACGAAGATGCGGTAACGCAAGCGGTCCAAGTACTGAGTACCCTGGCAACTCTCAAGCTAAAAGTTCAGGAGTCTCGTACAGAAGCGATGCAAATTCGCACCATGATTGATGTTCTATTTAGTGATGAGCCAGTCAGTGAGGATGAAATTACCACGCTCAAGGATGGCTTTAAAGTTCTAAAGACCTATGCCCAAGCAAATTTGCGCTACCGCGAAGCCCGAACTCAAGCGGAACATGCCCGCGCTGTACTAGATCAGGCATTAAATTCAGCCGAACCAGAGCCTAAAACGGGCAAGAAATGATGACGGTTCGCCGTTGTGCCTGGGTTAACGATGATCCCCTTTATATCGAGTACCACGATCGCGAATGGGGGTTCCGGCCCATGATGACGATCGTCTGTTCGAAATGTTGATTCTAGAGGAGCGCAAGCCGGACTAAGCTGGATCACCATTCTGCGGAAGCGCGAAAACTACAGAACTGCGTTTGATCAATTTGATGCCCAAGCGATCGCTCGTTATGACGAAGCCAAGGTTGCAGAACTGTTGGCGAATTCCGGTATTGTCCGCAATCGGCTCAAGATTCAGGCTGCCATTCAAAACGCCCGCGCTTTTCTGGAAGTGCAGCAGGAATTTGGCAGTTTCGACACCTATATCTGGAGTTTTGTTGGCGGCAAACCCATCCTCAACTCCTGGCAAACAATCAAGGAAGTTCCCGCTGAAACTTCGGAATCGCGTGCGATGAGTAAGGATTTGATTCGACGCAATTTCAAGTTTGTCGGATCAACAATCTGTTATGCTTTCATGCAAGCCTGTGGATTAGTTCATGATCACACCGTTGATTGCTTTCGTTATCGCCAGCTAGACTCCTGAGTAACTGACAAACATTCTGGAGACGACCGTATTTCGGTTTGGGGTGTAATCCACCCATCCTGTCAAAAACCCGGATTTCGACAATAGATAATGAACCGAATGGTGATTCATTATTGCGATGACAAACCCTCTCGATCAGAATCAGCACAACCCGGAACAATGGGACAAAGAAGGATGTAGCTTTTGCGAAAAAGAGCAGTATGAAGCCGCGATCGCTGCTTTTGATAAGGCGATTGCTTTAGACCCTGGCTACTGCAAATCCTGGAATAACCGTGGTAACGCGTTGTGTGGCCTGAAGCGCTATGCGGAAGCCCTCGCCTCCTACGACAGAGCTGTAGCGCTTCAACCCGACTACCATCAGGCCTGGTTTAATCGCGGGCTATTGCTAACTGAGATAATGGCTTACGGAAATGCGCTGGAGTCCTATGAGCGGGCGATCGCCATTCACCCTGATCCACTTTATCTTCACGCTGTAGGAAGCATTTGGCTCAAGAAAAGCTCGTTCCCGTATGACTGTTTGATGTAGCAGTCCTAAATCAATGGTGAGATTGAGAGGCGTTGTCATAACAATTCTCCGTTCGCTGCATCTAATTCTGGACTAAGGATATGCCAATGGCATGTCCTTACAGCCTTTCGTTTAGTGCAAACTCGATAGAATTTGATATGAAAAAGAGTTCTTCTTGAAACCTTTCTCACAAAGCCTTTAAACAGGTTGCTTAGCAGGGCTATTTCATTCTAGACGAGGTAGACAATCCGATAAGCTGAGGCTTAATCCGTTACTGCCGTTCAACCATGAGCACCCTTGCGATTGTGGAAGCTTTTGCTCACTTGCCTGACCCCCGACGAGGAGCCGGACAACGGCACAATCAAGCCCTGTGTCTAGCATTGTTCACCTTAGCAGTGGCAGCAGGATGTCGAGGGTTTCTAGCCATTGGAGATTGGCTCAACGCTTATCACGATGAATTAGTAGGGTTGTTTGACCCAGCTAAAGGACGTTTACCCTCCTACAGCACGATTCGCCGAGTGCTGCTCAACGTAGATTATCAACAGTATTCAGCTTGTTTAGCCAAGTTTTTGAGATTAGTCCTCGTGCGGGTGAGATGGTAGCTGTCGATGGCAAACGATGGCGTGGCTCCTATCAACTGGTATCGGAGCATTCAACCACTGAGCCGCATCCAGCGATTCAACTGGTGAGTGTGTATTTGGTTGAACGGGGTTTGATTCTTGAACCCTACGAGGTTGAGCATAAGAGCAATGAGATCAAGGTGTTGCCCCAGTTAGTCAAACAGTTCGCTTGCAATGGAGTGGTGTTTGCTTTTGATGCGATCAACACCCAAAAAAAGTTGCACCTCAATTGTTGAGAGTCACAATCACTATCTAGGAGCACTCAAAGGCAACCAATCTGGGCTGCTCAAAGAGGTCAAGGCGAACTTTCAAGTGGAAGACACTTACACAGAATTTAGCAAAGGTCATGGACGCATAGAGGAACGAATAGTTGAAATTTGTCAAACTCTTGATGATATTCGTCCTTGGGCAGGACTATGCACCTTGATTCGCGTGAGGGCTACTCGTACCTTGCTGAAAGGAGAGTATGAAATTGTGGGTAAAACCGAGATACGCTATTACATTTCCTCGTTGCGTGAAACTGCGTGTCAGTTTGCTCACCGAATTCGCTCATATTGGGGTGTGGAAAACAAAGTGCATTATGTGCGAGATGTGACGCAAGCTGAGGATGCTTGTAGAATCCGGATAGTTCCCTTGCCTCAGATATGGGCAATTGCTCGAAATCTGGCACTCAATCTCTATCGGGACTTGGGCTTTAACAATATGGCTCAAGCCCAACGTCGTTGCGGTTTCAGCTTGAAGCAACTCAAATCAATCTTTAGAATGAAATAGCCCTGATCGTAACCACAGGGGCAAGCCAGTAGTCCTTTAGTTCACCTTCTAATTTATGTGTTCCTAAGTTGGGGGCAAAAATATCTAGTTGCATTTTCAGTAATGTATCTTCAATGCGTTTTTGAAGACTTTTATCACGGCGTACAAATTTGCGGAAGGAACATTTGAATTTTGAGGTCAGGACGAGATTTTTCATTCCTCATCTGATTCCTCTAAAAACTGACGTAAATCTGAAATAATCTCCTCTACAGGTTGTGGCTTCAGTTTGCCCATATGGAACGCTGAAATTGATTCTCTGGCATCTTTCGCAATTTCTTCCCGACGACGTTCAATATGTCGTCTGCGAACAATTTCCAGTAAAGCTTCTTGCTGATTCAATGGGAGTTGCATTACAGCGTCTAACGCCTGATCTAGAGTGGTCATCTCAGCTTTTGCCCAATTCGTTACTCTAGTTTTAGTATATTTCTACTCACTCTGCTTTACTGGTTTAAGGCGTTCAGAGCGATCGATCATGGCAACTATTAACGACAACTATCTCAAACTGAAAGCGGGCTATCTGTTTCCCGAAATTGCGCGGCGGGTGAATGCCTTTGCAGAAGCCCATCCCGAGGCAAACATCATTCGTCTGGGCATTGGGGATGTCACGGAACCCTTACCGGAAGCCTGCCGCACCGCGATGATCAAGGCGGTGGAGGAAATGGGCGATCGCTCTGGTTTTCGGGGCTACGGACCAGAGCAGGGCTACGCCTGGTTGCGGGAAAAGATCGCTGCCCAAGATTTTCAGTCACGGGGCTGTGACGTGGATGCCTCCGAAATCTTTGTGTCTGATGGTTCCAAGTGTGACACGGGCAATATTCTGGACATTTTTGGGGACAACAATACGATCGCCGTTACCGACCCCGTTTACCCCGTTTATGTAGACACCAACGTAATGGCAGGGCACACGGGAGCCGCCAACGACAAAGGCGAGTTTGACGGGTTAGTGTATTTGCCCATTACCGCAGAGAACCAGTTCACTGCCGAAATCCCGTCTCAAAAGGTGGATTTAATCTACCTCTGTTTTCCCAACAACCCAACGGGGGCAACTGCCACAAAAGAGCACCTGAAAGCGTGGGTGGACTATGCCAGAGCGCATGGCTCGATCATTTTCTTCGATGCGGCTTACGAAGCATTTATTACCGATCCCAGCCTGCCCCATTCCATTTATGAGATTGAGGGAGCGCGGGAGTGCGCGATCGAATTTCGCTCCTTCTCCAAAAATGCGGGCTTTACCGGAACCCGCTGCGCCCTGACCGTCGTACCTAAAACGTTAACCGCCAAAGCATCGGATGGTTCCGACGTGGAATTGTGGAAACTCTGGAATCGTCGCCAATCCACTAAGTTCAACGGTGTGTCCTACATTGTGCAACGCGGCGCAGAAGCAATTTACTCCGCAGAGGGACAGGCGCAAACCAAGGCACTGGTCAGCTTCTATATGGAAAATGCCTGCATTATTCGAGAGCAGTTGACATCAGCAGGTCTGTCAGTATTTGGCGGAACTAACGCGCCTTACGTTTGGGTCAAAACGCCCCACAATCTTTCTAGTTGGGATTTCTTTGATAAGCTGCTAAACATTTGCAACGTCGTTGGAACACCCGGTTCTGGCTTTGGTGCGGCGGGGAAGGCTACTTCCGCATTTCGGCGTTCAACAGTCGAGAAAATGTGGAAGAAGCCATGAAACGGATTACGGAAAAGTTCAAGGTGTAGCCCTCTATTTGAGATTCGAACCACCGTATGGCGCTTTTGGCTCAACCGTTGCAAAGCCTGCTGCTAGCAGGACTTCTCGCTACAGAACCAACCATTAAATATCCCGTCAGCCCACCGCAACCGCAGCCATCCCGAAAACTACCCTGTCAAGCAGGAACGTTCGTTAAGGATGAACTCTACTTTGGGCTGTCAAAGCCCGATGGTAAGACTGTAGCCGCATCTGAATGGCAACAGTTTATAAATCGGGTAGTCACGCCCCGGTTTCGCGAGGGGTTGACGGTAATTCCAACCTACGGTCAGTATCTCGATCGCACGGGCAAGCTAACAGTTGAGCCAAGCAAACTGCTGATTCTAATTTATACCAGTGGTGGGGAGAAAGAACGGGCGATCGTTGAAATCATCAGTATCTACAAACAAACCTTCCAGCAGGAATCTGTTCTGCGGCTAACAACCTGTGCCCAGGCAACGTTTTAGAACAGTGATGTTGAATTAATTTAGAGTGGATGGAGGAAGGTAATGGGTAATCGGTAATAGGTTGAAACTGCAATTACCAATTACCAATTACCCACACACCTCCAACTCCATCGAATCTCCCTAAATGAAAACCCTATACCGTTATTGGAATTTCGATCGTAAATTCAGAACCGTCTGCGGTCGAGAAGTAGGTCAAGTTTCCCTTATGTTTATCCACAATGATTTGGTAGCTTGTTGCTAACCCTAGCCCCATACCTTGTCCAACAGGTTTGGTAGTAAAAAGGGTTCAAACAGGCGATCTTTGGCTTCCTCTGGCACTCCGCTCCCATTATCTTTGATGCTAATTCTAATCGTTTGTTCTGGCGTTAACTGGGTGCTAATCCAAATAGTGGGATCTCTGTGAGATTTGGTTGAGCAATTAAACTTTTGCTCCAATGCATCGATCGCATTATTCAATAAATTCAAGAAAACCTGATTGATTTCTCTTACATAGCAAGTTACTAACGGCAAAGTGCTGTATCCACGAATCACCTGGATTGCAGACATAGCTGATTTTCCAGATAGGCGATGATCTAGCAAAATTAAGGCGCTATCGATGCCTTCATGGATATCAATTGCCTTGATATCTGATTCACCTAAGCGAGAAAAAATCCTTAGCGCAAGAACGATCGCTCGCACGCGATCAACTCCTGTCTGCATTGATTTCATTATCTTTTGCAGGTCTGAAACGATAAAATTCACATCAGCCGTTGCAAAAATCTCTTTCACTTTTGGCAGAGGTTCTGGATATTCCTGTTGATATGCAGCAACTAATTTCAATAAGGTTTGAACATAATCTTGAGCAGGTTTGAGGTTGCCTGCAATAAAGTTAATTGGATTGTTGATCTCGTGGGAAATGCCTGCTACGAGTTGTCCTAACCCAATCATTTTCTGCCGTCGGATAATCTGAGTTTGCATTCGTTTGAGATCACTCAGCGTTTGTTGTAATTGAGTATTCTTAGCCTGTAATTGAAATTGCAGATCCTGAATTTTCAAATGGGTTTGAATTCGCATTAAAACTTCTTCGAACTGGAATGGCTTTGAGATGAAATCTACGCCACCCGCCTGAAATGCTTTTACTTTATCAGTTACATCGTTTAAAGCACTCAAGAAAATTACCGGCACAGATGCGGTTTGGGCATTTTCCTTAAGCTGCCTGCAAACCTCATAACCGCTTAAATCTGGCATATTAATATCCAGCAAAATCAGATCGGGAAGGGCAGCCTGGGCCGCGGTGAGTGCCATTTTCCCGTTTAGGGCTTTGCGAACCTGGTAGCCCTGCTCGATCAGCATTGTGGAGAGAAAACGAATGTTTTCCGGGGTGTCATCTACGACCAGAATATCGGCGCTTCTGGTTGTAGATTGGCTGTCTTGAGCATTCATTACTCCATCTCCGATCGTTTTATCATTTCGATGATTTGATCAAACTGAAAGTTTTCTGCAAAGTCAGCGATCGCCGCTTTCAACGCAACTGTCTCGTCTGAAATTTCATCAAGCAATTCCAAAATCTGCAAATCATTTCCTGCCAAAGCCGCATGACGAAGCTGCATTCTCCACTCGTCTGACATTCGAGCTATATCGCGATTTAGGTCAACGGCGGGAGATTGGGGTGAGACTTGATCACCATCAGTTTGAATGACTTCATCAGAGCAGTTAGAGTCTTCATAAAGATATTGCACCCCAAGATGGTGACTGATTTTCGTGAATAATTCCTGATATTGAAACGGCTTGCGGATAAAGTCATTGCACCCAACCGAGAAAAATGACTGCCGCTGTTCTTCAAAGGCACTAGCCGTCAGCGCGATAATGATGGTGTCTTTTCCCTGCGGATCTGCTTTAATCTGTTGGGTTGCTTCTAACCCATTCACAACTGGCATTCGCATATCCATAAAAATCAGGTGAGGTTTCCACTGTTTCCACAGGGCGATCGCCTCCTCACCATTACTGGCTTCCTGTAGCTCAAATCCATCCACACTCAGCATTTTGGATAGCAGGATGCGATTAGTCGGGTTATCTTCCGCCATCAAAATCCGGTAAGTTGGCTGACCAGGTGCTAAGCCAATTATTTTCTGAGTAATCGTATGGTAGGTGGGATGAGTTGCCTCATCGATACCCTCTACCTCAATATCAAAGCAAAACCTACTCCCCTCACCCAGTTTGCTCGTTACAGTGATCGCACCTCCCATCAACTGAACAAACTTCTGACTGATTGCCAACCCCAAACCTGTGCCTTCAGATGATTTTAGGCCCGTCCTGGTTTGTTCAAAGGGTTTGAACAGTTTTGCCAGTTCATTCAGGGCAATTCCTGCCCCTGTGTCTTCAACTTCGAAGAGGAGTGTGTAGGGGGTGAGGTTGGGCACAGGCTCTTGGAGGTGGTGAGATAAGGAGGATGAAGAAGGTGAAACGGTTCCTTCCCTGTCCTCCTCGATTTCTCCAACTCCCCTGCCTTCTATACTCTGCCCTCTGCCCTCTGCCTTTTTCGCAGCGCTGACCCGAAGGATGACGGTTCCCCGCTCTGTAAATTTAATGGCGTTTCCGACCAGATTAATCAGAACCTGCCGGAGCTTACTTTCATCCGTGATCACAAACTGTGGGATGTCTTCCGCAGGGGAGATTGTTAGCTTGATGCCCTTCATTTCTGCCCGTAGGCGAAACATGTCATCCAGGTTACCGAGCATCAGATGTAAATTGATGCGATCGGCTTCTAAATAAACGCGCCCCGCCTCTATTTTTGACATCTCCAGAACGTCATTAATCAGTTTCAGTAGATGTTCACCGCTGCGGTTGATGATGTTCAGGTGTTCCTGCTGGGTTGCCGTTAAAGAGCGATCGCGCACCATCAACTGGCTAAACCCCAGAACCGCATTCAGCGGAGTGCGAAGTTCGTGGCTCATATTGGCCAGAAATTCACTCTTCGCCCGATTGGCCGCATCCGCAGAATCCCTTGCCTGCCGAAGTTCCTCTGCCTGCTGCTGGGTTTGTGCAAATAGCTCTGCCTGCTGCACGGCCACCCCAACTGGGTACCGATTTGGGCGACAACTTTAATGTCAGCCTGTTGCCATTGACGGGGACCTGAGTTCTGATAAGTAGCCAACAAGCCCCATAGCTGACTCCCACAAAAGATGGGAACAATAATGTAAGCCCGCGCCTGCACCGATTCGAGTAGTTTGATATAACAATCATCAAACCCCTCTGCATAAATGTCTGGCACGCAGCAATAGTTCGACCGATCGCGGTACAAACCACCTTCGCTTGCTTGCAGGTACGTATCGCGAATGAGAATCTCTCTGCTATCCAGTCGCTTAACGATGCAGTTTGCTTGATTGACTGTAGCGTGTGACAAGGTTGGATCCGTAACCCGGAAAGGGACGATTTTGTTCCACCCGTGAGTAATCGATTCTGCAATAACTTTGCCGCTCCAGTCGGAATTGAACTGGTAAATGAGAACACGATCGCAGCGAATCGCCTGCTTCAATTCCTCGGTTGTCGTACTAAAGATCGTATCCAGATCTAAACTCTGGCGCATGCGTTGAATGACACGCGTGGTTGCCCGCTCCCGTTCCGCCATGCGCTGTAATTTAGCTTCCGCCGCAATTCGTTCACGAATCTCGGTTTCTAGCGTGCTGTTTGTCTGCACTAATTCCGCTGTTCGCTCCTGTACCCGCAACTCCAGCTCTTCATACATCCGGTTGCGCTCTTGCTCCGCCCATTGGCGTTCAAGTTCGGCGGCAGCACGGGCGGCAAACACGCTGAAGATGGCATTTTGTTTTCATCGGTGATGAGAGGTTGGGTATCTAACAAGCAGAGGTTGCCAATTACCTCACCTGATGCGCTTGTAAGTGGCAGCCCCAGATAGCTCCGTGCGTTAATTGCCCGCAGAATTTCAAATTTAGGAAACCGCTCCTGTAAGCCATCGGAATAGAAACACAGTTCAGCTTCCTGAATAACGGTTTCGCAGGGGGTACCTGCCAGAGGGTACTCAATATTTTCCGCTAAGCCATTATGCGACCACATCGCTAAGGTCTTAAGCTGGCCGGGATGGTCTTCCATCGCTTCGGATACCAAAACGTATGGAACGTTCATGGCGCTTGCTAGATGACCGACCAGAGCCGGAAAGAAGTCTTTTCCGGTGACAGAGGCAGTCCCTGCCACAATACTGCGCAATGTCTCCTCAACTTGTTGACGTTCGATGATTTCTTTTGCAATTTCTGATTAATGGCCTCTAACTGTTCCGGGGTTTTGAGTGCCAGAAATTGGGGCAGCAGATTGACTAACTGCAACGCAGTGAAACAGGAAACCAGTGCCGTCAGAGCGCGTTCTGCACCAGAAACCCAGTATGCGGGATGCCACAAAGTCCAGATGTCTAATAGATGACCTGTGCCACAGAGGACAATGAAGGCTCCAAACAGGGCAAAGACGTTAGAGAAGGGAATGTCTTTGCGCTTCTGGATGAAGTAGATGAGCATTGCCGGAATGGAGAAGTAGGCGATCGCAATCAATGCATCGCTCACCACATGCAGCGTCACTAATGGGGTTTGCCATAAATAACAGTGCCCGTGGGGAATATACCAGCTTGGCGAAAATAGGCTCTCAAATAACGCTGACATCAAACGCCTTCCTCAGTTTCTGTTTCGACTCATCCATCAAACCATCATGATAAACAGTGATTGAAACAACGAGAGTTTCAACCGCACCATCATGAAATCAAGAAAAACTCTCGTTGCAAGAGCTAGCTTGCGGATCAACTTTAGTACGCTCCCCTTCTTTAATAGAGTTGTCTGGAAATAAGACCAGAAATCCTTGAAAGCTTTGCCTAGCAGTCATTCTAGTAATTTCTGACAAGAATCGCTGTATTCCTTTTACTGCAATGCTTCCAGCCATTTTTCTTGTTATTACCCGACAAGTCTAATAAAGGATGCCCAATTGAAGGAGCGCATCTTCACTTACAGAATAAATTGCTGCTTTCAAGAAAATAGTCTATCTCTTCCAAAACTATCATTTCTTAGTTAGGAAAGAAGGCTTCATTTGTATTTTGACGATCAAGACATCATAAAGCTAAAGAACTAAATTCTCCTACAACTTATTGCTGAGGTTTATTCTTATCATTAAATTACAAACTACTACATCACAAATGAAAATACAGCAGTTCTAAGCAACCCAGGGCTATTTCATTCTAAAGATTGATTTGAGTTGCTTCAAGCTGAAACCGCAACGACGTTGGGCTTGAGCCATATTGTTAAAGCCCAAGTCCCGATAGAGATTGAGTGCCAGATTTCGAGCAATTGCCCATATCTGAGGCAAGGGAACTATCCGGATTCTACAAGCATCCTCAGCTTGCGTCACATCTCGCACATAATGCACTTTGTTTTCCACACCCCAATATGAGCGAATTCGGTGAGCAAACTGACACGCAGTTTCACGCAACGATGTAATAGCGTATCTCGGTTTTACCCACAATTTCATACTCTCCTTTCAGCAAGGTACGAGTAGCCCTCACGCGAATCAAGGTGCATAGTCCTGCCCAAGGACGAATATCATCAAGAGTTTGACAAATTTCAACTATTCGTTCCTCTATGCGTCCATGACCTTTGCTAAATTCTGTGTAAGTGTCTTCCACTTGAAAGTTCGCCTTGACCTCTTTGAGCAGCCCAGATTGGTTGCCTTTGAGTGCTCCTAGATAGTGATTGTGACTCTCAACAATTGAGGTGCAACTTTTTTGGGTGTTGATCGCATCAAAAGCAAACACCACTCCATTGCAAGCGAACTGTTTGACTAACTGGGGCAACACCTTGATCTCATTGCTCTTATGCTCAACCTCGTAGGGTTCAAGAATCAAACCCCGTTCAACCAAATACACACTCACCAGTTGAATCGCTGGATGCGGCTCAGTGGTTGAATGCTCCGATACCAGTTGATAGGAGCCACGCCATCGTTTGCCATCGACAGCTACCATCTCACCCGCACGAGGACTAATCTCAAAAAACTTGGCTAAACAAGCTGAATACTGTTGATAATCTACGTTGAGCAGCACTCGGCGAATCGTGCTGTAGGAGGGTAAACGTCCTTTAGCTGGGTCAAACAACCCTACTAATTCATCGTGATAAGCGTTGAGCCAATCTCCAATGGCTAGAAACCCTCGACATCCTGCTGCCACTGCTAAGGTGAACAATGCTAGACACAGGGCTTGATTGTGCCGTTGTCCGGCTCCTCGTCGGGGGTCAGGCAAGTGAGCAAAAGCTTCCACAATCGCAAGGGTGCTCATGGTTGAACGGCAGTAACGGATTAAGCCTCAGCTTATCGGATTGTCTACCTCGTCTAGAATGAAATAGCCCTGGTATTCAGCTTGTTTAGCCAAGTTTTTTGAGATTAGTCCTCGTGCGGGTGAGATGGTAGCTATCGATGGCAAACGATGGCGTGGCTCCTATCAACTGGTATCGGAGCATTCAACCACTGAGCCGCATCCAGCGATTCAACTGGTGAGTGTGTATTTGGTTGAACGGGGTTTGATTCTTGAACCCTACGAGGTTGAGCATAAGAGCAATGAGATCAGGTGTTGCCCCAGTTAGTCAAACAGTTCGCTTGCAATGGAGTGGTGTTTGCTTTTGATGCGATCAACACCCAAAAAAAGTTGCACCTCAATTGTTGAGAGTCACAATCACTATCTAGGAGCACTCAAAGGCAACCAATCTGGGCTGCTCAAAGAGGTCAAGGCGAACTTTCAAGTGGAAGACACTTACACAGAATTTAGCAAAGGTCATGGACGCATAGAGGAACGAATAGTTGAAATTTGTCAAACTCTTGATGATATTCGTCCTTGGGCAGGACTATGCACCTTGATTCGCGTGAGGGCTACTCGTACCTTGCTGAAAGGAGAGTATGAAATTGTGGGTAAAACCGAGATACGCTATTACATTTCCTCGTTGCGTGAAACTGCGTGTCAGTTTGCTCACCGAATTCGCTCATATTGGGGTGTGGAAAACAAAGTGCATTATGTGCGAGATGTGACGCAAGCTGAGGATGCTTGTAGAATCCGGATAGTTCCCTTGCCTCAGATATGGGCAATTGCTCGAAATCTGGCACTCAATCTCTATCGGGACTTGGGCTTTAACAATATGGCTCAAGCCCAACGTCGTTGCGGTTTCAGCTTGAAGCAACTCAAATCAATCTTTAGAATGAAATAGCCCTGGATAAGCACATGAACTCTGCCACTCAGATAATGAGAAAAGGCTATGAGAGGATCGCGCTCAACAATCTCATTACATGTTGGATTAACAAGTACTTTCGTGAAACGCTCTCTGATTCTCATATGCAATAGCTTGAAGATATTAAACTGTTTTTAGCTTAACAATTGAGTCAATTGAAGAAGCGACTTTCAATCGTTGTCCTAAGAAGGGGGCTAAGCATAACAAGTGATTTAATCTGGCAAATAGTTAGAATCAATGACATCTGAAATTGTGTACGGGCACGATCGCGGAAAGGTTTCGGCGGGGAGATCGGTTTCGGCGATCGCCTATTCTAAAACTCCACATCCAGCGGCGCACGCGGAAGGGAATGACATCCCGGATGTTGCCCATACCCGTCATGAACTGAACGACCCGTTCAAAGCCGAGACCAAAACCTGCATGGGGCACGGTGCCAAAGCGGCGTAAATCCAGATACCACCAGTAGGGGCGGGATCGAGACCCTGCGCTTGAATGCGTTTTCGAGGACATCCAGGCGTTCCTCACGTTGGGAACCGCCGATGATTTCGCCAATTTTGGGAGCCAGAATATCCATTGCCCGGACGGTCTTTTCGTCGTCGTTGAGCCGCATGTAGAAGGCTTTGATCTTGGCAGGATAGTCGGTGACGATCGTGGGCTTCTTAAAATACTCTTCTGCCAGATATCGTTCGTGTTCCGATTGCAGGTCTGCGCCCCACTCGTAGGGAAACTCGAAGGACTTACCGGATTTTTCTAAAATCGAAATTGCTTCAGTGTACGTTACCCGCGCAAACTCATTGTTGATAATATTGTCTGCCGTTGCCAGAACCGAGTTATCAATGCGCTGATTAAAGAACTCCATATCTTCCGGGCAGGTTTCTAACACATGCTTAAAGATGTGCTTGAGGAATGCTTCCGCCAGATCCATATCGCCTTCTAAATCGCAAAATGCCATCTCTGGCTCAACCATCCAAAACTCTGCTAAATGCCGTGACGTGTTGGAGTTTTCTGCGCGGAAGGTAGGACCGAAGGTGTAAACATTGCTGAACGCCATCGCCATAATTTCGGCTTCTAACTGCCCGCTGACCGTGAGGTATGCCTGTCTACCAAAAAAGTCTTTGCTGAAATCAACGGTTTTCGCTTCCGTCAAGGGCACCTGGTTCAGGTCAAAGCCTGTAACGGTAAACATTTCCCCTGCGCCCTCACAATCGCTAGCGCTGATGATGGGGTATGAACCCAGAGAAACCCCTCTCTTGAAAGAATTGGTGAATCGCTGTCGATGCGGCATTACGGACCCGAAAACGGCTCCCAAAGTGTTGGTGCGCGATCGCAAATGCCCGATCGATCTCAAGAACTCAAACGAATGCCGCTTCTTCTGGAGAGGATAGGTTTCGGGGTCAGCCTCCCCATAAACCGTAATAGAGTGCGCCTTTAGCTCAATCCGCTGCCCTTTTGCAGGAGACTCCACTAGTATGCCGCTAATCTCCACTGAAGCTCCCGTATTAATCTGCTTGATGGTCTCGGCGTAACCGGGGACATCCTGATTTACAACTGCTTGCAGTCCCGCCATCGAGGAACCATCATTCACTTCCACAAAGGTAAATTCCTTCTGTTCCCGCTTCGTGCGAACCCAACCTTTAACAGTAACGGTTTCGTTGGGCTGGCCGTTGCGCAAGAGGTCGATGATGCGATGAGTCATGGGTGGAGTATAGGGTGTGGGGTACAGGGTACGGCTTATCCAAAAAGTTGAGGAAGCACAAATTGAAAATTCTGTTGTACCAAATCAATGCCGACTGTGCTGAACTTGAGTTTAGCGCCGTTTGCCAATAAAGTGCGATCGCAAGGTGACTGACCTTCACCTAACCGCATTCCCTACTCACCACTCCCCGCTCCCTACTCCCATCCCCATCATGGTCAACAGATTCTAGTCTGGATTACTGAGGATTTTGGGTTGTGGGAGAAGACGGTTGGGTCGTTGGTTTAGGGCTTTGAATCGCAGCAAAGGCTAGAAACCAACCGAGAACAATCCCTAACCCACCAAATCGAACAATCTGCCAAAACGGTTCTTTGAGGCTACCCCAGGAGAAGAGACGGCTTTCTAGACTTACTTCCAGTTCGGCCAACCTGGTTTGAATGCTTTCTAGCTCCCGCTTGAGTTCGGGAGAGGGAGCGCGTTGGAGTTGATGATTAATTTGTGCCTTCCGTTCCTGGAGTTGTGCCTGGGTTTGCTGATCCTGCTGAACTTGGGCATAGCGCTCTTGGAGCTTGTGAAGCGATCGCTCGACCTCGACAAGTTCCTGGTCAAGCGTCATTGTTTCGGGGATTTGCTCATTAGCATCCTGTACAGGCGGGCTATTCTGCCCTAGAAAATTAGAGTCACGCTCTTGGGATGGTTCCTGAGAAGACTTCATGGGGCGTAGTAGAGTAAGAGATAATGGCACCTTCAAGAATAATGCCCATTCCGATGCTCAATTCTTCGATTCAAACAAACGGTTCCGAGGCTGAGTCCGATCGTACCGCTGTCCTACGGCAGTTCAGCTCCGAAGAACTTGCTCAGGCACTTTCGGAAAAATTAGCGATCTCCGACATGGATTGGCATCGCCTCAAGTCCGATCGCAAAACGCGTGCCGGAGAACAAGCCGCTGCTGCCCTTGTCTTCCTGCTAAAAAATCAGCCTAAAGAAGCATTACCCCGACTTCAGCAGGCTGTTGGCTGGCTCGACTGCTCCATTTCTGCCCCACCGTGCCAAACGCACAAAGGGAAGAAATAGGGAGGCGAGGAGAAGCGACAGTAAGGGAAATGGGTAGGAAAGGGGTGGACCTAAAAGGTAATGATGTGCGGCGCTAGCCGCCATCATTACCAGCTCCAAAATCCTTACGACTTTGGTACTACCAGGAAAGGAAGAGTGGCTGTTGGCAATTGGACCCTATTTCCCTTCATCCTTTCCTGGAGAATACTTCCTCTAATTTCTGGCCGCTAAGGATTTTGACGTTGCTCTCATATCACGGCGATCGATCACGCGAGCGGGCACGCCGACCGCAATCGAGTAAGGTGGAAGGCTTTTGGTAACAACAGCGCCTGCACCTACGATGCTTCCTCGCCCAATCGTAACGCCATCTAACACCCTTACCCCTGTCCCCAACCAGCAATCGTCCTCGATCAAAATGCCTTTGCAGGTTAACCCCTGCTGGTTAATTGGAATGTTTGGGTCCGAAAAGTTATGGCTGTTGGCATACATACTTGAGTGGGACGCGACCAGGCAGTTTTGCCAATCTTGATATCGCCCGGACCTGCAATGCAGACATAGGGGCCAATATACGCCATGTCATCAATCTCGATGCACCCGCCCAAAGCATTAAAGAAGACACCGCGATCAAGGACGGCCCGATCGCGAATAATTACTTGGCTATCAGGGGTCCAACAGTTAAGAAATACATCTCTAGCGATGTAGGACCGATCACCAATAGAAATTCCTTGGGAGCCAGCTAAATCTAAACCTGTTTCAAAAGTGACGCCAGATCCGAGTCGTCGAAAGATAGAGCGAAAAGCAAATTGCCGTAACTTTTACCGATAGAAAGAGGAATTGAACCAAACAAGGCGAGCATCAACGAGGTCTTTCGTTGCGATCGAATTATGTGGGGTGGGTATTGGACATCAAAAACCATAAGAAGACTCTTCCAACTATTTCTCTTAAACAAAAAATCGAGAAAACAAAAAGTCGGCTCAAGCAAAACAACTAACGGAATTTCCTAGTTGTTTTACGGCCTAGATAAGGCAATTAGCCTTAGAAATGACCTGGTTATCAGAGGGTCAAAACAACTGTTTAAGCGTAGTCAGCAATTGATTACAGTTGCATTAACTGATTTCGATGCACCTTTTTATCTAACAGCCATCAAAATATATAGCAGTCCTAAATCAGTTGTGAGATTGGGAGGCTTTGTGAGAAAGGATTCCATTGGAATCCTTTCTCACAATCCATTTAGGAGCGCTATAGATATGCTGTAGGTTCCAATCTCTACAATGGCTGTATGTAGCTATAGCAGCATGTTGTATATAGCTTTGGCAGCAAGTAGAACTATTCAACTTCAAAACTGTGAGCAATTAATGGAAATAAAAAGCACTTAGCTCACTTAGTATGAAGCTGATAATTTCTTTGGTTAATAGTCTAAGTTCATAGCTTGAACTAGACTAAACCGTACTTGACTCTCCTTCTCCCAATTTGTTCCCGATTTGTAGCTACGGGAATTTCCAAAATTAAAAGGGACGGTGCAATTAAAGCGAATTAGGGTGGAGTTAAACCACCAGGAATTCTTACAGCCGCAACGGTTTGAGGCAAAATCTCAATCCCTACCAGGAGAGCGCCTTTAAGCAGAGGCTGCTTTACAAAGTACTGAAAGTATTGGCTATCTAAGCGTAGCTTGAACATATCAAATGGCCTCTTGCTACGTTACAGGAGGAACAGAACTGCCAGCCTAAATCACTGTTGGTCTTCCCGTGTAGGATAGCAGTCTTTTTAGGAAAGTTTCAACTTATAAGCTAAATTGTCCAATTGAGAATATTGATATGAAAAATTGAACATCTTTTAACACTGTTATTTTGTTTTAGAAGAAGAACTTGAACTAAAATTTTTCCTATGAGAACTTCCGTCCTAGCAACAAATTAAAGACTAAAAATACATCTAAAGGAATAGATTTTTCTTACTTTAGTTCTAATCTGAAGAAACGCATCAAATGCAATTGAAAAATTTATTTAAGCACGACTACATCCCCTGCTATTTTGCACGTTGCTGGCTGGACATTTGAAGGAATTAGTTAGCTAGATTCTCAAGCTAAGGATCGCGGATTAAATAAGACCGAATATTTTGTCCTCTGAAGGGGCGAACGGCCGTTCGCTGTAAAAAAAGGATTGAAGTTATTTAATTAGCAGTACATGGTAGGAATACATCGACCATTTTGACTTAGCGCTCAGCGCTCCCAATCATGTGACTGACGAATTTGTACCCAGATCACGCGTCTTACCGATTCTTGAGAGCCCCGCTGCATGTTCCGCTGATCCTCCCGCTTGCGGATGTCTTCCCGCTTGTCGTGCAGTTTTTACCCCTGACCAATGCGATATCGACCTTAACCCAACCGCGTTTCATATACATTTTGAGCGGCACCAGGGTTAAGCCTTGCTGTTCAACTTTGCCTGTTAGTTTACGGATTTCATCCTTATGGAGCAGCAGTTTGCGCGTGCGACGGGGATCATGGTTAAACACCTGATTAGTCGCTTGATGAGGGGAGATTTGTACATTCAGAAGCATGGCTTCACCGTTACGGATTAGCGCAAAGCCATCTCGCAGATTGACTTTGCCAGCCCGCACTGATTTCACCTCTGTTCCCTTCAGCTCAATCCCGGCTTCGTAAGTTTCTAAAATCTCGTAGAGGTAACGAGCCTGCCGGTTGTCACTGATGATTTTGTAGCTTTCTTTTGCCTCTGCCATGCGTTTCTAGTTCTCCATCCATGCTCTTAGAGGTAGAAGAAACCCTGCTCCAATGCGGAACAGGCCTCTGCTTAACCCCTCGTCTCACTCTAACTTCTGAATTGGCGTTTCGCTTCAATCCACAGCAATTCTCAACTGTGATGATGCGGAGCGATCGAGTATCATGACTCCTTTCTGAAAATCATGGCTTCTTTTGAAAAATAAAGGGCAAACTATTTCATCTACCTGTAAATTGCTGTAGTAGAAACAAAATCTTAAACAGTCGCGTCAAAAAACTGCTTCACCTGGGGCATTCTAGAATCTATTAGAAACTGCATCTCTCCTCCACGACTTGCTATGTTGAACCAATTCTCCACGCTTTTTCGTCGGTCTCGTCGCTGGGTTTACCCGTTGCTCTCGCTTACCGTAGTTGTCGGTTTATGGCTTGGTCAGCCAGTTATTGCGCGAGCCATCTCTTGGGGAGACCTCATTCTACAGGGTATACAGGTCATTCAGCTTTCTAACGTTTCCGATCAGCAGGAGGTACAGCTGGGTCGGCAAATCAACAACGAACTGGTTCGTAGCCAAATTCGGATTTATCGAGATCCTAGGCTTCAAGAGTATGTGAACCAGATTGGTCAGAGACTTGTATCTCACAGTACTCGCCCCAATATCCCCTATACGTTTCAGGTTGTGGATGATTCTGGGGTAAATGCGTTTGCTACAATGGGTGGTTTTGTCTACGTGAATAAGGGCTTGTTGAGACTAGCAGACAATGAAGCTCAGCTTGCTAGCGTGATGGGACATGAGATTGGCCATGTAGCGGCCCGTCATGCATTGAAGCAGTTGAAGGAATCAGCGATCGCCCAGGGAGTTGCGTCTTTGGCTGGGGTAAATCGTAACGTTTTGGTTGGAATCGGAGTTGACCTTGCGCTAAAGAAACCTAATAGCCGCAACGATGAATTTCAGGCTGACCAGTTAGGTTTACAAACGCTTGGACGCTCTGGTTATGCTGAATCAGCCATGATTGCCTTCATGAACAAGCTTTTGAAGAATTCCTCCTCTGTACCAACCTTTCTCAGCACTCACCCCGCAACTGCCGATCGGGTTGCCCGTTTAAAGCAGACGATTGATCCGAGCCGCGCAAATGGAGATGGATTAGATAACGCTGCTTATCGCGCAAGGATTCAGGGAATTTCCTAAGGGTTTCGACTTTCAACTTTCGGCCGAGGCAGAGCTGAGTGGTGAGGACTGAGGACTGACTGTACTTCAGCAGTTTTCAAGCGTTACCCTTTAGGAAACGACCTGGTATGAATATGTCCTCTTTACTCAGTCCTCAGTCCTCAGTCCTTTAGACGAGCAGTTCTCCTGTTTCCTGCAAGGAGTGCAGGCGCTGGTAGATACCACCGTGATTCAACAGTTCTTCGTGACTACCCACTTCGACAATATGCCCCTTCTCTAGCACCACAATCTTGTCAGCTTCCCGAACCGTACTGAGACGGTGGGCGATGATGATGAGCGTGCGGGTACCGAGAATAGAGCGCATTGCTAATTGGATCGATCGCTCCGACTCATAGTCCAGGCTGGAGGTTGCTTCGTCAAAGATCAGCACATCCGGTTCCATAATCAGAGCGCGGGCAATACCAATTCGTTGACGTTGACCTCCCGAAAGACGCACTCCTCGCTCACCAACGACAGTAGTATATCCATTGGGCATTTGGCGAATAAACTCATCTGCCTGAGCGATACAGCAGGCTTCTTTTACCTGCTCGAATGTGGCGTTGGGGTTGCCATAGAGGAGGTTATCCAGCAGTGTGCCGTTGAAAATATCCACCTCCTGGTGAACGATCGCCAATCGCTTGCGGTATCCTGTCACATCTAAGCGGCGAATATCCTGTCCATCCATCAAAACAGCCCCATTATCGGGTTCAAAGTAGCGGAACAGTAACTTCACCAGCGTTGATTTCCCCGATCCCGATCGACCCACAAGGGCCACTGTTTGATACGGTTCAATCAGTAAATTGATGTCTTGAAGCACCGGACGCTCAGCGTCGTAGCCAAAGGTCAGGTGAGAAAACTCCACCTTTCCAGTGAACTGGTAGGACGGGATGCCCTCCAAAATCAAATTGCCTGCATCTCTGCCGTTTGGAAGCTGCATGAATTCGTGAAAGTGAATCATGGAGGCATAACGACGAGCAACCATTTCGGCAATATCGCTGATGGGGCCGATCTCGGCGTAGGCCATGCTGGAGACCGTTAGGGTGGTGATGAAATGTCCGAGGGAAATGTTGCCCCGCACCGTCGCAACCAGCGTGAAAACCAGCACCAGAAAAACACAGGTTTGAACGATCGTGCGCTGCCGCATGCCGAGCATGACAAATCCTTTGTGGATTCGGTAGTCCAGCACTTTGAACTCTCGGTGGAATCGTTCCTTCTGGCGGCTCAGCTCTCTGGCTTCCGTTGCAAAGGCTTTGACCGTTTTAATGTTCGTGATGATTTCTGAGGTTCGGCTTTCGGTGTCCTCCATGTACTTATCCAGCTTTTTATCCCGCTGCATTAACGGAACAAGCCCTGACAGGTTCAATCCAAGAATGATGATGAACGAAAGGATGGTCAGTAGACCGATGCGCCACTCAATCATCCAGATGACGATAAAAATGCCAACCAGCCGGAGCAGTTTTGGAATCATCTGTCCGGTCACGATCGGATAGCTCCACATGTGATTGGACAATCCCTTGGCTACCCGTGCCGCAATTCGGCCAGCGTTGTTTTCGTCGTAAAATTCCAGCGGCAGCGTCAGTACCTTTTCCAGTGCTTTTTGGGCATGATCCCGGTGGGCACGAAATGCAGTATCCCAGCTAAACCAGGGACCCAGCCAGGGTTGAATCGGTGCCCGACCAACCGACACGATACCCACCAGACCCAGTAAAACGGTTAGTGATAGAGTTGAACTTTGAGGTTGACGTGTAACATCTGCAACGCTTGAAACCAACTGTTGAATTGGTTTATCTAGCGGTTGGTGAGACAGCACATTGAGAATTTGACCGATCGTGTAAGGCACGAACAAATCAATAATTTCAGAGGCACTCATCATCACGATGCTGAACAAAGAAATTCGCCAGTACCTTCGAAAGTAATGGACGACGTCCTGAAATTTTGCCATGATTTTCCCCTCAAAAATCTCTCGAAACCCATCTCAAGAAGCACTTTCAGAGAATCCACGTTTGGAATCGCGAGACAGAGACAGGGTTAAATACTACAGAAGTAGTATTGTAATACAAATACAGCTTTTGGGGTCAGATTTCGGATATTTATGGCTTGTTCGTTGTTTAATGCCTCTAACCTTCAGCGATCACAATGAGACTCAACAATCGGTCCTAATTGCTGTTCTTTACCGCACCTTTATAGTTTTCCGTGCAGAGAGAAGCTGCTTTCTAGACAAAATGCGTTGTACCAGTGAATTCCGAAATTGCCAGACCTAAGTAGGTACTTAGCCTTTGTTTTGTCTTGATAAAGACTCCATTTTTCCACTGTTCAAGGTTAGAAGAACTCGGATAGGCTACATCAGGAAGCGCTCCAGTGGCATCTTCGCAACAAGGGAAACTCTTTAGAAGAAAAATCTTTCTTGAGGAAATTTCCTTTTCTTGTGTTCCTGTTGAGTAAATCCTTTGAGGAGGCTGGGTCCTCACTAATGAAGGATGATTTTTCGGGTTGAATTCTGTGGCAAGCATTGAACACGTTTCCATCCTCAGTTCATTCATCAGGAACGCGAGGACGCTATGACAAAAACCACCTTAAAAACTATATTTGCAACGATCCTAGGAGCCACTGCTCTTTCCTCAACGTTGAATGCTGAACCTGCACGAGCGTTCAGCATAACCTACGATTTCACTGTCGATATCACCTCTGGAACCTATTCGGGAAAAAGCTACACCGGATCCTTCAAGTACGATAACGCCAACCTGACGGGTTCAGGGCTTGAATTTGTTTCACCAACTGTTGGAAATTTAGGTATTCAATTTAGCTTCCTAAACAAGTCTTATACCCAGCAACAAGATCGGGATGCCTCTCTCGACTTTCCCCGAGCTTACTTTCAAGACGGCACATTGCTGGGATTGAGTTTCCTTGTAGTACCACCCACTTCAAGTCCAGGCTTTTTCATCGTGCCAAAAATGTTCCGAATCTGGCACCTGGCTTCTATGTGGGCAATACAGACGCTTTCAACGGAACGTTGGTCGGGTCTGTTTCCTATAAAGCTCGCTCTGGTTCTGGGTCGTGCAGTGGTAGCTCCTGTCAACCTGTACCAGAACCCTCTGAAATTGCAGGGACTGTGCTGGCGATTGGGCTTGTGGGCTTGGGCTTGAAACTGCGGAAACGCTATACTGCCGCTAAAAGAAGTAAATTGCTTCCTCAATGCCCATTAACCACACATTTGCCCTCCTGACGATATCCTCCCCAAATCTTGAAACGCTGGTCGAGTTTTATCGCCAGCTTCTAGGGTTAGAACCTGAAACCTTCATGCCTGGCATCTACGCCGAATTTCATCTGTCAGGCTTGAAGCTGGGGATCTTTCGTCCGAGGTCTTCAAAGCAGAGCAAGGAGATGGGGGAACAGGGGAAATGGGGCGGCAGTGGCATCGAGATAATGAGGACGGAACACCAAACGCCAAAGATTCTGCTGGAATGAGCCTTTGTTTGAAAGTGCCAGATTTGGAGGTTGCGATCGCCCATCTGACTCGACTCGGCTATCCTCCTCCAGGTGAAATTCTCACCGCTTCTCATGGGCGAGAAATTTATGCCTATGACCCCGATGGAAACTGGTTAGTTTTGCATCAGGCATAACGTTTTTTCACTTCACTCATCAAGTAATTTCTTGAACCGATCGTTCTCTCGAAATTGGTCGAAGGCAGAATCTGTCTTTGCGGCGTCTTTGGTTTTATCTGAATTCAAGCTAACCGCTTGTCGTAGGCTTTCTAACGTAAATTCAAGATCGCCTTTTAATGCATGACAGCGGGCTTTGCCAAACCAGGCCAGGAGAAAATCGGGTTTGATCTGGATGGCTTTTGCGTAAGCTGCGATCGCTCCATCAAATCGCTGCAATTTCGTCAGAGCCGTTCCCTTGCCAAACCACGCTTCGGAGAAATCGGGTTTAATTTGACTTGCCGTTTCGTAGGCAGCGATTGCTTCTTCCCATTTTTGCAGTTTGGCAAGGGTTGCGCCTCGACCAAACCATGCTCTCGGATTCTCTTCTTCTAATTGAATTGCCTCGGCATAAAACGCTATCGCATCCTCGTAACGCCCCTCAAAGTAAAGCGCTTTCGCCTGCTCCACGTAGTCATTAGCGGTAAATGAGAGTTGGGCATGGGTGGACTTGAGCAATTCAAGCTGTTTCGTGAGCGCCTGAATTTTCTGCTGGGTTTCTGGAGAAGCGGATTCTCGAATGGGTGAGGGAGTGATTTGTGAAAGTTCCTGGATGATCTGATCTTTCTCGTTTTGGGCATCTAGAAACAGACTTTTTAGCTGAGAAAGCTGATCGACAAATTCAGCCCTTAATTTTTCGATTTCCTGCTTAAATGCTTCTGCCTGCTCCTTTAGTTCCGCTGCAATCTCCTGTTCAAACTGCTTTTCTACTTCTTGCTGAAGCTGCTGTTTGGTATCTTTGGTAATCTGGTTGATAACGCTGCGACGAATGAACCAGACGCCCGTAGCGGCCAGAACGGGGAGAAAGGTCAAAACACCCAACAGCACATTGAGCAAACTGGTTGTATGGCTAAAAGCCCGATCGACTTCCATTTGAATCTGTGCGCGTATGGTGAGGCTTTTCTCCAGGTCTTTTCCACCAGGTCCTGAAGTTGTCTGTCCTCCCGCAGGCGCTCCAGTTTCTCCCAGAATGAATTGGTGTAAGGAGACGGCTCTTTGAGTTCGGCAGGCGTAGTAGGTATGAGTTTGGCAGATGTGGCGGGTGGCTGTTCTGTTTGGGCTAGAACCGATGCGGTAAACAGTAGCAATGTAAGCAGAACCACGATCGCCGCCCTGCTAAACTGATTTGCTATTGCCGTTAGCTGCCTGAAACACTTCATCCCACAATTTGATAAATAAAACGGAGACTCGCCCAGGCGCTCATGTCCAACGCGAATGTATCGGGAGATGGGGCGATCGTTTGGGTAGCGGAACTGCTTGCCTGATGCAAATCCAGGAGAACGGCTTGAGCAATTTCCAGAGGATTTCCCGGAATGTGAAGTGCTGGAGCATCATCGGTCGGACGCAACGCCGACCCAAGCGCTGTCAGGGTCTGGGTAAAGGGAGCACGGCTACAAATGAGAAAGGTTTCAGCAATCCCCGCTGGACCATGTAGTACCCATTGGAATGAAGGGGATGCAGGTGGCAGCGTCAACGTTTCACCGGGCGCAATTTTCCCAGACGTCCACTCTTTGTTGATGGTGGTATTAGTTGGTGGCGCTACGTTGGGCGGTGCTAACTTTGTGTCTGATGGATTGCTGGATTGGGTAGACGGCGTGTAGAGAGATACCAGATTTCCACCGCTATCTAACCCCAAAAGAATGTAATAAAGCTCCGATGGGCTTTGATTCTCCAGGCGGTACTGAATTCGGCTGTTAAGAGGGAGACCAAGTAAACCAGTACCCTCAGAAACTGGAGTTCCCGGCAGAGCAAGAATTCCTTTGCCCGCACTGGTTTGCGTAACAGGCAAGGTTTCTCGACGTTGAAGTGGCTGGGTTTTGGGGTCAAGTCGTTCCAGCGTTGCCCGCACAGCCAGCAGAGAGGATTTTTCATTTACCGTCAGGTTGAGCAGTTTTCCCGCAAGTAAGGCTTGCAGTTTGGGAACCAGTCGGCGCACCGCAACTTTAATCGCCTCTCCCCTTCTCCAGCGGTATTGGGAATCACATTCTGTCCTAGAGAAAACAGCCCATAGCTGCTCTGAGTTGTGGTTGAACCGGACGCAATTCCTGCAAGGCTCGCAGTAGAAGCCACCTGAGTCTGGGCTGGAGTTTGGATTTTGCTGAACAGGTAATCGGCGGATTGCTCTCCTGCGATCGCTGGCGATACGCGCGGGATTGCTGTAAATGCACTGATTGCATCCACCCGCTCAATTCGTTCTAGGTTGCTATCTAGAGCGACGGTCAAACCAACATTACGGGGCAAGACCCGCACCCGTTCCCGTACAAACTGCCCAATGTCCAGCGAGGGCACTAACTCGGCTGACTCCGGGGTAGCGTTAGATGGATAGAGCCTCGCCTTCGCCGTTAGTCCGTCCCTTGAAAGAAGCTGCAGATAAGAGGACGGGGTTGAATTCTCACCATCGTTGACCAGTGCCAGTAGCGAGTTTGCTCCAACCTGCTCCAGCAGATTTACAGGCAATCCTCCCAGCCAGATCTGGGCCGTTTTACCATTTTCCTCAATGCCCACCAGCACCCCATCTGCTCCTGAGACGGGTAAGGGTGGCAGACGGTAGGGAGACAGGGGTGAATCTTTGCTCTTCTGCCCGCTGAGTTGGGGTTGCTGCTCCTGGCTCGCCAGTTGCTCTACCTGTTCTTTGGTCCGACCCAGAATTACCCGCAGTGCAGTTGATGAGGTTGCCTGCCAAATTTGCTGGGTCAAGGCATAGGTAAACAACCCCGCATTCACGCCGCTCCAATGGGCTTCAGTTGCTAGTTGGTTGGGTCCCGCGGCAGCCAGTACAATGCCTGGGAAGGCGGGACGGGGAGATGGAAGGGTACCAGGTTGTGGGGATTTTATAGGGATCCGATCGATCAGCTTCTTCTGAGCTTCCAGCGCGGCCTCACTAGACTGAGCGATCGTTGAGATGGGACGGGCCTGAACCCTGAGATTACCCTGAAGGGGTTTACCTGGATAGATGTAGCTCGTGTCTAATACGGTAGTGACTTTGCTGGTACGAAGCGATCGCAACAACAGCCACAGCGTATCTTCTAGCAGGTCATTAACTGTGGGAGTCTCCCCATCAATAACCAGGTCATCCACGGGCACGAGACTTGTTTGAATAGGGTTACTGGCAGCGTCCATCTTAACCCTGCCACCGTAACCGCTAAAGTGAAAAACCACTACATCCCCTGCCTGCGCCTGATCAATCAAGTGAGCGGCAAATGCTGTCTCGATTCCCTCTCGCGTTGCCTGCTGGTCGGTCAGCGTCAAAATATCCTGGGGCTGAAACCCAAAGCGGTAAATCAACAATTCCCTTTGAAGCTCAACGTCGCTAAGGCATCCACCCAGCGCTCCATGGTGATACTGATTAATGCCTACTAAAAGCGCCAGCTTACGGGAGGTCGGCTCGGCTAAGGCTTGCTGATACCTTTGGGCAACTGGCGATAATCCAAACTCGCCAGCAGTCAATGCTGCCAATGCCAAACCCGTTCGCTGTAGAAAATCCCGGCGCTTCAAACCCATGCTTTTATTTCAACATTAAATCGGGTTCCTGCCTAGGAAACTTGTCGTTTTAACTGCCGGCTTGATGTGATGAACCGGTTTCCCAATCTCTGTTTGAAGTTACGAATCGCAGCACTGGTGTTACGCTCATAAGCTATCTGTACACAGCGGGCGATCGCGCGTTGCAAATCAAACCCTGGGAAATAGCGGCTTCGCGTCTGGAGCTGATAATTTGTCTCCTGGAGTTGGTAAATCAATAGCTGCTGTTGGTTGAATAGCCATACCTCAGGAACACGGTAAGGGAGGTAGTCTTGTACATCAGAGTAGCTGGTCACATCAATTTCGATGACTAAATCTGGCGGTGGATCTTGTTGCCAGTCGATCCGCTTTTGCCGGAAACAGCTTGCCAGTTATCGATATAAAAACAGTAATCTGGCTCGATGCCGCTCTCTTCTGGCAGCATCATTGTCACAGGCGTAAACGCATCAAATTCTCGTCCATCCTGATCCAAAAGCGCTTTAACTATGTCAGCGAGCAAATTAACATCCCGTCCATGCACGGGCAAGGGTGACATCAGCAAGACCTCTCCATTCCGATATTTAATCCGGGGAATGGAACTGTCTCCCCGCTGCTCACAAAGGCTCTGATATTCTTGCCAGGTTGCTGGCAGTCGTACAACCGCCCCAGATGGTAGTTGAATTTTTCAGGAGAAACGAGCGCATACATGGCGAAGGATCCTTAATTATCAGCGCTGATTTCATAGTAAAGCAGTGTGCAAGATAGTTAGGACGGTTGGTAAGCGCAAACCCGTTTTTGTTGCCTATTTCCAGCCCTATCACCTACTAACTACTACCTACCATCTACCACCCTCCCATATGCTTTCTCAAATCTGTCCAATGTACTCACGGAAACGTTTGATCGTGCCCTGTTCGATTTGGTAGAAAACGACGAGATCATGACAAACGATTTCATCACCAAACTGCCCTTCCCCCACAAACTCAATTGCAACTGTGGTTTCGTTTATAACTATTGGCTGAGTCTGTGTTAATTTGCCTTTCAAATTCAGTTCGGTGGTGAATTTTTGCAAGAGTTTAGCAACGGCAGGTTTTCCATAAATAACGCCATTTGGCAAATGCGGAGACGGGGATCGAAATTCAATGTCATCCCCAATTAACGCTAGAAAATCAGACCAGTCTCCAGTCGCAACGCCCTTTTGTTGTGCGGCAAAGGCTTGTTGTGCGATTTGAAGGGTTTCGTGTTGAGCAACGTTCCGTACAGGAGAATGAGTTATTCCTGAGCTTCGATCGGTACTGCATGCTGGCATAAAAGGTCCCTCAATAAGTGTTTGAGTGTTAGTCATTGCAAGCTAACTGCGATCACATCGTCCTGACGGTTACTGCTTGACTTGGTTCTTACAGTAAAGTGCGATCGAGAACAAGTAGAGAAACCAACGTAAGCCAGCGAACCACCAAACAAAAATGAGGCATAGCCTTGATGCTTTGCCTCAAACGTTTCAAAGAGTTTACGAAGAAATTGCCTAAATTTCGTAGGTAATATCTTGAATTTGCATCGCTCTTGCTAACTCAGCCGCGACCTCCGGGCGAGAAAATTCTGGCGGTGGCAACTCACCCCGACGCAGCATCTCCCGCACTTTTGTACCCGATAGATGAATTCGCTCTTCACGGGTGCTAGGACTCGTTTTGTTGTTGCCATCTGCTTAGTGCGAAGACAGTAGAAGGCGTGTTCAAACTTCAACGGTGTAATGCCCAACTCATCCGGGTCAAATTCATCGAAGATGTGCTGAGCATCGTAGGTTCCGTAGTAGTCGCCCACTCCCGCATGATCCCGTCCAACAATGAAGTGAGTGCAGCCGTAATTTTTCCGCAACAGGGCATGAAAGATGGCTTCCCGAGGTCCGGCATAGCGCATGGCTGCCGGGTTAATCGCTAAAATCACCCGTTCCTTTGGAAAATAGTGTTCCAGCATGATTTCGTAGCAGCGCATCCGCACATCAGCCGGAATGTCGTCTTCCTTTGTAGCACCGACTAGGGGATGGAGAAATAAGCCATCAACCGTTTCCAGCGCACATTTAATGATGTACTCGTGGGCGCGGTGGATCGGGTTGCGGGTCTGGAAGCCAACGATCGTTTTCCAGCCTTTGTCTTGAAACAGTTTGCGAGATTCTGCGGGATCGATCTGGTAGGTCGGAAACCGTTTGTTGGGTTCGCGTTGAAGCAACCAGACGGGGCCTGCCAGGTTTATTGGCCCTTGGTTGTAAACGACGGCAACTCCTGGATGCTTTTCTTCATTGGTGCGATAGACCATGAGTGCTTCATGGCGCTTGTCGTAGCGATATTTTTGCGTCAGCTGCAAAACACCCACAAACTGACCAACCGGATTATCCAGACGAATGAGGGTCCCTCTTTCAACGGTTCCGCAACCTCTTCTGTGACAGACAGCGTGACCGGAATTGACCAGGGCAATCCATTCGCCAGGTGCATTTCGTTGACGACCCGATCGTAGTCCGGTTGTTCCATAAAGCCTGTGAGCGGACTGAACCCACCGATCGCAATCAGCTCTAAATCCGAAACCGCCCGCTCATCCAGTTGCACTCTGGGCAAGTACTCTGCTTTATCAAGAAATTCTGCTCGCTGGTCAGGCGTAGCGATGCGGTTGATCAGGGTGCCACCGTGAGGCGCAATGCTGTCTGGATGAGTCATTGGAATTGTAGATTGCAAATTGTAGATTGCGGGTTTAAACCACAAACTCAATCCTACTAGGGTCTGGGCCTTTTATAGCAAGGGGCGTTGTTGAAAAGCACGTTGAACCGAAACAACGCTTCGGGCATAGAGCATCTATTTCATCGCCAAATTCAGCAACCTTTTTATAGCAAGGTGACAGGTGGTAGGGGCGGAATAGTTTGTAAGAAGGCTTTGAGACTATCGGTTGTCCTACAGGTATCTCCATTTATTTTTGTGGAGAACTGTTATGACGATGCGTTAAGCAAACCTGGTATGCGAAAATTAATTGTGATCAGGGGAATACTGTGAGTCTGGGAACGTTTAGGAAGATCCAGCAGTTAACCATGACCCCTAGCATTGCTTATTTGGCGCAAGGCAAGCTTTATCTGAAGCTGCAAGAGGCTCCTGTTCGAGAGATTGAAAGTCAGTTTGGGCAAACGGTGCAGGAGCGCACCCTCAAAATACAGCGCAGCAAAGCCTGGAAAAACCGGGGTATCAGGGAGATGATGATGCCTCCAGCAGCGCTGAAGCAAATAGAGCAACAGCCAGAGGCTACAGTAAATGTGGCGATCGCCAGTCTCTGCCCGAGCGAAAACGGCAAACTACTCTACGCCTTAGAAACCGATGAGATGGGTGGGATCTTTGCCTTCGATCCGGGGAGCGATCGCGAGGACCGCTTATTCCATAATGCTGAATTTCGGGTCAGCCACCTCGACTTCGACACGAGACACAAGCTGATTGCCTGTACCACCACCTACCGCACCGGAATTTCAAACATTGCTACCATGCCGATCGATGGTGCCCGTCCTAGAGATGTTACCGAAGGAGACTCGATCGATCTGGCTCCCCGCTGGATTCCCGGCAAGGGCAAGGCAATCGTGTTTCAGTCTGCGGGAATTGGTCGTAACCGGGAAGGATTTGTCTGCGATCGTGCTCCCTTTTTGATCGAGAAGCTTGATTTCGAAAAGCAAGACGTTCTAACCCTGGCCTCCGATCCCAAATCGGATCTTCTTGGTCCTCAAGTTGGAACGGATGGGCTGCTTTATTACATTCGCCGTCCCTACCGATCAAATCGAAAGCCATTCAGCTTTTGGCAACTTCTAAAAGATATTCTGCTGATTCCCTTCCGGCTAATCTATGCCGTCTTCCAATGGCTCAATTTCTTTTCTCAGATATATACCGGAAAGCCTTTGATGGCAGCCGGAACAAAGCAAACGGTTGATCCAAAACAAATGAAGGTTTGGGGAGATTGGCTTACGCCGGAGACGATGAAAGATCGTCGCTTTGGAGAACCGGATGCGCCTTCCCTCGTTCCACGCTCCTGGGAACTGGTACGGCAGGCGGATCAGGGAACTCCAGAAGTTCTGGCAGAAGGCGTGTTGTCCTATGATTTGCGATCGGATGGCACGATCGTCTACACCAACGGCAGCGCCATCTATGCAGTTTATCCCGATGGCGCACGGGAACGATTGCTAGTTGGCAATCTAATTGAATCTGTAACCGTGATTGATAATCTCCAAGCTAATAGCTAATGGCGATCGCTTCAATCTGCCACGTACCGCCAGCCGTCTGGTTCATACTCGCGTTGAATTCGAATCATCCAGATACCTTGGGGAACTTGAATTGGCTTATGTTCCTCGTGAGTTAGGGTTGCCTGTTCAGAAAAAACGCGCAGGTAAAGAATGCCATCCTTTTCATGTAATTCTGCTTGACCATCGCTAATACGATGCCGATGACCCGTTACTTCACCCTCTGCCAGGATCAAATGCGGCAGCTTTTTCCCCATTTCGCCATTAGAGGCAGGTAGCAAGATCACATCTCCCTGGCGAATCGGCTGCATGGGATTTTTCTCCAAATTTAATGTCACTATTCTGGCATAACCCAAAAAGTAGGCCAGTGTAACTTACCAGATGACTTGTACTGGATAACTGGCAAGAATTGTATCTCTGCTTAGTAAAGCAGCACTCTCGACCATTGCTTGGGAAATTAACAATCGGTCAAAGGGGTCTTTGTGGTGTAATGGTAAGCTTTCCAGTGCCAAAACGTGAGAAAGAATTATTGGCAAAATCTCAATCCCATTAGTTTGTTGCTGACTGGACACAACGTCGGCTAGTGGAGAACTTACCTGTAGCTTTCCTAGTTGTTTCTTAATCTGCATTTTCCAAATACCCACTACGTTTAATAACAGCGTGTTTGTTGGATCCTGAATAAGGAACTTTACCTGGTCTGATAGTTGAGTTGGAGCACTATCAAGCCATATAAAGGTGTGAGTATCAAGTAACAGCCTCATGAATTACCTAACCAAAAATCATCTGATAGTGGTTGGTCAAAATCCTCACTTATCTGAATGCTGCCTTCATGAAGCCCTAATGTTCGTTGCCTTGTCGATCGCTGGGTTGGCACCATCACAACCCACCCATTTTCTTGACGAATTTCGACTTCCTCAACTCCCTCAAAGAACTCTTTGGGTATGGTGATGCCTTGTTCAGTAACTTTTACTTTCATCACAATAGAGGACCAATAGAAACGACGCTACATTCTGAGTTTAACGCCATCAGGTTTGGACAGAGAACTCTTCTGGAGCAATCCCCCAATTGACCCAGGCAATTGCTTCTCTAGCAGATTGAAAATCTGGTGGAACCCGTAATGCATGGATATGACGTGTACTGGGGCACGTCCTCTTCAACAGAATAGTGGGTTCTACATCAGCTTCGGCATCAATTTTAAGCAGTGTATATTCAGGGCTATTTCATTCTAAAGATTGATTTGAGTTGCTTCAAGCTGAAACCGCAACGACGTTGGGCTTGAGCCATATTGTTAAAGCCCAAGTCCCGATAGAGATTGAGTGCCAGATTTCGAGCAATTGCCCATATCTGAGGCAAGGGAACTATCCGGATTCTACAAGCATCCTCAGCTTGCGTCACATCTCGCACATAATGCACTTTGTTTTCCACACCCCAATATGAGCGAATTCGGTGAGCAAACTGACACGCAGTTTCACGCAACGAGGAAATGTAATAGCGTATCTCGGTTTTACCCACAATTTCATACTCTCCTTTCAGCAAGGTACGAGTAGCCCTCACGCGAATCAAGGTGCATAGTCCTGCCCAAGGACGAATATCATCAAGAGTTTGACAAATTTCAACTATTCGTTCCTCTATGCGTCCATGACCTTTGCTAAATTCTGTGTAAGTGTCTTCCACTTGAAAGTTCGCCTTGACCTCTTTGAGCAGCCCAGATTGGTTGCCTTTGAGTGCTCCTAGATAGTGATTGTGACTCTCAACAATTGAGGTGCAACTTTTTTTGGGTGTTGATCGCATCAAAAGCAAACACCACTCCATTGCAAGCGAACTGTTTGACTAACTGGGGCAACACCTTGATCTCATTGCTCTTATGCTCAACCTCGTAGGGTTCAAGAATCAAACCCCGTTCAACCAAATACACACTCACCAGTTGAATCGCTGGATGCGGCTCAGTGGTTGAATGCTCCGATACCAGTTGATAGGAGCCACGCCATCGTTTGCCATCGACAGCTACCATCTCACCCGCACGAGGACTAATCTCAAAAAACTTGGCTAAACAAGCTGAATACTGTTGATAATCTACGTTGAGCAGCACTCGGCGAATCGTGCTGTAGGAGGGTAAACGTCCTTTAGCTGGGTCAAACAACCCTACTAATTCATCGTGATAAGCGTTGAGCCAATCTCCAATGGCTAGAAACCCTCGACATCCTGCTGCCACTGCTAAGGTGAACAATGCTAGACACAGGGCTTGATTGTGCCGTTGTCCGGCTCCTCGTCGGGGGTCAGGCAAGTGAGCAAAAGCTTCCACAATCGCAAGGGTGCTCATGGTTGAACGGCAGTAACGGATTAAGCCTCAGCTTATCGGATTGTCTACCTCGTCTAGAATGAAATAGCCCTGGAAGGTAGTAGGTGATAGGTGGTAGACGGTAGAGCTGAACATGACCTGCGAAATCATCTTTAATGATCGTGGTATTCAGTTGAATAATCGACAGTTTGAAAACTTAATCAACTTCACTTTAGAGGTTGCAGAAACATCTGCACTGAACTCTGAAACGCCATATATTTCTCACATGAAGAAAATGCGAGATGAGTGTTTCTTTCCTGGACGCGGTATCGCGATTGAAGAAGACTTTCCAGATGTATTGGAACGCAAGTTCTGGAGCCGTATGTTTTTTAATACATCCCGGGCGATTTTTGAAAGAAAAGTGGGAGTTCATGAGCATACTTACTGGCAGGCTCAAGCGATTTATCAGGCGTATTCAACTGGACTACTGTTTGAACTTGCAGTGCGCGAGTTTGAGCCACAGTGGTCGGCTGAGACGATTGACCGACAGGAATTTGAAAAAGTAGTGAACGGAGTCAAGGATAACGATCGCGCTGCACAAAATCATCAATGAGATAGGTTGAGCTATCAAATTCTTCTTGTCGAGTAAGCGAGCATTATCAGATTCATAACCCTTATCTGCTGTCTAATCCCAACTAGGGCTTAACTTCGTCGTCCTCTTCCCGTTTAATGGTTTCTTGCTTTGGTGGCAGGGTGGTGTGAATTGGCCCGCTCTGACTGGAAGGCGTTTTGTTGACCTGAGTGATGGCGGCAGGTTGAGAGCCGTTGACCGATTGAGATGTCTGCAACACCTCTGAAACCGGATGATATAAAACGGTCAGCAAACAGGAGCAGCCCGCCAGCAGCAGCAAATCCAGTTCCTTGCCGACCAACTTCCGATAGCGGGACTTAGGGGATCGATTCATTGGGGCAACCAAGCGTTTGTGTCTACGTGGCATGGATTGACCTTACTCCTGAAAAGGTTCAGACCGTTTTAGCCTACCCAGTATACCCAGGCAGATTAAAAATAGGGCAGATTTGGATGGCGGGGGAATGGAGAATTGAGAATGGAGAGTTAAGAATTAAGAATTGAGTTGGTGATTGGTAATTGGTGCGCGGTTTGGTGCTTGTTTCCCTTATCCCAGAACCTAATCACCTTTCATCTTCTACTCTTTGCCTTCTGTCTTCCCTACCACTACATCTCCTATTCCCAAAACTTCGGACTCCTGCAGTAGAATCGGAGTTCCCAGTTGATCGTAGCTTAAGAGTTTTGTGGGGATAACACAAACAGATACGTTAGCTGCAATCATGGTTAAACGTATGCCAGCCACTAATCTTGATTGGAAGGACGCTTTGCAGATGCATGCCCCTTTGGGGGAACCCTTCTAAATTGATCGCGGTATCTATGTAAGAGGTCTAGAGAGAAATGCCGGAGAATTTGAGAAGTCAGGCTGTAACCCAGGGTGTTCAGCGATCGCCTAATCGCGCTATGTTGCGGGCTGTTGGGTTTCGGGACGAGGATTTCACGAAGCCTATTGTGGGCGTTGCCAACGGACAAAGCACCATTACACCCTGCAACATGGGTATTGAACCGTTGGCAAAACGGGCGGAAGCCGGAATTCGGTTGGCAGGCGGCATGCCTCAGATGTTTGGCACGATTACCATCAGCGATGGCATTTCGATGGGCACTGAGGGGATGAAGTACTCCCTTGTATCACGCGAAGTCATTGCCGACTCCATCGAAACAGCCTGCATGGGTCAGAGCATGGACGGTGTCATTGCGATCGGCGGCTGCGATAAAAATATGCCGGGAGCTATGCTTGCGATCGCCCGCATGAACATTCCAGCCATCTTCGTCTACGGCGGCACCATTAAGCCAGGGAAATTAAATGGGCAAGATCTCACCGTGGTCAGTTCCTTTGAAGCTGTAGGCCAGTACAGCGCCGGAAAAATTTCCCATGAGCAGATGATAGATGTAGAGCGACACGCCTGTCCTGGGGCGGGTTCCTGCGGTGGAATGTACACAGCAAACACGATGTCCTCAGCGTTTGAAGCAATGGGCATGAGTCTGATGTATTCCTCCACCATGGCAGCGGAGGATGCGGAGAAAGCAGACAGTGCGGAGAAGTCCGCCATTGCCCTGCTGGATGCAATTCGGAATCAGCGGTTGCCTCGGCACATTATCACCCGCAAGTCGATCGAAAACGCCATTTCGGTCATTATGGCGATCGGTGGCTCTACTAATGCAGTGCTGCACTTTTTGGCAATTGCCCACGCCGCTGAGGTCAATCTCACCGTGGATGATTTTGAGACAATTCGCGATCGGGTTCCGGTTTTGTGCGACCTTAAGCCTTCCGGTCGCTACGTCGCCATCGACCTGCATCAAGCAGGTGGCATCCCCAGGTGATGAAAATGCTGCTGGTGCATGGCTTGCTGCATGGTGATGCCATCACCATTACCGGGCAGACGATCGAAGAACTCCTGAAAGATATTCCCGCCGAGCCTCGCCAGGACCAGGATGTGATTCGCCCCTGGAGTAACCCCATGTACGCGCAGGGACACCTGGCCATCCTGAAGGGAAATCTGGCAACCGAAGGGGCTGTTGCCAAAATCACCGGGGTTAAGAATCCCGAAATCACTGGGCCTGCCCGCGTGTTTGAATCTGAAGAGTCTTGTTTGGATGCAATTCTGGCAGGTAAGATCAGCGCTGGAGATGTCATCGTTGTACGCTACGAGGCCCCAAAGGTGGACCCGGTATGCGCGAAATGTTGGCTCCCACGTCGGCGATTATTGGTGCTGGATTAGGGGACTCAGTGGGATTGATCACGGATGGACGTTTCTCCGGTGGCACCTATGGCATGGTGGTCGGTCACGTGGCTCCGGAGGCTTACGTGGGAGGAACGATCGCCCTGATTCACGAAGGCGACTCCATCACCATTGACGCCCACAATCGCTTGCTGCAACTGAATGTATCTGATGAGGAACTGGAGCGTCGCCGCGCCCAGTGGCAGCCCCCAAACCCCGATACACCGCTGGTGTATTGGCGAAATATGCCAAGTTAGTATCCTCAAGCAGTCTGGGCGCGGTGACGGATCTGGACTTGTTTTAAAGAGGACTGAGGACTGAGGACTGAGGATTGAGTATTCGCCTTTTCTCAGCACCCAGCAGTCAGTCCTCAGCACTTTTTGCCACTGCCTTTCTCTTCCCTGACCCCTCACTCCTTACCCCTCACCCCTACTACAATCCTCCCTGCCCTACACCCCCAAAGCCGAAATTCGAGAGTGGCATCGACGCGTTGAGCCGACTGGAATCCAATCTCCCGGATGTCATTCTCATGGATGTGATGATGCCCGATATGGATGGCATTGAGACCTGCCGCCGAGTTAAGGCAAACCCCAACTGGCAGCCAATTCCCGTCATTATGGTGACAGCGTTGGATTCTAAAGAGGACTTGGCTCGATCGCTCGAATCGGGAGCCGATGACTTTTGACCAAACCCGTCAATGGATTAGAACTGCGTGCCCGTGTCCGATCAATGCTGTGCATCAAACAACAGTACGATGCCCTGCAAGCGACACTGAATCTTCGCCGAGATTTATCCAAGCTGGTGGTTGAAGATTTGCGTCAGCCCATGTCTACGGTTTTGTTGGGAAGCCATCTATTGCTACAGAGCAATTTGGAGCCGAGCAATCGGGAGCGGGCTGAAATGGTTCACGCGGCTGGGCTGGAAGTGGACGCTGTCATTAACGGTTTAGTACGGCTAGCCAAGATGGAGTCGGGCAGGTTGGTCTTAAATCCAGTTGAGGTGGATTTGAGTGAGTTGGCGGAAGTTGTAATTGCCAACTTTAAGCCGATCGCCGACTCTAAACAAATTACCCTCATTGCCAGACTTCCTGAACAGCGACGCTGGGTTGAAATTGATGCCAACTTATTCCATCGCCTGTTGGATAACCTGATTTCTAACGCCATCCAATCCTCCCCTCCCGAAAGTACCGTTATTCTGCAAATTGAGCATCCGGATTCCACTGACTCTGTCAGGCATGCCATAATACAGGTGACGGATGCAGGGGCAGGAATCAGCAAGGAGATTGAGCAATCCATTCTGGCTCAATACGAATCGGGAACGTTGGCTAGCGGTACATCCCAACTAAGTTTGGGGCTTGCCTTTTGCAAAATGGTTGCCGAAGCCCATGGTGGCCGCATCACGATCGCAGATAATAAGCCCCAAGGTTCAGTAATAACCGTTGAAATTTGATGATAGGCTGCATCGCTAAACGAACCACTGCTGATTGCTAAACTCATCAACTATCAGTCAATAAATTCAACGGTTCGCCTTGCCAGCGCCGTCATAGAGAGGTAAAATGCGTCATCCTTGACCTCATGCGATTTTGCCATCTCGACTGCCAGTTTCAAGGCACTCACAAAGCCGATGTAAAATTCCTGGGATTCCCCGTGGGTAACGACCGCCGATACCGCCTTCAGGATCTCCAAATTTTCAAGCGGTGCGCTTTTCAGCAATTGGGTTTCTTCTTCCGAGATTCGATACACGGTTGCTCTCCAGAATCGTTAGGTTTGTGATGCAGAGGAACGATCGCCACACCACCATCAAACCAGACCCTGTCGCTAACCGACATCAAATTCAGCATGCAACAGTAGGACTGACGCAAATAAACGGTGCTAATGGGTAATTGGTAATTGTATTTCAGCCCCTTACCCCTTACCGATTACCCCATCATTTTCGTCTACTTTCGCATAAGTCTTGAATGAACCAGTTACTCAGTCGATCGCTCGTCCGTTTCATTGGCTTCAGTCAACTGCAATGCCTTCAGCGCATCAAGCTGTTCCTCCACACTTTTAATCACCTTGTCTAGGGCCGGAAGAATACTTAACTGATCCGCCGTTAGCATGGGGTAAAAGCGGGTACGAACCCGGATTTCGTTTACCTTCTGTTGGAGATCCTGGGCGATATTGAGGGCATCTCGGCTCAGGGCCGCCAGTTGCTGTTGCTGATAAAACTTAAGCGCTGCGCCTCGAAGTACCTGCACCGTTGCTTCCTCTCCGTAAGTACCGGGCATTACCCGCAACCGCAGCAACAATCGATGCTTCTGGTATCGCCGCTCTATCTCAACCTGTTTCGGCTTCTGTACGGGGATTTGGGGTAGGCGAGTCAGCGATTTCAGTTCATTAATTACGCCCTGAAGAGCTTCTACCGATAACCCTTCTAGAACAGATTGAACAACGCCATTTTGACTCCAAAGGATGCGGCCCTGATTTTGCTGTCGTTCCAGGTACAGCCGCCCGATTCCGCCGACCAGCACACGACTTAGAACCTCTCGCAGTAATTCAGCAGGGGGAAGGGTGAGCAGAATTTCTACCGGGTCGGAAAGATGCTTGGCATCGACATCCAATTCGGGAGCGCATCACCGGGAGTTGGAGGGACCGAGGGTGGCGCGATCGCAGGAGGTGGCTCTGATTTAAGAATGAAGGTTGGCTGCTGAGACGCATCCGCAGAGAAGGGATTGTACCCATTCTGTTCTTCCACGGCCAGTTCTGAAGGGCGTTCTGGCCAGGATTTGAAGCAACCGAAGAAGGCGGGATCGAAGGGCTAGTGACTTCCAGATCCTGAAAACTCAACTCCTCTGGGCTGTCTACCAATAGGGTTGGCTGATTGCTGCGATCGAGAGGAGATGAAGTTGACTCGTTGACAGAATTGCCCTTTGTGTTCGAAGCGCTTTCCTCCTGGGAAATATCTCGGCGTTTTTCAACGGAGTTAGCGGGAGCCTTTAGCTGAGGAGGATTGCCCGAACTGGCGGCCTTCTTCTGGCTGACGGTAAAGTTTAGGTATGCCGAAAGTACAGCGTGGTGAATTTCAGACGAGATCGTTCGGGAGCCAGCGAGCAGTTCATGTAGGACAAAATTCGCCGCACATAATCCAGAGCAGCCGAATCATCCAGATTCACCATCCCAAGCTTAAGACGGCTTCCCTCCAGAGAAAGGGGTAGGATTTGGTGATACAAACACGCCTCAAACGGCAAAATGCTGTCAATCAGGCGAAATGCCAGATCAGGATTAACCTGCGCCGCCCAGTTTACTTTTGATTTTGCCGGAGTCACCGGATCACCTAAATTTGAAGTGGATCCCCCGCCTGATTACCTGGTGAAGACACCATAGAATTGATTAAACTCATCTTGCGACTTCTTCGATCGCCCCACCTTCAAAAGATACAGGCAGGCAAATAGTTTCCTGATAAGCGCTACGTTCGCTAATTTTTATGGAGAAAATTCCATAAACTGAGAGTCCAACTTTCAAATAAAGCAGATTTGAACGATGGTCTGCATTGTTGACATAAGCGGAAAACTGCTGTCCCCATAAGCTGGGAATGTAAATGAACCCAATGTATGGCTATTTTAGCTTCGGAATTGGAGAACTCCACGATTTTGTTCTGATGATTTCATCAGCGGCCTAAATCACTGATGAAAATTAGGCAAGACGTTTTAAGCCTGTTGTTTACGTTTTATACGGATAGTGCGAACTGCTTAACAAGATGCATCACCAAATTTGAAACGCTACCTCATCATCACAGTTACTCCGGACGGTTTCCCAACCAACTGGTTACCAGCTCCTGCTGGCTCTTTGACGCAAAAACGCGCACAGCATGATAGTTAATCTTTTCACGCAGACGATAAACCTGCTTCACAGGCATATCTAAATCCTGCGCGATCGCCTCCTGAGATCGGCCCTGAAGGTAAAGGGTTAGCCATTGGGCGGCAACCGGGCCAACCTTCTCAACCAGATACGTTTCAAAGGCTTTTTGACGGCTTCCCGTAGCTCCTGCTGCTCTTCAAGTGCCTGCGTATCCTGATATTGGGTAACTGCCTGCGTATCCAGCAAGCTAACAGCCCCTCCGTATCGTCTGGCGCGATTTCCTCCGACACTAATCGAATGAAATCCTTCGCGGGAACCTGAGTCATGCCGCCCCGTTGAGACCGGCGCAGGTAGTTAACAAATCGGTAGGAAAGAAGGGGTTGGTTGCGGATTGGACGCAGACAATACTCTTCTGTGCTTGCCAGCAGCAACGCATTCCGCAGACGAGAATCGGACGTGCATTTCGAAATCCAGACCATCTGCTGCTGCATGTAGGTATCGTTTTGCAGCAGTTCCTGAATCACTTCTTCCAGCACATCAACCACCGAACGTTGACGATCGCGGGAAAGCGCAATCCACGTACGAATCTTGTTGCGAATCAGGAAAAGACTGCTCAACCGCTGTATCAACCGTTTGTAGGCACGTTCCGGTGCAGCATCCAGGTAGCGCTGCCGCAAAATACGATAGCGATAATCCATCGCCTGCTCAGCAATCTGCCGCAAGCTGGGGGTCAGGTTATCGTAGCGAGACCTGTCTTCTCAATCAACCAGCCAACGATACTTTCTCGCACGGCAGGACTACTTGTCGGTAGCTCCGCCTCTAGTCGCGATCGCCATTCGTTTTCCAGCTCTTCAGCCAAAGCCATGTGTTCAGCCAGTACCATGAACTTGTCGTCCCAGGTGTTCTAAACGCTCTGATATAGAGTTTGCCTTACACACCTCACCCAAATCACTCACCCGGAAGGGTAAAGTTTAAAGTGAGGCGAGGGCTAGTGGCTCCAAGGGTTGATTGCAACTGGGTTCCAGCCACAGATACACACCTCTAAATCAAGCATTGAACGATAACTGGTCATTTAGCATTGTACTGACCTTGTTCAATACTTAAACACTAGTTTTCCAAAACATTTGTTTTGAGAGGGAAAAATGCTCCCCGCAAGCTTTTGGACTTCGCGGGAGTGATGGCTAAGAAGGGTAACTAGGTTGTCCGTTGTTTATCGTCTGGCGCAATTGTTTACCCAAACTCGTTGTGTGACATAGTGCCCCTGATCTCGTCCACCGTCTTCCCAATGGCCAGCATAGTAGCGCCGATGACCGTTTTCGTTTGCCCAGCGAGCTGGTATCCAGCGTTTTGCCTGTTCGTGTCCTGGTACAAAGACCTTTCGAGTTTCGTAATGTCCAGTGCAGCGTGGTGCAGCAACAGCGGGTGAAGTAGACAACAAAGATGTTCCTGCAATTCCTACTGATAAAATACCTGTCAGTAATGTACTCTTTAGCAACGAATCTTTGCTGAATAATTTCATCGACTAATTCTCCTTCAATTTGTACTATAGCGGTCCTAAATCAGTTGTGAGATTGGAAGGCTTTGTGAGAAAGGATTCCAATGGAATCCTTTCTCACAATCCATTTAGGATCGCTATATGTTTGATGCTCTAAGTTACGTGCGGTAGATACTGTTTAGACATCAATTTGAACAGGTTTGGTTCACTTTTCGGCAAGTAATTTTGAACTTTAAAAATATTCCTAAAAGGCTCGATCGGCAATTTCTTTTTGATAAGAAACTGAACCTTTTCGAGTAGATTTAAAGAACATTGTTTCCGAATACAGCTAAAAAGAATACAAGCAAAAATTGACCCGCAAGGTTATAAACCCTGCGGGATACCCTGATCTTGATAGAATTGTTGGTGGACCTAAAAGGTAGGGATGCGCGCCGTTAGCCGCCATCGTTAACAGCCCCAAAATCATTACGATTTGGGCACCACCAGATTGTTTATATAGATCCTAATATTGGATCGCGTTCATGATTTGGGTTTACTGCATTCTCAAAATCCAGAGGGGATCGCTACATTAGCAGTTCGACACCCAAACCCTCTTAACAACGTAACGGCCCTGATCCCGGTTTCTCCATTCCCAGTGGCCCGCGTAATAACGACGTCGCCCACCTTCCCAAACCCAACGGGCGGGGATCCACTGTCTGTCGCGATCGCGTCCTGGAACCCAAACTCTCTGGGTTACGTAATGCCCTCTGCACCATCGGGGTGCGGCATCAGCAGGCTTAGCGGAAAAAACCGCTCCTGCCATACCCAAAGACAAAATACCAGTAAGTAGTGCACCTTTTAGTAACGAACCTTTGCCTGGTGCTTTCATCGTTCCTTTCTCCTTGTCTCACTGTGGATGGTTTCGGTTATATGCGGTAGATGCAATTTAGACCTTGTAGGGGATGAATTGGTTCATTTGGGGAGAAGGGCAAGAGGGTAAGGGAATTGGTAATTGGTAATTGCTGGTTCATTCCACTACCGATTACCGATTACCCGTTACCCATTACCAAACCACTGTTCCATCGTTCTGCGCTCTCTGGCATCGTCTCGAATTAGTAAACACAACCGGGGATCCAGACTTCTCGCGTAGTGTAGTGGCCTGGTTGCCAGTAGCCCGCTTCCCAGTGTCCTGGATAGTACCAGGTACGCCAGGCTTCGCTCATCCAGTGACCGGGCACCCACCGACCGGGTTGTTCATGGCCTGGAATCCAAACTTGTTGTGTTTCGTAGTGACCAGGCGGGCACCACTGGGCAGCAGCGGGTTTAGCCGTTAAAAATGTTGTTCCTGTAATTCCTAAAGATAGAACTCCAGTAAGTAATGCGGTTTTAACGAATGCGCCTTTCGTTTGAGCGTTCATGGTCTTTTCTCCTTGTTTCTTTAATAAGTGGAAGTAGATGAGTAAGTGTTTGAAACGTTTAAGTTGGAAACCTTCGATGCATCTACTTTCTCTGTTTGCACAAGGATTGGGGTGAACTTGGATAAGTTAGTGGTCAACTTAACAAGCAAATTAGGGCCGTAAGTTTTTCGTAACTTTCCTGCTAACTTATCTTTCCTCACCCGCGAAAACGTTTGGGAAACCGAGACTAAAAGCATTCGATTTTTAAGTCATTTGTTTTTGGTTCTTAGTTCACTCCATTACTTGCCAACTACCAAGACAAACCACTTAAAACGAATTATTCATTTTCGGTTTGTCGATCGTTTTTTGGAGAAAACCCATGATTAGAACTCCTCGAATTTCTACTGATTCAGTCCGTCTTTACCTGCAGGAGATCGGACGGTTTCCTTTGCTAACTCCTGAGCAGGAGGTTTTGTACGGTAAGCAAGTGCAGCGATGGGTAAAACTTACTGATGTGAAAAAGCCTTCATTGCCGAGCTTGGTCGAACACCAACACTGGAAGAGTGGGCAAAATAAGCTGGACTTTCAGAACTCGTGTTGCAGCATGCGCTCACAGAAGGTAGAACCGCTAAACGCAAGCTGCTGGAAGCAAATTTGCGTCTGGTGGTCTCGATCGCGAAAAATATACCAAACGCAATGTGGAACTGCTGGATTTAATTCAGGAAGGGACATTGGGAATGGACCGCAGCATCGAAAAATTTGATCCAACAAAGGGGTATCGCTTTTCAACCTACGCGTATTGGTGGATCCGACAGGCCGTAACGCGTGCCGTTGCTGAAAAAAGCCGTACAGTTCGGCTTCCCGTTTACATTGTTGAAAAACTGAACCAGCTTAAAAAGGCACAGCGGCAGCTATCTCAAAAATTAGGGCGAACGGCAACAGTCCAGGAACTGGCGCAGGCAATGGAAATAACCCCGAACAGGTGCGAGAGTATCTTGACTGGTCCCGTTCCCCTGCTTCCCTGGATGCAGCCGTTGGCGAAGACCAAAGCACAGAACTGGGCGAACTGCTGCTTGACTGACAAAACTAAGAAGCTGGGAAACGGCTGATAACGGTAAATTCGCGCTTGAAGGAAGCATCCTGCTGTCGTTTGGAAGCAAGTGCAGGATGAGGGTCAGGCAGACTTGAGAGGAACTGAAAACTTGAATTTTCCATTGGTGGGTGATAGCAAGGCGAATCAATTCCACCCCAATTTGAGATAACTCATGCCGCGATGCCAATGGGCATCCACGTGGTGACGCTTGCCCAATGCGACCACTTGTACCCCTTGCAAGATCAGAAATAGCATGGTCAGGGCAATAACGCTGCACAATTGAGACAGCGCAAACTTGTCCCGTAGTCTGGATGCTTCGAGATTGAAGCCATTCGACTTCATGTCCAAAAAGGATTCCTCCACCTGAAACCTGAGTCGGTATTGAGCAAAGGTTTGCAAGTTCGTCGGCTCATCGCTCACAATCGTCCAGTCTTCACCACTTGGCTTGTCATGGGCAAAGGCAAGGTAAACGTTAGGGTAGGGCTTGGTTTTACCGACCGAAACCGCACTCGTGAAGTAGGCCTGTCCAGGTTGCAATTGCACCGACGACACCTGGTGCCACTGCCCCTCAAGTTGAAACTGGAAGGAGCGCTTGATGCGGATGCGAAAATGCCAACCCAGATTCTCCCTGAGATACTTCATGAGTTTGCCATCGGCAAAGCCCCGATCTGCCAACAGGACAATTGTCACCGCATCGGGCAGGAGTCTTTGCGCTTGCCGTAGTACCCTTTGAATCGTCCATAATCTCACTGTGCTGCTCGATTGTGCCACGACCCGCCATGCGACCGGGACTGTTCTACCCCGATAGACCACGCCTACCCAAACGATACAGAAACAATTCCAAACCACAGTTGTATCCAGGCTCAGATAGAGGCGTTCGCTTTGCCACTCGGACAGGGCTTGTTTAAGCAGAGCTTGATAAGCGGCAACGACATCAATTCGTCGATTCGACAACCATCGGCGAAATCGTCTCTGATGCGACTGCGCGACCTGAGCGCGACTAATCACATACACGCCAAATCTATTGAGATGCACGTTCTGGCTTTGGATCATGCCAATCATCATCCAGCAGAGTGTTTGTAAGTGACGCGCATCTTGCCATTGAATGTCACATTGACTCAAATAACGCGACAACGCATCATAAAGACGGGAAGTAGGAGTCATTGATTTTGCTGTGAGGTGTGGTAGCTTTCCAGCTTAAATCAAGCTCTGCTTCCCTCCTAGCTTGTCCTTCAGACTGCCCCTGTTTTGTCAGTCAATCAGGGGCGAACTGTTAGAAGACACCACCATTTCACCGGAAGACCAGGTATTGCAGTCTGCCTTAAGGGCAGATATTCAAAAGTGATGACCGTTTTAACACCCCGACAGCAGGAGATACTGAGCCTGCACTTTGGGCTGGCAGACGGAAGGGCGCTCAGCTTAGCTGAAATCAGCAAACAGCTCAATATTTCATGGGAACGTGTTCGCCAGATAGAGCAAGAGGCTCTCAAGATTCTTCGCAGACACAAAGACCAGATTGAGGGATATGTGGCGGTTGTCTAATCCCGTATCTCTAACTTTCGCTTAACTTGTTTTCTTCACCCCATTCAACCTTGCAAAATCAGAAACTTAAAGCATCAGGTAAATGAGATTCGTAAAGGCCTCAACAATCTAAACTCCTTCAATCCATTTACCCATTCATCAAACAAAGGAGAAAGAACCATGAAAGCAATGACATTAATTGGTACCGTGCTCAGTACCGTTGCCGTTGGAGTTGCCCTTGCCGGATGCACCCCTGTCGCTGGCACTGGCCCGATCGCCAATGCGGCTCAAGTTGACAACACCGTTCAGTTGAACAATACGGCTCAGGTTGATAATACGGCTCAGGTCAATAATGTTGCCCAAGTCAACAACACGATTCCCCAATCCCCTATTACCCATCTGGTCCAAGAATTAACTATCGCGGTCCAATCCAGTTTCAATCTGGCGGAACAACCGCCCTGCTGCGGGGCTACCTGCAAAGCCAAGCCATTGACCGCTACACTTTCACCGCCTATGCAGGCCAACCGACAACGATCACGATCGGCTCTCCCTATCGTGGAGTGCTGCTGACGCTGGTTGAGCCAAACGGTAATCCAATCGTGCGCTATCAAAGTGGCGCATCTTCCTGGTCGGGAACGCTGCCCACCACTGGTACCTACAGACTGGATGCTGTTGCAACCCAAGGCCCATCCCCTATGACCTCTCGCTAAATATTCAACCGGCATATAATCCGCCGACTACACCTTCTCCACCTTCACCTCAAGTCCGCTATCAAGGAGCGCTTCAGTTTGCGCCCGATGCTACATCAACCGTTGTCAGAAACTACCTGCCGTATCGCTACATTGATCGCTACACCTTCAATGCCAATGGTGGACAATCTGCCCGAGTCAACCTCTACTCTCCGAATCAAAACGTTCTGCTGACGATCATAGATCCCAACGGCAATCCGATTGTCCGCTCTCAAAGTAGAGCATCGTTCTGGTCAGGAATTCTACCCGCAAGCGGTAATTACACAGTAGATGCAGTATCGGTTGGAAACGCTTCCCCCTACACCCTTCAGCTAAACATCCAACCGTTCAGACGGGTTTACTAAGGCTCTAAGAACCTAACGCCCAGTAATATGAGTGAGGTTCTTCAGGTTCAAAGCTGCAATCAAATTTCCCCGGAGAACTGCGTTATGAATTCCAACCTGACCAATACGGACTGTTGCATTGTGGGTGGAGGACCAGCGGGCGTTATTCTGGCACTGCTGCTGGCTCGTCAAGGAGTTTCGGTTGTGTTGCTGGAAGCTCACAAGAACTTCGATCGCGACTGGCGCGGTGATACCATTCATCCTCTAACGCTGGAACTGATGGACGAGTTGGACCGCTTTCGCTGCCCTTGTTGGGTAAACAATATGCTAAATTCATTGCTTATTTAATTGGTTTTGGCATTCGTCCTGCCCGTCTGAACGCTCAACGTGTCATTTCTCCAACGGTTGCGTTAGGGAAGACTTCATAGCAACAGACCCTTGGCTAATGCTCATTCATTAGGATAGTGAACCGATGACCAGGCAACAGCCAAAACCCTCAGAAGAAACTACTTTTACTAAAAAGCGCACGTTAACCTTTAAAGATCTTATTGTTTATGCCGCTTGTCTCGGCCTTGGCGTTGGAGTTCTATCGGTTGCTTACTACTACGCTCTGAAGCTAGGTCTCAAAACCATCTGGACTATTTTACCGACGATCGTGCATGGCAATCCTGATGATTTTCGCAGTTACGCCTGGATTTTGACTACATTGGGAGGTCTACTGGTTGGAGTAGCCGTACATTATTTGGATGCTCCCACTGGTCTTAATGCGGCGATCGATGAAATCCACCGTGAAGGCCGCTTGAATTATCAGCAAACGCCCGGAATGTTTGTGGCATCCCTACTGTCGCTGATCTTCGGTAGTAGTGCCGGACCGGAAACACCCCTGGTAGACATGAACGGAAGTGTTGGCAGTTGGGTCGCCGATCGGCTGAAGCTGTCTATTGCAAACACCCGCATTTTGACCTTTTGCGGAATGGGTGCGGCGTTGGGAGCCTTTTTTGGTTCTCCCTTAGGAAGCGCGTTGCTAGCATTGGAGTTGCCCCATCGACTGGGAATTGAGTATTACGAAGCGCTCATTCCGGTTATTGTGTCGGCGGTCATTGGCTTTGCTGTTTTTCGCCTGTCAACTGGACAAACGATCGGAGGTTTGTTTGAGTTTCCATCCTACGAAAACCTGCATCCCAATCACCTAATTTGGGCAGTTTTGCTAGGCGCAATCGGAGCCGCGATCGCGCTGATGTTCGTTCTGATCCTGCGAATCACCCAGCGATTGGTGCAGCCGCTGACTCGTTACCCCATTGTGTTGAATGGTTTGGGGGAGCGGTGCTCGGTCTCATAGCTGCCTTTCTTCCACTGACGCTCTTTTATGGAGAAGAGCAAATTCAAACCATCATCAATACTGGGACTACTCTTGGAGCAGGTCTGCTGCTTCTAACGGCTCTGGGAAAAATGGTCGCTACCAGTTTGTGCTTAAACACGGGCTTTCGGGGTGGCTTTCTGTTTCCCCTATTTTTATCGGTGCCAGTGCAGGAATGGCAATCAGCCTACTCATTCCTACCATTCCACCGACAGTCGGCATGATTTGTCTGATGGCATCGGTTACGGTTGCTTTTCTAAAAACACCCGTTAGTATTGCGCTGATTCTGGCCGTTATTTCCGACACCGATTTAATCCCCGTCACCACTCTAGCGACGATCGTCAGCTTTCTTTTAACTACCCGAATGTATCCAATCCCAGCCCAGCGTTCTCGCGATCCAATGACAAATGCAAACTTGATGGGGCGATAGGTGATGGGCGATGGGCAATTGGGCGATGGGAGATAAAAATTGCTCATTGGCGATCGCTCTCAATCTATCTGTTGTGTTGTAGCCGCCAGCAGACTTAAGAAGTTTTGTATAGCCTGAAACCCTTTATTAATGGCTGTTTCTTCCTAATACCTGACCCCTGATACCTGACCCCTGATACCTGACCCCTGATACATTGGTTTCTGTTGAGTTCAAAAGCAAAGCCCCTTAAGAATAAGGAGGCTTTTTGATTTATTGATTTTAGGGATGAAGCAGGGGCATGCTTCATCGCGTTTAAACTTAACGGAATACGTAGTAACCAGAGACCCAGTAGCGGTGTCCAAAGCGGTTGAATTCCCAGTGACCGGGGATCCAGACTCTGCGATGGCGGAAGAATTCGCGCCGAAAATGGTTTTCATGGGAGGGGTGGTTGACAAACACAGTCCGCTCAGTCACAGTACGGCGGGTAAAGGCTTCATTGGCTGATGCTGGTTTTGCGGATAGAGAAGCTGCAGCAACGGGAACCATCAGTAAAGAAGCAGCGATAATTTGTTTAACGTTCATGGTTGATCTCCTTAGGGGCGATTGGAATGTTTAAGGCACTTGATTGTGCTCTGAATAAAGCATCATTTCCAACCAGGAACATTCCAGATTCTTCTAGCCACCCGTAAGGGTGAACTTTGGATAATTAGGGATAGTTTTCAAACGTTTCTTTGAAAGAAGATCCATTATTTGTAAATGAAGCAGTAAACTTGTATCTTCTATGCCATAGGACTTTTGTTAAGTGTGATGTGAGTCACAAATAAGTGTGATAAGGATCCAGGCAGCTCAATAAAGGATCGTATAAATTCCTCGATTAACTTTTGGTTTTAGCTTGCTTTCAATGGTTATAAATGGTTTTAGTTGCTTTCTATTATTAACAACTTCTTTAATCTAAAACTAAATTAATGCCGAGCAAATTTATCTCAACAGAACCAGAACCAAGCTAATCAAAAGCAGGCCCAGAAGCAGAAGCCAGGGAGGTTTCGCTTGAACCACATCTTAAATAAGAAGCTACCGCTGTATCCTGGTTGAGTGTTTGAAGGCGTTTGTTTTGCCCGATCGCTATAAAGGGTACATTCCATTGCATAGGGACGCTGGGGAAACGTGCAGCTATCGTCCTCGTGATACACGCAGGTTGAACAAAGCGGTTCTTCCCCGGTTGCTCGAAAAAGCGGAATTCCTGGATGACCGTGGGCTTTAAGGGATGTGCGGCAGAAGGGACAGGCGATCGCCTGGGATTCGACAGGTTGGTTACAACGAGGACATTCGGGCATCTGGTTTCAAGCACTCTCAAGCGAAGTTTTAGGACAGCGATCGTCGGTTGTAATATCAATTTGATCTGAGAACGTTGCAGATTGGGTAGGGGCGAATGGCCATTTGCCCCTACAAAGGGGTGATGTGTAGCAAGTTTAGATCGATATAACAACACAGCATCCGGTAAAGGCTCTTTGATGAGTAGCAAAAATTCCACCGGAATGCCCTCTACTATGGTACAAACCGAGATGTTTCAATTACCCGTTCACTATCGAATTTTCAACTGTCAATGCTCAATTTTTTCTTTCCGTTCAACTTTCGTTCGCGCGAAGATCGCATATCTTCTCCAACGGTGACGTTTAGCTGAGCACCCATCAGCAGCGCAAGAGAACATAAATATAGCCAGAGCAGCAACACAATTACGGCTCCGATCGCCCCGTAAACTCGGCTATATTGACCAAATTGGGAAACATAAAACCGGAACAAGCCCGACAGAATTGCCCAAAGAGCACCGCCAAAATTGCGTTGTACGCCATTTCGGATGCCAGACTTGGCAATCGCTGACTGCCTGTGCGTTGTAGAATTTTCTTGAAGATTGCAGGAGTGAGATGCCTCCAGAAGCGGAAGAAGCGGCTAGACAGCGTTATCTCCTCGATTTACAGTGGGCAAGATGTATTGAGATAACGATAAATCATCGCTTCTAAACTCTCAAGATCATAGGGCTTGCGTAAGTAGTCATCGTAGCCCGCTTGAAGTGCCAACTGCTCATCGAGTGATCGTGCCATAGCCGTCACCGCAACAACTGGAATTTGACTGGTAAGCGGGTCCTGCTTTAACTGACGAACAACTTGAAAGCCGTCCATATCTGGCAGCATCACATCCAACAAAATCAGATCCGGTTTCTGTTCTGCCGCCAATGACAGCGCGGTTTGCCCATCCGACGCTTTGCTCACCGAGCAGTGAACCAATAAAGAAATTTGGTAAGCCAGTAAAAACAAACTGTCCTGATCATCATCCACAATCAGAATCGTTGTTGGCTTGTCGTAACCCGTCCCAAGCTGCATGTCCCATCCCCTAAAGCGGAAAAAGCCACATCAAGTCTGCACATTCCGAAGAGGAGCAGACGAAAGTCTTCCTTTGCGGCAGTATCGGCACATCGGACAGGCTTTTCGTACTTTCCCAATCAGGTCTAAGGACGGTCTATCTATCCATAAACATCTTCAAGCTGATGGGGGACTACTCATAACCATATTAGTATGACCGCTCAGCGCGATACTTGTTTATTCTTTCGTATTATTCTGCAACTTTTATATTATTTTCTACAAAAACAAATCTAAACTAAAAATTATTAGCGAGAGAAATTCTCGAAACATTTAGGTCAGAAGGTAAAGAGGCGTTCTAACGGGTCACAGCTATTTGATCGAGAGAGGGGATCCCTCGAATATTGACAGTCTTAAAAGGCTTTTGGTCATTAACATTAAAAATTTTATATTTTCTCGAGCTAGAAGATTCTTTCTTGGGTTTAAGATTCTTCTTAAGATGGATGAAGAACGATTTGAAAACATTCAGAAACGTTACAACTAGAAGCATTAATGCTTAAGTGCATTTTTATGACAGATTCTCTTCCAACACGGGGCCAACTGGAGCGATCGCTTTCACAGCGGATTCAAGCACTTTACAAGAGCCAGCTTGGACACCGAGTTAGCGAAGTCGATTGTCAAATTTTTGACCGAAAAATTGTTATTGTGCTGGAGAATGCTGTAACCCAGCCAGAGCAGCTTCTTGCAAACGACGGTAAGGAGGATTTGGTCGAGGAGGTTCACTCCAACTTGAAGGAGTCAATGCAACCCCAACTCAAAGAATTAATTGAAACTGTTGTGGGTGTTTCTGTTGTAGATTTGCTGAGTGATACCACCCTGGAAACAGAACGAACAGGCATGATTGCGGTGCTGGCGGAAGAACCCAAAGTTCGGACTTCGAATTCTGGCGGAACTCCTGTAAGGAACTCAAATTCCTAAGGTCTGTTTTAACAACCTTAATGTCTGGTTGAGGTAGTTCCGAAGACTGAGGACTGAGTGCTGAGAAGTTCCTTTGCGACGCCAGCGCTGGGACCAAGAATGTTGTAGTACTGAATACTGAGTGCCAAGAGAGGGTTAATACTCAGTCCTTAGCACTCAGCACTCTTAAAGCAGTTCAATCCCTTTTGCAGAACTTACGGTAAGATTCGAGCGGCTTTGCTGATTTGGGCTAAACTATCCCATTGGTAAAAATCCCATTGGTAAAAATCCCACTGGTTAATGTTGCCCATAGTTGAGACGACGAGTGCAGCCTCTGGAAAGTCGATCGCCCGCTAATAAAAATCAAACCCGTTACCGATCGAGCGCCAATCAACTGTTTGTTGAAGATCGCTCTGCCCATGATTGGTATCGGTTTGTTCTTTCCTTTCCACCTCACCTTGTGCGCGATTATTTACAGCGCTTTGGTATTGGATCAGGGCACTGTGTACTGGATCCGTTTTCCGGCACGGGAACAACTCTGGTGGAATGCAAAAAAGTTGGGGATTCCAAGCATCGGCGTGGAAGCCAACCCAATGGCGCATTTTGCGAGTCGAATAAAAGTTGATTGGAGGTCTAATCCAATTGAATTATTGGATCATGCAAACCGGATTGCAGAAACTGTCCATGCCCAATTGATTCAATCGGGAATTGACGATCGGACGATCGCGCTACCCTATTCCAGTCCAAAGAATTTCAAGCCAGTGAGTTTCAGGCCAGCGAGTTTCAACACCACAAAGAGCAACTCCCTCCCTTACAAAAACTGACTGACGAACAGGAAAAGCTGATCTTAAAGAATTCAATCAGTCCGCTGCCGCTCCATAAGACGCTCGTATTGCTCAAAACGCTGGAACAGGATGTCGATCGTCCTTACTATGACCACGAACGTTTGGCGTTAGCAAAATCGTTGGTTTGCTCGATTAGCAATCTCCACTTTGGGCCTGAAGTGGGCGTTGGACGTCCTAAAGCGGATGCTCCAGTAGTCGATATGTGGCTGTTAGCGGTAAAAACCATTGCCAACGACTTACAGGAACTCCAGAAACTACCTGCTGCTAGCGCGATCGTCTATCATGCTGATTCCCGCCAACTCCTTAATGTGTTAGAGCCTTGCTCAGTGGATGCGGTCATCACGTCGCCGCCCTACCCCAATGAAAAGGACTATACGCGCACAACCCGTTTAGAGTCTGTATTGCTGGGGTTTATTCAAAACCGAGCCGAATTGCGGGCACTCAAACAAGGCTTGGTAAGATCGAACACTCGCAATGTCTACACCATTGATACGGATGATGCATGGGTTGTAAATCATCCCGAAATTCAACGAATTGCAGCAGAAATTGAATCTCGACGAATTGAATTGGGCAAAACGAGCGGCTTTGAGCGCCTCTACAGCAGGACAACAAAGCTTTATTTTGGCGGCATGGCTAGACATCTGGCAGAGTTAAGACAGATTTTGCGGCCTGGTGCCCAGCTAGCCTATGTTGTCGGCGATCAGGCGTCCTACTTCCGGGTGCTAATCCGTACTGGTCATCTGCTGGCAGAGATTGCCGAAGCACTTGGCTACGAACTGATTGGTATTGATCTATTCCGGACCCGTGCAGCAACGGCAACCCGAGAACAGTTACGCGAAGAGGTTGTTGTCTTGCGCTGGAATGGCTAATTAACCTTCAACGTCCATTGCCATTTGCCGTTTAGCATGGATACTTTTCATGTGTTTCTTTACGGTGTTGAAGGTGATGTGTAAATCTGAGGCAATCTGTTTGTAGCTTTGGCTAGCCCGGTAGCGGAGCCAAACATCTGCCTCACGAGGAGTTAGACCATATCGCTGGCCTTCAGCGATCGCCGCATTCTGCACAGACTGAACGGTATCTTCGAGCGTCACCAAGACGCAGGGACGTTGAACGGTGTCCAAATTCAACCACTGGGCACGCACCCGGTAGGAAGCTGATTCGCGAGTGTTAATTTCGTCCTCAATCGTGATCGTTTGGTTGGGATAAAGGTTGAGGCTGTCGATTAGAAACCGACAGGCACGCCAAATTTCTTGGGGTACGCGATCGGTTTGGGATACTCCATTGGATAGCTGGTGACAAATACGGCGAGCACAATCATTTGCATGCACCCATTCACCTTGATCGGTCAGGATCAAAATGCCATCAATAAAGCCTTCGAGCACAGCTTGAAATAAGGACGGTTGCTTAAAGTTTGCGATAAAAGTAGTCATTGTTGTTCAGTGGGGCTAAATGATCTCTGGCATTCGCGTTGCTAGAATTTGCGTTTATTGATGCAGTTCATCTGCATAACGGAAATCATGCAGAAAGTGAGACAGCGACGATGCTAGAGTTGAACGAACGTTGAAGGAATTTATCGAATTTGATTCGCTAAATCGTTGAATATAAATTCCTTGAAAGGTTATGTTATTCCGGAAGAGAACGGTAGGGTTTTATTAAGTCCACTTGGAGGAAGCATCGTCAATTGGTAACAACGTTCACTCAGCGCTTGACAACGCATTCGGATCAAGCGGTGAATTTAACACTCCTGCTAACAGCAGACGAACGAACACGATCGCGCCATCGCTTTGAAACCACAGATGGACAACCTGTTTACCTTCATCTGCCAAGAGGAACGGTGCTGCAAGATGGAGAATTGCTCCAGTCTGAGGATGGGTTAGTCATTCGAATTGTTGCCAAACCAGAGCCAGTGCTGACCGTCCGTGCAGACGCTTCCCTCGATCTTTTGAAAGCCGCCTATCATTTGGGGAACCGTCACGTGCCGCTGGAAATTACGGCAGCCTACCTGCGTTTATCGCCAGATCCGGTTCTCCGAAGCATGTTGGAACATCGAGGACTGCATGTTTTGGAGGAAGTTCAGCCCTTTCATCCGGAAGTCGGAGCCTATGGGCATAGCCACTAACTCAATGCCAAACCCTGCGTTGCTTCGCCTGCTCCAGCTAGCAAGCCCAGCATTGCCCGTCGGAGCTTACAGCTACTCCGAAGGAATTGAGGCGCTGGTTGAATCCGGCAGAATTGACAGCCAGCTAGCTCTAGAGCATTGGCTTGTTCAGGAGTTGTACTATGGCGCGGTTCGGTTAGAAGCGGCGATCGTGGTTCGAGCTTATAACGCAGTTCATGCTGATGATCCAGACCAGCTTAATTACTGGAACCAGTGGCTATCGGCAGCACGCGAAACGGAGGAATTACGTTTGCAAAGTTTGCAGATGGGTCGATCGCTGATGCGCCTATTTTTGGATTTGCAGCCAGATACATTAGAACCGCAATTAATCGCACCGTTGCAGGATGGGTGCCATTTTGCGATCGCCTTTGGTCTCGCGGCGGCTCACTGGCAAATTGACTTACGTTCCAGCGTTCTCGGCTATCTGCACAGTTGGGCAACAAACCTGATCAATGCAGGCATCAAACTTATTCCTCTGGGGCAAACCGCAGGGCAACAGCTCCTCTGGAATCTTCAGCCGACCCTTGAACATGCAATGGAGGAGGTTTTGACCTTACAAGATGATGACCTAAGTAGCTGCGGTTGGGGATTAGCACTCGCCAGTATGACACACGAAACCCAATACAGCCGACTGTTTCGAAGCTAGCTTAGTTTGTAGCTACCATTGTCTTAGTTCAAACGAAGAGAATGTTCCATCCGACTAGGGCGATCACCAAATTGGCCAAGACATGGCTGATGTAACAGGTCCAGATCGATCGGTACCGGAGGTAGCATCCCGACCAGATTGCTCCTGCTGAAAACACTGCCAGAGAACCTAAACCAATCACACGCCAATCGTTGAAGTATACAAACAATTCAATAATGTGATGAAGGGTGAAACAGAGGGCAGAAAGCACAACAGCCACAATTCCTGGCACTAACACTTCGCATTTACGAAAGACAAACCAGCGCCAAACGTATTCTTCTAACAGTGAATTGATCAGCGTCCAGTAAACCGATCCCACCAGAAAAATCAACGGACTGATAATTCCAAACTGCTGGGCTTTGCTGCGAACTTCCACTGGACTGATCCACTGCTTACCAAACGACCAGTAAGCAGCCAGAATAACTGCAAACATGAGCGATCCCACCACTATTCCGGCAAATACACTCTGTCGATCGGGCTTTGGAATGCTGATTTTTTCACGATCGCCCTACAATGACCAAACCAGCGGCAATCCTAACATCCAAATCTTGCTGAGAAAAAGAACCGTTTGACCAACAACTCCCGGTGCAACGATTAATGACACGGTTGCCCCAACGCTGGCGCAGGCACCAGCAACAACAATGCCAAGAACGCACATTTTTGGGGCGATTTTCTAAGCACAAGAATTCCTGTAGCTAGAAGTTTATAGAAATTCAGCTTAAGCTGCAATGGTATTGAGTTGTAATAATGAATTGACAGTTTTTCACCTGTATGAACCTAACAAGGTAATGATGGACGGCATTAACCGCTATCGTTAACTGCTCCACAATCATTATCATTTAGGCACTACCTTCATCTACTAACTTAAGTTGGTCGAAAAGGTGATGTAAAATATGTCGATGTACAATCCGCAATACATTACCAGCCAGTAGTGAGCTGAGAGCAAGACAGTGAATATATCACTTCTAACTCAGCCTGCACGTGAGAGTGCAACATCAATAGCAAATGCATAAGGGGTAGAGATTAAGCTTGTGGCAGTTCCTTGAATTCGAACTGACAATTGTTCAGAAGTTAATTGTCCAGAAATGGTAGTGTCATTACTCATTAGAAGTTGAGAAGGAATAGTGACATAACCAGGAGGAACAGCTTCATTGATGTTGATTAAATTTACTGCAAGGCTTAGTTCTTGACCTGGATGGGTGAGTTGGCCAGTTAGTTGAGTACCTTGGTATTGAAGATTCCAGTATTGAACTAGAAAACCACCCTAAAGTCATAAGGAATAGCTGAGAAAATTGAAAAAGCCCCTCAACTAAACTAGACACTTCTGCGGGAGAGGAAGAAATGTTTAGGTTAAATGGGTTTGTTTCCACTATCCCTCCGGCACTTTGAGGATCTGTAATTGTTGCTTTTACAGAGGTTTGACTAGAACGAACACAGGGCTATTTCATTCTAAAGATTGATTTGAGTTGCTTCAAGCTGAAACCGCAACGACGTTGGGCTTGAGCCATATTGTTAAAGCCCAAGTCCCGATAGAGATTGAGTGCCAGATTTCGAGCAATTGCCCATATCTGAGGCAAGGGAACTATCCGGATTCTACAAGCATCCTCAGCTTGCGTCACATCTCGCACATAATGCACTTTGTTTTCCACACCCCAATATGAGCGAATTCGGTGAGCAAACTGACGCAGTTTCACGCAACGAGGAAATGTAATAGCGTATCTCGGTTTTACCCACAATTTCATACTCTCCTTTCAGCAAGGTACGAGTAGCCCTCACGCGAATCAAGGTGCATAGTCCTGCCCAAGGACGAATATCATCAAGAGTTTGACAAATTTCAACTATTCGTTCCTCTATGCGTCCATGACCTTTGCTAAATTCTGTGTAAGTGTCTTCCACTTGAAAGTTCGCCTTGACCTCTTTGAGCAGCCCAGATTGGTTGCCTTTGAGTGCTCCTAGATAGTGATTGTGACTCTCAACAATTGAGGTGCAACTTTTTTGGGTGTTGATCGCATCAAAAGCAAACACCACTCCATTGCAAGCGAACTGTTTGACTAACTGGGGCAACACCTTGATCTCATTGCTCTTATGCTCAACCTCGTAGGGTTCAAGAATCAAACCCCGTTCAACCAAATACACACTCACCAGTTGAATCGCTGGATGCGGCTCAGTGGTTGAATGCTCCGATACCAGTTGATAGGAGCCACGCCATCGTTTGCCATCGACAGCTACCATCTCACCCGCACGAGGACTAATCTCAAAAAACTTGGCTAAACAAGCTGAATACTGTTGATAATCTACGTTGAGCAGCACTCGGCGAATCGTGCTGTAGGAGGGTAAACGTCCTTTAGCTGGGTCAAACAACCCTACTAATTCATCGTGATAAGCGTTGAGCCAATCTCCAATGGCTAGAAACCCTCGACATCCTGCTGCCACTGCTAAGGTGAACAATGCTAGACACAGGGCTTGATTGTGCCGTTGTCCGGCTCCTCGTCGGGGTCAGGCAAGTGAGCAAAAGCTTCCACAATCGCAAGGGTGCTCATGGTTGAACGGCAGTAACGGATTAAGCCTCAGCTTATCGGATTGTCTACCTCGTCTAGAATGAAATAGCCCTGATTTTCATATCCCTATTTCTATGGATTTGCTTAACACCGCTCAAATTTTCCAGAAATTGTGCAAACAAAACATAAATAATTCTAATACATGAATTTCATCCGTTAGCTTTGCATTGATGCGTAATTCCCTAACCTTAGAAGTATAAAATTTAAATCTTACAAGTTTGCAAAACGATAGCTATGGTAAAAAACAGCATTCCGCTTCTTCTCTCGGTGGCGTTACTGAGCAGCACGATCGCCTGCAACAACGCACCGGAGGAGACTAGCCAACCCCCTCCCGCTCCCACTACAAGTAGTAATGGCGCAACAACCAAATCCAGTCAGGGCGGGTCTAGTTCAAGCGGAAATACACAATTAGCGATCGTGCCCACTGGTACTACATTCGACACTACCCTCCAACAAGATCTCTCAACCGGAAAGAATCGTAACCAGGATCGCTTCACCCTGCAGGTCAAAAATGGGTGGTTTGGAGGAAACTCGACCCTAAAGAATGCTGAAATTCATGGCCATCTAGAAAATGTCGTGAAAGCTTCCAGAGGAAGAAAGGCAAAGCTGCATCTTGTGTTTGACGAGATCACGCTCAAGAGCAAAAATCAGTATCCGATCGATGTAACGCTAGTTAATACCCAGGTCGAGAGTAAAACCCAAGGAAAGTTTCTGAAGAATGTTGGGATCATCTTGGGAGGTGCCGCAGCAGGACATTTTCTTGGTGACAAAGCAAATTTTAAGCATGGCGGCCTTGCTGGAGGCGCTGCTGCTGCTGCCTACATTCTATCAAGTCCAGGTGGAGAAGTCGTCCTTAAAAAGGAACTGAACTCAAACTCAAGCTCAAATCTGCGCTGAATCCAAGCTAGTCTCCTATAGCCCCCACGCTCAAGCAGAAAAACTCCCTCCCAGTACCCTTTACCCTGTCCTCCTTTTCTAAGGGAGGACGCATCTTTACTGTTTCATACTGATAATGTTTTTCCGACTTACTAATTTAGGATGGTAAGTTGTTACTCAGTTGTGCTAGCTTAATAAAGCTGAACAACAAAACACGCTATCGGAGTGTTTTATACGGTTACATACCCTTATTGAGGGGTGATTGCCTGGTTTCAGAGAACGATTTAAGGCTCAGTAGCTCAGTGGTTAGAGCAGGGGACTCATAAGCCCAAGGTCGCAGGTTCAAATCCCGCCTGAGCCATTTTTTTATTTCTTGTATATGTGGGGCGCAAGAATGAAAGGGATCCCCATTTATGTTGCGTTTGGGATCCCCTTCATTCTTGCGCCCCACAGCAGCTACAAGCACTAGCGATCGCCCTGCTGCATTTCTCTACCCTTGGCAAATTAGAGGCTTGGTTAGAGAGTGATCAAGAGTGAGGTTGGCGGTGCGATCGTGCTTCAGGGGATATGCCATTTTTGTAAAGTTTTTATTAGGTGATAGATTTCATCTTTATTTTGTTTCGCATAATACATTGGAGAATCACCATAAGTGTTCTTTAATTTAATGTCTGCCCCTGCATCCAATAAGAGTTCTACTATTTCTTGACTCTTTCCCATGATTCCACAAATCAAAGCCGTTTCTCTACCAACTAAATTAACGTTTGCGCCACTGTTGATCAACACCTCGACAATTCTTCTGTGCCCTCCTTTGGCAGCATACATTAGCGCTGAATATCCGTCGTCCGACATTAGATCAAGATTTACAGCGGTTTGCAGTCAGATAGGGGACAATAAGGCATTACAAAAGTAGGTTAGGAATGCAACCCTATTCGATAGACTTAGGCGAGAAGGTTGTGAGTGCCATAGCGAAGGGTGACAGTTCGTTCAGGAAAGTAGCTGAGCGCTTCTGTGGCAGCAAAAACTGTGTCGAGCGCTGGGTGACACAGAAGCGCACAGAAGGACACGTCGTCCCATCCAAACAGGGTGGCTCAGTCAGTGGTGGGATGGCCCATCAAGACCAGTTGATCGCAATTCATGAAAAACAACCGGAGGCGACCTTAGCCGAATAGTGTGAGTTGCTTGCCGATGCGACAGGGTTATGGGTCAGCCAAAGCACGAGGTGCCGAGCCTTCCAGAGGCTGAACTTACCGCCTAAAACCCCACTGCGCTCCAGCCAAGCTAGGAGTGAGCGCGTCCAACGCTTGAGAGCAGCCTATTGGACGCAAGTAAAGGAGATAGCCCTCAACGACTTGGTAGTTCTCGATGAGATGGGTGTGCTACTGGGGTTGATGCGAACCCCTGCCCGTGCTGCACCGGGCGAGAGCTTACGACTTCAAACCCTTTTGTCGAGGCAGCAAGGTGAGTGTCATTGGCGCGATTAGCGTCTCGACGGTGCTGGCTGTGATGACGAGGGATGAGTCGATGGACGCTGCTGCCTTTGAGGTTTATGTTTCCAAGTGCCGTGTGCCGCAGCTATGGAAAGGGGCAGTGGTCGTGATGGATAACCTACCTGCCCATCAGATAGACCTCATGGCACCGTTGATTGAAGCCGTGGGGGCAAAAGTGCTGTATCTGTCTCCTTACTCTCCAGATTTCAATCCAATAGAGCACTGGTGGTCTCAGTTGAAAGCTTTTCTGCGACAGTTCTCGCCGACTACCTCGAAAATGATAGATACACTGATTGCAACAGCCATGGATTTAATCAATCCTAACCATTTGCGGAACTGGGTTGCTCACTGCTGTTACTGTCCCTCTTGAAGCTGCAAACCGCTGTATCTGTTGCTAACTGATTTTCCACTTTTCAGACATCTCTGAAGCTCTCGGAACAAAGCTACGATCAAACTGTAGGCTAACTCTTAATTGGCTCGACAGTATCGTAAGCTCACTGGCATATGGCTCTAACTGAACAGATTCTTTCCCAAGTTCCAGGAAATCCATTGGAAGGGTTACGGCGGGCAGATGCGCTTTGGCGATCGCTGCGCGAGGGAACGCTTCCGGTCCCGAATGTGATTCAAACCAGCGATCAGTCGATTGAGGTGGACTGGGATGTGGTCATTTCTGGCGGCAACTTAGGAATTTTATTGGGAGCAGCGTTGGCGCAACGGGGTTGGCGGGTCGCTCTGTTGGAGCGGGGCACGCTCCGGGGACGCGATCAGGAGTGGAATATTTCCCGTAAAGAGTTGCAGGTGTTAGTGGAGTTGGGGTTGTTGACAGAGCCTGAATTGGAGCAGGCGATCGCGACCGAATACAATCCTGCCCGCGTCAGCTTTCTAGATGGACCAGAAATCTGGATTACGGATGTCCTAAACATTGGTGTGGACCCCGTTTTTCTGCTGGAAACCCTGAAACAGCGCTTTCTATCATGGGGTGGAACGTTGCGAGAGCAGACTCCGTTTGAAGGCGCGATCGTTCATCCGAATGGAGTCGTTATTAATCCGGGATCCCAGGAACTACGATCGCGCCTGCTGCTGGATGCAATGGGCCATTTTTCACCGATCGTGCAGCAAACGCGCCAGGGGAAAAAGCCCGATGCCGTTTGTATAGTGGTTGGCAGTTGCGCCACCGGATTTCAAAAAATGATTCCGGTGATTTGATTGCATCTTTCACCCCTTACAAAACCAGTGCCAGTATTTTTGGGAAGCGTTTCCCGCAAGGGACGGCAGAACAACCTATCTGTTTACCTATCTGGATGCCCATCCCAATCGTCCATCCCTGGAGACATTATTTGAAGACTATCTAACGCTGTTGCCAACCTACCAGAACGTTTCTCTAGAGCAACTTCAGTTCAAACGAGCGTTGTTTGGCTTTTTTCCTGCTATCGACAGAGTCCGTTGCCGCTCCGCTGGAATCGAATTTTGCCCGTAGGAGACAGTAGCGGAAGCCAGTCTCCTTTGAGTTTTGGAGGCTTTGGTGCAATGATTCGTCACCTCAAGCGGTTAACTGAAGGAATCCACGAAGCGCTTCAGAACGACACCCTCGATCGTCCCGCTTTAGGGCTGTTGCAACCCTACCAACCCAATCTTTCAGTCACCTGGCTGTTTCAAAAAGCGATGAGCGTTGGGGTTCATCAGAAAATTGCGCCAAATCAGATTAATCAGGTGCTTGCGGGAGTTTTTGGGGAAATGGCGACCTTGGGTGATCCGGTTCTGAAACCCTTTCTTCAGGACGTGGTGCAATTTCCCGCATTGCTGCAAACCATGATCAGAACCTCGCTTTTCCACCCGACGCTGGTGCTGAAGGTCATTCCACAAGTAGGATTGCTGACTTTGTTAGACTGGTTAGTTCATTACACAAACCTGGCTGGGTACTCTGCATTACATCCTCTTGGACAATCCCTGAAATCGTGGATAAAGCCGTTACCACCTGTTCCGCAATATTATCTGCATCGTTGGATTGACGCATGGCAGTACGGAGCCGGAGGGATTACTTGGAATAAAGGACGTCGAATCCCTATGGACTTTTCGATCGCTCGGAAATACTTCTATCAAGAAATCCACCAACCCGAGGAGCAAATTAGCCTGGAGAAGGCAGCACTCTATATGGCGCTGGAAGAGTATCCAGACCTGGATGTGGAAGCTTACCTGAATGCTCTGGATACGATGGCAGCAGAAGTGGAAGAGCGTCTTCCCAGAGAACCGTATCCCCTGAGAATCCTTCAAACCATCAATCGCTATCTTTACGATGATTTAGGATTTACCGGAAATACAAATGACTACTACGACCCGCGCAACAGTTTTCTAAACATGGTCATCGATCGGCGGATGGGTATTCCTATTACGCTGTCGTTGGTCTATTTGGCGATCGCTCGTCGCATCGATTTCCCGATGGTTGGGGTGGGAATGCCGGGGCATTTTTTGATTCGTCCTGATGTCGAAGAGATGGAAATTTTGTGGACCCATTTCATCAGGGAGAAATTCTGTTTTCCCAGGATTGTCAGGATTTGCTCAGCAAGGCCTACGGACAACCTGTGAAACTGCACGCCGCCTTTTGCAGTCGGTTACACCCCGTCAATTTCTGGCACGGATGCTGACCAATCTTAAGATGATTTATCTGAATCAGGGCAACCTTGAAAAAACGGTCGCAGCCGTTGAGCGAATTTTGCTGCTCTTTCCCGAAACCGCGATCGAGCTACGCGATCGCGGCATTCTCTACTACCGCCTGAACCGTTTCACTGAGGCGCGTCAAGATTTGGAAGATTACCTGGCGCTAGTACCAACTGCCGAGGATGCCGCTGTAATTCAAGAAATTTTGGACGTCATGTCTGACGAAACCTGATGCCCAGTTAAATTGAAGATTTGAGAATATATAGCGATCCTAAATGGATTGTGAGAAAGGGTTCCAACGGAATCCTTTCTGACAAAGCCTCTCAATCTCACAACTGATTTAGGACTGCTGTAGATTGTTTACTTCATCTTCCGGTAAACGTCTTCTGCAACCTGCTTCAATCGACGAAGCTGAGCTTTCATATCATCCTGGGTCCAGGTCGAAGCAAAGGTGTTGAAACCAAAACGAACGATCGGATTGGGAATTTCAAACTCAAATCGGTTCACTAAACGGGTACCGTGCAGTTCCGGGTTACACTCCCAACGATCGCGGCCCTTAAAGAAGCCTTTGAACTCCCATACAACGAGTCCGGGTTCCCGCTCAATCACCACGCTCTTCAATGTGGGTTGCAGGAGCGGCACTTGAATAATGAAGCGGCTCTGGCTGCCTAATTCAGATGACCAGTCTCCAACAGGTTCGCACTTTAAAGCTGGGTTGAGCCATCGATGCATCAGTGCGCGATCGGTAATGCATCGTTCAACCACCGTTGCACTGGCATTAATTTGAATAGATTGTTCGAATACTTGTTGGTCTGCCATAGGGGAAGTAGCTGAATAAACGGACTGATTGAAACGGAAGGACAACAGAAGGCAAAGGCAGAAAGTAAGGTCAGATGAACCTTGAAATTAAACCAATCTCGATTAACTCACCTACTGCTACTTTAGGGCGAATAAGGACAAGAACGTTACTGCTGAATGATTAAACCTGCAAAATTGTGCATCTCTAATCTTTTCAGTTTGAAAAGAAGGCTGTACCCTTTAATTGCGCTGATTTCTTGTCCTTTTCTCCATTCTTTGGGGCATTTAGGCCAACGATCGCCATTTGCTTCCTCAACTCTGTAGGCAGCGTTGAACTGCTTCCAGGTAAGCAAGCAGAAGTATATAAGTAACTGTGTGTAGATAAACGAGGAGTGACTGACATTTAACGGCTGACAGCTACATGCTTTCAGCCACTAGCGTATTTTTCTTTGCGTTCCTATTCCATTCGATAGTTTTCATCGTTAACCTACTTATTTATTCTGAGAACAATTTATGCTCCGGCACTGACTGGTACGTTTCTGTTTTTACATAACTCCAGCCTCCGGCAATTGGTATGGCTTTGTGATAACCCTCTCCTCTGAGGATTTGATCAAATGTAACTAAGTAGGGGATTCAGGTAATCGTGTTCTACATCACAAAAAGGTTAATGGAGCAATCATGAACGTCTCTTGGCTAGATATTGGAATGCTAATAGGGGTGCATCTACCCAACCAGTTGAGTCTTATCGCGCAGGCACCTACTACCTACGCTGGTCCAGATTGGCTCAGCTTCCTACAAGGGTTTGGATTGGGTAGTTTAGGTCCTGTAGTAATTAATTTGATCGGGGCGATCGCTATCCTGCTGATTGGCTGGATTATTGCAGCCCTGGTGTCTTCAGGTTTTCGGGGTTTGTTGAAACGGACAGATCTAGATAACCGTTTGGCCGGGCTGATTACAGGTCACACGGCTGAGAATAATAATGTGGAAAATATCGCAGCCGCGATCATTTTCTGGATTGTTCTGATCCTGGCGGTTGTGGCCGCGTTGAATGTTCTTAATCTGACAACCGTTTCCCAACCGCTCAATAATTTTCTCAATCAAATTTTTGCCTATTTACCCAAGCTAGGTGCGGCAGCGATTATTGTTGCGATCGCTTGGGTGGTAGCTACGTTGGCAAGGGCGATCGCAATTCGTGCGGCTCAGTCGCTTTCCCTAGATGCCCGGTTAACGCCACCGGATGAAACAACAGGCCGCACTCCTTTTACTGAGCCGGACTCTGGGTGATGCGCTGTACTGGATTGTCTTTCTCTTTTTCTGCCGCTGATTCTGGGCGCATTGGATCTTCAAGGTCCCTCGTTGCTGCCAATCCAAAACTTGCTGAACGATTTTCTGGCCGCGTTGCCCAAGATTCTAAAAGCAATTGCGATCGGTGTGGTTGGTTGGTTTATTGCCCGCACCGTCAGACAAATTGTGACCAGCCTGCTAGCCGCCACAGGATTAGATCAGGTGGGGGCGCGAATTGATTGGACCGCAGCAGTCGCAGCCAATCGCTTTCATGGCTGATTGGGGCGATCGTTTATGTGCTGATTTTGATTCCAACCGCAACAGCGGCCCTAGATGCGTTGGAGATTCCAGCCATTTCCCGTCCCGCTACAGACATGCTGAATCAGATCCTCAGCGCCCTGCCCAAAATCTTTACGGCTGCTCTGATTCTGATCATTGCCTACGTCATTGGCAAATTTGTAGCCGATCTTGTCAGCAATCTCCTAGCCGGAATTGGCTTCAACAATATCTTTCGCTGGCTGGGGATTCAGACAAGACCAACGGTTCCGACTACTCCTGTCCCGCCTCCAGTTACCCGAATTCCACCTGAAGATCCAACATTAATTCAAGAGCCAGATCGGTTGGCGCTTCCTACCACACGCACTCCCTCAGAAATCGTTGGAATTATTGTGCTGGTGGGCATCGTGCTGTTTGCAACGGTTGCAGCTACCAACGTTCTTAATTTCCCAGCGCTTACCGCCATTGTTTCCGGGCTACTGGTCGTGTTTGGGCAGGTTCTGGTTGGCCTGGTGATTTTTGCGGTTGGTCTGTATCTAGCAAATCTGGCCTATAACCTGATTTCAAGTTCGGGAGGCAACCAGGCACGAATTTTAGGGCAAACGGCGCGAGTGGCGATCATTGCTCTGGTTACGGCAATGGCCTTGCAACAAATGGGCATTGCGTCCAATATTGTGAATCTCGCGTTTGGGTTGCTGTTAGGCGCGGTGGCCGTTGCGATCGCCCTTGCCTTTGGTTTGGGTGGCCGAGATGTTGCTGGCGAACAGCTTCGCGAATGGCTAGCCGCCTTCAAGCGTCAGGATCGCTAACTACTCAAAATAACCCTCTAAACGTCTACCTTTCCTGCAGTTTCTATCAAGCACTTTGAATGATTCAAAGTGCTTTTTTGTTTTCTTAAAAGGGTTTCCTACTTAAAAAATCTTGCGAATTAATTGACAAATCTTTCTGAAGATCTTGTATAGTACATTAGTACTATATCTAGCGATAGATTATGCATCTCGTTTAATCGTGATCTTAAGTCATTTTCCTACCGATTTTGAGGCCCGGAGCAATGAATCGTCGTAAATCTCATGCAGCAAATGTCAAATACATGTTGGCTGGTGGCTCCTTAGTCGCTGCTGTAGGTCTTATAGGAGACCCACGGGGACTGCTACCGGCCTCCACATCAGTAAAGGATACATGTCAAGAAGTAATTCAATCGAAAGCGGCTTTGTCGAGAGACCAGTTGTCCAGACTGTTAACCATTCCAGAACGTTCAGACAAAGCCCAGGTTCGACAGGTCATGAAAGACCCTTACTGCAAGCTCTCTACCCTGAATCTCAGAAGCGGAGAACCCTCTCAACGAGAAGCCTATCCTCTAGCGTTTGACCCTCAAACCTGGGTTGTCGTTCTGTACGAAGGAAACGAGTATGTAGGCTATTCATTTAGCCTCCGGCATTAAGGTTATATGCCTACCCCTGTGCCCTCCTGCGTTCATCGCCCTCATTTCCCCGTTAACATTGCGATCGGAATTGTCCTACTGCTCACCCCCTCGGCTGTGCGCCAGCGCCAAAAGATAGTCCGGTGCTGGACATCAAACTATACCAAAGCTGGGAACTGCAACCGGGGATGTCGTTGGTGGTCATCCCGTTGTCGGTGGCCTCGGTGACATCTCCATCGCCCTCGATGGCGATAACGTCTACGCCCCCTTCAATGGCCAAACCCAGTTTGACAAACGCCGCTGCCTCATCTTCTCGGCTTCGATGTGCCGGCCTACCTCTTCCGCCTCTGCGGCCTCAGCGACCCGCGCCTGGGAGAGGTGAACCAGGGCGATGCCCTTGGCACGGCTCGTCAACTCGAATTCGCCGCCCTCCGCAAACAGCCCAACGGCACCTGGGCGATCGTTGAACCTGCCAAAGCTATTTTGGAACGGACCCTGCGCAAATCATGAATGCTCGCTTTTCTCCCCCTTTCTGCTGGCAGTTCTCAGTCTTCTAGCTGTCACCCTTGGTCTCACCCCGCCAGCCCATGCCGATACCAGCGATGGCGCGGTTAGCTTTAATCTGCCGGGGACTCTCCCACTGCGCCTGATTCCTTCGTTCCAGCGGCTGATTCGGCTCAGGTTTCACCCCTGCTCCAACGGAGTCGGCGACGCCTCCTCGGGCAGAGGCTCCGGCTCCAACCGATGCTTCTGCACCCGCTCCGGCTTCGACTCCGGCTGAGTCTGCGCCACCGGCTCCGGCTCCTTCTACGGGGCCGATCATCAGCTTCGCGGTGCCCCAACCCTTTATCCCGGCTCCTCCACCTCCCGCCAATCCACCCCCGCTCCGGCTGCTCCGGCTCCGGCGTCAGATCCTCCGGCCAATCAAACGGCTCTGTTTGCCGGCGGTTCAGATTCCCTGGTGGCTCGCACGGTTGGCCATGCGGAAGGAACCCGCACAGCAGATGGTGGCAAAACTCAAGCGTACAAAGGGCATGTAGACCCGGGCAATGGCGTTTGGAACTTGGGTAGTTTCTCCTTTCAGCACTGCCGGGAATACAACTGCTCTACCCCAGAACAGGCCGATGGGCATCAGCTCAAGCGCTTGCAGGGACAGGCAGAACAGCTCCAGAAGCGGGCTGCGGTGTTGGGCATTGCGATGTCAGTTCTGGAGGAGTTGAACGGGATTGACCTGGCCAATCAGGCTCCCTTGGCTGCCCTTGGTTCACCGGGGTATGCCGAGTGGTTGAAGAAGGCGCATGATCAGGGTTTGAGTGGGACGGAGGCGGTACTGTGGGCACGGGTGCAGTCCTATTGGGACCCCAGCCGCAAAGGATGGAATGCGCCGGGTTTGGGCAATAGTGAGGAGCGCATTACCCATGACCAGAATCGCCGCTTGAGTGCCATTTCTCGTGCCCTGGAGACCTATCAGCAGCAGGTGGCCGCTGGCAAGATTAGCCCGGATGCCACTAAAGTAGCCGCCAATCCCGCGCCCGAACAAACGGCTGACCACATCATTTTCCAAGATTTGTCGAAGAATGTGCAGTAAGAACTGAATTGGGCAGGTAGTAGGTGGTAAGGGACAGGTGGTAGGGGCAGAAGGCTTCTGTAACAGGACTTGGAGCTTACCGTGTCCCATAGGAGAATGTCTGAGACGTATGATTAGCAGTGGATTAGTAACGGATGGAACGGGTAGTTGATAGTTTTAGCTTGACATTATCTTCCGATTCATCCACCTTCTACCCGTTGTTAACTGATCTGCCACTTCTCAGACATCCTCTAGCAATCTCCTGTACTGCTATTGACAGAAATCCTAGCGAATTTTCTCTGAACTGATAGTCGATCGCTGATGGCTAACACCTGATCCTTTCTACAAGTAATTCGGGAGTGCTTTGTCTTTTTAATTCTTAATTAGCGTTTTGATTACCTCCTCTTAACCGGGCTAGTTGGTCGGGTCAGGTATTCTAGCAGGGGATGCTGAATCGGTTGAAGATTCAGACATCAGCACTTTTGCAAAATTTACAGCTATCGACATCAAAGTTGAGCCGTTTTATATGGGTGAAACTCCATTGTCACTCGCTGTTTTTCCCTTGACCCCTAACACCTGATCCCTGACTCCTGCGCTATGTCTACGCTGTTTGACCTGTTGTCTAAGGGTGGCCCGACCATGATTCCCATGGCCGCACTATCCGTTACAACTGTTTCCTGTGCATTGGAGCGCGGTTGGTTCTGGTTTCAGTTATTGAGAAGTGAAGACCGGGTTGCCCACGAAGTCCTGGAAGCCGCGAAGTACAGCCTGGATGAGGCACGATCGATCGCGGAGCAGGCTCAGTCAATGCCGATCGGTCGGTTTTTGCTGGCTCCCCTAAAGTTGAATCAGCCAACTCCGAAACCTTTCGTTTAGCGCTGGAAGCCGCTGGGGATCAGGAATTCGCCAAAATGCGGAAGGGCGACAAACTGCTGGAGACGATCGTTGCGCTGGCTCCTCTGCTGGGATTGTTTGGAACGGTGACAGGGTTGATTGCCACCTTCGTCAACCTGAATATTGGTGGTGGAGGATCGGCTGCCGATACGAGTAAAGCCGCCGCCGGGATCGGGGAAGCGTTAATCGCTACTGCAAGCGCAATGGTTGTTGCGATTATTGCACTGATTGCGTTTCGAATTTTTGTATCGCTTCAAGCACAACAGATCGATTACTTCTCAGGAATTGGGAGTGAATTGGAATTAATTTACCGCCAGTTCTGGTATGAACCGATCGCCAATGAGAGTTCTCAAGCCAAACCTGTGGTTTCGTCGGCCAGCAGTCATCATTAAATTAATCACCTGATTTATGAGATTCAAGTCTCAACAACACGGCTCCCGAATGCCAGAGGTAAACCTCGTGCCGATGATGGATGTGATCATGACCATCCTGACATTTTTCATCATCGTGTCGATGACGCTGACCAACTTCCAGGCCGTCGAAGTGCCTTTACCCACTACGGATAAGGGAATCAGTAAGGAAAAGCCGCCTGAACCGCTCATTATCGGGATGAATAAGCAGGGGCAAATTTTGCTGAACAATCAAGTCATGAGCGACACTCAAATGGCTCAGCAAATCGTAAATTATCTAGAAAAAAATCCAAAAGGGTCAGTGGTTTTGAAGGCAGACAAAGGGTTGCAATACGAAAAAATTGTTCAAGTGTTGGGAACGTTGCGAGATGTGGGGGCGATCGGGTTTCCCTTGCAGTTGATTGATGAGTTTTAGAGAAGTTTTAAGTTATACCGCAGAGTCGCGGAGAACACAGAGCAGTTTTTGATTGACTCATTTTGGGCCAAAACCTCGGAGGTTTGATTCATTATATTGGTCACAACTTTTGCTTCTTGGTTAAAACCTCCGAGGTTTGTGTAAGTCCTATAATCGAGTTTATGGAATGAAATTATGGATTGATGGGTCAGGAAGGCTTTTCGGTCCAGATAAAGATAACGGTTCCGGTCGTGCCAATTACAATGCTGAGATAGCCTGTGAAGGAACCTTTCTTGATCTCGTAGAGAGCGCCGCCGCCATAACTACCGACTGGAGTTGCACTGTCAAACATGCGCTTCGTTTCCGCAAGAATATCTGCCTCTGATTTACCTTCGGCAATTCGACCACTATAAATTCCTGCTCGATACTTCTCGTTTGATGGGTTATCAGGATCAGGCTCAATGAATGCCATAGCTTTAGGACCTAAATCCGTTGAAGTTGGATCAGCAGTAGCACTGCCTCCAGCAGAGTTAGGCGCAACGGTATCAAGAAGTCCCTGTAACTCCGAAGGAATTTGAGCAACGGGTCCGGTTTTGATTTTTGCTAGCTTGGCTTTATCAATTTTGTCTGACGTTACGAAATAGACTGTGTTGGGTGAATCTGACAAAATGCTCAGATAAAACGATTGATTTCCCTTTGAAACTTTGTAGATTTTTTTCGTCCGCATTGTTTGTATCTAACTCGTACTTAAACTTGTTGGCGGGTAACGCTTTTTCGAAGTGCGAGACAACGGTTGAAAGACTGTCGGCTGTGATGCGACAGCTATCTCCCGTTTTGCTAAAACAGTTTGGTTGGGCATTGGGATAGTGGGGAAATTCGCCAGTGCATCTGTTTGCTGAGAAGCTGGGCTTCCGGGAGGGGTTGCGGCTTTTGGGGGCGGCAACGGGTGGTTTGGGGCGATCGACCTTTGCTTTGGGAAGCTGCCGTTTCACTTGAGGACGAAGCTGTGGTGCTTTTGAAAGCTGGGTTAGCTTGATTGGTTCATCTTTTTGTCCGTTTTCGGTTTTGGTTTTTGTTCGCCTGACAGCGGAAAAACAAGATGAATGCATGAAGTCCGATCGCGAGCAAAACCATTGGCTTAATCAACGCTCGTAGCGGAAATGGTATAGTGCCAACGCGAGGAAGTCTGAAATCAAAGGGTCTGTTTATCGACATAAATCTGACATTCCAAATTCACCAACGAGTACTGCTTGCTGATTTTGAATAGTTGACTTTGAATGGATTCTCAATTTGGAATGTGGACGAAGCGATCAATCGTCCTAATTTGCTCGGGGATCTTTCGACCAGACTGAAATAATCGCCCCAACGGCTTTCTTAGGCGGCATCAAACTTAAATAAGCGGTGTAGGTTCCTCTCGTTAACTTATAGAGCGGACCATCGCCATAGTCTCCCGCTTCAGAAACGCTTTCAAAAATGGTTTTTAGCTTTGGTTCAAGCGTCCTTTCGTAGAAGGAGTAAAGATTGAGATTTTCTTCGATCGGGAATCGCACAAGCAACGGTTGCTTCTCTAAACCCGGTAGGTTCTCCGGGGCTGCTTTTTGGGGTTCCGTACTCTGGATGCTGGATGCTTTGTAAAGCAACTCTGGCTGGATAATTTCTTCTAACGGTGCGGGGTTTGGCGAAGCGCTACTGCCGTTCGGTGCTTTGTTGACACGTTCTGTAGAGAGGCTTTCCAGATACTCGTGTAGCGCTTGAGCCGGGTCTCCTTTAAAGGACTCGGAGGCCCTCGCTTGTGTCGTGCTTGAAGAATGGACCGTGCTAGAAGAATGGGTTGTGCTGGGAGAATTCGTCGAACTTTGAGACGTCGTTGATGGTTGAGAACTGGAACTAGAAGTGGATGGTGAACTGGTCATCGACGACGAAGACGGAATCAACGCGGGTCTTGACTGAGACGGGCTGAGCGTAATCGAAGAAACCGCTGGCTTTAGGGGATCGGGGAGTTTTAGCGGCGATCGTAGGTTTCCTGGCAGCGCTCGCAATTGGTTTGAGCGATTTGGGCGAAGCAGGCTTTGCTGTGGGGAGCTGGGTAATCTTCAGGGGATCTTTTTTGTCGTCGGCTTCCTTGGGCTTCTGCTCAGACGGAATGGGCACAAACAGCAATAAGGCATGCAGTCCCAGAGCAAGAAACAGCATCGGTCGGAGCAGCATCCGCAGTGGAGCAGGCATGGTCCTCGATTCTTGAATCGTTGTAGTCATAGCGGTGAATGGCAATTCTGAATCACGAGACAGCAATCGAGTAACGATTCAAATCAATTTCATAACTGATTTAGGACTGCTATAAATATGAAGCATTACGAAGATGCCTGGAAAGGGGCAAATCAATCAGCAACGGATAGAAAACAGATGAATTGGATGGTAATGTCAAGCCAAACCTGTTAACTATCCGTTCCATCCGTTACTAATCAGTGCTAATCATACTTCTCAGTCATTCTCTTAAATCCTGAGCTTCTGATTGATCTTCTTAAGTTGTTTAATTTGAGATCGTCTCCCAGTCGGACGGAAGTTAGCGTAAGCAGTAGAGACCGAAAAAATAGCCCTTAAGACGATCAAGCTAGAACAACACGTTTCGTCTTCAACTAAGTGCTAGAATTCACCGATTCCTACTTTCAGAAATAACGGCTCTGCCATCAGAATCAAATAGGCTTCCCCTTAGATTTATTCAGCGGTAAACTCGTCATCAGCCTAAGACATCATATTGGTCAACGGCCTTTATTATCAAGTTTAATATCGGTGTTCTTCCCTCAACTCGTCGCATTCCGTTAAACTATCAAGCTCCATGTCAGAACATCAAAGCGTCGGTGAACATGGGTTTCGGGAAGCTGCCCGATTGTCGCCCTAAGCTTTTTGTTCGCATGGTTCGCGCCAAAGAAAGCCCAGATCAAATTCAATTTGCATTTCGTAAGATGCCATTTTGAAACCCATTGGTAAGCTACGCTACACCATTCTTTTGTCTAATCGTAATTATTTTATCGGTATCCAAGAGTTTAAATATACACACGAAAATAAGCCCCACGATCAGGAGAAACCCCTCCAAAACCCCATGAGAATGAGCGTTCTTGGCTGCTTGAAATTGTAAAAAAGTATCGCCTTAAATTAACGTTTAACCAACCTTAACCATTCATTATTATCCCGTTTGTTTTTACTTAACGGCTTAGGTTGTAGGGTAGTTCTTGTTTGTGTGTGATTAAAAGGTTTTTGTGTGAGGGCAAGGCATAATGGCAATTTCTAAAACGATTCACCGTGCTGTCGCGGCTTCGGCAATTACGGTTGCAGTTGCGGTTAGTCCTATTTTGACAGCGATCGCTCAGGCCGTTTCGTTGAGTGGTGCCGGAGCAACCTTTCCCGTTCCCCTCTACGAGCGTTACATTGCTGAGTTTAAGAAGAAAAATCCAGATATTAGCGTGAGCTACCAGGGTGTTGGTAGTGGTGCTGGTATTCGTCAGTTCATTGCGGGTGTTGTGCAGTTCGGTGGTAGCGATGCTGCCATGACAGATGACGAGATGAAGAAGGTTAGTCGGGGTGTGATTTTAGTGCCTACAGCAGGTGGTGCTGTGGCAGTCGTTTACAACCTTCCGGGCGTTAACAATCTCAAACTTTCCCGCAAAGTTCTTCCCGAAATCTTTGGTGGACGCATCAAGAAATGGAACGATTCCAGAATCGCAGCGGATAACCCCGGTGTGAGTTTGCCCGACTCAGAAATCAAAACCGTTGTACGTGCAGATGGAAGCGGTACAACATTCATCTTCACGAACCACCTTTCCACCATCAGCCCTTACTTCAAAGGAAGAGTGGGTGTGGGCACCGCTCCCAACTGGACAACCAGCCCCATTAAGGGAAAGGGAAATCCAGGAGTTGCATCCCAGGTGAAACAAACGGCTGGAAGCATTGGTTACGTGGAATATGCCTATGCAAAACAAAACAATCTTTCGATCGCCGCCGTTCAAAACAAAAAGAACGAATTTGTTTCACCATCCTTGGAAACCGCAAACAAAGCCCTTTCAACGGTGCAGTTCCCTGAAAATTACCGGGTGTTTGTAGGCGACCCAGACGATGGCTACCCGATCGTTGGGTTGACCTGGATGATGGTTTACAAGCAGTATCCCAACCCTCAAGAATCTGAGGCAATCAAGAAATGGATTGATTGGGTGTTGAGCGAAGGTCAGCAGCTAAACGGCTCTCTTGATTACACCAGCATTCCCCTGAGACAGCCCAAAAGGTTAGACAAACGGTACAGAGCGAAGTGAAGTAGTCTCAACTCCAGGCTCTGAATTTTAGATAGCTGAACCGCAGAAGGTAAGGGCATTTTATAGATTCAGAACCTGGGCAACCCATTCAAACTTCGGTTAAAATATATTCCAATTAAGTGTGATGTGAGGATTAAAGGAATGAAACGTGTCATTTTGGGTTCTTTATGGCTAACCCCCGTTCTGTTAGGGACGGCTACGCTCTCTGCGGTTGCGGCGGTTCCCCAGTCTACTGAGACTACCTCTGCACCGAAAACAGAAGCATTGTCGAAATCAGTTGGTGGAGTTCAGGAACCGATGCTGTTAGCAGGGGTGCCTGGTGGTCAAACAGGTTCTACTGCATCCGATCGGGCAACCCTCCAGCAGGTAACAAACTACAGCAACGAAGCTACGACCGATGACATGGTTACGGTTAGTGGTCAAGTCACGTCGGTATCACAGCTAACGGACGTGAAGCCAACCGACTGGGCCTTCCAAGCCCTGCAATCCTTGGTCGAGCGCTACGGCTGCATCGTCGGCTACCCCGACAAAACCTACCGCGGCAACCGCGCCTTGAGCCGCTACGAATTCGCCGCCGGGGTCAACGCCTGCCTAGACCGCATCAACGAACTGCTTGCCGCTGCCACCGCTGACCTCGTTCGCAAAGAAGACCTCATCGCCCTGCAAAAGCTGCAAGAAGAATTCGCCGCCGAACTCGCGGCCCTGCGCGGTCAAGTCGATGCCCTCGAAGCTCGTACCACCACCCTCGAAAAGCAACAGTTCTCTACCACCACCAAACTCAACGGCGAAGTCATCTTTGCCATCGCTGACACCTTTGGTGATCGCGCCACCCGCAACGGCAACAACAGCCGCTTAACTGGCGTCACTGCTGGCAACGAGAACGGGTTGAGACGCGACCAGACCAACACCGCCTTCTTTGATCGCGTCCGCCTGTCGTTTGACACCAGCTTTGCCGGCACTGATCGTTTACGCACCCGGTTGCAAGCTCGCAACGCCACCCCCTTTAGCGGCGGCTTGACAGGCACCAACCAGACCCGCCTCTCCTTCGACGGCAACGAAGGCAACTCGGTCGAAGTCGATAAACTCTACTACCGCTTCGCCTTGGGCAAGAACTTCCGCATCCAAATCGATGCGCTCAACGATGAGGTGTACGACGGTCTCATCAGCAGCTTAAGCCCGTTTGAGAGCAGCGGACGGGATCCATCTCCCGCTTTGGGCGCTTCAACCCCTTCTACCGCCAAAACAACCCTGGCTTTGGTGGCTCGGCGGTGTCACCTTTGCCTACAAGTTCAACGACGTGCTGCGCTTAGAGGGCGGCTATCTGTCTGACACGGCCAGCAATGACCCCAGTGCCAAGAACGGCTTGTTCAACGGCCTCTACACCGCGATGGGTCAAATCGTCTTTACCCCTGGCAACTTCACCTTTGGCGTTGGCTATGCCCACTCCTACTACCCCGGTGGCGATGTGAACCTGACTGGCAGCACCGGCAGCAGCTTTGCTAGCAATCCGTTTGGGGCGGTTGCAACCTCCACAGATGCAGTCAGTGGCTCGGTGCAGTACAAGTTCAGTCCCCAGTTCTTGATTGGCGGTTGGGCCGGTGCAACCTTTGCCCACCAGCGCAGCAACAGCAATGAGGCCACGGTGCTCAACTGGGCGGCCTACATCGGTCTGCCGGATTTGGGTAAGGAGGGCAACCTGCTGGGTCTGTTGGTTGGTCAGCCTCCTCGGGTAATTGACAATGACATTGCAACTCGTGAAGACCGCAAGGGGGAACGTTGCATTTAGAAGCCTTCTACCGCTACCGCGTCAATGACAACATCTCCATCACCCCGGTGTCTTTGTCCTGCTCGACCCCGAGAACAACACCAACAATGACACCCAGTATGTTGGCGTTCTCCGCACCACCTTTACGTTCTAAATGATTCATCCTCACACCAAGTAGGAATGTCAGGAGTCAGCAGTGAAACAGCAGAACGAGGGGAAAATCTCTGTTGGTTCTGATTTATCACTCTGACTCCTTTTTATCTGACCTAATCTATGCACGATGGGTAACGAATGAGTTCATCCGAGGTACCAGAGCAAAGACAACAGTTTTCGGGGAACCCGGTGACGATCGCCCATCCATTGATTTCGCTGGAATTGGTTCTGAAATCTTAACAGTAGATCGGGTGGATGCCCTACTGAGTCAGGGATTTGTATGGATTGTGCGTGGGGTTGCAGGGTTGACGGTCCTGCTGTTGGGATGGATTGGGTGGGTCATTTTTCAAAAAGCGCAGCCTGCGATTCAGACATTTGGATTAGGATTTTTAACCAATCAGGAATGGAACATTAACGACCTGAAATTTGGTGCCCTCCCTACATTTACGGAACTCTGGTTAGCTCAGCGATCTCGCTGGTGCTGGCCGTTCCGGTTGGAATTGCGGTAGCCCTTGTCACGAGCGAAACCTTCCTGCCACCCTGGTTGCGATCACCGCTGGCGTTTGTGGTTGAGTTAATTGCCGCCATTCCCAGCGTCATTATTGGGCTGTGGGGTATTTTTGTGCTGATCCCCTTTATGCAGCCAATCCAGCTATGGCTGTACAAGAACTTTAAAGAGTTTCCGCTGTTCAGCACCGAACCGTTTGGACCGGGGATGCTGGTTGCCGGGGTGATCCTGGCCATTATGATCTTGCCGACGATCGCGGCGATTAGCCGAGAAGTTTTGCTGGCAGTGCCTCCAGAACTACGAACCGCTTCCGTTTCCCTGGGAGCGACTCGATGGGAAACCATTTTTCGAGTTCTGCTGCCGTCAGCGGCTTCAGGAATGTTGGGTGCAGCTATTTTGGGGCTGGGTCGAGCATTGGGAGAAACGATGGCCGTCACGATGGTGATTGGCAACTCGGCCCAAATTAGTCCGTCCCTGCTCAATCTGGCCTATACGATCCCAGCCGTACTGGCGAATGAATTTGCGGAAGCGTTAGATGACCTCCACATTGGCGCATTGATGTACTTGGCATTGATTCTGTTTGCGCTGACGTTAGCGGTAAACGTTGTTGCTGTTTTGATGGTGCGGGTATTGAGTCATGGACGATGACCTAACAACAGAATTAACCAGTCCACTTCCCCTTGGTCGTTCCCTGTTTAGCGTCGGCATGACCGCGATCGCCTTTTGCTGGCCGGAGTAGCACTCGTTCCGCTGCAGGCTATTCTCATAAAAATCTTGACTGAGGGGCTACCCCATTTGAAGTGGGACGTGCTTACTTCCTTGCCTGCGCCTCTAGGAATGCAGGATGTCCCGAATGGATTTGCCAATGCCATTCTCGGTACGTTGATTATGGTCGGTATTGCCTCCGTTTTGAGTATCCCCGTTGGAGTGCTGACGGCAATTTACCTGGCAGAGTTTGGGAAAGATGGTGCGATCGCTCAAGTCGTTCGCTTTGTAGTCACCATTCTCAGCGGCGTTCCGTCGATCGTGGTCGGCGTATTTGCTTACGGGGTCATCGTCCTGACCTTCAAAGGATTCTCCGCCTTGGCCGGAGGTGTCGCTCTGGCGATTATTATGTTGCCCATTATTGTGCTGGCAACGGAGGAAGCGCTCAAGCTTGTTCCCGTTCCGCAGCGGCTTGCTTCTGCCGCATTAGGAGCCAACCCCGTACAGACTACGTTCTGGATCGTTGTTGCGTCTGCTCTGCCCGGTATTACAACAGCAGTGCTGTTAGCTGTTGCGCGGGCGGCGGGCGAAACCGCCCCTCTTATATTTACGGCACTGTTCACCCAAAACTGGCCCGAAGGGTTGCTGAAACCGACCCCGTCTCTGTCCGTCATGATCTACAACTACGCCAGTTCTGCTTATGTAGAGCAAAATCAGTTGGCCTGGAGTGCATCTGCCATTCTGGTTGGCATGGTTTTGCTGTTCAGCCTGCTGTCTCGGTTGGTTACACGTCGTTAGTGCAGTTGCTCAAACATCTTCTAATGAATCCAATCAATTCGCCTGTCACCACTGCCGTAGAGAAACTGCTACCTGCAATGCGCATCCAGAATTTGAGTTTCTACTACGGAACGCAAAAAGCGATCGAAGGTGTGTCGATCGATATTCATCAGCGACAGGTAACGGCAATTATTGGACCGTCGGGTTGTGGCAAATCCACGTTTATCAAAGCGCTCAACCGGATTGGGGAATTGGAAAGTAAAGTCCGAGTCGAGGGTACCGTCGAATTTTTGGGCAGGACATTTACAGTCCCCGCGTGAATTTGAACCGCTTACGTCGTCAAATTGGGATGGTGTTTCAAAAGCCAAACCCCTTCCCGCTCAGCATTTATGAAAATGTGGCCTACGGCCTGCGGGTATTTGGTCGTCCGTCGCGGACAGTTCTAGACGAAGCGGTGGAATCTGCTCTGCGGGGGCAGCCCTTTGGGATGAGGTAAAGGATACCTTGAGTAAGTCAGCGTTGGGATTGTCGGGTGGTCAGCAGCAGCGGCTCTGTATTGCCCGTGCCCTGGCCGTGAAGCCCAAAGTTCTGCTAATGGATGAACCCTGCTCTGCCCTCGATCCCATCGCCACGATCAAGATTGAAGAACTGATCGATACGTTGCGTCAGGACCTGACGATCGCGATCGTCACCCACAACATGCAGCAGGCATCACGAGTTTCCAACTACACCGCCTTCTTCAGTACAGACGAAAGCCGCATCGGGCAACTGGTTGAATTTGGCCCCACCTCTCAAATTTTCATGAGTCCATCCCATCCCCGCACACGAGATTACGTAGAAGGACGGTTTGGTTAAAGCTGAGAGCCTTTAGATTGAGGATTGTAGATCCTAGATTGAAGGTTGTGAAACCCTTTACAAATGCAGGACCTATGAGGATACGCGCAATAGATAGTCGGTGATTAGATTCTGCCCCAGTCACCAGTTACCAATTGCCCACTACCAATCCCATCTAAAATCTTCAATCCCTAATCCTCGATCAGTAGTACAATTGCTCTCTAAGGTTCTTCTTTAGAACTATTCCTTCGCTTTCTGATCGCCCCATGCATACCTTCCCCGATTTAAGCGATCGCATCATTCTTGGCATTGACCCTGCCATTGCAAGTATTGGGTTCGGTGTCATTCGGGACAATCAGGCGTTGGACTATGGTGTGATCACTACGCCTGCTCACGCTCCCATGTATGAGCGATTGAAACAAATCCGGTGCGATATTCAAGCACTGTGCTGTATGTTTAAGCCCGAAATCGCTGCCCTGGAAATGCCCTTTTTTGGCCGAGAAAACACCAATGCCAACAAGGTTCTGAGGGCAATGGGAGTCATCGAACTGGCTCTTGGCGATTGGGGACTAACCGATCTAATTTTTCTACACCAGTCCCAGGTGAAAGCAGCGGTTGCTCAGTACGGGGCGGACAAATCAGAAGTTAAACAAGCCGTCATGCACATTTTTGCGCTGCCAAGTCCCCATCGCCCGATGACAGCGCCGATGGATTAGCAATCGCCTACGCTGCCCAATGCGGAGCACGGGCCAACGTAGCTTAGGAAAGGCTAAAGGCTGAAGGATAAAGGATAAAGCATACAACAGTTCTTCCTTTTTATCCTTTACCCCTTATCCCTTATCCTTTACCCCTTATCCTTTAGCCTTCCTCTTCCAGCCCAAACACCTGGTTAAAGACTTTCTGAACTTTATAGCCGGAGTCGATCGATTCCAGTGGATCTTTACGGAGGCGGTGGCGCAGACAAAGGGTAATCACATTGCGAATATCCCGAACCGTGGCCTCGGTGCGACCTTCAAAGGCAGCCAGGGCTTTTGCTGCCCGATTGGTGACAATATCTCCCCGCAAACCGTCTACATTTAGTTCGGCACAAACTTGAGAAATCTTCACCCGCAATTCGTAGTCAACGGTTACATTTTTCAGCCGCTCCTGCGCGTTAACCAGCCGCTCTTGCAGTTCATCCTGTTGGGATTGGTACTTCTCTAGAAAAGCAGGCGGGTTTTGGTCAAATTCGGTCCGCTGCTCTACGATTTGAACTCGCAGGGTAGGCTCTTTCACCGTGCGGATTTCAGCGTGCATGCCGAAGCGGTCTAGAAGTTGAGGACGGAGTTCACCCTCTTCTGGGTTTCCAGAACCGACCAGAACGAAACGAGCAGGGTGACGCACCGAAATTCCTTCCCGCTCTACCGTATTCCACCCGGATGCTGCTGAGTCAAGCAATACATCTACCAGGTGGTCATCCAGAAGGTTAACCTCATCGACGTAGAGAATGCCCCGGTTTGCTTTTGCCAAAAGCCCCGGCTCAAACGCTTTAACCCCTTCAGAAAGGGCTTTTTCAATATCGATCGTGCCGCAAACCCGATCCTCCGTTGCGCCTAAGGGTAGGTCTACCATCGTGACTTTGCGCCTGAGGATTGGCAGTTCAAGCCCCTGTTCGACCTGTTGCCGCACCGATTCCCCCATCAGTTCCGGGTCAGTTGGACTGCTGCTAAAGGGATCATCGGCCACAACCTCAATCTCAGGCAGCAGATCGGCAAGGGCACGAATGGTTGTCGTTTTGCCAGTACCGCGATCGCCCATGATCATCACACCGCCGATTTTAGGGTCAATCACATTGAGCAGCAGCGCTAGTTTCATTTCCTCCTGGCCGACGATCGCCGTAAAGGGAAACACTGGCCGGCGACGAACAGCAGCAGATGTATGAGCGGCTTGACCGTTCTCAACAGTGTGCTGGGCTTTAACAGAGTGAGATTTTTTAGGCGACACGGACTGATCGTTCTCAACAGAAGTGGAATTCGCAGTAAGATTCACGGGCTTATCTAAAAGGATTAGGGACGTTTAACGGTTAGGGTTGTTTGTCACTGCCTCTCATTGTGCCACACCAAGGACAGCGGATTTTTCTCAGTTTGGCAAAAGGTAAAAAGGACAAGACAAAACTCCCTTCTCTAAATCCCCTTCTATAGATAATCTAGTGGTGCCCAAATTGTAATGATTTTGGAACTGTTAAGGATGGCCGCTAACGCCGCACATCCTTAACCTTTTAGGTCCACCAATAATCTTTGATTTGAACTCTCTTCACCAAATTCAACGCTTGAGGGCCAACCCCCAAACCCCTCCAGTTCAGGTTGATGGTGAGACGTAAACGAGCGCTTCGCATTACACAGGTCGTCATGTCCTACAACGTTTTCAAAGGAGAGATGTAGCAATCAATCCCAGAACTCTTATTCGGGGGTGGGGAGTTAGGACCCCACATATGGGGGCCGGGGGAAGTCCCCGGCATCAATACCACAACGAAGTCACCCAACCTTGTGCCTTCCTTATAAACAGACAGAAAGTTTTTAAGCGCAAAACGTTAAGCCATGTTTATTAACGGGTCAAGTTCTCTATAATTTTTCTAACAGCTCATCTTGAAAAATTACGGGATTTACCCTTTGAGTTTAGCCAGTCTATCACCATCCCTTGCTCCTCTTAACTTCCCAGCAAATCTGGTTCGGTTGGACAACGGATTAACAATTGTCCATCAACATACTCCTAACACTCCTGTTGTAGCGGTTGATGTTTGGGTCAAAGCAGGATCGATCTCCGAACCAGATGCATGGTCCGGGATGGCGCATTTTCTGGAACACATGCTCTTCAAAGGCACTGAGCGGCTTTGTCCAGGTGCCTTCGATTTAGCAATTGAAAGTCGCGGTGGCATCACGAATGCGGCAACGAGCCACGACTATGCCCATTATTTCATTACAACTGCGTCTCAGCACCTGGAGGAAGCACTGCCTTATCTGGCGGAACTGTTGTTGAATGCCGCCATTCCCGATGATGAGTTTGTTCGAGAACGATATGTTGTTTTAGAAGAAATCCGGCAGGCCTACGACAATCCCGACTGGATTGCGTTTCAAGCACTCACAGAAAGCGTTTACCAGCGCCACCCCTATGGGCGTCCTATCTTAGGAACCGAAGAAACCCTGATGCCGCTTCGACCTGAGGAAATGCGTCAGTTTCATCGATCGTACTACCAGCCTGAAAATATGGCGATCGTCATTGTCGGCGATATTACTCGGGATGCTGCTGTAGAACTCATCGATCGAACCTTCCATCCATTCTTGGGCCGAGTTGACTGCCCTCGCAACACCGTTGAAGCAGAACCACCCATCACCGACATTCGTCGGCAAGAACTCTGGCTTCCTCGACTGGAGCAAGCGCGATTGATGATGGCATGGTTAGGACCTGGTATTGACTCTCCCATTCAGGGAATTGACCAGCAGTTGCAGGATGCCTATGGCTTAGATGTGCTGTCCGTTCTATTAGCGGAAGGCCGCACCTCCCGCTTAGTAAGAGAATTACGCGAAGAGCGGGAACTCGTACAGGCCGTTAGCAGTGGTTTCTCCCTACAGAAGGAGTCAGGTTTATTTACGATTAGCGCCTGGTTAGAACCAGAAAATCTGGAGCGGGTGGAAGCTATCATCTGCGATCGGCTGTCAGAGCTGGCCGAAACGCCCGTTTCGAATCCGAATTGGAGCGCTGTAAACGATTGCTCTGTAATGATTACGCCTTCTCCACCGAAACACCAAGCCAGTTAGCAGGGCTTTACGGCTACTACAGCATTCTCGCCAAGCCAGAAATTGCCACAACCTACCCTCAACGAATTCAAGCTGTTCAACCCGCTGATCTACAACGGTTGACTAGTCGCTATCTTTCGCCCTACCACTACGCCGCGACTGTGGTTAAGCCATCTGAGTGAAGCGAGGTGAAGGATACAGGCTAAAGAATGAAGGCTAAAGGGAACCCTCCCAACTTCTCATCCTTCGTCAACCGTATTCTTTCTATGCTTCCTACCACCTATCACCCACTACCTACCACCTAAAAATCGTGAGCCTCAGCCTAATTTATTCCCCGCAGGTCAGAACCGTTTTGGACAACGGCATGGTTGTTTTGGCCTGGGAGAATCCTGCGGCTGATATTATTGCCGCTCGCATTTTTGTTCGGGCGGGCAGTCGCTGGGAAAAGAATCATCAAGCCGGGCTTTCTAACTTGGTTGCTGCGGTACTAACTAAAGGAACCGGGAACTTTCCTCCTTTGAAATTGCCGATCGCGTCGAGTCTGTTGGAGCTAGCCTCAGCGCTGATGCCACAACCGATTACTTTCTGCTTAGCCTAAAAACCGTCTCTGCTGATTTTGAACCGACCCTGCGGTTGGCCGGGGGTCTGTTGCGATCGCCCACCTTTCCAGTTCAGGAAATTGATCTGGAGCGCCGTCTCATTATGCAAGCGATCCGCTCTCAGCAGGAGCAACCCTTTACGATCGCCTTCGACCAGTTGCGGCAGATCATGTATCGAGATCATCCCTATTCGCTCTCTGGTTTAGGAACCGAAGAAACCGTCGCCCAACTTATACAAGACGACTTGGTGCAATATCACCAGACCCACTTCCGTCCCGATAACATCGTTGTCAGCTTGTCGGGGCGCATTGATCCTGAATCCGCAGTTGCCCTTGTACATCAGGTCTTTGGAGACTGGCAAATTCCTAACGCTCCCTTACCATCCCTAACGTTGCCGACCATCACACCCAATCCAGTTCGAACAGCCACTGCTCAAGAAACTCAGCAATCGATCGTGATGCTCGGTTATTTGGCACCTTCTGTGAAAAGTCAGGAGTCAGGAATTGGGAATCACGAGTCAGGGGTCAGGGGTCAGGAGCCAGAAATAGTTCAAGATTCAAAATTCAAAATTCAAAATTCTCCAACTCTCAACTCCCCACTCCCCACAATCAACGATTACGCGGCTCTCAAATTGCTCAACAGCTACCTGGGTAATGGGCTATCGAGTCGTCTATTCGTCGAACTGCGGGAAAAACGAGGATTGGCCTATGAAGTATCTGCGTTCTATCCCACACGGCTCGATCCAGCGCAGTTTGTCGTGTACATGGGGACCGCACCAGAAAATACTGAAATCGCCTTGGAAGGGTTACAGATGGAGGTCGATCGACTGAGGGAGCATTCCCTCGATTCAGAAGAAATCCAAGCAGCTAAGAACAAAGTGTTGGGCCAGTACGCGCTGGGTAAACAGACAAATGCCCAGATTGCACAGATTTTTGGCTGGTATGAAACGTTAGGTCTAGGCATTGAGTTTGATCTTCACTTTCAGGAACAAATTGCCGCTGTTACCGCAGAATCAGCCCAAACCGTTGCTCTGCAATATTTAGTTGAACCCTACGTTTCAGTGGTTGGTCCTGCGGCGGCTGTCAAGGGGTAACTAACCTCTGTTAAAAATACGGGTTTATCCGTAAACTACCCCCATTAAAGCTAGAAAAATTACCGAGTACTTCAAAGGGCAAAAGCGGTACGCTGTAGTACTACTAGAACATTTTGGTATTGGGACCGCTTGCAGAGGTGTCACATTCATGCTTGAAGAGTCAATCCATACCCAGCAAAAATCTGTTAGCAGGGGATCAATAGAGCCAGAGATACGGTTAAGCCACTCCCTTAGTGAGGCCCGAATGATGCATAACTGGTCAGAGTCCGCAACGAATGAATCAACTGACAGCAATTTTGAAGCGAACTCTCCGCTATCTGGACTCTCTCGCGAAACGGTATTCCCTGCCAATTCTGGACAAGCTGTAGATCGATTGTCAGAGCCAGTCACGCTGTCTCCCGATCAACCAGCGTTTGAAGAACCTGACACTCTAGCAGCGCGTTTATTAAAGTCGGGGTGGGAATACCACCAGACATCGCAGTTTGAAACTGCACTAAAACTTCTGCATGAGGCACTCCAGCTTTACCGCGAAACTGGAGACGAACAGGGACAGCAAAAGGCGTTCAGCAGTTTGGGAACAACCTATTACAATCTGAGACACTATCCCAAAGCAGTGGAATATTCTCAGCAAGCGCTGGAAATTGCACAAACCCTCAAAGAGCAGGGCAGTATCGTCAAAATTTTGAGCATCTTAGGCAATGCCTATCGCCACTTGAAAGAACAGGCAAAAGCGATCGATTGCCAAAAACAAAGCCTTCAAATTGCTCAAGAGATTGGCGACGATCGTGGTGAAATGGCAGCATTGAATAATTTGGGACTAGCCTACAAAGCGTTAGGCGATCATGAGACAGCGATTCATTATGAAGAGCAGGGATTGGTCATTGCGGAAAAATTGGGCGACAAGCAGGTGAAGGAACAGATTCTCAAGAATCTGGGGAACGCATGCTATGCCTTGGGAGACTATACCAAGGCCATTCATTACTATCAGCAACGCCTTACCCTATCCCGCGAAATCAAGGACCGCCGTATAGAGGCTCAGATTTTAAGAAACCTGGGAAACGCTTCCTATGCCTTGGGAGACTATGACGAAGCAGTTGAATACAGCAGTCAATGGCTAGCATTATGCCGTACTCTTCAGGATCATCGGGGAGAGGAGCAGGCCCTTGGCAGCATGGGGTTTGCCTACGATGCAATGGGGAGCTACACCAAAGCGATCAACTGTTATGAACAGCGGCTTGCCCTTGCCCGCAAAATGAAGGATCCGCGAATAGAAGAGCAAGTGCTGGGAAATCTTAAAGTAGCGTATTATGCGCTGGGCGATTTTGCTAAAGCAGCAGAGTATTCTGAACAACAGGAAACACTCCTGCATATGAATTAGAAGGTGATAGGGATCAGGGATTAGGCAGTAAGGGCCAACAGTTCTTACTCATTGATTGATTTTTCTCTATCCACTGTTCTAATTCTTCACCTACGACATATGGCTATCATCCTAATTGTTAGGACAGGCAGCTTAACTAGAATGAGCTAAATATAAAGTTTCATCCCTGACCCCTACTACCTGGAACCTGCTGTACCACCTCTGCCTATTCCTAATCCGTAATCTGATTCCGTTTCCGTTCACCCCATTTCCAGAGGCAACTGGAAACAAGATTGGTGGCGATATGAGCAGCAATCGGTACCAGTAAATTCCCCGTAAACACTGCACTGGCCCCCAACATCAGGCCGACAATCGTTGCCCAAACAACGTAGGGCCACTGTTTCAGATTACTCATGTGCAGCACACCAAAACACAGACTGGAAATAACTACGCCTTCCGTGTCCAGTCCAAACGCAGGCAGCATCACGCCTCTAAACAAGAGTTCTTCACTCAAACCCGGCAGCAGACCCAACCAGACTATATCCGGCCATATTAATGGCTTGAGAACTAGCTCTAAATAGTAATCTGCGCTCTGACGGTAAGCAGGCCAGGTATAGTACACCAAAGAACTGGCAACCGTAATAGCTCCCCCAAGCCCAAGCCCATCACAATCGATAAGGCTGACCATTTCAGGGTAAAGAGGGAAACTTCACCAAACTGCATCCAAAGCTTGGCCACGAGAAGCAGTACAACTGCAGTCACTCCCATCGCAATCAGGACCTGAGTCCGACTAAGAGGTTCAAATTCTGGGCTTTCAGGAATTTCTGACACGGAAACAGCGCTAGGGGTTTGAGAGTGAGTCGTTCAATGATTGCAAACACCTTTCCACTCTACGAGAAGGAGTGCATCTAACAATCCTCCCGGAGTAAGGAGGCAATCTAACATTCTGCTTATCCAGCGAGAATCTAACGGTTATCCTACCAATCTTTCAAGCAACTCAGGGAAGGAATAAAGGGTTTTAGAGCAGCAGGGCTAATACCCGCTCGATCGGCAACCAGATAGCCCAATGCTTCCAGGTATGAATTAACTCGAATCGCTGAAATCCCAACGGCCTCTGGTGAAACCTCCATTCGGGTGCGGTTATTCTCAACAGCAATGATAGATGCACGAGTTTGACTGAAACTTAATACAGCGCTCCCACCAAAGGCGCTAGCAGGCACCACCACCGCATCTACTTGATTTGCCCAAAAATCACCCGAATAGGAATTTGATTCAGAGCCTACAACAAACTGGGGTGCCCGGCTCAATCCGACTAGCACACAAGGCAAAAAGGTATAGCCCAATTCCTCTGCAGCCGATCGGGTCGAAACCTGGGCGTCGAGGGGCAATGGCAAGAGAGCGGGAGCATGGGCACAGGGAATACGAAAGGTTTGCACAACCAGATGGCTGATAACAGCTTCTGCTCCGGCTAAGGGATCAACGCCTTTTCCTTGACGATACTGCTGAAGCGCTTCGCTTTCGAAATCATCAGGAAACCGGGCAACAACCGCGATCGCAGTCGCTCCTGCTTTTTGATTAGCCCTTCAACTGCCCGCAACAGGCTACCTGGGTTTTGGATTGTTCCCAGGTTGCACCGGAGGACGCTGTTTTCAAGCTGACATTTAATGGAGCATCGGTAACGACATAATCTGTTAGGTTCAGCCCTAATGTCGCTCGTGTGGCATCTGCTGCTTGAATCTGGCGCAACCGTAAGTCCGGTTCGATTCCTTGGTCCAACACTAGTCCGATGCGATTTTGGTGAACTGGACGTAGTGCCCATGTTCCCGCCGCAAATTGATCTAACCCATATCCTTCAACATAAAGTGCATTGGGTAGATTCCAGTAGAGCTGTGCCCCATTTAGAACATTTGGATGGGTGATGAGACAATCCGCAACCTGATAAATTGCCCGAGCTACGGGTAATCCATCCCCAGCAAATCCACCAATTTCAGCGCCGATCCCCGTTGGGATAATCAGAACAACCGTGTATGGACGCTTCATGGATGATCGCCTGAACGTGTCACGATCGCTTCGGCGATCGCTGTTCGCCGCCCTTCATTCACCGTTGTTATGGCCCAACGCAGCGGTCTCCCCACTGTTGCAGTACCAACTCTATTTCCTGGTGGGTTGCCTCTGGTGAACCTTGAAGACTAATTTCTACAGAAACAAAGTGGGTTGTCATCACGATGGCGAACAAAATGTAATCCGCATCTCAAACAGTAGGTACCTCTATCTTGATCTCCTTAAGTCTAAGAAGACGAGATAAACAATCAAAATACTCATTGTGTATTGCTGAAACTGCAAAAGAGGATCTAACCGCCATCCTTGAAAGAAGAGAATGGCTCCAGATAAAAGCAGAATCAGAGGTGCAAAGACTGATTGGATTATACGGGTAGTTCTATCACGCCCTGACCTTACTGCAACCGTGGCCTGATTAATGGACACTGCAAAATAGGCGATAGCACTCACAATTTGTAGGAATCCAAGAAGACTAGCCCAATTTATTCCTATCGCTACCATTTCCATCAACAGATTTGCCTTTCGTGCTGACATGATCCGAAATCATTCTGTTATTTCAGCCAACCGACTATTTCAGCCAACCTAAAATCGCTACACTGTTACCGAGAAATTGGCAGCGAAAGTCAAACTGCATTAACAGCAACACTACGTCTGTTGAAACTGTCCGAACTGAAGTTGGTAGACAACTTCTTCTTTTTCCGTTTCAATCTTCAGGTTCGATCGAGGGTAGGCGACACACAGCAATGCGTATCCCTTCTCTCTCAGTTCAGGGCTAATTCCCATAGCATCCCCTGTTCAACGGTTCCTTCCAGCAGTTGGGCGGCACACGTGGTACAAACGCCTGCTGTACAGGAGCGGGGTAAGTCTAAGCCTGCCTCATCGGCCGCCGCTAGAACTGTTTGATTCTCAGGGACCTGAATGGTATGAACATTACCCTGATGATGAATTTCAGCCGTGTATGTATTCGCCATAGAAGTTATTGCAGCGCATTCGCCCCACCGACGACCTCCAGAATCTCTTGCGTGATGGCGGCTTGACGGGCTTTGTTGTAAGAGAGGGTAAGGTTAGAAATCAATTCCTTCGCGTTGTCGCTAGCATTGCTCATAGCGGTCATTCTGGCCGCCAACTCACTCGCTGCAGATTCCTGCATGGCTCGCAAAAGCTGGTTATTGAGATAGAGCGGCAACAGCGCATCCAGAATTTGAAGCGGATCCTGCTCGAAGATCATGTCCTGGGGAAAGTTTTGGGTTTGAGCTGTAATCTTTTGCCGCTCGACTTCAAATTTTCCACCCCGAACCGTCAAACGGAAAATTTCATCGTCTGCATCTTCCAGTCCTTGAGGATCCAGGGAAGCAGGGTTTGAATGACTGGGCGAGAGCTGATCAACGAAACGAACCGGGTATAAACAAGCTCTACTTTATCAACTGACTCCGATAAAAGAGAGACAGGAGCGTATCCGCGATTTGAGAGGCTTCGGATGCCGTTGGAATTTGCTCTAATCCGGTGAAGGTTGATGCAATGGGCTGATTCCGACGCTCGAAATACTGAGTTGCTTTGCGCCCTACCAAAACGTAGGTATGATCAACGCCTTCCGCTTTCAGCTCATTGGCGCGGGTTTCTGCTCGCCGAATGACGTTTGAGTTGTAAGCACCACACAAGCCACGATCGCCTGAAATCACCAACAAACCGACCTTCTTAATCTCCCGTCGTCTAAGCAGGGGCAAATTGGCATCTTCAAATCGGAGACGGGACTGCAACCCAAACAGAACCTGTGCCAGCCGATCAGCAAAGGGACGGGTGGCGATAACTTGCTCTTGAGCGCGGCGCACCTTTGCTGCAGCCACCAAGCGCATTGCTTCTGTAATTTTCTGCGTGTTCTTGACCGACTGGATACGATCGCGAATGCTCTTGAGATTTGGCATAGCTTTAGAAGATTTTGAGTTTGAATTTTGAGTGTTGAGTTGAGCGCTCAAATCACCAGCAGCAGGCAAACAAAAACTCAGATTACGTGAAGAGTTGAGCTATGAGTCTTGAGTGGAGATACCGCTAACTCAAAACTCATAACCCATAGCTCGTCGTTATTAAACAGATGCCAGGAACGTTTTCTTGTACTCCGTAATGGCATTCTTGAGAACGCTTTCCGCCTCGTCGGTTAGTTGCCGCTCAGAGCGGATAATTTCACCGTATTTGGAGGCACTCGTCTTCAGGTACTCCCGCAGACCCCGGAGGTATGCAACAACTTTGTCTACAGGAATATCATCCAGGTAGCCATTAATTCCGGCGTAGATAGCGGCTACCTGCTCTGCGACAGAAAGCGGCGCGTACTGAGGCTGCTTCAAAATTTCCCGCAGTCGTTGACCCCGTGCTAGTTGGTTTTTGGTTGCCTGGTCCAAATCTGAAGCAAATTGAGCAAACGCTTGCAGGTCATCAAACTGAGCCAACTCCAGCTTCACCTTTCCGGCAACCTTCTTCATCGCCTTGGTTTGGGCTGCAGAGCCTACCCTGGATACAGAAATACCGGGGTTTACAGCGGGACGAATCCCAGAGTTAAACAGGTCAGACGACAGGAAGATTTGACCATCCGTGATTGAAATAACGTTGGTAGGAATGTAAGCAGACACGTCACCCGCTTGAGTTTCAACGATCGGCAGGGCGGTCATACTTCCTTCACCCAGTTCCGGGCTGAGCTTTGCGGCCCGCTCAAGCAAGCGAGAGTGGAGATAGAACACGTCTCCAGGGTACGCTTCCCGACCGGGGGACGGCGCAGCAGCAACGACATCTGGCGATACGCCTGAGCCTGCTTCGACAGGTCATCATAAATCACCAGGGTATGTCTGCCCTTGTACATAAAGTACTCTGCCAAACTTGCGCCCGTGTAGGGAGCCAGGTATTGCAATGCAGCAGGATCGTTAGCATTGGCTGCAACAATGATCGTGTAGTCAAGCGCACCGCCTTCCCGCAATACGTTAACCACGTTTGCCACAGTGGACGCTTTTTGGCCGATCGCCACATAAACGCAGACGACATTCTCTTCTTTCTGGTTCAGAATCGTGTCTACTGCGATCGCGGTCTTACCTGTCTGACGGTCACCGATGATGAGTTCCCGCTGTCCCCGACCAATGGGAATCATTGAATCGATCGCGGTGATGCCTGTTTGCATCGGCTCATAAACGGACTTCCGCTCAATGATGCCGGGAGCAGGAGACTCCAGCAGGCGGGTGTCGCTGGTTGCAATCTCACCCTTCCCATCAATAGGGCGTGCCAGTGCATCGACTACTCGCCCAATCATCGCATCACCCACGGGAATTTGGGCAACCTGACCCGTCGCAGTCACCGTGCTGCCTTCTTCAATTCCCAAACCTTCGCCCATCAATACCGCGCCCACATTGTCTTCTTCCAGGTTGAGGGCGATACCAATCGTGCCGTCTTCAAACTCCAGCAATTCGCTGGCCATTACCTTGTCCAGGCCATAAATACGAGCGATACCGTCGCCTACACTCAGTACAGTACCTACGTTAGATACTTTGACTGAGCGATCGTACTGCTCAATTTGCTGCCGAATAATGCTGCTAATTTCGTCGGGTCTGATACTTACCATGGGAATTGCTCTTTTGAGGGGTAGTGGTTGAGTTTAAGAATGAAGAATTGAAGATGAAGAATTAAGAATCGAAATTTGTGCTCACCAAACTTTTAATTCTCAATTCTTAAGTTCTAAGCGGTGCTGCTGAGTTGGAGGGAGAGCCGTCGCAGTTGCCCACGCAGGCTTAGGTCATAAATTTGAGAACCAACCTGAATGACAACGCCTCCCAGCACAGATGGGTCAATGCGGGTTTCTAGCTCAACTTCGTGGCTCCGGTTGCCTCTTTAACTTTTTCACGAACCGCTTGCTTTTGCTCGTCGGTCAATTCAACAACCGATGTAACTTCTGCCAAAACAGCCTGCTTCAGTTCCCGCAATAGAACCTGATACTGCTTGCAAATATCCTTCAGAAACGGATTCGACCGTGATCGACCAGCAGCATCAGAAAGTTCTTCATTAAGGGGTGAATCTGATCGCCCACAATCTGTTGCAGAACTGCTTTCTTAGCATCTCTGTTGGCGATCGGACTTGCTAGAAGCTGACGCAAATCGTCCGATTCATCGACCAGACCAATCAGCGAGGCTGCATCTTCACCAAACTTATCGGTCAAATTTTGGGATTGCGCCAGCGACATCAGGGCATCAGCGTAGGGAACGGCAATCTTGGATGTAATTCCACCTTCGCTCATCAGGAACCTCCTAAGAATGCAATGGAGCGATCGACCAACTGTTGCTGCCGAGAAGAATCTAGCTGGGAAGAGAGTTCTGATTCAGCCTTTTGAAGAGCCAGCGTAACCACGCGCTGACGCAGCTCACGAATAACGCGCTCCTGTTCCCGGCTCATATCCTGCGATGCAGTTTCGCGCATCCGCTGGATGTCTTCTTCCGCTTTCTTCAGAATCGCCGCCGCCGCGCTTTTTGCCGCTTCATCAGCAGATGAACGAATTTTGGCTGCTTCTGCCTGAGCCTGAGCTAACTTTTGCTGCTCATCAGCAAGAGCCGCCGCCGCATCCTTCTTTTTCTTCTCCGCCTCTTGGATGGCAACTTCAATGGCAGAGCGACGATCGCCTAAAACTTTCCCTAAAAAGCCGCGCCCGAAGTAAACCAGAACTGCGATGACAATGGCTAGATTAATTAGATTGGTCTCCAAAATGTTCAAATTGAGACCAAATCCTCCCTTTTCTGCCACCTCTGCCGCTTCGGCACCCAGCAGGCTAGCTCCCATTGCCAGCTTGAAGAAAATTCCCATAACTACCTAGTTCTATAACTGCGCCTTCCACAAACGAATGATGAATTAAGAATGCAGAATTAAAAATTGAAAGGTCACATTCTTATCCCCAATTCCTAATTCCTACCTCTCAATTCACAACTGAACACCCGCTAAAAGCTTATCTAGAATCTGACGGCTCAAACCATCGACCTGTTGTTCTAAAGCCTGCATTGCGTCCTGCTTTTGCTGGTCTAGCTCACGCGAGGCTTGTTCCCGCAAAGCCTGAGCTTCTTGCTGAGCTTCAGCAATTTTTTGAGCAGCAAGCCTTTGGGAATCAGCCTGAGCCGAAGCAATCGTCGCCTGATATTGCTTGCGGGTTTCCGCCAACTCACTCTGATATTGCTGCGCTAAACTTTCAGCTTTTGCTAAACGCTCCTGAGCATCCGCTTCGTTTTTGCGGATGTAATCACCCGTTCCTCGATCGCCTTTGAGAGTGGTTTGAAAAACACCACATTCAGGATCGCTGTTAAGAGAAGAAATTGAACTGCCATTAGCGGCAGAGTGGCATCAAAATCAAACATGTGTCTATAGTGTTTGCAAAAGCCAACCGGGGTACATCAAACCTTGATACAGGCAATAGGCAATAGGCAATAGGTTCCGATGACTGAACCCTACTACCTACCACCTATCACCTACCACGTAAAACTACGAGAACGGATTCGCAAACAGCAACACCAGCGCGATAACCAGACCGTAGATGGTGAGTGACTCCATGAACGCCAGAGTCAGCAGTAAGGTACCGCGGATTTTTCCTTCTGCTTCGGGCTGGCGAGCAATCCCTTCAACAGCAGAACCGGATGCATTTCCTGACCAATGCCAGGACCGATCGCAGCCAGACCAATTGCTAGAGCAGCAGCCAAAACAGAAGCAGCAGAAACGATTGGATCCATGTCTTTTTCCTTTCTTGATTTACTTGACTAAACGGGTAACGGGATATCTTGGATTCCAACTTTGAACCTTGAGATTAGAAGCATCTAGAATTCAAAATTCAAATCCAAAATTCTTGAAATCAGGGGCTGTGAATTTCCTCATCGTGATGCTCGGTCACTTCGATCGCTTCATGGATGTACGCACCCGCTAGAGTGGCAAACACAAGAGCCTGAATAGCGCTTGTAAACAAGCCCAAAAGCATCACAGGAAGAGGAACAAACAGGGGAACCAGAAGCACCAACACCGCAACAACCAGTTCATCTGCCAGGATGTTTCCAAACAGACGGAAACTCAGTGAGAGGGGCTTGGTGAAGTCTTCCAGAATCGCGATCGGTAACAGAACAGGCGTCGGATGAATATATTTCGCGAAATAACCTAATCCTGCCCGACTGAAGCCCGCATAAAAATAGGCCAGGGAAACCAACAATGCCAGCGCTACCGTCGTATTGATATCGTTGGTAGGAGCGGCAAGTTCACCCTCCGGCAGTTTGAACAGCTTCCAGGGAACCAGGGCACCGGACCAGTTGGAAACAAAAATAAAGAGGAAAAGCGTGCCAATAAACGGCAGCCAGGGGCGGTAGTGCTTCTCACCCAACTGGTTCCTTGCAATCTCACGTACAAATTCAAAGGCATATTCCATCAGGTTTTGTATCCCCTCAGGAACCCGTTTAATATTGCGCGTGGCAGCGAAGGAGGCAATTAGCAGAAGCCCAATCACAATCCAGGAAACAATAAAACCTGTCCGTGGACTTTTAGACCGCCAATATGCCAATAAAAATGGTGACCAACCTCTAGACTGGCAAGCGGAAGCGTTGGAATCGTGACAAAACTTAGCATTGGACTCCGAGCGGTTTTCCCAAATAAATTGGAATAGAAAGCTGTCGTATGACCTGATTAGCGGGAGTCAGAAGGCATCAAGCTTCTGAACATATAAACGAGGAGCGTCCCTTTGTAGGTAAGAAAACCTAAAAAACAGGCATCACATGTAGCTGATTCCACTGAGTTGCTACTATAATCAACCCAATAAAAATAGCTAGTTGGGATTTACCTATTTGCTTTTTCTGCTTACCCAGTTGCTCGACGTTTCTAGCCAACACTTTCAAGTAAACCACACCTGTGCATGCTCCTAATAAATAATTCAGAGCAATGTTGAGGGAGTAGAAAATCCATACAAAGATAAACGCAACCCCGCTTAGCACTAGCGTAGTCAGCAACAACTCTTGCTGGAGCTTATAAAACTCCTGCATTGAGTCGTTAGTAGGTTCCGTTGGAATGGAATCAGTTTGGGGTGCATCCCTCATACAGGTGAAGCCAAAACGTGAACGTTGTCAGCCTTAAACTTACCTGACGGAACTCTCGACGGAGTTCCCATCAAGCGTGCGTGTTTCGGATCATCACAGATCATATCACGCAGGGGAGTAATAATACTTAACGTGAACCAGGAGTCAAAAGAATTAGTTTTTGGTTCCAAAGCGATCGCACATGCTGCAAATCCAGCGACAGTTCTGCCAATATTTCCTGAACGTTTTTTGATTGGAATTGGCATCGCACGCTTGCAGAACGGCAAATTCTGCATCGGACAAATTGACAAGCTGGTAGTCCTGATTAAATAGAACCTGTCCAGGCCACCCATTGATACATGGGCTGCGATCGGGAATGGCCGCTAACAGTGATTCATCCGTTTCCCAGTCGGAACGAGGCAGAGGGGGACGTCCAAGAAAAAACTCGTAATGGGTAATCGCGGAGGGATTGAGTACTTCTACCAAACGGTAGCGTTGCCGATCGCTCAATTCCTTTGCCCGTTTCATCAATTCCGGCTCCTTACCCAGCAGTGCTTCTAATTCCCAGGTTTGGGGATTGGAGAAGCCAAGAAATTCCAGTCCTGATGCTTCAATCAGATCAAACACGGTATTGATCGTGTAATCGATTTCTTGAGGATGAACATACATATCGGCAAAGTTCTCATCCCGATGGTTTTCCATCGACCAGCGTTCCTTCTCACGCTGAACCAGCCGATTATTTTCGGGTAGGGCTGAGAAGATCTGGCGACCAACTTTTACGCCATCCTGGTAGTCCCCTCGCTTGTCGCCCTGGAGAAGCCCGATCGCCTCCTGCATCAGCTTGATTTCCCAACGCCCTAATTCGGCATAGACAAAAATGTGAAAGATTCCACCTGGTGCCAGTTTGGATGCTAAGGCCTGAATCCCCCTGATTGGATCGGGGAGATGATGTAACACCCCACACAATTAATCAGGTCAAATTCTCCCGGAAGCTGCGCGACGTCATAAAGACTGAGGTGATGAAACTCGACGCGATCGGCTCCCGATCGCTGGCAGCGTTCTTTGCAATAGCCAGTGCCCCTGAACTGAGGTCGATCGCCGTGATTTGCGCTTCAGGATTCAGGTGAACTAGGTAATCAGTGCCATCTCCGGTGCCACAGCCTGCATCCAGAATTCGAATTTTCCGTGTCTTCGGTTTCTGTCCGGTACAAAAGCTGTAGGCCGTAAGCCAGTTCCAGCGCCAGTTATAGTCTGGGGTGGCTCATCGACAATGGGTACAGGTGGAAATGGATAGGTATCGTATAGCTTGGCAACCGCAGCGCTAACCGTTTGAGTATCTGACATGGTGATTAGAGATCCAGCATTCTTGAGTGTACCGAACTGTGTTGTCCGTGTTTATGGTTCGTGCCAGGAACTTCGATAAAATCAGTGTAAACATGCCCATCGCTGGAAACGATCGCGTCCGCAAATTCTTGATTATGTAAGTCCTTAAACCCTTGAGTTTGGCGCATGGCTTGCAGATGTTCTTCCGTTTCCCAAAGGGCGATCGCAATCACCTTCTCCCCATCGTCACTGGCAAGCAATCGAGCAGAAATATACCCCGGTTGATGTCTGACGACTTCTAAATAGACGGATTGAATTAGTCGCAGGGCATCTTGCTGCTTTTCAGGGCGAACAGTGAAGACATTAATGAACGTAATCATTTAGTTGATGGATAAACGCTTCCGCCTATTCTGCAAGCTAGAAGTCTTGATCACATCGGTAATTGGCAATCTTTGGCAGATACACTCCTGACTATTAGCATGATTCTTTTGTTACTAAGTGCCATAACTGTAAGTTGTAGGTTGGGTTGAAGCATGAAACCCAACCCATGCAAAGGTTACACCTGGCAAAACTATCCTACAATTTTTCTACTAGTCCCAAATCAGACGGAAAATCTGCTTTTGATATATATAGTCTGCCAACGTTTGAATATCTCCGTGAGGCACACCGTCTTCATTTATCACCTAAAATTGAGCGAATAAAAGCTTCTGAGTCTTCAAGTGCCATATGGTTGTAGGATGCAATGATGCCAGCGTAACGCACGAAACCGCTGAGCAGCATGGGTTACGCTTCGCTAACTCATCCTACAACTTCGCCACTTTTACCCTCCCCTTTCATCCCTCATCCCTCATCCCTTTCTTCTCTCTCCCCCTTTGTAACAAAACTTTTACATTCTCTCAGCTTCGTCCCCCTTTCCTTTATGATTTGACGATGAATCGAGTAATTGGAGTCTACACACTTTTTAATAATTGAAGTTTGTGACCCCGAATCGTTTTAACCTAAATATTGAACTGGTTGACCCTGTGCTGTCATTGTTTTACGCCTTTCACGGGAAGCCCCCGTCTCTTACTGTGGAAGGGAAGGTTTTGAATGGTGCCAGGTGACACTCTGGTCAGATTTAACACAGTCACGATCCGTTAAAGGGAGCTTTTGAAATCCAATGAGTGTTAAAGCAAGTGGTGGAAGCTCAGTCGCCCGTCCGCAACTTTATCAAACCGTGCCAGTCGCTACGATTTCCCAGGCTGAACAGCAGGACCGCTTCCTGGCGAAGGGCGAACTGGATGAATTGGCGAGCTATTTCAGTTCGGGCGCAAAGCGCCTCGCGATCGCTGAAGTTCTGACGAGAAACTCCGATCTCATCGTATCTCGGGCAGCCAACCGCATTTTTGTGGGTGGTTCGCCGATGTCATTCCTGGAGAAGCCGCCAGCGGATGAGCGTGTCATGACAGTAGCGGGCAAGATACTGGATTCAGAGGAAGCTGCCCGCCTAGGAACCGCTACCTTTATCAGTTCTGGTGGAAGCAGTGGCGGGGTTCTGGGAGGAATTCGGTCAATCTTTAGCGTTTCTCCCGGTGCTGGCGTTTCCGTTCCGCCCAACTTTAGGGCGATTAACGTGGCTCGCTATGGCCCCAGCAATATGGCGAAGTCCTTGCGGGACATTAGCTGGTTCCTGCGATACACGACCTACGCGATCGTGGCAGGAGACCCCAACATCATTTTGGTGAATACCCGAGGACTGCGGGAAATCATCGAGCGGGCCTGTTCAGGGGAAGCCACACTGGTTGCACTTCAGGAACTGCGAGCGTCCTCTTTGAATTACGTTCGTGGAGATGCGGAAGCAGAAACGATCGTCAAACAGTACTTCGACATTCTGATCAACGAGTTCAGAGCGCCGACTCCTTCGGATAAGCTGCGTCAGCGCCCCTCCGGACCTTCAGGGGCTACAGTTGCCGCAGATTTATTTCCTCGCATCTGAGCGTCGCCAGAAGTTTGTCATGAAACCGGGGTTGTCTGCGTCGGAGAAGAATGAGGTTGTAAGGGCCGCCTATCGTCAGGTGTTTGAGCGGGACATTACTCGCGCCTACTCCCTGAGCGTCTCTGACCTCGAATCCAAGGTGAAGAACAACGAGATTTCTATGAAGGAATTTGTTCGTCGCCTTGCGAAGTCTCCCTCTACCGCAAGAATTTCTTCGAGCCATACATTAACAGCCGTGCGCTGGAACTCGCGTTCCGTCATATTTTGGGACGTGGTCCTAGCTCCCGTGAAGAAGTTCAAAAATATTTCGCGATCGTCTCTGACGGTGGGCTAGCGGCTCTGGTTGATGCCCTGGTTGATTCCAAAGAATATGCGGACTACTTCGGGAAGAAACCGTACCTTACCTGCGCGGTTTGGGTGAGGAAGCACAGGAATGTCGTAACTGGGGACCACAGCAAGATCTGTTTAACTACAGCGCCCCCTTCCGCAAGGTGCCTCAGTTCCTCACGACCTTTGCGTCCTACGATCGTCCCCTGCCCGACCAGCATCCCTATGGGGCTGGTAACGATGCGCTGGAAATCCAGTTTGGTGCAATCTTCCCGAAAGAAACCCGTAATCCGAATGCACGACCTGCTCCGTTTGGAAAGGATACTCGTCGCATCCTGATTAATCGCGGTCCTGCCGTCAACAGCCAGGTCAGCAATCCGGGAGCACGGGGTGTTGCTCCTCGTACGCTGGGTCCAAAAGTGTTCAAACTTGACCAGTTGCCCAGCTTCACAGGCATCTCTCGGCGGAGTATTTATGGTCAGAATTTAGCAAGCACTTCGACCAAGGGTACAAGCATTAAGTTCTCCGAAAGCTCTACGCAAGCTGTCATTCGGGCAGCCTACCTGCAAGTTTTTGGCCGGGAGGTTTACTCCGGACAGCGCCTGAGCGTTGCTGAAATCAAGTTAGAGAACGGCGAAATCACTGTGCGGGAATTTGTTCGCCAACTGGCGAAGTCGAATGTATTCCGCAGTCTGTATTGGACGCCGCTGTATGTGATGAAGGCCGTTGAATATATCCACCGCCGATTGCTGGGTCGTCCAACATACGGTCGTCAGGAAACGAATAAGTACTTCGACATCTCTTCTAAGAAAGGGTTCTATGGATTGATCGATGCCATCATCGATGGCCCTGAGTATGCAGAAGCCTTCGGAGAAGATACGGTTCCTTATGAGCGCTATGTCACTCCAGCAGGTTTATCGCTGCGGATGATGCGGGTGGGCAGTTCTTCGGATAAATCGGCCAAGGTTGAACTGGCTACAACGCCTCGCTTTGTGGAGTTGGGTCTAGTTGCCGAAACCCGGACAGCACCAGATGTTCAATTCCGTATCAACCAGGGCGTTAGCAAGAAGCGGGAACAAACCAAGACCTTTAAGCTAACTGGTTTGGAAGATAAAGCTAACCTCAAAATTGTCATCGGAGCAGCTTACCGCCAAATCTTTGAGCGGGATATTGCACCCTACATCGTGAAGAACGAATTCACGGTGCTGGAGACCAAGCTGAGCAATGGCGATATCACGGTCAAGGAATTTATTGAAGGATTGGGTACCTCAAGCCTTTATACACGCGAGTTTTACACTCCCTACCCCAACACGAAGGTCATTGAGTTAGGAACCAAACACTTCCTGGGCCGTGCGCCTTTAGATCAGATCGAGATCCGCAAGTACAACCAGATCCTGGCAACTCAAGGCTTGCGTGGTTTCATTGGAGCAATGGTGAACAGTCTGGAGTATGTTCAGGCATTTGGAGAGGATACAGTTCCCTTCAACCGCTTCCTGACCTTACCTGCGGCAAACTATCCAAACACTCAAAGGCTCTATAACAAACTCACTAAGCAGGATAGTGAGCTGGTTGTTCCCAGTTTTGAAGCAGCCGAGCCTCGTTTAGATTCGTCCAAGTTGCCCCTAACCGGGAAAGCGATCGCCGACCTGGAAGCTGAGGCACGCAAGGCGAAAGCCGAGGAACCCGCCTATGTCGGATTGGGACGCTCTTCCAGCGGAGCAGTTCAATCTGGTGGGTCTGGGGTAGCTGCTCAAAAGCCTGCTCGGATCTACCGCTTAACGCCAAGCATGACTTCAAGTGAAGCAGACCAGGTGATTGAGGCTATATACAGCCAGATTATGGATGCTTCCACTGGGCAAATTCCCGATTATTTCCGCCAACCAAATCTGGAAAACCAGTTAAAGAGCGGCACCATTTCGGTAAGGGAATTTGTGAGGGTGTTGGCAGGTTCGGATGTATACCGCGATCGCTTCTACACTCCCTACCCTCCTAACAAAACGATTGAGTTCCTGTTCCGTCACCTGCTGGGCCGCACTCCCTCTACCCAAGCAGAGATTCACCAATACAATAAGCTATTGGCAGACTCTGGCTTAAAAGCAGTGGTTGATTCACTGGTAGATAGTGCTGAATATGCTATCTACTTCGCTGAAGATACCGTTCCTTACAAGCGAGTTCCTACCTTGCCAACAGGTAATTATCTGGGTAGTGTGAAGGTGGACGCAAACGTAGCGAAATAGCCCCCGCTTATCGCGTCATCGTTTCTAATAACAAATGGCAAGCCCTCTGAAACGCGAAATGCTTCAGAGGGCTTTTCTGTACACGATTAATGGGAAGGTCGTAGAGGGCTGAACAAGTATGAAGGATGAGGGATAAAACTCAGGACAACTCCTTTAGCCTTTAGCCCTTATCCTTTCTCTTCACTAATCCTTTAGCCTTTTCTCCTCCTGGTTACCGCCCCTTCGCTGAACCTGTTCGACGAACGACCGCATCAACGGTTACAGCAAGCAGCAAGACAGCTCCCTGAACGATCGCTTTTACGCTTTGATCCTGGTTCAGCAGGTCTAACCCGTTGTCCAAGCTACCGATAATCAACGCCCCCAGAACAACGGCCCAAACAGAGCCGCGTCCGCCAAACAAACTCACCCCGCCAATGACCGCAGCAGCGATCGCGTTTAGCAGCAGCGTTGCGCTAATTTGAGTTGCAACGGCTGTGCTGTGAGAGGTGAGCATAATCCCAGCGAGGGCAGACAGGGTAGAGGCTAAGGCAAATACGGTTAGCTTCATACCTACCACATTGATTCCGGCGCGGCGTGCGGCCTCTGGATTGCCGCCAACGGCATAAAGGTGGCGACCAAAAGGCGTTTTCTTGAGAATCAGCCAGAAGGCAACAATAATTCCGAGGGAAATCAGAACAGACTGCGGCACCCCTGGTAGGACTGGAACAGGTAGACCGTGATTAACACGATCGCCAACGCTACTCCAATCTGAAGCGCCAGTTGGGAAGGTTTCTTAACGGTTAAGCCAGCCTGTGCCCGGCTACGCTGTTCAAACCAAATCCCCAATCCATAGAGAAGAACCGCAAGCAAAGGAATGCCCCAACCGACAACTGGATCGAGGTAGGTTGGAGCCAGGGAACGAATCGTTGGATCGCGGACGACAAGTGTAGTCTGTCGCCCCAACACCAGCAACAAAAGCCCTGCGTACCCGATCAATCCTGCTAGCGTCACAATAAACGAGGGAACTCGCAGGACCGCAACAAAAAAACCGTTGACCAGACCAATGACCGTACCAGCCAGTAGCCCTACCAAAATTGCCAACCACGGATTCCAGTTCTGGTATACCGAGACGACAGCCATGATGGCCGCACAGGTCTGAGCAACGGCGGCCAGGCTCAGGTCAATCTCCCCCAGCAGCAACACCAGCACAGCGGCTGTGCTGAGAATGCTAATCACCACAATTTGCTGAGTCAGGTTGGAGAGATTCCGGGCTTGCAGAAACACACCCGTTGTGGTGATTTGGAAATAAAGGGTGATCACAGCCAGTGTCAGGAGCACCGGAATAAAGCCCAAATCGCCCCGCATAAGCGATTGCAAACTAAACTTGGGTCGAGGAACGGGAATGATCCCTCAAACGGTGAATCAGGTTAAGTACCTGGCGGGTTTGCGCCACACCTAATGCTGCCGTTGGCTCATCCAGCAGAACGACCTTAGGTTGTCGCAGAATAGTTTTGGCAACCGCGATACACTGACGCTGACCTCCAGATAAAGCGGCAACAGCCGATCGAACCGAGGGAATCCGAACTTCCAGGGTTTTCAGCACATCGAGCGTACGGCGCTCCATTTCAGTTTCATCCAGAACCCGCAGCACACCCGGAATGATGTCACGATAGGCTTCCCGTCCCAGCCATAGATTACCAACGACATCCAGGTTGTCACATAAAGCCAGATCGTGATAGACCGTCTCAATTCCTAACCGTGTGGAGTCTTGAGGGGTTGCAATGGTGACGGGTTGCCCGTCGATCGAAATTTCCCCCTCATCAGGAACGTAAGCTCCGGACATCACCTTGATCAGCGTCGATTTGCCTGCCCCGTTATCTCCCACAAGCCCAACCACTTCACTGGGATACACTTCAAAATCAACATCTCTTAAGGCGCGAACGCCACCAAACGATTTGTTGATACCTCGAAGCTGAAGCCTGGGAATTCGTTGCGGATCTGGCCCTCCTTGCTCTGCCACTGATACCGAGCCTTCAGTCATAGTTTTTAACCTCTACGCCTAGCTGAATGATTGTTTTTCTTGCTGTCAGCATTCAGCTATCAGTTTTTATGTGATAGCTGAATGCTGATAGCTAATCGCTATTCAAAAGGTGAATCGTCATTCTGTAGCAACGTTTAACCGTTGCTGACAGGTTCGGTGTTACTTACATAGATCTGCTTTTGCGGCTGAAACTCCCTGGCAGACCTGGTCTTTCTTAACGAAACCGTCGGCAATCACGGTCTTCTGAACGTTGGTTTTATCGACCGCAACAGGTGTCAGCAGAACCGAACGTGCCTGTCCACCTCCCTTCGACGCAGTCTGGCCATTCATCAGGGAACCCGGATCTGTTCCATTGCTGAGGGCAGCGACCAACTGGGCAGTGGCCTTGGCTTCCTGCGCGATCGGCTTATAAACCGTCATCACCTGATCACTCGTTAGAACATTCTGAATCCCTGTAACCGTGGCATCTTGCCCGGTAACGGGAACCTTGCCGTTCAACTTCTGCGCTCGCAGAGACGCGATGACTGCATTTACCAGAGTATCGTTTGCCGCATAGGCGATTTGAATATCGTTCTTCTGCTTGGTCAGTGCGCCTTCCATCAGGTTTTGCGCCCTGGCTGAGTCCCATTCGGGCGTGTATTGGTCAAACACAATGTTGATGTCTTTACTGTCAACCAATGGTTGAAGCTTATTCATCGCTCCCTGACGGAACAGCAGTGCATTGTTGTCGGTTTGGGCACCGTTGATCATGACCACGTTGGCCCCTTTCTTCAGGCCATCTGTCCCTTTTCGAAAGAGGTCTACCAGGTATTGCCCTTGCAGTTCCCCGACTTTAACGTTCTCAAATGAGACGTAGTAAGCGAGGTCTGGATCCTGAATCAGGCGATCGTAGGAAATGACGGGAACCTGGCTGGCTTTTGCTTTTTGCACAATTACAGAGGCTTTCTCGGCATCTTGAGGGTCAACCACCAGAATGCAGGCCCCTTTTGTCAGTACGGCTTCTGCCTGATTTTGTTGGGTATCCGAATTATTGTTGGCGTTGGCGTACTGGATTGTCACCCTGACACGGCTTTCTTGATTTCTTGCTCTAAAAGGGGCGATCGTACGCTTCGTAACGGGCAGAAGTATCGGATTCAGGCAGCAACACCGCAACATTTTTGCAGCCCTTGGCGGCACTGAAGTTCGCAGCAGGACTTGCTGCATTATTGGGTTGCACTGTTGGGCTGTTGCTCGCCTGATTACCCGATGGGTTACTGTTACAGGCTCTTAGAAAAAGCAATCCCATCACGGGCATCGACAAAAGAATTATCTCAATGGTTTGTTCATCTTTTTAACAGAAACGAGGAATGGCTAATCGCAAAAGTGCTTAGCCAAACGACTGAGTGTTACATTTAGCAACCCGAAAAGAACTGTGAAAAGAATCCCGAAATTGACTATTAGCAAAAGCTGATGGCTGACAGCTAATAGCGAATAGCGAAATGATGAGGTTCGTTTACAGCTGTTTTAGGATGGCTATTGTTCGAATCAGCCAGAAACACATCTTCAGGCTGATTGATAGAAGTGCATGATGATGTTCTTAAAAAGGTAAAAAGCAAAGAGTAATAAATTGAGCAAAGCAGGCGATAATGTTATCGATTTAGAACAACAAAAGCACTTTCTAAGGGAGAAGCAGTGCTGTTTCTCCACGGTGTTTGATCGTGTTCTTAAGAAAGGTTTTCTTAAGATTTTTATGTTTAAGAATCTGATTTTAGCATTTCTGAAAATAATCTAATAAACCTTCCATTTCAGAGTTTCTGCAATAATTCTTGATACAGTACGAATATTAAAAATTACTAATTAGAGGCCTTGCTAAATCACTCCAACTCTCTTCTGAATCAAATCAAAAGCCTTGCCAGAAAACCATTTGCAGCTATTAGCGTTGATTCAAGCTATAGCGATCGACAGCCATGTCATCTTTTCGAAAAATGTGACTTTTATCTGCAAACGTTTTTCGGAATTCTTAACTATTATTCAAAAGCTGGTTTCTAGTGCAAAACAATCCAAAAGCGATTGGAAAAGATTGCAGGTGAAAGGCAATTTTCAACTATCGCCCTGGGTTTCTTTCTAGCGAATATTCCACCGTCGTCGCCAGCTAGACGTGGATTCGGCTTTGATGTTGTTTGTTCCTGTTGGTGACGCTTCAAAATTTCAGCAGCGGAATCACTTAAGTTGGTGTCTCGATAAGGAACAGCAGCGCGGGTTTGTAGATGTTCCTGTTCCATCAACGAGAGGGGATGGAGCGATCGACCATCAAAGCTGCCAACAGTTCCCTGTGACCACTCATACGGTAGGTGAGTTTCACCGAGGGGAATTGTGCCGATACAAAACCCTGCTTCCAGCATGGCTGCCCGTACCGAAGCAGACCGGGAGTAGGTCGCCAGCTTCCCGGTTGACGTTAGGTATTGCGCTACCTGCATAAAGAATTCAACTGTCCACAGTTGGGGGCAGCGACGCGGTGAAAACGGATCAAAGAAGATTGCATCAGCCTGGAAATGTTCTTGACGTAACGTTTGAATCGTCTGTCGAGCATCGCCAATTAGAAGGGTGGCTTTCAGGTGAGCGGTTTCGCAGCGGTGGGATTCTGCGATCGCCCTCAAAATCTCTTGGGTTCGGACAGCCCAGCTACCGATGAGTGGAGGCGCGATCGCGGCTTTTGGTACCCGTTCATCGAGTTCCAAGCCAATTACTTCAACAAAACACTCCGAATTGATTTCCCAAATTGTTTCCAGAGCCGCTGCTGTGTTGTATCCCAGCCCGTAACACACGTCCAATAGTTTCAAAGAACCCTGCTGCGCTTTCTGGCTCAGATCCGTTGCCTTGGCGAATTTCTGAAATGCTTCTTCCTTGGCTCCATGCCGACTGTGAAATGTTTCACGAAATTCCTCTGAATAGAAAGTAAAGGAGCCATCCTCCGTCTGTTCTGGAATCCACATGTTCACCTGTTAGCACTTTAATCAAATATTAAGATTTTTGATATTTGACGAAACGAATGACAATCTGTAAAAATAGATACAGAAATAAGTCGTTCATCTTCTTTTCTGAGCTGGTTGTCGTGGATGCTGGTTGTGTTAAACATAGCTACTAACCGACCAGATATCTTTAGAAGACGGAAGTAGGGAGTCATCCCGAAGGAACGCGCCTCAAATCGCAGCGGATTCTCCAGGAGGCGAAACATGAAACTTACCTATCGTGGTGTTGGCTACGAATCTAATCATCCCGAGAACACAGTCTCTATTCCCGTCGTTGATCTGAAGTATCGCGGTGCCACCTATCGGTCAGCCCAGGCTGCTCATACGCAGGCTTTGAACTCAATCCTCAAAAATCGAGGTGCAGCGTACAACTCTCAACCCGCTGTTGAGACAACCTCAGTACCGACATCAGGCACCGTAGAATCCTCTGTACAGAATAAAGCTCGGTTCCTAACCCTAAATCATCATCGGACTGTTAAGACCCGTCAGCAAACAATTCTGAACCGCTCTGCTGCCGAACTTGGGTTGGGAGCAAGTGTGAGGAATTATTGGAATCATATCCAGGAAAAGTTCACCCCTCCTTCTGGGCGACCTACGATCGTAGCCACGCTACCCTCAGCTAATAAAACTGACGCATTTTGACCAAAACTTCTGACTAAAACCTCGGAGGTTTGGCACTAATCCCAGTTTTGCATGCAATTTCTGGGCAAAGCCTCCGAGGTTTGCGTAAGCCCTGAGCAAGTTAAATCATTAAGCCCAGATGATATGTAAACAGCCTCAGCCATTAAGGTTTGGGCTGTTTGACGTAAAACCCCTATCACCTAACCCCTACCACCTACGACCCACTTAAACCCTACCACCTGCCATCACTCCAAATTCAGGGTAAAAGCCGTTGTGTCCTTGCCCGTATCCAGTTCACGGAAATTTTCCCAGCGCGATCGCAGCCCCTGACAGGTTCGATCGGCCTGATCAAACACAAACCCCTCCATGGAGATGCAGAACTGGTGGTTGCCGCCCCAGGTGTAGTTGTTATCGGTTGTCGCGTAGTAATAGTAGTAGCGGTTGTTCAATTTGCTGTCGATGATAGTGCCGCATTCGCCTTCCTTCAAGGTTAGCCAACCCTCGGTTTTCCAGGTATTTTTGCCAGAGGGATAGGCAACAGCAGTAACGGCAGTGCCGCGATCGCTTTTATTGCAGATTCTCAATCCGGTTGCAGATGGGTTTGCGAATGCCAGATTCGACGCCACACCTGCTACAAGTGCAGTCAGACCAATCAACCCATAAATTTTGCCCATTGCCCCCTCCGAGGGATAGATCTGAATCAGGCTGAATCGAAGTTCAAATGCTATCCATTCGTTTTACACGAAATCTACGGTTAGGTTAAAAAAGGTTTCCATACTGGCACCCGGATCTAGATAAAGTAGACGCTCGCCAGTGTTGAGAGCATTACGGGGAGCCGTCCACGGTTCCAGACAGTAGTAATCTTTGCCTTTCACAGTCCAAAAGACAAGGGTTGAAAAGGCATCACTGTAATTCAGGGTTAAACGCAAGGACTGGTTTTTATCCAGGACAGTTGCAGTCTGATCGTCAACTCCAATGAATGCAACATCAATCTCATCCTGCTCAAAATCGAACGCTCCATTGAACGGATGGACTAGCTTCGTCTGGTGATCAAAGAAGCTAACGGCAGGAATATCAAACTCAAGCTGCGTTTTATCCAACACTTGAAAGTACGGATGGAAACCAGCCGAAAAAACCATTGGTGCGGCTGAACGGTTGGTGTAGTGCTGGTGAGCAGAGAGGGTATTGTTGTTCAGCGTGTAAGTAAACGTAAGCTGAAAATCGAACGGGTAGACTGCGCGTGTGCGATCGCTGCTGGTCAAACCCAACGTTATACTCCCCTGATTCTCCGTAGTCTGATCAACCACTTCCCAGGGCAAATCCCGTGCGAATCCGTGCTGCTTAAGCGTGTAGGACTGACCATTATAGGTGTAGGTGTTATCTGGCAAATTTCCGCAGATGGGAAACAGAATGGGAATCCCGCCTCTCACGGATAGGGATGGGTCGGCAAACCGTTCAGCATCCAGGTAGAGAATATCTTTACCGCGAACCTGCCAGCGGGTAACAATGCCACCCCGCTCTGGGACAATTTCCAGGCTTGACCCAGTTTCCTGATTGAAAGCACATAGGTGGTGTACTTCTCCTGTCGGGTGGCGATCGTAAACATGACAGCTCCTTACCAAATGGCGGTTGCCAGAAGGGACACATTCGGAATTAGCGTTGCTCCCACTTGCTCAGAAGCAGCCCATTCCGAGTGGCTTTCCAGTTTGGTCGATGGAGTCCATTGATGGGGAGCTGCTAATTGGGCAAGCGCAATTCGCTCCTCATCCTGCTCTCCAGTTCGCCGTTCTGAGACCGATGACTTTTGCTCAGACGTGGAAGGTTGGGGAGTTGGGGTAGCGGCTTGAATGGGCGTGTGATTCGGAGAATCAACAAACGAACTGGTTGGCTGACTGGAGTTTGTCTGGGATTGGGAAACTGTAGAATCCGGAGTCCCCGTCGGTTCGGTTACCCCCATTGAGGTAGAAGCAGGGTCAGCGCCTGGAGAAGCCCCGGTTGAACCAATAGGATCGGCAGGGCTACTAAGTTCCGCTTCTTCCTGTTGAAATGATTGTTCCTGAAGATTGCCAGATCCACTTGGCTCGATCGCCTGTTCATGAACTGTGCCCGTCTGACTCGGCTCGATCGCCTGCTCCTCGGAATTAACCGTATGACCAAGCTCGCTAGTTTGTCCTTCTGGATTCAGAGCTTCACTCTGATTTGTGAGTTGTTCTTGAGGAACCATTGCCTCACTGGGACTAGAAAACTGCTCCTCAGGACTGGCAGGGTTCGTACTGTAGGGTTGAGCATCAGGCACGGTTGTCTGCCCCTGATTAGAAAGGGGTTGAGTGGTCGGGTCAACGGTATTCGCGGACCCAGAGGCATCCATTGAAGGAGTGGTCGTGTCTGCTGAAATGCTGGGGTCTTGAGCCGGAATTGTCGGATCTGCTGAGGTGGTGGGTGCAGCCGTCGGCACAGTTGGATCCGTTGACAGCGTCGAGTCTTGGGGAGGAGTTGCCGTATCAACCGGAGGGGTTGGCTCAGCCGAAGGAACGATCGCATCTGTAGGTGGAGAAGACTCTACAGGCGGCGCAAAGGAGTCAGCGGGCGCTGTGGCAGCAGGGGATGGAACAGCCGGATCGCTTGAGATTGACGGTTCGACCGAAGGAGTAGCGGTATCGGTTGAAGTGGTGGGAGGAGGAGCAACAGGTGAGGCCGCATCCGTTGGAACAGATGGCGACGGGGTGGGAGAGGCCGCATCTGTCGGAGCAGCAGGCGAAGGAGAAGAAGCGGCATCAGGTGCAACGGGGGAAGGTGTCGGAGATGCGCCATCTGTTGGCACAGATGGCGACGGAGTGGGAGACGCAGCATCCTTTGGAATAGATGGCGACGGAGTGGGAGAGGCCGCATCCGTCGGAACAGCAGAATGGGTGGGAGAGGGCGTATTTGTTGAAGATGGTGTAACTAGGGGTGTTGAAGTTGTAGGGGTAACGCTGGGAGATAAACGAGCATCCAAAACTGCGGACGATCGCATCGGCTCCTTAAATCCAGTAGACAGATCCTCGATCTGCTTCAAAATCTGTTTCCCTGGTCTCCACTCACAACCTTAGGCTGATAGCCGCGTACCTCAACGGGCAAAAACTCCACCTTCATCTGCTTATCTTTCAGCGCCACTTTTAGGACAGCGGTGTCGTAGTCGCTGTTGGCATTGCCGCCAAAGATAAAATTACCCAGAGAATAGGCGATCGGACGCCCCTTATAGATCTCTGCCCCTTGTAGAACGTGGGGATGGTGGCCAACCACCACATCCGCCCCTTGATCAACGGTGAAATGAGCCATGTCAACCTGCCAATCAGCGGGATGGGTAGCCAATTCTTCACCCCAGTGAAAGTTCACCACCACCCAATCCACCTGGTCTCGAATGGATTTAATATCGGCAGCAATCCGCGCTTCATCCGCATAGTTAGTTCCGGCTGCCTTATCACCCGCTGTTTGAAAGTCCGCACCATAGTAGGCCAAGTAAGCAACCCGCTGCCCTTTCACCTCAACAATATCGGGACGACGTGCTTCCTTCACATCACGGCCCGCACCGATATGCAAAATACCTGCTTTGTCCAGGGTGTCCATCGTCTCAACAAGACCTGGCTGCTCATAATCCATCGTATGGTTATTTGCCAGCGTTACCAGGTCTACTCCACCTTTGTTAAAACCTGTACGGAGTCGGGTTCTGCCTTAAAGTTAAATTGCTTGCCTTGCAGTGGCATTGTTGCGTTGGTCAGTGGTGCTTCCAGGTTCACCATTGCCAAATCCGCCTTTCGGTATTCGTCCATGGTGGCAAAGGCTCGATCAAAGTCTTTTCCGATCGTGTCTGCAAACGATTCTCCCAATGTCACATCCCCAGAAAACATCAAGGTCACAGTCGGATCATTGGGATCGGCACTTTTCTTCTCGTGCTTAACAACAGGAACCGTTTCTAGGGCAGCCTGAACGGTATCCGGCCTGGCCTTGTTGTTCATATCAGACTGACTTGCTTTTTGAGATGAGGCAACTGCACTGGTTTGTTCAACCGGCGCTTTAGAAAAGCCCAGCACGCAGCCAAACACAAAGGCAAAGAGAGGTGCACCGCTAATTAGGAGCGATCGAAATGTTTTTAGTTGGGTTTTACGATTAGCAGCTTGTCGAACCTGAGCTTGTAGTTCATGAGACTGCTGCTGGCGAAGACGACGGGCCGGAGACGTTACCCGCACAGACTGCTCCCACAAAATCTCAGGCTCGTCAACAAACCGTGCCATGATACGGGCACCTTCTATCACCGCAGAGTTTAACTGCCAGATTCGGTGACAGATAAACCGCACCAGGTAATCACGCCACTGTTCGGGCAATTCGCTCTGGTCTAGCGATGGCAACTCAACCAGAACCTTCAAGCATCCAGGCTTGATTGCACCCACATAGGCATGGATTCCATAGGGCGTTAGGGACTCGTTAATCCAATGGGCGATCGCTTGAAAATTGCCCGCTTGGGCCAGTTGCACGATCGATGGATGGTATAAGCTGTCCGAGTTGGTCATTGGTATTACTCCTCCCTATCCGCTGCACTCATTTAATTGATGCAAGCAGCACTCCCTAACAACACCACAGAGATTCTCTTGCTTAACTACCAATTTTGAGCGCTATCTGTCGATTTGCACGCAAAAATCGCTTTTACAAGGAAACTCCTGCTCTAGTCGCAGTCACTAGTTCATTAATACTCCATAACCTTCCGATTTCTGCAAAAATCTCAACAAAATTGACAAAGACTTCAACCACCTATCCCTTGTCCCACGCCCAAACTCACAGGATTAGGCTCATTGAGCTGGGAAAGTGCTGCCTGTGACGACGATCACGCTAATGGACGCTCATCATCACTCCGATCGACGAGCAACGTCACGACTTTTGGCGATCTCCATCAGCTTGGAGGCTTAAGAAATTGTTGATATTAGATGAAGATAAGTCGTACACAACGAAGGATATCTTCCATGATTCCTGCCCTCGTGGAATCTGCATTTCAAACCGGCTACCTAAGTGTGGAATCAGAAGGCTTGATTCGGCAGGTTCTCGCCGTTGGAAGCTGTAAGTCGATGGATTTGAAGGCCCTGGAGCAGCTCTACGATGCCATCAAAGCAGGGCATATTCATCGGGAAGCCCGCCATCCTTTTGCAAGCCGAGGCAATTAATAGCAAAATGGAGGCAGTTCACTCTACATAGTGGCTTGCTATGGCTAATTTGCCTCCTCACATCAAAGAACTACTTTCGGATCTAATTGCTCGCTATCGCTCCCGTGTTGACTATTTAGCAATTCGCATTGAAGCAGCAGAGGGCGCTGACATTCTGCTTCGAGGCAACAAGATAGAAACGTTGAGCGAAGGCATTTCGATTGGTGGGCAGGTGAGAGCCTGCCATAAAGGAGGTTGGGGATTTGCCAGCTTTAATCAGCTTTCAACTCTGCCGGATCGAATTGAGGAAGCGATCGCTGCTGCTCGCCTTGTTGGGGATGAGGAAACCCTGTTAGCACCGATCGTGCCAATTCAAGACAGCTGTTTTCTGCCGCTAACGGGCAGCGACCCACGCCACATTCCGCTTTCAGAAAAGAAAGCGCTTTGTCAGCAGTATGGAGAAATTCTCCGGGGTTAGTCCTCAAATAGCAACTACCTCAGTCCGTTATGGGGACAGTGCTCAACGGGTGATCCTGGCCACTTCAGAAGGGACCCTGCTCGAACAGGCCTGGGTTGATATGGAAATGCGCTTTGCCGCAACAGCCCGTAACGGTGAAACGGTTCAGACCGGACGGGAGACAACAGGTTCCCGGAAAGCGTTCGAAGATTTGGTTGGGCTGGATGCTCAGGTTCGTAGTGCGGCTCAGCGAGCGGTAGACTCTCTTGCCCTACCTCCGGTCAAGGGAAATACCTACACAGTGGTAATTGACCCTATTCTGAGTGGGCTGTTTGTCCATGAAGCATTCGGTCACCTTTCTGAAGCCGACATGGCCTACGAAAATCCAGACCTGCTGGAAGTAATGAGTATTGGTCGCCGATTTGGTTCCGATGAGCTACAGATCTATGACGGGGCAGCACCGGCAGGGCATCGTGGCAGCTACTTCTACGACGATGAAGGAACGCCTGCAGGAACAACCCAGCTAATTCAGGATGGGATCCTGGTTGGGCGACTCCACTCCCGTGAGACAGCAGGCAAGCTGGGTGAAGAAGCGACTGGGAACGCTCGCTGTCTGAACTACCACTACCCACCGATCGTCCGCATGACCAACACCTGGATCGAGCGAGGTAATACACCCGTTAAGGATCTCTTTAATGGAATTCAGGAAGGGGTCTACGCCCGCAACTGGCTGGGTGGAATGACCAATGGCGAAATGTTTACCTTCACTGCCGGGGAAGCCTGGATGATTCGAAATGGCGAGATTGCTGAACCCGTGAGGGATGTGACTCTGTCAGGAAATGCGTTTAAGACTCTGGCCGATATTGAGGCGATCGGAGACGACTTCTTTTGGGATGAGTCCGGTGGTTGCGGCAAGGGCGGACAAAGTGGCCTACCTGTCGGATGTGGTGGTCCCAGTCTGCGAATTCGCAACGTGGTTGTAGGCGGAGAGGCCGTTGAATAGGAAGGATAAAGGCTGAAGGCTCAAGGCTAAAAGAGTTTCTAATGCCTCTCATTAAATGTTTATCCTTTATCCTTTATCCTTCAGCTTTTATCCTTCTCCCGCTCCTCCTTCCCCTCCTCTCCTTCGTCTGAAAACGGCATCCTTCCCCTCCGCTTACGGGCTTCCATGGCACGCTCCAGCGCACTAAGTAAGCCTGGAGACTCTTCCTGTAGCTTTAGCAGCAGTCGTTCGCCTTCGGTGATATCTCCTGGGTCTTCGCCGGTTTCCATAACTGCTTTCAATCTGGGTAAAGCAATCTCATCCACTAACTCAATCAGGCTGTAAAGGCAACGATTGAACTGTCGTTCGGTAAGGGTGGAATCTTCGAGGGGAAACTCAATAATTGCCCGGATTTCGCCATCTGAGGGGTCATATTCCCATTGCAGCATCTTGGTTTCCCAGGAGATGCACAGCATGGTTTGGAGAATAGCTGCTTTGTGAGGATGATCTTTGACACCCGAAAGAACACGGGGCGCAAACAGTTCAAAGAATTCACCGTCCTCATCCAACTGTATGACAATCAGAAAATCTTCCAGATAATCGGCGCGAACCCCAGTCAGAATCCGGTTTTGGTCCTCATCTAATCGGTATTTCCAGCCCTTGTTGTCCAGATAATCAGCAATCTGTTGCAGCGTTGCGCCCATAGGAAAATCTCATAGGGTTGATGTCTTGCGGAAGACGGTTGTTGCCTTTAGGAATCAACAGTCCAAACTCTAAAACCGCATGGTGCAAGGAGTCGATTGTGGATTAGCCATGAGGTACGGTTAACTGCTTGGGATGTTGAACCAAGTTTAGATCCACTTGCTTCAAGAGATTTTCTAGGGTGAATGAGTTGTCAAGGACAACGTCGGCCCGGGCTGTTTTCCTTTGAATGGCCATCTGGCTCCCAATTCTCGCTTGTGCCTGCTTCATATTGAGATGGTCGCGCTGTATCAGACGCTCTAGCTGTTGCTCTGCTGAACAGCGCACAACCCAGGTTTCAGTCACCAGGTCAGTCATGCGGGCTTCAAACAACAGCGGAATAACCATCACAATCGACGGAGTGCGCTGCACATCGTTTAAGGGCGGAGTATTCATCGCTTTGACCAAACGATCGCGCACATAGGGATGAATTTGCTGCTCTAGCCAAAGCCGCTCTGGAGGGCTGCGAAAGATAATATCGCCCAACCGCTGACGGTCCAACCTCGCATCCGGCAATAGGATTCCTGAACCGTACCGCTCTACAATTTCTCCTAGAATAGGCTGACCTGGCGCAACGGCTTCTCTGGCATAAACATCAGCATCCAAAACAGGTAAATTGTGAACCGTTGCCAGATAATCTGAAACAGTGGTTTTGCCCATTCCAATTCCACCTGTTAAGCCGATAATACGCTGAGATTTTTGAACTTGATTGGCACGGATGGACATAGCCAGCACCTGGAGAATTCTAGGTTGTCTGCTAACAGGTTAGTACTTAATGATTTTGCCAGTTTTCCGGGGAGTAAACCAAAATTCACTAGCAACCTTTAGAAAAGTGGCGAATGGCCCATAAGTTTTTAGTCAGAGAGAAACGCACTCCCTCTTCCGTAAAGAAGCCAACTCCCCTACAATGTAACGATAGACAACGGACCGCGCATATCATTCCATCGGAGTTCACTTCATGCTGCTAAAATCCACGACCCGTCACATTCATATTTTTACGGCTGTGGTTGAGAACAATGAACTCGTCCCTAGCGACAATGTGTTAACGCTCGATGTTGATCCAGACAACGAATTTAACTGGAATGAGGATGCTCTACAAAAGGTCTACCGCAAATTTGATGAGCTAGTCGAAACCTTTGGTGGGGCAGAGTTGACGGAGTATAACATTCGTCGCATTGGCTCAGACTTAGAGCACTTTGTTCGATCGCTTCTGCAAAAGGGCGAAATTTCCTATAACCTGAACTGCCGGGTCCTCAACTACAGCATGGGGTTGCCTCGGGTTGAGCCTGCTGAAGCGAGCTAAAGAATTACAAATTGCAAACAACTCTCTCAGATAGGGTAAGCAATATTAGCAAGGCAAGAGGCGGCATAACCCATTATCAATAGGGATTATGCCGCCTCTTCTTAGAATTCTTCCCAAAAGGATTTTTGCTAGAATTACTCAGTGTACTGGGTCTAGGTTTAGAATTTTTAACAAAAACGCTCATCAAATCGGTCTACCTTAACAATTTAGGTGGTTTTTGCAATTCGAAACAACAGATACACCCGCAAGTTAACGATAGGTTGAAAGGTTTAGCATGAGCAGTAATTTAGCAACTAAGTTGCGTGAAGGGACTAAAAAGTCCCACACGATGGCGGAAAACACTGGTTTCGTAGCATGTTTTTTGAAGGGAACGGTTGAAAAAAATTCGTACCGGAATCTGGTTTCAAACCTCTACTTTGTGTATTCCGCAATGGAAGAGGAAATGGAGAGGCACAAGAATCATCTGATCGTTTCCAAAATCTATTTTCCCGAACTCAATCGTAAAGAATCGTTGGAAAAAGACTTGGCCTATTACTATGGTCCAAACTGGCGGAATGAGGTGGCTCCTTCTGCTGCTGCAACTGAATATGTTGATCGCATTCGGGAAGTTTCCAACACTCAACCAGAACTCTTGGTAGCTCATTCCTACACGCGTTATCTGGGTGATCTGTCCGGTGGGCAAATTCTCAAGAAAATTGCTCAGACAGGAATGAACCTATCAGACGGCGTGGGAACAGCGTTCTACGAGTTCAAAACCATTTCTGACGAGAAGGCGTTTAAGAACGTTTACCGTCAGGCAATGAATGACCTACCCGTTGATGAGGCAACCGCTGACCGCATTGTGAATGAAGCAAATGATGCCTTTGGTCTAAACATGAAGATGTTTAAGGAACTGGAAGGCAGCTTGATCCGGGCGATCGGTCAAATGCTGTTTAACTCACTGACCCGCCGTCGCGCTCGTGGAAGCACCGATTTTGCAACTGCGGAGCAATAACTTTAAATTGTAGATTTTAGATTGTGGATTGCCTCATGCGTGGTTCTCCTTCAATCTTCAATCTTACTGAGTCCTGGAGACTTGGTGGTTTTAAAGACTATCAAGACTTCAGGACTCTTAGCTTGAATGGAAGATCCTGCCAGTGGTAATCTCACTTTCTGGCAGAACAATCTTTGTACGGGCGAAGCATGTAGTTGATAGATTTTGCCATCACCCAGAATTATTGCCGAATGCTTCGCCCCTGACAATCACTCAAAACTCAACGAATATGGCAGCAAAATTCCTGTTACCGTCATCACTGGCTTTCTTGGCAGCGGCAAAACGACGTTAATTCGCCATCTCCTGCAAAACAATCAGGGGAAACGGATAGCGGTATTAGTGAATGAGTTTGGTGAGTTAGGCATCGATGGGGAACTGTTGCGAGACTGCCAGGTATGCGATGAAGAGGAAATGGGCAAAGGGCAAGAGGCAAGTAGTTCTGATACCCTATCGCCCATCGCCCATCGCCCGTCTCCTCAAATCGTTGAACTCACCAATGGTTGCCTCTGCTGCACCGTCCAGGAAGAATTTCTACCCACCATGCTGGAGTTAATAAAACGTAGGGATAGTCTGGACCATATCCTGATCGAAACCTCTGGTTTGGCACTTCCAAAACCGTTGATTAAAGCATTTCGCTGGCAGGAGATCCGCAATGCCGCCACGGTTGATGGCGTGATCACAGTGGTTGATTGTGAAGCGGTTTCTACAGGAACGATCGCGACCGACTTACAAGCTCTGGAAGCCCAGCGGCAAGCCGACCCCAACCTGGATCATGAAACACCTATTCAAGAACTGTTTGAGGACCAATTGGCCTGTGCCGATCTCGTGATCTTGAATAAGACTGATTTAGTTAATGCAACGACGCAAGCTCAGGTTCTTGAACGGGTGCAGCAAGAGTTGCCCCGCGCTGTCAAGATTGTCCCCAGCCAACAGGGAAAGCTGGATCCCGGAGTTTTGCTAGGATTTCAGGCAGCAGTTGAAGATGATTTAGAAAGCCGCCCCAGCCATCATGATACAGAAGAGGACCACGAGCACGATGACGAAATCCTATCCACTCACCTTGTTCTAGATCGTGCCTTTGATCCAGAAACCTTAAAACAACGGTTGGAAGCACTGGTTCAGGAACAGGAGATTTATCGCATCAAAGGCTTTGTTGCAGTTCCCCAGAAACCCATGCGATTAGTCATGCAAGGGGTTGGAACACGCTTCGATCAGTTCTACGATCGTACCTGGTTGCCTGAAGAACCCCGCCAAACTCGTTTGGTTTTTATTGGTCGCGCCCTCGACTCCGCCAAAATCGAGTCCCAACTAGCGTCGATTTAACCAGCTGAATCGATAAACACCAAGCGAATAACTTAGCAACCGAATGCTCCCGTTTTCTAACCGATGTCAGAGGCGAGGATGCGAGGATTAAGGACTGAAAGAGTTAATTGCCAAGTCCTACCACCTACCACCTATCACCTATCACTTATTACCTATTACCCATACGCCCTTGTCAAAATCATCACACCATCTGCCAGAATAGCGGGTGATTCCTCCCCGACGAAATAACACATGAACTGGCTAATCAGCAGGATCCAGGAAATTTTTTCAGAGTTATCCAGTTTTTTTGCCACTCCCATGTTCGAGATTGGCAAGAAGCAATACTCGCTCAGCTTTCTTTTCACGTTGATCCTGGTGATCATCGCCGTTTTCTGGGTTTCCCGCATTGTCAGCAATTGGCTGAAACGGGGCATCTTGAGCCGTGTTGGATTTGACCGGGGTACCCGTGAGGTTGTTGCAACACTTATTCAGTATTTTTGACCCTGCTAGGGTTCATCATTGTTCTTCAAACAGCAGGCGTCAACCTTAGCTCCCTAACCTTGTTTGCTGGTGTGGTGGGCATCGGTATTGGTTTTGGGCTTCAAAATCTTGCCAGTAATTTCATCAGTGGTTTGACGCTACTTGTCGAACAACCAATTCGAGTTGGGGATTTCATTGAGGTTGGAAATTTGCTGGGCACGGTTGAGAACATTTCCATTCGATCGACTACCGTTCGCACCCAGGATGGCGTTTTCGTCATCGTGCCCAACATTCGATTTGTCGAAAATAACGTCATCAACTGGAGCTACCGCGATCCCCGCTGTCGGATTCATATTCCGATCGGGGTTGCTTACGGAAGCGACACGCTGCTTGTATCTGAAGCTCTGGTAGAAGCGGCCCGCAAGAATCCAAAAGTCCTAAATGACCCACCGCCAAGGGTGTGGCTGCGAGGATTTGGAGACAGTGCGCTGAACTTTGAGCTATTAGTGTGGATCAATGAGCCAGCCGAGAGCGAACCTATTAAGAGTAGCCTCAATTTCGCGATCGAGCGGGAGCTGCATGTGCGAGGGATTAAAGTCCCGTTTCCCCAACGCGATCTGCACATTCATAATTTCAGAGGCATTGAATCGCTAATTCAAGGAAGTGACCATTCCGAATTGGGAAATGGTAGACACCATCCTCTAGAACTACCAGCACAAGAGGCAAAGCCAGCAGCTCCGTTAGCAATCAATAACATGACTCTACGGGATCTGCTTCGCCGAATCTCATACTTTCACCAATGTACCGATACAGAAATTTTGCAGTTGATTGAGTACGGCTATCGACAACTGTTTCCCGCAGACCAGATTGTGTGTGAAGAGGGAACTCCAGGAGACGCTTTTTACATCATCCTTCGGGGGTCGGTAGAAATCTTTTCGAAGCGGGTTGAGCAGTATATTGCCACCTTGAACGAAGGCGAGTTTTTCGGAGAAATGGCACTGCTAATGGGGATCCCCGCTCGGCAACCGTCCGTACCCTAGAAGATAGTGTGCTGTTCGTAATTGAGCGCAGCGACTTGAGACGGCTACTGGAAGAACATCAAGGATTGGCCGACCAGATTGCCCAAAAATTGATGGAGCGCCAGCAAACCCTCCGCGAAATGGGCATCCTCACAGAATTTTCAGAAGAAACCCCGTTTATTCGCATTCGTAAACGGCTACAAACCCTGTTTGGAATTTGAGCAGCGTTCGGGGATTGCAGTGGTTTAGGAATCGAAAGTCAAATTGTTGGCTGAAAAGAATTACTCAAACTCATTGAACAGGGAAACGAGAACAACGTTGGAAAACAGGAAACCCTCGGGATCGCTCAATTTGATCGTTCCGATTTCCGGTAAAGATGGCCGCGTTCGACCGCAAAGTTCGCCATCAGATAAGATCTGGACCCAACCTTTCTGATAATAAGGCTCCAGACACATCCAAATCCGTCGCAGCGCTTCCTCACCAAACTGTTCCCTTAAATTCTCGATCCTCAATCCGTCGGCTAACCGCAAACCCAGCATGAGAGAGTCGAGAAGAAAGGATGAGGGATGAGGGCTAAAGAATAAAAGGTCAGCTTTCTCCTTATTTATCCTTAAGCTTTTATCCTTTATCCTTTCCTCCACCCACTCATAGTACTCCCGCGTTTTCGGGGACGAGCGATGCGATCGCCTCCAATATAACTGGTTGCCCCATGCCAAACCCATAGAATGAGCGATTTTCCCAGTAGACACGGTTGTGGCGACACTGGTAGCCCGGTTTGGCATAATTAGAGATTTCGTAATGGTCATAGCCCGCTGCTGTCAGCAGTCGTTGAGCCATTCGATACATCTCAGCCGTGGTTTCGTCGGAAGGCAGAGGACTGCTTCCTGGGCTGTATTGGCGGTTGAAGGGAGTGCCTGGTTCGATCGTCAAGTCATAGCAGGAGAGATGAGTGGGAGAGAGTGCGATCGCCTGCTCCAACGATGCTTGCCAGTGTTCCAGCGTTTGATGGGGTAACCCAGAAATGAGATCGAGGCTGAAATTTTGAAAACCAGCCCGATGAACGAGTTCCACTGCCTTATGAACGTCAGCAACGGTATGCGATCGTCCGCACACCTCAAGCAATTCAGACTGAAACGCTTGCACTCCTAGGCTGACCCGATTTACTCCCGCTGTCTTGTAACCCTGCACCTGCTCTAAAGCGAACGTTCCTGGATCAATTTCCATTGAAATCTCAGCATCGCTTGAAATCCCAAATTGCTGGTTCAGAACATTTAGAATCTGATTCAGTTGCTCAACTGACAGAAGCGAGGGGTTCCGCCACCAAAGAAAACCGTTGTAAGGGGTGCTCCCCAGAAAGGAGTCAGACAAATTTCCTGGCAAAGAACGTCAACATACTGGGCGATCGTCCCCGAATTACTCCCATTAATCCGCCCAGCATCTAATTGCGGTCGAGTCTCTGCCCCCTGCCCCCTGTCCCCTGTCCCCTGTCCCCTGTCCCCTGTCCCTGATTCCTGCCCCCTTTCGGCGGCCTGTCCCCACAACCGAAATCGGGAAATCGCAGTAATAACAGCGTCTCCGACAAAAGGGGATGTGGATATAGGCGGAAGTCGGCATCCAAAGGGTGTGAGCCGCCTTCCCAGAGTACGCTCTAGCCAAAAGCATTTCAAATATGAAGAGTATAATAAGGTCATGCCAGCCTGCTGAGAGGCCAGTTCAAATTCGTGTAAGCCTATTCATTCCTCAAGAACCACTTAACTGGCTCACTGACCAGATTGGCAGATTCTTAACTTGTTAGGAGTTAAGAATCAGTCCCCAACCAACCTGAACTTATGCTTGATGCAATCATTATTATTTCATTCATCCTAGCAGGGGCGGGGATCGGTTTTCATGGCATCGAGGAACTGCCAAGCAGCGCTTTGCAACAGGTCACTAATCAAGAAGGACTGCGCTGGGTTAGTGCTGGCTTTGGTGCTCTGATTGGTCTTGCCATTGGATTAGTAGCTCAGACGAGTTATCGACGACTTGTGCGGCAATTTCGCACAATGCCAGCCGATATCCTCTTGAGCCGTGCCGTTGGTCTGATCATCGGGCTACTTGTGGCAAATCTGCTGCTGGCTCCCATCTTTCTGCTGCCAATCCCGACCGAATTCTCATTTATCAAGCCTCTAGCGGCTGTTGTCGGCAGCGTCATGTTCGCATTCTCCGGCATCACTCTAGCGGATATACACGGTCGTGCTCTGTTGCGCCTCATTAATCCTCACACGGTGGAAACTCTTCTGCTGGCAGAGGGAACCCTTAAGCCTGTGTCAACCAAAGTTTTAGACACAAGTTGCATTATTGATGGGCGAATTGAGGAACTGTTAGCAACTGGGTTTCTAGAAGGACAAATTCTTGTCCCTCAGTTTGTCCTGGCCGAACTGCAACAGGTCGCTGATTCGTCGAATGACCAGAAGCGCGTTCGAGGACGGCGCGGATTAGATATCCTCAATCGCATGAAGGAAGCCTATTTCGATCGAATTCAGATTCACCCAGCCGACTACGATGATGTGGCAACGGTTGATGCAAAGTTGATTCGCTTGGCTCAAGAAATCAACGGCACCCTATTAACCAATGACTACAACCTGAATAAGGTCGCCAGTCTTCAGAAGGTGCCTGTTCTCAACATCAACGATTTGACCCAGGCGGTTCGACCGACCTATCTCCCTGGCGACAGCATTGATCTCAAGATTCTTAAGGAAGGCAAGGAACCTGCCCAAGGAGTCGGTTACTTAGACGATGGCACAATGGTCGTCGTGGAGGATGGCCGCAGCTACGTGGGCGGTGAACTGCAGGTTGTAGTGACCAGTGCGCTACAAACGTCGGCAGGTCGAATGATCTTTGCTCGACCAAAAGCATCATCGGCGATGGCATGAGAACGGCAGAGAATAATGACGTGTGGCGATCGCTCTATCAGAAGAAGAGGGGCGATCGCTGTACTGCTTAAACTTGTCAGGTGACTTGTTTCCATTCATCAAATGGTGGTTTTGACCCCTCAGCTAAGTCTTGGAATCCTTTATATTCTTTCAAAGGAGCAAGTCTTGCCTCATCTGTTACACAATTTCTGAAGCTATCAACCATATTTTCTTATATAAAGGAAGTCATTGATGGATCTCAGTATTGCCGTAATTGGTGTTCAAGTTCGCTGTCTTGAATTAATTAAGCTAATTGAACCATGTCTTTCAAATGCTTTAATACGCCCAAAACGATGTACAAGTCATTACCTGGATTGAACAGTGAGAACAGTCGGGATAAGCCGTATCGAGGTGGGTCTTGTTTAACTAGCTTGAGAAATAGAAACTCCGTTCCATTAATTGCCAATCCAAACGTTGGTTTTTCAGTGTTTGGGCTTGCCATCATGTAAGCCAAGCCTTGTGGCAGTGTTTCTGCTACATTCAACTGATGGCGTTTGGCTTCAATCACAATAGCCCACAGTTGTTCATGCAAGACAAGCATATCGATTTTGCCTCGAATGATTTCATCATTATCCTCAATCGCAATTCCTATCTGATGTTCTGCGGAAGGGATGAAAGGAAACCGGGTTAAGCCTGCCAAAGACAATAAAGGGGCAAGTACAGATAGCTTAACAACTTCTTCGTTGAATCGATGAGCAAAAAGGCTCAGGTAATCTGCTTTTACCTGGTCTAGCCAATACCTCTCGTAGTCCGTTAGCGTTGTCGGTTCACGCTGCCATTCCAGGAAAAACTGGTCATCGCTCCAAACTAGGCTCAGATTAAATTTCTCGTGGACCTCGTGAAGTTCAAGATCCCCAGCCTGGATAACTTTAACCATCCTAATCCTCGGAAATAGCGACGATTAGGTTTAAGTCTAGCGTTGACATCAGTACTTACGTTAGCATTGTCTTTGAGACAATTCGGGTTTTCTTGCGATCGACCTCCGAAAGCTCCTCGCCCCGTTGCAGTTGAGTAGCGTTTTGCTGAAGCACAGTAGCGGCTCCCCGATCGCCCATTTGTATGGCGGTTTTGGCAGCCATTTGCAGCATGGTTGCGGCACCTGTGCGATCGCCCTGCTGAAGTTTAGTTTCCGCGATTTGTGTCTGCCGATATTTTGCCAATGCAAGAATATGCTGCTGTACCTGAGGATCAGGCGCGGGGGTATAAGGGCTGACAAAGTTTGCCGCGATTGGAACCTTCTCAGTTAGCAAGCTCTCCTTAGCATAGGCAGGGTCGTCATAACGTACCTGAATTTGGGCAACTGAGTGGGGCCTGTGGAAGGCTGTTCAAGTAAACATTCGCCAGAACGACCCTGGGAACATTAACCATCAGATCACCCAAGCGCACTGTGTAGTGCCCCGCCTCCCGCACAACGGGGAGTTCGATCGTGTCTGGGGCAACCTGGGCGATGGGTTTCATTTCTGCCAGTCGGGCATCCGGTGGCAGCGACAGGTGCAGATAGGCATTGGTTAGACCAACCGACTGAATGCGGGTAAACAAACGAGCAAACTCATCCACGGCCTGTTCTGGTTGCTGGATGAACGATAGGCTTCCTCCGCCTGCATCCGCAATTTTTCCAGCACATCCTGGTTCCAGGCATCTCCAAAGCCAAGCGTATTAACCGTCAGATTGTAGTCTGCTGCTAGTTTTGACAGTTTCAGGCACCGATCGTTGTCCCCATGCTCGTTCTCACCATCGGTTAGCAGAAAAGCTTGGGAAATCGTGTCTTTTTTGCTTTCGCTAGCTCCTCAATTCCCAACCGCAGACCTTCATCAATCGCGGTTCCTCCACCTGACTTTAGCTGGTTGATTTGCAGCTTGAAACTGGCGGGACTGTCGATCGTCTGATTATGGACCAGCACCTTCGCCTTATGGTCAAACGCCACAATTGAGAGACGATCGTCTGGAGAGAGACGATCCACAATGCGTTGGGCTGCCTGCTTCACCATTTCGAGGGGCGTCCACCCATAGAGCCGCTGTGATCTAGAATCAGGCACAAGTTCAGGGGACGTTCCGGTTCGATTCCTCGGCGATCGCAGAAATAGAAATCGCGAGCTGTCGCTGGCTAACGGGTTGAGCCGCATCAACATTGGTGTCACTCAAGGCAGACTGCAAACCAACTTTCATGAAACGAAACTCCTGATAAGGGGAGAAGCCCTATTCAAAACACGATTGCAACTACAATACTGAATCCCAACTTTCCGATTCCAATTCTCGTAAGGAAGTTCTAAATTGTTTATGAACTTCGCATACCGTAAACTGCTGCTCCATCAAGAACAACACTCCACTGGCAATCGGATTGCCGTACCTGACTTCATACGTCGTTCATTTAGCTCTCACGCTAGTATGTAAAAACAGTGCCACTGTCTCAGGCAATACAATCTATGAATTCACCCATTAAGGCTGTTCAATCCCCTACTATGGTGGCGACTCGTTCTATCGCACACCTCCTCCAGACCTTCCTTCTTTGCTGCTAAAAGAACGGATTATTTACCTGGGGTTGCCCCTTGTTTCATCTGACGACTTTAAACGCCAGCTTGGGGTCGATGTTACCAAGCTGATTATTGCGCAGCTTTTGTACTTGCAGTTTGCCGATCCAGAAAAGCCCATTTTCTTCTACATCAACTCAACCGGAACGTCTTGGTATACCGGAGACGCGATCGGTCAGGATACTGAAGCCTTTGCCATCTGTGACACCATCAGCTACATCAAGCCTCCTGTGCACACAATCTGTATTGGGCAGGCAATGGGAACGGCTGCCATGATCCTTTCTGCCGGGACTAAGGGTTTTCGGGCCAGCTTGCCGCATGCAACGATCGTGCTCAACCAACCCCGAGTTGGTATGGGACGCAGCCAAGCAACGGATATACAAATTCGGGCAAAGGAAGTGCTGGCAAATAAGGCAGCAATGCTCGACATTCTTTCCAGAAATACGGGTCAAGTGGCTGACAAAATCTCGAAAGATACCGATCGCATGTTCTATCTAACGCCAGAGCAAGCGAAAGAGTACGGCTTGATCGATCGGGTATTAGAAAGTGCAAAAGACCTACCCAAAGCAATTCCTGCCCTAACGTCCTGAAGTTGAGAGTTGAGAATTAAGAATTGAGAATTAAGGACTTGAAACCAGGAATTAAATCACCCAACTCCTGTAACTCAAGCCCCATCCCTCAGAACTTACCATTCAAAACTCATCATTCAAAACTCATAACTTTCCTCCAAGCCTATGCCTGTAGATGAGATCCTTCGCGTCCCCTTTAACGTTCCTGGTAGTCCTTACTGGCAATGGATCAGTATCTACACTCGCTTGAGCCAGGAACGAATTATTTTCCTGAATCAGCCCATCTCAATGGGTTTGGCGAACTCTCTTATATCGGCAATGCTGTATCTAGATTCTGAAGATCAGAACAAGCCGATTTATCTCTATATCAACTCTCTGGGCGATCCGGTTTCCGCTGGAATGGCAAATGAATCGGTCGGTATGATGTCTATTTCAGCGACTCTGGCCATTTACGACACGATGCAGCACATCAAGTCGGAAATTGTCACTATCTGCCTGGGGCAAGCAATTAGTATGGCCGCCTTGCTCCTTTCATCCGGCACTAAAGGAAAACGAGCCAGTTTGCCCCATGCGATGATTGCCCTTCATCATCCCCGGATTGGCACTCAAGGTCAGGCAACCGATATTCAAATAAATGCCGAAGAGGTGTTATCCAAGCGCGCCCTCCTGCTTAACATTTTTTCTCGGAATACTGGTCAACCCCTCGAAAAAATCACTAAGGATACTGATCGCATGTTCTACATGTCTCCCCAAGAGGCAAAAGAATATGGCTTAATCGACCATGTTCTAGAAAGCACGAAGGAACTTCCGACAGCGATCGCAACCGCTGCTAGATGAAAGGTTAAAGGTCCCAACGAACGTTCTATTCCTTATCCTTCATCCCTTACCCTTTATCCTTCAAAAGGAGTCCGTCCCATGCCCATTGGCATTCCCAGTGTTCCATATCGCCTTCCTGGCAGCCCTTATGAGCAGTGGATCAGTATCTATGAGCGGCTGTTTCGGGAGCGCATTATTTTCCTCGCAGAAGAAGTCGATGACGGCATTGCTAACGCGATCGTCGCCTATTTGCTCTACCTTGATTCAGATGATCCATCCAAGCCAATCTACCTATACATCAACTCCCCGGTGGGTCGGTAACGGCTGGCATGGCAATCTACGACACAATCCAGCACATCAAATCTGAAGTGGTGACTATTTGTGTCGGATTGGCCGCCTCAATGGGAGCCTTTCTCCTGTCTGCTGGCAGCAAGGGTAAGCGTCTTGCCCTTCCCCATGCGCGGATTATGATCCACCAACCCTTGGGCGGAACTCGGGGCAGGCAACCGATATTCAGATTGAAGCCGCCGAAATTTTGCGGGTTCGTAGCCAGCTTAATGAGATCATGGTCCGCATGACGGGGCAACCCCTCGAAAAAATTGAGCGGGATACCGATCGTGACTTCTTCATGTCTGCTCAAGAAGCGAAGGAGTACGGCTTGATTGACAGCGTTATTGAGGTGGCACCTACCTGAAGCCATTTGCGTTGAACTGGTGATATCTCTTAGGATTCAATTAGCGATCAACTAACAGTTGATCGCTAATTGCTAATTGCCAACAGCTAATTGCTCTTCCAACCGCACGATTTTTCTTAGCTGTGGCAAAATCAATCGTTAATTCTGCCATTTCCCCTCTAAATGAACCTCGCGGACTGTTATCGATTACTAAGATTGAATTCTGGGGCATCGTTTGACGATATTAAAACATCCTACCGACGGCTTGCAAGGCAGTATCATCCGGACGTGAATCCGGGTGATCAACAGGCAAAGGAAAACTTTATTGCGGTGACTGAAGCTTATAAGTTTCTCCTTGCAGCCGGAGTTGGATCCGAAAACGGACAGTCGAATCCAGTAAAGCCGCCTCCAAAACCATCGGTTGGGACAGAAAGACCGACCCCGAGCGGAGCAAAAGCGACTGGAGTAAAGGTGACCCGCAAGTCTGATCCGGTCCAATTCAATCCAGACCTGTCGCCTGCTGAACAGCAGTTAAAAGCGAGTTCCTATCAACAGCTTCAGCAGTTACTCAAGGAACACCGCTTTCCAAGGGCGATCGCGCTGGTAGAAGGGCTAGCTCGACGAATTCCTCAGGATCCGGAGGTCGTTCAATGGCAAGCGATTGTCTATCAGCGTTGGGGACGCCACCTGATCCAAGAGCGTCAGCTTGAAAAAGCTAGAATTTATCTAAAGAAGGCACTTCGTACAGATCCCCATAATCGATCGCTGTGGGCAGAGGTCGAAAAAGATTTTCGGTATATGGAACAACTTTTTTAATGCAATTTTCTTTTATTGAATTGGCAAATTTAGGATATAAGTACCTAAAACGATTGAAAATTTGAATCAAAGATGTTTTTCGGAAGTACTTTGATACTATGACTGTAGAGGGATGCTTTAGGCATTGAGCTTCCCAAACGCGAAAATTATTTTAGGCAGCGATTAAGTCACGGTTTCTTATTTTACTTCGGCCTCTTAAAAGTACAGTTTAATTGAATAAGGAATCGATTTTTAGGGCACTCTGAAGGGTGTAGCTGGTTTGAATCAGAAACGCATTAATAGAGCTTCTTCGTTCAGCATCTGTTTTTGGCTATATCGGTCCATTTGAAAGCTACGGGGTTTTATTGAGTGATTGCTGTCTCGTCTCGTCCCGTCAGACGCCATTGGAACACAATTAGCTTCGCCTCCACGTTATATCTGATCCCAATCCTGGATCTGCTGTTGGCTGAAATTCCCCTCGCTGGAGGGCGGAGGTCAGGCTTGGATTGCAAGAAGCACTGATCAACGCTGCTAAGCACGGTAACCAGCTAGATCCCAGCAAAACGGTTTTAGTACGGTTCTCCTCTGTCGCCAATCAATACTGGTGGGTCATCTCCGACCAAGGGAATGGGTTTAAGTGCGCCTCCGAGGGTAGCGGCTCTAGCAAGCGTTTACCGTGCGATGAGCGGGAATGTGGTCGGGGAATGTACATTCTTCATCAGATATTTGACCAGGTCCAGTGGAATTCCCAAGGTACTGAGCTAAGGCTTTGTAAGCGCGTCAAAGACGTGTCAAGGCAACCCTTAGTCGTTTAGGTAGTGTTCCATTTAATTGGTTGAGAGCGTTCAAAGACGCCTTGGAATAAGTCCTATTTCCTGGATACACCTGAGAACCCTACTCTTCCAGGAAATGGTATGGAGGTAATGCTTCTCCAATACTCATTTGCCAGCTTGGGCACCGCAGTTGCCAACTGGAGAATGCTTCGTAAAGCTGGTTTTCTTGACTGCGATCAACCAGCAGGTAAATAGTTGTTACCTCAGATTGGGTTTCACCCATTACCAATCGAGGGTACGTTGTAATGACTGTTTGGGCGATGAATTCAAATTCCTTCCGTTGTTGAACCTGGTAGTCTAGCTGAATCTGATATTGCTTCTTCTTCGCCAAAAGTATTCCTTCCCTTTCGTCTCAGATGGAACTGAAACCTCTGGAAACGGCAGCGGAGCAAACTTGAGCGAATACTCTGCCTTACCCTCAAACTGAGTTAGCTTCTCTAAGTAGGTCTGCTGGTTGGCATCTAGGTGAGTCAGCAAACTTTGCAGTGAAGGGAAGCAGGTGCCAAACCGCAACGGTAAAATGGTCGTTTGCAAGAACAGCTCACGAATAACCCGATCATGGGAAAGGACACCCTGCATTAAAGCCGCATCATCATTCTTTAGCTCGTCCAGGGAAATATCTGACTCGACTACCGCTGAAAGCGAATCATTGCCAATGAACTGCACTGAATTTTCAATCCCGATTGGCATTGCCAGGGCAACGATCGGCGTTTTAAGAAAGGCGAAAGTATACATTAGAGGGAAGCGGGAAGGAACTCTAAACCGAATATCAACGTTAAGGTACCCTGTTCCCAATCGTGTCCATCCTCTAGCCACTCCACTGCGGTTATGTCCATCAACCGTCCGATTTCGGGTGTGGTCTCCTGAATGTGTTGCTGTATATTAGCAAGCAATTCCTCAGCTTGAATTGCGTGTTGCGAGAGCAGGGAGAAACTGGAGTGGGGAAAGAATTCAGGAAAGGCAAACGGTTGACATACCGCGTTTGGATTCAAAACGCGATCATAGGCGCGATTACTTGCCCCGTTGCTAAATCGATCGTGCAACTAACGCCAACCGCCTGAAACTGAAGCATTGCCAGCAGTCGAAGAGTGCCCTGCTCCCAATCACAACCAGGCTCAAAAACGGCACCGTTGATTCCACCGATTAACTGCATAACCTCATGGGAGCTACGGGTGATACTCCAGAGTAAATGGGGAATCAGTTCATCCAGCAAAAGAATTGGCTGCTGGGAATACAGCGGGGAACCAACAGCAACGCAAACTTGATGAGCGGTTTCATACGCTTCATTGACCACCTGTAGCAACTGTTCATCATCAGTAGCAGACCTATTGTTTTGCAAATTCTTTTGTAACTGGGCGATCGCCCTCCGTATCTGCTGCTGAAGGAGTTGTTGAATATAAGGTTCCGATTCGCTCTGGTCAGCCAACCGAATCAGCGTTGCCATTCCTAGAGACTGACGAGGGAGTTCTACAACAGAAACCTGAGCAACGGGAGCCAGATGGGTAAAACCTCCAGAAAAGGTTTCTGACAGAGCAGAATCTTCTAACAGTTCGGCCTCAACTAAATCCATCCGGTCAAAAGAAGGGTTACAGGCCGTAAATTCTGACGCACGAGCGATAAACTCAAATCCCAGATCAAGCTGAACCTCACCCGCCTGCCACTCCTCTTTTGGAATTAGTAAATTTACACCCATACCTTCCATAAAACGCTTCAGCATGGGAGATGTTGCTTGCAGTTGTCTCTGCAATTCCTGGAGCTGATAATCTACTCGATCGCCTTGAGGGGGAAACTGAAGCGGGTCGCCAAAGCGGCAGCAAGTTATCGTCTGACCGCAAAATTGAGGCTCCATCTAATAAAGAGTCGGGGACCTACCCGTCGCTACATCAAAACACCATTGCGCTTTGGTGTCTTGACTCTCAGCATGATGATTAACCTTGCCATGCCAGGGGTCCAGGTTTCGTCCGATCGACCGTGTTGAGCATTGATTCCTTCAATCAATTGCATCACCGTATAGGAACTACGGGCAATGTTCCAAAGGAGGTAGGGAATCAAGGTTTCAATGGAAACGAGAGAGGACGATGGAGGAGGGGCGGGGTTTGAGACAATGGAAGGCTTTCAGTCGTCTCACGTTGTAGAGCATCCAATACTTCGTAGGCTTCTTCACTCACGTAAGGAAGAAGATTTTGGGAGTCAAAGGAAGGTCAAAGTGCCAGTGGTTGGGCTGTGACTTGTCCTGGGGCGATAATACCGCTGACCGAAGGGAGTTGATAAGCTCAACTAACCGTTGCATTGCGACGAGGACATCTTGGGAAGCAAAAGGCATCTGAGGATTAACCGAACCATCGGTAACGTCCTCCTGGCACGCAGGGATCGCCAGCTTGAGAACCGTTTGCCCGATCGTTTCAAAGGAAACTGGAGGAGTCAAATTCACGTGGATGAGTGCGCGATCGTCATCCGATGGAGGCGAGGCAACGGCAGAAGGATGAGCCTGAATCATAAGCCTTTCTCAACAGGAGCAATGACTTGGACTAGCAAGCATTTTTGGGTTTATTATTAAGGCTTCCCAAGCCTGACTGATTCTCTGGGTTTAAGAGATTTGTTTGCAAAGTCAATCGAGGACTCTGAGACTGTCTGAGGCATAGGTCCAGTTAATGGTCGTGGTATCGTCACTATAGACCGCACACTTGCACTCAACGGAAGCGTTATTTTTTGTCCATGCAGTTTCTTGGTAATTTGCTTCTGGCCTTTCAATTCACATCTCCCGGTCCCATTATGTTTGAGTGGGGACCTGTTCTGATTCGCTGGTACGGCTTTCTGATTGCCTCTGCGGTGTTAATTGGCGTTACATTGGCTCGCTATTTAGCAAACCGTCGCCAGGTTGACCCAGAAATAATTAGCGACCTGGCGATTTGGCTGGTCGTCGCTGCGATTCCGAGCGCCAGGCTGTACTATGTCCTGTTTCAGTGGCAGGAATATGCTCAGCACCCTGACCAAATCATTGCAATCTGGAAGGGCGGGATTGCGATTCATGGAGCCGTATTGGGAGGGCTGATAGCCGCGTTAATTTTTGCCCGTATTCGCCGTGTGCCGTTTTGGCAACTAGCGGATTTGGTAGCCCCATCTCTAATTCTGGGTCAGGCGATCGGGCGGTGGGGTAACTTCTTCAACTCGGAGGCATTTGGACGTCCAACGGATTTGCCCTGGAAACTTTACATTCCCCCGATCGTCGGCCACCGGGGTATGAGGGGTTTTCTTATTTCCATCCCACCTTCCTCTACGAGTCTCTGGGATTTGATGGTGTTTAGCGTCTTGATCTGGCTTTTTCCTGGGGCCTGAAGGTAAAGTCCAGACTCAAACTTGGCACTATTTTCCTTGTATACCTGATTCTTTATAGTTGTGGCCGATTCTGGATTGAAGGATTGCGCACGGATAGTTTAATGCTGGGGCCACTCCGTATCGCCCAGGTCGTCAGTTTAGTTGAGATTACGATCGGCATTCTCGGTCTGCTCTGGCTCTATAAATTACGCCGCTCTCTTCCAGATGTGGTGAGAATTCAAGAGTCAGACGTCACTTCAAATACGACACCCAATCCGATCAAGTGCCATAAAAAGACCCTGGAGATAATCTCCAGGGCTAAATCAGGGTGCATCTACCATTCCATTCTTCTGCAGTACTGAGAACCGTCCGGAAAATTTGCAACCAGTATGAGCAATCTGCCTGATCGATCCACACTTCCCGCTTTGCCAGCCGCTGTTTATATTGTGGGGGCGGGTCCGGGCGACCCTGAGTTGCTAACCATCAAAGCCCAACGGCTTCTAGCTCAGGCGGATGTCATTCTGTTTGCGGATTCCTTGGTACCCAAACAAATTTTGCAAGGGGTGCGATCGGATGCTGAATTAATTCGCACAGCCCATAAAACGCTAGAAGAGATCCTTCCATTAATGGTTGAACGGGTCAGGGCAGGCCAATCAGTAGTCCGCCTTCATTCAGGAGATCCCAGCCTATACGGAGCAGTACAGGAGCAGATGCAAGCCCTGGTTGAAGCGAACATCCCTTTTGAAGTTGTGCCGGGAATCAGCGCGTTTCAAGCAGCAGCGGCGAAACTTCGGGTTGAATTAACGGTTCCAGGATTGGTACAAACAATCATTCTGACCCGAATCAGTGGACGAACCGAAGTCCCCAAGCTGAAGAACTGCAAAGTTTGGCAGCACATCAAGCAAGTCTTTGCCTCTACTTAAGCGCACGACATGTAGAAATGGCTCAAGCCAAACTGCTTCAGCACTACCCACCAACTACACCAGTTGCTATTTGCTTTCGTCTAGGATGGCCAGATGAAAGAATCTGGCTCGTGCCTCTAGAGCAGATGGCAACCGTGACACAGGAGCAGAATCTGATTCGTACTACGCTTTATGTTGTAAGCCCCGCCTTGGCAGCAACGACCGTTCCCAAAACGTACTACAACAGCAAACACCAGAAACGCCACAGGAATTGGCAGCGTTAGAAACGCGGCGATCGCAGCTGTATAACCCCACCCATTCCCATCTCTTCCGACAATCTCGCTAAATTAGCAAAACAAATTGATGAAATGTCCGGAGTCCACCATTCTCGATTTGTTGTTATTCTACGAAGCACTCATAGGTACACTGAACCCGCCAGTTTCCCTGGTGGGCTTTTTATTTGTAGGGACCAGGAAACGGGCGTTAGAGGTCAAAGGAGAATTCAAAATCCAGAATTCAAAATTTCCCTTCGTGCCCCGCCCTTCATCCTTCATCCCTTATTCTTTCTCGGATCCCTACTTTTACTCCAACGAGCATTGACGCTGTAATGCCTGGCTTAGCAACTTTTGGTAAGCAGAATCATTGATAACGTATGCACCAAACCTTTCAAGGTGAGGATTCATCATTTGTGCGTCAAACAGCACAAACCGACGTTGCTGTAGTCGTTCTACCAGTTTTACCAGCGCAACTTTTGATCCTTCAGGGATCTGATAGAACATCGATTCGCCGACAAAGGCTCCCCCAATAACAAGACCGAGAATGCCGCCTGCAAGACGATCGCCCTGCCACGCTTCAAAGCTGTGCGCCCATCCTGCTTGGTGCAAAGCCTGGTAAATTTCCCTCATTTCATCCGAAATCCAGGTAGTCTCCCGATTGGCGCAGCCATTTACCACAGCTTTGAAGTCTCGGTTTACAGCAATACTAAAACGCTCTTGATTTAAGACGCGGCGGAGCGATCGTGGGTAGCGGAACCGCTCATCTAGAGGAATCAACGTTCGTTGCCGGCTAGAGTACCAGCCCAGATTCTTTCCAAACTCATCCGCCATTAAAAAATAGCCCTGGGCATAGCCGCTGATGATGGATGGAATATCAAACCTGTTACCGCTCATACCCAGGTGTTAAGCTAAATAGCAGCGAAAGGTTGGAAGCCTGTTGAAACGATGGTTGAACCGATTCCACCGATTACCCTTCCACCTGCCAGAAACCCACAGCAGGAAGGAGAATGGTTGAGGAGCGCCCTGGTGAAGTGGCTAGACCAGGAGTTTATTCCAGAACCCGTCAACCAGCAGATAGCCGAAAGAGCCGCCCAGATCTTTGTCCGGCAGCGAATGGAAGGAGAAAATGACCTTGGTTCACTGGTTATCGCCGTTGTGACCGAGATGGAAGCTTTTGATTTTCAGAAAGCTTTTTAGTGAGTTTGCAGTTGCAAACGCAGTCAGCGACTTGCTACTTGATAGCTTGGGCATCGATCGCTGCTGCGGGCAGTAAGAGAATTAAGAATTATGAGTTATTGGACTAACACTCCAGGGAATGCTGCCTAATTCTTAATTCTCAATTCTCAATTCCCACTACCAACTGGACTTCACAACGCCAGGTAACAACCCTTGGTGAGCCATTTCTCGAAGGACGTGGCGAGACACCCCAAAATCCCGATAGTAGCCCCTAGGGCGGCCTGTTGCCCAGCAACGGTTCCGGAGGCGATCCGGCGCACTGTTGCGGGGAAGCTGTTGAATCTGGCGATGGATTGCTAGTTTTTGCTGCTGTGAAGTGGCGCTCTCGAACTGTTCTTTTAGTTCTTCACGCTTCTTAGCATATTTGTCTACCAGTTTCTGGCGGCGCTTCTCCCGCTCGATCATGCTCTTCTTAGCCATGTACCGTCCCGATGCTTATTAATAAAGACACAGTTCAATATTGTAGCAACATCTAAAGCAGTGTAGCCAATTTTAACCAACAGAATTAGACGGTGGAGCCTGCAATTTCCGTTTCTAAAATCCCTTCCACAGTTTCTTCACTATCTGCCATTGGTTTCTGTGGCAAGCTGGCGGAAGGGCAGAGGTCAGAAAGCGCACAGCGATCGCATTGAGGATTCCGCGCTTTGCATACGAGCCGTCCGTGATAAATCAAGCGAATTGACCAGTTCTCCCAATCCGGTTGGGGAATGAGCGGCATCAAATCCCGTTCAATCCGAATCGGGTCTGTGTGCTTCGTCAGTCCCAGGCGATAGCTCAACCGTTTGACGTGGGTATCTACGGTGACCCCCATATTGATCCCAAACGCATTAGCTAGCACGACATTTGCGGTCTTTCGCGCAACGCCTGGTAGCTTGAGCAGATTCTCCATCAGTTGAGGAATTTCACCGCCGAATTCCTCCATAATCATGCGGCATGCTCCCTGAATGTTCTTCGCCTTGCTTCGGTAAAACCCAGTGGACTTCACCAACAACTCAATCTCTGACAGGTCTGCACCTGCCAAAGCTGCGGCATCAGGGAAACGCCGGAACAGCTCTGGTGTCACTAAATTGACCCGTGCATCAGTACATTGAGCAGACAAAATCGTTGCAACTAATAGTTGAACAGGCGTCTCATAATTCAATGAACACGTCGCATCGGGATAAAGCTGCTTGAGGCGCAACAAAATCTCGATCGCCCGCTGTTGCTTAGCGGATAACTTCCGAGTAATGCTCACAGAGTCACTAAAATGTCTAAGTTTATTCGAAGAGCGTGCGTTGAGAACTATTGGAAGATGAGTTCCCGTACAATCAGGAAAATTCCCAAGCCCAACAGCAGCATTAATCCCGTTTGTGTTGCACCGTCCTGAATGCGAGTGGGCAGGGGTTTACCCCGTACTCCTTCAAACAGCAGAAACGCAAGATGCCCTCCATCCAGCGCGGGCAGCGGCAGAATATTGATAATGGCAAGGTTAATGCTGATTAGAGCAGTATAGAAAAACAAGCCAGAGGAATTGGAGTCGGAGGCAAGCTTTGCCCCAGCCCTAACAATATTGACCGGACCACTAATTTGACCCGCTGTTTCCTTAAAGTTTGTAATTAGACGGCCAAAGCCTTGCACCGTGACAACGCAAATATCTTGAAATCGCTGGGCAGCTAAACTAAGAACCTCGAATGGGTTTTTAGGAGAGCGAAAAATAGGGGTACCGTTGGCGGCTAGGCGAACACCAATTTGCCCATTACCGTCTGGACCAGATTTTGGAGTAACGGTTACATCAAATTGTTTGTTGTCACGCTGAATTTTGAGCTGAACTGGTTGATTCGGATGGGTTTGAATCACCTTTTGCAAGGACGCAATTTCAGTTTCATTTGCTTTGAGTTCCTTGCCATCGGCAGCCAAAATAATGTCGCCCGCTTTAACACCTGCTTTGGCGGCGGGAGCCTCTGTGGAGACAACCTCTGGCACCAGAACCCCTGGCTTGAAATTGAAGCCTTCAGCAACCCCGATCGTTCCAACCTGAAGCACCAGAACCAGATAGGCAAAGATGAGGTTGGCAATCACGCCTGCACTGATGACGATCGCCCGGTCAAGAACGGGGCGATTCTTCAACAAATTGGGGTCATTGGGTGGAATCGTGCTGTCTGGATCGTCATCGGGAAATCCAACAAACCCGCCCAGAGGTAAAGCACGCAAAGCGTACTCCGTTTCTCGCCCCTGGTATCTCCACAAAATGGGACCAAAGCCAATCGAAAAGCGATTGGCATAAATCCCCTGAAGTCGGGCAGCCATGAAGTGCCCAAGTTCATGCACAAAAATAAGAACTGCCAGGATGGCGATCGCAGGCAAATAGGAAAGAACCGTCGAAATCGACATAAAACGTCCAGTTATGCTCAGCTACATATTTATTTCAGGTTCATCTATTGTAATAGCCTGACACGGATGAGCGAGTACCGAGTGGTAGAGATACCGGATGATTTGTGTAAGGCTTAGCATTCGGGCAAAGATCTTCGTAATCGGTTAGGGACGCTCTGCCGAATGCTAAACCTGTACAGGGTAATATCTTTCTCAGAAATCTCAAACTTCCGAGGTTTTGGCAAAATGCCTAAGTTCTGAAAGCTACGGATTGTTGCCGATCGTGCCATCCTGGTTGATCCATTGCACAGACGCAACCCGAACGGCAGGAACAGCAAGTTGTTGTCCTTCAATTTGCCGGACGGAATCGTAGCGAATCCCAATTTGAAAGCTACCCAGTTCGCCAGGTCTCAAAAATGCTTGATCAACATTTGTAGTCTGGGTTTGAATTCTACCGCTGCTATCTGCAATCTCAAGTGTTACTCGGATGCCTTCGATCGCCTGATCAGTTTGGTTTTGAATCTTGCCATACGTTACCCATACCCCGTTACTCAAATAGACCTGCATTGCGACTTGAGGAACTTGTCCATACCTTACGTTTCGAGCCTGTTTAAATGTGTTTTGCCGGTTTGGGCCAAATTCTTGTCTCACCGGGTTTGAGCACATCGGCGCGAGATCGATCGCTTCACCATAGGGAGTAATTACATAGCAAGAAGAATCTGGTTCATTGGGTAAGGCAGACGCAGGACCTGCACAAACAGAAGCTAGAAAAACAAATGGAATCGACAAGTATGCGAATTTCATGGGAATTTCTCAGTGGGGGTTCACAGCATAAATTCACCACCGAAATACACAAAACCGTTCTGAAAATATAAATTTTTGTAAAAATAATGACGAATTTCATGTAAAAAACGCCCCCTCAACATGGTAAGAAGACGTTAGCGCAAGTTTGTTGATTACATATCTCTGTATGATTTCACCGATTTATTCAGGTGTCATTTGGAAGGGAGAAAGTGAGGATTCCTGACCTTTAGCTACAAAAACTTCCACAATTCTAGAGCTTAAAGCGGTATTAATTGCAGTTGTCACAGCGCCCGCAGCGAAAGTTTCTTGCCTCTTCCGCAAAGCCAAAAGCATTCAGCAAGAACGACCAACGACAATTACGGGTCTTTAGATACTGAGGCATCTCCTGCGTTGCTTTGGTTCTGGATGTCAGCAGGGTTGTTTTCTCCGCTTTGCTGAGCAACCGGTAGTTGAACGGAGTTTCCCATTCGAGCTGCCCCGAACCATGTAACCACGAAAGTGCTAGCGCTCCATCTTGAAATTTCCGTTGGACAGTTTCTACATCACCTTGAGCAGGTAAGTTTCTCGCAAGCTTTTGGGCCGCCTGCTGCTGCTTGTGCGCCTGGTTCTCAAAAAACTGCCACCGCTGTTTGTCTTCTGAGTCCAAAATTCCTGTGGTTTCGCTAATCAATGTTAGGGTTACAGCCGGTTTACCATCTCGACCAGCTCGACCAATTTCTTGAATGTACTCCGAGAGTAAGGAGGGCGCTTGAACGTGAATAACCCAACGTACATCGCTTTTGTTGATCCCCATTCCGAAAGCGCAGGTACACGACAAATTGAAGCGAATCTTCTAACCAAGCGTGCTCTATCTGGCGACGATCGCTTGGACTCAACCCTGCATGATAGGCAGCAGTCCGATACCCTTGCTGCTTCAGCCACTCCGCCAAAGCCTCGCTGTCTCGGCGGGTGCGGACGTACACTAATCCAGCCTGCCCGGCTTTAGACTGAATAAACTTCAGCAGTTTCTGTTTCCGGCCACGCGGAGTCCAAACTACTTGAACATTCAATGCAAGATTGGAGCGGTAGGGATTGAGCCGAAAAACGTCGGGTTCCTGAAGCTGCAAAACCTTCTGAATGGTTTGCTGGGTTTGTGGGTCAGCAGTGGCGGTAAAAGCCGCGATTGTCAGACCACTATGCCCTGGTTTGTGTTCTAACAAAGCTGAACGCACTGCCCCTAGGCGGTAGTATGCAGGCCGGAATGTGTCTCCCCACTGAGCCAAGCAATGAGCCTCGTCCAGAATTAATCCATTGATCGTCAGGTCTGGATGGCACAAACGCTCCCACACGGGTTGGCTCAAAGAGTTTCAGGAGAAAGGTAAAGCAAGCGCAGTTCCTGCTGTTCTAACGATCGCAAGGTTTGCTTACGCTGCCAACTCGATAATTCACTGTGCAGTTGCGCAACGGAGCGTTTAAACGAGGGGTCCCGTCGCTGTAAGTCCTGCACCTGATTTTCCATCAATGCAACCAGCGGCGAGACAACCAGTGTTAAGCCCGTTTGCAGTAACGCTGGAAGCTGGAAACAAACGGATTTACCTCCGCCCGTTGGCATAACCACTAATGCATCACGCTGAGCCAACAAGGTTTTGACGATCTCCCCTTGAGGATAGCGGAAGTTTTCGTAACCCCAAATTTTACAAAAGGTCGATTGAATATGGCTCCAGGAAGTTGCTTCAGATGTATTCATGGCAAGGGGTGGCTGCACCGTACAACTCAGAATGCCCTTCAAAACGAGGAGACACACTCTCCGACTTCTAACCGAGCGGCACTTTTAGCCAGGACGAGAGCCATAGGCCAGCCAATTCATCTCAGGCTCAGTTAGATTACTTCCAAGTTCATACTTTTCTGCGCCTGCCCAAATTGCAAGTTGAGACTCAGGATTGCCTGCATACTGTCCTAAGGAGCAGTCGCTTGCAGATAATTTGCAGTATTCCAACCGATTAATTCTGTGGCGGGAGATACCTGGGGATGGCTGGATTGCACTCCCAGTCGTTTATTGATCAACGAGATCTGGAGATGATCAATTTTGAGTTGAACTTGCCCCAGGAGGGTAGGAATCAAAATTTCCAGGCTACCAGGGGTTTTCGTTAAAGAAATTTTGGTGTCGATCGGTTTTGTAGTGGGAGAAATCCTTACCTGGCGTCCTTTTTCTAAGGCTTCAAGCGCCTCCTGCGCAGATTTTGCTCGTTGACTTAGCGTTGGTTCGGTAAGCCATGCTAACCAACCTGCGTAGTCTGAACTAAGGTTAGGAATCTGGCTGAAGTCAATCTTGACCCCTTTATGAGGCAGGCTAGATGGATGGTTACCAGTCAGCAATGCGACTAGTGTTGCCCCTAAGCTGTAAAGATCCGAAGCAGGTAGGGCGCGTCCGTTAAATTGTTCGGGCGGCATGTAGCCATACGTGCCAACAGCAGTAAAAGAAACTGTTTCATCCATATTCCGAATAGCTTTAACGGAGCCAAAATCGACCAGGTGAGCCTGCCGGTTTGCCAACAGAATATTGCTAGGTTTAATGTCACGATGGGCGATCGATGGCTTTCGACCGTGTAGGTATATCAGAATGTTCAGTAAGGCTTTAGCTAACTGCTTGGTTTCTGCCTCTGTAAACGTTCGCCCCTGCTGTAGGCATTGCTCTAACGATTTCCCCTCAATATAAGTTTGAATCAGCACAAGGGCTTTGTCGTTCGGCAGATGATGCTCAAAGTAACCCAAATAACGAGGGATCGATGGGTGGGAGAGAGACTTTAGAATTTCAACCTCACGCTCGAATAGCTTCAAGTCGTCCGAGTCTAGCTGTTCATCCAGAAAAAGAAGTTTAAGAACAACAAACTCCTGCGTCTGGAGATCACGAGCAAGCAACGTCCAGCGTCCTACTTGCTTGCCAAGCTGCCGTTCAACTTCGTAGCGATCGCCCAATATTTGCCCTGACATTTCTTGTCACCAGTGCATACCAGGTTTTTATAGCTCTGGTTGTTTGCTGGCAGCAACCTTATTTTCCCGGAGTTATTTGGACTGCATCTTAAAACCATGTCCGTACCGCCATAGTTTTCTGATAGTCAGCAAACGTCGGTGAAGCGCATCGTTGCCTTCAGGAGCAACAGTTTCTGGCCTTAAACTGGTTGTCGTCGCAAAAATGTCAACAGCGCGTTGCTGACTTTTTCGTGCCAGTCTTCCTGTGGGTAATGCCCAACTTCCTCCAATCTCACCCATTCAGCATTGGGTAATGATTCGGCAAATTGCTCCGCATGGCCTATGGGAAGCCAAGGGTCCCGATCTCCCCAGGCAACTAAAACAGGTCCAGTCCACTGTCTCAGTCCTGTTTCAATTTCTGCCATCGACTGCTGAAGCTGGAGATTTTGAACCGTCGCCAATAGCGATCGCCCAGCATCAGAACTTCTCAGAAATGGACGACGATAGACATCCAGATCCTTGTCTTCAACTCGGTAGCCACCACCGCCCTCTAGAGTGCGATCGACCAGTAACGGATCCTGAGTAATGACATCGCCAACAAGCGGCAATCCCAGTTGCCGAATTTTCCAGGGTAGTTTAGCGGTAGTTGTGATCGGCGCGTTCAAAATTGCAATGCGATCAACTTGGTCGGGGTTGCGCAATGCAAATTGCAGCCCCACGGAGCCTAAAAACCCCTGGACAACCAGGGAAAATTTTGTAATTTGCAGCGCGTTCAAGAAATCTGACAAGGCCTGAAGAAAAGCATCAGGTGTATAGGAAAAGTCGCGACGATCGGGTTGAGCAGAAAACCCAAACCCAATCCAATCCGGTGCAATTGCCCGAAATCCTTGACTTGCCAAAGCTGGTAATACCTCGCGCCATCCATAGCTTTGGGAAGGCAGACCATGAAGCAATAAGACAGGTAGTCGATCGGTTCTACCAAGAGGTGCTGCTTCCCGGTAAAACCAGTGTAGTTTTCCAACTTCAACCCACTCTTCCGTTATCGCGGCCATTTCTTTCTTTCGTCGTGTTGTTAGAGCTTACTCCTTAGTAGGAGCGGTCGCAAGCTAAGCAGAACGACTTCGACAGGCATGTGATGACTAGCGGGAAGACATTCATCTCCTGGGCTTACTTAGCTAGAAAGGATTCTTAAAATTCTATTAATTTTTATTAAAATAGGGCATTTTGTATTTTTTGTTACAGATTTCATTGCTATATTGATTAGTAAGAAGAGAATACGGCTGAGCAACCATTAGGAGAATTCATTATGTCAACTCAGGATCAAGTCAGGGCACTGATGATTCGTCATCACCATTTCATTAAAAATCGTGAACAATGCATGCTAAGCCGTGCTGCCGCTGAAGTTGGAATGCCTGCTGAAGCAGCTCATTTCTGGAACCATATTCAAGGCAAGCCCCATCCCACCTTCAGCCAAACCTACGATCGCAGCAACGCTAGCTTCAGCTAATTAAATTTATCTTGGCTAAACCAGAAAAGAGCGCTTCACAGTTGTGAAGCGCTCTTTTCTATTTGCTAGCTTAAGAGATTTTAATGATGACCAGGAGTTAAACAGTTTCTTCAACTCCTGGTCGTGACTTATTTAGACAAAGTCCGACGCTTTGTAACCATGCGGTAGGACTCAATGATGTCTCCAATCTCCCAGGCATTAAAGCTGTCAAGACCAATACCGCACTCGTAGCCTGTGTTAACCTCTCTGGCATCTTCCTTCATACGCTTCAAGGAGTCTAGGTTGCCTTCGTGAATGACGTTTCCATTACGACGGACCCGCGCCTTGGAATTACGAACGACTTTACCAGTTTGGACATAACAACCTGCAACAGCACCCCGACCAACTGGGAACACCGCACGGACCTCGGCATTTCCAAGCGCTTCCTCAACGAGTTCGGGTTCCAGTAGACCTTCCATGGCCGCCTGAATGTCATCTAATAGGTTGTAGATGATGTTGTACTCACGTACATCTACCCCTGCTCGATCGGCCGCCTGTCGTGCTCCAGTTGCCAGGGTCGTGTTAAAGCCAATAATGACCGCACTACTGGCCGCTGCCAGGTCAACGTCGGTTTCACTAACTTCACCGGGAGCGGCGTGCAGAACCCGTACTTGAACCTCTTTCTGAGGAAGTTCTTTGAGCGCCCCTAAAATTGCTTCTACAGACCCTTGAACATCCGCCTTGAGAACCAGATTAAGTTCCTTCAGTTCCCCTTCCTGAAACCGCTCTGAGAAGGTATTCAAGCTGACAGGACGAGATGCTAGTGCTCTAAGTAAGCGAGTTTGTCGTTGTTCATCCAGTCTGGCGGACGCTAATGCACGAGCTTCCTTCTCATCCTGGAAGATCTGGAACTCGTCTCCGGCGGCTGGAACATCACTTAGACCCAGTACCTCAACAGCAAAAGAAGGCGATGCTTCTTTCACACGCTGAAGGCGATCGTCTACCATCGCCCGCACTTTACCCAATGCAGACCCTGCAACCAGAATGTCACCAACACGGAGGGTTCCATTTTGAATCAGCAGAGTAGCGACGGGACCTTTTGCCTTGTCTAGGTGGGCCTCAATGACGGTTCCTCTCGCCAGACGATCGGGATTGGCATAGAGGTCCTCAACCTCGGCAACCAGCAAGAGCATTTCTAGCAATGTATCCAGATTTTCGCCCGTAATGGCACTGACAGGCACCATAATGGTGTCGCCACCCCATTCTTCAGGGACCAATCCGAATTCAGTGAGTTCTTGCTTAACGCGGTCAGGTTAGCCCTCTTTATCAACTTTGTTGATGGCCACCACGATCGGAACTTCCGCTGCTTTCGCGTGACTAATCGCCTCAATTGTTTGAGGTCGTACTCCATCATCAGCGGCAACGACGAGTACAGCAATGTCGGTTACCCGTGCTCCCCGTGCCCGCATGGCGGTGAAGGCTTCGTGACCAGGAGTATCCAGGAAAACGACCTGTTGCATCTGGCCGTTATGTTCTACATCAACGTGGTATGCACCAATATGCTGAGTAATTCCCCGGCCTCTCCTTGAGCCACTTTTGTCTTACGAATCGAGTCGAGCAAGGTTGTTTTACCGTGATCAACGTGCCCCATGATTGTCACCACAGGCGGACGCCGCTGGAGATTTTCCAGGTCCGAAGCATCCAACATCTCAGTAATCTTCCGAGCTTCTGCTTCTTTCTCCCCTGTCTCAACTTCTACCCCTAGCTCCTGGGCAACCATGGTCGCTGTGGGAATGTCGAGAGTTTGGGTGACCGTTGCAGCAATCCCCTTCAAAAACAGAGTACGGATGATTTCAGTCTCAGGCACAACTAGCAGAGCAGCAAGCTCTTGAACCGTTAAGCTGCCAGTCATCACAACCTTAGTGGGCTTTTCAGCTTTAGCCTCTTCGCGGCGTTCACGACGATCGCGAGAGGTTGATTGTCTCTTAGCCTTCGGCGTCACGGCCGCTGTCGGTCTTACCTGAGTTTGGCGTGCCGCTTTAGGTTTGGCAGGTCGAACCAGAGAAAGACTCACTTGGACAGGAGAATCAACGTTTTTGTCGAGCAGATTATCGAGGTCCTCATCCTCATCATCCAGATCCGGTTGAGTACGTCGCTTACCTTTAGTGCCAACCTTGCCGATTTCTCAGGAAACTCGCGCAAATCCTCCTCTTCTTCCTGCCACCCTTTCCCCTTCTTAATGGAGCGAGGAGGCGTAGGCCTATGAAGCTGAACCTCCCTGGTGAGGAAGGAGACTGTACCTCTGCGGGTTTGGGTCGGTTGATTTTTAGAACTGGTTCAGCCGTTTCTCCTAATTCTCGGCTGCGATTGGATGGTTGTTCCTCTTTGGCGGATACATCATCAGCCGGACGAACAGGGCGTGGGCGACGTAGTTCAACAATAGTCTGTGGTTTAGAGTCGGACGATCGGCTGTTGACCTATTACCATCCGCCCGATTAGTAATGGGGGATCGGGATGGTGCCTTCGGTGCTGGAGAGTTTTCCCCTCTAGGTGACTGCGAAGGCTTCGGCAAGTCTCGAGCAACCGTAACCCTATCAGTCTCTCTTCCTTCCTGAAAAGACTGGTCTGATTGGGAGCGCTTTAAGACAGGCCGATTTGACAAGTTTGGTCTTGAAGAAGTCCCATCTGGTACGTTTGGTCTTGCGGGAGGGCCTGCCAATTCTGGTTGAACTGGAGCCTCAATGAGAGCAGGCTCAAATTCCTCATTTACCGACTCGATCAAGTCTGTATCCTCAGGCGCATCATTCGGCAATGAGACTTCTTCAGGAATAATCCCTTCATCCTCAACTTCATTGGGTTTAGCCATTGGAGCGGGCCGACTTGGCGCTACTGGCCTTGCTGGTGGTTGTTGAACTGACTGATTCACAACAGGCTGAGGTGCACTATTACTCGGCGGAGTTGGCGGCTCAGGACTTTGAAGTTGGCGAATGGTAGGCTTTCGAATCTCTAAAATCTGTTGTTTCTTTTGAACTGGGGCGGGAGTCCTACCTTTAGAATCTGATGTCTGAGAGTGCCCCTGACGAATCGGCGTAGTCTTAACAGACGCCGGACGACTGGCTACTTGCTTCTGAGCGGCAGCACGAATCCGCTCAGCCTCTGAATCTGTTATCGTGCTGCTGTGACTTTTTACAGAAATATTTAATTGTTCGCAAACCGCTAATAGATCCCTATTATCCAAATTTAATTCCTTCGAAAGTTCGTAAATTCTCACTTTGCCGCTGTTCATCCACCGTGACCTCGCTACCTAATCCTGTTTTCACATAGTTGCCTGCTGCTTTGACTAAACGACATTCAACTCAAATTGAATTGACTTCTAGACCTCAAGCCCCAACGATCGCCGCTGCCATAGAATACTCATGTCAATGACTAAGGAGCAGTTCCAGAACAAATAACTGTTCCAGAAGTGAACAGCTACCCTCTCTCATTTTGCACAAATTTCTCAACACTGAAGCTAGTCACAAAGCATTGGCTAGCTTTTTGTTCCAGTCTGATACTTAGATGCACCTATAGGAGGGTATGTCTCATTCTCGCACTAACTCTCCCTCGTAGAAACTGCCATATGTTTCAGCCATGCACAATCGTGAAGTGGACGGAATAGTAGATGATACATCCGCTCAACGGAATCTGCGCTGTAAATTAGCTTTGGCTGATCCGACGTAAGTGGCTTTCTATCGATCAAAATGTGCAACTACCCTCTAAGTGTCTGGAACCTTTCTCTTTAAGTCTATACAATTTAACAAACTTGAGACAACCGATTGTAACTTACCAACGTATCAACGTCTGCAAGAGAACTCAAGCCTCTCAACATTGGCTATCCGTCTCAGCAAGTCGTTGCCAAAGCAACGTATAGATTTCTTCTGGAACACGAGCTTTAAGAATTCTTCCAAGTCTATTTTTCCGTTGAGCCGCTTGTAGGCAGTTGACGTTGGGGCAGAGATAGGCAGAGCGCCCCATACCCCGATCTAATTCTACTGTTTGGCTGGGATGGACTCTAACAACTCGCCAGAAAGCTGTTTTATGAGCGACTTTACGACAACTTACACAGCGACGATAGTTGGGGTCCATCCAGAATTTTTAGAAAAAGCTCAATACATTATCCCAAATTAACCAACTGGAGAAACGGAGGCACCTGAGTAAAACACGATAGAGGCTGAAAACGATGAACGATGCTTGCGGTTACCGGGGAGCAACAATTTATAAACGCGTTTTATTCAGCGGAGCTACTTCCCTCGACTACTACCGCAGGCTCATCGCTGTAATCAAGGTCCTGTTCATCCTGATCCTCATAGTCAAAATCCTGTTCCTCAGCTTCTAATTCGCTGTCTTCGTGCTCCTGAGCACTTTGTGCTTCTCGACGCGCTTCAAGAGCAGCAGCAATTTTACTGTTTTCTGCCTCGTAGTCGTATTTGGCAGAATCCTTGATATCGATTTTCCAACCAGTCAGTCGAGCGGCGAGACGAACATTTTGCCCCTCCTTCCCGATCGCCAAGCTAAGTTGGTCCTCCGCCACCAAAACGTGTGCCTGCCTACCTTCTGGGTCTACCAAGCGCACTTCATCAACCCGTGCTGGACTGAGCGCATTGGAGATATAGGTTGCTGGATCAGGAGACCAGCGAATGACGTCAATCTTCTCACCTCGTAACTCATTTACAACAACCTGGATCCGAGACCCCCTTGCCCCAATGCAAGCCCCAACGGGATCCACATCACGCTCTAAGGTATCTACAGCAATTTTGGTGCGAGGACCTACAAACCGTGAGGGTGGATTGGCTTCCTGGCAACGGCGACAATCCGAACAATCTCATCCTCGATTTCAGGAACCTCATTTGCAAACAGGTAGACAACCAGACCTGCATCCGCTCTTGACACTAATAGCTGGGGACCGCGATGCGGCCCTCTGAAACTTTCTTAAGCAGAACTCTAAACGTTGCATTTGCCCGATAATTATCGTTTGGAAGTTGATCACGCTTAAGCAGTTCAGCCTCTACCTCTGGTTGGCCAAACCCGCTGCTGACCGCCATAATGACTGACTGCCGCTCAAACCGCAGCACCCTCGCTTGGAGGACTGTACCTTCCAGGTCTTGAAATTCTTCCTGAACCAGTTTTCGTTGTTGGTCCCGCAACTTCTGAGCCAAAACCTGTTTGGTTTGGATTGCTGCCATTCGGCCAAAATCACCCTGGTCGGGGGTAACGTCCAAAACGACTTCTTGCCCGGGCTGTGCTTCCTCAGCGACCTCACGAACTTCCTGTAGGGAAATCTCGTGGTCGGGATTGCTCACTTCTTCGACGATCGTCTTGGTCGCCAGAACGCGGAACCCCTCTTCTTCAACATCCAGTTCAACCTCGAAATTCGCGAAATATTCCTCATCAAACATGGGGTTGTCCATGCGTTGGGTTCTACGATAACGCTCATAGCCCTTCAGCAGGGCTTCCCGAAGAGCTGCCTGAACTGCCAGCTTTGGCAGATTACGCTCCCGGCTAATGTTATCAATCATGTCTCTGAGGCCGGGCAAGGTGACCATTGACATAGGCGAAACTCCGTTGGTGTGAGGGTGGGGTAGTGGATGCTAAAAGTGGAACCGAAGAGTGACAGCATCCCAATCAGAAATCCAGACAGGCTTATCTACTGGTTTATTTATATCTATGGATTTATTTATCCCGTATAACCAAATAAAAATGGGTGCGCTATCAGTGCTGCTCAGTTAATTGAACGCTGGTAATCAGGTCACGGGGATCGCGATCGCACGCCCCTTCTGGTTGAGATGGACGGCATTCTCATCCCGACGAATCAGTTGCCCTGACCACTCCTGATGGCCTGCATAGGCTTCAGAAGTCGTCACAATAACCGGGAAACCCTTAAAGGAAGCGAATTCTCGATCAGTCTCTAAGTTCCGCGAAATGCCAGGACTGGAAATTTCTAGCACATAGGCATCAGGAATAATGTCTGTTTCGTCCAGAGCTGCCTCCAAAGCACGGCTCATCTGCTCGCAATCCTCCAGACTGGTATCGCGAGCGAGGTTGCGGATATCAACTCGGAGAATCGGGGATGCTGATTCGTGTGAAAAACAGCCCCAGCCACCTCCAAATTTAGAGGCTTTGCTACTGAGTTAGCCAAATCAATAATTTGGGGAATAAGTGGGTGAGCCATGATAAGCGTGAATAAAAAAGTGGGCTATCACCCACTTCCCATGAAATAAAGCTTTCATGATACCGGAAGACCCACGAGAAACTCTCGTGAGCACTTCCTCTATAGTCTAGCTCAATTCATTTGGAATGATGCGACTAGATTCAGCTTGGAGTTTGCAGCGAAGTCAATCAATTTAATTGAGTCTGATAGTTGCGCTTATGGGGCAAGCAATAATATGATAGGGGACTGTGTTTATTGAAGCGACCCATGCCTAAGCTGAAGACCCGCAAAGCTGCTGCAAAGCGATTTAGAGCCAGTGGAACCGGAAAAATTATGCGCCGTAAGACGTTTAGAAGCCACTTGCTGGAGCATAAAGTGCATCTCGCAAGCGTCGTCTTGCGGGAATGGCTGTTGTAAATGAGCGGGATGAAGCAAATGTGCATCTAATGCTTCCTTACCTTTAAAGGTTTGATCTTCCCACGCAGAACTTGAATTCTAGAGGAACTTGTAAAAATGGCACGGGTGAAACGCGGCAATGTTGCTCGTAAGCGCCGCAACAAAGTTTTGAAGCTGGCAAAGGGATTTCGGGGTCCCACTCCCGTCTATTTCGTACAGCCAATCAGCAGGTAATGAAAGCGTTGCGGAATGCGTACCGCGATCGCCGCAAGCGCAAACGTGACTTTCGCCGCCTGTGGATTGCTCGGATCAATGCCGCAGCACGGCAGCACGGCATCAGCTACAGCCAGTTGATGGGAGGACTAAAAAAAGCCAACGTTCAGCTTAACCGCAAAATGCTGGCGCAAATGGCAATTTTAGATCCGGCTGGTTTTGACCAAGTGGTGAAGCTAGTAGGTCAGACGGCTCAGAAGAAATCTGCTTAGGTAAGCTGCAGGGTTTTATAGGGGCAAAGCGTCCTGCAATTTCGTTTACGTCGATCGCTAAACGTTGCAGGAAATGCTTTGCTTCTATTACGTTAATGGCATGTTAATAACGATCAAGCAATTAATGAACTCAACCCATTGGCCAAGTTGGCTAGCTACTAGAAGGTTGGTTTGGTCCTGGTTCGATCTGCTGAACTGGCAAATTAGCTTGATTTTAGGATGCAGCTTGCTCGGCTTGGCTGCCTGGCCACCTTCGATGGCTAGCGCTGAAAGCCTCAAAACAATTCAGCAGCGAGGCAAGCTAGTCGTTTCGGTCAAAGATAACCTGCGGCCTCTTGGCTTCCGAGGGATGACAACCAGCTACAGGGGCTAGAAATAGATATTGCCAAACGGTTAGCTCAGGAGTTGGTCGGAAATAAAGATGCCGTCGTCTTTAAGTCCGTTCTCAATCAGGACCGACTCCGATCTGTTTTAGAAGGACAGGCTGATATCGCCATTGCCAGAATTACGATGACGCCATCCCGATCGCGGGTGGTGAGTTTCAGCATTCCTTACTATCTTGATGGAACGGCATTAATCACGAAAAATCCAGCCATTTCAAAACCGTTCGATCTCACAAATCAAACGATCGCAGCTTTAGATAACTCCAGTACGGTTGAAACCATACGGAATCAATTACCAGGAGCAAAACTGCTGAGTGTAAGATCCTATAAGGATGCCCTGAACCTCCTTGAAAATGGAGAAGCTACCGCTTTTGCTGCAGATGCTAGTGTCTTAAGTGGTTGGGTTCAGGAGTTTCCTCAGTATCGGTTGCTAACCCCAACCCTATCTGTCGAGCCACTCAGTATTGTGATTCCTAAAGGAGTGCAGTACGACGAACTTCGCCAAAAGATAAACGAACGATTAACTAGCTGGCAAAGGGAAGGTTGGTTAAAAGAACGCGCAGCTTATTGGAAGTTGCCATAAGTAACTGAAACCGCTTCATAGCAATCCTAAATGGCTTGTAAGAATAAGGGGCTTCGTAAGAAAGATTTCTCTTGGAAATCTGTTTCACAATCAAACAGGATCGCGACACTGACAAAACTTTTTGCTGAATTTAGTGTAGGTTGGGTTTGTAAGCAGTTTTAATATCCCGCTTCGATCTCTGAGCATTCACATATGGATAATTCATTTCCAATCATCTATGTTTCCCTATTACTCGCCTTGCTTTCGATTGCAGGGGTAGCTGTGTTTCGCCAGATTTTGAAAACACGAAAGACAGAAACAACCCTGAACCGACTGCAATCGAAACTCAATCAAGAAAAAGGATCGTCTCAGGAATATTACGAGCTAGGCAGCATTTATCTGGATAAGAAACTCTACACTCAGGCAATTTCACTTTTTCAGAAGGCATTGAAGGCGGATGATCTCCAAGAGGAGCCAGAGGCAGCGTTAATTTATAACGCACTGGGTTACGCCTACTTTGCCCAAGAACAGTACGACCTCGCAATCCGACAATATAAGGAAGCTTTGAAGATTAATCCAGAGTATGTAACTGCTTTGAACAATATTGGACATGCGTATGAGCGAAAACAGTTAACAACTCAAGCACTGGAGTCCTATGACCAAGCTTTAGCGCTAGAACCGAAAAATGCGACGGCAAAACGTCGTTCGGAATCGCTGCGTAAGCGGCTAGTGTCAGCCTGAAAAATCCAAGCTTGGTTCATTGACTGTTACTGCATTGGGATAGGAGTTAATGGGTGATTGGTAGTCGTAATTAACCAATTTCCAAGGACAAGTTATCGGTACCAAACAACACAGATAGGGGTGTAAGTAGAGCCACATAAATCAGCTTAAGATAGCTGAGCGCTAGCGGCTGATAGCTATCAGCTTTCAGTGGGTTTAGTTTAATTACCTCCTCCTACTTATCACTCAGTTTGTAAAGGCAACGTATTCAATTTACCCATCAATCCCAAACTCTGAAGAATTTATGAGCTTGAGCAGCGTATTTCCGGGATTGGTGGGGTATGCTCTGCATATATCTCATGGGAGATTATCGCGCCACTCATGGGACCTGAGCCAGACCAGATACCGCTTCAAGGACAACGAACGCTTGCCGCGATCGTCTTTTCTGACGTGGTTAATTTTGGTGGCATTATGTCTGCGGACGAAGAGCACGCTATGCGAATTGTGCAGCGTGATGTGGATTTGATGACTCGGTTCTGTGAGCAGTACGAGGGCAGGGTTCTCAAATTTACGGGCGATGGACTGTTGATGTACTTTCATAGTGCAGTTCAGGCTGTTGCCTGTGCGCTGGAGATTCAAAAGGCGATCGCTACTGCCGCAATGGCCTTACCGCCCAACGACATTTTGCAACACCGGATTGGCATTCATTTAGGGGATGTATTCGCCACTGAAACCGATGTCATGGGCGATGGTGTTAATATTGCGGCCCGTTTGCAGTCAGAAGCAGAACCTGGAGGCATTTGTTTGTCTCAAACCGTCTACGACGTCGTTAAAAAGCGGCTCGCGCTACAGGCAGCTTACCTGGGTCCACGAGAACTTAAGCACATTCAGGAAGCGATTCCGATTTATCAGATTGTTTTGGCAGCCCATTCAAAAACGACAACCTTGGCGAATGATTCTGAATCTCATTTGACTGGGGCAGATACCATTAAGGCGAATGCGTTTCCTAATCGGGTAATCTCCAACCCCGCGCCAACCGAATCGTTAAGCCTAACGGAGGGCACCAAAACTTCACTAGAAAAGCTATTGGCAGAAAGCATTGGGCCGATTTCAACGGTTATTCTTCAACAAACGCTGAAGCAATCATCTAGCTACGAAGATTTGGTCGATCGCCTTGCCGTTCACTTGCCGGAGCCGGAGCAGTTTCTGTTTCAAGAACGGGCTGAACGTTTATTGAAGCGTGAGGGCGATCGTGTAAGGGAATTAAAAGCGCGTCAAACATCAATTGCTCAGAGCCAGCCTGTTTCAGATGAACCTCTCCATTCAGTGTCTGAATCTACAGCAACACCCGTACTCGATCCAGATTTTGTTCAGCGGTGTGAACGAGAGCTAACCAAAGCGATCGGGCCGATCGCTCACCTGATTGTGCAGCGAACGCTGTCTCAGCAACCAGACCTTTCACGTGTTCAATTTGTCGAAGCTCTAGCAAGGCATCTAACGAATCCTGACATGATCAAGCCATTCCATCAACGGCTACTCACCACGTCCTAGCATATCCATCGCCATCTTTAAGCTGGTTTTCATCCGTCCAAACGCTTCCGCTAAATTCCCAATTTCATCGTTGGATGACTGCTCAAAGTTGGCATCCATATCGCCCATGCTGACCTCGTTCGCCACTCTGGCCATGCGGTTTAGCGGACGAACGACCGTTTTCTTAAGCAACCAGTTGATTACAAGTAATGCCAGCGCAAATGCTGCAATCACGATCGCCATAAATATTAGCGTTGCTCGACGAGCGTTGTTAATAATTCCACTAGCAGGAACTGAAATAACTTGAGCACCCACAATGTCGTTTAATTTCCAGCCAAACCCATTATCCCTTCCATAGGTAGCGAGTTGGCTTTTGGGGGCAGCATCTGGTGTACTGTGACAACGTAAACAGGCTTCCTTCTTGATTGTGATGGGACGGGCAATGTAAAACAGGTCGCCTGCGGGAGCCGATCGATAGCCAGTCAGTTCCTTAAGATTTTGGTTGCCGCGAAATTGATTTACCAGTCCCTCCTCAAAGGGGTCTGCCTTATCTCGCAGATTGGTAGGGTCTAACGTTGCCTCTTTGTAGAAGAAATCTGTGTATTGAGGATTCTTTCGAATATCTTCCATCACCTGTCGGGCTGAGTAGCCAGGAACGGTCTGAGGAAGAAATTCCTTCTCCGTTTCTAAACGGGGGCCAATTGGGGATTAACCTCACTCTGGGTATACTGGCGTACCGAAAGCATCGTTTGTAACAGCAGGTTTGCTTTCGCTGTAACCTCCTGCTCAGCGTTATGATTCAGAATCGCAGAAAATGCAATTCCACTGAGAAGCACTGCGCCCAGAAAAATCGAGAGTAGTAAGATGTTGAACTTTCTGCTGAGTTTAAAGTTCTTGAGCATTCCCGTCTCCAGAGGTCCCTTCATGGATAATACAGATCACTATATCTGCGATACTGTCCGTAAAACCTGCCACGAAAATAAATAAATTTAACTGTTTTGTTCTATTCAGCGGTTTCTAATGATCATTTCGCGTCGCCTATTGCTCCTTCAAACGCTTCTGGTAATAGCAGGTTGTGCAGCTTCTCAATCCAACCGTTCTGAAACGCTCGGAAAACTCGTGCTTGGGGTGGTTGCGTATGGGGAAGGCGCGCGGTCTGTTGATCAATACCAGCGCTTCATTCAGTATCTGGAAACCAGAATTAAAACGTTGATTGAGCTGGAACCGGCATACAACGAGGTGAAGGCCGCAGAGCAGATTCAACGGCAGGCATGGTCGATTGTATTCGCGCCTCCAGGATTGGCGGCGATTGCAGTCTCTAAGGCAAACTACCTTCCTATTTTTCCTTTGGAAGGGGTAGATAACCTCAGTTCTGTTTTAATCGTGCAAAAGATAGCCCGATTCGGCAATTAACGGATGTAACTGGAAAGGTTGTTGCTTTAGAACAGCCAGGCTCAGCGACAGGCTATTATGTACCCCTCTATAATCTCTATGGTACTAGCCCATCAGAAATCCGGATTGCCCCAACTCCTAAAACAGCAATGGAATGGCTTGCGAAAGGGGAAGTTGCGGTGTCTGCCCTAGCAAAGGATGAATTTGAGCGCTACCGCTCCGAGTTTAGCCCGGTTGAATTCAGAATCCTTTACAACAGCCGCCGAATTCCCTCCGGTTCTGTCCTGATTAGTCCTGAGGTCGATAGGAATCAGCAGCGTCTAATTCAACAGGCCATGAACGAAGCTGTACCGACGATCGCTCAGCAAGTTGGCTATATTCCCAATACTCCCCACCAGACTATAAAACGCTGATTTCCTTTATTGAAAAAGTCAAACCGATCGAAGCCCGAATCAATGAAAAACCTGCACCTTTGTATAAAGCAGGAGAACAGAAAAACCCTGTTTAACGGGGATGAGGGTCGAGGATGAAGACGGAATGTAAGAATTAAAAATGATGAGTTGAAAAATTCAACGCTCATAATTTTCAATTCATAATTTTCAACTCTTCCTTACCGATCACCAATCACCGATTAGCAATATCTAACTCAAAACTCGAAACTCAAAACTGCTTCTTCCCTTTGCCTATCTAAAACTCCTAAACGTTAAACCGAAACAGCATTACATCCCCTTCCTGTACAACGTACTCTTTTCCTTCGCTGCGGACCAAGCCTTTTTCCTTCGCTGCGTTCATGGAACCAGATCCAACTAAGTCTTTGTAGGCAACTGTTTCAGCCCGAATAAAGCCACGCTCAAAGTCAGTGTGAATTACCCCAGCAGCCTGGGGAGCCAGCATACCCGTATGAATGGTCCAGGCGCGGGTTTCTTTGGGACCAGTTGTAAAGTAAGTCCGCAGCCCAAGGAGTTCATAGGTTGCCCGAATTAGAGATTTAAGCCCGCCCTCCTGAACTCCCAGGGACTCCAAAAGTCTGCCCGCTCCTCTTCAGGGAGTTCAATCAACTCAGACTCTACCTGAGCCGAAACAACCACAACCTGAGCGTTCTCCTTGGCGGCCAGTTCCCTTACCTGCTCGACCCAAGAATTTTCGGTTGCCAGGTCATCTTCAGAGACATTGGTGGCATAAATAACAGGTTTACGAGTTAAAAGCCCCAGGGGTCTAACGGCGTCTTCTTCATCTTCATTCAAAGAAACCTGGCGAGCGGGATTTCCTTCATTTAGAACTGGCAACAGTTTCTCCAGAGCATCCACTTCTATTTGAATTTCCTTATTACCGCGAGCCTGCTTACAGGCCCTGATCGAGCCGCTTCTCAATCTGTGCCAAATCAGCGAGCGCCAATTCTAAATTAATGACTTCAATATCGCGCACCGGGTCCACCGAACCAGAGACATGGATGATGTCGTCATTCTCGAAACAGCGAACGACATGAACGATCGCGTCTACCTCTCGAATATTGGCTAAAAACTGGTTCCCCAGGCCTTCTCCCTGACTGGCCCCCTTCACCAAGCCAGCGATATCGACAAATTCCACTCGAGTTGGAACAATTTCTGCCGAGTTAGAAATTTTAGCTAACACTTGCAGGCGTTCGTCTGGAACAGCAACCACGCCAACGTTCGGCTCGATCGTGCAAAATGGGAAGTTTGCAGCCTGCGCTTTGGCATTGGCAACTAAAGCATTAAATAATGTCGATTTTCCAACGTTGGGAAGTCCAACAATCCCGGCTCTCAGCATGGTTATTTTGTCGCGATCGCAAATAGATAAACCTTACAAATTGTATCGTCTGCATTCAACGGAGTGTGACAGACGATCCACCAATCCTGGCCGTTAAACAAATTTTGCTGATTCAAAGGATTTATTTGCGATCGCCTCTTCCCAGTTACTGCTTTTCGCATCTATCCTAAGAGAGGGATTCTACCATCAGACATTAATAGTGTTGGAAACGCTTCAGAGAAAGCTCATGGAGAATCGCTGATGGAACAAGATTGGGAACGCCTTGCTCAGTTGTTCCATGGATTACGAACTCCCCTAAATGGAATGATTGGCTACTCAAAGCTAATCCTTGAAGAAGTGGTAGACGACCCACAGGAGGAATGGGAGTTCCTTCAAGAAGCCTACCAATCAGCACTTTATCTTTTGAGCATCAGCAATGGCTTATCAGATTTAGAAAGAACAGCACTAAATGAAAACCCAGGGGAAATGAGTTGGAGGGAACGTTTATCCCGTATATCTTATGAATTCAGAACTCCTCTCAATGAAATCAATGACCGCCTTAGATTAATCTTGGATGGTAGGGTAAATGAAACCGACGAACGCAAGGAATTCCTCCAAAGAATTTATAACCGGGGCCTTCATCTTCTGGTGTCACAAATGATGTGCTCGGCATAGCCAAAATTGAAACTTCGAAACTTCAACTTGATTTACGACCTTTACATTTAGATGAAGTGCTAAGCACTATTAGCAGGGTTTTCATTCTCATACTCACCGGGAAAACCTTTCTTTTCAAATTCAGCAACCTATCTCTGAAGGCGAAATCATTGTTTTCGCTGACAGTCAGTGCTTGAGGCAGGTCATGGTTAATCTAGTTGATAATGCAATTAACTTCACTGACGAAGGGGACGTGATTATTCAGGTAGAAATCATTGAGAGAAATATCATTTTCCAAAATCAAAACTTTCCCGGATTGCTTCAGATTCAGGTGATTGATACGGGTATTGGGGTTTCTCCTGAAGATCAAGCCCGATTATTTCAACCCTTGAGCAAGATTCGCCAGTCAGATAGAAGAGGGCTAGGGCTAGGATTAGCTGTTTCAGCAAGATTAGTTGAAGCAATGGGTGGAAGCATTCACTTCTATAGCGCTGGAGAGGGTAAAGGTTCAACCGTGACATTTACTGTTCCGCTTTATGAGTTGCCCTCAAGTGCTTGAGATGATTTGAAAGGACGATCGCTCATATCAGGAAATTTTAATCTTCCCATTCGCCTGAAATCGCATCTATTCTAGGAAAGGGATTCTACCGACAGATACTGATGGACTAGGCTGTTAGAACAATAGCTTTTGAGAGATAGCTGACGGAGCAAGAGCTACATGGAACCAAGTTGGGAACTTCTTGCTGGTGTGTCTCATGAATTGCGGACTCCCTTAATGGGATAATTGGCTCGCTCAGGTTGCTTTTGGATGGAATGGTGGATGATCCAGAAGAACAGCAGGAGTTCCTTGAGGAGACGTATGACTTAGCCCTCCATCTTCTTGCTATCAGTAATGAGCTTTTAGAGATTGCCAGAATCGAAACAGGTCATGTGCAAATCAATCCTCAGCCATTGAGGCTCGATGAGATTCTGGACAGCACCAAAGGGTTTGCCCAATCGCAGGTTCGTCAAAAAGTCTTTACTTTAAAGTTCAGGAACTTCCTACAAACGACGAAATTATTCTGTTCACTGACTATCAATGTTTGAGACAGGTCATGTTTAACCTGGTGGGCAATGCAATTAAATTCACACAGGAAGGCGGAATCACGATCGCAGTAGACGTCCTTGATAAGGAAGTTGTTTTCCACGATCGAGAACTTTCAGGAATGGTGCAAATCCAGGTAATTGATACTGGCATTGGCGTTTCCCCGAAAATCAAGCCCGTTTGTTTCAACCATTCAGTCAGGCAAACCGTCGGTTTGGCGGAACAGGTCTAGGTTTAGTTATTTCAGCAAGATTGGTTGCTGCAATGGGAGGAACCATCCATTTCTACAGTAAAGGTGAAGGTCACGGTTCTACACTGACTTTTACAGTCCCTCTCTACTCTTCCTTTCCAAAGGCCGAGAAAGCCTCCTAGCTACGACAAAATCTCTACAATTCCTTGCTGACCGTCAATGCGGACTTGCTGCCCGTCCTGTAACAGCGTAGTTGCGTCGCGGACATCCATTACCGCTGGAATACGATATTCTCGCGCAACGATCGCCCCATGCGAAAGCCGTCCACCCACCTCTGCAATCAGTCCTCCTGCCCTGGCAAGCAACGGGCTCCAACCGGAGTCTGTGTAGGGCACAACTAAAATGGTGCCCTGGTTGATCTCTGCCATCTGTGCCAGGTTTCTTACTATACGCACGCGTCCCTCTGCCTGGCCCGGACTGGCTCCAATGCCCCGGAGCGCTTGAGAGTTAAGCAGATCAGAGCTGCTTACTACAGGCGATAATGGCTCCTGTCCATAAACTAAAAACGGTACTGTTTTAAGCTGATGATCCCGCTCCAGTTGAGAACGGCGCTGGCCGATTAGAGCTTTCAAACTGTCTTTTGCCAATGATTGAGACGTGGGTTTCCGCACCTGCTCTAAGCGCTGTTGCTCAACCAGTTGGCGAATCTCTTGAAGCTCCAGATAAAAAATATCTCCTGGCTCTGATAACAGTTCCTTCTCTAACCATCGATTTTCCAGCTCCACAAAGCACCAGCGGAGTTCTGCCAGTAGGCGACTATACATATCCGTTACTCTGCCTTTGAGTTGAAAACGGCGCTGTACCCGCTGAATCTTCCTTCCTTTCGAGGGCAAAGGAACTTTGTCGGGAGGTGGATTAACGCAGAACTGGGTAAACAGTTCTTGTAAAGGCTGTGGATTTTCCTTCCATGTAGGTACGGCAATATCGGTTCCCACCTCGCTCAAATAGCCATAGCGATCGAGCAACTGGTCGAACTGCTTTAGGATTGTTTGTCCGCCAGAAATCTTACCTAATAAGGTGAAGAGATCGGCAGAATCGAGAATTTGAGTTTGAGAATTTTCACCATTCTCACCGTTCCTCGATCGCTAATCATCTGTACCCCTTCTACCTCAATTAAGCTTCGGGCATCTAAAGCAAGCTCCTGGAGAGAACGGAGCGCTGCCACCTCTGGGGTATCGCCATTATCAAGATATTCATCCTGAACCTTAAAGATTGCTTTCCGCAACGCGGCACTGAGGGGAGCCAGAATACTGTAGTACGTAGCAGACCTCAACACCTCCAAAATTACTTCAGCCCGGCTTAATAGAGACTCAATGGATAGCCCAGAGACTGGTTCTTGACTTAATGCGGCAAGAGTGGGTGCAAACGTTTGACGATGATCTCGCTGAAAATCCTTCTCTAGATTCAGTTCCCGACTCATTAAGCGAAACAACCTAATATATTTCGTAGCGTCGATCGCAATGGCGGTTTACTAAATTTTGCCCCTCTAGTCAAAAAAAACTCCAGACTTTCTGGAGGTAACCCCATTCGCCTAAAAATTTGCCCCAAAAACGAGGCGTTGAAGTAAGCACGGGAAAAATGGAGCGTTGCTGTTTGATTGAAGTCAAGCCCTGTAGCACGTTTGCCTAATACAACAGTAAACAATTCGCCCCATACTCCACACGTAAGCGGGCGATTGATTGACCACGTCAGAGGACGAATTAAGCCAGGAATCACTTCAGAAGCAATCTTTCGGGTCCAGATAGGCAGCAAGGTTGTAATCGGACGGGCTTGGAGCAACCAGAGATTGTGCCCGTCGTAGCTCCACTCAATGTCTTGCGGAACTCCATGGTAATGCGCTTCGAGATGACGAGCCAGAAAAGCAACCTGCTGAATGAGGCCAGGAGGAACGTCTCCTTCCCCTTCAACCTTCAGATTCAACTCGTCAGGAGTGCTCCAGCTAGCAACGTTGCCAGACGAAATATGTTGAAAGCTTGATTCTGTAAAAATACACGGTAGCTTTCGGGAGTGACCTGTCCAGATACGACCTGTGCTGCATTTCCTGGCAGTGCCTCAATCACAACAGCATCTCCCTGCCTACTGATGGGATCGCGACTGAAGGCGACTCCAGAGAAGGCTCCACTTACCTGGTTTTGAATCAGAACAGCCATTACACCGTCAGACATTCCTCGATCGCGTCGATATTGTGCTGCCGTAGAACTGTCATAGGATGCAAAACAGCGGGAAATAGCGGGCATCAACTGCTCCCGGCTGTTAATGCTCAAGACCGTCTCATACTGACCAGCAAAAGATGCCGTCTCTGAATCTTCCCCAACCGCAGATGATCGAACCACTAAGGGCTTTCTAGGTGAAGGATTCAGCAATTCGAACAGCGGCTCTGGATCATCACCAGGAAGCAGAACCCATCCGTCTGGGACCGGATAGCCCGACCGCTTCAGGTGCGACAACGTTGCTGCTTTTTGGCCGACTTTTTGCGGATCGAATACCTGACCTAGCGATCGAACGGCACGATCGCCCCGAAAGAACCGGAACATAGATCGAGACTCTGTCCGTCCTGCATCCGGAGCTAAATCCAGGTCATCTGGAATTTTTGCATATATCCAACCAATTAGAACCGCCAAGGCGATCGACGCCACAATCACCCCCTGTTCATGCGGATGCCGCAACGCTGTGAGCAATGGAAAGAGCACCAGCACTCCGAGCCGCCCCTGTCTCCGCTCCCGCAGAATGGTAAATCCAATTCCACTAATCACAAATGTCAATGCGGCGACAATCGGATCATGTACAACGTATCCCCAAACAACGTTCGTGGTTCCTGCTCCTTTCCCAAACCAATAGCGACCAATAACCAATGCGATTAGTGCGATCAGTTCCCATGCTGAGTCCGACCGGAAGAAAGCGCGGGCCAGCAGAACCGCCGCAATGCCCTTAAGCGCCTCTGCCAAAACTGCCAGAACGCCTACCAAACGCCCTCCATGATAAAAGGCAGCCGACACACTAATGTTACCTGTGCCAATCCGCTGTAGCTGTTGCCCAGTCATTGCAGAGGTTATCCAACTAATCACGGGCAGTCCACCCAGCAATGGGCAGAGGATGAAAATCAAAAGCGATCCCCAGACCTGTGTCAGTGTCATGAAAATGATGCGATCGAAACCTATAGCAATCCTATCTGGATTGTGAGAAAGGTTTCAGCCATACATCAATCTCTCAAAACCTCCCGGTTTCCACAACCGATTCAGAACCGCTACGAATCTTTGCAGTGTATCTGCGATCGTAATGATTTAGCCTCTTGATTAATTTACTTCCAGATTTAGCCTTCAACGCTCGACAAACTTAAGCCGTTAGCTATTAAGGATTTGGAACATCTAGATAAATCGCCTAGATCTTCCTAATAGCTGTCCTTGGCGTAGTATTCCTCAGTGCTACCTGAAAGCTCTGGCCTGCTTCTAGTTCCTGGCAAAGCTTTAACGTCCCCAGTTTCCATATACCCAACATAGAATGCTCCTGATTCAATATTTAAGGCATTCGCATTTACATCGCCTTCTAATCGGGCTGTTCGACTCAGGGTTAACGTTCCTTCTATCATCACACGTGCCTTTAGAACCCCATGAACAACCAGATTTCTGGCCCTCAGCTCAGGTCCTTCAACTAATCCCGTCTCAGAAATAACAAGGTCTCCTCTAACTTCAACCGTCCCATGTATAATTCCATCGACGAGTAAATCACCCTCAACGTGCATCGTTCCTTGAAACTCACTGTTCGGAGCGATATAGGTTGGTCCAACTTTATTGGGTTGAGGGATCTGCTGATAGTTCCGCTGAGGATTTCTTCTGAACATGCCGTCCTTTAAGAGTAGAAATTCAAAGAATTCAACAACTCACACCTACGAGCACTTGTTAAAAGGATTTTGATAGGTTAATGCCTTCAAATCCTCATATTTAGACGTTCCAGGACTAAGCGCTTGTCTTTTGGAAATTTTTGCTACGAACGCTCAACTGTCAGAGGTTTCTCTTCTCGTAGATCATCACACATATCTTTGCAGGAAACCAAGAATTTATAAACAAGACCTTGTAAAAAAGCGCCCCCTGGAAAGGGAGCGCTTTTCATCAACAAACGATTCGACTAGCGATTAGCCACTGATGGAAGGAGCAGAGAGGGCAACGGGAGTTGCTTCACCTGCGGCCAAGTCGAGGGGGAAGTTGTGAGCATTACGCTCGTGCATCACTTCCATACCCAGGTTGGCCCGGTTGAGGATGTCAGCCCAGGTCGAAACAACCCGACCCTGAGAGTCCACAATCGACTGGTTGAAGTTGAACCCGTTCAGGTTGAACGCCATCGTGCTGATGCCCAATGCCGTGAACCAGATGCCAATCACAGGCCATGCACCCAGGAAGAAGTGCAGGGCACGGGAGTTGTTGAAGCTGGCGTATTGGAAGATCAAGCGACCGAAGTAGCCGTGAGCCGCCACAATGTTGTAGGTCTCTTCTTCTTGCCCGAACTTGTAGCCGTAGTTCTGCGACTCAGACTCGGTCGTCTCACGCACCAAGGAAGAGGTGACGAGCGAACCGTGCATGGCGCTGAACAAGGAGCCACCAAACACACCGGCAACGCCCAGCATGTGGAAGGGGTGCATCAGGATGTTGTGCTCTGCCTGGAACACGAACATGAAGTTGAAGGTACCGGAAATACCCAGGGGCATCCCGTCAGAGAAGGAGCCTTGACCGATCGGGTAGATCAGGAAGACCGCAGATGCTGCTGCAACAGGCGCGCTGTAAGCAACGGCAATCCACGGCCGCATTCCCAAGCGGTAGCTCAGTTCCCATTCCCGTCCCATGTAGCAGAAGACGCCAATCAAGAAGTGCAGCACAATCAGCTGGTAGGGACCGCCGTTGTACAGCCACTCATCGAGGGAAGCGGCTTCCCAGATGGGGTACAGGTGCAAGCCGATGGCGTTGGAAGAAGGGACAACCGCACCAGAGATGATGTTGTTACCGTACAAAAGGGAGCCGGCAACGGGGCCACGGATGCCGTCGATGTCCACGGGGGAGCAGCGATGAAGGCAATCAAGAAGCAGACGGTGGCAGTTAGCAGGGTGGGGATCATCAGTACGCCGAACCAGCCTACATACAGGCGGTTCTCGGTGCTGGTTACCCAGTTGCAGAACTGTTCCCACAAGTTCGCGCGCTCGGCGCGTTGTAACGTTGTAGTCATGGTCTTATGAGTGCGTTAAATGAACAATGAGCTGTGTATGAATCGGCTGAAATTCATCAACCTTAATAATTAGGATAGCAGAACATGAAAATTTGTAAAGTATTTTTGCAAAAACCTGCGCACTTTATCAGCTATCTAGAAGAGTGCAGCTAAGAATTTTTGGTTGATAGATCCCTGTAGTGAGCCATCAAGGCTTACTTAAAGGCCTGAAGATTCTAGAACTCACTTTGTAACAAAACAATTTGGTAGTAATAAAGTCGTAAGGATTTTGGGCTGTTAACGATCGCGGCTACCGTCGCGCATCATTACCTTTTAGGTCCATTAACGATCTTTGATTGCTTAACAAGGGAATTAAATAGATCCGGACTTACCAGTTGGTTTGACCGAGATTGTTGTAACAGATAGTCTCTGGCAAAATCTACCTGTGCAAAATCCGGAGATTATTTAACTTAGAACCCTTAGCTTTAAGCAATCCTGGAAGAGAATACATCTAACACCTTTTTCCAGAAAATTTCCGCAGTGCTGAAGTATGAAACAGATACGTCGCCTACTGAAGAGATCAAGGCGTAGCACCGCTATAGTTGACCAACTGGAGATCTGCTTTAAGGTTTAGGGGAGAATTTCACAAAAATATCGACAGATTCAGACAAATTAAAAGTGACGTCCGTTTTGCAAGGATAGGAATTTGCATCGAGAGTATCCTAAGCAAAACAGAACGAGTCATTAAATGTAACTAAACCAAGAACAATCTGCCTGCAATTTCTTGAGGTTTTTGGTTCTTGGGGTTTCTGGGCCTAACGGAAACTTTCCAAAGCCACAGAAGGACGGTACTGCGTTGGTTTAATTTGATGTTTAATCAAATTCGCAAGTTCTTGAAGCTGACTGATTGCTTCAGCCCCTCTAGTTTCATCAATTCTCGATCGTCCCGCATTTCAGTCCAGGTGATGCCGTAGTCAGAAACCAGGAAACGAATAAGGTGACTTTCTCCTAAACTCACCATAAAGGAGGCACTGTTCATCTGCCCACCGCAGGTGTAGCAGGAAGCGAGATACCCCTGGCGCTCCAGCACGATCGCAAGCGCCTGAAGATTCATAACAAGGTCTTGAACAAATTGTCGATGTTGGTCTGCAAGTCTTAGGAACACAGTAGTCCTCCTATCACCACACCTAATTCTAGAACATTTTATACTTTCTTAAGAATTCCAAATTGAAAAGCGAAACTTCTAAGTTCGAGACCAAGCTCTAAGTCTCCTCGTCTCTTAGCTTAGGTTAGCCGACCGATGAACAAAGACAGTATCAGTAGAAACAATCGAGTTAGATTGAAGTGTTGACAAAGCTGGGAACAAAAAGTTCCTGCGGTACGAATAACTCAATCTGATTATTTGACCGCTAAACTCTAACAACGCACTGCCTTGGCAGAGTGGCGTTCCATAATGTAGCTCTACCTAGTGTTAAGCCTATAGAATAGCCAACTTTGAATCGAGTCTGCCCTAAGAAACGGCTAAAAAAACTGAAATAACAGAAGAATTTATAAATCTTCTCGATTCTAGCAACTTGTTAAGGAACTGTTACTCTGTGAGACTAGTCCAATTGCCACCATCCAAACGCTGGTCCTACAAAGCGAATGGTGATCCAAAAAACGACTAGGAATCCAATTCCGACCCAGGCTCCTCTAGTGGTTAACTTTACGAACTGATCAGCCTGAGCTTTAGTAAATGGAAGCCATGAGAAAACCCTGGCTTCTTGGCCGTACTTTTCTCCCAGTGCTTCTTTTCGCCGCTTTGATTCGCCCATGGTCCGGATCAGTTTATAAAGCCTATCTAACCCTTAAATTTACAAGGTTAAGAGGGTATATGCAAGCTAAATATTTCCTGTTTAGTTCACGGTTCTGAACTTTGATGATAGGTTCCACTTCTTTTGCGGATTTAGTCTAGAAGGGAGCAATCAGGGTGAGTAAAGAGGCTGGAATCTAAATAGCTGAGACGGGCAAGCGGATTCAACGCTGCTAGAACCTGGTGTCCGTAGTTGCGATGAATCACGCGGCTATCCAACAGAGCAACGATCCCTTGATGCTCTCGAACAGGCGCAACAGCCCGTTGCAGTTCACTCAACGCTTCGGGTAAAAGATAAAGACGGAACCAGTCTTGCCGTAATTGCTTATAGTAGGCAACCCGTCCTGCAACTAAAGGATTTTCGAGGGAGGGAATTGGTAGGGTCGCGATCGCTAGCAGTTGAGGAGCTGGCAACACACTTTGGTGCTGCCGCCAAAACTCCCAGCCCGCTACGAGCACTCCATTGTCATCCAAACAAGTTCGCTCAACCTGAACTCGAGAACCAAATTCGGAAGCCAAGACAGACCCAACCTGAGCTTTAAGGGGTACATCCCAATTAATAAAACGGTTAGTCCTTGTGCACTTGAACTAACCCTGAGCAACGTATGCATTTCCTGGATCAGGGACTGCTGAAACTCAGGCGTATTTGGCATCGGAACTTTATCTGGCACATAAAGCTGGATTAACTCATCCTGACGATCGGATGAGAACTTGAGGCAGGTGAGGTCGCCTAAACCCAAGCGTTGACGATAAACAGAAGCATCGGGATCAAGGTCCAGCGCTCCTCCAATCAGGACGATCGGTTGACGAGACCAAATGGGGCTAAGTGCAGACGCAATTTCGACAGGACCACACTTCAAGGTAAATTGCCCTTGACGACGCGCAATTTCAGCCCAAACCAGTTGATTGTCTGTCTGTAAGGACCGCCAAAAATCACGCCAGACAGCAGGGAAATGGGGAAAGGACGAAAACGCGGGTACAAGTTGATGGTTTGAAACCATCGAACGATTCTCTCCCTCTGAAGAAAGAGCGATTGTAGGCAGGGATGTTTGAAGTTGCTGGGACAGGGTTTCTAGAATACCCCGTTCATAGGATTCAATCAGGCAGCACTCATAAGGATTAGGAGGACGCTGAAAGATTGCTTTTGTTAATTGAACACGGGCATCACGAATTTCTTCGACATGATTGGGGAATGCAAGCATTAAGGCATTCCAATCAGCTGGTTGAATTTGGGTAGTGAGCTGAGCATGGGCCCACGTTTCCAAATCATCAACTCCATCAAATATTGTGGGAACACCATCAGGAAATCGCCCGTGATTGTAGAGACGATCGCTGAGCCAGGACTCTGGTGTCGTTAACAGCAATCCTTGAAAGTTTTGATCTGGAAAGCGATTGCCAGTATGAATGGGTTTTGGGGATTGAATCCATTGACGCAACTGTGGGATCTCAACCATCAGCAGTCGTTGCTGTACTGCCTCAGTCGCTATTAGAACAACTGGTCCCTCCCACATGAGAACTGGCACAAGGTAGCTGAGACGGTACCGCCCTTGGTAACGAGAGGGCATCAATTTGCATCAGAGCATTTCGCCCCAAACGCAATGCTCGTGCTACTAGACGAGCCATTGTGAGGTGGTGGGACCAATAGGGCTTTCCCTGCTCTCGCAGGAAGGCGCGGAGTTGCTGATGAACTTCTACCTCAATCACGAATTTCGGCCCCTCGTTAACCAAATGACCTTCATTCTGACACAGATGCCAAGGTCGTCTGCGACCTTAAACTACCCCATCATTTTTTGAATTGCTGGAAGGAAACAAGCCAGGACGAAAACCAAAAGCTCAAATCTTACGGTCGAATGACGGTCGATTTGGATTGCTAAGCCCCGTCTAAACCCTGTACCCAGAAAGCAAGATTGTGGCGCATTCATCGAAGCATTGCTGTAAGCTCTAGAGCAGAAAACGCCAGAGCAATAAAAATGCTTTCTCATTTTTTAACGTCACCCTTCCTACAAAGAATTTCAATCGTTCAGTAGGGTTGTCCTAATTTCTCATAACGCAAGGGTAAAAGGAATAGACATTTACTCCAACTTAGCTGAGTCTATCGTTGATCGCTCAATCTGTAGTGGAATCCCTGGATAAAGTCGATCAACATTGTGAGGGAGGGGGTTGTTTGAGGTTGATTTTGTAATAGGGCGATTGGAGACGCGATCGGGTCAGGACTTTCTGTCAAACGCTTGCCAAACATTGGATGCGTGTGTAACCCGAGGGATTGATTGCTTGAATTGATCAGCGTTGTCTTGGTAGATGCCTGAAAAAATCGAATTTTGCCCAAGGTGTTGAGAGTGGACTTGGAAAGTTTGAATTCGTGAAGCCTCTTTAGAGTGGAATCGATGGCTGTATTTAAGCGCTGGAAGTAGTCGAATTGACCAAAGCGGTGGAAGACCTCCTCTGAACGAATCATACGAGTCAGAGCAATAGTGCTTTCCTGGATAAGGGGGCATCTCTAAACGGTAGGACTCCGACATAGGATACAAGAAATAGCTGTTCGTCACTCTCTAATTCGAAGGTTAACGTTGTCCTGTGGCGGCTAACCTGAATATTGGGAGGATTGAATGCTGACGGGCTGTTCTGTGCAATCTGGCGATATGTTACTGCTAACGCATAATGGGCATCATGCTCTAGCGCAGCATCGACTACCAGTCGCACTATGGGGCATGTCTTACGAAAAAAGGTTTTGTGGTCCTCAGATGTGAATCGATAAACATTGCTCTGGTCCCCATTGGAGCTTAGGTCCACCCAGTCACAAATAATGCCTTCGGTCGTGATCCCGAACTGGGGGACCGAGTAGAGCTTTACCCCGGTCAATGTTGCTCCACTTAAATCTGCCCCTGCCCAGTCCACTCCAATCAGATTCGCTCGCGTCAAATCCACATGCACAAGAGTGGTTCCGAGCAGCGTTGCATTGGTTAAATTTGCTCCGGTCAGATTTGCACCGCTTAATTTTGCCCCACTCAGATCAGCGCCACTCAGATCAGCGCCACTCAGGTCAGCCCATCGTAAATTTGCACCACTCAAATTGGCTCCTCGCATACTAGCTCGGCTGAGGTTTGCCTGTCTGAGTTCGGTATTGCTCAGGTCTGCTCCACTAAATTCTGTACTGCTCAGATCTGCTCCGTGGAGATTTGCCTGGGCCAAGTTAGTGGCCGTAAAATTTGCCCACTTCAGGTCAGCCCGACTCAAATTGGCATTGGCAAGGTTTGCTGTTTTTAGCTTGGCGTCTTTTAAGTCTGCGCCACTAAAGTTCGATCGGCTGAGATTAGCGCCACTGAGATCAGCCCGACCCAGTTCGGCTCTAACGAAAGATGAGCAGCTTAATTCTGCCCCGCTTAAATCTGCCAGCGTCAGATTAGCCACATTAAGAATTGCTTCTGTAAGAATAGCTTTGCTCAAATTTGCGCCGCTCAATTTAGCAACGTTGAGTTTAGCTTTCGAAAGGTTTGCCAGACTTAAATTTGCGCCGCTGAGGTTTGCCACGCTTAAGTTAGCACCTGATAGATTAATGTCATTTAAGTTTGCGCCTGTCAGATTTACTTCGCTCAAGTTCACACCGGGAAGTTTCGCTCACCCAACGCGTATTTTTTCAGCACGTCCTCAGCTTTCATTCAGGCTCCTTCGCGGCTGTCTCCAATTGATTGGCACCAACGTTAACGTGCCCAGATTTAGGGCGGATCAGCCTGACAGGCCGGAGAAAATTCTTTGTAAGCAAAAGGACGTAGTATAACGATCCGATTTGGCTTGCAAAAAAGATTTTCAAAACCTTTTCACAAGCTGTGCGGTTTCACAGATGAGTTAGGACTGCTGTATGAGGATTGGCATTGTCGGTTTGGGGTTGATTGGCGGCTCGCTAGATTGGATTTGCGGACGCACGGACATTATGTCTTGGGCGTCAGCCGGAAAGCAGAAACCTGCGATCGCGCGATTGATCGCGGGGCGGTTGATGAGGCAAGCGTCAATTCTTCCTTGTTAAAAGATGCTGATTTGGTTTTTGTTCTGTACACCGCTAGCAGTGATGCTAGCGACCGTAAAGGAACTGATCCTCACCTTTCAAGGGAAACGGTGCTGACAGACGTGGGATCGGTGAAAGGGTGGGTTGTAGACGCGATCGCCCCCTATGGCCCAACTTTGTGGGTGGCCATCCAATGGCAGGAACGGCTGAAAGCGGAATTGAGGCAGCTCAACGGGATCTGTTTACGGATGCTGCTTATGTCTTAACGCCCGTGGAGAGAACTCCAACCCCTGCTGTACAAATGGTTGAGGATGTTGTTCGGCCCCTGCGAACCCGAATTTACCGCTGCCGTCCTGCTGACCACGATCGAGCGGTTGCCTGGATCTCCCATTTACCCGTTATCGCTAGCGCTAGTTTGATTGCGGCCTGTCTTGAAGAATCTGATCCGACCGTTTTGGAATTGGCAAAGCTCTGGCTAGCTCCGGTTTTCGAGATACCAGCCGAGTTGGGGTGGAAATCCAGAGCTGGGATTGATGATGGCGCGGTACAACAAAGCTTCCTCGTACGCTCGCTCCACGTCTACCAGGAACAATTGAACCAACTCATTACTCAAGTCGAGCATGATGACTGGTCTGCCTTTGAGGAAGTTTTACAGCAGACCCAACAGGCAAGACCAGAATTTCTGAAGCGTTTTGACAGCGATGGCTGTGAGGATAGGGGGTGCGGGGTGCGGGGTGAAACCAAGCTTTGAAGAGCAAAAGGCTTAATCCATAGCCATCAGAGTAGGACATTTCGTAGGGCTGAAAGCGTTTGTCACTGACTGTTTCTTCCCTGACACCTGACACCTAAAACCTGACACTTCTTTACTAAACCCTTGCTGTATCAGCAAAGCGAATTTTCAGATAGTCGTCTTCCATTTTTGCTCCGGCTGGCTGTAGGGCTGCTAGTGCCTGCGGTAGCACTAAATTTCGGCGATGATTGCCAATTCGAATGTTGAGTTCATCCCCAGTTTTACTCAACTCAATCTGAGTTTTTTCAACTCCAGGCAAATAAACTTCTAAACTGTACTGCTGGTGGTCTTGAACGACTCGCAGCGTAGTTTCCTGGTAGTAAACCTGAGTTGGATCTTCGTCACCATAGAGCGTTTCCTTTAACCGATTCAAGGCATCTAGACCACACATCTCTTCGGAGTAAAGGGGATTTCTTTGATTGGTAGGGGTGAAAAATTATTGTGAATTTCCTGGCGATGCTGCTGTTGAAGCTCTTTCCAACGTTGAAAGAACGGATCGCTCACCGAATCAGGAATAATACGATTCGCCACGACCAAATCGGTTGATACGTTGTACAGACTGAGGTAAGCATGGGCACGGAGGGATTCTTTGATCACCATCTTCTCCGGGTTCATCACCAGCCTGACTGACGTTTTGCTGGCATCGGTCAGCACCTTTCCAAGGCTTCAATTTGCTCATAAAACTCGTAGGGCGCATCCATTACCTCTTTGTCAGGTAAGGAAAAGCCTGCGATCGGCCTGAATATAGGCTCTACCAGAGGACGTAAGGCGACTGAAATACCCTGAAACGGCTTGTAGAAGCGGCGCATGTACCATCCTCCAACTTCGGGTAGGCTCAGCAGCCGCAGGGCAGTTCCAGTGGGAGCGGAGTCAATAATCAGGACGTCAAAATCCCCTTCGTCATAGTGCCGCTTCATGCGAACTAGCCCAAAATCTCATCCATTCCTGGAAGAATTGCCAGTTCTTCTGCCTGGATGCCTTCTAGCCCGCGCGCTTGCAAGACCTGAGTAATATAACGCTTGACTGCGCCCCAATTCCCTTCAAGCTCCATGAGAGCATCTAATTCTGCCCCCACAGGTTTGGACGAACCACTTTCGGTTCGTGGCCCAGCTCCAGGTCGAAACTGTCTGCTAAAGAATGGGCCGGATCTGTGCTCAGGACGAGGGTTCGATAACCAAGCTCAGCGCAACGCAGCCCTGTAGCAGCGGCAACAGAGGTCTTCCCAACGCCTCCCTTTCCCGTCATCAAAATCACACGCATGAATATCGAACCTTTCCTGAGAGTAGATTTACATTCTTTTACTTTATCGGTTTTTTAGATTGGGATGATAGGAAGGGCCAAGGTTGTAAAGCATTTCCCTTATTAATCTGCCCGAAACGCAAAGTACTGTTTTAAGAGATCCAGCCGTGAGCAGTTCCAGTAGTCAATGTGAGAAGCAATTAAGCCATCCGGATCGATCGTCAATTTGCTCCAGCCTGTGACAGTAATAAGCGGTTTCCAGGGAAGAAGGGCATTCCAGCTTAGGGTCCAGTCTGTACGAATGGTGTTGCCATTCTGCTGAATGTTATGCAGGTCCATTTTGCAGTTAAGGAAAAAAGTCCGAATGAAACCAATCATTATTTGATAGCGATCGCGCCCCCGAAACTTGAACACGGGATCTTGAAAAACACATCCTCTTTATAGACGCTAAACGTCTGATTCTGGGGAAAGGTCGCATAGTCAGATTTGAGAACTTCAATAATATTCATATTCAACAGTCCGTTCCATTCCTTCTTCGCCTAATTTTCATCCCACAATCGCTCCAGCTGATACTTCCAAGCTGCCAAGGTTTCCTCACGAGATTGGGCAGTTGCGCCCATTTCCCCCATCAATCCCTCTTCATAAAAACGATCTAGCATTTGGAGCGTTGATTCAAGAGACTGCCCCTGTAGTTTAGAAACCTGAACGATTTGGCGGACACGCATTTCAACCAGACTTTGAAAAAACTTTCAATCCCTTCTTGACTCAGCGCAACTAGCCGTTGAACTGCAGCCAAAAATCATCTTCTTCTAAACTGGCCAATCGATGGTAAAAGATTCCCCACAAAATATCCTGGTGCAGCGCGTAACGAACTTCTTGAGTGCTACCAAAGTTTGCTTCCAAGATCTGTTCCAAAATGGTTGAGCGTCTTGAGACGGGACGATCGGGATTAATACTGAAGCCACGACTTGTCCTCAGAAAGGAGAACGAGTAACCGAAAATCAGAAGCCTCGATTTGCCAAGAATCAGGAGCAGAGGGCTTTACCTGATCCCCAAAGAGTTTTGCAAGCGATGTACTGATTTGTTCAGGCGTCATTTTGAGTCGATAAAGAGACTACTTATAAACCATTCTTTGACTTTCAACTTCTGTCAATTTGTATTCTGAACACAAAAAAATCCCTCATCGATTGATGAGGGACTTTAGGGGGTATCAAGAATGGATAGAAGATTTGATGCAGATGCTTATGCCAACCACTCCTCGACCGCTTCTTCCTTAGTGTTAGTCCGTCGCTCTGGCGTTTCGCGGTTGAACTTCATGTGGATTGCACGATTTTGCTCACCGTCCGCAGCAACAGCCAAAATTGGGAAATCGATCAGACCATCTTGAAAGACATCTGGAAACGGAAGGTACCGTCGGGGTTCAGTTTAATGGGACGGCCACCAATTGTGACGGTAGCATCAGGCTCAGTCGCACCATAGACAATCAATTCAGCATCCGCAACCAACCAGAACTTGCGGGGACGGTTGATTGGTAGGGAACCAGAAAATCCAAGACCAGCCCCAGACATAGTCAGGCCAGACGTGGTTGGAACTGCCCACATACCCACACCAGAGGGGAACACGTAGGAGCTAATAGACTCAACTATTTGCACCGAGCCGTATATAGACCCAGCAACGTGCTGCATCGAACCAAATAGAGAACCTGCAACTCGCTGAGCTTCGGCAGACTCAGCCATGCCAAAGATTTGATCGTAAATTGCATTGCTGGGAACGCCTGCAACCCGCTTACTGGGCGGTACAAGCTCCAGGAAGGTTTTGCTGCGCAGATCCTCATCCCAACCGATCGTCAGGAAGTGATCCTCAATCCAGTCAGATGGATAGACAGGAGGAACGCGAACCGGAGCAGAGCGGGACAGCAACAACCAACGACCATCGGCGCAGCGATAGCCAATATCAACCACATAGTCACGATCACTGACTGGGATTGGCAAGTACCATTCCCGTGCCAGTTCATCACAGGGATATTCTTGGATGCTGTGCGGACTCTGGGAGGAAAGACTGATATCTGTAACGTCATAGAGACGAAGTGCAAGCTGCTGGCCTCCCTGCCGCCGCATCTCTTCTTTATGCTCATTGGTGACGTCCCAGTAGGCGTACGCCCATTGAGGGTCCCTTGGCATTAAGACAATTCGGCTGTCGCCATACCCATCTGGTAAATCAGCCAACCCTTCATCAACCGCTGCCAATGAACCTCCAGTCCGGTCATCCTGCCCTAAATCAAACTTAGCCGCTTCCACCTCTTCTTGTGCCTCCAGCTTACGGGATGTTGTTGGGGTTGGAACTCCTTGAATACGCTGCTGAATCTCTTGAATTGCAGCGAGCAACTGATCTTTGCGCATTCGACTGTAGCGGGATACGCCAAATTCACTGGCAACTTTACGCAGTTGCCGTAGAGTCATCTCTTCCAAGGGGGACGTTCTTTTGCCATTTCGACTCACTCTCCAGATTCAATGTGTCCGATATAAGCTCTCTACAAATGCTCATTTCAATATGATTTCGGGATCGGGGATCATCCTTTGGAATCGGGGATCAAATCTATAGTCATGGTGCCGGAAACTCGTTTCTGGGTCAAGGTCTGGAAAAAGCGAATTTTAGGCATATGTACGGATTCTCAGGAAAAAGCGGGATCGTAATATCATTAAATCATGACATAAGTTTTTCCTTGATTTTAAATGTCATATTTTTCTGACAATGCGATCCCAATGGCTGCTATGAGACTGTAACGGTCGGTGATTTGCTAGAGAACACCTGCAATGGGACTTGCGCAAACCCTGAAGGTTTACTCGAAAACTAAGCTTGATGACGAATCACAAGCATTTGCGCTTCCAAGGTTTTGGTAGAAGGCGTAAGTTCTGCGAAAGTTGAGCGATCGCGTCCGGTATACTCGACGTGTTCAAAGCTGTTTACAAAAGCTAAAGCTTAGGAATGGGATGATGAAACGGTTTAGTCGTTGATTTCTTGAAATTATCCCCGTGTCCACTTCTGCTCCCATCCAGTAGGTTTCGTATGTCCAAGCAGAGCCGAGTCATTACAACTGTGCTTTCTCCAGCCATAAAGCTTTGGCTGAGATCGCAATTGGAGCAGGTAGAAGGCTTGCAGTTGAAGATTGAAGCAGGCGATCGACAGATTCTTTCTGGCTGCATTAGTCGGGTTTTCGTCTCTGCCCAAAAAGCCATCTATCGGGGTTACATATCAGCCAGGTTTGTTTGTCAGGGGAGCACATTCGCACCAATTTGGGGCAAGTGTTGCGCGGTCAACCCCTTCGCCTGTTAGAGTCGTTTCCGATTTCAGGGGAAGTACTCATGTACGAAGCGGATTTGAACGCCTCTTTGCGATCGTCCCTATTGGGCAACGCCATAACCGATTTTTTGCTCACCCTCTTAAAAACAGAAAACAAATCGGGACACGAGTTGTTCCAACCTGGACAAACGCTTCACATTCAGGAACCACACGTTTGTATCAAAGACGGAAGATAACCTTTTCTGCCACGTTTGAGTCAGAAGCTCATTCTCTGCCCGTCGTTCTTCACACAGGGCTGCTTTTGGAAGATAGGAACCGTTTGCGGCTCCATTCTATCCGTTGGCAGCTCGCTGAAACAGGTTCATCTGAAACGTTCCAAAGCTCGGATGACCTGCAGTTCGACCTGGGACCAGAAGTATCTCTCGAAACGCTAATCCTGGAAGCAGGCCAAATTCGTTGTCAGGGTCAAATTATGGTGACTCCCGAAGAAAGTGACTGAAGAGTAAAGGATGAGGGATATAAGGATAATATCCCTTCATCACCGCATCTTCTTAGCTCCATCCCGTCTCGGTCAGCGTGGCAACAATGGCAATACGAGCGTTACGAAGTAATACACCAGAGGCGCGGTAAAGACGTAGCTATCTGCCCGATCTAAGATTCCACCATGACCAGGAATGAGTTGTCCAGAATCTTTCACTCCTGCATCGCGCTTCATCATTGACTCGGTTAAGTCTCCTAGCAAGCTGGCAATGCCAATCAGCAAACCTAAAGCAGCCCCCGTTATCGGTGCAGCGGGCCAGGATAGATACCAGGAGCCAGCGATCGCGACGACGATGCTGGCTGTGACTCCAAATACTGCCCCTTCTACGGTCTTTTGGGGCTGATATCGGAAAGACGGGTTCGCCCAAAGAATTTGCCAAAGACGTATGCGCCAATATCGGCTGCCCACATACAGCTAAAGGCAAGCAGGGTATAGGTTAAACCCTGAGGTAAATGACCGAAATCATTCCACGATTGGGGCAGATAGCCATCAAACGGAATATTGCTGACAGCGGACTGGCCCAGTGATCGCAGGCGAACCCAGTAGCTTGGCAGATAGCCGACGTAGAACAATCCCATGATGGACGTAGAAATATCGGCGATTGTGGCAAATTTGGGCTGGAATAGAAGATAGAAGCAGATGAATGTTCCAGCGACGGGAAACACCACGTCTGCCTGCATGGGTGAAATATTGGATATCAGCAACAGGACTTGCGTTACGACCAATGTGCTCTTTGTTGCTGGGGCAATTCCTTTGGCCTTGGCAAGCTGAAAATACTCCAGTTGCCCTAGATAAATAATCACGCCAAAACCAGCGGTAAAATACCACCCCCAGCACGAACATGACCAGGGCAATGAGAATTCCTATAATTCCACTAACAACACGAGACCAGGGCATAGAACTTGCTTATCTCGAAGAGAACCCAAACCATCCTTACACCACTTCTTCAGATATTTACTTCCTGCACAAATGCCAAAACAAAATTTGAAGAATTAAGGTGCTTAAGGATGTGACCTGTAATTCCACCACTTTAATGACGGTCCTACACTTAGCAAGGATCTCAACGGCTCTTCAGATAAGGTGAGGTTAGCTGGAGATTAAGAAAGTTAAGAATCCTTTGGAACACTTTAACCGAATCCCGTCCACTCTTATCAGTGGGTTTCCCAGTAACTAATCTAATTTTTCTCCACTTAAAACGAAGATAGGATCAATGGCAGCAAAGGTTTGACTATTGCCGCGCTTTTCCAGCCGATTGACCGCAGATTGAACCACTTCGACATTACGAACCTGTAGTTCCGCAAAACTCTCTGAAATTTGATAGAGGCCCTCGAGGCTTGCTGCTGTGGTAACGATTCGTCCTTCGGGCTGCAATCGTTGCCAAACTTCTTTCAGGATGACTTTTATGGAACGTCCCCTTCAATGCAGACCCGTTGAGGATTTTCGACCAGATCATTCAAACACTCAGGCGCACTCCCTTCAACAACCTCTACATTAGCGACACCAAAGCGATCGCAATTACGGCGGATTAAGCTTGCAACTTCCTCATCGCGCTCGATCGCAAAGATTCTTCCTTGAGGAGACAGTAAACCCACTTCCACCGGAATGGTGCCCGTTCCCGCTCCAATATCCCAAAGTACAGAATCGACCTTGAGCCTTAGAGCAGAAATTAGCAGCAGCCGAACTTCACGCGGACTCATTGGAATGCCTGGTAGCCTCTCAAATAGCTCATCCGGGATGCCAGGTGTGATGTAAGGCCAGAGGGAAGACGGCATGGCAAAAGGGGAATAAGGGAATTGGGAACTGGGAATTATGAGCTGAAAATCATGAATTATGAAGTGGGCGATGGGGACAGGGGGAATCTCAAAAGCAGGAATTAAGACTTTTGAACTTTGAGTCATGCACAACCCATTCATCCTTAATTCTCAATTCTTAACTCTCAATTCCCAACTCTCAATCCCCAACACCAAACCCTTATCACCTCTCGCTATCTGACAACCTTTAACGTCTTAAGTGTAGGGTCTGTACAGCCGCTAACTATTCCACCAGATGCAAGAACTCGATGCAAGTAGGCCAGTGCCTCTACCGAGATTGCTTCACCAGGTAGCAGCATGGGAATACCAGGTGGGTAAGGGCAAACCAATTCCGCACTGATGCGATCGACTGTTTGCTCGATCGGTAGCGTTTCAACGGGAGAAAAGAACGCATCGCGAGGAGAAAGCGGAGGGGAGAAAAGTTTTGAGCGCTGAATTTTGAGTTTTGAGTTGGGTAATCGGTAATTGATGATTGGTAATCGTTATTTAGTTTGCCTTCCGCCTTCCCTTCTCCTGGTCCCTGGTTCATTTCATTCGCTAACTGTTCAAACGCTTGTGTTAGCAGGTCAATATCGTTACCAGTGTTTCCTAGGCTAACAATGAATGTTAGATGTTGCAGTGCGGACAACTCAGCAGTAATGCCAAACTGCTGGTGTAGAAGTTGATCGGCTCGAAAGCCATCTATACCTAAATTGGAAACGGCAACCGTTAGCCGAGTTTTATCGAGAGAAAAGAACCCTGGGCTGCCTGCACGATCGGTGTTAAGCGTGAAAAGCCCAGAAATTTGATTAATACAAGACCGTGCCCTCTGCCAAAGCCAGAGTCCGCTCCATTAGCTTTTTTTCCCTGGGTTGCCATCTGGTAGCGGGCCACATCGAGCGAGGCCAGCAGTAAGTAGCTCGGGCTAGTAGACTGAACAAGCTGAAGGGCCTTGCTAAGGCGATCGTTATCCACTCGCATTCCCTGAGTGTGAAGCATGGCTGCTTGAGTCAAAGCCGACAATACTTTGTGGGTAGATTGGACGGTTAAATCGGCACCTGCTGCCAGCGCTGAGATTGGCAAGTCTGGATGAAAGGTAAAGTGAGGACCGTGGGCTTCATCTACTAGAAGCGGAATGTTGTGTTGATGAGCTATGTGAGCGATCGCGGCAATATCTCCACAGACTCCATAGTAGGTGGGATAAACCATCATCACAGCCTTCGCATCGGGATGTCTTGCCAGCGCCTCTGAAACCGCTGTTGGGGTGATGCTGTGGGCAATATCAAAGGTCGGATCGTATTCAGGCGTAATGAAGATAGGAATTGCGCCGGAGAGAACCAATCCTGAAACAGCAGATTGGTGCACATTTCGAGGCAGCACAATCTTATCGCCAGGGCCACAGGTTGCCAGAATCGCTGCAACTACTCCGCTAGTGGAACCGTTTGCCAAAAACCAGGTGCGATCGGCTCCAAATGCCTCTGCTGACAGTTGTTGAGCCTGCAAAATCACGCCCTCTGGCGCAAATAGGTTATCCAGTTCGGGCAATTCGGGCAAATCTGCTTGAAAACCTGAGCGCCAAACAACTCCGTCAGCCGACTTGGACCCCCTTTTCCCCGTTTGTGCCCTGGTGCATAAAACGGTGCATTGGGCGATCGAGCACAGTCGCGCAGTGCATCCACCAAGGGCGTACTTTCCTGCGAAAAAATTTGATGATGGGTCATCTATTACATCTATTAAGAGAGATGGCGTTTTCGAAAGAGATGTCTAGGCTGAGGACAGTAGCCAGTAAATCAGTAAACAGAAACTTCTGGCCCTGATTCCTGCCCCCTGATTCCTGCCCCCTACTTCCTAAAATTATGGTTTACACCCCGAAGTCCCAGCACCCGAAATTCCAAATCCAGGACCGAACCCTACTCCCAACCCTGTACCAGAAACAGTGCCCGGACCTGCGCCCGAACCTGTGCCCAGTCCAGTTCCCCAGCCTGTGCCCGGACCTGCGCCCGAACCCGTTCCAGCACCAATCCCTCAACCTGTACCAGGGCCAATTCCTCAAACGGTTCCCTAACCAATTCCTGACGTTCCTCAATTTGTCTTGCAAGCAATTACGTCGGATCGGTTTTCGCGCATCCGACATTTTTCTATGGCCCAAACCCTAATTTCAAGGCATCTCTTACCTCTCCATTTCCCTATCTCTCCCACCCTCTTCCCTCAAGCCCTTCTCCAAAATCCTTGGGATTAGATAAAAGGCTACCAATTCGTAATAAGAAAGCCCTTACAATAAGTGGGATTTTTAGCCCTCGATCCGGTCATCACTATGCCTCGTCGCAATGATCTCCACAAAATTCTGCTGATTGGCTCTGGTCCCATCGTGATTGGGCAAGCCTGTGAGTTTGACTACTCAGGCACCCAGGCATGTAAAGCCCTACGTGATGAAGGGTATGAGGTGGTGCTGGTCAACTCCAACCCGGCAACAATTATGACGGACCCGGAGACGGCCGATCGCACCTACATTGAACCATTGACTCCTGAAATTGTTGAGAAAATTATTGCGAAGGAGCGTCCCGATGCTCTGTTGCCAACAATGGGTGGACAGACAGCGCTCAACCTGGCAGTGGCGCTGGCAAAGAGTGGCACGTTAGAGAAGTATGGGGTTGAGCTTATTGGGGCAAAACTACCCGCGATCGAAATGGCGGAAGACCGCAAGCTGTTTAAAGAGGCAATGGCCCGGATTGGTGTGCCCGTCTGCCCCTCCGGTTTAGCAACGACGCTGGAGGAAGCGCGGGCGATCGGGCAGCAAATTGGTTCCTATCCGCTGATTATCCGGCCTGCTTTTACAATGGGCGGCAGCGGTGGCGGTATTGCCTACAACCAGGAAGAATTTGAGGAAATTTCTCAGTCTGGTTTAGATGCCAGTCCCGTTTCTCAAATTTTGATTGAAAAATCCCTTCTGGGCTGGAAGGAGTATGAACTGGAGGTGATGCGCGATCTGGCAGATAACGTGGTGATTATTTGCTCAATCGAAAACCTCGACCCAATGGGGATCCACACGGGCGACTCAATCACCGTCGCTCCGGCCCAAACTCTCACCGACAAGGAATATCAGCGCTTGCGGGATGCCTCGATTAAGATCATCCGCGAGATTGGGGTAGAAACGGGCGGTTCCAACATTCAGTTTGCGGTGAACCCCGTCACGGGCGAAATTATCGTAATTGAGATGAACCCACGGGTTTCCCGAAGCTCTGCGCTGGCATCGAAAGCAACCGGGTTTCCGATCGCCAAAATGGCGGCAAAGCTGGCGGTTGGCTACAGTCTGGATGAGATCCCAAACGACATTACAAAGAAAACACCGGCCAGTTTCGAGCCAACGATCGATTATGTTGTCACCAAAATTCCCCGGTTTGCCTTTGAAAAATTCCCTGGTTCCCAACCTGTGCTGACGACTCAAATGAAGTCGGTTGGGGAAGCAATGGCGATCGGACGTACGTTTCAAGAGTCATTCCAAAAGCGCTACGTTCATTAGAAACGGGTCGGGCTGGCTGGGGCTGCGATCGGCCAGAGAAATTGCCCAGCTTAGAGCAAATCCGGGCTGGCCTGCGGACTCCCAATCCAGAGCGAATCTTTACCCTCCGCCACGCGATGCAGATGGGGATGAGCGTTGAGGAAATTTTCGAGCTGACCGCGATCGATCCCTGGTTCCTGGACAAAATGCAGGAAATTCTGGATACCGAGAAATTCCTCAAGCGTACACCCCTAAAAGACTTGACCAAGGAGCAAATGTTTGCTGTCAAGCGTCAGGGGTTTAGCGATCGTCAGATTGCCTTTGCTACCAAGACTACCGAGGATGATGTTCGCACCTACCGCAAATCCCTTGGTGTCATTCCCGTTTATAAAACCGTAGACACCTGCGCCGCTGAATTTGAGGCCTTCACTCCCTACTATTACTCTACCTACGAGGAAGAAACTGAAGTCCTCCCTTCTGACAAGCGTAAGGTGATGATTTTGGGCGGCGGACCAAACCGCATTGGTCAGGGGATTGAATTTGACTACTGTTGCTGTCACACGTCCTTTGCTTTGCGGGCCGACGGGTTTGAGACCATCATGGTTAACTCCAACCCAGAAACCGTTTCGACGGACTACGACACCAGCGATCGTCTCTACTTCGAGCCACTCACCAGAGAAGATGTGCTCAACATCATCGAAGCGGAGCAACCCGAAGGCGTCATCATTCAGTTTGGTGGGCAAACGCCATTGAAACTGGCGGTTCCGTTGCAGAAGTACCTCACCAGTGATGCCTGCACCGTCGCCACTAAGATTTGGGGCACCTCTCCAGACTCGATCGACACCGCAGAAGACCGGGAACGGTTTGAAAGAATTCTGCGTGAGCTGGATATTAAGCAACCACCCAACGGCATGGCGCGGAGCTACCAGGAAGCATTGGAAGCCGCTCGCCGGATCAGCTATCCGGTGGTAGTTCGGCCCAGTTATGTTCTGGGTGGACGGGCGATGGAAATCGTTTACTCCGATACGGAATTAGAACGGTACATGACCTATGCCGTTCAGGTCGAACCCGATCACCCTATCCTGATTGATAAGTTTCTGGAAAATGCCGTGGAAGTGGATGTAGACGCGATCGCAGACCATAACGGCACTGTTGTTATCGGCGGCATTATGGAACACATTGAGCAAGCTGGAATTCATTCTGGCGACTCTGCCTGCTCCATTCCTGCCCTATTTCTTAGTCCGGCAGCGCTTGACCAAATCAGAACATGGACGGTTCAGTTGGCAAAAGCGCTCAAGGTCGTTGGGTTAATGAACATTCAATTTGCAGTACAGGGCGAACAGGTCTACATCATTGAAGCAAACCCTCGCGCCTCCCGAACCGTTCCGTTTGTGTCGAAGGCGATCGGCGTGCCCCTGGCAAAGATGGCTGCTCGCATTATGTCCGGAAAATCCCTTGACGAGCTTGGTTTTACCCAAGAGGTTATTCCCCGCATGTTTCCGTTAAGGAAGCCGTTCTTCCCTTTGATAAGTTCCTGGAACAGACACGATCTTGGGTCCCGAAATGCGCTCAACTGGGGAAGTCATGGGGATTGATGTCAGCTTTGGTACCTCCTTCGCCAAGGCCGAACTGGCCGCGAACCAACGTCTGCCCCGGGATGGAACGGTCTTTGTTTCGATGAATAACCGTGACAAATCTGCCGTTGTCCCCGTCGTTAAAGATCTCGTGGATCTGGGGTTTGACATCGTCGCCACAGAAGGCACCCGCAAAATCCTGAAGGAGAATGGTTTAGAGGTGGAGTTAGTCCTCAAACTACATGAGGGCCGTCCCCACGTTTTGGATTGGATCAAAATGAGAAGATTCAACTCATTATTAATACTCCTTCCGGTGAAGAAGCACAGGCAGATGGTCGCCTGATTCGTCGATCGGCCCTGGCCTACAAAATTCCTATCGTCACTACGATCGCGGCTGCCAGAGCAACTGCGGCTGCCATTCGGTCCTTACAATCTCAACCCCTCTCGGTGAAAGCGCTACAGGATTACTTGAATTAGGGGCAATAGAAGTTTGGGTTAGTAATTGATGATTGAAGAAAGGGTCTCCTTCTTGCCTCATTATCTCCTTCCCCATCTTCCAACCCCTAAACCCTAACTTGGCCCCCTTAGTACCCACTATTTATTAGCAGTATCCTCTTCCCATTTCTTTAAGCAAATTTAAGTTTCTTCTCATTTTTCATCTGAGATAATGAGAAAACTCTGTTTTTCCCCGTCAATGGCTTGCGTTTTGTTCCACAGGATGCATTCTGGATAATTAATTATGGGTACTCTTAAAACGGAGACTTTATATTAATGTTCCTAGCCTATTTGTTTCTAAGCAAATTGTTTCTAAGCATAGCCTGCTTCCTTGTGCAGCCCTATAAGTTACGTCCTCGGAGGTATACTTACCCTCTCAGAAATGTTACAATCCTTCATGAAAGTCATTTATTACGTGTAATCCTTAATTTAGGTGGCAAACTAGGGAACCTGGAAAATTCCTGAAGCGCTGTCATCTCAGATGGTTGTAGATTCCTAATCCATTCAGTATTCCTGATACGAACCATCTAGCCAAGGATTCTTCTCTTCTAGTAACGCATCAGCCTCAGCTTCCATCGCGTTTCCCCAGGAGGACGTATTTTAATCAGATTCGTACCTTGAGGGGTGACGGTTTGAGTTATCACCTCGGCTTTCTCGTCCGTTAGTTTCCAGTGTCCCGATTTGTTTTTCTTGATCTTAAAGAGCGCTATGAAGACTGCCCAGACCTCAACAGATTTAGTACGCGCTTACCTGAGAGAGATTGGTCGTGTTCCCCTGTTGACCCATGAACAAGAAATCCTCTACGGCAAGCAGGTGCAGCGTTTGTCGGCTCTCTATGGAGCACGAGATGCGCTTGCATCCAAGTCAGGAATAGGCCCCACTACAGAGGAGTGGGCTAAAAGCGTTGGATTGCCCGAATTAGAGCTGCAGCAAGCGATCGCTGAAGGCGAACATGCTAAGCGCAAGATGGTAGAAGCCAACCTCCGTTTGGTTGTCTCTGTTGCCAAGAAATACACCAAGCGGAATGTCGATCTGCTCGACCTGATTCAGGAAGGAACGATCGGTATGCAGCGCGGCGTCGAGAAATTTGATCCGACGAAAGGCTACCGATTTTCGACCTATGCTTACTGGTGGATTCGCCAGGCAATCACCCGTGCCATTGCTGAAAAGGGACGAACCATCCGGCTCCCAATTCATATCACGGAAAAGCTGAATAAGATTAAGAAGGCTCAACGTCAGCTGTCTCAGAGATTAGGGCGGGCAGCAACCGCATTAGAGCTGGCTCAAGAGCTTGAATTAACCCCTCGTCAGGTGCGTGACTATCTAGAACGGGCACGTCAACCCCTCTCCTTAGATTTGCGTGTAGGGGATAACCAGGACACCGAGCTGGGTGAGCTTTTGGAAGATACAGGGGCTTCACCAGAGGAATTTGCCACCCAGTCTTCCCTTCGGGCGGACCTGGAGGTGTTGATGGCCGATTTAACTCCTCAGCAGCGCGAAGTGCTGGCGCTTCGGTTTGGTTTAGAGGATGGTCAGGCGCTCACATTGGCTAAGATTGGCGATCGTCTAAACATCAGTCGAGAGCGGGTTCGTCAGATAGAACGTGAAGCACTGACTAAACTCCGCAAACGCAAAGCGGCGATCGGAGAATACCTGGCAAGTTAAGAAATTTTGCATGGGGCAAGCTTACAACCATTTTTGATTGTATAAACCGCACTTTCTTGTACCTGGTGCGGTTTATTTATTTCAAAATCGCTGCTGTAACGGTACACCACCCCAATTGGTTCGGTTCTTCACACTTCGCATCAAAGCGGGATTCTGAGTACATTTAATTTATAGAAACGTTACAGCAACTGATCGAGGTTCCCATCGTGAACAACACATCAGAAGACCGTGCTCCAGAGTTTTTTGAAGGTTTTGCCGGATCGGGCAATCCATTCTGGCACTACGTTCAATCCCTTAGCCCGGAAGCAATTGCCCAACTTTCCAAGCCTACTTCGCCTGAAGTTTTTCAGGTTATGGAGCGTAACATCGTAGGACTTCTGGGTGGATTGCCTTCCGAACATTTCAATATAACGGTAACTACTAGCCGTGAAGACCTGGGCCGTCTACTGGCATCCGCAATGATGAGCGGGTACTTCCTGCGCAATGCTGAACAACGGATGGCATTAGAAAAATCCCTTGTGTCCGCTGACAGTTCTGCCGCAGAATAACCAGCAGATTTCGTTGACCGACCATCACTATTGGCTAAAGAGTTTCTTAATGGGCAGGTTCATCCAGAATCAAATGGTAAACCTCACAAGCTATCTACAAAACCTGCCCGTACAGGTAATCTATTTTCTAGAAATCTCCTAGAATCCGACTCAACCCTTATTTAGGCGTGGCTCAGTCGAAAAAGCGATCGCGCTCTTCAAAGACTACACACTCGGCAAGCAAATTACCTTGTTTGCCGAGTTCTGCTACTGGTAGGCTGCAACGATCGTTACTGGTTTGGTATAAGCAGTATGGTAGGGACCTTCCTGGCGACAGACACGGAATCCTTATGCAGTCTGGGTATCTGAAATTATGCTGCAACAAACCCAGGTAAAAACGGTAATTCCGTATTACCAGCGATGGCTAGCACAATTTCCAACAATCCAGCATCTTGCAGACGCCGATCAGCAGCAGGTACTTAAAGCTTGGCAAGGGTTGGGTTACTACGCCCGTGCCCGTAACTTACAGCGGGCAGCACAGGAAATTGAGTCGAAGTATGATGGTGTATTTCCTGAACAACTAGAGGACGTTCTGTCCTTACCGGGAATTGGTTTGACGACAGCAGGAGGGATCCTCAGTGCTGCCTTTGAGCAACCCCTGGCAATTTTGGATGGTAATGTAAAACGAGTGCTGGCGAGGTTAGTCGCTTTGCCAGTACCCCAAATCGAGCAATCGCCCATCTTTGGGAACTCTCTAGAGCACTGCTCGATCCAGTGCATCCTCGCGACTTCAACCAGGCGCTAATGGACTTGGGAGCAACTGTCTGCCTTTACCATCGCCCTACCTGTGATCGCTGCCCCTGGACTTCCCACTGCCAAGCATACAACTTAGGCATTCAACAGAATCTACCTATGTCTGAAACCCATGCTCCCATTCCCCACAAAATTATTGGTGTTGCTGTCATTGGGGATGATCAGGGTAATGTATTGATCGATCGCCGCCCCCAAAACGGACTACTTGGTGGGCTGTGGGAATTTCCCGGCGGTAAGGTGGAGCCTGGAGAAACCACTGAAGCCTGCATCCAGCGCGAGATTCGAGAAGAGTTGGGAATTGAAATTGAAGTGGGTGATCGCCTGATTGTTGTAGATCACGCCTACAGTCACTTCCGGGTTACGCTTAATGTTCACCACTGTCGCCATATCAGCGGCGAACCGCAGCCGATCGAGTGCGACGAAGTTCGATGGGTTTCCCTATCGGAACTTGAACAATACCCATTTCCAAAAGCAAATATTCAAATTATCGAAGCACTGCGTCGAACGATTTCTGCCATCTGAAGTACCCATTCGACTAGGTCCTGCTGGTAAAATCGTAGATTCTACCAGAAATGACTCACGTACAATAAACCGTTTCAGCGGTTGCCCCTAAACCCATAAGCTTCGTTGACTACGGATGAAGCTATATGGCGGGTTCACTTTTTTATACGTCATGATTCGCCTTCAAGGGAGCATCTATGTCAAGCGATAAGACAGGGCTTAAACCGAAACACATTGTTTTGACATCCCATCCTGCCCGATTTGGACCTAAACCGCTCCCAATTCATTGGGGAGATGCTAATCCCCTCAAACGAGGACCCATTATTGGCACATTGACCAATTCTGCGCATCGGAATGTAATCGGGACCCACTCCGGTTCCTACGGGGTCTACCGGGCCTTAGCGGTGGCAAGCGGCAAGCTTCAGTCAGACCACCGGGCAGATTTGACTAACACCTCTCCCGCTGAGCATATTGGTCCCTACCCTGCCTGGGCTGACCCCGACAAAATTGTATCTCTAGACCCGTTTGGAGCGTTGGTCGGAGAAGCATACCCAAGTTTGTATCAGCAGGGTTATGACATTCGCCCCACGATCGCAATAACCAAAGCCCATATCAACATGCCGGAACTAAATGAAGCCGTTTCAAAGAAGCGGATTCAGGTCGATGGCAGTATTCTAAAGCCCAACGGCGATTTAGTTGTAACAAAAGCGGCGATCGAACCGGTTTGGTATCTACCGGGAATTGCCAAGCGACTAGAGGTTACCGAATCAGAACTGCGACGAGCGCTGTTTGAACAAACAGGCGGCATGTTTCCTGAACTCGTTACCCGTCCAGATTTGCATGTCTTTTTACCTCCGATCGGCGGCATGACGGTTTACATGGTCGGTGACATTGCAGCAATTACCGACCCCGACCGACCATTAGCAGTCCGCGTTCATGATGAATGCAATGGCTCCGATGTTTTTGGCTCCGACATTTGTACCTGTCGTCCCTACCTGGTGCATGGCATTGAGGCATGTATTCAAACAGCCCAGGAAGGGGGAGCTGGAGTCATTGTCTACCTGCGAAAAGAAGGCCGGGCTTTGGGCGAGGTGACAAAGTTTCTCGTCTACAACGCCCGTAAGCGACAGGAAGGGGGCGATCGGGCTGATGCTTACTTCACCCGAACTGAATGTGTTGCGGGTGTTCAGGACATGCGATTCCAAGAACTGATGCCAGATGTACTGCATTGGCTGGGGATTACTCGCATCGATCGCTTCATCTCAATGAGCAACATGAAGTACAACGCCATCACCCAATCGGGAATTGAAATTATTGAGCGGGTGCCAATTCCAGAAGATCTGATACCCGCCGATGCCAAGGTAGAAATCGAAGCCAAAAAGCAGCAGGTTATTACACCAATGGGGCAGTTCCCGATGAGGTGATGCTGGCAGAAATTAAGGGACGCAGCCTGGCTGAGTAACGCCCAAACAAATGAACGGTTAGTTTTGTGTTAAGCGATATTCAAAATCCAAACGACACGATCGCCTACCTGCGTTCTCCTCAGGCGATTCAGGAGCGCTGTGGGCAACTGTTTGAACTCGCGTGTTCCGATAAGCTCCGCTACTTTCGCTGTGATTTGTCTCAACTTGATCGCGCCGCCGATTACGTCATTCAAGTCACTAAAGAAAACTACCCGGATTTGAACATTCCATTTCACAGCCGCTGGCGACATTTTGAAGCAGGTGGCATTTCTCGCTCAGCAATCTTTGACGAGAAGCTTTCAGGACTAACTCCCGTTGAAAAGGCTCGGGCAAAGTTTGATTTAGTCATTACAAGCGTGCTCCTTGACGCAGGGGCGGAGCAGCGTGGCAATATAAAGAACCTGGAACTAACCAGCATTTTCAGCGATCGGAGGGTTTAGCCGTTGCTAGTTTCCATCTCTTCTGTGAAGGTGTTTTTCCAGCGTTGCGGAGAAACCCTTGCAAGCGGATGCGATCGCCCTCCAACAATTAACCGAACATCAGTTAAGCAAAGGCTTTCAGGTTACGCATAGCAATCCACTGGTTGGGCTTCAGGGAAGAGTAGACCTTCTGAATCGACTCGGACAAACCCTTCCCCTTTATCCTCATCTGTTTGGTGCACAACTCCCCCGTCCAGGAAATCTGGTCGATTACCTGCTTGAGCAGACAAACGAGGGACAGATTCAGGCTCAGGACGTTTTGAGCGCTGTTCTGACAGGGTTTGGTGATATTTGGCCAGGACGGATTACCCTCAATGGCGTTAACCTTGGCGATGTTTGGCCCCACACCGCCCTTTCCAAGACAGGCGATTCTGCCCCATCTCCCAGTTCAGACTCCTATGCGCTCAGCCTCATTCCCTTCCACAAACTTTCCCAATGGCTCACCTACTCTCTCCTGGAGCCACTCCAGGAACTTGGCTTGAAAATTATTGGCCTGGATAATCTTACTGGATTGCCCGAATACCGAAACGGAGGACTGTGTGTCGATTTGGGGCTACTGCAAATTAAACGACCTGAAATTCTAAAGCAGGCTCATCTACCAGATTCTGAGGTCATCGTTGAATGGCGTGCTTTGACCGTCGTTCTGCTCGATCGCATTGCCGATGCAGTTCGACAGCAACTTGGCATGACAACCGACGAACTCCCCTGGCAAAAATCCTTCAGGGTGGAACCTGGGCAGCCGGACGACAGATTGCGTCTGAATTGAGAACGGGTGGCCTTCCGCCCATCCAAATTGAGAGCGACGGAACAGTATTTTAGAAAAGCATTCTAGAGAATGGGTTCCTGATAAAGGGGAACAGTAAAGGTAACCGTTGAACCCAATCCCTCGCCCATACTGTAGAAATTTACAACGCCGCCCATCGCCTCAACCAATTGGCGGAGATTGCCAGTCCTAAACCTGTTCCGCCATACTGACGAGTGCGTGAACCGTCCACCTGGCTGAAAGACTGGAACAATCGGTCCTGCTTCTCTAGAGACACTCCAATCCCTGTATCTGCAACCCGAACCTTGACTTTGCCAGGGAGATCGCGATTTTGGAACGTCATTTTTGTTTAATTACCTCAACGCTGACGGTGATACCACCCTCATGAGTAAACTTAATAGCGTTGCTCACTAGATTGAGCATAACTTGCTTGAGCCGCAGATAATCTGCAAACAAAACAATTTCATCATTGGTAGGAGGTTTCTGAATCTCAAAGCTGAGTCCTCTTTGCCGAACCTGAGCATGAGTAGACCGTTCAATTTCGTCTAACAAATCATCTAATTTCACAGGTCCAAGATCAATTTGCAGCTTGCCTGCCTCAATTTTGACCAGATCCAGAACATCGTTCAAAATTTCATTTAGATGTAGAGCTGAACGGTGAGCCTCGCGAATAAAATCCGCTTCCTCTTCAGGATCATCAATCATGTCATCAATGACAAGTTTGAGAAACCCAATAATTCCGTTGAGTGGAGTCCGTAATTCGTGGGATGTGTTGGCCAGGAACTCACTCTTTAACCGTGAGGCTTCTTCTGCCTGATACCGGGCATCTTCGAGTTCCCGATGTTTCTGCAACAAGCTAGTATTTGCTTTCTGTAGCTCTGCTGCTAAAGCCTGGCTTTTATCTAACAGGTTAGCATGGGCGATCGCCGTCCCAACCTGGTCTGCTAAATCCTGCATCAACTCAAGTTCCGCCTCACTCCAGACGCGATCGCGATCGTACTGATGCAAAATAATCAGCCCATTTGGTTGGTCCTGATAGCAAGTGGCAATGACCAGCATCGACCGGAGGTTAAACTCCTCCCCGGTTCCATCCGAGAACTTAACCCCTTGTGCGATAACCGGCTTTAAAGTTTGAATTGCCTCACTCAGATGGGGATCCTCAGCCACCCAAAACTCAGCATTCAGTAGAGAGGGAACGGACTCCTGACAGAATTCCGCAACGACCTGCACTTTAGAGTTAAGGGATGTATAGGGGCAAAAATACACCGACTAACGCCGAGTGCCTTACCTAACCCCTTCACTGTCTGCTGCCAGATGGTTGTCGAATCTAAGGTGCGGCTGATATTCCAAGCAATCTGGGTTAAAAGTTTTTGGTAGCGATCGGAACTCAACCCAAACGTAGAATAGGGGTCAGCGATTTCGCTGTTCTGAGACGTTGCCAGTTCCGGGGTGCAGTAGTTCGATCTGTGCTCGAAAAATTAACGATCCGACCAGCCACAATAACAGCCCTTGGCGGTTGGTCTGGCAGCAGAACTGGAAACCATCACCAAATCAAGCACCAGCGAAATATCGCCATAGTGAAACCCACACCTGAACCGTTCAGGTGCCAAGCAATTGAGTACTCTCTCAATCCGTTCAATGTAAGAAGCCACATCGACTGGCCCGAAAACGCCATCTATCTTGCTGCCCAAAATTTGCTCAGACGCAATATTGGATAAGTTGGCGCACTGGCAGGACAACGACAGGTAATTCCCTGCTGCATCCTGAACAAACACCACTTCATCAACAGCTTCCTTCATCAACAGCTTCCCGTGAACGGTCTTCTCTGTGAGCAATTTCTGGAACCTCTAATGGGGAACGTTAAAGAATCAGCGAGAGAAGCCATCAGACTCACAATTGGACGAGGTTGAAAATTCAAACTCAGTGATCACAGAAATTAAGAAGTCACTCAAAAATAGACGCACCTAACGCTTGCTCAGGACCTCTGGCATCTACAAATCCTACAGTTACTAAAAGCCCTCAACAGGGTTAGAACTGGTAGAAATGATTGAAGTACGCACAAGACGGACTTCAATCAATCATTCCATTCGCCTCTTGGAGGAACCGGAGGATTGCGCTGAAGATTACGAGTCAAATCATCGTCTCGACTGTTCGCATTTCTAAGCCACTGTCGAATCGCAACTTCGATCACCTTGCTGGGATCGTTTGTCAAATGTTTGATTTGGTCTAATAAATCAGGGTCGAGGTGAATCGAAATTTCTACCTTGTCAGAAGGTGGATGGGATTGGATAGCAGGTTCGTTCATAGAGGTAGTTGAAAATCCCTAAGTGAAAAAAATCCCAGAGAATGAAGAATTCACCCTGTATAGACCATATCCGAATAAGAGCAATTCGTTAATTCTTAGAGACGGGCAAGTTCAATCTATGGCATAAAATTTTCGTTGCCCTCTATAAATTTTACATATCTACTTTCAGGGATACATCAGGGCATTCAACAATAATGCGAGTTTCAGTGAAGCTCTACTCCGCCTAAGAAACAATTACAATACGTTAAGCAGAATCCGTGCCGAGTATTGACTCCTATGACTGACGCGCCCGTTTCCCATATTCGCAATTTTTCCATCATTGCCCACATTGACCACGGGAAGTCAACCCTGGCAGATCGCTTGCTTCAAGCAACGGGAGCGGTGGATGCCAGAGAGATGAAAGAGCAGTTTCTGGACAACATGGACCTGGAACGGGAGCGCGGAATCACAATTAAGCTGCAAGCAGCACGAATGAACTATAGCGCCCGTGATGGGCAGCAGTACGTTCTAAATTTGATCGATACACCTGGGCATGTTGATTTTTCCTATGAAGTGTCGCGATCGCTAGCTGCCTGTGAAGGTGCCCTTCTGGTTGTAGATGCATCCCAAGGCGTTGAAGCCCAAACCCTGGCAAACGTTTACCTGGCCTTAGAACACGACCTGGAAATCATCCCTGTACTGAATAAAATTGACTTACCGGGAGCCGAACCAGACCGAGTAAAGCAGGAAATTGAAGAAGTGATTGGCCTGGATTGTACCGACGCAATCCAGGCATCTGCGAAAGAAGGGATTGGGATCAATGAGATTTTGGAGGCCATTGTCCATCTCATTCCACCTCCCCAAGACACTACGAAGGAGCCTTTACGAGCACTCATTTTTGATAGCTATTACGATCCCTATCGGGGCGTAATTGTCTATTTCCGGGTCATGGATGGCCGACTGAAAAAGGGCGATCGCGTCCGTCTTATGGCATCTGGGAAAGAATACGAAATCGATGAATTGGGTGTTCTCTCACCCAACCAGATTCAGGTCAACGAACTTCACGCTGGAGAGGTTGGCTATTTAGCAGCGGCAATAAAAGCGGTGGAGGATGCCCGTGTAGGGGACACGATTACCCTGGCAGCGTCTCCTGCAAAAGCCCCTCTACCGGGTTATGTCGAAGCAAAACCAATGGTTTTTGCGGCATGTTTCCCACGGATGCCGACCAGTTTGAAGATTTACGGGAAGCCCTAGAAAAGCTGAAACTGAGTGATGCCGCTCTGCAATATGAGCCAGAGACTTCCAGCGCAATGGGGTTTGGGTTCCGTTGCGGCTTCTTAGGATTGCTGCACATGGAAATCGTCCAGGAACGACTGGAGCGAGAGTACGACCTGGACCTCATCACAACCGCACCCTCTGTAGTCTACCGAGTGACAACAGTGAAAGGTGACGTGCTTCTCATCGACAATCCCAGCAAACTGCCGGATCCCCAGCATCGAGAAAAATAGAAGAACCCTACGTTCAAGTAGATATCATTACCCCAGAGCAATTCGTTGGCACTCTGATGGAACTAAGTCAGAGCCGTCGTGGAGTGTTTAAGGATATGAAGTACTTAACTCCAGGGCGGACAACACTCATTTATGAACTGCCCTTAGCAGAAGTGGCGACAGATTTCTTCGACCAAATGAAATCACGATCGCGGGGCTATGCCAGCATGGAATACCAGCTCATTGGCTACCGCGAGAATCCTCTCGTTAAACTCGACATCATGATCAACGGGGAACCCGTTGATCCCTGGCCACCATCGTCCACCGCGACAAAGCCTACGGTGTAGGTCGAGCTTTGACCGAAAAACTAAAAGAGCTAATTCCTCGTCATCAGTTCAAAATTCCTATCCAGGCTGCGATCGGCAGCAAAATTATTGCAAGTGAACACATCCCTGCCCTTCGTAAGGACGTGCTTGCTAAGTGTTACGGTGGCGATATTTCCCGTAAGAAGAAGCTGCTCCAAAAACAGGCAAAAGGTAAAAAACGTATGAAGGCGATCGGAACAGTAGACGTTCCTCAAGAGGCGTTCATGGCCGTCCTTCGCTTAGAGTCCTAGGAAAGACATTGGCAACACTCAGTACTAGAAACAATAAATACCCCTGCTATCTTTTAGTCCTTTTTTTCTTGAAGGGTGATTCGCTGAAGAACACGAAAATGAATAGAGAGCTTGCCACGGTTGCTCTCATGTTTCTTCAAAACTGAGTTCTCAGTATTCCTTCAGATATTGCCTGTAGCAATAGAGAACGAATCGAAGGCTGTACCATTTTGAGATACTTTTTATGATTATTCTCTAAAAATTAAAACTTAGTCCCTAAGAGTACTCCCCAAAAAGTTTTCTCTCTGGCTTTGAAGTTTTAGTGAAATCTAGTAAACAAGGCTTTGTAGAATGCCCAAACTTTAGTTAAGTTTCTAAACAATTGGTCATCCTAAAATTAGTCCTGACCTTTGTGCTGCACAAACGTCTTTTTAGTTAGGACCTTAACCCCACAAATACCCGTCATTATGAGAATTCTTGTCACTGGTGGTGCTGGCTTTATTGGCTCGCATTTGATCGATCGCCTGATGCTGCAAGGGCATGAAGTGATATGCCTGGATAACTTCTACACTGGACATAAACGCAACGTCCTGAAGTGGCTAGACCATCCTTACTTTGAGTTAATACGCCACGACATTACTGAGCCAATTCGCCTGGAAGTAGACCAAATTTACCACCTGGCTTGTCCCGCATCACCCGTTCATTACCAATACAATCCCGTTAAGACAATCAAAACTAACGTTACCGGGACGCTAAATATGTTGGGACTGGCTAAACGGGTAAAAGCCAGGTTCTTATTAGCATCCACTTCAGAGGTTTATGGGGATCCTGAAATTCATCCCCAATCCGAGGACTATAGAGGCAACGTTAATACCATCGGCATTCGTAGCTGTTACGACGAAGGTAAGCGAGTCGCTGAAACCTTGTCATTTGATTACCACCGCCAGAATGACGTTCAGATTCGTGTAGCACGGATTTTTAACACCTACGGTCCGAGGATGTTGGAGAACGACGGTCGAGTTGTCAGCAATTTCGTCGTTCAAGCCTTAAGAGGTACGCCTATTACTGTCTACGGAGATGGTTCCCAAACGCGCAGTTTCTGCTACGTATCCGACTTGGTTGAAGGATTGATGCGGCTGATGAATGGTGACTATTTAGGCCCAGTCAATTTGGGGAATCCTGAAGAGTACACCATTTTGCAGCTTGCGGAAATGGTTCAGCAAATGGTTAACCCCGGTGCAGAAATTCAATTTAAACCCTTCCTCAAGATGATCCGCGTCGGCGCAAACCGGATATTACCCGCGCAAACGAGTGGCTGGGCTGGCAGCCGACCGTACCCGTTCAGGAAGGATTAAAACAAACCATTGAGGATTTCCGGGAGCGACTTCTCAGCCCAGAGACTTCATTGCCAACCGGGGAGCACATCTCCTAAGAATCTGCAGCTAGTTTCTAGCTTTATTTCCGCTCAAAGGTTTCGGCTCAAAGCTGCTTTGTTTCACTTTTCCCGTAAGAGGTTTCTGGGAAAAACTTCCTTCACTGGGGAACAAAGCTTCCAGTTTCAAATCTGGAGTGCATAATTTCTGATCTTTCATTACTGAATATCTTCTGAGGTTTTCTTCTATGCGTGTTTGTGTCATTGGTACAGGATATGTTGGCCTAGTAACTGGAGCCTGTCTGGCTCATGCAGGACACCATGTTATCTGCGTAGATAACAATGAAGAGAAGGTTAAGTTGATGAAGGCTGGGCGCTCCCCATCTTTGAGCCTGGTCTGTCAGAAATTATTCAATCTGCAATTCAGGCTGAACTCATCGAATTTACAACAGACTTAAGTGCAGGAGTCGCTCACGGGCAGATTTTGTTTATTGCGGTCGGAACTCCCGCACTGCCGACGGGTGAAAGCGACACCCGCTATGTTGAGGCGGTGGCGCGTGGAATTGGTGCACACCTCAATGGTGAGTACAAGGTTATTGTAAACAAATCGACGGTACCGATCGGATCTGGTGATTGGGTCCGGATGCTTGTGCTTGATGGTTATGCCGATCGTAAAGTAGCTGCTGCTACACCTGTTCTTGCTGGAGCAGGGGCTTCTGGAGAAGCAAAAGTCAGTACCTTCTTGCAAAAAGAGCCAGAATTTGACGTTGTTAGCAATCCTGAGTTTTTGCGAGAAGGATCAGCAGTCTACGACACGTTTAACCCCGATCGAATTGTGTTGGGCAGTAACAATCCAAAGGCAATTTCGCTCATGCAGGAACTTTACGCCCCTATCATTGAGCGTCAGTACTCCACAGACAGGTCTCTGCCACCAGTACCAGTAGTGGTGACAGATCTCAGCTCAGCAGAAATGATTAAGTACGCGGCAAACGCATTTTTAGCAACCAAAATTAGCTTCATTAATGAAGTTGCGAATATTTGCGATCGTGTTGGTGCTGATGTAACAGAAGTCGCAAAAGGAATCGGGCTTGATTCTCGTATCGGCAGCAAGTTTCTGCAGGCGGGGATTGGATGGGGCGGTTCTTGTTTCCCGAAAGACGTTTCAGCACTCATTCACACGGCCGACGATTATGGCTACGACACTCAACTGCTCAAAGCTGCTGTCAGCGTTAACCAACATCAACGGTTAATTGTCGTTGAAAAGTTACAGCAAGTTCTCAAGATTCTTAAGGGTAAAACGGTTGGATTACTAGGTTTAACATTCAAACCTGATACCGACGACCTGCGTGATGCTCCAGCACTAAATATCATTGAACAACTTGCGCGATTGGGAACTCGGGTGAAGGCTTATGACCCGATCGTTTCCCAAACAGGAATGCGTCATGGTTTATCAGATGTGATTGTGGAAACCGATCCTGAACGGTTAGCAGATGGATGTGATGCATTAGTTTTAGTCACAGATTGGCAAGAGTTCCGCACTCTTGATTTTGCCAAAATGGCTGAGCTAATGCACACAGCTGTAATCATTGATGGTCGCAACTTCCTTGATCGCAAAACTGTAGAGCAGGCTGGATTCCGCTACGTTGGTATTGGCAAAAGCTAAGGGCTAGGCTATCTATATCAAGGATAACTGGGGACCGAGTAAATATACTCAGTCCTCAGTCGCTTTAAGGGACTCCTATTTCTCAGGGGTTTGAGTTGCGATCGCAAGTCTTAATCCTGGTATAGTCCGCAGTTGATCCATTACGGCTATAACGTGGCCATGGCTTGCCTGCTGGTCAGCATTGATAACAACCAGAGCCTGTTGACTCTTACCAATTAGATCCCTCACTGAATTGGCAGATCGTTTAATTGGACAGACTGACGATTCAAAGAGATTTGCCCCTGCTGGTCAATCGTGACCATGATCTCACTTTGGGCTTGAGTTGTACCTGTGTTTGCTTTTGGCAGATTAACAGGTAAACCCGCAGGTTTTGTCAGGTACAACGTAGACATGATGAAAAACGTCAAAGTGCGAATATGACGTCAATCATCGGCACGATATTAATTTGAGGTGGAATATCAGGCTCCTCAGGAAGACGCATAGGGAAGTCCTCCTCGCTCGTAATAGCGACGGTAGAGAAGTTCAATTTGTCCGCCATATTCCTGAATTAAAGCAATTTGCCGCAAATAAAGTCCTCTAAATGTGTTCGCAAACAATAACGTAAAAATAGCAACCACTAAACCCGAAGCGGTTGAGACGAGTGCTTCACTTATTCCAGCGCTTACTCCGATCGCATTACTGCCTGCTACATCCCCTACTCTAAGCGAGGCAAAGGAATTGATCAGCCCTATGATGGTCCCTAACAACCCTAGGAGTGGAGAAAGGCTAATGATAGTTTCAAAGACGGTGCTAAACCGTTTTAGTAACGGCAATTCTGCCTGAGCTGCACTCTCTAATGCCAATCGAAACTCGTCTGGAGTGGGTTGCTCCAGTTCTAACGCAGCCAAAAAAATTCGGGCGATCGGTAAATCAATACTATGTTCGAGCTTCAGGAAAGCTGATTTTGGGTCACGTTTATATAAATTGAGCACTTCTCGCACCAAGCGATCTTGGCGTTTGACAATACGTGTCCAGAACCAAATTCGTTCCAGAATAAGGGCAACCGCCAGAATTGAAAATCCCAGGAGGGGCCACATGACCACGCCACCTGCGGAGAATAAATTCTTCAATGGCATGAATATCCAACGGTAGAAGAAGAGCTTGAATAGTCCTTCAATAGCTTATCAGCTTGATTTAGCAATTTTGGCAGTATGTCAGTTCTGCTATCTTTTGTCCCAAAGCTTAAACAATGCTTGAGCATTTACTACAGGAATTCTTTCAGAAAATCAAATGGGTTATCGTCCCAACAAGGTTCAGGTAGAAGACGAGCTAGGCAGGACATGACATCAGCTTCTATTTCAGCTATGTCATCACGCTTAAACATAACAGCTAACGCTTCGACATCTCGATCTCTCAAAAGTGATAATGAATCAGCGGAGCTGCCAATAGAAGAATAGTCTGAAGCTTGATGAATGGGTTTTTGATGTTGCCAGTTTGCCCCTGCCTTGCGCTCTGCTCCCCGTTTCGCAGCTTCAAGCAGGGCTTCTAGACCATCTACTGATTCACTCGGTTTATCTGATTTACTTGACCGATTACCAGCAACGGACGGATAGTGCTTTTGCCGTGCAATTAGGGTTGCACGCTGTAACTTACGTAAAGGTCCCAATTCTTTGGAAGCCTTTCGCATCTTAGTCCATCTGAAGACACTACGGAATTATCAGTCCGATACTGAATACCTTCAGTTGAAACGCCATACGTTGGGCCTGAAGGTTCTAAGTGGAGAGGAGTTCCATCCTCAGAAGAAGTGGTCAACATGGTGTGCATCAAGATAAACGTATCTGCTGCAATCTCAAACGAGGCAAGTAGAAGCTTCAAACCCATGAGGTCAAAAGTTCAGGTACCTCATCTAGCAGATACAAAAGAGAACCGTAAATTTCAGTAGATGCAGACCCAAGAAGCCTAAATTATAAATCCCTGCAGGATAATAATCCTAGTGTCTTTTCCTTATGATTCAAAAACTCATACTAACTATTTTAAGTAAGCTCATCGGGTTCCTCGTAAAATCCACAGCTAGAGAATGGCCGCTCTACCTCGATCGATTAATTATCCAGTGATAGTGCGGTTATTTCTAGGAGGCAAGCGATTTAACCTAGAAAGCAAGTGTGTAACCAGACGTCCAGTCTTTTAACCGCTCCAATCAGTACGTTATGCTCGATTCTCATTCATTAGCCGAATACTCCTCGCACGTACTAAACGCTTCTGGTAATGGTGAGCTAGAACAACGTCTAGGGCTTTATCGAGTATTCTTAAAGCTCTACGAGCACCACCGCAGCTTGCTTGATGAGATTCTAGATCTGGAGAATACAGACGATAAATGGCGTGCCCGTGCTGCTGTACGTTTTGTACATGGAGTAGTTCAAGGGCAGCACGTTCACTTGATTACAAATCTACTCAAAGGTAAAACCCAATTACTTCATCAGGTTCAGAGCATTTGGGTCATTGGTCGCGATCGTAAAGCGGCTCTCCCTATTCAGGATAAACGGTTATCTCGACGCCATGCAGCAATCCAATATTTGGAGAATGATGGCTTTTACTTAATTGATTTCAACAGCACCAACGGCACGTTTGTGAATGGAGAGGCTGTTCGACATTCAGTGCGCTTAAAGGATGGTGATCAGGTTCGCTTAGGCAGCTTGGCATTTACGTTCTTTATTTGTAATGCCTGCCAGAGACTTGAACCAATTTCTACTGAATTGCTTGAACAGATTAATAATACCCGACAAAGCGCTACAACAACTCTGGACGATTCGATCATTCACGACTCAAGCTTCTCAGCAATGGTAGTGGATTGGGACACCAAATTCCTAACGGTGCAGAAGAAACTTCAATGTTTCTGATTCCTTCAATGCCAGAGAGCAGTGCCGGAATAGAACCATCCCTTCAGCTAAGTTCACCTCAACAATCCGAGATTCTCGATCGCTTTCTTAAGCGACAGTAGTTCAATCCTACTCAGTCGCTGTCAGGAAACACGTGAGGGACCATCCTTAAAGACATCGAATGCCTTCGTGAATTTTGACCGTCCCTACAAACTTCCTTTCAAACGCTGAAGAGGCGCTCCAATGGAGCGCCTCTCGCGTCTTACTCGTCTTCTTCGAGGTAATCTTCGTCGTCGTCCTCATCTTCCGCATCCGCTGTTCCAACGGCAGTGGCAGAAACTACCGCTCCCAGTTCTAGCTTGTGCCGAACTTCCTGATTAATCTTTTGGGCAAACTCGGGTTTTTCTTCCATGTACTTCACGGCATTATCGCGACCTTGAGCGATATTATCGCCGTTGTAGCTGTACCAAGCGCCTCTACGAACGACAACGCCGGTTTCTTCGGCTAAATCGACTAAACATCCCAGAGTAGAGATGCCTTTACCAAAAATGATATCGAATTCAGCTACACGGAAAGGCGGAGCAACTTTGTTTTTTGCGACTTTGACCTTTGCCCGAGTACCATACTCATCCGTTCCTTTTTTGAGTGTTTGGATGCGGCGAATGTCTAACCTAACGGAAGCGTAAAACTTGAGTGCCTGTCCACCTGTTGTTGTTTCGGGGTTGCCATAGGTAACGCCAATCTTTTGCCGGAGCTGGTTCAAGAAGATAACTGTGCAGCCTGATTTGCCCATGTTGCCCGCAATTTTGCGTAGCGCCTGACTCATTAGACGAGCTTGCAATCCAACGTGTGTATCGCCCATTTCTCCCTCGATTTCAGCACGGGGCACCAAGGCAGCAACCGAATCAATCACAATAATGTCAACTGCTGAGGACCGAACGAGCTGATCGACAATTTCTAGGGCTGACTCTCCGGTGTCTGGTTGCGAAACCAAAAGATTGTCAATGTCAACTCCCAAGGCTTTTGCGTAGGACGGATCGAGGGCATGTTCAGCGTCCACAAAAGCGGCAATGCCTCCGGATTTTTGCACCTCAGCAACGGCATGAAGCGCAACAGTTGTTTTACCGGAGCTTTCGGGGCCATAGATTTCAATGACTCGGCCCTTAGGAATGCCACCGCCGAGTGCCAGATCCAGGGTGAGCGCCCCCGTGGGGATCGTTTCAACCTTCATCCGAGAGGCATCTCCCAAACGCATAATGCTGCCTTTGCCAAAATTACGCTCAATTTGGGTGAGCACCAGATTTAATGCCTTTTGCTTATCGGGGGTATCAGTTTTAGTAGCCATTAGCGCCTCAATGCGGAAGTTGTTGGTAGTAGCAGAGCAAATCGTATCGAAGGTTAGAGGAATTCTAGTCTAATATTCCCCTCTCGATGTGTGCGGACACAGAATTTGTGCTGGTTGACCTTTTAGTACGTTTTATGGAGGTTTAACGCGGTACAAGGTTCTAGATTCTCCTACGAGGGGCGTGGGCAAAGGAAGGTTTGACTGTTCTGAAATTTTAGGAGCCTGAGAGTTAGGGTGGAAGCCAAGACAACCTTTACAGAAGATGGAATGCAGTGGAGCGTACCGACAGATTCAACTGAGTCTAGTTAATCTGAAGATGGTGTCAAAAATCGATCGCAACTTTTTAGTTTTCACGTTTCTGCTTAAGGAGCGCATTATTAAGAGAATCAGAGATGATTTTCGCAAACGAGGATCGAAGGAGGTGATGGAGCGTTCTCCATAGAGCGTTCTGGTTTGTTCAAGTCCACAGTTTCTCGCGAGCTACATGCAATGACGTCCTATCTTCCAAGCTTATTAGTTCCAGATACAGCACTTTCAGTGGCAGGGCTGACGGCTTACATCCAGGCTTTGCTAGAACAAGATAATCAGCTTAGGCAGGTTTGGGTAACAGGCGAGGTTTCCAGTGCAACTCAATATCGAAGCGGACTGTTCTTTACGCTTCAGGATCCAGATGCAAAGGCCGCGATTAGCTGCGTGGTGTGGAATAGCTACATAGACCGTTTAGTGACTGCACCCGTTCAGGGAGAGCAGTTCATTATTCTAGGTCGAATTCATGTTCATCCACAGCGAGGACAATACCAGCTAATTGTCTTACAAGCATTGCCAGCAGGGGAGGGGCTACGAGCGCTACGCTATCGCCAACTGCGACATCGCCTGGAGGCAGAAGGGTTGTTTGACCCGGCACGAAAGCGACCACTCCCAGCACATCCCAAAACAATTGCCGTTGTAACTTCACCTCAAGCAGCAGCGTGGGGCGACATTCAACGGACGTTGCGGCGGCGGTATCCAGGATTGCATGTATTGTTTTCTCCAGCATTGGTTCAAGGGGAGCAAGCTCCAACCTCGATCGTGAATGCAATTCAACGTGTAGAGCGGGATGGTAGATCGAACGTACTAATTCTATCACGAGGTGGAGGTGCAGTTGAAGATATGGCTTGTTTTAATGACGAACGAGTTGTGCGCGTGATCGCGAACTGTTCCATCCCTGTGATTGCAGGAATTGGCCACCAACGGGATGAGACGTTAGCTGATCTAACGGCGGACGTTTGTGCCCATACCCCAACTGCCGCCGCTGAACAGGCCGTTCCGCTGTTGGAAGACCTGTATGCCGAGCATAAGGAGAGGGTCTTTGCGCTGCGGGATACGATGCACTACTACGTTGAAGCAGCCCACGATCGCCTGCAATATTTGCGTAATCGATTTCGTAAGCTTCAATTGGACCGCAGATTCCAGCATGAAGCTCAGATGCTCAGTTGGATGAAGCAACGGTTGATTCAGGGAAGCACGCTAAGGATTCAGCACGCTAAGCAGCATTGCCAGTTGCTGCAACAAAAGCTGACGACCCTGGACCCTGAAGCAGTCTTGAAACGGGGGTATGCTGTGGTCAAACAGGAAAATGGGACGATCGTTCGCTCAGCAAACAGTTTGAAACCTGGGCAAGATCTTCAGGTTCAATTGGGCGAGGGACACCTAAACGTCACAATAACTGAAGTCTTAAATGCATCGTTATTGGATTGACTATAACTATATAGCGATCCTAAATGGATTGTGAGAAAGGGTTCCAACAGAATCCTTTCTCACAAAGCCTCTCAATCTCACAACTGATTTAGGACTGCTATAGTATTGACGAAATACATGATAAAACTCCGTGATTGATTCTTCTGGCTCTACTGAAGCCTACTCACAAAAGAAAGTTGAAACCTCCATTCCTGCTCCTGCTTCTGGCTTAGGACCGGAAGATTGGAACTATGAGGCGACTGTGAAAAAGTTGAGGAAATTATGACGCGGATTGAAGCGGGTGAGCTGGAACTTGCAGATGTTTTTGACCAGTTCGCCTGTGCGGTTGACTATCTACAACAATGCGAAACGTTTCTATCCGAACGTCAAAAACAGATGGATTTGTTGATTGAGACGCTGACCGATGATGCAGAGTTTTAATGCCTAAACAGGTGAATTACGATTGTTCCTAGCGATGGACTGGCAGCCCTACCTTTAATCGCACTCGTCTCAACCTCACTCATTTAGGTTGTTTGGACCGATCCTTTACGCCAACGATCTCCTTGAATGAGGGTATGCATTTGCCAGTCGGGAGCTGTTTCAGGAAAGTCTAGCCGATAGTGTCCGCCCCGGCTTTCGGTGCGGAAGTAAGCGCTTTTGAGAATGAGAAATGCGATCTCCAGCAGATTTCGAGTTTCTGCCCAGACTCGGATGCGTTGCTCGGAGTCAGGGGAATCAAAGTAGACAGACTGCTGAGGTTGGAGGTTGAGTATCAACCGACTGATGGACAGAGCAACAAACTCCTTTTGCCAATGCTCAATTTGGCCGATCGCGTTCTCCATTGTTGCTCCATCACGGCAGATGCCAGCACTTTGCCACACAAGGCGCGGAAGTTCTTGCCGTAGCGCTTCAATGCAGGCGAACTCTGAAGGCGTCGGAGAGGATGAGAGATTGGGATGGTCCGAATCCAGTCCCGGCTTCATTGCTTCAGTTTCTAATTCCGAGAGGCCGATTTTTAAATTCTTTTGTATCTCTAATTGGGCAAACTGCGCCCCAAAAACGATGCATTCAAGCAATGAGTTACTGGCTAAGCGGTTAGCACCATGAACCCCTGTGCTAGCAGTTTCCCCAACAGCGTATAGCCCAGAAATCGAGGTCCGGTTTAGCGGGTCAGCAACAATTCCGCCCATCCAGTAATGAGCAGCAGGAGCAACAGGGATCGGTTCTTGAAACACATCAATTCCCCACTGCTGGCAAACTTGAAGGATATTTGGGAAACGGTTTCGAATGGCTTCTGGCGGAATAGGGCGTAGGTCTAACCATACATGGCCTGAGGCAGGATCAGCATTTGTTGATTGCAGGTAACTGAAAATTGCCCGACTAACAACATCTCTCGGTGCTAATTCGCCCGCGGGATGATAGTCAAAAGCAAAGCGCCTTCCCTGGCTATCTACGAGGTGTGCACCTTCCCCTCGTACAGCTTCGCTAATGAGAAAGCGGGGAGCACCGGGTTTGGTTAGGGCTGTGGGATGAAACTGAACGAATTCTAAATCTCGTAAGATGGCCCCTGCCCGGTGGGCGATCGCAACTCCATCTCCTGTACTCAGTGCAGGGTTCGTTGTTTGGGCAAATACCTGCCCCCACCTCCCGTAGCCAACACGACGGCCTTTGCCCCAATCCAAACAATTTGCCCCTGGTAAAGGAGGCTGATTCCCTGACAAGATTGGTCTTCCGAGTTCAGCCACAGGTCAAGCGTAAATGCCTGAGGAATAATCCAGATATTTTTTGATTTAATGCGTGATTGATGAGGGTATTGACCACCGCCCTTCCGGTGGTATCCGCGGAATGAAGAACTCGACGGCGCGAATGGGCAGCTTCTAGAGTCAGCGCCAATTTGCCGTGATGACGATCGAAAGCGACCCCCATTTCAACAAGATCCTGGATACATGCTGGGGCTTGTTCAACTAAAAACTTCACCGCAGGGTAATCACATAACCCTGCTCCTGCTTGCAAGGTATCTTTTAGGTGTAAATCCGGTGAATCCTCTGGATCCACAACTGCCGCAATTCCACCTTGCCAATCGCTTGCTGAAAGAGTAAGGGTATCTTTAGTGATCAAACCGACTTTTAAGTGACCAGGAAGGCGCAGAGCCGTGTAGAGTCCAGCTGCGCCAGCACCTACAACCACCACATCAAACTGGCGAGGTAGCTCAGAAGCGGAGGTTGAAACAGGAAATGCCAATTGCAGCCAGGTGCCCTATAGAGATAGAAATAATAAAAATTGCTCCCTGACCACAAGGATGGGCATAGAGCAATTTTTCACAGGATATCAAACCAGAATGCTTAACGATAGATACCGTTGTTGATGCGATCGTATCCCTCTACAAGCGCTTCTTCGACATCGGTAACTGTAAAGTTCCCTAGATTGCTCTGCAGGATCTCTTTTTGACGTTCAGTCAAGCCAGGAATCTTGAGAACATCCTCTACCTTCTGGTAAGGCGCATTTTTAACAATCAAACCAGCCAAACTGGGGTACAGCCCTGGATATTGCCTGAAACCACGAACATTCGTATTGTTCAGGTCAACTTTCTTGCCATACTCAGATGCTAGCTTCGCCCCCACAACATCACGAAGATCATCAACTGCAAGCAGTTTGGGGGTGAAAGTGGTTGCATTAATGGCCAGGTTTGCTGGGGGAAAGCTTGCAGCCAAAGCGTCCTGAGAAATTCCTAACCAACCGAAGCAGCCTATCAACAGTCCTAGAATTGTTAACAGGCGAAAAAAACTTTTCATGAATGTATTCCTCCCGTCCTGTTGCACGGAATCCACTAACAGCGTTTATTAGAGCCTATCACCTTGGGGGATATCATCTCACATTCTGGAACACTGAGCTAAGAGTGAGATTCACAAATCTTTGCATTCGCAGAATTTCAGGTTCTGCTTTTCATATGCAAGAAGGTGTCCAAGTCTGTAAAAGAGCAGGCATGGGCAACTGTCGGTAAATCATACCCTTTGAGATGAACTGTATAGTGCTTAAACAGGCTGGAAGATTGGATACCAAACGAGGCAATGTGCTGATAGGTCGTCTCACCGATCGCAATATCTAAACCAATTTGCTTCGTAGATGTCTCTAATCGAAACGCGGCGTTCACGGTATCACCAAGAGCAGTGTAGTCGGGACGATCCCCACTACCCGTATTTCCGACCATCGCATAACCCGTATTGATCCCAGCTCCAATCCTTAAAGGGAACGGAAGAGGATAGAGATTGTAAAGATCGGTGGTCATCTTATGAAGGGCACTGAGGCCTGGAAAACCCGAATCATCTCATCATTACTAACGCCCTGAGTTCCATGAATCCAGATTGCCATGACCGCGTCGCCAATATACTTATCGACCCAACTGCCATATTCCCGAATGATGTCTCCAGCGTGACGGAACCAGGTTCCAATCACCTCTGAGAGAACCTTTTCATCCAGTTGTCGAGTAAGAACGGTGAAGTCACGAATATCAACGACTAACACCGAAATTAAACGACGGACGTGCAGGGTAGCGGTTGCCGTAAACTCTTTGGAGTCAGAACCGATGGAGGGGTCGGTTGGATGATTGGAGGCAGGGCAGTAAAATTCGAGTTCCGTCTGGCCAAACGTGAGGCGATCGCCGTTGTGCAACGTCACTGGAATACTGACTCGACGCCCGTTTACAAATGAGCCATTGCGGCTGCCTAAGTCAATTAAATAAAACTCCCCGGTCTCCATAGACTGCAACATTGCATGATTTCGGGAGATCCAGCGATCGGGAAGAACAACGTTGTTATCTTCGCTTCGTCCAATTGTCCAACAATTACTGCCCGTGAGCGGCAAGCGCCGACTACCGGACTCAGTCCGCAGCAGCAGATGGGGGTGGGTTGCAAAGTCACCACTACAGGCAAAACCAGATATTTCCTTATACCTATGATGCATCCTTACACATCTTTTGTATGCCAGTGTAAACGCCGGAGAAAAATTCGTTCCAAAATCTTTGAATTTGGAGTTTCCCGAAACAAATCGAATCAAGAAACCAAATTTTGAACAGCCAGTTCTAAAACTGCTCCGACTAGTACTCTGTCACACAGATTTTGAGGGGCTGAAAACCTACCAAAATCCCATAAATATTTTTCGGAATTTTGTAAACCCTCAAAACCACCCGGGTGGACTACTAGGCGGAAATTGCTGCCAGCCAGAATAAAGCATCTACCAGGATTGTACTCAGGACTGCACCGGCAAATGCCCACCAATAGTTCCGTTTGGAAATTAGCGGTAGAACACCGATGCCCAACAGTAGTAAGGCCAGTAAAATTGCCCAACTGGTGCCCCACGGGGTTTGCATCTGAGCGATCGCGCTTTGGAAGATCGGTCGAACCATATCCCCCTCGAGATGCATCAATTTGCGCCAATAGGGAATGAGATTAACTAAATAAAAATATAGATCTGTAACAGCTGTCCCGAAAAAGAGAGCCAAGGTAAAAATAGTGACCAACCCGGCCACGACAACGAATGATTCCCAAGCTGCGAACGGTAGCCCAACGGCTTCAACCGGCAGGTGAAGAAAGGTTTCCCATCGCAGCCAGCCCCAGTAAAGTGACCCAGCCAACCATGTCCAGGTGAATCCCATGAGTAAATCTCCCCACCAGCGAGACGCGAACCGAGATCGCAACCACATTCCAAGTACTGCTAAAAGCGGGGTTACAGCCAGGCTCACCCAAGGCAGCAGGCGGACCAGTGGCGTTTGAATACACACTGGGACTGCAACCAAAAAGATTGCAGTAACAAAGAGAAACCAATGTTTTGCCGCTTGAGTTGGTTCCTCCCTTAAATTGAGAGCAACTTCGTTTAACTCAGAGGGGTAAACAACAGCCTCGGGGGCACGATCGGAACTGGTGTGGGAAGGAATGGAAATCAATGGATTCTTAATAATTCTTATTTAATTTACTTTACTTAAAATAGCACTTAACACAATGGAACATCCATATATCCCCGGGGGGCATCAATTTATCCTAGCTTGAAGTTCCCCTAAATTTCGACTATTTCCCATGCACATTTAAATAAATCAGTCGATCCATGTGCTAATACACTAGGCGGAAGGTATTGCCAGCAATGGATACCTCTATTGAGAACGCTATATCGTCTACATATCGTTGCCATATTCTGTTGTCATAGTTTCTGGTTGGCTTTCATCATTTGGGGAAGGAATCGATGGATTGGTTGGACTTAAATTTGAGCATTTCGTTGGCAAATTTGGACTGGAGCAGTGGCTTGAGTGCAGGAGCTGGGCTGTTAGCCGAAATTCAATCTACTGAGCCATCTAATCCGGGATTGCTTGTAAGCCTGTTTCAGGCGATCGTCCTGGGTCTGGTTCAGGGAATCACTGAGTTCTTGCCAATTAGCAGCACAGCTCATTTACTGGTTTTTACCCGCGTGCTCAACTGGCAGCTATTGGGTGAAAAATACTTTGTTGATGCCATCCAGTTCGGCAGCGTGATTGCTGTTGTTATGTACTTTTGGTCAGATATTCGTCAGATTCTTACAGGTGGATGGACTGCATTCCAGCAGAAAGATTGGGAGCAGGAGGAGTGGAAGATTCTGGTTGGAATCGCTATTGGCACATTACCCGCCTTGATTGGGGGCTTACTTTATAAGAAGTTGCTTCCTGAAAGTACTCAGAATTTTCTGGAGGAGCCGCTGTCATTGGGATCATGTCGATCGTGATGGCGCTTTTGCTGGGGTTGGCAGAACGAGTTGGGAAACGAAAGCGAGATTTTGACTCTCTTCAAATTCAGGACGGAATTCTGGTCGGACTGGGCCAAATGGTCGCGCTGATTCCAGGGGCATCTCGGTCAGGTTCCACGCTAACCACCGCTTTGTTTCTGGGATTGCAGCGACAGACTGCGGCTCGGTTTTCATTCTTGCTTGGAATTCCAACGTTAACGATCGCCACTCTGTATGAATCGCTGGGAGCGTTGAAGCATGTTGAAGTGATGCTTGCGTTGATCGTGGGGATCATTTCAACGTTTATCTTTTCCTATCTGTCGATCGCCTGGTTGATGCGTTACCTCCAGCGCCAAAATACCTGGGTGTTTGTTTGGTATCGCCTCGCCTTTGGAACCGCACTATTAGTAGCGGTAGTTCATGGAGCGCTGAGATGAAGTATTAGGATGGGAAGTACATCCCCTATGTCCTCATTCGACCTTTATGAGTGTCGCTTCGATTCGTCCAGCTTTGATTACTGCAGTGCTGCCCGATTCTATTGGGGCAGAGATTGGGTTTGAGGTCGGCGATCGTATCATTTCCATCAACGGTCAGCGTCCCCGTGACCTGATTGACTACCAATTTCTTTGCGCTGACGAACTGTTAGAACTGGAAGTCATTGATTCAACTGGAAAGACGCACCAGATTGAAATTGAGAAAGACTACGACGAGGACCTGGGCCTGGAGTTTGATACAGCCTTATTCGATGGCTTAATCCAGTGCAATAACCGTTGTCCTTTTTGTTTCATTGATCAGCAACCACCAGGAAAGCGGGAAACGCTCTATTTGAAAGACGATGATTACCGTCTTAGCTTTCTATATGGCAGTTACCTAACCTTAACCAACCTGAGCCAGCGAGAGTGGGACCGAATTGAGCAGATGCGGTTGTCTCCTCTCTACGTTTCCGTTCATGCCACAGAACCGGATGTCCGCATTCGGTTGCTGAAGAATTCCCGCGCCGGAAAGATTCTTGAGCAGATGCGCTGGTTTCAGGAGCGTCGATTACAGGTCCATGTCCAGGTTGTTTTATGTCCGGGGATCAATGATGGGGCGCATTTGACCCAAACCTTGTTGGACCTGGCTCAGTTTCATCAAGGAGATGTACCCGCGATCGCTTCTATTGCGGTTGTTCCGGTGGGGTTAACGCGCTTTCGTCCGGATGCCGATGAATTAATTCCGGTTACACCTGAGAAAGCGCAGGAAGTCATAGCCCAAGTTCAGGAACTCCAAGCCAAATTTAGACAGCAATATGGCTTTACGGTTGCCTGGTTAGCGGATGAGTGGTTTTTGATTGCGGGACAGGAATTACCAGCCGAATCACACTACGAGGATTATCCCCAGATTGGAAATGGAGTCGGGTCAATTCGCCTATTTCTGAAGGAATTTCAAAAAGCAGCGCGGAAGTTGCCAAAACGTTTGAAATCTCCCCGCCGTTTTACCTGGGTTGTCGGGAATGCGGTCGAACTCGCCTTTCAACCGATCGTGCAGCGGTTAAATCAGGTGGAGGGATTAGAGGTGGATATGGTGGCGATCGCCAGCAACTATTGGGGGCAGGCGATTACCGTTACAGGATTACTGACAGGACAAGATATTTTTGATGCTCTACAAGGACGGGATTTGGGAGATGCCGTACTGCTTCCTTCCTTAATGCTGAAGCAGGAGACACCCGGTTCTTAGATGACATGACCGTTGAGGAGCTTGCCCAACAGCTCAACATCCCAATCCTGCCTGTAAATGGAGTACAGGAGTTGATCGCAAAGGTGTCTGTTTAGCGGCATTTCAGATGCAGATTTTATGGCAAAGTGCTGAGTGCTGAGGACTGAGTGCTGAGTATGAAAACCAGTTATTGTGATGTTCTCAACAGTTTGATTGTCCTAACCTGTAGCAGTACTGCTATATAGCTGTTGTCATAATTGTTAGGACAGTCAGCTTACCTTGAATAAGCTAAATATGCAGGCTTTCATCCCTGACACCTGACATCTGACACCTGCTATAAATTGTGGATTGAAGCGCTGTTTTGTGTACGGGCGTGGCATTCGGCAAAGGTTTGTGGTTAAGTTTCGGAGTTTGTGCCCGAATGCTGCGTCCCTACTGTAGGTTGTCAATCGAAACAGGTTCTACCTTATCGGCCATCTCGAACCCAAAAACTTTGGAATAGAAGTAAAACTCCCCATCCATGGTGCGCTTGATGTTTTCTGCTTTGCGGAAACCGTGTTGCTCGCCTTCGTAAAGCACGTAGGCAACCGGAAGCCCCTTCGCCCGCAGCGCATTCACCATCATCTCTGCCTGATTGGGTGGCACAATCTTATCTTCGTCGCCCTGGAAGAAGATGACTGGACAACTGAGTCGTTCAGTGTGGTGGATAGGTGATCGCTCCACATAAAGATCTTTGCGTTCGGGATAGGGACCAATCAAACTATCCAAATAGCGAGACTCAAATTTGTGTGTATCGGTTGCCAGTGCTTCCAGGTCACTCACGCCGTAGAAGCTAGCTCCTGCTTTGAAGGTGTCGCGGAACGTGAGCGCGGCAAGGGTAGTGTAACCCCGGCACTGCCCCCATCGATAACTAAACGATCGCCATCCACTTCGCCCAGATCCGCCAGGTACTTCGCCCCATTCACGCAGTCGTCCACATCGACAATGCCCCAGTTTCCCTTCAGCCGTTCCCGGTAGTCCCGCCCGTAGCCAGTGCTGCCGCCGTAGTTGACATCCAAAACCGCGATTCCCCGACTGGTCCAGTATTGAATCTTGAGATTGAAGGCAGTAGACGTGGCGGCTGTTGGCCCACCGTGACTTTTGACGAGTAAAGGAGGACGTTCACCTGCTGGGGCAACGTAATCCTTATTATTGGGGGTAGAAGAAGCCGTAAGCGGTTAACCCGTTTCCGGTAGGGAACGCGATCACTTTTGGAACAGACAAATATCCTGCATCAATGTCTACATTGCTGGAACGCCGTATTACCTGAATCTGTTGAGTTTCCAGGTCGAGTTGGACGATCGCCCAGGTTCCGTTGCAGAGCCTGCATGAAAGACTACTTTTCCTGGTGCGGCATGAATTCCGGCAATCTCGGTGTAGGGAAGGTCAATGGGTTCTAGTTTTTTCGTCTGGGTGTTCAGGCTTGCCAGGTAGGAAATGCCTTCCTTACCGTAGGTGCAGATCAGTCGCTCTGCCGATTCAAAGGCATAGTTGGATTGGCCAAAAATCCATTGGGGTGAGCCAAACTCTGCGTCCATTGGGCAGAGCGCTTCAATCGATCCTTCTTCGGCTCCGGAGCTTTGCCGGCAACGGTAGAGGTTCCACCAATTGGTACGATCGCTCACAAAGTAGAGCTGTCCATCGGGCGACCATTCGGGTTGAAAGATGGATTCTTCCAAACCACCCGCTACCTTTTGAACTGCTCCGATCGTTCCATCCCCTGCTAGCTCGCCAACCCATAGCTCGGTTCCATCCCAGGGCATGTTTGGGTGATTCCAGCAGAGCCATGCCAGTTTAGAACCATCTGGGCTGAGGCGAGGGGAAGAGTAGAAATCATTGCCGGAAACAAGAATCTGCGGCACCTGGAGGCTACTCAGGCTAATGCTAGCGATCGCGTTTACAGGTTCTCCAGATCCATTGTGATCCTCTACGACGCAAATAATCTGGTTTCGGCGGGTATCGATGACCGCATCGGCATAGCGCCAGGCTCCTTCCGGGGTTACGGCAACGGGGTCTGAACCAACTTCCTGGCGATACAGGCGCTGGTCGGCAAAGTTGGAGAAATAAACGGTTCCCTGATGCACCAGATAGGAACTGCCGCCATACTCATGCACACGAGTGCGGACATTAAAGGGGGCAGGCGTGATATCCGTCATCTGTCCGTCGATCGTGCAACGAACTAACACGTTGCGTCCCGCTTCGGTAGGGCGAAGTTCAGTCCAATACATTGCTTCACCCAGCCTGACCTGCCCCAGACCAATGGTTCCAGCCACAATCAAATCTGAGCTAATGGGCGATTTCCAGGAGCCATAGGGCGCTGTAAGCGGTTCAGTCATGATTCTTAATTCCTCAGTTACATCCAATCAACCGCCAGCCGCAGTTGTAGAGTTCCCAGTCCAAGCTCCTTGGGAGAGAGGGAATGGGTTTCAAACAAAGCCATCATGTCTCGAAATTGGGGATTGCCCCGGTTGGCTCCGGTTAACCCGCGAGCAATGATCAGACCGCAGCAGCCTTTTGTTTTCTTGCAGCGCTGGTCCCATTTTTTGCGGGCGGCGACATGGGTGGGGTCTTCTTCGCCAAATTCACCAAACAGATGAAGTTCCCCATTTCCCGTTTGAAAGAGGCCCAAATCATAGCGATCGCCACCAAACGGATCCTCTCCAGGATTGAAGCAGATAGCTTGCAAGCCACCTGCATCCTGCAGATCCTGGATCAACGTTTTCGCTTTAGGGCGAGATGTCTGTATCATTACGACCGGCAACCCATCTCCTGCTTCTTTTACCTCTTGAGACTGGTGATATTCGGTTCCCGTTCGCAGAAACTCCAGCATTTCCCAGGGCACCACTCCCAGGCTTAGAAAGGAGTTGGCGGGCACTAAATCATCGCGCACCATCGGGAAATCATCACCCTCTTCGTCCTCTGGTCCAACCATCCCCAGCAGTTCGATCGCCAAATCAGGAAGCGTTGAAACCTTGACGGATAGGGGAGAAGGAACACCCTCGGATTCGTCCGGCAGGGGAATTCGATAGCGGCTGCTTGCTGCTGGGAACTCGTCATTCTCAAATTTTTGACGGTGCTGACGCATAAAGCGGTGCATCGCTTCGAGTGCCACCAGAAGACCCAATGCCTCCTCCTCATATAGAAAAGAGCGTAAACCCTCAAGCGGATGAAGATTGCCAAAAACAGGTTCGATTTCGGAGGGTGGCAAGGTTCCTAAATCAATCCCTGGTTCACCCTCGTCCTCGTTTGTGCTTTCGAAGGTGACAAACAAACAATCCTGCCCCAGAAAGGCTTCTTCCATCTCTTCCAGGGATTCGTTAACCAATACGCGTTGGCGAAACCGTCGAAGCGAATCTAGGGAACGATAAAACAAAATGCCATACTCCATGCCCAGCATCCCCATAACCGATGCATACACAGAGCCTACATCCCACTGATTTATCTCAATTTCTAAAATCTGGTGGTCTGCCAGAATATTCCAGGGTGCATCGTGCCAGATCTCATGCGCCCTTTGGAGTAATTGATCGGCGTATTGGGGGGTAACTGGGGGGCGGGTATTGATCGCATCCTGAAACCCGCGAAAAATTTCATCAATTAGCGGCAAATCGGGCACATAGTCCAGCACGATATCCATGTCCTGTAAGACGCCGCGCAGGAAGAAAAGAATTTCCCGATCGCGCACCACAATCTTTTGAGGACGCGCTGGAGTGCCAGGATTGTGGGGATGTTCCATGGCCCGGATGAGCGTTCGCACCACCGCCTCTGGTCCGGTTTCAGGAGTGACCACATCCATTGCCCGCACCATCCCCTGAGACCCATCCACCCAGAGGATACACTCGCCATCCGTCGGTGATTGGTCTGTTCCAGGTTCTGCCCAGTCTGCGCTGATCTGCATGCCCCCGTCCTTAAGGGACGTCGATCGCCCTCCCAAACACTTTGAATTTGGGGAAGCTGCTGTAAACGACGACGGGTGGAACGGTTAAGCGCAGTCATAGGTTCTTTAAACAGATGGATATGGCATTAAGCCAACGAGCGAATGTCCGCTGGAATGATCAACGTAGATATTCATCTTAAACATTAATCCTGTTTGCACTACTTGCCACCGCAATAGTTGTTCGATTCGCGACCAAGAAGCCCAATCCTGTGCGTAGCGATCTATCCTTGATAGTATGGATAGACTTGCACCTTAGCAAAATCGGTATCGGTAGGAGTTTGATCAATCATGGCCCAAGCAACTCAATCCCAGCAGCGGGGATACAGATGAGCGATGCTGCCCTGAAGCATGTCCTTTGCTTCGAGAAAAGCAGGGTACGGACCTCTGTTTGCGTGTTGGCGTTAAGGGCGGTGGCTGCTCTGGTATGTCCTACACCATGAACTTTGAAGATCCGAGCAATATTCAAGCAACCGACGAAGTATTTGATTACGACGGTTTCAAGGTTGTTTGCGACCCCAAAAGTATGCTCTACCTTTATGGCTTGGTGCTGGATTACAGTGATGCCCTCATTGGTGGCGGGTTCCAGTTCACGAATCCGAACGCGTCTCAGACCTGTGGCTGCGGAAAGTCTTTCTCTGCTTAAACAGCTATTAGCTGTCAGCCATCAGCCTTTAGCCTTTGAATGATCGATTGCTGACCCCTGACCCCGACTCCTCACTCTTATCTATGACCCAAACTGTTGAATCACTCTTTGACGAAGGAATTGAGCGTTACAAAGCAGGCGAAGGCCCTGAAACCCTCATTCCAGTATTCAAGGAGGTTTGCGATCGTGCCCGTAAGAACAGTTCAGCCTGGACCTGTCTGGCCTGGCTTTATCTTTTGACAGATAAGGGCAGTGCAGCCTATGACGCTGCACAAAAAGCGGTGAAGCTGAATCCCCAGGATCCTCAAGCACGCATTAATCTGGTTCTTGCCATGCTGGAAACCTCGAAAAAGGGAGTTCGGCCTCACATTGAAGTTGCACAGCAACTGATTATGGCAGTCTCAGAACTGCAGGACGAAGTTCGCGAAAATATCGAAGATGGGCTAACCCGTAAACCTGGCTGGAAAAGTTTAGAACGGGTCCAAGCCTGGTTGTTTGAAAATTGAGAATTAAGAATCAGGAATGCAGACGAATCTTGAAATTCTTAACTCAATTCTCATTCTTAACTCTCAACTCCTAATTCCATCTCCGCCCCTTCTCTTTACCGTACCGTTTGATCATTATGTTTTCCACAGAACAGCTCTTAACGTTTGCCCGTTGGTCAGGCTATCTGACCCTTTTCTGTGCCGCACTTACAGCGTTGGGGCTGCTTCTCAAGTGGGGACTACGGTATCGCATGGTAGGCGCTACGGGTTTTATGGTGGTGTTGACGGCTGGATTGTTTGCTCTCAGCTTAGGTCTTCACACACGGACTGAAATTCCAGGAGCCGTGCGTTATTCCCGGGTTTTTGATGTAGGGGCTGCTCAGGTGGTGATTGCGGTTCCACCGACCATTACGGAAGACGCATTAGATGCAACGCTCCGGCAGGCAGCTGCCGATCTTTTCTCCTCCGGACGACTCTCTCAGGGAGAACAATTATTGACGATTCGAGTCAGAACGGTGATTCACCCAGAAACCGGAGTTTCCCAACCGCTTTACTTAGGGCAAGCAAAACGCTCTCTTTTCTCCCGTGAAGATAACAACGTGGCGATCGAGATCGATCAATCAAAGCTTGCCCAACTTCCCCAACCCTCTGCCTGATAAAGTTAGAAGGGGAGCCTGTGTTGGAAAACTATATTTAACGCTCTTACCTTTCCCCTTTCGTCCGCGCTATGTCTCAAACTGTAGCATCCTTACCAGTTCTTACCATCGCTCCCTCTCAGGTGATTCGAGGCGATGGGGTTCTGTCTAAATCAGGAGCGGCGTTCTCCCGTCTCGGTCATCGTCCACTGGTTATTGGTGGGCAACAGTCGATCGCGTCGGTAAAGCCTCGGTTGCAGTCCGCATTCGACAATCAATCACTGCATCCTGAATGGGCAAGTTACGGTCCCGACTGTAGCGAAGCGACTTTGGCAGCGTTGCACCAGAAGGTAAAGCAGCATCAAGCTGACCTAATTATTGGGGTTGGCGGCGGAAAGGCACTGGATACCGCGAAACTAGTGGCAGACCAGCATCACCTTCCAGTTGTCACGATTCCCACCTCAGGAGCAACCTGTGCCGCATGGACAGCCCTCTCAAATGTTTATTCGGAGCGAGGAGCTTTTCTCTATGACGTGTCTCTAGCACGCTGCCCCGATTTACTGGTGTTGGACTATCACATCATCCAAACGGCTCCCGCCCGAACGCTGGTTGCCGGAATTGGAGATGCGATCGCGAAATGGTACGAAGCATCAGTTAGCAGCGGGCATTCCCTGCAAACGCTAATTATTGCAGCAGTTCAGCAAGCGAGAGTCCTACGCGACGTTCTGTTTCAAAAATCGACGATCGCACTTCAGGAACCTGGCAGCGAAACCTGGAAGGAAGTGGTTGATGCCACCGTCTTACTGGCAGGAGTGATTGGTGGATTGGGTGGTGCCCAGTGCCGAACCGTTGCGGCTCATGCGGTTCACAATGGCTTAACCCACTTGCCGATCAGTCACGGTACGCTGCATGGCGAAAAAGTCGCATATGGCATTCTGGTACAGTTGCGGTTAGAGGAAATTGTGCAGGGCAATCAGTTAGCAGCTAGCGCCCGTCAGCAGCTATTGAAGTTTTATGCCGAAATTGGGTTGCCTCGAAGCTTGGGCGATTTGGGTATCGCAGGCATGACTATCACTGAGCTAGAGGATGCCGCGACGATCGCTTGCAGTCCCAGGTCAGATATCCATCACCTTCCCTTCAAGGTAGATCCGTCTCAGTTAATGGCGGCGATGGTGTCTACTACAGCTCCAATTAATGAAAAAGGGTTTGAGTTCTCAGTAATAAGCGCTGAGCCATGCGATTTAGTTCAAAACCCAAAACTCAAAACTCAAAACTTCCTTAGCGACGAGGTGATGGAATGAGTCTCGATTGGATTAGCCCTGCGGATCGGTTGAGATCGCTGCCTCCGTATGTGTTCGCTCGTCTAGATGAACTCAAGGCTCGTGCCAGAGAACAGGGTCTAGACTTGATTGACCTGGGGATGGGCAATCCAGATGGCGCAACGCCTCAACCGGTTGTTGATGCCGCGATCGCTGCATTGCAGGATTCTGCGAATCACGGCTATCCTCCCTTTGAAGGGACGGCTGGTTTTCGCCGCACCATCACCGACTGGTATAACCGCCGCTACGGAGTTGAACTCGATCCGGATGGCGAAGCTTTACCGTTGTTGGGGTCCAAAGAAGGACTGACCCATTTGGCGCTGGCCTATGTGAATCCTGGCGATGTGGTTCTGGTGCCAAGCCCTGCCTACCCCGCACACTTTCGGGGTCCGTTGATTGCTGGAGGCAGAATTCACAGTCTGATTCTCAAAGCAGAGAACGATTGGTTAATTGATTTTTCGGCAATTCCCGAGGCGATCGCCAGAGAAGCGAAAATTCTCTACTTCAACTACCCCAGTAATCCCACTGCTGCAACGGCTCCCCGTGAGTTTTTTGAGGAAGCGGTTGCCTTTGCCCGTCATTACGAAATCCTGTTGGTTCACGACCTTTGCTACGCAGAGCTTGCCTTTGATGGCTACCAGCCCACAAGCCTCCTGGAAATCCCAGGTGGAAAGGAGATTGGCGTGGAGTTTCATACCATGTCCAAGACTTACAACATGGCAGGTTGGCGCGTTGGTTTCGTTGTTGGGAATCGCCACATAATTCAGGGACTCCGCACCTTAAAGACAAATCTGGACTATGGCATTTTTGCTGCTCTCCAAACCGCTGCCGAAACAGGTCTTCAGCTCCCTGATGTGTATTTGCACGAAGTTCAGGCCCGCTACCGAACCCGTCGAGATTTCCTGATTCAGGGTTTGGCGGAATTAGGCTGGAATGTTCCAAAACCAAACGCCACCATGTATCTCTGGGTTCCGTGCCCACCGGATACCACTTCAACCGATTTTGCCCTGACTGTTTTACAGCAAACCGGGGTTGTTGTCACACCTGGTAATGCCTTTGGCAGCGGTGGTGAAGGCTATGTCCGAATCAGCCTGATTGCGGATTGCGATCGGCTTGGAGAAGCGCTGCGCCGTTTCAAGCAGGCAGGCATCCGTTATCAGTCTGAATCGCTAGTGTCAACGAAAGAGATGGGGTAGCAGTTGTTCTCTGATCGGATTCAGGTAAACAGCGGCGATCGCGCCTCCCAAAAAGCCGTAAAAATGCCCCGTCCAGGATACTCCTGGTTTTGGCAGAAGGTTGAAAAGTACTGTGCTGTAAAACGCCATCATCAGCATCGTCAGTAACGCTGACATGGCATCCCGTTCAAAAAAGCCGCGAAACAGCAGAAAGCCAAAGTAGCCTAGGATAATCCCACTTGCACCGATAGACGCATTCTTAGCGAATAACCACTTGCCAATACCATTCACAAACAGTGCAATCAGCGTGACAAGGATAAATTCGCTGATTCCTTTCCAAAAGAGTAAACGTCCACCAAACAGAAGAAACCCCTCTGTATTACCAAGCAAATGATCCTCGTCTCCATGCAGAAAAATGGCGATCGGGATACAAAATAAGCCAAAAATACTGCGTGGACGTGCTGCAAACCAGCTATTCAATGCACTGCTTAGCAATAGAGCATTAAAGATATACAAAACCCACACCAACACGACGATGTAGGCCAAAATCTTGATGCGCGTCATCAGGTCGTCTCCATGCAGACCCGTTGTAATCAGCGCCACAGTAAAAATAATGGCCTCTCCCAAAATCCTGAACTGTCTAATATCCATATTTTTTCAGAATGGCTGGTATGGCAGTAAGGATGAGGGATGAGGGATGAAACCAAACCTTGAAGAGCATTTATGGGTTACTGTCTGTACCTAATCCATTCTTGTATAGCCATATCAGGGGATTGATTAACGGTGAGAGGCACTAGCATCGTCACCATTAACATTCCCCCTTATCCCATTAGCCAAAACTATCCCGGCGGCCACTGCATTTGGCGTCCGCCCAGAATGTGGAGATGGAGGTGATCAACGGTCTGTCCTCCATCCGGTCCAGTATTAATCACAATCCTGTAACCATTGGCTAACCCTTCCTGGTCTGCGACGCGCTTTGCTGTCAACAGAAGATGCCCCATAAGCGCGTGATCCTTGGATTCTGCATCGGATAGCTTCGCGATCGGCTGTTTAGGAATCACCAGAATATGCACGGGAGCTTGGGGATTAATGTCTCTAAACGCGATCGCCAGATTGTCTTCGTAAACAAGATCGACAGGAATTTCTTTGCGAATAATCTTGCTAAAAATCGTCTCGGTTGATTCGCTCATGCTGAACCTATTGGAATCGAACTAGAAGAATTTTAGAGGCTCTCACAGGTTTCTCACGAATTTCAGATTTCTGGATTTGTCGATCGCGTTCTCATTCACCCAATAGTTCCATCAACCTAGAAGCAATCAGTAGAGTTAAGCAGTTCTATGGGTGGGATCAATAGCGGTGAATGTTCATCAGAATTGCCCACTCTGAAGTTTTTGTGAATGAACGTAACAATTTCCCACTTCTGTTAAGAAAGATTGCGGGCTTCTGATCCCGCTGCTACGGTGATCAAGTACCCGGGTACAACGACAACCAACGATGAGTATTTAGAACTCAAAGGAGGAATTATGTTCACAGTATTAGCCGTGGTCTTTTTGGTGGCTGGTTGCTAGCTGTCGCGATCGGAAGCTGGGCATACTTTGCGGGCGAAGGCAGTCCCAACGCATCCCAGGAATGAGTTTGGCTGAAGACGGAACAACCACCGATTGGTCCTAATGAGTAACGAGGGCTTCCCGATCTAATCCCCAGAATCATTTCGGGGCCCTTCCTAAAGGTCTTCAATTCTGATTAATCCTGGGTTTTCAGGTATTCTGAGACAATGTGCTGAGGACGAGATAAAAGGAAAACCCTATGTAGCCTCTGCGCCTCTGCGGTGAACCGATCGGGCAAACTCTCTAAAATGAGTGGAACAGGCACAAGCAACATCGTTACAGACGTTGTTGTTATTGGAAGCGGAATTGGTGGGTTAAGCTGTGCGGCGTTGCTGGCGCGGTATGGATTTGATGTTGTCGTTTGTGAAAGTTATTCTGCTCCGGGGGTGCTGCCCACGGTTTTGAGCGACATGGCTTTCACTTCGATTCTGGTCCCTCACTGTATTCCGGCCTTTCCTACCGGACTTCTGCAAATCCGCTCCGACACGTGTTGAATGCGATCGGTGAAGAATTACCCTGCATCACCTACGACACATGGCGATGCTGCCTCCCGGAAGGAGACTTTGATACAGCAGTCGGTGCCGATCAGTTCTGTGACGTGCTCGCAAAACTTCGGGGAATCAGGCGGTTGCCGAATGGCGCGACCTCCAACGATTCATGGAACCCTTCGCAAAGGCCGCGATCGCCATTCCATCGGCTGCATTGCGCTTTGACTGGGGAGCTTTTTTACCGTTGGCCAGTTTGTACCCTCATTCATTCGGCATTCAGCGAGTGCGCTCAAGCTAACTGGACCGTTCAGCCAGATTATGAATTCTGTCGTTCAGGATTCATTCATTCGCAACTGGTTGGATATGCTGTGCTTCCTGCTCTCCGGGCTTCCTGCAGATGGCACCAGCGCAGCCGAAGTTGCCTTTATGTTTGCCGATTGGTACCGATCGGGGTAACGCTCGACTATCCAATTGGAGGCAGCGCCGCCTTAGTCGATGCGTTGGTTCGCGGGTTGAAACGGCACGGCGGAACGATGATGTTAAATGCCCATGTAAACCAGGTTCTGATTGATAACCAGCGGGCGATCGGGGTTCAGCTAAAAATGGAATCGTCATCCATGCCCGTCGGGCTGTTGTATCAAATGCTTCTGCATGGGACACACCCAATCTGCTGCCAAAGGACGTGCTCGTGGAAAATGGCTGGACCAAACGCCAGCAAACGCCAGAGTGTGCCAGCTTTATGCATCTCCACTTGGGAATTGACGCTCAAGGATTTCCCCCTGATTTACCCTGTCACGCCATTGTGGTGAACGACTGGGAATTGGGCATAACCGCTCCTCAAAACGTTGTACTTATTTCAATTCCATCGATTTTAGATCCATCCCTTGCGCCGCCTGGAAAGCACGTTATTCACGTCTACACTCCTGGCAACGAACCCTACGATCTCTGGAACGGAATGGATCGTCGTAGCAATATCTACGCCCAACAAAAACAGGAGCGGGCAGAAATTATGTGGCAAGCATTAGAGCGCATCATTCCAGACATTCGCGATCGCTGCGAAATAACGCTCATCGGCACGCCTCTAACCCACGAGCGGTTTCTCCGCCGTCATCGAGGCTCCTACGGCCCCGCATTTCAAGCTGGCAAAGAGATGTTTCCAGGTCCGCTCACGCCTCTACAAGGATTACTGTGCTGCGGAGATTCCACATTTCCTGGTATTGGTTTACCCGCCGTTGCAGCCAGCGGAATGATTGCAGCAAATACATTAGCTTCAGTACGGCAACATTTCAAGATGCTGAAAGAGATGTTTTGAATGGGGCAATAGGTATGGGGCAATAGGCAAGGGGCACTGATGAATTGAGAACTAAGAGTTGAGAACTAGGAGACTTTAATTTTTAATTCTTAGTTCCTAATTCTTAATTCTGCCTTTGCCCTTCATCCCTCATCCCCCATCCCTCATCCCTCCCCTTCTCCTCCCCTTCCTATCACTGTTTAAAGCGGCGAGGGGAGGATTTGGATTTGTGTCTAGACTGGAACGTGGGCAGAATTACTTCTACTAGCGCATCCCACTCCTTCATTGATTTAGGATTACGATCGTGAAATTTCGAGGGTCAAGACCAAAATCCTGGAGAACTATTCAACGGGGCTTATGGAGTGTTGCTTTACTCCTAAGTTCAGCGGCACCGGGGATTGCAGCCGAACGGTTAACGCTAAGGGTCGGTCCATTTGAGCAATCGATTTCCGTTTCAGATTTAGAACGCTTTGCAGAGACGGGTGAAGTGCCCTCATCCCTGCAACTTTACGCGCCATTTCTGACTTCTGATGTTCGAAAGGCACTCACCAGCAGCTTGCAAATTGACCCCAACCAAGGAACCAGGGTTGTTGGAGACTTGTTGCGATCGCCCGCTGGGGAGCAGGTACTCAAGTCCTTACAGCTAGCCGTTCCAAATGTAACGGTCGAGCAACTTCAAGCAGGCTTTTTCCTGGCGGCCACCCAAGCGAATGGATTGAATGCCATCAGTGTCCTTAAAGCAGTTCCGAAAGACGAAGTGACCGTTGATGTCACAGAGGCGATCGGGGTTGCCTCTCAAATCAATCTTCCCTACTGGCAAAGTCAGGCGCTTGGTTCCTTGCTGGAGAAAGACCTGTCTACCGATGAATCCTTTCGTGCAGCGTTTGACCCGGCAACTCGTGGAACCTACAGTGTGCAAAAGCAAACGCTTTATTTACAGGACAGGCAACGGAACCGCCGCATTTCTGTAGACCTTTACTGGGGCAAGCGGAACGCCAGGGACCCCTCGTTGTAATCTCTCCTGGCTTTGAGGCAAATCGCACGTTTTTGGCGTATCTTGCCCGTCATTTGGCCTCACATGGCTTCACCGTTGCTGCAATGGAGCATTCCTTTGTCGGTACTCGATTAACGGCTTCTCCGGTTAGCCTTCCCGGAAATCTGATTCCGGCAACCGAGTTTATCGATCGACCAAAAGATATCAGCTTTTGTTAGACGAACTTGCCAGGCTCAATCAGCAACCTGGACCGCTTCAAGGGAAACTCAACACCCAACAGGTCAGTGTAATTGGTCATTCCCTGGGCGGTTACACAGCGCTAGCACTTTCTGGAGCAAGGCTGGATCTGGATGCGCTGCGCCAGTTCTGCCAGAGAAGTAATCCCCTCCAGCGTACTCCGGCAGATTGGTTGCAATGCTCAGCAGCAAGTTTACCGGGGCACGAGGTTAATCTGAGAGATTCAAGAGTAGTGCAGGCAATCGGGCTAAATCCGGTTGCTGGAAGCATCTTTGGCAAAACAGGTTTAGCTCACATTTCCGTTCCAACCTTGATTTTGACCGGAACCGCCGATACGCTGGCTCCGGCATTCAGCCAGCAGCTTCAGCCGTTTGCCCAACTGCGAAGCCCAAAGTATTTGATTGCCGCGATCGGTGCCACTCACCTAAGCATCAGTGACCCAGAAAGTTTTAGTGGAGCGCTTGCTCAAGGCACGTTAGTCAAAGAACGACGGGGAGAAGACGTTGCCCCCTGCGGCAGTTGGTGCAAGGAGTCAGCCTCGCATTTGTTAAACAACTAACTCCTGAAGCTAAATCTTATGCGCCATTCCTCGCTCCTGCCTATGCCCAATCTCTCTCCACTTCCAGCTTGCCGTTACGCTTGAGTACGGAACTGCCCAGCAGTGTTCAGCATTGGCTTGACACAACCAAATTACTTGGAGCATTGAGCACCGGCCTGGAAGGATAAGAGGATTCCAAAAGTAAATGCCAGGAGCCGGACTTGAACCGGCGACACGAAGATTTTCAGTCCCCTGCTCTAATTTCTAAAAACCTTACGGCTCATATCTCTGGAAAGGGATATGAAGTTTTAAGCCGATTTAGGCCCGATGTTGCTCTTGTCCTTCTACTCAAACTCAGGTGCCCAGATGCTGCTAACTTCCATCTCCCAACCAGGGAGCAAATCGGGCAGGGTCAGCACATCGCCATCCCTGAGAATCACAACTTCAGTGCCAGAGCGGTAAACCTCAACTATCTGAGTCCTTGGGTCAACCAAAACACCTATCAAGGTTCCCAAGCTCAGAAACTCCTGAATTTTAGCTCGAAGGGCATCTAGAGAGTCCGTTGCAGAAGCCACTTCAAACATCAAATCGGGGACAAGTTGAGCAAACTTTCGTGTCGTTTTCTTTAACCGCTCAGCACGAATAAAAGAGCAATCTGGCGCACGGACATCTTCATCAACATTCGGAAGAATATAGCCAGCACTAGATGCGGCCACCCGACCTAAACGACGGGGACGAACCCAGTTTCCAAGCTGCCTGATTATCTCCGCAGCAACTTCATCTGACTCCAGACCCGATGGACTCATGACAACAATTTCCCCATGCACCAATTCCATCCGATAGTCAGGGTTTTGATTTTGTAGCCTTTCCAGGTCTTTTACGGTGAGAGCCATAGAACCTTTGAATAAGCGCCTACTCCAATATTGGCATTGTTTAAGGTTTATTAGAAACAGGACTGTGAGGGCAACAAGCGATCAAACAGAGATTGGAGCGCATTAGCTGAAGCATAGCCACGCATCACATTCAATGGATTGGAGGAGCACTGCTGCATGTTGTTCAAGCAACTTTAAGGCAGTAATCCTGTCGTTTGCTGAACGGGAATGTCAGGCACAAGAGAACTGTCGTTCTTCTTTAGGGCAAATCCTTGCAATCTCTTGGAGGTTTCGATCCCTAGAAGGACATAAGATTGCTGGCAAAATGAAACAATAACGCACGCGATGACAGTCATGTCAGGACTACCATAAGGATTTTGTTATGCCCTATGCCTTTGAACAACTCCGGGTTCACTTTATTGAACATACAGTTCGTCATGTTTGGCGCGAGGGAAATGCGGCGGCGGCAGTGATTCGTGATCTTCCGAGTGAACTGCAACAGGAGTTGACGGATGAAGACCATCTTGAACTGCACGATCGCGTTAACTTCCTGTTGAACGAGACAGAAAAGCTATTGCGGAGCCGCATTCCCCATGATGTTGCTCCGACCGATACGACGATCGAACTTTGGGGATTCCAACAAATCCAACCCCTGGTTCCCACTACTTATGTGCGTCACAATCAACCAACCCAACAGGATTTTGAGCAACACTTCCAGATTCCACCTGAAGAAGTGTGGATTTGGAATGTCGTTTACACAACGACTGGTCCCTATTATGGCGTGCAAACGAATGCAGAGGGAACACCGGCTACTCATTATCAAGATTTAGGGCCAGCATCGTTTGTACTAGACCTGGCAGTAGCCTTAAAGTCTTTCAATGGATGTGAAGTGTTAGGTGACCTCACATCAGATAACATTGATGGCTTTACGCTCGAATTTGATGAGTGTAAGGCAATTTATGAAACCTTACAAAATCAATACGATCGCATTAAAGCCGCAATCAAACCGCTCATTCAAGGAAATTCAACCTTTCATCAGCCTGAGGAGCTAATCACCACATTAGCCTCTCCCTTGGAAAGTGCGTTGAACAAAGGCATTGCTCAATTCAAACGTGGAAGAGTTCTCTGAGGCATTTAAACCACTATGGCGGCAACTCAGGATTTCAAAGATTACTATGCCCTTTTGGGTATAGATAAGTCAGCCAGCCAGGCTGAAATCAAGAAGGCGTATCGCAAGCTGGCGCGCAAGCATCATCCAGACCTGAATCCTGATGACAAGCAGGCAGAAAATCGATTTAAGGACATTAACGAAGCCTACGAAGTTCTGTCTGATGAAGAGAACCGTAAGAAGTATGACCAGTATGGCCAGTACTGGAAATATGCTCAGGAGGGAACACCACCTCCCGGTACTCACGTACCCCAGGAAGAGGCTGAGTTTGGGCAGTATAGTGACTTCAACGACTTCATCAATGAGTTGTTACATCGCTATGGTCAGGGCGATCGTCAGGGTCGTCGTGTGTATCGTTACTACACAAGCGATGGCTATCCCGAAGAGACAGACGAATTCGACGAGGGGTATCGCTCACCTTTCCACAGCTATGCGCCCCATCCCGACACCGAAGCGGCGATCGTGCTAACAATGGCAGAAGCATTTCAAGGAGTCGTTAAACAGTTGCATCTGGAGGGAGAAAAGCCTTTTAAGGTAAGGGTTCCTACTGGGGCAAAGCCTGGTAGTCGGATCAAGATCAAGGGCAAAGGGCGGATGAACCCATTTACGAAAGAACACGGCGACCTGTACGTGACGATCGACATTGCTCCCCACCCCTTTTTCAAACTTGACGACAACACCAATATCACCTGCGAGATTAATTTGGCACCGGACGAAGCAGTGTTGGGCACTGAGCTTCAAGTTCCCACACCGGATGGATCTGTGACAATGAGAATTCCCTTTGGAGTGAAATCTGGGCAGGTATTAAGACTGCGGGGCAAGGGCTGGAAATTACCGAAGGGGCAACGTACTGACCAACTGGTAAAACTTACGATCGTGGCTCCTAAGGAGAATGATTTGAGTGAAATTGAGCGCACCAGCTATGAAACCATTCGTAACCATCGAACGTTCAATCCCCATGCAAATCTGGAGGACATTACGCTATGAGTGAAGAGAGCATTGATTTGTCCGTCTCCAATGCCGATTTAGAGGATCGCCGATATACCGTCGAACAAGTCGCAAGCATGACCGCCGTTTCCGTCACGTTGGTGCGACGACTGGTGTCTCTCAATGTGATTGAAACTGAGCAGGAAAAGCTACACGCAAGAGAAGTCGCTCGGCTGACTCAGATTCTACGTCTACGACGCGACTTAGGGGTGAACTGGATAGGAGCTGGCATGGTGCTGGATATGAGTCACGAAATTGCCCGTCTCAAGGCTCTTTTGCAAGCCTACGAATCTCACAAAACAGCAGATAATTAATCCACAGTGGCCGTTTGAGGATTGGATACTTGACTGATTCAGGATTGGATGAGGCACCCAAGTATTTCAAACGCTCAGAAATATATTGCGTCAACACCAGCCGTTTCAACCAGTTCAAGTGGATTTAAAAACACCGTACAACATCTAATTCAATTGGTTTGAAGTACCATCAGGGCTAAGCTTTGTAGTGTGAGCAATAACTCTCTCTATTGGGGACAGCCCTTCTAAACATTGGTTAAATTACTGTCAAGATTTTCTTCAACCTTCTGGTAACTCTGAGGACTGAGGGGAGAATGTATGGCAGATTCCTCCTCAATCAATGAAGAAATTACTTTTTGTTGGCACTCTGACAATTATCTCTACTCTGCTCTTGCCTTATATAAGCTTTGCTAGCACCACTGGACATAGGCAAGCAGCGTGCAGCTATAGAAATAAGACCAATCCCTCAAAAACATTTCTGGGAAATGCAACGTTGAGTATGGAGTTGTTGGGGTTAGTGGCCCAGCTTTTCGACGAGTGCATTGGTCAGATGGAGTGGTAACTCTAGTTGGTATTGATCTCAAGCATAAAACCATAACGGTTGATGGCAAGCCTGCTGTATCTGCATCTCCCACCGCTCAATGCAGTGTGGAAACCTATAGTATTGATGGCAATTTGCTAACACTGAAAGGCAATTTCTGCCGATAGCACATCCTCTACTTTCCACCCCAGTATCTCTTTCAATCGGTCAATCCGAGCTTGAATCGCCCTCAACTGCCTCCTGAGATCGATCGCTGCCTGGTATTCCCTTACCTCCGCTTCTCGCAGATAATGCGATTTCTTGCCATCAAAAATCGGCTCGCGACTCCGAAGCTTAGTAATCCTTATTCCAGCTCAGCTTCCTGCTTGGCTTTTGGGCTTGCTGATGCCAATCCAGCAGTTCTCCAACACCAATTCAGTATTAAGGCAGCCTCTATATTCCAGATCCGCAGCAGCTTCCCTCGACAACATTTATCAAGATGAGCCTTTTCCGCGCTCTTTCCGATCCGTGCCCTCCGGATGCGAAATGGAAACCACGAGCGGAGCGCACAGTTCAGAGGATGTCTAGAAGGTAGCAAAATGCCTCAGTGGTAAGGAAAGCTTTCTGGGAGATGAGGCTAAATCATATCAAGACCAAAACAGCCCGCTAGATAACCATGACCCTAGCGGACACAGTGACTCACGAACGAACAAACGAACTATTGAAGATTCGGGTCAATTGCCCCTGATACCCCTCTAGAAACCCTACGGGACTTTCTCGGCTATCCCCTTAGCATTTCTGCAACAGGACGTTAGTGGTTGGCTGAGAAAGCCTTTTTCTCTTTATCAGTAGGAGCGTTTGAGGTCTTCTATGGCCCAGTCCATCGTCCTCAGGTATCCCTCCACCTAATTTGGAAAAGATTGGCGACTTAAATACGTTGTCTAAGGAACGGGAATTAAATAACTTCGATACTTTTTCGTACGGGCGAACGGCCATTCGCCCCTTCAGAAGATAAAATATTCGGTCTTATTTAATCTGCGATCTTAAGTGGTTACGTCTTACCCTTTTAACGCCACAACAAGAAGCTGAAGTGTTAGTGATCGGTGCTTCAGTGCAAACCCTCGCTGAAATCGTTGAGGAATTTATCGAGCAACAACGATAAATATCCCATGCCTACTGTTTTATAGATATTGGCGGAGTACTTGTCTTATCTGTTCTAACGCCACAGGTTTGACTAGATAACGCCGTGCGCCTAATTCGATCGCACGCTCCCGGTTTGCCGGGGATGACATTGCTGAAAGCACTATTACTGGAACATCCTGCCATTCGGAACTATTCTGAAGCTCCAGGAGGATGCTATAGCCGTTAACATTCGGCAACCTCAAGTCAAGCAAAACAACATCGGGTCGGAACTCAGTTAATGTGGAGAAAAAGACTGCTCCATCGTTGATACCAAGTACCTCGTACCCATCAGAACTCAGCAATTCACCAAGCAGTTGGCGAAGCGTATCGTTATCCTCAACCAGCAGTATGCGATTTTTAGAGTTTCGTTCTGAAATAGGCGAACTAAATACATCACGCATTGCGGTACACAAGGATGAAAAAGACCACCAATGGGTAATAAGGTAAAGTGAGTTATTTTTACTTTAGCCATGTAAAAATAAATACACCCTTTGCCTGCGACTTCACTTACTAAATAAATCTAGTTAAACGAGAGGGTGATTTAGTCACCTAAATGGGTGAATCCACGATCGGAGATGGCTTTCAACTGTATAAAAACGCTATTGAGCTTGGTAGAGAGACAAGGTTAGCTGTATTGGGTAAGCGGGAGAGCTAAAGCGATACCTTTAATTGGTAGGTTAATTGGTAGTGAACCTTGTTAAGAAGCTGCATTTTTACCTGGGTCACTAGCTGCTCGTTGCCTGAAGTTGTCGCATCACACCTTGGAGCAACGGGGATTGCGAGTGTGCTCACGTCCTGCCAGTAGTCGTTAAAGCTTTGTAAATCTTCGTGCCTGAGACAACCGAACATGCAAGGATAACCGCTAGATAATCATTCTCTGACTGCGATTGTTACTACGATGTTCTTATCAAATCCTTCGGCTAAAACACTAGTTGGGTTGACAGGGGCCGTCTTGACTAGCCTGGTAATGGCAACGCCCGCATTCAGCTTCACCCTTTCGTTTACCAATACCCGTTCTGACATCAATGCCAATGATGAGTTAAATTGGGCCAGTTTAGGCCCTATTGTGCCGCCGCTACCGTTCAAAATACTGCCTCCTACCTTCACAACCACTTCAGCAGGAGGATTGTCTATAGGTGTCATCGTTCCACCAGCAAGTACTCCTGGAATTACTCCACCGCTTCTTTTTCAAACGGCTGCTGCCGGTATTCCAACCAACTTTGCTGCGGGAGATTATGTGCTGTTCACGGGTCTGTTGCCTGGTCAGTTTCCTGCGCCCGGCAATCCGGGACCCTTAGCGCTTACTTTCGCTACCCCCATTGCCGGAGTAGGGACGCAAATAGCGGTCGATGATACCCTTCAATTTACCGCCCAAATCTCTGCGTTTGACAGTAATAACAATCTATTGGGTACCTTCTCCTCCCCTGGCACATCATCTCTAGCTCTTGATAATTCTGCTGTGTTTCTCGGTGTTTCAAGCGATACAGCAAATATTTCGCGAGTTGAGTTCAGTACCTCAGTGCCAAATCGGGCGATCAGTATTAACAATCTGAGTATTGCAACGGCTGCCGTACCTGAACCAAGCAATATTGCGGCTTTAGTCCTGGTTGGAATTGGATTGGGTGTTACCAGAAGGTGGAAGCTACATGGGCAGCATTATAAAGACTCCCGGCATTGAAACTGTTCGGAAGTAGGTTATGACGCGACAGCGCATTCTAGATGTATTCCCAACGTCAAAGAATTTCTGTGGTTAAACTGATCTACTAAATATTAAGAAATCCTGAAGGCATTATCCATTGTAGATAAGAGGAATCTTGGGTAGATTGCCGCTATTTTTCACTGGCAACAATGGGAGGATTACACCAACATAAAAACCGCTGGCACTGATTAGCTAGCATACAAAAAGCTGGGTTCTGGGCTTTTGCTCAGAACCCATATATTTTGGGGCCGATGTGGAAAGATATGTCGATTTTAGAAGGGTGCTCGACTCCTCTCAAAACAACATCTTGTAGAGAAATTTCTCGTTAGGGACGAGGACAATATAATTCTCTAGTTTGGATGCAAACTCTTTGATTCTGCGCCTTTTGGTCTCAGATAGGCGCTTATTTGTTAGGTTGCCTCATCCCCTTTTCTTTTTATCTAGCATCAGGTTAATGACAGCTAATAGATAGCTAGGGGCAAAAGGTTTTCTGATGTAGGCTTGAAATCCTATACCATCTGTCAAACACTCGTGCTCGCCCCAATCCAGCCTAGAAATTACGATCGCTGGAATGGGCCCCCACCCCTGACGCGATTCATGCTCTCGCCATTGCTTGAGTAAACTGCGGACATTTCCGTCTACAAACTCAAGCTCACTGAGAATAATTTCGGGTCGGAATTGTTTCAACAGCGCTAATGCTTCACTACAAGAGCTAGCGGTCCAAACAACCATGCCTTGAAACTCAAGATACTCCTCCAGCAACTCTTGCAGGGCAGGATAATCCTCCACAATCAACACGGTGTAATGCAAACGACCTCCTATCACGAAAAAGCCCCTACTTTGGGGGCTTGGTTTGGTGAGTGGTAATAGAAGCGAGAAAGTTTTCTAACTACATCTCTTCAAACAGGATAATTTATGCAAGCGAAAAATATGTTTACTCTCAGTGTATTAAATATTACAACGACTCGAAACAATCGGAGAACCTAGCCGTTGCCATTGCGCTGTTAGTGCTTTATTAAAACATTTAGTCCTTGCCTCCTTGCTCTCAATTTCTTGCATACATAGGGCACTAAAAAGCCTGGTAGGGGGCGTACCAGGCAGGGTCGTTTATTTGGGGATCTTGGTATCTCAGAAGGATTAGTGGACTTGGTAACGCCAGTTGAATGCTTGAGGCGCAGATGAAGTTTGAGGCTCGGTCATGTTTGCAACGTAAGCAGTACCGCGATATTGCAGATTCCGAGAAAGAGAGCCTGCGATTGGATTGGAGCGAGAAAGAGCAGACTGGAAGTTGTAAGCTTGACCACGGTATTGCAGTTGCATTGCTTGTTCTCCTTATTGGGGCTTGGTTCGGATTCGTTTTGTTTCAATGATTTATTTATACGGCTATCTCCAACGACCGTCGATTCAGAAAAGTTAGGGAGTTTGGCAGTGCGATCAACTTAACTTTCCTTAGTTGCCTCAAGCCAGAATGAAGGTATGAGTGGGAACGATCGCAACTTACCAGACAAACTCGTTGCACGCTATACCTAGATTTCTTAAAGCTTTCTGAACGTCTTCGAATGTAAATCAGGGGATCTGCCGTCCTCGTCATCATAAGGACGGTTGCTTTTGTTTATTATCACTGCTCCTGATGGATTCCCCTCGCCAGCAGACGAAGTTGTCAGAGGTTCACTTGACCTGAATCGCCATCCCATTCATCAACTATCTGCGACGTTCTTTGTTCGTGCCAGTGGTAACTCAATGATTGGAACTGGGATGCACCCTGGGGATATGCTCATCGTTGATCGCGTTTTAGAACCGACAATTGGCAAAGTTACGTTGTGCTATACAACGGCGAATACCGGTTCTACAAATCATTGCAAAGCAGCCAAAAACTTCATACCGTCTCATTAACGCATTCACTGGCGATCGCAAGAAACAAGCATCATCCTGATTCCCAGGGTAGCTGTTGTACGATCGCCAGTGATGTTCTGATATCGACTTGCAACTTTGCATTCAATCGAATTGCATAGAAGCAAAACAAACGGTTAACTGATTACTTTCGAATCAAAACTTTAGCCCAATCGCATAAGCCGTAATAGCTAACCTGTGCTCCACCTCCGATGATTTTAGAACCATGCTCGACTTCGAGAATCACTTCTGGATGGGAGGCGATACCGGTGACGCGATTAAAGAGCTTCAACCGAGGAGTGGTTGATTGTGTTTGCCCATCAAGATTACTCATCAAGATTACTTTTCAACAAAAATAAAGGGCTGGAGAACAAAGAATTCTCAAATTCAGAAGCCTCTCTAGCTACAGCCACGGTAACCTGAATGGTTCCTCTTGCTGCCCAGGTAGCGAGGACTATAGAGATCAGGCCAAAACCTGAAAAGTCCTAATAGTGCTGACTTTGTTGATGCCAGGAGCCGGACTTGAACCGGCGACACGAGGATTTTCAGTCCTCTGCTCTACCAACTGAGCTATCCCGGCGAACTGAATGTGTTTCAGCGCTTAATAAACTTAGCAAATCGATGTAACTATTGGCAAGTGAGTTAATTGTTTACCTTAATTTATTGGGTGGAAACAATCGGTAGAGATAACCGTTTTATTTTTGAGGAGATGAACTGGATACCGCTTTGCGTCCGAAACTCACTAGGATGGAGTTGAGATCGAGATAACAGTGAGTTCGCATGGACTGGCAGGAGATTTCTGGTAACTGGGTTCTGGTTCCATCCAGACCGATCGGGATTATTCATTTTCTAGGAGGGGCGTTTGTAGCGACAGCACCCCAACTCACCTATCGTCGCTTGTTGGAACGGGTGGCGCTTCAAGGTTATGTCATTGTGGCTACCCCATTTGTGAACACCTTCGATCATCGGGAAATCGCCCAAACTGTTTTGAGAAACTTTGATCGTGCTTTGGAGAGGCTTTACGCTTCGACCCTAAGCAAGCGTTATCTACCTGTTTATGGCATTGGGCACAGTATGGGCAGTAAGCTCCATTTGCTGATCGGCAGCTTATTTCCCGTTGAGCGGGCGGGAAACATTCTGATTTCGTTCAACAACTTTTCTGCAAAAGATGCAGTTCCTCTGGTTGAACAGTTTTCCGCCATTGTCTCCCAAATTTCTCCTACCTTCTCTGTAGAATTCACGCCCTCTCCTCTAGAGACAAATCGAATCGTTGCTCAGAATTATCAAGTCCGGCGAAATTTGTTGGTTAAATTCACTAACGATACGATCGACCAAACCTCAGGCTTGACCGAACTGCTCCAAACCCGGTTTCCGGGAATGGTGGCGGTTCAGACTTTAGCCGGGAGCCATTTGACTCCCTTTAAATTGACGCAAAACTACAGGCTGGAGATGTATTTACCCCTTTGACGCAATCAGCCAGTGGTTTCGCCAGGAAGTCTACCGTGAACTGCATCAATTGGAGAACACCATTTTGCGGTGGTTAAATCCCCTTGCATCGTTGTGAAATCCCTACTCGAAAAACAAACGGTCACAATTTAGATCTCATGTTAAGATTCGCTGAGTCTAGGGCTAGAACTTGGTGAGAAGTATATGGAGACTGAAGTTGGGATTGATCAAAGCGGGTTAATGGACATTGAAGCCGTTCAAAAGGCCCTCAATCGATCGAGGGCTTCAATATACCGTTATGCCAATACGGATCCAAATACCCTCAACCCTTCCTATAATCCTCAGCGTTTAAATCGAGCTTCGAATTAGTAAGGATGATCCACTCCTATTTCATCCCAATGAAGTCGCCCGCTTTGCCAAAGACGTGCTGAAAATAAAGCAAGTTACGATCGAGGTCCGAGATGCAGTTCCAACACCCACCCAGGAATTGCTCCAGGCGATTTTGATAGAGCTTCAGAACATTCATCAAATTCTTAAAACCCGCCCTTAGATATATTGAGTAAAAGCCTACAAGCTTTTGGCCTTTGTCTCTCACTGCACAGGCATTCTGCCCAAATGTCTTTACCTGCTCCTAATAACTGCTTTTAGCCCCTAAAACCTACCACTTATCACCCACCACCTCTAATATTGCGAACCTTTGCCAAGATGCACTCCTCCAGTGAGGCTCGTTAGAATAGGAAAAGAACGCATAAGAACCCCTTTTAATTAGGTTCAATCGTTCTAATTGTCCGTTTATTTCACTTTTATGGAATCCGATAGCCAGTCTGCCAGTACGGAGAATCGCTCAAACAATCGATTAGCAGACCTTGTAGGAACTTTGATTGCTTTGTTGACCCTCATCCTGCCCTTGACTGTAATCTTTCACTATTCCAGTAATGCAGAATTTTCACAATCAACTGGCTATGCGTTGTCAAAATCTAGGTAAGTAGTCGGTACTTCCGCTCGAACTGCTGACAGCGGATAATTCCTGGAAGGTTCAGCTCTCAGTTCGCAGAAATCATTCGCCAGAAAGTAGTATCACTTGCGAGAGAGAGCCAAATCCTGCAAAATAAACGCAACCCCATTTCTCCTTCGAGATCGCTATGATCTTGGAAGGAACTATTTTATTTAAACTTTTGTTGGTTGAACCATGACATCATACGCATCCTCCTCTGCAAAAGCCGAAATGAGCGAACTGCGGCGGTTGAGAACACTTCTTCCCCCTGAACTACAAAGCTGGGTTTCGGTTGAGGGAACAACTGCTGTCAATCCCCCCTGATTACCTGCGAGGAAATTGGCAAGGATGAGGTAGAGGTTCAGATTGACATGGTGAAGTGGGAACAGCTTGCTTTGGACCAGCGTAACCTGTTGTTCTGGCATGAGGTTGCTCGAATTCAGAATGATACGATTCCCAAAGACGGTTGGGAGATGGCCGCTTTGGCAATCGGTCTGGGTGGAGCGGTCGGCGAACTGTGGGTTCAGGATGGACTGCTGCTGCTGCTGGCTTTAGCGCTTTGCGGTGTATCTGGTTGGCGATTGTGGCAGAAGAATAATAACGAGAAGGTGATGAAGGAACTGGTTGAGGCTGACGAAAAGGCGATCGCCCTGGCCCAGCGGTTTGGTTACACCCTTCCCAATGCGTATAAAAGTCTTGGCAGCGCACTCAAAGCGTTGATCGAGCAATCCCCTAAGAAGCGGTTGCGCTCAAAGTATGAAGCCCGGTTGGATGCGCTTAAGAAAAGTGCGGCGAAAGCAAAGTCCAAACTGAAAAATCAATCTGCTGAGGTTTATTAAATTCTCTTTGTCTACAAATTAGCAGCTAGAGAGTTTAATCTTTAGAAGCACAAAATCTCCTAGATGGGAATAGGGTTTTCCACAGAAATGTGAGGTATTTTAGGGGTTTTCCACAGACTTCTCCGAGTTTTCCACAAGTTTAGGACTTATGCAAACCTCGGAGATTTTAACCAGACGTTGAAGCTTCTAAGCGACATCAGGGTTAAACCTCCAAGGTTTATTCCAGATGAATTGCTGCCTATTCCCACTCAATGGTTCCGGGCGGCTTTGAGGTGATGTCATAGACAACCCGATTCACGCCCCGAACTTCATTCACAATCCGGTTGAGATTAGCTCAAGCAGGTCGTAGGGAACGCGTGCCCAGTCGGCAGTCATTCCATCCTCACTGGAGACAAATCGCAGGACGATCGGATACGCATAGGTACGCTGATCACCCATAACACCCACACTGCGGATGGGCAGCAGCACTGCAAATGCCTGCCAAAGATCATGGTAGACGCCCTGGCGGTTAATCTCCTGGCGGACAATAAAATCAGCATCGCGTAGGATATCCAGTCGATCGGCGGTCACTTCACCCAAAATCCGGATTGCTAGACCCGGACCGGGAAACGGATGACGCTGAACGATTTCCTCAGGCAGACCGATCGACCGGCCCACCTTCCTTACCTCATCCTTGAAGAGTTTTCGGAGTGGCTCTACCAGCTTGAATCGCAAATCTTTAGGCAAGCCACCTACATTGTGATGGCTTTTAATTTTGACAGCGACTCGCTCACCTGTTTGGGGATCGACGTTGGTATCTGCCGATTCGATGACATCGGGGTAAAGGGTTCCCTGCGCGAGATAATCAAATGGACCAAGACGCCTGGATTCTTCCTCAAAGACTCGAATAAACTCATGACCGATACGTTTGCGCTTCTCCTCCGGATCTGTAATGCCTGAAATCGCTTCTAGAAAACGATTGCGGGCATTGACATATTCCACCGGAATGTGAAACTGCTCTCGGAATAGCTTCACCAAGCGCTCTGGCTCGTATTTCCGCATGAAGCCCTGATCGATGAACATGCAGGTTAACTGATCGCCGATCGCCCGGTGTAGCAAGAACGCCAGCGTGGATGAATCGACCCCACCGGAAAGCGCCAGCAGTACGCGCTTATCGCCAACCTTGGCCCGAATTTCCCGTACGGCTTCCTCAACAAAAGCCGCTGTTGTCCAGGTTGGTTCACAGTTGCAGATGTGATACACAAAGTTGCGAATGAGCGCTAAGCCACCGATCGAGTGAACCACCTCCGGATGGAACTGGACGCCATACAATTTCTTTTCTGGATTAGCGATGGCAGCGCAGGGAGTGTTTTCCGTGTGGGCAAGCAGTTCAAACCCATCGGGCAATCGAGTCACTGAATCCCCGTGGCTCATCCACATCGTGGTGCCATCTTCCACATTCGTTAGCAAGTCGGTAGGATCATCAATCACCAGGCAAGCTTTGCCGTATTCTCCCCGATCGGAGCGTTCGACTTCGCCGCCCAGTTGCTGCACCATCAACTGCATGCCGTAACAGACGCCTAAAATTGGAATTCCTAAGTTCCAGATTTCTGGATCACAGTGGGGAGCGCCTTTGTCATAAACTGAGCTGGGGCCACCCGACAAAATAATTCCATGAGGGTTTAATTGACGCAATTGGTCGATGGTTGTCCGATAGGAAAGCACCTCGGAGTAGACCTGGGTTTCCCGAATGCGACGGGCAATAAGTTCAGAGTATTGGGAGCCAAAATCTAAGATGACAATCATCTGACGATCGAGCTTATCCAGCGATGCAACCGAGGGTTGCTGTTCTAGCTGTTCTGTCTGTAAAGTCACCGAAGTGTCCTGATCTATGGTGTGAAGTGGACTATAAAGGGCTTTAAGGCTGTCTGCTTCTCCTCACCTCTGATGGTCAGCCACGCTTGCTAAGGTAAACGCTTTGAAAGATGCGGTAACTAAATCTAGGTATTGTATCTAGACTAACAGCACTTGCTCAAGTAGGGCGGTACCTTTCCCACTCTTTGCGATGATCTGACGGTTGCGGTCAAACAAAACGCTGCCCACAGTGATTTGGCGCTCCGTATGGGTGTAGATGTACTTCTCAGAACGCTGGTCGATCGTTTGGGCGATCTCGTCGAAAACGTCCGTAACCCATTGACTGCCCGTCTCTGAATCCAACTTTGATAGGTACTTCAACCCCTCTTCCACGGTCGAGCAGGCGAAGATTGTCTGAAGATCCGAGGTTGGCAATCCAGCGATCGCGGCATGGGCGGTCAGAATTTCTGACCGCCCATCCGCCAAATGATGATGGGTATGAAAATTCCTCCCGCCAGCTTAATTAATTTACCGTGGTAGCCAAATAGCAGAATGGACTGAACGCCCTGTATCCCAGCTTCTACCAGCAGTGGTCCCAGCCAGTTAGCCGTTTTGACTAATCGGAGTGGTTCAATTCCCAGGCTTTTTACCAGGTCCAACCCATTCTCCCCTACACAAAACACCAAACAATCGAACACAGATGCCTTTTGTCTTAGCTCGCTCCGAAATGCTTCTAGCTGTCCCGGAGCACTCAAAGGTTGGGAAATCCCGGTGGTTCCCAGAAGGGACAGCCCTTCAACGACCCCAAATGCTTCATTGGATGTGCGTTGGGCAAGAGTTCTCCCTTCTGGCATGATGAGGGTCACTCGAATTTTTCTGATGGCTTGAGCCAGCGTTGCAGGTTGTGCAGCAGGAGACGCTTTGCATAGCTATAGATAGCTGACTGCCCGTCGTTCTGGTGCCGTCCAATCCCTTCCCCACCAATCAAAAGAATGGGATCTAACTGGGCATCTCCCCATTCAACCATTGCCCATACAGGCGTGTGGCGGGTCAGGTCGAGATTATCTCCTGGATCACTGCGCGCGATGGCGAGGGTTACACCAGGTTTCAGTTCCGCAACTTGCTCGATGGAAATATCGTCTGTCTGATTAGGGTCCAAAAGCTCAACCGGAACACTCGCGATCAATTTCGGCTCATACAACCTTTGCAAGGCTGCAATTGCGGCGGCACAGGCAAATACCGGAAGCGTATAGCCGGAGCGGGGGATTGGGAGGGCATAGTGGGTGACACTTTAGAACCTGTCAACTGATCTTAATCACACTGTTACAGTGACTTACTACAATCCGGTTGCTGATAATATGATCCACCTTGGAAGTGGGGGATCATCGATTTTCTGTTTTAACTTTTTTATTTTTGTCAATGACTTTTCGTTTGCCCGCCTGAGATTCCTGGAGACTGTCATGAACACCGCGGCTGATACTACCGCAGGACAATCGAAGAAACAGGCCTTTGCTAAGGCAACCACTACGAGTAGTTCTAATCTTGCTAATCCACTTCCAAAAGCCAAACCCAGCACGATCGTGTTACAGCCGAATGGTTCCCTCGATTGCACCAGTAGCCCTGAATTTCAGAGGGTTTTGGAGGAATCGCTGGAACACGTCACTGATGCGGTTATTGTTGATTTTCTCTGGATAGAGTCTACTGACGTTTATGGTGTATCGGCTTTAATAGCGGGTATTCAGCGGGCGGCAATCTTGGGTAAGGTACTTACCTTCCAATCGATGGATGTTCGAACACGAACGGCGTTAGCGTCGGAGTGGAACCGCCAACGAGAAATTAATTTTGGTCCCTGGAATGACTTATTTGAAAAGGATTTGGAGCGGTTTCTAGACACTTTGGCAAAAAAATAACCCATCACTGAGTCTTTTGGAGCTTGCACAAACATCCCCGCTCCTATAAGAGATTTATATCAATAGTGTCCAATCTTCCTGCAAAAGTCGGGATTTGAGAGCCTGATGCGTGGAGCATAAACCTCTCCAAAGAGAGGGTGATTATTTTTAGAGCGCCTTTTATCTTGATGAGAGTGGAATTCTAATGGTTAAGTGGATGTGTCAAGCATTCGCCTAACATGAGAGGAAGTGAAAACTCATCAATCTTGGTACTTTGGCGGTTGATACTTTGGCGATGGTGAATGCTGACACGATCGAACCTGGGGCTGTTGTGGATCAGACATTAGCTGACTCATCCGAAGCAGGTCTATTACTTTCCGAACAAAATATTTCTCCGATCGTTTCGAAAAAGGTTATCCGGAGGAGCTTGAGGGCATCCACCTGGGATGGAATGTTTGCCACTATCTTCTCGAATGTGACAGGAGGAGTTCTTCTAAGCAACTTTCTGGTAGAACTGCACGCCACCCCAACCCAAGTCGGGATGCTTTCCTCCATTCCCATGCTGGCAAATTTCATCCAGCCGATTGGGGCACTTCTGGGCGATCGAACTAACAGCCGCCACAATTACTGCCTCTGGATTTATGGTCCCTCCCGCCTGCTCTGGCTGGTGCTGGCTATTGGAATTGTGTTCATGCGGTGGCACAGAGCTGAACCAAGTCTGCTCGTGCAATGGACACTGGCGATCGTTCTTATTAGTAACTTTTTTTGGTGCGTTAGGCAGTGCGTCCTGGCTGAGTTGGTTAGCGGCCCTGGTGCCCCGTCGGTTACGAGGACGATATTTTGGCGTTCGGAATGGTGCTGCCAGCTTTATAAACCTTCTATGCGTGCCGCTATTGGGTTGGGTTGTCGCAACATTCCCCGGCGGCTCTATCCAAGGGTATGGAGTAATTTTGATAGTCGGTGTTGTAACCGGACTAATTAGCCTGGGATTTCAATTTCTTATGGTGGACGTAAATCCACAGTTACAGCATGAGGAGCGGGGATCAGGGGTCAGGAGGCAAGGGTCAGGGAAGAAGAGGGTGCGGAGTATAGGGTACAAGGTACAGGCAGGCAATCCAATCACCAATTACCAATTACCGATTCTCCGACTCAACATTCAGAATTCGAAATTCAAAATTCCCCCACTCCCCACTCCCCATTCTCCTTCCTAAAAGATTCCAACTTTCTCCTATTTCTGCTTTACTTTGGCCTGTGGATGTTTGCCGTAAACCTCAGTGCCCCATTTTTTAATCTCTACATGCTGGATAATTTGGGGATTGATGTTCGATGGGTTGCCACATACACCAGCATTCAGGCAGGGGCAAATTTGCTGATGCTGGTCCTCTGGGGTAAATTGGCGGACCGCATTGGCAACCGTCCCATTTTGATTACTGTAGGCATAGTGGTAGCGGTAACTCCTATATTTTGATTGGAACCGGGGCAAACCAGCTATCAGTTTGGTTATGGCTGCCGTTACTGCACATTCTGGCAGGAGTGACCTGGGCAGCGATCGACCTGTGTAACAACAACCTACAGTTGGGAGTTGCCCCCGTTCAAAATCAGGCTACCTACTTTGCCATTGCAGCGGCAGCAGCGGGAGTCGGTGGTGCGATGGGAACGACCGCTGGCGGTTTTCTGGCAGAATTTACAAACTACGGCGGAATTCCAGGATTATTTGCGCTTTCTGCGGCAGTCCGTCTGATTGCATTATTACCGCTGGTGTTTGTCCACGAGCAACGGGGACAGTCCTTACACCAGATGATGCGAATTTTGTTTCCATCAAAACTGGAACCTGTAGCGATCGAGGCAGCTCAATCCCTACCGATTGAAGTTGGATTAGAAGATCCGTCAGAATAGAGGGAAAGGATTGGGAATTAAGAATTGAGAGTTAGGAATGAAGAATTAGGAATGAGGAACTAATTCTGCTTGAATCTCGATTTTTAATTTTTATTCCTCATTCTTACTTGTTCAGCATGAACCCTGTTGATTATCTTCGCATTAGCCTCGTTGATCGCTGCAATTTTCGTTGCCAGTACTGCATGCCCGAGGGTGCTGACATCCAATACGTCTTGCAGCAAAATCTGCTTACCCCTGAAGAATTGCTAACGCTCCTACGCGAGGTATTTATTCCGGTTGGGTTTACCCGATTTCGTCTGACGGGCGGAGAACCGTTGGTGTATCCGGGAGTAGTGGAGATTGTGCGGGCGATCGCTCAGTTTCCCGAAACCCAGGATCTGTCAATGACCACCAACGGGTTTTTGCTGTCCAAACTGGCGCAGGATCTTTATGATTCTGGATTACGACGCGTCAATATCAGTTTGATTCACTTGACCCGGACGTGTTTAACCAAATTATTGGCAACCGGGGACGATCTCGCTGGCAACAAGTTTGGGATGGGATTCAAACTGCCTACCAGGTTGGGTTTAATCCCCTAAAGCTGAATGTTGTTGTAATTCCGGGTGTGAACGATCAGGAGGTGCTGGATCTGTCAGCATTGAGTATTGATCGGGCATGGCATGTGCGGTTTATTGAATTTATGCCGATCGGAAATGATGACCTTTTTAAGAATCGGGGTTGGGTTAGTTCGGAGGAATTGCGCCAGCGTATCCGCGCGAAGTGGGGGTTGACAGAAGGACAGGTGCGGGGGAACGGCCCTGCGGATGTATTTCAGATTCCAGGAGCGAAAGGAACATTAGGCTTCATCAGTCAGATGTCAGAATGTTTTTGCGATCGCTGCAACCGGATGCGTCTCTCGGCGGACGGTTGGTTACGTCCCTGTCTGCTAAATGAAACAGGACAAATTGATTTGAAGACGGGACTGCGATCCGGCATTCCGCTCTACCAGTTACGGCAGCAGGTACGCGAGCTGTTGGAAGCCAAACCTGAGATCAACTACAAGCAACGAGATTCTGGGACTACCGGTGCCTACAGCCGAACCATGTCTCAAATTGGTGGGTAATCAAGAATTCAACACAGTATTTCAATCCAAACCGCCACAAAGGTAGGTGGACCTAAAAGGTAAGGGTGTGCAGCGGTAGCCGCCATCGTTATAGCAGTACTGCTACATGTTAAGACAATCAAACTAGTGAGAGCGTTGCAATAACTGGCTTTCACACTCAGCACTCAGTCCTCAGCACTCAGCACTTTGATATAACAGCTCCAAAATCATTACAATTTGGGCACCACCCAAAAGTAAAGGGGTAGATTGAATGATCTACCCTCAGAGAGCTAGTTTAGTTCAACGACGTTTGGATGGTTAACACGTCCTGTTAGCTCATAGCCGCACCATGACGATCGTGATCAACCCAGTTATGATCGGGTACATTCACCGACTCTTCAAAGCGCTCCAGGACAGATTGCTCTCTCCGCTCAGTCTTTTGGCGAAACTGAATTACCAGTTCACGAACCAGGTCATCCAGAGATTCTGCCCGTTGACGATCTACAGAAGCTGTAACGGATTCGGCCTGATTTGCCTTAACCGTGTACTGAGTACCCCGGTAAACCAGGTTGACATCAGAATGCAAAGCAGGATAGGTTACTGCATCATTCTGCAATTGCCCGATACCTGTTTTGTAATGAATGCCCCGGTAAATCAAATCCAGCGCAGATTTCAGAACAGGAACTTTTGCAAGATTGTTCCGAAATTTGAAAGCGGCTTTGCGATATTTGCTGTAGATCGCGTCGTTCTGAGCTTCAACTGGTGCTGGGGTGTAGTCGTATTCAACACCACGAAAATGAGTTTCATAGGATTCGCCTCCATGTAGCGATGGTAAAGAGGCGCGTTCCTTCGGGGACTTCCCTACTTCCGTCTCCGCGTCAGTGAGTTGCTTGATTTGGAGATGAACGATTTCTATAGATTCAATATATCCTGCGGGTTCGCCCCACACATCATTCAATTGGTTCACCTGACTGGGGATGGGAGATGAACGGCTTAGTTGAGTGAGCATGAAAAAGATCGCCTGTCGGATAGGTGTACAGACGATCGCACGTGCAAGACAAAAATTAGAATCTACATCTAGATCCCCGACTTCTAGGACAGGGTTATGTGAACAATGCCAGGCTTTTGCCAGAAGTCGGGGGTCTGAATGCTTTGCTATCTAAACTATTTCGACACGATCAGCTATTCCACACTCTCCTGAGCCAGAGTTTTTTGCGCTTTCGCAGTACACCAAAACCTAGCGCAGCAAGCCCCGGCAAAAGTGCAGGCGTTGGGACAGGTGTGCTGTTTTGGCTAAATTGCAGGATGGGTTGAGTGTTGGTGTCCCACTAAAGCTGAAAGGATAAGTGCCATCATTGCTGAAACCATATCGAAGGGGAGCCAATGCTGTTGCACCTGCATCGTTGGTGAAATTAACACCAAGACCTCCCACATTCCGAAAACCAATGAAATAGCTTTGCCCTGCCAGCAAACTGAGACTGGCAAAGGTGCCTCCTGAGAACTGATTGCTCAAAGCAGTGAAAATAGCTGAACGAAGTAACGTGCTGCTGCTTGGCGCTCCATTATAGATCTCAACCGTCACAGTTTGATTGTTTGCAAAGCCAAATTTGGTGTTGATACCATCGAGCGCATAAGAAGAAGTCGGTGTATAAAGCCAACCTACCTCATTCGCCCCCAGGAATAACCGGCTGCTGGTGAGTTGTTTGCATTCACAGAATCTACGATCGTTGCTGCCTTTGCAGAGTGACTTGCTCCTAAAACAACGCACGTTGTTCCAACAGCTACAAACGAGGCTGACTTGAGTATTTGCTTGACATTGAAAGGTGAACGAAGAACCATTGAAAATAATACCTATCTTTAACGGTGAACAGTTACAGAATTGGCAGTTGCATTCATACCCTATTGATTGACTCAATCTTTACGAATCATTCCTCTCTCCTCTGGTTTGAGTCCATCAGGTAACTTAGTGGCACTGTCATAAACAGCACCACTAAGATTTGTAGCCCCATTCATAGAAGCCCCCACAAGGTCCGTCCCTCTTAAATCTGCCTTGGTCAGATCTGCATTGTCTAAAACCACATTGCGAAGAATCGCGTTGCCTAGAACAGCATTGGATAGATGGGCCCGCTGAGATTGGCCTTGGTCAGAAGGGCATTGGATAAATTAGCCTCTTGCAAAATAGCCCCAGATAGTCTGGCTTGCTGCAAGTCGGCCCCTTTCATTTGCGCTCGATAGAGCTGAGATTTAGTTAGGTTAGGCCCCTCAACGTTGCCTTTTCTAATAAGGCTTCGGTTAAGTCAACTTCCGATAGTTGTGCATCCGGTAACCAGGCTCTAGCCAAATCTACCCCTGGTAGCGGAATTGGATTTTCGAATGCAACCTCGTTTAGCTTAGCGCCAGTGAGCGTAAGCTTTGATGGGCTGCAATTGTGCACATCTCCTGTCGTGGGATTGAACTGGCACTGTCTAACTAAACCCGCTTCATACAGAAACTTGAGCAGTTGTCCTTTTCTTACTCCATCAAGCTGACGAAGAGTATTTAAGGTTCTGGCACGGGCAATCATATTTGCCGTGCTAATTTTGTTGCCCTCTCCTAAGTTTCTGGTGGAACTATCAAGAAGATTTAGTGCGCTGACTTTACCGATCTGTTCTGAATCTTTTGTGGGATTTTCAAGCAGGAGTTTTGTCATTGCGTCTAGATAATCCGACATTATTTTGGCGTGTTGATTATCCTCGTTTCTCTGTTGATCTAGCGCCGCTTGGGTGCGTGCAATTTCTGCCTGCTGCATACTAAACAGACTCAGAACCACAGGAACTGCTGCTGTGCAGATGAACTGAAGGATGTCCCACAATGTTTTGTCGTTAAGCCCTGTCCATCCTGGAAGACGCTTTACTTGGGGTTTTGCCGTTTCATCTTCAACTAGTAAATCTTTTGATTGCTCAATTGCATACTGATTCCTCTTCTGTAAGCAAGTTTCTACTTCTGTTGCCAGGTGCCATCAGGCATACAAACGTAGGGTCCACGTGTATCTCCTGGGCTATACGTTTTACTGCCATAAACGCAATCTGCTGCTTTTGCAGGTGCAACGAGGAAGAGCTGAGCAATAAAAGATATTAGTAGGACAAACGAGACTGGATATAACGAAGGCTTAATTGCTGGATAACGTAAGCGTTTATCGGACATGTGCTGTCTCCTTAATTAGGTAGATATAGAATGATTAACCGTTTAAGCAGCACAGGTGCGCAAAATATAAGCCCAAAGCAATTGTGCTGCTTGTGCTCACTAGCGAGCGTTACGGCAAGCCCGAACTGCTGTATTCTCGCTAGTTTCAGTTCGTACGGTTTGACGTTGCCAGCCTCCAAAACCTTCTTGTGGAAATCGGCTACACTGACTGCGGGTACAAACAAGACGCTGTTCGTACATCAGCTTATTCATGCAATCGGAAATTGCTTGAGGATCACCACCTCCAAGTCGGCGGTGTCTAGGTTGCTCCCATCGATCGGGGATTGGTTTTGACTTTCCAATAATCTCTGACAACGATCGGCAGCATCATTGCCATAAAATCCTTGATTTCTTAGCTCGGCAATACATTCTCCTAAGGTTTGTCGCCGTTGGGCGTGGGCACTTGAACTGGATAAGGTTTCCACTGCAACTCCAACCAGAGTAAGCATGATAACGACCGACGCTTTTTTGAACAATTGACGCATTATCGATTGGGTTCCTTTGTGTGTAGAGTTGGTTGTTGATATCCGCTTGCAAAACAACCCTAACCTCGGTAAAACCACTTTGACGGTCGTTAGAAGGTCAGATAAAGGTCAGATGAAAGGTCATCCAACCTCTGTAAAATTGCTGACCAAATGCTGGATGCTTCCGGGATGGAGAAATTTTCTGAGGTATACAGAAAATAGTCGGAGTGGGAGTTTGGATGGATGGGTGTTGAAGACGCGATCGCCTTTGTAGAGCAGGCTCTATTCCCGGAGCAGCTAACTAAAATCCAAAAACTTGTCTTTCATCATGCCTGGCACGGGCTATCTTATCTCGAGATTGCCAAATCGTCTGGTTACGACCCTGGATACATCAAAGATACAGGTTCGAAGCTGTGGCAGGCGCTTTCTGATGCCTATGGCATGAAGGTGACAAAGCACAACTTTCAGGGAGTGTTGAAGCAGGCGATTAAGCGGGGTATGCGGTACAGGGTACAGGGTACGGAGAACGCGTTCCTACTTCCGATTCCCTACTCCCTACCCCCACATTGACTGGGGAAGCGCGATCGATGTTTCCATTTTCTTTGGACGCAGGGAAGAACTAACAACACTGCAACAGTGGATTTTGCAGGACCGTTGCCGCCTCATAACTCTCTTAGGCATGGGCGGTATGGGTAAAACGGCTTTGTCTGTAAAGCTGGCGGAGGAGGTCGTGGGGAGTGATGAGAGCGGAGGGATGAGAGCGGAAGCAAGCAATTCATCCCCATCTCCCATCCTCATCCCCCGTTTCTCCATCCTCATCCCCATCCCCATCCCTCCCTTGTCTTCCCTTCCAATTTCTGATCTGGCGATCGCTGCGGGATGCGCCACCACTGGAAGACTTGCTGGTAACGCTGATTCGATTTCTCGACCAACAGCAAGTCACTCAATTGCCAGAAAGTATTAGCGACAAACTGTTTTGCCTGGTCGAACTGCTCCGACGATCGCGGTGCCTGATTGTGCTAGATAACTTTGATGCGGTACTTCAAGGTGGCAAACGAGCGGGTACCTACCGTAATGGCTACGAAGACTATGGTGAATTGCTCAAGTGCATTGGTGAAATGCGCCATCAAAGCTGCGTAGTCTTAACGAGCCGCGAAAAACCACAGGAAGTGGCTGCCCTTGAAGGAGAACGGCTCCCAGTTCGTACCTTGCCGCTGGCAGGGCTGGATGTGGTTGCGGGGCAAGAGATCTTGCAGGTCAAAGGGATTACTGGAAGTACTGCGGATACGGCAGATTTGGTCGCCCATTACCGGGGAAATCCGCTGGCGCTCAAAATTGCGGCAACCTCTGTTCAAGATATGTTTGCAGGCGATATTGCTCGATTTCTGATGCAGGGCACTACCACGTTTAACGGAATTGGAAATCTGCTGGAGCAACAGTGCGATCGCCTCTCTGCCTTAGAAGAAACGATTATGTATTGGTTGGCGCTTCACCGTGAACCCGTTTCACTGGAAGAGCTACAAGCCGATATTGTGCCAGAGTTATCCCGACTCAAGCTGTTGGAAGCGCTAGAGTCGTTGCGATCGCGCAGTTTGATTGAATGTAGCCCTGTTGGGTTTACGCAACAGCCCGTGGTGATGGAATATATCACAGACAATCTGATCGAAAAGATCAGCGAAGAGATTGTGTCGGAGACGCCCCGGCTTTTCTCAGCCATGCCTTAATGAAAGCCCAGGCAAAAGACTACGTTCGAGAAAGCCAAACCCGCGTTATTCTCTATCCCTTAGTAAACCGCCTCTGGTCTATCTTGGGTTCTCCTAAACAGCTTGAGCACAAACTCAGCAGGCTCCTGGCAAAATTGCGTGCAGATACCTCTGGCATACCGGGTTATGGCGGCGGCAATCTCCTCAATCTTCTTCGCCTGTTAGACGTGAACTTAACTGGTTACGATTTCTCAAGATTAAGAATTACTCAGGCATATTTGCAGGATATTAACCTACATCACGTTAACTTCGCTCAATCTGAGTTTAGCCGCTGTGCATTTGCAGCTACATTTGGCGGGGTTACATCGGTTGCATTTAACCCAACGGGTTCTCTGTTAGCAACCAGTGACACCAACGGAGAAGTTCATATTTGGAGGGTTACTGAAGGCAAACAGCTTTTTACCTGCAAAGGGCACAATAGTTGGGTTTGGTGTGTTGCTTTTAGCCCAGATGGCTATCTGTTGGCAAGCTGCGGTCAAGACCACACTATTTGCCTCTGGGATGTTTGCACAGGCCAGTGTGTAAAACGGTTGCACGGGCACACCAGCATCGTAACGTCTGTGGTGTTTAGCCCTGATGCCCAATGGTTAGCCAGCAGCAGCACGGATCAAACAGTCAGAATTTGGGATCTGGCGATCGGAGCGTGCCAGCAGACGCTGAAAGGTCACCATGCCTGTGTTTGGAGTCTTGCATTTCACCCGACAAAACCAGTACTGGTAAGTGGAGGAGAGGACAACGCGCTAAAGATTTGGGATCTAGAAACGGGGCAGTGTGTAAACACGATTACAGGACATCAACATTGGGTCAAGTCAGTTGCGCTCAGTTCTGATGGACAAACCATTGCCAGCGGTAGTTTTGATCAGACCGTTAAGCTATGGAATTTTGAAACAGGCCGTTGCCTTAAAACCTTAAAAGGACATTGGGAAACGGTGACTTCGGTAGCCTTTTCGCCTCAGCAGGACAAGAGCCAAGCAGACGGAGCAATGCTTGCCAGCGCCAGTTATGACGAAACGGTGAAACTCTGGCAGGTTGATACCGGGGACTGTGTCCAAACCTTGCATAAACATAGCAGTCGCGTTTGGTCCGTTGTGTTTCAACCGAAAGGGCATCTGCTTGCCAGTGGCGGCGATGACAACACAACGCGATTGTGGGATCCTCAAACGGGGCAAGCAACCAAAACCTTTCAGGGATACAGCAATTCTGTTTATTCTATCGCCTACAGCCCAACTGAGAAGTTACTGGCAAGTGGTCATGAAGACCAAACTATTAAGCTGTGGGACTTCGACATTCAAGTATCAAATGCTGAATTCACCAACAACCTGAATTATTGCAGCAAGCCGTATGCCCACCGACCATTTCGAATTCTGCGGGGTCATACTAATCGCGTTTTTTCAGTTCAGTTCAGTCCAAGTCAGCCGTTGCTTGCCAGCGCTAGCCTCGATCGCACCATCAGGCTCTGGAACACGCAGACAGGCCAGTGCCTAAATACGCTGCATGGACACACCAGTTGGGTTTGGGCGATCGCTTTTAGCCATGACGGACAATTGCTCGGTAGTGGAAGCTATGACCATACGGTGAAGCTATGGAATCCGAATACAGGAGAGTGTGTCAAAACCTTAGAGGGACATACCAGTTCAGTGCTGGCGATCGCGTTTCATCCTGACAACCAGCGATTAGCCAGTAGCGGCTATGAACAGGCGATTAAATTGTGGGACGTTGAGACAGGGCAATGCCTGCAAACGCTGCAAGCCCACGCTAACCGTGTCTGGTCAATTGCCTTTAGTCCAGATGGTTATCTGCTTGCCAGTTGTGGAGACGACCAGACGGTGAAACTCTGGAATCCCGATACGGGGGAATGCCTGCGAACCTTTCACGGACACAGTAGTCAAATTCTATCGGTACAGTTCAGTCCCGATGGCAGCAAGCTGATCAGCGGTAGCGCTGACCAAACCATCAAACTGTGGGATTTAGACACCGGAGAATGCTTTAGAACATTGGAAGGACACACAGCCTGGGTCTGGTCACTCATCGTTAGTCCTGATCAGCAAACGCTTTTAAGTGGAGGTCAAGATGCAACCATTCGGTGTTGGAATGGGATCACAGGAGAGTGCCATCAAACACTAAGGGCACCCCGTCCCTATGAAGGAATGAATATTTCAGGAGCGTTGGGATTAAGCGAGGCTCAAACGATGTCATTAGTATCCCTGGGAGCCAGGGTTTAAGGAGCAGAATGATTTCGTTTTAGTATTTTCTCAACTTGTTTGGGTGCTTGCATCTCTGTAAAAAGCTGTATTGCCCGATCGAAACTTGTTTGACTATCGAGTGCATTACCCATCGTTTGATAAGTTAGTCCTAATTGAAAATAAGCTTCTGTCAAATCACATTTAGCGCCGATTTTATCCAGTAAATCAATGGCTGCTAAATGATTCTCTAATGCAGTGACAAACGCATTGTGCTGTCGCTGAATTTCTGCAAAACCAATCAGGGTTTTAGCTTTTGTTTGCGTGTAGTGCCCCGCTTCAGCAAAGGTCAGCGCTTTGTGGAACAATTCATTTGCTTTCTCAAAATCGCCCAAATTAACATATGTTTGACCGAGAATCTGAATGAAGTAGGCAAACCGTCCTGTTTGTTCAAGTAACGGTTCTGCTAGAAGCGATCGATAAACTGCCTCTGCAATGGAACGCGCTTCCTCCTTCAACCCAAGAAAGGAATTGACAAGCGCTAAGCAGACCGTTGCTTTTTCGGCCCAGCGATGATGGGCGGTATTGTTGGCCAAATTGATTACCTGTTGAAATTGCAGTGCTGCTTCTTCTAGCTCCCACAGGTCAATCTGGTATAAACCAATGCTTAAGCGAGAATCCACTTCAAGCATTTTCAAGTAATAGCGTTGATGTTTATTTTCTGATGTGTCAGCAAGGGATCTGAGCGTTTGGGTAGCAATGAAAATGGTCTTTCCCTGACAGGCGATCGCGTCGTGAATTCTGCCCGTAATCCAGTGCAAATCTCCCAGAATGTTATAAAGCTCACTCAGACGGTGATCAGATGGAACGTTGTGGATGACCGGAATGATGGCAGCTAGAACAGGCTGAAGCAACCCCATACGATACAGCGTGCTGCCCAACGGTAGAAACTGCTGCCACTGATTATGTCTGCTTTTGAGAATGACTTTGCCAGCAGATTCAAAATCTTCAATGGCAACATAGTGGTAGTAAGCTTCCAGCGCATGCAGCGCATCTCGTGTTGTTTGGATTGTTTGTACACTGGTTGTCCAATAGTCCGCTGCTGTGCGATTGACGGTTTCCCATTCGCCATTGGCCCGCAAGCGGCCAATCGCCTCTGCCCGAATGACCGGATGCAGCCAATACTCACTGTTCTGACACTCCACGAGCGATCGATTTCGCAGTGAGGCGATGATTTGGCGATGGTGATCCGGCGAAATGTCCCAAAGCAAACAGAGCAATCCTCGTGCCGGAATGGTTGGAACATCTTGATAGCGATAACATCCCAACCGACAGAACAAACGATAAGCGTGCGGATCAAGCGTTTGCAGGCGATTTGCCTGACTGGAAACTAGGTCCTTCAGGTCCGTTGTCGCCAGCAAATCTGTTTGATTTTCCTGCCAGTATGCAGCCATGTTTCCAGCAAAATCTTCCTGAATGGCCCCACAGAGAATTCCCATCGCTTTTGCATTACCGCCGTAGGACTCGTGCATGGCAATCAGTGTGGGTTGATTGATCACAATACCCTTTTGCTTAAAAATTCCTGCCACGCGTTCAGGTTTAAAACCGGGAAGACGATAGTGGGTAACATTGAGGCTAGATTCACACAGGCGATCGCGGCTTGTGATCAGCGTAACTGAGTGCATGCGAGGATCTGACAGGACACGAAACAGCTCGATGTAGTTACGATGCGGAGCAATCAAACGTCCCTGTTGATCCAGAGCAGGTTCCAGGTTGTCGATTAGGATTCCAATACGGCGTTTGTGAAGCTGCCGCTTCAACCGTCCCAGTGTCACCCCAAACTCAACGCCAGGCTCCAGCCCAAAGTCTTGCTTTAGCCATTCCTCCACAATCCGTTCTGCTGAGGTGATGTTCTGCGTCTCTTTCGCCATCAGCAGTTCCAAAACCACCTCAAAGTCTTGTGCTTGCAAATATTGCTGTGCCAGGGTCGTTTTTCCCAAACCTCCTTCCCCTGAATGACAATAACGTTGCTTCCCTGCTGAACCAACGCATTGAGATGGGCGATCGCAGAAGCCCGTCCGACGAAGAGGGAAGGGTGAGGGGTGAGGGGTGAGGGAGTTGGAGAATGTTGAATGTTGAATGTTGAACGTTGAATGTTGAATGGTTCTTGACCCCTGCCCCCTGCCCCCTGGTCCCTGGTTCTCACCGTTTGAGACACTTGCACGTGTTTCACCAGGGTTGACCGACAGTTGCTTTTGGTGATTCTTTCTCCTAGCTGGCTGGAGAGAAACTTCCAGAGGTCGGATGCTACATCTTTTACGTGGCCTTCTGTGCAGCCATAAATTGCTGCGATTTCGACATATTTTTTCCCCTGCCAAACCTTTTGTACGATCGTTCGCTGCAAGTCATTCAGACGTTGCCCGGTTTGTCTCAGGGCGAGGGTATCAATCCATGCTAATACAGCTTCGGCGTCCATTCACAGACAGTGTTGAGATTAATCCATCCTGCCAATTTCTAACCTTTTCTGATGCTTAATGTCAGCCCAGACGGCACTGAATTGCCTCTGCAATTTGCCGCATTAACGGGTTGTCTCGCTCAGGATCAAATTCGGTTGCATCCCTATCTTGATAAAATCATACGGGTTTGGTGCGGAGGTTTTCTGGTTCCGTTGCATAGCGTGGAAAACATGCGCGTGAAGGGCTGGCTCACTGTTGCCCAAAATCTCGTAGTTAATACGCGCGGCCCCCGTAACTTCAAGTAGGGCATCTCCAAGCACTGTCATATCATGCAGGAATTCTGCCCGCTGAATTTTACTGAGCGTGTTTAGATCAGGCACAACTGGATCGGGCAGCAGTAGTGAGTAACCGCGAAGAAATTGCGTATCTCCCAAAACAGCCCAACCAGAAGGTACCCGACAAATCACCATTGATTTGTCCCTGCTCGTGCAGCTTCAACACGGCGATGAATAAGTGTTGGCATGACAGAAAGACTAATTCAAGTATCTACCTACGTTGTATCCGACTTTCCGACTTTTGCCGACTTTTCAACATGGCTAAACTACCGACACTGGCCGACTGACATAAAATCAGCAGCTTTCGTATGCTTGTGAAAAGTGGATTGAACGACTCAACAGACAGACCTGGCATCAGATTTTGTAGAAATGTCTTAAATGAGGCTAAATAAGACGCTCAAACAAAAGCGAGTAATCTAGTTCAATTAATCACGCTTGAGGAGAACGTAATGGATTCACTACGTGTAAAGCCAGTTGAAAATGATTTGGCAGGTATATATACTTCATATCCCAGACAATCTCAAATTTTGAAGCGTGTTCGTTTTCTAATTGATCGTTACCTCGCGTTTGATCATCTCCACGATCGCTTAAAAGACTTACCCCTTCAATTTGGAGATCCTCAACCCAGGCCCTGGAACCCCATTAGCTGGAATGATATTAGTCAAGAACAGGTTGTCGGGATTGACTTAAATGCGTTTTTATCGATTTTAGAAGGAGCGATTAACACCGAAGCACCAATTCGGCACTACACGCAAACCAGCCGAAAATATCTGGAACATCTCCATCCCCAACTTGCCCGTTTTGTTGGAGGAACACTCGCTGAAGATGGCTCTCTTTCAGAACCCGGACTCTGGGAAAAAGAGGAGCGTCAGCATACCCTGCGCTAACCAAAATTTACACCCAACTCTCTGGCAAAAAAGTGGTGTTGGCTCCCCATCAAGCCAGACCCTATCAAGCATCTGACAAACCATATATGGATCTCTACCGTCATGGACTTCATCGTGTCGCAACGGAATATGGGGCAACCTGTCTTTATCTCTGGCTGATGGCCCATACAACGGGTCCACTCAAGCCGTTCTGGAGGAACTTACTAGAGACGAGATTAACCATATGACAAAGTTCTGGGGATTTGGAGTTTGGGCGTATCCAGACTCCTCCTTTACGCACATTAGCTTAACGTTACTCAAGAGTGCGAAAGGTCGTCTCACCTACAGCCACGATCGCAGCAGCTTAATTGGAACATTACACCGCATGACACACGAGTTGAGCTGGCAATCTTGGTCCTGGTCAAATCGTTTTACGTTCATCCTCACCTGCATCTACGTCCTAAAACGTCTCTGCCGCTGGAACAGCAGTCTCACCCCCGACTACCTACAAACGTTGTTTAGAGTGCCAGCAAACGAAATGAGTAATTAAAAATGGAGAATTAGGAATTAATAACGAATAAATCCAGACCTCATAATTCTCAACTCTCAATTCTTAGTTTATCCCTCATCCCTCATCCCCCTCTTCCTATGTCTTCCAAATTTTTATCTTTACCTGCTGATCTTAATTCCCATCAGTTACCGAAACATGTTGCCGTCATTATGGATGGCAACGGTCGATGGGCGGCTCAACGGGGACTACCACGCATTGCTGGCCATCGGCAGGGTGCAAAAACCCTCAAAGAACTTCTGCGATGCTGCAAAGATTGGGGAATTCAAGCGCTAACGGCCTATGCCTTCTCAACTGAAAACTGGTGCAGACCTACCGAAGAAGTGAATTTTCTCATGCTTCTGTTTGAACGGTTGCTGGGGCGAGAACTGGTCGAGATGCAACGGGAAGATGTGCGGCTTTCGTTTATTGGAAATTTGTCTGCATTACCCACCAATTTGCAGACCGAAATGCAAACGGCGATCGATGCTACCGCAAACAATCAGGGAATCCAGTTTAACGTCGCCATTAACTACGGTAGCCGTGCGGAAATAACCCAGGTATGTCGGCAAATTGGAGAACAGATTCAACAGGGAACATTAGACCCCGCCAACGTTGATGAAGCACTCATATCGAATCATGTTTGCCTTGCAGGAATGCCAGACCCAGATCTTCTGATACGCACAAGTGGTGAAATGCGTTTGAGCAACTTTTTGCTGTGGCAGTTGGCTTACACAGAGCTTTCCTTTACCGATACCCTTTGGCCTGATTTTGACCGTGCCGCTTTTTATGAAGCGCTGTTAGCTTATCAAAACCGCGATCGACGCTTTGGACGAGTTGCAGTTTCAGCATAAACATATAGGACTTACGCGGTGCCAGAACCTGGGAGGTTTAAGCACCTACCTTGCTTCAAATTTAATTTTCGATCGAAACCTCCGAGGTTTGTTTGGACTCATCCCTGGAATTAATGATTCTCTCAGCTTCTTTTAACAGCTTTTTTACTAGAAGCATGCGAATGTCATGAAAGCGTACTGCTTTTAGGGAGGGTGGCAGATGGAAACAGCAGACATGATTGTGATTGGTAGCGGTCAGGGTGGCATTCCATTGGCGGCTGATTTTGCTAAAGAAGGACGCAAGGTTGTCTTATTTGAGCGGGATGCTATAGGCGGTAGCTGCATTAACTATGGCTGCACGCCGTCTAAGGCTTTTCTAGCGGCAGCGCATGCAGCGGGCCGTGCGCGTCAGGCGAAGAAGTTAGGCGTTCACGCTCAGGTAGATGTGGACTTTGCTGCTGTAATGGAGCGAGTGCGCGGAATCCGCGATCGCTTTAACCAGGGCGCTCAATCACGGCTACATGGAGCTGGGGTCAATGTCGTTTGTGCCGAGGCATCCTTTACCGGAGAGCGGACAGTGACGGGTGGTGACGTCACGGTTCAGGCTCCGCTGATCGTTATCAACACTGGCACGTCATCACTCATTCCTGACATTCCCGGTCTCGCTGGAACCCCCTATTTAACCAATCGAAACTTTTTGACCTTAAAACGCTTCCACCCCGTCTGTTGGTAATTGGGGCGGGATATATTGGACTGGAATTGGGACAGGGGCTGACCCGTTTGGGCAGTCAAACGCATCTTATTGTGCGCGGCGATCGCGTTCTTGGGCAGGAGGAACCTGATGTTAGCGAGGTTTTGGCCGAGGCGTTGAAGCAGGACGGTATTCAAATTCATTTTGGGGTGAATGTGGAGAAGGTTGCCCATGCAAACAACGAATTCACCTTGACCTTGAGCAACGGGGAGCAACTTCAGGGAGACGCACTACTGGTTGTGATTGGGCGTAAACCAAATACCGGCGCATTAAACGCCGCAGCCAGTGGAATTGAACTGGACGATAAGGGATTTGTGAAAATTGATGACCAGTTTCATACAACCTGTTCCGGGGTTTATGCGATCGGAGATGCGGCCAAACAACCTGCTTTTACCCATGTTTCCTGGGAAGATTACCGCCGACTAAAAGCCATTTTGTGTGGGGAAAATCGAACCCGGAACGATCGTGTTTTGGGCTATGCGGTCTACACCGAACCGCAAGTCGGGCGTGTAGGAATGACCGTTGAACAGGCTCAGAAAAAGGGATTAATACCCGCTGTGTAACATTGCCCGTAACTCAGATTGCACGAGGGATTGAGTGGGGACATGATCTGGGCTTTTACCGAATGGTGATTAATAGGGACACTGACAAGATTTTAGGAGCAACCCTGGTGGGGTATGAAACGGCTGAGTTAGTGCATGTGTTTTTAGATTTGATGGAAGCGGGAGCAACCTGGAAACTGCTGGAGCAGTCTGTTCATATTCACCCGACCTACGGCGAAGCATTGCCCAGTCTGGCGCGATTGTTTGTGGGAGACGACATGCCAGGTTGCCCCAATGTGTAGGAAAAATTGGGGCTGTTGAATTCTGGGATGAAGAACAAGCTGAATGATTGAAACGACGTTTCAATCATTCAGCTTTTAGCAACGCCGAAAAATCTACGCCGTTACTTTTTCCCGTTGCTCGATGGGAGTGTAGGGAACTTCGTGTTTGCCTGTGTAAATTTGAGTTGGCCTAAAAATGCGGTTGGTTTCCAGTTGTTCTTTCCAGTGCGCTAGCCAACCGGCTACCCGCGCGATCGCAAAAATAGGAGTAAACATATCTTTGGGAATGCCCAGTCGGCGATAAACCAATCCTGAATAGAAATCAACATTTGCGAAGATTCCTTTCTCGCCGAGGCGTTCACCCACAACGTTCTCAACCTCTAGCGCAATGTCGTAATAGGCGTCGTAACCTAATTCATCAAAAAGCTGCTGCGCCAACCTTTGCAGAATGGCGGTCCGTGGGTCTTTCACGATAAACCCGATGTCCAAATCCCATAATCTTTTCGCGATTTGCGATGCACTTGTCGATATAGGGGCGAACGTTCTGGACTGAGCCGATCGCTTCTAGCATATCCAGCGAGTCCTCAGCCGCTCCTCCATGAAGTGGACCACCCAGCGTGCCCACGGCTGAAGCAATCACCCCGTAGGATCGGTCAGCGTAGACGCCGTAACCAATGCCGAAAAGGTGGAGGTGTTCATCGTATGCTCGGCGTGGAGGATGAGGCAGCGATCGAAGATTCGAGCAGCCAGTGGCGTCGGTTCTTGCTCCGTCAGCATGTACAGGAAGTTAGCCGCATAGTCTAAATTGTCATTCGGAATAATTGGGTCGTTGCCGTGACGCATCAGCTCAAATGCAGCAACCATCGTTGGAATTTTGGCCAGCAATCGGACAACCGCCCGTCGAATATAGTCTGGGTCGTCCAGTTCACGCCGAGAGTAAAAAAGCCCTAGAGCAGCCGCAGAGGTTTGCAGAGCATCCATCGGATGTCCTGTCTCTGGAAAGCATTTCATAACATCCCGAATAAGGTACTTAATCCGTCGATGATGACGAATCTCTTGCTCAAAGTCGTCCAGTTCTCTCTGGGTGGGCAACTGACCCCAAATCAGCAGGTAGGCCGTTTCAATAAAGGTACTCTTTTCAACCAGTTCTTCGATCGCAATCCCGCGATATTCCAACAGTCCCCGTTGTCCATCCACATGACTAATACTGGATTGAGCCGCTGGAACATTGCTTAATCCCGGAATGTACTCACACTGATAAGAGCTATCGGACATAGGACATGCCTCTTGTTTGCTGTAGTTTTATTATCGCTGAATGAGTTCTCGTTGACGTAACGGTGCAATTGCTCTCATATCTCTTTGCGTAAAAAGCAGAATGGTTGAGGTAGAAGGGAAAAGCCACCTTTAATAAACAGAAAAACAGAAAATCGTCCCTACAGCTTGTGCCTACTTACTTCCGTCACTTCAACAATCATCAGCGAACTCCTTTCTTGAGTTAAGCAAACGGGGATCCTTCGGCATCATTTTTGATAATGCTTGCTATCACTACGTTTAGCGTTAACCTATGTGGCGTCTGCATGGAAAGGTAGAATAGGGTCAATCCTTACCTCCTGAATTAGTGATATAGCGATCCTAAATGGATTGTGAGAAAGGATTCCATTGGAATCCTTTCTCACAAAGCCTCTCAATCTCACAACTAATCTGGGACTGCTATACATAGAATTACTGTAGAGCGGCAGAAACTAATTGAGGCAATTCTCAATACCTTTCCCCGATGAAGCATTGCTTTAGATTGCCAATTTCCTTGACTATCTCCGTTATGAATCAGTTCAGCTAAGAGAACTTACCGATGATTGCTGACAATTTTCTAGTTGCAGTTGCGGGTTTTGGCTATTTTAGACAATCTTCTGTTTCAGAACGGTATGAATAAATTCTCGGCTATAAAATTGATCCGGTTTGTAGCTGGACTCTCAAGCAAAGCAAACGATCATGATGCTGATCACGATCGTTCAGTCGTTGCTGGAACTTTGAGATGCACCAGAGCTTTTGCAGAACACTTGGCTTCACGCTTAGCCAAACTTGATTGCGATCGTCCTCGGTATACCCAACAACAACCGCTCCAATTGGTGAGCCAATATCGGGATACATATCTGGAGTCATAATCCCGCTATCAACAAAATCAGTGATCTGTACAATGCCCCGTACTGTATCATCGCCAATATCCACAAAGATCCCAAACGGTGCATGATATTCAACCTTGCCATGAATCAGTTTTCCTAACTGATACTTCGACTTAACCTGATTCCAAAACTGATCACTCATTGCATTAACTCGGCTTTAAAGCTCTAGGATACCGATTTAGAATCGGAAACCAATTATGGGGTATGGGTAATTCAAATTGCTCACCACCTTGGTACGGTCTTTCGAGTGGCTTGAAATACTGCTCGTAGACCGCTGAATCAATTGTAACTTCCAGAATTCCGTCTTTGTAATACCGATGGTATTCCTCTGCAAGACGTCTACTACTTGGTGCTGCGAAATAACATTTCCCATCGGCGGTTGGAGGATGGTAGGGGAAATCAGCAGGTTGAAAACCTTGCTCTACAAGTCGCTGTCCTTTCCCTTTTGAGTTGCTTTATAGATTGTGACAGCCTGGATTAAGTTCAAGCGAAATAGAACCTGTTTTAGAGAAAATGTTAGAAATCACCCGGTTACCTGAACAGACAGAAATGAAGTTGGTTGTTGCAGAATCCAGGCAACAGCGGCAGCAAGATCTTTGGCCGTGTAGTCGGGGTGGGTGTGATGTTGGTAGTCGCCGCTGAGCACACGATCGCCAAATCCCGTTTGCACCAAAATTCCAGTACAGCCAGCATTGTGCGCCATATCCACATCGGTTGCCTTGTCGCCAATCATAAAGCTGTGGCTGAGGTCTAAATCGTGCTCCCAGGCAGCGGCAACCAGCATTCCGGTATTCGGTTTGCGCCAGGTGCTCCAGCGGGTGTATTCGGCGTGGGTGCCGCCTTCCGGTTGGCTCAAATAGGGGCAATAGTAGAGCGCATCGAGGTGTGCACCCGCTTCTGCATCTAGGAGTTTGCAAAGGCGATCGTGCAGCGCATCCACATGGCTGGCAGGATAGTAGCCTCTAGCTGGACCAGACTGATTTGACACCAGACAGCAGAAAAGCCCGCGATCGTTTAGTTGCCTGACAGCCTGAGCAACGCCTGGGATCAAATTTAAATCTTCGACGTTGTGAATATAGCCAACTTCCTGGTTTAGAACACCATCGCGATCGAGAAATACAGCAGGCTTTGACATAGAGCAGGTGGTAGGTGGTACGGGTCAGGGGTCAGAGGTTAATTATTCAATTATTAGCTATAGCAGTCCTAAATCAGTTGTGAGATTGAGAGGCTTTGTGAGAAAGGATTCCGTTGGAACCCTTTCTCACAATCCATTTAGGATCGCTATATCAGCTTTCCACTGTTCACTGTTTACTGTCAGTTGCCCATTATCTATTCCCCCTTCCCCCTTCCCTTTTTCTTCCCGATATTGTGTTATCAATTCAAATTGATATAACTAGCCTGCACGTTGCTGTAACGATGATATGGCGTAAGGCCAATCCAATATACCCTCAAAGGGTACTGCCAAATTCTTTCAAGACTATGAAAATGAGAGCTAGGACACAGAACCACCGGAGAACAATGGATAGTCTTGCTAACGATGATTTAAACAGGCTTTCAGTAGGTAGCCTGAGACAGTATGTGGCGTATGTACAGCGGTGTATGACCCGGTGTCCGTTCAAGCGGTACGAGGATGAAGAGCGATCGCAGGTCAGTGTTGAGCAAAATGAAATCGTCTTGGAAATAACAATGTCTCGTCAGTAGCATGGAATTAATCCTCGGTGTTTTCCCGGTCAAACCTGAAATTTCAGGTCTCCCATTTAGACAAGTGCAAATGTACGGGGTGAACAATGCCTGAAACAGCCAAACGACTTCTGCTTGGTATATTGTGCGTTCTGGAATTTTTAGAGTTTCTAGCCAGTCCACAAGGTATCGTTGCCAGCCTTGCGATCGGGCTTTATGGATTGATGGAATTTGTCTTTCACTGCGGTTTGGCGATGACCATTGCGGTATCAGGAGCATTTACCCTGATTACTTCCTGGCTTCTGGAGGAATGGCACGACTAAGCATTTTTATTAGGTTTTGTACAGAAGTATCAGAAGGAGTCTGGTAATAGGTGATCGGTAATAGGCAATTGGTTGAACCTGCACTTACCCATTACCATTTACCTGCATAAGTTCTATACAAAACACAATTACGCTAAACCTGATGCCCCTCCACGCGAGAGAATAGGAAATAATCCTGATGCGCGAATGGGGAGGAGGTATTAAATGGCTGTTTCAACGGTGCGATCGCCTCATTACATTCTTGCCCTCGACCTGGGAACAACGGGAAACCGAGCATTTCTGTTTGATAGGAAAGGAACGGTCATTGATCAGGCTTATAAAGAATTAACGCAGCACTATCCCCAACCCGGATGGCTAGAGCACGACCCGTTGGAGATTTGGCGAGATGCCCAATGGGTAATGCAAACCGCCATTCAGAAAGCAGGCATTCAACCCGAGCAAATTGGGCGATCGGGTTGACCGTTCAGCGAGAAACCTGCTTACTCTGGGACAAAACAACGGGCCAACCGCTACACAACGCGATCGTCTGGCAAGATAGGCGAACTGCGCCTCTGTGCAATCAGCTACGGGAGCAGGGCTATACCCAGGAGATTTACGATCGCACGGGGCTGGTAATTGATGCTTACTTTTCTGCAACAAAGCTGGCGTGGCTTCTGGAAAATGCCGTCCCTCCAACCATTGACCTGAAAAATGTTCTGGCGGGAACGATCGATAGCTGGGTATTGTGGAATCTCACAGGCAGACGCGTTCACGCAACGGATGACAGTAACGCCAGCCGCACGATGCTGTTCAACCTGGCCTCCCGCGAGTGGGATAGTTGTCTGCTCGAACTGCTCAACATTCCCGCCCATTTATTGCCTAAGGTTCAGCCCAGCCTGAGTGGATTTGGATTCACCGATGCCAGTCTACTTGGGGTCGAGATTCCCATTACAGCCATTTTGGGAGACCAGCAAGCTGCCTTGTTTGGGCAGGGGTGCGATCGTCCCGGACTGGTCAAATGCACTTACGGCACAGGCTGCTTCCTCGTTGCCCACACGGGTACAGACATTGTTCGCTCAAACCATCAGCTTCTCTCGACGATCGCCTGGACTCAGCAATCTTCAATCTCAATCTCAATCCCCAATCGGATACGCCCTCGAAGGCAGCATGTTCACCACCGGAGCCTGCATCCAATGGCTTCGGGATGGCCTCGGACTGATTCAGACTGCCGCAGAAACGGAATCTCTGGCAACGAAGGTCAACGACAATGGAGGCGTTTACTTTGTGCCAGCCCTGAGCGGTTTAGGTGCGCCCCACTGGGATATGAGTGCGCGTGGTGCATTTCTGGGAATAACGGGCGGCGTGCAACGGGAACATTTGGTCAGGTCAGTGCTGGAAGCGATCGCCTTTCAGGTTAAAGAGGTGGTGCGTGCCATCAACGAAGACTGTGCAGCCGACGTCAAACAGCTAAAGGTAGACGGTGGGGCCTGTGAAAACAACTTTTTGATGCAGTTTCAGGCAGACGTGTTGGGGATCCCGGTGGAGCGTCCCGTAATGCGCGATTCCACCGTTCAGGGAGCCGCTTTTGCAGCAGGGCTGGTTTCCGGTTTCTGGGAAAGCTACGCTGAATTGATTGGAAATCGCCCTATCGATCGAATTTTGAACCCTCTTCCAAGGTGAACCAGATAGGCGATCGTTTTGCAACCTGGCAAAAAGCCGTTGAACGAGCTAAACATTGGGCCGATTGAGTGTTCATTTACATGCTGTTGATGAGATACGGGTTAGAAACAGCGCGGTTTGTGGTCCGATCAAAACTCCGCCACGTTTAGAGGTTCCCCACTGACTGACGTAAAGGGTGCCGTCGCCGCCCTTGCTAATCGAAACGTTGAACTTGTATTGCAATTCTTTATAACACCCAGCATTCATTCCTGGTAGCGTTGCCGCTTTCACATCAAAAAATGCCTTAGCTTTGTTGATGATCGCCAATCCGTCTCCGCCTCTGCGAATGAAAAGAGTGTTGGGATTGTCGGCACCGGGAGCAATCAGATTGCCGGGGATGAAGTACTGCGGTTTGCCCATCATCTTCTCGTGAAAGGCAACACCTGCCAATACGGTTGGATTTTCGGCATCGCTCAGGCCTCCGTCAGCAGGTTCGCCTTCTTCAGGAGGGCGTGGATCGCCACCGTAAATGATAGGAATTCCCTCTTCCCGCGCCAGAATGAACGCGTTCGCCAGTAAGACATCCTGGCGGCTACCGAAGGCGTATCCGTTAACCGTTCCCTTGGCGGTGTCGTGGTTGCGGGCAAAGGTAACTGCAACCACACCAGGCAATGCTCGTCGCTTTCCAACCAGATTAGTATCAGCTAACGATCGCACATCTCCCCAAACCCAAACGCTTCTATCATGGTGCGAGTCAGGTAGAAATCTTCGATCGAGAACCTGCCGATGTCTGTATAAGCCGAGTATTCAGCGCTGTTGTAGGAATTGTCTGGAATGTTTTCACCGTAGGCAAATTTTCCGCTTAGCACGACGGTCATAACGTCCTTAAAGAACTCTGGCTCGATGTGCTTACCCGCATCGAACCGTAACCCGTCGGCTCCTAAACCCAAAAGCGTCTTCACGTAGCGCTTTGCCTCAGTTCTGACGACTGGCTGATCGGTTGTCAGGTCGGGAAGATTGCATTTGTCACCCAACCATCCCCGAATCACAGAAAGGCGATCGCCATAATTAATGCAGGTTCTGGAATGAAAATCTTTTGCAGAAAAATGGGGATAGTTCAACGTTTGATTGAGATTACCCTCATCAGCCATGTGGTTAAAAACCACATCGACAATCACTTTCATTCCTTGCTTATGAGCAGCGTTTATCAGCGCTTTCAAGTCTTGCTCGTTGCCCAACGGTCCTTCAATGACTTGATGGTCGATCGGCTGATAGCGAAAATACCATTGATCACCGGCGTAAACTGAATCATCCTCACATTCCCTGACTCCTCACCCCTACCACCTCACCACCACCTACCACCTCACTGGAAAACCTGACTAAGCCGATTAACGATCGTGTTTTTGGCAAGGCGATGTAGCCAGATGTAATCTTCGCCTTCGGGGGAGCATTTTGTCTGTATCAAGGCATTGGAATAGTGCAAGTTTTCCCCGGAGAGATCGTTGCGATACCCCGATGAGGTCCACTCTCCATAGGGGTCGTTAACAAAGAATCCATAGGGGTCGTAACCACGCACCACAATGATGTGCCCAAAGCTGGTGAAATAGCCGTGAATAATGCAAGGACGGCCCTCTGAGATCGCCTTCCGAATGTCGCTCAGGCTTCCCCGTGTTGTAAAGTCATCAATCAATCCGTAGTTCCGGGCCATTGTTGCCAGATCGTTTGGGTCCCAGCGGCTCAGGCCATTGTTTTCCATGTACTGATACAGTTCATCTTCCAGTTGCCCAACGTTTGTAGTGCCTTTAATTTGGAAGTATGTCATGACCATTGCAAATGCGGTGACGTTGCAAGCCCCGGTTGGGTTCAGGGCATTGTCAAGCTGGCTTTTGTAGGGCACATTGAGTTGCTTTGTAGACGGCAATCCCCCGAATCGGGGGCAGGTGGCGGCACCGGAACAACGGTTGGCTGCTTGTTCACAAATTGAATATCTGGAGCATAGGCATACCAGGTGTTGCGGGGCGGGGTCCCGATCGTGTCCCACAGCAGGGCAAGCTTGAAGTGATTATTACTTGCCGTGCCCCAGGATTGAAGATTGAACACTCTGCCTGCATTAACAGCCACTTTATCGCTAAGAGCCAACTTAGAGGAATCGGTAGTAGACTGCTTAAAAACAGTGTTTCGAATAACTTTGATGCTGGGTGGCTGAAGGAGTTGAATATCGGGGATGTTGACGCACCAGGTATTGCGGGGCGGATTTCCAACGAAACCTCTGAATAATGCAATTCTGAGATTGGTTTGATTGAGGGTTTTCCAGGAACTAATATCGAACACGGTGCCAGCAGCGATCGATACCTCATCTTCCGGCGGTAACTTCGATACATCTTCCGTGGTCTGCTTGAAAACAGTATCCCGAACAACCTTAAGTTGGATAGCCATAACGCTTTGTCCCTTTGACAACAAATCTACCAGCCGGAGTAAAAATCCCCGACGCATGCTTGAGGGTTTTAATGGTTTACCCAGCCGCCGTAATGGTTATAGCTCTCCTGAACTCATCTGCCAATGGTTTCTAAACCCACGATCGCCGCTCAAGAACGAGGCTTTATTTAGAAACTAAGCCTTATATGCAATGCTTAAATCTTTGTACGGGCTTAGCTTTCGGCAGATAGACTTGGTTACTAACCCATAAAATATTGCCCGAATGCTTTGCATCTACGGTTCGCTTCACATTAAACGAAATTTCAAAGATGAAGCCTGATTAGGACTTACGCAAACCTCGGAGGTTTCCAAAATTGAGCTTCATGGCCCACATAGCCGCTCAAACCTCCGAGGTTTTGCAGAATGCGTAGAAATTTAAATGTACAGCGTTAGAACGATTGATACACAACGTCGCTCGCTACCTTGAAGAAGTCTTGTGTGTAGGCGATCGCAGCCTCTTCGTCAAATCCCTTACACGTGTACAACATAATTGAGAAAAACTGACGCTGACTCCAAATGTAAGCAGAGATTCCAGAATCAATGAGTGGTAGAAACGCATCAAAACCCTGATTTTCTGCCTTACCCATGCCGCTTGCAGGTGAAAAAATTACAGGTTCTCCATACGCACGTAGATTTAGCGTTTCTGCAATTCCAAGCAAATAAGCCTTCAGAACTTCCCGATCGACGTTGATGGTGTAAAAACTCTCAATCAACAGCCTTTGACGAAAAATGTCAGGTGCTAAATCTCTCATGCTTCGAAATGTATAGCTATCACCCTCAAAGTTAAGCCATTTTATATGGTAGAAACCCTTCACGCGCTGTTTCTTACTTGACACCTGACACCTGCTAAACATTACAGGACGTAACGATCAGGGTAAGTCATGAACCATTGAGCAAATACGGGAGTCTAACTGTTGCAGAAGGAAAAAGCGCACGACAAAGCCTGTTTTCTTTGCAATTCGGCATTCTAGCCATAAAGAGTATCTAAACGGCTGAAAGGAGAATAATGAAAACTCATTTACTACTCCCAAGATGGTTTTTAAGCTCGTTGCGTTGTTTGCGCTGGTTGGGACGATCGCGGATTTGTTCCGGCTCCCCGTTTTACGGTTGAAACTCAAGGAGTGAAGAATGCGATCTCAATGAATCCTGATTTAATCGGTTGGACTGTTACCCAACAAACTATCGATTTAAAGTAGGCGATTCGAAATAGGCCAACAATTACCGATGGTTCCTAGCTCATCGGAATTCCAATCTGGCTAAACCAGCTTGCCCTATCCCAATAACTTCTTTGAAAGCGAATTGTTCCTTCAACGACATGGAAGAAGCCACAGCCCTGCAAAGTAAAGCGTTTGCCCGTGGGCTGCACTCCAGCAAATTTGCCTAAAAGGTGCCGCCATCTGACCATTCAATGATTGCCCACTCTCCATCTTCAAATAAGTTTTCAATCGTGGTGTAGTTATCAGGAAACGCATGAAAAAACTGCACTAATCCTTCATAGATGGCCTGTTTTCCCTGAACAGGAACACCAAAAGCAACTTGAATATTAACCGCATTCTCGTCATCAATGCTGTCGCTGCTTCCGCATCACGGGCATTGTGAGCATCTGCCCAAACTTGAAGCACTTCCCTCGGTGTTCTCATCGCTAAACTATCAAACGATTTAAGGCGATCGTACCTCCTGAAAATCATTAATTGTCATTTCATTTTTTACAAAAGGCTTTCGGAGTTCATTAGTTTAGGACTTTATAATGCGTAGAGGTGAGATAACGACTAGGGCCTGTTTTAAAGTTCTTAACTTCCGGTTGAGGCAGTGCTGAGTGCTAAGGACTGAGGACCGAGTATTAACCCTCTCTCAGCACTCAGTCCTCAGTCCTCAGTCCTTCTAAAACACGTTCTAGGATCACGTTCTTACTCAGCTTCTAGAATCATTCGTTTAATTGCCCAAACTCCATGCGTCTTCTTGTAGGAAAGATCCTGGCCCACCGTTACCGAGTCGTCCGTACTTTAGCCAGGGGCGGATTTGGACAAACTTACATTGCTGAAGACACCCAACGCCCCGGCAATCCTAGATGTCTCGTTAAACAGTTTAAGCCAGCCAGTGGTGATACAGGATCGTTGGGAGATGCTCAACGCCTATTTCGAACGGAAGCGGAGGTTTTAGAGGCACTCGGACGGCATGATCAAATCCCCCAACTGCTAGCGTTTTTAGATGAAAATCGGGAATTTTTTCTAATTCAAGAACTGGTCGAAGGAACGCCTCTAACGGAGGAACTTAAGTCGGGCGATCCCTGGCCCGAAGCCGAAATTTGTCGGTTGCTCTACGACGTTCTAAATATTCTGGTCTTTATTCATGGCTACCGCGATCGTGAGCACCAGGGAGTAATTCACCGCGACATCAAGCCCGACAATATTATCCGTCGCCAGCGCGATCGCAAACCTGTCCTGGTTGACTTTGGCTCTGTTAAGCAAGTTCGGGCCGCATCAGAACAAGAACGCAGCGGCATGACAATTAAGGTGGGCACACCAGGCTATATGCCAGCAGAACAGGCAAGAGGCTCACCTCGGCTCAACAGTGACATCTATGCCCTCGGCATTGTTGGAATTCAGGCAGCAACAGGAATAAAGCCCGATCGATTGCTTGAAGACACGGAAACCGGGGAACTAATATGGCGATCGCAGGCACAAATTAGCGATGAGTTGGCGGCCATTCTTACCGAAATGACGCGCTATTCCTTTCGGGAGCGTTACCAGTCGGCGCAGCAAGTCATTGATGACCTTGAACCATTGCTCAAAACCCACGAAATTCCTTTTTCGCGTGTTGAATATCCGCTGACAGAGGAATTGATAGAGGAGCACACTACGCCAATTCATGATGAACCACGAGCAACGGTGCTGCCTGTCTTTGATCCCGTTCCTACAATCGCGTCGTCACCCAAATCGCCCAATGCGTCAGTAGAATCGGTCCAGCAGCAGGATGGTTTCCAGCAAACGCTTGTTTCACCAAGAGACTCCATCGATCGCGCATTCCCAGTCGTCGGAAGAGCCATTCTGGGCATCGTTCTGGCGATCGTCGAGCAGCCGACGGCTGGGAGCAGGGGCGATCGCGGGCGTTGCTTTGATTGCGATCGGTGTCTTCGCGCTACAGCGACATCCCTCTGCACCACCACAAACCACTTCGGCTTCCACCATTAGTCAACAGGATCAGAAAACGTTTGATGAGGCAGTTCGCCTTGCGAAGCGTGGAGACGCTGGCCTAGACGCTGCGATTCAAACCATTAATAAAATTTCACCCAATTCCCCTCTTCACGATCGCGCCCAAACGCAAGCCTTTGTTTGGCAGGCTAGCCTTCTGCAAGAATTCCTCCGAGTTGAGCTGCCAGAACATGTTGAGGAACTGTCTGCAGTGATTCCCACCATCAAACCCAAAGTGCAGCAGCTAAATAACGACCAGATTACGATAACTTACGATAGTTCTAGGGGCACAAAGTTATCTAGTAATGAAGGGCTAAGAATCCTAACAGCCATGTTTATGCAGCGTCTTAGGGTAACAAAAATGAAAATATCCCCGCCAAATACCAGCGTTTTAATCGATTAATTGTGTCTCCTCAACGTGGAAAACCAAAAGCAACGTTAACCTCCGACGCTTGGGATGCTTATGTTGCTAGCGGCGCAAAGCAGAGGCGTCAGATTTATCAGAAAGTTCAGATAGACCAATAATGCTTTGGTAGTACCAAAGTCGTAAGGATTTTGAGCTGTTATCGATGGCGGCTAGCGCCGCGCATCATTACCTTTTAGGTCCACCAATGCTTTCAGGGGTCTACGGCGATCGCTACTGTAATACCCCGATGGCTCCGTAATATACGCAAGCGCCAGAGCCGACCAAATAAACCAGCCAGGTCAGAAAAAACCGATCGCTCGACCGGGTGAAGGTCCGTATGTTTTGATTACTCCCCAAGCGTGAGCAATACGACCCGTTGTAAGTGCGCTTCCCAAAAACCACAACAGCCATAGCGGCGAATTCATGCACTCAAGCATCACTATGAATAGTAATGCGAGTGGAACATACTCCATAAAATTTCCGAATGCTCGCACTTTACGCTGCAACATTCCATCATCACTCGTTTTAGCCGCAACCGATTTTTGGGTATAACGTTCAACAAACGCTGCCCATCTTCCTGGATTTTCAAGATAGTTTGGCTGATTTGAGACGTCAGCTTTCGATTCTCCATGCCAAATCCTCGCGCTTGCTCGCTCCATCACCACGACGTAAGACAACGCAAACGCAACAAATCCATTAATCCCGACGAAAAGCGTTGAAATAGGAACAGGATTGTTCATATACACGTACTTCGAAATTGTTCGCTCTTTGATTGTGACAAAGAGTCGCTCTTATTCAATTTCTGTTCGACAACACCCACCCTATCTGCAGCTTATCCATCACTGGATGAAATATTGGCAGAATCAACTTTTTCTGGAACAGAATATATGGCTATGAAGTCACAACTACCGTGTTGAAGTGTGCTTCTTACAGGGATGTCTCAAGGAGTCCGAGGAGAAGCATAGTTCAACATCCTGCATGAGTGCGGTTAACGTGGATTCTGGGATTTATGACAATGGCTAAAAATTTTAAGAAAAACGGTCGGGTTTATATTAATCGTCTGCTCGCTTGTCTCACCAGTACAAGTTTGATACTTGTCCAAACGCTTCCGATCGCGGCCTCGACGATCGACGAAGACGCAGCCAATCTGATTCAGAAGCAACCACCAACTCAACCAGCCGCCTCCCTCCACCAAAACAGCAGGATCCACCGCCCCACCCCTCCACCACCGGAGGCACCCGCAGGCTCAAGCAGTGGCGGCACAACCGCTGAACCCGCTCAACCAGCTCCGGTATCGGCACCGGAGGCACCCGCAAGCTCCGGCAGTGGTGGCACAACTGCTGAACCCGCTCAGCCAGCATCCCCCCACCAGGAGCGGCATCCGGTTCTGGTTCTGGGAGTACCACAACTCCGCTGCCGCCCAGGTCATCCACTCCCTCCTCTGCAACTGGATCGGGGAAAGCAACCGTTAAGCGCCTGAACTTTGTAGATGTGGCCTTTGGAGTGCTGGCAAAGGGAGACCCAACCGCAGACAATCGTTACTACCACACCTATTACTTTGAGGGCAAGAAAGACCAGCCGATCGTCATTCGTTTGGTCGGTAGCCGAGACCCACGCCTTAATCTGAATCCTGTCCTGTTTCTATATGGTCCCAATGGGCGGGAACCCCTGGCGAGGCGATTTGGTGGAGAAAACACGGAAAAGAGTGCGTTTCTCTTCATCCGTCTACCCCAAGACGGCACCTATTCGCTCGTCGTGACCAGTCGAGAACCCCGCAAAGAAGGACGCTATAGTCTTGCCCTCCGCGACGATCGGGCTACCTATGTCCTCGATAAAACGAGTGACCTGACCGATCAAAGTCCGAAGCTAAAGCAGGACGGTAGCTCGTTCCAGGCTTACGAATTTCAGGGCAAGCGAGGCCAGTACGTTAACGTCCGCGCAGATAGCCTGCGGGCCGAGTTTTCGCCATCCGTTTTCTTGATTAACTCGAAGCGAGAAGTGATCGCAACCAGCACTGATGTCAATTATGTCTATCAAGCCTTAATTGAACGGGCACAATTACCAGCAGACGACACTTACTACATCGTTGTTAACTCGTCGAATCCCACTGGGCGCGGCAAGTTTCGGGTAAGCGTGTATTGACCAGGAATCAGGGGTCAGGGGTCAGGGAAAGGATAAGGGATAAAGGCTAAAGGATAGAAAGGTAGAAAACCCTGTTTATCCTTCATCCTTTATCCCTTATCCTTTCCTCGTTTATCCTTCATCTTTTAGCCTTTAGCCTTTCCCCCTCTCCCCTACTGACGCAGTTTCTGTGACCAGACCCGAGTGGGCAGTCCCCAAACATAGATGAATCCTTCGGCGGCCCGATGGTCGAATTTGTCTTCGGCTCCATAGGTTGCCAGGTCGGGGCTGTAGATGGAGTAGGCAGATTTGCGACCAACGACGATCGAATGCCCCTTAAACAGTTTGATTCGCACGGTCCCTGAAACCCGCTCCTGGCTTTTCTGAACAAAGGCATCCAGGGAATCCCTTAGGGGGCTATACCAGAGACCGTTGTAAATCATCTGGGAGTAGGTTTCCTCAATTCCTCGCTTGTAGTGAATCAAGTCTGATGTGAGGGTGAGGCTTTCCAGGTCGCGGTGAGCCTGGATTAACACAGACAGGGCAGGCGTTTCGTATACTTCCCGTGATTTGATTCCAACCAGGCGGTTTTCGATCATGTCGATGCGCCCGACGCTGTGTTCTCCAGCAATCTCGTTAAGCTGACTGACCAGCTCAACTGGATCCAGATTCTTGCCGTTAAGGGCAACTGGAATTCCCCGTTCAAAGCTGATCTCCACATAGTCTGGTTTGTCTGGGGTTTCAGCGATAGCCTTCGTCATTGTGTAAACATCTTCCGGCGGTTCTGTCCAGGGATCTTCCAGGGGCCAGCTTCGATCGCCCGACCGAGGAGATTCTTATCAATGCTGTAGGGCAAGGATTTTTTACGGGCGAAGGAATGCCAAAGCGTTCTCCATAGGCGATCGTTTCTTCCCGGCTCATGCCCCATTCCCGTGCTGGAGTCAACACCTTGAGGTCTGGATTGAGCGCGGCGATCGACACATCAAACCGAACCTGGTCATTCCCCTTTCCTGTGCAACCGTGAGCAACGGCATCAGCACCATACTCCGCCGCTGCTTCCACCAACAGCTTAGCGATTAGCGGTCGAGCCAGAGCTGTCGAGAGTGGGTACTGATTCTCATAGAGAGCATTGGCTTGAATCGCTGGAAAGGCGTAATCCTTAACGAATTCCTCCGTAGCATCAATCACCAGGGATACTTCGGCCCCCGACTTCAGCGCCTTTTCGCGAACGGGCCAGTTCATCCCCCTGCCCTAGGTCCGCAGCAAGGGTAATGACTTCCTCAACTCCCCATTCATGCTTGAGGTAGGGAATACAGACGGAGGTATCCACTCCGCCAGAGTAGGCAAGCACAACTTTTTGGCGCGACCCATGACTTTCTCGACTCTTCAAAACGACTGAATCCCCATTATGCAGTGAATGAATCCCTTTTCATGTCAGAAAGGGCACAGAACCGCGAGAAGTTGAGCGTTCAACGGTTTCCAGGCTTGCAGACGAGCATTCCTTCCTTTTCTCCCGGCTGCCCTGGCCTGTCTTTCAGCTCCAAAACGGGCTTGAGCGTTGGATAACAGCGGACAAGAACCGTATCATCTGCACGCGTCACATAAAGGACATGGATTGGCTTGCCATTGAGAATTGCTCGAACAAGCTGGGGTGGTTGGGGAGCCGTTGCGATGAGTCGAGGCGTTGTTTTCGTCTGAGCTGCTGGGAGAGTAGGATGCTGCTGTGATTTCTCAATCTGGACATTCATTTTCGTCGTCGAAAATCCCGGAATTGCTTTTGGCAGGGGAATCGAAAGAACGATCGCACTAGCCACTCCAGCCAAAACCCACCCAGATTTGAAAGATAGTCTACGCATTGTGTACTTGCTCAATCTAAATACAGTCCAATTTATAGCCGTTCTTCGCTGAATTGAATACAGGTTCCTTTGGTTAGCAGAAGGGGGTGAGGGGTGAGGAGTGAGGGACGTGTTTGTCGTATTCTTCGTCTCAATTTTGACTAGGGAGTCGTGGAATCAAGGGTTCAAGAAGACAGAGCAATGTTGTTTAAGACACCAAGAACTCATCTTTTATCCTTCATCCTTTATCCTTTATCCTTCACCCTCACCTCCTCACCCCTCCCTCACTCTCCACTCATTCAAGAGGACTAAATTTTCCTGTAGAACCGACGATCGCTCGGCAATCGATGAAAGCATAGGGCAGAATGGGCAGTTGGAGGCTTCATGGGAGAGGCAAGTATGCCACTGGGGATTAACTTCGGGCGAGAAGTTTGTGGAGATCTGGTTCAGGCAGAAAAGCGGAGTGGCTGGTCACAAATGGGATTGGGGATACGCATCGGGAACGGTGGGAGGAATCCTGACCCGTCGCTATCACGGGTTGCTGGTGGCAGCCTTGAAACCCCCTTGGGACGGACGCTGATGCTGACCAAGCTGGACGATACGGTGCTATACGGCGATCGCTTCTACCCTTTACATGCAAATCGATGGGCCGATGGAACGCTGGGTCCACATGGGTATCGCCATATTGAACGGTTTGTTTTGGAAGGACGGTTCCCACCTGGCGGTATGCCTGTGCTGATGCGCTGCTGGAAAAACGGATCTGGATGCAGCCCGGAGCGAACACCACCTATGTCTACTACCAACTACTGCGGGCAACCCAACCGCTCACCCTGACGCTGAAAGCAATGGTGAACTACCGGGACTATCACAGCAACACTCAGGGCAACGGCTGGCGCATGACGATTGTTCCCAACGATAAAGGGGTGCATGTTTCTGCCTTTCCAGAGGCAGTGCAGCTTCAGTTGTTTAGCGATCGGGCAGAAGCCACCCCCTCGCACGACTGGTACTACAACTATGAGTTGATCGAGGAGCGAAATCGAGGATTGAACGATCGGGATGACAATCTCCATGCCGCCACGTTCCAAGTGACACTACAGCCCGGTGAATCCGTCACGCTGGTTGGCAGCACCGAGCAGAAACCGGACCTGGATGGCGAAGCCGCGCTCAAAATCCGCCGCAGCTATGAACAAAAGCTGTTGGGTTTATGGAAAAGCAATCGCCCAGTTGATGCCAAAGACATTCCACTCTTTGCCAATCGTCTGGTGCTGGCTGCCGACCAGTTCATCGTCAACCGCTCCACACCCGAAGAACCCCACGGCAAAACCATCATTGCCGGGTATCACTGGTTTGGCGACTGGGGCCGGGATACTATGATTAGCTTGCCGGGGCTGACGCTGGCAACGGGCCGCCCGGAAGTTGCCCGCTCGATCCTGCGAACCTTTGCCCGCTATGTCGATCAAGGCATGCTGCCGAATCGCTTCCCCGATGAGGGCGAAAAGCCGGAATACAACACTGTTGATGCCACCCTGTGGTACTTTGAGGCGGTGCGGGCTTATTACGGCGTTACGGAAGATGATGATCTAGTGCAGGAACTGTTTCCGGTGCTGGCAGACATTATCCGCTGGCACTGTAAGGGCACCCGTTACAACATTCACCTAGACCCGGCAGATGGACTGCTGTATGCAGGCGAACCGGGGTGCAGCTTACCTGGATGGATGCCAAAGTGGGAGACTGGGTGGTCACTCCGCGCATTGGCAAACCTGTAGAGGTCAATGCCCTCTGGTACAACGCCCTCCGTACCATGGCGAAGCTGGCACGTCGCATCGGCAATCCCCATCAGGAGTTTGAAGCGATCGCCGATCGGGTTGGGGCACGCTTTACCCAGTTCTGGAATGCCAATTTGGGCTACTGTTACGACGTGCTCGACAGTCCGGATGGGGATGATGCCTCTCTGCGGCCAAACCAGATCTTTGCGGTGTCACTTCCCGAGAGTCCTCTGACTCCCGCCCAGCAGAAAGGCGTAGTCGATGCCTGCGGGCGGGCATTGTTGACGTCACATGGGTTGCGATCGCTATCGCCGGAAGATCCCAAATACCAGGGGCATTACGGCGGCGATCAGGCTCAGCGGGATGGTTGCTATCACCAGGGAACGGTTTGGGGATGGCTATTAGGTCCATTTTGCTGGCGCACCTGCGGGTGTATCGTGATCCAATCCAGGCACGCGAGTTTCTGGAACCCATGGCGAACCATCTTTGCGCTCATGGTGTTGGCAGCTTAAGCGAAATCTTTGATGGGGATGCCCCGATGACACCAATGGCTGTATTGCTCAGGCGTGGACGGTTGCTGAAGTGTTGAGGGCGTGGTTGGCGACGGAGCATGCGTGAGGGGGAGAGGGATGAGGTGGCATACGGCAAATTTTGTATTGGTATTTGCTGGTTGAGCTGTTGCTGCAATTCTTGATAGGTGGTTCGTCCAGACAAGCGAAGCGATCGTTCGTTGCGGAAGAAGGTAACAACAGCAAACGGAGTTTTCATCTCATCTGCAACAGCATAGGCAACACCATCGTTTTTAATTTGGTAAACCATTCCGTTTTCCCGAGGTGCGAAGCTATGAAGCCTTTAAGCTGTTGCATCTGGGAATGATCAGCGAGATCAAACGAAAGTCTTTACCTGCAATTGCCAAAGCGGTTGGATTAGACAATCAACAAAACTTACACCACTTTCTAAGTGAATCACCTTGGACGGTACAGCAGTTGCGCCAAAGGCGATTGGAATTGATGCTCAAGGTGCTTGATGGACGGAAATTAATGCTGCTGATTGATGAAACTGGAGATTGTAAGAAGGGAAAGAGTACAGATTACGTTAAACGCCAATACATTGGCAATGTTGGCAAGAAAGAAAATGGCATTGTTGCCGTCACTGCTTATGGCTTAGTCGATGGCATGATTTTACCGTTGACCTTTGAGGTGTACAAACCCAGAGAACGCCTCAAGGATGAAGATGAGTATTACACCAAACCGCAAATTGCAGCGACCATGATTCGACACCTGCAAGCACTGGGGTTTGAGTTTGAACTCGTGTTGGCAGATAGCTTGTACGGTGAAAGTAAAATTAACTTTGTCAACGTGCTAGACGAATTGAAATTGCCATATATTCTGGCCATTCGCAGTAATCATGCCCTGTGGCTACCGCAAGACCAGGAGGTATACCAGGAGCCGTGGCAGAAGTTTGAGCGCACTTTTAGTAATGGCACCACTGAAACCCGCTACATGGCAGAGGTGATTTATGGCAAGCGTCATCGCAAGCAGTATTGGCTGCTCACCACTGACCCACAAACCTTACCGGACAACTCCACCTCATTCGTCATGGTGGCTGCCCCAGCGATCAAACTCAAGAAATTGGCAACCACTATGGCTTTAGAACTTGGATTGAGTATGGTCTCAAGCAAGCCAAAGATGCACTCGGTTGGGCTGACTTGCGCATGACTCGTTATGAGCAAATCGAAAAGTGGTGGGAACTTGTTATGAGTGCGTTTCTTAGGGTCAGTTTGTTTGCCGACCCATTTAATGATTCCTGTCCACTCGCTCATCAACAGTTGACACAGCACCCCTGGTGGAACCACCAGAGCGGTTGGAAGAACTTACTGAATAACCTGCGTTTGATTATTCAACCACTGATTTGTTTCAACTGGCTCAAGCATTGGTTAGAGGTTTTCTCCATCACTTCATTGCAAATCGGATTTGAGCAGCTAACACACAAAATGAATCAGTTTGTGTGTCCACGGGTGCATCAACTAAACTTACAACGCATGTTTTCATCTGCATAGAGTGACCAAAGAGGGATAACAGTTAGGAATCCATCGGCAAAATATTCTCAAACGTACTCTCACACAATTAGAAATGTTATCTAGCCTTTCAATCCAATTTGAATCTTGTAGCAAGAACAATCCTTTCTGATAGGATTTTTTCAACAAATTTCTCATTGAGGCTGAACAAACAAGTTTGGCGTGAATGCACCACTTAATAAAACGTGTTGATAAAGCCTCGCGGTGACGATTTGAAATCCGGGAGCATGTTATATGAAAAGACGTCATCTGTATTCCTGGCTGCCTCTGCTTGTTGCACTGGGAATTGTTAGTAAATCCAGCCCAGCTTTGGCATCCGGTTTTGCCTTAAGTGAGCAAAGCGTACCCGCTTTGGGCAATGCCGTTGCTGGGAGTGCCGCTACGGCTGAAGATGCCAGCACAATTTTTTCAAATCCGGCGGGGTTAACTCGTTTATCGGGTAATTCTACGGTAACGAACCTGTTTGTGATCTTTCCGTCTGCACGGTTTAAGAACCAGGGGTCAACGATCGTCACAGGCGCTCCATTATTAGGAAACAATGACGGAGATGCGGGCGTGGATGCACTGGTTCCGAATTTCTATGCCGCGTGGAGTTTAACCGATCGGGTAAAACTGGGTCTGGGGTAAACTCCCCTTTGCCCTTGCAACCTATTACGACAACGGTTGGGTTGGACGCTATCAAGCGATCGAATCGCGATTGTCAACCATCAACATCAACCCGGCTGTTGCCGTAAAGATAACCGACAACTTCTCGGCTGGGGCGGGGCTAGATATTCAGTATGCCGCGGCTGTACTCTCGAACGCGATCGACTTTGGGCTAATTGGCCGAAGTGCTGGGTTACGTACCTTGCCCCAATCGGCAGATGGTTTCGTCAAGGTCTCTGGAGACGACTGGAGTGTGGGATACAACCTGGGGTTGCTATACGAGCCAACTTCTACAACCCGTGTTGGTCTAGCGTACCGCTCCGGCATCACCCATAACCTTAAAGGCGATGCGGATTTCACTGTCCCCGGTTCTGTTGCTGCTCTGACTCGAACAGGCGCATTCAGAGACACAGGTGCCTCCGCAAAACTAAAACTTCCTGACTCGCTTTCCCTTGGGGTTTATCACGAGTTAAGTCCTCGGGTAGCCCTTATGGGAGACGTTACCTGGACCAACTGGAGCCGCTTTAAGGAACTGCGCGCGATTTCGACAATCCAGCCCAACCTCCCTCCGTACAGCCCGAAAACTGGCGAGATACTTACAGAATTGGATTGGGCGTTAACTATAACGCAACTAATAACTTAAAGCTGAGAGCAGGTTTCGCCTTTGACAAAAGCCCAGTAAAAGATGAATTTCGCACGCCTCGAATCCCAGATGGCGATCGCTACTGGCTGTCCGTAGGCGCTAGCTACCGTCCCTCTGAAAACCTCAGTTTGGACATTAGCTATGCCCATCTGTTTGTGGGCACACTTCCCATCAATCAAGGCACATCAACGACAGGATTTTTAAGAGGTGAATACGACAACCACGTTGATATTGTTGGTGCACAGGTAACGTGGAATTTTTAGGAGGGGGCGTTAGAAAAGATAAAGGATAAGGGATAAAGGATAAAGGGTGAAGACTCAGGATATTTTTAGCCTTTAGCCTTCATCCTTTATCCTTTCCAACGCGAGTACCGCATTTTGGCCGCCAAAGCCAAAGCTGAAGCAAAGTACGTTCTGGATAGGTGCGGCTTGGGTTGTTCGAACAAAGTTTAGATCCCATTCTGATTGCATTAGGCCAACACAGGGAGGAAGCAGTTGATGCTTGACTGCCATGAGACAGAGGGCTGCTCCTAACGCCCCGGATGCTCCAAGTGTGTGTCCGGTTGCGCCCTTGGTTGAACTTAAAGGCACCTTTGAAGGAAATAGGGATTGAATCAGGTTGACCTCGTTGTAATCATTCAATTGGGTAGCAGTGCCGTGGGCATGGATATAGTCGATCGCCTCTGGTTCAAGTCCACTTCGGCTTAGGCACTGTTTAACGGCTAAGATTGCGGCCCATCTTTGGGGTTCGGGGCACTAACGTGGTAGCCATCGGCTGTCAAGCCAAAGCCCAGAATCCGACCATAGGTTTGCGCTCCTCGACTCTCTGCCAGTGCTGCCGATTCCATCACCAACACCGCTCCTCCTTCTCCCAGCACCAACCCTTCCCGATCGCGATCAAATGGGTAAGCGCCGGTTCTAGCGAGTGCTCCCATTCGATCAAATCCGGTCAACGTCAAGGGCGTGATGGGTGCCTCTACTGCTCCCGCAATCACCCGTTGGCATTGCCCGGATTGAATTAACTGATAGGCTTGAGCGATCGCCCACAACCCCGTAGCACACGCCGCCATTGGAGACAAAACAGGTGCAGTAGTACCTACAATCTGCGCTGCAACCACCGATGCTCTGTGAGGCAAAGTATCGAGCCAAATGGAGAGAGGAGAATTATGAGTGTTGATTTCTAAGTTTTGAATTGAGGGTGAGGACTGAGGACTGAGGACTGAGGACTGAGTGCTATGCTGTATTTGGCCCCCGCCTCCCTCTTCGCCTCTTGCCCTGCTTCCTGACCCCTGGCTCCTGACCCCTGACCTCTTTCCCCCTCTCCTTCGCCAGTTTTTCCCACTGAAGCTGATTGCCTCGACTAGAGCCGACCACAACTCCGCACTCAGGTAATGGAGGAGTGAGCTGGGCATCCTCTAATGCCGCAACGATTACTTGATGGATCAACGACTCCAGGGTTGTTGGTGCATTGCCAATTAACGCTAACGGAAGAGGCTCTATTTCTCCGAGTTGATAAATCTGAATGCCCGACTTAGCTTGCAAAAGACGATTCCATGTGGCATTGAGGTTACCCAAGGCAGAGATAAGCCCAATACCAGTAACAACAACATCCATAGCTTGAAAGGCTAAAGGATGAAGGATAAAGGATAAAAAGGTCCTTAAATGTTTATTCTTTAACCTTTAGCCCTTATCCTTTATCCTTGGTCCTTACGTTTACGACTTGCCTCCTACCTTAAGGTTGTCTGCCCCTTTCACAACCTTGATCGATTCAATCCGATCGCCCTGCTGAATCTTGTCAACCGTCTCCATGCCTTCGGTTACATTGCCAAACACGGCATAGCTACCATCCAGAAAATTCACGTCTGCCAGAGTGATGTAAAACTGAGATGATGCGGAGTCAGGGTAGGCCGATCGAGCCATTGCAACGGCTCCCCGCTTATGTTTCAACTTAGGCGGTGACTTGACGCCAGCGGTTTCAAGGGTTTGATGGTATACAGGGCTTTTGGCACCTTCTGGCAAAATTTCTAGCGGAATGTAGCGAGGCTGGGAGGTTGCCGGATCGATAAAGCTACCCGTACCGAGCTGTTCCGGTGGAAAGTTGGGATTTTTACTCTGAGGATCGCCGCCCTGCACCACAAAAGGCTGCGGTTCCCGCACAACTCGATGAAATACCAGCCCGTTATAGACGCCCCGCTGCACCAGATCGACAAAATTTCCGGCAGTAATCGGTGCATCAGTCCCATCAACGTCGATCGTAACGGTTTGTCCCTTTACCACCATTACCACCGTTGCCTTACCCTCCAAACGAGGCACGTTTGCTGATGGGGAACCGATCGCTTGCGCCTGCGATGGAGAGGCAGTTTGGCTGGGAGAAGGACTCGCAGAAGAGAGTTGTCCTTTATCCGAAGAGGAGAAGCATCCCCAATAACCAGTGCACTGGTCATCACAATTAGGATCAGCCAACGTTGAAAAATCTTCTGCATCGTTCAATCACCTTTTAATTACAGTCCTTCAAGGGAACGCTCAAAAGCGCGCAAGTTCAGCCCCTGATTCTCCAATTCAGATAATGCCATTGGTTGACCAACTCGGGTCAAAGGAACATCACGTAGCCCTTTCACACGCAGATAGAGTGCACGTTTGGGATTGATTCCTTCCTTCAGAGTCACTTTGACTGCCTGAACATCATCCGTTTTGCAGCTCAGCTCAATTTTGCGGTTTTTACCAGGGAACCCCCAGCGAAAAATCTTGACTTTTCCTGACTCTCGATCGAACTCGTTGTAGCCACCACCCACATTCCAAAGAATCGTCAACCACAGGTAAAGGCTAAGCAGCAAGCCAACAACCCCATAAAACGCCATAGCAATTCCTTGGGGAATGAACACGAGCTTAGTCGGGTCTGAAAACGGCAGCAGGTTGACATGGAGATAGCTGGAGATGCCAGCCAGGAGAAAACCGGTTGCCCCAAAGGAAACTACTGTCGCCCACCAATAGTTGCTAAACCGACGGGAACCGAGGACTTCCTGTCGCAATACCCGATTATCTAAAGAGGTTGTTTGTGCAGTCATAGCAAGGTACTAAACTCGATGAATTGAGTTCATCTGTATGAAACGGAAGCAAATTAGTTTCATCTTAGCGGAATGCCTGGTGCCAAATCCGCTGCGTCAAGCCTTCTATACTAATCAACCTGTACTAATCGACAAGTGAATGAGAGATGAGAGGCGATTAGTAAGTTCCTCGATGCTTAACAAGACGATACCAAAGTTTGATTGATAGAAAAATTACTTCACAGTGTATTACCGAACTTGTCAACCCACGCCATTTCTGAGTGAGGGGTCGGTCATGATGATTGAAAATTTGACTGCTAGGGCATCTGCTAACGCTTCAGATGGTTTCGTCTAAATCCCCTTGACTCCTGGGTTTCAGATAGGGCAATCTCTTAAGAAGCAGAACAGTGACAGGAAATCTGACAAATTTTCACTGAGCTTTAGGTTGATGAGACTGACGTATCGGTTTGTAAAATTTCTGATTTCTCCATATGATGTATACACATATAAACCTGTTCACTCTAGAGAACCTGCAATTTTAGTAAACCTAGAGGATTTGTCCCTATGACTATCGCAGTCGGACGCGCGCAGCAGACGCGAGGATGGTTCGACGTCCTCGACGACTGGCTGAAACGCGATCGCTTTGTATTCATCGGGTGGTCCGGGCTACTGCTGTTTCCGTGCGCCTACCTGGCGTTGGGCGGCTGGCTCACCGGCACCACCTTCGTCACCTCCTGGTACACCCACGGTCTGGCCTCGTCATATCTCGAAGGCTGCAACTTTTTGACCGTAGCGGTATCCACCCCGGCCGACAGCTTCGGCCACTCCCTCCTGTTCTTGTGGGGACCGGAAGCCCAAGGCGACTTCACCCGCTGGTGCCAAATCGGCGGCTTGTGGACATTCGTTGCCCTGCACGGTGCCTTTGGACTGATTGGCTTCTGCCTGCGTCAGATTGAGATTGCCCGTTTGGTGGGTGTGCGTCCCTACAACGCCATTGCCTTCACCGGACCGATTGCGGTATTTGTATCGGTCTTTTGATGTACCCGTTGGGTCAATCGAGCTGGTTTTTTGCGCCCAGCTTTGGAGTTGCGGGCATCTTCCGGTTCATCCTGTTCGTTCAGGGTTTCCACAACTTCACCCTCAACCCCTTCCACATGATGGGAGTCGCGGGCATTTTGGGTGGAGCGTTGCTGTGTGCGATTCACGGTGCAACAGTGGAGAACACCCTGTTCCAGGACAGTGACCAGGCGAACACCTTCCGGGCGTTCACCCCAACCCAGGCAGAAGAGACCTACTCAATGGTGACCGCGAACCGCTTCTGGTCGCAAATCTTCGGGATTGCCTTTTCCAACAAGCGGTGGTTGCACTTCTTCATGCTGTTTGTGCCAGTCACCGGGTTGTGGATGGCGTCGGTTGGAATTGTGGGCTTGGCCTTGAACCTGCGGGCGTACGACTTTGTGTCGCAGGAGATTCGGGCAGCGGAAGACCCGGAGTTTGAGACGTTTTACACCAAGAACATTTTGCTGAACGAGGGCATCCGGGCTTGGATGGCACCTCAGGATCAGCCCCATGAAAACTTTATCTTCCCTGAGGAGGTTCTACCTCGTGGTAACGCTCTCTAGTGGTTCATATGTTGCAGGCAACCGCGACCTAGAGTCTTCCGGTTTCGCCTGGTGGGCAGGAAATGCCCGTTTGATTAACCTGTCTGGTAAGCTGTTGGGCGCTCACGTTGCTCATGCTGGGTTAATTGTCTTCTGGGCTGGAGCAATGACCTTGTTTGAGGTTGCTCACTTCATCCCTGAGAAGCCCATGTACGAACAGGGCTTGATTCTACTTCCTCACCTGGCAACGCTGGGCTGGGGTGTAGGTCCTGGTGGCGAAGTTATTGATACATTCCCTACTTTGTCGTAGGAGTTCTCCACCTGATTTCCTCTGCCGTTCTTGGCATTGGCGGTATCTATCACGCCGTTCGTGGGCGATACCCTGGAAGAATACTCCAGCTTTTTCGGCTACGACTGGCGCGATAAGAATCAGATGACCAACATTCTTGGTTATCACTTGATCCTTCTAGGTGTTGGTGCTCTGTTGCTGGTTGCTAAAGCAATGGCCTTTGGCGGTCTGTATGATACTTGGGCACCTGGCGGTGGTGACGTTCGCGTTATCACAAACCCAACCCTCAATCCAGCAGTGATTTTTGGCTATTTGCTGAAGTCCCCGTTTGGTGGTGATGGTTGGATCGTTAGCGTCAACAACCTTGAAGATGTGGTCGGTGGTCACATCTGGATTGGTCTGATTCTCATCTTTGGTGGTGTTTATCACATCCTGACGAAGCCCTTTGCTTGGGCACGTCGTGCCTTCATCTGGTCTGGGAAGCATATCTTTCCTACAGCCTTGGCGCTCTGTCTCTAATGGGCTTCATTGCTGCCTGCTACGTTTGGTTTAACAATACCGTTTACCCCAGTGAATTTTATGGTCCTACTGGACCAGAAGCTTCTCAGGCACAGGCATTGACCTTCTTGATTCGTGACCAGCGTTTGGGTGCAAACGTTGCGTCTGCTCAAGGTCCGACTGGTCTAGGTAAGTACTTGATGCGCTCTCCTACTGGTGAAATCATCTTTGGTGGTGAGACGATGCGCTTCTGGGATTTCCAAGGCCCTTGGTTGGAAGCCTTGCGTGGTCCTAATGGTCTTGACTTAAACAAGATCAAGAATGATATTCAGCCCTGGCAAGCTCGCCGTGCGGCTGAGTACATGACCCACGCACCTCTGGGTTCTCTGAACTCTGTTGGGGTGTAGCAACGGAGATTAACTCCTTTAACTATGTTTCTCCCCGTTCCTGGCTATCAACGTCTCACTTTGTGTTGGCGTTCTTTTTCCTGGTTGGTCACCTTTGGCACGCTGGTCGCGCTCGTGCAGCGGCGGCTGGTTTTGAGAAGGGTATCGATCGCGAGAACGAGCCAGTACTGTCCATGCCTAACCTGGACTAATCTTTGAAAGATTTCAGCTTCCTCATTAGGAAGTTAACTCGAGGCTTCTGCATATTGCAGAAGCCTTTTTCGTGTAACAGAACAATTTAGAGAACGCTTTGCCAGGTTTATAGCAATACGAGAATGGGTAGGACAGTCGGCAATCGTTTGGTTTCATCCTTCATCCCTCATCCCTCATCCTTCATCCCTCATCCCTCATCCCTCATCCCTCATCCTTATTGCTATAGCAGTCTGTCTTAGGAGAGCTTTCCTTCAATCTATTGGGCTTTAGAGTGAAGAGATAGGTGATTATTTGGTTTTACAGTCGTCCTTAAAACTTATGGAAAAAAAGCAGCTTGGAAACACGAATGTTATGGTTAGCGCGATCGGTTTAGGAGGGATGCCGCTGTCCCTGAGTGGTCGTCCTCTAGAGGAGCAGGCGATCGCCACGATTCATCGGGCATTGGACCTGGGCGTTACCCTGATTGATACTGCTGACTCCTACTGTAAGGATGAGTCTGACAAACACCATAACGAGCGCCTGATTCACAAAGCTCTTCAGCAATACGACGGTGATACTAGCCAGATTGTGATCGCAACGAAAGGCGGACTGATGCGCCCTAATGGAGCCTGGACGCGTAATGGGAATCCTAAACATCTTCGAGAAGCAATCCGGGGCAGTTTTGAAGCACTTGGCGGCGAAAAACCAATTGACGTTTGGCAATATCATGCGCCCGATCCGGGGTACACGATCGAAGAGTCGTTGGCCCCTGCTAAAGAAGCGGTTGAAAACGGCATGATTCGATTTGTGGGGGTTTCTAACTTCTCCGTTGACCAGATTAAGCGTGCTCGGGGTGTTGTAGAAATTGTTTCAGTACAGAACCAGTACAATCCCTGGCAGCGGCAACCGGAGTTTGATGGCGTGCTGGAGTATTGTGAGCAGGAGGGATTAACCTTTTCCCCTGGCCCACTGGGTGGAAGTCGGAGGGTCAGTGAGTTGCCCCAAATTGGAGCGATCGCCCAATTAGCCCAAGAAAAGGGAGTATCTGTTTACTGCATTGCCCTAGCCTGGTTACGCGCAAAATCAGCTTGTGTGCTGCCGATTCCCGGAGCCACTAAACCAGAGAGCATTCAAGATTCCCTGAAAGCCCTCACTGTCCCATTATCAAGCGCTGAGGTTGAGCAAATCGATCAAGCAGTCGCAGCCTGGGGTTAGACGGGCGGCATCGGGAATGGCTCAATCAATGTGGCGACTGCTGCGATATCACAGGTTCATTAATGGTTGATCACTGCTTAAGCGGTTGTACGTCACTAAACGTTCAATAAATAATCACCCCCTTCAAGTCTGTCTATCACCCCAATCGTCAGTAACAAACGGCATAGTAGGAATGTAGGCTCTGTACCTTGGGGTTCACCTTAAAACGGAACTTCACAGCGAGGCGTTTTGAAAGAACAGAGTGCTTTCAAAACGTTCTCAGCACCACACACCCTTTCCGTATAACGGGTAGTAGGGAGGACCTGAAAATGTTTAACGCGACAGAAATTTTAACTACTGCTTTCGTTCAGCAAATAAAAGCGGGCTACCGTCGGACCTACGGTAATTTCAAGCCTGACTACGCCGATATTATTGCCTGGGCTGGCAACATGGCGATCGAGAATATTGCAAACAGCGATGCGCTTTATCATGATGTTGAGCATACAATCCTGGTCACGCTGGTTGGGCAGGAAGTTCTGCGCGGTAAACACATTCGTGAAGGGGGAGTAACTCCCGAAGATTGGCTGCATTTTCTGATCTCCCTTGTTTGCCATGACATTGGTTATGTTCGAGGGGTGTGTCGGGAGGATCGGGGCGATTTATGTGCAACCGGAATCGATGGAGCCATGATTTCGCTTCCGCCTGGATGTACCGATGCCAGCCTGACTCCTTACCATGTCGATCGCGGCAAGCTGTTTATTGAAGAACGGTTTGCTGGACACAAGCTCATTGATACCGAAGTCATCAAAAGAATATTGAACTGACTCGCTTTCCGGTTCCGGCGGCTGAAGACCATCAAGACACTGTCAACTACCCCGGTTTATTGCGGGCCTCCGATTTGATCGGACAGTTGAGTGACCTTCGGTATTTGAGAAAAATTCCGGCTCTGTTCTATGAATTCGAGGAAACGGGTGTCAATAAGGCTTTGGGCTACCGCAATCCCGGGGACCTACGCCGCAGCTATCCTCAGTTCTATTGGAAAGGGGTTTATCCCTATATTCAAGATGCGTTGCACTATCTATCGCTTACGCAACAGGGGCAGCAAATTACGGCCAGTCTCTATGCCAATGTATTTTTGATTGAGCATGAGGGACCGATCGGACTGAAAATGGGTGAGGCGGTCGGGAGATGAGGCGATGCGGAGATATTTTGGGCGAGCGTACTGTGCCTAATGGTTGCAGTGACTGGATGCGAAAATCCACAGTCTTCAGCCGGCGGGTTGAAGGGTACGCCTGAGTCACCAATTGCCCCCATTTCGTCTCCCCAGCCCTCCATTTCTGCACCAGTGCCGAAGGTCGATGCAAAACGGTTGTGGAACCATATTCAAGCGCTTAATTTTGAGCGGTATGAGACGGGCGATCGTGCTCGTACCCGTGATTATCTTTCCCGTACCTTAACTGAGTACGGTTGGAAGCCCGAAGTACAGGCATTTGAAGGGGGCACGAATCTGGTCGCTCGACAGTTGGGAGCTGACACAAACGCCGGAACGATTCTGGTAACAGCCCATTACGATACGGTGCGCGGTTCTCCAGGGGCGGATGATAACGCCAGCGCGATCGCGGCTGTTCTGGAAATTGCTCGGCTGCTGGGTCCACGTCCAACCTTGCGATCACTTGAAGTAGCCTTCCTCGATCGGGAGGAAGAAGGGCTTCAGGGCAGTTTTGCGTTTACGTCTAATCCCGTTAACCTGGCAAGGCTGCTCGGTGTGATTAACCTGGAAATGCTGGGCTATGCCTGCTACAAATCGGGCTGTCAGAAATATCCCGATGGTTTACCCACTGTTCAAGTCAGCGATCAAGGCGATTTTTTTGGCGATCGTTGGCGACCAGGAGCACATTCCATTGGTCCGTGCATTTGAAACAGCCTCAGATTCTAAGCTGCCGCCTATTTTTACGCTACCCGTACCGCTGAAAGGGCTGATGACCCCAGATTTGCTTCGCAGCGATCACGCACCGTTCTGGTACAAGAACATTGGAGCGGTAATGGTCACTGACACCTCAAACTTCCGTAATCCCCACTACCACCAACCCAGCGACACATCTAAAACGCTCGATCGCTCCTTCTTGACGGGCGCAACCCAACGTGTTTTGAATGGGGTAACTCAATTGCTGGATAGCCGCGGAGCCTGGAAACAGAAAATTTCAGATGATTTCGATCACCGAATTCTTTTGGAATTGTCACGTTCGGTGATACTACTGAATCACCTGGCGCAGGTTGAAGCAGGCGCATACTAAAAGTGTCGAGTTGATCCTTGTTTTTATGGAAGCCTCCCATTCCCTTCATCGGTTCTTCAAGAAGTTGTCAATCGAATCTTCGCTTCACGCCAAATCACTCGAAAAGACCAGCATGTGCTTCTAACGTTGACGATTCTTACCCAGGAAGAGCGGACTTTATTAAATCAGGTGTTCGATCGCCTCCAACGAGGTCTTCTGCGGGTCGTTGACTAAATCCTCAATACCCATAGGCTGACCCTTCTCCGCGTGGGTCAGCCGCTCCCTCTAGCCAGCCATTGGGCGTTCGAACGATCGCGTTGGCGTTGCCCCAGGGTTCCTGTTCGCTGACGAGCTGCCCCCGTTGACGTAAGTTGTTCAAAGTCAGCGTATCAAATCCCCATTTCTCTACCCGGAGCTGATCGGGAAGCCACTGGTGATGAAAGCGGGGAGCGGCGATCGCGTGACGAGCATCCATATCGTAGACGAGCACGTTCAGCACCACGTTCAGCACTGTTGTAATAATGGTGCTGCCGCCGGGAGAACCCGCTACCAAACGCAACTGGCCATTTTCGGTCACGATCGCCGGAGTCATGCTTGAAAGGGAGTTTTGCCAGGTGCAACGGCATTTGCGTCTCGTCCCACCAACCCAAACGCGTTGGGAACTCCGGGAGCTGTAGCAAAATCATCCATTTCATTGTTCAAAATAATCCCCGTTCCTGGAACAACGACTCCTGCGCCAAACCGCAAATTTACGGTAAAGGTCAAAGTAACGGCATTCCCGGACCCGTCCACAACACTGAGGTGGCTCGTATCAACCGATTCGTTTGTTCTAGCTGAAGATCGTAGAGGCGTTGGATATCCAGGCATTAATTTTCCCTGTAGCTGCTCTATTAGTCTTGGATTTCCTGGTCTGACCTGCTTAGAGGGATGAGCGTTCTGACGATCGATCTCCTGCCGTCGCTGTTGTGCGTATTCTGGACTAATCAAAGCTTTGACCGGAACCTTAACGAAAGCAGGATCGCCCAGATACTCAGCACGATCGGCGTAGGCAATTTTCATGGCTTCAGTAATCAAGTGGAGAGCATCGGGGTTGTGCCAGCCCATCGCTTTCAAGTCTGTATCCCCAATCAGGTTAAGGATCTCCACCAGATGAACACCACCAGATGACGGGGGCGGCATGGAGCAAACGCGGGCAGCACGAAACTGCCCACAGATGGGTTCTCGCCAGATAGGGCGGTACGTTTGGAGGTCCTTCAAGGTGACTAAGCCCCGTTAGCGGCCATATCTTTCGCAATCGCGGCGGCAATACTGCCCGTGTAAAAGGATTGGGGATTTTGAGCGATCTCTTGAAGCGTTTGGGTCAATTCCCTCTGTACAAGGGGTTCTCCCTCTGTCAGGGGAGTGCCATCTCGGGTAAAAATTTTGCGGGCGGCTGGATTTTTCTTCAAAAGTCCCCGTTTTGCAATGTCCTGTGCTAGCAGCTTGCTGATTGGGAAACCGTCTCTTGCCAGGTGGATGGCGGAGCAACCACATCTTTCCAGGCCAGCTTGCCGTATCGTCGCTGCACTTCATACAGCCCTGCCACCGTTCCCGGAGTTCCGACTGCCAAATATCCATCAATGCTGGCGTTGGGACGTACCTTTCCCTGTTTGTCTAAAAACATGGTGCGGGTAGCGGCTAGAGGTGCCCGTTCACGGAAATCCAACGCTTTCAGTTCCCTGTTTGCCCCAGCCGCAGCAGCAAAAACCGCCGCCGCCAATTCCAGCGGACTGGGGTTCCACGACTGAAATTGCCAAAGTTGTTGCAACAGCGGCATCGATCGCGTTCCCGCCCTGTCGCAACATCGACAGCCCTGCTGCGCTTGCCAGAGGGTGAGCAGAAACCACCACACCCCGCTTGCCTCGATTGGAATAGGAAACTGTTTGTACCGTTTGGCTAACAGACGGTGGAATAAACAAACAAGCGACGAGAACCGAAATAGAGAGGGTTCTAAAAGGGCGCAAGGATTTCATAACAACAAACGTTTGGTCTCAAACAAAGCAGCAATGGGACACATAAGGGCACGGCATTGCCGTGCCCTTATCCAGATTATTGGATAACTACCAATCACCTGTGTCCTATTACTGACGGCTCAACAATTCCTAATGACTTATCGTCATACAATTTCAATTTCTGCGGCAACAATAAAAAGCCCTCCAGCAAATTGCTAGAGGGTGATTTCCGCACACAACGAAGGAGAAACTCAGGAACCAAACGAAACCCAACGCCAAACCTAGTGGACAGCTTTAGAAGAGTTTGCTAGAACAACGTCACGATCGACTGAGAAACTTGATAGGGCTTCTTTGGGGATTGATGTCAACGTTAACTCAGGATGTTCTAGCTCGGGGTATTGTAACAAAACATCATCAGAAGGGTGCGCTGAACGACGCCTAAAGCAGACACGATAAATGATTCCAACCGTTGCAAGGCTAGCGATTACTCCCAACCCAATCATGCCTGCCCGTTTCACATCTGACCCATCTAAAAATTGATTAGATTCCCTAAAACTGTTACCTGCCCCATTTCCTTGATTGAAGTCGCTGGATGAGCGGTTTAAGCGACCTAGAACCCCATTTCCCTGAGTGGGGCGATTTGAATTACCCCCGAACTCATTTCGCTTAAAGGACAGGAGTAAGCAGCCATACTCAAGCTCAACAAACTGATTCCAGTCATGACGGCAGCAAGCAAAAGCGCTGATGGAGAACGGTAAGTATGAGCCATAGTCATATGAAAGGATAGTTTTGTAAATTATGCGTTGAGGCACGCCAGCAAACAGGCTAATAGGATACAAAAGAGATGATTTTGATAAGGCAGACCAGGAGCTACCATGCCCACCTACACCGGAATCTCTACTGAAGCCTTCCGGCATCCGTTGGATCGTCAGGCAGAACAAACTCTACGCAGCGTACCAGGATTTGACCTGGTTGCGCGGAAGTTTGTGGAATTTCTTTCCGAACGTCCGCAGTTTATCTTTCAAATGGGCAACAGCATTCAGGTAGGTCCCCGCCAATATGCGGGTGTTTATCAAATTATGCGTGACTGTCTGCGGGATTTGGATATTTATCCAGAGCCAACGCTGTTTGTTTCCCAAAATCCTCTGGTAAATGCCTACGCGCTTGGTCAGGAACGCCCCTGCATGACTATTAACACTGGGTTGCTGGATTTGCTGAATGAGGCTGAACTACGATCGGTCATTGCCCATGAATTGGGACATATCAAATGTGGTCATTCCACCCTGACCCAAATGGCAATGTGGACCACCATGGCCGTCTCTGGCCTGGCAAGAATGACCTTCGGCTTTAGCGAACTGATTACAACAGGCTTGCTGGTTGCCTTCTATGAATGGCTGCGGAAAGCAGAACTATCTGCCGATCGCGCGTCCTTACTGGTCATGGATGACCTCAATCCCGTCTTACACTCCATGATGAAAATGGCAGGCGGTAGCAGCCAGCACGCCCATGAGATCAGCGTAGATGAATTTATTCGCCAGTCAGAACGTTATCAGGACCTTGATCAGGACAGCTTGAATCAAATCTATAAATTTTTGCTGTACAACAACCTCTCGCAGGGTGTTTTTCTGACCCATCCCTTTACGGTCGAACGGTTTCCACTATCTGCGTGAGTGGGCGAACTCTGAGGAATACCGCCAGATCCGATCGGGCAACTACCCCGCGCTGGAGCAGAAGGGGCTGTAGATGTGGAGGCCGAACCAAACTCGCAGACTCCTCCCGCCGCTCAATCAGATGTCGATGAACTGCGCCGTCAGATTGAGGAACTTCAACAGGAGATAGACCGCATCAAGCGTTCTGAGTAAACAGGCGATAGGCAAAAAGAGGGTAATTAGGAATTAAGAATTAGGAGTTAAGAATTAAGAGGATGGTCATAATTCAAAACTCTTAATTCTAAATTCTAATTTTTTCTATTGCCCATTGCCCTCAGTTCAAGCTGCTGAAGGAATGCCTAGAACCGGACATGGGAAATCTGCCCCAGTTGTTTCACGATCGAATCCTCGGGGAATGGCAGCCCAACACTAACAATGTTGCTGATTCTGACTGAACGACGTCACGCAACTCTCTAGCAACAGGCCCAAACCGCAGGTGAGTTTTGAGCGAACCACGCCACTCGTTTGCTAGATGTCGGGCTTGCCAGAGAATACGGTCTGCTTGTTCAAACTTCTCAAATTGGCAGGTATGGGGCAACTGAGATGACTCAGAAGAGCCAGGCAGCTCTGCGATCGCACTACTACCCCGTTGAACTGTCGATTGGCGGGAATTTCCCATCTCCTGATGATTAATCGCTTTTCTGCTGTCTGCGATCGTTGCAGAATGTTGCTGGTCGAAAACGGGAAGATTACACTCATCTTCCAAATTGACAACGTAAACGACTTGAACCGTCACCTGCTTACGGGTTGCTAAGCGCGTCTGATGCGCAATCCAAAGGGTTAAGTCCAGCGCAGTTTGGCTCTGTGGAGAACCGTTATAACCGACCACTAAATTGATTTCTTGAAACGCTTGATGATTAATGTTTTGGAGCGATTGGGGTCGAACAGGATGATTTTGTGGCAGCAACACCATCTGTTTCGCCAGATCACTGCACCCCAACGCATCTTCAAGACGCGCAAGCATAGACAGGATGTTCACAGTTTGAACCTCTCAGGCTAAGGTTTACGAGAGGTGGGACAGGCAACAGACCAGCAACTCTGAGAATACTGAGTTCGGTCTACCGGAGACTCCTATGACCACTGCCCCTAAAGCGATAGTCTTAGATGCTCCTTCCATTGCCGACGGAGTTAGCTGACGGGCTAAGACTGGAAGGTGTCTCTCTCGACGGGACGAGATTAGCCCCTGGAATATGGTTCCTCCGCTCTAACGCTAATTTCCCAAGAAAAAGCCTCTTGAAAGATGTAACGTTAGATTAAGCTACCCACTTAAATCAAACGTACTTACCAGCAATAGATGTGAAAGCAGGCAGTACTTTGGCTAATGTAAGCCAACCTGCGCTTGAAAACTGCTGTTTCCAGAACAGAATTTTCTTCTATTTAATTTTCCAGGTTGGACTTTCCTTCGCCAATATAACGCACTCAGACAATGATCCCCATCTCTCCCAGGATGGTTTCATCATTCCTTCTCATCATGCTTGAACGTCTGTGGCTACTAGCTATTAGCAATTAGCCGTCCGTATAGGAGTAGATTTGAAGCTCCGTCTTATGGGAATTTTTCCCCTCTGCCCTTGTCTCACGATCGCTGTACTTCTTGGAAACTAAGTTGGTTAGTTGATGACTGGGGTTTAAGATCGGAATTACTGGTTTTTGCAGGACAATTCATGTCTGGTCTGCATCGAAATTGGAGTTTTCAGTTGTGACTCTCCCTACTGCGTCAGGGCTAGATCTGAAAACCCTGTTTCCATTTAAGTTAGATGAGTTTCAGTTACAGGCGATCGCGGCCCTCGAAGCGGGTCGATCGGTTGTGGTGTGTGCCCCAACTGGCTCTGGCAAAACACTGATTGGGGAATATGCAATTTATCGAGCGCTGGCAAGGGAAGGCGCGTGTTTTACACCACTCCCTTAAAGGCTCTCTCTAATCAAAATTGCGAGACTTTCGAGATTTATTTGGGGTAGGCATGGTGGGCCTGCTGACAGGAGATGTATCCATCAACCGGGACGCCCCAATCCTGGTAATGACTACTGAAATATTTCGTAACATGCTGTACGGCACTCCCATTGGGGAGGTTGGAACCTCTCTCATTGGAGTAGAGGCCGTGGTGCTGGATGAGTGCCACTACATGAACGATCGTCAGCGTGGCACAGTTTGGGAAGAGTCCATCATCTACTGTCCCAGCGAAATTCAACTGGTTGCCCTATCGGCGACCGTTGCCAATAGCGATCAGCTCACGGACTGGATTCATCAGGTGCATGGTCCCACCGAGCTAATCTACTCTGATTTCCGACCCGTTCCGTTGCGATTCCATTTCTGCAATCCGAAGGGTCTGTTTCCCCTGCTGGATGATACCCAGAAACGGATGAATCCACGTTTGAAACCGAAAGGCGGAAAGGGAGCTAGAGGCGGCGATCGAAGGGGACCGAAACAAGATACGCCCAGTCTTGCGCATGTGCTGAGCCAGCTTCAACAGCGAGATATGCTGCCTGCCATCTATTTCATCTTTAGTCGACGGGGCTGCGATCAAGCCGTAGCAGATGCAAACAAACTACCCCTGTCTTTCGTAAATGAGCGGGAGGCTGCACAACTCCGTACTCAAGTGGATGAGTTTCTGGCAAGAAACCCTGAAGCAGGGCGGGCAGAACAAATTGAGCCGCTTTACAGGGGGATTGCTGCCCACCATGCGGGAATTTTGCCTGCGTGGAAGGGTTTAATTGAGGAGCTTTTCCAGCAGGGATTAATCAAGGTTGTGTTTGCGACAGAAACGCTGGCCGCTGGAATTAATATGCCTGCCCGAACGACCGTCATTTCTAGCCTGTCAAAACGAACCGATTTGGGACATCGATTATTAAATCCATCAGAATTTCTGCAAATGGCAGGACGGGCAGGACGACGCGGGATGGATAGTCTGGGGCATGTAGTAACGGTGCAGACTCCTTTTGAAGGGTCACGGGAAGCTGCTTACCTAGCAACAGTGGGAGCCGATCCGCTCGTGAGCCAGTTTACGCCGAGCTATGGAATGGTGCTCAACCTGCTGCAAACCCATACGTTGGAAGAAGCCAAAGAACTGGTAGAGCGAAGCTTTGGACAGTATCTATCGACCCTTTATTTGCGCCCTCAGCAGGACGCGATCGCCAACTTAGAAACCGAACTGTCCCAACTGCAGTCTCAGTTAGAATCCGTAAACTGGAACCTTTTGGCGCAGTACGAGAAATTACAGGAGCGATTGAAGGAAGAGCGACGTTTACTGAAAATCTTGCAGTCTCAGGCCCAGGAAGTGCGTTCCTGTGAAATGCCGACAGCATTGTCGTTTGCGGTTGCTGGAACGGTTCTGACGCTCAAAGGCGACCATGTTCCGGTGGCCATTCCTCTGCCTGCAGTGCTAGTGACTAAGACCCACGGATCAGGACAGTTCCCTTACCTAGTCTGTCTCGGACAAGATAACCGCTGGTACGTTGTTACTGTGGGAGATGTGATGAGCCTGCGGGGAGAGATTCCCCGACTGCGGGGAGTGGATGATCTGGTGTTACCGGAAGCAATGCCGCTGAAGCCCGGTCAGACACGGAGCGGAGACGGTAAGTCGGGTGCGATCGCTCGCCAAATTCCTGTCATATCCTCGCTGGTGGAAGATGAAGCACCGGAAGTGTATGCCCAGATGCAGCGGTTTCAAGCCGTTCAGGACCAAATCGACTCACATCCCGTTAACAAATGGGGAAACCGTGCGACCATTCTGAAACGGCAGAAGCGAATGATGGCCGTTCGGGAAGAGATTGACGATCGCCGGGAAAAGCTCGATCGTAAATCGCAGCGGCATTGGGAAGAATTTCTTGACCTGATGGAAATTCTGCAACACTTCAATTGTCTGGACGGGCTTATCCCCACCACGCTTGGGCAGGCCACCGCTGCTATTCGAGGCGATAACGAACTATGGCTGGGCTTATCGTTAATGTCGGGTGAACTTGATACGCTCGCTCCCCATCACCTTGCCGCTGCCTGCGCGGCCCTGGTTACTGAAGTTTCCCGGCCCGATAGTTGGACTCGCTATGAACTATCTGGGAGGTTGAAGAAGCCCTTGGAGGGCTGCGAGGAATTCGCCGTCGTTTGTTTCAACTCCAGCGAAAACACCAGGTTATCCTGCCCGTTTGGTTGGAATATGAACTAGTGGCACTGGTTGAGCAGTGGGCCTTGGGCGTCGAATGGCTCGAACTGTGCGCCAACACCAGTTTAGATGAAGGCGATGTTGTACGAATTCTTCGTCGCACCCTCGACTTTCTTTCCCAAATCCCACATGTCCCCTATATATCAGGAGAGTTAAAGTCATCTGCCCGCCAAGCAATCCACTTACTTGATCGATTCCCAGTAAATGAAGGAGTGGAGTAGTAGGAAGCAAGGATAAGGGATAAAGGATGAAGGATAAGACTTGGAGTGTTTCCTCTCAGCCAATTTATTAGCCAACTCAGCCAACAAGACCCGCTCTCAGCGCTCTCACGGCTGCCTGGGTACGGTCATCAGCACAGAGCTTGTTGAGAATGTTGCGAACGTGGGTTTTTACGGTGCCAACAGTAATGTAAAGCTTTTCGGCGATCGCCGCATTGCTACAACCGTCCACAATTAGCTGCAGGACTTCCAATTCCCGTTCTGTTAAAGGATAGGCTTCCAGCATTTGATTGTATTCCGGCTCGGTAGCGCTAATTGAAACGGTCTTGTCATCCTCAGACCCGTTCTCAGGCGCGGCTGTACGCGCTTGCTGAAGAACGACGCGGGCGATCGCGGGGTCGATCCAGGAGTTTCCTTCATTCGTCACCCGCAACGCTTCTGCCAAACTATCCAGGCTCACGTCTTTCATGCAATAGGAGTCCGCACCTGCTGCAAAGGCGGCAAGAACCACCTCTTCATCATCTTGCAGCGTCAGAATCAACACCTTCGTTTCGGGCTTATCCTGAATTGGTTCCTCTAGCTCCCCATCGCTCGTCGGATCGGGATGCATCCCCTTAAATCGGCGCGTCAATTCGACACCATCCATGTCAGGTAGGCCAATATCGACGATCGCCACATCCGGTTTTGTGGTTTCTAGTAGCTTAAGCCCCTCGCTGGCATTGGCAGCTTCTCCGACCACTTTGAACCCACCCCGTTGCTGCAGGGCTGTCCGCATTCCAACCCTTGTCAAATCATGGTCCTCAATTAGAGCAATACGAATGTCTTCCATAGTCGTTTCCTTGATTTCCAAAAGCCAACTGGTGTTGTTAGTAGGCGGAATTATACTGAAATTTTACTCAATTTAGGATTCTTAAGAAAGTAGCAGAAAGAGCCAATCACTTCCCCTAGCAGACACTTGCAGGATAAAGACATTGAAGCATCTATCTTGGGTCATATTGGTTACTATCCCAAAAGTGTGATTTCACAAATAGAAAAACCCATGGAAATATTATACCTAAATAACAATAGCGATTTTTAATAAATGGATTACTTACTTCTTAAAGAACTAATTTTGACCAAACTTTAGACAGAGATGAGTAAATACTGCGATTTTCTTTTTACGAATATTTTTTGATTGTCGATAGAAAGATTGCTCAATAACCAATTCAAGCCATGCTGGTAGTACCAAAGTCGTAAGGATTCTGGAGCTGTTAACAATAGCGGCTACCGCTGCACATCGTTACCTTTTAGGTCCTCTACCATGCTTAGTTTAGAAATACTTAATGTAGGGTTAGCATGAAGAACACGCTACTCTAATAAGTAACCGTTATAACAACTAGCAGGATTTTCAAATCCCTCAGACGATCGAAGCCTTCGCAATAAACTCGGTAATAAAACTTGTGCTTTCCTCGGATCTTCTGGCCCACTACCGTCGAATCAGTCATAAACTTCTGACCGTTGTGGATGTGGAAACGACTGGTCATACACCTGCTGGCAGCCGAGTAATTGAGGTGTCTGTACTCCAGGCTACTCTTGCGGATGGAATACAACAGCAGTTGACTCACCTGCTCAATCCTGCGGTAAAAGTACCTGCTAACATTACGCGGTTTACCGGCATCTCTCAAGCAATGGTTGATGAAGCGTCCCCTTCGGCAGACGTTTGGCCCCGCTATCTACCATTGTTGAATGAAGGCATTTTGACCGCCCATAATATAGGGTTTGATTATTCGTTTATTTGCTCAGAGTTCGATCAATTGGACATTGCCTTCTCACGCCCTGTCGATGAGCAACTTTGCACCGTAATTCTGGCTCGTCAGATGTTGCCGGGTCTTTGCTCCCGCAGCCTGCCAGATCTCGTCAAGCATTTTAATATGCCTATAAGCACCTCCCATCGGGCAGAAGCAGATACCTTGGCGTGCTGGTTTTTAGCAAAGCAACTGTTGACTGAAATTTTAAATGAAGCTGATGAGGTGTTGATCCTCGCTTTGCCCGCCAGTGGCTTTCATTGGGGAAGCCGCCACCATTTTGGGGTGTTCGCCTAAACAGGCACGATCGTGCTTAAACAACGCAAATATTCAGCCTCGCTTGGTGGGTCGGTACCAAACGCCCATGTATCAGCGGGGCGATGTTGAACGAGTATTTTGGGAACAATCTCCGGCAACTCAGCTATTTTTGCTGTAGAGGTAATCAGGAATTAGAAATCAGGGAATCTAAAAGGGGTGAGGGATGAGAGCGGAATTAGGAATGGAGAGTTAAGAATTCAAGGTTCATTCTCAATTCGTAATTCTCAATTCGTAATTCTCAACTCATAATTACCCATTGCCCGTCGCCCATTGCCCATCGCCTATTGGTTATTGCCCACCTCAAACCCTAAAACTCGAAACGCAGTCCTCAGTTCTTGGCACTGCTATGAACACTGTCAGGAAAATTATTCATATTGACATGGATGCGTTTTACGCATCCGTTGAGCAACGGGATGAGCCAAGCTACCGGGGCAAGCCTATTGTAGTTGGGGGGTCTCCTGATAAACGGGGCGCGGTTGCTGCGGCTAGCTACGAAGCCCGCAAGTTTGGAATTCACTCGGCAATGCCGTCTCGTGTCGCGCTGAAGAAATGCTCTGATGTGATCTTTGTTAAACCTCGGTTTGAGGTATATCGCGCAGTTTCAGAACAGATCCGAGAAATCTTTAGCCGCTATACCGACTTGATTGAACCGCTGGCTCTGGATGAAGCCTATTTGGATGTCACCATTAATAAAACAGCAATGTCCTCTGCAATGCTGATTGCAAAAGAAATTAAGGAATGTATTTTTCGAGAGACAAACTTAACGGCATCGGCTGGAGTTTCTATCAATAAGTTCTTGGCAAAAGTAGCGTCAGGAATGAACAAACCCGATGGATTATTTTTGATCTCACCGGAAAATGCGGAAGCATTTGTGGAGACGTTGCCGATTGAGAAGTTTCTGGCATTGGCACGGTCACCGCAGCCAAGATGAACAGCTTGGGAATTGCCAATGGAACAGATCTAAAGCGCTGGTTAGAGGAGGATTTAGTAAAGCGGTTTGGTAAGGCAGGGCGCTTCTACTACAAAATTGCCCGCGCGCAGGACGATCGCCCCGTTAACCCCAATCGTATCCGTAAGTCAGTTGGTGCCGAGAAGACTTTTGAGCATGACTTAGATGATTTTGCGCTGATGAAGGCAGAACTGGCAGCGATCGCCCGCAAGCTCAAGGAACGCCTTGATGTGAAAAATACCTCCGGGCGCACCATCACTCTTAAAGTTCGCTATTCCAATTTCCAGTTGGCTACCCGTAGTCATACTCTTCCCTATGCAACTAATGATGAGTCACAGATTCTTTGCCTGGCTCAGGAACTATTGTTCTCAACTGTTAATCTGAGCGAGCAGAAAGTTCGTCTATTGGGAATTTCCGTCTCGAATTTAGATGGTACAGATAGGGAAATACCTGTTTACGAGCAACTTTCACTTAAATTAGGAACCAATGGATAGACTTCTTAGACGATTTCTACGAGGGAAGAAACGCTGGTAGAGAGTGAAACGGTTCACACAGTCATGAAGCTGTCCGTTCCTTTGGGCAAGGCTTTGAATGGCGATCGTAGCTTTATCTTTAGTATTTCCGAATTAGACTGCTATCAAGCCTGGAGAGCCTCCCCTCAGTACGCTGGTATCCATATTACTCCCCTGCCGCTTGGGTGCGCTCAAACTGCTGTTAGGGCCTGGGCCTATTTAGCAGGGGACTATGCCCATTGGAATTTAGTTGTCAGTACATTAAATCCTAATTGTGAGTTCAAACCCTTAAAGGATGCGTTGCTCAATACATCTGTCTCAATCCATCATGGTGGTCTAACGACGACTATTAGCTGTTTACTAGCTGGTATTCCGCAACTTATTCTGCCTCGTTATTTAGAACAGCAGCTCAATGCTTTTTCGCTTGTAGGTTTAGGGGTAGCCCAAATGGTTATTTCGCCAACTTGGGAAAATCTGCTGATGGCTCAAGCACAAACTTACGCCCTAACCGAAAAAGCTAAACAATTAGCTGAACGGTTTTCCCGATGGAACCAAAATCCTATAGACACGATCGTTGAATCCTGTTTTCAATTAATCGCTTGATATGTAACTGCTTGAGATATGCAATTATTTGGAATGGTTGGCCGATAGTTGGTAAACGTATATGGAGCATCAAATGATTTTACATATCATGCTTCAATAATATGAAATTAAAATTTGTAATGTGAAATCTAAAACTTGCTATGTATAACTTAAAAGCTAAATTCAGTTGCAATTGGAAATGTGCTTAAGCATGAAACATACGGTTACGTTTTATTGCATCAATTATGGAATTTACATGATGGCTCTTGTGCATAGGGAGGCATTTATGCTGATGTAGCGAATAAACGTCATCAACCAGGGTTAAAGGTTTATGAGCCTTTAACCCTGGTTGGTTTATGCGTCTTTGCTTAAGTTCCCCGATACTGAATTCGATAGATCCGTCCATTTGGCTCTTCCGTAACCAGTAAACTTCCATCGGGAAGCACCAACAGTCCTACAGGTCTCCCCCAGGTGTCTGGTCCGGTAGGGTTAGTCAAAAATCCTGTGAGAAAGTCTTCGTAGTAACCTTGGGGTCGTCCGTTTTGGTTAAACGGAACAAAAACAACTTTGTATCCTGTTCCCTGATGACGATTCCAGGAACCGCGAAACGCAACGAATGCACCGTTGCGGTATCTGTCGGGAAACGTTTTACTGCTGTAAAATTGAAGCCCCAGTGCAGCCGAATGAGCCTGGAATAGTACATCTGGGGTGCGGGTGTCAGCGACCAAATCGGGACGAACACTGCGTCCATTTTGAGTCGTATGATTGGGATCAATGCGAGTATTGCTCAAGTAGGCGTAGGGCCAACCGTAGAATTCGCCTGCTTGAATTCGCGTCAAATAATCTGGAACCAAATCGTCCCCTAGCCCATCGCGCTCGTTTACCGTTGCGTAGAGTTCACGGGTTGTTGGATGAAAGGCTAACCCAACCGGATTTCGAAGACCCGAAGCAAAGGTCTGACGGGCTGTTCCATCTAAGTTCATGACCTGCACAGAGGCACGAGGGATCGGCTCCTCGTCATCGTTGGAGCGTGACCCGATGGAGACATATAGCTTGGTTCGATCGGGAGAAACAAGGACATTACGGGTCCAGTGCTGATTGTAGCCGCCACCCGGTAAATCAGTGATCTTAGTGCCAGTGCCAGTAAGCTGTTCCTGACTTCTGTTGTATGGGAAGCGTAGAACAGCGGCGGTGTTACCTAGAAAAAGCTATCCTCACTAAATGCCATACCAAACGGCACATCCAAGCCATTTTCGGGGCCAGCGAACGTTTTACGGACTTCGGCAACCCCATCACCATTTGCATCTCGCAACAAACGAATGCGATTTTGGCGAGTTTCTGTGACTAAAACATCTCCATTCGGGGTTAATGCTAACCATCGGGGCTGATCGAGTCCCTCTGCAAAAACGTTCACCTCAAATTCAGCAGGAACGCGCAATAGTGGATTCTCTGGAATGGGCACAACGTTAGGTGGTTTAGATGCGCTATTGCTGGCAAAAGGTTGAGGCAGACTATCAACCGTAATTCGAATAGGGCTGGGCGTCAGAGGCTCCGTTCGAATCAAACTTTTTGCAGATTGAATGTCTCTTTTTTGAGCTGTTTCAACGGCACCGTTTGAACTTGGAGTAGCGTTCAGCGATGCAGATGGTTCTGGTCGAAATGTGCCTATGGTTTGACAGGCAATTAAAGCAACCGCCACCAGTGATGAGAGGAGAAAATAACGAAACATGGATTACAGGGGTTGTTTTGAGGGTCTTTTTTAAAGCGCACTGTGCTTTAGAGACTCCTCTCTCGCGAAATTTCACTACTAGGTTAACGAATGGCTCGCTTGTTCATCACCTACAACGGATAGATATAGCAGTCCTAAATCAGTTGGTAAGATTGAGAGGCTTTGTGAGAAAGGATTCCGTTGGAACCCTTTCTCACAATCCATTTAGGATCGCTATATAAGCGAGAGATCTAAAAAACCTCTGGATCTCTCGCTTATATACTCTCGAATGAATTTAACATTCGTTTATTATCGAGTGTCTCCTTGCTTCAAGATTTGCTGTACTGCGGGAGTTGGTGCATAACTGTAACCAAAGTTGCTGCGATCGGAGTCATCCAGGATTCTAGGAGTTAACAGGACGATTACCTCACGGCGCTCGTGATCACGTTCTGTGCGGCGGAAGAGTGCACCTAGAAGCGGAATATCGCCCAGAATTGGCACCTTGGTAGTCGTATTCCGGTCTGTATCTTGAATAATTCCAGAAACAATCAATGTTTGACCATCTCTCAGGCGAATTTGCCCAGATTCTAAACGACGTTCGGAAAGTAGCGTAATGACGTTACTAGGCGAATTCGTAATGTTGAGGGTGTAACTGCTTTCTGGCGCACTAATAGACGGTGCAACGGACAAACCAATAAAGCCGTTATCGTCAATGCGATCGACCTTGACGCCAAGAATTAGACCTGCTCTTGCTTTTTCAACCGTAATTGTACTTTGGGCTAATGACGTTGAACTTGCCGCTGTAATGGTTTGCGTGATATTTGTAACTACTTCTTGGGTCAGGTTAACGGTAGCTGTCTGACCTTCTTGAACAACCAGGCTTGGATCCGTGAGGATTTTGGCATTGCCACTTGTTACCGCTGCTTGCAGTTGCAAGAAGAAGCCACGAGCAAAATTAGCAACATTCGTACTGTTGTTAAAGAGGCTGGAACTAACTGCTGTGCCTAACCCCCGTTTGCTGAGGGGTCAACGGAGCTTGGAGGCCGTTTGTATTGGGTGAACGGCTACCAAAGTTGAGTAGCGCAATTCCACCTGATTGAACGACTTGAGTGTCGCCAACTCCAAAGGAGAAGCTAGTTCCAAGCCGATCTAAGGCAATCAGGTTAACATCGATGACTCGGACATTTACAACCACCTGGCGACGACGCACATCCAATTGAGTGAGCTGGGAGATCGCCAAACTAACCAGTCTAGGAGAACCCACTAGCGTTAGTTGATTGGTTCGTTCATCCCCTGATACCTGCAAACCGCGCAGAATAGGAACGGAATCAGCATAGGAAACCCTCTGGGTTTCAATTCGGCTTTCCGTTGTGGTTTGGGTCTGAGTAATCGCTGTTCCGCTACCGCCTCCTGCAAGCTGGGCAACAGGCACCGCGTTAACGCTGGTAACCAGTCGCTCACGACTGACGGCACTTTCGGCACCTAACGTAACCAGGAAGTTCAGTGCATTGGTAATGGGTACCTGATTCATCCGAAGGGTGCGAACAATAACGCTACGAGCTGTGTTAGGCAGCTTTGGACCGACAAAAACGGTTCGTCCAACCCGATTGGCCTCCAATCCGCTAACCCGCAGCACATAGTTAAAGACATCCTGAACCGCTTCATTTTCGATGTCTAAGGTAACCTTCGGACCCTCTGAAAGAGTACCAGGTTGTCCGGCGGCAGCAGCTGGAGGTTGCCCAGTTGCACCCTGTAGCGCGTTATCACCCGTGTAGGCCAGGTTAAGACCAGCGGCCCGTGCTAGGAGAGCTAAAACTTCCCGCGCTGGGGCATCTCTTAGCACTAGTCGTGGAACTCGTTCGGCGGTTCCCAGGTCTATAAAGTCGGGAGTGGCATCCGCTTGAGCCGCAGAAATATCTCCTACTGGCGGTGGAACTGCTCGTGGTAGCCCTGGCAACGGTGGATTTGCTCCCGGTCCCTGGATGGTTACATCTGGGTTTGGAATGAGGGGAGCACCTGGCCCTGGTGGGGACCTGGTGGAATCGGTCTGATGCGTGGAGGTGGCGAGGTGGGCGGCGCTTGCGTCAGCGTGCGTGGAGTTGGAAGGTGCGGCAGGGTGGAGGGTGTCGCGGAGACAGTCGTTCTTGACAGGGTAGCCGGAATAGGGGTTGCCGCTGATTTTGCGCCGGAAGAATTGAGGCTGAGAATTAAGCCGCCGCCGCCAGGACGAACGACCTGGCCAACTGGAGCAGTCTTCTGCCCAACAACGGTGACTCGGACGCTATTGGCATCCAGTGGAGCCACTGTAATTCGGGAAATGCCAGGAGCGGGGTTTTCTTTGTTGAAGCGATCGCCACCTGGTAGTCGAAGCTGAGTACCCGTAATATCTGCCGTCCAGCTATTGCTTCGATTGACGGCAAAAACCTGTGGTCGATCACCAGCTTTTGTTTTTAATACAACGTCAACCCCTGTGGCTGTGGGATTGAGCTGAACAGCCGTCACTTGTACTGGTGCAGCAATGGTGGGCTGTATCGCCATCAATGCGGCTGCTCCACCAAGCATGATTCCACTGAATCCCTGAGACTGTTTCACGATTCCTTCCTCACTCAAAAATGATTGTCTAGATTGGAGCAGGCATGACGGTTTGGGACTGGCGATCGCCAATCCATATCTTCTGGACCCATTTTTTTGGACCCTTACTTCTTCGGTGGTTGGCCAGCGGGATTAGCCTGAGCATTTTCCTCTGGGGTCAGAGGCGATAAGGCTTCCAACTGGAATGAGGTTGTAATTTTGGGTTCAGGCTGACAGTTTGATAGAAATCGGACAGTATTTCCCTGGGTCTCAAACAACTGGTTAGATTGAACCTTCCCGGGGTGCCATCTCCAACCACAAATTCCACGTTCTTAAACACCAGAAGGGGCTGTAATCGCTCGATACTGCGAAGAATGGATTGGGTTTGTTGGAAGTTTCCTTCAAACACAACCGACGTAACTTGGCGTTTGAGCTTGTTGTTTACTAACGTGCCATAGGAACCATCTGTAATGACTCCTGATGCTTTTGGGTCAGGGGTGAACTTTTGAAGCTGGGATTTTACGACTAGATCACCAACCACTTTCTCCACTGCCCCTAAATTTGCTCTGACCCAGGCAGGGCATGCTGCAAGCTTTGCCTGTCTGGCTCTGTCTAGACCAGCATTGCGCGAATCGATCTGGCGGTTGATATCTAACTGCAACGTATTTAGAGAGGATGGATTGGCAAATAGTGCCAGCACATCTTCTCGCTGTTTCTTTGCAGCATCCAGGTCTTTTTGGCATCATCAATCTGTTTAGCGATCGCCTGCTGCTGCTGGACCTGAGCTTCTTTATCTTTTACCTTTGTTTCCAGGTCTTGATTCTTCTGCCACTCGGGTTGGACCAGGTTTAACAAAATAAATGCTGCGCCTACCAACCCCGCCAACGCTAGTAGAACACCACTGAGTACGGGAGTCAGGGGACACCAAAGACGACCGGGTATTCCGGTCCAGTGTCAAGATTCGGGTCATTGGGAATAAAATTTCCACCAGCCGTCATTTCTGAATCACCCCCTTGCGCTGTAAATCTTCAATCCGTGTTACCAGACCAACCGCTGTCTTCTTCTCTAGCTCTTGTAGCAAGTCCGAAGCAGGCACATCATTGAACGCTGTTTGAATCGTAAATACAACCTGTTTTGGAAGTTGCGGCAGCCTATTAGGATCCGACTGAGTGGTAACTCCTGGAATATTAATAGTGGACAGCTTCGGCGCATCCTTTTGTAACTCTGAAGAAACTAATTTTGTTTCTTTGGGATTGAGAAAATCCGACTTTTGCAGAACCAGCATGAAATCATTCACATCGTTAAATGATTTTGCGATGCCAGAGATTTCAACCGTTCCGCTAACTGGAACTCCGGTTGAATTCGCTCCTGGAGAAGGACTGGGCGTTGGCTGAGGCTGACCGGGCTGGGGCGGCACCTGCTTTACCCGGAGAATTTGCACGCCTGGTGGAATTCGATCGCGAAAGTCTTGCATTACAGCAGACCAGGGTTTGATTGTGTTGAAAACGCTGGCCAGTGCTGTTGTCTCGTCTTTCACCTGCTTGGTTTCAGCTTTAACACTGTCAATCTGCTTTTGCTTTGCTTGCAGATCCCCTAACTGACTGTCGAGAGCTGCCTGCCGTTGTTCAAGGTCTGCATTTCTCGATTGCAAGAACCAGAGCAGTATCCCTGCAATTGCGGGTAAAGCAATGAGTGCCAGAAGCCCTAAAAGCAGCGGTCGCCGACTGTCTGTAGGAGCGGCTCTAACTCTGCTTCGTGTCGTAGATTCTGGTCTATATTCTGGTCGGTCATTGAGAAAATTAACATCCAGACTGTACATTACATCGCCTCCCGCAATCCTAAGCCCAGTACTACTCCCAGACCCGGACGCTGGGTTTGGGGAATATCCTGATTCACTTCCAAGCCTAACGCCGTAACTGGATCAATCTGGCTGCTCGGCAAACTCAAGCGCTGAGTAAAGAACTCATCGAGTTGGCCAATCGCACCACCTGGACCTGCCAGCAACAGTTGTGCCACTTCCAGGTTGTCACCCTGATTCAAATAAAAGTCGATGGAGCGCCGCAGCTCATCTGCTAGCTCCCCTATAATCCGAAGCATGGCAGCCGCTCCGGATTGGTGCCACCCATCTTGCCTGGTCCGCCAACGGTTGTATCGGCTGGGTTTACGGGAATCGTCATGCTTTGAAGTAGCTCGGTACTTCTGGAGGGTGGTAGATTCATTGCTCGCGAGAGCGCACTCTGGATTTGATAAGTGCCGATCGGTACGGTGCGAGAGAATTGGGGCACCCCGTCAACGGCGATAGATATCTCTGTACTTTCAAATTCAATATCAACGATCGCAACCGCTTCCTGGGGTGAAAATTGGCGCAATTGCTCCCGAATCGTTCGAATTAGCGCGAAACTGCTGATTTCTAAAACATCTATTTGCAAGCCTGCTTGCTGAAATGTTCGGATGTAAGCATCGGTAATTTCCTTTCGGGTTGCTACCAGCAAAACCTGAAATTTTCGATGCCATCCTCGTCAACAAATAGCCCCAGTTTCTGATAGTCAACATCCGCCTCTTCCCGGGGAAATGGCAGGTAAAGCCCTGCTTCTTGATTCAGGACCATCTCCGCAGTTCCTGATCGTTTAACTCCGCTGGGATCGGAATGATTCGAGTAACGGTATCACGCCCACCCGTTACTGCTGTTGCCACCCGCTTTGCTTTAATCTTGTTTTCTGCAAGCAGCGATTGAATCAATTCAGCCATCCCGGCAGCATCCGTGATCTGCCCTTCATGAAATAACCCATCCGGCACTGGAACGGAAGACAGAGTTATCAGCTTAAACCCCTGACCCTGCTTCTTTAATTGAGCCAGGCTGATTCGATCAGCAGCAAGCTCAATACCAACGCCCTTAGACTTTCCAGGAAATAGATTTTTCAGAGAGCTAACCACAATGTTGCCTACTCATTTATTGGAGAAAGTGTGCCAGGACAAATCAGATAACCACGCAAACCATGCACTAGCATGGTACTCAATCTAATTCAGAATGATCACCTTAAATAGAAAGATACAAACCTTAAACGGTTTAGGTCATTTGCCAGCGTTTCTGCAAAGGAAAACCACAGAAGGTTCAAGCCAAAACAGCTTCCCTTGAAGAAAGAATTTCTTCGCGAAACCTGCATTCCAAAACAAAATGATCAACTATCTGACCCAAACTTTAAGGATGGTTATTTTATTTCCCTTTCAACTGTCATGATTAAGTGGCGATCACGAAGAGGAAAGTATATCTTCCTTGAATCGAAATACGCTTACTCATTCGCGATGTTACACACAATTTTGAGAGTTGAGCAAAAATTTTTGGAAAATGGATAGGGAGGAAAGGAATAGGGCTTTAAGTTTTAAGTTTTGAGTTTCAAGTTTTGGGTTTTAGTGGGAATTGCTAATCGGTAATTGGTAATTGAATCGTTCCCTTATCCCCATCCACCTCTCATCTCTCACCTACCCCTTCGACCATGCTCGATTTAACTAAACTTGCCCAGCAAATGCAGGGAATAAGCCAGCAGCTCACTGTAGAAGCCGCAGCAACGCGCCAACGCTTAGAGCTTGCCCAGAAACTCTTGGGGCAAGCGTTCCGTAACCAGAATGAATTGACAGTGCAGCAGCAAGCCTGGCGCGATCGCCTCGGCTTCACTGCGGCTGTACCTATAGAGCCATTGAACGTGCGGCTGTCTATTCCCGTTGCGCCTGCGGTTCATACTGTGATCGCTACTGATGGCTCACAAATTGCCCCAAGCCACCATGAAATTGCCTACTGCTACTTAATTAATGTAGGTCGGATTGTCCTGCACTACGGGCAAAACCGTTTGCCTCTATTGGATAGTTTGCCAGAGGTTTTCTACCGTCCTGAAGATCTCTACATTTCTCGTCAGTGGGGAATTCGTACGGAAGACTGGATGAGCTTTCGGAGAACAGTGTCGGAGGCGACGGTGTTGGCAGAATTGGGGGAAAGGATAAAGGATGAAGGCTCTAGGATGAAGATTCAAGAACTAAAAGCAGAGGGTGACTCAGATTCCTCTGTTTATCCTTCATCCTTTATCCCTTATCCTTCTACTCTCGCTTATCCTTCTACCGCCCTTGTCGATGGATCTCTCATCCACTGGTTTCTGGAACCGTTGCCGGGGAGGCGCGAGATCGTATTTTGAATCCTATTTTGGATGCCTGGGAGCGGTTGCGGGTTAATCGAATTCCTCTGGTTGGCTACCTTAGTGCCTCACGCAGTGGTGAAGCAATCAACTTTCTTCGGCTACAGTCCTGCCCCTACGATGCACCTGACTGTGCTACTCACTGCCCCGGTCAAACCGATCGTGCTCCCTGTCAGGTATTAGATCCGCTCAAAGATGCAGCACTGTGGGCAATGCAGCTTGAACCGGGGCAGCGTAGCCCCCTCTGGCGTAGTTCTGCCCGCATTCTGGACCTTTACGGCGACCATCGAATCTACTTCTGCTATGTTCACGTCGGTACTGAGATCGCCCGAATTGAGTTTCCGGCTTGGGTCGCAGAGGATTCTGAGCTGCTTGATAGTGCCCTTAGCCTAACTTTAATGCAGGTGCAGAAAGGCTATGGCTACCCGATAGCACTGGCCGAGGCGCACAATCAGGCGGTTGTAAGAGGGGCGATCGTGCCCGCTTTTTGCTCTTCTAGAACAGCAGATGATCCGTGCAGGATTGAGAAATGTGGGAACGTCCTACAAGGAAGCGAGGAAGCGAGGAAGTATTGCGTGAGGAACGATGGGTTAGGAGTCAGATATCAGGGGTCAGGGATCCGATTTCACAATTAACGGTTGATTACTCACTGTCCCTTTATTTATCGGTTCAATGGTTTCTTCATCTACAGGCTTCAAGGATTTGAGCCAATCTAGAATGAGCCGATTGACCTGCTCGGGGCATTCATCCTGGGGGCAGTGACCAGCACCATCAATTTCTCTAAGCACCAACCCTGGATTGTATTGGGTAAACAGTGGTCCCAATTTGGGTGGCACCATTTTGTCTTCCCGCCCCCACAGCAGCAGCATGGGAACCGTTAACCGCGGCAGAATATTTTTGGCGGAGTAGTCGGAACGCGATCGTTTTTGGTGTGAATCATGGAGCGCAAAGCGTCGATCGCCCCCGATCATAGGCAGGTATGGAAAGGATTTCCAGCAGTTCCTCGGTAATTGCCGTTGAATTTCGTGAATAAGCCTGTTTTGCCCACATACGAATAAAGCCCGGACCCCGAATTAACCGGAATAGGGGTGAAGACGATTGAGAAGTAAAAATTCCCAAAGCAAGATTGGTCAAGGGGCGGGCCAACAGCCCAACCCTGGCGATCGCGCCCCGCATCCACTGGGGAGATTCTAAAACGGAGGAATCTGGCAGGTTGAGCATGACCATTCCTTTCACCATTTCTGGATGGGCGGCGGCGACTGCCAGGCATACCAGTGAGCCGATCGAGTTACCAACCAACACCACGGGTTGCCCCACAAATGTTTTCCAGAAGTCGTACACCTGCTCCGCCCAGAATACGGAGTCATAGGGAGCAGCGGCTTTTTCAGATGCTCCAAACCCAAGTAAATCGAGCGCGTAGACCGTGTGGTGATCGGCCAACTCTGCCAGGTTATGCCGCCAGTGTCCGATCGAGGCCCCAAATCCATGTAGCAAAATCAATGGAGTATCGCTCGTTCTGCTAGCAGAACGCATATAGGTATAGCGAGTTTGCCAACCTCGCCAAACCCAATCCCGCTGATTACCAACCCGTTGCTGCCAGTGGAGAGAATCTGTCACGCTCACCTCAAGTCACGAAGGTTTACGAAGAACTTCTTCAATTCTAGTGCCCTAATCTAGTGCTCTTAAGGATTTGAGCGAGACTTCAACAACCGTTCGGCTTCCCTCAAATTAGCTTGAGTGATCGCCAACTCTGGAGCAAGCGCAATTGCCTGCTTGTATTCAGCGATCACGTATCGTAGTGGCCAGTGTAAAGGACAGTGATGGTAATCAATGGAGGATAGCTTGGCTTCGTTGGGGTATTCGTTCTGCCTCACTATGCTAGGGTTTAACCATTCCACACTTATCTCAAATACCAGATTTGTGAGGTCACAGTATGGTTTCCCAACTGCCCAAGGCATCGCAAACCGAGGTTATCTATCCCGAAAGCGACGGCAAGCCAATGGCTGACAATACAAAACGGTTCCGCTGGATTGTTGTGATTCAGCAGAATCTGGACTGGCTATATGCCGATGACCCGAATGTGTTTGTGGCTGGAGACCTCCTCTGGTATCCAGTTGAGGGCAAGCCTCGAATTGTCACCGCTCCCGATGTAATGATGGTGTTTGGTAGACCCAAAGGAGATAGAGGCTCCTACCAGCAGTGGAAAGAAGCTGGAATCGCTCCCCAAGTTGTGTTTGAAATTCTCTCTCCTGGCAACACTCAGACCGAGATGGATAGGAAACTGCTGTTTTACGATCGGCACGGGGTCGGAGAATATTTCATCTATAACCCGGATACTAACGAGTTACGGGGTTGGCTCCGTCAGGACGATGGACTCGAAGCCATCGATTCCCTGTCTGAATGGGTTAGTCCCCAGATGGGAATTCGATTTGACATATCTGGGGACGTTCTCCAGATTTATCGTCCTGATGGAGAGGCGTTTTGAGCTATGCGGACGTTGCTCAACGGGTAGAGCAGGAGCGACAACGGGCAGAACAAGAGCGGCAGCGGGCAGAACAAGAGCGGCAACGCGCTGAACAGGCAGAAACTCAGTTAGAACAGGAACGGCGGCGATCTCAGGCACTTGCAGAACGACTTCGCAGTATGGGAATTGATCCAGAGGGAATTGATCCGACAGCAATCGACCCAGATCAAGCAATCTAGTACTCTAGAGTGGGATTCCTGCTTTTACTCAAGCTGGACCAATCTACAATCTAAGATCCACAATCTACAATCGAGACGAATCCGTGCTTGACCTGAAGCTAATTCGAGAAAACCCAGACTTTGTACAAGAGCGGCTCAATACCCGCAACGAGAGCTACGACATCCAGCCGATTTTGCAGCTTGATGAACAGCGGAGAAAGCTGGAGGTAGAACGATCGCAGCTTCAAGCACGCAGCAACGAAATCGGTAAGCTCGTTGGGCAGAAGATGAAGTCCGGCGGTAAGCCTAACGATCCCGAAGTACAGGCACTCAAGGAAGAAGGCAACCAGCTCAAAGCAACCTTGAGCGACCTGGAGCCACAGGAAAAGGAAATTAAGGCCCAGATTGAAGCCCTTCTCCTGACGTTGCCAAATCTACCCAGTGACTCTACTCCGGTTGGCAAAGACGAAACCGAGAATGTGGAAGTTCGCCGCTGGGGTGATGAATACAAACCAAAAAGTGACACCATCCTTCCCCACTGGGAAATTGGGGAAAAGCTGGGCATCCTCAACACCGATCGCGCTACTAAAGTTGCCCAAACCCGCTTTGTTTTGTTGATGGGCGCTGGCGCTGCGCTGGAGCGGGCGTTAATTCAGTTCATGCTCGATCGTCAGATTGCCGCTGGCTACCTGGAAGTTCTGCCGCCATTTCTGGTCAATACCGATTCATTAACTGCAACCGGACAACTGCCCAAGTTTGGCGAAGAAAGCTTTAAGTGCAGCGATGATGATTTGTGGTTAGTTCCGACGGCTGAAGTCCCCGTCACCAATCTTTACCGGGACGAGATTCTACAAGCGGATCAACTGCCAATTTATCATTGTGCCTACACGCCGTGTTTTCGGCGTGAAGCAGGTAGCTATGGACGAGACACGCGTGGACTGATCCGGTTGCACCAGTTTAATAAGGTGGAACTGGTCAAACTGGTGCATCCCAGCACGTCAGAGCAGGAGCATCAGACTCTATTGCAGAATGCTGAAGCGATTTTGCAGGCACTGAAACTACCCTATCGCGTAATTGAGCTATGTACGGGTGACCTCGGCTTTGGGGCGGCCAAGTGTTACGACCTGGAAGTATGGCTTCCAGCAGCGGACATCTACCGGGAAATCTCCAGTTGCTCAAACTTCTGGGATTTTCAGGCTCGCAGAGGCAACATTCGGTTCAAGGAAGCCGGACAGAAGGGGACACAGTTTGTCCATACCCTGAACGGTTCTGGGTTAGCGATCGGGCGCACAATGGCGGCAATTCTAGAAAACTACCAGCAACCCGATGGCAGTGTTCAGGTTCCTGAAGCCCTTCAGCCCTACTTGAAGCGCGATGTACTTTGAGGGTGGCAAGCAGGACATCAAGAAATTGATTGAGAAGCACCGATCGCATCTTGTCCTGTTAGCTTTTGGGTGGGAATTGGCGCGGTTCTTCGATTGATCCATCTCACCACCCAACCGCTTTGGACCGACGAGTTCTCCACGATCGTGTTTAGTCTGGGACACAGCTTTCAAACGGTTCCATTAAACCAGGTCATTTCTCCCGAAACGTTGCTGCAACCCTTACGGGTGGATCCTTCTGGGAGCATCGAGGACGTGCTCCACCACTTAATGGCCGAGAGTACCCATCCACCGCTCTACTTTGTATTGGCTAACGGTTGGATGCGGTTATTCCCACCTCAGGATGGATTGGTTTCTCCCTGGGCTTCCCGATCGCTCCCCGCTCTGTTTGGCGTTGCGGCGATTCCTGCTATGTTTGGGCTGGGCTGGATCGCGTTTCGCTCCCGGTTGGTGGGTCAGCTTGCCGCAGCATTGATGGCTGTCTCACCTTTCGGCATCTACCTTTCTCAAGATGCTCGTCACTATACCCTTGCCGTTCTCTGGGAATTGCCTCACTGACTTGTTTTGCGATCGCCCTGCAAAGCCTCCAGCAACGATCCCCACTTCCCTTTCGTGTCACCCTGGCTTGGATTGGTGTGAATGGATTGGGAATTGCTACCCACTACTTCTTTGGGCTTTTGCTTCTGGCTGAGGGACTGACCCTGGTGGGATTCAAGATTTTAGATTTTAGATTGGGGTTTAAAGATTCCTACTCCCCACTCCCCACTCCCCACTCCCCATTCCACCCCCTGCCTGGAACCGCATCTACTGGGCAGCCGCCGGAACGCTCGTTGCTGGTCTGGTTTGGCTACCCGCCTGGAAGAGTGGCTACAGCAATGAGTTAACCCAATGGGTGTACTCAGGGGAATCGACCAAGCTTCCCTGGTTACAGCCAGTTCTCTATACGCTGGCTAGCGGAATGACGATGTTGACTGTGTTACCAGTTCAGCAAGTCGTTAAGCCCATTCCCATAGTGTCAGCGGTCCTGGTTGTTCTCTTTTGGCTATGGGTGGGATGGCTTGTTTATCGTGGACTTCGCACTCCAATGCGGGTGCCCGATCGACGTTGGTTAGTGTTTGGGTTTGTGGGAATCGTGGGTAGCGCGATCGCCCTTCTGCTCATTCTCGACTACGGGTTAAATTCAGACATCACCCGCGCTTTTCGCTATTCGTTTGTCTATTTTCCCGCTGTTATTCTCCTGCTTGCCGTCGGGCTTTCCCCCTACTGGCGTTTCCTCAAGGTTTCATCCCTCCTCCCTCCTCCCTCCTCCCTCCTCTCCCTTTCGTTCTTTAAGAAGAAAGCAATTGTTCTCATCTGGCTTGTGGCACTTATGGGAGCGCTCACTGTTTCCTTTGGCTTTGCTTATCAGAAAACCCATCGGCCTGATCTGGTCGTGGAGCAGATTCAGAAGGTATCAACGTCTCCAGTTTTGGTAACGATCGCTCACCAAACGCATGGGCAAACAGGACGGCTCATGGGACTTGCCTGGCTTTTGCGGGAAACCAATCCTTCTTCCTCCTATTATCTGGATCATCAAACCTGCAAACCCAGGAAGGATCAGTCCTGCAACCTTCCAACTCCCCAACTACGCCAAACCCTCAATAAAATTCCGCGTCCCTTTGATTTGTGGCTAGTCAACTATCAAGGCATTACTGACCTGGCTAATGAACGCTGTTTTTTGATAATGATTTGAAAACGAAGCGAGTCGATGGCTACAAATCCCAACACTATCGCTGCCCATCAGGTTCAAAAGACATACAGTAATGGGTTGGAACGGCAAGATGACCAAATTTCAAGGTGAATCTGCTGTTATTGATAAGGTTCGTGGGTTTACTAACATCAGGAGTAATTCAGAACGCTTATAGCAGGTGTCCTAACAATTGTGGCGATAGCTATACATATTGCGATCTTATTTGGATTGTAAAAAAGGTTTCTACCGGAGACCTTTTTCACAAAGCCCTCCTATTTCACAAATGATTTAGAACTGCCATAGCGCATGACTATTAAAATTCGTCTGGCAACGATCGAGGAATTGGATGCAATCGTTGAGCTGCAAACCCATTCTCTTGTACACCTTTCTGCGCAGGATTATAACCCTGAGCAAATTGAGGCACTGGTACACGATCAGGCAAATTGGAGAGGCTTAAGGGAAGCAATTTTTGTTGCAGAGAGTGATGGCAAGCTCGCGGGTTTCTCTGCCCTTTCTATTGACTATGGCCAAATTACAGGGGTTTATGTGCTTCCTGAGTTCACCCGACAGGGCATTGGTACCCAATTACTAGCTGCGCTGGAGGAAGCCGCTCTTCAAAAGAAATATCGTCACCTCTGGGTGATTTCGTCACTAACCGCCATCCCGTTTTATAAGGCAAACGGCTACGGCGAAACTCGTAAAACTGGTTTTGTGACAAGTACAGATATTTGGATTCCCTGTTCCAGGTTAGAGAAGAGATTAAGTCCTTCCCCATTGCTTGAAACCCATTCCCCACTCGTCACAGTTGTGGTTTTTCTCGTGTTGTTTGTGATTTCCCTCATGATTGTGCTGATTCGTTAAATTCAGTTAGCAATCAACTATCCAGCAGCATCAAATCTGGAACCTGAAAAAGGGATTGGTACACAAGCATCGCTCCTCCAACCGCCGCTGCATTCTCCCCAAAGGTGGATACCTCAAAGCGTGCATTTGGATCGCTAAAAATCCCTGCACTCCATTACCCGGTATGTTCTCCCGTAACCGAGTCATCAACTGGTCACCCATATAGGGAAGAAGTTGGGTAAGTGGGCCTCCCAAAACAATCCGCTCCGGGTTGAGGAGGTTCACCGCTGCAACCAATCCCCAACCCAGTAATTCACCCCATTCTTGAACGATCGCTTGAGCCAATGATACCCCCTGCTCCAAGTCTTGAATCAGGGAATCCAAACTGGATGCTGTTCCGCCCCGTTCGCGGTAGTGCTGTAATAGTTTCTCTTTGCCAACTCGATCGTCTAACACGGGTTGCTGCTCAGTCCGCGAAGGATGCGATTGAGCGGAACTTAGCAGCAGTGCGCCTACCTCACCCGCTGTGCCAAAAGCTCCCCGCCAAATCCGATTGTTGTTGACGATCCCGGCCCCGATGCCGTTGTTCATCAAAATATAGAGCAGGCTTCCACTCTGGAGCGGATTTCCCAGGTACACTTCCGTTAAAGCGGCGGCGTTCGCATCATTATCCGCAAATAGAGGCAGATTAATTTGAGGTTTGAGGTAATGACGAAGATCGACAGTGTGCCAACCCAGAAACGGTGAACGGATAACGACACTCTCTAAACTTAACGTACCCTGCACCGCCAGCCCAACGCCTCTAACTTTTTCTTGCCCAAGTAGGCTTGTCTGACGCACCTGATCGATAAGCTGAACTAATCGGTTAAGCACTGCTTCTGGTTCTCGGTTTTCGCCGATCGGTTCTTGAATGCGTTGAACGATTTGGGCCGCCAAATTAAGCTCTACAACCGTCAGATAATCTACCTCGATCGCCGCTCCAATAAAGGACGCCCCCTCCGGGTTTAGGACCAGTCCCACTCCCGGACGACCACTGCCTGAAGTAGTTAATTCCTGGCTTTCTCGTACCAGTCCTTCGGCAATCAATTCGGCTGTGATGACTGTTACTGTTGAGCGGGTCAGGCCAGTGTGCCGAGCGAGTTCGGCTCTTGAAATAGGAGCGTGGCACCTTAACAAGTCGAGCAGTCGGGCGTAGTTAATCTGTTTCAGTAAAGTTGGCTTAGCTGCCAGAGAAGGTTGGTTCATAATATTAATTCTACTTATATAGTTTGTTTTGTTAACAAACAAATTAGCATGGAGGCAAGGTCAAGAACCTTAACAATTCCATTCTATTTGTGAGAACAATCATGAAAACTCCTCAAGAATACCTGTCCTGTCATACGGACCTCCCCTACAAAGCCCTGATCTTCGACTGTGATGGTACCCTGGCTGACACCCTACCTGTTCACTATCAGGTTTGGTCTGCAGCTTTGCAGCAATTCCAGGTAGAAATGACTGAGGAGTGGTACTACCAGCACGCCGGATTGTCTAGCAGCGAACTCATTCGAACGTTGAATGAAACCTTTGATTACCAGCTTGATGCCCATGCCATCAACACTGATAGGCTCTTTCGCTATCAGGCTCTAATTGATAATCGCTCCTTTGCTCGTTATGTAAAAGAGATTCCCGCAGTCGCCGAAGTTGCCCGTTCCAGTTACGGAGAAGTGCCAATGGCGGTTGCGTCGGGTGGTGAACGTGAAATTGTCGAAGCCGCCCTGGATGCGATCGGCTTGCGCAATTATTTCGACGCCGTTGTGACGTTGAATGATGTGGCAAACGGCAAACCTGCACCGGATGTGTTTTTGCTGGCAGCGGAACAATTAGGCATAGCACCCCTGACTGTAGAGTTTACGAAGATAGTGAAGGCGGACTGGAGGCTGCCCGTCGTGCCAGGATGCCTGCGATCGACGTTCGTATGCTACAACAATCGACAGCACAAACGAACGCGTTTCTACCCTCCTCCTACCCCGCTGCTAAGCGTAAAGATCGTTCAGTTTTTGGAACTCTATAACGATGCCAGACCTCTAGGGCAATGATTTAGCCATGTACGACGTGCTGAAGAGCGCCAACGTGATTGCGGTCGTTGGCCGTTCGGATAGACAGGATCGTCCCAGTTACCAAATCGCTCAATTTCTGAGACAGGCTGGTTACGTTGTCTATCCGGTCAGCCCATCACTCAGTGAAATCGATGGTCATCCGTGTTACCCATCTCTCAAAGACATTCCCGAACCAATCGATATTGTTAACGTCTTTCGCCGCTCTCACTTCTTGCCCGAAGTTGTAGATGAGGCGATCGCGGTTCGTGCCAAAACCGTGTGGGCACAGATAGGTGTTTCAGATCCAGCCGCTGCTGAAAAAGCGATCGCCGCAGGCCTGAACGTCGTCATGAATGCTTGCATCAAAATTGAATATTTACAGCTTAGGGTTGGCTGAATTTCAAGCACCAATGAGGGTCTATAGGAAGTAGGCAATGGCAGTAGGATGACATTTAGCATTCATCCTTCAGCCTTAATCCTTCAGCCTTAATCCTTCCCCTTACCCTTCCTCCCCTCTCTCCTCACCCCCTCACTCTCCCGTAATTTGGCAAGAAACTTTCCGCTTCCGGGGGCCATCTAATTCGAAAAATAAGATGGATTGGTACGTTCCTAAACCAAGGCTGCCGTTTACCAGCGGAATCACTTCGCTTGTACTCAACATCATTGCCATCAGGTGAGAATGGGCATTCATCGGTTCGTCTTGTGGGATCCCAGTCCTCAGATGAAGGTCATTGTGGAGATAGCGATCGGTTTCCGGGGCCAGCTTTCTGAGAAAGACTTTAATGTCCTCCAGCAATCGCTCTTCATGCTCGTTAATCGCTATAGCCGTCGTTGTATGCCGTGAAAACACCAGCACTTGACCGTTTTGAATTGCCCCAGAAGCAATGAGATCCTTAATCTGGGGAGTGATGTTGTAGATACCAACTCCTGCTTCCGTTTCGACTTCAATTAAGTGATTGACGATCGACATACTGGGAAATAACGCAAAGACGGGGTTAATTGATACCCGCAGAAATGCAATATATTGCGTTTCTACGGGTATCACGAATTATTTAACAACACATCTGACTCCCACCCAGAAATCACGTGGAGGAAATGGCAAAATAGGATGGGGCGCGAAAAACCACTAAGCCGTAAGGGTGCGGCTAGAATTTTTGATGCTCATATTCATTTGTTGTGTGGTGCCCGAATCGTAATGGTTCTGGAACTGTTAACGATGGCGGCTAACGCTGCACATCCTTACCTTTTCAGGTCCACTGTTTGTTGATTTATTCTCTTAATGTTTATGACAATCGCCAAACTCATACTCAAGCCGGCTTATTTGCGCTTTCTTCAGGTGGAGTTGCGTCAGGCTAACGCATTTGGGTGAGATAGCCCCTTCTGCTCATCCATCCGGGGAAGCGACAATCTGTCGAACAAGCCAATCTAGTGGTAGCAGTGCGACCTGCGCTAATAACTTCAGGAGTGCAGGTTTGAATAATCTAGGAGAGCTTCTCTTGTGGGTTCTCTAAGCCCCTTCTCAAAGCAATTATGAAACTTTAATTGGGTTCAAAAGGCTGCGAAAAGCGTCCTTTGGTGTGTCAGGTTGATGTTGTATGCGCTTGAACTGGGATAACTCTCGACACTCTTTACTTTTGCAGGCGCGACCGCCATCGCTTGTTTTTTGGCAGCTAAGATTGCCGTTGAAGACTTGGATCTGGGAGTGAACGCTTCCCCTATTTGGCCTACGGCTGGAATCGCCTTAGCAGCTGTCTTGCTCTATGGACGGCGTATGTGGTTTGGAATCGCCACAGGTGTGTTTCTGTTCGCGCTTACATTGGGGTGTCGTTGCCTGTTGCTGGGGTTGCCGCTGCTGGTAGCACCGTTGGAGCGATCGCGGGTAATGAACTATTGCAACGCATACAGTTTCGCTTGACCCTCAGCAGCCTGCGGGATGTTTTGGGATTTGTAGCACTGGCAGTTCTCCTGTCTCCGGTTGTCAATGCCACCATTAACAGCCTCGACGCTTGCTTTGCTGGCCTTGCTCCTTGGTCTAAGTTCGCAAGCCATTGGGGCACTGTCTGGCTAGGCGATGGTTTTGGAATTCTGATCGTCACGCCGTTGCTGCTTACCTGGCTGGGTAAACCTCTGCCTGAAAAACTTTCTGCTCGATGGTTTAGGGAGCAGTGGCAGCAACGACTCGCCTTTCGGCAAAAAGCCGTTGAAATTCTGGTCTGGGCAACGTTGTTAGTTGGTGTTAGCTGGATTGTATTTCAGTCGCCCACTCAGACCTACATTGCCCACTATCCTTTGGAATATCTGCCGTTTCCATTCATTATTTGGGCGGCTTTGCGTTTAGGGCAGCGGGGAACGGTTTTGGGGAGCTTGGTCGTTTCTAGCATTGCGATCGCTGGAGTGGTTCGGCATGGTGGTCCGTTTCTAGCCAAAACTGGTGGTGATGCCTGGCAAGCTATCTATTTGATGCAGGCATTTGTTGGCATCATTACGATTACAGCTCTGGTTCTGGCCGCTGCTGTTGCCGAACGTCAACAGGCTGAAGAACGTCTGCTCAAGAGTAAAGAGCATTTTCGCAGCATGGTTGAGGGGCGGGTATTGGTATTGGGCTAAACGACCTGCAAGGAAATATTGTGGACAGCAATCCAGTGTTGCAGGGGATGCTGGAGTATAGCCGCGAAGAGCTTAATGGAATGACGTTCGCTGGACTGACTCATCCAGACGATCTCCATGCGGATGCAAAATTGCTTCCAGAGATGATGGTGGGACAACGCAATCTTTATCAGGTGGAGAAGCGCTATCTTCGCAAAGACGGCCAACCGGTTTGGGTCCGTCAAACCACATCCCTGATTCGGGATGAGCTGGGTGATCCTAAGTTTACCGTTGGTATGGTCGAGGATATTACCGGACTCAAGCGCGCTGAGGAACGGATTCAGCTTTATGCCAACATTGTTAGAACCATGCAGATGGGGCTGATCGTTTGGCACCTGCAGGATTTGAATGACCTCACCAGTTTTCGGTTGATGGATATTAATCCGGCTGCACGGCAAATCTTGGGTATTCCAGACGATCCCCAGCTTCTTATTGGAAAGCCCTTGGCAGAAGTCTTTCCTGGCCTTGTGGAAACGGCATTTCCAGGAATCTACGCTAATGTTGTGCGCTCTGGCAAGCTACGGGATTTGGGAGAAGTTCGTTATGGAGATGCGACCATCCCTGAAGGGGTGTATGCAACGAAAGCATTTCCCCTGCCAAATCAATGTGTTGGGCTTGTTTTTGAGGACATTGCCGAGCGGAAAAAGGCCGAGGAAGCCCTCCAACAAAGCGAAGCTCGTTTTCGGGTTGTTGCCGAAACTGCTTCTTGCGCCTTTTGCTTTACCAGGGAATCGACTTCGCTACGTTAATCCCGCTGCACAAAAGATTACAGGGTATTCTCGGGAAGAACTTCTCTCAACTGATTTTGGAACTTTGCCCATCCTGAGTATCGCGACCTGATTCAAAAACGAGGGCTGGAGCGGCAGGAGGGAAGACCAGTCCCTACTCGCTATGAAGTGAAGATCCTGACAAAGTCTGGTGAAGAGCGATGGGTTGACATCACGGCGGGTATGGTTACGTTTGAGGGAAAACCTGCTGGGCTGGCAACGGCCTACGACATTACCGATCGCAAACAGGCAGAGACCAAGCTGTTAATGGCGGCTAATCGGGAGCGACTGTTGGGAGAGGTTGCCTTACGGATTCGCAGTTCCCTGAACCTGGACCATATTCTGCAAACAACCGTAGAAGAAATTCGAAAATTCTTGCAGGCCGATCGCGTCTTTATTAGCTACTTCGATGAAGCAGGGGATGTCAGGCGATCGCAGAATCTGTTGATCCCCAGTGGCCTTCGGTTCTGGGGTGGGAAACAGGGACTGACAAGATCAAGGAAATGAAAGCGCTGTTTCAGCCGGGACGTATTCGTGTTGTCAACAATATCGACCAGCTTGAGAAAACGCCCCTCTTGAATGAATACAGCTATCGCTGCCAGTTCAAAGCGGGTATGGGGATCGGGTTACGGCTGGATGGCCATATGTTTGGTGTATTGATTGCTCACCAGTGTTCCGGGCCACGCCAATGGCAACCCTTTGAAATTGAACTGCTGGAGCAACTGGCAACCCAGGTTGAAATCGCTATCCAGCAGGGACAGCTCTATCGGCAGGTGCAAACCTTCGCCGCTAAGCTGGAATGTCAGGTGCAAGAACGGACGGCTGAGCTACAGCAGCGCATGCAGGAGCTGCAAAATTTGAATCAGGTGAAGGATTTGCTGCTGCACGCCGTTTCCCATGATTTGCGAACCCCTGTTCAGGGGATGGTGATGGTGCTCAATAAATTACGCGGGAAATGCAATGAGTGCGGAACGGTCGCCATTTCTCGCTCCATGCTGGATTCAATGATACAAAGTAGCGATAACCAGCTTTGTTTACTGAATTCCTTGCGGGAAAACCATGCGACAGATGAGCCTGGACTTCGCCTCAGTTGCCAGCCTGTTGCGCTTAGTCAGATTCTGCAAAGTACCTTAACAACGTTGCAACCTCGCCTCACCGTGAATCAGGCAACGATCGTCAACCAGTTAACGGCTAATCTACCCCGGTAAAAGCCGATCCTGTAAACCTTCAGCGGGTGTTCGACAATTTGCTGATTAATGCGATTCAGCACAACCCGCCAGGTCGAACCGTAACCATTACCGCATCAGCCGCAAAGCCGGAAGCATTGAGTTTGCAATCAACGATCGCAGAATGTTCGCCCCATCAAGCTGAAATGTTGTATTGCACCGTAACCGATGACGGAAGCGGAATGAGTCAGGACCGATGCGATCGTCTGTTCAAACCCTACGTCCGTAGTCTAGATAATCCCCACTGCACAGGGATTGGCTTGGGGCTGCACCGCTGCCAGCAAATTATTGAAGCTCATGGTGGGCAGATCGGTGTCAACAGCCAACCGGGAGCTGGTACAACAATCTGGTTTACGCTGCCACTAAGTCATTAGCCCATCAAATCTTTGTGCAGCAAAATTCGTGATCGCTGGCTAGCCTAAACTTTGAGTGCTGAGTGCTAAGTATCAGAATTGGGATGTGGCACCCAACAAGCTTTAGACTCTATAACAGTAGCCACAACCATCAGGACAAGTGAGCGGCTTAAATCTGATGTAAAGCCCTTTCTCCTGGTTCCTGGCACCTGATCCCTGACACCGATTTACTGCTCACCACTTAAGACTCTAGGACTATCATGACATCCACACTCTCACCCAGTAACGGCCAGCGACTGCAGCTTGCGCCTCTGAATATGCCAACCCGCCTCCTGTTGGGGCCGGGTCCCTGCAATGCCCACCCGACGGTGCTTCAGGCAATGAACACGTCGCCTGTAGGGCACCTCGACCCGACTTTTTGGCGCTGATGGATGAGATCCAGTCGCTACTAAGGTATGTGTGGCAAACGGAAAACCCCTTGACGATCGCGGTGAGCGGAACGGGAACCGCTGCTATGGAGGCCACGATCGCCAATTCGGTCGAACCTGGTGATGTTGTTCTGATTGGCGTCAAGGGCTACTTCGGTAATCGTCTGGTTGATATGGCAGGTCGTTATGGTGCTGACGTGCGAACCATTACAAAGCCCTGGGGTCAGGTTTTTCGCTCAACGAACTGCGGGCTGCAATGGAAACACACCGACCCAAGATTCTGGCACTCGTTCATGCAGAAACCTCAACTGGAGCACGCCAGCCATTAGAAGGAGTTGGGGATTTGTGTCGCGAATTTGATTCTCTACTGCTGGTGGATAGCGTTACCAGTATGGGCGGCGTGCCGTTATTCCTGGACAAGTGGGGAATCGATTTAGCCTATAGCTGTAGCCAAAAAGGTTTGGGATGCCCACCTGGTGCCTCTCCTTTCACAATGGGTCCCCGCGCTTTAGAGAAGTTGCAAAACCGTCAGACGAAGGTGCCCAACTGGTATTTGGATATGAACTTGCTGGGGAAATATTGGGGCAGCGATCGCGTTTACCACCACACGGCCCCGATCAACCTTTACTATGCTTTACGTGAAGGGCTGCGATTGATTGCGGAAGAGGGCGTAGAAAACAGTTGGCAGCGCCATCAGCAAAATGTGGAGTATCTTTGGGATCGATTAGAAAGTGTTGGTCTAACTCTGCACGTAGATCGGGAATTCAGACTGCCAACCCTAAGCACGGTTCGCATCCCTGATGGAGTGGATGGAAAAGCGATCGCCCGTAAGCTGTTGGACGAACACAATATTGAAATTGGTGGCGGACTGGGAGAACTCGCCGGAAAAGTCTGGCGAATTGGTTTAATGGGATATAACAGCCGCAAAGAAACGGTAGATAAGCTTTTGGAAGCGTTGAAACAGGTGCTTTAGCAGTAAGAATGCACATCCTCACCGCACTCTGCCAGGTAACAGAGCGCACGAAATCGCAGATTCGTGACTTCTTCAAACAAAGGATTCAGTTTGCAGAGCGGCGGGATACGGGCCACTTTGCGACCAAAAACCACGATATCCCGCTCAAATGGGCATTGGGTGGGAATCAGTTTGCACAAAAGATGGGCAGCTTTTGTGCTGTGAATCTCAATTCTGTTAAGCCAGTGACGCAGGGGTTGAAGCGGGTCAGGGAGTTGAAAGTTAGGCTTTTGAATGTAGCGATTCGAAAGCCCTTGCTGAACGAGATCGGACACCATTCTTTTCCGTTCTTCTAAATGTCATTTACGTTACTTTTTGAAGAGATGTAACCTCTTCGGCCAGCGTAACATAAAGTAATTTAGATCGACCAGCATTTTGTAATAGGTTCTGTGGTAACTGAGTAATAGTGTTAGGACTTATAACTCAGGCTGGAAAACGCTTTTAGCCCCAGAAATCGATATCCTGATCCCTGACATAACCAACCATCATGGGACTAATAAGAGTTAAAACTGTAACGAAAAGTACAATTGCGGATTGACTGGCATTTAGGTTTCGAAACACATCCCCAAATTCTACGGGTGTGCCACCAAGATCGATCCGTCGTAATGCGACATAAGTGGCATTGCAGGTCAGCGACGTTAAAAAGTCAAAACAAATCGCCAGAACCCATACCATTCGAAGCACAAGAATCTGGACAAATAGTTCGTCGCTGCGTAAATCTCGTCGTTCCCAGATCGATCGGGTTGAGAAGTTAAAGGCTCCGACGATCAAGGTTCCGACAAGACTGATACCAATCGAAACAAAGCTGAGGCTTCCTAAAATAATCAACGTTCCTAAAAAGGTTGTGACTAAGTCCCAAATCATGCTTAGTCGCAACGCTGTTAGTAAAACAAACCTTTTGATTTCCATGATTTAGTGGGGGCCAAGTCCTACTGAGTTAGGTGCATCCCAACGACTCACGGGTACCCACCCCGTTACCGGATTGACGCCACTTGCTGATTGGCACAGCAATAATACTTGGGCGCGATCGAGAACCGCATCGCTAAAATCAGCCCCTACTACGTTGGCATCCCGAAAATTTGACTTTAGCAACATGGCTGAGGTGAAAATGGCATCACCCAAATCTGCTCCAGATAGGTCAGTGAGATAGGCAATGCCGTCACTAAAATCTGCACCGTGTAGGTTTGCGTTGTTTAGCGTTGCGCCATTGAAGACCGCTCCTCGCAGGTCTGCTTTGCTGAAGTTGGCATCCTTTAGATCCGCTTTCGTGAATTCTGCCCGAATCAAACTTTGGCCAGCATAATCTTTGCTTGTAGCCTTCACATCATCATAGGTACGAATTGCTGCAGAGCTAGCAGCATAGACCGGCAAGGGGAAACAGCCATGAAAACTGTGACGGTCATCAGGAGTGCAGTCAGAAGCTGAAGAAAACGCATAGACGGGTAAAGGGTGCGATCGCTACGATCTTCAAATTAGCACCAGATGGATCCCAATGATTTGCTATAAAATCAGGACATTCTCACCAGCCATTCAGGGTAGGAGTTTCCATGGGTTGGACCAAAGTTTTTCCGGTTGATGAACTTGTTTCGGGTACCAAGAAAGTGGCTAAGGTTGGTCAGCGCAAAATTCTGCTGATTAACCATGAGGGCAACCTGTACGCCGTTGACAACGCCTGTCCCCATGTGAAGTTGCCCCTTAAAAATGGCAAGGTAACGGAAGATGGCGCGATTGTTTGCCCCTTTCATCGCAGCGCTTTTGACCTGAAGACAGGCGCAGTCAAAGAATGGAGTACGTGGCCGCCTCTGGTTGGTAAAGCTCTTGGAAGCATTGCCCCCAAAAGCACTGCCAGTGTTTCCCGTGCGGGTTGATGATGGCAGTATTTGGGTTGACGTTGAAGACTAGCGCACTTGCTTGTATGCGGACCATGATGGTATTCGGCTTCTCTGCAAGGCATCACCATGTCCCAGTTCACTGTTTTTATCACCCGTCGCCTACCTGCTCAGTTAGACACGCTTCAATCCTTAGCAACGGTTGAAGTCTGGCCAGAGCGTCAACCGCCTCCCTATGACGTTTTGCTGGAGAAAGCCGGGGCGATCGACGGCATTCTGTGTTTGCTGACCGATCGCATCGATCGGCAAATGATTGAGGCAGGGCCTTCGCTCAAAGTCATTAGTCAAATGGCGGTTGGTTACGACAACATTGACATTGCAGCCGCTACAGAGCGCAAAATTCCGGTTGGCCATACGCCGGGAGTACTCACCGACGCAACGGCTGATTTGACCTGGGCATTGCTAATGGCGGCGGCGCGGCGGGTGGTGGAGGGCGATCGCTTTACCCGCTCCGGGCAATGGCAGACCTGGGAACCCGACCTGTTGTTGGGACCAAACATTGCTGGTGCCACCTTGGGAATTTTGGGATTTGGACGAATTGGGCAGGCGATCGCGCGACGGGCAAAGGGATTTGACATGCGCGTTTTATACACCAGTCGGACCCAGTGCAGTTTGGAGTTGGAACAGTCTCTTGGAGTTGAGTGTGTTAGCGTTGAACGGCTTTTGCAGGAGTCCGATTTTATTACCATTCACACCCCCTGTCTGACGAAACCCATCACTTTTTGGCGATCGCGAGTTTGCCCAGATGAAGTCATCTGCAATCTTGATTAACACCGCACGGGGGTCGATCGTAAACCCGGATGCACTCTATCGAGCGTTAAGCAGTGGTCAGATTGCGAGGGCCGCGCTGGATGTGACCGAGCCAGAACCCATTCCGATGAACAGTCCCCTGCTGCGTCTCGAAAATCTAATTATTACCCCCACATTGGCAGCGCCAGTCTGCAAACCCGCCAAAAATGGCAACAATGGCGATCGAAAATTTGGTCGCTGGACTAACAGGGAAATTTCTGCCATATTGCGTTAATCCCCAGATTTATTAACATTTGTGACTCAACCAGCACCTAGCCTGATGGCTTCTATTGCGCTGTGCATAGCCTTTTTGCAATGGCCTTTAGTCCGGTCTTTTTCGTCGTTGCAGAAGAGGAAATGACCCCAAATGCGATCGCCTTTAATCGACTGTTGATTGCTGCGATCGCGTTTGCTGCATGGAACATTACTAACTACTACATCCAAACCAAAACCGTCCCACCATCTGAGAAGCCTGATCAGCAGGGAATTGGGTTGCCGGAGTTAGTTATGCTATTTGGAGCAGGATTATGTTTTGTCACCTTTCTAGTGCTTGTAGCCTGGTCGTATACGCAAACGACCGTGGCAAACGCAACCCTTTTTATCCACATGATGCCAATGTTCACCACGTTGGGAGCGTGGTTTCTTCTTGGTCGGCGACCGAATCCACAGTTTATTCTGGGCATGGTTGTGGCAACGGCAGGCGCTGCGGTGATCGGTATCGGAGATTGGAGCGTTGCAGATAGTAGCTGGCTGGGGGATCTATCTGCACTGGGGGCCGCCATTCTCTTGGCTGGCGAAATTTTGCTTGTGGAGCAGCTTCGCACTCGATTTTCCACACCCATTATCACAATGAGCGAGTGTGCGATCGGTAGTATGCTGGCTCTACCGATCGTGTTCTTTACAGGGAAAGCCTTTTCCCTCCCTCCTGGCACAGTGGACTGGCAGTTTTAGGATTAGCGGTTGTGACGCAAATGTTGGGACATGGGTTATTAACCTACAGCCTTAAACAAGTTTCCGCTGAATTGGTATCGGTTACTACGCTTGCAGTGCCAATACTGGCAACTGTTTTGGCAATGATCTTTTTCTCGCAAACTGTTAGCTTATTTAATGGTTTTGCATTTTTAATTGTGTTGATTGGTATCTACTTATCAATTTCTACTCCCCGTGCTGTAGTTTCGCTCGAAGCAGACGGACAATCACAAGTCTGACCCATCTGGCAAACGTCATACACTAAACAATTAATCTCAAGTCGTTAATTAAGAAATCAATGGCAAAGGTTCTTCGGGGCGATCGTGTCGCCAAACTTGGCAAAGTGACGTTGGGCTGTTCCGCTGCCCTGTTTGACTCAACCCGACAAAAGCTGCTTATGACACGGCGAAGCGATAATGGACGCTGGTGTATGCCAGGTGGGCGCGTTGATTCAGGAGAAAGTGTTGCTGAGGCGTGTATTCGCGAATTTTTGGAGGAAACCGGGCTGCATGTTCAAATTGTGCGGTTGCTTGGGGTCTATAGCAGTCCCAATTATTTAATTGAGTATGCAGATGGTGAGCGGTGCCATATTGTGGCATTAAATTTTGAGGTAGAGGCTATTTCAGGAACCTTAATTACCACCAACGAAACAACAGAATTTGGCTACTATTCCCAAGCCGAAATTGCCCAAATGGATGTGATGGATTTGCAGATCGATCGAATTAAGGATGCCTTTGCAGCTCAGCCTACCGTGTTTGTTCGCTAATGATTGCTCCACGAAAACCTACCAAAGAAGAGATTCAAGCTGCCGTTGGTAAAACCGTTACCGATGTCATCGCGCCGGATTTGAATGTCTTGTTTTGCGGTATCAATCCCAGTCTCTACAGTGCTGTTGTCAATCACCACTTTGCACGTCCTGGGAACCGCTTCTGGCGAACGCTTCACCTGGCGGGCTTTAGCGATCGCCTGCTTAGCCCCTTTGAAGATGTGCTTCTACTACAGCATGGGTATGGCATTACGAATATTGTCGATCGCGCTACCGCAAGGGCAGATGAATTGGCCCCAACAGAACTCCTTGCTGGTCGGCAAAAACTCGCGGATAAAGTCGCACACTACCGCCCTCGATTTCTTGCTGTTTTGGGCATCAGCGCTTACCGGACTGCGTTTAATCAACCAAAAGCAGTGATTGGTCGTCAAGCCGAACCGATGCACACGACGATCGTTTGGGTCTTGCCTAACCCCAGTGGTCTGAACGCAAACTATCAGATAGACGATCTCAAACACGTTTACAACGAGCTACTTCTGGCAGCACAGTCGTCTTAAAGCAAACTATTACCAGACAAACTGTCGTTAATTTGACAGTTCTTCCTAAAGATGGACGGACAGGTGATGCGATTCACTTATGGTTGTAATAACTGATGAAGTAGTTTTTACATATCATCAGCGAGATCAATTTATAAATTTGAAAGTATTTCAGGCACAGGAGTATGACCGCATTTTTGGTTCCTGATCGTTTGATCCCAGGAGCATCAAACGTGTTGTCATCTGCATCCCAATCTTCCAACTATGGGGAAGCAGAGCAACAGTTCATCCAACTATTAGCAACCGAAAACCTGGATCATCAGGTGAGTTCTCGACCAGAACTGGTAGAGCTTTTGAGGCAGCGGTTGGTGCTGCTTTGCAATCAGCTTACGCTCATGATTCTGAACCAAAGGATACGGACGCAGCTCATCTGTTTTTGCAGCGTATTCTTTATCGAATTAATCGGTTAAACCTGTTTTGGTATGACGACCTGCGCCATTATAAGAATGAGCGATCGGTCTATTTGCAGTGGATACGGGACCGCATTGAAGACGTTTGGCAAGCATGGGAACTTGCACAACTGGATGTGGCGCATTTGCAGCAGCTAGACGTGAAGCAAGCGTTGATTGAACGCGGCGATGCTGACTTAGATCCAGAGATAACGGAAAACAAACGCTTTCTACGGGAAGAAATGACCGTGGATGGGTATCGTCATCTGTTAGCAATTGCTTCCCTGGATGGATTGGTAGAAGCCAGTCGCATGTCACGCATTCTTGGCGGTGCCAGTAATGAAGTGCAGGCGACGCTAATCCGCGTACTGCTTGAGGAGTACGGCAATGGTCGTTTGAGCCGGAAGCACTCCACATTTTTGCTCAGATGATGGCAGAACTTGGGTTGAATACCAAACCAGAAGCCTACTTTGACATTGTGCCGTGGGAAGTATTGGCGTGCATCAACCACAATTTCCTATTAACAGAATGTAAGCGCCATTTTCTGCGTTACAACGGTGGCCTTACCTACTTTGAAATTGCAGGTCCCTCCATTTATACGGATTACATGCTTGCCGCTGAACGGTTGAAGCTTTCGGACAGCGCCATGGGCTATTGGGAACTGCACATTCGGGAAGATGAACGGCATGGTCAATGGATGCTGCACCAAGCTGCATTGCCGCTGGCCGAACTCTACCCACAAGACGCGTGGGAGCTTGTACTCGGCTATGACCAGGAGAAATGGCTGGGCGATCGCGCAGGCGCAGCGGTTGTTCGATCCGTAAAACAGGTAGAACAATCCCGCTAGTCAAGGCCACGACCGTTGCCGCAGCGATCGGTTGATTGAAAACTTCAACAACCCAAATTCTCCCGCAAAGGATAGCTTGCGAGCTACTCCTGAGGTTCTGCATCCACAAAATCCTAATTCCACAAAATTCTGAATTTACCAACTAGTTCACACTATGAAAGAAGCACTGCTAGATTCACACAACACCGTCACAGATAATGCTGTTTCCTCCAACATTGTCAAATCCTATTCACCGAACGAAGTTTTCTTTTGTCCAGAAGAGTCTCAGTTCTACTCTCAGTGTTTAGAGAAAATGGTGCTGAATCAGTGCAGCTATTCTGACTCTGTTGTTGAATTTGGTGCTGGAGATGGAAGTCCAGTAATCAATTGTTTGTTGAAAATTAAGTTTGATGGCTTCATTCATGGATTTGAACTAAATTCGGCTGCTTGTGAGTTGGCGCAATCCAGAATTGAGCAATATCGGCTCAAACACCAGTATACAATTCACAACAAGTGTTTCTTCAAGCATTCGTCTTCTGAAGCAAATTATTTGATCGCGAATCCTCCCTATCTGCCTGCACCGGATGAGAATCTCTACATGCCGTCCTTGCATGGCGGTGACGACGGATCAGTTATCACCAAAAGCTTTTGACCGTAGGTTGTGAAAATGTGCTGTTAATGATTTCGGCCTATTCCAATCCAGTTGAGACGGTTGATTTTGCTATTGATCAGGGTTATCAATTGGTTGATTTTATGATTTCGCCACTGAGGTTTGGTTACTACAGTTGCGAACCCAAAGTTAAAAATACGATCGCAGAATTGCGGAAAAAGCGTAAAGCATTTTATTCCGAAAACATTTACTTTTTAGCAGGTGCTCTGTTTAAGAAGCGGAATGTATCTGACTTAGATCTTTCAAACGAGTTTCTTAAGGTGATGACTGTCTTATAGCACCCAGCTAGTCTTGGAATTGTTACGATATACTAAGACCTCTACACCAAGACTAATTTTGGCACATGTTAACGGAAGAACGCCTCCAGAGTACTCAACTCGACCAACTTCCGGCGGGTGGAAGTGATCCAACTCGGTTCGATTGGAAGGAAGCGTGGTACCCCGTTCATTACATTGAGGACCTCGACAAGTCGAAGCTGACACGATTTACGCTGCTTGATCGGGACCTTGTAATTTGGTGGGACCAAAAGGCGTCTTGCTGGAGGGCACTTGACGATCAGTGTCCCCATCGGCTTGCACCCTTATCGGAAGGTAGAATCGCCGAGGATGGGCTACTGGAATGTCCGTACCATGGTTGGGCATTTAGGGAGATGGAGGATGCGATCGTATTCCTCAACAAGGTGAAGATAGTGCAGCACAGGAATCCAAGCGTGCCTGCGTTGCCTCCCTACCAACTGTGGAACGTCAGGGTTTGCTTTTTGTCTACGCAGGTCGATCGGAAAATGCTTCTAGGGTGAACGTTCCAATTATTGAACCGATGGAAGATGGTTCCAACGATTGGGTCTGTCTCAACACGTTTCGGGACTTGCCCTACGATGCCCTGACATTGCTAGAAAATGTGTTGGACTCCAGCCACGTTCCATTTACTCACCACAACACGGTTGGTAATCGGATCAATGCGGCTCCGGTGGAACTGGAAATCGTTGAGTCTGGCAGGCAAGGATTTGAAGGTCTTTGGGAGGAAGGTCCCCGCAAAGGAACATTGGGACGGCAAACGACCTTTTCATCGCGCCCAATTTTATGTGGCACGACCTGACCTCCAAGCAGTTTGGCAGAACGCTGACCGTTGTTTACGCAACTCCCATTAGCAAAGGAAAGTGCCGTCTATTTGCCCGTTTCCCGTTCAAGTTCTCCTCCCCATTTCCCCGGTTCTTTATCAAACTCACGCCCCGCTGGTATTCCCACATTGGGCAGAATAGCATTCTGGAGGATGACCAGATTTTTCTGCATCATCAGGAGCGCTATCTGGAGGCGAAGGGTGGTAGCGCAAATGTTGCTAAAGCTTTCTATCTGCCAACCCGCGCCGATGCGTTTGTTTCTGCGCTGCGGAAGTGGGTGAATGAGTACGAAGCAGACCTGTTTCCGGGCGAATTTTTACCTCCAGCTTTGTCAAATGAAGCGTTATTGGATCGCTACCATTCCCACACGGTTAAGTGTCATAGCTGCCGAAAAGCCCTAACCGTCATCCAACGGCTTCGTTTGGGGATTGCCATTACAGGCGCGATCGCCTGGGCAACTCTTTCCCTGCTTACGTTCGTTTTCGATTACTCATCCTTTACTCTGGCGATTCTCTCAGCTGTGCTTCCTCTTTTACTGGCGGTGTATGGTTTTGGTTAGGTAACTTTCAACGCCGGTTTTACAACGGCCGAGAAGTGCCGCCGCGAAATTTAAGTAGGTGATAAGTGGAAGGTGGTAGGGTCCTGCCTTTCACCTATCACCTTCTTCCCTACTGAGTAGATTCATTTAAGTGGTTTCTGTTGTCGGATATCCACCGCCGCAGTGCCCGAATTACTCCGTTGTCATCTTCGGTTTCTGTAAGGCGCAGAAATTGCATGATTTTTGCTCCAGAAACCATCGGAAATGTTGGGCTAAATTCTCGCTCTATATACTCGTTTGCTTGCAGTTGATAAATTACGATTCCCCGCTCCTCTGTGTAGCGCCATACCTCTGGGACTTTGAGTTGTAAATAAATGCCGAATCTGCGTTGGGAGGAACTGGTAATGTCTACTTCAATGGCCAGATCTGGCGGTGGATCTGTTTTGATGTTTAGTTTACGTCCGAGAATGCGATCAACATTTTGAATATAGAAGCAGGAATCCGGCTCAACTCCCCGTCGCAAATCTTCCCGGTTCAAGGTTGTTGATCCGTATCCCTTGATTTTCATGTTCAGTTCTTCAGTCAATGCTCTAACCATCGCCTCTAACAACCGATTAATCAGTTCATGAAGGTCAGAGGGCATCGTAATCTCCAAAATTCCCTGGTCGTAAGCAAGCAGTGAGGCTCGATGGTCGCCCATTTCTTTCAGTAGAGTTTGGTAGGTTTCCCAGGTGATGCCTTCTAGCACAATGCGCTGCGTGGATTGGTGCGAAGGATGACGCAGTAGAGTAACCATAGAGATTCACTGTTGGATTGGGTAGTGGATCGATCGCGTCCGCGCTAATAGTTTAATATTAGCCACGCAACTCGTTACAATTGGAATCCTGATTCTGCCTGTCCACTTTTGAAACCTATGAAAAAGCCTTTGTCCTTGATACCAACGTGCTGCTCCACGATCCATCAGCCATGTTGCGATTCAAAGACAACGATGTAGTACTTCCAATCACCATCATTGAAGAACTGGATCGCTTCAAGAAACAACCAGAAATGACAGGCCGAAACGCTCGTCAGGCGTCCCGCAAATTGGATGAGCTACGTCAGCAGGGACAGTTAACCGAAGGAGTGCCCATCAATGGTGGAGGTAACTTGCGAGTTGCACTGTGCCATCGCGAGACTCTGCAAGAACTGCCCACCGAACTGGTGAATGGTCATGGCGACAATGCCATTCTGGCAGTCGCGTTGGAACTCAAGCGGCAGGTTGGTTACCCTGTTGTCGTTGTCAGCAAAGACACCAATCTCCGGATCAAGGCAAATGCGTTAGGACTGGTTGCTGAGGATTATGCAACCGATAAGGTTGATCTGGAGGAGCTTTATACAGGCATTACTGAAGTAATCGTTGAAGCTGAGCAGATTGATCAGCTATTCAAACAGGGGGCGATCGGGTTGGACGGCCATTTCTTTCCCAATCAGGCCGTAACCCTGATTGATGCGGTGAACCCTTCCCATACAGCCCTGGCGATCGTGGATGGAACAAGCGGCAAAATTTCACCGCTGGTTAAACTGCCCCACTACGGAGTCTCTCGAATTCAGCCGCGCAACCGGGAACAAAATTTGTGTTTGAGCTGTTGCTGCGAGATTCGATTCAACTTGTAACGCTGGTTGGAAAGGCGGGCACGGGAAAGACCTTGCTGGCGATCGCGGCTGGATTGCATAAAGTTGCAGACGAGCGAATCTATTCTCGTCTTTTGATATCTCGTCCCGTAGTCCCGATGGGTCGAGATATCGGCTACCTGCCAGGAGATGTCAATGAAAAGCTGACTCCCTGGATGCAGCCTCTCTATGACAACTTCGACATGATCTTTGGTACTCAAGAATCTACCGGGAAACCCAGCCATTGGCGGCGCGGTCACGAAGAATTAATTGAGCAGGGGTTGTTGCAGATCGAAGCCCTTACCTACATCCGGGGCCGCACCATTCCCAAACAGTTTCTTGTTGTGGATGAAGCTCAAAACCTAACGCCGCACGAAGTAAAAACTATTTTGACCCGCGCAGGTGAAGGCACAAAAATCGTTCTCACAGGTGATCCAGACCAAATTGATAACCCGTATGTGGATGCGGCCAGTAACGGCTTAACCTACGTTGTTGAGAAGTTTAAGGGAGAGGCTTTAGCGGGGCATATTACCCTGGTGAAGGGAGAGCGATCGGACCTGGCAGAACGGGCAACGGCTTTACTGTGAAGGAGACTGGCTGTCGATGACTCAATTTTCAGTTGATTCCATTGATGCCATTCTGTTGGATATTGAGGGGACGACCACACCGATCGATTTTGTTTTTGGTGTGTTGTTTCCGTTTTCAAAGAGCATGTGGCGTCCTTCCTTGACGCACATCAGAGCGATAAGTCAGTACAGGCGGATTTGAGCTTGCTGAGGCAGGAGTATGAAGCTGATGTTGCTCAAGGGTTTAGGGGAATTGATTGGAAGGACGATGGGATAACGGGTGCGGTTTCCTATATTCACTATCTAATTGATATTGATCGCAAATCAACGGGTTTGAAATCGCTTCAAGGAAAGATTTGGAACCAGGGTTATCTGGATGGCACCCTGCGATCGCAGCTTTTTGCCGATGTAAAACCTGCATTCGAACGATGGACTGCTGCTGGTAAGCGGTTATTTATCTTTTCTTCTGGGAGTGTTCAGGCGCAGAAACTGCTGTTTCGATATACCGAGCAAGGAGACTTGACTTCCTTTCTCAGCGGTTATTTTGATACGCAAACAGGCCCCAAACATGAACCTGCTAGTTATCGGGCGATCGCTGCTGCGATCGGGCATTCACCGCAAGCAATTCTTTCTATTTCCGATGTCACTGCCGAACTGAGGGCAGCTCAAGCTGCTGGAATGCAAACGCTGTTTTCAGTGCGTCCAAGAAATCATTCGTCTGATTCAGAAGGGTTTCAAGCGATTGAAACATTTGATCAGGTTTGAGAACTACCCTTCATGTTGGTGGCTGATAAGGTTTTGCCCTATTGCTCCTATTTAGATGCGGCTAAAGTTGTTTTGTTACTAATAGAGAAACTGTTGTTGTCAAAACCAATGCTTGGGGTTAGCCCCAAACCCCCAACTTGGGGACGGCTGCGTCCACCAAACCCCTGTAGTAGGTGGTAGGTAATAGGTGGTAGGAGATAGGTGGTAGAAATAAGACTGCCAATATGTTTGGATTTGTTTCCTCAAAGGTTCTGATCTCACTGGCCACAGTTTTGCTACAGCAAACGACGTCACCACAGTTAGGGGTGGCGAGTTGCCCAGACCTCTTATTCGGGGGGTGTGGGGAGTTAGGACCCCACATAGCGGGGGCCGGGGAAGTCCCTCGGAATTAATGTTACAACGAAGCCCCAAATCTGACCTTAACTCAAAACCCACATCACATAATCCCCGCATCGCACGATACCTTAGGAAATAGGACAATCAAAAACCACAGCCCTCCTCCAAACGGGAACCATGAAAAAGCCCTGCCCCGAAACTCATCATCCAATCCGGCAAATTTGTCTGGACAACGATGTGGCATCTAATGATGTCCAAACTCGCGCCGCGCAGTAAAACAGGCGAATATATTCGTCCTGCCAGTCAATTTCGGAGTTCCATCGGAGCAGAGGCAGACAATCCCTATCAGCCTGCGGCAGGCCGCTACAAGCTGTATGTCGGATTAAGCTGCCCGTGGGCACACCGAACCTTGATTGTTCGAGCATTAAAGGGACTGGAAGAGACGATCGCAGTCACCATCGTTTCACCCTCTCCGATCGAAGGTGGTTGGATTTTTAATCAGGAAGAAGAAGGATGCCGCACGCTTGCTGAACTTTACGTATTAGCAAAACCAGGCTACAGCGGACGATGCACCGTTCCAGTTTTGTGGGACACGCAAACAAAAACCATCATCAACAACGAAAGTTCAGAAATCATTGTGATGCTGAACTCTGCCTTGAATGAGTTCGCCAAAAATCCCACCCTTGACCTCTATCCTGGGGAATTGCAAGAAGGCATTGATGCTTGGAACGAGAAAATTTACCATGCTGTCAATAACGGGGTCTATCGCTGCGGCTTCGCCCAAACCCAGGAAGCCTACGACAAGACCTGTGCGGAATTGTTTAACGTCCTGGATGAAATCGATACAGTACTAGAAACAAGCCGTTATCTTTGTGGGGAGAGGCTAACGCTTGCGGATGTGCGGTTGTTCACAACCCTATTTCGCTTTGACATTGTATATTACGGGTTGTTTAAGTGTAACCGTCGTCGAATTCAAGATTACAAGCATCTAGGAGCTTACTTGCGCGACCTGTACCAGCTTCCAGGCGTTGCAAAGACGTGCAACTTGGAAGCGGTCAAACAGGACTATTACGGTAATCTATTCCCACTCAATCCGGGTAGCATTATTCCTGCTGGTCCTGATATGGACCTTTTGGAACCTCATTATCGTGAAAACGTCGGGAAACTACCAGTTACCCAGAGCTAAACGTTTGCTGGAAATAACGATTCATTTCTAGAACGGCTATCAGCCGACAGCTATCAGCCTTTAGAGAACCGCTAAAGTTGATGGCTGGAGGTTAAAAGGCAAACCATTGTTTGTTATAAATCCCAAGTAGAAGCAATTCGCATGCAACGACTCATCGTTACTCGGAGCCGCGTGGCGATCGCGGTACTGCTGAGTATTTCACTTCTTTTTCTCTACAGCTCGCTTTCGCCAGTTTTTCCCCAATCCAATACCCAGTCTGCTGTATTTGATCAGGTCTGGCAAACGGTAAATGACAATTTTATGACCCCAAATTAAATGGAGTGGATTGGAAAGCAGTCCGAAAAACCTATGCTCCCCAGGCTGCCCAAGCACGATCGCGCGAGGAATTTGCAGCCGTTGTTAATCAAATGCTGGGCGAACTAAAAACGTCCCATACCCGTTACTACATTCCCGATGAAACAGCCTATTATCAGGTTCTGGGAATCTTTGCACCACGAGACTCTGAGTTTCAAAATCCCTCCGACCCTACTTCCCTAAAGGCAAAATTGAGTACAGTGGCATTGGCATTTTTACGAAAACCATTAATGGAAAAACCTTTGTCAGCGGCGTTTTGAATGGTAGCCCCGCTGCGCAAGCAGGATTAAAAGTTGGCGATCAGTTAGTAGGTGTTGACGATCGCCCCTTTCATCCGATTCAATCTTTCGTGGGCAAAGCCGGGCAGAAGGTGAACTTAAAGATCCAGCGATCGTCTGCTCCAGATAGCCAGCAGGAGATTGCGGTTACTCTAAAATGCTGGACACAACAACCATGTTTCTGGATGCCCAAAAGTCCAGTACGCAGATTATCCAGCAAAACGGCAAGCGACTCGGATACGTGCATATCTGGTCTTATGCAGGAGATCAGTACCAGCAACAGCTTGAAGAAGATTTGATCTATGGCCGTTTGAAGGATGCCGATGGATTGATCCTGGACCTGCGCGAAGGGTGGGGTGGTGCACCCGTTACAGCGCTTAATATCTACTCAAAGCAACGAGATCTCAGCATTGTTAGTATTCCACGCAACGGTAAGCACTATACCACCAATGCCCAGTGGAATAAACCCGTTGTGATGTTGGTAAACGAAGGAAGCCGCAGTGCCAAAGAAATTTTGGCGTTTGGGTTTCAGCAGTACCAGATTGGACCTGTTGTTGGGACCAAAACCGCAGGTGCCGTGGTTGCAGGCAGCCCATTCTTGATGAAGGATGGCAGCTTACTGTATCTTGCTGTTGCCAATGTATATGTGAACGGCAATCAACGATTGGAAGGGGTTGGGGTTACGCCTGACGTCTCTGTGCCATCTCCGGTGGAATACGCACAGGAGCCGACCCACAGAAGGATCGGGCGATCGCTACGTTGCTCGATGCGATTAGGAGTTAGCTCAATTAATCAAATAAATTCCCCTGTCTTGTCTACCGTATAAGACAGGGGAATTTCAAACACTGTACTTATGAATCAACAGGTGAATTAAACTGGCCTAAGCAAACTGGATTTGAACTAGGCTGCAAGTCCTAACCAATTCAATTAGTAAACGCGACGGCCAGCGAAAAATCTGTAGTATAGCCACAATCCGATGATTGCGCCAAGTACTGCTACAACGATACCGCCCAGACTCAATCCGGCAGATGTCAAAGCCAACGTTCCGGTAGTCAGAAGGGTATACAGTGAACCACCGATAAAGGCACCAACGATACCCAACAACAGAGTGCCTAAAATGCCGCCACTTTGATGACCAGGATAAACGGCCTTAGCAATAGCACCAGCAATCAAACCCAATACAATCCAAGCAAGAATATTCATAATGCTGTTTACCTCTCAATGTTTCGTTATATCGAAATCAGCTTTCCTTTAATTGGTGGCTGAATTGTTGTTCCAGCAAAGTGATTTGCTATGGTTACGAAAATATCAGTTTACGCATTCAAGAGTCTCCTATCCCAAGTCTGAGTTTGGTCATTGCTTCAACCTATCCCGATAGGGAAAACTGAGTGTAAAAGCGATGCGCTCCTCTATCAAAAGAAGTAAAACTCAATCAAAAGGTAAAACCAGATAGTAGTCCTGTATTCTGCCAAACCTTACAGGTTCAAGTTCTATGGGATTATGAAGCTCAATCTTCAGTGAAACTTCCAGGTTTTGCCTGAGTCCTACCAGCAATTTTCTATTCGTTATTAACTATCAACGGATCGTTAAAAGTTAACCTTCCGTTGCAATTTTGTCTGTAGAGGGAAACGGAAGTCATAATATCAACATAAGCCTATACAGCGATCTCATTTGGGTTGTGACAAAGATTTCGGAAGAAACCGTTGTCATGCAATTCACTATTTCACAAATGCTCAGGACTGCTACAGAAGGGATGTTGGAGTTTTACCACAGTCCCTTTCATCTGCGGTTCTGTTAAAACCTGTGCTTCTAGTGAAGTCAAAGACATAAAATTGTTCGATCGCTTCACCATTGTTAACGGTATTAATTAGGGCTTAATGACGATCGAATTTGTACAGCAGTATTCGATTTCTCTAATATTTGTTTAGGAATCAGGTTATCCCTATGGTTGTCCGTTCTCCTACAGTGGCATGTGCTACTGCCCGCGTCTCAATTATTGGTTCTGGCAATGTCGGCAGCACGCTCGCCCAGCGAATTTCGGAGAAAAATATGGCTGATGTCGTGCTGCTCGATGTGATTGAAGGTCGGCCTCAAGGGCTTGCCCTCGATTTGATGGAGGCACGGGGCGTAGAACGGCACGATCGCCTGATCATCGGTACAAACGACTATGCTGATACGGCAGGCTCTACCGTCATTGTGGTTACGGCGGGTCTTGCCCGTAAACCGGGAATGAGTCGGGAAGACCTGATGAAAACCAACGGCAAGATTGTTCAAGATGTCGTCAAGCAGGCGATCGCCTATTCGCCCAATGCCATTCTGATCGTCGTTACCAACCCGTTGGATGTGATGACCTATGTTGCATGGCAAGCGAGCGGGCTACCTGCCCGTCAGGTGATGGGCATGGCAGGGGTTTTAGACTCTGCCCGCTTCCAAACCTTTTGTCGATGGAATTGGGTGTGTCCGTTAGCGACATTACAGCAGTGGTTTTAGGTGGGCACGGCGATTTGATGGTGCCTCTACCGCGCTATACAACCGTTGGCGGTGTTCCCATCACAGATTTGCTCGATGCTGCCACGATCGATCGTCTGGTGGACCGCACACGAAACGGCGGTGCCGAAATTGTTGAACTAATGCAAACGGGCAGCGCTTATTTTGCTCCAGCGTCCTCTACCAGCGTCATGGTCGAAGCAGTGTTGCTAAACCAGGCACGGTTACTTCCGGTCGCCGCCTACCTGCAAGGAGAATATGGGCTAAACGACATTTTTATCGGTGTTCCCGCTCGTCTCGGTTGTCAGGGTGTGGAGAGCGTTTTGGAGCTGAATCTGACCGATGAGGAACAGGCGGCTTTACATATCTCTGCCAGTTCGGTGCGAAAGAATGTCGATCGCCTAAACGAACTGCTGGCTTAACCCAGTTATGTTTAAGTTGATTAATTGCAATCGCGTGCCCAACTGTTTATTTCAGTGGAGGGGTTCGGCGATCGCACAATTGCAAATCAAACCCTTTGCGGTAGCTCACTAAACTATAGTAAAGCGTGCTTTTGTTGCCTGCAATAGGGGCATTGTTACAGCATTTGTGATAGCAGCAGAAGTAACGAGAAAAATATCGCTAATCAGATTTCGAGTTAAAAATCTATGTGCAAGAATTTCAAAAAATTCGCTAAAGCTGATTGCGGGCTTTGAGTTGAAGGTAATGATCGACCAACTGATTACTAATTTGATCAACCGGAGCATCGAGAACCAGCACCCCACTCTGTTTTAGCTTCGCTAAAGCCAATTGACGCTGATTCAGTAAATCCAGGGCGACCGATCGGGCATAGGTTGAAGGAATATCTGTTGTGACTCTGTGAGCCTGCACATCCACTTGCGGATCACGTAATGTGACGCAAAACGGCAAATGGCGGGGAGAAAGCCGTCCCATTGCGGACAGCAGATCGCCAGAAGCCGTTGTATCCAGAATCTCAGTGAGCAGTACAACTAATGCCCGACGGGTTTGATAGGCTGCAACCGTCGTAATAGCTCCTAAATAATCGGGTTCCAGCAGCGCGGGTTGAATGGGCGTCAATCTCTCGATCAATTTTGACAGTTGCTGTTGTCCGCGTTCGGGCGGTACCCAGCAGTGCATCTGTCGATCGAACACCCCAACCCCAACTCGATCGCCCCGGCTCAGCCCTGCCAGCGCCAAGGACAAGAGCGCATTCAATCCCCAATCGTAACGGGCCAGTCCCTTCACCTGGGCGGTCATCAACCGCCCCCGATCCAGCAGCACGATTAGCGTTTGTTCCTGCTCCGGTTCCAGCACACGAATCAACAGCCGATCGCGACGAGCAGTCGCTTTCCAGTCAACCAGGCGAGGGTCATCCCCACTAACGTAATCCCGTAGCTCTGCAAACTCGGTGCCGATTCCCTGCCGCTTCACTCTGCGGATATTTCCCGTTGTCTGTAGCGTCAGACGAATGGACAGTGATCGCAGCCCAATCAGATCGGGATAGACTGCTACTGCTTGGCTTTGGGGAACTGTCCACTGATGCCACGCCAACCTCCATCCTCCCAACTGCCTGATGTGTATATCTCCCCAGTTGTACTCTCCCCGCTTGGGTGGGGAAACCGTGTAAGTTAGCGTTTCGGACTGTTGGGCTGGAAGTGATAGCGGTAGGACACTGGCAGAAGCAAGAAACGCTTGGGGATAGTCATCCCGAATTTGCACGATCGCTGGATAGTCCCCTGTCTGCACCGTCAGCTCAACCGGATTCTCCGCCCAATGGATAGACGATTCAGTAGACTGCGCGAAACGTTGATTCGTCGCGGTTTTACCCACTGGGCGTCCAGTATGGTGAGCAGCAGCACGGCGCTATCAAATACCAGTGTCAGCAGTATTGCGAATCCCAGGAATTGAGGATTAACTATATTGCTTCCAACTAAAGCCACTCCTAAACCCGCGATCGTGCCTAGAAAGAGCAGCCAGTAAACGCGACGGGAAGGAATCATGAGGTGAGGATGGGGGATGAGGGATAAGAGCGGAATTAAGAATTAGGAATGAAGAGTTAAGAATTCAAGGATCATGCTCAATTCGTAATTCTCAACTCATAATTACCCATTACCCATCGCCTATTGTCTCTTGTCCATTGCCCATCGCCTATTGCCCAATTCAAAACTCTCAATTCTTAATTCTCCTTACCCCTACTTCCCACTCCCTACTCCCCACTCCCCACCCCTCATCTAGGAACCGGAACCTGACCCAACAGAGAACTGATAACCGAATCTACCTGTAGTCCCTCCATCTGCGCTTCGGGGCGCAGAATGAGACGATGGCGTAGCGTTGGTAGGGCGATGGTTTTTATGTCATCGGGGTGACAAACTCGCGTCCAGTCAACCAGGCATTTGCTTTGCTTGCTTGAAGCCAGGCTACAGCCGAACGGGGAGAAGCGCCCAACGCAAGGTGGGGATGCTTACGTGATCGCTGCACCAGCGCTAGCAGGTAATCCAGAACGTTTTCTGCAACCTGCACGGATTGCACGGCCTGTCGAGCAGACAATATCTGTTCCACAGACATTAAGGGCTTCACCTTTGTCAAGTTCTGCCGCTTGGTCTGAAGCCCCGCCTGACTGTTGAGCAACATCTGCTTTTCTGCTTTCTGGTCGGGGTAGTCCACAAAAGCTTAAACAGAAAGCGATCGAGCTGTGCTTCAGGTAGGGGATAGGTGCCTTCGAATTCCAGCGAGTTTTGCGTGGCGATTACCCAAAACAGATTTGAGAGGGGTAGGCTTTGCCCATCCAGCGTCACCTGCTGTTCTTCCATGGCCTCTAAAAGGGCAGCCTGGGTTTTGGGAGGAGTGCGATTCACCTCGTCTGCTAGAAGGACCTGGGTAAAGATGGGTCCCTTCTTCAAGGTAAAGCTGCGGGTGTTCAGGTCAAAAATATTGGTCCCTAAAATATCGGACGGGAGAATATCTGGCGTAAGCTGAACTCGCCGGAATTCTGCCTGAATCAGCTGAGACAAGACCTTGACTGTCAGGGTTTTACCTGTTCCTGGCACACCCTCTAAAATCACGTGCCCCCGCTAAAAGCGCTACCATCAATTGCTGCACTAAGGTCGATTGCCCAACCACAACCTGCCCTAAAGATTGGGCCAGATGATTAAACGCAGCATTGAGATCAGTCATGGATTCGCTCACAACACAAGAAGAATAGGAAAGCAGGTAGCGCCCAAACTGTAATGATTTTGGGGCTGTTAACGATGATGGTTAGCGCCACAGATCATGACCTTGCTAGGTCTATCAGAAGACGATCAACAATCAGGTTTATTGAGTGTCCTAAATATTTTAGGGGTCAAGGCTTGATTAAACGTCCTTTCGTTTAACTGTTTATACTTCTGCAGTTGGCCGATCTCGTCCCGTAACAATTCAGTACTTTAGCCTCCAACAATTCAGTACTTTGGTCCTAAACAGCTTAGGACTTTTCCTCCTTAGAAATTAGAGTTCCTTTGCATAGAATTCCCTCATACGTCAATTTCCCCATATATCCAAACGTTTTATCAGGAAACGTTAAGCGTATAGCAGCCGTAAACCAATTCTGAGTTTGAGATGCTTGTGAAAAGGTTTCCGCTGAAATTCCTTCTTACGATCCGAAAAGGATCGCTATAGTTCCCTACCTAACTTCCTAGGAGGTGCTTTAAAGCCTGCAAGCTCTGATTGGGTACAGTGCTGAGTGCTGAGTGCTGAGGACTGAGTATTCGCCTTTTCTCAGCACTCAGTCCTCAGTCCTCGGCACTTTTAAAGCACACCCTAGTTCTTTTTAATTTCGATGAGCTACTGAGGTAGCGATTGTCATGACGCTTAAAGATGTTTACCAATTTTTTCAGACCGAACCACCCCTGTATCTCTGTCAAGCTGCTTGACTGACAAAACTAAGAAGCTGGGAAACGGCTGATAACGGTAAATTCGCGCTTGAAGGAAGCATCCTGCTGTCGTTTGGAAGCAAGTGCAGGATGAGGGTCAGGCAGACTTGAGAGGAACTGAAAAACTTGAATTTTCCATTGGTGGGTGATAGCAAGGCGAATCCAATTCCACCCCAATTTGAGATAACTCATGCCGCGATGCCAATGGGCATCCACGTGGTGACGCTTGCCCAATGCGACCACTTGTACCCCTTGCAAGATCAGAAATAGCATGGTCAGGGCAATAACGCTGCACAATTGAGACAGCGCAAACTTGTCCCGTAGTCTGGATGCTTCGAGATTGAAGCCATTCGACTTCATGTCCAAAAAGGATTCCTCCACCTGAAACCTGAGTCGGTATTGAGCAAAGGTTTGCAAGTTCGTCGGCTCATCGCTCACAATCGTCCAGTCTTCACCACTTGGCTTGTCATGGGCAAAGGCAAGGTAAACGTTAGGGTAGGGCTTGGTTTTACCGACCGAAACCGCACTCGTGAAGTAGGCCTGTCCAGGTTGCAATTGCACCGACGACACCTGGTGCCACTGCCCCTCAAGTTGAAACTGGAAGGAGCGCTTGATGCGGATGCGAAAATGCCAACCCAGATTCTCCCTGAGATACTTCATGAGTTTGCCATCGGCAAAGCCCCGATCTGCCAACAGGACAATTGTCACCGCATCGGGCAGGAGTCTTTGCGCTTGCCGTAGTACCCTTTGAATCGTCCATAATCTCACTGTGCTGCTCGATTGTGCCACGACCCGCCATGCGACCGGGACTGTTCTACCCCGATAGACCACGCCTACCCAAACGATACAGAAACAATTCCAAACCACAGTTGTATCCAGGCTCAGATAGAGGCGTTCGCTTTGCCACTCGGACAGGGCTTGTTTAAGCAGAGCTTGATAAGCGGCAACGACATCAATTCGTCGATTCGACAACCATCGGCGAAATCGTCTCTGATGCGACTGCGCGACCTGAGCGCGACTAATCACATACACGCCAAATCTATTGAGATGCACGTTCTGGCTTTGGATCATGCCAATCATCATCCAGCAGAGTGTTTGTAAGTGACGCGCATCTTGCCATTGAATGTCACATTGACTCAAATAACGCGACAACGCATCATAAAGACGGGAAGTAGGAGTCATTGATTTTGCTGTGAGGTGTGGTAGCTTTCCAGCTTAAATCAAGCTCTGCTTCCCTCCTAGCTTGTCCTTCAGACTGCCCCTGTTTTGTCAGTCAATCAGCTCTGTCAAGAGTTGAGCGTGTGCTTCATTTTATTCATCCTTATGCAGGGGATTCCTACGGCACGGAGTTGGTTAAACGAGTCGAAAGCGACTATCCTCCATTTCGTTTGTCTGATACCGTTCTTTATAAGGCACTCAAGTTTCTAGATAAAGAGGAGTCATCACAGGATATTGGAAAAAAACTGAAGGACGCGGACGGCCTCGACGCATGTACAAAATTTGTCCTGAAATGCAAGAAAAAGCAGCTTCTTTAGCTCATCTGTGGCGAGAGTATTCAACCGGTCACATTTCACGCACCACTCATTCGCATGGCGCTCCAGCAATTGTTAAATAACTGGTTCACAGTTAACGATCGGTATAGCAGTACTGCTACATATTAGGACAATCAAACTGCTGAGAGCGCCGCAATGACTGGTTTTTGCACTCAGCACTCAGTCCTCAGCACTCTGCTATATGGTTTGTCGGCGTGAAACGAGCGTAGATCTAAAAGGTATGATGTGCGACGCTTGCCATCATTAAAACCTCTAAATAATTACTACGATTTGGGCACTACTTGAAATGAATATGATTTTTGTAATTGAGAACAACCATGAACTACTGATGATTCTGGTGTAAGACTAACAGCATGTGACCGTAAGAATGATCAGCAGGCAAACCTTTCGGTTAGTCATCTAAAGACATCGAACCATTTTCAGAATGGGGTGAGCCACTCTTTAAAATAAGAGCTATCGTGGGACATAGTTTTGGACTGAGAAGTGGGAGGAGCTGTTATGAAACTGCGGTCACTCTATGCCCTTTTGGCATGGTATTCCTATTAGTAAGTTGTTCTAACACTCCTGATAGCCCTCAGACTCAGGTAGGGCGTTCTTCCAATGGTTTAACACAGGTTCCTGGACAAGCAAAGCCTCAAAACTTTCCTGCTCCGGTTGTTGGTTCCAGTTCTGTTGGCGAAACTAAGGCAGTACCAGGACTGTTGCAGCCGACCAATGCAAAAGCCCGAATTCCATCCATTAACCCCGGTCGTCGGGATCCGTTTGCTACGGTTTCGATGGCTCCCATATCGTTGCCTGTGGCTAGTAAAGCAACGGCTACCCAACCCCGCTTCCCGGCACAAGCGGAAACCTCAGGGATCGTTACCTAAATTAAAACCGATAGCGCTTCCTAACTTTTCAGCAAATGCGGGATCAACAGCGCTTCCACCTGTTGCAGTAGCGGCTGTCCCGCGCCCAAATGAACTTCCCTCCGCTCCTATTTCGGCTGTCCCTCCCTCTCACAGTAGCCTCGCCGAAGAAATCGAGGTGAGTGGGGTTGTGCAGGTTGGGGGAAAATGGACCATTATTGTTAAAGAACCAGGTGCGCCAACTAGTCGCTATGTTAGTAAAGGGGACTATTTAGCAAATGGTCGGGTATTCGTTAAACGAATTGTTCCTGGGGCAGACCCGGTTGTCATTTTGCAGCAGAATGGTGTTGAGGTGACGAAATCGATCGGCAGTTCCACAGGGCCTATTGCCCACCGATAGTGAAGTGTTCTTATGACGGAACTGAACGTTAAGCGTGATACGTCAGACGACAAGAAGATAGGGACAGGAACCGCAGAAAAGCGCAGTCTCAATTATCAAGAGACGTATATTTGTCCCGTGTGTCGTCACGGTCAAATTTCTTCCATCACCTTGATGGATGCGTTTGCCTGTAACTTTTGCCGTCATATTTTTACAGCTAACTTGCATGATCAGTCGGTTCGTGTAGAAGATAGCTCCCAACCAATGACCTGGCGTTGGAATGGGCGCACCTGGCAGTCGGCAAACCAAATGGATACAGACCTGACGATCGTTGTCTGGCTTGTTGGGGTTTCCCTGGTAATTTTGCCGCCCGGTCTAATCTGGCTCTCCTCCCATACGTTTCCACCGATGCGAGGAAGTGCATGGTACTGGTTTCCGTCTGCCTGGGTAGGGCTTTCTTTCTTTCTGCACTTTTTATTTGTGGCGTGGCTGCTGGCTGAGCATTATCAGTTTTCTCTGTATGTTGCTCTTAAAGTCAGGCTACAGGACTGGTTGGGGAGGCGGTGAGAAAGGGATCCCTCTCACTGTCCGCCATTGTCTTCCAGGCGTTTGATTAACCGACTAATTCGGGCGATCTCTGCCGTCGTTGTTTTCGGCTGCTTCTTCACCCAGGCGATCGCTGCAGCATTTCCTCTTTGAGCGGCAATTAGCAATGCGTTCCATGCTTTAACGTCAGCCTGGCCTGGATCTGCCTGTAGGGTGGCTTGCAGTCGGTTTTGGATCTGCCCAGAATCGGCCTTTAATAGGGCGGCGGTTTCCTGTCCATTCTCTGGACTATCCTCAAACACCTTCAGTGCCCTGGTCCAGCGACCGTCCATTAGATTTGCCAGAACTTGTTGATTGGGGCTTGCCCAGGATTGATCTGCCTGCGTTTTTGTAATTTGAGCATGCAGATGCACCAAATCGACCTGAGCTTGGGCAGAAGCGGACCAGTTTCCACCTTTTCCTCCATTCCGCTGTTTGTAGGACTGTAGCCATTCCCAACCAGTGGACCATAAACCGTTCCGAGCCAGCAGCAACGCCTTGCTATAAACTGGGCTATCGAGGGCAGGATCGGCTAAAGACACTGGTTCTAGCTGGACTGGGTCGGGTAGAAAGCTGCGCGGCTTCACCTGATAAACCTTGAACTGCGGATCCATGCCAACCGTTTGATTAATAATCAGCTCTGGCAGACCTTTTCCGGTAAGTTCCTGCCAGAGGGTGGTTGTCCGGTTGTACTGCTCCATTCCAGCATCATGCCGAGATAGAGGCGATCGGGATTGTAGTGAACAATTTGCCCATAAGCGACCGTTTCATCCCTGCGGTTCCACAATCCACTCAGGTTTAGCCAAACGCCCTGCGCAGGTGCCTTGTCCTCAAATCGTTTTAAGGATGTTAGGGGAAGAGAGCGGGTAGATCCCTGACTGGTAGAACTGGCGTTGATGAGAGGAGCAATGGCAAAGGATTCCTGGGGGCCTACGATCGCCAGTTGGTTGACCAGTTGAAACCGGAGGGGTTGGTTGGGTTTCCGGGTCTGTAACGGGATCGATTGATAAACCCGAAGTTCTACAACTTTGGGGAGTCGTTCGTGGCATTGGGTTGCTGGGCCAACAACGGAATCAGCAAATCAGACACGGTTGCTTTGCTATCCAAAAAGCTTTTGTTTTTCCTAGGGGTAAGGGTTCTCCTGGAATTCTGCCGGTTTGACGAATTCCGGTTTGAATTTCTTGAAGTGTTTGAGGGGGCTTCAATCCGGTAACGGGAACGGGAATCCAGTCAGGAACAAGTTGGTTAATCCAGCTCAGCGCTTGGGGATTCACCATTAGCTGTAGGGCAACCCAACCGCTACCAACAACCCCCGCCGATGCAAGTAAAACAAGAAGTATTACCCATGCCATACTCCATATCCGCGCTCGGTCTTTTGCTGCATTCGTCTTGGAAGACGGTGAAGACGATCGCCCACGAACACGGGACTGTTGGGTGTGAGAGCCTGTCTTTGGACGGCTGAGAGCTGTATTGCGATGACCAGTCCTCATTAAATATCCGCTCAGTCTTTGAAGGGACGATTTTTGTCACGCTACCCCAGGCGTTTCAAAAATCCAAGAAGGAACGATTCTGACGAATCTTATGCTTAACTCTAGCCGCTTTTTTGATCCGCATCACAAAATATGCAGCGGGAAGCTGATCCCTGCTATTTATAGGCGTTTTACTGGTTAAATTTCTTCAGAGACGTCTGCCTGCAACCGCTGAAGTTCCTGCTGCAAGTACTGCTCCCATTTCGCCGCTAGGGACATCTCTGTAAATGGAACAGTGATAGATTCAGCCTGAGTCTTGGATATGAATCTCAAGGCAGCTCGTCCCTTCCCAGGACCTGTTTTTGGATCGGACGCTTGGCCGTCCGCTATCAATTGGATTGTTTGAATATCGTTTAAGGAAAAGGTGCTTAAGCTAATGGGTCCTTTGCGGGTTGGCTTTCCCCAGGTAAGATGATCGCCCTTCTGCCCTAACACAGCGTAAATGTCATACTTGGCACGATCAAAGTGCTCTGCCCAGACCCGATACGCTTCTACCTTCTGGTACTCGTTCCAGCCAGACCAGGCCAACCAAATAAACAGCACCAGCAGAGGTAACCAGAGAAGACCACGTTCCATACACCTGACACCGAATGACCTTCAAATCCGAAGCTAAGTCCCAAATTCCTTAAATCTTTTGCAACATTCTGCCTACTACATTTCATTTAAGCTTGAGCTATCGTGGTAAGAATCCTTGCTCCTGACGGATGGTATGAAAAACTTCTACTTATAGGCTTATTTTTTGTTGGAATCTGGTGGGCAATTTCTAACTTCACCGGGCCGCAACCCAGGGAACCTACCATTCCATCATCCTGGATTTCCGGGAGGATGTTGGCGCTGCCCAGATCGAGGAGCAAGTTCGGACGATCGCCGCGCAATACAATGTTAGCCCACACATGAATAGTAAATATTCTCTGGCTGATCATGTGTTTGTTATTGAGGGCAGCGACGGGGCATCTCCCAAGGAAATGCAGCAGCTATTGGCAGCCTTGAAAAAGGCTGAGGTTAAGAAGTACACCGAATTTATCGAGCCTGACTACATTTACAGCGCCTTTCTTGCGCCAAACGATCCTGACTACAGCAAACAGTGGAACCTGCGCAGCATCAATGTTGAGTCAGCCTGGGATGATACGAAAGGGAACGGTACGACGGTTGCCGTCATAGACACAGGGGTCAGTCCGGTTCCCGACCTCGCTGAGACGAAATTTGCCAAAGGCTACGACTTTGTTAACGACAAGGAAGATGCCAAGGATGACAATGGCCACGGCACACACGTTGCTGGCACCATTGCCCAGTCCACAAACAACAATTTTGGCGTAGCTGGTGTAGCGTACGAAGCCAGCATCATGCCGCTCAAAGTATTGTCTGCTTCCGGTGGTGGGACCGTCGCTGATATTGCTGAAGCCATTCGCTTTGCCGCTGATAATGGCGCAGACGTAATTAACATGAGCCTGGGCGGCGGCGGTGAAAGTCAGTTGATGAAAGAAGCGATCGACTACGCCCACAGCAAAGGAGTTGTCATTGTAGCGGCGGCAGGAAACGCTGATGAAAATGCAGCCGCCTACCCTGCCCGCTATCCTCACGTCATTGGCGTATCTGCACTGGGGCCTGAAGGAACGAAAGCGCCCTATTCTAACTTTGGCGCGGGAATTGATCTTTCTGCACCTGGAGGAGCAAAGAATGGGGACGATCCCTCCGGTGGAATTCTGCAAAACACGATTAATCCTGAGACGGGCGAATCTGTTTTTGAGTCCTATCAGGGAACCAGTATGGCGTCTCCGCATGTGGCGGGTGTGGCTGCACTGTTAAAAGCAGAAGGGATTAAAGAACCAGATGAAGTTGAGGATGTTCTGAAACAGTCTGCGTTGCAGGTCAAGGATGACGCCTTAAATCACTACGGCGCGGGCAAGCTAGATGCTGCTGCTGCTGTGAAGCTGGCCAATCATGGAAAAATTACCTTCCGTGACTTCTTCCGCTGGTTGCGAGATAACGGCTATCTCAACCCCAGATTCTGGATTGATGGTGGAGTAATTGCTCTGTGGCCCAAGGTTTTGATGGTGATTGGTTCCTATCTGCTGGCATGGTTTCTGCGGACCTATTTCCCTTTTGCCTGGGGATGGTCGCTTTCCACCGGGCTTGTAGCCGGAAGTTCCGGTTGTTCTTCCTCAAGGGTGTCTATCTGTTTGATGCGCCTCAATGGCCCTTCCGAGTTCTCGGGAGTTCTATTCCCGAGTTGGGGAGTGCTGTTCAGGGGACAGGCATTCTGAATCCAATTTTTGCCAGCGCACTGGTTCCTCTTGTGTTGATTGCGCTACTCTTGGGGCATCGCCAGTGGAAGTGGTTTGCGGTTGGTACGACGATCGGCATGACAGTGTGCTTAGCTGTAAATGCAGCGTTCTCGCCTGCCCTGATGTGGTTAGGAGACGGAGCGATCGCTCGCGGTTTCCTGGTTGTAAACGCCCTACTCTGCTTCGCACTGGCACGTCTCACCGTTAAGCCTGGAGGATCCACCATATGAGCATTCAGGTCGAAGGCACCATTGAACGCAAAGGTATCGGCCCAGGAACCTGGGCACTCGTCAGCACCAACGGAAAACCTACGAGCTTCACAAGCCTCCCTCTGACCTTCATAAAGATGGACTCAAAGTCAAAGTAGAGGGTCAAGTTCGTGAGGACGTTATGTCCTTCGCCATGATTGGCCCCATTTTGGAAGTCGAAAGTTTTGAGGTGAAGGATTAGGGGCAAAAGGCAAGGAGCAATAGGCGATGGGCAATGGGCAATCAAGAGTTGTGAATTCAGAAATCTGAGTTTGTTATGCTCTTGACTTCTAAGTTCTCTAATTCATTCCCTATTCCCTATTGCCTCTCGCCCATCGCCTGTCTTCTAATTACTGCCTCTCGCCCATCGCCTATTGCCTCTCGCCCCTTCCCCCTAATTCACACTTGCCAGAACCTCTTGTAAGCGGCTTCTGAACTCTCCCTTCGGATGCCCACCTTTCACTTCACCAATAATTTTGAAGTCTCCTTCTGGTTCATCGCACACTAGATAAGTCGGCCATCCCATTCCTTCCTTGTCAGGGTATTGGGCAAGCAGAATATTGCGGTACTTACGATAGGTTGCAGTGTCCTGCATTTTAACGCTAATAAATTGGAGGCCAAGCTCTTGTGCAACCTTCTCGTCATAGAAGGACATTTTGTGACAAATTCCGCAGTCTTCTGAGGAAAACTTAAGCACAGCTCGACTCATAAAGCACTATCTCCAAAGGTCAAACACGGTCAGATTCAAGAGCAGGGCAACAAAATGTAAAGATCTTCGTGATTTACTACATAGAATTAGTAGCCAAGAATTACGAGCCTGAACGGTATGTGCCCTCGATCGTTTGTGTAGCTGTTGCCACAATTGCTAGGGCAGTCAGTTGACCTGGAATGAGCTAAATATAAGGCTTTCATCCCTGGCACCTGACATCTAACACCTGACACCTGCTACATCTACACTCAGCCTATCTTATACGGCAGTTTTGGATCAGTTGCTAAAGTTGGCGGGCTTTGTGGAAAACATTTCCTCTAAAAGTCCGACTGCTTTCACATTTGCCGGTCGTCGAGTTTTGCCTCGATCGATTAGCGTCTCTGTAGAAATACTGGGACTGGAATTGCAAGATTATGACCAAAGAGAAACCCCGACTCAAAGATGAGCCGGGGAACAAATCAGGGTAAATCTAACATCAGGCACTTCTACACCTGGAAGCAAGTAATTCTTGGAGCTTTATAGGAAGTTTTAAGTAGAGCGGAGGCTATTTAAATTTTCCATAACGTTAGTGACCCATAATCCGGCACGTAGATGCTCCATGCCATGATTAATGAATACTTTATAAAACGAAGTTGGCTCAAACCGTGCATTTACTGAAATTTTGCTTACCTAAAATAAATAAAATACGCCACACTGAATGTTGTAAGAGAACGCAGTTCGTCAATTTCACTCCATGAATCAATGGCGTTGCTTCTCATTAAAAACGGGCACACTGAAGGCGGGTGCGCCTTACTTAGAATTCTTGCCTGACGAGTTAACTGGCTGGGTGATTAGAAAGGATAGGGACAACGACACAGTTCAGGAGCGAGGCGGGCAGCTTGTAAACAGTCTTCTTGGAGAAGAACGGTGACTCAGGAATTTCACATTTCTGTGACTCCAATCGGGGACGACGAGTATCTGGTGCGGACCGAACGAGTCGCGCCAGGGGTGCCTTTAGCAGAAGAGCAGGTTATCTGGCCAGTTGATGATTGGTTGACGCGTGCCGGTCTGCTGATGAACGATCCGCTTCTGGGTCTATTAAGGGGTGAATCGCTTCCTTCCCTAACAGACCCATTGGAGCTAGTAACAGAAAATTCGCAAGAGCTTCAAACCCAGCGTTCTACAAATTTAGTTCGATTTGGGCAACAGCTCTATAACGCCCTATTTCAGGGAACGATTCGTGACAGTTGGGTTATGGCTCAGGAATTGCCCAGCACCGTCAGGAGGATCTACGTTTACGGTTGGGCTTAAAGGATGCACGGTTGCCCCGTTTGCCCTGGGAGGTGCTGCACTCCAGCGATCGCCCCTTGCTACAGGAACAGGCGTTCTTTTCTCCCGCTATCATTCCAGCTTCGCGGCGATGTCTTCGTCCTTCCAGTTTCAGCAGCTTCCCGTTGTTGAACCCGGACAGCCGCTCAAAATTCTCATGGTGCTGGCGGCCCCAAATGACCAGGAAGCGCTGGCACTGAAGCAAGAAGCCTTGCACTTACAGGAAGAACTGCAAGGGGTATTGCGGAATGGTAATCGGAACAGCCGCTTCTCCGAAATTCGACTCACAATTCTGGAGCAGCCGGGGCGAGAGCAACTGACTCAAGCGTTAGAGCATAACCACTTCCAGGTGTTGCACTATGCGGGGCACAGTAGCCTGGGAGCCGCTGGTGGCAAGCTTTACTTAGTAAGCAACCGAACAGGTTTAACTGAAACCTTAAGTGGGGAAGATTTGGCGGGGCTGCTTGTCAATAACGGCATTCGCATGGCCGTGTTTAATTCCTGCCGAGGTGTTTACACGGCCACCACCGAATCAGCGTCGGAGGTGGGCGAAGGAAACCTGGCAGAAGCACTGGTGAAACGCGGGATTCCGGCAGTTCTGGCCATGGCAGAACGCATCCCAGATGATGTTGCTCTTAATTTGAGTCGCCTATTTTACCGAAATCTAAAGCAGCTTTACCCGATCGACCTCAGCCTTAGCCGTGCCCGTCAGGGACTTCTATCCTCCTATGGGTCCAATCAGCTTTACTGGGCCTTGCCTATTCTGTACCTGCACCCCGAGTTTGATGGTTATTTACAGCCTTTGAACGAGGTTGCAGAGGCATTCGACAATATTCTGGCTGACGATCGCCCGTAGACGGAGAGGACGAGTCGAACTGGCAATCCGATTCCCCTTCCATCAATGCTGAGTTAACGAATGAAGAACTTGTTCCCTCAGCCGTTGATATCTCAGAGACACTTGATTCTCCGGCCTCCGTCGAGGAGTCGTTTAACGACTTTGATGAAGGTTCCCTGTTGATCCAGACGAACTGGAGTTTGATGAACCAACCTATCAACCCGATGTTGAAACAGATAAAGTTGCTCAACTGGTTCAGCAGTTGTCTCAGGTTTCATCGACGAGCCTTGTTGAAGAAGAACCTTTGCCAGCATCTCCAACCGAGAGTTTGCTGCCTCAGAACAAGGACAAATCTAAGTCGGGGACTATCTGGTTTTACCAGAAAACCCTCGATACGGTTCTCCCCTGATCCCGCCAAATGTAGCGGATTCAACGAGAGAGGCTTCTACGATCGATTCTGCTTCAACGCTGGCTGAGCTTGAGGATGGCTCAGTCTACTTGGAACTAGAACAATTGCTGGCAGAAACGGGCAAATTGACTGAAGCAATCGCGGTTTGCAACCGGGCAATTCAGGACGATCCGAATAATGCAGAAGCTTACGATCGTCTTGGTTGGGCGCTTTCTCAGCAGGGTTATTTAGCAGAGGCAATCTCTGCCTACAATCAGGCACTTCGCGTCAACCCCACCCTTGCTGAAGCCCACAATCACCTGGGGTTAGCGCTTTCTCAACAAGGCAACACTCGGGAAGCGATTCGCGCCTACAGCCGGGCGATTCAGTTGAAGCCAAATTTAGAGGAAGCACATCGCAATCTAGATGTTGCCTTGCGCAAGCAGGGGGTTTATCCGGCAAATGGGTCTCCTCAAAATGGCTACACCTCGTTTCGGCCTATGGGACAAGCAGCAGCGCTGTCTGGTAGACCCGGTCCAGCTACCCGCCCGCCCGCCAGTAATGGTTCGACGCCATCTACGGCTGTCGGACAGTCTTTGTCACCCGATCGCCCACAAACGCAGTCATCAGAGCATTCTAAGCGGCGATCGTTGGCATTAGCTGGTGCAGGAACCGTTGGGCTAACAGGACTTTTACTGGGAGGCTGGCTCCTCTACGGTCAACTGGCGGGTTCACTCCCCAAACTGCTTGCGGGGCAGCCAACTCCATCTATTGAGAATATTCGTGACCTGAAGCAGGCTAGCACTCCCGTTGTGACGTTGGTTGCAGCCAGACAGCTCAATCAGGGTGACATTCAGGTTGGAGAACGGGCGATCGAAGTGTTGTTAGATCGGGGAGCCTTGACTCAAACCGCTACAGCATTGACCCCAATTTTGAACAAAGAAGCGGATGATCCCATCGTTAATTTTTTGATGGGGCGGTTAGCCTGGCAATTTGTGCAGTCAGGCAATCGTCTTTACACTGTGGAAGATGCCCGTCAGTCATGGGAAAAGGCTGCAAGGATTAAACCGACCGTTCTGAATCAGAATGCTTTGGGATTTGCCTATTATGCCGAGGGCCAATTAGACCGCGCCAGTCAGGCATGGCTACAGGCACTTCAAACAGCAGGAGAAGGACCCGATTCAACAGCAATGGAGCAAACAGCCGTGTCCACTCAGGACTCCCTAACGGCTTACGCAGGTTTAGCATTGATTTCAATGAAGAAAGCCGAGAAGGAACCTCCTCGTAAGGGCGCAATTCTTCAGAGTGAGGCAATCAATTTGCGTCAGCGTGTTCTTATGGACGATCCGGTTAATTTTCAGCCAAAAGCACTTAGAAAGAACTGGTTATGGTCGGAGCAAACCATTAAAGAATGGGAGACGCTTTTAAGCCTGAAACGGAAGTGATCGCTAACGGTTACGGCTATTAACCATCGACTATCAACTTTTTGCGGACTTCTGAACTCTTAAAGATCATGAACTTAATAAATTCGCAAAAAAGTGGACGGGCGGGTTCAGCAGCTCCATCTGTACTCTGCAATGGATTTGAGGGTAAAACCAGCCCCTACCAAATGCCGGACTTATTCAATTCCCATTCCTAACTTCTGTTATTCCTATAGCCAGGATGATATCGATCGCTGTTTGCGAATGTCAAGCGTATCAGCCAGGCTCGCTTGGCCCCAGTCCAGAGGGTGGTCTTCCTCTGCTGGAACAACGGTGACAGGAACCTCAGCAGGCGCTTTGGGGGAGAGGCTAGCCTTGGTTGAGAAACAGAGGGGCGAGCAGGATGATTTCCTCCAGACGCTTGGGAAACGGGGTAATACGCCTGGGAAAAGGACTGGGTTGGGAGGGGAAGGGGGAGTTTGATGGCGAGTAGGGTCTTAGCCGCTTTGGTTGAGAGCGTTTGGAATGGGAACGTTTTGGTTTTGCAGCAGGTTTACGCCGCCGTTTTGGATGAGGGGTTTGGGTAACGCTGTTTGTAGCGGTTTTAGGGCGAGATAGGCGTTGGGGCCGTTCGGTGCGAGTTAGCTGTTTGGAGACAACAATGGAGCCAGCCGTACAGCTAAGCGCGATCGCTCCAAATAGCCAGATAGGAAGGCGGCGATGACTTCTATCTTTCCCTGGCTCTACACTTGTGGCCACCGTGGTGGAACCAAAAGACGCTTCGGATGCTCGTCGTCCGCCTGGAAGTCCAGGGCTTAACAAACCGCTCAAGGCAATCGCCCCGACTAAAATGACCGACACCCAGAGTCCACCAACGACCATTAGCGGCCTGGTCAGCACAAGCTGGGATACTTTATCCATACCCGAATCGAGAATCCCTATTTTGTCAGACTGGTTGGATTCGGGCGGTCCAGACTCTTCAGACCAACGATGATTTTGACGCCTCTCCATACATCCCCTCAGGTGCATGAATGCTACACACAGATTTTACTCAAAGCTACAAATATGTGACATCTAAAAAGAAAGAGAAGTTGAATCTTAACTAAAGACAGATTTCTCTATCTTTAAGGGGTTCCAAAACCAATCTTGTTTGCGTAGGTCACTTGAAATAAGTTGGTTAGAGTGCCGATCAATGTGACCACCTTCATCTAAACCCCATCGCTGGTTCTCCCCTGCCCCCTAACCTCTGCTAAAAATTAGCAGTCTGAGGAGACGTTGCCATAACGCCTCCCCAGATTAAAAACAGGTTTAAAGCCTGACCAAACGCGTGAATTAGTCCATTGAGACCGCATTTACATCGACGGTCTTTGAGCTAGTGGTGGGATTTGGGTTAGCCGCATCAACCGTTGAGGCTGTGCCATCTGTTTGGGTGGAAGTGTCCCCTTTTCCTGCTTTCAACCGCTCAAGGAATATTTGAGACAATTCTGACACTAATAGGGTAGCGATTACACCATCATCAATCCAGCCAATGATGGGCAGAAAGTCTGGGGCAATATCGATTGGACTTAGCAAGTAGACCAAGGTTCCCGCAATAATCCACCAGCGATATTTAGGGTTGCGGATAACATCACGGTACCAGTTGTAAATTGATTGAATTGAGACGCTCATGGTTTTGACCCTCCAATTACTTTCAATCTTGGCAAGTCTCCTCGAAGCGCTCTAGTGTGGATATCCTCTCTAATCTGGGGAGTAAACTGTACTGAACGCAATCGGGAATGGGACGATCGTTTACCTGACGTCCCTACACGTTCTAGGAAGATTGATTAGAAACAAACTGAAGCCTTTTCTCGTCCCAAATGTGTTTCTATAACAGTCCTAAATGACTCATGAAAATAAGGGACTTTGTAAAAAGGTTTCTCCTAGAAACCTTTTTCACAATCTACATGGGATCGCTATAGACTAGGAAACTGCTGGAGATTTAGACTGAATTTCCTGAAACTGATTGAATCGCACCCGATGTCTCTAAAATTAAAGTTGCTTTGCCTCTATTAGCGGCAAATGATAGTCAAATCGGGGAACGTATGGAGGACTAAATAAGCTGTGAATGTTGGAGAAATCTTTCAGAAGGGCGGACCGACGATTTTGCCCCTGTTGCTTCTTTCAATCCTAGCTCTAAGCGTCATTATTGAACGACTCTGGTTCTGGTGGGGTGTCCTAACGAAAGAACGGGAAGTGGTTAACCGGGTGCTGGATGCGGCACGACGAGACTGGATGAGCGCAACAGAAATTGCGCGGCAAGCCTACGACCAGCCGATCGGGCGATTTCTCTATAGCCCTTTGCAGCTTAGAAGACCAGACCCTGACATGTTTCGGTTAGCGCTGGAGGCTTCAGCAGAAGATGAACTGGCAGCAATGCGGCGGGGCGATAAGATTCTGGAGGCCGTCATCGCCCTCGCGCCATTGCTCGGACTGCTGGGAACGGTAATTGGCTTGATCATTTCGCTCCGATCGATTCGAATTGGAGACATTGGGACCGCATCAACAGCAGGCGTTACAACAGGGATTGGTGAAGCCCTAATCAGTACAGCCAGTGGACTGATTGTGGCAATTTTAAGTTTGGCCTTCTACCGCCTGTTTCAAGGCTTTATGTTCTATCAGGCAAAAGTATTCCGTAAATCAGGGAACGATTTGGAATTGCTCTACCGCCAGAGTTGGGCGCAAGATGGAACCAATTTATTAAAGGAAGAGAATGCACTTCCCTTACCAACGGATGCTCCCGACTATCCATCAACCAGTCCAGACGTTAGCAGCCTTTAATTAATCGAGATATAAGGATGATTGTAGGGCTGGTTTGAAGGACTAAACCCCTTCAAAATTCTTGACAGAACCATGAGGCACTGAAGAGGAACTGACAGAATGAAAATTAACCTGGATTCCCCATCGACGAAGTCCAGATTCAAATTATTCCGTTGATTGATGTTATTTTCTGCATCCTGACATTTTTCATCCTGGCAGCCCTTCAGTTGACTCGTCAGGAAGCGGTAAATGTGGATCTGCCAAAAGCGAGTACCGGAACCACCCGGACGCAGGACACGCTAGTGGTATCTATCAACTCCACAGGGCAGACGTTTATTAACAAACAGTTTGTCGATCGAAATCAGCTTGGCCAGGCGTTTCAGGATTATTTTCAGAAGAATCCCAATGGGCGTCTGGTGCTTTACGCCTCTCAAACAGCCTTCTACAATGATGTGGTTCAAGTTTTGGATTTAATGCGTCAGTTTGGCGGCGATCGGTTGCCCTTGCGACCTTACCTGTTCAGCCCAATCAGTCGCCTGGTGCTTCGCCTTCTCCAACCGTCAGCCCAACCGCTAACCCATTCAATCCGTTTAGCACTCCAGCACCCACATCCACGTTTAATCCTGGTCAGTATCAAATTCCACCCGCTACGGAACAAAGCCCTGGTGGTGCTAGTAGCCCTTACGCAATACCCGGTACGTCACCAACGACAAAAACCAATCCTAATCAAAATTCCCGGTAGGACATTGTATGTGATGTCTTACCGGGAATTTTTGATTATTTCCTTTAAAGAAATGGACGATCGCCCTTAAACGGCTGCCAATTCAGGACGGCGGCTGTTGCGGATGCCTTCAATTTCGGTGGCGTAGTCCTTGGCTTTGAAAACGGCTGAACCTGCCACGATCGCGTTTGCACCAGCCTCTAAAACCTGCCAGGTATTGCTGGCTTTCAGTCCGCCATCCACTTCAATCCAGGGATCCAAACCCCGCTCGTCACATTTGGCGCAGTTTACGGATTTTGGGCAGTACACCAGGAATAAAGCTTTGTCCCCCAAATCCTGGGTTGACGCTCATAATCAAAACGATGTCGCATAAATCCAGAGCGTACTCAATCCAATCAAGGGAGCTGCCAGGATTTAACACCGCACCAGCCTTTTTGCCCAACTCTTTAATCTGCCCCAGCGCACGGTGAATATGAATGGTGGAGCTACACTCAGCGTGAACCAGAATGTGGTCTGCCCCGGCCTTGGCAAAGTCTCCCACATATTTCTCTGGCTCAACAATCATCAAGTGAACGTCCAGCGGCTTCTGGGTGACCGGGCGAATCGCTTCTACAATCAGGGGACCGATCGTAATATTTGGGACAAAGCGACCATCCATTACGTCTACATGAATCCAATCTGCTCCGGCAGCATCTACTGCTCGGACTTCTTCTCCCAGGCGGCTAAAATCGGCTGATAGAATAGACGGAGCAACTACAACCGATTTTTGGATGGCATTTGGGTCATGGCTGGCTGATTCTCCTAACGGTGCATTGTGGTAGCTATTTTAACAAAATGTGATAAAAGACCCTCATTTTCTCAGGATCAATCTTCAAAAGCTTATTGTTTGTAAACAAACGATCGAGACTGTCCAACAACATTTTCGTGGAGAGATTTTGTGGCGCGGCGGCAAATTCTGAAACGGCTGGGATGGGTTATCGGAGGATTAGCGGTTGTATGTACGAGTGAAACGGTCGCAGCAAATAGTTCTCTCCTCTCAAGCTCAATTGGTGAGGCTGGGATCGATGCCCTTCGGTTACATAATCCGCCCTACAACTTAACTGGACGCAAGATCGCGATCGGGCAGGTCGAAATTGGTCGCCCAGGACAATTTGGTATTGATAAAGCGGCTGCTCAAAATCGATCGGTGTCCTTGGCGAGGGTGTTTTACCGGGATGTTCCTGCCCGAATCAACACAAATGTGGACGGTCATGCCCAAAACGTCGCCAGTATCATGATTAGCTCCGCCAAGGCTGTGCGGGGCGTAGCACCGGGAGCAAGGCTGTACTCTTCAGCCGCTGGGACTCCTAAACGCTACGGTCAGCCGGAGGAATGCCTCTCGACGCAGCATGTCGCCACCCAAAATGGAGGTGATGTGCGGGCAATTAACTTCAGCTTTGGGGAAGCGCTTCGCCAGGACCCACGCTCTAAACCTTTATTGGACGGCGATGCCCTGCTAACGCAATGTGTGGACTGGTCCACCCGGGTTCACAACGTTCTCTATGTGATAGCGGGAAACCAGGGCAAAGGGGAATTTCCATTCCAACTGATAACTTTAATGGTGTGAATGTTGCCTTCACAAGGCGACTGGAGGAATTTATCGAAAAGTTGATTTTGCTAATCTGGGCGATCCTTCCGGTGCGGGAGCCGCGATCGCTGGAGTGGAAAGCAACGTTGGTCCCCGTCGGGCGATCGGATTGGTGGCACCTGGGAACGACATCACGATGGTTTCTCTCAGTGGAAATGTGACAAACTCTAGCGGAACCAGTTTCGCGGCTCCCCACGTCACTGCAACTGTGGCACTTTTGCAGGAGTATGGCGATCGGCAATTGCGGTCAAGCTGCAAACAGCCCTCCGGCTGTGCGTTGCCCTGGACGTTGAGCGCTCGTCGCCATGAAGTTATGAAAGCGGTTCTGCTTAACTCAGTAGACAAAATCAAGGATGAGGGTAACGGACTCAACCTTGGCATGAGCAAAACCATCCTGGATAAAAACAACCGCACCTGGTTGGAATCTGATGCCTACAAAAACCCCAAGATTCCCGTTAGCATTCAGATGGGTACGGGCCAACTCAACGCATTTCGAGCCTATCAGCAGTTCAGTGCAGGTCAGGCCAGCTCAGAATCCCCTGTTCCTGCAATCGGCTGGGACTATGGGGCGGTTAGTTTGGAAGAGAAGGATAAAGGCTCAAGGATAAAGGATAAAAAGAGGAGAATCCTTCATCCTTTATCCTTTATCCTTCATCCTTTCGGGACTATGTTCTAGACAAACCGTTGCAAAAAGGTAGCTTTGCGTCTGTCACTCTGGCTTGGGATCGGCTGGTGGAGTTGGTGGATAAAAACAGAAATGGCGAGTTTGATATGGGGAGAGTTTCCGCAACCGTGGACTGAATACGCTCTACCTCTATCTCATGCGCGCCGACGACACCGACACAGGCAAAAGCATCTGGTCTTCAATCAGTGACGTGGACAGCATGCAGCACATCTTTCACCAAATCCCGGAAACCGGACGCTATAAAATCCGGGTTGTGTTCAAACAACGGGTGAATGAGGCAACGCAACATTATGCGATCGCCTGGTGGACAAAGCCTGCTCAATAATCCACATCCCGTTGTTCCGTCGAACATTGAGCTAGTTGACTAGACTTATTGGTGGGCGCACAGTTGAAAACCTATTTGTCATTGTTCAATTTCAAGCTACCTTAAAGCTACCTTTCTCCGAATAGCAGTAGCCCTATAAAGCCATAAAGGTTAGATTCAGTGTAGTTTCAGGGCAATCAAATTTAAAATTCGACAGAACAGTTTATCGATCTTTACAATGGTGACAAAGGCAAAACCCCTGTTCTGAGTGTGGTAAAGGCACCCTTCGCAAGCACCCTATTCTTGAAACATATTTGTGTTCCAAGTGTCAGCGTCAGCACCAAGACAAGTATCGATATATAACCAAAACACGAGCACTAGGTGAGTATCGTCTCAAACTTAATGATCTAGAACACCTTGGTGTGCATGAAGTTGATAATCCCTATTACAAAAAGGCTGCCCCGATGCAGCTATATCTACTCAGTCAGGTCGAGGAGCTTTCCAATAAGAAATGGGGAAGCCCTAAACCTTATACTGTCGAACTTGTTGAATTTTCTAACAATCTTATTGCTTGGTTTCTTGAGGATACCGAGCGTCTAAAACAACTGCCTCCTGATAAATTCCAATACTTGATTGCTGATCGACTTAAAAATATGGGTTTGAGTGTGCAGCTAGTTGGTGATGTCTATCGTAAAGATGGCGGAGTAGACATTATTGCTTACCCAAATGTTGGCTGTGTTTTCCTTTCTTGTTAGCTGTTCAAGCGAAACATCATCGCTCAATCGTAAAACAGGTGCTCCTGATGTCCGTGATTTTCATGGAGTACTTACCTCACGAGCATCATCGTTTCATGTGGGCATGATCGTAACAAATACGTCTTTTACTGCGGATGCTAAATGGTTTGCTGATAACAATCGAACTCTTTTGAGGCTTCGGGACATAAAAGATTTAAGTCGTTGGATGAAAAACGATTTTGTGAATGAATCTGAATGGCGTGAGATTCCTGAGCAAGTTGAGCTTGCACCCGGCGTCACTATACAAATCCCTAAACAACAGCTTTGGCTCCCAGACAAATGAGTTATTCTGTGTACTACCGTTGCCACCTAACAGTTCGGTCAGAGCAGACTTCTGAAATTATTGGTACTGAGTTTGAAGTTGTTTGTCGCTGCTCAACCGCATTGTATGACTGCAAATATTAAAAGCATCAGGCGATCGAGGGAGAAAACAGTATGACGCAGACTTCCATACAGAGCCAATTCTACGATCGTGACTTTTCTCTCTGGGTGGCGGATACAGTTGCCCAACTGAAAGCGAAGGAGTTCGACCAGATAGATTTGGAGCATCTGATTGAGGAGATTGAGGCATTGGGAAAAGATCCCCGACTTCTACAATAGAATTGTGCAGATTGCCAAAGCGTCTAGCAGAAGTCGGGGATCTGACAGCAACGTAGCTATCAGGATTGCGTTACGGCTTCCCTTGCCAGGAATTTCTCCAGTTCGGTTAACGCTTCCGCATCGACCTTCGTTTGCATCGGGCAGAACTTGGGACCACACATGGAGCAGAATTCAGCGGTTTTGTAAATGTCGGCGGGAAGCGTTTCATCGTGATACTCACGCGCCCGATCGGGGTCTAAAGACAGCTCAAACTGACGGTTCCAGTCGAAGTTATAGCGGGCTTTGGAAAGTTCATCATCCCGATCGCGAGCACCCTGCCGATGACGGGCAATATCCGCTGCATGGGCTGCGATCTTGTAGGCAATCAATCCATTCCGCACATCTTCGGCATTGGGAAGCCCCAAATGCTCCTTCGGGGTAACGTAGCAGAGCATGGCAGTTCCATACCAGCCTGCCATTGCAGCCCCGATCGCAGACGTGATGTGGTCATAACCTGGAGCAATATCTGTCACTAAAGGACCAAGGACGTAGAAGGGAGCCTCCGAGCACTCCTCCATCTGCTTCCGCACGTTGAACTCAATCTGATCCATAGGCACATGCCCCGGACCTTCTACCATCACCTGCACATTGTCTTCCCAGGCTTTGCGGGTTAGCTGTCCCAAAGTCTTGAGTTCAGCCAGTTGAGCCGCATCGGAGGCATCGTGCGTACAGCCCGGACGTAAAGAATCTCCCAGGCTAAAGGAGACATCGTATTTTTGAAAATCTCAATAATGTCCCGAAAATGCGTGTAGAGCGGATTTTGCTTGTGATGAGCCAGCATCCAGCGGGCCAAAATGCCCCCACCACGGGAGACAATTCCGGTCAGCCGCCCCTCACTAGCGGCAAATGCTCAATCAAAATCCCCGCATGAATCGTCATGTAATCAACGCCTTGCTGGGCGTGCTTCTCAATCACATGCAGGAAATCATCTGGCGTCAGCTTCTCAATAGTGCCATGAACGCTTTCGAGCGCCTGATATACCGGAACAGTGCCGATCGGCACCGGTGATGCATTGATAATCGCCGTCCGGATTTCATCCAGATTGCCGCCTCCGGTAGACAGATCCATCACGGTATCTGCCCCGTACTTCACCGCCAGCTTCAGCTTCTCCAGTTCCTCATCGATGTGAGAAGAGTTGGGCGATGCCCCAATGTTGGCGTTGACCTTACACTTAGACGCAATACCAATACACATTGGCTCCAGGTTTGTGTGGTTGATATTTGCCGGAATAATCATCCGTCCTCGTGCCACTTCCTCCCGAATCAAGTCAGCCGGAAGGTTCTCCCGCTGTGCCACATACTGCATCTCCTCAGTAATTAAGCCTTGACGAGCATAGTGCATCTGCGAGACATTGCTGTGCCCATAGCGCTTGGCGACCCATTCTGTACGCATATTCGGTTCCTCAGATAAACAGCTTCCCTCCGCCGGTATGACCCGGACTCAGGTTCTAAGGGTGTAATCTCAGCCTGGAACTGAACTGCCTGCAAAAGTTGGCTTGATTACGGCCATCATTTCCAGAAAGCAAAATGACCTTTGCAAGCAGGTTATGACTCAGGCACCCCTAGCTCGATCGCAATATTACCATCCCTGTCTAATGAGGATAGAGAGGTTCCTAAAAGTTGACCCTTTGTAGAAATTCGTGAGGTTTTGAGGGGAAGCATGGGGGATGGGGATGAGGGGGTGAAGGGCGAGGAGAGAAAAGGTGCAAATTAGTATCTAATTTTTAGCCTTTAGCCTTCATCCTTTATTCTTTCCTAAAGCCTTTAGCCTTCATCCTTTATCCTTTCCTCCTCCCTCTCCCTTCCCTCTACGATAAAATCGTCATAGATTCGGAGGACTTTCAGCGATTTATACACGCCCCTAGCTCGTTTGATTGAGCAACTTCAACATTTACCCGGTATTGGTCCTAAAAGCGCTCAAAGGTTGGCTCTTCACCTCTTGAAACGCCCCGAGGAGGAAGTCAAGGCTTTGGCAATCGCGCTTATGGAAGCCAAACAGCAGGTTGGTTACTGTTCAGTTTGCTATCACCTATCGGCTGAACCCATTTGTGAAATCTGTCGATCGCCCAACCGGGAAAACCATTTAATCTGCGTCGTAGCTGATTCCAGAGATGTAATTGCGCTGGAAAAAACCCGGGAGTATCGCGGTAAATATCACGTTCTGGGTGGGCTGATCTCGCCGATGGAAGGAATCGGTCCCGATCAGCTTCACATTCAACCGCTTGTGCGTCGGGTGAGTCAGCAGAAAATAGAAGAAGTCATTGTTGCCATCAGTCCAAGCGTCGAAGGGGAAACTACCACGCTCTATGTTGGCCACCTGCTGAAACCGTTTACGAAAGTAACCCGAATTGCCTTCGGTTTACCGATGGGTGGTGACCTGGAATATGCCGATGAGGTAACTCTGGCAAGAGCGTTAGAAGGAAGGCGTGAGTTGGAGTAGCAAAGCTTTTTTTGTGAAGGTTGAGGTATAAACCAAAAGTCAATATGGGTTAACCCTGCTTTAACTGATCCTGCAAAGGCTACCACCTACTCCCTAACTCCTACTTCAGCTTCTGCTTAATAAACGCCAAAATCTGGCCCATCTGTTTCTTCAGCATGTCAATCTCAGCCTGCATTTTGGCAATCTTCTCGTTTAAGGCTTGAACGTCACCTGAAGGGGCTGCCCCATTAGCACTAACCGCCGCTGCAATGGGTGCTGGACGACGCTTTGATTTCGCCATCGCTGATTTAATGGCGTCAATCAGCTCTTTCTGGTCAAACGGCTTCTGGACAAACTCAAAGTACTCGAAGGGTTCCTGAAGTTTTTCGGTTACTTCTTCCTTCCTGCCGGACATCAGCACCAATGGAATGGCCTGTAGCTCATGGTTGGCTTGAATCTGCTGAAAAACTTCCCATCCACTCAGGCGGGGCAGCAAGAAGTCTAGCATGATCAGGTTTGGGCGCTCTTGACGAATTAAATCAAGCCCCTGAACTCCGTCTTTTGCCTCCAGGACATCAAAATTACCTTTCGGCAACATGTCGCGCACCATATTCCGGATGACGTTGCTGTCATCGATAACCAGGATCTTGTGACTTGCCACAACTGAACTCCTCTGGTAGTGACTACAGGGGTAATTGGGTAAGGGATACAGTTTTTGACTTAACGATGAATTAAGGATAAATCCTTTAAGTAAAAAACCGAATGTTTCCATCAAATTGAGATAAATACTATTAATTTACCGGAGGTAAGGACTTTAAGGTAAGTAGGCAGGGCACCAATTAGTTTAACTGCTAAAGACCAGAACGACGCTTACAATCGATGGTGTAACCATTTTTCATGAATTTCCCGTTCATCAGTAGTGTTCCCATCTTTCTGCTAACAGAAACGAATTCTTTCGTAATTTACCTATGATGTCTCAGAAACACGCATCGATCGAGAATTTGCCCGAGTGGTTGAGGCGTCCGGTTGGTAAGGCAAGTGAGCTGTCTACTGTCCAGCGAATCATTAAGCAACGCCAGATTCATACTATCTGCGAAGAAGGACGTTGCCCAAACCGAAGCGAATGTTATGCCCAGAAAACGGCAACGTTTTTGTTGATGGGGCCGACCTGTACCCGTGCCTGTGGATTTTGCCAGGTGGATAAGGGGCATGCCCCCATGCCTCTAGATCCAGAAGAGCCACAAAAGGTTGCCGAATCGGTAAGGCTTCTGGGTTTGCGGTACGTGGTGCTGACTTCAGTTGCACGAGATGACTTATTTGATGGGGAGCCGGATGGTTTGCCCAGACGATCGCTCAAATTCGTGGAAACCGATCCAGCAATTCAAGTGGAGGTGCTAACGCCTGATTTTTGGGGAGGGCGGGATGAGACGGCTTCACCGGATGATTTACAACGGCAACGGATTGCAACCGTGGTGGAGGCAGAGCCAGCCTGCTATAACCACAACGTTGAAACGGTGCGGCGATTACAGGGTCCTGTGCGACGGGGAGCAAAGTACAAGCGATCGCTGCGGGTGCTTCAGTTGGTCAAAGACTTGAACCATGCTATTCCCACAAAATCCGGGTTGATGTTGGGGCATGGCGAGACGGTGACAGAAGTGATTGAAGCAATGAGGGACTTACGGGCTGTTGGCTGCGATCGCCTCACTATTGGTCAATACATGCGCCCCTCGCTGGAGCATCTACCTGTACAGAAATACTGGACTCCAGGTGAATTTGATGAGCTAGGAGCGATCGCTCAGCAAATGGGGTTTTCCCATGTTCGCTCCGGTCCCCTCGTCCGCAGCTCGTACCATGCAGGCGAGAGTTCCCCATAAAGTTCTACTAAAGGATCTACGCTTAATTGAACTTTACGGTAGAGGGTGCCACTCTTTGCTATTTCTTAAGATAGTTTAGTACTTTTTGACGAGGAATTGTTCTATGACACAAGCCAAACAATCCAAGCCAAACTACACGTTTCGTGCGAGTTGGGCAATCCTGCTGCTAGCAATTAACTTTATTGTGGCAGCGTACTATTACGGCTATCTGAAGTAACTCTGCAAGAGACGGCTACAAAGTAATACTGCCATTCCACCATAAGACACGGAGCGCGAAGGAAACCCTTTGCGCTCCGTGTCTTTGTACTGATCTAAGCTGTAGTGGTCCAAAATTGCAACGGTTAATGCAGTAGCTGCTATGACAGGGTTCCTCTAAACAGTCCCTGAGGGCGGATTAGGAGAACCAGAACCATGACGATCAATGCCACGCCCAGCTTGTATTCGGTTGGTAGCCAATAAGTGCTAACTTCCTGCACAATACCAATGACTAAAGCTCCTGCGATCGCGCCGTAGGGATTGCCAATTCCTCCCAGGATGACAGAAGCAAAGAGCGGCAGAATCAGGAACCATCCCATGTTGGGACGCACTGCTTGAACTAAACCCAACATACTTCCACCTAGGGCAGTCAAGCCACCCGCAATCACCCAGGTCCAGATCACGACCCAATCCACGTTAATGCCTGTCACCCTGGCAAGGTCGATATCGTCGGCAACGGCTCGCATTGCCTTTCCGATGCGGGTATTTTGCAGCAGATAGTGGAGCGCCGCGATCGCCAGCACGGCCAACCCGACGACAACCAGATTGTAGTAAGGAATCCGCACGCTCCCAATTGAAAGAGCTTCGGCAACTGGAAGCTTATATCGTTGATTATTGCCGCCCCAGAGCAGAATAATTCCGTTGCGAATAAATAAGGCCAGTCCGATCGAGATAATTATTAACGTTGTCGAGGAGGCACGCTGAACACGCATGGGCGACCAAATTACCTTTTCACTCACCAGTACCCCTATTACGGTAAGCGCTGCCCCCACCGCCATTGAGAGCCAGATATTTAACCCGGTTGTGTTGACCAGCAGCGTTAGGTAAGCTCCCAGGGTCATAAAGTCCCCGTGAGCAAAATTGGAGAGGCGCAGAATTCCGTAGGTTAGCGTTAGACCAACTGCTCCCAGGGCAATAATGCTGCCTACCGCAATGCCGTTTACAAACAGTTGAGCTAGTTGGGGGTCCATAGTCGATCGCTGCAAAAAAATTGATTCTACCGCTTTGATTGTGCAGCAACCGGGTAGGTTTGGAAAGAGATAGGAATTAACGGCAAGTAACCCATCATTTCTAGGACGCTGACTTGCTGGGTTGAGACGAGGCAGACTTTAGACTCAGAAAATTATCCATCGCGGTAACCATAGCGGGGGCCAGCGGCGGATGGTTGTTAGCCAGGAGAGGTCTTTGTAACGCGAATCTAACCCGACTGCCGAAACCCATTGGCTTTCTGCTTCTCCACGTTTGCCCTGGGTCCAAAGGGCAGCGGTAAGAGCGGCTCGCATATCCGCAAACTTGGGGTACTTGCGGACCAGGTTGCGCATGGTGCGGATGGCTTCGTCTGTTTTCCCGGTCTGGTAGAGGGCTAGAGCATAGTTTGCACGAGCAAAGGCATACTCTCGGCTAAGGTCAATAGCCTGCTGATAATCTGCTAGGGCGGCATCCCATTCGCCTAATCCTGCCTTCGCATTTCCGCGATTGTTGAAAGCAAGGGGATCTTTAGGATCTAGTTCAAGGGCACGATCGTAGTTTGCGATCGCCTCTTTAAATTTGCCCATGCCCTCCAGCGCAATTCCCTGATTTAGATAGGGATCAGGGGCATCAGGAGATAGTTGAATTGCCTTTTCGTAATCAGCGATCGCGCTTTGCAGCTTATTCTGGCTGACTTTCGCATTGCCCCGATTACTCCAGGCTGCAGCATTATCAGGAAAATTTTCGATAATTTGGGTCCAGTATTCTTCAGCAGCTTTGAAGTCTCCTTTATTGGTTGCTTCAAAGGCTTTGTCGAACAGCGCATTCACCTGTTGAAACAGGTCCAGTGCGGAGGGCTGAACCAGGTCGGAAGATTTTGCTTCAGGTTCAGAGGGAGTAGTTGGAGTTTTCGCCCTGCCCATGGGGTTGGGTTGGGCGGATGACTTATCTGGGGAAGCGGGGGTGAGGGAGTGAGGGGGTGAGGGGGTGAGGAGGTGAGAGGTATTGGAGAAGATGGGGAGGGGGTAGGAACTGCTAGCGCAGACGTTGCCTCAGAAACTGGTGATAGGCATCCCAACCAGGTCAGTGCGGCTAGCAGTAAGGAGAGGATTGTTTTGAGTAGAGACGAGATCATAGGAATTAGTCAAGAAGGGGTGGGAGCGGGGATGAGGGGAAGGGCAAGACAGGCTAACGGATGAAGGCTAACGGCTAAAAATCGTCAGTTTTCATCCCCCACTCTTCCTTGCCCCCTACTATCTATCACCTTTTCAACTAAGGTGCCCAATCCTGGACGTTTATTTTCTCCGTTTCAAGAGAGAAGGGTATTCAAGAGAGAAGGGTAAGCTGGCTGTCGGGCGGTTGATAGCCGAGGTGTTTCCAGGCAGAGGGGTTGCTACTCGACCACGTGGTGTGCGGTTAAGGTAGCCAATTTGCATGAGATAGGGTTCATAGACTTCCTCGATCGTTTGGGCATCTTCTCCGGTTGCAGCAGCGATGGTATCCAGACCGACAGGCCCACCGTTAAAGTGTTCGATCATGAAGCTCAACAGGCGACGATCGGTCCAATCTAGTCCACAGGGGTCTACTTTATAGAGTTCCAGCGCTTCACTCGCGATCGCCTCGGTAATCGTTCCTGAGGCTTTAACTTCCACATAATCTCGCACACGCTTCAGTAAACGGTTTGCAATTCGCGGCGTTCCCCGCGAGCGGCGGGCAACTTCAACCGCACCATCGGGTGTAATGGGGGTGCTCAGCAGATGGGCGGTTCGCAGTACAATTTGGGTGAGTTCATCGGTTTCGTAAAACCGGAGACGTTGGATCAGCCCAAACCGATCGCGGAGGGGTGAGGTAAGAGCACCAACCCGTGTTGTCGCACCAACTAGAGTGAAACGGTTGAGAGGAATGGAACGGGTTCGGGCCGTGGAACCTTTGCCGATCGTCACATCCACCCGAAAATCTTCCATTGCTGGGTAAAGAATCTCTTCTGTCACCTTAGGCAGTCGATGAATTTCATCAATAAATAGAACGTCCCCGGTTGCAGATTGACTAACAGCCCGACAATATCACGCGTCCGCTCTAAGGCTGGGGCACTGGTGATTTTGCAACCAACGCCCATCTCTGCTGCCAAAATGAGCGACATCGTTGTTTTGCCCAACCCTGGCGGACCGTAGAGGAGGAGATGGTCTAGGGTCTCGGAGCGGGCTTTGGCTGCTTTAATTGCAATTTCCAACACCTCCTTTAAATCTTTCTGCCCAATGTACTCAGTCAGACGTTGAGGGCGTAGCTGCTCCTCCTGTTTGCCGTGTTCTTCCGGTTCTGCTTCAGGTTTAAGCAATGCCTCCGAGGAGGATAGGGAAACCATTTGCTTGGAACTTTTACCTCCGATCGCTCTGCCTCCGGAGACCGCTGTTTCTAAGGGCAGCAGATCCCCTTGCTCCTGGCCATCTGAATCGGGTGGCTGTTTCTTCGATGAAATTATTGCCATACTTGGGTAAAAAAGGGACAGGAGAAGCTGTGGCGATATGGGGTAGAGATTTAGTTCATCATATCGAGAGATAAAGAAAGATGTCTGCCGAGTCTGTTTTTACCGTTCCCGATGCTATCAGTTTTGCGGAGGCGATCGCCCTCACCGAGTCGCTGCTGGATGCAATGGAGCGAGGTGAGGCTTCAGAATCTGTGATTCAGCAAACGATTCACGGTTTGGCTGCCAGCGAGAACGGGGCACGAGGATTCTTTGTGACCTACCTGAGCGATCAACGCCTACTAGCAAATCAGCCCACACCGGCTGTAGTTGAAGCATTAGGAAGTTCACCCCATATTGTTTCGCCATTACTGGTAAAAAATCTGGCAATGTCTACAGCAATGGCGATTACCCATCGACAAAATCAAGATGAGGCGATGGCACAGGGTTCTGACCAGGTACGATCGCGGACCCATCAGTTGATTCAATTGCTCAATCTGTTCCAGGTGCAGGAGGAGGCTAACCAACTGCGGGCAAGTATTCAAACGGGAACTGGAAAGTATCAGCCGTTTTTAGAACGGTGGGGATATGATTCTGAGCAGAAACAAGCGATAAATTCTGCGTTGGAACAAGCTGGACTTGTAGGATCGTCCACTTAGGTAGTTGACATTGGCACCGATACCAGAGAATTTAGATTAGCAATTACGAAAAAGTACGTTCCCTTCTAAAGTTCCTCTATGGCAGTCTCAATCCAGGCTAAACCGTCTCACTCACAAGCTCAACGGTATTGGGAACTGCTGCGTGTATTCGTGGAACGAAACTTGAGCGCAAGATACCGGGGTCTTTCCTGGGGATATTCTGGTCCTTGCTTAACCCATTGACCATGACCGGTCTCTACACCGCTCTCTTTGGTACAGCCTTTGCAAGTGCCTACAATCACTCCATTCTGAATTATGCTTTGGCAGCCTTTGCTGGGCTTGTTGTTGTCAATTTCTTTTCTGCTTCAACCACGCAGGCGCTTACGAGCGTTGTTGCCAATGGTCCTCTCCTAAACAAAATTCGTTTACCCGTCAGCGTATTTCCCGTAGCTGCGGGTATGGCAAACGTATTCCAGTTTATGGTTGGGCCGTTGCCACTGCTGGCGATTACGACGTTGGTTATCTCCAAAAGTTTGCTCAATGTGGTAGCGCTGTTGCTGCCCCTGCTCGCCCTCACACTGTTTAGTTTAGGAGTTGGGTTACTGGTTAGCGCACTCTATGTGTTCTTTCGAGATTTGCCCTACTTCTATGAGCTTGTGGTCTTTGTTCTATGGATGAGTACGCCTGTATTCTATCCGGCGAGCATTGTTCCACCTCAGGTTAAACGGTTTCTGGAACTCAATCCTCTTGCGCCGATCGTTGAAAGTATTCGCCAAATCGTTCTTTCAGGGAATCTACCGGATGTTGGCCAGATTGCTGGAGCGTTGGTGGGTAGTTTTATCGTCTTCGGTTTCGGGTGGAGTTGCTTCCAGTTATGGCGATCGCAGTTTATGGATTTACTCTAGATGGAAGTTATACGGCTAGATCAGGTTTCGTTATTTCGACGAACCCAAGAGGAATTTTCCTATGATCTAAAGAAAACAATTCTATCTTTTTGGAAGGTAAGTATCGAAAGCCAGCCAGAAAGCTGGTTTTGGATCAAATTAATGTCTCTATCCAGTCTGGTGAGCGGTTTGGTATTATTGGCGCAAACGGATCTGGTAAATCAACGTTGCTCAAGTTAATTTCGGGAATTCTGCAACCGACCAGTGGTACAGTCCGGGTGCGTGGGCAAATTTCTCCTTTGATAGAGCTTGGAGCCGGGTTTGATCCTGATATGACGGTTATGGCCAACATTGTCCTCTACGGGGTTCTGTTGGGCTATCCACGGGATGAAATGATTGCTAGAGCACCCTATATTCTGGAGTTCGCAGAGCTACAGGAATATGCTTCGGCACCGATTAAGGCGCTATCGTCTGGCATGGTTGCCCGTTTAGGGTTTGCGATCGCGACCGATGTAAAACCGGATGTTTTAATTTTGGATGAGGTTTTGTCGGTTGGTGACGAACAGTTTAGACAGAAGAGCCGAAAGCGAATGGAGCAGTTATGGGAAAGCGATGCTACCATCCTGCTTGTCTCCCATGACCTGGATGAAATCGGGAAATCCTGTAATCGGGCCATCTGGTTGGACCGTGGTAAAATTCGCTTCATGGGAACAGCCGACGAAACCGTAGCGGAGTATCTAGACGCGGTTGAAAGCGGAGTAAGTCTTGGATTACGCCATTAATAGAGAATTGATAGAGAAACGTAAATCCGCCCAAAAGAGAATTTATTTGGAGTAGTCCATTCAACCTGTTGCCAGCTTATTACCGTTTATGTCAGATCCCTTTGAAGTTTTTTAACGCCTGATGCCAGCAGAATCAATAAAGCCCGTCAAGAGCACCTGGCGTCTCTGGGATTAGAGTTGGCAGGCAAGCGCGTTCTAGAAGTTGGTGCAGGGATTGGACTCCATACTCATTTTTTGAAAACCTAGATTGCTCCGTTTTAGTAACCGATGGGCGACCAGAAAATGTAGCCGAAATTCGTAGGCGCTATCCACACCGTCAAGCAGACGTCTTAGATTTAGAAGAGACATCTGATATTTCCTATCTTGGCCGTTTTGACATTATTTACTGCTATGGCACGCTTTATCATTTATCCAACCCAGACACGGCCTTAAAAGCACTTTCACACGTGTGTCGTGAGATGATATTGCTCGAAACTTGTGTTACTCCGGGAGAAGGATTTTCGATTCATTTAGTGGATGAAGATAACCATAATCCAAATCAATCGCACTCTGGAAAAGGATGCCGACCCACTCGTCCCTGGGTAATGCAGGCGTTAAAGCAATACTTTGGCCATGCTTATGTCAGCAAATATCAACCCTGTCACCTTGATTTTGATTTAGATTGGAACTCCTCTTTCGATAAAAAACTTCACCGAGGAGTTTTTATCGGCTCAAAATACTTTTTAGATAACAATAAATTGTTGCAGGATCTGCCTGCACAACAAAGCTATGACCCAAAGCTGCAAGAGCCATTTTTAGAAGAACTGCTGGCTTTGCCCGACATTGTTGAGTCAGTGTGGCAAATAGAACCTAAAGTCCTTTTAGCGCTCGCGGAAAAAATCACAGTTACTCGCCCGCTTTCCCCCTATCCGGGCTGGTACTTCAACATCGAATGGGAGAATCCGGACCATATCACTCAACTGCGTCGTGCGCTGTGGGAGTACTTTCGAAAGAAGCAGTTGCAAGAACGAATTAAACTTAATCTACTCACTGACCTCCAGCTATTTTTATATTTAGGCAACGATATTAGCAGCCAGTTGTTTATAGCAGGGTGCTATGAGCCAAACGAAGTTTACTTTCTCAGCCAAATTGTTGCCCCTGGAATGACGTTCCTGGATGTGGGTGCGAACGATGGAATTTATTCACTTTTTGCGTCTAACTACGTTGGACCTGACGGATCCGTCTATTCATTTGAACCCAGCCAGCGAGAATTCAATCGCCTATTAGACAACATAGCCCTGAACCAGATTTCAAACATTAAGGCATTGAAGCTGGCTCTTTCAGACTTTGATGGAACGGCAACATTAAAGGTGGCAAATGATGAACACGCTGGACAAAACACTTTAGGTGAATATGTCTATGCAGGTGTGCATTGCAGCGACGTTGAACCTATAGCGGTCAAACGGCTGGATGATCTGGTTGACGAACTTGGAATTCAGCGCGTTGATGTGATCAAGCTGGATATAGAAGGAGCAGAGTTTTCGGCCCTTAAAGGGGCACAGGAAACTCTAAAGCGATTCAAACCATTGTTGATTTTAGAGCTTTCCGATGAAGCATTAAAGCATCAAGGAAGCTCGGCTATACAACTCCTTAATTTGCTTGAACAGCTTGAGTATGAAATCTTCACGATCGGCAATTTTACTGGTTTGCCTGTTAAAGCGACCTCTACATCGCCACTAAGCAGCAACATCATTGCGGCTCACCCTGATCGGCCCTGGAATGGATTAACAGCCTCCGAACAACTGCAACGAATGCAGAGTGAATTGGGGCACACCCAGAGTGAATTGGACCAGACCCAGAGTGAATGGGCCAGACCCAAGCAGAGTTGGATCAAACCAAAGCAAAACTGAAACTGCTACAGGCAGAGCTAGAAGAGTCGCGAACTCAATTCCAGCACAGGCAAACAGAGTTATTGGACCAGTTGCAAAAAACGCAAACAGAGCTATTAGAGTCCCAGAATTGGTTGCAACAGAAACAGGCAGACGTTTCAAATCTCCAGACCCAACTGCACGAAACACAAGTGGGTTTAGAGCAATCTCAGAAATGGATTGCAGCGATGGAAAGCAGTAAATTTTGGAAACTCAGGACAAATTGGTTACACCTGAAGCAGAAAATTGGGCTGAAGGGGGATGAATAGGACTGTCTCTCCCACATCGGCGGTGAAACAGTAGCATAAAATACCCTTTTGCCCTCTTAACCTTCCCGGATCATCGGTCTGGCTTTGGTGATAAGCTCGATTATTACTAAAATATCAAAAGAGTCAGGGTATCCAGGAAAAGAAGCTTAAGGAACTGTTTCTGGATACAAGACGGAAGTGACGACTACCGTAAGGGATATTAGGAGATTTTTAGCAACCAAAATACCCAATAGGATGGACATGCAGGCTTTGCCCATGCGCCAGCCTAATCGTTGATGAGCAAGATCAAGACCCTTTGCCCATTTCACGATGAGGGTAGTCACTTTGTTGGAAATCTCTGTTGATCCCTGATGATCAAAGTTGATTCCTGATTGATCAAAAATATGAAAAGCTCTTATCGCGTAATTAAGCAATCTTATGATTCACCTGCATGATGGTCTTAACAGTGAGCGTATTGCAAACCTTAAGATGTATCCTCCTCCCCATCTGTTTGCTGTCATTTCTTGGGGAATTGCGGCAACATCCTGGTTGGCATGGGCTTTGAATTCTCATCCAGATATCTTTTGTGTTCATGCTGCTAATCACTTCTGGTCCAAACTCGGAGGAGCGGCCCGTCTAGATGGGCTTGATTACTTACGGGTTATAGGATCTCAGGGCAGCGCTCATATTGCAGCAGGCGATGTTCATGGCGTTTCTCGCACCACTGTACCTGAAATTAGTGGATTGTTGAATGGAGATTTTTCGTGCGCTGTATTAGTGCGTGAACCTATTAGCCGTCTTTACAGTCAGTTGGCCTTGTTTGAGAAATTTAAGCAGTTTGAATCGTGGAACATTGATTATCTAGATGAGGTTATCGAGCAGAAATTAACCTTGCCGGACAGGTCTTATGGCACCCGGCTGTTTGTTCATGGGGTAAGTATGCTGAACGCGATTTTGGAGGAACAGGAAATTGCGCCTATTTATCGTTCAGAAGATTTAACGACGGATTCAGAAAAGCTGTGTAGATTTGTGAGCCATATTACCAGTGGCAAAGTCAACGCGGACATTGATTGGGCGATCGCCTGTATCTCACGGGGCAAAACCAACTCCCATATTGCAGGGCAGAAGCAGAAGCGTGCCCTGGAGAGCTGGCAGATTGACGTTATTCGAGCGATCGTTGAACCCCAAGCCTGGGATATTTACTCCAGTCTTGGTTATCCAATACCAGACTTTATCTAGCTCAGCGCTCATCGCTCGTTCTTCATTGTCGTGCTGGGCAATGGGCAATAGGCGATGGGCAATAGTTTAAGTCAACCTATTGCCCATCGCCTTGCCGTCGTCTACACAGTTTTATGGCAGCCTTTTGACAACAAGGTACAGCAGTTCTCTTTTGCAGACCCCATACCCCACACCCTGCGCCCCACATCCCATCCAAGTAAGCCGTTATGATAGATTGAATTTATTGATTTAAGAATTTAGAATATTTGATCTTATTGAAAAAGAGAGCCAAGCTAGAGGCAGCATTAGAAGAAAAAAATTATGCAATCAGGGTTTACAATCCAACACATTGATTGGAGTCCAATCCTCCAAAAATTCAGGCCAGAGAAGGGCAGGACTTGCCAAGCTATCCTGGCGATTTGAAATCAGCTTTGCTTGCTCATGCGGGAGTGAGCAGCGATCCCAAGGCCGAAGCAATCTATCAGCTTGCTGAAGACATCGCTCGACTGACAACCTTTTGTGATCCAGAAGTTGTTTATTGGTTTTCCCGCCTTGTTTCGGTAATGCGTGACTAACCGATGAGTAGTCAGATTAGTCCTATTCCAAGGCGCTCATTCGCTGCCACCAGCGGTTGAGAGGAAAGTAAATAACTGGTGCCCAGAGGCTACTGAGAATCGCTGAACTGAGCGCGATGAGCTGGTGATATTTCCAAATTTCGACCAGAGAGCGATCGCCCCAGAACTGAATTGTGTATTGAATCGCCATCACGGTTTCCGCTACAACGGCCATACCAAAGGCGATCAACGCGATCGAGATAAAATCTTCCTGGACATACCGTTCCTTCCGCAAACGGGCGGTCAAGACGCCGACCACCATCAGACTGAAAACATGGGTTGGCGAATTTGCCGTCATGCCATCTTGAATTAACCCCAAAACTAATCCAGCTAGAGCGCCCTGAAGCATGCTTCGTTTTACGCTCCAGGCAACCACCCAGATAAGAAGCCAATTAGGTCCGATCCCAGCGAGTTCCATTCCTGGAAAACGGGTTGGCAGGATCAATAAGCAAAGCAACAGGGAACCAGCCGTAACAGCACAATTAATAAGCAAGCGGGAAAGGGGATGTTCCTGCCAGGTCGGGTTGATGACTTCACTTTTCATAACGGGCGATCGGCCTTCTGATTGGGAGTGAAGACAGGTTTGGACACTGAACTATGGGGATAAATAACAGCCCACTCGAGATAACTAACTGGGGCAGAAAGTTCAATCACTGCCTCAGGTGCGGGGCTTTATTCAGGTCAACCGACTCTACGCGACCAACCGGCATTCCCTCGGGAAATAGCTGACTAAGCTTGGAGGTGGCTACCACGTCACCTCGGCGGACATCGGGAACCTTATCAAAAATTTCATCACAGCCCGATTGGTGGACTGCCCCGAATATAACCCATGAAGCGACTGCGGCTAATGGTTACACCAACGCGGCTAGAGGGATCGCTTAATAAAATTACCCGACTCGTGTTTGGCGTAACGCTAGTAACCCGACCGACCACACCTCCTGGAGCCATAACCACATATCCAACCTGCACCCCCTGGCTACTACCTCTGCCTAAAATCACCTGTTGCCACCAGTGGTCTGCACTGCGCCCAACTACCGGAGCGGGAATCCCAGACTTTTGAGTTTCAGAGACGTAGCCCAAAAGCTCCCGCAGGCGCTGATTCTGGCTTTCCATCTCCGTTAATCGCTGCTGCAATTCCTGAAGCTGAGCGTTTTCCAGGACGGTCTTTTGTGTAGGACTGCCATGGAAAGGACGGGCCAGCAGCCCATATAGCTCAAAAATGAACCCGGCATGGGTCTGGCGAATCAGCAGCGCAGAACCGATCGCAAGGCTCACAAGAATGGTCTGTACTCGATGCCGATCCCACCAGCGACGCAGCGTAAACATTAAAGCAGAAGATGAAGTTAGCTGAATTTAAACAAATGAACCGTCTAGAAATTACGGGAGCGACCGCTAAATACCCGCTCTAGTTGCTTAAAGTTCTCCAGAACGCGACCTGTGCCCAACACAACACAACTCAAGGGATCAGCCGCCACATGGACAACAATCCCCGTTTCATGGCTGATTAGCGTATCAATCCCTTTAAGGAGGGCACCACCTCCGGCCAGCATGATGCCACGATCGATAATGTCCGCTGCCAGTTCAGGAGGAGTGCGCTCTAGAGTGCGTTTAACCGCATCCACAATGACGGACAAAGGCTCGGACATGCTTTCACGGATTTCTGGCGCTTTCACGGCAACGGTACGAGGTAATCCTGAGAGCAAGTGAAGCCCCCGCACTTCCATCATGGCATCATCATCGACGGGGTAGGCGGAACCGATGGAGATCTTGATTTCTTCTGCCGTCCGTTCCCCAATTACCAGGTTGTGGACCTTCTTCATGTACTGAGTAATGGCTTCGCTCAATTCGTCCCCAGCTACACGAACCGATTCACTCAGTACCGTACCCTGCAAACTCAATACGGCGACTTCTGTTGTACCACCACCAATGTCAATAATCATATTTCCAGTGGGTTCCGCAACCGGAAGCCCAGCGCCGATCGCCGCTGCCACTGGTTCATCAATCAGATAAACATCTCTGGCTCCAGCCTGAGATGCAGCATCCATAACGGCGCGCCGTTCGACACCCGTTACACCGCTGGGAATTCCAATAACAATCCGAGGCGATACCAGCGTTTTCCTTCGTGAACCCGCGAGATGAAGTGTTTCAACATGAGTTCTGCCGTATCAAAGTCGGCAATGACCCCATCCCTTAGGGGACGTAGCGCGACAACATTTCCGGGAGTACGACCAAGCATTCGCTTTGCATCTTCTCCAACCGCCAAAGGAACCTTCTCGTCCTGGTCGATCGCAACCACCGACGGCTCTTGGAGAACAATACCTTTGCCTGACACATAAACTAGTGTGTTCGCTGTGCCAAGGTCGATACCCATATCCCGTGAAAAGGAAAACGCCTAAAAGACCCACTAGCCTCTATGCCTCAAGAACGAATGAATGGATACGTAAATACGCATGGAATCAAAGTTGGATTCTATTATGTTTTTGAACATGCGTCCAGTCGGCAAAGCAACCTTATCAGAAAGATTTGGTCATAACGATAAATATTGAAATTCCTGTATTCAGGACAGACAGCATGATCAGAATTAAAACTAATCAGGTAGATAGACAATTCTAATCTTTTGATGGCAGCTTGCACCTTATTTTCTATCTAAGCATCAGCACGGGGCTTTGAGGTAGTCAATGGATCCTTCAAATACAGGTACTCTGCGCTAACTCAGGCAAGCCGGCTCTCAAACAAATACTGATTCTAGTGGCTCTTAGAAGAAGGAGCAAAAATGGATTTCAAGAAGCTAAAAACTGCCTCAGGAAATTGTTAAAATACACTTGTACTAGTTGATATTCCACGTCTAAAAACTCAGCATCTAAAACGTAAGATGAAGCACACTTGGCGCTAGATTCAGGGAAGGGGTGGATTCATGCCTAAAAATGAATTACCTGGTGCTAGCGATGAATCAGGATTAAACATGAACCAGAATTAAAGATGAATCGATCGTTCACATAACCCAGAGATAATTTAATTAGAGATATTGGTTGAAAAATATGAGCCTTAATTCTGTCACGCTGGTGGGCCGTGTTGGTGGTGAGCCAGATGTAAAGTACTTCGAATCTGGCAGTGTTGTCTGTAATTTAACCTTGGCGGTGAACCGACGAAGCCGTAACAACGATCAGCCCGACTGGTTCAATCTGGAATTGTGGGGAAAACAGGCAGAAGTTGCCGCAAATTACGTGCGAAAGGGTAGTTTGATTGGCGTAAGCGGTTCCCTCAAGTTTGAACATTGGAAGGATCGAAATACTGGTACGAATCGATCGAAACCCGTCATTCGTGTAGAGCGGCTAGATTTACTTGGTTCAAAACGCGACAGCGAAGCAGACATGGGCAGCAGTGGGTATGACGACGAATTTTAAAGGGGAGAGGATGAGGGATAAGGAAGTGGCTCAAATATTGACGACTACCCAAACCTCATTATTCTCAATTCGTCATTCGCAGTTCTATACCCGGCGTTGCTGAATTCGGGGATGAAGAAGGTGCTGGACGCTTGAAACTGCGTTTCAATTCATCCCGCTTTTCAGCAACGCCCTATACCCCTCTCCGAATACCCCGTTTTAGTAGCTAATTTGCAGTGTCACCGATGCCTCAACCTGCTGTTCTCCACCAACGACAGGAGTTGGTGCTTTAGCTGCCAGTGCATCTGTTCTAAACTCCGCATAGGGAACTGGACGGGGGAGGGGTATTTGCACCGTTAACCTGAATTCCGACGATCTCTTTTTTGGTAAGTCCAAGTGAATTCAGCACGACATCTGCCTGTGCCTGCGCATCCTGAGTCGCTTTACGGAGGGCGTCTTTTTGGGCACTGGCGATCGCGCTATCCGATGCAACAAAGCTAACCCCATCAATTCGGCTAGCCCCCGCCTTCACCGCATCATCTAGCAACGTGCCTGCTTTCTGGGTCTCGACCCGAAAACTAACGATGTTGCTGGCTGTGTATCCTGTCAGGCTTTGCACACCGTTGTCGTATCGGTAATTGGGGTTGAGATTAATTCCGGTCGTCTCCAACTTCTCAACGTTGCGAGATCTCAGGAGCGAGACAACGGAGTTCGACCGTCTGGCAACGTCCTGCTGCACATCATTGGCTGTCTTACCCTGTGCCTCAACCCCCAAACGGACCTGGGTTAGCGTTGTGGCAACCATTTCTGTTCCGCGTCCGGTCACTGTCAGCGTTCTCAACATCTTTTCCTCAGCGAAAACAGGATTTGTCAAAGCCAATGAGAGCATTCCCGTACCAAGCGCCAAGGTTCTCAATCGGTGCCAGCAATGTTGTCTTTTACGTGAAACCATTGAATTCATAGATAGTAATTCTCCTCACACGAGTCGATCGGCTTGCATATTCCCAATTTGCCATTGAAGTGTGGCTTTGCTCGATCCGTTACCGTTTCGGAAACTTCTACCGGTGGTTGAACAAGGGGCATGGGGTGTAGGGTGTAGGGTATGGGGAGTTGAGATGGGGAGTGAAGAATTGAGAATTAGGAGTTTTGAATTGGGACGAGTTTTAAGTTCTAATTCTTAGGTCTAAATTGTCCCCATCCCCAATACCAACCCCCTATTTCCTACTACCTATCGCCTGGTTCCGTTTCCCCTACTATGTCTTCAATCCTGATTGATAACCTCAGCAAAACCTATCCCATAGCCGTTAAAGAACCGAAACCAAGAGTTCCGTAGTGCACTTCTTTAAGCGCACTTACCGTTACGTCAAGGCAGTTCAAAATATTTCATTTCAGATTGAGCCAGGAGAAATTGTCGGATTCTTAGGACCCAATGGGGCGGGTAAGACGACGACACTTAAGATGCTGACTGGGTTGATTCATCCATCAGAAGGAAACGTGAACGTTGCGGGGCATATCCCATTTCAGCGAAAGTTCTCTTTTCTCAAGAAAATCACGTTGGTGATGGGGCAAAAACAGCAGTTGATCTGGGATTTGCCCGCAATGGATTCCCTCCGAATTAATGCGGTGGTGTATGGAATCAGCGATCGCGACTTTCAGAATCGCGTCGGTCAGCTCACGGAAATGCTTTCTCTGGAAGGCAAATTAACCCAACCTGTGCGAAAGCTTTCGCTGGGTGAGCGCATGAAAGCCGAACTTCTGGCAGCACTGATTCACCAGCCCCAAGTTTTGTTTCTGGACGAACCGACCTTGGGTTTGGATGTGAATGCTCAGGTGAGCGTCCGGGAGTTTTTGCGGGAGTACAACGAGCAATTTCGGGCGACCATTTTGCTCACCAGTCACTACATGGCTGACATTACCGCGCTGTGCGATCGCGTCATTGTGATTCACCAGGGGCGATTGGTCTATGACGGCAGTTTAGATGGATTGGTCGATCGCTTTGCCCCCTGTCGGGAAGTCAAAGTCGAACTAGCCCACACCTACCCTGTTGAAAAGCTTTCTCTGTATGCAGACTTGGAGGATGTGGAGGGAGCCTGGGCGCGGTTTCTAGTTCCCCAGGAAATTCTGACGCAAACCGTTGCCAAGATGCTAACGGAGTTGGAGGTTTTAGACCTGACCGTTACGGAACCTCCCGTTGAGGAGGTGATTGGGCGGATCTTTCAGGCAGGAGCGGTTTTATGAAGCGGATCCGGAGAATTACCCGAACGCTAACCTCCGTTTATTACGCCTATATGGTGGAGTATCGAGCAGAACTGATCCTCTGGGTGCTGGCAGGATCGTTGCCGTTTATTTTGATGGGGGTGTGGATACAAGCGGCAAATGGGGACGCTTTGGGCTGTCCTCGGTAGAGTTTGCCCGCTACTTTCTGGCTGCCTTTTGGTGCGGCAATTTACGATAGTTTGGGTGATTTGGGAATTTGAGCGGGATGTGGTGGAAGGAAAGCTTTCGTTTCGCCTGCTGCAACCATTGATCCCATCTGGCACTACCTGTTTGCCCATCATGGAGAACGGCTGGCCCGCGTGCCCTTTGCGATCGCCCTGATTGGACTGTTCTTTCTGCTCTATCCCCAGGCTTTTGGTTTCCCAGTTGGGGAAATGTGGGGCTGTTTGCGATCGCCACCATTCTCGCCTTCGTGCTGCGGTTCTTGATGCAATACACCCTTTCCATGTTTGCCTTTTGGCTGGAGCGTGCCAGTGCCCTGGAACAATTTGGATTTCTGTTTTATATGTTTCTCTCAGGGCTGATTGCTCCGCTAGAAGTATTTCCACCCCTTATGCGCGAGTTTGCCCTATGGACCCCCTTTCCTTACCTCGTCTATTTCCCTACCAGTCTCTTAGTCGGACTACCGGTTGATATAGGGCGAGGCTTTCTGATGACGATCGGCTGGAGTGTCATCTTCTTTCTCATCTACCGCTGGTTGTGGCAAAAGGGCCTCAAGCAATATTCAGGTATGGGAGCATAGAGGAGAGATGAGCGATGAAAATCATTTCAGATTGGGTTGACGGTGGGACGTAAAAGATCGCTTCGCGTTACCCAAATAAGTGTGTTTTACAGCCAGCCCTCAAAATAGGATGTTGCAAATTAACCCAAGACCTCTTGTTCGGGGGTGTGGGGAGTTAGGACCCCACATAGCGGGGGACCAGGGGAAGTCCTTCAGCATTGGTGCAACAACGAAGCCCTGAGCATCTCCTCCCATCACAACCACCTAAAGTAGGTGTCAGGTGTCAGATACTAGGGAAGAAATAGCGAATGATAGAGAGTTTCAGCCCTATAAACTGTCCTAACTTTGATGGCCATAGCTCTATAGCAAAGTGCTGAGTGCTGAAAACTGAGTGTGAAAGCCAGCTATTGCAACGCTCTCAGTAGTTTGATTGTCCTAACAATACGGTGGTACTGCTATAGAACAGGAATATTTTCTCTTATTCGAAAAACGACTCTAAAGCAAAAAGATTGTTGCTGATACAGCAACAATCTTTTTAGAAAAGGCAAGTGTGTTTTAGCTGACGACTAACGCCGAAACCGTCGCTGTTTATGCTTCGCCAGAGCCTTACGTTTTTCCTTCTCTAGGGGCGTTTCGAAGTGACGATTTTTCTCATATCTTGGAAGATTCCAGCTTTGGAAACTTGCCGTTTGAAGCGTCTTAGCGCGGATTCAATTCCTTCGTTCTCTCCCAGAATTATTTGAGTCATTAGAGTTACTCCTCCTAGCTAGACAAACCGTTCCGTACAAAAGCAAATAAGCCTCCAGCAGACTAAAGCAGTCGCTCTGATCTGCTGAAGACCTACCAATTCAAACGTTGATTAGAAACGTTAGAAACGACGCTGGCCACGGTTGTTGCCGCTCCAGCTTCCTCTGGAAGATCCTTTGTCTTCACGGGGCCTTGCTTTGTTGACCTTCAAGTCCCGGCCCATCCATTCAGCTCCATCCAGCGCTTCGATCGCCGCTTCTTCTTCTACTTCTGTTCCCATTTCGACAAAGGCGAACCCACGAACCCGGCCCGTCTCGCGATCGGTTGGGAGTTGAACGCGGCTAACAGTTCCGTATTCGGCGAAAGTTCTTTCCAGGTCTTCCTGGGTCACTTGGTAGGATAAATTACCAACATAAATCGACATGAAGTGTCTCCAAATTCAGTGTATGTAGAGAGTTAAATCCGGAGAAACACTTGTCGATGAAACAAAGATGAATTCCAAAACCGAAGATAATCCTTACATGGTGACTATAGCACGTCATAGCAATAATCGTCGGGATGAGTACGGGATTTCTCTTGTTAGGCTAGTTGTTAGATTACAGATTTTAGATTGTAGATTGTGAAACGCTATTTGCGGGTACTAACGTTGTTTTGGGGAACGGCGATCGCGGCTGAGTTAGAGTACCGCATCAACTTTCTACTGGCAGCCTTGAGCAGCCTGGGAGGATTAGCCGGAAGTCTATTTGGACTGTTTCTGTTCTACCGCACAGGTTATACGTTTCACGGTTGGGGCTGGGAGCAGGCTTTGGTTGTATTGGGCTTGTTTACCCTATTGCAAGGCTTCTCCAGCACGTTTTTAGCTCCCAATCTGAACCGAATTGTGCGTCATATTCAGCAGGGCACCCTGGACTTTGTGCTGCTAAAACCGATTAGCTCGCAATTCTGGCTTTCAATCCATACCCTCTCCCCGTGGGGCATCCCTGATTTGCTGTTTGGGCTGATTGTGATTGGCTATGCCGGATCTCGACTGGGTTTACAGGCAAATGATTATCTGCTGAGTCTGGTTCCGATATCGTTTGGGTTTGTGATTCTCTACAGCCTCTGGTTCATGCTGGGAGCAATGAGCATTTGGTTCGTCAAAATCTACAACGTCACCGAAGTGCTGAGAGGATTGCTGGAAGCAGGTCGATTTCAATGGCTGCCTATCCTGCAACATACCGCTTTTTCTTTACGTTTATTGTTCCAGTGGCGTTCCTAACAACGGTTCCGGCTGAGGTGATTTTAGGACGAGGCGAATGGATTTGGGCAGCCGGGGCAGGATTGCTGTCGATCGCTCTGTTTGTTGCATCATCCGCCTTCTGGCGCTTTGCACTTCGCTTCTACACCAGTGCGTCAAGCTAATTCCCCACAGTCCACGCTTGCCTCACACGAAAGATTTTCCCCCGTACCCCTTACCCTTTCCCCTTTTCAGCCAGAGCAGCTTGGCAATTTGCTTCAAATATACCCGGATGGGTACCTTCTAGCTCAAACTCCGGAGGTGCCCGATCGAATGATGAATCTTTTGTAGAGAGATTTAATGGCAGAACGAATGGTTCTGTAGCCCCCTATCTCGGAGTTATCTACTATGCCGAATTTACACGTGGCGAATTTACAAGCTGTGCCTGTGGCCTCAGAGAATGATTCATCTTCCAAACAGTTTGCCCGTCCTGAATCTGAGACAACCCAGGTCTGTGGTGACGAGGAATTCAGGCTTAAAAACATGAGTAGCCTGAAGTTTATCGTTCAAATTGCGATTACAACATTTATGCTGATGCTCTGCTGGCAAGGGCTTCAGTCAAACGACGCTAATGCTAGAGCCCTCTATTGGGGAGGAATAACAGGCGTTATTGGCTGGTGGATGCCAAGCCCTGGTAGTTCCAGCTCTAACAAAGTTACAAAGTCTGAACCTACCGATCGCTAGTTCTACCTTCGAGTTCTGAACACGATCGCCCAAGTTTAGCGGTTCTACTTTCGACTTCGGAACATGATTGTCCAAGCTCAGCGGTTCAATCGTCAAGTTTCGAGGTTCGGGGTTCGAGTTCTAAGGGCGATCGCTTGAATAAACTCTTGTATCTGTGGGGAGTTGTACCCGGCCATTCATTTAAGTTAATGGCATGGTGACAAGGCTTTCTCTAAAATACGTAGCAAATTCTACTAAACAGCCTTTATGGACGATCGAACACGAGCGCTTACGGCCCTGGCTGCTCAACGTTGGAGAATTTCTCTGTGGCTAACGGCAGTCATGATGGTTATTTATTTTGGATTCATTCTGCTCATTGCTTATAACAAACCGCTATTAGGCTCATTGCTCGTTCCAGGACTTTCCTTCGGAATTTTGCTGGGAGCTTTGGTAATTGTGGCGGCATGGGTTTTGACCTATATCTACATTCGTTGGGCAAATAATTATTACGACAAGCGAGTTTCAGAACTTAAAGTAGGAGCGCAGACAGACAGTGAACACGAGTCTCGGTCACTTTAATCCAATCGCAATTTTCTTCTTTTTCGTCTTTATCGCCATCTCTTTAGGAATTACTTACTGGGCAGCTCGCCGAACAAAAGTACAGCGCATTTTTACGCAGCGGGCGGTAATATAAGTGGCTTTCAAAATGGGTTGGCTCTGGCTGGAGACTTCATGAGTGCAGCTAGCTTTTTAGGTATTGCTGGTTTAGTAGCGCTGAATGGGTTTGATGGCCTGATTTACTCTATTGGATTTCTGGTTGGGTGGCCGATCGTGATGTTTCTGATTGCAGAACCACTGCGAAACCTGGGCACCTATACCTTTGCCGATGTGGTTGCGTACCGGATGCGTCAGACTCCTGTACGAGTTGCAGCGGCGATCGGCGCTTTGGCAGTCGTCAGCTTTTACTTGATTGCCCAAATGGTAGGCGCAGGTAATTTGATTAAGCTGCTGTTTGGTATGGATTATGACCTTGCTGTTCTGATTGTTGGTGGAGTCATGCTGGCCTACGTGATTTTTGGCGGCATGATTGCAACAACCTGGGTGCAGATTATTAAAGCTGTTTTGTTGCTGGGTGGAACAGTCCTGCTGGCGGGTTGGGTGCTGGCGCAGTTTGGCTTTAACCCGATCGCCCTGTTTAATGCTGCATCGGATAACTATGGTGCCGCGGTACTGGCTCCAGGCAAACAGGTTTCTGATCCGTTAGATGCCATTTCTCTGGGGATGTCGTTAATGTTTGGCACCGCTGGGCTTCCCCACATCCTGATGCGGTTTTACACCGTTCCCGATGCGAAAGCTGCCCGCAGTTCCGTAATGTATGCCACCGTGTTCATCGGCTTCTTTTACCTGCTAACCTTCATCCTTGGGTTTGGAGCGATGGTTTTGGTTGGTCAGGATGTCGTTAAACAGGTAGACCCAGGTGGTAACATGGCCGCCCCGATGCTGGCCGAAGTTCTGGGTGGAGATGCCTTTCTCGGATTTATTGCAGCCGTGTCCTTTGCCACGATTCTGGCAGTGGTTGCTGGGTTAACGCTGTCTGGGGCAGCAGCTCTGTCCCACGATTTATGGGTGAATGTAGTCCGCGCAGGGCATGCGGATGAGACAGAACAGTTCCAGGTTGCTCGTGCTGCTACGTTGATACTGGGTATTCTGGCAATTGTTCTGGGAATCGTGTTTAAGGGACAGAACGTAGCCTATATGGTCGGTTTGGCCTTTGCGATCGCGGCTAGTGCAAATTTCCCAGCACTATTACTATCAATGGTGTGGCGACGGTTTACTACGAATGGCGCTGTTTACAGTATGTTAGTTGGCACCATTTCGTCATTAGTGCTGATTTACCTTTCGCCCACGATTCAAGTGACAATTTTGAAGCATGCCTCAGCTCCCTTTCCGTTAAAAAATCCAGGGCTAATCTCGATTCCCCTCGCGTTTATTATGGGCATTGTTGTTTCATTGTTGACAACTGAGAGACGTGCCGAAGAAAAATTCGACGAGGTCGAGCATCGCATTCACACTGGCGAAGTAATTTAGGAGCAGTAGGAACGTTTGATATGAGTTAAAACGTAGGGGCTTAGTATTAGCACAATAGATTTGTGGATTGACACCAGAACCTACGACTAAACACTAAGCCCGTACAAATGGTTTGCCATCCTTTTTCAGTGGATGGCAAAAATCATCTAGGCTACAAACAAGCAGACTACAATCGAACGCCTTCAACCACGCTAACAAAGGTTGCGGTTGGAACAATGCGGGTGAGTTTGAATCCAGCGGCTGCGAAGATTTGCTCATATTCTGCCGCTGTTCGTTCTTTACCGCCAGGGCACATCACCAACATATTCACATCCAGCAACTTGCCCATAAACGGCTCATTGCCAGGAGGAATCACCTGTTCGACAACCAGCACCCTGCCGTCTGGAGTCATGGCGCGATGGCATTGCTTCAGTATCGCGATCGACCGATCATCATCCCAATCATGAATAATGTGCTTGAGAATATACCCATCGGCTCCCGCTGGTACAGATTCAAAGAAGTTTCCGCTGGCCAGTTGACAGCGGTTTGTAATGGGGTCAGCACCAATCAGCGACTTGGCACGCTCAATTACATCTGCCTGATCAAAAGAACGCCTTCTAAATGGGGATTGGCCTTCAGGATAGAGAACAGTAAGCCTCCATGTCCTCCAGCGACATCCACCAGTTTACGAATCGGGGAGAAGTCGTAAGCATCAACCACTCCAACGGATTCAGTGCTGGAAAAGCTGGTCATCGCCCGATCGAACACAGCGGCAGGCTCGGGGTTTTGGCCATAATACTGAAACACATTCATGCCGAAAAGATTCTCGAAGGCACTCTCCCCGTTTTAACGCTGTGCAGAATATTGCCCCAACTGCTGTAGTGTTCTCGATCGCCCATCATGATAGAGGCATCGCGAACGGAACCGGGCATATCACTTCGCAGGTAGTCTCCCAGGGTGTCAAGCTAAAACGACCGGGTTCTATTTCAGCGAAAACGCCTACACTTGCCAGTGCTCGTAACAGACGGTACAGCGCAGAGCTATTGCTCCCAGTTGCGGCTGCCAGTTGATCCCAATGCTTTGGACCAGCCTTTAATTGATCGGCAATTCCCAGTTTGGCCGCCGCATAAATTGATTGAGATACCCAATAGGCGGTTGCCATTTGCATCAGCACCATTTGCGGTGGAACTGCATTGGCAGCTTGAAGTGATTCTATGCTTGGTGCGCTAGAAGAAGGATCTTTTGTTTGCATAATTTTCACTCAAATCTGAATTAGTCAGAAATACATTGCTGAAATTTGATAGTTCTCTTACAGGTAGACTGCGCGTAAATTTGGGGGCTTGTGTGGACTTAGCTTGCGATTTTCACTCAAAGCCAACATAAGCAGCAATCGGGAATATCTAGGGAAGATATAGCGATCCTAAATGGATTGTGAGAAAGGATTCCATTGGAATCCTTTCTCACAAAAGCCTCCCAATCTCACAACTGATTTAGGACTGCTATAGTTCAGACGACAACCCGCCCAGTTGAAGTAGGCAGTGCCCACCCTACCTGTCTCTCTACTCCCGACTCCCGACTCCCGACTCCCACCTACGATCGCCTAACGTTCATACAGCACCAGTCCTGCCGTTTCCAGAGAGTTGCAACAATCCAACCCTTTTCTTCCAATGTGTCGGCAACGGGCTTGACCTGGCTGAGCAGAATGCCGCTCAAAATTCCCCAGGTAGTTGATTTTGAAATTTCTGTTATCTGGGGAATTAAATCCACAATTACCTCAGCCAAAATATTGCAGACAATTCCATCTACAGGAGCGTCAATCATCGTTGCAACACGCTCTACGCTGCCCAACTCTACAACAAGCTGTTGGCTGTCGATCTTGTTCATCTCGCGGTTCTCTTGAGTCGATTTCACCGCGAGCGGATCTGTATCAACAGCGTAGGCCTTTGTTGCACCCAGCAAAATGGCTCCAATCGATAAAATACCGGAACCGCAGCCAATATCTGCCACGATCGTCTCCGGCTTGTCAGTTTGAATGGGAGAACCCAGGCGCATTTCTAACGCTTCCAGACAAAGCTGCGTCGTTGCGTGCTCCCCAGTTCCAAACGCTACTCCTGGTTCTAATCTAAGCAGTAGGCGACTTTGGGAAGAATCTTCTGTCTTTTCAGGCAGCGGTAGCCAGGCTGGATAGATGAGAAAGCGATCGCCGATTTCTTGCGGTTGCCAGTGTTCCTTCCAGGTGCTTGCCCAATCTTCCTCATCAATCAGGTTCCACTGAACCGCTGGGATAGACTGCCCCATACACAGCGCATCCTGCCGAATCAGGAGCGCTAAGGCAGCCAGGTCTAGCACATGGGCTTGAAACTGCGGTAGATAAGCACAAACCAGACTGGAATATCCCTTTGTCTCGCTGGAAGTTCCACGACAGCCAAATTTCTCCAGCCGCCAGAAGATAACATCCTCCAGGGCTAAGTCACAGAGAATTTGAATTTCCCACCAGCTACTTGCCATTCAAGTAATGAATTATGAGCTATGAGTTTTGAATGATGAATTAAGAGCTGCTGGTTATCAGTTGTTAGCTATCAGGTGTGTTTTGCAAAAACGGCTGACCACTGCTGACCTATTCAAAACCCAAAACTCAAAACTCCCTAAAGCGTTACTGTGTAAGCATCTCGAATCCCTGGCACCTTCAGGATTTCGCCCAGAACTCCTTCAGGTAACGGATCATCGATGCTGAGCACCATGACGGCGTCTCCTCTAACAATCTTACGTCCGACTTGCATACTAGCAATATTGACGTTAAAACTGCCCAGAAATGAGCCAATCTTACCAATAATTCCGGGCATATCGCGGTGCAGCGTAAACAGCATGTAGCGGTTGGGTGGAACGTTAACAGGAAAATCATCGACGCTAGTAATCCGCATTTCTGATTCACCCAGTAATGCTCCGCTGACCGAGTGTTCGCCAAGGGAACCCCTCGCTGATAGGTGGAGTGAGCCGGTGTAGTCCCGGATAGAGGCATCACGGGTTTCGATCACATGAATGCCGCGTTCCTTTGCTTCCAGACTGGCGTTAACGTAGTTAACTCGTTCTTGCAACGCATGGGAAAGGAGACCCTTTAGGGCCGCAACCACGATCGGTTGGCTCTGGTTCGTTGCCAGTTCCCCTTGAAGTCGAATGGTGAGGGCTTCAATCCGTCCACCCGCCAGTTGCGCTACTAGATTCCCCAGCGTTTCAGCCAGTTGCAGATAGGGGCGCAGTTGTTCCAGCAGGTCGGGCCGCAGTCCGGGAATATTAACCGCCGATCGGGCAGGAAGGCCCAACAGCACGTCCCGGATTTGCTCCGCTACGTCGATCGCCACATTAACCTGGGCTTCCTCAGTTGAAGCACCCAGGTGGGGAGTCATGACCATTTCCTTACCCAATTCGCGTAACGAGGATTCTTTCAACGGTTCCTGTTCGTAGACATCCAGAGCAGCCCCGGCAATTTTACCCTGTCTGAGTGCGTCTGCCAGTGCCGCTTCGTCAATGATGCCACCTCGCGCACAGTTGATAATTCGGGCGGTTGGTTTCATCTTGGCGATCGCGTCTGCATTGATCAGATGGGTCGTTTCAGCCGTTTTTGGAATATGCAGCGTGATGTAATCGGCTTCCTGGAACAACAGGTCTAATTCCACCAGACGACAGCCCAACTGCTCTGCCCGTTCGTGGGAAATGAAGGGATCATAGGCCAATAGCTTCATTCCCATTGCGCGGGCAACGCTGGCAACATGGGCACCAATCTTGCCCAAACCAACTACTCCCAGCGTTTTTTGTAAACCTCAACCCCTGTGTAGCTTTTGCGATCCCACTTGCCGCTCTTGACTGACTGATTGGCGTCCGCAACATAGCGAGACAATGCCATCATCAGAGCCAGGGTATGTTCGGCAGCAGCGATCGTATTTCCTTCAGGGAGTTAACCACTACGATCCCCTTACGGGTTGCTGACATGACATCCACATTGTCAACACCAACGCCTGCCCGCCCAATAATTTTCAGGTTCTCCCAGCCTCAATCACGTCCTTCGTGACGCGGGTGCCAGAGCGAATCATCAAGGCGTCATAGTCTGAGATTGTTTGAATCAAATCTTCAGGAGACAGGTCTGTTTTCACGTCTACCTGGGCAACTTGCGACAATATATCGATCCCAACCTGGTCAATGGGGTCTGAAACAAGAACTTTAGGCATATCAAGCTTGAGAGAGTGAATAGTAGTGAGCCTTGAGACACGAACCGTTGGACTAGCAACCATCACCAGAGGTGCCAGTAAAAATCATAGAATTTTTCTTTCTCTCAGGCAGAGTGAACAGTTGCTATCCAAGCAGAATCTTTAAAGTACGTCATTTTAGAGACGTATTGACTTAAAGTGTCTGATTTTTTAACCTACCCAAACTTCCAAGCCCATCCTGGTAGGCTGTTAGTTGGATGGTCAAGGATAAAGGATAAAAGAAGGATAAAAACATTAGTCCTTATTCTTTATTCCTTCACTTCTGTTTCTATGAACTACCTCGTTTTCTATGAACTACCTCGTTGCTGTTTTGAGCGATCGTATCCAGGCTGAAGCTGCCTACTCTGCTCTTGAAAAAGAAGGATTCTCTAACGATTCCGTGTCCATTCTGGGAAAGGGGTATAAGAGCGCTGACGAGTACGGCTTGATCGATCCCAATGAAGAGGCCAGTAAGCTGACAAAGCTGATGTCATCCTGGCTGATTCCCTTTGGCTTCGCGGCAGGCTTCATCTTCAACCTGATCACGGGACTCGAAACCTTTGCCTGGGCGGGTGCAATTGGCAATCACATTATTGGTGGAATTCTAGGCGCGATCGCAGGTGCAATGGGTGGCTTTTTTATAGGCGGGGGCGTTGGCTTGTCCTCTGGCAGCGGAGATGCACTGCCTTACCGTAATCGTTTAAATGCAGGCAAGTATCTGATTGTGGTGAAAGGCCCGGAACCCCTCATTATTCGAGCAACAAACATTCTGCGTCCGCTTAACCCCGAAAACATCCAGGGGTATACAGACCCATCGGGAGCGTAGAATCCCTTCTTTGCATTGCTATTCAACCGCCCGTCCCTTTCTCTCGTTTCCACTAAATCTGAATCTGCTAAATAGAGATAGCCATCAAACGGTTTCAACCCCAGAAGAAGTCGTTTGATGGCTATTAGCACTAAGGAGATAGAGAATTGTCTTTAGATCATTTGGAAGCCGTTTAGCTACCTGAGATTACATCAGGCCCCAGAAATGCAGAACGCCCTGACCAGAAAACAGTTCGATCAGCACAGCAGCCAGAAAACCGATCATTGCTAGACGACCGTTCCAGAGTTCAGCTTGGGGAGTTAAGCCAAACCTCCAGGCGTTCCGATCTGCTTCTACAGCAGGCACAGTCACTTTGGTTGCATCAGTCATGGTTAGCTCTCCAATGTGGGTTCTCGATAAAAGAAATGCAATGAACTAGCGCATTTAAGGAAACGTAACCTTCCATCAGTCAAGCTTCGTAAAGCTTTGTAAATTAATATAACAACCAATTTTAGGATTGGGTAGGGAGCGTCAAGGAAATCTGACTTGTGGAGGAGTTATCAAGGTTTCACAGTTGGGGCAATGGGCAATGGGCAATGGGCAATGGGCGATGAGCAATGGGCGATGAGCAAGGGGCGATGGGCGATGGGTATGGATGGTTAGGTGAATCAATTACCAATCACCAATTACCGATTACTAATTACCGACTAGTGATTAACCGATCGCCGATCGCTCGAATACCTCAAACCACGTCACCTAATTAGCAATAACCAGATTCCAGCTAAGGCGATTACGGCTCCCACGATCGCTCTCAAGCTGACCCGTTCACCTGTAGCAATCGCGATCGGAAGGACAAATAGTGGACTGGTCGAGGTGAGTGATTGTGCGATTCCGGTAGCCGCGTATTTAAGCGACATCTGCTGCAGCCAAATTCCCAAATAGGTGCTGGCAAAAGCAGTTCCCACAAGCGTTATTACCAACTGCCGCGATCGTAGGGGAGCGAGTTTCTGAAGAGAATTGCGCTGCAAGATAGCCCATATCAGCAGCAGTAAAACCCCTCCAGTCAACCGTACAAATGCGCTCCAAAGAGGATTAATGGTTGTCCCGGCTAAAGCGGATCTGGAGAGAACGGCACCTCCTGCTTGACCCAGTGCTGCTATTACGCCGAAAAACTACCACGCAGTGGTCGAAATCGAGATTCGGTAGCGTCGGGAGTCCGCTCAATGACGACCCAGGTAACTCCGACGATCGTTAGGATGATGCCAACCCAGGCTTGGGTCGTCAGGTTCTCACGCAGGAAAGTCTGTGCTAGCAGAGCGGCGAGGGGAGGAGCCAGAGATTCCAGGATCAGGGTCCGTCTTGCTCCTAGACAATTAAGTGCTTCAAAGTAAGCCGTGTCTCCAAACCCAATTCCAATAACACCGCTCAAGCCAAGTAGCACGATCGCCGAAAGCGAAACCTGGGGAAACAGTTGATCCTGCAACAGGAGCGTAAGCAGGAGGAGGGCGATCGCAATCAATCCTTTCACCAGATTTAGCATTAACGGAGAAAGTTGCTGTCCAATTCCGGTGTAAATGACTGCGGCAACTGCCCAGATGAAGGCAGCACTGAGGGCAGCAAGTTCGCCACGAAAGTCTGCGAGGAGAGAAGACATTGGGGAGGAGGATGGAGGGATGAGGGGTGAGGGATGAGGGATGAAAGGCTAAAGGCTAAAGGCTGAAGGCTAAGAGTTTAATCTTTAATCTTTTCTGATTTATTCAGCTCAAGGCTGTGTAGCAGTTCTGCGGTTTGTTTGGGTTTGACCAGGCTGTTTGCACATAGAATGCCTGAGGCGGCGACGGCGGGAACGCCAATTCCGGGTAGAGTGCTGTCACCAACACGGTAGAGTCCGGCGATTGGGGTGCGAGGACCGGGAAAGGTCCCTTGGCCAGCAGCGATCGCGGGACCATAGGTTCCTTGATGGCGGCGGAGGTAGTAGCTGTGGGTCAGGGGAGTACCGATGAGTTCTAGTACAATTCGTTGGCGTACATCAGGAATGACACGCTCCAATGCCCGAAATAGAGGTTTTGCCCGTTCGCACTTGCGTTCTGTGTAGGTGTTATCCCGTTGCCAACCCGCATGAGGTTCTAATGTGTAGGCATGGATAACGTGGTGCCCGGTTGGGGCCAAGTTGGAATCCCAGACAGACGGAATGGAGATCATGCAGGTGTTTCCGGAGCGGCAATGTCTCGATCGGTTTCGTGGACGACTACATGATGACCAGTAAGCGCTTCTAGCCAATCTGACCGAATCCCTAAATGGAGGTGCATGAAACTGTCGATCGCGGGCGTTTCCAACATTTGCTGACGATAGCTTGTTGGCAAATCGTCCTGGTTCAAAAGTGTTGTAAGCGTATCCCAGACAGTTGCGTTTGAAATAACAATGGGGGCTTTCAGAATTTCACCCTGACGCAGGCTTACACCTACAACCCTTCCAGCTTCTATAAGAATCTTCTCGACGTGGGTACCTAATCGCAATTGGCCACCCCAGCGCTGCAATCCCCGGACCAAGGCCTGCACGATCGCGCCACTCCCCCGATCGGGTAATCCACTACAGAACAAGAACGCTCTCCAAACATAAAGGCAACTTCAGGCGCGACGGTGCCCTCTGCCTTCAAACCAGACAGCAAAAAGCATTCTAGATCGATTAACCGTCTGAGCCAGGGATCGCGCATCTCCTGCATTAAATCCGCAACGGATCCTTGAATAGTGCCTAAGTGAGGCAGGAGTTTCAGCAGAGATGGCAGATAACGCCCCAACAACACTGGGATCAGGTTCAGATCTGCCCGCAAGGCCAGCGTGGGAATATCCCGCAGTGAGCTATACAACGCGAGTAGCCGTTTTTCTAACTGCCGCAGTTCCGCTGCTCCCTGCGCGGAGAATCGTTCCACTGTTTCCCGGTAACGCTCGGCATTGCTGTAGACGGGGAAGGTTCCTTCTGGAAAGTGGTAGTGACCAAGCGGATCGTAGGCGATCGCGGAAACTGTTTCCCTAACGCATCCAGTACCTGCCTTAATGGATTGAGCGATTTTGGATCGCTAAGGCCACAGTAAAACGAAGGACCCGAATCAAAGTGAAACCCCGTCGAGAAAAGCTATGGGCGGCTCCACCGGGAATGGTGTGGCTCTCGCAGATGATCACTCGCTTGCCATAGCGGGCCAGCAATGCCCCAGCAACCAATCCTCCAACTCCGCTGCCAATCACTATTACGTCTGCATTTTCGGTCACGTTCATAATCCCAGGCTTAAACCTGCCTTCTGCTACTGCGGTCGTTCTAATGCTAAAACCTCTGAGGTTTCAGCGCCGATCTTGTCTGTGGGGTGCTAATTCCTGGTTAAAACCTCTGAGGTGTGTGTCAGTCTTTCTACGGCAGTTCTCAATAATTCGTGAAGCGTTGGGCGGCCTGAAAAGTGTTCCTCTGCTTCAGGTTTTCGCTATGCAGATTGAGTAGGTATGGACAAAAAGTGTTTTGGAATGGGGAGGGGATGTATTTATTTGGAGGACTTGCAGCCTGAAAATGGCGAATTATCATGGGGAGGGTGGCAAGAACAGGCCACAACCATAATCAAAAAACAAGTTTAAGTAATCCAACGTCTTGTAGGCGATCGCACCATACTTAACCGTTAGATAAGTCAAGGAGAAATAAATGATGGGACAAGCGAAACACGGTGATACTGTAAAAGTTCACTACACCGGCAAGCTAGAAGATGGCACCGTGTTTGATTCCTCCGCTGACCGTGACCCTCTAGAGTTTACAATTGGCGCGGGAAACATCATTCCCGGTTTCGAGAAGGCTGTGGTTGGCATGAATCCGGGGATTCTAAAACAGAAGTCATCCCAACTGAACAGGCGTATGGTCCTTATATGGAAGAAATGGTTGTGACCATCGATCGCCAGCAGATGCCTGCGGAAATTGCCCCTGAAGTTGGTCAGCAACTCCAGATTCAGCAACCTGACGGACAGGTTCTTCCCGTCATCATCACTGATGTTTCTGATGGAACAGTTACGCTAGACGCAAACCACCCTTTGGCGGGTGAGAATCTGACCTTCGATATTCGTTTGGTTGAGATTGAATAACACAAGTTTGAGGGGTAGAAAACGGAGGGATAGGGCTGTATAAGCTTAGTCCGTCTTCCTGCTTTCTATCCTTCAACATCCAGGGTTTATCCTTTTTCGTTCTGGTGCTGCTTTCGGTTGTTAACCTGTTTAACGAACGTTTTAAGTGCCTGGAAATAGGGAAAGCCCCCATCTCAGGTATGTTGTTGTGGTCAGCTCCAGGGATAAGAAGAAGTTCTTTGGGTTCCGCTGTTTCTGCGTACAATGCTTCACTCATGGAATAGGGAATAAGTGGATCATGGGTGCCATGAATGTAGAGCGTAGGCATCTGTAACGATCGCACCTTGGTAATGGAGTTAAATTGGTGCGTCAACAGAAAATCGACCGGAAAGATGCGAAACTGGCCCATTTGATCGACCATGGCGCGCATTGAGGTAAACGAGCTTTGCACGATTAGCCCCGCAGCTTCGGGATGCTCCACAGCCAAATCAATCGCGATCGCCCCACCCAACGAATGACCAAACAGAACGATTTGACCGGGTGAGATGTTGCGTTTGTGTATCAGGTAGTTCCAGGCGGCTCTAGCATCCTGATAAACGCTCGCTTCTGTGGGAAAGCTGCCGATACTTTGTCCGTAGCCACGGTAGTCAATCAACAGAACGGACAAATTTAGTTGGTGAAACTGTAGGGCTTGAGTCAGGTTTGCCCCAACATTATGACCATTGCCGTGTAGGTGCAGCACTACCCCACGCTCTGGGCCGCTTGCTGGCATCCACCAGCTATGAATTTGGTGCTTGACGTCGCGTTTGAAAGTTTCTACAGGGATCCAAACGTCTTCAAAAACTAAATTAAAGTCCCTAGGAGTAGTCTCGATCGTGGAGGACGGAAGGAAAATCAGGCGATTTTGACGCAGAAGGAGAAAGATGCAAATAGCGAGATAGACGAGCGCTCCGAATATGACGAGTCCCACAAGGAGCTTGAGAACGAACAACAACAGGAATTGCATAATGCTCGTTGCCAGAGTTTACATGGTTTACCACCAGTCACTTAAACTGCCAGGTTGGTTCTAAGTGTGGCGTCTATTGCCAGTCTCGCTATTCCATCAATCCGTTTTAAAAGGAGTAGTTCAGCAAGGAATCCTTTACTCTATACCCAATCTTCAAAATCTGATCTTCAAACGGGCGATCGATTTAATGAATACTCTCTCACGCTCGTCCTGTGATCGATAGGCTGTCCACAACCAGCGAGGGTGTGTAACAGGAGCCATTCCAGTCTACGTCACTGCCAATCTCAAGCAGTTGTTTGAGGGCAGTATAAACGTTGCCAGAAACCATCGTATCCTTCACTCTGCCGATGATCTTGCCGTTTTTTACCCGATAGCCCAGGTCCACGTTAATAGAGAAATCGCCGGAAATACCCGCACCGCCTCCGAGCATCTGATCCACAATTAAACCCTCCTCCATTGTGGCAATCAGCTCATCCAGGGATTTTGTTCCTTGCTGGATCAAAATATTAAATAAACCAGGAGTCGGATAGCTGCCTAACCCCGGTCGAAACCCATTTCCAGTGGTGCCACTACCTAAAGCGCGGCCGGTTGTGCGATCGGTATAGAAAAGCTGCAAAATTCCATGGTTAATAAATGTGATGGGACGGGTGGGAGTCCCTTCGTCATCAAACGGGCAGCTAAACGGACCCACATCGGGTTGTTGGAGAAGGGTTAGCTTTTCTGAAACAACCTGTTCGTTGAGGCGATCGCTCCAGGGGATGCCCCTTCAATCACCTGTTTGCCGTTCAAGGCAGCCTGCACCGTGCCCCACAGCATATCTGCCGCCTTAGACGTAAACAAAACTGGCAACCGTCCAATGGGAGGGTTGCTATTGTCGCTTGCCCACTCCAACCGCTGCATAATCAGGTTGGCAAGGGCTTCAGGTTCCAGGCTATTTCGCTGGGTTTGTCCATCTGAAACGTTCAGGAAGTCATCTCCCCGCACCCATTCTGCTGACAGGTAGCAGCTCAAAGTTGTATCGGTGTAACCACAATCCAAACCGTTGGAATTGAGCAAACGAGTGGTTTCTGCTTCACACTCCCACTCTGCTGTGCAGAGCAAATCGGGGTACTTGTCTCGAATCAGCGAGATCGCCTGTCTACCCCATTCCACCAGTTGCTCCACAGCAACTAATTCACCCAAATCGGGATAGACCTGTTTGGATGCCCCCGCCAGTTCAATGATTTCTGGTTCATTGAGTTGGCTCAGAGCAATGGCCCGATCGACTAATGCTTGTGGCTCTACGGGACCGTAAGCGACCGCTAAACCGGGACAACCCTCTCGCCATATCCGGAGTGCAATTCCTTCTGCCTGAGCACTCTCCAATTGTTTCAACCGATTCGCCTCAAAAAAACGGGACGCGAGAGCGATCGGGATTGAAATACTTCCGCCGCTTCTGCCCCTGACCTGGCAGCCAAATCGAGTAATTGTTCTGCCAGCGTCTCTTGGTGAAACTCGTCGGACTCCATACCTGTTTATTGTATCTACGTGCTTGAACGAGGTGTCAGGTATCAGGTATCAGGCATCAGGTGATTTAATTCCCGCCCCGACTCCCGACCCCGACTCCCCACCTCCCAAGGATCACTTTACGCTAAATTGACCTCCTGCAATAACCAGAATCCGGCAAATGCTTCTGTTTCAGGACTGGACTGAATGGCGAGAAAGTGGACCCCCTCAGCCTTTTGCTTAGCAACTTCAAAATTCTTTGCTTCGGTTTGAACACTGGCGTTAGGAAGGCCAGCCAGAACCCAGCGATCGTTTACCCCGGTTTCCAGCAGAAGGCGGGCGGGTGGACCGTCATCAACTTTCAGAAATGCCAGTTCCAGCCCAGACATCCAGGCTGCCATCGCAACTGCACGCGAGGAGAAGATGACGACACCGGGAATGTTGGCTTCAGGCCCTATCCCCACCAGACTGAGGGAAAACGCTTCACTAAAGTCGATCGTCCATTCGTTCATCTCTTTCAAGTCACCCGCCTTCAGCGTGACGAATGCCCACTTCTGCCCCAGCAGCGCATCGGGTAAAGCCTGGGGATTTGTTTCGGCAAAGCTAACCGTCGGGTTCGTTCCGGGTTGAAATCCCGGTTGTGCAGGATAAACCTCGTCCAGCCGCTGCTGCAACCAGCGATCGAGGGCAATGGTTCGTCGGCTTAAGTTAGCAGGAATTCCCAAATCGTCACAGGCTTTAGAAATCATATTTTTCATAGCCTGGCGGAAAAAGCGAACTTTATTGGGCGGAGCGGGAGCACGGGCAATGGCTTCCTCCAACACCGCTTTCAGTTTGGCTGAGTTTACCTCACTGCTTGAACAAAACTCGGCATAGCGAAACAGGGATTCCGGTGGCGTATCAATGCTCAGCGAACTCTCGCAAACCAATATCTCCCAAACCTTTTTCCCTGCTCATCCAGGATTGGGCGCGAGTAAAAATCAACTTCCCAAATCGTTGGCATGTGGCCCCATCCCTTACTCTCCTAAACCTACTCTCCTAAAATGGCCTTCCTGGCGCGATCTTTGCGTGACTCTGCTTCTGCCATGACATCGGCCATATTCTCTAGCATTTCGCCTGGAAAGTTTTCCAGAACCTTAGTAGACAGCGAGATTCTACCTCTACCTTCATCAATGTCCGCCACGATCGCTTTGATGGGCTGTCCCACCTGAAACAGATCTGGAAGGGAATTGATGTACTTTTGGCTGACCTGATTAATATGCAGCAGACCGCTGGTGCCATCCAACTCCACAAACACACCGAATGGTTTGATGCTGGCGACGGTGCCCTCAACTAGTTGCCCCGCTTCTAACTGGCTAAAGGCAGCCGAGCGAGTTGCTAAACGGTTAGAGAAGACCAATTTGTTGCGGCTCTGATCCAACTCCAAAATGCTGGCGGTCAGCGTTGTTCCTTTCAACGATTCGAGGTTGTCCCGTTCAACCAGGTGAGATCGGGGAATGAATCCGCGCAAACCGCGCACATCAACCGTGACCCCACCCTTGTTCATGCCTGTTACCCGAACCTGCAAGCTTTGATTGGAATCTCGCATCTCTTCCAGATCAGCCCAGGCTTGTTTTAGCTCCAACTGCCGGAGCGACAATGTTACCTGTCCATCGGCATCCTGTTCTCGAATGATGAGAAACTCTCGCTCTTCATTCAGGGGCAAAATTGCGGACAAATCTGCAACACCCCGTAAACTCGCCTCAAACGAAGGCAGAAACGCAACAGATTTTGCTCCAATATCAACGTAGGCACCATCACTCTCGTAACTCACCACCCGACCTGAGACGACCTGCCCCTTCTGAAACTCGTAGTCATACTGCTCTAAAGCTTTAGCAAAATCATCCATTGAAAAGGACGAGTCAGCGGAGCGGGAACGGCTTGATTTCGATTGCATGGGACTAACGACTATCGGCTTTCCTACTATAGAACACGGGGGTAGGGGGTAGGGAACGAGGGATGAGGGATGAGGAATGAAAGAAACTGGTCATCCTCCACCTCACCTCTCACTCCTCACTCCTTCACTCCCTCGCTCCGCTCAGGCAGTAAGATAAAGAATTGTTGACCGTTGGGTGGTGGGCGATGCGAGTCTTGATGATGGGGGAACCTGATTTATTGGGGTTTATTTGACTCGACTTCTGGTTGAGCAAGGGCATGAGGTGGTGCTGTTTAATCGGGGAATAAGCCTGCCCCAGTACCTGGAGTTCAACAAATTCAGGGCGATCGCACTAATTCCACTGTCCTGAAGGACAAGCTGGCAGGGGAAACATTTGATGCCATTTTTGACAACAACGGCCGGGAACTCAGCGACACCAACCGCTGGCGGAGATCTTTAAGAACCGGGTGCAGCACTTTGTTTACATGAGTTCTGCGGGTGTGTATCTTAAGTCTGATCAGATGCCCCATGTAGAAGGCGATCCGGTGGACCCAAAGAGCCGCCATAAGGGAAAACACGACACTGAATTCTACCTGGCTGAACAGAATCTTCCGTTCACCTCCATCCGTCCGACCTACATTTACGGTCCCCAGAACTACAACGATTTGGAAGCCTGGTTTTTGATCGGATTGTGCGCGATCGCCCAATCCCCATACCCGGAAATGGACTACACATTACCCAACTGGGGCATGTCAAGGACTTGGCCGCGGCAATGGCTCAAGTATTGGGAAATTCTGCGGCTGTGGGCCAGATCTATAACGTCTCTGGCGATCGCTTTGTCACGTTTGATGGACTGGCTCGCGCCTGTGCAGCGGCGGCTGGTAAATCCCCGATAGCGTGCAGCTAATTCACTACGACCCCAAAGCGTTTGACTTTGGCAAGCGCAAAGCCTTTCCCTGAGAACCCAACACTTTTTACCTCGGTTCAAAAGCAATTTCCGATTTGAACTGGCAGCCAACCTATGATCTGATTTCTGGGCTGAAAGACTCCTTCCAGAACGACTATCTTCCATCTCAGCGTGACAAAGCCGAAATTGATTTTTCGGTAGACGACGAGATTTTAGCGGCAAGTCGATGATTATCAGGGGCAGGTATTCAGATATCAAGGGTCAGGTTTTAGTTGTAAGCTTTTGCGCGAAGTGTTGTAAGCTTCTGAGCAAAGAACCAGGTGTCACCAGTTCACAACCTAAAAACGTTTATTCACTGACCCCTGACTCCTGACCCCTGACCCCTAATCCTCCCCTATGTTGAGTTTTGCGATCGCGTTCATCATTGCCATAGTTGTGTTGCTGGCGTTGCTACTGCTAGCATTGGAAATTCAGTATCGTCGTCGTCCTGGAAACAAACTGGAGCTGACTGCTGGAAAGTGGCAACTGGAAGGGTATGAACCCAATCGCTACTTTCTGGTTGGTGAGATGGAATTCTGTAACCTGACTCGTCGATTGGAAGTCATGGTGCCAGAAGTTTGGGTAGATGTGAAACTCATGTCGTCCGGTAGCCTGGAGGGAATCACAACTACCACACGGGTTATTCCCCGCTTTAGAGATGCAAACCCCAGAAAAGATGGTTATTGGGAAGCCCATATCGTCAAAATTGGAAAGGTAGACCCAATCGAAGTCACCGTTGAAATTCGGGAGCAGATCTGAGCCAGTTAAATGTTGCCTGGATTCAAATTCATTACGTGACCTATGGCCCTCAAGGAAGGGTTCCAAAAGTTCGCCATGTGATTGTGCCATTAACGTTTCCATCTGCTAGAGACTCGAAAACTGGAGGCCAGCAACAAACGCAGATGTATTGCCAATTCGAACCCATCTGCTGACCCATTTGGATGACCCGTCAGAAGTTGTGAAGCGGTATGTAATGCCCCATGCGGAACCGGGAGATGTTGTGACTATTGGTGAAACACCGATCGCAATTATGCAGGGACGGTTTCGCCATTCCACAGATATTAAACCTGGGTGGACGGCCAGACGGCTCTGCTACTTGTTTCTGCCAACCTCCAGTTTGGCAACGGCCTGTGGCATGCAGGCTCTGATCGACATTGTGGGGCCAGTACGGGTACTGTTTGCCTTCTTGATAGGGGCGGTTGCTAAGGTTCTGCGCAAACCTGGAATGTTTTACCAGTTGGCCGGAGAGCAGGCTCGTTTAATTGATGACGTGACGGGAACCCTTCCTCCCTACGACCAGTTTATTGTTTTAGGACCCGAAAACCCTCAGGCCGTTGTCGACCAGATTCAGCGGGAAACGGGGCTATCCGCGGCAATCGTAGATGTCAACGATTTGAAAGCTGTTAAAGTTTTGGCGGCAACGGCAGATGTTTCGACCCCGTTCCTAAAACAAGCCCTGCTTAGAAATCCAGCGGGCAACGCAGCCGAGCAGACCCCGGTTGTTCTGATTCGTCCCGTAGCGCCTAAATCGGTTTGAATCCTATGGACATCGTTTAGAAATGAGGTTTCTTCAGCAAACCGTTTAGAATGAAGGTTGAACCCGCCCATCGCGTGCGGCTACCAGCCGTCCTAACCAATGTCTCAAGTCCCAGCAAAAGATACCCAAGTGATAATCCGTCCAGTTCAGTACCGGGATCTGGAGACGGTTGAGAGGCTCTATGTAGAGGATTTTGATTCAGATAACATTCGCAGTTCGATCGATTCAGAGCGGCCCTTCAAAGTTCTCTCCCTGCGTCCCTGGAACAGCCTAACGCGGGTTTTTGGCCTTCTGCTAAAGCCCCTGAAAAATTCATCCTGCACGTACCTGGCAGAACAGGCCAGTACTATTTGTGGTGTCATTCGGGTTTCACCATTCAACCGCACGCGCAGTACCTGGCGGGTTGACCGTGTTGCGGTAAATTGCAATCTCCCTGCTTCAGAGAACGCCGACTCAGAAACGGGAGACGAATCGTTAGAGTCCAATCTAGAATCGCGGCCTGTTTCCCTAAATTCTGCCTTTCTGATGTCGGTTCACTTCTATTACGCCATTGCTTTGACACCATTTGGGAAGCGCGTACCTGGCTTTTAGAAGCGAATGTGAACGACAAAGATTCCCTCGCTCTTTATCGAGAGAACGGGTTTCAACCCCTTGCCCAAATCACCTATTGGTCGATCGCGCCAGAGCAGCTTCAAGAACTGGCAGAACGGGAACCCGATCTGCCAAACCTTTGCCCGTTAGCAATGCCGACGCCCAGTTGCTTTACCAACTGGATACCGCTTCTATGCCGCCACTGGTAAGACAGGTTTTTGATCGCCACCTTCTAGATTTCAAAACCAGTCTGACCCGCTCCCTCCTGGAAGGGTTGAAGCACTGGCTGAACCACACAGAAATGGTCAGCGGGTATGTTTTTGAATCGCAACGCAAGGCCGCGATCGGTTATTTCCAGGTTCAACTCTGCCGGGATGGTTCTCAGCCCCACCAGGCTCAGATAACCGTTCATCCTGCGTATACCTGGCTGTATCCAGAGCTGATGTCTCAGATGGCGCGAATTATCCAGGATCTTCCAACTCAGTCCCTTCAACTGGCTTCCTCTGACTACCAGCCAGAACGGGAGGAATACCTTGGACGTTTAGGAGCAACTCGAATTAGCCACACCCTGATGATGTCGCGGTCTGTATGGCACAAAGTTAAGGAATCCAAGCCTAATGCGCTTGAGGGGTTACAGCTTCCCGAAGTCCTGCAAGGGTTGAAGCCATCTCGTAAACCTATTCCCAGCCGCATCGTTTTGCAATCCACTATTCAACCCTCACCAACAGAACTGGTTGATGCGAACGCGGCCCCTTGGCAGGTAAGTGCTAATTCTGACGCGCCTAGCCAGAATGGGAAATCTACTGCTGACGCTAAAAGCGTATTTTCAACCTGCAAGTGCCCACGGATTTCTCTGACCCCCTCAGGAAGGACCTTGCTGTTAAACCGTGTGAAGGGCAGCAGGTGAGTGCATGCTAATCTCTGCGTTGGGATTAGATGTTGGCAAAAAGCGGGTAGGAGTCGCGGGTTGTGATGGCACCGGGTTAATCGCTACCGGAAACCACTACGGTTGAGCGCCGATCGTTTGACTATGTCATAACCCAATTTCGACAGCTAGTAGAGCAGCGCCAGGTTCAAATTTTGGTGGTGGGGTTGCCATACTCCATGAACGGCACGCTTGGTACCCAGGCCCGCCACGTGCAGAAATTTGCCCAATCCCTGTCTGATGCGCTCCAGCTACCGCTGGAGTATGTTGATGAGCGCTTGACCTCCTTTCAAGCGGAGCAGTTACTTCGGGCAGAAAATATATCCCCTCTCGCAACAAAGAATTAGTCGATCGCAAAGCTGCGTCACTCATTCTGCAACAATGGTTGGATGAGCGTCGATTGAAGATTCAAAGGATAGAGGAGATAGATGTGCAGGAATGAAGCGATAGGGAGTAAGGGAAACCAGTTAAGCAACTGAAAAACCAGAAATCAAGAGCACAGCAGCAGCAGGAATGTTTAATTCTGCTAACTGCTTAATGTCTGCTCAACAGCTTGATACCCGATATCAATTCAAAATCTAAAATCCAAAATCTAAAATCCAGAACAGGGAGAGTTCGAGTATGCACGAGGATGACATCGAGATGGATATAGAAACAGTGACAATCAATGATGACGCTGGGCGGACCCTCACCTGCACCATTGAGCACTCTCTGGAACTCGATGGGCAGGAATATGTGTTGCTGCTACCAGTAGACTCTCCCGTCGAAATTGTGGCATGGCAGGAAGACGGAGACGAAGAAGAGGCAATTCCCGTTGAGGACGATAGCGAGATCGATCTCCTGTTCCCGATCGCCAAAGTTGTCCTGGAGGAGCAAAATCTGATGCTCAAGCGTACGGCAGTAACCCTCACAGTTCAGGGAGAATTGCCTGATTACGTGGACGAAGAAGAGGGGCTTGAAGACTTAGACGGCGAAGAGGGAGATGAAGAAGAACTGCAATTCTTGGCCAGCTTCTACTACAAAGAACAGGAGTTTGGTGTGTATGCTCCCTTGGACCCATTCTTTATCCTGGCGCGGCTTGATGAAAGCAACCACCCTCAGCTTCTTTCCCCGGATGAGCTTAAGAAAATAGAGCCGTTGTTGCCCCAGATTGAGGAACAACTGTTGGATCAGTTTGAGTAGACGATCGCGTGCATTCGTCTGGAATTCCTGCTTGAATTTTCTCTTCAATTCTTAAAAACGGCTAGTAAGTTGTTGCTAGCCGTTATGGTTGCTATGATTAGTCCTTGTTCAAACGGGGATCACTTTTCCGCCTGAGAAAACGGGTTCTAGGCATCCACTCACTAACAGAAAATCATGACAGGGGCTAAAAAAACTCCAAGAAAATTGGCTAACAACACTTCTAAGAACATAATCAAAGGTCCTCCTAGGAAGTCGGCCAAGAAAGGATTTGCAGGAACATTCATCTTGGTTCTCATTCTGGGGCTAATGGGGGCATTCGCATGGCGGGGCTGGCAGTGGTGGACTTGGGCAAGTGCTGCTCCAGTTCCCGCCGGAGCAACTGCCTCCGCAAAAACCGTGAAGCTGCAGATTGCCCAGGGAACGTCTGCTCAAGAAATCGGCAGGGATTTGGAAGCCCTAGGAATTATTAACTCCGCTACGGCCTGGAATCTTTGGACTCGATGGTTAACCTTTAGAGATCCGCAGGGTGGGTTTAAGGCAGGCACCTATCAATTGTCGTCAACGCAATCAATGGAAACGATCGCCACTAGAATCTGGTCGGGAGAAGTAGTTCATGGCAGTTTTACCATCCCAGAAGGATGGTCATTGAAGCAGATGGCAACCTACTTTGAGGAGCAGGGCTTCTTTTCAGCCCAAGATTTCCTTACAGCAGCAAACCAGTTTTCTACAGAGCAATACTCCTGGCTCCCCAAACCGCATTCCTCCAACCTGCCTCGCCTCGAGGGGTATTTGTTTCCCGATACCTATCAGATCGATGGAAAACCAGCCCCTAACGACATTCTGAAACAAATGCTCAACCGGTTTGAGCAGGTTGCTTTACCGCTGTATCAGGAGGGAAGAACAAGACCTCTCTGAAATTCTCTGAATGGGTTACATTAGCGAGCATTGTGGAGAAGGAAGCTGTTATTTCAAAAGAACGTCCCTTAATTGCGGGGTGTTTCTGAATCGGCTCAAGAAGGGAATGCCCCTGGGAGCAGATCCAACCATTGAGTATGCCCTGGGAGTTCAGCAAACGCCTGACAATCCCTTAACCTGGGATCAGGTCAAAACGCCTTCTCCCTATAACACTTATATACATTCCGGCTTGCCGCCAACCCCCATTTCAAGTCCAGGAATTGCCAGCCTCAAAGCAGCCCTTTACCCAGAAAACACCGATTACCTCTACTTTGTTGCACGGTACGATAGTACCCATATCTTTAGCCGTACTCTAGAAGAGCATCAGGCTGCACAAACGCGCATCCGTGATAAACGGGACGCATCAAAGTCCCCACAACCCGCTAAACCCTAATCCCTATCTTCCATGCCACTGCACCGCAGAAGCAAGCTATACTCTACATCCTTACCCATATCCTGGGGTGAATTGTTACAGCCTAATCTGATTCTGCATGGGCCCATTCTAAAGCTCACGCCAGACATCTTGAAGCGCCACCAGCTTAAAGGACTGGTTTTGGATGTAGATGAAACGCTGGTGCCAATTCGGGCAACTGATGTCTCTACAGACCTGCTTCCCTGGGTTGAGGAGGTGCGGCAAGTTGCGTCCCTCTGGCTGGTTAGTAATAATATCAGCGAAGTTCGTATCCGTCGGATTGCCAAAACCCTTGACTTACCTTATATCGTCGGCGCTGCCAAACCCTCTCGTCGGAAGTTGCGGAAAGCCGTTGAAGCGATGAATCTTCCGGTGGAGTCGATCGCAATGGTGGGCGATCGACTATTTACTGATGTTTTGGCGGGCAATCGGCTTGGCCTGTTCACAATCCTGGTGGAGCCAATGGTGAACCCCAACGAAGTGGTTAAACGTTCTCCACTCCATTCCTTTGAAGTATGGCTTTCCCAGGCTCTGGGAGCTTCCTTTTACCCGACAAATAATAGCGTAACAAAACTACATGAAAGCTTATGAATCGTGAGATAAGCAAAACATAAAGAAATAATTATGGATCTTGATCTCCCGCGATGGCTCTGTCAAAATGATTACAGTTGAAACGGGGTCAGCTAATATAAAGACCCTGGACATAAATCCCTGTGAATACTTGTGTAAAGCGCTGGTCCTTGTTATATAGAGGAACCAGCGCTTTGCCATTTGGAAAATATGGTTGGAAGATTCTGACTTCTCTCCTTTCATGCAGCAAACTCTGGTCGTTAAAATCGGCACATCCAGTCTTACTCAGCCAGAAACAGGGCTACTCTCGCTCTCCACGATCGCCAGTGTTGTAGAAACCCTCAGCGAACTGCGGCTGCAAGGGCATCGGGTGGTGCTGGTGTCTTCTGGAGCGATGGGAGTTGGCTGTGCCCGATTGGGTATGACAGAACGACCCCGTGCTATTTCTCTGAAGCAGGCAGTTGCCGCAGTTGGGCAAGGACGGCTCATTCGGGTATACGACGATTTATTTACGTCTCTTCAGCAGCCGATCGCCCAGGTTCTTCTTACCCGCAGCGATTTGGTAAACCGTAGTAGCTATCTCAATATAGAGCGCACGTTTCAAGAACTGCTGAATCTCGATGTGATTCCGATCGTGAATGAGAACGACACGGTTGCGGTAGATGAAATCAAATTTGGGGATAACGATACGCTTTCGGCGTTGGTTGCGAGTCTAGTTCGGGCGGACTGGTTATTTCTGCTAACGGATGTTGATCGCCTTTACTCAGCCGATCCGCGAAACAATCCAGATGCTCAACCCATTTTGAGGGTAGACCACATAGACCAGCTCAAAGAACTCCAGGTGAAGATGGGCGATCGCGGTTCTCGTTGGGGCACGGGGGATGGTCACTAAAATTGCGGCTGCCCAGATTGCAACCGGAGCGGGAGTCCGAACGGTTATTACGGAGGGCGCTTTCCTAGAAACATTGAAAAGATTCTGCGGGGTGAGCCGATCGGTACGCAGTTTGGTTTCAACCCAGGCCCACCAGTGCCCGCAAGCGCTGGATTGCTCATGGGCTGGTTCCTGCTGGCAAGCTTTACCTGGATGATGGCGCGGTTCGTGCGATTCGCAATGCTGGGAAGTCCCTACTGGCCGCAGGTATTATTCATTTAGAAGGCGACTTTCAGACCCAAGAAGCGGTGAAACTGTGCGATCGTACCGGGCAGGAGATCGCCAGAGGATTAGTCAACTACACCAGTGATGAACTGCAAAAATTAAGGGCTGTCAGTCAGACGCGATCGCCACAATCCTTGGCTACCCCGGAGCCGAAACCGTCGTTCACCGAGACAACCTGGCATTGAGTTCATAAATCTGAAACTGGGAATACACTACTATCTGTCATTCCGTAATCGAAACGCTTAAAATAGCGATGGGTGGAGTAAATGCCTACGGATACTCAACTGAGAGGGCTATATCGTCTCAATTACTGGTTGACCTACATTATGCTTCAGCCGATACATCTTGTTTGCAGGGATGAACGAACAAGCAATCTTTATGTTTTAGCTGGAACTACTGAGAATCTTGAATTTCAGATTGCGCCCAACGGAGAGGTGTTCTGATGAATCAGATTAACTATACGGCTATGTCGGATAAGGAATTGAGACAGTATTTTCTCCGCCATCGTGAAGACAAAGCAGCTCTTCAGGCATACCTTAGTCGATTAAGCGATCGTCCTCATAACACCATTACTACAGTAGACGATCCTAATTTTGAGACTAAAATTCAGGTGGCAATTGATCAGCAAATGCAGGCAACCGAAGACAGCGATACTTAACTAAACCTCTAAAAGCAAATAGTAAGGGGTTCTGTCGGGCAGTGATTAGCTTAAGGAACTTTCACGGCAAATGAACTTTTGGCATGGCGGAAGTAACTAGGCAACTCATCTGGGCATTTGTTGCCATACCTCTTGTTTTTATCCTTTTCATCTTTCTTTCTGTCGTGATATTCGTTCCCGTTGGCGGTGGGGTACTTCACCTACTGCATGCCTACTCTCCTAGTGGAAATGTTGAGGGTGCAAGGTGTGTTTTTGTAAGCTATTTGATTTCTGCTACAGCCATAAGTGTGTTAATGGTATTTCTACGCTACCCCGCTCCCTGGCTTTGGATCGCAACTATTTCTAGCCTTATTTGCGTGAGAAGCTGGCTTTTAGTTTGCACGTTTGGGGAAGCAGGAGCGGAATTTCGTCATCAAGCACTTTTTTAGCGCCGATGATTCCACTGATCATTTTGCCAATTAGCTGGACAGCCCATCGTTTAAGGCATAGCAACACTAACAGTGGGTGATCTGGCGCTTTTGGACGTCATGGGACAGATAATCGATAATTGGAAGAAAATTCATTTGTCTCGTATTACCGATTACCCAATCGTTTGTGTAAGTCCTTTGACTCTATACTCTTCCCCGATCGCCCACAGCTAGGCGGGCGGTAGGACGGGCTAACGATTTTCGATGGTCAGGATAGTCTTTTGGGTGGTTGGAGTTTGGGACGAGCAGTTCTAGATTAAAGCGGTAGCCAACGTTTCGTACAGTTTGAATCAGACTGGGCTGGCGAGGATCAATCTCAATCTTTTTCCGTAATGACAGGACGTGGGTATCGACAGTACGCGGGTTGTCGATTTCGTCAGGCCATGCCCGCCGCAGGAGTTCTGAGCGGCTGAGCGGCATTCCACCTGCCTGAGCCAGCACATACAGCAAGCTAAACTCCTGTGGGGTAAGATCGACCAAATCCCCTTAAAGCGAACTCGCCGATGTACCAGGTCGATTTTGAGATCGCCATAGTCAAGAGATGCGGGGAGATGTGGTTTTACTCCGGCGGGTTAATGCTTCGACCCGGGCAAGAAACTCTTGCATCCCGAATGGCTTTGTCAAATAATCATCTGCTCCTGACCGCAGACCTTCTACAATGTCCGCTTCAGTGTTACGGGCAGACAACATCAAAATCATCGATTGTTGCTGCTGCTGAAGCCATCGGCAAAATTCCAACCCGTTACCATCCGGCAATTCAGAGTCCATAATCACCAGGGTTGGCTGACGGTGCAGGTACACATCACGGGCCTGTTGAATGTCTGCTGATTGATGGACAGCGTATCCTGCTTGCTGTAAGTGCCAGCCCAACAGCGATCGCAAATGGGGTTTCCCTCGACGATTTGAATACAAAAAGCTCCCACGGAGGCTGCATTCCTTAAAGTTTGTGAGTTTAAACCTATCAGAGCCTTTGATCCGGGTTTGTAATCACTGTTACCCCAACCGCTTCAGGGTTTCTAAGTACCCAAATAGCTTTGGGGGTAATTTGGAGCAAACCAAACCTTGCTAATGTAGTCTCTACCGAATAAGTAGACTCTTTTATCGAAAGCCATTTCCCTATCAGAAGTGACGTCAGTACCTTCCTAATTTCTGAATCTGGAAATTAAAAACGATAAGTCTCCCAAGTCTTCTCCCAAGTCAGGAAGGTAAGGCGGTAAAACTAATTAGCCTGTGTCGGTTTTGACGACCTAAATTTAATTTATATTCGACGAACTTATAACAATCTTGAGATAGAGGGAGAAGTTAGTACACCAAAGTTAAGATAAGTATGTATTCGAGATTTGCTAGGATCACATCTCAGGGTGTGATGTCTGAATTAAGACTAGATCGGGGCCGTTTTCTACCCTGAAACCTATCTTCGTTCAATTGCTGCGATCTTTTCAACACGTTCAACACCAACCATGTTGCAGGACACTCTAACCATTCGCTACTACCAAAAGCTTTCAGACGCATTGGTAGACCTTTGGAACCGGGGCTACCGATTTGATGATCTGCGCCTGTATGTGGATGGCTATTTGGCAGCGCTTAAGCATGCAAATAGCCTTGAACCCTATCTCATCCACCGTCTTGAAGAGGAAATTACCCGGTACCTTTACGATCCTTCCAACTTCGAAAAGCCAGAATCGGAACTCGGTTATTACTAAAACTTGTTGAATGACGATCGCTCAAGCGATCGTCATTGGGGCAGTTGCGGAAGGCATCTGCGAAAGCGCATTACAAACGACTTCGGAGCCGTTTCCAGGTTGGCAGGAATACTCTGTTAGGATTCGTCTCCAAATCCGGCTTCCAGGCTGTCCCGCAAACAGTTGAAGCATGTGTCGGGTAATCTTGTTTAGTTTCAGACCTCTTGCGACCCAAAAATCAATGTAGGGCAGCATGGCGACGGCAACCTGGTGTCGAGTTAACGTTGTCCGTTCTTCCCCATAGAAGGCGCGATCGACTGTTTCAAACAGGTAGGGATTGTCGTAGGCAGCACGACCAATCATGACCGCATCAACTGATCGCAATTGTTCCCCCACCTGTTCTAAAGTCGCAAATCCTCCATTAATTTCGATCCAGAGGGATGGAAATTCTGCTTTCAGGCGATGCACATCCTCATAGCGTAACGGCGGAATTTCCCGATTCTCCTTGGGGCTGAGTCCCTGTAGCCATGCTTTGCGGGCATGAACCGTAAACTGTTCACAGCCTGCATTGGATACAATGCGAACAAAATTTTTCAGGTCTTCGTAGCGATCGTGGTCATCCACGCCGATCCGGTGCTTCACCGAAACTGGAAGATTGGTTGCTTTAAGCATGGCTTCTACACAATCCGCAACCCGTTGAGGTTGTAGCATCAAGCAAGCACCAAAGTGACCCTCCTGCACACGATCGCTGGGGCAGCCGACGTTTAGATTAATTCCGTTGTAGCCCATGTCTTCAGCGATACGGGCGCATTCAGCTAAATCGTTTGGATTGTCGCCACCAACTTGCAGCACGAGGGGCTTCTCCTCAGGAGAAAAGCCCAACAGATGATTCCTGTCCCCATGCAGAATGGCTGCACTCGTCACCATCTCCGTATAAAGCAGCGTTCGATGGGTAATTTGCCGCACGAAGTACCGGAAATGGCGATCGGTCCGGTCCATCATGGGTGCAATGCTTAGTGGGTGGGGATAGTTTAGCTTGCTCATCACAAGGGGAAACGGATATGAAGGAGGTTGAGTCTCAGGCAGCTATAGCAGGTGTCATGTGTCAGGGGCCAGGGAAGAAACAGTGATTGACAAAGGACCTCACTGATAGTCGTCCCGACCTCGATGGCTGTGGCTTATTAACCTGGCAACTGGTGTGACTCCATTCGCCCTCACCTAAATCCCTCTCCCAAAGCAGGCGAGGGATTTCGATCCGGCTCCCCTTCTCCTTTTATGGGAGAAGGGGTTGGGGATGAGGGCAGTTCGGAATGCAAGATCAGATATTGCCAGGTTAATATAACAAGAGGCTAACGCATCAAAGTAAAATTCCTGCGTGCGCTAGAAACAAAGGCAGCAGGGAATTTGATTAGTCTGATACCAGTTGTTAGGAAGCCAGAGCAACTTCCACCATCTGTTGCAGTTCGCCCTTTTGATAAAGCTCAATCATGATATCGGAGCCGCCCACAAACTCCCCATTGATGTAAACCTGTGGAATCGTAGGCCAGCTAGAGTACTCCTTAATTCCCTGACGAATATCATAATCTTCAAGGACATCAACGGTCTCAAAGGGAACTCCAAGCGAGTTGAGAATTTGCACAACATTGTTGGAGAAACCGCATTGGGGCATTAGCTTATTGCCCTTCATGAAGACCATGATCTTATTTTGCTTGATCAAACTATCGATGCGCTCTTGGGTTTCTGGGGTCATAATTCAACCGCCTCAAATGAAAGTGGACTGGAGTAAGTAGCGTTCCTGATTTACGGTGGGTCAAACAACTTGTCCTGTTGCTGCCCACGACTGAGGAGTGTACGTCTTGACAGCCAGTGCATGAATTGCCTCTGTAGACATTGCTTGCCCGACTGCCCTGTAGACCATCTGGTGCTGTTGGACCAGCCCTTTCCCCTCAAAAAGAGAGGATACGACAGTGACCTGATAATGATCACCGCCTCCTGTCAGGTCTTGAACTTGTACCTCGGCGTCTGGCAGCTCAACTTTAATCATTGCCTCGACCTGTTGTGGGCTAACCATTCACCCTCCTAAAGGAAATCATTGCCTGCAAAATCCAGTCTAGCGAACAGATGTGGAACCAGGCTGTTCAGCTCTCGGACGGGGATAGGGAGCATCAACAAAGCCCAGCTCAAACAGTTGCTGGTAGGCTTTTTGCCCCAAATCGCGGGTAGGCTGTTGGCTACGAATAATTTGAACAAGCAGCGGAACCGCCAGTTCAGGCTTCTTCTGCGCTCGATGCACCAGGGCAAGTTGATAGGTCGCTGTGTCCCGCATTTGAGCAGCATCAAGGGCTTTGCGGCGCTGGCTGTCGGCGATGCGATTATCAATTCCAGAAAAACTGCCCGCTAAATCTTGATAAAAATTAGATAGCTGGTTGAACACCTGACGTGCCTCTTGCAGCTTCTTCACGGCGACATCATAGTTTTGAGCGGAAACTGCGCTGTTGGCTTCATTCATCAAGCGCTTCCCCGCTTCCTGACTGAGAAGACCGCTTTCCTGCTCTGAAGGTTTCAACACACTAGGATCGTTTGGATCGATCGGCTTTGCCTGGTTTGAGCCTGTGGGCATGGGTTTCAACACATTCGGGTCATTTGGGTTGATCGGCTTTGCCTGATTCGGACCTGAGGGCAATTCCTGGGCGTAACTGCTCACAGGCTTCAACAGGACAGCGGCTGACAGCACCGACAGGGCGACCAGTCCCGTCATGTGAGGGAGACGTTGCATTCCAAAGGGTTTCATGAGGCAATGTTGGTTTAACTGCAAAATTAGCTTAGGTATTCAGACTTACGTATATTACCACTGCCGGTCTCTTCTGTCTCTGAGCAGTTGGAGCAGGTGGTAGGTGGTAGGTGACAGGTGGGAGGGGTAAGAGGATGTTTGCACAAGGCCATATCAAATTACTAAGCGTAATTCTTGTTGAATGTGGAATTAGGAAGGTGAAGAGCAGAAGTTAGGTCTTAAGAGCTGCGAAGAGTAAGGTGAGAAAGATAGAAGGGTGGGAACTCTAGTTCTGTCTTTCAATTCCTAATTTTGACGTTTCAATCTGCAATCTAAAATCTACAATCCAACTTCATAGCCGATACCACCATCATCGACGATCGCTGCAATTCCCCAAGGTGTTTCTATGACTGACCAACCTCCTGCTAATTCTGTTCCATCAACTCCTCCAAATTCAGCGATGCCAGAGTCGAGTGTTGGTAAGGTGTTGCAGCGGGGAGGGAGGAACTGCTGCTGGAGAAAGTGCCCGATCGGTTTACGGTCAGTGCGTCAGACAAGGCAAATCTTGAGAATCTGGTTCAACCGCTTCCAGCAGAGGTTAGTACTGCTGAGACTCCTGCCCAACTGACCGAAATTGTGGTCAATCCGGAACATCGGGATGCCGTAATGCAACAGTTGCGGCAGGCAGACTCGGTGAACTTTGCCACTCATGTTTACCAGTTAAAAGATAATCCCGGTTCTCTTGTTTATTTGACCAACCAGCTTACGGTTCAGTTTGCGCCTCAGGTAGTCCCTGGCGCGATCGCCCAAATTATCGCTCCCCTTGGGCTTCGTCCCGTTAAGACCGTTGCGGGAATTCCCAATACTTTTGTATTTGAAACCACATCCGAAGCGACCGAAAATCCCGTTAAGATTGCGAACCGTTTAATGCAGCGATCGGAGGTGTTGACGGCGGAACCCAATATTGTTGTGCAAACTCAGTCCCACTACCGCCCCAAAGATCCGCTCTACCCTAAGCAGTGGCATCTAAACCATAGCGGCGGGGCCAATTTGGCGGCAGGTTCCCATGTTTCTGCTGAGAAAGCCTGGAATATCACACGCGGCATTCGCTCAGTGGTCGTCGCCATCATGGATGATTCCGTGGCATTGAACCATCCCGATTTTCAAGGGGTTGGCAAAATCGTAGCGCCACGAGACTTTAAGGATAATGACTTTCTACCGCTACCTGGCGATCAGGAAGACAACCACGGAACCTCCTGCGCTGGAGTAGCCGTTGCAGAGGAAAACGGAACGGGGGCTGTTGGGGTTGCGCCCGGGTGTGCCCTGATGCCCATTCGGACCACCGGATTTTTAGACGATGACTCCATTGAAAATCTGTTTAGTTGGGCGGTTGATCACGGTGCTTCGGTCATTTCCTGTAGCTGGGGACCCGCCGCAGTTTATTTCCCGCTTTCTCTCAGACAACGGGCTGTGCTTACCCGCGCTGCAACCGAAGGCCGCAATGGAAAAGGCTGCGTGATTGTCTTTGCGGCTGGAAACGCGAACCGACCCACTAACGGCAGTGTCAACGAGAGCGGCTGGCCAAACAATGTAATTAATGGAACTACCGCCTGGCTTGCTGGGTTTGCGGTTCATCCAGATGTAATCGCCGTGTCTGCCTGCACTAGCCTCAGTAAGAAAGCGGCCTACAGCAATTGGGGAACGGAAGTTTCAGTCTGCGCGCCCAGCAACAATGCACCTCCCGGCATTGGGTTGAGTACCGGGTATGTCTTCACGCCACCTGAAGTTAGAGGAGCGCTAGCGGGATTAGGAATTGTCACGACCGATCGCCCCGGCGCAACAGGCTATGACCCTGGTGATTTCACCTCCGATTTTGGTGGCACATCCAGCGCCTGTCCATTAGTTGCGGGGTCGCTGCCCTCGTGCTATCGGCAAATCCTGATTTGAACGCCGCAGAGGTCAAGCAGATTCTTCAACAAACCGCCGACAAAATCGTAGACACCACTCCCGATGCGCAATTTAGCCTTCGCAAAGGAACCTATGAAGTAGGGGACGGTGTGACTGGTTTGGGTTCGGTAAGGTAAATGCCGTTAAAGCGGTTCAGGCAGCAGTGCAACGGCAGGCAGCCTCTACGATCGCCCCCTCTCGCCGGATTCAACAGCAAAATATCGATCGCGTGGACATTCCCGACAACGATCCCAATGGTGTGAGCAGTTTCATTACCGTTGAGGAGTCTGGGACGGTCCGTGACATTCAAATCAGTGTAGCGATCGACCACAGCTTTCTTGGCGATTTGGAAATTACCCTGATTTCTCCAACGGGGAGGTTTTGCTTTTGCAAGGCAGAACGCTGGGACGAAAAAACAGCCTGCAATTCGCCTACACCCTGCAAACCACCCCAATTCTCAGGCGAGTGCTCAATCAAGCTGCTCAAGGAAACTGGCAGCTTCAAGTGGCTGACTACGCGCAGGGCGATACTGGAACACTTAAAGGTTGGCAGTTAACCCTTGAGTTTGATGGTAGTCCTTGTCTGACTCATGCTTGCACATCCAGATTAGGTGATTTCGATTCGGAACTGTACGTCTATCGCTCTGGATAAGACGCCTGAACCTGTGAAGCAAAGACTTTTAACCTGAAACAGAACCAATTGCCTTCAAAAGCAAAGCAGTCTAGGAAAAACTTAGACTTTTTCAACTTGAAGCTAAAGTTTTCTTATCTCAAACGCGATCGTTCCCGTTCCAAACCGGAAGTTCCTCACTCTAAACGAGAACCTTCTCACTTTGAATGACAATTTCCTCATTTCAAACAGAACCCTTCTCGTTTCGAACAAGAATGGTGCCTCTTAAAACAAGAACGATCGCATTTCAACCCTGAATGCTTCTCCTTAAAGGAACAGTTGCCTCGCTTCAACCTTCAATAGAGACGTTTTGGGGCGATCGTTGTCACAATACCAGAGACAAGAGACGCACGCCTATAATTGACCTAAAGAGAAATTGTCAGAGAACCTGGTATGGCTGAAGGCGCGATCGACCTTTTCTTCTCCTATTCCCACAAAGACGAAGCACTCCGAAATGAACTAGCTTCTCATTTATCAGGATTACAGAGGGTGGATTAATTCGGGCGTGGCACGATCGCGGGATTGAAGCAAGTTCTGAATGGGCACGGGAGATTGATTATTATCTCAACTCCGCTGACATTATTTTGCTCTTGATTAGCCACTACTTTCTCGCCTCCGAATACTGCTGAAGCATCGAACTCCAACGGGCAATGGACCGCCACGAAACCGGAGAAGCCCACGTCATTCCCATTATCCTTAGTCCCGTTGATTGGACCGATGCCCCTTTTGCCAAGCTCCAAGCTTTTCCCAGAGATGCCAAACCAATCACCACTTGGTCAAATCAAAATGAAGCATTCTACGATGTTGCTCAAGGCATTCGCAGGGTTGTCAATCAGATCATTAAGAAGCGGCAACAGGATGAACTAGAGCAACAACGACAGATTAAAGAACAAGAAAGGTTGAAACAGGATGAGGTAGAGCAACAGCGGGAGATAGATAAGTCACAACTGGAATTTAAGCTACAGCAAGATCGAATTGAAGAATTACTTGCAGACCTTAATTCTGTTATTGAAGATTCCAAAAACTATCCTCTCAAAGATTCTCCTCTCCCTCAATTAGAGGGTAGGGATTCTATATATTCAAACGTAGATTTATCTTTCCTGAGTCCGCCTTCTCCACTGCCATTACCAGCAGATAAGAGTCCTAAAGCCCCCAAAACGCAGTCGTACGAAGCTCTAATCATTCCAGGCATTTTATTGGCAGCGCTTATTGGTACGTTGGCAGCGATGTGGTCTTCCGTGAACTCTAAGAGTCCGTCTAATACACAACCTCCTCCGTCAATTATCAATAAGCAGTGAAAAACCTATAGGGTGAGCATTTTTGCTTTAAGGATATAAGGATGAGTTAGCGATAGCGTAACTCATGTAATCTAAAGGGGTAAATGGGGTAAATATTGAACGCGATTAGCAAAATCTTTTGGATTGCCAGCTTTAGCAATGAGTTCTAAATCTTTTCACCAGCTCGTGACCTCAGCGTTTCAGCAGTCTGACGAAGTTGCTCAATCTCCGCATCCATTTCCTCTTTGTGTTCCCAATAGTAGGCTAATGCAGAGTGAATCTGGCTCATCGTCAAATGCGGATATTGAGTCTCCAATTCTTCAGGACTCCACCCATACGTCTTCATGGAAGTGATTAGCTCAACCACTTTCATGCGAATTCCCGCGATCGTTGGAATACCCTGTTCATTTAGCTGAATAACTTATATCCAGTCGTCGTTTGTGACATGGCGGATAAGCGTGGAAGGCTTTATCAACTCAGCATAACAAAGTACTGTGCAGGGAGACGACTGCATTTCGTTTGAGACAATCAGTGGGCCCGAAGTCACTTCTTCAGGCCGCGGAGAGTAGGGGATAGTCAATGTAGCCTTTTTCGCCAGGGGTGTAAAACGTGGAGGGGTCGGGTGGATTGAGCGGTGCACCGATTCTGAAGCGCTTCACCAGGTCAGGATTGGCAAGAAACGGAACGCCGTAAGCAACCAGATCGGCTTCATCATTCGCGATCGCCGCTTCTCCTTTCTCCGCGTCGTAGCCTCCATTTACGACAAAGACACCTTAAAAGCCTCCCGAAGATAGGGAGAATATCGTTCGCCTTCTAAAGCTAGAAAGTGCCCTGGTAAGGCTTCCAGCACATGCAGGTAAGCCAGGTTGAACGAATTTAATGCTTCTGCTGCATAGGTAAAGATTGCTTTTGGGTTGCTGTCCTGCATATCGTTGTAGGGATTCGTCGGTGACAGCCGGACACCCACACGATCGCCGCTCCAGGCATTCACCACGGCTTCTGTCACTTCCAACAGCAACCGCGCCCGATTCGCAACGCTGCCACCGTAGGCATCTGTCCGCTGGTTGACTCCATCCCTCAAAAATTGATCGATCAAGTAGCCATTCGCCGCATGGATCTCAACGCCATCAAAGCCTGCTTCACGGGCACGAAGCGTCGCATCTGCATACTGTTGCACCACACCCGGAATTTCATCCAGTTCCAGAGCACGGGGCGCAACGTAAGGCTTAGTGCCCTTTGGGGTGTGGGCTTCACCCTTGATGGCGATCGGTGAGGCAGACACCGGCAAAACGCCTCCAGGTTGAAAATCCGGATGGGAAGCCCGTCCGGTATGCCAAAGTTGCAGCACGATTCGTCCACCATTTTGATGGACAGCATTAGTGACCTTCTGCCAACCCTTGACCTGGGCATCGGTATGAATTCCCGGCGACTCATTCCAGCCTGCGCCCTGTTCAGAAATTTGCGTTGCTTCAGAAATAATCAGACCCGCATCAGCACGCAGCGCATAGTACTGCACCATCATGTCATTTGGAATTCGCTCCTGTTGAGCACGTCCCCGCGTCAAGGGAGCCATAACAATACGGTTCGGCAGTTCAAGAGCGCCAACGGTAAGCGGAGAAAACAGCTTTTCGAGGGTCATGATTCGCTCCATGTCAATTCTTCATTAGTTCAAACTTCTCGAACTAATGAAATGGTAGAACTGTCTTCAAAATAATGTCAAGACAATTTTTTCTTCGCCTTACCACCTACCACCTCTCACCTACCACTTTTATTTAAAGATTTCGTATTGACGGGAACAAAGCTCAGGGTTGGAACTGCGATCGGCGTAAGTCGAAATAGAGCGCTGCCACTACCTATTTATTCGCAGGAAAACCTATGGAGCATCTAGCTATACAGCTCGTTGTTGCAATTATTTGTGCTCACATTGCCAACATTTTGATTCCGCGTCGCATTCCCGGACGATTTCTAGGATTGCTTTTAACGGGGTTAGTGGGAGTTTGGTTAGGAGAGGTCGTGTTCAAGCTCCTTAAAGACCATGGAATCAATAATGAAATTTTGCATTGGGGGATTCTAGGCGTTCCCTTCATTCCATCCATGATTGGCTCAATCATTGTTCTCCTGATCGTCACCACCGTTTTCCATCGGAGTCGCTATATCTAAAGCCGCGTGGGTATGCTTGACAAAGGGACTGCCCGCTGTCAATTACATGCCCCCTACAGCCAATGCGCACAACTGAGCAAAAGACTGTCTTAACCCAACCCTTTCTGGAACTCAATAACCAGGGCATTCCATCCAGATATTTCTAACGCAAGACCAGCATTTCCTGGGACGGGATCCGCAGCGATCGGATCTCCTAATCCCCAACGAATGGCAGGTAATTTCTGGTTGTCATGCGTTTCTGCGTCGATCGGGTGAAGATTACACCATTTACGACGGAGACGGCCAGAAACCCAGTACCAACGGGCTATTCCTGAACCGTACACGAATTACGCCATCCAAAGGGTATCTACTGAAAGATGGGGCAGAACTGCGGATTGGGCAGAATCCGCGCAACCAGATTGTGCTGACCTACCGGAATCCGCTGGGTGCGGAATCCGCTGAGATGCCGGAGAAACGCTCTATTTCGCTGAAACAGCGATCGGTGCTGTTAGGGCGCGACCCCAGGCAACCCTGCAATTAGACTCCCCGATCGTGTCCCGTCGCCATGCCACGATCGAGCCGGATGGCCAGGGAAAGTACATTCTGAAGGACTACAGTGCGAATGGCGTGTTCGTTAATGGTGGACGGGTAAGCGGCAGCATTCTGCTAATCGAAGGAGTCGCCATTCAGATCGGACCGTTTACGCTGGTGCTGCGAGGCGACACCCTGGAGGTGGTTGATCGGGGAAACCAGATTCGCCTCGATGCCTGGGATCTGGTGCGAGAAGTGAAAGACAAGCGCAACCAGACTCGTCGCCTGCTGGATGGGATCTCGCTCGCGATCGAGCCAGGTCAGTTTGTCGCTCTGGTGGGTGGTAGTGGGGCAGGTAAATCGACTCTGATGCGGACTCTGTTGGGCATTGACGCAACTGACAAGGGAACTGTTTATCTGAATGGCAATGCTCTGCGAAGCAACTTTGGAGTTTACCGTTCCCAAATTGGTTACGTGCCCCAGGACGACATTGTGCATCGGGAACTGACCGTTGCCGAAGTTCTGACCTATGCAGCAAAACTCCGTCTGCCTTCAGACACGGACCTGGAAGAGGTGGTCAGCAAAACCCTGGACGAAATTGAAATGAGCGATCGCCGCGATGTTTTGGTTAGCAAACTCAGCGGTGGACAACGTAAACGGGTTAGCATCGGGGTGGAACTGCTCGCCGACCCAAAGCTGTTCTTTCTAGACGAACCCACCTCTGGATTGGATCCAGGGCTGGATAAAAAGATGATGCAGTTGTTGCGGAAGCTGGCAAACCAGGGGCGTACCGTGATTCTGGTGACTCATGCAACGGCAAACATCACCCTGTGCGATCGCATCGTGTTTGTTGGCCGAGGGGACGGCTCTGTTACTTTGGCCCGCCCAAAAGGCCCTGGAGTTTTTTGAAGTGACCACCGGGGATTTTGCTGATATTTACAACGAACTGGAGCGAGGAGAAACCATCGTTCGTCACTGGGCCGACAAATTTCGTCAATCTGATGACTATTGGCGCTACGTTACGGGACATCTCAGCCCAGGAAATGGGACGAAGATGCGATCGGTTCCCTCAGTCAGCAAGGGCACCTCATTTTTCAAACAGCTTGCCCTCCTGACACAGCGCTACGTGCAGCTTGTTCTGCGTGACCCGATTAACCTGTCTCTAGCATTATTAACCGCACCGATTAGCATCAGCCTGATTACCCTGGCGGTGCGAAATAAGGCTCCGTTAATTCTGGGTGACAAGCCTGACCCCACGCTGGCACCGCTGGCTCTGCGGGTGCTGTTTGTCTTTACCTGCGCGGCTCTTTGGGTGGGGCTTTCCAGTTCGTTGCAGGAAATTGTAAAGGAATCGGCCATTTACCTGAGGGAACGACTGATCAATCTAGGGTTGTTTGCCTATCTGGGGTCGAAGACGATCGTCCTTGCGATTCTGGCCTTGCTGCAAACGGTGCTTATGGTGGCGGTGATTCTAATTGGGTTTACCGATCCCAAACCAGAGCTGATTTCCTGGCCGTTGGGTTTGGGTATCACCACGTTTCTGACGCTGTTTGCCTGTATCAGCATGGGTTTGATGATCTCTGCGATTGTTCGCAACGGCAGTCAGGCGAACAACGCTTTACCGCTGCTGTTGCTGCCCCAAATTATTTTTTCGGGCGTGCTGTTCAAAATGGAGGGATTCTCCAGCAAACTCTCCTGGCTGATGTTAAGCCGCTGGTCAGTGGGTGCTTACGGAAGTTTGGTCAACGTGAACGCAATGGTGCCAGCCCCAACGAAGCTTCCTGACGGCAGCACTGTTCCGCTGCCGTTTGAGCAATCTGCTGTTTACGACCCCACCTGGCATAACCTATCGCTCAACTGGGAAATCCTCTGTCTTCACGCGATCGTCTATCTTGTTGTGGCGTTTTGGGTACAAAAGGGCAAAGACATTTTCAAGTAGATGAGGCTCAAAGTGATTCTTTAAGTGTTCGTACTCAATCGATAATTGGGTCATTTCACATTCTTGATCACATAAATTCTTGCGTTCCAATAGGACTTACATGTGATCGCATTCCCGGCCCTCACCCCTAAAATCAGGGAATGCAAAATCAGAATTCATTTCCTCAAATTCCCTCCTGTGCATGGAGCCGCCCGATCGGTCTTGGTTGGGAAAAGCCTTATACCGTCCGCTACACCAGCAATCTGGATGACGGTCCGTTTCATGGGATGCCCCTTGGTGGCTTTGGTGCCGGGTGCATTGGGCGATCGCATCGGGGCGACTTTAATCTCTGGCACATCGACGGTGGTGAACATACGTTCAAATCTATTCCCGCCTGTCAGTTCAGCGTCTTTGAACAAATCGGTGAACAGACTCAAGCGTATGCCTTATGTACGGAGCCTCCAGAGGATGGAAGTTTGGGGAGTTGGAGTTGGTATCCGAGCGTAGGGGCGGGTTTAACTAATTTCTCTCAAGGTGAGCAAGCCATTTTAGAAAACCCGCCCCTACAGAATTCGCGACCCACTGGCAAATATCACGCTCTCTATCCTCGCAGTTGGTTTGTTTACGAGAACGTTTTTCAATCCGCGCTGACCTGCGAACAGTTTTCGCCCATCATTCCCGATAACTATCAGGAAACGAGTTATCCCGTTGCGGTGTTCCAGTGGACGACTCACAACCCAACCGATAAACCCATCACTCTCAGCATTATGCTGACCTGGCAGAACATGGTTGGCTGGTTTACCAATGTGCTCAAATCGTCCGAAATCAAAATCCGGGATGATGGCAGTCCAGTCTACGAGTATCAACCTCGTTTAGGAGAGAGTGCGGGTAATTTCAATCGACTGATTGGGGATGAGCAGCGAATTGGAATTGTGATGGGGAAGGATAAAAGCTTAAGGCTAAAGGATCAAAATGACGAAACTCATCCCTCATCCCCATCCCTCATCCCTCCGAAGGCGATGGTCAATGGTTGATCGCCACGTTCCTGAATCCCAACCTTTGTGAAGTCTTCTACCATACCCGATGGAATCCGGCAGGAGATGGAGCAGATCTGTGGCAATTGTTTGCAGCAGACGGTTCCATACCAGACATTGATGATGAAACGATCGCAGGGGAAGGGGAGCAGATTGGCGGAGCGATCGCGGTTCGTTTCACCTTAAAACCTGGGCAAACGCGCCAGATTCCCTTTGTCCTGACCTGGGATTTCCCCGTTACAGAGTTTGCTGAGGGGATTGAGTATTTTCGACGCTACACTGATTTCTTTGGACGCAATGGACAGAACGCCTGGAGCATTGCTCGGACTGCGCTCAAACACTTCCGCACTTGGCAGGAAAAGATTGAGTCCTGGCAGCAACCCATTCTGAACCGGGAAGACTTGCCCGACTGGTTCAAAATGGCACTCTTTAATGAATTGTACAACCTGACCGATGGTGGCACTCTTTGGGCTCCGCTGATGAACGCGATCCGATTGGACAATTCGCAGTTCTAGAATGCATCGACTATCGCTGGTACGAAAGCCTGGATGTGCGGCTATACGGCTCCTTTGCCCTGTTGATGCTATTTCCCAAACTAGAGAAAGCTGTGATCCGCTCGTTCGCTCGTGCCATTCCCACCAGCGACGATCGCACCCGCATCATTGGCTATTACTATACGATCGGTGCTGCGACTCATAAGGCAATTCGCAAAGTAGCCGGAGCCACCCCCACGACTTGGGTGCACCCAATGAACACGTTTGGGAGAAGACCAACTACACCAGCTATCAAGACTGCAACCTTTGGAAAGACTTACCCTGCGATTTCGTCCTCCAGGTCTACCGGGATTACTTGCTCACAGGCGCAAGCGATGTCGAATTCCTGGCGGAATGTTGGGATGCGATCGTCCAAACTCTCACCTACCTGAAAACCTTCGACCTCGACAACGACGGCATTCCCGAAAATTCTGGTGCCCCCGACCAGACCTTCGACGACTGGAAATTGCAGGGAGTCAGCGCCTACTGCGGCGGATTGTGGATTGCAGCCTTGGAAGCCGCGATCGCGATCGGAAAGACTATAGAGGGTTCAGGAGTCAGGGTTCAGGAGTCAGGGGATATAGGGAGCCAGGATCAAGTTTCATCCCTCAACCCTCAACCCTCATCCTTTATCTATCAATGTCAGTCTTGGCTCTCCCAATCCCGCCCTATTTACCAAGAAAAGCTCTGGAACGGTCAGTACTACCGCATTGACAGCAATAGTGGCTCTGACGTTGTGATGGCAGACCAACTGTGTGGACAGTTCTACGCCCACCTCTTGAATTTGCCTAGCGTTGTGCCTTTAGCGTGTGCTCAAACTGCCCTAGAAACTGTTTATGACACGTGCTTTGTTAAATTCAACAAATACCTTGCCTCCGGCGCACTCAAAGCTCAAAATTTCACATCTGTTCAGGAAGCCAGAGCAGCGGAAGAATCGGCATTCGGGAGCCGAGAGTCGGGAGTTGGAGAAGATAAGGAGGACACGGAGACACGGAAACTTGGAGATGCGGAGAAGGTTTTCATTCAGAATTCAAAATTGAAGATTCAAAATTCTCCCTCCACTCCCCACTCCCCGATCGGTGCTGCCAACGGAGTCAAACCCGATGGTTCTCCCGAAAATCCCAATGCTACCCATCCTCTGGAAGTTTGGACAGGCATTAACTTTGGTCTGGCTGCTTTCCTGGTGCAAACGGAAATGCAGGACGAAGCCATGCAGGTAACAGAGGCAGTCGTCCGGCAAATTTATGAAAACGGGCTTCAATTCCGCACTCCCGAAGCAATCACAGCAAGTGGAACCTTCCGAGCCTGCCATTACCTGCGCGCAACGGCAATTTGGGCAGTTTATCAGACACTGGCATAACATGTTGATTATGCACAGTCCGGGAGAAAGGGGTATGGACTCGACAACCAGTTCAATCCGGTGGACGATTTCTGATCTGGCGATTTTTGAAGGCGATCGTGCCAATCGCTACGAAATTATTGATGGAGAACTCTTTGTGACCCGAGCGCCCGATTGGAAACATCAAGAAGCATGTATCAATATTGGAACTGTACTTAAGCTCTGGTCTGATGAGAGTGGGTTGGGAAAAGTAGCAGTCAATCCTGGCATCGTCTTTTCAGAATCGGATAATGTCATTCCTGATGTGGTTTGGGCAAGTCATGCCCGGCTGGAACGCTTATTGGATGAAGCTGGACATTTAACCGCTGCCCCAGAGTTGGTGGTTGAGGTGTTATCTCCAGGCAAGGCGAATGAACGACGCGACAGAGAAGCGAAATTAAAGCTGTACTCTGTTCGGGGAGTGTTTGAATACTGCATTGTGAACTTCCAGGAACAGGCGGTTGAAGTCTACCGCCGTGAGAACGCAATGCTTCATCTGGTCGGAACACTTTATAACCAGGATCGACTGATTAGCCTAACATTACCCGGTTTTGACTGCCTGGTCAGTAAGTTTTTCTAACAGGGTACAGGGTATGGGGTACGGGATACAAGGAATACAAGTGAGAACCGCTTTCATTAAAAGATTTTTTTAGGTTATGAGCAAAAGATCGAAAAGCTTCTCTACAAAGCCTTGCTAGAAGATGGCGAGATGGCACGTTCACTTTATGAATATGAGCTAGAAGAAAATATTGATTACTGGTATGACGGACTCAAAGTCGATCGCGATGATTTTGTGTTTGCCATCACAGAAAACCGGGGTCACGTGGCGATGGTTTTGATCATGCGTGACAAGACGATTTACATCAATGAAGATGCCAGGGCAAAACTAAAAGAATTTTGGACAGTCAACTATGCGCCCAATATGAAACTTTTCGTTCCCATGATGGCAAAGGAATTGGCAGACGGAATTCTCTCTGTTACAGGTGTGAAAGTTGTCCCCGACAAAGCCTCTAAGCAAATGCCTAACAAACCTCCCAAACGGGCCTGGGGTAAACCACGATCGAAGTGATTAAATCGATCGCGGATTAGCTCCTATGTAACAAATATTTAGTTGACTTGAAAACTTGGATGAGTCAATCGGACTCATGGACACAGCTAGGTCGTTAACCCAGCGCTTTTAGACGAATGCTTGCTGGAGTTGCAATGCCTCTCTCCATTTGACGGAAAGCGATCGTTTTAGAGGATATAGAGGCGCTCACCTCACTCAGCCTAACCAATTGGCGAACTTGGTAGAATTTACCCAGGAACGAGAGACTGAGGCATGACCTTTGATGAGATGCAACGAACACTGGAGCAAATGCTTGCAGTTCAAAGGGAATTGCAAGAGAGCCAGTTGAGACAACGCCAGGAAATTGACCAACTGTTGGTATACCAACAGAGCCAGCAACGACTGTATCGATCGTCTGATTGGTTACAGTCTTTCAAATGAATCTGATCACTTGGACTTAGAAGAGAGAATGAATGCCTTGGAGCGGTGAATCAGACGGATTGAGGCAGACGATAATTAATCCCTCTCTTGGCTACAATTTTTGAGATCAAACTTAAAATCAGGCGCACTTCAAAAATATGAGGGAGGAAAACCTGAGTCATCCAGCGCTCCTATCAATTCCCCACTCCCTACTCCCTACTCCCCTACTCCCCATCCCCACTGCTCAATGCTGTAGGCTGTAGGGGAATACTTTTACACAACTTCATCATTGGGGATCATTCGATGTTGCGCCTGGAACACGTCAGCAAAATCTATCCGACTGGCGAAGTCCTGAAGGACATTAATTGGGAGGTCAAGCCGGGCGATCGTATCGGTTTGGTTGGCGTGAACGGTGCGGGCAAGTCCACCCAACTCAAGATCATCTCTGGAGAAATTGAGCCTACAGCCGGAGAGGTTATCCGTCCTGCCAGTCTGCACATCGCCTATCTAACCCAGGAGTTTGAAGTTGATCCAACCCGCACGGTGCGGGAGGAGTTTTGGCGGGCCTTCAAGGAAGCAAATGAAGTCCACGAAGCCTTGGCACAGGTGCATCGAGACATGGAAACGGCTGTTCGATGTCCTGGATAAACTGTTGCATCATATGGATCGGTTGCAGCGACAGTTTGAAGGCATGGATGGATACGGCTTAGAGGCTCGGATTGAAAAGATCCTTCCAGAAATGGGGTTTGCCTCGGAGGATGGCGATCGCCTCGTCAGTGCCTTTAGTGGTGGTTGGCAGATGCGGATGAGTTTGGGCAAAATTTTGCTGCAAAAGCCCGATTTATTACTGCTGGACGAGCCAACGAACCATCTAGATTTAGAAACGATCGAATGGCTGGAAACCTACCTGAAAGGGTTAACTACCCCAATGGTCATCGTTTCCCACGACCGGGAATTTCTCGATCGCCTCTGCACTCAAATTGTCGAAACTGAACGGGTGTCTCCACCACCTATCTGGGAAATTACTCCGCCTATCTGCAACAAAAGCCGAGCAACAGGAAGCCCAACTGAGTGCCTTTGAGCGGCAACAGAAAGAATTAGAGAAGCAGCAGGCATTTGTTGATCGCTTCCGCGCCAGCGCTACCCGTAGCACCCAGGCCAAGAGTCGTGAAAAGCAGCTCGAAAAGATTGAACGTATCGAAGCTCCTGAATCTGCCCTACGAACCCTCCATTTCCGGTTCCCTCCTGCTCCCCGTAGTGGCAGGGAGGTGATTGAGATCAAAGATCTGACCCACGCCTACGACGACAAGATTTTATTTTTGGGTGCAAATCTGCTGATTGAACGGGGCGATCGGGTTGCGTTCCTTGGTCCGAACGGCGCAGGCAAATCCACCCTATTGCATTTGATGATGGCTATGGAGCAGCCCACTGAAGGCATCATTAAGTTAGGAGACCATAATGTGATTCCGGGGTACTTTGAGCAAAACCAGGCAGAAGCTCTGGATCTCAATAGAACCGTGATGGAAACCATTCATGACGAGATGCCGAAGTGGACGAACGAGGAAGTTCGTACCTTGCTAGGGCGGTTTCTCTTCAGTGGAGACACGGTTTTCAAAAAAGTGGAAGCGCTTAGCGGTGGTGAGAAAGCACGACTGGCGCTGGCAAAATGCTCCTGCGTCCCGCCAATCTTCTGATTCTCGATGAACCGACCAACCACCTGGATATTCCCGCTAAGGAAATGCTGGAGGAAGCCATCCAGAACTATGACGGCACAGTAATCATCGTTTCCCACGATCGCTATTTCATCTCCCAGGTTGCCAACAAAATTGTGGAAATTCGAGACGGGGAACTGCTCCTTTACCGGGGCGACTACCACTATTACTTAGACAAGATTGCTGAAGAAAAGATAAGGAACGACTAGCGGCGATCGAAGCCGAAAAAGCTGCCAAAGCTGCCGCTAAGCGAGCCAAACAGAAAGAGAAAGAAAAAGCCAAAAAAGCGGCTGGAAAAGGTTAAACCGCGATTTAATAAGTCAGGGTCTTATGACATTTCAGAATGTTATCTCTCTCAAAAGTTGCTTTGTTCTGACAAATTGGATGATGAAGGTTATGGATTAAGCGCCCAAATCTTCAAATCCCAACAACTTTAGCAGGACCAATGTAAAGATTTGGTTGATAACCTTTTTAGGCATTGTCTAACAGGCATAAGGCCATGTCATATGTGTTGGTATACCGCGTTCTTCTCTTGCTCCAAATTCTGCAACTCTTCATTTTAGCTTCGACATTTACCTGTTGTGCTGCACGTGAGCCGACTGAAATCTGTCAACAATAGGGAGTTTAAAATTCTAGGGTGCAAGCCAATTTAACGATTTTGGCTGCAATGCTATGATTTGCGGAGAATTCATTGAGTGGAAGGACCAGTTAACTTATGGCGCAGGTGCCTGTCTCTCCAGTAGTATTGATTATTTTGGACGGCTGGGGCTACCGTGAAGAGACTGACGGCAACGCAGTCGCGGCGGCTCACACTCCAGTTATGGATAGTCTTTGGGCAGTCTATCCCCACACATTAATTCGCACCTCAGGTAAGGCAGTCGGTCTCCCTGATGGTCAGATGGGTAATTCTGAGGTTGGACACTTGAATATTGGCGCCGGACGAATCGTTCCCCAAGAGCTGGTTAGAATTTCAGACGCGATCGAAGACGGCACGTTGTTGAGCAATGCAGCACTCGTTAAAGCATTTCAGGAAGTAAAACAAAACGGCAAAAGCTTCACCTGGTTGGTCTTTGTTCGGATGGAGGCGTTCATTCCCATCTAAGCCACCTTTTCGGGTTACTTGACATGGCCAAGGAGCAGCATCTTTCGGATGTTTGCATTCATGTCATTACGGATGGCCGCGACACTCCTCCCACATCAGGAAAGGAATCGATTCGGCAGTTGGAGAATTACATTGCCGAATCTGGGATCGGTCGAATTGTTACTATCAGCGGGCGTTATTACAGCATGGACCGCGATCGACGTTGGGATCGGGTCAAGCTTGCCTACGATGTGATGACCCAGGATGGCGAGGAGATGGACGAGTACCCCTAGACGTGTTGCAAGCATCCTATGCCGTTGAAACAACGGATGAGTTTATTGTGCCTACTCGTATCGCACCGGGGGCCGTAGAGCCAGGAGATGCCGTCGTTTTCTTCAATTTCCGCCCCGATCGCGCTCGTCAGTTGACTCAAGCGTTTGTGGATCCAAAGTTTCAAGGGTTCGAGCGTGAAACCGTTAAGCCCTTAACGTTTGTTACCTTTACCCAATACGACCCGACGCTGCCCGTACTGGTTGTTTTTGAGCCTCAAAATCTCAACAACATTTTGGGACAGGTCATTGCTCAGCATGGTCTGCGTCAACTTCGGACTGCTGAAACAGAAAAATATGCCCATGTGACTTACTTCTTTAACGGCGGGATCGAAGAGCCTTTTGAAGGAGAGGATCGAGAATTGATTCCCAGCCCAATGGTAGCAACCTACGATCGCGCCCCTGCAATGTCTGCCGAAGAAGTAACGGAAGGGGTAATTGCGGCGATCCAAAAGCGAATTTACTCGTTTGTTGTAATCAACTACGCCAACCCAGATATGGTTGGTCACACGGGTAAGTTCGAGCCAACAGTCCAGGCATTAGAAACCGTCGATCGCTGTCTTGGTCAACTGCTGGAAAGCATTAGCCAGGCGGGAGGTACCGCGATTATCATCGCTGATCACGGGAATGCCGAACTAATGTGGGATGAGCAGGGCAACCCCTGGACTGCCCACACAACAAACCCAGTTCCGTTCATTTTGGTTGAAGGAGAGGGGCTAAAGATTCCCGGTCATGGTACCGACGTTTCGCTGCGAACCGATGGTTGCCTTGCAGATATTGCCCCTACTATTCTGGATATTTTGAGACTCCCTCAACCCACCGAGATGACAGGACGATCAATGATTCTGCCAGCCGATGTGGAATTCAAGCCAAATCGCACCCCTGTTCGCGTTGCCCGTTAATGGCTGCGCTAAGGACGGTGATTAAACACTGCTGAGGTTGGTTTCTACGTTGTAGACTAGGGACAGGATTGAGAGATTAAGGGCAGGATTGGGTTTAAAGCCCCTAGTTGTTTCTAGCGGTTACTTGTTTCGCGGTTAGATATTTCAAAGGTTGCACGATGACACTGAATTACGTTGTAGAAGCTATCTGGGCGCTGTCTGCTCTGGGTTTGATTGTTCTGGTCCTGTTGCATAGCCCCAAAGGCGATGGCCTGGGTGGATTGGGTGGTCAGGCTCAACTTTTTACCAGTACTAAAAGTGCTGAAACAACCTTGAACCGCGTGACTTGGGTGTTGACCGTTGTCTTTATGGGCCTGACGGTCATTCTGAGTGCCAACTGGTTACCAAAATAACTGGATACCGCGTTTGAACGTCAGATGTTGGACCAGGCATCGGTTTAGGAAATTGCTGGCTTTAGTCATTGGACTGGGGCTGGCGATCGTTCTTACTGCCTCTCCTGCTGCTTCCAAACTGCCTCCTCTGCAATCCCATCCATTGCCGCCAAGCCTAGCTCAGTGGAATGACCCGAAACAATCGGGAGATTACTTCGACCAGATTAAGCAAGTGGTTGTGGGGTATCTCGTTTGGTCTGAATTTCCGGTTACGGTTTACGTCCAGCCTTTAACGCTAAAGATAACTCCAGCCCGTTCGCGACAAAACGGGCAAACGAGTGGATTGATGCTGTTTTAGAAGCAGTGCAAGAGTGGAACGAATACCTTCCGCTTAAAGTTGTGGATAAACCAGAGGGTGTGGATATCACCGTTTTGAGATCGCCACCACCCATCCAGCTTGAAACAGTCTCAGGAGATAAATCAGGCTCCATTCAGGAACGCCGTCCAACATTTTCACTCGGACGTGCCCGATCGGCTGAAACCCGCTTTGAATTCTACGCAAAGCAGCCTCCCGTAGCTTCCAGCTCTGATAGGAAGGCTCAGCAGGAAAGCCGGGAGTCTCGCCCCCTTGCCCCTTGCCGCCTCTCCTCGCCCAACGATTCACAATCCTGCTGCGTCCAGACCAGACCCCATCCTACCTACGAGCAGCAGCACGCCATGAGTTGGGACATGCCCTCGGTATCTGGGGCCATAGTCCGATCGAGACGGATGTGATGTATTTTTCGCAAGTCCGCAACTCGCCTCCCATTTCTTCCAGAGATATTAATACGCTCAAACGCGTCTACCAGCAACCTACACGAGTTGGCTGGGCATTTCCAAGATAAAGAAGGCGGTAGATGGTCGGTGACAGGTGGTAGGGGCTTTGCAGAATCTACAATCTGCAAGCTAAAATCATCAGCGCCTACCACATTCCCCGTTTTCCGCTGGGGCGAATAGTCATCCAGTTTGTGCGTGCCATTCCTAACTGTTCTTCCGTCAGTTTTGCGTTTGTCAGGTTTGCACCGCAAAGATTGGCACCACGTAAATTTGCGTTCAGTAGATAGGCGGAGGTTAAATCTGCTCCACGCAAATCCGCACCCTCCAAATCCGCATTGCTCATGTAAGCCTTTACCAGATTTGCATCGCGAAGATTGGCACGGTTTAGATTCGCGCGGCCAAAATCTGTACTAAATAGATTTGCTCCCTGAAGGTTAATTCTGCTCAGATTTGCTTGATGGAAATTGGCGTTTGCCAGGTTCGCCTTATGAAGGATGAGGGAGTTCAAATCGTGGGACGCAAAATCCCGTTTTCCTTTTGCATAGTAATTTTGCAAGCTTTCCGCATCCAGGCGGACTGGAACTTTGCTTTTTCTCCCGGAAACTCTCGTCCCCGTCCGCTAGAAAAATCCCTGCTTCTAACCGACGTGTTTGCAGATGGTCTGGAGTCAAATACGTTGTTGCGAGGAGAACTATTCGGAAGGCTGATGGACTCAGGCCGAATCTGCCGCGCCCGGATTGCCATAGCAGCACGGGCTGCTGGAGATGAAGGTGAGCCTCCCGTTGAATCCAGGTCAGAACGTTGGCCTGCCGGCTTTCGACCAGAATTGCCGGTTTGATTTGTCATGCCGCTTTCGAGGCTCTTCAGATACGGTTCCAGGTCGAGCGCTCTAAAAATGTCGTTGGCTGACTGGTAACGATGACGAACCGAAACCTCCAGCATCTTCTTTAGGACATTGATAAAGTGATCGCTAATGTGGACATGCCTCTGCCACAATAACTCACCCGTTGTTGGGTCGTAGTCGAGATCCTTTGGAGACTTACCTGTTAGTAAATAGATGCACGTCACTCCTAACGCGTAAATATCACTGGCAGGTACAGGACGCATAGCCATTTGTTCAGGCGGGGCAAATCCGGGTGTGCCAATCGCGTAGGACGTGAAAGCCGTTTGTTCTGAGGCACTGGCGACCTGCTGCTGATTCTGATATTTAACTGCTCCAAAATCAATTAATACGAGCTTCAGGTCCTGTGCCCGACGAATGATGTTTGCTGGTTTGATATCCCGGTGAATGACTCGATGGCTATGGATATATTCCAAAACCGGAAGAATTTCGCTAAGAAACTGTTTGACTCCGTGTTCGATGAGGGGGCCGTCACGCTTCACGATTTGCTGGAAGGTTGAGCCGCTCACATATTCCTGAACTAGATAGAACTCTTGATTTGCCTCAAAGTAGTCAAGTAACCGAGGAACCTGAGGATGATTTCCAATCTTGCCGAGGGTTTCTGCTTCCCGTCTAAATAGTTCGCGGGCCATCTCTAGCACATGGGGAGCCGTTGCGCTAGGGCGAAGTTGCTTGATGACACAATTGGGCTGCCCGGGCAGCGATTCATCGATCGCCAAAAAGGTTGCGCCAAAACCGCCCTGCCCCAACGTTTGTAAAACTCTGTAGCGATCGCGCAACTGCAATTTTGTGCCAAAGTTTGGCACACGTCAATCTGGGTAGAGTTTTGAGGATTGGGACAACTCAGTTTAAGCAGTAGCTCATCTAGCACCACTCGCTTTAGGTTCGACTACTGGATATTTCTACCCTAGTTTCATTATCTGGGTAGGAACAGCAATTAGGAGTGTCGTTCATGCGGGAAATCCCTTGAAGAGTTCCTAAAGTTACTCTCCCTATGCTTAAAGCATCCATGAATGTCCCTACAAATACGGATTTAACCGTTCTCTAAAGATACACCCTAGTTATTAAGATGCCCAGAACTTGAGTTGCTGCACCAAAGTAATAATCACCTATTCAGTTATTACTCAAAGATTTGGAGAAGCCCAGAACATTTACAAATGACTTTGACGCTTTTATTTCAAATCTGCCAGATAGCTCACTCCCCTCACCCCATTCCTCGTCCTTAACGACGGTAGAATAGTCAGGCTAGCGTGAATAGGGATGATGAGTAGGTCATGCGTATTTCTTTGAACTGGTTGCGAGAACTGGTTGATGTCACCATGACCCCAGAGGAGTTAGCAGAGATGCTAACGATGGCGGGGTTTGAAGTAGAAGATATTGAAGATCGGCGGAATTGGGCAAATGGTGTGGTCGTTGGCAAGGTACTGGAATGCCAACCCCACCCCAATGCGGATAAGCTTCGGGTCTGTCAGGTTGATGTTGGTGCAGATGCACCGTCAAACATCGTTTGTGGGGCATCAAACGTCAAAGCTGGTCTGTATGTCCCTGTGGCAACTTTAGGAACCTACTTGCCCATCATTGATCTAAAGATTAAACCAGCTAAGCTGCGTGGGGTAGCCTCTGAGGGCATGATTTGTTCGCTGGCAGAGCTTGGGTTAGCAAAGGAATCAGCGGGTATCCATCAGTTTGAGGGAGATTCCCTCAAACCAGGAAGTGATGCACGTCCATTGCTGGGCTTAGATGATCTTATTTTGGATTTGACTTCGACCGCAAATCGGGCAGATGCGCTCAGCATCGTTGGTATCGCCAGGGAAATTGCGGCGTTAACAGGTGCTACTCTTTCATTGCCCCAGCCATCTGAACTCTCAATTCCGAGTGGTGCAGATATGCTGTCACTCCGAATTGCGGAGCCTCAAGCTTGCCCAACCTATATTGGCACCGTGGTTGAGCAGGTCAAAATTGCTCCTTCTCCGCTTTGGCTGCAGCAGCGATTACAGGCTTCGGGAATCCGCCCCATTAACAATGTTGTGGACATCACGAACTACGTTTTGCTGGAGTGGGGCCAACCTCTGCACGCGTTTGACCGCGACCGCCTTTTGGCGGTCAGCAATCAGCGCTCAGCTACAAGTCAGGAGTCAGAACTCAAACCTCAAACCTCAAACCTCAAACCTCTTAAAATCGGTGTTCGGTTTGCAGAGGCCGGAGAGACGCTAAAGACGTTGGATGGTCAGGAACGAAACCTGAGTGATCAAACATTGTTAATTACCGCCAATAATCAGCCAGTCGCTCTGGCAGGGGTCATGGGTGGGGAAGATACGGAGGTCTACGAAGGGACGCAAAGTCTTATGCTAGAGGCCGCTTTGTTTGATTCTGCTGTGATTCGTCGCACTGCCCGTTCGCAGGGGTTACGCACGGAGGCTTCTGCCCGGTTTGAACGTGGAATTAACCAGGCAGAACTGGGAGTGGCTTGCCGTCGTGCCCTGGAGATGTTGGTTGAGTTGGCGGGTGGACGTGTTGTTGCCCAGGAAGTAGCAGACGCAGGTGGTAGCCAGTCATCGCTAACACGGTCGGTTGAGTTACGGCTCGATCGGGTGAACCAAATCCTGGGTCCGGTGACTTTGGGTGAAGAGCTTGGCGAGCTTCAGCCACAGGACATTCAACGCATATTAACAGCCTTAGGTTGTGAGGTCACAGCAGCGGCTGATGGGCGTAGCTGGACAGTAACGGTTCCTCCCTACCGCTATCGTGATTTAGAGCGAGAAATTGACCTGATTGAAGAAATCGCCCGCGTCTACGGCTATAACAACTTCTGCGATACCTTGCCTGAGAAGACAGAACCAGGGTATCTTTCCGTTGAGCAAGCATTAACCCGTAAACTGCGGGAGGCATTACGAGCGATCGGGCTAACTGAAGTGACTCATTACTCGTTGGTAAAACCAGGGGTGAACGACAAATTGTTCTGAGTAACCCCTTGTTTACAGAATACTCTGCTTTGCGGACTGATCTGGTTAATGGGTTGATTGACGCTTTCCAGTACAACCTGGAGCAGGGTAATGGGCCGTTGAACGCCTTCGAAATTGGTCATGTATTTTGGTCTGAAGAAGACGGCCTGAATGAGGCAGAATCCGTTGGGGGCATCTTAGGAGGCGACCCAACTCAGGGCAAGTGGTTCCGTGCAGGTAGAGAGCAACCGCTCACCTGGTTTGAAGCAAAGGGGTTACTAGAAAGTGTGTTTATTCGATTGGGGTTGGTTGTTGAGTACCAGCCCGATCGCCGCGATCACCGCTTACATCCTGGTCGTACCGCTTCTCTCTGGATTCGTGGTAGCCGACTGGGTACCTTTGGGCAGCTTCATCCCCAGTTGCGACAGGAACGGGGACTACCCGACGAGGTTTACATTTTTGAGCTGGATGTGGACGTGCTTCTGGGTCAGATGGACCAGGATGAAGCATTAGTCCCCATCTTCAAACCGTTCTCGGCCTATCCTCCCTCCGATCGGGATATTGCTTTCTTTATCTCTACCCAAACCTCTGTGGTAGAGCTGGAGCGGACAATCCGTAAAGCGGGCGGCAATTTACTGGAATCCGTCGAACTATTTGATGAATATCGAGGCGAGAATGTCCCGGAAGGCCAACGCAGCCTCGCGTTCCGGCTGGTTTATCGAGCCAGCGATCGCACACTTACCGACGAGGATATTGAACCCGTTCATCAGAAAGTTCGTGAAGCCCTTGCAGAAAAGTTCCGCGTTGACTTAAGGAGCTGAGGAGATTTTAGATTGAGAATTATTTTTCCGGTCTAAAATCTTCAATCTAAAATCTTCAATCTAAAATCTCTCATGTCCAAATACATCATGTGGGGAACCTATTGTGAGGACGTTTTGGAAAAGCGTGCTCCCTATCGTCAGGCTCATCTAGATGGGCTTGCCAAGCAGAAAGAAAATGGGATTTTGATTACGATCGGTCCCACCAAGGATTTAACAAAGTGCTTCGGGATATATGAAGCTGAGTCTGAATCTGCTGTACGTCAATTAATTGAGTCTGATCCTTATTGGCAAAACGGCATCTGGACAGATTACGAAGTGAAAGAGTGGATTCAGGCAGTTTAATTTATTACGTAAATCGGACTTTGTGAAGCTGGAATAGTTCGCCGGGAAGACTTTTTGTAATGGTCCCTCCAGTTGCCTGAATTGCTTTTTCCAGTCTGCTGCCGATTCTAGAAACACTTCTGCCCCCAGATAGGTCTCTAAAATGGCCCAGTTTTCGGCCAATGGTGTTTCTGCGTCAAGCACGTCAAAGACAAAGAAACCACCGGGTTTTAGCACTTTTTGACGGCAGCAAGCACTTCCATCCAGTAGGCGATCGAGTAGTAACAGCTGACCCCGGTTGCAACCACCAAATCAAACTGATTTCCCTCATACTCCAGCTCATGTCCCGGAGCCAGCACAACCCCTTTAAACAATTTCGAGTTGAGTTGAGGACCACGCGCATTCAAGATATCTCGTGCAACAGTGCTGATGTCCTGTCCATAAAACAACGCGCCCCAATCGCGCCAGGGGTAAATTAAAAAACTTACGCCACAACCAATATCCAGGCAACGCTGATTTTTCTGTGGCTGCGCAATCTGCCAAAACGGTGAAGTGAGTTTCACTTGAAGTAGTCCAGATGCCCGCTCCTGAAAAATGGGCATTGCTTTTATTTCGTCGGGCACTTCAACAGCCTCTCCCCGATACTCCCGGTTAAAGCGATTAGCAACAATAGAAAGCTGCTCTTGCCAATCCTGAGGCTTTGATAGAGAACCAAAATAGCTGCCCGTGGAAAAAGCTGGATTGGAGCTGGGATCTTGTTTTTTTGGCATCTAAAGTAAACGAATGAGTGGGTCAGAGTAATTGGTAATGGACTACTGATTCCCCATTACCAATGACACGACTTGGGTTGCTTGCTGAAGTTTTCAGTAGAGGTGCATGAATTAAAGAATGTTGATTGCTTACGGCTGTAGGCTATAAGCTTTGAGCAATCAGCACGTTCAATTTAATTTCAATCACCTACTTACCCTTTCAGTGCCCGATTGAAGTTTTGACGATAGGAACGATTGAAAATTAGGACAGGCCACAGTAGCGACAGGTAGACGCGACCTTCGCTGAAATTTGTCCGTCTGAAGCCAGTCCAGAATTTCCAAATTCCGCCGACATAGACTCCTGCTATCACAATGCCGATCAGTGTGCCCATTGATTCATCCTCAGTTGATTAAAACAGGTAGCGGGTTAACTCTCTCTATCCTACTCATAGGTTCCAGGAACCCTGCAAGTTTAGGTGGTACCAAAGTTGTAAGGATTTTGGAGCTGTTAATGATGGCGGCTACCGCCGCGCATCATTACCTTTTAGGTCCACTTAAGTTTGAATAGAACCTGAATGGTTTAGTAGTTCTAGGTGATGGGGCACGTAAGAGGCTTTGAAAAAGGATTTTGGCCAAATTCTTTTGGCAATCCAAATTGGTCTTTCAAATGTTCCCATTAAAATCAAATGTTCCCATTAAAAAGTGTTACAAACTGGTACCAGGATTTATCGTTGTGATTTGGCTGAAAGCCAGCTGTGGTTTGATTTGGGGAATATTTCATGATGATTGCTGGGAACACCAAGGTAAACGTGTCCGCCCCTGGAGAGATAACTGAATCATCATTAGCGTAGGGGACTAAGAGCGAAAGGGAACGGACATGGTTGAGAAGGCAATTGAGAGAGCAAACAGGGTGGAGGGCTTATGCGGGCAGTTCTGATGGCGGGAGGATCGGGAACACGGCTCAGACCACTAACGTGTGATTTACCCAAGCCAATGGTTCCAGTGATGAATCGCCCGATCGCCGAGCACATCCTTAACCTGCTCAAGCGGCATCACATTACTGAAGTGATTGCAACATTGCATTATTTGCCCGATGCCCTCAGGGATTACTTCCAGGATGGGAGCGATTTTGGGGTGCAGATGACCTATGCCGTTGAAGAAGATCAACCGCTTGGTACGGCAGGGTGCGTTAAAAACATTGCGGAACTTTTGGATGAAACCTTTCTGGTTATCAGCGGTGATTGCATTACAGATTTTGACCTGAGTGCAGCCATTCGGTTTCATCGGCAACGTCGATCGAAGGCCACCTTGATTCTGACTCGTGTTCCCAACCCGATCGAATTTGGTGTTGTGATTACGAATGAAGATGGTCATATCAACCGCTTTCTGGAGAAGCCTTCTACCAGTGAAATCTTTTCCGATACGGTTAACACAGGCATTTATATTCTGGAACCAGAGGTGCTGTCCTATTTGCCTGCAAACCAGGAAGCAGACTTCTCGAAAGATCTGTTCCCCTGCTGTTAGAAAAAGGGGAACCTATCTATGGCTACATTGCTGAGGGGTATTGGTGCGACGTTGGACACCTGGATGCGTATCGAGATGCTCAATACGATGGGCTTTACCGGAAAGTGAAACTGGACTTTACATACGGTGAGCGATCGCCCGGTCTTTGGATTGGTCAAAATACCCATATCGACCCTACAGCAAAAATTGAACCGCCTGCCATTATCGGCAGCAATTGCCGGATTGGATCCCGGGTGCAAATTGATGCTGGAACCATTGTTGGTGACAACGTCACGATCGGACCCGATGCCGACCTCAAGCGCCCAATCATCTGGAATGGTGCCATCATCGGCGAAGAGTCTCATCTAAGGGCATGTGTTATTGCCCGAGGAACGCGGGTCGATCGACGCGCACACATTTTAGAAGGGGCTGTCGTTGGTCCCCTTTCTACCATCGGCGAGGAAGCCCAGGTTAGTCCTGGCGTTCGTATTTGGCCCAGTAAACGGGTGGAGCCAGGTGCAACCCTCAACATCAACTTAATTTGGGGCCATGCCGCCCAGCGGAATCTGTTTGGCCAGCGAGGAGTTTCCGGGCTGGCAAATATTGATATCACACCAGAATTTGCCGTCAAGCTGGGAGCCGCCTATGGTTCTACCCTCAAGTCCGGTTGCCATGTTGCGGTATCCCGCGACCAGCGCAGCATTTCTCGTATGGTGTCCCGATCGCTGATTGCCGGATTGATGTCGGTGGGCGTTAATGTGCAAAATCTGGAAGCGACCGCAATCCCTCTAGCTCGTTTGATTGTGCCAACCCTATCAATTGCGGGAGGGCTTCACGTTCGGGTTCATCCCGATCGCCCCAACCACATTCTGATCGAGTTTTTGACCACAAAGGCATTAACATCTCCAAAGCACGCGAGAAAAAGATTGAGGGAGCCTACTTCAAAGAAGACTTTCGCCGCGCTCAGATCCACGAAATTGGCAACGTTGCCTATGCCAATCAGGTGATCGACCTCTACGGCACCAGCTTTGAGAGACACCTGAATGTTGAGGCCATCCGGCACAGTAGCTCCAAAGTTGTGATTGATTACGCCTATGCCGTATCAGGAGCGGTATTGCCGCAGCTATTGGCAAAATTTGGTTGTGATGCCGTTGTGCTGAACGCGAGTCTTACCCAGGCCGGGCTAACCAATGCCGATCGAGAAGGGCTATTGAACCAATTGGGGCACGTTGTAGAAGCGCTGAAAGCAACATTTGGGGTGCAGGTCTCTGCTAACGGTGAACAAATGATTCTCGTAGATGAAGCAGGTAGCCCGATTCGCGGAGAAACGCTCACGGCATTGATGGTCGAGATGATTCTGACCCACCATCCTCGTGGAACGGTTGTTGTGCCAGTTCACGCATCCAGCGCAGTTGAGCAGATTGCCCATCGTCATGACGGACGGGTGATTCGCACCAAGGCAAACCCAACCGCTTTAATGGAAGCCTGCCACACGAATCCAAATGTGGTTTTGGGCGGCAGCGGCGATATGGGCTTCATCTTTCCCCAGCTTCATCCGGGGTTTGATGCGATGTTTTGCATTGCCAAGCTGATCGAGATGCTGACCATTCAAGAGCGTTCCCTCGGCCAAATTCGGGCTGAGCTACCCCGCGTCTATCACAAGACCTGCACCATCCGCTGCCCGTGGACTGCAAAGGAGCGTTGATGCGTTATCTGGTCGAAATCCACCCCGTCGAACGGTTGGAGTTAGTGGACGGTGTGAAAATCTTTAACTACCAATTCGACAACTGGGTGCTGATTCTTCCGGATGCTGGGGAACCGCTGGTGCACATATTCGCGAACAGCAGCGATCGTAGCTGGGTTGAAGAGACCTTAAGAGACTATCGTTTGCGGGTTCAAGAGTTTGTTGATGAAAATCAAGAACGGGAAGAGGCAATGGTGGAGAGTTACTGAGGGGTAGGGAGCAGGGGGCAGGGATCAGGGATCAGGGGTCAGGGGTCAGGGGTTAGGGAGGAGGAGATGGGGAGATGGGAGGGTATTCGACTTGAATTGGCTGCCTTTCTTGGCTCCCGGTAAGGCTATATTGCATGCAGATGAAAATTTATTAGAACATTTGTACTGAATGTCTCAAAACCCAGATCTACTTGTTAAAATCACACCCAGTAGGGTTCTTCCACCCCTATCACCTATCACCTACCACCTACCACCTATGAATAGCTGCATCTTAATGGCGGAAATTATTCAGGCACCCGAACTTCGCTACACGTCAGATACTCAAACGCCGATCGCTGAGATGCTGGTGCAGTTTCCTGGTCTTCGGGCGGAAGACCCGCCAGCGACCTTAAAGGTCATAGGGTGGGGAAATTTGGCTCAAGAGATTCAGGAGCGCTTCCGGGAGGGCGATCGGGTGGTGATTGAGGGTCGGCTTAACATGAACACCGTCGATCGGCCTGAAGGGTTCAAAGAGAAACGGGCAGAACTCACTGCCCAACGAATTCATAGTTTGGGAGCCGACACGCTCCTAGAATCATCTGCGCCTGTTGCAACGGCTTCTAGCCAGAGTAGTCAGCCTGCTGCCCCTGCCCCGAAACCCAGTCAATCAGCTCCGACCGCTAAATCTGCTGCGGGTAAATTTCAAGCGAAACCTGACAAAGTCTCAGAACCCGACTTCGATGACATTCCTTTCTGAAAATCGCCTTAAGTCGTCAAACATCGGAGGTTTTAACCAAGAATTGGGTCTTTGACCAATATCAGACGCTTGAACTTCCGAGGTTTTGGCAAGATTCGTAAGTTCTAGTCCCAAAATTTGCATCTGGTACTGCTGATAGTAAGTAAGCATGCAAAAACTGAGCATGCAAGCTCTGCCCATCCTACTTGTTTACTGATTAATTAGCTGCCCAATCAAAATCCCTGCGATCGCGGCCATTCCTGCAACGCCCACAGTTTGCAGAACAGTCGGTAATACAGCACGCTGACCAATCCGAGCGCGACCACAGCCCAGTACAATCAGGAGCAACAATGTCATGCCAAGGGAAACCCACCTCGCTTCTGCTAAGGGTAAGAAGGCAAAGGCTAACACGGGAGTCAGTCCAGCAAAAGATCGGAAACAAACATCCACAAAGCATGAGCCAGCGGTTTTTGTTGTTGAGCTGAGGTTTGCACCTTGAAGGCAACTTGCAGGGGCAGGAGCGTCGTTGGAGCTGCTTTCAAGTCTGCTTGAATGGCATTCAACGTTGCCGGACTTAACCCACTGTGCTGCAGTCGTCCCATCACTTCCCCGATCGTCTCATCTGGATTCGCTTGAACGGCTGCCTGACGCTGGTTTGCCTCCACAATCTCCTGATCATGCTCTGATTGCAAGTCAAGAAACACGCCTGTCATCATGGAAACGGCGGCGGCTACCGGGCCTGCTGACCCTGCCAATAACACCTGCTTACCCGTTTCTGCACTGAGAGCAACGCCTGCAACTAAACCAAAAATCGAAACGGTACCGTCTTCCATCCCAAAGACGATATCGCCAATGGAAGCCGTAAACGATTTTTTCAATTGTTCTACCAGAGATGCTTTTGGCATTGTTTCTCCTTCAGCAGGGCAGAACTTCTTGAGTAAACGATATACAGTAAGTATCTCAGGACGTAGGCATCATGACCAAAAACAAGATTTAAGCCACTATTTAGGGCCTGCTTTAAGGTTCTCAACTTCCGGTTGAGGCAGTGCTGAAGATTATGCATTAACCTTCTCTCAGCACTCAGTCCTCAGTCCTCAGTCCCTCTAAAACACGTCCTATTTGATGCTTCATGCCTGGTTAACACCTTTGAGGTTTAGCGTAGAGAAGAATAGGTAGCTATGTTCCCCCAACCCACTCGGATGCAAGCAGTTCAGTCTCCCATTATTCAGGAGGTGGCTGATCTGGTGCGTCAGCATCCGGGGACAATTTCGCTGGGGCAGGGTGTGGTGTATTACGGGCCACCACCCGAAGCGATCGACCAGATTACGCAATTTCTTGCGAATCCTAAAATCACCTTTATCAGTCCATCCAAGGCATTCCACCACTGTTGGAATTAATTGCGACCAAGCTCAAAACAGAGAATGGCATTGAGCTTGGCAACGAACGGCAGGTGATTGTTACGGCGGGCAGCAACATGGGTTTTTTGAATGCCGTTCTAGCAATCACCAGTCCTGGTGATGAGGTGATTCTGCAAACGCCCTATTACTTCAATCACGAGATGGCGATCGCGATCGCGGGATGCCGTGCTGTTCCCGTTTCTACAGATGCAAACTACCAGTTACGTCTAGAGGCAATTCAACAGGCAATCACCGAACGAACACGGGCGATCGTGACCATCTCGCCCAACAATCCCACTGGAGTCGTTTATTCTGAAGCAGATTTACGAGCGGTCAACTATTTGTGTACCAGTCGAGGAATCTACCACATCACAGATGAGGCCTACGAGTATTTTACCTATGATGATTCGAAGCATTTTTCTGCAGGAGCAATTCCTGGAAGTGTCGACCATACAATTTCCCTTTACTCCCTTTCAAAGGCTTACGGGTTTGCCAGTTGGCGAATTGGTTATGTGGTTGTTCCCATCCATTTGTTTGATGCAATGATGAAAATTCAGGATACTAACGTCATTTGTCCGCCTGTCATCTCGCAATATGCAGCTTTAGGCGCGTTGCAGGTGGGGCAACGTACTGCCGTGAACGGTTAGGCGCGATCGCTGAAATCCGCCAACTGATGTTGAATGAACTGAAACACATCCATCATCTGTGTACAGTTCCAGCAGCTAAAGGAGCATTTTACTTTCTCCTCAAAATCAATACCCGGCAAAGCGCAATGCAGCTTGTTGAGCGGTTGATTCAGGCTCATCATGTTGCTGCAATACCAGCTTCAGCATTTGGTATTGACGACGGTTGTTATCTACGCGTTGCTTACGGGGCTTTAGAGAGAAAACCGCTGCTGAAGGCATCGATCGTTTCATTAGCGGCCTCAAAGCTATCCTCCGGTAGGATGGCACGTTTTAAGAATGGTTGGACAATTAAACAAGTTCTAAACGGTTCCGTATTTTGATACGTCTCTTGTGTAGGTAGTATTACACCCAGTCCCAGAGGACTGAGATCACAAGGTCTACCAGCAAATTGCTCCTACTAGCCATTTGTTTATAGAGGCTTAAAATCACCGCTTGACCCGATCGAATTGCAAGTGGGTTCTATCGTCTGAATCGTGCATTTTGGACCTTAATTTTTAAGTAGGTCAATGAATCTCTCCCGGATATCTCATCATCTGCTGGGTATCTGGGATCAGGAATGGTGACTTTCTCCTCTTTCAAACTTCTCTGGGCAGTCATGGCTCTAACGCAGATCTTTTGGGAAATAGGCAAGTAAATCCTGGCTTATAGCCCTTTCATTCCTAACCCCTAACCTCATCCCCTGTTATATGAAATCCGCTAAACCTAAACTTATTCCTACGCTGGTTTGCCTGGCGATCGTTGGTTTATTTGCCGCAATCGTTCCCTATCCCGGTTTTGTAAGTCGGGTAACGGTTGTCAGCACAAACGCCGCTGAGTAACATCGGGGTATACGGTCAACCAAATTGATCCGTCAGAACTATCCAACGTAACCGCTACCCAGTGCTGTACCTTGCAATTGGCCTCGCTATTCAGAAGACCTGTCCGATCGCCAGATATTGGATCGTTTAGCTGTGCTTGCAATTGAGGCAGAAGATCGGCTAAATTCCCTGGAGCAACGAGTTTCCAGACTGGAGAAATCGGTTAAATAGCAATGAATTTAGCATCGACTCCAAATTATGCAACGACTCTGGCAAAAGCAGCATCTGCTTTTCGTGGTGAATCGGGCGATCGTCCTCCCTCCGATGCAGTCGTCAACGCCTTAGTGCAGGCAGAAAAAGCTGCAAAACAACATCGCATCGTTTATCCGTTTGAAGCTCTTCAGGGTCATTGGCGGCTCTGCTTTACAGCTAACCGAAAAGCGCACGAGCGCAACGGTATTGTTTTAGGAAAAGGTTGGTACGTGCCAAAACTGGTTCCAGCACACATTTCCTTTACTTCAAGCCAGGAAGCAGCCGCGTCTTCTAATAGGGGAGAAATTAATAATCAGCTTCAGGCAGGACCAATATTGTTGAAGTTCTCTGGTCCATGTCGGTATCTGGGAAAGAAAAATCTGCTCGCGTTTGACTTTACCCGGTTGAACCTCAAGCTTTCCCGCTTTACGGCTTATCAGGGAAACGTTCGAGGAGGCAAAACTCAAGAAGAGGAGTTTTATGAGCGATCGATCTCTAAACTTCCCTTCTTTGCCTTTTTCTTAGTAACGGAAGAATTCATTGCTGCTCGTGGGCGAGGGGTGGTTTAGCCCTGTGGATTCGGGACACAAATGAAATGTGAGACAAAATAACGGAGGGTTAAGCAACTGGAACAGTCCGATCGCCTAACCCTCTTCAAAATTATTGGTGATAGAAGCATTAGGATGGGATCTAAAGAGCTGAAGGAGCTTTTATCTTTTATCCTTCAGCCTTTATCCTTTATCCTTTAATAACCCCTTAGCTAATCTTCACTGACACGTTTATCTAACTACGCCTCAGCCCCTTCATCCTCACTAGCAGCACCGCCGCCGCTAGGACCTGAAATCATCAACACAACTCGGTCTGGTTCTCCAAGCGATGTCACCCCTTGTGGCAAAGCTAACTCATGAACGTGAATGGAATCACCGACGTTCATATTTGAAATGTCTATTTCAATCACTTCAGGAATAGCGTTGGGGGCGCAACGAACATGCAGTTCGGTCAGTTCAATATCCAGTGAGCCGCCGCCTGTTTTGACCCCAGGCGCTTCTCCAAGCGTGTGAATAGGCACGTCCACATCAAGAGACTCTTGGGAACCAACGGAGAAAAAGCTGAGGTGGTGAAGGTTCCCTTTCCAAGGATGGGTCTGAATTTCTCTCAGCAATGCTTTTCCACGCCAGGGAAGTTCGGGCACGTTGATCTCAACAAGAGTGTTATTCAACGAGGCATCCCGCACCAGGATTTCTGCTGTTTTCGCCGGGACGGTCAACGCAACGGATTCAGATCCACTGTGACCATACAGGACAGCAGGAATCAAACCGGAGCGACGCAGGGCATTCGGCTTACTCCCAGCAGGGCGAGTTTGACATTCAAGTGTGAGTTCCATAGTTAATCAGGGATGAAATAGGAGGGATGGGGGATGAAGTAGGAGTCGTCTCTCAGACTTCCAATTTTTGGCTACCGACCTCAGATGGAGTACTACCGTTTGTGTACAGTAGGGCGCGTTTTGGACCATGAATTGGGTCCTCAACAATAATAGTTTGATCGCGACTGGCTCCTAAGGAAACGATCGCGATCGGGACTTCCATCAACTCTGCCAGGAGTTTGAGATAATCTAGCGCCTGCTGGGGCAGATCACTCAGAGAACGGCAATGGGCAGTTGGTTGCTTCCAGCCGGGAATCGTTTTATAAATCGGCTTGCAGCGGGCGAACTTGCGGGAATTACTGGGAAGTCGTAGCAGCGATCGCCATCTACTTCATAGGCGATGCAGACATTGATTTCCTCCAGTTCATCCAGAACGTCTAGCTTGGTAATGGCCAGACAATCTAAACCGTTAATGCGGACGGCATAACGGCCAATAACCGCATCAAACCAGCCACAGCGACGCTTACGTCCGGTAGTAGTGCCGAACTCTGCGCCCCGATCGCACAGCAACTCTCCCATTGTGCCATGAAGCTCTGTAGGAAAGGGTCCTCACCAACGCGGGTTGTATATGCCTTGGCAACTCAATGACCCGATCGATCATCGTAGGACCAATGCCTGTGCCGATGCAGGCTCCTCCTGCAACAGGATTGGAGGAGGTGACATAGGGATAGGTGCCATGATCGAGATCCAGCAATGTTCCCTGAGCACCTTCAAACAGAATATTGCGCTTACGCTGGAATGCTTCGTAAATTTTGAGCGAGCTATCGACAACGTGTGGACGCAGGCGATCGGCGTAGACCAGGTACTCATCAATAATGGTCTGTGGGTCCAGCGGCGGAAGGTCGTAAAGCTTTTCCAGGATGACGTTTTTGTACTCAACGGTCCAACGCAGCTTCTTCCGCAGCGAGTCTGGATCCATCAGGTCAATCATACGAATGCCCGTCCTTTCGGACTTATCAGCATAGGTTGGTCCAATTCCCCGCCCGGTTGTACCAATTTTGTGATCACCTCGACGTTCTTCCGATGCCTGGTCAATCAATCGGTGATAGGGCATCGTGACGTGGGCTGTTTCAGAAATCAGCAAGTTGCTCGTGGAAATATTCAGTGTCTCTAGCTGATCGAGTTCCCCGATTAATACTTTGGGGTCAATCACTGTGCCACTGCCAATGATGCATTCTGTGTCGGGGTATAGAATTCCAGAAGGAATCAGGTGAAGTTTAAAGGTCTGATCTTGAACAACGACGGTGTGTCCTGCGTTCACCCCACCCTGATACCGAACGACAACATCTGCTGATTTGCTGAGCAGATCGGTAATCTTTCCTTTTCCTTCATCGCCCCACTGGGCACCAATTACAACAACGTTAGCCAAGGGTTTCTTATCGCGCTAGAGTTTGCACAAATAACCATTATCGACAGTGGTTGTTACGCCTGTCAATTGGAGAGAGAAATTTTGGTAGTGTAGATCACTCAGCAATCTAGCTGAATCCTTTACAGAATCGAGGTCAGATTTATTTGAGTTTTCTATGATCTAAGTTAGGATGCTTCAAACTCCTTAATACTTTCTTCCTATTCTTCAATCAGGAGAGGTGCCTGTGGCTTTGTATGCTGAACTCCACCGCCATTTAGGAGGCTCTGTTGTACCTCGAGTCCTGTGGCGGTATTTACAACGAAATGGCTCTGACTTAACTCAACGCTTTCCTGACTATCCTGATTTCGAGGATTTTTATACTCGTCCCCGAAACACACTGGACGAGTATTTGGAACTGCATACGCTGGTTGAAGGTGTGCAAACAGCGGAAGCTCTGCCCTATTTCATCTATCGATTGATGCGGGGGCTTATATCTTCGAGAATCTAGCGTATTTAGAACTGCGCTATACCCCTTACTTGAGGACTCCTGAACATCTGCCTCAATCCCAACGGATCGACTTAATGGCAGATATTGTGGACATTGTTGGTAAAGCGAGTCGTTTAAACGAGTACCCGATCGTTACCAGCCAAATTCTTTGCATGCACTCGCGGCTTCCCTATGAAGTCAATCGAGCGATCGTTGATTTGGCTGCTCAGTCGAGAGAATACGTATGCGCGATCGACTTAGCTGGTGGAGATAACCACTACGGAGAGCGACTGGATGAGTTTGTAGAGCTGTATGCTTACGCACGATCGCTGAAACCAACACAACTGGTCATCTTTACGAAACCAGAGAGGGCTGCTACCCGGAACTGTTGCCCTACCTGATGCGAATCGGCCATGGAATTCAAATCCCGCTCCACTACCCGCATTTGCTGAAAGAGGTTGCCGAGCGCAACCAATGCTTGGAGGTCTGTCCCACAACCTATCCAAAAACAGGTACGTTAAAGGACATTTCCCAACTGAAACGGGTCTTCGATCGCTGCTTCGACGCAGGAGTTGATATTGCTATCTGTACGGACAACGCAGGACTGCACAATGTTCGGCTGCCGTTTGAGTATGAGAATCTGCTGACCCATGACATCATTGGCTTTAAGGAACTGCAAGCCTGTCAAGATGCTGCGTTCCGTCACGCCTTTGCATGGCCTTATCGTCAGCGTCCAGCGTCACTCTTAAATGGATTGCTGAAGGTTGAGGAAGATCGGGATAGTTCCTTCGAGGTTGCCCGTTAAAGCAAAAGGTTACTCGAATCCCTTTCGATTAAGCGCTGAAAACACTAAACTCCCAACTTTTCCAGAAAAGTTGGGAGTTTAAAGTTGTTGTATTGAAGAGTTGTTGTATTGAAGAAGGTCAAGTGCCCCGATCGAGCGCTAGCTCAACTTGCTTAAACTCCTGCTCCAGGCGTGTTTTTAGCTTCTGGGGAATCGGACGATTTGGGTAGGAGCTGTAGTGTCCCGCTAAGGAGTTCAGCGCGGTTCGCATCGTTGTGTAAGAACTTAGCTTCGAGAGCGAGCTTTCCCGACGGTAACGAGCAGAAAAATCGTTGATAAGTTGGCGTGCTTCTGATTGAGTGCTGCCCTTCTCAGGCGAGTCATCTGGCAAGGAAATTGCATTTCTAAGACTATTAACAACTGCCAAAGTATCTTGGCGATAATCTCCGGTCATGCCAAGAGAGCCTGTTGGGGCAGAAGAACAGCCCATCAAGGCCATGCACACAACCAGAAGCAGGGAAAGCATGTGTGATAGATAGCGCTTCATAAGCATTCGTTGGGATGTGGGTGAGCCTTCTTAAGAAAGTGTCATACTTGACAATCCTACCTTGATTGGCGATCGGGGATCACGTTTTGCGGAAGCCTTTCTGAAAGTTTCCTTCTTTAGGCATAAAAAGGAGGGTATGAAACACCCTCCTTTAAGATTTGATAGCCTGTGTTGAGTTGAACCTTCAGGCTTTAACGATTACCCACCCTATCAGAAGTGATCTATTAACCAAACCGACCGCTCACATATTCTCGTGTTGCTTCCTGTTGAGGATTCTGGAAAATTAACTCGGTTCGGTCGTACTCAACAATGTAGCCCGTACGTTGGCCTTTTTCGTTAGCCTGAACATTGTAAAAGGCTGTAAAGTCGGACGCGCGGGATGCCTGCTGCATATTGTGCGTCACGATAATAATCGTGTAGTTCTCCTTGAGGTCCTGAAGCAAGTCTTCCACTTTGAGGGTAGAGATCGGATCGAGGGCAGAGCAGGGTTCGTCCATTAGAATGACGTCAGGCTGAACGGCGATCGCTCTGGCAATACAAAGCCGTTGTTGTTGTCCACCCGAAAGGTCAGTACCCATTGCCTTTAGCTTGTCCTTAACATCGTCCCATAGGGCCGCTTGCTTTAGGGAACGCTCCACCAGTTCATCCATATCCCCTTAAATCCCAGCAAACGAGGACCAAAGGCGATATTGTCGTAAATCGTTTTAGGGAATGGATTTGGCTTCTGAAACACCATTCCAATTTGCCGACGAACCTCCACCGGATCGATATCCGAAGCGTAGAGATCCTGGTTGTGGTAGAAAATTTTGCCGTCAATGTGGAATGACTTAATTAGGTCATTCAAACGGTTGAAGCAACGGAGAACCGTACTTTTACCGCAACCGGAAGGGCCAATAAATGCAGTAATTGCATTTTTGGGAATCTCGATATTGACATCCCGAACGGCTAGAAAATTACCGTAGTAAATGTTCAGGTTCTCAGTGCGGAAGACTGTTTCGGTTTGGCGAGCAGTCTGAAGTTTGGAAGTCATAAATCAAGGAGTGGGTGAATTAGGCGGTTTAGTTGAGTGGTGATTCAGAAGACAAAGGATTTGTAAAAGACTAATTGGGGCAAAAAGGGCAATCCAGTTTCGTTCGATATATCTACGCTAGCGTTTACGGCGCTGGCTGAAGGTTCGAGCGAGGATGCTGGTTATCAGTACCAACGCCACCAAAACCAGGAGCCAGCCCAGGCGAGATCCTGCTGGTTCTTATAGGGAACGGTTGCAAAGTTGTAGACCAGCATCGACATCGTGGCCGTTGGTTCCCACAGCGATCGATTCCAGAATTGATTAAATAAGGCTGTGAAAAGAACGGGGGCCGTTTCTCCGGCAGCACGCGCGATCGCGAGCATTACCCCGGTGATAATAGGTGGAATTGCGGCGGGAAGGACAACTTGCAGCGTTGTCTGGATTCGGGTTGCACCAAGCCCAATTGCCGCCTGTCGGTAATCTCTAGGAACTGCCTCCAGCGCTTCCGCGGCTGTTCTCACGATAGTCGGCAACATCAGCACTGCTAATGCCACCCCAGCGGCCACGGCTGAAAACGTACCCGTTGACAGCACCACGAGCGCATAGGCAAACGTACCGATGACAATTGAAGGAACGCCGCTCAGCACGTTTGTGAAGAAGTTTACCCAGTAGGCAAGCTTTGTATCCCGTGCGAACTCTGCCAAGTAAATTGCTGCCAACACTCCAAATGGGATACTGATGGCGGAGGCAATGCCTACTGTAAGTAGAGTCCCGACCAGCGCATTGCCAAAACCACCCCCTTCACCAAAGGCGGCGGTGGTAGCTGCACAAACAGGCTTGGACTCAAGGTTCCTACGCCTTTAATTAGAACGTAAATTAGGACGGCAAACAGCGGGATCAACGCAAGTAATGCACACAAACCTGCCACAACTGACATGGAGGCTGAGAACAATGTGCGAGGTGAATTCGGCTTTTTCTTCAGATTCGGTACTGGAAAAGCAGCAGCTTGTGAAACGGTCATCGTGATCCCTTCTAAATTTGTTGCTGTTGATCGATCAAATATTTAAGTTCCAGTAGGCAATAGCATCCTGATGCCCTCTGTAGAAACGCCCCATTAGAGCTTCAGGCTGAAACGACTTACTATCAGCTCTGCCAAAACATTCACAATCAGCGTTAGAACAAATAAAATAAGTGCCGCGTACATCAAGGACGAAATCTGGAGGCCACTGGCTTCAGCGAATTGGTTGGCCAGAAGCGAAGAAACGGTTGCCCCTTGGGAAAGGATCGAAGGAGACGCAACGTTTGAGTTGCCGATTACCAACGTTACCGCCATGGTTTCTCCCATGGCTCGTCCCAATGCTAGCATGATACCGCCAACAATCCCCGAGAAAGCAGCGGGCAGGATAACCTGAAAAATTGTCTCCCAACGGGTTGCTCCCAATCCATACGCCGCTTGACGCAACTCCGGAGGCACCGAAATTAGAGCATCTCGTGAAATGGCCGAAATAATTGGGAGAATCATAATCGCCAGAATTAGACCAGCTACATAAACGCCCGGCCCGGCGGGTGGGGTGCTAAATAGAGGAATCCACCCAAGCGTTTGATTCAGCATCAATCCTAGCGGTCTGATGAGTGGAATCAGGACGAAAATTCCCCAAAGCCCATAGACAACGCTGGGAATTGCGGCCAATAGCTCGATCAGGAAGACGATCGGCCGCTGAACCCTTGGTGGGAGAAAATCTTCGCTTAAGAACAGCGCAATTCCGACACCGATCGGGACGGCAAGAACCAGGGCAATCAGGGATGTGACAATGGTTCCGTAGACCTGCGGCCACGCGCCATACATCTCCTGGACAGGATCCCATTGGCTGGTTGTCAGGAAACCAGGACCAAACTTTTGAATAGCGGGGATGGCTTGAATCCCGACTTGATAAGCGATCGCCAGCAAAACCACGGCTACCGCGATCGCAAAGATTCGCGTCAACCAAACGAAGCCATTATCTAGAACGCGCGACATCTGAGTGCGCTTCCAGGATGCCGACTCAACCCTATTCGCCGAAGTCATACAGTGAATTAAATAGTTTAGAAGCTTTGTGGGAATGTGAGGTAGGCGCTGTTAAAGCCAAGTTTGTGAGTCACGTTGAACGCAAAATTTGGCAATCACAACAACAGGCCTACCTCAGCTTAGCGGAGAAAGCGATCAGACTACTTCGCAGCAACCTTAATTGAATCGATCGCAGCCAGATTTTTACTAATGATCTCCTCGGGAAGCGGGATGTAACCTAGCTCAGTCGCATACTGCTTACCGTTCTTTAAAGCCCAGGTGACAACATCTTTTAAGACCTTGGCCTTTTCGGGCTGGGGATATTGACCGTAGAGCAGCAAGTAGGTCAGGCTCACGATTGGGTAAGCTCCCTTACCTTCGGGGTCAGGAACCTTGACCGAGAGGTCTTCACCGACTTTGCTCCCTCAAGGGATTTTGCCGCTGCATCTGGGGTTGGTTTGATAAACTCCCCTGCTTTATTCTGAATAGTTGCCATCTTCAGCTTATTCTCATTGGCGTAGGAGTATTCTGTATACCCGATCGCTCCTGGCGTTTGCTGAATCTGAGCCGATACACCGGGATTGCCCTTAGCGCCTGTTCCGGTAGGCCATGCCACGGTCTTTCCTGAACCTGCCTTCCAGTTGGGGCAGGCTTTTGCCAGGTGACTGGTGAAGATAGCCGTTGTACCGCTACCATCCGATCGATGCACAAAGGTAATCGGCTGGCTTGGCAGCTTCGCACCCTGGTTATCTTTCGCAATTTTAGGATCATTCCAGCTCTTGATTGAGCCATCTACAACACCGCAAAACGTTTCACGAGAAAGCTTTAGCTCGTCAACTCCATCCAGGTTGTATGCAAATACGATAAACACACCGGTGGATGGAATCTGAATCAGGGTACCGCGGTTTGAGGGGTAGGCTTTCCGCTCATCCTCTTTCAGGGGAGAGTCCGTCGCCGCAAAGTCTACAGTCCCTGCATTAAATTGCTTAATGCCAGCACCGCTACCAACTCCCTGATAGCTAATCTGTACATTGGGATTTTGATTCCGAAACTCTGCAAACCAACGTTGATAAAGAGGCTCAGGAGCCGTTGCACCAGCACCATTAATCGAAATAGTACCGCCGCCACCGCTGTTAGCAGCAGGGCTGACTCCACCCGATGAATTGGCTGCTGGAGGAGCATTGTTTGCTGAGGGAGCACAGGACGCTAAACCGAGAGCGAGAGCAACCGCAGAAACTGAAATTGCCTGACGCGTCACTTTTAGAGACGAAAACATAATTTCTGCATCTTAATAGACCTTCCCCATAACCCTACATCGAGTCAGTAAAGAGAAGGTTAAGCTTCAACAAGCTGGTAATGATTATCCAAATATAGCGCTCAGAAAAATTTCAGTAATCCCGCACAATCATTTGATAGTTGGATTCAGAGCGTTAGTTTTAAGGAGAAAATCAGCGATCGCCTCAAACCCTAACGCGTTATTTAACGTTTAACAATTGACTTGACTTGACGACAAAGAACCTGACGCATATTCCGCATATTTGCTGGCAAATCTAACTGAATTGCCTGTTGGATAAATACTGAGGGGACCGGAATCAGAGGAGTTGCTTTGACCACATAGGTTAGCAGAGTACCCTCTCCACAATCTTCTAGCTCAAGATCGGCGGAAAAGTCGGCAAAACTGCCAGATTCTAGGTGAAATTGGATTCGTTGATACGCTGTTTCAACAACGTGCAGGTAGGCGTCTACTTGAACGCTCAGGAATAAAAACTCTTTTTAGCTGCCTGATAAAGCCGCTTGCGAATGGTGGTAGCAGGATTATCTTCAAAGGACTTGTCAGCTTGTATGACGTGGCTGCTGGTTAAGTCAGGGAAATATTGGACCCAGCGGGAATAGTCTGTGAGTTGTGCCCAGGCTGCAGTTCGTTCGAGGGGTAAATACATTTGAGCAGTAACGGCTGCGCCCCAAGCAGTATGGGACTGAGTCTTTAGGTCAATCTCACCGTTGAGTAATGAAGCGAGGCTGCGATCGCCATGAACGAATTGCGAGGCAGGAGAGCGGAAGGAGTTAGGGGAAGTGACGGTCATCGAACTAAGCGGCTCCTGATTTGTATTGCGGTGAAAAATCACCTTGCTATTCAGACCTTACTCCCATATCTATTAAAAAGTGTTACGCGATACCATAAAGTTTTTGACAATTTTTGAAGTGAAAAATCTTTTTAAGAGAGTAACTTGCTTTTTTTGAATTGCTAACTTTAGCCACTCAAAAGGCGGTCGTGCCACAATAGGTTAACTGCTCTGCTCCCTAATATGCACCTTAATAATTGTTTTGATTTCTACCGGAGTAGAGATTTTTATTAGAACTCAGTGAGCGAGGGGCGTAGGACTAGCATGACAAGGTCGTTAAAACCAACAACCTCAGCATTCCTAATTATGCTGCTGATGACTGGGTTCGTCTGGATTCTACGCGGTCTGGGAGTCTTAACCTTCATTCCAGGCTGGCTGCTCTGGGTTCTAATCTTGCTTACTGTTTTAACGGCTGTTGTTAGTGCTGTGTTCTAAATGTCCACTCCTGCTGCAATTGCGCTTGGGAGCAATTTAGGCGATTCCCTTAACACAGTAGAGTCTGCTCTCGATGTTTTGGCACAAACGCCAGAAATTTCATTGATAGCGCGATCGCACTGGTACCAAACGAAAGCTGTTGGTCCTCCCCAGCCTGATTATTTAAACGGTTGTGCGTTGCTTCAAGTTACCTTGTCTCCGCAAGAGCTTTTAGAACGCCTGCTGCAAATTGAGGCAACGTTTGGTCGGGTTCGACGAGAGCGCTGGGGTCCGAGAGTGCTGGACCTGGATTTACTACTGTTTGATGACTTGATAATGGATCTTCCCCGCCTGCAGATTCCCCATCCTCGGATGACGGAGCGGGCGTTTGTGCTGGTTCCCCTGGCAGAAATTGCGCCCTGCTGGGTAGAGCCAATTTCGCAAAAGACGATCGCAGAACTCGTTCAAACGGTAGACTGTTCAGGAGTTCAGAAGGTGCTGAGTGCTAAGGACTGAGTGCTGAGGCCTGGAGAATTGATAGCTCATAATTCAAACCTCATAATCGCCTATGCCCTTTGGTGGTAATCCCCCTCAACTTCTGAAACAGCGTCTACTTTACCAGGGACGCAGGTTTTCCTTCGAGTCAAGCCATCTGCGGTTGCCAAACGAGCAGGAGGGTGAATGGGAATGTATTCGTCATCCCGGTGGTGCCCTTGCAGTTCCTGTTACGCCAGAGGGCAAGCTGGTGTTGCTGCAGCAGTACCGATTTACCGTTCAGGGAAGGCTGTTGGAGTTTCCGGCGGGAACGGTAGAACCCAGCGAAGGGCCAGAGGAGACGATTAAGCGCGAAATTGAAGAAGAGACAGGCTATCGCGCTCATCAATGGCGCAAGTTGGGCGAGTATTTTATGGCCCCTGGCTATTCGGACGAAATCATTTATGCATTCCTGGCGGAAGAGTTGGAATTACTGGAGAATCCCCTGAGCAGGATATCGATGAGGATATTGAAACTGCGCTAATGACCGTTGAAGAGGTTGAAAAAGCAATTCATAACGGTGACTTGGCGGACGCAAAGTCGATCGCGGCCTTCATGCTGGCGCGTCCATTTTTGAGATAGCTTATCAGCAGTTAGTTTTCAGCGATCGGCCGACGTGGTGGTGCTGACTAGCAATATCAATTGGAATGATGGTTCAATTTATCCAACTTTTATTCATGTCCCGAATCAAAAACGCCGCGATCAGCCAATAGAGGGGTGAAGGGTGTACGGTGAAGGTATACCTTCTATAAGTCGAAAGTTAATCGCTGAGCGTTGATAGCTAATTACCTTATGACTGATCTGATTCTGTTTTGGCATCGACGGGATTTGCGTATCTTGGACAACACTGGGCTTTCGGAGGCACAGCAGCGGAGCCAGAAAGTTATTGGAGTGTTTTGCCTGGACCCCAACATTTTGCAGCGAGATGTGGCACCCGTTCGAGCCACGTACCTAATTGGAAATCTGCAAAAACTGCAACAACGATATGCAGAAGCGGGTGGTCAACTGTTGATTTTGAAGGCAGAACCAGACCGGGGAATTCCGACACTGGCAGAGACATTGAAGGCATCGGCGGTGTTTTGGAATAAAGACGTGGAGCCTTACTCACGGGAACGTGATCGTGCCGTTGCTGCTGCTTTAAGGGAGAAGGGAATTGAAGTTTGCACGTTTTGGGACCAGCTCTTGCATGCGCCTAAAGAGATTCTCACGGGAAGTGGACAGCCCTACACCGTTTACACTCCGTTCTGGCGCAATTGGCATCAGAAGTATAAATCAGAGCCTGTTGCAGAGTTTCAAAATGCTACGGGACTGACTGATGCTGAGCAGACTCGCGCTCAAGAAGCGGGGGCGATCGAACTGCCAACTGCCAAAGATCTGGGATTTGTCTGGGACAAAGAACTTGTTGTTGAGCCGGGAGAACAGGCAGCCCAATCCTTTCTTGAGGAATTTTGCGATCGTGCCATCCTGGATTACCGTGAACAGCGGAACTTCCCTGCGGATTCTGGCACCTCTCATCTCAGTGCGCCGCTAAAGTTTGGCGTGATAGGCATACGCACCGTATGGGCTGCGACCCTTGCCGCTCTGGAAAACACTCGCAGCGATGAAGCTCGCGCCAGTATCCAGACCTGGCAGCAAGAACTCGCCTGGCGAGAGTTTTACCAGCACGCCATGTACTTCTTCCCAGAACTGGCGGATGGTCCTTACCGGGAACCTTTCAAAGCCTTCCCCTGGGAAAACAACATGGACCTTTTTCAAGCCTGGTGCGATGGCAAAACGGGGTACCTGATCGTGGATGCAGCCATGCGTCAGATGAATGAAATTGGCTGGATGCACAACCGCTGTCGAATGATCGTTGCCAGCTTTCTGACAAAGGATTTGCTGATCGATGGGCGACTGGGCGAGAAATATTTTATGCAGCGGTTAATTGATTGGGACCTCTCGGCAAACAACGGTGGTTGGCAGTGGAGCGCTTCTAGCGGCATGGACCCCAAACCGCTACGGATTTTTAACCCGGCAAGCCAGGCCAAGAAGTTTGATCCTGATGCGGAGTATATTCGCGAATGGCTTCCAGAACTTCGGAGTCTCGATACGGAAGCCCTTGTTACAGGCAAAATTTCTGAGGATGAGCGCGATCGCTGCGGTTATCCAACCCCGATCGTGGACCACAACCAGCAGCAAAAGCAGTTTAAGGAACGGTATCAGCAGCAGAAAGCAAAATGATGAGCGGCACTAGCCATCATCGTTAACAGAACCACAATCAATAAATACGATTTGGGCATTACCAGGACAGTAAATGGAAGGGTGAGGAACGTAACTGCTTACCAATTTCACTATTCTATTCAGGGCAACCTTGATTTGCCTGTGGTGCTGTTTCTACACGGTTTTTTGGGAGCTACAGAGATTTTGATGAAGTGGTCCGTCAATTGTCCGATGAATTTTGTTGTTTGACCGTTGATTTGCCGGGCATGGAGGGACGGTGGTGGGCGGGCCGGATGAGCATTACACAATGGCAAGTACGGCAGGTGCATTGGTCAATTGGTTAGATCAACTCATTATTTCCTCCTGTAGCCTGGTGGGTTACTCAATGGGTGGGCGGCTGGCGCTTTATCTTGCGCTTGAATTTGCCGAGCGGTTTCCTAAGGTTGTTTTGGAATCTGCATCTCCCGGATTGAAGACCGAACAGGAGCAACAGGAACGCCTGCGACACGATCGGGCATTGGCAGACCGTTTAGAAACAGATTTCCCGACCTTTCTGGCTCATTGGTATAGCCAACCGCTGTTTCAGTCGCTCCAGAAGAATGCAGCATTTGACCAAATTGTGAACCAGCGATCGCAAAACAACCCCTGCAATCTAGCGAAATCTCTACGCTATTTAAGTACTGGGCTGCAACCCTCCTTGTGGAGTCGGCTAGCGGAGCACACCAATCCCCTGCTGTTGCTGGTTGGAGAGCACGATCGTAAATTCCTCGGCATCAATCAAGAAATGGTTTCATCCTGTCCTGCTGCCCGCCTAGAAGTTATTCCAGAATGCGGTCATGCCGTTCATTTGGAATGCCCCAAAGCGTTCGTCGCATCCATCAGAAATTTCTTGCAGTGATGGATATACAACCCACTACCTGAGTTAATCGGGGCTGCAGATTCGGGGTATGAATAGAACTTGCTACACATCAATCCTTTGTAGGGCCAATGACCATTCGCCCCTGCCCAATCTGCAATGTCCTCAAATCAAATTGGTATCAGCACCCCTCGTTAATCAAAGGAACTTTTTAACGCACAATCGATCTACAAAACATTCAACTTATTTGCAAAGCCTCCTGTGAGGGGATGTTTTTGACCTGTGGATGATATTTCGTAAGGACGTTACATGAATGTTTCTACAAGCAAAGACAACAGATCTGTAACACCGCTCAAACAGGTTTGAGAGGTCGGTTTCTTGTTCGTAATTGATTTTGCAACACTTTTTACACCTGTAATGCCTGGGTGATCAAACCATGATAAACATCAATCGCTGGCAGGCTGGACCTGCACTCGTCATTTCGCTGGGAATGGTATCAACCGCGATCGTTCCCCTCACGTTTCCTGCGCCTGTTACAGCTTCTACTGCTTATACGGTTGCCCAACTCTTTCCTCAACAGGGAACTCCACGCACGGTGACTATTCCAGCCGGAACCCGAATCCCGGTTCGGTACGATGAGGCCAAGATAGTGGTGCTTCCGAATGAGACAAGTCCTCTGACGCTGAGAACTGCCAGCAATGTTCGAAACACCTTCGGCACCATTTTGATTCCGGCAGGTAGCCAAGTGAAAGGTGAACTTAGACCTGCTGAGGGAGGTTCCCAGTTTTATGCTCAGGAGTTGATTCTGCCAGATGGCGCAAAACTTCTGATCGATGCCACTTCCGGTGTCGTCACCAAAACCCAGGAAGTTCGTCAGGGAGGAAGCACTCAAATTTTGACTGGAGCGGCGATCGGGGCCGGGGCAGCAGCGGCTTTATCTGGCATTCTTGGAGGCCGTCGGATTACCATTGGTAAGGTTCTGGCCGGAGCTGGTGCGGGGGCACTGGGCGGTTGGCTTCTGGGCAAACGAAATGTGGATGTTGTTGTCATCGACCCTAACACCGATCTCACCCTGACCTTAAACTCAGACTTAGTTCTCCGTTAAGCTGAGGTATCTGGAATTTTGAGAACCCACGATGGCAAAGCATACACAAGCACATCTTTCGCGCACGATCGAGAAAACCAAGTCCCCAGCCTAAAGGACATGACCAAGCGACAGATGGAATATTATATGGGCGCAAAACTACTTGAGATTGGGGTTGAACCTAAATCCGCTGTCTATCGTTGGTCTGTCGAGAACAAGGGGAATAACGAGGTTTGGACCTATAGCGCTTATTGGGGCGATTCTAAGGAGAATCTGCTGAAGCAAGAGCAAACATTGTGAGCTTAAACGTTTAAGCAAAAGAATCTCGATCGAATTGACTCCCTACTTCCGTCTTTCGGTGGGTTCAATTTGCTTCCTAAAATTAGAGCCATTATTTCACGATTGGAGCTACTTCTTCAAAGCTTTACAGAAAACCCCGTCCTATAAAGCGTTCGTTAAGTAGCGTAAATTTGCGGCAATTCATCCTGATGTTATCGAGTGCGTTGGGAATAGTGGAATGGTAGATGCACCCTGATCTAAGTCCCTGGCAGATTTTGCCGGGGATTTTCTCTTTATTTCCACTTCAACTCTTACAAAACATCTCATCCTCACAATCCAAATAGGCTCGCTATATTTCCAATTAAAGATAGCAATACGAGAATGGGTTAGGACAGGCGATAAACCACAAAGCCTTACTCTTCAGGATTTGCCCTCATCTTACTGTCTTAAAACACCTCAAGCGAATGGAGTTAGCTTGCTGCCCTTGCTACTACTCTTCCAACTGCTGCTAGAATGGTCACTTAGCTGGTGGACCTGACAGAGTGATGATGAGTGGCGTTAGCCAACATTGTTAACAGGACCAAAATCCTTGCGATTTGGGCGTTATCCACTTAGCTTGGGTAATTTTGTTTTACGGGATGTAGCGCAGCTTGGTAGCGCACTTCGTTCGGGACGAAGGGGCCGCTGGTTCGAATCCAGTCATCCCGATATGAGTTATGTAATCACCGTTGGTCTGTCCATTCCGGTATAGGTTTTGATTTTGGCAGTTGTTTCGGCAATGGCAATCAATTCCGTGAGCGCCCGTTGTGGGTTGATCGTGTGTCTGGCAATGTTGGGTTCATAGCGTTCTAGGTACAGTCTTAAGGTGGCTCCTTGCGTTCCGGTTCCAGAAAGGCGAAACACCATGCGAGAGCCATCGGTAAAGCCGATACGAATTCCTTGGTTTTGGCTGACGCTGCCATCCACCGGGTCAATATAGCTGAAATCATCGCTGTACTCTACTTCATAAAGGCCAAATCGCTTTCCTCTCAAAGTCGGCATTTGGTTATATAAATGGCGCATTAACTCTGTAGCTCGCTCTGGGTCTATTGCCTCGTAGTCGTGTCGAGAGTAGATATTGCGCCCATACATCTGCCAGTGTTCTTTAACAATCTGAGCAACGGGCTGCTGTCGGACCGCCAGAATATTGAGCCAAAACAGCACGGCCCAAAGTCCATCCTTCTCGCGCACATGGTTGGAGCCTGTTCCGAAGCTTTCCTCACCGCAAAGGGTTGCTTTGCCTGCATCCAGCAAAGTTCCAAAGAATTTCCAGCCGGTAGGGGTTTCGTAACAGGGAATGCCGAGACGGGCAGCAACACGATCAACCGCCTGACTGGTTGGCATCGAACGGGCCACCCCGCTAATCCCGATTTGTAACCCGGAACGAGTCGAGCATTGGCAGCCAGTACCGCTAAGCTATCGCTGGGTGTGACGAAGAAGTGGCGACCTAAAATCATATTGCGATCGCCATCGCCGTCTGATGCTGCTCCAAAGTCAGGCGCATGTTCACCCGTCATTCGTTTGACTAAATCATGGGCATAAACCAGATTTGGATCGGGATGTCCACCTCCAAAATCCTCCAACGGAACGCCCTTTTGCACTGTGCCGCTGGGTGCCCCCAACCGCTGCTCAAAAATGGCATGGGCATAGGGACCTGTTACCGCATGCAGCGCATCAAATGCCATCCGAAAGGTTCCCGCCGAGGTAACGCGTTGTAATGGCTTTACCAGATCTTGAATGCGATCGAAATCAAACAGCGACTCCATCAACTCGATGTAATCCGCTACCGAATCGATCCCCTCAACGGTCATTCGACCCAGTTGCACTGAACCTAATTTGCTCAGGTCTACATCTGCTGCATCTAGAATGCTGTAGCGGTTGATGGTTTGGCTGCGATCAAAAATGGCGTCCGTTAAGCTTTCTGGAGCCGATCCACCGTTGGCAATGTTGTACTTGATTCCAAAATCTCCGTTGGGACCACCCGGATTATGGCTGGCAGAAAGGATAATGCCGCCAAATGCCCGATTCTTCCGAATAACACAAGATACGGCTGGAGTGGAAAGAATGCCGTCTCTACCAACCAACGTCCGACCGAACCCATTAGCAGACGCCATTTTGAGGATGATTTGGATGGCCTCCCGGTTGTAGTAACGGCCATCCCCTCCTAAAACAAGGGTCTGTCCCCTATACCCTTCCAGGCAGTCAAAATGGACTGAACAAAATTCTCCAAATAGTGGGGTTGCCGGAACACAGAAACTTGCTTACGCAACCCAGAGGTGCCGGGTTTTTGATCAGAGAAAGGGATGGTCGAAATTGTGCGAATATTCACAGAAGAAACAGGTCACACGTAAGAATAGACGTTAGATGAGTTGGGTTAACGGCAGGGAGTCATTTATGGAGCGATTTAAGCCACTGGCAGAACAGTACAAAAACGCGCTCCTTAATGATGTTATCCCGTTCTGGGAAAGGCACTCGATCGACTGGCAGCAGGGCGGCTACTTCACCTGTTTAGACCGGGAAGGCAAGGTTTTTGACACGGATAAATTTATCTGGCTGCAGAATCGTCAGGTGTGGATTTTTTCAGTGCTGTATACCCAACTGGAAAAGCGAGAAACCTGGCTCAACATTGCCTCGAATGGCGCAAAATTTCTTGCGCAACATGGCAGAGATGCAGACGGTAACTGGTACTTTGCCCTGGACCGTGCCGGAAAGCCCTTAGTACAGCCTTATAACATTTTTTCAGACTGTTTTGCGGCAATGGCGTTTAGTAAATACGCCCTGGCATCGGGTGAAGATTGGGCAAGAGATGTGGCATTGCAAACCTATGACAACGTTTTGCGCCGTAAAGACAACCCCAAGGAAAATATACCAAGGCTTATCCCGGTACCCGTCCGATGAAATCGCTGGCGGTGCCAATGATTCTGGCGAACCTGTCCCTGGAAATGGATTGGCTACTGCCAAGCGATCGGCTTGAGCAAATTCTGGATGCAACCGTTCAGGAAGTGATGACCGATTTTCTGAATTCTGATACTGGGCTTTTACACGAAAGCGTCGCCCCGGATGGTTCCCTGGTTGATTGTTTTGACGAACGACTGATTAATCCCGGTCATGGGATTGAGGCGATGTGGTTCATTATGGATATTGCAAATCGCCGAAGCGATAGTAAAACGATCGGTCAAGCCGTTGATACGATTCTCACCATTCTCAATTTTGCCTGGGATTCAGAATACGGCGGGTTGTATTACTTCATGGATGCAAGGGCTACCCTCCCCAACAACTGGAATGGGACCAGAAGCTGTGGTGGGTTCATTTAGAGTCGTTAGTGGCGTTGGCGATGGGTTATCGACTAACGGGACGTAGCGCATGCTGGGAGTGGTACCAGAAGCTGCATAATTACGCCTGGTCACACTTTGCCGATCCAGAGTATGGAGAGTGGTTTGGCTATCTCAACCGTCGCGGGAGGTGTTGCTGAATCTCAAAGGAGGGAAGTGGAAAGGCTGTTTCCACGTTCCACGAGCGCTTTATCTCTGTTGGCAACAGTTTGAGGAATTGAGTCAGACTCACGAATCGTCAACGCGATCGCCTGGATAGGGAACAGTGAATTATCTCGCCCATTTGTATTTGGTAAACGATACGCCAGAGTTAATCATTGGCAGTATTTTGGGCGATTTTATCAAAGGCTCTCTCAAGGACGGTTATTCCCCCGACATTAGAAAAGGCATTGAGCTTCATCGAAATATTGATAGCTACACAGATAGGCACGCTGTTGTGCACGAGAGTAAGCGAATGATTTCTCCGCAACGGCGACGGTTTGCAGGAATTATGGTTGATCTGTTTTACGATCACTTTCTGGCAAAGAACTGGTCAGACTATTCGTCGATCGCGCTGAATGATTTCTCACAGCACGTTTACGCTATTCTTTTAGACCATCAAGATATACTGCCAAATTCGTTTAGAACTATGCTTCCTTTTATGGTTGAGCAAAACTGGTTAACGTCTTATCAGGAAATCAGCCAGATTGAAAGAGCATTAAATGGAATATCTCATTGGTTGAAATGCCAAAACAGCTTATTTAATTCAGCAGAAGAACTTGAATGGAATTACGGTTCACTTGAAAATCACTTTCAGGCGTTCTTCCCGATCTCATCCAATTTGTAGAAAGGCTGCATTGAAGATTCTTCCGCTTCTATAGCAGTACTGCTGCATGTTAGGACAATCAAACTACTGAGAGTGTTGCAATAACTGACTTTCACACTCAGTACTCAGTAAGTTTAGCGGATTTTGATTGTTACGCTCTAGAAAGCGACTTGGTATCACAACTGATTAATGAGATGAGCCACCGCCGATACCTTGGAAAGCCCAACGATAGTTTATCAGCGGTTGGTCTCATTAATTTGCCGAGTTAGGTGGGCATCATTGCAAGCATTACAGTGAAGCGTTAAACGGCCCGAACGCCCTCCACAGTTTGAGTCTTGATCTCGTGACATTTCTTTTATCTAAAGTACAGAATTCATAAACTGAACGAAAAACTCGGATGACGACTTCGAGACCAGAGCGACCTTGATCAGTCGATCGATGGCTTACCGGTATTGAACAACGCTAATTGAGCGTCGAAAGCCCGCTTATAGGCGGGTCGCGCTTCACCACGGGCAACATAGCTGGCCAGGTTTGGATATTCGTCCAGAATGCCTGATGATTTCAACCTGAGCAGTACGGACACCATCATCAAATCACCCGCGCTGAACGCACTATCCAGCCACTCGGCATCGCCCAGACGAGCAGAAAGTTGGTCCAGTCGATTGCGGACGCGATCCTCAACCAGCGGCAGGCGTTCCTTATTCCAGGGCTTGTCGCCCTCCAGAATCCTGGCGGTTGCAAGCTCGAGGATCGGCGGTTCTACCGTGTTGAGTGCGGCAAACATCCATACGATCGCGCGTGCCCGTGCATTAGCATCCTGTGGCAGTAGGCCCGCATGATGCTCGGCGATATGGAAGACGATCGCCCCCGACTCGAACAAGACGAGATCGCCTTCTTCATAGGTCGGAATTTGCCCGAAAGGATGAAGCGCCAGATGCGCAGATTCCCTCATCGCACGAAACGAAACAGGGCGAACTTTGTAGGTCAGACCCACTTCTTCAAGCGCCCAACGGACGCGCGTATCACGCGCCAACCCCTGACCGCGATCGGGCGACTGTTCAAAAGCAGTGATGGTAGGAATCATTGGAAACCTCCGGTGATTGCAAGCTCGCCTCAAGCTCAGTTGTAGCGCGAAGCCTAATGGCAGAATTCAGCGGCAGCAAAGAACGACGAAGCAGAAAACCTTTCGGCTGTCCGCTCCAACGCAGGGTTAGCTTGCTTGCCGATCGCTGTTGTTTTCTATGTAGCGGCGCAACACTGAGTTGATCAGAGCTTTGTACTCTGCACCTTGAGACTGAAACCACCCCATCACGTCAGAATCAAGCTGAATTAAATTCTGGGCTTGGGTAGCCGGAACTCGCAACGTTGCTGTTTCAAAAAAATCATCCGTCAAAGGCGGGATGTCAGAGTAATCGATTTCCTCATCTGTCATTGCCTCTAGTGCTGCCCAGTTAGTACGTGAGGTATTGCTCGAATCGTTTGCGCTCATATCGGTTTGCCTTTCGTGCTGAAATAACTCGGATGACATTACCTTGTCGTTCTGTCCAAACAACAACCGCTACGCCGTTTCGCAGAAATCCGATGCCGACCCAGCGATCCTCAACGTAATCAATGCGATCATCAAGTTCAATTAACATTGGACTTTCAAACATCTCAGGGACATCTGCGAAATCAATTTGGTGCTTGCGAATATTTTCAAGGTTTTTCGCTTCGTCCCACTCGAACTGCATGAAGGTCTAGTGAATGCTAATTAAGCTATTTCCTATTATCGCGCATTCCAATTGGGAATAATATGACGTAATTGTTCCTCCAAATTCCAATTGATTGGACGTTGCTTTTGATTAAACCAAGGTGCGCCCTGCATGAGCCAATTCTCGCGGTAAACTGAATTGTCATCGTTACCGTATTCACAACCACAGCACTCACAGATCCAGTAGGAATAACGTACCTCTTCTTCATCCACTAGTTCCGACCAAAGCAACCCACAAATTGGGCAGTTAGAAATCTTCATGTATAAAATTTGTAGTTTAACTTGCTCCCGAACACGAATTAGTCATCTTCAGTTTGCTGCTTCAACGATAATCTAGCAAGCTAACTGTCTATTAAGTATCAGATCTGCTGGATAAGCATTCATTTTCCTAGAGTTAACTGTCATATCTGCGGGATAAGACCTTTTTACGAGGAATTAAACAGCAACTTCGCAGGTTAAGTCCCTACTTTCGGGGTATTATCCGTCGCTCTTGGTAGTTAATGCGAGAGATTCAGATACTTATCCATCAATTGTGCTATATAAAACCTCCAATTAACTACTTATCCAGTATTTACCTATATCTCAGTTACGATTGTCTCAGTTTATTTGATCAGGTTTGCAGTCCATCTAATTCGGGTATTTCAGATCTAAAACTTGGGCGCACTTCCAAGGCTCGAAATTTCTCGTTAGCGGCGATATTCATCTCCGCAATCGCCAATAATTTGAAACAGATCTCGTGATTGATTTACGACAGAATCAATTTGGGAGCGATCGTCATCATCTAATGAAACGCTAAATGCTTTGGCATTGTCTTCAATGTACTCAGTTACGCCGAGACGAGCACCGACAATTACGCCTCCAACCGCTGGACAATCCAAAATGTAGCGAACGGCAACACTGGCAATACTTGCGTTGTGTTTTTGCGCGATCGTCTGTAAGGTCGCCAGTAATTTTTGAAATAAACTCCAGCCGCCCCACGCATCAACCATTTGTTTGTATTTCCGCAGGGAAGCGGTTTGCAAATCGTATCGTCCTGGTTCTGGTACGCCCAAATATTTTTCTGACAGCAAGCCGCCGCCAAGTGAACCATAAGCCAACAGTTTGATGTTGTGCTGCTCGCAGAACTGCGCCATCTGCACCTGAGGCCGCCGATCGATCAAGGAATATTGCACCTGATTGGAGACGATCGGGATGCCGTGTTCCAGAGTGATTTTCAAATGTTCAGTGTCAAAATTGGTCAATGCTAAATGGCGGATCTTCCCTTCCTGCTGAAGTTCCACCATATACTTAAGCGCATCTAGATAACCCGGATCGCGGTATTCCCACCAGTGAAACTGCATCAGGTCGAGCGTTTTCACGTTCATACGACGCAGGGAGATATTGATGTTGTCTTCCACAATGCGACGGGTCATTTTGCCGGGACGAGGCACCCATTTAGTAAACGCCTGAATGTTTTGTAATGTCGCTTCTCCCCGATCGGCGCTGAGCTGTCGTCGAAATTCACCAATGAAGTCTTCTGCAGGTCCATAGTGATCGGCTAAATCCCAGGTAGTAAAGCCAGCATCTACATACTGAACCATGTTTTGAACAGCAGCTTTAGGATTAATGGCACCATGAGCGCCGGAAACCTGCCACATGCCGTTAAGAATGCGGCAGATGGTCATATCGGGGGTGAGTGGAATGTAGGCGGAGGAGGGGAGAGACATGGAAATTTCAGCGGTAAGTTTTGGATTGTAAGTTGGGGAGAAGGACGTTGCCCACTAATCAGGATACGCGATGTTTCTGTTGGAGTTTCTACCCAAACCAGGGTCTAAGCTAAATTCCTTAATCAGGTTCACTTTGCTGCTGCATGAGCAAGAATACTGAATATGGGCGATTGCAACACGATCGCGAGCCATTACAATTCGATTGTTTCGTCAGACTGTCGGATTGCGGGCACATGCAACTCAATGATTAAGTGTTGCAATTGAAATGTGGAGCAGATCAATTGGATTGTTAGCGCTCACAATTGGATTGTTGACGCTGCAATTCAATTGTCGATTCCTACAATTGGATTATTTGATGCTGCAATTGAATTGGCAAATCAGAGAAGGATTTTTGTTCAGATCTATTCAGTCAAGTTCTCTTAGCTTATGGGTGCAGCTATGTTAGAAACAAAAACCGAATTGTCTCCCCATATCCTCAAGGCGGTGCAGGGGTTTATGGGCGTTGCCGATAATCCAAGCAATACGGATGCTGTTTTTGATATTGCGGATGGGCTTCGCCACACCGCTCTTTATGAAAGCTATCTCAGCTATGCCTATTCCCAACCTGCGATCGTCCAGATTCTCAAGGAACGCTATTTGGCCCCAACGCCAGATTTGGATAAATTGCTGCAATACCCTTCCGACTCTCTTGGGTATCTTTACGCCTTCAGAATGAAGGAAGCAAAGCTCGATCCAGAGTTCTATCGCAAGTTGTCAGTTGATGATGACTATAGCTACATCGCATTACGAATTCGCCAGACCCATGACATCTGGCATCTAGTGACTGGCTTTGGTACAGATTTAACTGGTGAAATGGGCATACAGGCTTTCAGTCTTGCCCAAACACGTTCCCCGTTAGCAGTGATGCTGCTTTCAGCAACGGTTCTCTACACGCTTAAGAACGCTGGACCGTTGAGTGAAATTATGGCTGGCATTCAGCAAGGATGGCAACTGGGAGAGAAGGCGAAACCATTTCTGGCCCAAAAATGGGAAGAGCATTGGGAGAAGCCCTTATCTGAATGGAGAGCAGAGCTAGATGTAGAGCCTGTTAATGGGCGAGCAACCCTAATGCCATCCTGAACGTTCCCAATTAATCTTCCTAAGTCTGTCAATGATCAATGAACCATCTAGATCGGAGGTGAGGTATCAGAAAGACTGTTTCACGTATAGTTTAGCCAGATAAGCCTGGCTTGGCTTTATGGGATTTACAAAGATATCTAAGCGATCGCCTGCGTTGATTCCATACAAAGGTAGACAAGGGTAGTCTTATTTGGGAAAGGACAAAAAATAATAGGGCAAGGGTGAGAGGGGATAATGATGTACATTTCCCGCTCTCCCACGCTCTTGTCATTGGCCGCTGACCTCTACCAGTCATCAGCCAGTTTAGTTTAATTACCTCCACCTACCCAGCAATCGATCCCATTTCTTATTTATCGGCGGTTTCCCTGGTTTGTTGCTGTTTCACCTCCTCTAGCACCCGCCCGAAGGCTTTCGTCAGAATTGCGACTTCTTCATCGCTGAGATGACTAGCGAAATGGTTGGCGATGGATTGGGAATAAACTGTCCACATCTGTTGCCGCATTTCTAGTCCCGCATCGGTAATGCAGGCATAAGCGCCGCGACGATCGCTAGAGCACCGTTCTCGACTAATTAACCCTTCAGTCTCCAGGCGATCGAGGAGACGAGTAACATTACTGCGGCTGAGCAGAATTTCCTGGGCCAGTTCGTGTAGACGCATTCGATGACCGGGTGCCCGCTCCAGGCTCCAGAGAACGCCGTACCAACTCAGGGGGCAATTTCGCTTCGGCCAGATCCTGCTCAATCAATTCGAGCACAAGAACATTGGTGGTCAAAAAGACCTTCCATACGGTGTTTCGCGCTTCATCCAGCTTCGTCTTCATGGGTCCACGGCCTCCTAGCCTGATTGTAACTGCAACAAAAGATAACGTTCAAATGGAATGGTTGCAATTGCAATTATATGGTGCTATAACAATTATAGTTGAAGTTGAAATCATCCCAATCGCGACAATACCGAAGGCAATAATACAAACGGTAACCTTTTGGTAGGGGTTGATTCTCTCACAAGGCTTAGTTTTTCAAAAGTCGCCACACAACGTTCCTAATAGAGGAGATTGAATCATGAACCGTCTATTGACTACTGGATTATCTATTCTGCTTCTCTCTACCCTGGTTATTCCTGGTGCAAAAGCAGAAAGTCAAAATGAACAACCTCTTCAGATCACACAACCTGCTCAAACAAACGGTCAGACAAGTGGCCAGACAAGTGGTAGAACAACGGTACCGAAGGATTCAGCCAATGGTACCAATCGCGAAGATGGCTATAGACAGGCAGTAAATCAGGGTAATGATGTCGAAAGACAATCGGGCAAATTGTCTGAACGCGATCGCATCATTCGGCAGTATCAAACCCAAACGGTCATTCCTGAGCGCTAGGGTGTGCTCTGAAAGTGCTGAGGATTGAGTGCTGAGTGAAGCTTAATACTAAGTACTCAGCACTGCCTCCAGCCGGAAGTAATACCAGTCGCTTTCTGAAGCGTAACGATCAAAATCCGCTAAACATACTCAGCACTCAGTCCTCAGCACTCAGCACTAACTCCAAAGTTACGTTTCGGTTTGCGACTTGGTATTAAAGGTTCTAAAACACTTCCTAGGTTCTGCAAATAAGTTCACCCGATTGGATGACCTGAGCCTTCCCGATTTCTTCTCGATTGATCCCTAATCTAAAAATCATGAACCAAAGAGATCTGCCTCTGCATCTTAATAGACCAATTGTGGAGTGTAACGTTTGGTTCAAGCCATTGATTTTTAAGCGTTAAAACAATTTCTGCTGAAGGCCTCAAGGCATTTCTTTCACTGTTACCTGTGTAGTGCCAATCTTTATCTCTTCATTTTCACGTTTGATTTTTTGGAGTTTGAATTATGGAACGCCTGATTACCGTTGGATTATCCTTTCTACTTATTGCTTTGACAGCTCCAAACGTTAAAGCAGACACAAAAACTGATGCACAACAAACCAAGCAACCCGCTAAAGTTGAAACTCAAGCGCCCGTTGGTTATTCAATGAATGCATCGGATAAGCCGAATGTTGATCTGACTGCTCAACCTAAACTGTCTGAGCGCGATCGCATCATTCGGCAATACCAAACCCAAACCGTTATTCCTGCTCAATAAGAACCTAAGCAACCTGTTTATGGGTAATGGGGTCATTGGAGATTAAACCAATTGTCCATTACCCGTTTTCTATTAGCTACTGCCGGAGTTCGTCACGATGATTCACCACATTTCGATCGCTGCTTACGATCCGCTTCATGTTGCCGCTGTACTGGCAGAGATTTGGAACGGCAAAGTATACAATTTCACGTCGATTCCAGGTGCTTATATAACGACACCTTACGATGACCACGGTTCTGCTATCGAAATCTTTCCAATGGGAACGGAAATTGTGCTGGGAACCAATGGTAAACCGCATGAATTTGTTCAAGGTAGGGAGTCGTTTCGATTTGTTGCTGTTCATGCGGCAATCTCAGTACCAATCAGTCAGGAGCAGATTGAGCAAATTGGTGCGCGTGAAGGTTGGCGAGTGCAGTTGTGCGATCGTGGCCCATTTAAGGTGATCGAGTTTTGGTTGGAAAATTGGTTGATGCTAGAATTCCTGCCGCCTGAGTTTGCCAGGGAATACCTTGAATTCACAAACCGGCCTCAAATAGTTGAACAGGTTCTAGGTCTGCCGATTGAGCGTGGTCGTGCGTTAGCGGAAACCATTTAAGTTAATTTACACATTCGATCGTTGTATCATCCCTTGTGAAGCGTCCAGAATGGAACTTTCTGCGTCACTTCTAAGCTGGCTCCTTGAACCCACTTCTGGGCGAACAGGTAATCTTTGTTTTGCCAGAGTGGGATGAACGGGACATCCTGAACTAAAAGGTTTTGCAGTTCAGCAAAGAGCCGTTTTCGCACTTCAGGATTTTGTTCTTTGCGGCTCTGGTCAATTAGCTGATTCGCCCGATCGCTGTAATAAAACGACCCCCACAATTGGCTAGAGCCTTCTTCACATCCGGTTTGCTGAGAACCCTTGCTGCATCGCATAAACGGCTCGATGTAGTTGTCCGGGTCAAAGAAATCTGGGGACCAGTCGAGTAAGAACATCGGGTAAGTGCCCTTGTCGAGATATTTGTAGGCTGTCGTGGACTCCACACTTTTCAAATCAACCTGCATTAGTCCGTTTAATTTTTTGCGAGCGATCGCCTTTAGCGTTACGGCTGCCAGTTGATCGGTCGTGACATTGGAGCGATACCAGAATTCAATCTTAAGAGGGTTAGATTGGGAGTAGCCCGCTTTGCTCAGTAGCTCACTTGCCTTTGCAATGTTGCTATCCCCATAAATTTGCTTGAAGACGGGTTCCTGTTCATCCAGGGTGGCTGGAATTAGGCTATAAAGTGGCTCAATCTGCCCCTGAAAAACGCGATCCTGCAACAGCGGACGATCCATCATAGCCGCGATCGCCTGCCGCACTTCTAATTTGTCCAGCGGTGGAGACTTTAGATTTAGGGTTAGCACATCAATGCCGCTTCCCGATTTGTCGATGATCTGCCACCCTCTTGTGCTTTTTGCTTCCTGAAGGCTGGCGGTTTGCTCCGTTGCAAGCCCTTGGGATGCCAAATCCACTACCCCTGTCAGAAAAGCATTGTACAGATTGGCAGGATTGGAGAAAAACTGAATATCAATTCCTTTGTTAACAGGCTTCTTGCCCCAATATTGCTCAAATGCATCCAACCGAATCTGATCGGTGCCAAACCTCACCAATTTATACGGACCCGTTCCAACAAATTCCTGGGGTTTGAATGCGCCTTCCTTGATTTCATAGGCTTTGGGGAAACGGCACAGGCACCTGAAAAAGCCAATAGGGAAGGGAACGCGGCAAAGGGCCGTTTTAGTTTGATGCTTAACTCGTACTCGTTTGTGGGTTCAGCCGACGCCAGCAGATCGGACAGCAAAAAGGAGGGAGCACCCCCATTTTTAATAAATCGATTGAGCGAGAACGCCATCGCTTTGGCGTTAAATGGTGTTCCATCATGAAACACCACTCCCTGACGTAGAGGGATTGTATACGTCAACCCATCCGAACTGATCTTGGGGAAAGCCGCTGCTAGCTGTGGTTCCAGTTCATTCGTGCCTAGCTTGTAGGTGTAAAGGCGATCGCCCAGGTTATACAGCAACGTACCTGTAAACGTCGCGTAAGCATCCGCCGGGTCGAGGGTACTGATGGCCGATGTGGTTCCCAAAACAATGCGGCTTCGATCGCTCGATGATGTGTTTAATTCAGGGTTAGACCGGCTGCAACTAACTACCAGAAAACAGCACAGCAGAACCAATGAAACGAATCGAAAAAGCGATCGACCACGATGACCTGGCATAGAGGGACATGTCTCGCAAAATCACAGATAGATAGTCTATCCCAAACAAACACCTTCATGTTTTGAGTATGACAATTGCAGCTTGAACCACGATCGTTCTCACTTGAACTGCGATCGTTCTCATTTCAAATAGGAACATCCTCACTTCAAACTAGAACGTCCTCATTTCAAACAGGAGCGTTCCAGGTTTAACCAACCATTGCCTCGTTTCAAATGAGAACGTTCTCATTTCCAATGTCATCGTTCCGACCCTGGTTGACTGACAAAACTGTTTGGGGATGAAAGGCAGGGTAGGAGGGAAGGAGAGCTTGATTTATGCTGGAAAGTTACCACACTCAATAGTAAAAACAATGACTATGGTGGAGGCAATTAATCAATTTACTGAGGACCGATCGGAGGATGATATAGAAAAAGCTCGTGGTTGACAGTTAAAGCCATAGACTATTTCTCCTATAACCTTCAAGGATTAACCGCACCTACTGAGGTAATCACTGTACGAAAATCAAGACCTCGATCGGGGCAAGCTGCTTAAGTTCTTCCGGGGTAATACTTGCTGGGCTTTTTGCGCGGATTGCAGTCATCCATTCCATATCGTCCACATAATGACGATAGAGTTTGCCATCCCGATGTTTGATGACCAAAACACCGGACTCACCGATCGGCAGGTATCCCTGGACGCTACCATCGCAGGGGAGAGTCGCTGCAAGGGGATACTTTTTCTGGGCCTCGCTATATTGCTTAGAATCAACCGTTGTTACTTTGGTTGTCTTGCGGCCTTGGACATACACCACCGACCAAAGGTTCTGAAGGGCAGGACATCCCAAGATGTAAGATTCTCGAATCCCCTTGCCTTGGACGATCGCCATTGTTGGCGAATCTTTTGTTCGAATGAGGTTAACAGAATAGGTCTTAGACTGGGCCTGAATCGACGGAACAGCCAACAGTTGAGAAGAACTGAAACCTAGCAACAAACTAATGAAGCCAATCCGGTGGAATCTGCTCATAACAGATGCTCCTGTCGTTTAGGGATCGTGAATCAGATATATTGCTGATGGATAACATTGCCATTTACCAGGGATAGGCGAGCCATTCCGGAATAGACTTTGAAATCATTTCGTAGGTCCATTCCAGCGGATTCGCCTATACCATCACTATTCGTCTGCGGCCACATCCTCCAGGGCGGCGGCTTCCTCAGTAGATGTGGGAACCAGCGCAACCGCCGCGATCGCGTCATCCTCATCCAGCCGTTGCACTCTTACACCTGTTGCAGGGCGAGACTGGGAAGGAATGGCGTTGACCGCCTGACGAATAATAATGCCCCGATTGGTGATGATCATTAATTCGTCGTCTTCATTAACGATATGAAGCGCTGCCATGCGATCGCCGGGTTTGCGGAATTTTGTTCCCACAATTCCCATCCCTGCTCGATTCTGCAGCCGGAACTGGGACACTGGAACGCGCTTTCCGTATCCTCCAGTTGTGACAACCAGCACCCAGGGACCAAGGCTTGTGGTCAGGGTTTCCGCTGCTTCTTCGTCACTTTCGGGGCAGATTCTAATTCCTGCGCCAGGTCAGCCACAATCTGGCTGGGCAGAATTGCCATACCAATCAGGCTGTCGTTTTGGCGCAGAGACATTGCCCGCACGCCTCGTGTTGCGCGTCCCAGAGGACGGAGCTGTTCATGATTGGCGCGGAAGTGAATCGCTTTCCCAAGGCTAGAGCCGATTAGAATCGTGTCCTGCTCACGGGCACGACGAACCCATCGCAGTTGGTCGCCTTCCTCCAGCGAAATGGCAATCAATCCATTGGCGCGAATATTGCTAAAGGCTGCCAGGGCGGTTTTCTTGATGTACCCACCCGTTGTCAGCATGACGAGATACTCATCCTCCGTAAACTCGGTAACGGGAATGACGGAGGTAATCTTTTCGTCGCGGGGAATGGGCAGCATTTGCACGATCGGGGTTCCGCGTGAGGTGCGCGACCCCGTTGGGATTTGATAGGCCTTGAGGCAGTAGACGACCCCCGATCGCTAAAGAACAGCACGCTATCGTGGTCACGGCAGGTGAGGAAGTGCTCAACCCCGTCATCTTCTTTCATGCGGGTGCCTGCTTTTCCTTTCGTCGCCCGACTTTGCGCCTCAAACGTATTAACCGGCATGCGTTTGATGTAGCCCTGTTCGGTCACCAAAATCACTGCCCTCTCGTTGGCAATCAGGTCAACATCAAAAATCTCTTCCTCGGACTGCTCAATAACGGTCCGACGCGGAGTCGCATGCTTTTCCTTGAGGACCGTGGCTTCCTCAATGATGATGTCAAGGATGCGCTCCCGTCGTTCCAGGATGTCGCGCAAATCGGTGATTTTGGTTTGAAGCTCTTCGTGTTCCTGGTGAATTTTCTCTGCTTCCAGAGCAGTCAGACGGCGTAGCTGCATTTGCAGGATTGCGTCTGATTGGGCTTCCGACAGGTTATAGGTATCAATCAATTCCTGTTTTGCCGTGGGAGTATCTGCCGCATGGCGAATTAAGTTGATGATGGCATCCAGATTTTCCATCGCAATCAGCAAGCCCTGGAGCAGGTGATCCCGTTCTTCCGCCTTACGCAGATGGTAACGGGTGCGACGGGTAATGGCGTCAATCCGAAAGTCCAGGAAGACATTCAGAAATTCCTTGATTGTCAACAGTTGGGGTTCGCTGTTGACCAGGGCCAGCATGTTTGCGCCAAAGTTTGCCTGAAGCGGGGTCTGTTTGTAGAGATTGTTGAGGACGACTCGTGGATACGCATCGCGCTTCAGTTCAATGACAATGCGCATGCCGTCCCGATCACTCTCGTCGCGAATGTCCGCGATTCCGTCAATTTTCTTGTCGTTAACCAGTTCCGCAATCTTCTCGATGAGTGCAGCTTTATTCGTCTGGTAGGGTAACTCTGTGACGATAATGGCTTCGCGATCAGGGCGTCCCCGGTGCTCGATCGTTTCAATGCTGGCAACGCCTCGCATGATGATGGAGCCACGCCCGGTGGTGTAGGCCTCACGAATCCCCGTTCTGCCGAGGATTTGCGCTCCTGTGGGAAAGTCGGGACCGGGAATATACTGCATCAACTCCAGGTCTGTGAGGGCGGGGTTGCGAATCAGCGCAATTAACCCGTCAATCAACTCTCCCAGGTTGTGTGGAGGAATGTTGGTTGCCATACCAACCGCGATCCCGGACGACCCGTTCAGCAGCAGTTGGGGAACGCGCGCTGGCAATACCAGCGGCTCTTGCTGGGAACCATCAAAGTTATCAGTGAAGTCAACGGTTTCGGACTCAATGTCTTCCAGCAAGCCATCCGTTGTAATGGGCCGCAGACGACATTCTGTGTAACGCATGGCCGCCGGAGGGTCATTGTCTACGGAACCAAAGTTGCCGTGTCCGTCAATTAGCGGTGATCGCATCGAAAAATCCTGCGCCATCCGCACCAAGGCATCGTAAACCGCAGTATCACCGTGGGGATGGTATTTACCAAGCACTTCCCCGACCACACGGGCGCACTTACGGAAGGGGCGATCGGGCGATAAACCCAGTTCGTGCATCGCGTAGAGAATACGACGATGCACAGGCTTTAACCCATCTCTGGCATCGGGCAGCGCTCGACCCACAATAACGCTCATTGCGTATTCCAGGTAAGACCGCTGCATTTCATTCCGCAGATCTGTAGGGACAATCCGATCCTGAGGCGGCTCCTGGGAAAAGGTCATATTGTCAAAAACTCCGAAAACACTATCGAACAGCAGCTAACAAACTGAATCTGGAGAAACCGAGTCTAGAAATCTTCTGGGTCTAGAGAATTTTGAATCTAGAGAATTCTACTGTCAGATTCACCAGATGCGCCTGAAAAAGACGCTGATCAATTCATCAATTGTATCACAACACGACATATTCATGATTCTTTAGAGGTAGGGTAAATGCCTGAAAAGGCTTCCCAAAGGGAAATTGCAGCATCAGGGCTGCTCTGGAAGCGCATATCTCAAATGGGACTCATTCCGAGACTTGGCGGGGATATCCATCTGCTTCAAGCAGGGGGCGGCCTAAGGAGTAGCGATGGGATGATTTAAGCGTTAAGTTGGCATCGAAGCCTTTTGAAAGTTCAGCGGGAGGAATTAATATGACTGATGAACAGCATTCTCTGTTGAAAGCCTCAGATATACAGTCAATGGATGCGTTTGAATTTCACCATCCGCTTAATCCAAATTCGGAAATTTACTTGCGTTTTCTGGGACGCGCTGTTGGTCTTAAACGAATTGGTGTGACGATCGCCCGTGTCCCACCAGGGAAGGAATCTTTCATCTATCACGCTCACCAGAACGAAGAGGAATGGGTATACATTTTGTCAGGACGGGGAATTGCCGAGATTGGAGATCGGGAATATGAAGTTGAACCGGGAGACTTCATGGGGTTTGGATTACCTCAACAACCCCACCATCTTCGCAATCCATTCAACGAAGACCTTGTATACCTGGTTGGTGGAGAGGCGGGACGCTTAGATATCGGTATTTTTCCTCGGCTCGGTAAACGGGTGATTAGGGATGATGAATCAGCTTATATTTTGGATGAGTCAGCGCTTCAACTTTTTTGGAGCAGCCAGAAATCTACTGAGGATTGAAGCGCCTGCCAGTAGCTGCACTATAACCGCGTACATCGGCTGACCGTCCCATTTCTTGCTCCATTGCCAATTACCCTTTACCAGGAGCTACGTCATTCCTAACCACCAGATTCTTTTATTCTGTCAATGTTTCGGGCTGCGACTTGAGTTGAGACTTGATTAGGGGACTCTTGGGAGCCAGGAAAAAGCCCATCAGACTAGCAAATAGAATCGGGGTGAATGGACCTACCTCAGCCAGTTTCGCCAATAGTAGAGTTGTGCTGATGGGAGTACGGGTCACGGAAGCATTCAACGCTGCCATTGTGCAGATCATTGCCAGTGCGGAGTTTGTGCCAGGGATCAAGAGGGCGATCGCCTTACCCACACAGGCTCCCGTAAAAATAGGGAATAATGAATCCACCTCGCCATCCCCCGTCACCGTCAGGCCGATCGCGGCGATTTTGGCAAACGCCAGCCCTATCAACGCCATAACGGCAATATCGACGGTAATCACCTCATTTAATTCTTCATGACCAAAATATCGGCTCAACGGAAAGAACCAGGCTAAAGCTCCCAAGCCCAACCCTGCCAGCGTTGTGCGAAGGTAAATTGGTCCCGGAACGTGGCTAGACAGACGATCGCACAGACGAAAAATGGCGATAAACAACCAGCCAACGGCGGCCCCAATTGCGCCATAGACGATCGCCAAGGCAAAATCATCGATATTGTTGATGTGGTATTGGGGAAAGTGCCAGGTGGGGGCAATACCGAGATGGGTAATTGCTGCAAACACCAGATAGCTGGCACAACTGGCGACAATCGCGGGCATCAGTGCTTCGTAATATTCCAGAATGTGCTGATGGTGCAGAATTTCTAAAGCAAACATGGCTCCGCCCAATGGGGCACCAAACAAGGCGGTAAAGCCTGCCGCCATGCCTGCGAGACTTAGCGATCGCAGGTCTTCTCCTTTAAGCTTGAGGCGATCGGCAACCCAGGTACCAAAAGACCCTGTTACCTGCACCAATGGGGCCTCCGGGCCAGCACTTCCCCCGCTGCAATGCTAACCAGCGAACTAAGCAACATGGAAGGATTTTTGCGCGAATCTAACCGTCCACCCCGAAAATGGATGTTGTCAACAATCAGCGCGATTTCACCGGGATTTCCCAGGTAGTGAATCACCAGTCCCACAACAAATCCGGCCAGCGGCATGACAAACAACAGAGTTGGACCCTCAAACTGCCGCAGACCGTGGGTGAGTAACTCCAAAACGTTCCAATAAAGCCCTGCAAACACCCCGCAAATGGTGCCAACGATGACCCAGCAAATTACCCAGCGTGATAGAGTAAGTGGATTTCGTTCTGATAAACCAATCAGCCAGGATGTGCGCCAGTTCCTCGATTGTGCAGCTTCTGGCGATGAAGGGTTTGGCGAAGGAGGTTGAGGAGAGGGGAGATTAGATGACATCACACGAACCGTTTATTCGAAAAAGCATTGAACTGGCCCGGCAGGCGGTGGGAAAGGGCAATCAACCATTTGGGGCATGTCTTGTTAAGGATGGAGAAATTCTCTTAGTGGCTGAAAACTCTATCCACACAGATAACGATAAAACACGACATGCGGAGGCAAATCTGGCCAGTCTGGCCTCCAAACGGTTTCATTTAAATACGCTTCATCAATGCACGCTCTATACCAGCACGGAACCCTGTGCCATGTGCGCTGGAGCCATTTATTGGGCAGGAATTGGACGGGTTGTATTTGGTTGCGCCCAGGAGACATTTGCTGAATACGCTGGAAAGGCGATCGATATTCCCTGTCGTCTTGTATTCTCCTACGGTAACCGCCCAACTGAGGTGGTGGGTCCGGTGTTAGAGGAAGAGGCGATCGTCGTTCATCAGGAGTATTGGAAGTCAGACGCACGATAATGCTGTTTTGAGAACAAGAAATAGATTTGAGCCTTATGTGAACAAGCCATTTAGATAGTTTGTTCACATAATTGAGCGGCTTTAAGCTGAGTCTTTCAGGTGGAGGCTTCTGCAAGAACAGTATATTGTAAATTTTTGCTAAAATTACAACTTTTGCGCTATTCTGTAAAATAGAATACAGAAATGAAATTAATCGTTCATCCTTTTGTCACCTAAAGGGACGGAAGTAGGGAATATTCCCGAAGGAACGCGCCTCATCACTACACCAATCACACGATTACCCAAGAGGCGGAAACTATGAAACTTATTTACCGTGGAGTCAGCTACGAGTACGAATCTGTTGGTACCCAATCTGGTGCAGCTAATCAAACGGCACAACGCACTAATCAACTTCATTCTCCCTATCGGTTGAGTTACCGTGGAGCTGTTTATTCTGTAGATCCAAATGCAGCACCCCGGAGATCCATTTTCCACCCGATCGCCAATCTGATGTATCGTGGCGTTGCTTACTCATTGAACGGTTAAGGTTTGAACGATTAATTCCATCAATTAATCGGACGTTTTTTCGGACATGCAGAATGCTTTTTCTGAAACGGTATGAGAGAAATCTCATACCGCTTTTTATTGATTCCAGTCTTTCCTCGCTGGTAGCCGTTTTTAGTTACTTCAAATATTAGTAAGCCAACCGCAAATTCCGCGTGTAACATGGCTTCCATGAAAGTGAAAACGGAGGGTTTTCAGCATGGTTACCAATCGGCAGTGTCGTTGGGTTGGTTTTTGTGTCCGCTTGCTTTGATGCTGATAACTATTAAAGTTAGTCATGCTCAGCAAGCTTTTGAGCAACCAATGGATCAAAATCCTGAATCAGAACAGCAGGGTTCTGGTTTACCCATGCAGCAAGACCCAAACCAGCCGAGGATATCTGTTCCACCACCCGTTGTTCCTAATCCTCAGGGTTACCCCTCACCTGGCTCTACCCCTATCCCAGTGAAACGGTTTTTCAGGCACCGAATGGCTTTCCAAGAGGCAATCCGGGGGCTACATGGTCTACGTTAATGGAGACAGCCCTTACCTCTTGCAACAAGTTCAAACAGTAGAGCCAAGAGCATCTGTTCAGCCATATCAGGGGCGACAGGTGATTCAGGTCGGCACTTATAGTGATGAGGCAAGTGCTAAACGACAGGTTGAAGCGCTCAGGTCACAGGGTGTATTTGCTGAGGTATCTGGTGCATCGGCTTCAGGTTACCCCTACGTACCGCCAAGCGTAGCCAGTTCATCCTATCCTTATCCTCCTAGTGGCGTAAACTCGGCGTACCCTTACCCTACTAATGGGGCTAACCCAACCCCTGCTGATACAGCAACCAATTTGCCCTATCCTCCGCCTCCGCCTGGTGGGGTGTGCCAAACTACACGGATCAGTTGGGTGGATCTAATATTACGCGCAGTACTCCTATCTCGTCGTGATTCCCGGTGGCCGTCAGGAGCTTTCGTCATTGGCTCAAAGGGCGATGCGTCTAGGAATTCGTCAGGACGCCATTCAACAGAAGGATTCTCCCCTTGGGCCTCATTTGGAGATTGGTCCTTTTTCGGGATATAAGGAAGCTAGGGATGTCAGTAACTTCCTGAGCGGTGGAGGTCTGGATTCCAGAGTTTATTACAGTCGGTAAGAAAAAGACAGAGCCTGCATCGTAGGGCGGTAGGAGACAGGTCGCCAACGCTACCCTTTGCCTATTGCCTCGATCGAGGCATTTTCTAATGCAAATTGGTGTTGACAATCAGGGTGGAATAGGGAGCGGGATTGGGAGCATTCCCGCTCTGTAAATCGATCGCAGCGGCTTTGCCAGGTATTCTTACAAAAAAGTAAGATGCACCGTATGGAACAACCCTTTGAAATTACTTTTCCAACTGGCTCGATCGCTGAAGTCATACAAATTGCGTCGTCTGCAGATTTAGAGTTTGTTCTGCAAACGCTGGGAATTGACAGTCGGCGTCCGGCTATGGTTGTGATTGGCGGTGCGAGTAAGCTGAGTACGTCAGATTTCAATCGAGTTCAGCAGCTATTTGTCAAAGTCCTTGCACCACTGGCTCAGAAGTGGCGTGCAGCCGTTATTGATGGCGGCACTGATGCCGGAGTGATGCGGTTAATGGGGCAGGCGCGGATGACCATTGCTGCCGATTTTCCACTGGTGGGAGTTATTCCGATTGGTTTGGCAACGTTACCAGACAAGGAGGCTCCTTCTCCGGGGCTGCTCCGCTTGAGGCAAACCATACCCACTTCGTATTGGTGCCCGGCTCTAAGTGGGGAGATGAGTCTCCTGGATCGCAAATATTGCCAGTGCCATTGCGAATGCAACTGCCTCAGTTACTGTGCTGGTTAACGGTGGTGAGGTTTCCTGGAAAGATGCCTCAGAGAGTATTGAAGCGGAACGATCGCTAATTGTGGTTGCAGGCAGTGGACGAACGGCAGACATTCTGGCAAGCGCGGTACGGGGGCAATCAACCGACAGTCGAGCGGAAGAGATTGTTTCTTCGGGGCTGGTTCAGGCAATCGACTTGGAGGCTGGGGCAAGTGCATTTGCCAGCATGATTGAAGAAATCTTTGCATCTGACGATACCCCGCCATCTAAAGGCTAATCTCTCATTAGAAACCACAATTCATAAACCCTAATTCAATTGGGAAGCTTCCCATGACGAATGACGCTTCAACCGCCAGTCAAACCCGCAGCCAGATTCTTGAAGACGCCTGGCTGCGTTTTGCGAAATACGATCGCAATGCGTCGATCGCCCAAAAACGCTTTATTCAACAGCGGAAGTGGATTTTGATTTTGGGCGTGACGGCGACAACGCTGGCAATCCTTTACTCAGATTTCAAGGATTTTCTACCAGCCTCACTTTCTGCTGAATTTCCAACCTGGATCAACCCCAAAGAAGGGCTTCACAGCATCGTTGTCATTGTGCCTATCATCATCACCATCCTGGTTGCGTTTTCGGTGAAATTCAACATGGGCATTAACTGGGTGATGTTGCGAACCAGTGCCGAGGCGCTAAAAAGAAATTTTTCGCTACCGCATGCAGGTGGATGAATATAGCCCTGCAAAAGTGACAGTGGAAGAGTCACGGGATATGCGGTTGGCAAAGAAGCTGAAGGTGATCAGCAAGCGGTTGATGGAAACTCCTGTCAACCAGACCGATTTACAACCCTATAAAGGTATGCTTCCGCCTCTCTACGGAACGTCTAAAGAGGACGATGGCTTTAGTGATTTGACCGCTGACCAGTACCTCAACTGGCGGGTTGAAGATCAGTTCAATTACTACCAAAAGAAGGCAGCCCGTTTGGGCAGAGAATACCGCCATTTTCAGGCACTCATCATCATTCTTGGGGGAATTGGCGCATTGCTGGCGGCACTGCGGTTTGATGTTTGATTGCGGTCAGTAATGCGCTTGCCGCAGCGTTTACCAGCTATCTAGAATTCAAACGGGTGGATACCAATGTCGTTGCCTGTAATATGTCGGCGGCTGATCTCTACGATATCCGCGTCTGGTGGCATTCCCTTTCGCCAGAAGCCCGGAAGCTCCAAACAAATGTGGAAATTTTGGTTAGCAGTACCGAGGCAGTTCTCCAAACAGAAAACTCTGGCTGGCTTCAAGAGATGCGTGAGGCACTGTCTGAAATCTATGGCGAGAAGAAGGATTCGAAGAGCGAGATCCATCCCGCCCAGAATGGTCGATCGCCAAGCGATGATTCTCTAGATCCCTCTAAGTTGGAGCCTCATCCAGTAATTGTGAAAGTTCCACTAGACAATACCGAGGCACCAACCCAGTCGGAACTTAAGGCTGAGGGAGGACACGGGGACACGGAGACACGGGGAGAAGGCGAGGGAATAGAAGGTGATGAGGTAATCAGATGAGGAGAAACATTTTATCCTTTATGCCTTATCCTTCATCCTTTATCCTTTCCCCTTATCCTCTCCCAATCGTTGAAGTTGGCTAGTTCAAATCCGGAGTTGGTCAATGCTTCCCGGACACGATCGCTGGTCAATGCCTCCAGTTCTCGCTGCCCCCAACCAATGGGGCTGTTCACAGGTTCACCGGGGTTCGCGATCGCAGGATGGGAATAAATTTCCACCACATCGGCCTGAATTTGAGGGATGAGTGCCAGCAGGTAATCTTCGGTCATCCTGCTGCTTTGCAGAAATCCATAGACGCGATCGACAAATCCGACGCCTTTCGATTTGAGCACGCGCTCCCCATACAGGCGTAGACCTCTGAAAATAAACGCCCAAGATAGTTTGGTTTTGAAGTCGGTCTTGTCGATATTCAGGGTTAACCGTAACTCTTCAGACGGCAGCCGAATGACCTTAATGTCAAACTCATCCGCTAAATTGGCAAGGGCGTTCAGAATAACCGGGTGCGAATGCATGTGCAAATGTCCGTCCACATGGGAGAGTTTAAGCCCGGTCGATCGAAACTTCTCTAGCTGAGCGCGAATTTCTAATGGAATCTCTCGACGGGCAGCGGCATTGAACTGGTAATAAACGCCAGCCCGATTGGGTTGATTGGAAAAATTTCCCTCTGGATCAACCAGGTGCGGAATTTGCGAGGGTGGTAGAACAGCCCTTCCCTTACCAAGCGTCAAATGTAGACCGACACCCAGATTGGGATGCGCTTTTGCCAGTTCGACGGCCTCCTCAAACGCAGGTGCCCCCACCATCAGGCTTGTGCTTGTCAGTATTCCCCGTTCGTGGGCTTCGATAATGGCGCGGTTCACACCGGAAGAGAAGCCAAAATCATCTGCGTTGACAATTACAAATCGACGCCGCGATCGTCCACTATTATTGCTTTCAACGGGTGCGGTAGAAGGCTTTAGTTGCGCTTGGGAGTAACTCATCCGACTGCACGATGACAGAAAAATCGAACTATCACAAAGTACCATATAGCAATCCTAAATCAATCAATCTGTTCCCTGATGATTCTTGCCTTAGAGATAGTCTTACTTCTGCTGATTGCCGCCTCCATTGTTTTCTACTCCTGGTGCGCGATCGCGACCCTGCGGTTTTACACGGGCAAGAAACCAGATGCTCGTTCAAGCGACCAACCCGTGTCCATCCTGATCCCGGTTTGCGGTATTGATGAAGGCTCCTGGGAAAATTGGGAAAGCTTTTGTCAGCAAACTTATGGCTCCTACGAAGTGGTGTTTGGAGTCATGGATCCCAAGGATCCGGCAGTCCCGGTTTTAGAGAAGCTGATTGCCACCTATTCCGATCGTGCCCGATTAATCACCTCCCTCGAAGTCCGGGGCATCAACTACCAGATCAGCAACTTGATGCACCTGTTGGAAGCCGCTCGCCACGAGATTATTATCCTGACCAACGATGATATGTGGGTGCAGCCAGACTACCTCAGCATCGTTGCTCCACCTCTGGCTGATCCCTCGGTGGGGATCGTAACCTGCGGCTATTTGGGACACAATCCGGCCTTTCCAGTGGCGGCTCTCGCATCGTTGGGACGGTGCGTTGACTTTATTCCCAGTGTGCTGGTTGCGCGGGATTTGGAAGGCGGACTACAGTTTGCGCTGGGTGCAACGATCGCCACGCGAAAATCCATTCTGGAAAAGGTGGGTGGTCTACAAACCGTTGTGAATCGGGTCGGGTCAGATTACCACATTGGCAATTTGATTAGCGACGCAGGCTATCGAATTGAGCTGTCCCAGTATGTGTTGGAGACCGATACTGGAGAGGAACGGTTTCAACAGCTGCTGAAGCGGGAGTTGCGCTGGGCGAGAACAAGTCGCTGGCAGCGCGGATGGCTCTACTTCACCATTGCAACAACCTATGGCACTGTTTACTGCCTGCCATTGCTCCTTCTTTCTGGGTTTCAAACCTGGGCGATCGTCGTGAGCGGATTCACGATCGGCCTTCGTGTGGTGCAGTCCCTTATTGCAATGGTGCGAATGGGCTGCCCCAAATTAGCCAAATGGATGTGGCTACTGCCGGTTCGGGATGGATTGAACTTTATAATTTGGGCGATCGGGGTCTCGGTCAAACCATTTACTGGCGCGGACGACAGCTCCAAATCAGCGAAGGGGGAATTCTTTCGGATGCCAAGAGTTAAACCTGATAGTAGGACCGGTACCAATCGACAAATTTGGGGATGCCAACGTCGATCGGTGTGCTTGGTTTGTAGCCAACCTCTCGTTCTAGGTCGGTAATATCTGCATCGGCTTGAGGCACATCTCCTGCTTGCAAGGGGAGCAGATTTTTGATGGCCTTTTTGCCCAAATAATTCTCTAGAACTTCAATGAAATCGCCCAGTTTAACGGATTGATGGTTGCCAATGTTGTAAATTCTAAACGGTGCGCGACTGGTGCTTGGATCGGTCAGCGTTTGCAGGTCTGGATTGGGAGCCGGAACCTTATCAATTAAACGAACAATTCCTTCAACCACATCATCAACGTAGGTGAAATTTCGCTGCATATTGCCTTGGTTGAAGACATCGATCGGCTGCCCGTTCAGAATCGCTTTCGTAAATAGAAACAGCGCCATGTCTGGCCGTCCCCAGGGACCGTAAACACTGAAAAACGGAGTCCACTGGTTGGCAGGTTATAGAGGTGACTATAGGAATGGGCGATTAATTCATTCGATCGCTTAGTCGCGGCATAGAGACTAATGGGATGATCCACCGGGTCGTGCACTGAAAATGGACGCTTTGTGTTGGCACCATAAACAGAACTGGACGAGGCAAAAATGAAATGCTCGATCGCTGAGTGACGACAGCCTTCCAGCAAATTTAGAAACCCAACCAGATTGCTATCCACATACGCATGGGGATTGCTAAGCGAATAACGAACGCCCGCCTGAGCAGCCAGATGAACTACGTTCGTAAATGGTGGATTTGTAAATAACTTATCTACGCTTTTACGATCGCTAATATCCAGTTTGTGAAATTGAAAATGGTCGAAGTTCTTTAATTGAGATAAACGATCGTGCTTGAGATTGACATCATAGTAGTCATTCAAGCTATCAATTCCCACAACCTCGTTGCCAAGCTGCAAAAGCCGTTTGCTTAAATGAAATCCAATAAAGCCCGCTGTCCCAGTGACTAAAATCTTCGCCATAGTTTCTTCTCAATCATTAATTGCCTTAAAGACTCCAGTAGATAAGCTCCGGTGGCAATACGGTTGGATCAACAATGGATTTTACGTCCATCAAAATTCCCCCGATCGCAAACATGCGATTACATTTTGTGGAAGATTTTCCAAATACTGGCGATGGGTTACAGCCAGAATGACCGCATCCAACCTTGTGAACGAATCAACGTCATTTAGCTCAATCCCATATTCCCGCTTAACCGCTTTGGGGTCGGCAATTGGGTCATAAATCAACGGCTCAATTCCAAACTGCTTTAGCTCTTTGACGATATCCGGCACACGGCTGTTTCGCAGGTCTCGAACATTTTCCTTGAAGGTCAGCCCCAAAATTCCAACCCGTACCTGCTTGAGTGGCCTATCGCCGTGGATTGCCAGAAGCTTGATTAGACGCTGAGCCAGATAAACGCCCATGCTGTCATTAATTCGGCGACCGGCAAGAATCACCTCCGGGTGGTAGCCCAATTCTTCTGCTTTGGCCGTCAGGTAGTAAGGGTCAACCCCAATGCAGTGCCCTCCTACCAGGCCAGGTTTGAAGGGCAGAAAATTCCATTTTGTGCTGGCAGCGGCGATGACATCAGCGGTGCGCAGATCCAGCTTTTCAAAGATCAACGCCAGTTCATTCATCAATGCAATGTTCAGGTCGCGCTGAATGTTTTCAATGACTTTTGCGGCCTCAGCCGTTTTAATCGAAGGAGCCTGATAAACACCGGCTTCGATAATTTGTCCATAGATATTGGCAACGCGCTTCAACGTCTCGCTGTCTTCTGCGGATACCACCTTCACAATCCGTTCCAGGGTATGCTCCTGGTCGCCCGGATTGATGCGTTCGGGGAATAGCCGAGTTTGAAGTCAATTCCCTGACGCAACCCTGAAGTTTGGGAGAGAATCGGTCCACAAATTTCCTCGGTTACACCAGGATAAACGGTGGATTCATAAACAACCACGCTACCGGGTTTGAGAAATTTGCCCACCAGTTGGGATGCCCGAATCAGTGGATTTAGATCAGGCCGATGATTCTGATCGATCGGAGTAGGAGCCGTTATAACAAAGAAATTTGCAGGTTCCAGATCGGTTGGATCGTTTGTGATCGTTAGGCTGGAAGCGTTAATTTCTTCGAACGATCGTTCGCCGTTTGGGTCAATCCCTGCTTCAGTGACTCAACTTTCTCGTGGTCAATATCAAATCCGATCGTGTTCGGAAATTTCCTTGCAAAGGCCAGAGACAAATTCAACCCAACATAACCAAGCCCAAGAACCGCGATACACTCCATCACACAACCATTCAGGTAGAGTTTGCTCAAAGGGTCAACATATCACGTCCCAATTCATTCTGGAACTCATGCCAGTCCCATTCCTAAATTGCTTTACGGAGTAGAGAAAAATCCTCTGCGCTCTCTGCGCCTCTGCGGTGATTTCTAACGTCCAGGACGTAAAATAAACAGACTGCTATCTGCCGTTATGAATTTAATTTTTTCCTCCTACAGTCTTCCTGGCAAATGGTAGCGATCGCGATCGCTACAGGATTTCTCAGCGGCATCAGTAGTGCAGGTCTGATCGCATTGATCAGTCGGGCTGTAGGGCAACCGCTTAATGCAGCGATTCCACTGGTTGTGGGGGTTTGCAGGACTGGCGCTGGTAGCGCTTTTTTCCAGCATTATTTCCCAGATTATGTTGGTTCGCCTCTCGCAGAACGCCGTATTGCAGTTACGAATGCGGTTGAGCCGCCAGATTCTCTCCTCAGAACTACGCCATCTAGAACAAATCGGAAATCCCCGTTTACTGGCCACCTTGACTGAAGACGTACAGGCAGTAGCAAACGCGGCATTCGAAATTCCGTTTATCTGCATTGATCTGGCGATCGTGTTTGGTTGTCTGGTCTATATTGCCTGGCTCTCCTGGTCTGCTCTGCTGCTGGTGTGTGCGCTGATGGGCGTCGCCATGCTTAGCAGCATGCAATTGTTGAGAAGAGGCGGAAAACTTCTGTCCCTTGCTCGTGAGGAGCAGGACCGCTTATTCAAACATTTTCGCGCTTTGACTGAAGGCATTAAGGAACTCAAGCTCCACCATCAGCGGCGACAGGACTTTTTGACCCACGATCTGCAATCGACCGTAAGTCGCTTCCGTCGCTTCAACGTTCGGGGGTTGACGATGTTTGCAGTGTCGGGCAGTTGGGGAAAGTTACTGTTTTTTTCGCGATCGGGTTTGTGCTGTTTGTGTTGCCCAAACTGCTGACCCTTAGCCCTCAAGCGCTCGCAGGTTACATCCTGACGTTTACCTACCTGATGACGCCGATGGATGACATTGTGAACAATTTTCCCGTCATCAGTCGGGCAAACATCTCGTTTCTAAAGATTCAGTCTCTGGGGCTATCGCTGGTCGATCGGGCGGAACTATTGACTGAGCCACCTCCTTTGAAACAAACCTGGCATCGGCTTGATCTCAGAAACGTGACCTATCCCTATGGCGGCCAGGAGCAATACGACAGCAGCTTTACCCTTGGTCCCATCAATCTCACCTTTAAGCAGGGAGAATTGATCTTTATTGTGGGCGGTAACGGTAGCGGTAAATCGACGCTAGCTAAACTGATCACCGGGCTTTACATTCCCGAATCGGGTAAAATTTTGCTGGATGGAGAGCCAATCACCCAGGAGAATCGGGAGTGGTATCGCCAGCATTTTTCGGTGGTATTCTCCGATTTTTATCTGTTCGAACGGCTGCTCGGCGTCAACAGTGCTGACTTGGAAGCCAACGCCAAGCATTACCTGAAACAGCTTCGGCTCGACCACAAGGTGACGATCGATGACGGTAGATTTTCAACCACAGCCCTTTCCCAGGGCAACGAAAACGGCTCGCCTTGCTGACTGCCTACATTGAAGATCGTCCCATTTACCTCTTTGATGAATGGGCCGCAGACCAGGATCCGGTATTTAAGGAGTTTTTCTACACGGAGCTTTTGCCAAAACTAAGAGCTACAGGAAAAACGGTGCTCGTAATCAGTCATGACGACCACTACTTCCATCTGGCCGATCGAATCATCAAACTGGATCAGGGGCAAGTCGAGTACGACAAAATCTAGTGGGCAGCGTCAGGGGTTGGCTCTTGCTGGGTTTCCAGATTTGTTTGTTCCCGTTCGAGCGCTTTCTGCTGAGCGTCCTTCGCTGCATTCTTCGCTTTGTTTACAGGAGGCAAACCGGACGGAGACTCGGAGGTGATGGGCGGTTGAGGACTGGCTGCTGGCTGAGATGGCTTCGTCGCACATCCCGCCATAATGCCGATGAGCAAAAGACCCAGTAGTTGAATCATGGTTTTTATTAACATCGTTGTCCCTCATTTTTATGGCAGGTATCAGGTGTTATGGCAAAGTGCTGAGTGCTGAGGACTGAGTGCTGAGTATGAGAACCAGCTATGCAATACTCTAATCAGTTTGATTGTCCTAACCTTTATCGCTATGGCTATAACGTTCAATTCCTAATTCTCAATTCTTAACTCTCAATTCTTAATTCTCAATTGCCCCCTGCCCATTACCTCTCCTATTAGAGGTTGGTAGCGAAACAGCAGAAATGGGATGACCAGAGTGAAAAAACAGCAGACCAGAAAAAGCGCAACCACGATCGACAGATCAACGCCAAGATAATCCCTTGCCAGAATTACAAAGTCATTGTCGAGTAGGCCTCCCTTCCCTGCTTCATAGGTTGCCCGTTCATCGGCATTTATCATCAAGCCCCAGGCAAATCGAATATCGCTTAGCAAAATAAAAATCCCATCATCCCGTAAAGGGGCCGCTCGATTGGAATTTGACTGGCATGAACACTGAGCGCCCGAAACAGGAATATTCCGGCAAAGAAGCTCAAATCCATGTCCCATTGATTTGATCAACATTTTGTGAAGGGGCGTGAAGGCACAAAGGCCGTAGATAATTGCAGCTCCAAGGAGATAGCGGGAAATTGGAACGTTATTGCGGTAGCGATAGAAGAGGTACGCCAGTCCTGCGACGATCGCGCCCAGCAAGAGCGGCGATCGTTCGGTGCTTTGAAACGTAATGCCGCCCCCAAAGATGAAATCGAAGGCGGGAATGGCAAAGTAGCCAAACAGCCACGCAAAAGGTATGGCCCAGTTCATGAACCAGGGTGATGAGTGGGTGAAACAAAAACCGTAGTTGATCCGACGATACCAGCAAAATTGCCAACAGCAATCCGGCGGCGATTGAATTCCACGCAGGCTGGTCGAGATGCTGAACCAATTGTCGCTGAGTTAGTGTTTTACGTTTGCCGGATTGCGTTGTTTGCCGATTGACTATTGAATCAGTCCGGGGATCAGTCCGGGTCGAACCCCCAACGGCAAGCTGATTCAAGGAGTTAGCCGCATCCGGAGAAACCGTCAAATCGATCATCTGTGCCCATGCAGGATGACCACCATTAACCGCTTTGCCCTTGATTGTGATTGTGTCAAAGCAGGGCTGATTCCAGGTCACTAATTCCCGACAGATGAGCGTAACAGATGCCTGCTGAGCGGGTACCTGAGCACTCCAAAGAATCATTTCCAGATGGCGATCGGCTAGAGTAACCGTAGCGGTAATCTGCTTGTGTACCACTGCCCCGCTTATCAGCATTTGCATGGCATCCAGATTGCCCTTTGCTGCCCACGTCCTTAACTCCAGTCGTTTTGTCATGGATGGGCCTACCGGAACGATTACCTAAGCTTTTCAAATTTGTGAAGGCGTATCAGGATCAATGCCCAATGCCCGTAGCTGGGCTTTCAATTGATCGACCTGTGCTTCTGCTCGTTCAGCCCGCTGCCGTTCTTGTTCAGCTCGAACTTCCGCTTGTTGTCGGGCCGCAACCTCTTGCTGTAGCGTCTGCACCAGTTCATCAGGAATCAACAGCTTTTCCCCAGTGTCTTCCCGGTAAAAGCCAATTAGGTGTCCTTCCACCTGTAATCGAAGCTGTAACGGTACGCTTCGACCGTCGGCAATTAGTTCGTAGGCTTCCCCTCGTAACCGATACCCCCGCAACTGTTCTGCAATCCATTCTCCTTTCGGGTCAAACAACCAGTATTCCTGTATGCCTAACTGCTCGTAGAGGGTCTTGTTGAACTCCTGGTCGTGGTTTTTAGTCCCCTCAGAAGTGATTTCAAAAATAACGGACGGCAACTGTCCTTCTTCCCAAATCTTGTAATTATCCCGTGCACCGGGAGTGACGTTGGAAATCACCATGACATCAGGAGCGACCCTTAATCTTGGGAAACCCTGAGCGTAGTATAAAAACTGGTTCGCCAAGACGATTGCAGGTTGCTCTGCGAGATACTGTCGCAGCGCAACAACGGTTGTAATAATTGCATCGACATGGATTGAAGTTTCTGCCAATGGTTCACCATCCGAGCTGGGATAGAAAACTTGGGCATCCTGAGAAGTTGGAAGAAACGTCGTCATGGTTCTACAAGCAACAGCAGTTTAACCCTATATTATCGGTTGCTTCATCGGGAAGAGAGGGGGATGAGGGATGAAACATCTTCCCAGTCTTCCCAATCTTCTTCGCCTACCACCACACTCTCCCCATCCTCACAACTCATACCTTGACCCAACATCCGTGTATCGCTTAAATGAGACTTGATGCATCTACTCTTGCGGACGCTCGACTGGATAGAGTGCCTCGTCTCTATTCCCTGTTATCCGTTCGAGGCTTAATCGTAGTACTGAGAGCGCCAGAATAATGAGAAACATGACCAACCCGATCGTGCAGGCGTAGCTCATTTCCAGTTCACGAAAGGCTTGTTCGTACAGGTAATACACAATCGTCTTCGAGCTATTACGGGGACCACCCTGAGTCATGATGTAAACCTCTTCAAACACCTTGGTAGCAGAAATGGCAGAAATGACTGCAACCAGAAGCAGATAAGGCTTCATCAGAGGTACAGTGATGTCCCAATGTTTTTGATACCGTCGGAACCGTCGATCGCCGCTGCCTCGTACAAATCGGCAGGAATGGCCTGTAGCCCTGCCAGATAGATCACCATGTAGTAACCCAGCCCTTTCCACACGGTTACTGCCATCACACTAAAGATGGCCCATTGGGGACTGGTGAGCCAGGGAATGCCATCCTGGGAAAGCCCCAACAGCTTGAGCACCTGATTTAGCAGCCCGTTTTCTGCATAAAGCCATTTCCAGGCGATTCCGGCAACGACGATCGAAATGACGACCGGAATGTAATAGGCTACGCGGAACCAACGAATTCCCTGAGTTTTTGGTTTACCAGAATAGCCAGTCCCAACGGTAGCGTCACCAGAATAGGAACCACGCAAACCAGATACAGCACTGTGTTGCGGAAGGTTTGCCAGAAGACCGGATCTGCAAACAGACGACGAAAATTCTTCAGCCCAATCCACAAAGGTGGTTGCGTCAAATCGTACTCATAGCGGGTAAAGCTCAGGTAGAACGCCTGCAATGCCGGATAAAAACCGTTAGGCCGAGAACGATTAGCGCCGGTAGCAGAAATAGGTAGGAGTGAGCCGCTGGATTCGCTTATCCCAGCCCTTTGGCATCCATTTATCCATCGCGACACACAGGAGCAGAGGTATTTTCAGAACGCTAGCTCATCTTACAGTAGGTGGTGGGGAGCAGGTATCAGGGGTTAAGGGGCAAGGGGGATAGGGAGGCAAGGGGACAGGGAGAAAGGGGGAATTCAGAATTTGAAACTGCTATCGTTTTGCCGTGTTTCGGCGATTTCTGCAAGGGTTGGTTTCTTACAGGAGTAAAGTTACATGGATTATTGTGGGCCAAGACTAACGGCTAGTGGTGGTCCGGAGATCGTGGTTCCATACTCCTGGCCTAACGCTGCAAGTGCTTCGGGGTTTGTTGTACCGATGGGGTGGAAGTCAGGGTTTTGAAAAAGCCTTCAGAACCTCCAGGAGTTAAAATTCCCAAAATGCGGGCAGGTTCTTGCTTGAGGTTGATCCACGAATGCAGCGTTCCTTTTGAGATGTAGACACTATCACCTTGCTTAAGCTCCGTTCGTTCTTCACCGATCTGGTAGCTGAGTTCTCCTTGCAGAATGTAGTGAACCTCGTCCTGCTGGGGGTGAATGTGCAGGGAGGGCCTCCTAAATAGGGCACCTCATTCTCAACCAAATCGAACTGTCCCCTCTGGTGCAACCTGCTGCGGCCCGGTCAAGCAATACCCTTCAGAGTAGAGAACGATCGGGAAGAATTAGAGAAAGCACCAAAACAGGGCAAAACACCGAGAGCTGAACTCCAAACGTCGAATTCCGCTTTTCGTCCCTGACCCCTGTTGTGCCCCCTACCACCTACCACCCACCACCTACCTGTATCCTGCCGCTTGCAAAGAAAACAGCCGAGCATACCGTCCGCCCACTTCAAGTAATTCTTCGTGGGTTCCTTGTTCAATCAATTGCCCATTGAAAGCACAATAATTTGATCAGCCATGCGGACAGTAGAGAAGCGGTGCGAGATCAGGATTGCCATCTGCTGCTGTGTCATAGCCCGGAAGCGATCGAAGATGCGGACTTCCGCTTCTGCATCCATTGCGGACGTCGGTTCATCCATCACCAAAATATCGGCGTTCGATCGCATAAATGCACGGGAAAGGGCAATCTTCTGCCACTGCCCACCCGACAGTTCACGACCTCCCTTAAACCATTTGCCTAGCTGCGTTTGAAAGCCTTCTGGCATTTCTTCAATGAAGGGGTAGGCGGTTCCTTTTGAGCGGCAATCTCCCAACGGGTGCTGTCCTCCAGATATTCCACATCGCCGACCCCGACATTTTCGCCAACGATGAACTGGTAGCGGACAAAGTTTTGAAAGATCACGCCAATCCGGCGTTGCAACACATCCATATCCCATTCCTCCAGATCCAGACCATCCAGCAGGATGCGTCCAGAGTTTGGTGAATAGAGGCGAGTTAACAGCTTAATTAGCGTCGTTTTGCCGGAACCATTCTCACCCACGATCGCCAGCTTTTCCCCTGGCTTAAGGTGAAACGAAACGTCCTGCAAGGCTGGGCTGGGATTACCAGGATAGGTGAACGACACATTCTCGAAGCGCAAACCATCTCCCGGTTGAGAACCCTGAACCCTATGCCCAGTCGGCTCAGGAACATCCTCTTCCAAAAATTCATAGAGATTGGATAAGTAAAGGCTGTCCTCATACATGCCGCTAATTCCGGCTAGAGCCGCAGAAAAGGCGGTTTGTCCCTGCCGAAACACAACCAGATACATGGTCAAATCGCCTAATGAGATGCTTCCAGCGATCGCTTCCAGCACAATCCATGCGTACGCCCCATAGAATGCGATGGTACTCAGCAGTCCCAGAAGGTAACTCCAGGCAAACCGACGAATGGTTAAGTCCCGGTCCTCCCTGTAAAGTCGATGGAAGAGATCCCGGTAGCGATCGAGCAACATCGGTCCAAGCTGGTAAAGCTTCACCTCCATTGCCGAATCTTCCCGCGCAATCAACGTTTCAAGATAGGTTTGCTGCCGATTCTCCGGCGCACGCCAGCGGAACAAACGAAAGGCGGCTCCGGCAAACCGGGTTTCGCTGATGAAAGCAGGAATGGCGGCTGCCATTAGAATCAACACTGCCCACAGCGAAAATTTCAGCAGAAGTGCCCCGTAGGTGACGAGAGAAAGGGCATTTTGCACTAAGCCAAAGGTACTTCCAACCAAACTCAATGGGCGACTGGAAGCTTCCCTGCGGGCACGGGTCATTTTGTCGTAGAACTCCGAATCCTCGAAGTGCGCCATGTCAAGGGTGAGCGCCTTCTCCAGAATCAGCACGTTAACTTTCTGGCCTAGCAGTGCCCGCAGCAACGATTGGCAAAGCGTTAATCCCTGCTTACTGCCTGCCAAAACTGCGACCGCTATGGCTTCCAACCCCAAGTAGCTAAACGCCTGCCAGTGGTCATGGGTCGCTCCTGCATGGCTTGTTTGCACGACCGCATCCACGATCAGCTTGCCAATGTAAGCGATGACAGCAGGCAGGAGTCCTGCAACGAGGGTCATCACCGCTAACAAGATCGTGAGGGCGCGATTGGTTGTCCAAACCAGAGCGATAGCCCGCCAACAGTATTGATAAAGAGACAGCGACTGTCGTAAATTCCGCAGACGCTGACGTAATCCACTCCATTTTCGATTTCTCATATTTCCACAATAACTTCAAGTTTTTGAAGTTGCAGAAATTGAGAGGATGTACCAACCAACGGCTTCACCAGACAGAACATGGCTGTCAAAATACGAATCATTCAATCAATTAAATACGTTGAAGAATCATTCTAGGGAATGGCTCCAATTAATGTTGGAAGCCGATAGAAACTAAAGATTAGAGGCGTACAAGCAAGCTGTATAGGTCTAGGATTCCAGAGCACAGTTTGGGAAGCGGCCTAAGCGGTTAGCTTCAACGATCGCGTTACGACATTCCAACAAACTTTTGCCAGTTCTGCGCGATAAATCCTTTAAGTTAATGACCGGATGGCTGGACTGAGATGCTTCAAAATAAAGTTCGTACGCAACTTCCAAAACTCTGTGATTGAGCATTAACGGTTTTACCGTTGCCTCCACTAAATCAAACATATACAGCCCTCACGATACTCATTACAAAATATTTGTAGATGAATTATCGTCAAGCGAACTTACCGTGTGCATCTATACAGGGAGCATTAATCTTCTCTGTCTCTGGTGTGATAATTTGGTCTTTCAGCGCTAATTCCAGCCCAGTGAACTTAATAACGGTTTAGAGGTTATGGCAGGTGTCAGGCGTTGGATGTCAGACGTGAGGGAGCAAACAAGCACTGACAAAGGATTTCAGCGTAAAAATATTCCTATTCTAGTAACTACATTGGCTTCTGGAATTCTAGAAAGTAAAATAGTAGTACATGTGTACGTATTCCTGCTAATATAATTCTGTCAAACAAGGGAAATAAGCTGTACAAGTGCTGCTGAATAGCTGTATGAGTTGAATTGGAGCTTTGATTCAAACCAATCTAAATTCACCCTGGCATCAGCAACACGAACTGTAAACATACTGAACGATCGCAAGGAGACCACGATGGCAAACGCAATCAACTGGTTTGAGATTCCTGCTGCTGACTTCGATCGAGCCGTTACCTTTTATAGTCAGCTACTGGGTGTAGAGATCGCTAAAAGTGAGTTTATGGGTGAACCACAAGCCTTTTTCCCGGGCAGCGACACGGAGGTAGGAGGCGCGATCGTCAAAAGCGATCGTCTTACGCCTTCAACCACAGGCACTTTAATCTACTTGAACCTGCAAACCGTTGAGAATCTAGAACAGGCATTAGGACGAGTAGAGTCGATCGGCGGAAAAGCACTAATGCCCAAAACAGATATTGGCGACCCAGGATTCATTGGCATCATCCTAGACACCGAGGGCAACCAGATCGGTCTGCACGCTTTCAAATCCTGAAGACGCAGAGAAGGTGACGGGGTGATGGAAGCTATGGGAGAAGGTTTTTATCCTTTATCCTTCAGCCTTTATCCCTCATCCTCATCCCTCCTGATTCACCACCTGGCTCCCATGACTACGCGGATCGGTCGCGCCTTTCGTTGCAGCGGGAGGAGAAAAGGCCGATGTTTGTCCGGTTGTCTGGGCATAGGGAAGGGTACTTCCAGCGGTTAGGGCAACCAGGTTTGCTTCCATAATGGACTTAGGCTGTTCCCCAATCGTTTGGGCAACCGCCTGTCCATCCTTACTCAGAAAGACGAAGTGGGGAATCCCATCCACCCGATAGGACAAAATTTCTGGCAACCATTTGGTGTTGTCTACATTCAGCATGACGAAGTTTACCTCGTCACCGTACTGCTGCTTGAGTAACTCAATATCTGGTGCCATTGCCTGACAACTGGTACACCAATTGGCGTAAAACTCCATTAACGTCGGTTTACCGTTGCTGAGCGCGACTTCTAAAGGAACCGAATCCTCAGCGATCGCCGTTAATGTTGCTGGCCCTGTCTCTGTTCGTAGTCCCAAAAGATGGCTGAACTCAAAATAATCGCTACCAACACAATCAAAAGTTTCTTACCCTCGCTGCTAGAGGAGTTTTGGGTTGCTCGGATGCCGTTGTTGAGTTGGAAGAGTTCTCAGCCATATCAATTTTGGTTGCAAAATATTTCATTCTTTTCCCAGTCTACCGGAACTGGCAAGGTGCCAATTAAAATACGTATCAAAAACTACAGTTTTTCCACCTAAAAGGCACAATTGAGATAGCAGCCTGGTAAGTTTTATGGAAATTGCTTTTGTTACATTACTTTTAATTTTGCTTCCCCCGCTGGTTTGGCAACAACGATTTTGCTGCTGAAACGTTATGAAACTTCAATTGATAGAGTTGAGGCTGATTTGAAGCGACTTTTCTAGAATAAGGATATTCTGTATCTTTACTCTGGCACTTGTTGCTCTATCAACCTGTGAAGAAACGTGTCACGCTCACCTTCCCAAAGCGATCGGTCCAGATGCCGGTGACCTATCGGCTGGCAAAAGAATATAATGTCGCTGCAAATATTATTCGTGCTCAGGTCGCTCCAAACCAGATCGGAAAGCTGGTAGTCGAGCTGTCAGGGGATATTGACCAACTGGATGCGGCGATTGACTGGATGCGATCGCAGGATATCAATGTTTCCTTCTCCAACCGCGAAATTTTGATAAACGAGGATTCCTGCGTTCATTGCGGCTTGTGTACCGGGGTATGCCCCACCGAAGCCCTGTCGCTTGATCCACAGTCGTTTAAGCTGACGTTTACGCGATCGCGCTGTATCGTTTGTGAGCAGTGCATTCCAACCTGCCCGGTACAAGCCATCTCCACCAATTTTTAGAACAAGGCCCTTTTTTGCCCTACCCCTACCCCCTATCCCCTACCTCCTACCCCCTCTAAACCATGCTTGCCACCCCAAAGCCTATCAGCGTCCTTCCTCCTGGTGCGCTGCGTCGAGTCCACCATGTTGCGTTTAACGTGAAGGACATACAGGTATCCCGCTATTTCTATGGCATACTTCTGGGTCTGCATGAGCTAACGGGCGATGAGGTGCCGACCACGCTGAAGGAGTTGGTCGCTGCTGGGAAGGTGGCTAACTTTGTAACACCCGATGGAACGGTAATAGACCTGTTCTGGGAGCCGGACTTAAATCCGCCTGCCACAGACCCCCATGAGCAGTTCACCCGCGCTAATCATCTGGCGTTTGACATTGCCCCTGAATCATTTGACCAGGCGGTAGACGTTTTGCATCAGAATCAGGTTCTAATCGATCACGGCCCAGTCAGCCGCCCTACCGGACGCGGGATTTATTTCTATGATCCCGATGGATTCCTGATTGAAATTCGCTGCAATCCTGCATAGTCAAAGCTCTCAGATCCCCGACTTCCACGACAGGGTTATGCCAATTGTGCCACCCTCTAACAGAAGTCGGGGATCTTTGCGTCAATCAATCTAATGAGTTAACAGTGGGGCAGTTGTTTGCTGTAGCGTCTGTAGAGTTTCTTTAACCTGTCCACTGATTAACAGCCTTTTTGCCTCGGTGATGCCAGCTTCGATCGAGGGACACACGCGGCAACGCCACAGGTAGAAACTGCTGTTCCAGAGCGTGGACTGCATGAGTTCTGAGGGTTGCCCTGATAGAACGGACTGCATAGCCGCGATCGCTTGAGCAGTAGACTCCAGCGGTACGTTACTGCCGTCGAAGCCAAAATCACGAGGATGGAGATGGAGGCGATCGAGGGAATGGGGTGTAGCCTCAGGTTCAGTCGGTGATGGTTCACTCTTGGGATTGCCCAGGCCGATAATGGCGGTTCGTTCTCTAGGGAGGTCGCAACTGCCCTCCAACCCTTTAACCGTTGTGAAATGGGTAACGCCTCGACGAGCAAAGGCATCTTGAAACATCGATTCCGTAGGGGATGGACAAAACCCGACACAATGTGGGCCTGGCCAGCATAGGGTGCCCACATCAGCTCCATTGTGGCGAAGGGAGGCCGTTTACCAATTTGCTCCCGGTAGGGAACGGCCCCCTGCGCCAGCGGAAAATGGAGCGGTAAATAGATGAAGCCAATCCCCGTTGACTCTAGAACCTGTTGGATTTGGGGTAGCGGTAGTTGGGTCCAGTCTACTCCCAATCCTTGCCAAAAGAGGATAAGTGGGTCGCCTTCCTTGGTTGGCATCCGATCGCCCCCATGCATTACCACGGGACACCCGCCGTTGCCATCACCAATGCAGTTAAAGGCGCGATCGGAGCAGTCCGGGTGCGTCCATCGTAGGGAATGCCCATCACTGTGACGGGCCGTTCAGAAGCAATGGGCTGCAATTTTGGACCGAGTTCATCATAGGCATCCAACATCCCCGCCAGCTCTTCCCGGTTGGCCGTCGAATGCGGTGGGCAATCATAAATGCGCCAATTTGGGCAGGCGTTGCTTCTTGCAGCAACATCATTCGAGTTGCCGTTGCTGCCTCTTGACGAGTCAGGTTTTCTCCAGTGTTGTTGCCGCTTCCGACCTTACGGAGCAATTTTCTGAAAGCATGACTCATAGCGTCTTCACGATGGCGTCTTCACAATGGACAGGGGAAGTTGTTGAACTTGTAGCGGCAGCAACTCAGTGACCAGCTTATAGAAGTGCTGAATCGGAGGAATCTGTAAGCGATCGCGCGTCGTCACTAATACAACCTGACGAGTGAAGGGCGGATCCGCCAATGGGGGAAATTATCTCTCCATTGCTTTTGCTTTTGTCTGAGGTACCAGCAATGGAGCGCACAACCAGCGTAGGATCGGTGTAAGCTTCCACCAAAGCCGTTTCTGGCAATAATGCAACGAGTTCACCTTGCCGCACCACCCCTCGGAAGGCATCTGGGGTATTTAATTCTAACGCAGCCCGTAACACAGAACCTCGCCGCTCAAACTGTTCCTGCACAATTCGCTGCATCCCGTAGCCGTCCTTAAACACGACCTGGGGATATTTTGCTAACTCTTGCCAGGGAACCAATTCGTACTGGGCTAAGGGATGGTTTGCCGCCGCTAAAACCTTGATTGGCTCGTCGTACAGAACATCCACTACCATTTCAGAATTGTTGGTGAGAAAGCGATTGTTCATGACGATCGCCACATCAACCAGCCCATCCTTCAGAACCTTGAGCGCACGGTCACTGCCTAATGCGGTTACTCGTAGCTGCACGTCCGGATAGTTCTGACAAAACTGCTGCAAAATGGGAGGTAAATGATGGGCACACAGCGAATGGATTGCAGCCACACATAGCTCCGGCTGCTTCCCTGCTACCAGGTTTGCCATATCCTGAGCTGCATTCTGCCACTCCTGGCAAATTTTCTTTGCCCGAGGTAAGAGACGATCGCCTGCCACCGTCAACTTCGCCTGGGTTGTGCGATGAAATAAGGAAACTCCTAAATCAGCCTCCAAACCTTGAATCTGGCGACTAATGGCTGATTGGGTGACACCACATTGCTGGGCAGCTTGCTGAAAGCTACCAGTCTCTGCCACAGCCAGAAACGCTTGCAACTGTTCTAAGCGCATGAAATCGGAAAGAAGAATGGGTCACGGGCCTCAGCTTCAAGTGACCTTAACGGATTTACTCAACCAGTTCGGTAGAGATTGATACAGTGTAAACATCAAACTGTGCAGGGGACTAAGGAAAACCAATTTCCAATCTCGGGTTTGACAAAGCGGTTGTGAGCGAAAAATTACAGCGATTCCCGGTAGGGTGGGCGCTCCCACATTCTCCAAAAGCTCTGACTATAGCGCTTTGTGGGCGATGCCCACCCTACAATTCGTGGCTTATCCAATCGGCAACCGCTATAAGTTACAGCAATTTGCTTAAACGAGCAAATCTTTGATCGGTCAGGAAATCGGGAGTGGGGAGTGGGGCAAGCAAGTGAAAACGGCGGAAATAAATGTAGGGAGCGCAATACCTTGCGCTCCCCTAGAGACGGTAATTTCTACCAGAATCGTTTAATCAATTCCTAGCGGAACCTATCAGGATTTAACCTGCGACCGGGTTGGTTGGAAACGCCACCTTGCAGATTTTCGCCCGTCCCGCCGTCAGCTCGATCAAGAAATGGACGGAGATTAATACCATCAGATGACTGGGACAGTCCGCCCAGGTTTGGCAGCTTCACGTTAAGGGCTTGCCCAATCTGATTCAAAATGTTCCCATTTCCCCCGTCTGTATAGGTGTTTACGGCCTGGGTTTGTTGACCGCTATCCGCTACGGTCAAATTTTGAAAGACGCGATCGCGGGTAGACGCTGGATCTTGGCCAGGAGGTACCGTCAGCACAATCCGACAATTTGAAACTCGTTGGGTCGTGACACAAATTGTGTTGTACCCATTCTCCACACCCGTTCGCATCTCTAGCAAACCGTCGGGTCGGTAGGATTCCAGGCGACGGCTGATCTCATTACAGCGAAGTTGAGGCGTCCAACCGCCTCCCATCGCGCTAGGGTTTGCCCAGGGGTAGGAACGTCCCGGTTGGCTTTCAGGGTGATACATCACCGTATACTGCCCGTTGCTGGATTCACACGTAAACCGGATTCCTGAGAGATTGCCAGACGTGCCAGTTGTGGTACCCCGATTGGTGGTCGAGGTGGGTGGTCGGGAATCCGTATCCACAATCACGTCTCCCGGTGATGTTGTTTGTGAGCTTGATGGGGCTGCCTGAGCCGTTTCTGGAAACAATGGTGCCGCGATGGCGGGGCTACTTCCCATTAATGTCACGATGCCCAGAGACGTCCCTATTCTCTTGAACGTTGACCACGATATTTCCGAACGCGATGCGAACCTCGGGTACAGCATAGGTAATGCCTCAAAATAGGTGCTAGATGAGTATGAAATTGATCTTTAGACGAAAAATTATGCTGCAAGCTCTCATGTGAGCGAACGTCCATCAGCCACGTAGTTTAAGAAAATGCCTCGAAGTCGCTCCCCGTATTTACGATCGAAACACATCAAATCCGGCCAACTCCTCTAGTTAATAGTCGTAGCAGCCAAATGTCCAACAAGCATCCGAGGATTTGCAGACAGAAATTTTATTGCCCCTTTTATTGCCCCATAGTTTGCGACTGAGCAGAAAGCATTTAGGTTCCCAATTCTGGATTACTTCTCAAAAATAGCGAATTTGATTAGATGAGCTAATTTCACAAAACTTTATTTCGTACCGATAGGTAGCGTATACTACCCTGTGGTCATTACAAGGAGCAGGAGTGTAGATGTCGGAGGCAGTAAAGCCCCTGACGGTGCCCAAGGAGTTGCTAGGCCCCCGGTGATTTCAACCCAACGCTGTTGATGTTTTTAGCAGCCGTTGCACTAGCGACTGTTTCTACTCTGGGTCACTTTTATTGGCATTGGCATAGCTGGTGTTCATTCTTAATGAATCTAACAGCGCTGCATTTGGTCGGCACCGTTATCCATGATGCCTGTCATATTGCTGCGCATCGAAATCGAATCGTTAACGCCATTTTGGGACATGGAAGCGCACAAATGCTGTGCTTCTCGTTCCCGGTTTTTACCCGTGTTCACATGCAGCATCACGCGAATGTGAACGATCCGGAGAACGACCCGGATCATGTGGTCTCTACTATGGGTCCCCTATGGCTGATTAACGCCAGATTCTTCTACCACGAAATTTATTTCTTTCAGAGGCGTCTGTGGCGTAAGCACGAGCTTCTGGAATGGGTGACTGCCCGTTCAATTCTGGCCTTAATTGTTTTCCTGGGCTACCAGTACGGCTTTATTGGGTACATCTTCAACTTCTGGTTCGTACCCTTAGCGCTTGTCGGTTGGGAGTTAGGTCTCTTTTTTGATTACTTGCCCCATCGGCCATTTAAGGAGCGCGGTCGCTGGAAGAATGCTCAGGTTTACCCAGGTCGAGTTTTGAACCTGCTGATTATGGGGCAGAACTACCATCTAGTCCATCATCTATGGCCCTCAATTCCCTGGTACAACTACGAGCGAGCCTACTTCGCCACCAAGCCTCTCCTTGATGCGAAAGGCTCTCACCAGTCTCTAGGGTTACTCCAGACTACGCGGGATTTCTTCGGGTTTCTCTATGATGTGGTTCTCGGTATTCGTTTCCACAGGAAAGAGAGCAAGCATAGCCCTGCTGAGGAATCATTGGACCAATCCTAGGACGATGCCTAAAAGCGGCAAGTCAGTTAGCAACAGATAGAAAACGGATGAATTGGATGGCAACGCTGTGCTAAGCCGTAATCTATCCGTTTCATCCGTTGTTAATCTGCTGCGGACTTACACAAACCTCGGAGGCTTCAACCAAAAGCTGAGCTTCATGATTAACATGAGCGCTTAAACCTCCGAGGTTTTGGCAGAGCGCGTAAATCTGATTGATTTAATTTCGCTTAAAGCAGACAATTCCTGAGAAGCTCAACGATAGAGACTTCTATGATCTGCAATTTTTAAGCAAAACGGCATCAACAATAGCGTGAAACATCTTCTCCACAGTTGTCTGCCAAGTAGCATAAGGCTCGAAACCGCAGGCCAACAAACTGTTCGTAAAGCGGATTGAGCTTGCAGAGAGGGGGGATGTGGAAGAGAGGACGATCGAAAAGCTTGATGGTCCGTTCAAATGGACAGGATGCGGGAATCAAGCGACAGATTAGTCGCGCCATCTTCGAATCTCGAATTTCAATTCCATCAATCCAGCGACGAACAGGTAAGAGCGGAGTAAATCGGATATTGGGTGTTGGGCGATCAGGCATTACCGTTAGATCGACCTTGACCTCTTTGGAAATCCAGACAAACTTTTCAGCGTTAGGGTTAGGAGTTTCGTGGCGATAGCCGTTCATTACTTTCTTCCTGTAGCATTCGAGGCATGTGGGTTCCCCTATTGGTAACTACAACGGTGCAGTAGTCAGATTCGGATAGTTGCTAGGATGATCCAAACTGTTGCATTGCTGTAGGATTAGGGCTTTACCAGGGGCAAGAAACGGTGCTTACTGTTTGACAACCTCATCTTGCCCGTGACCCAAGAGAGATTAATGGGCAAAATCACTGAAATTCTGATAACCCCGTTACAGTTCTCAGAAACTTTACGAGGACCGATAGTTGGGACAGAAGGCGTGCATTTAGGAAATGAGAAATTGGGGATAAACACAAAGAAGGAGGTCCGATTACCCATCACCAATTACCAACCCCAAACCTCTCACCCTCTTCATTCTTGTCTCCCAAACCCCACCGCTAAATCTGTAATAATCTGTGTCACTTAAGCCGATCGCTACAGTTTGCGCTAAAAATAACGCTACATCCTTTTGTGATCCCCGTTCCCCTTTAATCCCTATGCGTTCCTCTCATCCCCTATCGCCTGTCGAGACTGAAACACGAACTCGTATTCTAAAGTCAGCCCTGCGGTTGTTTGCCCGCAAAGGTTATGACGGCACAACAACGCGCGATCTGGCAGAAGCAGCCGACGTTGCCGAGGGTACGTTGTTCCGTCACTTCCCCAGCAAAAAAGCAATTTTAGTAGAGGTGGCAACTCAAGGCTGGGTAGAGATTTTGACGGACCTGCTGACAGAACTGAGCGAAATGGGCAGCTACAAGGCGGTGGCTCAAGTGATGCGGCGGCGAATGCTGCACCTGCACGAGAATGCTGATATGTTGCGAGTTTGCTTTATGGAAGCGCAGTTTCATCCAGAGTTGCGTGACCATATTCAGTCTGAAGTTATCGCCAAGATGACGGACGTAGCAGAGGCGTTTTTCCAAACGGCAATGGACCAGGGCATTTATCGCCGAATGGACCCAAAAATGGTGGCACGGGTATTCCTGGGCATGTTTGCTGTAGCCGGTTTCAGCCAGAGCACCATTATGGAACCGGGAGCCTCTCCCAAAGAAATGCAGGGAATGGCAGAAGGCATCGCAGATATTTTTCTGAACGGAGTGCTGGCGAAGGATGAGTGATGGGATTGGGGTGTAGGGTGTAGGGTGTAGGTATGACAATCTCCTGATTTCAGCCTCCTTTCATTTGTTATGCAAACGCTTGACACACCCTCTTCGCTTGCTGAAACACTACAGAACCGTCGCAAGAAGTTAGCGGAACGGGTCGATTTTCCGGTTATTCTCTGGTCGGGGCAGAGCAGTTCCCGTAATTTTCCGGCAAATAAATTTCCATTTCGAGCAAGTAGCCATTTTCTCTACTTTGCTGGGCTGCCGCTGGAAAATGCGGCTATCCGCCTAGAGAACGAGAGGTTGCAGCTATTTATTGATGATGCAGGTCCAGGTAGTGCGCTGTGGCATGGCGAGTCCCCAGTCGAGAGACGATCGCCGACAAAATTGGAGCCGATGAAGCCTACCCCTTAGCAGAGTTAAAGTCCTGGGTAGACAGTGCAGCCACGATCGCAGTTCAAGATCCATCAACGCGATTGCTGCAATCCCGCATTCTGGATCGAATGCTATTTCCATCCGACAGTCCGCAAGACATTGACCTGGAGTTGGCTAAAGCGATCGTTTCCTTGCGGTCAACCCACGACCAGGCAGCGCTGGCAGAGTTACGTAAAGCGGCTGCTGTTAGCGTGGAAGCTCACAAAGCTGGAATGGCAGCAACTCGAACAGTGTATGTGGAAGCTCAGGTTAGAGCCGCGATCGAAAGCGTCATGATTGCCAATGGAATGAGCTGCGCTTACAACAGCATCGTTACGGTTCATGGTGAGGTGCTGCACAACGAGCAGTATCACCATCCCATCCGACCAGGAGACTTACTGCTGGTGGATGCCGGAGCAGAGACCGCATCGGGTTGGGCATCAGATATCACTCGGACGTGGCCGGTCTCTGGTACGTTTTCTCCAACCCAGCGAGATATTTACGATATTGTCCTGGCTGCCCATGATGCCTGTATTGCGGCAATGCGTCCGGGAGTGGAGTACCGGGATATTCATCTTCTGGCTGCAAGAACGATTGCTGAAAGACTGGTGGATCTGGGCATTTTGCTGGGGCCACTCGAAAAGCTGGTTGAGATGGATGCCCACGCGCTGTTTTTCCCACATGGAGTGGGGCATCTCTTGGGTATGGACGTTCATGATATGGAGGATCTGGGCGATCTGGCAGGTTATGCAGAAGGCAGGGTGAGGAGCGATCGCTTTGGCTTGAACTACCTTCGTTTGAATCGTCCCCTGCAACCCGGCATGTTGGTCACGATCGAACCGGGCTTCTACCAGGTTCCTGCTATTTTGAATGACCCGGAACGCAGGAGCTATTACCATGACGTGGTGAACTGGGATCGTCTTGAGCAATTTACCGATGTGCGCGGTATCCGAATCGAGGATGATGTGCTGGTGACAGAAACGGGAACAGAAATCCTGACAGCAGCCTTACCTACCAGCGCAATGGCGATTGAGCAATTGGTTCAAACCCATTAAGCAGGAATATTTGCTCCCTGACCCTTGCTTAGAGCAATCCCAGACGATCCAACGCATCTCTAGCCGCGTCTTTTTCGGCAATTTGTTTTCGATGTCCAGTTCCTTGCCCATAAAGCTTATCGGCTACCCATACTCCAACAACAAACTGCTTCGCGTGGTCGGGTCCCGATTCGGACAGAACCTTATATATGGGATTTTCGCCTATCTTTGCCAGCGCCCACGCCTGAAAACTGCTTTTGGAGTTGATGCTAGAGGCATCGATCGCCAAACCATTAACGACAGCAGAGAAGAAAGGTTCTACATATTTGCGAATTTTAGTGATGTCCGAATTTGTGTCTAGAAAGTAAGCGCCAACGATCGCTTCAAACGTGCTGCTGAGCAGATTGGGGTTTTGACGGCCTCCTTCCAGTTCGGCACCCCGACCAAGACGCATCTGTGGACCCAGATTTAGCATCTCAGCAAATTTCGCCAACTGCTTTTCATCAACCAGGGCCGATCGTAACGGTGTCAGTTCTCCCTCTGGCTTATCTGGAAACCGCTTATACAGAAACTCGCCACCCAAAAATTCAGTACAGCATCTCCCAAAAACTCTAGTCGCTCATTATGTTCTTTTACTTCCGGATGTTCATTGACGTACGAACGGTGAGTAAGGGCACGTTGCAAAATCTCAGAATCACGAAAAGTTGGAAGTTTAAACATGTTTTGTTTTTCAATTAATTGAACTCAGGGGATAAAATTTTCACCCCTTAAGATATTCCTATACAGGGCTATTTCATTCTGCCGAACCCCTGGTGAGCAGCGGATGGGAACGGATGAAACAGATACCGTTTTCACTCTTGGCAGACAACGTATCCGCTTCATCCGCTACAAATCCGTTGCCAACGGGACTTCCTTTTGAAGATGAAGTGCTCCTGTATTCCTATGCTATTTTGCGGTAGTTAGAAGGGGTACGGACGGTTGCCACGTGAGTTGTTACAAGGAAAGCAAGCAAGACGCAAGTTTTCAATCGAATTGGAGCCACCTAAACTTCTAGGAATTAAGTGTTCAATAGTCATTTCACTTCGCTTAAGATGCTTTCTACACCAATGGCAACATCTACCATCTCTCTTGATTATCTGTTCAATTTTTCTGTGTGCTTGTTTTGAATTCATAGCCATTTCTGCTACCTCAATTTTTTTGGGTTAGCAATGGCAAAACAAATATGTGCAAAACAAAATGCTTCAAACCTATGGAAGTCCTTAAACGATAAGGAAATCCAAAAGGCTTAGATTAATGTCTCGCGCTCAGCAAGGACCCAGACATAACGCATGTTCAATAAATAGATTAATCAAACATACGGAGAATACGGGTTACGCTCTGCACCTGCTGAGCATGAGACAGCAATCTAATTGCATTTAATCTTTCACATAGGCAAACCATTACTTATTCAGAAGCTAGCAATGTACTCAAAATATGTCAAGCAATTAGTTGTGCTAATTTAACTTGTCTTATCTATCCAGGGCAGCAAAAACTCAGCGAGGGAAGCATTTTTAAGGTTAAGTGTGAAGATTTGATCGTTCATCAACAGCTTTTGGGTTGAAGCAGTTTGACCATTATCTACAAATTCACCCAATCGGATGAGACGTTTGATGGAGGTGGAGGGGTAATGGCCGATAGTAGTGTGAGTGTGTGTAGAGCACAAGCACATTGGGGGGGCTGAATGGGGGCATTCTGGCTCCCCCTTCTTTGAGCCTAACAGCGGGGGCTAGGGGTCAGGGATCAGGAGTCAGAGGTGAGATGAAAGGTTGAGAGGTACCATTAGCTGCTGGTATAAATGCCCCGATCGCGTAGTTGCTGGATAAAGAATTCCTCCAGGGTGGGACGAGCCAGGTTAACCGTCAGGATTTGTGCGCCCATGAGGTTAAGCGTTGCCAGAAAGTCGTAGGGATCGCCCTTCAGGTGTCCATACCAGCAGCCATCCTGAAATCCGAGGTCAAGCATCCGCTTTTTCAGTACATCCAAACTTCCCCCTTTGCCTTTGAGGTAGTAGGTGTCTGCGGTGCCCAAAAGTTCCTGTAGGGAGCCAATCGAGATGAGTTCTCCCTGAGCCAGTATGCCAACCCGATCACAAATCATTTCAACGTCTGACAACACATGGCTATTGAAGAAAATGGTTCGACCCTGAGCTTTAAGCGACAGAATGATTTCCCGAATTTGGTAGCGGCCCATCGGGTCTAAGCCAGACATGGGTTCGTCCAGAAACACGAGTTCGGGATCATTGATTAATGCCTGCGCCATTCCGACCCGTTGCAGCATTCCTTTGGAATACTGACGGAGCTGCTTCTTGCGGGCAGCGGATTGCGCCAGTCCAACCAGGTCAAGCAGTTCGGGGATCCGCTGTTTTTGAACCGATTTTGGAATCTGAAACAACCCGGCGGTAAACTGCAAGATTTCCCAACCTGTCAGGTAGTCGTAGAAGTAGGGATTTTCGGGCAGATAGCCAATGCGCTGCTTTACATCCCGATCGCCTAGCGGTTCCCCCATCAGCTTGCCTTTTCCAGCAGTTGGGCGAACGATCCCCAACAGGGTCTTCAAAAGGGTGGTTTTTCCTGCTCCATTCGGTCCTAACAGGCCAAAGGTTTCACCTTGAAAGACCTGGATCGTACAGCTTTTCAAAGAAACGATCTTTTGATTGAGCCAAAATCCCGCGCGGTAAACTTTCTTTAACTCAAACGTCTCAACCACTGCTGGATGCTCAGGAGTCGTTGGCGTTTCGTTTGTAACATCAGGGGCAGAGTCCATGCTGACCTAAATTTCTCGTAGCTGCAAAAATGATTCCCTACTGTGCCGATTTTGGCTTTGTTCAGGATAGCAGAGAAAGTTTTGTAAACTTTGTTTATAACCAGACACGAGGTTTGACGATGGACCGCTCGAAAATTATTGCGATCGTCACAGGAGCAATCGCATTGCTGCTCAGTATTGCCTACCTGCTGATTGTGCAGCTATTGAACTTTCGTGGGGAGATGCTTCCGGCTCCTGTTAGTTGGGCACCCGAATCATCGATACAGGTGGCAGAGAGAATCATTGAAATTCAGCCCCACCGAATGCTTTACCCTTATTCTCTTGTTCTTTCTTTTCCAATTGCCTCGCCACTTCCTTGACCAACTCCTTTAACCCGACAGGCTTTGTCTATAGCTGTTAACGCCAGCCGCAACAATTTCTTCCCGATCGCTCTCCATTGCAAATGACGTAACCGCAATGATAGGCGTGTCGGCGATCGCTTCGTCTGCCCGAATTCGTCGGGTTGCTTCTAGTCCATCCATTTCAGGCATTTGCACATCCATCAAAACCAGATCTGGCTTCTGGATGCGGGTAGCCTCGATCGCCTCTGCCCCGTTCTTTGCCAGAAAAATCTCATAGCCCTGGGCTTCAAGGTATTGAGTCATCACCTGAATGTTTGCTTCATTGTCCTCAGCTAGAAGGATACGGGGATGGGATGGGGAAGTGGAGAGTGGGGAGTGGGGAGTGGGGTCAGAGTTTTGAATTTTGAATTTTGAATTTTGAGTTGGGGAATCGGTAATGGGTAATGGGTAATTGGATTGCCTGCCTGTACCCTGTACGCTGTACTCCGTAACCCCTTCTTCCCCTGACCCCTGACCCCTGACCCCTGCATCCCCTGCTAACTCCTCACAGACTTTTTCCACGAGCCGTTCTGCTACGGATTCCATAATGACGGGCTGCTGGGTAAAGCCGAGGAGACTTTGTTCGATTAAGGAGCGTTTGAGTAGGGATTCCAGGGCTTCTAGCAGTTGCTGTTTGGGCAACGGGGGATAGATGTCGGTTTCCAGTTCCAGTAAGGAAACTTTCTCTCGGTTGATAGTCAGCCAATACAGGATGACCATCTCGGTTTCTGTCAGGCGATCGAACTGCTGAGAAAGCAGTAGCCGGATACTGTTGAAACTGGAAATTCCTGCCTCTAAGAAGCGTTTGATGTTACCACCAAATAGATCTTGAACTGTGGTGGAGACAATTTTGATGGCCAGGGGATTGCCGCCGTACTGATCAATGAGCTGCTGATATTTGGTGTCGGTACCCGATAGCCCTTTGGAGATCAGCAGTTCTGTCGCTCCAGTTTTAAGCCCGTTTAGCAGGAGCGATCGCACGGGCAAGGTTTCACCTGACAACATCGCCACTTCATCCGGTTCCTCTCGACTGGTAACCAGGAAACAGCTTTTGTGGGAAATTTCTCCCACTCGTCGAAGCAGTTCGCTGTAACCCCTGTAATCCCCCAAAACTGTCCCGTGTAAGTTCCTCCCTGCCAGCAGAGTTTCCATGTTATCCAGCACGACCAGACAGCGGTGTTGCCGCAAATACTCCATCAATTTGGAAAACTTAGCGGCGATCGTCTCTGGCAAATCCGTCATTTGCTGGTCCGATAGAAATTTCAGCAGATCATCTAAAAGCTCGGTCAGTGTGGGGGCATTCAGCAGCGATCGCCAGATTAAAAACTCAAACTGGTCTTGAACTTGCTCTGCCAGTTTTGTCGCCAGCGTTGTCTTACCAATTCCTCCCATTTCCAACAGCGTTATCAGTCGGCAGCGATCCTGCAAAACCCATCGCTCCAGGGTTGCGAGTTCGTCTAAACGACCACAGAACAGCGAAACATCAACCGCTTCTCCCCAATCTGAGCGATGTTGAATGACAGAGGTGTTGTTTGCACTGTAATAGAGTGCTGAGGACTGAGGACTGAGGGCTATCGAATGGTTGGATCCCGATCTCTTCCTCTTTCTCCGCTTTTGGCACTGATGCTCGTCTTGCCCCTGTATAGTCCTGGGGTTCCAATTCCAGGCCAACCGCTTTGAAAACGAGGGCAATGGAATCCCGATCTACGCCTTGACCGCGCAGGATTTTTCGGACTGTGGCTGGATGTAGACCTTGGCCTTCAACCAACTGAGACCGACGGACAAGTTCCTGCACAGGGTAACGCTCAATGTCCAACTGACGCATCCGCGCTTGAAGCCTCTCTTCTCCTAAAGCGTTGAGTACAACCCCTCGACTGCGTTGTCCTGTTGGCAAATCCATTGTTCGATCGCTGACTATATTAAAGAATACAGAGGGCAAGGAGCAAGGCTGAAGGAGGGATGAGGGATGAGAGCGAAATTAGGAATTTGGAATTAAGAGTTAAGAATTAGAAGCTTATTCTCAATTCCTAATTCTCAATTCCTAAATGCCCCTCGCCCATTGCCCCTCGCCTATTGCCCATCGTCCCTCGCCCCATCCAAAACTCAAAACCTAACGCTCAAATCACTTATTGCCTATCTTGCACCATCCTGTAAACGAACGAGAATTAAGAAAAACGGTTTTTTCGTGCTTTGCGTCTATCTTTTGACCGTTTATCCGTCTGATAGGGGTTCTCAAAAGCACCTTCAAGCGCAATACTTACGAGAGATTGACAATTCCCTCAAGGGATTCTAAACATACTGTGACTGACCTGGATGAGCAACTGCGACGGCTAGTGGAGGATGCCTGTAAGCATCCACCGGGGAGCCTGAAGCGCCAACGGTGTTTGACTCAAGTGATCCGGCTGATGTCGGGCAGACTCTGGCGTGAGAATGTTTCGTATTATCAGGATGCGCTCCAGCAAACGTGGATTTATTTCTGCCAGAACGTTTGTGAGAGAACAAGCGGCGAGCGCTACGACCCTAGCCGCAGCAGTGTTGCTACCTGGCTTAACTACTATTTGCGGCGACGGTTACAGGATTACTTTATCGATAGCCAGAAACAGCAGGCAAAAACAGCATCGGTCGTGCCGCGAATGTCTGCATCCGGTGGGGCGGATGAAATGGTGAATCCGGTTGACATGCTGCCCGCCAACCCGGATGTTCCGCCCATTCTGGATGAGGTGCGGACGTGGGCCGAGATGGATGAGGACGGTGAACTGCGACGGGTTCATATTGAGGGGTATCCAGCTATCAATTGTCAACTGTTGATTTTGAGACGTTTGCCGCCAGAATCAGGCTGGAAGGAACTTTCAGAGGAGTTTGGGCTAGCGGTGTCTACGCTTAGCAGCTTTTATCAGCGTCAATGTTTGCCCCGTTTGCGTAAATTTGGTGAGTCGCAAGGATATATCTAAAGAGCAGGAAGGACTTTGTTTATGACTTACCGTACCTATGAGATTGACGGGTTTGCGCTACCGCTGCCGATCGCCCAGGCTGCTCGTGACACAGCAGAAGCGTTCGCCCAAGAACAGCCAACTCCAGAGAAGGCAGAGCAGGTCCGTTTAAATACTCTGGCAGTATCGGTCGTTAATAATTACTTGCAGATGATGGGGATTGCTACCGATTTGTCTGTGAGCGATAGCTGGAACCGAATGATGCGTCTTTGCGCCGACGTTGCCGATTTAGAGGTTTCTGGTGTGGGCCGTTTGGAGTGCCGCCCGGTGAAGCCTCACCGACCGTTCTGCCCCATCCCGCCTGAAGTTTGGGAAGACCGGGTTGGGTATGTAGTTGTTCAGATTGACGAACCCTTGCAGGAAGCCTCTATCCTAGGCTTTGTTCCGACCGCAGCTGTTGAAGCGTTACCGCTAGATCAGGTGCGATCGCCCGAAGATCTGCTTGATCACTTATATCAGCTGAAGTTGGCAATGGCACCTCAGACGACGCCTCGGGATACGCTGGTCCAATCTGCTGCCAGAATGCGGGTGAATCTGAGCCAGTGGTTTGAAGGCGCGTTTGAGGCGGGCTGGCAAGCGGTTGATTCATTGTTAAACCCATCTGAACTGAGTCCAACTCTCGCATTTAGGGGAGCAGACGTGGCTGCAAGAACCGAATCGGGATCAGGCATACGGCGGGTAAAGCTGCTGAATATGGGGCAGGTCGGTGATTCTTCCGTTCAGATTGACCAGGCACTCGCCTTAGTTACGGAAATTCAAGCTGAACAATCGCCGTCGAGTTCGGATACGCCTCTTACCAACATTCGCTTGCAGGTGCATCCACTAAACCAGCCTACTTTGCCGGAAGGGGTGCAGCTTTTTGTACTGGATGAATCAGGAGCCGTCTTTCTAGAGGCTGTATCTAGAACAATGGATAACTATATCCAGCTTCAGTTCAGTGGCAGCGCTGGTGAAATGTTTGGCGTTGCGGTTGTGTTTGGAGAGGTGCGAGTCGCTGAGCAGTTTGTAATCTAGAGACGCTGTTTGTAATCCGAGGATATTGTGAGCAAACTCGTTGTCTTAAAACTGGGTGAGGGCAGCTTCGAGCAGGGTTTTCCGGCAACGCTTCAGATTGGAGAGGACGGTGCCCGCCCCTCGGTCGAAATCACGGGTAAACTGCCTCCCGATCCTGAGTTGCCTCGCTACTATCAGCAATGGCAGTCTGCCTACCGAACATTGGGGAGTGACTCGTCTCTTTGCTCCGGAGGAGCAAATCAGAAATATTTCAGTAACAGGAGACTGTGGACAGGCGGCACAACAACTGCGCGATCGCTTCAATGGTTGGCTACAGTCAGCTTCGTTTCGAGCGATCCGCGAGAAGTGGCTGGAGAAACTCGGTTCTGAGGATGTGATTCGGGTTATTTTGCAGGTAGAAACCCCTCTCCTTCAAAAGCTTCCCTGGCACCTGTGGGATTTGATGGAGCGTTACTCCAATGCTGAAATTGCGTTTAGCGCTCCGGTATATGAGCAGGTTGCAAGACCCACGATTGCCACTGGAAAGGTATCTGTGCTGGCAATTTTGGGCAACAGCAAGGGAATTGACGTGCAGTCCGATCGGGCGTTGTTAGAAACGATTCCTGATGCCAGAGTGCACTTGCTGGTGGAACCGTCTCGGCAGGATGTCAGCGATCATCTCTGGGAACAGCACTGGGACATTCTCTTCTTTGCGGGACACAGTTCTACGCAAGGCGATGGTGAAACCGGATTGATTTACATTAATCAAACGGATAGCCTGACGCTCAGTCAATTAAAGTATGCACTCAAAAAAGCGGTTGAACAGGGTCTACACCTGGCGATCTTCAACTCCTGCGATGGATTGGGCCTGGCCCGAGAATTAGCCGATCTTCAAATTCCCCAAGTTATTGTCATGCGGGAACCCGTTCCCGATCAGGTTGCCCAGGCATTTCTAAACTACTTTTTGCCTGCTTTTGCTCAAGGCGAGCCGCTTTACCTGGCAGTGCGACAGGCACGGGAACGATTACAAGGGTTAGAGAACCAGTTCCCTGTGCAACCTGGCTTCCCATTATCTACCAGAATCCAGCGGAGATGCCGCCAGCGTGGGAAACGTTGAGAAATGGTAGAGAACAGGAGTCAGGGGTCAGGGGCCAGGGGTCAGGGGAGAATTCAACATTTAGAATTCAAAATTCAAAATTCTCCGTGCGAGGGTTCGTTCGCACGATCGGCATTAGCGTTCTCACAACAGTGGTGTTGGCGGGTATTCGCTATTTGGGGTTGTTGCAACCGCTGGAGCTAAGGGCATTTGACCGACTGTTACAGCTTCGCCCCGCCGAGTGGACCGATTCTCGTTTATTGGTTGTTACGGTTGATGACCACGATATCCAGGCACAGAAAAAGAGACGCGGTTCCCTTTCCGATGCGACCTTGAAGCAATTACTGGAGAAGTTGGATAAGTTCCAGCCGCGCGCGATCGGGCTGGATATTTACCGAGACTTTCCAGTGGAGGCTGATCCGGTGTTGGCAAGTCGATTAAAGCAGGACCCGAAGCTAATCGTCGTTTGCAAAGTCAGCGACCCAGAAGCGAAAGGCGGAATTGCACCACCGCCGGAGGTTGTAGCGTCACTGGGAGCAAGCGATCGAATTGGGTTCAGCGATTTCATAAAAGATTCCGATGGTGTTCTTCGCCGCCAACTGCTGTACATGGATCTGCCCGCAGATTCGCCCTGTGCTACCCGGTATGCGTTTAGCGTCTTGCTAGCCTCCCGCTATTTGGCGGCTGAGAATATCCAGCCGAGTTTAACGGCTAACGGTGATTTGCAGTTCGGCAAGGTCGTTTTGAGGTCGCTCCAGTCTCATGCAGGCGGCTATCAGGGAATCAATGCCTGGGGCAGCCAGATTTTACTGAACTATCGGGCAAATCCGAGGGCGATCGATCAAGTCAGTTTGAGGCAGGTTTTGAGCGGCCAAATTACACCGGATGCTGTAAAAAGCCGAATTGTTTTGATTGGGGTGACGGCTAAGAGTTCTGGCGATTACTGGTTAACGCCCTACCAGGATAGTTCTGCTGAAAAAATGCCAGGAGTGATTGTTCAGGCTGAGATGGTCAGCCAAATTCTCAGCGCTGTGAAGGACCGACGATCGCTGTTATGGACCTGGCCGCAAATGATCGAGATTAGCTGGATTTGGGTCTGGTCTTTAATCGGTGGAATCGCGGCTTGGTGGTTATGCCTGCGATCAATATCGTTCCGCCAATTTCTGTTTCAAATTGTCCTAATTATCGTCATCGCATCGGGAGTTCTAAGCGTTGTTTGCTACGTTGCCCTGATTCAGGGAGGCTGGCTGCCGTTAGTGCCATCCGCCATTGCATTGGTGGTTGCCGCCGTTGTAGTCGCCGTCTACCAAAACGCTTGACTCTGCGATCGCCCCATTTTGTTCTACATCAGGAGTAAAATCATCAGGAGATAAGACAATGAAAAGCCCCCGCATGTCAATGAAACTACCCTTTGTAATTGCGCTATCGATGTTTAGCGCCCTATATTCTCCCGCCTGGTTTGCCGCCAAAGCGCAATTGCTCCAGTTCAACATGCCCTCCCCACCTTCAAAAGGTACCCCATTGGGTCGCAGCTCAGGAGGAGCCAGTCGAGGCACCTGCCCTGCTGTGAATGTACCGTTAACGCCTTTAGCAACCTTTACTCCCCAATCGATCGCGAGTCGGCAGAAGGCAGAGGTTGACTACTGGGGATTGACCACTTCCCAACATCCAACCCTCTGGTTCTATATGCCGTACCAAGGTTGGGCCAACTATCCAGCTAAATTTGTGCTGCAAGACGAGCAAGACAACACGATTTATCAGAGCAAAATTCCCTTACCTGCACAACCAGGCATCATCAGCGTTAGCCTTGCTGGTGCGCCTGCTTTAGAGACTGGCAAATCTTACCACTGGTTCTTTAAGGTTTATTGCCAAAAAGAAGAGGCAGATACGCCTGCTCTAGTAATTGATTCGCCTGTATCCGTTGAAGGGATGATTCATCGAGTTAGTCTGAGCAGTGCGGTTGCAAAACAGATTGAAACAGCCTCACCCAAGCAAAAAATAAATATCTATGCCCAAAATGGCATCTGGTTTGACGCCTTTAATGTTTTAGCCAATCTACGCCTTGCCAACCCCTCGGATCAATCTCTAAATGCTGAATGGACTAGCCTTTTGCAGTCTGTTGCGCTTGAAGATGTAGCACCTGCTCCGCTGATCAAATGTTGCCAACCTGGACGCTCTTCCGGCAACTTATAAATTTTGATGATGTAGAGGCGATAAGCAATGAACAATGGGATTTTTCTATTCCCCTCGCCTATTGCCTCTCGCCTATTGCCTCTCGCCCCTCACCCCTCACTTTTCTGCCTTGATGGACTTTAAAGCAAATTTTAGAGCCGCTAGGATGACGAAAGGTTATTCAAGGAGGCGGTGAACATGCGTTATGTTTGCACAGTTTGTGGATACGTTTATGATCCGGAGGAGGGCGACCCCGATAGCGGTATTGAGCCAGGAACTGCTTTTGAAGATATTCCCGAGGATTGGGTATGTCCTGTGTGTGGAGCCACAAAGGACCAGTTTGAGCCAGAGGAAGCAGGGGGATGAAGGATAAGGGATGAGGGATGAGGGATGGGGATGAAGGATAAAAATCTTACCTTTACCAACTCCTTTTCTCCTCAACCCCTGTCTTTAATAACACTCACTTGTAGGATTTTTATCAATTGCTTACTCAACCGTTAAACGTTGTGGTGATTGGGGGTGGGGCGGCGGGATTTTTGGAGCAATTTCTGCAATAAGTGCTGCCTCTTCTGCTCAAAACCACGTTCCTGTTAAAGTCACGCTGCTGGAAGCGGGCCAACAGCCATTAAGCAAGGTGCGCATTTCTGGAGGGGACGCTGTAATGTCACCCATGCTTGCTTTGACCCTGCGGTATTAGTGCAGCACTATCCAAGGGGGAAAGCACTGCGGGAGCTTTACCCGATTCCAGCCCAAAGACACGATCGCTTGGTTTGAGTCTCGCGGCATAAAGCTGAAAACAGAAGCGGATGGGCGCATGTTTCCCACCACCGATGACTCGGAAACGATTGTAGACTGCCTGATGCAGACTGCGAAAGAATCAGGAGTGAAGATCTGGACGGGGGCAGGCGTAAAATCAGTTGTGCGAGAAAACCAAACATTCAGCATTCGGCTGAAATCGGGTGAAGAACTGGTGAGCGATCGCCTGCTGCTGGCAACGGGCAGTAATCCTCAGGGTTACACGATCGCCCACTTCCTTGGACACACGATCGCCCCACCCGTTCCCTCGCTCTTCACGTTCAACGTCAATGATCCGCGCTTGAAAGATTTGGCGGGTGTTTCGGTCAACGCTGTTCACCTGCGCCTACAGACGGGTGAGAAAACCGTTCTGGAGCAAACCGGACCGTTGCTAGTTACCCACTGGGGATTGAGTGGTCCAGCGGTGCTGAAACTTTCGGCCTGGGGAGCCAGGATGCTGCATGATAGCCATTATCACGCAACGCTGCTAATCAACTGGCTGCCTCAGTACAACCCGGAAACCCTGCGTCAGGAATTATTAAAGGTAAAATCCCAGTTGCCACGACGAACGATCGCCACCAGTTGCCCGGTTCCTATCCCTCGCCGTCTCTGGGAACGGTTGATTGATAGTGTGGGTATTTCAGCCGAGCTGCGGTGGGCAGAGTTGTCAAACAAGACGTTAACGCAGTTGATTCAAGAACTCACGCGTGGAAGCTATAGCGTCAACGGCAAGGGATCATTTAAGGAAGAGTTTGTTACCTGCGGCGGCATCAACCTCAAGGAGGTAGACTTCAAAACGATGGAAAGCCGCATTTGCCCCGGCCTTTACCTGGCAGGCGAAATCCTAGATATTGATGGTGTTACAGGCGGCTTCAACTTCCAAAGTGCCTGGACAACGGGCTGGCTGGCTGGCCAGGCGATCGTCAAATCCGCAGATTAAACACCTGCACCAGGCCAATCAGGATCAGGTAAATGGCAATGATGTAGTTGAGCAGTCGCGGTATCAACAGAATCAGAATCCCTGCAAGCAGGGCAACAATCCCGTTTAGCCTGAAATTTAAATCGACTGCTTGAGCAAGAAATAAGTAATTGAGCATGACCTCTCCTCCTATATGGAACCGGAGTGAGTGGAACTAGAGAAATCCTTCCCGTTCCAAATCCTCGATTAACTGCAACCCGCGTGGGTCACCTAGCTTCAACATAGCGGACTTGGCATCTTCTCGCACACCCAATTCCTCATCCTCTACAAAGGTCTCGATGAGTGCGTCGATCGCCGTCGCATAGACCACGTTAGATGGCAATTCACGACAAAGTTGCCCGATCGACCAGGCACAATTGCTTCGCACCGCCGCTACCGGATCCTGCCGCATCGCTTCAATCAGCGGAGGAATGGCTGCAATGACCGCTTCATAACTTACCGCCGCCATCTGCGCCAGGGAACTGGCTGCCCACAGGCGCACAGCGGAAATATCTGTTTTGAGCGCCTCAATTAGCGTCTCCAGCGCACGGCGATCGTGGCAGTTCCCCAGCGCCCAGACCACCCCCTTACGGACGTAGCCGTTCCAATCTTTGCTGTACTGCTCGAGCAGTTGCTCTACGGCGTCAGCGCTGGGATTGCGACCCAACGCATAGGCAACACTCACCCGGACCAATGGACACGGGTCAGACAGGAGGCGAATCAAGTGGGGAACGGCACGGTCGTCCTGAAGTTCGCAAAATGCCCGTGCCGCCAGCATCCGCTGATTTGTCTCGCGTGACTCCAGCAGCAACAGCATTTCCTCCGGGTCAGGCTTTGGCTCTTCCGACTCGGCATCGACAGGTTCCATCCGATCCAGAGGGGCCTCCAGATCTTCATCAAAATCGAGGAGGGTTAGGTCATCATCGTCATACATACTGTCACTTTACCGCACGGAGGGTTAGCCGTTATAGCGATCGCGATTAACCTTACGGAGCCACACTCCTGAATGGGCAATTAGCCGTTAATCATCAACAATTAGTCCGGATCAGCCGTTTTCCTCGCTGTTATTCTCTAAATGAAAAATGAGGTACGGGGTATGGGGTACGGGAACGTTCATTCTGACAGTTCACCAAATTCTGATCGGTAACGTTCTAGCAGCGCAGCTAAATCATCTGCTCGCTGCCGTTCTTGCTCTGCTCGCTGCCGTTCTTGCTCTGCTCGCTGCCGTTCTTGCTCTGCTCGCTGCCGTTCTTGCTCTGCTCGTTGTCGCTCCTGCTCAATCTGTTGCTCGGCTTCTATGCGACGTTGCGTTTCAACCTCTAGGGTGTCAGCTAACTCATCAGGCAGCAGCAGTTTTTCGCTTGTGTCTTCCCGGTAAAACACAATTAATTTTCCTTCAATTTCTAACCGTAACTTGAGAACGTTACTTCGACGATCGACGATCGGAATGTAGGTTTCTCCCTGTAACTGGTAGCCCTGTAACTGTCCTTCTACCCACTCTCCCCTCGGGTCAAATAGCCAATATTCCTGCACCTCCAGTTGCTCATACAGACCTTTCTTAAATCCCAAATCCTGGTCTTTGGTGCTGCGTGAAGTCATTTCAAAGATGACTTTGGGGGCTTGGCCCTCTTCCCAAAGCTTGTAGTTATCCCGCCCGCCCGGTTCCACATCAAAAATCACCATGACATCTGGCGCAACGCGTAATCTGGGAAACCCTTGAGCGTAGTAGAGAAATTGATTACCTAAAACCGTTGCCTGCTGACCTTTCAAGTACTGCCGCAAAACTTCCAAGGTACATAACAAGACATAGAGATGATCATAAGTCTCAGCCACAGGCTCACCGTCGCTGCTGGGGTAGATGATTTGAGCTGGCTGGGTCGTAATTGCTGTCATAGGAATTACCCCACGCGAAGACACAACTTCTCAATGACGCTAGTGTAACAAGGTTCCAGAGTTTGCTTGTAGCGCTCCTGTTTGAATTGCATAGAAAGGCTCGAACGGAATGCCTCTTAGCCTTATAAAGAATTGAGGACCGCTGCATACTTAGCAGGGCTATTTCATTCTAGACGAGGTAGACAATCCGATAAGCTGAGGCTTAATCCGTTACTGCCGTTCAACCATGAGCACCCTTGCGATTGTGGAAGCTTTTGCTCACTTGCCTGACCCCGACGAGGAGCCGGACAACGGCACAATCAAGCCCTGTGTCTAGCATTGTTCACCTTAGCAGTGGCAGCAGGATGTCGAGGGTTTCTAGCCATTGGAGATTGGCTCAACGCTTATCACGATGAATTAGTAGGGTTGTTTGACCCAGCTAAAGGACGTTTACCCTCCTACAGCACGATTCGCCGAGTGCTGCTCAACGTAGATTATCAACAGTATTCAGCTTGTTTAGCCAAGTTTTTTGAGATTAGTCCTCGTGCGGGTGAGATGGTAGCTGTCAGGGCTATTTCATTCTAGACGAGGTAGACAATCCGATAAGCTGAGGCTTAATCCGTTACTGCCGTTCAACCATGAGCACCCTTGCGATTGTGGAAGCTTTTGCTCACTTGCCTGACCCCCGACGAGGAGCCGGACAACGGCACAATCAAGCCCTGTGTCTAGCATTGTTCACCTTAGCAGTGGCAGCAGGATGTCGAGGGTTTCTAGCCATTGGAGATTGGCTCAACGCTTATCACGATGAATTAGTAGGGTTGTTTGACCCAGCTAAAGGACGTTTACCCTCCTACAGCACGATTCGCCGAGTGCTGCTCAACGTAGATTATCAACAGTATTCAGCTTGTTTAGCCAAGTTTTTGAGATTAGTCCTCGTGCGGGTGAGATGGTAGCTGTCGATGGCAAACGATGGCGTGGCTCCTATCAACTGGTATCGGAGCATTCAACCACTGAGCCGCATCCAGCGATTCAACTGGTGAGTGTGTATTTGGTTGAACGGGGTTTGATTCTTGAACCCTACGAGGTTGAGCATAAGAGCAATGAGATCAAGGTGTTGCCCCAGTTAGTCAAACAGTTCGCTTGCAATGGAGTGGTGTTTGCTTTTGATGCGATCAACACCCAAAAAAAGTTGCACCTCAATTGTTGAGAGTCACAATCACTATCTAGGAGCACTCAAAGGCAACCAATCTGGGCTGCTCAAAGAGGTCAAGGCGAACTTTCAAGTGGAAGACACTTACACAGAATTTAGCAAAGGTCATGGACGCATAGAGGAACGAATAGTTGAAATTTGTCAAACTCTTGATGATATTCGTCCTTGGGCAGGACTATGCACCTTGATTCGCGTGAGGGCTACTCGTACCTTGCTGAAAGGAGAGTATGAAATTGTGGGTAAAACCGAGATACGCTATTACATTTCCTCGTTGCGTGAAACTGCGTGTCAGTTTGCTCACCGAATTCGCTCATATTGGGGTGTGGAAAACAAAGTGCATTATGTGCGAGATGTGACGCAAGCTGAGGATGCTTGTAGAATCCGGATAGTTCCCTTGCCTCAGATATGGGCAATTGCTCGAAATCTGGCACTCAATCTCTATCGGGACTTGGGCTTTAACAATATGGCTCAAGCCCAACGTCGTTGCGGTTTCAGCTTGAAGCAACTCAAATCAATCTTTAGAATGAAATAGCCCTGAATAAAGACCGAATGAAAAGATGAGTATTTGCTCTCTATGTTGGCTGAAACGACAGTAAGGAGCATTTTATGAGAAAGGCAGTGGCTTTTCTGAAACAATTTCAATTTGGCAAATTCTTGACGGTTCTCCTAATGGGAGTCGTTTTAATGGTTACAACGGCTTGTAATAATGGTGACAATCTGGGGGCACGTCCGGATAATTTGCCAGTTCAGATGGGAGGAGGAAATAACCCCCATAAAGCCGGAGGAGACGGTTACACCGAGTATAAATCGGCTCCCGATGCCAAGATAAATAGCGGCAAACAGCGCGCAAGTTTGATTCAAGCTCCCAGTCAGTGGGTTGCTATCAACGATCCGCATGAGCGCTATGATGACCCCAATTATCCTCCTGCTTCCCGCATAGCAGCGCCTGAACGAAACCGCAATGTAGATAGCCTGGTCAGTCCTAATATGCAGAAAGAATTAATGGATCCCACACAAATTCCTGCACCACGGCAACCCGTTATTGATCGCTCGGATCCAAATGCAAGGATTTTGGAAAAGACTGGACAAGCATTCAAACAAGCTTCCAAGGTGTTGACAGGTCCTGCTGAAGACACCCATGAGCGCTCAGAGTTAGAGCAAGTAACTCCCATACGTGGTGAGATAAACCGTAATTAGTAAATCGCAAATCGCGATCTACAATCGGATTTGATTGAATAACGCGTTCATTTCGTTGATTTTTTCGTTGGTCATTAGTCATCAAGCGTATATAAATGGCTAATGACCAATGGCAATAAATAAATGGCCGCACCGCAAATGCGGAAGCACCTCTGTTGAAAACGTAGTTGAATCTAGTTTTACAACTCTAATGAAGTGAAATTAGAGCAACGCCAATACCGATAAATGCTGTGCCCAACCAACGTAGACGCGTGACATTCTCCTTCAAGATAAATCGGGCACCTAAGGCACTAACAATATAGCCGATCGATGCCATTGGTACTACAACACTTAAGTCTGCCCAACTAAATAGCGTTAGCAGTAACAGGAATGTTCCTGACTGAAATAGGATTCCCAGCCAGATCAAAGGGTTTGTTAAGGCACGCTTGGCAAATTCCAAAATTACTTGAATTTGATGGGATGCTGGATTACCAACCTGTTTCATTGCTCCAGACAAACATAAAGAACTGGTTGAATCCAACAGAACCATTAATAGAACGGTAAACCAGATTTTCATTACTCCATTTTTGCGGTTAGGTTTTTGCGTTCACTTAGTCCCACCAACAAAACTCCGATCGAGATGGCTAGAATTCCCATCCATCGCGTGACATCAATAGTTTCATGGAGAAGAAACCCTGCAAGGAGAGAGGTCAAAAGATAATTCGATGCAGTGATCGGTAGTAAATAGCTCAAATCGAGCCAGGAAAGGGCAAACAGATAAAGCAGGAAAAATGCAAGTTCTAAACCAACTCCCAAATCAAGCCAGGGATTAATAATCATTTGCATCCCAACACTCAAAAGCTTGAAAGGTTGGAAGTTGAGTTCACCAATCTGATGCATTCCCTGGCTGAGACAAATATCTCCAAAGACCTTAAACCCTACCATTAGGAAGATAACAAGCAAACTACTCACGGCGACGTAACCTTAATACCTCCAGTTATGATAATTCGTGGGCGTTGCTGAATTTATCTGTGAAATAGATGCTCTATGCCCGAACCTTCGTTTCGTTTCATAGTGCTTCTCAGCAACGCCAATTTATGAAATGGTGAAAACGTTTGGTAAAGAGGCTTTTGAGCCTTACTACTTTGGTTCGGCAAAGGGCGGACAGGTTTTGTAATCCGGTGAGGTTTTGTCAAAGTTGCACTTGTAAACGGTGCCCTCTTGCCAACTGAGGGGAATTTCGAGTAGGTCTCGCGTTCCAGTAATCCCCTGCCCAATAAAGAACAGCAATGCAATGCTGTTGAGCACGATATGAACAGTTCGCCAACGGTTGCGCCGATCCTGATAAATATCCTGAACAATCGCCAGGGAAAAATCATCAGCATCGTTGCAATCAAGCCGTAATAGAAATGGGAGACGTACCACTCATCGTTTCGCTGAAACACATAGGGCTGGGAATCAAATGGCACAAAGCCGAGAAGAACGATGCCCATTCCAGTGAGTGTGGCAAAAATAGCCCGCCAAATCTTGGGTTTTGCGTTGTAAAGAATAACCAAGGATGCGATCGTGGCGATGTAGATAGCCACAATAAAGAAGGCTAAAAATGGTTGTTTAGACCAAACCTCATTCTTGGTTAATGAGGAAAAATATCGGGAGTCATCCCCAACAGCGCAATTCCCACAACGGCTCCACTTAGCCAACGACCAATCTGCACGTGCTCCTGCCCAACCACGGGAGGAATTTTGCTCTTGCTATCCGCAGTAACTTGCAAGCGGCGTTGACGGGTTTGCCAGGCCAACCTTACCACCATTCCAATTAAAGGAAACACCACAATCACTGCAAGCGCAGGATGCAGTATTTTGATCAGATCAGGAAAGTCGAGCATGCAGCACCTCTTTCAAAGAAAGACTGGAAGCGTCTGAATGATGCTAGTAGATTACCAGGTTGAAATGAGAGACTGCTGAATTTTTTAAGAGAAAGGCGAGAGGCAATAGGCGATGGGCGAGAGGCAATAGGTAGGAATTCCCCCTTGCCCCTTGCCCCTTGCCTATTGCACTCTTCCTTCATGCAGAGACGGATTCTGCCGTTTTAGCCTTTGCTTTCGGTTGCCAACGTTTAAGCTGGGTGACGACGACACCAGTAATCAGAGTGCCAATCGCGATCGCGGCCACATAGGGACCACCATTTCCCACCGCATTAGGAATGGCCAGCACAAAGATTCCGCCGTGGGGTGCCCGCAACGTACAGCCAAACAGCATCGACAACGCTCCGGTAATTGCAGAACCGATAATACAGGCAGGAATTACCCGAATCGGATCTTTGGCGGCAAAGGGAATTACACCTTCGGTAATAAACGAGAGTCCCAGGACGGTTACGACCTTGCCTGCCTGGTGTTCATCTTCGCTAAACTGCCGTTTGGCAATCAGCGTTGCTAGGAGCAGGGAATGACGAGAACGGGTTTGAGTCCTTCAAAGTTGGGCGGCAGGTTAACTTTGTCGCGCACACATAGGGCAACATATCCTGCTGGAAAGCCAGATAAAATCCCGCCCAGAAACCCCATGCCCAGATTTGCCGCTAACATCCCGCCGATTAAACCGGGAGCTAAACCGGGGCGATCGGCAATAGAGAAGGCAATGAATCCAGACAGCACCGGGACGATCAGCGCAAAGGCAGACTTGCCGCCGATTTGCATCAGGGCATCGCCAAAGCTTCCGGGTTCTGGTTTCAGCCCAAACACAAAGGAAAGGGCAATAATCAATCCCCGGCCACAATCACGGGCAGCATGTAGGAAACTCCCGTCAGCAGGTGCTTGTAGGGGCCGGACCGTTTGGCGGATTGTTGGGCTTTTGCCTGTTTGACGGCCTCCATATAGTTGCCCTGCCCTGCGGCTGCTTGGGCGGTCGGTTCTGGTAAAGCGAGGGCTGACTCGATCACATCTTTCCCATCTTTGAGGGCGTGCTTAGTGGAGGTCTGGTAGACGCGTTTGCCGGTGAAGCGGAGAGATCGACGTAGGTGTCGGTGGCGATCGCCACTGCATCTGCCTGGGCAATGTCTTCTGGCGTGAGTTGATTTTTGGCTCCGACGGATCCCTGGGTTTCTCCTTGAATGTCGTAATCCACAATTTGAGCGGTTTTTAAGGGCTTCTGCTGCCATAAAGGTGTGGGCAATCCCGGTGGGACAGGCGGTGACAGCAGCGATTTTTTTGATGGGTTTCATGGATTTTATGATGTTTTTTTGATTTTGGATGGGTTTTAAGGATGTTTGAGAAATGTTTTGCTAGCTGAAGAATGAGTGATTTTAAGAATTAATGGCTTCGTTGTTGAGACTTGATGGTTAGAGCGTTAATGGCTTCGTTGTGAAGGTAATGCCAGGGGCTTTCCCCGGACCCCCGCTGTGTGGGGGAGTTAGGACCCCACACCCCCGAAAGGTGTTATCTGTTGGCTGCGATCGCTGAGTTGATTCACGCAAAGTGCAGAAGCTTAAAACCTTGCATCAATGTGTGTAGATCCTGGACTAGAGCGTGCTAAGAAAACCTTGTGGAGGGGGTTTGGGGACGCACCCGTCCTCCAAGTTCGGGGGCTTGGGGGCAGCTCCCAAGCTCTGGTTCTCGCAAGAAAGTTTCTTGAATTTAACTCCTCAGACTCCTCCTATGAATTCTGAACAGCAACCTGAGCCATAAACGATTCGACGATTTCTACAGGGGGCAACCGAGGTCCAACCCGGCTGAGGGCACCGATCGAAAACGCTGTTGCCAGTCGAGCACAGTCTGCGAGAGGCAATCCCCGCAGTTTGCCTGTCACCAAACCAGATAACATCGCGTCCCCTGCACCAACCGTGCTAACCACTTCAATTTTGGGTGGACGGGCAACAACAATTTCGTTGGTTTCGGCAAAGATGGCTCCTTTAGCTCCCATCGAGACGACAACTGTATGAATGCCTTTTGCTAATAACTCCTGAGCGGCCTGGACGATCGCTCCTTCACCCTCCAACTTCCTGCTAAATAACTCCTGAAGCTCGTCAATATTGGGTTTGATGGCATACGGTGCAAACGGGAGTGCCTGTCGCAAACTCTCGCCGCTGGCATCCAGAACGATGGTTTTGCCTTTGGCTTTGAGGCGATCGACCAGTTCCCCATAAATTCCGTGGGAAAGTCCGTTGGGTACACTGCCAGACATAATAAACCAGTCACAATCGGTAGCCAGTTCATCGATTGATCGATTTAAAGCATCCACGTCTTCAACGGCAGGGGTTTCTCCCGGAAAGTTAATGTCTGTCACCTGATTCTGATCATCGTCGATAATCTTGACGTTGATACGGGTTTTGCCCGGAATCAAAATGAAGCGATCGTGAATGCCCTTACTCGCAAAGAAGATTTGAAATAACTCTGCCGTCTCCTTACCGAGAAAGCCAGAAACCGCAACATCAAACCCAAAATCGGTGAGAAAAGATGCCACATTCACGCCCTTTCCACCCGGATCGGATTGCTCCCAATCCACCCGATTCACCTCAGCCGCTCTAAAGTTGGGAATAGAAGCGGTCTGATCGATCGCGGATTCAGTGTAATAGTGGCAATTCTGAATGTCATTGCACGTAATCTACTTTATTGAATTCGAGGTCTCTTTCTAAAAGTTGTTTGTTCTAAACTGTCCAATCTTCCGTTACTAAACCTGGAACTTTACTAAAGTCAGCAGAATTTCGAGTTAATAAAACTAAATTGCGAGATACAGCGATCGCTGCAATTCTCAAATCCATTGTTGATATGCGAATTCGCTGTCGCCGCAACTTATTAAAGACAGCAGTTGCACCACTATCAAGAGGTAAAACTGGAGCCGTTGCGAAACCTTGAAGGATTTCAAGAAGCAAAGTGTACCCGCGAACTATGTCAGTATTTGTTTGAGCACGATTGATAAAACTGTGTGCGTCAAGCACTTGCTCGTGAAAGCTCACAATCGATAACGCAAAATCTGTGGTTGCATTCTGTCCTATTCGGGATATTAGTTGAGTAAACTCAATTCCTCTGCGTTGCTGCAAAAACTAATATGATCAGTGTCAAGCAAATACTTCACGATCATTCATCATTCTCATTACCAGGTCTATCAGCTTGACGCAAATCACGGCCATACTCTAGAGCCTTTGAAAAACTGCCTCATCAGAAATTGAGCCGATCAACTTCTCAAGCCAGTTCTCAGACGTTGGCTTATTTTCAACCTGCTTTTGCAGATCAAAAACTGCTTGCTCAAGCGTTACCAAACGTTTTTCAAGAGTTGTTTCGTCTAATATAAATCTCTTTTCCTTTGCTAATGATTACATCTTACAGATACTCTCTTACTGCTTCTCGTACAACGGTTAAAATGAATAATAATGATTGGTCTCAAACCAAAGCACGCACTTCTTGAGCATTGTGACATTTCAAAGCTCGTTTAGCTAAATCTTGAGTTTGGGGCAGAGAAAAGCTTCGTAGTTTTGCTTTCACGGCTGCCACGCTGGGGATGCTGACGCTCAGTTCTGCCACTCCCAACCCCGTCAAAATTGCTGCTCCTAATGGCTCTCCGGCAATGCCGCCACAAACCCCAACCCATTTGCCATGAGCCGAAGCTGCCTGTACCGTTTGCTGAATCATCCGCAGCACTGCCGGATGCAGCCCATCCGCCTGCCGTGCCAGGGCAGGGTGTCCCCGGTCCATCGCTAGAACGTATTGGGTCAAGTCGTTGGTGCCCACCGAGAAGAAATCAACTTCCTGGGCAAACTCATCTGCCAGCAGCACCGCCGAGGGCACCTCAATCATCATGCCGTCCACCGGGGCAGCACTAACCTCTGCTCGGACCTCATCGGTAATCTGCCGGACTGCCTTCAGGTCTTCCAAGGTAGCGATCATAGGAAACATGATTTTGACGGGACCCGTTTGGGATGCGCGGAAAATTGCCCGCAGTTGCGGCTTGAAGAGATCAGGCCGTTGCAGACAAAGGCGAATTCCTCGGACCCCCAGAAACGGATTTTCCTCCGCTGGTAGATTGAGCTAGGAAACGGCTTTATCGCCACCAATATCCAGCGTGCGAATGATCAAGGGCAAGCCGTTGAGCGATCGCGTCATCTGACTGTATGCCTCAAACTGCTCCTCTTCGGTCGGTGGTTCGGAGCGGTTCAAAAACAAAAACTCAGTTCGCAGCAATCCCACGCCCTCTGCGCCTGCGTTGACTGCCTGTTCCGCTTCCACCGCCGCCCCAACGTTTGCCACGACTTCCACACGATGCCCATCGGTGAGAAAGGCAGGCTGGTAACAGGCTAGTTTCTCCGCTTCCCGAATTGCCTGCAAATCTTTCTGAGCATCCTTCGCCACTTCCAGGTCTGCCCCAGAGGGATGCGGGTAAAGATTACCGCTTTCGCCATCCAGGATGCAGCAGGTGCCATCGGCAAGATTCAGCACTGCAGGACCCGCACCCACGATCGCCGGGATATCGAGCGATCGGGCAATGATGGCGCTATGAGACGTGGCCCCCGTAGGCAGTACAGAATCCCAACGTCTTCTCCGGGTCGAGTCTGGCAGTGTCCGAGGGGTCAGGTCCTCCGCCACCAGCAGCACCGGGTAATCGGGTAAGGTGACCTCATCCTCTACCTTGTCTGCCAGTAGTCGCAACACTCGCCGTCCGACATCCCGCAGATCCGCTGCCCGTGCCGCCAACAGAATATCGAGAAGTTTTTCCAGGGTATGGGCGCGTTGCTCGTAGACCTGTTGCCATGCCCAGGCAGCGCTCCGGTTATGCCGCAGGTAACCGATCGCCCCTTCCACCAACTCCGGATCTTCCAGGAACTCCTGATGCGCCAGAAAGATCGAGGCTTTCCCGGCTCCCGCTCGTACCTTCACATCTTCGTAGAGTGCATGCAGTTGCACCTTTGCCGTTTCGACTGCCTGCCGCAATTGGGTGGCTTCATGGGTGGGATCTTTCGCCGTGGCTTCAAACACAATCTTGCCGCGCTTGAACTGAAAAACGGTGCCGATCGCTAATCCCGGCGAAGCAGCAATTCCCGGTATGGCAGCCGATTCAAACTTGAGCGATCGTCCCAGCGAGACGGAAATAGTCTCTTCCTCGTCCTCCAATCCCGCTTCGATCTCGCGTCTCAGGGTTTCCAGGGCTTTATCCTCATCCATCCCTTGCGCCATTAGACGAATAGTCCCACCGCCCTCAACGCCCAGCTTCAGCAACGACACCAGACTCTTGGCGTTTGCCGTCTGCTCGCCATACCGCACCCGAATGGCTGACTCAAATTCCTTCGCTAGATTCACTAAAACCGTTGCAGGTCGGGCATGAAGCCCCGCTTTTCCTGGAATTCGTAATCCACAAACCGGGCAAAGTCTGTTTCAGCGGCAGGAGTGGGAGTGGCTTGGGGCGATCGATTCGTTAAGCATTGAATAATGTCATTGGCATTGCTAGTCTTTGCTAATTTCTGAACCACCGCCTCGTCATCCAGCACGTAGGTCAGGTTGGAGAGAATTTCGATATGCTCATCCGACTTCGCCGCGATGCCTACCACCAGGTAAACCGTTTCTCCCGGATTCCACTCCACGCCAGAAGGAATCTGCACCACCGAAATTCCCGTTTCCAAAATCAAATCCCGATCCTTGGGCAACCCATGCGGAATTGCAATTCCGTTTCCCAGATAGGTGTTGGCAACCTTTTCCCGCCCCATCATGCTGGTAATGTAGTCGGGTTCCATGTGCCCACTGTCTACCAGCAACGTTCCTGCCTGACGAATTGCATCGGTTTTATCGGTGGCAGCAGCACCTAACTTGATGCTGTTTTGATCCAAATTAAGCATTGGTTTTAAACAAAGAATTTTAGGTTTCAGAGAAAAAGTAAAAACAGAAATTTTTGCCAGAAGCGGACTCCTACCCTGGCGACGTTTCATAAATAGGGTGAGTTTTAAGGCTTAACTCTCAGCTTATCGCTGAGAATCTTCCCTACAAGTTGAGTTAATGATTCCACAAAGAAGGTGTTACAAATCGACAACCATCCTGCCCCACCCGTCTTACTCGCGTATTCTTTCAAGCCTAGAGGGATAGGGTATTGAATGAGGGGAACACAGAATGGACATGGAAAGCTCTGTCAAAATAAAAACTTGTTAGCGACAGTAGGAGTGCTAAAGAAAAAATTGCGGCCAGTCGAATTTGACGGGTTTGGGGAGAAGGGGCCATAAACTCGCGGACGAGGATAGAAGCGATCGCCCCGATAATGCAGCTTAGCCAAAGAAATAGAAGCTGCCAGCTTTGCAGGACAAACCAGGCAGCGCAAAGGATGACTGCCAGCACCAACATTACACTCTCAACCAATCGAGGTGGATTTTGTTGGGATGCCAATACCAGATCGCGCCACCAGCCCCGCCAACGTCTCATACTTACTCCAAAGCTAATCTGTAGGATAGGGCAACTCCGCCAGTTCTTCTACAAAAATTTGCAGATCTATCGTCAGATGACGATAGATCTCCGTAGCTGACGAATATATTCAGAGCCTCCGTCGTCTTAGGATCACTATATAGGGTTCGAGTCACCCATCCATGTGGGTGGCTTTTTTAGCCCTTTTTCCCTTCTGAAAGGTTCGACAATTTGGTACTACCAACGTCGTAAGGATTTTGAAGCTGTTACCAATGGCAGCTATCGCCGCGCATCATTACCTTTTTAGGTCCACCTGACCATTCAACAAGTCTTTAGACCTAAATCCCCTCCTGGCACCTTTTATTAAGAGCACTCCTGAAGGGTTGATTCCAACACGTCTTAGAATCGTCAAATATCATGTCGAAAATTCAAATCTGGGTAGAGACATTTACCAATGCCTGTGTGGAATAACTAATGAAGAAAATTAACGTTTTCGGAGTCGATCTTCAACTCCTACCAGAAAAAGCTATTTATATCGACAGCCTTAAAAGTCTGCTCGTCGCTGATATTCATCTGGGCAAATCGGAAACGTTTCAGGCTCTAGGAGTGCCGATTCCCAACGCAGTTAATCAGCAAACGCTCGATCGGCTCCAAGCCCTCTGTAGCCAATTTGAACTCAAAAATCTGGTTATATTAGGGGATTTGTTTCACTCCAGATTTGCATTAGTGGATGAGGTGTTAGATCATTGGCGTCACTTTCTCAACACAGTTCATGCCAATGTTCAGCTAATCATTGGCAACCACGATCGCTCCTTGATTTCAACCCTAAAAGCGCTTTCCATTCATTGCGTTACAGAAGCCATTCATGTCGATCGTTTGCTGTTAAGCCATGAGCCATTTCCCCAACAGAATTATCTGAACATTTGTGGGCACGTCCATCCCTGTTTTCGCGTCAAAACCAGACTGGATAACTTACGGCTACCGTGCTTCTACCTCGACAATGGGCAAAACCTTCTGATGCTGCCGTCGTTTGGGGAGTTTACAGGAGGATATGAGGTAAAACTGAAGCCAAATTCAACGGCCTACGTCGTTGTTGAGAATTCAGTAATTTCCTTTGAGGAGAAGCCTAATCGCAAATTGTAACCCGACGGTTTGCAGCATCTCAGGGCGTGTTTGAGACGCAGGATTAGCAGCAGATTAGTAACGGATGGAACGGATAATTAATGCTTTTAGCTAGACATTGATCCGATTCATCCGTTTTCTATCCGCTGCTGACTGATTTGCCGCTTTTTAGACATCCTCTCATTCTCAATATGATTCAGGATTGCTATGGCGGTAGGTATGATAGTATTCACCGCCATTTGCGGCGTTTAATACGGAATCCGTTTTATAGAGAAGCACTATTCCTGTGTACAGGCATAGCTTTCGGTCACGAACTTTGAAATCCAGTTCCAATCTTTTTGCTGAATGCTACGCCCCGATCGATACCGCTACTCTACAGACGGGTTTGGGATCTCCCTTACTAAAGGGGTTAGGATGACGGGGCACAGAGACAGCGAAGGGACGCAAGGGGAGACGCAGACATGTTTCATCTAAAACTTAAAGTCCAAAACGTCATCGTCTGCATCATCTTGCTGTTGACTCTGATCCCCCTCTGCTGGGCGCTTCCCGCCGTCGCCCTAACTCAGGGTCCTTCACAAAATCCAGGCGCAAGCCAGCGCTTTGACTCCTCTTCTTTCTTCAACGGGTACCGCAGTATAGCCTCCCTTACCGATTTCTCATCTTTTCTTCCGTCCTTGTCGCCGCTGTCGTCCGAGGATGAGGATTCGATTTATCAGGAGCGTGTTGTTCACAACCCTGATGGTATCGGCAAGTTTTATATGGGGCGAGAAATTGCTCAGGTGATGGGGCATCTTGGGGCTGGCTGGCTAGAGCGTCCTACACGGGAACTGGAGGAGCAACCTGAGGAATTGATTAAGGGTTTAAAGTTGAGGCCAACAGATTTAGTGGCCGATATCGGTGCAGGAACTGGTTATTTCAGCGTTCGAATCAGTTCGTTAGTACCGCAGGGCAAGGTCTTGGCTGTCGATATTCAACCCGAAATGCTGGAAATTATTGAGGCAGTTAAACAAGAAAAGCACATTGATAATGTAGAACCAGTACTCGGTACTGACACAACCCCAATCTTGAACCCCATAGCATTGATTTAGCGCTATTGGTAGATGCTTATCACGAGTTTGAGTATCCCAGGGAGATGATGGCGGCGATCGCCCAAGCGCTTAAACCGGATGGTCGGGTTGTATTAGTTGAATATCGAGGTGAAAATCCGTTTGTTCCGATTAAGGCGCTGCACAAGATGACGCAGAAGCAGGTGCGCAAGGAGATGGAATCGGTTGGGTTAGTATGGCAAGCCACAAAAAATTTCCTTCCCCAACAGCATGTGATGATCTTTGGTAAAGCAAAGAATGGGGGAATTAAGAATTAGGAATTAAGAATTAGGAATTAGAAATTGAGATTTAGGAATTATGTCTTGTGGGCAACGCATAGACCGTAGTACAGGTTTGGCATTCGACGGATAGACACTGCTAGCTCACAAAATACTGCCCGAATACAAACCCCTACTATTCAATTCACATTAGTGTGGACCTAAAAAGGTAATGATACGCGGCGCTAGCCGCCATCGTTAACGGCGCCAAAATCCTTACGACATTGGTACTACCCACATTAGATGTGTATTAGGAGGTTGTGAATTTTTCATTCTCAATTCCTAGTACGGAATCCTTCTCGTAAAGAAGCACTATTTGGGTGTACGGGTTTAGCATTCGGCTAAAAGATCGGGACTTTGTTGCAGAGTTCGTGGCCGAATGCTAAACCCCTACCGATACCGCTACTCTACACTGAATTTGGTATAACTCTTAATTCTGTCTGCTGCTTACTGTCCAAAGGGCCAGGTTGTCCAGAGAAAAACAATCACGGCGGCGATCGCCAGCACTCCCTGAACAAGATTGCCGACGACTGTGCCGACTAAAATACCAACGGCTGCTTTAACTGCCAGCTTCAGATCCCGTTGAAATAAATATTCCCCAATTAACGCTCCTAACAGCGGTCCCAAAATAATGCCAAATAGGGGGCCACCAACAGGCAATGCTGGGAGTAATCCAAAAATTCCAACCAGCAACCCAACTAACGCCCCAATTTGTCCCCATTTGCTGGCTCCGGCTTGCCTTGCCCCCAGGTAAGTTGCCAAAAATCGACCCCAATGCTTAGCAACAGAAACACGATCGCAACGGCAAGGGCAATGCCAACGCTGCCAAATCCTTTTACTAATCCCCAAACAAAAATCGCTCCGGCAATCAAGCTAATTCCAGGTATGGCTGGTATCACTGCGCCCACAATCCCAACTACCATCACGGCGACGAGTAACCAGTAGAGCCAGAGAAGATTTTCCATGAAAGGGAAGTGGTGGTGGGTACTAGGTGATAGTGGTAGGTGGTAGGGTACGAGGGGCTTAAAACGCAAAACTTCCTATTGCCCAATCCATTGCTTGCGATCACCTAATTCCTACCGCCTGCCACCTAATTATCTATCTTACTTGTTCGCTCCACTGACTTAGCGTGTTTTCGAGCTTGTCAGCGATCGCCCCAATCCATGTCTCATCTTGACGGGTGTAGCTGCGGGGTGCGTTCGCTCCAAGAATCAATGCTCCACGATCGCCGATGGGTTGGCAAATAAGTCCTTGCGTATTTTCGGGCAGGTAGTCGAACTCAATTCGGCCTGGATAAAGTTTGAGCGCAACCAGATAAACGGGCTTCTGCTTTTCTACCACTCGCTGCAAGATCGGTCCCGGTGTAACTTCGCGCTTTTCTGACAAAATTCCTCGCCTTAAAAGCACTTTATTGTCATACCAGACAATCAGCGATCGGGTTACGGTATTGGTCAACAGCAGGTGAGAGGCCCAGGCTAGTTCTGTCTTTACCGCATCCGGCAAACCCGGATCAAGTTCAAATCCTTCTTCGCCGATTAATTCAACGCTTTCTGGAGGACGGGGCTGCACCTGCTGCCATAGCAAACCCGTTAGAATCAATACTGCACTGACGATCACCCCGAGAGCGTCGGAGCGAGCCTGGGAATTATTCAGTTCTGGGGTCAGCAGTCGATTTGTCAGAAGAAGGCATCCCGCCAGCACCCCAACGGCGATCGGCATTAGCCGCAAGACCCAATTTGGATCAGATTTGGTCATAATATCGATTCTTATACGTTGCGCTCAAAACGGTATTACTATTCCCTATCATCATCCCAATCCTCCCCATCTCGTTACTTTCTCCCCCTTTTCCCCATCCCCTCAACCTGGTGTATAAAATTCATGACGGTTCACATCTTATCTGGCAGCGTTACGGGAGGCAGAATTGCTAGAACTCTTTAGCTCTGGGTTAGTTTCCTGTGGCTCAAAATGGCAGGTGTGCCTGATCCACTGCGTCCGGTTAGTGTGGTAATGGATCAGGAAACGCCGTGGGCCGTGTTACCGGGTGATCCCGATCTGGTTGCTCAAGCTGCCCTTAATCAATACATTCAAAATCTTTCCAGAACAGGGCTATCTGAAACAGCCCAAGGCGTTTGGCTTCAGGCGGGTCCATCCTTTCTTGCCAGCAACCAGGGCACCACTCCTCTGCCTGCGGCCTCCTAACAAAAGTTGCGACAACTCTGGCCTCTCTCCAAACCTGGGGCGATCACCATTTCGAGACGTTACTGAGCGCTACTGGTCCCATACAGGACGGGGTATTGCAGGGAGATTTGGTTGTTCAGGGAGTGGCGATCCGCTGATGGTATGGGAAGAAGCCTTTGCGATCGGAAATGACCTGAACAGGATGGGCATTCGAAGAGTGGCAGGCAACCTGATTATTACAGGCAACTTTCTGATGAACTTTGAACCCAACGCTCAGAAAGCGGGGGAACTGTTTAAACAGGCTCTCAATTCGAAAAAATGGTCCAGTGAGGCGGAGTATCAGTATCTGACCTTGCCTAAAGGAACCCTCCGCCCTCAGGTTGCGATCGCTGGGTCGGTTCAGGTTGTTACCTATGGAACAGACCTGCTTCCCCAACAAACACTGGTGTTGCGCCACCGTTCTCTGCCCCTCTTTCACATGTTGAAGCTGATGAATATTTATAGCAACAACATCATTGCGGAGTCGCTGGCAAACTCTTTGGGGGCTGGAGTGGTTGCCCAAAAGGCTGCATTGGCAGCGGAGTTCCTCAGCAGGAGATTTTGTTGAGAAATGGTTCAGGGCTGGGCGTAGAAAATCGGATTTCTCCCAGAGCGATTTGTGGAATGTTCGCAGCGCTGCAACGCTACCTGCAACTTCGGAGTCTAACGATCGCGGACCTGTTTCCAATTGCCGGGAGCGATCACGGGACGATCGAAGAACGCAAAATTCCCGCTGGGTCGGTTGTGAAAACCGGAACCCTAAACGATGTCAGCGCATTGGCAGGGATTCTTCCTACCCGGAATCGGGGATTGGTCTGGTTTGCCATCATCAATCGGGGAACCAACCTAGAAGGCTTGCGCGACCAACAGGACAGCTTCCTTCAAGCGCTGGTGAATCATTGGGGAACGGCATCGTCTCGCCCTGTCGCAATAACCCCGACATCTCCGATACGTTCTGCCTCTGCCGATTTGGGCGACCAAGGCCGCAATGAAGCGCTGCAATCGGCGCTAGAGGTAAGGATGTACCAGGGAAACTAGGGGATCATCACTTACTCCGAATCACTGTATCGGGAATGAATTGGGTCATGACTCTGCCGCCATTAACAACCACGACTTGGTCGCCAACCTTGCCGGTTGCACGGGGACCCATCAAGTTGAACGGCGGGTTTGCCTGCTGATAGTTAACGCCTCCCTCCGCCAAAAATTGCTGCGTTTCCAGGTTGTAAGTCAAGTGATCGGAAACCAACTGGGACTGGTTGCGTTCCCCGATACCGCGCACATTCCCGTTCAGGTAAGCCATTTTGGTTTCGGTATTCACCTGACCGCGATTGGCTGTCAATGTAACCCGTTGCTTTTGATTAACCAACGTCACCGGCTGATCAGAAACGATGGTTTTTGCATCCACGTTCCAAACCAGTGAATTGCTGGAAACTTTAACAGGAGGATCCGTCAGACTGACCTGAGTATTTTGGTTTAGGGTTGCCGTTTTCGTAGCTAGATCCACAACACCCGCACTAGAGGTCGCCTGATCAGAGGACGGCTTACCAGCCAGGGTGCGGTCAAGCTGAAGCGGACGATCGCTAATTAACTTTTTCTGATCAACCAGCCAGGTGACATGGGTAGACTGAAATTTCATGTCTGGCTTCTTCGATTCACCGATCACCTGATTCTCCAGTTCCAAGCGCTTGGCGCGGGTGAAGTACTTCCGTCCTTTGCTGAAACCGTTGTTTCCTTGTAGATACCCTTTGCCCCGTTGCGAATTAGAATCAGATCATTCTTAGGCTGCCATTCCAGTTCGTTGCCGTTCATCAGCATGCCATTTCGCAAATCTTTTGCAACGATCTGTCCCCGCAGGAAAACATTCTCCCCATCCTGCTTTACTTCACCGCTCTGGGCCTTTACCCGCACGATCGCCTTACCATCCTGGTAAAGCTCCCCATCTGGAAACTGAACCCGGGCAATTTTTTTATCTTTGCTATAGCTTGCCTGCTTTGCCTTCATTTTCCAGCGACGCCCACCCTGTTTATCAAACCCTTCCAGAGTCAGGTCATTAAAGGTAAGGCTGTTGTCAAAATCCTGAATGCGCTGGCTGTCCTTCGCGATTTTTTCAGTTGCTCGGTTTCGCCCATCACACGCCCCGGCAAGCAATAGGATAAGCACCATCACCAGCTTAAGCGCAGCAGAACCAATCAACCGACGATTACCGAAATCAAACAAACCAGACATGGGCATCCCTGCACGACGGACATCAAACTCAAAACACTAGACTAAGAAAGCTGCCAAAAAGTTCATCTAGAAGCGCCCCTTGTGAATGCTGAAGGAAAAGGTAATTTTCAAATTAATTCAAGAAGTTTCCAATTCCTCTTAGTCCAGTAGCCTATCCACCATCCGCGAGGCAACGAATTTGTCGAGTGTCAGAGAGATTCTATCGAAACCTTAACCGTCTTCTTCTTCCATCAGGCCAATACTGGACAGAGGACGATAGGTGTAGCTGCGGGGGTTTTCTGGATGTCTTCTTTGATGTTGTCCAGATCGATGTAGCGATCGGCCACATTAATCAAGCTGTCACTTGTCATAGAACGCAAGCTGACCACCTCAACCCGCACGCCCCGGTAGCTTACGGCATTTACAGCATAGGCCAAGTCGCCATCGCCACTAACCAAAACGGCTGTATCGTAAGAGCCAACCAGCGACATCATATCGACCGCAATTTCCACGTCCAGATTCGCCTTCTTGGAGCCATCTGGAAGCTGGACCAGATCCTTAGAGATTACTCGGTAACCGTTGCGCCGCATCCAGAGTAGAAAACCCTGTTGCTTCTCATTGGTCCGGTCAACTCCTGTGTAGAAAAACGATCGCAGCAAACGGGAACCAGCCGTCAACCGGCAAAGCAGCTTGGTGTAATCAATTTCGATCCCCAACTGCAATGCCGCATAAAACAGATTGGAACCATCAATAAAAATGGCAACTCGACCACGGTTTTCAAGAACCTGCTCCTGAGTGAACACTGATTCAGTTTCTAGGTTGCTACTTAACATGTGTGTTATACCTCTTTTTTATGATGCGAAGCGAAGCTTTATTGGTTTATCAGACATTTAGAGATGAGAAATGTACTATACAAACGTGAATTTTACGAAGATATGGTTTCTAGAAGCTCTAGCTTTTGGAAAACAGGTTGAGGGTCTTCCAGAACCTGATCAGATGCCAATATTCCCCATTTCGAATGAATCGAGTACGGAGCTGACACATGAATTAAGGACTGGTCACTAAAGTTAATGGAGAATCCTAACTGTTTGTAAATGGAAGTACTGAGGTTAGGAGTAATAGGTGACAGCAAATAGGCTGAAAGCCTAACGGCTTCCAATACGGTATATAAAATCCTTTCAACCGCTGAGTGCTGGCCCTGTTTGTAGAGAGACCAAGGGGCCTGCTCATCAATAAACTTGTTTCCCATTCTAACCAGGGTCAAAATTGCTTCACAGGCCTCACTAAAGGCAAGAGAACGGTAGGAATGAGCAACCTGATCGCCCAGTTCCCGTCCGATCAACTCCAAGGAATTCTCAGTTGGAGCATCGTCAGCAAAACGGGTTGGCACGTGGGTCCCACAGTACTTGTGGACCATCTTGAGTGTGCGGTTGAGCAAATTGCCCAAATCATTCGCCAGATCAGCATTCAGGATGTTGACAAATCGAGTTTCGTTGAAGTCTCCATCTCGCCCGAATTCAATCTCCTTCAAAAGTAATAGCGAACCGCATCGGAACCATAACGGTTAACCAGCTCAACCGGATCAAGAATATTGCCCAGTGTCTTGCCCATCTTCTGACCATCTTTAGTTAAAAAGCCGTGCCCAAATACACCGCCTGGAAGCGGCAACCCGGCTGACATCAGCATTGCAGGCCAGTAAACAGCGTGGAAACGCAAAATATCTTTTCCAATCAGGTGTAGGCTAATGGGCCACCACTTTGACAGGGCGTTTTCTAAGGTGGGTTTTTCGTCTGGTGCTAGCAAAGCCGTAACATAGCCAAGTAGAGCGTCAAACCAGACGTAGAGCGTGTGATGTTCCGGGTCTACCGGAACCGGAATCCCCAATCTAAATTGACCCGAGAAATAGAAAAATCTTGAAGTCCTTGACTAAGGAAGCTTAAAACCTCATTTCGACGGATTTCAGGCTGAATGAAATTGGGGCGTTCCGCATAGAGTGCCTCTAGTTGGCTTTGATAATTGGAAAGCCGGAAGAAGTAATTTTGCTCATCCCGCCATTCGGCTTGCCTATTTGGGTGAATGGGGCAGTGGTGAGTCTCTAGAAGCTCCCGCTCCTCCTTAAACTCCTCACAGGAAATGCAGTACCACCCCTTCTGCTGCCCAAGGTAAATATCCCCCGGTCCCAAACCCGCTGAAAAAACTCTTTGACGATCGCTTCATGGCGGAGATCAGTCGTACGAATGAAGCGATCGTAACGGATCCCCAACTGCTTCCACAACGACTCAAAACCATCCACAACGATGTCACAGTGCTCCTGAGGAGTGCGGTTTAAGCTTTCGGCTGTACGTTGAATCTTTTGCCCATGCTCATCCGTTCCCGTAATTAGCAATACGGATTTTTCCTGCAAACGATTAAACCGAGCAAGAACATCCGCCGCGATCGTAGTGTAAGCGCTTCCGACATGAGGTAAATCGTTTACGTAATATAGAGGCGTTGTGATAGTAAATCGATTGTTATCTCTTTTTCAGAATCCATAAACAAATGAGCAGAAAAGTCAAAAACCTTGATTAAACAACCTGAGAGTACAAGGGGAATTATTAAAAGAAGTTATCGAATTAATCAGCTTAACAAATAGCCATTTTTGTAATGTTCTATACAATCTCCTATTAGTATCTGTACCAGCTAAATCCTAGTTATAGTACTCACTTCTATCGTTTGACATAAATAAACATTAATCAATCCTAACTTTGATTTATGTTTAAACTTCTAAGGAAATCTTTAAATTGCCCGAACCTCATTTAAAAATTAACTTTGTATGGAGAAAAAAAGCTAGCGGGGGCTTGGTGTTCTCTGCGTTTGAAACTGTTTAGTACTTTGACTAATTGGAACAGCAACTAAATTAGAACAGCAGCATCAATTATTTATCTGAATGGGACATTTCGTTCCATTTAGGTACTAAGCAGCTCCGTCAAACTTTTCTCTTATGAGCCTAATCGATTCAATCGAAATAACTTTTGGGCTTCAAATTGGGCGTGTAGTCTAACCGTAGAGCACAGAAACGATTGAACTCAAGCAAGTGCGGCCGTTGTTAAGTAATATTAACACTTTTTGAGATTTGGTAACCTGCTTTATGTGCCCCACAACTCAAAATGCGCTGTTCAAACTAAAACAAACTGAAAGGGTGAACTAAAATCCTTTATCTAAAGCCACGTAAATTTTGACTCTTTTGCTAACAATTTTTCTGTAAGAAGACCCGTCGGTTGAGCAACCACTCATCTACCCTAGGATATTTGCCGATTTATGTAAAGCAATGTTAACAATTAGAGGATACAGTTCCACGAATTTGCGACCGTTCGGTCCCTGGTTATGCTTTCCAATAGTCCACTTCAAATTTCCCGGTTGCTTCTCCTGGCACTGGGAACACGGATGAATGTTGTTTATCAAGATCGGATTCCGCAAGATGGAGCATTGCTCATAGTTAGCAACCATCGCAGCTTTATGGATGCCCCTTTGCTAATGGCTGCAATCAATCGTTCAATTCGATTTGCTTGCCATCATTACATGGGTCAAGTGCCTGTTATGCGTGAAATTGTTACTCGGTTAGGTGCTTTCCGTTGGAGGCTCCCCATCATCGACAACAGAGCTTCTTCCGGCAGGCCGCTCAGTTATTGCAAACACAGCAGGCTGTTGGAATTTTTCCGGAAGGGTTTCCAATCGATCGTCAAGCCTCCATCACCCGGTCATTCAGTTGAGTTTCAAAGAGGATTTGCTCATCTGGCGCTTCAGCCCCTGTCGGGGAGTTGACGGTCCTTCCGATCGCGATTGCCTCTGAAACTGAGGTCAATCATTCAGGTGTGCCTTTAAGGCTACTGAGCCTGTTTGATCCTCTGAACCCCTGTTTGCACAGGAAGGTTGGCATCCGATGGTAACGTATCAGCGGGTGAATGTACTGATAGGTCGGCCACATTGGGTCCGTCCTATACAAAAGGAACAATACCAGGGTCGGCAGGCCAAGAAGATGGTTACGGAGCTAACCGAACAGTGCCACGCAGAAATTGATAAGTTATTGCACCAAGGCAGTTACTGATATGCCAGACGTTCATGGTCAGATTTGTTTTCTTACACCCCAGCGGCTTCAGCCGGATTTTCCGCTGTTTATTTTCCTTCCCGGCATGGATGGAACAGGCCAGCTTCTTAGAACACAAACTGCTGGATTGGAAGCCGCATTCGATGTGCGTTGCTTAGCAATTTCGGTAGATGACCTAACGGACTGGGATCATTTGACAGAGAACCTTCTGGAGCTGATTAAGGCAGAAATTGCCCGATCGTCTCAGCGGCCTGTTTATTTGTGTGGCGAATCGTTTGGCGGATGCTTGGCAATCAAAGCAGCGCTTCACTCTCCCCATCTATTCAACCGCATTGTGCTGGTTAATCCTGCGTCTTCGTTTCATACCAGACCGTGGATTGGGTGGGGCGCACAACTTGCTCGCTGGTTACCAGAGCCTTTCTTTCGTCTATCGTCTGAAGCGTTAATGCCAGTTTTAGGAAATACTGATCGGATCTCAGCGAGCGATCGCAAAGCGTTTTGGGAGACCGTTCAATTGATCCCGCAGAAAACAACCCTATGGCGATTGGCGCTACTGAACGAATTTAATGTTTCCGAAGCTCAACTCCGTCTGATAACTCAGCCAACTTTGTTGCTTGGCAGTGCTGCCGATCGTTTGTTGCCCTCCCTGGAAGAAGTACGACGTCTGGCAAGACTATTTGCCAATGCTCATACTGTCGTTCTACCCAATAGTGGCCATGCGTGTTTGTTGGAAACAGACATAAACCTCTATGAGATTATGAGAACCCACAATTTTCTGGCTGAAATACCCCATCAATCACCTGTGGAAAGCCGCTAAGCACGAATGAGGGCGATGGTAAGTGATACTCTAAGACATTCTTCATGGGAACTGAGGACTAAGTTTGAGTAAGGCTCTTTCTCAATCCTCAACCTTCAGGATTGATTCAAACAAGCTTCAAGGATTTAAAGCAGACTTTAGCCGATCGATCGCCGCAGAAGTTCTCGCTGTTGGGGAGAAAGATCCGCAACCATTTCCGATTTGGAAGACTGAAGCAGCTTTAGAAGTTGGGAAAGTTCTTCCTGGGACAGTTTGTATTCCACCTGCACATCAGCTTCAGGATGACGGCAAACACCGGAATCGCAGTTTAGACCGAGTTGATGCCAATAGATTGTAGGAATTGACCGTCCCCGCCGTCCCAAAAGTTCGCTGTTCAATAGATGAGACTCCATGTAAGCCTTTGGCGATTCGTGGAGTTCCTGCTTGCGAGGATAGGGAACCGTGAAGCAGCCAAACACCTTGCGGTACTCTTCAGAATCCAGCAGGGTTGTGATCATTTGCGCCACGCCTTTGTACATCAGAATGTCACAATAAACCTTCATCTCCTCCTGGCCTAACGGTGCCCGCCCCAAGAAATGCTTGAAACAAAGCTCCAGGAATTTCATATTGGATGAATTGTTATAGAAAGAGTCAAGGTAGACATCTGAATGGCCCAATTCTTTTAGAAAACGCCTGACACCAATTTTGTCGTTAAGAAAATCGTTCTCTTGTTTTGCTAAAAGTTTGCGCTCATAGTCATATGGCTGACGTTCCAAAACCTGTTTATAAATTTGGTAGAGCGCTGTTTGACGCTCTTCCCTGGAAGATTTACGGCTAACTGTAATGGGTTCAGAGTAATTCATTAGGGTGTCCTCAAAAATCGATAACGGACCTGAGAACACACCGGGGCAGGCGCGTTGGGGTTTTAGATTGAAGATTTAGTAGACCAAAAAAGGTGATATGCGCGGCGTAGCCGCCATCGTTAACAGCTTCAAAATCCTTACAACTTCGGTAGTGCCGAGGATTATTAGATTGAGGATTGGAGATTGGTAGGCACGCTGAATCTGCAATCTGGAATCCAGAATCTTCTTATGCGTGGGATTGAAGGGTTTGAATCACGATTTCGAGGTAGGGACGAATCAGATTGGCATCTGCGCCGGGTAACGTGAGAGCGATCGCTTCTTGCAAATTGCGATAAGCCACTACGCAGAAAGTATTTCGCTTGTAGGCAAGCAAAATGGTGTCCAGCCAGACCATCATTTGTTCTTTGAAAAAGATTTCGTCGTCACGCAAGACCGATAACGCAATATATCGCAGCACTTCCGTCATATCGTACTTACAGCGCTGACCATGCTGCTGGATTAATTCTGGGTAGGTCTGTGCTAGCTTGCGAAGCGCTTGAAGCGTCAGTTTATCGCTATTCTCTTGAATCTGCTGGTAGGTATGTAACCGGGTTGCATAGCTCTGGACATACTTTTCCATCGGAAAAGTTCGTGAGCCTCAAGGTAGCGGCCATCGGCTTGTAGGACGTTCTTTTTCAAAATCGTGATTGAGGGTATACATAAGCAGCTCGGATTGTGAACATCTCACCTACATTTCAGCCTTCCCCGAAACACGATCGCTTCAACAGATCGCAGCGTTTCTCAATCGATTGAAAGAAACCTTAACAATTAGGGGAGAATATAGCCATTCTCCGTCGAGTGCAATACAGCTTGTTTCGACAGGGTATGGGGGTGGAGGAGGGTAAAGAGTAAAGGATGAAGGATGAAGGATGGGGAATGAAGGCAAAATTAAGAATTAAGAATTAAAAATTAAAGCCGCTTAATTCTCAACTTTTAATTTTCAACGCTTAATTCTCAATTGCCCATCGCCTGTCGCCCATTCCCTGTCCTCCATCCGCCACTTTGGCTGCTTAAGTTGGTGTAACTTCAAACTGACTCACGATCGAGGGAGTGCGACTGGCGATCGCGTTTGGATTTGCCTGCAATTCGGCTTCCGTGTAGTAGGGAATGCCATAGGTGGTGACGGTCAGTTTTTGGGTTTGGGGATCAATGTCAAACTTGGTCCAACCATAGGTATGGGTTGACAGGTAATCCCCTTGGAGGAGTTTGGCATTGATTAGTCCGTTTGCCTGGGGCAGGTTGTCATCTAATCCGAGAGGATCGTAGCCAAGGGGTTGTAGTTGAGCATTCACCAGTTGCTTGACGAACTGGTCTTTGCCTGCGGTTGGGAGGGCATCATAAACGGCCTTTTGCGTTGGAGACAATAATCCAAGCTGGCTTGCCAGACCCACGACTGTAGGACCAAAGGGCGCATCGAAGGCGACGGGTCCCGTGGTGACTTCAAAGGCGCTGGTGGCAATCTCAGGCTGTCCGGGACCCACCTGGTAGGTGAGGTTGTTGACCAATGTGCCGTGAATGTCTGCCGAAACGAAGACAACATTTTTGATGTCGTTGTCGTGGATGAATTTGAGGATTTCGGTACGTTCGGCGGCGTACCCTTCATAGCGATCGGCAGCGGCAGCAATGCCCAGATTTTCGATCGGCTCTGGGACATTGATGATCTTCCAGGTGATCCCATTCTGTTGAGCCTGGAGCAGATCTCGTTTGAGGTCATCGAGTTGCGCCTGTCCTAGCAGGGTTCGTTTTGCCGTTGGTTGCCCAGTGGCGGGATCAAGGTCAAAGGATTTTGCCAGAAAGGTTGCCACCTGAGTCGGGTCAGATGGATTGGTAACATCGTCTAGCTCCTGGTCGCGGAAGGTCCGTTCTTCCAGGGTAAACACGGCTGCATCGCTGCCGTAGGTGTTGTAGCGGTAGAGCTGGCGCTGCCCATCGATGCTGGAATCGCCCGTTCCGGCGTAGAACTCATCCCGAATCGGATTGTAGTCCTGAAAGGCTTGCAGCCCGTTTTGATAGAGTTGGGTGTCGTGGATCAGCTTACCGGGAGTGGTGTCTTGAAAGCGCGGATCAGACGCGGCAGGGCACCACCCGCAAAATTATCGGTGACTTCGTGGTCGTCGATCGTCGCCAGAATGGAGGTGGAAGACCGCAAATTACGGAAGGTGTTTAAGCCATCGCGATCTCTATAGACCTCATCGTGCTTATCCCGAAACTGTTGCAGAGTGGTTGCTTGAGCCACCGGAACCGCAGGTGAGGGATAGTCGGCATAGATGGTGTCACCAAACTCCAGGAAGAATTGCAGATTGCTGCTGGCGGCGTTGGAGATCGAGGGGTAGGGACTCAATTCACCCCGCCAATCACCAGAAATGCCAAAGGTCAAGCCAGGATGGGTTCCCAGAGCAGCCGAAGTGTGCAGCTTGCCCGTGGCGCTTTCTCCAACGGTATTGGTTGCCCGGTAGTAGTAATCGGTTCCAGGTTGCAAGCCATCGATCTGCACTTTGACAGGTTGAGCCGTATCGGTTTCGGTGGTTGTTACCGTTTGGGCGTTACTAAATGTTGGATCGGTGGAATAGTCAAACGTTACCTGACCGGGAACGGTGCTGTGGGTCCAGAGGACGGTTGAGGTTTGGGTGGTATCACCTGCGGCAACGCCATTGGGTAAGGTGGAGGCAGCATCAATCTGGAATCCCAAAATATGCCGGGTTGAATTTGCTGCATTGGGTTCGGGGAAGGTGTTCGCTGCGTAGGAGTTGATGCCGTAGCTGTCAACCGATAGGGTTTTGCCATCAGCGCTGATATTGAGCGTGACATAGTTGAAGGTATCCGGTGAGTAGAAATCCACCGGGCTACGGGATTTGTCGGCATTGGGGTCAAATTCTCGGAAAACATTGTGGACTCTGGGGTTAGTTGGATCAAGACCCAGCGGATCTAATCCTTTTGCCTTCTCCTTGGTCACAAGGTCATCGGTTAATTTTTGAATGTTGCTGAAGCTGTGGTCTGTGATGGCATCGGGACCACCCGCCCCGATCGGTCCGGCGACGATCGTGAAGGCGTTGGGAACCCGCGTCCGACTGCTGGGATTGCTGGGATCTGCCAAATAATCCAATTCGTTAACTCGGTTTTGGTGGTCGTCGGTGGACAGGAAAACCACATTATCAATATGGTTATCGGCGATGAATTTCAGCAGTTCGTTGCGCTCTGCCCGGTAGCCGCCTGCCCAGGATTTGCCGCCATCGTCGCTGGTTTCGTCGATCGGAGATGACAGCGCCACGATTTTCCAGGGAGTGCCGTTGGTTTGAGCATCCAGCAGGGTTTGTTCTAACCATTTGAGTTGGGTTTTGCCCAGCATCGTGCGATCGGGATTGTCTGCGCGAGATCCGGTGTCATCGGCTCCGTCAGCCGTTTTCAGGCGAATGTCGCGGTAGGAGCGATCGTCCACATTGATGAAAATGCTGTTGGCTCCCCACTGCTGAGAGTAGTACTGCTTCTGGGTGCCATCCGAGCGGGGATCATCGGGGCGGAAATGGTGCTTTCCCGAATCGGTTGATAGTCGTCGTAGGCTTGCAGCAGGGCTTTATAGCCAGGAGTCTGGTTGATGTAGCTGCCCGTTGTGTTGACATCATAGGTTGGATCAGTGGCATCAACGCCCTTGCCTGCCGGAGTTCCAGCGGGTGCGCCGCCATTGATGAACTGTTTATTGCCCAGTTCGTGGTTGTCTAACAGAATATAGTTGCCCTGCGATTCGTAGAGCGCTTGAGTACCGGGAAATCCGCCGATGTTGGTTGGCTCCAGGTTCTCACGGTATTTACGCTGGTAGTCGGCAAGGGCTTGAGCGGGGTCTGCAAAGGATCGGCGGTTCCAGGGGAGCGATCGGTTTTCGTTTCGTAGATGGTGTCACCCAGGAAAACGAAATAGTCCAGATTCTGATCCTTCAGATCCTTGAGGGAGCCGTAGGGTCGCCATTGACCGTCGGCATCGCCACTAAAACCAAACTTCACTGCTACCTTGGCATCGGCATCGGGTGCGGTTTTGAAGGTTCCCACCGCGCTGGTATCGCCATCGTCGGTTTTGAAGCGGTAGTAGTATTGAGTGCCGCCCTGCAAGCCAGTCGCTTCCAGCTTCAGGGTGTAGTCTCGATCGGGATCGGTGTTGCCATCGAAGGTCAACACATTGGATTTGAATTGGGCATCGGTGGAGACTTGCGCGGTCAAGTGGGTAACGATGCCCTGCTGGGTGATCTGGTTGTCGGCGCGGGTCCAGAGGATGGCGCTATCATTATTTACATCTCCAGCGGAGACGCCCTCCAGGAAAGCCGTGTGCAGATCCAGAGGTTTGTTCAGCTTGACTTTGATGAATTCGTTATCATCCGCCTGTCCGGGAGTGCGCCCAGAACTGAAGGGATAGTTGTTGTCATCGGCGATCAGCAGCGTTTGCTTATCGATCGGCAACACATCCTCGATCGTATTAAATGGAAACGTGAACACGCCGTTTTGAGTGCCATTGCCGCCCACTCCAGTTGGATCGGAAATGTTCAGCTCATCCACTAGCAATTCTTTATCAACGTATCCGGAGCCATCGATTTTGTTGATATCAATCTTGTAGACTTTTTTCGATCGAGCCGGATTGGTGAACGCCGGATTGCTGGCATCGCCCTGTCCGTTGTCCCGTTCCAGCACCAGGAATTCATGGTCGTTGATGGCGGTCATATCGCCGATCGCCCGATTGGGAAATGCGCCATCCAACTGATAGGAATAGGTCTTGCCCGTATATTTCTCGGTCTTCAGGTCAAATTCGTAAATCAACAGCCGACGCTGGTCGGAATCAGTGGTCAGTGGACCTTCCAGCAAGGTATACAGTTTGGTGCCGTCTGCGCTGAGCGCCATTCCTTCAAAGCCTTTGGAACGAGGAAGGTCGGCTGAACTCACCTTCTGCGCTTCTGGCAGATTGGCAAAAGCCGGATTATCAGGCGATTGCACCAGCGGATTGCTGCCTAAATTGAGCAGATTCGGGGTGGGAATGGGCGCTTCCAGCAGGGTGCCATCAGCGGCAACATGGAGCAGGAAGGGACCGAATTCTTCACCAAACCAGTAAGTGCCGTCGGCAACGCGGCGGAAGGATTCCAGATCAAAATCAGCTCCCGTTAGCAATCGTCCCTGTTTGATAGACGGGTCAACCGGAATACCACCGGGTTGAACCTTGTCGCTGCCGGGGTAGGTGTCAAGATCGGCAACGATCGTCTGCACCCCTTTAGCTTGCCGTTCTTGTCGTTGAGTTGGAAATAGCTCTTATCGGTAAAGCTATCCAACCGTTGCCCGGTTTGCAAATTCACCGGGTAGACGCTGCCCGTTGTAAAGTCGGGTTCTACCGCATAGAAGCGCAGCAGGGAATCGGGGAGTTGGCTTTCGTGCCATAGCCGTTATCGACCATGACCAGATAGGTTCCGACTTTGGGACCAGGAAGAATGGCAGAAAATCCCTGGACAGGCTGGCCATTGGGACCGGGAAAGGGAACGGGTAATCCGTTAGAGTTCACGGGGCTGGTGGTGCCATCGTTGTTGAGGGCAAGAAATTGTCCAGAGGTGGGACCAGCCGCAAAGGTGCTGGCGGGGAGAACGGCACGCCCTACCAGTTCGCTGACCCCTTGAGGAATGGGTTGATAGTTTTTATCTAGGACTACAAACGCTGTATCGTCGATCGTGTTTGCCTTGACGCCATTCAGAATCGCCAGGACTTCACCTGTATTGGAAATTTTGACCAGGGTATCGTTTGCATTCGCATCGGTTCCTTGAGCGAAGGTAAGTTGCTCATAGGTCAATCCCTGTAGCCCAATCTGATCGCCCTCTTTTGAATTGAAGTCAACGATGGTTTTGGTTCCGTTGCCTGCCTTCAACACAAACGTATCGCTACCAGCAGCCTGGAAACTAGACGATCGCAGGGCTTGAGTTTCCAGAGGACTCGCTAGAGGTGTTTGGAGGAGGACGTGTTGAGTAAATGTTGGCTATCTAACTGAGTCGTGAGGCGATTGGTAGAGGTAGTCCCTAACGCTGAAGTGTTTAGCATATGTCTGTGAAATCGTAATAAATGAACTCAACCCAATGACCCCTCTGGGCAGGAGTGCCCTAGCGCCAGAAAGATTTAGAACGGTGGAAATGGCATGCAGAACCCGGCCTTCGATTGCTTTGGAAAGCCTTCACAGGTGTGTAATGCCTAAATCTAATAACTTTGGGTGATGAATGAGGACAGCGATCGCCGTCCATTCCACTCCCTTTAGGTCTGCCTGAATTGCAACCGAAAAGTACGAACGAAAAAATCTGCAAATTGAATTCTGAGAGTCAGACACCTCGAACTCTTCAGGTCTGTTGAATTGCGGCTACTTCATCAAAGACGACGCTAGGATCCGCAAATTTCCGCCTTAAAGAGTTACGTGATAATACTGATTTCCCAACCCCAAGTGAAAGTTACTGCCTGCGGGTTAAGAAGAGACTATGAAGCCGATATGCTGTCTTTAAGTGCTGCTTTCTTTATCTAATCTTCATACTAAGAAGGCGCGGCTCTTAGACAGTTTTTCCAGAGAAGAACCACAGCCTATTTGCTGTACAAAAACACGAACTTGCTTTGGACGTGCTTCCACCGTTGCCACACCAGGTTCACGGAATCTACACACAAAAGCGTTAAAACCGGAGCTTGCTCATAACTTTGCCTATCTCCCAGTCCCCACCCTCATCCCATACAAAACATCCGCGCTACTGTTCACAACTTAAATAAAATTGATGTATTGTTTCAAACCTAAGCATCTAACGGAAATTGAGCATGAAAATTGGTTCTGAGGCACACAAAGAACTCTTTTGCCGGAGCTTTATGGAGAGTTATCAGGAGTATGATCCTGAAGCACTTCCCTGGCCCGATTTGGATGACGCAACCTTAGCACGCCTCCAGGGAATTCCGTTTTGGGAAGAAGCGTGGACGATCGAACGGGAAGCTGGGGTCATGGTCAGCGCGTTTGCGGAAACGGTCAGTGATCCAGTGATTCGTGAAGCGATCGCCCTTCAGGGCAAAGAAGAAGCTCGTCATGCTCGTCTGATTGAGTTTTTGATCCAGCGTTACGATGTCAAGGTGAAGGGCCCCCTGCTCCCGTGGTGCCGCCCAATATCGAGACTGCCTTTATCGACTTTGGGTTTGGCGAATGTCTCGATACCTTTTTGCCTTTGGTCTGTTTGAATTGGCGCGGCAGGCAAGCTTCTTTCCCGATGCATTGTTCAAGATCTTTGACCCCATCATCAATGAAGAAGCGCGACATATTGTGTTCTTCGTCAATTGGGTGACGTACCTGCAAATCCAGCAGGGCCGGGAATCCAAGCTGCTACAAGGAACCCACGCGGTGGTACATTACAGCCGCGCCATTATGAATCTGGTGAAAGCCTTTGGCAGCGGTGCAGGAGACGGTAGCGGCACGGGATTCACCGCTACAGGCGCACAGACCTTTATTGACGATCTGACCCCATCCAGTTTCTGGAAACCGCTTTGAAGGAGAATGACCGCCGGATGAGCGTGTTTGACGATCGCCTGCTGCGCCCTCAGCTAATGCCCCGACTAGCAACGATCGCCTACCGGACGCTCAAACTGCTGCCCCAACGTCAACCTGCTGCCACTGCCGAAATCAGTGCCTCCAAGTCCTAGTGGCCCTCCAGGTCATAGTGGCAAGCAACACGCCGGACTGGGGCGACCACGACGTATAATCCCTGAATCTTTAAAGCCGATCCCTCCCGTTCTCCTCCTCACATGCTCGATATTAGAAATTTCAATTCCGAAATTTCAGCTCCAGGTAGGTCTGATAACCATCACAAACCGTTCAGTCCAGTCAGCCAAAGCGAATACTTCCAACCTGACACCTGACACCTAACACCTGCCACCTGCTATACCACCTACCACCTCATCCTAGGAGTAGCCTTTTGTGAAAAAGACGTTATTTTTAAGCCCACCCTCATTTGACGGATTTGATGGAGGAGCCGGGTCACGCTACCAGGCCAAGCGCGAAATCACCTCTTTCTGGTATCCCACCTGGCTGGCCCAACCCGCTGCATTGGTGCCGGGCAGCAAATTAGTAGATGCGCCTCCCCACGGGCAGACTGTTGAGGATGTCCTGAAGATTGCGAAGGACTATGAGTTGGTGATCATGCACACCAGCACCCCTTCCCTCACCAATGATGTGAAGTGTGCGGAAGCGATCAAAGCCCAGAATCCGGAGACTAAGGTTGGGTTCATCGGTGCGCACGTCGCGGTCCTACCGGAGCAAACCCTGCATGAGAACCCCATTATTGATTTTGTCTGCCGCCATGAGTTCGATTACACCTGTAAGGATCTGGCGAGTGGTGAACCGTGGGATCAGATTAAGGGGTTGAGCTACCGGGATGCATCGGGCAACCTGCATCACACGCCCGATCGCGAACTAATTCACGATTGGGATGCCATGCCCAGTGTGCTGCCCACCTATGCCCGTGACCTGGACATTACCAAATACTTCATTGGCTATTTGCTGCATCCCTATGTCTCGTTCTACACGGGGCGCGGCTGTCCGGCAAAGTGCAGTTTCTGCCTCTGGCCGCAGACGATCAGTGGTCATGTCTATCGCCACAAAAGCCCGGAAGCGGTTGGGCGCGAGATGGAAGAGGCGAAGGCAATCTTTGGCGATCGCGTGCGCGAGTATATGTTCGACGACGATACCTTCACGATTGATAAGCAACGGGCGATCGCCATTAGCGAACATATGAAGCGGCTGAAGCTGACCTGGAGCTGTAATGCCCGCGCCAACCTGGACTACGACACGTTGAAGCAACTGCGTGATAACGGGTTGCGCCTCCTGCTGGTGGGCTTTGAGTCCGGTAATCAACAAATCCTCAACAACATCAAAAGGGCATCAAGCTGGAAGTTGCCCGCCAGTTTATGAAAAATTGCCACGACCTGGGCATTACCGTTCACGGCACATTTATTATCGGGCTGCCGATCGAAACGAAAGAAACCGTAGAGGAAACAATTCGCTTTGCCTGCGAAATCAATCCCCATACAATTCAGGTGTCGATCGCGGCCCCTATCCCGGCACAGAACTTTACGAGCAGGCAAAAGCCAACAACTGGTTTACCGATTCTGCCCTCGTTGCCGACTCCGGCATCCAGACTTCAACCTTGCAGTACCCCAGCCTCTCAAATGCAGAGATTGAGGATGCGGTGGAGCAGATGTATCGTCGCTTCTACTTCCGCCCCAAGGCAATCTTGCCGATCGTGCGCGAAATGCTGAGCGATCGGCAAATGCTGGTACGCCGCTTGCGAGAAGGCGGCGAGTTCTTCTCCTACCTCAAGGAACGTCGCACTCAAGCCGCGGAACACGCTCGCACAGCTCAAGCGGGGTAAGAAAATAGGGAATCTGGAAAAGACGGGGAAATGAGGTGAAGGAATGAAAGGGTGAAAGATCAATTTTATCCTTCATCCTTCATCCTTTCCCCGTCCCTCAACCCCTCACCCCTTACCTCCGATCGCTTCACCAACGCAAAGGGTACCTTTATGCCTTGCCTGCATCTATCGATCGTCGGTTCATTCCTGAATCAAATCTGGCTGTTGAATCTGGAACACGCTCTCCAGATTATGACCTTTTGCTTGAGCCTATCCGCGATCGGCTACTACGGCTTTGCGATCTATGCTGCGATCGAGTTTTTGCTCGGCCGACTACGGTAGATGCTCATTTCCACCCACCCGTCACCATCCTGAAACCAATTTGCGGGTTGGACAGCGATGCTTACGAAAACCTGGCATCCTTTTGTCGTCAGGAGTACCTCACCTATCAAATCATTTTTGGGGTGCAGGATTTTTCCGATCCCAGCATTGAGGTCGTGAGGCAAATTATTCACGACTTCCCAGAGGTTGACATTCAACTGGTCATCAGCGATCGAGTCATTGGGACAAATCTGAAAGTCAGCAATCTGGCAAACGCTGCGGTTGAAGCTAAGTACGACATTTTGCTGCTGGCGGACAGTGATATTCAGGTGCAGCCTGACTACTTGCAGCAGGTGGTTCAACCCCTAAAAGATGCCGTGGTTGGGGTTGTCACCTGTATGTATCGATCGCAAACGCAGGGTTGGGTGTCTGCCTTTGAAGCGATCGGGATTTCCACCGAATTTTTGCCCAGTGTTTTAGTCGCCCGCAAGCTGGAGGGAATGGCGTTTGCGATGGGGCCACGATCGCCATTCGCAAGTCGGTGCTGGATGCGATCGGCGGATTTCCAGCCGTCGCCAGCTACCTGGGAGATGACTTTAAGCTAGGCAATTTACCCGCTCAGGCTGGTTATCAAGTGGTTCTGTCTGATTACGTGGTGGATCACGTCCTGGCCACTGAAACCGTCTCCGCATTCATCCATCACCAAACCCGCTGGACTCGGGGCAACCGTTCGGCGCGACCGTTAGGCTATGCAGGACTGATTTTCACCCACGGTACAGCCACCAGCCTCGTCTTCCTGCTAGCAACGGGAGGAACCGTACTTGGCTGGTTTGTTTTGAGCCTTACCTGGGCACTGCGATTATTCATGGCATGGTTAGTTGGCGTTAAAAAGCTAAAAGACCCCGTTGCCAGAGATTTGCTCTGGTTGGTTCCCCTCCGCGATTTAGTCAGCTTTGCCCTCTGGTGCTACAGCTTCATTGGCAACACGATCGAGTGGCGTGGCCAACGACTCAGACTGACGAGGGGCGGTAAGCTCGTAAGCCTTGCCCCCAAACCTGCAAAAGTCAGACTACCCAAGCCTAGCTGGTAGTAAGATTTTGAATCCAGGCAAAATCTTCTGCACTGACGGAGGGAACAGGTTGGTGGGTGTAGTCGATCGCTAAATCTAACGCAGCATCCTCGTAAACCTGATCCAGCAATCGGTTCAGGTCTAAAACAGGTTCCTCATCGCCTCGCTCTAAGGGTAGCGAGAAACGCGGCAATCCATCCCGCAGATTAAAAGCGTAGAGTTCTGCGCTCCTCTGTTCACTTCCGGTTTGGAAGTCCCGTCGAGGAAGCGTCTTTGCCTTCTTCTACGGAAAAATCATTTATGCGACAGTTTGTTAGGTCTGTGAATGATGGTTTCCAACACACGGCGACGACTGCTCGGATCAACGCCTACTATACGAATGTAATCATTGTCGTGTTCTGTCAGGCAGGATTCAAGTGCCGCGATCGCCTCTGCCCCATTTCCCTGAAACGTTCCATAGCTGGTCCAGGAACCCGTACGGAAGCGGCGGTTGTCCACGAACTCAACACCCAATCGGTGCCCCTGGTTCAGAAGGTTGTTTACTTCCGTCACAATATCTGGAGTCAGCTTGGTGCTGGATGGTTGACCAGAATAGCTGGTGTGGGTTTTGGGATGTGAGGTGTGAGGTGTAGAGGTGTGAGGTGATGGTGCTTGACCGTTGGAAATTTGAGAATCATAGGAACGGAAGAATTGAGGAGAGGAACCCTGGCTATTCCCTTCTCCATCTCTCCTCCCTTCTCCATCTCTTTCTCCTGATCCCTGACTCCTGCCTCCTGCCTCCTGCCCCCTCTTGGAGCCGTATCCCCCAGTTTGCGGCTCATAAAGAGTGACTTGTTGTATTCCTCGGAAAGGCGAAGTTCCTGAATGCGCTTTTGTTCCCGAACGATTTCTTGGCCAACTTCTATCAGGTGAGACAGGCTGAAGTTGGGTTTGCGGAATTCGGGCAAAGGATCTTTGGGATTGGCAACTCGTCTAGAGATTTTCTCTAATCCAACACTCTGAATAAAATCACGAATTTGCTCGTCATAGAGGCGCGATCGCAGCGCGCTATAGAAGTCGATCGCTTGGTTGGGGAAAGTTTCTACCAGTTGGATAACGTCCTTTCGTGCCACATCATCCACCTCAAAATGCCGCTCACAATGCCAATGCGATCGTCATGGTTTGGTTCCCAGAAAAACTTCTCCATCCGACCATCTCGGATCATGGGTGCGTATAACGTCGAGAAGTCGTTTCCGGTAACGATAATTGGAATCCGGCGCAAAGGGGTGTCGTCATAACTGCCCGGTAGCTGCACGTTGGTCGGATTATCCGCAATGTTCATCAACGTTGCATTGACCAACTGAGTGTTTACGGTGTACTGGGTATATTCGTCTACCCGTCCGGCTCCTGCATCGATATCATTAATCATGATGACAGCCATCTGTCCGCGCACCTTCACCACTTCATTGGCTTCCCGGTAACGCAAGCGTAAGAGCCGAGCCGGATCACCAGCATCGGGGCTTTCCAATTCTCCCGCAGAAATATGAACGACTTCCACATTCATGCGTTCAAAGGCGAGTTCGCATTGAAAGGTTTTGCCTTCCCCTTTACGTCCGTGAACGCCAAGAATTAGCGGTACCTTGACGTTGGGTAAGTTGAGGTAGTTTTTGGTGATGTGGACGGAAAGTTTGTCGAGAAAGCGGGGAGAAATATAAAAGCCCATGATGAAAAATTCTGTAGCGATCGATTCTTTTCCATTATGGGACAGCGCCGCTAATCGAGGTGCGATGATAGAAGAATCCGATAGGCCCAACAAATTTTGCTTATGCAACTTACGTTGAAACAGTTGGCTGAACTGGCAACCAATGATTCTGCATTAAGTGAAAACATTCTGCTGACCATCCCTCCCGGCACAAGCATCGTGTTGGAGAACGTTAGTTGGGACGCGTTTGAGAAGCTGCTAGTGAAATTGGGCGATACTCGTGTTGCTCGTGTCGCTTGTGACCAGGGAACGTTGGAAATTGTGGCACCTTTACCGCGACATGAATACTACAAAGAAGCGATCGGCGTTCTGATTCAAGATTTAGCCGACGAACTCGATCTGGACTATGAAACGTTAGGCTCTACGACTTGGAAACGCCGCGACTTGCTGAGCGGAATTGAACCAGACCAATGCTTTTACTTCTAGAACGAACCTGCCATTCGCGGCAAACTAGACCTCGATTTGGCTCACGATCCACCCCCGACCTCGCTTTGGAAATCGATATCACCAGCAAATCGTTGAACCGGATGCCGATTTATGCGCGTCTAGGTGTGCCCAAAGTTTTGCGGTATGACGATGGCACGTTGAAGATTTATGTTTTGCAAGGCCAGGGATATGTTGAAACCAATACCAGCCTTGCGTTGCCTATGATCCCTATTCAAGAAATCATTCCTTTTATCGAGCGTCATCGCTCAGATGGCAAGAAAACCATGCGCCGAGCCTTTCGCGAATGGGTAAGGCAAATTCACGGACAAGAATAAAATTATTTATCTTGATTCAATGCCATCATAATGACTTATTCCTGAAACCAATTCTTCCAGGCTGGCCAATTTTGCACCAACCTAGCGTACTCGGCATAACCCTTGGCATCAGGATGGGCACCGTCCCCGGCTCTAACTTCCTGCATCCAATTCACACACTGCCAAAGTGGGGAAATTACATCTAAGTAGGGAATATTCAGTTCTGCACACAGATGGGCAAAGTGGTGGGAAAGGGTTTGGGTACGTTGGTTTTGTTCATCATCATTGATCGCCCCGGACTGATCATAAGGACAGGACACTTTTGACTCGCAACGCTCAAAATCTCGCGTGTATTGGCAATGGAATCAGACAGAGCAACACGTGTTTTGCCGTTTTCTAACGTGGTGTCATTGGTGCCAAACGAAAACACAATTCGGTTATCGCAAGCAGAAGCAAAGCGGCGATCGCACTCCGCTTCCCATCGCTGCAACAGTTCTATACTGGTTTCTCGCCGGATGCCGAGGTTGTAGTGGGTAACGTTGAAGCCTCGTTGCCTCAGGTCCATACATAATCGCCCCGTCCAACCCAAAAGGTAGAATCACCTGTTCCATTCACAAAGGATTCACCCACAAAACAAATGCGAATATCGTTGTGTTGATCGACCATTTCGCGATTTCGCCCGTATTTTCTTGTGTGATTCTAATCTGGATTGCGAATTCGGTCTTCAATATCATCCAACGTTTTGAGCACCAGTTGTTTTGCCTGAAGCCGCCAACCGCGTCGTTGAATGGCGATCGCAATGGCACCACCGGCGATCGTGGCAATAAAATCTACAGGCTGCATTGACGAAATTCCGAACAGCAAGCCCAATCCGGCAATTCCCAAAAGGGCAGAGCAATTGTTTGTCGCTGTTCGGCAATGAGTTTGCTAACGGGATCTGTCGGCATTTCTGCGATCAGTTCTTCTTTTACCTTGCGTTGCTCTACTAACGGCACAGACAGAGAAATTTTTGCCGCAACTTTTCTATCTTGCGGGCATCGGTGCTGTACTGAGTCAGTTCATCCTCAGCCATTAAGATTAGGCGATCGAGTTCGGGCATCAATTACTCCTCCAAAGAGTAGTGTGGGCATTGCCCACACTACCATCCCACCTAATATTCAGTGAAGATATCCAACCCGTTCGAGTTAATTCACATTGCCGATGTAGATAGCATCGTCATTATTTTGAAGAGCTTGGGCAAGTTTACGGGGATAAAAGCGATGTGAGGTTAGTTGGTCTAGCTCAAGCCATTTCCATCCGACTTGACCTGAATCGGGATTAGTGGGTGGAGTGTGGGCACGATCGCAACCAACCTGGCACTCAAAAATAATGGAAACACTATGGCCTTCCTCGTTGATAAGCTCACGCACAAAGCGAATTTTTCTGACAGTAACCTCCAATCCAACTTCTTCTAACATTTCACGCTGAACACAGCAAATCAGATCTTCGCCGTGTTGCTGCCCACCACCGGGCAAGGTGTACCAGATCCCAGCTTCATCCTCATACTCTGTGACTAAAACAGCATTTTGTTGAAGAACCAGCGCTCTTGCAGAGATTCGAGGAGATTTCATTCAGTCATCCATAAATCAAGCCACAACAGAGAAGGATACACGATCGCTCAAGCTTTTTCCTTAGATGTAAGAAACAATAAAAAGGGTGGGCATTGCCCACCCTACCATTACACAAATAGATAGGAAATTAATAACGGTAATTGCTACCGCCTTGATTGGGTTTGTGAACGATGAAGCTCATTACCTGGCACTGCTTGATGTTGTCAAAAGCCACAACACGGATATAGCAATTGCCATATTCCTGGCGGCACTGTTGCACTTCATTCAGCACCTCTTGAGGGCTGGAGCAGTTGAACAGGGAAGCTTCCACAAAGTCCAGTAGTAGGTTTCTGCTTTTGAGTCTTCGTTGAACTCAACCGCTGGGTGGTAGCCCTGGTCGATCGTGTACTGGATCTGACGAGCGATTTGAGCATCGCTAAGGGGAGGCAGGTAGGAAAAAGTTTCGTAACGACGCTCTTTGGGTAAGGTCTTCATGATGTCCTCGAAATGTGTCCTTGAAATTAGCAAAGTTGAACGTTAAACGACAAATCGATAGCTATTCAGTTACCACTTATCGATTTCGGAATCGGATTCCTGCTCCGGATGTATATCGGAAGATGTTGGTTCGATCTGCGTCATGCGTTCCAATTGCTGTGTCCGTTGCTGCAAGTTTGCCTGCTGAATTCCCGTCCGAAGCATCTCCGGCAAGTAATCTGCAACTTCTTCAGCAATATGCTCGCGCACAGTTAGAAGGCGAAAGGCTAACCGCTGCTCTTCCCTAAAAAGGGCCGCCAGATACGCCTCGCTGTCTTGAATACTGACTCGATGGGAGAACTGGCGTAACCAGTAAGCTCGTTTCGGTTCAGTTTCATCTAACTGGGCCATCACAACCCGCAACGCCTGATAGGTCATGTAACTAACCAGCGTCTTGGTTGTATCTTTCGCAATCTGCTTGAGATCCATAGGGGGAAAGGATGAACGATGAAGGATAAAGGATAAAAGTGTAATAATTCATCCTTTATCCTTTATCCCTTAGCCTTTCATCAGACGGTATCAACAGCTTCGAATTCGAACTTGATTTCCTTCCACAGTTCGCAAGCGGCAGCCAGTTCAGGACTCCAACGGCATGCGTCACGGATGATGTCGCCGCCTTCACGCATCAGGTCACGACCTTCGTTACGAGCCTGGACACAGGCTTCCAGAGCCACACGGTTAGCGGTTGCACCAGGCGCATTACCCCAGGGGTGACCCAGCGTACCACCACCAAACTGAAGCACGGAATCATCGCCGAAGATTTCCACCAGAGCGGGCATGTGCCATACGTGAATACCACCGGAAGCGACTGCCATGACACCAGGCATGGAAGCCCAGTCTTGGGTGAAGTAAACACCACGGGAGCGGTCTTGCTCGATGTAGTTTTCGCGCAGCAGATCGATGAAACCAAGGGTGATTGCCTTGTCGCCTTCCAGCTTACCGACGACGGTTCCCGTGTGGATGTGGTCACCACCAGACATCCGCAAGCACTTCGCCAGAACGCGGAAGTGAATCCCGTGGTTCTTCTGACGATCGATTACCGCGTGCATGGCGCGGTGAATGCAGCAGCAGACCATTGGCGCGGCAGTACTTCGCCAGGGTAGTGTTTGCGGTGAAGCCTGCGGTCAAGAAGTCGTGCATGATGATGGGCATTTCTAGCTCTTTCGCGAACGCTGCCCGCTCCAACATTTCTTCGCAGGTGGGAGCCGTCACGTTCAGGTAGTGACCCTTGATTTCGCCCGTTTCAGCCTGAGCTTTGTGGATTGCGTCGGCTACGAACAGGAAGCGATCGCGCCAGCGTTGGAATGGCTGAGAGTTGATGTTTTCGTCATCTTTGGTGAAGTCCAAACCGCCGCGCAGACATTCATAAACGGCACGACCGTAGTTCTTCGCAGACAGACCAAGCTTCGGCTTGATGGTGCAACCGAGCAGAGGACGACCATACTTGTTGATCTTGTCACGCTCAACCTGAATACCATGGGGAGGCCCCTGGAAGGTTTTCAAGTAAGCAACCGGAACACGCAGATCTTCCAGACGCAGAGCTTTCAACGCTTTGAAACCAAACACGTTTCCGACCAGAGAGGTCAGCAGGTTGGTTACAGAACCTTCCTCAAACAGGTCTAGAGGATAGGCAATATAAGCGATGAACTGATTATCTTCACCGGGGACAGGTTCGATGTCGTAGCAGCGACCTTTGTAGCGATCAAGGTCGGTCAACAGGTCAGTCCATACAGTTGTCCATGTTCCTGTGGAAGACTCTGCTGCAACCGCTGCTGCTGCTTCTTCATAAGGAACTCCAGGCTGAGGAGTAACCCGAAACGCTGCCAGAATGTCGGTATCCTTCGGTGTGTAGTCTGGTGTGTAATACGTCAGCCTGTAGTCCTGAACCCCAGCCTTGTACCCAGCTTTTGACTGAGTTCTAGTTTGAGCGTAAGACATAATCTCCCTTCCTATCTAAACATAGTGCGTTTTTTGCGATCGCAGCCACCCGGAAGCGCCCCGGATGTTACTTCCGAGCCGATCCTGGAAACCTTTCAAGAACCTTGTGTCAATGGGAATATAGCTAGTCAGCGCCTCGGATTGTGCCATTGTGGTCATCCGAGTCACCTTTTCTGAGCTGTACTCACTCAGTGCGTATGGTTATGTTCACACAAATGGTATCAGCATTCAATAAGCTATGCTTTAGAGATTCTGTTTAGTTAAATAAACTAAAGTTATGTTTTTAGTCTACAAGTGTAATCCTGTTAACAAAAGTCGATACAAAAGTTTTTGTGGGAGAGGGGAGGGGCGATGGGCAATGGGCGATGGTTAATGGGCGATGGTTAATGGGCAAGTAGAGGGGTTTTTCAACAACCAATTACCAATTACCAGTTACCAATTACCAAATTACCAATTACCGAATTCCCGTCCCCTACTTATCAATACTCTGTCTCAGTTGTCTGGTTTCTTCCAAAATTGCCTCGGCGCTTACTTCAGTGGACTGTTTAATATAGCTAAGTTTCAATTCCTCAAGGTAATCACTCAGTAGGGACTGCAACTCTTGAACGACGTTTTGTTGCTGCACCTCCGTTCCCAGAGTTTGTGTAAACTTTTCAATCAACTGTTTTGTTAATGCGGCTCCTTCAGCATCTTCTAGCATCGTTGTCAACGTTTTGTAAGCCGCCTGAATCACTTCTGTAATTAATTGTTCGGTCAACTGGGTTGGCAAATTTCCGACACCGGGAATAGTCTTAAGCGTTTGGTAAGCCGGAGATTGGCTAAGCGCGTAATCAACACTATGACGCAGCAGTGCCTCCAGTTCCGGCTGAACTTTGGGTAAAACTTGATAGACTGTTAGCCTTGTTATCAAGGAAGCCATTTCGGCAAGCTCATCCACATTATTTACAGCCACCCAATCTCCAGCACGGGGTCGCAGCAGGGATTGGACAATATCTCCCCGACGGATGGCCCCTTGAACCTGATCTAGCACTTGCATAACCACCGTTTCGGTTACTTCCTCAGCAATGCTGCCCACAAATCCCTGTCTTGCCTGCGCCCTTACCTGTTTCATATCCACCAGTTCCGCCTGGTCTAAACGCACGGCAACAGAAATCGCTCGTAACCAGGCCCAGTGATGGAAAACCAGGCCAAATGGAATAATCAAGGGAATATCATACCAACGCCACGTCATCGCTCCCAGCCAGCTAATTCCGGTGTAACGGCGGCTGAGGTAATAGGTGCGCCCCAAAAATTCCAGTACAAACAGCGTCCAAAAGGGAGCGTCCAAAATCCAGAACCTGTTGGTGAAATCCCCATTTTCTGCGATCGTACGAAAGTAATTGGTTTGCATCAACGGACGAATATTGGTGTTGAACCAGGTTATCTCTCGTTGCCAATTGCTCGCATTGAGGTAATCGGAACTCCAAAACAGCTTGAATGAGTCTGTCGCCGATCGTTTTCCGCCCACTTTCGGGATTTCGTTGCGCATGTGATCGCGCATTAAGTTTTGATTTTTCCAGCGTGCCGCTCTTCCCCGCCAATTCAAACGGGTTGGTGGCAATCATTTCGGTACTGAGTTGTCCCAGTTCTTTCAAGGTTGCTTTCGCGGGGAGCGATTTCAATGAGTTGAAACCACCTTCTTTTACCTGTTGTTCCAGTTGGTTAACCGTGTTCAGATAGTTCTCCGTATCCCGATGCGGCTCAATGCCTTTGACCCAGTCGTAGCACTGGGTAATGAATGTGGCCCGATCGGGAGTAAGGTTTTCGCCGGGATGACAGAACGGTGGTGCAGGCGGCAGCGGAATTGGAATGCTCCAAAACAGAAATTCAATGTTGCCTAGCAGCCAAAAATTGCGGAGGGGAATGTAGGTCAGGTCAAATAGCACCAGAACCAGGTTAACGGAGGCGATGATCACCATAAATCGTTCAAACCAAAGGTTTTTCGCCGAGGACGTAGTTTTTTGGGCAGGGGTTGCGAAGAGGACATGGTTTTGTGCGAAACGTTCCCTGCAAAGCGTAGAGGAGGGCGATCGCGCTTGGCAACACTCTGAAAGCAAATAGAACAATACAGTTCAGGTTAAAAATTCAAGGTAGAATTCCCTACCAGTTCGCCCTTTAAGGAGGTAAACGGAAGTAAGGGCAATGGTAAAGACATTAATCTCAGGTGGGTGGAGGTGGATGACATGAGCAAGCATTTCAATCAACGGCAATGGACTCCCGTTTTAACCGCAATGACAGTGGCTCTAGCAAGCATTCCGTTTCCTCTAAGTGCTGCTCCTAACATTAGTCTTCCTGTTCGGCGATCAACTTCAAGCCAATTCAACCGTCCAGATAGGATTCACTTGGCACAACAGGGAACGTGCCAGAGGCTTAAGCAGTCAGCAGGAATTTACGATTCTCGCATTCAGCCGCAAACAAAGCTTAGAGACCTCAACCAGGGAGAAACCGTCACACTCAACGAAATTCCTCCCAACGGCTATGAATTTGTTGAAGTCACCTACAATCATCAGGGTGGGGTAATCGCGGGTTATGTGAACAAAGCATTCCTTACTGCCTGTCAGATTGTTAATCCACCAATTCAGAGAAATAGCTGTCGTGCACTCAAAGAACCAACGGGGATTTATGATTCCCGTGTGCCACCTAGGGTGAAACTGCGAAATTTAAACAGGGGGAAACCGTTACGCTCAATGAGATCCTCCTAACGGCTATGAGTTCGTCGAGGTTACGTACCAGGCGCAGGGGAATGTTCTGACAGGGTATGTGAGTAAAGCTTCTCTGATCTACTGTCAAACGCCTGCTCCACCCGCCCCAAGCGGATCCTGCCGTGCCATCAAAAATCCAACGGCAATTTACGATGCTCGGGTACCGCCACAGGTAAAGCTACGTGATCTTAGGAGAGGGGAAACCATCACGCTCAACGAGAAGCCTCCAGCCCAGTACGATTTTGTCGATATTATCTACCAATCACAGGGAAGAACTATTCGCGGCTACGTAAACAAAGCATTTCTTGTCTATTGCTCCCAAATTCCCCAACCTCAACCCAATCCCTATCCTCAACCCAATCCCTATCCTCAACCCAATCCCTATCCTCAACCAGGGCAAGGTCTAACCCTTTGTGTTAGAGGAAACTATCCCTTGTTGGGCGTCTATAGAGACTACAGCAGACGCTCCGAGCGCCGTTACAATCTACGCCCCAACGATCAGGTAACGCTTTTCAGACAAAATTCGGTTATGGAAAAGACCCACCCCGAATCGGTCCGCCTCTCTACTTTGTCCAAATCTCCGCTAGTAACGGCAGGCCAGATAACGGATGGGTTCCAATTGGTCATGATCCCGCAATTGCTCGATCGGTTTACTTCATCCAGTGTGGACAGTGATCAAGGGTGAGGGATTGGGAAGGAGAGATAAAAGCTTTTTAGTCCTTCCCACACTGCTGAACAAACGGTTGTTCAGCGATCGTGTCTAACTTCACTGATCTCAGCAATTGCGCCCAGCTAGCTGACAGAGCGGTATCCTTTGGCCTCGCACAACGTTGTTCTGCCAACGTGGTAACTGTATCGAACCAGAGGCCGTTATTGGCGTAAAGAGTTGGTAAGTCCTGGGATTTTGTGGCTCCTAACTGATTCGTAAATGCCGCCGCAGGAGCGATCCGTTGCACCCAACCGTCTACTGTAATGTTTTGCTCGCGATTATCAGGATTACAGATCAGTGCCAGAGACCAGTGATAGTCCTTACCAACCGTCAGGGGAGGAAGGGATGTCGTGTTGGGAAGGGTTAAACTGGCAATTCCTGGTGTCCCTGAAATTCGAAAGGTTGAGGTGTAAATCGAAGTTTTGTTTTCTATCGTTGCCTCATCCACCTCATACAGCGTGAACTGAGCGAACTTTGCACGAGTCTTGGGACTGTACCAAAAGAAACGAGGATAGGCCGCAGTGGTTAGTCCCAAATTTGTTTGGGGCATTATTGCCGTTAACCGAAGATTGCCCTGCACACAAGCGTAGGGGTCTCGGGTCCCTGCTCCTTCTCGTCGTCCTGGAATACCCCGTCGTGGAGGCTTAAATTCAACGGCCATTGCCATCAGTGGCAACCCGCAAACTAACAGACCTAGCATTACTCCAAACCAGGAACTGCTGAGAGAGAAACGGGTTAAGAGGCGCATAGCTGAGCGGTTCCTAATTAACTTAATGACAGACGTAACAATTCACTAATCAATTCAATCAAATTTATGAATTTTCCAGAGGAGGTATTTATCTTCCGGTGCATAAATACATTAAACTGGCTTGCGATGTGAAATTACGTGGGGCTGTCGGCTGTTGCACTCTCGAGTTCCTGATTTTGACTGATTCTGATGTATGCAATTCATAATGACGACTCAAATCAGGCACACGATGAGTTTTTAACGGCTAGTCAGTTCGATTTAGTAGAGGCGATCGGATGCAAAAAAGCGTTTTGGGTTTAGAGGCGGGGCTTCAATTTCCAGTGGTTTCCTGTGGATGCTGTTCATCCAGCAGGGGTATGCAGCTCCGATTTTTTTGCAAAGCAGTGGTGATTCGAGCTTAAGCAATTTACCTGCAAACACGCAGGAAAGCCCCAAAGGTTCAGCAACCCAAACCGTAAATACGTCCGAATCGACTTCGACTACCCATCATAATTCCCAACTCAAGTCTGCCAATATCTCTGGAAAGACTAAACACTCTCCCCAACAGAAACGTTCTGCGACATCACAGCCTGCAGTCGCTGCCACTGCTGCAAGACCAACACCACCTGAACAAATTCAGCCCATTGCCAGCAGGCCGGTTTCTCCCTTGCCAGCAGCTAATCTTTTACCTGAGAAGGGAATGAATCAACCAATGATTTATTCCAACCCGCAGCAACTGGACCAATCATTCAAGTGGAAACTGGTGCAGCCTCCCAACAGACAGAATTGCTTGCACAGGTTCCCGGCCCACCTCAACCACGGACAGAGCCAAATCAATCGTTGATCCAAGTCAGATAAGACCTGACCCAAACCGCGATCGGTTCATTCAGCCAACCCCACTCCGACCCCGACTTCTCCCGAACAAATTCAGCCCGTTATTCCTACACCTGCACCCACACCCACAGCACCCACTCCTGCCACGTCCCCGACCAAACCATCAGCATTCCAGTAAGCAAGATTGAGGTTACAGGCAGCACCATCCTAAGCCCAAAGGAGCTAGACCCGATTACGAAGCCGATCGAATCAAAGGACAGGCGACCCTTGAAGAACTCCGGCAGGCAGCGGATGCAATTACCCAGCTTTATCTCAACAAGGGTTACATTACCTCCCGTGCCATTCTGGCAGACCAGACGGTTAAAGACGGCGTGGTGCAAATCCGGGTTGTGGAAGGTTCACTCGAAGCTATCAGAATTGAAGGGAATCGACGGGTCAGGCAATCCTATATCCGCGATCGAATTCAGTTGGGAGCGAACCCTCCCTCAATCGCGACAAGCTAGAAGACCAGCTTCGTCTGTTAAAAGCAGATCCGCTCTTCACCAACGTAGAGGCCAGTTTGCGTCCAGGAACAAACTTAGGCCAAAGTTTGCTGATTGTGCGAGTGACTGAAGCAAGTCCTGGGAAGGCTATGTGGATGTCGATAATTTTTCACCACCCAGTGTTGGTTCTGTAAGATTTGGTGGGGCGATCGGCTATCGCAATCTAACAGGGTTTGGTGATGAACTGTTTGCCTCCTACGTCCGCTCCACAACTGGAGGTTCGAGTGTTGGTGACTTTTTCTACCGAATTCCGGTCAATGCTATGGATGGGACAGTGCAGTTGCGCTTTTCACCCAGCTTCAACCGAATCACCGATCGACAATTTTCGGCATTGGGTATTGAAGGTAACTCCCGCCTCTATGAAATTAATTTCCGGCAACCCCTCCTTCGAACGCCCCGCGAAGAGTTTGCCCTGTCAGTAGGATTCAGCGCCCAAAACGGACAGACCTTCTTGTTCCAAAATATAGGCTTTCCGTTTGGCATAGGTCCTGACGCCAACGGCAACAGCCGCACCCGAGTCTTTAAGTTTGGGCAAGACTATATCCGGCGTGACCCTCAGGGAGCCTGGGCATCTCGATCTCTCTTTAATGTTGGTGTTGGCATTTTAGACGCAACGGAAAACCCAGACCCTATCCCCGATGGGCGTTTCTTCAGTTGGTTGGGGCAGATTCAACGGGTGCAGCGGATTAACAGCAGCAATCTGCTAATCGCTCAGGCAGATATTCAACTCACGCCAGACACGCTGCTGCCGTCTCAGCAGTTTGTGATTGGTGGAGGACAATCTCTTCGGGGATACCGTCAAAATTTCCGTTCCGGAGACAACGGTTTTCGAGTTTCAATTGAAGACCGGATTGTGGTTTTACGCGATGAATCAGGACTGCCTGTGATTCAACTCGCCCCATTTTTTGATTTTGGTAAGGTTTGGAACACCTCTGGGAATCCAAATCCCCTGCCGTCTAAGCGATTCTTAGCCGGGATAGGGGCGGGCTTGCTCTGGGAACCGTATCCGCGCCTAAACATCCGGTTGGATTATGCCTATCCAATTATTCAGCCGGACGATCGAGGCAACGATGCCCAGGACCAAGCATTCTACTTCAGCGTGAATTACACCTTCTAGATGGAATTGCATTGTCTACGGTCATCTCAAGCCCGAAAAGAGGAACCAGAAGCTAGTGGTCTGTTTTAAGGAAACTGAGGACTGAGTGCTGTGTGCAGAGAGATTCTCACTTGAAGGCTTCTGCAAAGTTACGATATAGCCATTCAGAAGAACTGGTGAACAGTTAGTTCAGCGAATAAACTTGGAGACGTTAACCATCTGCAACGGTCATCTTTTCCAACCAATTCAATGGTTTCACCTGCTAAAGCGATACCCACAACCCTGTATTCCATACCCAAATAACCATGAGTCATCCCTCTCCAACTTCAGTTGCCACAACCCCCATCAAATTTGGTACAGATGGCTGGCGGGGGTCATTGCCGCTGAATTCACCTTTGAGCGTCTGACCCTGGTTGCGCCACTGGCGGCCCACGTTCTTGAAAACACCTACGGCGGTACCCCTCCCAACCGAACGGTTATTGTGGGCTACGATCGCCGCTTCCTCTCGGAAGAGTTTGCTCGTGCAACCGCCGATGCTGTTACGGCTGCCGGGTTTGATGTGTTGCTCTCAGAGGGATATGCCCCCACTCCTGCCTTTAGTTGGGCAGCCAAGCAGCACAATGCATTGGGTGCGTTGGTCATTACTGCCAGTCATAACCCTGGTTGCTATTCGGGCCTGAAGGTGAAAGGGGCATTTGGTGGATCCGTTGCTCCGGCAGTCACTCAGCAAATTGAAGCGTTGCTGAAAGAAGGCGTCACAATTAAGGCAACCCCGGCACTCTACAAACGTTTGATCCCTGGCAGGGCTATTGCAACGAACTTCGGACAAAGGTTGATATCAAAAAAATTCGGACTGCGGTTGAGCAGGAAAAGCTGACCGTTTTTGCCGATGTTATGCATGGGGCGGCAGCAGGGGACTGGCAAGGCTATTAGATGCACCAGTTTACGAGCTACACAGCAATCGCGATCCGCTGTTTGGTGGAGGCGCACCGGAACCCCTTCCACGCTATCTGTCTGACTTTTGACGAAATGAAGTCTTACCGCCGCCAGAACAGCACAGGACTGTCGGTAGGTCTGGTGTTTGATGGGGACAGCGATCGCATCGCGGCGGTTGATGGTCAGGAAACTTCCTCAGCTCCCAAATTTTGATTCCCATTCTGGTTGAACATCTGGTGGCACGACGGGGATTTAGCGGAGAATTCATCAAAACCATCAGTGGATCCGACTTGATGCCAAAGGTGGCTGAACTGTTTGGTCTATCAGTGTTTGAGACTCCGATCGGGTATAAATATATCGCCGATCGCATGTTAGAAACCAAGGTTTTGCTGGGTGGAGAAGAATCGGGCGGTATTGGCTACGGCCACCATATTCCAGAGCGAGATGCGCTGTTGTCTGCCCTCTACGTACTGGAAGCGCTCGTCGATTCGGGTTCTGACTTGAGCGATCTCTATCGCAGTCTTCAGGAACGCACAGGCTTTTTTGCGGAATACGATCGCATCGATTTGCCCCTCGCCAGCATGGATGCACGGGCACGCCTGCTGAACCAACTCCAGACCAAGCCTCTAACAGAAGTGGCTGGTAAGAAAGTAACCGATTGCCTCACTGTTGATGGTTACAAGCTTCGTCTGGAAGATGGTAGCTGGCTCCTGATTCGTTTCAGCGGTACTGAACCCGTTCTGCGGCTCTACTGTGAAGCCGCTACTCTAGACCAGGTTCATAAGACGCTAGACTGGGCCAAGGACTGGGCGAGCCAAGCTTGAGCTGTCGCTCATCGTCGCAGTGCTTTTAAGCCAAGGTTTGGAAATAGCTGACTTGAAACGGCGAACTGTACCCAGGCAGTTGCTAAAGTCTCTAGAGTCCGCGCTACCAGAAGGCTTCCAGCATCGACTGCTTGATACCCACAGTCTTCAATTAACTGTGCTGCGATTTGTTTTGCCTCAGCAACATCCCCACAGTAAAAGACGCTGGGGATGTCAGCGCCAAACTGTCTGGAATCTGAGGCAATAATTTCAGCGAAGGTGGTATTGAACGCTTCCACAACGTTTGCCTTAGGTACGAGTTGCTGAATGGTTTCAGCGACCGAAACCTTCAGGTCCGTTGCCAGTTCGATCGTTTGCCCTGTGAAGTCTGGTTGAAGCCCACTCACGCAGGTAATGACCGTTTTTCCTTCTAAGCTACCTGCAGTCTGAATCACTTCTTCTAAAGCAGGCAGCCAGACCGCTAGCAGAATGATGTCCTGTGCCGCTGCATCCTGAACCGTTCCGTCTTTTGCGGTCGGACCTGCTGAAGCGGCCAATTCCCGTAGCTTATTCTCATCGCGTGGGTAAGAGAAGGTAACATGATGTCCCGCTTTTGCCCACAGCTTGCCCAGTCCAGCGCCCATGTTGCCAGCGCCAATAATGCCAATATTCATTCTTCCTCGCTTTAATTAGCGGCGTTTACTTAGATTGCTCAATTGATTTTGGTGCCCAATTAATCCATAGCCTACAGCGGCGATCGCAATAGTGATGACTGCTAATGCAACATTGGGATAAATCGATTCCACCCAACTGAGGTTCAGGAGTGTTGCCTAGAACCGGATCGTTGAGAAAGCCATAGGACGTTCCGGGCCAAAACCGGCAGCGATCAGCCCAATCCAAAACGCAGACCCGAGAAATGCGGCTAACCCCATTGAAAACGATCGGTCGTTGGGCGCACTCTCAAAATTGCTAGAGCGGAACCTCCTAGGGAGATTGCCGCAAAGAATGACATGGCGCAGTGAAGCTTAGCGTGTGGCAACCAGGCAGGGTTGCTCATGTGGCCCTTTGCCAAAATTACGGCATCAACCCCGATGGGGATGGTTAGGGTTGATATTGCAGCGGCAATAAGCAACCATTTGGCGAGTTTTGCTCGGTGCATACGGCTATCTTGGTTCAATTGACAAGTGTAATTAGGTGTATGAGAAGGCGCAATCGTCTTACTTAGGGGCAAGCATTCACGAAACAATCCTCAGAAATTCCAAAAGTTCATTGTCCGAATGCTTCGCGTTTACCAGTTGTTGTAGGGGCTGTACCTTTACAGTTCATCTTTCGGGAAAGCAAAGTTGTGCCATTAACAATTGAACTTGCTCAGAAACAATTCAGCTTGCTCAGAAAAGATACCTCGGTCAGAGGAAGGTCAGATAGACGTTTCTTGCGGAATTGAGAGAATGATTAAGGCCATTCTTGCTCCAACCAAAAAGGGAAGCCGGGAATCAAGAAGACACCTCTTGCAGCAGCTTGCTTGGGGTTACTCCAAAATGCCGCCTGAAGTGCTTAGCAAAGCGGCTTTGATCGGTGCAGCCAACGAGTAGAGAAACCTCTGCGATCGTATGCTTCCTTTGCAACAGCAATGCTTTTGCTTTTTCCATCCGTTGCTGAAGCACGTATTGGTAGGGTGCAGTGCCGATAGATTGTTTGAACAATCGACAAAAGTGAAATTGGCTCATGTCCACAACTGCTGCCAGTTCAGCTAGGTGAAGCGGTTGATCCAAATAACTGTGAATGTATTCCAATGCGGGTTGGAGTCGTTGAGCTGAAGCACTTTCTGCAACAGGGTGAATCTTCGGTGTAAATGCACAGTACTTTCTCAGCAGATGAATGATTAACACTTGCATCAGCGATTCGGTGTAAAGCGAACCCCCAGACCGCCATTATCCATCTCTGCCTGAAACAAGTTCGCGATCGCGTCAATTTGCGGATCTCGCACACCAATTGTATTGATCAGTTCAACATCGCTTGCCTGTGGCTCACCGACGTCCGCTGCTGTTTGGCTTAAAAGGATTGGGTCAATCACAAACATCAGCGATTCATCGGTACTGTCCCACGCCCAAAGTCCTGATGTTTCAGCAGAACAAATCCAGAATTCGCCTTTGCGTTGAAACGTTTCTGATTTTTGCTCACCAATGCGTGTAATTTTCTGACGATTGCCATCGCTCAACAGAAGGCAGAGCAAGTGGTGACGACATCCAGGAAAATCAAGCTCGTTTGGTTTTGAAATATGGCGATCGACAGTCAATCCAGATAGGTGAAGGGTACGGCGCTCAGAAACCCATGTTTCTTTCATGCAGATCAACTTAAGTTCATCAACAGAAAAGATACGCCGAATAGCGATTTTCCTGCTGTAAGCGCTAGCACAGGACATCAAAGTTCTGCGCCTTATCGGCAGCCCAGGCTGTCTCGTGTTGCAATACCTGTGGTGGGGTTAATCCCTTCGGCGCGTTTGCAGAGTTGGCTGGTGTCGTAGCGATCGACCAGGGCATCGGTAAAGTCAGCGCCAGTAATATCTGCCTCCTGCAACACGCTGCCTGTCAGCGTTGCCCCGGTCAAAATGGCATTCGTTAAATTCGCTTTGTAAAAAATAACGCTGTCGGCTAAAGCGCCATCCAGCTTTGCCCCACTAAGATTTGCATCGGTGAGGTTCGCTTTACTCAAAATCGAGTTTGTCAGATTGAATCCGAAAAATTTGCGCCCTGCATTTCAGCGGCAGCAAACACGGCTTGAGTTAAATCAGCTTTAGAAAAATCGCGGTTTTCCAGGTGGGTATGGGTGTAATTGATGGTTTTTGACTGAGCGAAGGCAGGCTTAGCTCCCAGTAAAATCCAAAACCAGGCGAGCGCGATCGCCATCAGCACAACCAGAACTCGCAGGAGAACGGTTTTGAAAGCACTTTGAGAGGGAAACTGCATAGAAACGTCAAAAATCGATGAAAAGGTTTGAATTACAGGTTCAGGTAGAACCCTTTAACTCATAGCGCATAATGCCTAACTTTTCATCTGCATCCCCTATCTATTACCGCTTCTGATTAACCCAGTCCTCTCCTATGCGAATGGTTAAATCAGACTCTAAATCACCTGTAGAATCAGCTTCAACGGAGCCAAAGCCTAATTGTCCTTTAATTTCTTCCGCCCCACTTAGATCACCCCGTTGAGCAACGATTTCTGTTTGAGCTTGTTGATCGGGCCAATCAGGCGCAATAGATACATTGTTAAACCCCAACTTGGCCAGGTGCTGGCGCATCTGATAGGCTGCATCCGGCCTGCTGGAAGCATTTTGAACCGCAATTCTAAGAGACGTAGCGGAAGAGGATGCCGAATCAGAGCTTGATGCACTGACTGGAGAAACACTGAAGTATTGCTGCATGACGCGATCGCGCCCAGCCGGGTCCATAATCCAGTAGCTGGCGACAAACTCACCCGGTGCGCTAAACCGTCCTGGCAACATCACCATCTTAAAGTTACCCTGGCTTAGCTTGCGTCCAGCCCCAACCAGCGCTAGCAGTTCTTCTGTCGTTAAATTCGTATCGATGTACTTCTGCATAGTTGCTATCAAACCCGGAAGGCGAGGAATCACCATCGGACTGGTAAGCCGCTTTAGCAAAGATTTCAATAAAATTTGCTGACGCTGCACCCGACCAATATCGCCGTAATCATCATGCCGGAATCGAGCGAACTGCTCCGCCTGATCCCCGTTCAGGGTTTGCAATCCAGGAGAAAGATTAATTTTTAGCTTCTGGGTTTTGTCTACATAAGACATTGGTTTAGGGACATAAACCTCAACCCCGCCCATTAAATCGACCAATTCTCGAAATGCTTCAGTACTGACTCGAACATAGCGATCGATCTGGACCCCATTTAATGTACTGCTAACTGTAGTTGCCGCTAACTTGGGACCACCCTCAACGTTGGCATCATTGATCTTAGTAACGCCAACTCCGGGAATTTCCACCTGGGTATCTCTGGGAATCGACAGCAGCTTAACGGTGTCATCAGCAGGGTCCACCCGCAGCAGTATCATCGTGTCGCTGCGTCCGTTGAAAATCGCTTTAGAGTTTTCGGGTGCTCCGGGAACCCGGTCAATTCCCATTACGAGGACATTAACAGGACGGGCAACTTGATACTGAAACCCAGTTTGCCAGAGGTCTTCAAGCGATCGCTCCTTTCCGTTGCTGTGAAAGGCCAGCCCCGTTGGTAAAGGAACAAATACTGCTACCGCCAGACCTAAAACTACTGAAGCCGCCGCAACCGACGTTAACATTAGGCTTCGAACCAAACCGCTAGTCGATGATTTTTTAGCTGGATAGGGAGTGGCAATTGGCGACAGAGAAACGGTTGTGGAATCTAAGTTACATTTTGGTTGACCGGGACTATTGGACTGCTGAACTTTTGAACGACTCTCGATTTGTGTCACTTCCTCAACACCTCTTAACTGCATCCAGGCAACTACAGCCCGTTTACCCGGTTTTCGAAATTAGCTTCTGGTGATTATAGCGTGAGCTTGTCGCTCGCCAAGTCTCCTGAGGGACAGAAATGCATCTATTAGCATGAATAGATCTTTATCGTATTTAAGAGAAAAAGCACTTCTCATCTCCCTTTGGTAGAGAAGAGAAATCCAGAATGGAGAAGTTTCACGTCTTATAGCCGTCTCTAATGGCATAAGTTGCGCGTTCCTGTACCCCGCACCCCATAACCCTATAGCCGAACTCCAAGATTTTGGGGTCTCCCCTCCGAGAATCGCTGTAAGTTGAGCAACAGCCAACAGAAATACCCATTTCCCCACTCCCCCGTACTAGATTTCCTGATCCTCACCTGAAGGAGATGAAGAACGTTAGAGAAGTGAATTTCCCTTCACAGTCAGGCGATAGACTGTTTGCTTTAAGAAAACCTCTTACAGAGACCGGATTTGGGTTATGCAGATAGGGAAGGCAGAACATCTGTTTTCCAGCAACAGCAGCATTGACCTTACCCTTTTCGCAGGAAGTCGCCCTCCATCATCTACTAATCATCTATCAACGGTTTGAGGAAACTGTGAAAAACCGTAATTGGCTAAATATCACGGAGTATCTACTTCTTTTGGAACGGGTGTTGGATCGGTAGTCGCTGCCCTTGCCTTTCAGCAGATTTTGCTGACTGCCGCTCCTATGATGTCGCTACTATTCTTGCTAAATCTAATTAATCGTCGTCGTATAGAGGAATCGGCTCAAGAAAATACGGCTACATCCGTTTCTGAGTTAGACCACAAGTTATCAACGGATATTGCCGCTTTACAGCAACAGGTTCAAGTATTGCCCAACTTTCTGGACCTCGCCAGTCTTAGAAAATCGGTTGTGAGCAAGAGTGAGGAAGGATTGAATGAAATTGCTCAGGAAATTACTCAGCTAAAGCGAGAGGTTGCAAAGCCAGATATGCGTCTCCTGCGGCAGGATATTCGCCAGCTTCAGGAACAATACACGGGAGTTGCAGATTCACTTGCCAGCATTACTGGTCAGCTAACCCGCTTGGGCACAACCAACCGAGTCGATAGTCTTGAGGCAACGATCGCCCAGTTGAAGTCTGAATTATCTCAGCTCCGGGTTAATCTTCAAACCCTGAGTGATGAGCAACGAGGCAACAATTCGCGGGTATTGCAGGACCAGATTAACCACCTGAACCGCCGCCTCAACAAACTGCCCACTCCCGTTGACGCCAGCTCGCTCAAGCAGGAAGTTGATGCTCTCGTCAAAATGATGGGCGACGTGGTTTCTCGCCGCGAACTGGCCCGGCTAGTTACCCAGATTGAGAAGCTGGGCCAGCAGAATGAGTCGCTTGAAAGAACAGTTGCACCATTAAAAGTGGCAACCGCCATTCTAAAGAAGCAGCTTGATACGCTCAACACGAAGATTAGCACTCGAGAGCAAATGACAGATCAGGTGCTAGAAGCCGCATTGCTGCAACCCCAGGCATCGGTTATCGACAATTTGAGAAACACCGTCACGTCCTTAGAGCAACGCCTAAACCAGCTTCCTTCCTCCTCTGATCTATCGAACCTGCGGACAGAAATGCAAGGGTTAGTCTCTGCCCAGTTAGGACAGTTGCAGCAGCAGTTAGCCTCGATGCAGCAGTTTTCGCAAACCCTCGATCGCCAGCAAAAGACCCTGCGTGATTGGGTGAACCGTCTACCTCAAACGCTGGATACCTCTGCTTTGCAAAACGAGGTCAAGTATCTGGCCGCCCGAGTTGAGTGGGCAGAAAGTCATGCAACCGATGTTCAGGCACAGGTAGAGGCCGCCGTAAAAAATCAACTGAATGAAGTCACCCAACAACTTCAGGCTAGTTATCCGATTCCCCAATACGAACTGGTATTTGACGTGAAGGGAGTTGGGCAAGAATCGCAGGGCTGCGGTCGAGCAGTTTTAGAGGAGGCTCTAGAAAAAGCCCAAGCGCGGTTAATTGTGGTCTTTCCCTTTCCCAGCCCAGATACCCTTACTAAAGAGTTAATTCAGAAATTTAGGGCGTTTTTGGACCGTCAGGGATGTCTAGATATTGGTTGGGGACATTTGGGAGATACGAGTCAACATCATGTTTCTCGATCGATCGATCGTCGTCGCTTAATCGATCCAACTGAAAAGGGGTTCCTCTACGAAACGCTAAACCAGCTCACTCAACTTAAACGGCAATATCCAAACCAGTTTCGGTTCAAGGTACTGGGAACCAGCGAGAATTTTTTGGTGTGCGATCGCAGCTTTGCAATTCTGGGTGCTCAATCCGTTGCAACGGCTAGCGTCGTTTTTCCCCAGGCAGCAGTCGGCCTCCGAACCATTGACTTCGACGTGATTCAGGGATTAGTTGACCGTTTTGACAATCCCGTGTTGGATGCAAACGACGCGATGGCCTATTTCAGTCGAGCAGCAACTCGTTATGACCTGAGCGATCGTCAAGGAGCGATCGCCGATTACACAGAGGTTTTGCGTATTAATCCCAGCGATGACGTTGTCTACAACAACCGTGGTCTCGTCTACTACGAGCAGGGCGATCGCCAGAAAGCCATTGAAGATTTTGGGCAAGCCATCCAGCACAATCCTGAAAACGTTGTTGCTTACTGTAATCGCGGGTTCATTCGGTCAGAACTGGGTGACAAGTTGGGGCGATCGAAGACTACACCCACGCGATTCAAATCAATCCCGACTACACCACCGCCTATTTTTACAGAGGGCTGGCCCGGACTCGTTTGCAGAACAAGCTAGGTGCAATTCAAGATTATTCCGAAGTCATCCGGCTTGCGCCCCAAAATGCAAACGCCTACTTCTACCGGGGACTTGCCTACATCAAAATTGGGCATCGCGTTGATGCCATCAGCGATTTACGTCAAGCAGCACAACTGTTCTCTGAACAAGGCGACACTGCCAGCTACCAGCAAGCGCTTCAGACCATTAAGAAGCTGCATAAAACCCTTGTTGTAGAAGGTTCAGACAAGCCTTTAGTCTCAAACGGGGCATGATGTACCAGCGTTTCTCACCCATTTGGATGAACCCGCGTGGGGAGGTTCTGAAACGGTTGCAAGCATTATGTTGTAAGTGTTATCTCCCTACGGGGGCCGCTTATGTACCCTCCAACGGACGCTGGACTCAGGACTGCTCAAGTGATTGCTAATCTGAACGTTATAAAACCGGTACTGAAGCTTGGTACCAAAAAAGAAGAGGTGTTGGAGCTAAGGAAACTTCTCTACCACTGGAATATTTGTGTTGATGCGTATTCAGATGTTTTTGATAAGTCCCTCGAAACGGCAGTTAAGACATTTCAGCGTCGAGTTTTTCTTGACGACGATGGGATCGTGGGTTGCTTAACCTGGCAGGCGTTATATCGGGGCTCCTGTTGATGTACCTGAAGTAAAGAGGGGCTGTACTGGCGAGTCGGTTAGATTGCTCCAATCTACGTTGAAATCGCTAGGGCAGTGTTCTGTGAAGGTCGATGGTATATTTGGGGCATCGACTGAAGCGGCTGTCCGTAACTTTCAAAGACGGCAGGGTCTGGTCGTTGATGGAGTAGTGGGGTTTTGCACCTGGAAGGCTTTGGGTAAAATTCGCCGCTAGCCGCAAGAGGAGAGGCACGCTTTGCAAGCCAACTTTTGCATCAGGATGATATATCTCTGATTCCTCTCTCCTAATACCCTGTTAAAGTACTCGCAGCGTACTGGCGATGCTGCTAACGGCTGCCATCGTGTGAATTTCGTCCAGCGCTTGCCGAAAGTTACCTTCACGCACATCGTGAGTTACAACGACAATTTCCGCCAATTCACCTCGCAGGCCCGTCTGTACAACTGACTCCAGACTCACGCTGTGATTGCCAAAGCAGGTTCCTAGCTTACCGATTACCCCGGATAATCACGTGTTAAGAAGCGGGCGTAGAAACGTGTAACCAGTTCCTCAATGGGAGTGATCGTGCAGTAATGCTGATGAGAGCAGGCAAGCAACGGATCAAGCAACGGATCGCCATTCGCCTGCTTCGCAGCACCCCGTTCTACTTTCAACAGCGCAGCAATATTCAAAATATCAGAGACAACCGCACTGGCAGTAGGTCCTGACCCTGCACCAGGTCCGAAGAACATCACCTGACCAACAGGTTCGCCTTCAATCAGGATGGCATTGTAAACCCCATTAACGCTGGCAAGGGGATGAACCTTGGGAACCAACGTTGGATGTACCCTTACTTGCAATTGTTCCGGCTCATCCATTGCAGATTGAGAATTACGTCTGGCAACAGCCAATAGCTTAATCACAAATCCCAGCTTTTCAGCGTAAGCAATATCTGCTGCGCTTACCTGCCGAATCCCTTCGCAGTGAACTTCTGGCAGCTTTATCCGCCCACCAAACGCAAGGGATGCCAGAATCGCAATTTTGTCAGCAGCATCCAAACCGTCCACATCAGCTGTTGGATCCGCTTCGGCGTAACCCAAGCGCTGTGCATCGGATAAGACATCTGCAAAGTCTGCACCCTCCATCTGCATGCGGGTCAGGATGTAGTTCGTTGTGCCATTAATAATTCCTGTAACGGTGTGGATTCGGTTGGAACAAAGGGACTGTTTTAACGGCTCAACAACGGGAATGCCACCACCCACTGCCGCTTCCAGCAAGACATAGACGCCAGCTTTTGAGGCAGCGGTGAAGATTTCATCGCCAAACCGGGCGATCGCTGCTTTATTGGCAGTCACCACATGCTTACCGTGGGCAATAGCCCTAAGGATGAGCGATCGCGCTGGTTCCAAGCCGCCAATCACCTCCACCACGATATCGACGGCTGGATCGGTGACGATGGATTCCAAATCGGTGGTTAGCAGTTCAACAGGCAGGTTTGTAGCACGCGGTTTATCCAGCGATCGTACGCCAACCCGATAGATCTCCAACTCTTGTACCAGGGGATGGCGTTGTGCTGGGTTCAGCAAAATGTCTACTGTCCCGGTCCCAACAGTTCCAAGCCCCAACAGCCCAATCTTGAACGCCACAGTTCCTGCCCTATAAACGACAACATCGACTCAAGTCGTAGTTTCCATAGTACCTGGAGTAACTACCTAATTCCGGTGATTGTTGCTGTACCGAACTCTTGCACCTGCCCATTGCAGCTTTTCGCGGAGTGTCTGGTAGTAGGAGTAATTCTCTTTTAGGATGATAAACTGTGCCTGACAGTCGGCATTGCGAATATCTACCCGTTGCCCGGGCCAGATGGAGGTTGCTAGCACGCCATCCATCCACAGCTTCGTGCTCAGGTCATTATCCATCAAAGGCCAAATGCTAACGACGGAACCAGGCGGCAGCACAATTGGTCGGCTAGAAAGACTCAAGGGGCAAATGGGCGTCACCGTGATGGCATCCATGCCGGGATGAATAATCGGTCCATTGGCGGCTACCGTGTAGCAAGTGGAACCAGTCGGGGTCGCAACAATCAGACCGTCCCCTGATACTGGTCTACGATCTCTCCGTCAATCTCCATTTCCAGGATGGAGGTAATCATGCGATCGGCAGACGCAGGCTTAACGCACATCTCATTCAGCGCCAGGTAGCGATCGCTCATCGGCTCCAGGTTCGTTCGATTCCCCTCATGAACCGTTGCTTGCAGCATCATTCGTTGCTGAACTGCGAAGCGATCTTCCAGAAGCCTGTCCCAAACTTGCTCTGTATTTTCAAAGGAGTCGGAGGACTCGGTTAAGAAGCCAAGATGCCCACCAATATTTACGGCCAGGATGGGGATACCGTCTTCTGACAGGTTACGAGCCGCACTTAAAGCAGTGCCGTCTCCCCTAGAACGATCGCCAAGTCGATCAATTGGGCGACTGAAGCAAGGAAAACCGGGTAGGGATTGTCTCTTGGTCCACTTGGACCCATCAAAACCTTGCAGCCACGCGCTTCAAGTTGGCGAGAACATTGTTCTGCCCAGCGTTGACTGATTGTGTCGGCCGCTTTGTGGGCAATGATGACCTGCTTTAGTTGCACAGTTGGTAAGTTGTAGTCGTTTGTTGCTAGTTGTTAGTCTACTAACAACCAATAACCATTAACGAACAACCCAGACCAAAACTACCATTTCAACAGGTTGAACTGCTCCATATCCACCGTATCCCGGTTGCGATAGATCGAAAGGACGATCGCCAACCCCACAGCAGCTTCAGCAGCAGCAATGGCAATCACAAACGTCGTGAAAACCTGACCTTTCACCTCCTGGGCATCCAGAAAATTAGAGAACGCCATCAGGTTAAGGTTCACAGCGTTCAGCATTAGCTCGATCGACATCAGTACGCGTACAGCATTACGGCTGGTAATCAGACCATAAATGCCAATACAAAACAGAGCGGCAGCTAAAATTAAATAATGTTGAAGGGGCATAAATCTCTCCGTAACGTCTCACGATTCCATCAAGAGGCGGTTAGCGACTGGCATCTTCACGACTAGTTGGCCCAGCCGGAACCAGTTCACGGGGACGCTCAGGCAACGTCAGCGCAGGGGGCTGTAAAGGCGTTGCTGCTTCATCAGGAATAAATTCTCGACGTGCCAAAATAACCGCACCTACTAGGGCCATTAACAGAAGCACGGAAGCCAGCTCAAATGGCAACAGAAAGTCAGTAAAAAATGCTTCCCAATCAGCACAATCGCTTCATTTCCGGCAGCCGCTCCGCAGAGAAAGACCAGGGCGTAACCAGGACCATTGTACTGAGCAACGCAAATAGACCCGCACAAACTAGGGCAGTTGCACCCCTCCGAATCCATGCTTTCGGCATTGGAGCAAAGTCCTGCTGCTTGTTCACCAGCATGATGGCAAACAGGATGAGAACGTTGACCGCTCCTACATAAATGAGAACCTGAGCGGTTGCCACAAAGTCCGCATTCAACAGCAGGTAAAGCCCAGCAATACTGATGAACACACCACCGAGTAGAAACGCCGAGTAAACCACGTTGGGAATCAGAACCACTCCCAGTGCCGCTCCCAACATTGTCACGGCCAGCAGAATCGATGAAACAAATTGAACGCCTTCAGCCAAATTCACGTTGATTAACTCCCTATGAATAGTCAGGGTAATGGGTAATCGGGAATGGGTCATCAAGAATGGGACGTAATTTATGCAATATTTGCCAGTTACCCATTCCCAATGACCTAACTCTCCATCTGCTCCAAAATTTCCTCAGGCCGTAGCCCCGCCCGTTTGGCATCGGCTGGCAAATCATGGGGATCTGTCACGCCCTTAGGCAGGTAGGCAAGCTCCGTAACGGGGTTACCATCGGGTCGTTCGTTACCTTGTAGGGCAAACGGCCAAGCGCAACGTTGTCGTAGTTTAATTCGTGTCGATCGTAGGTAGAAAGCTCATACTCCTCCGTCATAGACAGGCAATTCGTTGGGCAGAACTCAACGCAGTTGCCACAGAAGATACAAACTCCGAAGTCGATGCTGTAATGTTTGAGGTTTTTCTTCTTCGTCTCTGGATTAAATTCCCAGTCCACCACAGGCAGATTAATTGGGCACACCCGTACACAGACCTCACAAGAAATACACTTATCAAATTCAAAGTGAATTCGCCCTCGAAACCGCTCTGAAGGGATAAGCTTCTCGTAAGGGTACTGAACAGTTACCGGACGCCGCTGCATATGGTCAAACGTAACTGAGGTTTCCTTGGCCAATGTACTTGGCTGCCTGAACCGCCTCTTTGGTATAGTCACCAACTTGCTTAAGAAATTTCAACATAGCTCTGGAGTTTTGAGTTTTGAGTTATGAGTTTTGAATTATGAGTTCCCGAAAGAATGAGTTGAATTATGTGACTTACAACTCAAAACTTTAAGAACCCATAATTACTTTTAGCCACCAAATGCCACTGGAAACGCTAGCTTTAGACCTGCCGTTAGCAGAAGATTTACCAGAGAAATAGGCAACAGAAACTTCCAGCCTAAGTCTAGCAATTGGTCAATCCGAACACGGGGTACAGTCCAACGCAGCAGAATTGCCAGGAAGACCAGAAAATAAGCTTTCAGCAGAGTCATGGTTACGCCCAAAGAAGCGGTAACAACCTGAAAAATAGGATTTGTCTCACTGACTCCCAATGAGTTAGCAATAATACCTAGCGGCACTGGAAACTCCCATCCACCTAGGTATAAGACTGCAACCAGCAACGCCGAAAGAACCAAGTTGACATAAGAACCCAGGTAGAAAAGGGCAAACTTCATGCCAGAGTACTCGGTCTGATAACCTGCTACCAGTTCCTCTTCTGCTTCAGGCAGATCAAATGGAATTCGTTCACATTCTGCTAAAGCGGCAATCCAAAAGATAATGAACCTGATCGGCTGTCGCCAGACATTCCATCCCAAAATCCCATAGCCCGACTGCTGGTCGACAATATCGACCGTACTGAGCGAGTTAGACATCATCGCGATCGCCAGAACGGAAAGCGCTAATGGAATTTCGTAGCTAATCGACTGCGCCGCCGCACGTAAGCCTCCTAGCAATGAATACTTGTTGTTTGAAGCGTAACCCGACATCAGCAGGCCGATCGGAGTAACGCTGGACAACGCGATCCACAAGAACACGCCCATTCCAACGTTCGTAATTACCAGATTCTGCCCAAATGGAACAATCAGGTAGGACAGAAAGACAGGAATTACAACGATTACAGGCCCCAGTGTGAACAGAAACGGATCAGACTTAGCTGGAATCACATCTTCCTTAAAGATCAGCTTCAAGCCATCTGCAACTGGGGCCAGAACACCCAAAGGGCCAATGTATTCAGGACCGATGCGCTGTTGAGCTGCGGCTGAAATTTTTCGCTCCAACCAAACCGTTACCAGAACACCAACCGTTGCACCAATAATCATCAACAGCATTGGCAGGGGCATCCAAATAGCCTTCGCTGCTCCAGAAGGGACACCCAGATCCATTAGGGATTGAATAAACGTTTCTTGTAAATCGATTCCTGAGTTCATGTTCGATACTCGGCTCAAGCAACAGCAACGACGAAACCAGCAAACACTCTGCAACGTTACTCGTTCTCTGGTAAAGACATCGTTACATTGCGTATGCGTCCTTAGTATATCGCTGGATTAGGTCTATAAGACAGAAAAGAGGCATCAATAAACTGAGAACAAGTATATAGACAGTCAGCAATGGCAGGGCGTCCAGCAAACTTTCTCCAAACCTGAAGGACTTGATACTTTACATTTCGCGCGATTTACCACAATTCACAAGATGTAAGTAATCAGCCAGTACAAGACCCATTCGAGCCAGTAAGGGAAAATACAGATAAAAAGAAGCCCCCAGAACCAAGAATCTGAGGGCTGGAGTTCCTGAAAATCGTCACTGCCGTTATCCTGACAAGGTGTTGACGGAAATGCAAGAGGGTGTCGCCCATCACATAGGTGAGTAGCTCTATCGCTTCTCAATGGCTATATACGCCGCTTCATGCAAACCCGTGTAAATTTGGGTTGGACGGAAAATTCGATTCTCGCCTAGCTGTTCCTTCCAATGGGCAAGCCAGCCTGCTGTACGGGAAATCGCAAAAACGGGCGTGTACAGATCGGTCGGAATCCCTAACTTGCGATAAAGTAACCCCGAGTAGAAATCAACGTTTGGATAAATTCCCTTACCAGCCAATCGTTCTGCAACCGCTTGTTCCAATTCGATCGCAACATCATAATATTTGTCCCGACCATACTTATCAAATAGTTGCTCAGCCAACTGCTGTAAAATAATGGCTCGTGGGTCCTTAACCTTGTAAACCCGGTGGCCGAAGCCCATAATCTTCGCCTTATTTTGAAGCTGCTCCTCCAACCAGGGGCGTACATTTTCAACGGAACCAATTTCCTCCAGCATCAGAATAACCTCTTCACTCGCTCCGCCATGAAGCGGCCCAGCAAGAGTGCCAACGGCTGAAGCGACTACTGCATAAGGATCAGTTAATGTGGAAGCCGTCACCATTGCCGAGAACGTAGAGGCATTAATCGTATGTTCAGCGTGCAAAATAAGGCTGACATCAAAAATATGAGCAGGTAAAGGATCAGGTTCTTGCTCATTCAGCATGTAGAGAAAATTAGCTGCATACCCCAAATCGTCGCGAGGTTGAACAGGGTCATTTCCCTTTCGCATCAACTGAAAGGCCGCGACCATTGTTGGAATCTTGGCCAGAAGCCGAATAACCGCGGCACGAATATAAGCAGGGTCATCCAAAGCACGGCGGGAGTAAAAAAGCCCAAGAGCAGCGGCACAGGCCTGCAATGCATCCATCGGGTGACCACTTTCAGGAAAGCACTTCATCATGTCCCGAACCCGATATTTCAGCCGCCGGTGATGCGTTATTTCGCTTTCAAACAGTTCCAGTTCTTCCTTCGTTGGCAGTTCTCCCAAATTAAAAGAAATGCCGTTTCCAAAAAGTTACTTTTTCTAGCAAGTTCTTCAATCGGAATGCCCTGATACTCTAAAATCCCGCGCTTTCCATCAACAAAACTAATGCTGGATTGGGTTGCGGGAATTCCTTCTAATCCTGCCCTATATTCGCAGACAGTCATGGCTTTACCGTTTTCTCAAAAATGGGCTTTCTCACGCTAACGCATCAGAAACCTGAAAATTGTATCGTTCTAGTCTGGTTGATTGGCGATTCTTCCTAAGAATCTTTTCAATCCGAGACTCCTTATCTTCACCTGAAAGCTGCTCACAAAGCAATAGCCTACGCGATTGGCATTAAACCAAAATGATTTGGGAATACTAAGGAAGATAAGCGTTGTGACGTGATGTTCTAGAACGAACAGTTCAAGTTTCCCGATCGCTTTTAGAATAGCAACCTATCAGGCTCTCCTGCAAAAATTGCGTTCAGCCTGAAAAATAGATACTATTGTAGGTAGAAAGATTTCTACACAATCGACGTCATTGTTTACTATTTCAAGCCAGTTGCTTCCTCCTATGTCCTGTGGTTCGACAGGGGGGCAAATTGGCTTTTTTTGTCCCTTCAAATTAGGAGTTTTATGCCACAAAGACGCTATCGTAGTAAACCTCACTCTGATTCAAATGCAGATCACAGCGCTACGAAGGCACAGTACGACCGAACGAGAACTTTACGGGAACGCCTCAACCACGAACGAGTTGAACCCCGTACACCTGACCGCGCCAGATCTGCTCATCCAAGCTTGACTAGTTTAATCGAACACGATGCACCGCTCCAAGCAAATAGCGTGCTTGTTCTGATGTACGGCCCTTTCCAGGCAGAGATGGTTCCGCAAGAGGGTCAAGGGGTTGCATCCTGGTTAAAGGAATGTGTTCGCAAGCATGGGATACCTAGCTTGGTTCGGTTTGATTATCGTCACCGTGCCCAAATCTACCGCCGTGACCAGTTTCAACCCTGGCTTGAACCGCTTATTTCCAAGATTCCTAGCTAACCCAGCTTTTCAGAAGCGTTACCCGTTGTCTAACTAGCCCTCTCCTTAAATTCCCGCTCCCAACACTAGATGAGACTTTATGAGTTTCTTTCTCTCCTCTAGGTTGGGAAAAAGGATTAGGATCTGCTGTGCTTTTTACGGAGCAGCGGTTTACAGAACAGCGGCTTGCAGAGCAGGGTTTACAGAAAAAGTGGTGAAACCTCCGGATAGGTCAGGGTTGCGATCAAATGAGGTTGGGGCTTACGCAAACCCCGGAGGTTGTAACCAAAAGTTGAACTCTAGGACCAACACAGGTGCTTAATCCTTCGGGGGTCTTGGCAGAATGCGTCAATCCTGGAGGTACCAGAGACCTGTGCTGTTTGCTTTTTTGCCGCTTCATCTCCAGCTGCAATGCTTGGGTATAAACCTCAGACGTGTTTGAGAGATTGCCCGAAAAATTTCTGATGAAGCTTTATTCATCATTCGTTCATCAATATCCGTACAATTGATGAATTGTTTGTAGGAAGGGACTCTTAGGTAGTTTCTCGGTCCCGATTGGGCGTCTTTATTGTAATCCTAAGAGTAAGTTGGAATTGTTGCGGATACCGCTATTGGGTCGAAATTGATCAAGAGCGACCCAAGCTTTTTGCGGGCGTGCCGCGCGGTTTTCTGCGTACTAAAACTTTCACAAACTATGCTGGGCAAAATCCTTGGGGGCCGCTACCGAATTGTCCGTCATTTAGGGGCGGCGGTTTTGGGCAGACATTTTTAGCAGAAGATTTGCATCTTCCAGGCAATCCCCAGTGTGTTGTCAAGCAGTTAAAGCCCAGGATGACAAACCAGGACGCACTAAAGGCTGCAAGGCGACTGTTTGATGCAGAAGCGCAAGCCCTTTATTCCCTCGGTAATCATGATCAGATTCCCCGATTGTTTGCCCACTTTGAGGAAAACCGGGATTTCTATCTGGTGCAGGAATTTGTTGAAGGACAGGTCCTGACTCAAGAAATAAAAACACGCAAACAATTTAGCGAAACTGAGGTGATTAATCTGCTCCAGGACATATTAACTGTTCTGGATTTTGTGCATCAGCAGCAAGTTGTTCACCGTGATATTAAGCCTTCTAACTTGATGCGGCGAGGCGAAGATGGCCGCATTATTTTGATTGACTTTGGGGCGGTCAAACAAATTGGCATGGATGCTTACGAGTCTCCTGATCAAGCAAGTGTAACGATCGCGGTCGGTTCGTCTGGCTACATGCCTAACGAACAGCTAGCAGGTAAACCCCGTTTTAGCAGTGACATCTATGCCGTTGGGATGCTGGCGATTCAGTGCTTAACAGGGGTTTATCCAAAGAAGCTGAAGGAAGATCCAAAACCAGTGAGATTGTTTGGCGAGACCAGGTACACGTTAGTCCTGAGCTTGCCAATATTCTCGATAAAATGGTGCGCTATGACTTTCGGCAGCGCTACCCTTCTGCAACGGAGGCCCTTGCTGCGCTGAAATCACTTACCTACACAACGCCTGTCATCTCGTTGTTGTCTGAGCCAAAGCCAGTCAGTTTTGATGGTCATCTTGTCTGGCTAGAGCGCGGGGATGAACTGTTTCAGCTTCAGCGCTATAAGGAGGCAATTGATGCCTACGATCGAGTTATTCAAGCGCAACCCAGTGATTACCTGGCATGGTTCAAGCGGGGAATTGCGCTGGAAAACTTGAAGCAATTTGAAGAGGCGGCTGCCTCCTACGGGCAGGTGGTAAAGCTTCAACCAGAAGATTACCTGGCATGGTTGAAGCGGGGTGTTGCACTGGAAAATCTCCGTCAATTTCAAGATTCGCTTGAATCCTACGAGCAAGTGATACGGCTACAGCCTGAGAATTATTGGGTATGGCACGATCGGGGCAAAGTCCTGGAGGCTCTCAAGCGACATGAGGATGCTATTGCTTCCTATGATCGCGCTGTGCAGCTTAAGCCTGATTTTCAACTTGCAATTGAGAGTCGCAAACGAGTACTCAGCCAATTGGGCCGGGTAGACACGCTTTATCATCTCCAGCATTACGACGAGGCCGTTGCTTCCTGCGATCGGGCAATTGAAGAAAATCCGAATGACTCAATCGCCTGGCTAATGCGCGGAATGGCGCTGGAGAATCTGAACAGCTACGAAGAGGCGGTTACTGCCTACGAACGAGTAGTTGAAATTCAATCGGATGATCATGTTGCCTGGTTTAAGCGGGGCAACCTGCTGGAAAAGCTCCACCGCTATGACGAAGCGATCGCATCCTATTACCGAGTAGTTCAAATTCAGCCGGACAATTATTGGGCTTGGCACGACCGAGGACGGTTGCTGGAGAATTTGCAGCGGCATGAAGAGGCCATTGCTTCCTACGATCGCGCTGTGCAGCTAAAACCCGATTTTCAGGCCGCTGTAGAAGGACGCAAACGGATGCTAAGTCAACTACAGCTTGACCCTAACGAGTCCCCTGTGGAAGAGGATGAAACGGTTGCATCCAGTGACCTGGCTGATCAGACAACATCTAATGTTGTTGCGCAGAATTTGCAGGGGTGCTTGAGGATTACCAGCGTCGGTTGCAAGGTCGGCCATCTAAGGCAAATTCATCAACCTTTAGGGAAGAGACTGTCGTAAGCAAACCCAAGCCAGCAGCAGCACCGATTCACCAAGCGTCATCTGAATCTACTGAAATCACAATCATTAATCAACCCGCCAAACAGGTAGTTACAGAGATTACTAACACCAGCCAGTTTAATCCGAGCCAATTTAAGGAGTGGTTGCAGAGGGGGCGTACTTTAGAAAAACAACAGCGCTACTTAGAAGCGCTGGCAGCCTTTGACCGGGCTGGCAAAATTGGACCTCACGATCCGGAGCTGTGGCAATGGCGAGGAAAAGTTCTTTACGCACTGGGACGCTTTGAAATGGCGATCGCATCCTATGCTCGTGCCCTCCGCCTTCAACCTGAGAATGTTGATGTTCTATGCAGTTTGGGCGGGTCCCTTGCCAGAGCGGGGCGGTTTCAAGATGCTGCTGCCTGTTTTGAGCAAGCCACGAAGCTCAACCCTACTCGACACGATGCCTGGTATTGGTGGGGACGGGCACTATGTGAACTGCAACAGTTTACAGCAGCAGTTCGGGCGTACGATCGGGCAATTGAAATTAAACCTGACTTTCAAGCAGCCATTCAGGAGCGGCAGCGAATCCAGGAAAAATCGTTTTCGGTTCATTAGAATATAGAACGCAGAGGTAAATTAGATGGGATGTACTCTCAACTCTCACTGTTAGATGGATTGAATGGGGAGCAGACGCAGGAACAAATACTGCCGATGCCTGATGCTGAAGTGATTTTGCACCGTAATGCATTTAAGTCCAAGAAGAGTGATGAACTGTATTTCGATTTGTACAGCACGATCAATTGGAAGCAGGAATTTGCTGTGCTGTTTAATCGATCGATTGCGTTGCCCAGATTAACGGCCTGGTACGGCAATCCTGGAAAGGTTTATACCTACTCAATATCAGCATGGAACCGCAGCCGTGGAATTCTGTATTGATAATAGTGAAAGAGAAAGTGGAGGCGATCGCGCATACCCGATTTAACAGCGTGTTGCTCAATCTATATCGGGATGGTAGGGACAGCGTTGGATGGCATAGCGATGATGAACCAGAGTTGGGCAAAAACCCCGTCATTGCTTCCGTCAGTTTCGGCGCAAGCCGCCGCTTTGTGTTCAGACATAAATATCAAAAGAATTTAAAACTTGAGATGGAGCTGACTCACGGCAGCCTTTTGATGATGAAAGGTTCAACGCAGCATTTTTGGCAGCATCAAGTACCCAAAACGAGCCGAGCTTTTCAACCAAGGGTCAATCTGACCTTTAGATGGATAGCAGGTGTGAGGGACTAGGGATCAGGGATTCAGAGGGTCAGGGAAGAACCAGCCGGTAAAAAAGGGTTGCAGCGATGGTATAGCTATATCAAGTAGCTGCGGGTTTTGCTGCATCAACCCAAACGTACATTTCGGTCAGTTGCAGCGGACCAAATTGAGTGGATAGGGCTACATCTGCTGCATCCCGACCATAGCCAATCGCAATTCGATTGCCACGCGGTTTTCCTGGGTCGCATCAAAGGTGTACCAGCGATCGCCCACAAATGCCTCAAACCAGGCGTGCAAATCCATTGGCTCCAGTTGGTAGAGATACCCAACCACCATCCGAGCAGGGATGCTGAGGCTGCGACATAGCGCAATTCCAAGGTGGGCAAAATCTCGGCAAACACCGATTTGCTTTTCGGCGGTATCAACGGCTGATGTCGAAGCGTCGCTCGTTCCATAGCGGTATTCAACGTTTGATTGAATCCAATGGCGAATGGCTTCTGCCTGATCATAGCCAGGGGATTGATTCGCCACAATTTCGCTAGCCAGATTTTCCAAACGATCGGATTGGCAGTAGCGGCTAGGCAACAGAAACTGAAGCACTCCATCGGGCAGATCCTGTACAGGTACAAAGGGCGCACCCGGTTGCACATCGATCGTATCTGCTGTCTCAACACAGGCCGAAGTGTAGATTTGAAACGAACCCTGAGGAGCGATTAACCGCTGACAGAGATTGCCATAGCTGTCGGTATACTCGACTACGGGCACACCTGGCTCTAGCCTATACTCTTCCCGTAATATCCACTGCCCCAAACCACTCCGAGGTCTCAGCATCAGAATCATGGGAGTTGGCGCACTGGCTTCAAATGAAATCTCACATCCGGCATCCAGTCTCATCATTACCTCCAGGAAGCTTTAAACATGGCAATTTTGAGCCTAGACCGTTTAATAGATGAACAGGAAATGGGGTTTTTCCCGCTTAATTCTAAAAGGCTATGGTTTGTTTATCGCATAACTCTTGTGGAATTGAAGATGGCGAGTAACGCAACGCCAACATCGGCAAATACCGCTTCCCACAGGGTCGCTAATCCAAACACGCCCAATGCAATAAATATGCCTTTAATTCCCAATGCCAGCGCAATATTTTGCCAGACGATCGCGTGGGTTTTTCGGGCAACCTGAATGGCGTTTACCACTTTGGAAGGGGCATCGGTCATCAACACGACATCGGCTGTTTCAATGGCGGCGTCGGAACCCAACCCTCCCATAGCCATGCCTACATCGGCTCTGGCAATGACCGGAGCATCGTTAATTCCATCTCCAACGAAGGCAACGCAGCCACCCTTGTCCACCGTTCGAAGCAGCGTTTCAACAGCAGCCACTTTATCTTCGGGCAGCAACTCGGCTTGATAGGAGTCCACCCCAAGCGTTTGAGCGATCTGCTGGGCAACATCCTTGGAATCTCCCGTCAATAGCGTAACCGTTTCCACTCCAATCGCCTTCAAATCACGTACTGCCTGGATGGAGTCGTCCTTCAACTCGTCGGCAATGACAATGTACCCTGCATACACCTGATCGACGGCTAGATGGATGACGGTTCCGGTAACGTGACAGGTATCGTGCTCAATATTCTCCTGGTGTAACAAGCGATCGTTACCAGCAATAACCGTTCGATTTTCTACCGTCGCTCGAATGCCGTGGGCTGGAATTTCTGTGTAGCTAGAAATGACTGCTGGGTTAATGGATTGCCCATACGCATCCCGAATGGATTGGGCGATCGGGTGATTGGAGTTAGATTCTGCTTCAGCCGCTAATCGCAGCAGTTCTGCCTGGCTGAATCCATTACGCGGCGAAATGTCTGAAACCTTGAACACCCCTTTGGTCAAGGTGCCGGTTTTGTCAAAGGCAATCGCTTTAACCGTCGCCAACCGATCTAAAAAGGTTGCCCCCTTCACCAAAATGCCCCGTTTCGCGGCTCCACCAATCCCGCCGAAGTAGCCTAGCGGAATACTAATCACAAGCCCACAAGGACAGGAAATAACCAGCAGAACCAGCGCCCGGTAAACCCACTCCGCTCGGTTTGCTCCTGGAATTACCAGCGGCGGTAACAGCGCAACGGCCAGCGACAGAAACACCACAAATGGTGTGTAGCGGCGGGCAAAGCGTGTGATAAATTTTTCGGTTTCGGCCTTCTTGCTGGTGGCGTTTTGCACTAAATCCAGAATACGGGCGATCGAGGATTCGCCAAATGGCTTTGTAACCTGGACAGTCAGCATCCCGGATTGGTTAATCATTCCCGCCAATACCGTTTCTCCAGCGTTCACCGTACGCGGAACAGATTCCCCTGTTAATGCCGACGTATCTACCTGGGAGGTTCCGTCCAAAATTTCCCCATCTAACGGAATCTTTTCTCCTGGCCTAACCAGAATGATGTCTCCCACATTGACCTGTTCTGGAGATACGGTTTGAATGCCCTGTTCGGTTTTCAGGTTGGCGGCATCGGGACGAATTTCTAAGAGCGATTGAATGGAACGGCGAGAGCGGTTGACGGCCAGTTCCTGGAACATCTCGCCAATTTTGAAAAACATCATGACACCAACCGCTTCTGGCAGTTGATGAATGACGATCGCTCCTAGAGTAGCGATCGTCATTAGAAAATTTTCATCAAACACTCGCCCCTTTAGGAGATTGCGCCCTGCACTGGTCAGAACACTCCAACCGCTCAGAAGATAGGCCGGGATGAAAACAAGATATTCCCCAATGGAGAACGGAGTGTTGCGCAGTTGGGTATCAAAGAGCAATCCCAGCGTAAATAAAGCGATTACAAGGACTAGAACCGCACCTTCTCGCCTCAAATTAAACTCAGCCGAACCATGATCGTGCCCGTGATCATCATGGTCGTGTTCATCGTAGCTGTGACCATTGTGGTCGTGTTCATTGTGCTGCTCGTGACCATCCCCGTGATCATGACTACAACTGCTACAGCTTGAGGAGGAGGATTTCATAGGGCGTTGCAGTTATTCAAACGATACATTTTCCATTCCAAGCCTTAAGAGTGAGGATTTGAACCTCAACAGCAATGCAAAATTTCCTTTAGTATCCGTATTCTAGTACAAACAAAAATTGTATGAATATAGCGCTTCTATCTGGATCGTGAGCAAGGTTTTTAGGAGGAATCTGTCTCACAAAGCCCCTTTTCTGCAAGTCATTTGGGACTGCTGTAAGTATTCAGATATTAGGAATGAGAATCATTTCTATACTAAATTTGCTTTTTAAGTACTGGTTCCTGGACCTATAAATTCTTGCACAAATAGGCGAATATTCTTAGTTATTTGTGCACCATCGCTGAAGCGTAATAAACCATTTTTGAAATTAAGAAGCTTTGTGAAAAAGATTTTGAAGGTGGCGATCGCTTGCCGTAACCTTATAATTATGAAAGGATTATGAAAAGACCGACTATGGATCCTTCTCAATACAAGCCCAGTTTGCCTGAAGTTCATCGCAGCATTCCGATTCCCAATGCCAGAGGGTTTTGGCGCAAGATGCTGGCCTATGCTGGACCTGGCTATCTGGTCTCTGTAGGTTACATGGATCCAGGTAACTGGGCAACAGATATCGCGGGCGGGTCGCAGTTCGGCTACACGCTACTGACCGTGATTCTGCTGTCAAACCTGATGGCAATCTTGCTGCAATCGCTCTGTGTGCGATTAGGCGTTGCAACCGGGCGGGATTTAGCCCAGGCTTGTCGGGACTATTTCAGTCCCCGAGTTACCGTGATGCTATGGGTCTTGTGTGAGATTGCAATTGCTGCCTGCGATCTGGCAGAGCTATTGGGCAGCGCGATCGCCCTGCAGCTGCTGTTTGGTATCCCGCTTGCGCTGGGCGTGTGCATTACAGCATTGGATGTTTTGGCACTACTATTTTTGCAGAGCAAAGGCTTTCGCTACGTTGAAGCTTTAATCATCATGCTGGTAGCCACCATTGGGCTTTGCTTTGCTGCCGAAATTGTGTTTTCTCGCCCCGATCCTGTCAGCATTCTGAAGGGGTACTTCCTAACCACCAGATCTTACGCAATCCAGAGATGCTTTATATTGCGATCGGCATTCTGGGCGCAACGGTAATGCCCCACAACCTCTATTTGCATTCTTCGATTGTGCAAACGCGTAATTGGCAATCAACCCCTCGAAAGCGATGGGAAGCGATCAAGTTTGGCACCATTGATTCCACCGTGGCGCTGTCGTTAGCACTTTTCATCAACTCGGCGATTTTAATTGTGGCGGCTGCTACCTTCCACTCAACGGGCAATCATGATGTTGCAGAAATTCAAGATGCTTATAAACTGTTGTCTCCTTATTAGGCGTCAGTGCGGCCAGCGCCATTTTTGGCTTGGCGTTGCTCGCTTCTGGGCAAAGTTCTACCCTGACTGCAACTCTGGCGGGACAAATTGTGATGGAGGGCTTTTTACAGCTCCGAGTTAAGCCTTGGCTACGGCGGATAGCCACTCGTCTGTTAGCGATTATTCCAGCGTTGATTGCGATCGTGTTCTTTGGCGAGGGCAGCACTGGACAACTGCTGGTATTTAGTCAGGTTGTATTGAGCTTGCAGCTCTCGTTTGCAGTGATTCCGTTAGTCATGTTTACCAGCAATCGCCGCCTCATGGGTGAATTTGTTAATCCACCGTGGCTCAAAGCGATCGCCTGGATTGTCGCTATTGTCATTGCTGGTCTAAACATCTGGCTATTGCTGCAAACATTCCTAAGCTGGCTTTAGCATTTCTATCCCTAAACCTACTGCTTGTAGCAGGTGTGAGATGTGAAGTGTGAGGTGTGAGGGAAGAAACAGCGAGTGAAAAAGGGGTTTAGCCATATAAAAATCCTAACTTTGATGGCTATAGCGATATCAGCCATTACTCAATAAACTCAATCCGTAACGTGTAGCAGGCTTGATGTAGTGATAAATGGAACTCTGGGAATACTGATCTGGAGAGTAAACAATCACTATGGCTCGCCTGAACAAACGTGCTTTTGAGATTTTGAAAGCTGAAATTGAACGGTGTAGCACTGACAACATTGCAGGTCAGGTGCAGAAGGAAATTGCCTACAGGCGGCTAGAAAAGCTGCGTATGCAGGAAGGAACGCCGCTTTCGCTGGAAGAATTGGAAGACACGATCAATGACCTATTTCCCAATTTCAGCAAGAAAGTCTTGAAGGCGGCGGCTCGTGCTAATCAGCCTCCATCTAGCGTTTGGACTGGCATGAAGATTGCAGTCGTTACGCTTGCTGGCGTTACCGGAGGCGTTTGGTTCCTAAATTTGCCCTATCCACCGATTCGCTACCCTGTTGCCAAAGTTGCGCCGATCGTTCTGCTGCCCAGCTTCATTAGCATGGACCACCATTATCGACAGGCGATTGCGTTGACCGAGCAGGCAGACCAGCTTGTGAACCAAACCACCAGCCAGGCAGACCTGGAGGTAGGAAGTACGAAAGTGAAGGAAGCCCAAAAGCATCTGGATGCTTTGCCCGTCTGGTTCTTGGGCTACTATCCACAGGTTTATTGCAGTTGGTTTGGGTGCGGCTGGCGGTTTACGCTGGATGAGTTTCAGCAGGCGCGCAAAGACGTGGCTCGTATGGATGCCAAGCTGTTTCAAGAACATAATGCCCAGACCCAGTTACAAAAGGGTGATCAGGCTATTGGCGATGCGAAACAGCAATACCAGAAAGCGATCAATGATGCTGGGAAGCAGGCCGCGATCACCCAATGGCAGCAGGGAATGGATTTGCTCAACCAGGTTCCCCGTGAAACGCTAGCAGGTCGCATGGCACAAACAAAGCTGGAGGCTTACCAGCGTGACTTTCAGCAAGCAACCGGGCTGACAACAGGTAATATTCAATCTGGAAACCTGATTCAGGCGGCGAAAGAATTTGCGAATATCGCTCAGCAATCGGCTAAGGGAAGCGCTCATTCGGTTGCAGAGTGGCAGGAAGTTCAGAATCAATGGGAAGACGCGATCGCCCGTTTGAAAGAGATTAAAGACACCGATCCGGACTTCGTTGAGGCGCAGCGGCTATTAGCAAGCTATACGCAAAGCCTGAGTAAAGTCCACATTCAGCTTGAAACAGAGAAAGAAGCAGTCCAGGCCTATGAAGAGGCTCAGCGACAAACGCAGGACCTGCTTGAAAATGCAAAATTTCTCGATGCAAATCACGTAGCCGGACGCTTGCAGACGATCGAAAACCAGCTAGATAAAGTAAAACCAGGTACCACCGTCTACGGAAAAGCGCAGGATCTACAGAAGTCTGCCGAATCAAAGCGCAAACAAATCCAGAAGTGATGTAACAGAAGGATGAGGGATGAGGGATGAAAAAGGCTAAAGGCTAGAGGATGAGGGCTAAAGGCAGAATTAAGAATTAGGAATTAAGAACTAGAGATTGAAGTCTCCTAATTCTCAACTCTTAATTCTCAACTCTTAATTCTTAATTCATCATTGCCCATCGCCCCTTGCCCCTCTAATGCATATGCATCTGAGCGCCGCTGCCGCCAACGTTGACGGTGTAAGACAGCTTAAAGGGCTTAAAGTTTGCAGGTGATTTAGGAGTTCCGCTGAGTTCTAGTTCGTACTCTCCCGGCTTGGGAATGTAATGTTAGCCCCAATAACCCCTTATAGTTCTCGGTATTGACTGTTTTCAGCCCTGGCCGCATCAATGGAACGGTCTTGTTCTCATCATGGGGAACTGGGTAGACCGCTAACTGGCAGTTGCACTGAGATAAGGGAATGAGTTGTCCACCTTTACGGGTGAGTGCAAACCAGGCGAGGGAGGGCTTTCCTGCTTGCGGATTGTGATGGGGTTCAACATGAAAGGTCGCTGCAACATCTCCACTTACCTTTACGGTATGGGCCAGAACCGGGGTAGCTAAAAGAGCAGGGATAAGTATCCAGCTAAGAGGATTGTAAAAATTACCAGGGCGAGCCATAGAATATCAGAATTCAAATTTGCCCCTCATTTTGAAAGAGTGAGATTGTTTCTGTCAAAAGACTGACTGTCGAACTTCTGCCCGTGATCACTCCAGAAGGGGCGATCGACGATACGCACGTGAGTGATTGTAATTTTGGCCGGATTATTTGAGGAGCGGTAATTGGTAACTGGTAATCGGTTCCCTTGCCCCTAACTCTCACCCTTCTGGCCCATTGTCCACCGCTGGTTTCGGGCAGTCCTGCTTCCTTTAAACCTTTTATCCCTAGATTTCGTAATGTCACCTTATGGTTTAACTCAACTGGGTGAGAGGGTATCGCCTATATGGTTAATGCAGCAGCACGAAGCCCGATTCCTGTCTTACACCGTATCTTCAAGGCAGTAGAACTTAAGAATGCCTCCATGAAAATCTGGAAAGTTGGACAACGAGTTGTGTGCGATCGCCCGAATAATCAGTTAACTGGATGTGTCGTGCGATCGGTTGATGAAGAAAATATTGTCATCTTCTGCCCTGGATTTAATACGGTTATTTGTGGGCAACTTAGAAACTTGAAAAAACTGGGCTGGAGAGCTGAAGAAGCCCAAGAGCCGTTAACTCAGACTCTATAGATATGGCAGTAAGGATGAGGGATAAAATCAAACCCTTATGGTCCGTGATCAGCCCAAAATCTAAGGCTGGTCGCGGACCATAAGGGCTAAATAGGGTAGTTTACCGACGATATTAGATTTCAGCGACTGCACGTTCGATCAAACGTCGGGCAAGGGTTTGAGTTCCTGTGTGGGAGTAATACTTCACTGTAATGTCTAAAAACGCGCCCAGGTAATCAAGTTTGTCCTTGCTAATATCAACAAACTTCGAAAGATTGTTGACAACGTTTTCTTGAGTGGTTTCCCCCGTGAAGACACAAAGTCACCCATCCAACCTTTGACTGAATCGAAGCTTTGGTTGATGAAGCCAAGCTTCCCGGATGAATCGCCGCCTGGAATCAGCTCATTGACCCCTTGAAATGTTTGATTCTGTTCCAATTCAGAAGGACTTAATCCACCAAATGTGGAAAGGGCCTTTTCGATAAAAGAAGGACCCAGGGAATCAAGCCATCAAAACAGACAAGCGCTGCCATTCTCATCAGCGACTCACCGCTGTAATCACCCAAGGCTGATAGAAAATCACCAATACTGTCGCCAGGAATGCCGTTAATCTGGCAAAAGGCAACCAGCTCAGTAACCAATTTCACCCCCAGGTCAATCGTCTGTGCTCTTTCTGGTTTTGGCGTAAGTTTGTCTAGAAATCCCAGGAAGGAAATGCTTTCGCCAACCTTATTGGCAGCAGCGGCGTAACCTAGGGCAGTCGCAGCACTATCAACGGTTTGATAGAGCCACAGAGCACGCTGATAGCCTTGAGACTTATCGTTAAATAGATAGACAGCCCGATCGCCAATTTGCTGAATGAGTGCTTCGTCTGCTTCCCCGGTCACTGCACGAATGGTGTTGGTGAATCCCACCAGGTTGTCCCACTGGCCGGGAACTGCAAAGTCGAGCGATCGTAACGCCATCACCGTCAAACCACCAGTTGGCAGTTCATCCACAAGTTCAAAATTGGTTTGCTCATAAATAGCCCTATTGTGATGGGGAGTACTCAAGTCGAAATGATTTTGAGTGGTTAATGATGACTGGTTGAGCTGATCACCATTACCTTCTCAGATCCATCTGTGATAGTTCCGCTATGCCTTGAGTTTGGATAGACCATTCAGGTCAAACTTCTGAATCCATGCTTGACGGTCTTTCTGTGTGAAAGCCGGATCACGGGATTGAACCTTTACCTGATAGCGATTTGAAACAAGCAGCGCCGTCTGTAGGGTACCAATATCCATTGAGGGGAAGCCAGCAATCTTTTGTGTGCTGCTTTCAAATTTCTTGGCGGCGGTTGGCAAACTAATGGTGTCAGAGATAGAAAGCATCGCAACCTCCTTTCCGCCCTTCTTCAGTTTTGCTTCCGAAAATCCTTTCTTTTCCTGTGTAAAGACACGCTCATAACCTTCGGACGGTTTTGGAAAGAACTTGTTAAAGCTACTACCCTGAGTTGCATCTTTTGAAACTGCGGGCTGAGCGCCTTTCTGAGTACTCTGTTTCTGAGCTTCAGCAAATTGAGAAGGAGGTTTCGGGGCACAACCCGTAACCAGCAACAATACCGATAAAAGCAATGGCGCTAGAGCCTTGCGCCAGTTGAAGGACTTCATTGTTATCTCCTAAGTTATTAGCGAACGAAAGAATCAATGAAGGCTTATCCATGCCACGTTTTAATTTCGGTGTGTCCAAATCGTAATGGTTTCGGCGTGGTTAAATGATGTTCAACTGGTGTTGCTCATCTCACAACCATTCAAGACTCACCGTATTCTCATGCCTTCTGACCCTATGTAAGATTAACGCGAAGCCAAGAATTATTGTCTGCTAACAGAGATTTTTTCAGACTTTGGACTGCTTCACATCAATATAGTGAAATGCTAAGCGCTGAGGACTGAGTGCTGAGTATAAAAATCAGTTATGGGCTACAGGCAGGGGCAATAGGCAAGGGCATCTCTACAATTATTGCCCATTGCTATAGCGTAGATTTTGGGTAGCCATCAGCCATCAGCTGCCAGCTTATACAAAATTGCCGATAACTGACAGCTAATAGCCAACTATAGCGATCCTAAACGGATTCGACCTCTTGCACATTAGGAGAGTTAAGCTGCCTGAGCTTGCTCGTAGTTGTAAAGCGCAGCAATAAGATTACAACGCAAGCTAAAGCGACGGCGATGGTTGCGGTAACGCTCAGCGAGGATACGAAAGATCTTCAAGCGCCGCTCCTTTTGCCCACTTCTTACCCTAATGTGCAAGAGAACTATGCATCTTGACAGCATAGAGTTCCTTTATGAAGTCTGAGAAGTTCTAGCGGCGAGTAAACGGGAGCGTTAAAAATGAGAAGTAGGAATCGAGAATTATGATCACCCCCAAAGAGAATTAGGAGTTGGGGCTATTATTTGGGCAATGCAATACCCACCAACGCGAGGAGCAGATATGGTAAAACACTTTGACCACGTGACGGTGGTTGTACGTGATCTTGAGGCTGCAAAAACGTTCTTCGGTTTGCTCGGCTTCGAGCTTGACAAGTCAGTGGTTATCTCTGGTGAAGTCTTCTCCGACTACATGGGGTGCCTGATATCACTGCCGATCACGTGACCCTGGTGCTTACGGGAGCAGTGCCGCGCTGTGAGGTCCAGTTGCTGATGTACAGATCGCCCAATGGTGTTTCAAATCCGTTGATTGAAGATTTGCATGCGATCGGCTACAACCATGTCTGTTTTGCTGTCGAGAACCTGGAGGACGAACTGGCACGGATGCAAGCTGCTGGAATTAAAACGCGCAATGACATGCTAAATTTCCACGGGCGGAAGTTGGTCTTCCTTGAGGGCCTGGAGGATCACCGTAGAGCTTTCGGAGCGCTATACAGAAAGCGCGAGTACTTCCAATGTGACGCCAAACTAGGGCATGTACGAGTTAAGTTTTGCCGTCCTTGGCTAGCGTGATCGTGTAGATTTACTGCTGGTTGTTTGCCCTCCGCCCTCCGCATTTACAGTCATTTTCAGTAGGATGGGCACGCCCATCAATTGCTCAGATGCTCCAACTGTCGGATTTGGTGAGCAATGCTCACCCTACAATTTGAGGTCTATTCACTTGAAAACTGCTGTAATGTCCTTTTCAGCAAAAGCTACTGCTTATCTCAGGGAAGACTCATTTTTTTAAAAGCGTTTCCACTAAAGTAAATGAATATAGATAACCTGTAGTGTTTCTCTGGTGAGAGAATTGGCTCTGTCCTTACGCTTTCCGAGAATTGCTACCCGTTTCCACGTTGCTCATGCAGGGAGCAAGATCATGGCAGCACACATTCTTTTAGTAGAAGACGAAGTTAAGCTGGCTCGGTTTGTGGAATTAGAACTGAGCACTGAGGGCTACCAGGTCAGCGTGGCCCATGACGGGATGTCGGGGTTAAGCATGGCGCGGGAGTCAGAGCCGGATCTGGCAATTCTGGATTGGATGCTGCCAGGGTTAACCGGGGTGGAGTTGTGCCGTCGTTTGCGAGCAACGGGCAGTAAAGTTCCCGTCATTTTGTTGACTGCGCGGGATGAGGTGGGCGATCGCGTTACGGGTCTGGACGCCGGGGCCGATGATTATGTGGTTAAACCGTTCAGCATTGAAGAACTGCTGGCGCGGATTCGTGCTCACCTGCGACGCACACAGGAGGCGGATGAAGATGTGTTGCAGTTTGAAGACTTGAGCCTGAATCGCCGCACCCGTGAAGTGTTTCGAGGGCAACGGGCGATCGAGCTAACCGCCAAAGAGTTTGACCTTCTGGAATACTTGTTGAGCCATCCCCGCCAGGTGTTTACCCGCGATCAAATTCTGGAACATGTCTGGGGTTACGACTTTGTTGGAGACTCCAACATTATTGAAGTGTATATTCGCTATCTACGGTTGAAGCTGGAAGAAAAGGGTGAAAAACGATTAATCCATACCGTTCGCGGTGTTGGATATGCCCTGCGTGAGCAGTAAAGTAGCAGGGATCAGGGATCAGGGGCAGGGGTCAGAAGGGGTGAGGAGAATGAAGAATTAGGAATTAAGGATTCAAGACCTCTCAATTTTTAATTCTCAATTTTTAATTCTCAATTCCTACTGAACTTCCTTCGGTTTGCGATGGCTCAGATCTAGTTTGGCTCGAAGTTCATCTTTGATTCGACTGAGAATGGATTCCTCATCCAGGGAAGCCAGGATCCGGTTCACGACTGCTTTAGGGCCATCGGGTCCCCAGGAAGCGCCATTTGCCAGGTAGGCTTTTGTGACTTGCCCAATTCCGTAAGAGGAAACTCCAGCAACGCCTGCTTGAGTCAACGCAACAGAGGCATAGGCTGCCAGGGATGCTCCACCTGTTGCAGGGGCAGATAGGCCCAAGAAGCCTTTGAGGAACTCAGACCCAGATTTGCCAGCAGTTCACTTGCGGTGATTCCGCCCATCGCAATGCCGATTTTTGCAGCAAGCCGATCGCCCCCTGACGCGTCATCGGAATACCATAAAGTCTCGACAGGGCAAGGATCATTGCTACATCAATGACCGCGCTGCTGAGGATATCCACGATCGTGATGGGGTTGATCGCGATCGCCACCGCTTTCGTTATTACGCCATTCCAGATAATGCGGTTGGCGCTCTGGTCGCGGATTACCATTTTGCGTTCTACCAACCGCTCATTTACATCATCTGCGTAAAGCATGGAGTTGAGGGCAACCAGGGACTTACCTTCCCGGTGCAAAATCTCCAAAATCTTCAGCTTCAATTCTTCAATTTGTGGCTTTCCGGTTCCTAGTTGGGCGGCCGTTGTGCCATCAGAGCGCCGGACTGCCCTCGCAACAAGCGGCGATGCAGCGGCCATCACAATCTCATCAGGCGAAAGCAGTTCCCGTACCCGCTCGTCTCGAATTTTATGATAAATGGCTAACCGATCGGCATCGGGATACTGATCAATCTTGTTAAACACCAGCAGGATGGGCTTACTGGCTTCCCGCAGCTCAGACAGTGCCTTATATTCCACCTTGGTCATGTCACCCGCAATCAGGAACAGAATTAAATCTGCCTGTTTTGCAATCTGCCGGGCCAAGGCTTCCCGCGCTTCTCCATCTACTTCATCAATGCCGGGAGTATCAATTAATTCAATGCAGGAGTTACCTGAACTCGGTAACATAACCCGAAACAGGGGCGATCGCTGCCGTCTACCGCTTCTTGGGTGATCGTCCAGTTGGCGCTTTGACAAACGCGAGTAACGCCATGAATCGGTCCTGTTTCGAATACCTGATCTCCCAATAAAGCGTTCAACAGCGAAGATTTGCCCCGCCCCACCATTCCAAAAACAGCAATATGGACAACCTGGCGATCGAGTTTGTCCAGCATCGATTCCAGACTACCGATTTCCGTTTCCAGTCCCCGGCGTTCCTGCGGAGTTAGATCCAAATTCTCGACCAGATCTCGCAATGCGCTTTGGGCCTGGCGGTAATTTAGCTCTGCCTGCATGTCCTCAAACCCGAAAATGGCCTCATCTAACTCCTGATTCAGCTCACTAGAGTTATAAGAATCTCCCAAATTTGGCGTCAATTCAGACATGGACTGATTTTGAATCCCGTTCGATCATTTTCTCTCCTGATCCTAGACGATTTGACTATGGATCGTGGGTGAGAAAGGTTCACCGCAGAGACACAGAGAACACGGGCAGTCCTCCTCTGCACCTTTGAATAGGAGAATAGGTGTTGGTCAAGCGATGCCTATTCTGAAACGACATCTCGATCGCTGGCATCGGTTCGACTGGTGGGACGACGCGGCTTTTCACTCCTATCCTGAACAGGTGGTTCTAGTGATGAAGGGCGTCTGCGAGCGTCCGGTGAATTGTATGTAATGCCGTTAGAGTTTTCTGCGATCGCGTCTGGACTGTTCTGGGCTGAAAACGAACGTTGAGATGCGGAGGTTTCTTCAGGCAGCGGATAACGATCGCTTAAATGCCTTTCCGCACTGGATGGGAAGCCTGCCTCCAGTTCCATATCGGATCTTGCAGGCGGAAGACGATCGGACGAGCGACGCTGGCTAGGAGGTTTTGCGATCGCATAAACGCTTTCCAGGCAGCCCTGACCCCAACCACCACGCTGCGAGTTCCAGATTGAACCTTCTGCGCCTGCTGACGGACGTTGCTCAAGCTCTGATCAACCTGTTTCACGACGTTTCCAGCACTCTGAACTCCTTCGCTCACATCATCCGTTAAATCGCTGATTTCAAGCCCAGTCAGACGGATGGCCTCCAATGTGGGTGGAAATTCCCGTCGCAATGTATCAAAAAGTTTTTCGGCACTGCGGGCCGCACGCGCCATTTCCCTCAATGCAGGAATCGCAACCGCCAGAACAATAGTCAGGCTCGCGGTAACGAACAGAAGAGAAAGTACTAGCCAGAAGAGGGGATCAGTCACAGTCCGTTATCTACAAGTCCATTCGCTAAAGCAGTTTTTCATGCGCAGGTTCATCTTCCTCGGGGTCCAGCTCAATTTCCGCTGTTTCGATCTCCTGCCGTTCTCGCTGAGTGGCTTCCACACCAGCCGCGATCGCCTCTCGCAACCGAACTAAGGTGCTGTCCCAATTACGCAACGCCGAATCCGAGAGGCGATCGGCCTGAAGTTGAACACTGGTTGACAGATCCTCCGCCAGTTCTGGAAACGCATCCGCTGATTTCTTCAAAACTGACGGGTTTCCCGACCAGCACGAGGTGCCATTAAAATGCCTGTCACGGTGCCAATGACGGTTCCCAGCAGTAGTCCTCCCAAGAATGCTCCAGAACGGCTATTTGACATTGCAGGATCGGTAAATAGGACACTATAACTCTACCTCACCATTCTGACGCATTCACTCTTTGGCAAATAAAGGAAATTTGACTGAGCCAGTGCCGTTATTGAATGGGCAGGGGAGTGGGGAGTGGGGAGTCAACCAGGTGGAAATTGTTAGAAAGTTTCCCTGCGCGAGGGTTTCGACGTCGATCGTCTGCTGGGTTTAGGACGTTGAGACAGCATGAAACGGCGCTGCCACAGGAGTTGACCAATACTGAGGAGAGACATTAACTGCTGCATCCGCTGTAATTGGGGTTCCAAATTCTGAAGGTTTTGTCGGAGATAGTGTGTACTCGATTTCCCTTTATGAATGTACTCCGGCGCTCGATAAAGCACTCTGTGAACTTTCCGTTCTACAGACGTTAATGTGTCAGCCGTTCGAGCGAGCTGATTTTTGAGCGTCCAAAGCCTCCAGGCAATGAACAAACAAGCTAGCCCAATCAACCCATTCATAACTAAAACCACCGTTAGCATGGAAACCCCACGACGCTGCTTAAACAGCCTATTCCGCATCCTTTCAAGATACTGTAATAACAGCAACCGGAAGGGAAATGGGGAGTGGGGAATTGGGAGTCGAGATGGAGGGGTTGATGTTAGGTATTAAATGCTAGAGGGCAAAATTAACTCAAAACTTAAAGCTCAAAACTTAAAAACTCCCCACTCCCTACTCCCCAAATTACCAATGGTCCAATCAACGGCATCTACTCAACTGTATGTAAATCCTGCAACTGGCAACGATGGTGGTAATGGTGCTCAGGCCACGCCGTTTAAAAACAATTGTCCGCGCGCTACAGCAAGCCAGAGCAGGAACAATTATTCAGCTAGCACCGGGTACCTACAGTGCCGCAAGTGGAGAAATCTTTCCGATCGCCATTCCCTCAGAAGTGACGGTTTTGGGGATGAGGCCAAGAAAGGAAACGGGATCATCATTACGGGTAGCGGCAAGTTTTTGAGTAAGACCTTCGCCAACCAAAATGTCACCTTTCAGCTTGACAACAATGCCCAACTGCGGGGCGTGACTGTGACAAATCAGGAGACACGGGGAACAGCGGTTTGGGTGGAATCGACCAATCCAACGATCGCCAATAACACCTTCGTTAACAACAAGCGGGAAGGCGTATTTGCAACGGGTAGCGCCAGTCCCGATCGTTTCAGATAACGTTGCCATTCAAAACGCATCAAATGGGTTCACGATCGTTCGGAATGCGAAAGGCGAATGGCGACGCAATGTATGCCAGAAAACAGGATTTGGATTTGCCATTGGCGACAATGCCGCTCCTCTGCTGACAGACAATCGTATCCTCGAAAACCGCTCTGGCCTCGTCGTTAACCGTGCCTGTAGACCCGTTTTGCGAAGCAATGTCATTGAGAAAATACAGAAGTGGGTCTGGTTGTTGCAGAAAACGCCCAGCCCGATTTGGGTAAGAGTCAGGATCCCGGCGGCAACATTTTTCGATCGAATACTCAGTTTGATTTACAAAACAGTACGTCTTTTACAGTCCTCTCCGTCGGCAACCAGATTGATCCCACCCGCACTCAGGGCTTGATTGAATTTGCTGCTAGCGAAGTTCCCCGCCAGCACCGATTCCGGTTCCAACGCCTACACCAACGCCGACTCCGACCCCAACTCCAACCCCACACCCACCCCGACGCCACCGCCCGTTTCATCCGGCTTCACCGATACCCGTGGACATTGGGCCGAGGCATTTATCCAAGGCTTAGTCAGCCGAGGATTCATTCGGGGATTTGAGGACAATACCTTCCGCCCTGAAGCTCCGTTAACCCGCGCCCAGTATGCAACGCTGCTGGCAAAAGCGTTTGATCTACCGCTGAAAAACCAGCTGCCAACTTTACGGATGTACCCAACTCATTCTGGGCATCTGACACGATTCGGAAAACCATTCAAATGGGATTCATGGTGGGATTCCCCGATGGCACCTTTCGACCAAACCTGAACCTGACGCGGGTGCAGGCGGTCGTTGCCCTGGTTAACGGGCTAGGGTTAACGGGCGGTGTGCTGGACAGCCTCAACGTTTTTACCGATCGTGCCCAGATTCCGGGTTATGCAACCGCAGAGGTGGCAACCGCTACCCAACGCCGTATTGTTGTGAACTATCCCAACGTTCTTCAACTCCAACCCATGCGGGACATTACCCGTGCCGAAGTCGTCGCGCTCATCTATCAGGCACTGGTAGCGCTTAACCGCACCCCGCGATCGCCTCTCCCTACATCGTCGCGGCTGACCCATCCACTGTCGCCTTTACAGATATCCAGGGGCATTGGGCTGCAGACTTTATCCTGGGTCTTGCGAATCAAAACTTGATTCGTGGCTTTGAAGATGGCTCTTTCCGGCCCGATACAAATATTAGTCGGGCGCAGTATGCCTCCGTAGTTGCCGGGGCTTTTAATCCTCCTGCTAAGCGGGACGGAATTACCTTTCCCGATGTGGCGGCTGATTTCTGGGCTAAGCCCATGATCGATCAAGCGTATCAGGGGGATTTATTTCCGGCTTCCCGGATGGCACCTTCAAGCCAAACCAGAACGTTCTCCGGCTACAGATCCTTCTTTCTCTGGTCAGCGGATTGGGCTTACCTGCGGCGGACGTCTCTGTGCTGAGCGTCTACAGTGACCAGGACAGCATTCCTCAAAATGCCCGAAGTGCCGTGGCAATTGCAACTCAGGCAGGTCTGGTTGTGAATTATCCCGATGTTCGAAAATTAATCCCATTCGGGAAGCAACGCGGGCAGAAGTTTGCGCTATGACCTACCAAGCATTGGTCCGAGCCGGAAAAGCGCCTCCAGCTAACTCACCGTATATCGTTGTCGTTTAGCGCAAGTTTATTCAGGTGAACACTCGCTTGAAAAACGCGATAATTTCTGCCCAGGCAGTGTCTGTGACTTCGGGATCGTAACGGTACCCATCATTCCGCATAAAGGTGTGGTCTGCCTCGTAAATCAGAACGTTATGGACTGTACCAGCCGATTTCAGTGCTTGAATGACCGTCTCCCGACCTGCTTCTGGTACGTGGGGATCAAGCGTGCCAAATATCACCAGTAGTTCACCTTGAATGTCGCTAAATCGCTGAATTGTATCGGCAGTGCCCCTGCCCAGCTTGCCATTTTGAACACCAGTGGGATAACAGGATGCGGTTGCCTTCATGTCGCTCTGAAGCGCCGCCCGAAATGCCAGATGTCCTCCAATACAAAAGCCCATCGCCCCTAGCTGATTAGAGGCAACGGTGCCTTCATGCTTGAGCCAATCCAGCACGACCCGAGCATCGGCATCAAAGTCGGCGATCGCGGTTCGACGGGCATCATCATTTCCTCGCATACGTCCCAAATCATCGGGTTCTATGACTGCCCCAATCGGTTCAATTCGATGGAAAATTTCGGGGCTGCAACAACGTAGCCATAGCCCGCTAGGCGATCAACCAATAGGGTAATTGGTTTCCCTAACTGATAAATATCCGAGTAGAACAAAATGCCAGGGTACAAATCAAAATCGAGGGTCAAACTATGCTTCATCCAGCGCTCGGAGCGGGGTGAGAATTTGCAGCATAAATTGGTCGTCGAGTCCGGCTTTGTAGCGTTTCATCGTTAAGCTTCCGTTTGAGGCATCCTGGCGCAACAGGTTGAGGGCAAACCGCCGCAGGAGACTGAAGTTGCGGGGTGCATGATCCTTACGAATGCGAGAAGCATCTTCGTTGAAGACGACATCAAGACACCAATGCAGTTGGTTTTCAATGCCCCAATGAGCGCGAATATAGCGAGCAAAGGTGGCGGCATCAACGGCAAGGGAACTGAGGAAATAGCGGGGTTCTAAGGTGTCCTTGTTGCAGAGCCGACGTTGAGATTGCACAACTACCAGACTTTGTACCCCTGCCCAATCTTTGCATTGCGTGGGGGTAAACACTTGGGCAATCGGGAATTGAAACACATGCCTCGACTCAATGCGATGATGTCCTGCCTCACACTGCTGGTGCTGCGTGTAATCGACTCCTTCACCGGAACCTGTGTGAAACTGCTCAAACCACTGCTGCGCCTGTTTTGACAACGTGGGCTGATTGTCTTTGAGGGCAAGAATATAGTCGGCTTGCTGTTGGTGAATCTGCTGGGCAATCGGACTATGGGTGCCCATCGCGTCAATACTGACGATACAGCCCGTTAAGGCAAGTTGCTCCAGCAACACAGGAATCGCTGTAATTTCATTTGACTTAGAGTCTACCGCACACTGTCCCAGCACGAATTGATGCTCACTTGCCCAAGCACTCACCAGTTGTAGGGCTTTGACCCCGCCTTCTCGGTCGTAGGAGCCTTTCGCCGTTTTGCCATCAATCGCCACCACTTCTGCTGCAAGCGAAGACACGAATGCTTTGACCCACTGCTGGAAACTTGCCTCGAACGCTTCAGGGTCAACCCGCGCAAACACACGAGCGAAGGTATCGTGGGAGGGAATCCCATTCGGCAAAGCCAGGAAGGTTTCGAGCCAGGCGCGTTTGGCATTGCCGTAGGTTTCGATGGCGACCCAACTATCTGCCCCTGCCAGCACCGCCAACAAGGCAATCGCTATGATGTCGAGCAATTGATGGGCGCGGGTGCGTTCGACTCTAGGGTCAGCAATGTCACCAAAGTATTGCTTCAGGCAGGCAGACAAATTCTCTCGGCTAACAATCGGAGGCATAAAGGAGGGAAACCCCCATCTTACACCCTTGTCCCCTCTCTTTTAGATGCGTTTACCCTGGTTTTGGGAGAGGCAACGTGCATCAGGCTATCGCCCACCGTCAACCCCACGTTTCGCGTTGTGATTTGCACACCCGTCGCTCCTACGCCAAGTTTCGAATATTGTAACGATGCTTTAGGGACTGTTTTAAGCTCTTATAGCAAAGTGCTGAGTGCTGAGGACTGAGTGTGAAAGCCAGTCATTGCAACGCTCTCAGTAGTTTGATTGTCCTAATATGTAGCAGTACTGCTATAACTAACCGTTGAAACAGTGCTGAGTGATTGAGCGCTGAGTAACCTTTCTCAGCACTCAATCCTCAGTCCTCAGCACTCAATCCTCAGTCCCTTTAAAGCACGTCCTATGGTGCAAGCCGTTCAATGGCCCAATTATCTTCGTTCAAGCGGTAGCGCAGACGATCGTGCAGACGGTTGGGGCGTCCCTGCCAAAACTCGATAACGGTTGGAACAATGCGATACCCACCCCAATGCGGCGGACGGGGAATGTCCTGGTCTTGATACTGGGTCTGAAGCTCCTGAAACCGTTTCTCTAGGACATCCCGATCGGGAATCACGCAGCTTTGATTAGATGCCCAGGCACCCAGGCGGCTCTCCAGGGGACGGCTTTGAAAGTAGGTTTCCGTTTCCTGATCGGAAACCTTTTCGACCCTACCTTCAATCCGAACCTGCCGCTCAAGCACTGTCCACAAAAAGACGATCGCAGCCTGGGGATTCTCAGCGAGTTCTTTTCCTTGCGGCTCTCGTAGTTGGTGTAAAAACAAACCCACGATGATCGACGCCCTTTAGAAGCACAATTCGAGCAGAGGGAATTCCGTCTTTACTCGCTGTGGCAAGGGTCATTGCATTGGGTTCCGGCAGTTGGGCCGCAATCGCATGGTCAAACCACACCTGAAACTGCTTGATCGGATCGGGGTTGACATCCGCCTCATTCAATTGTTGTAGTGTGTAGCTACGGCGAAGATCGGCGATCGAAAGACTCATTGAATGCTTGCTAACAATTGTGAATTCTGGACCTTAGATTATAACGTTATCCTTTGCACTGCCCAATTCCTGACCAATCAATTGTCCTTTGCTTCTCCATCCGGCAAGATTGCCCCTCTAAGATCAGCCCCTTGTAGCGTTGCTCGCACCAAATTCGCGTCTAGTAGCGTTGCTTCGGTGAGAACAGCACCACTAAGGTCAGCCCAAATTAACTTTGCCCGATAAAGATTGGCGCGATGGAGGTTAGCGTCCTGAAAGTTTGCCCAACTTGCATTGGTCCATCTCAAACTGGCTCCACTCAGGGTCGCTTTGCTGAAATTGGCACCATTTAGAACTGCCCGGCTCAAGTTTGCTCCATTCAGATTCACGGCGTTTAGATTGGCGTTCGTCAAATTAGCGCATTCTAATATCACACCGCTCATCTGTAGCTTGCTCAGGTTCGCTCGACTGAGATTTGCTTCGCTCAAATTAGCCGCTACTAAGTTGGTTTCGTTTAGCTCTACTTCACTCAGAAACGCTCCTCTGAGATTTGTATAGCCGAGGTCAGTCCGATATAAGTTTGAACCGCTCAGGGTGACTTCAACCAGATTGGCAAAGCTGAGGTCGCTTTCCTGAAGATTGACCTCGCTCAGGTTCGCTTCTCGTAGGTTGGCGTTTTTGAGATTGGCACGGCTAAGGTCTGCACCCACTAGGTTTGTGCCAATTAAGGAGGCTTTGCTCAAATCTACTCCACAAAGGTTTGCCCCACTCAAATTTGCCTCGCTCAAGTCGGCTCCGCTCAGGTCAACCCCACTCAAATCCATTCCCTGCAAGGTTGCCCCAACAAGATTCAAATTGTGAAACTTCCGTTCGCCTATGGAGTAATGCTCTAGAAGTTTAACAATGCCCATGGTCCCTATTCCATTGCTAAAGGTGCTTATAGGTGGATTCCTTCCAAACGTTGGCCTTTACGGAGTGACCCTTGATTTTGTTAGTCACTACTCCAAGACTTTGCAAAGAACGTGTTCGACCTAGCCGTTTTCGCTCAGGATGCCCAATCGTTTGATAAATAATTCAGAACGATACAAAAGTGCAACGAAATTGCGATCGTTTGGTTGGGCTGGGCAATAATTGAGCGATCGCTGCCTAATCACTTACCAACCGTTACAAACACTAATGAACCGGACGCAGGTATTAACTCAGACGGATAGATCTCGGCTTCGCCCGGTTTGATTCAGCAATTTCCTTCCATTGGTTTTACAGAAGCACCACAAGGCACGATTCAGGAGATTGCCTTGAATGGGTTAAGCGGTTGCCTCTCGGCTTTGTGGATCTATTAATTCTTGATCCTCCCTACAACTTAAATAAGGCGTTCAACGGCCAGAAATTTTTCAAGCAGACCGTAGAGCAATACACCGCTTGGCTTGATAGGGTTGTTTCTGCTCTTTGCCCTCTGCTGAAGCAATCGGCCTCTATCTACATCTGCGGTGATTGGTTCTCTTCAGCTTCGATCTTTACGGTTGCTTCTGCTCACTTCATCGTGCGCAATCGTATTACCTGGGAGCGTGAGAAGGGCCGGGGAGCCTATTCAAATTGGAAAAATGCGAGCGAAGATATTTGGTTTTGTACTGTGTCTGATCGCTACACGTTTAACGCCGATGCCGTCAAGCTGAAGCGGCGTGTGGTTGCTCCTTATCGTTTGGCCGATGGTACCCCAAAGATTGGCAACAGACGCAGAGCGGAAACTTCCGAGACACCTTTCCTTCAAATTTATGGACGGATATTACGATTCCGTTCTGGTCCATGACCGAAAACACAAGTCACCCCACACAAAAAAGCGAAAAGCTTCTGGCCAAGCTCATCCTTGCCAGCACAAATCCAGAGGAAACAGTGTTTGATCCGTTTTTAGGAAGTGGTACCTCGTCTGTTGTTGCTAAGAAGTTGGGCAGACGCTACTTAGGTATTGAACTTGACGAAGACTACTGCCTACTGGCGGAGAAACGGTTGGAGATAGCGGATAATGACAAAGAGATTCAGGGCTATGTCGATGGGATTTTCTGGGAGCGGAATACCCTGGCAGCTCAAAAAACGAGCAGTAAGCGTTAAGAATTTCCAGCAACGAGTTTTAGGTGGAATAATGGACTCTAAGGCAAGCGCACTGGCTATTCAGCTCTACTCCCTTTCCTTATACGCCGCTCCTTCTTGCTTGACGATTGGGTAGTACCAAAGTTGTAAGGATTTTGGAGCTGTTAACGATGGCAGCTACTGTCGCGCATCATTACCTTTTAGGCCCACCGATGATTGTTACAGCCGTTTGTCTGTCATTGTTCCTTAACAAGAAATGGCTTGGGCCGATTAAATTACCTCTAAGGTGCATTAACTAAACTTTTACGCTGAGGCAGACTTAAATTTAGAACGTGCACCGGTTATTTGCCTTACAAATCTCATCTGTGCCGAGTCCAGTTTCCTAAATCAGTTTTAGAAAACTGCTATAGCTACTGAGTATTTAATAAACGAGATCATTGACGATCGTCACCGCCGCAACCCCTAGAAAAGAACAATGAAACGGCTGCTGATTGGTTTAACTGGAATTGTGGGTCTAACCACCTCTAGCTGTGCGCTTTCTATTCTGGCGTCCGCCATGCCCAAAGACCTGATTTATCAGAAGGTGATTTGCCCAACCGATGGCAAGGCAAAAGCAGAAGATTTCCAGGTTGTGAGCACTCAGAAATGGGCACAGGGAATCATTATTCTTTACAGTGCCCTGTGCCCTGGGAAGGATCAAAAGTCACCGATGCAAGCTATTTTTGGGCACAAAGTCGTCAAGCGCAATGGGATTAGTTGGCAAGTAAGCGGCAGCGATAGCTACGGGACGAAAGATCCACGGGATGCTTCGGATCAACTGGTTGAGTATGGCATCAGTAAATCCTTAAATAAGACTGATCGCTATACGGTCCTTTACGGGCAAATCTTGAAATCCAAAGTAGCAGCCGTAGAAGCCACCTTCAACAATGGGCAAATTCTACGGGATTGGAGCAACAACGGGACCTTTGCTCTTATTGCTCCCGGTGCAACAGGAGTCTGCGAACTGCGATTACTTGGTTCCGATAATCAAATTCTGCGACAAGAAGATTTTGCCGTGCCCAAATCCCTTGTTAAAGAAGAATACTCTCACCGGTGTTTGCCCGTATCGCACCAATTGTAATGGCACCGATCGTCCTGTCCACTAGCTTTGACGGTTTGAGAGTACATTCGCTTTGTAGTAGAGACGGGTTGCAGAATTATCTGTAAGCAATTGCTGCATCCGCTGCAAAAGTCCTTTCAAGCCAATTCCTTTACTCAAGTAAGCATCTGCATGGGGGCACAGATCCTTAGCGTACTCCAAAATTTCATCTGTGAAATAAGCAGAGACCAGAATTAGAAATGGTGCGTGAGTCAAGCTCTGTTTCAGTTGAGAGATGAGTTCGGGGCCATTAATTTCTTTTTGATAATGAGGAGAGGGCATGGAAAAATCCACGAGAGCAATATCAAATTGATCGGCTACTTTCATAAATGTATGGGCGTCATTGAATGTAGCGACGGCAAATCCCTGCTGTTGGAGAAAGTTCTCAAGGGTGAAGAGCCACGCCTCGTTATCATCTACCACTGCGATCCGCAACATTGCTCTGTTAACCATGCTTAAATATGTATTTCAAAATACGAATCAACGAAATCATCAACTGCTCAATGCCAAATTTGCCTTAAACTCAGGAGGTTGTCTTACCTCGCTGGGCATAAAGATTTTCGAGATACGCAACGGAACTTCCTGCACATTTTTTCTGCTAAATCGCTAGACTGACCTCATTCAAGATTTTCCTTATCAACGTTCCCGTTCAGAATCATGATTAACTTCAGCCAACTGCTTATTGAACGATCAGACTCAATCATTGAGCAGTGGATGAAAGCTGTACGCGAAGACAAGCACATGGAAACGGACGATACGCTGTCAGTGACAGCTGTACAGGACCATGTGCCGCTTGTCTTAAAGGCGATCGCATCGGTACTTTCTAAAACACAGCCCAGCGACATTCAAGCGTTGGTGTCCGCTGGTTTAGAACATGGCGTTTTACGGGCGGAGCAGGGGTTTGTTCCAACGGAAGTCGCTCGAGAATATCGCCTATTGCGAGAAGCTATTTTTCAAGCCTGGAGCCAGAATTGCTTAAGGAATCCTCAATGGAGGTGTATCGAGTTTTTCGCCTGATTGACACTGTAGTGGACGAAGCGATTTCTCAAAGCTTCAAGAGCTACGTTGGAGAACGGGTGAAAGAATTGGAGCAGCTGCAACAGCAGGCAACAATGGCAAATCAGGAAGTGACACGACTGGTACGAACCAGTCAGGATACACTGTCTCAGCAGCTTACTGATAAGCTAAAAGCTCCCTCAGCTCCGTCATTGAGTACACGACCCTGTTTCTCCGTCAGCAAAAACAAATTACAGAAGCGGAAGATATATCGCCTAGAATCGGTCACATCGAACGCGTACTTCAAAACAGCAGACAGCTTCTGCGTTTGATCAATGACACAACAGAACTGCTCCGTTATGAAACTGGGCAGCTTCAGTTGCACCTGCTACCAACCAATGCCTCATTTATCATTGAGCAAACTGTACAGGCGATGGAATCAGAAATTGCCTCTAAGAGATTGCAGGTCATCGTGGACTGTGAATCGGCCCCAGCCCAAGTCGTCACCGATCCCCTACGGTTGCAGCAGATTATTACAAATCTCTTAAATAATGCGGTTCAATTTACAGAAGCGGGTTCCGTTCAAGTTCACTGTAAGGGATTGCCGGATCAGCGTTGGTCTATCTCAGTTAAAGACACAGGTGTAGGAATTTCCCTGGAAGATCAACCTCGTATCTTTGAACCCTATTTTCAAGTTGATGCTGGCGATCGGTTTCTAAGTCAGGTGGTACAGGTTTGGGGCTTGCGATCACGTTGCGACTGATTAGATTACTCCAGGGCGAGATCGAAGTAGTATCTGAGGTTGGAGTCGGCTCTACATTTACGGTTCGATTCCCTCTCGTCGTCCATCAATCCGCATGAGCGAATCAAATAATGTGGCGACAACCAGTCCAAAAGCATAAAAACAGGGATGAGATACCACATCCCTGTTCAGCTACTTACTGAGAGTTTCGAGATTTATATCTGAGGAATATACTGCTCTTTCTCAGGTATATCTGTATACTCAGCAACGATTTGTCGAAACTCCTCGCCATCAATGGTTTCGCGCTCGATTAGCAGATCTACTAACCGATCGATGACAACCCGGTTTTCACGAATCAGCCGACGGGCATCATCGTAGCAATGTTCAACAATTGAATGAACCTGAGCGTCAATCCGGGCAGCAATTTCTTCGGAATACTCGGAGCGCGTCATCCAGTCTCGCCCAAGAAATACTTCACCTGATTGACTTTCAAGAGATAGAGGACCTAGGTCGGACATGCCGAACCGAGTAACCATCTGACGTGCCATGCCGCTTACCTGCTGTAAGTCGTTTCCAGCACCCGTTGTTACCTCCGCATCCCCGAAAATAACTTCCTCAGCCGCACGGCCACCTAATGCGCCGGTGATTCGTGCCAGAATTTGCGCTCTGGAAATGAGGCTCTGCTCGTCACTAGGAGTAAACCAGGTTAGTCCCCGCGCCTGACCGCGTGGCACTAACGTCACCTTTTGAACTGGATCGTGGGCCTTAACGAGAGTGCCGATGATTGCATGACCAATTTCGTGGTAGGCAATTAAGCGCTTGCTCTTGCTGTCTACAAGCGGAGTGCCTTCCATCCCGGCGACCACACGATCGACGGCATCATCGATTTCCAGCATGGTAATGGCTTCCTTGCGACGACGGGCAGTAAGAATTGCAGCCTCATTCAACAAATTCGCCAAATCGGCTCCTGAAAACCCGGTGTGCGACGGGCGATCGCGTCTAGGGAAACATCCGGTTCCAACTTCTTATTGCGGGCGTGAACTTCCAGGAATTCCCAGGCGGCCCTTGATGCTGGGTAAATCAACCGTCACCTGACGGTCAAAGCGACCTGGACGCAAAAGGGCAGAATCGAGCACATCGGGGCGGTTCGTTGCAGCAATGATGATGATGCCTGTGTTGCCCTCAAACCCATCCATCTCTGTCAGCAACTGGTTGAGCGTCTGCTCCCGCTCGTCGTTGCCACCGCCAATGCCTGCTCCCCGTTGCCGTCCTACCGCATCAATTTCATCGATGAAGATGATACAGGGGCATTTTCCTTCGCTTTCTTAAACAAATCCCGCACCCGTGATGCACCGACTCCCACAAACATCTCCACAAATTCAGAACCAGAGATGCTGAAGAAGGGAACCCCTGCTTCACCCGCGATTGCTTTGGCGAGAAGGGTTTTCCGGTACCGGAGGGCCAATTAGCAGGACGCCTTTAGGAATGCGAGCACCAACAGCGGTGAAGCGTTCCGGTTTCTTGAGGAAAGTGACAACTTCTTGCAGTTCTTCTTTGGCTTCTTCGATACCTGCGACGTCATCGAACATGACGCCGGTTTTGCTTCCATCTGGAAGCGGGCGCGGGACTTGCCAAAGTTCATTGCTTGCCCTGGTCCACCAGGAACATTACCCGCGACGAAACAGGAAAAATAGTCCGCCAATCAGCAGAATTGGAAAAATTAGATTCCCCAAGAGTCCCCATAGTGCCCCATCGTTTCGAGCAGGATGGGAATTTGATATTTGAAGCTCTCAATCTGGAAATTAACTCAGGAGCGTTGCCTGGCAGGTCTACCCGCAAGCGCTGCAAACGATTATCTAATTCTGGGTCAACCGCTTCCACGATCGCAGTGCGCCCACCCTCGTAGAGATCTACGCTGACGACCCTGTTTGCATCCAAATACTCCAAAAATCGACCGTAGGTCATTCGGGTACTGGCGGTATTTCTACCCATATTCATAGGAGAGGAGGCAAATGACCCCTGCCAGATGAAAAACCCGATTACTAACGCGGGTATCATCCACAGTAAAACCGTTCTCCAAGAAAATTTCATAAATTAGCGCCCTCTATATACAGCCACTGTTCCCAAAGTCCTTTAGGGTGAAGCCATCCATCGAAACCTCTATGGCTGGAATCCGTCCCCTTTCTACAGGTTGTTCAATCAAGAATCAGCGAAAATTTACCGCAAGAAACCCCTTGTCCGGGATGATTGTTAATTAAATTTAACGTAATTATCAGGATTGAAGCAACTGAGGAGACAAAAGCTTTGGCCTCACTCCTGCACAAGTAACAGAGAGCAAGGGTCAGCTACCAGGTTTATACGGGCTTTTGGAAAACCAAGATTGACGGGCTTTCACAATCCACAGCCTGAATCTGTTGTTTAGTAATGATTTGTGAGTTAGAGCTATTGTAGCGATAGCGGGGCTATCGGTTTTCAGTGATTTGGACTGTGTAAGCAGGGTGATGATCCTTAGAATAGGAACTTACCCAGATTTTGTAGGTACCAGGGAGCCATTGACCGGAAATACCAGGATTCTTACCCTGAAAATCATCATTGCACCAGATGCCACCTGGCCCTTTTACCGCTAGAGCCGTGTCGTCTGAACTTGTGACTAAAAGACTAAGAGAGTTAAAGAAATCAGTTAATACGATCGTAAGGTCGGGGCGAGTACTAGCGAACCCAGTACACTGACCAGTTGGGCTGTCAGACTGACCAACAATTTCTTTTAACGACGTTGTCCCACTGACCGTACCGCCAAGCTCAGTCGGATTAGGAGAAAAGCCAGGACTGAGCGTGATAGTATTAGAATTTGATGACGTTTGGGCTTGAGTTAACGGAGTTAATAATGCAGAAAGAGAGACGAGAAATAAGGAGGCGATCGCACCAAGCGTCAACACCTCAGCTCTCGTCCTCAGTCTCATATAGTTTCTTTTAGACATTCCCGGTGGCGTTGGCTGGCTAACTTCCAAGGACGATTGGGTTGTTACTGGAGTTCCGGTAATAACCATATGTAATAGGGCTTGAAGTAATCAACCCTTCATCCTGCAACCCTCATGCTGATCGGTTTGCAACCTCTAACGCTTGCTGCAAGCGCTGCTTGTCCCATCCCCGATGATGCAAAAGCAACCAGGATTGAATTAAATCAGGTCCACGCGTATCCCCGTTAAGGCAACACGGAGAATTGGCTTTAGCTTGCCTTCCTTCTGATTCAACTGGGCCGCAACACGCTTAAGCAAATCCTGCGCGCTAGCCTCTGTCAAAGATTGCTCTTGATCGACTGCTTCTAGAATTGCCTGCATGATCGTGGCAGCCCCTTCCTGGTGAAGCTTCTTCGTTGCCTCTTCTGTAAATCCAACATCTGCAACAAAGAGATAGCGGGACATTTCTACTGCTTCTTCCAAGCGGGTCAGGCTAGGCCCAATAAGCGCGGCCAGTTGTTCCAGCCAGGACCGTTCTTGAGTCCAATCAGACTCAAACCCCGCGGTCTGCCAGTAGGGAATCAATAAATCCGTTAACTGATCGGCAGGCAACTTGTGAAGGTATTGGCTATTAATCCAGTTGAGCTTATCCCAATCGAACTTGGCTCCAGCCTTATTAACCCGTTCAAATCCAAATTCCTTCGCGGCTTCCTGCAATGTGAAAATTTCATCCATTCCCTCTACTGGAGACCAGCCAAGCAGTGTCATGTAGTTTGCCAGCCCTTCAGGCGTGTACCCCATCCGCTTGAAATCAGAAATGGACGTTACCCCATCCCGCTTCGACAACTTTGCTCCTGCTTGATTAAGGATGAGCGGTGTATGCCCAAAGTGCGGTGCCGATGCTCCAAGAGCTTCATACAGCAGAATTTGCTTAGGCGTGTTGCCAATATGGTCTTCTCCCGAATGACATGGCTGATTTGCATGTCAATATCGTCTACGACCACTACAAAGTTGTAGAGTGGCTGACCAATCTCACCGCTAGAAGCAGCACGGGCAATCACCATATCGCCGCCCAGATCGCGTCCTTTCCAGGTAACCTTGCCGCGTACAAGATCATTCCAGGTAATTTCCTGGTCGTCATCAACGATGAATCGAATCACGGATGAACGCCCCTCCGCTTCAAAAGCCGCTTGCTGTTCAGGCATTAGATGGCGATGGCGATTGTCATACCGGGGAGCTTGATTCCTGGCTTTCTGCGCTTCCCGCATGGCTTCCAGTTCTTTGGGGGTGTCATACGCACGGTACGCCAAACCCTTGTCCAGAAGTTCCTGGACTTTCTGACTATACAAATCCATGCGCTTTGTTTGGAAGAAGGGACCTTCATCCCAAGTCAAGCCGAGCCAAGTCAACCCATCAAGAATGTTTTGAGTGTATTCGGGGCGCGATCGCTCCAGATCTGTATCTTCAATCCTCAGAATGAACTTGCCGCCATTGTGGCGGGCAAACAACCAATTAAAAACGCCTGTCCGGGCAGTACCAATATGGAGGTTTCCGGTCGGACTAGGCGCAAGGCGAACTCGAACAGACATAAAAATCAACAAGTAGTAACACTTAACGGGACTGACGGGGCCGAACCCGCAACTTCCGCCGTGACAGGGCGGTGCTCTAACCAATTGAACTACAGTCCCCGCATTGGGGAAGCCTAATACAGCCATCGCTTGGTAAAGGCATCTGCTGGATAGCCAGCCAGCGTGACCGCATTCAAATTCTATCTTAACTGCTCCGCATAATTCACAGCAGAAAATCCAAATTTGAAGCGGCAGATTTTTTCAATCCGCTTTTTCAGCTCTGTCGAAGCAAGGGATTTCTTGACCTTTGTTGGAAATAAGCCAGTTCTTGCAATTGCTTCTTAGGGAATGTCCGGTTCTTCAGTATTATTACCCGTTGGCTGGTCCGTATTCGTAGACGGAGTGCTGGAAGATTCACCTCTTGCTTCAGCTGGGTTAGAGAGTGGGCTCTCATCGTCCTTAAAAGCTTCAGCTTGTTTGGCCAGAATCGTAAGAATCGCTTGAATCTCTGTTAAACTGCGGCGATTAATGGGCTGATCTTCGTCCATACTTTGATAGGAAGCTTAGAAATCAAAGTGTTAATTAGATTGAGAAATCTAAATTTCTCAATGGTTCAGCCCCTATGTGTCCTTGCTTCTGCCTGCTCCTTGAGTTGATTCTTTTCCACAACCAGCGTGAATTTCAAAAGATCCCACTCATTCTCATAAGAAACATCGTTCTCATAAGAAACATCTGTAAGGATGTCAGCGATCAGCATCTTGCAGATCTACATCTTGGAGGCGGGGGCTGTTTAGAAAACGCAGGAACCACATCAATGGCTGTTGCACCCACTAGGGCAATCGCGATCGCAACTACTAATTTTTTCGGAAGGTTAGACATGGCTTTCTGATTCTCTAAGTGGTAAATGCTTCTCTGGATTTGCGCTAAGCGAAAATCAGCAAAATATGGAGTGCAATTACAAACAGTTTGAAGACGGTATTTGCCTCCAAAAGGCGTGTGCAAACTAGACCCTTTTACAAATGCAGTTGGGCCTAGAGGATTGATAGGGGCGGTATAAAATCGTTTTTGAGAGAAGTCTGAATAGAAGGATGAACTTGTTTGCGTTGCGTTCACCTGCTTCAGACTTTGCTGATATTTAGACGTTAGGCTACTTTTTGAGGCTAGGCCAGCATTTCAGAAGGCTCTAATCAAAACAACATCTTGAAACTCACGTTATTTAGCCTCAAAAAAGCTCGAGTTGCCGATTTTATAAGCAACTAACTCTAATTTCTTCTAAAAGAGGTACATGAAGCCGATGTAAATAAAATTACATTGGCTACGGTTTATATGGCTTCACTCAAGGAACGTTCAAAGCTTCTGCTGGAATAGAAAAAGGTTCCTATAGAAACTTTAAGGATGTGTCGGGGTGTTAAGCTGCTTCTGCTTACTGCCCTCTGTAATTATACGCAAAGAAAAGCCTGACTGCGTAGATCTACGGCCTCTACACTACAACTTTAAACTTGAGCGCTGCCATTATGAAAACCGACAAGGATTCAGATGAGAATCAGCAATGGGTTCAACTAACTATACGTTGATGGCAGATAGTTTAAGAGCGTTGTCAAGCTGTAAGGATTTCTGAGTTGAGGGGAAGGTTTACACAGAACGTTGTGCCTACATTTTCGTGGCTGGTAAACGTGATATGGCCTCGATGCAATTCGACGCATTGTTTGACGATCGCCAACCCTAATCCAGTACCTCGAATTGTATCTGCGTTACGAGCGCGATGAAATAATTCAAACAAGTGGGATTGATCTTCCAGAGGAATTCCGATTCCTTGGTCTTGAATTTCAAATTTAGCGCTTTGGCTTTCACAGGAAAGTAGGAACAAAATACCGCTGTTTCGGGGAGTATTTGACAGCGTTTGATAATAGATTCGTTAAGATCGAGCGTAGAAGTTTTGGATCTAAGTAAGCGCGCTGGCAGTCTCCGTCTGTTGTAAATGTGATTGAATGATGGCTACCAACTCCCATTTGAATTTCTTCGATAATTTCACAACAAAATTCTTCTAGGTTTAACCAGGTTGGGTTAAATTCTAGTTTCCCTGCATCTGCCTTACCAATTACCAACACATCTTCTATTAATTGATTAATGGTTTGAATTGCAGTACGAATGCGCTGAAAATATTCGTGTTTCTTATCTTCTCCTGCAATGCTGCCGAACCGCTCAAGGATTTCGATCGCTGTTCTAATCGTTGTTAAGGGTGTACGAAACTCGTGGGACGCCATAGAAACGAAGCGCGATTTGAGTTCATTGAGTTCCTTTTCCTCCTGCAATGCGCGGCGCATCTCGTCTTCTGTCTGTTTGCCCTCTCGAATCAATTGTTCCCGTGTACGAATACTGTCAGCCATGACTTCAAAGATTTGGGCCAGGGTATTCATCTCATCAGGAAAACGACTTTGATGTGTAAAAGACAAGGCTTGATCATAATTTCCTTCAGCAATGTGTTCAGCAGACTGCGTTAGCTCTATGAGGTGCTTAGTAAAGAGATCGGACAGAACATATACCAGAAAAAATAGAACGGCATAGGTCGCGATAAATGAAACTAAAACTCGATCGCGAATTTCTTGCTGCACCTTGTGGACGTAGTCTGCTTCAATATCAATTCCCAAAATAGCGGTGGTCTTGCCGTTAGAGTCCTTAAGTGGCGCGAAGGCAGAGAGCCAGGTTCCCCATTTGTCGGTATAAATATCTGGCGTTTCGGCGATTGTTCCTCGCTCAATCACCTCATGCGTTACTAAACCGGGAACACCTGATTCGAGAAATTGAACCGATTTTGATGGCTTATAGTTTGCCCATAAATCTACTAAGTAAATAATTTCTAATTTATCAGGAGGAACTGCAGGAGAACCAATCCGCCGATTGTCTATTGCTTTTCCAACGGTGTATGTGTATAGCCAGGCTCTTGGTTCAATACTGTGGACTGTTTCAAACCAAGCAAGTTGATGTCGAAATCGGGGATCATCTGAAAAACCAGCGGAATTTGGTTTTCCTTGGGTATACAGCGCCATCAGCTCTTTAACGTCAATTCCTTTCGCTGCACCAATTAACGTCGATTTCATATCGGACCTTAATCGAGCGATCGTCTTTTCGGTTGTGAACGTGTAAAACCAGTAGAAAGCTCCAGCAAAAACAATGCTAAATACCATACTGAAGCCAAGCAGAAGCTTTACTCGCAGACCAATAAATCTGCCTCGATTTCCTCTTGTGGATGCCGTCGTTGTTTGGATTTTCCTATTCGGCTGATGTTGCGGTAAACCCACCTTGAACAACCCCGATTGAATTGCGTAACCAAGACTAAAGCTTTTGAAGAACTAAAGGTATGTGAAAAACAAAGTTCTTGCCTGAAGAGCTGGCCCAGCTCAGGCAAGAGAAAAGCAGCGGAAACAAAAACGGCTTCAAGGTCAAAGGGAGACCTTTCAGCAAATCTTATTCGAAACTATTATTTGCCGTGCGTTACTGGTTGCAGCAGTCGCCGGGGCGTACAATATGCAGGATCTTTTCAGGAAATATCTGCCAAATCCGGATAATTCTTGCCAATGACCGTTGGAACACACTGATTTGCGTTTACTTTAGGGAATTTAACAAATCAAGGAACTTGAGTTTAGAAGGAACACCCCTTTCTAGACTTAAAGTTCCCCGAATTGAAGTTTATTTCTTGGTTAAGAACTGACGATTTAATGAGTGACGTGATTAAAACTGGTGTTTCTGCGTAATAGATTTGGTAAGTGAGAACCCTGATTTGCTACGGGACTGACGGGGCCGAACCCGCAACTTCCGCCGTGACAGGGCGGTGCTCTAACCAATTGAACTACAGTCCCTCATTCCGAGGCAATCTTTATTGTGGCGATCGAGGGTACTTTTGTCAAACTTTATTTTCATTTGGGGAACCGATCCTGGGGAACTAATGGAATACCAACTTTGTGGTAAGTTCCAGCCAGAAATTGAGCGTTCGATATAGCAATGGATATTCGAGATGCGGTAGAGGCAGATTTGCCAACGATCGTTGAGATTTATAACAGCACTATTCCTTATCAAATTGTGACGGCTGATTTAGAGCCTGTAACGGTTGAAAGTCGGCGGGACTGGTTTCATTCCCATAAACCGGGTAAACGTCCCCTTTGGGTTATGGATGTGGGCGGTGAGGTCGTTGCCTGGTTGGGGTTTAAGTCATTCTATGGACGGCCTGCTTACGAAACTACGGCAGAGTTGAGCGTTTATGTATCGCCGGACTATCGCCACAAGGGTATTGGGAGGATGCTAATGCAGCAGGCGATCGTTCACAGTCCTTCCTTTGGAATCAAAACTCTGCTGGGATTTATTTTTGCTGAGAACTTACCAAGCCTGAGGTTGTTTGAGCAACTGGGGTTTCAACGGTGGGGGTATCTGCCCAAGGTTGCTGAATTTGGCAAAGTTGAACGAGATTTGGTCATTGTGGGGCTGCGTTTGAATTAGGAGCAGGCTATTTCGGAAAAGTGATGGGCAAAAAATGTGGTTGACATACATACTTTTTGTGTGTATATTGAGGATGTATTAAACCTTATTGGTTGATACTCATAAACTTAATCTGCGATTGGAGGTAACCATGGCAGGTTCCATACGCTTTTCCAAAGCTGGCGATCGTTTCAACTCAACACTTTTGCTTAAAGTTCCCGAAGGGAACACATCTCGGTGTAGAGCCTTTTATTATTCGAGAAACCCTGCCTCCAGACATCGCTTTGCCCGTAAGGAGTTACGCCTTCGGACGCAAAAGCCAATTCCAGGTGGGGCACTGCAAGCGTTGTATATCTCTCTAATGGAGCGGTTTCAACAGGGTACTGATGCAGGAGTAGATGAAACATTGGAGGCAGATGACCCTGATTAGTCGAGGTACTTTCCAGGCATCCTTTTACCCTCTGGTGCTGCTAATTCCGGACATGAATTAAAGGTTGGATGAATTGAACTTCGTTCCAATTCATACGGCTGTTTAGCACCACCTATTCTCCAGTTCCAGTTTTTACTATCGTTTATCACTTCTTAAGGAGTGCCAGTATGTTGTCTCTTAAAACGCCGAATTCTGCTTCTATGTCAAGTTCTCATTCTCAATTCACACGGTCTCATTCCAAGAAGCGATTGAATCTCGATTTAACGCTGGAAGCCTACACGCTGCTTCAAAAAATCGCCGATGAGTCTGGGAAAATATGGCGGATATTTTACGAACTGGATTGGCGTTGTATGGGATTGCACAGCAGGAAGGAAAACAGGGCCGCAGTCTCGCGATCGTTGAGGGGATGAGGTTAAGAAAGAGATCGTGCTGACTTGATGCTAGAAGCGCTCACCGCTGAACGGAACGTTCGGAGCTGCATTTTTATGGAGGGAAAATTGCTATGGATTCTTCTCAAAAACCTGATGGGACTCCTTTCGAAAAGGAAGCATTGCCCTCTCGAAAAATGATCGAGCATCCCGACGATTTCTTCAGGGAACGGGGATTGAGCCGTCTTCGGTAAAATTTAATCTTGAGTATGAGACGCCGGAGGAAATGCAGTTTCGGTTGAAGCGTGAGGAGGCTGAACTCACTGCTCGGCTAGAAAAGGAGAAAACGGACAACTCCCATAAGCAGAAGGTAGAGTTTTCCCGATTTATTGTGAAAGAACTTTCTGTTTACGTGATCGGTATTCTGTTAATAGTTGCATTGAGTATCACCAGCACACGAGCTCTGATGGACAAAGATAGTTCTCAAGATGCAAAAGTTTGGGCCAAATCTACGTTGACAGCGATCGCTACTGCTGTTGGAGGCTACCTGTTTGGCAAAAGCAGTTCAACATAACCACCGTTTGTAAAAGGATATCTGAGATGGATGCTTAGCAGCGGATTAGTAACGGATGGAACGGATAACTGGCAGTTTCAGCTTGACATCACCATCCGATTCATCCGTTTTCTATCCGTTATCAACTGATTTGCCACTTTTCAGACATCCTCCTAGGTTCGCTATAGTGGGCTAAATCTGATGTAGCCAGGTAATTAAGGATTGAACAAGTCTGAAGTGTTTGGCTATTTGATTAATTTGAACTGAAATGTGAGCAAACTCCTCGCTGAAATCTTCTGGTGTCCAATGCTCTAGTTCTGAATTCAGGAAATCCTGATTGATGTCGCTTTCATAGTCTTGAATATCAAGACTGAATTGCTGACAAATTCTCAATAGTTCCGAACCAAGCTTCAGCATAGACTCTGGAATATTTTTCCCACGTCTCATTAGATCGTCGATCGTTGAGTTGAGCCGATGAACATTTCTCTGAAAGGTATCTTGAATCTCGCTCAAATCACTTAGCCGATCCTTCAAGTTGAATTGAAATTCCTCGCTCATACGACGCTTCTTTTGTTGATTGATTTCCTCAGTTAAAAAGTCTTCTGCCTCATTTGAAAGGGAACTGTCAGAATTGCCCCTCTTCTTACTAAGTCATTGGCTACTTCGCGATCGAACCTAACCTCATTTCCGAATAGGGTATTAGTTACTTTTGCGGTGCTCAGATTGACTCTGGTTAAATCAGCCGCTCTCAAGTCTGCCCCCACGAGATCTGAATTATTAAGGTTCGCGTCAGTTAAGTAGGCCCGGTTTAAGTGAACATCGCAAAGACTGGCATTAGCCAAATAGGCACCCAGTAAATTTGCATTTTGCAGCTCTGCTCGATGCAACCTTGAACCTTTTAGACTGGCACCGCTCAAGTTCGCTCGACGCAAATCTGCCGCAGTCAAGTCACAGTTTTGAAGATTAGCGTTGTTAAGGTTAGCGCGAAGTAACTGAGCGTGTTGTAAAGTAGCTCCTGCCATCTCCGCCGCCATCAGGTTTGTACCAATCAGGGATGTTCCGTTCAGGTCAGCCCCGGTCAAATTAGCGCACGTTAGATCAGCTTTACTTATATTGATTTTGTTAAGGGTCGCTCTGATCAAGCTGGCAGCCATCATGTTGGAGCGGATAAGATTCGTTTCTTGCAACTTGGCGTGATCTAGATTTACTCCCCGCATATCTGCGCCACCCAGTTCTACTCCGTTGAGTTCTGCATAGCTTAAATCAGCACTCTTTAGATCAGCCGCATTTAGTTGGATTTGATGCAATCGCGCACAGCGTAAATTTGCACCCCTCAACTGGGCGCGACCGAGTTTAGCCCCTTTCAAAATTGCCTTGCTTAAATCGATCGCGCCTAGGTACGCCCGTTGCAGTTCTGCTCCTTCTAAATTTGCGTCGATGAGTTGAGCATTCTTTAGAAAAGCTCCTTTTAGCTGAGAGAACTTCAGATTTGCTCTTGTTAAAACAGCCTCTCCCAAATCAGCACCACTCAGTTCAGCCCCTGTTAATTGGGCACCACTCAAGTTCGTACGTTTCAGAACCGCGTTATTGAGCTGGCTATATTCCAGATTTGCCTGCTGCAAGTTAGCATTGCTGAGATTGACGCAATCCAGTTTGGCTCGACTCAAGTTGGTTCGACTCAAGTTGGCTCCACACAATTTGGCTCCGGTCAAATCAGCCCGATTTAGGTCAGCATTGCTCAATTCTGCACCCTCCAGATGAATACCTCTTAGCCATGCACTATTGAGATTTGCCTGACTTAATCGGGCTTGTTTGAGTTTTGCGCTCCCAAGATTTGCGTTTTCTAAAACGGCATTACTGAGGTTTGCGTTGGTGAGATTTGCTCGCCGTAAAACTGCTCAATAAGGGTCGCATTCATCAGCTTGACATTGCTCAGGTTCGCTCCGCGTAAGTTTGCTCCACTCAATTCGGCGTTACTCAGGTTTGCTCCCTGCAGGTTCGCGCCACTGAGGTTTGCGTTATTTAGATCGATATTATGCAGATCAAGTCCTGCAAGATTAACGCCCGCATAGTCTCCACAGGGACATAACATCGACCGCTTCAGGCGAAAAGAATGATTGGCTTTTCTAGAACAGAAAAACCGTTTTGCTAGATTCCTAAAGATGGCAAGCATATTTCAGAAGTTACTCTCTCAGCAGAAGAATTCTTCCTAATTTTCGTTGGTGTGCAGGCGAACCGCTAGGACTAAAACTTCAGTCTTGTTGGCAGGAAACTACAGTTTTTTCAGGGGCACATAAGGTTACTGCTGGTTTACTGACCGCTGGCTGCGATCGCTCCAATTACCTTAACCGCACCATTTGGTTCAACCGTCCAGACATCATAGCTGCCGGTGACATCGCCCTGCGGGTTTATGTCCACCGTACCGCTTGCGCCCTGATAGTTAATCTTTTTGCCTGCGCGAACTAGAGAGTGCTTGACAGACATCAGTTACCGCCTCGCCAGGTGGGTTTGCCACGTCTCGAATTTTGTCTCGTATCGCTGTGCTGGTTGAGGATTTTGCCGTCTCTGCTGCTAGTACAAGCAGCGCTGCTGCATCCCAAGTGTTAGGATCGTAGACCTTTGGCTGACGTTTATGCTGAGCGTTAAAAATCGTTTGGAATTTTCCAAACGCCGGACCTCCAGCGCTGGAAGCGGTTCCCTGCATACCCGCTGCGATAAACTCTCCCTGAGCATTTTTACCAATTTGTGCGGCGATGTCGGGTTCCCTCAAACCATCCGTAACTAGAAGCCTCGTCTTTTTCCCTAAAAATCCTTGCTCGTAGGCCGTTTTCAGAATAAGACTGCCTGTGTTTGGATAGGCAATCAGTAAAACCGCATCTGGACTTCCCTTAAATGCAGCACTGACCACCGATTCAAACGTAGAACTGTCTGGCGGATAGCGGGTTGGGTTCGCTTTATTGGTCACCGTTCCACCCAGGGCTTCAAAGCTGGGAATAAAGGAGGATATCAACCCGTTGCCGTAATCGCTGTTGATTGCCAGGACTGCAACTGACTGGTAGCCACGAGCTTTTGCTAGTTTTGCCAGCGCTTCTCCCTGAAAGGTATCGGGTGGCGCTGTCCGAAACCAGAAGCCTTTGAAATCTCCACGGCGAGCACGATCGCTAAACACTGGGCTAGTGCTGGCAGGAGAAATCATGACAACCTGATTACGAACAGCAATTTCAACCGCGGCACTAGAGACGGCACTGGATGCTGCGCCGACAACCCCTGCCACCCGGTCTACCTCGGCAAGCCTTGTCATTGCTGAGGTCCCAGCCGCAGGATCGGTCTGATCATCGAGAGAGACCAATTCCACGGGTTGCCCTAAAACACCACCGCAGGCATTGACCGTGTTAACGAGTAAACGAGCGCTATCCTGCATTGAGGAACCGTAGCTTGATAGATCCCCGTAATCGGTAAAAGCGTGCCAATCTTGAGGTGATCTGGTTCCTGTGCAGTTTGGCACGCCGAAAGCATCAGCGTGAAGACAAGAAGGGTTCCACGTTGAAAAAAACTCCAGCGTTTCAGTAAAGACATTTGGAACTGTTTGTTATAGGGCGCGTCAGAATCAGAAGCAGCTCGAATTTTATGTGAAAAGTTATTGTGCTAAAGCCTGATTGTTGAGTTAAAACATTATGTCATCCAGTTTGGATGACTTTCCTCGCCCAACCATTTCCCTCAGCGATTTTCCTTGGTTTTGCCTTCGAATGACCGCAGAAGTACCAAAATCAACCCTGGATAGTCGGTTTTTGCGAAGTAAAGATTGATTTCCGCAAGAAATTGATTGTTGCAGTGATTTTACAAATGGGGAGAATGCCTCAGAATGGTTAGGCTAATTTGACTAGGCAAATCTACCGATTTGCTGCGCTAAAGTTCGAGTCCGGTTCCTCCTATAACCCTTTAAGTTTCAATGCCAGGAGCAGTCATGAAATCATTGATTCGCTGGAGTACAACAGTTGGTCTGGTTGGAAGTGTTCTTGCGGGGACAGTTCTAGCAGGCGCTTCGCGAGTGCTTTCCTGCCTCAAGACCAAATTCTGCAAAAGTTGCGCTCCGTTCCCGTGTTTACTATTGCAAATGGCCAGGGTGCCCCATTGGTCGCATCTCCTCCTCAGGGTCAGAAGGGACCGGCTGTAGCAGGTGTCTTTATTAGCCAGAAGGATGCCCAAGCATTTCTGGAGACCCTGAAGTCTAAAAACCCCGACTTGGCGAAGGGCGTCAATGTAGTCCCTATCTCTCTTGCAGAAGTTTATCAACTCCAGCAGCAAAACAAAGACAAGCCGCAGGGTTTGGGTTTTGCTTTCGTGCCCTCTAAGCAGGAAGTGACCATTGCGGTTGATTTGCTGAAGAAGAGTGGGCAGCAAGTCCAGCAGTTTAACGGAACGCCTATCTTTGTTGCTCGTGGTGGAGAACAGAAGGGATATCTAACCATTCAGCAGGGCAACCAGTCTGTCATTCCCATGTTCTTTAAGAAAGAGGAATTGCAGAGCCTGGTGGATAAGTTTAAGCAGCAGCAGCCGAAGTTGGCCTCAACGATCGATATTCAGGTGTTGAACCTGGAAGGACTAATTGAGGTATTCCGCACGAAGAACGATCCCCAACTGAATCAAGTGGTGCTAGTTCCATCTCAGGAGGCGATCGATTACGTTCGATCGGCCGCTGGTAGCGCTAAACCAAATGGCCAGGCTCAGCCTACTTCCGCCCCTGCGAATAAACCCGCCCCTGCGAGCAAGCCGGCACCTGCTACGAATAAGTAGTCGTGGCGAGGAAAGAGCGAAGATTAGAGGACGAGGCTTTAAGGAAATAACCTACCGTCTTGTCAACTATTGGCAATGATGGAGAAAGGCTGATAGCTGATAGCCATCCCAGAGGATGGGGTTATTTATGAACAAACCCTAACTCTGGAATTATTCTTTTCTCTAACCTCTAACGGATGACTGGCTCTGCTTCTTTCTTTACACTCTCGTCTCAACCTTTGAGGCGGGAGTTTGCTGTATCTGGATCTGCCCTGTGGGAATGGTGGAAAACAGCCCATACTGATGCGATCTCTGCCGCCATTCCTCCTGTTGAGGTGGATTGGTTCCTGCAAGAACTGTCGGATCTCGATCAGCTGGCACTCCGGCTAGAGTCATTCAAGCACCGGACAGAGATTCCCCTAAAGCTGCCGTTTTTGGATTTGAGGCATCTCTGGCAGCAGCGGCTTCAGGAACGAGTGCCTGTTCAATATCTGATAGGGACAGCCCCTGGCGACAATTTTCTCTCAAAGTGACTCCGGCTGTTCTGATTCCCCGACCGGAAACAGAGTGTTTGATTGATTTAGCCCTTGCTACTGCAAAAAGGGTGGAAGGAAGAGGAAGGGAGAGGGGAGAGGGGAGAGGGGAGAGGGGTAAACCAATCTGGGCAGATGTGGGTACGGGGAGTGGGGCGATCGCCCTTGGGCTGGCGGATGCGTTTCCTGAGTCATCTGTTTATGCGGTTGATTACAGCTCAGACGCACTGGTGATCGCTAGGGCGAATGCCGAAACTTACCATTTGGTGAGCCGCATCCAGTTTTACCAGGGTTCCTGGTTGGAGCCTTTGGAAAAACTCAAGGGCAAACTGAGCGGCATTGTCTCTAACCCTCCTTATATTCCCAGTCAAATGGTGTTGGAACTCCAGCCTGAAGTTACCCGACACGAACCCCATTTGGCGCTCGATGGCGGACCCGATGGGTTAGACTGCATTCGCCAATTAATTGCAGCCGCTTCTGATTACCTCCATACAGATGGCATCCTGCTGTTTGAAATGATGGCAGGACAGGCGATCGCGGTAACCGAACTCCTTCAGCAGCACGGAAATTACGACCAAATCGAAATTTTCCCGGATCTGGCTGGAATCGATCGCTTTGCCTTGGCGCTTAAACGATGAGAATACAAGATAATGCAGAATTGAGAATTAAGAGTTAAGAATTAAAGATTAAAATCTCTGAATTCTCAATCTTTAACTACCCATTCCTCACTCGGAAAGTAATTCTTAATTCTCAATTTTCAATTCTTAATCCTCAATTCTTAATCCTCAATTTTTAATTCTTGATTCCTGACTCTACCCCTTGGGTGTTTGACTGGAAGAAGGGGACGGAGGCATCGGGGTTTGGTGAGGGTTTTTCTGTTGAAGCTCGTTGGCTTTTGTTGGGCTTCATCCGCTAGTTTATAATTCTTCTGAGTCCGATAATATCTAGCAGCAGTTTGAAAGTCACTAATGGCATTATTTGGATTATTTGAATTGGAGTAAGCTAGCCCACGGTTGTAGTAAGCATCTGCGTAATCTGACTTCTGACCAATTGCCTGAGAGTAGTCCTGAATTGCGGCTTGAGCATTATTCTGGGCGAACATTAGATTACCCATATTGTTAAAAACTCCAGCCTTTAAAGGTTTAGATAGATTTAACTTAAGTGCCTGTTTGTAATCGTTAAGTGCTCCGGTGCGATCGTTCTGCTTAAGACGAGCATTTGCTAGATTGATGCGTGCTTCGGCTAAATTTGGATCGAGCTTAACGGCCTGCTCTGCATCGCTGCGTGCTCTACTGTAATCCTTCTGCTGAAAATAGGCATAGCTGCGATTAGCGTACGCTCGTGCCAGAAGTTTACATCCATTGGATGCGACGTTGGAGGTATTACTGGGACAACTGCTGGTCAACTGTTCGATCGCTGTACTGTAATTCTGAACAGCGGTATCTAACGCCCCGCTTTTTGAGCTGTAATTCCTAAGCTAAGGTAGTCTGCGGCTTCTTTAAGGGGGCTTGTTGTGAACTGGTTGTTGGGCTTTCCTGGGGCTGCGGATTATTGCCAAGACCAAACAACCTTGGAAAATTTGATGAGGACCACATGGCTGCCAGTGTGCCGATGATTGCTGCCAGCAAAATCCCTGGAATAATCAGGGCAGTGTATGACCTTGCTTTGGATTGCTTGGATGAATTACTCACGGTAGCCGGTTTGGTTTCATTAGACGCGATGGTTGGGCTAACAGGCTGTGGAACAGGTTCAGAAGAAGGGTTCGGTTTAGGTGAGCTTTCAGCAGCACGATTGGGCAATTCTTGAGCGGGGAATGGTTCTGCTTGATTAAAGGAAACAGGTCTTTCTTGATAACGCGCAGGTAAGTCCTCACGATGCATTTGCTCTGGAGGTGCAACGGGGGATTTGAGTGTTGGGGATTGATTGACGAGTTTGGTGGTCGGGTCACCCCAAAACTCGTCATGTTTTGTAGGTTTGTTGGGGTTTGATTTGTTCCAGCAGAGGATTCGCTATCAATAAACGGATCGGGATGAAATGTGGCAGTGTCTCTAGCAGCACCTCTAGCAGCGTCACGATAGGCAGCATCTGGGTAAGTGGTTTCAGGATGAGATGCTGAAGCATCTCCATGACGATGAATCTGAGCAGTTAATCGGTTCTGAATTGCTTGAACGTCATCTTCCCGAAGCTGGAGAACTTGTTGCCAACGGTCTAGCATTTGACGATCGCTTTCTGCCAGAGGAAACTGACGGCGCATTGATGTAAGCAACACCTGCTCGTACAGGGCTAAGCTCTTTTGATACTGTTCTCGCTGCATCTGTTGTTCCGCTACGTAAGGGGCAGCATCGATCGCAGCCGTATCGCTATCCGTCAATCCGAGCGCTTTCTGAAGCTGCTTTAAATTTAGACGGATTTTGGGATTAGATACATCCTGTCCAAGAGTTGTTCTCGAAAATTTTTCTTCATAGGTTTGTATGCGTTGTCGGTAATCTCGAGCAGGCTGAAGCGTTTGAAACTCTATTTCAGAGGCTTCCTGGGGAGATAACCGTAGGCTATGCCGGATAGCATCCAGAAAGCTGCGGTTAGTCAACAGAGTTGAGGCAGTAACATCCGTTTCCCCCTTTTCTGCCTCCTCCTCCAACACGCGTCTGTAGCGAACAGATGAATCGTGTCTAGGCGCTTCCAATAGAGGCCGCTTTGCCAATTCTTCACTGCCATACATCTGCGGTTCCATTGCTGGAGCGGCTACTTTCAGTTTTCGCCTGACGTAATTGTGCAAATCTTCGGGGTGATAATGCCGTTACTGTCGGCATCGGCTGCACCCGTCTCGATTCCTTCTGCTAGATAGCGAGTGTAGCTCCAAACATCCAGATCGTCCGGCTCAACGAGATGGTGGGTCCAGGTTGAAGCGGTTAAAATAACGCGGCCTTCGCCTCCGAGTTGGGCTTGCAGATCGATCGGCGTCTCGGCAATAACGGATGCGCGACCAAAGGTTTGTCGAAACTGGCAATCTAGAATAACGACCTGCTGCTTTGTAGGACTGCTATTCATGGCTTCCTGAACGAAACTGGCAGCAATACTCCTGGCCTTGATCAACCGCCCTTGCTCATCGGGTGAGGTTTCTGGGGTTGCAAAATAAAGTTTGCCATCCTCATCCTGAATCATGTAGCCAGCAAACAAGAAGACAACCTGATCATTTGGCAGGCAGCGCTTGAAGAATGTTTCGATCGTTTCCTGGATTTCGGTTAGGGGCGATCGCTCAGCACGTTCACTGGTTCAAATTGGAGTCGCGGCTGTTTTAGGACGCGCCTCATTACCTCCACATCCTTTTGAACTCTAGGTAATGGATTCAAACCCGGTGGGTATCTGCTAACTCCAATTAAAAGCGCCGCCCTAGCCATCAATCCGCTTCTTACACTCCCACTCCTGTTCAACCCGCTAGGCTGATTCGGAAGAATTTAATTCTCCCAAACAATCAAGTTCATCGTCGCCAAATCAACCTATCCGCTCCGCTTCTACAGCGATCCTATTTGGATTTTGAGAAAACATTCCTTAGGAATCCTTGCTCACACAGCCTTTCAATCTCACAACTGATTCAGGTCTGCTATATCTCCACGAAATAGAATCTATGTAAGGATACTGAATCCTTCTACGAATGACACAGGAATTCCTGTTTATGGACTAGAGAATCACTGCGTCTTAATAGAAGCCTTCGTTTTTACAAATTACTTTTGACTGTCCTACAACGTTCCTATCTCAATTGTGGAAGAAGGAAGGAAAGTCATTAAACAACGATGCGTTTGCTAACTGGTCTAACTATCCGCTTTTAAGGAGAGGCAGTGAGTTTGAAGGTCGTTGACCCGTGTAGGAGACGGATTAGTACGGATTGAATAGGTATTAAATGTGTGTTGAAAATGCAGTGTAAAGTCTTCTACTGATGACGCTATAAAAACTTCTGTAAAGAGTTTAGATGAATTTTGAACCAACGCAAGAATCAAGAGTGGAAACAATACCTTTGTACTAAACAACTCTTTTGGTAGAGGCTAGAGTTCTGTCTAACTTTTACAAAGGAAGTAATGAATAGATGGAACAGAACAATGGCAGTCCAAGAGTTACGCAAAAACGGCATGATGGCGCATCTGCTAGATGCACTAGAGTCAGGCGAAGATATTGGCCACTACGGCAGATTAGTCTTTGCAATGGTGGCGCATCATTTCATGAGCGAAGATGAACTGGTCAAATACCTCCAAAAGGACTCAGATTTCAGCGAGACGGATGCACGATTGCTCTACCGACAGGTGCAAAGCAAGGACTATAACCCCCAAAGCGCGATCGCATTCTAGAGTGGCAGCAACAGCAGGAATTTCCGATTTGCCCAGACTCCGAGGATCCGGACGCGTGCAATGTTTACAGAGACTTGAAGTTCCCAGATCACGTTTACGATCACATCTCCGATTATTACGAGCAGAAGGTGAGTCAGTAACGCTTGAAAATTGCTGCAAGAGCTTAATTTCGTATCAGTTCCTGTCATTTCTGTGCTCAGGCGGCATTGTCCTGAAATAATGATGGCTGGAAAGTTTTTTGCTCTGCGTCTGCAAGCGGCATCTGATCTCATGAAGTTCCGTTCATTTCTGTACGTTTTGGCAGGTATTGTGCTGACTATGCTACTGGTTGCGGCTGGTGGCTTCTACTGGTTGGTTTCCCAAAGTCCCTTGAATTTGTTAAAAGGCAGCCAGGAAACAACCCCTAGTGCCGCCATGTTTGTGCCCAAACAAGCTCCGGCGATGGTGTCTTTGTTGGTCAGCCCAGAAAAGTTGGCGGCGTTCAGACTGGCGGTGGTGAGGCCTGCCGAGCGGCGGCAGGCGCGGGCAGAACTGAATCAGCTAAAGCAGAGCCTTCTGGCTAATACTGGGCTTGACTACGATCGGGACGTTAAACCCTGGTTGGGGAAAGAGTTCACTCTGGCAGTTACTACGCTGGATATTGACCGCGATCTGGCCAACGGTAAGCAACCGGGCTATCTGTTGGCGATCGCGACCCAAAATCCGGAGCGATCGCGGGAATTTTTGCAGCTTTTTTGGCAAAAACGAGCAGTCGCTGGCGCAGATTTGGTGTTTGAGCAATACAAGGGCGTCAGAATTATCCACGGTAACGTGGTTGAGGATGCCAAAGGTCCGGGGTCCGGGGCCAAGACTAATTCAAAATTCAAAGCTCAAAATTCAAAATCCTCCTCCCTCCTCTCTCCTCTCTCTTCCCTCCTCCCTTCTCCCTCCCTCGCCAGTGCAGCAGTTGGCGATCGTTTTATTCTCTTTGCAAACCATCCAAAAGTATTGCGGGATGCCATTAATAACGTTCAGGCTCCCGATTTGAGTCTTCGCAATGCCAGTTTCTATAATCAAACCCTGGAAACGCTGACGCAGTCTCGAATTGGGCTGGGCTTTGTGAATCTTCCTGGGCTTTCAAGCTGGGTTGGTGAATCGGCGGCCCAACCGAAAGGGGGAAATTCGCCTGCTGCTAAGAATGCACTTTCTAAGGGCGCTCCTTCTAAGGATGCGCTCCTTACATCAAAGGAACCGTCTCCTCCAAATCAGACGCTGGCCGTTTCCTTAAAGCTCGATCGGCAGGGGCTTCTGGCTGATACGGCATTGATTGACAAGGATGGAAAGTCCACGACTGTCTCTCCGCTTCTTTCAGAACCAGTCGCCGCTCTCAAGTACATTCCTGCTAGCAGTCCTCTCTCGATTTCTGGGGTCAACTTAAATCGAACCTGGACAGGGCTTTCCGAAAATCTAAAAAGCTATGGAACTATTTCCAGACTGGTTAATCAACCACTGGTAGACATCCAGAAGCGCTGGAACGTTGATTTGCCAAAGGACGTTTTTAGCTGGGTCAAGGGAGAATACGCATTAGGGTTCGTGCCTCAAGCAGGCAAAGTTCAGGACGTTCAAACCTCAAAACTCCCCAGTTCCTCGCTTTCGAAGGAGTGGGTCTTTATTGCTAAACGAGACTCTAATGAAGTTAAGCAGGGAATTGAGCGGCTGGATACGATCGCCCAAAAGCAAGGGTTGAGCGTTGGTCCTGTGAAATTGGGTGATCAGATCGTTTCAACCTGGACACGGCTCACAACAGGTTCGAACAAAAGGATTTACCCCTGGGGTTGCAGGCGGAGGTGCGGGGTGTTCACGCAACCGTTGACGACTATGAGATTTTGACCACTTCTATTGCAGCAATGGATCAGGTGCTTCGGGGTGAGGCAGCGTCATTAATCAAACAGAGTCGCTTCCGGCAGGCGATCGAGCCTCTTCTACAACCGAATAACGGCTACCTATATCTGGACTGGAAGACCAGTCAACCACTTCTAGAAAACCAATTTCCGCTCCTGAAGGTGGTTGAACTAGCGGGTAAACCCCTGTTTAACCATCTGCAATCTCTGACCGTTAGTGGCTACGGCAGTCAATCTGGTGTGCAGCGGGGTGGAGTATTTATCCAACTCTCCTAACCCTGGGATGTGCCGATCACTCAGCTTCACCGCTAGATTAGGAATAATCTGACGTTGAGCGATTCGCCCGATGCTGCACTCCGAACAGGTCTTAAAAGAGCGTTATTCTCTCAAGAAACAACTTGGACGAACCGGAGCAGGTCGGCAGACCTGGATTGCAGCGGACCTGCAATCCCTATCTCAGGAGTCGGTCATCATCAAGCTCCTAGCGTTTAACCCGCTGTTGCAGTGGGACGATGTGAAGCTGTTTGAGCGAGAAAGTCAGGTTCTCAAAAGTCTAGACCATCCCCGAATTCCAAAATACCGCGATTATTTTGCGATCGACGAACAAACAGGCGAAGGGCTTCCTGGTTTGCTCTGGTGCAGGAATATATTCCTGGCCAGTCATTACAGGAAATGCTGGACCAGGGAAAACGGTTCACAGAAAAGCAAGCGATTTACCTTGCGAAAGATATTCTAGAAATCCTGATTACGCTGCATGAACTAAGTCCGCCCGTCTTTCATCGGGATATTAAACCCAGTAATTTGATACTTGGTTCTGATAAGCACTTCTACTTAGTGGATTTTGGAGCGGTTCAGGACCGGGCAAAAGCGGAAGGTGCCAGTTTTACGGTCGTGGGAACCAGCGGCTATGTTGCCCCAGAGCAACTGTGGGGAAAAACGGTTGCGGCCTCCGACCTCTATGCCTTGGGGGCGACACTGATTCATATGTTAACGGGAGTGCCACCAGGAGATTTGCCCCAACGCAACCTGCGAGTTCAGTTTCGCGATCGGGTGTCACTTTCTCCCGGTTTTGTGCGATGGCTGGAACAACTGATCGAACCCATGTTAGAACGACGGTTCAGCAGCGCCCATCAAGCATTGGAAGCGCTTCAAAACGATGATGATGTTCAAGAAGACGATTCAAAACGCAACTCAAATCCAGTTCATTACGGACGGTTAGCCATGTTGTCCTTCTTTGGGCTGGTGTTTAGTGGTGTGGCTTTGATGGTGATCATTCTGCCGCATATCATTCATCCAAAAACGATCTCAGACAGACGGAGGCAAAGCAGTATGTCAGCTCGATGAATCGATCGCAACAGGCGTATTACATCGAAAAAGAACGTTTTCTGATTCGATTAATTCCTTGGATTTAGGAATTCCATCTCAAACAGCCAGTTACAGCTACTTTATTCGTAAAGGCGAGAAAGCAGTCTTTAACTACGCCGTTGCGCAGCGGGAAGGGCTAAAAGCTACGTAGGAGGTGTTTTTGCCGTACCTAAACCGTTTGATGACCAGAATTTAGGGGACGATTCAAAAACAGTGTCCATTCTTTGCCAAACCGAATCCCCTTCAAGTTCTCTCCCCCACCCACCTACCATTCAAAACGGCCACCTCTCCTGTTCAGAAGGCACAACTATTTCTCCCTAGACGATCGCTCTGTAGAGTCTACCGGTCGCAGCACGACAGGGATTGCCAACTGCGATCACGTTGGCTGGAATGTCCTTAACGACAACGCTTCCGGCTCCGATTGTCGTGTTGTCACCGATGGTCACACCCGGACAGATGATTGCCCCGCCACCAATCCAGACGTTGTTGCCAATCACGATCGGTGCGGCTAACTCCCGTCCGGTCAGCCGCACCGCCGGATCGGTGGGATGGTAAGCTGTATAAATTTGTACATAGGGAGCGCAGAGAACGTCGCTACCGATGTGAACGGTGTTGCAGTCGAGAATGACGCAACCGTAGTTCATATAGAAGCGATTGCCCACATGGATATTGCTGCCGTAATCGCAGTGAAATGGCGGCAAAATGCTGGGACTTTCGCCAACGCTGCCAAATAATTCCTGGAGAATTTGGGTCCGGTTTTCCCATTCTTCTTCCGTCGTCTGATTGTAGCGGCGCAAAAGACGCAAGGCCCGTTTGCTATCCTCCGCCAGCTCCGCATCTAAAGCAAGGTATAGCCCCCGCCAGCATTTTCTGCTTTTCGGTCTTCGGTGAATCGGTCATAGCGTTTGCTAGTTGAACATATAGGCAACATCATTTCAGGGTCATAAATCGAAGAATTAAGTCCTTCAATTCTGCAATCCTGCAATTACAGTGGTTGGGTCCCAATAGGCCCACATTGTTTGAATCTTGCCATCGTCGCTCATTTCAAATAGGTCAATTCCCTCAAACGTGACCTCACGACCATTTTTGCCTACACCATGTCCTGTCCATTTCACAGCCGCCTGGTTTTCTGCGATCGACACGAAATCCTCACTCAGTCCAACGCGCTCAAATTCAGAGGTGATTTGCTGAAAGTATTGCCGCAACTGATCGTGACCCTTAAGGGGACTTCCCCAACCGGATCGTGACTGATGGCATCCTCCGCAAAGGTCGCTAACCAGGCTTCTACATCCATATCGCGTGTGGCTGCAAAGTAGCTGGTAACCAGCGTTGCAATCGCTTCATTGGAAATCATTTCATTGCTCCTAATGCCGCTTCTAAAAAAGTACCCCAGGTTGGCTTTGCTTGAAAGCGAGTGGCCTTCTGACCTAATTCCAGCAAATTTCGGCGGCGGGCGAACCAGAAAGGCGAAGGAACAATCCGAAATGGCGCACGCAACACGGATTTTTGGGGATGCTCGAACAGGAAGGTGTTGTGAACAAATCCCTGGCCAGAGCGGATATCTTCCGGGAGTTACCCGGAAACGCGCCCCAGGGAAACACCGGAAATGAATAGAGAACCGCAGACCAGACATTGACCCCGATTGCGCCATAGCGCAGGTTCGCGATCGCGGCTTCTAGCTCCGCTGCGAACCTGCGCTGGGTGGCGGAATCAATCAGCAACGTGCAGGAAAGATTGCCCCAAATCGTCTCATTGGCAAATTCCACTGACTCGGCCAAAAATGCTTTAATGTCTGCCGCCTCCAGACTGACTTCGGCCAGCACTCCGCAAAAGGCTTCCTGGGTTAAGGCATGTTCCCCTGCCTGGGCAGGAACGCCAGGAATCAGGGTCCAAGGGACAATTTCATCGCTGCCTGAACTGACGGGTTGTGCCTGCGAATAGCGTTCCAAAACCCCACATAGCGCTGCTTGGCACCAGGATAGTAGGCTTGCCGGGCTGGTGTGGCGGCCAGTTCCTTCTGTAGCCGATCGAGAAACTCCCTCGCTGCTTCCATCGCTTTGCAGTGATAAGAACCTTTGCCGCAGCACAGTTAAAGCTGGCGTTGTGAGCCACCATCCCGACGATGTGACGTGCCTGATAAGCTAGATCTGACGCAGACCATTTGCCCGGGACGACAATAACCGGAGTCACACATCCTAGTTCTGAGGTGATGGGTTTTGCATTGAGTGGTTGTTGGGTGGCTTTACGCTGGCTCTGTTCTGCGGGAGTTCCCAAACGATCGCGTCATGGGTGTGATGAGATCCCGTAATGTGAATAGTATCGACCAGGGAATGCTGGCAGAGATAGCTGCCCAGATCGCTTCCCCGTAAACAATTTCCAAAAAGCCATCCTGCCGCAGGGGGCTAAGTGCTGATTCCAAAATTGGTCCCATATACTCATTGACCGGATTCATCTTTAGCAGAACCACACTATCCTCTGCAAAAAGCTTGTAGAGGGCATCCATTGGGGCGATCGACGAAACATTTCCGGCTCCCAACACCAGCGCAACCTTCCCCTCTGTAGGCTTTTTCGATAGACCACCCCTGGGTTGCAGGTTTTCCGGGTTCCATCCACACCTCGCCCCTAAAACCCAACCACATTAAACGGTCCATCAGATTGTCAGGAAATACGGTTGCAATGATTTGTCCATTGCGATTGGTTAGTTTGGGTGGGGTGGGCTGTCCTCCTGCCTTTAGAGTTTTGATTAGCCGTTGCAGGTTCCACAGCACAACACAGGGACCGACCAGCCACTCTTCTCCAGCCAACGTTGAGGTTGGCGCAATACCCTTTGCCCAACAGGCCGCGTCTGCCCATGCTTCAGCCATTGTGGTAACGCTTTCAATACATCGGTTTAGATAGACAATCCGTTCGGAAAGGCCAATCTGAACCCAGGCATTTTTGCGATCTGCAAGACGCTGGACGATCGTATCTGCCTGGTCAAACGACGTTAAAGTTGGGACAGCAATTGTAGAATTCACGGTTAGTGGCTTTGTAGTAGATACAGCTATAGAGTTTCAAGTACTCCAATTCTCCCACCCAAGCCTGAGGATGCACAGAATATAGCAGTCCTAAATTAGTTGTGAGATTTAAGAGGCTTAGATGATGCTTGAGACGTATGTGTGGCAGCGGATTAGTAACGAATGGAACGGGCAGTTGGCGCTTTTAGCTTGACATTGCTATCCGATTCATCCGTTTTCTATCCGTTGCTGTTTGCCGCTTCTCAAACTCGCTCAGTTCATCCCCAACTCCAAACCGCTGTTTGTAGGAGACATTGTGAATACAAAGGAAATTAAAAAAGAAGCGAACCTCTTGTACAAAGCAATCTTTCCTCTATTGGAGTTGGGAGGAAACTTTGAAACATTTGTTTTGACCGATTTGGCAAAAGTTGTTCAAATTTGTGGCCGTAGCAATGGGCAAATTGCCTCGAATGAACTGCTCGCTTTTCTGGTGGTCTACGCCCTTGTCAAGCACGATAAAGGGAAGCTATACATTGCAATCAACCAATGGGAAGCGCCCGGTAAAGCAAAGCAAAACACTGAGAAAGAAACTCTCAAAATTTTGCTAGAGCTAACAAATGGCACGCAGCAAACTGATCAACTCGTGTTGCCGTCTGTTCTCAATCGCCTGGATGAGGAGAAAGGGACTAACTATCTGGATAAAGCGACCAATGCCATCTATCGTTTTGCCCAGGTGATTGTTAAGTCAGACGGTCGAGTGACAGAGGCCGAGATGGATGGCCTTTCCCTGATTTGGAAGCTGCTGCATTCCTACGACAATCCAGAAAAATTGAAGGAACCGATCGCGGACGGATCGGTTCCTCCTAGCCAAGGGTTAGACCAGGTACTGAATGAACTCAACCAACTAATTGGTCTGGAGAACATCAAGGATGAGGTGAAAACCCTGACCAACTTCTTGAAAATCCAGAAGGAGCGATCGAAACGGGGATTGGCAACCACTTCGGTTTCACTCCATTCTGTATTTTGTGGCCCTCCAGGTACCGGCAAAACCACCATTGCCCGCCTCATGGGGCGCATTCTAAAGGAATTGGGATTCCTGTCGAAAGGTCATCTGGTAGAAACCGATCGGGCAGGGATGGTGGCTTCTTACATTGGTGGAACGGCTGAAAAGGTAGACAAACTGGTGGAGTCCGCATTAGACGGCGTGCTGTTTGTAGATGAAGCCTATGCGCTCACTCCAAAAGAGTCTGGTCGAGACTTTGGGCAGGAGGCGATCGACGTCTTGCTTAAGCGCATGGAAGATCACCGCCAGCGGCTAGTGGTGATTGTGGCAGGCTACACGGAACCTATATCTATCTTTATTGAGTCCAATCCTGGTCTTAAATCTCGCTTTAACCGCTATTTGTACTTCAGCGACTACAACCCCGATGAATTAGTCGCCATTTTTAATAAGCTCTGCAAAGACAGCAACTTTAAGCCAACCGATGTCGCAAATCAGATTCTGCGCGATCGGGTTACCGAACTGTATGAAAACCGGGATGCCACCTTCGGCAATGGGCGTCTGGTCAGAAATCTGTTTGAGAAGACGATCGAACAGCAAGCAAACCGTTTGGTCGCGATCGCCCCGCTAACGGATGAGGTATTAACAACAATTCTTCCTGAGGACATTCCACCGATCGCAACCGTGATTCCGTTAACGAACCTAACCTATCCCGATTGAGACATGTGTGAGCGGTTTTTGTTTGAGTACGGTAACGGTTAGATGCAGAAGGTGGCTGAGCCTTTTTCCCTTCTACCCGCGGCCTTCAAGTTATGGCATTAACCCTAAGTTCCTAGATGAATCCAAAATGCTGCAACCCTTCTAAAATTCCGGCGGCACAGGGAGCTGTTGCTAGATAATGATTGGGCTTTGCGTTGGTGTGATACCAGTCGAGCAATTCGGGCATAGCGTTGCCGACAATGATGCCGCGCTCTTCGCCAACGGTAAACATGGACAGATCATTGCCAGAGTCACCACAAACAACGGTCTCATTTGGCCCAATTTCCAGGGTTTGGCGCAGAAACAGCATTGCCATTCCTTTGTTCGCCTGACGCGGCAGAATATCCAAATCAACGCCACCGCTATAGACAAGCTGGCTATCCAGCCCCGATCGCGTAGCGTTGAATCTAGTTGAGGCAATACCTCCTCGGCTGCCTGTTCTTCTAGAAAGAAGCTAACCTTCATGGGGCGCTGCTCAGAATCAGGTTGCGGGGTCAAGTCAGCGAAGTGGGCTGTTGCGGCAACAACCTCATCCCGGTCCCACCCCTGAGAAAGCTTAGCAGACCAGGTTGGGTCTGGAGCGTCATTTCCTTGAAAGTAGATTTCTGTTCCAACGGAAACAATGAGGACATCAGGTTCCAGAAGGGATTTTTCCGTTGTTAGCTTACGGTAACTGGTCCGCGATCGTCCGGTTGAATAAACAATCCGAGTGCCATACTGCTGGCGATGCTGTGTAAGCTGGCGGTTAAGCTCCGCCATTGCCGTGTCATCGCCTACCAGCGTATGATCCAGGTCTGTTATGAACAGGAAAGGTTTCACAGGCTTCGGTTATAAGGGACCGATGGCGTCGCGTTAAGCAACACCCACCGCCATTAGTGTACCGATTTCAAGAAATTAGGCATAGAAGAAATTAGTCATAGAAATAGGGGATACATTACCCGTTGGAATGTATCCCCTATCTGATCGCGCGGTTAACCTAAATACACCCGCTGAACTTGGAGAGTTTATGAAATTAACCGATATAGCTTGCTTCTGCTTCTAGAAGCCGGACGAGTTGCTCATCACCTCTTGCTCTAGCAGCTTCAAGTCGGCGCTGCAAATTTCTCTGCAAGTTAACGCGATGGGTTTCTTGAATTTGTGTCCGGGTTTCCTGACGATTTTTGTTCATCTTGGACATTATTCCCTTTTGAGTTGTGTTATTCCCTTACCTCCATAATAACAATACCGAATCAAAATGTAGTTTTAGATACTAAATGTTACGTAATTGATTCCAGATCCTTGTTTCAGGGATTTGAACAACACAGCAGATGGAGGTAATGGTTGATGGGCAAACGTTGTCTAGGTTTTAACCTCAATCCTTAACGCTCAGTCCTTTCCTGTAAGTAGGTAATGGAGCAATGGCTAACAAAAACTTTTGACTCTTCTGAGCGATTTTGGGCTGACCGACGTTTACGTGGGTGTTATGAAGGAGCGATCGCTGCCATCAATCCCGACATTACAGTCATTGATCTGACCCACCAAATTCCGCCCCAAAATATTGCGCTTGCCCGGTTTGCTCTGATGTCGGCTTTCCCTTATTTCCCAAAGGGAACCGTTCATGTGGCGGTTGTCGATCCCGGTGTTGGCGGTCATCGTCGGGCGATCGCTCTGGCAGTCGGCGAAGACTCAACAAATCCTACAGGGTTTCTGGTTGGGCCTGATAACGGGTTGTGGAGCGGCGTATTCAGCCAGTACCCCATCATTGCTGCGGTAGAAGTCACCAATCCGCAATACTGGCGTACATCTGGACCGAGCCGCACGTTTCATGGACGAGATATTTTTGCTCCGGTTGGTGCCCACCTGGCCAGTGGAGTTCCCCTTGCGCAACTGGGCAAAGCGATCGCACCCGAAACGCTGGTAACGCTAGAGATACCTCTGGTTCAAACCGAAACGTTGGGGACTCGACGATTAAAATCACAGGCAGCATTCAGGCATCCGATCGCTTTGGTAATTTGGTGACAACTATTTCCGATACCGTCGTTCTAGATCGAGAATGGATTCTCTTAGCTAATGGAGTAACCATTCCTGGCCATCAAACGTATAGCGACTTACCCGTGGGGAATTGCTCGCCCTGGTTGGCAGTCATGGTTGGGTCGAAATTGCCGTCAATGGTGGAAACGCACAGACGCAATTAAATCTGGAGTGGGGCGATCGTGTTCAAGTACTGGTTAAGCCTATTACCGGGCAGCGATGAAAACTTCTAGTCATAGCCATAAAGGTTAAACATCCTTCGATGCTAAAAACCTCTGCTAAAGGCTGTTTGCTCCCTAAGCCCTAATACCTGACTCCTAACCCCTGCTATACCACCTATCACCTACTACCTATCACCTCCTCCCTATCCCCGTATTTACCGATACAATTTCCTACTAGGAAAGCCGTTTAATGACTGATTAGATGGCTAGTGCTGTTGGCGGCTTAGTCAGGCTAGAAGTTTTAGGGCAAGGAGTGTAATTTCCATGACGGCAAGGTTCGATCGACGTCATTTTTGGTTGGTTCAGCCGCATTAGGAGGAAGTCTGTTCCTCAAGGCGTGCGCTAGCAGTCCAACCAGTACAAGCAGTTCTGCGTCTCCAGAGGCTTCTGCATCATCCAGTTCAGCCGCTGGCGCAAAGGACTTTAAGGCGGCGATCGTCCTTCCCGGAGTGATTACAGACAAGGCATGGAATCAGGCTGGCTATACCGGATTGACGGAAATCAAATCAAATCTAGGTGCCGAAACAGCCTATATCGAAAAAGTTGGGCAGGCTGACCAGGCAGAAGCGCTATCTGACTTTGCTCGACGTGGGTTTAATGTGGTTTATGCCCACGGTGGTCAGTTTGATGCTGCCATTAAGCAGGTGGCTCCCCAGTTTCCCAAAACCTTTTTATCGGGGTGAATGGCGCTGCGACGGCTCCCAACATTGCCTCTCTGCGGCTGGATAACCTCCAGGCAAGCTATCTCTGCGGCATCATTGGTGCTACGCTCAGCAAGTCTAAAAAGATGGCCTACATCGCCGGACAGGAGTTTCAGGCAACCCAGGAGGAATTGCGCGGGTTTCAATTGGGTGCTAAATCTGTTGATCCCAGTATCCAGATTAGCTCTACCTTTACGGGCGACTGGAATGATGCTGCAAAGGCAAAGGAAGCGGTGAATGCGCTCCTCTCGACGGGGGCTGACGTCATTTATCAATGGCTGGATAACGCTTCACCGACTGCTTTACAAACGATCGCCGATAAAGGTGCCTATGCGTTTGGCAATACCGCTGACCAACTGAATGTTGCACCGAAAGCGGTGTTAACCAGCGCCGTCAAGCGAATTGATTTGGCGATCGCCAAGCTAGCCGATCTAGCCAGCAAGAACGAACTCAAAGGGCAAATCTACGCGCTGGGGCTAGAAGAACCCGACATTCTTTATCTCGGCAAATTTAATACCGTCGTTCCAGCAGCGCTTCAGGATAAGGTTAAGAAGGTAGAAGAGGCGATCGTGGCTAAGAAAATTACCTTCAGTCCCTGTAGTGAAGCAGGCAAAGAAACCCGTTGCGTTAAGGGAGCTGCCTAAGAAAGGATGAGGGATAGGGATGAGGGATGAGGGATGGGAGGATAAGGAGGCAGAGAAGGCTAAAGACTAAAGGATGAAGGCTAAAGGCAATTCTTCCATTGTTAATCGCTACCCACCTTTGGCCAAACTCAAAACTCTCAATTCTTAATTCTCAATTTCCTCTTACTCCTATGTCCTATCTCCGTCTTGAAGGAATCACCAAGCGATTTGGCAGCTTCATTGCCAATGACAACATCAGTTTGGACGTTCAGGCGGGGACAATTCACGCGTTGCTGGGAGAGAACGGGGCGGGCAAAACAACCTTGATGAATATTTTGTCTGGGCTTTACCAACCGGATTCTGGACAGATTTACATTAACGGTCAACTGACTCAGATTTCCTCATCTGATGCGGCAATTCAGAAGGGCATTGGCATGATCCACCAACATTTCATGCTGGTGCCTCAACTTTCGGTCACAGAAAACATCATCCTGGGAATGAACGCAACGCTGCGTCTAAACCTGGATCAAAAAGCCCAGGAAATTGCTGCAATGTCTGAGGAATACGGTCTGACGGTTGACCCCTATGCCAAAGTTGGTGACCTGCCCGTTGGCAGTCAGCAGCGAGTAGAGATTCTGAAAGCGCTCTACCGTCGCGCCAAATTGCTGATCCTGGATGAGCCAACGGCGGTGCTTACTCCTCAGGAAGTGAAAGCATTTTTCGGCGTGTTGCGACAGCTAGCAGCGGCTGACCACACCATCATTTTTATCAGTCACAAGCTAGAAGAAGTTTTGAGTCTATGCGATTCTGTAACGGTTCTGCGGCGAGGTCAGGTGGTGGCAACGACCTCTACAAAGAACACAACGCGGCAGGATTTGGCAAAGCTGATGGTCGGGCGAGATGTCCTGTTTCAGTTGGACAAGTCTCAACATTTGATCGGTGATGTTGTCCTGAATGTTCAAGGATTGCAGGTAAACGACGATCGTAAACTGCCAGCCCTCCGCAACGTTTCATTTCAACTCCGTTCAGGCGAGATTTTAGGCATTGCCGGAGTGGATGGCAACGGACAGCGCGAACTGGCAGACGCGATTGCTGGTCTACGCATTGTCACGGCGGGTTCCATCCATCTCAACGGAAAAGCCATTACTGATTGGACTCCTCAACAACGAGTGCAGCAGCTCAAAGTAGGCTACATCCCGGAGGACCGCCAGAAAATGGGATTGGTTATGCGCTTTACCATTGCCCGTAATCTCATTTTGAAAGCATTCAAGCGATTGCCATTCTGCCGTCGATGGCTGCTGCGAAACTCCGAAATCAACACCCATGCAGAGCAGGCAATCGAAGGCTTTGACATTCGGGCAACCAGTGGCCAGATTCGGGTTAGCCAACTCTCTGGAGGAAACCAGCAAAAGGTAGTTCTGGCACGGGAGCTTGCGGGTGAGCCAGGGTTGATTATTGCCATGCAGCCAACACGCGGATTAGATGTGGGTGCGACCGAGTACGTTCAAAAGCCCTTTTGGCAGAACGGGAACGAGGGGCCGCGATCCTCTACATATCCACAGAACTGGAAGAAATCATGACCATGAGCGATCGTATCGCAGTCATATATGAAGGCCAATTCGTTGACATCCTAAACGCCTCCACTGCCACAACCGAACGGGTTGGCCTGCTTATGACAGGGGAAGACAGGAGGGAGGGATGAGGGATGGGGATAAGTTTTGAATTGTGCAATAGGCGATGGGCAATAGGCGATGGGTAATGGCCTATGGGCAATGGGCAATGGGTAATGATGAATCGAGAATTAAGAGTTGGAAACTAGGAGTCTTTAATTTCTAATTCTTAATTCTGCCTTTAGCTCTCATCCCCATCCCTCCCCCATCCCTCCTCTTTCCCCTGTCACCTGCTATAGAATGAAAGCAACGAATTAATGTAAAGAACTATGACGGCCAAGGTCGAAATCTATACCTGGACTTCCTGCCCATTCTGCATAAGGGCAAAGGCATTACTCGACAAAAAAGGGGTTGAGTATACAGAGTATGTCCTGGATGGGGATGAACCTGGACGGGCAAAAATGGCTCAACGGGCAAATGGACGACGCTCTGTGCCGCAAATCTTTATCAATGACCAGCACATTGGCGGCTGTGATGATATCTATGCCTTGAACGCAAAAGGCAAATTAGATCCTTTACTGCAAGCGAGTTAGAGTTAGTCAGTCCTCAGCCGTTTGTAGTTCGTGCTACTGACTCCTGGCCTCTGATCCCTAACCCTAAGTAAGGACATCATTCGTGAAATTTGCATTCATTATTGACCCCATCCAGGCACTAGATCCCGGTCATGACACGAGCGTTGCGTTGATGGAAGCTGCTCAAGAATTGGGGCATGAAGTTTGGATTACTCAAGCAAATCTGTTAGGCGTGGTCAATGGCAAAGCGTTTGCTACATTGCAACAGGTTCAACTGGTTCCAGTTCAATTGATAGAGGGCCGTTGGGTAGCCGCGAATCCCTGGTTTAGGCTGGGCGATCGCGTTCGGTTGCCTCTAGAAACAATGGATGCGGTCTTTATGCGAACGGATCCGCCCGTCACCGTTCCCTATCTCTATGCAACCTACATCCTGGATTACATTGATCCGGCCAAAACGCTCGTCGTTAATTCACCACAGGGAATCCGGGCGGCCAATGAGAAGATGTATGCCCTTCAATTCACGGATGCCATCCCTGAGACGATCGTAAGTCAGGACAAGCAGGTCATTCGAGAATTTGTTGACCAGAAGGGCGTAGCGGTTCTCAAACCCCTGGGCGGCAAAGCGGGAGAAGGCATTCTGGTGCTGCAAACGGGCGATCGCAACATCAACTCTTTGATTGAAATCAGCACCCAGCAGGGATTAGTTCCCGTCATGGTGCAGACCTTTCTGCCAGCCGCGAAAGATGGCGATAAACGAATCATTTTGCTGAATGGTGAACCGATTGGGGCCGTCAACCGCATTCCCACAGGCAACGAATTCCGGGGCAATATGGCGGTGGGTGGTCGGGTTGCTCAAGTAGACATTACCGAGCGGGAACTCGAAATCTCTGCCCAGCTGGCTCCGACACTGCAGAGAGATGGGTTAATTTTCGTTGGGATAGATGTAATTGGTGGTTACTTGACAGAGGTGAATGTTACCAGCCCCACTGGGCTCGCGAAATCGATCGCCTTGACGGAACTCGTTTGGGTCGTCAGGTCATCGAGTGGATTGTCCAGAGCCGGAGCGCTCTGCGGAACCAGTAACCAAGCTGTAGGGACCGCCAAATCAGCGCTAACTCTGAGCAAATTTAATAATATTTTTCGTTAGTCGGATAAACTCCAAGCTCCTTTCCCCATGCCTGTGGGCAATCTGATTAGGAATGGTTGTTTTGCCATACATAGAAAATATGCTCAAGCAAAAATTCCGTTCAAACCGCTAGACTTGCGATGTAAGGACAGGTTAGGGTCGCGTTTGCAAGATATCCTTAGAACACAAATTCGCGAATTTCCTCACCAATGGTCCTACATGCAATTAGCTGACAATTTTGACCAAACGTGGTGATATAGCGATCGCAAATGCCCAAATTTAATTTCAATCCTGAAAACTCTGAGCCTTTACTCGACGAAGAAATGCTCGAATCTCTACGATCGATGAATATCGATCAGTGGATCGAAACATTGCAGCGGTCCGATCGCTCCTTTTACAATCTCATGGCTCTGGAAGTCTGGTCGATCGCCAAAACAATGGATGGTCTACTCCCGGTTTCTGGAACCGCTTCATGAGCAACCGTCAAGTCGCCCTCAAGCAATTTATTGAACAACAGAAGCAAGCAGAACATTCATCCTCGAATGGGGATGATTCGACTGAGTTTGTATCAGAAAGCGACTAGGCAACTGAGTGAATTTTGGATTCTCATATTTTGCCAAAACCTCGGCGGTTTCAACGCTACTGATGGTCATGCTGTTTAATCTTTGGCCAAAACTTCCGAGGTTTGTGTAAGTCCAGAAGTTGATCGATTGCAATCTCTCACTGGCCAAATAACCGACTGACCTGAATTTCTACATCCGGAAACGCGAAAGGAGAAACAACACCGTCTGTTAAAATTTCGCGCGATTGGTACTCCCCATTGACAGGAGATCGAAACACAACGAGCTGTTTATCTCGGAGATTGACCACCCAATATTCCTGAATACCAGCAGCGGCGTAAATCTTCGTTTTGTCCTCTAGATCCTTCGTCAAATTCGATTGGGAAAACCCAATTAACCAGCGGATATTTTCTGGATAGGGATGATGTTCTAAATAAACTGCTCCCAGAGGTTGCGCGATCGTAATATCGGGTTCAGGTTCCGAAGTATCAGACAAAGTGATTGGCTTTGCCTCCCGGATTTTCGCCTGATCCCCAAGCAACTTTTGTAAGTAATCAGCAGTTTCGTCGCTGTAGTAAGCGTGGGGTATCCCTTCTGGCGTCATTTCAACGATTTCTCCATTGAGCAGTTCCACCTGTCGCCCATTCAGGATGCCCGCCTCAACCATCCGGTGATAATCTTCAACAGTCCATCTCGCAAGTGTCTTAGTCATCGGTTTCCTTTACCTTGTGTCACGAATCTCTTGCTAAAGAATCGTTGATTACTGCCCCCTGGCTTCTGATCGTAACCCTACCCTACAACTCAAGGCAGCAATCGCTATTAAGCTCAGAATCCGGAGTTTCTAGTAAAATTGTAGTATGTGTAGTATATCGTCTCGACAGCAGCATCTAGGGTTTTAGCTAAACTGCTGCTCGATCACCGTTGACCTCCTAGAATAAGTTAGTGCAAATCGATTGCAGGAGTTTCTTTCCGTGGAATCCCGTTATATCCCCGCTGAGATTGAGGAAAAGTGGCAGAAGACTTGGTCAGAGGAGAAGCTTTACGAAACTTCTGAGGACAGCAGTAAGCCCAAGTTTTATGCGCTGTCCATGTTTCCCTATCCATCGGGCAACCTGCACATGGGGCACGTTCGCGTTTACACGATCGTCGATGTGATTGCGCGGGTGCGGCGAATGCAGGGCTATCGGGTGCTGAACCCGATGGGATGGGATGCCTTTGGGTTGCCTGCCGAAAATGCTGCGATCGAGCGGGGAATTCCACCGGCTAAGTGGACTTATCAGAACATTGACCAGATGCGGCAACAGCTTGACCAGTTGGGAATTTCCTTCGACTGGCAGCGGAGGTTACAACCTGTTCCCCGACTACTACAAGTGGACGCAGTGGATCTTCTTGCAGTTCTTTCAAGCAGGGTTGGCCTACCAGAAAGAAGCCACGGTGAACTGGGACCCCATCGACCAAACTGTATTGGCAAATGAGCAGGTGGATAGCGAAGGCAAATCCTGGCGATCGGGGGCAAAGGTCGAGCGGAAGCTTTTGCGTCAGTGGTTCTTGAAAATCACCGAGTATGCGGAGCAGTTGTTGAACGATTTGGACAAGCTCAAAGGTTGGCCCGAAAAGGTCCGGTTGATGCAGGCCAACTGGATTGGCAAATCCACAGGTGCCCAAGTTGTTTTCAAAACAGAAGCAGGAGACGAATTAACGGTCTTCACGACCCGACCCGATACATTGTGGGGCGCAACCTTTATGGTGCTGTCACCAGAGCATCCCTGGTCGAAAGATTAACGACTCCAGAACAGAAAGCAGCAGTCACGGCCTATCAAGCAGAAGCGGCAGCGAAAAGCGATATCGATCGCACCGCAGAAGGCCAGGAGAAAACGGGCGTTTGGACAGGCAGCTATGCCATTAATCCGGTTAACGATGAGAAAATTCCCATCTGGATTGCAGATTATGTGCTGATGGATTATGGAACAGGCGCAATTATGGCGGTGCCTGCCCACGACCAGCGGGACTTTGAGTTTGCCAAAAATTCGACCTGCCCGTGAACGTTGTCGTTCAACCCCGGGACGAAACCTTTGACGGAACAACAATGACCGCTGCCCATTCAGGGGAGGGGATAATGGTTAACTCTGGTCCATTGAATGGGGTTCCCGCTGGAAAGGAAAAAGGCCAAAGCGTTGATTTGGCGATTCAATGGTTGGAGAAGGTCGGGAAAGGCAAAGGAACCGCCAACTACCGCCTGCGCGACTGGTTAATTTCGCGTCAGCGCTATTGGGGTGCGCCGATTCCCATTATTCATTGTCCAAAATGCGGAGCAGTCCCAGTCCCGGACAAGGATTTGCCCGTTCGATTACCAGAAGATGTGGAGTTTTCTGGACGGGGACCTTCCCCATTAGCCAAGTTGGATTCATGGGTCAATGTACCATGTCCAACCTGCGACACGTCTGCGAAGCGGGAGACAGACACGATGGATACCTTTATCGATTCATCCTGGTACTTCTTGCGCTATCCTGATGCCCGAAATGAGCAGCAAGCCTTTGACCCACAGAAAACCAACGATTGGATGCCGGTCGATCAATACGTTGGTGGGATTGAGCACGCAATTTTGCACTTGCTCTACTCGCGCTTTTTACCAAAGTGTTGCGCGATCGAGGCTTGCTCAACTTCGACGAACCCTTTCAGCGCTTGCTGACTCAAGGCATGGTGCAGGGATTGACCTACAAAAATCCGCAGACCGATAAGTATGTGATTCCATCCCAAGTTAAAGACCCCAGCAACCCGACAGACCCGGAAACCGGGGAAGCGTTGAAAGTGGTCTTTGAGAAAATGTCTAAGTCAAAGTACAACGGGGTCGCACCCGGAGACGTGATTGGCAAGTATGGGGCAGACACCGCCCGTATGTTTATCCTGTTTAAAGCTCCTCCTGAGAAGGATTTGGAGTGGGATGAAGCCGATGTAGAAGGGCAGTTTCGCTTCCTGAACCGCGTTTGGCGCTTGGTGACCGAGTATAAGGGTCAGGGGCGGGAGCCAGAGGTCAGGGAAACTCAGTTCTCAGTCCTCAGTCCTCAGTCCTGAATAAGGATGAGAAAGACTTGCGGCGGGCAATTCACAAGGCCATTCAAGCGGTTACAGAAGACTTAGAGGGTGAGTACCAGTTCAACACAGCCGTGTCGGAGTTGATGAAATTGAGCAATGCATTAACGGATGCGTCTTGTAAAAACTCTCCAGTTTACGCTGAGGGAATTCGCGCATTGCTAATTCTGTTGGCTCCCTTTGCGCCTCATATTGCAGAGGAATTGTGGCACGGATTGGGACATTCGGATTCTGTTCACAGCCAACCCTGGATCGAAGTAGATCCCACAGCACTGGTTGCAGATGAGATTACCTTAGTGATTCAGGTGTTGGGTAAAACGCGGGGCGCAATTCAAGTGCCTGCTCAAGCGAGTAAGGAAGAACTGGAACGCTTTGCCCGTGAGTCTGATATCGGACAGCGCTATCTGGACGGTAAGGAAATCAAAAAAGTGATTGTGGTACCGGGTAAACTGGTCAACTTTGTGGTGGTCTAATATGGCGGTAAGGATGAGGGATAGGCATGAGGAATGAGCGATAAGGGATGAAAACGAGCGTTTCTCCTGCCACCTACAACCTACCCACCTATCACCTCTCCTGCCGCCTTATCCTAACCCATTCTCGTATTGCTATATCTGGTTGCCCAAGAGGACGGCAAAGATGCAGCACGATCGCGTGACACTATTCCTGATTTTTCTGATCGGCATTACGGCGACGACGATCGGCGTTCGCAATCTAATCTGGTTTGTCAGGATAGTGAACCCAACGGCGATCGAACACCGCTATGGTCGCTGAGGGAATGGGGATTTAACCGCAGAGGCGTAGAGATCATAAAGTACTGCGATTCCCCGCTCCCCACTCCCTCCATCACGGTTGGCAGAATTTGCGATCGCGATCGGACCCCGGCTCCTGCCAGGAGTAGGCAAAGTGGCTGATGGAGCGAATTTGGGGTGCCATGCGGTAGAGCGCCTGCATCTGCTGTTCTAGGGGAGGACGGTTGCTGACGGACTGTTGCCAGATTCCAGCTAGAACAGGTTTGACCTGTGCTCCGCGGGGAGCCATACTCAGTACGCGTCGTATCTGCGCTGTGATGCAGCTTGTATCGCCACAGTTAGCATAGGCCATCGGGAGCCATTCCATATTGATGGGGAAGTGATCCCAGGATTGCAGACGGGAATCGTATCCGCTTTGCCCAACTGCTGTGTTTCCGTCGGGGAAGAAAACAGCTCCGACCGGAATTCCTGCATTTTGAGCGGGAATGACCGCATTAGAGAGAAAGTCTATAACACCCTGGGCTGCATGACCGACTACAAGCTGCCAGAGTTGCGCTTGCAGTATGTTGACACGTTTGCCAAGGGGAACAGACGATTTCACACGATCGGGATTGAGTCCCTGCCAGAGAGGAGGTTCCTTTTCATTGGGGTAGAGCTGATTTACCTCCTTCACATCATCTTGCGTAATGTAACCCCGCAGGAGATAGCGCTGAATTAGCTCCATGCCTTTGTAATTAGTGGCGCGCTGTAGGAGTGTTCTCCAGGAAGAGTCGCCATAGATCCAGAGATCTTGGACCTTACTAACAACTGAAGCGCTTCGACTGCCTCTGGGATAACGGATGTAGTCAAACAAAATGCCGTCGGGTTTGCGTCGGGCAACCGCCTTCACAAGTTGGGTGTAATCTTGCCGTGCCTGCACACTGTAGGGATCGATAAACGCTTCATCGGGATTTCCTAACCCCATGTCGGTACTGAGACCGGCAACCAGGCTGGTGGTTAGACTGGTCTGCCCCAAACCATTCTTGGCGAGTGCCTGCTGCTTGTCAGGGCGACGCACATAGTTCGCCCCAAAATTCATTGAGAATAACCAGGCGTAAACCCTCAGTCCGCGATCGTGCCCCTTTCGAATAACTTGGGACAGAAGGTCTACATTGTTTAATTTCTGTCCAGAAATAACAGTAGGCCACGGGGTAGGATTATCCGCAGCAGGCAGCAGCACCCGTCCGTTGTAGAACGTTTCTACATTGACCTGGTTGTATCCTCGATTAACAATCTGGTCCAGTACCGCATCTAGCCCACCTGCCCGTACATCACACGGGTAAAGACGAATCCAGATGGCCTGATTTTGTATCCAGGTCCGACGGCGGCAGTTTCGCAATCCCTCACCGTGTTGTGCAAGCAGTGCTTTATACCGTTTCTCAGCATCGCGGCTGCCTTTCAAAGCGGCCAACCGCAGCTTTTCTTTCTGTGCGATCGCCGCCTGGGATTGCTGACAGTAAGGAGTTGATTGAGCTGTAGCCGGTAATGCGTTTAACTCTAGACCTATCAAACCTGATGCCAGCACCATAGCAACCAGGCGACGATGAATTGCAGATTGCAGTCTCATTGAATGATTCAAACACCTTGGGGCAAAGTGATCTAAGCCATTATCCCCAGGATTGGACGAAATGCAACAGAAGAGGGGAAATTAGCGGCCAAGAGAGAGGAAAGCTAAAGGTTGAAAGCTAAAGGCTGAAGGATAAAGGATACAAGGGGATGGTGAAGGTAAAGGGATGAGGAGGTAGTTTTTTATCCTTCGCCTTTATCCTTTTCCTTTTTCCCTCACTGCTTCTCATACTGCTCGTAGGCAGAAACAATTCGCTGCACTAACGCATGCCGGACCACGTCACCCTTTGTTAGATGGCAAAGGCAATTCCATCAACGGTGTGCAAAATCTTTTGCGCCACCGCTAGCCCGGAAGACTGGTTCATTGGTAGATCTGTTTGTGTCAGGTCACCCGTCACAACCATTCGAGAGCGAAATCCCAGGCGGGTAAGAATCATCTTCATCTGCGCTGGAGTCGTGTTTTGAGCTTCATCTAAAATGACAAATGCATTGTTGAGTGTACGTCCCCGCATGTAGGCGATCGGCGCTACCTCAATCACGCCTCGCTCCATTAAGTTGGCGATTTTTTCAGGATCGATAAATTCGTACAGTGCATCGTAAAGTGGTCGCAGGTAAGGGTTTACTTTCTGCTGCAAATCGCCAGGAAGAAACCCTAGTCGCTCTCCCGCCTCGACTGCTGGGCGAGTCAAAATCAGCCGTTCATACTGGTTTGCCAGGAGTGCCTGGACTGCAAGAACGGCGGCCAAAAACGTTTTTCCAGTACCCGCCGGACCAATACAGAAGGTCAGGTCATGGGTACGGACGGCTCGAATATATTGGCGTTGACGAAACGTCTTTGCTCGGATTTCGTCTCCTCGACGGGTGCGCGCCAAAACATCCTGCTGGAGATCCTGCAACTCGTCTTGCCGTTGAGTATCCAGGGCATGGCGGGCGGTGAGAATGTCAACTCCAGAAACGGCCCTACCGTGGCTCCAATAATCTTCTAGCGATCGCACCAGACGATCACACAAATCCACCTGACTATCAGTTCCTGAGATGAGCAAATCCTGACCGCGCAGCACTAGCGTTGCTCCTGTTTGCTGCGCTAAGGTTTTCAGATTCTCTTCCCGTTCACCTGCTAATGCAATCGCGCTATCAACACTTGGTAATTGAATTGTTAATGCATCTACCATGCAAAGGGTAATTAAAAAGCTGCTTTAGGAACCGTGCTTTTCCTGCTTCACTCCTAATACTCAGTGTTGTCGCTCTTTCTGGCATCTGACCTACGAAGGAACATCCCGCGATCGCGGCTTTGGGTGTCCCTTTGAGCCAGAACTGCGCCGGGGAGACGGCTTTTCAGATAATTCATGGTCTCCATCATCATTCCGGCCCTGGGATAAGCCTCCGAATACATCCAAGTGCGCTGTATAACCAACCGCTCAGGCAACCCCTTCTAACACGGTCCGAATTGCCTGGATGTTGCGACCACCACGGCCAAATACCCGTCCCTTGTCAGATCCTTCAAATGCCAAACGTACCCACACTTTTGCTTTGCTGTGAGAAACTTCGCAATCGATACTGAGGGCATCTGGTACTTCTAGAAAGGTTCTACCAGAAACCTAACCAGCCCTGCATAGTCTGGAGTTTTAGTTTGAGGAGAAGTTTCTGTACCGATATCAGGCATTGACCTGTTCAAAAACGTTGGCTTTTGCAAAATGCTACGCACAGTCTCAGTAGGTTGTGCTCCTTCTTTTAGCCGCTTCACGATAGCGGGAACGTCTAACCGAGTCTCGTCAGTACGGGGGTTATAGAATCCCAATTCTTCTAGCGGACGCCCATCCCGACGATCGCGGCTGTTCATCGCCACAATTCGGTAGCTGACCTCGCGTTTTTTCCGTATCGCTTCAATCGCAGCTTAATCATGATCTTGTCGAGTTTGCTCCTAGTCAATAAATTCTAACTAACAGAATTACCTACAGTAGTCAGCCTAAAGCTAGCCTAAAAGCTTGGCGCAGTCTGGGACTATTCATCATAACACGGTCTTACCTGGGAATCCCACGTTTTCCTAAGCAATTACTTCATACCTGTAAAGGTACTCTTTCAGCCCTAGAAAATTAGTCAACACGATAGAGGCCATTACAAATTGCCAAAGCCTTTTTCTTCTTATCTTTTTCTTTTTCTTACCGGGGTTGCCACCTGGGTAGCCGCGCCAACCGGGTTGGGGGGGACGGTTGCCATAGGCAGGACCTCCCATGCCAGGCATCTCCATCCCTGGCATACCGGGCATGCCAGGGAATCGCCCCTGCCCCATTTGCTGCATCATGTTCCGCATTTTCTGGAATTTACTGACCAGATCGCTAACATCTCTCTCCTCATATCCAGAGCCACGGGCAACCGACGGCGACGACTGGGGAACCCGCTAATAAATCCGGATTTTTTCGTTCCTCAACGGTCATCGAGCCAATCATAGACTCTGCCTTCTTGAGTTCGGATTCGCCCTGCCGGAGCTGATCATCGCTGATTTTGTTCATCCCTGGAATCATCTTCATGATTCCGCCCAGAGAACCCATCGTTTTCAACAGACGGGTTTGCTTGAGAAAGTCGGTAAAGTCGAACTTGGCAGACAGGATCTTCTCCTGCATCTTCTCTGCCTCTGCCATGTCCACTTCTTCCCGTGCCTTCTCCACGAGCGTCAGCACGTCGCCCATTCCCAGAATGCGTGACGCCATCCGATCGGGGTAGAACGGTTGAAGTGCTTCAACTTTCTCGCCCGTCCCAATAAATTTGATCGGTTGACCCGAAATTTGCCGTACGGAGAGTGCTGCCCCACCTCGGGTGTCACCATCCATTTTGGTCAAAATGGCACCCGTAATTCCGATTTGCTCATGGAAGGTATGGGTCAGGTTGGCAGCTTCCTGCCCCGTCATGGCGTCCACTACCAGCAGAACTTCGTGGGGCTGAACCGTTTCCTTAATCTGGGCTAGTTCCGCCATCATGTCTTGGTCAATTTGCAGTCGCCCTGCTGTATCGATGATAACGGTGTTAATTCCGTCAGTTTTCGCTTTTTCAACGCCTTGACGGGCAATTTCAACCGGGTTAGCGTCCTTGCCCAATTCAAATACAGGGACATCAATCTGCTTACCCAGAGTGACCAACTGGTCGATCGCCGCCGGGCGGTACACATCCGTTGCCACTAACAGAGTCGAACGGTCCTGTTTTCGAAGATGGAGCGCCAGTTTCGCGGTTGCGGTTGTTTTCCAGTTCCCTGCAACCCTGCCATCAAAATAATGGTTGGTGCGGGTTTGGCTTCTGCCAGGGGTTCGTTGTCCCCTCCCATCACCTGCACCAGTTCGTTGTAGACAATCTCAATAAACTGCTGATCCGGTCGGACTCCCGCAATCACTTCGGCTCCCTGGGCTTTGGCTTCTACTTCAGCCACAAAAGCCTTCACCACCTGAAGGTTCACATCAGCCTCTAGCAGGGCACGCCGAACCTCCCGCACAGCTTCCTTAATATTGGCTTCGGAGATTTTGTCCTGACCCCGTAGTTTCTTCCAGGCAGACTCAGACGATCGGAGAGCGCTTCAAACATGATTTATTTCTTACCAGTGAGTAATCATTCCACCCAAAGCACAGCAGCGACTATGCTGCCTGCTATTTTACAGGTTAGCGCTCTGGCTAGGCGATAGGCGAGGCAGTAAGTAGGTAAGGCTCAATTCTCCTCCCCTCTCCTCACTCCCTCACCCTCTGCCTCCTAACATTTGATTCTTTCCCCATGTAAAGGAAGGAACAAGAATGTCCCGTTTAAGTGGTTCTCCGGACATTAAAAAGGCACACTAGCACCATCCTCCTGAAGCGTTACGGCGATCGCAGACTCATGCAACCTTCTAAATCAGCCTCGGATATACTGCTAAGTCAGCACTTGAGAACAGAGACTCAAGTGGATATTCCAGACAAGCCGGTTCGAAATCGTCCATCCCTCGGACATCGCTTGAGAAGGCTAGCGGCTCAATACCCCCAATCGACAGAAGTTAATCAGCTTCAACAGCTGATTCAGCATGTTGACTGGTTGAACTATTTTCAGCAGTGCAGTCGGTTGCTTGTAGCTGTGATCGAGCCGATGACCCTGACTCTCCGGTATGCCAATGACTACTTCTGTCAACTAACGGGAATTTCGCTAGATGAGCCAACATCCCAAGACAACGTTGGCAATTTAGGAAAGGCCTTACATCAGCTTCTACCAGAATCGGACAATGCTGCTGTCCAACGCCTTTATCGTAGGCACCTACTCCATCTCCTCTTTCGAGACTTTTATCAGTTCAATCCCCACGGCTGTCGTCTGCTAGATACGCCAGTAATGTTTTGTCTGCACAGCCCGCTTTATTCAGAACCTCGATACATTGAGTGCTGGTTACGCTCTGAACAGCTCACTCTGACGCGGGTAGACCCTGAACAGGATGAATTCGCGGATTTAGGTTTGGCGCAGATGACGCTGGAAGAACTGGAGCAAAAGCTGACCGACCCCAATCAACTCCAGCAGTTAGAATCCCGACTGCGGCTAGAGAACTACCGTCTGGAAGGATGGTTGCTGATGGAGGGGGTAGACGTAACGGAGCGTGAGACGATCCGGCGAATTACACAGCTTTTAATCGACCAGGATTCAATTTTGCAAGCAGACAAGTTTCGAGAGGTCGATCGCCAGATGAGATCGCTGTTTCGAGCAAACAACACGGTTGTTCTCAACATTGAGTCAAACCAGACCCGTCTATTTACAGGCTCGGTTAGCGAAGAACTGGATAAAAATATCTACTCCCTCGATTCCATTCAGAATTCCCATTTCATGCAGGCTGTGCGAGCCAATCAAGTGCTTGCTGTTCCTGATTTAGCAAAGGATTGCCGGACGGAGGGTGGGCAGAAATTATTGGATCTGGGCGTACGATCGCTCCTGCTAATTCCGCTAGTGCCTCAGGTAGGGCAGGAAACTAGGGGTCAGGAGTCAGGGGCCAGGGGCAGGAGCCAGGGATCAGGGATCAGGGGCAGGGGTCTATGCAGAACCAGAACTTGTAGAGGAGCTATCAGCGAATTGCAATCAACAATCTGCAATCTCGTCCCCTCGCCCTCCTGTTGTTGGCTTAGTTGGTTTAATGAGCGATCGTCCGAATAATTTCGACGCGTTGGATTGCCGCAACGCCGAACAACTGATCCCGGCATTTACGACGGCTCTGATTGATGCTCAGCGTCAACTGGTGCAAAAGCTTTATTACCAGCATTCACCCCGCCGTAGAATGGCGTTTTCTTCAGGAAGCCGAGAGGCGCAGTTTAGGGCTTGCTGCTGAACCGATCGTCTTTACTGACGTTTATCCGCTTTACGGTATCTCCGATATTCGTGGCTCCTCAGACGAACGTAACCGGGCCATCCAGACGGATTTGCTGGAGCAGTTTCATCTAGGACTAGCGGTGGTAGAAGCGGCCTGTGTTCATCAAGAAACGGCATTGAGCAGTCAGCTTCGTGAGGATCTGGTAGAGCATATTCGCCAGCTTCAAGAAAGCGTGACGGTTGACGCAGAAGTTAGCTGTGTCCGGTATTTGAGGGACAATCTGGAGATTTATTTTGATTATTTCTCTAACTGTGGGGAAGCGGCGATCGATGCGGTTAGGGTCTATCAGGCTGCCTGTGCGAACGATCATCAGTGTGTTTATCAAGCACGTGCCCAGTATGACGAACTAATTGGGAACATCAATGCACTGCTTCGCGAAACCTGGGACCGTTGGCAAACGCTGATGCAGTGTATCAGCCCCCATTACTGTGACACCGAAGCCACCGACGGCATTGACCACATGATCTATGCTGGCAGGTCCATTGACCCCAAATTTGGCAACTTCCAGCTTCGCAGTCTGCGCTATGAGCAACTACGAGCTGTTTGCGATTGTGCCAGAACTGCCTTTGCCATTCAGGAGAAATATTGCACGGACATGCAGGTGACTCATCTGGTGCTAGTGCAGGACCTAACCGTCGATATTTTCCATGATGAGAAAACTGAACGCCTGTTTGATGTGCGCGGCACCCGAGACACACGCTATGAAATCGTCAAGAAGCGAATTGATAAAGCGATCGATGAACGGACCCAAACTCGCATTACTCAACCAGGGATGTTGACGATCGTCTACTCGACCAATGAAGAGTGGGAAGAGTATCAGCAATACATTCGATACCTGACTCGCGAAGGCTGGACCAATGGCGAAATAGTCCAGGGAGCCGTTCAACCGCTTCAGGGAGTAAACGGCTTGAAATATGCTCGGTTTCGAGTGTTGCCAGGAAAGTAGCGTTTAGCCATCAGCTAGTGCTAGATGAGTTAGGACTGTTGTAGCCCATAGCTAATAGCTGAGCACTGAATGCTAACCCAAACCTAGCCACTCCAGCAATCCCTGACCGGTAACATACTCAATGATGAGGGTCAGGGCAAATCTGATCATGGCGGCCCGTCCATTCAGACGCTCCGCATACTCACTGAAGCCAAATTTTGGCTCTTCCAGCTTAGGGGTAACGGTCGGCTGTTGTTGAGTCATAAGTTTCCTTCCTTTAAGCTTCAGAGCAATGGCCAAACTTGCGGTTTCGGATGAGAGGTTATCGCAACCCTCATCTAAGTTGAAAGAAGCGCTCAGAAATTCCTGCAAATCCTCATCAAAGGGGAGATTTGGCACGCTTAACAATACGTTACATTTTTAGCATAGCCTTGTTTCCAATGCAATGCGATCAGGATTGCCTTACACCCTGTTGATGTACGGGGATCCGCCCGGAATTTGCCCTCTGGCTGATTTTCATACCGGCATAAAGGCGATACATTAGGGTTAAAGCCTGAATTCACAACTCTTAATGAACAGTAGATTTATCCAGGAATTCCTGCAAACGTTGGCAACGGTTGATTTGAATTCTGGTAGGCGGGGAAGTTGAGACAGAATGAAAACAGGTTTAAGACGACAGAGTTTACTGTCATATAGAACGTGGGTGGGCACACTTATGCATAAAAACTAACTTCGTTTACTAAGCCGTTTCTGAAGTCGCTGCTTGCCATTGGGCTGGTGCTGACCCTGGTATTTGGTCATGCAGGCGGCGCTTTAGCGGCGGGCGGCGGTCGAATTGGAGGCGGCTCCTTTAGGGCACCCAGTCGGACTTATTCTGCTCCTCGTACTTACGCACCTCCTGGTGGTTATGGTGGGGGTATGGCTATGGCTACGGCTATCCGGGTGGCGGTATTGGCTTTCCTTTGTATTTCCGCTCTTTTTGGCGGGGTGGAGGGCTATTCTCTATCCTGATCTTCCTGGCGATCGCAGGTTTTCTGGTGCAGACCTTCCGCCGCATTCAGTCTGGTGGTAGTTCTGACAGCCTTGGCTATGACGACTACAGCAATCCAACGGTTTCGGTTGCTCGCTTGCAGGTTGGTCTGTTGGCTGAGGCGCGGGAGCTACAAACCGATCTCAACAGGATTGCTAGAACTGCCGATACTTCCTCTACATCTGGACTGGCGCATGTGCTCCAGGAAACCTCTCTGGCCTTGCTGCGTCACCCCGAATACTGGGTTTACGGCAATTCAACAGTTCAGCAATCCCGCTTGCAGTCGGCTGAGAATGAATTTAATCGTCTCGCATTGATTGAGCGCAGCAAGTTTACAGGTGAAACCCTTTCTAATGTCAATAATCAACTGCGGCAAGCTGAAGCTAAAGGTGCGTTGACTGTTGCAGACAAGGGCGGTTCTCTCGTCAATCAGGGACCGGGAGAATACATTGTTGTAACGCTGTTGGTGGGAACTCAAGGCAGCTTAAACCTGCCGAAGGTAAATTCCTCCAGCGACTTGCGTCAAGCGTTACAGCAACTGGGGGTGTTTCGAGCGATCGTCTGCTGGCCTTGGAGGTTCTATGGACTCCTCAAGCGGAAGATGACGTACTTACCAGCGATGATCTGTTAGCTGAGTACCCCGACCTGAAGCTCATCTAAATTTCTGAACGCTGGTGTTCAAAAAACTTCAAGTATAACCAAAAGAGGCTCTTGGGCCTCTTTTTTGTTGGCAGCGCGGCAGGACAGTGACAGTTTGAACATTTTTCAACCTCCCATCTGTAGTAAACGTTTGTTCGGATAGAGTTAGTGACATATGAATGCACCCCTCCGAACTCTTGAGTTCCCCTAATGCCTGGGCAGTAAACGCAGAAATTGCGGATATTACACGCCCTCCGCTGGAACCGAAGCCCGTTACCCTCAAAACGGAAACCAAGACCCTGCGCCTGGATCTGGCTAAGGCGGCGATGCTTGTAATTGATATGCAGAACGACTTTTGCCATCCTGACGGTTGGTTAGCTCATATTGGCGTCGATGTTAGCCCAGCTCGCACTCCGATTGGTCCACTTCAAGGGTTACTGCCCGTTTTGCGCAATGTTCAAGTACCCGTTCTCTGGGTGAACTGGGGCAATCGTCCCGATTTACTCAACATAAGTGCTGGCCTACGTCATGTTTACAATGCCACAGGAGATGGGGTCGGTCTGGGGACGCCTTACCCGCAAACGGTGCTCCCGTTTTGATTAAAGACAGTTGGGCGGCGGCGGTTGTAGACGAACTGGAGCAAAAGCAGGAGGACATTCAGGTAGACAAGTACCGCATGAGCGGATTTTGGGACACTCCTTTGGACAGCATCCTCAAAAATTTGGGCAAAACGGCCCTGTTTTTTGCAGGAGTGAACGCAGACCAGTGCGTAATGGCTACCTTGCAGGATGCTAATTTCCTGGGCTACGACTGCATTTTAGTTAAAGACTGTACAGCAACAACTTCTCCTGAATACTGCTGGCACGCAACGATTTACAACGTCAATCAATGTTTTGGGTTTGTATCCGACACGCACGCGATTTTCGATGCCGTTAAGGAAGGAGTAACTCATGAACTCTGAATCTGAAAGCTGTGTAATTCCGGTTGTTAAGTCCCCACTGATTACCAGGCGTTTCGCATCAGTCCTCAAGATACGAATCGATTAGCGATCGTATTTGATCCGCAAATTGCAAACATGTCGCTTACGCTCTGTGTTGAGATTTTTGACATTGGCGGAAAGACGCCTCCAAACCGTCACCAGCTAGCGGTCGAGATGTTTTTTGTGCTGAAAGGTGAAGGATTAGCAACCTGTGACGGCAAGACCGTTCCAATTCAAGCGGGAGACAGTGTTTTAGTGCCGCCAACGGGAACGCATGAAATCTGGAATACAGGGTCAGGACGGCTTTATGCCCTTTGCTTTATGGTGCCGAATGAGGATTTTGCAGAATTGATTCGCAGCGGAATACCGGTTGAACTGGATGCGGAGGACATGGCGGTGCTGCGCCGTGTTCCGCCCCCGTTTTATGCTGAAGGTCCGCCCTAAAGAAACTGCATCGATGCTTACACGCGATGGGGTGCGGCTTGACGCAGACATTTATCGTCCCGATGCAGATGGCCCGTTTCCAGTATTGCTGATGCGCCAACCCTATGGGCGGGCGATCGCATCCACAGTTGTGTATGCCCATCCTACCTGGTATGCCGCTCATGGCTACATTGTTGTGATTCAGGACGTGCGGGGACGCGGTACCTCAGAGGGCACATTTAAGCTTTTGAGTCTGAAATTGAAGATGGTTACGACACGGTGATGTGGGCCGCTGATTTGCCTGGCAGCACTGGGCAGGTCGGGATGTATGGGTTTTCGTACCAGGGCATGACCCAGCTTTATGCTGCGGTAACCCAGCCTTCTCCCCTTAAAACGGTCTGTCCTGCCATGCTGGGCTATGACCTTTACGAAGATTGGGCCTATGAGGGTGGAGCTTTTGTTTGCAGTCAAACCTGGGCTGGGCCATTCAACTGGCAGCGGAAACGGCTCGGTTAAAGGGAGACACAACAGCACACCATGCGCTTTCGATCGCCGCCAAAAATCTCACCTTCTGCGACCCGGTGCCAACGCGCTCTGGCATCTTGAAAACCCTCGCTCCAGACTCCCACTACCACGAGTGGCTAGACCATCCCGAGCCGGGTGAGTACTGGGATAAACTCTCTCCTAAAACCCATTTGCACAATGTGGATATGCCCATGCTGCATATTGGTGGCTGGTTTGATACCTACATGCGCGGAACCCTGAACCTTTACAAAGCAATGGCTGGACGCAGCACCCATCGACAACAGTTGCTGGTTGGACCGTGGGCACATCTTCCGTGGGGCCGGAAAGTGGGTGCTGTGGACTTTGGACCGGAAGCTGCCAGTCCCTGTGATCGCCTTCAAATTCGCTGGTTTGACCACTTCCTGAAAGGGATTGATACTGGCCTAGTCAACGAACCACCCATCACCCTATTCGAAATGGGCAGCAACCACTGGCGATCATTCAATTCGCTCTCCAACCAATCTTCCCGTTCTGTTTGACCAGTACTGGTTTAGCAGGCATGGGTGATCGTGAAGGCACCCTGCACCCCGCATCTGACTCTCCACATCCGACACCCCACTCCCCACTCCCCACTCCTGACATCCTCGTCCATGACCCCTGGCGACCTGTTCCCGCCCTTGGTGGCCATTCTATTTTCCCCTCCGGCCCGTATGATCGATCCAGCTTGGACGATCGCACAGACATTCTGACCTACACCTCTGCCCCGTTGTTCGAAGATCTGCATTTAGCCGGAGAAATCGTCTCGCTCATTTGTTGTGTTGCGGATACTCCCAGCTTTGATCTTTGTGCGGTTCTTTCTGAGGTTTGGCCCAATGGATCTGTTTACAACTTCAGCCAGGGCTACATTCGTATTAGTTCAGGACAAGATTCATCTCCGGTAAAAATTTCTCTCCAGCCCACCTGTATGTGTATCAAACAAGGAAATGCACTCCGTCTTAGTCTGAGTGCCGCTTGTTTTCCCGCCTACCCAATCAACGCAGGCATGGGGTTACCTCCGGGTAATACTCGTCTAATTGATCAGCAAATTATTACGGTAACGGTCTATAGTGGGGCGATCGACCTTCCCACATTCTGTTACCTGTTACTGCTTAATATGACTACTGCGATCGTCCTGAATGCAAATCAAATCAATACGCTGGATCTGTCTCCAGCTTTGACAGTGGTTCAACCGTGGTTAGAAGAAGGCACGATCGAAGCATACGAGCAGACAGTTCAGTTTCAAATTGACTATCCACGGGAACTGGGAGATCCCAGAGAGCTGTCAGAAATTCCCGAAATTCGGCTATGGTTCATCCGGTTGGATGCCTATTACCCCTGGATGCCTTTTCTGCTGGACTGGAAGTCAGGGGAAATTGCCCGATATGCTGCCATGTTAGTACCCCATCAGTTTCACCCAAAGGAAGGTATTCAATATAACCCGGAAGCCCTAGAGATTTTTGTGATGCACAAGGTATTCGTCATGGCGATCTGGTTAAAAGAACAGGGGATTGAGGGCCGAGCCAGACTGAAATCGATGGCACAGATGTTTGGTTATGAACTTGACGATGGATTGTTTGATTTTCTGTATTTCTAACGTATCTATTGTCTATTGAGATACATTGAAGATCGAGGATCTACACTGAGAAGGAGTACAGTAGGTATATTTATCAATATCCTATGGTGGTGGGATTATTTTCGATACGTCGTCTAATATAGCTAGTGGGCTTCACTATCTAATTCAGGGTCTAGTTGGTCTATTGGTAAGGTTAAATTCTTCTGTAGCAATTTGCTCTACATTGAGGGCAAGTTTTCAAATCAAACTTGTTTTGTAAAGCCGCCCATTTCACAGATGGTTTAGGCTTTTGTAGATGTTGTCGCAGATAGAGTAACCGTTCGTTTCAGGGTTTGCATCTCGTTGTGAATATCAGGAAAGGTCCGTACTACATCAACGTTACTTCAAACAGAGATACTCATAGAAAGTCAGGGTCAGGTGACAGAAATCACAGCTTTTGAGGATAACTATCACTATCGCTGGTTATCTACTATCACCAAGCACGCTGGACAAATGCTCGATTATGATGGCACGCTAGGTGTTCTACAATAGCTGCTCTCAGTTTGTAGGTTCTGTGGTTAGTTGTGACATCAGGGTTTGCGATCGATTGGCTAGTTTCTCTGACATGAATAACGCCTTGAAGGGTCTATTCATCCAACAAAACTGGCAACATTACCGACTTGATTAGCCAATTAGCGCTGGACAACGTTACCCAGAGATTGGTTATATCTGGTCCTGGAAATGGCATCTAGCAGTTTAAGCGTTAAAGCTTGTCAAAAGTAAAACTGACCAATCCCGTGTGAGTATGATAATCAGGGATGTGCTGGACAAAATCTACCTGAATGAATCCCCCTCCGATTAAACCGATCGGGACGGGGTATCCAACAGGCTCAGGACACGATCTATAACTTTCTTCTGGGAGTTGTCAAAAATGGCCCCCGAAGAGGTTCTGCTGGAGTTCAAACGACTCTTCGTTTACCACGTTGACTCCGTTAGCGAAGAGTCAATGCACGCACTCTATGAGATTGTTTTCTCAAACAACGAAGAGGAATTTAGGAACACGCTCAAGCGGAGTTGCTACATTCTGGTAAATAATTGGGATGCAAGCCGCAACTACAAGCCAATCCAGGATTTGATTAAGGCATTTTCCGATAGTGCCATTAGTCGCAAAACAGCTTCACCCACGCTTAAACGGCTCAGACAATGGATTGATAATTTCATTACCAGTAAGGACTTTGAGGAGCTAAAGCTGTTTGCCTCCGCTATGAGGAGCATGGTGGTCCCTGGGTGACTCGGTACACGTCCTATTTGCTAGTCCCACAATATATTGATTTGAGAAACCCGATCGAGCAGCGAGAGGCAGCGAGAGCTTTATCCAAGCAGTTAAAGGACCGCTTTAAGTTTGACCTGGCAATGTATATTGCCCGATCGCAAACAAAAGCCCCAGCGGGACGGGTTCCCAAGAATCCTACCGCTTTAGGAGATGAGGTGTTGCGGTTGATTAAGGCGATCGTGGCTAAACGAGGCCCCTTCAGCTACGCCAACCTGGCCAACATTTTTATCAATCAAGTCAAAACCTTAACCTTTCTGGAATTCAAGCAAAGCCTGCAACACTATCTCTGTTTCGCAATCGAGAATCGGGATTTTGTGGAAGCGCTTCGATCGAAACTAGCGGAAAAACTGGCTCCCCTTTACGAAAGCCACGATCGGGAAATCGTGACAAACGCCCTAATTCTTAGAACGTGCAACCGAATTGTTGAATATCTCACCACAGAAAACCAGGAGGAGCCTTCCCAACTGTTTGTTCTGCTCCTTTCCCAGGGCAATCCAGTTACATTAGTCATCGTTCTGCTCAAAATCATTCTCATCTGCAAACACACTCGCACTCATCTGGAAGCCTGTATTGCGGAACTGATTAATTACTACCAAAACTATCCCGAAGATGAATGTGCCTGGGTCGTCAATTTTCTGGAAGTTTTCAACGTCACGTTCACGATTCATACCGAGAACGTTCAGTACAACCTGATTAAGATGGAGCCGGACGGGCCTCCCAAAGCCCTCTTTTGCTTGACCGAGACATATTTGATCCAGACAAGTACCGAATCTTTTCTCAACTAAAGCGTGAAGCCGCACTGGAACTGTTACCAGAAATGACAAATCCAGAGTTGGTCAATCCCGAAATCGTTGACCCAGAGGAACTGTTGCCGGAATGATTAGGTAAAGTGGGGCAGTAGAAGATGAGGAATTAAAAATTGAGAATGAAGAGTTTTGAGTTCTAAGTTTTAAGTTATGCCTCCACCTAATTCTTAATTCTCGACTCTCAATTCCCCACTCCCAATTCCCCTCCCTCTCCCTCTTGAGGTGATATTGTTTGGATTTTTGTGTAAATCGGCACTTGGATAGGGGCGATAGGGATGGATTGTGGGTAGGCTAGAGAATATCCTCACCACCTAAGGCCATGGATGCAGCCCAATATCCCTTCGGAAAGCTCCACTATTTCTTCAGGAAAGCAGATTATGCCCGGTGGCATCGACAAGAGAGTAAGCGCCATATTTTGAGATCACAGCTTGGTTTTGGCGAGACGACTCCCTCCGCCCCAAGTCCTGTGTTGGTTGTGCCAATTACCACGGAATGGCATACGGCTACACCCGAGAAACCAGAACAATGCTCGTTTGTGGATTTCACCCCTACGGTTGGCAAAGCGAGGGCGCTTGTCCTGATTGGTGCGGCGCAAAAGGATAGATGCCGCTTCTCCCAAGTCGCTGTTGCTTTTAACCAGGTTCTTTGTAAAAGCCGCTAGTCTAGAATCACTATTGCACTGGCAGGTTTTTGGTTGACTCGAATTACTCCTCGCTCCCCTTCTGAGAAGGAAGGAATTGCGCGAACTCTTCGATCGGATTCCCGTCGCGCGTCTAGATCTAAAAATGTTCGTTTAGCTTATCCGCTTTGGCGTCTGGTCAACTATGGGCACCGCTATCATACGCAGATAGTTTGGGCGATCGCCTGTTCCATTCTCAACAAGATTTTTGACTTGGCCCCCTCTGCATTAATTGGTATGGCTGTGGATGTGGTTGTGCAACGGCAGAGTTCGCTGCTGTCCCATTTTGGTCTGAAAACCCCGGTTATGCAGCTCGTTGCTCTGTCTGTTCTGACGTTTGTGATTTGGGGGTTAGAATCTACCTTTCAATATGCCTACGATCGTCTCTGGCGTAATCTGGCACAAAATATTCAGCATGATCTGCGTCTGGATGCGTACAGTCACTTGCAGGAGCTAGAACTGGCTTACTTTGAGGAACGCAGCACAGGCGGATTGCTGTCAATTTTGAATGATGACATTAACCAGCTCGAACGCTTTCTGGATGGAGGCGCGAACAGCATTCTCAGGTTGTGACAACGGTTATTATCATCAGCACTGTGTTTTTTATTCTGGCTCCTAGCGTGGCGTGGATGGCAATGTTACCCATGCCCTTCATTATGTGGGGTCGATCGCGTTCCAACGTCGGCTTGCGCCTCGCTATGCGGAAGTCCGCGAAAAGGTTGGGTTACTCAACAGCCGCCTCTCCAATAATTTGAGCGGCATCACCACAATCAAAAGCTTTACGACAGAAGACTACGAGCGCAATCGCGTAACGGTTGAGAGTGAGGCATACCGTCGCAGCAACAGTCGGGCGATCGCGCTCAGTGCTGCGTTTATTCCCCTGATTCGAATTGTCATTCTGGTCGGCTTTCTGGCAACGCTCCTATACGGCGGCATGGAAGCGCTCGCGGGCAAACTCTCGGTTGGCAGCTATAGTGTGCTGGTGTTTCTCACCCAATCCCTACTCTGGCCTTTAACCCGATTGGGCGAAACGTTTGACCTCTATCAGCGGGCAATGGCATCGACAAATCGGGTCATGAATTTGCTGGAAACCCCGATCGAAATTCATTCAGGACATATCGGGCTAGAGGATAAAGCATGGAAAATGGGAAATCGGAAACCACTCCCCACTCCCCACTCCCTACTCTCTACTCCCCACTCTATCCAGGGTGACATCCAGCTCCACAACGTCACCTTTGCCTACAGCAATCGCAGGCCAGTGGTCGAAAACCTGTCGCTACACATTCCCGCAGGCAAAACAACCGCGATTGTGGGTTCGACCGGGTCAGGAAAAAGTACGTTAGTAAAGCTGTTGCTGCGACTGTATGAAATCAATCTGGCATGATTACGCTGGACGGCATCGATATTCGAGATTTGAAACTGCAAGATTTGCGGCGGGCGATCGGGTGGGTCAGCCAGGATGTATTTTTGTTTCACGGTACTGTTGCTGAAAACATTGCCTATGGAAGTTTTGATGCAACCTTGAAAGACATCATGGCGGCGGCTGAAATTGCAGAAGCTCAGGAATTTATTGACCAGCTTCCCCAAGGCTATGACACCATCGTCGGCGAACGGGGACAGAAGCTATCTGGTGGTCAACGGCAGCGACTGGCGATCGCTCGGGCAGTTCTAAAAATCCGCCCATCTTAATTTTGGATGAGGCAACATCCGCCGTGGACAACGAAACGGAAGCCGCCATTCAGCGATCGCTAGAACGGATTACGATAGGAAGAACAACGATTGCGATCGCCCATCGCCTCTCCACGGTTCGTAATGCCGACTGTGTTTACGTTATGGAGCACGGCAAACTGGTAGAGCATGGACGCCACGAGGAGTTACTGGACCAGAAAGGCATTTATGCCAGTTTATGGCAGGTTCAGACGGGTATAAGACAGGATAAAACCTGACACCAAGCTTTTGTCCTGCAAATTATGAGGTCAGGGGCTTTAAATTATTGATAAGCAATCAACAACGGATACGCAAACATGTGCACTATAGCTACATAACTGAACCTTAAATTGTGAACTTGACGCTTTGGAACCCGGAGGCCCGATGCTTCTTCTGCAAATGACTCTGGTCACGCAATCCAAACTCGATAGTCTGCCTACTTATGCAAGACTACGCACAATAGTCTTGATGAGCGATCTTTTACGTGAAATTTGAGTTGAGCCTATGAAGTCCTACCTGGCTGCTGCTGTTCAAATGACCAGCGTGCCCGACCTGAAGAAGAATTTGATACAAGCAGAAGAATTGATTGATTTGGCGGTTCGCCAGGGTGCAGAATTGGTCACACTGCCGGAGAACTTTCCCTTCCTGGGAGAAGAGAAATTAAAGCTGGAGCATGCAGAGACGATCGCAGAGGAAAGCGAAAAGTTCCTAAAAAAGCAGCCCAACGTTTCCAAGTGACCCTCCTGGGGGAGGCTTTCCGGTCCCTGTTGGCAATGGCAAGGTCTACAATACAGCGCTGCTGATTGGCCCCAGCGGTGAAGAGCTTGCCCGTTACGAGAAAGTTCACCTGTTTGATGTAAATGTGCCAGACGGCAATACCTATGAAGAGTCCAGTACCGTCCTGGCTGGCCTGAGAGTTCCACCGATTTATCCTTCTAAGGATCTGGGTAATTTGGGATTGTCTGTTTGCTACGATGTCCGCTTCCCAGAGCTTTACCGCCACCTGTCTCAGATGGGGGCGGAGATACTGTTTGTCCCAGCAGCATTCACGGCCTATACGGGAAAGGACCACTGGCAAGTGTTGCTACAAGCCAGGGCGATCGAAAATACCTGTTATGTGGTTGCCCCAGCTCAGACTGGCCGACATTATGCAATGCGTCAGACTCATGGACATGCGATGATTGTTGATCCTTGGGGCGTCGTACTTGCAGATGCCGGAGACGAGCCTGGCGTTGCGATCGCCCCAATCGAACCCTCTCGGTTAGAGCAGGTTCGCCGCCAGATGCCTTCTCTTCAGCATCGGGTGTTTGTCTAATGTTTAGGACTTGTGCGGGTGATGGGGAATGGGTAATTGCATTTCAACCGATTCCCCATTCCCCATTCCCAATTAACTGGCAGCTTCACACGTCCTTGAACAACTCCTGTCTAACCTAACGTTCTGCCAAGTCGATGCCTAAATAGGTCCTGCTCATGTAACGGGCAAACCGTTTGAGTGGGCTATTTGCACCGATCGCGCTCTTATCGATGACTGGTAAGCCCAACAAACTAGCAAACGCACTGTCAGACAATTGACCAGCCTGATGTGCTTGAAACGCCTCCACAACCGTTATTAGTTCGTCAACAGAAAAATCAAATCCATTCTTTGCCGCAAACTCAGCTACTACTGGGCCGTTCTCCTGTGAGAGCTTCCGATTCAGCTTTATCAAGCTCCGCTTCGTTACTGATGTTGCCATCGCCAACACCTAGTAAAGACTCGAGCTGTTGTCGCAGAGCTTCATCTTCAGCTGTTTTCTGCATAAATTGCAGTACCGTTGCAGTTGCCATATGAAAACGCCCTGGTTGTCAGTTCGCCCAAATAATAACAAGAGTGAGTCAGATTCTCGATTAATAAAAACTGAAGCTTGAAACCCTCATCGAAGATGAGTATCAGAGGTAACAATCTTTTGCAGGATTGGAGCAGATGGATGAAAAGAAATCCTCGTAGAGAGTAGGATGCGTATATAAATGCCTAATAGAACAAATTATTCAAAAAAATCACATTTATGGGTGATGATCGACTCTATGCAGAAAATTGCCGTACTGGATGACGACGAGAACTGGTGTCTTGCAGTTGCAAGATTCTTTAGAAACGACTTTGATGTTGATACCTTCACCGATACTCAAAGCTTCCTGGCCGCTTCGCTAGAGTCTTACGATGTAGTTATTATCGATTTTGCAATTTCACCAACCCTTCGGTATGAACGTCAAGTAAGCGGCATTGACCTTATTGATCAGCTGAAACAACAGTTGAAAAATCCGCCCATCATGATCCTTACCTCTGCATTTATCAGCAAAAACGATTCAGGCATTGACCAGGAATTAATTTCTGCTGCCGACGAGCTTCTTCCAAAGGATTCAGGGCTGACACCATTCTAGAAACGGTTAAAGCTCTTTTAAAGGATAAAAACCGAATCAATGACCTTTCTGTTGGCCACCGTGTAGATTTGATCATCCTCAGTCTTCAACAATTTGCTACAGTCGTCTACTTAAATTTACGGAAATAGGGATTTGAGGGAATCAATATTCTGCTCCCAATTTGCACCGTCAAATGGTTCTACCCGGAAGTGGGAGAGTGCATCCCCATCAAGACAGCGGACGTTTACATCAATTTGATCGGGGTGCGATCGCGGTTGGTAGAAGGCGTGGATTCCACAGGTTCGGCAAAACAGGTGTTTTGCTATTCCGGTATTAAAGGTATAGGTTGTCAGGGCATTGTCTCCTCTTAGTAGCTCAAAGCGATCGGGCGACACAATCAGTTGCAAGAACCCTTTCTTCGTACAAATGGAGCAATTACAGTCAGAAACGATACGCTCATCCGGGTTCACCGTAACCCGAAACCTTACAGCACCACAGTGGCAACCGCCTGTGTAGGTTATTGATTGGCTCATGGCTCGCACTCACTAGCTCGATCCATCCGACATCCTCTTCACAAACCATCTCTACTGAAGAGATAAAAGCCCAAAGCGGATGGGAACACTTTATACATAGGAGGAACGTCCGTGTAGTCTCCTTCGCGCTTATAACGTTAGCACTTCGAGGGATGGGGTTGTGCAAGCCACAAAACAGCAGCAGATTTTGGGTTATTTCCTTGAGGAAGCAAAGGAACACCTTGATACGATCGAGCAGGGATTGTTGAATCTTAAGGCCACCATTGCAGATGCAGAGCAACTAAACGAATTATTTCGGGCAGCCCACTCTGTTAAAGGGGAGCTGCAATGCTTGGATTCAGCAGTATTCAGAAAGTTGGTCATTACCTGGAAGACAGCTTTAAGCTCTTGAAAGAGCATCCCGTTGAAATCGACCAGCACTTAGAGAACCTGTTTTTAAGGGCTTTGACACCCTGAAGGATTTAGTTGAAGCGCTCCAGTCTCCCTACGGTTTACGGGAAGAGAATGCCGAACAAACGCTGCAAGCAGCAGAGCCTGTATTCACGGAGCTGCAAAATTACCTCAACAAACGAGTTCGAACGAAGACGGGCAGCGCTTCTGGACAGCCAGCTTCTGCAGCTTCAGCACCTGAGCGATCGAATGCAGAACTTGCTGCTCTACTGAATGCCGCACTACGAAAAATGCTGGAGCTTTTTAAGCAGGGAGATTCGCCGACCAGCCGTCAACAAGTGGCAACGCTGTGCGGTCGGTTGACCCAGCTACATAGCAGCCCCGAATGGCGGAAATTGCTGCAAGTTGCTCAGGGAGCGATCGCAAATCCCAAAATTCCTATCCAGTCCTGGCTCCCAAATCATTAAAGAGCTTAAGCAGTCAGGTGATTTATTGATTGCGGGTAGGTCTTATGAGATTGCTCCTAGCAAGAATCTTCAACAGCTTGCTCTGACTGCCCACCCCCAACCTGCTCAAGTAGCTCCGCCTGTTCCATTGCCTCAGCCGCCAGCAAGAGAAACCGTTTCCAGGTCCCAACAAATCACGATTCCTTTAGAACCAAGGGCGGCGGCCAGAGCATTACTGGATGCGTTTAATAAAGAGCAATTGATCGAACTTGCCGAATTTTTGATGAAAGCAATCCAGTAGCGTTTAGATTTCAGGGTTCCACATCTCCATGCAGGTCAGACCCCTTTTGCGGTCTTTTTTTTGTTGTAGGTATCAGGGGTCAGGGGTCAGGTATCAGGAGTCAGGGGTCAGAGAGCAAACAGGTTTTTAGCAGGAGTTTCAGTACGGTAATATTTCCCAAACTTTACAGCTATAAAAATAGCCAGACATAAAGGGTTTCAGCGACAAAGAATGTCCTAACTTTGATGGCTATATTAACCAGGCACTGCGTTGATGCAAAAGAAAGGTGGTGTTGAGTAGCAGTATGAATTGGAACGACGTTTCAATTCATCAACGTTTAATTCATACCCAGAATCAGCAACGAAAAAAAAAGGGAGCGATCGCTCCTTTCAGGCTTTGAACCCACATGGATAAAAATGAATGCGTTATGAATGCACTTTTTAGTAAGCCAGACTTTTAATAAGCCAGACCCATGCTGCGGGTTGTTTCGGCTCCCAGGTAAACCCGGACGCTTAGAAAATCAGTAGGACAAGCCGTTTCGCAACGCTTGCAGCCTACACAATCCTCTGTTCTTGAGAGGACGCGATTTGACCAGCCTTACAGCCATTCCAGGGAACCATCTCTAGAACGTCTGTTGGGCAGGCACGAACGCATTGGGTGCAACCAATGCAGGTGTCATAGATTTTGACTGCGTGAGACATATTATAAAAGGCTCCAAATGATCGCTTGATACTTTGCAGTATCTATCGCCAACAGCTTTAGCAGTAAGTATGACTGCCAAAGCCTTAGAGTCAACGCTTAGTTTACATCACAGCCTGAACCCTCTTAGACGAAAGGCTGTAAAACTTCAAAGAACGTAATAGTTAGGTGGTAGGTGGTAGGCGAGGTGGTAGGTGGTAGGTGGCAGGAGAGACACTTATCTTTATTCCTCATCCCTCATCCCTCATCCTCATCCTCATCCTTCTTCTACAGCCCTAGCTTCTCCAGGACTGAGCGAGTTGAAACAATGTGTCGATCGGTTTCAGTTGTTTTGGCTCAATACCAAGCGCGAGGGCTACCAGTTGGGGAAGATGCAGGACAGGCAGCTTGAGCGTTTGTCCAATCACTTTTTCGACTTCTGGTTGGCGAGAGTCCAGATTTAGATGACAGAGTGGACAGGGCGTCACCATACAGTCTGCACCTGCGGCGATCGCCTCTTCCAGATAGGTACCCGCCATTTTAAAGGACTGTTCTGTGGCGTAGCTGGAGAGAGGCCAACCACAGCAGCGAGTTCGGCCCCGGAAGTAGATTGGCGTTGCTCAACGGTCAGAAATACGTTTTCCATTGATCGGGGATTAAACGGGTCATCGTAGGGCAAATGATCCTGAGCACGCAGAAGATAGCAACCGTAGAATGCTGCACATTTTAACCCCGATAGTTTACGGGTTACCCGTTGCTGAAGCGCTTCTAGGCCATAGTCTCCAACCAATGCCCAAAGTAAATGCTTCACTTCGGTGCTGCCCTGGTAGGGAGAGCATCCCTCCTTTTCAGCAAGCCGTTAACCTGCTCGACATAGGCCGGATTGGTTTGCTGCCGCTCCTTTAAGCGCTCATCCACATGGCCAATGACCCTGGCAGGTGCTGCAATGGGTGAGCAGGGGCAGGTTTAATTCTTCAGCAAGCGCAATATTGCGGGCATTGACTGTGTCTTCCAGCAAGGGCGAGTCTTCCTTAAAGGTTCCAGAGCCACAGCAAGATGCTTTCTTGAGTTCAATCAATTCAATACCCAACGCCTGGGTCAGAACTTGAGTCGATTGATGCAGTTCCCGGCAAGCTCCCTGAGCGACACAACCAGGAAAGTAAGCGTATTTGAGAGATGACATAGTCTAGGTGAGGGGTGAGGAAAGGAGGGGTGAGGGGATGAGGGTGTTAACTTTTCTGTGCCAGTGTTGAGGAGGAACGAGAGGGAACAAAGGCTTTGAAGAGTCAAGGTGCAATTTTGTAAGGGTACTTTGCCATTGACCATCTTCCTCTATCTTCTCTGGCGAGGAGGGGATGTGACTACAAATTCTTAGAATTCTTGCCCATCTCCGTTTCCTTGCTCTTTCCCCTATCTCCCCACCTACTCCCTCCCATTCCACTTTTGAAAGCGACTATTCTTCATTCGGGAGATCGCGCTTTCAGATAAGATTGAGGAATGCTCAAAATCATGTATACCTGATAACGGGATTACAAACTCTCTTATTCAACGGGTTGTTGTCCAACAGGTTTGATGTAAGAGCGATCGTTTTACGATAATTATTGCCGCTGCGTCCATCGAGGGAGCTTATGACCGAGAAAGAGATTTTTGATAAAGTTCAGAAGATTGTCGCTGAACAACTGGGTGTTGATGCTGGTGAAGTGAAGCCTGAAGCCAGCTTTGCGAATGATTTAGGAGCTGACTCGCTCGATACGGTTGAGCTAGTTATGGCGCTGGAAGAAGAGTTTGACATTGAAATTCCAGACGAAGCTGCGGAAGAAATTGCGACGGTCCAGTCAGCCGTAGACTATATCAACAATAAGGTTACTGCATCGGCGTAATCGAAATGATGAGTTTTGAATTGTGAATTATGAGCTAGGGGAATCCAGCCATTCGTAATTCATGATTCAAAATTCACGTTGTTTTGTGTTTTGGGCATTTCAATCACCTCTATTGAGATTATGACAAGCGTTGATCGTAAGCGGGTCGTTGTTACAGGACTTGGCGCAATTACACCGATCGGGAATACCCTTGCCGACTATTGGGAAGGGTTGATGGGTGGAAAGAATGGAATTGGCCCCATCACTCTGTTTGATGCTTCCCGGCATGATTGCCGAATTGCTGGAGAAGTAAAGGGATTTGACCCCACGCCTATCTCGATCGCAAAGATGCAAAGCGCATGGATCGGTTTGCCCAATTTGCCGTTGCGGCCAGCAAGCAAGCGATCGCCGATGCCCAATTTGTGATTAACGACCTGAATGCCGAACAGGTTGGGGTTTTGATTGGTACGGGAATTGGGGGATTGAAAGTTCTGGAAGACCAGCAAGAGGTTTACCTGACCAAGGGACCCGATCGCTGTAGCCCGTTCATGATCCCAATGATGATTGCCAATATGGCAGCCGGGTTAACTGCCATCCACACCGGGGCCAAGGGGCCTAACTCCTGCTCGGTTACAGCCTGCGCTGCGGGTTCTAATGCGATCGGGGATGCCTTCCGACTTGTCCAGCAGGGCTACGCTCAGGCCATGATATGTGGTGGAACTGAAGCAGCCGTAACTCCGCTATCGGTGGCTGGGTTTGCCGCCTGTAAGGCAATGTCAACTCGCAATGAGGATCCTGCTCATGCCAGTCGTCCGTTCGATATAGGACGAGATGGGTTTGTGCTGGGAGAAGGGACCGGAATTCTCGTAATTGAAGAACTGGAGCATGCTCTAGCGCGGGAGCCAAAATTTACGCCGAAATTGTTGGTTACGGCATGACCTGTGATGCCTACCATATGACATCTCCGGTACCGGGAGGCGAAGGGGCAGCAAGAGCGATTTCACTGGCATTGAAGGATGCAAGCCTGACCCCTGATCAGGTCAGCTATATCAATGCTCACGGCACCAGTACTCCTGCCAACGACTCAACCGAAACAGCGGCGATCAAAAAAGTGCTGGGAGACCATGCCTACAAGATAACGATTAGCTCAACCAAGTCAATGACGGGTCACCTTTTGGGCGGATCGGGCGGCATTGAGGCAGTTGCTGCCGCGATGGCTGTTGCCAACGATCGGGTACCACCGACCATTAACCTGGAAAATCCTGACCCTGCCTGTGATCTAGATTATGTTCCCCACTACAGCCGAGAGCAGGCCGTTGAAGTGGCGCTGTCCAACTCCTTTGGATTTGGCGGACATAACGTGACGTTGGCATTCAAGAAGTATCGTCCATAAGACATACCTTTAGGACTGAGGACTAAGGACTAAGGACTGAGAAAAAGTTGTCGCTTAGTCCTAGATGGTTAGCAGCTAATTCATGGCTAAAAATTTGTGGGTTTTAGAGCAGGCCCTAGTCAGCAATCGAGAGGCCGAAATGGTAAGCTGATAAGCGATCGCTCTCAGGATCCTTGCTATGACGACCACAACTGTTCGCTTCCCGATCGACCTTGGCGCTTACAAGCCACTGACGCTAAACCCCGCGAACTCAACGCTCACCGATGAGCAACGGGAAACGCTCAAAGCCAACATTCAATTGTGCCGTGATGCTATCGTTTTCTTTACGGCAACGGGGGCTGCTCGGGGAGTTGGTGGACACAGCGGTGGGCCATACGATACGATCCCAGAAGTCGTAATTCTGGATGCCCTTTTTCGGGGTGGACCTGACAAATTTGTTCCGATCTTTTTGATGAAGCAGGGCACCGAGTTGCAACCCAGTACCTGATGTCGGTCCTTCACGGTGATTTGCCTGCCGAGCAGCTAACACACTACCGAGAAGCCCATGCTCATTTGCCCGGACACCCCGAGTTGGGACTGACCCCAGGGGTGAAGTTTAGCTCTGGTCGTTTGGGCCATATCTGGCCCTATGTCAATGGGGTCGCTTTGGCAAATCCTGGCAAGACGGTCTTCTGTCTCGGCTCCGATGGGTCTCAACAGGAAGGGGATGATGCCGAAGCAGCCCGCTTGGCTGTGGCTCAGCACATTAATGTGAAGCTCATCATTGACGACAACGATGTGACGATCGCCGGACATCCTTCCAAGTATTTACCTGGCTACAGCGTTGCCAAGACCTTAGCAGGTCACGGGCTGAAAGTGCTGGAAGGCAATGGGGAAGATCTGGATGATCTGTACTATCGCATTTGTGAGGCAGTAAACACTCCTGGCCCGATCGCTGTGATCAACAAACGTCCAATGGCAGTTGGCATTGAAGGGTTGGAAGGATCCACTCACGGGCATGACGTTATTTCAGTCAAGCTGGCAATTGCTTACCTGGAAAAACGAGGCCTGACTGCGGCTGTGGACTTTTGAAGTCAATCGAAAAGCCCAAAAACACCTACACCTTTATTGGTTCGGGAGACAACTGGGACTCGAACCGCAACGTTTTTGGGGATGCGGTGAACACAGTGCTGGATCGCATGAGCGAAGCCGATCGCAAAGCAAAAGTGGTTGTGATTGATAGCGACCTGGAAGGATCCTGCGGCCTGAAAAAATTCACGATGCTCACCCAGAAGTCTTCATTCCCTCCGGCATTATGGAGCGGGGCAATTTCTCTGCCGCTGCCGGATTTGGTATGGAGAAAGGAAAGCAGGGCATCTTTGCAACCTTCGCCGCGTTTCTTGAGATGTGTATTTCCGAAATCACCATGGCGCGGCTCAACTACTCCAACGTTCTGTGCCATTTCTCCCATTCTGGCATTGATGACATGGCTGACAATACCTGCCACTTCGGCTTAAATAACTTCTTTGCCGACAACGGTTTGGATGATGGCTATGACACCAAACTCTACTTTCCTGCTGATGCCGCTCAGATGAAGGCAGTTGTAGAGAAGGTGTTCTTCGATCCGGGGTTGCGATTCATTTTCTCTACCCGTTCAAAAACGCCCAACATCCTTGATGCAAACGGCAAAGACCTGTATGGAGAAGGGTATACCTTCGTTCCCGGTAAGGATGAAGTGGTGCGGGAAGGATCGGCGGGCTATATCGTTACCTTTGGGGATGGGCTGTATCGGGCAGTAGATGCGGCTGAGCGGCTGAAGCAGGAAGGAATTGATGTGGGCGTTATCAACAAGCCGACTCTGAACGTCGTTGATGAAGCGGCGATCGCAAAAGTAGGCAATGCTCCCTTTGTTCTTGTTGTAGAAGCCTTTAACCGCAGGACAGGTTTGGGAAGCCGTTACGGTACCTGGCTGCTGGAGCGCGGGTTGACCCCGAAATATGCTCACCTGGGAACCCACAAAGAAGGCTGTGGTGGCCTTTGGGAGCAGTATCCGCATCAAGGAATTGACCCAGTGGGCATTATCAACAAGGTCAAGGAGCTGATTGGCTAATTTGGTGCTTGAGCTTTTGCTTCGCTGAAAACCTTTAACCGGGGAACTTCCCCCGGCCCTCCGCTTTGTGGGGTTCTAACTCCCCATACCCCCGAATAAGAGGTTCTGGGGTAATAGCAACCTAAACTAATAGGGAGATTACGAAGGCTCCATTTGTCTTAGCCACACCTTACACCCAAATTTACAATACTGTGGTTAATTGATCTGCCCCTACTGTAAATGAAGGGCAATAGGTTGTAAGAACAGCCCATTGCCCCTCGCCTATTTCCTATCGTCTAACCCTTACCGATAGTCATAGTATCCAGGAATCCAGTAGCGTCCCCGATAGCGGGAGAATTCCCAGTGACCGGGAATCCAAACACGCCCGGAAGTGCCGTAGGTTCCGTAGTAGGGATAACCTGCACCCCTTGGAGCTGGAGCGACGATAACGGGACCGATTCCAAAGAATAGTCCACCACCACGGTTGTACCGGTCTCCGCGATAGTAGTCCCGATCCCTACGCCAGTTATCCCGATCGCGCCACCGATCTCTATGGTCGTCTCGATCGCGCCATCGTTCTTCGTGACTGTCTCTATCTCTGTGACGGTCATGATCGTCCGCTGATGCTGGTTTGGGCAACAAGGCTCCAGCAATCAGTGGCAGGGTTAATGCTGCCACCAGAATTATGCGTTTGTTCAACATCGTTCCCTCTATTCCTTACCTTCAAGGTCGATAACTCAAGTTGTGGAAATCTTTCAAAAGCATCATCAGCGAGACTTGAGTTTCCCTGATGGCGCAGTTTCCATATCCGTCCTCACGGAGAAGGGAACTGTTACTTCATTTGAAAGATAAAGCACCCGACACCGACACCTTGACTAGAAGTGCAACGACTCCTGAAATCATCCACTTTGAGCTTGCAAGGTTATGGTGGGCCTGAACCCGTCGTACTTACTTCGCAGCGCTCGTATGCAGCAACTTGACAGCTCAGTTTTTCCGCTGCAACCTGTATTCTCTAGTGAAATGAGCCTCACATCTAGACTATAGACGTTTAATGCTTCGACTGAGTATCACAAGGGACATACCTTTTGATCGTGGTTGAAAACATCCGTCTATGGATCTACGTCAAAGGTGATAAGTTTTAGATGGTTTGAGTCTGCAATTAGTTCCTTGGCTAATAAATAACCTGCGATCGTCCAGGTTTGATATTTTCGGGCTTCCTTACCAATCAGTCGCCCGTCCGGCCCGTCGTAGTACTCAGGCCAGTGGTCTTGCACTAACCGCCGCTCTGCAACGGCGATCGCGTGATGAGCCAGTTCTGCCCGCTGCATTTTACGAGCGGCAGCAGTCAGCATCCACAATAGAACAGGCCAGCTTCCACCGTTGTGGTAAGACCAGGGGCGGTTTTTTGATCCGCTCCGGTTACGGTTCGCCAATCGGTGTCTTCTAAGGCGGGGTAGCACAGCTTCATCGGCATATGCCCGATCAAATCGCTCCATCGAAGCTCAATGACGTTTAGGATGCGATGAGATTGATACTCATTTGCGAGGGAGGAAATAATGGCCATTAAGTTGCCGATCGCAAAAATCGGCAATCAAGCTGAGATGGTCCTAAGTTTCCAGCCAGATAGCCGCCCGCTTCGGGCAGCCACTTTGCTAGATGGTAGAACGGAATTGAATCAGAATAAATATTGAATTGGTTAAGGGCCTCTTCGCCATATTCCTCTACCTGAAACCGATAAATAACATTTAATCGCTCGGTATCTATCCAATAATTCTCTCGAAGCTGCTGAAGCAAGGGTCCTAACCGATTGTGTACGGCTTGCAGGATCGTTTGATTTTCCTGATTGGAGACAAGCAGTTCCAGACTGGCGCACAGTGCCGCATAGAATAGTGATTGAATGTCCAAAGGATGTCCATACAGCCCCATCCGCCGATCGATCATGCTGGCTCCATCGGGGACCAGGACCATCGGATACATATCGAACCGCGTTACCAAACAGAGTTCCAGAATGAGCCGGATTCCTTCCTGAAAATCGCTGCGATGGGCAAGCGCTATATCCTCGGTTGAAATGACGTAAGCCCGCAGCAGTAAAATCCACCAGAGGCAGGCATCTGCTGGAGCAACACGCCCGATCGCGTGATCGCCAAAATCCGGCTTCAAATACTCTCCCCGATAATAGAGGCAATTTTGAAGCTGGCAGGCATTAGACCTCGGCTGGGTTTGAGACACTCCAACTGTCCGGTTTTGGGCTGCAATTTGAGGGTTTCTTCCAGAAAATTGCGAACGATTTCCGGTCTGCCTTTGATTAGAAACAGAATAGCAGAGGAAAAGAAATCTCGAATAAAGACCTGGTCATAGTTGAGCGCCGGAGAATCTGGATCGTAGGCCGCGATCGTTCCAATTGGTTTTCCTTTGTAATGAATGATGGATTTTTCCAGTGCTTCCCATGCTTGCTCGGTTATTGAACGACTGCCCAACCTTCAGACCTCTCTTGCTACATCTCTTGCTACAAAAGCACCGTTATATCACAACTCACAGCGTCCTTCAGGCGCACACTCGACACGCTTCTGACGATCGGCCATGATCGTTGCTAAATCTGGTCGCCCGGTGAGGGCCAACCGCCAATCTGCCCAAATGTCATAGAGCTTATCCACAATTGGGCCAACGATCGACCATTTCGTCGCTGCATAGATCCACCCCATGCCCAGGACTTCGTAAACCTGGCGAAACACCTCTACATTCTTGATGACAGTCCCATTGGGCAATACCGCATGGATGCGTCCCATTGCTGTTTCAAAATCAACGCCACCGTTTTCTGAGGGGTTGTAGCGATCGTCGGCAATGTCCACAAAAGCAACCAGACCACGGCCCGCATCCCGTTTTCTCAGAAAGTTTACCTCTCGAAGACACAGTGGACACTGCCCGTCATACAGTAGCTTGATTCGCCAAGATGGTGAAGAAATCGGTTGAGATGTCGTTTGAGCAGGTTCCTGGTATTCGGTTTTGGATGGAGACATAATTGGCTAATAGCAATAACACGCAGATTGCTTGCAGGCGAGAAAGCAATACTAACAATTGTATTTTAAGAAACTTTACATACATCTTGCCAACGATCGTTAACGTCTCATAACTCTGGAAGGAGAATTTAGGAAATATGAATAGCTCAACGAACGCAATTTTTGGAAGGCGTGCGCTTCGTAATATTTTCGTCAAAGACTATATCGCTTGGGCAATCGAAATGCTGAGGCAGGGTTATGACAGACAGCTTTAATGGAAAAAATGTTTCCTTATCTGCATCCATCGCTGACTTTAGAAAACCTTGATGATGTCATCAAGCAAATAGCTAATCGGTATATCACGAAGACCACAAGCTGATGTCAATTTGCTGAATTGCTCGTTTTGTAGAGACATTGCATGCATAGACAAAATGTAGTCTGTTGCATTGAATTTAGTAAGAAAAGAAAAACTTGCCTACTGCGTTAGCAACAGACGAGACTATGGTTATGAGCAATCGAAACAGGGAAAGGAAAAGGGCTTAGCTACTGGGCATGGAGGCGACACCGCCGCGAGTTTGAGCACTCATGTCGGGCATGCGATGCCACTTGCCATCTTCACCCCGTGAGTAGTGTTCATTGCGTTCGATGGTTTGCCATGCAACGCGCTTAGCGGCTTCTGCATCGTGACCATTATCAAAGAAGCTGTTGTAAGCCGCTACAAAAATGTGTTGAGCTTCTTCCGGTAAGGAATCTTTTACGTCTTGAGGAAGACTGTCTGCAGTCATGCGACCCGAAGAACTGCCTTGCTGGCCGGAACGGTTTTCTTCGTTCATGCCGGATGAATCCATTTCAACTTGTTTTGTTTGTTGTGCGGAGGTTTCGTCAATTCCTTGATTTGAATTGTTGATGGAATCTGCGTTCATAATAAATCTCAAAACAATTGGCTAAATGTTATGTGTTCAATACTAAAAATGCTGACTATGCCTTTCCTCTTTCGTAGGGGAGAGAACTATGAATTCACTAAATTTGCAATGGCGTTAATCAATGCGGTGGGTTCAACTGGTTTAGAAAGATGGTCCTGAAACCCTACCTGAAGTGCTTTTTGCTGATTTAATTCCCTGCATAAGCCGTAAGCGCGATCGCCGGAATGTGTTTTTTAGAGTCTGGCAGTTGCGCTCGAACATGGGCCATCAGCATGTAACCATCCACTTCGGGCATTCCAATATCGCTAATCAGCACGTCAAGATCTTCTAGTTGGTTAAGCGCTTGTAGTGCTTCTTTTGCGGAGGAAACGGACGTTACAATCGCGCCAGCTTTTTCTAACACGAAACTGATTAATTCCCGCGAATCGACGTCATCATCGACCACCAAAACTCGTTGATCCTGCAAGGATGGGTAGATGTTAAATGATGGAAAATGCTGCTCGGGGTCGTCCTTCAGCTTTTCCTCATCCTTGATTAGGGGCAATCGCACAACAAATGTAGAACCTTGTCCTTCTCCTGGGCTGGATGCTTGCACCATGCCGCCGTGTAGTTCAACGAGATGACGGACGATCGCCAATCCCAATCCCAACCCACCAAACACACGGGTTGTCGCACTATCTTCCTGCCGGAAGTAATCAAAAATGTGGGGAAGAAATTGAGAGTTAATTCCTTTCCCTGTGTCGCTCACGGTGATTTGGGCGTAGGGAGGGGATAGGCGGTAGGCAATGGGGGATGAGGAGTCTTCCGGTTCGTGACTGTCTACCCGCTCCAGGCAAATTTCGACCTGTCCTCCCGCAGGTGTAAATTTCACTGCGTTTGACAGCAAATTCCAAACAATCTGCTGCAACCGATTAAAATCCCCAGATACCAGAAAGTGGGGGTGGGGAGTGGGGAGTGGGAAGTGGGGAGTAGAGATTGAAGGTCTGATGTCGCTGGTTCTGACGCGCTGTTGAGGTCTTTTAATTTAAAATCTACAGTCTCTAATCTTATATTGATCGACTTGGCTTCTGCTGCCAGACGAACCGTTTCGATCGCGGCTTCAATAATGGCTCTGAGGTCAACGGTGCTAACGGTCAACGTTAGCTTGCCCCGCAGAATGCGAGAGACATCCAGCAAATCTTCAATCAGTTGGGTTTGCAGTTTGGCATTACGCTCAATGGTTTCCAATGCTTGAGCGGTAGTGCGTTCGTCTAGCTTGCGGTTTTGCAGAAGTCTTGACCAACCCAGAATGGGGTTCAGCGGCGATCGCAGTTCGTGGGAAAGGACAGCCAAAAATTCATCCTTAATCCGGTTAGCGGCCTCGGCCTGGGTGCGTGCGCTCTGTTCTGCTTCGTATAGTCGAGTGTTTTCGATCGCGACGGATGCCATCTGGGCAAGCTGAACCAGAATGTCTTCATCCGATTTGCTAAATTCGCCTTCGAACTTATCTGATAGCTGAATTAAACCGATATTTTGTCCATCTCGGCCCGTAAGCGGTGCTGCCAGCAAACCTCTCAGAGGGGGTGTTTGTCAGCTTCATTGCCAAAACCGCGCCAAAGGGGATGGGCTTCTAGTTCCATCTGAGTCATCCGTAGGGGTTGATTGAGGCGGCAAATGCCAGCATAAATGCCAGAGCCATCGGGTTCGGCATTGTAGTCTAACCAGTCGGCATATTTGTCTGAAAGATACATCGCATGAATCGCTTCTGCCCAGTTCTGGTTAATGACTAAACTGGTAACTGCTAAATGGCTTCCGACGATAGAGTGGGCTTGATCCGTAATAACTTGAAGCACCTCTTCCACTGACAGGGCGGAGTTCATGGCAAGGGCTGCTTCTGTTAGACCTTGCAGTTGCTCAGCGTACTGCTCTGATTTTGCAAGTAGCTGCTCCCGTTCTGCCTCGATTTCTTTTGTGCTGGTAATGTCAATCAGTAACCCATCCCATAGGGTTGTTCCATCAAGCTGCTTTTCTGGTCGAGAAACCATTTGGATCCACTTCTGTTGTCCAGACGGCACAATAAATCGTCCTTCCCAGTGAATCGACTGTTCGGTGCGAGCGGAGATTGAAATAATCTCCCGCAACGATTGGATGTCTTCTGAACAAACCAAATTCCAAAGCGTGTTTACATCCTGCTGGATTTGCTCTGGGTCCAGCTCGAATAGGGTGCGGCTACTGTGGCTGATGTAGAGCATGGTGTCTGAGCCATCCCGAAGAACGAGGTAGCGAAAGATGACGCCAGGTACGTTTGTTGCCAACCGTTGAAAGCGGGCTTCACTTTCACGCAACGCCTTTTCGGTACGTGCTTTTTCGATCGCCGTCCAGGTGCGATCGCCGACTTCTTCAACCAGTGCGATGTCTTCAGCGGACCAACTGTAGGGCTGTGGTCGATGAAGCATCAACAGGGCAAGCAGACGATCCTGCTGAACTAGGGGAACACATAGCATCGCCTGCGTCTCGATCGCGGCAAAGGCCGCTTGATTGACCCGAGCATCGGCCTGCAAATCTTCAAACGCTAACGTCCTGCCTTTCTTCAGTTGGACAACGGTTTCGTAACTAAAGTCGTTCAACCGATGTTTCCCGGCGATGCTCGCTACCCCATTACAAAAATCACGATTGATTGTGATGTATTCTCCGGCATCATCCACATCGCCGAAAGCACAGCGTGCGACCCCAAGATAATTGCCAAGGGCTGATTCCACAACCCACATAATGGACTGGGGATCATCCAGCATCTGAATCACATCATGCAGCTCTAAAAGAAACTGCTGAAGTTTTTCGGTGATTTTGCGATCGCTAATATCGGTAATGGTTCCTACGACGCGAACGGCTTGCTCATCGGCACCCCGCAATATAAACCCCTGGTCAAGCACATAAACATACTGATTGTATTTATTTCGAACGCGATACTCGATCGCATATCGATTTCCACTATCCAAACTGGCGGTCGTTTGCTCGCGCACAAACGGCAAGTCTTCGGGGTGTATTTGCTCTATCCACCACTGCTTAGACGGTTCAATTTCACTGGGCAAGTAGCCAAAAATGCGGGTGGTTCTTCTGTGCGCTCAACAGAATTGGTTTCAATATCCCAGTCGTAAATCATGCAGTCAACGGCAGCAGCGGCCAGCTCAAACCGATCTTTTTCCGATCGCAGGGCTTTTTCTGCCAGCTTGCGATCGGTGATTTCGTAGGCCGTTCCAAGAATTTGTTTGGGCTGTCCGTTTGGCAGTCTGCTAAAAATAGTTTCCCGCCCGCTAAACCATCGCCAATCGCCGTTGACACTCCGCATCCGGTATTCTTTCTCAAATACTTCGCCATCGGCAAGGCTATAAAATTGGCGGATGTTGTCTGGCAGCGCTGCTAGATCGTCTGGGTGAACCAGTCGCGGAAATATCCACATGCCCATTGACTGAACCTGTTCGGGCGTGTAGCCAAGAATGTCCGTTACCTGATTGTTCACATAGACATTGCGCTGTTCTACCAGGTCGTAGACGTAGAGTATCCCAGGAACCGTATCCGTCACCTGTTGCAGTAAATACTGATGCTCTTGCAGGCGAACTTCATTTTCCCGACGAACCGCTTCGTTGCGTTTTGCTTCAGTGATGTTTCTAAAGTAGATGGATAGTCCATCAGCCGATGGGTAGGCGTGCAGCTCTAACCAGAGATCAGCCGTTGGAAAAATTCCTCAAAATGGAGTGACGTTTGTTCTGCAACCGCTCGACGGAGTTCACGCTCTAAAACCGTTCCATTAGACTCCTCAAACAACTCTCGCCACATTTCCTTACCTAACAATTCTGCGCGAGATTTCCTAAGTAGTTTCGTTGCTTCCTGGTTAACGTAGGTAAAGCGCCACTGGCGATCGAACGCAACAAATGCATCCGTAATACTTTCTAAAATATTGCTAACCTGTTCCCGAGCCGTTTCAGCTTCATCTCTTGCCGCTTCGCTAGCTGCGCGTAATACCTGTTCGCGCTGGATAAACTGCTGGCGAATTTTGGTCAGAATGGACTCGGAGAACGCTCGAAAATCAAATGCAGCCATAACATCCCTCTCAACCCCCAGTAGACCGACCAGCCACCTCTGCAACAACCGCAACTAAGTCTGATGGCTTAATGGGTTTGGAGATATACCGTTGAAAGCCTGCCTCCAATGCGCGATCTCGGTCTTCGTCTCTGGCATAAGCAGTTAGCGCGATCGCTGGAACATGACCTCCTCGTTCAGCTTCAAGTGCTCGCACCTTCTGCAAAAACTCGTAACCACCCCTCCGGGCATTGCAATATCACTCACTACCACATCTGGCTGGAACTGCTCAAACGCCAAAAATCCTTCGTTGATAGATTTTGCAGGTTTCACAACTCCCCATATTGCTCTAACAAAAATCGAATAAAGCCCAGCGTGTCCTGTTCATCATCAATAATGAGAATGCGCAGTCCTTGAAGGGGAACCTGGGAAGCGGGAAGCGGGGAGTGGGGAGTCACAGAATGACTGCCAACTGTGGTTTGCCGATTACCTGAGAACAGAGGAATCTGCACCTTGAAGGTTGCGCCTTGCTCTTCTCCTGGGCTTTCTGCCTGGATAGTACCGCCATGAACCTGAATCAGGTGATGGGCGATCGCCAACCCCAATCCAAGTCCTCCGAATGTACGAGTGGTACTACCGTCAGCCTGGCGAAAATAGTCGAATACATGAGGCAGGAATTGAGGGTTAATCCCCTTACCTGTATCTCGCACTTCGACTTGAGCATAATAAACCTCAGGAGACACGTTATCTGGGACTGGGTCGTGCTCGGTGGCATTTCCCCCACAGTTAACCTGTCTCCTTCTACAGTTATCACCGATAGAGTAACGTCTACTCGTCCTCCCATCGGTGTAAATTTAACCGCGTTGGAGAGGAGATTCCATATAATCTGCTGGAGTCGATTGGGATCTCCAAGAACCTGGAGAGGGAGTGGGGAGTGGGGAGTGGGGAGTGGAAATTGGAGATTGAAGATTGAGGGATTGAGGATTTGATGGGGCTGAGTCTGAACTGTTGTTGAGGTTTCTTAATCTACAGTCTGTGGTCTCAAATCGCAAATTGATCGATTTCGCTTCTGCCGCGAGTCGCACTGTTTCCAACGCCGCCTCAACAATCGTAGCCAAGTCTACCGGAATCATATTTAAGCTAACTTTGCCACGCAGAATGCGCGACACATCCAGGAGGTCTTCAATCAACTGAATTTGAATTTTGGCGTTACGCTCAATAATTTCCAGGGCGCGTGCGGTTGTAGATTCGTCAACCTGTTGCGAGCGCAGAATTGAGGTCCATCCTAAAATCGGGTTTAACGGTGTGCGAAGTTCGTGGGAGAGAACTGCTAGAAACTCGTCCTTGATTCGGTTTGCCTGACTGAGTTGTTCGGTTTGTTGCTGTAGTGAACCCACGAGGTTTGACCGATCTAACATCATTGCAACCTGGTCTGAGGTTGACTTCAGCAGGGTGACTTCTTCGGGGTAAATGATTTGCGGCTACGGCTACCAAAGGACAGCGTACCCAGGATGCGTCCCTGAACCATCAAAATTTGCCCAGCGTAGGCCGTTAGACCAATCGATCGAAGAGTTTCTGCATTGGGGAAGAGGGAGTGCTGGAGATTGTTAACAACAATTTGGCAACGATTCTGCGCTACCTGTCCACACAGCGTTTGCCCAAAGTTAATCTGTTCCAGCTCTTTGACCGTCTCTTCTGGAATTCCGGCATAGCTTGCTAGCCGTAACCGCTGACGATCGCTGCTCTCGTCAACGAGAAAGTTGAGATAACAGTCCAGATCCATCTGTGCTGACAGTCTGGTGAATAGATTATTGATCAGGATCAGCGGTTGCTCCGTTGAGAGCAGATCTCGGGTCGTTTCAAACAGCAGATTCAGCCGTTTATTATGCTCCTGTAGGGCTTGCTCTGCTTGTTTGCGATCGTGGCGTTCCCTGGCCTCTCGCAACGCCCGTTGAACCGAGGGCACCAACCGTCCCAACCGTTGCTTAAGAACGTAATCCGTTGCTCCATTCTTTAAAGTTTCAATGGCCAGTTCCTCACCCAATGTCGCAGAAACAAAAATGAAAGGGATTTCAGGACAGTGACGATGGGCGATTTCTAGAGCTGAGATGCCGTCAAAACTTGGCAGGGAGTAGTCTGAGAGGATGAGATCAAACGGATGAGTTTCAAGCGCTTTTAGAAAGCTATCCCGGGTCTGGACCCACTCCAATTCATAGTCGAGGTCGCCCTCGTTCAGAGTTGCCTGAATCAGATCCGCGTCCAGAGGACTATCTTCGAGCAAAAGAAACTGAAGCTTTCCCATCCTCCAACCCTCCGCTTGCTACTGGCTGTTGACTGCAAATCGAGGACTGGGCGGGGGTTGGTTGACCACTGCCCAAAACAATCCCACTTGTTTGATCACGTCTACGAATTCCCGAAAGTCGATCGGTTTGACTACATACGAGTTGACGCCCAGCGCATAGGCACGCTTGAGATCAGGTTCTTCACGAGATGAGGACAATATTACAACCGGAACTGACTGTAGGTCCGCATCAGCTTTCAGACGCTCTAGGACCTCTAACCCGTTAATCTTGGGCAATTTGAGGTCGAGCAGCACCACGATTGGGTAACCCTCTAACCTAAGCTTAAACGCTCCTCGTCGATAGAGGTAATTGAGGGCCTCCTCGCCATCTCGAACCACCACCACCTCATTCGCTAAATGACTCTCCGCCAGGGATGTCAAAGTCAGCTCGACATCTTTTGGATCATCTTCAACTAACAGAATTCGCCTGGAACCGCTCATACACTTCCCCTTTAGCTTAGCTTGGGCAACGAGAAGTAGAAAATGGCTCCCTTATCCACCGTTCCTTCTGCCCAGGTTTTTCCGCCATGACGGTGAACAATTCGTTGCACATTCGCCAGTCCGATACCAGTGCCTTCAAACTGGGTATCGCTATGCAGGCGCTGAAAAATGCCAAACAACTTGTGAACATACTGCATGTTGAAGCCAATTCCGTTATCTCTCACAAAGAATACATAGTCCTCTGCCCGGTCCACACTGCCGATTTCAATGCTGGCTTCTACACACAATTTTGTGTACTTGATCGCATTCCCAATTAAATTACGAAAGACTTGCCGCAGCATTGGTAAATCACCCTGAACCGTAGGCAAGGAGTGAATGTGCCAATGAATCACTCGTTCAGACATTTCAAGTTCAAACTCCTGCTGAATTTCTTGAACAAGCTGATTCATATTGATCGCGGTCAGGCGCATCTCGGAACGGCCCATGCGTGAAAAGGCAAGCAGCTCGTCGATCAGAACGCCTGCCTGTTTGGACGTTTCAGCAATGGTCTCAAGATAACGTTGACTGATTTCATCTGGTTTCTTGTCCAAATCTTTTGTTTTCAGCCGCTTTTGCAGTAAATCCACAAATCCGGCGATGTGACGCAGCGGTGCCCGCAAATCATGGGAGACGGAGTAGGAGAACGATTCCAGTTCTTTGTTGGCTGCTTCTAGCTGAGCAGTTCGCTCCTTAACGCGCTGCTCTAAGGTTTCATTGAGCTGAAGTATTTCTGCTTCGGCGTGTTTGCGATCGCTGATGTCAATGCAAGAGCCAATGTACCCAAGGAACCCTCCTTCTGGAGTAAACCGCGGTACACCGCTATTAAAGACCCAGCGATATTCCCCACCAAAGCGCTCAAGACGGTACTCTATCTCAAAGGGTTGACGAGCATCAAACGCTGACTCATAAATATCCATACAGCGCTGAAAGTCGTCTGGATGAATCCCCTCTGTCCAACCGAACCCCAACTCCTGGTCCATTGTTCGCCCTCTAAAGTCGAGCCAGGGCTTGTTAAAGTAATCGCACTGTTTGTCAGCGTTTGACATCCAAATCATGACAGGAGCGGTATCTGACATTTGACGAAAGCGGCCTTCACTCTCGCGCAGTTCATTTTCCAGTTGCTTGTTCTGGGTAATGTCATCGACTAGACCTACAAAGCCTTCCACCATTCCCTGCTGGTTAATTTGTGGAACGTAGGTTGCCCTGATGTAGCGGGTTCCAGCTAGCTCGGCTTTGTAGGACAGCGAATGCTCAAAGGTTACGCGCTGGCCTGCCAAAGCGGCTTCTATGTAAGGGCGAACCGTCTCATAGGCGGCCTCTCCTAAAACCTCCTGGACATGCCTGTTGCAAACCGAATTACCGAACCAGTCTTCATAGAGTTTGTTGACAAATCGATAACGTTGTTCTGAATCAATGTATGAGATCAAAACTGGTACTGCGTTTGTAATGACTTGAAGCTGCTTTTCTTGTTCTTGCAGTGCGACTTCTGTAAGTTGACAACTCACAATCTTGGTGTGAGCGATCGCCATAGAAATTTGTCCAGCTACAAGTTCTAGAAATCGGCGATAGGCATCATCTAATCGTCGTCTGGGATTAATTCCCGCAACCAAAACTCCAGTCGGACGATGCAATTCCTGCCCTGAAATTGGCAGAACAATGGCGGACCACGGCACTTCCAGGTAGCCCTTAGAAGCCGGATCGATCACAGATTCTAAACCCTCTAAGTGCTCAACGTGCTTGGCTCCCGTAGCACAAACGTCACTTAGCAACCATGCTTGGGGAGTATTTGTCTGTCTCAAATCAATCTGAGTCGGACTAATGGATGCACCCGGTTTGATGCCGACCGCTCCTGTTAAGGTTGCTTGTTCTTTTTCGTAGTCCATCAAATACAGCAAAGCAAAAGGAATATCGCTTGGGTGCTTTCTTAGAACTTCAGCAGCAATCTTGCAAACAGTTTCAGAGGACTCTACCTCCATAAAACTTGTTTGCAGGTCACGTAGAACGCCTAACCGCCGTTCATTGACGACATGTTGCGTTGTTTCCACAACAGTGACTAAAATGCCCTCGATTCCACGAGTCTCATTTTGAACAGGGGAATAGGTAAAGATACCGTAACGCTCTTCCCGATATCCGTCTTGGCAGGTGACAAAACCTGATCGGGAAGCTGAACTGCTTGACCAGTTTGAAGAACACCCTTAAGTAAAGGATTGATCGATTCCCAGGTTGTCAAACAATGATCCTGGTATGGCTGCCCCAATCCATTGGGATGACGATCGCCAAGCAATGCCTGATACGCATCGTTATAAATTTGCGTTAGATCTGCTCCCAAAGAAGATTCATCGGAAGCGGATTGTTCAATACCAGGTTGGCACTCATTTTCAGGCTCATAGGCCAATCGTCTACCCCACCGATCGGCGTAAGGCTCCAGTTGCATGAACTTAATAGCGCCCTAAACTCCTCCTTTTCACCAACAGAATCTCCCGGGACTGCCAACCGTTCATCAGAAACCACGCCTCTTGCTCCATAACCAAAAAAATTCGTCAGTAGACAAGTTAAGTCTCAGATATGTCTACTAAACCAAGAAGATTCCTCCTTAACATCCAATAACCAAAATGCACAAAATAAGGCAATACATAAGCACCTTAGATTCAGATGTTAACAACAGGCTACAACCACTTCTCCACGAAACCACGAACTTATTCACCCTGGCGAAGGGAACGGGTAAACTTTATGATCTTCCAACATCTGACAGATTTTTTCGTCTATCTAAAGGTAGAAATTTGTAGCCTTATTAGGAAAAACCCATCGCTAATCATCCAAACTAAACGCTCTAGTTTTACTATAGCGATCCTCGTTGAATTGGATTGCCAAATTTCTGATTGTTTTTAACTCAGCAGTCTTTAAGTCAACAACTGAAGGCAGCAAATTATTGAAGGACTTAAACCTCAAAGCGCTAAATTCCTGAAAGTCAAATTAGTAATTCCACTGAATATTTACTTTTTAAGAGCCTTTTGAACAGTCATGAAGAACGATCATTAGGATAGCTTTTTTGTTAGCCGTATTTTATGTCGCAATAAAAACTGATTGATAACGGCAACAATTACAGAGTAAAGCAACTGTAGCCGCTATCAATCAGGAAGGAAGATTGTTATTTGAAACTATCTATTATTTGAAGCTACTATTTAACGGAGTAGGATAGTAAGTGGAACAGATCGCGAAGGACGCTGTAACCAGCAAAATCCCAAAGCAGATAGGCTAGAAAGCCAATCATCGCAAGTCGTCCATTCCAAAGTTCAGCTTGGGAGTCCACCCAAACAAGAATGCGTTTCGGTCTACGTCGTTGTACTCTCTAGCAACAGAAGGTGGGTTAGTAGATTCACGAGTTTCCATTATCGATGCTCCTTAAGTAACGTAGTGTTAACCATACTTCACACTTTAGCGACCACGACTATGCCTGCTCTCCGTCTAAGGTTGGAGTTTAAAAGCGTATTTTTAAGTCGTTTTTGTATTGCTTTTTCGGGTTGTCATTAGTGTTGAATCACTGACGTTGATTCAGAGCAAAGAGAACGCTTTTAGAAAATTAAATTCGGAATCAACACTGTAATGATTCATACTAGAACCCAACCGTGCTCGATCCGTCTTATGGCTGATGAATTGATAAATCTGTTGTGACTACTTTTGAGATAGTTATGTCCGTAATAGACGAGAGGAGACTATCAAAATGGTTGTTAATCTTGAGGATACCAAACGCACAGCGATCGGCTCAAAACTTGCAGATATGAAAGAACTACAAAATCTGCTGATCTCTAACGAGCAAATGTTGTTGTCTGCTGTTAATGATGATGAGATTCGCGATCGCTTCAGAAAGATGCTTGAAGATGATCAAAAGAACTTAGGTATTATTGACACGGTCATCGTTCAATACGGCGTAAAAGCACAGCCCAAGGAAACTGTTCAAAAACTAACCGAAAAAGTTCAGCAGTTGATGCAAGGTTCCGAGCTAAATGTCTACGAGAAAGTATTTCAGCATGAACTTCTGAAGCATCAGCAGACCATGACCGGGCTTTTGATTCACAAAGCAGCTCAGGTCGTTGGCGCAGATGTTGAGGCTGCCATCACTCCTTTGAACACAGTTAACTTCGAAAACCGCGCTCACCAAGAGCAGTTAAAGGGTATTCTAGAGGTTTTGGGCGTTCGTGAACTGACTGGAAAAGAAGCGAAGCAAGGCATTTGGGCACGTGTTCAAGATGCTGTTGCAGCTTTATCAGGCGTTGCTGGTAGTGCTGTAACCCAAAGCTCAGACAAGTCTGATATGAACATCCAGGATGTTATTCGGCTGGATCACAACAAAGTGAATGTGCTGTTCACCGAAATTAACGGTACAGATGATCCTCAGAAGATTCAGGAATACTTTGGTCAAATTTACAAGGATTTGACCGCCCATGCTCAGGCAGAGGAAGAGATTGTATATCCCGCTGTTCGTCCTTTCTACGGCGAAGGAGACACCAAGAGTTGTATGATGAACAGGCCGAGATGAAGCAAATTTTGAACTCGTTGAAGTCTCAAAGCCCCTCATCTCCCGAGTTCAAGAACCAGATCAACCGTCTAAAAGACATTGTGATGGATCACGTTCGCCAGGAAGAAAGCACGATGTTTGCAGCTATTCGTAAAAACTGTAGCGATTCCCAGCAGGAGCAACTGGCGACCCAGTTCAAGTCTGCAAAGAGCAAAATCCAGGACCAGCTAGCATCTTCTATGCAGTAGTTGCGACAAAGCCATAAAAGGGCGATCGAAGCCCGATGAAGGGATTAAAAGAGTCAGGAATCAGGATCAAATTACAGCCTGATTCCTGGCTCTTTCTCTTTAATTCCTTTATTTCTTAACCCGGCTATACCAATTTGAATTGAGAACGTGATCGATCTACGAAGAGGGCGATGGGCAATGGGCAACACGCAATAACACGTTTTGTAACCCATTGCCTATTGCCTACTGCCTGTTCTCCATCTGCCAGTGTGTTTCTTTAAGTCAGTATTAAATTTCTGAATGCTTGTTTGGCTTCTAAACATCACGTGATATCAAGGCCAAAAGTTGTGCTAAATTAATAAAGCCTCAGTTCTGCTCTTATCTAGAGAAGCTGAAGCAACCTTACTAATGCTTGGTTTATGCGGGCATAGTTTAGTGGTAAAACCATAGCCTTCAAGCTATTGATGCGAGTTCGATTCTCGCTGCCCGCTTCTTAAAAAAGAAATTTATAAAAGCTTCATGTGCGGATCTAACGATACTGAGAAGCTTTCCCGCTATGAGAGAAATATTATCTGCTCCCTGGATGATGCCCTAGAGCGATTAAATGCAATATGGAAGCAACTGAATGAGCGCGATCTTATGGGTTCGTTTAGTAGAAACTGATGAAATATCAGCGGGTAAGTTAGATGAGCAAGGCTCGTAATTCTAACAAAGAGCGTTAATTAAGTAGTCAATGTAAACATTAGTTTCTACAGCAGCCTCTCCTGATAGACCATGATTTGCTCTGATGTACCTGAGAGCTTCAATGTACCAGCTAGGAGATAGCTCAAAGGTGTGGTTGATTTCAGCTAGACCAGCAAGTAGATAATCATCAGCAGGACCAGTACTACCTGCAACTAAGCAATAGACTATTATTCGCAAATAGAAACCAATGTCACGAGAGCATTTTGCCCTACCTTCAGGAGTGGACGCATATTGGGAGCCTTGCATCTGAGTAGTACATGGATACTTCTCGTAAACTGCTTGGGCAGCATCATTGACAAGCCTTTCAGCATTCTGGCTAAGCACCCTAGCAGCTTCTAGACTGCTAACAGCTTTGCTAAGGCGAGCACCTACAGCTTGAAAATCAGATGCTTTTACTGGCACTGTAGGAGAGTAGGGCTGAGCTTTATTAATTCTTGTAGAATCACTGTACATTCGACTTCTTCCTACAATGTATTATCAAAATTGTATCCTTCAAGTTTAGACTTGTTCAAGCTGAATTAGGGTAGTACTTGAGTGCTACTTTATGAGATTAGAGATAAGCTTGTAGCAATATTCTATGTTTAATAATTATCTCTCCAGAGTTGTATGCTCTTTTATAAGTATCATCATAAGAAAATTAATATCTAGAGCAATTTTGCCTAACAAAGTGGCTTTCTAACCATGAGTAAACCTAATAAATTCATAAATACAATTCCAGGAGGAGGGTTGGAAGGCTCTCAGATATTTATTAATCAATATCTTAAATTGGAACAAGAAGCTTTAGAGGTATTCAATGCAGCACATCACGAACACAGAATAAACGCTAGAAAATGGGGAAGTTTGCATAAAATTATTGGTCTAGCTGCTGTTGTTTCCTCAGCCTTAAGTGCAGTTTTACTTTGTCTCCAAATCTGCAAGCTATAGCGACATTTTCCCTACTATCAGCAGTACTTACTGGTTGTATCACTTTCTTAAATCCTTCTGGCAAGGAGGCAGAAATTCGTAGTTTGATTAGCGGCTGTTTTACTTTTCATAGCGATGTATCACTGGCTGGTATTACTATATATAATCCATCAATTGATGATAATGAAAAGATAAAAACGTTAGAAAATCTAACCCTGGACTTAAAACATTTGTATGACAAGCTATCAAGAATTTTATGATCTTTAGAATACAAATTCTATAGCTAGATTGAATATATAGAACGAGAACCAAAGTTAAACAAATTAATATGTTTAGGTAAGCCGAAAGCGGCAGTAGTCGAATCTGATCTCATGTCAAACGGTGAAGAATTCCCGCTCAATCTGTTCGAGTACGAACGCTGTGCTGCTCAGCAGCTATCAACAATGGCATGGGATTATTACGCTAGCGGTGCTTGGGACGAAATTACACTAAAGGATAATCGAGCCGCGTTTGAACGGTTTCGATTACGACCACGCATGCTAGTCGATGTCAGCGACCGCTCCATGAATGTTACGGTGCTGGGGCAAACTCTGGCTTTGCCAATTCTGGTTGCCCCCATGGCTTTCCAGTGTTTAGCCCACTCTGATGGGGAACTTGCAACGGCAAAGGCTGCAGCCCAGGTGGGAACTGTGATGATATTGAGCACGCTAGCCACTAAGTCCTTGGAAGCGGTGGCAAAGGTCAGTCAAGCATCAACGGATGCTCCAAGTCCCTGGTTTCAGCTTTATGTTCACCGCGATCGCGGATTGACCAAAGCATTAGTTGAACGAGCTTATGCCGCAGGGTTTTCAGCGCTTTGTCTGACGGTTGATGCACCCGTTCTTGGTCAACGAGAACGCGATCGTCGTAATCGTTTTGCATTACCTGGTGAGATGGAGTTAGCAAATCTAGCGTCGTTGACACAGCTAGACATCCCGCATCGGTCTCATGAATCAGGGCTATTCGCATACTTTCTTGAGCAAATCAACCCAGCGTTGACGTGGGACGATTTGGAGTGGCTACAGTCCCTTTCCCCTTACCATTAGTAGTCAAAGGCATCTTGCGGGACGATGATGCAAGGCGAGCCGTTGAGCATGGAGTTAGGGGTATCGTTGTTTCCAATCATGGCGGGCGGCAGTTGGACGGAGCAATTTCTACGCTTGATGCCTTAACGGAAATTGTGCCAGCCGTGGATGGTCGAGCGGAGGTTTTGGTCGATGGCGGCATTCGACGCGGCACTGATGTACTCAAAGCCCTAGCTATAGGAGCAAAAGCTGTTCTGGTTGGCAGACCTGTGCTATGGGGATTAGCGGTTGCAGGGAGCGTCGGAGTGCAGCATGTTCTGGAATTATTACAGCGTGAGTTTGATTTAGCTATGGCATTAAGTGGTTGTGCAACGCTACAAGATATTGATAGCAGCTTGTGTTGTAGAGGTATGTAATCCTTCACTTGCAAAAATCTGCATTGATTAAGACAAAACTGAATTTGTCTCGCATAATGCTGAGTAACTTTCCTGTACACTAAACTACTTTCACCAGATGATTTTTACAACATTGCTGAAGCCACTAAACTTTTTTAATTACCTCTTAAAAATGTTCTTTATAGTTACAGAAAGATTTTTCTGGTGTTTAACTGCTTGAAGCTTTACTAAATGCTAGTGATTTATCTTTAAGTGGGTTACAACGATTTATTTAATTGTCATTGGCAAAGCTTGGTTAGTTTTGGGTTAAGCAATTACGACAATTTCTGCATCAGACTGCTTACAAGCATTGCAAGATCCTCATTTTTGCGGCAACAGATTCTTGTTGTTGGAGCGATCGCCCAACAATTGCACTGCTAATAATCAATTATTATGAACTGGGCAAACTTCCATGGCTTGAATCAAGCCCTGTTCAAGGGTGAAACGGTAGCCGACGCGTTCATCGGCAAGCACGGCTCCGGCTAGATCGTGCACGACCTGATGTATCTCAACTAAGACCTGCCCATCCTCCTCCAGGTGAAAGGCAACTGGCTCGATGTGTGGATTGATCTCGTTCCACTGCTCCGTCCAGTAAACGCGAACTTCTTCAGGCCCACGGGCAAAACCGCCTTTGAACGCCTTCGGCCAAACTACGTCGGGAGCCATGAGGACGAGGGCGGCATCAATGTCACCCGCGTTGAAGGCCGCATAAGCTGCACGTAGCAGTTCGATTTCTGGTGTAGGTTGAGTTGGCATAAGATGGCGGTGAAGGAAATGGGACAGTGCTCAACGGTTGCGGTCAGCGGTTGCTGATGCCTTTTAACTTAGCACCAGCGGCTTCCTTCAATCTGTTGCACTGCAATTGTTGGACGGCACTCCGTCTCCGTCACTTTTCTCTGCTTGGGGGCTACGGATGATAACTGCTGACAAGCTAATAAAGAAACACGAGGTGCTTCAGAACCACATGTCCGAAACGCAACGGCTGTCGCGGGGCAAATCGTCGAAGCTATCAAGACCATCGAAGTGATCGATCGGTAGACCAGCAATAGACTCCGGCTCGGTCAAACGCAGATTGACAGCTGTCCAGCGTCGTCCGTCCTCTCCTGGAACGGTCGCGACATAGTGCGTCACGCAACCGCAAGTTTTACAAAAGTGGAAGTCGATTGTTCCACCGTCAGTCCGACGATAACTGGTCGTTTCGCCGGATGTGCGGATGTCATGGCCAATGTAGCCGTAGGCCCAAAGGACGCCATAACGGCGGCAGATCGTGCAGTTGCATGCCGTGACGGATTCGGGTGGTGTATCGAGCTTCCAAGTGACGCGCCCGCAGTGGCAGATCCCTTGCATCTTGAGGACTCCTTTCGTTAATTTTTCAGCACTCAACTTGATACAGCTAGAAGATTGGCGACTCTGTGCAACAGCCTTTAGCTCGATAGCGGTGCGTCGGCGCTGTGCCGTCCAACTATGTTAATGTGCCGCTAAAATACCCTATAAACTCCCTCTACTCCGGAGTTATGCCGAATGTAGGCGGACGAACTCCCCGATTTAGCTTGTTATTCGGCACCTTTAAGTACTAACTTCGAGTTTGGAGATGTTAGTCCGTTTGCAGACACACCCATGGTCAGTCGCTTTTCTCAATCCATCACCTGTGAAATGAGAGGGTTTTGTGAGAAAGATTTCCGCAGAAAATCCTTCTCGTAATCTAAATAGGAATCGCTGTATGTGTGTAGCCCTATGACAGCAGGTTGTCACTACTAGTTGGAAAAACAGCAAATGCCTCAGTGACAGCAATTTGGCACTAAGGATGGGATTTCGTCTCTGATGACGGGCGTTTAGCAATAAACAGAACTAAAGGGCGAACGAGGGGACTCGAACCCCGAATGGCGGAACCACAATCCGCTGCCTTAACCACTTGGCTACGCTCGCCATTGCGTTTCTAATCATAACATCTTGGTTATCGGTTAAGCCAGAGATTGCTACTATCTTGCTTGCTGTCCATTCGCTGGGCCACTGTGGCACTTGTTGACCTATAACGGGTCAAGAGCATGTGCAAACTTGAGGATATGAGCAGGGTTTTCTAGAAACCGTCTCCCAATCCGAATAGGATGGCTATATGGCGAGTGCAAATTCGTACACTTGACTTGAGGTTGCAACGGGAGTCTATGAAAACTGGCAAGTGACTGCGATCGCGGGAGTAGTGCTGCTAGCAGGACTGGGAAGTGCATTAGTACTCAACAATCCTGATCAGGAAGCCTATGAAGGCTTTGCAACCCAGGCGTTAATTGATTACGCAGAGCAAAACCTTTGCAAAAAGGTTCCATTTCTAGGAGCGGCTCAGTGTAAGTCGGTTATCGTATCAAACCAGGCGGAGGTCAGAAAACTAATCACTGAAGGAACCCACCGCCAAAATTACATTTTCTTCAGTATTTATGCGACGGATTTATCCCCAGCTCTGTTTTGCCTCCCGTTGTTGCAGCTCTCTTGCCGTCCTATCACTTTGAGACGGTAGGCGTGTTTCAACGATTTTTTCTTTATGAAAAGAAAGAACAGCGCGGATAGAGGTAAAGCGAGAAGCTATAGCAGGAGTCGGGGTCGGAGATCAGGAAGAAACAGCAAGTATTGATAAGCGGTTAGTTCAACAGTGGTTCAAAGTTGTTGGCACAGGTTGGTCCTGTGCTAGAAGTGGATGCACTAAACGAAACTCCGTTAGAGTTGCCTGCCTGAGGTTTGATCGACTGGCATAGAATTGCCAAACTCACGGTTTCGTTTTGGGCTGATCTAGCAATTTGAACGCCGCCTGTATGCGCTCTTAAGGTACTGGTGTTTTTGGGATAGGACATGTTAGCCGCAGATGTGTACCAGAACTGCTGATAGCAAACGTATAGTTGACGGTATCTGTTTTGATTCCCAAACCCAGGAGAGCAACATCGCTGGCAACAGTATCTTTCTCCAGTAGATAGCCCTGCTGAACGTGATTTATAGAGCCAATGTATTGTTTGAATTCTGTTTCCTTTGCCTTATTTGCCTAGTTTAGAAAAGACGGGAGGGCGATCGCGCTTAGGATACCGATAATAATGATTACGACGAGCAATTCAATGAGCGTAAAGCCTGCATCATCCTTTTGGGTAAGTAACTGTCTACTAAAGTTAGTCAAAATTGCCTCCGCACAGGTGCTGACGCCTTCAGAGAATTGTTCTGAACGCTGAGGCTATTATTCCCCTTCACTGCAAAAAACTAGGCAAATGGCTCAAACTATACCTTTACAGTGACTGATTTAGCATTGGGATTACCAGGGAAGAGCGGGCGCTAATGTTCTGCTAATACAGCGTCGTCTGCCGTTTCCTCACTCCTGGCAATGGTAGGTTCCTTCAGAATAAATGCACACAGGAAGCAGGCAACTAAAGCAGTGACACCCAGTACTTCAAAGAATGTCCGGTTTCCTTCAATAGTTTGGGGCAGCAAGCTATAAGTAGTTGCATAGAGAACCGACCCGACACTTCCATAGGCACCGATATTCCCGGCAATCTGCCCTGTAACGCGACGCTGGATAAGGGGGCAATGCCAAAGGTAGCACCCGCTCCGCCAAAGACGAAGAAAGCGCAACACATAGTCATCGCGATCGCGATCGACAGGAGCCACCCTCCGGTAATCCGGCTCATCATCAGGTAGCTAATGCCCACACCGCCAATCATGGCGGTCAATGTCCACTTGCGGCTACCAATCTTATCAGAAATCAAACCACCTGCTGGTCGGGAAATCAAGTTCATCAGCGGATAGGTAGCTGCAACGGGTCCTGCAATGTGATGGCTTAGATTGAAGCTATGTTCAAAGAACTCCGGCAGCATGGAAACAACAGCCAGTTCAGAGCCAAAGCTAACGGCGTAGGCCAGTTCCAAAATGAACACTTGACTAATCTGGTAGCGATCGTCGGGAGGGTAATGCTTTTCACCTGTGACAACTTCTCGATTAACCTTATACAGCTGATACACCTGAATTAAAAACAACGCTGCCAGAAACGCCCAGATCCCATACATTAGGGCTGGACTTAAAAATTTAACGAGCTGCAATCGCCAGGCGATTAGCGCCAACGCGCCAAACAGAGGGATGTTCGTCAACGTCAATGCCAAAAAGCTTTTCTTACTGGTGACCTCCATACCGCCATCACGGGGAGGACGCTGATACTCCTTCCCTAGTGGTGTGTTTTGCACATTGAGATAAAAGATTACGCCATAAACTGCCGAAACAATTCCACAAAGAGCGATCGCAAATCGCCAATTTTCATGGCCACCATAAAGAAACGCCACCCCTAACGCAATGCCGGGAAGGACTGCTTCTGCCGCAAAAGAACCAAAGTTGCCCCAGCCTCCATAAATACCTTGGGCGAAACCAATCTGCTTTGGTTGAAACCACTCTGTGACGAGACGAATTCCGACGACAAATCCTGCACCAACAATTCCCATTGCCAACCTGCTTAGCACTAATTGATTGAAATTTTGTGCAGAGGCAAACGCTAAACAGGGAATTGCTGCATAAATAAGCAACGACGAAAAGGTAATGCGTGGACCAAACCGATCCAGCACCATTCCAATAATGATTCGTGCAGGAATTGTAAGCGCGAGATTACACAAGCTAATTGTTCTTGCCTGTGCAACGGTCAAATGCATATCTTCGCGGATGACGGTGGTAAATGGTGCATAGTTAAACCACACAACAAACGTCAAAAAAAAGGCAAACCAGGCAAAATTTAGAATCCGATAGGGGCCTCTGAAGGTTAGAAGTCCTCGAAGCATACCAAGCTGTCCTCAGAAATAATGGGATTTACGATCGGGCCTAACCTTCCTAAAACACATAATTAGGAACAGTTAGGCTTTTGTGGGAGAAATGTAAATAACAGCGATGCTCAATCTCTTAGACGTATACAAACGCAAACTATTTAGAGTCTGGGTAATTAACTCTGTAGAAATTAAATGACGTTAAAGAGATAAATGGGTGATGAGCAAAATAGGGGAAAAACAGTTTCTCATCTATTTCGCTTAAATTAAGACGATGAAACGAAGATAAATGTATAAGTAATGACTTTTCTTATCAACTGCTGATAAAAACGCATCACGATATTGCATTTTTGCACTTTGACATGCAATCAAATATTTGGAAAGAATAGGGATATTAACTTTAGAGGCTAATGTTCTTTGAAAGATTGAGAAATATAAGAACCAACTTTTGTTGATTTTCTACCTAAGCTTATTTAGCCAAAACCTGTTTGGGAATAGGGATTGAATAAGTTCGCGATTTAGTAGGGGCGAAGCATTCGGGCAAAAAGCGTTGCAACTCAATTACAGCTATATGCCGGATGTTTCGCTTTTTGTTACAGAACGAGAGGAAATGCAAGAAATTGGGATGATATAGTATTTTTAGATACAGAAATTTTTTTATTCGTTCGGATCGATGAATAAGATGAGCTTAAATTTCATTCGAGTACCTATAAAAATCCGGTCTGCTGGTTTTGTTGCTGCAAGTCTGGTGGCATCAGGCTTATTTCTTTCTACTTCAGCAGCGTTTGGACGGGATGCAAAATCACATACAGTACCCATCAGCGGAGCGCAAAGCTTTGTGGGAAAAGCTTCAGGAGTGAGTCACCCCATCTCAAAAGAGGCCACTGCAAGCCATCAACAGTCTTATCTTGTCAGTCCCGTTCAAGATGCCATGATATCCAATATGTTGCTGGCGTTTATCTATCTCGTTTTGCCAGCGGGGGTTGCTTTAGCAATCTGGAGGCAGGAGAAACGCAATCGGATTCAAACAATGTCGCTTGAATCCCAGATTGAAATGCTAGAGCGCATTTGGAAGAAGAGTCCTCAGCATCCTCAGCATTAGCAATGTCAGAAGCTTAATCCCTTGCGGTGGATGAGACTGTTTCAAACTGGGGTGGACCTAAAAGGTAAGGATGTGCGGCGTTAGCCGCCATCGTTAACATCTCCAGAATCATTACGATTTGGGCACTACCTAAACTGGAAGGGATGAGGGAAACGTTTCAATAGGTGAGCTTTGGTAATGCTCCTCCGAGAAAGCTACTTCGGTTGAAACAGGGCGAAGCTGGACTGCGCAGGCTTTTAGCTCTGGCTGTTTGGAGTCCGGGCACGATTCGGGGTGGGTAAGGGCATTGGCTTCCGCCTGATTTGCCCAAAGCGCGCCCCAGTGCATGGGAGCAAAAACCGTATTGGGTGTAATGGCGGTTGTTACTTTTGCGGGTAAACGGGCAACGCCACGCCGCGATCGCACTTCCACCAATTCACCATCCTTAACCCCCAACGACTCGGCATTACGGGGATGAATTTCTAGGAACGGTCCTTCATACATCTGATGAATTTTTTCAACCCGTCCGGTGCGGGTTTGAGTATGCCAATGACCATATAACCGTCCGGTTGTCAGGACATAGGGGTAGTTGGGGTCGGGGGTTCTGCCAAACCACGGGAATGATAGGCTGCAAAATTGGCGCGACTGTCAGGCGTGTGGAACCGCAAATCGGTATATAGACGCTTTGCGGCAGGGGAGACGGACGGTCTCGTGAGCGGTCGCATAAACGACGGGAATTTTAGCCGTCCTTTGTTCTCTTGTGTTTCCTCAACCTCCAGTTCCTGTTCAGAACAGGGCCATTGGAGCGGGCCTTCATTCCGCAATCGATCGTGGGTAATGCCCGTCATATCACAGGGACGACCACGGGTTAACTGAACAAATTCCGCGTGGACTTCTGCCGCACCATTGAACGTAAAGGGTTTCAAAAAGCCCAGACGACGACCAACATCGGCAAAAATCACCCAGTCTGCGCGCGCTTCACCAGGAGGAGTGCGAAACTGTGCCCCAAGCGTAACCCGGCGTTCGGAGTTGGTCATCGTGCCGGGAGCTTCACTCCATTGAGCGGCGGGCAAAAGCACATGGGCATAGGCACTGGTTTCGGTAGGATAGTAGCACTCCTGGTAAATCGTGAAGGGCGATCGCAGCAATGCCCGTTTAACCCGTTCCACATCCGGCAAACTCACTGCGGGATTTGTGGCGGCGATCCACAGCAGCCCAACGTCTCCCTGCTCCAGTCCAGTAATCATTTCCCATGCGGTACGGCCCGGATTCGGCGAAATCTGTCCTGGCTCCAGTCCCCAAAACTGCTCTACTTCTGCTCGGTGCTGGGGATTTTTAATCGAACGGTAGCCCGGAAGCAGATGGGATAAGCCTCCGGCTTCGCGGCCACCCATCGCATTCGGTTGACCTGTTAATGAAAAAGGCCCCGCTCCCGGTTTGCCAATTTGTCCCGTCATTAAGTGCAAATTGATCAGCGATCGGGCCTTTGCCGTTCCTTCACTCGACTGGTTAATTCCCATCGACCACATCGACAAAACTCGGTCTGACTCGCCCCAGTAGCGGGCAGCAGTCTCCAGGTCCTCAACGGAGATACCGCACCGTTGCGCCACAACGTCTGGTGTATATGTTTCAATCACATCGGCAAACGCAGTGAAGTGATTCGTATGTTTAGCAACAAACACCGAATCCAGATGGCCTCGATAAAGCAACAGGTAGGCAAGCCCATTTAGGAGATCAATGTCGGTTCCGGGTTTGATTGCCAGATGCAAATCAGCCGCTTCTGCCGTTTCGGTTTTACGTGGATCGACCACAATCAGCTTCACCGATTTGTTTTGCTTGTGGCGTTTGCGGAACCGATTGAAAATGATGGGATGGCACTCGGCAGCATTTGCCCCGATGATGAAGGCGCAATCCGTCAGATCCAGGTCTTCATAGCAGCAGGGGGGACCATCAGACCCAAAGCTTTGAATATACGCAGAAACCGCCGAAGACATGCAGAGACGCGAGTTTGCATCGAAGTTATTTGAACCCAAAACCCTTTCATTAGTTTTTGGGCAACGTAGTAGTCTTCAGTATTGAACTGCCCTGAACCATACATGCAAAGGGTATCAGGTCCCACCGTTGCGCGTAGTGTCTGGATCCGGTTGACAATTCGATCGAGCGCTTCATCCCAACTCACGCGTCGAAATGGTTCATCTAACGAATCCCGCATCATGGGATGCAGCAAGCGATCTTTATGCAGCGATTCAGTAATGGTTGCTCCTTTGACGCAAACCATACCCTGGCTAGACGGGTGGGCGATCGCCACGCACTTGCCAGATTGGAGTTCCTGCTTTATCTCGGTTCACTCCTTTACCGGGAATTGCGGGAGGAAGCGTTTCCAGGCCACAACCCACACCGCAGTAAGGACAAACCGTCCTGGTTGAATTGGGTGTTGTCATTCCGCTAAATCGGTGGAATCGTTGTCAACAGCCGTTTCGGTTTGAGCAGCTGTAATGCCGTCTCTAACCTGTAATTGGGGACAGGGGATTTCTTCCAGCAACGTCATACTCGTTGTGCAAATATGAACCTCTAACAGCGCATCGGGAATTGCTTCAAATAGAAGCCGTTGACCTGGGAAAACGACACGCTCGTAAAGCCAATTAGGAATATTGACAATACGAGCCAATTGAATCTGATTCGTTGCATTCTCGTAATAGCAGAGAATGCGGTTCGACCATCCATCAGGCAGCGAAGAGAAGGATTGCATCATAGGGTTTAGCTACGAGTTCTGAGGTGGCAGGCATCAGGTGGCAGGGGCAGGTATCAGGTGGCAGGGGTCAGAGAAAGCGCTGAAAGTTGGCGATGAACTAACAGCCGATTATCTGGTTCACAACTGGAACAAACTGTATCTGATAGAGCAAGGGACAAATTACAGCAATTCTTGGATGAGTAGTCATTCAAAGGGGGCAGGGAATCTGGAGTGGGGAGTTGGGGCTAGGCAAGGGAATACGGTGTAAGCAGTAATCGATTACGAGAACGAAAGGATCAAAGCCTTTTGCGCTCTGTCTTAGAACTATGGCCCTACTTCTGGCAACGTATTGACTTGATCTATTGATGGAGCGCGTGACGGCTAAACAGAAAATCGAGTGCGTGGTTGCGGAGGGTATAGTACTGCGGGTCTTCCATCATTCGAGTGCGATCGCGTGGTCGTGGAAAAGGAATTTCCATAATCTCACCAATCTTGGCATGGGGACCGTTAGTCATCATTACAACTCGATCGGCCAGAAGCAATGCTTCATCAATGTCATGGGTGATCATCATAACGGTGACGCGGTGCTGAGTCCAGATTTGTAGCAGTTCGTCCTGAAGTTCTTCGCGGGTGATGGCATCAAGCGCCCCAAACGGTTCATCCAAAATCAACACCTGGGGATAGATAGAGAGGGCACGGGCGATCGACACCCGCTGCTTCATACCACCGGAAAGCTGCCCTGGTTTCTTGTTTGCAGCATCCTCCAGTCCCACCATTGCTAGGTGTTCGCGCACAATTTCGAGTTTTTCTCGCCGGGGTTTCTCCGGGTAAACCGAATTCACTGCGAGGTATACATTCTCAAATGCGGTCTTCCAGGGCAACAACGCATAGTTCTGAAACACCACCATCCGCTCAGGACCAGGACGGGTAATTCGCTTTCCTTGTAAACGAACTTCACCTGTAGTTGGCTTGGAGAAGCCAGACACCATATTGAGCAGGGTGGTTTTGCCACAACCGGAGTGCCCAATCAGGCAAATAAACTCCCTTCGTTGATGGCGAGGTCAATGCCTTCCAATACAGTGGACGGTCCCTGGGGAGTAGGGTAGGACTTGGAAATGTTTTCCAGAGTCAAATATGGCTCGTGGCTAACGGTTGAGGAGGTTTTGGAAGTTGTGAGGGTTTGCATGAGGAGGTGGTAGGTGGTAAGTGACAGGTGATAGGGGTTAGGGGTCAGGGGTTAGGGTTCAGGAGAGGATGAGAAGTGTTTAATCCTTTATCCTTCAGCCTTTATCCTTTTCCTGCCCCGCTATACGGTGACTGAGGTACTGCTATCGAGGATGATTTCCTGAATTTGGATTGGGCGGCTGATGGTGAAGCGTTCCATGTACCTGACCGGGTCGTCAGGGTTGAAGATCATGCCGTCGAAGAGTTGGAATGCGTCGCGATCGGGTTCGTTGTCAGGTAATCCGAGCTGACGAGCCGCTTCGCCATACAAGTCAAGCCGTCGGTTCCGTTCCAAAACTTCTATCCAGTTTTTAGGAAATGGGGTGATTCCCCAGCGAGCAAGCTGGGTCAGGATCCACAGCCCTTCGGCACGGGTTGGGCAGGTGCTGTGATCGACATAGAACTGGTTGAAACGGTAATGGTTCTGGGGTTCTTCACCCATGCCCCGGTCATAGGGATCAATAAAACCGGGACGGGTATATTCCAGGTTGGACCCGATGTACTCTGGCCGACAAAGCAGTTCGAGGATGTCTTCCCGATTGCGCCGATCGTCGCAGTATTCACACGCTTCGATTAGAGCTTTGACCAAGGCAATGTGGGTTTGGGGATACTTGTTTACCCAGTCTTCGCGCATTCCCAGAACTTTTTCGGGGTGCCCTGCCCAGATATCCAGGTCGGTTGCCATCACCACGCCCAAACCTTCATAAACGGCGCGAGAATTCCAGGGTTCTCCAACACAGTAGCCGTCGATGTTGTTGGCAATCAGGTTTGCCACCATTTGGGGCGGTGGGATGACGGCAAGGCTAACATCCTGATCCGGGTCGATGCCGCCGGAAGCAAGCCAGTAGCGCAGCATCAGGTTTTGCATGGATGCTGTATGAACAACGCCGAAGGTGTGAATCTTATCGGGCGTTTGTTCGATCAGATTCTTCAGGTCTGGGAGCGATCGCACGCCCAAATCGTACACGTCTTTATCTAACGTGATGGCGTTGCCGTTACGAGCCAGCACCATGCCTGCCACCATTGGCGTCGGAGTGCCGTTGATGCCAAGCGTTAGCGACAGCGGCATCCCAGCAACCATCGTGGCTGCATCTAGTCGTTGGCTGACAACTCCTTCTGCAATCGCCTTCCAGGTCGGTTCGCGGGAAAGGGTCACTTCTTCCAGCCCATGCTTGGCAAAGAAGCCCATTTCCTTGGCGACGACCAGTGGGGCGCAATCAGTTAAGGGAACAAAGCCAATCTCAGATTGATTTTCTCCAGTCCGTGACGGGCGATCGCGGTTGATTTCTCTGCTTTCCGCTTCTTCGATCGCTTCTGTTGGTTTAAGAAATAAACCATCTCATTTCGCAGGGCGTAGTAGCTGGGATGATTGACCACTTCCATACGATGGCGCGGGCGCGGAATCGGTACATCCAGGATCTGTCCAATTCGTGCTTCGGGACCTGTGGTCAGCATCACAATCCGGTCAGAAAGGAGCAATGCCTCATCCACATCGTGAGTCACCATGACACAGGTCATGCGGTTTTCCTCACAGATTTCCATCAGCCGCTCTTGCAGATTGCCTCTGGTTAGAGCGTCCAGCGCTCCAAACGGTTCGTCCAGCAGCAACAGTTTGGGGCGGATTGCCAGTGCGCGAGCGATCGCCACCCGTTGTTTCATCCCGCCTGACAATTCACCCGGCTTCTTGCTTGCCGCATGCCGCAAGCCCACCATGTCAATGTGGTGTTCCACAATTCCCTTGCGTTCACCCGCAGGTAAATTCTGCATCACCTTGTTCACCGCCAAGGCAATGTTTTCCCGCACTGTAAGCCAGGGCAGCAGCGAGTAGTTCTGAAACACCATCATGCGATCGGGGCCTGGTTTGGTAACTTGTCGCCCCTCCAAAATGACGCCGCCTCCCGTTGGGCGATCCATGCCCGCAATGATATTCAGCAGCGTAGATTTACCGCAGCCAGAGTGACCAATCAGGGAAACAAATTCACCCTGCCGGATCTTGAGATCAATATCTTTCAGCGCAACATACTCACCGCCATCAGCAAGCGGAAAACTGCGACTAACGTGATCAACTTCAACGAAGGAAGACATAGGGAAAGATGGATGAAGGATGGAGGATGAAAGAGGGTAGGTGGCAGGTACCACCTATCACCTATCACCTAATTACTTGTCCGAACTAACAAAGCTGGCGATAAATCCAACCAGCTTGTCTAACAAAAGTCCAACGATGCCGATGTAAAACAGGGACAAAATCACTTCACTCAGATTGCCGCTGTTGTAGGAGTTCCAGATAAAGAAGCCGATGCCTGTATCGCCTCGCAACATCTCCGCTGCCACGATCGCGAGCCACGCCAATCCAATCCCCAAGCGCAGTCCAGTAAACATGTAAGGCACGATGGAGGGCAGCAAAATGCTGAAGAAATATTCCTTGCCGGACAGACGCAGCACTCTGGAGACATTTTTGTAGTCCTGCGGCAGGTTCTGAACTCCAACGGCGGTGTTGTAAATGACAGGCCAAATTGCTGTTACAAAGATGATGTAAATCCCCGCAGGACCGGAATCTTTGAAGATTGCTAGGGCGATCGGCAACCAGGCAAGCGGCGGCACGGTTCGCAACACCTGGAACATTGGGTCAACCGCTTCGTAAAGCACCGGACTGGCACCGATAACAATGCCAACGGTAATGCCGATGATGGATGCGAGGGTATAACCAATGGCAACCCGAATTAAGCTAGCGATCGTCTGCCAACCGGTTTCACATCTCCACCTTTCAAACCGTCTAAACCGAACGGCTGATCTCCCACAAAGAAGGGGCAAATAATCCAGGGTCCCAGGTTTCTTGAAGCACCTGAATGGGACCAGGAAGGGATTTTGTGATCATCGAAAATATCTGCCAGAACACCAGCGCGATTAACAGCCCGATGATCGGTGCGATGATCTTGCGGGCATTTTTCTGAAGAAATACCGCCGGGTCAAATTTTGGAAGTCTACTAGCTGCTGTAGTCATGGAGGAGGTAATGGGTGATAAATGATGGATAGTAGGCAACCGGATGAAGGAGAAAGGATGAAGGATAAAAATGCTGCTTAACTCATGCTGCTTAACTCAGAATTATTCTCTTCACTCCTCACTCCTCACCCCTCACGTACGACTCGAGAGGTTAGGCGATTGCAGTAATCTTGAGGCTCTTCAGATATGCCTGCGCATTTTCAGGGTCAAACTTGGTGCCATCAAAGAGGGTTTCGACCCCGCGAGAAGTGCTCTTAGGAATCGCGGCTTCCTGTCCAATGCCTTTGGCAGCGTCCTTCCAGATGTCTTCCCGGTTTACCTTCTTCACCAGTACCTTACCGTCAGTGTCGGCAGGAAGGTAGCCCCACCGCATATCTTCAGTAACAAACCAAAGGTCGTGGCTCTGGAAGGGATAGGACGCTTCACCATTCATCCAAAACTTCATTACGTGGGGGCTATTTTCTTCCACGCGTCCATTGCCGTAGTCAAATTTGCCCTTGGCTCGCTCCACAATATCTTTGGCGGGTGCCTTAAAGTACTTCTGGGCAGAGACAATCTGGGCCATCTCCTCTTTGTTTTCCATCTTGTCGCACCATATCTGCGCTTCCTGAATCGCCATCAGTAATGCTTTTGCAGCTTTGGGGTTCTTATCCACCCAGTCTGCCCGCAGAGTAAATGCTTTTTCGGGGTGATTGTTCCACAGTTCGCCCGTTGTCAGTGCGGTATAGCCAATTCCCTGGTTCACCAACTGTCCATTCCACGGTTCACCGACGCAGAAGGCTTCCATCTGGCCTTCTTTCATGTTGGCGACCATTTGTGGAGGCGGAATCACAATCAGCGATGCATCTTTTTTGGGAACAATGCTCCCTGCCGCCAACCAGTAGCGCATCCACAGATCATGGGTACCGCCAGGAAGGTGACGGCAAACTTTGCCTCTTTACCCGTCGCTTTGGCCTTGGCGATCGCATCCTTCAACGCATCACTTTTTAGCCCAACCTTGAGGTCTTTGTAGGTGTTTGCAACAGAAATGCACTGGCCATTCAGGTTCAGCCGCGCCAGGATGTACATCGGCACAGGCTTGCCTTCTGTAATTTTGCCCGTCGTCATCAGGTAAGGAATGGGAGACAGGACGTGCGCTCCATCAATTCCACCGCCCTGCGACCCGGTTGCCAAATTGTCGCGGGTAGCTGCCCAGGATGTCTGCTTCACCAGCTTTACATCCGTCATGCCGTACTTTTCGAAGAGTTTCTTTTCCTTCGCAATGATTAGCGGAGAGGAGTCAGTCAGAGCAATGAAGCCCAGTGTCGCTGTTGTAGTTTCTGGGGTGTCAGCGGCATTCACGTTGGCTGCTGGGACCGCACTGGGACTGTTGCTAGCGCTGCTGCCAGACTTGACCTTTGAGGAACAGCCATTTACAAGCAGGGTTCCGGCGGCTGTTGCGCCTGCGGTGAAGATGAACTTGCGTCGTGTCAGATTAGTCATTGCTCTTTTCCAAAACGATTAACTGTGAACAGTTGTTCAGCAGATGCAGAGCACCTGTTGAAGGAAAGGGATCTGTTGAATACGGGGCTTAAGTTACAGACAAACTGTCGGTCAAGTTGATGAGTCAACTAGTCGGATGCAATGTCGATCGCCAGCGCTGATGGTTTAGAAGCAGACTCTGTTGGCATATCGGACCGGTCTTTAGCACCAAAATCGTGAATCAGCATGGTCTTCAAGAGCGGCTTTAGGTCTTCACAGGCAATTCCTTTGGTGGTGCAGGTACCCAGCTGGGCGTGTTTGCCAACTTTGCCACCGGTGTAAATGTCAACACCTTCAAGGGTCTTGCCCTCTTTGCGAACCTTGGTTCCCATCAAACCAATGTCTGCTACCTGGGGTTGACCGCAGGAGTTGGGACATCCCGTCCAGTGAATCCGCACAGGGTTCGGACAATAAAGTTCTGCATCCAATTCCTTAATCAAGGCCAGAGCACGATTTTTGGTTTCAATCAGAGCGAAGTTGCAGAACTGATTGCCTGTGCAGGAAACCAGCGATCGTTCCAGTGCGCCAGGATTTACCGAAAACCGTTGCAGCAGAGGTTCTTTCAACAATGGGGCAAGGCGAGAGTCGGGCACATCGGGAATGATGATGTTTTGTTCAACCGTCAACCGCAACTCGCCGCTACCATAAACCTCAGCAATGCGTGCCAAATCAAACATGTTGGACGCATAGAGTCGGCCAACGGGAACATGTAGCCCCACATAGTTCAAACCAGGCTGCTTCTGAGCGTGGATACCAATGTGATCGCGCTTGTCCCAGAGAATTTCGTCCTTTGGTGCAGCGGTTTGCAGGGGATGCCCCAACCGTTTTTCAACGTCGGCTCGAAACTTATCAATTCCCCACTCATCAATCAGCCACATCAGTCGGGCCTTTTGGCGGTTTGCCCGTAAGCCTTGATCACGGTAAACCAGCAGAATCGCTTCGCAGAGGGCAACCACATCCCGTGGATCGACCCAGACATTCATGGGAATCGCTGCTTCACACCGCTTGGCAGAGAAGAAACCACCAACCAACACATTGAAACCGAGATTGCCGTCTTTGTAAGCAGGAACAAAGGCAATATCGTTAATTTCAGCGTGAACAGAGTTGTCGCGACATCCTGCGATCGCAATGTTGAATTTACGCGGCAGATTTGTAAACGATGGGTTGCCTTCTCCGTTATTTGTGAGCATGTCCTGCACTTTGCGGCACAAGCCTCGCGTGTCAATTAGCTCATCTGCATCAATGCCCGCAACGGGTGATCCGGTGATGTTGCGAACGTTATCCATCCCAGATTGAACGCTGGTTAACCCTGCTCCTTCAAACTTGTGAAAAATATCGGGAATATCCTCAATCCGAATCCCCGGAGTTGAATATTTTGGCGGGTCGTAACGTCGGCACTGCCATCCTCGCCGTAGCGCTGCACCACGTCTCCCAAAACCCGCATTTGCCCACTGGTGAGAATGCCGTTAGGAATCCGCATTCTGAGCATGAATTTTCCGGGCGTCACCGGGCGAAAAACACCCCAACCCATTTCAACCGATGGTCGCGATCGGTTTCGTCCATCGCTTCCCAACCAATCCTGGCAAAGTCCTCCAGTTCTGCCTTGATAGCTAAACCGTCTTTCTCTGCTTTGAATTTTTCAAACTTATTCAGGCTTGCAGTCGCTGGAACTGTGCTTGTCATAAACTTTTCTCCAAACTGCATGAAGCAGGGAATTTTGTAACCGTATCAGCGGAAGAAGTAAAGAATCGTATCGGTTTTTGCAAAATCGCTTACTCGGCCCGTTGTTCCAGTTAAGGTAAACCTGTAGCAAGATGAAATTCGTATACTTGATTACAAAATGTTTCGGATTATGAACGTTTCGCATTAATCCGATGCGTTTTGAGAATATTCTCTCTGCCTGCGTTAATTTGGTTGCCGCTTCCGGTCACTGAAATTCCCTTCTAGAAGCACCTTCTCCACGAGTCGCTGCTTGATGCGTCTAAATTTGGCTGCTTACGATTTATTTCGGAGTTTTGCAAACCTTTAACGAGCGATAAGTCATAGGGGCAACTTACCTGTTAAGGCAGAGTTGGGAGCCGTATTGCAACGTGCAAAAACAAAATTCCCCGACTGTTGAGGCCGGGGAAAGGAATAGAGGTATGGCAATCCAATGACGTTCTGCCGACTTAAAGAAACAACGTGGCAGATGGAGAACAGGCAATAGGCAATTAGCAATGGGTCATAGAACGCGTTATTGCCTATCGCCCATTGCCCCTAGCCCTCTTCGTATATCTTTCACGTCCTCAAATCAAATTGGTGTTGCATATAATGTCTTTGCAAACGAAAACAACAGATCTGAAACACTGCCACCTATTGCGAGTTTGTTTCGGATTGCTGTGATTGAGATTGCTGCTGTCGATTTGCCCGAGCGGATTTGTAAATCTCGCGAATTTTAGTCTTTTGGTCCTCCGAAAGATTCAGTTCACGCATCGCATCCCGCATCTTCTCACCCTGCTGTAGCTTTGACTCCAATTGCTTCACCTGATCTGGCGTCAGCACTGCTTCAATTTGCTTTTTCATCGCTGCCCGACGCTGTGCCCGATCCTGAGATTGGCTCCGTTTTGTTGGGATGTATCGGATTGAGCAGTGATCGTTGTTTGAGAAGTATCGGCTTGGGATGAATCGGAGGAATTCGATTTGCCACAGGCGGCAATTCCCCCCGTTAACAAAGCCGCCAAAAGAGCCATCGTTGCGATCGTCCGTTTGGTCATATTAGCCAGTCCTTCTTGAGCTTCAAGGAATAGGACTGCTCCTGTTAGGAGGAGGTTCAATGGGTTGAGGGCATGGACAATAGGCGATGGGCAATAGGCAATAGGCAATGGGAAGAGGCAGCGGGACTTGTCCTCAAAATTCAGAGCTCCTCTGCCTCTTGCCTCTGGTCATCCACCCGTAGGCTGGCGTGAACCTACAAAAACCCTCCAAGAACGGCTATTGTAAAGCTATGTAAATCCTCTTTTTCACCCTGTTACCATGTCTCGTCGATCGCTTCTCCGCCTGTTTGTTACTCTTTGCTTGATGGTGATTGCTACCTTTAGTCAAACGCCCTTTGCATCAGCACTTGGGGACCGCAACCTGCTCTCAATCAGCCTGCGCCTGAATTCACGTTGCCAACAAATACGGGTGACGGCACGATTTCGCTTACTGACTACCGGGGAAAATGGGTAGTCATTTATTTCTATCCCAAAGATTTCACCTCTGGCTGCACGTTGGAAGCCCGCCGATTTCAGCAAGACATGCCCAAGTATTTGAGCCGGAATACACAAATTCTGGGTATTAGTGCTGATTCGGTTAACTCCCATGCTGAATTTTGTGACTCTGAAGGTCTTAAATTTCCGCTTCTAGCAGATGTAAATGGTTCTGTCAGCAAGGCCTATGGTTCTTGGATGGGCGTTGTCTCCCTCCGTCATACATTTGTTGTTGATCCAGATGGGATTCTGAGAAAACATTTACCGGAGTGAATCCCGCTGTTCACAGCACAGAGGTATTGGCATCTTTAGATGGCCTTCGGGAGAAGGGATAATTTTTCTCACTGGTATCATCGGCGATCCTGTTTGCTTTGTGAGAAAAATTCTCTAAGAATTCTTTCTCACAAAACTTGCAGCTTTCCAACGGTCTAAACTATCCAGTTATCAGTTTGTTTGCTCAACAGCAGTAGCTCCGGTTATGCTGGATAAAGGGGCAATACGTTTTTGGGTTCGATGTAAGCTGCGAAGTAGGCTGAGTATTGCTCGTTCGGTATAGAAATACTTCTAAGTGAACTCCGCAGTCGATCGCGTTACACGATACATCAGGTAATGCTTTTTCTTTACGCATCTGTTCGTTGATTGAATTTATGGCCTCGCTGTCTTCGGAATGGCAACATCGCTTCGTTGAAACCAACAAAATTCGACTGCACTGTGTTACTCAGGGAGAAGGGGAGTTAGTCATCCTGCTGCATGGATTCCCTGAGTTCTGGTACTCCTGGCGGTTTCAAATCCCTGCTCTGGCACGCTACTTCAAGGTGGTTGTCCCGGATCTGCGCGGCTACAACGACTCAGACAAACCAGCGAATGGCTATGACCTGGACACGCTTAGTGCGGATATTCAGGGTCTCATTGATAGTTTTGGTTATGCCCGTGCCCATATTGTTGGCCACGACTGGGGGAGCGATCGCCTGGAACATTGCGCAGAAATTTCCTCAGTACTTGAACCGTCTAGCTATTCTCAATGCGGCTCCTGCTCAACGGCTGCTTCACGAGATGGTTAGCAATCTGGATCAGCTTCGACGAAGCTGGTACGTTCTTGCATTTCAGGTTCCAGGTATTCCTGAGTGGTTGATTCAGCAGAATTTACGGGAGTTTGTGAAACGGTTATTTCAGGAACAGGCTGTGCGGAAGGGGTTTTTTCCTCAGAAAACACTGAAATTTATCAAACTGCTTTATCAAAACCAGGTGTTTTGTCTGCTGCGCTTAACTATTACCGCCAGATGCTTTCTCCCTGGCACTGGTTAAAGGACTGGAGCCGCAGCCATAATCCAGTAACGGCCCCAACGCTGGTTTTGTGGGGAGAGGAAGATTCCTTGTTAAGTCGATCGCTGACCAATGATTTAGGTCAGCTAATTCAAGCTCCCTACCAATTGAAGCTCATTTCTCATTGTGGCCACTGGATTCAACAGGAAGCCCCCAAACGGTGAATCGAGAGCTTCTGGCGTTTTTGAGAGGGTGAGAGGGTGAACGAACGCTAAAGGATAAAGGGTAAAAACGGAACTGAATAATTAAGGCTTAATTTACTGTCCCTTATCCTGTTTCCTGTTTTACGGAGGCATAAACTCGTCGTTGATGACTTCGACTGATGAATACGGGTATTCTGCCGGAAATAGTTCTGATGCTAGTCCTGTTTCCGCTTTTGCCTGTTTAACGGCTTCTGTGTAGGACTCGGCAAAAATGCTTTCAAAGTATGGCTTGAGGCTAGGAGATTCTTGAAGTGTTTTTTGATCCGGCGACGATGTTCAACGATGCTTCCTGCCCAGCTACCGCTTCTGTACTCTGGTTGATACTGCCACTTAAGCAGATGGAGAAGAACAACAACCAAGTTGCTTTCCAGGCTTCTCCGCTCAATCCTCACCATGTCCTTCTACGGTGGGACTAACACAAAGGCTCCCAACTTTGATACCAAGATTATTGTTCAAACAACTGCACATTAAATACTTCGGCAAAGGCGATCGCGATTCGCTCTCTCACATCCTCCAGAGTAACTGCTGGAATGAATTGGGCAAGGCTGCCAACAGGTTTATCGGCGATACCACAGGGAACGATTCGTTCAAACCCGCTTAGATCTGGGCACACATTCAGTGAAAACCCGTGCATCGTGATCCAACGGCTTACCTTGATGCCGATCGCCCCTAACTTCCTTCCGCTGACCCAAACCCCGTTAGCCCTGCAATCCGTTCCCTTTCAGACCGTAACCAGCCAAAACCCGAATTAGCACCTCCTCTAGCTGCCGCAGGTACCAGTGCAAATCCTTTTGGTAATAATTCAGGTTCAAAATTGGGTAGCCGACCAGTTGACCAGGACAGTGATACGTTACCTCTCCCCTCGTTCAATTCGGCAGACCTCCCATTCTGATTGAGAAGGGTCAAACTTTAGAAAATCAAGAGTCGCTCCTTGACCAAGCGTGTAAACCGGAGGATGCTCTAGCAAAATCAGAATGTCTTCCAGGCTAGGGTTCTCTTTCCGTTTGGCAACCAGGGACTTTTGCCGGGCGTGGGCGATCGCGTAGGGAGTGATTCCTTGAACATACAGACGGCAAGGGCGGCGATCGATGGGAGAGGGTGAGGGGGTTAAGGGGTGAGGGGGTGAGAGGGTGAGGGGGTGAGAGGGTGAGGGGATAAGAGGCGATGAGAGAGAGGGATCTTTACTATCTCCAATACCTCTACTACCCTCGGTTTCTCTTGCCTCTTTCATTAACTTACCAACCACCACTTACTAACTGCTTGCTTTATTCAAACTCATTAAAAAATCAAGAGGATCGAACGGAAAAAGTGCATCAAATTAAACACTTTCAAATCAAGAATTGTCACAGGATGCAAAACATTCTAACGGCCTCTGTTTGCCAGAATACAAAGTGCTAGGGTGAAATTAACACCCTAACCTGGGGTGGATTCAAGATCCAATCTCTTATGGGAGGAAGCTCCATGAAGCTTGTTATCCAGGGAAAAATATCGAGATCACTGATGCGCTTCACGAGTACGTGACTCATAAAATCGAAAAGGCGGTGAATCATTTTCAAAACCTAACCACTGAAGTTGATGTCCATCTGTCTGTAGCCCGAAACCCCGGATAAACTCCAAACAAACCGCTGAGGTGACTATCTATGTAAATGGTGCTGTTGTTCGCGCTGAAGAGAGTTGCGAGAACTTATACGCGAGCATTGACCTGGTTGCAGATAAGATTGCCCGCAAGCTGCGCAAATACAAGGAGAAACGGCGCGATAAGAATTTCAGCACAGTGAAGACGGCTGAGGCTCTAGGTGAGCAGCCGATCGTCGAAAATCTTTTGAAGGATCGCGAACCAGAATTACCCCCAGGTTGTCCGCACGAAATATTTTGCTATGCCTCCAATGACGGTTCAGGAGGCACTAGAGCAGCTAGAAATGATTGACCATGATTTCTATATGTTCATGAATGCTGAAACAGGCGAAATCAACGTTGTTTATGAACGGAATCATGGAGGCTATGGAGTGCTCCAACCCCGTAAGGGAAATGGGCATACTCACAACGGCAAAAATGGAAAGACAGCTCATGCTGAGGAGACTTACCAGAATGGACATGCGGCCTCTCTGAGGCCGCATGTAAGTCAGCACTAGGACTCATTGTTAAGTGAGCGCTTAGTGAGCAATCACTTACATCATATGTAACAAATATAGCAAAGTGCTGAGTGCTGAGTGCTGAGTGCTGAATGTGAAAGCCAGTCATTGCAACGCTCTCAGCAGTTTGATCGCCTAACATGTAGCAGTACTGCTATAAGTTTGAAAAGCCCCTTATCTCTCTTCTTAAAGAGGTAAGGGGCTTCGTTCATTTGGGGCTGTTACTTCTTGCAAGGTCCCTTACTGGTGAATCGTTCCATCGGGCATCACAGCCCACCCTAAGTCGAGGTGGGACAAATCGGCCTGATTTAAGTTCCACTTGACGTGCTTCAGATTGGCTCCTCGAACGATCGCGCCATTCAAAATAGCATCCATCAGATTGCCACTGGTGAGATCGGCACTGCTCAAATTGGCTTCACTTAAATTTGCCCATTTCAAATCCGCCTTTTGCAGATTCGCTTCGGTTAACTCTGCCCGCTCCAGGTGTGCCCCACGCAGCATCGCCAGAATTAATTTGGCTTCTATTAAATTTGCCCGTTGTAAATTTGCACCAGTCAGGTTTGCACCACTGAGATTTGTTCCTTTGAGATTGGCCTCTCTCAAGTCCGCCCCGACCAAATCGGCTCCTCCCAGGTCGGCACCGCTAAGATTAACTCGCCACAAACCAAACCCGCTTAGATTTACCTCTCGGAAGTTCCGTTCTCCCTGGGCATATCGACGCAGCAGGGTTTGTACATCCATTTCATCTTGGTTTGCTTCCCAACCAGAAAAGGACCATCTTGCTTCAGAATCCATAACAACCTCCCGAACTGCTGACTGAAACGCTTTCTTCTCAACGTCTCTAAGGGGCAGGTTTAGTCAAGCCTTTTTCTTTAGCAATTCGCTTTATAAAGCTACCCCTGCTATAACTCCACAAGCACCACATTCCCTCGACCTGAATCGGATAGCAAGGAATCGGCTGTAAGCCCTGCTTTAAGCAAGTCAGGTCAGCCGAATAACCATTACGAGGGTATAAGTTTTTCCAGTCTTCACATCGTAGCGATAGTGATGCCACGAAGATTCAATCACGCTGCCTTGTGGTCGCCCATTCTCCAAAGGAGCCTTACGATGAAGGCACTCGCTACTTCAAGCATAAAATGTTCCCTCAACATTCACAATCAGCGATCACCAATCGTCAACCTCAACTAACTCACATAGCGCTGCAAGAGAACATCTTGTAACGCCAGAACCCTTTGCTAAAGGAGGTTCGCTCCTGGCTCCTACCCCCTGACTCCTGCTGTGGACCGTTGGGTCAGTTAATTTTCTTTGACGCTGTCGAAGCGATCGCCACAGAAAAACCCATATCAAATAACTGTTATCTGTGTGTTTGGGAACGATCGTCTCTGCTTGACCGTGAGTAATTTATGGGAATGATTTGATTAAAGTATTCAGCAGTTTCAGGACTGTAACAGCTATGCGCAAATCCATAATTCCGATTCTGTTGGTTCTGGCTTTGATTTTTATCGGCTTTGGAGATCAGTTTCTGCCTCAACCCTTAAAGGGAGCCAGTTACAAAACTCGAACTGCACTCAATCAGATGATGGAATCGTCATTTAAATTCTGGGAGCCTAAGGGCAAACCCTATGAACGCACCGAAAAGGCGATAGACGATGCGGAGAAGGGAAAGAATTAGATGGTATAGCGATTCCTAAGGACAAGGTGCAGAAAATGGGGAATTAGAAAAGGTTCTTCTCCGCTATCTTCATTCATCTTCCTCACCCCCTTACCCTCTTCACAGTATGATATATAGCTGCATTTCTTCCTCTCAGCCTTATTAGCGCAGGTACAAATCTATGGCTCAGCACTACCGAATTACGCTCCTCCCAGGTGACGGTATCGGTCCCGAAATTATGGCAGTGGCGGTAGCAGTGCTGAAGACCGTAGCAGAGCAGCTTGACCTATCGTTTGAGTTTCAGGAAGCTCTGATGGGAGGAGCGGCGATCGACGCAAAGGGCGAACCGCTCCCCGCTGAAACTCTGGATCTTTGTAGAAATAGCGACGCGGTTTTACTCTCGGCGATCGGCGGGTACCAATGGGACACTTTGCCCCGTCATCTACGCCCCGAAAGTGGATTGCTGGGTCTACGGGCAGGATTGGAATTGTTTGCGAACCTGCGCCCAGCAAAGATTTTGCCCCAGCTTGTCGATGCCTCTAGCCTGAAACGAGATGTGGTGGAGGGCGTAGACATCATGGTAGTGCGGGAGTTGACCGGAGGCGTGTATTTTGGTCAACCAAAGGGAATTTTTGCGACGGAGACTGGAGAAAAGCGCGGTGTAAACACAATGGCCTACACCGAGTCAGAGATTGATCGAATTGGGCGTGTGGCATTTGAAACGGCTCGTAAGCGGAATGGGCGGCTGTGTTCAGTGGACAAGGCAAACGTATTAGAAGTTTCACAGTTATGGCGCGATCGCACTACGGCTCTAGCTGCTGACTACCCCGACGTTGAGCTATCCCATATGTATGTGGACAATGCAGCGATGCAGCTCGTCTGCTGGCCGAAACAGTTTGACACGATCGTGACCAGCAATTTGTTTGGCGATATTCTCTCGGATATCGCGGCTATGCTAACCGGCAGTATTGGCATGTTGCCCTCTGCCAGCTTGGGTGCTTCCGGTCCCGGCCTCTTTGAACCCGTTCATGGATCGGCTCCTGATATAGCTGGGCAAGATAAGGCAAACCCCTTAGCCATGATTCTTAGCGCAGCAATGATGTTGCGTTATGGATTAAATCAGCCAATTGCAGCAGATCGAATTGAGCAAGCTGTGGTAAAAGTGTTAGACCAGGGACACAGAACAGCAGATATTATGTCCGAGGGCATGACGTTGCTGGGCTGTCAGGCAATGGGAGATGCCCTGATTCAGGTAATTTCATGAATATCCCTTGCCGAAACCGTACAAGTATACTAGAGTCGAGCAAACGAATAGGGGTAGACAGGTGGTATACGTATCACAGAAGCAAACGCATAGCCGAGTGGATGACACTGATTTCACAGCCCTGCTAGATCCCTCTCTGATCCGTTCAGCGAGGCAAATCTACACGACCTACTACGAAGTTCATCCCGGACTCATTCAACGTCCCATTGGCGTTGCCATCAATCGCTTTACACATCGGGGCAAATTAATTTTTCGGGTAAACCTGTTCTGTTACCGCAAGAATGCTTTGTTCCCTTTAGTCAGATTGAGTCTGAGCTTTATTAGGGTTTAGGGACAAAATCTTCGATTTTAGGGTTTGGACTTTAAATTCGTTTCTACGAAGTGGGTACACTTTTGGTGGACGTTTTGGCTCAGATTCACTGAGTAATTAGCGTTCTTGTTTTTAGTCCCAGCCCTAGCCCCTAGCCCTTCATGGATTTCTTATTTGAGTTACCTGCAACACTGCTCGTTCTTGCTCTAGGAGCATCGGTGGGCAGTTTTTTGAATGTGGTGGTGTACCGTCTTCCCGCAGGTCTATCCCTTTGCATCCGCCGTCCCGCTGCCCTGAGTGTTCCCATCGGCTGAGAAAATGTGAAAACGTTCCAGTGTTTGGCTGGTTTCGGTTGAGGGACGCTGCGCCCACTGTAAAGCGCCGATCGCTATCCGTTATCCGTTGGTAGAAGCAGCAACGGGAATTTTGTTTGTCCTCACATTTTGGATATTTGGTTGGTCCTGGCAAACCGTGGGGTATTGGGCGTTTTTGAGCTGGCTACTGGCGTTGTCTTTGATCGATCTGGATACAATGACTTTGCCGAATCCCCTAACCCAATCGGGACTTGTGGCCGGACTCGTTTTTCAAATAATTCTAGGCTTCCTGACTACTTCCACGTTAGTCGGTTCTATTAGCCAACTGATGCAAGGGGTTGTGGGAGCTGTTTTAGGCTTGTGGCTGCTAGACATCATCACGATCGTTGGGTCCGTTGCGTTGGGGCAATCGGCGATGGGTGGAGGAGACGCAAAACTGGCCGCCATGATGGGAGCGTGGCTAGGTTGGAAATATTTGCTGCTGGCGGGATTTCTTGCCTGCACGGTTGGGGCGTTTGTGGGAGGTGGCGCGATCGCTCTCGGTTGGCTTAACCGTCGTCAACCGATGCCGTTTGGTCCCTTCCTGGCTTTGGGATCCCTATTAGCAGTGTTTTGGGGCGAAACGATCGTATCTACGTACTTGAGAATCTTTTTCCCTCTGGCATGAGAATGAATGAAGGCTAGAGGCTAGGAAAACCGCAGAGACGCAAAGACGCAGAGGGTTTTCACGATGCCCGATTTTCATCTACAAGGCATTGCTCAGCAGCACTATCAGGCAGGCAGACTGGCTGAAGCAGAGGCGGTTTATGCTCAACTGCTGGAGCAGCATCCTCAGAATGCTCAGGTACTTTCGTGGCTGGCACTGATTACGGATCGTTTAGGAAAACTGGAAGAAAGCATTGCTTACTATAAGCAAATTTTGGTATTAGACCCAAATGCAGCTGAAGCCCATAGCAATCTAGGGGCGGTGCTGTGCCAAAAGGGAAATGTATCGGAAGCGATCGTGCACCAGCGACTAGCAGTGGAACTGATGCCAAATGATGGGGATGCTCACTATAACCTGGGCGTGGCGCTTTACCAGAACAGGCAGATAGCGGAGGCGATCGCGTGTTACCAGCAGGCTGTGAAGCTCAAGTCTGGTCATGTTCGTGCCCACAACAATTTGGGAATGGCGCTTTATCGGTTGGGCAATCTGGAGGAATCAGCCGTCCACTATCAACAGGCAATCGCCCTTCATCCTGACCATATCAATGCTCACAACGGATTGGGGTTGTGCTGTTTCACCTGGGGCAGTTGGATAAGGCAATCGTTCATTATCAGCGAGCGATCGCACTAAATCCCAACCATGCCAGCACTTACAACAATTTGGGGACGGTCCTTCAGAAGCAGGGCAAATGGAATGAGGCAATGGCTCAATACCAGCAAGCGCTTGACCTCAATCCTGACTATGCCAGTGCTCACGACAACATGGGGACCGTTTTGCAGGAACAGGGCAAGCTTGAGGAGGCGATTGCTTATTACCAGCGGGCGATCGACCTTGATCCAAATGCTGCCAACGCTTACAACAATTTGGGGTCAGCCCTAAAGGAACTGGGTCGACTGGAGGAAGCGGTTGCCAGTTGCCAGCAAGCCATTCTGCTCCAGCCCAACCATGCAGACGCCCACAACAATTACGGCAGCAGTTTGGTGGAGCAGGGCAAATTCCGGGAGGCGATCGCCCATTACGAGCAGGCCATCCTCTGCCAGTCTGATCACGTCAATGCTCACCTGAACCTGGGAATTATCCTGCTGTTGCTGGGGACTTTCAGCGTGGGTTCAGAGAATACCATTGGCGTTGGCAGAGCAAACAATGTCCCAACTTACGGTACCCTCAGGCACTGTGGGATGGTTCGGACTTAACAGGCAAAGTCATTCTGCTGACGGCGGAACAGGGCTTCGGGGACACGATTCAGTTTGCCCGTTACGCTCCCCTGGTTGCCCAACGGGAGGCTGCGTTGTGCTTGCCTGTCAGAAACCGCTGCTGCGCTTGCTGAACTCCCTACCGGGGATTGACCAGTGTGTCGATCGCGATAAGGTCAATGTCCAGACCCATGTTCATGCGCCACTACTAGATTTGCCCTTCATCCTGGGAACCACCTTAGAGAACGTTCCAGCACAGGTACCGTATTTGAGCGCGGATGGGTCGGGTTTAGTGTTACCAGGGAGTCAGGAGTCAGGGGCCAGGGGTCAGGGGTCAGGGGATAGGGGACACGGGGACACGGAGACACGGGGAGAACTCAAAACTTAGAACTTAAAACTCAAAATTATTCTCCTATCCCCTCACTCTCTCACTCTCTCACCCCTCACCTCCCCTAAAAATCGGCATTGTTTGGGCATCCAATCCCGATAACTCGACCGCTAAAAAACGCTCCTGCTCCTTATCCCACTTTCTCCCTCTGCTGAAGATTCCGGGCGTTGTCCTCTATAGCTTGCAGAAGGATCTACTCGATTCGGATGCTGAATTGCTGGAGTCACGACCAGACGTTCATGATTTGAGTCCTCTATTGAATGATTTCGCGGATACAGCAGCAGCGATCGCTCAACTCGATCTCGTCATCAGCGTAGACACTGCCGTTGCCCATCTGGCAGGAGCACTGGGCAAACCCGTATGGACCCTACTTCCCTATGTTGCCGACTGGCGTTGGTTGCTCGATCGGGAAGATAGCCCCTGGTATCCCACAATGCGCTTGTTTCGGCAGAGACAACCCGGTGATTGGGCAGGGGTTTTGCAAAGGTTGCTGATGCCCTTTGTAGGGAGTGGGGAGTGGGGAGTGGGGAGTGGAGAGACGCAACTGGAGAAGGTGCTTCTCATTCATCATCCCTCATCCCTCATCCTCATCCCTCCCCCTCTCGCCCCCTTCCCTGCCGTCATGGCGCTTTCTTATACGACTCGAATGACACCATTGGGAAGTCGTTAGAACTCTATGGAGAGTGGAGCGAGGGAGAAGTTGCGCTGTTTCGATCGCTGCTCAAAGCTGGAGACACCGTTATTGAAGTGGGAGCAAACGTTGGTGCCCATACGGTATTTTTTGCTCGGGCCGTGGAGCCTTCTGGAAGGGTTATTGCGATCGAGCCTGAGCACCTTCAATTTCAGATGCTTTGCGCTAACCTGGCTTTGAACGGTTTTACAAACACCCACTGCTATCCAGTTCAACTAGAAGACACAACGTTTGATAAACGCTCTTTCCGAATCGCAACGTTAGATAGTTTTGAGTTGCCCCACTGCCGTTTGGTTAAGGTGGATGACCCAGAACGATCGCTGCAAGTCCTCAAAAGTGGCATTAGAACGATACGGAGATGCCAACCAGTTTTATACATTAGAAATTCTTACCAGGACTCCGATACCTTAGTTGCATTTCTGGGCATGCTGGGTTACGAACTCTATTGGCACTATCCTTCCCTCTATCATCCGGGTAATTTCTTCCAGAATCCAGAAAACATCTTTGGCGATAGAACAGTTTTTAATTTATTAGGCTTTCATCGTGATCACGGGATCCAGGTGCAGGGAATGGAACGGGTGAATGATTCCGGTGCCCAATTTTGCCCATGACCCGATGACACCAAATTTCTACTCAAATTGAGGCGTCTTACCCAAATTCAGTAATCGGATGAGTGTCTACTGAGTCAGGGGTACTGAAATCTCGATAAAATAGAATGCCGCTCGTTCGGAGGAATTCATGGCTACATCTCCGCTGCCAAATCCATCTGAGTCACTTCACGCTGATGTACTCCGATTGCTCGATCGCTTACCTCATACACGACATGGAGAGTTAATTCAGCTTGCACTCGCAACCATTGTGCGGATGGCAGAGGATGACATCGATCGGCTGGATTGGAAAATCTGTAATGCCTCGCTTCAGGATATGGAACGAGCATTCAAAACGTTCTATCCCTACCAACATGTGCGAAAAATTGCGATCTTTGGCTCTGCCCGAATTGGGGAAGATTCGCCCGAATATCAGATGACTGTTGACTTTGCTCGGGCCATTACCGAACAGGGTTTTATGGTAATTACCGGCGCGGGGGTGGCATCATGCAGGCCGGAAATGAGGGCGCGGGCAGGGAGAAATCCTTTGGCCTCAATATCCAACTACCCTTTGAGCAGGAGCAAATCCTTTTATTGAAGGCGATCTCAAGCTGATTCCATTCAAATATTTCTTCACCCGTAAGCTGTTTTTTCTCCGCGAAAGCGATGCACTGGCACTGTTTCCGGGTGGTTTTGGGACGCAGGACGAAGCCTTTGAATGCTTGACGCTTTGCCAAACGGGTAAGTCTTCTCCAATGCCGTTGGTACTTATCGATAAGCCGGGGGCAATTACTGGAACGACTGGAATGACTACATTCATAAACAATTACTTCAGCGAGGGTTGATTAGCCCGGAGGATCCCGGCATTTATACCATCACCGATCGCATTGATGTGGCCTGTGAGGCGATCGCGAGCTTTTACCGAGTATTTCATTCCTGCCGCTATGTGGGGAACCGTTTAGTTCTGCGCCTCAACTCTGAATTGACGGACGAAGATGTTGAATGGCTCAACCAGAACTACAGCGATATCCTTGTGAAGGGACGCATCGAGAAAAGTGCTCCCCTCCCTCAAGAAGCGCAAGAAGCCAAGATTGGAGTTTCCCGTCTGCTCCTCTACTTCAACCAGCGCGACCTCGGTAGACTTTACCAACTGATTGGTGAGGTCAATCGATTGGGCATTCCACGAGAGGAATCTCGCCATCCGGAGCGGAAATAGTGGAGTTAGAACCTCATCCTCCCTACTCCCTGCTCTCTACTCTCGCATTCCCAACCACCTACCTTCATCAAGGGAGATTCACTATAATTCAAAAGCGCGTACTCCAGTTGAGGTTTTGATGGAACTTGGAGAGCAATTAAATCGCCAACGGGTGAAGCATATTGTCAGCAGCTATCAGCTAGAGAATGGGGAACCTGAGGCGTTCAATAACTATCTGGAAGACCTGCTAAGAGTCTACCCCTTGCCTTTGGTTGAACTAGCAATTGTGGAAGTATTGGTGGATAGCTGGCTAAAGGTGCCAATGATCCGAGGGCATGAGTTTCTTGCACAGACCCATCAGTTGCTTAAGCAATGGGAGAATCAGGCGATCGGGCAGATTAATGCCGCTGAGGCTACCATTGCCAGCACAATCGCCCCTGAGCAATTTCAGCAAATCACTGGATTGGACCCTAGCCCAATCTTTGGACCCTCCGGTTTACCGTCTTCCCAGCCACCGATTTCTCCGCTTGGAAGCGGATTTTAGAGACGTTAATAGCTGGAGCTATAGCAGGTGTCAGGTGTCTCAGACTGGCAGCACCTGGCTGGCCTGTGTCGATGAGGTGGCCCCGGAGTAAATTACTCCCCGTTGCACATCTAATGTGACAATTTCGCCATCACGAATTAACGAGGTAGCATTCTTTACACCAATGATGGCAGGAACTCTCAACTGCTGGCTAATGACTGCGGAATGGCTCTTCAAACTGCCGTCCTCGGTGATGATCCCAGCCGCCTTCTTAATTGCATCCACAAACTCTGCTCGCGTATCTTGAGCAACTAAAATCTCTCCTGGGCTGAAGTGGCTTGTTTCGACACTGCTGCGAATGACTCTGGCCCTGCCGCTGACTGAGCCTTGCCCAATCCCAACGCCCTTGCCACGGACTGCTGTAACGACTTCCACTTTGATCAAATCCGTTGAACCTGAGACGCCTTGCAGAGTGCCTGCCGTCATTACAACCAGATCGCCCTCGTGAAGTAGCTCCTTTTCTTGGGCAACGTTGATGGCTGCCTGAAATGTCTGTCCTGTTGAGGGTAAATCCAGAACAAGCAGGGGTTTTACTCCCCAGACAAGCTGAAGCTGACGGGCCACATCCACATGGGGCGTAACGGCAAGAATTGGCTTCTTGGGTCGAAATTTAGAAACGTTGCGAGCGGTTGCCCCGGTTTTTGTCAGGGTCATGATGGCGGCTGCGCCAAGCTGTTCTGCAATCTGACGCACTGCACAACTGATGGCGTTGGGAATCGATCGCCCCGTATCGTCGATCGCCCGATTTGCTTTTTCTCGTTCAATCCGAATGGCAATTCGTGCCATTGTCGCAACCGCTTCCACTGGAAATTTGCCCACAGCGGTCTCGTTTGAGAGCATGACCGCATCAGTGCCGTCTAGAATGGCGTTTGCTACGTCAGAGATTTCGGCGCGAGTAGGGCGTGGGCTATGCACCATACTGTCGAGCATTTGGGTAGCGGTAATGACGGGAATACCCATTCGATTGGCTGTAGCGATTAATCGCTTTTGTAGGATGGGCACATCTTCCGCCGGAAGCTCCACCCCAGGTCTCCTCGTGCGACCATCACACCATCGCTAATCGAAAGGATGGCGTCCATCTCCTCGATCGCCTCGTGCTTCTCAATCTTGACAATTACTGGAACATTTTTTCCGGCGCTAGAAATTAACTCCTTGATTTCCAGAACGTCCTGAGGATTGCGGACGAAGCTGAGCGCGACCCAGTCTACGCCCTGATCCAGACCAAACGTCAGGTCTTTCTTATCCTTGTCTGTGAGCGCTTTGATGGACAAATAGACGCCTGGAAAGTTAACCCCTTTATTGTTGGAAAGTGGCCCCCAACAACGGTGCGACAATGAAGCTCCCGTGCTGCGCGGTCTACTTTTTCAACGTACATTTCTACGCGGCCATCATCCAGCAAGATTACAGCCCCCTCCGGCACTTCGTCGGCCAGCGGTTCGTAGGTAATGGTTTCATTTCCTGGGTGCCAGTAACGGGCTTACTGGTCAGAATGAAGCGATCGCCTTTGTTGAGAATAATGGACCCGTTCTCAAACCGCCCCAGGCGAATTTTGGGTCCCTGAAGATCTTGCAAAATCCCAACGGGTTGATTGAGTTCAAACGAGGTCTGCCGAATTAGCCGGATACTGCGCTGGTGGTCCTCATGGGTTCCGTGGGAGAAGTTAAGCCGGAATGTCGTTGCGCCTGCCTCGATTAAGGCACGAATAACTTCTGGACTACTTGTAGCCGGACCAACGGTAGCAACAATTTTGGTTCGGCGCTGGGAAAAATGTGATGGCATGGACAGCGTTCTAAGGGAAGGAAGGAAGGCAGACATCGGATCTGATTAGCGTCAGTTTCCCGCATTCTGTTGCAGAGGTGCAAGTACCTGAGCGATCGCACAAGCGATTTCTGGAAGGTAGGGCAAGGGGCAAGGGACAAGGGGCGATAGGCAAGGATGATAGATGGAGGCTGATAAACACAAGTATCCTGCTATCCCTAAATTCTTCGTGGTGAATAGAAAACAGGATCAACGCTAAACTCATCATTCAAATCTTAAAACTCATGTTGCCCCTCACCTATTGCCCCTCGCTCCTCACCTATTGCCCCTCGCCCTCACCTATTGCCCCTTTGCCCCTTGCCTAGTGCCACTCTTCATTAAAACGTATACGTGGTTCTGAGAACACCAATGAAAACATCGTCATTGTCACTTCTTTGGTTAAGAGTTGGTAACCAAATAATTCCCGGTGTTAGGGAAAGATTATCTGTGAACTGGAAGCGGTAGGAGGCTTCTATATGAAGGGCATAGTCATTATCGACGATCGTTCGCTGTCTGCCTCCAGAACTAAGTCCAGTTAGGGTAGGTTCGGTGCCAACGATGATCGTCCCCAGGCTGCCGCGCTTCAGTAAATCGGGAAAGACGATCGTTCCGGCAAAATTCCAAATTTCTGAGTCCCCATAACCAATCAGCCGGGCTTTTGTCAGTCCCGCCCAGCCTCCAATTACAATACCGTTGCTGACTTGGAAGGAGGCTTCAATACCATAGGAGTTACTGGATATGGGGCGGTTGGGTGGAAAGGTGGCTGAGAGATCCTGGGAACCGGGGAGCAGATTTGCTAGAAACGTTCCGGTTGCGGTGCCAAGCCCACCGTAGCGAAACTCTCCGGAGCGATCGTAGGCATGAACAAACGTCAACCCAAGCTTCAACCGTTCCCACGGTTGGATCACCAGTTGCCCAAGAGCCGAATAGTTACCGTTCGCCAAACCCGACGAATCACCGGGATCGTTTGCCCGATTTGCGATGTAACCGCCATCAATTCGGAAAAGGTCTCCTAGCTTGAGATTAATGCCCAATCCAGCACCGTTCCCGTTGATCCCGTAGATTGGGTTACGTTGACCAAAGCGGGAGAGGGCACCACTGCCTCCATCCTGGTCATCCAGATAAGGATTCACGGTGTCCGCGTAGTAGAAATGAGAACCGCCCGCTGCAAAAACATGAAACGTCAGGCTATCCCCGATCGGAAAGCGGTAACTCAGCAGACCGATATTAACGGAGTTGTTGTCATTCGCCTCGTTGGAATTGTCATACGCCAATCGACCTTCGTTGGAGAACAGGAGATAGGCGGAGTTTGCTCCCCCAGTTGTGCCACCGGATGCCAAGGTAGGGATAGTATTTCCGGCCTCTAAACGGGTGGTCAAGAGATCTTTTCCTGAAAAACTTGTGAGGAAATTGAGGCGGATCCGGTCCTGAAAAACGGCTTTTCCACCTTCATCTCTCACGCTGGTTGCAACACGTCCAAACCCCGTTACATCTCGACCACCAAGTGCCTGACTTCTGGAAAAATAACTTCCCCGGTTAGCTTTGTCGTTGTAGAAAATTGATGGGCTTCCAGGGTAGCAACGCGGCCCTCCAGATTATCAACCCGGCCTCGGAGGGCAACCAATTCGCTGGCGAACTCCTCCTGTAACCGTTGTAAAGTGTCTAAATCTTCTTTTCTGACTAAATTAGCTGTGGCAGCGGTCAGCAGTTCATTAATTCGGTCCAAGCAGGCATTGAGGCCAGCCGCAAACTCATAGCGAGTCAGGGCACGATTTCCACGGAACATTTTATCGGGATAGCCCACGATGCAGCCATAGCGCTCAACCAGCGACTGCAACGCCTGAAATGCCCAATCGGTTGGCCTAACATCGGTCAATTGAGAAACAGACGTGACCTGGTCCATTTCATCGGGGGTAGTCACGGTTGCCTGACCCGGAGTAACGCTTTCAGTTGATTTCTCTACTTCCGCAGCGATCGCCTTCGTTGAAACTAGACCACCTGTAAACGCTGAAAAAATCAGCGCTATCCCTACTGCACCTCTAGTCATGCCACTTTCCTCACACGATTGGCGTTTTACATCAACCAATGAAAACTATAGTGAAAGTTTTGAAGAAAAGCACCTCAACTATCTCATCAGAAAACTGTCCACTTTGGGCTTGTCAAAAAAATCCCTCCTTGGTTCTCTACCACCTACCACTTACCACCTACCACCTACTGACCGATCCCACTCCTGCAATGCGATCGTGACGCCCTGCTTCAGCCTGTCTGGTAAGTCTGTTTGATGGGCCAGATGTTCTAAGTATTGGCGGGATGTCTCGGCCCCGAGAGATTTTAAGGCGGCAACCGCGTGCAGACGGACTCCCATATCCTCATCTGCCAGCAATTGGGTTAACGATTCTCTGGCTTGGGGCTGTTGCAGATAACTTAACCCGATCGCGATTGTTTGTTTGATTGCAGGATTAACCATCCACAGATGGGTGGAATGAAGCCCGTCGATCAAGGCTTGGGCCGCCTGGGGCTTAAGGTCTGGATTTTGCCAACGCCCCAAAACTGTCACAATCTCTTGATGCAAGCCCGAAGAATCTCCGGCTTTTGAAGTGAAAAGCACCTGTCGCAAAGCGTCTAGGGCACTCTCGGTTCCAGCCCACGCTAGTGCCCGTACCGCTTCCAACTGCAAGGGAGCGGTGTATGTGGAGAATTCAGTACGCGAGTTAGCGCATCAACTGCTGCGGGGTTCCAATTCTTCCCAGGGCGATCGCGCTTTGCTGGCAGACCTGCACGTTTAAGTCCCAAAGATGTTCTGTAAAACGATTCACCAGGTCCAACTCAGGTACCAACTCGGTTCGAACGCTTAAACCTATGACGGCTGCCTGTCTAACCATTGCCGCCGGATCTTTCAACGCCTGAATCAGGACGGGAGGAATGCGGGGATCGTGGAAACTCCCCAAGGCTTCGATCACGGCTGCCCGCACACCAGAATCCGAATCATCCACCACACTCAAGAGGGATCAATAGTCTCTGAATGGCGAATTTGAGCTAACGCTTTTACGGCTAAGGGACGGGTATCGTCGCCAGACAAAAGGTTTGCCAGGGCTGCGATCGCGGAGTGCCTAAGTGGGTCAACGCTTCCGCTGCGATCGCGTTCAGATCGTCGTCCTTGGATTGATGCAGAATCTCGATCAGGGGTTGAATTGCGGCAGAGCTATTGAAACTACCGAGAATTCGGGCAGCAAACCAGCGGGTCTCCAAGTCGGCATCATCGTCCTGCAACAAATCGATGAGAGGGGCGATCGCCGCATCACCCAAAAGCGGAAAGATCTTTGCAACATCCCACCGATCTTGAAAATCTCCCACTTCCAAAACCGCCAGGGCCATTGAAATTAGCGGCTCAACACCAATAGTTTGAATAATTTCTTCGGTCTGCTCTGACACCAACGCCCGCTGCAAATATCTGCTCAGCAATGACCAGTTTCCCTGTTGGGCAGCTTCCTGAGCTTGCTCTAGCATGTTCGACATGGTTCGCGCCTACAGGTGCTTCATTTTTATACACGGCAACAACCCATAGTGTAATCAAATTCTAAGCTCTGTCGTACGGAATCCGTTTCGTGAAAAAGCATGATTCTTGCGTACAGGCGGATTGTGTATGAGTTATTCTCCGAGTCCGCCCTCACTACGGGTCAACGTGAGAATTCAATGGGAGAACGGGGCTTACTTTTGCTCTGTAAAGCAGTCGATCGCCCTGACGATAGCCGGTGTAGCGCACACGGACACGATCGCCCGACTTTGCGCTCCCTTCCATCAGTTGATGATGGTGTGGGTCGTAGGGAATTTCTGCACCAACAGAAGCGATCGGCTCTATCTCCCACTCCTGCAAAAGCCGATCAAGCGGTTTTAACAAAGGCAACAGCCGAATGGCCGGAGCTTGAGGATTTTGCTGAGCCGCATAGCTTGCAGTCGGTAGTTGCAGCAACATTGACTCCAAAACCTGCAGGCTAGACTGTTGAAACTCCTGCCATAAATCCTGTTTCTGTTGAATCAATTTCTCCTGGAGGCGTTTACACTCCTGCCTTAAGTCAGCGAGTTCCTGTGGATCAACTGAAGATTCAGACTTGGGGACTGAAGCTTGAGGATGAGGACCACCAAACATCATCAGTAAATCCGCAATAGATACCTGCAACGCCTGACTTAGCTTGAGCAATGTTTCAAGGCGCATTTGAGCTAAGTTTCCACGCCTCAGGTGCAGTAGCTGCTTTTCTGATACCTTTGCTGCCCGACTTAGTGCCCTTAAGCTTGAAAAACCCACTCGCTGCATTAGTCGCTGCAAAGAGTGGGTGTAATCTACAGACATTGATTGAAGAGTCTCAAAACGAAAAATTCTCTTCATCATCAATCTGCACATCCCAATTTGCTGAGAGCACTTCAGCAACGACCGCTTCAAGGCTGCAACGTTAAGACGGTGGCTGCTCTGGTCTTGCAAGGGATTAGACAGAGGAATTAGACGCAGTTGCCGTCCATCCTGAATCAGATCAAACCAGGATTCCTGTTCGTCGGACTGCCCCAGTTCTAGGTAATCGAAACTCTGAACATTAATGTAGAGCGAGTGGTTAACGATTAATGTGGAACGTTGAGGATCTGCAAAGACATCGAGAATGCAGCCCTCTCCCTCACCGGTGATGACACCATCCTGTGAATGGATATAGCGGACGTGGTTTAAATCAGCAAGAACCCTCTGCATGTCCTGTTTACTAATAATTGTTCCAGTATCAACAATACAGGGAGCAGGGACTGGCCTACTGCGAAAAAGTGGATCGTGACTCATGGAGAGAAAGCCTCTGGTCTAAATGAGCCTGGGCTCAAACAGTAATTCTCTTGACAGCAGGAAAGATATGGGACTTTAGAAAACCTGATTGACAACCCTTGCCCGGCAGTAGCAGGAAAAATACTTACTTGAACGCGGCCAATGGGTAGATTTCGTGATAAGAATGTTCAACTAGTTCATCCAATTCAAACTACATCGTTAAAACGCAGATTGAGAACGGTTTTACTGAATCAGTGATTTACGAAACAATTTTATCCTATGTTTCAGAACTGACTCTAATAGAAATTACTGAATTGCTCATAGGACCCTCTATTAGATATCACCTAGACTACTCCCGTAATGTCTATAGCCTGACCTTAAAAGTATGTTCTAAATCGCTCTCAAGCGTATCAATCATCGCTCTTACAAATACCGAGATTTCATGACTGACAGGCAACTACCTGAATCCTCAACGTTCAGAATTTCTGGTCGTTTATTAAGTGCGTTTTCGGGGCTGTTTCTACGTTGTTAGGAGCGATCGCCTTTTATACCCGTATTCCAGTTCCCCATCACTGGCCGCTTGAGTTCAATGGCATTGCACGTTGGGTAACGTTCTTGGGAGTGGCAATTGGTGGGCTGTTAGGGCTGCTGGATGTGGGGCTACAGGGGTTGGGGATGCCAGTCTTAACCTGCAGTGCTGTGATTGTTGCCGCCTGGCTTGGCTTTACCGGAGGGCTGCACTTAGACGGTGCAATGGACACGGCGGATGGATTAGGCGTACCCGACCCCGAGCGTCGCTTGCAGGTCATGGTAGATAGCCGAAGTGGCGCATTTGGCGTAATGACCGCAATTATTATCCTGGGGCTAAAAACGGCTGCGTTGGCAGATTTGAGCACTCATCGCTGGTTAGCACTGGCCGCAGCGGCAGGATGGGGACGTTGGGGACAACTGGTTGCGATCGCCCGCTACCCATACTTAAAGCCAGAGGGAAAAGGGGCATTCCACAAGGCCGCAATTCGTTCAAGTTGGGAGGCGATTCCTGGTTTCCTGTTACTGCTAGGCTTGAGCGCTCTGCAAATTAGCCTAAATCAGGAGCAATGGTTGGCAGGAATCGCTATGTTTATGGGGGAGCCACGATCGCCTTCTTGACTGGAGCCTGGTTCAACTACAAGCTAGGGGACACACCGGAGATACCTATGGTGCTGTTGTTGAATGGACAGAAGCGCTACTGCTCTGTTTACTGACTATGGTTTGGTGAGACGGCAGGCGTTCATTGCTAATCAATTCCCTACAGGCAGCGAAATTGTAAACCTGGCTCCGTTATTGCGGCTTGACTCTAGTGTAACCATACCGCCATGAAGCTCTGCCAGCTTGCGGGTAATCACCAACCCAAGCCCGGTTCCTTGATGGTTCCGCGATAGGGAACTATCGATCTGTGAAAATGGAGAGAAGAGCAATTGTTGGTCGGCTTCATCAATTCCAATTCCAGTATCCCAAACCGTGAAGTGAATCATGGGTGGGGACGTGGCGTTGGACAATCCATAGGCTCGATCGAAGGGTTTGTCTTGGGATGAACTATCTGTTGTACCTACCTGACAGTGAACCTTGAGACCAATAGTGCCCTTCTGAGTGAACTTGACTGCATTGGTTAGGAGATTCAGTAACATCTGCTTCAATCGCCTGGGGTCCACAACCATCCACTCAACACAAGGGTCTATCTCGACCACCAGTTGTAATCCCTGGTTAATAACCCGTTCTTGAAGCAAGCTAGTAACCCCTTCACAGATGTCTGGGACAAAGATGGTTTGAAGGTCTAGCTCTAGACGATCGGCTTCCAGACGAGACAGATCCAGAATGTCGTTAATGAGATCCAGCAAGTGCTGCCCGCTGGTGTGAATTCGCTCCAGATAGTCCTTCTGTTTAGAGTTCAGCTCTCCAAAAACTCCTGCAACAGAACATTTGAGAATCCCAAAATTGCTGTCAGCGGAGTACGCAGTTCGTGGCTGGTTGTAGCGACGAATTCCTCTTTGAGGCGAGTTGTTTCCGAGAGTTGGTGGTTGCGAATTTCCAGAAGCTGCCATTGCTCCCGCAATTCAGTGACATCTCTACAAATTCCAATCACCCGTTGAATTGCCCCTGAAGGGCTGGTGATAGGGCCATAAACAGTTTCAAAACCTTTGTGCCTTCCGGTAAATGCATTTCGTGGTCAACCATTACTTTTTCACCGGTGTCAAAGACCCGACGAATCAGCAATTCGATCGATTCACCTACATCCCCAAGCAGTTCTTGATTGGTTTTGCCAATAATTTCTTCAAGCGGTAGCCCCAGAAGTTTAGAACCCGCCGGATTGATGGAGATGTAACGGGCTCTGGATCATATTCCACGAAAACATCCGACGATTTTTCTAGAAACGAGCGAAAGTACTCGGCACTGAGACGATGCTCATGTTGCTGATAAAAAGGCTGGCTTGCCGGAGCGCGATTGCGCACTGACTGGCCACCTGCTCAATCAGATTAATCTCAACAGGTTCAAACTGCCAGGCTTGAAGTTTAAGGACAGTCAGTACGCCAATTAACCCCTGGTCATCTGTGATTGGACTCATCGCCTTACAGACAATGATGTTGTTGGTTTCACAGCTCGGCTCATACAGGGATTTAAACCGCTCTAACGTTGGGTCTGCATTTTTGAGAAACGTGCTTTGGGTAATGGGAACACTGGCTACAAAAGTCTTCCCATTCACAAGATGCTGCTGGCAGTCCTCAGACCAACTGGTAAGCGGAAAAGCTTGGCCAGTAAGGGATTGTACTGGACCAATTGTGTCCTTAAAGAACTCGGAGCAAACTTCTAATGTTCTGTTGTGGCTGTTGAATAAACTGGAAACGCAACCGTCCGCATTCAGCGTTTTTACTAACCCCTGAACGGCTGCCTTCAACATTTGATCTTTGTCCAGATCCTTTCGCACAGCCTCAGTTAAAGTGCGAATGAGTTGTTCAAACTTGAGGGATTGCTCTAGCAACGCTTCCCGCTCTCGCCCCTGTTGAATTTCCTGTTCAGCCTGCTTGCGATCGCTCAGGTCGGTCACAAAAACCAGAATGGCGGTATCTCCATCTTCTGTGTTTTCTATCAAAGATAATTTGACTTCAGCCCAACGTAGAGAGCCGTCGCAGCATTTATAGCGCTTAACGAATGTCCACTGATGCTGCCCCTCATCCAGCATTTGCTGAATAATCCGTACCTCAGCCGCAAAATCTTCTGGATGGGAAATAGCTCGGTTATCTAAATGTCTAAGCTGTATCTCTGTATAGCCCGTTAGCCTGCAGAATACGGGATTTGCTTTGGCAATACCTCCATCCAGACCCATCAAGAGAATTCCGATCGGAGCCTGTTTTGCCAGTAAATCAACTGAAACCATTTGGGAGGAGTTCGGAACTAGGAGTGCAGGGAACCCTGAATATCATAAGATGAGTGATCTTGCTGCAACCAATGTACCCAAAAGTCATCTATCGAAGAACACATGGAGCTGCCGGGTGCAGAACTGCTAGCCGAAGAAGAACCTAGTGCTGAAATTGCTGGGATTTCCAATAGTTTCGCGATCGCTAATGGGTTAAAGGTAACGGTAACTTGCATCGAGATATTGTCTCTAGCAGAAGTATTTTTGCGGCTTTGCTTACTCCGTCAGATAATGAAGACTTAGTTGACGATTCGACCTGAATCAAACCTGAAGCGAGGAAGCGAGGACCAACAGATTTGCCCCTGTGTGTTTGGCAAAAGTGGCTTTGTCTACAGCACCAGTCTCAAGCAGGTGTACCCTTTCTTCTGCATATGAACGCTGATTTTGAATCCCTTCACCCTTCTCAAAGGGAGACAAACTTCTCTCATTGCTAGTGAACACAGTCTTTGAGTGGGACGGTCCCGCTGGTAGTTGGTTTGGGTATGTTCTAAACCAAAACTCCTTCTGGGTTGAATGAATAATCTCAGGATCAGCCAGAACGGTTGCTTCCCGCTCCACTTCTGATAAGCAGATAGGCTTCCTCAATTTTGCTACAGCGGTTTCTTGCCAGGTTTTTCGTAGATTCTCACAAAGAGAACGATCGTTCCCCAAATAAAGATTGTCTGCGATTCGACATTGTTTTCAGAAGATTGCAGTAGCGCTTGAAATAGAGGGCAAGATCCGACCAGGTTAAATGTAGAGGAACCCGACCTGGCAATATTAAATGTCTCATTGGTTGACCGAGTGCTACAACTGTTGAACTCTTGGCAGGTCCACAGTTGATTTATCAGCAAAAAATTGTGTAACGATTCTAAATTTGGGCGGCAAGAAGTAGCTGTCTGGTAATTTTGAGGAGCAGTTCACCAAGCCTACAAACGGGTTGGTGATAGCACTGCAAAAGAGCGCTTTGGCAACAGGTTATAGGTTAATACCCATATCCAAAACGCCATGGAACCCTTCCTATTTTGCCCTCAAGATTTTTAGAACTTTGACGTAAGGTATAAAACTTTATCTTCTGGGTAGTACCAGAGTTGTAAGGATTTTGGAGCTGTTAACGATGGCGGCTAACGCCGCACATCATTACCTTTTAGGTCCACCATCTTCTGTAGCCCGTTGCTTTAAATGGGTTTAGGGGGAAAGCAATTTTTCTGGCTGACTGACAGAACTGATAGTACCGAAAGCCTGGGTAGTGCCTAAATCGTAATGATTCTGGTTCTACTAACGGTGTTGGCTAGCGCCCCTCCATCATTACCTGTGTAGATCCACCAGAGCTTAACTGTTGGAATGTTTGTGTTCCTACAGCAAGCACCGACTCTTTAAACCAGTGGCTTTATCTGTGGAATCGATGAAAAACTTCTATGGTAAGCTCTGGATTCCTCTTGCTAACTCCTAGTACTCTATTGAGTAGAACTATTGAATGACTATCGAACGCTATGATTCTGCCAGGTTCAGCCGTCAAAGTTATTAATCCACAGGACACCTACTACTCATTCTTAGGGTTAGTTCAACGTGTATCAGATGGCAAAGCTGCTGTCTTATTTGAGGGTGGAAATTGGGATAAGTTGGTTACCTTCCGGCTATCGGAACTTGAAGAGGTAGACGTGACCGCTGGTAAGAAGAAGGGGAAATAGAGAATTGGCGGTTGAGAATTGGAAATGGAGAATTTTGAGCGGATATAATTCATTTGTTCTAATTTTCCGCTCTTCATTTCATATTCCTCCGTTCTTGATTTTTTATGCGTCTTCCCCTTCCCCAATTTGGTACTCAAAACCGACATCCTGATTACATTGCAGAGGTTATTGAGACGGCAACTACAGAATTTTTGGCCCAGTGTTTGGAGCCTGAGAATTTGAGCTTCCCGGTGATGCCTCCCTTTGGCAGTTGGGTGAAGTCAGTGGATGAGGAATCGGGAAATCAGATTTATGCGGTGGTTTACCATGCCACAACAAGCCCGATCGATTCGGTACACCGAGCGCGGGCATTGGGTCTGTCTCTCGAGGAACTGCGAGAACAGCAGCCTCAGATTTTTGCCATGTTGAAGACTGAGTTTCGAGGTGCGATCGTCGGGTTCCAATTACCCACCGGAACAGAAAACGGCTCGGAGAATACAACCATTTATCAACACCTTCCCCTCGTCCGCCCCAGGTCCACCAGGCAGTCTACCGTTGTAAATCCGAGGAGGTGGTTCGCTTTAGTGAAAAGCTTGACTTCCTTCGAACCCTTTTGTTGATGAGTGGGGCACCGATTGATGCGTTGGTTGCTGCTACGGTTCGCGAAATTTATCAACTTCGTCGGGCTGATCGGGCCTGGTTGGTACAGGCCGGTCGGACTCTCAGCCTGCTTTTAAAGGATGACTACGATCGCTTGCGCCTCATTCTGAACCAGATTCATCTTTAATTTCTTAACGCAGGGCTTGCTGTAATTGTTTGCTGCTTATGGTTGCACCGTGCAACTCCGCCCAGCGCAAATCCGCTCCACTCAGGTCAGCACCTGGAAGTTCTGCAAACAGCAGATTCGATCGGGTCAAGTCCGCCTGCCTCAGGCTGGTATTCATTAAGTTGGCACCGCTCAGATTTGATCGTCTTAAATCTGCATCCGCCAAATTTGCGTCTGCCAATGTTGTCAGGCTTAGGTCTGTTTGCTGTAATTTGGCACTCGCTAATTGACTTCCCGCCAGATTTGCTTCGCTTAAATTAGCCCGACTAAGATCAGCCCCTTTCAGGTTTGCGCTCTGTAAATCTAACCCTCTTAACACCGCACCTTCCAAATTGCAGCCCGGACACTGTTTTGTATGAAGCAACCAAAAGACCCGAACCTCACGCCATTGGAGAAAGATGAACCTGCTCAGGATAAGCACACTCAGGATTAGCAAGAATCCTAGCTTTATCGTGTCAACGGCTTTCTTCATCGCTGCACTAATAATCTAGGGCGTGCCAATGATAAACAGCACTTCCTGAAAAGGGGTATGGGTTAAAGGGTACGGGGTACGGGAAAAATAGTTTCATGCTTGGGGTGGGGCGGACATGACGGGAAGGCTAGCTCTACTATGCGAGTAGGATTAAGAGATGAGGAATCAGCAGTAGGATTAAGAGATGAGGAATCAGCAAAAGGATAAGCAACTAATATGCCCTTCCTCCATCGTATTCGGAGTCTTTTCATTCTCCTGCTTGCATCGGTTTTTCTCTGGCTTGGTTTTAATGGGGCGACCACGACATTAGCCCAGGAAGCTACTCTCCACAGTTCCTGATTCACTGTCTGAGCAGATTCTGCCAAATCGCTACGGTATTGATCCCAACAACATTCCTTCAGAGAAAGTCAGTCAGTTTGTGCACGCCTGTCTCCAGGTTGTGGCATTGATTGAGCGGCGTGAGGGGAGCTACAGGGTGCGGAGACGGAGTCTGAGTCTCTCAGAATTGAGCAGGAGATTGAGGCCGAAGCGCTTTCAATTATTGAAACAGCTGGGTTAACGCGTCAGGAATACCTGCAATTGCTGGGTTTGGCAAATACAGATCCGGAGTTTGGCGAACGGATTGCAGTTCAACTGCAAGAGGCAACAAGTTAGTGTAACGTTCTTGCGGCGGACGCATTGTTTTCTCGGGGAAAACGACTGGAGGAAATTCTTTCTGATTTGCCTTGCAGAAAATGGAATGAGTGATTAAATGGGGGAAGTAAGACGGGCAAGCCTGGGGTTTGCCTGGTATTATCGTTTTTCCATAAGTTCTCGTTCTTCGAAACCCAGGCTGTGGTGTTGTCTTGCGCTCAGTTCCCTAATTTTTCTAAAGGTGGCGAGTTGTGGATGACCATCCTGACTATAAAGATGGTTATTTAGAGTTCAAGGACTTGCAACGCTCAAACATAGGTGCAGGAATTTCTACAGTGCAGAATTGAAGAATTTGGATGGCTAATAATATTGCGCCGGTTTCACAAACAGAGTTAGCCCAACGACGCCAAAAGCTCCGCGATCGCCGTCGAGTTCGATCGCTTCAAGCAATGTGGAGAATTTTGGCCGTCAGCGGTTTGGCGGGTGGCCTTGTTTGGGTCACAACCTTACCTGTCTGGATTATCCGCCGACCAGATCAGGTGGTCATTGAGGGCAATCATTATCTTGCAACCCAAACAATTCGATCGCTGTTGCCAATTCCCTATCCCCAATCATTACTACGAGTCGAACCTCAATTAATTTCGCGGGCGCTTACCACTAAAGCCCCAATCTCAAAAGTCAATGTTGCCCGACGCCTCTTCCCTCCCACGTTGATTGTGCAGGTTCAGGAGCGATATCCCGTAGCGATTTCTCTGTCTGTGGCCGCTAACGCACCCGCTTCCAATCAAGCCGATCCCAGAACTCAGCCAGTGTCGTTAAAGGCGGGGTTATTGGACGAAGCGGGCATGTGGATTCCGCTTGAGGTTTATACATCCCTGAACCAATCTCTCAAACTTCCCGAACTAAAAGTGATTGGAAATCCGGATACGTATCGCCCCTACTGGTCAAACCTGTATCGTGATATTACAAAAAGCCCAGTCAAAATTACCGAGGTAAGTTGGCAAGATCCTGCCAACCTAATTCTTAAAACTGAGCTTGGGATCGTTTACCTTGGCCCCTACAGTTCCCAATTTGCCTATCAGCTCAGTATGCTCGATCGAATGCGAAAACTCGCCTCTGAGCCAAGCTTTAGTCAAATTGCCTACATTGACTTACGGAACCCGGACTCGCCACTGGTCCAAATGGATAAATCTAAAGACCTTGTAAAAACAAGTACTCCTTCGCTCTAAAGGTATGAGAACATTAAAAGCTAGCAAAACGGCGGGTCAAATTCAGCCAGATTAGAGTAGACTTTTCAAGCAATTGCAAATCTACCTTCATCGTTGGTTTTTCGAATGACTTAGCCTATAGTTGACAAGGTCTAGAGTTGAGAGGCTCCTACTAACTGCTGTAATCCCGATGTCATTTATTTAGAAAATCTGCTGCTATTCCAATGACACTTAATAATAATTTAGAGCACAATTACGACGGCTCCCACTCCGAAGGGCAATCTGACGTTTCATTGAAAGTGGACGCTTTTAGCCGATCGACCAACTCCGGACTAAACTTAAATCAATCTTCTAACGCGAAAAGTATGTCCGGGGAAGAAGCAAGGAGTGGTGAAATCGTGCCAGGTAGTGTAGCCAAGATCAAAGTTATTGGTGTCGGTGGTGGCGGTGGAAATGCCGTTAACCGTATGGTTGACAGCGGTGTTTCGGGCATTGAGTTTTGGTCAATTAATACAGATGCACAGGCTCTCACTCAGTCAGCAGCTCCTCAACGACTGCAAATGGGACAAAAGCTAACGCGTGGGCTGGGAGCAGGGGGAAATCCGGCGATCGGACAGAAGGCCGCAGAAGAATCCCGCGATGAGATTGCAACCGCCCTGGAAAATTCTGACCTGGTTTTTATCACGGCTGGCATGGGAGGTGGAACCGGCACCGGGGCTGCCCCGATCGTGGCAGAAGTTGCTAAAGAAGTAGGCGCTCTGACGGTGGGGGTCGTTACACGGCCATTCACGTTTGAGGGAAGACGGCGAACCTCCCAGGCAGAGGAAGGAATTGCCGCGCTGCAAAGCCGAGTCGATACGTTGATTATTATTCCAAACGATAAATTACTGTCGGTTATTTCTGAGCAGACTCCTGTACAGGAGGCATTTCGAGTTGCAGACGATATTCTGCGCCAGGGAGTTCAAGGAATCTCAGACATCATTACCATTCCCGGTTTGGTAAACGTGGACTTTGCCGATGTTCGCGCAGTAATGGCGGATGCAGGTTCCGCCCTAATGGGAATTGGAATTGGTTCCGGCAAGTCTCGGGCCAGGGAAGCCGCCATGGCATCGATTTCCTCTCCTTTATTGGAGTCTTCGATCGAGGGCGCAAGAGGGGTTGTATTCAACATCACAGGCGGTTCCGATCTGACCCTCCATGAAGTGAATGCAGCGGCTGAGATTATTTATGAAGTGGTTGACCCAGAAGCTAACATCATCTTTGGGGCCGTTATTGACGAGCGCTTGCAAGGCGAGATCCGGATTACGGTTATTGCAACGGGGTTTACCGGAGACACCCGGCCTCAGATACTGTCAAAACCAACCGGAGTAAGACGCCCAGTTTCTCCCCTCCCGTTGGACCTTCGACTCCCCCACCACCAGAACCCAAAGGGAAGCCGACCGGCGGTCTAGACATTCCCGAATTCCTTCAGCGACGACGTCCACCCAGATGACGTCTCAGCTAGGAGATGAGACCACTAAAGTTAAATTAAGAGCAGTCAAGCAACTTAATACGGCTGGTTATGGTCAACATAGCCCGCCTAATTGTTTTAGGTTCTTGCTGTTTCCAGTTCCAGCGTTTCTCCAGGAGCAGGAATTATCAGTTTGGTTGGTGCTTTGGAAGCCGTTAGTCGATCGCGAAACTCTTCTACACTGCCGGTAGACCGAATGAACGTAGGTAGTATTCCGCTAACCCGAATGTCTCCCATTGTGGTTGGGACAAAGTAATGGGGTTGCAGAACTTCGACTAATTGAAGCGCTTGTTCCGGTCCCATAATGACCTGGCCCAGCAGCGGAAAGATTTGACCAATGACAGGCGCGATCGCCACATCCACTTCACCCAGTCGTTGTTTTAGCGGTTCCTTAAAGGGAGCCAAATGAGGTTCGTAGTAGAGCGTTTCCCCCGTCCTCAAATCTCGCAGCAAATAACCATTTTCTACCTGTCCAGGTTGAATTTCAGCTCCCAATACGGCTGCAATCTGGAGCGTTTCGGTAACATCAACCTCCTGCCAGTGGGACAGCGGAATTACTTTTTGATAGCCTAGCGATCGGACAACTTTTGCGGCAGTTGGCGATGCAATAACGGGAATGTTCCGGTCCAATCTCTCTAGCGTTGGTTTATGGCAGTGGTCATCCACTCCCTGAGACAGCAGTATGAGATCAACAGGCGGTAACGTTTCGGGCGTAAACGCTAATGGAGTGTTGTGATAGGCGGTGTAGAGCCAGGGCAAGCCGTAGAACTCCAACGGATCAACCAGCCAGGATCGACCAGAATCGTGTGGTCTGCTATATCGAAGATCCAACTGTTTAGGTCAATCGGGGTTAGTCTCATTCGGGCTGTAACTTCTTTTAATAATGCTTCTTCATCATAATGGATATAGGTGGTGGGCAATGGGTAATGATGAGTTGAGAATTAAGAATTGAGAATTCAACGCGTTGAATTTTGTATTCTTAATTCCTAATCCTTAATTCCTAATTTTCCTCCTGATTACTGATATCTATTCTCTATGGCCCCCATTCCTGTAGCAATGACGATCGCTGGATCTGACAGTGGCGGTGGCGCTGGTATTCAGGCCGATCTGCGAACCTTTGCGTTTCATCGAGTGCATGGCACGAGTGCATTGACCTGTGTGACTGCTCAAAACACCCTTGGAGTAACCCGAGTAGATGCATTACCGCCAGAATCGGTAGCGGCTCAAATAGAGGCTGTTGTCAAAGATATTGGAGTGCAAGCAGCCAAGACTGGAATGCTGCTAAACCGCGACATTATGGCTATTGTTGCCGCTCAAATCGAAGCGTTGAATATTCAAAATCTGGTTGTGGATCCGGTGATGGTATCCCGTACAGGTGCACAGTTAATTGATGATGATGCGATCGCGATACTAAAATCTGCCCTCATTCCGCTTGCAGCAGTATTGACTCCCAACCGATATGAAGCGCAAATTTTGACCGGGATTGAAATTAATTCCCTGGAAGATATGCAAACAGCCGCCCAAAAATCTACCAGTTGGGAACGAAAGCGGTGTTCGTCAAAGGGGGCGGGATGCAGGGAGATCTGAGAGGGGTGGATGTCTGGTTTGACGGACAAAACCTGGAAACCCTCGCTACTGAAACAGTTGATACGACAAATACGCATGGAACAGGCTGTACGCTCTCAGCCGCGATCGCGGCAAACCTAGCCATTGGCAAGGATAGTCTCTCTGCGACCCGTTCTGCAAAAGATTACGTTACTTCCGCCCTAAAGCATTCTCTCAGCATTGGAAAGGGACAGGGACCTGTCGGGCACTTTTTCCCCTTACTTTAGAGACATGTGGATCCTATTCGGTCCAGGTTGATTGCCAGTCTGGGCACTTTTCCTCTTCCCATCCGTAGGGATGCATTCCACAGACCAGCATATTGCCACTGTAAGCTTGACCATGATAGTGGCGACACCAACGCAAGCAGGGTGGTCATTTAGAAACGGTTCAACGGAATGAATGACGGGTTGAGTCGTTTCTTCTACGGCAATTTCAAACCCCAGGTAAGCTTCCAAAATAGGATCAAGGAGACCATTGATATGAGGCTCAATTTCAGCTTCAAAGGCGACTTGCATCTGTTCAACAATCTCTTCAGATGCTTCCACAAAACCCTCGACAGCCTCGTTAATATCCTTAACGGTATCTGTCAGAAATTGCTCGACATCTTTAACCATCGATTCCAGCATCGTTAAAATCTCGATCGACCAGTTTTCCATATGCTCTTGAGCTGAACCCGTCACTAACAGTTTGAAGGGAATACAATGCAGCTGTTCTCTGAAGAACTGACCGATAGAACGCGGAGGCTTTAGCGGTTCAAGATATCTGCGGGATTACTTCACCCTCAAATTGTATCCTCTGATGGTTGCCATCGGCACTAGGGCTTCTCGCGCTTCAAGCGTCTGAGTTCCTCTTGTAGTTCCGCTACCTGTCGCCGCATTTCGTCAGCCTGACTGGGTGGTGATTTAGCAGGCTCATCGTCATCAGTCACAATTTCAATTCTGCGAGGTTCTGTGGGTTTTGAGGAAGCTTGAGGTTCAACCGGTGCCTGCTGTGCCTTACTCACCATGTCATCAACAAACTTACGGGCTTCTTCCGTTGTCATTTCGCCCCGCTCTACCATCTCGTCTGCAAGCTTCTGGACTTGAACTCGCAGTTCGCCAATTTTTCTCCCGCTTTTCTCCTGCGTAGGAAGCTACACCGATCCCAAGATAAACCGCTTTCTGAACTAAATCCCCCAGACCCATAGTTGTCAAGGCTCCTGATTACACTTGACTCCAGCATAGGAAGAAAATGAGGAAGTGCCAGCAGATCTTCGGGTAGAAAACCGTACTTAACCCGATGCTATTACGACGCTTGAAACTTCACTAAAAACTGTCTCAAATAAAAGACCCGGAGTCCACGCCTATCGCAAGCATCCCGTATTGCTGCTACCTTCCGGTCCTGACAAGGTTTGGGCGTTGGGATCGCATGGGTCCGGATCATCTAAAGCATAACATCATCTGGGGAATTGGGGAGAAAGAAGGTGGTATTCATACGTCTTTCCCTTCCTCCACAACGATTCGCCATTCGTAGAGTTTGTAGTTCACGCAACCATGAACAATAAGAGGATCTTGGGCAACGATCGCCTTTGCTTCATCCATCGATTTTGCTTGAAACAGGAGCATACCTCCACCATAACACGACCAGTAGCCTGTCTTTGCTTGATGTCCCTTAGCGATTAATTCCCGCACGTAGGTTTTGTGGGCAGGGACATGCTTATCAAATGTTGTTTTATCAACAATTCCTTCTTCAATTTTGACGAACCACGGCATAGGACTTTGAATGCTAATTTTTGTAAGCTGGAGCGGTAGGATTCAATTCATAACTCATAACTCGAAATCCATTACTTTCCCAAGACTTTTGAATTCTTCTAAACATCGGTTCTTTATTGCCGTACTGCCTCCTGAGGATATTCAGGACTACGTTACTGAGGTGAAGCAGGTTTTTGCCGAGCGCTACAACAGCCGTGCTGCCTTAAAATCCCCACCACATATCACCTTGCAGCCTCCCTTTGAGCGGCTTACGGAGGAACTTCCCAAATTGAGTCGGGTTCTTAGCGAATTCGCAGGTCAACAGCCTCCCGTGCCTATCACCCTGTCAGGATTTGGGGCATTTGTGCCACGAGTGGTGTATGTCAATGTCCTAAAACCCCTGAATTACTGGCCTTGCAGTCGGCTTTGATGACGGCAATGGAGATTGAGCTGGGAATTACTGATCCGGCATCAAAAACACGCCCTTTTTCGCCCCATATGACGGTCGGTTTTCGGGACTTAACTCGACAAAACTTTCGAGTTGCCTGGGCCGAATTTCAGCAACGCCCGCTACAGTTCGAATTTACAGTTGCAAACCTCACCCTGTTAATCCACAATGGTCAACGCTGGACTGTTTCTAGTGAATTTCCGCTGTTAAAAGGTTGAAGCATCTATTACGGGCGATCGGGGAACAAAATCCCAAGCCACGTTAGAACCTATTTCCCGATCTGTAGCTCTTTTCAAGCGGCATGAATCGTAGGCTGTCATTCTTTTACGGTAGCTCAGTGACTCCTCCGGGAACAGAAGGGTATTCTATGAGGACAACTCCAGTTCTACTTTTTAGGATTGGGACAACTGACAGCGAACAAACACTAGACTGTTAAGAACCGATATCGTCACGGGTTTATTACTTGCCCTCACATGTCCTTGTCTGAGTCTGAAATCCCTTGCTTGAGCCTTGCGATCGCTCCCTTGAAGGTAGTGGGTCACTTTGCCATTCACGTCACAAAAGCGCCCTATCCGGGAGGATACGTTCTGCATGATTGTGTTTGGTCCGACGCTCTAGCTCAACTCTGGCAAGGCTGGCAGGAAATGTTTTCGACCAGAGTTTTGCCGAGCGTTCCTCAGGTTTCTCAAGCCGATGCGCCGCTGCTTGATCCGGTGCTACCGCTGGACCCCTCTCCCCCACGCCCGATCAACCCGTTAGTCGGGCAGGACGTTTGATGCAGAATTTGGGGATTACTCTTTGGCAGTGGCTATTTGATGGACCGGTCCAGGGCAGCCTCAATCACAGTCAGGGAATTGCGATGGGACAGGGAAAACCCCTGCGATTGCGCTTAGAAATCCGTGACCCTAATCTGATTGCCCTCCCTGGGAGATTATGCAGGACGCGGCAGGGAAACAGGCGATTTCCCTCAGTCAGCAGCTTCTCTTCAGCCGCACTTCTAACGATGTAAGCCCGTTGCCGCCTTTGCGATCGGACTACATGCTAAAAATTCTGCTGGTGTTAGGACAGGATTCCGACCCAGATAACGGTAGCAACGCCCCAGAGACAAACGGTTCCCGCCAGGAAGCACTTCAGATTCTTCAGCTAAAGCAAGAAGCGCAGGCGCTCGCGCATGTGCTGAAAACCTCTGGCAGTACTGGAATTGGTCGGACAACCAGTACTCCCTGCCAGGTTGATACACTGGTTCAGCCGACCCCGGCAGAGTTGCTCCATAGCCTGGAAACCCAGCCATATAATGTTTTCTTCTACTCCGGGCATGGGATGCCAGCGCCGGATGGAGGCTTGCTGTTCCTGCGACCGGATATGACGCTTAACGGAACCGAGTTGGCGCAGGTGCTAACGCGTCGTCAGGTCAAGCTGGCTGTATTCAACGCCTGCTGGGGCGCACAACCGGATCACGAGAGTTCCCCGTTTCTGAATCGCAATCGTCTCAGGCAATTCCGCGCAGCAGCCTTTCAGAGGTGCTGATCCATCATGGTGTTCCCGCTGTGTTGGGAATGCGCGACACCATTACGGATGAGGAGGCGCTGAGCTTTATTCAAGCGTTTGCCAAAGCCCTAGCGGAACGACTACCGATCGACCAGGCGGTTGCCGTTGCCCGACAGCACCTACTAACGCTTTATCGATTTAATCAGCAAGCCTGGACGCTGCCCGTTCTGTACATGCACCCAGAGTTTGATGGGGAGCTACTGAAGCCTTTAGAAGGTAGCCCAACGGAGATGCCTCCCATTACTCAAATTGGGGTCAGACATCGCAGGCGTCATTGCGATCGCTGAGAACTGCAAAAGTTTGGCAAGTTCAGGGTGGGCTTATGCGGGTCGGCAGGGATCGATCTGAGAACGATTTGGTCATTCAGGAAGACCAGGGTGGTGTTTCACGGAAGCATGCTGTCATCTTCTATCGCCATGCTCAACAATATCGCAACGCTGAAACAACCTATTTTCTGGAAGATTTCTCCCGATTTGGAACCTGGTTGCTAGAGCCGGGCTTGGGTCCGGATGCGTGGCAAAGGATCCACCGTCAGGAAGTTCCGCTCAAGTCGGGCGCACGGCTGAAGTTTGGTAGTTCACAGAATGAAGCGTTGGAGTTTGTAATTCACAACCAATCTGAGGAACCGGGGACTCAAAATTAGCGGTTCCTTTACCGTCATAAACTTCGTTTACAGTATTACTAAACCAACGGTTACTCAACTCACGAATTGACGCTAACGACGGATTGTCTAAACATCATGGCTAAGCAACGAGTTCTTTCTGGGGTTCAACCCACAGGCAATCTTCATTTGGGCAACTATCTGGGAGCCATTCGCAACTGGGTAGAAGGCCAACATCAATATGACAACTTCTTTTGCGTGGTCGATTTACATGCCATTACGGTTCCCCACAATCCGGCGACATTAGCGGCAGATACCTACGCGATCGCAGCCCTCTACCTGGCCTGTGGCATTGACTTGAACTGCTCTACTATCTTTGTCCAATCTCATGTTCCGGCCCACGCTGAGCTTACCTGGCTTTTGAACTGCATCACGCCTCTAAACTGGTTGACTGACATGATTCAGTTTAAAGAGAAAGCAGTAAAGCAAGGAGAAAACGTTGGCGTCGGGTTGCTAGATTATCCCGTGCTGATGGCAGCCGACATTTTGTTGTATGACACTGACAAAGTACCCGTTGGAGAAGACCAGAAGCAGCACATTGAGTTAACCCGCGATCTGGTCGATCGTCTCAACCACCAATACGGTAAGCCAGATCACCCCGTTTTGAAATCCCCACATCCGCTGATTCGGGCAGATGGCGCTCGCATCATGAGCTTGACGGATGGCACCAAAAAAATGTCTAAATCTGACCCATCGGATATGAGCCGGATTAATCTTCTCGATCCGCCGGATGTGATTCAGAGCAAGATCAAGAAGTGCAAGACCGATCCGATCAGGGGTCTTGTTTTTGGGGATCCGGAGCGTCCAGAGTGTAATAACCTGTTGACCCTTTACATGTTGTTATCGGGTAAACCAAAGGATCAGGTTGCAGACGAATGTAGGGATATGGGTTGGGGGCAGTTTAAGCCTCTGCTGACGGAAACCACGATCGCTCACCTCAAACCGATTCAGGACAAGTATCGGGAAATTATGGATGAGAAAGGCTATCTAGAATCTGTTTTGCGAGACGGTCGGGAAAAGCCTCAGCCATTGCGAATGATACCCTTCGCAAGGTCAAAGTAGCGTTTGGATATTCTCTACCTATCTAGGATCTACCACCTGTTTACATCTATGAATCCTACCCGGTAATGGTAATGGGTGATCGGTCATTGCAGCTTCAACCAATTACCTATTACCGATTACCGGACATCTTCACACACCTTTGCGTAAGCCCTGATTCGACACCTGCGGTAAATTGGGCAATTGTTCAAGCACTTGTTTCAGCTCAATTTCCCGCAGGGTTTTAATTGCTTTAGAAAGGCTCATCCATTGCCGCTTTCTGCGCTTAGCTTCCGGGTAGTCTTCCCTTCCACCTCCACCAACATCGGAAATACCTCTACCTGACAGAGGTAGCCCCATTTCCGGGTCTTGTAGAACCCGATCGCTGGTTCTATAACGTTTCCCTTGACTCCCGCTTCTTCCCAGGCTTCTTTTGCGGCTGAATCCGCTGACGTTAGCCAGGGTGTAATCCACCCTTTTGGAATAACCCAGTGCTTGCCGCTGGAGGACGTAACCAGCAGAATCTCTATTTTTCCATTGGTGATTCGGTAGGGAACGACGCCAGATTGCAAAATCACTTCATTCCTCCCATTCATCCTAAAGCCCTGAGTCGTAAGGCTCAGGGCTTTGCTAACTATAGTTGATTCATTTACTGGCCCTAGACGCTCCTTTGCCGTCTATGCCAACTGGCTAGTAGCTCCCTTGGGGAATTATTCTCTTAATTTAGCGTTCACAAGTTCCTAGCGGAATCTGCCGAGGGATGGAAACTTAATCACTTTTGAAGCGTAATTTTCACTTGCTCCTTTTCCGCACTAGGAGACTGATAGGCTTTTTCTAAGCGCATCAATTGCTTCGCTTGCAGGGAAAGCGAACTGGCATCTAGCCAACCTGTCATCAATGCATCTGTAGAGAACAAACCACCACCGTTGACGAGAAAGAAGAGAAAGCAAGCGGCGTAGATAGCAGACAATTCCAGGTAGGGAAGGTTTAGGCCGGATACCAGAATGTGATGGTACATGGCTACGCACATTGTGCCAAACAATCCCAAAGCTGCGGGACGAGTCAGCAGACCAATCGCAACTAAGGGTGCCGCGATCGTTTCTGTAAAAGCAGCCAGGTAACTAAAGAAAATGGGAAACGGCAGTCCAATGACTTCCACGTAGGCATGGGAAAAGCTTTCAATATCGGCCAGTTTGTTCAACCCGTTGTGAATCATCATGATGCCCACAACAGCCCGAAGAATAGCCCACGAAGTCTGAGACCAAAAGTTAAGCGTGTCGTTTGGTTTGAGAACCTTTGTTAAGAGGGCGATCGTTGTCATGATTGAGTTCCCACTATAAATATCTCTGAAGCCATCTATGAGATATCTTAACGCAACTACATAAATATTTGTAAAGAAACGCTCATATAGTGATCTTGAATGGATTGTGAGAAAGAATTCCATTGGAATTCTTTCTTACAAAGCCTCCCAATCTCACAACTAATTTAGGACTGCTATAATTGGCGGCTTTCAGCAACGGTCGGCCACTTAATTCCGGTGATACGATGAAAGCGATTTCGCTCTAATCCTATGCGTCGCACCTTTATTCCCCGCATTGCTCCACCAGAAGCACCGCATGAGTTGGCCTGGTGGTTTGTTTTTATGAATGGCAAGTTACTCACTCAGCAAGCAGAAGGCACAGCCCAAGTTCCCCAATTGAATAGCCTGAATGAAATTGGTTTAGTGCCGATACGGACTCAATATCTTGGAACCCTGGATCACCAGCCCTGTTACTCAGCCGAGCTTCCCAACGATACTGTTTCACCAGAGGGGATGGCTTTTGCGGCTTGCGGCAGCTCTACGGTGTTCTGGACGAAGACTTGTTTACCTTAAGTGGTCGTGCGATTCAGATCGTGGAGTGGGATCGGACCCATCAGTACTGCGGCCACTGTGCCACTCCAATGACGCAGTTGCCTACTGAACGTGCTAAACGCTGTCCCAAATGCGGGCTTGTAAACTATCCCCGCCTCTCACCAGCCGTGATTGTGCTTATCTCGCGGGGAGACGAACTCCTGCTAGCTCGTGCCCATCGTTTTCCAACGGGGATGTACAGTATTTTGGCGGGGTTTGTTGAGCCGGGAGAATCGCTGGAGGAGACGGTAGTGCGTGAAGTCCGAGAGGAAGTTGGGATTGAGGTTAAGGACATTCGCTATTTTGGGTCGCAACCCTGGCCGTTTCCAAACTCCCTAATGATTGGTTTTACAGCCACCTACGCTGGCGGAGATATTGTGCTTGAACCGGAGGAATTGGTGGATGCGGCGTGGTTCAATAAACACAACCTGCCGCAAATTCCGCCCAAAATCAGTATCGCTCGCAAACTTATTGACTGGTTTGTTTCAACATGAGAGATCTTTATCCGTCGATCGAACCGCATCAGAAGGGGATGCTTCAGGTTTCCGATCTGCATCAAATCTATTTTGAAGTATCCGGCAATCCACAGGGGAAACCTGTTGTCATCTTGCATGGAGGGCCGGGAGGCGGTAGCTTGCCATTCTACCGTCAGTATTTTGATCCAACCCAGTGGCGGATTGTCATGTTTGACCAGCGCGGCTGTGGCAAAAGCCTTCCCAATGCAGAACTGCGCGAAAATACAACCTGGAACCTGGTTGAAGATATTGAAACGCTGCGATCGCATTTAGGAATCGAACAATGGGTTGTTTTTGGGGGCAGTTGGGGCAGCACCTTATCGCTGGCTTATAGTCAAACGCATCCTCAACGCTGTCTAGGACTGTTTCTGCGGGGAATTTTCCTGCTGCGCCCCAAAGAACTGCTTTGGTTTTATCAAGAAGGAGCTAGCTACATTTTCCCTGATGCCTGGGAGGAGTACCTTAAGCCAATTCCACCAGAGGAAAGAGCTGATCTACTGGCAGCCTATTACAAACGCCTCACCAGTTCTGACCTGCAAACGCGTCTAGAAGCGGCTCGTGCCTGGTCTGTTTGGGAAGCTAGCACTAGCAAACTCCTGCAAGATCCATACCTGATGACAACGTTTGGGCAAGACCAGTTTGCAGATGCATTCGCCCGAATTGAATGCCACTACTTTATAAACGGTGGATTTCTACAAACCGAGGATCAATTGCTCAAGCAGGTTGACCGTATTCGCCATTTGCCAGCGGTAATTGTTCAGGGACGGTACGACATTGTATGTCCGATGCTCTCAGCCTGGGATTTACACAAAGTCTGGCCAGAATCTGAACTGATTGTGGTTCCGGATGCAGGGCATTCAGTGACAGAGCCTGGAATTCGCAGTGCGTTAATTGAGGCGATCGATCGATTTGCTATGAAATAACCTCTAGTCTGTCCTGATCGACGGGGCCGCATTGAGCAGATACAAAACCGGTATACTGCGTCCAATCCCCAAGCAAGAAACAAGAGCCATCATCGTTGACCACTGTGATTCTGGCGGTTTGACCTCTTAATAGCCCACGTACAAGACGAACACGATCGCCAACTTTTAATTCTGAGGTTTTTGTTGGGTTCATCATAATTGCTCGATCCCTGGGTTAAAGATGCTTACGGCTAGAACAGTTTTATTGGAAAACAAACGATATCTAGACACACTAAAAGGAGTTGCCGCTCCGGATAATCTGACGAAGTTTTGTTTCTAAAGGTTCACTGAACATGAAAGGTCGTAATAAAAGGACATCTCTCTAAGTAGCTGTATCAGAATCAACCTATGAGATTAAAACATTGATCCGATGCATGCCGCTTCACCCAAAAGTGTTGATTTAGGAACCGAGCAAAACCGCTGCCCCATGAGACCTTGCCAACCGCCCCCCCATTACAACCAGGCGATTTACTGCGAGTAATTGCCCCCAGCGGCACACTACGAGAACTGGAAGCCTTCCAAAAGGGAATTGAAATCTGGCGATCGCGGGGCTATCGGGTGGAACTGTCTTCAGGCTATGACGATCGTTGGGGTTACTTAGCAGGCACCGACAGCAATCGACGCCAACAGCTTGCATCTGCATTGAAGGACCCGGAGTGTCGGGGCATCCTGTGTGCGCGGGGTGGTTATGGTGGTGCGCGGTTGTTAGAAGACTGGACCTGGTACCCGGGCGAACCCAAATGGCTGGTGGGTTTTTCTGATATTACTGGCCTATTGCTCAGCCTCGCGCATCAGGGCATTTCAGGCGTTCATGGACCGCTGCTAACAACGCTGTCAGCGGAGCCTGATTGGTCTATGCAACGCCTGTTTGATTGGGTGGAAGGTCGCCCTTTACAAGCGTTGAAGGGTACAGGTTGGAATAGGGGACGGGCAACGGGCGTTCTCCTGCCGATGAATCTCACTGTTGCAACGCATTTACTGAGCACTCCCGTTCAGCCCGATTTCTCCAACGTGATCTTGGCGCTGGAAGATGTGAGCGAGGCTCCTTATCGAATTGATCGAATGCTAACTCAGTGGCGACTGGGTGGATTTCTGAAGCAGGTGAAGGGAATTGCCCTTGGTCGCTTTAGTCAATGCAATCCACCCGCCAACATTCCGAGTTTTACGGTTGAGGAAGTGTTGCGCGATCGGCTGAGCGATTTGGGAATTCCTGTTGTCTCTGATCTCCCCTTCGGCCATGACGGTTCCAATGCAGCGTTGCCTGTTGGCATCGTAGCGGAACTTAACAGTGATCAAGGACTTTTAACTATTAGTTAGAACCTTATTCTACGGATTCCTAAATCATGTTTTATTTGCAATGTATAAACGCTTGCACGGGTAAAGCATTCGGCGGATAGATATTGGTGCTAACTCACGAAATATTGCCCGAATGCCAAGTCCCTACCGTTCAATTCACATTAGACGTAAAACATTTTCTGTTGGGGTACGTGTTACATTTATAACTTCGGTTGAACTGTAATTGTTATTGTTCACATTGGATTCAATCCCAAATCAAATTAAGAAGATTAAACCTGAAAATTAAGGTGAAAGTTCTTCTTAATTTAAAAATAGTGTTGTGCTTAATAAAGACTGAGTGAATCTCTCAGATAAATTGACAAAACAATTTCTGAGGAGTATAAACGATAAAAGATTACTAATTGCTACGTCAACAAGAAATTTACATCTTGTTGAGATTGAAAGTCCATCTGCTTGAGTGTTTGACGAATTAACGATTGAGACAGAGCGCTATTTTCGGTTACGGATACTTGGCACGATCGTAAATAGTTAGATGCAAATAATTATTCTTGCACTAACGTTCATTGAGATGATTGAAGAAAGCGCGTTAGTTAAGACCACTGATTTGAGCGGAGATGTTTTCGATTGGTGAATAAGGGCGTTGTTTGTCAACTCACTGGTTTACGGGTTGCTTATTTAATTTTTATTGAATAGGTGCATTTCCATTTACAACTTATGTTGCTTGCACTTAATCACTAGTGCATTTTCAGAATTGCGAGACATATACGGAATCCTTTACTAAAGAATCTTTTGAGGGCTAACGCGTTTTAAAGGTTCTTCTCTAAGCAGTAGCCTTTATCCAATTCCGAGTTAGATAAATTGGGGTGAGTGCATCTATAAAGCATGTCTAGGAAGTAGCGATCGCTTTAATAGAGGCGAACCACTCGCTAAACAAGCCCTCGAAATCAAAAAACTGCCCGAATGCTTTCTTCGCTCAATTCGGGGAAGGAAAGGTTACTACGATTTGGGTGCCGCTTTCGGTTGAATTGATCCGGTTTCAATGCTTACGGACTAAAGCCAGGATTTGAACTATGGTTAACTACAAAACGCCGGAAATCGGTGCAGTTTGTACTGCGGAAAAAGGTCTCATACAGAACCTGTCGTTGCAATTTTTCACTGCTTGGACTTAGTGGATGATTTCTTAGACCATTACAAGATGACGTTTGAGGAATTTTGTAACGAGCAGGGAAGTGGCTGGATGTTTGGCTACATCAGCGCATTACAAAAGTAGGAGTTCAGTCAATTCAAATTTGCATTACAACCCACGTCACAAAACCGACGCGTTTTATCTACAAAGCAACCAACAGCACGATTTGTGCTGTACCACCTCAAGACTTTATTTGGCATATCGCAAGATTCGACGCTGGGCGCTAGGTGCCTATGGTGGAAAGGAGGGACAGCCGTTTAAGGATATTGCAGATCCTAACCCCCATCGTCGGGCATTTCTATCAACGGTGAAGGATTTGGCAAGGAGTTTTGGAACGTATCTCTCAACTCCGATCGGTTCGCTTGCCCGTGAACTGCGACAAGAAGGGTGTAGTGCAATTCTGTGTCAGGAATATGAGTATCCCCGGTTTGATGTTTGTGTTCTGTTGGGAAAATTGCTGAGGGTGCCTGTGTATGCATCTTTCCAGGGGGAAATCAGACTCAGAGCTTGCTTGAATCTTTTTCGGCACTCTACAATTCATGCATGTGCAGGCGTGATCATTGCTCCCCAGGCGGAAATTCAGCGTGTTCGGTCCCGCTATCATGTACCACCTCAAAAAATTGCTCGAATTTTCAATCCAATGGATATGTCAACGCTGTATCCCATGGATCGCAAGCAGGCAAGGACAAAACTCGGCATCCCTTTGGAAGCCAAAGTTGTTGTGTGTCACGGGCGAATTGATTTGTATCGAAAAGGGTTGGACATTCTGCTAGAAGCCTGGGAACTGATTTGCAACGATCGTCCCAATACCGATCTACGACTCCTCCTAATTGGTTCAGGTCCTGATTCACCTAAAGTGCGTCAGATGATTGCAGACAAACGGCTACAAGGAGTGATGTGGCACGATAAATTTGTCAACGATCGCGTAGAGATGAGCCGTTATCTTTCTGCCGCTGATGTTTACACCCTTGCATCCCGCCAGGAAGGATTTCCCGTTGCTCCACTGGAGGCGATGACGTGTGGTTTACCAATTGTTGCTGCCGATGCCCCCGGTGTGCCCGATATCCTTGAAGAAGGTGAGATGTCTGGTGGCATCATGGTTCCACGAGAAAACCCAGAGGCATTAGCCTTAGCTTTGGGGCGCGTTCTGGATAACGTTGAGTGGAGTCGGGTTAGGAAGGCGTGCTCACCGCAGAATTGAAAACCACTTCTCACCACACGTCATCGGTAGCCAGTTGCGAGACTTTATGCTGAAAGAGTTTTAACCAAAGTGATAGTGCTTTCTCACATCCTTCAAAATTTTCCAGGTGCATGACATGCCAGCGGGAAAGGTAACAAGATCTCCTTTCCCTATTTGAACGGGTTCTCCACCAGTTGGGGTAACAACGACCTCTCCCTCAAGCAAATAGCACGTTTCCCGCTCGTCATAGGTCCAGGGAAACTCGGAGATTTCCTTTGTCCAGATTGGCCAACGCGAAACTCCCAATTCTTCAAGGCGATCGTGACTGGGCTGATGCTCAACTTTGATTTCAGAGGCAATTTGTTTCATTTCTCAAACATCTTCAAACGCTACTCAAAGAAGTCTATCAGTCAAAATGGGTACGGAGTAAAGGGTCGGGGTATGGGGAAGGAAGTTTTCCTCCTGAGGATTAACTCTAGGATGTGCTTCATAGCTGTCGCCACGTTTCTTTTGCCACCCGTGATTGAAAATCCGGGCTAATAGCATGAAGTCCACTCAAGGGACTGCAAGCTATCTTGAGTCCCTTGAGTGGACGTTGATTTGTGAGCGCAACCTTCCAGTTCAGCACGGATAAGCAATGCAATGGAGAAGTTTTAAAGCACTGCCCTGTGTCTGGAAAACTACCTTGACCGGGGTAAGTTATCGAGACGTTCAAACGGATAGGTATCCTGCTGAATTTGTAAATCTCGGCTAATTTTCAGCACTCCTTCATTCAAGAACTGCTGTCTCCGGTTCAGCGTTTCAATTTCATTCTCCAGTTGTTTCTGCCCGCGCTCAAAAAAGTCTCGGGAACTCGATCGCACCAGATCGTTAGAAATTCGCTGCATTTGGGATGGACTCAGCCGAATCGATGGGTGGGTCTGAGCCAATACTGTGTTGCATAACAAAAGTAGTGACGCTGGCAGAGTCGCAAAACTAAAGATGTATCGGTGCATCATCGCTCATCCTGGAAGCGCTTAGCTAATTACTTCTCTTCTTCCTGATAACAAGCTAGCGCCTACCAACAGCCCTTGCCTTCCTGCTATAGAACGATACCGAACAGCAGCCTGAAACGCATAGCAAGGGTCAGGTGTTAGGCCAGAATTTAGCGTATTTCAACATTTTTCAACTGCTAGACTTTTGGCAAGCACTGTTGGGGGCGTTGAATTATGGGTGCAAAAACCTGGATGCTTGCAATCACAGAATCCCCCTCAGCTCCTGACCCCTGATCTTTGGCCTCTCTTCTTTTCAAGCTTTTTGGGCAACCGCGATCGGTCGATCCAGACTGGCAGGTTTGTAGTGACCGTTGGGATACTGGTCAATGTGCTGAAAAATCGCAACCGGGGCCGCAACTCGGCAGGTAAAGAACTCGATCGCTGCCTTACCGTCGGGAAAGACTCGCACTTTAGGGGAAAAATCCTTGGGTTCGTCAACCTTCCAGTGCCAGTGAACCTGGTTCGGCAATGCACTGATTAATCGGTGATGGGTCCAGTTACAGGACTTCCCCATGGCTCCAAGCTCCCGCAGTTCCCGGCGCAGAATAGAAGCAACAATGAAGGACACCGGGGAGCGATCGCCGTCGATCGCCTCCATTACATCCGAGAATGCACCTTCTGGGTGGGGGATGGTTGCTGTCACCGCTGTTGGCTAGTCCTTTCTCAAGATTAACGGTGGTACTAAATGACTCTGGTACTGCCAACGTTACACCGATTCCATCTTCACCATTCCGAAGTAAATAGCTCACCAATCGCAGTTCTGGTTTTAGCTTCAGGCCAGGCAATTTCATTAAAGCAGCACCCGGATTGCTGGAACTTATAAACCATTGCCCTTTTGTATTTGGTGCATAGGTCGCTTCCTCAATCGGTCCACCGAAATTGAACAGTTCCCCAAATCACTTAGGGAATCCGGTTCAGGTAACTCATCTACTTCATCGTAGGAGGACCACGATCGGGGTGGTTTTCTGATTCCGGTAGGGTTAAAGCATTTTTAATATGTTGGCGAATTTTTGAACGCTTTCGAGAGGAACTTTTGAACAGACATAGGAAACGCTTTACCTCTTAAAGCCGGGCTGCTTTTATTCCTAGTGTGCCCATCTACTCTTCCCAATCCTCGGCTCGTAGCTTAGGGCGTTCCCAATCATCTTCCTGAGGCTCCAAAATTTCTGGTGGTCGTTCCAGCCGTGCTCGCAGTTCCACGATCGAGTCTGGTTCTGGTTCTTCTTCCAGATCGCTTTCAGGGTCCGATGCGTCCAGACGATCGAGATTCAAGGGTCTCACCACCCGTGTAATGGCTTCCTGCACAAAGGATCGAATGAATTCATCCTTTCGGTTCAGTTGAAACTGACGCTGCACTACCTCAGTGATGCCCCCGTCTCCCCAGTCCTGGTCATGGCGGAAGTACTCAATAAAACTTTTTCCGGCAATGCGCGTGAGGTAAGCACTACTAACGCCCTGAATCGCACGACCAACCAGCAATCCACCAATGCTTAACTCCAGGGCAGTTGTGACGATCGTAATTGCCCCTTTGACGATGCCAAGACTTGCCAGAGTCTTGCCCAACGATAACGCCAGTTCCCGTCCGCGTTCAGCGGTAATCTCACACCCGTAGACGCGTCCAATTTCTACTACCATCTGAGCGTTGACCGCTGCTGCCGCCAGCAGATCTACCACAGGCAATGGCGTTACCGCGACAACGCCCGCTCCAATCCACTGAAACCGCTCAACAATTTTGTCTGCCTGACGGCGACGTTGCAAATCAATCAGTCTGCGAGCTTCTTCCCCAACCGTTGCGATTGCAGCAGAATATTATCTGCTACCAGATCCTCCCCTTCTGCTCGCAAAACAGCTACCATCCGCCGAATGAGTGGCATGATGTCCGGGTCAGGATAAAACACCTCCCCATTTTCCAGCACGACGGATTGGGGACGGGCTGCTACTGCAACGACATCGGCTGGGGCTACTAAACCACGTACTCGTTCGCGCAGACGGGCAAGAATTACTTCCCGATCGTCATCCGGGTAGAGGTCAGATTTGTTGAGAATGACCAGCGATCGCTTTCCAATTTCTGCTAATGCCTGAAGCGGATCATATTCTGATTTCCGCAAGTCGCTATCCAGCACGAACAGCAGCAAATCGGCTTCCGTTGCCAGTGTGCGTGCCAACCGTTCCCGTTCAGTTCCAGCAACCCCCGCTTCCAAAATTCCGGGTGTATCTGTGATCAGAATGTCCCGATTCATTCCCTTTAATTTTAGGGAGTAGGTTTCGCCAACCTCCGTCGTACCCATTGGAGCGCCCACTTCCCCCACCACTCGACCAATTAAGGCATTGACGATCGAGGTTTTACCCGCTGACCCCGTACCAAATACCACCACCTGCAAGTCTCCGCGCGACAGGTTTTGTTCAATTTCGCGGGAACGGGTCAGAAGCTCTTGCCGTGCAACTTCATCTTGAATTTGTGCAACCTGCTGCCGAACGGCTTTGAGTGTTTCCTCGGCTGCTTCGGTTTTGGCAACGGGTACTTTGGGTTGCGATCGGCGATTTCGCTTTTGCTTTTGCTTTTGCCTTTGCGGTAACCAAAAGAAGTAGTAAAAAACGCTGCAATCAGCACCCCAATTAATACGATGATCAAAAACAGCAGCGCTTGAGATAACAGCGGGTAATAGGCAAGCTGCCAGTACAACCGGGTCAGGGAGTCAACCAACCAGATTGACAGTCCCAGAATCAGGATGAGACCAACGATTAGAATAAGAAGACGCGACAAAGGCATGAAATTGTCTAAAGTCTGTTCCTAATGCCTCTCATTCTAATTCCCCGTTTTCATTCCTATTCAGAGAATATTAATTAATCAGGCTTCTACATCACTTCAAATAGGCCAAGAAGCTGGTGAAGCGGGGCGAATAGGCAATAATCACAGGCGACGGATGAAATTTAATCGAAATCGTTGATCGCCTCCTTTAGGCTGTGGTGTTATCAATCCGACTGGGCATGACCACCAACTCACTAAGAGACTGTTAAGCAAATCGGAGGAAAAATCTCTTGTGTGTAAGGATTACCATTGGTTGTCCCTAAAGCTTCTATAAGGAAATTCATGGCACTATTCGATGAAATTTTGAGCGCAGTTGGAAATCCCCAACAGCAGGCTAATCCAGATCAACTCAGCAACATTTTGAGTACAGTGCAGGAGTTGAGTAACAACAACGGAACAGATCCGGGAACCACGCAAACACTCGTCTCTGTTGTTGGCAATTACGTCCGTTCATCACTGCAAGCAGCAGGTCCAGAGCAGGCTCAGGCAATGGTCAATCAATACAGTGGGACGGCTCCTAACCAACAAGCGGTAGAAGCATTACTCGGCGCTGGAATGCAGCAACAGCTGGTGCAAGATTTGATCCAGAGAACAGGGCTTAATCAGCAAACGATCCAATCCATGCTGCCAATTCTCATTCCTTTGGCGCTAAATTTACTCCAGAGCGGCAATAACACGCAAAACCCTCAGGCTGGCAATCCCGTCCTTAATGCTTTCCTAGACAACAATCATGATGGAAGTGTGGATCTGGGTGACGTGATGAATGTTGCTGGGCGTTTTCTAGGAGGGCGATAAGAGCCAAGGGCGGAAGAAGTTGAGGGATGAGGGATAAGAACGTTAGAAAATTCTTTTTATCCTTCAGCCTTCAGCTTTTATCCTTCTCCGCATTAATTTGTCAACTAACTATCTTATCCAGGGTGCAACTCCTGCAAGGTCAAGGATTTGGGGAATCAAGTCTTCTCGCTTGACCGCCATCATATGAACTCCGTGGCACAGTTGACGCGCCATCTGCACCTGTTCTGCCGCGATTAACATTCCTTCCTGAAGCGGATCGGAGGCACGATCGAGGCGATCGATAATATGGTCTGGAATGTGCACGCCAGGAACGCAACGATTGATGAATTGGGCGTTCTTTGCTGATTTCAGCAGAAAAATCCCTGCAAGGATGGGTTTATTGCAATCTGCTGCAATTTGAGTCATGAATTTTTCCAGACGATCGAAGTCTGAAATCAACTGGCTCTGAAAAACTGTGCTCCGGCTGCCAGCTTACGCTCAAAGCGACGCTGCAAACTTGACCAGCTTCCGCACTGGGGATCAACAGCCGCTCCTACAAACAGATCAACCGCGCCATCTGTCAACGGTTTTCGTTCAAATCAAATCCGGCGTTCAGTTTGTGGATGAGTTGAAGGAGTCGAACCGATTCCAGTTCGAAAACGCCGCGTGCATCTGGGTGGTCTCCGGCTTTTACAGGGTCGCCCGTTAACGCTAAAACATTACGAATGCCCAGGGCGTGTGCTCCCATCAAGTCTGCCTGTAAGCCGATCGAGTTGCGATCGCGGCAAGCCACCTGGCAGATTGGCTCAATCCCATGTTGGAGAAGAATTACAGACGCTGCCAGCGACGACATTCTTAAGACCGCCCGACTGCCGTCGGTAATATTCACTCCATGAACCCGTCCTTTGAGTGCCTGTGCCATCTGAAGCATATGGGCCGGATCCTCCCTTAGGGGCGCCACTTCCGCCGTAATCAAAAAATGACCGGACTGCGCGGCTTCACGAAGGGTAGGAATCGGATGCTGAGTGGTTGGGGTCGAGCCTGAGTTATTAAGCATTCGCGGGCAGTATTTATACCTCTTATATTTGCTTTAAGGTAACTGGCATTGAGCAAAAGTCCAAATTTGGTGCTTAGAACTTTTACAGGAACTTAAAATCTCTGGGGAACAGATGAATTCCCCACTAAATTATTGACCAGCAGCAGAGGAAAATCATGAATGAGGCATCTGTCAGCGATCGTAGAATATCTAGAACGCGCAAACATCCCCTCTAAAAATCTTGTAATTGCAAGTAAAATCCTCTAAATCCAGACGAAGTAGATCCATGACGACAAACAACGGATCCGTTCCAAGCAAGTTAGACATCTTGATAGATCAGATTGGTCATCTCACTGAAGGGCTAACTGAGATCAAAATTTTGATTCGAGAGACGGCGGAAACTGTCAAGCAGCAGGCAGAGGCAATCAAACAGCAGACAGAATCGGCCAAACAACAAGCAGAATCAATTAAACAGCAAGCTCAAGCTTTCCAACAGCAAGCTCAAGCCTTCCAGCAGCAAGCTGAAACTGCACGCCTTCAAGCAGAAAGCGTTTCGCGTTTGGTAGCGTTATTAGAAAAGAAGGATTAAGTTTTCTAACTACGATTCTAGAGGCATCGCTCAATCAGGATTTGCGGTTGAATCATCCGAAATGGGAGAAGGACTGGGGCGTCTTGGTCTGGGTGAGGGAGAAATTCCACCCGTTGAGTCATCGTTATCATCGTTGCCAGAATTTGAAATTCCAAATCTGTAACCCCTTCTTGGAATCGTTTGAATTCAGATAGGGTGGCTAGGGTCTTCCTCAATCTTCATGCGGATCTGACCGATATGAACATCCACGACACGTGGATCTCCAACATATTCATAATCCCACACTTCTTGAATTAGCTCTGCTCGTCCCCAAATGCGATCGGGATGGCTCGCCAGAAAGTAAAGCAGATCAAACTCCAACGCAGTCAACGGCACAATTTCTTCATCAAGCCTTACTTCGTGTCGCTTTGAATCAATGGTGAGGTTGCCAAAGGTGAGGCATTTTTGCCTAATCGACTGACGGAAAGCACGCTTGAGCATTACTTTGACTCGAACGGCTAGCACCCCCAGTTCAAAGGGTTTGGTCATGTAATCATCTGCACCTTGGGAGAGAACTCTGATCATCGTGGCTTGATCTGTCTAGCTAGTTAACGCTAGGACAAAAACGCCTGTCTGTTCTTGCATCTCCCGGCATAGGTCGCAGCCGTTCGTATCCGGCAAATCAAGATCTAGAATCACAAGGTCCGGGTCGAACTGTCCGAAAATAGTCATTGCGCTAGTTCCATCAGCCGCCGATTCGACTTGATAGTTTTGTTGTCGGCTAAGAAACCTGTGAAGCAGATTTCGGATTGCTGGATCGTCTTCAACAATCAGGATTTTCTCAGGATTAGTTGAAGGAGTGCTACTGGGCATGATAATTTCTCTGTTTTCATCTGCCAAACTGCACCCTTGATTGCCAGCATACGCGATCGATAAGCGATCGCCTATTTAGAAGCGTATCTCTAGGATCAGTGGACGTTCAATCAGGTTAATTCGGGAATCAGAACAAAGTGCGGACATCGACCTTTTCACTGTGCCCTTTAGAATATGAAGATAGGTAAATTCAGTTTCATCCGTCTTCGCACGTTCCGCATCTATGGCGCTTTCTTCCATCACTCGTGCTTTGGGGCGATCGCCCCTGACCACAGAATTGCTAAACACGTTGACCAAGCATCAGCACCTGAAGCTGAACGGTTTAGCACGTCTGCCCAAGGGACTTGTTAGCTCAGCCCTTGCTCAGGCGCAATCTCGTAATCTGTTGGTAATTACCGCCACTCTGGAAGAAGCCGGACGCTGGACTGCCCAACTGGAAGCGATGGGATGGCCCACCGTTCATTTTTACCCCACCTCCGAATCATCTCCTTACGAACCGTTTGATCCAGAGTCGGAGATGGTTTGGGGACAGTTGCAGGTCTTGGCAGATTTGCTAAAGGATAAAGGCGAAAGGATAAAGGATAAGGACAATTCCTCATCCTCTATTTTTCCTCCATCCTTTGCGATCGTCGCTACCGAACGAGCGCTCCAGAACCACTTGCCTCCAGTCGAAGCACTGAAGCCTTACTGTTTGACATTAAAACAGGGGACTGAGCTGAATCTGGAAACGTTGGCAGAAGATTTAGCGCGACTGGGCTATGAACGGGTTCCGCTGGTGGAAACGGAAGGGCAATGGAGCCGTCGTGGAGACATTGTGGATGTGTTTCCGGTGGCATCAGAGTTACCCGTGCGGCTGGATTTATTTGGAGATGATCTGGACCAAATCCGGGAGTTTGATCCGGCTACGCAACGTTCCCTTGATCGCATTGATCAAATCGTGTTGACGCCGACTGATTTTGGTCCCATCATTCAGGCTGCTCTGGTGGGTGAGAAATCTCAGCGGGTCAAAGCGCACCTGTCGCCCGAAGATCAGGAAAAATTTGATGAAGGACAGATGCCGGATGGCTCTCGCCGATTTTTGGGAATTGCCTTTGATAAACCCGCTTCATTGCTCGACTATTTGCCCGAAAACACGCTGATTGCGATCGATGAACCGGAGCAGTGTGAGGCCCACGGCGATCGCTGGTTTGAGCATGTAGAGGAGCATTGGCAGGAAGTGGGTCAGGGGCAGGCAATGGACAGTCTGTTAGCTTACCCAAGATTCATCGCTCGTTTAGGGAATCTCTGGCAGAGGTAGAGTGTTTCGATCGTTTGTACCTAACCGAACTGGCGGAGGAACCTAGAGTCCGAACGGCAAAGGATACAGGGCCTTCTCCAGTGAACCTGGCGAGTCGATCAGTCCCCGCTATTCCGCATCAGTTTGGTAAGTTAGCAGAGACCCTGCGACAGGAGCGCGATCGCGGGTTTTCGGTATGGTTAGTTTCTGCACAACCGTCCCGATCGGTTGCACTGTTGCAGGAGCACGACTGTCCCGCCCAGTTCATTCCCAACCCAAAAGACTATCTGGCGATCGACAAGCTCCAGGTTCAGCATACCCGGTTGCGCTGAAGTACTCAGGACTGGCGGAACTAGAAGGTTTTGTATTGCCAACCTTCCGGCTGGTTGTCGTTACAGACCGAGAATTTTTTGGGCAGCATACCCTGGCGACCCCCAGCTATGTCCGCAAGCGCCGTCGTGCTGCTTCCAAGCAGGTCGATCCGAACAAGCTGCAACCGGGAGATTATATTGTTCACCGTAACCACGGAATTGGTCGCTTTCTTAAGCTGGAAAGCCTGACCATGAACCGTGAGACGCGGGAGTATTTAGTGATCCAGTACTCGGATGGGCTACTTCGGGTTGCTGCGGATCAGCTCAACTCGCTCTCGCGCTTTCGGGGAGCGGGGGAGACAGCTCCAGAACTTAATAAAATGTCCAGCAAAGCCTGGGAGCGAACGAAGAGTAAGGTCCGCAAGGCGATTAAGAAAGTGGCGGTGGACTTGCTTCAGCTTTACGCTCAGCGTTCTCATCAGCAGGGATTTGCTTACCCAACCGACATGCCCTGGCAGGAAGAAATGGAGGATTCGTTTCCATACCAGCCAACCCCCGACCAGTTAAAGGCAGCGCAGGACGTGAAGCAGGACATGCAGAGCGATCGCCCAATGGATCGGCTGGTTTGCGGCGATGTGGGTTTTGGCAAGACAGAAGTGGCGATTCGCGCTATTTTCAAAGCCATTACCGCTGGGAAGCAGGTGGCGCTTCTGGCTCCCACTACGATTCTGACTCAGCAGCACTATCACACCTTAAAGGAGCGATTTGCGCCCTATCCCATTCAGGTTGGTCTCCTTAATCGCTTTCGCACACCGGAGGAGCGTCGCAATATTTTGCAGCGATTGGGAACAGGAGAATTGGATGTTGTCGTCGGGACCCATCAATTGTTAGGGAAAGGGGTTCAATTTAAGGATCTGGGCTTGCTGGTGGTCGATGAAGAACAGCGGTTTGGTGTGAATCAGAAGGAGAAGATTAAATCCCTCAAAACCCAGGTGGATGTTCTTACTCTGAGCGCTACTCCGATTCCCCGCACGCTTTACATGGCGCTTTCAGGAGTGCGTGAGATGAGCCTGATTACAACTCCACCTCCTTCCCGCCGCCCAATTAAAACCCATCTGTCGCCCTATGACCCAGAGATGGTTCGGGCAGCCATTCGGCAAGAACTCGATCGGGGAGGGCAGGTCTTTTATGTGGTGCCCAGGGTTGAGGGGATTGAAGAGGTCGCAGGCCGAATTCGGGAAATGGTTCCCGGCGTGCGGCTAGCGATCGCCCACGGGCAAATGCCAGAAGCCGAACTGGAAACCACCATGTTGACCTTCAGCGAAGGGGATGCTGACATCCTGGTTTGTACCACCATTATCGAGTCGGGGCTAGATATTCCTCGTGTTAACACCATTCTGATTGAGGATGCCCATCGGTTTGGTCTGTCACAGCTTTACCAGTTGCGCGGACGGGTTGGCAGAGCTGGAATTCAAGCCCATGCGTGGCTGTTCTATCCCAAACAGAGTCAGCTTACGGATGCGGCTCGTCAGCGGTTGCGGGCTATTCAAGAATTTACCCAGCTTGGTTCTGGTTATCAGCTTGCTATGCGGGACATGGAAATTCGCGGTGTGGGTAATCTGTTGGGTGCGGAACAGTCTGGACAGATGGATGCGATCGGTTTTGATCTCTATGTAGAGATGCTGGAGGAAGCGATCGGCGAAATTCGCGGTCAGGAAATTCCCAAGGTGGACGATACCCAGATCGATCTCAACCTGACGGCATTTATTCCAGCGGACTATATTCCTGACTTGGATCAAAAGATGAGCGCCTATCGAGCCGTTGCGTCTGCAAACTCTAAGCAGGAGTTAAGCCAAATTGCAGCAGACTGGAACGATCGCTATGGTCCCATTCCTACGGCAGCTTCCCAACTCATTCGTGTTGTGGAATTGAAGCAAATCGCCAAAAACTTGGCTTTTCCCGCATCAAACCGGAGGGTAGTCAAAACATTGTTATGGAGACCCCTATGGAAGAACCAGCGTGGAGCCTGCTCAAGGCCAATTTGCCAGAGCATCTGCATTCTCGCTTTGTCTACTCTTCCGGCAAAGTCACAGTTCGGGGATTAGGTGTTTTGAATGCTGACCAGCAACTAGAAAACCTTTTGAACTGGCTTGGAAAAATGCAAGGAGCCTTACCGGAAATGGCGATCGCATAAGCTTTTGTTGCTTTTTAGCGCTTTCATCATATTTCAGAGGCGAAAACGTATAGCAGGGGTCAGGTGTTAGGTGTCAGGTATGAAAGCTTTACATTTAGCTCATTTCAGATAAGCTGGCTGTCCTAACAATTGTGGCGACAGTTATATTAACAGCAAAAACCTGTATGAACGTAACTACAAATTGGACAATTTATAGTTACGTTCATACAGGATTAGATGTTGCAGATGCTAACCTATGCGGATGAAAGGACTTGAACCTTCACGCCTTGCGGCACTAGAACCTAAATCTAGCGCGTCTGCCAATTCCGCCACATCCGCTTATCTGGCGTAACCATGATAGCAAAGCAAGGGGCAAAAGGAGAAAGGGGAAAGTAAAGGATAAAAGATGAAGGCTAAAGGCTAAAAAGTTTCCACTGTTTATCCCTCATCCTTGATCCTTCATCCTTTCCTCTTAACGCCTCCAAACACCGCCAGTTCAAACCATTTGAAATAGCAGTCTACGTGCTGGAAGCCAATTTCCCGCAGCCACTCACACTGTACGTGTACAGGGGCAAGGATATTTGCCTGCTTGTCCTCTCGGTAGACAAAGCGTTTCGCAACCTCCTCCCGTGAAGCCGTTCCGCCCTGAGCTTGGTGCCATTCGTAGAGCGAATCGACCAGCGATTCATTAAACAGGCTCTCAACCCAAAGAGATGCGGAGGAAACGTGCTCAATGTTTAGAAACCCTCCGCCCGGTGTAAGCAGGTCGTAAATTTCGCGGTAAAGCTTCTGTTTGCGATCGTCCGACAAATGATGAATACAGTAGCCAGACACTATCGCATCAAATGGTCCCAGACCTGCTTGCCACTCAGGGGTGTAAAGATCGCCCTGGATCACTTGCACCCGTTCAAAGAAAGGGTGCAGGCGTTGTCTTGCCTGGTCAAGCATTGGAGCAGAAAAGTCGATCGCCGTGACATGGGCATCGGCATAACGGGTCAGAATTGCCTGGGAAATGATCCCATCCCCACACCCCAAATCTGCGACTCGCCGAATTGGCGTTCCTGTCTGCTGTAGAACGTGAAGGGCGATGTTGATTTGATCAACAGCATAGGGAATGGCTCCTCGAACACCCGTAAGATAATTTTCAACAAGGGCTTTGGTTTGCCAGACGGTGTCGGTTCTCATGGTAGGGACCTATTTCAAGCTGGTGGGACTGAGGGGAACTAAAACCCCGTTGGCCATTAGTCCTAACAGCATTGGCTCATTCGGTCGAATGAGTTTGCCGGTCAAGGCACAATGTTCCTCCTGCTTAGCTGTGGCGGCGATCGTGGCCCGTATCTCATCTCGTGAGACTTGTGGGGTAAAATCTCCCGATTTCTGCCGCACATAGTTCCATAAAATATCTCGAATAAGCGCTTGATAGCCTTGACTGCCAGAAAGGTCTTTGAGCCGCTCCTTGAGTTCCCGTTCTAAACGGATGCTGGTGACTTCCATTTCGGTTGTTGAGGTGCGAGTCAACGTATGCATGGTGTCTCTCCTTAAGCAAAAAAAAGTGGACAGGTTTGTAATACAAGTGTAGTATGTAGATTGAATTATTCAAGTAATTTTTAATTCTTTTGCCATGAAACCTTTTCGGATCCTGCCTCCGTCCCGGCTAACTGGCGATCGCACATTGAACATTTTGGGTGCAGAGCACCCATTTCCTTGGCAGGCAGAGGGGTAATAAACAGGGGAATCCAACACTGTATATGTACCAAGACAAGCATATGTATCGAGACAAGCAAGCTTAGCTTTACTGGATTTGGTTCAAACATTCTCGTCTGAATCCCGCTTCTGTAGTTAAGGAGCGGGGAACTTGTTGTCTCATCAATTGGCGGAAACCAAGCAAGCATCGTTGTAGTTTTCACGATGATGCAATTTTCCTGCCTAAAGTAAACCCTCACTCTGTTAGGCCCACTCTGTTAGACCCACATTTACACCCTATTGTCTGGCCCTAATTCTAGCCCTAATAAACGGCATAAGCAGGAGATAGCAGGACCATGCTGAAGTTCACTTACACAGAAACAGAAATTCGCCTGGAATATCTCAATCAATCATTGGAGGAACTGATTTCAAGACGATTCATTTTAGCTATGCGAGTGGGAGGTCGTCTGGTTGCAGAACCAGGGACAGGTTCCTTCCTGCTGCCCGCTAATTTCCCACTGTTGAATCGGCTTACCACGATTGCCCGCTTGGAGGAGAACTTAGCCGCTCCCTGTCCCGTAGATACCGAGTTTGTGGAAATTAGCCTGCGAGGAACCTGGCTGTCTACAGGCGGTGAGGGTGGAGACGGCATTTTCCTGGTTGAACTGGGAGACTATGCCGAACGGTTAATTCTGGAAATTTGTCGAACGTGCTTTTCCCTGGAGTCTCTAAGAGTATGACTACCTTAACGCTTCGTCCCTATCAGGGAGAACAGGATATCCCCGCGATCGTTGACTTGATTAATGCGTGCGAGGACGTCGATCGCCTGGATGAAACAACATCTATTACTGAACTTCGCACCGAATTTAATGAGCCGTCCCTCGTCCCATCGCGGGATTTGCGCTTATGGGAGGACTCAAACGGTAAACTGCTTGGCTTTGCCCAAATGTGGGTTGCAGAACCGGGAGTCAATCAAGATGGCTTTCTCTGGTTTAGAGTGCTTCCCTCTGCCCGCAATCAGGGAATTGAAGCTGAGATGATTGCCTGGGGAGAAACCCTCATCCGCAAGCTAGGTGAAGAACGCAAACTTCCAGCCACGCTGAGATCGGGTGCAAATGATACCTCAAGAGACCGGATTGCTCTGTTGGAGAGTAAGGGATTTAAACCAGAGCGCTATTTCTTCAGAATGGAGCGATCTCTGGCGGCTCCCATTCCCCAGCCCAAACTTTCCGATGGCTTTGTTGTGCGTCAAATGAAGGGTGCTGAGGATGCTAAAGCCTGGGTTGATTTATACAACCAGTCCTTCATTGACCACTGGAATCACCATGAGATGAAGCTAGAAGACCACCTCTACTGGCTTCAGGCTCCCACCTATCAACCAGAATTAGACCTGGTTATTATTTCTCCTGATGGAACCTTTGCGGCGTTCTGCCATAGCGAGATCGACCACGAATATAATGCCCGCACTGAGCGAACGATCGGTAAGGTGCATTTGTTGGGAACTCGCCGTGGATTTCGTCGCATTGGTTTGGGTCGGGCTGTACTGTTGGAGAGTTTGCACCGATTCAAAGCAGCAGGAATGGAGGTTGCCAGATTGGGGGTTGATAGTGAAAATCCGTCTGGGGCAAGGCGGCTGTATGAGTCGTTAGGCTTCTGTCCAGTAATGACGGGGATTGTCTTCGAGAAGCCCGTTTAAGACCTACGGTCAGGGAATCGGGAGTCGGGAGTCGGGTGATATAGAGAGTACGGGAAGCCTAAAGGTAGGGTTCAGGCGATGTGCTGCTTGCCCTGCAATCGTGCTATCTACCGACTCTTTGCATCTATGGCAAAACTGCCCGCAACAGCGGTCTATCTGTTTTTGACAGGGGCATCAACGCTGTTTAACTACCTGGTTTTTACAGTGAGTGCTGTCTATCAGGTGAATGTTGTGGGTCTGAATCCACTGCAACTGGTTCTAGTTGGGACGGCAATGGAAGCGACGGTTTTCCTGTGTGAAATCCCAACGGGGGTTTTGGCAGATGTGTATAGCCGTCGTTTGTCCATTATTATTGGAACGTTTCTAATTGGGGCGAGCTACCTTTTAGAGGGAATATACCCCCTTTTCACGGTGGTTTTGCTGGCCCAGGTTCTTTGGGGGCAGGTTACACCTTCATCAGTGGAGCAGAGCAAGCCTGGATAGCCGATGAAGTGGGCGAAGAAAAGGCCCATCAGCTCTATTTACGCGGTACCCAAACAAGTCAAATTGGAGGATTTTTGGGCACCTTTTTGGGGTGGGGTTTGCCAGCGTGCGGTTAGGATTACCGATCGTGTTAGGCGGCTGTCTCTTTATCCTGCTGGGACTTTTTTGTCGCTGGTGATGCCTGAGCGTCGGTTTTTGCAGCGCTCTCAAACCCAGCAGTCTTCATTGTGGGCAATGACTCAAACCTTCCAGAGTGGACTATCGCTTGTTTGGCGAAAGCCAGCGTTGATGACCATTTTAGGAATTGGGGCATTCCACGGGCTTGCCGCTGAAGGACTTGATCGCCTGTGGGAAATGCACTTTCTAGAGAACTTTACCCTACCCGATTTGGGACAGCTAGAACCAATCGTTTGGTTTGGCATTATTAACGTGATTGCCAATCTGCTGAGCATTTTTGAGTTGAACTGGTCCGCCGACAGTTAATCGAACGGTTTGCCATCGGCAAAATTCTGTTTGTTATCGACAGTCTATTGATCATCAGTTTAGTGACCTTTGGCCTGACGCATCACTTTGAACTTGCACTGGCAGCGTGTTGGTCCACCGATCTCCTACGGGCAGCAAACCACCCGCTCTACACAGCCTGGTTAAATCAGAAGCTTGATTCAGCTACACGGGCAACGGTGTTTTCAATGGGCAGCCAGATAACCGCGATCGGAAAAATTCTGGGAGGTCCAATGGTCGGCGTAATTGGCAATGACCTTTCAGTAAGAGCCGCGATCACCACCTCCGGGATTGTCCTAGTACCGGTACTGCTCCTATATTTCCATTCCTTTCGGCAAGGGAAGAGGGAATTGAGAGTTGAGAATTGAGAATGAAGAATTAAGCACCTGTGGCTAACTCAAAACTTACAGCAGTACTGCTAGGTTATGACAATCAACTGCTGAGAGCTTTGCAATAACTGGTTTTCATACGCAGCACTCAGTCCTCAGCACTCAGCACTTTACTAAAAACTCAAAACTCCTCACTTCTAATTCTTCATTCTCCATTCCTAATTCTCCATTCTTCCCCATCGCCTATCCTTGAAGCAGAAACGGCAAGGGGTGAGGATATATCGATGCTGGTTTGGTTTATGCATGGCGCTTCTGTGAGACGAGTTGAGTATGCAGACCCGTTGCGATCGCGATTAATCGAATCGTTTTCGGAGCAGGGGTTGGCAATACCGGAATTCTACTCCTGCTTCTGGGGCGATGCGATGGGCAGTACAACCCAACTTTGGGACTGTGTGCAGCAAGACCTGGAAGCCTTCAAATGGGACCATCCACAGATCGATATCGATGATGTATTTCATTACCGACTGCGACGAGAGCAGCTTATTTCAAGCTTCTTCAATGACATTTTCAATTATCTCAACAGCCAGCAAGGGCGGGAAGTACGGCGAATCATTGCGGTTCAGCTTCTCAACTTTTGAAAGATACCCCTTCGATGAAGACCTTCATATCGTTGCCCATTCGCTTGGTAGCGTTATCCTCTGGGACATTTTATTTTCGGATACTTTTTCGCCCAACGACCCGGCATTCTACATTCGCAATGTGATTAAAGGCTTGAGTGGACCTGGTGAAGGGCGTAAGGTCAAACTGAGAAGCATTACAACGTTGGGATCTCCGTTGTTATTTTTCAATCGTGCCCTAAACATAGACATCCAGCGGCTAAAGCAGTTTGCTAGTCGATATACGGGCAAACCCTTACGCTGGATTAACATCATTCACGCATCCGATATTTTTGCCTATCCGATTCGCACCAGTTTTGAACTGGAAGGGTCCAGTCTTTTTGTGCGAGATGTGTATCTGGGTGAACGCAATTTTTGAAGAAAAGTTTGGGTGATGTGACGATGGCGCTGGGATTAGTCGGCGATCACAGCCATTACTGGAACAGTAGCCGTGTTGCCCGTCTGATAGCTGCAAATTTGTTTGAAAACGTTGACCAGATAGAGCAGAATAACCTGATTTTGGAACTTGGCGAAACAGATTAATCAAAAAACCCTTCTTAAGGTAGAGGTCAAGAATCCCTTTGCCAATCAGAATATTTGGGTCATTTTACAGGGGTCTTCTATTGATGGTGTTTAGCAGATCTATTGTTGTTTTTGGTAGCTCCCTCTGCTTCCTGTCGCTGATCTCCACGTCAGCGTTCTCTCCAAAAATTTTTTTAGCAGCAGGCTTGCACTCAAACAACAATCTGGAAAATTGCTCCTCGAAATTCCAGTCCTTCTGAAAGCGCATCAAAAATATGAGGTTGTGAGACGGGGATTTCCCAAGCGCAGAGAAGGGGAGGTACGCGTTTGAGTTTTCCTACACTGTTTGGTCGATCTCAGCCATCAGGTACTTTATCGCTCAGTACGCTGAAGTTCTTCACGAACAACCCTGCGTAAAGTCTCCTCTAACGGCTCACGGCTTTGCTGAATATGCTGACGTAAAGCTTCGTTAATCAACGTTTGGTAATTTCCTCCTCCCGCAATATGAACTTGCTCCCGAAACCACGCTAAAACCTCATCGTCTAATCGAATCGTGATTCGAGTTTTTCCGGGCGATGTTGGGTTGACCGCCCTCGTTTCCCTTGACTGAAATCATATTCCGCTTCCACGATTATCCCTCTTCATACTGCTGTCGCTCTTGCCGAGTTGCTTTGCGAGCAGAGATAAGCCGAATCTCATTGTCTCGCAGTGTATAGACAACCACTAAAAGCCTGTTAAATGTATCCAATCTGATCGTGATAAACCGCTCTTCGTCAAACCGATCATCTGAGATGGTAATTGCCAGATCATCTGAGAAAACAAACACTGCATCAGCAAAGTCAACACCATGTTTGCGAAGATTAGCTGCTGCCCTATCCCTATTCCATTGGTAAACCATCTCAATTATAGTATGCACAGACGTACATACTACCAGGAGGCAAGCCTTGTCACGTCTGCTTGCTCTACAACAGTTAATGGAATATTGCCTTAAATCCTAGTTATTCTTTGCTCCAGTCTTTGTCCTATCAAAAACCAGTAGAAACGATTTAACGGGACGTTGAACCCGTTTTCCTGAATCACCAAGCTTTCCATAAATCGTTCTGTCCTGGTAATAAATGGAGGATGAGCTTCCGCCATCTAAATTCATTGCCTGTTTGATGCCGAGCGTTTTCATGAAATCTGCTAGTGCCTGCAATGAAACACCGGATTGCTCGGATGTTTCTGCTTTTGAGCAACCATGACCCATATAACGCTCCCGTCCTGGGTAATGCCTACCGCACTTCTTGCATTTGGCTGACGACTGCCGAGGGAATCCCGAATAATTTCCCCATTAGCAACCGCCAAAAATCCCTCCTGCTCTGAAGTTGCGGTAGGTAGTAGTTGCGGGCCGCCCCTAATGCATCGAACAACTGGCAGCCATTGGGAGGGGGGATCACGATGGCGAGCGATCGCATACTGAAAACTGCTGCCACATTGATAGCGCCGAAATTCCGAACGGTCAAAAATTTTGTCCAGGTAGGGAGCCAAATCGGGATTGTTCACCAATCGTTCGTTTTGTCTAGGGTCTGCCGCCAGCTTTCCATTTAGAACCACAAACGAGGTCGATTTCTGGTTTGACGGATCAAAGAATCCGCCATTAATGGCTGCGATCGCGCCGTATTTACGAGCAGCTTCCTCAGGAGTTTCCACCGTTTCCGATAGTGCAGGAACAACCTCAAAGCGACTTTTAGCCGGGATCTTTAGGGTATAAGCGACACTATACTTCAACGAATGCACAGCATATTCAAGGTTTTGTTCCTGAGAGGATTCCGCTAGTGAAGAGGAAACAACGGACGCAGTCATCGGCGGGTATGACGATCGACTCGTAAAAGACAATTCCTCCCAATGTTCCTCCGATCACAATTAGGGAAAGACTCAGTAGCCAAAGGTTTTTCACAAGCTATAGCAGGGATCAGGAGTCAGGGGTCAGCAGTAAAAAGGTCGGTGTGCCAAAGTATAAGATACGGAGTACAAGAAACTAAAAACTCCTAATTCTCAACTCTCAATTCTTAATTCTCAATTCTCAATTCCTCCTCTGATGCAATATCGACGCTTTGGACGAACAGAACTCCAGATGCCCGTTTTCTCCTGCGGTGGGATGCGGTACCAGTATAAGTGGCAGGATGTGCCCATGTGGAGGGTGCCTCGTGATAATCAGAGAAATCTGGAAGCCTGCATTCGGCGATCGCTGGAGGTAGGCATTAACCATATTGAAACCGCACGGGGATACGGCAGTTCTGAAATGCAGTTGGGGCATGTGTTGCCATCCCTGCCGCATGAAAAGTTGATTGTTCAAACCAAAATTGCACCGGAAGCAAACCCCAAAGTTTTTCGGCGCAATTTCGAAAAATCCCTTTCCTACCTAAGGCTTGACCATGTTGAACTCCTGGGTCTGCATGGGATAAACACTGCGGAATTACTGGATTATGCAATTCGTCCCGGTGGTTGCCTGGAAGTGGCGCGGCAGCTTCAAGCGCAGGGCAAAGTTCGATTTATTGGCTTTTCTACCCATGCACCAACGGACATCATTTTGCGCGCGATCGAAACAGACCAGTTTGATTACGTCAATCTGCACTGGTATTACATCTTTCAAAACAACTGGCCTGCAATTGAGGCCGCTACTCAGCGCGATATGGGCGTATTTATCATCAGTCCTCAAACAAAGGGGGATGTTGTACCAACCGCCCCAACGTCTAGTAGACCTGTGCGCCCCACTTAGCCCGGTCGTGTTTAATGACTTGTTTTGTCTGAGCCATTCCCAGGTTCATACCCTAAGTTTGGGGTTGCCAAACCTGAAGACTTTGATGAGCATCTGAAGACCCTGGATTTGCTGGACCAGGCAGACAGTCTTCTCCCTCCCATTCTGGAACGGTTAGAGCAGGAGGCGATCACTCGTCTGGGCGAGAACTGGGTCAAAACGTGGCACGTCGGTCTGCCCACTCCAGACGAAACACCCGGCAAACTAAACATTCCGGTGATCCTGTGGTTGAGAAATCTGGCGATCGCCTACGACATGGTGGACTTTGCCAAGATGCGCTATAACCTGCTGGGGCAAGCAGACCACTGGTTTCCAGGAGCCAGAGCCGAACAAATTGATCGGGAGGCATTACGGCCTTACCTGAAGGACAGTCCACACGCTGACAAAATTCCCGACTTTTTGGTAGAAACCCACCAGCTCCTTGCAGGTCAGGCGGTTAAGCGATTGTCTCAACAGTAGAAACGCTTTTAACAGTTAATGATTAATGCAGTGTCAGTGAGAGCTTTACTCGATTTTGCTTCTCATGCCAAATTAAATGGATTCTTGGGCACATTAAGGCTCGGTAGGGGTTTGGCAATGCCAAACCCCTACCGTTATCTGTCGTGGTTCCAATCTAAATTGGTATCACTAACCCACCGATTTCCGATGTTTCTTAGATAGATTCAGCGTTATAGCAGGTGTCAGGTGTTAGGGGTCAGGTGACAGGAAAGAAACAGTCAGTGACAAAGGATTTCAGCCCTATAAAACGTCCTAACTTTGATGACTATGACTATACTTCTGATTGCTCAAAGGGTATAGAATGTTAGTCCAATAGAAGAGGATAAATGTGCCCAAAGAGAATTTATAAAGTTTTCAGAATTACTTATTAATTAATAATCGTTCGTCTACACAACTTAACTTAATTTGCTGTTACTTACTATTTTTGATTAGTGACAAGGACAACTTCAAAAGAAACAACAACAGAAAAATTTCTCTTCACGTTTAACTGTTAGCGATCGAAGCGTTCGAGCGCTTCCTAAGCGGAAATGGTGGACGCTTGAATACATCAGCAGCGGGTGAGTTAGAACTGAATTTCACTTATTGCTGATAATTTTCGATTAGGCATTTAAGATGCAATTCTTGTATTGCGAATGATTCTTGACAAGTGAATAATCTTTGCTTGACTCTTTGTTTTGCCGTGATAAATTGAGTGTACTTTGAAGAAATTTCGGTTGATACACCAAGGGGACGAATTTATGGCTAATACTCAAACGGCATTACGCTCTTTTGATCGGGTTTACGATAATCCGATCGGCCTAGATCACTCCGTAACGACACCAATCTGCGAGGGTTTGAATATTGCGTTAGCCAGTTTTCAAGCATTGTATTTGCAATATCAAAAACACCATTTTGTGGTTGAAGGTGCAGAATTTTATTCATTGCATGAATTCTTTTCTGATAGTTATGAACAAGCTGAAGGATATGTTCATAAGTTAGGAGAACGCTTGAATGGATTGGGCGGCACTCCGCTGCTAGCTTTACAAAATTGGCTGAGTTGTGCTGCTTTACTCCCGAACCTGATGGCGCTTTTTCCTCTCGGCAGATGGTTGAGCATGATTTGCAGGCCGAACAAGCAATTATTACCGTGCTCCGTCGTCAAGCAGGGCAAGCGGAAAGTTTAGGCGATCGAGCAACCCGCCACCTCTATGAACAAATTCTGCTTGAAACCGAAGATCGGGCATTCCATCTGGCTCACTTCCTGGCTCACGACAGTCTGACCCTGGCTTACGTACAAGGCATCAACAATCAACTCCAAGGGCATTAGAACTGAGTGCTGAGTGCTGAATATAAAGATTCCAGCACTCAGCACTGTTTTGTCAAAACTCCCACAGCCTTTTCAGCCTTAAACGCTAGAATGCGATTGCAACGTTAGCTCTAAGCTTTACTGGTCTCTTGCAACGCTCTCCCGCTTATCTATTAGTATTCCACGGCAGCAGCGATCCGCGTCCCTGGAAGGCTGTAAGCATGTTGGCCCAATTTTTGCCGACAGAATTTGTCATGCCGATGAAGATAGGGGTATGGCGTTGAGGCAAACCCTAGGGCGCGAATTTGACCTGGACAGCAGCAAGTCATTTACGGCGTTTCACCCGGAGAAACCGTCCATCTCAAACTCCTCTCTGCCGCTGGTTGACATTGCCGCTTTAGAAGGGGACGTGCTACCCCTTCACAAGCAAATTATGCAATGGGGTCAAACGCTACAGTCGGCACTGGTTAATGGCGGTATACCTGAACTAAAGCGATTAGTGGTATTGCCATTGTTTTTGTTGCCAGGTGTCCATGTGATGGAGGATATTCCCGCAGAAGTTGCGCTAGCTCAACAACTGCTGGGTGAAAGTGTGTCTCTGGAAATCACGCCCCACCTGGGTTCCCATCCTGGTTTCTATCGCCTTATTGCCGAACGGATGTCTCCCCTACCTGTAGAAGCCTGGATTTTATTGGCTCACGGTAGTCGCCGTCCCACTGCTAATCACCCCATCGAAGCACTGGCAGAACGACTGGGCGCTATCACGGCCTACTGGTCAATGCGGCCTGATCTAGAATCTCGTTTACAGGAACTGAACGACCTTGGACTTAAAAAGATTGCCATTCTCCCCTATTTTCTGTTCAGCGGAACCATAACCGATGCGATCGCCCAAACCGTCGATCGTCTTTCTCACCAATTCCCCACCCTGGATTTGCATCTCGTCCCACCTCTAGAAGCCCATCCCGAATTAGCCGATTTGCTAGTTGATTTAGCGACGGGAAAGGGAGGCAATTATGAGTTATGAATTATGAATTGGTCGAGCGGCGATGCACAAGAATAAATGATGAATAGAGAATGAAGAGATGAGAATTAGGCAGCTTCAATTTTTAATTCTTAATTCCTAATTCCTAATTTTGCCTTTATCCTTCACCCCTCCCTCCTATGAATCATTCAGGCAAAGTCTATCTCGTTGGCGCTGGTCCCGGTGATCCGGGCTTGATGACGCTGAAAGGAAAAGCATTGCTGGAATGTGCGGATGTGGTGGTTTACGATGCACTGGTTAGCCCGCAGGTTTTGGGCATGATTAATTTCCAGGCAGAAATTATTAATGCCGGAAAACGCAAGGGGATGCACTCCATGTACCAGGAAGACATCTCCCATCTGCTAATCGAGAAGGCAAAAGAAGCGGCGATCGTCGTCCGATTAAAAGGAGGCGATCCGTTCATCTTTGGGCGGGGCGGTGAGGAGATGGAAGAGTTAGTAAAGGCTGGAATTCCTGTGGAAGTGGTGCCGGGAATTACGTCTGGGATTGCAGCCCCGCCTATGCAGGAATTCCGCTGACCCATCGTTCCCACAGCTCTTCGGTAACGTTTGTGACAGGGCACGAAGGAGCGGGGAAGTATCGCCCAGCCGTAAACTGGCAAGCGATCGCTCACGGTTCTGAAACGATCGTGGTTTATATGGGAATGCACAATTTGCCCTACATTGTGGAGCAGCTTGAAATTGCTGGATTGTCTCCCGAAACGCCAGTCGCATTGGTCCGTTGGGGCACCCGTCCGGATCAGGAAGAATTAATTGGAACGCTGGGAACGATCGTGCAACAGGTCGAAGCAACTCAGTTTGGTGCCCCGGCGATCGCGATCATTGGTTCTGTGGTCAACTTGCACTCAATTTTGGCTGATTGTAAACCTTTAGTTTCAAGCTAAATCTGCATGAGGTAATAATCAATAGGCTTCCGGATCAATGTCTTCAGAAGATGCAGCAGATAGGTCTTCTGGGCCATGCCAATCAGTTTCTACGTCTCCTGTCTGGATGTTAATGAAAATACCAGAAAGCACATCGAAAACTCTCCAACCTGTAGTTTGACAAATCTGATGGAGAATATCGATCGCATCATCGCCAAACCAACGATGATTATTCGTCCAGATTGAGTCTATAAAACCGTTCTCGGCTTCCAAAAAGTCAAACTCAATAGAATAGTCCTCGCCCTGAATTCCAAGTTCTCCTTCAAGAAGGCCTGTGTTGGGATTATTGACGTTGGGAAAAGTAACTGTCCGACAAATTCTCCTCAACTCGGCTATTACATCTTCTCTGGTCCCCATTACATACATATCGCTTGTAACTTGTTCCAAAGGAATGGTTTTTGGAATTGGCCGCATCAATGCAATATCCCAGCTCATCGTTACTCTCTAGAACGAATTAGTATGCATGTTCTAAATTAATTCAATTGTCCTAGCTCTACGTTACGCTCAAACTGGAAGCGTCAGATTTGCAGAGTTAATAATTTTGATATCAGATTTGTCCGCAGAAATTGAGGTATGGGTAGAAGAGGCTGGCGATCGCCTCGATGCGTATCTGGCTGAACAGTTGCCGGATTTGTCTCGATCGCGTATCCAAAAGCTGATTGCAGACAATCAGGTTTATGTTAATGGACAGGTTTGCACGTCCAAAAAGCACAGGTTGGGGAGGGCGATCGCATCCGGGTCATGCTCCCCGATGCTGAACCGTTGAACGTTCAGCCGGAAAATATTCCCTGGATATTCTCTATGAAGACGACGATTTTCTGATTATCAACAAGCCAGCGGGAATGGTGGTGCATCCTTCTCCCGGACATACGAGCGGTACGCTTGTTAACGCATTGCTGTGGCATTGTCGGACAGAATCGGGAGAAAGCACCCTCTCCGGTATTGGTGGAATCCAGCGACCGGGAATCGTTCATCGGTTAGATAAAGACACCAGCGGGTCGATCGCCGTTGCCAAAACGGATCAAGCCCATCAACGTCTGCAAGCGCAATTTCAGACCAAAACGGCTCGTCGAGATTACATTGCTGTGGTTTACGGTGCTCCAGCAGTGGAACGTGGCACAATCGATTTACCGATTGGTCGCCATCCGGTTGACCGCAAGAAAATGGCGATCGTCCCGGAAGAAAAAGGCGGACGCAGAGCCGTTACCCACTGGCAGATCAAAGAGCGTTTGGGCAATTACACATTGATGAACTTTGAGCTAGAAACCGGACGCACTCACCAAATTCGTGTTCATGCGGCCCAACTGGGGCATCCGATTGTGGGAGATCCGGTTTACAGTTCGGGCCGATCGATCGGCGTAAACCTGGAAGGACAGGCGCTTCATGCGTGGCGACTAAGGCTTCAGCATCCCGTCTCATGCGAGTGGATTGAGGCAATCGCTCCCCGCCTTCTCCCTTCCTAAAACTGGTAAATATTTTGCAGAAACGGACAACAAAGGGTGAAGGGTAGGTCTTCACTATTTCCCGCTCGATACAGGTTTCAGCAGCGTTACCTTTAGCTTAAAGTTTCCGCCAGCAACTTCCCCAAAGGCTCGAACCCGAATGTAGTAGGTTCCTGACTTTGTAATGCGGGTAAACAGAAGCGAGTTTGTGCTGCCGTCGGGGCCATCGTCATTCTCGGCGATCGTGGCTCCATCACTGCCAATTAGCGTCACGATAGAGTCAAAGTTGTCGGAGGTAAGGTCGATCGCAAGCTGGCTTCCCTCTTTCAAATCCAGAACGTAATCCCTAGCAAATCCGCCCTGCCCAGTGGGAATGTCTCTGTCGGTAAGCTTGTCTGTGATGGGGAACCCGGAGTGATGGGAATTGCGTTGTAAATTCGGTTTTGGGCAGTGACTTTCACGGGATGTATTGCCGCTGCAAATAGGGTTAGAGAAACAACTGTTGCGAAGCGAAGCAATGCAGCAAAACGATAGGCCATGAATTTACGCTGTCCTGAAAACGAATGCTCAAAAACAAAACCTGGCAGTAGTAGATTAGCAAAGAATTTCAAAGGCCGTTAAAGAAGTCTTGCCAGTTAACTCCGGGTCTGGTTGCTTGATGCTCAAACTCGATAGTAACAGCATCAACTCGATAGCTACATCGGCAAGTCTGCTCCTACCCTATACTGTAAACTTGGACTTTGAGACAGAAAGGAGCACTGCATGCCATCCATCCGCGAGTTGCACCAACAGCTCACCCGTAAAGAACGCTCTGCCGTTGAAATTGCCCAGGAAGCCCTGAAGCGGATTCAGACGTTAGAGCCGAAGCTGCATAGTTTTTGCAGGTAACGGGCGATCGCGCATTGGAGCAGGCAAAGCAGGTAGATGCCAAAATTGCCGCTGGCGAAGAAATTGGGCCACTAGCAGGCATCCCCATTGGAATTAAAGACAACCTGTGTACTCAGGGCATTCCCACAACCTGCGCCTCCAGAATTCTAGAAAACTTCGTGCCACCCTACGAATCCACCGTGACGCAAAAGCTGGCTGATGCTGGAAGCGTTATGGTAGGCAAAACCAATCTGGATGAGTTTGCGATGGGGCCAACGGAAACCTCCGCCTTTCACCTCACGGCAAATCCCTGGGATGTTTCACGGGTGCCGGGGGTCGTCCGGTGGGTCAGCGGCGGCGGTTGCTGCTGAGGAGTGTACGGTTTCTCTGGGTTCTGATACGGGCGGTTCCATTCGTCAGCCCGCTTCCTTTTGTGGCATTGTAGGCCTCAAGCCGACCTATGGGCTGGTTTCTCGCTATGGGCTGGTCGCGTTTGCTTCTTCGCTAGACCAAATTGGTCCATTTGCGCGTTCCGTTGAAGATGCGGCCATTCTGCTGAACGCGATCGCGGGGTACGATCCGAAGGATTCCACAAGTCTCAAGGTAGACATTCCCGACTACACCAAGTTTCTCATCCCTGACCTGAAGGGCAAAAAGGTCGGCGTGATTCAGGAGACATTTGGGGAAGGTTTGGAACCAGATGTGGAAAAATCGGTGCGGGCTGCGATCGCCCAACTGAAAGACCTGGGAGCCGAAGTCGTTGAGATTTCCTGCCCTCGATTCCGCTACGGTATTGCCGCTTATTACATCATTGCGCCATCCGAAGCGTCCGCCAACCTTGCCCGCTACGATGGCGTCAAATATGGTGCCCGCGTTCCCGATGCCGACAATCTCATGGATATGTACACGCGCACTCGAGCGGAGGGGTTTGGACTGGAAGTTAAGCGACGCATCATGATTGGCACCTACGCGCTGTCGGCTGGCTATTACGATGCCTACTACTTAAAGGCGCAAAAGGTTCGAACACTCATCAAACAGGACTTTGAGAAAGCATTCGAGCAGGTGGATGTGTTGGTCAGCCCGACTGCTCCCACAACGGCATTCAAGGCAGGAGACAAAACCACCGATCCACTCAGCATGTACCTGATTGACTTGATGACGATTCCAGTGAATCTGGCAGGTCTTCCCGGAATGAGTGTTCCCTGTGGGTTTGACAGTCAGGGTTTACCGATCGGCCTCCAAATTATCGGAAACGTGCTGCGCGAAGATGCCGTGTTTCAAACCGCGTATGCCTACGAGCAGGCAACCGAGTGGCATAAGCATTCACCTAAATTGAATTAAATTACATACTGGGACGCAATCCTTGCTTGACTAGATAGGGCTGCAATCTGGGCATGAGTCGCTTAGTGGGAATATCGGCAGGCATGAGACCTGGTGGGGCATGTTTACTTAGCCATCCAGCGGTTGCTCCAGCGGCGGCACCAATGCTCCATTCGCTGTAATGGGTACGGGTAACGGCGTTGACGATATGGGTAACGGCAATGCTTTTGCCTCAATCAGTAAATTGTTGACGCCTTGCGGGATTAAGCTTTCGAGGGAATGGAGGTCGGCTGCACGTCATATTCACGAGCGAAGGCACTGGTGGCTTCTTTGGATGGTTCCCAGTTGCGGTAGCGGCAACCATGGATATCAATGCCATAGTGGACAAGGGCGATCGCGGACGAATCAAACGTTCTCCGTTCCACGGCGGGATCGACTCCCAAATCTCCTTCCCGCATCATAAATTCGTTTTGACCAAACCCCTTGCGTCCCAAGATTCGTCGTCCTTCCCGAACGTAGGGAACCATGCTGAGTCCTGAAAGGGTTCCCATCGGCGAGTCAGTTCCTGCCAGGTAGGCCAACGGTAAATTCGGGTCTGAATGGTTCTTTAACAGCCACTCAGCAAACAGCAACGCGTGCTGATCCGCATTCTTGAGAGCATCCAAAGAAAGGCCGCCCAACCAGTTCTGAAGCTGACCGGATTTTGCGAGTTGGTCATCCGTCAGCACCAGTGCGGGATTCATCCATCCCCAATCATTGCCGTTGTTCCAGTTCACCAGGGTAATGTCACCCGGAAATGGCTTATCTTCAGACCAACCGCTTCCGGCAATGCTGACAATCCGGCGGTAGTTGAAAAAGCTGCGTCCCGAAAACATGGGAAAGCCACGCAGGGAATATTCCTGCTGATGCTCGGAGCGGAGTAGCCCGATTTGACTTGAGCTAAACCTTTGAGGCTTTTGCTGCGATCGTCCCGGATCGCCATTGCAAAGGGGTAGGTAAATGCCTGGGTACACTCGGATTATCCTCTTTAGCGGCGCTCTTTTCCCCAGTGGTGGTATGGGACTCAGACCCAAGCTGATGTGGAATTCCAGCCCAACCTACCAGTTCTCCGGTATCGGTGGCATCAATCACAATCAAACGTTTGCCAGGGGTGCCTGTAGCCGCAGTGGAATTTTCTCAAATTGTTCATCCGGTTCCCAGGAGTACCAGCTCACAAGTTCCCGCCACAGATGTCCCTGCGGCCTGTACTTGGAGCTGCGGGGCACACGACGCACCGCATAAACGGCTGTAATTTCCTGTCCTGATGCGTCAAATTCTGCCCCTTGAAGGCGATCGCTGTTCCCCAGTGGCTACCGGGAGCTTTTGCAGCCGCATCTTTAAGTAGCTGTTCCGAGGCCGCCTCCCCAGCTTCGGGAGGAAAACAAAGGGTTCCCACCCAACAGCTATTCAGTCCTGCTACTTGCTGCTTTTCCGAAAGACCTGTCCAATCGGGCAGCTTTACCCATTGCTGCTGAATCCGACGTTTAAAGGAAAGCCAGCTTTCAGAGAAGGTTTCGCTCTGTCGCATGGTGTTTGATTCATCGATCGCGGACACCCCTTGGGAACTGATTTGTCCACCTAACCAGGGAGCCAGTTCAATCAAACAGGTAGTTGCTCCGGACTGCATGGCGTGAGACGCGGCTGCTACTCCTCCTAAGGAACCGCCAATTACAACGACTTCACAAGTCCAGCTATCTTGGGCAGGCGGTAGTGGAAATAGCCGAGGTCTACCATTAGGCAGCAGAGGTGGCAAATTAACCTGCTCTGCTTTGACCGCAGGCTGATTTTCATTTGTCGGTTCAGTCAGCAAGGATTCAGCATGGGTACTTTGCTGACCTGTCAGCAGAATTGCAAAGCCACCACCACTCAAAAACTCATGCTGAAGGCGATCGCCAACAGCCACCAGAAAGGATGACGTTGGGAACGGTTCCGAACAGATGTGCGCCGCTTCACTGCTCAAACACCACATGCTACGAGAAGGTTGTAACACAGCAAACCATTTTCGAAGCAGGAAAGTTTAGGGAAAAGTCAAGGTGGTAGGTGGTAGGGAATTGAGAATTGAGAATTTTGAGTTTAGAGGCGATGGGCAATAGGTAAGGGGCAATGGGCAATGGGTAATAGGCGATGGGGAATTGTGAGTTGAGAATTACAAATTGAGAATGCGCTTTAAATTCTTAACTCTTCATTCCTAATTCTTAATTCCGCTCTCATCCCTCATTCCTCATCCCTCATCCCTTCAGTAATGGGTTTCGATCCATGAACGCATTTCATCTTCGGAGTTTGACACGATCGATTTCCCTGTCATGGGGTCGTAGGCGTTCCACAGAATTGTTCCAGTTTGATCGCGCTGCTGCCATACGTGCAGTTCATTATTCACAAACAGAATTCTGGTTAGCATTCTCCAAAACTTTCTCAAGAATGACCCGTTGGAGAATTGTTTGAAATTGCGACGGGTTGAGCGGAGTTTATTTGCTCTCTGGCTTGTGATTCCAGAGGTAAATAGTGTGATAGGCGCTTTCATCGGGGTATCTCCTTGTGACATCCCCACCCTATCCGCTTCCTCGATCGCAAACAAATCAAGGCTTTCATCACTTACATGAATGAAATTCATACATCTGGGGGAGTCTGATAATGTTGCTTTTACGCAAGGATGAGAAGGGGGAAAAAGGATAAAGGATAAGGGATAAAGGATAAAAAGCTTTGAGTTCAGTAGCGCCAATAAGTAATCAAAACCTAGTAATTGAAACCTTTGTCCTTCATCCTTCAGCTTTTATCCTTCATCCTTCAGCCTTTACCCTTCAGCCTTTACCCTTCGTAAATGAACCTCTCCCAACTACGATCGATGGTGGCAGTTGCTGCGCTTGGCAATTTTAGTGAGGCAGCTATATCGCTTGGCCTGACGCAATCGAGTGTCAGTCACGCGATCGCGGCTTTGGAAGAGGAACTGGGAGTTCCCCTATTTGTTAGAGGGCGACACGGTGCATTCCCAACGCCAGCGGGCGAGCGAATTGTTGAATATGCACGCCAGATTTTGCAGCTTTTAGAACAAATGCAGGAAGAGGCGAATCTGCAAAGAAGCTTGAAAGGAGGACAGGTTAGAATTGCAACTTTTCAAAGTGTGGCAACCCATGTTTTGCCCGCTGTGATTGCGCGCTTCCACGATCGCTTTCCAGACGTAAAAGTCATGATTATTGAGTGTCCAGGCTACGTCGAGGTGGAACAAACGCTGCGTGAAGGCCGTGCGGATGTTGGGTTTACTCACTTACCTACCGATCAGGAGTTTGAGACCTGGGAAATCATGCGGGACGAATACATTGTGCTTGTGTCACAAACCATTGACATTGGCCACGACAAGCTCACCTGGGATGATTTGGCTGCCCAATCGTTGATTCTTCCGCCGGATGAGCAGTGCTGCGAGATTGCGTTCTACAAACACCTGGAAAAATTTGCGCCCGGTTTGAGAATTGGGCACAAGATCTATCAAGGTTCCACGATCGTCAGCATGGTAGCGCAGGGCCTGGGCATCGGAATTTTGCCTCGACTAACAGCAGAACCGATTCCATCAACCGTGCGAGTTTACGATCTGCCCGTAACCTTTGAGCGGGTCATAGGGGTTGCCATGCTGTCTGGTGCGCTTCATGTTCCAGCCGTGTTTGCGTTTCTTGAACTACTAAAGGCTACCCACACTTAACAAATTCCCTGAAACTCTTTACCTCTTCTTTGCCTGATAGCCAAATCATTCACCTAAATTAGAGTTGTCTGCATCAAAGCTCCTGTCAAAATCATTATCAAAGTCCTTATAAAACTTCTATACCCATCTCCCTTGCTTAATCTAATGAGGCAAGGGATTTTTTATTGATATAGCGCTCCTAAATGGATTGTGAGAAAGGATTCCAATAGAACCTTTTCTCGCAAAGCCTCTCAATTTCACAACTGATTTAGGGCTACTATGGTTCTGTTGGAGTAGGAGTACGACGATCGCTCAAAATTTCTTGCGTAATTTTCAGCCTCGCTTCAGACAATTCAGTAAGAGTTGAAATGCCATCGGCCCATTTGGAAATTCACACAGGGATGATGGCAAGTGCAGTACTGGAAGATACGATTCCCTGCAAATATCTGCAAGTGGCAGACGAAATGGATACTCTAGCGGCTTAGAGAGACATAACATGGCGAGAGCGCAGAATCCAACTGTCTCCTAGGCGGTTAACTGGCGGTATAACTCCACTCATATTTCTGAGACCATCATCTCCCTAATTTGGACAAAAAGCCTGGTAATTTTTACTCAGCCTGTTGCCATTTCATTTGCAGCGATCGTATTTGAATTGTGAGAAGTATCTTAGTATGAGCGATTAGCGGTCGGTCAGCAGCAAAAACCATAAGATATACCTGGTGCTTCTACCTAACGGGAGAGGCAAAAGCTGAGGCTTTTGTTTAAGCTACTTCAATTGTAAAGATGTTGAGTTTAGATGCGTACAATACAAGCTGTAGTTTACAAACCGTACTTGCAGCCTACATTGTTTAAGCGGTATCTCTATCTTGCATCTTTAACTGAAAATTTATTTTGCGATTGATTCAAAGCAATTCCGTTACACGAGAAGGTAGATATTATGGCAATGCACGCACTTCATTCAATCAAATCAATTATTAAACGCCTTGCTATCCTGCTAGTGAGTCTAGTAGTTTTCTTGAGTGTTGCTCAAACAGCAGTTTTGGCGGCATCCTCAAATCTTGAAACCAAAACGATCGGTGCCCCTGGTGTTACAGAACCATTACCCGATGAAGACATTGGCGAAATGAGAGAAGAACGTCGGGAGTGGCAAAGTAAAGCTTCAGCATCCCAGAGTGATAAGGCTGACAAATCAAGCTCTTTGGGTGAAGCGGTGAAGGATAAGCTGAATATTAATGAGCTTGTTGAGGGTAAAGATTCTGATAATAAATCTGAAAATATCTATGAACGTACCCATTAATACTTCAACAAACGTGCTTTTGTAAGGAGCAAGATCGATTCAAGCCTCAAACTGTATAGTTTGTAGCTCTTCTTCTAAAGCATCATTTTCAACCCAACTTAACGTGACAGTTGAGATTGATCCGATTCAGTAGTGGGTACCTACGAAGGAAATACTGAATCGGATCAATCTTTTTTTTGGGCTAGTACAGAATTCAACGGTTTCGATGCTTACATTAAGCGAGTTCGATATAAGCGATTGCCCTATGTTTAATTACATTTATCTACTTGGTAAAATTTAGTACTGTAAAATTTACCCCTTCGGCTGACGGAGCATTACATAGTAGCGTCACACTGGATTACATGAGAATTCGTTGGGAGATATGAAGCGATGGCAACTAATATCCGTTCGTTTCAAGATGAACAGGCTCCTCAAGCGCATGAAGTGATGGATGTTCAAGAAACCGATTGCTGTATTGTTGGAGGCGGCCCAGCAGGTGCGGTTTTGTCGTTACTTCTAGCCCGTCAAGGCATTGGGGTTATGCTTTTAGAAGCCCATCGTGACTTCGATCGTGACTTTCGTGGAGATACGCTTCAACCCTCTGCAATGGAAATCATGGCGGAAATGGGTTTGGCTGATCGCCTACTAGAACTGCCCCACACAAAACTGCGGAGCATTACCCTGAGAGCAACTGATGGCAGCGTTATCCTCTCTCCAACCTTCACCCATCTTAAAACCCGCTTCCCCTACGTTACGGTTATGCCTCAAGTACGCTTCATCGACTTTGTGGTGGAAGAGGCAAAGAAATATCCGAATTTTCAACTAGTGCTGGGAGCAAATGTTCAAGAGCTGATTGAAGAAAATGGCTTTGTTCGAGGGGTGAGATACCGGGGGCAGGGTGGTTGGCATGAAGTTCGGGCACAGGTGACGATTGGGGCAGACGGCCGCCATTCACGGCTGCGAGAATTAGCAGGACTAGAAGCTGTACCCACTTCAGCACCGATGGATGTTCTGTGGTTTCGCTTACCGCATAAACCCGACGATGGAGAAGGCTTAAATGGGCGAATTGGGCAAGGACGGATGGTTATATTGCTCGATCGTGGGGAACAGTGGCAGATTGCTTACGTGATTCCTAAAGGTGGCTATCAGGAGGTCCGTGCGGCGGGATTGGAAGTACTCCGTCAGAATATTGCGGAAATTCTGCCAGAGTTTAAGGAACGAGTGCAGCAGTTGCAGGACTGGCACCAAATTGCGTTTCTCTCAGTGGAATCCAGCTTTGTCCGTCAGTGGCACCGCCCAGGATTTCTGGTAATTGGGGATGCAGCGCATGTGATGTCTCCAGTGGGTGGGGTTGGCATCAACTATGCCATTCAAGATGCGGTTGCAACTGCCAATTGCCTCAGCCAACCGCTGAAGCAAAAGGCGGTGAAATCCAGTCATTTAGCGGCTGTTCAGCGACAACGGCAATTACCGACTCGCTTTATTCAGTTCTTTCAGTCGTTAATTCAACAAAACATCGTCAAGAGTGCCCTAAATAATCAGCCGCCTCAGCTACCTGCATTCCTTAAACTTTCCATTTTGCAAGATATTCCACCCCGCATTATTGGTTTTGGGTTATTTCCTCCCCATGTGCAGTCTTAAAGCCTTTTCCATTCATAGGTTTCCTCGCTATGGGCTATTTCTATTGGGGTGCTGCTCGTCCTGATGATCCATCTTCGGCCAGGCGTATCTCAACCCACGCTCAAGATGGCGATCGATCGCTTCATTATCCACCAGATGGCCATTCAACATATTCCTGGTTTGGCTTTAGCAATTACCCACAACAATCAGGTATTGCACGTCAAAGGCTATGGTAAAGCGAGTGCCCAACAACCCGTTACACCACAGACTCAATTTCCGATCGCGTCACTCAGTAAATCCTTTACGGCAGTAGCAGTGCTGCAATTAGTAGAAGCTGGAAGGATTGGTTTAGATGCTCCTGTGAAACAATACCTGCCAGGCTTTACTCTGGCTGACACCAAAACCGCTTCCCAAATTACGATTCGTCACTTGCTAAATCACATAAGCGGATTGTCTGACCTGAGCTTTTCAGAATCGCTGCAACCACAACCTATTACCAATGCAGAACGGGTAAACAGTCTACATAAAGCCCATCCTGTTGCGACTCCTGGAACCCAATTTCACTATTTCAATCCCAACTATGATGTCTTGGCACGAGTTGTGGAAGTGGTTAGCGGTCAATCCTTTGCATCGTATTTGCGATCGCACATCTTTGCACCCCTTCAGATGTCAAAAACGTTTTCTGCAACGACTATGTCTGAAGCACAGCAACGATCCAGTAGTCTTGCATCAGGTCATTTAATGGCGTTTGCCATTCCGTTTGCTTATCCAGAATTGTCCGGGTATCTTGGCGGTAATGCGGGCATTGTCTCTACAGCAGAAGATATAGCAAAGTACCTTATTTTGCACAGCAATGATGGGCAATTTGAGAAGATACAATTGCTAACATCAAACAGCGTGACCTTAATGCACACATCACCCCCGCAGATTAAAAGCTCTTATGGCATGGGATGGTTTATCACCGCGAAAAATGGTAGACAACTTCTCCAACATAATGGCATCTTATCTACGTTCTATACCGATGTCGCTATATTGCCAAACGAAAAATATGGCATTGCTTTGTTTTACAACATCAGTGCACTGCCGCTGATTGCGTTTGCTTTACCTCAAATCAAATCTGGATTAATCCAATTACTGACAGATGGAACGCTCCCTTCGGATAGTTTCAGCATCGATCTTTGGGGTATCAGCCTCGCAACTGTCATGGTTATCGGTTTGACATTGGCGATTCGCAGTCTGCTGCTCAGCTCCCAGTGGAAACGAAACATCTATACGCTACCCAAGTGGCAGTTAACGTTGGGCATCGTATGGATGTTTTCCCCGGCAATTGTGTTGGTTGCGATGCCCTGGATAATGGGGATGGTGAGCGATCGCATCTTTAATTACAATCAACTGTTTCGGGCAATGTTGGATGTTATGCTTTGGCTAAGTCTTTGTGCAGGACTTGGTTTCATTAACGGAACAATACGTTTCATTCTTTGCGCCAGTAATGGGCGGTCATAAAGTGTTGCCAATGTCCATCATCCTTCAACATATGAGAGGTTAGGATTCGGTGATCGTCGCTCTTAAACTCGATCACGTCTTTGTACTTTGCCATCTTCTCGTCACCCGTCATTGCAGGTCCATCAGAGTTAAGGGTTAGTACAGTTTCGCCTGCGTCCAGTTCACCGTCATATTGCCAGAGATACGTCATTATTGAGCCGATCCAGGTGCCCACATAGCGCTGCTTCTGGGAGTCATAGCCGAGGGTCATCAGGGTTGTAGCCTGACCACAGCCAGGCATCTCGCCCTGTCCTTCTGCCAAAATCCAAAGTTCACCCAGTGAACGCACAATTTCAGTTCCCGTTGATTTTTCAACAGGGTGATCGGATCCCATCAACACCTCGATTTCGTAGGTCCATTTCCCAGTGAGTTTCTGGAGCCATTGGTGTTCTTTCTGGGGTTGAGCAGGCATTGGTGAAGGCTGTTGTGTTTGAATGGTTTCCATTGGTTTATCTCCTGGGCGGTGAATGACTGTGGGCCGCGATCGCTACTGCGATCGCTTAGAAGTGCTGCATCGTTATCCATACGTCGGCTGTTGTGGCCATCCGGCTGGTGAATCTTCAAAATCTTCTTGCCGTCCGTAGGGGGTCATATCAAGAAGACTGTAAGCATCGGTGAGAGACTCAACGCCACGGGCATAGGTTGAGTAGGTGTGGAAAACATCGTCACCAAGCCGGAAGAAAACGCTGAGACCGTGGCTCTCACCCTGCATCACATTTAGGCCGTTTCGTTTCTCTAATTCAGCGTTGTCTCGATAGTTATATTCAATGGGCGCAATGTTCTCATCTAATGTGACATGGAAATCGTAATTAAAATTGCTGCCAAATGAGGAATACCAGGGAATAGTCCATCCCTTCAGATTCTTGTAGGCTTCCAGTTTTGGTAACGGAGCACGGGAGACCAGTACGAAGGTTGTATCGCGTTCATTCAGCATTGATAGGTCGCCTAGCGCGTTAACATAGCCGGTACAGCCCGTACAGCCCTTTTCCCACTCTGGGGCAAACACAGGGCTATTTCATTCTAAAGATTGATTTGAGTTGCTTCAAGCTGAAACCGCAACGACGTTGGGCTTGAGCCATATTGTTAAAGCCCAAGTCCCGATAGAGATTGAGTGCCAGATTTCGAGCAATTGCCCAATCTGAGGCAAGGGAACTATCCGGATTCTACAAGCATCCTCAGCTTGCGTCACATCTCGCACATAATGCACTTTGGAGCTTCGGTGAGCACGATAGAGATTGAGTGCAGTTTCACGCAACGAGGAAATGTAATAGCGTATCTCGGTTTTACCCACAATTTCATACTCTCCTTTCAGCAAGGTACGAGTAGCCCTCACGCGAATCAAGGTGCATAGTCCTGCCCAAGGACGAATATCATCAAGAGTTTGACAAATTTCAACTATTCGTTCCTCTATGCGTCCATGACCTTTGCTAAATTCTGTGTAAGTGTCTTCCACTTGAAAGTTCGCCTTGACCTCTTTGAGCAGCCCAGATTGGTTGCCTTTGAGTGCTCCTAGATAGTGATTGTGACTCTCAACAATTGAGGTGCAACTTTTTTGGGTGTTGATCGCATCAAAAGCAAACACCACTCCATTGCAAGCGAACTGTTTGACTAACTGGGGCAACACCTTGATCTCATTGCTCTTATGCTCAACCTCGTAGGGTTCAAGAATCAAACCCCGTTCAACCAAATACACACTCACCAGTTGAATCGCTGGATGCGGCTCAGTGGTTGAATGCTCCGATACCAGTTGATAGGAGCCACGCCATCGTTTGCCATCGACAGCTACCATCTCACCCGCACGAGGACTAATCTCAAAAACTTGGCTAAACAAGCTGAATACTGTTGATAATCTACGTTGAGCAGCACTCGGCGAATCGTGCTGTAGGAGGGTAAACGTCCTTTAGCTGGGTCAAACAACCCTACTAATTCATCGTGATAAGCGTTGAGCCAATCTCCAATGGCTAGAAACCCTCGACATCCTGCTGCCACTGCTAAGGTGAACAATGCTAGACACAGGGCTTGATTGTGCCGTTGTCCGGCTCCTCGTCGGGGGTCAGGCAAGTGAGCAAAAGCTTCCACAATCGCAAGGGTGCTCATGGTTGAACGGCAGTAACGGATTAAGCCTCAGCTTATCGGATTGTCTACCTCGTCTAGAATGAAATAGCCCTGAAAAAATGGGGGACCAGAGCTACAACTTAAAAGACTTCAATAGTGCGCAGAGATATTATCAAAGTGCAATTCAGAAATTCGATAAAGTAATCAAACTAGATTCTGAGAATGCAGATTCATACATTTATCGAGGTAATGCTTACTTATCTTTGGGCAATGCTTATCTTGGTTTAAGAAATAGAACTTCTGCTTCAAACGCCAAACAGAATGCCTTTCAAGATTACAAAAAAGCAATTGAGATTAATCCAAATGATAAAATTAGTTTGGCAAGGGCTTACGAGGGCAGTGGTGATGCCCGTTTTGGGCTTTATCATGATAATAGAGGAGCGATTGAGGATTATCAGGAAGCTCGTAAGTACTATGTCAATCAAAATATGACAGAAGATATAAATAGAGTAGAAAGCAAACTTAGGAGACTCAGGGAGTAAAAAGGATCTATTGATTTGAATCGGATGATGAGAGCTAAAAAATAGTTTAAAGCTGAATGGCACTGACGGAAGCTGTATTAAGCAACCAGCTTAGCTTTGAGAACTGAACGAGGTTGTTGCATCCTGGGAAAAGGTTTAGGTCTGCGCTTGATAACTCTAGGTTCAACCCTGTGAGGACGCAACAGCACTAACTGATCCGAAATCACCTCTAGCAAAGCGGTGTAGAGGTGACGACGGCTTTATCAGACCCTGTTGCCAACTGCGGTCTAAACTGATTGAACTGTTGCCGAGTCCCTTGCAAGGAGATTCGTAAGGGGGTACCTGAGCTTGTTGAGCCGCTTGCCACATCAAGGTTCGGAGCAAGTTGTACGCCAGCAAATGCATCCAAATTTCCTTTTGCACCATCTCTGGAGTTTTGGCAGCAATCATTTCCATCTTCAAGGTGGTTTTGAGATGCTTGAGATTGACTTCGGTGGCTTGCCAACGTAGTTGATAGAGTTCGGCGAGCTTCGCTTTGCGATAGCGTTTAGGGTCCAGTAGCGTCGTCACCAGAATAATTTCCTTAGGGCGAAACCCAGGTTGTTGAACCAACAAATGCACTTCTCTGACCTCAATCCTTTTGGGTAATGACTCAAAGTCCCTTCTACTCATTGATTGTGGGCAAAGAAGTGGACGTTGCCACTGCACGATATGATCGCCAATCCCCAGTTTCTTGCCGCGACGAAAATCACAGTGGCGAGCATGATGTTTGCGAAAGACGGCATCGGCTCCGCTTGAGTACACCAGTGCCAAATCGACGTAGGTGCCATAGGCAGAATCAGCGACAACGATGTCCTCGCTTTGTAGGGTGGCATACAGTTGCCGGGACAGTTGCCATTCACTGGTGTTAAACGCTGCAATGGCTACTTCCAAAACCGCTCCAGTTGTTCCGCAAAACCACACCACTAACTTTGCCAGGGAAAGCCACAGCCCACTTTTTGATTGCTGTGCTGTGGATAGAACGCCTGATTTGCAGGGGTATCACGCATCAGCACCGTTGTGCCATCGTAGGCTTTTACCCGTCGTCCACACCACCGGTGCTCAGGTTTTATCTCCGATGTCAGTGCCGTTGCCGTTTGCCGCAACAAGGGCTTGAGTACGGTCATAGGTAAGCGTTTACGAGCTTTACTGTAAGCTCCGGTATCGGTAGAGGGCACTTCCTCGCGCGCCTCTGCCATCCAGGCAATCACTCGATTCACCGCATTGCTTAAACTTTGGTCCGCATCGAGCACTTGGGATAACCAAGCCCACAGCACAACAATCGGGGTATAAAGCACTTTGCGGTACTTGACTCCCTGTTCTTGCAGCACCTGTTGCACGAGGGCTTCCGGCAGTACGTGTTCAAAAGGGAGGGCAAGACTATTCTGAAACTTTTGCTTGAGGATCTCGGCTCGATTTGCCATAGTAAAGGAATAGTTTTGTTGGTCTCTGAGGCTCTGATTCTCTCATATCAAGCCTTGGAGCCTTTTTATCCCCTTCCGTCAGTGCCATTCGTTTAAAACTAGTTATACGATCGCAAAGTAGATAAAAGCCATCGAAGTCACGTGTGATATCAACGAGCAGGGCAAAGGCTTTATCTATAGAACAAAAGGAACCCTGGAAGTTGAGACAATTCTTTATGAGAAGCGCGACTCATTCTAGAAATTGCTGTCCTACCATGGTGCCAAAAAGTGCGCGTCTTTAGTTCAGTCGGTCGGGGAGACGCTAATCCCAATAGCAATGATATTAATTTCCTGGTGGACTTAGGTGAGAAGTTAGGTTCCTTCAACTGGTCTCAGAAATCGAGGTTCTGCTCAGCATGAGTGGATCATGCCAAAACCCTGCTAGAACTCTGGTTTCTCAATCACCTAAGATCGCCCTTGAACCAATACGTAGGGGCGATCGTTGAGAGGGCGCGATCAACAGCGGTAAAACAAGCGAAAATAGAACCAGGAAGTTCGTGGAGATATTCTATGAGCCAGACTTCATTTGAAAAAGTTCGCTGGACGACTGCCGATCTCGATCTCCTCGAAGCCGACGAGTGGAAGCGCTACGAGATCATTGACGGAGAACTCTTTGTGACCAGAGCACCCCACCTCAGACACCAATCCGTTATTCGCAATATTTGCAACGAATTAGGTAATTGGTCAGAGGAGACACAATTGGGAGAAGCGTTCCCAAATCCTGGCATCATTTTCAGCGATGCGGATAATGTCATCCCCGATGCAATTTGGATCAGCGTTGAACGCATGGAGCGTTTCACAGATGAAGCCGGGCATTTTACTGGGGCACCCGAACTGATCGTCGAAGTGCTATCTCCGGGTGCTACGAATGAACGACGAGACCGAGAGGCTAAACTCAAACTCTACTCATCCCAGGGCGTTGAAGAATACTGGATCGTCAGCCGCGAACGACAACAGGTTGAAGTATACCGCCGTGAGAATGCCATTCTCAAACGAACCGCCACCTACAACGCCCAAGACATCATTACTTCACCGACTCTGCCAGGTTTCAAGTGTCTTGTACAACGCTTTTTCAGACAGATTGGCACAATCAAGTAGAAACGATGACCACTCAACCAGAATCTATCAAACAGAGCGAGTTGCTCAACCAGTTGGTGCTCAATCGAGACACAATGGAAGAACTGGGGCGGATTGAGGTTTTGTGGATGTATGCTCCGTCCCATCGAGTGTTGGGATTCATCGCCAAATCGGGCTTTTAGGCGCAAAAAATCAGCGTTTAAGTTAACTCAGATTTCCGCATTGGGGGCGAATGGTGTACTGACCCATTCCAAATCAGAAGAAACTAACGCCGAGAAAGTCAGCAAGCTTGAAACAGTGCTCAACTGCGAAGTTTGGAGTGATTCCGGTGAAAAAGTCGGCAAAATTATTGATTACGTATTCAACTTGAGGACTGGAGAAATCTCGAAATATCTGTTTGTCTCAAGCGATCTAGGTGGAGTAACGGGGAAGTTTACCAAATTGTCCCGACTCAAATTCTAAGCAGTGGCCATCGACGGATTCTGGTTCCTGACTATGCAATCAAAAGCTTTGAGATTTATCAGGAAGGGATTCGGCAAAAGTTAACGAAAGCCGGAGAGTTTTTCAGAGAAGAGAAAACCCAGATAACGCAGGAGATAGAAACGCTCAAGAAGCGCGCCCAGGAAACAACTGAACAAGCCAAAGGGCGATTTCGAAACCTGACCGAACAGTTCAAGGAACGTGCCCAGTCTCTCGCGCAACAAGCCAGAGAAACGGTGCAGACGTTTAATGAACAACTTCAGGAGGAAGCCCAAATTCTGGCTGAACAAGCCCGCGAACGAAGTCAAACTCTGGCCCAGCAGATGAGGGAACAAAGCCAAAACCTGAGCGAACAGGTCGAGGACGGGATTCAAACCCTAACCGTGCAAGCTAGAGAAATTCTTGATCCAGAAGAGGACGACGACGATGATTGGGAGCAAATACCCCGATCGTCAACCGAGGAAGACCCGGAGGACTTTTTCGACGCTCTTTTCGAAGAGGATGAAGCGGTTTCATCGAAAACAACCCCTGCGACCAGTCAACCGGGGTGGATAGGAACCAAGAAGTCAGTGAGCAGGGGCCAGGGATCAGGGGTCAGGGGTCAAGGGTCAAGGACTCTTTTGGGGATGCGCCATCAACGTCGATCGCCGACGATCCGTTTGACCCCTGGGATACTCCTTCAGACGCCTCCTCTGAGCCTACCTCTCAACCAAACCCAACCGAAACGCCTCCCTCTGATTCTCCCTGGAACGAAGGCGAGAACCCCACTCCTACCCAGCCTCCCAAACCAACAAACACCCATCAGGCAACGAAATTACCGTTGATCGGAGACGATGATGACGAACCCTGGGTGTAAGGAAGGTTTTAAGTTGGGCAATGAGCAATGGGCCATGGGCAATTATGAGTTGAGAATTATGAGTTAAAAATGAGCTTTGAATTCTTAACTCTTCATTTCAAACTCTTAATTCCGCTCTCATCCCTCATTCCTCATCCCTTTCTCGTTCCCTCTCTCTTTCCCTCATCATTCATGTTCAAAGCCATGCCTCTAGTCGTCGCTGCCTTTTACAAATTTGTCAAATTACCGGATTTTGCCGAGAAGCAAAGCGTTTTGCTCTCTTACTGCAGCGACCGTGGCGTGAAGGGAACGATTCTGCTAGCACCAGAAGGCATTAACGGGACGATCGCGGGTTCTCGTGAGGCAATTGATTCAGTTTTGGCATTGTTACGTTCTGACGATCGATTAGCAGATCTGGAACACAAGGAATCCTACGCAGATGCTCTCCCATTTGAGCGAATGAAAGTGCGGTTGAAACAAGAAATTGTGACGCTGGGAATGCCTGAGGTTGATCCAAGTGAACAGGTTGGAACCTACGTTGATCCGGCCGAATGGAACGCACTGATTTCTGATCCAGACGTTACAGTAATTGATGCCCGTAATGATTACGAGGTTGATATTGGAACTTTCAAGGGTGCAGTCAACCCGGAGACTAAATCATTCAGACAGTTTCCTGAATTTGTTCAAAACCATCTTGATCCGACCAAGCATAAAAAAGTTGCCATGTTTTGCACGGGCGGTATCCGTTGCGAAAAGGCGTCGTCCTTGATGCTAAAGCAGGGCTTCCAGGAGGTATATCACCTGAAGGGTGGCATTCTCAAATATTTGGAGGATGTTCCAGCAGAGCAGAGCCTATGGCAGGGCGAATGTTTTGTGTTTGATCAGCGAATTGCAGTGCAGCATGGCCTCGAAGAAGGCACTCATGAGATGTGCCGCAGTTGTGGGTACCCGCTTGCTGAAGAGGATAAGGTATCTCCTTACTACGAAGACGGGATTTCGTGTCCACATTGCTATGGACACTTGACAGACGAAAAGCGATCGCGGCAAGAAGAACGACAACGGCAGTATCAATTAGCCAAAAATATCGTGATTCGATGACTAAATAAGCGAAAAGCGAAACCGAATTGGAATCAGGCACTTTCTCAAAGCGATTGCAAATTGCTTTGAGAAAGTGATCTCAATTTAATGCGGCAAATGCTTGAACGATACTAAGCACTTCAACAACTGATTCTTCCATTATGAGGAGGGAGGAACCTGCAATGCTTTCTTATAGTAAGAAGAGCACGATCGCGATTCTTATCAACCGTTTTGCTAATTGCAGCATTAACCTCCATGAATATTCCGGCTTCTCCCTGGTCGTTGATGTCAGAAACCTGTTTTAAGGTTCTTCCAACGGCTAGAAGCTACCTAAATTATTGGAAGATTCAAGCACAGCAAATTCCAAATTTAGAGCTTCGTAAGCAAGCATTGGCTAGCATTGAAGCCAAGCAATTTCATTGTGAGGGGGGCCAATTTATGGACTGCTTGCGAAAGATCACTGGCAGGAAGCAATTAAATTTATTGTTGCTTACCAAACGATTAGTGATTATCTAGATAACTTGTGCGATCGCAGCACCTCACTCGATCCTAGAGATTTTCGTGCTTTGCATGAATCAATGGTTCATGCACTTACGCCAGACTCACAAGATGCCAACTATTACCGATTTCGAAACGAACAAACTGATGGCGGTTATTTAAAGAACTTGGTTAAAGCCTGCCAGGAAGTTTTATACAAATTACCGAGCTATTCAAAAATTGCACCAACTCTACATGAACTAGCTGCCTTTTACTGTGATTTGCAAGTTCACAAACATGTGAGAGTTGAAGAACGTGTTTCGCGGCTGGAAGCATGGTTCTCTATATACCAGAGACAGCTTCCAGAACTCCACTGGTACGAATTTTCCGCCTGTGCTGGGTCAACGCTCGGAATTTTTTGTTTAGTCGCTTATGCATTCGATCGAAAATTATCAAGTGAAATCATAAATCAAATCAAAACTAGTTACTTTCCTGGGTTCAGGGATTACATATCCTGTTGGATTATTTAATTGATCAGGAAGAAGATCTTATTAACGGAGATTTGAATTTTTGTTTTTACTACACCAATAAAGATGAAATGATTGGTCGATTTAAGCACTTTATTCAAAACGCCACAAAAAGCGTTTCCCAATTACCGCATAACCGATTTCACCAAATGATAAATCAGGCATTGCTGGGAGTATATCTTTCGAACAAGAAAGTGCAGAGGCAGCGGGAGGTCCAAAATATCGCTAAGCAATTAATTCAAATAGGTGGCCGTCCAGCGTTATTCTTCTTTCGGAGTCGTTTACTAATGTCCCATTAGAAAGCTCTCGTTTGCCTACTATACCTACCCACTACCTAAACATGTTCAACCCGTTGCTAAAAGCTGAAAACTGTCAGTCATAAACGATTAGCAGCCTTTATTGAGCATATCCTGATTAGTTAAAAGCTGTAGCGCTCTTGGTTGGACTAATGGAAAGGATTCGGCGCTATGGATATGACAACGGAGAGCAACTATGAAAGTAATTCTGATTGGGGCAAGTGGACTCATTGGGCAGGCGATCGCTAAGGCCATCTCTGCCCACCATCAAGTTGTACAGGTAGGCCGCACAAAAGGCGAATACCAGGTTGATTTAGCGTCTAAAGATTCCATTCATCAACTCTTTGAAACCGTCGGAACCTTCGATGCCGTTGTTTCTGCTGCTGGCCAGGCAAAGTTTGGTGCGCTAGAGTCACTGACCGACGCAGACTTCGATTTTTCCCTCTTAAATAAGTTGATGGGACAGGTCAATCTAGTACGGGTAGGAATAAATTACATCAGCGATAATGGGTCGTTTACGCTTACAACGGGTGTCCTTGCGCAAGAACCCATGCCTGGCAGTGCAGCAATCAGCTTGGTTAACGCGGGTTTAGAAGGGTTTGTCCGTGCAGCCGCACTGGAAGCGCCACGAGGGATTCGGGTGAATGTTGTGTCGCCGCCGTGGGTTAGTGAAACGCTAGAAGCAATGGGACAGGATGGTTCCAAAGGACTTCCCGCAGCTGATGTGGCTACTGCCTATGTAAGAAGTCTAGAGAGTCAAAGCTCAGGTAAAGTTTTCGATCCACGATCACTTATCAAGAAGTGATAGCTGAGAAAAAGCTTTAGGAATGGAGAGCAAATCAGTCCGACATGTTGTAGGAGTGGGCTTTACCGTCAAATTCATTGCAAGGTGCAGATTGAGCCGCCTAAACCCACTCGTACAGTTTGCGGATTTATTAAATTCACGAGCCTTATTCGAAATAAACACGATTGAGAGAAGAATGTTCGTTAAACATTCTTCTCTTAACTAATCATGGTATTTAGAAGCGTTTCCTATTAAGTGAGTGCAGTGCCCATCAACTGGTTCATACCAACGAGTTGCCACCCTGATTCGGTCAGTTCTTTACCATAGCTGGAGGCATGGTAGTTACCATAGCCAGATGCGTAGTAGTTGTTTTGACCGTTCATTGACCATATTTGTACGCCTGCATTGCTGACTCCATAGTTACGCCAAAACATTTCCGTTTTGCCGTCACCATTAAAATCACCGAGGGATTGAAGATCCCAGTACGATGACGTATCCTGACGACTGGTGCGACGACTGGGACTACCTGTTTCATTCATCAGCCACGTTTCAGTAACACCCGTTTGCTTGTTGTACCAAAGGGCATCCGACCAACCATCGTTGTTGAAGTCGCCCAATCCTTCAAAGCACCATCCGCTTTGAGCAGACATTTTGCTGTAATTCACGATCGTGGATGTCTTGGTTCCATTGGTCAACCAGGCTTGAGTATCACCTGTTTGAGTGTTGCGCAGAAGGAGATCGGTTTTGCGATCGCCATTAAAGTCGCCCAAACCCTCAAAGGTCCAGCCTGAATTGGGAGAAACAGTGCCCAACGTAGTAGAGGTGGGAGCATTTTTACCATTCATCAACCATGCTTTAGCATCGCCAGTTTGTCTGTTGTACCAGAGCAAATCGGACTTACCATCTCCGTTGAAGTCACCAAATCCCTCTAATAACCATCCTGACGAAGCTGAGACTTTGTTGTAACTAGCTACGGTTGGTGAATTGCTTCCATTCATCAACCAGGTTTTGGTGTCACCCGTTTGTGTGTTGTACCAAAATAAGTCGGTTTTACCATCACCGTTAAAATCGCCGAAACCCTTAAACTGCCATCCAGGTTGTGCAGGAACTTTTTCGAAAGAGGATACTGTGGGAGATTTACTTCCGTCCATAAACCAGACCCTGGTATCACCCGTATAGAGGTTGTACCAGAAGACATCCGTTTTGCTGTCGCCGTTAAAATCACCAAATCCCTTAAGAGTCCACCCTGCTGAAGGAGTGACTTTGTTGTAGCTAGCTACGGTAGGAGAGTTTGTTCCGCTCATTAACCAGGCTCTGGTATCACCTGTTTGGTTGTTGTACCAGAACAAATCAGTCTTGCCATCCCCATTGAAATCAACTGGGTTAGAGCTGGAACGATTCGTTTGATAAAGCGGATTGTGGAGGCTGGGTGCACCTGCTGTTTGATAGGCAGATACATTAGCAGAACTGGAATTATTGGTTAAAGAAGTCGTTAAGACGTTGTTTTGGGGGCTGTTGAAGAGTTGCATAATCGTTGTTCCTGTGGGGGCTTAATCGTTCTATGCATGACTTCAATTCGCAGCCAACCTTTTTACGCATAGTTTTGTGATGTTTAGAGTGTCATTTTGTGATGTTGATATTGCCGTTTTATGAGTTCAGTTAGGCAATGAAGTGATTTCCAGCACAATTTCCGAGTTTTCTCGGTTTAATCTTGTAGCAAAACTGCTTAGTCTTAAGAGACAACCCCAAGACACTAATTACTCTACGCAGCTACCGGGATTTAGCTGAAGGCTATATCTATCTCTGTAAAATAAACGATTTCCTCTATTGCTTTCGGCGGAGTATTTAAGGTTTATCATGGTTAACACTGAGACTATTTGTAACCAAAACTCGGATCACCTTCAAAAGGTGAACGAGCTTCAATACGATTACGGACAAGCACTGATGAGCGCAAAGCGATTTGAGGCTGCGCTAGGTGTTTTTGGTCGCATGCTTGAAACAGACCCAAGTCACCTACTGGCCTGGTACAGTCGGGGAGATGCGCTGGCAAATTTGGAACGGTACTCGGAAGCATTAACTTGTTTTGATAAGGCAACCGAGTTAAATTCAGGCTTCTACCCTGCCTGGGTCTTTCGGGGAACGATGCTAATTCAGCTTGAACGCCCTGAAGAAGCTTTAGCAAGCTGTGAGAAAGCGTTAGAGATTCAACCACACGATCGCGAAGCCTTGATCTTCCGCGGAGCCGCACTGCAACGTCTGGGGCGGTACAAGGAAGCCTATGCAAGCTATGACAAAGCAACAGGCAGAAGCAAAACAACCCTTTGGCAACGTTTAAGCGCAAAACTAGGCGGTCTGCTGCATGCCGGGGCACATCAAACAGCCACAGTCAGGTAACATTATCTTTCGAGAATCGGTGGTGCCCAAATCGTAATGATTTTGAAGCTGTTAACGATGGCGGCTAACGCCGCGCATCCTTACCTTTTAGGTCCACCCGAGAATCTACCTAGAACCTGTAGGGACATTACATACAATGCCCCTGCATTTGCCTTTCTATGAAAGTGTGATCATGAAAGCGCGCTCAGAATGTTGAGAAGTGCCTGCCGATATAGGGTAATTCCCGCTGAATTGAGATGCACTCCGTCCGTTGTAAAGGATTGTTTGAGGGTTTGTCCTTCAAACAGAGGTTGAATTGCCGCTGAATCAACCGGGACATTTTCTGACGCAGCTACTTCATTTATTTGTTGGTTAATGGCGTCAACCCGAGAAATGGGTCCTGCGAGAGCGGGGTTTTGCTGGCAGCAAGGGTCGAGTAAAAAGCCGGAATCAGCACAATTTGTTTCGCTCTAGCTGGCGCGTCAAAGCGATCGCTGTCTTCAAATTTTTAACAAAGCGGTCATCCTGAATCGTATACCAGGCGTCATTAGTGCCAATTGCAATGATGGCTTTCTGGCATCCAACGGAGTGGTCCGATAGCTGCTTGAGCTGTTCAATCAGGAGACGCTGCTCATGCCACCGATCGCAAAATTGTAGGTCCGATCGCCTAGCGAGTTGCCCAGGGCCGCAGAAATGGAGTCACCAAACAGGCAGGCATCATACTGCCTGTCCTTACCGATTGTTGCTTGGTAATCAACCCAAGTTTGCCAAAAAGCACTGCTAATTAGAGTATCAGTCGGCGGTTTGGGACCCAGTGTGTCAATAAGATTCAGCGCTTTCGGCAAATTCACAGTCAGTTTTTGGAGTGGATAGGCCTCCAAAAGACTCAGCGCATTGAGCTTGCCTGATTGAATCCCCAAAATCACAGCCGATCGGAGTGCCTGTACTCCAACAGGTTCAACGCCCTGAATTGCTTGAGCCACCTTTGAAAGAAACCGAATTCCGGTTGGTCTATTAAGAACATAATCGACTGCAACCAGATCCACAGGAAATTTCATCCCAAGCGATTCTTGAAGCGATTGCTGATCCTCTTTACTCACAAACCGCAAAAAGCCTCGAAGCGCCGCCGATACCTGACGTGTTTCCGCATAATGACGCAAATCGGCAACCGGCAGGGATTGCTCAAATGGACCAAAGCGAACGGCAATGATCTCGGCAGCTCGGACGGGGGCAACAGGGGCAACAGTACCAGCAGCAATTACCAACGCCAGAAATCTAACCAGAATAATGCTTTTAACGCTCATTTCGGCTCAATTTTTTTGCAGTCTAATTTTTGCAGTTTAACATCGCCTGTTGTTGGCCCTGGAGTAAACATTCCCGAGTTCTTCCCATTTGCCACCTACTCTAAAAGTTAGTTCAGCCGACGCGATCGTTACGACTTCACAGAATTGCTGGCTGTGAAATCAGGGGCTGCTATCGCTAAGGCTGGACCCCAAACGATGTGATGAATGGCCTTAGTTGCCATCAATAGCAACTCTTACCATTTTAGATTGCAGATTTTAGATTGCAGATTATGAAAGTCCATCTGTAAGGACTTCTTAAGAAGCTTCTGTTTTTAACGCGATTTAAGTCGGTATCAAAACCCATAGCGATCGACGCATCGTTCAATGTTATCAACCCACAAAATAATGAAGGTGAGAACAATGACAAAGGTAAATTATTTTCTCAAAATTGATGGGATTGAGGGATAAAGCCAGGACAATACCCACAAAGGTGAGATTGAAATTGAAAGCTGGTCCTGGGCGAGAATCAGACTGCCGGAAACAGTAACGGCGGTGGTGCGGGAAGGTCCAAATGCAAGATTTTCAGTTCACCATGCGGGTGAATAAAGCCAGCCCAACACTCCTGTTGGCCTGTGCATGTGGCGAACATCTGAAAAAGCCACCCTTACAGGTCGTATAGCAGGTAAGGAAGCGCAGGAGTTTTTGCAGATTATATTTACAGATGTCGTTGTGTCGTTTTTTCAAACGGGGTTTTTTTCGAGTGACAGCCTGCTACCGGAAGACCGGGTTTTCCTTCACTTTTCCACCATCCAATACCAATACCGGGCACGGAAAGCCGATGGTTCACTGGACAACCCGCTTCAAGTTGGTTGGGATTTGAAACGAAACCGACCGGCCCTCAAAAAGCACTGGTGTAGATTTTGGGGCTTTGCTGAATTTGGCTATGAAATAGAGGCTCTATGCCCGAAACTCCGTTTCGTTTCATAGTGCTTTTCAGCAATGTAGATTTTGGCTATTTTACGCAGAAGTCGAGGTTCAGAAAAATATAGGAGTAAGAACTCTGGGTAAACCATTTTTGCCAGGTTTGCCGATAGGCAGGGCTGTTGATGTAATCGTTGACGGCATCTCTCCATTGGGGAGCGTTTGCAGGAAGCAACATCCCATACGGGTCACAGGTCAGAGGTCCATCGGGAAGCAGGGTGTAGTCATTCAGGGATAGGTTTTGCTTTTTTGCTTCATCTAATAACAGAATGCCGTCGCTGGCGAAGACGTCAATATTGCCCTTCGCTAGGGCCTGAACACCCTGCGATCGCCCAGTTCTGCCATCAAAGTTGGTGATAGCGGCTTTTGGGTAACGATCGCGAACAAAGTTCTCGGTGGTTGACCCTTCTATTACGCCAATGCGTACATCCTTAAACGTATTTAGAGGACTAACCGAAATTTGCTTTGTTTTTGGGCTAGGAATTGCGTGCCCGTGACAAAGAAAGGTTTGGAAAATACGACCCCGGAATGTTATTGCGAATGGTGTCGGGACCACACTCGACATGAACCTGGTTATCTCGAATGAGCTGAAACCGATTTTCTAGGGTTGCCTCAGCCTTCACTTCAAGGCGAATTGATCGGTTCAACTGTTGCTGCAGTTGGTTTGTCAAATCCTTTAGCTGATCCACACAAAATCCGGTTGGCTGTCCAGATTCATCCTTGAAGCTAAAAGGAGGCGCATCGAGGCGTACTGCTGCCCGCAGGACTCCTGTTTTGGCGATCTCAGTTAAAACTGTTTCCTGCTTCTGAGGAGTGGTTTCAGCGACTAACGGGGAACGATCGGAATAGGTGTTTTTCCAGCGTAGGCTTGTTCCAGTTGAGTAGGAGTTAAAGAGCGGACAAGATCAAGATTAAGTGGCTTGCGGCTCACCGACTGGGCATAGGCTGCACTGAGAAACACTTTATAGTCAGAACGATTTGCCAGATAGGTTTGCATAAACGCCAGACTTAATTCCCGAATGTATTCTTTACCTAGTGTTGGATCGGGTCCAGACAGCAAAAACTTAAGCTCCCCGGTTGTGGTGCTGCCCCTCCCTCCTCTGTGTTATCCGCATAGGTATGACCGCTGGGAATGGCTAGAGCCAGGTATTTTTCAGGTGTTGTCAGCCAGATAAAGGGATGAATCTGCTCCTGCACCACCGATGCCACAAAATCGTCGCTGCCGCCCATCAGCATGGTGGGAATGTCGATTTTGCTCAAACTTTCGGGTCCTAAAACAACGCTGGTAATAGGGCTAATGGCAAACGCTGCTTTGATTCGAGGATCGCGGAGATGATAGTTGAATGCGGGTAATCGATCGGCGAGACACTGCAACGTTGGAGCAGCGTTTAAGCTGGGCGGGGAGTCGGCACAGTATTGGCGTAGCCGTTGAGTATTGGGGTCAGCACCTGCCAGTGCCAGAACCGTATAGCCTCCAAACGAATGTCCGATCGCGCCTACCTGCCGTAAGTTCATCCGTCCCATTAAGGTCGGGTCCGACTGGGATAGGCGCTCCAACTCATCGAGGGTGTAGGTGATATCCAATGGGCGATCGATGAACTCCACGGGATTAATATCACTACCAACGATTCCGAGCAGCAGTGATTGTCTACGGGTCGCGTCGCTGCCAATATGTTGCGGTATTACAGCAGCAAACCCATGAGATGCCAGATGCCTTCCTAAGTAAGCAAACGCACTGGGGCTGGAACCTAAACCATGGGACATGACAACGACCGGAACGGGCTGAGACTGTCCTTCAGGCAGATAGAGATCAACCGCAAACTGGCGGAGAATTCGCTTTCCTTCGAGCGTTTGGCGATCGCGGTTCAACTTGAGGGTGCGATGGGAGAACTTAAAGGGTCCCGGTCGTTTTAAGTTGGGAAGTTTGGAAAAGTCCACAGGCGGCTGAGCAGTGATTTCGGCCTGCATTTCTTGAGCGATCGCTTTGATTGCTGCATTGCGGTAGTCGGTTTCAGCCGTAAATAGCTGTTTTAGGGCTAACAATTGCTTGGCATCAACCCGAATATTGCGGGTGGGATAGTGATGAATAATATTTAGCACCGTCATGCCCTGAGGGTCAGCTGCTGCCAGAATGAGTGCAGCCCTCAGCGCATAAAGTCCATTCTGGCGAGAATCAGTACGGATGATGTCTCCTAGCTTCTGAAACACTCGTTCTCCCATTGGAGAATAGGTGAGTTGGGAAATGACAACAGGCCCAACTTCAAATCGCCGCTGTAAAAACTGACGGAGTTCCACCAGCGCTTTTGGGTTTAGAAACTTTGCGTAAAACGCCAAATCTCCTGTAACCTTACCCGTTTCTGCAAATGTCTTTAGGGAGTCAGCTGACAGCGAAAACTCCAGTGGCCCATAGGAAACCTTTACGGCATCCGCGCTAAGGGCAGACTTCGGTTTTAGTGCACCGGGCAGAATCCCCAAACCGACTAGACAGCAAACTGACAGAACATTGAAGAGTTGGTTTGTTCTCACCTTCGAAACTCCGCTGCTTCTAAGGAGAGGAGTTGCCAGGAGTCTTAGGAATGGCATAGATGTGATGCTGTAGTGTGATGCTGAATAAAACTTTACAGGCTATTCCGTGTTCACAAGGAGTTTTTAGGTATCTGTTCACCTTCCCCTCGATCGCAGCCACAAGGTCCTGCCTTAAACCTCAAAATTGAACCCTTTCGCCTTCAGTTGTTGGTATTCCTGTTCATCAAATTGGTAAAGCCGTGCAGCCCGATGGGGAACATCCTTTTCCGTTTCATCCAGTTCAATGAGTAGCCCCATGCTCAAAATCTTTTTCTAAAATTTCGTTTATCGAGTGTATGACCCAAAATGGTTTCATAGAGCCGCTGCAACTGGGATAAGGTAAACTTTTTTGGCAAAAGCTCAAATCCGATCGGTTCATAGCGAACTTTACCCTTCAAACGAGTTAGGGCTGCTGCAAGAATTTGGTCGTGGTCAAAGGCCAGCTCAGGGATTGCTGCAACTGGAAACCACTCCGCATCCCTAGCATCGGTTGTTGCTTTCAGCGGATGCTCATCCAAATTGATAAGCGCATAGTAGGCCACCGTCACAACCCGTTCCCGTGGATCCCGATCGACTCCCCAAATGTATAGAGTTGTTCCAGGAAAATCTTCTCAACTCCAGTCTCCTCTTGAAGCTCCCGTATTGCTGCTGCCTCAAGCGATTCATCCAAACGAACAAATCCACCTGGAAGCGCCCAACCACCGACAAAGGGCGGAATGTTCCGTTGAATCAGCAAAACTTTTAGATCAGCATCATCCAAACCAAATACAACACAATCAACAGTCAGGCTAGGGCGAGGATGTTCATAAACGTAAGGCATTGTAGACCACAACTGAATCCGAAATAGAACGTTACAGTGTAGAATCTACACCAAAGCTGGACTGACACGTGGTTTTTACGTTCTTTTCCTGCCGCCGTCACACCAAATCGTTCTGGTCTATACAGACCCTCCGATCGCCAAATGACAAACTGACTTACGGAGTTCCATCAGTTCAGATCTCTATAAATTCCTACAAACGGCTAAACGCCGAGTCATTAAAAATGGAAGCTTCACTGCTACCCTAATCAAGTTCACTACCTTACGGCAGTAGGCATAGATCTGTTACACCATAGTTATGATTGAACTCCTGGCTGTGCTCTCCGCCTCTGCAGCAGCGGGGATGAGAATAGCCCTCCCTCTACTTCTAATCGCAATCTATGGTGGCAACCTTTGGTCACAGGTGCCACTCCTATCTCACATTTCTCCAAAAGTTGGGTTGGGAGTTTTGGTGAGTTGGTCCCTTATCGAGCTAGTCTTCTCAAAAGATCGACTTGGACTGCGAATACTGCAAATCATCCAGCTTTTGTTTAGTCCCCTAGTAGGCGCACTAATGGGAGTAGCGGTTGCACGAATAACCGGGGTGTCGGGCTGGCTAGTCGATTTATTGGGTGTTATTGGCGGCTTGTTGGCGTTGGTCCTGAAGCTTGTTCAGGTAGGCTGGTTTTACCGCTTAAAGAATGTTCCTCTATGGGTTCTCTTCGCTGAGGACACGCTTTGCGTTCTGCTTGTTCTGTTTGCGCTTGATGCACCCAAACAGGGGGTCTAATCGCCCTACTCCTCCTATGGCTGGCATTACGCAGCTCAAAAGAGTGGTATCGCTGGTACGTCGAACAGGCAAAATTCAGGCGACGAGGAAATCCCAGACAATATAAACAGGACCCCGATTAATTGAAGAATGGGTAATATAAGGATGTTATCAGGCAACAGCGACGGAAGGGGAGGAAATCATCTTTATCCTTTAGCCTTCAGCCTCCAGCCTTTTCCCCACTCCCCTTACAACAGCCCGATCGCGTGGAGCGGACCTCGACCTAGCAGCAGTTCCATTAGCACCGCCAGAATACCCACCATTGCCAAACGACCATTCCAAACTTCCGCCGAAACCGTCATCCCCCATTCCCACTGTTCGGGCGGGTACATTTTCACCTGCTTCTGAGGGTGCATCACTTCAGCCAACGTCATGCTGGGGGCATCCATCGCTTCCAGGACCATATTTCCCAAGTCATCGATGAAAACAGGATGGGTATTAAGAGCAGGGACTCGATGGAAATGCTCGATTCCTGCTTCTTCCGCCACCTCCCGATATTCCATATCGATTTCTTGTAGCGTTTCGATGTGCTCAGAAACAAAGCTGATAGGCACAACAACCAATTCATTGACTCCCTCATCAGCCAGCTTTTGAAGGGCGTCTTCTGTGTAAGGTTGCAGCCATTCCACTGGACCCACTCGACTTTGATAGGCAAGCGTGTAGGGGTTGGGTCGATCGAGCGTCATCATAATCAACTTGACGCAATCTTCGATCTCCTGCTGATAGGATCCCCGCCTCCTCAACATAGCTAACAGGAACACCGTGAGCGCTAAAGAAAACGTGAACCTGATTGGGATTGGGAAATTGGTCAAGCTCCTGAGCAATCAGCTGTGCCATCGCCCTGAGATAGCCGGGTCGGTCATACCAGGAAGGAATTACCGTGTACTCGATTTGCTGAAGGGAAGGGTCCTCGTTCCAAATTTTTTCGAGAAGACGGAAACTGGAACCGCTCGTACTGATTGAGAAGTGGGGGTAGAGAGGTAAAATCACCAGGCGATCGATGTGATCACGCTTGATGCGCGCAACAGCCTCTTCAGTAAAGGGGTGCCAATAACGCATTCCGACATAAACGGCAGCATCCTGCCCCTTCTGCTGAAGATTCGACTGAAGTGCCTGAGCTTGCTCGTCAGTGATGCGGCGCAGGGGAGAACCTCCACCAATTTGGCGGTAATTTTCCTGCGATTTTTCGCCCGCATCGTTGAGATCAGCCATGCAAGCGGCTTTTGCAGCCAGGGATAAGGTAGCCGAATGATTTCAGGGTCGGCAAACAGATTAAACAGAAAGGGACGGACATCTTCTATCTGATCGGGTCCGCCCAAATTCAGCAATAAAACTCCAACTCGACCCATAATGGCTAAGGCTTTCCCATCTTCTCAGGTTTGTTACTGATTTTAACAATAAATCTTCAGACGAATTTAAGATAGTGAATAAATACCTAGTCATTGATACTTACTTCTCAAAGAACGGATGTTTATCAGCCACTGAGAGAGTTAGCTGAAGCAAATATCGGTAGAGAATAGCAGGCAACAACGAAGTTCGTTGATACATTAGTAGTTATCCAATCCGTTGCTAAAAGCGAAAAACGTTCCATCTAAGCGAAATGATTTTTGCCCAGAAGAATTCATTCTGTCTATCAGAAACCCTAAGTCCTCCTTACAAAAATATTAGTAAAAATTGGGAAATACGAATCGTGCTGGTTCGCTATGGCAGAAGTAAATTCATCCATTGACGCTCGTATAGATCAGGTCAATCAACGCTTGAGAGCGGCACGAATGGGTTTCCAGGTTGAGCGTAGGGGGCAGAAGCTGAACCTGCGAGGAACCTTGCCACCTCGTCCTGGTAGCTTGCGACTGAAGCCGTATCAACAGCGGTTAAGTTTGGGATTGCCCGCTACTTCCGCTGGGTTGAAGCTGGCCGAGCAAGAGGTAAAAGTGATTACTGCACAGCTCATCCAGAAAACGTTTGATTGGCACAACTATGTGCACGGAGTTGGCTGGAGCCGCCTTGACCAGATGGGGTTGTCGCAGCAACTCCAGGCATTTGAAAGTCATTTCATGGCTGCTCCACAGCGATCGGGACGTTCCGCATCGGCAAAAACCACTTGGGACAGCGCCTACGCGCCCTACCTACGGAAGCTGGAAGCGATCGCTCAAGCAAACCCCAACCTCAGCCTGCAAGAAGTTATCTATGCCACCGTTCGCTCTACCGAAGTCAATTCACGTAGTCGTCAGGTGTGCTGCACGGCCTTAAGTACCTTGGCAGACTTTCTTAGCCTGGAGCTACCGATCGACCTGAAATCGTTTTGGGAGACTATGGGCTTCGCTTTGTTCAATCTCGCGAACTACCGTCTGACGAAATGATTGTAAGCGCGTGGGAGAAAATTCCCAATCCAGCATGGCGCTTTGTCTATGGAATTATGGCAACCTATGGATTAAGGAATCACGAGGCATTCTTTTGTGACTATTCAGTGCTGGGAAGGGGCGATCGGGAAGCGACCGTTCGCGTTTTGCCAATCACCAAGACCGGAGAACACGAAGTTTGGCCCTTTTTCCCCAGTTGGGTCGAGGAGTTTAATTTACGGGAAGTTAATTTGCCTCCCATTGAGAGGGATCTAAACAAGACAACGTTACAAAGAATTGGTCAACGGGTCACCTCCCAGTTTCGCCGCTATGGGATTCCCTTTTCTCCCTACGATCTGCGCCATGCTTGGGCAGTTCGAACCATTCACTTTGGCTTACCCGATACGGTGGCTGCTCGGATGATGGGGCACTCTGTCGCTGTTCACACCCGCACTTATCACCAGTGGATTACCCGTCGGGATCAGCAACAAGCTGTGGAAGCCGCTTTAGCCCGGAGTCAGTTAACAGTACCTTCTGTCAATCAAACAAAAGGAGAGATGTAATGTTCAAAAATGCTCTTAAAATCATTCTGGTTCTATGTCTTCTGATAGTTGGTTTTGCAGCTCAAGCCGAAGCCCAGACCACCACTTCACGTGAAAACCAAACCACCGTTTCGCCGGAAAAACAAGCACTCATTCAGGAGTTACTGAACGTTACCAATGCTAAGAAGAATGCAGAGGATATTTCGAATTTGGCAATTGCTCAGGTAGAGGCTGTTACGCCAAATTTATTGGCCGATGCCTTGAGTAAACGTGCAGGATTGCAGGGTGACGAACTGCGTCAGAAAACGAACGAGCATCTGGCGCAAGTACTCAAACGATTCAAGCAGCTCTATCCTCAAAAAATTAACTACACTCAGGTGGTGAACCAAGTTACCTATCCACTTTATGCCAGGTTCTTCACCGAAGAGGAACTGAAGGATCTAGTTAATTTCTATAAGTCATCAACAGGCAAGAAAACGATCGCGGTTATTCCCCAACTTGCAGCGGAATCTGTTCAGCAATCGAATGAGCTGTTGCTGCCCAAAACCCTGGAATTAATGCAGCAGGTTGTGAATGAAGACGTTCGCCAATCACGGTATGCAGCTAAATAATTGGGCTGGACCCAACAAGGCAATGATAATTGGCAGTAGCGCCATCATTAACAGAACCAAAGTTATTACGATTTGAGTACTTACATAGTTTGGACTTGGGCAATTTCGGTACGGGGAGCATTTGGATTGACCAATGGCAACAATTCTCAGGGATCTCAGTTATCAATATCAGTGGCTATACGATAGCGTTTCGTGGTTAGCAGCATTAAGCGTGGGTGGGGAGAGGCAGTTCCGTCAACTGGCGCTTCAGGACTTAACGATTGCACCGGAAACCAAGGTGCTAGATTTGTGCTGCGGTGCAGGCCCTGTAACTCAAATTTTGGTGGAACGATCGCGCCATGTGACTGCACTAGATGCCTCACCAAAGGCAATTGAGCGTGCGCGAAAAATGCACCCCAGGCAGAGTATGTGCAGGCATTTGCTGAAAAGATGCCCTTTGCTGACAACAAATTCGACCTAGTTCATACCAGCGCCGCCATGCACGAAATGGAGCCTGACCAACTCCAGCAGATCTTAAATGAAGTGCATCGTGTCCTTCGTCCCGGTGGCTATTTCACGCTGGTTGACTTTCACGCACCCACTAATCCTCTCTTCTGGGTTGGCGTTTCGGTATTTCTGACGCTGTTTGAAACAGAAACCGCCTGGAAACTCATTCAATCGAATTTAGCTGAATTGCTCAAAACAACCGGATTTGAGGTTGTCAAGCAAACCCTCTATGCAGGGGTAGCCTTCAGGTAATTCAAGCGAGAAAAACCAGTCTATGAAAAAGTCATCAACAGTTACTTTTTTTCAAAGGATTGGTGATGACGGAAAACTATAAAGCAGTATTTTTATATCTCGCATCTCCTCTACTGCTTCTTGCTGGATTTATTTTGTTTGTCGTGATTAATGATTTTTCTTCGGTGATGGAACTAGAATAATAGACTTGCTTGAAACAAATTTGCCAGCATCAGCAACAGACGTTGATTACTACTATTCCTCTGGTTGGGATGGACCGAATGGCTCGCTGTGCGCTCAAATTTCTAGAGAAGATTTCCAAACCATTATTCAAAAACTCCAGTCTAAAGGAGAACTCAAAAAAATAAATTTAGCTTCTTTTAAGGAAGAATTTGAGGGAGAAGGAAAGATTTTTACAGATCCCATCAAACTGAAACGCAGTTTGCGGTGCTGGAATGCTACAACCACTGACAACAGCAATACCTATCTTCTAAAAACACCTGATCGCGATCGAATCATATTTGATACGAAAAAGGAAAGATTTTTGTTGTACGCACTAGCGCTTGAATAGAAAGACACCTATCATCTCTTGAACAATACAAATTATTTTGTTTGGAATTCAATGCCAGAAGTATAATCAAGCCACTTATTCAACAAAATCTATGTCTGACAGCCAATCTTTAGATCGTATCAATAACAAGTTGGAGCGCATTGCTGAAGGCTTGGAAGTTTTAACAGATTAAATTGGAAGGCTGACTGAAGGGCTGACAGAATTTAGAATCGACATGGCTGAAATTAAGGCGATCGTCGAAAAGCAGGCAACAACTGCTGAAAGGCAAGAAGTCAACGTTACCCGGCTTGTAGCGATCGTAGAAGTAATGATTTAGCAGCACAGACAGTAATGATGATCACACCCGCCAAAGGGCAATGCCTCCCAGCAAGCCGGAGATATTCAGGACGATTTTGACGTTAGCAGGCAATTCAAAGTTGATGTATTTGGCATTGCCGCCGCCAATGTAAAGGGTGTCGTAATTAAACAAATGCTCCAGGGACGCGATCGCCTTTTGTAAGCGTTCATTCCATTTCTTTTGCCAACTTTATCCAGCGCTGTCCGCCCCAGTTGTTCCTCGTAGGTTTCCCCTTACGAAACTCATGGTGACCCAGCTCCAAATTTGGAACGAGGATGCCGTTCAAAAATAAACCTGACCCAACCCCGTTCCCAGAGTGATTACTAATTCAACCCCTTGACCACGGACAGAACCTAGTCCCTGCATGTCTGCATCATTAATCACCCTGACGGGTCGATTCAACCGTTGCGAAAGAACTTCTGCAAGATTAAACCCAATCCAGGCTGGATCAAGGTTCGCCGCAGTCATTGTACTGCCTGACTTAATCACCCCAGGAAAGCCGACCGAGACGCGATCGTAGGTTTTCTTCTCGGCCAGCTCAAGAATCACTTCGATAACGGCATCTGGCTTAGCAGGTTGGGGAGTATCAAGGCGATCTCGCTCAGTGACTGGATTGCCTTCCCCATCAAGCACCATCACCTTGATACCACTACCCCCAATGTCTATGGCTAGGGTTTTGATTTGCTCATCATTTTCTACCATTTCGTGTTGATTCCTAAAGAGAACCCCTTCTCATATTGGTAGTACCAAAGTCGTAAGGGTTTTGGAGCCGTTAACGATGGCGGCTAACGCCGCGCATTATTACCTTTTAGGTCCACCCTCGTATTTTCGTCTGTAAAGACTGGGATGAAAACCAAATTTATTAGTCAACCCAACCAAGATCCTGGCTTGAAAGTTGGCCGGGTAATCGTTCAGTTGGGAAAATAGGATGCGCCAACGCCCGCGCTTGCCGCTCGTGTAACACTTCTTTCGCTTTTTGTGTAGCAGGCAAAACCTCGGGGGCAGGTTGGGCTTTTGGGGCAGGTTGGGCTTTTGGGGCAGGTTGACTTTTCAGCGCTTTCAGTTCCTGACCCATTCGCGTGTTTTCTTCAGCAAGCTGAAGCGCCACCTTCTTCGCTTGTTCTAGTTCTGCTTTGAGTGGCTCAAATTTATCCAAATCTGTCTTGAGCGATCGATTTAAAGCAATCTGCTTATCAAGCTCTGTTTGTAGTTCATCAAGCTGTTGCTGAAAAGCAGCCTGCTGCTGGCGTGCCTGATCCTCAGCTTCCTTTAAGTCGTTCCTTAAATCATCATTATTTACTGTTGTTTCACTAGAAGCTGGCGTAGTGGAACTTTTCTCTGTTACGGTAGCAGTCTTGCGAGAGGTAGATTGTGAAGAACCGGGCTTTTTCTGTCTAGTAGAACTGGTTGATGATTTTCTGCGACTATCAGTCGTATCTGCTGTTGACTGCCCTGCTTCACTTTCTTCAGACTTGTTTGCTTCCTCTCGCAACAAATCCGACAACCGTTTCCTGGCCATACCATTCTCCCTTCCTATCGCCTCATCATCATACGATCTCTACAGACTTAGAGCGCGGTGGGAGATATGAAGTGTTAACTGTATCGTTATTCTCAATAAAAAGGGTCGGATATACCGACCCACTAACCCATGCCAGACGCAAAGTGAAAGAGTGACAGAAGAAAACGAAGCGTCAAAATTTTAGGGATCGGTTTGCAGAACCTTGGGTTGCAGAAGTGAAACCATCTGCTGAATCCCCGATGGATGCGGCGAGTAACAGTCATTGGGCTAACCCCAATCTGTTCAGCTACTTCTTTGCGGGAGAGGTCATTTAGAAAAACAAACTCGATCGCTTGACGGGTTTTATCTTCTAATTGGTTGAGGGCACGCTGGAGCTGTTGCCGATCTTCTTCCAGGTTCTGTAGTGCCTGGTAGTGAGTATCGGGCAGGGTATCGCCTAAAGTCATGGGAGAATCAATCTGCTGACAAACGGTTGCATCCAGGCTGAGGGGTAAACGGTTCTTCGTGGCCAGTTTGCTTTCACGCCACTCATTTACCGATACGCCCAGTATGTCAGCAATTTCATCATCCGTTGGTTGGCGACCATATGCTTCGGTCAACGATTCCCGAACTTTTTGGCCTTCTTTGTTGAGTTGTTGCCAGCGACGGGGAATTTTTACGGTACCACTGCGATCGCGCAGAAAATGCAGCATCTCGCCACGGATGTATGGAACAGCAAAGGAGCTAAATGCACAGCCTTGATTTGGGTTGAAACGCTCGATCGCCCGAATTAGTCCCAGATAACCAATTTGTTCAAGATCTTCATAAGGCTCAGCACACTGATGACTAACCCGATGGGCAATCTTTCTGACTAAACCAGCATTTAGCTGAACCAGTTGGTTGCGAACCTTAACCGAGGGTTGGTGATGGTAGGAAACTAGAAGTTCCATTCCACGAGAGCGGAGGGAGGGTTGAGTAGCCATTGTCTGCAGGTCACCTTTCACATCAAGTTGAGCCTATTCTCCCTAGAGAGGACAGGCAAAACCATCGTCAATCTACGGTACTGATCAGGGTGTCCTTCTGGTTACTCGGCATAAACACGTAAACTTCCTCATCATTCCCCTGATTTGTTCAACTTTTCTTAAGCGAATAAGGCGGTGAATGCCCAAAAGTTCCTGGCCGATTCCTGCAATTCACAGGAAAATGGAAAAGATACTCTTTGTCATTTCACCTATACAAGAGGAAGTCCCGTGAGTAATACCAGTAACTTCCGTCAAGCAATTGCTGACGCAAGAAATCATGCGTTGATCGGTCCTAACGTCATTGCCAACGCACTCCCCTGGTTGGGAGGCGGGTTAATCCTAACGGCGATTGGGACCTATGGTGGACTACAGGTTCTGGCAACCAATCCAGCCATCTTCATGCCAACCTTTATTGGTGCGTTGATTGGTAGCCTTATTCTTTTCTTCATCGCAAACTCGGTCGCCCAAAGCGGCAATAACAGCGTCGCTCTGCCCCTACTGGCAACCTACAGCCTGCTGACGGGGTATACCCTGACAGGAATTGTTTACCAGGCATTGGGAACTGAAGGAGTTGGTTTTCGAGGAATCGGAATAGCGGCGCTTGGTTGCGGAATCGCCTTCATCGCTGGCAGACAGATCGGCTCAAATTTGAGCGATCGTGATGGCATGGCCTTGGCCCAAACTGTACGAATCGGCATCATTGCCCTGATCGTCGTAATGGTGGTGCAACTTCTATTTGCCCTATTTGGCTTTGGCACCCCTTCATTTTTGGAGATTGCTATCTCGGGAATTGGCGTTTTGCTTTTTGCCGGAGCTGCCGTTGTTGATTTCTACATCCTGCCCCGCACCTATAAAGATGACCAGTATCTACCCGCAGCCCTATCGATGTATTTGACCTACATCAACCTGTTTGTGTTTATCCTGCGGCTTCTGATCGCGATCTTTGGTCGTGATTAATCTAATAGTCTCCTCCAAGATTTAACCCTGTAGAGACGTTCCACCTGAACGTCTCTACAATGTATCTGGTACAAATTTCTTGTTTGCCTAAAGACAATGGAAACCTTAGAGATTAAACGCGAAGTCGAATTGTTGTCTGACCGCCTGGGTAAAACCCAGGACTATCTTTGACGTTCCTGCACTGACAGCCAGAATCCAAGATTTGGAGCAAATCGCAGCACAGCCAGATTTTGGAATGATCAGAACTCCGCCCAGCAAACGCTTCAGGAACTCAACGATCTTAAGGCCCACTTGCAGCAGTTTGAGCAGTGGACGTCAAGCCTGGAGGATGCTAGAGCCGTACTAGAGCTTCTGGAACTGGAACAGGATGAATCCTTGCTGGAGGAAGCCCACTCTAACGTTACCCAGCTTGGTCGAGAACTAGATCAGTGGGAGCTTCAACAGCTACTGTCGGGTCCCTATGATCAGAAGGGGGCCGTTTTAACAATCAATGCTGGTGCGGGCGGCACGGACGCGCAGGATTGGGCAGAGATGCTTCTGCGAATGTATACTCGCTGGGCTGAGGACCATCGTTATAAAGTTCACATGGCTGAACTTTCGGAAGGAGATGAAGCCGGAATTAAATCAGCGACTTTAGAGATTGATGGACGTTATGCCTATGGCTACCTGAAGGCAGAGAAGGGAACCCACCGTTTGGTAAGAATTTCGCCCTTTAACGCCAACGGCAAACGGCAAACCAGTTTTGCCGGGGTGGAAGTGATGCCAATGATCGATAACACGGTGCAGCTTGATATTCCAGATAAGGATCTGGAAATCACAACCTCACGAGCCGGAGGAAAAGGCGGACAGAACGTCAACAAAGTAGAAACAGCCGTACGAATTTTGCACATTCCGACGGGGATCTTTGTGCGATGTACCGAGGAACGATCGCAGCTTCAGAATAAAGAAAAAGCGATGGCGATTCTGAAGGCGAAACTGTTGGTCATTGCGCAGGAGCAAAAAGCTAAGGAGATTGCAGACATTCGTGGGGATATGGTGGAAGCCTCCTGGGGAAATCAAATCCGTAACTACGTATTTCATCCCTACCAAATGGTGAAAGATTTGCGGACAGGTACGGAAACCACCGCGATCGGAGATGTCATGAACGGCGATTTGGATCCGTTCATTCAAGCCTACCTTCGTCAGGAAGCCCAATTGGTAGATGTTTAATCTCTGGAACACCTGCCTCATGCTGAAGTATGTAACCTATTGTTAAATTGGGTAAGGTAAGTTCATTTGAGGTAGGTGTTCCCTATGGAAATGCAGGATCTAACGTCTGAACCCGTTGAAGGTACCGAGGCAGCGACGTCTGAATCGAAACTCAGCTATGTCAAGCTGGCAATGCGAAACATGGTGCGTAAACGGGGAACTTCCTGAAGCATTTCGTCTTAACAACCGTTGGGCTATTGGCAATGCTGATTGGGCTTGCCTATCTAACGCGGTAACAACGGTAGGGCGATCTCTAAATGCAAGTTGAGATCTGTGTACAAAGCTATCTCGAAGACTCTGCTGAACTAGAGGGCGGTAAACAGCCATTGGACCCCTCACGTCCGCCATTTTCTTCCATTTCAGTAGAAACGTGGGAGGTCTGGTTTCAAACGTGGCTGGAGCTGTTGCAGCCAGATTTATCTCCGATTCAAGCGTATGAATTGAGTTTGCGGTTGACGGACGATCGTGAAATTCAGTCCCTTAATCATCAGTATCGGCATCAGAACAAACCGACGGATGTCCTTGCCTTCGCTGCATTGGAAGCCGAAAGCCCGTCCTCAGATGAAGTTTTATCATCCCTTCCCTTTATCTGGGGACATCGTGATTTCGCTAGAAACAGCTTCCCAACAGGCTAATTCTCAAGGACATCCCTTAGACACCGAACTTGCCTGGTTGGCGGCCCATGGGCTTCTTCATCTTTTAGGATGGGATCATCCTGATGAAGCTAGTTTGATCCGAATGTTAAGTCGGCAGCAAGCTTTGTTAGATACGGTTGGTCTTGCTCTTCAAACCAGTTAGAATTCTTGCTGTTTTGTAACACAGGTTATACTATGCCCTTACTGGTATCGGGATAATTGGCTATCTTTCAAAATTTAGCTTTTCGCTGATGAAATTACTCCGATAAGCCATTACATTTAGTTGATTACAACCTGTTGACTACGCCTGTGCCTTAAGGTTAGCTTTCGTCCCTATTAATTCTCTGGTTTATGCCTTCTGAACTCTCAACTGAATCCTCTGAACGCGCTAACGGCAAAGTGCTTCATCTGACGAAGCTAAACCGAGATTTGTCATGGCAAGTGGCTCCCAGTCTTTTAATTAGCTTTAAATACGCCTGGACTGGTGTTAGCTACACGTTTCAAACCCAGCGAAATTTTCGTATTCATGTCCTGGTTGGTACCCTGGCCATCAGTCTAGGTATCTTTCTGCACCTCAGTGCCGTTGAGATGGCCGTGGTAGGGCTAACGATCGGAGCAGTGCTGACGATGGAGCTTTTGAATACGGCGATCGAATCGGTGGTCGATCTGACCGTGAAGCAGAATTACCATGAGCTTGCAAAGATTGCGAAAGACTGTTCAGCAGCGGCCGTTCTCATATCTGCTCTGGCGGCGATCGGCGTTGCGGGATCTCTGATATTACCGAAGTTGTGGATACTAATTCTACATACTCAGAGTTAACGGTCATCGACAACCATCACTTTGTGGTAGATGCGGTTGGGTTGATGCAAGCTCGACGTTTTAGAATCGAGTTTTTTACTGATAGATGACCGCAGACGGCTTCTTCAATTCCCCTATTGCCTTCCAAAAATGATCCTCGTTATTGATAACTACGACAGTTTCACCTACAACCTGGTGCAATACCTCGGCGAATTGGGCGATGAGTTTCCAGTTGCCGCAGAAATTCAGGTGTACCGTAATGATCAAATTTCGCTGAATCAGATTCGTGAGCTTCGACCAGATGCGATCGTCATTTCGCCGGGTCCTGGTCGCCCAGAGGATGCTGGCATCTCCATGGAACTCATCAAAGAATTTGGTTCTGGCTTGCCTATCTTGGTGTCTGTTTGGGGCACCAAAGCATTGGACAAGTATTTGGTGGCAGTATTGTTTCTGCTCCGGTCTTGATGCACGGTAAGACGTCACCCGTGAGCCACACCGGGACTGGAGTTTTTCAGGGTTTAGAGAATCCATTGACCGCAACCCGGTATCATAGTTTGGTGATTGATCGGCAGGCTTTTCCCGAGGTGTTAGAGATTACCGCCTGGGTTGACGACGGAACGATTATGGGTGTTCGTCATCGGCAGTATCCCCACATCCAGGGGGTGCAATTTCACCCAGAGAGTGTTTTAACAGCGTCGGGCAAGCAGCTACTGAGAAACTTTTTAACGTCAATCAGCGATTAAGCTAGGGAATAGGCAATAGGGGATTAGGGCTGGATAAAAGATGAAGGATAAGGATAAAGGGTAAAAAACGTGTTTTATCCTTTATCCTTCATCCTTTCCCGTATACTTTTACCCTGTGTCCCAGAGTGGTTGTGAGGAGATTATGAGACGGCGGCGATTGATAAAATACACGGGAGCAAGTTTGGTGTCTGCGTTGAGTGCAGGCTTGGCTTCTGGGGTAGCACCATCCCAGGCTCAATCATCAGGCCTTTCAATCCAATGGCTTGGGCATATGTGCTTTCTGTTTACCGGAGGTGGGCAAAGAATTCTCGTCAATCCCTTTCGGACACTGGGCTGTACAGCAGGTTATCGCGCCCCAAAGGTCGCAGCGGACCTGGTCATGATTAGTAGCCAACTGCTGGATGAGGGCGCAGTGGAGATCGTTCCAGGTAATCCACGCTTACTTTATGAACCAGGCGTTTATCAGGTTGGGAGATTGCGGATTGAAGGCATTCAGATGGACCACGATCGCCTCGGTGGTCGAAGGTTTGGAACGAATGTAGCCTGGAAATGGAGTCAGGGAGGCATTAATCTCCTGCACCTGGGAGGAGCCGCTGCCCCCATTTCAGTCGAGCAAAAGATTTTGATGGGACGACCAGATGTGCTGCTGGTACCTGTGGGAGATGGCCCGAAGGCTTACTCCCCGGAGGACGCAAAACAGGCTGTAAATACCTTAAATCCAAGATTAGTAATTCCAACTCAATACCGTACACAAGCGGCAAAAGGAACCTGTGACCTGCTGACTGTTGACAAATTTCTGGCGCTGATGACTGGGGTTCCTGTTCGTCGAGGGGGAGATGTATTGAATCTTCAGCGGGGCGACCTGCCATCGAAGGGCACGGCAATTCAGGTAATGAGTTACCGCTTTTCCTAATACAGAGGATATAGGGCTGAAGGTAGAATATGCCTTACAACCCCCATTTTTTCCAGTCTGACCGTTAAGATTGCTGTATTAGAGCATTGTGGGCGGGACAGATAGATGGTGATGCAAGAGAGTACTTCTGCCTTTCAGATGGTGGAACAATTTCGTTGTCTTCAAGCGCAGTTACGCGATCGTTGGCATACGGTCGAACTGTTTGATAGCAGCGATGCGGACATTATTGTGGTTCCGTCCTCAGCCTTGACCAGCGCGAGCTGCTGAAAATAGAAGGATTTCACCATTACGAGGAGCGATTACTGTTTTCGCTGATTCGTTTGCGGAATCCTCGTACTCGGCTGGTCTATGTTACGTCCCAACCGCTACATCCCAGCGTTATTGACTACTATCTGCAGCTGTTGCCAGGAATTCCCTTCTCCCATGCGCGCGATCGACTGTTACTGCTCTCTACGTATGACTCTTCTCTCAGTCCCCTTAGTCAGAAGATTCTGGACCGACCCCGTTTAATTGAGCGAATTCGGCAGGCAATCAATCACGAACGGTCCTACATGATTTGCTATAACTCCACTCTGGTAGAGCGAGAGTTATCGGTGCAGCTAGACGTTCCGCTGTACGCGCTCGATCCTGATTTGCTGCAATGGGGAACCAAGAGTGGCAGCCGTCAGATATTTGCCGAAGCAGGGGTTCCCTACCCAGATGGCAGCAGAGATATCTGGACTGCCGACGATTTAGCGATCGCTTCGGCGGAGTTATGGGAACGGCAACCAGACTTAAAACGCTTGGTTGTCAAATTAAATGAGGGATTTTCTGGTGAAGGCAATGCCATTCTAGATCTCCGCCCAATCCAGGAATTTGGGCCAGGGGTTGCCTCCTATTATGAACGAGTCAAACGCTTAAACGAACAATTTGAGTATCTGAACTTTGAGTCGAAGAATGAGACCTGGGAGCGCTTTAGCAGTCGTATTCCTGAACTGGGCGCTGTTGTGGAAGCTTTTGTAGAAGGAGAGGAGAAGCGATCGCCCAGTGTGCAAGGCCGGATTACGCCAATGGGAGACGTTGAGATTCTCTCGACCCATGATCAAATACTGGGAGGACCCAGTGGACAAATCTATTTGGGCTGTCGCTTTCCCGCTGATGAGGCCTATCGTTTGCGGTTACAGGAGCTAGGGTTACGAATTGGCAAGAACCTGGCAGATAAGGGAGCAATGGAGCGATTCGGGGTTGATTTCATTGCAGTCCGTAGACCTGGAGAAAATGGACCAGAATGGGACCTCCAAGCGATCGAAATCAATTTGCGGAAGGGGGTACGACCCATCCGTTTATGACCCTGAAGTTCCTGACTAATGGACGGTATGACCTCTCCAGTGGTTTGTTTTACAGCCAACAGGGACGAGCAAAGTACTACATCGCTACCGACAATTTGCAGAAGGACCGTTACCGGGGACTGTTGCCTAACGACCTGATGGATATCATCGCTCTGCACCAACTTCACTTTGATACCAGCACTGAGACTGGAACCGTATTTCATCTAATGGGTTGTCTGTCTGAGTTTGGCAAGTTGGGACTCACCAGCATTGGCAACTCGCCTCAGCAAGCGGAGGAGATGTATCATCGCCTGACGAAGGCATTAGACGAGGAAACCCGTCCCGTTTCAGAGGAATTACGTTCGAATACCGTCTTTAGTATGCCAATGGGTTGGTAATGCTCTCTTCTGGCTTATACGTTTCGGAGTTCGGTGTCAATGTTATTAGGTCTTCAATGTTGCGCAGCATTGTGGCGCAAATGGCGTCAAGGGGAAGGTCATTGGGATCGTGTCCAAACGGGTTTTCGATCTCAATCCCAATTTCTTCAATTCCAAATAGCGTAAAGCTGATCAGGGACACGATCGGACCTGTCCACCAACCCAAGCTTCCCACCATTTGAAACGGAAGAGAAAGGCAGTACAACAGCAGCAATTGCTTCAGGTGAATGGCATAGGCTAGCGGCATCGGCGTTTTGAGAATCCGCTCACAGCTTCCCAATGCATCAACCATGAGATCGAGTAGTTTGTGCATCGCCGTTAGCTGATGGATATTCAGCAAGTTGCGCTCATACTGCTGCTGTAAGTAGTCGCCAATCCAAAACGCAATCTCCAGCGGAGGATGGTTCATTTGTTTGAGCTTCTGAAATTGGTGGGAAGGCAGCAGTGCTCTTAACTCATCATTAAGCGGTTCCTGTCGCAAGTGCAGTTTCGTTGCGACACAAAAGGCAACCAGCATTCGCAGAGTCGCGATTTTTGTTCACGATCTCCCGCACCTTTTACATCAATGGCAACCCAAAGCTGACGCGCCAAATTGCGAACCGTATTTACCAAGGTTCCCCAGCTTTTTCGCCCTTCCCAGAATCGTTCGTAGGCGGTGTTGGTGCGGAAGACTAACAGCAAGCCCAACACAATATTTGGAATTAAGCTTGCGAGTACGGGGAGCGCAACGGGCACCTGAAGGTGGGCTAGGAGCGAAATGAACACCCCAAAGCAGCCGCAAAAATCGTTCGAACAGTTACTGCTGGCACAACGGAACCCTTAAGCTGGAGGGCAACTTGAAACCAGCGTTTGCGCTCAGAACACATGTAAAACAAAAATCAGACTACGTAAACCGAATAGATTACATTCTATTCAGCCTGCCAACATTTAGTCAGGTCTAGCTAGTCGGGTCCGTTAAAGGAGCGATTGTAGCCGTTGGAAGGTTGGCTGTCTGAACCCGTATTGAAAAAATTGGTGAAAAGCTGACTGATCGTCTGTCCGATCGATTTTCGTCGGGTGTTGGTTGCCTTGTCGTAGCTGGAATAGGCATCTTTATAGCGACCTAAACGCTGAAGGGCAGCACCTCGAAATGTCCACCCTTCCTGATTATGGGGTTGAATGGCAACAGCCCGATCGCAACTATCCAGCGCGTCTTGATACCGCTCCAAATGGATTAGTGCAACTCCCCGAAAAATCCATGCTTCGCAGTATGTAGGATCTAGCGCGACAGCCCGATCGAAAGCTGCCAGGGCTTCCTCATAACGCCCCAAATTTGCCAGGGCATCCCCAAGCCCATACCAGGCATAAGCATTATCTGGCTGAACCTGAATCGACAATCTGTAAAGGTCTATGGCTTCCTGGTAATGCCGATCGTCTACATCTGCCGATACTTGGCGAGCATAGGATTCAATTCCATCCAGTTGCACATTTGTCGATTTGCTTTCCGATTCACTTCTAGATAGGGACCCTTTAGACAGTGCTTCGCTTGTAGATAGTACTTGTCGTTTCATAATTATCCAGGTAGCAGGCTTTGATTGATCCATATCAAGCCGATGGCTTCGCTCTTGATACTGCGGAAACTGGTAGAGCCACCACACAGGAACGCTGTAATACTCAATACTGAAAAGCCGTCAAGAGCAGACTGGGTTGATTGTAAGCTTTTCTTGAATTTTTCAGATTAAATCTTAATAACTCATCGTAATTTATGTGCGGGTAGGTGTTCCAGTTACAAAAGTGTCGGTTGAAGGCTGTCGTCTTTCCGTTTATTCTTTACGGAACTATCAGATATAAAGCAGTCTTAAATCATTTGTGAGAATGAGGTGCTTTGTGAGAAAAGTTTCCACTGAAAACCTTTCTCACAATCCAAATAAGATCGCTATACCATTGGGATTTGGCAAAACCGGAAATGACCGGGAGATCGTACCAACGTTTGAGGCAGTAGGTTCATGGCAAAACAACGAGTAGGGCTTTTGTTTGGCGGATGCTCTGGTGAACACGAGGTTTCCATTTCCTCAGCTCAGGCGATCGCGCGCGCCTTTTCGGAGGACTCCAATCAGGCTAAATACGAACTGCTGTTTTTCTACATTCAAAAAGATGGCTACTGGCACGATGGTGAAACTGCCCACCGGGTATTGCAATCAGGACAGGCATTACTAACCGACCACTCCAGAACCACCAAGTCTGGACGCTGGCAATTTCCCCTTCCGTAGCAGATGTAGACATATGGTTCCCAATCCTTCACGGACCAAATGGCGAAGATGGAACCGTTCAGGGATTGTTGACATTAATGCAAGTCCCCTTTGTGGAAACCAGGGGTTCTGGGTTCTGCCCTCAGCATGGACAAGATTGCCATGAAAACGGCGTTTGCTCAGGCTGGACTTCCCCAGGTGAAGTACCTAACGGTTAACCGTTCTCAAGTCTGGTCAAATCCCTGCGTTTACCCCAAACTTTGCGACGACATTGAAGCAACCCTGGGCTACCCGTGTTTTATCAAACCCGCTAATCTGGGTTCCTCTGTTGGAATTGCAAAAGCTCGAAACCGTACTCAGCTAGAAGCAGCGTTGGACAGCGCGGCTAGCTACGATCGTCGATTGATTGTGGAAGCCGGGGTCGCAGCCAGGGAAGTGGAGTGTTCTGTATTGGGCAACGACAATCCCAAAGCATCGGTCGTTGGTGAGATCACCTATCAAAGTGAGTTTTATGACTATGAGACGAAATACACAGAAGGCAGAGCCGATTTGATTATTCCGGCCCCAATACCAGAGTCTATTAGTCAAAGGATTCGCGAAATGGCTGTGCAGGCATTTTTGGCAGTGGATGCGGCTGGGTTATCGCGGGTTGATTTCTTCTACGTTGAAGCAAGCGGAGAAATTTTCATCAACGAAATCAACACACTGCCTGGTTTTACGGCAACCAGCATGTATCCCCAACTCTGGGCTGCCAGCGGAGTTCCCTTTGCAGAATTAGTGGATCAACTTGTTCAACTGGGTTTGGAGCGGAGCCAGTCTCATAAAGACTAAGCGCAAAACTCCTAATATAATCGGCTTGAATGGAACTTATGCAAACCTCGGAGGTCTTAACCAAAAATTAAGCTTCATGGCTAGCATTAGTGCTTAAACCTCAGAGGTTTAAGCAGAATACGCAAGTTTTGAAAGATTTATGAGGAAATAGAAACAATTTCCAAGGTAGTACTGGTCGAATCAAAGATTAATCGTTAACCCGACACCGAATAGTTCAACGAGTAGCAAAGTTTTTCCAGTAAAATTCGGATTCTAAGTGGTTTCAGTTGAAGCATACCTCTATAGAAGAATATTCTTAGAGGGTTTGTAACATGGGTGTCGAGATCTTTTTCTCCTATTCCCATAAGGATGAAATGTTACGGGATGAGTTGGCCAAGCACCTCAGCATCATGAAGCGACAGGGAATTATTGATGCTTGGCACGATCGTGCAATTACTGCTGGGAGTGAGTGGGCGGGTGAAATAGACACTCATCTCAATTCTGCTCAAATTATTCTGTTACTGATTAGCGCAGACTTTCTGGCTTCAGATTACTGTTACGACATTGAATTGAAGCGAGCAATGGAGTGTCACGAAGTCGGAAAAGCACAAGTAATTCCTATCATTCTTAAACCTGTGGACTGGTATGGAGCACCCTTTGGCAAACTTCAGGCACTGCCAAAAATGCTCAACCTGTCACAACCTGGCACAGTCAAGACGAAGCATTTTTGAATGTTGCTCAGGGAATCCGCAAAGTAGTTAACTCGCTTGCTTCTCAGAAACCACCGATTCAAGCATATGGTTTCACAACCACCACAGGTCTAATTAATGAAAATGCTGGTTTGAGCATTGCTATGGCAACCCAGCAACAACAGAGGCTAGAAGCTTCCAGTTCAGAAATGGACGTATCGAGTAATCCGGCTGTTCCTCATTCTCCTGACCCAGTGCTTCATTCGCCCATTCTCGATACTACTGTGAAGTATCGAAACGGTCCTTCGAAGGCAGATAATCGGGCAATTCACAACGAACGCAATCCTAAACTCTTTCTCTTATACAGCCTAATTTCGCTGGTAATTGGAGGGGTTGGATTTGCAGTAACCTTCAAAAATCTACCAATCTTCACTCAACCCGATCGTTCAGCAAGCTCTATTGACGTTAAATCTGTACCCTCTCCATCGACAAAACCTACTTCAGATCCATCTCCTGTAACCAGTTCACCTTCTACTCAACCTAATCCTTCAGAAGGTGCGTCTGATAGTGCATCTGCTCCCTCTAAACCGACGGAACCTCCTGAAAACCTGTACCTATGCCCGCTCCTCCTGAAAACCAAAACCCCTGACTCTAAATGTGTGGTTCGAATTGTCTACAGTTCTGCCCAAAAGACTCGAGCTAATAAAATTAGCCAAGTCTTGACGCAGAAGGGATATACATACGATTTCAGAGATACAGATTTCAGCGAGAGTATGAAAGAACTTCCTCAACCAGGAGAGATTAGGATTCTCTATAAGCAACATAGTCAACAACAGTTTGAGGATATTAAGACATCCCTAGAAGCTCTAGGCTTGAGCGTAACGCAAGCAAGGCCCAGGGAAAACTTCAGTGGAGGAGACATCCAAATTCAATTGTTTTAGTTCGAGTTGGACCTAAAGAGGTAATGATGAGCAGCGCTAGCTGCCATCATTAACAACTCAAAATCATTACGATTTGGGCACTACCTAGTTCGATAACCCGATCGAGAGAATGGCTGTTAGCGCAACAAGTACCACTGTTCACTAACCACCACTAACGGGCGGAATCAGAACCACTTCATCGCCATTTTGAAGTAAAGTGTCTGGTTCCACAAATTGAAGATTGAGGCCAAACCGGGTGAGGTTTTGCCACTCGGATAGTTGGGGATGTTCTGTGATGAGGCGATCGCGTACCGCCACAACGGGTGTTCCTGTTGGAAATTCCATCTGCATTTCTGAAACTCCACAGACTTCCTGATAAGCCGCAAATAGCTTGACGGTGATTGTAATCTTGGTTTCTTCCATTCCTAAATTCTTGCAAATTAAAGAAAAACCGTCCAGAAATAAATCTGAACGGAAATTCTCCTTCATGGACAACGCATAGGGAAGATTGTGGTGTTCTAGGTCTGTTGGTGACATCTTGTAGAGGCGTTACATTTAACGTCTCTACAAACGAAAACAACAGGCGTGAAACACTACCGAAAAGATTGACTCTTTATCCCAATGAAACAAGACCATTAGGACTAGCGACCACCCCTGTTAGGGCTGGGAGTATTTCCAGTTGGCTCACGACCAGGTTCAAGCTGCTGGGGCATACCACCATTTTTGGAACCGGATTGGTCATTGTTGTACTGGCTGGAACCAGGATACTGGCTGGAACCGGGATTAACCTGGCTACTAGGAACCATCCCATCAGGGCACTGTGCCAGGACTTGACTGTTGGTTTGAGCACCACTGGTTACACTGCCGTATGGCTGATGATTGTAATTGCTTGACTGGGCCTGACCGTAGCTACTGCTAGCAGTCACATCGCTTCTGTCGGTCAGGTTAACAGTGTCAAGCAGCCTTCTGGCATTTACTCCAGAGGTTGCACCTGCCGCATTCGGAAGCGCAGGGCCAAACTTGGAGTAGTTACGGTTAGTGTAGTACTCGTTGTTGGAGTTCATGTTGTTCGAAGCGGAATAACCACTGTTAGAACCGCTCATACCGGCTTGCCCTTCAGGACCGGCGGGATTCACGGATCCGGTTTCCTGCTGGCTTGTATTTGTTCTGGAACGAATATTTTGATTTCCAGACTGAACGGCACCCGATTGAGGAGTGCTTTGATTTGAGGACTGGCTGACCTGGCTGGAATCCGTTGTACCAGCGGTGACATCGTTATTGGCGTTGTTTGTAGATTGATTTACCCCAGCTCTTGGATCAGACTGATTGGGATATTCCTGAACGTTGGAGTTGCTGGATGAGTTGACTCCAGTTTTGATGTCAGACCTGTCGCTGGCGCTGGAAGAACCAGGGGTATTAGAGTCATCCGCAGAACTCGTCGATGTATTTCTGGATGCGGAGTTCATTGACGGCTCATCGAAGAGCGATTTGATTGGGATGAGCCGTAGGACTGTGATGTTGCAGGAACACACTTAACTTGAGTGGTTCCGCTAGAGTTACCCGAACTTGGAAACCATTTGTGCCAAAACTGGCAATCCTAAAAGCTGCTGGCAGCGATCGCGCTGAACAAAGCAGTCGCCTTCTGAACTAGATTTCGGTTTTCCTTCGTACTCATGATAAAGAGATCTCCTTCAACTGCATAGAAACCAAAAAGTTTCTTGTGCGGAATAATAGGTTGCTTTCGATACAGTTTGAAGTTTAGAAATCTGAAGCGAAGTTTTCTCTGCCATGAGGGGTATCCCTTTACTCAACCTAAGTTGGATCTACACCGGATGCCTCTTTCAGCAGATTGCTAAGGGTTTGTGTTTCATAGAGGATTGAGTTAGTCTTACGGAGTTGCTGACCTTCGTGTTGTTTCCCATTGCTTTGCAGGAGATGCACCATGCTAGAGCTATACCAATTTGAACTGTCCCATTACGCTGAGAAGGTGCGCCTCGTTCTGGATTACAAGGGGTTGGCGTATCGCAAAATTGAAGTAACGCCCGGTATCGGTCAAATTGACCTGGTTCGAATGTCTGGTCAGCGTCAAGTTCCCGTACTGAAGGATGGGAATGAGATAATCGGAGATTCAACGGCGATCGCTGAGTATCTGGAGAAACAGTATCCCGAACAACCCATTATTCCTACAGACCCGAAGCAGCGAGGCTTGTGTTTGGTAATGGAACAATGGGCAGACGAAGTAATTGGGCTAAATGCTCGCAAAGCTTTGATTGGCACCTTAAACGAGAACCAAAGCTTACGGACAGCCTTTCTGCCCAGTTCAACTCCCGATATTGTCAAAAATTTTGTTAGCGCCATTCCTGGCGATTTATTGGGCTTTTTAGGCACAGGTGTGGGCTTAGGGCCGGATGCCGTAAAAACGGCAGTTAACGCGCTAAAACGCGATCTCGCTTCCTCTGTTTCATCCTGCTGGAGCAGCCCTATTTAGTCGCTGACCATCCGACTCTGGCCGACTTCTCTGTTGCCGGGTTGAGCATGTATATCAAGTTTCCCGATGGTCCTTATTTAGACATTCCTGAACCGTTGAAAGGTAAAGGCGTTCCAGGTATTGCGGATGCAGGCACCTTTGAACCCTTCTTTGCCTGGCGTGACAAGCTCTATGCCGATTTCCGCAAATTTTCCTCAGCTACCCCCTCATCATCCTCGCCAAATACCATCAATATTGAGTAGCTTCGATCTGCTGTAGCGTCCCCTCTTAACGATCCGTATCATGGGGTAATAGCCGATACGCAATATTCATGCTGACTCGAATCAAAGACATTGCTGCCAATCTTGCTCCTCGCCTGGTTGAGATCCGCCGCCACCTGCACAGCCATCCTGAGGTGAGCGGAGAGGAGCGCCAAACCGCGGCTTACGTGGCAGGAGTTCTCTCTTCCTGTGGGCTACGAGTCAAGGAAGGAATTGGCAAGGTTGGGGTGGTGGGAGAACTGGAGGGACAGGGAACCGACAGTCGCCTTCTGGCAATTCGGACAGATATGGATGCCTTGCCCATCACTGAACGGACTGGCTTAGAGTTTGCCTCGCGACAGGTTGGTGTGATGCATGCCTGCGGACATGACGTCCACACAACAGTCGGCTTGGGAACGGCGATGGTGCTATCCCAGTTAGACTATCCACTTTCGGGAAACATTCGATTTCTGTTTCAATCGGCAGAGGAAATTGCCCAGGGTGCAGCATGGATGGTGCAGGATGGTGTGATGGAAAAAGTAACGGGAATTCTTTCCCTGCACGTATTTCCATCAATTCCAGCAGGGGTTGTTGGCATTCGTTATGGCGCATTAACAGCAGCAGCCGATGACCTGGAAATTACGATCGTTGGTGAATCTGGACATGGTGCCCGTCCCCATGAGGCGATCGATGCTATTTGGATTGCTTCCCAGGTTATTACAACATTGCAGCAGGCCATCAGCCGTACTCAGAATCCATTGCGTCCAGTAGTTTTAACGATCGGGCAAATTAGCGGCGGACGTGCTCCCAACGTGATTGCTGATCGGGTAAAACTGCTGGGAACGGTACGATCGCTCCATCCCGAAACGAGCGAAGCCCTACCTGGCTGGATTGAACAGATTATTGCCAACGTTTGCAAGCCCTACGGTGCCCGGTATGAGTTGAACTATCGGCGCGGCACCCCTCTGTGCAAAACGATAGAATGATGACCCACCTCCTAGAGTCTGCCGCTGAGGAAGCCTGGGGCAGACAGGGTGTTCAAATCATCCACGAACCCTCTCTAGGGGCAGAGGATTTTTCGGTGTACTTAAAATATGCTCCTGGAAGTATGTTTCGGTTGGGCGTCGGTTTCCGCGATCGTGCCAATTACCCGCTGCACCATCCCCAGTTTGAGGTCGATGAGTCAGCCATCATTACAGGAGTCGTGACCCTTGCCTATTCGGCTTATAAATACTGGCATCTGACACCTGTAGATAGACAATAATCGATTGAATTATTTCCACCATTCCGTTTTCATTAATACTTTTGAGATCAGAGTTGCTTAAATATGGCGGCAAAGGAACCACTGAAAGGACTAGAACTCGTCGATTGTGCAAAAGCAAACGCTGCGCAGGGCGTTGAAACAGCGACCCACCTCTGTGGCTATGGTCAGGATATCAATAATTTCAAGCAAGCCCTCCAGCAGGCCTGTAATGATATGGGCGTCGAGTTTCACGAGTTAAGCGACCTGATTACTCATCAGCAAGCAATGATTCAGGAACCTGGTGTGGAGATTGCTCCAGATACTCCAAGCGAGCTTTAACAACTACCCTAAATACGCTGGAATTGTTCCCGGTGTAAAATCCGTTTCTATGGAACAATTCAATCAGCCTTCAAGCTGGCAAATTGCCCTTGGCTTGACCGTCGGAGTGCTAGCAGCTTCGACTGCGGCCATTTTTGTTCGTTTGGCAAATGCATCGGCTGGAGAATCAGGAGTCGGCTTTAGCCTGGTATTGTCGGCTTCCGCTTAGCGCTAGCCGCGATCGTACTACTTCCCACCTGGCGGAACGTCTATGCCAGTCAACCAACACCCGTCGCAATTCGCTACACGATAGCTGCTGGAATTGCCCTGGCCATCCACTTTGCCACCTGGATTACGTCTTTGTCTTACACGTCGATCGCGGCCTCTACAACCCTTGTAACCATCAGTCCAGTTTGGGTTGCGCTACTCTCCTGGCGGTGGTTTGGGGAGAAGCCCGCTTGGCTTACGCTCCTGGGCATTGGCATTGCACTCGCAGGAAGCTTCCTGATTGGTCTAGGTGACGCCAGTTTAATCAGTGGCGGAACAAATCCTCTATTGGGAGACCTTTTGGCATTGGTTGGTTCCTTAGCGGCTAGTCTTTATTTTCTATGGGGGCGAGAAGCACAACGGCAAGGTATGGGGATTGGAAGTTATGCAACCGTTGCCTACAGCGTTGCGGCGATCGCCCTGCTTCCCCTACCCGTGCTTACGCAAACATCTTACATAGGCTACTCAGCTACAACTTATGGGTACATGGTGCTGATGGCGCTCCTGCCCCAGTTAATTGGCCACACCAGTTTGAACTGGTCTATCCGCTGGTGTCCCCACGCTTGTTACCCTAGCCATATTGTTCGAGCCAATTGGTTCAAGCCTTTTAGGATGTTGGATATTTGGCGAATTACCCAGTCTACTCGTTTTAGCTGGAGGTATTGTGCTGTTGCTTGGAGTAGCGATCGCGGCGTTAAAACCAAATTAAGGACACAGAATGTTACCCACAGATCTGCTCATTCATCGCTTTAGTGGAGAAGAAATTGTTCCTAAACGGTTGCCAATTAATCAGGAATATCTGGCGATCGCAACTGGTCTAATTACCCTTTTCAAGAGGCGAAGGGCAAGACACGCGGAGAGTTAAACCGCCAGCTTCAGGAACTAGAGGGAGAGGATACCAACTACCGAATCAAGCGTGGTTTGGCTCATCTACTGAATAGCGACAGCTTCAGCCGATTTGAAACAATCAGTCCTCTTGATCCGCCAATGTTACGTCAGCGGGTCTTTTCCCTTTCGGCCCAATCAGTTCCTGGCCCCAAGCTACACAAGCCACGCTTCAAAAAATTGCTGAAAGCCTTACCCAGGAGTTGGAGCATGAGATTCTTCCAGCACAAATTCAAACTGGGCTTTATGCCGATCTATCTGAAAACCAGATTTTGACTAGCTTTGAAGCTCCCACTCCAGAAGCCCTGCTAAACCGTTACAACCTCTCTCAGGTGCAGGGCGTCTTTTATCGAGCAAGCCACGTTACGTTGAACGCCCATCGCAACGATCCCGGCGAGTATAAGCTCCTATTTCGCTATCTCAAGCTGTTTAGCCTCATGACCTATATTGAAGGGGACGCGGATCACGGGTTTACATTGACGATCGACGGCCCAACCAGTCTTTTCAAACCCAATACCCATTATGGTTTGAAGCTGGCAATGATGCTACCAGCCCTACTGCATATGACGAAATGGAGCTTAACAGCAACCCTCCAATTGCGAGATTCATACTCCGGCAAGGCGCGATCGGGTCGGTTTAGTCTTGATTCAAGCTGTGGGCTAGTGACTCACTACCCTCCCGGCAAAACCTACGACAGCATGCTTGAAGCAAGTTTTGTAGAGCGCTGGGCAAAAGCTAAAACCGAGTGGCAACTGGAACGGGAAGTTGATCTGATTCCTATTCCCGGTAGCGTTATGATTCCAGACTTTCGCCTCGTCCATCCTGATGGACGCACAGTTTTGCTGGAGATTGTTGGCTATTGGCGTCCAGAGTATCTGAAAAGAAATTTTCCCAGGTGCGTCAGGCTGGGCGAGACGATTTAATTCTGGCAATCTCGGAACGGCTCAATTTAGAAAAAGCCGGAGTTAAACTCACTAATGCCCCCGCAAAAATCGTTTGGTTCAAAGACCAGTTGATGCCCAAAGCAGTCATTGAGATTCTAGATTCCTAAAAGAAACTAGCGTTACATCAACTGCAACGCCAGAACTTGGTGTGAGGAGTTAGCTAACCACCGCTGCCGAAACTGTGGTGATTAGCTAAACCTGAATTAGGAGTAGGAGAGGTAATCTTCAGAAATCCAACCGCCGTTGGACAGTTTCAACCAGTTGCGGCCATTCACATATTGTCGATCGCCCGTCAGTGAAACAGACTGGCCGTAAGCCAAACTACCAATCACATAACCAGCAGGAGCATTACGAATGTTCAGCCCATTCCAGGCAGACACGTAAGCAGTCCCAGCAACGGTTTTATAGCCATTGCCGTAATAGCCGTTGCCATAATAGCTGTTGCCATCGTTATAGTTGCTGTTGTTATAGCTGGTATTGTTGGACCCGTCGCTATAGTAGTTGCTGTTTCGGTAATAGCCATTGTTATAGTAGCCACTGTTATAGTAGCCATTGTTGTAGCCACCATTGCCGCCACCGTAACCGTTGCCATAACCATAACCACCACCATAGCCGCTGCTGAGGTAGTAATCAGCAACCCAGCCACCCCTGTTTATCTGTACCCAGTTGTAACCATCCCTATAACGGCTTGCTCCTGTTAATGAAACCGTTTGTCCGTAATAAAGAACGTTCCTAACGGGAGCATAAAGGGAAGGATAACTGCGGACATTGAGCGCATAAACATTGACAATACTTCCTGAAACGGGAACAGACCCACCACTTGGACTCAAATCAGCAGGCAATCCCAGAGCGGAAAGGGTTTGAGGGCCAGCAACGCCGTCCCTTTGTAGCCCATTACGTCGTTGAAATCGTCTGACGGCTCTCTCCGTTTCGTAGCCGTAAACCTGGTCGGCAGTGACATTAAGGTCTTCCTGGAGAACGGCAACTCCTGGCCCCACATCGCCATATTGCAACAGCGCTTGGGCATCGGTTGAGCAAATTGCAGCCGCTGCTGCAACGCTAACTGCCATTGTGCCTGCTAGCAAGGACTTAGACGACTTGAGGTTCAAATTTCCAAACGATCGCAATTCCGGTGCTGAGTCTGGATCTTCATAGGCGATCGCGGTGTAAATATAAGCTAGGGTCTCCATAGTTCATCTGCCAAACCATCAAGGGACAATCCACACGAAATGATTGCAATCCAGTTAAACAAAAAATAACTTTGAAAGGACGGTATTGCTCGAATTTGGGTTTCTTCTCCTATTGAAATCACGCTTCCAAATCACACCTTTGAGTGAAATCTGAAATTAACTACCGCGCCAAAGACTAGATTTCTGATGCTTCATGAAATTAAATAGATAAATTTCAACTGTAATAAAACAAAGTTGCAAAGATTTATATTAACCACTAGTACAATTTAAAGCAGATATGGTAATCCATCACTCTGCTCTACGAGAGAGATGCTACCAAAACGAACGTACTAGGTAAAGCTTTTAGAAAGATTATTTATATTTGTTTAACTGAAGCTTTCTCCTGATAGGTCTCAAGCGCCTGTAGGCAAAGCCGTTTGAAACCACGACTACAGGCAGGAGTAGGCATTTGCCGCCAAAGTCCCTCAATCCCAAGAAACTTCAGACCTAGTCCCTCGAGTTTGAGGGGACAGGGGAGCGCCACTCGATTAATTGTGTAAGTCCTGACAGGAACAAAACCCACTGATGCAGGTTTCAAACTGTAAAGGTGCCATCAGCAGACCTCACCCCATAGCCCCGAATTCTATTGGCGGAACCCGTCCTCTGAATCCTCCGCTCTATCCTTGAAAGGGAGTGCAAACACGCAGACTACACTTAAAACGTCACTTGAATATCGTGCATCTGCCGATTTCGGCGCACAGTAATCGTTGCGGAGTTGGGGTTGCTGCTTAGAAAGCTTTGTAATTGCCCAGGCCCATAAAGTTGCGAACCGTTCAGGCCGACTAGACGATCGCCCGGTCGAACACCGGCTGCACTGGCTGCGGAGCGCGGAATCACATCCCGAACAATCATTGAATCGTCATTAAGTACGATGCCCAAGCGGGGACCCGATCGCTGCATAGGAGGGGCATCGGGAGGTCCTCCAAAACCATAGCCAGAAGAAGGGGGCATCGGGAGGCAGGGGTGGTTGAAACTGTTCCATTCCGCGGGATGGAACCGAAGAAAAGGGTGAGTAGGGAGCGGCGGGAGGTTCCTCCTGTTGTGGAGGCATCACGTCAACGCCAGGATAGCCAAATCCCGGACGACTGGCGATAGTTCCCGTGTTTGAACGGTTCTTCTCGATGAAATCCTTAGCGGCGGCAATGTTGGTTGCAAAGCTGATCCCACTATTCTGACCATCCCTCGATTGCCAGATCGCTTTATTCACACCAATCATCTCGCCCTGCTGGTTGAGCAGGGGGCCACCAGAATTGCCCGGTTCTAGAAGCAAAGCAGACTGAATATCCCCATTATTGCGAAAGGTAGTAAGCGTTCCTTTTGTTAGAACGCCGGGATGACCGTAAGGACTACCGATCGCGCATACTTTCTCGCCTTGCTGAACCGAATCACGACTCCCAATACGAATGACGGGCAGACGTTCCTGGGTACTCAGCTTAATTAATGCCAGGTCATTGACGGGATCGATTCCGATAACGCTACCCCGATATCGGCTTCCTCCGATCGTCCTTACACCTACTTGACCATCCATAGAGGGCCGGACCACGTGATTGTTTGTAATAACCAGCCCATCAGAGCTAACAATACTGCCTGAACCAAAACTGCGTCCTGCATGAATGGTGACAACCGCAGACCCGGCTGATTCACAGCTTCCACCTGTCTGCGTCGCCGAATCATTCTGCTGTTCTATGCTTGGACTGTAGCGAGTGGCAAGATTACCTTCCGGTTCAGAGGTTGAATCGTTCTGCCGGGTTTGCGCTACTTGATACCCTGGTTTCGAAGAAAGCGCATTTCGGCTGGAAGGAAGGGATGTAGCAAAAGCACGAGCCAGGAGTAGCAGGACAACCGTCAACAGCCAGGGCACAAGTTTCATAGGTTTGGTCCGATATACCAGGATGAGCGAGGAGGTTTGAATTTAAGCGTTGGCGATCGCCCAACAATCACCAACTCCGCTTATTAGTACATAGCATGCCCGAGGGAACAGGAAACTAACAAGAATAGTACGTTTGTACTAAAAGCGTCTTCCTTGTCCATTATGCAGCACAAAGGGGGTACTGTCTAAGGGTTGAAATCCCTAAATCTAAGCCCCAATCTGCTCAAGACAATTAGAAATAAAGAGCTTGGCGATTGTCAAGTTAGTTGCAAAGCTGATACCCGTATTGCTGCCCGAAGGAGTTTGCAAAATTCCCCGGTTAACGCCAATCATCTCGCCGCGTGAATTAAGCAACGGTCCACCAGAATTGCCAGGATTCAACATCAGTTGGGACTGCAAATCTCCATTAGACCGAATCCGGCTCAAAACTCCTTCAGTTAAAACGCCCGGACAGCCAAAGGGACTTCCGATCGCGTACACCTTTTGGCCTGTTCGAATACTGTTTGTGCCTGCTATCCGTACAACCGGAAAGTATTTCCAGGCTTTTAATTGGATGAGAGCTAGATCATGCTGGCGATCAATTTTGATGACTTGCCCAGGATAACGATTGCCGTTTAGGGTGCGAACCGACAGCCATCCACTCCTCTCGCTCGCGATCGCGTCCTGAACAACGTGATAGTTAGTAATAATGAATCCATCCGTTCTGACAATGCTTCCAGACCCAATTTCCTTTCCTGCATAAATAGTCACGACTGCTGGACTAATGCTCTGGCAATCTCTGTAGGTACTAGATTGTCGGTGGCTGGAGGAGATGCTCTGCTCCGCTTGATATTGGTGGGTAACTATCTGGGCTTGAGCATGAAATGAAGGCAAACGTTCGGTCAACACAATATCAAGGCCGCAAACAAATGGGGATAAGTTAAATTACAAGGCTTTTGGCATGTCGAGAATGAAATTTGACAAAGTAATCTGTCTCCTGTTCTGACACGCTTATGGCATACCAATATCCTTCAGAATTCCTGATATTGTGTCCGGATAATTTGTTATCTAAGCAAAGGAACCGATCAGTCCGAGGAACCAAAGCGATAGCCTCTGCCATAGACGGTGTGAATCAGGGAGGTTCTCCATTCGCTTCAATTTTGCGACGAAGTAGGCGGATCTGAGCAGCCAGAGCATTACTGGTTGGCTTTTCAGACGTTCCCAAAGATATTGAAAGATCTGGTCGTGGGTCAATAGTTGATTGGGAGAGCGCATCAAGTAGGCGAGCAATTGGGTTTCTTTCTCGGACAGCTCGATCGCTCGCCCACCTCGATAGGCCAGTTGGTTTGCTTCATCCAGCTCAAAATCATCCACCAGGAGTCGCTGGGTGGGCGGGGAGGCTCCAGAACTGCCGGACGACGTAGCAATGCCCTTACTCTGGCAAGTAGTTCTCGAAGCTCAAAGGGCTTAACCAGATAGTCATCGGCTCCAGCGTCTAGCCCTTGTACGCGATCGTCCACAGTATCTTTTGCCGTCAAAAATAGAACGGGGTGGTGTCACCCTGCGATCGCAGCTGTTGGCAAATCTCCAACCCAGACCGCTGCGGCAGCATCCAGTCCAAAATCAGCAAATCATAATGCTCTTGCTGGGCTAACTGGCTACCTTCACCACCATCGTAAGCCACGTCTACTTCATGACCCTCTCGCCTCAAAGCCTGACTCAAAGGGTCTGCCATTTCAGCTTCATCGTCAACCAGGAGAATCCTCATGTTAAAAATTATGAGTTATGAGTTATGAATTATGAGTTGCCTTCTTACTATTCAAAACTCAAAACTCAAAATTCAAAACCCTCTTATGCTCACCGTTGCATTACCCAAAGGTGCTCTCCTGTCTGACAGCATTCGGCTACTAAAGTCGATCGGGCTGGACTTCAGCGCGTTTTTAGAGCCTGCGAATCGTCTGCTGCAAATTACAGACCCCACCGAAACCGCAAAAGCCTTGCTAGTGAGAAACTACGATGTCCCAGTCTATGTGGAATATGGTCAGGCTCAGTTGGGAATTATTGGGTACGATGTGCTGCGGGAGAAAACCCCCAGGTGGCCCATCTAGCGGATCTGGGCTTCGGTAAGTGCCGCATGTCCGTAGCGGTGAAAGAGTCAAGCCCCTATCGATCGGCTCTAGAGTTGCCGCTTTATGGACGGGTAGCATCGAAGTTTGTCCACTGTGCACGGGAGTACTTCGATAGCCTCGATTTGCCCGTGGAAATTGTGCCGCTCTATGGCTCAGTCGAGTTAGGACCGATTACGGGCATGTCAGAGGCGATCGTGGACTTGGTCGCAACCGGAACGACTCTGCGTGAAAATGGTTTAATTGAAACCGATGTGCTGTTCGAAAGCACCGCCCGTTTGATTGCTCACCCACTCAGCTACCGCATCAATTCCAATAGCGTTCAGGATTGGATTGCGAAGGTTCGTTCAGTAGCGGTTGCTGCTGGGTGATGGGCAATAGGCAATGGGCGATGGGTGATGGGTAATGGGAACCGAATTAGGTTTATTTTTCCATCATTCCAACACCCTATTATCTCCGCACCGTTGCCATAACTTGACGGTTTTATCCTGACTGCCGCTGACAATGGTGCTACCGTTTGGGGCGATCGCTACACAGCTAACCGAATCCGTGTGACCGACTAGAGCGGTAATTTCCTTGCCGGTATTGACCTGCCACAGCTTCATCGTTTTATCCCAACTGCCGCTAATGAGCACTGCTCCATCAGGAGCAAACATCAGGGCAGAAACAGACCAGGGATGGCCCGATAGGGTTTGCACACATTTCCAGGAGGCGACATCCCATAATCGAATCGTTCGGTCCTCACCGCCCGTTGCCAAAAGTGTGCCATCTGGACTAAAGGCTAATGCCCTAACAGCAGCAGTATGTCCATCCAAGATTTGAATGGATTCAAAGGTGAGCAAGTTCCAGATATGGATGCGTGAATCGGAACTGACGCTGGCCAGCAGGGAGGGGATGAGGGATGGGGGATGAGGGGTGAGGGAGGAGGGAGGAGGGAGGTGAAGGCGATCGCATTAACGGCTAGAGCATGACCAGAGAGGGTGGTGATAAGTTCGCCTGTAGCGGAATTCCATAGTTTGATAGTTTTATCGGAACTGCCGCTGGCAAGAGTTTTCCATCAGAACTGAACGCTAGAGCATTGATCGTGTGCTTATGACCGTTAAGGGTATGAGTCTCTTTTTGGGCATCGAGGTCCCATAGTTTGATGGTGCGATCGCTGCTTGCAGTGGCGAGTGTGGATTGGTCTTGAGGATGGAACGCAACGGATTTAACGAAGTGCGTATGTCCCCTCAAAATCAGCCGTTCCTTTCCAGTCTGTAACTCCCACAGGCGAACAGTTTTGTCGTCGCTGGCGCTAGCAAGCAGCGTGCCTTTGGAATTGACGGAAACTGCATTAACGCTGGCAAATAATCCTTGATGACCGATCAGTGTTGCAGCACATTCCCATATTGGTGAAGGCGAAGGTGGTGCAGCGACAGCAACCCTCTTTCCTCTAACCCTCTGAATCGCCAGAATTGCATCTTGTGCCGATGGCAATCGATCATGGAGTGAAGGCTCAACGAGGCGATCGAGGATTTGAGCCAGTCGAGGCTGTTCATCCCTGTCGGTGGAGTCAGGCAACCAGTAATCTCGCCACACCCAACGATTATTTGAGAAATCAAACAGGGTAAACGGACAAATTCCTGTTAGTAAGTGAATGCAGGTTACTCCCAAGCTGTAGAGATCGCTGGCAAACACGGCTTGGCCCTTCACCTGTTCGGGTGCAGCATATTCGGGACTGCCAATTACGGTTTCTGGTTGGAGCAAGGGTGTTTCTGTCAACAGTTTCACCGCCCCTAAATCAACCAGAAAGAGAGCGCCATCAGCGGTCAGCTTAAACCTATCAGCTTTCTCGACCCCGACTCCCCACTCCCCACTCCCCACTCCCCCACTCTGACCCCTGCTCCCTGACCCCTGACTCCTAATAACATTCTCCGGTTTAACATCTCGATGAATCAGTCCTTTTGAGTGAATGAACTGGAGAACTGGCAGCAAGCTTTCTAAGATTTGCCAAATATCCTCAGCACTGAATTTACCTTTCTCTGCTAAATCAGTCGCTAAGTTTTCACCCGCTACGTAGTCCTGAACCAAATAGAAAAAGCCATCCTGCTCAAAACTATCTAACAGTCTTGGAATTTGAGGATGGTTTCCAAGTTCACTCAACCGATCGATTTCCTGCTTAAACTGGTGGGACTGTAATGCTAGGTTTTCACTCCGAACTTGTTTAATGACACACAATAGTGGAGGAGTTTGTGACTGATCGATCGCTAAAAACGTCCTGCCAAACCCACCTTGCCCCAACAATCGAATGCCCCGATAGCGCTCCTGCAACAGCAACCCAGCACCGCAGGAATGGCAGAAAGCCGAATTGCTCAAGTTTTGAGGCTTCAGGCAACCAGGATTAAAACAATAGGAATTAAGACCAGGCCGCCTATTACTCATTCTTCAGTTCACAAATCCCAAGTTTGATGAATTTTGTTTTTGAATTCCAGGTTGGTCAACAACTCGCTCTGTCTAGCTTACAAAGTCTTAATTAAAATGGAATCTAACAAAAATTAAGCCATTGCTGTTGATTGTAAGTAGTAATGGGCAACAGGCATTCGTGATTAGTTTCCTCATTACCCATTACCCACTAACGAACCTATAGCAATCCTAAATCAGTTGTGAGTCTGGGAGGCTTTGTGAGAAAGGACTCCAATGAAATCCTTTCTCACAATCCATTTAGAATCGCTATATTTCACTTCTCCTCTTCAACGATTTGACCTGTTACAACGGGCGGCGATTGGTTGCCATTGCTACCATTCCCTGTACGCCTTTCGCCTGGTTCCAGAGCAGCATTCCCATTAAGCCATCAATCATGCCAGCACCGTTGCTGCCGCCGCTGACGGCCACATCGGGAACGACGCGCACATTTCGATCGCCAATCACCTGCATCAGTTGCAAAGCAGTGTAGGACTGGGCACCGAGGGAATTCACACCCGCCTGATAGGCATCGGCTTTTGCCTGTCCTGTTACCCGAATGGATTCGGCCTCACCATTTGCCTGTTTGACTTTTGCCGTCGCATGCAGTTCTGAAATTTTGACGCCCTGTTCTGCCGTGACGACTTCCTTTTGAATATCGGCCAAAGCGGTTTCACGAACGAGTTCCTGACGTTGAGTTTGGGCAACGCGCTGAACTTCATAGGTCTTCTGCTGCTCTTCAGCAATTTTGCGATCGGTCAGCGTTTGCATCAGTTCATCCGGTGGTGTAATAAGACCGATCAGGGTATCCACGGCCTGCACGTCATAGGCTCGAAGCGCCTGCCGAACGTGTTCTGCCGCTTCCGCCTGCCGTTCGCTGCGGGCAGTCAGGAAGTCCAGAATCGTGTATTCCTGGGCAGAGTTGCGGAAGTAGTTGCCAACAATCGGGCGTAACACCTGATCCACCAGGTTTTGCATGGAGCCAAGGCGTGAAATCACTTTTGGCGCATCCTGTGCACCCACGTGAATGATCTGAAAGACTTCCAGCTCAAACGTAAACCCGTCGAAGGACAGCAGTTTTAGGGCGTTTAGCTTGGAATCGTAGCCGTGTTCGCCGCTAAATCGTGACGTGAAGTTCAACACAATGTTGGTGGTTGGCACCAGTTCCACTTTCATAATGTGGGTGTTGAGGGGATGCCGACCGGGGTACAGCGGTTCAATCCAAACACCCTTGTCGCCCTTGTTGACCAGGTTGCCATGGGTAAATGAGTCACCACTAATGTCTTGATGCGATGGCCCCACAAAGGAAATGACCACACCGACATAGCCGATCGGAACCTCGGTCATGGGAACCTGCTCAGTCTGAACAAACCAGGGATTAAGGTTCCACGATCCGGAGAGCATGATCTGTTCCTGCAACCCTCGACGGCCACCACCAGTGATAAACGTTTGAGCCTTCTGGAAGTTGTCGTGGCCAGGAATGATGGGTCCGGCAATTTCTCCCTCCTCAATCGGGAGGCCATCCAAGGTAGTAACAATGCCAACCTTATCGGGTTCGATTCGATAAACTTTTAGGCGATCGGGGGTAACGCCATGTTTGGAGGCATTCGTAGACGTGATGACTTCAAAAGTGCGGTATTGATGCGATAGGTACCCGCCGTGAGAATCGCTAACTGCCGTCCTTTTTCGCCTCCCTCGGTGAGAAACTTGCGGGCATCTTGAAAATCGTCACAGTCGATCGACTTTCCCAGGATGCGATCGCGGGGAATGGTTTGTCCGTCGCTGGCAACAACGAGACCAATTTCACCCTGCGGAATCATAACCACAGGCTCTTTTCTTACACTGTACTGCCAGGAAAATAACCGAAATGCCAGCCGGGGGTAAGGTATCTGCTTGAAGACCTGCTTCCCCATTCAAAGCAATCAGTCTTCCCGCAGGTAAATTCCGGCTAGAAAATTTCTTCGTGATAATTCCAACTTCCCGTTCTCCAATCACGATTAGCCCTGCAACCCAGCCAATGCGCGGCAGAAAGATGAACAGCAGAACAATGCCACCCACCGGATAAACCCAAGCCGGAAAACTGAGCAACCCCATTTGGGTTACTTGATTTCTTGCGCCTCCAATGGTTGCGGCGAAGACTGCTGGACTTGGACCTGTTGGGATTGGGACTGCTGCGGCTCCATCTGAGCAGCACTCTTCGATGCAATGACTCCTGTTGTTGATAGCGCAGCAAGAAATGATGCCGCGATCGGTACAAACGTGCGAACAATCATTGATTTGACCATATTTCTCAATCTCTTGCAGATATGGGAAGTGAATTATTGAAGCCTGAGATGCTGCTTAAGCCAGAAGCAAAGTGCAGAAATCTCTGTCTTTCAACCTTCTAGCCTTTGCCTGATCGGTTCAAACGCTTGCAAGTTGACGTACTATCTCAAGATTCCCAAACTGAATCTCTAAAGATCGGTTTTGCGCCCTAAAGGTGCACATTCTAAAGCCAACTGCAATTCCATACAGACTGCGGAAGTATTAATGAATCGTTTAGAGGTTAGCTTTAATACTCAACCCCTCTTTGCTACTTACTGACATTCACCACTTTCCAAACTCTCTACCTCTGCATCTCTTAGAGGCACGAGCACAATTTCAATTAGTCTAAAAACGACTTCACACCACGGCGCTCTTTACAGCGTAAGAATTGAAACTTGCTGAGATATTTCAACCCTCAGCACAAACCTCAACGTTACGTATCGGGCTGCAACTTGGTGTCACACTCATAGGGTTAATCATGTTTCGATCATAACCCCGATCCCTTCCATCGTCAGTAGTTCAGGGAAGTCTTAATCTTTGATTCGATCGATAACTCCTAAGTGAGACGATGAGTGGCACTACGGCTTTTTAGAGTGGTGAGGACTGAGGACTGAGAAAAGTGAAATACTCAACACTCAGCACTCAGCACTAGTCGTCATGGCTTAATTAATCGCTAATGACCAACCGTTACCACTACTTTAATGTCCTTGGGCGGCTGGCTTCGGTTTTTCACGTTGGGCGGTAAAGGTTTTTGTCTCTGCTGAATTCAGGCTAATGGTGCCTTCCAATTTATTGTCCTGGTTAATTGCGCCATCGATTGTGATTGTTCCGTCGCATCCCTTTAAGTGAGTCAAAGCACCTGCGAGGGAAAGCTGCTGACTGTCCCACTTTCCGGTTAGAGGCGGATGCTGTTCGATCGCTTTTGTAGCCTTCTCGCTGGTGTCGGCTTCTATCAATGCTCCGGTTAGATAAACGCCAGATTGCTTGATATCCAGCACTAAGCGATTGGATTTGAGGCATCCTGGCAGGTCATCGCCATCAATTGGATAATGGCCATCAATATCGCGGGGGCTTTAACATGGGCTTCCCCATAGCTGGTTGTGACGCTAAAGAGTACAACTACGAATGCAATCGCCGCTCCATAAAAAGCCAACGATTTCAGGTTGAAATGGTTACTCATACACCAACTCCTGGGGTATTTGCAGAGGATGCAGAGCCAGCAGCAGTCAAAATTTTGGTGAGATGGGGAGTGACCTGACTCTTACGCGTGATTAGCAATGAAGAGTGACACTGGGTAACGAGTGCGTCGGTATAACGTCCAAGCGTTTGTCGCTCTAGTCCCCATTCCCGACTGGCTCCTACGATCGTTAGATCGACCGTTCCAGATGCTTTCACCACTGCTTGAATCGGGCTTTCACCTTCAACCACAGGAAGCTCAATGCGCGATCTAACTGTATCGGGCAAACGGTCAAACAGCATGCGAAACTCATGAGTTAGCTCACTCGTTGCTTGATCGAGTTGGGCAATGCGCATAATCATCAGTTTACAGGTTGCGTGATTTACCAGAAGCCGTAGGGCAATTTCCAATCCCAAATCCGTATGGTTGTTGGGGATGTAGGGAACGAGCAGGTTCTCTAGCTGTTGCTGCTGTCGATCAACAAATATGGCAACATCTGTGCGGGCTGTACTTAAAATCTGCCCGACTCGGCCTCCCAAGCGATTGCTGCGAAAAGCGGGACGGTGCCAACCCGTCAGGATTAGATCCACCTGTTCTACTTCGGCAACGCGAGTCACTTCATCGGCAACATTTGCGGCAATGCGGACGATCGGATGAACAAATCGCCGAATCTGGGACGGCTCTGTCGCTTGAACCAGTTCGCCCAACTGCTCCTGCCGTTGAGCAATGAGACGATCAACCTCCCCGGTGTGCTTTCAAATGCTTCTTCTTCAATTTGAATCAGACTCAGGGGATAGACTGCGGCAGATTGCAATGCAGTTTCGTTTGACTTAGACCGTACCCCGGTCGCGATCGCCAGCGCCAACTGCAACAAGCCCTGCTGCGTGTTGGGATTTGCCAGGGGACCAATACCCGGTAGGCAGGTTCAGTGTCCTCCAACACAGGTTCAACCAAGTCCTGCTGCGCCAGTCGTTTAGGATAGACCCATTCCAATAGCGGCGAGGTCATAAAGGTTGTGACCAATGCCATAATCACGAGCATGGTAAATAACAGGGGCGAGATCACGTTCAAGCTCAGACCAATGTTGAGCACGATCAACTCGGTCAAGCCACGCGTGTTCATCAGCCAACCCAGTGCAGACGCTTCCCGATTGTTAATGCCACCGACTCGTGCAGCAAAGTACGCTCCGAAATATTTACCGACGATCGCGATCGCCACAATTACCGCACACAAAAACCACAAATTTGGACTATTCAACAATCCAATTTGGGTACGCAAACCGCTGTAAGCAAAGAATACGGGGAGCAGAAAGGTAAGTACGAAATCTTCCGTTTTTTGCGCCAGTTCTCGTGTCAGACCTACATGCTTTGGCATCACAGCACCAAGCAAAAAGGCACCAAAAATTAAATGAATACCAATCAATTCGGTAATCAGGGCGGAAACAACTACGCCCATATAAATGCCTGCCAAGACAAACTGGGTCAAGCGTCCGGTGCGATCGTAATGAACGGACAATCGCTTCAAAAATTTGCGGCCTACCGTTATCATCAGCCCAATGTAAATGATGGAGTGGATGATAGTTGGTATAGCCGTTGCCATATGGCCGCTTTTGGCAACTGCGATCGCTAGGGCCAATACACACCAGGCTGTTACGTCATCCACCGCTGCACAGGTGAGGGCTAGAGTTCCCAGCCGTGTTCCCTGCAAATTGTTTTCTGTGATGATTCGCGCCAGTACCGGAAATGCCGTAATCGACATCGCCGCACCTAAAAACAGCGCAAATGCTGTAAACGAAACGCTGGAATTGGAAACCAGGGGATAGAACAGAATCGAGGCCAGGGTTCCTAATGAAAACGGCACCAGAATACTGACGTGCGACGTTAATACCGCCACATCAATTTGGCTTTTGAGATACTTTGGATCTAGCTCCAGCCCGATCAGGAACATGAAGAAAATCAGCCCCACCTGAGACAGGATGTTTAGAAAAGGGATCGCTTCGGGTGGGAAAATGGCGGCTGAAAGGTCCGGCGCTAGCCAGCCAAACAGCGATGGGCCAAGCATAATCCCCGCTACAATTTCTCCAATCACTAACGGCTGTTTGATGCGGCGAAATCCAATGCCTACCAGGCGCGAAAGCCCGATGACAATCAGGACTTCGATCAGGACAAGAACGACAGTATCAAGTTTCATAGGAACCTCAGATACGCCGGAAACCAGCGACTAGGTGAAGGTTTTGGACGCAAATTCATTAAACCTGACAATACGAGGGATGACTGTAAAACGTCTCCACAGCAATAAATAGTTAATAGGGTGAGGAACCAATGTGATTTGATGGAATTCCCAACACAGGACACGCCACTTCGGTTTGAAGCTGCTGCACGATCGAATGGTTAGCAGAACAACAGCCCAAAGCCAGAAGGACACCATTTTCTGCCTCCACAACCGTTCTTAACCCTGAGGCAATGTCTCCGAATTGCAGATGCGTATCAAAAGCACCGCCCCATTCCTCCGCCAACTGACACGCTTGCTCCAGAACTTTTAGCGCGTAGGGGGTTGGTTGAGCAAAGGTTGTACCGTTCAACTCCGTTTCTAGAGTTTGCAGCGTTTCCTGCATTGGTGGATTGAAACACGGTGGCTTTGGGCGATGATGGTCAGGAAAGTAGCGCTCATCCGCCCATGCCGAGTTGAAGCGCCCAGAAAACTCATTCACTTCAGACTCAACCACATAAACAGCGTGAACAATCACGCGAGTCGGAGTGACTAAACGGGTTTGGTGAGCAATCCACAAAACCAGGTCAAGGGCGGTATGGCTTTCAGGAGAGCCATCAAAGCCAACCACCAGATTGATTTCGTCGCGATCACCGCTTCCATTTATTGACGCTTGCTCATGACCTGGCTTTAATACCAGTTCTGACAAATCATTAAGTCCCAGTGCGTCTTGAAGACGCATTAGCATCGGTTTGATATTCACAGTTGCACGCTCTCTTACAATTCAACACGTTAAGAGGTGGGTCAATTTGGGCTAGTGCTGTTTCTAGATCGTCACAGCTCTGACCCTACTCAGGAGACCTCAATGACAACTGCTGGGTAAGCAAAGTCTTTGGTACTCCTTCCAATGCCGACGGAGTTAGCTGACGGGCTAAGACTGGAAGGTGTCTTTCTCTAGGAGGGTTGCTCCTAAAAGATTCGCCCCAAAGGTTGGTTCCTCCGCTTTGATCACTTCAATGGCCACCATTAAAGCCATTCAGTGATCGAATTAGGCTACCCACGTTTTGCTAACGCTAGCCTGATTTTGATAATAAGTCAACTTGCGTCGCTTCTAAAAGAATACTTGATGGGCTTCTTGGCGAAATACCCTTTAAGGTAGAAAACGGATTGAAACCGCTGAAAGCAATTAGCAATCTGCTATCAACGGCGATCGCGCTTCATTTTGCTGGATCAACCTTGCCGACGATCGCTAGCTTGCCGTCATTTGTAACGGTCCAAACATCATAGGAACCGATTACATCGCCATTCGAGTCGATATCCACATTGCCGCTGGCTCCCTGATAGTCAATATCTTCACCCTTGCGAAGTCGCGTCAAACCCTGACATACATCTGTAACGGGGTTCCCGGTGGACCTGCCACATCCCGCAGTTTGCCCTTAATTGCGTCGCCTGTATTGGCGTTTGCTGCCTGTGCTGCTAATACTAAGAGGGCGGCAGCATCCCAGGCATGGGGCACAAACGCTGTCAATGGTTTTCGTTCCTTCTCCTGCCATCGAGCTTTAAAGGCATTCAGCGCTTTGCCATTGGCACTGGGAATAGTGCCGATCGTTCCGGCCATGATGAATTTGCCGTCTTTTGTTTGGCCAACTTGACGGGCAAAATCTTCTGAATAGCCCCCATCGGTCATCATGATTTGCACGCCCTGGGTCAACCCCTGTTCGTAAGCCGTCTTCAACAGTAGACTGCCCGTTTCACCATAAATGATGGCAGCTACGGCGGCTGGCTTACCGGCAAAGGCTGCTCCCACCTCTGTTTCAAATGTGGTTGCCTTTGGGTCGTAGCGGGCGGGTTTCGCTTCATCAACGATCGTGCCGCCCCTTGCTTAAAGGCTTGCGTAAATTCCCGCTCAATCCAACCCCATAGTCATCATTGATGACGATCGTGAAACGCGCTTAAACCCCTTTTGTTGAGCCAATTTAGCAAGGGCCTGTGCTTGATAGGTGTCAGGCGGAGCGGTTCTCGCCCAGTAGCCCTGAAAGTCTCCTTTTTGGCTCGTTCCGTAAACACAGGACTGGTACTGCCCGGTGAAATGAGCATAACCTTGGCACGCACCGCCTGATCCACTGCTGCACTAGAAACTCTGCTGGAAAAGGAACCCACCACGCCTGCAACTTTATCCACTTCGATCAGTTTTGTCATTGCTTCGGTTGCAGCGGCAGGCGTTGTTTGGTCATCGGCTGAGGTTAAGCTAACTGGGGCACCATCTGCTTGACTGACAAAACGGGAGGAGGGTGAAAGGAAAGCTAGGAGGGAAGCAGAGCCTGATTTAAGCTGATGAGTAACCACACAAATCAACTAAATCAATGTCTCCGACTTCCCGTCTTTATGATGCGCTGTCGCGCTGTTTGAGTCAATGTGAGATTCAGTGGCAAGATGTCCGTCATCTACAAACCCTATGTTGGATGATCATCGGGATGATCCAGAGTCAGAGCGTTTGTCTCAATGGGTTTGGCGTGTATGTCAAAAGCCGTGCCCAAGTTGCTCAGTCGCACCAAAGACGGTTTCGCCGATGGTTGTCGAATCGACGGATTGATGTCGTTGCGGCTCATCATGTTCTGATCCGGCAAGCCTTGTCCCAGTGGAGCCGTGAACGGTTGTATCTCAGCCTCGACACAACCGTCGTATGGAATTGTTTTTGCATCGTGTGGGTGGGCGTGGTGTATCGGGGCAGAACTATTCCCGTGGCTTGGCGAGTGGTGGCACAATCAAGCAGCACCGTCAGGCTGTGGACGATTCAGAGAGTGCTCAGGCAAGCCCAAAGAATCCTGCCCGTTGGTGTAGCGATTGTTCTGTTGGCAGACCGAGGCTTTGCCGATGGCAAGTTGATGAAATATCTCCGAGACAATCTGGGCTGGCATTTTCGGATTCGGATTAAACGTTCGTTTCAGTTTCAACACCAGGGACAATGGCGCAGAGTATCGTCGGTGCAGTTACAGCCTGGACAGGCTTATTTTACAGATGCGGTATCTGTCGGCAAAACTAAACCCTATCCCAATGTTTATCTGGCGTTCGCCCACGACAAGCAAAGTGGTGAGCACTGGACGATTGTGAGCGACGAGCCGACGAACTTGCAAACCTTTGCTCAGTATCGACTCCGGTTTTGTGTGGAGGAATCGTTTTTGGATTTGAAGTCTAACGGATTCAATCTCGAAGCCTCTAGATTGCGGGACAAGTTTGCCCTTTCTCAGTTGTGCGGAGTGATTGCTTTAACAATGCTGTTTCTGGTACTCCAGGGAGTGCAGGTTGTCGCCTCAGGCAAACGTCGCCAAGTCGATACCCACTGGAATCGGGGAATGAGTTATCTCAAGCTCGGTTGGAATTGGATTCGCCTTGCCATCACCCAGCAATGGAAAATTCAGGTTTACCTGTTTCTCCCAAGTCTGCCTGACCCTCAACCTGCTATTGCCTCCAAGCGACAACAGAATGCTTTTTCGAGCGTGAATTTACTGTCCTCAGCCGTTTTTCAGCTTCTTAGTTTTGTCAGTCAATCAGGGGCACCATTGACTCCACCACACTGATTGACCGTTTCAACTAACAGTGAAACAGCGTTAATTAGGGGTGGCCCAACAGCGGACAAATCTCCCGTTGCCGGAAGCAGTGAACCAATTTTCAGTGCTGTAGGATTGGCGGCAGAAGGGGCTGAAGAAGGGTTTCCAGATTCAATGTTTGATTTTTCCTGACAGGCAACCGTTACTGAACTCACAGAAATTAGCAGAACCGCGATCGCTCCAAGTCGATACTTTTTGAGTGAGTTGCGTTTAATAACGTGGTTCATTCCCAGGTTTCCATTTGATATTGCAGCCAATGCTGGGGTTTTGGTTTGGCGAAACGGGCTGTCCTGCTAGTACCGCATTGATCGCGCCTCGCAGATCTGACCCTGTTAACGGTTTGCCATTTCCTGGTCGGCTGTCGTCTAATTGTCCCCGATAGACGAGGCGACGTTCCTCATCAAATAGGAAGAAATCGGGTGTACAGGCAGCCGTGTAGGCTTTCGCAGTTTCCTGGCTTTCGTCATAACAGAAAGGAAACGTGAAGTCCAACGCGATTGCCATTTCTTTTAGCTTATCGGGTGCATCGTTTGGATAATTTGCAACATCATTGGCGCTAATGGCAACAATTCCCAGGCCCTTGTCTTGATAGTCTTTCCCTATGGTTGCTAATTCCTGCTGAACGTGTTTGACGTAGGGACAGTGCTGGCAAATAAACATAACCAGCAATCCTTTTTGTTGGAAAACGTGGATAGAGAAACGGTTTCTCCTGACACCACATCCGGCAGGGAAAAATCAGGGGCAGACGTTCCTAAACTCAGCATGGTTGAAGCGGTTAAAGCCATTGTTCAGCTCCTTTACTAACAGGTAATAGGGCATAGGGCACAATCCCCTTCTGTATTCTGACTCCTAAATTCTGGTTTCCATTTTATTGCCAGTCAAACTGGCGGCAATCAACCAATCGATCGTCATCTTTCTGCCTAGAAGTGCTACGTAGATTGCACTTCGTTGAGCGAAGTGCACTGTATTCTATATGACACAGCTTTTAACCCTAATTACCTTGAACCCTAACTATCAGTGAAGGAGTACGCTCCCATGTCCAAACGAATTAATCGGCGTCAGTTTCTCTGGTATAGCTCTGCAACAGTTGGCACCAGTTTGCTGCTTAAAGCCTGTGCAAATCAGCCATCTGTTCCTCAGGCCAGTTCGCCCAGTCCGACACCCAGTACTCCTCCAGTTTCTCCAGCGGCCGATCGCTTTCGGGTGGCGATCGCCCTTCCCGGTCCCATCACCGACAAGGGATGGAACCAGGCTGGCTACGAAGCGATGGGGATTACCAAGCTGAAGCTTGGAGCCGAGACGGCCTATGTTGAAAAAGTGGCACAGGCGGATCAAGTTGAGGTACTTTCCGACTTTGCCCGTCGGGAATACAGGCTAGTTATTGCTCACGGCGGACAGTTTGAGGCAGCCGTAAAGCAGGTTGCGGCCCAGTTTCCCGACTCGTTTTTTGTTGTTTCCGATGGCGTTGTCACGGGTAAAAATATTGCGTCGCTCCAGGTTGATCATCTACAAATTGCCTACCTGGCTGGAACCGTTGCAGGTCAAATGAGCCAATCCAACAAAGTCGCATTCCTGACCGCCCAAGCCTTTACCACAACCGATCAGGAGCGGCGTGGGTTCGAATTGGGTGCAAAATCTGTCAATCCCAACGTTGAGGTGAAAGCCAGCTATACCAATGACTGGAACGATGTTAGCAAGGCAAAGGAAGCAACAGCAGCGTTGCTAGCTTCCGGTGTGGATGTGGTCTACAACATGCTGGATGCAGCAGCAGCAGGTGTGCTGCAAACGTTGAGCGACAAAGGAGCCTATGCGATCGGCTATTTTGAAGACCAGCTTAGCCTCGCTCCAAAGACGGTGTTGACCAGTGCCGTACAGGACTACGGGTTGGCGATCGAGTCCGTTGCTGAAATCGCCAAAAACGCCGGATTGGAAGGAAAGATTTACAAGATTGGATTAGATAAGCCAAACATTCTCAGGTTAGGAGCCTTCAGCGACGTCGCGCCAGAAACCGTTAAGCAAAAAACGATGCAGGCAAAGAACGCGATCGTTGCCAAAAAAATTACCTTTGAGGACTGTAAAGTGAATGGAAAAAGCAATTGGTGCACAAAGGGCAACATAACCTGATGCTAAGTTTGTAAGGGGTGCAATACTTGAAAATTAGAGTTGCTGACTTTATCTGACTCGTTCTTCTATTTCTCTCGTTCTTCTATTTCTAAAGTGCGCATAGTCGTAGGAGTCTCGTTAGAATTCTGTTAGGCTGCTGTCCTACATTGAGCGAAATGAGCTATGACTTACCAAGCGATCGAGCCAATCATTTATCAAGGCCAATTTGGGGAATTTACGATCAACGAACGCGATCGGCGAGGCGTAATTATCTACCGGGCCGGGTTGGCGGTAGCAGCGCTTTGTTTTGCCATCGGAGCGGGGCTAGTGCTGTGGCAAGGTAGCAATCCTACCGTTCTCAGTCTGCTAACGCTACTGTACACAGGTTTCTGTTTGGCATTAGGGGTCAGTCTGCTAATGATCCACATCTACCTGGAGCCACTGCATCGGGCGCTTCAAGCCTTTTGGGTTGTGGGGGTGTATCGTCGTTTGCGATCGCCCACTTTGACCCAGAACCCTTTGCTTTAACGGTTTACAATCACCCACTGACCCTGTTTGGCATTGGCTTTGTCTTTGCGGCTCTCACTGGAATCTTCTTCAAAGAATCATTCTGCTTTAATCGCTTAGAGACAAAATTCTTGACGCTTCTGGTTCCCGTTCTGCTTCTGGGTCACCTCGTCGGCTGGATGCCGCTAAACGTCTCCGCAGTCTGTTGATTAGTTGGGCCATTCTTTTCGTCGTGTTTGCTGTGCGAAAAGTAATTCAGCCCATTCCGCCGGATATTGGCGATAAAAGCGTGTTTGCTTATCTCAAACAACAACGGCTTGCTAAGGCTAAAAGTTTCGAATTTTAATTCTGAATTTTGAACTTTAAATTCTGAATTATCCGACCCCTGACCCCTAATCCCTGCCCATGATTGAACGCCGAATTCCAGACTGGCTGAAACGATACCTTTGGGTAGGATTGCCGCTGATAGGAGGATTTTCGATCGGGGTAATTCTTTTGAACCAGCAGCCCAACAAACCATCAGCGCAACCTACCGAAACAGTAGCGGTCCTCCCTTCGCCTTCCCCAGCGGGTGTTGTTTCCCCTTCTCCCTCTGCGACTGCCTCGGCTAAACCGCCCGGATTGGCTAAACAACTGCCGCTGGCTAAAGCTACGCCTAAGCCTGTCAATCCCACCTCATTTACGAAAGAGCAGAAAACGATTAACTACCAGGCCAAGGCAAAGTTTTTAGCGTCAGCCGCAACCGTGGACTCGTTAATTGAAATGAAAGTGGCGATCGCTGAAGGGCTTCCCTCTATTACCGTTGGTGCGCGGGATGAGGCAGCGTTGCTAGACCAGAATGGAAAACAGCTCCACGAACTTCCCGCAGGGTCAACCTACACAGCTCAACCGAGTGGGGACAAGATTAGCGTTGGTTCCTGGCAACTTCCCTCGATCGTCATTATTGATCCGGGTCCAGGAGGACTATTTCAGCTAGGAAGTCGCCTATATCAGGGTCGGTTGTTGCTGGTTGCCCATGAAGGAAGCTTGTGGGGCGTGAACTATGTCAACATGCGGCAGTACTTGTATAGCGTTGTTGGCAGCGAAGTCTCACCCAGTTGGCCTTCAGAAGCCCTGAAAGCTCAAGCCGTTGCAGCCCGTTCCTATGCCCTGACCTACTACTTCAAGCCCGTCAATTCCTTGTTCCATTTGGGGGCAACGGAGTCCTATCAGGTTTACAGCGGCATTGAGCGGGAAGCAGATACTACTCGCCAGGCCGTCGATGCAACAGCAGGCCAGTTTGTCAGCTACCGAGGTGGCATTGTTGAATCCCTATATGCGGCATCCGATGATATTGTTGCCGATGCGTTTCAGGGACGCGGTATGAGCCAGCTTGGTGCATTAAGTCTGGCGCAGCAGGGGCAGAGCTATCATCAGATCTTGAATAACTATTATCCGAAAACGGGGGTGGGTCGAATCGAGGAAGATTATAACTAGTGTAAGCAGGCGGAAGAGGATGAAGGGCGAAGGCAGAGGAATAGGGGATGAAGGGTGCGGGTAATTCAAATTTCAAAATTCATGATCTAAAACGATCCATTGCTCATTATCCATCGCCCATTGCCCATGCTCAAACATGTTACGGAAATTGGCTCTTATCACTCCTGCTCGTGGTGTTTGTAAGCTTGACGCTGTTGCTGGAAGGTTGCCAACCAACGGATTTTAGAACTCGTGTGGCGCAAGGCTCCCAACTGGCACTAAGCACCGTCACTGACCCCAACACGTTTAACTTTGCCAACAAGAATACGTTTCCCAACATTTTTCTGTTCACCTACGAAGGGTTGACGAATGAAAACGGGGTGACTGGAGAAATTGAACCGGCTCTGGCAGAGTCCTGGAAAATTTCGCAAGACAAGCAGCATGTGGTATTCAAGCTGCGACCCGGATTGAAGTGGTCCGATGGAGAGCCACTGACCGCCGATGATGTTGTCTTCACCTATATGAATATCGTGGCCAATCCTGACATTCCTACCGATGCCAAGGAGGGAATTCAGATTGGCTCGAACAAAGCGTTTCCAAACGTTCGTAAACTGGATGAGCTGACCGTAGAGTTTATTCTGCCAGAGCCGTTTGCGCCTCTCCTACGGGCAACGGCTGGACCAGATGGCATTCTAATCCAACCCAAACATGCCTTAGAAAGCACACTGAAGGCGAAGGGCACAGACGGAAATCTGAAGTTCCTTTCCACCTGGGGACCGATACGGACCCAACAAAGGTGGTCGTCAACGGTCCCTATCTAATGGAGAGCTACACCGCAGGGCAACGATTGGTTCTTCGGCGCAATCCCTACTACTGGCGCAAAGATGCTCAGGGAAATCCGCTTCCTTATACCGATCGCATTGTCTGGCAAGTGGTTGAAAACCTGGATACCCAACTCCTTAAATTCCGCTCTGGTGATTTGGACGCGATCGGTGACATTCGCCCCTTCGCCCAGAATACGTGCCCTTATTGAAACGGGAAGAAAATCGGGGAATTTTCGGGTGTATGATGGCGGCCCCTGGTCCGGTACGCTCTACCTCACGTTCAACCAAAACAGAGCCAGAAATAAGGACGGAAAGTCGATCGTCAATCCCATAAAATCCCGTTGGTTCAACACACTGGAGTTTCGGCAGGCCGTTGCCTATGCCATCGATCGCCAAAAATCAACAACAATCTCTACCGTGGTTTAGGCATTGTTCAAAACTCGCCCATTTCTGTTCAAAGCCCCTATTTCCTCAAAGAAGGATTGAAGGTTTATGACTACAACCCCGAGAAAGCAAGGGAATTGCTGAAACAGGCAGGATTTCAATACAACGCCCAGAACCAACTGTTAGACTCGGACGGGAACCGGGTCCGTTTTACTCTTTTGACCAATTCAAATAACCTGATTCGGGTTGCGATTGGGGCACAAGTCAAACAGGATCTCGCCAAAATTGGCATGCAGGTCGATTACACACCAATTAACTTCAATGTTCTGATTGATAAAACCTCAACTTCACGCGATTGGGACGCTCATATCATTGGGTTTACAGGGGGATTGAACCCCATGCCGCCTCTAATCTCTGGATGTCCAGCGGAGCCTCCCATTCCTTTAACCTAAAACAGCAACCCGGCCAGCCACCAATTCAGGGTTGGCAACCTTCTGAAACCGAGAAGGAGATCGATCGCCTGTTCATTGTTGGTGCAAGAGAGCTAGATGAAACCAAACGTAAAGCTATTTACGCCCGATTTCAGCAGCTTGTGCAAGAGCAGCTTCCCGTTATTCACCTTGTGAACGATCGTGCCATCATCGCTGTCCGCAACCGGGTTGAAGGCGTCAAATATACAGGATTACCCAGTTGGGGATTATGGAATATTCAGGAACTTAGAATAGGAAAGGATAAAAGCTGAAGAATAGACCCAGTCCTCATATCCTTTAGCTCTTACCCTCTATCCTTTAGCCCTTATCATTTTTCCCGTGACTCAACCAGAAGCTCTGAAATCTCTCTTAAACGCCATTGCCCAAGGAGACATCAGCCCAGAGAATGCTTTGGAAAAACTCAAATACCTCAACTTTGAGCCTGTTGCTGACTTTGCCCGGATCGACCATCACCGCGCCCTACGAACCGGCTTTCCAGAAGTGATCTGGGGACCCGGAAAACCCCTGATCAAATTGCTCAAATTATGGAAGTGATGCGCGATCGAGCCGCCGTTGTCATGGCAACCCGAATTGAGCAAGAGGTTTATAGCCTGTTAAAAGAAAAAGTGCCCGATGTTGAGTACTTTGCCACTGCCCGGATTTGTGCCCTGGGAAAGCAACGGTCAGAAAACAGGAGTCGGACAATTCTGAACCTAGAATTCAAAATTCAGAATTCAAAATTCAGAATTATCGAACTCCCGGTTTAATCAGCATTCTCTCTGCCGGGACTGCCGACTTGCCTGTAGCCGAAGAAGCTGCAGTCACCGCCGAACTCTGTGGTTTTACCGTTAAACGGTTATGGGATGTAGGAGTATCGGGAATTCACCGCTTGTTGAGTGAGAGACGGGCGATCGACGATGCCGACGTTCTCATCGTCGTTGCGGGAATGGAAGGCGCACTGCCCAGCGTCGTTGCTGGACTGGCATCCTGTCCTGTTATCGCTGTCCCTACCAGTGTCGGTTATGGGGCTAGCTTTAACGGCCTCGCCCCCTGCTCACAATGCTCAATTCCTGTGCGGCGGGGGTTGGTGTCGTTAACATCGATAACGGATTTGGCGCAGCCATTTTAGCTGGTCAAATCCTAAGGACCGCCAACCGATTGGCTGAAAAGATGAAGTGGGGATAGCTTCAATCCACTAAGCGGGACGCTGCGGAGCTTTTTCGCCAACGGACTTTGGCACCTCTACGCCATTCTGTTCCAGAACCACAACTGGTTCGGAACCAGAATTCATTTCGATCCGTTTTACCAAAACTTGTCCATCTGAGAGCCGCTGACCCACTTTCACATAACGGCTTGTTTGCTCACTGGGGCTTTTACAATTGCTTGAGCAATTCCCCCGACATAAACAATTCCTGACACTTCTACCTCATTCGCTAATGTTGTTGAAGGTGGAGGAGGTACAGCCGCAGGGGTGGGAGTTTTGCCCGATCGGGAAGGCGTATTATTCGACTGAGAACCTGGTCGAGGTGGAAAGGGGCCGCTAGGATTTGAGGCCGTCTATTTCCAGTTGCCGTTAAGTTGGGGAGTGCACCTGGAATTGGAGCTGTAGGTAGGGATGGAACCCTCTGGCCATTGTCTCCAGAGGTTTGTGAGGTCCGTGGAGCATTATTGGAGCTAATCAACACGGGAGGAAGTGAAGCGAAAGGATCCTTTTGGATCTGTCTGCGTTGATTTGTGCCTGCACCTGTTTCGCCCGCTCATTCGGATTCGTCGGTTGAATCAAACCCGGAACGGCATTAGGAGTTGCCGCAGGGCTTTGAGCAACCAACGGCTTTGCAAACGGTTGAGCCGCAGTTGGGCTTTGCTTGACCGCACCAGAAGGAGAGGGAATAGGGGAGGGAGAGGTGGAGGTTGTTGTACTTTGATCGGAAGCACATCCAGCTACCGCGATCGCAACCGCCCCAGCAACTGCAACGAACTTACATTGACCCATGACAACTCTCCCTAAAGCATTATTCATTACCAAGATAACCCTAATACACGGAGATGATATCAATTATTTTTCAAATTCTAGAAAACAAACCTTCAGATAATAGACATCAATAAACGGCATCTAAAGGACGACTTATCGCTGCAATCAAATTGAAAATAACTCTGCAGGAACTAGGCTCAGAACCAAAAGATATCGGGGTAAAAGTCGATCGCCGCTAAAAAAACGGCACCTATCTGGGTACCTCAACAGTCAGTCAAACAATCCCAATCTTTCTTATTTCCCCATTATTTTTTCTAGCCGCGCTAAATCATAATAATTCATGAATTAGCGAACAGCTCTGCTTTTTATCCTAAACAAATGTCTTAGGAAGTAACCATCCGTTACCGTTTTAGAAACGACGGTTTTTATTCTGTCTTGATACAGTTGGCCCTAGACGGGAAGACTACAGTAGGACAATCGGAATGTTCCCGATGTTTTAATTAAATCAGATAAATAATAGATTGCCTTTTTTCGTTTCAACTGTAGACATCATTTAGACCATCCAAAAAATAATGCTGAGAGAAAATTCTCACAGTAACGAAGTTTTTGGTGTGGTGATCTCCAGCAACCGTTACTTTACTAGCTAAAAATAGAAGATTCCTCTCCAAAAGCTAACGAACTTTATGCAGAACTGGACTTGTTGGATTCCGTTTCTCCGATCATGGGTCAATGCGATCGCACTCATCCTGCTGATGGCTAGCCTTCATCATATTCCTGCTTACCTTTGGTGGATTATTAGTTGGTTGATTACAACCTTTCCAAAGCTGATCTATGTGTTCTACGTCCTAATAACGTTCAGCCCAATTTTGTTAATTGCGCTCTTACACCACTGGCTACATCAACTGCTCGATCAGTTCTTTCCTGAAAGTCGTCTGTCCAATACTGCTCCAGTCGAGGGAGCATTTCCAGGTCTTGTGAGCTGGCGGGAAGGACTTTATGGTTGGCTAGTCAACCAGCTTTCGGCAACATTGAGTTGGGCAATCCTGGGAATATTTCTACCCATGTCTAATAACACTGCGGTCTTACAATTCAGTCCCTGGAGCCTGTCTAACTTTTTGACTCAGATACCATCCTTGTCGATCGCTACACTTATCATCCAAATTATCTTCGCAGCCTTTTTCTATCAGTTTGAGTATGCCGTTCAGCGCCATTTTGCAGGAGCTGAATACAGAGAATAACGTTTGTCTGGTCCCAGTCAAACTACAAAACGTTTTTACCACTCCTAAATTTTTGGAAAAAGCAGAACAAGCGTTCTATTTTTAACAGAACTGATGTATTATTGAAATTTATCTTAAGCGTTCAAATCGGTTGTTTTGGCGATCGGCGTTGGATATGGACTAGATTTTTCGCAAATTTAGCTCTCCTAATGTCCACGTTTTGGGTTTGGACGGTCTCAATCTGTATGGCACGTACAGCATGACGTTAGAACAGCCACTTGGTTCTGTTGTTCAAGGCTCTCTCAGCCAGGGGTTGGAGGTACGGTTGCACCCCGATGTGTCCGTAGAAGAAATGCGCGTTGGCAAGTTTCTGGTTGTTCAGGGGTACGATCGCGCTTCTTCTGCATGCTGACGGATGTTTCCCTAGGAACCGCCAGTCCCCGCATTCTGGCGAACCCCGGACCCGGCCAATACGTTTTTGCAAGAAGTTCTGGCAGGTAGCGGTACGTTTGGAACGATTAACCTGACTCCCATGCTGATGTTTACCCCAGATGAGCGAGAGAAAGAGACAGACGGTAAACGGCAAAAGGCAGAGGCAAATTCAAACCGCAAAACTCAAAATTCAAAACTCGCTTCCTACAACGCTCAATCCAGCGCTCAAATTGAATTACTGCCGATTAAAACTATTCCCAGTCATTTCAGCCAGGTTTACGATGCCAGCGAGCGTGACTTTCGAGCCGTATTTGGATGGGAAGATGATCCCCATCGGCGCAACTTTGCAATCGGGCAGCCGATTGACATGGATGTTCCCATTTGTATTGACCTCGATCGATTTGTAGAGCGTAGTAACGGTGTATTTGGCAAATCCGGTACGGGCAAATCCTTTTAACGCGGCTTCTGCTGTCGGGCATTATTCGCAAACAGGCAGCCGTGAATCTCATTTTCGACATGCATTCAGAATACGGCTGGGAGGCAACCCGAGAAGGCAAGCAATTCAGCACCGTGAAAGGATTGCGGCAACTTTTCCCCGGTCAGGTGCAAATTTACACCCTCGATCCCGCCTCTACTAAGCGGCGAGGAGTCCGGGATGCCCAGGAACTCTACATCAGCTACGACCAGATTGATGTTGAAGATTTAATGCTGGTGCGAGGAGAACTGAATTTATCAGAAGCCAGTCTGGAAAATGCCATTATTCTTCGCAACGAGTTTGGCAAGTCGTGGATTACCCGCCTATTATCCCTTAGCAACGGTGAAATTCAGGAGTTTTGCGAAACCAAGATGGGCAGCAAGTCCTCCATCATGGCACTTCAGCGCAAGTTAAACCGTCTGGATGAATTGAAGTACATTCGCAACTCCTGCCCTCACAACTATGTTGGGCAAATCCTGGAATCCCTTGAAGCAGGTAAGCATGTGGTGGTAGAGTTCGGCTCCCAGTCCAATTTGCTGTCCTATATGCTGGCGACTAATGTCATTGCGCGTCGGATTCATCAGGCCTATGTGCGCAAAGCAGAGCAATTTTTGCAGACCAAAAGGCAAGCGATCGTCCCCGCCAGCTTGTCATCACGATTGAGGAAGCCCATCGGTTTCTCGATCCTGCTACGGTCGGGCAAACCATCTTCGGCACGATCGCCCGCGAGATGCGGAAATACTTCGTCACCCTAATGGTTGTTGATCAGCGACCATCGGGCATTGATAACGAGGTGATGTCCCAAATTGGAACTCGCATTACAGCCCTGCTTAACGATGAAAAAGACATTGATGCGATCTTTACGGGGGTATCGGGGGCACAAAGCCTGCGATCAGTCCTGGCAAAGCTTGATTCAAAACAACAGGCACTCATCTTGGGTCACGCTGTTCCGATGCCCGTTGTGATTAGAACTCGTCCCTACGATGAAACCTTTTACGCTGAAATTGGGGAAACTGCCTGGGAAGAGATGCCGACACCAACTGTTTTTCGAGCAGCCGAGACAGCTAAGGCAGATTTAGGAATTTAAATCCACTGCCGCGCCCATTTCGTAGAACATGTAGGAGCCATAGCAATGACAAATTCTCTTGATAGCAGACCTGTAAAGTAAATGGTCAAAGAAGGTGCAGATCAAAACCACATTGCCACCAGATAACCGTCAAATAAAGCACTCGTGGAGTACGGTTATCTCTCTCATTTGAGACTAGTCAGAGCCTGACGAACACGGCACTATAGAGATATGAATAAGACCGAGCTTCTACGACCAACAGCTTTTGGTATTAATCGACTCCAACCACTTGATGACTGGCTTTACACAAGGATTTGTTGAATCACCCAATTGAATCATCCAATAGGGGAAACTAAAAGACTTTGCTCGCGTCTATAATTCCTACTATTCTCTGAAGACAAACTCATAATGATTCCATCTTACAGGACTATACTAGCTCATTATTCTCCCATTTAACTTTTCACGAGTTGTTTTTCCTCGTTAGCCCTTATCACTGAAGAGAATTTGATTTTCCTTAAACCCTCCAATCTCTAAAGACATTGAATATCGCCGCAATTGGGCAGTTTCTTTGGGATTGCAGCAAGATCCTTACGAGATTGGTCTTCCCATAGGAACCAATGGTTTTCCCAACCCCAAACCGTTTTGCATCTACTCTTCCTTTTCCATTCTTCGTTTACGGAGTTCATTAGGCATCCATGACCACTGCCAACACTAAGTCCAAGACTACTAAACCCACGTTTACGGCAGATATGGTTCGTACGTATTTGCACGAAATTGGTCGCGTACCGATGCTTACCCATGAGCAGGAAATTGTTTATGGGAAACAGGTACAGCAAATGATGGCACTACAAGACAAGAAGGAAGCACTTGCTGAGACATTAAACCACGAGCCTAGCGAGAAAGAGCTAGCCGACCATGCCGCTATGACTGAAGCTGATCTTAAGGAAGTCATGCAGAAAGGTCGACGAGCAAAGCAAAAGATGATTGAAGCCAACCTGCGTTTAGTGGTTTCGATCGCCAAAAAGTACCAGAAGCGCAATCTTGAATTCCTGGATTTGATTCAGGAAGGCACGATGGGTCTAGAGCGTGGGGTAGAGAAGTTTGATCCGACACGGGGTTATAAGTTCTCCACCTATGCTTATTGGTGGATCCGACAGGCTATTACACGAGCGATCGCCCAACAGGCACGGACTATCCGACTGCCTATTCACATCACTGAGAAGCTCAATAAGATTAAGAAAGTGCAGCGTGAACTGGCTCAGAAACTGGGTCGCAGCGCTACAGCCTCGGAAATTGCAGAAGCCCTGGAACTGGAACCTGCTCAAATTCGAGAGTTCCTGACGATGGCGCGTCAACCAGTTTCCCTTGATTTGCGAGTCGGGGACAATCAGGACACCGAACTACAAGACCTCCTAGAAGATGAAGGTCCCTCTCCAGAAAACTACATGGCTCAAGAGTCCCTCCGTCAAGACTTGGAACTCCTGATGGCGGATCTAACTCCTCAACAACGGGAAGTTATATCCCTACGCTATGGGTTGGAGGACGGTCACGAACTCTCACTAGCAAAAGTAGGTGAACGCCTTAATCTCAGTCGTGAGCGGGTACGCCAACTCGAACGGCAAGCCCTTGATCACTTGCGTCGGCGTAAAGCCCGCGTGAGAGAATACCTCGCCAGCTAATCTTGCCTCCTTTGGGGCTTTTCCTGAGGATGTTTGTACTTGATTAGCTGCCGAACGTCCAACACCAACTAAGCAAATTCATACGCAGTGATAGTCCATAGAATATGCTGCGTAATTTTTTTAAGTGTTTTTGCTTAATCTGGCCTTCATCGTTCAGTAAATTTGAGTTGTTATATCCCATAGATCGGGCAAATTACGATTTGAATGGGAACACTCTTAGCAACAGCTTCGGTAAATCGGCAAATACAATGGCAGATGAGGGGCACCTTGCTTTACTGAAGCAAGGGGTGACTGCATGGAACGAATGGTGGCAGAGAAATCCAAAAAACAGCCCCAATCTTGAAGGGGCAAATTTGAAAGCGATAAATTTGAGAGAGGTTAACCTTTGCAGAGCTGATTTACGAGAAGTCACGCTCAGTCAGGTGGACCTTAGTATGGCAAACCTGGAGGGAGCAAATCTTAGAATCGCCAGTCTGGAAGGGGCTACTCTTTATACCGCAATTCTTTATAAAGCGAATTTGCGGGAAGCGAATCTTTACAAGGCTGACTTGCGAGAAGCAGATTTAAGCCAGGTGGACCTCAGTATGGCAAACCTGAGAGAAGCAAACCTCTGCACCTCCGTTTTAGAGGGAGCAATGCTTTACACTGCAAACCTCTACAAAGCCAACCTCTGGGAAGCCAGTCTCTACAAAGCCGATTTGCGGGAAGCAGATTTCAGTATGGCAAATCTGCGGGAGGCAAACCTGAGTATGACAAATCTGAGCATGGCCAACCTCTGCATGGCAAATTTAGTGGGTGCGACTCTTTATGAAGGAAATTTATCCAGAACCAACTTGAACCTGGCCAACCTTTGCATGACAAACTTGATTGGCGCAAACCTTCACAGAGCCAATCTGGTTAGTTCAACGCTAATCGGTGCAAACCTGTATAAAGCTTCACTGGTTGGCGCAAATCTGCGGGAGTCAGATTTGCGGGAGGCAACTCTCAGCATGACGGATTTGAGCGAGGCAAGTCTTTTAAGCGCCAATTTGAGTATGGCAAACCTGCGAGATGCGAACCTGAGTAAAGCAAATTTGAGTTTGGCAAATTTAAGGGAAGCGAATCTGTACCGGGCGAACCTCCGGGGGCTACCTTTAAGGACACCAATCTGGAGGGAGCTTATTTGAAAGAAGCCATCATGCCTGATGGAACAGTACACGATTAGGTGGACCTAAAAGGAATAGCAAAGTGCTGAGTGCTAAGGACTGAGTGCTGAGTGTGAAAGCCAGTCGTTGCAACGCCTCAGTAGTTTGATTGTCCTAACATGTAGCAGTACTGCTATGATGATGCGCCGTTTTAGCCGCCATCGTTAACAGCTCAAAATCCTTTCGACTTTGGTACTACCCCGATTAATGCGGTAATCGAGGATTAGGATTCAGTGGTGGTATGCACCACTCCTTGATGAACGGTTTTTACCCATTTTAGCCGCTTTGGACGTACAGAAACACGAGCAGTCATGCTGGAGACAATGGGTAACCAATGGAACATATACAGGCTTCCATATATAGCCTGAAATGGAAGACCCATGAGTGGAATTAGCCTGCTTGGTAGAGATTTAGCCGCTGCTTTAGGGTGTCCTCCAGAAACAGCGGGTGCAATCGATCGACGTTCGCGAATCTGGCTAACTCCAGCCATAATTCCCAGGATGAACAATGGAACTGTAAGCTCTGAGAGGGGAGTAAGGAGCAGGGGACGGTTGCGAATGAACGCCATCAGCAGATCAGGAAGCATTGCTGTTGGCAACATGTATTGAATAATCCAGAACATAATCAGGTCCGCTGTTTTACGGGTACCCATGCGATTACGCAAAATCGGTTGCCAGTAGTCTAAGTAACGCTGATAGCCTCCTTCAGCCCAGCGGTTTCGTTGATGCCATAGGGAGATTGCCCTCGTTACCCCTTCCTCTTCAACAGCGGGAACCATCATGAAGTCAATATCCCACTGCTTTAAGTGCAAACGGAACGACAAATCCAAATCATCGGTGATGGTTTCCTCATTCCACCCACCACAATCCTCTAAGGCACTACGGCGAATAAACTGACCATTGCCTCGCAATTCTCCAATCCCTCCGATCGCTATCCGTTGCTGTTGGAGGAAAGAATCCAGCGCCATTTCAGCTATCTGACCCCGAATCCAAAAATTATTGGAGACGTTTGAAATGGCCTTTCGCACCTGCACTGCCCCAACACGCTCGCGCTCAAACAGGGGGAGGACTCGGCGAAACAGATCGGGCGAGACCTGAGCATCCGCATCAAAGACCGCAATAATGTCTCCTTTCGTTAGCGGTAAAACCTGGTTGAGAGCACCAGACTTGCCCCCTCCAGCACCGGTTGGACGATGAAATACCCGTAGCTGCTCATACCGCTCCGCTAGTTGGTCGAGCAGAACAGGAGTCTTATCTGTGCTGTCATCGTCAATAATCCAAACCTCGTAGCGGCAGGATGGATAGTCCAGCGAGCAGAGGGTTTTAACAAGCCGACCAATGACAGCCTCTTCGTTTTTAGCAGCCACCACCACCGATATCAGAGGCGATGTAGCCAGGGCTTCATCAGATAGCGGTTCTGGTAAGGGGATTGGGCGCGCAAACAGAAACCTGACTGCATGGATTCCCATTAAGGTCGTAAGGCCAAGAATAACCCAGTATCCCCAAGTAAAAGGTGTAGGGCGATCGTGCCGCTCCAGATCACTACTAGAACGACTGCTGCCTTGCGTCTACGACCATCACGTCGTCTCGGTTGACTGGTCGGTTCATCCGACTCAGGCAACTGGGACAGGTCTGCAAGCAGAGAGCTAAGCGATTCTAGCTCGTTGAAGGAATCGTTTTCGGGCCAGGAACTCTCCGGCATAAGTTACTTGATTTAAGAACCAGTATTTGTCTAAACCTTTGAAGAAGCTTGGAATGAGATAGCACCAAACAGTGCAGCCTTCACACACAGATAGTTTGCCCTGAGATTGTCGGTATTCCTCAACGACTTCAGATTGCTTATAAAGGTCATACAGGCGGCCATTGATTGGCACCCCAGTTTGAGCAAAGTGATAGCAGGGTAATAGCAACTCATCATGGGGAGAAATTGCAATCACCGCATCAACGGCTTTGCACCGGGGTTAGTGATGTCGTTACCGCCTGCCTTTATAAACTCAAGGGCAGCCTTATTGTAACCAACATTGCTGAAACTTCTGGCCGTCGATTCGATCGCAGCCACCATATCAGGCGTTGGATTTTTCTTCGAGTTGTAGTTGCTGTGGGCAGTAAACGCAGGATTAAGCCAGACTCGTGCGTTTAACTGCTGACCAAACTGAGCAACTTCATCAATCCGATAGTAATTCTGCGCTGTAACCGTGTGGTTAAGAACCGGAAATTCACCCAGGAGTGCGCAATTTCCACAGACTCGGTCAAAGTGTCAAAAATTTTCACCCCTCGTGACTGGTCGTGGGTTTCCGCATCGGGACCATCCAGCGAGAAATTGAGGAAATCAACTAGCCCCTGAATCTCCTTCGCCCGCTTGGGATATAGAATTGTATTCGTTGTCATGCTGGTGTAAAAACCCTGCTGCTTGGCTTCCGTGTATATCTCAGCCACGTCCGATCGCAGTAGGGGTTCTCCACCCGTAAAGTCCACATATTTAACGCCTAGCCGCCTTAAATCCTCTAAGTTATGGCGAATCGTTTCAAAATCTGCTTCTTTTTTGGGTTCTAGTGCCCAGATGTCGCAGAAGTGACATCGGGCGTTACAACGGTAGGTTAGATAATAATTTGCTACCAGAGGAGCCATAAACTCATTATTGTGAAATCATCATAAAGTTCCTGTGACAACACAATAAGTCTTACTGGGGAGTAAGACAAGCACCTCTTCAGAAGTATTTTGTGATTAATCGCCAAGATTTATTGAAAAGGTAAGGGGCAAGGGGCAGTTCAAAATTCATAATTCATAATTCATAACTCCCCTACTCCTCACTCCCATCGCCTTTTTCCAATTTGTGCATCAGAGCTAAAATTTTTGGGAATAATACTATTGGGTTGAAAGACCCGAAGAACAACTTCCAATTTGACGGATCTGAGGAAGATTGAGCATGTCCTCGAGCAACTTCAACCCGCTGCAACGAATCAGGTAGGGGTTTACGTTCCATACTATCCACAGGCAGCTAAGCGATCGCTCCTGCCTTTGGCGATCAGCTTATACCAGAAAGGGGTATTTGAAGGTAAACGAAAATTGAAGGCGGTCAGAGTATTCCCTTCATCGCCACCTGGAATGTCTCAACGTTGCCTGCCGACCTAACTCGCTGTCGCATTCAGTTCGACGGAAATGCAGAATTAAGCTACGAACTGATGCTGGCAAATTTTGAGTTCGTAGATTTTTTGATTGAAGTCATCATGAACTTCAAACGTGCCCGCTTGGCAGACTTTTCCCAAGCATTCTATCGCAAGCTCCTACGTTTGGATGATTAGGGTTTAATACTTTGCTGTGCAGATTTGATAGGTTGTCAACCCATCAAATCTACGTAAGTCATTTTTTTGGGGTTTGCACTCCTCAAAACCACTTTGATGGACTATTAGGACCGAAAGCTCAGTTCATTCCGTCCCACCTTCCCATCCCTCAAGACCACTTGTGGGACCAGAATGTTTTCATGTTCTGCGACTACTCTTTGACCAACTCCCAAGAACTGGCCGTCCGCATCATGAACCCGTAAGGTTTGCTCTGGCATGGGCTGTTCTCTTTCATCATGTTCCACCAAAATTGAGCAGGTAATTCTGTTGAATGGATGCGTTGTCCCTGACACCAGCGACGGGCAATTTCTGCTGGCAGAAAAACCGCTGGTACGTGGTTTAATACGATTTCTGGCGGAATAGGTTGAAATGTAGTTTGCTCGATTTGGGCTTCCAAAGTCTCCAGCGTTAGGCTGTTGCTCAGGTCAAAACCACAACTGCTTGTGCGAATGAGACTGGTAAGCATTCCCCTGTTTGCAGGGCTTTGCCTAAATCACGGGCGATCGCTCGAATATAGGTACCAGGACCACTGGCGATTTCCAAATCAAGTTCAGGAAATGTTGCCGGTCTCCAGTCCAATACTTCAATGCCAAATACCTCTACCTGCCGGGATTGAACCACAATTTCCTTTCCTGCTCGAGCCAGGTCATAAAGCCGTTTGCCCTTAACCTGCACAGCACTGTAATTAGGAGGTACCTGCTGAATCAGTCCTTGAAACTGCTGAAGCGCTATCGTCACAGTTTCCAAGTTCAACTCTGGTTGAGGCTGGGTCAGTATGGGATCCCCCTCCAAATCGTCTGTGGTTGTGCTCATCCCCAGTCGTATTGTTGCCCGATAAGTCTTATCCTGGCGTAGAAACTGCAGCAGGCGGGTTGCTCTCCCCAACGCGATCGGGAGGACTCCTGTTGCTCTTGGATCAAGCGTGCCTGCGTGCCCTACGCGCTTTATTCTCATTAGTCGTCTAACTTTGACAACGCAATCGTGGGAGGTTAGACCAGGAGGTTTATGTAAGTTAAGAAAACCGAACACTAGTTGGGGTAAAAGATAACAAAAAGGAGTGTGTGACTGTGGCTGTCCCTATTATCGAATGACAGGCGATCTCTGGCAGCAAAAAGTTTCACAAACTCATAAAGGAGTCTAGAAAACAGACCGATATTTGAATAAAAATGTGTATTATTTAATCATTATCAGTTTAATATATACATATGATTTCTCGTTGCTTTATCGGAAAGGAGGCATCTCATTTCTGAGGAATCAGCATGGCGAAAGAATTTGACATTCCTATGAATAATCAATCCTCACCCCAATACAACTTAGCGCTTCGTCTTGCAGGATGGCTTCTACAGGGAACATACCTATTTTTGCTGATACTGATCCCCTGCATCTTGTGCTGCTCTCATTCCAAATAGTCATGCCAATGGGTTGGCTTCTCCCGGTTCTTATCAGAACGGTATTAGTTGCCCTCGCCCTATTCCTGGTTGGAGGATTTTGGTCAGCAGTTTCTTCTCGTTAGAGTACCTTTCAAACCTGGTGTTCAACAATCGCTTAAAGTCCTAGGGTTCTACTGATTCTATTTCCTGGAAGGTTTGCTGTTGCAGCTTGTAGTAACTACTTACCCCGTTTAGCAACAATCGGAAAGTTTTTGGATAATGGTCCCCACTGGGCTGCTATTACGCCTTTGAGGGTATCTCCTTCAACTCGTCCGTTGAATACCGCCGCTCCCTGTTGCCCTTGAATAGTTTCTGTGCGGCTAAAAGTGAGGCGATCGCCCTTTAATGAGATTTTGGGGATGTAATACTTCTGCTTTTTGACAATGACATCCCCTTAACCTGCTGAAACTGTTGTACGAAGCGGATGATATAGGACTCACTCCGACCTGGCACATATTCTAGATCTCCATGCCAATCACCAGAAATGTCAGCAGGCACGACCCAGTAATAGAGCTTCTGCTGTGAAGAGGTACTAGAAATTACTTTATCGGGTAGCCAATTTCCCATGACCAGGCTGTTGGAAACAATTCGAGTACCGGGCTTCAAATCTTTTAATAGCTTGCTTCGAAGTGTTGAGTCCTCATTAGGTGATGTATAGAGTGTGACAACGCTGGCTTCCCGAAAATCAGTTTTGTAGGGATCTTGCTGAAGAAATTGGACTCGATCGCCGACTCCGGCTTTTGTTGCGTTTGCCTTACTGGCATTGATCAGGTCAGGATTGGTTTCTACCCCAACTCCCCGCTTTGCGCCAAACGTTTGTACCGCTGTAATTACCGATTGCCCATCTCCCGAACCAAGCGCATAAACTACATCTCCTCTGCCAACTTCCCCTAGCTTTAGCATTTCTACGATCAACTGATCAGACGCGATCGGGGAGGAAGAGGTATCAGGAGCAGTTAACGTCGGATTGTTTTGTGGGCTACTTGGTGATTGCGTCGGTGGGAGTTGGGCTTCACTAGAAGAATTAGGCCACTGACTGGGAGAAGCAATGACCAAACCTGTAAGGGTTCCTACCATTCCGAACCGAATTGTTTTCCACAATGCCACGGCGTCTCCTCCTAACTGAGCAAGTTTATATAGTAATAATTTGCGGCCGATTTGCTTTCCTGCTCAGGGTAAGACGTATTCAGGTTTTGCCGGTTCCCTGAATACCAAAAATAGTCTTGATCCCTAGAAAATCCGATAATAACGCCCCATCATTTGTGCAAACTGCATTTGTGTTGACCTATTTTTGCTATGCTAGTAGGGCTTAAAGCAAACCTGGTTTGCCAAACCAGTCTGCGCGGATGTGGCGGAATTGGTATACGCGCACGTTTGAGGGGCGTGTGGCTTTGCCTTGCGAGTTCGAGTCTCGCCATCCGCATTTAATATTTGCCTCTCTATCTAGGAGAAATTTCTCCTAGATAGAGGATTACTCAGTTGCTGAGAACAGTTTTCTAAAGCCGCAATCCATACAATTTTGTGGCCTTCCGCCCTAAGGCAGGTATTGCTTCTGTCGGTAATTCCTTGTTTTTACGTTAGGCTGTAGGCGTAGGGAAGTGGCTTGGGAGTTTTATAGCGTCTATTCCACTAGTTTTGTAACTTTCGGATTAACTTGACCTATTCTAGGGTTTGGACTCACTTGCAGCCCCTGTTCTATGGCTTTGACAATTCTTGTTGCCGATGATGATTTAGGAACACGCTTGTCTATCAGCGATTATCTTGAAGCAGCTGGATATTTTGTAATTTCGGCTGAGAATGGACGAGAAGCACTTAAATTGGTCGAAGTTTATCAGCCGCACTTAATTGTTACTGATATCACAATGCCGCAAATGGACGGATGGGAATTAGTCCGCCAAATACGGCAGCGGCCCGCATTACGCCTGTTGCCAGTCGTTTTTGACGGCCCGAACAGACACTCAAGAACGGGTTAGGGGCTATAAGCTAGGATGTGATGTCTATCTGGCCAAGCCTTTCGACCTTAATGAATTAGGGGCCGTAGTTCGTAATCTGCTTGAACGTCAACAGATGATTGAATCTGAATGGCGCTTTTCACGGGGAGAGACGAGTGCCGCTGAGCACAATGAAGGCCCCTCAACGCCGTTAATACCCACCAAACTTCGTCTTGAAAAGCCACTCCAGGAGGAGCAAAGTCTTGTATCGCTTGCGATCGCCGATTTTCATCTCACCCAACGAGAGCGGGATGTTTTAAGCGTACTCGCTGATGGACTCTCAAATGTTCAAATAGGTGAACAGCTCCACTTAAGCCCACGCACAGTCGAGAAATATGTCAGCAGCTTGCTTAGAAAAACCGGGACAAACAATCGAGCAGAACTGCTTCGGTTTGCAATTGAAAAGCACCTGGTAGATTAGGGTCTGCTGTAAAGCCCCTTCACCTCCGTTTGAGGCAATAACGAGTGCTGAGTATTAACCCTCTCAGCACTCAATCCTTATTCCTTGGCATCTATAAGCCACTTCCCAAACAGAATTTACAGTCATTTTCAGTAGGATGGGCACTGCCTATCAATCGCTCAAATGCTCCAACAGTTGGGTCTGGTGAGCAATACTCACCCCACAATTTGAGGTCTATTCATTTGAAAACTGCTGTAAATCTTTTGAAGAACCTGAAACAGAACTCCTTTAGCTTTTTATACCTACCGTGAGTTCTTTTACAACGTAGTCCAGCAACCCTTCACAGGCATCTAGCAGTAAATCAACGACCTGGTTAAACCCTTCAGCACCCCCATAATAGGGATCCGGACCTCCCTCGGCGAATGACGGGTGCAAAAATCACACATCAGTCGCACCTTGTCACGATATTTTCTAGCCGAATCGAGAAAACGTATGTCATCGAGGTTCTCTCGATCCATCGCTAGAATTAGGTCGAATTTCTCAAAATCTGCCTTCGTAAACTGGCGTGCACTGCCTTGCAGAGTAATTCCTCGCTGTTTAGCCGCCGCTGACATACGACGATCAGGCGGACTCCCAATATGGTAGCCAGAGGTTCCTGCAGAATCACAAACAATTAGCTCAGACAAATTTGCCTGAGCTATCAAATGGTTCATAATATTCTCCGCCGAGGGAGAACGGCAAATATTACCAAGACAAACGAATAACAGTTTGTAGGGCATTGGTCTACAAAAGGTGGGAACTAAGCAGTGGTACGATACGCAAACCTTCGGGTTCCCTATTAAAAGCTAGGTGCAGAATTAAGCACTAAAGCCCTGGTAAATTTAGCCCGCCGGTTAATTCTTCCATCTTTTCCCGCATGGTAGCGGTTGATTTGTTGTAGGCGTCTTTCATCGCTGCTGTAACCAGGTCAGAAACGACCTCTGCCCCTTCACCTAAAACATCGGGTGAGACGGTAACGCGAATAGGCTCCTGATTACCACTAAGGACAACTTTAACTAGCCCACCGCCGGACTCGCCTTCAATCTCCATCTGTTCTAGTTCTTCCTGGAGCCGCTTTGCTCCTTCCTGAACCTGCTGAGCTTTTTTAAAGGCTTCTGTGAGCTCTTTCATTTTGCCCAGGCCAAAGCCAAATCCCTGTCCTTGTGACATAGCTTGTAATGAGTTAAGAGTTGGTGTTAACGGTCAATTGTCTCATTATGACATCGCTGATTCCAGCAAGGTCATTTTTCACAAAATCAGCAGACGATCACTATATAGAACTGCAATGATTCTAAGCTGCCTGGAAATCACCCAGAATTTTAACCTCTGGTTCTAACTGCAACGACCAGTGCTGCTCAACCTGCTGCTGAACATAGCGAATCAATTGAAAATATCGTTTGCTGTAGCTCCACCACAGTTGAGAATGAAATTAGCATGTCGTTCAGCAACTTGAGCACCACCAATTTGATGGCCTTTTAGCCCAGTTTGCTCAATTAGCCAGCCAGCTTTGTATTCGGTAGGATTACGAAAGACGCTACCACAACTTGGAAGATGGTAGGGCTGTGTTGTACGTCGATGATCCAAATGGCTGCACGTGGTGGCTGTAACCGCTGCTGGATCGGCTCCGGGCTGCAATTGAAAGGTTGCCTGAGTTACTAACCAATCCTTCCCTGCAAAACGGATGTACGGTAACGATAGCGAAGATCTGAGGGTCTCAAAATTTGGGTGGTGCCATTTGGAAGTAGAACTTGGGCACTCATCAGATGATCTGCCGTGCATCCACCGTGTGCACCTGCATTCATAACAACAGCACCCCCAACGGTGCCGGGGATACCAACAGCCCACTCTAACCCCTGCCACCCCCGTTCAGCAGCACGCCATGCCAGACGAGGAATGGGTTCACCTGCTCCAACGGTGACTTGTCCGGTCTCCAGATCAAAGTGAGCTTGCCGTAAACGGCGTGTGCCGATGATCAAACCGGGTAAGCCACGATCGCTGATCAACAGATTCGAGCCTGCCCCCAGCAGCGTGATAGGTAAACCCTGGGAGTGGTTTCCACTCAAAGCAAGCGCGCAGTTCTTCCAGTCGTCTTGGAGCTGCATACCACTCAGCCGGTCCACCCACTCGAAAAGAAGTTAGTGTCGCCAGTGGCACTTGGGGCTTGATCAAGCAGTCTGTTCCTGATATTCGAATCGATGGTTGATTAGTCTCTTGTTGAGCGAATTTAAGCGGTTCAAGGTTGAGCTGAGTTAGCCCAGAGGCCGTCAATTTAGGAGGGTCGTATGAGAGAGTCATGGTCAAAAGTCACTTCTGTACCCCAGTCCAGATAATGCTGGTGTTTTATCGTCTAATCAGGTTTGTACAGGGCCATCAGGCATAATTGCACAATTCCTGAGATGCACTATGCTCCGCTTGTTGGTGGAAAACCATGACCTCTGGAATCAGTTGATTTAAGTTTCCGGCTCCCAGAAAAAGGGCAATGTCACCAGGGACAAGGAGTTCAGTCAACAATAGACCAACTGCCTGGAGGGAAGGCTGATAATACACCTTGGGATGGTGTAGGGCAATCAAATCAGCAACTTGCTGACCGTTGATGCTACCTGGGTTTGCTTCACCAGCACTATAAATATCGCTGACAATGACTAAGTCCGCATCCTCAAAAGAGGTAGCAAATTCAGATAAGAAGGTAAGCGTACGGCTATAGCGATGGGGTTGAAAGATAGCAACGACCCGCTGTCGCAGCGAATTTCGTTTTGGTTTTGCCTGTAGCCGCGCTGCCGCTAGCGTTGCACGAATTTCACTGGGGTGATGGGCATAATCATCCACAAACAGGATGTTGTTGTATTCGCCACACCGCTCAAACCGTCGCCGGGCACCTTCAAAGTTGCGATCGCCCGAGCGATCGTTGCAAAGTCAAGCTTTAGAAGACGCCCAACTGCAACGGCTGCCAAAGCATTGCTCAAATTATGTTGTCCAAGAAGTTTGACATCCAGCCGCCCCAGAATGACCCCGCGTTCCCAAACTCTGGCAGTTGTTCCATCTGCCCTGTAGGTGATGCAGTCAACGGTGTAGTCTGCCCCAGAATCAATGTTTAGGCTGTAGCTGATACTAGGTTTTAAGGCATCCCGAACACTTATACAGTCAATACAGCCAATCAGGGTTTGAGAGTGGTTGGCAAACGTTTTGAAGATGTCAATGACTTCATCCAGATTGTGATAGTGGTCTGGATGGTCTAACTCAATATTTGTGACGATACCGATCTCTGGCGCAAGTTTTACCAAAGATCCATCTGATTCGTCAGCTTCAGCAACCAAATAAGGACCGTTACCAAGACGGGCGTTACCCTCCCAAGCATTGACTTCCCCGCCAACAACGATGGTTGGATCTAACCCAGCCTCTAAAAGAAGATAAGCAATTAAGCTGCTAGTGGTTGTTTTTCCGTGAGTCCCTGCTATGGCAATGCTTCGATAATCCTGGATCAGTCCTGCAAGAACATCTGATCTGTGGAAAACAGGACAACCGAGCCTTTGTGCTGCTAAATATTCTGTATTTTCAGGGTGAATCGCTGTGGAACAAATTACCTGAGGTAAGCCAGGACTACTTTCCTTGCGTAACGATCTGCCTTGTTTTGAAGAGTTTGAATCCAACGCCTCCAGGTTATTCGTGAACTTGGCAGCCCCGACAGGTGTTGTAAACGTTTCAGGAGAAGCTACAGTTTCTGACTGAAAAAATTCCAGGTTGCTTGGAGCCTGATTCAAAAAAACGTGAACTCCCTGCTCTTGCAACCTCTGGGTAATATGACTGAGACGAAGATCTGACCCAGATACTGGCAACTTACGCTTAGCTAATACGTAAGCCAGGGCTGACATTCCAATTCCACCAACGCCGATGAAATGGAAAGGTCTGCCGCTAAAATCGACAGAATTCACCATTTTAGCTCCTTACACACCACACCACAGTAATATCTCGCGCTATCATATCAAGGATTACCTTTTCGGGATATAGCTTTCATCGAATAATTTGCAACCCTCCATCTCTACTTTTACCTGAGCTAAATCTGCCTGAAATAGATCTTTCTATTGATCCTGAAAGTTATATCACTCCTTACAGCTTTTTCTACGTCCTTCAGTCTTTTTCCTGCAGGATTTGTTGAAACCTGAGTTGTGATGTCCAATTCTTCTAGTTTCATCTGTAACGTTCTGCTGATTCAATAATGAACGTTAGTGCATCCTAAATAGACACCTCAATACAGATTCAAATCCTGTTGTCAGACTTCCCGATAAGCGTCTACAGAATATACAGAAATTTAGAAAGAAGTATTATGGTTTGATTTAGACTGCACGCTTGATCAAGGTCCTGGTCTAAGAAGTTTTCCGTTTCTCTACATATAGATATAGATGCGAAAGGTCGCAATCTTTGGAGGGACTTTTAATCCAATCCACTATGGGCATCTCCTGATTGCTGAAACTGCCTTAGAACAGTTTGCCCTCGACCAGGTTATTTGGGTTCCAACCTATCAACCGCCCCACAAAAACGAGGAATTAACCCTGTTTACCCATCGTTTTGCAATGGTGCAGCGTGCGGTTGAGGATAACCCAGCCTTCACTGCTTCCGATGTTGAATCCCAACGGAAGGATGTTTCTTACGCGATCGTTACCTTGAATACCTTACAGACCCTCCACTCAAATACGGTCTGGTTTTGGATTATTGGCATTGATGCCTTTCAATCTCTTTCAAAATGGGTTGAGAGTGAAACGTTAGCGGCTCAATGCATATGGTTAGTAGCCCCTCGCTTACTTTCGGATTCCCACACTTCACTTCAGATTTGCCACCAGGTTGCTGCTAACATAACCGCCCCACTCAGATGGCATTTATTGGATATGCCATGCGTTGGGATTTCGTCCAGCTTTATCCGTAATGCTCGTCAACACGGGCGATCGATACGTTACTTAGTGCCTGAAACAGTAAGACACTATGTTTTGGAGTTTAAACTGTACACCAAATGAGTTAAAATACCTACTCAAGAGCTTTAGCATTTATGAAACAGTGCAAGCTCATTCGGGGCCAGTGAGATTATTTCTCATCGAACCCCGGGTTGCTTATCCTGAACCATTTTCAACGAGAGTACTGGCGATCTGAGTTATTGCACTCGGATCCACAGAGTCTTATGATCGGTTTGACTACCAGGTAGCCATTTAGTAGACAGAGGGCAAGACGCAGTGATTAGAGTAGCAATTAATGGTTTTGGCCGTATCGGACGCAACTTTATGCGATGCTGGCTTACTCGACAAAATAGCCAGTTTAACGTAGTCGCAATTAACGACACCTCCGACCCAAAGACAAACGCTCATTTGCTGAGATACGACTCGATGATGGGTAGGCTAGACGCTGACATTAGCGCTGATGAGAATACGATTACTGTCAACGGGAATACGATTAAGTGCACGTCCGATCGCAACCCAGAGAACTTGCCCTGGAAAGACTGGGAGATTGACTTAATTATTGAATCGACGGGAGTTTTTGTTAGTAAAGAAGGGGCTTCCAAGCATATTAAAGCTGGTGCCAAGAAGGTTTTGATTACTGCACCTGGAAAAGGTGACGACGGAACCTTCGTTGTGGGAGTCAATCATCAAGATTACGACCATCACAAACACGACGTTATCAGTAACGCAAGCTGCACTACCAACTGCCTTGCCCCGATCGCCAAAGTCATTCACGAGAACTTCGGCATCATCAAGGGTACGATGACAACCACCCATAGCTATACGGGCGACCAGCGTTTGCTTGATGCTAGCCACCGGGATCTGCGACGAGCACGGGCCGCAGCAATGAACATTGTGCCGACCTCCACCGGAGCCGCTAAAGCAGTCGCCCTTGTATTGCCAGAACTTGCCGGTAAGCTAAACGGGATTGCCCTTCGGGTACCGACTCCAAACGTGTCTGTGGTTGATTTAGTTGTCCAAGTTGAGAAGCATACGATCGCTGAGCAGGTAAACGATGTTCTAAAGTCTGCCGCAGAAGGATCGATGAAGGGAATCCTGAAGTATTCCGATCTCCCCCTAGTTTCCAGCGACCATGCAGGAACAGACGAATCTTCCATCGTTGATTCGGCACTCACCATGGTGATGGGCGGAGACTTAGTGAAAGTAGTTGCCTGGTATGACAACGAATGGGGCTACAGCCAACGGGTTGTTGATCTGGCTGAAGTTGTTGCTCAGAATTGGGCTGCTTAGACTTCTCCCATTAGACTTTTCCCAGAATAAAAGATACGTAGTAGAGGGTAGAGGCATAGTTCTTCTGCCCTCTATTATTGATGGGTCGGTATTTGTAGGCCCACTCCAACCACTTAAATCCAGAAATCGGCATAAAGTTTAATCACTTTTTCTATAAGATTGCAGCTTTGGCTATTTTGTCGCTATACTAGTCAGGCGCGTCGCGGGGTAGAGCAGTCTGGTAGCTCGTCGGGCCATAACCCGAAGGTCCATGGTTCAAATCCATGCCCCGCCACCAAATTTGAGAATCCCATCAGTTGAAACTGGTGGGATTTGTTCTATTTAAGCTGAACTAGATAAGTTGCCACACACATTCATTGGTAGTTGCACAGTTTTTGGCTGAATTACTGATTCAATCCCTAGAAACTCATCATCATTAGTAAAATGAGGATGCTAGATATTTCTGGTGTTTGTCATGACTGCGAAGCAACAACGTCCCCTTCTTGTTGGTGGTGCGATTCTGGTTTTGGAGTTTGGTTCCTTGAAACGCTTAGCCATCTTCTGAGGGACTGGAGCGTTTATGCAGTGTTCCTGGGGTCTTTTGGGGTAATAGCCTGGTGGTTACGCCAGAAATCAGAACGAAAGACCTTATTCTCTCAGCTTCCTCAAATCATCGACTTAACAGCAGTTCAACGAACTCTATCAGAAGCGGAGAGTGTGATTGCGCAGCTTGCAACCGAAGTCGAAAACCCCGAAGAACCAGCCTGTGTGCAAGCAAAGCCGCACGTTTCGCTACTGCAGTCCCAAATTAACCAGGTAGCGTCAGAATTGAATCGGGACGAAATCCGGCTGATGATTATGGGCACAAAAGGAAGCGGAAAAACTGCTCTGCTTCAGCTTCTGCAATCTAAGTGGGAACCTAACTCATCGAAACGTTTTAGCTTTCGGGAAGCCCCCAGTTTTTTTGGTGCATCAACGTCAGCATTATCGGCAGAAATAGCTGCTCAGCAGCAGGCGATCGCAGCCGACCTGGTTCTGTTTTTAGTAACTGGAGATATAACAGAGTCTGAATTCCAGATTGTAAAGCGACTGGTGTCGGGTAAGCGGACAATGCTGGTTTTTAACAAGCAGGACCAGTATCTACCAGAAGAGCGATCGCTCATTCTAGATCGGTTGCAGCAGCGGTCACAAGGCGTTCTATCCACCGAAGATGTCGTAGCGATATCGACAGTTCCAAACCCACTTAAGGTACGGCAGCATCAGTCTGATGGGTCGGTGAAAGAATGGCTGGAAGACCAGGAACCTGACATTTCCCGATTGACCCAGCGTCTGAACTACATCCTGGAGCAGGAGAGCCAGCAGCTCGTCCTAACAAGCTCCTATAGCTGTGCTGCTGCGTTAAAATCTCAAGCCAAAGCAGTGCTGAACGATGTGCGTCGTACCCGTGCCATTCCTGTCATTGAGCAATTTCAGTGGATTGCGGCTGGAACCGCATTTGTTAGTCCCCTACCTTCAATGGATTTGGTGGCAACTGTAGCAATCAACGCCCAAATGATTGTGGATTTGGGTGCGATTTATCGCCAAAAATTCTCCATACAGCAGGCGCAGAAGGCTGCCACGAGCTTAGGCAGTTTGATGCTGAAATTAGGCTTGGTAGAGCTTTCTACCCGGACGATCGCAAGCTTATTAAAGAGCAATGCGATTACCTATGTTGCCGGGGGTTGCATTCAGGGCATCAGTGCCGCCTACCTGACCCGCGTTGTTGGATTAAGCCTAATTGAGTATTTCCACACTCAGGATCCAAACTTAACGCTTAATGAAGCAAATCCGCTGGCTATTGAACGACTCACTCAAATCTTGCAACGCGTTTTTCAGCATAACCAGCAGCTATCGTTCCTACAAACATTTGTGAACCAGGCATTTGATCGTTTTTCAGCCGCTCAACCCCAATTGGTTGCCGCTGGTGCCAATCCCTTGCCAGAACTAGCTTCTTTGTCAGAAAAACCGTATCCCTCCCTTGCGCCACTCCCAACCCTCCATCCCATTCCCCAAGAAGTTGAGGTTCTAGAGCAGAATAGAACTGGTATGCGTTTATCTGTTCCTAACCTTGACTCAACCACTCTTCCCTTTTAATACGGCTCAAAACCAAACAACTAACCAAACAACTACAGTGACAAGTACACACCCATCTCAGGTGGCACGTGCTCGCTCTAGTTTGCGGCAGGTATTGAATCGGTACAATGCCTATCTTCAATCGGCAAAAATCGTCCCTACAATGCAGATCCGCAGGAAGCGTTGTGGAAGGACATGGAGGGAGTATCCATCACATTAAATAAATTAGAAAGTCAGACATTTCGAATTGCTGTCTTTGGTCTCGTTAGTCGTGGGAAATCGGCTGTCCTCAATGCTTTAGTCGGTCAAGATCTTCTCCCTACAGGCCCGCTTAATGGCGTGACCCGATCGCCTCAAACGATCTCCTGGTCGCCAACACCTCCCGCCACGCTTAATTCCCCCAATTCCTTAGACAATCACCTGAAAATCGAACTGATTGATACCCCGGGATTAGACGAAATTGATGGGCAAGAAAGAGCCAGGATGGCTCAGGACGTCACTCGTCAAGCAGACCTTATTTTATTTGTGGTTGCGGGAGATATTACCCGCACGGAGTATCAAGCGCTTTGTAAGCTACGGCAGGCTCAGAAACCCTTACTGCTAGTCTTCAATAAGATTGACCTTTACCCTGAACAAACTCGCCAAGCAATTTATCAAAACTTGCAGCGGTTATCTGCCAAAAGCAAAGGGGGCGAATCGCTACAAAACCTGCTCTCGGCTAATGAGATTGTTCTAGTGGCAGCTGACCCAGCACCAGTGCAGGTGCGAGTTGAACTTCCTGATGGTCGTGTTTCCTATGAATGGGAATCACCCGCCCCACAAATTAATTCTTTAAAGGACAAAATTCTGAGTACTCTTAGTCGAGAAGGTCAAACCCTATTAGCACTCAACGCCCTCTTTCAAGCGCGGGATGCGGAAGCTAACTTGGCTAGTACGATTCTGGAACTACGCGATTCAGAAGCAGACGCTCTAATTTGAAATATGCCCGATATAAAGCGATCGCCATTGCACTTAATCCGATCGCGATTCTCGATCTCATTGGTGGAACCATTTCCGACCTGGCAATGATTCGGTCACTCTCAAAACTCTACGGCTTCCCATCACGCGCCACGAAGCTGCGAAACTGTGGAAAACAATTCTGCTCAGTTCCGGTAGTTTACTTCTCAGTGAATTGGGTAGTGGAATTGTACTAGGACTGGGAAAGAGCACAGCAGCGGCAGCAGCCGGAATCGATAGCTCCACCAGTCTCTCAGCCTATGCTGGAACCGCCGTCTTTCAAGCGGCGATCGCGGGATATGGTTCCTACACTATCGGTCGCGCTGCCCAGCTTTATTTAGAGCAAGGCTGTACCTGGGGACCTCAGGGACCAAGTACGGTAATTCAGGACATCCTGAATCAGTTAGAACCCAACACCATCATTTACCGTCTACGGCAAGAACTGAGCCAGGAACTTAGTCTACCAGAGCTGTAGATTCCGTGTAAGACTTTTTAAGTGAAACAAAGGAAATTATCCCCATTCTACTGCCCACTGACTTATTTCATAATCAGACGAACCATTAGAGCCGCAACAACTGCGACACAGCACACAATTAGCAGCAGTACTACAATCAGGAGAGCAATGAATTTGCGATCAACAGGCCGTCGAGGATGTTGATTCTCGAGATGCGTTTCTACAAGTGCCACATTACGGCTATTTGCTTTCCAGGTAGCATCAAAAGATCACCCACAACCGGAATGGAGCCAACCACGGTCTCCGTGACAATATTAGACACCATGCGGAGCAGCGTTTCTCGCGGTAAACCGAACCGAGCTGCTTCCAACACAATATAGGCAGAGATTAAAGCACCTGCCACATCCCCTCCTCCTGGGACGAGTCCTAACAGGGGTCAATTCCAATTCGACGAGATGTTAAAGGAATTGGAATTGAATTGTCCAATACATAGCTAAGAGCACGAATACGGCGAAGCGCTGGACTTTCAGAGTTGATTTTAGAACTAATAGGCATCAAATCTACCGTTGCACCTCCAAGTCAAATCGACCGACCCGGTAACACCAGCGCGATCGCTACCTTCAAAATAGTTCAAATTCACAAAGAGTTCTTTTGATTCAGTTTTCTTTGCAACCACAGTTTCATACTCCAGTGTAAACTCGCTCCGATTTCCTACGGTGGTGAATTATAGCGTCTTCAATTACTTAGCTCGATTCCTCACTCCCTACTCCCGATTCCCTAGCCCTTTCCAAGGAGCTACTTATCCGAAAATAGCTGTAAATAGAAGCCCAAGCTTTACTGCTATTCCCTTCATAAAACTTCAATGGCATTTCCAGTTAAAGAGCGTTTCAAAGGTAGGTGTTCTCGGCATCAGAACGTAGAAAGGCTGCAGCAAGCGAAGAAAACACCATAAAGTTTCAATTAAGTGCTTACACGTAGGGTTTACACAGCTTAAGAGCAGTTCCTACGATGTGTGAACTCCCTGTTTCGTACTTAGGGCTAATTGACTTTTCGAGGGCATTTCACTATGAAAGTCGCAATTCTCGCCGGGGGCCTCGGTACTCGTCTTGCTGAAGAGACGGAAACAAAACCGAAGCCAATGGTAGAAATTGGAGGACGTCCAATCCTCTGGCATATCATGATGCACTACTACCATTACAACTTAAAAGAGTTCGTCATTGCACTTGGTTACAAAGGCGAAGTCATCAAAAAATACATGGTTGATTACTGCTCACTCAGCAGCAACCTCACGGTTAATTTGAGCAGCGGTCTCGTCAAAAACACGGTGTCTATGACGAACTCGACTGGACAATCGATCTGATTGAGACAGGAACATCAACCAATACAGGCGGTCGGATTAAGCGTCTCGCGCCCTACATTGGCAAAGAAACCTTCATGTTGACATGGGGGATGGGGTATCTGACATCAACCTGCATGACCTGCTGGCATTTCACCGTGCCCATGGCAAGTTGGCGACCCTCACTGCTGTCCGTCCACCTGCTAGATTTGGACATTTGGAACTTGACGGCAATCAAATCGTAGAGTTCTCAGAAAAACCTCAAACCCGTGAAGGTTGGATTAACGGCGCATTTTTGTACTCGAACCAGAAGTGTTTGATTACATTGATGGAGACGACACCAGTGGGAAAAAGAACCCCTGGAAAGACTCGCAGCAGATGGTCAGTTGATGGCCTACAAACATTCATCATTCTGGCAGTGTATGGACACAATCCGTGACAAGAAACTGTTGGAAACGCTTTGGCAAAACGGAAACGCACCTTGGAAAATTTGGGAGGAAAATAATGCGGGTACTGGTAACGGGGCACAAGGGGTACATCGGAACGATTCTGGTACCTATGCTGTTAGCCGAGGGACATGATGTTGTCGGATTAGACAGCGATCTGTTTCGAGGCAGCACCTTTGGTGAGGGCATTCAGGAAATTCCAGAACTGATCAAAGATGTTCGAGATGTTGAAAAAGCAGATTTGGAAGGGTTTGATGCAGTTCTGCATCTAGCCGGTCTCTCCAATGATCCATTAGGCAATCTCAATCCTGATTTGACCTATGACATTAACCATCTAGCTTCTGTAAAACTGGCCAAGTTGGCGAAGGAAGCAGGAGTTCCCCGTTACATCTTCTCTTCCTCATGCAGCAATTACGGCGCAGGTGGAGATGATTGGCTGACAGAAGAGTCTGCGTTCAATCCAGTTACGCCCTACGGCACGTCGAAAGTTCGTACAGAGCAAGATGTCAGCAAGCTAGCTGATGACAACTTCAGTCCTACGTTCTTGAGAAACGCCACTGCTTTTGGGGTTTCTCCTCGTATTCGCTTCGATCTTGTCCTCAACAACCTAGTTGCTTGGGCACTAACTACAGGTCGCGTGTATATGAAGAGCGACGGCTCTCCTTGGCGTCCGATCGTCCACATCGAAGACATTTCCCGTGCTTTTGTAGCGGTCCTGCACGCCCCACGAGAACTCGTTCACAACGAAGCATTCAACGTTGGTCGCAATGAGGACAACTACCGAATTCGAGAACTTGGCGATATCGTCGAAGAAGTCGTTCCAGGCTGCAAGATTGAGTACGCCCAGGATGCCAGCCCTGATAAGCGCTGTTATCGGGTAGATTGCAGCAAGATTCAACGAGTTCTTCCCGAATTCAAGCCTCAGTGGAATGCTCGTCGTGGAGCTGAAGAACTTTATGCTGCTTATCAAAAAGTGGGGATTACACTAGAAGACTTTGAAGGCCCCCGCTATCAACGAATCGGTCATCTTAAGCGTTTGATTACAACTGAGCAGATAGATGACACTTTGCGCTGGACTAAGCCTGCACTTGTATCCACAGTGAAGTAAGGGGCACTAGAAACCATGCATGATTCAAAAGTAGCCTGCCACTCCTGTGGCAACACCGAACTGGAACTCATCATCTCGTTTGGCGAAACTCCTTTAGCTGACGGGTTGCTGAGGGAAGAACAGCTCGACCAGACCGATTATATGGCTCCCTCGATCTTGCCTTTTGTCCCAACTGTAGTCTGGTACAAATTACAGAAATCGTTCCTCCAGAAATTCTCTTCTGTCGGGACTATCCTTACTTCTCCTCAGTTTCACCCTCTTTGATGAAACATTTTGGAGACAGTGCAAAAGCGCTAATCGAGTCGAGAAAGTTAAACGAAAACAGCCTAGTCATCGAAGCAGCCAGCAATGATGGCTACATGTTAAAAACTTTGTTGAGAAGGGTATTCCCGTATTGGGTATTGACCCAGCAGAGGGACCCGCAAAGTCTGCACAAGCAGCGGGTATCCCAACGCTCAACACCTTCTTCACAAAAGAGCTTGCCCAAAAGTTGCGCGCTGAAGGTAAGCAAGGCGATCTGTTCCTTGCGAACAATGTTCTGGCACACGTTCCCGACCTAAATGGGTTTGTGGAAGGGTTTGCAACATTGCTGAAAGATACAGGGATGGCAGTGATTGAAGCACCCTACCTGGTTGATCTGGTTGAACACGGTGAATTTGATACTATCTATCACCAGCACCTTTGCTATTTTTCAGTAACAGCATTGGATAAGTTGTTCAGACGGCATAACTTGTACCTCAACCACGTTCAGCGCACCTCCATTCACGGCGGTTCCTTGCGCTTGTTTATCGAACCACGGGAAGCGGTTGGCGAATCTGTTAAGTCCCTATTGAAGCAGGAAGCAGACCAGGGCGTCGATCGCATTGATTATTATCATGATTTTGCCGATCGTGTTCTTGGAATTAAGCGTGGTCTGCTAGAAATTCTGTGGGATTTGAGAAAACAGGGCAAGCGAATCGTTGGATATGGCGCTGCCGCAAAAGCAACGACAATGCTGGCATATGTTGGCATTGACAAGCAGCTGCTGGATTATGTAGTTGACCTGAACAAGTTCAAACACGGGCGCTACATGGCTGGAAACCGTTTGCCTATTTTTCCACCTACAAAACTTCTGGAAGACAAGCCAGATTACGTGCTGATTCTGGCCTGGAATTTTGCTGAAGAAATCATGCGCCAGCAAGAAGCGTTTCGGGAACAGGGCGGTAAGTTCATTGTTCCAATTCCCTCACCAAGAATCGTTTAAACATCTTCGAGGAAACACTCCTTGATTACAAATTGTCGGATGATTCCGAATCAATGATCACCAATTTGGTGAGGCTAGGAACCAGAAGGAATTTGATAGCTATGTGAGAGTCAGTTATTTGCCTAGCGAAAATTGGCTCTCCCGTTGCTGTGTATTTCTCTAAACAGCGACAGGCTAAATTCCGGATTTGCAAATTTTCCTCTACCAACGAGGTTCTATGTACGCAACTCCTACCGAAGGATGCACCGTTGCTCAAAATAGCTGGAGCCTAATTCATGTTTGGCTCTTGAAATTGACGAGCAGCCATCGAGCATCCATTCTCCACGCTGGCTCCCGCAGCGTTCCCACTCCCCCTTAGTCGAGTCAACATTACTACCAGTGAGGTAACTGTTAGATGCATACTGTTTATTTCGATTCTAAAGTTAGCGATCAAGTAAGGCGTCAACGCCTCTATGGGGGACAGCTCTTTGTTTTCTCGCCCCGTCCCAGCACGATCGCACTCTGTGAATTTGCCCGTGAATTGATTGAGGAAGCGTTTGAAGGGCCGATCCGCGAAAAGCGCAATACAACATGCCCGTCGAAGAGTTTGTCAAGATCGTTGCGCCGCTCAAACCCAGGTTCATTCACCATCCTCGAACGAAAGAATTAATTCGAAACATTCTAATTGAGTTTGGATGCGACCTTGAAACCACCTATCAGGACGTTCCCCGTTTACGCAACGCCACGTCTGATGGGTACCTAACCAGTGGTGTAGGTTATGCGTTCCATCCTCATCGGGATACCTGGTACTCGGCTCCTATGAGTCAACTTAACTGGTGGTTGCCCATCTACGAAATTGAATCAGAAAACTCGATGGCATTCCACCCCGTTACTGGAGTGAAGCAGTTCAAAACGAGTCGAGCAACTTCAACTACTACGAGTACAACAAAACAGGACGGAAAGACGCTGCTAAATATATTAAGTCAGACACTCGCAAGCAACCCCGTCCAACCGAAGCACTGGAATTAGATCCACAAGTACGGGTTGTTTGCGAACCGGGCGGTGTTGTTCTGTTCTCAGGAGCCATCTACATTCCACCGTTCCCAATACGTCTGGATTTACTCGTTACAGCATTGACTTTAGAACAGTCAATATTGAGGATGCTGCCAGCAGAAACGGTGCTCCCAATGTTGACTCTTATCCCCAGGGCACTTCCTTGAGGGATTTTGTACGGGCATCCGACCTGGCTCGGTTCCTGCTGAAATTCTTGCTCTTTATGATGATCAAGATCCGGGAACTGACGAAGGCCTTGTCTTTAAACCAGATAACGTTCAGTTAGAGACCACGCAATCATTCGCAGGTTCAAAGACTATTGTTGAGACCGTTCTGGTTGAGACGAAAAAATCAGCTGTTCCTTCAGCTTGAGCAAGTTCCGCTAATTAGGGCCTGTAGCGAAACAGCATGGTCATTAGTCATTGAGCATTCGTCATTCTTGATGAAGATTCAACCAGGGGCTAATGACCATAGTTACCAATATGGCTTCTGGCAATAAGGTCAGAATCGCTACGTGACTTCTAAACACATTCTTCGTAGAACGTTCATAAAAGCCTGATTTTTCCAGTTTGTTCAAGATCTAGTATTGTCCAAGACTCACTTAACAGAGGAAGCAATGAGCCAACCATCCCTATTGCAGAATGCTGGTTTAGAAGCCATTACCAGACGGGTGGAGCATACCTGCCCTAACTGTGGCCACCAGGAATTGCTGGTTTTCTATGAAGTTCGAAATGTTCCAGTACACAGTTGTCTAATGCTTTCAAGCCAACAGGAAGCGTTGGATTTTCCCTGTGGCGATGTTGTTTTAGGTTTTGTACCAGTTGCGGCTTTATTACCAACGTTGAATTTGATGCGGAAAAATCTGCTTATGCATCAAACTATGAGGACCAACAAAGCTTCTCGCCAACGTTCAACAAGTTTGCAATGGACTTGGCAAACCGTCTGATTAAAAATTACGACCTTCACGATAAGGACCTGGTGGAAATCGGTTGTAGCAAAGGGGACTTCCTTATTCTTCTCTGTGAATTGGGCAACAATCGGGGAGTTGGTATTGATCCAAGTGTTGTGCCGGGTCGGGTTCAAAGTGAAGCAGCCGATCGCGTTCAATTTGTTCAAGAATATTACTCCAAAGACCACGCCAAGTACGTGGGCGAATTCATCTGCTGTCGCCACACCTTAGAACACGTTCATCAGACCTATGAGTTTGTGAAGACGGTGCGCGATTCAATTGGCGATCGTCTGAATACGGGGTCTTCTTTGAAATCCCTGACAGCGTTCGCGTCCTCAAGGACATGGCGTTTGAGGATATTTACTACGAGCATTGCTCCTACTTCACACCTGGCTCTTTGGCGCGTCTGTTCCGCTCTACGGGCTTCAAAGTGGAAGATGTTTACCTTGCGTATGGCGACCAGTACCTTTTGATTGAAGCGCTTCCAACCGCCACACCTTCCACCACTGTCCATGCCAATGAGGAGAGCTTTGAGCAGCTAGTGGAGTACGTCAAGTACTTTGCGACCAACATTGGTCAAAAGCTGGAGCGCTGGAAACAGTATTTTCAGAAGGTTCAGGAAGAGAATAAGCGGGTGGTTGTTTGAAACCAGGTTCCAAGTGTGTTGCCTTCTTGACCACATTGGGCACTATCAATTCCGTACAGTATGTGGTTGATATTAACCCTTACCGCCATGGAAAGTTCATTCCTGGCGTGGGTAAGGAAATTATGTCACCTGAATTCCTGAAGGAATATCAGCCCGACCAAATTATTGTGATGAATCCCATTTACTGCGACGAGATTCAGACGATGCTGGATGAGATGGGGGTAAAAGCTGAACTGCTTCCTCTCTAAAGCGATCGGTGTATTTGCAATGCTGAATCTGGTAGGAATTCAAATTCTGTTGCAGTACCGTTGATATTTACGTTTCCCTGTTACCAATTCCTTCGAGTAAGCAGGTCAGGTTTGGAGGTTTTCCAGCCTGACCTTTAATTGTATGAAGAACGGTTTATCAGTTCGTCCATCTCATTTCAAGGAAATCAGAAGGTGAGGGGTACTCAGAAGATGAACACAATTATCGTCCTAAAATAATCCTGAAACTCATGTCCATGTACTCTTATGCAAAAACTCCTTGTGACAGGGGCCAGTGGTTTTCTTGGTTGGAATCTTTGCCAGGTTGCGGCGTCCGAGTGGAAGGTATATGGAACTCATCTTTCCCGACCTGTCAATCTTTCAGGGGTAAACTCAGTTCAAATAGATTTGAAGAACTTTCAAGACCTTAAACATCTATTTCAAACCATTCAGCCAGAGGCAGTGATTCACCTGGCAGCCCAAGCTAATCTCAATCGATGTCAGGAACAACCAGAAGAAGCCTATTTGCTGAATGTCACCCTTGCCAGCAATATTGCTGGGTTGTGTGCGGATTATGAAATTCCCTGTGTTTTCTCTTCGACTGATCAGGTATTTGATGGCTTAACTCCTCCCTATCGAGAAACCGACCCCGTATCACCTGTGAATCGCTACGGGGAACAGAAAGTGCTTGCAGAGCGTGAGATGCAGAGCCGTTATCCGCATACAGCAGTTTGTCGCATGCCGCTCATGTTTGGTGCTGCTCCACCAACTGCAAGCAGCTTTCTGCAACCGTTTATTCAAACCTTGAAGGACGGATGGAACCTTAACTTATTTGTTGACGAAATTCGCACCCCTGTTAGCGGCACTACGGCAGCAAAGGGACTTCTGTTAGCGCTTAAGTACGTGCAGGGGCTAGTACATTTGGGGGCAAGGAGCGAATTTCACGCTACGAGTTTGGTCGTTTGATGGCAGATGTCCTGGAATTACCTGCTAATTTACAGGCATGTCATCAGCAGGATGTGAAGATGGCAGCTCCCCGTCCACCAGATGTTTCCTTAGATAGTTCTAAGGCGTTTGAATTAGGGTATACCCCTCCTTCCTTGCGGGAGGAGCTAGAAGCGATTAAGGAAAAAGTGTTACTTTAATGCCTTGCACCCCATTTCATTTGCCGTTTTAGGGCATAGTGGCTAGCGAATCTTGGAATATCGCCCCGATGTCCCATAACAATTACGGTATCGCCTTTTTCCAAGAAAACATCATGACCAGGATTGATGATGGTTGAACCGTCTTCTCGTCTCAGCGCCACTACCAGAAAAGTTCCCTCTCCTCGCAATTGAAGGCTGCTGATGCTTAATCCAAGCAGAGACGAATCATCTGAAATGACTAGTTCATCAAGCTGAATGTCCAGTTTGGCCAGTGCTTCATTTAGATTGATGCCACCATCATCATTTTGGTCTAAAACATCGAGAGCCGCTGGATGGGTAATCAAATGAGCCATTCGAAGTGCTCCGATCGCCGCCGGTAAAACAACATGATCGGCTCCTGCCTGACGTAATTTTTTTCGGTTGTTGGAAGTTCGCCTCGTGAGAGGATGATCATATTCGTATTGAGGTTACGGGCCGTTAGGGTGATGAAGACATTGATTGCATCATCGGGCAGAACCGTAGCCAACGCTTTTGCCCGGTGAATTCCAGCAGATTCTAAAACGACTTCATCGGCTGCGCTACCCAACCGTACCAGGTACCCTCTCTCTTCCGCGGCTGCAACGCGATCGGGGTTGTTGTCGATGATTACAAACGGAATCCTTGCTTCTGTCAGTTTGCGAGCCAGGATCAGCCCGATGCGACCAAAGCCGCAAATAATAATGTGATCTTCCAAATTTTCGATTTCCCGCGCCATGCGCCTTGCTCCCAATGCTTTGTTGAATTCCCCCTCTGCAATCATTTGCAAGAATCCACCCACGATATAAACAACGGAGGTGTAGCCTGCAACAATCACAAACATTGTGAAAACTCTTAGTGCTGGAGTCATGGGGCCTATTTCGCCAAAACCCACGCCAAACACGGTGATTACCACCATGTAGATGGCGTCGAGTAAACTCCAACCTGCCAGAATGTATCCCGCTACTGCCACAATTAGGATAAGCAGAAAACAGATTGCACCAAGCAGAATTTTTTAATGGACTGTCTCATCGAGTCACTTTGAACTGGATATGGAATCTGTTCAGTGGCGAAGGTACGTATCTACCAGTTCTGTCTTCGCAGCTCAAAAGCCGAATATTATTAAACGCTGTGATGTCGCTTGAGTTTTGTATAGAGAGCACCAATTACCTTACACATAGCAGTAGCGTGGAGATCTATGAACCAGGTGAAGAAGCTCAAGCATGGTGGATAGAGCCTTGTTTAACTTTTATGGTTCCTGCTTCAGATTAAGGGAATTGTGGAGCACATTTTGCACGACTGCGATCGTTTCTCCAATCATTCGTTCCTCCCGAAACATTTGCTGCGCCCGTTGTCTACAGGTCTGCCCTATCTGCTGCCTCAATGCTGCATCCTCAGCCCACATTTGTAAGCCTGCTACCAACTCCTGAATCGTTGTACGGGAATCGTAGAGTGGCGAGGCCAATAGCTTTCCGGTATCACCAAGTCCTTCGGGCACACCGCTAACAGCAGAAGCAGCGACGGGCAATCCTTTTGCCATCGCCTCCATGATTGCTAACGGTAACCCTTCCGATTCGGAGGAAGAACAAAAATATCGCTGGCATCTAACCAGTGATCGATCGCGTCTAGTTCGCCCAGGAACTTAACCCGCTCTTCCACCCCTGCTTGCTTGACGGCGTGCTTAAAATGCTCCTCAAGTGTTCCCTTGCCTGCCCAAACGAAGTAGAGGTTAGACCAAACCGGAGTTTGTTTAAGCTGTTTAATTGCTGCAAGCTGATACTGATAGCCCTTGATGATGTCCAAACGGGCAGCCGTAAAGCAAACGATCGCGTCATTGGGAATATCCCATTGTTGCCGCAGCCGCGATCGTATCTCAGGATTAGGCGGCTGAAAGTAGACCGCTGGTCGTCCACAATAAATCACTTGCCCCTTGTCTTCTGCCAATCCAAACAGCTTACGCAGCAATATGAGATTGTTTTGAGATACGGCAATGACTGCTTTTGCAAGACTATACTGCTGTGCCAGTTCAGCATAAGCCTCAGGCACCTCTTTTGGCTTGATTGGATGTACCAGGTGCTCTATGACGATGAAGGGAATGTCTTGCTTGATGGCAGTTCGTTTTGGGATGAAGTTAGCGATCGGGCCACCATTGCTTAGAAGCACAAGATCCGGTTTTGCCTCAACAACTATTCGCTCGGCGGTTGCTGCTGTTGCGGACTCCAACCAGGCGTGCTGAATGCCAGCTTGCTTTTGCTGGTTCATGAACCAATCTGCCCGTTGCCGAACGCGTTCCATGCCTTCGGCACTAAATAGCTTGACTAGCGCGTCGGGAATATCTTGCACGTAGGTTATCTGATAGCCCAACTGAGCCAGAGCGCAAAGAATGGAGTGATTGTATTGCAAAATTCCCCGATCGCCGGGGACGCATACAGCAAAATGTGTGGAGCCACGTTCAATTCGACCGGAGACTTAATGGTTCGTTGTTAGAATGGACAACGCTGCTCAACAATCAACATCAACGTCCTCCTGATTCAAAACCAATTGTGATTGACACCTACGACCGTTGTAGCGATAGGATATGGTTTTGCTCGTTATCCTGCAACTGTCACTTGAGACCCACCACCTGCACCGAAGATGTTTTTAGTGTCGTTATTCCAACCTACAACCGCAAGCCTATTCTCGAGAAATGCTTGAGAGCCTTAGAGCAGCAGCGGTTTAATCCAACTCATATTTCGGGCTATGAGGTGGTGGTAGTTGATGATGGTTCGACGGATAGCACCGTGAATTGGCTCCAGGCTAGAGTGGAAGAATTTCCTCACGTCCGGTTGTTTCAGCAGAACCATCAGGGTCCAGCCGCTGCTCGAAATCTGGGAGTTGAAAAAGCAGCAGGTGACACAATCATCTTTATTGACAGCGATCTGGTTGTCACCGATCGCTTCCTTCAGGCTCATGCAGAAGCGCTTCTTCAGGCAGAAGAGACCTTGGAAACCAATCGTCTTTTCACCTATGGCAGAGTCATCAACACCTGCAATTTTGAAAACCCCACGTCAGGCCCTATAAAGTAACGGATTTTTCTCAAGCATTCTTTGCGACCGGAAACGTGGCGATCGCCCGCGTTTGGCTAGAAAAAGCAGGACTTTTCGATACACGCTTCCAGCTTTACGGCTGGGAAGACCTGGAGTTAGGCGTTCGGCTAAAACAATTGGGCCTGAAGCTAATCAAATGCCCTGAAGCAGTTGGCTATCATTGGCATCCTCCATTCGCGATCGACCAGATTCCCAACTTGATTGAAAAAGAGTTTCAGCGTGGCAGAATGGGGGTTTTGTTTTATCAAAAACATCCAACCTGGGAAGTGCGAATGATGATTCAAATGACCTGGATTCATCGGCTTCTGTGGGGAATTCTGTCAGTGGGCGGCTTGCTCAACGAGCGCACAATGGCTCCCTTATTACAGTGGCTTATCGACAAGGGCAAACCACAGCTTGCATTGGAAGCCGCACGCATTTTCCTGAATCGGTATAACGTTCAGGAGTTTACGTGGCCTATGCCGAATTAAAAAGTCGTCCATGAAGCGACGCAAAATAATCGCTATTTAGCGATTATTTTGCGTTATGAGCGGGAAATAAAATGGTTTCAAAACTCATTTCCACCGCAGCAAGTGTTGTAAATCAGATTGTAGGAATAAGTGAGTCCAGCTCCGCTGGCATAGGTATCGTAGTAGCTGTTGTTGGGAGAATACATCAGTTCCCCATAGGGATCATTCACGACAAATCCCTTTTGGTTATAGCCGGTAATAACAACAATATGGCCTGAAGGCGTGAAATATCCATGCACAACTACCGGATTACCCTGAATTAACCACTCCTTGATCGCTTCGAAACTCGCAGTTTTTGAGAAGTTGTCTTTATATCCATAAGCCTGTATAACTTGTGCCAACGCATACGGGTCGTGTCGGTCCAACCCATGATCCGCACAGTATTGGTACAGTTCATCAGGGAACCGAATCTCTGGATGTTTACGAGGGGCACCCAGATAAGTAAGACACATTGACACCGATGTCACATTACAGGTTCCGTAAGGACTTTCAGAATTGTCAAGCTGGTCAAAGTAGGGAACGGTTAGCTTAACGGCCTGTGGAAAATGACGTCATTCTTATCAACAATTGCAGCGTGTTTTTGATACACATACCAGGTATTTTTGCCTTGGGGACTTTGATCCAATAAGGTTACTTTGACATGGTCGCTACTAGGAGCATAGGCCTGGATGTTGAAAAGGGTACCTGCTTTCACCAACTGCTTCTGGTCATCAGACAACTTAGAGGATTGAAGTGGCTGCTGCTTGAGGACGGTGTCGCAAAGAATCTTGAGTTGTGTCATAGGAACCTAGAGGTAATTTCGGTAATGGGGCATTGTAGTGTTTCTAGATCATTTTATTGCGATCGTAATAAAATGCTTCGGTCAACAGCTTCTTTCAAGAATTCCTCAATCATGGATAGAACCATCAGGCATCGTTGCACTTTTTAGTTCTGCTCCATTCAAATTAGCGCTGCTTAATTCTGCTTTGGCAAAATTTGCGTCTGTCAAATTAGCGTCTCGCAGGTCCGCACGTCCCAAATAAGCCCCAATCAGGGTCGCTTCTGTCAGGTCTACCTGGCATAGATCAGCTCGGCTCAAATCTGCACGGTTAAGTCGTGCCCGCTTTAAAATTGCCTGAGAAAGCTTTACTTTGCTCAAAACAGCCGCGGTTAGATTTGCACCACTAAGGTCAACCCCAATTAAATTTGCTTCATTGAGATTTGCTCGTTCCAGCTTGGCGTCCACCAGATTTGCTTGACTTAAATTTACCTCTTGCAAAATAGCATCGGTCAGGAGGGTTTCTTTCAGAATTGCTCCAGCCATGTTTGCAGAGGTCAAATTGACTTCACGCAGGTTAGCTTCACTCAAATTTGCCCCACGTAGGTCTGCTTTCGTAAAATCCGCCCCACTTAAATTTGCCCCACGCAGATCTGCTTTTCGCAAATCCGCCCCCTTAAATTTGCACCGTCATAGGCTCGTTTCTCGTACCGTAAATTTGCTCCTCTGAAACAGGCCCCACGTAAATCGGCACCGCTCAAGTTGACGTTTCTCAAATCGGCACTAATTAAGTTGGCATCCAGCAGGGTTGCCAGCGTGATATCGGCTCCTCTTAGATCTGCTCCATAAAGGATTGCACCGTGTAAATCGGTATCCCTCAGGTTTGCATTCAGCATGTCTGCCTGACTCAGGTTCACTCCACTTAGCTTTGCTCCCATCAGATTTGCTTTGCTGAGATTGGCCCGATTGAGATAGGCAAGAACAAAATTTGCACCGCGCAAATCCGCTTCTGTTAAATTTGCTCCGATTAAATCTGCTCCGCTTAAATCAGCACTACAGAGGTTTTCGCCCTTAAAGTCTATTTCCCCTGCTTCGTAACGCTGTAGTAATTCGGCTCCGTTCATGCGTACCTCAATCTGCGGCTATCTGATTGGAAGGTGGTTGGAAAGAGGGCTTATTCTGTAGGATTTCAGTGCCAGTTAACGGTTCGGCTTGCGTCGGTTCTACAGGGCGCTGAATATAATCCATATCTGCTAGGTGCCCTGTTCCCTGAAGAAAGCTGGTATTTTCAGTTTGAGCATCAGGAGGGTCAAGTTCTCTGGTGAGACTAGGGGCAGATAGCAGAAGTTGACAAGTCAGTTCAGGTTCGTCATCGGGACGACCAATTTCTAAGGTAGTTTCCTCAAAATCATCAAGGCTAACTTGGGTACCTTCAGCAGAACCATCAAGTATTACGGATGCGCCATGATGGATATAGAACGGACGAAGGCACCTAATAACAGCTGAAGCTGTTTGAATACTGGTGTCAGATTCTTTGAAGCGTCTAGCAGCGCTATAAAGAAGTACTTCCATATCGGTGTAGGATTTACAGACACTTAGCAAGCGCCGAATGAGTCCATCCAAATCATAGGTTTTGAGATTGAACCAGTTGTGATCGCCCTCTTTAAAGTCGCTGTTTAGTGCAGAGAAGATTAGAATTTTTGCTCGCAGGGGATTGGCATATTTCATAACGCCCAAACGGTAGTCGAATAGACTAGGGGCTGCTTTCACCTGCTTGTTTTGAGGCTCCTCTTTGTCAGCGATCGGTTGCTCTACGTTAGCCACCAACGGTTTTGGTAAGGGTTCAGGAGGAACCGACTCCACAACAACCTCATTGGTGAAATCGGGGGCTAGAGTAGAGCTTGCCCAATTTTTTGATTAAGGTTTGGGCGATCGGTACGTACTCTTCCCGCTTATTGAGTGACTTGACGACTGTATTCAGAGCGGATGTTAACTGCCCTCTTGTAACAGCAAGTCCATGAATTTCCTGAATTAATGCGTCTGTTTTGAAGGTTTTCAGTTTGTTTGGGTCATTTTCCCACGTTTGTTTACAGACATAAAGAATTAGTTTTTTGATGCGTAGTAGATTTGGATCGCTTTCAAGTTCGTTTGCAATGTTGCTATAAATTGACTGCTCTTGAGATTCTGGGGTTGGCGCTGAACTTTCAAAGGCAGATTCTTGAGCTTGAGGGTCCGAGTCTTCGAAAGGAGTTGTAACAGACTCATCGATCGAACTGATTCCTGGTATAGAGTGTATGCTGCTAGCGATTCTCCGATTTATATAAAGCTTTTGCAGCTTACCTATCAGTACATTAGCAACGAGTGTATATTCCGCTTGCTTACTCAATGTGTGAACAAATTCATTGACAATCGCTCTTAACTGTTCCAATGTAGGGAACAGATAATGCATCTCTCCAATCAAATGAGGCAGATCAACCTCTTTTAGAACGTTTTGGTCATTCTCCCAGCGGTTCCTGCAAACGTAAAACATTAACTTTTTCATCCGCAGCAAGTTTCCAGTTTGCTCTAATTCTTGAGCAATTTGCTCGTAAATTGGATCGGGTTTATTTCGAATCCCAACTGCTACGGTTTCAGAAGAGTCCGGTGGAGTGGAAGGAGTGGATTTCGATCGAGACGACTGCAAACTCTCATAGAGTCTGGTCATCTCACCCATAATGTCGTTTACCACCATTGAGTATTCTGCTGGCTTGCTCAACGTTCTGACAGCAGAGTCAAGAAAGAATCTTAGCCGTTCAGCTGTTGGAGCAACTTCTAGGAGTTCCTGGAGGAGCGTTTCTAGCGGAAATGACTCCATAACACTCTGGTTACTTTCCCAGGTGCTTTTGCAGGAGTAAAAGAGGAGTTTTTTAATTCGAGCTACATTTCGATTCTGTTTTAAGCGATGGACGACCTCAGCAAACAGACCTGTGGGGTCGGCTTCAGGACCCAAAAGAATTTTGTAAACAGAAACAACTTCACGGATATTTTTGAGTTCCCTTGGTCCCAGATAGCAGGTTTCCATATGCAAACCCGCTTTTACTACGTCATAAACCGTTTGGGAAATACAAATACCGCCGGGGTCGGCCAGAGTTTGCAAACGGGCTGCAATGTTTACACCGTTACCCATGACGTCCGTTTCATTAATGAAGATGTCTGCCAAATGAATTCCTATTCGGTGTTTCAAAGCATCGTCTGAAGGAAGACTGTTACCGTTTTCTGCCAGTTTCTTTTGTACTTCGACTGCATACTCAACTGCTTTGACTGCGCTAATAAAGCACATGAGCAAGCCATCTCCAGTGGATTTGAGAACCCGGCCTTCGTAAGCCTCACACAAATGCTTCATTAATTTCAGGTCACGTCGAATGAGATCCAGCGTGTGGTCCTCATTGATGGACATTCTGGCACTAAAGCCAACACAATCTGTAAACACGACTGTTGCCAGTGTGCGCTGTCCCTTCAGTTCAGATGTCAGCCCGTCTTTTTCCATGGGATTTTATTGGCAAACAGTGCACAAACTATTTGATCGGGACTCTAGAGTTTTATTCATTAAGTTTGCCCATTTCTATTACGTTGGCTCATTTCCAGCAGAACCCATACCTTATTCATCGAAATTTCATCAGCCTTGCGGATCACAGAAATTCCTCTTTTAAGGGATTTAAGGGTAGGTTAACTTGCTAGTGTTCAATAAGGACAGGTAGTCAGAGGCACTTTCCCTATTAGCGTGCCCTAATGTCCTCCAAATTGCACGAATAGGGAAGAAAATGACCGTTGAACGTTGAGGCAACGAGAGAACGGAAAGCAAAATTCTACAAACCTAGTTCTCGCTCTGAAAAAGGGTTTTGAGGCTTTCGACAACAAGTGGTATGGCGCTAGCGAGGATGAGTGCAGCCACGCAGAGGCTAATTGCTCCATCTGCCCAAAGCCAGTGGAAAGTAGCAATGGCGATCGCGGCTAGAATGACGCCAACGGAACTGACCGTATCAGCCAGAACATGGAGAAAGGCTGCCTTTAAGTTGAGGTCGTGGGCGCTGCCGCGATGCAGCACAGCAACATTTGCGCCGTTGATAAGAACCCCAACCCCAGCGGTTAGAAGCATGGGTAAACTAGCAATCTCATCGGGTGGAGACTGCAGATGGCCGATCGCCTCCCAACCGATCCAGAGGGCGATCGCTCCCAATCCCAAGCCATTGATCAATGCTGCTCCGGGTTCCAACTGTTGGCTGCCTGCCAATCCCTTCTGGGGTTGTTGCACAAGCCACGCCGCCAGGAGGGCCAGAACGAGGGCAAAACTGTCAGATGCCATATGTCCCGATTCTGCGATTAGTGCCAGGCTATGGCTGGTGATGCCAACAATGAGTTCGATTACCGCAAAGCCGCCAACTAACAGGAGCGCGATCGCCAGTTGCGTTTGTTTGGTTTTTGGGTCAACAGTGGGACCATGATGGTGATGACAATCTGCGGCATGGTGGTGCATGGAAGGAAAAGCTATCAGCCACTACCTATCAACGTCAGGAAAAGCCGATAGATGATAGCTGTAGGACAGAAAGTTGGTTTTCAGGTTCTATTTTCAAGGTTCTAAATGTATTTAGACTACCCCTTTTACCACTTCTTGTAGGACAGGAACTTGCCATTCATAACAACCTTGACGCGGTCGCCCTTGGGGTCTTGTTCCTTCTCAATATCAAGGGTGAAGTCGATCGCGCTCATAATGCCATCGCCAAATTTTTCGTGAATGATTTCCTTCATCGGCATCCCATAGACCTGCATAATCTCATAGAAGCGATAGATTAACGGGTCAGTTGGTACGACTGGTCCCAACCCTTTAACAGGAAACGCACTGAGTTCGGAGGCAAGATCCGCGCTTAGTCCCAGAGCCGTCAAAATTTTTGTTGCTTCATCTTCTGATGCACTTGCCTGACGATAGAAAACGGCAGCAATCCAAACTTCGTCTCGCCCAACGATCTTCTCCAAATCAGTAAAGGACAGCCCTTTTGCCTTTTTGCGGCCAGCAATTTATCAGTGATAGCAGGAATCTCTGAAGGCGACATTGTGTCTTGTCTCTCCTAACGTTGCTTACTCAAGCTTTCTAGTTGTAATGGTTGAGCGGATTTTACGTAGTGTAATTGACTACTGTAATTGACCATATTTATGACCAGCGTGGGTTACAACGGTTTAGTATAGCGAAGTGCTGGTCTCATGCTCCGTTACCCAATACCCACTTAACCTGACTGAAAGATGAAAATTGACCGTCTGGATCACCTGGTACTGACCGTTAGAAATATAAAAGTGACGTGCGATTTCTATAACCAAGTGTTAGGTATGCAGGTGGTGACGTTTGGAGAGGGGCGTCAGGCACTTTTGTTTGGTCAGCAAAAATCAACCTCCATGAAGTGGGCAGAGAATTTGAGCCGAAAGCGGCAAAACCAACGGCTGGTTCTGCTGATCTTTGCTTCATTACAAGCAAATCCTTAAGCAAGGTTTTAGATCATTTAACTGAATGTGAAGTAGAAGTAATTGACGGCCCCGTTCGGAGAACTGGTGCATTAGGCGAGATTGAATCAGTGTATTTTAGGGACCCCGATCTCAATTTGGTTGAAGTGTCAGTTTACATTCCTGCCCTGGAGGGAGCCAATAAACCTTCTGAGTTGGCATAATAAAAATTAATGGAATCACTGGAGTATTCGCAATGAAACGCGCGATCGCTGTTCTAGGTACGGTTGCTGTTTTGATGAGTCTGGTTCCTGCGGCATTTGCCCAATCCGCATCAAAAGGTGGAGCGGCCCAACTATCCGGACTTCAGAAGCGATCGGCTGATCTGACCCCAAACACAGAACGATCGAATCCTGCGTTGACAACGTCAAATGATAACCCTGCCAGTGGGGAGTCAACGTTTCAGCTTGATAAGCGAGTTGAGGTATTGGTTCGGCCAGAAAATGACCAAAGCCCTGGTGGCGTTTATCCAAATAGCAACACAGCAGATGGCAACCAGGTTCAAGTTCGCTATCGACTGAATCAGCAATAAAGCAACTGGTTTGAGAGGTTAGGATTGCCCTGAAGTCTCAAAGATGAGATAAGTGCACTGTCTATTACTGGATTTCTTTTTACTGCACTTGGCAACGTTGCAGCCATACTAGATATGAAAAAGGCTCTATTTCTCGTGACATTTCTGCTTTTTGCATCCGCGTGCAATGCTCAAGTTCCTAAGCCGTTAAAAGTACTGCTTATATGACAGCATCCAGTCTTGGTAACTATCAATGGAGTCACCGTCTACTCCTGATTTTTGCGCCTTCGTCCGAGAATGCCAATTATCAGAGACAGATGCAGCTTCTGCAACAGCAGACGTCTGGCTCACAGGAACGTAATTCTGGCTTACAGGAACGTGATATGGTTCTGTTCCAGATTCTGGCAGAGGGTGAAAGTCGCGAGGGCGATCGTCCTTTAGACCCAAAAACTGCAAGTAGCTTAAGGCAGCGCTTCGCCATTAACAATGAAATTTTTGTCTGATTCTGATTGGCAAAGATGGAACTGAAAAGCGGCGGGAGTTTCAGCCGACTGAGCTTTCAGCTATTTTTGGCCAGATTGATGCGATGCCCATGCGTCAGCGAGAGATGCAGGAGCGGACAAAGAGTTAATTGATTTGGAGTACTTAAAACCAGTGCTAAGTACTGGTGAAAGGCAATAGGCAATGGGCGATGAGTGGTAAAAACCTCAGCACTAAAAGCTCTTACAATTTGCAATCTGCAATCTAAGATCTGAAATCTCCGATTGCTTAGGATCGTGACTCTTTCTAAAGGAAGAAAATTTTTAACTGTTGATTCCCTCTGTTCTAGGTGGGAAGGAATATTATCTGATGGAAGAGAGGATAGGGGCGTTCTTCTTTGTGGAGCCGTCAGGACGCCATGCTAAACCTCTGGTATAAATCGGCCATCATCTACTGCATTGACGTCAAAATTTTTATGGACGGCAATGGGGATGGAATTGGCGATTTTGAAGGTTTAACGCAGCGATTGGCTTATCTTGAAGGGTTGGGTGTTAACTGCATTTGGTTGATGCCATTTTACCCCTCCCTAATCGAGACAATGGCTATGACGTCACGGATTACTACAACGTAGATCCACGCTTGGGAACGCTGGGAGACTTTGTGGAGTTTACTCGGCAGGCCAGCGATCGTGGCATTCGCGTCATTGTCGATCTGGTGGTCAATCACACGTCTATTCAACATTCCTGGTTTCAGGAAGCCTGTAGGAACAAGAATTCTAAATACCGCAACTTTTATGTGGGGTCAGAAGACAAGCCGAAAGATGCGGAGGACGGCATTATTTTTCCGGGAATCCAAAAGAGTACCTGGACCTATAACGATGAGGCGGGAGCCTACTACTTTCACCGTTTCTACAAGCACCAGGCAGATCTGAATATTGCAAATCCGGCAGTGCGCGAGGAAATTTTCAAGATTATGGGGTTCTGGCTCCAGTTGGGAATTTCCGGCTTTTGGATTGATGCTGCACCATTCCTGATTGAACTGAAAGGAATCGAAAAGCAGGCAGATGTTTCAGATCCCTATGTTTATCTCAAGGAAATTCGAGAATTCCTCTCCTGGCGGCAAGGTGACGGGATCGTTCTGACAGAAGCAAATGTTCCCATGGAAACGGTGCCCAAATACTTTGACGATGGCGACAAAATGCAAATGCTGTTCAGCTTTATTGTGAACCAGCATTTGATGTTAGCGATCGTTCGCGAGGAAGCAGGCCCTCTGGTTGACGGGTTGAAAGCACCGCTCGCAATTCCCGATATTAGTCAATGGGCGCACTTTATTCGCAACCACGATGAGCTGTCATTGGACAAACTGAACGATGAACAGAAGCAGGAAGTGATCGCTAAGTTTGCCCCAGATAAAGAGAAGATGTGGATTTACGATCGGGGTATCCGTCGCCGCGTTCCGCCCATGGTTGACGGAGATCCACGCCGCGTTCGTCTTGCCTACAGCTTGATGTTCACCATGCCCGGAACGCCCGTCTTACTGTATGGTGAGGAGATTGGGATGGGCGAAAACCTTGCTCTAGACGAACGCAACGCCACTCGCACACCAATGCAACGGTCTGGAGAGCAAAATGCAGGTTTTTCTAAGGCCCTCCTGAAAAATTAATTCGACCCATGATTGATCAGGAGCCATTCAGCTACAAGCAGGTGAATGTTATCAATCAGCGTCGAGAACCAAATCACTGCTGAACTGGATGGAACGGGCGATTCGGATGCGGAAGGAATGCCCAGAATTTGGGTGGGGCAACTGGCAAATTGTTGATACCGGGCATTCCAATGTCTTTGCCCACCGCTGTCAATGGAAGGACGGCGTTGTGCTGGCGGTACACAACCTGGCAAAAGAGCTGTGTACTGTGACGCTTAAATTGGGAGACGATGATTCACAACATCTCACCGAGTTACTGGGCCATCAGAACTACGAACAGCTTAAGGACGCCTCCCGTGAGGTCCACCTGGAAGGGTATGGCTATCGTTGGTTTCCGAGTCGGTGAGCTGCACCTGTAAGGAAGTGGTCAGCGGTAGGAAATGTGGACAATGAGAGTTTGATGCGATCGCATTAAACTTTTGTCTCATCAATCATCGTGACCAGTTTATAAACACCATCTTCAAACAGTTGAGTCGTTCGCACACGATGATTGGCATCAACCATGGCAATCAATTCGTTGTAGTGGGTTTTACGACCTTCTAACGTGCGGTTGCCACAGTAGACGATGAGGTCATCTGTGATTGCCCAGGCTAATCCCGAAAAGTCAGACGCTTTTTCGCCACCCAAGGTGTAAACTTCATCCGTGAGCGGAAAGAACAGCATTCCATCCTGAAAGTTGCCGAAATATTGAGCGGTGACTTCCCTTGGAGTGTTAATTCGAACAGTATTTGTTTGAACGTACTGTGAACCTTCTATTTCAATTTTGACGCGCACAAGGTGTTCATCGATTAACTGACCTGTTGTGTTAATTCGTTGTGCGGTTCCTTCCCAGGTTCCGCAATTTCGCAAGAACGAGATCGGGACGTGATGCTCATCGTAGGCTACGGTTGGAATGGCGAAATTCCCCGGCGTAGGAACAGGAAACGGGGAAACATTTGATCGCGGCTCGCTCATTCCAACAACCTCCGTAACAACTCACAACTCGCTAAACATGGCACAGAAATCAACGCTTAATTATGCTGCCTGTTTGTGACGACGACCAATCTTTCTGCTCAGATTGCGGCTCGTTAGCTGATACTCATGGACGATCGGTAGCCGTTCTGCCTCAAACGATTCCAACGCTTCCAAAATATCAGCGCTTTCAGTAAGGTGCCGCGATAGAGCCAGTGCATCTTCAAATCCGGCGGTCATTCCACGCGCACGTGTGGGGCTTTTGCATGGGCCGCATCCCCAATCAAAAGGATTCGTCCTTTGTGTAAACGTGGCAACAGGTCAATGTCGTAGGAGTAGCGGGTCACGATGTTTTCAGGCAGCGTTTTCTCAATGACAGCGCGCGGTTCATCTGGAAGCTTTCCGAGTTCCTCAACTGGAATCGATGTGTCTTGTGGACGCAATACGCCGACTTCACCCGCTTCCTGAGCCTTTTCGATAAAGAATCCCCAGTGGGTACGATCGTCTCCAATATCAAAGAAATTGGCGTAAATGCCTCGACCACGGGCGTACACAATAAAGGTTCCTTCCGGACAAAAGGTTTTATCTGCAACCACTCCCCGCCAAACAAGATCACCCAGGTAACGAGGCTTCACCCCAGGCACAACAAACTCGCGAGTTTTGGAAGCAATACCATCTGCTCCTACGAGAAGATCTCCCTCCCACTGACTTCCATCCTTAAAGGAAACCGTCACTCCAGTTTTAGTTTGCGTAACCGATTGGAGGTCGGTATTGCAGTAGAGGCAATTCGGTGGCAATGGCTCCAAAAGTGCTTCTAGAATTGCTTTGCGATGCACCAACATACCGGGCAACTCGTTTTCTACATAGGTTACGGGTTCCGAACTTATTACCCCACCCGCAGGTTACGAAACTCAAACCGTTTCACCGCAGATCCAGCATGGATAATCTTCTGGCAGATCTCAGGGCTTCCCTCATAAAGTGCTTCCATCCCAGCCTGAACCAGAAGAATACCGCATCCTTCTGTACGGGGATAAAACGCTTTCTCAAAAGCGTAACCCGAAACCCTTGTTTAATCAGTAAATTTGCGAGGTAAACGCCTGAGGTTCCAGCACCAACAATACCGATGCGATAATTTGAAGAAATCACTGCGCCACCTCCTTTCAGGGCTGACGATGCAAGTTTAAATAGACAGTTCAAGTAAGTAATTCAAGCAAGAGTAAATAGCTTAGGCAATTAGTTGTAGTTTGCCCACTAATTCTTTTACTGCTGCATTGATCGCTACTTTATTTAATTAAGTAATTCAGCTAAGCACTGTATAACACTCATTCTAAACAGACGACATCTATCAGGAGGGTACCCCTAAGGGGGAATTTTTCCCACACAAAATCAAACGCGGTCGATTAGCTCTGTCGCGGGGATGATTTAGCAACCTTACAAGCAGTTAAAACGGTAAGAATTAAGGACGGAAGCGTTCTATGTCGCCTCACTTTCGAGTAATTTACGTGCTTCAGCGAGAGACTGTTTTTGCTGTTTTGTGACTTCTGGATAGTGAAGCCCTAAACTCTCTAGAGTTTGATAAATGATGGTCGAAACGACTAACCGCATATACCACTTCCGATCGGCTGGAATGATGTACCAGGGTGCCCAATCAGTACTGGTATGATTGAAGACATGTTCGTAGGCATTCATATACTGATCCCAAAACTGTCGCTCCTTCGCATCACTGGCGGAGAATTTCCAGTTTTTTCAGGCCGATCTAAACGTTCTAAAAATCGTTTCTTTTGTTCCTTCTTTGATACATTCAGAAAGAATTTGAGAATGATAATTCCGTTGTTAACGAGATAGTTTTCAAAGTTGTTAATCTCTTCTAATCGTTGTGTCCAGATGTTTTTATTATCTCTTAGCTTTACTGGTAGCTGCTGTCGTTCCAGCAGATCTGAATGAACGCGTACAACTAATACCTCTTCAAAATAGGAGCGGTTAAAAATGCCAATTCTGCCGCGTTCTGGAAGTGCCTTAGAATAGCGCCAAAGGTAGTCATGGTCCAGTTCTTCTGCCGAAGGTTGCTTGAAACTAAAAACCTGGCATCCCTGGGGATTAATGCCTGACATAACATGCTTAATGGTGCTGTCCTTACCCGCTGCATCCATTGCCTGAAAGATACACAAAAGTGCATAGGTGTTTTGAGCATAGAGTTTGTCTTGAAATTCTGCTAAGCGCTTAACCCCCTTATTAGCAATTCATCTGCCTGTTCCTTTAATTCCTCTTTGCCCAACTTCATGCCGTTGTCTTCAAACCCAGTAATGAAGCGAGGATCAAAATCTTTTAGCTTGATCTTTGAACCGGGTTTAGCAATGAACGGATCCAAGTTCATAGAATTCGTTTCCTTGAGACGAATGGATGGATTCATCAGGACAGCAAGTAATTGGCGATCGATACCCTGAACAATACCCAATCACCGCTGTCCTTTTACCTTAGCGGCTTTTATTGTGATCCTATCTGGATTGTTAGAAAGGTTTCCATCAGCAGCTTTTACAACGCTTTCTGATTTGGAAATAATTTTGGGCTGCAATAGCCGATCTGATGGAATCAGTGGGTTGGTTCTCCAAAGCGTTTGATTATCGCAGGGCAAAACCAAAAGACTGAGGCTGGCATTGTAGAAGGGATTACTACGCAGCCCATTCCATAGAAACTCTTCTCCGCAGAGGAGTCTGAATTTCGATCGGTGTTTTGGTCATATATTCTAAAGCACTATCCTGGGCGGCTTTTGGTAACTGCTTCAGGTACCGAACTGCCGCATCAACCGAAAATTCAACGCCCAATTTGTCTGAGAAGTTAGGCGGAATGGCTGTCCAAACCGCTGCAGTTATCTGGTGACTTTTGCACCAGCGACGAATAACTTCATCCACATTAATTTGAGCTGGATACTTCTGAATTGAACTCTGGTCATGCTGCAAATCGACATAGCCGATGTGATCTTCGGTGGTTCCTTCACGGTTCTTCAAATCCTGAACCGTATCTGCTAAGTTCGACTGCGTACTCCAGGCAAACCGGGTGGAACACTCCACCCCGTTAACCAGGTCCAGAACGACATTCAACGGGCGATCGCTCGTAATTCGCGTGAACTCAAGCGGAAGCAATGGGCCTCCTGTTTTCCAGGGTCCTTTGTATTGAAGATCACCTGGCTTCCAAATCAACGATCCCCAACCCAATATTGCAATCATTTTGCGCTCAATTATTCTCTTCGTTAGCAAACAAAGTGCCTGGATCTACAGACACTTGCCCATCCTAACGAATGCCTAAACGAACCAGGGGCGCTTGTGAATGCCGAACCCTCAGCTTAAGGGCTGGTCGTTGGACTGGTCGTTGCTTGAACGGTTGGAGTTGCCGTTGGCGCAATTTCTGTGGTCGAACTGGTCGAAAGACTGACAAAATCTCCCCGTACCCAACCCATCGTGCCGGACTTGGTAAATTTAACCTGATACCAGGTCTGACCGTCATCCCCTGAGTTTTGCTCATCACCTGAACCGCATCTCCTGCCTGTCCATAGCTTCGGACTTCACTATTGGTGCTGGCCCGTTCCCGGACGTTGATCTGGGAACCAGGATCTTTGCTGTCAGGGTTCCCTGCTGAGTGCTGACAGAGGGAGCCGTTGGAGAAATCGAGGATTAATGGTGGAGCTGGCGGTTGGGTCAGTTGTGGCTTGACCGATCGGATTTTGAGTCGCCGTTGGGGATGCTTCTGGCGTGACAGAAGCGGTTCCTGGAGAGGAAGCAGATGAATCGGAAGGTGACTCGGCACGGGAGCAAGCGGTAGGGCCAGCAACATTAGAACAATAAGTTTCTTCATTCTACGAATATAAAAAAATAGTAGATGAACGTCCGCCTCTACTTTACAATCAGTCGGCAGATATGAAGAGGTAAATAACTTATTCCTTGTCAGTGGCAATGATATGAACGTCAATATCTTTAAGCGATCGCAGCAGTTTGTGGGTTAACGAGCCTCGCACCAAAAGTTTCCAGCGAGAACGCTGGCTCTCCCCGATCACGATTTGAGTGATGTGGTAGTTTCTGGCGACCTCTGCGATCGCCTTAGCTTTGTCGTGCTCCGTTACCCGGATGAAATGTCCACCAAACTCCTTGCAAAGTCTCTCACAGGTTTCGATATGAAAACTTTCTGCTTTTGTCAAAAACCGATCGGGATCGTCTATGAACAAACAGTAGAACGGGGCATGCATGTAGTTCGCGATTCGAGAACCGCGTCGCACCAGTTGAACCGCGTTGGGATAGGTCGAGACGCAAACCAGAACCCGTTCATGAATGTTGCAAAGGGAGCAACAGTGGTTGAGCCAGTGGCTTCCTGCTCAAACGCATCTTCTTCACAGTTGTCTGCAACTTCCCTTAAAGCCAACTCTCGTAGGGCAATTAAATTCCGCCGCTGGAAAAAGTTTTGAAGCGACTGATCAACTTTCTCCAGCGCATAAATTTTACCGTCTCTAAGCCGCTCCTCCAAGGTTTCAGGCGTGACATCAATGACAACAACCTGGTCTGCTTCGTCCAGTAGGCGATCGGGAATTCGCTCTCGCACAACAACACCCGTAATTTTTGCGACCAGGTCATTCAGGCTTTCCAGATGTTGAATGTTAACGGTTGAATAGACATCAATTCCTGCATCCAGAACTAGTTCCACATCCTGATAGCGTTTTTCCCGTTCAGACCCAGAAACGTTTGTGTGAGCCAGTTCATCAATCAGCGCTAGCTGCGGTTGACGCAATAATGGCATCGGTGTCCATCTCGGTCAGTGTGATGTCGGAATGGGTTACTTGCTTGCGCGGAATGATTTCCAACCCCGTTGCTTTCTCTGCCGTTTCCTGACGATTGTGGGTTTCCAGCAGCCCAACGACCACATCGATACCTTCCTGCCTCAGGCGATGTCCTTCTTCCAGCATGCGATACGTTTTGCCTACGCCGGGCGACATGCCAATGAAGATTTTATGCTTACCGCGTTTAGCTGAACGAATGTAAGTGCTATCGGGAGAGGAGGTCATCGATGGGTGATACATTGATGGGCACCTTTTAAGATTCGCCATATAAATTACTTAAACGATCGCTCTGATGAAACAAAGCAATTGCTAGGTAAGCAGCATAGCTAGTTCAAATGCTTCTAATTGTTTTTTAATGATTTTTAGTAGCAATCAATTACATTTCTTCCAATCCTCTCCTTGAGAAAGGGTATTAGCTGCATTAGTCCTGACTTCATTTGATAGATTGTCTAATAGCACATACATTGATTGCAAAGCAATAAACAATTGAATCTATAAAGCTAAACCAACAGAATAAAAAATTAAAAAGAAAATTAATTCAATGATATACAAAATAAAACCTCCACTATCAACATTAATTTAACATTCAAGAATTAACTCAAGTGAGTAAAAATGGAAGCATATCAAAAACTAAGAAAACCAATTGTCTAGAAGCTTCACAAGCGGTTATCAGAATCCGGTTATTTAGACTATTTAACAGTATGCAATGATCGTTGAATAACTTCATGTATTGAGAGACATATTTTTCAGATAGCTGCTCACTATATTCCTAATCATAGAAATGTTTAGTTTTCACCGAGTTTTCTATATTTTTAGATATAGTTTTAATCAGATAGGATGCCCTGAGATGGGGATCTCGTCAGTAGCGCGATCGTTTCTAAAGAAAATCCATGCTTGTTAAATCCTCTGTCTACCTGCCTTTCCCGCGTTTGCTGGTGTATGAGACCTATCGGGATAAGCTGGTTGAGTTAGTGCCGTTTCTATCTAACGTTCGACAAATTGAGGTCAAATCACGACGAGAGGAAAATGGTCTGATTCACTTTGTCAATGTGTGGCATGGCGGAGGGGAAGTTCCAGCACTCGCACGGGCCATTCTCAGCGAATCAATGCTCTCGTGGACGGATTATGCAACCTGGAACAACGCTAGATTTACAACCAATTGGCGAACTGAAACCCATGCCTTTACCGAAGCCGTCTTCTGCGCAGGAAAGAACTGTTTTCTAGAAGAGGGAAAAGGCACCCGGATCGAGTGCCTTGGAGAACTAATCATTGACCCAAATAAGATTAGCGGGTTTCCTTCGTTTTTAACAGGTAAAGTGGCAGAAACCGTCGAGGATTTTTGGGGAAGAAAATTGAACCAAACCTGATGCAGGTGAGCGAGGGAGTCCGCCACTACCTGGAGCGATCGCAATAGATTAACATGACGCTAAAAACAAGCTCGGTTGTGTCTTTATCAAACAGTTTGGAACAGTAACCCCTCAGCTTCTTCACTGAATTAGTGAACGGATTGGGAACAAAGATAGCCATTTAGGTTAAGGTTTTAAGGTCTGAAAGGAGTTGAAAACTACTGGGTGATCTTCCAGTGGACGAGCACTCGAATGTTCAGGAGGATTGAGCGCGAACAAAATGATTCCTAAGCAAAACACGAGACAGGCCATTGCTGTGCTGCCAATAACGGCACCGATGCTTATAATCAACACTCGCTGCATTAAAGGAAGTGCTTTGATTGCTGCAATCTCCTCCGCAAATAACGGAGCTTCCTCGGCTGGAGGAATATCTAGCGTCCCTTCTAACCTCAGCCCTTCTAACCTCAGAGCGAAAAAGGAAGGGGTTTGCGTCTCCTGAACTGCTGCTTGGCCAGCAACCACCATCGATGAAGTCTGTAGATCGATCAGAACTTCTGATGCCGACTGATAACGTCGCCTGACGGTTGGTTGAAGTAGTTTACACAGGACTGCTTTTAGATCTGAACTAATGGGATGAGGCAAATAGGCATACCACTTCCAATCATTTTCAACAATGTCATACAAATCAAAAGGCCGCATCTGAGTTAGCAGGTTCAGACACGTCAAACCCATGCTGTATAAATCGCTGGCAAAGACAGATTGACCTTTGATTTGTTCGGGCGCAGCATACTCAACGCTGCCAACCATCGTCCCTGACGAAAGCAGAGTAGGAATCGGGATCGGTCTAGTGGCTCCAAAATTAACCAGGACTAATGCACGATCGCGTTCACGACGAATGATGTTTTCAGGTTTGATGTCTAAATGAATGATCTGGCGATCGTGGAGATATTGCAAAACGGGCAAAACTTCTCGAAGTACCTTTCTAACCTCCACTTCATCAAACGGCACGCCGTCAGCGATTTCTTGTTCCAGCGTCCAACCATCAATCCATTCCTGAACAACAAAGGTTTGCCCATCATGCTCAAACGCATTTAGCAGGTTTGGAAGTTGGGGTGTTTGATTAACTCTGCTAGGCGCTGTACCTCCTGTAGAAAAACGTTATCGTCTTGGAACCATACATTGAATTGGCCGGTAAGACCTGTTTGATAACACACAGGGAAAAGAAAGCCTGGGATTCATCAACGGCTAGGAATGTTCTACCAAAACCACTTCGCCCAAGTCGTTTGAGAATCCGGTATCGCTCAGCGATGTGGAACGGATAACCATTACTGACTAAACAGATAGATTCAGCCATAATTTCATCTTGGCTCACCTATTTAGGACTTCACGGGCTTCAAAGCATCCAGAGCAACATTAAGCTTCAGCACGTTGACTCCCGGCTCTCCAAAAATTCCCAGGAAGCGACCGTCTGTGTTTTTGTTGATTAGCGCTTCCAGTTGATCCGGTTGCAGTTCCCGTGCTTTTGCGACCCGCGCAATCTGCGTTCTAGCTCCTTCTGGGGTGATGTGGGGTCAAGGCTGGAACCAGAGGTATAGACTAAATCAGCCGTTGGCTTTACACCTGCCTTTTGTAGCCGAGGAATGTCTCCCTCAATAGCCTTTTTGGGGTCTGGATCGGGCTTGCCTTTAATCCGATCGATCAATGCCGGATTGCTGGGTGCCAGGTTGCTTGCGCCGGAAACTCCAGTTTTCAGCACGCCTGCGTCATCTTTTTTGGGGTCAGCAGTGCTGTAGGTCGTGGTGCTGGGGCGGCTATTAAAATAGCGATCGCTCGTAAACGGTTGACCAATCAGCGCAGATCCGACCACCTGCCCTTGGGCATTTTGATTAGGCTGCCATTGGCCTGGTAGGGCAAAACAAGCTGTCCAAACCCAATCATGACAAACGGATAGACGATGGCTGTAATTACCCACAGGACCAGGGTAGACCGAAAAGCTCTACCTGCTTCACGTACAAAACTCATTAGAACCTCTCCGGTGCAAACATAACGAAAAAGAGATAAATAGCCAGGGCGATCGTGACGAGAATGAGCGCTCCTACCCAGTAGGCCTGGGAACGGGACATGTCTCCACCCGTCGCTGCAAACACGGCCGGTGCCACAATCAAATTGAAACAGAGCTAAGAACAGATAGAGCGGAAGCTTTTGCCTGCGTGATTCAGACCACAGGTCAGCAAGACCGTCGAATATCGGCATGGCTTCCGTTGGTAATAGAGCGGATTGTCGCGGATAAAGTCGTTTCATGACGAATTGTTAGAAGGAAAAGGAAAAGTGAACAGAGATTCTTTAGGAAAAGGGCAACAGCATGTCGATGAGCTTGATTGCGATAAAGGGAGCGATGACACCGCCTACGCCGTAAATCAGAATGTTGCGGCGCAGCAGTTGATCGGCGGTTAACGGTCTAAACTGCACCCCTTGAGCGCCAGGGGAATCAGCACCAAAATGACCAGGGCGTTGTAAATCAGGGCTGAGATGATGGCAGAGTTTGCACTCTTCAACCCCATGATGTTTAAGGCTCCAATCCCTGCGGCAGCAAAGATGGTGGGAATAATGGCAAAGTATTTGGCAATGTCGTTGGCAACGGAGAAGGTGGTGAGGGCACCCCGTGTAATCAGCAACTGCTTGCCGATCGTCACCAGGTCAATCAGTTTGGTTGGGTCAGAATCCAGGTCTACCATGTTGGCCGCTTCCTTAGCAGCCTGAGTGCCAGAGTTCATCGCCAATCCAACGTTTGCCTGAGCCAGTGCAGGAGCGTCATTTGTCCCGTCTCCGGTCATGGCTACCAGTTTGCCCTGGGCTTGCTCCGATCGAATTACGTCGATCTTGTCTTCTGGTGTTGCTTCAGCGATGAAATCATCCACTCCCGCTTCACTGGCAATGACAGAAGCCGTGATTCGATTGTCGCCTGTCAGCATGACGGTGCGGACGCCCATTCGACGCAATTGATCGAACCGTTCCTTGATGCCCGGTTTGACCGTGTCCTTGAGGTAGATGACGCCATAGATATCATCGTTTTGACAGACGGCAAGGGGAGTACCGCCCAGTTTCGAAACTCGCTCATAAGCCTCGTCTAATGCTTCAGGAACAAGACCACCACGGGAGCGCACAAACCCCTTAATGGCATCTACGGCTCCTTTGCGAATCTCTTTGCTATCCAGATCCGTACCGCTCATTCGGGTTCTGGCTGAAAACTCCACCCCTCTGCCAATTTTTGGTCAAAACTTACTTGGGCACCCAGTCGTTCCGCCAGCGCCACGATCGAACGACCTTCTGGTGTTTCATCAAACACGCTGGCGTTCAACGCGACTTGGGCAATCTCTTCCAGGCTATGCCCATTCACCGGAATGAATTCACTTGCCAAACGATTACCAAGCGTAATGGTGCCCGTTTTATCCAGCACCAGGGTATTGATATCACCACAGGCTTCCACTGCGCGTCCTGAGGTGGCAATCACGTTAAACTGGGCCACCCGATCCATCCCTGCAATGCCGATCGCGCTTAACAACCCGCCGATCGTGGTTGGAATCAGCGCAACCAATAGCGAAATCATAATGGCAATGCTTGCCCCATTTCGCAATCCTGTTGCCTGTTGTTCTCCAACGCTGGAGCCGAGAAAATCAGCAATGTAGTTGGCGATGGGAGGAATGGTTGCCACCACGATTAGAAATACCAGCGTCAGAACGGCCAGCAATACGGTCAGCGCAATTTCATTGGGAGTTTTGGTCCGCTCTGCCCCTTCTACCAGGGCAATCATGCGATCGATGAATCCCTGACCCGGATCCGCTGTAATTTTGATGGTTAGCTCATCGGATAACAAGCGAGTACCGCCTGTCACAGAGCTGGCGATGTCAGTTCCCGGTTGCTTTAGAACAGGAGCCGACTCTCCTGTAATAGCGGATTCATCAACGGAGCCAATTCCGCCAATCACCTCCCCGTCTGCGGGAATCATATCGCCTGCAATGACTTTGACCTGGTCGCCCCGACGCAACTCAGTGGAGTTGACCTTCTGGGTTGAGCCATCCGGCAAAAGTTTAAGGGCGATCGTATCCGTGCGGGTCGATCGTAGAGCGTCAGCCTGAGCCTTACCCCGCCCCTCTGCAACGGCTTCCGCAAAGTTGGCAAATACGATCGTGAACAACAAAATGAAGGTAATCAATCCGTTGAGTAAGCGTTGCCGATTCACATCCACGTTGAGGGTGTGAAATAAGTCGGGATCGATCGTCAGCAGAAACGTAATGATTGTGCCAACCCAGACCACAAACATGACCGGGTTTTTAACCTGAATCTGGGGCGATAGCTTCACAAACGACTCTTTAATCGCCCGCTGGTAAAGCCCCTTCATGTTCACCTTCGGGGTATGCCTGCGAGAATCACGCGGCCCTTGGGGACCTTTAACAAAATTCGAAGTGGTTGAAGCGGATTGCATAGAAAACGTCGCTGATGAGGATGGTAAGTAAATCGCGAGATCGTTGATTAAGCGAAAATCATTTCAGATAGTTCTTGGAAGCAGGCTGGATGTTTAACCATCGTTCTAAGGTTGCCTGATGTTGAATTAGGGAAACTGTTCGCTGAAACTCGAACCTTCTGAGGAGAACAATGATTAGCTGCCGACTCATCAAGATGCTGGCGACTAAAACAATCCCAATGAAAAACAGATCAGCAGTAGACGGAGAATGATGCATCCCATTGGTTTCAGTGGATTGTTCTAAACCTGAGGAAACAAACTGACCTGATTGAATTTGAGAGGAGATGACAATCATGGCAACGCTTGAAAAGATAACGATGAAGGGTAATTACGCGGAGTGCTGTTGATTTCAAATAATTGTTTAGGTGCATCGGGTTAATTCCTTCTATTAATTGGCTTGATTGAGGCGTTGTTTAACCACCCGCAGCGATCTGAAACGCTTCTGCGATCGGTCCCAAAGCCAACACCGGAAAGAAGGTGAGCGCGCCCAAAATCAAAATGACGCCAGCGGTTACGCCCGTGAACAGTCCTGTATCAGTTCGCAATGTTCCGGTTGTCATTGGTACAGGTTGCTTGCGCGACATACTATCGGCTAACAGCAGCAGCGCCACGATGGGAATGTAGCGTCCTGCCAAGAGGCTAAAGCTGGTACTCAAATTCCACCAGAGTGTTCCATTACCAAGTCCCGCAAAGCCAGAGCCGTTGTTCGCTGCGGCTGAGGCGTATTCGTAAACCACTTGAGATAACCCATGAAATCCGGGATTGGTAATGCCAGATACACCAGGAATGGCGAGGGTTAGTGCTGTGGGAATCAGGATAGCGATCGGATGAACCAGCAAAATCAGAAAACTTGCCAGCACCACTTCCCGTTTTCAATCTTGCGTCCTAAAAACTCAGGGGTACGACCAACCATTAACCCGGTGGCAAATACTGCCAGAATCAGGTAAGCAAACAGGTAAGCCGTTCCGGTACCCTGTCCGCCCCAAATGATTTGCAGGAACAGGTTTGAGATAGTCACAAAACCACCAGGCGGCATAAATGAGTCGTGCATAGAGTTAGCTGCTCCACACATGGTTCCGGTTGTCATCACCGAAAACAAAGCCGACTGCGCCCACCCAAACCGAACTTCTTTGCCTTCTAAGTTGGGCGCTGGACTACCAAGTAAGGCATTCACCGCAGGATTACCGTTGTACTCGCCGATCGCATCCACAGCAACGAACACAACAAAAATCGCGAGAACCAACCCATACACTAACCAGGCTTGCTTGCGATTATTGGCGATCACGCCATAGGTGTAAATAAACGATGCTGGAATCGCTACCATTCCGACAATTTGAATCAAGTTTGTTAACCCATTGGGGTTTTCGAATGGGTGAGCCGAGTTGATGGCAAAGAACCCGCCGCCGTTTTCCCCCAGTTCCTTCATAATTTCGAAATGGGCAACTGGACCAAGGGCGATCGCCTGGCTGATCGTGGGATCTTCCAGCGTTGGTACTACCACCGGACCTGCCAGCGTTTCTGGCATACCCGCAGCGATAAACACGATCGCGCCAATGATTGAAATGGGTAAGTGAATGCGGGTGACTGTCCGAATCAGATCAATGTAAAAGTTGCCAAGGGGCCTTCCAGTTAATCCCCGAATAAAGGCAGCTCCAACCGCCATTCCGGTTGCCGCAGACACAAAAAACATGTAGCCCAATCCAGCAAACTGAGCGAAGTAGCCATAGGTTGTTTCACCCGAATAATGCTGCTGATTGGTGTTGGTAATAAACGAAATAACGGTATGCAGATTTGTATCCCATCTGGGAGAACTAAGCCCTGTTGGATTGAATGGCAACACACCTTGAGCAAACAGGATGACAGCCAGCAATAGCGCCATTACAACATTGCTGTAAATGACTGCTCGCGCATATTGCCAACCCGTCATATTTTCCCTACCTGGCAACCGCTCAAACGGTAGATTGCTGAATCAATTGGATTCAGAATTGGGTCAAGAAACGTTCGTTGGCCTAAATAGACACGAGCCATATACCCCCAAAAATGGGGTGATCGCCACGACAATTAAAATCGTGAGCGCAATTTGAACCCATCCTTGTAACATATTGAGCCTACTTTAAATAGCCGCTTATTGAGGTGATTAATCTCCTCTAAAATCCATCATGGGACCCTTTCTCAAGGTTTACAAGATATAGATCTCTATTTATTTATGCGGGTATATTCATGCTCATAGGCTTGCTCTATTCTTGCGGAGATAGGGCTGTTTAGAGCGTTTATACCTGCCTATATTTCCTGATATACAAATCTGAAATTCTTGTATTTCTCTGCTAAGTTTTCTGGATATTCGAACGGTTTTTTAGATTTAATCAGTAGACTTGTGAGTAAGTCATTTGTCATCCAGATGTTTCCACTCAAACTGTTTGTTCATTCCAAAGATTGGCGTTTGAGTACATTCTGGTTCGTTTTTGCGCTGTTTGCGATCGTCCTCACGCTGGAGTTCTCTACACCGCCAGATTATGTGTTTGGTTATCTCTACATCGGGCCAATTTTCTTAGCAAGCACTCGCTTAAGCCGCAGAACGACCCTAACAGCATCCATCATCGCCTGCATTCTCACTATGCTCAATATTTGGATTCCCGGTGTTTATGCAGTCAGAGGTTCAACGATCGCCAGTCGCTTAATTGCCATGTTGGCGATCGTTGTAACAGGTATCTTGAGCGATCGTAATCAACTTTACCAACGGACCTTGCTGCAGCAGCAGGCCAAACTTCAAGCACAAGAAAAGTTGGCCAGCCTCCGGGAAGACTTCGTATCAACGTTAACTCACGACTTAAAAACTCCACTGTTGGGCGCGATCGAAACCATAAAAGCCCTGCAACAGGAAAGTTTTGGCCCAATTCAACCTGGGCAAAAATCAGTGTTAGCCATGATGATTCGTAGCCACCAAACCACATTGCAAATGGTAGAAACCCTCCTGGATGTTTATCACAACGACAATGAAGGATTAATTCTTCATCGGGTTCCAGTAGATTTGGTGGAAATTGCTGAAGAAGTTTCCACTGCGTTGACTGAGTTGGCCGCTAGCCGTCGCGTTCATATCTCATTCAACTACGGCGAATCTGACTTTCGGAAGTTTTTGTGGGTTAAGGGAGACATGCTTCAACTCCAGCGTGTATTCACAAACCTTTTAACCAACGCAATCAATCATTCGCCTCGAGGTGGAAAGGTTGAAGTCGTATTAGAACCGGGTTCATCTCACCATACAGTCAGAGTTATCGACAGTGGAGCGGGAGTGAGGGCAGAAGAACTTCCCCACTTGTTTGAGCGTTTTTATCAGGGACAGAGCGATCGCCAGGCTAAAGGAGCCGGATTGGGGCTTTACCTATCGCGACAAATCATTGAAGCGCACAAGGGCACGATTTGGGTAGAAAATCGCCAACCCGTTGGTGCAATCTTCGCCTTTCGCTTACCTGTCTTACCGTTTCTGCCTTCCAATGTTAATAGCTGATGTAGTAGGTGGTAGGGGACAGGTGGTAGGGACGGAACAATTCATGAAAGCTTTGGCCTGCAATTTCTCATAACCATCCCTCTTACTGCAATAGCATTCAGCTTTCAGCAGTCAAGTTGTGACGTTTTTTAGTTGAAGGAAGTGTGCGTTACTGATTTATTAATTGCCACATCTCCATTTAATATCTGATTTTGTTAATCATTATTTGAATGCTATCAATAGCTAATCAAAAGACCAACAAAATCTACTCAAATATATTCTCACGTTGAGCTTGATCGTTGCTTTTCCTGGTCTGATTTTGACAACGACTGGGAAATATCCCGATTGGAGTCATGATGCCGTAAGCGCTCATTGAGCTGTAAGCTTAACTGGCTAATTTCCTTTAGTAAGCGTTCAATATTGACTTCATTTTCAAGTTAACCCGAAAGTCTGTCTCAGCCTGTAAACGGTCCTTTAACGCCTGTCTGTTCTGGCTCATTACAATCAAAGGACCTTGTAGCGCCGCAAGAATTGCCAAAATGAGATTGAAAAAGACAAACGGGTAAGGATCAAACGGAGGATTAAACAGTTCTCCGTTATTAAGCAGTACCCAACCAATAATTAACCCAATCAGAACAATAATAAATGCCCAACTCCCATTAAGCTCTGCAATTTTATCTGCTAGTCGGTCTTGCCAGGTTAAGCGATTGTCAACTTCTGCCTCCGCATTTCGTGCTGCCCGTTGAGACAACAAGCTGTTCGTGGCTCGTAAACGGGCAGACAGCGTGGCAAGCAGCGAGAGCGCCACATGAGGACGATCGAGAATAAATTCAGTTAACGCCTGTTGCGTTAGCTCTAGCAGAACCACATCGGTCATGGCTAGAGCACTAGCACTCCGGGGCCCGTTGTCGAAAAGAGCAAGTTCTCCAAAGTGGTCCCCTGCCTCAATCATCTGTAACGGCAAGTTGTCCGGTGCCGCAGGCAGATAAATGTTGATTTGACCCTGGAATACGATGTACATCGTAGATCCAACATCACTCTGCTTGAAAACGAGTTGTCCAGCTTTATACCGCCTCACAACCAGACTTTGTGCCAGTGCCGTCAGGTCTGCCTCGTGGATTCCCCTAAAAAGGCCAACGTTTTGCAATAGGGCAGTTTTACTCACATTGTCGTCGGCGAAAAATGACACAACTGAACTCGAACCAGCAACCCCTACTATACCAATGACATCTCCATATTCTTTAAGAACAGGAAAGTTAGCCATGTTTGTAGTGGGTACGGGAACAGAACTCGATCGCCTACCTCATTTTATAAAGTACTCTTTTCTTCCCCAAGCTCTTATCTTTTTCGTTAACTTATCCTTCTTCACCCATGAAATAGTGGACAGGCAGGAAACTGAAATTGTTGAACTGAATCACTCAACTGACCTAGAAACCATTCAAAAGAAGGTGAAACGATGAATACCGAACCGAAACTCACAAACAATCAACCCAATCTAGAAAATGACTTGCCAGAACTTTCGCAACCGATTTATGGCAGCTTAGCCGTTGCAGTTCTCCAACAACTTTTGATTCTACAAGGATTCGACGCAAATCTATCTGTAACTGGCAATTTTCTGAATGAAACCACTGTTGCCGTAATCGCTTTCCAAAAGGCCTTAAGTCTTCAGCAAGACGGAATTGTTGGTCCTAACACCTGGGTTGCCTTGGCATACAACGCTCCTAGTATCTAACTCTCCTAGTGCCTAGTTGATCGCATTATGACGATCGAGATTCCTCCTCTGCTCCCTACAGGCAGGGGAGTTTTTCTAGCTAATATAGCCGTACTGCTACATGTTAAGACAATCAAACTGCTGAGAGCGTAGTAATGACGTGCTTTCACACTCAGCACTCAGTCCTCAGCACTCAGCACTTTGCGATATACGTTGACATGAGAATCCGTCATTTAAGTTTCAACAATTGAATGCACATAAGGCATAAATAAATCTCGTTCCTCTGAACGTAACCGTCTTGGGCGCATGGTTTCACGATCGACAAACAATCCTTTTTGCCATCCCTCGGCTGCTAAAGAACCCTGCGGGGTGTAAAACCGGAACTGCATGATAGCAGAGGCATTTCTGAGTTCTGAAATCCACAATTCTGCACGCACACGATCGCCTAGGTAAAGTGGCGTCTTATACGTGATATTGGTTTAGACCAAAACGGGCGCGAATCCCTGGTTCAGAATTTTGTGCGTATGAAGGTCAATGGCTTCTAGCAGTTTGGTTCGCCCAATTTCCATCCACTGAATGTAAACAATGTTGTTTACGTGTCCCAAGAAATCGATGTGAAAAGAGTAGACCTCTAATTCAAAGCAAATTGTTTTCATGCCGCCATTCCTTTAGCCACAGCGCCGACCAGACCAGAAATCCTACCAGTGAGTAGCCCGCCAACTCTTCAAGCCAGATAAAGCTGTGCATTTTGGTGAAAAGCTGGCAACCGACCCGAGGAAGTAATGGGCAACGCCAGCCAAGCTAGTGAGGGAATAGATACCCAGACACAGGTACGCCAACCAGTAGAGCTTTTGGAATAAAGCATGTAGCCCACGATCGCAAATGGCGTTAACGCTAGCCATTCCTCATACACATGCTGCGGCAGCATCAAGCTGGGGCGGGATAGCTTGAGAAGGCAAAATAGTTATCGGTGAAATGGAGAACGGTTGCCATCACGTTAGCGAGCAACAGGGCAAGCAATAACCGTTGACGTTGAGTAAATTCCATTATTCTTTTTGCAAGTCACTGCTTAGTGACAACGTATCATGGTCACTGAGTGGTGACAAGTAGGTTAAAACCATTAATGGCACGGGACAAAGAAGAAACAAAGGCACGAATTTTAGCCGCTGTTGGTAAATTGTTGGCGGAGTCTGGCTTTCAGCAGTTAGGCGTGAACGCGATCGCCCGCGAAGCCGGAGTCGATAAAGTTTTGATTTACCGATATTTTGAGAACCTTCCCTCTCTGCTGCAAACTTTTGGCAGGGAAGGCAACTACTGGATGACGGTTGAGGAGTTAACAGGAGGCACCTCACCCACCGATGCAAATACATTGGCTGACTGGATGACGTTGTTACTTGTTCGGTTTTTGCATGACCTGCAGGAACGACCGATTACCCAGGAAATTTTGCGATGGGAACTGCTGGAAGGCAATGAGTTGACCTCCGAACTGGCAACCATCCGCGATCGCATGGCAACCGAAAGCCTGGAATTTCTGAACGAGAAACATCCCTTTCCACCCGACAAGGATATTCCTGCTATCAGCGCTGTTCTGATTGCGGGTCTTGTTTACTTAACCTTGCGATCAAAAGCCAGCAAAACATTCTTAGGAATTGATTTGAGCTCTGCTAGCGGCTGGCAGCGGATTGAAGCGGCGATCTCGTCCCTTGTGCAAGCGACCATCCAGGATATTGAGCCAATAAATCCCGGAACCGAAAAAAGCAGTTTGTAGTTACGCACAAGCAAAGCCCCCACCCAAACATGAAGCTCTAATCAATGTCGAGAAATCTCCCTGATTGAGGGAATAATGATGCCTAAGAGCCTAACTATCCGGCTACTTCACCATTTGGGTTTATAAACTAGCAGAGAAAGGTGCAAATCCATGATGCAACTGCAAATTTGGAGAATACAGGCATTTATTCGTCTGACATCCTTGATTCTTAAGATGTCAGGCAACACCACCCGAAATGATGAGCTAATTGATGACCTGATTCGTAAACTGAGCAATCTGCCTCCCCGGCCATCAGACAAACCCCCATACATGGGTATCTTTTCGCTGTCCGACTCAAAGGCTGGTAGGCAAGCCGCCGCAGCACGCCTTCAAGAGTTACAGGGTAAGCTCCAGGGAGACGTTAGTCCGATCGACGGTGTGGTTGATGACCTGATTCGAGCTATCAGCAGTTTACCCACTCGTCCTGGAGACAAAAAGCCCTATGCTGGCTTGTTTCCAACTTCAAGCATGATTCTGCTAACGGCGCAGCAGCTTCAGGCAATTACACCCGAAGCCGATTCCAACCGAGTCAATACCCTCACTCCCTGGTTAAATGCCGCAATGGTGGAGTTTGGCATCAACACACCGCTGCGACAGGCTCACTTTCTTGCCCAAGTTGCCCATGAGTCCGATCGCTTCAATGCACTGGAAGAGTACGCTTCTGGTGAAGACTACGAATGGCGGGATGATTTAGGAAATACCCAACCGGGCGATGGTGTTCGTTTCAAAGGTCGGGGACTGATTCAGGTCACCGGTCGAACCAACTACGGCAATTGTGGCAGAAACTCTTGGCGTAGACCTGATCAGTAATCCAAAACGCCTGGCGAATCCTGATCTGGCCTGCCGGAGTGCCGGTTGGTTCTGGAGCGTTAACCAACTGAACGGGGACGCCGATCGCGATGATGTAAGAACCGTCACCCGCGTCATTAATGGCGGCTATAACGGCCTCGACGATCGTATCCAGCTACTCCAGGCTGCCAAGCGCGTTCTAAAAGTTTGAGACAATGGGAGGGATAAAGGTGAAAGGCTAAAGGATGAAGGCTAAAAACCATCCTTTATCCCTTAGCCTTTATCCTTTCATTCCTTCCCCGCCCTTTCCCGGTAGAGCTGCACAATCTGATCAACTACTTCCTCAATCGTTAAATGGTCTGATTGAATTTCAACAGCATCGATTGCCTTCCGTAAAGGAGCAAGGGCACGGGTGCTGTCTTTACGATCGCGTTCGTAAATTGCCTGTTCTAACTCATCTAGGCTGATGATGTCCCGTCCCTGGTTTTCAGGTCTTGCTGGCGGCGACGTGCCCGTTCCTGTACTGATGCAGTTAAGTAAATCTTCAGTTCTGCGTTCGGAAAAACGTTGGTGCCGATATCTCGACCTTCCGCCACAATTCCACCGCTCTTGCCGTAACGCCGCTGCTGCCGCACAAGCGCCTTACGAACTGCAGGCTGGGCCGCGATCGCTGACACCTGCGAAGTCACCTCCAGGTTGCGAATGGCATCGGTGATGTCCTGTCCGTTGATCAGAATGGAGGGAATGGGGAGTGGGGAGTGGGGAGTGGGAGAATGTTGAATGTTGAATGTTGAATGTTGAATGAATTCTGACCCCTGACCCCTGACCCCTGACCCCTGACCCCTATCTCCTGACCCCTGTTCCCTAAACTCAATCTCGCACTGGCTGACTAACTCGGCTACCGCAGGCTCATCATCAATGGCGATTCCAGATTGCAGCACAAGCCAGGTCAGGGCGCGATACATGGCTCCCGTGTCTAAGTAAAGCAGATTAAGTATCTGGGCAACTTGACGGGCTACGGTTGATTTTCCGGCTCCAGCAGGGCCATCGATCGCCACGATCGGCGTGCGGTTACAGAGCACGATGTTATCAATCAGGCGGGTAGAGCCAAGGCGAGCGGCGACCGCTAGCATCCCGGCATCCTCTACCGTCTCCAGGGGAGCCAACGTGGTTGGGTGAACCAGTTCGACATATTCAGGGGCGATCGTGGGTGTCTTTGCCAATTCTGCTTTGACGATTTCGACTAATACAGAACTGGAGCGCTCTCCCGCTTGAAACGTTTGCTCTGCGGCGTGCAACCCTCGGTAAATCACAGCCGCCTGCTCCCGTTGCTCCGCTGTCAAATACTGATTGCGCGAGCTGAGCGCCAATCCATCCGGCTCCCGAACCGTTGAGCAGGAAACAATTTCTACAGGTAAATTCAAATCTGTCACCATACGCTGAATAATTGCTAACTGTTGACCATCTTTTCGCCCAAAATAGGCTCGATCGGGCTGCACCAGATTGAACAGCTTCATCACGATCGTTGCCACACCCTGAAAATGTCCCTTTCTAGAAAGCCCACATAGAGTAGCTGTCATCCGTTCCGGTGGAACAACTTGGGTAGAGGGTGAGGGTGAGGGGTGAGGAGTTGGAGAATGTTGAATGTTGAATGTTGAATGTTGAATTAACCCTGACCCCTGACCCCTATCTCCTGACCCCTGACCCCTCACTCCTGTCCCCTGACTTACCACCCCCATTTCCTGTGGACTAGGAGCAAAAATCACATCGACGCCTGCATCTTCACAAAGTTTGCTGTCGTGTTCTAACGTCCGGGGTACTTCTGAAAATCTTCTGTTGGTCCAAACTGAAGCGGATTGACGAAGATGCTGACGACCACGATTTTGTTTTCTCGTCAGGCCCGCTGAATCAGGCTAATGTGCCCAGCATGAAGCGCTCCCATCGTTGGCACCAGTCCGACTTCTGGAGCGGCCCCAATGGGAGAAGCTTCATAGAGAATTGACTCATCCGACAGGTGATGACCAGGTCGGTGCTTGTCTAGATAGCAGCGTAATCCCGCGACAGTAGTAAACAGGCGCACCGTAACCCCCAAAGCGACTGGCTAAAAAATCTATCTGCCTACGTCCATAGTCTAAATTCCAAATTCTAAAGGTAGCAGGTTATTTACGGAAACCATAAGAAAGTAGGTTCAAATTCAGCGATCGCTTGCCTAAAAAACGCTAGGATCTCCCCTGTAGATTCCTTTTCAGAAATCATGGATTTTGTGACTCAGGCGCTCCATCTGGTTGGAACGGGTGCAGTTGCCTATATCACGGCTCGAAATATGCGAGATGCCCAGTCTCGTCCCAACACCCTGGCAAGCCTCCAACTGGCAGAAGCAGGTTCTGTCCCGTACCTGGAAGCATTGAGTACCCGCGCTATCTCTGAGGGAGACACCTGGTTAGCCGAACGATTAAACCGTCATGCCAGCGATGAGCGTCGCCACGCCCAGGTCTTTGCCCATGCCCTTAAACAGTTGAACAAACAGGTAATTGACCCCAAGCGCTTGCCGAAACAGGATACGAAGGGAGCTTCCAGTGAGCGTCGGCGCAGCCCGTTCTTTGACGCTTACTACAAGGGTTACTCTCAGGATGATTTAAAGCCAGAGGCGATCGGCTGGGACGTGTTTATGGCTAGTACCTATATTCTAGAACTGGATGCCAGTAAGGATTTTGTCCGCATGGCCCAAGTGTTGCCCGAAGATGAACCCTACTGCGCCAATCTCAAGAAGGGCATTTTGAGCGTAGCCAGCGATGAGACAGGCCATGCTGCCTACCTGAAAGAGGCATTAGGGCGACGGATGACGACAACCAGTGCCGAAACGTTGATTGATAGCTGGCGGACTCGCAAGGTTAACGCAATGCTGGCAATGGTTAGTTACTTCATTGAAAGGGGCGGCAAAATGCCCTCAATGGTTCAGGAGGGGACCCCGTGCAAGTAGTTTCATCAGTTTCATCGGTTCCTGGTCAGTACTGGCAATGGCGGCAGCAGCCGATTTATTACGTCAAAGCGGGAACTCCCCACCCGCAACGCCCCCTCTGCTGCTAATTCATGGGTTTGGGGCATCCACGGACCACTGGCGTAAAAATATTGTCGGATTAAGCCAGGAGTTTGAGGTTTGGGCGATCGACCTGTTGGGCTTTGGGCGATCAGGAAAGCCGAATTGGGAATACAGCGGCGATCTCTGGCGCGACCAACTGCACGATTTCATCACAGAGGTAATTGGTCAACCCGCTGTGTTGACAGGAAATTCGCTTGGGGGCTATGCGTCTCTCTGTGTCGCCGCCCAGCGTCTCGAATCGGCCAGCGGTTTAGTGCTCATTAACAGCGCCGGACCATTTACAGACATTCATGGGACAACAAAGCCCGACCCAGTTCGGCAAGTAATGGGTTCTGTCGTGCAAACCCTGTTTCGGCAGGATTGGGCGAGCTTTCTGCTGTTTCAATACGTGCGTCAGAAATCTATTATTCGCAAGACGTTGGAGCAGGTCTACCTGGATAAGAGTGCTGTCACAGAGCAACTTGTCGAAGAGATTTATCGGCCTTCTACAGATCCCGGTGCAGCGAGTGTGTTTGCCTCCATATTTCGAACGCCCCAGGGCGAAAAGGTGGATGTGTTGCTGGGCCGGTTAACCTGTCCCCTGCTGATGCTATGGGGAGAGGCAGATCCGTGGATTAACGCCCGCAGCCGGGGAGAGAAGTTTCGGCAGTACCACCCCAATTGACAGAATACTATCTGCGGGCAGGGCACTGTCCCCATGATGAAATTCCAGATCAGGTGAATACGCTGATTCGGAACTGGGTTTTGAATGGGCGGTAGTATTACCCTTCTCCGGTTCATTCAATATGCGGTTATCGCGCTGACGTATATTGGGCTGGGGTTGGGTTATATTCCCGGCTTACGGATGAACCGGGCCACGATCGCTCTGGTGGGTGCAGCCGCACTAATGGCGCTGGGCGTTCTGGATTTACAATCCGCTTGGGCGGCGATCGACTACAAAACGCTGGTCTTTCTGTTCAGCATGATGGTTGTCAGCGCCAACCTTGCCGCCGCCGGATTTTTTCAGCTCTCGCTCGATTACCTGGTGCGTTGGACCCGCAGTCCCTTTGGATTGACTGTGGTCTTAACGTTGGGCAGCGGTATTCTTTCAGCTCTGTTTTTGAATGACACGATCGCCCTGATTCTGACTCCCCTCGTTATTGGCCTGACAGAAGCCCTCAGCCTCAATCCCATTCCCTACCTGCTAGCCTTAGCAGGAGCGACCAATATTGGCTCCGTTGCCACCATCAGCGGCAATCCTCAGAATATTTTGATTGGCTCCTTTTCCGGCATCAGCTACCTGGAGTTTGCCAAAGCGCTCATGCCCCTGGCACTGGTAGGGCTAGTGATTCAAGTCGGTTTTCTGTGGTGGCTTTATCCGGAAGTAAGGTCAACAAAACCAACACTGGTTCTTCCACCCCAGCGCTATCGGGTCTTCAAACCATTGTTGACCAAAAGTTTGTTGATTACGGCGGGACTCCTGATTGCGTTTCTAATCGGAATTCCGCCCGCCGAAGCAACCCTGATTGCCGCAGGGCTTCTATTTATCACCCGACGCGTCCGACCAGAACGCTTTTTGCAAAAGGTGGACTGGGATCTGCTGATCATGTTTTCCGGGTTGTTTATCCTGACGGAAGGCGTGGAAAAACTCGGCTCTCTAAATGGATTTTCCCAATTGATTCACACGCCGCTAAGTATTTTGGGGATAACGGTTGTTCTCTCAACCTGGTATCAAACGTTCCAGCAATTCTCCTATTGCACCAACTGCTGCCTCATCCAAATGAACGAATCTGGCTATTGTTGGCGGCAGGGTCCACGCTCGCAGGAAACTTGACGCTACTGGGATCAGTTGCCAATCTAATTGTTGCGGAAGCCGCTATAAAGCGAGGTCATCACCTAAGCTTTTGGGAACATTTGCGGTTTGGTTTGCCCTTAACGATCGTCACTCTAGTTCTCACCTATTTCTGGCTGTATTAATCAAAATTGACGCAAACCTGGGAGGTTCTAACCAAAAATGAATATCATGAGTGACCTTAGCGCCTAAACCTCCAGGATTTTGGTAGTCTGCAATCTAAAACCTGCAATCTAAAATCGTACCGATCCAATGGCTGAAGAACCCAAAATCGATCGCCAGCGAGAGCATCAAGCCAACGAGCGCACCTTTCTAGCCTGGCTGCGAACCTCGATCTCGCTAATTGGTTTCGGTTTCGCGATCGCCCGTTTTGGGATTTTCCTGCAGCAACTCCACGTCACCCTGACCCATCAAGAAGACCCAACCCGTCCCCTGTTTAATTCTGAAACCCTGGGAGTCAGTCTGGTGGTAGCAGGTATCGCAACAATGGCTCTGGCCGCGTGGCGCTACAACCAGGTCTTTTGGCAAGTTGAGCGGGGGATTATCGCCCCAACCGCACAGCAGTCTGGATCATAACGGTCATTGTGATGGTTCTAGGAATTCTCAGCATTCCTCTCCTGCTAGGACGAAAAATAGCTGAACCCGAAATCGCTCCCACTAGACCCCAATCCAATTCCCCTTTACCCAGTCGGACAAGATGAACTTTTATTCGCAAAAATTCTTCCCTACATTCTTGACTGGTCTTTGTCAGTCCCAAACCTGACAGCCTATCGAGAGGAGGTTTTAGCCGATGTTTCTGGTGAGGTTTTAGAAATTGGCTTTGGAACCGGATTAAATCTTCCGTACTACCCCGATCGGGTTCAAAGAATTACAACCGTTGACCCAAATCCAGGCATGAACGCTCTGGCAAAAAAGCGTATTCAGAAATCCGCGATCGCTGTCGATAGTCAGCTTTTAAGTGGAGAGAATCTTCCAATGGCAGACAACTCCTTCGATAGTGTTGTTAGTACCTGGACCTTGTGCAGCATTCCCAACGTAGAGCAAGCCCTGAGCGAAATCTACCGGGTTCTTAAACCAGGAGGAAAATTCTTCTTCATTGAACATGGGTTGAGTCACGATCGTTCAGTCCAGATTTGGCAGCACCGTCTAACACCCATTCAAAAGGTAATTGCTGATGGTTGCCACCTCGATCGAAACATTTGGCAACTTGTTGAATCTCATTTTGATGCAGTGAAAATCGAGCAATTTGCTGCCAACCAGTTACCCAAAATCGTTGGTTATTTCTACAAAGGCCACGCCTTAAAGCAAGCATCCCATTGACACCTTTGTAATACGCGTGTAGTATATGTATTATGGGAGCTGTGGCAGCACGCAGAAAATTACGGCAATGTAGAAACATAGCCCCTGATACATCGCCGTTTTTAGCCTTGCTCCCTGTCCCCTTCACCCCTCACCCCTCACACTTACCACCTATCACTGGAGCACCCCAAAGCCATTTCCAGTTGCTCCCAAGGAGGACCGCCATGACTTACGAAACCCTAAAACTTTCCGCCCCTAGCCCCGTTCTTTCCTGGGCAAATCATGAGTTGGGCGGTGACGAAATTAAGATGGCGAAGAACGTTGCCTCCTTGCCCTTTGTGTTTCAGCATGTGGCGCTCATGCCGGATGTTCATTTAGGTAAGGGAGCGCTGGTTGGTTCTGTAATTGCCACCAAGGATGCCATTATTCCCGCTGCGGTTGGAGTAGACATCGGCTGTGGAATGTGCGCCATTAAAACCCCCTTCGTTGCCGATCAACTGGAGGGCAAATTAAAGCAGATCCGCCAGGATGTTGAAGCGATCGTTCCCACTGGCTTCAACGAGAATAAATCCGTTGAAAAAGATGTCTCCAACTGGCAGGGCTGGAGAGCCTTCAAGGACTTGCACCCCGGCGTGCAGCGACTTGAAAGCAAGGCCATGAAGCAGATGGGTTCTTTGGGTGGCGGAAATCACTTCATTGAAGTGTGCCTGGATGCGGATAACCAGGTATGGCTGATGCTGCATTCTGGTTCCCGCAACATTGGCAACATGCTGGCACAAAACCATATCAGCACCGGAAAAGATCTGGCGAAACTGGCAGGAATAAAACTGCCTGACCCCGACCTGGCCTACTTCGTTGCGAATACGCCTGAATTTGCAGCCTATTGGCGCGATCTTCAGTGGGCACAGGAGTATGCCCGTATGAACCGTGAAGTCATGATGGCTCGATTCCAACGTGTCGTCGAAAAGCATTTGGCAGGTGGCAAGCCAACCAAGCCCTTGCTATCAGTCAACTGCCACCACAACTACGCTGAAAAAGAAGTCCACTATGGCGAGGAAGTGTATGTAACCCGCAAGGGAGCGGTTCGCGCACGGGAGACAGACTACGGCATCATTCCTGGATCGATGGGGGCAAAGTCCTACATCGTGAAGGGACGGGGCAATGCCGAGAGCTACTGCTCTTGCAGCCATGGTGCTGGTCGTGCCATGTCACGCAATAAGGCCAAGAATGCCTTTACCTTGGATGATCTGATCAAGCAAACTCAAGGAGTTGAGTGCCGCAAGGATGAAGGCGTGCTGGATGAGATTCCGGCGGCTTACAAGTCCATTGATCAGGTAATGGCCAATCAGTCTGATCTCGTTGAGGTTGTCGCTACCTTAAAGCAGGTGGTTTGCGTTAAGGGTTAGCACAACAACAGCAAGCAGTTGCCGTTACACGAATACATAGCCTGACAAACGCAACGAAGCGGAGTGGACATTTTCCATTCCGCTTCGTTGTTTGAATTGAAAGATAGGGCGATCGCTAGCGCTAATCAGCTATAGCCGTAGCCATCAAAGTCAGGGCATTTTGGATGGCTAAAACTCTTTATCAGTAGCTGTTTCTTCCTGACACCCGACACCTGACACCCGACACCTACTAAATTACTGAACGTATTCCTGGGTCATTCCGTGCCGTCCCAACAGCCCCATATCGTATCCAATATTGTCTAAGAGCAGCGAGAAGTTTGTTTTGTCATACTCGCCTTCAAGAAATGTTTCTAAAACAAGATCGTTATCAATATCAACGTATGCTTTCGTAAATAAAAAGACAGAATTGAGATCGTTGATGTACTCCAGAATGCTCAACCGTCCCACGTGCTGCTTGAATGAATAGGTAATGCTGGCTAGTACACCTCTACTAGAGACCATTTTAAGAAACAGGTTTGATTTTCTGGGATGGAAACAGATGATGCTATCCTCCATCTCCTCAATTCTGTAACCATTAAACTCTAAATGGTTACGATATTTTGCAAGAGGATGAGAAGTTGCATCATTCACACTATTCATAACTGGTCTCCAAGTAGGCTTTAGTAGGGAAGGGTGTATCAGCACAAGCACATTTCACTTTGAGTGGTACCCAAATCGCAATGATTTTGGAGTTGTTAACAGAAATTGTTAACGGGCGTTGTTAACAATGGTGGCTAACTCCGGGCATCATTACTTTTTAGGTCTACCCAACTTTGCCTAATGTGCCCAATTGGTCGTTTCAACTCTCATACAGCAGTCCTAAATCATTTGGGAAATTAGAGGATTTCGTGAGAAAGGATTCCTGCGGAATCCCTTCCCACAATTCAAATAGGATCGCTACAGCAGTCTTAAATCGATTGCATAAGAATTTTGATGAATTAGACAGTTGATACAGAAAGTTAAGGCCTGGAAAATGTAAATAGGGGTTGTTGTTTCGATCGTTGATTGCTGGGTGTTTTATGCGCGTGGGTATCTTGCATTCCCTGACTGGTGGAATGGCGGCTAACGAGGCTCCCTTAAAGGATGCGGAACTGCTGGCGATCGCTGAGATCAATAAAGCGGGGGATATTCTTGGCGAATCAATTGAACCAATCATTGAAGATGGAGCCTCTAACCCGGCTGAGTTTAAGCATAAAGCCAGAAAGCTGCTTCAGCAGGACCAGGTAGCAACCGTTTTTGGGTGCTGGACGTCGGACAGCCGCAAGGCTGTGTTACCTGTGTTTGAGGAATTGAATGCGCTTCTCTGGTACCCCGTCCGTTATGAAGGTCTGGAATGCTCCAGCAATGTTTTTATACCGGATCATGCCCAAATCAACAGGTTGAACCAGCGATCGCGTGGTTGCTATAAAACCAGTATCGGCGGATTTTTCTGCTGGGTTCCGACCATGCCTTTGCCCGCACAGTTAATAAGATCATCAAAGCCCAGCTTAAGCAGGAAAGTCTGGTTGCCGTCGGCGAAGAATATATATATCGTTCGGTAGCCAGAACTTTGCAGCGGCGATTGTTCACGTTCAACAGCTCAAACCTAACGCAATATTTAGCACCGTCAAAGGAACTAGCAATGGTGCGTTTTATGAACAGCTTACGGAAGCCGGTTTTCTGCCAGATGAAATGCCTGTAATGGCCGTGAGCGCAATGGAAGCAGAATTGCAGAAAATTGCGGCGGCGGTGGGGCACTATTCAAGCTGGAGTTACTTTCAAAGCATTGACACCCCGGAGAATCACGCCTTTGTTCAGTCATTTCGGCACCGTTATGGAGCAGATTGCGTCGTTAGTGATCCGGTTGAAGCAGCTTATACCCAGGTTTATCTGTGGAAGCAAGCCGTTGAAACGGCTCAATCAATTGAGACCGATCGCGTTCGAATGGCTGCCTATGGTTTAACCTTTAAAGCTCCTAGTGGATGGGTCAGCATCGAGCCAAATCAACACATATCCAAATTGAATCGAATTGGGCAACTAAAGCCAAACGGAAAATTTGAGATTCTTGTTTCCAGCGATCGCCCGATCAAACCACTGCCCTGGCTTGGAGTGGAAGAAGCAAATGGAAATTCTGCGATCGCCATAGAAATGTTGGCTGAAGTGTCCCAGAGCATTCAGTACAGTTGTCAACTCGAACAGAAATCTCGTGAACTGGAAGCAACCCTGTTACAGCTTCAGCAGGAGGTAGCGGAGCGTCAGCGGAGCGAAGCAGCCAATCGGGCCTTGATCAGTGCCATTCCCGATTTGTTAATCAGACTTAGAGGAGACGGAACTTACTTAGATTTCGTTAGCGGTGGAACAGTTAAGCTGTTTGACCCCGTTAACTTTCGGATTGGCTCCACTGTATCCGACTCATTTCCGTCTGAAATGGCACAACGGCGGATGCACTATATCAAACAAGCACTGCAAACGGGCACATTGCAGGTCTATGAACAACGTTTAATTGTCAACGGCGTTCCACAGGATGAGGAAGTGCGTATTGCAGTGCTCAATGACGATGAAGTGCTGCTCATGGTGCGTGATATTACCGAACGCAAGCGCACCGAAAATGCTCTGCAACAGAGTGAAGCAACCAATCGCGCTTTGATAGCAGCAATTCCTGACTTACTGCTGCGAGTGAATAGTCAAGGAACTTATCTAGAAATTGTTGGGTGCGATCGCCTCACCATCCAAAATGAGTCTTTATTTCTGATTGGCAGTCATGTTTATGACTCACTGCCCTATGAACTTGCAGAGTTACGAATGCACTACATTCAGCAAGCTCTCGAAACGGGAGAAATGCAGCTTTATGAACACTCTCAAGGCTGAGTACCACGAAACGACTTATGAATCCTTGGCAACCTTAGAGGTTCCTGCGATCGGCAATCCTCATTTAGAGCAACTTCTAATTCAGGATGCTGCACTCGTTTCAGACAACGTTTATGCAGATCCTTTGTTAAAAAGATGGTGCATCTCTGCCATCAGATTCGGCTCAAATCAATGATGGCGGTACGCACATCCTACCAAGGGGAAACCAACGGTGTACTTTGTTTGCACCAGTGCGATCGCTACCGCCAGTGGACATCTGATGAGATTGAATTATTTGAAGCCGTTGCGGCCCAGGTTGGTATTGCCCTGGCCCAGGCTCAACTGCTCGAACAGGAAAAACAGCAGCGGGCCGAATTGACCATTAAGAATGCGGCGCTAGAGCAGGCACGACTGGACGCAGAAGCCGCCAATCAAGCAAAGAGTGAGTTTTTGGCAATGATGAGCCACGAAATTCGTACGCCCATGAATGCGGTTATCGGAATGACCGAACTGCTGCTTGATGAACCGCTTACTCCCCAACAGCGAGAATACATCACAACCATTCGCAGCAGTGGAGACAGTCTCCTTACCATCATCAACGATATCCTCGATTTCTCTAAAATCGACTCTGGCCGACTGGAACTAGAAAATCAACCGTTTTGCGTGCGTCAATCTGTAGAAGCTGTCCTAGATTTGTTTGCACCACAAGCAGCCGCAAAGGAACTAGAACTTGCTTACTTAATCCATCCCCAGGTTCCTACCAGCATCATTGGCGATAGCCTTCGCTTGCACCAAATTCTGGCCAACCTTCTTAGCAACGCCATTAAGTTCACAGAGACGGGAAGCATCGTTGTCACAGTAACGGTTAGTCAGGATAAAGCAGGTAAGGATAAAGGCTTAAGGATAAGAGATAAGCGTGATTCTGACTTTAGCCCTTATCCTTCATCCTTTATCCTTTTTGCTGTCTCTGACACAGGCATTGGCATTCGGACGATCGAATGCATTGCTTATTCAAACCGTTCAGCCAAGTTGACACGTCTATAACCCGTCGGTGTGGTGGCACAGGTCTGGGACTTATCATCAGCAACCGCTTAACCAACCTTATGGGTGGAACCATGTGGGTTGAAAGTGGAAGGAGTATCGCAGGTTCGCCGCCTCCAGCGTGGAAACCAGCGTGGCAAAACCATCCTGATTTAAAGCCAACGTCTCAACAACTCAGGAATGCTCAGGTAATGAAGTTAACTTATTCTTCACCTCTTATTCCTGAGCAATTTTCTGGATCGACCTTCTATTTCACCCTGCCAAACCAAGCAGTTGCCCATGAAGTCGAAGATCCTTCGATATTAGACCTCCTGGTAGAAAAGCGTTTCCTGATAGTTGATAGCAACACCATCACCCGCAGAATATTAACGCTGCAAACCGAAGCATGGGGAATGAACGTCTGGGCTGCGGAATCTGAGATGCAAGCGTTGGACTGGATTACCCAGTTCTCCCCGTTTGATTTGGCAATTCTCGATTTACCGATGGAGGCGGATGGACTAGAGCTTGTCAAACGGATGCGTCTGGCCTCTGGTGCTGCAAAGTTACCCATAATCCTGGTAAGTGCATTTGGCAGAACCGTTTCACAAGAAGCAAGAACGGTAATAGCAGCTTCTTTAACAAAACCAATCAAGCAATCTAACCTACAGGATGTGCTAGTCGGAGTCTTACGTGGGTACTCTGAGGTCAACTGCGCTCCTTCTGCATCGGCAAAGCCCACAGACGAACTCTTACTTCCCCTTCGTATTTTGATTGTTGAAGACATCGTTGCTAATCAGAAGGTAGCCCTCCGTATGTTGGGTCGGCTAGGCTATCGGGCAGAGGTTGTGAGCGACGGAAATGAAGCTCTGGAAGCGTTGAGTCAAAAATCCTACGACATTGTGTTTATGGATGTGCAAATGCCGGGGATGGATGGTCTAGAAGCAACGCGTCAGATTCGTCGGCAGAAGTCACCCTTCCAGCCCTGGATCATCGCGATGACGGCCTATGCATTTGGGGGAGAGGAGTCAGCAGAAAGAGATCCTGCGAATCCAGCGACTGCGGACCAACCAGAGCAATCTCAACCAGCCCAACCATCAACTGCGTCAGAAGCGCTACCGACTCTGGATATGCAGATATTCAACAACCTGAAGGCACTGGTAGAAGATGATAGCGACCCCTTCTAGCTGAAATTATTGCTAGCTACCTGGAAGATGCGCCTCAACGGATTCAGGTGATCGCCCAAGCCATTGCACACAACGATACTGTTGCACTCTATAAAGCAGCCCATGCGCTGCGATCGCTCAGCATTTCCATTGGTGCTGGTCATCTATCCCAGCTCAGCGCAACCCTGGAGGAGTTTGGGCGTGCTGACACCTTAATAGCAGATATTCCAGGATTACTTAGAGACATTCAGGCTGAATATGAGCGTTTAGCAACTATCCTGCGGCGCTACGTGGAGAAGCAACCATGACTGGCATGGACGTTTTAGCCAGGTCCGCGCAAATTCTCATCGTTGACGACGAGAAAACACTCCGCTTGATGCTCAGCCGCGCCATGCAGAAGGAGGGTTATCAGATTGTAGAAATGGGTAGTGGGGAACAATGCCTCACGTTTTGCCAGCAGCAATTACCCGACATCATCCTACTGGATGCCATCCTTCCTGGTATTGATGGGTTTACCTGCTGCACCAAACTTCAAAAGGCGTTTGGCGATTGGTGTCCTCCCATCCTGATGGTCACCTCTTTGAATGACCAGAACTCAGTCGATTTGGCGTTTGAGGTCGGCGCGATCGACTACGTTACCAAACCCATTCATTGGGCTGTTTTGCGTCAACGAGTGCGCCGTATTCTTCAAGCCAACTGGACCCTGGCAGCACTTCATCAGAAAATGGAGCACGAACGCTTGCTAATGGAGCAGTTGGAAACCGCAAATCGGGAATTAAGCCGTCTCGCTTCTGTGGATAGCTTGACTCAACTTGCCAACCGTCGTTGCTTCGACCAATTTTGCTGCAAGAATGGCAACGGTTGCTCAGAGAACAGGCTCCCCTGTCCCTCATCCTGCTTGATATTGATTGTTTCAAATCCTATAACGATACCTACGGGCACCAATCCGGAGATACCTGTCTTAGACAGGTCGCCAGCTTGATTAATCGGACTATCAAGCGACCGGCAGATCTGGCGGCTCGCTATGGCGGTGAGGAATTTACAATCATCCTACCTAGAACGTCGGTCAAAGGGGCAATTTTTATAGCCAGAGAGATTCAGGCTGAGATGAGGGCAGTCGCGATCGCCCACTCAGCATCCAGCGTTAGCGACCTTGTCACCATAAGTTGCGGGATTGCCAGTATCGTTCCGGCTCCTGGTTCATCGTCGGATGGGTTGATTGCTAGAGCCGATCAGGCGCTCTATCAGGCAAAGCTAGAAGGGCGCGATCGCATTTCAGTCCATTCTGACAACCATTCTGATTGAAACCCAAATAGAGAATGAGGGAATTGGGAAGAAGATTTACCTGATGGATAGGTCGTGAAAATTTCTACAGGTCTTTATGCTGGAATATGAACGATCATTTTTCATCCTGAGCGCATGTTCAAAGTCGTTACACCGAGATTTGTGCAGGAGTTTGAGCGCTGGACCGATGCCCTCGACGCTGCCAAATCCCTCATTCCCCAATTGCAAAAGCCTGACTGAAGATATCCGCATTTACCTGTGCGATGAGCTGGTGTGGGTCTATAGCCGGGAATACAAATACCCTCAGTACATTGGAGCAGGCACCTACAATCGTCTGGCGAGACTATATATTCAAGAAACGCTGGAATCGGAAGGCGTAACCGATAACGAGGGGGAAAGCGATCGTTCCTCTTGACAAGAGAATTGGGAGCGGGAATTGGGAGTGGGAAATCGGGAAGAACGTTTTCGTTGTTGAAGACGATTTACATATGACGATCGACTGGTCAGTGGCACGATCGCCGATTAAAGTTGTGGAGGAAATATCAACCAACTCTCTCAAATAAGGAAGCCGCGTGGAAATCGTCGATCGTAGTACAGTCTTTTCCACCCCTGGTTTGATGTCATCGCAAAGCTGACAAATGCCGATAGCCAGGGGTCTCCCTACTATTCACTGCAACTTTCAGATTATGTCTCGGTTCTGGCCATAACAGAAAACCAGGAATTTCTCCTGGTTCGCCAATATCGTCCATCGGTCGAAGCCTACACGTTAGAATTGCCCAGCGGTCACCTGGATGAAGGAGAACGACCCGAGGAAACGGCAAAGCGTGAACTGCTGGAAGAGACGGGTTATGAAGCGAAGACGGTGGAGCTACTGGGCTGCTTAATACCAGATACAGGTCGTTTGGCCAATCGGCTCTGGTGTTACTTTGCAAAGGATGTTCGTCTCACAGATCCAGACGGGGCATTGGAACCCGGAATCGAATTACTAGTTTGCAGTCAAAGCGAATTAGTGGAATATATTTTGGAGCAGCAGTTCATCCATGCCTTGCATATTGCTCCAATTCTTCTTGCTTCACTCAAAGGCAAACTGCCTGGTTTCATTCCAGGCTCGGTTTAGCTTCAAGAGTAATCCATTCCAGGGTTAGTACGGAACCGAACTCGCCCTGCCAGACGTTATCGTGCAAAGTATGAGAGGTGGTAGGGGATGGGAATAAGGGATAAGAAAAATTATTGAGGTTTGATTTCTTAGCTCCCTTTCTGCGTTTGACCAGAAAAAAATTGACTAAAAAAATCTGATACACCCGAATTAACCGCATCCATCCGCTCTCATCCCTCATCCCTCCACTTTCTTCCCCCTCGCACTTGTGCTTAGGTGCTCGTCATCTATAATCTTTTGAATGGTGTTTTGTTTCGATTTCTTTTTAGCCCTACAGCCCTTTTGTTCTTCCACGAGGAGTGAAGAGATGACAGTTGGTGTGAGCGGCGATGTCAAGTTTGACATCTGTGTGGTTGGCGGAGCGGGGCATGTTGGTCTTCCACTGGCGCTAGTTTTTGCCAGTAAGGGACTGCGTGTTCTCATTTACGACATTAACGAGAATACTTTAGAAACGATTCGGCAGGGAATTGTTCCCTTTATGGAGCGTGGTGCTGAGCCTCTGCTGGCTCAGGCGCTTGAACGGGAACTTCTATTTCTTTCATCAGATCCAGTAGATATTGCGAGGGCTTCAACGCTCATCATTACGATCGGAACACCCGTCGATGAGTTTCTCAATCCAGTTTTAAAGCTGATTCGCGACTGCATGGATGATTTGCTGCCCTACCTGTCCTGTGGGCAATTGATTGTTCTGCGTTCCACTGTTTATCCCGGCACAACGGATTGGTTAGACAAATATCTGCGCTCCAATGGCAAGGATGTGAAGCTGGCCTTTTGCCCAGAGCGGGTGGTTCAGGGATATTCGATCGAAGAATTGCAGCATCTACCGCAGATCATCAGCGGCACCACCCCAAAAGCAGAGCAAGAGGCGGCCGAGCTGTTCGAAATGATTGCCCCAGAAGTGGTACGGCTTTCACCGATGGAAGCAGAGTTCGCCAAGCTGTTTAACAATGCCTATCGCTACATTCAGTTTGCGGCGGCGAACCAGTTCTATATGATCGCCAACTCAGCCGGGGTTGACTACCACCGGGTGCTGAAGGGCATGAAACAAAACTATCCCAGGGCGCGAGATATTCCTGCTCCGGGGTTTGCAGCGGGTCCCTGTCTGTTCAAAGACACCATGCAGCTTGGGGCATTTTCTAACAACCAATTTACGCTGGGTCATGCCGCGATGCTGGCCAACGAAGGACTCGTGCTGTATCTGGTAGATGAAATCGCGAAGACCTACCGGTTGGAGCGTTTGACCGTTGGGCTGTTGGGTATGGCATTTAAAGCAGACAGCGACGATATTCGATCGTCCCTCAGCTATAAGCTCAAGCGCATCCTGGAATTCCGGGCTAAAACTGTCTATACCACTGACCCTTACGTCAAGACCGATCGGGAACTGCTGCCACTAGAAACCGTTGTTGCTAAGAGCGATTTGCTAATTCTATGTGCCCCCACAGCGACTATCGCTATCTCGACACGAAGGGCAAACCGGTTGTCGATATTTGGGGCTTCTTGAATAAGGAGTCGCTGGTAGGCATAGCGTGATGGCGGACAAAATTCAGGTTGGGGTCGTTGGGATTGGGTTTGGGCAGCAGGTCCATGTCCCCGCCTTCCAGATGGACGATCGCTGTGAGGTACGGGCGCTTTGTGCCAGTACGATTGAGCGGGCGGCTGAAGTGGCCAAACGGCTCAATGTCGATCGTGCCCTGGGAGACTGGCAGGAACTGGTAACAGACCCCACCATTGATGCGGTTTCCATTGCGACCCCACCTAGGCTGCAAACCGAGGTAGCGATCGCGGCTCTTAGTCAGGGCAAAGCTGTTTTTGCGAGAAACCGCTGGCGCGCTCTTTGGAAGACGCTCATAAACTGGCAGCCTTAGCGGAGCAACGCAATGTTGCCAACATGGTGGATTTTGAATTTCCAGATATTGATGAGTGGCAGCAGGCGAAAACCCTTCTCGACCAGGGAGGCGTTGGAAACCTGCGCCATATTGCCGTAACCTGGAACGTCCAAACCTACGCTAACCGCATGGGGCTTTCCTCCTGGAAAACCCGCATGGAAGACGGAGGGGGTACCCTGTATTCTTTTGTCTCCCACGTTTTCTATTATTTGGAGTGGTTTGCTGGTTCCATTCGCCGTTTGGTTTGCAACCTGTTTCGTCCCCTGGAGATACCCGTCCCGGTGATACCCTGGCTGTTCTTTGCCTGGAGCTTGAGTCGGGAGCGGCTGTTTCTCTATCAATTAGCAGCCACGCATTTCTGGGTAGCGGTCACCGTGTAGAATTTTACGGAGATGCTGGCACTCTGGTTCTGGACAATCCGACTGCTGATTATGTCAGTGGTTTCCGGTTACTTCACGGTACGAGAGAGTCTAAACAGCTAGAAATGGTGCATCTTGAACGTTCCAATCCATCCAACATTAAGGATGGGCGGCTGGTTGTTGTTTCCCGGTTGGTCGATCGATTTGTTACGTGGCTGGAGACGGGCGTGCCAAGTGCGCCTAGCTTTAGGGATGGGTTACGGGTTCAGCAATTATTAGAAGCAGCTAGACAGTCTCACGAATCTAGCTGCTGGGTTAACTGTTCTCTTGAAGGGTAAATACTAGCAATCCATGAGTGCAAAATCATACCTGGTGACGGGCGGTACGGGCTTTATTGGTTCGGCCCTGGTCCGTCGTCTCGTTCAGGAAGGGTATCGTGTTCGCGTGCTGGACAACCAGTCAAGGGGCGCAACGTCTCGACTGGCAGATGTGGCAGACGACATTGAGTTTATCGCTGCCGATATTCGCGACCCGGAATCCGTAGAAAAGGCTGTGCATGGGGTTGATAGCGTTTGCCATCTTGCGTTTGTCAATGGCACTGAATTCTTTTACAGCAAGCCCGACTTGGTTCTGGACGTGGGCGTTAAAGGGATGGTTAACGTGCTCGATGCCTGCATCAAAAATGGAATTGGCGAATTGGTACTGGCATCCAGTTCTGAGGTTTACCAGACTCCTCCAACCATTCCGACGGATGAGACGGCACCGCTTTCTATCCCTGACCCCTTGAATCCTCGCTACTCCTACGGAGCAGGCAAGATTATCAGCGAAATCATGGCGATTAATTACGGTAGAAAGCACTTTGAACGGGTGCTCATCTTCCGTCCTCACAATGTCTTTGGTCCTGATATGGGCTGGGAACACGTGGTCCCTCAACTCGTTCTTCGGATGAAAGCCCAGTGTCAGGAGTCAGCCGCCGACCCCCTACCGTTTACCATTCAAGGAACCGGCGAAGAGACGCGTGCTTTTGTGTTCATTGACGATTTTATCGATGGTTTAATGCTGGTGTTAAAGCAGGGTGAGCACTTAGGCATTTACCATATCGGCACGATGGAAGAGGTGACGATCGCTGACGTTACCCATCAAATTGGCCGCTACTTTGGCAGACAAATCAACATCGTTCCCGGTGCTTTGGCAAAAGGCGGTACCCCCGTCGTTGCCCTGACACAGGCAGGCTAGCGGCTCTCGGTTATCAACCCCAGTACACATTTAAGAACGCGTTGCCAATTGTTGCTAAGTGGTACGATGAGAACTCGCATAAAGCACCAAAAGAAGGATGAGAAAGGATAAGGGATAAAGGCTAAAGGATAAAATTCTAGCCTTTATCCCTTATCTTTTAGCCTTCATCCTTATACCCCTCACCCCTATCACCTACTCCCTATCCACTATTTACGATGTCAGACTCCACCAAACTTTCAGCAGGAACCGGATCGAGCGTTGTCGTTGAACGTTGTCAGGTTTGTGATTCAACCGATTTGAAATCGGTTCTATTTCTGGGATATTTGCCTCCGGTGAACCAGATGCGATCGATCGGGGAGCTGCCCCGTGAGCAACCGGCCTATCCTGCGGAATTGCTCTGCTGTCAAAACTGTCAGTTAGTGCAAATTGGTCTGGTCGTCGATCCAAACATCCTGTTTCCGCCGGAGTACCCCTACACCAGCGGCACAACAAAAATTCTGCGCGACAACTTTGCTGAGATGTATGAGGAATGTCAGACTCTCATTCCGCTGGGACCCGATGACCTGGTAATTGACATCGGCTCCAACGATGGCACCTTGTTGAGCAACTTTAAGAACGGAGGACATCGCGTTCAGGGAATTGAGCCGACTCAGCGGGGCGAGATTGCAAACGAGAAAGACATTCCGACGGCGATCGCCTTTTTGGCAATGAGATTGCGACTAAAGTTAAGGCAGAAAAGGGACCCGCCAAGATCATCACGGCAACGAACGTTTTTGCCCACATAGAAAACATCCACGACATCGTGGAAAACATTCTGCTGCTTCTGGATGACAAGGGGTGTTCATCTCGGAGTCCCACTACCTGCTTAGCCTGGTTGAGACATTGCAGTATGACACGATTTACCACGAACACCTCCGCTACTACTCCCTCCAAAGTTTGCAGTATCTGCTTAACATGCACGGGCTGGAAGTCTTTCACGCCAAGCAAATTCCCACTCATGGCGGTTCCATTCGAGTCTACGCCGCCCGCAAAGGAGCGTACCCCATCCAACCCACAGTTCAGGCACTTTTAGATAGAGAGGCTGCCACTGGCTTAGATGCTGAACAATTGCAGGCGTTCAAGCACAAGGTTGTGATTTCAAGCTGCAACTCCACAGCCTGCTGCTGGACATTAAGAAACAGGGTCAGCGTATCTATGGCATCGGCGCACCTTCCCGCGCCAGCACGCTCATTAACTATGTCGGATTAGATGATGGCATTATGGATTGCGTGCTGGAAGTCAAAGGATCGTATAAAACTGGCAAGTATATGCCGGGCACTCTGATTCCAGTCATCGATGAAGCCAAACTATTTGAGGACCAGCCAGAATATGCCTTACTTCTGTCCTGGCACATTGCTGATGAGCTTGCCCCAAACTTACCCAGAAAGGCTTCAAAGGCAAATATATCGTCCCGCTACCCGTTCCAAGAATCCTGGAAGTCAAATAAGAAAAGATAGAGGATGAAGGATAAAGGCTAAAAATTTTCATCCTTTATCCTTTATCCCTTATCCTTCATCCTTTACCCTTACCCCCTACCATCAGCCGTGTGTCCACTCGATATTCTTATCCCTGTTTATAACGAAGGCGAGAACATCATTAAGGTGATTGAATCCTTGCGGTGTTCTGTTAAAACGCCCTTTCGATTCTGATTTGCTACGATCGCGACACCGACAACACTCTCGATGCTTTGAGAACCTACGTTAATGCATCGCTGGTTAGAATATCGCTGGTCAAAAATCGGAGTCGGGGAGTTCTCGGGGCTATCATGAGCGGGTTTGAGGAAAGCACCGCTCCAGCCGTTCTGGTTTTTCCAGCGGATGACACCTACAACGCCGGAATTCTGGATGAGATGTTCCAGAAATTTCAAGAGGGCAGTGAAATTGTTGTTGCCAGCCGATTTATGCCAGGTGGCTGCATGGAGGGTGTCCCTGGCTAAAAGCCACACTGGTGCGAACGGCGGCATTCACGCTCTATTATGCGGCAGGGCTACCAACCCGCGATTCGACAAACGGGTTCCGCTTGTTCTCCCGCAGAGTGTTAGAACAGTTTTCGATCGAGACTCCCGAAGGTTGGGCGTTTAGTTTGAATTGCTTGTTAAAGCCCATCGGCTTGGCTGGAAAATCGGCGAAGTGCCCGCACTCTGGTTTGAACGAACTACTGGAAAGAGTAACTTCCGAGTATTTAAGTGGGTTCCAATTTATCTTCGCTGGTATTTTTATGCGTTTGCAACAACGTATCTGGGCAAAAGGGATTTCTATCAAATCAGGGGAGACGGCAAAGGGAGGAGGTGAGAATTAGGAATTAAGAATTCAAAATTAGAATTAAGGATTCGGAATTAGGAATTCAAAATTCAGTGGTTCTAATTACCAACTCTTAATTCTCAATTCTTAATTCTCAATTTTTAATTACCACTGGCTCATTATCCGGCTTAAAACTCAAGACTCTTACCATTCACCCAGTTTCGATGCTGACCCTATTTGCAATTCCTAAGGCGTTTCGTGGGCACATTAACACAATTCAACGGAATGCCATCAAAAGCTGGACTTTGCTGAATCCCAAGCCAGAAATCATTCTGCTGGGAGACGATGAGGGAACAGCCGAAGTAGCCCAGGAATTCGGTTTGATACACATTCCTGAGGTCGATCGCAACGAGTACGGTACCCCCTGGTCAATTCGCTATTTGAAACCGCTCAACAAGCTGGAACGGGTTCCCTATTTGCCTACGTCAACTCGGACATTATCTTGATGGACGATTTTATGCAGGCGATCCAGCGGATTCCGTTTCGCCGATTTATGCTAACCGGGCAACGCTGGAATTTAGATCTGGAGGAATCGATCGCCTTCGATAGCGAGTGGTCAACGCGACTACGCGATCGAGTTCATACCGCTGGCGCATTGGAGGGTCCGCAAGCGATGGACTACTTCGTATTTGCCCGAAACACTTACCAAACGGTTCCCGAGTTTGCGATTGGTCGCACCGCCTGGGATAACTGGCTGCTTTATGAAGCCTTTCACCAATCAATTCCGGTGATTGATGCCACCAACGCCATCACGATCGTTCACCAAAACCATGATTACAGTCATCATCCCCAGGGCACTGAGGGCATTTGGAATGGACCAGAATCCAGAAAGAACTTAGAACTACTGGGCGGCAGACATTACGCATTTTTTATGCTGGATTTAGCAGATCGGCAAATGACGCCTAACGGGTTGAACCGCCCGAAGTGGACTCTGGAACGCCTCGATCGCTATCTGGACATGATGCCGTTGGCGCGTCCTGCGATGAAAGCATGGGCAGCTCCTATGCTCAAATTGCTGCGGATGGGGAACCCAATCCCGTCCATTACATCTAAAGTTAAAAAGATTCCTGCTAAAATCGTCAGCAGGCTAAATTGAAACAAAACTTCGCAGCCTGCATTATTAAGCCTGAGTGAGTGGAGTGAGGAGTTTGAGTAGAGTGACTGAAATGCGAACAGTCTCGGTAGTTGGGCTTGGAAAATTGGGCGCACCGATGGTCGCTTGCCTTGCAGACAAAGGCTATCAGGTGATCGGGATTGATGTGAACCCAACAGCAATTCAAAAAATTAACGAGGGAATGCTCCAGTTCAGGAGCCGGGGCTGGACGAGATGCTGCACCGCAATCGCGATCGCATCCGTGCCACTGATGACTATAGTGATGCAATCGCCCATTCAGATGTCACCTTCATCATTGTCCCAACTCCCAGTGATAGCAACGGGGTCTTTTCGAACAAGTACGTCCTGGCGGCGATCAAGCCCATTGGAAAAGCGCTGCAAAACAAGAATGAATTTCACCTGGTTGTCATCACCAGTACTGTGATGCCCGGTTCAACCGGTGGTGAAATTCGGGAAGCGCTTGAAGCTGCGTCAGGGAAGCGCTGCGGTGAGGGGTTTGGATTATGCTACAGCCCCGAATTCATTGCCTTAGGAAGCGTTATTCATGACATGCTCTACCCTGATTTCATTCTGGTTGGGGAGTCAGACTCCAAATCAGGTGAAATTCTAGCAAGCATCTACCGCAATCTATGTGAGAATAATCCGCCTGTTTCCCACATGAACCTGGTGAACGCGGAACTGGCAAAGATTTCGGTGAATACCTTTGTCACCACAAAAATCTCCTATGCCAATATGCTGGGTGAGATTTGTGAACGAATTCAGGGGCCGATGTGGATGTGGTGACGGCGGCTATTGGGCAAGATTCCCGTATTGGTAAAAAAATACCTCAAGGGGCAACCGGGTATGGTGGCCCCTGCTTTCCACGAGACAACGTTGCGTTCGGCGTATTGGCCCAGTCACTAGGGGCAACCGCTGCGATCGCCGAAGCAACCGATGTGATTAATCGAAAACAGGCTGCCCGCATTGTCACTCACCTGTTACCTCACCTGAAACCCAACTCTAAAGTGGCTATCCTGGGTCTTGCCTACAAACCCGACACAAACGTGATTGAAGAGTCACAAGGAGTAGCACTGGCTCAGGAATTGCTTTCAAAAGGGTTTTCAGTCATTCTCTACGACCCACTCGCGTTGGACAACACCCGTCGGGTTTTGGGGAACGAACCTGAGTATGCTAACAGTCTCCAGGAATGTGTCCGTCAAGCAGACGCGATCGCGATTACCACGTCCTGTAAGGAATTTAAGGAACTCGAACCAACCGATTTCGCTTCAGCTACCTCCACCCCGTCCAAAGTAGTGCTGGACTGCTGGCGAGTTTTGGACCGCGATCGTTTCGCGAAAGTGTGCAAGTACATAGCTCTCGGGTAGGGTAAAAGATACCCAGGTGTGAGATTCTACAAACGAGGAGTGTTCAAAATGATAGTAGTCTGTGGTGCTGGTGGCTTCATTGGAGGGCACCTGGTAAAGGTTCTGATTCAGCAGGGGTATTCGCATGTTAGAGCGGTAGACGTTAAGCCGCTCGATGAGTGGTACCAGGTTTCCCAACAGGCAGAGAATCTGGTGTTAGACCTGCAAGAAAAGAGCCACTGCGAAAGAGCGTTGTATGGAGCAAGCACTGTTTACAATCTTGCTGCTGATATGGGGGCATGGGCTTTATCGAAAATAACAAAGCCCTTTGCATGCTCAGCGTGCTGATTAATACGCACTTGTTGATGGCAGCCAAGAAGTACGGGGTTGAGCGATTCTTCTTCGCCTCCTCTGCCTGCGTCTACCCGGATTACCGTCAAACGACACCCCAGGTGATTCCACTAAAAGAATCTGACGCCTACCCCGCCATGCCAGAAGATGGCTATGGCTGGGAAAAACTGTTCAGCGAGCGGATGTGCCGCCACTACATGGAAGATTTTGGCCTCATCACTCGGGTTGCTCGCTATCACAACGTTTATGGTCCCTTTGGCACCTATGACGGTGGCCGGGAGAAAGCCCCCGCTGCAATTTGCCGAAAGGTGATTCAGGCGAAGCTTTCGGGTAATCATGAAATCGAGATTTGGGGCGATGGCAACCAAACCCGCAGCTTCATGTATATCGATGACTGCATTAAAGGCACCTTAGACATCACAGCAAGCGATATTAAGCAACCCATCAATTTGGGCAGCAGCCAACTGGTCACTATTAACCAACTGGTTGATATTGTGGAGAAAATTGCCAAAGTCAAGCTAAAGCGAACTTACAACCTCTCTGCTCCTAAAGGGGTAAACGGTCGCAATAGCGATAACACAATGATTCAAGCGCTGCTGGGTTGGGAGCCTAATATCCGCCTAGAGGATGGAATGGAGCGAACCTATCGCTGGATTTATGACCAAATGACAAAAAGCCGGGTTCTTGTTGGAAGTTTATGAGCCACTCTGGTCCGATCGTTTCGGTGATAATACCCTGCTACAATCAGGGGCTTTATCTAGATGAAGCGGTAGAAAGTATTCTTAATCAAACCTTTCAACAATTCGAAATCATTGTCATTAACGACGGTTCGACTGATGAAGAAACGATCCGTATTCTTCAGAATTACCAGAGGCCAACCGTAAGGGTTATACATACAGAGAATCGGGGCCTTCTGCTGCCCGTAATGCGGGTATTCAGCAGGCGAGTGGTCAGTACATTGTGCCCCTCGATGCGGACGATCGCATTCAGCCCACCTATCTGGAAAAGGCTGTTGCAATTTTGAATGACAACCCCAACGTTGGGATTGTTTATTCCCAGGCTGAATTTTTGGAACGAAGACAGGGTTCAGTGAATTACCAACCTACCGTTTCCCAGACATTCTGCTTGGGAATATGATTTTTAATTCGAGTTTCTTTCGTCGATCGGACTGGGAAAAAGTTGGCGGCTATAACGAAAACATGGTTTATGGCTGGGAGGATTATGATTTCTGGCTATCCATCCTGGAGTTAGGCAGAGAGGTTGTTCAAATTCCAGAACCGCTCTATCTTTACCGCCAAGTCTCCAACTCTCGCAGCGAAAGACTCACGCGCGATCGGCAAATAAACTGCTACGCACAACTTTTTCACAACCATCCTCGCCTCTATTCCGACCACATCAGCACGCTCTTTGAACACATCGTTGAGATGCGCGAGGATATTCACCAGACCCACGCTCGACTTGGCCAAACCATAGAGGAATTGAGGCAGACTCATGGGAAGTTAGGGCAATCCCTGGATGAATTGACGCAATCCCAGGACAAACTAGCACTATATCGGCAGCTACTTGACCTGATTCAAACCAGCAAATTCTGGAAATTGCGAAATGGGTGGATTAGCCTTAAGCAGTTGCTGAAACCAGGTATGAATGGGTCGTTAGATAAATTACTCGCCGAAGTAGCCGCTAAAGATCCAGCCACACACATACCGCCTTCCCTGGCACTATCAAAAGCTAAAGAAGCTAATCAACGTCTGGCGAGAACGGGGACCGCGTGGCTTCCTTCAGTTTGTGTACCAACGTCTGCAGGAAACGCGGCGAAGCGTTGCTTCCTATGACAAATGGGTTCAGCAAACCCGTTTAACCCAATCGGACATTGCGGCAGCTCAACGCCAAATAGCTCAATGGCAGCATAGACCACGGTTCTCCATCATCATGCCAGTCTACAACGTTGAGAAGAAGTGGTTAGAAAAGGCGATCCAGTCAGTACTGAATCAACTCTATCCCGATTGGGAACTCTGCATCGCTGATGATGCCTCCCAAACCCTCACATTAAACCGTTGCTGACCCGCTATAGCAAGCTTGACTCTCGAATCAAAGTCGTTTTCCGTCCCGAAAATGGCAACATCGTTGCTGCCAGTAATTCTGCTCTAGAGCTGGCGACAGGAGATTACATTGCCCTGCTCGACCACGATGACGAACTGGCGATCGATGCGCTGTTTGAGAACGCCAAACTCATCAATCAGCACCCGAATGCTGATTTCATTTACAGCGATGAGGACAAGCTTGATACGTCTGGAAAACGTCTGGACCCCTTCTTCAAGCCAAACTGGTCTCCCGACTACTTTCACGCCTGCATGTATACTTGCCATTTGGGCGTTTATCGCACTAGCCTGATTCGAGAAATCGGTGGTTTTCGGGCGGGTTACGACGGCTCTCAGGACTATGATCTTGTTCTGCGAGTCGTTGAGCGAACAAGAAATATCTACCACATCCCCAAAATTCTCTACCACTGGCGAATTATTCCAGCATCCGTTACCGCTGGATCGGAGGCAAAGCCCTGGGCCTACCTGGCAGCCCGCAAAGCCCTGGAGGATATGTTGGCACGCAGTCCTTATCCTGGCTGGGTAGAAGAAACTCCACGCGTGGGCTTCTGGCGAGTGCGGCGTCACATCATCGATCATCCGCTAATCAGCATCATCATTCCCAGCGCTGGAAAGGTCGCCGATACGCCTAAAGGTCCCCTGAATGTTTTAGAGAACTGCGTTCGCAGCATTCAGCAGCAGAGCACGTACCGCAACGTTGAGATTGTTGTGGTTGATGGTTACGACATTCCAGAACCAACCCTGGAAACGCTGACAACGATTTTTAAGCAAGCTCCTGAATTTCCGTTTAAGCTTGTACGCTGTGCTGAGCCATTTAACTTTGCCCAACGGATTAACCTGGGAGCGGCAAATGCAACGGGCGAGTTTCTCCTGTTGCTTAACGATGATACGGAAGTTCTCACGCCAGATTGGCTGGAATCGATGCTGGAATTTGCTCAGCAGTCAGATATTGGCGCAGTTGGTGCAAAGCTGCTGTTTCCGGACGGCAAAATTCAGCATGCGGGAGTCATGGTGTTGAATGGTAATGCAGGCCACGCCTATCACGGTTTTGATCACGACCATCCTGGTTATTTTTGCTCTAACATTGTCAATCGAAATTACTTAGGGGCGACGGCTGCCTGTCTCATGATGCGGCGAGACCTATTCCAGCAGTTGGGCGGGATGGATGAACTATTTCCGTTGAACTACAACGATGTGGATTTATGTCTGAAAGCGCACCAGGCAGGTTATCGAAACGTTGTGACACCCTATGCCCAATTGATTCATTACGAATCTGCCAGTCGTGAAAGTGGCCTTAAACCCAAGGAGTGGGAAAATCTCAACAACAAATGGGGAAGCTACCTCAAATCGTTGGGAACAGACCCTTACTACAATCCAAACCTCTCCCATCGAACAGCGACGTTTGAGTTAGGTTAGCCTTCTCGCCTACCACCTATCCCGTACCACCTATTTAACGCTTTGTGAGATCCATGAACCAGCCCGGTGGGTTGATGGGAATGGATAGATTGGTTCCTGCAGGTGCGTTCTCAAATTGATTAGCGTATTTTTGAAACTTAAATCAACCAGGGCGGGGTGCTGCCAGTCCAGAACAATTCCGATCGCCATGCTTGCGAGCAGCAGCATCCCAATGAATCGTAGCCATCGCAGTCGTTGTTGACTGGCGATCCAGATAAGGGCAGTAATGAAAGCCAATACCGGAATAAACCAATACCGGGTAGCAGACCCAGGCAGTGCTAACAGATTCCAGGGAACGGTTCGGCCAACGAGGGCGGCCAAAAAATAAGCCCCCGTAAATAATGAACGCCCCAAGCTCAAGGGGACCTCTGAGCAACGCATACAGGAGGATAAGCAGACCGATCGCAGCAACGAGAATCGCCAAAATATTAGGTCCAACTATCAGAGCGCCTAATTTTCCGTATCCTTTCTCCCCAATTAATGCGCCCAGAAACACTTGACCCGCCAAAATCTTGGCAAAAAGACCAGGTGTGGCTCCCGATGAAGCAACGTGACGGGCTGTGCTGGCGTTTAACAAAATCGTGATACCTTGAGCCAGGGCACCCACTGCCAAACCAGAAATTAAAACAATGAGCCAGCGATCGCGACGAATTCGCCAGTAAATTAACGCGATCGGAAGCAAAAGAATTGAAAACGGACCGCTCAAAGCAGACAGAAGAATAATACCAATGTCAAATGCGCGCCAGGCTAACTCCTTACTAGGTTTAGCCACAAGCACCATGCAGGCAAGCAATGCCAGATACCACTGGGAGTTTGCCATGCTGCCGTGAATCTCAGTGGCATTTGGAACAGCCAGATACAGAAATGCCAGAAGCACTCTGATAGCCAGGCTCGGAATGAGATGGGCAAAGCGCGAAGAAACGATCAGAATAACTGGCAGAATTTGAACGGAAAGCGCAATTACGTTCGAAATCAGGGGTGCCCACAGCAGGGGAAATAATTGAAGGAATGAAGCAATCAACCGTTGTCCGATCGATAAGTAGCCAGCATAGGGTAAAAGCAGAGACTTTAAAAACCTAAATTGTAGGCATTGGCGTAGAAAATTGTTCCGTCTTCTGCCCAAAATTGAGCATTCAGCAGGCGATCGGGTTGTCTCGATACCAGAACTGCAAACGCAATTAGACCGATCAGTAGATAAAATCGCCAATTAACCGTAATCGCTTTGTTCACTTGCCTCAAGCTAATTTGTTGTACCATTTGCTATTGGTCGCTCTCATTGGTTAATTCTGTCATCAACCTTGCTCTAAATTCCCCTTAAAACAATCGCTTATGTTGATTCAACGATTGCGAAGAAGTCGCCCGTTGCTTGTTTCGATTATCCTGGCAATCGTCCTCGCAGTTATTGTAGTCGGGGTTGGGGTAAGTGCAAATTCAAGCAAAGACAAAGACCTGGTTTCTGGCACGTCCGGCTACACCATCAACGGCGGATTTGCTGTAAACGGAACGGCTGAAGTCAAGCGGGGTACTGTCAAAGCAGCTAAAGCCCGCAGCAATGACATGGTTCTGTGGGGGTCGTGGGTTGGTGACGACACCAGCACCGGAAAACTCACGTCACCCACCTTCAAAGCACCAGGTATTCTCAGTCTGTTTGTGGTCGGTTTTCCCAAAGCACCAGGAAACGAACTATACGTAGAGCGTACTGATACCCAAGAACGGCTCAACCTGAAAATTGGAACTCCTGGTAGTCGATGGAAGCAGCTTTACTGGTTTTTGCCCGTTCAATGGTGGGGAAATCTATTCAGCTAGTGGCGATCGACGGTTCTAAAAGCCTGCGGAATGGTTTGGAATTAGTTCCCCGCTAGAAACCAGTTTTCTTAACTTTATCGGTCGTCAGGTTTCATCATTAACGTTGATACCTGCTTACCTACTCCATTTCGTGCTGTTTCTGCTGTTGGGACTTCCATTGGCTGCGCTGATTGTGCAGAGGCAGAAATTCAGTCCTTCGTTTGCGTTGATTCTGGGAACCACCATTAGCTCCCTAATTGGCTACATCACATTTTGGAGCTATTTCATTAACTATATTTTCGGCATTGTTTTTAGTGTGTGCATGCTGCTGGGTAGTATCGGATACACCATCGTTTTATTTCGCAAGAAACAACTGCCAGCATTGCTGAAATCGCCAGATGTGGTGATTCCAGCGTTGATAATGGCGGTAGTTGGCCTGGCTTATCTTGCTGTGCTTTACATTCTGCCAACGGGAGATCCCGCAGAACTCCTGGCAGAAGGCCGATTTTTTGCGATGGATCTACCCCTGACAATGTGCTGCCCAAAATGTTTGCAGATCGGCTTTACGCTGGCCAAGATCCACGACCTCTATTGGGGGAATGGTTGAGTAGCGATCGTCCACCCCTACAGACGGGCATTATCCTTCTGCAACGTCCACTGATATCCCTTACAGGATTGTCGGGTGGCTTGTACTATCAAATTCTTTCGACGATCGCCCAGTGTTCATGGGTAGCGGCCATTTGGGCACTCTGCCGCACCCTACAATTTTCTGGACGACGGATTGCAACTATCCTGGCATTTTCTATCTTTTCAGGATTTTTTCTGCTGCACAGCGTTTTTGTCTGGCCCAAACTGCTGGCGGCTGCAATGGTAGTATTTGCGTTTAACATTCTGGTTCCGTCAATTCTGGAATCCCGCCGTCCTTCTGCGATCGAGATCGGGTTGGCAGCAGCGGCAACCGCATTGGGAATGCTGTCTCACGGTGGCGTTGTGTTTACGGTGCCTGCCCTGGTCACGGTAATGTTGTTCAGACCCAAGATTTTTCCGGGCTTACCGCAAATTCTGATTGGCTGCGTTATTTTTGGGCTGCTGCTGGCTCCCTGGGGTGCCTACCAGAAGTTCTATGAACCACCAGGCAACCGGTTGGTGAAATGGCACCTTGCCGGAGTGGAAGACCCCAAGGATTCTCGTCCTTCTTTGAAAACGATTCTGGATTCATACCGGGGTTCGACGGTTCCACAACTTATTGACAACAAATGGCAAAACGTTAAGGCATTATTCGAAGACACCTCCGGACGATTGCAGTCCAACGATTCCCTAAAAAGGAGCGCCAGTGATTCCAGGCGCACCCATCAGTTCTTTTATCTATTCCGAGATTTAGGAATCTTGAACGTGGGATGGATCGTTTTCGTGATTAATCTGTTCAAGAAATCTGATTCGAAGGGCGATTCGAGAAAAATCAATCTGCTTTTAGAGGTTGTTCTGGTGAGCTTGGCGTTTTGGGTACTGGTTATGTTTGGGCCAGGAACAACCGTGATTCATCAAGGCTCCTACGCCACGATGATTCTGCTGTATATGGCATTACCTGCTCTACTGTCCCAACTACCGCGCTGGTTATGCTACGCTCTACTATCCTGTCATATCGTTCTATTTATCTATGACTGGTTCATCGCGACAACGTTTGGTTCTTTTGGATGGATAATAAATGCCCCCAATTTGTTTTATTTAGCGCTAATCGCGATCGGCGTTGTTAGCATCATCAGAATTCTACGGTATGTTTCCGATAAGATCGAACTAACTGTTTGAAATGCAGTGTGTGAAGGAGAGCAGGCGTGCTAACCACCGAACAGAAGCAGTTTTGGGACGAAAATGGGTTTTTAGTTCTCCCCGGTTTCTTCTCGGAGGAACGGCTGGAGTGGGTGCTTAAAATTCAGCGTGAAGTTTGGGATATGGCTTCAAACAACGTCGTTGTGGATGACTTGACCACGGGTCGTCGATGCCGCATGAGCAATCTTTCCCAGGAGGAAAAGCGGCATCCGTTTAAGGTGAACGATCTGTACCTGGATTATGCAGAAGTGAGGCATTTAAGCCTGGACGGGCAACTAGCAGGCATCCTCAAAACGTTGCTGGGTGAACCGCCGGTGCTGTGCAACACGTTGAGTTTAGATTACGGAACTCAGCAAGCTCTCCATGTGGATGCGCTTTACATGACTCCATTCACAGAAGGCCATCTCATCGCAACCTGGATCGCGCTTGAAGATTGCCACCCTGATGCGGGTCCGTTGGCCTACCTTCCAGGAAGCCACAAAATTCCGCTTTATCGGTTTTCTGATGGCAGCTACCACGAAATTTTTGAGGAGAAACCTCAGTGGCAAGCGTACATGAAGCAGAAGGTGCAAGAGTATGGCCTGAAGGAGGAGAGCTTCTTACCCAAGAAAGGAGATGTTTTCATCTGGCATGCAAACTTCTTGCACGGAGGTAGCCCGATTGCCGACCCCAACCAGACGCGTAAAAGCCTGGTTAGCCACTATTTCACCAAATCTGACTGTATTCGGTTGGGGAGCCAACTGTATTCAGTCGGGCAAGCATACTGGATGGATCGCCCTCCTCTCAACATTCCAGAAGAAAAAGGAACCGCAAAAGCAGCGATCGTTAAAGAACCTACACCCGAAGAACCTGCTCCATTAACGAAGCGAACGGACAATCAAATCCTCCAAAAGCGGGCGGAGCATGTCTTACGGACAACATTGCACTGCTTCCGAATCTGGAAACGCAGCGTGTTTGACTTTCCTCAATAACCCATTATTGAAATAGAAAGTAGAGGGCGGACGCAGGTAGTGTTTTACATATGCTGCGTATGTCCAAGAGAATGTTGTATGTAACGTCCTGACGGACGATCGACGAATTTCATGAGCATAGCTATCAGCCTGCTTCCGCTCTACTTGATTCACTTTGTTCTGTTTTTCAGTCCAGGGTTGTTGCTGGCAATTTTTATTGTTGAAAAACAGAAATTAAGCCCGTTTTACACCGTCATTCTCAGCGTTCTAATTTGCAGCCTTAGCGGTTATTTTGTCTTCTGGATTTATCTGCTAAATCACTACGTCGGAATTATCGTTAGCAGTTTGATTATCCTGACGGGTATTTACGGTTTTGCTGCATCAAAGCTCAGGCTATTTCTGAGAAAGCAATTAACAGCTGACATTGTTTTTCCGCTATCATTAATGTTTTTCGTCGGCTTGTTTTATCTATTGATTCTCTGTATTTTTAGTCCCGCTAATTTGCCCTTAGAAACCTCAGTTCGCAGTGTATTTTTTCACGGTTTCCCGCATGATAATGCCCTTCCCAGAATTTTTGCCGAAAAGCTGTATGCAGGTCGAGACCCGCGTGATTTAGGCGCAGGTTGGTTGAGCAGCGATCGACCACCATTGCAAACGGGACTGGTTTTGATTCAGCGACCCATTATGGCGTTAGGTGCGAAGGTTCATTACCAAATTTTGGCGACGATCGCCCAATGCTCCTGGATTGCGTCCCTGTGGGCGTTGTGCAGAACAATAAGGCTTACAGGAAAACGAATTGCGCTGGTGATGGCGTTTTCAATCTTTTCCGGCTTTTTCTGTTCAACACTATCTATGTCTGGCCCAAATTGCTTGCAGCCGCGCTGACGGTGTTTGCATTTAGCCTCCTGTTTGAACCGTTCTGGGAATCTCGTCGTCCGTCTCATGCAGAGCTGATTTTGGCAGCAGCAGCGTTTGCAGCAGCCCTGTTATCCCACGGGGGTGTTATTTTTACCCTGCCTGCATTTATGCTTCTGTTAGTCAAACCCCAATCATTTCCGGGCATTCGCTCAATTTTAATTAGCTGTGCTGTTTTTGGACTGTTAATTGCACCCTGGACGGCCTATCAAACCGTCTATAATCCCCTGGAAATCGTTTGGTGAAATGGCATCTTGCAGGGGTATCTGAGATTGATTCGCGCTCCTCATCCCAGGCAATTTCAGACGCCTATCGCAGCCTCACGATCGGGCAGATCGCAACCAATAAGTGGGAGAACTTTAAAGTTCTTTTTGGAACGCAATCATCTGATAAAGATCTGTTTTACCGGAGACGAGAAGGAGAATTTTTCTATACCTTTAAGGGGCTAGGGATTCTCAATGTAAGCTGGTTGATTCTCCTTCTGATGCCGCTAAAAACCGAGTCCATCGTTTACGCATTTTAAGGAATGGATTTGATTTTTCGGCCAACGAGCTGAACGCTGTCAAAATAATGCTTGCAGCCAGTCTAATCAGTCTACTTTTTTGGGTACTGGTTATGTTTGGGCCAGGTACAACGATTATTCATCAGGGTTCCTATGCGACGATGCTGCTGTTGTTTACAGGACTCGCGCTGCTAATTTCAGGATTGCCCCGGTTTCTGGTTTATTTTCTGCTGACCCTCCACATCACCCTCTTTGTGGTTATTTGGGCAGTGACCCTTCCCTCGATCGCGTCTGCTACGCTCGCACCCATTCCCAAATTAGGGATGGCCGTTCTAGCGATCGCCACGCTTATGGGAATTATCAAAACCCTGCATCGCCTTTCTCAGCAAGAACTTACCCCCGTTGAACCATGACAAAAATTTTGCTCACCGGAATGACTGGACAGGTTGGCCAGGACTTGCAGCAAACCCTTGCCCCATTGGGAGAAATCGTTTGTGTCTATCGCGACTCGGTAGACTTTTCCCAACCAGACGCCCTCCAGCAATTAGTGGATGCAGTCAAGCCCCAGGTTATCGTTAACTCGGCAGCTTACACGGCTGTCGATAGGGCAGAAAGCGAACCGGAACTGGCGAAGCAGGTGAATGGAGTGGCACCCGGCATTCTGGCGAAATCGGCGCAGCGCATTGGAGCAGGTTTAATTCACATCTCCACCGACTACGTGTTCAACGGGCAACAGAGCACCCCTACCTGGAAACAGACTCCACCGCACCGATGGGTGCCTATGGGGAGTCAAAGCTGATGGGCGAACAAGCGGTTCGTAATAGCTGTGAATTACACATGATTATCCGAACGGCCTGGGTTTATGGCGTCGGCGGCAGAGGCAATTTCGTCAAGACAATGCTTCGGTTGGGTGCCGATCGCGAGGAAGTCCGCGTGGTGACAGACCAGATCGGTGCGCCTACCTGGTCAAACGACTTGGCGGACGCGATCGCCCTCTTGGTTCCCAACTCTCCTCCGGCACCGCAGGCACCTATCACTACACCAACAGCGGCGTTTGTAGCTGGTATGATTTCGCCGTCGCCATTTTTGAAGAAGCCGAGCCGCTTGGTTTTCCGCTCAAAATCCAGCGCGTCGTCCCGATTACCACCCCGGAATATCCCACCCTGCAAAACGCCCTGCATTCTCCGTCCTCTCCCTCAAAAAGACCTCCACCCTGTTAGGAACCTATCCCCCACTGGCGGCAAAGCCTCAGAAAGATGATGACATTGCTGAAGCAAGAGCATTCCTGATGCCTGCCACGTAACAGCAACTCAGCGACCCAAAATTGTTTCTGCCTGCCCTCCAGTAGCAATTGGTAGAATGATTGGAGATAGCTGGTTGTTTGACCGAGCAGCTTTCGAGTCGGAAAATGTTGATTTCCCGTAACACACCGTCAGCTTTCTACAGCAGTCTTAAATCAGTTGTGAGATTGGGAGGCTTTGTGAGAAAGGATTCCAATGGAATCCTTTCTCACAACCCATTTAGGATCGCTATACAGCAAAGCGCTAAGGATTAGGTGCTGAGTATGAAAGCCAGTTATTGCAGGGTTCTCAGCAATTTAATCGTCTTAACCTGTAGCAGTACTGTTATACTTGGCGACTGACGCAGAAGGCGGAATCATGGCATCTGTTAGAATTCAGTCATTCTAAGAACACCCGATCATGAATGTGGAAGAAATAGAAGCCCGATTTCAACGGGTTGAACGCTCCCATATCGAATCAGCAGAGCGCCTTGATCGAATTGAAGCGATCGTTCACTCCAACGCCAGAGCAATTGCCGCCAATAGCGAGGTGATCGCTACCAATAGCGAAGAAAGCAGGCGACTACAGGCATCTCTCAATGAACAAATCGCCGATGTAGTTAGAATGCTGGGATCTTATGCAGCCCAGGCAGAGCAAGACCGCATCGCCTTAACAGCATCCGTGCAAGCGCTGATTAATACTCTGCAAGAACGGTTTCGCGACAACAGACACCGTGAGGATTAATCCCCAAAACCACCCGACACCGGAGTTTTCTTCCACCTACAGCGTAGCGGCTTACATCACCGCTTATGAGGATGCTGAGGCGCTGCATGCCTGTCTTACGGCGATCAAAGCGCAGTCCTATCCAGTCCAGCAAATGGTGGTGGTGGACAATTCCCCTGAACGATCACTCCTTGCTCCCCAGTACCAATCCGATCCAACGATTCTGGTCTGGTTTCACCCTGAAAATATTGGGATTGCGGGCGGATTGAAACTAGCGATCGCCTGGGCACTCCAGCAAGGCTACGACTTTCTCTGGACCTTTGACCAGGACAGTGTACCCGCCCCTGATTGTTTGAATTGCTGATGGACGCTTACAGGAAGCTTGTAACCACAGAGCAAGAAATTGGAATAATGGCACCTAAAGCCATTGATGCCAGGACGGGGAAATCGTGAGGCCCAGCCTATTTTTGGGCGATCGCTTCAAAGGGTTTCAGCCTTCCGACCCGTCTATTACTTATGAATGTGATGCCCCAATCACCTCCGGTTCCCTCGTCTGGATGAAGGCTGCCGACAAAGTTCCTCCCCGATCCGGCTCTGTTCATTGATGGAATCGACCTCGATTATGGGCTACGCCTCCGAGAAGCGGATTTCACCATTGGGTGGTTCCCGCCGCTGTCATGCACCACCGATTTGGGACGCCGCTTCAGGTTCAGCTATTCGGCCAAAAAAGGCGTTACAGCTTTACTCGCCCTTGCGGTACTACTATATTTGCCGCAACCAGACCTACCTGGAATTACAGCACTCTGAGGGATGGTACCGCGTGACATGTAGCCTGAGACGCATTAAGTATTTAGTATTAACGATCGGAATCATCTTGTTTTTTGACAACTTAAAAGCCAAAAATCTATGCGTGTGTGGTTGGAACCTATCATGGTTTTTAGGAAAGCTAGGAAAAACCTGGTCGTAAGGGATTAGCATTTGGTCAATAGGCTGTGCACAATGCATAATTTTCTGCCAAATGCTAAACCCCTACAGCAAATCTCTGATGATATTTAATTACAAGCCCAAAATTGATTCCCTGACCCCTGACCCTGACCCCTGATTCCCTTTAATGACAAACGATCGCACACCACACGTCTCCATCATTCTTGTTAATTACAACGGGGCAGATGTGGTGTTGGACTGTCTGCGATCGCTGGAGCAATTTCCCCAATCAATCTCCTATGAAGTGATTGTGGTTGATAATGCCTCCCATGATGGAAGTGCTGATTTAATTGAGGGCCATTTCCTCAGATGAAGCTAATTAGACAATCAGAAAACCGGGGATTCGGATCAGGAAATAATGTCGCAGCGAAGGTGGCAACCGGAGAGTTTTTATTCCTCTTAAACACCGACACACAGCTTACTGGTGATATTCTGCCAGTGCTGGTCGGGCCATGCAAGAATATCCTGATGCTGGAATTATCGGTCCAAAATTGCTAAACCCTGATGGAAGTTTACAGCTTTCAACTGCCTGGAGCATCAGCTTGGCTGGAGAGTCGAAAACGCGGCAGCAGCTAAAAACTTACGCAGATCCCTCTCAAAAAGCCGCCATCGAGCAACGGTTTAAGACGTTGCTCGATGTTGATATCGTTGTGGAGCCGCCTTCTTTATTCGCAAGAAGCTATTCGATGAATTGGGCGGATTTGATGAACGCTTCTTCATGTATTTTGAAGAATCCGATCTTTGCCAGAGAGCTAGAAACCAGGGTTGGAGAATCCTTTACACCCCTGAAGTTTCTGTTATTCATATTAGAGGGCACTCGGTTAATAAGGTGGGCGATCGAATGGCCTTAGAATATCGCAAAAGCCAGCTTTACTATTACCAAAAACATCGCCCGCTGTGGGAGCAAATTCTTCTAAGACTCTATTTATTACTCAAATTTTCGGTTCCTACCCTAGTTCGTTTTAATTCATTTGGTCTAAGGTTCCTTTCGCTGCTTTTAGACTTCAAGCATTATCCACTCCAACTCAATAGCAAGATAGGCTAACGTAATGTATGGCGATCCCATCTAGATTGAGAAAAAGGCTCCTTCTAGAAACCTTTTCTCAAAGCCTCTTCTTTTCATACGTCATTTAGGACTGCTATAGCGATCCTATTTGGATTGTAAGAAAGGATTCCTGCGGAATCCCTTCTCGCAAAGCTTCTCAATCTCACAGTTAATTTGGGACTGCTATATGTCAATCCTGGTTAATTTCTCTTCGGTTCTGGCTCAACCAACGGGTCTAGCAACCTACAGTCTTAACTTAATTAAAGAATTTCAATCATTAGACATTGACATAGCAGGGCCGTCTGAAATTTCAGGTTATCGCTTTCATCCCTCCCCAACGGATCTAACAGCGGCCTACGGACTAAAGGGGCATTTAAAGCGTCTTTTGTGGGTTCAATTTCAGCTTCCAAAGCTCTATCAGCGCTTGGGGTCTAACCTACTTTTTCACCTATTCCAGAAGCTCCGTTGGGTTCCAGTTGCCGTTGGATTATAACGGTTCACGATTTAATTCCACTGCATTTTCCTAAACGCTTTTCGCCCGCAAACCTTTACAATCGCTACTACATTCCTCAAGTGCTCAATCAGGCGATTCATATTCTTTGTAATTCAGTCGCAACCGCGAATGATATTGTTCGCTTCTGTAGGATTTCTGCCAATCAAATAACGCCTATTCCCCTGGCTTACGATGCAGAAAATTTTCGTTTTCTAAACTTGCCAACCCAGAATTATTTCTTGTATCTAGGACGCATCAATCCTTACAAGAATGTAGAGCGTTTACTTACCGCCTTTGCTGCTTTGCCCAACCGCTCCAGCTATGAGCTTTGGTTTGCAGGCCCACCAGACAGGCGATACCAACCCGCATTGGAAGCCCAAATAAACGATATGGACCTAGTTGGTCAGGTCAAGTTTCTGAACTATGTTTCCTACAGCGAACTACCAGTAGTCATTAACCAGGCGATCGCGCTTGTTTTTCCAAGCCTGTGGGAAGGATTTGGTTTACCCGTTCTAGAAGCAATGGCCTGTGGTACGCCCGTCATTACGTCTAATCTGGCTTCTCTCCCGGAAGTGGCTGGTGAGGCGGCTGTATTGGTTGATCCGCATGACGTTAATGCGATCGTTCGCGCCATGACTGATTTGGTAACAGACGCCAGCCTGCATGCCCAACTCCGCCGAGCAGGACTTGCTAGAGCAGCTCAGTTCAGTTGGGCGAAAACTGGTCAAGCAACGGTTGACGTATTGAAAAGGTATTTATAAGCAAGAGGAAATAGGCAAGGGGCAAGGGGCAATGATGAATTGAGAATTAAGAGTTGTAGAATTAGGAGACTTTAATTTCTAATTCTTAATTCTTAATTCTTGATTTTGCCTTTATCCCTCATCCCTCATTCCCACTTAGCTTATTCTTTCCAGACCACCAGAATAACGCCGCACGCAATTAGTGCCAGCCCAACCAATCGGTTAAACGGGATTGACTCTTTGAAGATGAAATAGCCCATCAGCACCGAAAATATATAGCCAATAGATACGGCTGGACCAACAACGCTGAGCTTTACCCGAGTCAGCAGCAGAATATAAAGAATCGCACTCAGGCCATACAGGAACAGACCAAATACTAATTCGGGCGTCGTTACAATTCCTAAAACGTGACCGAAGGCGTTTCCTGCATTCACTTTTCCTAATTTCAGGGCACCTGTTTTTAGGAAAAACTGCCCCCGATCGCGGTTAGAACCGATATCAGCAATACACCAAACTCGTGTGGAGTCACTGTAAATCCTTACGTTATTCTTCAGTCTTCCAGTTTACAGCCAACTTGGTTATAGAAAAGGCTAGAATCGACCTGGAACTAGTGTCGATGGAAGTAAAATGACTACCGAGACCGAATCTCCCTACACTAGTGAGCAGATTTCCGTGTGGCTACGCGGTCTGTTGACCCTGCTTGGTCAGATGGGAACTTTGATGTGGAGGAGCAAAAGCTAATTACCTCTCTGACTCACCAGGAACTAACCGCTACAGACAAGGCAAAGGGGCTTGAGCCTATTTCCCCGCCAAGCTTACTGCCGCCTTTGGCAAAGGGTCTAGTATCGCTGAAAATTTCTTGCGAACAGCCGTCATGGTTGCGGTTGCTGACGGGGCCTACTCCCGTTGTGAAGATGAACTGCTGCATCAGTATTGTGATGCTTTGGGGCTGAAATCCGAGGTTTTGCAGGCTCTCCGGACGACCCTCTTTGACTCTGCGACCCAGGAACACGCTGGAACCGTTGCCCATCTAACCGATTCCTACACTGGAGAACCGATCGACGTTCTTCACCCGGTGAGAGATTGGCTCGACCAGATGGAGATTCATGACCCCAAGGTTGCTCGGTTTCTCTGCAAGCTAATTCCCTCCCAGTGCCCCTTTGAGCGAGATATTAATCTCTTTGGTCGAAGGGTTGCTCACATCCCACCCCTCTGTAAGCTCAATCCACTTTATGAGCAGTTAGTCAGCTTACGGTTTCGTGCCCTTTCTTATCTAGCGGATGATTGCGGCGAGGATGTGTCCTCCTACTGCTAGCGGCTTTTAGCGACCAAAGCCCCAAATAGCCGCTCCCGTTGCAAATAGTAGGAGTAGGCTCATTCCACCTGCAAGAGGTTTTTCGATAGTCCGGTTAGCCATTGGGGGTTGGCTCCCTCATAGTGAATTATTTCAGCAGAGTCTAGACTTGCCATTGCCCATATCCAGCCAGCGTGAAGGCCGATCGCCAGGCCAAGGCTACCTCCGTCTACCCAACGTGCCACTACTAAAACCATTCCCATCAGCCATAACCCCAGCAACTGTGGTGCTGCCTCCCACCCTTCCCAAACCAAATGCAGGAGTGCAAAGACCAAACTAGAAACGATTGCCCCAGGCCAAACCCCGTAAGCATGTTGAAGCTGGTTTAGCAGAAATCCTCTAAAAACCAGTTCTTCAACTACGCTTACAAGTAGCCCAACAACCAGCAGGGGAAGCAAAAGACGAGCCAGCTTTTGCCAGTTCTGCTGCCAACGGACCCACCCTAGCCAGCCTTCGATTCCAAACAGAATCACGATTCCTAAAACGCCTAAGCTAAGACCAATTGCTAAGGAAAGTAAGCCAGAGCCTCCCCAGGGAAATCCATAGATCGAGAATGGAACCCCTTCAATCCGGGAGAATGCCCACAGCATTAAGGGAGAAAGGGCATACAACGACAGCACTAAGGGCAGCTTTTGCCCAGCGCTTAGAGGTTTGGGCGGATGCCAACGGAGCGCTATTGCTAGCGGAATCGCGATCGGCAGCCAAACTATCACCCAGGTTAGAAAAAAATAACGCCTTTAACTGCAGGTGGACTCCCAGACAATTGGGTAATGAATTGGTCAAGCTGCTCAGAAATGGCCATAGGAATATTACTTATTACAGGCAACTGGGCAACACGGCTTTAATTGCTCACCAGCAATAAAGAGTCAACTAAACATTACGAGAACGAACCGAGGGATGATACTTAACAGTTCAAGTATTTTCGAGAGATTCTAGGCAATGATTTATGGCGATCGAAAGAGACCAATTTTCCTATTTGGTTGCGAAAAAGTTGAGCGCCAAAACGTAATCATTGTAAAGGGTTATCCTTCCTTTTCAATGAAATCTCAAGCAAGAATATTAAAGATCCTTCTAAGATCTCTTAGGTTTCAGCCTGAATGTTCTAGCTTATCAACGTTGTTAAAGCGAAATGTAACGATTGACACTTAACAAATCTCTGAACGTTTTTCAAATGCTAACAGGAATAAATTTCAACGTTAAGGCCCATTTTTTGATTAGGGTTCTAACCGTGGGACCCATTACTGTCGTCCTTTTCACCATCCAACTGAATCAAATGAATATGTTTGTAGCCAAGCTTTATTTCAAACTCATCGCCAGGCTTTAAACCCATTGCCTGTGTATAAGCTGCGCCAATTACAATTTGACCATTCTTATGAACACTAACTCGGTAGGTTGGTTCACGTCCACGGCCATCTTTTGATCCCTCAGGGCTGAGTGGGATTCCTCTAGCCGCAAGGACAGCATCATAAAAATCAGTGAGATTTACGCGGGTCTGGTTGTTTTTTGTAACGGTGTAATACCCACAGCGCTTTGCTGTTTCACGCCGTGGCAAATTGGAAAGTTCTTTTACTTTCTGAAGAAGTGCTTTTCCAGTAAGTGGAGCCGTTGCGTTTTCAGCCATCTCTAGGTCCAGGACTAATTCTAAAAATTCAGGGGTGACAAACAGGGCCATGACTAATTGGCCTAGCATTATAAAAATATATCCTCAATTCCTCTAAATTAACAATAATTTTTCGGTAGTTACTCCATCAAAGCTTTAAATTTGTTCCTTCATTTTTATGGAAATTCGCGTCTCTGAAGCTGTTTCCGGTAAGTCTCCAGTTAATAACTGTACGGCTCCCTTGAAAGAGGTGGAGAAAAACAGAAAGAACTCAGAAAGCCATGTCTCAAAGCACGGGAGTTTAGATAACTAAAACAAATCTATACGTTAAATTGAACTGGAGTGTAATTAATATCCTCTGAAATTTAGAGACAAAATATTAGCGATCGTGAATTACCTTGACTAAATTCTTAAATAATGCAGCCTTCAATATCGGATAACGGTCTTATCTCGCTTAAACTAGGAATATCTGAATCAAGCACAATCTAGAATGCAAGTTCTCTTTAGAATTACCAGACAGGACCAAACCACTTCACCCAACGTTCAGTCCTACACATTAGAAGTAGATCCCAGCAGTACAATTTTGGATTGTCTGAACCAAATTAAGTGGGAGCAGGATGGCACTCTTGCATTTCGTAAAAACTGCCGCAACACCATTTGTGGTAGCTGTTCAATGCGAATTAATGGCCGTTCAGCATTAGCTTGCAAAGAGAATGTGGGAAGTGAGCCGCTCGGTTGAAGCAGTTAGGTGCGAGTGGTTCCTCAAACAGTTCTTCAGCAGAGTCATCGGAGGAAATCCCGGAAATTGTGCTGGCACCAATGGGAAATATGCCAGTTATCAAAGACCTGGTCGTTGATATGCAAAGCTTTTGGGCCAACCTGAAAGCGGTTGATCCCTACGTTAGTACGGCAGGACGAAAGGTACCTGAGCGAGAGTTTCTTCAAACACCCGAAGAACGCGCCCGGTTAAATCAAACTGGCAACTGCATTTTGTGCGGGGCATGTTATTCGGAGTGCAATGCCCGTGAAGTAGACCCCAGTTTTGTTGGCCCTCATGCTCTCGCTAAAGCGTACCGAATGGTTGCTGACTCTCGCGACCAACAGACGGAGAAGCGACTGGAGGAGTATAACGAGGGTACGAAAGGAGTCTGGGGTTGCACCCGTTGTTACTTCTGTAATGCCGTCTGTCCTATGGAAGTCGCCCCGATGGATCAGATTGGCAAAATTAAAAGCGAAATTTTAGACCGTAAGGACGATCAGGTAAGCCGATCGATCCGTCACCGCAAACGACTAATCGAGTTGGTCAAGCGGGGCGGTTGGATTGATGAGCGCCAGTTTGGGCTGCAGGTTGTAGGAAATTCTTTCCGAGACATCAGAGGATTGTTGAGTCTGGCACCTTTAGGGTTGCGAATGATTAGGAAGGGTAAATTTCCGCTTAAATTTGAATCGTCGGAAGGAACCGCAACGGTGCGATCGCTGGTTGACTCCGTTCAAAACCTTGACCCCTCTCAAGTGATTGGAGATGAGGTTTTGACAGACGCACCTGAACCGGTTGGTGGCTGATTATAGCGTTCCTATTTGGATTGTGAAACAGGTTTCCTTTAGAAACCTGTTTCACAAAGCCCATGAATTTCACAAATCATTCAGGACTGCAACAGTTGGTAATTAATTATGAACTCTGATCCCCTCAACCATCCTCGATGAACCACCCACCCAACCCGAACCAGCGTTTGGATGGACTCCCTACGCCGAACTGATTAATGGTCGTTTTGCCATGATTGGGTTTGTCGCTTTAATCGTGCTGGAGTTTTTTACCCGGCAAGACTTAATCACCTGGTTGGGTTTGCGCTAGGAGGCGAGAACCCATTTAACGGTTGCCCAGATCGGTTGTAGAGAACAATGTCCCACTGACCATTTGTGCTGGACTGAAATGCAATAACGTTACCGTCTCCACTGATTGTTGGATTGCGCACCTCAGCCTTAAGGTTCTCAGTCAGGTTGCGGAGTTGGCGAGTGTCACGATCGTATAAATAAATTCCCGATCGCCCATCCTGTACTCCCACAAAGGTTATGAAGCGGCCATTTTCGGAAATGGACGGAGCGGAGGCAATCATATTAATAGCGTTTAACCCCGGTAACTCAATCAGGTTGTGGCTTACTGTGTCGTAAAGATAAATGTCCTGGCTGCCCTTGCGATCCGACGCGAAGACAATATATTGCCCCGAAATCCTCGGATTTATTTCAGCAAAGGGACTATTAAGACTACGCCCACCTGGATCGAAGGGAAACCCAACCAGTCGAGGTCCTGCACAACCCATCAGCAGGCAGGCCAACAGCAGAATCGAGAGAAGACGAAAAGCCACGGAGAGGTCAAGAAAAGAGGATAAAGAACGAAAGATGCAAGGATAAATCGGGACGTTTTGAGTTTTAGAATCTGAATTTTGAATTAGTTTCAACTTTAGCCCTTAGCCTTCACCCTTTATCCTTTTTCTTTCCACCTCTGCTCTTTACCCTTCCCATATTGTCACGGCGATGCACCCGGAGACGGACGCGATCGCTGAGAATCGGGAACGTCTAGCTCAACATGTGGCCCTCGATCGAACACTTCAACATCCCACTGTCCGCGAGTTCCCGATTCGCACACAATATAACGTCCATCAGAACTGATGCTTGGATTACGAAACCATCCTCGATAGCCAGGAGTTAACCGTTGGACTCGTTGAGTCGCTCGATCATAAAGTTCGATTTCAGGTCTCGCGCTATCACTAGCGAGGTAGGCAATGTAGCGCCCGCTATAGCTTAGGCTAGGAGACTCTGCGATCGCATCGGGCCGATTAAGAAACGGCAAGTTCACAAACTGCTGTTGCTGGAGGTCATATACCAGCAACGCACGGGTTCCACTTCGATCAGACACAAACGAAAGAAACCGACCATCACCACTCAGGGCTGGCTGCTCGTCGTTGTAGCGGTTGTCCAAATCGACTGGCCGACTTAAAATTTCCGGTTGACTACAGGCCGAGAGCAGCCCAACCAGAAAAAAAACAAACGAAAAGATTAGCAACAACAATCCAGCTTGCTTTCGTTGGCGATTTGGACCTCTCCAGGCTAACCTCAGCCATTCCTCCAGGGAAATCCACCAAATCTCGTTACCTTCTACCGCCGACTAATAGTCTCCCCAATTATCTTCCTCATCATCTACCGGACGGTAATCAACGTACTCAGAAGAAGATGTTTCGGCATCGGGACGGCGACGTACGGAGGTTCGGTTTCCTCAATAGGGGGCGTGGACGTCTTGACCGTGTCGCACTCGGGCCTTGATTTCCAGGGCGAGGAGCGGATCCACGAGAACGACTTGGGCGATCCTCTCTGATATCACTATCATCCGAGGATCCGTCAAAAAAATCCGATGAAGCCCGATCGGGACGAGGCCGCGATCTACGGCGAGAACGATCGCCTGGCCCCAGTCGATCGTCTCCATTGATGCGGCTTGACGGGCGACGACCTGTTCCTTCTTCAAACTCATCGCGGGTTCGAACGTCACGAGTTCCAGGAATACGGCGTCTGACTGCCCGTTCTTCGTAGGGGTTGAGTTCATCCAACTCTGCCCGATAAACTCGGCTAACCGGACGATCGTCATCCACAATGGGAGCACTTCGCTTTGCTTGTTGAGTCGCCACCCCACGCAGACGAATCCCATCGTAGGCATAAAAGACCGCCGAACCCGCCAGCAGGAATTGCAGGAATTGCAGGATTGGGTCCAATCGCCATCCTTGAAAAAGAGAATGCCGCCACTCAGTAAAGCAACCGCTGCAAAAAATATGTCATGGTCACGGGCAAGGGCCGGACGTTGCGATCTCAAAAAGTAGAGGGCTGCACCTGCAACCGCAAGCACAATCCCCAAAAGACTACCCGGATTTAGCCCGATGTTTACCATCGCATCTCTCCCATACGTACATCCTATGGTAACGAGTGAAGCCCGAAATCTTCAAATTCGGGTCTATCAACTAACCTATTGACTCAGCAAGCCAACTGACTTAGCGGGGAAACCGCTCTAAATTTTACACACAAAAAGGTTGGCGAAGAATGCCTTTACAAAGTAATTCCCTGAAACCTGAGCGCCGTAAAACAGAAAACCTCAGATCGCAGCAGAAGACATAGAAAACTGCCTCTATCTTCTACTCTAACCCGAGGTCCTTTCTGGATTATGCATTTGTTGTGTCAGAGGTCCATCGAAATGGACCACTCAGCGACTAATGACCAGCAACTAAAATGAGGAACGATTAATTTTATCTTTTGGCTAATAAAACCAACCCTACAAACACCGGGACAAGCACGATGACGGCCCCAAAACCAGGCTCCACAGAAAGTTTGCTAACGAAGGAGTCATGGATCCTTTGCCTCTAATAGAACTGTTTATTCCTCATAATTTTAACGGTCTGTCACACTCTTGAGAAGCAGTCTGTCAAAGGATTTTTGGTGGGTATTGGAATAGCGCTAAGATCAATACCAGTTCTTTTACATTGCTTAAAGTTTTTGGTCAGTATGACTCCTGTTACGATTGCCTCCTGGATTCTCGGTATTCTATTTACCGTGATGACCTTGCTATTTATTTTTCGCATCGTGCTTACCTGGTATCCCCAGGCTGAGTTAACCCGCTTTCCTTCAATCTGATTGCAGTTCCCACCGAACCTTTTTAGCACCCTCGCGAAAAATTGTGCCGCCTCTGGGTGGCGTGGACATTACCCCAATTATCTGGGTTGGAATTTTTAGCCTGTTCAGGGAAATTTTTTGGGCCAGCAAGGTTTGTTAACAATGATGTTTTGAGGAGAGGGGAAGAGGAAAGGATAAAAGATAAGGGATGAAGGATAAGGGATGAGAGCGGAAGACAGAGGTCAGAATAAACTTAGAACTCAAAACTCTCCTCTACCACCTAACATCTATGGCTGCTGTTCTCTGTTCATCATTTGCTCCACAAAATTGGTGGAGATGTCACCTTTAGGAAGTCTGGATTTTCCAGGATTTTTTGGTGAAAGGGAATAGTAGTAGAAAGGCCAGTAATTGCACATTCACGAAGGGCACGACGCATTCGGCGGATGGCTGCTGGACGATCGTTGCCCCAAACAATCAATTTTCCAATCAGTGAGTCATAGTAGGGCGGGATCTCATAATCGGTGTAAACGTGGAGTCCATTCGTACTCCGGGTCCACTGGGTGGCAGATAGCCGTTAATACGCCCCGGATTGGGACGAAAGTTATGATCGGGATCTTCAGCATTAATGCGACATTCGATCGCATGTCCCTGCAGGATCACTTCGTCCTGAGTCAGACTTAACCGCTCCCTTGAGCAATCCGAATTTGCTCGGCAATCAAATCAAGACCTGTAATCATTTCGGTTACTGGATGCTCGACCTGGATGCGAGTATTCATTTCCATGAAATAAAAATCACCCGACTGGTCGAGCAAAAATTCTACGGTACCCGCTCCAACGTAGTTGATTGACTTGGCTGCCATAACTGCTGCCAGTCCCATTTTTTTCGCAGCGTATCGTCTAATGCAGCACTGGGAGCCTCCTCCAGGAGCTTTTGGTGGCGTCGCTGAATGGAGCACTCCCGCTCGCCCAAATGAATCGCATTGCCGTAGCTGTCTGCCAAAATTTGGAACTCAATGTGGCGAGGTTTCTGAATAAACTTTTCGAGATAAACGCCTGGATTTCCAAACGCTGCTTCTGCTTCTCCCTGAGCAGCGGCAAATAGCTTGCCCAACTCACTTTCGTCTCGGACCAGACGCATTCCTCGTCCGCCGCCGCCCGCCGTTGCTTTGATAATGATGGGGTAACCAATTTTACGAGCGATCGTCCGAGCTTCCGCCTCATCAGTCAACAGTCCAGCGCTGCCAGGTACGGTTGGTACTCCAACTCTCTGCATCGTTTTCTTTGCAGTGGATTTATCCCCATTGAGCGAATCGCTTCCGGGGTGGGGCCAATGAAGGCAATTTGGTGATCCGAACAGATTTCCGCAAATCGAGCATTTTCTGCCAGAAAACCGTATCCGGGATGAATGGCTGTAGCGTTGCGGGTCAGCGCTGCTGCGATGATGTTTGGGATATTGAGGTAACTCTTGCCGCTGGGGGTTCCCCAATACAAACCGCTTCGTCAGCTAGCTGGACGTGTAAAGAATGACGATCAATAGTCGAATGGACGGCAACTGTAGCGATCCCCATCTCCTCGCAGGTACGGAGGATTCTCAAAGCAATCTCTCCGCGATTAGCAATCAAAATTTTCGAAAACTGCATCTTTTAGTAATTGATTCCGTATTCAGTAGAATAGACGCTTCTGAGGGTGCCTTGGAAGATGATCCTTGGAATAAGCTTGGGGAAGGATAAAGGATAAGGGTTGTGAAAGGATAAGGGATAAAGGATAAAAATTAGCCTTCAGCCCTCACCGCTCCCCACACTCACACCCGTTGCGGACGTGAAGCATAACAGCAGGGGCCAATCCACCCCAGAGAGGGGTGTTCACATTGGCAGCGCGTAGTCCGTCCGCAGTCCAGGAATTACAGGTTTTCAGCATTGAATAGGTTCCATTTGCAGCGTAGAATCCACTTTCTCGATCCTGGCCGCTACCAATCTGAAGCGTTTTCCCCTGTTGGTTGAGTTGAAAGGACGCTTCAATAAATTTCATTAACGACAGATAGTCTGACTGTCCCAACTTGACACACTTCAGTTCTTCTCCAGAGTAGTGAGGAACTGTAATGTGTCCCTTTACAAATAGAGCGGAGGGATTTTGTAGAAACAAGGCTCTGAGGGCGCTGAATATATTTAGCTGCCCCCAGTTGGGCGTTTCTATATAAAAGATACGATCGCCCCAGCCAAATTGAAGATAATGGTAATTTATAGCTGCTTTTCCACCGATACTTTCCAGGTTCAGGTGCTGTCTCCAATTGAAGATAGGATTTTGAACCGGGATGATGAGGTTGGTGTGCATCGCTCCACCAGAAACGTAAATCCTGTAGTTACAATCTCCACTACGAGGTAACGTTCCCCATTTTCGAGGAGTGAGCGCTGCGATCGTTAGTACAACTAGAGCCAACAAGGCCCCGCAGGACAAGTAAAGCCCTGCCTGTTTTAACACTGCGGTAATTCTCATCGCTGCGCCACAATCTAGTAGTTAGCCTACCATTAAGCCATTCGGGAAAAGAGAGCATACTATGAAGCTACCTCATGCACCCGTTCATTCCCTATGTTGAGAAGTCGATTACTGCTTGGGTCAATTGCGTTTGGTGTTAGCTTTGGGATTAGCTTCCTGACAAACCGGGATGCAAACAAAGCACTCATCACAGGATTGACAACATTGCCCGCTACCGTGATTGCCGCGATCGTGGTAGACCGTCGTAGCTATCAACAATCAACCAGCAGAATTGCCGTCCTGAAAAACCATATCCACGCCCTACAAAAGCGACGGGCAGAAGCCTATCGGGCGCTTTTAGAGGTGGAATCAACCGAACGAGAGCAGACGGTTCTCAGCTTCAACTCGGTACCGTTGCAGCCTGAGCAGCGAAAATTGCCTGCTTCGACGTCTCCCAAAAAGGTAATCAGTTGGGACTTGTCTGTTCCCTTCAAGGTGGGTGAGGCGATTATCGAGGTCCAGCCCTACGAGATGCCGACCGAACTGCAAATGCCCCAGGTGCCTGAAATGGGGCCAAATCGAATCCATGAATCAGAAACGGAGTTAAATCAAGTTCTTGCAGAGGCAACCACTGCTAAACGCAAGATCGAGGCAAATTTAGCCTCCCTTCAGACAGAATTCAATCAGCTAAAGATTCAGGTAGCAGACCAGCGGCAAACGAGAGATGGGTTGCTGCGCGAATTGGCAGACTTGAAACAGCAAAAGCAACGGTTAGGAACCGAATCCTCAGCCTTACAGCAGGACATAGAGGATTTGAAGCGTTGTCAGGCAGAACTGGAACAGTTTTTGACCTATGCAGAAGGGAAAAAGCGGGAACTGGAAACGGGTACCCATCCCTTGCAGACGACCTTGAAAGAATTACAGACTCAAGTTAAGGCGGCGCAGGATGAACTCCATAGGTTAGAAATTCAGGTCAGCGATCGCAAAATTCAGAAGAACGAGTTGGATCGCCAGATTGCATCTCACCCTCTCCAGTCTTCCTTGAAGCAGCTACAAAATCAGATCAATACTCTTCAAGCTGAACTCCAGGCGTTAGAGATTCAGGTCAACGATCGGAAAAATCAGAAAGACGACCTGGAACAACAGATTACCGCCTTAAACGTTCAACAGCAGAACCTAAAGGAGCGCCCTAGCTATCCTAATACTCTGCCGCGGCCTCAGAAGAATGGTAGCAACGGTCATGCCACTCCCTCCAACAGCCCTACCAACGGAGCCAATTCTCGTAAAGAAACCGTTCCTCCACCTGTTTCATCGTTAGCGGTTAGCCCAACCGTTCAGGCAACGGCAAAAGACACAGCCGCCAAGTCTGATCCAGTAAAATCCAACCCAGCAAAAGCTGAGAAATCCGCTTCGGACCTTCCTAGCGAGTGGACAGAGTTCCTGGTGCAATTGCCGGAGTATGAACTTCAGGTGCTAAGGGCGGTGGTAGAGCAGAACAATCCGGCAGGCGTGATCAAAAAGATTGCGGAAGATAACCTGACGATGCCAGAAGCGCTGATCGACTCCATCAACGAGCGGGCACTCGACTCGGTTGGCGACATTATTATCGAACCAGGTTCGGGCGCAGGTTCAGCGACGATCGCCCGCGAACACCTGAAAACGATCAAGAAGTTGATCAAAACCTACGAGTACTTGGTTGATGGTTAGAAGTAGAACTCGAAACACGCATTCAGTCGTTAATTTCTGTTACCCCCTAGAATTCTCTAAAGGAAAAATTAGGGTTGAGATTGCTAGTAACACCACGACATAGAGCAACCAATAACCCGCGTTGGTCAGTAACAAGCTGGTACCCGGAAGCTGCCCGTAGACGGCTTCGTTCTTAAGGTCTAACCGCGCCAGGTCTGGAAGGACGTAGTAAATACTTTTAGTCACATTTTCGATCGCGGGATTCTTGCTAAGCGCACCAAGCGTTACCAGATCCCGGCTGAAATTTCCCATCAGGTAAACAGCGAACGTCAAGAGTGTGGCGAGAAGCGAACTGGTGAAGACGCCAAAGGCGATCGCGACTGCCGTGATGAGAGAGAGCTGCAGGAACAGGTAAAGCGAGGAAACAAGAATGCTGTTGACAGGAAACGGAACTCGGCTGATCCACAAAATTCCTATATAAATTGCCGTCATAATGGCAACCAACACGGCCAGTACCGCCGATAACCCAATATGCTTGCCGACAATAAACTCTGATCGGCTGATCGGTTTTGCAACCAGCACCAGCACCGTCCGTTTCTCTATTTCTTTATTAACCAATCCGGTTCCGACAAATACAGCAATTACCAATCCCAACAAAGCCATTGCTGCCAGGCCAACATCTAAAATAATCTTGTTCTGGGTTCCAGCAGAAACTTCAGGCAACAGGCGAACACAGACCACCAGAAAAATCGCAAACAAACCAACCAGGTAAAGGACGCGATCGCGAATTACCTCCCGAAATACGTTTCTTGCAATGACCAACGTTCTTCCGAAGTTCATGCAGTTCTGCTCCAGCCAGCCGAAATGAAGACTGATTCATCATAATACTCATCACCATTGTCTGTCTTCGCCAGTTCCCTGTTCCCCTCTCCGGTTTTACTGCCTCCATTTTGGCCATTTCCTCTGTTCCCACCGTATCCTTCAGTATTTCTCGGGTTACTGAATGGTTCGTTTTGTGTTTTGGGAAGGTTTGGCTGACCTGTAAATGGGCCTCTAACCTCATCACACTCCACAGTTGCCAGTCCACTAGTAGTGGTTGTTGGCTGTTCATTCACGGTAACGCGAGTGCCCGGACCCCGGCTAATACGGCAAGCTTTAGTCAGGTAATAGCCTTTGCCATCTACGCTCGGCCCTCTCCAAACTGCATACATTTCCAACGTGTACTCTGTTCCCGGAGCGGGCGACCCTCCAGACTCAGAACGCATTTTCCTCAGCTGCTGGTAACTGATCAACAACTGTAGATTGGATCAGCTTCATTTGCTGATCAACATCCAATAACCATCGCTCCACCATTGACCAGGATTGCCCTGTTAACTCGTTTGTAACAATGTCCCCTGCCTCGTTCAAAATCATGACGCCACGTGAAGACGGTCTATCTTTGGCGTTCAGTTTGACCAGAAACGAACTTCGGCTCAAATCGCTGGAGAGCATACTTGGATAATTTTGAATCCAATTTTGAGTTGAAAAATAGAGTTGAAACCAACAGCTCAAAATTAGATTACTTAACATCACAATAGCAACGTCCTGGCGATCGGAGGGTTTCTCAGGAAGCGTGTATTTGGGACCTGCCGGACTCGCCTTAATAAATTTGGGAGCTAATGCAATCACGGCTGAAATTGGCGGCCAACAGATTAACCCGACTGAGCTTGGACTATCTACTAATCCTCCAAATAAGAATATGCAAACCAAAGCACCCGTAATCCACGGGCCAAAGAAGAAATTATTAAACGTCAACCCTTTCTTAACATTGACTTCGAGATTAGAAAAAACCTTTAGCTTCTCTTCGTGAACAAACCAATGAACGCCTGGAATTAAAAATAGCCAGCCAACAGATGCAATAAAACTTTGAATAACGGGTTCTTGAGGCATCATCGACACAAACCAGGAGTAAGCACTGATCCAAATCAGCGTTTGCCAAGAATCCCATTTAACTTTGCCTAATTTGTCCTTTGGCGGCGATAGTACTTTGACAATTGCCGAAAAAACATCTCGGATGGTAGAAACAATTGTTTTAGCAACATCTAGCGTTAAAAGCGATGTTGTTGCCAGGAATATAAGTAGCGCGATCGGTACAAGGACAATCAGCCAGACTGGAATCTGTAAAGCTCCTAACCCCGGTATTTGTGCTGGTGTGATTGCTCCCAAGATACTATTCATCTCACATAACCGAATAGTGAGTCTGATCAAAGAAACGAGTGAGTAGGATTAATACAATTACCGTGAAACTACACGCATTTCCCACAAAAATTGCATAAGCCTTACTATTTACCCGAAACCCAATTGCCTGATTTTGTCTGCCGCGAAATCCGAATGATTTTTCACTCTCCTTGTCGTCTTTTTCGTCAGTTTTCTTGAGCCAAACCTCCAAGAGTTCTAAACCTTTGAGTTCCAAAAAGAATGTACCGATAAATATAACAAGCGCCAACCCCACTAATATAGGTGCAACATTAGATAGCGAAGGATTTGAGAACAGCCGTTCAAAGAAAACGTAGCTAAGTAACTGGATTTTTATTTCAAGAGGAAGAAGCGGTTGAACTGCAAAGAAAACTAGCCAGCCGACTAACGTAGAGAAAAGATTAATCGTTGCCGAATATTGCATGCAGGCGCGATGCTCAATATTTAGAATTCTGTGAAAAACCAAGCCCTCAATTGCGATCGCAAGCAACAGAAATAAAAACTGAAATATGATGGCCCGCAACGGCATAACATCCCAAACCATTCATTCATTCCTCTTGAGAATTGCCATCAGTCTTAAGTAAACCAAGCATACTGATCGCTGAACATGAATTGACAACAGAATTCAACAGTTAACAATCCTTAAGTTTGGTTGTGTGCCTCAACGTATTTTTCACGGAAATCGTCTTAGTACTATTATTCTACTCGGCACCGTTCTGGCAGCATTGATAAATCTAAGAAGTCGTGTAAGTGGCGGGGAAGGATAAAGGTAAAGGATAAGAATTTCTCCTTCCCATCTTTCACTGCACGTCCGTTCTCTCTCATCTCTTACCGTCAGGTCTATCCAAACCTCACTCCCAAACAATCAGACGTTGTGGCTGTGGCGATAGTTTAGGGAACACTGGGGAAATTGACACACCAAACGGCGAAGGAATTGTTCCCTTTTGGGGGGATCGTTCTTGCCAGAATCGAGCGGGGGAACGATGAGCGACTTATTTAAAGGGTTTGAACAACTGCTAGAACTTGCCAAAGCGCTTGAGGAAAAAGCCGAAAAGGGAGAATTGAAAACAGATATTCAGATTAATTCCCGTAGTTTGAGCAGTATTCCTCGCCAGGGAAATATTCCGGGCAACATTGGTGTTAGTCGAGTTCGCCCCAACTCGGGTGATGCAGCAGGGCAAGAAAGTAAGGGGGCAACTGCTCCAGGCCCAGATGCGATCGTTACGCCTCCCCCTGCAAGTGAGAGTGAATCTGCTTCCCTTAAAGATGTGGGCGGGCTAGCAGACGTTCTAAAAGAGTTGAGAGAGCTGATAGAAATCCCCTTAAACGTCCGGATCTGCTGGCAAAGCTCGGTTTGGAGCCACCCCGAGGCGTATTGCTGGTGGGACCACCGGGGACGGAAAAACGCTAACAGCCCGTGGTCTGGCGGAAGAGTTGGGGTTAACTATATTGCCATTATCGGTCCCGAAGTGATGGGCAAATACTATGGAGAGGCAGAAGGGCGACTCCGAAGTATTTTTGAGAAAGCTGCTAAAGCTGCTCCCTGTATTGTGTTCATTGATGAAATTGACAGCCTCGCCCCGATCGCTCCAAAGTGGAAGGCGAAGTCGAAAAACGTCTGGTTGCTCAACTTCTGGGGTTAATGGATGGCTTTGCCAAAGCGACTGGGGTAATTGTCCTGGCGGCCACCAATCGGCCCGATCATCTCGATCCTGCGCTGCGCCGTCCTGGTCGGTTCGATCGTGAAGTGCATTTTCGCGTGCCCGATCGTAACGGACGGTTAGAGATTCTCACCATTCTCACCCGTTCCATGCCGTTAGAGAAGTCAGTGGATTTGGGCGCGATCGCCGATCTTTCCGTTGGTATGGTCGGTGCCGATTTGAAAGCGATTTGCCAGAAAGCGGCTTACTCTGCCCTGCGCCGTCATGTCCCCAACCTCCAGGAGCCACTGTCTGAAGTGATGACCGTTGATGGGGAAGACTTTTGCAGGCATTGAAAGAAGTGAAACCTTCCGTCTTGCGCTCCGTTGAGGTTGAATCTCCCAACGTGCCTTGGGATCAAATTGGAGGTTTAGAGGACATCAAGCGTACTCTACAAGAATCGGTCGAAGGGGCTTTGCTCTATCCCGAACTGTATCAACGCACGGGAGCCAAAGCGCCACGAGGAATTTTACTTTGGGGTCCGCCCGGTACCGGAAAAACACTGCTGGCAAAAGCGGTGGCATCCCAAGCCAGGGCAAACTTTATTGCAGTGAACGGCCCCGAACTACTAAGCCGGTGGGTTGGTGCCGCCGAACAGGAAGTCCGGGAATTATTTACCAAAGCACGACAGGCAGCACCCTGTGTCGTCTTTATTGATGAAATTGATACGCTGGTTCCGGCACGGGGACGATTTCAGGGAGACTCAGGGGTGAGTGATCGCGTCGTTGGGCAACTCCTCACCGAACTCGACGGACTCCAGGAATGCGTCAATGTCCTTCTAATTGGGGCCACCAACCGACCTGATGCCCTCGATCCTGCGCTTATGCGAGCCGGACGATTGGACCTTCAGCTCAAAGTCGATCTGCCAGATCTCAATAGCCGTTTGGCAATTTTGCAGGTTCATAACGGCGATCGACCCTTATCAAATGTTGATCTAAACCATTGGGCAACCCAAACCGAAGGCTGGAACGGCGCAGACTTGGCCCTGTTAAGCAACCAAGCTGCCCTGGAAGCGATTCGTCGCTATCGCGCTCAAGGACTCACCGATCCCACCACAATCCAGATTTCTACAGACGATTTCGCAACTGCATATCAAATATTGTCAACTCAACGTCATTCTCCAGTCCTATGATTCCATCAACTGCTGACTTAGTTCGGCAACAAGCATTGACTACACTGACTGCTGCATTTATCGCTCAGGGACATCCCGCAGAATATGCCAAGCACATGGCAACGGCGGCAATTTTCCAGGCAGATTTGGAGCTGAGAAACGCCCAACTCTCCCGCCTGCTGGCATGGCTTAAACAGGAACAAGTGGATGTTTACCCAAGTGCTCTTTCACTGGTAGAAACCACCCGTGAAGAATTCGAGAAACGGGTTCAGAATTAGAGTCAGACTACCTCTTTACGGGACATCTAGTTCTGTTCGCCACTTAATCTGTTCAAAGCTATAGCAGTCCCAGATCAGTTGTGAGATTGAGAGGCTTTGTGAGAAAGGATTCCAATGGAATCCTTTCTCACAATCCATTCAGGATCGCTATATAACCTAATTTTTCAATAAATTGCTCTACTTCAGCCAAAGTAGAAAAATAATAATTGTCTAACTGGCGATAGTCAGATGATTTCTCGTAGTCTCCATTCTCATGAACGTCACGTCGAAGTTCTTTCACTTTTACGTGGTACAGTATTCTGCTCGGTTTCTCGAAATCACGAAGATGCATTCAATAAAAATATTCAAATCTGTAGCTCTCCTTTGGATAAATAGTAGGGGGTTACGTTTGGAAATTAGAATCCATCCTAAGTAGTTGGGATGATTGGTTTCTTTTCTAAATCCCCATTCTTGACCAGCTTCTAATTTCGCTTCAAGCTCTATTCGATCCATACTCTCGACTTTTAAGGATTTGTGAATTTAGGTCTCACTTCATACAAATCTTTTATTTAATTATTGGCCTAGTCAGGTCTACTTTCTAATTTTTTGTATTTATATAATTGCTCATCGCATCGCTTTCTCCGTATAACCACGAAATCAAAAACAAAGAATTTCAAATACAAAAATGAGTGCTACCTCATTTTTATGTGTAGAGACATCAAGCTTTATTAAAGGTTTGTATCAGTTCCCACAAAGATCGCAATTTTCTCAGTGATTGTGCGGGTTATTTAATTGCTTGAAAAAAAAGGTTCCGTGTTTGCGACGGTTTTTCCTAGGGGCGGTCTGTCTATTCTAGATTCGGAAGCCAATTCCCTATAACGCCCTCTTCATAGGGACGGGGAGGCAGACCAAAATCCATTTCGTCCGTTTATAAGGGAATAAAGCAATGGCAGTCGAAAAAGTAAACTCCTCTTCTAGCTTGGCTGAAGTTATCGATCGTATTCTGGACAAGGGCATCGTTGTTGATGCTTGGGTTCGGGTTTCTCTGGTAGGTATCGAATTATTGTCTGTTGAAGCACGGGTTGTAATTGCATCCGTCGAAACCTATCTGAAGTATGCAGAAGCTGTTGGTCTGACCGCTCAAGCAGCTGTTCCCGCTGCCTAGTAAATGTTGCGCTGGGAAACCTTATCATCGGTTTCCCAGCTTTATGGCATTTAGACAATGGGCTTCAGCAATCTCGGCTTTCCGCAGTCCATCGTCAAACGTTTAATGACTGACTTTCAATGCGGGAGGATTGAAGGAATGGCTCTAAAAGATTACTGGCAGCAGCAGCGGCAAGAGCGCCAGCAGGAAGTGGTTCAACGCCAGCAGTCAGTGCATCAAACATTGGAAAATATTAGACAGGAGCGTCGAATTAAAGCAGCTCAGTTACAGGATGACCTGAGCTTGTTTCGCGAAATGATCGACAGTAAAGGCAGAACTCGCAGAATCAACTTTCAACAGTTCTACTCCCGATTAAAAAGCGAAACGGAAGCACTTTTGATTGCTGCCAAAGATCGTCGTCAAATTCAAGCGAAGGAAGTTGCTGAAGAATTGGCTGCATTTATTCAGGCTATTCGTCAGGAAACCGCAGAACTTCTTGCAGCGAATGCCGCCGATCAAAAATTAATGGCTCAACAGGTAGAGCAGGAATTGGCTGCATTTGTAGAAGCCTTACGCTCTGACATGCAGAGCTACCTGTGGGAGATGGAAACTGTTCGCAAGAGTAGAGCAGAACAGTTGCAGCGCGAATTGACGCAAAGCAGAATCGATCGCGAAGCGGAAATGAAAGAAATCTTTCAGCGCTTTGCCGATTTTCGAGTTGAACTTAACCGCTTCCGCGAAGAACTACGCAATGAAGTTTGGGGAACTGATGCGCCTGTTGCAATCGGTGCCGATTCTCCTAAACTACCGGCACCTGAAAGTAGCCTAAAAGCAGCGGGCAGTTCGATTCCGGTTAAAGCGGCTTCAGCTACGGCAACGGCCAGTACAACGAAGCAAATTCCCTCAAATTCAGTTGTACCGGCGAAAGCAACCAAGCCTTTTCAGAAAGACGAAATCGCTTATGAGAAAGATGTCTACAACTATATTCATCAATCCCAAGGCGCACGGTTGATGCAAATCGAAGCGTACCTGGGAATCAATCGGTTTCAAGCCGTTGATGCACTGAGATCGCTTATTAAAAAAGGATTGATCACTCAACGCGATCGTGTTTATATCGCTCACGAAGATTTAGTCCATGCGTAGAGGTGGTTAGGTGGCAGGTGGTAACGAAAGGATAAAGGATAAAGGATAAAGGATAAAACCATTTTTCTATCTCCCTCTCACCCTCTCACCCCCTCACCCCCTCACCCTCTCACCCCTTACCCTCTCACCCCCACACCCCTATGACAACTGTACTTCGAGCTAGCCCTCGCCGATTTGTCAGCACTCCGTCGGTTGAACGAATCGCAAACCGTGCCTTGCGCTATCTCCAATCCGGTTACTCCGTTCATTTACGCGGTCCTGCGGGAACGGGAAAGACCACATTGGCGTTGCATCTGGCAGATCTATTGGCTCGCCCCATCATGCTAATTTTTGGGGATGACGAGTTCAAAACATCTGACCTGATTGGCAATCAATCGGGCTACACACGAAAGAAAGTTGTTGATAATTACATCCATAGCGTTGTGAAGGTCGAGGATGAGCTGCGGCAGAATTGGGTTGATTCACGTCTCACCCTGGCCTGTCGGGAAGGCTTTACCCTGGTTTATGACGAGTTCAATCGCTCTCGACCAGAGGTAAATAACGTTCTGCTCTCGGCACTGGAAGAAAAACTGCTGGTCTTACCACCCAGCAACAACCGAAGTGAGTACATCCGGGTCAATCCTCATTTTCGTGCCATTTTCACCTCCAATCCCGAGGAATATTGCGGCGTTCATGCGACTCAAGATGCCTTGATGGATCGCCTGGTTACGATTAATATGCCCGAGCCAGATGAGCTGACACAGCAGGAGATTTTAGTCCAGAAGACAGAAGTCGATCGCGCCAGTGCTTTATTAATCGTGCGTTTAGTTAAAGCATTTCGGATTCAGTCGGGCGCTGATAAATCGTCCGGATTACGCTCATGCCTGATGTTAGCGAAGGTATGTCACGACCACGAAATCCCGGTCTTTCCTGGCGATGCTGATTTTCGCGATGTCTGTTCTGACGTTCTCTTAACGCGGGCAGGGCTTCCTGTAGAAGACGCAACAAAAATTTTGTGGAGATTGTTGAATGAGCCTGCAAGCTTTGGCTGGAACGATTCCGAACTGCTAGATTTATCGGTTGAAATAGCCGCCGCTGAGTCCACCACATCAACGACTCTCGCGATCGCAAGAGACCTGGATGAGCTAGAAGCAGAAGCGGCGATCGCTGAAGCCAATGCAACCCCGCCTAATGCCTCAGGTGAAAAACTAATGATTGTGGCTCAACCAAACACAACCCAACAGAACATCCAGGATGCAAAGAACGCCCATGAGCAAAAAATTCTGGATTATCTGAAGCGAACGGGTGGAGCGCGGTTATCTCAGATTGAGCGCACATTGAAGTTCGATCGATTCCAAACCGTTAATGCTCTGCGGTTGTTAGTGGAGAAGGGCAAGATTGAATTGCGCGATCGCCTTTACCTGCTGAAGGAGGGACAATAATGGCTACCGCATCTCCCATGAAAGATTTTCTTGGCTCAGCCTTGCCCAGCAAGGATTCTGCCAGGACAATCATGAATTCAACGCAGGGTTCGACTCTGGCAGATGTGCTGGAGCGCGTACTGGATAAAGGCATTGTGATTGCAGGAGATATCTCTGTTTCTGTTGCGACGACCGAACTGCTTAACATCCGCATTCGACTGCTAATTTCCTCCGTAGATAAAGCCAGAGAAATTGGCATCAATTGGTGGGAAAATAATCCTCATTTCAGTGCTCAATCACAAAGTCTGGTGGAGGCGAACCATCAACTGCAACAACGGGTAGAAAGTTTGGAAGCCGAGCTACGATCGCTGCATCGTCTGGAACCTGCTAGAGAATCCGTTGAGCTACAGTAAGGACTTACTAAAACCATTGGACATCCTTGGAAGGGCTATTAGCGGTCAACCATCAGCAATCAGAGAAAAGCTGATGGCTGACCGCTGTAAACCAGGAGTTTATTTCTTTGCGGTCCCCAATTCTGGTTTATCGATGAAAATAGGGTAGATAGTTCTACCTGACAACCCCGTGACCTCTTCTGATCTTCCTATACAGACCATTGCCAGTTCTCCCAAAGCCAGCAAAGATGCTGGGCTTGCCCCCTGCTGCTGACCGTGGTTGAACTTGTGCGGCAACTCATGGAAGCCCAAATTATTCGACGGATGGAGGCGGAAGAGCTAAGTGATGAAGAATTGGACCGCGCCTCTGAGAGCTTGCGGAAGCTAGAAGAACAGGTGATCAAGCTCTGTGAAGTGTTTGAAATTGATCCAGCAGACTTAAATATCGATCTGGGAGATGTAGGGACGTTGCTTCCCAAATCCGGCGGGTACTACCCAGGGGAAACCTCCGCCAACCCTACCATTTTGGAACTTCTGGACCGACTGCTAAACACCGGTGTTGTAGTGCAGGGTGAAGTTGACCTGGGACTCGCAAGTATTGATTTGATTCACGCCAAGTTACAGCTTGTGCTCACGTCAAAACCGCTTTAAAGCTGTAAGGGTAAGAGTATAAGGCTTAGACAGGTAATTGGTAATGGGTAGTGGGTAATTGCAATTTCACCGATTATCTATTACCGATTACCCATTACCGGAGATCTTCACACCCCTTGTGCAAGCCTTGAACTACAAAGAATAGCTGTCTCCCTAGCTGTTAACGATCGAAACAATAGCGCATGAACCGGACACCCCAAAAGCCCACCGTTAAACCCATCATCATCGGGGAAAGCCACTGTAGCCATTGCAGATGAAGTCCCATTCGGGAGAGTGCTAGCAACGCTGCGTCGTCTGCAAAGCTTAATCCGACCAAAAGCAATCGGCTGAGGAAACTACAAAGGGGGCTTTCTGAGGAGATGTCCATACGTTGACCTGTCGGGGCGATCGTTGAAAGGAAACTGTTAACAGGTTCTAAAAATGAACGCGATTTTTAATCCGCGTATATTCTGATCTTTTCGGACGAAGCTGAGAGCGTACTGACGAATACGTGAGTTTATACGGAGATTCCAGAAAGAGTTCACTTCTGGTCGAAAATTAATAGTTGCTAGAGCGATTGCGCATTGTTTCCGTTTCACCAATCCTGGTAAGATGCCTCGATGTCTACAAAACATTACATTCAAGCCAAAAACATCACGTTCAAGCCAAATCAGGATGGTCATTAGATCAACGGGATCCAAATGTTATTCGATCGCTAATGCCCGTGTGGAAATGGTTATATGACCACTATTTCCGAGTTCAGACGAGCGGCTGGCATCATATCCCGAATGATGAGAATGTCGTGTTTGTCGGTTCCCATAACGGCGGAATTGCGGCTCCGGACATGTTCATGATGATGTACGACTGGTTTTGCCGATTTGGACTTGAACGGCCTGTTTATGGATTGATGCATCCACGTGTTTGGCAGGCAAGCCCAGCAGTGGCAAAATTAGCAACTCGAGTGGGCGCGGTCATGTCCCATCCCAAAATGGCGATCGCTGCACTGCAACAAAACGCCAGTGTATTGATCTACCCAGGCGGAGCAGAGGACATTTTCGTCCCCATCGTCTACGCAATCAAATTCACTTCTGCAATCGGCAAGCGTTTATCAGGATTGCGTTGCGGGAGAAGGTCCCGATCGTGCCAGTTGTTTCCTACGGTGCCCATGACACGCTGATTGTTCTAGCTGATTTTTACCAGGAAGTGAAACAGCTTCACGAATGGGGAATGCCCTGGTTATTTGGCATTGATCCGGTTGTTTTCCAATTTACTTAGGGTTGCCCTGGGGTTTGGCGATCGGTCCACTTCCCAACATTCCGTTTCCTGTGCAAATTCACACGCGTGTGTGTCCACCCATTCGATTTGAACGATATGGTTACGATGCAGCCTGCGATCGTGCCTACGTGAAAGCATGCTATGAACTAGTTTGTGCTCAGATGCAGCAGCAGTTAGATGATTTAGTCGATCACGTTGAAAGTGGAAAATTCAAAGGTTAAAGTTTGAACCTTCTCTAGTTCTTCCTGATTACGTTTTAGGTTGACAACATGAAGCAAATTGTTGTGTTTAACCATTTGGAGAACGATGATGGAACCATTCATTGGTCAGATTATTCTGTTTGCTGGAAATTACGCTCCACTAGGATGGGCATTTTGCCACGGGCAACTTCTTCCAATTCATCAAAATCAGGTTCTGTTTGCCCTTTTGGGTACAACTTATGGCGGAAATGGACAAACAACATTTGCGCTTCCTGATCTTCGTGGATGTGTGCCGATCGAATTTGGACAAGGAGCAGGACTCAGCGATCGCCAGCTTGGTGAAAAAGGTGGTTCAGAAACGGTCACGCTAACCGAAGCAGAGTTACCTGTACACAAGCATGATTTGAAAGCCGTAACCACTTCCGCCCCGTCAACAGACCCTTCTCATAATCTGTTGGCAAAATCACGCGTCCTTCCGACATTTGCACCTGTTGGTAAGACGCAAGTTGTAATGAATGAGGCATCGGTTACTGGAGGAGGAAGCAATCAACCCCACGACAACATGCCGCCCTTTGTCGCAATGAACTACATTATCGCCTTGCAGGGAATTTTCCCAACGCGTAATTAAACCAGCGTGAAGGGCAATAGCTAATAGTGCTTCGGTCTAGAATCTAGAAGAACTTGAGCTAATTCCCAAAACCCTTCGCCTTCAAGATTTGCCGTAACATACGCAGGTTGATGAATGAGTCGATCAGCATAATCTAGTGCGTTTTCCACACCGATCGAAAGCGGAAATTGATTGCTATCAAACAGACTTTCGTCGTTGGGACTGTCGCCCACCGTTAAAACCTCTGTAAGGGAGTAATTTGGAAAACACTGACCTAATACCTGACGCAATCCGGTTGCCTTGTCCTGTTGAGGTAATTTAATGTGGCACTGGACTGTGCTGTAGGTGAATCCCCAACCCCACTCTTGGCAAAGATTGCTAATTTGCGAAATGTCACTTGTAGATAAGTCATGGATATCAAACGTCCAATCGGTTAGACGGAATTGATTATCTACCGATTCTTGAAGGTGAGGAAACTTACTTTTCAACTGTTGAAAAACCTCCGCAAGCTGACGACGATGAGCTTTCAAACCAGCAATGGGTGTCAGAAACGTTTCTAGCTGCAAATTGTTACCGTAAAAAATTCCGCCATTTTCGGCGATCGCGCCCCAGATTGGTAAATAATTCACCAGTGCGCTAACCCATCCAGCTGATCGCCCCGTTACAATCAATATCTGAATCCCTGCATTAGCCAACTTCTCCATCGCCTGTAGAAGCGTTGGGGTAAATTTACCCGCAGTCGTTAACGTCCCATCCATATCGGTTGCAACTAGACGTACTTCGCTGAAGCAATTTGAAGAAGCTACCTGAGAAAGAGGGGTAAACGGCATAGAAATGAGTAGTTGTTAGTTGTTCGTTTCGGTCATTCATCGTTCTGCACAACACTAACATCTGATAACGGACACAAACCCTGTCACCGACGCCATGGAATCTTTAACACCAGTTCAACGCAATGCTTTGTATCTTCAGGAAGCAACGCGAACGGGTATTCACAAACCGATTCTGGCAGCTCTATACGAGGTACATCACGAACCAAGTCTTTTAAGTGGAGAGACGGGTTTAGGATTTCCCCTGCCAACCGAATCTCTCTGGAGCAGGTCAATACGCTCAGTGCTCAAATCAGATATGCTGCCAACACCGTTCGTAGCCTCACCCAGAGTTTGCTTGACAAAGGTTGGCGCGCAACGGATTTGTGGGACATCGGTAAGGGGCATTACACGGACCAATTCCTTCAGGCGATCGCTAGCGGCTATGCCCCCCCAGCAGTGATGCAACTGCTGCAATCCTAGAATCTACCCATGCTGAAGCATTAATCACGGCTTATCAAACAGATTGGAGCGCTGACCTCAAAGCAGGCAAGGTTCCCGACGACTTGACCTACCTGGATAGAGCACTGCGACTGCTGTTAGAGCAAATACCTTCCCACTATTTTGCTCTGTCCTCCCAGCGGATGCCCTTCTGGAAATGGTTCGCATCTGGCACAAACAGGATAGCCAGGAAGCCGCAATCGCTGCTCTCAATATCGAGCCACTCACTGACGAAAATTCCACAATTTCTCACGAATTTTATGTGGATCGATCGCTGTTAAAATTAATTCCCCAGATTTCTCAAAGCTACTCTGGCTACCCTCATCAGCGAGAAGCCCTGCTGCGGCTGACCCAGCTTTGGCGACGATTAGACTCACGGGAGGCAGCGATCGCCTCCCTTGAAAAAAACACCTCTCCTGAAGCCAGTCTCACAATTTTAGACCCCACCCTAATCGCCCTCATCCAACGAATTCCGTACCTTTACGAGGCCAAGGGGAACAACGGAATGCCTTAGTTGAGGGATTTCGGCTCTGGCAGCAATTGGAAACGCGCAGTGTTGCACTAATGCAATTAGGTGTAAATCCTGAAATTTTTCTTCACCCAATCCGCAGCAAACCGACTTGACAGCAGCAGCGATTCAAATTGATCAGGCATTGCTTGATTTTATTCACCACATTCCCGTGGCCTACAAAAGGTGGACCACCAGCGGGAGGCACTGCTGCATTTGACCCAGCTCTGGCGAGGAATTGCTACACGAGAGCAGGCTATTCAAACTCTGATTGACGATTTGAAGCGGATGCAACGGGCCAATCGAGGAAGTCCGGATGCCCCTCCACAGCCAGTTCCAATTATTTTGCCGACACGCCCCGATCGTTGGACTCCCAGTAATCTTCAACTCCATGCAGCTATCATCCCTAACGGCAGCTTTACCTGGGCAACGGCAACTCAAGGGGAGCACAGGTGCCCAACAATCAGATAACAATAGACGCGATCGTCAAAATCGCCCATCTTGCCCAACAGATTTCCGATCGGATTGGTCGCCCCCTTCACGTCACAAACTGGTATCAACCTGCCGACGCCAATTTTCCCTTAGAAAGTGCTTCCAACAACCGCCATTGTCTTGGTGATGCGATCGACTTCTACTGCGATGGCCTCACTGGGGATCAACTCTACTGGTTCCTAGACCCCTGGTGGTCTGGGGGCTGGGACATTACAGCACCGCTCCCTATTTGATTTACATTGATGCCCGAAGCGACTCTGTCCGTTGGATAAACTAACCCCCACCGCATTCCTTTCTCATCCCTCATCCCTCATCCCTCCCCTTCCCCTTATCCCTCCCCCTTCACCATCTCTTCACCCTTCACTCCTCACTCTTCACTATTTCCTCCACAACTTGAATCAACGCAGTGGTGCGGTCCACTAAATTTAGGGAACTCTACAAATAAATAGACTTTCTACTGCAATCAGTAACTCCTATGTCAACCCCTATCCTGTTTGTAGAACCCTGGTTGGCTCAAACGTCTGGTAAAACTACTAAACCTAAAACGGTTACATCTGAACCTGCGAAAGCACCCGCGTCTGATTCTGGTCAGGTGTGGATGATGGCTTCTGGGGATTATTTGTACTGTTGCTTGCCCTGGGTGTTCTTTCCAAGCTCAGCGTGGACAGGGTAGCCAAGCAACTCAAGTTTGAAACATTTAAGAACCGAGAACTTCAGAAGAAGCTGAAGTATGCCGTTGAAACGATCGGCAAAATGGAGCGGAATCAGACCTCATTCACTCGCGTGAATTTAACTTGGATTACCTCAGAATGCGGATGGACGAAGAGGTGTTTCATTTTGCCATCCTGAACCAAATTAAGATCAGGGTTAAAGAAAAATTAGTGTGGCATTGCGTCCTACCCAAGGAAATCAGGGAGAGATTGGTATTGCCAGCACTGGACGCCAGGTAGATGAGATTTTTGACGTGGAATACGAGCCTGAGACCTGCCCAAAGGAACTAAACGGGTTCTATTTCGGATTCAAATCAAGATTCTTAAACTGCCAACCCAACCGACGTCGGTTACTATCAGCCAAATCATTGACTGTATGGAAACATTTCTTAGTCCTGCGGGCGAAAATGATACCTGGCAACCGACTATCCAGGGACGAATTGCCACCATCCACTGGGATCAGAAAGCGAAGCCAACCCCTCTGCTTGTCCTAGAGCAAACCCAAGAAGGGTCAAACGTCACCTTTAGAACAACCCGGATGGCGCACAGCTAAGATTTGCAGCTTAAAGATTTCCAGCTTAAAGTGTGGACTGTGGATGAGGGACTCTGGTTTGCCAGGGTCCTTTTTCTTACCCATATGGCAGGTGGCAGGTGTTAGGGGTCAGGAATAGGACAGTGGATAAAAACTTCGTGGCAGAATATTAGAATTGACTAGAATTTTCTGAAGGTCTTGCGAGACTGTTATTCTGTTCGGCAGATCAATTGGCGTTGACTGCGAGAGCCTGCTATGAAATCGCCTGGAAATTTGATGATTGGAATTGTTGCTGCTGCCCTGGGTGTAGCTGGTTTCAGCATTTTCTTAGCTCTGCGCCCACAGGTCAGCAAGGATAGTGCGTCTTCTTCGTCATCCTCCACGTTTGAACAATCGGCGAGTTCAGTTACAGCAATCGGCCGATTAGAGCCGGGTGGAGAGGTTTTTGTGTGTCGGTTCCTTCAGCAAGCACCCCATCCAATAGTGTTGTCAAGAAGTGGATGGTCAAAGAGGGCGATCGCACTCAGAAAAATCAGGTGATTGCTGTTCTGGACAGTTACGATCGCCTTTACACAAAAGCGCTCCAGGCACAGGCGCAGGCTAGAGAAGCTCAAATACAGGTCAAACAGACCCAGGCAGCAGCGGTGGCAACAACCACTGGTAATCAGCAATCGCAGGTGGAAGCGAAGCAAGTAGAAGCGAATAATCGGAAAGCCCAATTGCAAGCCGCTGAAAGTGATTATCAGCGTTACGAGCGTCTCTATAAGGATGGAGCGATCTCTGCATCTGATTTAGCTCAGCGTCGCCTTACGCTGACTGCTGCAATGCAGCCGCGCAGCAGGCAGCGATGGAATTAGAGCAAGTCAGAAAGAATCAGATTGAGCTGGCACAAATCGGGCCAGTGAGTTTACAGCGGGCACAGGCACAGTTTCAGGTTGCAATCGCTAATTTACAGCGGGCCAAAGCAGATTTAGAAACAGCCGCCACTCGTTCTCCCATTTCCGGACAGGTCCTAAAAATTTATGTCAAGGAAGGGGAACAAATTGGCATTAGTCAATCTGGCGCAACAAGCGGCAAAGGATGTAATGGCATCGCGGAGATTGGAAAAACGGATCAAATGTATGCGGTAGCTGAGGTGGACGAAACGTTGATCGCCAAGGTCCAACCAGGGCAACGGGCAAAAATCACGAGTGCCAGTAATGCCTTTCCCGGAGATATTGCCGGTACTGTTGAATACGTTGGATTACAGACGCACGGAAATGACGCTGCATCCAGTGGTTCAACCGCAACAAATGATGCTCGCGTCGTGGAAGTCAAAGTCCGTTTAGATGACAGTCGCGCAGTCGCAAAATTGACCAACTCTAAGGTAAACGTCAGGATCGTTTCACAGTAATTTTGTAGGTATCAGGAAGCTTTAAAAGTGCTAAGGACTGAGGACTGAGTGCTGAGAACAGGCAAATACTCTCCCTCAAACCAATATCACGTAGAGCTAATGCTGGTATGCCAAAAGTGTCGGTTATCCAAGTTGCGAGCGCAGGAGACAGATAATCCTGCTTAACCAGTTTGGGAACGGGGCCAGGCGATCGCAAAATTTTTTCGCTGGGCTTCTGTTAGGTCTGGGTAATGGGTTGCCCACAGCCTAACAGGAAATCGAAGCGAGACCAGGGTTTTTCTGCCTGGTTGTGTACATTAACCATCTCATCAAGCAATGCGTTGAAACCAGCAACTTGATTGGGCAGAAGGGCATCTTCTATTACCAAAAATCCCTGCAGGTCAAACAGGTAACGCTCAAGCTCGTTCACAGTTAGAATTCGTGGTAAGTTGCCGATCGATTGTCAGATGTTAACCCCAATAAAACAAGAGACGCTCACCTCGGTGGGGCATGAACTAAATTGTTCTCCCGATGCCTTCGGTTCCTTAAAAGATTCCTCCGACATCATCCACCAACTAAACGCATTACGGCAGCGGATGCAGGACGATGGATATCTTTACCTATCGGGATTTCTGAATGCTGAAACTATCTGGCAAGCACGACAGGAACTTTGTGATCGGCTTTCGGCGGAAGGTTGTCTGGTTTCTGGTACTCCTAGCATTGAGGCGATCGCCAAACCTGACTTGAACATGCATTTTCGGCCTGATTTAGTCCACTCCAGTCCAACGTTACAGACTGTGCTCTATTCGGGAAATACGATCAAGTTTTTTCAGCAGTTCCTGGGTGGGAAAGTACGCCACTTTGACTATACCTGGCTGCGTGCCGTTGCCCCGGGCTTGGGCACCTATCCCCATTGCGATATGGTCTACATGGGACGGGGAACGTCTAACCTTTTCACAAGTTGGGTACCGTTGGGAAATGTTCCCCTGGAGATGGGCGGGCCATGATTTTAGAAGGGTCCCACAAACTTGCCTCAATCCAAAAGCGCTATGCACAAATGGATGTGGACAGTTATTGCACAAACCGCAGAAGTGCGTCCCTGTACGCATCTGGCCAAAAACCTGGAATGGAGCACTTTCAAAGAATCCCGTTTCACTGCGCAATCGCTACGGTGGGCGTTGGTTGACCGATGAGTTTGAAGCAGGAGACATGCTGATTTTTGGAATGCATACCATTCACGCAAGCCTGGACAATCACTCTAGCCAAATTCGTCTTTCATCGGACAGTCGTTATCAGCTAGCCTCAGAACCCGTAGATGAACGATGGGTAGGAGCCAATCCTATAGGCCATTCTGTTGCATTTCGCAAGGGGCGAATTTGCTGATAAAAGGGGCGAATTTGCTGATAAGAGGAAGGACATAAAGATCAGTAGCGGCTCCAGTAATTTTTTTATAAAAGCCCTAGTATCATTACTTAGGACTTGCTTTGTAGCATGGCCTGCTAAACAGACTGGAAGCCACCTTCTATGGCAAGAGTACTGGTAGTTGAGGATGAGCGCGTCGTTGCCTGGCACCTCCAGATGACATTGGAGAGGCTAGGACATACGGTCGTGGAACGTGCAGATTCGGGCATCAAAGCGATTCAGGCTGCTCAAGCCATAAAGCCCGACGTTGTCATTATGGATATTTGTTTAAAGGGAAATATTGACGGAGTAGAAGCGGCTGAACAAATCTATCAATCATTTGATATTCCAATTATCTACGTGACCGCTTATTCAGATAATAACACCTTGCAACGGGCAAAGCTTTCGTCGCCCTATGGATATTTGCTCAAACCGCTAAGGGCGCAGGATCTCAAAAGTACGATCGAAATTACGCTGTATCGACATCAGTTAGAACAAACAACCAGGAATAATCAGCAGCAGATTCAGAACAACCTGACTGAGCAACTTCAACAGGTGTCTGCCCAATTCTCCACAGGAATTGTTTGTATTCACGTTCTTCAGAAACTCATTCACTGGATTAATTTTGATTCAGATGAGGCTCAACTACTTCAAGCATTGCTTCAGGAGTTGGGGCAAGCACTGTCGGCCAACTACTGCTGGCTGGCGTTTTATGATGAAGGCCAGGTTTCATCTAGCCCCCTGCGGGGAAGGGCAACGGTTGCCTACGAATACGTCGAGGATGGCTTAAGGAATTTCTCTTCCTTAATTGGGCAAGCCGTTGATTTGCAAACGTATTCAGACTTCTACCACCATCTTGCACAGAAAAAATTCTGGCTGTCTCCGTCTCCTACTCTTCTGCCAGTTCCTTTTCAGGCTTTACTTTCCTATGGAAGCCAGTTGTTGATTTTCCCGCTTTACGACGAGCAGACCGTTACAGGAGAAATTGGAATCGTACTGGAGGATCAGCAGTTCTGGTCAGAACAGCAAACAGAACTCATTGCTGAAGTGATGGGCCAAACCACGATCGCCTTACATCAAATCTATGTTGATCGACCATTGCAGACCCAAGACCAGGTTACATCTCTGGACAGCCTCAAGGATGGATTTCTTAGCTCCATTTCCCATGAACTTCGGACACCTTTAACAAATATGAGAATGGCCGTCGAGATGATGCAGCAAATTGCCAGTTCTCTCAGAAATGCAGACACCAATCCAGAAACTCAGCAGAATAACGAGATCCTTTGGCAGCGGATGGATCGGTATCTACAAGTGCTGCAAGAGGAATGGCAGCAGGAATTTGCGTTAATTAGCGATCTACTAGATTTTCGGAATATGGGTTCACTCGATGAGCCTCTTCAGTTTGCCCCGCTCAATCTACAGCAATGGCTTCCTCAAATCATTCATCGCTTCATTCCTCAAGCAATTAAGCAAAGACAAAGCCTAACCTGGGAAATTGAACCATCCATCACTACAGTCATCACTCATTCACCCAGCTTGGAGCGAATTTTGATTGAGTTGATCAGCAACGCTCTCAAATACACCCCTGCTGGTCAAAAATCACTGTCACCGCACAGCCGACCGAATCGGAGACTAAATTGGCTGTCACCAATACGGGAATCAGCATTCCGATCGCAGAACAGGAGCGAATTTTTCAACCCTTTTATCGCATCGCTCATTTCGATCCCTGGAACTACAGCGGAATTGGACTGGGTTTGGCTCTAGTTAAAACGCTGATAGCGCGAATTGAAGGAACTGTTCACGTTGAGAGCGAAAATGAATCCATTACATTTGTTGTAACGGTGCCAAATCACTAATCATCTAGTAACACATCATCTGATCGACCATCGCCAGATGGGGAATGGTTGGTGGGCAATATTACCGTAAAAACGGTGCCTTCACCGATTTCGCTTTCCCAGGTGATTGTCCTCTATGGGCGTCTACGCAGCGCTTGACCGTTGTTAAACCGATTCCAGTACCCTGAATTGCCCCCACATTTTTCCCCGGTAAAACGCTTCAAACAGCCGCCTTTGATCGTTTGCCGGAATACCAATTCCTTTGTCGCTGACCTGCAATATCACCTGGTTTTCCTGGTAATCCAACAGCAGTTCCACACCGCTACCCTGGCGGGAATATTTGACTGCATTTGAAAGCAAATTATCTAAGATCTGACGCAAAAGTTTTTGGTCAATCCATACGTCCTGTGTCTGCCCCGGGCTAACAAACGTTAACTGATGTCGATCGCTCACGGTCAACTGCAAATCCGTTATCAACTGTTGACAAAATTTCGTCAGGTTAAGCAGTTTGGGATTAAATTCTAGTTTCCCAGCTTCGGCCTTACCAATCAGCAAAACATCCTCTAACAGTTGGGTCATTTGATGGATTGCTGCATGAATTTGCTGGAATCGTTCCTGGCGTTCTTCAGCAGGCCACTGGTAGTACTGCAATAATTCCGTTGCAGATTGAATCGTGGTTAGAGGTGTGCGGAACTCGTGGGAAATCATTGTGACAAAGCGAGACTTGAGTTCGTTGAGTTCCTTTTCCTTTGCCAGCGCTTTCAAAATTTTTCTTCTGCCTGTTTGCGATCGCTGATATCAATGCAGGAGCCAATGTAGCCAGCAAAACCATCGGTTGGCGTAAATCTTGGTTTGCCCGTATCTAAAAGCCAACTGTATTCACCCGTCGATCGTCTGAGCCGATACTCCATTTGGAACTCCCGACGCGCATCAAACGCTGAACGATAAATACTCAAGCAATTCTGCAAATCGTCTGGATAGACTCTCCCGGTCCATCCGGTGCCAACCTCCTGTTCATGGGTGCATCCAGTAAAATCTAGCCAGCTTTGGTTGAAGAATGTGCGTCCCCATCGGGTCCTGCCATCCATAACAGCATCGGAGCACTATCGGCCATGCTACGAAATCGTGCCTCACTCTCTCGTAGCGCAGCTTCAATCTGTTTACGCTCTCGAATTTCCAGATTCAACCGCTCAACCGTCCTGAGCAGTGCTTCTGTTCGCCTTGTAACCCCAATCTCCAGATCAGAGTTAACCTGACGTAACGCTTCTTCGGCCTGCTTGCGTTGGGTTACTTCTAAACTGGCCCCTCGTAATACAGCAGTTTGCCAGCCGAGTCATATACAACCCTGACATTCTCCGACACCAGATAATGCTGCCATCCTTGCGGTAAACCTGAGATTCAAAATCTCTGACGATCCCCTGCTCCCTCATCAAGCGAGCAAACTCATCTCGTCGTGCCGGATCGACATAAAGCTGCTGTCCAATATTAGTTAGGGATGCCATCATCTCTTCAGGTGATGCGAAGCCATGCATTTTGGCAAGGGCAGGATTGACTTTGAGATAGCGCCCTTCTGGTGTTGTCTGAAAAATTCCTTCGACCGCATTCTCAAAAATGCTGCGGTATTTCTCTTCAGCCAGTCTTAGGGCTTCTTCTGTAACGATAGGACCTGGTTCTTCTGCCATGGTTTTCGACGGGCATTAACTACCAGGGTCTGCCAGCCTGGCATCTAACGGCAGGACAACTCTAAACTCTGTCCCAACACCAAGCTGGCTCTGCACAGTAAGGGTTCCGTGGTGCAGTTCTACTGACTTTTAACAATGGCGGTTTCCTAGCCCTGTACCTGCAATGTTGCCCACATTATTTGCTCGGTGAAAGTGCTCAAACAGGTGGGGCAGATCCTCTGGCGGAATTCCAATACCCTCATCACGCACCCAAAAAACAACGCTGTCTCTTTCGTATTGCAGCCCTAACTCGATCGGTTCTTCTTCAAGAGAATATTTAACCGCATTTGAAAGTAAATTGTTTAGGATTTGTCTTAGTAGTTTGACATCAATCCAAACGGATTGGGGTTCTCCTCGGCAAATAAACGTAATTTCATGATTACCGCCCATCGTCATTTGGAAGCTGTCAATTAACTGGCGGCAAAACTCCGGCAGATTCAGCAGTGTTGGACGTAATTCTAAATTTCCGGTTTCTGCCCGACCAATCAGCAGCACATCTTCAAGTAATTGGGTCATGTGTTGAATAGCGGTATGAATTTGCTTAAAGCGCTCCTGCTTTGCGTCAGTAGACCATTCATAGTGTTCCAACAGTTCACTGGCAGATTGAATTGTCGTTAATGGCGTCCTGAATTCATGGGAAATGGTGGCGATAAATCGGGATTTCAATTCGTTGAGTTCTTTTTCCTGCGCTAACGCGCTCCGAATTTCGGCTTCTGCCTGTTTGTGGAGAGTAATCTCCTCAATCAGCAGGAGAAATCCTGCAAGCGGTTGCTCCGTATTTATCTGGGTTGATAGGGAGGCTGATAGAACAACGGCTCCAGTTTGATTTCAAACCAGCGTTCTCCCCGCTGCAACTGTCGTCGAAAGGTCTGATGCTCATTGAGGCTCTGCAAGCTAGCTTCCCATTCGTCCTGGCTCAGCCAACCTGGGACCAATCGGGTTTGCAAGCGATCGCCTAAGCAAATTTGCAGCCAGTCGGCAGCAACTGGATTGCAAAACCAGACACACTCATCCCGGTCAACGGCTAAAAGCCCAATGGAAAGGTTGCGGGCGATCGCGCCGTAGGCAGACTGGGCGCGAGAAATTTGTTCTGCCAGCTCTGCCAGTTGCTCAACGGGTTGGACAAGCGTTGAGGGTAGCCCTTCGATGGATGAATAGTCTCCTATCCGCGTTTCTGCATGAATGGAACTGTCGGCCAAAGAGGGTGCAGGCTCCTTCAGAATTAACCGGTCCTGGCGATAGAACTGCCAGAGACGTTGAATATCCCAACGGAGGCGGGAGGACATTCTCAGCCGCTCACCCATTTCTGCGATCGCGGTACTTAGCCCAAACAAAATCAAGGGTGCAGCAATGGGCAGCCAGTAACCCCGCTCAAGGAACAGAAAGCTAAGGGCTAGCCATCCGACGCATAGCCCGGTTAAAAGAACTAAACGCCTTCCCCATCCATAGAAAAACAGAAAGGGGCTTAACCCTAAACCCATTAGGGTCAGTATTACAATCAGCCATTCTGTTTCGAAGGCTTTAAGGAATCGCTGTTGCAGCAAGTTATCGATGACGGTTGCTTCCAGGAACACCCCGCTCGTAGGAGGATTGCGATCGAACGGGGTAAAGAGGTTATTGAGACCACCTGCTGTGGCTCCTACTACCACGATTTTGTCCCGGAACACGCGAGTAGGAACAGTCCCCTTTAACACATCAACAAGTGAGTACTGGGAACCTGTTGCGCCGGACCAACCCAATTGATCCAGAGTGGTCGATCCAACCGGGGCATCGACACGGGTTCCTGCACTAACGAATACACCTGGCTCGCAGCAATGCCAAGGCCAAGGTTCCCCTGCAAATCAGGTTCGACTTGCCGGGTGACACCATCGGTATCTGGGCGATTAAACACGTGCCCGATTGCGATCGCCGCTTTTTGCAGGGTAGGGGTTGGTGGCAGAAACTGACTCTGACCAATCCACGCTTGAGCCAGTAAGACTCGCCCATGCTGAGCAATGGCTGCTGCTAGCGATCGATCCTCTGGGGTGGGTTCAGAAAACACCACATCTAGCACAACGACACTCGCCTCTGCCTGTGTCAATTGTTTTATTAGCGAGGTGTAGTACTTGCGGGAGAGGGGAAACCGTCCAAGCTGACGCAAACTGGGTTCGTCGATCGCCACAATGACAACTCGCCGATCCCACACAAGCGGCCCTCTGAAGCGAAATAACCAGTTGTAGGTGAGTTGCTCTAGCGGTTGCCACACTCCCAGCTCCAACAACCCCACTACAAACAGTGTCGCCATCCCCCTGGAAGCAGACATTGACCGATCGTTCGTAAACCCGTTCTAATCCTATGGAACTGCAAGTTCATATGCCTGCCGATTCCCGAGAGGAGTAATCACCAGCACCTGAATTCGTCGGTTTGCCGACATTGCTACCCTTACATCAAACGTGCCGCTGCGGTTAATAATTTGCGGAGCGTCCCCTATTGTTAGAATGTTCACCGGATCAATCTGTCCGATGACCCTGGCGGTGTAAGGGTTAATTGCCTGTAGCACCTGTAGCTTGAGCTGAGTATTTTCTCTGATTGGAACAGGCGGAGAGGGCGGTTCGCCTGGAACAGTCAAATTCTGAAAACCAGCCTGGACTGGAACCACCTGTCCCTGAGCACCCGTTAACACCTTTCCAGTACGGGTTGCTAATCCTGTTTTGCCATCGGGATGCACTGCAACCCCAAACTCTGTTCCGCGAACCGCACTCCATCCGGCCGGCGTCTGGATCTCCAATTCGGAGCTGTTGTTAGTAAATCGTCTTACTCGTAGATGAGCTTGTCCACGAGAAATTTGCAGATGGGTAATGTTTCCGCCATCTGGTAACGCCTGCAGTTGCTGCACCCGCAAAACAGTTCTTTCAGCAACGTCAATGAAGCCAATTCCAGTATCTACAGCCAACACGGATCTAGAACGTGGCCCCGTTGCAATTCCATCACCGATTTGTGACAGTCTGAACCCAATTCTAGCTGGCTGAATTAGCTGTCCCTGGATGGAGGATACCGTCCCTGTAATCTGGCGAATTTCTAACCAGCGTTGAATTCTCGCTTTTAAGGGCAAACTCGCTAGAGGCGCGTTTAAAGCAAAAATTGTATTAGAACGCCTCCTATCAGGCTGATTAGAACCCAACTACTAATCTGTCTGCTCTCTACAGCCACGCTTTCACCCAATGAATTCAATTTAATTTCGAACTGTTATGATTCTCACAACCAAGGATATTGGGGCAGTCTTTCAGATTTGTTACGTCCGGCTTTAGAAATGTTAACTATAGCTCCCCTAAGAACAGCAACCAACTTCCTAAAACCTTACCGCTATCAGCCTAATCTTTTCAACCTATTTCTTTCAACTTCTTTCTTTCAAAGAACGTGTGGTAAAAGGCACCAAATTAGACAATCAATCTAAATAAGTAACTCAGGGCTGCTGTAGGGCAATCCTACCCGACAGATGGTATTCCTGATTGATTCATTTCGTAACTTGTTCAGAGAAGCTATGACGCGTTGGATACGAGGTTTAATTAGTTACTCTCAAACCTTCATTGCCCCGATCGTCGTTGGAAACCATTTGCAAAAGTTCACTAGCTCAAGTTGTGGTGCCGACAGAACCAGTTGTTCTGCCATCTGGTCCTTCGATCATCCTGGGGCAGCCAAAGGAGAAGCCCTATGTGGTTGTAATTCCAACGTCTGATTTTCGGACCTTAACGAAGGTTCAGCAGTACGCGCCCTTAGCCTTTATGACCCAATCCCGGTTGGGTTCTTACATTCAGGCAGGGGCATTCGCCGATCGCGTGACTGCGGAATCGTTGAGTTACGAATTGCGCCATCGGGGTTTTGATGCCCACGTTGCGTATTTACGAATTCGAGAAAGGTAGCTGATGTGGCAGAGGTACCAGGGGTTAGGAGTCAGGGGTCAGGGGATGGAGAAGTGAGGCAGATGGGGAGGCAAGAAATGCTCAATCTGCAATCTCCAATTTGCGATCTAAGTTCCCCTGACTTGCAGCTTGAACGTAACTACGGGCCTCACGAATTAACTGAGCATAGGTTTCTGAGGGACGATCGCCCAGATGGTCTTCAACTAATCGATCCATTCCTTCGGCAAAGTCGATCGTGAATAGACCAAATCGGGGAGTATACGATCCCCATTCATAGTTGTCAGTCAAAGACCAGTGCATATACCCAGCTAACGGAATCCGTTCTTTAAGCAGTCGATGCACTTGTTGAATGTGTGCTTTTAGAAATTCGCTGCGACGCAGTTGATCAACCCGAAAGGTCGCAATGCTGTTGTCTGGCTTACGGCGTAATGCCATCCCATTCTCGGCAATTAAAATGGGGCAATCTCGCTCTCCAGCAATTCGATTGCAAAGCGTCTCTGCATAGAACTTGCAGAAGAAGTGAAGCCCTTCTGGGAGACAGCGCCAGTCCCACCATTTGCTGGTAATCCCGCTCATTAACCAACCGCGAAAGTCCTTCGTTTTGAACTCAAAATCCGAAAACGACGGTAATCGCAGGATATGAGCCGTAAAAGGGTCGTAGTAGTCGATCGCCACAAAATCAAATACCCGTGGGCGAGGAGACGCTTCCAGTTCTTGAAAAAGTAGTTGAGATGCTGAATGTCAAAATTCCGGCGGGCAAACCAGTTGCTAAATCGGTACACCCACTGCCCGAACTTATAAGGCAAATCGTGCTTAAACGGAAGATTGGCTCTGCGAAGCGCCACTTTTAGTTGATTCGCATTGGCATCTGCATAATCCTTCAGCTCTGTCAGTTTGACCTCTCCCTGACGCAGACTGAGCAAATCCCAAATCACTTTTTCTGACCAGTAATTGTCGCTGCAGTAGGTATTTAATGAAACACGGGGCGTTTTCCAACCATTCGCTTCATAAATGTCGTGGATGCAGTTGTAAGCTCTCACGTGTGCTGCCAGCATATGGCTGTAGGCATGCAAGACTGCACCGATTCCCCAAGCGGCACCTGCTGGAAACTGACGGCTGAGATAGGTATTTAGCACTAGCATGTTCGGCTCATTGACCGTGATGTACCAGTGGATGGGTGCCAGCTTATAGTGCTCAGTTAGACGACGATTGATGTGGGTGACAGCAACACGAACATACTCAGCAAAGCAATCAACTGTGTCTTCAGATAGCCATGCATCCATTCCTAACCAGGCGGGATGGGTGAAGTGATGCAGGGTGACAATAGGTTCCAATCCACGCTGGCGGCAGGCGGCGATGCGATCGCTATAGGCATCTAGCGCATCCAGATCGAAGGCAGGCGCAGGCCCAGATCCAGCGTGAGCCGATGGCTGTATGCGGGTCCACTCTAGCCCTAATCGGAACGAATTCAGCCCCATCGTCTGACAACGCTGAAAGTCCTCCTCATAGCGAGTCCAAAACTCAGCAGCAGGACCTGTGGGCATAACGTTGCCCCAGCGTTCTCCCTGGAACCAGTTATTCTTTGGCTCGTTTGGTCCGTTGAAGCCGCCCTCACTCTGATAACCAGAGGTGGCAACCCCCCAGAGAAATGTCTCAGGAGAAGGAGCGGATGTTGATGTGAGATTAGAATTACTCTGCATGAGAGGCAGCGACATTGGTGAATCCTTTGTGATGAATCCTATTTAGCCTAAAAACAAACACCCTGATACCTGGCACCCAACGGTTGATCGAATTTAATTAATTATTCCGTTGGGCTACTTTGTAATCTGTAAATTCTTCAAAATATGCTCAGCAATGTTGAGAGCCGCACGAGGATGGCCTAACTGCAAAGCTGATTCGCGCATTTCGTCTAGACGTTCCGAATTCTTTAGAAGATAGAGCACTGCGGGAGCCACCATTTCCAACAGTCGGAGTTGAACTCCTGCCCCAGCCGCTGCAATGACGTCTGCATTTTGCTCCTCCTGACCCGGAATGGGATCAACAATGACCATCGGTGTTCCCCGCGCCAGAATTTCGCTGGTAATTAGCCCTCCAGCTTTCGTAATGATCAAATCACTGGCTACTACAAGGTCATCGACATAATCAATCAGTTCCAGCTTTCGCAATTTGACCTGGGCAGTATCCGTCAAATCTTCCAGCGCTTCCGTTAGTTTTTCGTTTCTGCCAGCAGCAACAATCAGTGTCAGCGGCATTGGGCTTTCCAATAAATCTAGGACCATCGCTCGTACCCGCTTAGGGTTCAACCCACCACCAAACAGCGTAACCAGAGGAGTATCGATCGGCAATTGATGCAGCGATCGCATCTCTGATTTTGTTTTGGCTTTTGTAATCTCTAGCTTGACCGGAATCCCCGTGACATGAAGAAGGGAGGGGTTGACTCCCCGCTGAATCAGGAGGTTAGCACTCAAGCTGTTGGGGAGAAAGTAACCCTCAACACCATAGTTAAGCCAGGTACTGTGGGCGATGACATCCGTAACAACCACATACTGTGGACTCGATGTCTGGTCCTCCTTTTCCAGCAGGTGAAGCAGTCGGCTGGGGATTTGCTGCACACATACGATCGCATCCGGGTCGATCTCTTTTACAAACTGGCCCAACTGCTGGAAAAATGGCCGCTCCAGCTTTGCCCAGGCCAGGTTATTGTCGAGAGATTTTTCCAAATCATCGATATTGCTTCCCTCGTAGAATGCTTTGTAGAGCTGCGGCGCTTTCTCACTCAATTGCTTGTAAGCCTGGGTCACAGCACTGCGGTAGATGGTACTGGCATAGGCGAGGGCATCTTCGCTTAACACCTCAACCTCTGGAAACAGGCTGAACGCTTCCGTCAGCGCTTTTGCCGCATTGAGATGCCCTGCTCCTAAGGAGGCATGGAGAATCAGAATTCGTTTCATCTAGTTCACTTAATTGTTCGATTAGACATTATCCTTACAGGCGATCGGGATCTTCCCCTAATTCTCGTAGCCGTGCGGCCAATCGTTCAGCTTTCTGGCGTTCCATTTCTAATTGCTGATTTGCTTGCTGTTCACGCTCATCTGCGGCTAGATAGCGATTTCCATTCTGGTCATACCAGTACAACAGTTCAAGCTGAATACCGCTCACCTTTCGCTGGAAGCGCCCAATACCTAAACCGATTTCTGACATCCAGAAAGGCTCTCCAATTTGCAGTTGATAGGATCCATTGATGAGTTTGTAAACTTCAAACGGTTGATGGCGATCGCGTTGCCAGTAGTCTGGATTATAGATGACGTGATAGAGGACACCTAAAGTTGCATAAATCCCCATTTTGGTGTCGTATTCTCCACCCGGCGTTTGAGACACCATCTCTAACACGAGGATAGGAACGGTATCGTTTTCCTCCCAAACAACATAACTGGGTCGCGACTTACCGCCTTTCCAGCGCTCTACCCCAAACTCATAAACCCATCGGGGACAACGGGAACTCTGGGATTAGCTCCGGTGGTATGATAAATGGCCATATCCACCCCAAAGAACCAATCATTTCGGGTTTTCCAGATCGCGCTTAGCAGAAAGAGCAGAAAGTTCGGAATAAAATTCTGATCTTCATTATCCACAGGTGTATCGTCTGAACAGGGTAGTTCAGCACTGGTTGGCAACGCTTGCTTGAGGTCAGACGGAACCATAGCCCCAAAAGTTGCGGTCTTTCTCCTCTATTCTACGGATCTTATTAACAGGTCTTAACTTTTGCGAGAAAACCGTGACTGGATTTCTATCACGCCACAATCCATTTGCGAATTTCATCCGCCATTGTGCGACTAGCCCCATCTGCTGAAACGATTTCAATTTGCTCCTGATGGCTGGCCCCAACCCCAGCTCAACAGCGCGACGAATTTGTTCCAGTTGCCACACAGATCCTCGTGAAACGGCGTCGGTTGTTCCTAGCGATCGCAAAATGCCAACCGCTACCACATCGATAGCGACGCGATCGGTTCCTGCCAGAATTACGCCCGATTTAACTTTCCTTCCGGCTTCGGGGCCACCGTTTACCAGGGCTTCCACTCCGTCCAGCACAACTAACGCAGGCTGGTACGCCTTGTTGACTTCGGCAATCATCAAGCGCTGATGAGGGAAGTGTGCAGCTCATTCATGTAGTTGTAGGAATCGCCAGGCACATGTTTGGCGACCAACCCCACCGTATTTTTGAGCGAGAGGGTAAAGTGTCCGCCAAAGCGATGGGTTTTTAGACAGCAGGTGTTGACCACCGCCCCCGCATTAAGCGCCGGACGGGCAAAGGCAAATCCTTTTGACCAATGGGTGCCCTCAGCCGGAAAATACTGCCACTCCTCTGCCTTCAGCTCATCAAGCACGATCGCGTTTAGCCCGTAGCGCTCTGCCAGCCTAAACACGCCCTTCGTCTGCATGGCCTGACGCGTATCTGCCATGCCGCTGCGATCGCCAATGGTGATTGCTCCAACTTTGGCGTTTTGCAACTCTTGGATCAATGCTTCCAGCAAATAGGAATCAGTGGAAGCAGGGGCCGGATCAGCCGTGTTGTAATTTGGCTTTAGAAAAACCGTTTTGCCACTTAATCCTTCAGGTTGGAGGAGATCCAGCGCTTTACGGGTGCCTGTAACGCGATCGTCGGTTCGCACCAGCACGACACGGCTGGTTCCCTGATGGGCAGCCACTAAAGTTGATGGTGTTGTGGCGGTTTCAGACGCCGTTGCGGATGGACCGGTTGACTCCGACGTTGGAGTGGCGGCATGACAGGCAGGGGGAAAGCGGCAGCCCCAGCAGCAAACCCTGCTAACCGCAGAACATCGCGGCGATTGTATTGATGAGAATGTGGAGTAGTCATAGTTCGATGGTAACGAGGAATCTACTCGTCTGGAGCGAGAAGGAAACCTCTTATGAATGAATAAAGCAGGTTTAGCACTCGGGCAAAATCTTGCTACGACCGAACGTATAGCTGCCAAAAGCTAAACCCCTACGATCGGCATCGCCAACATGCTTTAATTCAAGCTCCTAAGGAATGTGGATTCAATAAGATACGAATTTTTCCGAAGGGGTTTGGCATTGCCAAACCCGTACAGTGAAAAAGTTATTCAGGTTATTTAATTCATGCTCCTAAGCAAGCAGTTGGCGTAGAACATAGGGTAGGATTCCGCCATAAAGGTAGTAATCCACCTCTGTAATGGTGTCGATCCGCAGAATGAGCGGCACCGTTTGCGTTTCACCGTTTGCCCGATGAATCACCAAAGTGATTGTTTGCTGCGGCGTAATGCCCTTTTCTAATCCAAGCAGATCAAACTGTTCTGTGCCATCAAGTTTGAGGATTGGGCCGAGGTGCCCGCTTCAAACTGGAGGGGTAAAACGCCCATACCGACCACGTTTGAGCGATGAATCCGCTCGAAGCTTTGGGCAATGACCGCTTTGATTCCCAACAGTTTCGTGCCTTTGGCTGCCCAGTCACGGCTGCTGCCTGTGCCGTACTCCTGTCCCGCGACGATAATTAAAGGAACCATTTCTGCCTGGTAGCGCATAGCTGCGTCATAAATGGGCATTTGCTCACCGCTGGGCTGGTGAATCGTAACGCCTCCTTCGACCCCTGGCACCATCAGGTTTTGATCCGCACGTTGGCGAAGGTTCCCCGCACCATCACCTGGTGGTTGCCTCGACGGGAGCCGTAGGAGTTGAAGTCGGACGGTGCTACCCCTGTTCTTGCAAATAAAGTCCGGCAGGAGAGGTGGGCTTTATGGCACCAGCGGGACTGATGTGGTCAGTCGTAACCGAATCGCCAAACAAAGCGATCGCCCGCGCTTTTCGAATATCCGTTGCTGTTCCTGCATCCATCGAAAACGCATCAAAGTACGGTGGCTCCTGAATATAGGTGGAGCTGGAATCCCACTCGTACACAGTTCCGATCGTGCTCGGAATTTGTTGCCACAGAGGATTTTGTTCAGCGAAGCTGCTGTATAAACGCTTGTATATTTCTGAATCAAAGGCTGTTTGCAAAAGGTGGCTGATTTCCTCAGTGGACGGCCAAAGATCGCGCAGGTAAACGTCCTTGCCGTCCTGATCCTGACCCAGCGGCTCATGCCCCAGATCAATATCAACCCGTCCTGCTAGCGCGAAGGCAATCACAAGCGGGGACTCATCAGGAAGTTGGCTTTCACGCTCTGGTGCACCCGTGCTTCAAAGTTGCGGTTGCCGCTGAGGACACTGGCAACAACCAGATCATTGGTGTTAATTGCGGATTCTAAATGGGGTTCGAGCGGTCCACTGTTGCCGATGCAGGTGGTACAGCCATAGCCGACGGTTTGAAAGCCCAGTTGATCCAGGTAGGGTTGCAGTCCGCTGCGATCGAGATATTCCGTAACCACACGGGAACCGGGAGCCAGCGAGGTTTTGACAAAGGGAGGAACCTTTAGCCCCCGTTCAACCGCTTTTTGGCGAGCAATCCCGCCGCCAGCATGACCGTAGGGTTGGACGTGTTTGTGCAGGAGGTAATGGCGGCAATCACCACACTTCCATGCTGTAGGGCAACCTGGGCCTGTTGAAACTCTTCTTCCGGCAGCGAGTCCACCCGATCAGGGGTCGGGCGGTTTTGCATCATCTCCACTTCGGTGAGAACGGCCGTATCGCGATCGCTGCTTAACGCGTCGCCCACCGGGATTCGTTCAGACTCCTGTTCTCCACCTCCCGAAATAGAATCGGTTGACGCAAGGGAACCAACCAACACCTTCACCTTTTTCTGGAGTTGCTCTCCAGTCTTACTGTAGCCATTGTCCTGCGTAGGCTTTTGCAAAAGGTCCAGGAACTTTGGCTTCACTTCCGACAGGTTAATCCGGTCTTGGGGACGCTTTGGACCTGCTACGCTCGGTGTCACACTTGCCAAATCGAGGTCTAGCAACTGGGTATACTGAATCTCGCCCTGACGCGGAATCCCAAACAATTCCTGCGCCTGAAAATACGCCCGAAATGTATCGACCTGCTCTTTGCTGCGCCCGGTTGCCAATAGATAACGACAGGATGCTTCATCTACCGGAAAAAAGCCCATCGTCGCTCCATATTCCGGGGCCATGTTGCCGATCGTTGCCCGGTCTGGCACTGACAAGCTAGCAGCCCCTTCTCCGTGAAATTCAACGAATTTGCCAACGACTTTGGCTTTTCGCAGCATTTCGGTTAAATGCAGCACCAAGTCGGTTGCGGTGACGCCCGCTTGCAATTCTCCCTTCAGCTGAACACCCACAACATCTGGTGTCAGGAAGTACACAGGCTGTCCCAACATGCCTGCCTCTGCTTCAATGCCGCCAACCCCCATCCAACAATCCCCAGTCCGTTAATCATCGTGGTGTGTGAATCCGTTCCCACCAACGAATCGGGGTAATAAATCCCATTGATTCCAGTACGCCTCGCGCCAGATACTCCAGATTGACCTGATGCACGATGCCGATTCCCGGTGGAACGATCGAAAACCCGTTAAATGCCTGCATTCCCCATTTCAAAACCGATAGCGAGCTTCATTGCGCTGAAACTCAATCTGCATGTTGCGCTGCAAAGCATCGTTCAACGCGCTAAAATCCACCTGCACAGAGTGGTCAACCACCAGATCGACAGGAACTAATGGTTCAATGATGGATGGATTATGACCGAGTCGAGCGGCGGCCGATCTCATTGCTGCCAGGTCCACCAAAACGGGCACCCCTGTAAAATCCTGGAGCAGAATGCGGGCAACAACAAAGGGAATCTCAGAAGTCCGCTCTGCCTGAGGCTGCCAATTGGCGAGATCACGAATCGCTGCCTCCGTAACGCGCTTACCGTCATAGTGGCGCAGCACCGACTCCAGCACAATTCGCAAGCTAACCGGGAGTTGCGAAATCGGACCAATTCCCGATCGTTCCAATTGAGGTAAGGAATAAAACTGAGCCTTTTGTCCGCTTCCAGTTGTGAATTCTTGAAGAGTGTCAAACAACGTGTGGGGAGATGCTGACATTGCTATTGTCTCCTACAGGTATCCACCCTGCTTTGTTGTGCTGCTATTGTAACGAGGATAAGGGGATTCGTTGTTCTGGTTGCGTTCCGATTTGTTGTTCTCGGTTTCGGTCATTAGTAATCGGTAATGGGTAATTGGCAACCGGTAATGGATGAATAGCCAACCAATTACCAATGACCCATCACTAGTGACCAATGAATAGTTTGGCTAGCGATTCGCTGGCGCTGTCTAACACATCACCTCAATTCCCTCCCACGTTTGCACCTCAGGATCATGTCAAATAATCCCGCAACAGAATGGAGTGGCCGTAACGTAGACAAAGACCAATTGAGATCTGAAATTTGGTCATTATTGAAGCAGCAGGGAATGTCGCGTCGTGATCCGTTTGGGCACATTCCCAATTTTGTTGGAGCGGAACAGGCGGCTGAAAAACTGGCAGAATTGCCACTTTGGCAACAGGCAGCCGTCGTCAAGTGTAATCCAGACTCTCCCAAAAGCCAGTTAGGCTGCGCGCATTACAGGATGGAAAACGTCTGTATATGGCAGTCCCGCGTCTTACAAATCATCGCTGCTTTGTTGAATTAGTGGCAGGAGATTTACGTCAACGGGGCGTTTCGCTAGAAGACGCTGCCACCATGCGAAAGGCGCTGATTCATGGGCGTTTAGTGAGTTTTGAAGAGATGCAACCCATTGACCTGATTGTGGTGGGCTGTGTTGCCGTTACCCAAAACGGCGGGCGAACTGGAAAGGGAGCCGGATTTGCCGATCTGGAACTGGCAATGTTAAACGAATTTGGGTTGGTGCAACCGGGTACTCCGATCGTGACAACCGTTCACTCCTTGCAGGTAGTTGAAAATGCCCGACTGCCAATGCAAGCCCATGACTGGGCGCTTAACTGGATCGTCACTCCTGAACAGGTAATTGAAACGAACACATCCTATCCCCGTCCAAACGGGTTGGACTGGGACGCAATTCAGCCAGACCAATACAAAAAAATCCCAATTTTGCGGAAGCTCAGGGAGCAGTTGGAAACGGACAATTAGACGGATGATTAGGCGATCGTGCCCTTGATAATGCCTCCAAACTATACGCAATTCATCATTCAGAGGAAATCACCCCTGAGGGTACCGCCATCGTTTTTGTACCTGGCTTAGGCTGTCTCCATAATCCAAGTCAGAATTTACTAATCTAGGACAGAATTATGGCACTACACGGTTTTAGCGCTCGTAATGGAGACAACACCCCGGCGGGTCAGTTTGCCCCAACTGGTAAGTTCGGCAGAATGTTTCCTCAACTTTCCCCATTCGTTCCGCCGATCGAAAGCCTGGATGCCCTTGGAAATGCAATGTTGGATGACAGAAAAGACCCATCTGATCCGACGAGAGATGATCCCTATGGAGACAACCCCAACGTTCCTGCTGGGTTTACCTATTTAGGCCAGTTCATCGATCATGACATTACCTTTGACCCCACGTCATTGAAAGAAAAGCGGGTTGATCCTGGCACTCACCAACTTCCGGACTCCTGCATTGATCTCGATAGCCTGTACGGAGCGGGTCCCGACGGCCAACCTTTTCTGTACCAACTGGCTGACCAGGACAAGTTTTTGATTGGTGTGAACACCCCAAGTGGTACCAACAAACCAGCTCCCACACCTGACAACCCAAATGCCAAAGAGCAGATTAAGCTGAAGGACAATGACTATGATCTGCCTCGCGCACTCAGCAGCATCGCATTGCTGGGCGATCCCCGGAATGATGAAAATTTAATTGTCGCCCAGACCCACCTTGCCTTTCTTAAATTTCACAACAAAATTGTGGACGGACTAAGGGATGGCTCAATTCCACGGCAGGCAGAAATCGGGAAAACAATCTTTGAAGAAGCCAGACAGCTAGTAACCTGGCATTATCAATGGATTGTGGTGTTTGATTTTCTGAACCGTATTCTTGATCGCAACCAGGTCAACAAAGTGCTAAATGAAGGACGGTCCTTCTACAAATTTGATACCTACTCGTTCATTCCTGTGGAATTTTCAGCAGCGGCCTATCGTCTCGGTCACAGCATGATCCGCAGCACCTATGACTACAACCGGGTCTTCACCTTTAAAGATCGTTCCGACGATAGCAGAATTACAGAAGCAACGCTGGAGCTATTGTTCAGATTTACGGCAAAATCCGGCGACAACGACGTTGTCTTTCCTGGTCTGAATGCAACGCTGCCGTCCAACTGGATCATTGACTGGCGCAGATTTTTTGAAATCGATCCCAACATTAAGCACAATTCTTCCCGCAAACTCGATCCATTCCTGGTTAATCCGCTCAAGAATCTGCCAAATGTGCCCGCCCCCAGTTCACTTGCTGTCAGAAACCTGCGCAGAGGACGCAGTTTGGGTCTACCTTCGGGTCAAAGTGTGGCGAGGTACATGGAGCTTCAACCGCTGAGTCCAAGTGACATTGCGTCGGGTCCAGATGGCAGCGTTGCTGGCCGCCTTGGCTTTGATAAGGAAACCCCACTGTGGTACTACATTCTGAAGGAAGCTGAGGTCCAGCATCAGGGCTTACGTTTGGGTGAGGTAGGCAGCCGCATTGTCGCAGAGGTATTTTGGGCCTCTTTGAAGGAGACAGCAGTTCTTTCCTGGTGCGTAATCGCAACTGGAAGCCAACTCTACCCTCAAAAACACCCGGAAACTTCACGATGGCGGATCTGATTCGCTTTGTTGGAGACCTCAGCCCGATCGATGGTCTTGAAGGTGGCTAACGATCGCCATTAAAGGCTAAATCGCCTAAAACCAATAAACAAGCGGGCTGGATTGTTTCTGGCCCGCTTGTTTTTATTTGGTTTTCAATACGCGCCAGATAATAAAAGAGTGAAGCCTAAGTAACTAAACACCGTTATCCAATCCAGCCATTGACTCGGAATTGCGAAAAGATTATTTCCCACAAACAAACCTCACGTTGTTCCGCTAATTTTGTTCTGCTAACCTACAAACAAAACTATCAGATCCTCGACTTCTCCTAGAATTTTGGCGCTTTGCTTACCTGCCATAGAAGCCCCGGATTTCTGCGTAAGTTTAATCTGCTAATCTTTCAACATTGTTAACGCGGTACAAATCTACAATGAATAAAATTTCACTTTTCAAAAGTGATAAATGGTCAGCATTCTATATTCTTGCGTTTATCAGTACCACGATCGCGTTTAGCTGTTTCGTCATCAAAGATTTTTCAGGTCCGCTTTCTGGTTTGGCTGGGCTTGGCCCCGAAATAGGGGTTAATCATGATTACGTCGATGTTCAGGAGTATAAAGGATTTTATTTTGCGAAGAATTTAAACTTTAATCCATTGCCTCATTTGAATCTTATTAATAATCAAGTTTTCTATCCTTATGGAATCAACAGTGTTTTTAATCCCTGGTCTATTGAAGGAGATTCTTTCTATGCCCTGTTATACAGGGTGTTTGGTCCTGGTCCCTGGCTTCAAATCTACTATCTCTTCACCGTACTCCTTACAGCGATCGGAACCTTTCTATTACTAAAACCCGGTTACGGCGTTGCTCGTGCGGGCGGTGCTGGATTTCTGGTTTCTTTTGGCAATGTTTATGCCGTTAACAAATATGCCCATCACCTTCCCCTATCTGAAGCCCACTGGGTCACGTTAGGGTTAATCACCGACTTTCTGATCGTCAAACGAATTGTTTTAAGAGAACACGTTTCCCTAAGGCTCATTCTTGTTCGATCGTGTCTACTACTGCTAACGCTAGGACATGATCTGGGCTATATCGCTGGCTTTGGTTTAATGTCGTTTACGGTTTCGCTTCTCTTTGTTTTTGTCCTTCTTATTCATCGATACCTTAAACAAGAATTTAGGTTGGATGCATTTCAGAAAGAACTGAAAACCTACAGGAGAGATGTTTTTACTTATCTCGGTCAATGTTTGGTTCTATTATGCTTAAACATTATTGTTGCCTATTTATATCTTCCTCTAGTGATTCAAATTGCTGTAGAAGCAAGTAAGTTTGATGTATCAGAAGTGGATATTTATTGGGTTAATCCTTTGAGATTATTAATTCCTTTTATTCCCGGAATCGAGCAACTAGATTCGAATTTCGAAAAAAATATTTAGTGATTCACCTGAAACACCATTTGATGGCACAGTCGGTTGGTTTCTACTTATTCTTTCGGCTATTAGCGTGTGGCAAAACCGTCATCGGCTCCTTATTTTTACTCCTCTTCTGACTATATTTTTCTTCTGCGTAATATACATTCCGGGAAATCTATTTGTTGATTTGACATTAAAAGAGATTGGTTTGTTAACAGTAGCTGGCTTAAGTCTGTGGCTAACTCGTAAATGGTTGTCTGTGTTTGTGCTTCTTGTGTGTTTTTGGGTTTATATGCTCTATGCTTACCCATTACTGTTTATGGTTCCAACTCTTAAGTTGTTTCCCTGGTTGATGTTCGCTCGTGTTGCGGGGCGATGCACCATCCTGTATCCGGTCATACTGAGTATCCTTGCGCTGCACATTGATTTGAATGGGTTGAGTTTACGGAGAAAACGCATTGTAGCGGGTTGTCTGGTTACTCTAGCCTGTGTTGAGCTTGGTACGGCCTATTCCCTCCGGCTTCATTATCAGCAGCCTGAAAAGCTCTCCCAGGATTTCTTCGCTTATATGGATTATGTTAGGCGTCAACCAGGGGAAGCGGTTCTCGATTGGCCATTCTGCATCGCTAGCGGAGGGGAGCCAGCAATATTTGTCCGTATTATCTTTACAACAGCAGCGTCTTTGCACTACGAAGGTTTCACGAAAAAAAGGTGATGGGGCAATATTTTGGGCGTCTGCATCCTTCACAAATTGCGCCCTATCTTGAAGCAGGTTGGGATGAGCTTTTCTTTCCCGATGAGGCGGATTCTTCCCGTCAGAGTCGCTGCTTTAATAAGGAGGAGTGGTCTTTCTTTACAGATTTCTTCAAATTCAACGACTTTGCTGGAATTAATCTTTATCCAGAACGGATGCCGGAACGGTGTGAAGCCGGATTTTATAACCGTTTCGGTTCTTCTACTGCACAAACCTTTGTTCCGGGAGCGGGAAAGGTCGTATTTATTCCCAAATCTCCAGAGATGCGAAATCAAGTTAATCTGACCTTGGGTTCTCAGATTAAGTTTGAGCAGTATAAGCAGCCATAAACCATTCCACTCACCTGATCACTCACAGCACAACGAATGAACAGTCTTAACCAGATATTAATTCTATTTGCTCACCCGGCTTTGGAGAAGTCGCGGGTAAATCGACAGTTGATTCGATCAATACATGGATTAGACGGCGTCACGATTCACGACCTTTACGAGACATATCCTGACTTCAATATTCAGGTAAAAGCTGAACAGGATTTACTTCTCGCCCACGACATTATCGTGTTCCACCATCCGTTCTACTGGTACAGCAGTCCCGCCCTTTTGAAGGAATGGCAAGATCTGGTGCTGGAATATGGATTTGCCTACGGTGAGGGGGAACGGCTTTACGCGGTAAGAAATTTCTTTCGGCCATTACCACGGGAGGGGGTGAGAAGGCCTACAGCCGGGATGGTTATAATCGCTACACCATCCGGGAATTGCTGGTGCCATTTGAGCAAACGGCACGCCTTTGTGGAATGGAGTATTTGCCACCTTTTGTCGTGCCGGGAACGCACAAGCTGCGGGAACAGGACCAGATTGCCCGATATGCAGAGGACTATCGCACCGCTATTACCGCCCTGCGGGATAAGCGGGTAGATTGGGAGCAATTGAGCCAAGCTACGTTTTTGAACCAAAACCTGGAACAGATTATTCAAGCGGTGGAGGTTTCCCATGCATAATGGAGACTTCTTCTTTCAGGCGTTTGTTTATCTGGTGGCGGCGGTCCTGTCGGTACCGATCGCCCAGCGATTGGGGCTTGGTTCCGTATTGGGCTACCTGATTGCAGGCGTCATCATTGGTCCCTTTGGCCTGCGCCTGGTTGGGCAGGAGGGGGAAGATGTCATGCACTTTGCCGAGTTTGGCGTGGTGATGATGCTGTTCCTGGTAGGTCTGGAATTGCAGCCGTCTCTGCTGTGGCGATTGCGTCTTCCAATTCTCGGACTGGGCGGTTTGCAGGTTACCGTTACGGCTCTCGTCGTTGCCATTTCTGGTTTTTTCGTGGGGCTTCCCTGGCAAATGGCGATCGCGGTGGGGCTGATCCTGGCCCAGTCTTCGACGGCGATCGTGCTCCAAACCCTGAATGAGAAGGGCTTGATGAAAACGGAGGCAGGGCAATCGTCGTTTTCCGTACTGCTGTTTCAGGATATTGCCGTTATTCCTATCCTGGCGCTGTTACCCCTGCTGGCGATAAAGGGCAGTTCAACCGTCAGCCTTTTAGCGGCCAATGACGTGATATTTGTAGCAGCGAAGCAAGCAGCAGAGCAAAGTGCGGCCCCGACCGCCTGGCAGCAGGCGCTACTGGTCATTGGAACAGTCGGCGGCATTGTTGTTGGAGGACGGTTCCTGACGCGTCCAGTTTTCCGGTTTATTGCCACGACCCGCCTGCGCGAAATCTTCACCGCAACGGCTCTGTTGCTCGTCATCGGAATTGCGCTGGCGATGCAGCATGTCGGGCTTTCCCCTGCATTGGGAACCTTTGTGGCCGGAGTAGTGCTGGCCGACAACGAATATCGGCACGAAATCGAAAGCGACATTGAACCCTTTAAGGGCTTGCTGCTGGGGCTGTTTTTCATTTCGGTGGGAGCCAGCATCAATTTTAATTTGCTGATTCAGCAACCGCTCCTGATTTTGGGATTGGTAATTGCGCTGGCGATCGCCAAGTTTGCGGTGCTGTTTGGGTTGGGGCGGTTCTTCCAGATGGACTTAAGCCAGACAGTTTTATTTGCCTTTGCCCTGGCCCAGGGCGGCGAATTTGGGTTTGTGCTGTTCTCCTTTGCTACCCAAAACAACGTGTTAACGTCCGCTGTCGCAGGACCGCTGGTTGCAGTGGTGGCATTGTCCATGATGCTGACACCGCTACTGATGATTGTGAACGATCGCCTGGTGCAGCGGCGCTTCAACGTTTTGGAGTCGGAACCGGATGCTGACGAAATCGACGATAACGAGAATCCGGTTATCATCGCCGGGTTTGGTCGGTTCGGACAGATTGTCGGTCGATTGCTGCTTGCCAACGGCTGCAAAATCACCGTTTTGGATCATAGCCCTGGCCAAATTGAGCTGCTGCGACGCTTTGAATGGAAGGTATTCTATGGGGATGCTTCCCGCCTGGATTTGCTGCATGCGGCCGGGGCAGAGCAGGCAAAGCTTCTCGTGGTGGCGATCGACGATCGCGAAAAGATTCTGGATATTGTGAATCTGTCGCGCAAGCACTTTCCCCACCTCAAAATTCTGGCGCGGGCTATCGATCGTCGGCATGCCTATGAATTGGTTCGGCGCGGTGTGGATGTAATCCAACGGGAAACGTTTGGATCTGCCCTGGATATGGGAGTGGAGGCGTTAAAACTATTGGGTGTACGTGCGTTCAAAGCCTATCGAGCAGCCAATACGTTCAAGTATCACGATGAACAGGTGATGCGAGAAGTCGCACTGGAGGAGGGAGACGACACGGTGGTAATCGCGCGATCGCGTCAACTGGCGCAGGACCTGGAGCAGCTTTTACAGTCCGACGATCGGGATCTGATGCACGATGTCGATCGGGCCTGGGATACATCTGACCTGCGAAAGAATGCGTAACTAGAACAATTTGGGTTGAGGAGGCGATAGGCAATGGAATGGGCAACAGGCAATGGGCAATGGGCATCTCTTACGACCTGTAGCCTATCGCCTATCGCCCATCGCCTTTAAAGCTGAATTACCCCAAAAACAGTTTATAGGCTGGGTTTTGAGTTTCGTCCCAATAGCGGTAGCCGAGGGTTTCAAGAAATGCTTGCCAATCTTCCATTTCGTAGGGAGGAACCTGCATACCAACCACAATTCGTCCGTAGTCTGCGCCATTATTGCGGTAGTGGAAGAGGCTAATATTCCAATCGGGACTCATCGAACTGACGAATTTCATTAACGCGCCGGGGCGTTCGGGAAATTCAAAGCGATAGAGCAGTTCGTTATGAGCGAGGGATGAACGTCCACCAACCATGTGTCGCAGGTGCAGTTTCGTCAGTTCATCATCGGTTAAGTCAAGGGTTTTGAATCCGCACGACTCAAAAGTTTCAGCCATGTGTGGCATCGGCCCGATCTTCAATTTGCAGTCCAACAAAGATGTGGGCCTCTTTCTCATCTGCAATGCGATAGTTAAATTCCGTCAGGTTGCGTTTGCCGATGCATTCACAAAACTTGCGTAAACTGCCCCCTTCCTCGGGGATGGTAACGGCAAAAATGGCTTCTCGACGCTCACCCAGTTCTGCCCGTTCCGCCACAAAGCGGAGCCGATCGAAGTTCATGTTGGCACCACAGGCAACTGCAACCAGCGTTTTGTCCTGAATTTTCTCCCGTTCAGTGTAGGCTTTGGCAGCGGCGATCGCTAAAGCTCCCGCAGGTTCCATAATCGATCGGTGTCTTCAAACACATCCTTAATGGCGGCACAGGTGGCATCGGTGTCTACCAGCATGATTTCATCCACATACTGCTGACAGAGCCAGAAGGTTTCTTCTCCCACTTCCCGCACGGCCACCCCGTCCGCAAACAAACCGACCTGGGGTAAGCGCACCCGTTTTCCGGCTTTGAGAGAGCGATACATCGCATCCGCATCAATGGGTTCCACCCCAATGATTTTGATTTCGGGACGGATGCGCTTCACATAGGCGGCAATGCCAGAAATTAAGCCGCCGCCGCCGATCGCCACAAAAATGGCATGGATGGGCTGCTGATACTGCCGCAGAATTTCCATTCCGATCGTTCCCTGCCCCGCGATGACATGGGGATCGTCAAACGGATGAATGAAGGTCAAGCCTTTTTCGGCCTCTAGCTGACGGGCAAAAGCGTACGCGTCGTCGTAGGTATCGCCATGCAGCACCACCTCGCCTCCCCGCGCTTTGACCGCATCGATTTTGACCTGAGGTGTGGTTACGGGCATGACGATAATCGCCTTTGTGCCCAGTCGGCTAGCCCCCAAGGCCACCCCCCTGCGCGTGGTTTCCGGCAGATGCAGCAATTACCCCTGTGCCAAAGCATCAGGCGGCAGGTTTGCCATCTTGTTGTACGCTCCCCGCAACTTAAAGGAGAAGACGGACTGCATATCTTCTCGCTTCAGCAGCAGTTTATTATTAAGCCGAGCAGACAGATTCGAGCAACTTCCAACGGCGTTTCCTGGGCAACGTCGTAGACACGGGCAGTCAGGATTTGAACCAGGTAGTCGCAGTACATGGGTGTGAGGTGTAAATGCCGGATGAAAAACAATTTTACGCTACTTACGGCTCTCCCAAGCTGCACGCTCAGCCTTAAAGCACGGGACCGATGCAAACCTCGAAGATTCTAGCCACAATGCGTAAGTCCTGTATAAGTAAATAATCGCTTGATCAAGAAATCATTTTCGTCAATAACGTAACTAGCTAAAGCTTTATCCTTCATCCCTCACAACAATCCCATTTCTTTCAATCCCTGTTGTAAGCGATCAGCTTCGGGGAGCCTTGCTGTTGATGAAGGTTGATCGCCCGCCGAAATGCTTCCAAACTTTGTGGAACATTTCCAACTTTCAACAGCACAACGCCCAGGTTTTGATAGGCATCGGCGTAGGTGGGGTTGAGTTCAATAGCCCGCTGATAGTGAGCGATCGCTCCTGCCAAATCGCCCATTGCCTTCAGCGTCATTCCCAGATTGAGATACCCCATTGCAAAGGTTGGTTCTAGTTCGATCGTTTTCTGAAACAGCTCTTTCGCATCCATCAGATTGCCCTGATCTTTCAACAAACTGCCCCAGTTGTTGTAAGCGCCCAATTTAAACCCAGGAGAAATGGGCTGTTCGGTTGCAAGCCGATAATGCTTCCTGGCTTGGACGAAATTCTGTAGCTGGCTGTAGGTGCTGCCGAGGTGATAGTGCAGTTCGTATTGCACAGCAGCTTCAATGTGGGGTGATTTCAGTCCTTGCTTCAACAGTTCTAGCCCCTTTTGATTTCGCCATTTTCAACATAGAGGGCACCTAATTTGCTGCAAATGTAGGCATCGTTGGGATGGTTTTGAGATAACCTTCCATGATGGTGCGGGCACGATCGACCTTTTGACGTTGGGCGAGCGCATCTGTTTGATAGCCCGTATGTTGAATTGCCACTCCTGCTAATTCAACAATTCGCCACTGCGGTTCTCGGTTCAAAATAGCCGTAACACTGTCATCAATTAGTTCGTGGTAGGGGCGGGAAAAGCTGATGTCGGGACGGTTTCGAAACAATCGTGAAATTAATGAATTGGGACGGTTCGTCCCTACTTCCTGTCGTAGCAGCGTCACTGCCAACACATCAGATTCCCGAATGGCTTGGTTCAACGACGGAATGATTTCGGGAACGAGTACCTCATCCGCATCCAGCACCAGAATCCATTCGCCCTGGGCATACTTCAACGACTCATTTCGAGCGGCAGCAAAATCATTGAACCATTCAAAAGAATAAACTCTGGCACCTGACTCCCTCGCAACGTCTAAGGTTTTGTCGATCGAACCCGTATCGACAATAATCACCTCATCGGCCACATTTTGCACACTGTTCAAACAATGAGGAAGCAGCGTCTCCTCATCTTTCACAATCATGCAAAGACTTAGTTTCATGTTTCGTCTTCTCTCGCGTGCGTTGCTTCATCGTTGCCTTCAACGAGAATTGCTAAATTCTCTTCTTGCCATTCAATTCGGTAGGGTACACAGTAGGGATGGGTGTGCAGGCCATTGTTTGACTGCATCCCAATCCTATAGCAGTCCCAAATCCGTTGTGAAATTGAGAATTTCGCGAGAAGGAGTTCCGCTAGAATTTCTTCCCGCAATCTCGACAGGACCGCGATATAACTTAAGTTCACGTCTTCAGCGCTTAACGGCGGTTCCCCGAGTTTCATGAGCCTTAACACTGTTTTGATTCAACTGGTCCTCTTCTGGTGCGTCCTGATGCTGCTTCGGATCCGGCAAATTGATCGAGGCTGGGTTGTTATTTCTGGATTCATTTTGCTGGTGCTTGCGGGAGCCTATTACGTTGTGCCGCAACGGGCAGGCTGGATTAGTGGGGGACTATGGATGGCATTCGTTGTCGTTCCATCCCTTGGTTTTGCAAAGGTGAGACAGCTTGTTTCTCAGGAACATTATGGTCAGGCACGATCGCTGGCTAATTGCTTGCGCTGGCTGCACCCGACCGATGGATGGTTTGAATATCCCACGTTGCTACGTGGACTGGAACTGGGTCAGCAAAACAAGCTGGATGAAGCAATTCAACTTTTTAAGGACTACGAAACTACAACAACGATGACAGGCCGAACCGCAACGGCTCTCCTCTACAAGCTTGGTGCGCGTTGGGATGAGTTTGCAGCATGGGTGCAGGCTAATTTATCTGAGAAAACGTTCTATAACGACCAAACGGTTGTTGTTTATTATTTGCGATCGCTGGGAGAAACGGGGGACATCAATGGGCTTCTTCAGGGCGTTGAGCGCCTTCAAAAATCAAAAGAGCCGTAGATCCACTCACGGTCGATCTTGCGAGAATGTATGCACTGGCATTTTGTGGACAGGTCGATCAGGTGCAAAAAGCCTTCAAAGGGCCATTGTCGTTCTATCCAGAACCAGTTCGTCAGTTTTGGTTAGCAACCGCTGAGCTGGCTGCGGGAAATGATTCTGCTCGGCAACAGCTATTGGACCTGCACGATCGCGTTGATGCCGTGCAAAAACGCGATCGACTGGCGACTCTCCCACCCATCGGTGAATTTCAACCAAACCTTGACTGATTCCGCTAGAACAATCCTTATTTCACTCAGAACAGACCTCAGGCAGGAATCCCAATACAGTCTCAGAAACATCCGCCGAGGGCAAAAGACTCCCGCCACCCTTGCCCTGATTGCCGCAAATTGCTTGATGTTTGCTGTAGAGGAAGCGTTGGGCGGAAGTGAAAATCTCGATAATTTATACCGCTTAGGGGCACTAATTCCAGAAGCCGTTTTTGCGGGGGAATGGTGGCGTATTTTGAGCGCTAACTTCCTGCACCTCAATTGGCTACATCTTTCGGCAAACATGCTAGGCCTTTACGTCCTCGGCAGAATTGTAGAAGCCAGGTTAGGAATTATTCGATTTCTGATTGCCTACTTCTTCAGTGGCGTCGGCTCAATGATCACGATCGCCGTTCTGTCTATCGTTACCCAGGTTCCCGAGCTGATTTGCGTTGGAGCATCAGGAGCCATTATGGGATTACTGGGAGTAATTGCCGCAATTTTGACAAGAGGCTGGCGACGGGAAAGGTCAAGCTTGCCAGAAATCAACTGGCATGGATTCTGAGTCTGGTTGGCCTCCAGATGGTTTCAGATTGGTTGATTCCTGAGGCGAGTATGGTGGGTCATGTGTCGGGACTTATTCTTGGGTTCATTGTGGGTTATTTCCTGTCCGCTATCCCCTACAAATCCACGAATTCAGCAGGTCTGAGATAGACTGGTAGATCTGCTAGCAGTAGCACAGGTTCCGCGTTTTTTGTATGGTGATTTCTTTGTACGCTGCTCCGGTGAAAGGGCGATTTCTCTAAATGGGAAATTTCAGAAGAATTTCATAGAAATGGTTTCACCGGGGCAAAATTAACTATACGTCGCCGAGTGCGTAAGCATGACCTTTGCCTCAATCCGGACTGCAAACAGCCGCAAAATCCCGATAGCGCCGAATTTTGCCTTGCGTGTGGTGAAAAACTCACGCCGCTTTTGAGAGGGCGTTATCGTGTGACACGGCTGATTGGTCAGGGTGGATTTGGCAGAACGTATTTAGCAGAAGATGACGATCGCCTGAAAGCCCGTTGCGTCGTCAAACAATTTTCGCCCCAGGTCCAGGGCACAAAATCCTTAGAGAAAGCAGTTCAGCTATTCGCGCAGGAGGCTGTCAGGTTAAATGAGCTTGGAGAGCACCCTCAGATTCCAACTCTGCTGGCCTACTTTGAGCATGACAAACGCCTCTACCTGGTTCAGCAGTTTGTTGAGGGACAAACCCTGCAGCAGGAAATAAACCAGCAAGGCGTTTTCAGCGAGCAAAAAATTCGGGAAGTGCTTGCTGGAATTCTGCCCATTCTCAAATTCATACACGATAAGCAGGTCATTCATCGAGACATTACCCCGTCCAACATCATTCGCCGCAAATCTGACAACCGGTTGATGTTGATTGATTTTGGCGTTTCCAAACTGCTCTCATCAGAAGGTCCTGCCCAACCCGGCACCAAAATTGGCACAGAGGGTTACGCTCCAATGGAGCAACTTCGAAGCGGTAAAGCATATCCTGCCAGCGATATTTACAGTTTGGGGGCCACCTGTATTTATCTGCTGACCCAGATGAAGCCAGACGAACTGTTTGACCCATTGGAAGGCCGCTGGATGTGGCGAGAACTTTTAAACCATCGCGGTCGGAGAATTAGTGAACCCATTGCCCAAATTTTGGATAGGATGCTGAAGGATCTCGTCAGCGAGCGCTATCCTTCGGCGGACGCGGTCATGAAGGATCTTCGAATGGCGTTGTCTCGCCCCGCAATACCAGCCAACCCACCTTCTAATAACCCTCCTCCCAACCCATCAAGACATTCCGCTGGCTCTGGTCAAACACCCTCTAAACCAGGGACATCCGGTCAACCAAGCGGTTCCAACCGTCCGCAGACACCGGGTACTCCTGCTTTCAGACCTTCCTCGAGACCGCCCAACTCTGGCTCACGTGGTCCCCACTCCTTGAGAACCCTCACCGAACACTCGCGTTGGGTAATGGCCGTGACGATTAGTCCGAATGGCCAAACCATTGCAAGTGGTGGTCTGGACGATACTATTCGCATCTGGCATTTACCAACAGGCGAACTGAAACGAACCCTAATGGGGCATACCAAAGGGGTAAACTCGCTGACCATTAGCCCGGATGGTCAAACTCTCGCTAGTTGTAGCGACGATGACACCGTTAGGCTTTGGCATTTGGAAAGTGGAAAGCTGATACGAACGTTGAACGGTCATTCCAGGGATGTGAACTCAGTTGTGATCAGTGCTGATGGGCAGTTTCTTGCCAGCGGCAGCGAAGACCGAACGGTTGTGTTATGGAAGCTAGCGACTGGAGAACCGCTACGAACCTTCCCTGGCTTGGCAGGAATGATTCGATCGGTGGCCCTCAGTCCAGATGGTCAGTTTCTCGCCAGCGGTGGGTTAGACAATCAAATTAAGCTGTGGAACCTGAAGACGGGTACGCAAATTCGCACTTTTGCCAAAAGCCACTTCAATTCGGTAAACGCGATCACTATTACCCCCGATAGCAAGACGCTGATCAGCGGCAGCAAGGACAAAACCCTAAAAGTTTGGGACCTGGCAAAGGGGGAAGTCATTCGAACCCTGTTAGGCACTCCGATTCCGTTAACGCGATCGCCCTGAGCAGCAACGGCAAACTTTTGGCCAGCGGCAGTAGCGATACAACCATTCGATTATGGAATCTAGAAAAGGGGAACAGACAACCCTTCTGCATGAGCATACGAGTGCCGTGAATTCTATCGCCATCAGTACCGATGGACGATTTTTAGTCAGCGGCAGTTCAGACAGCACGGTGAAAGTCTGGCAGCTTTAGACGTACTCAGCACTCAGTTCCCAGCACTCAGCACTAGCTCCGAGGTTACATACGAAAAAAGGGGCGGTTAAGCTCCCTGTCATTAACCAATGTCATTGACCGAAATCAGTTTATCCAACGCGAGGTAAGTAAGCGATCGGATTAGCAGCTCCTTGTCCGGGCGGATGAACTTCAAAGTGGCAGTGGGGACCTGTACTGTAGCCAGTGCTTCCCATTTCAGCAATTTGCTGACCCTGCTCAACCTGCTGTCCTTCACGCACAAGGATACGGTTGTTGTGGGCATAGAGCGTAAAGCTCCCGTCCGCATGTTTGATCTCAACCAGATTTCCGTATCCACCAGAGTTCCAGCCAGCGGTAACAACGACTCCGGAGCCGCCGCTACAACAGGAGTACCAATGGGTGCGGCAATATCAATCCCCTTATGCATCCGGCCCCAGCGCCAGCCAAACCCAGAGGTCAAAAGACCTTTAGCAGGCCAGATATAGCCATTAAACTTGCCAGAGTTACCGGGCAGGTAGTTCTCCACACCACCGAGAGGCGGCAGGTTTGGAGTAACCATTTGCCCGAGGATGAGGGAACCAACGGCTCGTAGTTCTGGGAACCAATAGGAGCGGTTGCAACTAGTTGGGATTGCGACTTAGAAGCGACCGGAGCTAAATCAGAAGAGTTCGCTGAGACCTCAATTGATCGAGTCCGAGCTTTTGCCTGAAGCCGCTGAATCTGAGATCTCAAGGATTCGGTATAGCCCCTGGAACTAAATTCAGGGTTGACACTCTCGTTTTGAGTACCTTCTTTGACTGGCACATCAGTTGACGAGAAAGCAGATGAGGCAGCAGCGACCTTGGTTCCAGATTCAGACCCAGCCTGGGAAAGAGTCCCTGAGGTCTGATACTTTTCCCGCAGCTTGAGGATTTCTTGCTTGAGATTTTCCACGTAGCTATAGTGCGATCGTGGAATCGATTCCTCACCCTGAGAAGACGGACTTCCAGCGAAGGGGGCCGTTGCAACTGCTGTTTCGTCTCGCTTAGGGGCTTCTGCAACTACGGTAGTAGATGAAGAATCTTCAGCCTTCAAATCTTCCGCAGAAGACTCCTGGATTGGAAGCGAAGCAAGCTTACCCTTAAACTCTGGCTGAGCCGTTTGACGAATCGGAACGAGAACGCTGTCAGGCTTTGTATCCGCAGTAATAACGGGGACATCTGATGCAACAGACGTCGGAAGCATAGCAACGGTCGTGCCAACCTGGGATTTGGTGTCAACTCCCAAACCTTTAGCTTGAGTAGCAGCCTCTGCTTGAGGAATCACCAAAACCTGATTAACCCGGATCACATTCGGGTTTTTCAACTGATTGGCAGCAGCCAGTTTCGCCGGAGAAATTCCGTAAACCTGGGCGATCGCGATTAACGTATCTCCAGGCGCAACCTTATAGGTTGAAACACTGGATGCTTCATAAGCATCCGTTTTGTGCTCTTGAAGCGTCGGTGGTTCCGTAGCCGATGGCAAATCTTGTTTGGCAGCCTTCAGCTTTGTCAAACTGAGCTTCAAATCTTCCCGCTTCTGTTTCAAGCGGCCAAGCGCAGCATCCTGCTCAGCCTTTAAAGCAACGTCCTGATCATCAGCTCTGTTGCTGATGCCAACAGGTGAACTACCGCGTGCGCCAGAGATGTTGATTCCAGGATTCGAGCTGGTGGATCCTTGATAGGCCTCCAAACCAGTTGATCGGTTCGCTACCGGAATTTTCAATACCTGTCCAACATGGAGCACAGAATTGAGTGGAACCTTATTAAGTGCAGCAACTGTTGCTGCATCAACCCCGTAGAACTGAGCCAGTTGCCAGAGGGTTTGTCCTTCCTGAACGGTGTACTCGATCACAGTAGCTCCAGTTGGAGCAAGAGCTGCTGCGGAAGAAGTTTCTTCAGCGCCCGACGAGAGCACAGCCACATCGGATGAAGGAGCTGTAGTAACAGCGGGGCTCGCTAGGTAGGGCTCTGCTGCCATCGCCTCATCACTTTGATGAGCAATCAGCATACTATGAGCACCCATCGAGATTGCTAAGCCAATCATGGCAGCAGAGGTTCGACCACGTCGATTAACCTCTGAAGAAGCCTGCTTGGACTGACCTACAACCGTATCCTCATTGAAACAGGAAGGAACAGGCTTAACCTTCTGCGGAAATGCTCGTTTCAAAAACGACCTCCTAAATGTCCAGCGTTTAACTGTCCTTGAGTCACTAAACTTACCACCTGTCGGTGATTTAAATCACACACAAATGCAATCAAAATCACTAGGGGCAAATACACTTAGGCAAGATTACCCTGCTTTTTCAATTTAGACAAGTTAACATAAGTACGAAAAATCCGATACCAAACTTTCGGAAAGCTGATAGCGAGTCTTTCTATCCTTCCCAAACTTGCCAACAAAACATGCAGCGAATTGGCAGCACCGCAGGTGGATAAACAGGCAAAGGCAAAAATCTTTGCACGTAGTTGCCCATCAATCAACCCTGTCGATTCACCTATCAACTGCGTTGAATAAAGCATGGTAAACGTTTCCTTTTTGTTTCTCAGAACAGAGATGTACATTCGACCAGGCGCTGATTTTAGCAACTGCATCAAGTAAACGACAGAAACTAAATAAGTACCGCCTTAAGGTGGTGAACTTTACCACAATTTCAAACAAATAGTGACTGTAGATTGCAAGCTTCAAGAAAACTTTAAAACTTCAGGCAATATCCCTTGTGAAGCTCTAATTGCTGTGGAGTTTCAGCTTTTTTGGGTAACGAGACGCTATATTCATAGAACAGGCTTTCTGCCTTTTCTATAGAAATTTCTTATTAGCCCCAACCTATCCTGTAGCTTATTTAACAAGCACATTCAAATTCCTTCATAGGAGGGTTTGAATTCCTTTATATCAAGTCAGCATAGAGGCCACTAAGCTCTATTCACTTTTAGATTGCATGCATAGATGCATATATATAGATATAGTGTTTAGTCTCCGCATCTTTCGACGAGCAACTGTAGCAGAGACCATAAGTGCATGATGGCTGTGTTGCTTGCTTTCGAGGTTTATTTCAAATAGCCCAGTTGGCGACGGGCTTCAAATAATCCAACTGCAACGCTGACGGATAGATTTAGACTACGAACATGCGTTCGATCGATTGGGATACAAACAGTTTCAGCGCATTCGGCAAGGACTTCAGGCGGTAGCCCAGTGGTTTCGCTACCAAACAGCAGCCAGTCATTCGCATGGAAATTGAATTGAATATAGCTGCATATTCCACCAGCGCTAAAGCCAATCCAGCGCCCGCCCTGTGATTGCCAAAATTCCTGGAACACCTGGAAGGACGGATGATAGCGAACCTTAACAAATTTCCAGTAGTCCAAGCCTGCCCGCTTCAGGTAACGATCGCTGATTTCAAAGCCCAATGGACCTACTAAATGCAGTTCTGTATCAGTGGCAGCACAGGTACGAGCAATATTTCCTGTATTAGGAGGAATTTGGGGATGAACTAAAACGACCTTGAGCATAGTTCTGAAATTTAACCCCTACAAGAGAGAAACAGCAAAATCTGCCCCTCAGCGGAACAATCCATAGGATTTTTAATGTTTCGTTTTTATGTGAAGAATTGCTCAAAATTTGAGAGATTCTTGAAGGGTACTTCCCCTCCTCCAATGGAATGGTTTTTGAACAATTAGGCGACGAGAGGCTGACAAATTGTATCCTGCAAGACAAGCTCGTAATTAGACGTGTCTTGAATAGCCTGCTTCATCACATAACGAGGATCTATTCCTTGGTCGGAGATTTTTAGCCATCGTTGAGCTTCGTTGCCTTCCCGCAAAATTTTTTAAGCGGCAGGAGAAAACAGCTAAACCCCTGCTGCTTTGCAATCGGCACGACGTCGTGATAAAGCTCTTCAATCCATTCCTTTGCTTGAATGGGTTTTCCATCCTTCCAATGTCTCAGTTGGGCATCTAGACTTGACCTCGATGCCGCCGTTTCGTTTTCGTCGGTCAGAGCAATTAAATCTTCGGCGCGGCTTGCTTCTGGAAGTTGACTTAGCTGTAGGGGGTCGAGCGTTGGATTTTGCAGCATCTGGAGCAGGCGCGCTTCTAGTAGAGCGGTGGTTGCCAGAAGCGAGATTGGATCAGAAACCAAATCACAAATTCGAAGCTCCAAACGGTTCAGGTTATAGGGACGTCGATCGCCGTTAGGACGAACTGACGACCACAGATGACGGACGTTTTGCATGGTCCCCAGCGCTAGCTGTTGCTCAGTCCATCGAATAAAGTGGGCGTGGCTCTCGAATAGTGGAACATGGGCAGGAGTTTTTGGAAACAGCCCCACCGCGTGGAATGATAACCAGTTGCAGTTCCATCTAAAAATGGGGAGGAGGCACTGAGTGCTAGATAGAGGGGTGCCTCAACCCGAACGAGACGGCATGCCTGCATGAGCAATTCAGGATCACTGATACCCACATTAATGTGAATACTGGCGGTAACAACCCGAGTCCCATAGGTCTGCTCGATGTAACTGTGGTAGGGATTACCAGGGTCCGATCGGTAGAAGCGCTCTGCTCCCCCAAAGAGAGGGTGCTGCCTGGAATAAGGGTGTAGTCTCCTAACTGCTTCAGGTACCCGCGCAGTCGAATTCGAGGACGCACCAAATCGCAGAGCGATCGTTCGTAGCGGTAGCAGGGTGGGGTCGTGTATTCGACATTGCGGCTGTCAGGTTCGCGCACAAACCCGTCTAATTCCGCCACAATTTTGTCAGAAAGCCCAACAATGTCGCCTTCAGGGGTACCTGTGTACATTTCCACTTCAAACCCTTTCGACAGCATTAGTGTCCCCTCCGGCGTTGTACATTTCTCCATTTAGTATCAAGGAATTCGAGCACGAATGCATCCCTCGTGAGGCAACAGGTAAATCGTTGTAGGCCTGATGTGCCTTCTGTAGTTAGATCCTATTAGACCGCAAGAGCAATTTGTTATTTAAGATACAGAATTATCCTCTACAGAATTGGTGCAATCACTCTCATTGGGTCATTGTTGTGGCGAGGTGTTCTATCGATTTGAGGAACATTGCGAAGGGGAGGATGGAGAAATTGGTCGTTTAATATTTGACCTGTTGACGGATAGAGTCTTTCAAGCAATATTTTTAGCTTTTCGCTCTATACTGTTCTGACCCAACCCACCCTGGTGTATCGCCTGTTTGTTTGCACTAATGTTCTCGCAAGGAATTCTTGGTAACAATGTCTAAACTAAAGCTTCACAAGAGGTCAAAGAGTAAACGTCGGAGTTCTTCTAGTCATTTCAATCGGGCTACGGCTTCGGTTTGGCAAAGTTTTCTCAGTCTTACGGAGGGGAGACAGGGTAGAGCGGGTAAGCAGTCTCTAACAAAATTAACTGCAGTATTTAGCCTGCCCCTAATTATCATTACGGCCCTGAGTTTGCTGACAGGCCCAATGGCGGGTACTGCGGTCGCTCAAGATGCAGCCGCAAATGCACCCAAGCTGGATACAGGCGACACCGCATGGATGTTAACGTCTTCTGCTCTCGTACTGTTCATGACACCAGGACTGGCTTTCTTCTATGGTGGGTTGGTGCGATCGCGCAACGTTTTGAACACCATGATGATGAGCCTGGCTGCCATGGCGATCGTCGGTGTCACCTGGATCCTGTGGGGCTACAGTTTGGGCTTTGATGTTGCCATCACGAAGGATCAACCGTTTGGCGCTGGAATTCAACAGTTCATTGGTGGGCTTGACTGGTTCGGTCTAAACGGAGTGGCCTTTGATGCTGCCGATCCGATCGGCTACGCGCCAACCATTCCTCACCAGGTATTCATGGTCTACCAGATGATGTTTGCCATCATCACGGTTGCCCTGGTTTCTGGTGCCATTGTTGAACGGATTTCGTTCAAAGCCTTCTTCTGGTTCATCATCCTCTGGTCAACGTTTATCTATTCTCCATTGGCCCACATGGTGTGGGGTAAGGGCTTCCTGGGTGCAATGGGTGCATTGGACTTTGCGGGCGGTACGGTTGTACACATCAGTTCCGGTGTATCTGCTCTTGTGGCGGCATGGGTGCTGGGTCCCCGGAAGGATTGGATGGTTAAACCGATCGTTCCCCACAACGTTCCCTTCGTGCTGTTAGGTGTTGGAATACTTTGGTTTGGCTGGTTTGGATTCAACGCTGGAAGTGCTCTTGGTGCTGGTCCTCTGGCTACCGTTGCCTTTGTCGCAACAACCGTCGCAACGTCGGCTGCTGGTCTAGCCTGGGCTTTGGCTGAATGGTTGCTAAAGGGTAAGCCAACCGCTGTTGGAATTGGTAGTGGATTTGTTGCAGGTCTGGTGGGTATTACCCCGCTGCCGGTTTTGTTACACCACTTTCCGCTGTTGTGATTGGAGCTATCACGTCTCTAATTTGTTTCTACGCTGTCAACTTGAAAGCAAAGCTGCGGTTTGATGACTCCTTGGATACCTTCCCGGTACATGGTGTTGGCGGAACTACGGGTGCAATTTTGACCGGTATTTTTGCCACCAAAGCTGTAAATTCTGCGGGCAATAACGGATTGCTCTTTGGCAACCCTGGACAATTCTTTACGAATATCGTGGCGGTTCTGATTGCCTGGATCTTAGCTGGCCTTGGTACCTTCATCATTCTCAAAGTTCTGGGTCTATTTATGGATCTGCGGGTGCCACTCGAAGTGGAAGACGAAGGTCTGGACATTCACCAGCATGGTGAAGGTGCTTACGGCGAAGAAATTCCTGGCGAAGTTGCCTTTGCTAAGTCATCTGACTAATTGTGAATCTCGTTTAACGTAAGGAAAAAATCCGTCTTGCGGCGATCGCTTTCTATAGAATACCTTTCGACTACGCAAGAGATTTATTAACAAAAAGCCCCAGCCTTGGGGGCTTTTTTCAAAGCCTTACGCTATATAATGTGATGCTTCTCCTTTAGTCTGCCTTGAATTACGCTAGATCTAAGTTCAGTGTTTAGGCGCTTTACCACGATTCCGGGTTGGATTGTTTTATCTACCGCTATTAGCGGTCTGTTTATTTTGGCTGCTCTGCTGCTGCATCGAGGGGCCTTTTCGACCTCTGCCTGGGTGAATGCTTCGACTGCACAACCCCTTCCCCGCAAACTGAATCTGGTTCTCGGCTTCAGCTCACCTACGAACAGTGGGTCGCATTATTGAGGCGGGAAGCAAAAGTTGCTGCCGAAAATCCTCCAAAACGGTTGATGGTATTGGCGGGAGATTCGCTTAGTCTGTGGTTTCCGTCCGAGTTATTGCCAACAGAAAGTATATGGTTGAATCAAGGAATTTCAGGGGAAACTTCGGCTGGTTTGCTGCAACGGCTGCACCTGTTTGACGCCACACAGCCGGAAACCGTGTTTGTCATGATCGGCATTAATGATTTGATTCGAGGGGCGAGGGCAGAAACCGTGCTGGCGAACCAGCGGGAAATTGTTCGCCACTTAAAGAGTGTCCATCCCCGTGCCCGAATCGTCATTCAGTCCATTCTGCCGCATGGAGATAGGTACTCCCCTGATCGATCGCGCGATACGGTTCCTCAGAGTTATCTACAGCTTCCAGCCTTAAGCGATCGTCTTGCGGGTGTTCCCAATGATTCCATTCGGGCCTTAAACCAGCAGTTAGCCGCTATGGCGAAAGAAGAGAAGGTTGAATACTTAGATTTGTCCCTCTATTTCTCTGATACTGAAGGAAATTTGCGGCCTGATTTAAGCACCGATGGATTGCATTTGAGTCCCCAAGGGTATTGGACCTGGGCAACCCACCTCAAGCAATTTAGCCAATCATCCAAAAAAGCAAACATTTCTGAGCGATCGCCCTAACACTGAAGGCTTATGTTTGCCAAAACCTCGGAGGTTTCAGCGCCGTCCTCGTCTATGAGTTCCACGTCTTAATCAAAACCTGCGAGGTTTGCGTAAGTCCAAACACTTTCGAATGGGGTAGCACTTTTAAATGAGAGAGTGTCAAGATTGAAGCGGAACCGAATTTTTCCAGACGCGCTATGCCGCAAAATCAAGGGTCGATCGCCCAACACTACCACGAGCGAACCAAGTATGACCCCAAAACCCTCAACGCGAAAAAGCCAACCGTTGAACTGGGAACAACAGCCTATTCCGTTTAAGGAATACAAAATCGGTCCCTCGATCGATCTCAAACCATACTTGCAGGACGACGAAAAACCACCCAGCGACGACTCAGAGTGGGTATGGTGGCAACGGCTTTCCCAGTTGCTCTTCTACAGCTATGGTTTGACAGGAATGATTCCCGTACCAGGGAACCCGCACTACTTGAGATCGGCACCATCGGCGGGCGGTCTTTATCCGGCTGAGGTTTATTTAATTTCCCGTGGTACCCCCTACTTCCAGCGGGACTGTATAACTACCAGACACGCACCCATTCGCTCGTCCATTTTTGGGAGAACGATGTTTGGACGAAGCTGCAATCGGCGTGTTTCTGGCATCCGATTCTGGAAAATACTCAGCTAGCATTGGTAGTTACCGCCGTTTTTTTTCGATCCGCCTGGCGCTATCAGGACCGAGCCTACCGCCGCATTTTCTTAGATACAGGGCACCTTTTAGGTAATTTGGAACTGGCAGCCGCCTTGAGCGATTACCGTCCTCACCTGATTGGCAGCTTCATTGATGAGGCGATCGACCAACTGCTCTATCTAGACGCTGAGCAAGAGAGTGCAACGGTCGTTATCCCCTGGCCGATTTGCTAGAAGTAAAGCAAAACTTACCGCTGGCCCGCACGCTTCTACCTGCTTCAACCCAGGTAGATTACCCAACGATCCCCGATGGGCAACTTCTGAGTTACCTGCATCGCGCCACCCAGATTCCTTTAGATAACACCACGAAGGCAAACTGGAAGCTGGCTCCTACTGAAGGGCAGCGATCGGACAAATACAATTTCCCGTTTTGTCTAAAGGTTTCCACTGCTACCTCACCGATCAATTGGGGAAACAATCTAGAAGGATTGCACAGCACAATTCTCAGACGGCGCTCTACTCGTGCCTATAGCGGGGAAACCCTGACCTTAGACGAACTGAAAACCTTACTCGATTTCACATATCATCCAGAACATTACATTGACCAGGATCTTGACGGTTCTCCTGACTTTTTGATCTGAGTCTGGTTGAAACCTTTATTGCCGTTTCTTCCGTAACTGGTTTGGAGGAAGGCTGCTACTATTACGCTCCAAAAGCACAGGAACTCCGTCAGATTCGCTTCAAAAATTTCCGCAAAGAACTCCATTTCCTTTGCCTGTGGCAAGATTTGGGGCGGGATGCAGGAGCTGTTTTGTTTCACACGGCTGATTTAAAGGTATCGGTGGCGGAGTACGGCGATCGTGTCTACCGCTCCCTCCATATGGATGCCGGTCATCTGGGGCAACGGCTAAATCTAGCTGCCATCTACCTGGGGCTTGGGGTGAGCGGCATTGGTGGCTTCTTTGATGACCAGGTAAACGAAGTGCTGGGAATTCCAACCGATGAAGCCGTCCTTTATATCACTACCCTTGGTCGTCCTCGCGAAACCGCAGAGAATTTTTGACCCGGATTGAACGTTCCTTCAACTCAATCTGTCTAACGCTATACATACAGACGAAACAGTTAGGAAGGCATTAGACACTCTAAAAAACGGTTCATCGTTTGCAGCTAGTCGTTTCGGCTAGGGGCTGCTAACTGCTGATGCAAACTTGCCTGCTCTATCAGTGTCTTTCTACCCTGATCGCTCTGTTGCAACTTAGACAATTTCATGGACAAACAATGATCAAGAAACTCTCTCTGCTTCTGCCTAGTGCGATCGCGTTAGCACTTACCGTTGCTCCCGTTCTTCCTGCATTCTCCCAATCCACCACGACTCCTAATGCACCTCAAATGCATAAACACCGTGGGGGAATGAACAAGCTCAATCTAACCGATGACCAAAAAGCAAAACTCAAACAAATCCGTGAGTCTACCCGCGCCCAAATCGACTCGGTACTGACCGATGAACAGAAATCGAAGCTTCAGGCTATGAAACAACAGAGACAGGCCATGAGGCAACAGGGGCAAACGACGAGACAGCAAGGACAGCGAGGAAAAGGAGTTTGGGCGTCCTTAAATCTTACAGATGACCAGAAAGCTAGAATTCGAGAAATTCGTGAGAATGCCAAAACTCAGCGGAACGCAGTCTTGACTTCTGAACAGCGTCAGCAGCTTGAGCAGATGCATCAGCAGTGGCGTCAACGGCGTCAACAGGCGCAGCCAAGCACTTGAGGAATAACAACGAGTTTTGAGGGTTGATTAAAGCTTCTCTCAATTCTCCGTTCTCATTCCCTTCAGGGCATCCCTAGACCAATAAAACTTCGTTACTAAAGGCAGGAGGTATTACTTAAGAAACCTTCTGCCTTTTGTTTGAACACCCGCCACGCCGTAATTTCGGTTATGTATAGCAATACGAGAATGGGTTAGGACAGGCGGCAAACCACAAAGCCTTGCTCTTTGGGGTTTGGTTTCATCCTCATCCTCATCCTTACTGCTATAGCAGTCCTATCGGTTGTGAGATTGAGAGGTTTTGCAAGAAACGATTTCAATATCCAATTTGAGGAAGAACTGCGCTCTTTATTGACTTATTGCTGTTACTGTATTGCTGCTACCTGGGCATGATTATAATTGCCCTTTGTTTATCGTTTGCTTGACAATACGTGGATAATTTTGATGGAAATATAACCGACATGCTAGCAATTGCATCCCATCAATGGCGATCGGATCAGACGTTAGATTTGAGAAAGCATTACGTCTTATGAAAGAATCAACTGGAATCAGAAGTCAGAACGCGCAAACTCTTTAACTCCTATCTGACTATTCCACTGCAACATCTGTACTTAAACTTTGACATTCTCTTTTAGCATTAACTTACATTTAATCCATTCCTGTCTCAATGGTTTGTATAGGGCGAGAGGATTGTGAGACGAGCACCTCTAAAGGCTCTTTCACAGCCCAAATAGAAGCCTGATACAGCAGTCCTAAATCATTTGTGAGAATGAGGGTGCATTGTAAGAAAGGTTTCTGGTGGAAACCTTTCTTACAATCCAAATAGGATCGCTATATGTTTCTACTTAACAGAATCAATTTCAAATAAATTAGTAGATAGGAGACTCGAAAAATAATGAGATGAGTGTAGTATGATCTCATAAGCTAACAATAAGCTAAGGTTTATGCCTTTTGATAAAAAGGTGACAGATGTCGGCAAAAGTAAAACCTCTCTCCACGAGTTTGAGTTAAGTTAATGTCTAAAAGAAGAAGATTGAGCCGTTGACTGGTGAGGCGCTGCTAAAGAAAGTCAAAGACCTAGAAAACCTTAGCAAAGAGCAAAAGGCAAGAGAGTGCGGCTACTACACCGTGACAAAAATGGTGTCGAGCGAGTCAATATGATGAAATTTTTGAACGCTCTCATTGATGCCGAAGGAATTGAATTAGACGGTAAGCAAGCCCTTAACGGACGTGGTGGTCGTAGTGCTAGCTATCGAATTAGCGTACAATCTAACGGCAATTTGCTAATTGGGTCAGCCTATACCAAACAGATGGATCTTAAACCAGGTGATGAGTTTGAAATCTCCTTGGGCCGTAAGCACATTCATCTAAAGCAGATTGACCAAGTGGAAGATGATGAATAGCCGTTACTAATGACTGAAAAGCTCCAATGGGTTGCTCTCTGCTACTGCTAACAAACTTGTCTGATCTATATCAGTTCTCATCCACAATGAGAACTGGTTTACTCGTTTCCTAAGCTGCCGATTGCGTCTGTTTTCCTGCTCCCCGCGCCTCTAGTGAGAGCGACGTATCCAAAAAGGGGTGCAGTGCTTGCCGCATCATCGCCAGACTCGATATTAAGTCAATTCTTTCCTGTTCTAGTAAACCTAGAATATGATGAGGATTGTCTCGATCAACCACAGGAAGTTGCCGCAATCCTCGTGCTGCCATGCGAGCGATTGCCTCCGAAAGCGGTTCGTCTTTGTAGACGTACAGCAAATCTTTTGTGCAAATATCTCCTAACTTCTGGTTAGAAGGACTGGTAGGAAATTCTTGCTCTATGTGAACATTCACTTCTTTTTCCGATCGAGAAATGGCCCGACGGACATCCTGAAGGGTGACAATTCCCTGTAATTGATTCGCTTCATCAACCACTAGCGCACTTCGTGTTTGATGTCTTGTTAACGCCAAGCCCGCTTGTAACACAGACAGCGAACTGGGCAGAGCCAAAAATCCTGGTGCATTGCCTGAGAAACGGGTAGCTGTCGTAAAACATCAGAACTTTGGTTGGGTTGCATCGTCAGCCCTGTCGACTGGAGGCTTGCTGCGTTGCGCGCGATCGGCTTCAACCGTTCAATCAACCAGGCGCTCAAGCCAACGGCTGCCATCAACGGCAGGATAATGCGGTAATCACGAGTTAGCTCAAACAACAATAGGATTGCGGTCAAAGGCGCACGGGCACTTGCTGCCAGAACCGCTGCCATGCCCACCATCGCATAGGCAGGAGGGGCAGCAATACTACCAGGAGAAAACGGCAGGATCAACGCCATCAGTTTACCATAGGCAGCCCCCAACGACGCCCCAAGAAACATGGCTGGGGCAAACAACCCACCGACCAATCCACTTCCAAGGCTAACGGCGGTCATGACCAGCTTGATTGCCAGCAAACTTAGAAGCAGCGGCAGCGAGAGCTGTACATCCCGCAACATTGCCTCTATTGTTTCATACCCAATGCCGAGAATTTGGGGAAACTGCAACGCAACAAGGCCAACACAAAGCCCACCCAAAGCAGGACGTAACAGGGGGGACCCGTCCCATCCAGCTTAACCCGGCAATTTGCCCTTGAAAAAGTGTTGGGCCAGCCGAATTGCCTGGGTGTAGGCGATCGCGACCAAGCAAGCAAACAGCCCCAAGCCTATGTAGAGCGGCAGTTCCAGCAAACTGCGAACTTCGTAAACCGGCAAAATGAATGCGGGCTGCCCGCCTAAACCAATCTGAGCAATTAGCGCTGCAACAACGGCTGCCAGCAAAACGACACTAACGGCGGACGTGGCGAAGGTTGTGCCCAGAACCACTTCAAGGGCAAAGAAAATGCCCGCGATCGGCGCATTGAATCCAGCAGCCAACCCGGCGGCAGCACCTGCACCCAACAGCAATCGTTGACGTTCCTGAGACACCTGCAGCCCCTGTCCCAGAATCCAACCAATGTTTGCCCCAATTTCAACACTAGGACCTTCAGGCCCCAGAGATGCCCCGGAGCCTAACGAAACAGAAGCAGCTACGGCCTTTGCTGTTGCCCGACCCGGTGAGATGTTATTGGTTCCCTGGGTTGCAGAAACTAGCGTTGAAATTCCAGGACCAAAATCCTGCCAGCGCCATCGCATTACTCCAACGACTAATCCACCAAGGACTGGAATACAAGCCAGGGTCCAGGCACCCCAGGAAGCGATCAGCCCCATGACATCTTCGAGCATGAGGCTTTGAATTTTTTCAATTAAATAGTGAAACAAGACAACTGCCAAACCAGTCCCACTTCCGATCGCTAACGCCAGAAACAGCACGACCGTCTCTGGTGAAAGCTGCAGCCGCGTTAGAAGGTTGCTAGGGGTAGTTGGTGGTTGATAGGCCGATTGTTCTGAACTCAAAACATCAGGCGAGGATCTGGCAATCATTCAAGGAATACAAGAAAAATGAGAGGAAGTATAAACATTTCTTTCCTGGTCCTTATTCTGAGAGAAAAGCACCAGTCAGGCAAGCAGCAAATAGCGTGTCCCACAAACGGGGATGGCTATCTAATGAAATATGAAGAAGGCCTCCTTAAAAACCTTCTCGCACAAAGTCTCCCAACTTCATAGATGAGTTCGAGACTGCTATAGTTGCGTACGTAAGCTGCAAAAGGTGTAAGAGCTGCTTATCATTTTTGCGTCTAGCACAAAAAAACAAAGCCCTCTTTTAGCAGAGATTGCAAACTAAACCAGCATTGGAACAACTTGTTAGCAGGAAATGACTGCTCTAGCCCAACCGAGAAAACAAAAGTCCCTCATCATGATGGCTAGGGCATTCCAGCACTATTAATCCTGAACAAACCCCACCGTTGTTCCTGAAATTTCAGAAAAGTTACCACAATGGGAAATAAATATTCAGGAACTAACTTTAAGAATATTCCTAACGGTTATACATCAAGTGTACACTCCAAAAGTGGTTGCTATGCTAATCTCTAGAACTTCCGATCAATCAAATTCTTTTATTGCGCTCCTGCTTTAGAAATGTAGAAAATGGGTGTTCCTTCTGTTGACAAATGGATTTTGTGTATTCACCTAGCTGTTGATTCGGACGAACAATTTGGATGAACGCTCACACCTTTAGCACCCCTTTCCCTACCTGTCCTATTTGCCGCCGCACCGATGCAATTAAGCCTCACAAGCTCTTGCGGGGATTGCTGACGTGCCAGTATTGCCGTGAACGATTAGTCGTAAGTTGGAGCGGTCATTATGTCCGAGATCCATTTACACTCAAGCGTCTTACGTCTGTGCAAGTGCTGCGCCGAGAAAGCCATCCCCTAGCGCGTCTCTGGCGAGACTTTAAGCTTTCCAGCTACCCGCTTTTGCTGGCTGCACTGGGGAGCGCAGTTCTTCTGGGAAGTGCCCTACTGCTTACACAAAATTCATCCGTGGGAAATTATCCCTCAGCATCCCAGAGTAATCCTTCAAAGATTGATCACGAGTGAGTCTTCACGTTAAAGCTTGTTGTTAAGAGGGGTGAGAACGCTAATCATTAGGAGTCGATCGCCCTTACAACTCCTTTTTCGCGTTTTGTGATGGGGCCCCAAACGAAATCGAAAGGCTAGTGGGCAGTATTTCAACTTCAAAGCTGTGATGGCTTGTAGCTTTCAGATTGAGCAGCGAAATGTTCCAGCTTATTGGCCGTAAAGTCCAGGATGAGGAAATATCGCCTTCGTTATCGGGACTAATCGCCTGGGGCAAATAGGTTACTCCTATTGCGTTAAACTCTCTTCCCAATTTGCGAATGTGGTTTTCAATCTCTCCCCAGTCGTAGATAAGGGATTGGGTGGCTACGTGGCCATTGCCGATGAACTTAGCGCCCAGTAGCCAGATCAGTTTGGCACAAATTTCTTCTAGCCTGACGCAATCGCCTTTTAGCAGAAGGGCTTCCTCCGCCAAAAGAACTGCATTTGCGGGAATCCAAAGTTCAAAGCAGGTGTAAGCATCGATCGGAATCGTGATGAGCTTCAAATTTGGCGTTAATGCCAGAGGATTTGGAGCTACTGCCAGTTCATTTGGAATAAAAGAGTCAATCATCGTTTTGAGGTTCCCTTGCAGCTACAGTTGGCTTAAAGGACAGTGCTTAAAGGACAATCCTTAAAAGATAGTGCTTGAAGAATAATGAAGAATAGTTGTCTTTCCTGTGCAGATCCTATGGAGATGACATTGAGTAGATGCAATACCAGGGGCAAAGCTTTAGAAACCTGCCTAAACAGAAATTAACCCTTAAAACTAACAGCTAAGGACAAAAATTGCTAGTACGCTGTAACAGTTTAACGATACATACTAGACTGCAAGACTCTAGGCAACCAGGAGATTTAAGATGTATGAAGGTTTACAAAATCTTCTCGCCAATATTTTTGGCCATTGAGAAAACTGCGATGAATCAAGCAATTACAAACGCAACAGCTATTGATCAAAAACTTTCTAAGCGCTACATCGATTTGGACCCAAGCGGGTATTTCATTATTTATCTGGATTCAAAGGAGATGCTTATCTATGCAAAACATTTCACAAATATCATCAACGATCGCGGTTTAGCCTGCGACCCAGAAACAGGAGAACCTATTCCCACACGAGGCAAAGTTGAGCGTGCTCCCGCTGAGATTTACAAGGGCAGAACTGCTAAGGAAATCTGTGTACAGATTTTTGAGGAAACAAAACCTTGCCCTATCACTCGCCTGGATCACGCTGCTTACCTCGGTCGAGAATTTCAGCGGGCAGAATTTGCGTTGTTGAATGGGCAGGAATATGTTCAAGATTAGGGGCCAGGTATCAGGGAAGTAGAGTTACATAAGTAAACTGAAAATAACTGAAAGTCGTTAGCTGATAGCTCACAGCAATTTTGGCTTAAATGCACCCGGTGCTTATCTAAGCGCTCCCTGACCCCTGACCCCTATCACCTTGACTGTAAATAGAGATAGAAGTAGTACGTTGCCATCGGGACGATCGTTGCCACGATCAAAAGGTAATCACCCAGAATGTAGCGTTACTGGACTTTGTTCTTTCAGGGGTGGCAAATGTCCCTTCAACCTGGACGTTGTCCTGCAATTCCGGTGGGCCGGGATCGGGCTTACCAGAAAGAACCGCTGAGATGCGATCGCTTGCGCCCAAAAACGCCTGGTTGTACTTATTGCCTTCCTTCAAAGGAATCAAAACCGTCTCTTGAGCAACGCTCTTGGCAATCTTGTCGGGCATGAGCTTCTTCACCTTCTCTCCCGTTCGAATCCCGGTATTGTTGGTGAGATTATCGATCACAAGAATGGCTTGATTGGCCTGAGCTTCGGGACTGGGAAACCATTTCTCAAACAGCTTGTCAGCAAAGCCTTGAGCCGTTTCATCGTAATCTAAACGATGAATTGTAACAAATCGAACTTCGTACCCAGTTTGTTGCGCCAGTGATTCCAGCTCTGCACTGATTTTGCCCTCGCTAGATCGGCTTAAAATCTCGGCTTTGTCAATAACCCAAGTTCCAGCTTCAGGGGCGGATACCTCGTATACGCTGGTAGCGTTAGCAGGTAATGGAATCAGCTGCATTAGCAGAACGAAACCCGTTAATGATAGAAGAAGACGTTGGAGTATACTTCTCCAACCAAAGAATTGATTGAGGAGCCGTTTCATAGGACTGTTTTGAAACCGTATTTCTTTAGAGAATACTATGCCTGTAAACAAAGATGAACAGATGGGCTTTACCCATCTGCGAATCGGTACGCCAACAGGGATGATTTGTGAGTTATGTGAGCGCATGATGGAGCAACTGACAGCGCATCATCTCACTCCCCGACAGAAGACCAAACGTAAGAAGGTTGCTCCTGGACCAACGATTCAAATCTGCTCTGCCTGTCATCGGCAACTCCATGCGTTGTTTAACAATTCGCAGTTGGCCAAGGAATTGAATTCGATCGACAAGCTAAAGAGTTACCCCGACATGGCCAATTTCCTCACCTGGGTAAAGAAACAAGATCCTGACAGACGAATTAATGTAAGCCGCCGGGTGGACCTAAAAGGTAAGGATGTGCGGCGTTAGCCGCCATCGTTAACAGTTCCAAAATCATTACGATCTGGGCACCACCAGCCGCCGAAAGGGATGAGATAGGTATTAAGGGAATCGACACAGGAACGCTATACCGATTTCACACCAATCCCTAAAGCAACAGAGTAGGCTCTTCTAGGAAGTGTGGAGTTTGTTTAGTCATTGGGTGATTCCATGGCTAGAAGCGTTTCGAAGAGCAATATGATGCCGCAACGTCATCGTTTAGATAAATTCAAAGGTCTACATCGTCTTCTATTACTGGGGATACTGGCTGTTGTATCGGGTACTTCGGGCGCAGCCCTGGCACTTATTATGGCGATGGCTCCTTTTCGTAACCATGCTGCGTCTGCCCATCTCTCCAATAGCCCAGCAAGTTTAGGCACACTACCTGCAATTCTGGGGCGACCCATCAATATTTTAATTCTGGGAATTGATAACTCGGGGCACCTCCACTCCCAGCAGTTTACTCCCGCAGCCGCAATGGCAGGAAACAGCGACACCATGTTGTTGGTGCGGTTGTTGCCAGATACGCATCAAATCAACGTTCTCTCGATTCCAAGGGATACCCAAGTGCAGCTACCTGGCGTTGGGATTGACAAAATTAATGATGCCAATGTGAAAGGGGGCGTTCCTTTAGCAGCTCAAACGGTGACCCGATTGCTAAACGGGGTCTCAATAGACCGATACATTCGTTTGGATACGGAGGGGTTTATTCACTTGGTGGATGCGCTGGGAGGGGTAACCATTCACGTCCCTAAAGCGATGGATTATGTGGATCGGACCCAACATCTAAATATTCATTTTGCTCCCGGAGTGCAAACACTGAACGGACAGCATCTCCAAGAGTACGTGAGGTTTCGCCATGATGAGTGGGGAGATATTGGTCGGGTTCAGCGTCAGCAGGAAGCTCTAAAAGCGATTCTCCAAACCTTGCTTCAGCCTGCAACGCTTGGAAAGCTGCCCAAAATCCTTCAAATTGCTCAAGAAAATGTGGATACGGATCTGTCAGTAGGAGAGATGCTGGCGATCGCCCAATTTCTCGTAAGAACCCAAGCACATCCTACTAATTTGGTCATTTTGCCGGGTCGATTTAGCCTTCCAAATGAATTTCCGTTGAGCTATTGGATTGTTGATCCCCGGTCGATCTCTCCCATTATGGCCCGTTACTTTGATGTTCCTAAATTTGATGTTTCTACGATTGAGCAGACCAACCCCCGTAGTTAATGGCGATCGTCAGTCTCTTTCCTTAGCCGTCATCAACGCTTCTGGAAAGCCAGAAGTAGGGGCAAAAACGATCGCCTTTTTCAAGCGACAAGGCTTTGGAAATGTGTACCTTAGCGATCATGAGGTTGAGTCTAATACAGCATCATCGATCTCCACTCAAATCATTGCTCAACACGGCAATCCTGAGGCGGCTGATACAGTCAGACACGCAATCGGATTTGGTCAAGTCCAGGTTGCGTCTACTGGGGATCTCGCTTCAGATGTAACCGTAGTGATTGGTGCTGATCTTGAAGATAAGTTGAAATATCCGTGAAAATTGCTCACCCATTTTGATGAGTTGAAATAGGTAAGGTCGTTGCTATAACAAAGCAATATGACCATTAAGTAATCGATCTTGTCAATTCCAAGGATGAATCTAACGGTTTATGAATTGAAACAGTGTTCAATTCATACCGTCATTCAGCAACATCAGTAATCTGCTGAAGAATTGTTTCGTTTGTTTCTGGTTACGGTAACCAGAATCTGTATTGATTGAGACGGTAGCTTGTGAGAAAGCCAGTTTATCAGGCGAAATATGAACCTTGAAAGACCGATTAAAAGAGACTTGTTGCAGTGCTAATAGGAACAGGCGTGTTTTAGCACATTAGAACTTCTAGATCAAATGAACTTCAACCAAGAACTTTAACCAGTAAAGGTTTATCGTGATCTCTGGTTCTAACAACGCTAGTTTCTATCGATAGGATTCTAAATTCTCTTTATTGATAGTTTGCATCCGGATTCATCAATGTTGGAATTGGATAAAGACTGTATGAAGACGGATTTGAAGTTAAACCGTTACTAAATACTGCTGGTGTGTGGAGGTTTGCGTTTGATTTGCTTCAATTCATTACCAATTGTTCATTTAGCCCCAGTGAACATGAACTACCCAGAAAGACCAGATATGTTCCTTCAAGCAGTACTTGAAGGGTTTGTAGACGGTATCGTAGTGCTGACCGATCAACAGGAAGTCATTTATACCAATAAAACTGCCCAGTCTATTTGTGCCCGTTTGTCTAAAGACGGTTCAAAGCCTCTACCTAAAGAGATCCAGCGGGTCTGTGAGGCACTAATCGAAAGCCACGATCGCTTTGGCGATCGCTCAATAACCTTGGAGTCAGAAGCAGCAACTCAGGAAACACGGTTTCGAATCAGAGCTTCCAATTTCTGCCAGCAGAAGTTGTCCAGCGTCCCTGTGTTCTGCTGAGACTGCAAGATCAAAATCAAGCAACTCAGGGGCTGGCGATCACTGAAGCGAAAAAATGGGACCTTACTCCCCGCGAAACCGAAGTTTGGTTACTGAGGCGCGCTGGCTATGCCTATAAAGACATCGCTGCTGAGCTTTACATTACGTCTGATACCGTCAAAAAACACCTGAAGAACATTCATCTTAAACGTCAGGCGGTGCAGGATGAGGAAGAGTGGCGCACAAATCAAGCATCGTAGAAGAATTGAGAGTTAAGAATTGAGAATTGGAAATTGAGAGTTAAGCAGTTGATTGCAAATTAGACTCAAAATTCTTCATTCTTCATTCTTCATTCCTAATTCTTCCCGTTGCCTATTTCCCTCGGCAGTACTGATTAAACTCACCCACCAGTGTCGTTTCCTGACTGGTAGCGGTTTGCAGCGATTGTAGAGAGGTTTTGACTGCCGGAACGTTCTTTACTTTAGCAGCCGCTACCAAATCTCGGCTAGATTTGCTGGTGTCCTTATACATTTTGACAAATCGTGCTTGCAAGCCCTTGAGCTTATCATCCTTAACCTGAACCCCTTCTAGCTCCTTGGCATACTGATCGACCGTGTTGGCCGCTTTAGAAAGTTCGGCTATCTTGTCGGGATTGTTGCTCTTACCGATCGACTGCGTTTCGGTGGCGGCTCTATTAACAACTGCACTAATCTTATTGCACTGGGTAACTTTGCTTTCCCCACACCCAACTACCAGGAAACTGACGGCTGTGAATGTCGAAAGCAAAGCGGCTCTTCTGTGCAAACTTTTCATCAACTTGTCCTACAGGCTACAAAACTCTTCGCCCACTTTAGCCTTCAAACGGAACAAGACGCCTCAGTTAAATCAACAAGAGAATGTAAAGTTTTCCCCGACCAAGACAATAATAGTGTCGGGTCCACAGCAACCCTTATTCAGACCATGAGAATCCGTAGAGACGTTACATGTAACGTCTCTACAAACGAAAACAACCAATCTGAAACACTACCGGCCTAGCAAATCACTACTCAATCAATTCCCCAATATTGAAATCGATGCGGATCCAACTCCTAAGCGTTCTTAAACTGTCGAGCAGTTCGAGGGGAATTTGCCAGTGATGCACCATCAAGAACGGAAGAGGGTCATTCACCATAAAAATGGCTTCCTTCCCTCGCCAGATGTTGTTGAACCAGCGTTGCAGTTGTTGGAACGATCGCACCTCATTTAGTCGCCAGAGTTCGTGATAGAGCCAGTAGGTGGGCTTGCTATTGGTGAGCGGTTGCAGGGACTCGGGGGCGCTTGGGGATTCAGGTAGGCATTGGCAACACCGGGATGGTTGTAAAACATGGTGATTGCCGAATGGGTGCGGGGATTACACTCGATCGCGTAAACCGTTCCATCTTCCGCCTGAATCAGGTCAAAGGAAGCTTGCCCATAACCTGGAACAGCAGACAAGAACGTTTCCACCCAGGCAGCGATTTCGGGTTTATCCACCTGCTGGTAATTCACCTGAAAGGCGGAAGATTCACAGCAGCAGTAAAGCGTCGATCGGCCATCGCGGACGGTGCTGTGGGTGCAGTATTCCTGCCCTGAAATGAACTCTTGCAAAATCCAGGGTTTGGCTTCGCTCATAGGCAAACGGTTTACAAACGCTGCCGTTGCTTCTGGAGTTTCGCAGGAAGTTTAGTCAGGTCGAGCCGATATTTGGCGTCGTAGGGAATGCTTTTGAGAATATATTTTCGCGTCTCTTTGGAAAAGTCGAAGTTCAAGACCTGCTCTGGTGATGTAATTCGATACGTCTTTGGCATGGTCAGCGAGAGCGATCGCGCCTGTTCGGTAAAGGCAAATTTATCGTCCAACATCTGAATTGTGTCGGCATCAAAATGGCAAATTTCACAATAGTTTGCCAGTGGATGCTCGGTCATTCCGTCGTAATACAGCACCGCAAAGATGGCAACGGGAATAAACAAATCAACTTTCTCGTTACGCGCGATCATCCGGAGCGTGTCAATGTACCCTGGCAAATCTTTCGCCGGATCGGGAACGGTGTAGAAGGCTGCAACCGAGTTGGAGTATTGATTGCCGCTATGCCAGAACTTTTCCGTATCAATCAAAATTGCCCGATGCCCAGCCGCATGAAATGAACGGGCAAGCTGGAGTGCTTTGGTCATTCTGCCGCCTGCAATCAAGATATTCTTGGGCTGTTCGGCGGCAACCGGAGGCGAGGAAGGACGCAACCACTTCCGAATGAGGGACACAAGCACGATCGTCACGTTAAAAGGAGAGCGATCGTCAATAATGCCAGTGTGCCGAGATTTTGCAAAATTGCCCAGGTAGCAGTCTGAATATTGAGCGGTTCTGGTGTAACTGTTTTGGCAGAGCGCGTTGCGTCGGTTTGCTTAAATGACAGCGTTCTGGCTGATATGGATTTGTAGGTTTCTGTCACAGTCTCTAATCCCCTCCTCCAATCCGACGAATGAGCGTGAGTCCATCCCGAACGGGAAGCAGCACCTGCTCGGTACGAGGATCGTCAGCAACCACTTGGTTAAAGTGAGCGATCGCTCTTGCGGTGTCCGACTGCTCGGATTCTGAGAGGTAAACTTCTCCCAAAAACAACGTATTGTCGGCACAGATATAGCCATCGGACGCGAGTAAATTGCTGCCAATCAGTTTTTCGTAGTACTCCACGTACCCTGCTTTATTCGCATCGATAAAGGCAAAATCGAAGGTTGCTTGATCGGCAATGAGTTGATCCAGTGTGTGTGAAGCCGCACCCAACTTGACCGCAATTTTGCGACCATGGGGCGATCGTTCAAATAAACTCTGGGCAAATCGGGCGGCATAGGGGTCAATTTCACAGGCAACCAGGCAACCATCATCCGGTAAAGCTTCTGCCATTGCTAACGCGGAATATCCGGTAAACATCCCAATATCCAGAATCCGTTTCGCTCCGGTCATTTGCACAAACATCTTCAACGCCTGCCCTTCCAGGTGTCCGGTCAACATTTCTTGCTCTAGATGTTGTTCCGTTTCCCCACCATCAAATTTTGCCTGCCAGCTCATACTGGGTTTTTTGGGCAATTTCCGTTAAAGCAGGCGATTCGGGTGTGGTCGATCGCTCCAGGTAATCATCTAACCCAGCGATGAGAAGTAGTGCCTTTTGCAGATGGATGTTTAAATCGCCAGAATCCTCTGTCACCTGGGGTAACAGCGAGATCGCCTGCTCCAAATGGTGGGCAGCAATTTTACGGGAGTGATGGGGCGGGGTGGAGTTGTCGGAATCGAGTTTGCAACACCAAACGTCATACGGTACCTCCCACCAGTGAAGGAAGGGACTTAGCGGCGGTCTCTTCTGGTTTTACATAGGCATCAATTCCATCGCCTGTTCTGGGATAATCGGCGCATAGATTCTTGTGTTCCTCCAAGGTTGCGTCCAATTCTTCCCGAGTCAAATCATTGATGAAATAGCAGGTGCCAACGGGATGGGGAACCGCCGCCCGTAGTAAACCATCACGGGTCAGAGTGATGGATTGGGTAGCTTTCAGAGGAGTTCAATGTCTAGATTTGGATGATCCAGCGATAACCCCAGACGGCTCATTAATCCCAGAATGCGGTCGCGCTCTGCTGAGGTAATGTAACCCCGACGAGCAGCGAGGGTTGCCGAAAGCGCCATGTCTATATTGACGGCGTGACCGTGAAGTAACGGTGGCTCTGGGGTGAGTTCTACCGTCGGACTCCAGGTGTGTCCGTAGGCAATCACGCGATCGAGCATCAACTCATGCAGGTTGGAAGTTTCCAGCTCCAGCATGGTTTTAATGGATTCATAGTTCACCTGATGCCCAATTTTTTGCAAAGAGGCATCGTTGCTGCGGTAGCCAAAGTGGGTATAGAGTAAATCCTCACCATAGCGATCGAGCAGGTCAAACACTTGCCGATTGGAGACGACCGCGATTTTGACCAGTTCTGCCATGCCGTTGCGAATTTGATCAACGGGCAGCGATCGCAGAAATGAGAAATCAAGGAAGGTTGCTTTCGGCGCATGATACGCACCCAGACGGTTTTTCAGCTTTCCGTGATTAACCGCCACTTTAATCGCAATGCCAGCATCAATCAAACCAATCAACGTTGTCGGAATCCGAATGTAGTTCGTGCTGCGACGGTAGGCAGCACAAGCAAACCCCGCTACATCTGTTACCAAACCACCCCAATCACTAAAACGGGTTCTTTGCGCCGAAGATTAAAGCGGCAAAAGGCATCAATAATGGTTTGCCAGGTTTCGATCGTTTTATCGGGTTCCTTAATCGAAACCGGAAAGACCGTTAATTCAATCCCGTAGTACTGAAAATACTGCTGCAACTGGGAACCGTATAGCTGGTTAACGGTGTCATCTACGATCGCAAGACACCGCTTAAGAGTTGTGTAATAACTCGCTAAGTCAGGTTGATGAATATCAAATAGCGAGTTGACAACCTGAAAATCAAATTCAATCTTTTCGTAACCTTCAACTCGAAAACCCGTTGAAGTCATAGAAAGTTGTGCCTGAATATTGCTCATGGCTCTAGGGTAATCCTGTTAATTAGGTGAAATAGCAAACACAGGTATGTGAGAGCCTTAAGCAGACATTTGAAAAGAGAGTACTGTGGCTTACAACACTCAGGAATTCTCCCTAATTCCCTCTCTTAAGGAGGAAGCAGAACAATTTGAGAGCCACAGTAATGCTCTTTTCAACATTCTCTAAAGCAACTATCTCTACAAAACCGTGTCATCATGAATGACCCATCCCAGGCTAAAGACAGCCTGATGCAAGGGTTGTTTAACCCCTGCAAACGATGCTCAATAAACATCAAAACAAACTGCTTATTAATTCGTTGGCCATCAGCAGATGTTCAGGATTTATTGAGGTAAAAAAGTTCAACGAAGCTATACCTAGAAGAGCCAATCCGACGCAAGAAAATGAGAGTAAATAAAAACTCGAATTCGGATAGACTTGGCAAACTCCCAAAACGTCACGATTCCAAAGATGCCTTTACATTGAATCATTGTGGAGTAGCACCAAAACTATCGGTAGCTTAATTGACTCCTGCAAATGGCGAACTCTATCAACGGGTAGAAAGGGTATTTGTGTGGAAAAACACCTATCTCTTTTTGTCATTCCTGCTAAACACAAACATTCAGTGTTCCGCATCTTCAGATCCCGTTTGGAAACCCAGTTTTTGAAGGCATAGTCTCCTTTGCGAAGAGGCTCTGCTTAACGTCTAGTAAGTGTCCGGCAATATCAGTGAGGATCTGCACCTGATGGTACAGCTATGCCTGCCCACAAATGGGGTGAATAAATTGTGCTTATTTAGAAACGGAGAGGGGGGATTCGAACCCCCGTTGGGTTGCCCCAAAACAGATTTCGAGTCTGCCGCATTCAACCACTCTGCCACCTCTCCAGTGGGTTCATCTTATTTTACCTGGGATGGGCTTTTTCGGTGAGGGGTGAGGAGTGAGAAGATGATGGGATGATGGGGCGAATAATCAGTAGGGCATGGTATGACCAATTGCTATCACCTGCTAGTAGAAAGTGAATCAAGCTTTATAGCTGGTGAGTTTGCCTCACACCTTAGAAAGGCTCTTTAACGCGCCAAGTTCCTGGAAACCCAAGGGACTTTTTATTCGTCATCTTTAGTATTTACCTAAGATTGGGTCTTTACCTAAGACTGGAAGTGTTACAGAGCGGGGATTTCATTCCTTTCTAAAGTGGTCTTGAAGCCTTCAGTTGCGGTCCATTGAATGGCACCGTCTTTTCCGGTTTGGTAGATACGAGTGCCCCGATCGCGCAGCAACGCTTCAGTAGCGGAATGAATCGAGTTGGCAGAGGCGATCGCCACTTCTGGTTGGAGTGCAGCTATTACATCAGGATGTAGGGCTTTACCCGACCACCACAGCACTTTTACGGGGTGCAGGGTTCCGGTTGCCAGCAAGCTTTTTTGCTGATCGGGCAGCAAGGTTCCTAACCAGAGCCAGGTTTGGTCGTGTAGGCGAAATTCGGCGATCGTGGGTTGTTTGCTGATTAACGTGACCTGATTTGGACCCAAATAAGCAGGTTGGTTTGGAGACAATGGCAGCGTTTGTTTAATTGAATGATTGACCAAGACGCTTTGTGATGATGCCTGTCCTTGATTCACAGAACCGTTGGGAAGATTGAATTCAGCAGCCGTATAGGCGATCGTTGCAGGTAGCCGTTTTAGAAGAGTATTCCAACCGCTGTTAGGGTTTGTCTGAGTTTCGGTTGAAATTGCCCAATCAAGTTGATTGACACCTTCCTTTTGCATAAAAGGAAGCAAGGTGAAGTTTGTAGTGGCTGCATCCCCGCTGTTGATCAGGGTTGTGCGTCCCGCATCCTGGATTACCATTACCGGTTGATTTGGCGTTGCCATCACCGTTACCCGGAAGAGAGCCGCTCTTGCTTGCCAGGCTGGAACCATGACAAGACCGATCGCCAGCAGAAACGCAATCCACCAATATCGTTTCCACCAGGGTTGTAGCCAGGTTAGCCCGAGTAACCCGTAGAGGGCAATCACGGTAATGACAGGAATCGTGCCAACCGCATAGGCGTTACCTGGAAGCTGGAGAAAACAATCCACGATCGCAATCAGTCCCTGCGTTGGGTACTTGAGCAACCACGCCAGAGCACTTCCCGCCAAAGGCCAGATTGCCGCTGCCAGAGCGCTTATCATTCCGCCAATGCTGATTACGGAGATGAATGGCGTAGTGATGAAATTCGCCAGAATGCTATAGGGGAGAGAATTCCAAACGCGTAGAGCTGGGTGGGTATGGTCCACAAGTAAGCTGCAATGGGGACCGCAAGCAGGGGGCGATCGCCGATGGCAACCAGTCCAGACGTTTTGTGATTGGCGGGACAGTGACCAACAGCCCTAACGTTGCCAAAAAGCTCAATTGAAATCCTAAATCCCAAATCCAAAGAGGATTCCACACAAGCAAGATGACTGCGGTTACGAGCAATGCTCCGATGGGTTTCACCTTGCGCCCCGCCACCAATGCAATCAGTCCCCAAATCCCATCAACGCAGCCCGTAGGATAGAAGGCTGCAATCCAGTCAACCCAACGAATACGAATAGGGCGATCGTGCCAACGAGAAACTGCAATTTTGTAGAAAATCGACGGGTGAGTGACAGCACCACTCAAGGATGAGAGACGTTTGAAACCCCGATGCAGCCAGCGCGGCTGCAAGACCCGCCTGCACAAAGGAATCTTTTAGGTCATAGGGAAGATCCACAACCTTACTGCCTAAGACCATTGCGCTGACAAGGGGACCTTCTGGGCTGCCCAACCAGCGAATTTGCGATCGCACAATTTGTTGCTGCACCATCCACCAGCCCCAGCCCGCGGACTGCTCCGCTGCTTCGACCTGCTTCCCTCTCAATCCTGCAAAGCTCCCCTCCTGCGCCAAATACTGCTGAAAATCAAACGCTCCAGGATTTGCCGCAGGTTTTGGTTTGTAGAGAGTACCCTTGACGGTAACGGTTTGCCCTGGGTGCAGGCCAGTTGCTTGCAGGATTGGAACCGTAACGTACAGCTTGCCGGTTTTAGGCTTGGAGTCCGCGATCATGGATGGCCCTCCAAGCGGTTCCCCATTCTGAACATCTAGCCAGAACTGCGCTTTCTGGCTACGAGTGATGTGGGGCAAACTATCGACTTGCCCCTGAAGCTGAACCAGCAGTTCTCCTCGTGTGTCTCCAGGAGGAATCAATCTGCTGATGTCGTTTTGCTGGGGATGGGGAACTCGCCATTGAAAGTACAAACTCGCTACCAATCCCACAACCCCAGCGGTTAACCAGATGCTTGAGTGGGGTGCCGTTCTCCAAAAACGACGAACAGTCAACGCTGCTCCGACTCCTATGGCAAAAACAATCCCACCACCCCACCAAACTCCGGTAGCTAGAAGCCCCAGAAGGTAGGCTAAACAAAAAATTGCTCCCTCAGTGGAACCCATGATGCACCCTTATCTATCTAGCGACAAATTAAGAGTGCCCGTTGGTTAAGGAGCAGTTACATTTTTTGGAAGGGAGGATGAGGGATGAGGATAAAGGATAAGGGCTAAAGGATAAAGGATAAACAGTAACCGTATTTGATTACCGATTCCCAATTACCCATCGCCCATCGCCCTTTGCCCAACTCATCAATCAAAACCCGCTAAATCGATAAACCAAGCTTCACACCCAAAGCAGAATGGATTACCAACAGACCGAGTGCTACGGTGCCCAGGTAGGCATGGATCATTCGCAGGGATGTTTTATCACCCCAGAAGCCAGAGAGGGAAAGGATTCCATTGGTTGCCAGGAGAACGAGTGCGATCGTACCCGTCCAGAAATGGGGGCTTTCCAGAATGGGGTGGCGATGCATCACCAGTGACAAAATTCCGCCTGTGTAGCCCAACGCCAGAAACAAAAACATGAAGGGTGCCAACTTGCGGTGATCCGCTCGGCTTTTAACGGCAACGTCTTTGTCCTGGGCAAGACGCCCTTGCCAACCTGAATAGCCAACGTAGCTACCCATCACAAAGATAACGATTCCCATCATGACAGGATGGCCCCAGTGAACAATTGGTTCGGGGAGGTTTAAGCTGCGGAACCAGGCAGCGATCGGCTCAAGCAATTCACTTAAATTGATCATTGATTGTCTACGCTCAATTACTTCTCGAAAGGGTTAAGGTTAGTTGGCAACGTTACACCATGCTTAATATTACGAAACATCGATAATCTCAAATAGTTATGGGTGCAACAAACCGTTTGCATTGGTTTTACGGAATTTAGTATTCTCACACCATCGACTGTAATCTTCACCAAACACCTATGAAACTCTGGCAGAAACTGGCTCAGCGACTTGGTAAAGCCATGAGTGATGAAAACTTTCTTCGCTTTTTGGGTGGGGTTGAAAGTTTGGTTTCGAAGGTGCTGTCGATCGCAATGGTGGTCGTCATCCTGGTTGCGGTGTATGACCTCGGCTATTTTTTAGCAGTAGAGTTGTTTTCTATCCCCATTGGTCGATTTGGCACTACATTGCTGACCATCTTTGGGCTGTTTCTGAATGTCTTGATTGCGCTAGAAATCCTGGAAAACATCACGGCATATTTGAAGAAACACGTGATTCAGGTTGAGTTAGTGATTGTTACGTCTTTAATTGCGGTTTCTCGTAAAATCATCATTCTGGACTTAGAAAAGACATCAGGGATAGACTTAATTGCTCTAGCCGTGACGATCTTTGCTCTTTCCGTTAGCTACTGGATTATCCGCCGAGTTAATCAATCGCCAACTCCCTAACCCATTGCTTTGTAGTGCAGTACCATGACACAGTTTTTTCAGTTTGAGTCTGATTTTGTTGAATCTCTCCGCTGCATTCCGATGCAGGTGCGACTTAAGCTGGATACCTGTGGAGTCAAGCTGAAACTGTCCCAGTGGAATCACTTCAACCAAAACGATCGCAGCAAGCTGGTGGAGTTACCCTGCGAAACAGAGCAAGAAGCGGATACTTACCGGGCTTTCCTACACCAGGTTATCCGGGAGCGTACAGGAACCGGGGCTACCGATCTGTCGATCGACCCCCACCCGCCCTGGCTAGATGCGTCGAATATTCCGGCTGAAGTTCAGAAAAAGCAGAGGATAGTGGGGCTGCGATCGCTCCAGAACAATGGACAAATCTCACTCCCCTACAACGGTTTGCCTTGATTAAACTCAGTCGTTCAAGCCACGAAGGCGGAAATTTCCTGCCCGCCTTAAAGGAATTTGGTCTGGTCTAGAAGAAGCCTCAGACGGTTTCTACTGTTCACCGCAGAGACGCAAAGACGCAAAGAAGACCTCTGCGCCTCTGCGGTGATAATGTCTTAAACAACTGCCGTCGCTGGTTCCTCAGCCCAACGTTCGACCGCTTTGCCAATTACGGACAACTCTTTCATCAGAGAATCGAACCGTTCTGGTGTCAATGATTGAGGACCGTCAGACAATGCTTTTTTGGGATTGGGATGAACTTCAATCATGAGGGAATCCGTCCCTGCCGCGATCGCCGCCATTGCCATCGCAGGCACATATTCCGATCGACCCGTTCCGTGGCTGGGGTCAATCATAATCGGCAGGTGGGTGAGCGATCGCAACACCGGAATTGCCGCAAGATCCAGCGTGTTGCGGGCGTACTTATTATCAAAGGTGCGAATTCCGCGCTCACACAAGATCACGTTTGGATTCCCCGCTGCCAAAATATACTCAGCCGCCATCAACCATTCCTCGATCGTGGCAGACATGCCCCGCTTTAGCAAAATGGGCTTGTCTTGAGCACCCACCTTCTTAAGCAAGGAAAAGTTTTGCATATTGCGGGCACCAATTTGGATAACGTCCGCCACGTCTGCCAATGGTTCTAAATCGGCGGCATCCATCAGCTCCGTAATGATGCCCAGCCCAGTTGCTTCCCGTGCGGCTGCTAGCAGATTGAGAGCACTTTCTCCGTGCCCTTGAAACGCATAGGGAGAGGTGCGAGGCTTAAACGCTCCTCCCCGCAGGAATTTTGCTCCGGCCGACTTCACTCGCCGCGCCGTCTCTACAATCATCTCTTCGGTTTCAACTGAGCAAGGACCAGCAACCACCACGATCGGATGGTGTTGACCAAAAGCAACCGGACCGTTGGGTGTGGGAACGATTACCTCGCTGGGTTCTCCATGACGATATTCGAGGCTGGTCCGCTTAAACGGCTTTTCAACCCGCAGAACCTGCTCAATCCAGGGGCTAACTTCCTGGATTTGAAGCGGGTCCAGATCAACCGTATCACCCACCAAACCAATCACCACCTTGTGCTTACCGACAATCTTCTCTGGGACCAACCCCAGCCTGCAAATTCGTCGGTCAGGCGTGTAACTTCGGCTTCTGGAGAGCCAGCTTTCATGACCACAATCATGGTTAATGTCCCTGCTTATTACGTCCCGTTTGCTTGATCTAGGAACTAGGCTTTTGCTTTGCAGAACGCCAGGATTCAGTCAAACGGGCAAAGTTTGCTGTGAATTCTTTCCAACCGAACCAGTTGCCAACCCGATCTTCATCCCAGGAAGCAGAAATCGCGCCGTAACTCAACCCAAGCACACTTAGCCCAAAGAAGCCCATATTGACGAGCAGCACTGCAACATGCGGCAACTCAGCCCAATGCTTGCTAATGACGATGTAGCTAACAATAAGGGTCAGCATCCCAAGAAATGCGGGGATGCCGCTAAAAACGCCATTCGACGCACCATCCGACGACTAACCACAGCAGGAATTGCAGCAGACTCCTTGACGGAATCCTTTGCTGACTTCGCGATCGGCGTTGTTTTGTCGTTGGTCTCATCCTGCCCCTTGGTTACAGGAGCAGGCGCATTCTTTTTCTGGATCTTCTTGCGATTTTGGGCTGGCTCAAACGGCAGACGGTTTGACGAAGAAGCATCTCCTTTATTGGAAGATTTATCAGCGCCCGAATTACTCTTTTGGGATTTTGGGGACATAGTAGCCTCGCTTATCCGCGAATGCCAAGTTTGGTAATGAGTGCCCGGTATTGTTCCTGGTTCCGCTTCTGAATATAGGCCAGAAGACGCTTCCGCAGACCGATCATGCGAAGCAATCCTTGACGAGATGCGTGGTCTTTCTTGTTCGATCGCAGATGCTCACTGAGCTTATTAATCCGCTCGGTCAGCATAGCAACCTGAACATCGGCGGAGCCAGTATCGGTTTCGTGAATTTGGTACTCGGAGATAATTTCGTGTTTGCGCTCTTGCAGCAGTGCCATGAGTGATGTCTATTCCTGGTCGATAACGAGTCAGCAGTTCACAATTCTATCACAGCTAACTGGGGGAGACAGATGAAAAAGGCTGAAGGATAAAGCTAAAGGATAAAAATCTTTAGCTTTCAGCTTTCAGCCCTTATCCTTCAGCCTTTAGCCTTTAGCCTTTCTTACCTCTACTGCCAGACAAATACCTTGGCTTCCCATTCGCCGAGGTCAATTACGAGTGAATCTTCAGCGGATTCTATGTCGAAGTTACCAGTCCATTCATGCCATTTGCCGTTAGCAGGAAAGTTAGGAATGGTATAGCCTGCCAGGAATTGATCAGAGAAGTTGGCAACGACGACAATGCGAGAACCTTCGTCGTTCCAGCGGGTGTAAGCCAACACTTTGGCCTCCGGATTTTCGTGGAAAAAGTCAATGTTCTCAGTGTAGAGAGCGTGGTTTTCTTTCCGTAGATGAATCACGCCCTTGTAGTACTCAAACAGACTGCGATTCTGATCTCCTTCGAGGAGGGTCCAGTCAATCTTGGCCTGGTCGATCGTCTTGTACTTGTATTCACCAAATTCTTCACCCATCCACACCAATGGAACGCCCATCGCCGTCATGAGCAATGCCACTCCTAGCTTGATCCGGCGGAAGGCAGCGTCACCCAAAATCTCGCGGTCGCCCAGTTCTGCCATGACGTGGTTGTGGTCGTGGTTGGTCAGGTAGTTGACCACGTTGGTTGTGCCCATGAAGCCTTGGCGTTTGGCATCCAGCACATCCTTCAGACGCTCCAGATCGAAGGTATCCCCTATAATATGCTCCAGAACGCAGTGATAGAAACTATCGTGCCAGCAACCGTCCATGGGTCCATCGACGTTTGTAATGCTGGTTGTTTCAGGGATGTGTTCAGCAATGTCGTAGAACGGTTTAGAACCCGCCGTCTTTTTCGCTTCCTGGACGACCCAGTGCATGAAGTCGTAGTTGGCGATTTGGCGGGCGGCATCGTAGCGAATCCCGTCAATATGGAACTCTTCAATCCAGTAGCGAACGACATCACCGATGAATCGGCGGGCAGGATAGGTGTCTAGCTTTTCGTCGTAATGTTCGTAATTAAACTCCGGTCCCCAGTTGTTGTCGGGATCACGGGGTTCGTGATGATACCAATAGTCGTGGTCAATCTGGGTTAGGGAGAGGACGCTTCGGAGTGGTTATAGATGCCATCCATAAACACCCGGATCCCCCTGCCATGACATTCATCAATCAGCCGTTTCAAATCCTCGGTAGGGCCGTAGCTTGTTTCTGGGGCAAAGAAATAACGGGGATTGTAGCCCCAGCTATAGTCTCCAGGATATTCTTTGACGGGCATCAGTTCGATCGCGTTTATCCCCAGGTCAGATAGGTAATCGAGCTTTTCAATCACATGCTTGTATTTCCCTCTAGCGTGGGGTCGTCTTCACCGCCCGTGAAGTCTGCTACATGCAGTTCGTAAATAACCAGGGAGTGATCGGGGGTAAGGGTTTGTCGTCATGTTGCCAGACGTAGGTATCGACAATCCTCTCCCCGTCTTTAATTCGCACAATTCCATTCTCGTCAGAGCTTTGGCCGTCCACATCCGTAGCGTAGGGGTCGGTAATCGTCACCCACTCATCCGGCTCAAAAAACCAGCTTCGAGTCTGAACGCGAAACTTGTACTGATATTCTCCGTCTTCTAAATCCACCGTTACTCGAAAGTATCCGTCGTCTCCCTTTTTCATCGGAATCTCTTTCCAATCGAAAAACGAGCCAATGAGTGCCGCCCCATTGTTGTAGGGCGCAAATAAATTGAATTGAATAGGACTTGCCATATCGCTCCTAAAAATAGGTACCCTGTTTCTGACTGGATGGAAGCATTCTCTATTTTTCGCTTTGAAAAAACATCCAGCTTACGGGAGAAATTTTTCTCTAATGAGCTTAATTTGTCTGTCTGAAGAGGTATGGCCTACAAAATTGTTTTCCCGCTTTTAGTTGGAGTTGCAACGGTTCTCGGTGAACTACTCCACGCGTCAACGATACACGGCAATGAAGTGCCAAAAGCGGCTCAAGGACGTCCACTACTGCTTGCTCAGGAGAAGCAATCATCAAAGGGTATTTGTCCCGCACGGTTAGGAAGCGCTGTTAAGCAAATAACCGATCGTGCCCCTGCTGGTCGATGGGGAATTTTAGTGCAGACATTGGGGGACCGTCGCACTACTTTGGCCTCTATCAACCCAACGACCCGTTTCATTCCAGCATCGAACAACAAGCTATTCACTACCGCTGCCGCTCTGGCAAAGCTAGGTGCCCAATACCGCATTCGCACCTCTGTTTACGGCGACAGCGATTCACCCAATGTTGCCACGTTGAGAATTGTTGGTCGTGGCGATCCTAGCCTGACCACTGCTCAATTGGTTACGTTGGTTCAACAGTTACGGCAAAGGGGGTTCAGCAAGTCACGCAACTGGTTGGAGATGACACCTATTTTCGGGGAACGGCTGTTAATCCTTACTGGGACCGGGAAGATACATTTACAGGCTACGGTGCGCCCGTGAATAGCCTAATGTTGAACCAGAATGGAATTGGGCTAAGGCTCATTCCTCAGCGAGTAGGGCAACCGTTACAGGTTCAATGGGATGACCCCACAGACGCCCGCGATTGGATTCTGAATAATCGCTCCGTTACCGTTTCAGCCGGGTCAGGGGAATATGTTGATGCCTTCCGTACTTCAACGGGGCGAGTTATCCGTATTGATGGACAACTGCGGGCTGGCTCTGAACCGGAGTCGATTTCCGTTTCCGTTCCGAACCCCGGCAACTATCTGATTTCGAAGTTTCGGGAAGCGCTGTTGAATGCAGGCATCGTGGTTAATGATGCAACTGTGGTCAAATCCACTCCATCAACTAAAGATTCAATGGAGCTGGCCGCGATCGACTCCCCACCCCTCTCCCAACTGCTGGTGGAAACCAATCAAGAAAGCAACAATATCTATGCGGAAGCGCTGCTCAAAACCCTTGGAAAAGTTCAATCACCCACTACCCTAAATGCCATTGATAGCGGGGTTGCTGCCGTAAAAGACATCCTTGCGCCCCTGGGTGTTAACCCAGCTCTTTACAGTATGGTGGATGGTTCTGGACTGGCAAGCCGCGATCGAGCCAGCGCGGAAGCCTTAGTGCAGACTCTCCAGGCAATGGCTCAGAGTTCAAATGCCCAAGCTTTTCGAGATTCGCTGTCGATCGCAGGAACAAACGGCACATTAAAAAACGCTTTCGAAATACCCCTGTTCAAGGACGACTATTTGCTAAAACGGGGACCATTTCTGGCGTTGTTTCCCTTTCGGGTTATTTGACTCCACCTAATTACTCTCCCGTAGCGTTCAGCATTCTGGTTAATCACTCTGGCGGGTCTGCTTCCGAAGTACGGAAGGTTGTGGACGAAATTGTTTTGCTGCTCTCCCGTTTGCAGAAGTGTTAGGAGGAGAAAGGCTAAAGGCTAAAGGATGAAGGCTAAAAATGAGCTTTCATCTCTCCCTTCTGGATTCTCTCCCTGTCCTATTACAAACTAAGAACTGCTATACAGGATGAGAAACGGGCAATAGGGGTATTACGTGCCAAACACTCGCTGGATGATTAGGCTACAGGCCGCTTGGGTGCTGGGTTCCTGTTTGTTAGGATTGGCGCTTCTAGGGTTACCAATGCCTGCTCGGGCTGATTGTCTCAAAGCTGGAGTGGCAGAAGAACAAATTCAAGCACTAATCCGTTCGCAGTTACCGCAATATTCCAGCCCTTCAGCGTTTATCGATGCGTTATCTAAGGCGAATGTGGTGTATTTAGGCGAAACCCACGATTGCCCTGAGGACCATAAAGCTCAACTTGCCATCATTCAGACGCTCCATTGCCTTCATCCAACGTTAGCGATCGGCCTGGAGATGTTTCAGCGTCCCTACCAACCGTTGTTGGATCAGTACTTGGCAGGGAAACTGACTGAGGCAGAACTGGAAGACAAGAGCCAGTATCAGAAGCGCTGGGGCTTTCCCTGGGAGTTTTATGCTCCGATTCTGCGCTTTGCGAAGGAAAAAACCTTTCCCTGATTGCCCTGAATACGCCTGCCGAAGTGACCCGCAGAGTATCTCGCACAGGCTTAGACAGTTTGACCCTGGCAGAACGGCGATTTATTCCTCTACGCTCCGCGATCGTCCTTGGACCTGATACCTATCGCCAACGACTACGGGAGATTTACGATGAGATTCATCAAGGCAGGACGGGTAACCAGAATTTCGAGTATTTCTTCCAGGCACAGGTGTTGTGGGATGAAACAATGGCAGAGCGGGTTGCTCAAGCATTTCAACAAAAGCCAAATCGTCCGATCGTTGTGCTGGCTGGGCAGGGGCATCTTTTTATGGGGATGGACTGCCCGATCGAGTTGCTCGTCGCTTGTGTTCCGATCGGTCCGGGTTCGCCCAGGTTTCTGTTCTACTCAGTCCACCTGAAGAGCTTCGTGGTCAAAATGGGAAAGTGACCTATCCCTGTACTTCAAAGTAGGAGCCTTGCTAACTAGCCCTATCCTCTATCACTTACCCCCGCAACCCCCGATCGCTACTGGCCTGGTTCTCGTCCCTAAGCCGCAGCATCCGTAGTAGCGGGTGGTTTGACTCCTAGACGAATTTCTGTGCAGAATGAGGCAACACTAAACCCGTCCGACTGTTTTAGAAGACTGGCGCGTATCCTTAAGTTTGGGCTAGCAAACCAGAGCCGCTCCTCAGAAGCTATCGATTCGTTTTCCAGGGTCATTGTCAGGGCATCATCCTTACCCATCACGTAACGGCCCACCGTAGGGACATTGCCAGCGCTACTTGCCTTAGAAAGCAGTTTGCCAGCATTCACATTTTCCTGATTGACAACGGGCACGAGCAGTGTGGAACCATTCTGTTTTGGTCGATCTTCTACAGCACCACTCCAGCTAATCTGGACACCACATATTGCAAGGGAAGGGTCTATCCCACACTCTTCGCACAACTGAATAACCTCAGACGCAGTTTTGGAAATAACCTCAATTTGGACCTCTGATTTTCCGCCCTCCGATTGCTGAAGCGCCAAAATTGATTAGTGCGATGGGAAAACCATTTGCCGCTACTGAGTTGAAAAACTCCTCAATGTCCATGCTCTTACAGTCATCCTTCCAGGTCTAGTTGCCTAATTTATTGTAAAGGTTTGAGGGATGTAGAAGACTTAGCTTCGCTCAATCCAGTGGGGATCCTCTACAGGCGGTAGCTTCCGTCGTAACGTTGTCCAAGCATCAAGCGCTTCTGGTTTTGAGGGTGCGTGCTTTTTAGCAAAACACTTCCATCGCTGATGTCTATCAATCCATAGGTTGATGCTGAAATGACCTGGTCTAGGAAAAGGACTGTTTTTTCCAATCGAGCATATTCACCCCGTTGTCTCCGCTTCTCGTGCGAAAGCCTCCATACATCAGCAACTAAATATTCCGCTTCAGTCACCTCTCCTAGATCGTTTTGCATCGAAACTAACGGTAAACGGGACATTTCACGACGGGCAGGCAGTTGAGGAACAAGGTAATTCGTCGCAGAAACGCTGGCCGTTGGAGGAATTTGATTCAGAATATGGTTCACCTTCCTGACATGGTCCCAAGCTTGAACAAACGATATGGGAGCCTTAAAGGAACGTGAACTCAGAGAATAAAATGCTTGATTTGGGTTGGCATAAACCGTCAGGCTCACTGATAGCCCAACACACCCAATCCAAAACCAACGAACCCAGGACTTGAATACATTGGGATGGGCAGACCACCACAAAATGGCACCGTAAAACAGTCCTGGAATGATAGCCAATGAATAACGTATTCCCATGTCCGTTGCAATCATGGTGTCATGCATCAGCATTGACAGTAGGGGAACACTCACTAGTAGCCATGCGGCACCAGAGAAAACGGGAATGAATGCTAGCGGAGTCCATAGTGCAAGCAGAAAAAATGCCCGATCGCCCGGAAGGTGGAACAGGTTACCGAACAGGATTGCAGGATGGGTCAATATGCCCCAAAAGATCTCTAGCGTAGTGGGATGAGGATTGTTTCCAACAATGCTTTTGAAGTGGGAAGCAAGATACAGGCGAGAACTATCAGCCGAAAAGTACGGCATAACCCAATTAGTCACGATCGTTACGTAAGAAAAACTTAGCAGACACAGCACAACCCCCAACCGAACATAGCAACGGTTGACAATTAAATACAGTCCAATGCCAAATAGGATGAATCCGGCATCTTCTCGAATTCCCAGAATCAACACCGTCAGCAACCAAAACGGTAACCAGCAATGCTTTTCCAGCATTAACAGCAGCCCAAAAGCTAGAAGAGGAATCTGGCACTGTTCGTAAAACTCACCCAAAGCTGGAGCGATAACGGCACCAGAACCAAAGTAGCTAGCTGTAATAGCTAACGCAGGTTTGGGGAGTAAGTAGTGACGGGCCAACCCATAAAGTACCAAACCACCCACCGTAATGAGGCTGACTTGCAGCACTACCAGCGTTATAGGGTGAGGGAAAATTGCATAAATAGGAAGCCACAGCAAAAATCAGGAACAAAATGTTGCCCTAAGTGCGAGTAGGAAACGCTTTGTACCTTTCCATCCTGAAGCACACCAGCGGAATTACCAGAACTCAGGGAACTTTGGAAGAAGTGGCCGTGCAGGTTGTTCCAAAACAGTTGGTTAAATAAGCCGTGGTCATAGGAAACGAAGAGTGTATGGTATCGATTCAGAGCAAGAATCAGCAGGCAGGTAAAAGCGATAGCAACAAAAATTCCTAGTGGCTTTAGCTCTGCCCTGCTTCTCCAGCGATCAATTTCCTTTGATAATCTTGTCCGCTCCAATCGATCTCCAGCTACCATTTCTCTCGCCTAAACTCTCTAGCTAAATCATTTAAGAATAATAGGCGAACGATGTTAAGAAAGTATGACTTTGGCAAATCTAATTTTGAACTGTTACTTCTCAAACTATGACATCTAAGATCGGTTGAATGCTAAACCCATACGGCCTTTCACCAGATTAGTAACTGCACCTGTACAAACGCGGCGAACCGCTTGTCCAAAAATATCGTTGAACGTTCGTTCACCTGCCAAAAGCTGCGTTGCAACTCTGGTCGCTCTGGCATTTTTACACCATATTGGTAACAAATCTTGGGATACCCATAGAAAAGATTTGCAAGGGTACGGGCAGCATCGAAATTACTAGCGAACTCGGCATGGATACGATCGCTGTACTGTTGGGTCATTCCGTCTAGCACACAGTTCGCCGCAATCATTCCGCTTTTAACAGCATGCAGAATTCCATCCCCAAAATTGGATTGATGAGTCCAGCAGCATCCCCGGCCAACAAAATCCGTCCGTCAGGCGTATTCAATTGCTCTTTGCCACACCAAATGGGCAAGGGATGAGCATAGAACTTCATCTGAGAGGGATTGTAAGAAACCTGAAGCACATCCAGATAACCAAAGATAGCTTGCCGCAACTCCTCCCGGACCTGACGATCGCTGCGGGCATCGCTTCGATCGGGGCGAAACAAACCTGCCCCAACATTGAGATGATCCGCCTTTGGAAAAACCCAGGCATACCCTCGACGGACAGCGCCGTACTCTAAATGGATCACATCAGGCCGTAAGTCTGGATGACCCGTTCCCCACTGGTGAGGAAACTCAACCTCCATGCCAAGGGCGATCGATCTCTTCCTTCGAAGATTAGTCGCCTTGACAGTAACCCCATTTGCACCATCGGCACCGATTACATGCCGAGCAGTCGCAATGATTTCAGCACCTTTCTCGGAAGAGCCGCCTCTACTGGCGGCTCGGGCACTTACCCTTACCTGATCGTTCTCCACGGCAACGGTGCGCACGCTTACACCGTCAAACAGCTTTGCCCCGATTGAACAGCATCCTGGGCCAACACATTGTCAAAAACCGAACGCTGCACCATCCAGAGGGACAGCTCATTTTCTGTTCCAGCTGGATTGATGGCACCCATACAGGCATCGTCAAATTTCCAGGTGTGACGCATGTAAACCACATCAGACTCGACGAAGGCTTCAGGAGCAAGGTCATAAAGAAGCGTCTGCATGACCATTGGTATGCCGCCACCACAAGTCTTGTGTCGTGGAAGGGGACATTTCTCAAAAGTGCTACCTTTAAGCCTGCTCTAGCGGCAGTGGCAGCAGCCATTGCCCCTGCTGGCCCTGCTCCGCAAACAATTAAGTCGTAGTCTGGTGCTTCCTTAGTCTCTATCTGCATCATTTATCCTGAATCGATTGCTTCCTATTATTTTGAAGCTTCGATTTCGGATTCTAAACGCAATTTGTAACGTTTGCTTTAGAAATGACAGCAGGTGTCAGGTATTAGGTTTCAGGTATCAGCCAAGGAACAGCACATTGCAAAGAGTTTAGCCCTATAAAATGCTCCGGCTTCGACGGCTGTAGCTGTAGATAGCTGCCTATAAATTCTGCTTAAGCAAGCAACCCTAAGCGCTTGCCATTGTCACGAGCTAGGCGAATCATGCTCTGACGCTGGGTTCGATCAATGCCAAACTGATCGCAAAACCGAGTGATGACTTGTGCGTGCAGCGCGATCGCCTGACCCCTCAGACGAACGAAACGTGCATCCCCTAACTGACGACGAACCATAACCACGATAGGTGCAAACATTTAAGCCTCCTGTTGGCTGTGTAAGTTTTTAGCCGTGTAAGTTTTTAGCCGTGTAAATCAAAGCGGGAAACGACTGGCCTTTGTAAAGGGGCTTAAAGCCGTCAATTGTTAAGCAGCTAATGCGGTTAGCAGGACAACTGCAACAAAAAGTGTGGCGATCGCACCTTGAAAAGCGTAGCGGCGTTGCTGCTCAGGAGAGGGGACTCAGCGTAGTAAACCGGAGGCTCAACAGCGTAGTTGTTCATCAAACCTTCTTCGTTAAACGTATACATTGCGGTTCTCCTTTGTTGCGTTTTGTTTCTTGATGTAAATAAATGTAAACTAAATTGTTACAAAATGTCAAGAAGTTTGCGTAAAATAAATTCTTATGATAGAGACACAATTTGTTGATTAATCGATAAGCTTGGATTACACAGCTATTTGGAAAAGCGGAGGTCAAAAGTCAAGGACCAGAAGCCAGTCCTATTCATGACTCCAGATTCTCTAATTCAAAATTTCGTCAAAATTCGGAATCTTACTTTCCCCTCTCATTCCTCATCCCTTCCATGTGTGGACGCTTCAGTCAGAGCAAATCAGCCGAAACCCTTTCGAGCGCGTTCCAGTTGGCCGTACCCAGTTGGACTCCCCGATATAACATTGCGCCTACTCAGGCCATACCTACAGCCTCGGTTCATCCATCTGAGTCGGAACCGCAATTTAGGCTAATGCGCTGGGGTTTGGTGCCAAGCTGGTCGAAGGATTTATTGATCGGAACAAAGCTAATCAATGCCCGTGCCGAAACTGTTGCTGAGAAACCGTTGTTTCGATCGGCGTTTAAGCAACGGCGGTGTTTGATTCTGGCGGATGGTTTCTATGAATGGAAGCGGTTGAACGGTAAAAACAGCCCTTCTACTTTCAGGTTGCTGATGGTCAACCGTTTGCCTTTGCTGGTCTGTGGGAGCGTTGGCAGGGGGAGGATGCGCCGATCGAAACCTGCACGATCCTTACAACCCAGGCTAATGAATTATTGCAGCCAGTTCACGATCGCATGCCTGTAATTCTTTCCCCTCAGGACTACGATCGCTGGCTCGATCCAACGACTTCCCCAGATACGTTACACGCCCTTTTACATCCCTTTGATGCTCAGGATATGCAAGCCTATCCGGTCAGTGCGGTTGTCAACAGTTCCAAGGTTGATAGTCCCGAATGTGTGACTCCCTTGGATGACTGACAAAAGGGATGCTGTCAAAAACCCCAAAAACAGATTCCTTCGTTGCCCACCCGCCCAAATTGGAAATCTTGGGCTAATATCACGAAACCCATTCAAACGGGTTGAAACATCGTTTTAGTCCTCGTTATAGGACGTTGTACTGTTAGCCTGCACTCCTGGTGCAAGGCGGGTTGAAGGTTAAGACATTTTTAGGACTTTACAGGACTGAAACTCTTTGTCACTGACTGTATCTCCCCTCACCCCTCACCCCTCCTCTACATGCTGCAACTTGCTCAAACTTTGGAAAAACTCTCCAGAAGTTTTTTCACAAAGCGTTCTGCTGGTAGTTCATTTAAGACTAGAGATTGTAGATTGAAGGTGGAAACGATACTTTATTGCGATTCTGGTCACAAAACCTATGAACAGCAATCAACTTGCTCAATTTATCGAAAAACAGATGGGATCTCGAAGCCCTGGATGTTGGTGCTGTTGCGGTTAAAGAAACTGGAAGAGCGCCGAAACGATATTCCTTCCGACCAGTACCTGGCTGAACTGGAAGACATTCACCAAGACATGATGAATTTGGGAGAGTGGTGGGTTGGAATTGAAGACGAGGTTTTTGATGCCCAGGCGCAAGAAGACACCAGCGGTTACGGTTACGGACGTTAATCTGAGTGATCCGCAGTATTACCTTAATCGCGAATTAAGCTGGTTGGAGTTCAATAATCGTGTACTGAGCGAAGCGTTTGATCCGCGCACACCGCTGCTAGAACGGTTAAAGTTTTTAGCGATTTTTAGCTCTAACCTGGATGAATATTTCATGGTGCGGGTGGCGGCATTGAAGCAGCAAGTTGAGGCAAATGTCACGAAACTTTCTGCGGACGGTCGCCCTCCTCAAGAGCAGTTGGACATGATTAGCCAACGGCTGCGCCCGATGATGACAAAGCAGCACAAGCACTTTGAGCAGGCGTTGCGCCCTCAGTTGGGCGCGAAAGGAGTGCACTTGCTTGACTATATCGATCTCAATCAAGAGCAACGCACCTACTTGCAACGCTACTTTGATGAACAGATTTTTCCAGTGTTGACGCCGTTGGCGATCGACCCCGGACACCCATTCCCCTACATCTCCAATCTGAGCCTCAATCTGGCTGTAGTTATCAAGGATCCGGTGACGGGTGAGGATCTGTATGCCCGTGTCAAAGTCCCCAGTGTGTTACCCCGTTTTCTTCCCTTACCGCCGGATTTGCGGGTTCAGCAGCATAAGGGCGTTGCAACGTGGACTGGTGTGCCCCTGGAGCAAATTATTGCTCACAACCTGGAATCGCTGTTTCCTGGAATGAACATTCAGGAATACTATCCTTTCCGAATCACCCGTGATGGAGATTTGGAGCTGGAGGAAGATGAAGCCGATGATCTGCTGTTAGCGATCGAGCAGGAGTTGCGGAAACGACGCTTTGGCGGCTCCGTTGTGCGATTGGAAATCCATGCGTCTACCCCTGACTCTCTGCAGGAAATGCTGATTCAGGAGATGGACCTGAGTGAGAATGACGTGTATGAAGTAGAAGGCTTGCTCTGCCTGCGGGATCTGTTTGCATTGATGGAGCTTCCCTTACCAGAACTGAAAGATCCGGTGCGGACCTCTACGGTGCCCGCTCGGTTGCGGCGCGCAACAGATTCCAAGTTGGAAAAGACGCCGATCGAGCTTGAGGAGGATTTTTCTCCATCATCCGCAAGCAAGATTTGATGGTTCATCATCCCTACCATTCGTTTTCCAATACGGTGCTGCGGTTCATCACCCAGGCTGCGTATGACCCGGACGTTCTGGCGATTAAGATGACGCTTTACCGAACATCCGGTGATTCACCGATCGTCAATGCCCTGATTGCTGCGGCAGAAAACGGGAAACAGGTATCTGCTCTGGTTGAGTTAAAAGCTCGCTTCGATGAGGAAAACAACATCAACTGGGCCCGCAAGCTGGAGAGCGTTGGCGTTCACGTTGTCTATGGTCTGGTAGGACTCAAAACCCACACAAAGGTTGTGCTGATTGTGCGACGGGAAGAGGGCAAAATCCGGCGCTACGTCCACATTGGCACGGGTAACTACAACCCGAAAACAGCTCGAATTTACACCGACATCGGTTTGATGAGCTGCCGTGAGGAACTGGGAGCCGATTTAACCGATTTGTTCAACTACTTAACGGGTTACTCGCGGCAACAATCATACCGTAAGCTGCTGGTTGCTCCGGTGAGCCTGCGCGATCGTATAACCGCCCTTATCCATCGAGAAGCAGACTATGCCAGAGAGGGACATCATGCTCGCATTGTTGCCAAGATGAATGCCCTGATTGACCCTCCAATTATTGCTGCGCTATATGAGGCGTCTCAAGCCGGGGTGCAAATTGACTTGATTATTCGCGGTATGTGCTGCTTGCGGCCACAATTGCCCGGCATTAGCGATAACATTCGGGTGATCAGTATTGTTGGGCGATTTTTAGAGCATTCCCGCATCTTCTACTTCCACAATTTGGGAGAGGAAGAGGTTTTCATCGGTAGTGCCGATTGGATGCCCCGCAATCTCGATCGACGGGTAGAAGCGGTTGTTCAGGTTGAGGATAGGGAGATTGCCAAAGACCTGGAAGAGATTTTAGGCGTAATGCTGGCAGATAACCGACATGCGTGGGATCTTCAGTCGGATGGACGCTACATTCAGCGGCATCCTGTCAACAACGGACCTGAGCTTGATTCCCAAACCATGCTGATGGAAATGGTTCATCAGTAGAAGTAGGAATTAAGAATTCAAACCTTCTGACCAAAACCTCGGAGGTTTAAGCCCTGATACTAATCCAGAGTTCAGTTTTTGAGTGAAAACCTCCGAGGTTTGCGTAAGTTCTAAGGAATGAAAAATTGAGAATTCAACCCTTCCAATTCTCAACTCTCAACTCTTCATTCTCAATTTCTCCCTCTGCCTTGGCCGCTGTTTATTAAAAGAAATGCAAATGAGCGCGAAGGAACCTCAGTCTGCTGCCACAATGGTGGGCAGGGTACAAAAGACCTGGTGGACCCACAAATAATGAGATGAGTAGCGTCAACTGCCATCGTTATTAAATTTGAATATCTCCATGATTTGGGTGCCACCAGAGACCTGATTGCTAAACGAGAGGTTTCCTATGCCGAACAATCCTCTGTTTTATCCCGTGAACGATCAGGTCAATGTGGAAGATTTTCGGGATCAAATTCAGATTGCGCTGGCGATCGCTGATGTTAATCAGCTCAAGACTCTCCTGGCAGAGTGTATTCCGCCCGTGATTGAACAGCAATTTGTTGGGTCGATTTCTACGGAAGTCGGAGTGCCGGTTGGCAACCAGCAGGCAGCAGATGGCGTTGTCCATGTTGAGGTGAGTAAATGCGTGCTGGCCGATCGTCTCCATTCAACGGAACCTCAATCAACCAGTGGTGGATGGACTCGTGAAAGCCGAGAAATGGCGCGGTTGACCCAGCATGAGTCGGAAATGCTGACTCTGGGGCAAAATCTTTCGCTTGCGCCAACGGTTTCACTACTGTCTGAATCGGGATTTACGCCATCCCAGGTCGAAGAAATTCTGCGGCTGCCCCGCGATGCCTGGCATAAATCGTGGTGGTACGCGATCGACATCAACGGAAAGTTCTCGATTCCCTTTCTGCGGCACATTCGCACATTGCATTACCCCGATGGCACCCTCACCATTCAGTACAAGGACTTCTTTGAGCAGGACAAACCCGTTTGCTTTGCCAACGTCTCCCAAAAGGTACTCGTGCTGATTAAGCCTGCCGAGCAAGGATTTGGAGAAACGCTCAAGCAGATTAACTATCAACGGGAAGCATTGGGAATCCGGCAGGCAATTTTGATTTGCAATACGATTTCGGAACTGGAAGCCCAGGCATTTATCCGACAGGGAATCAGTATATATCCAGCAGTTGAGCTGGTGTTGCCGACCCAATCAAACTGCACCCACTGTGGCCGCAAAGAATGCCCTATGAATGGGATTGAAAACTCACCGATCGCTCTTTGCTACGGCTTTTTACCCGAAAGCGAGTTTGTTTGACATTAACCAGAAATATATCCGTCGAAGTTCAATCTAGTCTCGAACCTTTTGTGGATAAGTACCGGGTTTTTGTCGAGGGACGCTGTAGGATCTTTAAGAAATTGGAAGCATAGTCCTGTAGTCATAACTTAGGGTGACAGAGTCTTAATCAGAAGAGAGAACTTATAGCGCGTAAAATACAAAACGTCGCCCAATTTAATGCCTGCATCTGTAATGACTCCATACAGCCCAAGACTTCTCATGCGCAAAACCCACGACCTGCACGTAGTTGAAACCCGTCCACTGCTAAGCCCTGAGTTTATTCACAATGAACTTCCGCTCAGCGAACATGCGGCTGCCCTGGTTGGAGAAACCCGCGATCGCATTCGCAATATTCTGCAAGGCAAGGACCGTCGCCTTCTGGTCGTTGTGGGTCCTTGCTCAATCCATGACGTAAATGCAGCCGTTGAGTATGGTGAGAAGCTGGCGGTCCTGCGCCAACAGCTAGAAGACGAGCTTGAGATCGTCATGCGGGTTTACTTTGAGAAGCCGCGCACCACTACTGGCTGGAAGGGGTTAATCAATGACCCTCATTTAGATGGCAGCTACGACATCAACACGGGTCTGCGCTGGGCGCGTAAGCTTCTGTTAGATCTGGCTCATATGGGCTTACCCGCCGCCACTGAACTGTTGGATCCCATCATTCCTCAGTACATTGCAGATGTAATTTCGTGGACGGCGATCGGCGCTCGAACAACCGAAAGTCAAACTCATCGGGAAATGGCCTCTGGTCTTTCCATGCCAGTCGGGTTCAAAAACGGAACCGATGGCAGTTTGTCAATTGCCATGAATGCAATGCTGTCTGCCAGCCATCCTCACCGCTTTTTAGGCATTAATTCCCACGGATTAGCCAGCATCGTCACTACAACGGGAAACCCGGATGGTCATCTGGTACTGCGCGGCGGCAAAGGCAAGCCCAACTATGACGCAACCCATGTAGAGCAAGCGGCAAAGGAATTGGGCCAGCACGGAATCAATCAGCGCATGATGATCGATTGCAGCCATGACAACTCTGGTAAAGATTACACCCGTCAACCGATCGCCTTAAAAATATTGCGGAGCAGGTAGCAGCAGGGTCCCCGTACATTATGGGAGCCATGATTGAAAGCCATTTGGTTGCCGGAAATCAATCAATCCCCAACGACCTTACCAATTTGGTCTATGGGCAAAGCATCACCGATGCTTGCGTGGATTTTGCCACCACTGCCGATATGCTCAAGTCTCTTGCAGCGTCGATCGGTTCAACCCGTTTGCAGCCAACTTAAACAGATGCTCTAGCAGCTCTGACTCTCCGTGTTAGGGATGATGAATTGAATAACTTGAATAATTTCTTCACCGTATGGGTTTGGCCATGCCAAACTCATACGCAAAAATCGCATCTGATTAAATCCACAGTCCTAATTCATCTGAAAGCTGCATCGCTTCATCGATCTAAAATTTCGGTTTAGTGAACCTCGTATTCTACTTTCCTCGTCCTAAGATGACCGTATTCTCACGTAATACGGATCACCGATAAAGGACGCTTCAATGGAATTAGCCACAACATTGAAAAGGCAAGTGCTACAAAACAGGGTTCGGGAAGTTGGAATTAACCCCAATTACTGGTATGCAGTTGCCTGGGCAAATGAACTAAAACCTGAGCACATGATTCCCGTCGTGATCTGGCAGCAGGCCATTGCTCTGTACAGGGACGCAGAGGGACACCTTCATGCTCTGGAAAACGCCTGTCCTCATAAAGGGGTAGAGCTACACAAGGGATATGTGAAGGGCGATCGCTTGGTGTGCCCTTACCACGGGTGGGAGTTTGGCGCGAACGGTCAGTGTGCTCACATCCCCTATCTCCCGCTGGACCAAAAGCTTCCAGCAGCTCAGGCCCGTAGCTATCCAGTGCAGGAGAGGTACGGGCTTATCTGGGTTTTCCTGGTGATTCAAACTTGGCCAACACTCAACAACTTCCTGAAATTCCCGAGTATTCAGACGCTACCTGTATACACGTTCCGGTTTTAGTTGATGCCAACGTTCATTTTTCTATCTGGCACGAAAATGGAATGGATGTCTTTCATGGGTATCTTCACCGCCATCTTCAGGGCTGGCAGGACCCTATTCTGGTTCAATTTCAGGAAACTGATTCTTCGGTCCGAGCAGAATACCGCGTATCGGTCGGAAATCCCTAACCAACTTCCTGGGCTTCAGCCAAAGAAATAGCGGCACGACAACTCGTATTGCCACCATTCATTTCCAGTACCCACACTTTCAAAATTCAATGGAAGGGTTAAGTTCCCTCTACGTCATGCGATTACCCGTTGAATTGAACAAAACCCGATGCTTTACGCTGCTGTTTCTGAAACAGATTCGCTTGCCGGGTTGGCTGCTTCAAGTTTTTAAGCCTGTGCTAATCCCGCTTCTTCGTGCCATATTCATGAAATTTGTAAATCAAGATATTGAAATGATGGAGAGCGAACAGCGGGTTTATCGGGAAAATCCCGATCGTCGCTATGTTGAAATCAACCCAGCAGTAGTGGCTATGCAGCGGTTACTGGTGCGCCAGCATGAAGCGGCCAGATCACCAGTTGAAGGCAACGGGAACCGGGAGTCAGGGGTCGGGAGCTGGAAATAGAAAAGAGATTGGTCGTTTAGCGTTCCAGGGTATGGCCGCAGCTTGAGCAGAAGCGATCGCTGGGTTTGACCGAACTGCCACATTGGCTGCAAAATTTTCGGGTGCTGGATGTCGTACCAGAAGAAGCGGGAGAACCCATCTGCATCTCCATGTCGCCCATTCGCATCTGCATAGGGTTCATGGTCATCTGCATGTTTCCCATACTCATCGGCGGCATTGGTTTCATGGGTTCCATCGGCTTCATCGGTTCCATCAGAGGCATTGAAGAAGCTGGCGAATTACTCGTTTGATGCATTTGCATCGTCTGGAAACCGCTGGAGGGCATTTCTCCAGTTAAACCGACGTGATTCCCTTGAACCTGAATAAACGTATGCCCTTGAGCCGTTGTAATCTTCAGCACGGTGCTGCTCGACGTTTGAAGCACTTCGGGGGAGCAGTCCAATGTCCAGTCTGAAAGCCCATGCTCGACTGTTGCTGCTGCCCTGGACTGCTGCTAGCAGTCGTGACAATGGTTTGAGTTCCCTGATTATCCACGTTGACTCGCTGCCCCATTTCCAGCTCACAGAAGTACGACATGGCAGCCTCTCGTTTTAAGGTTCTACGATTTCATTCTAAACAATTGCTTTGTAAGCTTCTGTTCCAAAATGCCAGAGAATTTGGGGAACCTGTTTTACTTCGTACCAAAGTTGGCTAGGGCTGATTCCAAACGCAAATTTCAGGACCAGCACGATCGCCACAATCAACAACAGCGGACCGAGCGTAAACCGAACCACCCTGAGTAGCCAAGACGCCAGCAGGAAAGAAACCGCGATCGCCGCAACTAGCAGAATTGTATTTGTGTCACTAAACGAAGATACCAGGTCGTTCATTGCTTAAGTGGTTAGGTGATAGGTAACAGGTGGTAGGTGATAGGAACCAATCTAAGTTACAGCAGTTATCAACCGCTTACAGTAAATTCTGACACCTGTTACCTACCACCTGTTACCTATCACCTGCTACCTACCACCTACCACCTACCACCTGAATCGCCTCTAAAACTTCCCGCCGTGCCCACTCATCGGCAGCTAGGATGTCATCAAGGGTTGGCGTGGAACGGTTGTGGATTTGGTAGCGATCGCACGCCTGCTCAATTAATTGGGGAATATCCAGGAATCGAATGCGTTCCTCTAAAAAGAGCGCAACGGCCTGTTCGTTTGCAGCATTCAGTACGGCTGGCATACATCCCCTGCTCGACCCGCCGTATAGGCCAGCTTCATACAGGGATATTTTTGGTGGTCCGGTTCCCGGAAGGTCAGGCTCCCCACTTTCACCAAATCCAGCGTTTCCCAGTCGGTGTAAATTCGCTCCGGATAGGAGAGCGCGTAGAGTAAGGGTAGCCGCATATCTGCCCAACCCAGTTGAGCCAGCACAGACGTATCTTGCAGCTCAATCATTGAGTGGATAATGCTTTGGGGATGAATCACAATATCAATCTGGTCGTAATCGGCCCCAAAAGATAGTGGGCTTCGATCACCTCTAGCCCCTTATTCATTAAGGTTGCAGAGTCGATCGTGATTTTGCGTCCCATTGACCAGTTCGGATGCTTGAGGGCATCGGCAACCGTGACCTGTGACAGCTTCTCTAGGGGCAGGTCCCGAAATGCGCCACCGGAGGCCGTTAGCAAGATCCGACGCAATCCACCCTCGGGAACGCCCTGTAGGCACTGAAAGATGGCAGAGTGCTCTGAATCGGCGGGCAGCAGCTTAATCCCATGCTTTTGAACCAGGGGCAACACGACTGGCCCTCCAGCAATCAACGTTTCCTTGTTTGCCAGCGCAACGTCTTTCCCGGCTTCGATCGCCGCGATGGTTGGTAACAGGCCAGCACAACCCACAATCCCGGTTACAACCACATCCGCTTGACTGTAACGAGCCACTTCAATCACGCCCTCTTCCCCTGTTAAAAGGGTTGGCTGGGGGTGAGATCCGCGATCGCCTCCCTTAGCTCCAGCAGTTTAGCCGTCTCGCAAATTGCCACAATTTCTGGGCGGAATTGGCGGATCTGCTGCGCTAGCATTTCCACGTTGCTGCCTGCTGCCAGGCCTACAATACGAAACTGATCGGGATTATGGGCAACGATATCCAGCGTTTGGGTACCGATCGACCCCGTTGAGCCAAGAAGGAGATTGCTTTCACGATTTCGGAGGTTTAGCCACACCTTCCCTATCTTACGATTTGGTGACACCGAAACCTTAAGTAAAACCAAACAAAATAATAGAGGGGCAATCAATCGATCGCCCCTACAAAATACGATCTATTCAAAAAGTGCGTTAAGAAGACATCCCACCCGCCGCCTGAAAACGGGCACGGGCGCGTTTGTATGCTTGCGTCGCCTGGATTCGGGCCTGACGATCGTCACTTTGCTGGACCTGGTTAAACCGGGTTTCCGCTTCAGCAAAGGCAGAACGAGCTTCATCTTTATTAATCGCGTCGCCACGCTCGGCAGCATTGACCAAAATGGTCACTTCATTATTTTCCACTTCGGCAAAGCCACCAAATAGCGCGATTGGAACCCAATTCTTGTCCGCACGGACCCGCATTACTCCTGTGTCTAATGCTGTTAGCAAAGGGGCGTGTCCGGTCAGAATACCAAGCTGGCCCGTTGTGCTGGGAAGAATAACCTCTTCAGCTTCAGAATCCCAAACGGTTTTGTCGGGTGCGATTACTCGAACAGTCAGTGCCATGAGAGTCGGTGATAGGTGATAGGTGATAGGTGATAGGTGATAGGTGATAGGTGGTGGAGGTCAGGAACAAGAAATTAAATTGAATTTCTACCTAACCCCTACCACCTAATCACTACGACCTACTTAGCTTCTGCCTTCAGCTTCTCAGCTTTGGCGATCGCTTCATCGATATCGCCAACCATGTAGAAGGCTTGCTCTGGCAGGTCATCCAGTTCACCAGAGAGAATGCGCTTGAAGCCATTGATCGTGTTCTCGAGGGTCACGTATTTGCCAGGAGAACCGGTAAATACCTCTGCCACAAAGAAGGGCTGGGACAGGAAACGCTCAATTTTACGCGCACGGGCCACCGTTAACCGATCGTCTTCTGACAGTTCATCCAGGCCCAATATGGCGATGATGTCCTGAAGCTCTTTATAACGCTGTAAGGTTGCTTGCACTGCACGCGCCGTGCCGTAGTGATCGTCTCCAACAACGCTGGGTTGCAGCATGGTTGAAGTTGAACCTAAAGGGATCCACAGCGGGATAAATGCCCTTCGAGGCCAAACCTCTAGACAGCACTGTGGTTCCATCCAAGTGTGCAAATGTTGTTGCAGGTGCCGGGTCGGTCAGGTCATCCGCCGGTACGTATACCGCCTGGATCGAGGTAATTGACCCTTCCAGGGTGGACGTAATGCGCTCTTGCAGGTCGCCCACATCAGTACCCAACGTAGGCTGGTATCCGACCGCAGACGGCATCCGACCGAGCAGCGCGGATACCTCAGAACCGGCCTGTACAAATCGGAAAATGTTATCAATAAACAGCAGTACGTCCTGCTTGTTTACATCCCGGAAGTACTCAGCCATCGTCAGAGCGGATAGGCCAACGCGCATCCGGAGCCGGGTGGTTCGTTCATCTGTCCATAAACCAGGGCAATTTTGGAGTTGGAAGGATTCTCTTTATCGATCACTCCCGACTCAATCATTTCGTTGTAAAGGTCATTTCCTTCACGGGTACGCTCACCAACCCCTCCGAACACTGACACTCCGCCATGCTGCGTTGCGATGTTGTTGATCAGCTCCATCATGATGACGGTTTTGCCGACCCCAGCACCGCCAAACAGACCAATCTTGCCGCCACGACGGTAGGGAGTCAGCAGGTCTACCACCTTGATGCCCGTTTCAAATACGGAAGGTGTGGTTTCCAGTTCCGTCAGCTTGGGGGCAGAGCGGTGAATGGGCATGGTCTTGGAGTTATCAACCGGACCCTTGTTATCAACGGGTTCGCCCAACACATTAAAGATTCGACCAAGGGTAGCAGTTCCAACCGGAACGCTAATCGGTGCGCCTGTGCCGATCGCTTCCATCCCGCGCACTAGGCCATCGGTAGAACTCATGGCAACGGCACGTACCTGGCGATCGCCCAGAAGTTGCTGGACTTCGCAGGTAACGGAAACCTGTTGACCAGCAGGGTTGGTGCCTTCTATTTTCAGTGCTTCATAAATTTCAGGCAGCTTGCCCGATGGGAATTTAATATCCACAACCGGGCCAATGATTTGTGTAATAAGACCTGTACCTGTCTTCTCTGCGGTGGTGACCATGCTTACGCCCTATTCTTTGATTCAGCTACGTGTGATTTCGCTATGTGTGATTCAGCTATGGTGATTTAGTGATTGCCATTGTTCAGCTTATCACCGAATGGTTACAGATGATTACAGCTTTTTTCGGTTACATGGAGTTTGATGAAGACTGCCACTGAACGATAATCCGGTAATCGGTAGTCGGTAATGGGTAATCAGTTGAAACGGCAACTACCCATTACCGATTACCAGTCACCTAAAATAGCTGAACTTGTTCACGTGTTCATCGTTATGAAACTGCAACGAACCCCTTGATCTTGCTGCTGATTGCCTTATTTCTTGGAAGCATTGTCCTAATTTATGAAACTCAAGGGAAGCCCCAACAGGAAGCTGCTGAGGCGAAGAAAGATCAATTGTTCTCGTTTAAGGAGGAAGACGTTCAGGCGTTGAACCTGACTACCCAGACGCTAAAACTGTCGTTTGAAAAATCTGCTGCTGCCGCAAATTCCCCTGCTGGGTCGTCAAATTCTGATCAAAAGAAGGCTGGTAAGCAGGGGACAAGCCAACCGAAGTCGGATGCAAAGGTTTGGATGATGACCGCGCCTGCCAAGAAGCTGGCAAATGATGCATCGATCGCTTACCTCCTTAATCTGATGGCAACCGGAACGCGTCAGCAGACATTAATCACTCCAGCGGCAAAGTTAGCAGAGTTTGGGTTGGACAAACCGCTGGCAACGGCAGACGTTAAGCTCAACAATCAACAGACCCATCGAATTGTTCTGGGTAAACCGAACTTCGATCGCAGCGCCATATACGCTCAAGTGGATCCATCGGCTGCTCCTGCTGGAGATGTTCCGGTGTCACTCGTCTCGATCGATTTTGAGAATGCCGTAACCCGTCCCCTCAATGAATGGCAAAGTAAGGAATCCCCAACGTCGGAGAAGAAATAAGCGAAGACAAAAGGCGGAGAATCATTTGGAGGGAAAAACCGCAGAGACGCAGAGGCGCAGAGATTGCACCTTTAAGCTTCAACGCTCAAAACTCAAATCTTTCACGTCCCTAACTGCTCTTATTCTTTAGCCTTTATCCCTCATGCCTCATCCCCATCCCTCATCCCTCCCCTCCATGCCCTCCCCCACTGCGACTCTCCTTCTATCCTGCCCCGACCAGAGGGGACTGGTGGCCAAGATTGCCAACTTTATCTATTCCAACGGTGGCAACATTATTCATGCGGATCATCACACCGATTTTGCGGCGGGGTTGTTTCTCAGCCGGATTGAATGGCAGTTGGATGGCTTCAACCTGCCTAGGGAGATTATTGGTCCCGCATTTCAGGCGATCGCGCAACCGCTACAGGCAAACTGGCAGCTTCATTTTTCTGATACGGTCCCCGAATTGCAATTTGGGTAAGCCGTCAGGACCACTGCTTGTTTGATCTCATCTGGCGACAGCGGGCAGGAGAATTAAATGCAACGATTCCGTTGATCGTTAGTAATCACGAAGAAATGGGGGCGATCGCTCAGCAATTCGACATTGACTATCACTACATCCCTATTACTAAAGCCAACAAACAGGAGCAGGAAACCAGGCAGCTCGCGCTACTGAAGCAGTACTCGATCGACCTTGTGATTCTGGCGAAGTACATGCAAATCCTTAGCTCAGAGTTTGTTGCCCAATTTCCTCAAGTAATCAATATTCACCACTCCTTTCTACCTGCTTTTCCTGGCGCAAATCCCTACCAGCGTGCCTATGAACGGGGTGTCAAAATTATTGGGGCAACCGCTCACTATGTTACGGCTGATTTGGATGAAGGCCCCATCATCGAACAGGATGTGGTGCGGGTGAGCCACCGGGATGACGTTCCGGACCTAATTCGTAAGGGAAAAGACCTGGAACGAATTGTCCTGGCAAGGGCAGTGCGGCTCCATCTACAAAACCGGGTTCTGGTTTATGGAAATCGAACCGTTGTATTTGCATAGTAGAGTGGTTTTCACTTCTGGCGCGTGCCTTCTGGATACTATTTGGGCGTCGGAAAGGTCGGTATATTGCGATAAAACGTAGTTTGCGTTGCCGAGACAATACGCGGCTTCATCTGCCGGTGGGTAGAAGTATTTCAGACTGTACTACGTGTAGGATTTGACTACTATAGCATTTGAGTCATCATTTTTGAACAGTTCTTTAAGGGCAGTGAGTTCAGTAGCCACACCTGTAACTCAACGTTTTGCATTAACTCTTCGAAGTAAACCGCTTTACTAACAAAACCAATCATTCAAACAAATGAATTAACGGCGTAGCTACTGAATCGCAGTTATCGCCCTAACAAAATAAAACTTCGCACGCTCTTTCTGAGTTTGTGTGAGATTTTTTGCCTGTAACAAGCCCAAGGAGAGATATGAAAATCGCTTACGTTACCTGCGAGGACGCTACGAGTGGAAACGAGATTTGGTATTACATTGCAAAATCCCTTGAGAATCAATCTCTAACGCTTGATTATCTTGGTCCCTTAAAAACACCTCTTTTACACAAGTTTTTGTTAAAGCCAAAATATCATTTCTATAGAACCTTTTTTGATCAATGGCACAGCCGGGAAAGGGATAAAGCGTTGCTCAAAAATTATGCGCAACAAGTTTCAAGCAAGCTGACTCATTCAGATGCAGACATCGTGCTTAGTCCAAACAGCCCAGGTTCACAACCGATCGCGTACCTTGAGTGTGAACAACCGATCGTCATCTGGACTGATGTAACGCTGTCCTCAGTTATTGATTTCTATCCAGATTTCTTTAAGGATAAATTGGCTCCAGAAACCCTTAAAGATGGTTTAGACAATGAACGCTCGGCCATCAATAGAAGCAGCTTATTGATTTACACCTCTGAATGGGCGGCCAATTCTGCTATCAATTACTACCAACTTGATCCTGCTAAAGTCAAAGTTGTTTCTACGGGACCCTGTATTAAATGTGATCGAAATCTGAATGATATTAAATTATTACTGGAGGCAAAACCTAACAATCTTTGCAAACTGCTTTTCCTAGGGAGAGACTGGCTCCGAAAAGGAGGAGATGTTGCATTACGGGTCGCTACAGAATTAAATGAAAGCGGTTTACCGACTGAGTTAACCGTTGTTGGCTGTAGCCCAAATAACGATGAGCCTCTACCCAAATTCGTTAAGGTAATAAATTCGATCGACAAATCAACTCCAGCAGGATTCAATGCAATGCATCAACTGTTTTCGGAGACTCATTTCTTAATTTTGCCGACATTGGCCGACTGCACGCCTAACGTTTTCCTGAGGCCAACTCGTTTGGTGTCCCTTGCTTAACAACAAACGTTGGCGGCATAGCCACGATCGTCGTTAATAATGTCAATGGAAAAACGTTTGACAAATCAGCCAATGCTTCGGACTATTGCAGCTATATTTCCAATTTGTTTGATGACTATTCCCAATATCGGAGACTAGCCTTGTCGTCGTTTAACGAATATAAAACGCGCCTTAACTGGGATGTTGCTGGTCGAAAGGTTAGGGATCTCCTTGTGGATTTAGACGCTAAATCTTCCCTAGCAACAAAGCGTGGAGCAAATGTCTATTCAAGGGCAGGTAGACGTTAGCGGCGGGTAAACTTAAGCGGTTTTTCCAGTCCGTTTGCATGTATCAGCAGATACGGACCGTCCAGGGTAATGCGATCGGCGGACTCAAGGGTGCGGAAAAAGCCGTTTTCCTGATTCATGACAGCGGGTGTACAGAGCCGTTTAGTTGAGCCAATCGGCCCTACCGAAATGCGATCGCCATTAATTTGTACACGTCCAAAATAGCGATTGCAGCCTCCTGTGCCGCTGATTTGATTCGTCCCGTTAAAACGTAATGTTGTTTGTAAATTATCAATCACACCCTTGCCACCTAAATCTTCAAGCAACCATTCGGTATTCGCAAACGGATGCAGCGGCACAGGGTGATCGTGGTTTGTTGAATTCGTTTGAGCCATCACAGCTTGAGAAACAGCAATTGTGCTGAAACCCAAGCATCCCAGTCCTACACCTAGAGCTAACGCCATCATTTTTGATTTCATTTCCCATTCCCACACCTAAAATCAACAGTTGCTGAATCAACGATTTCCAGCTTGAAACAGAATCTGGAACGAAGAATCCCAGATTTAGTCCCATATTGCCTTCCCATTTTAAGAAAGCTCCTGAATTCAGCGGGTGTTCGTTTCAGAAACCGAACGCTTTTAGAGGTTACAGTTGATGGGGAATTGAAGCGTTAGACTAGGTAACTGGTAAACCTCATCAAACTATGGCCCTATTTACGCTGCGATCGCTTCGAAAAGACTTTGGCATCAAGGAGATTTTGCGGGATGCCAGCTTTAGCCTGGATGAAGGCGATAAGGTTGCGCTGATTGGCACCAATGGGTCTGGCAAATCGACGTTGCTAAAAATGATTGCTGGGCTGGCTCTACGATAGCGGCGAACTTTGGATCAACTCGGGCGCAAAATTGTCTACCTGCCACAGCAGCCTGACCTGGATGAAGACCGCACAGTGTTAGAACAGGTGTTTGCAGATAGCAGTGAACAAATGGCACTGGTGCGGCAGTATGAGGAACTGTCAGACAAACTGGCGCACGGGCAAGGTGATTCTGAAAAACTGATGGCACAGTTATCCAGTGTTTCCCAACAGATGGAAATGACAGGAGCCTGGGAACTGGAAACAAACGCCAAGGTGATTTTGAGTAAGTTGGGCATTCAGGATTTTGACGCCCGAATAGGAGACTTATCCGGTGGCTATCGTAAGCGCATTGCGATCGCAACCGCTCTTTTGTCGGAACCAGATGTGCTGTTGATGGACGAGCCAACAAACCATCTGGATGCCCTATCGGTTGAGTGGCTACAGGGCTATTTGAATCGCTATCGAGGAGCGCTGTTACTCATCACCCACGATCGCTATTTTCTCGATCGCGTTACCAATCGCATTTTAGAAATCGATCAAGGTGAACTCTATACCTATGCTGGAAACTATGCCTATTACCTGGAAAAGAAAGCCGAGGCCGAAGAATCTGCGGTGAGCAGCCAGCGCAAACATGCAGGGGTACTGAGGCGCGAACTGGAATGGCTCAAACGCGGACCCAAAGCCCGCAGCACTAAGCAAAAGGCCCGCATCGATCGCATCCGGGAGATGCAGAATCAGGAATTTAAGCAGGCGTCTGGGAAGGTTGAAATTTCCACAGCCAGTCGGCGCATCGGCAAGAAAGTAATTGAGCTAACGAACATTTCTAAAGCGTATGGCGATCGTACGCTCATCAAAGACTTTACCTACACGTTTAATCCCGAAGACCGGGTTGGCATCATTGGCAGCAACGGTGCTGGTAAATCCACACTGATGGATATCATTACCGGACGAGTACAGCCCGACTCCGGTACCGTCGAAATCGGCTCCACAATCCACATTGGCTATTTTGACCAACATTCCGAGGATGTGGAACTGAACGAGAATCAACGGGTGATTGAGTATCTCAAAAGCGTGGCAGAACTGGTTAAAACAGCCGATGGAAGCGTCATTACGGCTTCTCAAATGCTGGAACGGTTTCTGTTTCCACCAAATCAGCAGTATGCCCCTATTCATAAACTTTCGGGTGGCGAAAAGCGTCGGCTCTTTTTGCTGCGGGTGTTGATGAGTGCGCCCAATGTGTTGATTTTGGACGAACCAACCAACGACCTGGATGTGCAGACATTAGCTGTTCTAGAAGATTATCTGGAAGACTTTAATGGTTGCGTGATTGTGGTGTCCCACGATCGCTACTTCCTCGATCGCACGATCGACGTTATTTTTGCCTTTGAATCCGGCGGCAATCTTAAACAGTATCCCGGTAACTACTCCGTGTATTTGGATTACAGGAAAGAGGTAGAAGAGGCAGAAGGTAAAGGGCAGAAGGCAGAAGAGGGACAGCGAGACAAGGCAGCACAGAACTCTCAGTCCTCAGTCCTCAGTCCCCAGTCCTCCACGAAGACTCAAAACTCTGGCAAGCTCTCTTACAAAGAAAAGCGGGAATATGAGCTGCTTGAAACTCAAATTCCCGAAATGGAAGCAGAGAAGGAGGAAATTGAGCAAATCCTCTACAAGAAGCCGACCAGCGGCTTTTCCCAAGTGCAAAAGCTATCTGAGCGGTTAGCAGAGTTAACGCTGGCGATCGATACGGCAACTGAACGCTGGCTAGAGTTAGCCGAACGAATCAATTAATAGACCGCGCTTAATAGACTGCGCTCAATGTTCCACCGTTAGCGAAATGGGTCCACAGGACGGGAAGGCAGGCTTTGCAAATCGCTTCGATATGACGATCGTCCGTTCCGCAGCATCCGCCTAGCACATTTATGTGCCTCAATCGGGTCCTCAATTCGCGGTACTGCTTGCCAAGTTCCTGTGGCTTCCCTTCATCTAGTTCGTCCGACTCATTGAGTTCCGCATGGCTTTTGGTTGATGCGTTGGCGCGAAGACCCCGAATTCGCTTCACCCAGGCTCCGTTTGCAACCAGTACATCTGCAAAGTGGGTTGGGTGGGCGCAGTTAATCATGTAATAAGCTGGTGCATTATCGGTGACGGCATCAACCTGCTCGAGCGCATCCTTTAAGGATTGCCCCATTGGTAACGCACCATCTGTTTCAACGGTAAACGAAATCACCACGGGCATTCCAACGGATTTAGCCGCTCGCACAATTCCGATCGCCTCTTCAACGTAGTTCATGGTAATAGCCGTAACGAGGTCAGCACCGGCATCCTGAAAGGCTGTAATTTGGTTGAGATGGTACTGCTCAGCTTCAGCTTCGGTCATTATCTCGGAGAGATTGTAGCCATCCCCGCGTGGTCCTACACATCCACTGATCACCATCCGACTTGTTTCCGTTTCATATTCACGACGAATGCTATGCAGTAATGCGATCGCTTGATGATTTACCCTTGTCAGCGCATCCGAATCATAGCCGAGTTTTGTTCCCCAATCAGGGTTGGCACGCCACATTGCACTTTCTAGAATTAACCCCACACCATAATTTCTAGCGATCGCAGCATAGGTGCGAAAGTACTTTTGAAGCGCATAATATCCCGCGTTATTCTTAAACAAATCAAACGCAGCAAAATCCGGTAGATCTAGACCCTCGTGAAAGATGAGAGTGGTTTCAATACCGCCATCGGTAATGAATAAATCCTTCGATAATTGGGGCAAGTTGTTTCTGTATTGTGCCATTTGAATTCTCTTGGCGAGTAGCCGAATGGAGTAGTACCTTTCATATGCAAGATCGTTGCGACAGGCGACAGGAAGTAGACCTGGTTAAGGCGGCTGTTTCAGCTCTACCACCTATCACCTGTGATGCCGGGGCAAACGAACCATTAGGGAGATCGGCGGTGATGTCCGAACTTGAATCATTTCAAGCAATTCGAACCCGTGCCGTTCATAGAAGGGAATATTTGCCGGATTTGAGGATTCGAGATAGGCAGGTGTTTGGTCACGATCGCACTGCATCAGCGCAGCTTGCATCAAGGCAGAACCGTAGCCCTTTCCTTGCTGAATCGGCTCCACGCCAATCAATGGCAGATACCAGTGCGGCTCATTCGGGTGAAAGCTGCCCATCTGTTCAAAGACGGCAAACAGGTCGTCTTGAATGGTCTCAGAAACGCTTTCTTGAAGCAGTTCGACCAACGCCTCTTCGTCGATCTCAACGTTTGGTGGAAACCAAAGCGCTGCACCAGAGTAATCATCAATGGCATAGGCAGTCCCTTGCTCAAACGCTTTCCCGCCAAATGCTTTAGCAAACCTTGGAAAGTACGTCAGAAATTGATGGGAATCCGGGTACATCCAGCGCAATGCCGGGTCGTTGCTAAATGCCAGAACCAGTGCCGCAATAGCATTTTTTTGATTGGCTATGCTGACAGTTTTGATTTGATCGGCAATTTGCTGACTAGCAGAATAATGGGTTGAGGTTGCAGTTAACATCGATCGATTTGTAGGTTTTTCGGTGAATGAAGTTACAGACATTGGTTTTCTCTTTTGAAGAAACATTTGATTGAGCAGGTAACAGGTAACAGGGATCAGGGGCTAGGGGTCAGGGGCCAGGGGTCAGGATAAAAAGGCTGGCTTGAAGGTTCTAGCTTGCTATTTCTCCTAATCCTGTTGCTGCTGCGAATCCGATATTTACGGTTCAGGTTCGTTTAAGAGTGAGAACCTGAAATCATAAGGGTTCCAAACTAGAATGGAAGCGGGAAGAACTAGAGAAGAACGTCTGAAACTCTTTTAATCCGAATTAATGAGTGAATATTCTTCTGAAAACATTGCAGAACAGCTTCTTGCCGGTCTGAGACAAGAAAATCAGCTAGTAAACTTGATTATCCGAGGATGTGTTGAGTTGCGATGGGCGATCGGTGAAGAAGAAAAGGAAATCGCCCAAGCCATGATCTACAACGCCTTTGAAAGCTACGCCATTGCCAGAGGCATTCCCCTCAAAGCCGCCGAAAAATTCTGTGAACAACACCTGGACTCTTTAATTCAATCTGTTCTACAGATTCTGTAGGTCAAAATATGACGAGGAAAATTGGAAAAATAGTTTAATGCTGTTAAGTTCCTCTTTAAGGTTGTGGCTCACCGTCCAGTCTTTAACTTTGCAAAGCTTTTTATCTACGGCTGTTTCTCACAGCTCATTCTGAATTAATTCCTGAAACTGAGAATTTTCTCGCAAAGAGTCAAACTCTGGATTGGTGCTTGCCAAATCTCGGTAGGGGTCAGGGCTGAGTTGAACGGCTTTCTGGAGATGTTCCAACGCTAAATCCGTTTGACTCAATAGGGCGTGGGTTCCGGCTTTGTCGTAGTGAATTTTGGGTTCGTCGGGTGCTTCTTCCAGGGCGTCGTTGTAGCTGGAAAGGGCTTCTTCGTAACGTTGCAGACGGGTCAACATGCGACCTTCCCGATGGAAAAACTGCCAGTTGCCAACCCATTCCAGGGCTTCGTTGTAGTTCCGAAAGGCGTCCTCGTAGCGCTCCAGGTTTTCGAGCAAGGCTCCCTTACGCTGCCAAACCTCCAAGTATTCAGGATTTGCTTCGATCGCCTGGTCATATGATCGCAGAGCGTCTTCATCTCGTCCCATTTTTCTAACAACTCGCCCCGGCTAATCCAGCCGAAAGCACTCCCTTCGAGTACCAAGGCTTTATCCAGGGAGGCGAGCGCTTCTTCGTAACGTTCCAGTTTTTCTAATGCGTAACTGCGGGTTGTCCAGGATCTGGGATCGGGGACAATTTCCAACGCTTTGTCGTAGGCAGCGATCGCCTCTTCATAACGATCAGAGCGGGACAGTTCCATGCCTTTGAAAAACCAGCCGCGAGGATCATCGGGAATAGCCACTATCGCCTGCTCCATACAGGCAACGGCTTCATCCATGCGCTTTGCCTCGTCTAGCGCAATGGTTTTCATAAACCAACCTTCAAAATCATCTGGCTTAATCTTGATGGCTTTGTCGAAAGCTGCGATCGCCCCTTCGTAGTCATCCAGCTCCATCAGCGCCTTGCCTTTACCCAACCAGGCCTCCAGCAAGTTGGGCTTCGATTTGATGGCTTTGTCGTAAGCATCAACCGCTTGTTTGTACTGCTTCCATTTGATGAAGGAATTGGCTTTATTGAGCCAACCAACGTGTTTACCAGATGCGCTCATAGGCGGGTGTCAGGGGTCAGGGGTCAAGGAAACGGAAAGGGTGGGGATTTTGTTCAGAGTAAATCATCCAGGTTTACGCCTCGGGCTTTCAGGCGCTCAATTAAAGCTTCTCGGTTCTGGCGTTCCTGTTGTGCCCGTTGCCGTTCCTGTTGTGCCCGTTGCCGTTCCATTTCCATTTGTTGAAGCGCCTGCTGTTCTCGTTCGTCGGTTGCCAGATAGCGGTTTCCCTGCTTGTCATACCAATACAGAACCTCCCGTTGCAGCCCACCAATGACTCGTTGAAACCGACCAATTCCCAAACCGACTTCGGGCATCCAATATGGCTCTCAATCTGTAGCTGATAAATTCCATCCACTAATTTGTAGACCTCAAAGGGTTGGTGGCGGTCTCTCTGCCAAAACTCTGGATTGTAGACAACGTAGTATATAACGCCGAGCTTGGCGTAAGGAGCTGCTTTTTCGTCGTATTCGTTGCCCGGAGTCCACGAAACCATTTCAAGCATCAGAATCGGACTGATTCCGTTCTCTTCCCAGGTAACGTAGCTTTTGCGGGATTTGCCACCCTTTCTGCATTCGATGCCCAGACTCAGGAAGCCATCTGGAACAACAGGAACTCGGGGATTTGCGCCTTCGGTGTGGTAAATTCGCATATTCACACCGAAGAACCAATCGGTACGATCGCTCCAAATACTATCCAGCAGAAACAGCAAAAAATTTGGGATAAAGTTTTGGTCTTCGTTATCTACAGGGGTATCGTCGGAGCAGGGAGTTCATCTCCAGTCGGGAGCTGCTTGAGATCGGGCTGGACCATAAGCTACACAACTGATGGTTGATGGATCTCTCCATTTTAAGGGATTCCTCCGGTTCAATCTGTTGGAATGATTGCAGGTGGGTGTTCCAACGAGATCGCTCCCAATATACCTTTGCGAAAGTCGTTTAGAAGCTGACGGGCTACACGTTCGCGATCGTTCTGATACCGTTGTGCCGCCAGATCATGAATGTATTCCTCGCCTGTGATAGGTGCAGGGTCTAACTCGTAACGAGCTTGCAGGACGAATGCTGTCTGAAGTTGTTTGAGCAGATCGATCAGAGCGGCTGCGACTCGCTGATTGTCATAGGCCGCTTCGCCAATATCATCACAGATTGCCAGTTTGAGGGCGGCTAGCTGGTCATCCAAGCGGGAAGGGAGGACACCGGGAGCATCCAATAGTTCAATTTGATCCGAAATTCTGACCCAGCGAAGTTGGCGAGTCACTCCAGCCCGACGGGCACTTTCGACCACACGCCGCTTTAATAATCGGTTAATCAGTGCTGACTTACCGACATTAGGAAACCCAATCACGACTGCTCGAACAGGACGGGGAAGCATGCCGCGATCGCGCCGACGCTGATTCATCTTTGTTCCCGCTGCCTGAGCTGCCTTAATCACCGCTTCAACCCCTTTTCCGTGTTGGGCATCCGTGAAGTAGGGTTCTTCTTCCTGATTCCTGAACCATTTTGCCCACTGCTCTCTTGTTTCAGCAGGAATCATATCCAACCTGTTGAGAACCAGCACTCGCTCTTTGCTGCTAGTCCACTGTTTCACCTGAGGATGCTGAGTGGATAGCGGAATCCGCGCATCCCGCACCTCCAACACCACATCGACAAGCTTGAGTTGCTCCCGTAGTGCCTTCTCCGCTTTAGCAATGTGCCCCGGATACCACTGAATTGAAGGGGTGGACATATTTAGAACATGAGTGTTGCCAAGATTACTCTAGCGATTCTAAACAGTTAAGGAGCGTCTTTCTTGCTAAAACATAGACTCCTGAAACTGGATTAGAGTCAATATTTACATTCGCATTGGAGAAGACAACCATTGGCACGACAAATTTAAGGGCTTTGCGGTCTTTCATCGCGATCGCTTGCTGCTTTGCCACGCTCAAAAGTCCTTATCAAACGGGTATCTGGACTTGCCATATTGTCGGTAGAGTTGGCCCTTGGCGCTGCGTACCTTTCCTTTATGGGATTTGACGTCAATGGTGTAAGCCTTTCCTTTGGGCGACAGCAGGAAAATGTCAATATCACCTAAACGTCGATCGCGAATGTTGTATTCTATCTGCCAGCCTAGCTTCTCAAGTGGTTTGAGGGTTTCTGCAATGTCCTCTTCGCCCCTGGCTCCCTGATCAGCGCAGTTAGCTCGTTTCCACCAATAGAGGGCCTGCCATACAGCGAAACCCGCCGCTGAAAAGCACAGAATATTTATCCAAAACGGAATAAGGATAGGAGTTTTGGTGATTTGGGAGAGTTGCCGGGTGAAGGAATTCAGTAGGAGGGGAAGCGCAACCAGAATACCCGCACTACCCAGCGACATTAAAGCTTTTATGCGGCGGTAAAGTGCTAGCGATCGAATACTTTTTCCGGCACGCGACATTTGAGGGAAGTCCGAGAGAATTTGGAAATTAGCCTTCTCAAGGTTCCCAGACCTACGGAACAATCAACACTGGGCAGGGGAGAGGTTAATCACTCGATTGGTCACGCTGTCGGATACGCCTTCTTCTGTCAGACCCAATCCGCGACAGCCCATAATTATGAGATCAGCTTCGATTTCATCTGCTACGTCGCAGATGGTAAAAGCGGGCTTGCCTTCCCGTTCAATAATTTCGGACTCAATTCCCTGTTGAGAGAAAAGGGTTTTGGCGCTTTGCAAGAGTTCCGCGATCGCTTCCGGGAAGCCATTGTTTCGGTCGTGGCCTCCTCTGGTGGCTCGACAACTGACAACAGAATTAAGCGGCTCTGGTGAGTTTTCACCACTCCTGCAACCGTTTCAGCCGCCTGACGAGATTCTCGGCTCTGGTCGATCGGAAAAAGAACCGTCTTAAACATGAGAAACTTCTCCCAAATTATGAGAAAATGTGAATAGGTATAAAGACTTATTAAGTTGAGCTTTAGGAGGTTAGTCCGGTGCCCAAAAAGACTGTAGCAAATTTATCGTCCTCTGATTTGTCGGGCAAACGCGTTCTGGTAAGAGCCGATTTTAACGTACCGCTGGATGATCAGGGCAATATTACAGATGACACTCGCATCCGCGCAGCGCTGCCAACGATTCAGGATCTTGCCTCAAAGGGCGCAAAGGTGATTCTTGCGAGCCACTTTGGGCGACCCAAGGGAGACGATTATGCCGCTCGTGTCTCGGATAAGTTCCGTCTGACTCCGGTTGCCAAACGGCTATCGGAGCTTTTGGGCAAAAACGTTGTGAAAACGGATGATTCGATCGGAGAGGAAGTTGCCGCTGCGGTAGCAAAACTGCAAAACGGCGATGTGCTGCTGTTGGAAAATGTGCGTTTCTATCCCGGCGAAGAAAAGAATGACCCTGAATTTGCCAAGCAATTGGCCGCAAATGCCGATCTCTATGTGAATGACGCATTCGGGACCGCCCACCGCGCCCATGCTTCGACTGAAGGTGTTACCCACTACCTCAAGCCCAGCGTTGCCGGATTTTTGATGGAGAAAGAATTGCAATATCTCCAGAATGCGATCGAAAATCCCCAGCGTCCTTTGGCGGCGATCGTCGGTGGCTCCAAAGTTTCTAGCAAAATTGGTGTCATTGAAACCCTGCTAGAAAAAGTCGATAAGCTGCTGATCGGCGGCGGCATGATCTTCACCTTCTACAAAGCCCGTGGCTTAAGCGTCGGCAAATCTTTGGTCGAAGAAGACAAACTGGAACTGGCAAAAACCCTGGAAGCAAAAGCCAAGGAGAAGGGAGTTGAACTGCTCCTGCCCACTGATGTGGTCGTTGCTGATAACTTCGCTGCCGATGCGAATTCTCAAACCGTCAGCATTAACAACATTCCCGATGGATGGATGGGGTTGGATATTGGTCCCGATTCCGTCAAGGTGTTCCAGGAAGCGCTGTCTACCTGCAAGTCTGCCATCTGGAACGGTCCCATGGGCGTGTTCGAGTTTGACAAGTTTGCCGTTGGCACAGAAGCGATCGCCCGCACCCTGGCAGACTTGACCAAAACCGGAACCATTACCATCATCGGTGGGGGTGACTCCGTGGCAGCCGTCGAAAAAGTAGGCGTTGCTGACCAGATGAGCCACATTTCTACGGGTGGTGGTGCCAGCCTGGAACTGCTGGAAGGAAAGAGCTTCCCGGTGTGGCTGCCCTGGATGAAGCCTAATTGAACCTTCCAGGATTGACCAAACCTCGGAGGTTTTAGCCGGAATTAAACTTCTGATTCGCATTAACGCTAAACCTCCGAGGTTTTAACTGGAGGAGGTTTTGAGTTCCACTCAAAACTCCCATACCCTCTTCCTTAATTGAAGGAGAGGGTATTTTTTTATAGAAATAGTACAATAGTATGGCAAACCGATCGCCCTCCTCCGCTGCCCCCTTCTAATGTCCTTACCCACCGACCTGCAAGTACTTGATGATCTGGAGGAAACCATTGCGTCTCCACCAATTAACTTGTATAGCGACGAACCACCAGTGGAAAGTGACCTCCATCTCCAACAAATCATCTTGTTTCTCGAATGCTTGAACTGGTGGTGGCGAGATAGAAACGACTTTTATGCCAGTGGGAATTTAACCATCTATTACAGCCAGAAGAAGATTAAATCACGGGATTTTAGGGGACCCGACTTCTTTGTGGTTTTGGGAACGGAACGCAAACCCCGAAAAAGTTGGGTCGTGTGGGATGAAGACGGGAAATACCCGAACGTGATCGTAGAGGTTTTGTCAAATAGTACGGCTAACATCGACAAAGGCTTGAAGCAGCAGCTTTACCAGGATGTCTTCCGCACTCCCGACTACTTCTGGTTTGACCCAGATTCGTTAGAGTTTGCAGGTTTTCATCTGGTAGATGGGCAGTATCAACCGTTGCAGCCCGATACTCAAGGGCGGCTTTGGAGTCACCAACTGCAATTGTTTTTAGGGGTTCACGATCGCAATCTCCGCTTCTTCACCCCGGAAGGGCAACTTATACCTAGCCCCAGAGAAGCCGCAGAAACCGAATCCCGCCAAAAGGAATTGGCACACGAGAAGGCAGACCGAGAAGCTCAAAGAGCAGAGCAACTGGCAGCCAAATTACGAGAACTTGGGGTTGATCCAGATGCTCTTTAATAGAGGATTTAAGGGGTTAGGGAGATACCGGAGCCTTAACACCCTTATCTTTTATCTCTACTTGCCCCCTTCTGTCTTCTTTTTCGGCTCAGGTAGGCAACCAAGCTGACAAACAGTACTGTTCCTGTCAGATACTTCACCAAGGTTGGAATAGCAGGATTGGGGGAGAAGAAGCCTTCAAGGGTTCCGGCAATTATCAGCATGGGAATAATTCCATAAACCAACTGAATGGCTGTGGCACCGTAAAGCTTAAGTGCGTCAACTCGACGATATTGCCCCGGAAACACAAGTCCTCGGGCAATTAGAAAACCAGCCCCTCCGCCAAAAAATAGACGGTAACTCTAAAGAACCGTGGGGAAGACGAAAGCCCAAAAGGGAAAGGCAAGATTGTTTTGCCCCACCAGAGCGCCGATCGACCCTAAAACTACCCCATTCAACAGCATGCTGTAGGTTGTCAGTAATCCTCCAGTCATCCCTCCGGCAACCGCAGCTAGCGACACCTTGATGTTGTTGATCATAATTCTGCTGGAAGCGAAGGGTTCAATTCCCACGATCGATCCCATCCAGAGTTCGCCACGATCGCGCACCTGCTCAATCAACGCCTCTGGTACCAGCAGCGGTATAAACGTGGGATCTTGCCATGCTAACCACCACGAAATGCCCCCGCAAATACAAACAGTGCGGTAGCTAAAGCAATATAACCACCTGCTTGCTGTACCGCTGCTGGGAACCCCCACAGATAAAATTCCAGGATGGCCTGCCATTCTTGCCGCCGAGACCCCTGATAAATCAGAGCGTAACCACGAGATGTCAACGTTTGCAAATCCTGGGTAACAACTTCACCCACCTGGTTTGTTCGCGCTCGTGCCAGATCGGCGGACACAGAACGATACAGGCTGGAAAGCTGTCGAAGTTCGTTTGCTTTTAGAGACTTTAATCCTTGGTGCTCTGCCTTTCCAAGCAGACTTTCCAATTCCTTCCAACGGGGCTGTCTTTGGGCAATCCATCGCTGGATGTTCATAAACTGTGATATTTAATAGAAATTTGGCTGAGGTAGTTTAGGATAGCCTCAACATCCCCCTTAGGAGGAGTTTAGCGCATGACTTCTGGTTCTGGTCCAATTCCATCTCTCAGCGTTGGTAATGCTGTCAGTACTGGATTTCAGCTTTATCGCACCCACGCTAAAGAGTATCTCAAGATTTCTCTCACAGCAGTTTTTTGGTCACTGCTACCAGTGCTGGCCATCATTGGTATTGGACTGGCGATCGCAGGAACCCTTTCAGCTACCCAGGAACCGACCTCCCTTGTGGGGATAGCTGTGTTTGCGCTGATTGCCGTCTTTGTTTTCTGGTTCTATTGCTATGCCAAGTGCTTAACGAATTTGGCTTTAATCTCGCGCTTGGCCTTTGGTGAATTGAATAGCCAACCTGAATCGCTAAAAGATGCTCAGCGTTTTGTAAATTCGCGCAAGTGGAGTTTTCTACTGGCAAGTTTTATGTTGGATTCATTGTTGCTGGCTTACTCCTTGCTCTTTTTCTTGTTTTTGGCATCATCACCGCTGTAATGGTATTTGCCAGCGGTGGTTTTGGAAGCGCAGCGGGTTCTTCTGACAATCCGTTGATTGCTTTTATTGCAGGGCTACTGCTGGTTGTTTTAGTCTTTGCCGCGATCGTATTCTTTTCCTGGTTGGGAGCACGCCTTTCAGCAGTCGAGGTACCCCTTGCTGTAGAAACGCAAAGTTCAGCGTCTCAAACCGTTAGCCGAATCTGGGAACTGACTAAAGGTTATACCTGGCAGGTTTTTCTGATTTTGTTAGTAACTTTTTGCGTCACCATTCCGATTTACCTTGTGGCACAAACGGTTTCCATTGTTCCACGCGTTCTCATCACGCTGTTGATTCCTTCAGATTCAGATACACGGGTTACGTTACAAGTGCTGTTTGGGTTAGTCAGTTACGCGACAAGTCTGCTTCTTTCGGTACTCGTTCTACCGCTCTGGCAGAGTATTAAAGCAGTGATTTATTACGACCTCCGCAATCGGCATGAAGGGTTCGGTTTGCAATTGCGCGATCGTGGCGAACCTGGAGTGTAAGCATCTCTACACCAATAAAATTCATGCGGTTCTTTAAGCACGTTTCTTTATCTACCCCAGAGAGTGTTGAATTAGAGTTCACGCTGGCTGGCATTGGTAACCGAGCACTGGCACTCCTCATCGACTACCATATCCTGGGCTTGTTAGTAGTTGCGTTATGGATTGTATGGGGAATTTTCTCGCTAGGGTTGTTGAGCTATCTTAGCCGCACTACTCAAAATTACTCAGCGCTTCCGTGGTGGTTAGCAGCAATTCTAGTTCTGCTTACCTTTGCCATCTTCACGAGCTACTTCACCCTGTTTGAACTACTTTGGCAGGGGCAGACTCTGGTAAACGCTTCGCCAAAATTCGCGTCGTTCGAGATGATGGCAGACCGATCGGGCTTTCTCAGGCCGCGCTTCGTTCTCTTCTGCGTCCGATTGACGACCTCATGTTTATTGGTGTTTTCTTCATTGTTTTTAGCAAACAGGAGAAACGCTTGGGCGATTGGGCCGCCGGAACCCTGGTTATTCAAGAGCAACGCCCAAACCGTCGAGAAACTGTCATTGTTTCAGATCGGGCAAAGGAACTGGCCATTGAGCTTCCTGAGATGACAGATTTGAATCAACTTCTCCCCGATGATTTTGCCGTTATTCGAACGTATTTACAGCGTCGATCGCAGATGGAGCCAAAAGCCAGAACAGAACTGAGCTTGAAGTTGGCACGACAGTTGCGCTCAATAATCAATCTAGAAACCATTCCTGCCAACACGGTTTCCGACCATTTCTTGGAAGCGGTATATCTAGCGTATCAACAGCGTTCAGCAGAAGAGTAGCGAAGGAACATTTGTTATCTGCATCAATCTTTTTAGGAAGAAGATAAATCATTCCAGAAATTAGTGTGAGTGCGACGGAAATCCAGAAGGCAACCAGTGAAGGAACAAGCCAATTCTCAGAAAGAGGGGCAATTAGCAATGCGATCGCAACAATCTGGCTAACGGTTTTTAGCTTGCCCCAGATGTTTGCTCCCGAAATTTCATTGCTTCCTGAAGCTTTGGGTTAACCCGCCAACCTGCGATCGCAAGTTCACGGCCCAGGATCAGAAACACTCCCCAAGCAGGTATCTGTTTCAGCTCAACCAACGACAAGAGGGGGCTAGAACCAGAAATTTGTCTACCAGTGGATCCAGAAACTTGCCTAGCTCCGTAATCTGATTGAGCTTGCGGGCAAGGTAGCCATCCAGCCAATCAGTCCCCGATGCTACCAGAAACACAGCCAGCCCAATCCAACGCGCCTCGATCGCTGGGTTATGCAGTTCGAACAGGAGAACTGGTACCGCCAGCAGACGGGATAGGGTAATCCAGGTAGGCAAATTTATCATCTTGAGAGCCATTAGAAACAAAAAGGACAATCTTGAGGGATTGTCCTAGCTTATATTCGCAGGAGTAGCAGTCGTTTGTTTTAACAAGCTCCTTCTTTCTTAAGCACAACCTGAATGGTCCTTAAGATCAGGTACAGGTCATAGGCAATGGACCACTTCTGCTGATAGGCGATGTCCATTTTCACAATCTGCTCGAAGTCGGTCACCTCAGAGCGTCCGTTTGCCTGCCATTCACCCGTAATCCCAGGTTTAACGTTTAACCGTTCCCAATGGTGCTTTTTGTAGGCCATGACCTCATTGACGGTTGGTGGCCGAGTACCCACCAGACTCATTTCGCCCATCAAAACGTTCCAAAACTGAGGCAACTCGTCTAGGCTTGTGCGACGCAAAAATCGACCGACACGAGTAACCCTTGGATCATTCTTATTTTTGAAAATTCCGCCCTTCGCCTCGTTGTTAACAAGGTGCTGAAGTCTATCAGCATTCATAACCATCGAGCGAAACTTCCAGATTCGGAACGTTTTGCCTTTTAGCCCACAACGGATCTGGCTATAAAAGATTGGGCCAGGGTCATCGAAGTGAACGGCGATCGCCACAGGAATCGCCACCATTGCTGTAATGGTTAATCCTACCAAAGCACCGACGATATCAATCGAACGCTTGATTTTACTGGTGACTGACGGATGAGGTTGGAGGGCCTTCTTTTGAGCGGTTCTCCAGTCTGATGCCTGAGTCAACTCCTGGGTAGATACTGGATTAGACGGATTAGCCGCTTTTTCCGCTCAAGCAGTGTTGAGTAAAGCGCAGAAGAAAGATCAGGAGTCGTAATCACGAGATTAAGTAGCGATTGTTTGGGTTCGAATAGCCTTTTTCCCAAAATACGTAGCCTGTGCGATCAATGACTATAGAAACCAGCGACATTCGTTCAATCTTTGAACTGTTTCCGCCTATATAAAGTTTAAGTGTTTTCATAAATTCTTGTGCAAAGTATCACTCTTTAGAGCGTGTTATTACCGAGAAGCGTCGCAACACTACACCCCAGCTTTCTTCTAATTGTTTTTAACCCAGTATCGGCAGCAATAAAAATATCATCAGTTTTTTCTTAAGTAAAGAAATACAGGAAGATCATTTCTGAAAACTTTTCTCTGGCAAATTATTAGAGAACCTGACCTGCAAGACGGCTCGCACTTACCTAGTTGCTTATTTGTTATCTCTCCAGAAGGGAATAGGAGGGATGACTGAGATCGAACGCTGGTTTATATAGTTCATTCTTATAACTATCCAAAGAAAGAAGAAGGAAATTAAAGTTTGGTAAAAAGTTTGTTGCTTTTTTAGTGTTACGAAGGATACTTTCCGTACGAGTTCCTGCCGAGGGTCTGCTTAAGGTTTTGCCTGTGTCCCTGTACATTTTTGACCCATGATCAACTCATCAGCAACTACCGCCACATCCGATCGGTCTTCTAGCCAACTGTCGTCTCAGTTTGAACACAACCATTCCCTATCTACTCCAGAAAAAACTCCCCTGCATTCTCTGGCAGCACTCTGGGCGCGGAAATACGTCATTTCTCTCACAACCCGTGATGAAGCTGAAAAGCTAAGGCGCAACAACAATCTTTTGAAGCAACGTCCAAAGAGGGGCGGGCAAATACAGCCCAAACCCTGATTCAAAGCTTGACGTTAGCAAGTGCTCACGCCTGGTCTAAAACTGAAACGCTCCTATCTGACGAAGTAAAGCGCCACGGTATTAATCCAGATTTGATTAACCCCTGGCAGATTGCAGAAGATTCTTACAAGCTGTTTCAGAGAGCGCTTGAAGCGTATGCCAATCGTCTCACTGCCCGTCGTCTATCGGTAATTCTGGGAACTGACTTTGGCCGCATACGCCGTAAGTATACAGCCCATGATCCGCGCACGCTTGGCTTTGTCAGCATGCAGTTCCACTACACCGGAATGATGCTGCTGGAGCAGCTTTCACTGCCAGAACAGGCTCTATTTGCGCCCTATGTAAAGGTGATGGATGACCACCTTTATATGCCATTGCGAGATGCCTATGAAGCAGCGGCCAACTACGAGCTTGACTCTCCTATTCTGCTTGCAGTTCAGAAACTACTGCCTGTTAGTACGCGAATTGCTCAGTCAGTATGTAACCAGGTGTGCCGCTCTCGCCCAAATTATGAGAGTTATAGCGGACCACTTGGCTCAACGGTGGTTAGAACTTCTAGTGTACGAGATGTTGAGATGTTCCAGGTGTACCTGTGTTTATGCGCCCTGGAAAACAGCATTCGATCGGTCCAACAAGAACTATTTCCACTTTGCGTTATGCTGTATCCCCGTTTGGGAGTTCGCTGGGAATTGGTTCAGGAGATGCTGCGAATCATGGGTTGGGAGATGCACGATCGCCTCTCGCCTAATCATCTTGACGTATTTCTTCCCTATCTTCGAGCGTTAACCGAAATGTTCTCTTTAGAGGTGTTTCAAGATAGCTAACGCCTCCTGCTTTTGGTTTGCTCCTACTCGACTTGAAATTAATCAGGTAGGGACAGCGCCCATTGATATAGCTGACGACGGGGTAACGATGTTTGCTGCGCCATTAAGCGGCTTGCTTCAGAGCGGGAAAGCCCTTGATTCACAAGGGTCTGGAGTTCGGCTTTGATGGCCGCTTCGGATAAAACCGAGTACTCAGTTCGGCACCTGCGACGACCAGGGTGTATTCTCCTTGGGGTTCACGGTTGTGCAGTTGAGCGATCGCATCTGCAACCGTTCCTCGCCAAATTTCTTCGTGTAGTTTGGTCAGTTCCCTTGCTAGTACAACTTGTCGATCGTCTCCCAAGATTGTGAAATCTTGAAGGGTCTGACGCAGTCGGTGAGGCGCTTCATAGAAGATAAGCGTGCGGGGGTCCGTCTTTAAAATTTCTAACCGCTTACGGCGTAGCTGAGGTTTCGCAGGCAGAAATCCTTCAAAGGCAAAGTGGTTGCTGGATAAACCAGAGACCGACAGTGCCGCGATCGCGGCACTTGGACCGGGAATAGGCACAACAGGAATACCAACGTCAGCACAAGATTTAACGATGTCATAGCCGGGGTCTGAAATTCCTGGCATTCCAGCATCGGTGACAAGCGCGATCGCTTTTCCCTGGCGTAAACGTTCAATTAATTCTGGCGTACGGGACTGCCGATTGTGGTCGTGATAGCTAATCTGGGGTGTAGCAATTTGAAAATGTTGAAGCAGTTTGCCTGTATGGCGCGTATCCTCCGCTGCGATCAGGTCAACCGTTTGCAAGATTCGCACAGCCCGGAATGTCATGTCTTCCAGATTACCGATCGGCGTGCCAACAATGTAGAGGGTTCCCGGTTTGGGATCGGATGCCATAAATGAGGTTAAAAATAGAAGGGCAAAAGGGAATCGTTGCGCTATCAGTACAAATGAAAAGCAAGTCCAGCAATTTTCCGATAAGTAGACCTTTAATGGTCAGGGAGTGGGGAGTGGGGAGTCAGGGTCAATCAAGTGAAAAGGCTGTGTTAATTTGTCTACGCTAATGAGTACAAGGGATGTCAAACGAGGATTATTTGTTGGATTAGTGACGCTAGATCTGGTTTATCAAACGGCGCACGTTCCTACCAATAACCAGAAAATGGTGGCGTCTGACTATATGGTTTCAGCCGGAGGACCCGCGACAAATGCGGCGGTTACGTTCCGACAGGTAGGTGGGCAGGCAATCGTGCTAGGAACATTAGGAACTCACCCTATCACCTACCTGATTCTGGCAGATTTGCAGACGTGTGGCGTCGCGATCGCCGATTTGGCTCCCAAGCATCCAGATCCTCCTCCGGTATCTTCCATCATTGTGACTGAAGCCACCGGAGAGCGGGCCGTTATTTCAATCAATGCCGCTAAAATTCAGGCCAAAAAGGCAGACATTCCTGTTCATTGTTTGCAAAACGTAGACATTGTATTGATCGATGGGCACCAAATGGAAGTCGGGCGGGAAGTTGCTGAATGGGCCAGAACTCAGGGAATTCCTGTTGTGGTTGACGCTGGTAGCTGGAAACCAGGATTTGATATGGTGATTTCGCAATCTGATTACGTGATTTGTTCCGCGAATTTCCATCCCCAAATTGCCAAAGTGATGAGGATGTGATGGCGTTTCTTTCTAGATTGAATGTGCCCAGCATCGCAATTACTCACGGAGAGAAGCCAATTCAATATCGATCGCAGAATCAATCAGGTTGGGTAAATGTTCCTTCAGTAAAAGCGGTAGATACGCTTGGAGCAGGCGATATTTTTCACGGTGCATTTTGCTTTGCCATTCTCCAAAACCATTTCCCGATGCGTTAGCGTTTGCTGCCGGAATTGCAGCCCATTCGTGTCGATTTTTGGCACTCGCCGCTGGATGAAGGAGAATTAGGAATTGAGAATTAAGAATTGAGAATTGAGGGCAACCAGTTTGGAAGATTTACGAGATAACGATTTGCAGGAGCTGGTCGCGATCGCCCGCACCACGGGTTGGGGAACGGCGGATATCCTTCTAGAAATGCAGCATTCAGAATTAGGCGTTGAGAATTCGGCTGATGGCCCGGTGACAAAGGCAGACGTAGCCGCAAATCGCTACATTTTGGACAACCTGCAAGCGGCGTTGGGAACGGAGAATTTTGGCTATCTTAGTGAAGAAACCTATAAAACGCAACCAAGTGAACGATCCACCAAGCGTTGGACGTGGGTGATCGACCCACTGGATGGCACCAGAGATTTTATTCAAGGGACTGGGGAATTTTCGGTTCACATTGCGTTGTTGAAGGACGATCGCCCGGTTTTGGCAGTTGTCGCTTGCCCTGCTGCAGAAACCTCTACTTCGCAACCCTTAATGGTGGCACCTTCGGAGAAAAGCGAGATGGAACGATAACTCCAATAAAGGTATCCCAGCGCAATCGGTTAGAAGACCTGACGGTTGTTTCTAGCCGCAGCCACAGGGACGAGCGCTTTGTTCAGCTATTGCAGCGGTTTCCCAGCCAGAAGCAGAAATCGATCGGCAGCATTGGCGGAAAAGTTGCCGCCATTCTAGAACAATCTGCTGATGTCTACCTTTCTCTTTCCGGCAAATCTGCTCCGAAAGATTGGGATTTAGCAGCCCCCGAACTCGTTCTATCAGAGGCGGGCGGGCAGTTCACTTACTTTGACGGCACACTTTTAAATACAACCAGGCGGATGTCAGTAAGTGGGGGCCTACTGGCTAGCAATGGGCGCTGCCATCTTGAACTATGTAGCGCAGCCGAGAAGATCCTCTCAGAAATCGATTCATCAGTTTAGGTTGGTGTAGAGGTGGTGCCCAAATCGTAATGATTTTGAGATCTTAACGATGACGGCTAACGCCGCGCATCCTTACCTCTTTAGGTCCACTGGTGTAGGTTGATAGTGATGCAGCCTAGCCCCATTACAGCATAATGGCCAGTTTCATCACAGCTTTTCCGTAGCATCCATCAACTCAAAAAAGTTGATAATAGGCAAATACGTCAGATTTTGAATCATGGAAGCCTTTGAGCCAAATCCGCCTGATTGGACCCTTGCAGCACTACATGCACATGAATTTTGTTGTCCCACCTGTCGGGCTATTTCCAAATCAGCCGAACAGGTTTGGATTAACCGTCGATCGCCCGTTTTCACTGAAGACCACCGCCGCAAATGGCAGGAGTTTTACCGATGCGAGTGTGGAAGTGCCTGGTGGGCCTGGAGCAGCGATCGTCCTCCGTCTGAACTAGCAAACCAGGAACGGGAAGTGCCACCTCCCAGAAGCTGGCTTAATTCATTTGAAGAATAGGCAGGGGCAAGGGGCAATTAAGAATGGAGAATGGAGAATTAGGGTGAAGCAAATGGGTGTAACTCAAAATTCAAAACTCTCAACTCTGAAGTCTCAATTCTTGACCCATCGCCTATCGCCTCTTGCCCATTCTTCAATACAAGTCAGATTACTTTCCAATCCGAAGCGCTTTTAGCTGAGGCAGCAATGCCTCAAATGCTTTCCCCGATGGCTAATCGCGTTTTTTAGGTCGGTTGACATTTCGGCAAAGGTCTGACGGTGCTCAGGCACATAAAAGATTGGGTCAAAGCCAAAGCCACCGGACCCACGAGGCTCATGCAGAATTTCACCCGTGCAAATGCCCTCAGCTTGTAAGACGATCGTTCCGTCCGGTCTAGCTACGGCAATTACGCAAACAAAGCGGGCGTTTCGATTTGATTCATCTCCTAATGCGTTTAACAACCGTCCGATTCGATCGGCATCCGTTTTGCCGTAGCGGGCAGAATAAACGCCAGGTGCGCCATCCAAGGCATCAACTTCCAAGCCGGAATCATCCGCGATCGCCCAGTGTCCCGTTGCTAGCGCTACCTCGGACACTTTGAGAAATGCATTCTCAGCAAACGTTGCCCCGGTTTCTTCAACATCCAGCTCCTCAGGCTTTAGCGTCAATTCCCAGTCAAAGCCCGCCAAGTATGATTGCATTTCTTTCAACTTGCCGGGGTTTCCTGTTGCGACCACCAGCACAGTCATCGTTGAACGCGCTCCACGAAAGGCTTCCATTGCAGGACGTCTTCTAGTAGGGACTGGTAGCCCAGTACGTTAGGGTGAAGCCCATCCTGACTTAGTCGTTCCTTGCACCAGTCTTCCCCTGTTCCAGCCAGCGTGAAAAATATCCAGGTAAGGAATTTCCAAAGCCTGACAGGCTAGCCGGGTTGCTTCCTTATAACGAAACTGATCCGAGTGATTGTAATAAAGACAGTCAAGAAATGGCATTTTGGATTCATCAATGGGCACCATGCCCACAAACAGAACTGGACAAAGCCGTTGCGCCCGCTCCAGAAGATTTGCCATTTCTGCTTGAAATTCGTTAAAGGCTGTAAAGTTACGCCCGTCAGGTCGAGAGAGGCGTGCCGAGTCGTTCACGCCCACCGACAGAATCATGAGATCTGGCAGACGATTTCGGATTTCTCCCCGGCTGCGAAATTCAACCTCTAAACGATGGGCGACGTGTTTTACACCGTCTCCTCGCACTCCCAGGTTGTAAAGCGCATGTCCAGGACCATAGGGATCCATCCAACTCCGCCGTAAGCGCTCTACCCAACCGCCGCCGATCGGATCACCATACCCGTAAATCAAGCTATCCCCTAGAGCGACGAGTTTTAGAGATTGAGTTTTTGGAGTTGAATGCGATCGCAAAAAAGCAGCGGCAGTTTGCATGGAAGACTCAAGATTCAAGTCTCTAATCAGGTTAAGTTGGACTTTATCATTCTGTAGCCTACTTTGCAAATCTTCATTAAGAGATCACCAATTGAATTGCATTGGGCAGAACCGTTGAAGTCTTGATAAACTAAAGTCTGCCGATCTTTGAAAGAGTGAGTACTATCATGGGTTCTTTACACAAGCGTCCCGCATTTGACAGTAGCCAGTTGATGCGTCGGGCTGATGATTTGATTTCGGCGGCGTCCAATCGCTATCGGATCACGGTTCAGGTTGCAAACCGGGCAAAACGTCGTCGCTTTGAAGATTTTGAGAGCGTTGATGACCCGACGATGAAGCCAGTTATGCGGGCCATTATTGAAATGTCCGATGAATTAACCCAACCAGAAATCATTGGCGAATAGGATCACTGGCAATTAACGGAACGCATGATAGGAAAACGTAAACGGATTCGGCGTGCAGGTATCACGCTGAGCCTGATGATCGGTATAGCGTTTGTAGGGGCGATCGGGTTTCCTCTGCTTATTAGTTTTTCTAATGTTCAATCCGCTGTAGCCCAACTTCTTCGTACGGATGATGCGTGGCGATCGGTGTATGAGCGGTTGCCCGACATACCGAAGGAAAATCAGTACGTCAATCGTGAGACCGGCAAGGTTGACCCAGATAATACGTTGGTAAGCCGTTTGATTCGTTATCACGTCTATGTCAAAGGTCGTCCTCCGTTTTATCGCCTGGATTGGAAGATGACGATGGCGGACTATCTGGGCATTAACGGTGCAATGGAAGATGGTATCTACCCTAGCCATGAAACGCTGCGAAAGAATCCAATCGATGGCGATATTGCTGCCATTAAGCAGCTGAATCGAGTACAGCGAAATGCACTGATTCAAGCGCTGGTTGATACGTTTACCTCGCAGCGATCGCCTCGTTCCTCAAGCCCTGCGCCGCCAGCAACAGGTTCTCCAAAACCTGAGAACAACGGTCAGTAAGAAATGTTTTGAGGCAACTCGAATTCACCATCTGAACCTGGCTCAAAATCAACAACGTGATTGACCGCATCCAGATTGAGAGGCCCGTAGATATGAGGAAATTGGCTATCTCCCACATCGTCATAGCGGATCTCTGACTTCACCTTATCTGGCTCAATACAAAGAAGAACTAATCCCCGTTCCCCAACAAAAAGGCATTGGCAGTGCGAACCACCTGCCCGAGTGTAGAGCAATGAATAAAACCTTCAGTCGATAAGCTATCAGCCCGATAGACGCCGGACTGTTGTGCGCTCTGCCAATGCGATCGTGGGGTTATATGAAAAATTAGATGCATCAATCAAATCGGTTACTAACAAACGCACGGGGTATCAACTCGTTAATGTGATGAGCCAGAAAACTACCTAATATTGGAGTTATGTTGGACAGTTTCAGAGAATTGCTGCTTACCACCAGACTAAGCAGGAAGGTAATGACAGCCGCTTGAAAAAAATCTGTTCAGCACTCTAACCTCCTGCACTACCAAAACGTCAAGTAAATTTGATAGAGCCAAGCTAGAAAAAAGTCTATCCAATAAAGCAGAGTCTCACATCACTCGTTTTGTTCCTCCAAGCGGGTGAATAAAGGATATAGAGGCTCTGGAGATGAATCATCGATTTTAGATTGATTTCAGATTAGACAATCACCATACCAAAGCTGTGCCATCTGCTCTGGTTTCGGACCCAGCAATCAAGACATTATTGTTCCGTAATATGACCTGGCCTCTGCCAAAAAAGTTCCTGGTTGAACGTTATGTCCCCGTTTAGCGAGGGCAGACGCGATCGCAGGAGAAACGGTCGATTCTAGTAAAACTAAATTCTCCCGGACGAACTGCCAGCGTGGAGCATCCAGGGCAATCTGGGGATTCATACCGTAATCAACCAGGTTAACAACGACTTGAAGGTGCCCCTGGGGCTGCATAGGCCCACCCATAACGCCAAATGGTCCTAACGGTTTCCCATCGCGTGTGAGAAAGGCTGGAATGATAGTATGCAGTGGACGTTTCCCGGACCTACCTGATTGGGGTGGCCTGGTTCTAAGGTGAATCCAGTAGCGCGATTATGTAGGGCGATCGCCGTTTCCGGCACGAGAATCCCACTGCCAAACCCCATGTAGTTAGATTGGATGAAGGACACCATTAAATCGCCATCGGCAGCCGCTAAATAAACTGTTCCACCTTGAGGAAGGCCAGGTTCGGCAACGGGAATTGCAGTGTCACCAATAAGCTGACGGCGATTGATCGCATAGTTCTTACTCAGCAAATGCGGAATCTCCAACGCCATCCAATCGGGATCAGCAATGTGCTGATGAAGATCGGCAAATGCCAATTTCATTGCCTCAATTTGCAGATGGTAGCTCTCTACAGATTCACGGGCGTAACTGTTTAGATCAAATCCTTCTAGCAGGTTGAGTGCCATCAACGTCGCAATTCCCTGAGCATTGGGAGGAATTTCCCAAACCGTGACTTCACGATAGTCCGTGCAAATGGGGTCAACCCAATCTGGTTGATGGTTTGCTAAATCGGTTTGGGTCAATAACCCTCCCGTGTTGGCAGCGAAATTCGCAATTTGCTCCGCTAACTTACCTTTGTAGAAGCTTTCACCATTAGATTGGGCGATCGCCTTCAACGTTTCTGCATGAACAGCACTCTGCCAAAGTTCCCCAGCTTGTGGTGCCCGTCCATTCGGGAAAAAGACCTGCTTAAACGGCTGAAACTCCGCTCCTTTAAGCGGCAGAAAAATTGACTGAGCGCGTTTCCAGGCAAGGGCAGTTTCTGGCGATACTGGGTAACCCTCTGTCGCATAGCGAATGGCAGGTTCAAACAGTTGCTCAAACGGCAGTGATCCCCAGCGCTGCCACAGTGACTGCCAGGCGGAAACTGCTCCCGGTACCGTTATGCTCAGCCAATCGTAGTAAGGAATTTGATCGATTCCTATAAACAACTCTGGTGTAAATGCTTGAGGGCTTTTGCCAGAGGCGTTGAGACCGTGTAAATAGCCATCCCAAACGAGTGCAAAAGCGTCTCCCCAATTCCGTTATAGGTTGGCTCTACAACCGTCAGGGCGATCGCCATTGCTACGGCGGCATCCACAGCATTTCCACCGGCCCACAGCATTTCCATCCCTGCTGAAGCCGCTAACGGTTGGCTGGTTGCGACTGCTCCTCGCTTGCCCATCATGACCCGACGGGTTGAAGGATAGGGGTAACTGGTTAAATTCTGAAACATCATTCGATCGGATGACCCATGTGGACGAGGTGGTTTTCATGGAGCAAATCATACTTTAGACATATCAAAGTACGATTTGAGGAAACCACTGTTTTTGGGATTATTGTGAACAGGTCTGGTGAAATCTGTTTATCAGAAGTTTTGTTCTCCGAAAATGGGTGGATGAAATAAACCCAAACTTACCTATTGGTAGGGGCTGATAGCTACTGGCCATCGGCAACTTACGATCGTTTGTTCGGTTATATTCTCTTTCTAAATTTGTGTGATGGATAAAGCTGGACTAGTTCAATTAATTGGAAGAGTAACACCCTGGTTCCGGTTTGACATACCGGAGCGGTTTCTTTCCTGATGGGTTCCAGTGTGTTTCCTGCCTTAGACTTCTTGCAGATTCTTGTTGTTTGATCTGTCCGCTAATATTGTTCCTCCCAATATTGGTACTGCAAGAAGTTTACGACTCTCCCAGTTGCCCCATTGTTTAAATCTCAGGAGTGTTGTAATGGCATACTCGCTTTGTCAATTTAAGGAAGTGCTTGATGGTTTAGGGTTCCATCTGGGACCAGATGGATTAAATGGTAATAATGGCAAGATTTTGGATGTCCACACCCAATCTGCAATCCGTGAATTTCAGTATCAATACAAGCTGGATTTGACGGGCAGACTGGATTTTGCCACCGATGATAAGGCTCAGAAGGTGATGCGAAACCTGCAATACAGCCTGAACCTGGTATTAGACGCTAAACTTCCGGTCAATGAATTTTATGGTCCACGAACTCTGCAGGCGGTGAAGACTTTTCAGCGAGCGTTTGGGTTGCCAATTACAGGAATTGCAACGTTGACTGTGCGCCAGCGAATTGAACAGGAAGCGAGGAAGCGATCGTCAGCCATTGCCTGAATATTTTGTTACTGGGTTTCCTTTGACTGTGGTGGATTTTTGATAATCCCCACAGTTTTTTTCTGGATTTGATTTACAGACCTTGTATAAGGTTTCTGTCCCCAATGCAGAAACCATTCTTTCTTCGATGGTGCCCAAATCGTAATAATTTTGGAGCTGTTAACGATGGCGGCTAACGACGCACATCCTTATTTTTAGGTCCACTCCTTCTTCCTAATTACATCTAAAGTTAGGTTTTCTTTTGGTCTTTGTAAAGTTTCTGGATACCGAAGCTAAGCCATGTAGAAAGGAATAGTTAGCGACGTGTCAGCGATCGCGCTTCAAAGGGTTCTACCACTCAATTGCCCACCGTTGGAGTCGTAGATTTATGAGCAGTTCATATTTTGCCACAACGCTGTCGCTAACGGCAGCCGGAGCAACACTGCTTTCTATCAGTTTTATTGCAGCCCCCACGCTCAAGCCGCCATTATTGGTGTTGGTAATTCAGGTTCATGGGCAACCGGGTCTAATACCCTGTCCAACTTAGGGTTTAACCTGGTATCTACACAAAATTCTCCTCAGGCTGAGTTTCAAGACGTTTCATCGCTCTCGTCAACCTTGGGAACGGTAGGTTTCGATCGTAATGTCAACAAGCGAATCATCCCGACGAGCTGGTTAACCTGGAGTCACGGATACACTGGCGAAGTGTATTTTACTCAGGCTATCGCTGATGCGACTCCTTTCTCAACGCTCACAATAAACCTGCCGTCTGGCATCGGTGCCTTTGATTTTTATGCACAGCCCAACCTGTTTGGAGCATTCACCATTTCCGCAGCGGCCTCAAACGGGTCGATTGTGACCCAAACGATTAATGGAACCGGGGTGCCCAATATTTTGGTTTTTATTCTACGGTTCCATCCCAGTTTCTAAGCTCGATTACGATTACAGCGGATCCAGGTGCGAGTGGTTTTGCTGTTGGTGAACTACGTTTGGCAAATGCTCTGCCTGTTCCAACTCCTGCATTGTTGCCAGGGTTAATCGGTCTGGGTTTAGGTGTTTGGCATAAACGAACAGGAAAACGGAAGGACTGATCGCGGCCACTATAATGGGTTCAAAGCTGACGTGAGCGATCACAATGACCGATAGCAGTGAATCCCGTTTAGATCGAATTGAGCGCCTTTTGGAGTCAAGTCAGCAACGACTTGACTCAACTCAGCAAATTGTTGACTCCAATGCCAGGGCGATCGCGGCCAATTCAGCAGGAATGGCGGAACTGCGAACAGGGATAGCTAAACAGCAGCAGCAGCAGCAGTTCCAGCAATCCTTAAATGACCAAATTGCAGATGTAGTTGGGTTAATTGGCACCTATGCAGAACAGACAGAACAGAACCGAATAGCGTTGCGGGCCGCTATTCGATTGTTGGTCGAAGCACTGCGGGACAGGTTTAGCGGTAATGTACAAGCAGATTGACGGCAGATTTTTGGTTTAGTTATTAGATTCGGTGAGCCTGAATAAAGGCGATTGTCCCTTGCCACTGAACCGCTTGATTTACAAGCCGACGGAAAGCATTTTGAATTTGAGATATTTCAGAATTTGACAGCGATTGCTCAATGTGCGACGCGTAGGACAGAGTCTCTGCATCTGCTGAAAACCAACGATCAATTAGTGTTGGTGTAATCATCAATTCCGTTGACGTTTGTTCAATCTCAGTTTCCGCTACTAAACCAGCGGTTTCAAAAACAGTCTTGAGGTCTTGAATGTCCCAATTCACCATTGGGTCTGAAGGTTGGGCATAGATTTTCTCCTCAGCCTGAACCAGTTTTTTGTAAAGCTTAGAACTTAACCAGGCAGGATTTAATAAACGATAAAGTCGTTGGGTCTGGCGGGGAATAGCTTCCGCCAGAACAATGATGCCGGTTGGCTGAAGCCAGCGCATCAGGGAACGGATTATTCCAGCTTTGTCCGATTCCCGCATCAACGCATTGCGCCCGATAATTCGATCGAATCGGATTTCCGGCGATCGTTCAGCCAACATTGCTGGGAGGTTTGAAAGCGCTGTTTGTAGCACGATCGGACGAGAAAGTTCTGGTAGCGCACTTGCCTGTTCCGTCAGAGCAGTCGCGTCAGTTACTGTGTGGACACAGGCATATACACCGCCCTCTGGAACACGCCGTACCGCTTCCCAGGTCAGCAATCCACTTCCTGCTTTCAAATCTAGAATGATGTGATGACGTTGAGGGTTGGCGATGGTAAAGAGACGATCGCGCACCCCTCCCAACCGTTCCCCTGACTGTCCAACCGTTCGTTGCAGCCAGCGTTCTTGGGCAGAATCCACCGTGCTGAACGTCAAGATTTCTGGCATTGCAATCCCAATTCCCTCAATCAGTGCAGCCAGTTGTGCTTCTCTCCGCCGCGTTACCTGAGTGCGAATGTCTGCTTCATACCCCTGATCCGAGGGTTGATAAAATACTTGGCCTTGCAAACTAGAGGGAAGATACTGCTGGGCCACCCAATGATCGCGATACGCATGGGGATAGAGGTACCCCACTCCGTGTCCAAAGCCTTCTTTATCTCGGTTGCCGTCCCTTAAAGCAGCGGGGACATCTGCTTCTCGTTCATGTTCGATCGCCGACAGCGCATCAAAAAATCCCATCACGCTATTCGACTTTGGTGCAGTTGCTAGATAAAGCGTCGCGTGAGCGAGAGGGTAACGGCCTTCGGGCATGCCAACCCGGTCAAATGCCTGAGCACAGGCATTCACGACGACTACCGCATTCGGATCAGCCATTCCCACATCTTCTCCGGCAAGAATGACTAGCCGACGAAAAATAAAACGGGGATCTTCTCCGGCATACACCATTCTTGCCAACCAGTACAGAGCAGCATCTGGATCGGAACCACGCACACTCTTAATAAATGCACTAATGGTGTCGAAGTGGGCATCCCCTTCTTTGTCGTAGAGAACCGCCCTGCGCTGAATCGATTCTTCTGCAACGGCCAGCGTTATGTGAATAATTTGGCTATCATCCGATGGTGTTGTTTCTACGGCAAGCTCCAGAGCATTCAGCAGTGCCCGCGCATCTCCGTTCGCTACATTTACCAGATGATCGAGGGCATTGCTGTCCAGTTTCACGTTGAGGTTGCCATAGCCTCGATCTCGATTGCTCAACGCTTGCTTGACCACCTTTCGTAGGTCATCTTCATCGAGCGGTTTGAGTTGAAAGATGCGCGACCGTGAAACCAATGCCTTATTTACTTCAAAATAAGGATTCTCGGTTGTAGCCCCAATCAAAATCACGGTGCCGTTTTCTACCCACGGCAGCAGCGCATCCTGCTGGGCTTTGTTGAACCGATGTACCTCATCGACAAACAAAATTGTGCGCTGATTGTACATCCCACGTTTTTCCTGAGCGGTGGCGATCGCTTCCCGGATCTCCTTCACACCTGCCAGTACCGCATTAATGGAGATGAAGTGGGCTTTGGTCGTGTTTGCAATGACTCGCGCCAGCGTCGTTTTCCCCGTTCCTGGAGGGCCATAAAAATTAATGATGACAGTTGATCTGCCTGAATTGCTCGCCGCAGCAACCGCCCTGGACCGATAATGGCATCCTGTCCTACAAAATCATCTAACGTGCGAGGACGCATCCGCGCAGCAAGCGGAGCTTCTGCCTCTGTGATGGCTAATCGATGTTGGTCAAACAAATCCATTACATGTAGGGACTTAGAATAAACGATCGCTCGAAGGAATAACTAATCGCCGTTAACTTTCAACAATCAGTAGGTTTGGTTTAATAATATCCATCTACGTTACAACCAATGCTAATTCTGTAGAGGTAAGCGATGGGTTCTCTTGCTGGGTATGCGGATGCGTTGCTACATATTGCGATCGGATTGGGACTGAGTGTTGCTGGGTTTCGCATTTTGGTTCCATTCCTGATGATGAGTATTGCAGCATATACGGGACACTTAAAGCTGGCACCGGAAATGGCCTGGGTGGGAACGAAAGAAGCGAGCGTTGCCTTTGCGATTGCCACTATTTTGGAAGTGCTGGTCTATTTCATTCCGGTTGTAGACAACTTCATGGATTTGATTGAAGTTCCTGCGGCAGCAATCGCCGGAACCGTTTTGACGGCAACTGTCACCAGTGATCTTAATCCACTTCTACGATGGTCGCTGGTGGCGATCGCGGTGGCACAATTGCAGGCGCACCGAAGCGTTTATGGGAGTCACCCGCCTGGCTTCAACAGCCGCAGCAGGTCCATTTGGCAATGTGGCCGTTTCGTCAATAGAACTGGGAAGTTCGACGGTGCTCTCAATTTTATCGATCGCGGTTCCAATACTGACCGTTCTGGTGGTAGCGATTGACCACGAATTAGAAAAGAATAAATTAGATGGGACTGGCTCCAGCAAATGAATTTCGTTCGGCTACCCCTTTGGCTGCATCATCTGTTCCAGCATTCTGGATTGGCGATCGGTGGTAGCTGCCAGGGTTGCAGCAACGGTTGCTAATTGTTCAATATTTCTTGCCTGCCGCTCGGTTGTTGCCTTCAGGTCCTCAAATCCTTCTTTCATCTCTTGAAAGCCTTCTTTCATCGCAGCCCGCAGCTCGGCGTTTCCCTTTGCGATTTCGGCCCGCAGCTCGGCGTTTCCCTTTGCGATTTCGGCCCGCAGCTCGGCGTTTCCCTTTGCGATTTCGGCCCGCAGTTCAGCATTTCCTTCCCTTAAAGCGAGCCGCAATTCGGTGATGCCTTCGGTCATCCTGCCGACCTGGTCAATCAGGATTTCTATTTTGCTGTCCATCCGGTCTACTTTCTGTTCAATACTCATGGCGGAGAGCGAAACGCTTCAAAGCATTATAACCGGATGATTCAGTTTCGAATTCCGGTGATTGGACTGGAAGAATTGGTTGAGTTTTTAGTTTGATTGAGGGATTGCTCTAATTGGACCGCAATAATTCGGGCGATCGTCATTAATGTTTGTGCATCTTCTTCATTCCATCGATGGGGTTCGGAATGACTAATGGTAATAGCACCATGAATTCGTCGATTAAACATCGGTGCAGAAATAAGGGTTCGAGCGGATGGTAACAATGGTTCTCCTTCCTGCTTTTTGCTCAAATCTGAAATATGAATCAACCGTCGTTGTTGAATCGTTTGTCCACTAAGTCCTTGGGAGATAGGAATCTTCCAACCCTGCCCATTTGCCTCCCCTTCTACTGCTGCAACGGTACAGCGTTCGTTTGCTGTTTGAAGGACGATAATGGCACCTGTTGCGCCAAAATGCTATGCAAAATTCGTGCAGCATCTCGCAGTAATTCCAATGGATTTCTTGAACAGATTTCAGCAATACTTTGAACGGCGCGTAGCTGCATCCAACGACGTTGATTGATTGATTCAGATTGTTCAAGCGTGCCCAACATTCGATTGCAGATTTCTGAGATGTGGGCATTTTGTTGACTGTAATTTCGTTGTCGAACGGGTTGATAGGGTATTTCCATCACCTGTGAAATCAACAGTGAGATTCTATCAACAACAGCTTCGTCAAAGGACCATATTCCATCAAACCGCCTTCCACTGGTAATGGGATCTTTACCATCCACTTCTTTTGCGACAAGGGTTACCCAGAAACCAGGCGTATCTACGAGAAGAAACCACTCACAGGCCAACGCTGACGTTGCAGAAATATCAACAAACTCAATGCCCGCAACTGGTGGTGGTTGATAATCTGGAACGCCAAAGACGTAAACTCTACGACAAATTCCGCCTAGACGACCGTAGCGTCGGTGCTGGTCTGGAAAATTGGAAAGCCGTTGAAATCCTGCAAAGAAGTCTACAAGAAGTTGATGTTGAATAATTTGGTCTTCAATTTGATGACTGATGGTGTTCATCATTGAGACCGTATTAATGCGCCGTAGATGCTGATATTGAGATGCGATCGAGCGGAACAGGGAAATAGACATAACGTTTGCTCACTGAAGTACCCTGAACATAAGTAGATTAATTATCCTGAGATAATTGAAGTTTTTAATGCAGAACTTCTTTACCGTATTAAAGTTTGGCGACTTAGTTATTCATTGATTTTCAAAACCAATTTATAGCTTATCTAACAACCATTAATTCATCTGTCTTAGAAATAGCAAACCTTAACGATTTGAGAAAACAAGTAGCTTCGTGTGAATGGAAATCTTTCACAATTTAAAGGGATTGCAATGGAACTCAGCTTATGGCTTCTAGTGGCCATGCTAGGTTCTCATTATCTAGTTGAGATTAAACTTTTCGGGCGATGGGTCATACCCTCCATCCCCGCTATTGCAACACAACTGCAACACGATTCTGGAAATACGAATGCAGGAAACCGCAGCATGGATGCGTATAACAGTAGCGTAAGGTCTTGTTAATACAGCAGTTCCACATTGTTGAGAATGAGACTTAATTGATGAAACAATACGTGCTGCAGGCAATGCGTGTAAACGTTACTACAACTACTACTACAAGATTACTTGTGATATACAACAGGGGTTTCATTCCCTTTGATATAGAGAGGATGGCGAACATTACCAAGCTTTGTCGTGCCTAAGCAGTAAACTGGATGACCCATTAGCAATTCCAGAACGGCCTGGTGACGATCGTATAACGTTCCCCAATTTCCCCACGCTAGAACGATGGTTTGAACTCGTTGTTTTAGCGATAACAGATAGAAGTCATTTTCAGGCCCGATCGGATCTGACACATTACGAAGATTGTGTGGATCGGGAGTCCGGTAAGCGAACAGGTTCATTACCTCTAGGGAACCATAACCCCAAAAGTGGGCAAAACTCGTACAACGGCGAATGGTAGGATCATCCACGCGATCGTCTGCGCGACTGGGATTGAGCATAATAAAACCAACTCTAGGAGCGCTGGGTTCCCATTCTCGCCAGAGCGAGTAGCGGTAGTTTTTTGTTGGGTCGAAGGTTGCTCCCATCTTCATCTCTACTACCTACTACCTACCACCTGCTTAACACCTGACCCTTGCTTTACTGTACAACAGCGCCCAACACACACAGAGTCGCTTTTGAGCATCGGTTAATCCTCTGGCGCCTGAAATGTTCATTCCTTCGTAAGGACGAGGGACCTGTAGAGTTTGCAACCGTTTTACAGAGGGCAATTGAGAACGAATTTCCCCAAGTCCCAAAGGGTACAGGTGCCGTCTTCACCGCCGATCGCCAAGATTTGACTATCAGAGCTAAATACAAGCGCACCACTGTAACCCGTTTGTATTGATAGAACGTGGAGACATTCGCCATCAGGAAGGTGCCAGAATCGGACAGTACCATCTTGACTGGCGCTGGCAAGAAGCTGGCCATCAGGACTACAGGCGATCGCTTCTACTTCAGCCGTATGGGCATCAAGGACTTTGAGACAGGTTCCAGTGCCTACCTCCCATAACCGGATTGTTTGGTCTAGACTGCTGCTGACTAAAATTCGTCCATTTGCAGAGAACGTAACTTCCCGAAGCTGGTCAGTGTGCCCGTTGAGAGATTTTAGACATTTTCCGCCTGCAACATCCCAAAGTTTAATCGTCCAATCCCAACTGCCGCTGACGAGGGTTTTGCCATCCGGGCTAAACGCCACGGACTGAATTGGATTGCTGTGCCCAGTCAATGTATGTAGACATTTTCCCGTGTCAGTGCTCCAGAGCTTGACGGTCTGATCGCCGCTGGCACTAGCAATGAGCGCCCCGTCTGGGCTAAACGCAACCGTTCTGACCCAAGCAGTGTGGCCCTGTAGTGTTCTTGAACAGGCCCAACTTTTGATATCACACAGCCAGATTGTGTGGTCTAAACTGCCGCTAGCGAGAAGCGTTCCATCCGAGCTAAGGGCAGCTTGCATAGCGGCTTTTGTTGGGAGGGAAATTGTTTTGAGGCACTGACTGGTACGCAAGTCCCACAGTCGAACGGTTTGATCGGCGCTGAAGGTGAGAAGAACAAGGGAATCAGGAGTGGGGGAAAGGGGTGAGGATGAGGGTGAGGACTGAGGGTGAGGACTGAGGGATGACGGATGAGGGATGAGGAATGAGAGGTCTGAAGAATTTTGAATTTTGAATTTTGAATTAATTCTGACCCCTGACCCCTGACTCCTGACCCCTGACCCCTGTCATCTACAAGGGATTCGTTCTTCAAAAGCCGATCGGCGCGGTGTCGTTGTTATAGCCCTGTAGTGTGCGTAAACATTGCCCAGTTTTGATATTCCACAATCGGATTGTGCGATCGTTACTGCCGCTAGCAAAAGTTTGACCATCGGAACTAAAGGCAACAGACCAGATCCGATTTTGGTGTCCATATAAGGTTTTAAGGCATTGTCCAGTGGCTACATCCCAAATCTTGATGGTCTTATCGTCGCTGCCGCTTACCAAAATTTTGCCCATTGGACTTGCTGCCAGGCTCCAGACGCGATCGCTGTGCCCCTTCAACACCTTCACGCATTCTCCAGTTGTTGTATCCCAAAGCTTTACATTGCCGTCGTCACCTGCACTGGCAAGGAGAGATGGGAAGGAGGATGGAAGTAAATCTTTCCCATCTTTCCCATTTCCTCTATCCTGCTGCTTCCGCGTCTCCGGATTCACTTCAATAAAGACGATCGAGTAGATTGTCGTTGAATCTACGATTGTTTTAAGGCACTGACCACTAGCCACATCCCAAAGCCTGATGGTTTGGTCTAAACTGGCGCTTGCGAGAATTTGATAGTCAGGGCTAGATGAGATCGATCGCACAATTCCCTGATGCCCTTTAAGGGTGTGCAAACATTCACCCGTCTCCAGGTCTATCAACTTAATTGTCTGATCAGCACTGCTACTCGCCAAAATTCCGCTGCCTTGTGAAGTAGAGCAATAACCAGGGCTGACACTTGGCAGAATGGAAACGGCTGAAATCCCGCCTTCGTGCATCTGAAAAGTTCTCAGGCATTCCCCAGTATTTAGATCCCAAAGCTTTACACTGCGGTCCAACCCTCCGCTTGCAAGCATTGCTCCAGAACCAGAAGGCAGGTTAACATCAGCCGGACTGAACGCAACCGAAAAGATCCAGTTACTGTGGGCTTTGAACGAAAGCAATTGCTTTCCTGTTTCAACCTGCCAGATGCTGATCCATCCCTGCTCATCGCTTTTGGCTAGTATCGCACCATCGGGGTTGAAGGCTATAGACAGAACGTTTCCAAACGTGTTTGTAAATGTCGATCGAGATAAATCGGCATTCGTGAAATCAACATTGTGTAAGATTGCCTGGCGCAAGTCTGCTTGCCAAAGCGTGACATGAGAAAAGTCTTGACCGCTAAGGTCTACCTGCAAATGGCAGAGCAAATTAAGCATGTTGCCACCGATATAGCCTGTTTTAATAGCAGGCTTACCTTGCAGCGCCGGGATGAAGTGCATCAGTTCATTTTTAATCGTTTCCGCCGTGTCAAAATTGGCCTGTAGTTGATCAATTAATGGTTTCAGAATGAGGCGAGTCTGCGCTTCCCGGATGTAATCTTTGGCCGTTGCTTTAATCAGCGCATGACTTCTTAGTAAGGGAGTGGGAGGTGGGGAGTGGGGAGTGGGGGAAGAGTAAGGAGTGTTAAGTTCTCCTCCTACCTTCTTGTTCCCTAATCCCTGACCCTGACCCCTGACCCCTGACCCCTGGTTTCCCTCTCTTCCCTGCTACGTTGCAAAATTTCTCCCAACACGGTCTCGATTAGTCGGGGGTGACGTATTCCATTACGGCAGGCTGAAGAGAGAATCCGGTGAGGTTTACTTCTAACAGTGATCGTCGCTTGAGGGAGTCCAGCGTTTCGGTTAGCTTTAGGCGAGAGTCGGGGAGAGCAAATCGGTTTTGAGTTCTTCTAGGGCAATCGGTTCACGGGCGATCGCCAGCCAGTACATCACCTCCTGCTCAAGATCAGAAAGGCGATCGAAATGGCGTTTCAGCAGGTCTCGAATGTCGCTGAATACAAGAGTTCCCTGTTGCAGGAGGGACAAAATTCAGTCACGTTGCCATTTAGCAAATCTCGGATACCTGCTGCTGCAAGCCTCAGCGCTAAAGGATTTCCAGCGTAGTGGTCAACGATAATGCCACAGTCTGTATCAGAGGCAGAAAGGGAACCCACTTTCTCCAGAATCTTTTGGCCCTCTGTCTGAGGTAATCCTTGCAATTGTAGAGAATGAACTTTTTCTCCCTCCAGCCATCGGACTTCCCTTGGCTGTTCTCGGCTAGTTAAGATCAAGCAACTCTGATGCCGTTCTTCGCCCACTCGCCGGAGGAGTTCTCCATAGCTCTCGTAGCCCGATCGGTAGCACCCTACCCAAAGTCATCATGGTTAACCAAAATTGATTCAGCATTATCGAGCACTACCAGGCAGCGATGCTCTCGCAGATGGGTAATCAAATTCGATAGTAAAGGGGTGGGCGTTTCGGAGTTGGATAGCGCATAAACGTCGAGTTGTTTGGGATTCGTCGTTTCCTCAGAAAGTTGAATGCTGGGTGGTGAGTCTGAGAAGACCCGCATTAAATCAGTTAACAATGCGTCTAGCGAAGGGGCATTGCGAAGCGATCTCCAGATCACGAACTCGAAGGGTTGGGAATCAGAATTGGGCTGTGACGGGTCTGTTAACTGCTGCACCATCTTTACGGCTAGCGTGGTCTTACCCATTCCGCCCATACCAAGTAAAGCGACTAGCTTGCAGCGATCGAGCAGAATCCACTGAGACAGGGTTTCCAGGTCCTGATCGCGACCATAAAACAACGCTGGCTCTGGTGCTTCTCCCCAATCAATTATGGTCTGCTGAACGGTTTGGTTATCAGCAATTTCCTGCCAGTCGGTTAGCCCAACCACCTGGCAGATGCGGATGAACGTATCGCGGCTAATCCGTTCTCTCCGCCAAAACTGCTTTAGGGTTGCAACGGACGTAAGGGCGACCTGTGCCCATGCCCCAGATTGCCGATTCCATCCCTTACGCTTTCGAGCCTGGTCAACCAGTTCTAATCCCTGAACCGAGGCTCTAAGAGAATCTTCCAACCCAATCCTCCAGAAATTCCTTACTCCCGATTCCCCACTTCGGATTCCCTTCTTTACCTGTAATTCTTCCTTTCAAGATTATCCAGAACGTAGCCGGAAATTTAGCCGATGATTAGGCCAACCAACTCAGATTTCCCAAGCATTCTGGAAGAAGGATAGCCAATAACCTCACCTGCTGAAAAACAAGAGGAGCGTTGATCGCAAGTCCAACTACCCACCGTTATCAATTTGAATGCACCAGAAGGACAAACAACGATGAGCGTTTACACACTAGATTACCCCACAGATCTCGCAGGTTCTCTATCAACTCACCCTCATTACCTAGATACCAGAACGCGAATTAACAGTTTGATCGATCGCTATCTATCCATTGAAACATTGAGCGATCGTCTCTCCGACTTACCCAGTCAGTTTACGGAACCCCACCAGCGTCATTGGGAGTCGATCGATTGGAAGGCCATTAACCAAAGCCAAATTTCTGGAATTGATCCACAGCTTTTCCTGAGAGTCATTGCTGGAGCAACCGAAATTGAAGCTCCGATTCGAGAGTACTCCAGAGAAAGCTGGGATTATTTGCAGGCCGTTCATCCGCAAATGGCCTACTTCATGGGCGGTGAATATGCACCTGACGGATCAACCGTAGCCGTGGGCATGTGGGAAAAAGAAGAACGACAACATGCTCCTGCTTTCAGCAAAATTTACTACCAGCTAACGGGCGAGAAACTGCAACCTAAACCCAATTCAGTGGAGGGATGTTCGCCTTCAAAAGATCCTGGGCAGATTTGCACAAGCATGTGCTCAGCCGCATTGCGACCGAGTGGAGCGCTACGTCCGTCTACCTGTGGCTAATGGCGCACTCTACGGGCGAATTGCAGCGTGCGATCGCCCAACCGTTACAAGATGAGGTGAACCACCTGGCAAAATTTTGGGGCTTTAGCCGTTGGGCGTTTGCCGATTCTTACCACCAGCAGCTTCGAGGCTCGACCAAAATTTGATTGCTCTGCTCAAACATCATCAAAATGAGCGTACTCATGGCAATGACCTGATGAGCAGAACACTGAAACTAGAGAACGTTACCCATGCGGTTGAACTACTATTCACGTTGATTCGAGTCATGGTTCGGATGCGCGCCTGGAACCAGGAACTCACCTATAGCTACCTCAAACATCTGCTTGGACCATCGCCCAGAATTTCATCCCAGTCGATCGCACAGCACTTATTCGTCTACAGAGCATAGACTCTCGCAAAAGCATAGAGTCTCGCAGACAAACGTTATCCTCGTAGCCACGAATTCCATTTGTCAGGGGTTCTCTTTTTGTCAGGGTTCTCTTTATAGCCACAGCCATCAAGGTCGGAACAGTTTATACCGCTAAATCCTTTCAATCGCTATTTCTTCCCTGACCCCTGACACCCTGACCCCTGCTACATCTATCGCCTGCTCGCGACTTCTGAACGGACAGGCTCCCATGACTGAAGTACCTCCGGATATTGCTTGAAGTAAGCCTCAAGGTTTTTGGGTCGATAGGGTGAGAAAGGCGGTTGAAAGCTAAAGTGCCAACGATGTTTAACGCTGTCGTGAAATTGGGCGCAGTCCTTCTCACAAATACCAACAATTTTGCGTAGGTACTTCCCGGTTAACTGGTAAATCCCATGAGGTTCGTTATCAAAATGGGCGGTAGGGTTGGGATTGATGCCGCCTTCAACAGCAGATCGATCGAACTCTAATCCGGCCCCACATCATGAATCTGGTCCATCATCCATACCAGAGCGGCATCTGATAACCCACTCTCCTCACGGCTACCGCCCCCGATACAGCCATGCGCACCGGGGAACCATACCTGACGAAGGGTTTGGTTTTCCGGTTTAGGGATCCTTGCTGCATTGGCGTTACGTTAAAGACTTCTCGAATTTCATCGATCGCAACGGCATGCAGCGCATTCTGAATGATTGAACTTAAAACCGTATCGTGGAATTTGTACTTCTCGTTAATCCAGTCGCTCAAAAATGGAATCTGGTTGGGTACGCCCACTTCGCCCACGGTGTCCCAACAGCCAAGCAGCGTAATCTTTGCTTCCTGTCTGCTGTCTCTATCGTTGCGCTCAGCTAACCCATACTGCTGTAGTAATGCACGGACATTCTTCTCTTTTAGCTGTAAATCCTCCGATTCCTTCGCGGGGGAGGCTTCTATTTCCCGTAAACTAGCGAACGTTCGATCGCTGTAAATCTTGTGGGCCTCCGCTCGACAGTGCTTGATCTTGTCCGCATCAGACTGATATTCCTTCGGTAGCGGTAGCCTGCGGAACCGTTCTTTTCTTTCAGAGTGAGGGAGCGATCGCGATAAATTTCGTAAGCAGTTGGGGCCTCGCGAATGTCTTTACGAAGAAGCAAGCCACCAGAGCAGCGGATCAGGCCAGCTAGACTGCGAACGGTATAGGCACCCCGACTAAAACCAAATAGATAGATTTCATCGCCAGGTTCATAGTTCAGGCAAAGAAAGCGGTAGGCATCCTCAATATTGTTATCAATTCCGATGCCAAAGGCTCCACCCAAAATTCTGTCGCCCTTGGCAAACAGTTTCTCAGCCTCATTCCCAGAACCAACGCCTTCATCGTAAAACACAATTTGGGCCGTTCCATCATTAGAGGATGGTTTAATTGCCTGGGCAATTTTAACGACATTAGTTGGATAAACGCTCGTCAGTTTTTGCCAGGTTCCGTCGCAACAAACAATCAGGCGTTTAGAAGGTCGATTCTCCATTTCGCTACACCCTAAATTCCTTAATTTGAAAAAGCTCTATGAGAGATATTTCCCAAAAATTCCCTCATAACACTATTCCTTTTAGATGGAATATTAGAATCTAGCGAAGTATCTATCCACTAAAGGGTTAAGCCCATCTAAAGATTTGTAAGCCAAACGTGTTGCAAAAATTTACAGACCCGAACGATCGCTGCAAATAGAACAAATGACTCAAGAAAAACCTTGAGTTATGTTGTGGATTCAAGGTTTTGATATTTCTAGGACTTACGCAGGTAAGGGGTAATCGGTAATGGGTAATTGTATGTTTAATCGATTACCAACAATCTATTACCGATTGCAGGGAATTTACACGCCCTTGCGTAAGCCCTAATTTATTATTGAGAGATTCTTTGCGAAAAAAATCCCTCCATTCTTTCTAAAAGATTGAACAGAGAGATGATACACGTTACATCAAGTAACAATTAAAAAGCTGTTGAACCTAGCTAAAATCCACCTTCGGAAAATGTAGTATCGATCGTGTCATCTTCCAAGCGCGCAACGGTAATAGCCCCAAAGGCAAAGGCAATTACAAGCGGCATTGGGGAAGAAAGGAAATAGGTAAAAATACCTGCAATTACGGCAATTAAAACGGCTACCAAGCACCAAATTCTCTCTTCAAAGCACAGCCCTTTTTCGGCCTTAATTGCCTTTAGAACCTGAGATGGAATAGGGACGGGCATGACTGCGTTTGGAGGAAAAGCCCAGTAGCGAGAGCATTCCATAAACCAATCAGTCCAGCCATTCTCCTGGCACCATTCTTCAATCCATTGAGCAGAGTAATGATTCATAATCCAGAGGCTTAATCTAATGTCTTAAATGGTGCAACAAATAGGCAGAATTTGACCGTTTGAGATTAACCGAGCTGTAACTAAACCTTTTCAAGATCAATACACACAAGGGCTAATACAAAAGACCCACCAAATGAGTGAACTCATTCAATGAGCCTTTCTATATTTGAAGCCTAACAAACGAGTATTGGTTGCCGATAGCTAAAGACACCAAAGTTTACGAGTTCAATTAGTTGCGAAACATCTTGTAATGTGAACGGTGGAGGTTAAAAACACACATTTGGCTTTTATGATTCAAACCCTTATACAGCTTACTGTTGCAGGAAAAGCAAATAATTAAGCCTTCTGTAAGAATTAAGTTTTGTATGTTCACAGAATGTGGTGAAATGAGAACTGCCAATGTTCTATAGCAGCCCTCTTCGGTTTGTAGAAAGAATTCCAGTGGAATCTTTCTGGTGAACCACCCGTGTTGCCCATAATTTAGGATTGCTGTAGGTACGATTTCTTTTGTGTTTCAACTTAATCCCATTGGATATGAAGGCTCCCAATCGTTTGCCCATTTGGTTTTCTGCCCTTGCGATCGCTCTATCTGCTTGTAGCTCGTCCAACTCAGGTAATCCTTCTGCTTCCGGATCACCTCAAGCAACGGGGGACCATCGGGCGGAGCAATCACGATCGGGATTGGGGTTGCCCAAACCAGTAACGTCGCACTGCTAGGACAAGAAGAGGTTGCTGGCGCAAAAATTGCCGAGAAATATTTCAACGACAACGGCGGAATCGGGGGTACTCCAATTAAACTGGCCTTCCAGGATACGGCGGGCGATGAAGCAGGGGCAATTAATGCGTTTCAAACCTTGATCAACCGGGATAAGGTGGTCGGTATTGTCGGTCCAACGCTGTCCCAGCAAGCGTTTAGTGCTGACCCGATCGCCAACAGCGCTAAAGTTCCTGTCATAGGCCCATCAAATACGGCAAAGGGCATTCCACAAATCGGTGAGTACGTTTCCCGTGTCTCTGCGCCTGTTTCCGTTGTCGCTCCCAATTCGGTCAAAGCAGCGCTTAAGATCAACCCAAAATCAAAAAGGTTGCGGTTTTCTACGCCCAGAACGACGCCTTCAGCAAATCTGAGACAGAAATTTTTCAGCAGACGGTCAAAGACCAAGGGTTAGATATTGTTACCGTTCAGAAGTTTCAGACGACCGACACCGACTTTCAGAGCCAAGCCACTGCCGCCCTTAACTCAAAACCTGACCTGGTGATTATTTCCGGTCTGGCTGCCGATGGGGGAAACTTAGTACGGCAACTGCGGGAATTGGGCTACAAGGGACTGATTATTGGCGGCAACGGGCTAAACACCTCGAACTTGTTTCCAGTCTGTAAAGCCCTTTGTGATGGTGTATTGATTGCTCAGGCGTACAGCCCCGAACTTCCAGGTGCTATTAATAAAGCCTTTCGGGATGCCTACGTAAATCAGTATAAGAAGGAGCCTCCCAGTTTAGCGCTCAGACATTTGCAGGGGTTCAGGTGTTTGTCGATGCGCTGAGAGCAATGGACAAAACCAAAAGGTAAGTCAAATTCCCTTACCCCAGCTACGGACCGATCTCAACAAGCAGCTATTGAGCGGAAAATACGACACTCCTCTGGGCCAAATTTCATTTACTTCTGAGGGGGAAATTATTCAGAAAGAATTTTATGTTGCCCAGATCAAAATGGAGCCAGATGGCAACAGCGGTAAGTTCGTTTTCTTGAAGTAGTGCCCTGAGTAATAGGCAGGGGTGGACCTAAAAATGTAATGATGCGTGGCGTTAGCCACTATCGTTAACAACTTCAAAATCCTTACGACTTTGGTACTACCTGGGTAGGTAGAAAGGGGAGAGTTGATTGACTAACGTTGCAATTATTGGCTGCGGCTACGTAGGTAAGGCGATCGCTCGGTTTTGGCGGCAATCCCTAACCGTTACGGCGACGACAACTACCATTACCCGTGTAGGAGAGCTGGAGACCGTTGCTTCCAACGTTATCCTGCTGCGAGGAAATGATGAACCGGGGTTGCGATCGCTCCTACAAGACCAGCAAATCGTTTTACTCAGCGTCGGTGCTCGAAATGCTGAAGCCTATGAGGAAACGTATCTGCAAACCGCTAAAACATTGGTTGGTGTTTTAAAGCACACTCCAACCGTCCAACAGGTTATCTATACCGGAAGCTATGCGGTTTATGGAGATCAGCAGGGAGCTTGGGTGGATGAAACCTCTGCGATTGCTCCGGCCAACCGTAACGGCGAAATTCTGGCTGAGACGGAGCAGATTTTGCTAAAGGCAGGTAGCACAACCAACGTTTGCATCTTTCGCTTAGGCGGTATCTACGGTCCAGGCCGTGAACTGGTCAAAATCTTTCAGCGTGCAGCGGGCACAACGCAACCTGGTAATGGTGAAGATGCAGCCAACTGGGTACATCTAGATGATATTGTGGGCGCGATCGACTTTGCCCGACAGCATCAACTCCAGGGCATCTATAATCTCGTTTCAGACGTACCCACCACAACAGGTAAACTGCTTGAATTGGTTTGTGCCCAAAACAATCTTCCTCCGGTTTCCTGGGATCCGTCCACGCCTAGCGTTCGTCCCTACAACGCCAGAGTGTCTAACCAAAAGTTAAGGTCCGCCGGGTACCGCTTTATCCATCCAGAAATCACTGATACTTGCTAGTTATTGCCTGACCCCTAACCCCTAGCACTCAACCTCTCTTCCAAACCAATGACGATAGCCCTATCCAAAACCCTCGATCGCATCAACCAGATTTATCACCAACCTCTGCCAGATTTGCTGTTTGACGCTCAGCGAATTCACCGCAAACACCACGACGCCCATGCTGTCCAGCTCTGCACTCTTTGCAATATCAAAACTGGCTTGTGTCCAGAAAACTGTGCCTACTGTTCTCAGAGTGTGCACAATCAAACGGAATTGGAACCTCAGCCGTTAATGGATATTGATGATGTTGTCTCGCAGGCAAAGATAGCCAAGGCCAATGGAGCAACCCGGTTTTGTATGGGAGCCGCTTGGAGAGAGGTGAAAGATGGTCCTCAGTTTGAGCGAGTTTTGGAGATGGTTCGTCAGGTCGCCGAGTTGAACATAGAAGTTTGCTGCACTCTGGGAATGCTCAAACCCCATCAAGCGCAGCGTCTTAAAGCAGCTGGGCTGACAGCCTACAACCACAACCTGGATACGTCTCCCAGCTATTATCAACAAGTCATTTCAACCCGTACTTACCAGGATCGACTGGAAACAATTCGGGCTGTAAGTGCGGCAGGCATTTCTGTCTGCTGTGGCGGCATTTTGGGAATGGGGGAATCGGTTCAAGATCGGTTGGAGTTACTGGAAACACTCTACGGGCTTGATCCAGTTCCAGAGTCAATTCCCATTAATTGTCTGGTTCCAGTTGCGGGAACACCTTTGCAGGACGCCCCTCCCGTAGATTCGATCGACCTGGTTCGACTGGTTGCCACAACCCGCATTCTCTTCCCCTCGGCGATCGTGCGTTTGTCAGCAGGTCGGATGCAGATGAGCGAAGAATTGCAGGCGCTGTGCCTAATTGCAGGGGCAAATTCCATCTTTACTGGCCCTGTCCTGCTTACGACCCCAAATCCCGATAGTTCCCAGGACGAGAAACTGCTAAAACGCCTCGGCATGGTGCCAAAGCAGCTATGAGCGAGCCGAATTTTCTTTCTCGATCGTGCATTACAACGAAGTAATGTATAATCATGCATTTGAACAAGTCATTTGCCCCTTTCTAAAAGGGTAATGCTTGGGCGATAGCGATTGGGATTGCAAGCAAAAGCCCGGGCGAGGTCAGTAGTCATCTGTTGTGGCGTGAGGAATCGTGAGATATGCAAACAAAGGTTCCATCAGAAGTTCCCGAACTGTTTTCAGTTCTTGGGTTGCCCGTTCATCTGCTCAATGATTACTCGGCCTGGCTAACATCTCGCGCTAAGCAGCACCTCGGCTGCCATGTGGTAACCCTAAATGCGGAAATGACGATGCAGGCGGAAGAAAATCCCCGTTTGGCAACCGTGATTAATCAGGCAGAGCTTGTTATCCCCGATGGTGCTGGCATTGTTTTATATCTTCGTTCCCACGGTCGCCAGATGGAACGCTGTCCAGGGATTGAACTGGCAGAATCCCTGCTGTACGAATTTGGCCAATCCCTGGGCTGGGATCTGTGTTCTTTTTGGAGGCTCTCCCGGTGTTGCTCAAAAAGCCGCAGATATTTGGCAAGAGCAAGTACCAGGGCTTTCGATCGTCGGTACCCAAAATGGCTTTCTCTCTCCCGACGAAGAACATTCATTTCATCGCACGCTAAAAGAATTGCAGCCTCAACTTATTCTGGTTGGGTTAGGAGTGCCTCGTCAGGAGATTTGGATTGCAGAGCACCGTGCCCTTTGCCCCCAAGCAATCTGGATTGGAGTTGGCGGCAGTTTTGATATTTGGGCTGGCGTAAAGCTGCGTGCCCCGAGTGGCTCAGAAATAATCACCTGGAATGGGTCTACCGCCTCTACAAAGAACCTTGGCGCTGGCGACGGATGCTCGCTTTACCAAAATTTGCCTGGCGCGCCCTGGTTTATCGCTTAACCCAACGGCATCCGGTTAGTAGTCAGGGGTGAGGGGATGTAGGGATGAGGGATGGGGATGAGGAATGAGTAAGGCGGCGGGGAAGGCTAAAGGGTGAAGGATGAAGGCTAAAGGCAATCCCATCGCCTGTTGCCCAATGCCCATACCAAACTTAAAACTCCAGATTGTCCGTTTCCCATTACCTAATTCTTAATTCTCAACTCTTAATTCCTAATTCCTCATCCATTTCCCATTGCCTAATTCTTAACTCTCAATTCTTAATTCTTAATTCCTCCCCCTTCCTTCTCTTCAATCGAACGAGCAATTCTCTGCTTTTGTGATGTAATGGTTGGCGTTGTTCGATCGTTACGATTCTCATGACTCAGTCATTGGTGGATCAATCTTCAAATTCCTCTGAAAATTCGTCTAATAAAAAGCCATCGTCGATCGTGGGAGCGATCGTTGCGTTGCAGGGGTTGGCAAGACCTACAGCAATGGCAGTAAAGCGTTGGTGAATATAAATTTGGAAGTGAAGCGAGGGGATTTTTTATTCATCACAGGTCCCTCTGGTTCAGGGAAATCAACGCTGCTGAAGTTGCTGTATGGCGAGGAGCGAGCAAACCAGGGGAACGTCATTGTTGATGGCTGTAACTTAAATGAACTACGGGGCGATAATCTGTCCTACCTGCGCCGCCGTATTGGAGTTGTGTTTCAGGACTACAAACTTATTCCCCGTCGTACCGTTACAGAAAACGTGGCATTTGTTCTTTGGGCGCAGGGGTTTCCTCGAAAAGAAATCAATCGCCGTTTGCAGCCCGCTCTCAAAATGGTGGGACTGCTTCACAAAGCAGATTGTTTTCCAGACCAACTATCGGGTGGCGAACAGCAGCGAGTCAGCATTGCCCGCGCCATCGTTGGAATGCCCCCGTTACTTCTAGCAGACGAACCCACGGGAAATCTGGATCCAGATAACTCTCTACAGGTCGTCAAAATACTCAAAAAGCTAAATACGATCGGCATTACGGTCATTGTCACAACGCACGACGAGAACTTAATTCGGGTCTCAAATCACCCAACAGTTCAGTTGCGTAATGGGCAATTGTATCGCTCCAAGCGATAAACGGTCTGCCCTAATCCAGAAAGAGCCAAAGAAATCATTCTCTGGCTCCACATAACCAATAAGCAGTTAAACTCAATTCTTCCAAAAGAGTGCCTAAAGCACACCCAGATTAGAAAGTCCCAGGATCGTTCCTGCTCCCAGGATATGGCCAAAAGCCGTTGCGCCTAGCAGTCCACCCAGGCCAAAACCACCAAATAACTCAGACGAAGGTAGCGATGGACCTCCATCAGGATGCTTGGCTGTGAACTTGGTAAAGGCGATCGCCAGAACGTTAGCCAGAATCATGATGATTCCGATAGTAGGATTCCAATCAGAAGCTCTTGCAGTCACCGCAAGTAGAGTTGAAGTGAACAATGGATTTTCTCCTTTTTTGAAAGATTTTGTTCTTGTTATTGAAATAAAGCTCTCTCAGGTGAATATTTATCAAAGAATTGCGACAGTCAGGCACAAATCGCATCAATAGTTAACAGTCATATTAATGATTCGATACAAACCTCCCCGGTTCGCATTCTTGTGGGCTTTAACCCCAACCAGGTTTACGGCACACTTGTAGGAAGCGATCGCTGAACACTTCTTCCGAGCTGATGCTATGAAAATCCTGGTGCTGAACGCAGGGTCAAGCAGTCAAAAAAGCTGCCTTTACGACTTAACTGAAGATACACGCCTAGAGCATCCCCTTAAACCCCTCTGGGAAGCTAAAGTTGACTGGACGCATCACCAAGGTTCAGCCGAAATCGAAATCGAAACGTCCCAAGGAACCAAGCTGAAAGAAGAGATTCAAACAACCGATCGTCCCACCGTTATCGCCCACATCCTTGAAACCCTCTGGCAAGGAAAGACAAAAGTAATCGAACAGCCTTCGGAAATTGCTGCTGTAGGGCATCGAGTTGTGCATGGAGGCCGGGAATACCGTGAGAGCGTTCAAATAACTGAAGACGTGAAAAACCATTTCTCGCCTTACGACGCTCGCTCCTGCCCATAATCCTGCCAGTTTAGAAGGCATCGAAGCTGTTCAACGAATCTTGCCTTCCACGCCTCAGGTAGCGGTGTTTGATACAGCTTTTCACTCGCATATACCGCCAGCCGCTGCCGTTTATCCCGGTCCCTATGAGTGGTTTGAACAGGGAATTCAGCGGTATGGGTTTCACGGCATTAGCCATCAATATTGCGCTCAACGTACGGCTGAAATTTTGAAACGAGATCTGAACACCCTCAAACTCATTACCTGCCACCTTGGTAATGGATGCTCCTTAGCAGCAATTCAAGCAGGTCGTAGTATCGACACTACAATGGGCTTCACTCCACTGGAAGGGGTGATGATGGGCAGTCGCTCTGGTTCCGTTGACCCTAGCATTCTGATTTATCTGATGCGCCAGGAGAACTACGTTGCCGATCAGCTAGATCAAATTCTGAATAAAAATTCTGGCCTAAAAGGAATTTCAGGTGTTTCGGCAGACATGCGCCAAGTATCCATCGCTGCTAAAGAGGGTAACGACCGCGCTCAACTTGCACTCGACCTTTACATTCATCGTCTTCGCGCTGGAATCGGGGCAATGCTAGCTACCTTGCAGGGGCTAGATGCGTTGGTGTTTACCGCAGGGGTTGGAGAAAATTCTCCTCAGATTCGAGCCGCAACCTGTGAAGCCTTTAAGTTTTTGGGATTAAAGCTAGATCTGGAAAAAATCAGCAGTCGCCTGTCGATGAGGACATTGCTACTGCTGACTCTACAGTAAGGATTGTTGTTGTGCATACCCAGGAGGACTGGGCGATTGCTCAGGACTGTTTTCGGTTGGTAAAGAATTAATCCTCTGCCCCTACCATCAGATTCTGGAGCATTTCTAACCCCTTCTTAACCCGGCGAGAAACCGTTACAGCACTGATGCCCAATCGATCGGCTGTTTCCTTCTGAGTCAGGTCATGCAGAAAAACAAACTCCAGAATCTCGCGAGTGCGCTTCTCTAGCCGAATCAAAGACTGTTGGAGACGAATCTGGTCCTCCTGCGCTAGCTGAAAGCTGCGGTAGCGATGGTCCGGAACCAATTCTCCAAGAGAGGAGGTTCCACTTTCCTCATCCCGAACCGGAGCATCCAGGCTTAACAACGCCCGGTTTTGGCAAGCTAATCGAATCTCCTGCCATTCTTCTACGGAAACTTCCAGCGCTTCCGCAATTTCCCGATCGTTGGGCTGCCGATTCAACTGAACCTGCAACTCGCGAATTACCAGGGAAGCCTGCCGTTGAAGCACCTGCCATCGTCTGGGAATTCTGACAGAAGAATCTTATCGCGTAGATAGTGTTGAATTTCCCCTCTGATGTAGGGAATCGCAAACGAACTAAAGGCGTGTCCTTTGGACATATCAAAACGTTCGATTGCTCGAATCAGTCCAATGCATCCTACCTGAAGTAAATCATCGTAGCTCTCAGTACATTGGTTAATCCAATGGTGAGCTTCCTTCCTAACTAATCCAAAATTAAGTTCTACTAATTGGTTGCGAAGCTGGAGATTTGGCGCTTTTGATACGATCGCAAAAGCTGTAAGCTCTCACTTTTCAGTTCGTAATTAACTATCGTAGGCATGACGAATTTCAGTCGGTAGAGCAGTGACCAGATTCAGTTCAAATGCAGTCCATGAAATTATTCGATAGACTGGCGTGACAGGGAGCACAACGTTGCAGGAACACATCAACAAAGACTCAGAATACCGTCAAAAAAGCGAACGCTGTAGTGCACAAACTAGAAGAAAAGAAGTTGAAACTGTTCGATTTTAGATGAAAAACCCTGGTTCAATCCTTTTTAACGGCCGCTTTTGACTTGCAAATCAAACCTATTCGGTTGCAACCACCTGAAACAACTGCATTTCTACGGAATCTGATCATTGGCTTATTGCGGTTGAATGTCAAGTTTTTCTATGTCTGGTCAGTAAAGCTTTAAAGAAAGGCTTCCTGTGAATATTCTGGATTGCAAATAAAGTTTATTACTTTATCACGAATTCCACGGAGATAAAAAAAAGGGGCTTATGCCCCTTCAATTGAAGATTGAGTTGAATTAGGAAAGAGTTTTATTCTTCCTCAGCAGATTCATCCGCTGCTTGCTGGGATACTTTCTGAGATGCCTTTGCTGAAGATGTTTTGACTCCAGATTTGCTTGGAGCAGATTCAATTTGACCGTAGAAAAGCCCTCGAATCTTCACATCTTTTGCTACATGGGAACCCATATCTGTTTCAGAGGGTTGCTGGCTCTCAAAGGTACCTGCAATCTCACCGGTTGCACTGTCAATTTTTGCAACTTGAAGCGATATCTTACCTTTATCAAGCTGGAAACGTTTGACGTTCTCCTTCACAAGCTCCTCACTGTCTGCCCGGGAAGGAAGGGCAACCGCGTTGTCATAGCCTGCTGTCAGACCACGACCTTTTGGATCGAGGAAGTTAGAGGTCCGGTAGGAAGGAACCTTGAATGTGCCTTCAAAGTCCGTGGAGGTATTAATACTGGTTACTCCAGGCTGGGTTGTGGCAACCAGGTCTTTAATTGTGAACAGGAAGGGAACCCGCTCACCACCAGGCAATTGAACAGTAACTGCCTGGAAATCGAGACCATCTTCCTCCACAAACGTCAGGCTGCCGTCAGGATTAATCTTCAGGGGACCCTGCACACCTTCGATCGAGGATGTGTAGCGAGTCATGAGCTTACCTGAGACAAACTCAGCCTTTTGCCGTTTGTTTTCAGATTCTTCCTTAACCAGGAAGCTGGTTGGCTGTAAGCACAGATTGGTCAAGGTGTAGGACTTATCAGATTCGATGGGAAGAGACCCACGAGCAGTCTCATCCAATTGGGGGCAGCTATTTGCTAAACCAGTTCCCCGGATTTGATCGTAACTTGTGACGGTCTCTCTACTCAAAGCTGGACTCTCAGAGCAGGCCGCCAGAAAGCTAAAGCAAAATGCCAGAAGTGCAACGATTAGAGCGCGGTACCTCATGAACAACCTCATATCAACGTAAGTACATTTTCGCCAGTGCAATCTAGAAAAGAACTTTAGTGGTTCTTGTCAAGGGGAGAAAGCTTTGTCCCCTTGCGAACACTCCAGCGGATGATTACTCCTAGGACTGCTCGATGCTAGACAGCTAAAACAGTACTCAACAACAAAGAAATTTGTTGAGACGCATTTACACCTGACTAATATCTTCTGATGCCCGAAAGATTTAACAAAGGTTTCATTCAGCATTTTACATGGCAACGTATCCCTAACCTTGCCTTGTCAAACAAATTGCTGCACCGTTAAGTTATTGAAGCTCTATGATGCTGGCAAAATCTCCCCACGAAAAGCTAAATTGATCGGAGGTCAAGAGGGTTTATTTGGATGAATGATGACAAAACGTTGGAGTTGGAGCATTTGCGATCAGAGCTACAAAAAATTTCAGACACAGTTCGCCATTTAGCCAAAAGACATCAGGGTGACAGTGTGTCAATTCTGGCGCTTCTCAGGACATTAGAAGGGTTACATCGGGAAATTCGGGACACGTTGTTTCAAGAATCTCTACCAGACAATCGTCAAGCTCTTTACGGCCTGCTTAGAGACATTGAAGCGTCAGGCGGATGGCCTTATATTCACCGAATGAAGCTACAGTCACTGTTAGCCAAATTGAACTCTTCGGTCGATGGAGATTTGTCGTCACTCTTTGCTAAATATCCGCCAACGACCAAACCTGAAGCAGCGGATTGACAAAAATAAAGCATCAGAAGCAAATACTTCTGATGCTAAAGCCTACTTTTTAGAACTTTCCAGAGATTCCCTTAAGTATCTTTATCTGCTTGTCTGCTAGCCGTTTGAATGTAGAGAATCAGTAGAAAGACAGACGGAACCAGCACAAAGAGAATGCTTGCAATGAACCCCAGATCATTTACTGGCATATAACCTTCCTAATTAGCTATCTCATTATTGACAGAACCTAGGATACCATTATGGCTTGGTGTTAACACTCACAGGACCATTGACCAGGGTTTGGCAAGCAAGACGATAGGTTTCGGGCTTTCGCTTCAGCTTACGGTTCTCCACCTCCGTTCGAGGAGAAAGATTTTCCATTCCTGCCACAATTTCCACAACGCAAGTACCACACTGACCGTAACCCCCACAGTTTGTCAGCTTCCCTACGAATGTATAAATATCGACATTATTTTCGAGAGCTTTTAATCTGAGGTTTGCCCCATCTGCTACAACAACTTCTTTGTTTTCCTTCAAAACCGGATCATCGTTGTTTCTGAACCTTGATCGGGAGTAGATGAATCAGTCGCTTGCATTAGCTTCTCACACTGGTTACACTTCTTTATACACTTTCATTTTTATCAATGTATCGTCAAATGGCTACCCCATCTTACCAGGATGGTTCGATCGGGCAGCAGATTGAGGAGTGTAGGGTTGAAGTAGTCCTTGACCTGGTACATTTACCAATGTCAGGCACTTTAATAAAATGCTTAAGGAAGCGTTGAACTAGAGCTAGTTAAAGGAGGAGCGTAGTCGATGGGACTACCCTGGTACCGAGTTCACACGGTCCTGATCAATGATCCGGGCCGACTGATTGCAACACACCTGATGCACACTGCTCTCGTGGCAGGGTGGGCAGGTTCGATGGCACTATACGAGTTGGCGATTTTTGACCCCAGTGACCCAGTTCTGAATCCAATGTGGCGTCAAGGCATGTTTGTATTGCCGTTTATGACACGCTTGGGTGTTACGGGTTCTTGGGGCGGTTGGAGCGTTACAGGTGAGACAGGGGTAGACCCTGGCTTCTGGTCATTTGAGGGTGTCGCAGCTGCTCACATTATCCTTTCAGGATTATTGTTCCTGGCGGCTGTTTGGCATTGGGTGTATTGGGATCTAGAGCTTTTAGAGACCCCCGGACAGGTGAACCAGCCCTGGATTTGCCCAAGATGTTTGGCATCCATTTGTTTTTGTCTGGTCTTCTTTGTTTTGGATTCGGTGCTTTTCACTTGACCGGACTGTTTGGTCCTGGCATGTGGGTTTCTGATCCATACGGGTTAACCGGAAGCGTTCAGCCAGTAGCTCCTGAATGGGGGCCATCTGGGTTCAACCCATACAACCCCGGTGGAATTGTGGCTCACCACATTGCTGCTGGTGTGGTTGGCATTATTGCTGGCTTGTTTCACTTGAGCGTTCGCCCACCTGAACGGCTCTATAAAGCGTTGAGGATGGGGAACATCGAGACGGTCTTGTCGAGCAGTATTGCTGCCGTTTTCTTTGCAGCGTTTGTTGTAGCAGGCACCATGTGGTACGGCAGTGCTGCAACGCCTATTGAGCTGTTTGGGCCTACCCGCTACCAGTGGGATAGCGGCTACTTCAAGCAAGAGATTGAGCGCCGTGCACAGGCGGATCTTGCAAGCGGTGCTAGCCTTTCTGAAGCTTATGCGGCAATTCCAGAAAAGCTTGCTTTCTACGATTACGTTGGAAATAGCCCCGCCAAAGGTGGCCTGTTCCGTACAGGACCAATGGACAAGGGGATGGTATCGCTGAAGAGTGGTTGGGACACCCTGTCTTTAAGGACAACGCAGGCAGAGAGCTTTCGGTTCGCCGCCTTCCTAACTTCTTTGAAAACTTCCCCGTTGTTTTAACTGACAAAGATGGAGTTGTTCGGGCAGATATCCCTTTCCGAAAAGCGGAGTCTAAGTATAGCTTTGAGCAATCGGGAGTAACGGTTTCTTTCTACGGTGGCGCTTTAAATGGCCAGACCTTTAAAGATCCGGCAACGGTTAAGCGTTACGCTCGTGCGGCTCAACTAGGCGAACCCTTCGAGTTTGATCGGGAAACCTTGAAGTCTGATGGTGTTTTCCGCACCAGCCCAAGAGGTTGGTTTACATTCGGACACGCAGTGTTTGCTCTGCTCTTCTTCTTCGGTCACATCTGGCATGGTTCACGGACTATCTTCCGTGACGTGTTTGCTGGTATTGATCCAGAGCTTTCAGAAGAGCAGGTGGAGTGGGGCTTCTATCAGAAGCTGGGCGACAAGACAACTCGCCGTGCCGAGCCTATCTAATTCATTGTTGGAGTGTTGAGAGGGATTGATGGTTCTGATGCCTAACCAGCACAGAGCTTGTAATCCCTTTCAACACTTGACTGATAAACTAGTGTTACGAACAGCCAGGAAATTTTGATATGGAAAGCGTTGCTTACATTTTGATTCTTACGTTGGCCATTGGTGTTCTTTTTTTCGCTATTGCTTTCCGGGAACCTCCGCGGATTGGGAAGTGAGATGCTCGTTCGGTCGTCATGCCGCTGTGTGTTGAAGCCCCGTGAGCACTTCTCCTCCTCATTCAAGGCACTACAAGTTAGAGTTTTTGGAACGCATCCTGACTCTTCAGGTTTTTCATTCGTGTTTCTCAACAGAAAGACCTTGCTGAACTTGTTGAGATCCTTGCCAGCAGCTTTCACTCGAAAACGGGTGTCATGCGCTGGCTTTTTCCGTTAATGCGTTTGGGTATTTACGAAGACATGAGGCAGCGGTTGCGATCGCAACTGGCTTCGGGGTATGTCTGTTTAGTAGCAGGATTGGAACCAAGTGCTGGTCATTCCCATCTAGTAGGGACAGTCGAAATTGCTCTGCGCTCAACGTCTCCGTTCCAGATTCATAACGCATACTATCCTTACCTGTCTAATCTTGCGGTTCATCCGGAGTATCGGAGACAGGGCGTAGCAAAGCGGTTGTTGGGTGCTTGCGAAGATTGGACGATCGGGCAGGGAGTTCAAGATATTTACCTTCACGTGCTTGAAAGCAATCACGAAGCAAAACAGCTTTATTTCAAGTCTGGTTACCAGGTAATACGGGCAGATCCGCTCTGGTGCTGCTGGTTGTTGAAGCGGCCTCGACGGCTATTGTTGCACAAGCATCTAGAATAGCTGGATAGTAAACGTGCATTCCAATCTAATCTTGAATGTTGTTGCGCTAGATTGGTTTCAGTAAGTCCCTCAATCTTCTTGATGTCCACTCCCTTCGCGTCTGAACGTCTCCTCTTCACGCCAGCTAATCCTTCAGCAGATGCGGCTCCAGTCATCTTTGCGTTTCCCAATGAATATAGCGTTGGGATAACCAGTCTGGGTTATCAGATCGTTTGGGCAACTCTAGCAGCACGACAGGACCTACAGGTGAGTCGGCTGTTTACCGATGTGCAAGAACCGTTACCTGCCAGACCAGAACTGTTGGGCTTTTCCGTCTCCTGGGAACTAGATTATGTCAATGTTCTGAACCTGCTGGAGTCTCTGGATATTCCACTAAGGGCGGACGATCGCCCAATCATCATCCGCTGGTTTTTGGTGGAGGCCCAGTTCTTACAGCAAACCCAGAACCGTTCGCAGATTTTTTGATGTCATCCTGCTTGGTGATGGAGAACTACTGCTGGATGAATTTATTCGAACTTATCAAGGGGTGCGTGAGTTCGATCGACAAACACAACTCCGGCATCTGGCAAGAGTTCCCGGAATTTATGTACCCAGTCTTTATGAGGTGACGTACAGGGGATTGGATGGTCCTGTGCAGTCCATTCAACCTGTTGATTCAGAAATTCCGGCCCAAATCGAAAAGCAGACCTATCGGGAAATACGCTTTCGGCATCTGCGGTCGTAACGGAGAAAGCGGCCTGGGAAAATATTTATATGGTGGAAGTAGTGCGGAGTTGTCCAGAAATGTGCCGCTTCTGCCTCGCCAGCTATTTAACCTTGCCCTTTCGAGTAGCTGATGTGGAATCGTCGCTGATTCCGGCGATCGCTCGCGGGTTGAAGGTAACCGATCGCCTTGGGTTGCTGGGGGCTTCCGTTACGCAACATCCGGAGTTCGAGAGCCTGCTGGATTATCTGAACTGTCCTGACTACGACCATGTGCGTCTCAGCATCGCGTCGGTTCGGACCAATACGGTCACTCCCAAACTGGCACAGACCCTGGTGAAGCACGATACCCGCTCCATCACGATTGCCGTTGAAAGTGGGTCCGATCGATTGCGCCAGATTATCAACAAAAACTAACCAACGATGAGATTATCCGGGCGGCAATCAACACGAAAGCTGGAGGATTGAGCAATCTCAAGCTTTACGGCATGGTGGGTGTTCCCGGTGAAGAGCCAGATGATTTGGAGCAAACAGTAGCCATGCTGCAAGCGATTAAAAAAGCGGCACCCGGTTTACGTTTAACGTTTGGATGCAGCACCTTTGTTCCCAAAGCACATACGCCCTTTCAGTGGTTTGGGGTAAACTCCAAGGCCGAGAAACGACTGCAATTTCTGCAAAAGAAACTGCGTGCCCAGGGAATTAATTTTCGTCCTGAAAGCTACAACTGGTCAGTGATTCAAGCGTTAATTTCGAGGGGCGATCGACGTCTCTCCCACCTGCTTGAGCTAACCCGTCACTACGGCGACTCCTCGGCAGCTACCGCCGCGCTTTTAAGGAACTGCGAGGCAAGCTTCCCGACCTGGAGTTTTACGTGCACAGCAACTGGCCGATTGATCAACCCCTCCCGTGGAATCATCTAAAAGGTCCACTTCCTCAAGCAACCCTGGTCAAACATCTGGCAACTGCTAGGGAACACTTTAGGGATTCTGACTCGGGACCCGAAGCTCTGATTGGAGCTTGAGCGAGGGAGTTTTGAGTTTTGCATTATGAGTTTATAAACTGAGCAATAAGCTATGCAGACTACTGCCGAATACTCCTGTGCCTACTGTGGCGAGGAAAATACAACATTCATTGACGTCAGTGCAGGAACACAGCAATCCTATGTTGAGGACTGCCAAGTTTGCTGCCGACCCAATATCCTTTATGTATGCATTGATGAGGACACGTTGGAAATTGAGATTGATAGTGAGTATGAGGAATAAGGGAAACCTTACTTCCTTACCTCCACACCTACTCCCAATCTCTCTTTGTCTATTTTCTGGAAAGTTCTGCTGCTTTTTGTAAATCCTCTTCGGAACCGGGGCCGCCTAATTCGGTGCGGAGTCTGCCCCGTTGCAAGTAAGCAGGAGCAAAATCGGGATTTTCTGCGATCGCCGATCGAAATCTGCAACGGCCCCCGTTTTATCGCCTAGTCCAGCCCGGACTACACCGCGCTGAAAGAATGCTCTAGTAGACGTAGATCCGGTTTGCAGAGCCTGTTCAAAATCTTGGGCTGCTGCTGCCTCATCACTAGAGATGAGATGAATGGCACTCCGATTAAGGTAAGCAGCGACTGACGCAGGGTGGAACTGTAAAACCTGGCTGAAGTCTTCAATCGCTCCGTGAACATCCGCTTGCTTGGCGCGTACAGTACCCCGATAGAGGTAGGCCGTCACCAGTGTTGGATTGACCTGCACGACATAGTCAAAATCAGCCACGGCACCTGCATAATTGCCAAGCGTAGTCTGTAAAATTCCCCGTTGCAGGCAGGCTCTTACCGGGTTGACGCTGATATCAATAGCCTGGTTAAAATTCTCTTCGGTGAGATTGTCTTCACCGAGGTGGGTATTGGCAACGCCTAGGTGCAAATAATCTTCGGAACTGCTGGGCTGGAGACGGGTTGCTTCGCTAAAGTCATCCACCGCTTGCTTCCGTTTGCCTAAATCCAGATAGGCCAATCCTCGTCTCACATAGGCCGCGATCGGAGGAGCTTTCGTTGCTAAAACCTGGTTGAAGTCCTCCAACGCTCCCTGCGGATCGCCGAGTTCCATCTGCACGATGCCGCGCTGAAAATAGGCTGGTAAGAGCCGAGGTGCAAGCTGCAATGCTCGTTCAATATCTTGCAACGCCGCTTCTCCCTCCCCATTTCGGCCCGAGTTGCGCCACGAGAAAGATAGGCAGCAGCGGAACCCGGATTTATTTTAAGCTCCTGGTTGAAGTCAGCCAGTGCCCCTTGCTGGTCCCCTAAGGATGACAGCAAAAGACCCCGATTATAATGGGCAGCCACAGCTCTAGGATTGGCTTGTATCGTCTGGTTAAAATCTTCCAGGGCATTCTGTTCGTCTCCCCAACGGGCCAAGAGCATGCCGCGATTGAGCGATACGGCGTTGGGATTCGGGCTAAGTTTAAGAGCCGTTTGCAGGTCTGAAGTAGCCTTCTCCGGATCATTGAGTCTCAAGTAGGCTGCACTGCGATGAAGGTAAGCCGTAGCCAAATCGGAGTTTGCCCGGATGGCTTGATTTAAGTCCTCGATTGCCGCTGCATAATCGGTTGTTTGCGCTTTGGCATTCCCCCGATGTAGATAGGCTGAATCGAGGGTGGAGTCCAGATTAAGTGCCTGGTCAAAGTCAGAAATTGATCCTTCAATATCCCCAAGCGTTGAGCGAATGATTCCACGCTGTAAATAGCCTCCGGCAAAGTCAGGATGCATTCTGAGGCAGCGGTTGAGATCTTCCAGGGCTTCTCGCAGTCCACCCATTCTTGCTCGAAATTGTCCACGCTCAATATAGGCGTCGGCTGCATTTGGTAGTAGCTGTACAGCCAAATTGAAATCTTCTGAGGCTTTCTGCCGTTCATCCAGCTCTAGTTGCAATGCACTGCGGTAAAGATACGCCTCTGCGAAGTTCGGATCAAGGTTGAGAACCTGGGTAAAGTCAGCGATCGCGCCTTCCCGATCGCCCAATTCTGCCCGAATTTTGCCTCGCTGCAAAATAGCGTCAACCGCATTGGGGTCTCGTTTCAATGCCTGGTTGAAGTCCTGGAGGGCTTGCTGCTTGTTGCCCAGTTCAGAACATACCATTCCTCGCTGAATATAAGCAGGCACAGCGTTAGAGTTGCGTTTTAATGCCTGGTTAAAATCTTCTAATGCTCCTGGGAATCACCCAAGGCGGCTCGCATAGCTCCCCGCTCGACATAGGCAAAAATCAAGTTGGGATTGAGGCTAATGGCATGGTCAAAGTCAGCGATCGCGCCCTTTTGATCCCTTAGATTTGACCGAACAATACCTCGCTGCACATAGATGTGAGCCACATTCGGGCTAATCCGAAGCGCTTGCTCAAAGTCTGCCAGTGACTTCTCTCCTTCCCCATCTGTGAGTACACCATCCCCGCTGCACGTAGGGAGCACTTGAGTTGGGGGCAAGCTGTATGGCCTGGTTAAAATCAGCGATCGCACCCTGGCGATCGTTCATTCCTGCCCGCAAAATTCCCCGTTGAATGTAGGCGGGAATTGCATTGGGTGCCGCTTGAATGGCCAAATTAAAGTCTTCCAATGCCCCTTCGGGATCCCGCAATTCTGCCCGAATTGTGCCCCGTTGCACGTAAACAGGAGCCGATTTGGGCTTTAGCTGAAGCGCCTGGTTGAAATCTTCCAATGCGCCCTGTTTATCTCCTGCGTATGCACGAGCAGTTCCCCGCCCCATGTAGGCCTCAGCAACTTTAGGATTGATTTGCAACACCTGGTTGAAGTCCTCAATGGCTCTCTGATGGTTATGTAGAGCAATTAGGGAGTTACCCCGGTTGAGATAAGCCCCAATATATTTGGGGAAAATTCGAATGGCTTCCGTTAAGTCTTCAACGGCTCCTTTGTGGTTGCCCTCTGAGCCTTTACTAAACCCTGGTTGAAGAAATCTTCAGCATTCATAATTTGGGGGAGTTAGAGATTTACCGCTTCACTATAGCCGCACTTGCCAGAAAGGATTTGCGTTCTTCTCTTAAAGGTTTCCCAGAATGCTGGATTGACTTTCAGTTCTGGCTGGGACGATCGCTCTACGGGATGAAGATTTTTAACACAGTAGGCGTAAACTCTAGGGTGTCTTTATTGATTTAGCCCATGCCATCTCGTCAGTCCAACCGTTTTTCCTGGCTGCCAAACTTGAATTACCAGGTCTGGATTTTGGCGTTGGGGCGGCTTCTATCTCAAATGGGGTCCGGTTTTACGATGGTCTATGCGCCTATCTTTTTGTGAATCAGGTGGGCCTGTCAGCAACCGAAGTTGGGCTTGGGATAGGAAGTTCATCCCTCACTGGAATTATTGGGCGGGTGCTGGGTGGTTCGTTCGCCGATTCCCAATTTTGGGGACGCAGGCGAACATTGATGCTGTCTACCGTGGTGTCGGCGATCGCGTCTATTGTCCTGGCAATAGCCACCAACTTTCCCCTATTTGTGGTGGGTAATTTATTGATGGGGCTTGGAATAGGGCTTTACTGGCCTCCTAACGAAGCGATCGTTGCTGATCTGACCACGCCAGAACAACGCAACGAAGGATTTGCCATCACTCGGTTAAGCGACAGCTTGGGGTTGGGCGTCGGAGTCGTGTTGGGTGGGCTACTTGTTGATTTAACGAAAGAATATCGAGCACCATTCATTATTGATGCCGTCTCATTTCTGGTTCTGCTTGCCATCGTCTATTTTGCGATCGCCGAAACAAATAAATTCACCGAAAGCCACAAAGCAGTAAAGGGATGGAGGACAGCCCTGCGCGATCGCCGCCTCCTGATCTATGTCGCAGCAAATGTGTTGTTCACGATTTATCTGGTGCAAATCTTCAGCACCATGCCCTTGTATTTCAATCATTTTGGTCCGGTAGAGGGAGCTGATAAGGGGTTCTCACGAATGACCATCAGCATCCTGTTTGGATGGCATCTGGCGATCACGGTTCTATCTCAAATACCCATTGCTCGCTTCCTCAATCGCTTCACGCATCCCCAGGGCTTGATGATTTCGGCTGTGCTTTGGGTGGTTGGGTTTGTCCTTGTTTGGGCAACGGGGTTGCAACTGCACACCATTTGGTTTGGGCAATTCTGGCAACGGGGGTTCTGGCACTGGCAACCTCTGCCTACATGCCTTCTGCCTCATCCACTACGGTTGAGTTATCACCAGAGTCCTTGCGGGGAGTTTATCTAGCCATCAATTCGCAATGCTGGGCGATCGGCTACCTGGTTGGTCCTCCCATAGGTGGCTGGGCACTCGACCAATCACCCTATGTAGCGCATACCTATTGGCTCCTAATGGCAACCAGCGTAGGCATTGCTTTTCTATTCCTACAGCGGCTCGACCAGATGATGCATAGAATCGTGCGTTAGTTAGGGCTACGAAGAAATAACGCTCAGCGCCGCCGTTCTTGCAGCTTCCGATAAACGTCTCTCAAATCAACCTTGTGATGGGCCAGAGCAACCAGGGTGTGATAGAGAAGATCTGCCACTTCTCCAGCAATCGCCGCCGGTTCATCATCCTTAAACGCCATCACGACCTCGGCGGTTTCCTCACCTATTTTCTTCAATATCTTGTTGTCGCCACCCTCAAACAGCTTACAGGTGTAGGAGCTTTCAGTGGGATGGTCGCGCCGATCGCAGATCACCTCAAATAACTGCGACAGGGTATCTGCCATGGGTGGTTCAACAGAACCATTTACCCGATGAAAGCAGCTCCGTTCACCGGTATGGCAGGCAATATCCCCTGTTGCTCCACGCTAACCAGCAAACAGTCACTGTCGCAGTCGTATCTCAGCGATTTGACCGTTTGAAGATGTCCCGATGTCGCACCCTTATGCCATAATTCCTGACGCGATCGACTCCAAAACCAGGTTTCTCCAGTTTCCAGAGTCTTTTGCAGCGACTCCCGGTTCATCCACGCCATCATCAAAACGGTGCCGTCGAGGTAATCCTGCACGATCGTTGGAACCAGTCCACGATCGCCGTACTGGATTTTGTCTAACGGAATTGATTGTTGTAATTCCATTCCATCCAATGCCCTGAAGTCTGTGTTTTCTATGGTACAGCCGTTTGCGAACGCACCATGGAAAACAAGCGTGAACCATTACAATACTGCCCAGCCTTTACTCAAGCACCCAATCTGTTCGTTCAATGCCCAGCTATCTTCCTTATATTGTCGATCATGTACGAGTACCGCCAGTTAAATGCCAGGGAATTAAGACTAAACTGGTTCCTTTTATTCTCGGAAGTCTTCGATGGTGCTCAAACAAAACGGGACGGTGGATTGAACCATTTTTAGGCTCTGGTGTTGTGGCCTTTAACTTGGCACCCAAATCGGCCCTAATGACAGATACCAATCAATACATCATTGCGCTCTACCAGGCGATTCAAAATGGCAGCATGAACCGAAAAGCAGTGCACGAATTTTTGAGTACAGAGGGCATAAAGCTAGAGAAAATCGGCGCAGATTATTACTATGAGGTGCGTGAACGATTCAACCAAAAAGGTTCTCCCTTCGACTTTCTGTTTCTTAATCGGGCCTGCTTCAACGGCGTGATGCGATTCAACAGCCACGGGAAATTCAACGTGCCGTTCTGTCGCAAACCCCAGCGGTTCTCCCAAAGCTACGTTACAAAAATTGCTAATCAGGTAGACTGGGTCGCCAACCAAATTTCAGGCAAAGACTGGGAATTTAGGGTTTGCGATTGGACGAGTGTTTTACAAACGGTTGAGCCATCTGATTTTGTGTATCTGGATCCGCCCTACATCGGTCGCTACACAGACTATTACACCATTTGGAACTCTTTTGAGGCAGAGAAATTAGCCGCCTTTACCCAAAATCTACCCTGCGGATTTGCCGTCTCAATGTGGCTGGAGAACCGCCACCGTAAGAACGAGCATATTCAGCAGTGCTGGGCTGGCCTGAGATACGGACCTGCCAGCACTTCTACCATGTAGGTTCAAAAGAAGATTGGCGAGGAGCAATAGCTGAAGCCCTATTGATTAAACCTAATTTTGCTGCGCTTTAGCGCGATCGCCTCCCGCAAAATCTCTCAAAGCAATCGAAAGCAACAGATACCAGCATTCTCAACAGCTCAAATCTGACCCTAAAATCTCCTCTGTATCCTGTATAAATTCAAACCCATCCGACAACCAAATAATCCTCGAGACGATTGGTGTATATGGTTTATGCTTGACCGGGTTTTAGCTCCAAGTTATGCTGTACCATGAGACTTTCATTCGGCGTTAGGTTTTGTTTGTACGAGATTGACAGACAACTCTCCGAAACTGATCTCTCTACATGTCCCTACTTGGAGTAGTTTATGTCGATCTACGTTGGTAACCTGTCCTATCAGGCTACTCAAGAAGATATCACCACTATTTTTCTGAATACGGTACAGTTAAGCGGGTTCAGCTTCCAACTGACCGGGAGACTGGAAGACCCAGAGGCTTTGGCTTTGTTGAGATGTCAACGGACGATGAAGAGACCGCTGCCATTGATGCGCTTGACGGTGCTGAGTGGATGGGCCGTGATTTGAAAGTGAATAAGGCAAAACCACGCGAAGAAAGACCCTCAGGTAACTTTCGCCGCGAGCGTCGCTATTAAACTACTAGCGCCAAGCAAATTCAGAGCCTTCAGCAGACTGAGGCGAATGCCCCGTTTTGTCGAAGGCTCTCACTATGTTAATTGGCGGTCGTCTATTGATCAAGGAGTAGCTGCATGACCCAGGTGATTCTAGGGGAAAACGAAGGCATCGATTCAGCTCTTCGTCGCTTTAAGCGTCAGGTTTCTAAAGCTGAAATCTTCGCCGACATGAAGAAAAAGCGCCATTTCGAAACCCCTTTGGAGAAGGAAAGACGAAAAGCAGTCGCCAGACGCAAAAAGCGCTTTCGGTCAAAGGTTAAATTTACCAACTCAACCGGATTAAGAGCAATTCGTGAAAGTTATGATCTTTCGGATTGCTGAGAATCCCTTAGTGAGTTGTTCTGAACTCTCCATTTAGATTACAGCTTGTAAACTAACCAACTTGGAAAATCGTTACGAAATTTTCCAACTTTTTTGCTTATGGAAAGCTCAGAATAGATGCAAGGCTCTAGGCATCTACATGGAGGTCTTGGGCAGAAATTTGATTATTCTTTGTTTGATATTCAAATTGTTAGCGATAGTAGGCTTTGCGCAGACTTTAGAGGCTTTCTTCGTCTCTCACAAAAGCCTGTAGATTTCTACGAACAGTCTAGAACCACTGAGGAATAAGGACTAAATAAGTTCGGGATTTGGCAGGGGCGAAGCATTCGGGCAAGAAGCCTTGCAACTCAATTACAGGTATCTGCCGCAAGCTTCGCCTATACAACAGAATGTTCGATGTTATTTAATCCGCAATCCTAAGGGAAGACTTGTCAGAGAAGAGTAACATTGCCCTAGCAATAGAGAAATTGGAAAGACAGTTGCAATACTTAAAGATTTCTAGGGGGTTAAAGTCCCGCAAGGGTCTTTTGGTGCGCTAAAATTGTTAAGGAATCTTTACCAGACTTCGTTGCTGATTTTTGGGAAAACTTTCTTAAGATTCTGAAGAACTCCGCTGTAGACTCCCTATCCAATTTACCCCACGCTGCTATGACTCTCCCCATTCGCAATGTCGCTATCATTGCCCACGTTGATCATGGAAAAACAACTCTCGTAGATGCCCTGCTAAAGCAAGCAGGGACCTTTCGTGAAGGGAAGAAGTCCCAGATTGTGTGATGGATTCGAACGACCTGGAGCGGGAGCGGGGATCACCATTCTGTCGAAAAACACCGCTGTTCATTACAAGGATACGCTAATCAACATTGTGGATACTCCTGGTCACGCAGACTTTGGCGGGGAGGTTGAGCGTGTCTTGGGTATGGTGGATGGCTGCTTGCTGATTGTGGATGCGAATGAGGGACCCATGCCCCAGACGCGATTTGTGCTGAAGAAAGCACTGGAAAAAGGACTCCGCCCGATTGTGCTGGTCAATAAAATTGATCGCCCCCAGGCAGATCCCCACGGCGCGATCGACAAGGTGCTGGATCTTTTTCTGGAACTGGGAGCCGATGACGACCAGTGTGAGTTTCCTTACTTGTTCGCCTCAGGTCTGTCGGGTTTTGCGATCGAGCATCTAGAAGAGGAACCTGTTGACATGAAGCCTTTGTTTGAGGCATTCCTGCGTCATGTTCCACCACCGATCGGAGACCCAAATAAACCTCTACAGCTTCAGGTAACGACCCTTGACTATTCCGATTACCTGGGCCGAATTGTAATTGGCAAAATTCACAATGGCGTGATTCGGGTAGGTCAGCAGGCTGCCTTGATTACTGAGAGTGGTGCGGTTGTCAAAGGCAAAATTAGTAAGTTAATGGGTTTTGAAGGCCTTAAGCGGATTGACATTGAAGAAGCGTCCGCTGGAAATATTGTGGCAGTTTCTGGATTTGCGGATGCCAACATTGGCGAAACCATTACAGATCCTGAAAACCCTCAAGCTCTACCGTTGATTAAGGTGGATGAGCCAACCCTACAAATGACGTTTTCAGTGAACGACTCACCATTTGCTGGACAGGAAGGCAAACTTGTCACATCCCGCCAAGTGCGCGATCGACTCTTCCGTGAGCTTGAAACAAACGTCGCCCTCCGGGTGGAAGAAACCGATTCGCCCGATAAATTTCTGGTATCCGGTCGGGGTGAACTTCACCTGGGTATCTTGATTGAGACCATGCGGCGGGAAGGCTACGAATTTCAGGTTTCCCAACCTCAGGTCATCTACCGCGAGGTGAACGGTCAACCCTGCGAACCTTACGAAACGCTTGTCCTGGATGTTCCCGAAGATGGCGTTGGCAGTTGTATTGAGCGATTGGGCCAACGCAAGGGTGAAATGCAGGATATGCAGGTAGGAGCGAATGGCCGAACTCAACTGGAATTCGTTATTCCTGCTCGGGGACTAATTGGTTTCCGGGGTGAGTTTATGCGGTTGACCCGAGGCAATGGCATCATGAACCATAGCTTCCTCGATTACCGCTCCATTTCTGGGGAAATTGAAGCTCGTCGTAATGGGGTTCTAATTGCGTTTGAGGAAGGAACAGCGACGTTCTATGCGCTCAAAAACGCAGAAGATCGGGGTGTTTTCTTCATCACTCCTGGCGTCAAGGTCTACAAGGGCATGATCGTCGGTGAACACAACCGCCCACAAGACTTGGAACTCAACGTTTGTAAGACCAAACAGCTCACCAACCATCGAGCCTCTAGCGGGGAGGAACTCGTTCAACTTCAGGCACCTGTGGAGATGAGCCTGGAACGAGCTTTAGAATACATTGATTCCGATGAGCTAGTCGAGGTAACTCCTAAGTCAATTCGATTACGGAAAATGGCAAAGGAGAAAAAGCTGGCGAGGAAGTAGGTTTTAGGTGGTGGGTGGCTGGTTGTAGGTGACAGGTAAGCAGTTTTTACCCGTTCTACAACCTGCAGCTGATATAACCTACGTAGGAAGTGTTTTAAGGCCCGTAAACTCTGATTGCGTGCAATGTTGAGTGCTGAGGACTGAGTATTCGCCTTTTCTCAGCACTCAGTCCTCAGCACTTTATAAAGCACACCCTAGGCATGGGTAAAGTCGCGACCAGCATTTCTGGATGGGTCAAAGCCTTCATTTCGAACGCGCCGACGCAAATCGCCGGCATCGGTAGAGGCACGCACAGCATCGTCTGGACTGATTTTTCCGAGTAGGACAAGATCGCAGAGTGCCTGGTTGAGAACCTGCATGCCCTCGTTTGTATCAGTTTCCATCAAATGGAATGCATCTGATTCCTCGCCTTTGAGCAAGTAATCCTGCATCGCAGGAGTATTGATCAGAATTTCATGGGCAGCAGTACGACGTCCATCCGTTGTTGGAATAAGGACTTGGGCGATGATTGAGATTAACGACTCGGTGATTTGTACCCGCATCGCCGGTTGCTCGTCTGGATTATAGATATTGAGCAAACGATTAACGGCGTTAATTGCATTCCGTGTGTGCAGGGTTCCTAACACCAGGTGTCCGGTCTGGGCGGCTTTGAGGGCAGTTTCGACCGTAATTCGATCGCGCATTTCCCAATCAGGATCACATCCGGGTCTTCCCGCAATACTGCTCGAAGTGCGTTGTGGAACTCGTGGGTATGAAGCCCAACTTCCCGCTGGCTGATTAAGCACTTTGCAGAGGTATGCACATATTCAATGGGGTCTTCGATCGTTACCACATGCCTGGCCGTTGCCTCATTCATATGCCGGATCATGGCCGCCAGGGTTGTGGACTTACCAGAACCAGTTGGACCTGTGACCAGAATTAAGCCTTGAGGTTGGGTTGCCAGGTGTTTAAGAACAGGCGGTAGCCCCAAACCATCAATCGTCGGAACTTCCAGGGAAATTAATCGAGTACGATCGCGCCGCCCCGAAGCGTCTCAAAGCAGTTCACCCGGCAGCGTAGAAATCCTGGATAGAAAATGGCCGTATCCAATTCCCTATCATTCTCAAAGGCAACCCGCTGCTGCGGCGTTAGAACCTCTGCCAGGTACTGTTCAAAGAGTTCAGGCGTAACTAGCACTTGATCTCTAAGCTGAACCATCTGACCCCGAATCCGGAACCTCGGTGGCTCTCCTACCCGGATGTGAATGTCAGATGCTTGACGAGCATGGGCATCTCTCACCATCTGCTCGATCGTGCTAGCTGGCTTAGCCTGAATCTGCACAGGCGGTGTAGGAGCAGGCGGTGGTGGTGGTGTCACGGGTGAATGGTCCTGAGGTCGAGGTGCTGAACCGTTCATAGGATCTCTCGTAGGTTTAGTTGTCAGAGAATTTCATCGAACTTGAGCCGAGCCGTTCAACAGGTAAAGCCTTGGGTAAACTAGCGGGAGTATGCTGGACAACTACTCCAAACTACTGATTCGATGAGTCCATTAAAGGTGAATTTTGAAAATCAGTCGATTTATGGACAGGTTTAACAAGTATTCAACCAATTGTATAAGGTAAGCCTAAAGTAATCCGGTTTTTTAGAATTCTTGTCACCCCAATTGGCGAGATGCGTAATTATTGATTGCTGTCATCCGATTTATTGAAGCTATCAGGTCGAGTTAGAAGCACCCACAATGATAAAAGCTGAAACCATTGCCAATTGGCTTGAAGCACGCTGGGTGGCCCCTTCCTACAGCGGTTGGCTATTAATCGGCCTATTCCTGTTTTTCTTCATTGCAGCCACCAATACAATGGCTGGATGGTTGTACGTGATCTGTGGAATTGGTCTTTCCCTTTTGGCGATCGCAGCTATTTTCCCTGAGCGTATACTACGCAACATTCACGTTCACCGCAACCCCATCCATCCGGTCAGCGCAGGGGATGCTTTAACCATCGAATTGGCAGTAAGTAATTCAACCAATCAGATCAAGTCATTACTTCAAGTTCAGGATACATTGCCCTATGTTCTTGGTCAGCCCCGGACTAAATCGATCGAAACAATTCTCCCAAAAGGCACCTACTCCTGGATTTATTCCCAACCCGCCCAACGGCGAGGGGTTTACCGCTGGCAAACCATTCAATTAAGGACAGCCGCCCCCTAGGGTTGTTTTGGTGTCGGCGGAGTCGATCTGTAAAAGCGACCGCGATCGTGTATCCATCAGTTTTGCCCTTGACGCAATGTCCTTTAGTCGACCAGATTGGACGGGATATTAGTCTACAGTTCAATAGCGATCGGCGCACCCAGGCCGCAACCGAAGGAATCACCCGTTCCCTCCGCCCTTATCGTTGGGGCGACCCTACCCGTCTAGTTCACTGGCGTACCAGCGCTCGTTATGGAGAATTGCGCGTTCGGGAATTGGAAGTTTTAACGGGTGGTCAAGAATTGGTCATTTGCCTGGATAGTGCCTTGCCCTGGCGCAATGTATCCGGTGATTTCTCGAACGGAATTATTGAACCCTTCGAACAGGCAGTGATTGCTGCTACGTCCCTCTATTTCTACGCCTATCACCGTAATCTCAACGTCAAACTGTGGACGGCTGGAACAGGTTTGGTTCAGGGTAGCCAAGCCGTTTTAGAAACGTTGGCTGCTGTTCAGTCTGAAGAAGACATCCGTGCAGAGAATCTGCCAGCCCTTCCGCTTATTTGGCTGACTCAAAATTCAACAGGCTTAGGTACCCTTCCGTCAGGGAGTCGCTGGTTGCTTTGGCCAACTGTATCGCCCCCTACTCCGCAGCGATCGGAATCAGACTCTACCACTGCTGTTTACAAAACCCCGGCATTCTCCTTCACATGGACCAACCTCTACAACAGCAACTTCAAGGCCAGATGAACTCATTGGAGGCTAGGTTAAAAGGTAGATAAGAGGGAAGGTGGGTATGGACGAATTACCTCAAGAGTTTTGGCTGGCGGTTGAACAATTCAATCAGCACCAATTTTATGCTTGCCACGACATGCTGGAAGCACTGTGGATAGAGGCAATGGAGCCTGATAAGACGTTCTATCAAGGTATTCTCCAAATCGCGGTTGGTTTATACCATCTAGGTAATCAAAACTGGCGTGGTGCCGTAATCCTGATGGGTGAAGGGATAAATCGGTTACGGAACTACCAGCCATCTTATGAGGAGATCGATACCGAATTGCTTTTGAAGCAAACCTCCCAAATACTTAAGACCCTACAAGAAGCAGGGCCAGAACAGGTATTGTCTGTTGTTCAACGGCTTAACTACTCATCCGGTAGCGAGCAACCTAGTGGTAATCAGACCGAACAGTTACATGGTGAACAATTAGCTGATGGGACGATCGCATTTCCAGTTCTTCAAAAATTTCCTCTTAATGCAGAGTTTATCTACCGAAACTTCCTTAGGCAATTCGTAGTCAAGACCATTAATATTGAATGACTGAAGACAAACTCTCCCAAGAAAATAACTCCAACCCACGTGAATTGGGTAAACTACCTAAAGATTTTGTATCAGTGTTCGTCTCTTCCCGTTCTGGCCACGTTTCCGCTGCACAATGTTTCCTCAAAAACAATTCCGTGTTTTTCTGCATTTCCCAAAATCTGCCAAACTTGCTCCCATCAATCCGGCAAGAATTTTTGGCTTGATTGCGTTTGCTATTTTCGCAGCAGACTGCCTGATCAGCGTTTTACCTCCTGGACGGCCCGCTGAAGCACAAACCTCAGGCCAACCCCTACAAAATCGGGCAATGACCTTATATTCCGATGTTCAGGAAGCAAACGCTAAAACAGGAGTTGTGACGGCGCGTGGTAACGTTCAGATCAATTATCCGGCTCGACAAATTCAGGCAACAGCCGCTCAAGCCCAGTACTACAGCCGAGAACGTCGAATTGTTTTAAGCGGGAACGTTTATGTTCTGCAACAGGGCAATAGTATGCGGGGCGAGACTATTACCTATCTGATTGACGAAGGCCGCTTTGTGGCCCTTCCTGCACCCGCAAAGCAGGTTGAATCGACCTATATCGTGCCGGAGTCATCTCCGTCCCCTGCCCCTGCCCCTGCTCAAACTCCATTAATCATTGAGCCAGAATTTCCAACTGGACCCGGACCATCATCGAATTCATCATCTGGGTTTCCTCCTGTTAAGGCACCGTCATCTCCGAGTCAGCGTTGATACACCTGTCTTTGCTAAGATGAATCCGTTCCGCTTGTAGAGTAAGCGCAGCCAGGAGTGGACTTTTGAAGATTGTGCTGGAAAACGTTCATAAGTCCTATGGTCCACGTGCCGTTGTTAGCCGTGTTAGCCTTTCGGTTGCTCAGGGAGAAGTTGTTGGGCTGCTGGGTCCCAATGGGGCTGGCAAAACAACAACGTTCTACATTGCTACGGGTTTAGAGAAGCCCAATCAGGGAAGAGTTTGGTTGAACGATCGGGAAATCACCTCGCTTCCAATTCATCAACGGGCACGGCTTGGAATTGGGTATCTAGCCCAAGAGGCCAGTATTTTTCGTCAGCTAACCGTGCGTGAAAATATTCTCCTGGTCATGGAACAGACGAATATTCCCCGTCGAGAGTGGAACGATCGCCTCAATTATCTTCTAAAAGAGTTTCGTTTGGAGAAGGTTGCTTACACGCAGGGAATTCGTGTTTCGGGAGGAGAGCGGCGACGAACTGAGTTAGCTCGTTCCCTTGCTGCGGGACGGATGGCCCAAAATTTTTGCTGTTGGATGAGCCGTTTGCAGGGGTAGACCCGATCGCTGTTGCTGAAATTCAACAGATTGTTGCTCGCCTGCGCGATCAACAGATTGGTATTTTAATTACGGATCACAACGTGCGGGAGACGTTGGCAATTACCGATCGCGCATACATCATGCGAGATGGGCAAATTCTGGCATCCGGTACCGCTGAGGAGCTATACAGCAATCCCTCGTTAGACAGTACTATCTTGGAGACAACTTCCAGCCGTGAAATGTGGTAGGTATTTATGACTTCTAGCTTCCCTACCGATAATAGACCCCCGTTCAATCCACTAAGGTGGCTAACGGCTGGTATTCCAGTCATGGATCGCTACATCATTGGAGAATTGATTCCGCCATTCATCTTTGGGGTTGGCGCATTTTCGTCGATCGGTGTGGCCATTGGTGTTTTATTTGACCTGGTTAGAAAGATTACAGAAGCAGGCTTGCCTCTGACCCTTGCCCTGGAAGTTTTTCTGTTGAAGCTACCTTACTTCATCAGTCTGTCGCTGCCCATGTCGATGTTGCTGGCGTGCCTGATCGTTTACAGCCGACTCTCAAGCGACAGTGAGCTAATTGCGTTGCGCAGTTGTGGGGTAAGCATTTATCGGCTCGTCTTGCCAGCGGTATTGCTCGGCCTGATGATGACCGGAATTACGTTTCTGTTTAATGAAGCAGTCGTTCCTGCGGCAAACTACCGGGCCTCTCAAACCCTCGATCGTGCCCTTAAAGGGAACGAGCCAGCCTTTCGGGAGAAAAATATCCTCTACCAGGAATTTCATAAAGAAACGTTGCCCAGCGGAGAGCGGGAAAGTGCCCTATCCAGAATTTTCTACGCGAGAGAATTTGATGGGAAACAGATGAAAGGGTTAACCATTCTGGATTTCTCTCAAAATGGGCTGAATCAAATCGTTGTGGCTGCAACGGCTATCTGGAACTCTACTCAGCAAACCTGGGATTTCTTTAACGGAACCACCTACACGATCGCGCCCGATGGATCCTTTCAAGGAATTCTGCGCTACAAACAGCAGCAGCTTCAGTTGCCCCGTGCTCCTCTTGACTTAGCAACGGCTACAACTGACCCGATCGAGCTAAATATTGCTCAAATTCGCCAGTACTTAGCAACAACAGGGGAAGGAGGCAACGAAAAGAGAAACGGAAGCTTCGACTTCGGATTGATCAGAAAATCTCGTTTCCGTTTGCATGCCTTGTATTTGGGTTGGTAGGTTCGACATTGGGAGTTCAACCCCAACGAGGAGGGAGGCGTGCAACTAGCTTTGGAGTCAGCCTGGTCATTATCGTCTCCTATTACCTCTTCACCAGCATCTGTGAGGCTCTTTACCAGTTTGGTATCCTCTCATCACTGCTGGCAGGTTGGCTGCCCACGCTGACCATCCTGGTGTCAGGAATCGTTCTGCTTGTGAGGATTAATCGATAGCAGACAAATATAGCGATCCTATTTTGATTGTGAAAAAGGTTTCCATAGGAAATCTTTTTCACAAAGCCTTCCCATTTCATAAATGATTTAGGACTGCTATATCGCAGGAGACAGGTAAGTAGGTAGAGTAATAGGTTCAAAGGCTTTTCTATCAGCTATCTCCCACCTCCCACCTACCACCCACCTTGCTACAACAGACACTCCCTAGAAGTGCTTGATAATCGCTTCTGCAAACTCAGAGCACTTTAGGGAGGTTCTACGGAGGTTCCATCAGCCGTGCTAAATCGTAAGTCACCTCACGATTAGAAATTGCTGCGCCAAGGCCCTTCGTAATTAAATCCGCTGCCTCCTGCCAACCCATATATTCCAGCATCATGACTCCAGACAGAATCAGTGAACCAGGGTTCACCTGATCGAGGCCAGCATGCTTGGGAGCGGTTCCATGGGTTGCCTCAAAAATGGCGCATTCATCGCCAATATTTGCACCCGGTCCCATACCAAGACCACCGACGATCGCCGCCGCCGCATCTGACAGGTAGTCCCCATTCAGGTTCATCGTCGCCAAAATAGAGTATTCATCGGGGCGTGTTTGAATTTGCTGAAAGATGCTGTCTGCAATGCGATCGTTCACCATAATTTTGGTCTTCCACTGCCCGTTGCCGTGAGAATCCCAAATCGAATCGAGTACCGCTTTTACTTCGGCACAGGTCTGCTCCGCTTCTCCTCAGTCATCGCATCAAATCCCGGTTCAATCATGCGGGCATTTTCTTCGAGCGAAAGATTTGGATTTTTCTCCTTATTGCTGAGAATCCAGGATTCTCGCTCTGTCACGCATTCTGCTCGGAACTCACTTGTCACCAGTTCATAACCCCAATCACGAAAGGCACCCTCGGTGTACTTCATGATGTTGCCCTTATGAACCAGCGTTACCATCTGTTTTGCTTTCGGCAATCGCAACGCATGCTTCACCGCTCGTCTTACAAGACGTTGAGAACCTGTCTTGCTGATAGGCTTGATGCCGATTCCAGAATCAAGCGGAATTCGCTTTTGCCATGCTCTGGTGTAGAGGGAATCAGGTCTTCGTTGAGAATCTTGATCAGACGATCGCCAACTTCACTGCCCTGCTTCCACTCAATTCCGAGATAAATATCCTCTGTATTCTCCCGATAGATAATAACGTCTAGCTTTTCGGGAGTTCGATGGGGTGATGGGGTCCCCGGATAGTACCTGCACGGACGAACACAGGCATACAGATCAAAAATTTGACGTAGTGCAACGTTGAGCGATCGAATGCCACCACCAATAGGAGTCGTCAACGGGCCTTTAATTGCCACTCCATACTGCTTAATCGCCTGCAACGTATCCTCAGGCAAATACTGATAGGTTCCATACTTCTCGCAGGCCTCATCTCCCGCATAAACCTTGTACCAGACAATTTTCCGCTTGCCACCGTAGACTTTTTCTACCGCCGCATCAAACACCCGTTGAGAAGCTGGCCACAAATCAATGCCCGTACCATCTCCCCGAATGTAAGGAATGATGGGATTATCTGGAACGACAGGTTCCCCATTTTGAAAGGTGATCTGGGCACCCGTGTCGGAGGGAGTAATTTTTTCATATGTCATCAATCACAACTCCTGGTAACGATAAGGCAACAGGCAACATAACAGTTTCAGACAGGTGAGGCGTCCATAGCTAAACCCGCTCTTACAAAACCTCCCACTCTCACAACTGATTTAGGATTGCTACAGCGATCCTATTTTGCTTTGTGAGAAAGGTTTCTAGTGGAAACCTTTCTCACAAAGCACCTCATTCTCACAATTGATTTAGGACTGCTATATAAGAATGTCAGAAACGGAAGAAATTTTAGAGGTAACTGCTGCAAGGAGGGGAAACGTGAGATACGGTTTTCTAACCCAGGGCTATTTCATTCTAAAGATTGATTTGAGTTGCTTCAAGCTGAAACCGCAACGACGTTGGGCTTGAGCCATATTGTTAAAGCCCAAGTCCCGATAGAGATTGAGTGCCAGATTTCGAGCAATTGCCCATATCTGAGGCAAGGGAACTATCCGGATTCTACAAGCATCCTCAGCTTGCGTCACATCTCGCACATAATGCACTTTGTTTTCCACACCCCAATATGAGCGAATTCGGTGAGCAAACTGACACGCAGTTTCACGCAACGAGGAAATGTAATAGCGTATCTCGGTTTTACCCACAATTTCATACTCTCCTTTCAGCAAGGTACGAGTAGCCCTCACGCGAATCAAGGTGCATAGTCCTGCCCAAGGACGAATATCATCAAGAGTTTGACAAATTTCAACTATTCGTTCCTCTATGCGTCCATGACCTTTGCTAAATTCTGTGTAAGTGTCTTCCACTTGAAAGTTCGCCTTGACCTCTTTGAGCAGCCCAGATTGGTTGCCTTTGAGTGCTCCTAGATAGTGATTGTGACTCTCAACAATTGAGGTGCAACTTTTTTGGGTGTTGATCGCATCAAAAGCAAACACCACTCCATTGCAAGCGAACTGTTTGACTAACTGGGGCAACACCTTGATCTCATTGCTCTTATGCTCAACCTCGTAGGGTTCAAGAATCAAACCCCGTTCAACCAAATACACACTCACCAGTTGAATCGCTGGATGCGGCTCAGTGGTTGAATGCTCCGATACCAGTTGATAGGAGCCACGCCATCGTTTGCCATCGACAGCTACCATCTCACCCGCACGAGGACTAATCTCAAAAAACTTGGCTAAACAAGCTGAATACTGTTGATAATCTACGTTGAGCAGCACTCGGCGAATCGTGCTGTAGGAGGGTAAACGTCCTTTAGCTGGGTCAAACAACCCTACTAATTCATCGTGATAAGCGTTGAGCCAATCTCCAATGGCTAGAAACCCTCGACATCCTGCTGCCACTGCTAAGGTGAACAATGCTAGACACAGGGCTTGATTGTGCCGTTGTCCGGCTCCTCGTCGGGGTCAGGCAAGTGAGCAAAAGCTTCCACAATCGCAAGGGTGCTCATGGTTGAACGGCAGTAACGGATTAAGCCTCAGCTTATCGGATTGTCTACCTCGTCTAGAATGAAATAGCCCTGGTCTTTATGAATATTTGCCCTAATAGCATAGAAGCGGAAACGATCGCTTCCCTCTAACATAGGTCGCATTCTTTGTGCTGTTTCTATGCGGCATTGATAGAACTGCCAGCATTCACTAACTGCTGAAGTTGTATAGAAGGTCACAAATAATAGCTTCAGGCTCTGAAGCCTCTCACACCGTTAGCGATGGTAGAAATTGTTTACCAAGCACAACCAGGAAAGAACATTTCCACCTAAAGATGTGCAATAAATTCCAATTAGTGAATAGTTTGTATCTACTGTGTATTCATCTACACAAACGAACTTTTTATTAATTAAGTAGCTAATGAATAACTAGGCAAGTTAATAGAATGAAAACCATAAAGAACTGAATAAATTTCAGCTAATTGAGAGTGTTTTACTAATTTTGCTTAGGAACTAGAAACGTCGATAGTACAAGAAATTAAAAATCCTTCGTCAGAATGAGGTGCGATCGGGGTTTGAATTTGACGATAAACCTAGTGAACATTAAAGAAGGAGAACTACTTTGCATCAATCACTCTGGCTACTGGCAGCACAGATTGCTAACAGTGACACTGGCCCCTTACAATCCTGGCGAGGAACACCAATTATTATCACTGCGTCCTGCTTACTCATCTTATTTCTTGCAAGCCGCAACATTGAACGTCCCCATGATGGTCCAAAATGCCACTGGGACCTCTTGGGCCACTTTTTAACAATATCAGCGTTGCTGGCTTTATCGCCTCAATGAGTTTTGGTCATATTATCGGAGTGTTGCTAGCTTTATTGGCAACGCCTAACCAATAGTCACTTACTTCAAGCACAATGCTTAAAGCACAATGCGAGTTGTTCCCTAAAAGAACAACTCGCATCATGTTTTAATTCCCATAACAGCTAGATTCTATATTGGGATCTACGCAAACCTGGGAGGTTTTAACCAAGAACTGGAATCCATAAATTGGGTTGATACTGAAACCTTCGAGGTTTTAGCAGAGACTCTGAAGCTGCAAATAATCCATTTAAGGATTCGTTGGGGCTGTTTGAGTCGTTGGAGATTGTTGTGTGTTTGGATCTGTCTGTGTTGACGGAGATCCTTGGGTGGCAGAAGGAGCAGACGTCTGAGGAGCCGCTGGGGAGCAACTTGAACGTTCACATCCGGTGCTTTGGGCTGAGGCACTTGAACGTTCACATCCGGTGCTTTGGGCTGAGGCACTTGAACATTCACATCCGGCGCTTTTGGTTGACTCGTAGGAACTTCTTTTGTTCTCTCAATGATGGTCGTTTTTGATGGAGCCTGAGTCACAGGTCGTTGATTCAACAGGAAATAGGCACCCACTCCGAGCGCGAAAATTCCAGCAATTAGAACGCCGAAGATGACGCCTGCTCCTGTACCATCCTCTTGTTGAACGTATACGGGCTTCGCGACGTACCTCACGATCGTAGATTTCACGTTGACGTATATTATTAGGGTCTGTCATTGTTTACTCCTCCTAAAAGATTTCTTTTCACGCACGCCGCTTTTTCAAAAGAAGCGGATAAAAGTGTCAGCATCGCTCAAGCTACATTGCTAAATCGAGACGTTTAACTTTTTGTTCGTGAAAATATAGTGATGTCTATAACGTTAGCTTTTACAAAAACTAATCCGCTCTATCTGTAGAAGTGCAATTTCTCATTCGAAGGAGTGATTTTAAGCAGTCTGCACGACTTGCTAGCGGTCTAACGATTATAAGGAAGGGTTAAATTGAGATTTTTTCTCACAAAAGCTCCCAGGCTTGCAGGTGATTGAGAGCTGCTGTATTTACTTGACGAAAACGCATAAAAGAATAAACAGGATATAGAACGCTAATACGCCAAATGCAACAAACATTTTTATGGAGTTCGTGGAATTTGCAGGCTAATTCAGCGATGAAACAGATGTAGTTTCGGCAGTGTTGATAAACGTATCCTGATCGCGAATAATCGCTTGCGGCAGCAGCGTGTCTGAATGGGTATGAACGCCTGGCATTTTTTGACAGCAGTTCCGATCGCCAAAAACTCAATAATTCCGCCTCCCAGGTTGTAAACATAGGTTTTAATGCCCACCACCTGATCGGCACTGTAGCAACGGGCATCCTCTGCAATAGGGGTCAGCGCTTCTTCCCGCGCTTCGTAAATTAACGAGGTTAATTCGTGAATTTCACCTGGTAACAGGATTTTGGCGAAATCCGACAGGCAGAGCGGGGTGGTCGGATGCCGTGCCAATCACCACCATTTCCTGCATCCCTGCAAATGGCAGAACGGATGTTTTGATGCCTACAACGGCATTGGCCCCTGCTTCTCGCGCCTCTGACCGAATTCGCTTGAGCGCTAGATGACGAGTTTCGTTGAAAATTTGGGAGAATTCCTTAATCTCTCCCCGCACCAAACTTCTCAAACTACCGATTAATCCACCCCTAAGCCGATCGAATAGGCAACGTTGCCAAAAACAAATTGTTTTGGCTGAAATCCAGCATCAATCTCGCAGTAGAGGGCTTGCCCATCGGCTGATGTAGAAAATTCCATGTGCTCAGTTCTTGCGCCTTCACGATGGATGCAGGAACCGATCGCCAAAAACTCGACATTTGTTCCGTGCAGCACCAGCTCATTCGAAACGCCTGTAATGCCAACACCTCCATGATGGTTTGCCTCAGCCACCATACGAGCGTAGGCCCGTTGTCGTCCTTCATGAATAATGCGCGTAACCTGGTGGACTTCTCCGCCAAAGAGCGTTTTTAACCCGGAACTAATGCTGCCGAGCAATCCCAGAGAGATGACGCTGTTACCAATGACGAGATCGCCCGGTGTAAATCCCTGTCGATGCAAACAAAAAGTTTCATTCCCCGACAGCCCTGTGATCGCCGCCATCTGTTCTTCCGTTTACAGCACTCTCAATTATGCTGAACAGATTTTTGAGTTGGGGAAATCGTTGCAGGAAAGTAACACCGCAGAGACGCAGAGGTTGTTAAGGGATTTCGGTAATGTTTTGGATCTACTGTTTTCGTTTGTAGAGACCTTACATGTAACGTCTCTACAGAATATTGCCCACAGATCTAGAACAACAACGAAATTTCTCGGCGTTCTTCATAATGAACTGCCAAATTTCTTTGTATGTAACTCTTAGTAAACCGCGATCGTCCCCACCAGCAAATGAAATTCACCCGGTTTGAAGTGGGGATTCAGTTCTCCGTCGTATTCAAATTTGCTCAACATCAGTTGAAACGATCGAATGTGTGACGCATTGAGAGGACGGGCATCTTTCACCGTCTTGGCGCGAAACACGGGGATCAACTGCGTAAATGGAATGTGAATATTCGTCCACTCATCGGCGATCGTGTCGAATGAATAGGAATAGCCAAGGCTGTCCCAACTATCATCATCTCGCACCAAAAACTTGTAGCGCAGCCCATCGCCTTTGACTCGCAGCACAATTCCTGAGTAGCCAGATAGATTTAATGGCGGTTCAAAATTACGGGTGCGTACCGATGCGAATCCGCCAGAGTTGGCTGTGGATACATCCCCGGTAAACACGGCTACACCTTCCTGCGATCGCAGCGAACTGGAGCTTACGCCCCCATAACCACATCGTCCAGCGCTCCCCAGGTTTGGCTCAAATCATTGCCCATTTGGCTGAAATCAAACAAAATGCCTGCCTGGGGTTGTGGAGGAGGAGGGGAGTAGAGCCTGAGATCATTTTTGCAGCCAGCTAACAACAGGGATTGTCTCAAAGTAGTTCAAGGTCTGGAGAAACCGACCTGCATCCCATTGACGACGAGTAGATTGGGACATGATTGGGTAGGAAACACATTCATGGGTTCTACAAATATTCTAGACATTGGGAGTTGGTGATTGGTAATCGGGGATTGAGATTGCAAATATCGGTAATTGGTAATTGGTAATGGTGATTGCAGATTTTGAGGACCTTTGTAGTTGGTTTTTCCAGAAACCATTTCCCTGAAGGATTCAAGCCCTTTTATGTAGCGATCGCCATTAAAGTTAGAACATCTATAATTGCTGCAACCCTTTGTCGCCCAACCGTTTGACTAACAAAGCTCTGATAAATGCTCCACCCGCCTTGCACTGGAAGTGCTGGCTAACGGTACAAAGTCCTCTAAAAGAGGACTCCAGGGCTGTTTCAACCCGTTTCAACGGATTTTGTGCCCACTAGCCCAGATTTGCAATCGTGGCGGGTGAACAACGAAGCATTCTACTTTTAAGGACTTTTGTCAGTCATGTAGGTCACTCAATGTGTCTTCCCTGATTCCTGACCCTGCCCCCTCACTCCTAACCTCTCACACTCCCAAAATACGCTGTAGCAACCAGCCAACCCATGGGGAACGCTAGTCAAACAACCGAAGGGATCTAGAAAACCCTTATACTTGGCAAAAAACCTGAGTGCATCCGCATGACATCCCCTCATGGTCTGGGGCTGAAGCCCTGTCTCAACGTCTCAAAGGACAGCGTGTTCTGGCTGCGATCGTCTTTACTGATGCGGTCAACTTCAGCGCCCACATGGGAGCAGACGAAGAAGGGACGTTGCACCTGATGCAGCGGGACCTCCAGGTCATGATGGCGCTGTGTCAACGGTTTGAGGGACAGGTCCTGAAAACTACAGGTGACGGCTTGCTAATGTACTTCACCAGTGCCGTCAAAGCGGTTGAATGTGCAATAGAGATTCAGCGGGCGATCGTTCAAGCCGCCAGTGCTCTCCCTCCCCAGGACATTCTTGCTCATCGGATTGGCATCCATTTAGGCGATGTCTTCTTCAGCGAAACCGATGTCATGGGCAGTGGGGTCAATATTGCGGCCCGGTTGCAAGCCAAAGCTGATCCCGGCGGCATCTGCATCTCTCAGACCGTTTATGATGTCGTCAAAAACCAGCTAGAACTCAAAGCAACTTATTTGGGACCGCAAGAACTCAAGAACATCCTGGATCCCATCCCTGTTTATCAAATTCTGGCTGCACCTGCGCTCGAGTCCCTTGCAACCTACACCACACCTGTCCGCAAACCCTCCGAGCCGGAGCTGCCCTCTCCTTATAAGGGGTTAAAGAAGTTTGAGCTGGAGGACAAGGACCGTTTCTTCGGGCGCGATCAGTTAGTTGCCGGGTTGGTCAACGAGCTAGAGCGGAACGGGCTGGTTCTGCTGCTGGGAGCCTCTGGCAGCGGTAAATCTTCCGTTGTACGGGCGGGAATTATCCCCGGCTGTTGGAGAAGTTGGGAACCCGTTTGGTGAATCTGACCTTTACTCCTGACGAAGATCCCTTTGAGTCGCTTTACGCCAGTTTGCTCAGCCGATACAAACAATCCGACGCCAAGCTGGCTCGCCAGGGGAAAGCCGACACGCTGATCCAGGCCGTCAAGGTGCTGAAACAGCCTGGGGAACATTGGCTGATTTTCATTGACCAGTTTGAGGAACTGTTTACCATTACTGCTGTAGAAAAGCGCAATCGATTTATAGACGGGTTAACCCAGCTCATCAAAGCTCAGGACAACACTGTCAGGGTGATTTTGACCATGCGGGCTGACTTTCTAGACAAATTTAGTGCCCATCCAAATCTCAGCAAACTTGCCCAACGGCAGATTCATCTCATGGCTGACATGCAGCGGGATGAACTGTGGCTAGCGATTAAGCAGCCTGCGGCTCGTTCAGGAGTGGTTTTTGAAAGTGGCCTGATTGAGGAGATCCTGCGGGATGTGCAGGGACAGGCTGGTTACCTGCCGCTGCTGCAATATACGCTCGATTTGCTGTGGGAAAGTGAACGTCAAAGCGGTAGCTTACATCAGAACCGAACGCTTTACGCAAGAACCTACCGGGAATTGGGGGAGTCCGGGAGCACTCCAAAAGCGGGTGGATCAGATCTATGACGAGATGCCGGAATCCAGACAGGCGGCGATGCGGCAGATTTTTCTGCGGTTAGTCAGCATTAATCCCACGGAAGAGGCGGGTACGGTTGCAAAAGCGGTGAGCCGAAGAGCCTATCGCTCGGAATTTACCGGAGACTTGATCAACAAAACGCTGGAAGACCTGATTGACCAGAATCTGCTGGTGAGCAATGACAGCGATCGCTCCCACCCTACCGTCGAAGTTGCCCACGAAGCACTGCTTGATTCCTGGCAAGCGCTCAAGGAGTGGATTTCCGATGCCCATCAGGTCATTGCTATCAAACATCGTTTAGCCGAAGATGTGGCGCACTGGCAACTGTTGCAGCGAACGGAAGGCACCAGGGCCGACGACGAACTGTGGAGCGGTTCTAAGCTGGAATCTGTTTTGGAGCTTCGCAGGGAGAAGGCGTTTGACCAGATGCTGGGTGGACTGAACCCCGACGAAAACCGATTTATTGATGCCAGCGTCAAGCGTCGCGATCGCCAGCGTCGCCGCACCATTACCGGATTGGCGGGATTCTCAGCGATCGCGCTTGGCCTGGCAGGTCTTGCCGTTTGGCAGTCGCATCGGGCAGAAACCCAGCGGCGACACGCGATTCTTGGACAGATTGACTCACTCAGCCTGTCGTCCAATGCCCTACTTGCCTCAAATCAAGAATTGGATGCGCTAGTGGAAGCTCTCAAAGCAGTCAAGCAACTCAAGACGGCTTCCTGGGCCGATTCCGACACTCAAAATCAAGTCAGACTAGCATTGCAACAAACGGTGTATGGCATCAAAGAGCATAATCAACTGAAAGGGCACGTTAAACCCGTTAACAGTGTCAGCTTCAGCCCTGACGGAAAAACCCTCGCCTCGGCCAGTGACGATGGAACCGTTAAGCTCTGGAGTGCCGATGGGCGGGAATTGAAAACCCTCGCAGCACACACTGCCCCGGTGTATAACGTCAGCTTCAGCCCAAACGGGAGGCTGCTGGCGACTGCCAGTGCTGACAAAACCATCAAGCTCTGGAAGCAGGACAGTTCCGGCCAATTTGAGTCCCAGCCCTATAAGACGTTCGTTGGGCATCGATCGGCCGTACATCGTGTCACGTTTAACCCAACGGGAACCCTGCTGGCCTCGGTCAGTGCAGATAAGACCGTCAAACTATGGACGATCGACGGTCGGCTGCTCAAGACGCTCAAAGGTCACACTGCGCCCGTTTGGGGCATTAGCTTTAGTCCCGATGGGAAGACCCTCGCCTCCGCCAGCGACGACGCTACTATTCGACTGTGGGCGCTAAACGGTCGGCCCATCAGGGTTCTGAAAGGGCACGCAGAGGACGTCAACAGCGTTAGCTTTAGTCCTGATGGTAAGCTGCTTGCCTCCGCCAGCAACGATCGGACAGTGAAGCTGTGGACCATTAAAGGTCAGCAGGTTCGTACCTTTAGAGGGCATAGCGATTATGTAAACGATGTCCGCTTCAGTCCAGACGGGAAAAACTGGTTTCTGGCAGTTGGGATAACACCGTGATTCTGTGGTCGGTTGACGGTCAAGAACTAAATATGTTCAAAGGGCACCAGAGCTATGTTTGGGGAGTTAGCTTTAGCCCGGATGGAACGGCGATCGCATCTGCCAGCGCGGACAACACTATTAAAATCTGGTGGACGCCTGAACGCGAAGACCTGGAGTTGCTGGAAGGGCACAGTGATGACATCAGCAGCATTAGCTTCAGCCCCAATGGCAAAATGCTTGCCTCTGCCAGTAATGACAATACGGTTCGCATCTGGAGCGTTGGTGGCCAACTGCTTAAGGTTTTGAGAGGTCACAGCGGCTATGTCAACAGTGTCAGCTTCAGCCCTGACAGCCGGATGCTTGCCTCCGCCAGTGCGGACAACCTGGTTAAACTGTGGTCAGCGGATGGTCGAGAACTTAAGACCTTTAGAGGTCATACGAGCTATATCAACAGCGTTGCCTTTAGTCCCGACGGGAAAACCATTGCGTCAGGTGGGGCAGATAACACGATTAAATTGTGGTCGTTGGATGGGCAGGAACTGAGAACGCTGAAGGGGCATTCGGCTCCCATCAACCGCGTGGTGTTTAGTCCAGACGGTCGGACGATCGCCTCTGCCAGTGCCGACAACACCGTTAAGCTGTGGTCCGTGGATGGGCAGGAACTGAGAACCTTGAGGGGTCACAGCAGCTTTGTCAACAGCGTTATTTTTAGCCCTGATGGAAAGCTAATCGCCTCTGCTAGCGCTGACAGCACCGTTAAGCTGTGGTCCGTGGATGGGCAGGAACTGAGAACGCTGAGGGGGCATAACGGGTACGTTAATAGCGTCAGCTTCAGCCCAGATAGCCGAATGATTGCCTCCGCCAGCGCCGACAATACCATTAAATTGTGGTCCGTGGATGGCCTGGAACTCAAAACCTTTCGGGGCACAACGGTTCGGTAGAAACGGTTCGGTTCAGTCCTGACGGAAAAGCCATCGCTTCGGCCAGCGCAGACAAAACCGTTCGCCTCTGGAATGCTGAAACGTTAGGTTTTGATAGTCTGGTCGATCGCGGCTGCACCTGGCTGCAGGATTATTTGACAAACGCCCTGACCTAAAACAAAACGACAAGCATGTTTGCAGCGGAATAACCAACGCTCCTTAGCTCTATCTTTTGACGGAATCCGTTTAGGTCGAAGGATGGGTGCAGAAAATTGTATCGCCAACAACACTAATTATTAGCAATGGAACTGTTCTTCCGCCTCAACTCGGTGAGTTCCAACGCAATTGGCGGATAACTTGTTGCACCTCGTCCATTTCGGATGAAGGAGGGTTTGGGGCACTATGAAAAAACAACTCGATGGCGTACAAATTTTGCTGATTGAGGATGAACCTGATATTGCCGATTTGTTCTCGCTTGTCTTGAAAGACAGTGGTGCACAAGTCACAAAAGCAGCCTCTGCAATGGAAGCGCTACAGGAATTACATCATCAAATCCCTGATATTCTGGTTTGTAATATTCGGCTTCCTGACATCGATGGTGACCAATTACTGCGCTACATTCGGTCATGGACGGTCGAGTCAACCCGATATATCCCCGCGATCGCCGTGACCTCTTACACCAGGGAGGTTAATTCGCGGGAAATTTGCAAAGCGGGGTTCGATCGGTTCATGTCTAAGCCAGTCGATGCAGACCGCCTGGTTCTGGCAATCCAGGAATTGTTAAACGCCCGCACTGCTTAAGTAAGAAACCCCGAGCAAGAAACACAAAGACGCAGAGTAAAACAGTTTCTTTTCTGCGTCCTCTGCGTCTTTGGCCGTTGCTATTCCGAATATGAATTAGAAGTTGTATGAACTGGAACGAAGTTCCAGTTCATACTGCTATTCAGCACCACCACGTCTCTGCGATGATATCGCTTTAGTATTCCGGCACCGACGCATCCACTTCCCGGCTCCAGGCGGTGATCCCGCCTTTGACATTGATTCCCTCAATGCCTGCCTTTTCCTTCAGAATCCCCAACGCTTTCGCCGATCGTCCACCCATCTTGCAGTGGGCAACCAGCTTGTGGCCGTTGAGGAGTTCCTTTACTTTGGCAACCCCATCGCCATTCTCAATGTCCGGCAAGGGCACCAGAACGGAACCCGGAATGCGGGCAATTTCGTATTCGTTTGGATTGCGAACATCCAGCAGCACATAGTCATCCGCGCCGCTGTCGAGCAATTGTTTGAGATCTTGAGCGGTCATTTCCTGCATGGCTGCACGCTCCTTTTCTTCGGCTGCTTTGGCTTGCGGAATTCCACAGAACTCTTCATAATCAATCAGCTTATCAATCACGGGACGCACTGGATTAGGCCGGAGCTTTAGCTCCCGGAATTTCATGTCGAGCGCATTGAACAGCAGCAGACGTCCACTCAGGGTTGTACCCTTGCCCAAAATGATTTTGACCGTTTCCGTCGCCTGAATCACGCCAATAATACCGGGTAGAATTCCCAGTACACCGCCCTCAGCACAGGAAGGAACCAATCCGGGTGGGGGCGGTTCAGGATACAGATCACGGTAATTGGGTACCGTCCTCATAGTTAAACACCGTTGCCTGCCCTTCGAACCGGAAGATGGACCCGTAGACATTGGGCTTACCCAACATGACGCACGCATCATTAACAAGATAGCGGGTTGGGAAGTTGTCGGTTCCATCCGCTACGATGTCGTAGTCTTTAACAATATCAAGGGCGTTCTCTGAGCTAAGGCGTGTTTCATAGAGATCCACCTGACAGCTGGGATTAATCTCCAAAATTCGCTCCTTAGCTGATTGGATCTTGGGTTTGCCAACCGAGGATGTACTGTGAATAACTTGCCGTTGCAGGTTGGAGCTATCAACTATATCGAAATCTACAATGCCAATACGTCCAATACCTGCGGCTGCCAGGTAAAGCAGCAGGGGAGACCCTAAACCACCAGTACCAATGCAGAGAACGCTAGCGGCTTTTAGTCGCTTTTGCCCTTCCAATCCCACTTCGGGCAGGATCAGGTGGCGCGAATACCGTTCGTATTCATCTTTTGTAAGCTGAATGTCATCAAGATTGGGATTTAGCATGGCGTGAGTCGAAGAAAATGAAGGATGAGGTGAGGGGATGAGGGGTGAGGGAAAAGAGTCAAAGCTTAGCGAGTTAGCGATCGCACATTCGCATCATGTCAGTAACGTTCATTGATTCAGCTTGAAATTGATGGTGATTGTCAAGAGTCCAGGTTTTTGCGTCAACGGTTTTTCCCTGGTGGACGGAGACAATGAGGTAGGAGTATTGGGGCCACGCAAGGCGGCGATCACACTCCGAGGGCACTGCCGGATTGTCCGTATGGGAATGGTAAATCCCAATAATGTCTAAACCACGACCACGGGCTTCGCGCATAGCCGTCAACATCTCTTCGGGGGCAATCCAGTAGCGATGCGTCTTTGTCAGCGGGAGGGAATCGTCTACCAAATCTTCAGAGATGTGAACGTTCCAGGCATTCTCCGTAGGGTGAATATCAAGCACAACCTTCCCTTCCGTCTCTAGCCGTCCCAACAGCAAACCACAGCACTCTTCTGGATAAGTGCGTTCCGCATGAGTGCTGATTGCCTGAAGGCGATCGCGGGTAAGAGTGAGAGTCACGATAGAAGTAGAAACCCGGAATCCAAGTCTCCTATTTTAGGACAGGATCAAACCAAAATCTACGTTTTTCAGATGATTGGTACGCCTCCCCGGTTTCATTTCGTTGTTCCAAAATTGAATTACTCAAAAGAGAGGGAAAATCACGGCGACCGCTTACAACTCTCAGGATTTCGATACCATCGTCTAGGATTCTGTAAAAGATGATGTAACCTTCCAGAGATAGCCCTCTGAGTCCAGGGCGAATTGCTGAGTAGCTTTTGCCGCTGTTGGGAAAAGCTACAAGTTGTTGGCACTTGCGATTGAAGGTACGAAAGAACTTTTCACCCGCTTCAAGGCTATTTTCGGCAAAGTAGTCAGCGATTTCATTCAAGTCTTGACTAGCAAGAACGTTAATGACATAGCGACTCATGCCTGATTTGCCTGCTGGAATCGCTCTAAAATTTCATTGACAAACGTTTCGCCATCAATTGGAGCAGTATGATTGGAGACTTCAACCGCTGCATCAATTTTTGCTCGAATGTTGTCAACCCATTCCGTTTCGGAGCGATCGTACTCATCAAGCAACCGCAAAGCGATTTCCAAAATTTCTTCGGCAGAGCGATATTTACCAGCCTGAAGCTTAGTTTGAATAAAGCGTTCCTGGTCAGGAGTGAGACTGATGCTCATATAAACCTTTTAATCCAGACTACTGCCTATTTTAAGCCGATGTCTAACCTGGCTGCTGCTAGCCCGTAAGGTTAAAGGGGTTGAACAGCGTTGAATGTTCCCACATGCTAGATAATAGAAAAGTTTTGTTGCTTCTATCCCGCTATCTTTTGACCATTAGCTATGCGAACCCATTATTGCGGTCAACTCCGAGCCGAACATATTGGAGAGACAGTTACCCTATGCGGATGGGTCGATCGTCGCCGCGATCATGGGGGCGTCATTTTTATAGACTTGCGCGATCGTACCGGGATCGTTCAGATCGTCAGCGACCCAGAGCGCACTCCCGATTCCTATTCCCAGGCTGATAGCTTGCGGAATGAGTACGTGGTTCAAATTTCTGGACGTGTCAGCAAACGTCCACCCGAATCCCTCAATCCAAAACTGGCAACCGGCGAAGTGGAAATTTACGCGGATCGAATTGAGATTCTGAATGCCGTCCGCAAGCAGTTGCCTTTCCAGGTTTCGACCGCAGAGCCGGAATCCGTACGAGAAGAGCTGCGGCTGAAGTATCGCTATCTAGATTTGCGGCGGAGCGAATGAGTCGCAACCTGCAACTCCGCCACGACGTGATTAAAAACCTGCGTCGGTATCTGGAGGATGTGCAGAACTTTGTCGAAGTCGAAACGCCAATTCTGACTAAATCCACTCCAGAGGGAGCGAGGGATTATCTGGTGCCAGCGCGGGTGAATCCGGGTGAGTGGTATGCGTTGCCCCAGTCTCCCCAGCTATTCAAGCAGTTGTTGATGGTAGCCGGAGCCGATCGCTACTACCAGATCGCCCGCTGCTTTCGGGATGAAGACCTGCGGGCAGACCGTCAGCCCGAATTTACCCAACTGGACATGGAGATGAGCTTCATGACCCAGGAGGAAATCTTTGAACTGAATGAAGATATGCTCTGGCATCTGTTCAAAGCGGTCAAAGGTGTGGAACTGCCCCGCCCCTTTCCCCGCCTCACCTATGCCGATGTCTTGGAGCGGTATGGAACAGACAAGCCTGATACCCGCTTCGGATTAGAGTTGGTCAATGTATCTGACCTAATGAAAGAGTCTGGGTTCAAGGTGTTTTCGGGGCGATCGCGGCGGGTGGTGTGGTCAAAATCCTGCCCATTCCCGGCGGCAATGATGCGATCTCTAACGTGCGGATTAAACCGGGCGGCGATTTGTTCAAAGAAGCGGAAACCTGCGGTGCTAAAGGGTTGGCCTATATTCGAGTGCGTCAGGGTGGCGAAATTGACACCATTGGTGCCATTAAGGACAACCTCAGCGAGGCCCAAAAGCAGGAACTTCTGGCGCGAACCGGGGCTGAAGAAGGACACCTCCTGTTGTTTGGGGCTGGCCCAACGGATATTGTCAACAAATCCCTCGATCGCCTGCGTCAGGTTATTGGAGCAGAACTAGGCTTAATCGACTCTGGCAAGCTGAATTTTCTGTGGGTCACAGACTTTCCCCTGTTTGAGTGGAACGCAGACGAAAAGCGCTTGGAAGCGTTGCACCATCCGTTTACTGCACCCTTTCCAGAGGATTTGGATGACCTCAAGAGCGCCCGTGCCCAAACCTTTGACCTGGTTCTCAACGGTTATGAATTGGTCAGCGGTAGCTTGCGGATTTATCAGCCGGAAATTCAGCAGCAGGTGTTTGAAATCATTGGGCTATCGATGGAAGAAGCCCATAAGAAGTTTGGCTTTTTGTTAGAGGCATTTGATTACGGTGCACCCCTCACGGTGGGCTGGCTTACGGACTCGATCGTCTGGTCATGCTGATAGCAGGAGAAGAGTCTATCCGAGATGTCATCGGCTTCCCCAAGACTCAACAAGCCCGCGATCTGCTTACCAACGCACCTTCCGCTGTAGACAACAAACAGTTGAAGGAACTGCACGTTGCGTCAACGTATAAGCCGAAGCTGTAGTGTTTTGGGGGAAACGGGAGTGCCCATGAACTGAATCGCGCTTGAGCACTTGTCTGCCGCCATAGTTGCTCCTTTGCCAACTGCTTACCCTATGTGCAAGAGGTCTAGTGTGAGGAAGGATTTCAACGAAATCCTTCCTCACACTAGACCTCTCAATCTCAGAACTGATTTGAGACTGCTATATCTACAATCAAACCCGCGTTGGTGAGCCATCCCTTAGGGATTTACAGGAGTTGTGGGTACAACAACTGAGCCGGGATTTGAAGAACCTGGGGAAGAAGAAGGAATAGACGGTGCTGTTGGCGCAGGCTCCGTAGGTGCAGGGGTTGGCGTTGGGGTTGGCGTCGGTGGGGTTGGAGTAGGGGCTGGCTCTACAGGTGCCTGGGGAGCGGATTCCTGGGCTGGGGGAGCGATCGGTGCTTGTGGGGTGGGGGTAACCGGAGCTGGCGTTACAGGAGCCGTTGGAGCTGGAGGAGTTCCAGGGCCAGCAGGATTCGGATTCCCCAGATCCACGATGTAGGGTGAAGGAATGACGGGCAGTTGGCCGGCACTAACCAGTGCCTGATAGATAAACGCCGCCACATCCGCACGAGTTGCGGGAGTGCTGGGGTTTAACTGCTTGACTCTAGGGTAATTAACCACAATTCTTCGTTCGGTGGCACCCGCAAGCGCTCCAGAGGCCCAGTCTGGAATTTGAGCAGCATCCTGGTAAAACGACAGCACGCTTGTATTGGGACTGCTTAGCTGAAGCCCACTAGCCAGCGAAACAAGCACTTCCACTCTTGGAATTTGCTGATTGGGCTTGAAGGTTCCATCGGGATACCCTGACATAAACCCTTTTGATAAGCCGATTGAATGGCCTCGGCTCCCCAAAAATTGGGTTGAATGTCCTTGAAGGTCGTATTGGAACGTTGGTTCGGCAAAGACGCAAAGGCTTTACTCACCATGGCTGCAAACTGAACCCGTGTCACAGGCTCATCGGGATGGAACCCACCATCTTGAAAACCACTAACAATCTTCTGGGCCGCGAGTGCATCAATATAATTCTTCGCCCAACTGGCTTGAGTATCAACAAAGGCGGTGAGCTTAATGTTAGGTGGCACCGTATCGCTGGTTAAATAAACCATTCCTAAAACTCTGTCGCCGTCTGTTCGTTTGGTCAATCGCCAACCTGGATTTAGGATAATTTTGGCGAATTGACCAGCCGGAGGAATTCCATTGGTTCTGCCAATTTCTAAGGGGGCGCATCACGATCGGTTAAGTCGGTTCCAATCAAAACCAAATCGTTGTCCCGTCTAACAACACTTAGCTGCTCCAGCAAACCAAAATCCCTGCCAGCCATCCGAACTGAATAACCGTTACTGTCAGTGCTGCGCGCACAGATTCCGGTGAAGTTAAACTGTAGCAACAGCGGATCAACAATAACTGGATTGGAGCCGCTTTCACTCCAGCAGGGGCGTTTATTGTTGAGTTGTTCGAGGATCAGAAGCTGATAGGCTCCACTACCGTAGGGTGAAGCCAAAACGGCAAAACTATTTTGATCAACTTCTTTTTGTCCAAATATGACCGCGATCGCTACCTTTGAAGCACTCAACGTACCAAGAGAAGCAACTCCCAGAGCAACGATAAAAGGAAAAATGCGTGAGCGAAGAAGAGTAATCATATCAATCACCCCTGATTGAAGGAAATTTGATGAATCGACTTGAAAGGGTTGACCAAATTAAAGATGGGTAGTTCCGGTTGCCTGCAAATACTACTTTGAATTCGACAGACCTGAATGACCTATTTAGAAGGCTTTACGGGAGAAATTCTCAAGGACGTTTTCCTCACAAATCAAAAAAGATCGCGTTACCAGTCGGTTGAGTTAGTAATCTTACAGGGTTTTCTTTTTCTGAGTGACAATCTTTCAGAAAGATTCAGCGTTTCTCCAAGCTGTTCTCCATTGAGCTATCCCCAAAAGGCTTATTGCATACTGTGGAACTCTGCGGGGATTTTTATCACTTTTTTTTTTTTTCAAAATCTTGTTCGAAAAGTATACTGACTAGGTGGTGGTAGTTTCTGGGAGTTTCTGGGATGAACAGGGTAACAAGCATTGCACTTGTCAGCCTGCTGGTTAGCATTGGGTCGTCTGCGATCGCTGATACGACTGTTCCCATAAGAGTTATCAATGCGCCACCACAGACTTCAACTGAAGCGTGCAGTCCCTTGCAAGTTGCAGGGCTCCCGGAGAAACCTCCGTGGAAAAGTCCATATCTCCCCTAAGTATTCTGGCCGTTCGCCACAATTGGAACACCGACTTTACGGTGCCAAATCGAGCCAGCCGCTACTTAGCAACAGTCCGAGCAAAAGTAGGGGCGAATACAAGATTGCAGTTTATTTGAAATACGCCAACAGCGCGCCCGATAAGGTGTTTGAACAAGATGTTGCGTTACAAGACAATGATGTTCTTGTCGTCTCAGGTTCTCCCCGCACAGATCAAACGCCCTATGAGGTTAATGTTTTTGTTGGAGGAAACCTTGCAGCCGGAAACAGGTATGTTGCGTCTGCGTCCGCCTGTGGTCAACCTGAAGTAGCCCCTGAAACGGAGACATCCCCAGAAGGTCCGGCTCCGACTCCATCACCTGACGTAGCTCCTGCGCCATCTCCCAACCCACCTTCCAAAACACCACAACCTGCACCCAGGTGAAACCAAAATAGAGCCATTCCTGCTTGAGTAATACCAAGTCGTAAGGATTTTGGGGCTGTTAATGATGGCGTCTAACGCCGCGCATCATTACCTTTTAGGTCCACCAATGCTTGAACAAACCACGTTATTTATAAGGGCGGGCAATTTGCTTATACCGTGTGGCTAACCCCTTGGAGAATTGCTATAGGGCAAAGGGTTCTGTGCAAAAATCGGAACTTATTCCTTGTTCACTGCGTCGTCAGGTTGGTGATATAGACAGAGATGTCTATGTTGCAGCTAAAGCTTCACCTGAGTAGTAACCATACTGTTTTCAAACGCAGGTCAGGGACGGTAGACTGGCCTCCGTGGTGTATTTTCCAGGAGATTTTCCAATGAACTGGGTAGCAAAGGTTGCTGTCGTCAGCATGGTAGTCGGTGTTGGACTACCTGCGATCGCTCAAAACTCCTGCTCTCCCTAAGAGTCGTGGGAGGAAAGGGACAATACTATATTACGAAGAGCGTTTCTCAACCAGGTGTTCCAGGAGCACCTGACAACTGGAATACAGACTTTTCTGTAGGTGGTCGGGCAAGTCGCTATGTTGCAACAATCCGCGCCAAAAATAAGGGCGACTATCGGGTTGCAATGTATTTGAAATATCCCAATAATTCCTCAGATAAGGTGTTTGACCAAACGGTTTCGTTCAGAGATAACCAGTCGTTCAGCGTTACAGGAGTTCCACGTACGAATCAAACTCCCTACCAGGTAAACGTGTTTGTAGGTGGCACGCTTGTTGTAGGAAACTCCTATAGGTTGGCCGCTTCAGCCTGCTATTAGTTTAAGCACAGGTTTTCAAGGCCATTTCCAGAAAAACGAATCCCGCAAATCGTAGGGGCTTAGCATTCGGGCAAAAATTTTTGCCATAGGTGGCGATCATCTGCCAAATGCTAAGCCCGTACAGAGGTAATATCTTTCTTAGAAAACTCTTAGGTGCAGTTTGATTCAGAGGCGCAAAACCTTGCACCCCTGAATTAGCAAAATTACCGCTTTCTTGCAGAACCTCGATAAATACGCTCTGCCTGTTCCGGTGAAAGCCAGGGCATCATGTTGTCTTGAGAGGTACTGTTGCTACCACCGTTGCCGTTAGTGCTGCTTGAACCAAAGGTTTGCTGGACCAGACGTGGGTTTAATGCACAAGCGACTGGTGAGTTTTCTAAGGTTGTGTGTCGAGCGGGCAACGGCTCCTCAATATACTCTTCTAAAATCAGGCTTTGGGGAGAGACATAGGAGTGAGTTTCTGGGTCATACGCTAGCACCTCACCTGATTCAATCATGTAAATCCAGCCATAGATTCTGAGTTTGCCCTGGTATAGGCGGGAGTGAACAACTGGATACGTCTGAAGGTTCTCAATCTGCGTAATCACATTCTCAGCAATCATCACCTCCAGCATTTGCTCTTTGTCGAGATGGTTGTAACTCTCCTTAACCAGTCGTCGCGTCGCTTCTGTGTGTCTAAGCCAACTGTAAACCAGCGGCATCTCCTCTTCCAGCTTGCCCAGTTGCAGCAATCCTTTCATCGCACCACAGTGGGAGTGGCCACAGACAACAATTTGCTCTATTCCTAACGCATGGATGGCATACTCTACGGTTGCCCCTTCTCCACCATTGGCGGCTCCATAGGGCGGAATGATGTTCCCGGCATTACGGATCACAAATATTTCACCCAGGTCGGTTTGGGTAATCAGTGAGGGATCGATGCGAGAGTCTGAACAGGTAATAAACAAAACCCTTGGTTTTTGCCCATGAGCCAACTGCTCAAGGAGATCCCAGTGGGTAGACACATAGTTCGCTTTAAATTCCCGCAAACCTTTAATTAATTCCTTCACTGCGGCATCTCCCTTCCTACTGGCAATCCCATTACTGAACGTCCAACAACTAAAAATCTAACAACCGTAGCAACCCTACAACTAATCATCTCACACCAATTTGAATTGAGAGAGCGGCATATGGAGGAAGAGGGTAATGGGTAATGGGCAATGGGTAATTCCTATCGCCTACCGCCTATCGCCTATTCTCCATCTGCCATCTTGTCTCTTTTAGTTGTTATTACTATTGGCAATACTCCTGATTGTCGATACAAGATCTCTACAATGAAATTATTTCTTCTCAAGTTTCTACCAAACTTTAGGAAACTCCATTCTTCTTAGGGTAGTACCAAAGTCCTATTTTGCGATCGCGGCCTTACTTGTTTACGAAGGTTTCCTGCTTGTGTTCTAGCATACTTTACTATTTGCAGAATTATCTGGGAGTATCTCTAGCATTCGCTTTCCCTAAAACCCATGCCAAAAGCCAAAGTAGTTGATTCAAAACTCGATTTAGGCAACCCGGAATACTACTTGAATCGAGAATTAAGCTGGCTTGAATTCAATCGACGGGTGCTGCACGAAGCGTTTGATGCACGCACCCCTCTTCTTGAACGGGTAAAATTTGCGGCGATTTTTGCCTCCAACCTGGACGAGTTTTTTATGGTACGGGTGGCTGTGCTAAAGCAACAGGTGGAAGCTCAGGTGAGCGAACTCACCCCCGACGGCAGAACGCCTCAACAGCAACTGGATGAAATTAGTCAACACCTTCATCCCATGGTGACGCAGCTACAGCAATGCCTGCAAAAAGAATTAATTCCGCAACTGGCTGCCGAGGGAGTCTATATCCTGGAGTATTCCGATCTGAACAAAGATCAGCGTCTTTACCTTCAGCGCTATTTTGAGGACCAAATTTTTCCAGTTTTAACGCCCTTAGTGGTCGATCCTGCCCATCCGTTTCCAGTAATGTCTAACCTGAGCCTGAATCTGGCTGTGGTTATTCAAGATCCCGAAACAGAGGAGCGTTACTTCGCCAGGGTAAAAGTTCCCGCTGGACTGCTGCCCCGGTTTGTGGAGCTTCAAAGGAGTTGAGGCCGCAGAACGGGCATCCGTCTGTTTGGGCAGGCGTTTTCTAGAAGATGTGGTTGCTCATAACCTGGAAGCACTGTTTCCTGGGATGAGCATTCAGGAGTATCACATTTTCCGCGTTACCCGTGATGCAGATTTGCCAGTCCGGGAGGATGAGGCGGATGATTTACTGTTAGCGATTCAGCAGGAGTTGCGTAAGCGCCGATTTGGAGGATCTGTAGTCCGGCTACAAATTCTGACATCTATGTCTGACTTTGTGCGACAAACGCTTATCCGTGGCATGAAACTAACAGAGAAGGATGTTTATGAGATGCCAGGAGCAATGGCGCTAAAAGACCTCATGTTCTTTACATCTCTGCCGTTGTCGCATCTCAAAGACCCCGTTTGGACTGCGGCCATCCCGAAGCGCCTGCAAGGGCTAGAGGAGTTTAATGATGAAGACTCTTCTCTAGACAAAAAGAAAATGACATTTTTTCGATTATCCAGCAGAAAGATTTGCTGGTTCACCATCCGTATGAATCCTTCACTGCATCTGTGGAGCAATTTATAACCGATGCAGCCCATGACCCAGCCGTATTAGCCATTAAGATGACCCTTTACCGTACGTCGGGGATTCTCCGATCGTCCGGGGATTGATTGCGGCAGCCGAAAATGGCAAGCAAGTTGCCGCACTGGTGGAGCTAAAAGCCCAGTTTGATGAGGAAAGCAATATTAACTGGGCGCGGGAGTTGGAACATGCCGGGGTGCATGTTGTCTATGGCGTTGTGGGGTTAAAAACTCATACTAAAATCGTGTTGGTGGTTCGCCAGGACGGCGATCGCATTCAGCGCTACGTTCACATTGGCACCGGCAACTACAACTCAAAAACTGCCCGGCTCTACACTGATTTGGGACTTTTCAGCACTCGGGATGCCCTTGGTGCAGACTTGACAGATTTGTTTAACTATTTGACCGGGTTTTCTAAGCAAAGTCCTACCGCAAGCTGCTGGTCGCTCCGGTAACGCTGCGCGATCGTATGGTTGCTCTGATTCAACGCGAGATCAACCATGCGTTAGACGGAGCGCCCGGACGCATCATCGCCAAAATGAACTCCCTGGTTGATCCCCAAATTATTCAGAAACTATATGAAGCATCGCAGGCTGGCGTACAAATTGACCTGATCGTGCGCGGCATCTGCTGTCTCCGTCCTGGGATTCAAGGAATTAGCGACAACATACGGGTGATTAGTATTGTGGGACGCTATCTGGAACATTCCCGTATCTTCTGGTTTCAGAATAACGGACAGGAGGAAGTGTTTATCGGTAGTGCCGACTGGATGCCCCGTAACCTGGACCGTCGAGTAGAAGCTGTAACGCCTGTCGAAGATCCTGATTTGATCCAGACGTTGAAAACAATTCTGGATATTTTGTTGGCGGATAATCGACAAGCGTGGGAATTGCAGTCGGATGGTTCTTACATTCAACGACGCCCAAGCGACGATCGCCCTGAGCAAAGCGCTCAAAAATCCTGATGGAACAGGCACAACGAGCCAGTTCTTAAGAGGCAATAGGCGAGAGACCCTAGGAGACGGCTTATAAAAGCCACCCATCGCCCATCGCCTATTGCCCACTGCCCACTGCCCATTGCCCATCACCCAGACAAATTGGTACCAACATCGATCGCCAACCAATTCCGTATTCAGCGTTGCAGGACCAGTAGCAGGGAAACTTATACTTTATAAATGTATAGGTTTCGATCGTGCGAGCATCGATTTAAGTGAAGCATGGCAATGGATAATTCGGAATTCATTCATGGCATTACCGACGTGGCTCTGTCAGGTCCGTACTTGTACCCCTGGGATAGGGGACCTGCTGTCGCTGAACTGCAAGAATTGCTGAATGCCCACGGCTTCAAGCTTCGAATTGACGGCGATTTCGGTTACATCACTGAAGAAGCTGTTAAAGAATTTCAGCGCCAACGAAACCTGCGCATCGATGGCATTATTGGTCCTAAAACGTGGGCTGCTTTGAAGAAAGCCGTGCAACCCGGCACTCGCACTCTCCGTCATGGCCACACTGGTGCAGATGTCTGTGAATTGCAGGGATTGTTGCAGGTTTGCGGATACAACATTCACAGAAATGGGGTCTTTGAGGAGGAAACGAAACGAGCCGTTGTTGCATTTCAGCAGCGGCATAAGCTGCAGGAGAGCGGCAAGGTCGATCGCGTTACCTGGACAGTCCTGCGAGCAGGTAAACCGCTTCCACCGCCTCCAAAACGAACCCGATGGAGTGTGAATATTCGCAAGTGGTGGTAGGCAATTACTCCTGAAACTGGGTATCCTGAGCCAGCCAGCTCAAACGCATGATTCTACATTAATGACCATTGCCCTCAAACTTGCGTCCATCTCTAAACGGTTTGGCTCTCATTTAGCAGTCGATAATATCAGTTTGACCATTCCTCAAGGCATGCTGTACGCACTTCTGGGGCCAAACGGTGCCGGAAAAACCACAACCCTACGCATGGTCGCTGGACTGCTACAGCCAGACAGTGGGGACGCGCTGATTCTGGGTCACAGCATCACCCGATCGGCAAGTGCAGCCAAACAGGTGCTTGCCTACCTACCCGATGAACCACTCCTCTACGCCAAATTGCGTCCGTTAGAGTATCTGGAATTTGTTGCCGGACTGTGGGGTATTCCGCCGTAAAGGCAGAACCCCGAGCGAAGGAGTTGTTGAAACAATTGGGTCTTTGGGATGTCCGTACCGATCTGATCGAAACCTTTTCAAGGGGAATGAAACAGAAATTGTCTCTGGCGGGCGCATTTATCCATCACCCCCGCGTCATTATCCTGGACGAACCCCTGAGCGGATTGGATGCAGCAGCGGCCCGTCTGGTAAAAGACATCCTGGCAGACTACGTCAAACGGGGAAACACCGTCATTCTCACCACTCATATTATGGAAGTTGCCGAGCGCATGGCCCAGCGAATTGGCATTATTAACTACGGTAAACTCGTTGCAGAAGGCACTCTGGCTGAACTGAGATCTCGCAGTGGCGACGCAACCGGTTCCCTAGAAACCGTGTTTTTGGAACTGACGCAAAACCAGGAAACAAGCGCTCAGGATTTTGAATTTTAGATTGAAGATTTTAGATTGAAGATTTAGCGCTTCGAATTTATTCTTCCCACTCCCGACTCCCCATTCCCCCTCCCCCATGCAAGTTGGCTCTCTTCCCTGGCTTTTGCGTCATGAATTACGGTTATGGTGGCGCGATCTAACCAGCAAACCGGGGGTAGTTGGTTGGGCGATCGCGTTAGGAATTTTGTTCACTGGATTGTTTCTGCTGCTGTGGATGGTTTTGAGCGCAGTACGCACCCTACTTCCGCCCGCTAATCTGGCTCAACTCGGTTTCTGGATGGCCGTAGGACTATGGGTCGTTGGGTTTTGCTATGCGTTTATCCAGTCCATTCGGCAAAGCACCATTGCCCTCTTCGATCGCGGCGATCTAGATCTCCTGGTTTCCTCTCCGGTCTCCAGCAAGGTTATTTTTGCCAGTCGTTTGTTGGGAGTCGCCTTAGCTGCATTTTTGAATTACTGCCCGATCGTTGTACCAGCCAGTTTGATGGCCGTTGCGCTGGGCTTTCCTCAACTGCTAGGAATTTACCCGGCTTTGATGGGAATGACCCTATACGCCGCCAGTCTGGCGATGCTATTAACCGTGTGGCTGGTACGTCGTCTAGGAGCACGTCGGGCACGTACGTTTGTTCAGGTAGTGGCCGTTTTTCTGACAGGCATTGTATTCCTGGCTACCCAACTGCCCAATCTACTCATTAGTCCCAGCGCTAGCCATGTCAGAACAACAGGGGAACTGCTACAGTCCTGGTTTGGAGGAGACAGCTTTTTAGGGATAAATAGTCCCCTTTGGTTTCCAGCCAGAGCAATCTTTTTTGATCCAGGTGCGGTTCTATTCACGCTGCTAACTAGCGGTGGACTGGCGTGGCTGACAGTGGAAACGTTGCACCATTCCTTCATTGTGGGAACACAGCAATCGGTGACGCTGAAGCAAAAATCGCGCCCCACTCAAGATTCTCACTTTGCTCGTAGTTTTGAATGGTCTGTTTTGCTGAAGGAATGGCGAATTATTTACCGCAACCCCTATCTGATTTCGTCTACGTTCCTGCAAGTTCTATTTTTGATTCCAGCGATGATCGTTCTAGGACGAGGGCAAATGGGGGAACGATCGCCAATTTCAGTGCCTTCGTAACTTTAATCAGCATTGTGATTGGTGAAAGCCTAACCCAAACGCTGGTGCGAATTTGCGTGTCAGGCGAAGAAGCCCCCGACTTGCTCAAATCTTCGCCAGTAAAAGGGGCAATTCTGCGCCGATTAAAACTTTTGGCGTCCCTGATTCCGGTTTGGGTTCTGGTGTCTCCCCTGTTTCTGATGTTGATAGTTAAGGGCGAGCCGTGGTTCATACCCTGATCGCGTTCCTGGCTGCAACAACCTGTGCTGCCACTTTGCGGTTGTGGAATTCATATCCAGTTCCCCTTACCGATATGTTCAAACGACGACAAAACTCTCAAGGCGACTTAGCACTTGGGATCCTGGAGTCTATTTCACTTCTTGCCTGGGCAGGATTAGGGGTGGCCCTGAATCATGAGGCAGCCATTTCTGTGATGATACTTTTGGGACTCATTGCGCTGATTATTGCGATCGCCTACTGGCGAAGTCGCCAGCTTGGAACGTCACTGGGATTTTGACTACAGCGGTTACTGGAAATCAGAAGGGCGATGCTAGGGCTTGTTTTGAAACCCTCAACTTCTGATTGAGACAGTGCTGATTTCTAAGGACTGATTATTTGCCTTTTCTCAGCACTCAGTCCTCAGTCCTCAGTCCTCAGTTCTTAATGGAACAGAACACGCACCTGTCCTAATTTGAGATTTCCCTTAAGGACGTGTGGTTTTGCTTTGTGGACGGCGATCGTAGAATATTGCGCTAATCGTATTCTGTAGGGAGCAATTCTAAAATGGGCGGCTTGAAGATACCCGTTTGAAATTGAGTCAGCGGTGTTCACTTCAGGCGTCGCATTTGAGTTGGCAGCAACCGTATTGTCGCTATCCAAGCGGCTCAATTGAGCATAAAACATGGGAGTGACAACTGTGACCATGACAGCCGCACAAACGATTGGCAGAAACTTTCTCCTCATCCCGTAACCCTTAGCGCCTATGGCTGAAATTTCACTGCTAGTTTAAATTTATCCCTATTGAGGGGATTAGTCCGACACATTCTGCGTTAATTTATCACATCTTTTTAAGATGGAGCGTCAGGGCAAGTGCTGGCGTACCGTTTGGATATTTTCGACCCATCGCATCAAGTCTGACTCACTGACACGGCGATGACGTTGGGCCGTTCTCAAAACAGTTTCCAATTCTGCAGCAGTTCGTCCAGTTTGTCGGCCCCCAGGCATCCACGATCGTCTCAAGGATAGAAGTTCTGTTCCAAGGCCCAGCGCTTTTTGGATTTCTAGTTGTTCTGCTTTGCCAACGGTTTCCACAACAAACTCACTGCATTCGGCTTTACGCAATACGGCGGCCATGGCCTGGATATACGCTTCGCTGTTGTCTGTCACTGGATTTGCGGCAACGATCGGCTGTCCCAACCGTTGGTTCTGACCCCAAATTAAAACCCCTAGCAGGACCACAGCCTGTATACCAATCAGAACGAGGGGAGTTCGCATGAGATAAGCAATGACGTTACCAGGGGTTTCCTTCTGAATTACGTTGGCATCTTTGTAGCCATGTAAGTATTCATCCACCCAGATTGGGTAGCCCGCCTCTGTCACCAGTTTTGTCAGAAGTTTAAAATTACCCTGAAAGTCCTGGTAAGCATTGGCAGCCAGGAACGGCGTTGACGCATAGACAACTCGACCCTGCCCGATTGGTTCCTGCCAAACAACGGCACCAAAGGAATCTTCAAGTAAGGAACTGGTTTTTGCATCCCTTGCCCGACGACGGGTTTCAATGCGAACAGAGCCAACAGAGCTAGAAATATCGCTGGTGAAAGGCGCTTTCGTAACGGGTGTTCTCACTCCCAACTGCACAAGAACATTGCCCTTACGGATCCATTCCCGTTCAGCCGGATTGTTTGGAGGCAGTAAGCGGTTGCCGATCCGTAGCAGGGTTACACGAGAGGACAGATCAACAGGTATGAATGCGCTCTGAGCCTTGGTTAAGTCAAGGGCAGCAGGGGCAAACGAGGTTTCTTGAAATTGTGTTGAGGGGTTAAACAGTTCGCCTAGGGGCTTCTGCCAACGTCGAACGGGGGTACCACGCCTTTCCATCTCGGCATACCAGGCAGCGTAGCCATCGGGCGATCGTCCATAGGTGGAACCCTGCCGCTGGGATGTGTCTCTGGGCGCGATAAACAGGGTTAGACAGAGTATTGTCCCTAGCACGATCACGAGGATCCAAATTTGCCGCCGAGTCAGAGCTATCATCTGGTTAACCTTCTATCCCCATCGTTATCTCTGCTCACCGCATTCGTTCAATTTCGCTATACGCCTGCTGGCACTGAGCATAGGTTTCAGCAGAAATCTCCATATCTCCGAAGCAGAGTCGTTCATGGGTGTCAATCAAAACCCGATAGGGAGGGGAATTGGGAATGCCATGAAGCAGATAGCGATACTCACCGTCTGTTCGGCTGAATTCCTGACGAATCAGTTTGCTGTCGTCAAGGCGCTGTAATGTTGCCTGATAGAGACTGCGGCAGGCTTCGCGGTAGTCACCCTGACGGGCAAAGGTTTGCGATCGCTGAAGCCACTGAGCTGCGGTCATTGCTGTTCCTGATGATTGGGAGTCGTTACTGGCTAATGCCTCAGGCAAAAGTAAAGGATAAAAATAGGGACGTAGAAGACCATAGAGTTGACAGCCAACCCAACCAATCAACGCCAAAGAAATGATCCAAAACAACAGCTTAACTAACCACTCAGGGGAAGCCACAGTCGAGGAGTAATAGACCCAACAGGGGTTAAAAGCAGCTCCAGCCATTCGCCAATCCGTTGCTGTAGCTGCTGAATTTGCCAACCAAGATTTGTTTTTCTATTGGTGCAGAGGTCACGGATCCGGTGGCAGGTGGTAAGTGGTTGGCGGTAGATGCTGAGGAGATAGTTTGCTACTACTGTTGATTGTTCCATTGTTGGGCGGCATCTGCGATCGCCTGGTCTACGGTTTTCTGGTCAAGCATAGCGGCCTGTAGATTATCGTAGACAGCCTTTTGCAGTTGCTGCATATTCTTCATAGCGGGGATGAGCACTTCGGCATTTTTCATCTGCTTGGCGCTGACGATTCGGGCTTTGTCTACGGGAGTTGCATTTGCGGGTGCCGTTTGAAAATAGGAGTCTTGCAGCGCTTTTACGGTTGAGGGGAGAACATTTGCCGCCTTGGCGAAAGCTAGCTGGTTAGCGTCATTTGTGACATAGAGCGCAAATTTAAGAGCAGCATCAGGTACATCGGTATCTTTAGGAATGACCAGATCCATAACAGCAACGTTTTTCTTGCCCGTTTCGCCCGTAATTTGGGGTGCCGAGGCAGACACTTGAGCGATCGTCGGTGCGTTTTTGGCGATCGTGTTCAAAAATTCTGCTCCCGATGCCAGGATTGCCGTATCGCCTCGCTGATAGAGGTCGATCGCATACCGGTGTCCCTCCGTCAGCGCCTCCTTTGGAAGCAAGCCATTTTTATACATATCAACCCAGTACTGAAAGGCCGCTTTCCCTGAGGTGTATTAAATGCAGCTTTGCCTCCCGCATCAACGAGGGGTACCCCATTTGCACAAATGACTCCAGTACCTCACCCGAATCCTCAGGAACGAAGGTTGTGAAAAAGGCATACTTGCCTATTTTAGCTTTCACCTGTTTGGCAACCTGGGCCAGTTCGACGTAGGTAGCGGGTGGCTTGCTGACTCCGGCCTGTTTTAGCAAATCGGCGTTGTAAATAGCGACACGCGTTGTCAGATACCAGGGAAGGCCAAAGCTTTTGCCATCCAGCGTGCTGGCTTGCCAAATGTTGGGCAGGTAAAGCTGACGGACATCTGCTGGAACTTTGGCATCCAGCTCCAACCAAGCATTACGCTGGGCAAGCTGGGACGCAAAATTCGGATTAAGATTCACCACGTCCGGTGCCGTCTTGGCAGAAACAGCCGTTAGAATCTTGCGCTCCATGTCTGCCCACGGTACGTCAACCCAGCGCACGCTCAGCGTCGGATTTTCCTTCTCAAAGTTCGCAATGAGTTGGTTGAAGTAATCGGTGAACTGAGGCTGGAGCTGCATCGTCCAAAACTCAATCTCTTGCTTACCTGATGGTTGCTGTCCACTGTTGGAAGGAGGACTGCTAGTGCCGCAGCTAACTACCCAACTGAGAAACAGACCCAACAGCGCAAACAGTCCTGCTCGTTTCCAGCTACGTATCCAACTCATTTCATGTATCGCTTAAAGACCACTCTCTATCCTATATCGACGACGATCGCCCATTTAACGCCCAGCCCTTAAAACCCTTGCGGCGATCAGATTCAAGTTTGGAAATAGGGGAGAACCGATCGCCTGATCCCCTTGATAGACCTGCTGCTTGTACAATCCGTCAATCCATTCAAAGACCGTTACTTTTTGGGCGATCGGGTCAACAGCCCAATACTCAGGCATGTGTCGCCCCGCGTATTCTGTTCGCTTGTGGCGGTAGTCACGGTTTTCCTGTTTAGGGCTGACAACCTCAATCACTAACAAAGGGGACGGCATATCGTGAGTAATCAAGCATTGTTTCGCTCCGTCTAAAGCTGTGACAGCCTCTTCCGATAGAATCAAATCTGGCTCCCGTACGGTTGCTCGTAATCCACTAACGGCGATTTGTGCCCCTATCCTGACGCAGTAGTAAGGAATGCCTTGTTGTAGAAAGTGAGCAAATAGGAAGGAGGCGATTTGATTGTTCAGGTCACTCTCTGGTGGCATTGCAATTAATGTCCCATCGACCAACTCGTAGCGGGTGTCCGTCCCATCGTCATAGTTCAGATAATCTTCAAGGGTCATAGGTTGGGTGGCGATGGTCATTGCATGGCTCCTCCCTGCCGAACACTTTTATAATAAGGCTTGCAAGCTCGACGCTTCTCGAATTCTTTCAAAGGAAAGGATCGTGAGTGCAGAAAATAAGAAATAGGCATTTCGTTTTAGTGTCCATATCGAGAGTCTTGCCCCAGGCTCTATGCTTCCCGATTAAGAGGTTTTGGATTGCTCACCCCATCTCCCTTAAAGGATATCTTTAGGACACCGCTACCTGTGCAATGCGAAGCGCTCTATGCCTCCCATCGTCAACCTAATCTGGGGGTTTGGGGACGGCTGCGTCCCCAAATTGGGGGTTTGGGGCTACCCCAAAGCAACGGTTTTAGCAAGGACAGTTTCACTATAGTTTCACTATAAGCAACGAAATCGCTCCCCAACATCCATAGAAGTTGAGGAGCGGCAAACCTACACTAGAGTCTATGTAGATAGATGACCACCTACCACCTACTTCACCACCGCTGGACGTACAGCCGAGGGACGACGATCGATCACCTGGTCTACCAAACCATAATCCCTTGATTCCTCAGCGGACATAAAGAAATCCCGTTCTGTGTCTTCCTGAATCCGTTCGAGGGGTTGGCCAGTATGCTCAGCCAGCAATTCATTCAGCCGCTGTTTGTGATAGAGAATTTCCCTTGCCTGGATTTCAATATCGGTTGCCTGACCTTGAGCACCGCCCAGAGGTTGGTGAATCATGATGCGAGAGTGGGGCAAACTCATGCGCTTGCCCTTGGTCCCAGCACTGAGGAGAAACGCACCCATACTGGCAGCTAGCCCAACGCATATGGTGGAGACATCTGGACGGATGTGCTTCATCGTGTCAAAAATACCCATACCCGCCGTGACAGAGCCTCCGGGCGAGTTGATATACAGATAAATATCTTTCTCTGGGTCTTCCGCATCTAGAAAGAGCAACTGGGCAACAATAATGTTGGCAAGTTCGGAATCAATCTCCTGCCCCAGAAAAATAATGCGTTCCCGCAATAACCGGGAGTAAATATCGAAAGCGCGTTCGCCTCGACCCGATGTTTCAATAACGGTAGGAATCATGGATCGTCTCTGTCCTTGAATATTTCTCTCATTTTACCGATTTGCTTTGTGGCTTGGGAGGTTCGGTTCAGGGACGGTTTTAGCGATCGGCAGTCAGCAAAAAGCTGGTATAGAAGTACTGCTTCATATTAGGACGATCAAACCACTGAGAGCGTTGCAATAGCTGCCTTTCACACTCAGCACTCAGTCCTCAGCACTCAGCACTTTGCTATATAGCACTCCTAAAACAATTGTGAGATTGAGGGGCTTTGGGACTGCAAATATCTACCAGCAAGTTAATTCAATCTAATTGACGTATCTCCCCAAGGCAGTATAGTGACTACAAGCATCGAACCAGCAACCGCAATTACTTCTCAGCCCCGGCAATGACTAATTCGCCAAACCCAAATAGCGAACCGAGTCCAGATTCCCGTCAACGTCTGCGAATGCGTCGTTTGCGACAGATTGGTATCCCCGTTGGCGTAGTGGCGTTGGCAGGGGTAGCAGGTGGAGTCTGGTGGGGCTGGAATTTTGTCCACACTCAGCTGGTGCCCCTGGTTGAAACCAATCTCAGCAAATCCCTCAATCGACCCGTCAGATTAGGAAAAGTCGAAGGGTTTGGTCTGACTACGTTAAGACTTGGACCATCTTCTATTCCAGCTACGCCTACCGATCCCGATCGCGTTACAATGCAGGGCATCAATGTCAGGTTCAATCCTCTGCGAGTGCTGCTAACCCGCAATTTGAATCTAGATATTACCGTAATTAAGCCCAACATTTACCTTGAGCAGGACAAAAACGGAGCGTGGGTGACGACCCAGCTTACGCAAGAGGAAAAACCCGGACCGATTAAAACCGATCTGGATGTCATTCGATTCCAGGATGCAACGGCGGTATTGGTGCCCCGATCGAAATTTAGCGGTGGAAAAAGTCTTCCGGTCAACCTCGAACAGCTTAACGGAAACGCCCGTCTTTTGACAATAATCAGCGGTTTACCTACGAGGTGTCGGGACGGTCAGCAACGGGTGGAACGCTCAACTTAAGTGGTGAAACCCTTCGTACCCCCTTGCAGACAAATCTGAAGGTGCGCGGGGAAAACTTTTTGATTTCCGAAATCGATCGGCTGGTCAACCTTCCCAGCATTAATCTCCAATCTGGACGAGCCAGTGGTGACATTACGGTACAGTTGCTGCCTAACCAAAAAGTGCCCGAACTAGGGGAACCGCCCAATTTAAGGGGTAACGCTAAAGGTACCCCAGGTGCCCCAGGCATTTTCTCAAGCAAAGGAGGACTGCAGCTTCAGGGTAAAGTCATTCGCCTGAGAAATGTGGATGCCGTTTATGGTCAGGTGCCCCTCTCCGCCACGGGAGCCGTCGATCTCCAAAAGGCTTTGATATTGCCGCCAAGATCAAGCCTGTCAGCCTCAAAAGGTTGTCAAAACCTTAAAAGTGCCGCTGCCGTTTACAACAGCGGGTGAAGTACGAGCAGACTTAAAGTTAACGGGACCCCTGCAACAGCCCGTTCTAAGCGGTATTGCCCAAAATACGAAACCGGGTAAGATAGACCGAATAGCTCTGAGTCGGTATGGTGCCCAGTTCCGCCTGGACACAGCAGCCAAATTGTTGACGATCGGAAGCATTCAGGCCACGCCTACCGCAGGTGGTCAAGTGACAGGTGGTGGACGGATTCGGCTGGATAATCCCGTTCAATTAGCGCTGGTCTTTAATGCAGTTAATGTACCGGGAGATGCGATCGCCCGCGACTATAACAACGGCAATGCCGTTCCAATCACGGTTGGCCCCGTTAATGCCCAGGCTCAAATTACAGGCCCCGCAACGAACTTACAAACCCTGGCCCGCTGGCAGGCAGCAGGCGGAACCTACCCCGGTTCTGGCGAAATCCTGATTGCCAACGGAGTTACCACGCTACGGAACACCACCCTCAGCGTCGCGGGTGGAACCGTGAATGCCCAGGCGCGGGCTGCCAATGGACGCTGGCAGGCATCGGTAGTGGGTTCCGGCGTGCAGCTCAGCCGATTTTCCCCAGCACTCAGGGGCCTTTTCAGCGGCAATTTCTCACTGTCTGGATCCCTTTCCTCCTTTAGCCCTGCCAGTGTTCAGGCTAGGGACAGGCTCGCTTTTCCCAAGGGATTTCTGTTGTTGGGCAACCGCTAACAGCCCAGGTCAGATGGGATGGACAGAAAATCATTGTGCAACGGGCGACCGCACCTGGCCTCAGTGCTGATGGCATCATCCTTGCCCAACTGCAAGGACCGGGAGCACCTGCTATTACTGGATTGGACCTGAATGTGGATACCAGAGGTTACAATCTGCAAGCGCTGGATTTGCCCTTGCCCGCAAAGGTTAGCTACTCTGGACGGGCCGATTTTTCTGGGCGGTTGCGGGAACCCCTACGGCTCCCAATATTGCGGGAGGGTTAACCCTTCGCCAATTTGTGTTGAATGGAGTGGCCTTTGAGCCTGTAATGCGGGGCAACCTGCGGGTCGCGAATGGGGTTGCTTTGAATGTGGCAGGCATTCAGGATCGAATTGCCGTTACCCTCAATTCCGCCTACCGCCCGATCGCCTTCGATATTCGTCGAGGAGACGCAGTGGCGACAGGCAGAGCACAGGGAGATTTGTTGCTGGTTGATGCCCAAAATTTTCCGCTGGCTATCCTAGCGTCTGTAGCCCCGACGTCCCTCCCCGTCACCGGAACCTTGAGCGGCAACGTGGCGCTGAACTTAAGAACCTATAGCGCATCGGGCCAGGTCGCCATTTCCCAACCTGGATTTGGGGCGTTTCGGGCGGATCAGTTCGCAGGTCGGGTCGGATTTGCAAATGGAGTAGCCACGTTGAGTGGAGGAGAATTGCGACGGGGAAGTACCGTATTCCAGCTTAATGGTACGGCTACGCTCCAGGGCAACAATCCTCAGGTCAAGGGCCAGCTCAAGGTAGCTCAGGGGCGGCTACAGGATGTATTGGCTCTGTTGCAGGTGTTCGACTTGCAGGACTTGATGCGCGGGATGCAAGCGCCGACCTATGGAGGGGCGGCTGATGTGCAAACAGTCCCGGTTGAGCTATCCAATGCACCTGTTCTAGATCAGCTTCGCCGCCTTGCCGAAGTGCAGGCACTGATTGAACAGGAAAAAGTCCGCCGCGAAGATGCTGCTATTCCCCACTGGACGAGTTGACTGGCACCTTTGATGGCGAAATAGATGTGAATGGTTCCCTGCGAACGGGGATTAGCGCTAACTTCAACGTGCGCGGCCAGGACTGGGAATGGGGACCCTACTCCGCCAAACAGGTGGTTGCGGTCGGCAGTTTTGACAAGGGCACTCTGACGTTGTTGCCCCTCCGTTTCCAGTCAGACCAGTCCGTCATTGCATTCTCGGGAGAGGTTGGCGGTAAAAACCTATCGGGTCAATTCCGTATGGAAAACGTCCCGATCGACACCCTGAAGCGTCTAGTTCCGGTACAGGTTCCGATCGATGGGAATCTCAACGTCACTGCAACGCTGGCAGGAACTATCAACAATCCCCAAACAATTGGCGAACTAAGCCTGACAAACGGCAGTCTCAATGGCAAGCAAATTCAGCAAGCCAAGGGGAGTTTCCAGTATGCCAACGCACGCCTTGATTTTGGCAGTCAGATCTTTGTCGCTGCTGCCGACCCAATCAGCATTGCGGGAAGCCTGCCGATTCGGCTCCCGATCTCCTCAGTGGAACCTGCCAGTGACCAGATCAGCCTCGACATTGACGTGAAAGATGATGGGTTGGCGGTGCTAAATCTTCTGAACAATCAAGTTCAGTGGATCAACGGCAAGGGCGTGGTCACATTGCGGGCACGGGGAACGCTGCAAAGACCCGATGTTAGAGGCGTTGTTCGAGTTGAAGATGCCACTCTTCAAACGGCTACATTGCCCGAACCCCTAACAAACGTAGATGGCGTAATCACATTTAACAGCGATCGTGTTGATGTCAGAAACGTTAGTGGTCAGTTCAGTAAAGGGCAAATTTCTGCCAGTGGCGTTTTGCCCATTGCAACTCCACTAAGCCCTCAAGATCCAGACGCCAACAAATTTATTAACGTAAACCTGAATAATATTGCCCTTAACTTTAAGGGACTGTATCAGGGGTCTGTGAATGGCACTGTTGCAGTGGGTGGAACAGCATTACGTCCCGCATTAGGGGTCTTATCCGCCTGAGTGACGGTCAAGTGTTGCTGACAGGGGCACAGGCAGGTGGCGGAACGGGAGAAACAGCCGCCTCTGGGCCGTCCCTTGGCAGTGGGACAACAGCGAATGACAATGCAGGATTTCAGGTAAGCTTTGCAAATTTACGGCTGGAATTGGGCGATCGTATCCGTGTTACCCGACCTCCCATCCTCAACTTTGTCGCCACTGGCAATCTGATCATCAATGGCACGCTGGATGCACCGCTTCCCAACGGGGTTATTACGTTGAAATCTGGTCAGGTTAACCTGTTTACAACCCAATTCAATCTAGAGCGGGGCTACCCCAAACCGCCGAGTTTGTTCCAAATCAGGGACTCGATCCCAATTTAGATATTCGTCTAGTCGCACTTGTCCCTGAAGTGACCGGTAGCCGCTTGCCAAACGAAATCTCTTCCTCTGAGATTCTAGACACCCCAGACTTCAATCGATATGGCAGTGTGCAAACCGTTCGCATTCAGGCACGGGTTCAGGGACCTGCCAGTGTATTGAGCGAGAACCTGTTCCAGGAGTCAGAATCCTTGCAGCTTACCAGTAGCCCTCCTCGTAGCCCAGCAGAAATCGTCAGCTTGATTGGAGGAAATTTTGTCTCAAACCTTGGCCAGGGCAACGGTGCTTTAGGACTGGCGAATCTGGCCGGGTCTGCCCTTCTGACCAACGTTCAAAGCGTTATCGGAAATGCTCTGGGCTTAAGCGATTTCCGGCTCTACCCCGCATTTGCCCCGAACAGTTCTGACTCCCGTAACGCCAGACGCGGCTCCAGCAACCTCGATTTAGTGATGGATGCGGGCATCGACATTACCCGAAACCTGGGAGCGAGTATTCAAAAAGTTCTCACAACCGATCAACCCGCCCAATTTGGTTTACGCTATCGCCTTAGCGATCAGTTTACCGTTCGCGGCTCCAGCGACTTTTCGGGTGACAGTCGAGCAGTGATTGAGTACGAAACGAGATTCTAGAATAAGAAGAATGGGCAACTGTAAGAAGTGTAAAGGGTAAAAGAAGCTTTCATCTTTCACCCTTACCCATACATTTGCTTATCGTCTTTGCCCGTCGCCTTCCCACTCTTCACTCCTTCTTTTCATATGCGCGCCAGAATTGAAGATGAAATTGTATTCATTCACCACGGGGATGTTCCGGAGTACAAGAAAGGAGGATCTGTCGTCCGCAATAGCTACTTTTGGGCGCTTAGGTCGATCGCCGCTCAAGCCTATCGTCAACGTGACTGGGAATATGAATCAGACGTGTGGCTAGCACTCCAACGCATGCTGCTCTCCTTTGCCGAATCGGGCTATTTAGGATTACAGGAAACGCAACTAGAGTTTCCACCGGATCAATCGGAAATTCCTTCAATTCTAAAACCCGTGTCTACATGGCAGTAGAGAATCAAGAGTTGAGCGTTGCGAATTAAGAATTGGGAGTTTTAAGTTCTACGTTTTGAGTTTCGAATGGTAATTGGTAATCGATCGTTTCCATCACCTCATCACCCACACCTTCTGCTCGCTGCATCTCCGCGTCTCTGCGGTTTCCCTTCACCCTCACCCCTAGCAATGACAGCAATTTACCAGCTAAGTTTGCTCGAAATGCCAACAGTGCCTAATATTCCAGGACTACAATATTTTCCTGACTACATCACCCCAGAGGAAGAAGCAAACCTGGCTGCAGAAATCGAAGCAGCGGGCTGGCAAGATGTCGGGATGCAGCGGAGGGTGCGACAGTTTGGCTACCGCTACTCCTTTTCCCGTCGATCGATGGCTCCGGGAGATTTTCGAGAGGCGTTACCTGCGTGGGCAGACGCGATCTCCCAGCGTCTGTACCGTGAAAACCTTCTGCCAGCTAAGCCGAATCAATTGCTTGCCAATCGCTACCTACCAGGAGAAAGAATTAGCTTCCATGTCGATGCACCGGAATTTAATGAAATTGCCGACCTCAGTTTGCTGTCTGCTTGCGTAATGGAGTTTCGAAACGTGAAAACGGGCGAGAAGCAGAAAATTTGGCTAGAACGGCGAAGCCTACTACTATTAACAGGTGAATCACGCTGGAACTGGCAACACGCAATTCCCTATCGAAAGCGAGATCGCTATGCAGGTAGAGAGCAGGACCGAGAGACAAGAATTTCTCTGACTTTTCGAATAGTAGGAAATTAGATAGCAGATACCAGATGTTGGATTTTTCTGTACAAATGAGAACCGAACCACCGTTAAGCGCGATCGTGCTGGCAGGCGGAAAAAGCTCTCGTATGGGGCAAGACAAGGCACTAGTTCTAATTGATGGTATTCCTTTATTACAGAGAGTCTGCGATGTTGCACTGCAATGCACTTCGTTGGTTTATGTAATCACACCCAGAATTGAGCAATACCGAAAAGTTGTGTCCGATCGTTGCCATCTAATCCCAGAACAAATTCAAGACGAAACAAAACCGCATGGCCCATTAGTCGGATTTGCACAAGGCTTAGCGCACATAAGAACAAATTGGGTTTTGCTGCTAGCCTGCGACATGCCAAACCTTTCAGCAACTATTTTGCAGCGCTGGTCGGAGGAGTTAGATACCATTGGAGACGAGATCGCCCTTCTGCCCAAAACAGAAAAAGGTTGGGAACCACTCTGCGGCTTCTATAGAACCAGTTGCTTACCTAACTTAAGAACTGCAATTGATCGGGGAGAGCGATCGTTCCAGCGCTGGTTATCTCAAGAACGTGTCAAAGAAATTCCAGCAAGCCACTCTGTTGACGAAGAATGTATTCAAAACAAAATGCTCTTTAACTGCAATACACCAGCAGATTTGACAGCTTTAGATGAATAAGAAGGAAATCAGTTTGTTCTTCTACACTTCATGTCGATCCCTTAATCGGATGCATAGCACCTACACATTCCGCCGAAATCTCGAAGGTTTAGGCGTCTATGTCCGTCTTCTGCCCATCAACCTCTAACCAACCGGGTTGACAAATAACCTATCGACAATGACTGGGGTTCACCGAGCACAAAATACGTTCTAACTTTGTTTGAGCCTTGGGGGCTGAGGTTTCGCCGTTCTTGTAGCTCCATAGACCAAGGATAATAATGGCTACAACAGTAATCCAAAAAATAGCCATAAAGACAGTTTTTGCCATATCAGCATTCAGCGTTGATGAAATATTTGTTTGGGTATACTAAGCAAACCAGCACTGGTTACAGGTAGATTTCCCTGATAAAATACGTCGCCCGAAGCGCTGGTTCCGGGCGTGTTATCTTGAAACAACCAGATGTTAACCCATCAAGCTTCATGGACAGTCTACTGCGAGAGCGCTCGCGATTGCAGTGGCCACTCTAACGCACTCGGCTAGCGGGCGCTACTTTCTCTTCAATCTGTTTGAACAGGCAACCGTTCCTTCAACCCTGTAGAATCTGTTCAGCAGTCAGGTTTAACATCTCAAACTCAGGGGAAAGAATCGGTGTTTGCCCCTGAAATGTTCCAACCTCCTGGTATGCGGTTGTGACCAATTTCAGCACCGTTACCGTTTGCAATCCAGGGTCAATCAGCCAGTACTCAGGTACAGCGATCGCAGCATACTGGAGACGTTTGCGTTCATAATCTCGCTCTCGATTTGCACATCCTGGACTCACGACTTCTACGACTAACCGGGGTAAAGGCATCTCTTGTGTAATTGTTAGGCGTTTTTGGGTGAGGGCCAAACGCTCCTCTCTCAAAATCACCAGATCTGGATATCGATTTGCGGCATCCTTCTGTTCTAAAATAGGAACCTGTATTTCACATGCATGAGTCCGAATCAATCTCGGATTAACAATCTGGGCAGATGACAGCAACAGGAACAAGTGGTTCGCAATCCAATTATTGAGTTCAGATTCTGGTGGCAATGCAACTAAAACTCCATCAATTAATTCATACCGTTGATCAGTATCGTCCTGATAGCTAAGGTATTCCTCAAAAGTAATCCTTCCAGATTTTGCGACTGCCATAGAGACTCTCTCTTCACCAGATCCAAATGGTTTCAGGATAGCCACCCTCAGTTTAGCTTAACGGGTTCTGTCGCTTACCAAATTGAAATACTCGACCGTTCTTCAGCACCAAAAAGATTCTCAATCACGAAGGCAGCGAAATCTAACACAATGAAGAACGAACAACCGAATGTTAGCCCATCAAGCTTCATGGGCAATCTACGCAGTAGGGTTCATGAAGGTTGCCATGCTTGCCAGAGTTTGGAGTGCATCCCTGGTTGGAATTGATGCAGTTAAGGTTGGCGTTGAGGTTGACATTGCAGGTGGCCTTCCTGGAATTGTTCTCGTAGGCTTACCATCACAGGAAGTGCAGGAATCAAAAGAGCGGGTTCGGACTGCAATAAAAAATGCAGGCTACGCATTTCCAATGCGGAAGATCGTGGTCAACCTAACACCTGCCGATCTCAGAAAGGAAGGCCCGTGTTTTGATTTGCCAATCAGCGTCGGAGTTTTAGCTGCGTCAGAGCAAGCGAATACCGACTTACTAGATGATTATTTGTTTTTAGGGAAGTGTCGCTGGATGGGAGTTTGCGTCCAGTTGCAGGCGTGCTGGCGATCGCCGCTGCCGCCAAACGCCTTGGTATTTCTGGTTTAGTGGTTCCGGCTGATAATACACGAGAAGCCTCTGTGGTGAAAGGGTTGAAGGTGTTTGGTTTCAAACACTTGTCAGAAGTGGGGAGTTTTTGAGCGAGCCTGAAGCCTTCATTCCTGCCCAAATGAATGGAATGGAAGAACTCGAACGGACTCGAACTGCATGTCCAGATTTGTGCGATGTGAAAGGGCAGTCTCACGCCCGTCGTGCTCTAGAAATTGCGGCTGCGGGCGGACACAACCTTGTATTTGTCGGGCCTCCAGGCAGTGGTAAAACCATGCTTGCGCGACGATTACCCTCAATTCTTCCACCGCTTACCTTCGAGGAAGCGTTAGAAGTCACGCAAATTCATTCTGTTGCCGGATTGCTGAAGGATAAGGGAGCGTTGGTGTCGAATCGTCCCTTTCGCACGCCTCACCATTCCGCATCCGGTCCTTCACTGGTTGGCGGCGGCAGTTTCCCAAAACCAGGTGAAATTTCCCTGGCCCATAGAGGGGTACTTTTTTAGATGAATTAACAGAATTCAAGCGGGATGTTCTGGAGTTTCTCAGACAGCCATTGGAGGATGGAAATGTCACCATCTCCCGTACTCGTCAGTCTGTTTCCTTCCCAGCCCAGTTTACATTGGTTGCCAGCACTAATCCATGCCCCTGTGGATATTTTGGCGATACGGTTCAACCCTGTACCTGCTCCCCTCGAGCGAGAGAACAATATTGGGCAAGGCTTTCTGGCCCCTTGATGGACCGGATTGATTTGCAGGTTGGGGTGAACCGCTTGAAGCCGGAAGAAATTACCCAACAACCAACTGGGGAAGATTCGGTAACGGTGCGGGAACGAGTACAGGCTGCCCGCGATCGTGCCAGTGTCCGTTTCAAAGATACCGTTCTTCGCTGTAATGCGGAGATGAAAAGCCTTCACCTGAGACAATGGTGCAAATTAGACGATGCCAGTCGTACCTTATTAGAAAGTGCAATCCGAAAGCTGGGATTATCGGTTAGAGCCAGCGATCGCATCCTCAAGGTTGCCCGCACAATTGCCGATTTAACAGGAGACGAAAACCTGCAAACCCACCATGTGGCGGAAGCAATCCAGTACCGCACCCTTGATCGAATGCAGTAGATTCTTTTGAATTACAATCTTCTGATGATTTGAACATTCTGCCAATGACGCATTCCTCAAACAGCATTTTGGGTAAAAACATAGACATTCTGATGGCTCAGGTTGGTAGGCTGACTGAAGGCTTGGCAGAATTCAGGTTCGACATGCAACATAGCATCACTGAATTCAGAGCGGACCTGGTTGAAATCAAAGCAATGATTAAAGCAATGATTAAAGACTAGTCAGAAACCAGTAAACGGCAGGCAGAAACGGCCGATCGCCTGAGCCGAATCGTAGAGGTTTTACTTGAGCGCAATCGTGCTTAACGCGATAGTCTTTACGTTTATTTACTTACAAACATTATTCATTTAAGCAATAAACAGAACGGCGGTTGATTATTAGCTTTAGAGAAGCGATCGTTATAAGTAGTATAAGAAACAATACTTAAACGAAGTTAGACCTACTCCGCGGTGGGGAAGCCTCTAGTAATAAGCGACACATCCACGCTTTTCTAGAGGTCTTTGTATGCCGACTAAGAATTTTCGTCACGTTCGCAAGTCTGCGGTTGTCAAAAAGCCAGATGGTGGAAAGATTAAGCTGGGAAGCTACCGCCCCGACAAAAGAACCTAACGATAAGACGTATCAATCCAATCGATTCTCAGCAGACAGTTTGCCTCCCAAGGTAGATTTGCGCCCCTACATGACGACCGTAGAGAACCAGGGTAACTCCAACAGTTGCACGGCAAACGCAATGGCAGGTGCTTACGAATATCTGGCAAACCGTCTTAGAGGAACGTCCGATGATGTCAGTCGGCTCTTCATCTATTACAATGCCCGCGATCTGGATGGCGACCCAGATAAAGATGAAGGAACCTACCTGCGGAGCTGTATCAAGGTATTAAAAAGTACGGAACCTGTTCAGAAAAAACCTGGCCGTTTGATCTGCACCGCATTTTTGAAGTGCCCCACAATGACGCGTACGACGAAGCATCTAACTTTCTAGTTGAAGACGCATACAGAGTTGATATCGATCTCGACAAGATGCGGAGTTGTCTGGCGGAGGGCTATCCCTTTACCTTTGGATTGGAGTTGTTTTCCTCCTTCCAAAAGGCAGGTGCTAATGGGTTGATTCCGATGCCTGATGCCGATAGCGAACAACACGATGGCGGACACGCGATGCTTTGCGTAGGTTATTCTGACGCAGACAAGGTGTTCATTGTCCGCAATTCCTGGGGTGACGATTGGGGCGATCGCGGCTACTGCTACATTCCCTACGACTACATGGCTAATTCTGATCTAAATGGCGATCTGTGGACCATTCGTAGTGTTAGCGGTTCAGATGTCGATTTAAGCAAAGGCGTTCATGGAAACCAGGAGTCTTTATTTGACAGCGCGACAGCCGCAATCGCTAACGCACTTCAAGTTGCTGGAGCAATCAATACAGAAGCCTTTACCAATGAATACACAAATGAATATGCGGTTGAATATGAATCGCAATCCGTTTACGTTGAGGGACAGGGTTTTATTTCAGCAGATATAGTTGATGCTTTTGAATCGCTCTACTACCAGGAATATGAGGAAGAATATGAGGAATATACGGTAACAGAGGAGAGCGAGGAAACAGCGTATAGCTACGAAGAAGAACCTGAAGACATCGAGGATAGCTACGAAGAATCTGAAGAAGAGACTGAAGACGAATCTGAAGAGGAATCTGAAGATGAATCTGAAAATGGCTACGAAGACGAATCTGAAGACGATTACGAAGAGGAATCTGAAGATGAATCGGATGACATTGAAGATAGTTACGAGGACGAACCTGAAGATGAATCTGAAGACGAATCTGAAGACGATTACGAAGAGGAATCTAAAGACACTGAAGCTAGTTATGAAGATGAAACAGGAGACGAGGATGTAGAAGATGCAGAAGAGGACTACGGAGATGAGGAGGAATAGAAAATTTTTGCGTGACTTTGTGCCCCTGTAGTTTTATGATTTCTAGATCATCTTGCTACAGGGCACAATCAATCATGGGGCGATTAGGATTAGCAGTATCTGTGTTGATGATCAGCACGATCGCAGCGCTGGGAATGGCCGACAACGCCAGTGCTGGACGTAAAGCGACTCAGGATTTGCTCAATCAGATGCAAGCGCAGACCCAACGTCCGAAAGCGGCGGATAATCTACAGGGAACTGCTGGCCGAATCGTTGATTGGCTAGCCCAGGGGAAATTTACGGAAGTAACGCAAACCTTTGATGCAACGATGCGGCCGGGGCTACCGCCTGACAAGCTCAAGCAAGTTTGGCAGTCAGTTGTCGCTCAGGCTGGTCCTTTAAACGAAAAGTGGGAACTCGCATTCAGAAGATGCAGCAGTATGATGTTGTCTCGGTGAGCTGCGAGTTTGCAAAAGCGAAGCTTGATGTGCAGGTGACATTTGATCGTTCCCAAAAAATTGCAGGATTACATATCGTTTCGCCAAATCAAGCGGCAGCAGACAATTATCAGCCGCCCAATTATGTCAAACGGGACAGCTTTCAAGAGCAATCTGTAACGATCGGGGATGGAGCGTCCGCCGTCCCCGGAACATTAACCCTGCCAAAGGGAGAGGGACCATTTCCGGCAGTTGTTCTTGTGCAGGGGTCTGGTCCCCACGATCGCGATGAAACCTTTGGCCCCAACAAACCCTTCCGAGATCTTGCCTGGGGTTTAGCATCCCAAGGAATAGCCGTTCTTCGCTATGACAAACGGACTTTTGCCCATCCAGAGCAGTTTAACGGCAGCTTTACCGTAAAAGAAGAAGTAACGGATGACGCCATTGCCGCGATCGCGCTTCTGCAAAAAACTAAATCCATTCAATCAGACAAAATTTTTGTTCTGGGTCATAGTTTAGGCGGTATGCTTGCTCCCCGCATTGCCCAGCAAGACCCCTCGGTTGCGGGGCTGATTATTTTAGCTGGCAATACTCGGCCCTTCGAGGATTTGTTTGTGGAGCAATCGATTTATCTGGCATCGTTGCGCAACAAAATGACACGACGTGAGAAGCAGGCGATCGACACCTTCAAAAAGCAGGCTGAGCGCATTAAATCGCGTGATCTCGAAAAAGCTCCCCGACTGAACTGTTGTTGGGTGCTCCACCTGCTTATTGGTTAGACCTTCGCAGCTACAAACAAAGAGAAATTACAAAAATCTGAAGCAACCCAAGCTGGTATTACAGGGAGAACGGGACTATCAGGTGACAATGGACGATTTTCGCGGTTGGCAGAAGTGGCTTTCCGATCGTAAAAATGCCACCTTCAAAACCTATCCCAATCTGAACCATCTCTTTATGCCCGGCGAAGGCAAAGGCAACCCTAGTGAGTACCAGATTTCCAGCCATGTTGACGAATCAGTAGTAAATGATGTTGCAACCTGGGTTAAACAGCAGCAGGAAGGAGTCAGGGATCAGAAGTCGGGACCCAAGAGTTAGGGGTCAGGGGTAAATGGTCCTATTAATTATTTGCTGTGCATGACCATACGTCATCTATTCCTTGCTGGTACCTGGCCCCTGATACCTGCCCCTGATACCTGACTCCTGATACCTAAACCCTGCTAAAGTTACTGAAAACCTTAACACTCCAAACTCTTTTCTGGTTCCTGCCTAGCGATATAGTGATGGGCAAAGTGACTCGGAGAAGGTTATGAGTGAGTTTCATGATTTCCTAAAGCGTCAATTTGCTCACGTTGCGATCGGCGAGTTTAAGCCTGGCAAGTTTTTAGAAGCCCAGCAACTCTATGAGCAAGCGGTTTCTACCTACACCCACGGGTTCAAAGGAGCTTATTTACTGCGTGACCCTGGCAGCGACAAGGGAATTTCTGTCATCTTTTGGGAAACAGTCGAGGATATGACAGACCATCAGAGTGCAACCCACGAAGCGATTTTGAAGAAAATGGCTCCCTTGTTTGCCCACATTCCCGATGTATTTGTCTATGAAGTCGTTTCTGAGTTAAAGCCTCAGCTAGAGAATGGGGAGTTGGGAGTTGGGAGTCGGGAGTCGGGAAGGGACTTTCGCGCTTAAAGTGTGAGTTGAGAATCCCGCTTGATTGGCGAAGATTTCCATTAAGTATTGCTGGCAAACGAAGTAAAGATTTGTAAAATAAGATATTGTTATCCTATCAATTTGAATCCACCTATGGCCAGCGAAGACGATCGAAAACGACGCATTATGGAGCACCTTGCCCGCAGCACGGGAGATTTTTCAAACCGCTCCACTTCTACATCTTCTAGAGAACGCAAACAGCAGATTCTTGACCATATTCGTCAGACTAAGGGCTAGATAAGCTGTTTCATCGTGTTGGGTGTGCTCTAGCGCACCTTTTTTATGTTTTTATTCTTCAAAGTTGAGTAAATACTCAGAAATTAGGTGATGGGTAATAGGCAATGGGAGAAGGAATTTAATTACTCGTTTCCAAACCATTTCTAACTGCTCTTGCACAAGTCCTGCCTTTCATCCCTTACCCCCCTGCCCCCTGCCCCCTCATCCTTTCCCTTCCTCCTCTCAGGCATTGCACTTCACCCTTAAAATAGAGATGTTGTCACCCTCATTGCCATCAGGGAATGATCATGAGCACTAAACCCGGCCAGGACCGAATCAGAATTTTTGATACGACACTTCGCGATGGAGAGCAAGCTCCAGGCGCGGCGCTAAATATTGATGAAAAGCTGACGATCGCCCGTCAACTGGCTCGATTGGTGTCGATGTGATTGAGGCTGGATTTCCCTACTCCAGTCCTGGTGATTTTGAAGCAGTCCAAAAGATCGCCGAAGCGGTTGGGTTAGAGAATGGTCCCATCATCTGTGGTTTAGCCCGGACAACGCAGCAGGATATTCAGGCGGCGGCCAATGCATTGAAAGCTGCTGCCCATCCGCGCATCCATACCTTCATTGCAACGTCGGATATTCATCTGAAGTACAAGCTCAAGAAAACCCGTAAGGAAGTGCTAGCGATCGCGGAAGAAATGGTTGCCTTTGCAAAGTCTCTGGTGGATGATGTGGAGTTTTCACCGGAGGATGCGGGACGCTCTGAACCAGAATTTTTGTATGAAGTACTGGAGCGGGCGATCTCGTCAGGAGCCACCACAATCAACATTCCCGATACCGTTGGCTACACAACGCCTGCTGAGTTTGGGGCGTTGATTCGCGGCATCAAGGAGAATGTTCCCAATATTGACCAGGCAATTATTTCCGTCCATGGGCACAACGATTTAGGCTTAGCCGTTGCCAACTTCCTGGAAGCCATCAAAAACGGGGCACGACAGCTTGAATGCACGATTAATGGCATCGGAGAGCGGGCTGGAAATGCGGCACTTGAAGAGTTAGTTATGGCGCTGCACGTTCGGCGGCAGTACTTTAACCCCTTCCTGGGGCGTCCCGTCGATTCGGAAGAACCTCTGACCAATATCGACACTCGGCAGATTTATAAAACCTCCCGTCTGGTCTCCAATCTCACAGGGATGTTGGTACAGCCGAATAAGGCGATCGTTGGAGCAAATGCCTTTGCCCATGAATCGGGTATTCACCAGGATGGCGTTTTAAAGAATCGCCTTACCTACGAAATCATGGATGCCCAGTCCATCGGTTTGACGGATAACCAGATTGTGTTGGGCAAGCTATCGGGCCGTAACGCATTTCGTTCCCGCCTGAAGGAATTGGGCTTTGACCTGACGGACCAGGATGTGAACAAAGCCTTCGTTCGGTTTAAGGAACTGGCCGATAAGAAGAAGGAAGTGACCGATTGGGACCTGGAAGCGATCGTCAATGACGAGATCCAGCAGGCTCCTGAGCTGTTTCGTCTCGAACTGGTGCAGGTTTCCTGTGGCAACAACGCCTGCCCAACGGCAACGGTGACGTTACGAACACCCGAAGGGAAGGAATTGACGGATGCTGCCACTGGCACTGGACCCGTTGATTCGGTTTACAAAGCAATTAATCGAGTGGTTAACGTACCAAATCAATTAATTGAGTTTTCTGTCCAGTCGGTTACAGCGGGCATTGATGCGATCGGTGAAGTGACCATCCGACTGCGATACAACGAACGAATTTTCTCCGGTCATTCCGCTAATACCGATATTATTGTGGCTTCAGCACAGGCCTATGTGAATGCGTTGAATCGCTTATATGCAGCATTGCAGCGCCAGGAGCAGGAAGAAAAAGCAGCGGTTTCAGTTCAGATTTAGAGACCTCTCAGATCCCCGACCTTGTTAGAAGCTGACACTACCGAATCACTCTGACGTAGTGGTCGGTAATCTTCGCCTGCTGTTTTTGGGTAAGGGCTTAGGAATGTGGATTTAATAAGTTCGCAATTTGGTAGGGGTTTAGCATTCGGGCAGAAACCTTTGCCGTCACCCCAAGCATCTCTGCCGAATGCTAAACCCTTACGCCTGGAACTACCGATATTGTCCAATTCGCAATCCCTAGCATTCGGCAGAAAGTTTCCGATTAGGTTTCAAACGCAATGCCTAGATGCTAAGCGCCTGTTTATATCATCACCTTACAAATGGATTACATTTAACAAGCCGTAAACATTAATTCATGAGTAAGGTTGTTAAAAGTTATTCCTATAGAATTTCACTCTCCAAAACCTTTCTAGACCACTGACCTTTAGACAGATGGAGCTAAAACAGTTCAGTTCTTATGCTGTTTTAGTAGGTGAATGGTATCAAGTCATACAGGTTTGTTTTTGATAACAAACTGCTACTAATGACTAAATGTAGCAATCCTATTTGGATTGCAAGAAAGGATGCCTTCGGAATTCTTTCTTGCAAAGCCTCCCAATCTCACAACTGATTTAGGACTGCCATAGTTATTGTTCATTTGTTTGATTGTTTGACTGTCACAGGAGTAATTTTTGAGCGATCGTGTTTCAAATTCCAGCAACTTGCAAGAAAGAGCAACTGACACTCTTTCTGACGACACTGTCCCTACTGCACCCCTACCTGATCCAATAGGGGAAAACATTGATACGGTCACTGAACTGCGTGCTCAAGCTGAGGAGAGAGTATCGCGCCATCAGCGGTTGATCGAGTCGATCGCCCATGTTGTTGTTCGTCCAGTATTCCTATACGTCATTGTGGCGTTTATATTAATCTGGACAGTGCCGAACGCTTTGTCTCGTCGCCTTAAATCGCCTCAGTTTGATCCACCCCCTTCAATAAACTGCATTTTGTTTTGACGGCAAGTTCGCTGTTGATGACAACAGGCGTTTTAATTCGTCAGAAACGGCAAGAAGAACTCGCAGAGCAACGAGCACAGCTGAGTGTGCAAATAAATCTCATCTCTGAACAGAAAATTGCCAAATTAATTAGTTTGGTTGAAGAACTGCGTGAGGATTTGCCAGGTGTTCATAACCGTCGAGATCCGGAAGCGGAGGTAATGGAAAAAGCAACGGATCCACGTGAGGTTTTGCAAACGCTTGAAGACGCTTTGACAAAAGAATTGTCACGATTAAAAGATCGGAATTCATCAACGGTGGAGAAGGATTAAAACACCCTCCAATTCTCATTAATGTTCAGTTACCAGAGAAAAGGAATAAAACGGACACTCGCTTGCTGGTAGGCAGAGTAGTCAACATACTTCTCAGACATAGACTGTTCCTTTTGGCGAATGCGCTGTACGTAAATTAGCCCAACCATTCCCGGCACCAGAAACGCCCAAGGCGAGCTTGCAACAACGCTAAAACTTATGTATCGCAGCAAGTCTCCAAAGTAGTTAATATTGCGTGAAAAGCGCCAGATGCCATCCTGAACGAGTTGGGCACCGTATTGCTTTGCGGTCAGTTTTTGGGTGTCAGCGACAGCGTTGATCAAGCTGCCAAAAATAAACAAAACCAGGGCGATCGCGGCTGTAATCAACGATAGAGGTGTTGGATTTGTGAACGCCAGAAAACCTGGCAACGTGTAGAACACTCCCACAAACAGAAGCGTAAAAATGAAACCAATCCATGTGATCGGTTCAGCAAAAATCTGCTGTCTTCGCAGCGGATAAAACCATTGCTCTAACAACCACCACGAACAGTAGCCAATGTGCAGGCACAGATAAATTAACTGGCGAAAATCTCGAATTCCCCAAACAGCAGCGTAGGCAATGAGAAGAACAATCGTCAGAACTTTCGCTACGTTGATTGCCGTTAGCTGGGTCACTGAGGAACGCTTTGAATCAGCGGTATTTTCCATAAAAGTTTCACCTCAAATATTCTAAATTCCTCAGCTAGCGATGCTTATCACTAACTGCTACTGCTACGTGCGATCGGTCCTCCTAATTCAAGGCACTCCTTATAAGTAGCTGAATGTTTTTCGTTGCCCAACTATCTGAGGCATATGAGCCACCAGCTCCAGTTCCGTACTTTTAACAGCCAGCAACGGGCGCGTTATACCCAATGAGGCCAAAGGGCTGTCTGCTGGTACTTTTAGACTGGCCCCAACCACCGCCAACTTCGCTGTCGTTTGTCCCTTAAACTGAAGGAAATTTTCCCTTAAAGCGCTAAAGCTATTTACAGCCAAACCCTGCCGCCACAAAGGAAGCGCCCACCCAGACTGGAGAGTACACAGCCGTTGTTCTCCCTGCTGAACGCTTACTTCCTTGTGTTCCCCTGTTTCCAGGTAAATTGGGCCAGTTCCTTTGGCAAGCCCCAAATTTCACGTCCGCCTGCAATAGAATCGGGATTATCAACATAGATGTGAGAAATCCAGGAACCAACTTGACCACCGTACCGGGTCAAAGCTGCCACAACAATCAACTCGTTATAAACCAGCGTGGAACCTTCTCCGTAGTGAGCCACATAAACTCCCCAGCGTTTTGCCCGGAAGCACTGAGACAATGTCCAGTTCAGCAGGAACCAACGGTCTAGCCTTAGCAATGTCCATGAATCCCAACGTTTGTAGAGAGTAACCTTTGAGCGTCCAGGGAGCGGGAGGATAGGGCATTATAGTGACACCTGATGAAAAGAGCTGTTCCTACAGTCTAATTCGGTATTACGTTTGAGAACGCTGGCATAACGATAGAAAAAGCGATCGTTACATCAGGGGAAGTATTCGCTGTGATAGAAGACCCGATCGCTATCCTAGTAGAAACGGTCAGAACGATAGAAGTATTAATCCTTTATCCTTAGCGAAGGTAGAGAAACCGCAGGGAAATCAACGGTATGGCAGACGACGCAGCCCAAATTTGGATAGTAACCGACGTTGAAACGATCGAAACTATAGAAACCGATACCGTTCGGCGCGGAGAACGGGACAGCAGCAGAGATATTGGGGGCGGTTTTAGATCACCACAAGTAACTGAAAAGACCAGGACGATCGTCCGTCAACGAGTTCCTCTAGATGCGGTTGCGCTCAAGTCTCAGATGAATGGACTGTTGCAGGTTGTCAGCGATGTTTTTGACCAGGCCAATCAGCAAACGGGATTAGTTCTAGACGAAGTTGAGCTATCGGTTGAAATAAACGCCCAGGGACAGGTCAGCATTTTAGGCAACGGCGGCTCCCTAAATGACAAAGGAGCCATCAAGCTCAAATTCAAACGCGCCATGCCCATAGAAAACGCTGCGACTACGAGAGAATAGAAGTGTTGTTTCCTTTTGAGACAGGATGCTTCCGGTTACAACAAAACGCTTTACCTTAGCGGACTACCATCGCTTGATCAAATTAGGTTTCCTGACCGAAGACGATCGAGTTGAGCTGATTCGAGGAGAACTCGTACAAATGGCTGCGAAAGGCACATCCCACTCCGTTTGCAACAGCAAGCTGGTGCGGGAGTTAGAGAAATTGATTGGCGATCGTGCCGTCATTCGAGGCCAGGAACCCATTATTCTGTCTACAGACAGTGAACCGGAACCCGATATAGTTATTGCCCGTGGTCAACCCGATGACTATCTATCCAACCACCCGTATGCAGCAGACATTTTGCTGGTGATTGAAGTTTCAGATTCAAGCCTTGAGTATGACCAGTCCGTCAAGCTATCCCTTTATGCAGAGGAACAGATACAGAATTACTGGATTTTCAACCTGGTCGCCAATCAACTGGAACGTTACAGCCAACCCTACTGTGATGCTCAGGGAAAGTTCGGTTATCGTGTTAAGCAAATTGTGTTGCGAAATGAAAGCGTTCCGCTCCCAGGTTTCCCCGAACTGTCCCTCGACCTCAACCACGTATTTCCAGGTTCCTGATACAGCAGTATCCACACACGTTAGGACCAATAGCGATCGTGAAAACTCGACACACCAATTAATTCTCTATCCCTGGCCCCTGACCCCTAACCCCTTCGATAGAATCCCTGCATGAAATTCGTTTGTTGCGGTAGAGTCATTGAAGGCTGTGCATTTCCTTCTGTTCATGAGCGATTCTGCCCCTGAAAACGACGCTATAAACGGGTTGCCCGAACGGTTAGTCAAGCACGCCGTTCGATACGCTGACCATCGATCGGTCGATCGGGCACTATTGACCCCAATGATGCGGCATTACGTGGAATTGAAGGATCAATATCCCCATGCGCTGCTGCTGTATCGAGTCGGGGACTTTTTTGAGACATTCTTTCAAGATGCGGTCACCATCTCCAGAGAACTGGAAGTCGTCCTAACTGCCAAGGATGCTGGAAAGGACGTGGGGCGGGTGCCGCTGGCGGGGATTCCCCATCATGCCCTCGATCGCTACTGTGCCATGTTGGTCGAAAAGGGCTATGCCGTTGCCGTTTGCGATCAGACTGAGGATGCAGCCGATGCCCAGGGTCGGTTGGTACAGCGGGAAGTCACACGGGTTATCACGCCTGGCACTGTCTTGGAAGAGGGCATGTTGAATGCCCGCCGCAACAATTTTTTAGCCGCTGTCGTGATTGCTGGAAACCATTGGGGCTTGGCCTATGCCGATGTCTCCACCGGAGAATTTCTCACGACGCAGTCCCAGGAACTAGAGCAGCTCACCCAGGAACTCATGCGGCTGCAACCCTCGGAGGTATTGGTGCCCACCAATGCTCCCGATCTAATTAGCCTCCTGCGACCGGGGAACGATCGGACCATTTGCCCACCTGTTTGCCGCCCCAGTTTTGCTATACCCTCCGCCCCCAGGCTCCCTTTGTATTGTCAGAAGCCCGCTATCGGCTATTGCAACGGTTTAAGGTACGATCACTCGAAGGCATGGGCTGTGAACATCTCCCGCTGGCCGTTCGAGCTGCGGGCGGACTGCTGGAGTACCTGGAGAGTACGTCGGAGCGGGGGAGAATAAGGGATGAGGGCGGAGGGATGAGGGATGAAAAGAAAGGAAACGCTTCACCCGTCATTTCCCATGCCTCATCTCTCAGCCATGTGCCGTTGCAGCCGCTCTGCACCTACACTTTGACGGAGTACCTGATTATTGACCACCAGACGCGACGCAATTTAGAGATTACGCAAACGTCGAGAGATGGAACGTTTCATGGCTCACTCTTGTGGGCGTTAGATAAAACGGTGACGGCAATGGGGAGTCGGGCGCTACGGCGCTGGTTGCAGCAACCATTGTTGAATGGGAATGAGATTTGCGATCGCCAGGACGCAATTCAAGAACTGGTGGATAATGGTTCGCTGCGCCAAGATTTACAGCGGCTATTGAAACAGATTTATGACCTGGAGCGGTTAGCAGGTCGGGCTGGTTCCGGGACCGCGAATGCCCGTGATTTGGTAGCGCTGGCAGATTCCCTGGAACGGTTGCTTGACCTGGCTCGGCTAGTCGGTGGCGCAAAATCTCGCTATCTCCAGGATTTACAGCAGGTACCGCCCGTTTTAGAGCAATTAGGGCACACGCTGCATGCTCACCTCGTCGATTCCCCCTTTATCTTACAGAGGGCAACTTGATTCGCATCGGAGTCGACGGTCGTCTGGATGAACTGCGGCAACAGGTTGAAGCAGACCAGGAATGGATCAAAAATCTGGAGGCGATCGAGCGGGAACGAACGGGTATTACCTCGCTGAAAGTTGGCTACAGCAAGACCTTTGGTTACTATCTCAGTATCTCCCGCACAAAAACCAATCAGGTGCCAAAGGAGTATGACCGCAAACAAACCCTGACGAATGAAGAACGCTACATCACCACTGACTTGAAAGAGCGAGAAACTCGCATTCTGTTGGCGCGGGAAGATCTGAATCGGCTGGAGTATGAGATATTTTCTGATCTGCGATCGCAGGTGGGCGAAGAGGCAGAACTAATCCGCAATGTGGCCCGCTCAGTTGCTGCTGCCGATGTTCTCTGCGGCTTGGCAGAGGTGGCCGTTTATCAAGGCTATTGCCGTCCCGAAATCGCCCATACCCGCGAGATTACCATCTATGAAGGTCGCCATCCGGTAGTTGAGCAATCCCTTCCAGCGGGGTTCTTTGTGCCGAATTCAACGGAAATGGGGGTCAGGAATCGAGGAACAGGGGTCAGGGGTCAGGGGCCAGGGGTCAGGGGTCAGGGAGAGAGGAGGAGACAGGCGATGGAGAACAGGAGAGAGAGAACAAGGAGCAACAAACGATTCATCCCTCATCCCCATCCCTCACCCCTTACGTAACCCCCATATCCTGACTTAATCGTTTTGACAGGGCCAAACGCCAGCGGCAAAAGCTGCTATCTACGGCAGGTGGGGTTAATTCAATTGATGGCGCAGGTGGGAAGCTTTGTTCCGGCTCAGGGGGCAGCGCTGGGAATTTGCGATCGCATCTTTACCCGTGTGGGAGCGGTGGACGATCTGGCAACCGGGCAATCGACCTTCATGGTGGAGATGAACGAAACAGCCAATATTTTGAACCATGCAACGGCCCGATCGCTCGTGCTGCTAGATGAAATTGGGCGGGGACGGCGACCTTTGATGGTCTGTCGATCGCCTGGGCAGTTGCGGAACATTTAGCAACAGAAATTCGTGCCCGCACGATTTTTGCGACCCACTACCATGAACTCAATGAACTGGCGTCTATTCTGCCCAACGTGGCCAACTATCAGGTGACGGTGAAAGAACTGCCTGATCAGATTGTGTTTTTGCATAAGGTACAGCCTGGTGGAGCCGATCGCTCCTACGGAATTGAAGCGGGCAGACTGGCAGGTTTGCCACCTTCTGTGATTCAGCGAGCGCGTCAGGTCATGACGCAAATTGAGAAGCACAGCAAGATTGCCGTCGGACTGCGGAAAGGGAGCCAACCGGGCAACGCCATTCGGGAAAAGAACGGCAAGTATCGATCGCCCAATGGTTTCCGTTGAACAACTCGACATTTTTGCTGACGGATCATAGATCACAACCCTTTGCCACCAACTGTTTCTTCCCCAACACCGGACACCTCAAACCTGACACCCGCCTACAATCCACAATGGCCTACCTGCTTGACCTTGTTCTCACAGCGCAGCTTACAACCTCTCCCCGCGGTTTGCCGTCTCCGGATTCGTTGACCCCGGAACCGCAACGGATCGATGAACGCTTGAAACAACCCTCCTGGACCCAACGGTTGCAGGAACAGCAGCAACTGCTAAATAACACGCAACAAAGGCGGCAGCAGGACAGAAAGAACCTTGAAAACAGCATTCCTCCAGGCGGAATAGACTGTCATCCACTGTTTCCGCCTGCCGGGTTATATCCTCCGGGAACGGATTCCGTAACCTGTTCCCGCCCCTGATCCTGGAAGGAATGGTTTGTTAATAGAACATCGAGCAACCCCATTGGTGTGAACTGTTTTGTACGTTCCACCGTATCCAGCACCGTGTTGCAAATGTCATCTAACGGCAGGTCGTTTGGGTCAGTGCCAAAGGGATCCTCAATTTCATTCCCAATTTCTTCAACGCCCGTCAGCACAAAACTGATTAGGGCAACCACCAGGGCAGTCCACCAGTGCAGATCATCCACTAAGCTGAAGGGCAATAGTCCGCAATAGATCAGAATCAACCGCTTGAGGTAAAGGGAATAGGCGATCGGCATCGGTGTGCTTAAAATGCGTTCGCAACTGGTTAACCCTTCCACCAGCGCGTTTAGCAACTCTGTCAAAATAGCTCGCTGGTTGCTATCCAATCGCTGCTGCTGCCATTGTCTTTGCAGATAATCGCTGAGGAGCAACAGAATGTCTAGCGGAGGATTTTTGGCCTGAGTCAGTTTTGTTTGAATGCTAGGAGGCACAAGCTCATCCAACTCATCTGTCAGCGGTCGCTGGCGCAGGTAGAGTTTTGTCGCGATTGCAAAGGCTCCCAATTTGTTTAGCGCAATCCGCTTTTCTTCAGTGGCGATCGTGTCGAGCCGGCAATTCCCACCTGCATCTCCCGCAGCAGGTTGCGAATGTTCACTACCAGAGTTCCCCAAGCTCGTCGGCCTTCCCAGTAGCGTTCGTAAGCCGTATTGGTTCGAAACACCAGCAGCAGCCCCAGGACAAGATTACAGGCAACATTATTGGTGAGATCTCCCAGAGTCTTAGAGTGAAACGGGAGATCAAAATACTGCATCAAGGATGCAAGAATCCCAATACCTGCAAACAGCAAAATGCGCGGCAGCACGGCAGGTAGGACTGAACCTTGTACAGTCAAAGCGAGACGAAACCAGCTTGGATGTTCGGATGTCGATATCACAGCTTAATCGTTAAATAGTTCGGTTAAATAATTGCCTTCCAATTTATCGCTGAGGGTGGATGGCTTCAACTGGTAAGCAACCTAGGATAATCCTGCAAAAACGCTTAATTTCGATTATGAGAGACGGATTTTAGGCAAAACCTGCTAGATCTAGAATGGCTGGTTTAGACAGACTGTTTCTCTCGCCTTGATGCACGCTGAATCACGAAAAACATGAGCCGAATTTCCGCAAAGCTTTCCAAATCCTCTAGCCCATCAATTAAGCCAAAAGGGTTTCGGCTCCTTGCCTCTCCGCTGTATGCGTTCTGAAATTCTCCCGCCCTCACACCATCATTGGCACAACGTTAAGTGTGGTAGGCGTGTATTTGATTGCCCTGGCAGCACGAAGTGGGCAATGGGCAATGGGCAACGGGCAATGGGCAGACAGCCTAGCACCTACCACTTACCACCTATCACCTACTACCTACCACCTACTTCCCGTCGTCCTTGCCCTTCTCGCGTGTCTTTGCGGCAATGTTTACATCGTTGGTTTAAATCAACTGGAAGATGTGGAAATTGACCGCATCAATAAGCCCCATCTCCCTTTAGCTTCAGGAGAATTTTCGCGTCGTCAAGCGATCGCCATTGTCGCGCTTGCAGGGTTGTTGTCGCTCCTGATTGCGATTGCAGAAGGTCCTTTTCTGTTGGCAACGATCGGACTAAGCCTAATGATTGGTACAGCGTATTCACTGCCCCCATTCGACTAAAGCGCTTCCCATTTTGGGCCTCCTGGTGCATTTTGACTGTTCGGGGTCTAATTGTAAATTTAGGGCTGTTTCTGCACTTTCGGCAGGCAATTGGCAATGGATCCTCTACCACCTACCACCTATTGCCTGCCGCCTACTCCCTCTCCCCCACCATCATTGCTCTGACCCTATTTGTCTTTGTATTCACCTTCGCGATCGCCACCTTTAAGGACGTTCCCGATATGGAGGGCGATCGTCAGTACAATATCCGCACGCTCACACTTCGATTGGGGCAGAGAACCGTATTCAATTTGGCACTAGGGGTGTTAACGACCTGTTATCTCGGCATGATCTTCGCTGGGGTCAGCGGTTTACCTGGAGTGAATGCCCTATTTTTGGTGGTCACGCATGTTATCGCTTTGGGTCTGCTGTGGTTTCGCAGTTTAAGCGTTGACTTGCAGGACAAACGCTCAATCAGCCGCTTTTACCAGTTCATTTGGAAATTGTTTTTCCTGGAATACCTCATCTTCCCAGCCGCCTGTCTGCTGGGACAGATGTAAGGCGTGAGCCTTAAATTGAGAATTTGCAATTGAGAATTAAGAATTAGACATCCAAATCTCTTAATTCTCAATTCTCAATTGCGAATTTCCCGATGGCTACTTTCCTCGCTCCTGGGGTGCAATCAAACCAGTTCCAGAACTATGGTTTGGCAAAATCAATGCACCTCCCAGAAGCACAACAATGACAACTAGTAGCCCCGTCAATACTCGTACCTGAGAGCGAAGATGGTGAATTTGACGATCGCGTTCAGCGACAGCGGCTTCGGTTGTTGCCACGTCTGAGACAGACGTTCCGGCGAGGGTCATAGCGCTGGTTTGGGCTTCTGCAATCGTCGGAGCGCTGTTTGGCATAACTGGAGGGGAAGGGGAGCGGGCGGTTTAAAGCTTACCTTGTTGTACAGCCATCGCGTAATTATTCGGGGCAGTTCTTCTTAAACCAGCGCAGCGCAAAGATTCGGAAGGCGGGTTTTGGCATCCAGGCGATGGCCTTGAGAAGGCGATTTAGCCGACGGTTTTGAAACTTCTGATTAATCAAATTAACGGAAGCAACATCATACAAACAGTCCAAAATCATTTTGATGGTCGTCTCTTCCTGCGCGCTGAGATGCTGGATCAGAAGCATCACGTCATGCATGCGTTCTGCTTCTCGGCGCGTCTCGTCCATTGATCGCACACTGATTAACGTTCGTTCGGAGGATACCACTTTGACCATTGGAGTAAGATAAATTACCGATTAAATAGAATTACGTGTATTCAAACGAACATACTGAGATTTAGTTTGGCAGAGAATCACGATTTTCTCACTCTATCTACAGGTTAAGATGTGAATCATTTTAGAGGGAATTGTTCGATTGAAAGAATAGAATGTGACGATTTTATCTGCGTTGTCCTGTTCGTAAATTGGCAGGGCTATTTCATTCTAGACGAGGTAGACAATCCGATAAGCTGAGGCTTAATCCGTTACTGCCGTTCAACCATGAGCACCCTTGCGATTGTGGAAGCTTTTGCTCACTTGCCTGACCCCCGACGAGGAGCCGGACAACGGCACAATCAAGCCCTGTGTCTAGCATTGTTCACCTTAGCAGTGGCAGCAGGATGTCGAGGGTTTCTAGCCATTGGAGATTGGCTCAACGCTTATCACGATGAATTAGTAGGGTTGTTTGACCCAGCTAAAGGACGTTTACCCTCCTACAGCACGATTCGCCGAGTGCTGCTCAACGTAGATTATCAACAGTATTCAGCTTGTTTAGCCAAGTTTTTTGAGATTAGTCCTCGTGCGGGTGAGATGGTAGCTGTCGATGGCAAACGATGGCGTGGCTCCTATCAACTGGTATCGGAGCATTCAACCACTGAGCCGCATCCAGCGATTCAACTGGTGAGTGTGTATTTGGTTGAACGGGGTTTGATTCTTGAACCCTACGAGGTTGAGCATAAGAGCAATGAGATCAAGGTGTTGCCCCAGTTAGTCAAACAGTTCGCTTGCAATGGAGTGGTGTTTGCTTTTGATGCGATCAACACCCAAAAAAGTTGCACCTCAATTGTTGAGAGTCACAATCACTATCTAGGAGCACTCAAAGGCAACCAATCTGGGCTGCTCAAAGAGGTCAAGGCGAACTTTCAAGTGGAAGACACTTACACAGAATTTAGCAAAGGTCATGGACGCATAGAGGAACGAATAGTTGAAATTTGTCAAACTCTTGATGATATTCGTCCTTGGGCAGGACTATGCACCTTGATTCGCGTGAGGGCTACTCGTACCTTGCTGAAAGGAGAGTATGAAATTGTGGGTAAAACCGAGATACGCTATTACATTTCCTCGTTGCGTGAAACTGCGTGTCAGTTTGCTCACCGAATTCGCTCATATTGGGGTGTGGAAAACAAAGTGCATTATGTGCGAGATGTGACGCAAGCTGAGGATGCTTGTAGAATCCGGATAGTTCCCTTGCCTCAGATATGGGCAATTGCTCGAAATCTGGCACTCAATCTCTATCGGGACTTGGGCTTTAACAATATGGCTCAAGCCCAACGTCGTTGCGGTTTCAGCTTGAAGCAACTCAAATCAATCTTTAGAATGAAATAGCCCTGGTAAAGATGGATAAGCACTAGATTTTAGGGTTTCAAATGCCTGATCAAGTAACTCATGTCGGTGAGCTATCCATAAAACTTTCTTACGTTTGTCAATAAAGTTTCTTAGTAACCAATGAATAGCTGTTAAAGTTTTCCACCGCCCGTAGGCAAAACTAATAGCCCCTCAAATGAAATCTTATTTTCTGATCCAATGCCTTGATCGCCTCATTTTGATGGGCATAGAGTTCTCTAGGGTTTTTGCCTGTATTTACTTGGATTTGACCTGAATACTCAACTTGAATAGTTTGCATGGCACTGAAAACCTAAAGATAACTTCACATCCGGGGCTGGTTTGACTACTAATGAGCTTGCTGCACCCTTAATCAGTGTTCCCAAAACAACCACACTAATGCCAAACTTCGTCTGAACCGCTCTATCGATACCTCTGAAGTAGATAGGGTTGGATACTGACAAATAATTTTCCGGCTGCGTCCCACCCACAGACTTAGCCGTATAATGATCGAGCTGAGCCGCACCAGATTGACTCATACCGCCTCCAGCAACCGTTGTTGATGGGCGGCTAGCCTCACAGACAATCTTTAGCTTTTGTCTCAACCATTCACCTCCGCATGTCGGCTCCAGCGAGGTTGTTAATCCGTAGCGCTTCGCAGATTTTAGCACATCGTGTCAAGTTTTATACAGCGCTGTCGGATTAACGACCAAGCTCACCGGATGTAGACAACCTTGAACACTCAGTCAAGAGCTTGTGGCGTTCCGGTGCAGCGACTTGTTAGCTTGCGTTGCTAGAGATACAAGATTGTTCGTAAACCCTCATCTACTTCCTCCTGCAAGTAGTCTGGTAGTGAACCAATACGCTCAACCAAAAACGTTTTATCAACCGTGAAAATTTGCGAGATATTGGCAACAGACTCTCGTGACAAACCCGATACCGCATGAGGCAACAATACATTGCCCGGTGCTTCTGCTAATTGAATATTAGAAGTAATAATTACGACGATAACGGTGCTGATACAACTTTGAGTGAAGGTATCATCTTGAACCACCAAAACAGGACGACGATATCCCGGTTCCGAGCCTACCGGAGCGGGTAAGTTCGCCCACCAAATTTCTCCCCGGTACATTACCAACCCTCATGAGGCAGAGATATAAACTGCATCCTTGCCATCACAGGATCTAGCTCAGAAGACTCTTTGGAGTAAATCTGGTTTAGCTTAAGTAGGATTTGATTGCGGTTGTACTTTTTCATGTAGGCTTGTAACGCTTTCGTGTAAAGTTCGCTGCGGGACAAGCCTAACTGTTGAGCCAGTGCTTCTGCCTCTTCAAAAACTGAATCGGGCAGCGAAATTGCAGTTTTCATAGTGACCTTAGCTGTAATCCCTACCCTTTAGTTATACCCGGGTTATACCAGAACGGCAAAAACCAGAGTATTTAGACACTAGGATCTGGATCAATATCAAGATTTGCACCTATTAATCTGGCACATCCATAATCTGCGCGATGAATCCAATTGTGATAGACAATATACCGATCGTCTGCAATTTGATAAAGTTCGTAAGAATGTGGACTCAAAGAATCCTTGTAAACCACATACTCAGCAATTGGCTGTCCCTTGAACTGAATAATTTCAATTGCTACAGGATAGTTCGCATAGTTAGACCAGAGCGTACCAATTTCCTTTTCTACAAGCTCCATATCTTGACCATTGGGAATTAGATTTAATGGATGCTTCTCATCGTCATTAGGTCTAAGCTCAGGGTCAAAGGTTTCATAATATTTCCACCAAGCATCGCGGTGCTTCCTTAACTCAGTAGCAGAATATTTCGTACCACGAGGATGGCGTGGATTATAGTGCCCTGCTTCTGCGTGGCATTTGAAGCAAAGCACAATAGCATTTTCTAAATCGTTAGAACCACCATCAGCTTCCTGAACAATGTGGTGTACTTCTGCATTACGACCTGCGTGTTCATGGCATACACAGCAGTACCGCCCTGATTTAACTAGCGCAGTTTCCCTTACATCTTTTGGAAAAGGCATCCCAATACCTCTCAGCCGCCGCTCCTTTAATTTACTGCTAGCACAAAAAGTTGACTTAGTGTTGCAGCTAACTTTGAAGTACCGCCGCGCCCTAATTTCAGGCTGACTGATCTTGGCGATCACAAGTAAGCTTCCGGCTACGCCCCCACCGATAACTGAAGCCGCATAACGGTTCGGGTCAGCGGCTGTCGATAACCTTTGCTGTAACACCAACCAAACTTGCTAGTCCGCTCCAACCGGGTTGTTAGGTTGCTGTCGCTGAGCAATTTGGAGCAGTAACCGTAATGCTTCATTCACAGATGCATCGGTTGGAAAAGCTTGGGCAATATCAGGATCTAAAAGAACTAAATTTGTTCCTGCTCGGTATCTTTCAACATACTTACCTCTGACACCTCCGCCATCTTGGAGAAGTCATATTCAGGGCGTAGTTCATCTTCTAGCTCGTCAATTTCCTTCTTCATAAAATCTCCTCTCTTGGCGAGTGGCTCTTCGAGCACTGATAATACGAATACGGTTTTCTCGGTCAGTGTGGGAGACAACTAACAACTGCCGTGACCCGGACATCCCAATGATAACGTAGCGGTCTTCTCCTATGGAATGATCAGGGTCAGGAAATGTTACAGATAACGAGTCGTCAAATACGGTTGCAGCTTCTTGGAAAGAAATACTGTGCTTTCTCAGATTGATAACCGCCTTATCTGGGTTCCACTCAAATTCCATGTAGAAGATCTCATCGTCAGGAACTCTCATTGTCAAATGACTTCAGCAGTTTATCAGGTTGCCAAGCCCTTAAACTGCTGAAGTGGGTTTGAGGCTACCTATGGAATTTGGGTCAGCAGCTTGCTCAAATGTTGCTGAAAACCTTGTAGCCCTTCCACATCCTTCCAATACTGAGATTGGAGCATTCCGTCGGTTGGAATCTTATGCACAAGACCATTCGGAGGAAGGTGCTCAACACCGAAAATTTCTTTCTGGTGCGGAAGGTTCCACCAATCGACTCCTTTAGGAGGCATCCACACAGCTTTCACTATGCGGTATATACCCCACTCTTTTCGGTGTTTTCATAAACCACGTCATCTAGCATCTCAACTATGTGAGTGCCCCTTGCTGATTGAACGAGCACTACTAAGTCACCCTTAAGAGGTTTTTGAGCATTGGCTTTATCGTCTTGACTGCGCCAGTGCAAGCGAAAAATTCTAGCTTCTGGAATTGGCATCTCATCAAGTTTGTTATAAGCCCAGCCTTGGTCGGGTTTCACATTCTTGAGCCATTTCAGTTGCGATAAATCCATCGTACCAACGACCTCAAAGTAATGTAATTCTGAATCTCAACAGACAACATTCAGGCGACTGTCACCACCAACTATCTAAGCAAGCTAACGTTCCCAATCACCCGCCGCAGACAACCTCAAACTCTAACCGATAATCTCTCGGCGGTCGGTGTGCATTGGGATTGTTATGCTGTTGTGACTGTTAGCTAGCGGCAATTAAAACTTCCAGAGTATGTTTGGCAAACTGCGCTCCGGTAGGATTTCCCTCGATCGTTGCCATCAAACTTGCTCCTCCAATCAACAGTAAATACTGCTGTGAGAATGCGATCGGATTGCTAACTCCTGCTTCTGAAGCCAATTGCATGATGTATGTACGAATCTTTTCTCTCAACTGAACCGAAACTTGATGAGCAGGGTGAGAGGCATCTGCAATTTCTAAAACAACATTGATAAACGGGCAACCTCGAAAATGAGGCTCAGAATACCACGCCTGAAGTACATCAAAAGTTGCAAGAAGCTGCTCCTTCGCTGTCCCACCCTTGCTGTTGACCGCCTCTTCAAACCAAGTAGTCCACTGTTTAGCTCGATGTTGCATGACTTCGAGAATTAAGTCATCTTTCGAAGGGAAATGTCTATACAACGTTCTTTTGGCAACTCCAGACTGAGCAATGACTTCATTGATGCCAACGTTTTGAGTGCCCTTTTGATAAAAGAGCTGCGATGCTATTTCTAAAATTTGCTGCCGAGCAGCACTCGATTCGGAAGTCGCCATAACAAAGTAGACAAACTTGTCTCTACAAAGATATACTAGCAGCAATCAAGGGAGAGACAGAGTTGTCTCCCTGGGCAAGGGAGTGTTAGCTTAACCAGGCTTGATGAGGCAGGGCGATTTGTCCTGCAAGTTTGTTGTGCGTCAATTTACATCATTTGAAAAAGGAGCTTACTTTATGGCAGGAGTTTCTAAGAAGCCTGATCTAAATGATCCAAAACTACGTGCCAAGCTGATGCAGGGGATGGGGCACAATTACTATGGAGAACCCGCATGGCCCAATGAACTACTCTACGTTTTCCCAGTGGTTATGCTTGGAACTTTAGCTTTGTGTGTAGGTTTGGCAGTACTTGATCCAGCTATGATTGGAGAGCCTGCAAATCCTTTTGCTACGCCGCTAGAAATTCTTCCAGAGTGGTATCTTTATCCAGTTTTCAGATTCTCCGCGTTGTGCCGAACAAACTATTGGGCATTACGCTGATGGTTTCTATCCCATTGGGTCTCATGTGCATTCCATTTATTGAAAGTGTCAATAAATTTCAAAATCCATTTCGTCGCCCAATTGCCACAACTATTTTCTTGATTGGTACTTTAGTCACACTCTGGCTTGGAATTGGTGCCACTTTGCCAATTGATAAGTCTTTAACCTTTGGGCTGTTTTAGGTACTTCAACAGGATTTCAAGCTACTGCCACGACTGATAGACTAGGCAGCATAACTATTATTAGACTGAAATCTTCTGCCTAAGATCCTATAGAGGGTAGATAGGCAGAATGATTCTGCATAACACCTCGGATCTACTGCTTATGCAGATCATTTCCGCATAATACGCTGCTTCGGTTGGATAGCGAGAATCGTTCCGCATAATTTCAATCTTCTCAAAAGATGCAAATCAACTTGAGTTTGGATGCTAGCTTTTGGTTTCTGCTACCGCTCAATCAAGGATGCAGTGGCTATCCAGTAAATACAAGCCAGGCTCAATCTCTGATTGTCGCCATTTGGCTGATAGGTACATTCACTCTGACTGCGTATCCAGCACCCAAATTTCTCATTGATCAGACGGCAAACGATCGCGCCATTTCCACAATGTGCTGGAGACAAGGTTGGTGGTGATGTGGGCCACGATCGGTACCAGCAAATTTTTACTTTCGAGCGCGCTATAACCCAGCAGCAGACCGGCGATCGAGGCCCAAACGACATAGGACCATTGCTTGGGACTGCTCAAGTGCAGCACGCCATAAGTATGTATTTGGGGTCGGCAGCCACAGAAATAAGACAGGTTTTGTGACTTTTGCTGAAAACATATTTCTGCACATAACTTTGTCTTTCCAGATCCATATTGTATGGTTTTCTTGTCAACAATTTCTTTCATCCGTCGATTGCAAGTGAGAATTTTATTTCTCACTTTTAGAAAGCCTTCCTGTTCTTCTTTTGTGCAGCCACCCAACCATTTAATTAATAGTTCTGGAGGTTCTAGAATACTCTCAACTGCCAAGGTTTCAATTGGTTGATATGGAATTAAAAATTTCTTGAGATTAAAATCTTGTCCTAGTTTTTGGAGAAGAAAATGAAAACCTTCCTCATCTTTAATCACAGAGAACTGGAGAAGCTCAAAGTTAAGCTGACTGTACTCTTTGTCAATTAAGTTATGCCGATGATAACTCGGCGCAATTGCAATAAGTCGAGCTGAGCGAGAATAGTTAACTTCTTGAGAAAATGGTTTTCTTCTAGAAGATTTGTGTAATAGCGAGTTAGCTGTTGAATTAAGTATCGATCTTCTACATTCTTTAACTCTAAAATGACGAGTCCTTTATCGTCATCTACAGCAAGAATGTCGCATATTTCACCATTAGAAATATATTGCTGCTTAAGAGGAGTAACACCAAATAGTTGTTTGAGATTTGCCCAGACAAATTTCTCTAATGCTGCTTCACTTATAAACCCCCAGCCACTAGGAGTTTTATGCAACGCTACTCCACTGATCACAAGTAGTCAACTCCAGTACCCAAACCAAATAGTGTAAAAGTGTCCAGATGACTTAACTTTAGCACCAGACAGGTAAGCTTCAAACTGCGACCCCACAAGGGACTAAGGCAGCATAACGATCAAGATAAGCGGCTGCCAATAACCTCAGCAGCATCACCAATGCCTTTCACCTGTCCGCTTCATCGACTTGTTGAACTGCTGGCGCAATCACTTGACAAGCTCTAGAAGCAAAGCCACCAGCTTGTCAGGAGCAGCAGCGAATGGGGAATGTCCAGTTTCGATTTCTAAGATCCGATCGCAGGGCAAGGCCGTAAACATCTGCCGTTGCAAATTGGGTGACACAACGCGATCGAGTTTAGTTGTGATGTAGGTTCGTGGAACACGCCCAAAGTTCTCTTCTGTGAGACGCATGAGCGTAGTCTGCGGGGCAATGAGATCAGGTCGCAATCTTGCTTCTGCCTCTGCAATGACTGCTTCAGAACAGTCATGCAAAAATATATCTTTCAGTGCTTCTAAGCGAATACTAATCTGTCCATGCTCCGGGTCAGGTAGTAGATAGGAGCCAATTTGTGAGTCAGTATCAGCAGTTGAAACTTGAAATAGCGATTCTCCATTTTGCAGCAGATACGCCGCCACATAAATCAGTCGCTCAATTTTATCGGGATACTGCTCAGCAGTCTGAGAGAGAACAATGCCTCCCATGCTATGACCAACCAGGATGACAGGTTCAGATTGTGTATTTAAGATTTGACCCACTCGATCGACTAATGTGTCCAGCGTAATGTCGGGAACAGGCGTTTGATCGTCGCCGTGACCAGGTAGATCCGGTGCTATGACTGTGTGTCCAGATTGTTCAAGCAGCACTTTGGTTTCATCCCAACACCAGCCACCGAACCAAGCACCGTGGATTAAAACATAAGTTGCCATTCTCGTAGTTCCTTGAAAGGGAATAGATTATTTCACAATTGAATGGCACTGACGGAAGGGGATAAAAAAGGCTCCAAGGCTTGATATGAGAGAATCAGAGCCTCAGAGACCAACAAAACTATTCCTTTACTATGGCAAATCGAGCCGAGATCCTCAAGCAAAAGTTTCAGAATAGTCTTGCCCTCCCTTTTGAACACGTACTGCCGGAAGCCCTCGTGCAACAGGTGCTGCAAGAACAGGGAGTCAAGTACCGCAAAGTGCTTTATACCCCGATTGTTGTGCTGTGGGCTTGGTTATCCCAAGTGCTCGATGCGGACCAAAGTTTAAGCAATGCGGTGAATCAGTGATTGCCTGGATGGCAGAGGCGCGCGAGGAAGTGCCCTCTACCGATACCGGAGCTTACAGTAAAGCTCGTAAACGCTTACCTATGACCGTACTCAAGCCCTTGTTGCGGCAAACGGCAACGGCACTGACATCGGAGATAAAACCTGAGCACCGGTGGTGTGGACGACGGGTAAAAGCCTACGATGGCACAACGGTGCTGATGCGTGATACCCCTGCAAATCAGGCGTTCTATCCACAGCACAGCAATCAAAAAGTGGGCTGTGGCTTTCCCCTGGCAAAGTTAGTGGTGTGGTTTTGCGGAACAACTGGAGCGGTTTTGGAAGTAGCCATTGCAGCGTTTAACACCAGTGAATGGCAACTGTCCCGGCAACTGTATGCCACCCTACAAAGCGAGGACATCGTTGTCGCTGATTCTGCCTATGGCACCTACGTCGATTTGGCACTGGTGTACTCAAGCGGAGCCGATGCCGTCTTTCGCAAACATCATGCTCGCCACTGTGATTTTCGTCGCGGCAAGAAACTGGGGATTGGCGATCATATCGTGCAGTGGCAACGTCCACTTCTTTGCCCACAATCAATGAGTAGAAGGGACTTTGAGTCATTACCCAAAAGGATTGAGGTCAGAGAAGTGCATTTGTTGGTTCAACAACCTGGGTTTCGCCCTAAGGAAATTATTCTGGTGACGACGCTACTGGACCCTAAACGCTATCGCAAAGCGAAGCTCGCCGAACTCTATCAACTACGTTGGCAAGCCACCGAAGTCAATCTCAAGCATCTCAAAACCACCTTGAAGATGGAAATGATTGCTGCCAAAACTCCAGAGATGGTGCAAAAGGAAATTTGGATGCATTTGCTGGCGTACAACTTGCTCCGAACCTTGATGTGGCAAGCGGCTCAACAAGCTCAGGTACCCCCTTACGAATCTCCTTGCAAGGGACTCGGCAACAGTTCAATCAGTTTAGACCGCAGTTGGCAACAGGGTCTGATAAAGCCGTCGTCACCTCTACACCGCTTTGCTAGAGGTGATTTCGGATCAGTTAGTGCTGTTGCGTCCTCACAGGGTTGAACCTAGAGTTATCAAGCGCAGACCTAAACCTTTTCCCAGGATGCAACAACCTCGTTCAGTTCTCAAAGCTAAGCTGGTTGCTTAATACAGCTTCCGTCAGTGCCATTCATTTCACAATTAACTGTCTGTTTTAGGCTTACGGAATCAGACAGATTTTTCCCATTGAGCCTGACTTTTCCAGTTCATGATGGGCGCGGGGTGCTTCTGCGAGTGGAATCTCTTGATCGACGATCGGACGCAGTGAACCATTTTCTAGCAAGCGATGGAGTGCTGTATGAATTTCCTGATTCAACGTCTCACCGATTAGCGACAGTCTCACGCCAATAATGTGGATGCCTGATCCGATCACGGTAACGGGGTCAATCTCGACGGGTTTGCCGCCACCGATGACGATGATGTGTCCGCCCGGTTTCATCAACCCCAAATCGTTAGGAAGATTCGCGCTGGCAGCCATTTCTAGAATGATATCGATCCCGTTAGCAGCAGCTTGAATTTGACTGAGATAATTGGACTGTCGATGATTGAATACATGATGTGCGCCTAAGTTTCTCACCAGTTGCATTCCTGCGTCTGAGCCAGCCGTGCCAATCACGGTGAGTCCGGCATCAACGGCAAGTTGAATCGCAGCATTACCAACGCTACCACTAGCACCATGCACTAGAACCACCTGTCCTGATGTTGCTTTAGCAAGCTCAAACAGAGAATAGTAGGCAGTGCGACAGGCGATATTGATACAGGTTGCTTGTGGAAAGGAAATATTTTCAGGCAGTGGATAGACTTGTGCCTCATTGCTAAGGGCAAATTCAGCGTAAGCACCCGTTAACGGTTGGGCATAGACGCGATCGCCTACCTTGACTTTGCTCACTCTCGCTCCTACGGCTGCAACGGTTCCTGCTGCATCATTTCCCGGTGTCCAGGGAAACGCGACAACATAATCCCCAACTTTGATGCCCAATCGCAAATAGGTATCCAGAGGATTGGCACCGGCTGCGTGAACGCGCACTAAGACTTGTCCTGCGCCGGGTGCCAGATCGGGAATCTCTTCGAGTTGCAGCACTTCAGGTGGGCCAAATTGATGGACTCTAACTGCTTTCATAGAGGGTTAATTAAGACTCACCGAATAAGGTCTCCAAGGGGTAAAGGTTCCCAGCGGAATGAACTCAAACTCAATCAATCCCGCTTTGACTAACGGAAATGAATTCATAATCGATCGTGCTTCTGCAACACTGCTACACTCCAGAACTGCCATTGCCCCTTTACCATCCTGGCGCAAATAGTTCTCCCGAATCACGCCAGCCTTCATGTAGCGCCATGCCAATTCAGCTTCCTCTTTCATCAGCGCCATCACCTTCGCTTCAGTTGCACCTGGTAAGAGATGATCAATTGCCACAATTTTGATGGTGCGTTGAGCTTCAGGTTGTCCAGTTAAAGCGGCAACCAGTTTCCGACCGATCGCACTGCCAGAGTAATTATTTTGTCCCGTTAGTAATCGTCCATTCGCAGCAGCAGTGGCAAATGCAGCATGAAATCCGCCCTGGATGAAGATGGCTCCTCGTTCAGGAAACTCATCTTCGATGTAGACTGGCGGCTCGTAGGTTGTGACCGTCTCTTTGATGTAAGCTTCTTCCGCATTGGTGAATCCTGTGACAGTCATTCCACTTACCAGATATTCGCCATTTGAAAGTTTGACATTGAGGAGCGCCGAACTCCCATGACACAGGGCTGCAACAATTTTGTTATCCTCCCACATTTGACGAATGATCTGGGCGATCGTCTCCTCGTTGGGAAAATCATAAATGGCTCCAGTTCCTCCAGCCAGCAAAACGGCATCGTAGGCACTGACATCAATTTCTGACAGTTTGAAGGTATTCTGAATCTTTTCAGCATGAGCGGGCATCGCTAAAAAGCCTAAACTGATTAGATCATTTGGATTTGTTGTGATGTCAGCACGCGGATCACCAAACGGATCAATCGGAGCATTTCCCCCTTTGGGACTGGCAATGTCGATCGTATATCCGGCATTCATCACTTCAAAGTAGGGATGGGTCAACTCCGGTAGCCAGAATCCGGTTGGCAACCCTGTATCACCCAGTTCTGATTGACTGGTGACAATCATTAACACTCGTTTAGATGGTGAGTTTGTCATTGCTTACGCCTCATGCAATCGCCCTAATAATCAACAATTTCAATTGTTCTACATCCAGGGATTCTGACCTGCTTTGATTTTGTTCATCGCTTCGATCGTCAATCGATTGCCACCAACGCTCCACTCGCCATCATTAACACTCTCCTCAATCACAACCTGAACGCCTTGACGTAACGCTTCACCTTCCACTGACACAATGGCATCGGTGACACGTTGTAACATCAACTGCTTTTGCTCTTTGGTAAGAGCGCCTTTAACCAGTTTGACGATCGCAAATGGCATAGTTCTCCTTGCAGACTGCTCTTAGAGTACAGATCCAGCAAAACCATCAAACTATAGAAGTTTGCAGCATTCTTGTCTTGGAGATTCTCGCCTTTTTAGAAGATTCTCACCGTCTTTGCAGATATTGCCTGGGCGTAACCCCAAGCAACCGCTTGAAGTGATAGGTCAAATGACTTTGATCGGCAAATCCGGCGACAGTCGCAATCTGTCCAATCGACAACCCACCTTGGGCGAGCAGTTGTCTCGCTCGTTCAACTCGGCATTGAATGACATACTGATGCGGTGTCGATCCAGTTGACTGTTTGAATAAACGCCCAAACTGAGACTGTCCGATTCCTATAAGCGCAGCCAGCTCAGGTAACGTCAGATCTGAACTCAAGTTGTCATTGATGTACTCAATCACACGCTGTAAAGCTGATCTAGACAATCCACCTTCATACGCTCGAACGGGCTGGGTTGATGCCGAATAATGACTTAACAGGAAAGTTGCAAGTGCCGTAGCCAATGATTCACCAAAGAGCCGACCCGATCGCCCACCTGTTGCCAGCTCTGCTTGTAGCGCCATGCCAATATAGTGAATCTGTGGATCATGAACTACAAACTGATTCAGAATCTCAATGTTTCTCGAAGCAGAGTACCCCATCTCAGCCGCAATCCGATGAACAAATTCGGTATCTAAAGCTAAGTGAAGCGAGTTTTTCTGAGGCTGAGCCTCCCAGTACCATTCACTCGCGATCGTGGCTGGAAGGATAGATACATCACCGATTTGAGTGTTGTCTTGCTCATAGGTTTGACCCTCGATTCTCTCGACAAAATTAGAAGTCGGCCCAAGATGCAACAGCAACAAATGACTTTGAAATGCAGGTACGATCGCCTGATTTGTATCGTGATGAATTTGTGCGACCTCAAGCCCTGTCCAATTCTGTTCTCGGCTAGATAGCACAACTGAATTAGGATTCACTGCCGAGAGATCATCAACCCAGCCTTGATAATTGATTAGTTCAGATTCAGACATATCCTCAGCGGACTAGAAAGAGGTGTGCTTAAGTCAGCATTCTACTCATGGTCTGCCCAGATCTACAACAACCCTCTCTAACACATCCCGCCTCAACTACCGCCCCACCGATAACACAAAGCAGTCCAACGTTGCCCATCACCCGCCGCAGATCACCTTTGCATCACAGCCGAGCAGCTTTCGACGGTCGGCGTGCATGGGCGTTGTTATGCCGCGATCTCTAACTAGCATCAATCAAAACAGATAGAACCTTTCGAGCTTGTTGCGCTCCTGACGGATTGCCCTCGATTGTTGCCATTAGACTAGCTCCTCCAATCAACAGTAAGTATTGCTGCGAGAATGATTCCGAGTCACGTACTCCTACGTCAGAGGCTAACTGCATGATGTAGGTTCGGATTACTTCTCTTAAGTCAACTGAAACTTGATGAACTGGATGAGCAGCATCTGCAATTTCTAAAACAGCGTTGATAAAAGGGCATCCCCGAAAATCAGGCTTAGCGTACCATTCCTGAAGAACATCAAAGGTAGCAAGCAATCGCTCCTTGGCTGTATTACCTCTGTCAGCAACAGATTCTTCAAACCAACATATCCACTGTGCTTTGCGATGCTGCATCACTTCAAGAATTAAATCATCTTTTGAAGGGAAATGCCTGTACAGTGTTCTTTTGGCAATACCGGAAGCTGCAATTACCTCGTTTATGCCAACATTCTGAATGCCCTTTTGATAAAAAAAAGTTGTGACGCAGTTTCTAAAATTTGTTGTCGTGCAGCACTTGGTTCAGCAGTCATACTTGTTTTGCAGTAGACAGATTTGTCTCCATGTGGTTATACTAGCATCTATTGTAAGGAGACAGACCTGTCTACATCGAATTTCGTTGAGCGAAAACCTATGGAATTTACAATTCACACGCTTGAAACTGCACCAGAAGCCTCAAAGGAAGCCTTAGTTCACGCTAAAGAGACATTTGGTTTAATTCCTAATCTGGAGGGAATTTTAGCGGAAGCCCCCGCAGCTTTGAAGGGCGGAATGGCATTGTGGGACTTGTTTGAGACAACCAGCTTTACACCCACTGAGCAACAAATTATCTACTTGACCGCAAATTACGAGCATGATTGCCGTTACTGTATGGCAGCCCATTCTGGCTTGGCGAAAATGGTTGGTATGTCTCCAGAAAATATTGATGCACTTCGTAACGGACAACCTTTGGTAGATCCCAAATTACAAGCGTTGCGGCTATTTACACAACGAATGATTGAAGCGCGGGGTTGGATGAACGATCAAGAAATCGAAGAATTTTTAGCAGCAGGTTACAAGAAGCAACAAGTTTTGGAGGTGATTTTAGGCATCGCTGTCAAAATCATTCATAACTACACGAATCATATCGCTAAAACACCTTTAGATAAGGCATTTCAGCCGTATATTTGGTCGAAATCTGCGACAGCGATGTAAATAAGAATTTGTAGATGCAACGAGAACTGCGACCGCTCTTCCTGGCTCTATTTCTTGTTTAGGAAGAGCAAAATTCTATTCTTTAGCTGAATACTGAGCACTAATCGATCAACTTCAAACTACTGCCCCAACCCGTAATCTAAGCGGCATAACGCCCGCGTTGAGCCGCGCCGTGCAAATGCCAGGTGCCGCTTTCGGCATTACAAACTGGCGTCGGCTCCAATGCGTTGTTAGACGACATTGTAGTTCGAGATGCTGGCATTGAGGATTGCTCGGGATTCGCCTGGCGTTCCCGCAACGATCGCACTGTCAGGCAGCCAAAAGAAATCCCAGGGAGCGCTATACAACAGCACGCCGTCTGAAAACTGGAGAGCACCGATGTAGGCAGACCACTCGGAGGTGGCGGTAGTCTTGGACGATGATGAGGCCAAGTGCTGCTCCGACACGACAATTCTCAAGTCGTCGTTATATTGCGGTATTCGCCGCCACCGGCGTCGCAAAATGAAGTAGTCGAACTGTGGCCCTGTGAGTAAGAGTAGGAGAAAGAAGGCGGAGATTCCAATAACAACGGCGATGTCGGCATAGATACCGAACGCCAATAGCGCAAGCATTCCAACGGCGCAGATGAGCTTCACAATCCAGCGAAACCAACGCGAGTGCTGACGGGCGCGATGCCTTGAGTACGATTCGATGATGTAGTCATCGGTGAGGCGAAGCAGATACGTCACGGCCATGTCGTCTAACAATTAATAGACTGAATATTTCCGCATAAGATCCTGTATGGGATGATTAGACAGAATGATTCAGCATAACACGCCCCATTTCCAAATTCGGCGGAATGTTTTTCGGCACTTGGGACATAGCTTGGACATAGTAGCCCACTTATTTCTATACGCTTGCTTAACAGAGTTACCATTTTTACAAGATGTCTAACGTTCCCCTTCAGCGGCGGCAAGTAAGCTTTATAACAACACGGAGATCTCCATTCCGTCCGCTGCAAGGGGATTGTTATGCGGCGTTTTTACATGAGCTTACTAACTTGCCCTCATGATTCATATGCTTCACTGCGCTGGGCGATTGCTATAACAAACACCTGAACCAATTCATTGTCTATGGAATAGATCACCCTGTAGTCTCCGATACGGTAGCGATAGTAGCCCACGTAATCTCCCTTGAGGGCTTTGATGTTAGGGTGGGAACGGGGAGTTTGCTCTAGCTGCTGCAAACATCGAGCAATTTTCTTCGCTAAGGCTTTTTCAGCATTGACATAAACCTTCTGGGCATCAGGATGGAGAAGAACTTCATACATCGGAGCGAAGCGTTCTCCAATTGCTGTACTGGGCTTTAGGGGTTGCTTGATTTTGCTTAACTCGCTTTAGTAATCCAGGAATTGCCAAAAGCTCTTGGGTTGCAGTTTCGCTTTCAGCATTTGCCAGGTAAGCTGCAAAATCAGCAAGTACCTGTAATCGCTCTGGCGATAGTTGCTTAAGTAAATCATTAAGCTGTTGCTGTAGCTCTGTCACAGATATCAAAGCCGCTGATTCTGTATCTTCTATTGAAGAATTATCTATAGTGTCCATTACCTGCTTTCCAAGCTTAAGGTTCAGTATCCATTGTATGGCAACTCACTGTAGGGAAATGTGTACGCGATCGCTACTGCCCATCTTGTACACATTTATTAGGCTGAAACTTTAGTCACTGGCACAATCAGTACTACCATTACTCTTGATGACGAGCGCGAGCTTTGTCTCGAATACGTTGTAACTGTAATATCTCTTCAAAATCGTAACGGCTAGTATCTTCAGGAGAACGCTTGAAGCGAATTACTTTAGGAAAATGTCCCATCCTTCCATGAAGTTCAGCAATTAACGAAGCAGCAATTGAAGCGAATCCTGGAACATTGACTAAGATTTGAAGTTCTTGCCATTGCTCATCAGTCAAACCGATTTCATCAACAGATCTAACGACTTGATCCTCAAAGGATTCGTTTTCATTAAAGTGAACTGGTACCTGCTTGACTGACAAAACGGGAGGAGGGTGAAAGGAAAGCTAGGAGGAAGCAGAGCCTGATTTAAGCTGATGAGTAACCACACAAATCAACTAAATCAATGTCTCCGACTTCCCGTCTTTATGATGCGCTGTCGCGCTGTTTGAGTCAATGTGAGATTCAGTGGCAAGATGTCCGTCATCTACAAACCCTATGTTGGATGATCATCGGGATGATCCAGAGTCAGAGCGTTTGTCTCAATGGGTTTGGCGTGTATGTCAAAAGCCGTGCCCAAGTTGCTCAGTCGCACCAAAGACGGTTTCGCCGATGGTTGTCGAATCGACGGATTGATGTCGTTGCGGCTCATCATGTTCTGATCCGGCAAGCCTTGTCCCAGTGGAGCCGTGAACGGTTGTATCTCAGCCTCGACACAACCGTCGTATGGAATTGTTTTTGCATCGTGTGGGTGGGCGTGGTGTATCGGGGCAGAACTATTCCCGTGGCTTGGCGAGTGGTGGCACAATCAAGCAGCACCGTCAGGCTGTGGACGATTCAGAGAGTGCTCAGGCAAGCCCAAAGAATCCTGCCCGTTGGTGTAGCGATTGTTCTGTTGGCAGACCGAGGCTTTGCCGATGGCAAGTTGATGAAATATCTCCGAGACAATCTGGGCTGGCATTTTCGGATTCGGATTAAACGTTCGTTTCAGTTTCAACACCAGGGACAATGGCGCAGAGTATCGTCGGTGCAGTTACAGCCTGGACAGGCTTATTTTACAGATGCGGTATCTGTCGGCAAAACTAAACCCTATCCCAATGTTTATCTGGCGTTCGCCCACGACAAGCAAAGTGGTGAGCACTGGACGATTGTGAGCGACGAGCCGACGAACTTGCAAACCTTTGCTCAGTATCGACTCCGGTTTTGTGTGGAGGAATCGTTTTTGGATTTGAAGTCTAACGGATTCAATCTCGAAGCCTCTAGATTGCGGGACAAGTTTGCCCTTTCTCAGTTGTGCGGAGTGATTGCTTTAACAATGCTGTTTCTGGTACTCCAGGGAGTGCAGGTTGTCGCCTCAGGCAAACGTCGCCAAGTCGATACCCACTGGAATCGGGGAATGAGTTATCTCAAGCTCGGTTGGAATTGGATTCGCCTTGCCATCACCCAGCAATGGAAAATTCAGGTTTACCTGTTTCTCCCAAGTCTGCCTGACCCTCAACCTGCTATTGCCTCAAGCGACAACAGAATGCTTTTTCGAGCGTGAATTTACTGTCCTCAGCCGTTTTTCAGCTTCTTAGTTTTGTCAGTCAATCAGGATGACGAACTGGAATATTTACAGGGCTATTTCATTCTAGACGAGGTAGACAATCCGATAAGCTGAGGCTTAATCCGTTACTGCCGTTCAACCATGAGCACCCTTGCGATTGTGGAAGCTTTTGCTCACTTGCCTGACCCCGACGAGGAGCCGGACAACGGCACAATCAAGCCCTGTGTCTAGCATTGTTCACCTTAGCAGTGGCAGCAGGATGTCGAGGGTTTCTAGCCATTGGAGATTGGCTCAACGCTTATCACGATGAATTAGTAGGGTTGTTTGACCCAGCTAAAGGACGTTTACCCTCCTACAGCACGATTCGCCGAGTGCTGCTCAACGTAGATTATCAACAGTATTCAGCTTGTTTAGCCAAGTTTTTGAGATTAGTCCTCGTGCGGGTGAGATGGTAGCTGTCGATGGCAAACGATGGCGTGGCTCCTATCAACTGGTATCGGAGCATTCAACCACTGAGCCGCATCCAGCGATTCAACTGGTGAGTGTGTATTTGGTTGAACGGGGTTTGATTCTTGAACCCTACGAGGTTGAGCATAAGAGCAATGAGATCAGGTGTTGCCCCAGTTAGTCAAACAGTTCGCTTGCAATGGAGTGGTGTTTGCTTTTGATGCGATCAACACCCAAAAAAAGTTGCACCTCAATTGTTGAGAGTCACAATCACTATCTAGGAGCACTCAAAGGCAACCAATCTGGGCTGCTCAAAGAGGTCAAGGCGAACTTTCAAGTGGAAGACACTTACACAGAATTTAGCAAAGGTCATGGACGCATAGAGGAACGAATAGTTGAAATTTGTCAAACTCTTGATGATATTCGTCCTTGGGCAGGACTATGCACCTTGATTCGCGTGAGGGCTACTCGTACCTTGCTGAAAGGAGAGTATGAAATTGTGGGTAAAACCGAGATACGCTATTACATTTCCTCGTTGCGTGAAACTGCGTGTCAGTTTGCTCACCGAATTCGCTCATATTGGGGTGTGGAAAACAAAGTGCATTATGTGCGAGATGTGACGCAAGCTGAGGATGCTTGTAGAATCCGGATAGTTCCCTTGCCTCAGATATGGGCAATTGCTCGAAATCTGGCACTCAATCTCTATAGGGACTTGGGCTTTAACAATATGGCTCAAGCCCAACGTCGTTGCGGTTTCAGCTTGAAGCAACTCAAATCAATCTTTAGAATGAAATAGCCCTGCTACCGATTACCCATCGCCTACTGCCACTACCGCATCCTCATACTCAGATCCAACCAAGTCGATCTCGTCACTGGAGCACTGGTAGAGATGTAATCAACGCCCGTTTCTGCAACAGCCCGAATCGTTTCTAACGTAATATTCCCGGATGCCTCAATCCCGATTCGCTCATTTGTTTGGCGAATCACTTGAACGGCTCGTTGCATCATTCCCAATGGCATATTATCTAGCATGATGGTGTCGGCCCCATGCTCTAGAGCCTCCTGCACCATCTCTAAATTTTCAGTTTCTAATTCAATAGTCAGTGGATAGGGGATCCGACTGCGAATTTGAGCGATCGCGTTTCCAATTCCTCCCGCTGCAACAATATGGTTATCCTTAATCATCACAGCATCATCCAGCCCTATCCGATGATTTACTGCGCCTCCTACCTGCGTCGCATACTTCTCCAGTAACCGCAATCCTGGGGTTGTTTTGCGCGTATCGACTAGTCGAGCAGGTAAATCTTCGATCAAATTGGCGTACTTGCGAGTCATCGTTGCAATTCCACTGAGCCGCATCGTCAGATTTAACGCAGTTCGCTCTCCTATCAACAACGCTTCTAAGGAACCCTCAAGTTCAGCAATCACCTGTCCTTTTTCACAGAATTCTCCCTCCGATACTTTTGGAATCAGCGTTGCCTGTGGGTCAAGAAGCTGAAATACTCTCGCTGCAATAGGTAATCCTGTAACGATTCCTGCCTCCTTCGCCACCCATTCAGCCTGTCCAACCCTATTAATCGGAAGAGCAAGACTTTGAGTCGTGCGATCGCCTCGCCCAATATCCTCGATCAACCAACCCTGCAACAGTTGATCCAGCACGAGAAATGGCGGCAAAACAGCTCTTAACGTGGTCATTCAGTTCATTCAAGTAGAAAACTCTAAAACTATAGCTAGTTCTAAAGCCAAGAACCGTCCATCTACTTGACTGAAATACAATGCTACTCAAAAACGACTGAAAACAGCTTTGAAATATCCCTTGTTCTCCCAAATCCTTATGCTTAGGGCTTCAGAGCGATCATCACAACTTCTCCAGATTTTTTTGAAATCCAGTTGACACGTTTAATTTTCATCGTTATATTAGATAAGCGCGGTGAGGGGAGCCAAGCGAAAGCGAGGGAACCGAGTCCGCCCGGACCTAGAAAATAGAATAGTTTGAAAGCCAGAATAGCATCTAAACCTCGTCAAGGAAACAGTAGCTGTAGGGATTTATTCCTATAGTGGTATAGATAGGAAACTGGAAACGAAAGTTTCTAGAGCCAAAGACTCAGAAGTGAGACATCATGGAGAGTTTGATCCTGGCTCAGGATGAACGCTGGCGGTATGCTTAACACATGCAAGTCGAACGGGGTACTTTCGGGTACCTAGTGGCGGACGGGTGAGTAACACGTGAGAATCTACCTTCAGGTTGGGGACAACAGCTGGAAACGGCTGCTAATACCCAATGTGCCGAGAGGTGAAAGGCTTGCTGCCTGAAGAAGAGCCGCGACTGATTAGCTAGTTGGTGGGGTAAGGGCCTACCAAGGCGACGATCAGTAGCTGGTCTGAGAGGATGATCAGCCACACTGGGACTGAGACACGGCCCAGACTCCTACGGAGGCAGCAGTGGGGAATTTTCCGCAATGGGCGAAAGCCTGACGGAGCAATACCGCGTGAGGGAGGAAGGCTCTTGGGTTGTAAACCTCTTTTGTCAGGGAAGAAGATCTGACGGTACCTGACGAATCAGCATCGGCTAACTCCGTGCCAGCAGCCGCGGTAATACGGAGGATGCAAGCGTTATCCGGATTTATTGGGCGTAAAGCGTCCGCAGGTGGTTTTTCAAGTCTGCTGTCAAAGCGTGGGGCTTAACTCCATACAGGCAGTGGAAACTGGGAGACTAGAGTCTGGTAGGGGTCACGGGAATTCCCAGTGTAGCGGTGAAATGCGTAGATATTGGGAAGAACACCAGC